>NZ_CP011253.3 GCF_000972785.3 Pandoraea oxalativorans
ATGAACGACTTCTGGCAACACTGCGCGACCCGTCTCGAACAAGAGCTCACGCCTCAGCAGTTCCGTACCTGGATCAAACCGCTGGCGCCGCTCGATTTCGACGAACAGGCGCGCACGCTCAAGATTGGCGCACCCAACCGCTTCAAGCTGGATTGGGTGAAGAGCCAATTCTCCGGGCGCATCCAGAGCATGGCGTCGGACTATTGGAATGCCCCGATCGAAGTGACGTTCGTCCTTGATCCGAAGGCCGGTTTGCGGATGCCCTCTTCCACAACGGTGACCCCGCCGTCGGCACCGAGTGCCGCGCCCGCTCCCGTGCCGACGACCGTCGCGCGCGCCAATCCGACTGCGGCTGCCGCCCACGCGGCCGTGGCTGGCGCGAATGGCAATCACGCGGCAGATGCCGCAGCGCTCGATGGTGAACGTCCCGATCTGGAAGCGAGCGAAGCCGAAGCCGTGCGTCGCAATTGGCGTGTCACGCCGCAGGAGCCGGCGCAAGTCGCTGAAGTCGAGTCGATCTACGAGCGCTCGAAGCTCAATCCGGTACTGACGTTCGACAACTTCGTGACGGGTAAGTCGAACCAACTCGCCCGTGCCGCCGCGATTCAGGTGGCGAACAACCCGGGGACTTCGTATAACCCGTTGTTCCTGTACGGCGGCGTCGGTCTCGGTAAGACCCACTTGATCCATGCCATCGGCAACCAGTTGCTGGCCGAGAAGCAGAACCCGCGCATTCGTTACATCCACGCCGAGCAGTACGTATCCGACGTGGTGAAGGCGTATCAGCGCAAGGCATTTGACGAATTCAAGCGCTATTACCATTCGCTCGATCTGCTGCTGATCGACGATATTCAGTTCTTCTCGGGCAAGAGCCGTACGCAGGAAGAATTCTTCTATGCGTTCGAGGCGCTGATCGCGAACCGTGCGCAGGTGATCATCACGAGCGACACGTATCCGAAGGAAATCACCGGAATCGACGACCGGCTGATTTCGCGTTTCGATTCGGGGTTGACGGTGGCCATCGAGCCGCCCGAACTCGAAATGCGCGTGGCGATCCTGATCAAGAAGGCGCAGGCCGAAGGCGTGGGATTATCGGAGGACGTGGCGTTCTTCGTCGGTAAGCACCTGCGCTCGAACGTTCGCGAACTGGAGGGTGCGCTGCGCAAGATTCTGGCTTACTCGAAGTTCCACGGCCGCGAGATCACGATCGAGCTGACGAAGGAAGCGCTGAAGGATCTGTTGACGGTTCAGAATCGTCAGATTTCCGTCGAGAACATTCAGAAGACGGTCGCCGATTTTTACAATATCAAGGTCGCCGACATGTATTCGAAAAAGCGTCCTGCCAATATTGCACGGCCGCGGCAGATTGCGATGTATCTGGCGAAGGAACTGACGCAGAAGAGCTTGCCGGAAATCGGCGAACTGTTCGGTGGCCGCGACCATACGACGGTGCTGCACGCGGTACGCAAGATTGCGGAAGAGCGAGGCAAGGATGCGCAGCTCAATCACGAGTTGCACGTGCTGGAGCAGACGCTCAAGGGGTAACGGCCAGCGACGGCGCAGGGGGATGGGCGGGGTTGCCTGCATCCCTGTGGATAAGCTGGGTGCGGTTTGGGGGAAAGAGGCGTTTTCGGGCACAATAGCGGATCGGCGCACAATGCGTCCCCGGCTCGTCCACAGCGTTTTCCGCCCTGTTATCCCATCTGCAAGCGATTGATTGATAAGGGAATCTTCGGGTTTTCAGCAGAAACTGGCACCCGTTAACAGTTACTACGAAGGATAAATATGCAATTGGTCAAAACTCAACGAGACAATCTGCTGCGGCCGCTGCAAATTGTGAGTGGCATCGTCGAGCGTCGCCACACGTTGCCGATTCTGGCCAATTTGCTGATTCGCAAGCACGGACAGGACATTTCCTTCCTGTCGACCGACCTTGAGTTGCAAATCACCACGACCGCCGACTGCGGTGCGGGCGCCGACGATGTGGCGACGACCGTGGCGGCGCGCAAGCTGCTCGACATCCTGCGTAACATGCCGGACGCCGAAGTGGCGCTTTCGCTGTCGGACAAACGTCTGACGGTACAGGCGGGCAAGAGCCGTTTCCAGTTGCAGACGCTGGCGGCTGAGGATTTCCCGACGGTGGCCGAGGCCAACGACTACGCTGCGAGCTTCGCGCTTCCGCAGCGTGCGTTCCGCCAACTGTTGGGCATGGTGCACTTCGCGATGGCGCAGCAGGACATCCGTTACTACCTGAACGGCATGCTGCTGGTGGTCGAGGGCGAGAAGATCGAAGCGGTCGCGACGGACGGTCACCGTCTGGCGTACTGCAATACGACGATTGCCGGTGAGAAGTTCGCGCGTCAGGAAGTGATCATTCCGCGCAAGACGATTCTCGAGTTGCAGCGTCTGCTCGAAGACATCGACGATCCTGTGCAGATCGACGTGGCGCCGAGCCAGGTCAAGTTCCGCTTCGCGAACGTCGAACTGGTGTCGAAGCTGGTCGAGGGCAAGTTCCCCGACTTCAACCGCGTGATCCCGAAGGGTTACAACAAGAGCTTCGTGATCAGCCGCGAAGAGCTGCATCGATCGCTGCAACGTGCGGCGATCGTTACGTCGGACAAGTTCAAGGGTGTGCGTTTCCTGGTGAGCGAAAACCAGTTGAAGATCAGCGCGAACAACACCGAAAACGAAGAAGCGCAGGAAGAAATCGAGATCGATTACACGGGCGAGTCGGTGGACATCGGCTTTAACGTGACGTATCTGCTCGACGTGCTGTCGAACCTGAAGGTCGAGCAAGTGAAGGTGAGCCTTGGCGATGCCAATTCGAGCGCACTGATCACCCTGCCGGACAACGACGAATTCAAATACGTCGTCATGCCGATGCGCATTTGAGCGGATATTCCGCCATACGCGCCGTCACATATGCGCGAAGGGGCCGAGCGCCCCTTTGGCGTTTCTAGAGAATTATCCTTTTGCGGGATAAGCGGCCTTCGGAGCGCCAAAAGCGTGCGGGGGGCGGCAGGTCATGAAGCAGTAATTCGTCAGCAATGACGCAGTAACCGGAAGATTGTCATGAGCGAACAGCAAAAGCAGGCCGAAAACGGCTACGGCGCAGCCTCCATCCAGATCCTCGAAGGTCTGGAGGCTGTACGCAAGCGTCCCGGCATGTACATTGGCGACACGTCGGACGGCACGGGCCTGCATCACCTGGTTTTCGAGGTATTGGACAACTCGATCGACGAGGCATTGGCGGGTTACTGCGACGACATTCACGTCGTCATTCACGCCGACAACTCCATTTCCGTGACGGACAACGGTCGCGGCATTCCCACGGGCATCAAGTTCGACGACAAGCACGAGCCGAAGCGTAGCGCGGCGGAAATCGTGATGACGGAACTGCACGCGGGCGGCAAGTTCGACCAGAACAGCTACAAGGTGTCGGGCGGTCTGCACGGCGTGGGTGTGTCGTGCGTGAACGCACTGTCGACCTATCTGAAGCTCACCGTGCGTCGCGACGGCAAGAAGCACTTCATGGAGTTCCACCAGGGCGTGCCGCAGAACCGCGAGCTCGAGATGGTCGACGGTGTCGAGACGTCGCCGCTCAAGCTGCTGGGCGACACCGACAAGCGTGGCACCGAGGTGCACTTCCTGGCCGACGAAACGATCTTCGGCAAGGTCGAATACCACTACGACATTCTCGCCAAGCGCATGCGCGAGCTGTCCTTCCTGAACAACGGCGTTCGTATTCGTCTGACGGATCAGCGCACGGGCAAGGAAGACGATTTCGCCTTTGGCGGCGGCGTGAAGGGTTTCGTCGAGTACATCAACAAGTCGAAGACGGTGCTGCACCCGACCGTGTTCCACGTGATGGGCGAGCGCGACGGCATCGGCGTGGAAGTCGCCATGCAGTGGAACGACAGCTACAACGAAACGGTGCTGTGCTTCACGAACAACATTCCGCAGCGTGACGGCGGCTCGCACTTGACGGGTCTGCGTGCGGCGATGACGCGCGTGATCAACAAGTACATTGCCGAGAGCGAGATTGCCAAGAAGGCGAAGGTCGAGACGACGGGCGACGACATGCGCGAGGGTCTGACCTGCGTGTTGTCGGTGAAGGTGCCTGAGCCGAAGTTCTCGTCGCAGACGAAGGACAAGCTGGTGTCGTCGGAAGTGCGTGCGCCGGTGGAAGAGTATGTGGCGAAGGCGCTTGAGGACTTCCTGCAAGAGACGCCGAACGACGCGAAGATCATCTGCACGAAGATCGTGGAAGCGGCGCGTGCGCGCGACGCGGCGCGCAAGGCGCGTGAAATGACGCGTCGTAAGGGCGTGCTCGACGGCGTGGGTCTGCCGGGCAAGCTGGCGGACTGCCAGGAGAAGGATCCGGCGCTGTGCGAAATCTACGTGGTCGAGGGCGACTCGGCAGGCGGTTCGGCCAAGCAGGGTCGCGACCGTAAGTTCCAGGCGATTTTGCCGCTGCGCGGCAAGGTGCTCAATGTTGAGAAGGCGCGCTTCGACAAGCTGATTTCGAGCGAGCAGATCGTGACGCTGATCACGGCACTGGGCTGTGGCATCGGCAAGGACGATTACAACATCGACAAGTTGCGTTACCACCGCATCATCATCATGACCGATGCTGACGTGGACGGCGCGCACATCCGCACGTTGTTGCTGACGTTCCTGTACCGTCAGGTGCCGGAGCTGATCGAGCGTGGTTACGTGTATATCGCGCAACCGCCGCTGTACAAGGTCAAGCACAACAAGGACGAGCGTTACATCAAGGACGAAAGCGAGCTGGCGCAGTACATGCTGAAGCTGGCGCTGAACAATGCCGAGCTGACGCCGTCGACGGGCGCCGCCCCGATTTCGGGCGATGCGCTGGGCGAACTGACGCGCAGCTATCAGTTGTCGGATGGCGTGATCGAGCGTCTGAGCCGCCTGTACGAGCCGTCGGTGCTGACGGCCGTGACCGAGGGCGTCGAGATCAATCTGGACACTGAGGAAGCGGCAGCGAAGTCGGCGAAGGCGTTGGAAGCTGCGCTTAGCAATGACCCGCTGGCCCCGGAGATCACCATCACGGCAGTGACGGAAGAAGTCGAGAACGCCGACCCGGTGGTCTCGCTGCGCGTGGACCGTCGTCATCATGGCAACGTGAAGGTCACCGTGATCGATCCGGACTTCCTGCAGACGGCGGATTACGCGCAACTGCAAAAGACGGCGGAAACGTTCAAGGGTTTGATCGGCGAAGGTGCAACGATCAAGCGCGGCGAACGCTCGCAGCCGGTGACGAACTTCAAGTCGGCCATGAAGTGGCTGATGGCGGACGCCGAGAGCAAGCTCTCCAAGCAACGTTATAAGGGCCTGGGCGAGATGAACGCGGAACAGCTGTGGGAAACCACGATGGACCCGTCGGTGCGCCGCCTGCTGCGCGTGCAGATCGAAGACGCGATTGCAGCGGATGGCATCTTCACCACGCTGATGGGTGACGATGTCGAGCCGCGTCGTGCGTTTATTGAGAGCAATGCGCTGCGGGCTGGGAATATTGACGTTTGATGGTGTCACGTCGATAAAAGCAGCACCCAAAAAAATGGTTCATCGCGCAATAGCGTGGAGGGATTTGACAAGTTTTCGTACTCTTGATGGCAGGAATTTGCCATCAGGAGTGCGTGGAGATGCTGGATCGCAAGCTGCTGGAGTCGCTGGGAGGCTGGCAGGGCTATGCCGTCGAACGCGTGGAGTGGCCCGAGGGCACAGGGCGCACGCTGTCGATCTATTTGAAGCCAACCGCCAAGGTGATGCTGTGCGAGCAGTGCGGCGCACGATGTCGCCAGGTCCATGAGACCACGGTGCGCCGGGTGCGAGATCTGCCGTTATTTGAGTACCGGGTTGTTCTTCATGTTCCACGCCGGCGCTTGTTGTGTGAGCAATGCGGTGGCCCGCGCCTGGAGCGGCTTACTTGGCTGGGTCGCTACCAGCGGGTGACGGATCGGCTTGCGGCGGCCTGCAGCCAATTGCTGCAATCGAGCAACGTGCAGGCGGTGGCGAGGTTCTTCGAGCTGGGTTGGCATACCGTCAAGACGCTGGACAAGGCCCGGCTCCGAGCGTCAGTGCGCGAACCGGATTGGTCCAGGATCGAGTATTTAGCGATGGACGAGTTCGCCCTGCATAAAGGGCATCGGTACGCGACGGTAGTCGTCGATCCGATCAGCAGGCAGGTGCTGTGGATCGGCCCAGGACGCTCACGCGAGACGGCTCGGGCGTTCTTCGAGCAATTGCCGCGTGGGGTCGCCCAACGCATCAAGGCCGTAGCCATCGACATGACTACGGCCTACGAGTTAGAAATCCAGGCCCACTGCCCACGGGCGGAGATCGTCTATGACTTGTTCCATGTCGTGGCCAAGTACGGACGAGAGGTCATTGATCGGGTGCGCGTGGATCAGGCCAACCAACTGCGCCAGGACCGTCCCGCGCGCCGGGTCATCAAATCGAGCCGCTGGCTGTTATTGCGCAACCGCGACAAGCTAGACCGGCAGCAGGCCGTCCGGCTCGACGAATTGCTGCAAGCCAACCAGCCGCTGCTGACGGTCTATGTCCTGAGGGACGAACTCAAGCGGCTCTGGTTCTACCGAAGACCTGCCTGGGCAAAACAAGCCTGGCACCACTGGTGCGAGCAGGCCGAGCAAAGCGGAATAGCCCCCTTGAACACCTTCGCTCAGCGTCTGAAAGGCTATCTGCATGGCATCCTGGCCAGATGCCGACATCGTCTAAACACCAGCATCGTTGAGGGCATTAACAACACTATCAAGGTCATTAAGCGGCGCGCCTACGGCTACCGAGACCAGGAATACTTCTTCCTCAAAATCCGCGCCGCCTTCCCCGGTAATGCTCAATGAACCAAAAAAATGCCCCATAAGCCAAAAACTTATGGGGCATTTTTTATTGCAGACGTTAGTCAGACGCGGACCAATCAACCGTCAACAAACGCATCTTCCAGCAAGAAATTGGGCACACCCTACGCAAACTCATGCACGCGTCGAGCGCGCTTTGGCACCGACTGTGTGGATGCAAACATCAAACCGAAAACGGTCCGGGAAGTGAACTGCCCCCCAAGGTCGAATTCATGTCCAACGCTTGGGGGCCAGTTCAAATCAATGGCTGGGATTACTTCTGCGTGTGAGCAACAACCCAACGACGACAACGATGATTGCGACACCGACTGCTGTAAGCAAATCTGTCTCCTGTTATGAACGGTGTGGATGTGGCGCGGCGTCAGGACGTGAGTCGCTCTTGCATCGGATCGTGACGCGTGAGACACCGTGGATTGTGATTCAACCAAAAGCCCCTCGGATCTTGCGACCCGAGGGGCTATCACCGGCCAAACCAGCACCAAACGAGAATCGCTAATGACTGATCATCCACGGCCTGCCCGCGGGACGTTTCAGCCCGTCTGACGTCGCTGTCCCTGCGAGAGCCACCTTCCCTCCCGAGCAGCAGCTACACCCCGCCCGATGCCTTAGCGTCGACGCATCCCCAGACTGACGCGGCGCATTCGCAGCTCGCTCGTTCGTTGCATGCGCGGTACGGCTTGCATTTCCCATTAACGCCAACGCCGGTGCCGTAATCACTCTCGAGGCTTCCCCTCCACACTCAGGGCAATGACACGGGTCATCGCGATCGGCAATCCGGCGCATCACCGCGAACGTTCCACAGTCCGCACATTCGAAGTCGTATATCGGCATGGCTATCTCCGTTGCGTTCGACGCATCAGGACTTCGCCACATCTGGCGAACACGGCATATCGACCCCACCCTTCACATGCTTCACCGGACCATCGGCATTCGGGCGAATATCGAAGTCGAAGATCTGCGTGGGCAGCCAGAGCGTTGCGCAAGCATTCGGAATATCGACGACACCACTGATATGCCCTTGCACCGGCGCGCATCCCAGAATCGAATACGCCTGCGCACCCGAGTAGCCGAACTTCTTCAGATACTCGATGGCGTTCAGACACGCCTGGCGATACGCAGCCGTCACATCCAGATAGTGCTGTCCACCGTGTTCGTCGACAGAGATACCTTCAAAGACCAGATAGTCGTTGTACGTCGGCGTGATCGGACTCGGCTGGAACACCGGATTGCGGACGCCGTATTTCTCCATGCCGCCCTTAATCACGTTCACGCGCATATGTACCCAGCCAGCCATTTCAATCGCGCCGCAGAACGTGATCTCTCCATCGCCCTGACTGAAGTGAAGATCGCCAACGGACAGCCCAGCCCCATCCACATATACCGGGAAGAAGATCTTCGAGCCACGTGACAAATCCTTGATGTCGCAGTTGCCGCCATGCTCGCGAGGCGGCACTGTGCGCGCACCGGATGCCGCCGCTTTCTCTTTCGCCGCACCCGATAATTTCCCCATATGCGCGGTCGCCGCAAACGGCGGATTCGCGAGCGGCGGCACCCGTTGCGGTTCCTTCGCGATCAAACCGGTCTCACGCGCATTCCAGGTCTCAAGCAACTTCGGATCCGGCAAACAACCGATCAATCCCGGGTGAATCAGCCCCGCGAAATTCACGCCCGGAATATGGCGCGAACTCGTGTACAGCCCGTGAAAGTCCCAGATCGATTTCTGTGCGTGCGGATAGTGATCCGTCAAAAATCCGCCACCGTTCGTCTTCGAGAAGAAGCCGTTGAATCCCCACTGACTATCCGATTTCGCACCGATGTCCAACAGATCCACCACAAGCAGGTCGCCCGGCGCAGCGCCCTTCACACCGACAGGCCCTGACAAGAAATGGACGATAGAAAGATCGATGTCGCGAACGTCGTCCGCGCTGTCGTTGTTCTTGATGAAGCCGCCGGTCCAGTCGTAGGTTTCGAGAATGAAGTCGTCGCCGGGCTTGACCCAGCAGGCCATTGGAATGTCCGGATGCCAACGATTGTGGACTTGTTCGTTTTCGTAGGCGGATTGGTTCAGGTCGACCTTGATGAGAGTTTCTGCCATTGCGCTCGCTCCTGGTAATGGGCCAGTGGGGGACACCAGCGACCAAACAGACGCCTGATGGCGTCGGATTCACACACAGAGGTATTCGAGAACTGCGGACATCAACGACACAGTCAAAGCACTGATGCGAAGAAGGGACGTGGAGAATCGATGTATGGAGACAAATAGGTAAAGGGCCGTCAGGCAGCACAATCACTTTGCACTACGTCTAATCACGGCACAAACCACCGTATTTGCCCTGATATTTTTGTTTTTCGATCATATCGCGATCCTAATTGGTGCAAAATACTTTCTCTTCAAAAGAATAAGCACCATCGATGGGCATCCGAGATGAAATATCAATCACTTGACGATTTTCTGCGCGCCGCCGCCGAGCGCAACCCCGGCCAACCGGAATTCCTGCAAGCTGTCACGGAGGTGATGGAAAGCCTTTGGCCGTTCATATCGCAACATCCCAAATACGCCGAGCACGGTCTGCTGGACCGCCTGGTCGAGCCGGAGCGCACCGTCATGTTCCGCGTCTCGTGGGTCGACGATCACGGCGACGTGCAGGTCAATCGCGGCTATCGCATTCAGCACAGCTCCGCCATCGGTCCGTACAAGGGCGGCCTGCGGTTCCATCCGTCCGTCAATCTCTCGATCCTGAAGTTTCTCGCCTTCGAGCAGACCTTCAAGAACGCCCTCACGACCCTGCCGATGGGCGGCGGTAAAGGTGGCTCCGACTTCGATCCCAAGGGCAAGAGCCCCGGTGAAGTCATGCGCTTCTGTCAGGCATTCGTCACCGAACTCTTCCGTCATGTCGGCAGCGATACCGATGTGCCTGCGGGCGACATCGGCGTCGGCGGTCGCGAAGTCGGCTTCATGGCCGGGATGATGAAGAAACTCTCCAACCGCGCCGATTGCGTCTTCACCGGCAAGGGCTTGTCCTTCGGCGGATCGCTGATCCGGCCCGAGGCCACCGGCTACGGCACCGTGTACTTCGCAGAAGAAATGCTCAAGCAGACCGGGCGCAGCTTCGAAGGCTTGCGCGTCAGCGTCTCCGGCTCGGGCAACGTCGCACAGTACGCTGTGGAAAAGGCGATGGCGCTAGGTGCGAAGGTCGTCACCGTGTCGGATTCGAGTGGCACCGTCGTGGACGAAGACGGTTTCACCAGCGAAAAACTCGCTGAACTGATGGACGTGAAGAACCATCACTACGGACGTGTGAGCGACTACGCCAAACGTACCGGCAGCAAGTTCCTCGCGGGCGAGCGCCCGTGGCATATCCCGGTCGACGTCGCGTTGCCCTGCGCCACGCAAAACGAACTCAATGCCGACGACGCCGAAACGCTCATCAAAAACGGCGTGATCTGCGTCGCGGAAGGCGCCAACATGCCGTCGACGAACGAAGCGGCGAAGCGCTTCGAGAGCAAGGGGATTCTGTACGCGCCGGGCAAGGCCAGCAATGCCGGTGGCGTTGCGACGTCAGGGCTTGAGATGAGCCAGAACGCCATGCGCATCTCCTGGCCGCGCGAGGAAGTCGATGCGCGTCTGCACGACATCATGCGAAGCATTCACGAGGTCTGCCTGCATCACGGCCGTCGTGCGGATGGCTCGGTGAGCTACGTCAACGGTGCCAACGTCGCGGGCTTCGTCAAGGTCGCCGACGCTATGCTGGCGCAAGGCGTGATCTGATCGGGATGCTCTGATCGCATCACAAAAAAGCGCTGTCGTAAAAGGCAGCGCTTTTTCATTCGCGGAAGACGACACTATGCCCGAATCAACCCCCCACATCCCCGATGTCGTAGAACACAACCGCGCCGCCTGGGATCGTCAGTCGGCGAAACAATGCGAATGGTCGCGTCCCGTGGGGGCCGACGTTATCGCCGCAGCGCGCAAGGGCGTCTGGCGTGTGCACCTCACGCCGTCGCCACTGCCTGCCGGTTGGTTGCCGGATGACGTTCGCGGTCTTCGCGTGCTGTGTCTCGCGTCCGGCGGCGGTCAGCAAGCACCGGTGCTTAGCGCCGCGGGCGCAGACGTCACCGTGCTGGACGTTTCCTCTGCACAGCTCGCCCAGGACGACATGGTCGCGCAACGCGACGGCCTCACGCTCACGACGCTGCAAGGCGACATGCGCGATCTTTCGATGTTTGAAGACGCCTCGTTCGACGTCATCTTTCATCCGATATCGAATCAATACGTGCCGGATATTCGCCCCGTCTGGCGTGAATGCTCTCGTGTGCTTCGCCCGGGCGGACGACTGCTCAGCAGCTTCTTCAATCCGGCGGTGTTCGTCGCCGACCGCAATCCCGAGGACGCGAAACAAGGCATTATTCGCCCGCGTTTCAAAGTGCCCTATTCGGATGTCCGCGATCTGACGCCAGACGAACTTGCTGCAAAGCAATCCGCTGGCGACGCGCTCGTCTTCGGACACAGTCTCAGTGAGCAGATCGCCGGACAACTCGAAGCGGGGTTCATGTTGAAAGGCTTTCTGGAAGACGAGCAGCCGAATCCGCGCTTTGTCATCGACCGATTCATGCCGACATTCATCGCGACCTACGCCGTGAAGCGCTGACGTCAAATTGCCTCAGATCACCCCTGCACCGGTATCCAGATCTCCAGCGTCCCCGCGCCGGTGACAGGGTCGAAATCGGCGCTGTAGCGCTCGAAGTCGGGTGCGTCGGCGGCTTGCAGTCCCGACTGTGGCAGCCATTGATGCCAGATCGTGTGGACGGTCTTGTGAATCGTGGAGATGTGGGCCTTGTGTTCGACTTCGATAAACCAGAGCGCTTTGGCAACCGGATGCATGGCATTTCCGAGAACGCGTCGGCGTGACTATAGGGCAGTGCTGCGAAGGCCATTTGATCGTTCTTGCGTGCAACGTTCAGCCGCCTGCTTTCATCAATCGCCAGAACGTCGTGCGACCGATGCCCAGCGCGCGGGCGGCGGCGGCGCGGTTGCCGGCGGCGGCTTGCAAGGCGGCAAGGGCGGCGTCGCGCGTGACGGCTTCACGTGCGGCGGCGTCCGGCGATGTCGGCGACGGACCATCGCCCCCGCGCTTTTGCGTGCCCAATCGCGCCAACTCGGGAAACACTTCGTGAAGCGTCTGTGCGTGACGCGCGACATCGGTATCGAGATAGATGGCCGCACGGGCCAACAGATTCTCCAGTTCGCGCACGTTCCCCGGCCAGTCGTAGCGATCGAACAGCGGTGTGAGCACGTCGAGAATGGGCTTCGACGCCCGCGCGTCCAACCCGTAATGCGCAGCGTTTCGCGCGAGCAATGTCTGCGCGAGCAGACGAATGTCGTCGCGCCGCTCGCGCAGCGCAGGCAGCGTCACTTGCAGAAGATTCAGACGGAAGTAGAGATCGGCACGGAAGCGTCCCTCGGCGACCAGCGCGTTGAGATCGCGATGCGTGGCGGCGATCACACGCACGTCCACCGGTACCGGCCGCCCCGACCCCAGCCGCATCACCTCGCGCTCCTGCAACACACGCAGCAAACGGCTTTGCATCGCCGCTGGCATCTCGCCAATCTCGTCGAGAAAGATGGTCCCCGTGTGCGCGATCTCGAACAACCCGGCCTTGCCGCCGCGACGCGCGCCCGTGAAAGCCCCCTCGTCGTGCCCGAACAACTCGCTCTCGATCAATCCCTCCGGTAACGCCGCACAGTTGAAGGCGACGAACGGATTGCCGCGTCGCGCGCTGGCGTTGTGAATCCCCTGCGCCACCAGTTCCTTCCCGGTGCCGCTCTCGCCCGTGAGCAGCACCGTCGCGTCGTGCGCGGCCCCCGCGCGGGCGAGACGGCGCACCTTCTCGATCTGCGGCGAGTCGCCGACCAGTTCGGCAAGCTCATGCTTCGCTACGAGATGCTTCGGGCGCTGCGTCGTGCGAAGCGACCGGTCGATGCGCTGCGCCATCTGGGCGTCCTGCACGGTGACCACCGCCCCCGAGCGCATGCCGTGTTCGTAGATCGGCACGCAACTCGTGATGAACGCACGGCCGTCGATATGCGCGAGCCGCTCCTCGACGGCAACGCCATCGTCCGACAACTCACGAAGCAGCGGCCCGAGCTTGCGTGTGAGTTCGAACTGGCGCGCGCCGTGCGTGGCGACCCGCTCGGCGTCGACACCCAACAGCGTGAACATCGCCGGATTCACCGCTTCGAGCTGACCGTTGTCGTCGAACGCCGCGACGCCGTCGCGCATGTGCGCCACGATGGTGTTCAGACGCATGCGTTTCGACTCTTTCTCGCGGCTCACGCGTGCGAGTTCCACCGACCGCTCGAAGGCTTCTTCCACCGCGCCGAGCGAATAGAGGAAGACGTGCTCCAGCCCCGCCTCCTGCGCGAAGTCGCACGCCATGCCGGGGCCGATGATGACCTTGCAGCCTTGCGCGGCCAGCGTGTCGACGGCGTCCTGTACCTCGTCGACGGAGCGATACGCGCGCTGACGAATCTGGATCTTGAGCAATTGCCCGAGGTCGTCCAGCTCGCGCGAGACGGTTTCGTGCAGCACGAGACCGAGCGGCTGGTCGGGCCATGTCGTCGTCGCACGTGTGATGGCGCTGAGCACGTCGAAGCCGTTGACCTTCACCGTCACGACTGGCACCGAGAGGTTCTCGCGCAGATACGCGCCGTTCGACCCGGCGGCGAGTACGACGTCGACCGCGCCCGACTCCACATACGACTGCAACGCCGTGACCGCCGCACCGTAGCCTTCGCGTACGGAGTAGAAGCGCGCGCGGTCGGTGTAACGCGGCGCGACCGTCTCGCAAAGGGTTTGCAAACGGCTGATGCTCACGAGGGCGATGCCCGGGCGACGAGCACGAGGATCGAGCGGCGCGGGCGTGACGTGGCGCGGCGGCACCGCGTCGGAATGGCTGGGGGGCATGACGTTGACTCCGGACTGCGCTGACGGCGTGATGAAACGTTTCATCGCGTGTGCGACACCGCAAGGACCCGCTCCGATTCGCGCTATCGACGTTCCGAATCGGCGTTCAGCGAGCGTTCCATAAGCGTTTCGCGAGCGTTTCATGAAACGTTCCAAATTCTGTTCGCCGATTTTGCCACATCCGCAAGAAACGGACTGCCCAGCGCAAGTCGCTGATTCGATGGTGGAATTTTCGGCATTCTCAAGTGACGTCGCGTCTGGCATGCCGCTTGCGAACGGTCTTTCCATGTACCCGATAACTCACACGGAGACCGTCATCATGACCACCGCGACTGCACAACGCCGCGCCGAATTCCGCCGAAAGGTCGAGGCCCGCCAGGGGCTGCTCGTGCCCGGCGCTTTCAACGCCCTCTCGGCACGCGTCATCGAAGACGCTGGTTTCGAGGCGATTTATCTGACCGGCGCGGGCGTCACCAACATGTCGCTCGGTCTGCCCGATCTGGCGTTCGTCGGACTGGCCGAGATGGCCGAACACACGGCGCGTGTGCGCGACGCCGTGTCGCTGCCGATCATCGTCGACGCCGACACCGGGTTCGGCAACGCACTGAACGTGCGTCACACGGTGCGCGTGCTGGAGCGCAGCGGCGCGGACGCCATCCAGTTCGAAGATCAGGTGCTGCCCAAGAAGTGCGGCCATTTCAACGGCAAGGCCGTGATCTCCGCCGACGAGATGGTGGGCAAGCTTCGCGCCGCCGTCGATGCCCGCGAAGACGGCAACCTGCAAATCATCGCCCGCACCGACGCGGCTGCCGTCGAAGGGATCGAAGCGGCTATCGAGCGCGGCCGCCGTTTCATCGAAGCCGGTGCCGACATCCTCTTCATCGAAGCGACGGAGACGCTGGCCGACATCGAACGTCTGCCCGCACTGTTCGATCGTCCGCAACTGATCAACATCGTCATCGGCGGAAAGACGCCGACGCAATCGCAGCCGCGTCTGGCCGAACTGGGCTACGGCATCGTGTTGTACGCGAACGCCGCGCTGCAAAGCGCCGTACTTGGTATGCAAAAAGCGCTCGGCACGCTGCGCGACAGCGGGCGTCTGGACGAAGACCCGTCGCTGGTGGTGCCGTTCGCAGAGCGCCAGCGTCTGGTGAACAAGCCGTTCTACGACGCCCTCGACAAAAAGTACGCCGCCGACTGACCGGCGCCGCGCTCGACCTTCGCAAGTCGGTGACGCATCGAATCAGGTGCGTCGCCCGTTCTATCCCAAGCCGCACCGCATTGCCGCAATTGAGCATCACTGCATCACGGCATCAAACAAAAAGCATCGGAGACAGATTGTGACGCCCCCCTCGGATTCCCTCGCCGCACGTCAACCCCATTCGCGCAACGCTACCGCCACGACCGCGCGCGCGCCCGTCAAGATCGGCTCCATCGTCGGTGGCCTCGCGGGCAACCTGATCGAGTGGTACGACTTTCTCGCTTACAGCATCTTCTCGATCTATTTCGCGAAGGCCTTTTTCCCCGGCGACAACCCGACCGTCCAGCTGATGAACACGGCAGCCATTGCGGCGGTCGGTTATGTGGCGCGTCCGTTGGGCAGTTGGCTCATCGGCCTGTACGCCGACCGTCGCGGCCGTAAGGCGGCCCTCACGGGCTCGGTGCTGGCGATGAGCGTCGGCTCCATGATGATCGCGCTCACGCCCGGCTACGCGACCATCGGCATCTTCGCGCCTATCGTGCTGATCGCGGCACGCTTGCTGCAAGGTCTGTCGATGGGGGGCGAGTACGGCACCAGCGCGACGTATCTGAGCGAAGTGGCACCGGAGAACCGCAAAGGCTTCTTCCTCGGCTTCCTGCAAGTGAGCGTGGTGGCGGGACAACTCGTTGCACTGGGGCTCATGCTGGTGATGCAGCGCTGGTTGCTGACGGCTGAGCAGATCGAACACTGGGGATGGCGTATTCCGTTCGTGCTGGGCGGCGTGCTGGCGCTGTTCGCGTTGTACATGCGTCGCAACGTGACGGAGAGCGAGGCGTTCGTCGACAGCGCGAAGAAGCGCGAGACGTCGATTGCACGCGAGGTGTTCGCGCACTGGCGTCAGATTCTGCTCGCCATCGGCATCACGATCGGTGGCACGGTCGCGTTCTACACGTTCACCGTCTACATGCAGAAGTTTCTGGTGAACTCGGTCGGCCTCACGAAAGAGACGTCGACGTTCGTCTCCACGCTCGCCCTGCTGCTTTACATGCCGCTGCAACCGCTGTTCGGGCTGCTGTCGGACGTGATCGGCCGTCGCAAGGTGCTGATGATCTTCGGCGTGAGCACCACGCTCTTCTCCGTGCCGCTTTTCACGGCGCTTAGCCACACGAAAGACCCGCTGGTGGCGTTTGCACTGTCGTTCGCCGGTCTCGTGATGCTCTCGGGCTTTACGTCGGTGCACATGCTGGCGAAAACGGAGCTGTTCCCACCGCGTATTCGCGCGCTCGCCGTGGGCTTCCCGTATGCGCTGACAACGGCGATTCTCGGCGGCACGACGGAGTTCGTGGCGCTGCGCTTCAAGGCGAGCGGTCACGAGTCGTATTTCTACTGGTACGTGACGATCTGCGCGGCGATTTCGCTCGTCGTCTATCTCAAGATGCCGGAGACGCGCGGGCGCAAGTTCGACTGAGCGCTTTCCCGTGCGTGTTGACGGGCAGATTCCCGGCTTCCGCCGGATTCGCGAAATCCGGTGACGGATCCGCAAGGTGCGTTAGCCCAGGCGTGGCATCGTGGGCCGACTACCGCTGCGGAGTTCCGTCCATGATGCTGTCGCCGATCCTCGACCTCAGTCTTGTCCCGCCGTCCGACGCGGAGGAATGGTGCCGCACGAGCGCGACGCCTGACGTCGCGTGCGATCTCGAAGGCGCGTTCAACGTTCCCGGACCGTCGTGGGCACTGCCGTTTCCGATCGTGCCGCCTGACACCGACACGGCGTTTCGTTTCCAGTCCGATTTTCTGGGACTGGGCGACGACGCGTACAACGACATCGTCACGCAATGGATCTGCGCCGTGCAGCACGGGAGCGGTACGCTCGCCTGGCGCGCGTTCGTCGCCCGATGGCAAATGCGGATTCCGGGCGGGCATGGCCGCTACACGCTGTTCGGGTTTCTGATGCAAAAGTTCGGCAGGATCGACATGCGCCTTCGTCCGGCCGCGCTCGAATGCTTCCTGACGGACGGCCCCGACGGACGCGCGGCGGTGCAGCGTCACTGGCATCGGGTGGGGCTGGGGATGTTCTCGCGCGAGCATTGGCCATGGGTGCAACGGCTGCTGCGTCGGGCGGGCATGCTGCGGTGACTGTCGGCGAAGAAGGTGAGGAAGGTGACGAAGGCGCTGAAGAAAAGCGACGCAGGAAACGAAAAAGGCAGACGACCTTTCGATCTTCTGCCTTCTGAAACCTTGGTGCCGACGGCGAGACTCGAACTCGCACAGCTTTCGCCACTACCCCCTCAAGATAGCGTGTCTACCAATTTCACCACGTCGGCTTTGTCCCGCAAGGGAGCGCGATTGTAACGGGAAAATGGGTTTTTGTGAATGCTTCGCGCGCCGCGCAACCGTCTTGCGCGCGCGACGCGCTCATCACGGACACCTCCACGAGAGAGATATACGTGCGGTATATCTCACGCCGCCAGCCGTTGCGAGGCGCCGACCACCGTCAGCGCTGGCGCGTGCGCACCGCCAAAGCCGTGCGAATCCATGCCGTGTCCGTCGCGCAGACGGAAGCGGGCCACCGTCTCCGCGAGCATGCGCGCCTGTTCGCTGAGCATGGCCGACGCGGCTGCGGACTCTTCCACCAGCGCGGCGTTTTGTTGCGTCGCCTGATCCATCTCCGACACCGACCGGTCGATCTGGCTGATGCCCGCGCTTTGCTCGGTCATCGCGCCGTGAATCTCGCTCACCAGACGCTGGACCCGAGTGATGCCGTCGACGATCTCATGCATCGTCGTGCCGGCCGCCTGCACGCGTTCCGTGCCGCTCTTCACGTTCTGCACGGACGTCTCGATCAGGCCCTTGATTTCCTGTGCGGCGGCTGCGCTGCGTTGTGCCAGCGTACGCACTTCGCCGGCGACCACGGCAAAGCCACGGCCCTGCTCGCCCGCCCGCGCCGCTTCCACGGCGGCGTTGAGTGCCAAGATGTTCGTCTGGAAGGCGATGCCGTCGATCACGCTGATGATTTCCGTAATGCGTTCCGACGACTGCGTGATGGCGGCCATCGTGCCCACGGCGTCGGTCACGACCTGGCCCCCGCGTGCGGCGGCGGCGCTCGCGTCGTTGGCCAGCCGCGTTGCATGCTCGGCGGTGTCGGCCGTCTGCTTGACGCTCGACGTCAGTTCCGTGAGCGCGGACGACGTCTCCTGCAACGACCCGGCCGATGCCTCGGTCCGCTGCGACAGATCGCGGTTGCCCATTTCGATCTCGCTCGTGGCCGACGTCATCGACGACACGCCGGTGCGCACGTCGAGCATGACCGAGCTAATCTTGTCGACGAAGGCGTTGAACGACTTCGAGATCTGCGCGACTTCGTCATGACCGGTGACGTCCAGACGCTGGGTCATGTCGCCGTCGCCCGAGCCGATGGTGTCCATTGCATCGCGCACGATCGACAGGCGCTTGAAGGCGCGCGAGGTGAAGATCGAGGCAATCAGCAGCGCGACGAGCGTGAGCACCACCAGCGTGACGATGGTGGCCGTGAGCACGTGCGTGAGACCCGACGTGGCTTCCGCGCGGTCGAGCGCGACCACCAGATACCAGTCCGTGCCGGGAATGCGCCTGGCCTTGAGCAGCTTGACCGCGCCGGACAGTTCCATCGAGACCGGTGCCGCGCCGTCGGCAGCCATGCCCGGCAGCGAGTCGGCGGTCAGCGCGGCGCTGACGTCGGTGGACGGTTTGAGCGAGTACTTGCTGTCCGGGTGAGCGATCACCTGACCGTCGCTGGCGACGACCAGCGCGAGGCTCGACGGTGTGGGGTGCACGGCCTTGATGATGTCCTGCACGCCGGTGAGCGCCACAGCGCCGCTGATCGCACCGGTCGTCTGGCCGTCGCGCACGAGCGGCGCGGTGAAGGCCACATAAGGAATGCCCGTCGACGAATCGCCGTATGGCTTGGTGACGGTCAGCTTACCGGCCGCGACCGCGCTCTTGTACCAGGGGCGAGCCGTCGGATCGTAGTCCGCCGGGGTGGGCGCGGTGGAGAAGAACGTCTTGTCCGACCAGCCGATGCTGGTGATCGGGAAGTCGTTGGTCTTGCCCATGAGCTTCACGAGACCGGTGGGGTCACCCTTTTCCACCACTTGCGACGTGGCGACGACCGCCTGCGCCTTGTCGGCCGCCCAGCGCTCGACGGTGCCTGCGTTGCCGTTGGCCACGGCCGAGAGCGTGTGCTCGATACTGGACATCATGCTGTCGCGCACGATCACGTAGGTCGTAACGCCTGAGAGGATCAGTGCGCCCACGACCGTCAGACAGGTGATGAGCAGAATCCGGGTTCGCAACGAAGTGACTTTCATGGGCTTTCATCGGTAGGCCCGCGTGCGAGCCGTTGATTGGGGGCGACCGCTCGGGCGGATTGGGGGCATCCGAGCAGCGAAACAGTGATTCCATTACGTCCTTGCTCTCTGCGCTTACGGCTGGGCGGCGCAATAACTTTAGTGAGCAGGAATCAACGCCCGTGTGCTGCGCTTCAACGGCAGGCCCGATGCCCTTCAACGGTGCCTTCGACCGGTGGTTTTCTGTTTCTCATTTCGGTTGTTGAAACGTCGACGACTTTGCGTCCGGGTCATCGTCGTCGTGCGTCCTTTCGTCGATGAACGGCGAATCGGTATCGGGATTTCCCTGCCGCAACGCGAGGCGGGCCTCGTTCGCGAGCGCTTCATAGCGGCTGCGGAAACGAGTCAGTTCCTTTTCGTCGAGTTCTTCGAGATCGAGCAAGGCGTTGTGTGCGCCCTCCATCGCGCGAATCAGCTCATCGAGCTTGATGTGCATGGCCGCTGTGTCGCGGTTTTGCGTGTTCTGTATGAGGAAGACCATCAGGAAGGTGACGATGGTGGTCGACGTGTTAATGACCAGTTGCCAGGTGTCGCTGTAATCGAACAGCGGGCCGGTGACCGCCCAGAGCAGTACCAGCGCGACTGCCAGCACAAAGGTGGGCGGCCGCCCGGTCAGCGTTGAAAGGTAGCTCGAAAACTTCGAAAACCATTTGCCGTTCATGACCGTCTCCCGTGGATTGAAACGATAGACGGATGATGGCATAGGTGGGCCGCGCGTCGAATTCGGAATGCTTGAGCGCGTTCGCGATATCCAAGGGTTTCCCCAGACGGGTGACGCGCCAATGTCACAAGGGACTCCCGACGGCTTCACATTGCCAAAGTCCCAGGGCAGAAAGCGCAAGTGTGCCGTGCTATCGGTGCCAATCTGAAACGCCCATCTGTTTAAGGAGTTGCGCCATGCCTAGGGTCGAAAGCGCGAATACGAATGCGGCAGCTTATGCGACGCCAATGTCGTCCCAGCCCGTCAAGTCGGACGCCAGTCCACAAGACGAAAACCAATTGGTGAAAGCCGTGATCTATACGTTCGGTATGCGAATTAAATAACTTCGGGCCTATTTCGGGTCCGCCACGCGGTTACGTCGGCGAACCTTCTCATACATCGAATTCGGCCACGCGCTATGCGGGGTATCCGGCGTGCAGAGTCCTGAACGTGATGTCGATCCGATCCCGTTAAGCGGACGTGAAGAGTGCGATTCGAGAGCACTATTACGGACAGGACACCAGGACGAACCCTGATTCGGTCCGGGGCTTGAGCGATGATGGAAAGCGGCGCGTTTTCGATGCCATTGTCAACCAGCGCGATTTATCGCATGAGAGAGTCGGGGAAGTTCAGTGCGGTGGCATGGCAGCCGTCGGCGAACTCATCGTCATGCGTCGGGAAGAGGATGCAGCGATCTTTGCCGAGTGCTGTGAACAAATCGATGAGCACGGCGCGTGAAGGACCGTCGAGGCCCCCGGTGGGTTCGTCTGCCAAGATGACACGCGGTGCGCCGAACAATATCGCCGTCAGATAGAACTTGCGACGTGTACCCGTCGACATCTGCTCGAAGCGCTTTTCCATGTGCGGCGTCAGGCTGAAGCGCTCAGCGAGATCGAGGACGTCTGCGCTCACGCTCACCCGGCGCTGTGCCGCCCGTTGCTCAAGAAAGCCTCGGCCCGTTTGCATGGGTGCCGTCATGCAATCGAACGGCACGACGGCCAACGCGGCCTTTGCGGCGTCGGGATCGCTCTGCATCGAACGTCCGTCGATCCATACCTTTCCATTCCCTGCATCCACCGTGCCTGCGAGCATGCCGAGCAGCGTGGTCTTGCCACCCCCGCCTTCGTCGCGCAATGCGAAGCAGCCGGGACCGGCGCTGAAACGCAGATGCTCGAAAAGGGTGAAATCGTCGAAACGTCGGGTAAGCCCTTCGAAGCGCAGCAGCGGTTCCTGAGAGATGGCGTCGCTCATTTCAGGTAGGCCTTGATGACGTGAAGCAAGGGCGCCAGTTCGGCTTCCCGCTGCGCCTGATCGGGTTCGTTAATGACGTGATCGACGAAATGACCCTCGATCACCGCGCCCATCAGTCCGTTGATCGCGCCGCGAATGGCAGCGATCTGCTGGAGGATCTCGACGCAGTCGTCCTCCTGCGTCAACTGACGCTCCAATGCCTGCGTCTGCCCCTGAATGCGGCGCACGCGCGCTAACAACTTGTTCTTGTCCCGGATCGTGTGCACGGTCTGCCGCGCTCCTGTCTGTCACGAATTAGATGGAAAAAATGCTAACACAAATATACTGGGCGGGGGTATATTGCGCTCGTGACGTCTTTCTATCGAGCCATGTGACATGACCGAATTCTCGACCCTTCTCCAGCAAGGCAATGCCTGGCTTTTCATTCCGAGCGCCATCCTGCTCGGCGCGCTGCACGGCCTTGAACCGGGGCATTCGAAGACCATGATGGCAGCGTTCATCGTGGCGATTCGCGGCACGATCGGGCAGGCGGTGCTGCTCGGGTTGTCGGCGACGGTCTCGCATACGGCTGTGGTGTGGCTTGTAGCGATGGCGGGGCTGTACTTCGGACGCAACTGGAACGCCGACGCGACCGAGTCGTACTTTCAGGTGGCTTCGGGAGTGTTGATCCTCATCGTGGCGGGATGGATGCTGTGGCGCACGTGGCGCGATAACCGCGAAGCGAAAGCGCATTCGCATGGCCACGACGTGCACGACGACCATCACGACCACGACCACGGTCACGATCATGGCCATCGTCACGATCGTCCGGCGAAGGCGCTAACGCGCGGGAGTCCGGTGGTGTCCGTCGGATCGAGCGAGTATCAGGACGCCCACGAACGCGCACATGCGCGCGACATCGAAAAGCGCTTTGCCGGACGCGAGGTGACCACAGGCCAGATCGTCATGTTCGGTCTCACGGGCGGGCTGGTGCCCTGCCCCGCGTCCATCACGGTGCTGCTGCTGTGCCTGCAACTCAAACGCTTCGCGCTGGGTGCCGGATTGGTGCTGTGCTTTAGCATCGGGCTCGCGCTGACGATGGTCGCCTCCGGCACGGTGGCGGCACTCAGTGTGCGCCATGTGTCGAAGCGGTGGAGCGGGTTCGGCGAATTCGCACGCAAAGCACCGTATCTCTCGGGTGCGGTGATCGTGCTGGTCGGTGTGTACGTCATCTATCAGGGCGCGTCGCACATGCTTCTCAACGTCTAAATCGTATCGGTCCTCACACGCGTGGACGTCATGATCGTCTACCGTAGAACGAAACGACAGGTGGGCGAACGTTTTGCGACGTCACATCGGGATTGGGCGAAATATCGGCAGTTATCAAGGCGAAGACCCCAACGTGGATCCGCTGCAAGATGAATCCAAAAGGTCCACGGCAGTAACCCAAAGGGCGTCTACAGATCGGAGCCACTATGAAATCTCCATTCACCGAAGGAGATGGATCATGGAATCGATTTCAAATAGTCCGGTCGTCAATAAGCCGCTATCGCCTGCCGAAATACCTCCCGATGCTCGGTTAGATACGGCGCCGACGATACCCTCGGATCTGCGGTTCGCGGCACCCGCCTCGTTGGAGGTCGTGTGGGAAGGCGAAACCGGGTGGAAAGGGCGAGGGCGTCTGCCGGAATTGGTCGCCCGCTATTGGCTGTACGCAAAAGGAAGCCCTGAGTACGCGCGCTTCAAGGCCGATTTTCGGGAGGCCGTAAAGGTGCGGTTGGACATCGATAATTCTGCGAACGCTCGCGACGGACTGGAGTCTTTGCTACGTAGTTGTCCACAACAGTTTCGGGGTTTCCCGGCGAACGAGTACCTCGAACTGTTCACTTGCCACTGTCCCGACGGCGAAAAGGATGAGATCAATGGATTGATGGCGTTTTCCGGGATCACCGGATCCGATTCAAAGTCGGAGATGCGTCGGGTGATCGGCAGAATTTTAGTGTCCGCCCTTGGCGCTCAAGACGAACGCAACACAAGGGCAGTGCCAGCGAGTGATCTGAAGCATTCGCTGAGTCAGTGCCTCGAGCACGTGGGAAAGATCGACAGTGACTCATCACGGCAATTTGTGTTGGATCTGCTGGGTGATATCCGTGATGTAGACGAGAAACATCGTCTGAATGCGTTGAGAAAATACTGCGAAATCATTCCGGAGAGAATCAAGCAGATTCCTCAGTCGGAACTTCAGGAGTTACCAGCGATTCTCGCGCTCAACGATGCAGACACTTCTGGTGCACTCAAGTGTCTCGGAGTAACGACCGGCCACGTCTTCCTGCCGCAGGGGATTTTTGCGGACTGGAAGGAAGTCGCGAGTCTGCGGCCGGATGTGCCGGGCGATCAGAAAAAGCGCACAGATTTCGCGAATCAACTGAGGCAAAAGATCGACAAGATCGTCGATGACGGCAGGGATGCGAATTTTGTCATGCGGGAGGTCGTCCTGAGGTTGGGCCGCCTCGACGAAGATACCCAGGCGGCCGGTGCCAAGTTGTTGCGAGAGTTCTTCAAGAAGGATCTGTCGAGAATGGCGGCGGCACTTGGGGGTAATAATTTGGTTCATCGCGCAATAGCGTGGAGGGATTTGACAAGTTTTCGTACTCTTGATGGCAGGAATTTGCCATCAGGAGTGCGTGGAGATGCTGGATCGCAAGCTGCTGGAGTCGCTGGGAGGCTGGCAGGGCTATGCCGTCGAACGCGTGGAGTGGCCCGAGGGCACAGGGCGCACGCTGTCGATCTATTTGAAGCCAACCGCCAAGGTGATGCTGTGCGAGCAGTGCGGCGCACGATGTCGCCAGGTCCATGAGACCACGGTGCGCCGGGTGCGAGATCTGCCGTTATTTGAGTACCGGGTTGTTCTTCATGTTCCACGCCGGCGCTTGTTGTGTGAGCAATGCGGTGGCCCGCGCCTGGAGCGGCTTACTTGGCTGGGTCGCTACCAGCGGGTGACGGATCGGCTTGCGGCGGCCTGCAGCCAATTGCTGCAATCGAGCAACGTGCAGGCGGTGGCGAGGTTCTTCGAGCTGGGTTGGCATACCGTCAAGACGCTGGACAAGGCCCGGCTCCGAGCGTCAGTGCGCGAACCGGATTGGTCCAGGATCGAGTATTTAGCGATGGACGAGTTCGCCCTGCATAAAGGGCATCGGTACGCGACGGTAGTCGTCGATCCGATCAGCAGGCAGGTGCTGTGGATCGGCCCAGGACGCTCACGCGAGACGGCTCGGGCGTTCTTCGAGCAATTGCCGCGTGGGGTCGCCCAACGCATCAAGGCCGTAGCCATCGACATGACTACGGCCTACGAGTTAGAAATCCAGGCCCACTGCCCACGGGCGGAGATCGTCTATGACTTGTTCCATGTCGTGGCCAAGTACGGACGAGAGGTCATTGATCGGGTGCGCGTGGATCAGGCCAACCAACTGCGCCAGGACCGTCCCGCGCGCCGGGTCATCAAATCGAGCCGCTGGCTGTTATTGCGCAACCGCGACAAGCTAGACCGGCAGCAGGCCGTCCGGCTCGACGAATTGCTGCAAGCCAACCAGCCGCTGCTGACGGTCTATGTCCTGAGGGACGAACTCAAGCGGCTCTGGTTCTACCGAAGACCTGCCTGGGCAAAACAAGCCTGGCACCACTGGTGCGAGCAGGCCGAGCAAAGCGGAATAGCCCCCTTGAACACCTTCGCTCAGCGTCTGAAAGGCTATCTGCATGGCATCCTGGCCAGATGCCGACATCGTCTAAACACCAGCATCGTTGAGGGCATTAACAACACTATCAAGGTCATTAAGCGGCGCGCCTACGGCTACCGAGACCAGGAATACTTCTTCCTCAAAATCCGCGCCGCCTTCCCCGGTAATGCTCAATGAACCAAAAATTTTCGGCGCGTTGGCGACGGCCGTTTCAGGTGTGCGTGCGGTCGACGCCGATGGCGCGGCGCGGAAGCACTTCGGTGGGTGACCGGGCGCCCGGTTGAACGCGAACGAACCAGCGCGTGTAGCGCTGCACGTCGACGGGCAAGGCGCGCGAGAGCATGTCGAGCACGCGATCGGTGTCGTCGACCGGATAGATGCCCGATACCGGCAAGCGGGCGATCTCCGGCGCGCAGCCGAGATGCCCGCGTCGATAACGACCCAGTTCGGCGAGGAACGCGCCGAGCGGCATGGCATGCACAACGAGCATCCCTTGCGTCCACGCGGCGGCGGCGTTCGCGACGCCGACATCGTCGAAGCGCGAGCGCAGGGCCGTGTCGTCGAAGGTGGCCCCTTGCCCGGCTGTCAGCACGATGGCGGCGTCGGCCGCGTTGGCCGCGACCACGCGCACCGCGCCTTCCATGACGGCCACGGCGGCGCTCTCGTCGTGCTGACGGACCGCGAAACGCGTGCCGAGCGCCTGAAGACTGCCTTGCGCGGTGTCGACGAAGAACGGGCGATGCCCGTGATCGGCGTCAGCACCGGTAGTGATGGCGATTTCCCCGCGCACGAGCCGCAGACGACGCACGTCCTGCGAGAAATGCATGTCGACGGCGGAATCGGTGTTGAGCGCGAGGACGGTGCCATCGGCAAGCTGCACGGTGCGGCGCTCGCCGACCCCGGTACTCAGGTCGGCACGCCAGACGCGCAGGGTGTTCGAGTCGCTGGCCGACCAGAGCGCGCCCGTCACACCCGCGACAGCGATGAGGCCGAGCATGCGGCGTCGGCCCTGATTGGCATTGGCGCACACCAGCGTGTTGTGTGCAACGAGCGGAGGGATTGTCCGAAGATGCGCGCCGAAGTCCACCAGACGCTGCCACGCGAGCGCGTGTCGCGCGTCGGCTTCGTACCAGCGTTGCCAGGCGGTGTGCGTGTCGGTGTCCGCATTGTCATGGGTTCCGACCGCTTGCAGGCGGACGAACCATTCGGTGGCCGCAAGCGTGATGGCTTCCGGCAGCGGCGTGGCGGCGCTCCGGTCGGAGGGCATCGGGCGGCTCATGCGGCGTCTCCGAAGCAGCAGGCGTGCAGGGCTTTAACGATATGGCGTTGCACGGTGGCGATGGAGATACCGACGGTCTCGGCGATGTCGCGCTGCGCGAGGCCGTCGAGTTGCGACATGAGGAAGACGCGGCGCACGACAGGCGGCAGGCCGTCGAGGCGACGATCGATGTCGATGAGTGTCTGGAGCAGGATCGCGCGGGTCTCGGGGTCGGGCGCGACGGCCTCGGGCTGCGCGGCGAGCGTGTCGAGATAAGCGGCTTCGATCTTGCGATGGCGATGCAGATTGGCGACCAGCCCTTGCGCAACGACGGTGAGAAAGGCGCGGGGCTCGCGCGGGCAGACGGGGGTGTCCTTGCTGAGCAGACGCACGAAGGTGTCGTGCGCGAGGTCGGCGGCGTCGCCGTGATTGCCGAGTTTGCGATGCAGCCAGTTGCGCAGCCAGCCATGATGATCGTGATAGAGCGCGGCCACGGCGGACGCGTCCGCGCGTACGTGATCTTTGCGTCCCCCGTTGTCGTCACGCATCATGATGTTGGCTTGGTCGCCCGAACCGGCAACCGTCGCTGATCTAGCAGCTTTTGAGGTTAATGATAATCATTCGCATCATATCATGACCTATCGTGCGGTGACGGATGGAGGGGAGGATTAAGACCACCGAGAATGGGGGACTGGAGCGATGCTGTACAAATATACAGTACAATCGCAGCGGGCCGGCGACGTCTGGATGCTGCCAGCGGCTGTCGTATCGGCCTGATACAGTAGTTCCCCCGAGGCGCGTATGCGCTCTGTCGTTTTGTCGTTTTCGCACTGATACGGCTCTGATACCCAGTGGACAAGTCCTCCTCGAAACCCGACCCGTCGGCCAGCCACGCCATTCGTATTCGTGGCGCCCGCCAGCACAACCTCAAGAATCTCGACGTCGATCTCCAGACCGGTGAGATGACCGTCGTGACCGGTCCGTCCGGTTCCGGCAAGTCCAGTCTGGTCTTCGACACGCTGTTTGCCGAAGGCCAGCGCCGCTATGTCGAGACGTTCAGCGCTTACGCCCGGCAGTTCCTCGACCGCATGGATCGTCCGCAGGTCGACCATGTGGAAGGCGTGCCGCCCGCCATCGCCATCGATCAGACCAACCCCGTGCGCAGCTCGCGCTCGACGGTCGGCACGATGACCGAACTCAACGATCACCTCAAGCTCCTCTTCGCCCGGGCGGCGGCGCTGTTCGATCGCGAGACCGCCCAGCCGGTGCGTCACGACACGCCCGAGACGATCTACGCCGACCTCATGGCGCGCACCGCACAGAGCGATCAACGTCTGGTCGTCACCTTCCCGGTCGAATTGCCCGGCAGCGTGACGCCCGACGAAGTGGCGCAGTGGCTCTCGGCGTCCGGGTACACGCGCGTGCAGGCCGAGCGCGAAATCACGACCACCGAGGGCACGCGCAAGGTGCTCGACGTCGTCGCCGACCGCTTCCGCCTTCAGAACACCGAGAAGGCGCGCGCGATGGAAGCCATCGAGTCGTCGCTCAAGCGCGGCCGCGCCCGGGTGAACGTCTATGTGCTGGCCGAAGAAGGCGAGCCGGACATCTGGCGCTATTCGCAAGACCTGCATTGCCCGGACAGCGATCTGCATTACGCCGATCCGCAACCCGCGCTCTTCTCGTTCAACTCCGCGTACGGCGCGTGCGAAGCGTGTCGCGGTTTCGGTCGCGTGATCGGCGTCGACCTCGGTCTGGTCATTCCCGACGAACGCAAAACGTTGCGCGGCGGTGCCGTCAAGACCATTCAGACGCCCGCGTGGAAAGAGATTCAGGAAGACCTGCTGGAGTACGCCGGTAAGGCAGGCATCCCGCGCGATACGCCGTGGTCGAAGCTCTCGCCCGAACATCGCGAATGGGTCATCGAAGGCGACCCCGACTGGCAAGGCGAGTGGAACAAGCAGTGGTACGGCATTCGCCGCTTCTTCGGCTATCTGGAGTCGAAGGCGTACAAGATGCACATCCGCGTGCTGCTCTCGAAGTACCGCAGCTACACCACGTGCGACACGTGTGGCGGTGCACGCCTGAAGACCGAGGGCCTGCTGTGGCGGCTCGGCTCGAAAGAGAATGCCGACGCCGTGCTGCCGCCCGCCCAGCGTTTCAAGCCGCGTGGTGTGGCGTGGTCGCGCGAACAACTCGAAGCGCTGCCCGGTCTGACGATGCACGATCTGATGCTCATGCCGATCACGCGCGTGCGTCAGTTCTTCGATTCGCTGACGTTGCCGTCGAGCCTGCTCGATGACGCGCTGAAGTTGCTCCAAGAGGAAGTCGGCACGCGTCTGAAGTATCTGTGCGACGTCGGCATCGGCTACCTCACGCTCGACCGCCAGAGCCGCACGCTCTCGGGCGGCGAAGTGCAACGTATCAACCTGACGACGGCGCTCGGAACGTCGCTCGTCAACACGCTGTTCGTGCTCGACGAGCCGAGCATCGGTTTGCATCCGCGCGACATGGACCGCATCGTCGCCGCGATGCATCGGTTGCGCGACGCGGGTAACACGCTGGTCGTCGTGGAACACGATCCGGCCGTGATGCTCGCCGCCGACCGCGTCATCGACATGGGGCCGGGGCCGGGCGAGCGCGGCGGGCAGATCGTGTTCGACGGCACGCCGGAAGAAGTGCGCCAGGCCGACACGCTCACCGGTAGCTACCTTGGCGGGCGCAAGCATGTGGCGAACGCATCGAACTGGCGCGCGCGTCCGGTGGACGAGGCAACGCCGCGTCTGACACTGACCGGTGCCCGCGAGCACAACCTCAAGCACGTCGACGTCGACATTCCGCTGGGCCGCCTCGTGTGCGTGACCGGCGTCTCCGGCTCCGGTAAGTCGACACTGGTGCAGGACATCCTCAGTCCGGCGCTGGCGCGTCACTTCGGTGACCCGACCGAAGCCCCGGGGGCGCACGACGAACTGATCGGCGCCGAGCAACTGTCGGGCGTCGTGTTCGTCGACCAGTCGCCTATCGGTAAGACGGCGCGCTCGAATCCGGCAAGTTACGTTGGCGCATTCGACGAAATCCGCAAGTTGTTCGCTGCCGAGCCGGTCGCGCTCCAACGCGGCTACAACGCCAGCACGTTCAGCTTCAACTCCGGCAATGGCCGTTGTCCGACGTGCGGCGGCTCAGGTTTCGAACACGTGGAAATGCAGTTCCTGAGCGACGTGTATCTGCGTTGCCCGGACTGCGACGGCAAGCGCTACCGCGCCGAAGTGCTGGACGTGAAGATCCAGCGCGCCATTCCCGGCGAAGCGATGCGCGAACTGAGCGTGTCGGACGTGCTGGAACTGACCGTCAACGAGGCAGTGAAGCTATTCTCGTCGGATCGCGACGTGCTGCGTGTGTTGCAGCCGATCGTGGACGTCGGTCTCGAATACGTGAAGCTCGGCCAGCCGGTGCCGACGCTCTCCGGTGGCGAAGCGCAACGTCTGAAGCTCGCCGGTTTCCTTGCGGAAGCGGCACAGAAGAAGACAGCGAGCGGGCAAAAGGTTGCGCATCGCGGCCGTCTCTTCATCTTCGACGAACCGACGACCGGGCTGCACTTCGACGACATCGCGAAACTCATGCGCGCGTTCGGCAAGCTGCTCGACGGTGGCAATTCGCTGCTCGTCATCGAACACAATCTGGATGTGGTGCGCGCGGCCGACTGGATCATCGACCTCGGGCCGGAAGGCGGCGAAGGCGGTGGTGAAGTGTTGTGTGCCGGGACGCTCGCGCACGTCGTGGCGTGCGAAGGGTCGCACACCGGGCGTGCGCTGGCCGAGTACGAACGTACGGTGGTGGCGCCCGCACAGGCGGTGGCATTGGGCAACGCGTCGAGCGATGCCGGGATGCCGCTGCAAACGGCATTGCGTGCCGCCCGCGCACATCGCAAGCCTGCGGGAGGCGACGCCATTCGCATCGTCAATGCGCGCGAGCACAACCTGAAGTCGCTCGACGTCGCGATTCCGCGCGGCAAGTTCAGCGTCATTACGGGGGTGTCGGGCTCGGGCAAATCGACGCTCGCGTTCGACATTCTGTTCAACGAAGGACAGCGCCGTTACCTCGAATCGCTCAACGCGTATGCGCGGTCCATCGTGCAGCCGGCGGGGCGTCCGGAAGTCGATGCCGTGTACGGCATTCCGCCGACGGTCGCCATCGAGCAACGTCTGTCGCGTGGCGGACGCAAGAGTACCGTTGCGACGACCACGGAAGTCTGGCACTTCCTGCGTCTGCTGTACGTGAAGCTCGGCATTCAGCATTGCATCCACGACGGCGCCCCGGTGACGGCGCAAAGCCCCGACTCCATCGTCGCGCAACTCCTGCGCGACCGTCGCGGCCAGCACGTCGGGTTGCTCGCACCGCTCGTCGTGGGACGCAAGGGGATTTACACCGATCTCGCGAAATGGGCTAAAGCACGCGGGCATTCGCATCTGCGTGTCGACGGCGTTTTCCTGCCGGTCGATCCGTGGCCGAAGCTCGATCGCTTTCGCGAACACACCATCGAGTTGCCGGTGGGCGATGTCGTGGTCACGCCCGAGAACGAAGGCTTGTTGCGTACATTGCTGGCAGCGGCGCTGGAGCTGGGCAAGGGCGTGATGCATCTGCTCGCGCCGCTCGACGGTCTGGGCGACACGATGACCGACGAGCAACCGGGCGAAGGCGTGGGCGAGATCGAGGTGTTTTCGGTCAAGCGCGCGTGCCCGGTTTGCGGTACGAGCTACCCGGATCTCGATCCGCGCATGTTCTCGTTCAACAGCAAGCACGGCTGGTGTACGACGTGCGTCGGTACGGGGCTCGCACTGACGCGCGAACAGCGCGAAGCGTTCGACGACACCGTACTCAATCAGGACAATCGCGGCCGCGAGCACTCGCTGCCGTCGCAGGATCAGGAGCCGGAAGATGTGGGCGATCAGCCGTGTCCGGATTGTCACGGCGCGCGCCTGAACGGTGTGGCGCGTGCGGTGACGTTCGACGAGCACGCCATCTCCGACGTCGCGCAATGGACCGTGACGGACGTGCGTCAGTGGATTCAGGGCCTCGAACTGCAAGGTCGCGACGCGAGCATCGCACGCGATCTCATCAGCGAGATTCAGGGGCGTCTGGAGTTTCTGGAAGAGGTGGGCCTCGGCTACCTCACGCTCGATCGCGCGGCACCGACGCTCTCGGGGGGCGAGTCGCAACGTATTCGTCTCGCCGCGCAACTCGGCAGTAATTTGCAGGGCGTGTGCTACGTGCTGGACGAGCCGACCATCGGCTTGCACCCGCGCGACAACGGCATTCTGCTCGGCGCGCTGCGCAAGCTTGGTGACCAGGGCAACACGCTCGTCGTGGTCGAGCACGACGAAGACACGATTCGTCGCGCGGATCACATCATCGACATCGGTCCGGGGGCGGGCAAGCGTGGTGGCACGCTCGTCGCACAGGGCAATGTGGCGGATCTCGCTTCGCATCCCGATTCGCTCACCGGCAAGTTCCTCGCCCATCCGTTGCAGCATCCGATTCAACCGCGCCGGGAAGTCGTTGCACCGGCGAAGGGCGCCAGGGAAGCAAAGGGCGCCGAAGCCGTCCCGCCGAACTGGCTGACGGTGCACGGTGCGACGCTCCATAACCTGAAGAACGTGACGGCCTCGCTGCCGCTGGCGCGACTCACGGCCATCACCGGCGTGTCCGGCTCCGGCAAGTCGACGCTCGCGCGCGATGTGCTGATGACGAACCTGCTCGATGCCGTGGGGCGTTCGGTGTTGTCGTCGCCTGCGGAGCGTCGTGCGCGCAAGGGCACGGTGCGCCATGCCGTGAAGGCGGACGGCAAGCCGCGTGCGAAGTCGGAAGCGCCCGCAGAGCCGCGTCGTCCGGTGGTGCATGCGTGGCACGGATGCGAATCCGTGACGGGCTGGGAGACGATCGACCGCGTACTCGAAGTCGACCAGACGCCCATCGGCAAGACACCGCGTTCATGCCCAGCCACCTACATCGGTTTCTGGGACACCATCCGACGTCTGTTTGCCGACACGCTCGAAGCGCGCGCGCGCGGCTACTCGGCGTCGCGCTTCTCGTTCAACACGGGCGAGGGCCGGTGCCCGGCCTGTGAAGGGCAAGGCGTGCGGACCATCGGCATGAGCTTCCTTGCGGACGTGAAGGTGCTGTGCGACGTCTGCCACGGACAGCGCTTCAACGCCGAAACATTGGCAGTGACGTGGCGCGGCAAGAGCATCGGCGACGTATTGACGATGGAAGTCGACGAAGCCGTTGAGTTCTTCGCGTCGATGCCGAGCATTGCGCATCCGCTGCAACTGATGAAGGACGTCGGGCTGGGCTACCTCACGCTGGGGCAGCCGTCGCCGACGTTATCGGGTGGCGAGGCGCAGCGTATCAAGCTGGTGACGGAGCTGACCAAGGTGCGCGACGACATTACGCGTCGCGGACAGAAGTCGCCGCACACGCTGTACGTTCTCGACGAACCGACCGTCGGTTTGCACATGGCGGACGTGGCACGGCTGATCAACGTGCTGCACCGGCTGGTGAACGGCGGACACACGGTCGTCGTCATCGAGCACAACCTCGATGTGATTGCCGAAGCCGACTGGATCGTCGACATGGGGCCGGAAGGCGGCAAGGACGGCGGCACCGTGGTGGCGGCGACGTCGCCCGACGAACTGGCGAAGGTCAAGGCCAGCCACACCGGCGTCGCACTCAAGCCGGTGCTCGCCCAGACGGCGGGAACGGGGGCCACGGCCGTGACGCCTGAGGAAGCGACCGCGAAATAATCGTCTGGTCGAATATTCGCAGTGAGCCCGACGGGACGCCTGATAAAGGCGTCCCGTCTTTATTTTCGGCTCACGACGCGTAAATCGTATACGAAACAATATGCGTCGCGATGCGCCGAAATGTTTCTAATTATTTCAAAAACAGAAATTAGAAATAGACAATTATCGACTTTATTGCGATAGATGCGACTAATACACTTCAACTGTCGACGATGAATTGAACATCGCCTCTTTCAAATAGACAGGAGAACTACCATGAAGCGCACTCTTATTACCTCGGCTCTCGTTTCCGCAATGCTGGCTGTCTCGGCCGGTTCGGCTTTCGCCAGCGACGCTTTCGACGGTCCTTCGGAATTCTCGTGGGACCGCAGACCAGCGCGCTGACCCGCGCACAAGTTCGTGACGAACTGGTGCAGGCGCAAAAGGCCGGTCTCGTGGTGCAACACGACAGCGTCTACCCGAAGGCAGTCCCGAGCGCACAACCGGCAACGGCCAGCGCCCCGGTCACGATGGGGTCGGTCGGCGGTCTGCAACGAGCCGGTACGACCTACTTCGGTAACTAATCGCTTTTGCGAATCGCCGTACTTGCCGTAACCCCGCGAGCCTGCGCCCTGCGGCGCAATGAGACTCTGGGGAGAGCAGTCTCCGATACTCAATCGGCCGCGTCGTTTGCGGCCGATTTTGTTTTTGCGCGGAGGATTTCATCGACGCTGCCTGTGGATAAGCCTGTCGATAACGTTGTGAACAAGCTGTGTCGTGGCTGTGGGCAACCCTGTGGGAACTCAGGGGATAGGCAGTGGATAGACAGTGGAAAAGGCGGGAAAACTATGCAGGTCAATGGGGATAACCGGTGGATATCCCTTGGATATATGGTGGATATCGAGTGGATATGTCATCGACCTGGCTGGGATAAGTCGGTGGATTTCTTGTGGAAAACCACGGTTTTTCTGTGATTAAGCTGTGGATTGCCGGTGAATAGATATCGCCGGAACCGCTGCAAACGCCCGCCCGGCCTGCTTCTATCAATTCGTCGCTAAGCATCGGCCCATCGGAGATAAGCCCGCGCTGTCTCTCCGATTAGAATGCCATCGGATACCTAATCAATTCATTGAGACCCGCTCCGGGACCGGAGCGCCATCGACGTGATGCCAATCCGGAGACATTCGACATGACCGACAAGATCGACCCCGCAGATAACACCCAAGCGTCGCAATGGCGACTCGAAACGCTGGCCGTGCACGGTGGCTACCGCCCCGATCCGACCACGCGTGCCGTGGCCGTCCCGATCTATCAGACGGTGGCGTACGCCTTCGACGATACGCAGCACGGCGCGGACCTGTTCGACCTCAAGGTGCCGGGAAACATCTACACGCGCATCATGAACCCGACGCAAGACGTGTTGGAGCAGCGCGTCGCGGCGCTCGAAGGCGGGGTGGCGGCGCTGGCGCTCGCGTCCGGTCAGGCGGCTGTCACCTACGCGATTCAAACGATTGCCGAGGCGGGCGACAACATCGTCGCAGCCAGCACGCTCTATGGCGGCACTTACAATCTGCTGGCGCACACGCTGCCGCTCTCGGGCATCACCACGCGCTTTGCCGATCCCCGCGAGCCGGAATCCTTCGAGCCGCTGATCGACGAGAAGACGAAAGCCATCTTCGCGGAGTCGGTCGGCAACCCGCTGGGCAACATCACCGACATCGCGAAGCTTGCCGAGATCGCGCATCGTCACGGCATTCCGCTCATCATCGACAACACGGTGCCGACGCCTTACCTCCTGCGTCCGTTCGAGCATGGCGCGGACATCGTCGTGCATTCGCTGACGAAGTATCTCGGCGGGCACGGCACGAGCCTTGGCGGGGCCATCGTCGACTCCGGCAAATTCCCGTGGGCGGAACACAAGACCCGCTTCAAGCGACTCAACGAACCGGACGTGAGCTATCACGGCGTGGTGTACACGGAAGCCTTCGGTCCGGCCGCGTACATTGGCCGTGCGCGTGTGGTGCCGTTGCGCAATACCGGGGCGGCCATCTCGCCCTTCAACGCATTCCAGATTCTTCAGGGCATCGAGACGCTCGCGCTGCGCCTGGACCGCATCACCGACAACGCGCAGAAGATCGCCCAGTATCTGAAGACGCATCCGAAGGTGGAGTGGGTGAACTATGCGGGCCTGCCGGAGCATCCGGACCACGGGCTGGTGAAGAAGTATCTGTCGGGACGCGGCCCGGGCATCCTCACCTTCGGCGTGAAAGGCGGCCACGCTGCTGGTGCTGCGTTCCAGGACGCCCTGCAACTCTTCACCCGTCTGGTCAACATCGGCGACGCCAAGTCGCTCGCCACGCATCCGGCCTCGACCACGCACCGCCAGTTGTCGCCGGACAAACTGCGCAAGGCCGGGGTGAGCGAGGAGACGGTGCGTCTGTCCATCGGCATCGAGCATATCGACGACCTGCTCGCCGATCTGGATCAGGCGCTTCGCAAGTAAGCACGCTGGCGTTTCGGCAGGCGTAACGAATGTCGTCGCGCCTGTCGCTGCGAAATATCGCGAAATGCTGCGAGAAGCCGCGCGTTGCCGCCCGGATTCACGGCCTCTCGCCGACCTCATTTACGGCCAATTCTGACGGAGTATGATGCGCGGCAGCCGGTTGGGGGCAGGTGACCGGCGCCGCCGTCATATGACCGTCACGAAAGCGTCATTTCCTCGGCGTACTGTCCTTGCCCATTTCTCAAGGATTGCGCATGGACTATTTGCAAGTGCTGGTGCTCGCCATCGTGCAGGGTGTGGCGGAATTGCTCCCGGTGTCGAGTTCGGCACACGTCATCATGGCCGAGAAGCTGATGGGGCTCGATCCGTCGACGCCCGCCATGACGCTGCTGCTTGTGATGCTGCACACCGGCACCATGCTCGCCGTCATCGTCTATTTCTGGAAGTCGTGGCGTGAACGCTACTTCTCGTCGAAGCACGATTTCATTCACAACGCGAAGCAGGTCATTATCGCGACGGCCTTCACCGGTGTGATCGGTCTGGCGCTGATGTTCTTCATCGAGAAGGTGCTGATGCGCGGCTCCGAGCATGCCGAAATCGAGCACCTGTTCGGCAATCTGTACATCATCTCCGCCGGTCTCGCGATGGCGGGCATTCTGATTCTGATCTCGGGCCGCAAGCGTCCGCCGATGGGCGACCGTCCGATGCGCGGCAGTGACTCCGCGTGGATTGGCGCGGTGCAGGGTGTGTGCCTGCCATTCCGTGGCTTCTCGCGCTCGGGGTCGACCATTTCGACGGGCATGCTGCGCGGTCTCGACAAGGTGCGCGTGGAGGAATTCAGCTTCGCACTGGCCGTGGTCCTCACGCCGCCGGTCATCGTCAAGGAAGCTTACCGTCTGTACAAGTCGGGCGGCGCTCAGACGCTCTCCGGTCACTTCATGTCGGTGCTCACGCCAAGTCTCGTCGGCATGGTGTTCAGCTTCCTCGCGGGGCTGATTGCGTTGCGCTGGCTGTCGCGCTGGCTCGAACACGGTCGCTGGTATCTGTTCGGCATTTACTGCCTCGTGGCGTCGGCGGTCGTGCTGGCCGCCAGTCAGTACCTGTAATCACACCAGCCCCGCTACAACGTCCAGAAAGGCCGCGATGGCGCGCGATGCGCGCCGCTCGGCCAGACAGACGATGACGGTCGTCGTCTCGACGCGTGCGTCGCCGATGGCCACCGTCGCCAGCCGCGCGTCGGGCGTGTGTTCGCGTGCGGACACCGCCGCGATCCCCAGCCCGAGGATCACCGCTTCGCGGATCGCCTCGCGGCTACCGATCTCCATCGCCATACTCGGCGCCACGCCCGCTGCCTGCATGGCCGCTTCGAGCGCGTGACGCGTCGTCGACCCCGGTTCTCGCATCAACATCGGTTCGTCCGCCAGATCGGCCAGTTTGACACTGCGGCGTCGCGCGAAGCGATGCGTACGCGGCACCAGCAGCACGACCGGATGCGTGCGATACGGCACGGCGTGCAGACGCGCGTCGTCGTGATAACGCGCCAGCACGGCGACGTCGGTGCGATACGCCAGCAAGCTCTCGATCATCTCCTCGGAGTTGCCCGGTCGCACAGAGATGCGAATCCCGGGAAAGCGCGGCTGAAACGCCGCGACGATCTCCATCGCATGATGTGGCCCTACCGCGCCCAGCCGCAACTCCCCAGTACGCAGCCCACCATGCTCCTTGAGCAGGCTGAGCGCTTCCGCTTCGTCCGAGAAGATGCGCAGGCTCACCGAGTAAAGCGCGCGGCCGGTCGGCGTCAGCGTCAGCCCGCGACCGTGGCGATAAAACAGCTCAACCCCATACGTTTCCTCCAGCGCCCGGATCTGCGTCGTCATCGTCGGCTGACTGACGTGCAACGCTTGCGCGGCACGCGTGACGCTGCCGTGGTGCGCCACCGCGTGAAACGAACGCAACTGGGTAATTCGCATCGATGTCGCTCCCGTGACGAGGTATAGGTTTTATCAATAGATTGACGAAAAAATGTGAATTGGAAGTATAGGACGGCGCTCACCATAATCCAGCTCAATCTTCGCCAATCGATCGCAACGTCATCCGGCGCGGCGGCCCAGACACCATCATGACTGCACGTTCGCGTTTCCATAATCCGGTCGACGTCCACTTCGGTCCGGGCTCGCTGGATGCTCTGCCCGAACTCGTGGGAAATCGTCGCGCGGTGCTCGTCACCATGCCCGAGGCGCGCGCGCTCGGCATGTCCGGACGCATCGAAGCGCTACTGGGTCAGCGACTCGCCGGGGTGATCGATCAAGTCAGCCCGAACCCGGATGTGCGCGAACTCGCGCCGATGTACGGCGACTTCTGGCGACGTCACGGCCCATGCGAAGTCATCGTGGCGCTGGGCGGCGGCAGTGCGCTCGACACGGCCAAGCTGCTGATGGTCGCGGGCGACGACGACCGTTTCGCCACACTGGTGGATGCGCTCGATGCCGGTGGCACCTTCCGCCCTACGCGCACAAAACGGCTCATCACCATTCCCACGACGGCGGGCACCGGCAGCGAAGTCACGCCGTGGGCCACGCTGTGGGACCGCCATGTGAAGCGCAAGAAGTACTCGCTGCACCTGCCCGAGACCTGGCCCGAAGCCGCCATCGTCGACCCGGTGCTCACGCGTTCCCTGCCACGCAGCGTCACGCTGCAAAGCGGTCTCGACGCGCTATCCCACGCGCTCGAAGCGATCTGGAACGTGAACGCCAACCCGGTCTCCGACACCTTCGCCGTGACCGCCGCGCGCGAGATGATGCGTGTGCTGCCGAGTCTCATGACGGCGCTCGACGACATGACGCTGCGCTCGCAGGCGGCACTCGCTGCGCTTCAGGCGGGTATGGCGTTCTCCAATACGAAGACGGCGCTGGCGCATTCGATCTCGTACGACATGACGATTCGTCACGGCTTGCCACATGGCATCGCGTGCTCGTTCACGTTGCCGACGGTGATGCGTCTGGCCATCGGCCGCCGCGCCGATCGCGACGCGGTGCTGGCGCAAGTGTTCGACGGCGATATCGCCAGCGCACCCGAGCGGTTGACGGCCTTCCTCAACGGGCTGGGCGTGGCGACGGAATTCTCCGCGTACGGCGTGAGCGAGCCGGAATCGACGGCAATGATTGCGGCCGCCCTCGACGGTCCGCGTGGGCGCAACTTCATTGGCGCTGCGGCCTGAACCTGATTCGAACGGGCGACGTCGCGTTCGTCGCCCGATGTTGTCGACGTTGTCGTTGTCGTTGTGGTTGTCCTTGTAATCCCGTATGGGTGTTTTCGCGTCTTACCCGCAGTCCCCGCAACATTCATCATCAAAACGATAGCCGCTCACCGGTCACCGGCATGTGCGGCACCGAGACATTCAGGAGACAGACGCCCGGCGCAGACCGGTGCGTCGCTGCGCGCCGCAGGGGCGCGGCGCATCAACAGGAGGCGCAATGGAACAGGTTCTCACCGGCGTGGGCGCGCGGGATGCCGTCAACGACGAAAAAGCGGTGCGCACGGTCGCGCTGGCCAGTCTGATCGGCACGACCGTCGAGTGGTATGACTTCTTTCTCTACGGGACCATTACCGGTCTCGTGTTCAACAAACTTTTCTTTCCCAGCGGCGACGCCTTCGTCGCCACGGCGCTCGCCTACACCGTGTACGCGGTGGGATTCGCGACGCGACCGCTCGGCGGCATTCTGTTCGGGCACTTCGGGGATCGGCTCGGACGCAAACCGCTGCTGATCGTCACCCTCACCATCATGGGCGTGTCGACGTTTCTGATCGGCCTCGTGCCGACCTACGACAGCATCGGCATTGCCGCGCCACTGATCCTGCTGTTTCTGCGGTTGCTGCAAGGCATCGGCCTCGGCGGCGAATGGGGCGGCGCGGTGCTCATGGCGTTCGAATACGCGCCGCGCGACAAACGCGGCCAGTTCGCGGCGTATCCGCAGATCGGGTTGGCGGTGGGGCTCTGTCTGTCGATGGGTGTCGTCGCCCTGCTCTCCTCGACGCTGACCGATGCGCAGTTCATGTCGTGGGGATGGCGTCTCGCATTCATGCTGAGTCTGGTGCTGGTGGCCGTGGGCATGTTTATCCGGTTGCGCGTGCTGGAGACGCCCGAATTCGCCCGCATCAAGGACAGTCAGCACGTGGCGCACGTGCCGCTCTCCGAGATCGTGCGCGACTATCGTCGCAATGTGCTGCTCGGCTGGGGCGCGCGGTATATCGACGGCGTGGTGTTCAACGTCTACGCCGTGTTCGCGATTTCGTACCTTGTCGGCACACTGCATTTTCCCAAGACACCGATTCTGCTGGCCGTCACCCTCGCCGCGCTGGTGCTGGTCGTGACGATTCCCTACGCGTCGAAGCTATCGGATCGCGTCGGGCGACGTCGTGTGTTCGCATGGGGGGCGCTGGCGTGTGGCGTGTCGTCGATTCCCGCGCTCGCGGTGATGCACTTCTCGTCGAACGTCGAGCTATTGTCGAATCTGGTGTACGGAGTGCTTTGGGAAATATGAGAAGGCGGTGGCGGTTTAGCTGAGAATGTTGCTTGTCGAAGGCACACCGAGCAAAGCCGGCGCGAGCCGGCCCCGACCACCATGAAGAAGATTATGAAAGAAACGAACGGCAGAAAAGCACAAACGAAGAGCGCGCTCGATGAACTGATCCAGCAAGGCGCGCGGCAGATCATCGAGCAGGCAGTCGAAGCGGAACTGGCGAGCATGCTTGAACAGTACAGCAACGTGAGGTCGATCGACGGTCGGCGTGCCGTGGTGCGCAACGGCTACCTACCAGAGCGCGAAGTCGTCACGGCCATCGGTCCGGTGCCGGTTCGGGTACCGAAGGTGCGTGATCGCTCGGGTTCGGGCATCCGCTTCAATTCGGCGGTCGTGCCGCCGTACGTTCGCAAATCCGCACGCGTGTCGGCCGCACTACCGTGGCTGTACCTGCGAGGCATCTCGACGGGCGACATGAGCGAAGCCATGGGCATCATGCTGGGCGGCCAGGTCAGCGGCCTGTCGCCAAATGTGGTGAGTCGTCTGAAGGCGCAATGGGCCGATGAGCATGCTCAGTGGAATCAGCGTGAGTTGTCGTTGGCGCGCTGGGTGTACTGGTGGGCTGACGGCATTCACACCGGCGTGCGCAGCGACGATTCCGACGGCCAGTGCCTGTTGGTGATCATTGGTGTCAAACCGGACGGAACGAAAGAGCGTGTGGCGATCAGTGACGGGTATCGGGAATCGAAGGCGTCGTGGGCCGAACTGCTGCTCGATCTGAAAAAGCGCGGTCTGCAGTCAGGGCCGCTGCTGGCTTGCGGAGATGGTGCGATGGGATTCTGGGCAGCGATGGAAGAAGTGTTCCCGCAGACCAAGCATCAGCGCTGCTGGTTCCACAAGATGGGCAACGTGCTCAACGCGCTGCCGAAATCGCAGCAGGCCCGCGCCAAAAAGGCGATGCAGGACATTTGGATGGCCGCCACGCGTGCCGAAGCGCTGGTTGCCTTCAATCACTTCGTTGATACCCACTCGGCAAAGTATCCGAAGGTGGTCGAAAAGCTGACGCAAGATCGCGACGAGCTGCTGGCATTTTACGATTTCCCGGCCGAACACTGGCAGCATCTGCGCACGACGAATCCGATTGAATCGACCTTCGCGACGGTGCGTCACCGCACCAAGCGCACGCGCAACTGCGTCTCGCGCGCGACGTTCCTCGGCCTGGCATTCAAGCTGATCGAGTCGGCCGAAGACTCGGGGCGGCGCATCCGCGCCCCCGAAAAGATCGCGACGATGCTTGACGGGATGACGTTCAAGGATGGAGAGCCGGTGACCGACAGCACACCGGCTCAGCAGCCCCTGGCCGCCTAATCTTGCTCACGCCCCGTACACCAGATTTGACTTTAACTCTCGAACGTCTGGTGGGTGTCGCTTGCCGTGATCGTGCCGCTGGGCGTGGTGTACGCGTTCGTGTACGGCCCGGAGGCGTCGCTGTTCTGCGAACTGTTCGACACGCGCGTGCGCTACACCGGCATCTCCGTCGTCTATCAGGTCTCGGGTATCGTTTCGAGTTCGATCACGCCGTTGATTGCCGCGACGCTGCTGGAATACGGTGGCCACAAGCCGTGGTGGATTGCGGTGTACGTGCTGGGGGTGGGATGCCTGTCTGCCGCGTGTGCGAAGGCGATGAAGCGGACTTATTGACGCGGGCTTGCTGAAACGGTCTTACTGTGGGGAGCGGATCAGGCTCGGGGAGGAAGGTCCCGCAGTGCGGGAACACGGCAGGCCGGTGGATGGCTCCCCGGCTTGCCGTTTTTTTATGCCGCGCGGATTACTGACCGAAGTAAATCGACCCGGCGCGGTTCACGCGACCCGGCACTTCATACGCCGGCGAAACCACCGAACCGGCTTGCGCAGCGACTGCGCCCGGTTGTGCCTGCACCTGCGTCTGAGCTTGCTGTTGAACTTGTTGCGGCTGGGCGGGCGGCTGCGTGTTCTCGGCAGCGCTCGCGCTGGTCATGACGCCTGCGCTCAGCAGGGCGGCGGCAACAGTCGATGCGAACAGAGCGTGTTTCATTTTCATTTCTCCTGTCTGGCGAGACGTCCACCATGGGCGCCGTCATTGCCGCCAATCTACGCTCGCGGCACAAGGAGAAAAACGCGGTCCTGGATAAGGACGCATTGCTGAAAATGAAATAATCAGTGCTCAGCAAGACCAACTTGCTCAGGCCGCCACGCAATGCGCGCGACGGACCGGTCAATGGCCAGTCAGCGACGCGTCACGCGTACGCGAGCTTCCTGCTGACGGCGCGAACGGGCGGCACGGCTGCGAAGATACGACGCGGTGAGCAACGAAGCGCTCGCCAGTAAAAGGAAAGAACCGAGGGCAGCCATGGTAATGCTCCTGTACTGACCGGCATCGTCCGCGGTGCGGCGCACCCTGCGAGCCACGATGTCGGCTGACTTCATCATGTTGTCACTCTACTGCTGACGCACTTCGCGATAAACCCCATCGCACTAAAGACCCTGTTGCGCACAGCGGCATGCTGGTCGAAAACCGCTCGAAAATGCGCCGAAATCACCGCGCATATCCTGTTCAACGGCATTAAGCGGTTGATTTTCAATAGTTTTTTCGAATCGGACGATCGGTTGCATTTCGTAGACGCTCAGTTGCGAAAAAACCACGGGTTTTCCCTAAGATTCACTCATGCCAACGCGACGGACACCGCAACGCAGCAAAACGAAGTGCCCCCCGGCCTCGACGCTGATGATGCCCCGAACGCTAGCTGAACCCGAAGTATTCAACCAAATTGACAGGAGTCTCACCATGAACACCCGTATCCTTGCTGCCGTTGTTGCCGCCGCTTCGTTCGTTTCCGCCTCGGCTTTCGCAGACGCTCGTTACAACGACAACACGCCTGATGTCGCCGCTGCAACGCAAAGCCAGGTCAGCCGCGCGGAAGTTCGCGCCGAACTGGCCCAGGCTGCCGCAAACGGCCAACTGCTGCAAAGCGAAACCGGCGCGCCGCTCGTGGCCGCTGCTCAGACGCAAAACGTTGCCACGACCGCTCCGGCCGCCGCAGCGCTGACCCGCGCCGACGTCCGCGCACAACTGAGCGATCGCAACGTGTTCGCACAGGACAGCCGCTCGTAATCGGACCGTTCCTCCACGTTCGTCCACGTCCCTGTAGTACAGCAGCACCCACGCATCGACCCCAAGCGACGCGAAGCCGCCGACCGGAATCCGGTCGGCGGTTTTTTTATGGCATTGGGGAAAGGACGCAAGGGGCATGGGGCGCATCGAGCGCATCGAGCGCCCGCTGGTTGCGGACGTCCCGCGACAACTTCGGTCTCAAATACAGAAGCCGCGCCAATGGGCGTCCGTAGAATCCGCGTCACTGCTTCCGGCGCGTGGCACGAGAACATCGAAAACGCACGCAGTAGAAGCGCGCCACGCACCGCTATCCGACTGTTGTCGCTGGCGTCCGACACAACCCCTTCCCGGATTTCCCCGAACCATGCCCATCGCCAATCCCTTGCGAACCTCGCAGGACGCCGTCTGTCGTCCCGAACCGATCAACGACGCGACGAGGACAACTGCTGCGGCTCAAGCCCTCGTCCGCTCGCTTCGCAACGCGCATGCGATGCCCGAATACGAAGCCTCGGCGCTCGACGCGGTCATCGCGCGTCGGGTTGCCGCCCGTCACACGCCGCAGATGTACCCGGCCCGCTACTACTTCCTCAATGCGTCCGAGGTGTCGCGCATCGCACGCCGTCCCATCGACCCGCCCGCACCCAAGCGCTATCTCGGCTTCGACCGCATCACGCAGTCGCTGCGGCATATCGCGATCGCCGTGAACATGACGATGCGCGCGCGCTTCGATATCGATCCGTTGGAAGTGCAGGCGAGCGTGTTTGGCGGACGGCTGCACATCGCGTCGAATTTTCACGCTGGACGCATCCGCGAAGCGCTGCATCTCGCGCTGACGGACGACGCCCTGATGTCGGGGGCGCCCCGGCGTCCCGCGCGTGAGGACATACGCAACTGGGACGCCATGGTCATGTCCCGCCGCGTGCGCGATATCGCCAAGTTGCGACACCACTATGTCGACGGACGCGGGCTGGCGGGTATGCGCGCAGCGGCGCGTGCCGAAGTGACGGCGGGCATTGGACGCCCCTCGGAGGGGGCATTGCCGGTGGACAGCACATTGCGTCAGCTCGACGATGCTTTCGACACGCTGAGCCGTGTGCTGCAAGACGCCGCGCGCGCTGCGTCGACGTTTGACGATCTGGTCGTACACACGCCGATGCAGGACGGCACGCCGAAGCTGCCCTTACTGCCCGACGGTGTTACGCAAACCATGCACGCCGAGCAGTGCATCGAGTCGGCCATCGCACAACACGCCGCCCCCTGGCACTGCGAGGCCGTCGCCCGGTTGGACTTGCCCGCCGACGCGCTGATCGTCGTGCCGATGGCCGGGCGCTTCGTGCCATGTGCTGCGTGCGCCGAAGTCGAAGCGCAGAGTCGCACGCAGGGCGGTCTGTTCGATCCGGCGAACGGCAAGTTCGTGCTGCATCGCAGTAGCCAGCGCATCGGCATGGCGTTTGCGAACGAAGTGCAGCACATCGCGCAGTCGACGTTGGCGTCGACGCCGGAACTGGCTGCACGTCGTGCACAGGTCATTGCCGAGCGTTTCGTCGACGCGCCACAATCGCTGCGCGCCTATGGTCAACCGGTGGTGCCCGATTACTCGCTCGATACGGAAAGCGAGAGCTCGGGCGACGAGTCGTGATGCTGACTGACGTCACGCTCGCCGATCACTGCTGCGCAACGCCGGGCTATTCCTTCACCTGCGCGTCGGCAGGCATCTGACGCGCTTCGTCCTTCAATTTCCCCAGCAATTTGGCACCGAGCGCCGTATCGTTCAGATCCGCGTAGGTGGCGCGGTCGCGATAGTGAAGCATCTCCGTGCCGTCCGAGACGCCGATCGATGCCGACATGATCTCGTGATACGAGTGGTGGTTCTTCGGCGGCATCAGGTTCGCCATCATCACCATGCGCGCTTCGGCGAGCGAGGGCCAATCCGAAACGTCGCCCGAATATGCCGCTATCTCACGGCACTGTGCGTAGTGGTTCAGGTAGCGCAGCGTATGTCCGCTCGGTCCCGAGATGACCGGCTTGTCGTGCAGGATGGCCCCGAACGCCCAGGTGCCGATGGCCGGATCGTTGCGGTCCGACGTCCTGACCATGTTCGAGCGGTCGCCCGTGCGATGTTGCCGCACATGCGAGCCAATCGGATTCAGCCATCGGCCGTTGTCCTCGTCGTCGGTGTATTCCGCCGTGCTCCACGTGATGTCCAGTACATCGTGCAGCAGCTTGCGACGCTCGTCCAAGTCGCATCGAAACATGTAGTCGACGACGTCCCGACATGCTGTGAAGCCGTCTTCGCGCATCACACGGTCCGCGCCCGCATGCGCGAGAACCTTGAGGAACGCGTCCTCACCGGCCGGGTTGTGTCGTAACGTCTCCCAGCGGGATTGCATGACGTCTCGGATACGGTCGGGCAACTGCACCGGCGACTTGATCTGCGCGATGGGCACGTCGAACTCCCGAAGATTCCACGGATGCATGGGATTCTCGGGATGCGGTGCGGCGTTGAACATGTTGCGTCGACGGTGTTTGTCCGGTGCGTGGGGATCGTCGTAATGCGAGGCTTCGGCCTTGATCAGCGTGGCGAGCACGTGGGCGTCGAGCGTGTCGCGCGAGTTCAGACATTCGTCTGCGCCGCCGATCCCGACCTGCTCGTCGATGATCTTGGCCTGCGCCTTCGCGTCGAAGTCCTCGAACCGCATCGGTGCACCGGTCAGCTCACGGATGCGACGTGCGATGTCGCGAATCTCCGGGGCGTCGCACAGCGTCTGCCCCAGCTTGCGCTCGAATTCGACGCGTGCAGAGGCTTTCGTGTAGTAAGGCGCGCAATCGAAGATATTGCGCCCCGCGTCGCGGCGTCGAAAATCGTCGAACGCTTTGCTGTCGGGCAGCGAATCCACAGAATCCGTCGAGTCGGTGCGTGTGTGCAGACCGAAGCTCATCTTCAGGGCGGGCATGGGCTGTTCCGGCGCCATTTGGATGTGCCGCTCCAGCGCGCGATTGTCGAATTCACCGGCGACGCGCGCGCGGCGCAGAAACTGCGCACCCAGCGCCATCTCCAGAAGGTTGCCGGTGGACTGTACGCGCGCAATGTTGGACTGAACTTTCAACATGATGGCCTAATAAACCTCGTTTCTTAGAAATTGAACCAGCTTTCGGTACTCGGAGAAAAGACTGTCGATCGTTCCTTCAGCATCCTTATGAATATCTTCATAGTCGATGCCCGAGAACCCGAGCAATAAAATGCCCTCCGTCGCTTCAATGGAAATCATCGGTGGGCGGGTGATATCAGAAAAACAGTTTTCCGATATCAGTTGAATTGGATGAGGCTGACCCAGCATCGCGGGGGGTATGTCGACACGGAAATAAACGTCGAACGTTTCGACCGATTCGTTGGCGCGAAAATAGAGGGCGTCGCCGTTCTCGAGCGTGATGCCCGCCCCCGGAAACGCTTGCGCCTGAAGCCCGTGCAGGCCGAAGCGCCGGGAAATGACGTCGAGTAATTCGTTCAGCCGACGTTGCGGCATGCCCGGCAGGGGTGAATGCAGCGGCGAGCCGTCAGTGCGTTGCGTGCCGTGTGGCAGCGCGCGCAATGTGTGTTGCATGATGCAGATGTCCAGTAAATGTCGTAACCGGGGCGCATGTTAAAGATTTGCTGTCACGTCGAATAGACAAGTGCGCGGATTTGGGGTGAATCATGAGAAATGATTCTGATATTTCCCGACTGACGGATTTACGTAATCCGATTTGAAATTTTTTCGCGTACGACCGGTCGCCGGGCAAATCGTCGGGCAAAAAAAAGGTTCATTGAGCATTACCGGGGAAGGCGGCGCGGATTTTGAGGAAGAAGTATTCCTGGTCTCGGTAGCCGTAGGCGCGCCGCTTAATGACCTTGATAGTGTTGTTAATGCCCTCAACGATGCTGGTGTTTAGACGATGTCGGCATCTGGCCAGGATGCCATGCAGATAGCCTTTCAGACGCTGAGCGAAGGTGTTCAAGGGGGCTATTCCGCTTTGCTCGGCCTGCTCGCACCAGTGGTGCCAGGCTTGTTTTGCCCAGGCAGGTCTTCGGTAGAACCAGAGCCGCTTGAGTTCGTCCCTCAGGACATAGACCGTCAGCAGCGGCTGGTTGGCTTGCAGCAATTCGTCGAGCCGGACGGCCTGCTGCCGGTCTAGCTTGTCGCGGTTGCGCAATAACAGCCAGCGGCTCGATTTGATGACCCGGCGCGCGGGACGGTCCTGGCGCAGTTGGTTGGCCTGATCCACGCGCACCCGATCAATGACCTCTCGTCCGTACTTGGCCACGACATGGAACAAGTCATAGACGATCTCCGCCCGTGGGCAGTGGGCCTGGATTTCTAACTCGTAGGCCGTAGTCATGTCGATGGCTACGGCCTTGATGCGTTGGGCGACCCCACGCGGCAATTGCTCGAAGAACGCCCGAGCCGTCTCGCGTGAGCGTCCTGGGCCGATCCACAGCACCTGCCTGCTGATCGGATCGACGACTACCGTCGCGTACCGATGCCCTTTATGCAGGGCGAACTCGTCCATCGCTAAATACTCGATCCTGGACCAATCCGGTTCGCGCACTGACGCTCGGAGCCGGGCCTTGTCCAGCGTCTTGACGGTATGCCAACCCAGCTCGAAGAACCTCGCCACCGCCTGCACGTTGCTCGATTGCAGCAATTGGCTGCAGGCCGCCGCAAGCCGATCCGTCACCCGCTGGTAGCGACCCAGCCAAGTAAGCCGCTCCAGGCGCGGGCCACCGCATTGCTCACACAACAAGCGCCGGCGTGGAACATGAAGAACAACCCGGTACTCAAATAACGGCAGATCTCGCACCCGGCGCACCGTGGTCTCATGGACCTGGCGACATCGTGCGCCGCACTGCTCGCACAGCATCACCTTGGCGGTTGGCTTCAAATAGATCGACAGCGTGCGCCCTGTGCCCTCGGGCCACTCCACGCGTTCGACGGCATAGCCCTGCCAGCCTCCCAGCGACTCCAGCAGCTTGCGATCCAGCATCTCCACGCACTCCTGATGGCAAATTCCTGCCATCAAGAGTACGAAAACTTGTCAAATCCCTCCACGCTATTGCGCGATGAACCAAAAAAAGCCGCCCGAAGGCGGCTGAAGGTCGGGTGAGACCAAGGAAAAGCGTGGTCGCGGCGGTGTCAGCCCGCCAACGACCGAGTCAGTGCATTACGCGCGATATCGAAATCCGCGGCAAAGCTGCGGTGCCACTCGCGTCGCGTGCTGTCGTCGATCCACGCGCCGTCCAGACCGTTGTGCATGAACTCGCGCAGGTCGCCGAGCGAGAAACCGAAGTGGCTGAACATCAGCTCCCACGCTTGCGCGGGGTTGACCTTGTGCAGGGTGGGATCGTCCGTATTCGGATGAATCTTCAGGCCGAGGCCAGGCATGCGACGAATCGGGTGATCCTTCGCCCAGCGCTCCGGCGTGAGCGTGCGCAGGTAGTACGAATTCGTCGGCACGACCGTGAAGACGATGCCGCGCTCGGCGCATTCGCGTGCGAAGTCCGGCGCGTCGACGACGGTGTAGCCGTGATCGATGCGGTCGCACTTGAGCAGCTCGACGGCGGTCTCGACGTTCGTCCACGGCATGCCGAATTCGCCCGCGTGCGCCGTCGTCTTGAAGCCCGCGAGACGCGCGTTGCGATACGCCTTCCAGAACAGTTCGGGCGGACGGTCGTTTTCGCGATAGTCGATGCCGATGCCGATGACTTCGTCGGCACGATGTCTGCGCATCCACTCGACCATCTCGACCGCTTCGCGCGGATCGGCCTCGCGGTCGATGCTCGGTACGAGACGACCGACGATGCCGTGATCGCGCGCGGCGTCACGAATGGCGGCGACGATGGCGTCCTGCGCTTTCGCGTAGGGAATGCCGGATGTGCGCACGGTGCCGGTCGGGTTCCAGAAGAACTCGCTGTAGCGCACGTTGTACGCGGCGGCGTCCGCCAGATATTCGTAAGCGATGCGGTGCAGATCGTCCGGCGAGCTCAGCAGATGCTCGTCGAGTGCGCGCAGCACACGCAGCACGCCCACGGGCTTTTCACCGCGCGTGTAGAAGCCGTCGATCTCCGCGCGATCGAGCGGCGCGTTCGACTTTTCGGCGAGCGCCACGAATGTGTCGTGGCGCACTGCGCCGAGCAGATGGCAATGCAATTCCACTTTCGGCATCGCGTGGAAGAACGTGCGATGCGCTTGCTGAATCTGCACGCCGGTGCGTGCGGCGGGCACGTGGCCCGGTGTCTCTGTCATAACGTCTTGTCTTGGTGAAATCATCGGCATGGGGGAGCGGCGCGACGCATGTCGTTCGCCGCCAGGTCGATCAGTGACGCCCCACGACCGTCCAGAAGTAATACGCCAGCGGCAGCGCCAGCACATAGAGGCCCCACGGCAATTCCTTGAAGCGGCCCATCAGCGCCTTGACCAGCACGTAGCACAGCAAGCCACCGGCGATACCGGTACCGAAGCTGTTCGAGAGCAGTGTGAGCAGCACCATGGCGAGCACGGGGAACGCGTCGCTGAAGTCGTCGAACGGCACATGACGGACCGTGCTGAACATCGACAGGCCGATCAGGATCAGTGCGGGGGCCGTCGCTTCCTTCGGAATGGCCAGCGCCACCGGCACGAAGAAGCACACCAGCGCGAACATCACGGCAGCCGCAATCGACGTGAGACCCGTGCGCCCGCCCGCCTCCACACCGGCGGCCGACTCGACCAGTGCCGTCAGTGCGGGAATGCCCAGCAGCGCACCGCCCGTCGCGGCAATCGAATCGACGAGGAACGGCCGGTTGATGTTCTCCATGTTGCCGTGCTCGTCGAGCAAACCGGCCTTACCGCCGACGGCGAGCGTGGTGCCCAGCGTCGAGAAGAATTCCGCCGCGAAGAAGGCGAACAGATACGGCAGCGCGGAGATCGTCAGCGCACTCTTCAAATCGAGTTGGAACGCCACCGGCGCAATGCTGTGCGGCAGTGAAACGAACGACTCGGGCACTTTGGTCACGCCGAGCGGTACACCGGCAAGCGCGGCGATCAGAATCGACCAGAGGATCGCGCCCGGCACCTTGCGGCCCTGCAGCAGCACGGCGACGCCCAGACCGATCAGCGCAACGAGGGTGCCCGGCTTGCTGAAGTCGCCCAGCGCGAACGCATTCGTCTTGGCGTTGGCGATGGCCATGCCCGCGTTGCGCACGCCCAGCACAGCAATGAACAACCCGATGGACGCGCCGAGGCCCAGCTTGATGGCCGTCGGAATCAGACGCGCCACGACACTGCGTGCACCGATCACCGTCAGCAGCAGGAACAGCAGGCCGGAGAGGAACGCGATGGCGATGCCTGTCTGCCAGGCGACGTGTTCGGTGGCTGCGAGCGTGACGCCCACGATGACCGAGCCGCCGATACCGGGGCCGACGACGAACGGCAGGTTCGCGTAGAAGCCCATCAGCAACGAGAACAGCACGAACACCAGCATGACCGACGTGGTGGCCGCGCCGCGATCCATGCCACCCGTGGCGAGCAGCGACGGAATGACGACGAGCAGATAGGCCGCCGCCAAAAATGTCGTGATACCGGCGAGCACTTCGGTGCGCACGCTGGAGCCGCGTTTGCCGATGGCGAAACGTCGCTCCAGCCATCCGCCGGGGGCGGTGACCGCAGGGGATTGGCCGTGCCCGGCTGGCGCTACGCGCTCGTTGTGCTCAGGAGAAGAGGTCTGCATAAGCCAAGAATAGAAGGTCTTTGCGTGGCACTTTACGTGCATGCGACTATAAATAAAAAATGAAATTACTTATGATTCGATAATTCGAATCTATTCTTCGCGACGCTGACGGATTCCGGGGCTTGCCCGGGGCTCTCTGCGGCTGGCTGGCGTCGCAAAACTGTTGTGTCCGACACACTGCTGGCCCCTTTGGAGCGCGCCATGGCGACTTCGCCCCGTCGTAACGAAAACACTGCAAGCCGCGCGGGCGAAATGCTCACGTCCAAAGCGCCGGTCGCCTCCACTGCTGCCATTGCCGTCACCGCGACCCCGCAGGTGCCGCCGCTGCCTGCGCTGACGCTGCGACAGGTGCAGTACTTCGTCGCCCTCGCCCACTCGCGCAGCTTCACGCAGGCGGCGCAAGCGCTCTCCGTCACGCAACCGGCGCTCACGGCCGCCATCCGCCAGATCGAGTTCCTGCTCGGCGGACGTCTCTTCGAGCGCTCGGCTCATCGTCTGACGCTGACCGAGGCGGGCACCACCATCCTGCCGCTGGCGGAGCGTCTGCTCAACGCCGCGCGCGGTACGTTCGACGACATGACGAGCACCTTCGCGTTGCAGGCGCAGACGGTGCGCATCGGGTTCATTCCGTCGGTTGCCGCCCGCCTGTTGCCGGTGCTCGGCAGCTTGCGGGATGCTCATCCGAACGTGCGCTTCGCCCTGTCCGATCTGCCCAACAGCGAACTGGTCGCGGCGCTCGCACGCGGCGAGATCGACCTCGGTGTCGGCATTCGCGACCAGGCCGACGAGGCCGGTCATGCGGCGAACACCGAGGGCTTTCGCTGCGACGATCTGTTCGACGACGAGATCGTGCTCGTCGCCCGTCGCGACGACGCGCTCGCGTCTGCCGAGTCCGTCAGCTGGTCGCAACTCACCGAGCGCGATCTGGCCGTGTTCGTGCGCGGCAACGTCAGCGATTCCCTGCAACGCACGGGCGGGTCGCAGAACCTGCGGCTCGAACCGAAGTACCGCATGGAGTACACCGAGCCGCTTTACGCACTCGTGCGAAGCGGTCTTGCGCTGGCGATACTGCCCAAGCTCTACACCCTGCACCTGCACGACCCGGCGCTCGTGGCGCTCGACGTCATCGCCCCGCGTGTGACGCGCACCGTCGCGCTGATGTCGCTCGTCGGCAAGGAGCGCGGCCCGCAGGTGAGTGCTTGCCGCGACTGGATCGCGCAACATCTGGCGACGTGAATCGAATGCGCTTCGCGCACGTCCGTCGTCGGTCCATACGGACAAACACGGCGGCCGATCTTTTCGATGGGCCGCCGTGTTCGCTTGCTTCCGTCTTCTACGTGTCGCTGCCGCGCGATTACGGCAGACGCGAAATGCGCTCGAGCAGCGTGGCGTAGAAGCGGTCGGCGTCGATATCGGTGAGCCACAGCGCGTTTACCGGACGCTTCGTGCGACCGTTCCAGTCCACCACCGTCTCACCCAGCGTGAGCTGTCCCGTCGTCTCCACGGCCACATTCACGCGACGGCCGCCATACATCGTCGGGTCGATCAGATAGCCGATGGTGCACGGGTCGTACATCGGGGCTTCGTCCACGCCACGGCGGCGCTTCTGATACGCCAGCGCAGCATTGAAGATGTCGCCGACGATCGGACCGCAGCGATTTTTCAGCGCATGGAACGGGGCAACGCGTGCCGGCGTGATCAGCGTCTTCAGGCTGACGTCGCGCGGCACGATAGTCACGGGCACGCCTGCGCCGAGCACGATGCTCGCGGCCTCCGGGTCGACGAAGATGTTGAACTCGGCGGCCGGGGTGTAGTTGCCGCGCTCGAACCACGCACCGCCCATCAACACGATTTCACGGATGGCCTTTGCGCCTTCGGGCGCGGCCGTCAGCGCCGTGGCGATGTTGGTGAGCGGGCCGATGGCGACGAGCGTGATGCTGCCCGGTGCCGCTGCACGCAGCGTGTCGATCAGATACGTGACGGCATGCTGCGGCGCCAGCGGCGCACGCGGATCGTGCAACGGCGCGCCTTCGAGACCCGAGCGGCCCATCACGTTCGCCACCGTCACCAGTTCGCGCATGAGCGGCTTCGGGCAACCGGCGTACACCGGCAGCGTTTTGGTCTTGTCCGCCCAGTCGCGCACGATGCGGGCGTTGCGCTCGGTCAGGTTCAAAGGCACGTTGCCGCCGACGACGGTCAGCGCCTTGAGGTCGATCTGGTCGCTCGCGCCCAACGCCATCAGGATCGCGACGGCATCGTCCTGACCCGGATCGCAGTCGATGATGACTGTGCGACGCGGCGCGCCTTCGGCCGTGAGCGGCGACGCGCCTTCGGTCTTCGTCATTTGCGCGAAGGCGCTACCGGCCATTGATGCGCCCACGGTGGCCATCGACGCGGCCAGCGACGTGCGCAGGAAGCTGCGGCGGCTGTGCCGGCGGTCGTCGGTAGTCGTATCGGTCAGTTCGGTCGTTGTCGTCATGGTGTCGAACTCGCTTGAATTAGAACGTGTGACGCATGCCCAGCGTCACGGCCATCTGACGCTTGGTGCTCGATGCGGCGTAGCCGAAGAGCTGCGCGTATTTGGCATCGCCAGCGGCTTGCTGTGCGTTGAGCGTGAGTGCCACGTCCGTGCGCTTGGACAGCCAGTAGTCGGCTTGCAGGTTGACCTGATGCCATTGCGGACGCGTATTGATCACATCGTACTTGCCGGACGTGAACCCGTACGCCGCGCCCAGCACCAGCGCTGGGGTGATGTTGTAGTTCAGCGTCAGATTGTAGTTCTGGAGATGCAGGTGCGAGTTGTCGAGGTACGTGTAGTTCACGTCCGAGAACATGGCGCCGATGAGCGCCGGGCCCCAGCGGTAGAAGCCGCCAGTGGCGAAGATGCGTTGCTGGCTCGCGTAGACGTTCGCAGGCGTGGCGCTCTTCGAGAAGATCAGCAGCGGGCTGGCGTAGTCGTTGGCGATGGCGCCGTCGTTGTTGGTGCCGCTGTACGGATGGTTGTACTGGGCGTAAGCGGCGTTCCAGTCGAAGTCGCCGTACTTGTAGCCGAGGCCGAAGCTGTAGGCGTTGTTGTTGCGGAAGCCCGTGGCCGAGTTCGAGAAGCCGTATTGTGCCGTGCCGTGGAAGCCACCGACCGTCGGGCTGACCCATTTCACCGAGTTCTGCATGCGCAGGTCGTTGTAGCCGTTGTCGTTATCGCCGATGTTCACGCCGTTGCTCGAAATGATGATCGGGCCGACGTAGTCGTGAAGGGTGTCGTACTGGCGACCCAGCGTGAACGTGCCCCAGGTCTTGTCCGAGAGGCCGACGAACGATTGGCGACCGAACGCACGGCCGTTCTGTGCGCCGGTGCCGTTCACGATGCTGAAGCCAGCTTCGAGCGTGAAGATGGCCTTCGTGCCGTTACCGAGGTCTTCCGAGCCACGGAAGCCCCAGCGCGGATTCTGGTTGGTGCCCGAGAGCGCCTGCCAATTCTTGCTGCCGCCCTGATTGCTCACATACCCCACGCCGCCCGAGATCAGGCCGTAAATCGTGACGTTGCTTTGAGCGTGTGCGGCGGTGGCGGCGACGCCAAGGGCGGCGGCAAAGCCCAGGCGGGCCAGAATCGTGGTCTTCATGAGGTGTGCTTCTCTAAGGTCTAAGTCCGCGCGCTTGCGAGAGTTGGCGCGATTCGGACCGAACTATAGGGAAGGGCCTTGTATAAATATAATTTTGATTTTTTATATATCGATAAATTGAATCGATATTGCCGCGACGGCCGCGTCAGGGCTTGCCGGGCCGGGAGGATGCCCCAAAACGGGGCCGTGCGCCAGGCGTTGCGTGCGGCAGACACTTGCGCCGATTGACGGGCGCGGTTGGGGGCGTAGCGCATCAGTCTCCGAGCGAATTCTGTAAATAGCGTCGGGTTGCAGGTTCTATGTTGGAGTGGTCTCAGGCGTAGCGATGGCATGCACAGCACCGTCGCCTCCGATTTCGATCGGAATGCCCACTGACAGCAATGCCCCTTCTACGTAGTTACCTATACGGAGAGATCTATGAACGTCAATCTTGGTGCAGTGTGGACACCTACGGATCAGGGAATTAGAGATGAATCGCCTACGGACGAGGAAATTAGAGACGAATTGAATGCAGTGCGCGAGTGCCGGGATTCGTACTATCTGTACGACGACCAGGTGATAGAAAAAGAGGTACGGGCCGTAGTAGGTTACGGAAATGTCGTGTCTGTCGGGGGGGAGTGGCCGGCAGACGATTGTAGAAGGCAAGAACTCCTCGATGACATTCGCGAGACGCTTTCCAGGATGTGCGACCAGGGCAGGGGTGATGGGTTTTCATTTGGTTCATCGCGCAATAGCGTGGAGGGATTTGACAAGTTTTCGTACTCTTGATGGCAGGAATTTGCCATCAGGAGTGCGTGGAGATGCTGGATCGCAAGCTGCTGGAGTCGCTGGGAGGCTGGCAGGGCTATGCCGTCGAACGCGTGGAGTGGCCCGAGGGCACAGGGCGCACGCTGTCGATCTATTTGAAGCCAACCGCCAAGGTGATGCTGTGCGAGCAGTGCGGCGCACGATGTCGCCAGGTCCATGAGACCACGGTGCGCCGGGTGCGAGATCTGCCGTTATTTGAGTACCGGGTTGTTCTTCATGTTCCACGCCGGCGCTTGTTGTGTGAGCAATGCGGTGGCCCGCGCCTGGAGCGGCTTACTTGGCTGGGTCGCTACCAGCGGGTGACGGATCGGCTTGCGGCGGCCTGCAGCCAATTGCTGCAATCGAGCAACGTGCAGGCGGTGGCGAGGTTCTTCGAGCTGGGTTGGCATACCGTCAAGACGCTGGACAAGGCCCGGCTCCGAGCGTCAGTGCGCGAACCGGATTGGTCCAGGATCGAGTATTTAGCGATGGACGAGTTCGCCCTGCATAAAGGGCATCGGTACGCGACGGTAGTCGTCGATCCGATCAGCAGGCAGGTGCTGTGGATCGGCCCAGGACGCTCACGCGAGACGGCTCGGGCGTTCTTCGAGCAATTGCCGCGTGGGGTCGCCCAACGCATCAAGGCCGTAGCCATCGACATGACTACGGCCTACGAGTTAGAAATCCAGGCCCACTGCCCACGGGCGGAGATCGTCTATGACTTGTTCCATGTCGTGGCCAAGTACGGACGAGAGGTCATTGATCGGGTGCGCGTGGATCAGGCCAACCAACTGCGCCAGGACCGTCCCGCGCGCCGGGTCATCAAATCGAGCCGCTGGCTGTTATTGCGCAACCGCGACAAGCTAGACCGGCAGCAGGCCGTCCGGCTCGACGAATTGCTGCAAGCCAACCAGCCGCTGCTGACGGTCTATGTCCTGAGGGACGAACTCAAGCGGCTCTGGTTCTACCGAAGACCTGCCTGGGCAAAACAAGCCTGGCACCACTGGTGCGAGCAGGCCGAGCAAAGCGGAATAGCCCCCTTGAACACCTTCGCTCAGCGTCTGAAAGGCTATCTGCATGGCATCCTGGCCAGATGCCGACATCGTCTAAACACCAGCATCGTTGAGGGCATTAACAACACTATCAAGGTCATTAAGCGGCGCGCCTACGGCTACCGAGACCAGGAATACTTCTTCCTCAAAATCCGCGCCGCCTTCCCCGGTAATGCTCAATGAACCTTTCATTTACGGTCGCCGCGAGTCCTCGGGCACATAGCTTAGGTGCTGCGGCGCTTCGGGTGGCGGCGGACCTCGGAATCAAAACACTTGCATTCGTGAATGATGCGGCTGCGGCGGAGGGGCAATGGGATCATAAGATTGTCGTGCCGGGTAATGACAGCGACATCACGCTCATGCCGGAATGTCACAAAGACATTTTTGGAAACATGTCGCAAATTTGCGGCCATCAATCGGTATTGCTCGCCTATGGCGGAGGTTTGAGGTCAATGGCCGAGGCGTGGAGTGACTATCGCCCCGTATTTTTTGAAGACAAGTTCATGGACCAAAGTGAAGCGAACAACTTGAAGGAAGAGTTTCTTAAAAATACGTACATCAGAAGAATGGCGTTCGCGCACAGGAATGGATACGAGTTAGGCAACGGGGAAATGGATGAGCCCTGGTTTTTTGATAAAAATAACCGTCGTGAACATGAACACTTTCGACCGGATGAGCGGCACTGGTTTGTCAAGTTAAGCGAATTTTTGGGGATGGACGAAAATCGATGGAGCGCTGGAAAGAGGAGCTTGCTTAATTGCTAATACCTTGGGCGATAGCGTCGACTGGTAGTGGTCGACGAGCTTCTTCGTATGGCAGCGGAGGAAAACGGGGGCATCGCCCACTCAGCACCAGCGTCTGTGCCACCAGATACAGCACGGTATCGATTACCCCGCCGACGAACGTGCCTTTGATGCCAATGTGTTCCGTCACGAAGTCGGCAAAGCCCGGGGTCACGCGCTCGGCCGCAACTCTGAGTTGTACGTCGAGCGCTTTTCGCAACGGTTCGCCGCGCGCGACAGATACTTGTGTCCGACGCACACGAGATGTGATGAGCAGTAACTGCAAGCTTTCCTGCAAGCGTATGTCCACGATGCCAGCGTGCGCGTGCCTCTAACCCGATGCAACGACGAAGCGCTCGCACGACGTGATTGCCGCCGACACGAACGATAAGAGAGCGATACGAACGCATGGCGACCAGTCACGGCGAAGTGAATTTTTCACAAACGCTTGAAAGGAGAATTGCCATGTTTTCAGTGACAAATACCGGGGCGGCTCTGCCACCGAATGTCAGCGCCGTTTCTCATACGAACGCACCTGTCGCTACCGATAACGCCTATCGCGGCGCATTAGCGCAGGCCATCGGATCGAAATACCTCATGGTGCTTGGCGATTACGGAACAGGTTCCGATGAGGCGAAGCTGAATCGCCAACTGGAAACTTTCACCCGGATGCTAACGCTATTGAAGACGCGCTTTCACGAGTCGGAAGGTGGACGAGCGACAGATGGAAAGCGTCCGTATCCAAGCGACCAGCTTGTGTTGCTGACGTACGGCAATAGCAACCGGGTAAGTGAGTTCATCCGCATCGCCAACGACCTCGCGAATCAGCCTGGCAAGCCCATCGAATCCATCGGTGTCGTGCTTCCCGGCGATCCGCAGCGAGTGCGCGATCTGCCCTGCACTTATTTCATCGAGGTCGCGCATGCCCCCGCAGCCGGTGAGCCGGCGTGCTTGCCGGAGTCAAAGGAACCGCTCGTGGTTGAGGCGCTGAAGATCGCGGTCGAAGAATGGCAAAAGGCATATCCCGGCGTGCCAGACTCAGGCAACAAATTCCACGGCATGTACGCGACCCTCGATCACAGCAACGTGGAAGGGCAGGAGCGTGCGCTAATTCAAGACAAGTGGGGCTGGATGGACATGAGCTCCTGAATTGCCCCTTACCGCCCCATCAGCACCGGCGCCTGCGCCACCAGATAAAGCACCGCGCCGATCAACCCGCCGACGAGCGTGCCGTTGATGCGGATGTATTGCAGGTCTTGCCCCACACTGAGACGGATCTGCTGCGACAAATGCTCCGCATTCCAGCCATGCACCGTCGCGCGGATATGATCCGTCACGAAGTCGGCAAAGCCCGGGGCCATGCGCTCGGCCGCATCTCTGAGTTGCGCGTCGAGCGCCTTTCGCAACGACTCGCTGCGCGCGAGTTCCTGCCCGATCCATGCCGCTGCACCGGTGATCTTCGCACCGATCACCGAGTCTTCTTTCGCAAGATCCTGCTTCACCCAACTGCGCCATTCGTTCCACAAACTACCCACATAAGCGTTCAGCGCGGTGTCGCCCTTCAGTTGCGACTTGAAGCCGTCGAGCTTCGCCTGAAATTCGGCGTCGTGTTTCAGACGCTCGATCAATCCCGCCACGGCGCGGTCGAACGCCTGACGCAACTGATGCGACTCGTCCGCTTCCATCTGTGCAAGCAGACGTGTGACGGCCGCCGAGATCATGTCCGAGCCTTTGTTGCCGATCCATTCCGACGGCAGCACCTTCTCCTTCTTCGGGTGATCGGCCTTGAGCCAGTCGACGATGCGCGCTGAAATGAATTCGCGTGTTTGCGGCTCGTTGAGCAATTCGACGAGATAGTCGAGCGTTTCGTCGAGCAGCGCCTGATGGCGTCCGTCGCGGGTGAGCGTGTCGAGAATCGCTGCGGCCGATTGCGAGAGATCGAGACGATCGATCATCGTATCCAGCGCGCGGCGGATGAAGGCCTGCACGTTGCGCTCATCCATCACATCCAGCACACCGCCCGTCACCTTCACCAGCACGGCGCTCAACTGACGCGTGTTCTCGTACGAGCCGAGCCAGCGGGTGAGTGCATCGGCCGGATTCTGCTGTTCGATGAGACGCACGACGGACGGCGTGTCGAGAAACTTCTCGCGCACGAAGCGGGCGAGGCCATCGCCGAGGGCGTCCTTTTTGCGGATCAGGATGTTCGTATGCCGTGCGAGTCCCGGAATCGGAATGCGACGGAACAGCGCTTCGACCGCGAACCAGTCCGCGAGTCCGCCGACCATCGCGGCTTCGGCCGCCGCGCGAATCCAGCCTGTGAGGAAATGCACCGGCATGAAAAGCGTGGCGATGAAAATCGCCAGTGCGACGAGAAGGAATGACAGCGCACGCCGTTCGGCGCGTTGCAGGGCGATGGCGGGGTCCATGCGTAGCGAGCTTTCGAGTGGACGGGGAGTCTGACAAACACCTGGAAAGACTACCTCATTCTGCGCTCGACTTCGATACGGGGCGAAAAGTGGAAGTCTGTGCCCGGACACTGCGCGCACGATGACTGCGGTGCGATATCGGTCCACCGGACGTTGCGCACCCAATCGGTTCGCCTCGGGCGACCCGCCGACTTCTCGCTGCCATAAGTGAACCGGCAATTCTGCCGTCATTCCCCTTCAAAAAGACGACTCCTTATGTTCTGTCCTTCTGCCTCGCCCCTCACTGCCGGAATGTCTGTCGCCTTGCACCAGACGTTGCCCTCGGACGATATCCACGCGTCGGTCGAGCAGGCGCTACATGACGTATTCGCGGACAAATACACCGTGTTGATCGATTGCGAGAGCGAGCGAGGTGTCTTGCCGCCGGACGTTCGGGAACACGTGTGCAGCGATTTGGGCGAGGCAATCCTCTGCGCCTGTGCGGAAGACCCAACCCGGTTGGAGAGCGCCGTCGTGCTTCTGTATGGCGATGTCGAGATGTGTACGTCGATCCGGGGGGCAATCAATGAAGCGTTCCCCGTCGTTGCTATGGTGCCGACGGAGCGTCACGTGACCTTGTATCGCGATGATGAAGTCATTGCGACCTTCGGCAAGGTGCCGCACAAGCCTTGGACGTTTCTTCGTGTGGCGCTCGGCATCGCTGGCAAAGCGGGAAAGGGTGCTGAAGTCCTCTCCTACGCCGGGGCGCACGGCATGGCCGCCATGCTCGACGCAATACCCACGAGTTTTCCGCTGCAGGACCGCGTTGTCGCATCGATCCAGGCGCTCGTCGATGAAACGCGCACATGACGATGTAAACGCAAAACGGCACATTCGTCATGTGCCGTTTTGCCGGGTATCGCCCTACGGGGTGACACCTGTTCGCGCGACTAGGTCGCGCTACCTGCTTATCCGCGTTGCTTCGCCTTCAGTTCCAGACGGTACTTGTGCAGCAGCGGCTCGGTGTAGCCGTTCGATTGCGTCAGACCTTCGAACACCAGTGCGCTTGCGGCCTTGAAGGCGAGCGAGTTGTCGAAGTTGCCCGCCATCGGCACATAAGCCTTGTCACCGGCATTCTGTTTGTCGACGACGGCCGCCATGCGCTTCATGGTCTCTTCGACCTGTTCGCGCGTGATCACGCCGTGACGCATCCAGTTCGCCAGATGCTGGCTGGAAATACGTAGCGTTGCGCGGTCTTCCATCAGGCCGATGTCGTTGATGTCCGGCACCTTCGAGCAGCCCACGCCCTGATCGATCCAGCGAACGACGTAACCGAGAATGCCCTGCGCGTTGTTCTCGATCTCCTTGCGAATTTCCTCGGCGCTCCACTCCGCCTTGGCCACGACCGGCACCGTCAGCAGACCGGCGAGCAGCGCGTCGCGCTCCTTCGCGTAATCGATCTTTTCGAGTTCTTGCTGAACGGCCTGCACGTCGACCACGTGGTAGTGCAGCGCGTGCAACGTCGCGGCGGTGGGCGACGGCACCCAGGCAGTGTTCGCCCCGGCCTTCGGATGCGCGATCTTTTGTTCGAGCATGGCGTGCATCAGGTCCGGCATGGCCCACATGCCCTTGCCGATCTGTGCGCGACCACGCAGTCCGGCAGCCAGACCGACCAGCACGTTGCTCTTCTCGTACGCGGTGATCCATGCCGACGACTTCATGTCGCCCTTGCGCATCATCGGACCGGCTTCCATCGCGGTGTGCATTTCGTCGCCCGTGCGATCGAGGAAGCCCGTGTTGATGAACGCCACGCGTGCGGCCGCCGCTGCGATACAGGCCGAGAGGTTCGCGCTGGTGCGGCGCTCTTCGTCCATGATGCCCATCTTGAGCGTGTTGCGCGGCAGGCTGTACAGGTCTTCGACGCGACCGAACAGTTCGTCGGCGAACGCGACTTCGGCCGGGCCGTGCATCTTCGGCTTGACGATGTAGATCGAACCGGTGCGCGAGTTCAGACGATGCTTGCGGTCGTGCAGCGAGGCGAGCACGGTCACCACGCCGTCGAGAATGCCTTCCGGAATCTCGTGGCCTTCGCGGTCGGTGATGGCGGGATTCGTCATCAGGTGGCCAACGTTGCGGATGAACAGCAGCGAGCGGCCATGCAGCTTGAGCGGCTTGCCGTCGGCGCCGGTGTACTCGCGGTCGGCGTTCAGACGGCGCGTGAAGGTCTTGCCGCCCTTGGCGACTTCTTCCGTCAGCGTGCCTTGCATCAGGCCGAGCCAGTTGCGATAGAGGTCGACCTTGTCGTCGGCGTCCACGGCGGCCACCGAGTCTTCGCAGTCGATGATGGTGGTCACGGCGGCTTCGACCAGCACGTCCTTGATATGGGCGGCATCGGTCTTGCCGATCGGGTGATTCGCGTCGAACTGGATTTCGAAGTGCAGGCCGTTGTGCTTGATCAGCACGGCGGTCGGCTTCGCAGCGTCGCCCTGATGACCCGCAAACAGGGCCGGGGTGGCGAGTGCCGTCTTGCCGCTCCTGGTCGTCACGACGAGCTTGCCGTTCTCGACAGCGTAGCCGGTGGCGTCCTTATGCGAGCCTTCGGCCAGCGGTGCGGCCTGATCGAGGAACCCGCGCGCGAAGGCGATCACGAGTTCGCCGCGCTTCGGGTTGTAGCCGGTGCCCTTCTCGGCGCCGCCGGTCTCGGGGATGGCGTCGGTGCCGTACAGCGCGTCGTACAGGCTGCCCCAACGCGCGTTGGCGGCATTCAGGGCGTAACGGGCGTTGGACAGCGGCACCACGAGCTGCGGGCCGGCCTGTTCGGCGATTTCGTAGTCGACTTCGGCCGTCGTGGCCTTCACGCTTGCCGGGGCAGGCAGCAGGTAGCCGATCTTTTCGAGGAAGGCGCGGTAGGCGGCAGCGTCGGCAATCGGGCCCGGATTGGCGCGGTGCCAACCGTCGAGTTCGCCTTGCAGGCGGTCGCGCTCGGCGAGCAGTGCGCGGTTCTTCGGGGCGAGGTCATGGACGATGGCGTCGAAGCCTTTCCAGAACGCGTCCACATCGACACCGGTGCCCGGCAGGACTTCCTTTTCGATGAACGCGATCAGATTGTCTGCGACCGTCAGGCCGCCACGCTTGGAAGTGGAAGTCATGATGCTGTACTCGAGTTTGAAAACCAGGTTGACGCGACTCCGTCCGACCGCTTGCCGGTGCGCCGATGCTTTTTTGCGACGGTCACATCGTCAGGAGAACGGACGTTATGGGGCAATCGGGGTCAGTCTTATATAAGAGTCTGAGTGTAATCCTTCTCAGGTCACTCGGAAACCCGGTATTTCGCGTCCTCGCACCCGCCCGGCTTATAGGTGGGATAAGGGTTTGCGTATGACATCGACGCCATAAGGCTTTGCCGCCGATGCTCAATTTTCCGTGTGCAGTTGCAGCATTCGGTATGACGTTTCACTTTATGAGAAACGAAGGGGTGACGTCGAGAATGCCGTGCGGCGTTTCCTTTCGATATGAATCTGATCGTTCGTGCGGCGGGTACACTCGATCTTTCCCCCAAAAGACCATTTGCCCGGGAGGCATGAAGTCGTGAAACAGATCTTGATGATGAGCAGTTCGCGCAAGGGCGTGTCGGGCTATCTGGAACATGCGGAAGATCAGGTGCATGCGGTGCTCAAGGGTCGCGCGAAGCGGGTGTTGTTCGTGCCGTACGCGGGTGGCATCACGTTCAGTTTCGACGAGTACGAATCGCGCGTGAAGCCGTCGTTCGAGCGATTCGGTTACGAACTGACGTCGATCCATCACCACAAGGATGCGCGGGCGGCGGTGGAGCAGGCGGAAGCGGTGGTGGTCGGCGGCGGCAATACGTTCGTGTTGCTCGACCGGATGTACAACGCGGGCATCGTGGGGTTGCTGCGTGAGCGGCTGAATGCGGGCATGCCGTATGTGGGATGGAGCGCGGGGGCGAACGTGGTGTGCCCGACCATCCGCACGACGAACGACATGCCGATTGTGGAACCGCCGACGCTCAAGGCGCTGGGCGTGGTGCCGTTTCAGGTGAACCCGCACTTCATCAGTGGCAAGCCGTCGGGACACAACGGCGAGTCGCGTGAAGAACGTCTGGCGGAGTATCTGGCGATCAATCCGGACGAGAGCGTCGTTGCGATTCCGGAAGGCGTAGCGTTGCATGTGCACGGCGACCATGCGACGGTGCTCGGCGAATTCGACGCGCTGCATTTCCGTCAGGGCGGCGCCGTCGACAAGATCGCCACGGGCAGCACGTTTGCGCTGACGTCGATTTGAGTTTTTAGGGCGGCGTTGTCGACGTTGCGTCGCCTTCGTCGACGGATGACGTACCGCGCGCAGCGTCATCCGTAAATTCCGAAATCGCTTGTTCGGCGCTGAAGTCGCGTCAGCCGATGGGCATTCGCTGGCACAATCCCGACTCGAATTTCTTAGCGACGCTTTCCCCCCGAAGCGCACAGCTTATCGAGGGGATCGTGGAGCACAGAGATATCAGTGTCGAATCTACCGAAGCGCCCGAAGCTCGATTGGGCTCCGAGGCCTGCGCGCTGGCGGCGGCCGGTCTGAATGGGACGATCGGGGTGTTGACGCGCATCGGGTTCGAGCAAGGGGCGACGTCGGCGTCGATGGCGTTCTGGAAGTGCTTCGGCGCGTTCGTGCTCGTGCTCGCCCTGTGCGGCCGTACGCATGCGCTGCGCAAGCAGGCGGCGGCGCTTGCTTCCCGATGGCCGCGCTTTGCCTGTCTATCGTTTCTCGGCATCTTCTGTCTTTATTTCTTCGAGACGAAGGCGTTCGCGCAGGCGTCGATTCCGCTCGTCTCCTTTCTGACCTACGCCGCTGGCGGGGCCACCATCGTCCTTTCCGGACTCTGCCTCGGGGAGCGCATCACTCGCCAGAAATGGGCGGCATTCCTGGCTATCGTCGCGGGCGTCGGTGTGATGTGTTTCGCCGAGGGCGGTGTGACGGGGACCTTGGACGGTATCGTCCTGGCATTGCTCGGTGGATGCGGCTACGCCCTCTTCATCTTCTTCTCGAAGGCGTTGCGCGTCGGTGCCGGACTGCCGCAACTAGTCTGGCTGTTCGGGTTCGGAAGCGCATTTCTGTCGATACCGCTGATGCAGGAGGGATTCGCGCTGCCCGTTGGCTGGCAGTGGTTGACGCTGGGCGCGCTGATTCTGCTGCCGACGATTGGCGGCTTTTATTTCACGACGCGTGCCGTGGCACGCGGACAGGCGAGCAAGGTGCAGATCATCGAGACGAGCGATCCTTTGTTCGCCACGACGTTCGGCTTCCTCGTCTTCGGAGATGCGCTCAGCCAGACCGGTTTGCTCGGTGCCAGTGCGATCGCGACAGGACTCGTGATTGCGGTCTGGCAACGATGCCCACGCCCGGGGGCGCGGGACGCCGCAAAGAGTCGGTAGCGCCCAAACAAAACCGCCGCCCCGGCGTGAGCCAGGGCGGCGGTTTCAGATGCGCGCATCGTGAGCGATGGCCGTGACGCCATCCCTCGTTGGCTTCGATGCAGCGTTTAAGCGTCGTCGTCGAGCCAGGGCACTTCGACGTCGGTCAGGAATGCGACCATCGCGAGCGGACGCGCTTCCTGACGGCCGATCTTGCCGTCCGCACGGTGCCACACCGCCACGAACGTCTCGGGATGCTTGTCGGCGATCAACTGCACCGTACGCAGTTCTTCTTCGTCCATCTCTTCGATGGGGCCGTCGAACGACACCACGAGTGCCTGCGGCCAGACGCCGTCTTCCGGATCGTAGACCTTGTCGCCGTTGGGCACATCTACCGTTGCCTCGACGCCGATCGTCGCCGACGCCGCCACGATCATCTCGCCAAGCGAGCGCAGCAGCGCGGTTGCACGGGCGGAGTTGATCTGGCGCATGGCGAGGTCGCCGCGCGTGAGGGCCTGTTCGAGCTTGGGGTCGGTTTTTTGTTTGGGCATGCGGGGTCCTCGGTAAAACGTTAGCCACCTCGCGGCAGCCGTGCCATGTGACTGCGACACCGGCCCGCGCGCGGGGTTCCGATGCTACCACCGTCGCGCTCGCCGGGGCGCATTACAATGCGGGTTTTCTTCACTGGCCGCTGTAATGAACCCCGCCAAGCCCACCGATTCCGCCGACGCAAACCCCGCCACGTCCTCCGATGCGTCCACGCAGCCCAGCGACGTCTATCTGCGCCTGCTCGGCGAAACCGCCAAGATCGACTGGAAGGATCTGGAGTCGTTCTTCGCGCGCGGCGTTCTGCTGTTCGTCACGCCCGGCGTCGACCTCGTCTCGGTCGCCGAAGCCGTCGCCAACGACGACAAACCCACCGTCACGCAATGGCTGACCTCCGGCATGGTGCAACGCATGCAGGCCGACACGGCCGCCGATTTTGCCGCACGTGCGCCCGAACTGTGGGCCGTCGTCGTCGCGCCGTGGGTGCTCGTGCAAGAGCGTGGCATCAAGACCTGACAAACGTGTCAGGCAGCATTCTGCGCGCAAATAGCGGCACTTTCGCGGGCGATCGGCCTTATTCCGTGATGCCCGCTTCAACGAGGCGCCGCGTGCAGTCTTCCAGCAGATCCTGCGCCACCACCGACGCGTACGCATAGTCTGCGTCGAGCGATTCCGTCATTTCATGCGCCGTGTACAGTCCGGCTTCGCGTGAGAGCGTACCCGCAAGCTCGCGGGCGAAATCGTCGCTCAACGACGACAACAAACGGCGCTCGTCCAGCGGCAACTGCAACTTGGAACGCGAGAGCCACATCTGCGCGAGCGTCGCGCCCTGCTTGTCCGTCATCCACTGCCCATGCTCGTAAAACGCCGACAGACGCTCTGCCGTCAGCGCGAACAGCAATGCGCGACGGGTGTTGAAATTCAGACGAATCGGTTGATTGGGTGTGGCTTCCGGCATGACGGCAACCGCAAGTAGCGGACAAGAACGAGATCAGCGGCAAAGGTATCACGCGAACAGTCGCAGCAGCGCATTGCGCGCATGCCGGATCAGGTCGGTTTCGTCGGCGCGTCCCGGCAGCAAGTGGAATTCGGCGCGCGGTAGCGGCGGCAGACCCAGCGACGGCGGGCAGACGATCAGGTCGGGCGTGAGCGCCGACTCATTCAAACAGGACACCCCCAGCCCTGCAGCCAGCGCCAACTGCATGCCTGCGACCCCCGCTGCCGAATGCGATACCCGGTACGTCACCCTATGCCGTTCCAGCACGCTCGCGACGAGCGTTTGCAATGCGCACGTGCGAGGGAGCGTCACGAGCGGCAGCGGCATCTCGACGGGGGCGGTCTACGTCGCCGCCATTGCCCACACCAGGCGCTCGCGACGCACCAGCGTGGCCGAAGCGCTGCCGAGGGCGTCATTGGCGGCCGCGCCGGTGTCGATGTCCTCGTACATCAGCCGCAACGCCAGTCCCACGTCGAAATGTTCGCCCGTCAAGGCTGAGCGCTCGATCTGCGAACTCTGCATGGCGCTCACATGCAAGCGCAGACGCGGATAGAGGCTCGTGAATCGCTTGAGGACGCGGGCGACGTCGTGCGGACGGTAATAGTCCGTAATCGCGATGCGCAACTCGCCGTCGAGCAACACCCCCTGAAGGTCTTCGAACGCGGCTTCCGATAACGCCGCGATCTGACGGGCGTAGGCGAGCAAGCGCGTGCCCGCTGGCGTGGCGTGCATGCCCTTTCGCGAGCGGACCAGCAGCGACTGTCCGGCCCGCTCTTCGAGCTTCTTGAGTTGCTCGCTGACGGTCGATTGCGACAGGAAGATCTGCTCGGCGGCGGCTGAAATGCTACCGGCGTCGTGAATGGCGATAAACGTACGTAGCTGGGTCAGATCGAAGGCGCGGGCATTCATGGCGGCAACTCGGTAGAACGGCAATTCGTGAGACGAACACGGGGCGTGCACGGTACCCCCCAGGCGGGTCAAACTTGGGGGCTACGGGAGTTAATTCGGAAAACACGATATATGTCATCGAGTTTTCCCGCTTTTCCGATGGATTGTACCTCCGTAGGATGCGGAGCATGAAGTCCGGATTTCCACGCGTGCGCGCCCCCGGACGCCCTCTTTCCCCCTTTTCCCTTTTCAGCGCCGCGTGTTCACCCCCCGCGCACCATGTCACTCATGAACGAACGTCTTTGCTCTGCCCCTGCTGCGGCGAATCGTCTTGCGGCCACCGCTGTGCCGCGTGCCCCGGAGGCCGCCGCCCCACAACTCAATCGCAATCATCGCTGGAAGGTGCTGGGCGTTGGCGTGGCGGCCAATGCCAGTTTCGCGGCGGCGATGGGCGGTATTCCCGCCACGGCCGTGCAGATGCGCAGCGCTTATGCACTGGGCAACGGCGACCTCGGCCTCGTGCTCGGCATGATCGGTCTGGGCATTGCCGTTTCGGAATTGCCGTGGGGCATGCTCACGGATCGATGGGGCGACCGGCGGGTATTGCTTGTCGGACTGCTGGTGACGGCGGCGGCGCTGCTCGGCCTCGGCCTGTGGGTGGTGCCGACGACGCACTTCGTCCCGTCGATGCCGATACTCGCGGCCGGGATGCTGGCCATCGGCGTGCTGGGCGGCAGCGTGAACGGTTCGAGCGGGCGCGCCGTGATGCGATGATTTCACGACAGCGAGCGTGGTCTGGCGATGAGCGTGCGGCAATGCGCAGTGCCGATGGGCGGCGGAATCGGTGCGCTGCTATTGCCGGGAACGGCGGTCCACTTCGGGTTCAGCGCCGTGTTCATCGGGTTGGCCGTGGCGTGCGTGGCGGCGGCCGTCATGGCATGGCTGTGGTTGCTCGAACCGCCGGATGAGCCGCACGAAGCGGTGCGCCCCGCAGCGACCACCGCCAACGGCCGCCCGGCCGCGACATACTCGCCATTGCGCGACGCTCGTCTGCTAAGCACCGCGCTCGGCATGGCCGTGCTCGTCATGCCGCAAGTTGCGGTGCTCACCTTCGGCACGGTCTTCCTGCATGATTTCGCCCATGCGAGCGTGCTGACAATTTCGCTCACGCTGGGCGCCGTGCAGACGGGGGCCGCGATTACTCGTGTGTGGAGCGGACGTTTTACCGACAAGCGTCGCAACCGCCCCGCCTACTTGCGCGCTTGCACGCTGGTGGTCGGCGTGGTGTTCGCGATGCTGGGGGCGCTGGTGGGATTGCTTTCGATGCGTCCCGAGTGGCTCGCGCACGGCACGCCGGTGATGATCGCGCTGTTGATCGCCGGTGGCGTGGTTGCGTCGGCATGGCATGGCGTGGCCTTCACGGAACTCGCCACGCTTGCCGGGGCGTCCCGCGCGGGCACGGCGCTGGGCATCGGCAACACCGGCGTCTTCCTGACAATGTTCCTCACGCCGCTGGCGATTCCGCTGCTGCTCGCGCTGGGTGGATGGGGACTGGTCTGGGCAGGGGGCGTGGTCTGTGCAGCACTCGCGTGGCCGATGTTCGTCTGGTCGCATCGCGAAGTGAAGACGACGTAAGCGCACGTCAGCACGCAAACGTCAGCAAGGCAGGTGCACGTGTTCCACAAGGAAGTCGAGAAACGCGCGGACGCGGGCGGGCAAGTGGCCGCCCTGTCCCACATAAACGGCGTGCACCGGTTCCAGATCGCCGGGGTTGTAGTCTTCGAGCACGGTCACGAGACGGCCGTCGCGCAGATCGGCGTCGACGTGATATCGCGAGTGACGCGCGAGTCCCAGCCCTTCGAGTGCGAGTTTGCGCATGGTCTCACCGTCGCTGACCAGCACGTTGCCAGCAGGCGGATACAGCGTGACGCCGCCCGCGCCGTCGAGGAACGGCAATCCTTGAATCTGACGCTCGAAATTGAACGCCATGACGTTGTGACGGATCAGGTCGGCCGGCGTCTTCAGCGCCGCGTTGCGCGCCAGGTAGTCGGGCGACGCCACCACATGCACGCGACTCTCGCCGAGCTTACGCGCCACCAGCCGTGAGTCCCGCAACGGGCCAGCACGCACGGCCACATCGGCGCGTTGCGACAGCAGGTCGACGACCGTGTCGGTGAGCGTCAGGTCGAGCCGGATCTCGGGATACTTCGCGAGAAATGCCGGAATGACCGGCAGCAGATACAGCGTGCCGATAGGCACACTCGAATTCACCCGCAGCAAACCGCGCGGCACTGCGCCCGCCGCCGCTTCGCGCTCGGCAGCGTCGATGTCGGCCAGCACGCGCAATGCGCGCTCGTGAAATGCGGTGCCTTCCGGGGTGAGTTGCAAGCGACGCGTGGAGCGGTTGAAGAGTCGCGCGCCCAGCCGCCCTTCGAGCCGAGCGACGAGTTTGCTCACGGCCGACGGTGTCATGTGCAACGCACGCGCCGCAGCCGAGAAGCCGCCCAACTCCACCACCCGCGCAAAAACTTCCATATCGCCTGAGCGGTTGACGTCCTGTCGGCCCATCGGAGGTGTCTTCGATTCTTGAGGTGGCGGTGTTCGCGCGATCTTGTGACTTGAAGTCACAAATGATTTTCCTTTGCGCAGTCTATTTCATCAATAAAGGGACGTCTATATTCCGCACATCGGTTCACGCGCGTCGGATAGCCAGGCATTCGGTCCATCGATCCGACGGCGGAGCCCCGCCCCGATATTCAGTCTTTCAGACAGGAGTTTTCCGTGCCTATCGCCCTTTATGCCCTGACCGCCGGTGCCTTTGGCATCGGCGTGACGGAATTCGTGATCATGGGCCTGCTGCTCAACGTCGGCGCCGATTTCGGCGTGTCGATTGCGGCCGCCGGCCTCTTGATTTCCGGCTATGCGCTGGGTGTCGTCGTTGGCGCCCCCATCATGACGACCGCCACCGCTCGCTGGCCGCGCAAGACCGTGCTGCTGGTGCTCATGGCCATCTTCACCATTGGCAACGCCGCCTGTGCACTCGCGCCGAGCTATGGCGCGCTGATGGCGGCGCGTGTGCTGACGTCGTTTGCACACGGCACGTTCTTCGGCGTCGGCTCGGTCGTCGCGACGGGCCTCGTGCCGCGCGAACGCCGTGCGTCGGCGATTGCGGTGATGTTCATGGGCCTGACCGTCGCCAACATTCTCGGCGTGCCGTTCGGCACGTGGCTCGGTCAGCACTTCGGCTGGCGCGCCAGCTTCTGGGCCGTGACGGTCATCGGCGCCCTCGCGTTCCTCGTGATCGCCCGGTTCGTGCCGAAGATCGCGGCCCTGGCAGACGCTGGCGACTGGCGTGCGGACTTGCGTGCACTGGCGCGTCGCCCGGTGCTGCTCGGGCTGCTGACGACCGTGCTGGGATGGGTGGGCGTGTTCGGTGTGTTCACGTACATCGCGCCGTTGCTCACGACGGTGACGGGCTTCTCCGAAGGCGCGGTCTCGCCGATTCTGCTGATCTTCGGCGGTGGTCTGGTCGTCGGCAATCTGCTGGGCGGCAAGCTCGCGGATCGTCATGTGGTGCGCACGGTGCTGGGCAGCCTGCTGTCGCTCTCGGTCGTGCTCGGACTGATGACGTTCGCGCTGCACTCGCACTGGCTTGCCATCGTGTTCGTGGCCCTGCTCGGTGCGACGGCGTTCGCAACGGTCGCGCCGCTGCAACTGTGGGTGATGGAAAAGGCGTCGGGGGCTGGCGAGAGTCTCGCGTCGAGCTTCAACATTGCCGCGTTCAATCTCGGCAACGCCATCGGTGCGTGGCTCGGCGGCTTCGTCATCGAGCATGGCCCCGGATTGACGGCCGTGCCTTGGGTGGCCGCGTTGGTGCCGCTGGTGGGCGTGGGCGTCGCGCTGCTGAGCTTGCGTCTGGATCGCCGTGACGCGGGTCGTCAGGCGGCACCCGTTTGCGAAACCCCTGCGATGTAAGGGCGACGCGCCATGAAAGCAGGCCCGGCATGCCGGGCCTTTGCCATGGGCGTCACGCCATCACGCCGATGATCACACTGGCGGCGGCGAATGCGGCCGTGGCACCGATGCCTGCCGTGAGGCCGCGCGCGCTGAGCGTTTCGTGCGGCATGACGGCAGCAAGACGGCTGCCACCGGGCAGCGCCAGAATCACTTCCGCCTGACCCGCGTCGTCGGTGACGGTGTCCACAGTGCCGGATAACCGGTTCGCCGTGGGCAACCCCGCGAGATCCGCGCCGCGTGCAATCTCGATCCACGGCGCTTTGATCAGCGCGAACGCTTGTGCGCCGACCGCCAGCCCGAGCGTTTGAGTGCTGTGATGGGTGAGCGACGCGGTGATCGCTTCGCCACCGGGCAACGTCAGCGTTACTTCGTCGTTCACGCCGCAGCGCCGAATGGCCGTGATCGTTCCGTGCAACTGATTGCGCGCACTGGTCTGAAGGCCGAGCCGCGCGATGACCGGCCATTGCTCGTCGAAGTGTTCGAGATCGTTCGCGACGCGCGCCAGAAACTGCTGCTGCGCCGCTTCCACCGCGCGAAATGCCGCGACCAGCTTCGCGCCGCGGGGGGTGAGTCGCGTGCCGCCACCGCCGCGTCCGCCGGTGCTGCGCTCGACGAGCGGTTCGCCGGCGAGCTGGTTCATGGCATCGACGGCGTCCCACGCCGCCTTGTAGCTCATGCCCGCCGCCTTGGCGGCCGACGTGATCGAGCCTTGCGACGCAATGTGTTCGAGTAGCGCAATGCGCGCCTGGCCACCCAGCGACGAATTACCGCGATGCAGCCACAGCGAGCCGCTCACCTGGAGGGCATCGCCTGTTCCGTTGCGTAAAACGTTATCCGGCGTTGAAGAAGGTTCGGCAACCATAATGATTTATTCGATCAAACACAGCGGGTGGCCGCATTGTAGAGGGTGGGCGAACCAGCGGGAACGACCGCTGGACGGGGAACTGTTGCGGCGCACCAACGAAGCTCGCTTCAGACGTCCATTTGGGGGACGAATGGGGGACGTTTCTCCTCTACATTGATTTTTGCCGCATGCCCCCCCAAGCCGGTTCGTAATGCTTCAGACCTGAAATACTCAAGTCTTCATCAAGTCTCAAGCGGGATGACCGGGAATGCGACGTTTACCGAAGTGAAGTGCCTACTCACCTGACACAACAGAAACGGGGTGAAATAATGCGCGTCAGGAATATCAAGGAAACGGTTGACGGGGCTCGATACTATCGTCTGGTTCGCACGCTGCCCAATGGCAAGCGACATCAGATGCAAATCTCTTTCTCCGCGGGTGAAATGCGCTTCAGACGTTTCGTCGCGCAGCGATTGTGGTTGTTGCGCGCCGAAATGCGGGACAGCACACGCGCGGCGGCCGCACCTGCGCCACGCAGCAATATGCCGCAGTTGGTCTTCTGACCGGTTGCGGTGCCGTCTGGCAGAAACGCCGGACCGGTGACGACCGGCGTCAGCCGTCATCGTCACGGGGCCGGCGTTTTTGTACTGGGTGGCTTGCTCAGCCTGCCTTGCGGGGCGTTAGCGACGCCATGGGCGCGCGTGTCGGAGCGCTGGTCTTCACGGCTGTCAGTCCCGTGCCCGCGTGCGCAATCGCGTATTGCACCAGCTCATCGAACGCAATCGGCCGCGCGAACAAATAGCCCTGCGCATAAGTGACGTTGTGCCCGCGCAGGTAATTCGCCTGCATCTCGTTCTCCACCCCTTCCGCCACGATCGTCATATCCAGCCGCTCGGCCAGATGAATGATGGAGTCGCAAATGTTGCGCGTGACTACGTCGTCTTCGGTGACGGGCAGGAATTCCTTGTCGATCTTCAGATAGTTGAAGTCGTAGCGCTTCAGATACCCGATGGAGTTGTTTTCGGCCCCGAAGTCGTCAAGCGCCGTTTCGATCCCGCGCCGCTGCAACTCGGCCATCACGTTGCGCGCAGCGGCCGTGTCGCGAATCACGTAGCGCTCGGTGATCTCGGCCACCATCGGATACGTGTTGTTCAGCGTGCCGTAATACCGTTCGATGTCGTGAATGATCGTGGTGTCGCGCAGATGCCGTTCCGCGAGGTTGATGCCGATGTGAAAGCCCTGCGGCAGCGCGCCCCTGGCGACGTCGTTGCGAATCTGGCGCAATAGCGAACGCGTCAGCTCGATGATCAGTCCGTTGTCTTCGGCAATGGGGATGAAGGCGTCCGGGCGCACCAGTCCGGCCACGGGATGGTGCCAGCGCATCAGCGCTTCGGCCCCCGCGCAACGGCCAGTGGCCAGTTCCATGACCGGCTGGTAGTAGACCTTGAATTCGTTGCGCCTGATGCCGTGCGCGATCTGGCGCTTCATGAATTGCGCCGGCCCGAAATGACGGAAGGTCAGGACACCGAGCAAAAACGCCACGATGCCGCCAAACGACAGGAAGATCGGTGCCTGGCTGGCGGCGAGCGAGCGCATCAGCGACGGGCTGCCCGCCAGCGACGTCGTGAAGTGTTCCGACGTGAGCGAAATCTGCGCCCCGCGCGTCGCAACACCGGCCGATTCCAACCGCGGACCTTCCGAGGTCAGCGCGACGTTGCCCACCGTCATGGCCGTCCACGCCAGATCGCTGCTCTTGACGCTGTGCAGCGTCTCGGTGAGGTAAATGCCGTCGACGAACCCGAGCACGCCGTCCGTGGCCGAAGTCGGCACGTAAAGCGCCAGTGCGGGGGTCTCACGTACATAAGGGGTGCCGCTCACGAGCAACGTGCGTGTCCCCGTCAACATCGGCACGAGGTCCGCCGGGAGGGGCATGTTGAGCGCCGCACTCGAACGAACGACCGACGAGCAATAGAGCTGGCCACGTGAGACGAGCCAGATAGAACGGAAGTAGGGACTGAGGGTGCCGGTGGCCTGAAGCGAAGTGCTGACTTCGCTGCACGAGCGGCCGACCCACGGGGTAGCGCCACGCAGCGTACGTTCCGCCTGCGCGACGATGCGTTCGATCGCGTCGCGCTGACGGGCCGCTTCTTCCTGAAGCACCGACTGCGACATGTGATAAATGCGCAGCCAGCCCAGGAAAAGGACGACGGCAAGCGTGACCGCCACGACAAGTCCGGTCACCAGCCACTGCACGACTCTGGAGTGTTGAATCATGTTCGCTGCCAACCAAGGAAAGAGTGGGGCCGTACGTGTGCTGTGGTGCATTTTTTCGGTGCACGCGTGCTGCACGGCACAACTCGTCAATTGACTCTACACGAATCCCCGACGGTGTCCGACCCCCGATAAACCCGCACAACGCCCGGCAGATGGGCGTGAAGGGCGCTTGCCGATCCGGCGCGCGGCCTGCTTCCCGCGGACTTGTGAAGCGTCGTCGGCGAGCGTTCTTACCGCAATTTGCGTGACACTGGGATGGCGTAATCGCGACAAAAGTTGGCGCAACGACGATTTACGCATGCTCTACACTTCACTCATTAAATTTCTGGCGGAAATTGGGATTAATCCCAACTTCCCTGCATAGGTCGGTCAATTCGCATCAATTTGCCCGAATACCGACGCTCAGCACCCGTTTTCTCAAGCCTTAGACGTCAATTCAACCCATGTCGAGTCAACCTGCAACGTCCCTTCCCGGTACCCATACACCGGCGGCGCAGGGCACAGCGTTCCGCGTGCTGTCTGCGATCAGCTTCTCCCACCTGCTCAACGACATGATCCAGTCGTTGATTCTCGCGATCTACCCGCTGCTCAAGTCCGGCTTCAACCTGAGCTTCGGACAGGTCGGCCTGATCACGCTGACGTACCAGATCACTGCATCGCTGCTGCAACCGGTCGTGGGCCTGTACACCGACAAGCATCCGAAGCCGTATTCGCTGCCGGTCGGCATGGGCTTCACGCTAGTGGGTCTGCTGCTGCTGGCGGTCGCCCCGAACTTCGGCATGCTGCTGGTCGCGGCGGCGCTCGTGGGCATGGGCTCGTCGGTGTTCCATCCGGAGTCCTCGCGCGTGGCGCGCATGGCCTCGGGCGGACGCCACGGCATGGCGCAATCGTTCTTCCAGGTCGGCGGTAATGTCGGCTCGTCGCTCGGGCCGTTACTGGCGGCGCTGATCATCGTGCCCAACGGTCGGGGCAGCGTGGCGTGGTTCTCGGTGGCGGCGCTCGTCGCGATCTTCGTGCTGTATCACGTGAGCCGCTGGTACGCCGTGCAGCGTGCCGCGAATCAAGGCAAGAAGGCCGCGCGACGGGGCGGCACCGTGCAGCTGTCGCGGGGCAAGGTGCTGTTCGCCATCGGCATTCTGCTGGTGCTGATCTTCTCGAAGTACTTCTATCTTGCGAGCATCAGCAGCTACTTCACGTTCTATCTGATCAGCAAATTCCACGTGTCGGTGCAAAGCGCACAGGTGCATCTGTTCGTCTTCCTGTTCGCTGTGGCGGCGGGCACGATGATCGGCGGTCCGCTGGGCGACAAGATCGGCCGCAAGTATGTAATCTGGGGCTCGATCCTCGGCGCTGCGCCTTTCACGCTGATGCTGCCGTATGCCGACCTGTTCTGGACCGGCATTCTGACGGTGCTGATCGGCCTGATTCTGGCGTCGGCGTTCTCGGCCATCCTGGTCTATGCGCAGGAACTGATGCCCGGCAAGGTCGGCACAGTGTCGGGGCTGTTCTTCGGCTTCGCGTTCGGGATGGGCGGTGTGGGCGCCGCGGTGCTGGGCCAGTTGGCCGACACGACGAGCATCGACTTCGTCTATCACGTATGCGCCTATCTGCCGCTGCTCGGCATCGTGACGATCCTGTTGCCGGACGTCGAAGGGCACAAGAAGACGGCGGCTGCGTGACGCCGCTGGCTGGCTGACGGTGTGGCAAGACGCCGTCGGCCAGCATCGTCCAACCTTGAAAAAATCGCCGGTCCGACATCTCGGAACCGGCGATTTTTTTATCCAGCCGCGTCTGTCGCAGGCGACAGATCGGGACCGATCAGGGCGTGCCGCGCTTTTGCAGCTTCCATTCGGCCTTGTCGCTCGCCTTGCAGGCCGGGAGTTTGAGCGTGACTTCCTGACCCTTGGCCGTGAGCAGCACGACCAGATCGCGGCAGGTGCGCTCGCCGTCCTTATGCGTGTTCGTCGGTGTGATCTGCGCAGCGATGGCCACCGTGTTGCCAGTGCCAGCGTTGGTCCAGTCGGTGGTCTCGTTGTCCTGCTTTTCCACGAGCACAGTACGCGCGGCCTTGGCGAACGACGCGGTGTCGCGTTGCTTCCAGTAGGCCAGCGGCGAGTTGCCCATGAAGGAGAGGTTCGACGCAGCGAACGCGGGGGCGGCCAGGGCGGCGCCCACGACGAGCGCCGTGCCAAGCGCGAGCGAACGGGCGCGGGAGAAGTGGATGAGCGACATTCGGAGTCCTTGGTATTGTCGACAGGGGACGAAGCCTGCGCGACGCCTGGCGATGGCGCACCGGATGTTGCGCCGGGCGTGCGGCCGCAGGAAGCACGTCGATCATAAAAGAAACCGGCAGCGGCGTCATCTCGGCGCGTCGCCGTGTGACGTCAGTCACTTCACTGACGGCTGGCTGCCCTGACGATGTCGGCCACCTGCATGAGTGCAGCGCGCAGCGTGTCGTCGCTGGCCGGTGAGCCGAGAGCGACGCGGATGGCCGACGGTGCGGTCTGCCCCGGCGCGGCGAACGCGTCGACAGGCGTCACCGCGATGCCACGCGCTTGCAGCGCGGCCACGATGTCGTCGCAGCGCAGGGCGGGCATCGACGTAGGGATGGGCACCAGCCGGTGGAATGCGCCGGGATACCCGGTCGAATCCAGCCCGGACAGGCATTGCACGGCCATCGCCTGCCGCTGGGTGGCCAGCGCGCGTTTGCGGGCGATCCAGCGGTCCATCGTGCCGTCCGAGAGCCAGCGGGAAGCCAGTTGCGCCATCAACGGGGCGGCACTCCACACACTGGCTCGCATCGCCGCGTGCACGCGCGGCAGGAGGGGGGGCGGGGCGATGAGATAGGCGATGCGCAACCCCGGTGCGCCGGGCTTGGACAGGCTGCACACTTCGAACGTGCGTTCCGGTGCGAGCAGACGAAGCGGCGGCGGGGCGTGCGCGACCAGAAATCCGTAGGCACTGTCTTCGACGATCAGCAAGTCGTGACGTCGCGCGACTTCCACGAGTGCCAGGCGTTGGGCGAGCGGCATCACGCTCCCGAGCGGGTTGTGCAGCGTCGGCATCGTATAGACCACGCGCAGTCGTCCCGCAGAGTGGCGGCAGAGCCTGTCCAGCGCAGCGGGATCGAGCCCATCGGCTGTCATCGAGACGGCGGCGAGCGGCACGTCGCGCATGGCCGCGAGCGCCTTCCAGCCGGGGTAGGTGAGCGCCTCGACGGCAACCGGCTCACCCGCCCGGCACAACGCCAGTTGCAGCACATCCAGCGCATGCTGCCCGCCCGCGCAGACGACCAGCGAATCGGGCGATACCACGACGTCGTCGCGGCGCGAAAGCCATTGCGCCGCCGCTCGCCTGTCGGCCGGTGGTCCGTCGTGGGGCGAATGAGCGAGCAAGGCGCTCAAGTCCCCACCGGACGCCATCTCACGCAGCGCCTGACGCAACGCCTCGGTTTGCTGCGGCAGCACCGGGTAGTTGAACGCCAGATCGACGCCGCCCAGCGCGCCCGGTGCAGGTGCCCACTGCGCAAAGGCAGCGGCCGCGCCCACGGCGGGCGAGCGCACGAAGGTGCCGCGTCCGATCTCGCCCACGGCCAGGCCGCGTCGTGCGAGTTCGGCATAGATGCGTGTGACGGTGGACGTGGCGAGCCCGTGTGCGTCGGCGTAATCACGTTGTGGCGGCAGGCGCGTGCCCGAAGCGAGTTCGCCGGACGCGATGGCGTCGGCAAGCCGTTCGACGTGTTCGAGATAGCGCGCGGGGGCTGACATGGAGGTGAAAATTGATCTCAGGACAATTCAATAATTGCACTGCATTGAGGCGCTGGCAATACTGGACACTGCGCTGAGCCCTGCGCAGTGTCCCCACGATGTTCTCTTTCCGATGATGCTCCCCACGACTTCTCCGCCGTCCCGTTGGGCGATCCCGCTCCTTGCCGTACAACTCTTCCTCGTGACGTTCTGCGTCAATCTGCAAGCGCCGCTGGTGCCGCATTACGCGGCGGCGAGCAGCTACGGCACGGGGGCGCAGGCGCTGGCGTTTGCGTGTTACGTCGGCGCGCTGGTCCCGGCGTTATTGTTGCTCGCGGGGTTGTCCGATCGCGTGGGTCGTCGCTTGCCGCTCGTCGTCGCACTCCTGCTGGGCCTCGTGGGCACGTGGCTGACGCTGCGCTGGCCGACGCTGGTCGCGCTCGGTGGCGCGCGCGCTTGCTACGGACTGGCGACCGGGCTCGTCGCGGGCAGCGGCACGGCTTACATGACGGAGTTGTACGGAGATCGTGACGACGCAGCGACACGCGGCGCAGCGCTGGTCGCGGCGGCGACGTCGCTCGGCTTCGGCACCGGCGCGCTCGTCACGGGGCTGTGCCTGATCGTCGCGCCATCGATGTTGCCGCCGTTGAGCTTGTGGACGTATTTGCCGCTGGCGCTGGCTGCGGCGCTCGCCGTCGCCGCGTTGCCTGCACCGGCACGTCATCCGAACGTGCCGTGGTTGCGCTGGCCGGTGCTTGCGCCCGGGACGGTGCCGCTGGGCATGGCCATTCTGCTCGCGTGGGCAGCGGTGGGCGTTGTGATCGGTGTGGTGCCGTCGGCGCTGGCCGCGCACGGACATGCCGCATGGGCGGGATTCGCGACGTTCTTCGTCGTCTCGACCGGTCTGCTGTTCCAGCCCGCGGCTCGCCGCATGGCCCCGGTGCGCGCCGTTCGGGTCGGGTTGGCGTTGGTGCCGCTGGGCTTCTGCGTGCTCGCGTTGGGGGTGGTGTACGTCAGCCTGCCCGCGATTCTCGCGGGCGCCGCCGTCGCCAGTTCGGCGTGCTACGGCTTCACTTATCTTGGCGGACTGGCCGCCGTCAATTCGGCGGTCGCGCCAGCATTGCGCGCGCGCGCCGCCGCCGGGTACTTCCTGTTCGCGTACTTCGGCTTTTCGGTGCCGGTCGTCACCAGCGGCTGGCTTGCCGATCGCTTCGGCATGCCCGTCGCCCTCGCCTTGTTCACTGCCGCGTTGATCGTGGGCAGTGCAGCGCTCGCGGTGGTGCTGCGTCGCGAGCGCGCAGCGCTTACGCGTCCGGTTTGACGCGGGGGCCGGGTTGGCCCGGGTTGTTCGAGCCGCTCCCCGACGGGCTGACGTAGGCCCCGGTGCCGTGCAACTGATCTTCGGCCAGTTCCAGCGCCCGCACGGCACCGCGTCCCTTGCGGGCGAGCAGCATTTCGACGAGTGTCTCCACCACGGCAATCCCCGCCGTGATCGATGGGAAGAACGACGGGCTTTCGTGCGAGAACAGTACTGTTACGTCCGCATCGAGCGCGAGCGGCGAGACCGTCGAGTCCGTGAGCGCGAGCACACGGGCACCGGCGGCGCGTGCCGCGCGCGTCACGATCAGCGCTTCGTTCGAATAAGGCGCGAAGCTGATCACCACCACCACGTCGCGCGCCGAGAGCGCTCGCAATTCCATTTCCAACGTGCCCGCTTCGCCACGGATGAGGTGCACCGTCGGCCGGAACAGCCGGTAGATGTACTGGAACGTGAACGCGATGGGAAAGCACGCGCGAAAGCCTGCCACGTGCACCGTTCCCGCATTCGCGAGCAGATCGACGGCCGCGCTCAGCGAGTCGTTCGCGCCGGCTTCCGTCAGATCGAGGTTGTTGTGCTGCACGCGGAACATTTCGGGCACCATGCGCGCGGCGTCGCCCTCGCGGATCACCTGTCGTGCGCGACTCGCATAGGGCTGCGGTCCGAGACGAATCGATTCGAGGAACAACTCGCGAAGGCCATGCCATCCTTCGAAGCCGAGATGCTGCGCGAGCCGCACGAAGGTGGCCGGTTGCACGCCCGCCTCGGCGGCAATCGCGCGCATCGAACTGATCGGCACCCGTTGCGGATGGTCGAGAAGAAAGCGTGCGCCCGCCTGAAATTGCGGGCTCAGTTGGGCGTAGCGCTCACGCAGCAGCGCGTTGAGCTGGTCGAGCGTCTGCGGCAACGCTGTGGCTTGTGTCATTGGGGGATGGCAACACGGCGGCGAAAGAATGTAACGATTGTTGCATGAAATGCCGCAAGCGCGCACGCCCTTTCCTTTGGGCCTGTGGCCTGCGGTGGAACACCAAGTGTGGTAATGGTCTTGAGCGAGGTGTTGCGCTCACAAAACGAGTGAAACATATGTTGCAAACGACGGGCGATGCGCCTACACTGAGCGGCATCGTTCGCGAGACCGATGGTCGGGCGGCCACCCGCCGGTCAGTCTCGTTTTGCACCATCTTTCCGTCAGGGGTTCAGGCATGACTCACGTGTTTCATCGCAATCCGCGCCAGACGTTGCCCGTCGCGGTCGGCGGTCAGGGAATCGAGTTGATCGACAGCAACGGCAAGCACTATCTCGACGCCTGCGGTGGCGCGGCGGTCTCGTGCCTCGGTCACGGACATCCCCGCGTGATCGAGGCGATGCAGCAACAGGCGGCGCAGCTGGCGTATGCCCACACGTCGTTCTTCACGACCGAAGTGGCCGAGCAACTGGCCGACACGCTCGCCGCGAGCGCGCCCGGCGATCTGAACCACGTGTACTTCGTCAGCGGCGGTTCCGAAGGCGTGGAGGCAGCGCTCAAACTCGCGCGTCAGTACTTCGTCGAGATCGGCCAGCCGCAGCGTCAGTTCTTCATTGCGCGCCGTCAGAGCTATCACGGCAACACGCTCAGCGCGCTCGCTATCGGCGGCAATGCCTGGCGACGCGAGCCGTTCCTGCCGTTGCTCGTGCCGGCGCATCACGTCTCGCCGTGCTTTGCTTATCGCGAGCGTCTCGACGGCGAAAGCGATGCCGCGTACGTGCAGCGTCTGGCGGACGAACTCGAAGCGAAGATTCTCGAACTCGGCGGCGACACGGTGATCGCGTTCGTTGCGGAAACGGTGGTCGGCGCGACGGCTGGCGCGGTGCCGCCGGTGGGCGACTACCTCAAGCGCATGCGCGCCGTGTGCGACAAGTACGGCGTGCTGTTGCTGCTCGACGAAGTGATGTCCGGCATGGGCCGCACCGGTTACCTGTTCGCCTGCGAAGAGGACGGTGTCACACCGGACATCCTCGTCATCGCCAAGGGTCTCGGCGCAGGCTATCAGCCGATCGGCGCCATGCTGTGCTCGGACAAGATTTTCGACGCCGTCGTCGGCGGCTCGGGCTTCTTCCAGCACGGTCATACGTACCTCGGACACGCGATGGCGTGTGCGGCGGCGCTCGCCGTGCAGCGCACGATTGCCGACGAGAACCTGCTGGAGAACGTGAAGGCGCGCGGCGAGCAATTGCGTGCCTGTCTGCGTGAAGTGTTCGCCGAACACCCGAACGTGGGTGACGTGCGCGGACGCGGGCTATTCGTCGGCGTCGAATTCGTCGCCGACCGCGCGACGAAGCAAACACTGCCGACGGCCGACAAGACACACGCGCGTTTGAAGGCGGCTGCCAAGGCGCGCGGCCTGCTGATCTACCCGATGGGTGGCACGGTCGACGGCGTTCACGGCGACCACGCGCTGATCGCGCCGCCGTTCATCTGCCAGCCGGGCGACATCGACCGCATCGTCGAGCGACTGGCGCTCGCCGTGGCGGACGTCACAGGCGTGAAGGCCGGAGGCGCGGCATGATACGACGCTACGCGCTGGCGGTCGCACCGAACGGCGCGCGCCGCACGCACGCCGACCATCCGGCGTTGCCGATGACGCCGACGGAACTCGGTGAATGTGCCAAGGCGTGTCTCGACGCGGGCGCGGCCATGATCCATCTGCATGTACGCAAGGCAGACGGCACGCACAGCCTGGAAGTGGCGGACTATGCGGCGGGCATTGCGGCCGTGCGTCGCGCGGTGGGCGACGCGCTGGTGTTGCAGGTGACGACCGAGGCGGTCGGCATCTACACGCCCGAGCAGCAGATTGCGACGGTGCACGCGCTGCATCCCGAAGCGATTTCGGTCGCGTTGCGCGAAGTGCTGCCCGACGCGGCGCACGCGAGCGCTGCCGAGGCGTTCTTCGACTGGCTGTGGCGCGAGCAGATCACGACGCAGTACATCCTGTACGACACCGAGGACGTGGCGCATTACTGGCGCTTGCGCGCGAGCGGCGCGATTCGTCCGGGCCGCCATTGGGTACTGTTCGTGCTGGGCCGCTACAGTAAAGGGCAGTTGTCGTCGCCGTCGGACTTGCTGCCGTTTCTCGCCGCCTGGCAAGCTGGGGCGGACGGGCTTGGGCAAGCCGCCGACGCGACCCCGTGGGCGATGTGCGCCTTCGGGCCGCGCGAGGCCGAGTGCGCGCTGGCCGCAGTGTTGCAGGGCGGCCACGCCCGGATCGGCTTCGAGAACAACCTCTACCTGCCGGACGGCAGCGTTTCCCCGGGCAATGCCGCATCGCTTGCTGCGCTGACAGCCGCCGCCACCCCGCTGGCCCTCGCGCCCATGACGGCGGACGCGCTGCGCGAACTGACCCGCTGACCACCGGGACATCCGGTGGCCTTCGATGGCCTCCGGAGGCGTTCGGACAGCGGTCCACCCGGGCACAAGCCGTGTCCGGGCGTGCGCGACAAATCAGAAATAAACCCAAATACACGGCCTGACCGGCGTTGCCCGGCCGGGCCGCTGTAATAGAATCGGCGTAACCTCAAAAAGGCCCGCGTCGCCCTCCCCGGCACCGGGCGTGAACACGAACGGGAGCGCGGCGTGAAACACTGGTCGATCCGACATCGCATTCTGGCCAGTTTTGGCCTGATCCTTGCCCTGATGGCCCTGATGGCCGGCATCGCTTACACGCGACTGTCCGCCATCGAAGTGGAGGCGCACAGTGTTGAACACGACTCCACGCCGGGCCTCTACTACAGCACGATGCTGCGCGGCGCGTGGTTCGAGAGCTATCAGTTGCTCCAGCAGGTCGTCGCCATCGACGACAACGACAAGACCCGTGCGATCGACCTCGACACGTTGCGCTCGGCGGATGCCCGCATCGACGGCTGGATCAAGGATTACGGCACGACCGTCAATCGTACCGTCGACCGGATGCAATACGACGAGGTGCGCGGCGTGCGCACGCAGTACGCGCGCATCAGCACGCAGGTGCTCAAGCTCGTGGCCGACGGTCAGTTGCCCGCCGCCCGCGCCATGCTGACCGACCAGCTGTATCCCGAATGGGGCCGGGGGCGCTCCGCGATCCAACGTCTGGTCGACACGAACAAGACGTTTGCCGACGAGTCGACGCATAACATCAACGAAGCCGTGACGGCCGCCAAGGCCACGTTGCTCATCACGCTGGGCGTGGCGCTCGCGGCGGCTATCCTGGCTGGCTGGATGCTGTTCCGCGCGATCAGCGTGCCGCTCGCGAGCGTGATGCATATCCTGGAAGTCATGCGCGCGGGCGATCTGACCAAGCGCCTCGATCTGGCGCGTCGCGATGAATTCGGTGCGCTGGAGTCGGGTTTCAACCGAATGACGGACGAACTGACGGGCCTGGTCGGGCAGGCGCAGAAGTCGGCGTTGCAGGTGACGACCTCGGTGACCGAGATTGCCGCGACGTCGCGTCAGCAACAGGCCACTGCGTCGGAGACGGCGGCGACGACAACCGAGATCGGTGCGACCTCGCGCGAGATCTTCGCCACGTCGCGCGATCTGGCGCGCACCATGACCGAAGTGGCGGGCGTGGCCGATCATGCGGCGTCGCTCGCAGGGACGGGACACGTTGGCCTTACGCGCATGGAAGACGCCATGCGTCATGTCATGGACGCGGCGGGCTCGGTCAATGGCAAGCTCGGCATCCTCAACGAGAAAGCGGGCAATATCAATCAGGTGGTGACGACGATCACGAAGGTCGCGGATCAGACCAACCTGCTTTCGCTGAACGCGGCCATCGAAGCCGAGAAGGCGGGCGAGTACGGTCGCGGCTTTGCGGTGGTGGCGACCGAGATCCGGCGTCTGGCCGATCAGACGGCCGTGGCGACCTACGACATCGAGCAGATGATCAAGGAGATCCAGTCGGCGGTGTCGGCCGGGGTGATGGGGATGGACAAGTTCGCCGAGGAAGTGCGTCGCGGCATGGACGAGATGCGTCAGGTCGGCGATCAGCTCGCGCAGATCATCGCGCAGGTGCAGACGCTGCCGCCGCGCTTCCAGGTCGTCAACGAGGGCATGCAGGCGCAGGCCACGGGCGCGGAGCAGATCAATCAGGCGCTGGTGCAGCTCTCCGAGGCGGCGCAGCAGACGGCCGAATCGTTGCAGCAGTCGAGCCAGGCCATCGAAGAGCTCAATCACGTTGCCAACGGTCTCAAGAGCGGGGTGTCGCGCTTCAAGGTGCAGGCGTTGCCGCCCACGGGACTCGTCTGACGTCGTTTATTTCGCGGACACTGCCATGTTGTTCCTGCGTTTCGCCATCGCGACCGATTACTACGTCATCGAAGCGGGCCACGTCGCCGAGGTGCTGCCGTGGCTGGCGCTCAAGCGTTTGCCCGCCGCACCGGCATGGGTGGCGGGCGCGTTCAGCTATCGTGGCGAGTCGGTGCCGGTGATCGATCTGACGCGGCTCGCGACGGGACGTGATGCACCCGCGCGCCGCTCCACGCGGCTGGTGCTCGTGCACTATCCCGCGCCCGGCCCGAACGCCCGGCGTCTGGGGGTGCTCGTCGAGCGCGCGACGGATACGTTGCGTGCCGATCCGGCGGCGTTTCAGACGAGCGGTGTCGACCTGCCCGAAGGCCGCTATCTCGGCCCGGTACTCGATACCGACGACGGACTCGTGCAGTGGGTGCGCGTCGATCAGTTGCTCACGCCCGAAGCGCGCGCCATGCTGTTCGACGCCGCAAAGGATGCACTGGCCGACGAGGCAGACGGCGCAAGTGATACAGGCGCGCCAAACGCCACGGAGGCGGCGTCATGAGCCACGTGCGAGACATCGAACGCTTGCTGTACGACACGATGGGGCTGGACGCCGAGACGCTCGGCGCGAACGCCATCGAACGTGCGATACGCGTGCGTCTCGCCGCCCTTTCCACCGCGTCGCCCGACATGCAGGACGCGCCGCCGTACTCGCGTTACTGGCAGCGCTTGCAGCAATCGCCGCAGGAATTGCAGGCGCTGATCGAGGCGGTGGTGGTGCCCGAGACATGGTTCTTCCGGCATCGCGATGCCTTCACCGCGCTGGCGCAGATGGTCCAGGAGGCGCGCGAATCTCGTCGGGGCACCGCGCGCGAAGGACAGGCGCTGCGACTGCTGAGCTTGCCGTGTTCCACCGGCGAGGAACCGTATTCGATGGCGATGACGATGTTCGACGCGGGCCTCGGTCCGAACGACTTCACCATCGACGCGCTAGACATCAGCGAACGCGCGCTTGCCGTTGCCCGAGAGGGACTCTACGGACGCAATTCGTTTCGCGGCCCGCCGGGCACGATGCTGTTCCGGGATCGCTACTTCTCGCCTGAGGGCGAGAACTATCGTGTGATCGGTGCGCTGCGTACGCAGGTGCGCTGGCACGCGGGCAATCTGTTCGATCCGTCGCTCGTCGACCGGCTGGGCACATTCGATTACGTGTTCTTCCGTAACGTGCTGATCTACTTCGACCGCGACGGGCAGCGTCGTGCCATCGTCGCGCTCGAACAACTCATGCGCATGGGCGCGACGCTCTTCGCCGGGCCGGCAGAGGGGGGAACACTGACCAGCAACGGGCTGGCACCGACGGGGCACATGCAGGCGTTTTCGTTCCGCGTGGCGGGGCCGGTGCGCGATGTGAAGACGTCGGCAGGTCCGTCGCGTCCGACGGGCACGCTCGACGCCTTCCGTCCCGCACCGCCAGCCAGTGCCCTCGATGCCGTGGCGCAGCATCGCGTTGCGTTGCCACACGTGTCGCACATTTCGCCCTCGTCTGCGCAAGCGCAGACCCCCCTGGCGCCTTTGACGGTGGGCGGGCCATCGCGCACATTTGCGCCGGTGACACCGCTCAAGCCGCCGCCCGATTCCGCGCGCGCCGATGTTTTTCAGCAAGTCGATGCCACCGCCAGAACGGCCATTGCTGTGCAACTGACGCAGGCGCAAACTGCCGCCGACGCCGGCGATTTCGCGGGCGCCGTGGCGTTGTGCCGTGCGGTGCTGGCTGTCGACCGGGCCAGTGCGCAAGCCGAGTATCTGCTGGGGCTGGTCGAAGATGCGCAGGGCGACGCACAGGGCGCACTCGTCCATTACCGCCGCGCGCTCTATCTGGAGCCGGGACATTACGAAGCGCTGGTGCATTGCGCTGCGCTGCTCGACGCGCGCGGTGATGCTGTTGGCGCACGACGTTTGCTGGAGCGCGCCGAGCGCACCGAACGTGCGGACACGGCTTCGCGCACGACCACCGAATCGCATGATCAGACGCATCGCCACGGGAACCGACATCGATGACCTACCGCGAATCCGCGCCTGAGACCGGTCCCGTGTCCGGCGAGCGCAAACCTTCTTCGCCAGCGGCTGCGAACGGCACGCAGCCCTCGCAAGCGAACGGCAACACGCTGCATCGGCAAGCGGCGGAATTGCTCGACCGTCTGCCCGTGGTGCCGGTCGATCCGGCACCGTGGCGCGCCATCCCCGGCGAACAGGAGAGCGAGCGCGGTGCGTCGCTGTTGCTTTTCCGGCTGGCGGACGAATGGCTCGCCCTGCCCGCCTCCACCATCGAAGAAGTCGCCCCCATGCGCGGCTGGCATTCCGTGCCGGGCCATCGGCAACGGGCGTTGCTGGGGCTCGTCAACCTGCGCGGTGCGCTCGTGCCGTGTCTGTCGCTCGGCGAACTGCTCGGCGTGCAGCCTGTCCCGCAAACACAGACGCCGCCGACGAACAGTCTGCGCGCAAGCACGGCGCGACTGCTGGCGTTGCGTCATGGGCATCATCTGAGCGCGTTTCCGGTGACGGAAGTGCACGGCACGGTGACCCCCGCACGCGCCTCCATGGGCGCCGTGCCTGCGACGGCGCTCGGTGCGTCGGACGGCTTTGCCGTCGCTGTGCTGCCGTGGCGCGACCACATCGTCGGTGTGCTGGACCCGCTGCGCGTTGGCGCGGCGTTCGACCGGAGCCTCGCATGAGCGACGATCTGCAGAACGCCACGCTGCTCGATCTGTTCCGCATGGAGACGGAGACGCAGGCGCAGGTTCTCGGCGACGGCTTGCTGGCGCTCGAACGTGCGCCTACCGACGCGGCGCGACTCGAAGCGTGCATGCGCGCCGCGCATTCGCTCAAGGGGGCTGCGCGCATCGTTGGCGTCGAGGCGGGTGTCTCGCTCGCGCATGTGCTTGAGGACGCATTCGTGGCGGCTCAGCACGGTGCGCTCGTACTCAACGTATCGATCATCGATCGTCTGTTGCAGGGTGTCGATCTGCTCATGCGTCTCGCAAACCCACCCGGGCGCGACCCGAACTGGGCGCAAGGCGCAGGCAAGGCCGAGATCGACGGGTTCGTCTCATCGTTCGCCAGCGAGCTTTCGGCGTTGACGGGCGACGCATCGGATGCGCCGGATGCGCCGGGTGCGCCGGGGGCGTCCGGGGAACTCACGGTATTCGATTACGCCAGCTACGGCATGGAGACGACGGGGAGCGACGCTGCGAACGCCGAAGCATCTATCTCGCCTATCTCGCACATCTCGCAACAAATGCCTGCGTCCGACGACGGTCTCGTGCGGAACAGTCCCGCACTGCCGCGCGTCGTGGGGCACGTGGGGCCGACGACGCCTCCCGACACACGTGACACGCGCGAGAACGACACCCCTACCACCGAGCCGGGCGTACACGCTGACATCGGCGATGGCGCTTCGCGTAGCTTGCGCGTTTCCGCCGACAACCTCGACCGCCTGCTGCGGCTGTCCAGCGAGGCGCTGGTGGCATCGCGCTGGTCGCAACCGTTCGCGCAGTCGTTGCAACGCCTGAAACGGCATCAGCACGATGCGGGCGACGCGCTCGATCGCGTGAGTTCGGCGCTCGCCCAGGTGGCGGACCGTTCCGACGAAGACCGTCAGTTGTTGCTCTCGGCACTCGCAGACCTGCGGCGCGCGCTCGGCGTCGGCGGTCAGTTGCTGGCCGAACAGATTCACGAACTGGACGACTTCGACCGGCGCTCGACGCAACTGTCGCAACGCCTGTACGACGAGGCGCTGGCGTGCCGCATGCGACCCATCGACGACCGCCTGGGTGGATTCGCCCGCATGGTGCGCGATCTGGGCCGCTCGCTCGGCAAACCGGCGAGGCTGGAGATTCGTGGCGCGGATACGCAGGTCGACCGCGACATTCTCGATCAGCTCGAAGCGCCGCTGGGGCATTTGCTGCGCAATGCCGTCGACCACGGGCTGGAGCCTGCGGAAGTGCGTGCGGCGGCGGGCAAACCTGCCGAAGGCGTCATTACGCTCAGCGCTCGCCATAGCGCAGGCTTGCTGCTCGTGAGCGTGTCCGACGACGGCGCAGGCATCGACATCGAGCGCGTGCGCGAGGCGGTGGTCAGGCGCGGGCTCGTCGCGTTGGATACCGCGCGCCATCTCGACGACAACGAGCTGCTGGAATTCCTGATGTTGCCTGGCTTCACGTTGCGCGACACGGTCACGGACGTTTCCGGGCGCGGCGTCGGCCTCGACGCGGTACGCGCAATGGTCGCGATGGTGCGGGGCACCATACGCATCGAACACGCGCCCGGGCGCGGCACGAAGTTCATCCTGCAACTGCCGCTCACGCTGTCGGTGGTGCGCAGTCTGCTCGTCGAGATCGCGGGCGAGCCGTACGCGTTGCCGCTCGCCAGCCTGTCGCGCACGCTCGCGCTGCCGCAGGAAGACATCGACATGCTCGAAGGGCGTCCGCATTTCACGCTGGACGGCAAACAGATCGGACTCGTGAGTGCGCAGCAGGTGTTGTGCGGCACCGAACCGGCCGGTACCTCCGGCGATCAGCCGGTCGTGGTGTTCGGCGACGGCGAGGCACGCTACGGGCTGGCGGTCGACAAACTCCTCGGCGAGCGTATGCTCGTCGTGCAACCGCTCGATGCGCGGCTCGGCAAGTTGCCCAACATCGCCGCCGGGGCGCTGACGGAGGACGGCTCGCCGCTGCTCATCATCGATACGGCCGATCTGGTGCGCTCGATCGCGAAGGCCGTGGAAATGGGGTCGCTGGAGCGTTTGCCGATGCGTGCCGCCCAGACCGGCGGACGCGGTCGCAAACGGTTGCTGGTGGTGGACGACTCGCTCACCGTGCGCGAGCTTGAGCGCAAGCTGCTCGCCGCGCGCGGCTACGACGTGAGTGTCGCCGTCGACGGCATGGACGGCTGGAACGCAGTGCGCAGCGAAACGTTCGACATGGTGATCACCGACGTCGACATGCCGCGCATGGACGGCATCGAGCTGGTGACCCTGATCAAACGCGACCCGCGCACGGCGGAATTGCCCGTCATGATCGTTTCATACAAGGATCGCGAGGAAGACCGGCAGCGCGGACTCGATGCGGGTGCCGATTATTACCTCGCGAAAGGCAGCTTCCATGACGACGCGCTGCTGCGCGCCGTCGTGGATCTCATCGGGGAGTCGGGGTCATGAAAATCGGCATCGTGAACGATTCGGTCATCGCGGTGGAGGCGTTGCGCCGCACACTTGCGCAGCGTCCGGGCCTGGAAGTGGCGTGGGTCGCGCACGACGGCGCACAGGCGGTGCGGATGTGCGCGCCTGTGCCCCCCGACCTCGTGCTGATGGATCTCGTCATGCCGGTCATGGACGGCGTGGCGGCGACGCGCGAAATCATGCGTCGCACACCATGCCCGATTCTGATCGTGACGTCGGATGTCGGCCATCACGCGAGCCTCGTGTTCGACGCGATGGGGGCCGGTGCGGTCGATGCCGTCGATACGCCCGTGTTGGGGGCGGCGGAACTGGCGCGTCCGGCCTCGTCGTTGCTCGCGAAGATCGAGGCTGTGGCGGCGCAGCAGGCCGACGCCCGCATACCGCAGACGGTTGTGACGCCGCGCGTCGTACCCGAGACGGACGCGTTGGTGGCCATCGGTGCGTCGGCAGGCGGTCCGGCCGCACTGGCGACCTTGCTCGGACGCCTGCCTGAGAACTTCGCGGCGGGTGTGATCGTCGTACAGCATGTGGACGACGCCTTCGCACCCGGGATGGCGGCGTGGCTCGACCAGCAGACGCCGCTTTGCGTGCGGCTGGTGGAGGCGGGCGAGCGTCCAGCGGCGGGCGCGGTCCTGCTCGCGGGGGGAAACCGTCACCTGCGAGTGGACGCCGGTGGTCGCTGCGTGTTTACCGACGAGCCCAGGGATGCGGTGTATCGTCCGTCTATCGACGTCTTCCTGCGCAGCGTCGCCGAGAACTGGCGCTCGCGTGCGGTTGGCGTGCTTCTGACGGGCATGGGCCGCGACGGCGCCGCAGGGCTGGGTGCCATGCGCACGCAGGGCTTCACGACCATTGCGCAGGATCGCGCGACGAGCGCGGTGTACGGCATGCCGAAGGCGGCAGCCGAAGCCGGTGCCGCGTCGCAAATCCTGCCGCTGAACATCATCGCGCCACAATTGGTGACGCTGTTCGGCACCGTATGACTGTGGGACAAAAACAGAGGGACGAATAACGATGACGACAACCCCGCGCCAACCCAAACCGGCCACGCCGCCCATCGGCACCGCGAGCAGTCTGAGCGAATCGTCGGCGATGGTGTTGCTCGTCGACGATCAGGCGATGGTAGGCGAAGCGATTCGCCGCGCGCTGACCGGCGAAGCGAACATCGATTTTCACTATTGCGCGAATCCGGACGATGCGCTGCGTGTTGCCGAACAGACGCGCCCGACCGTGATCCTCCAGGATCTCGTGATGCCGGGCACCGACGGGTTGTCGCTGGTGCGTCAGTACCGCGCAAGTCCGCTCACGCGCGACATCCCGATCATCGTACTCTCGACCAAGGAAGAGCCGACGATCAAGCGCGAGGCGTTCGCGGCGGGGGCGAACGACTATCTGGTCAAGCTGCCCGACACCATCGAGCTGGTCGCCCGCATTCGCTACCATTCGCGTTCGTACATGAACCTGCTTCAGCGCGACGAAGCGTACCGGGCGCTGCGCGAGAGCCAGCAACAACTGCTGGAGACGAATCTGGAGTTGCAGCGGCTGACGCATTCCGACGGCCTCACCGGGCTGGCAAACCGTCGTTACTTCGACGAGTACTTCGGTGCGGAATGGCGTCGTGCCTTGCGCGAGCAACGCGAGATGGCGTTGCTGATGATCGACGTCGACAACTTCAAGATCTACAACGATACCTACGGCCACATTGCGGGCGACGACGTGTTGCGCCGCGTGGCACGCACCATGGCGGAAGCGGCGGCACGTCCGGCCGATCTTGCGGCGCGTTTCGGCGGCGAGGAGTTCGTGATGGTGCTGCCGAATACGTCGGCCACCGGCGCGGCGGCAATTGCCGAGAAGGTGCGCGCGCAGATCGAAGCGATGGCAATTCCGCACGTGGGGTCGGCCAACGGCCGACACGTGACGATCAGTCTCGGCGGCGCGGCGCTGGTGCCGCGCACGCACATGGCGTCGACCTCGTTGATCGAGTCGGCGGATCTGGCGCTCTATCGCGCCAAACAACAGGGCAAGAATCGCGTGGAGATGCAGCCGGGCGCTTCCTGAGCCTGAGGAGGGTGCATGACCTTCGAGCTGTTCTATTGGCCGGGCCTGCAAGGGCGCGGCGAGTTTGTCCGCCTCGCCTTCGAGGCCAGCGGTACGCCGTATGTCGAGATCGTTCAGGAGGACGGCCCGGGTCAGGGCATGGACGGTCTGCTGCACACGATGGACGATCCGGCCTGCATGGATCCGCCCTTCGCGCCGCCTTTCCTGCGCATCCGACACCCGTCCGGCGACGAACTGATAGGACAGACGGCGAACATCCTCGCGTATCTCGGACCGTTGCTGGGTCTCGTGGGCGAGTCGCCCCGGGCGCGCCGCTGGGTCAATCAGTTGCAACTGACGCTGGCCGACCTCGTCGCGGAGGTACACGACGGTCATCATCCCATTGCCAGTCGTCTCTATTACAGCAATCAGAAGACGGAGGCGCGTAAGCGGACTGCGGACCTGATCGAGTACCGTCTGCCCAAATTCTTCGGGTATTTCGAACGCGTGCTGGCGAACAATCCGAACGCAGGGGGATGGCTCAGCGAAGCCGCGATGTCGTACGCCGACCTGTCGCTGTTTCAGGTGATCGAGGGCTTGTATTACGCGTTTCCCCGCGCGATGTCGGGATTTGCGAGGGCGTTCCCGCGCTGTCAGTCGGTGCGCGACGCCGTTGCTCGCGAGCCGCTGGTTGCCGCCTATCTGAAGTCGTCGCGACGCATCGCGTTCAACACCACGGGCATCTTCCGGCACTACAAGGAACTGGATCGCAATTCACCCTTCTGATGCCCTTTTTGCCGCCTGCATGACGCCATGCTTACTCCGGCAGCGAGGTATCCCCGGCGTTGAGCGGGCGCTGCATCAGTACGGTGTCGACCCAACGGCCGAATTTGAAGCCGACGGACTTGAGCGTGCCCGCGTGCTCGAAACCGCAAGCGGCGTGCAGTCCGAGCGACGCCCGATTGCCGCTGTCGCCGACGTTCGCAATCAGTTGCCGCCACGGGCCGCCCTCGCACCGCGCGATGAGCGTGAGCAGCAGCGTACGTCCGACCCCTTGTCCGATGGCGTCGGCGGCGATGTACACCGAGTCTTCCAGCGTGAAGCGATAGGCCGAACGGGGACGGTAATGCGTGGCGTACGCATAGCCGAGCACCTTGCCCTCATGTTCCGCCACGAGATACGGCAGACCTGCGTCGAGAACCTTCGCGCAGCGCGCACGCATCTCCGCCTCGTCGGGCGGCACTTCTTCGAACGACGCCGAGCCGGTCATCACGTGATGGGCATAGATGGCCGTGATGGCGGGCAGATCGCCGTCTCGCACCGGACGCACGTTGCAAGCGCAGCGCGCGAGTTCGGTGCCCACGCATCGGGATGCGGTCGATGCGGTCGATGCGGACGATACGGTCGAGACGGGATCCGTCGACGACGAGCATGACGACGGCGGGCGGCAGGAGTGAGCGGGACGGGACGACATACCAAAGAACCAGTAGCGTGGGAATTCAGGACGAGCCGGTCTTCCGGTTCGCGACTGTTGGCAGTGTGCGCCGCGACGTTCTATAAGAAAAGCTTGTGCAGATTATGCGTTGCATAAGTCATGCTTTGAGATGTGGCTCATGTCGCTTTCGACGTCTTCTCGCTCGCTGGGTCACCTGGCGGATCATCCGCTTGCGGCGGCACGCCACCGGCCCGCTGGACGGCGTCGCCGCCCGCAGCGCCTGCCCCATCCGATGCGCCCGGTTCGGCATTCATCGCGTCGAGCCGGGCACGCACGAAGCCGATGTGTTCGCGAAGTACGTAAAACTGATCGGCATAAGCGAGCGGAATTTTCAGCCGGTTGACGGCGGCCTCGACGGCGTCGAGCCGGTGCCGCAGTTGCTGGTATTCCGTGTGAGCGTCGTCGGCCAGCGCCTCGCGCTCCAGCGCGATGAGCGCACCGTACCAGCGATACAGCCGCGACTTCACACGCCAGCTATACAGCGACGGCACCAGCCGGAACGCCGGAATCAGCACCACGATGATCGGCACGAGCAGCACGACGATCCGGTCCGCGAGGCTCGCAATCCAGAAAGGCAGGTGCCGGTACAGGAATCCCTTGCCCGACTTGTAGTAACGCGCGGCGTCGTCGGAAATCGGGAACTCGTGCACCTGTGCGGACGGAAATTCGCCTGCGCGCTGCAACAGGTTGGCTTTGCCGTGGACCTCGCGCGCCGCCTCGATAAGCAGATCGGAGAGCGCCGGATGCAGACTTTCACGTGCGACGAGTTCGACCGTCGGGCTGATGACGTGCACCGGCTGCGCGGGTAGATTGCGGCCGAGATCGAAGACCCCGCGCGGCAGCGTCAACTGATTCAGATAGGTGAAGCGGCGCGTGTAGGCGTCGGCTTGCGCAAAGTCCATCAGCCGCACGCCGGGCGTGCGAATCAGCTTGCCCATCGTCGGGCCGGTGGCGGTGTCGCCGGTGAGCATCGCGGCATCGACACGTCCGTCGATCAGCGCTTGCGCAGCTTCTTGCCCGTCGTAAGCGGTGAGTTTGGTCGGGCCGCCTGGCTCGATGCCGTTCGCCTTGAGCAGGGTGAGCGACAACGCGCGCGCCCCGCTGCCTTCACGGCCAATGGCGATGCGCTTACCCGCGAAGTCGGAGAGCTTCGTTACGCGATCGCCGCGATAGAAGACGGAAATCGGCGCGTAGAACATGCTGCCGAGCGAGACCAGTCCCTCGGTATCGAGCCCCTGCGACACGCCGCCCTGCACGAGGCCGAGGTCGACATTCTGCTTGTCGTCGGCCAGGCGCTCGACGTTCTGACGAGAGCCTTCCGAGGTCAGCACGTTGAGCGTGATGCCATCGCGCGCGAGGATGGTTTTGTAACGTTGCGCGGCGCTCCAGAACGAACTGCCTTCCGGTCCGGCGCTCAGCGTGACGGTGCGTGGCGGGGCCGGTTGCACGAGCCAGACGGCGAGCCAGATGGCCGCAATCGCGATGAGCACCACGGGGCCGAAGGAGACGGCGAGATCTCGCCAGGAAATCGCGACAAAGCGCGCACGGAGTCGCCGGTGGGCAGGTTGGTTAGAGTCAGTCGTCATGAATTGATCGGGCGGGCTTAGCCAACGGGTCCAACATTCGGCCGATCATACGCCATCTACGGTGTCGTTCCCGATGCCGGACCCAAGCCGTCCGTCCGCATCCTCAATTCATCGATTCGCCAGACTCTGCGCGAGTTGTTTCCACAGATGGTCGGCTGCGGGTGAGAGGCGGCGTCCCACGCGGGTCATCATCTGGCTGGAGAAACCGGCGGCAATCGGGTGATCGATGGGCACCGCGACCAGTTCGCCGAGTTCGATGCCGCGCCGCGCGGTAATGGCCGACATGAAGGCGACACCCAGACCGGCAGCGGCAAGCGTCTGCGCCGTATTGAACAGATCGACGCGATACGCAGGCGTCACGTTCAGGCGCGCCGTGTCGAGCACCGAGTGCACGAAGTGCTGCACGCCATGGGCTTCGGTCATGAAAATGAGCCGCTCGTGCACCAGTTCCGAGGGCGGCACGCGCTCCATTTTCGCGAAGCGATGCGTGGGCGCGACCACAGCGCACAAGGCCTTGGCGGCAAACGGATGGATGCGCATGGCCGGGTCGTCGTCCGAACGGGCGCACAGGCCGATGTCGACCACGTCGTCGCGCACCAGCGAGAGCACCGCCGGTGTGGGGCCGGAGCGGATTTCGACAAGGATGTCCGGATAGCTCATCGAGAAGCGCTGCAACGCCTGCGCGATCAGGCGTCCGATAAACCCTTCGCCCACGCCGATGGCGACACGGCCGCGCTTGAGATGCCGGTACTCCTCCAATCGCGCCGACAGGTCACGCTGACGCCGCTGGCCGTCGCGGTAATAGTCGATGAGCACCTGACCGATTTCGGTGACGATCACGTTGCGTCCGCGCCGCTCGATGAGCGGAAAGCGCAACCGACGCTCCAGCGCCGCAATCTGTCGGCTGACGACGGACGGGTTCACGCCGAGCGACTCGGCGGCCATGCGGACGCCCCCGGTCGAGGCGATCTCGGCGAGATATTTGAGCGGACGCTCGCCAATGTCGTCCATCCACGATTCGTTGTTCATGTTTGTTTCACTGTTGCGTTCGCCCGCATGCACAGGTCCGGGCAGGGGCGCGGGCAATGATCGCCAAGGTGCGCACATGCCTTCCGGCATCAACGGCAACCTTCTGAATTCACAATGGTTTTGCTTGCCGATGCCGACATCCGGCCTACCTTGCCGCTTCAGGCATTGTTGCCTTGAAAGCAACATTTTGACTTGCCAAGGGTCATCGGTGGGAAATTTCGTCGGTGCAATACTCCGCGTTAATCAAAAACTAGAGAGGGGCCCCCGATGAGCGAGATTCGCTATTGCGAGGTGAGCGATCTGGCCGACGCGCGCGAGCAGTTGGCCGACATTCGTCACCACATCCACCAACATCCCGAGTTGTCCTTCGAGGAAGTCGACACGTCGCGTTACGTCGCTGAGAAGCTGGAAAGCTGGGGTTACGCGGTCACGCGTAACGTCGGCGGTCATGGCGTGGTGGCCTCGCTCACCGTGGGCACGAGCGGTCGCACGGTCGGTGTGCGCGCCGACATGGATGCACTGCCGATTCACGAGCAAACGGGTCTCGCGTACGCCAGCGTGCACGACGGCAAGATGCACGCCTGCGGCCACGACGGTCACACGACCGTGTTGCTCGGCGCAGCACAGCATCTCGCGAAGACGCGCAACTTCGACGGCACCGTCCATCTGATTTTCCAACCGGCGGAAGAAGCCGGTTCGAACAGCGGTGCCGAGCAGATGATTGCCGACGGCCTGTTCGAGCGCTTCCCGTGCGAAGCGATCTTCGGTCTGCATAACCACCCGGGCGTGGCCACGGGCACGTTCGGTTTTCGCGCCGGTCCGCTGATGGCTGCGTGCGATACCGTCAAGATCCGTATTCATGGCCGTGGCGGTCATGCGGCGCGCCCGCATCTGGCCATCGACCCTGTGGTGATCGGCAGCGCTCTCGTGATGGCGCTGCAAACCGTGGTGGCGCGCAGCATCGACCCGACCGAAGCTGCCGTCGTGACCGTGGGCACGTTTCATGCCGGTTTCGCGCCGAACGTCATTCCGGAAGACGCCACGATGGAACTGAGCGTGCGCTCGTTCTCGGCAAAGGTGCGCGCGACGCTCGAAGAGCGCATCTGCGCGCTGGTGAAGTCGCATACCGAAGGGTTCGGTGCGAGCGCCGACATCGAATACATCCGTGGCTATCCGGTCCTGGTGAACAGCGAAGCGGAAACGGAATTTGCCCGCAGCGTGGCCGAAGAGCTGGTCGGCGCGGAGCACATCATTTCGCCGTTCCCGCCGATTGCTGGCAGCGAGGACTTTGCTTACTACCTGCAAAAGGTGCCGGGTTGCTTCATTCGCCTGGGTAACGGTGAAGGCAAACCGATGCTGCACAACGCCAAGTACGACTTCAACGACGACAATCTGACCATCGGTGCCGCCTTCTGGACGCGTCTGGTCGAACGCTTTCTTGCCAAGGACCGCGCATGAGCATCGCCACGCAATCGCAATCGTTTCAGGGTGACGGCGCAGCGTCGTCGTCGGCAGTGCAGATGTCGCCCGCACAGCAACGCAAGATCGTTTTTGCCGCCGTCATCGGCAATCTGCTCGAGTTCTTCGACTTCACGGTCTACAGCTACTTTGCGCTGACGATCGGCAAGCAGTTCTTTCCGGCAGACGACCCCATTACGTCGTCGCTGCTCGCGTTTGCCGTGTTCGCGGTGGGTTTCGTGATGCGCCCGCTGGGTGGCATCGTGCTGGGTCGCTATGCCGACCGCGCAGGCCGCAAGCCCGCGCTCACGCTGACCATCCTGCTGATGGCGCTCGGTTCGGCGGCCATCGGTCTTGCGCCGACGTATGCGCAGATCGGCCTCGCGGCGCCGTTGCTGATCGTGAGCGCGCGTTTGCTGCAAGGCTTCGCGCAGGGCGGCGAGTTCGGTGCGGCGACGGCCACGCTGCTGGAAGTGGGCGGCGCGAAGAGCCGTGGTTTCCGTGCGAGCTGGCAGTTGGCGAGTCAGGGCGCAGCCGCCCTGCTCGGCTCGGGTCTGGCGGCGAGCCTCGGCTTCCTGCTCTCGGACGACACCATGCATAGCTGGGGCTGGCGCATTCCGTTCCTGCTCGGCACGCTGATCGCACCGGTCGGTATCTACCTGCGTCGTCACATTCAGGAAGAGCCGCCGAAGGCGAAGGCCGTCGCCGGTCGCGACGATCCCAAGCGTGGCCTGTATGTGCGTAACTGGTTCCTCACGATCTTCTCGATTGCGGGCATGTCCGTGTCGACGTACGTGATGATGTACTACATGCCGACGTACTGCATTCAGTACCTGGGTCTGCCGCCGAAGATGTCGATGCTCGCGGGCGTTGCCGCCAGCACGATCTCGCTGGTGATGTGCCCGATCTATGGCGCGTGGTCGGACAAGATGGGCAAGCGCAAGCCGCTGACGATGTTCGGTCGCGTGGCGCTGATCGTGCTGCTGTACCCGGCGTTCTGGGTGATGATCAATTACCCGTCGCTGCCGGTGGTGCTGGCCGCGCTGATCGTGCTGATGCTGTGCTACACGATGGGGTCGGCCCCGGCGTATGCGCTGATGCCGGAGAACTTCCCGAAGCATCTGCGTGCGGGCTACATGTCGAGTGCGTATGCGATTTCGGTGTCGGTGTTCGGCGGCACGGCACAGCTCGTCGCGGGCTGGCTGATTCGGGTGACGGGTAACAAGATGGCCCCGGCGTGGTACATGATCGTTTGTGTGATCGTGTCGCTCATCGCGGTGTCGATGTTCGAAGAGACCGGGAATAAGGTGCTCGACGAGTAAGCGTCCGGGATGCAAGCCGTTGCGCTATTCCTCGCTTTTCGATGAGGGATACAAGGAACGCCACGCATGAATGCGTGGCGTTTTTCGTTGTTGACGCCGTCCATCGCTCACATCTCGAACTTCACTTCCCGGTCCAGCGGATACACCGGACGGTTCACACGCGAGAACGGGAACAGGTCGTAGTTCGAGCTCGTCACGCCGTTGCTGTCGCACTCGACCAGACCGGCCGAGATGGGCACGAAGACCGGACGGCAATACATGCGCGACTTCAGCAACAGGAAGCGTTCGCTGCGCGGATCGAGCCCCACGCACGTGAATACCCCGTGATCCCACGATTCATGCGTGCGCTCCGTCACCACGATGCGGGCCGCACCGATGTCGAACAGCACCGTGCGCCCCATGTAGCAACGCTGGCCCGTGTACGTCGGCCCCGTCACGACATACTCGCCGTCGCTGATCTTGCGCACGATGCCAGTGAGTACCGGCGGCGTCTTGGTGATGCCTAATTGCGTCAGCGCGCGCTTGTTGCCCAGGGCCAGCGTGACCTGCGCGCCCTCGCCTGCGTCGATCAGCGTCGCCACTGCTTCGGGGTCGCACAGCGGGCCGACGCCGATGCCCGTCAGTCCGCCAGCCAGTGCGGCTTCGAGCACATCCATCGTGTCGCACGTGCCGCCGGACATGCAGTTGTCGCTGTGATCGAGCAGCAAGACGGGCTTGTCTGCGCCTTGGGCCAACTGCTTCGCCTCGGCAATAGATGCTTCAAGCGGTGCGCTGCGATAGACGAAGCCGTCGCGCTCATCCCACGCTTGTGCCGCGATGCGATTGGCGACGGCTTGCGCACGCGCGACGCCGCCCTCGTCATCGTCGGCCGTCACGACCACGCTGATGCACGGCGCCGGAATGTCAGCGAGCGAAAAGCCCGAAAACACCGACACCGCCGGGATACCCTCTTCGGCTTCGGCGCGGCGTGCAGCGTCCAACGCGCGCTTCATCGCGCCGCCATGACTCGTGCTGCGCAGCGAGTGCACCATCAGCGGCGGCTGTTGCCACACCACCTTCGGGCGACGCTTGCCTGCGAGCATCTCGAACAGCAGTCGCCCGGCGTGCTCGCCCGTCTCGTACATATCGACGTGCGGGTACGTCTTGAAGCCGACGACGATGTCGGCGTTCGCCACGATCTTCGGCGTGACGTTCGCGTGCAGATCGAGCGCCACGGCAATCGGTGTGTCGGGCGCGGCGGCGCGCACGCGCGCGAGCAGATCGCCTTCGCCATCGTCGCTGTTTTCCGCGACCATCGCGCCGTGCAGATCGAGCAGAATCGCGTCGACGCCGGTGGCCGCCGCTACGATGCGTCGGCACAGTTCGTCATACGCGCTCGCCGCCACCGGACCGCTGGGATTCGCACTCGCGGAGACGGGCGTCACCATCTGCGCGCCCGCTGCTTCTGCCAGATCGATGAACGCAGACATCGCGGTGCGCATGCCCTTGTTGTCGCGATAAGCGTCGGCATCGAACGTCGGCCCTGCATTACCGAAGGCTTCGAGCGGCGTCGGCACCGGCGAGAACGTGTTCGTTTCGTGATTCATCCGCGCGATCATGACTTTCATGCTGCACCTCCGGCGCGTTGCAGCATCGCTTGCAGCAGCACGTTGCAACCGGCTTCGAGGTGGGCCGGATCGGCGTCTTCGATCTCGTTGTGGCTGATGCCGTCCTTGCACGGCACGAAGATCATCGCCGTGGGGGCGATGCGGGCCAGATACACCGCGTCGTGCCCTGCGCCGCTGATGGCGTCCATCGACGAATAGCCGAGCGTCTGCGCGCCGGTGCGAATGGCGTCGACCAGTTCCGGTGCGAACGGCTGCGGCGGGAAGTACACTACCTGCTCGATGGCGACGTCGATGCCCTTCGTACTCAGCGCCGTACACTCGGCGCGCAGCTTCGCGTCGAGTGCGTCGAGCGTGGCGTCGTCCGCCGCACGCAGGTCCACGGAGAGCTTCACGCGACCCGGAATGACGTTGCGCGAGTTCGGATAGTTGTCGACCCAACCCACGGTGCCGCGCGCGTGTGGTGCGTGTTCGCAGGCAATGCGGTTCACCGCCTGAATCAACTGTGCCGCAGCCAGCAGCGCGTCGCGGCGCAGTTCCATCGGCGTCGGGCCCGCGTGGGCTTCCATGCCTGTGAGGGTGACGTCGTACCAGCGCTGGCCAAGCGCGCCCTGCACCACGCCGATGGTCTTCGCGTGCGCTTCGAGGACCGGGCCCTGTTCGATGTGAGCTTCGAAATACGCGCCGACGTCGCCCGTCTTCCCGACGGCGGACGCCTTGCCCGCATATCCGATGCTGCCGAGCGCCTCGGCGACACTCACACCGTCGCGATCCTTTTGCGTCAGCGCGTGTTCGAGCGTGAACGCCCCCGCATAGACCCCCGATCCCATCATCACCGGGACGAAGCGGGAACCTTCCTCATTCGTCCAGACGGCGACTTCGAGCGGCGCTTGCGTCACGATCTGGTTGTCGTTGAGCGTGCGCAGCACTTCGAGACCGGCCAGCACACCGTAATTGCCGTCGAACTTGCCGCCGGTCGGCTGCGTGTCGATATGGCTACCGGTCATGACGGGCGGCAAGGCTTCGTTGCGTCCGGCGCGGCGCGCGAAGATGTTGCCGATGGCGTCGATGCGCACCGTGCAGCCGATCTCCTTCGCCCACGCTACGAACAGATCGCGACCCTGACGGTCGAGGTCCGTGAGCGCCAGACGACAGACGCCGCCCTTCACTGTCGCGCCGATCTGCGCGAGTTTCATGAGACTGTCCCACAGACGCGCACCGTCAATGCGCACTGCGGCAGCCGGTTGATCGAGACGTTCCATGTCTTTCTGTCCTTGAGAGTTGCCTATCGACGCCAGCGAGGGCGCCCGTCGGGCGGGCTACGCCACGCCGACGCCGAGATAGCGGTCTTTGACGACTTCGTCGGCGAGAAACGCCGCGTTGTCCGCGCCGTACACGATCACGCCCTGCTCGACGATGTAATGCCGGTCGGCGAGCTGCGTGCAAACTTCCAGATTCTGTTCGACGAGCAGGATGGCCACGCCCGCCTGCTTGATGAGCTTCAACTGCGCCACGATTTCTTCGACGATCACCGGCGCCAGTCCTTCGACGGGTTCGTCGAGCATGAGCAGACGCGGGTGATTCATCAGTGCGCGCCCGATGGCGAGCATCTGCTGTTCGCCGCCCGAGAGTTGCGCGCCGCCATTCTTGCGACGCTCCTGCAAGCGCGGAAAGATGCGGTAGATGTCGGCGAGTTGCCACGGCGAATCGCGTCGCGCGCCAAGCTTCAGATTCTCTTCGACGGTGAGCAGCTTGAAGATGCCGCGATGCTCCGGCACGAAGCACACGCCACGCGCGGCGATGCGATGCGCGGGCTGCCCGGCGACCGGCTTGCCCATGAAGGTGATGCTGCCCGCCTTGGGCGTGACCACACCGGAGACGGTCTTGAGCGTCGTCGACTTGCCTGCGCCGTTACGACCCAGCAGCGTGACGAGTTCCCCGTCGCCGATCTGGAACGACACGCCTTGCAGGATGTGGCTTTTGCCGTAATAGCTGTGAACGCCAGCGACGTCGAGAATCATGCGCGGCCTCCCGTGATCATGTTGCCGAGATAGGCGGCGCGCACGCGGTCGTCGGCACGAATCGCATCCGGCTTGCCTTCGACGAGCACGCGCCCTTGCTGCATGACGGTGATCGTGTCGGAGATATCCATCACGATGTTCATGTTGTGCTCGATGAGTACGACGGTATGGTCGTCGCGCAAACCGCGAATGAGCTGCTTCATGTCGTCGAGGTCGTCGATGCCCATGCCGGATGTCGGCTCGTCCAGAAAGATGGCCTTGGGCCGCGCGGCGAGCGCCATACCGACTTCGAGGCGTCGTTGCTGCCCGTGCGAGAGCAGTCCCGCTGCGGTGTCGGCGTGACGTGTGAGCGCGAGTCGCGTGAGCACGTCGTCCACGACGCCCGCGCAGGCGCGCGCCCCGTCCGCCTTGCGCCAGGACGACAGCGCCTGACGCGGCGTCACGCCCAGTGCGGCCAGACGCAGGTTCTCGCGCACCGACAGGTTCTGGAACAGCGCCGTCACCTGAAACGAGCGGGCGATACCGCGTTGCACACGACGGTAATCGGCTTCGGTCGTGACGTCGTGACCGTCGAACATGATTCGCCCGCCCGAGACCGGCACGGTGCCCGTGAGCATGTGGAACAGCGTAGTCTTGCCTGCGCCGTTCGGACCGATCACGGAGTGCACCGTGCGCGGTGCGACGCGCAGATCGACGCCGTGCAACGCGGTGAACTTGCCGTAACGTTTGACGATGCCCGAGGCTTCGATGAGAGCGTCGCTCATGTCGGGTCTCCCTGCGTGCTTTGTGTATCCAGTTTGCCGTTCGTCGTATTCCGGCGGCCGGTGACGCGGTACCACAGCGATTCGCCCACGCCCCACAGGCCGCGATGCATGAACAGACTCACGGCGATGAGCAGCAGGCCGAGCAGCAGCAGCCAGCGCGGCCAGAGCGTCGACAACCAGTCGGCGGCCAGCACGTAGAACGCCGCACCCAGCACCGAGGCGAACAGATTGCCCGTGCCGCCGATCACCGTCATCACGAGAATCATCTCGCTCGTGTGGTATTCGATGTTGGACAGCGGCGCGATGCCGGTCATCAGCGCGTGCAGCGCACCGGCCAGCGCCGTGACGGCCCCGGAGATGGCGAACGCCACGAGCTTGAACGTCTTCACGTGGTACCCGATGGCCGCTGCGCGCGTTTCGTTATCGCGAATGGCCAGCAACGTTCGGCCGAACACCGAGTCCGCCACGCGCAGCAACCAGGCGAAGACAATCAGGAAGATGACCGCGACGAAGGTGTAGTACTGCCACGGCGTCTCCAGCGGAATCAGCGTCTTGCCGCCGAGGGCGAGCGACTTGCGCGGAATGTCGAGCAGCCCGTTGTCGCCGCCCGTCCAGTCCGTGGCGGTATAGGCGAAGAAGTAGAACATCTGCGCGCACGCAAGCGTGAGCATCACGAAGTAGGTGCCCTTCTGCCGGATGGCGAAGCTGCCGACGAGCGCCGCGATCGCCGCACCCAGCACGATGGCGGCGACGATGGCCACCGGCATCGGCAACGACCAGCGCGTGAGCATGATGCCCAGCGTGTAGCTGCCGAGCCCGAAGAAGATGCCCTGACCGAAGGACAGCAGTCCGGTGTAGCCCAGCAGCAGGTTGCAGCCGAGGACCGCGAGCGCGTAGATCAGCACTTCGGTGGCCAGGGTGCCCGACGAGAGCGCGACCGGCAGGATCAGCGTGACGGCGGCGGCGAGCCACCAAAAACGGTAACGTACGAGCATCATCCCCTCCCGAGCAGGCCGTGCGGGCGCATGAGCAGCACCGCTGCCATCGCCACGTAGATCATGAGACGCGCGCCTTCCGGCCAGATCGTGCTCATCAGACTCTGCACAATGCCGATCACGAGACCGCCCACCAGCGCCCCGGCGAAGCTGCCCATACCGCCGATGACGACCACCACGAACGCAATGCCCAGCGCTTCGATGCCCATGAACGGCTCCACGCCACGCACCGGTGCAGCCAGCACACCCGCGAGCGCCGCTGTGCCTGCGCCGAGGGCAAAGGCCAGGCTGAACACCCGGAACACATTGATGCCGAGCAACGACACCATCTCCGACGACTCGCTGCCCGCGCGCACTGCGCTGCCCAGGCGCGTGCCTTCGAGCAGCCACCAGAGTACGGCGGCGAACACGGCGGTGAAGCCGATGAGAAAGAGGCGGTACTTCGGATAGATGAAGCTGCCCCACATCACCACGCCGTCGAGCACTTCGGGCACGGCGACGTTGTCGCCCAGCGGCCCCCAAACGATGATGACGGCTTCCTGCACGACGAGCGCGAGGCCGACCGTCACGAGGATGTGGAATTCGTGCGCTTTCTCGTAGATATGCGAGAGCAGCACCTTCTCGGCAATCCACGCAAGCGCCCCTACGACGATGGGACATACGATGAGAGCGAGCCAGAACGACATGCCCCATTGCAATGCCTGATAGCAGAAGTACGCGCCGAGGAGATAAAAGGCACCGTGCGCAAAGTTCACGAAGCGCAGCAGGCCGAAGATGATCGATAGGCCGACGGCGAGCAGGAAGTACAACATCCCGATCCCGACGCCGTTGATGACTTGGAGCAAGTAGACGTTCATGCGCGTCCCGAAGAGCTTTGGAGCAGACGTGGAACACCTTGTGCATACAACCGCTCATTTAAGTCGATTTTCGAGCGAGTGCACCACAGACGACACATGCGGGGACGACATGCGTCCCCGCGAGCGACAGACTTCAGACAGCGTGCGGCAAACGTGCGACGGCGTCAGGCCATCTTGCACTCGGTCTTGTCGAGCGGCAGGAACGACTTCCCTGCACTCACGATGTCGGCGTAGTCGTCGGCGTTTTTCATCTTCGCCTTCGCCTTGCCCTTGAGCAGGTAGTAGTTCTTGAGCACCTGATGGTCGCCCTTGCGAATCTCTTCCGGTCCGGTGAGGCCGTCGTACTTCAGACCTTCCATCGCCGCGATGACCGCCTTCGGATCGGCGCTCCCCGCCTTGACCATGCCGTCGAGCATGAGCTTGGTGCAGATGTACGAGCCCGCAAGGCTGTAGTTCGGGTTCTGCTTGAAGCGGTCCTGCGTGCGCTTGACCAGATCGAGGTTCAGCGGCGAGGCCACGGCGTGCCAGTACTGCGCGCCGAAGTACACACCGTCGCACAGATCCGCGCCGAGCGTCTCGAACTGCTCCAGCCCCGAGGCCCACGCCATCAGGATCGTGCAGTTCTTCTTCATGCCGAAACTCACGGCCTGACGCAGCGTGTCGGACGACTGCGAACCGAAGTTCAGGATCAGCAGCACGTCGGGCTTCGCGGCAGCCGCGTTCGTCAGATAGCCCGAAAATTCCTTTTCGGTGAGCGAGTGATAGCTGTTGCCCACGTGCTCGATGCCCTTCTCCTTGAAGATGTTCTTCGCGGCGGTGAGCAAGCCTTCGCCGAACACGTACTGCGGCGTGATCGTGTACCAGCGCTTGGCCTTCGGCATCGATTCGATGAGCGGACGCACCGTCTGCTCAATCGCGCCGAAGGTCGGCACGGACCAGCGGAACGTGGCGTTGTTGCAGTCCTTGCCGGTGATTTCGTCGGCCCCGGCCGTGGTGATGAAGATGCCACCGGCCTTCTCGGCTTCCTTGCCCATGGCGAGGGCTTCCGAAGAGAGAATACCGCCCGCGAAGAAGCGGGCGCCCTTCTGCTGCGCGATTTCCTGCACGCGGCGAATCGCCGTTGCGGGTTTACCTTCGGTATCGAGCGTGGTGTAAGCGAGCGGACGGCCGAGCACTTTGCCGTACTGCTCGACGATGAGTTTCATGCCCAGATCGGCGAACTTGCCGTTGGCAGCGAACGGCCCCGACATGGGCACCGGACAGGCCAGCTGAATGGCCCCGGTGCTTTGCGCGAACACGTCGCGAGCGGTGAATAGAGAGCCGGGCAGAGACGCCGCGGCGGCGAGCTTCAACAGTTCACGACGATTCAATTGGGTCTCCATTCGGGGAGCAATCGTTCATGGGGTCAAACGCCTTTTTCCCTATCCGTCATATTTATTATGATAAATAGGATGGATTTGATCGTAGGTATAATGATTTTCCGTGTCAATCGGAAAAAATTCCGATGCGGGTCAACCCGGAAAGCAAGACACGACATGCGCTCACCGCTGCGGCGACGCATGTTTCGAGTGCGAACAGACTCCTGAGGCGCTGCATGGCATTGGATGCACAAACGGTGCGAGAGCCGTTGGAAATCAAACAGCAAAAGCGGGGCGATCTGGTCGCCGAAGCCATCAAGCGTCTGATCACGGAAGGCAATCTGTTGCCCGGCGATCGTCTGCCGCGCGAAGTCGAATTGCAGCAAATGTTCGGCGTGTCGAAGAGCACGATTCGCGAAGCCCTCAAGTCGCTCGAAGTGCAGGGGCTCATCAAAGTGAGCACCGGGCCGTCGGGCGGTGGCATGGTCGTGGAAGTGCCGCTGGAGCGCACCTTCCAGCTCATGCAGAACTATCTCTTCTTTAAGGAAGTGAGCATTGACGACATCTACACGGTGCGTCAGTTGCTCGAACCCGAACTCGCCGCCGGTGCGGTACCGCATCTGACGGAAGCCGATTTCGCGGCGCTCGAGAACAACATGTCGTGTTGCAGTCCGGCGTCGCACGACCGTCACGAGTTGCTGCGTCAGCGTCAGGCCGATGTCGATTTTCACGACATTCTCGCGGCCGCCAATCCCAATAGTTTTCTGCGCTTTACGTGCGAACTCGTCAACGAGATGATTCGGCAGCTGATCGTATTCGGCAACGAAACGCCGCGTCGCGAACACGAGAAGTTCGGCACCGCCAACGTCAACATCCATCGCGAGATCACGGACGCGGCGCGCGCTGGCGACGTCGAGCGTGTACGTGAACTGATGCACTTCCACATGCAGGAGGCGCGCACGTATATCAAGCGGATGAACGGGAAGCTGCGCGGCCGTCTGATTCTCGATTCGGATATCGCGGACATGCAGCAGCGGGTGCGTTCGCAACTTGGTGCGAATGCGGCGCCAGTGTCGCGCCGCAAGCCCGCGGCGAAGACGGGGAAGATCGCCGCGACGGACGCCGCACCGTCACCGAAGCGCGCGACGCGCAAGGCGACAGGCGTGGGTGAGGCGCAGAAGGTGGCGGCGAAGAAGGTAGTGGCAAGGCCAGCGGTGACGAAGAAGGTAACGGCGAAATCCGCCGCGAAGGCTGCGACGTCGCCTAAAGCGCGCACTGCGCGACGCACCTCGTCAAACTGAAACGGTCGGCGGCGCGGCGCGAAGACTCACGTCAGCACCGCCGCCGGTTGTTGCTGCGTGCAGCAATGAATGCCGCCGCCACGCCGTGCGACCGCGCGTAACGGCAACTGCACGACGCGTCGCTCGGGAAATGCTTGCTGCACGATATCGCGGGCATGCGCATCGGCCTTCGCGTCGCCGAAGGACGCCATCGCCACACCGCCGTTCGGCAGGTAAAAATTCACATACTCCGGCGCGAAGTCGGCATCGGTGGCGAGATCGACGGGCAGCGCATCGAAGTCCGGCGCGCGCAGCAGGCCGATATCGAAGTGTCTGCCTCGTGCGTCGCGCGCGAGCAGCAGTGCTTTCAGATTTTCACGCATTTCCCGCGCCCATTCGTCGCTGCCCTCGGCACCCGTCGCCAGCAGCACGCCGGGACGCACGAAGCTCGCGATACCGTCGACATGCCCATCGGTGATCGTATCGAGCGCCGAACCCGGCAGCCAGACGACTTTCGTCACCCCGAGCCAATGACGAAACACCGCGTCGGCTTCGCCGCGCGTCAGACCCGGGTTGCGGTTCTCGTTGAGGATCGACGTCTCCGTCACGATCAGCGTACCGTCACCGTCGACCAGCAGCGATCCGCCTTCGGCCACGATGGGCGCGAGCGATGGGGTCATCGATGTTCTCTCGGCAAGCGCATGCGCCACACGCTGCGCGACCTTCGCGTCGGCCTCGATGCATTGCATCCACGGCTTCCCCCAGCCGTTGAAGTTCCAGCACAGCGCGTGCGGGGTGAGGGCATCGTCGAGCAGGAAGGTGGGGCCGGTGTCGCGCATCCAGTGATCGTCGACCGGGATGGGGTAAAGCGTGACGTTATCGGGCAGGGCGCGGCGCGCTTCGTCCAGATGCGCCGGATCGACGGCGACACGTAGCGGCTCGAACAGGGCGATAGCGTGGGCGATGCGGGACAGTTCGTTCAGGAGCGGCTGGCGCTGCGTAGTTGCGACGACCGAGCTACCCGGCCACGCCATCCAGCAAGCGGCGTGCGGATGCCATTCCGGCGGCATGCGCCAGTGGCCGATGGCGTTCGTGCTTGCTGCGAGAGGCTTTCCGAAAGATGCCGTCATGATTCGCGTCGCCGTGAGGAGAAGTGCCGCCAGTGTAGGCGGCGCACGCGCGCTGCGATTGCCCTCAGAGGGCCGAAGGTTCTGCCAGATGGACGGTGAGGCGCTTGAGTGCACGCACCCGGCGCAGTGCGACACGCAGATCGCCGGTCGAAATTAGGCCGATGCCTCCCTCGTCGTCGCCGAGCGAGCGACCGTCGCGCTCGTAGACGACCAGCGCGCCGACACCGATCGACGTGTTGTACAGCTCATGCCACGAGAACATGACGGTGTAGCCGTCCGCGCCCTGTGCGAGGACATAGGCCCGGGTAAAGTCGCGCGCCTGTGGCAAATGCCACTGCGCGACGTCCAGCAGCGCCGTGAGCCGCACGCCCTTGTACTCGCTCGCGCTGCGCACCTTGCGACCGGACAGACAGACGACGTCGAGCGGCCCGGTCAACTGCGTGGGCAGACGCATGAGCGCGCATAGATCGAAGGAGTGACGGCGTTTGACGCTGCCCGAGACGACGACTTCGCGCGACGTGTGCAATGCCGTCGCGGGCGGTGATGCAGAGATCGGGGAGAGGCTGGTCGGTGCAGGACCGACGCGCGTGAGCGGTGCGCCGGTACTGGCGAGGTGTGCGTCCGGCGCAGCGCCTACGTTCGCGCGCAAGGGGTCGATGGACATGTTGGATTCGGTGTGTCGGCCTGGGGGAGCCGGTCGCCTCAATATAGCGGCCGACCCCGGCGCAGACATACGAAGTCGCTGATAGCGGCTATTCGCGGCGCACGAGCATGAAGAAAGCGCGAAGAAAGGCGGGGCCGAGCAGGCCCCGTATGTGCTCACTGCTGCCGATGGACGTCACACACGGCGACGCCCGCCCGCATCAACTGCCGTAGCGGGCAGGACTCGCCGTTCCGGTTTTGCCGGTATGACGTGCGGCGACCTCCGCCAGCGTGGCGCGCGCTTCCTGTACGTCCGCCAGCGTCTCGCCGCCTTGCAGGGCATCGAGCGCGTCGCGCAGCACGGCCATGCATTCCGCGTCGCTCAGCGTGTCCGGTGCGTTGCCGCCGCCCAGACGCAACAGACTATGTGCGGCGCGCAGGGTCAGCATGGGCGATGCTTGTGCCCGCGCGATTTGCAACGCGTGTTCGAGCCACGGACGGATCGCGTCGTCGGCGTGATGTCCCGCACGCAGGAAGTCCCCCTTCTGACGCAGGAACTCCGCTTGCCAGTGCCCGTCGCTGCGACGCGCCGACAAGCGTGCACCGCGCTCCGCCGCATGCAAACCGAGTGCGATATCGCCGGTGCCCGCGCAGGCTTCGACGAGCAGACCGAAGAACATCCCTTCGACGCCGCCCATGATCTCGCTGAGTCGGCCGACGCTGTCGGTAATGCGCTCCAGCCCATTCACATCGCCGCGCGAGGCAAGCGCCCAGCCGCGAATCGTCTGCCCGGCGAGTGCCCAGAGGGCTACGCCGGTCTCGGACGCCACTTCGGTCGCCTCGCTCGCCAGTGCCTCGGCGGGCGCGACTTCGCGGCGCAGGCGGCGCAGCATCGCCGCGAACACCAGCGCAAAGGCGAACGAGTAACGGCGGCCCTGCTGACGTCCCATCGCCAGCGCTTCCTCGCTCGCGGCGAGCGAAGCGTCGTGACGCCCCATGAACCAGTAAGCCCAGGAGAGGAACGAGAGGCCCGTGATGCGCGCGTCTTCTCCGAGGCCGGTGTCGGCCTGTTCGGGACGGTAGTGCGCCAGGCCTGTTTCCAGCGCCGTGATGGCGCCGCCGAAGTCGCCCTGGCAGCACAGGCTGTTGCCCAGCGCGTAGTACGCGTGCGCGAGCAGCGGTGAGGCACCGGCTTGCTCGGCAATCAGGATGAGCTTGCGCGCCAGGTCGGTGCTGCGCTCGAAGTCGCTCCACGAGCTGGAGCCGAGCCACAGTCCCCAGTACACGGGGAAGAGGGCGATGTCGTCGCCCATTGGCTGTGCCAGCGCCAGTGCCGTCTCGAAGTTGTGACGCGCAGGCTCGGAGCCGTAACCGTGCAGAGAGACGAGCGGCACGCCCATCGCCATGCGCAGTTGCAGTTCACGCGGCGCGGTCTGTGCGCTGGTGCCGGTCTGACGCAGTACGTCGAGCGCGCTCTGATAGTGGGCGCACGCCTCACGAAATGCCTGACGGCCGGTCGCGTACTCGCCGGCGAGGCGGTAGTGCTCTATGGCGGCGTCGGGTTCGTCGGCCTGACGGAAGTGCCACGCCAGCACTTCGGGCTCGGTTTGAACGGCAGCGTGATCGCGCATCGCCAGCGCAATGCGGCGGTGCGGGTCTTGTCGGCGCTCTTGCGGCTGTGCGTCGTACGCGGCTTTATGCAGCAGTGCGTGACGGAAAACGTAGCGTCCGAGATCCTGTCGCTGCACGAGCGCGCAGGCGACGAGCGTGTCCAGCGCGCGCTCGACGAGCGCCATCGAACGGCCGCTCGCGGCGGCCAGCAATTCCGCGTGGAACTCATGTCCGAGGCACGACGCGAAGTGCGCCACGGGCTTGGCGCTGCCCGCCGCGTCGATGCGCGCCATCATCAGTTCCTGAAGGCTCGCGGGCATCGGCATGGCGTTCGCCGCGTTGCGTCCGCCTTGCTGTGCGGCCGTCGCGCGTGCCAGTTCCTGAAGGAACAGCGGCACGCCTTCGGCCAGGTGCACGATGCGCTCGCGCATCGCGGCAGGTAGGGCGACGCGCGGCGTGGCGGCCCGCACGATGGAAGCCGCGGCCCCGGCGTCGAGCGGGGCGAGATCGATGCGGCGAAGTCCGACGGTATGCCGCCAGGGCAACTCGAACTCGGGGCGCGCACCAACGATCAGCAAACGTCCGCCCGGCGCATTCTCCGCCATCACGGCGAGCAACTCCTGCGTCGGCGGGTCGGCCCAGTGTGCGTCGTCGAGCGTGATCACGCCGCCGTCCGGCAACAGCGCGGCGAGCAGCGTGGGCGCTTCGTTGAGCACGGCCTGCTTCCACGCATGCGGTACGTTGCCGTCGGCATGCATGTCGAACAGCGCGCGCAGGCGCCTCAGGGCGAGCAGTGCGGGTTGCGGCAACTGCGAGGCCTCGATCGTCGACTGGGCGCGCAGCCAGCGCGCGATCGGATGGAACGGTGTGCCTGCGCCGTCCTGCGCGCAGGCGAGATCGATCGAGCGCAGACCGCCCGTCTCGACGAAGTGACGCACGAGTGCCGTCTTGCCGATGCCCGCTTCGCCGATGACCAGCGCCAGCACGCCGTGGCCGGTGCTGGCGTCGCGCATGGCCGCGTGAGCGGCGGCGAGCTCGGCCAGTGCGGCGTCGCGCCCGAAAAGCGTGGCAGCGCGGCGGCGCGAACGACGCTCGGGCGTGGGGTCCGGGTTGACGCGAAAGACCGGGATCTCGCGATTGCCGTGACGCTCGCGCACGCTGCCGTGCTCCGTCGTGGCGATGGCGACGCCGATGAGACGCTGCGTGGCGTCGCAGATCACGACTTCGCCGGGCAGCGCCATGTCGGCGAGTTGCGTGGCCGAGCGCGACACGCGACCGCCCGTGTCGGGGCTGTCGTCGGCCGCCGAACTGATCACGAGACCGGTATGAACGCCCGCGCCGATGCCCACGCGTACGGTGCTCGCCTGCACGCAGCGCATGGCGGCTTCGACGGCATGACGTCCCGCACCTTCCAGTGCCGTGGGATAACCGAAGTAGCCGAGCAGGCCGCCGGTCGGGGTGCGCAACGTGTAGCCCCACGACTGGCGCAGGATCGTTTCGCACTGCACGAGGGGCGGGCGCATCATCGCGACGAGCTGGTCGGGATCGTCCACGCCGTTGGGCGCGAGTTCGATCGCGACGACGGTGATCTGACGACGCTCGGGGCCAGTCGCGCGCTGCTCCATGCGGGCGGGCGGCGTCTCGAGCAGTTGCGTCAGCGCGTCGCCGGGCAACTCGCCGAGTTCTTCGTGGAGGATGTCGCACAGACGGCGGTATTCCGTCTCGGCTTCGTCGCGACGGCCGGCGCGCAGCAGCAGCGCGATCCGACAATGCCAGCCGGTTTCGTCGAAGGGGGCCAGCGCCACGAGCTGACGCGCGTGTGCCAGCGCCTGATCGAGATCGCCCAGACGGGCGTAACCGTCCGCAAGCAGACGTTCGCCGAAAACACGGCGACGCTGATATTCGTCGCGTTGCAGTTCGATCCACTGTTCGAGATCGGGCGTGTCGCGCACCGAGAGGCCGTGAAGGAACGGCCCCTGATAGAGCGCGACGGCGTCCGCCAGATGCTGAAGGTGCGCCGCAAGATCGAGCCCGGTGACGGTGTCGAGCGTGCGGTTCGCCTGCTCGATCATGCTCGCGAAGACATGCGCGTCGATCCACAGCCCGGTTTCCGGACGCAGACGCACGACCTGACGATCGGATTCGAAGAGTTCGTCGCCGAGGGTGTCGCGCAGATGGAACAGCATGCGCTTGAGCTTGTCGCGTCCGCCCTGGCCGTCTTCGTCCGGCCGATCGGCCAGCGCGCCGCGGGTGTGATAGCCCGGTTGCAGGGCGAGATAGGCGAGCAGGCCGCGCGCTTTCGTGTACTTCACGGCGCAGGCCTGTTTGCCTTGTTCGACCCGCATCGGTCCGAGCAGGTAGAGCGATCTGTTGGCTTGCATTGTCCTTGGACGGCAAATAAGCAAAACCGGCGGGGCCGCGAGGGCATGCGCCGGTATTGCGAATTTCATGATGTCATCCCGTCGGCATGCCAACGAGATGCCAAGGCCGTTCCGGGGGGGCTCCGGCCGAATGCTTTAGGTATTACATACCGAAGTATAAACAGGTGTCTTAAATCCGTCGGAAATACCTTAAAGAATCGCTCATGAATCCCCGCAGTGTCATGCGCGCGCCATGAGGATGTGCCAGTGGCCGCAACCTTCAAGCGGGGGCTTGCCAGATGGTTGCGTCGGCGGCGTCGATGCGCTTGGGCAGCAGCCCTGCCTGCGTGAAGACGTCGGCAATGCGCTGCTGCTCGGCGACTGCCTCGCGCACGACCGGCTGCACGTCGTAGCTGCGGCGCTTGTTGGCGGCCTCCACGGTGGCGACGTCGAGCCCCCACACAGGGGACAACTGGGCCGCCGCCTCGCGCGGGTTGGTGCGTACCCACTGACCGGTCTCGCGCAACGTGCGATAGACGTCGCGCAGCACGGCGTCGTGATCGCGCGCGAAGGCGGGCGTGGCGAGGTAGTAGCGCTGATAGCCCGCCAGTCCGCGTGCCGTGGTCAGGGTGCGCACCTTGTCCTGACGCTCGACGCTCGCGAGGAACGGATCCCACGTCACCCAGGCGTCGACATTGCCGCTGGCGAACGCCGCACGGCCATCCGCCGGGGTGAGGTAGGCGGGCTGCACGTCGTTGATTCGCAGACCAACGCTTTGCAATGCGGCGATGAGCAGATAGTGCACGCCCGCGCCCTTCGTCACGGCGATGCGCTTTCCCTTCAGATCCGAGAGCGTTTTGATGGGTGAGTTCTGGGCGACGAGAATCGCCTCGGCGTCCGGCGACGGGGTCTCGCGCGCGACATAGGCAATGCGCGCGCCGGCCGCCTGGGCAAACACCGGCACCGTGTCCGCGACGTCTGCCGAGAAGTCGATGCTGCCCACGTTGAGCGCTTCGAGCAGTGGCAATCCGCTCGTGAATTCGTGCCACGTCAGCGTGACATTGTGCGGGGCCAGCGCTTGCGCCAGCGTGCCGCGCGCCTTGGCGAGCACGATGAGCGTCGACGATTTCTGATAACCGATGCGCAGGGCAAGCGGAGCGTTGGCCGCGCGCGCCTCGCCGCTGCGCGTCAGCACCCCGGCCGCCCCCGCAATGCCGAGCGCGTTGAGCGCACCGCCCGCGAGCATCGCGGTGCCCGCGCGCTGAAGGAATCGTCGACGCGCGGGAGGGCGCGAGGAGACAGGGACGGTGTCGGTGTTGTCGATGGCGGCGGCAAGGTGAGCGGAGTCAGGCTGGCGAGTCATGAGCGGTGCAAGGTGAGGGCGGTGAGCGGGAGCGCCGTGAACGTGAACATGAACGACGGGCAGGGCGATAGCGCAAGATGCGGCGCGCTGCGCCGTCCTCACTTGTATCGCGACGCATCGCGCGTACGCCAACAAGCGATTCGGCTTTGCTTAGCGTGGCCGCCGTCATATCCATATAGGCCGCGCGTTTCCCGCCGGACGTCGCACGAAAACCCCCCATCAGATCAGCCCTGAACGCGACGAGATCGTCAGGTGAAACTGCCCCGATGCCCGCCACGCCCGCGAATTGCGTGGAAGCCTCGCATGCGTTGCGTCTTCGCCCTTAGTGAAAACTCTGTGTTCCGTACGTTCGAAGTGGACAAAAGCGATTGCAGGTCGACGAAGCAATCCGAATGCTTTCATCGCCTTACCGGATGCTCGCACCGAACTAGTGCGCAAATATTACGAATTATTACGGAAAAACGCGTGATTTCAGTGAGTTGCCGCTGTGGGTGCGTCTTGTAATGAAAATCATTCTTATTTATATTCGCGCCCCAGATCACTCCTGTGACGTCGTGCCGTCAAGCACGCATTTGTACGCATTCGTACTCACTCGTTCCGTCGTACTTCCAATCACCATGATGCAACGCAAGCCGCTGGCGCTGGCGATGATGGCGATCTTCGCCACGCCGCTCGCCGTCACCTACGCCCCGAATGCGATGGCGCAAAGCACCGCACCGGACGCACCTGTCACCCATACTGTCCCCCCGGCGGCCACACTCGCTGCACCTGCTGCCTCCGCACCCGCGGCGGCACTGCCGCGCACAGAGGTCTCCGGCACCTCGATTCGCGACGAGTACATGCGCGACATGTCGACGGTCGGTGGCAAGGTGCCGACGGCGATCCGCGATATTCCGCAAACGGTCACGGTCATCGACAAGGCGGTCATGCAGGCGCAGGGCGCGACGTCGTTCGCCGACGCGTTGCGCAACTCCCCTGCGATCACGCTGGGCGGCGCGGAGGGCGGTCAGATCGGCAACAACATCAATCTGCGCGGCTTCAACGCGCGTACGGACATCTACCTCGACGGCTTCCGCGACCGGGGTCAGTACTATCGCGACACGTTCGATCTGGACGCCATCGAAGTGCTCGAAGGCCCGTCGTCGATGCTCTTCGGACGCGGATCGACCGGGGGCGTCATCAATCAGGTGAGCAAGCAGGCGGACCTCAAGCCGTTGAACGAAGTGTCGGGCACGATCGGGACGAACGACCGGTATCGCGGCTCGTTCGACTTCAATCATCCGCTCTCGGACACAGCCGCCTTCCGTATCAACGGCTTCGGTCAGGACATCCATACCACGCGCGACGTGCTGTACAACCAGGACTGGGGCGTCGCGCCGACGCTCAAGCTCGGTATCGGCACGCCCACGGAAATCACACTTTCCGCGCTGGTCCAGCACAACCGCGACATGGCGGATTACGGCACCGTCGGCTTTAACGGCAATCCGCTGCCGATCTCGAAGAACCAGTTCTACGGGCTGACCACCGACCGCACGGTGCAGGACGTGGTGAGTGTCACGGCCAAGGTCGAGCACAAGGTCGACGACAGCCTGAAGATCACGAACCAGACAAACTACAGCCGCTATTCGATCGATGCGATCGAGACATCGGCACACGCGGTGGGCATCCCCAACGGCAAGGGGGGGGGGGTACCGCGCTGCCGACCGGACCGACGCCGGGGCTGCCGTCGTACTCGCTCGATCAGCTCTCCGTCCAGCTGCAAAGCCACGACCGTCAGATCACGGACACGGCGCTGTTCAACCAGACCGACGTAGTGAAGAAGTTCGACACGGGACCGATCAAACACACGCTGATCGCCGGTGCGGAACTGGGCCGTGACACGTACGAGAATCAGACGTATCTGCGCACGGGGGCGGGGCAGTCGTCGGGCTTCCTGGGGTGGATTCCGGCCAGCAGCACGGCGTACCTCGCCAGCCTGCCGAACGTCACGACGTCGACCGGCAATCTCGCGCAAGGCTCGGCGGAGACGGTGGCGTTCTACGCGAACGACACCATCGAACTGAACAAGCAGTGGAAGATCATCGGCGGTCTTCGCTGGGATCGCTACAAGGCGCAGCTCTCGAACACGGTCAGCGCACCGGGTTATGCGACGCAGACGGTCAATTACACGAGCGTGCGCACGGGGGTGATTTACCAGCCGAGCGAAGCGCAGTCGTATTACTTCTCGTACGGCACGTCGTTCAATCCGTCGCTTGAGACCCTGACGGTCACCAACAACACGCAGGCATTACAGCCGGAGACGAACGAGTCGTTCGAAGTCGGCAGCAAGTGGAATCTGTTCGACGACAACCTCGCGATTAACACGGCGCTGTTCCAGGTCACGAAGAACAACGCACGCACGCAAACCGGCACGACCGGCGAATACAGCAACGCAGGCAAGGTGCGCATTCGCGGCGCGGAAGTGAGCGCGACGGGCCACATCACGTCGAACTGGCAAGTGATGGGCGGCTATATGTTCCTGAACTCGCAGGTCGTGCAGGCCAACGACGGCACGCAAGGCAACGTGCTGGCGAATACGCCGCGTCATTCGCTCACGCTGTGGTCGACGTACACGCTCGGTCACTGGGAGGTGGGCGGCGGCATGAACTACATGTCGATGCGCTACGCGGCGAACACCAACCTGATTCGGGTGGGCGGCTACACGCGTTGGGACGCCACCGTGGCTTACCATCAGCCGAAGTACGACATTCGCTTCAACCTGCTCAACGTGTTCAACAAGACGTATTGGGACGGGTTGATTCAGTCGGACGGTGGACGCGCGACGCCGGGGATCGGACGCACGGTGCTGCTCACCGGGACCTACCGCTTCTAAGGCTTCCGCTCGTTGCCTGGGAGGGCTGAGGGGGCTTGAGCGCCGTTCTCACCCCGTTCTCACGTCGTCCTGCGCCCCACAAAATGACGCACAATACAAGGCGCGAACCGGCATCACTGGCCGGTTTCGCGCCTTGTGCTTTCTTCGAAGGACGCCGCCCATGCAGCTCCGAATACCGAATGTCCTCTCCGACGATCAGGTGCGTTGGGTTCGTACCCGGCTCGACAACGCAGGCGACGCCTGGGTCGATGGTCTCGCCACGGCCGGTTATCAGGGCGCACCCGTCAAACAGAACCAGCAGATCGACGAGCGCTCGCCCATCGCGCACGAACTCGGCGACATGATCCTGGCGGCGCTGGAGCGCAACCCTCTGTTCATCAGCGCCGCGCTGCCGAACAAGGTCTACGCGCCGATGTTCAACCGCTACGGCGAAGGCATGCACTTCGGCAACCACGTGGACGGCGCGATCCGTCTGCAACCGGGCAGCGGCATGCGTATCCGGACCGACATCTCCGCGACGCTGTTTCTCGCGTCGCCGGACGAATACGACGGCGGCGAACTCGTCATCGAAGATCAGTACGGCACGCATCAGGTGAAGCTCGCTGCGGGGGACCTGGTGCTGTATCCGGCGACCAGCCTGCACCGGGTCAATCCGATTACGCGCGGTGTGCGCGTGGGGTGCTTCTTCTGGGTGCAGAGTCTCGTGCGCGACGACACGCAGCGCACGCTGCTCTTCGACATGGATAACGCCATTCAGCGTCTGAACACGACGGATGCGGACGAGACGGCGCGTCGTACGCTCGTGGGCTGTTATCACAACCTGCTGCGGATCTGGAGCGAGGCCTGAGCGCAAACCGACATAAAAAACGCCCGATCCCTTCTTGCGGGATCGGGCGCTTCACAACATGCCGGGCGTTCGCGCCCGGCGGCGCTGGCCTCGCGCTTATTGTGCCTGACCGGCAGGCGCCGGGGTCGGCGCCGGAGCCGGGGCTCCCTTGTGCTGCTGGCCTCGATGCTCCCTCGCCTTGTCATGCCAGGCCTTCATCTTCGCCCAGCGTGCCTTGACGGCATTGCTTACAAGCACCTTCTGGTCGTTGTTCAAGCCGTTGTACACGTTAAGCCACGCATCTTCGGTCTGGCTGCGAAGCTGGCGGTTCTGATCGAACACCTTTTCGCGGGCGGCACGCATGCCGGCCAGATCGAGCACCTGCTGGTCCTTCGCCTGACCGATCATCTGACGGAATTGCTCGCCGTTCTTACGCATGGCGTCGCGATTCTGCTTCGACGTGGCCACCGCTTGCTGCCAGGCCTGTTCCTGTTGCGCGTTGAGCTTCAGTTGGTCGTGCAGCTTGCCGATGTTACCCAGCCCCCAGGGGCCGTGGTCGCCGCGCATGTGATGCATGGCGGCGTGCGGTCCGGTGGCCGGCGCAGGGGTGTCCGCGGCATGGGCGAGGCCGAACATCGCGGTGGCGGCAACGATGGCCGACGCGGCGGCGATCTTCAGTTTGCGCATGGTGTTGACTCCTTTTGATACTGCCGGAATTGGCAGCTTCAGAGTAAGTCATCAGTGAACCTAACAAGTTGCAAAGTGCAACCGCTGTATTACTCAGCGTTACCAGCGCCCGCGTTTGCAACATTCCGAAACGACTCGGCCCGCCGTTGCCGGGTGGGCAAGGGCGGGCCGTGCTGACGAAATGCGTGACCTGTCGCGCGTCGTCCGCTTCCCCGTTGGGCGAGCTTTCGTACCTTTCGTTCCGTTTGGCGCCGTTGAGCGCCTTGCGCAATCAGTCCCAGGCGCCGCGACCGCCCGACACGCTGTAACGGCCAGCGCCGAAGAGGATCACGCACAGGCCCGTGAACAGATAGAAGCCCTGCAATTCCAGCGCCCAGCCGCCAGTCTTCGCCAGATCGCCCAGTTGGCTCAGATGCACCAGCGAGAAGGCGACGAGCATGTTGCCCACCACGAGCAGACCGCCCAGGCGGGTGAGCACGCCGAGAATCAGCAGGACCGGGGCAAGGACTTCACCCAGATATGCGCCATAGGCGAGAAACGCTGGCAGACCGTGCGATGTGATCATGCCCTCGATAAAACCGACGCCGTTGATGACTTTGCTGACGCCGTGAAACAGCAGCAGGATGCCGAGGGTGAGGCGCAAGATCAGTTTGCCGAGATCGTCTCTGGTGCTCTGCATGGTGAAGGCTCCTTCTTGACTCGCTTGTTCGCGTAAGGGGGCTGACAGACAACGGAGTGGCACGCCCCCTTCGATGTCTGCAACGTCGGGACAGGTAGGGCGTGCCGACCAAATGGGCACCACTGTATCAAAACGTTACGGCGCTGTCTGCGGGTGTCCCAACGATTTCATGGACATAGTGAAAGACGGCCCCGTCAGCGCGATTACACGCCGTTACTTTTCGGTCTGCCGCGTTACACGACGGCTGTCGGCGGGTGGCCTTCGCGCTTCGTTATTACGGTCAAGGACGCAGCAAATCGCCGGCAATTCCGCCGGCAGGCGCGCTCCCCCCGTCGAGTCTGCGACGAAGCAAAACGCCTCAAGGCATAAGGATTCCATCATGAACGTCCGTAAAACTCTGATTCTGAGCGCTGTGACCGTGGCTTTCGGTGGCTTGTTCGCCTCACAGGCGTTCGCCCAGGGCACCGCGACCGAAACGGCGCGCGACATCAATCAGCAGCAACGCATCGAGAACGGCCTGAAGAGCGGTCAGTTGACGACCAGGGAAGCGTCGGGTCTGGAGAAGGGCGAAGCGAAGATCGACAAGATGCAGGCGCATTCCGATCGCACGGGCGACACTGCCGCGCAGAAGGCACGCATCGCCAGCGCGCAGAACAAGGAAAGCGCGAAGATCGATCAGCTCAAGCACAACGACCGGGTGGCGAATCCGACGTCGAAGTCGTCCGAGCGCTTGCAGTCGGACGTGCAGCGTAACGTCAATCAGGAGAAGCGCATCGCCCAGGGACAAGCGGCCGGGACGTTGAATAACAAGCAGGTCGGCAGCCTCGAGAAGGGCCAGGCGCATGTCGATGCCGCCGAGGCGCACGTGGCCGGGAACGGTCACGTAAGCGCGGGTGAGCAGTCCGGCGTTCAACGCCGCGAGAACCATCAGAGCCAGCGTATTCATCAGGACAAGACGAACGGCTAAGCGCTTTGCATCGGACGTCGCTCAGTCGTCCCGAAGGCTTCCGAGCGATCCCGAGTGTCTGCTCTACGCGCCACCCCTTACCGGGTGGCGCGTTTGTTTTGGGGCTATCATCGGCGTCACGAAAACAAGCATGACGATGGAGGATGGACAGGATGGAGCTGGTGCAAGCGCAAAAGATGCTCGAAGAACTCGTCTCGCCGTGGGTGCGGCAACTGAATCTGCAAATCGAAGCCGTCGGCCCCGACGAAAGCGAGCTACGGTTGCCGTTCGATGCCGCGTTCAAGCACGGTGGCGGCGTGATCTGCGGACAGGTGTTCATGGCGGTGGCCGATACCGCGATGGTCGTGGCGTTGTCCGCCGCGCTCGGTGGCTTCCAGCCGATGACGACGGTGACGCTCAACACGCAGTTCATGCGCCCCGTCACGGACGGCGATCTGCGTGTGATCGCGCGGATTCTGCGTCGTGGCAAGAATCTGGTGTTCGGCGAGATCGAGATTTTCGACGCGTCCGGCAAGATGGCCGTGCACGCAACGACGACCTACGCGATGCTGTGACGCATTGACGGCGGCATCGGCAATGACGTTGTGAGGCTGCCTCAGAGGAGACCCCGATGTTCGATCAGATCGTCTTTGCCGGTGGCGGCAACCGCTGCTGGTGGCAGGCCGGATTCTGGGAGCGCGTCTCGCGCGACGTGCCGCTGCGCCCGCGTGTCATCACCGGCATTTCGGCCGGTGCGGCCACGGCGTGCATGCTGCATATGCGAGCGTCGGACTGGGTGATGGATTACTACCGGCAGGCGCTCGCGGGCAATCGCAAGAACGCCTATTGGGGCAACCTGCTGCGACGCGAGCGGGTGTTCCCGCATTACCGCATCTATCGTCAGGCATTGCTCGACATTTACGACGGTCAACTCGACAAGCTTGCCGCCGGACCGGAGATTCGCGTGGGCGTGTCGCACATCCCTCGCTGGCTGGGACCGCGCAGTGCGACGGCAGCCGGACTCGTGGCGTACAACATCGACAAGCACTGGCGGCGCACGCTGCATCCGACGCTCGCCCGCAGCCTCGGTTTCCGTCCGGAATTCGTGCGGGCGCAGGACTGCCGCACCACGGAGGAACTGGCGGATCTGATGCTGCAATCGTCGTGCACGCCGCCGTTTACGCCGATTCTGCGACGTGGCGGGCGGGCGGTACTCGATGGGGGCATGGTCGATAACGTCCCCGTCGATGCACTCGATGTCACGCCCGGGCAAGTGCTGGTGATGGTGACGCGGCGCTATCCGCGTCCGCAAATCTTTACGCAGCATCACGGCGGGCAGGACCGGCTGTACGTGCAGCCGTCCGAGCCGGTGCCGATTTCAAGCTGGGATTACACGCGCCCCGAGAACATGGCGCCGGCATTCGCGCTCGGCCGCAAGGACGGTGAGACCTTCCTGCGGCATCTCGCGTCGATGCAACGGTGAGCCGGTCAGCCGGGTGGCGCGCCGATGTTGCGTCGGCGCTGCAACGATGTCGCGGGGCGCAGCGGGTTAACGTCCGAAGCCGAGCAGAGCTGCCGGATTCGCGACGTGCGAACGATCGCCGTTCAGGAAGTTGACGATATTCTCGAACGCGACGCGGAAGTACAACTCGTAGCTCTCGCGCTCGACGTAGCCGATGTGCGGCGTGCACACGCAGTTCTCCAGACGCAGCAGCGGATTGCCTTGCAGAATTGGCTCGCTCTCGAAGACGTCGATGGCGGCCATGCCGGGGCGTGCGCGGTTCAGCGCGGTGATGAGGGCGTTCTCTTCCACCAGTTCGGCGCGGCTCGTGTTCACGAACAACGCCGTCGGCTTCATCTGCAAGAGGTCTTCCAGTTTCACGACATGACGCGTCTCGTCGTTCAGACGCAGGTGAAGCGAGAGCACATCGCTTTGCGTGAAGAGCTCTTCCTTGCTGTTCGCCACACGCAGACCGTCGGCGGCCGCCGCTTCACGCGACCCTTCGCGTCCCCACACCATCACTTCCATCCCGAACGCCTTGCCGTAACCGGCGACGAGGCGACCGATCTTGCCGTAGCCCCACAGGCCGAGCGTCTGGCCGCGCAGCACCTGACCCATTCCGAAATTCGGCGGCATGCTCGAGGACTTCAGGCCCGACTGCTGCCAAGCGCCATGCTTGAGGCTGGACACGTACTGGGGAATGCGGCGTTGGGCAGCCATGATCAGCGCCCAGGTGAGTTCGGCGGGTGCGATAGGGGAACCGACGCCCTCGAGCACGGCCACGCCGCGTGCGGTGCAGGCGTCGACGTCGATGTGATTGCCGGCGCGACCGGTCTGACTGATGACACGCAGGCGAGGCAGCTTGTCGATGAGTTGCGCCGTGATGGCGGTACGCTCGCGAATCAGAACGAGCACCTCGGCTTCTCCGACCCGGGCCGCAAGCTGCCCGACGCCTTTTACCGTGTTGTTGAAGACCTTGACGTCATGGCCGGCCAGAAGGGAGAAGGAATCGAGCTTGCGGACGGCGTCCTGGTAGTCGTCGAGAATGGCAATTTTCATGGCAAAGCGTAATCGAATCGACGCAGAACGATGACGTTCTGCGCAGACGGAACAATTGTCGGAGCCCGCCCACACGGGCAGGCATACTTGTTCTTGACGTGGTTGGCGCGAGACGGGGCAACCCTCCCGCTACCTTGTTGCGACGCAGCACCGACGCAATTTTTGCGGTGGTATGCTGACGCCTCGTTTTGCATAGTATGGCAGGTGTCCTGGCAACCATGGCGAAACCGCCTAAACACGATGGCAAAAATTCGAACCCACACCGCAAACGCGAGTCGGAACGGGTGAGTGAGACGCCAACTGTGACGTCCTTCCGGTATCCCCAACCGGATGGACCGCCCGGTCACGCAGGGCGCCTGCATGGTGCTCTTATATAAGGACGACCGGTGCTCGCACCCGCCGGTACTTCAACGTCTGCTTCGATTTCCCCGACTCTGCATGGAGACAACCCCCATGACGCAAGCCAGTGTGAGCGCTAATGCGCTCAACGCCTCTTCCTCGTCCAATGTTGCCACGCGTGATCTGCCCGGCTGGGTGCGTCACCGCAAACTGATCGACTGGGTCTCGCATATCGCGGCGATCACGCAACCCGAGCGTGTCGTCTGGTGCGACGGCTCGCAAGAGGAGTACGACCGTTTGTGCGAACAGATGGTCGCCGCCGGGAAAATGCAGCGGCTCAATCCCGCCAAGCGCCCCAATTCGTTCCTCGCGTTGTCCGATCCGTCGGACGTCGCGCGCGTGGAAGGTCGCACGTTCATCTGTAGCGAGAAACGCGAAGATGCTGGCCCGACCAATCACTGGATCGATCCGGCCGAAATGCGCACGACGCTCGACGGGCTGTTTCAGGGCTGCATGCAAGGCCGCACGATGTACGTCGTGCCGTTCTCGATGGGCCCGCTCGGCTCGCCGATCGCGCACATCGGCGTGGAGTTGTCCGACACGCCGTACGTCGCCGTGAACATGCGCATCATGACGCGCATGGGACGTGCCGTGTACGACGTGCTCGGCGACGACGGCGAGTTCGTACCCTGCGTGCATACCGTGGGCGCACCGCTTGCCGCTGGCGCGAAAGACGTGGCGTGGCCGTGCAACAGCACGAAGTACATCGTCCACTTCCCGGAAACGCGCGAGATCTGGAGCTACGGTTCGGGCTACGGCGGCAATGCGCTGCTGGGCAAGAAGTGCTTCGCGCTGCGCATTGCTTCGACGATGGGCCGCGACGAGGGCTGGCTGGCCGAACACATGCTGATCCTGGGCGTGACGTCGCCGCAGGGCAAGAAGTACCACGTCGCGGCGGCGTTCCCATCGGCTTGCGGCAAGACCAACTTCGCCATGCTGATTCCGCCGAAGGGCTTCGATGGCTGGAAGGTCGAGACCATCGGTGACGACATCGCCTGGATCAAACCGGGTAAGGACGGCCGTCTGTACGCCATCAACCCGGAAGCGGGCTTCTTCGGCGTAGCGCCGGGCACGAGCCAGAAGACGAACCCGAACGCGCTGGCGACGCTGGGCGAGAACGTGATCTTCACCAACGTCGCGCTCACCGACGACGGCGACGTGTGGTGGGAAGGTCTGACCGACACGCCGCCCGCGCACCTGATCGACTGGCAGGGCAAGGACTGGACGCCAGAGATTGCGAAGGAAACCGGCCGCAAGGCGGCGCATCCGAACTCCCGCTTCACGGCGCCGGCGTCGCAGTGCCCGTCGATCGATGCCGACTGGGAGAACCCGGCCGGCGTGGCGATCGACGCGTTCATCTTCGGCGGTCGTCGCTCGACGACCGTGCCGCTGGTCACGGAAGCGCGCGACTGGACCGAGGGCGTGTACATGGCCGCGACGATGGGCTCGGAGACGACCGCAGCCGCCGCCGGTCAGCAAGGCGTGGTGCGTCGCGATCCGTTCGCGATGCTGCCGTTCTGCGGCTACAACATGGCTGACTACTTCCAGCATTGGCTCGACACGGGCGCGCATCTCGAAAAGACGGGTGCCACGCTGCCGAAGATCTACTGCGTGAACTGGTTCCGCAAGGGGGCGGACGGCAAGTTCGTGTGGCCGGGGTTCGGCGAGAACATGCGTGTGCTGGCATGGATGCTCGGTCGTATCGACGGCACTGCGCAGGGCACGGAGAACGCCTTCGGCATTACGCCGCGCTATGAAGATCTGAACTGGGACGGTCTGTCGTTCACGCCTTCGCAGTTCGACGACGTCACTTCGATGGACCCTGCCGCGTGGCATGAAGAACTCAAGCTTCACGCCGAACTGTTCGACACGCTCAAGCATCATCTGCCGCAGGCGCTGCTCGATACGAAGGCCGACATCGAGCGTCGTCTGAAGTCGTGACGTTGACGATGATGGTTACATCGCGAATGTGGTCAGCGCTACGATAGCGACGCCGTAATCCCGAGTCCGCAGCATGATCCCGCCGAGGGAAACTTCGGCGGGATTTTTCATTGCCTTGTGATCCTTCCGAAAGGTGCGCCAGTCAATGCACTGGCCGGTTTTCGAAAGTCCTCCGGTGCTAGCATTTATCTCGTCATCCGAATGTTTGAATTGGGTGGCGGTTTTGGGTTATGTACTGAAGGAGAGACTTATGCACATGATGTTGATAGAGGGAATTGATGAGCAACTGATGAGGTCGCTTCAACTGCGCGCGACGCAGGCGAACATAACGCCGGAGCAGGAGGTGCTGCGCGTGTTGAACTACTTCGCGCGAGAGCCGGAGTTCGTCGATTTTTACGATGCCCTAACGCGTTTCCCTAACGTGGGGCTCGACAGCGACTTCGAGCGAATCAACTGAATCGCCAATGGGGCGTCAGGAGAATCCAATGTTCTTGCTCGATACCAACGTAGTTAGTGAACTAAGGAAGGGTGGTGGCGGTGATTCTGGCGTCCGACAGTTTTATCGTCACACCAGAAGCGCATCCAGGCGCCCCTACCTCTCCGTTATCACCTTGGGGGAATTGCGTCGCGGTGCCTTGCTGCTCCGCCATCGCAACGATCTTCGTCAGGCGGCGTTGATCGAAAACTGGATTGGGGGCATGCACGACGACTTCGTCGGCCACATTCTGCCGGTTGACGTGAAGATCAGTAACGCGTGGGCGCGCATGCGCGTGCCGCATCAACAAGATCCGATCGATAAGCTCATCGCAGCGACTGCGCTGGTCCACAGACTTGTCGTCGTTACGCGCAACGTCAAGGATTTTTCAAAAACAGGCGTTGAGGTATATAACCCGTTTATGCAATAGACGAGCGAAGTGGGGGCGCTTTCCGAACGATATTACAACCGATTCTCCACCGCAAACTTGATCAACTCCGCTTGCCCTTCGATGCCGAGTTTGCGTTTGATGTTGAGGCGATGGGTTTCCACGGTGCGCACGGAAAGGTCCATTTCCGTTGCGATCTGCTTGTTCGCGAGGCCATGCGCAATGCGCGTGAGTATTTCGCGTTCACGAGGCGTGAGCGAATCGATGGGGGCGTGCGATGTGGAGGCCTGCACGACACGCGCCGCAATCGCGGCGCTGTAGTAAGCGTCGCCGCGTGCCACACGTTCGATGGCCGTCACGATCTCGTGTGCGGGCGCATCCTTGAGCACGTAGCCGCGCGCACCGGCACGTACCGCCTGACGCACATACTCCGCGTTGTCGTGCATCGAGAGAATCAGTACGGCGATATGCGGAAACTGCTCACGAAACTGTGCCGTCAGCTCGATGCCGTTCGTGCCACGCATGCTGATGTCCATCAGGGCGAGATCGGGCGATGCCGTCTTCGCGCGGGTCAGGGCTTCCTGCGCGTTGCCCGCTTCGCCAACGACCTGCAAGTTGGGTGCCGCATCGAATCGTGCGCGCAGGCCGTCGCGCACCAGCGGGTGGTCGTCGATCAACAGGAGTCGGATGGGGTGAGCTTGCATCATTTACGAGTGGTTGCGCGAAGTGTCGCTTTCACGGCGGCCGGCGTGAGCGGGACCCACGCGCTGATGGTCGTGAGGCCGGGCCAGGATTGAATGCCAAGGGCACCGCCCACGGCGTCGAGCCGTTCGCGCATATTGCGCAGGCCGATGCCGTGGCGAGGGTCGTGATGCACGTCGGTGACGTCGAAACCGCGCCCATCGTCGGCAATCGACAGGTGAATGCCGTCGGATTTGAAAATGAGCAAAATCGACACGCGCGACGCATTCGCGTGACGCTCGATGTTCGTCAGCGCTTCCTGCGCGATTCGGTAGAGCATCGTCTTGATGTTGTCGTCGAGCGTCGGCGCGTCACCCTCGACGTCCATCTCCACGGGAAGCCCCGCGTGTGAGCCGAACTCCCGGGCGAGTTGCTCGATCGCGGCTGCGAGTCCCAGATCGTCGAGCATTGCGGGACGCAACGCTTGCGAAATGCGCCGAACTTCGCCAAGCGTGCCGTTCAGCCGGTCGATGGCCACGCCGAGTGTGGCGCTGGCGGCCGCAGGCGATCCCGGCAGACGCATCGACGCCGATTCGAGCAGTAGCTTGACCGAGACGAGCAACTGGCTGATGCCGTCGTGCAACTCGCGCGAAATGCGCGAACGCTCCAGCTCCTGCGACTCTACGACCTGACGCGCGAGTTGCCGCAGCTTGGCGTCGGCGGTCTTGAGTTCGGTGATGTTCACCACCAGGCCGCACAGACCAACGATGGCAAGACACGACGATGCGATCAGCGTGATCCAGATCAGCGTGCGGTCGATGTTCGCCTGTGCGCGATCGTCGGATTCGCGCAAGGTGGCTTCGACATCGTCGAGGTAAATACCCGTGCCGATCATCCAGTTCCAGCGCGGCAGGGCGATGACGTAACCGAGCTTCGGTGTCATCTGTTGCTGGCGCGATGGCTTCTCCCACGCGTATTGAACGTAACCGCCGCCGGCGCGCGCGGCCGCGATGAGACGCTGGATCGTGGGGGCACCGGATTCGTCCTTGAGCGACCAGAGATTGTGGCCGACGAGTTCCGGCTGCCGCGGGTGCATCAGGCTGCGGCCCTGGAGGTCGTAGACGAAGAAGTAGCCGTCCTGGCCGAACTCCATTCGGGCGAGCGTCGCCAGGGCGGCTTCACGCGCCGCGGGCGTATCCGGGCCGTCGTAAAGCGGCTCGATAGCGTTGCGCGCAAGGCCCACGTAATGCAGCAGCTCGGCCCGCTTGTTGGCCAGCGATGTGGTTTGTACGGCCTCGTGCTGTGCGCGCGATAGCTCAATACCCTGGTGTCGCACGGCAAGCGCGATGGCGACCATCGCCAACGCAACCGGCAGCAGCGACAGGACGAAAAATTTCTGTCGGAGATTCATGGCATTCGATAAGCCTGCAATGCCGCGACCGCTGGTTTGAAAGGTGTGCGCTACGTACTAGCACGTAGCGAACCTGCGTAGTTCCGCGCTTGTGGCGCGTCGGGCAAATGCCAATACTACACGCCGAATCGTGGCCGGGGCTGCCGAGTGTAACTCGCAAGTCTGTTCCCGGTGTTGGCAAGTTGTCCGGCACGCCCGCACGCGTGCATGCCCGGACCGGGAGGGGCAAACGCTTCGCCATCTCTTCGCTGTCGCCACCCCCACAGAGGGGCGCGTCAGCGATCCGCAAGCGAAAGCGCTCCGCGCTGCGATTCGGGACACCGACACGGTGTCACACCAAGAGGCGGGACAGTGTCGCAACGGCACCGTCCCGGGTTGCTGCCTTAAGCAGGCAGTTCCGAGGAGAGACAATGAATCGTATCTGGCAACAACTGCCCTGGGCAGCGGTGGCCGTCGTCGGCGCGTGCGCGCTCGGCACGGTGGCGCTATCGCGCGGCGAAACCGTCAGCGCACTCTGGATCGTGATCGCAGCCATCTGCGTTTATCTGATCGCTTACCGTTTCTACAGCAAGTTCATCGCCACGCGGGTGGCGCAACTCGACGGCACACGCATGACGCCGGCATGGCGTCACAACGACGGCCTCGACTACGTGCCGACCAATCGCTACGTGCTGTTCGGCCATCACTTCGCCGCCATCGCCGGCGCCGGTCCGCTCGTCGGGCCCGTGCTCGCCGCGCAGATGGGCTATCTGCCCGGCATGCTTTGGATTCTCGCGGGCGTGGTGTTCGCTGGCGCGGTGCAGGACTTCATGGTGCTGTTCATCTCGACGCGTCGCGACGGCCGCTCGCTGGGCGATCTCGTAAAGTCCGAACTCGGCATGATTCCCGGTGTGATCGCACTGTTCGGCGCGTTCCTCATCATGATCATCATTCTGGCCGTGCTCGCGCTGATCGTCGTCAAGGCGCTCACCGGCTCGCCGTGGGGCACCTTCACGGTCGGTCTGACGATTCCGATTGCGCTGTTCATGGGCGTCTATACGCGCTTCATTCGCCCGGGCCGCATCGGCGAAGTCTCGATCATCGGCTTCGTGATGCTCATGGCCGCGATCTATTTTGGCCAGAGCGTGCACGACAGCGCCACGCTGGCGCCGCTGTTCACGTTCGACGGCAAGCAACTGACGTGGATGCTGATCGGCTACGGCTTCGTGGCATCGGTGTTGCCGGTGTGGCTGCTGCTCGCACCGCGCGACTATCTGTCGACTTTCCTCAAGATCGGTACGATTCTGGCACTCGCCATCGGTATTCTGGTCGTCGCCCCCGAGCTGAAGATGCCTGCGCTCACGCAGTTCGTCGACGGCAGCGGTCCGGTCTGGTCAGGCAAGCTGTTTCCGTTCCTCTTCATCACGATCGCGTGCGGCGCCGTGTCCGGCTTCCATGCGCTGATCTCGTCGGGTACCACGCCCAAGCTGCTCGATAACGAAGTCAACGCGCGCTTCATCGGTTACGGCGGCATGCTGATGGAGTCGTTCGTGGCCATCATGGCGCTGGTGGCCGCGTCGGTGATCGACCCGGGCGTGTACTTCGCGATGAACAGCCCGGCCGCGGTGATCGGTACGACACCGGAAGCCGTGGCGCAAGTCGTCTCGGGTTGGGGCTTCACGATCACGCCGGAGGTGCTGACCTCGACCGCGAAAGCGGTGGGCGAGAACACCATCATCTCGCGCGCCGGTGGCGCACCGACGCTCGCCGTCGGCATGGCCCACATCCTGCATCAGGTGGTGGGGGGCGAAGCGATGATGGCGTTCTGGTACCACTTCGCGATTCTGTTCGAAGCGCTGTTCATTCTGACGGCTGTCGACGCAGGTACGCGCGCCGGACGCTTCATGCTGCAAGACCTGCTCGGCACCTTCGTGCCGTCGCTCAAGCGCACGGAATCGTTGCCCGCGAACCTGATCGCCACGGGCTTGTGCGTGGCCGCATGGGGCTACTTCCTGTATCAGGGCGTGGTCGATCCGCTGGGCGGCATCAACACATTGTGGCCGCTGTTCGGCATCTCCAACCAGATGCTCGCCGCCATCGCGCTGATCCTCGCGACCTGCGTGCTGTTCAAGCTCAAGCGCGAGCGCTTCGCCTGGGTGACGGTGCTGCCCACGCTGTGGCTGCTCGCCTGCACGCTCACCGCCGGATGGCAGAAGATGTTCGATGCGGACCCGAAGGTCGGCTTCCTCGCCCACGCTGCGAAGTACCAGGCAGCACTTGCCGAGGGCAAGCTGCTCGCCCCGGCCAAGTCGGTCGCACAGATGCAGCAGATCGTGTTCAACGACTATGTCGACGCGACGCTTGCCGGTGTGTTCATGTTCGTCGTGGTCGCCGTCGCGGCTTTCGGTGTGCGCACCATCCTCGTCGCCCGTCGGGAAAACAAGCCGACGGCCAAGGAAACGCCGTTCGAGCCGATGCCCGCCGGGCAGCGGGTCTGAGAACGGCAGGTACACGGACGCACAGCGGAGGACGCCCCATGCTCGATGAAGTCGGCAAGGTCGGACGATATCTGGGACAGGCCATGCGATTGATGGTCGGCCTGCCCGATTACGACACGTATGTGGCGCACATGCAGGCCACGCATCCGGATCGGCCGGTCATGAGCTACGAGGCGTTCTTCCGCGAGCGACAGGAAGCGCGCTACGGCGGCAAGAGCGGTGGCCGCTGCTGCTGAACGCGGCAGCGCATTGGAGCGCGACATCGATCGCCCCTCGATGCCGTCCAGAGTGAAAAACGCCCGGTGGAGATCCCACCGGGCGTTGTGCGTTGATGCGACGGCTTGCGTGATGCGGCGCCTGCGTTATGTCGCCGTCACATGATCTTGGCGCATCGCGCGTTGGCGGCACTACGGCGGTAGCCGTCGAAAACTTGCGCCACCACACGCACGAGCAGGCGTCCGGCAGGCAGCACGCGCAATCCGTGCGCATCGATGGCCACGAGCCCGTCTGCTGCGAGATCGGCCAGCTCGCCGAGTTCGGTCGCGAAGTAAGCGACGAAGTCGATGTCGTGGACATCTTCGATTGTGCTGAAGTCCAGCCTCATGTGACACATGAGTCGCGAGATGATATCGCGCCGGATATGGTCGTCCCGATCAAGTTGCACGCCACGCGCAATCGCAAGACCGCCCGCGTCGATGGCGTCGTAGTACGCTTTGAGCGTCTTGGCGTTCTGCGCATAGCTGTCGCCCACACGGCCGATGGCCGACATGCCCACTCCGATGAGATCGCAATCGGCGCGCGTGCTGTAACCCTGGAAGTTGCGATGCAACGTGCCAGCCGCTTGCGCGAGGGCGAGTTCGTCGTCGGGGCGTGCGAAGTGATCCATGCCGATGTAGACGTAACCGGCCGCCGTCAGCCGCGCGATGATCGTTTGCAAGAGCGCGAGTTTTTCGGGACCGTCCGGCAGCGTGTCGGGCAAACAGCGCTGCATCTTGAACTGCTCGGGCAGATGCGCGTAGCTGAAGACCGACAAACGCTCCGGGGCCATCTCGATGACGGCGTCGAGCGTGTTCGAGAAGGAGGCGATCGTCTGATGCGGCAGACCGTAGATCAGATCGAAATTGACCGACTTGAAGCCACAGCTGCGCGCAGCGTCCAGCGTCGCTTCGACGAGGGCGCGAGGCTGTACGCGGTGAATCGCTTCCTGCACGCGTGGATCGAAGTCCTGCACGCCGATGGAGAGCCGGTTGAAGCCGAGGGCACGCAGCGCGCGAATGGACGCCGGTCCCGCGCTGCGCGGATCGATCTCGATGGCGTATTCGGCGCTGTCGTCGGGCGTCATCACGAAGTGACGGCTGATGGCGTCGACGAGCGAGGCAATCTGTTCCAGCGAGAGAAACGTCGGGGTACCGCCGCCCCAGTGCATCTGCGCGAGCGTGCGGCCCGCGCCGAGCAGCGACGCCTGACGCGCGATTTCCGCGTGAAGGCGCGTCACGTAGGCGTCGGCATGCGCGCGGTTGTTCGTGACGATCTTGGTGCACGCACAGTAGAAGCACACCGTGTCGCAAAACGGCACGTGCAGGTATAGGGACACCGGTTTGCCGGTGCGCTTGGATTGCGCGGCGGCGCGGGCGTAGTCGCCCACACCGAAATCGTCATGGAATTGCAGCGCGCTCGGGTACGAGGTGTAACGCGGTCCGTTCACGTCGTAACGACCGAACAGACGCGCGTCGAACTGAACAGGACTGGCCGATGCGTGCAACGGCAGCGCTGTGCGGGACATGCAGCGCGAATGCCCGGGGTCCTCTCCCAAACTGCGGGACGTGCAGCCCGGGCACGGTTTGCTGGCATGCGGATGGTCAGGGGAACTGGCGCAAGGCGTCGACAAAATGGGAAGGGGGTTCATGACGAGGCCCGAAACAATAGGAGACATTCGACTCTAGTCCTGCGGCGCGCGCCGCGCCGTGACCTGCGTCAAATAGCTGTGTCGGCGGCATGCAAGCTGCGTGAGACGCCTGCAATGTGGGACGTCGTTGCGCAAATGGCCGTATTGGAAGTGGATTCTTGCGTCGCGGTGCGCGCGCGGCACGCCTGACGTGCACCGAAATCATTGCCGCGGCAGGCAATTTTTTGTCGTCTACGGTAAGCTAGCGCCTTATTGAAGTCCCCGCCGTGTCGACAGCCCTGGCGGCACGCGCGAGGCTCGCTCCGGAACCGCCGGGGCGGCGGTCCGACCGGTGCCCGCGGGTTTTAGCGAGTTTCCCCAGGTATCCGCAGTGCTGGCAGCTTGCCGGTCTGCCCATACGCGCATACGCCAATATGCGCTTCTGCCGGAACGACGCGGCACATCACGATTGGAAACAACATGGACCGTCTGCAATCGATGCGCGTTTTCGTCAAAGTGGCCGATAACGGGAGTTTCGCCCGTACGGCCGCCCAGATGGATTTGTCCGCCGCTGTGGTCACGCGGCACGTCGCAGAACTCGAATCGCATCTCGGCGTTCGCTTGCTCAACCGCACCACACGCAGCCTGTCGCTGACCGGCGCCGGTCAGGTGTATCTCGAGCGCTGCCGGCAGATCATCGACGAAGTCGACGAGGCCGATGCCCTCATCTCCAGTGCGTCACGTGACCCCAAAGGCACCTTGAAGGTCGTCGCGCCCGTGTCGTTCGGGCTGCGCAATCTCGCGCCGCTGGTCAAGAAGTATCAGGAACTGCACCCGAAGGTCGTGGTCGATCTCACGCTAACCGACAGGGCCGTCGATCTGGTCGAAGAGGGTTACGACTGCGGCATTCTGCTCACGCGCATGATCAACAGCGAAAGCCTGATTTCGCGTGTGCTCGCGGAGACGCGTGTCATGCTATGCGCCTCGCCCGCGTACATCGCCGAACACGGTGAGCCGGTCACGCCGCAAGAACTGGGCGAGCACGGTGTGCTGGGCCTGCCCAGCGAGTTCTGGAGCGACGACCGCGTGTTTGCCGGCCCGGACGGTGAAGTGCGCGTGCGTGTGCAGAACAAGCTCATCTGCAACAACACGGCGCTGCTGCGTCAGTCGGTGTTGCTCGGGCATGGTATCGCGTTCCTGCCGTCGTACCTCGTGGGGAACGACGTGCGCGACGGCGATCTCGTGGCGCTGATGCGCAACTATTCGCAGACACCCATCGACGTCTCGCTCGTCTATCCGAGCCGCAAGTATCTGTCGGCAAAAACGCGTGGCTTCATCGATCTGACGGTCGAGTACTTCCGCCAGAACGAAGGTATTTCGGCCGCCGAGCGCTGGGTGCCGCCGAAGATGTCGACGAACGCTGCCACCGAAATTCAGACGTAACGCAGCCTGACGCGACGTCAGCCGCTGGCGTCAGATGGCAAAACGGCCACTTCCGCGAGGAGGTGGCCGTTTTTCTTTGCCTCGGTCCGATGAAGCCGTCGGGCTTCATCGCAGGCGTGACGCACTTAGAACGGTGCGTCGTCTTCGTCGAAGGCGGCATCGTCGGACTTCGACGCTGCCTTCTTGGTCGCCGGTTTGGCCTTGGCCGTCGTCTTCTTGGCGGCCGCCTTCTTGGCCGGTGCCCTGGACGCTGCGGTCTTCGACGCCGTCTTGCGTGCCGGCGTGGCCTTCTCGTCGCCTTCGTCACCCTTCGCGTCGCCGTCGCCGGTCTTCGCCGCGGTCTTCTTCGGGGCTTTCGCCTCGAACTCGAAGCCGATCTTGCCGTCCTTCTGTTTGGCCAGATACGCCTTGAACGTGCGACCGGTGCGCGACGACTTGAAGTTCGTCAGCAAGTCCGTCTTGCCCTCGGTGAGCAGCTTGTGGATCTGCTCGCGCGTGATTTCCTGCTGGAGAATCACCTTGCCCGACGTGAAGTCGCAAGTCTTCGGATTCGCTACGGCGTTTTCGCACACATAACGCATACCGTGCTCGAACACGCGAGCGTTGCACTTCGGACAATGGCCGACCGGTTCCTGACCCGTGAAGTCCGGGGCTTCGCCATCTTCGTCGCCGTTGTCCTGGCCGAAGTCGAATTCGAGCTTATAGCCCATTTCGTCATCCGGGGAGAGCTTGATGATGGCCGAGAACGGACGTCCCATCTTGCTGCGGAAGCCCGACAGCGGACCGATCGTCTTGTTCTGCAGCAGCTCTTCGACTTCCGGGATTTCGAACTGACGTCCGCCCGGGATCTTCGAGATCGAGAAGTTGCAGTTTGTGCAGGCGAAACGGCGGTAGTTTTCCTTGACCACACCGCCGCAGTGCGGACACGGCGTCGTGAGCGTCGCGTAATCGCCGGGGATGGTGTCGGAGTCGTATTCCTTCGCGCGCTTGACGATGGTCTGCGTCATTTGCGCGATTTCGTGCATGAACTCGTCACGCTTGAGGCCGCCGCGCTCGATCTGCGAGAGCTTGGCTTCCCATTCGCCCGTGAGTTCCGGCAGCGTGAGTTCGTCCACGCCCAGGCCGCGCAGGAGCGTCATCAACTGGAACGCCTTGGCCGTCGGATGCAGCTCGCGGCCTTCGCGCACGAGGTACTTTTCCGTCAGCAAGCCTTCGATGATGGCTGCCCGCGTGGCGGGTGTGCCCAGACCCTTACCCGCCATCGCTTCGCGCAACTCGCCGTCTTCCACGAGCTTGCCCGCGCCTTCCATGGCGGAAAGCAGCGTCGCTTCGCTGTAGCGTGCGGGCGGCTTGGTCTGCAGACCGACGGCCGCGACCTTGTCGACGCCGACCTTTTCGTCCTTGGCGACCGGCACGAGATTCGGCTGGTCTTCCTTGGTGTCCTTCGCGTCCTTGCCGTCGTCGGCGCCTTCCTTGCCGTAGATCGCAAGCCAACCGGCCTGCACAAGCACCTTGCCCTCAGTCTTGAAGTGATGACCGACCACTTCCGTGATGCGGGTCGTCACCTGATACTCGGCGGCCGGGAAGAACACCGCCAGGAAGCGCTTGACCACGAGGTCGTACAGCTTTTGCTCCGGCTCGGAGAGGTTCTTCGGCGCCTGCAGCGTCGGGATGATGGCGAAGTGATCGCTGATCTTGCTGTTGTCGAAGATCCGCTTGTTCGGCTTGACCCAGCCCTTGTTCAGGACCTGATTGGCGAACTGATGATAGTTGTTGCTCTCCTTGAGCACCGTCATCGTTTCCTTGACGGTCTCCAGGTAGTCTTCCGGCAGCGCACGGGCGTCGGTACGCGGGTACGTCAGCACCTTGTGCTTTTCGTACAGCGCCTGCGCCAGACCGAGCGTGTTCTTTGCGGAGAAACCGAAGCGGCTGTTCGCTTCGCGCTGCAAGCTGGTCAGATCGAACAGCAGCGGCGAGAGCTGGCTCGACGGCTTCGATTCTTCCGTAACGGTGCCGTGCTTGCCGCGCACTGCGGCGACGACCGACTCGGCGGCCGCTACGCTCCACAGACGCGAATCGCGCTGCTCGGGATCGAATTCGTTGCGCTTGAAATTCGGGTCGAACCAGCGGCCTTCGTAGAAGCCCGCTGCAGCGACGAACTCGGCTTTGACTTCCCAATAGTCGCGCGACACGAACTTGCGAATCTTCTCTTCGCGCTCGACCACGATCGACAGCGTCGGCGTCTGCACGCGACCGACCGTCGTCAGGAAGAAGCCGCCGCCCTTGCTGTTGAACGCCGTCATGGCGCGCGTGCCATTGATGCCGACCAACCAGTCGGCTTCGGCACGGCTGCGCGCAGCGTCGGCCAGCGGGAGCATGTCTTCGTCGGTGCGCAGACGCTTGAAGCCGTCGCGAATCGATTGTGGCGTCATCGACTGAAGCCACAGGCGCTGGACCGGTTGCTTGGCCTTCGCGTGCTGCGCGATCAGACGGAAAATCAGTTCCCCTTCACGTCCCGCGTCACAGGCGTTGATCAGGACATCGATGTCCTTGCGCTTGATGAGACGGGTGAGCACCTTCAGACGCGACTCGCTCTTGGCGATCGGCTTGAGGTCGAAGTGCGGGGGAATCACGGGAAGGTTGGCGAAGCTCCACTTGCCGCGTTTGACTTCATAGTCTTCCGGCGCGCCGATTTCGACGAGGTGGCCAACCGCCGACGAGACGACGTAATCGTCGCTCTCGAAGTACTCGTCATGCTTGGTAAAGCCGCCCAGCGCCCGCGCGATGTCATTCGCGACGGACGGTTTCTCGGCAATGATCAGAGCTTTTGACATGACGTTAGGTAATGTTGAGGGGGTGTCGCCAAGCGACATTCGTTGGCTTTATAACATATAGCCAATCCGGCGTTGCCGTCGGATCGGGCACAAGGCGTGCCTGAAAGCGGCACATCATAAGCGCGTCGCAAGCCGTCGGCAAGGGTGGGCCCGACGCGGGCTCACGCGGCCCGCAGATGCTCGCGCAGCGCGGGGGCCGCGACCGTGGCGTTGCCCAGTACGTCGGCGTCGAGCATGCGCTCGAGAATCCCGATGGCCGGCAGCACCGGGCCGAAGAAGCGGGCCTGACCGGGCGATTGCGGTGCGTCCTGAACCAGCAACGTCGGGAAATTCTCGATGTCGTGGTCGTCGAGCCAGTCGGCGTGCGTTTCGATATCCACCCAGACGAAACATAGCTCCGGGTGCTTCGCGGCCAGTTGCTCGAAGGTTTGCGCGTATTCGCGGCAGGTGCCGCACCACGCCGCGCACAGACAGGCCACGAGACGCGTGTTGCCCCCGGCCAGCGCGGCAGCCAGTGCAGTACGGTCGGCGACGGGATCGAAAACGGGCATGGTGTCGGTGATATCGGTTGCTGTGTTTGGGGGGGACGGACGGATGCGCGATGTTCGACCCTCGTGGCTGGACTTCGGTGGGCCGGAATCGGTCAGCCAGAGTCAGTCAGCCAGAGTCAGTCAGCCAAAGTCAGTCGACCGAACCGGCCGCCCGGCAGACGGGCGACATGGCCGCCGAGTTCCAGTGCGCCCAGTTGCGCCAGCACGTCGGCAATCGCAAGGCCGGTGCGCTCGCAGAGGGTGTCCGCGTTGACGGGATCATACCCCAGCGCATCGAGAACCGCTGCCGTGCCCCCCGGGCCGTTTGTCGGTCCGACTGTGCTCACGTCCGCCTCTACCTTTACCTCGGGCGGCTTCCGGCTAACGTGGGCACCCGGCAGCGGGGGCGCCGCGTCATTGCCGCCTTGAGCGCTCCGTTTGCCGTGATCCGGCGTTTCGCTACCCGCCCGGGCGGGTGAGGGGCGGGGCCGACGCTTGCGCTCGCCACGCACGGGGTGTGCCGGGGCGGACGGCGTCATGCCGAGGGCTTCCAGCACATCGTCCGGCGAAGCGACGAGGGTGGCCCCGTCCCGTATGAGTACGTGGCAGCCCTGACTGTGCGGCGAGTGGATCGATCCGGGGACGGCGAGGACGTCACGTCCCAGTTCACCGGCAAGGCGCGCTGTGATGAGGGAGCCGGAGTGCGTGGTCGCTTCGACAACGACCGTACACCGGGCGAGTGCCGCGATCAGCCGGTTACGGCGGGGGAAATGCTCGGGCCGGGGCGGTGTGCCGATCGGAAACGCGGACAGCATCAGGCCCCGTTCGGCGATCTGTTCGGCCAGTGCGCGATGGTGCGTTGGGTAGACGATGTCCGCGCCGGTGCCGACGATCGCCCACGTGCCCCCGCACGTCTTCAGTGCGCCTTCATGGGCGGCCGCGTCGATCCCGGCGGCAAGCCCCGACACGATGGCGACGCCGGCGTCCCCCAGCACCCGGGCGAAGCGCCTTGCGTCGTCGCGTCCCTGTGCCGAGGCGCGACGGCTGCCGACAATGGCCACGGCCCGCTCGCCGCCGTCCCCCGACCGGTTGGCCAGTGTCGCGTCTCCCCGGCAGTACAGGATCGGTGGTGGATCTCCGAGCGTGAGCAACGCGCGCGGATAGGCGGTTTCGGACAAAGTGACGACGGCGCATCCCGGTCGACCCGCCCATTCGAGCGTAGTGGCGATTTGCGTCGACAATTCGGCAGACGTGCGCGCCAGCAACCGTCCGACGACATCGACCGGCACCACGTCGGACAACGCACCGCGCGAGGCTGTGAAGATCGCGCTGGGCGGACCGAAGGCGGCCAGCAGACGTCGGACGGCCGCTGGCGGCACGCCCGGTGTGTGGCACAGGCGCAACCAGTCGTTGATTTCCTCCCGGTCCGCACCGATCCGTTCAACGGGGCGCGTCACCCCGAAGTGAGCGCAATGCTCGTTCTCCGACGTACGGGAATGGCTCGTGAGGCAGGCGGGACGGGCGTCACGGGTGGCAGGGGGCGCGTCGGCCGCCAGCGTCGAAGATAGCGCTATGCTAAAATTTTTCATCATCCGGTAAGCATTGACCGGGGGGCCAGAGCAAACGGGGCGCGCGACAGACATCGCCGTACGCCTGCGTGATCACACGATTTTGCGTGTGCGCCGGTCTGCAGGGCAATGCGGCGAATTCCCGTTTTCATCATGGCATTACTGACAATTCTTCAATATCCCGATCCGCGTCTGCACAAGGTGGCCAAGCCGGTCATCGAGGTGGACGACCGGATTCGTCAACTCGTCAAGGACATGGCCGAGACCATGTACGACGCCCCCGGCATCGGCCTCGCGGCCACGCAGGTCGACGTCCACGAGCAAGTTATCGTGATGGACCTCTCGGAAACGCGCGACGAACTGCGCGTGTTCATCAATCCGAAGATCGTGTGGCGTAGCGACGAGCAAAAGGTCTACGAAGAGGGTTGCCTCTCCGTGCCGGGCATTTACGACGAAGTCGAGCGCGCGGATCGTGTGCGCGTCGAAGCGCTTAACGAGAAGGGCGAGAAGTTCGTCATCGACGCAGACGATCTGCTCGCCGTGTGCATTCAGCACGAGATGGATCACCTCAAGGGACGCGTGTTCGTCGAGTACCTTTCGCCGCTCAAGCGCAACCGTATCAAGGCGAAGATGAAGAAACAGGCCGAACGCGCCTGATCGCCGCGGCGCACCTCATCGGCCGCGTGCCATCAGGTTTGGGCGCGCCCGGTAAAGTCCTCTATACTTGCAGCGCTCGCGGGCCATGCGCCCGCCTTGTGCTGCTGCGACGGGGCGTCTCGAACGTCTGCCGTCGGGCCAATCACCCCGACTGTCTGACGAGATGTCCATCGCCACGCCTACGCCGCCTACGCCGTCTTCCCGTACCCGTTTTGTTTTCTGGCTGAGCGCCGCACTGCTGTTCGCGTTCCTGCTCGCGGGCCTGTTCGACCGCGACCCCTGGAAAGCCGACGAACCGTATTCGGTCGGTATGGTGCTCAACTTCTTCCGGGGGCACGATCTGATCGTGCCGCGCGTGGCAGCCGATCCGTTCGTCGAGAAGCCGCCCGTCATGTACTGGACGGGGGCCTTGTTCGCGCGTGCGACTTCCACTGTGCTGCCGGTGTTTCAGGGTGCGCAGTTCGCGGTGCTCGCGTGGCTCGTCATTGCCGTGATCTGCGTAGGACGTCTGGCGCAGCGCCTTTACGGCACCGACACCTTCAACTGGCTCGCGCCGATGCTCATGCTCGGCAGCTTCGGGGCCATCGAAAACATTCACAAACTCACGGCTGACGTGCCACAACTGGCCGGTGCCGCACTTGCGCTGGCGGCGCTCGCACGTCTGGCCCGGGTGGAGAATGCCGCGCGTTTGTGGGGGCTGCTCTTCGGTACGGGCGCTGGCATTGCGTTCCTCAGCAAAGGCTTGCTCGTGCCCGGTGTGCTGGGCCTCACCGCGCTGGCCGCCTTCCTGCTGCCCGCGTATCGCACGCGTCGTTACGCGGCGGCACTCGGCTGGGCGTTGCTCGCATCGCTGCCGTGGCTGATTGTCTGGCCGGTGCTGTTCTGGCACGCGTCCGAGCCGCTATTCATCGAGTGGTTCTGGGATAACAACTTCGGCCGGTTCTTCGGCTTTGTGCATCTCGGGGGCGAACGCAAGTCGTACTGGAACGACGTGACCAGCCTGCTTGGGTTGACCTTTCCGGCGGGCTGGCTCGCCGTAGGGGCGTTGATTTCGCAGTTGCGCCAAGGCGCGCGCGGACGTCTGCGACGCTTTGTCGGCGAACGCCCGGAACTCGCCATGCTGTGGCTCTACGCCGTGCTGTTTGTGTTGACGCTGGTGGTGTCGTCGGCCATCCGCGATATCTATATGTTGTCGCTCTTCCCGGCCATCGCCGTGCTGGGCGCAGGCGTGCGTCTGCCGACGTGGCTGGAGAAGACGTGGTCGGGTGTGGCGCTGGTGCTCATGAGCGTGCTCGGCGTGTTCCTCTGGGTGCGCTGGGGGCTGCAATTGACCGGGAACGGACACGTCGCTGCGGGGCCGATCGGCAAATGGTTGCCGCTCGATTACGTGTTGCCGTTCTCGCCGGGCTTGTTCCTCGCAGGCCTCGTGATCGCGGCATTGTGGGTGACGGCCATCGTGCATCGCCGTGCGCTGGGCGCACTCGTATTCGGTTTCGCGGGGCTGATGTTCGTCTGGGGAACGCTCTCGACGCTGCTGCTGCCGTGGGTCAACGAAGCGCGCAGCTATCGCACGCCGTTCGCCGCATTGGACGAGGCGCTGTCGCAAGTGCCGCGGGCAACGAAAGCCATGAAGGCAACGAATTCGACGCAGGTCGGCACATCCGGAGCGAGCGCTTGCATCGGATCGTTCAACGTGGGCGAATCGGAGCGGGCCATGCTCGACTACTTCATCGACGTGCGTTCGGTGCAGCTCCCCAGTCTCGATGACGCTTCACGCTGCGACACGCTGCTGGTGCTCGACAAGGCGGCGTCCCGCATCGCCGTGCCGGAAGCATGGCGCGAGATCTGGCAGGGTGGCCGCGCAGGCGACACGAACGAGCGTTTCCGGGCATTCGTGCCGGCCGCACCCGCCACGGCTTCCGCCGCTTCGGCGGCGCCCGTCACCGTTCAGTAAGTCGTCGCATCCGCCGGACACCCTCCGGCATTGCATCAGCATCACCGAGGCATTACGCCAGCACCCCGTCAGCACCCCGCAGGAGGAAGTCCATCATGACGCTTCGCATCGTTTTCGCCGGTACACCGGAATTCGCACAAACCGCGCTCGCCGCCATCGATGCTGCTGGCTTCCCTGTGGAGTTGGTGCTCACTCAACCTGACCGTCCCGCTGGACGCGGTATGAAGCTGCAGGCGAGCCCCGTCAAACGCTACGCGCAGGAACACGGCATGCCGGTGGCGCAGCCGCCGTCGTTGCGCCGTCACGGCAAGTATCCGGAAGAAGCCGCAGCGGCCATTGAGCAATTGCGTGGACTCGCGCCCGACGTCATGGTGGTGGCGGCCTACGGCCTGATCCTGCCGCAGGAAGTGCTCGATCTGCCGCGCTACGGCTGTCTGAACATCCACGGCTCGCTGCTGCCTCGCTGGCGCGGCGCTGCGCCGATTCACCGTGCCATCGAGTCGGGCGACGCCGAGACCGGCATCACCATCATGCAGATGGACGCCGGACTCGACACCGGCGCGATGATTTCGCGCCAAGCCGAACCCATCGATCCCGAAGATACGACGGCGACGCTTCACGACCGTATGGCGGCGCTGGGGGGGAAGATGATCGTCGAGGCGTTGCAGCGGCTCGCGCGAGACGGCCATCTGCCGTCCGAAGCGCAGCCCGAGGCGGGCGTCACGTATGCCGAAAAGATCGCCAAGCAGGAAGCGGTGCTCGACTGGCACAAGTCGGCCGAGACGCTGGCACGGCAGGTACGGGCGTTCGACCCATTCCCCGGTGCGCTGGGCACCCTGCACGACACGCCCGTTAAGCTCTGGCGCGCGAGCGCCGTGGCGGGCAAGCCGGGCAATGCCCCCGGCACGGTGCTCGAAGTGAGCGCTGACGCCATCGTCATCGCCTGCGGCGAAGGCGCGCTGCGCGTGACCGAGTGCCAGAAGCCGGGCGGCAAGCGCCTGCCGGTGCGGGAGTTCCTGGCGGGCTTTGCGCTGGCGACGGGCGACGTCTTTGCGGCTGGCGCGGCGAACTGAGCTGCGCGTCCCGAGCCTTCCGACGGATTTTGGGCTGCGACGTTCCGGACATCAAAACAGCGCGAAAATGACGTAAAACGTCTTCGAAGTCGCGTGCAAACCCGGTGAACGTCTTAAAATTAGACGACACCGCCGCCAGGGACGTTGAATTTTCGGTCACCGACGCCATCTAACGCCCGAGGACACGCAAAGTGCGTGATCCATGAGGTCATCAAGGATTTGCAGAGGAGAACACTATGTTCAATTGGATGAAGACCACCCTGCTGATGGCGGCCATCACCGCGTTGTTCATGGTGGTGGGCGGCATGATCGGCGGCAAGCAGGGCATGATGCTCGCGCTGGCGTTTGCGCTCGCAATGAATTTCTTCTCGTACTGGTTCTCGGACAAGATGGTGCTGCGCATGTACAACGCGCAGCAAGTCGACGAGACCAGCGCGCCGCAGTTTTACAACATGGTGCGGGAGTTGTCGCAGCGTGCGGGCCTGCCGATGCCGAAGGTCTATCTGATCAACGAGGACGCCCCGAATGCGTTCGCGACCGGCCGCAATCCGGAGAACGCTGCGGTGGCCGCGACCACCGGTATTCTGCGCGTGCTCTCCGAGCGTGAGCTGCGTGGCGTGATGGCGCACGAGCTGGCCCACGTGAAGCATCGCGACATTCTCATCTCGACGATTTCCGCCACGATGGCCGGTGCGATTTCCGCGCTCGCCAACTTCGCCATGTTCTTCGGCGGACGCGACGAAAACGGCCGTCCGGCCAATCCGATCGCCAGCATTGCCGTGGCGATTCTCGCGCCGCTGGCCGCCTCGCTGATCCAGATGGCAATCTCGCGCGCGCGTGAATTCGAAGCCGACCGTGGCGGCGCCGAGATCTCGGGCGACCCGCAGTCGCTCGCGATGGCGCTCGACAAGATTCATCGTTACGCGCAGGGGATTCCGTTCGATACGGCCGAGCAGCACCCGGCCACGGCGCAGATGATGATCATGAACCCGCTCTCCGGCGGGCGGCTCGCGAACCTGTTCTCGACCCACCCGGCGACCGAAGAGCGCGTGGCGCGTCTGATGGAGATGGCCCGCACCGGCCAATACCCCGTCTGATATCCTGTCGGCCGACAGCCGTCCAGTTACCCTCCCATGCCCGCCGTCGTGCGGGCATGTTTGTTTGTAGAACGCCCATGCCGCAACCGAGTCTGCCCACCGAATCCCTGGCCTATGTGCTGCAACGCGCCGCACAGGTCGTCGAATCCGTCCAGAAGGGGACCGCATTGCCGCAGGCGCTGACGCAAGCCACCGCCCAGTGCGCACCGACCGTGCGTGCCGCCACGCAGGATCTCGCCTACCGTGCCGTGCGACGTCTGGGCAGCAGCCGCGCGCTGCTCGCCGTGCTCGTCAAGCCGGCCTTGCAGGCACGCGTGCGCGACATCCTGCTGTGTGCCCTCGCGTTGCTGCAAGACGATGCCGAAGGCGCTGCGTACACCGAATTCACGGTCGTCGACCAGGCGGTCGAAGCCATTGCGGCGCAGCGTCGTACGGCGGCGGCGAAGGGGCTGGCCAACGCAGTGCTGCGACGTTTCTTGCGTGAGCGCGCTGCGTTGATGGCGCAGATCGAGACGCAACCCGAAGCGCGCTGGAATTACCCGGCGTGGTGGATCGACACCGTGCGTCGTGCCTATCCCGACCAATGGGAGACGCTGCTGGCCGCTGGCAATGGCCGGGGGCCGATGACGCTGCGCGTGAACACGCGTCGTATCGGCGTGGACGCCATGCAAGAGGCGCTGACGCAGGCTGGCATGGAGGCCGAAGTCATTGGCCCGGGGGCGCTGCGTCTGGCGCAGGCGGTGCCGGTGGATCGTCTGCCCGGTTTCGCCGACGGATGGGTCTCGGTGCAGGATGCCGGTGCGCAACTGGCCGCACCGCTGGTACTCGGCGAGCATCCGACGCCGGGCATGCGTGTGCTGGACGCCTGCGCAGCCCCTGGCGGCAAGACCGGCCACCTCCTGGAAATGGCGGACGTGCAGGTCACGGCGCTCGAATCGGACCGCACGCGCGTGCCGCGCATCTACGAGAACCTCGAACGTCTTGGGCTGGAGGCGGATGTGCGCATCGGCGATGCGGGCAATCCGTCGAAATGGTCCGGCGGGGGATGGGACGGCGTGCCGTTCGACCGTATTCTGGCCGACGTGCCGTGCTCGGCGGCGGGCATCGTGCGCCGCCATCCGGACATTCGCTGGTTGCGTCGCGAGGCCGACATTGCCGCGCTGGTCGAAGAGCAGCGCCGGATCCTGCTTGCGCTGTGGGAGACGCTGGCCGTGGGCGGCGAACTGATCTATGCGACGTGCTCCGTCTTCCCGGCGGAAAACGAGCAGCAAGCGCAATGGTTTGAACGTGTTTGCACAGATGCGGTACGATTGGACGCTCCCGGGCAATTGCTGATGACCCCTGGCGGCGCCCACGATGGCTTCTACTACGCTCGCTTCCAGAAACGGTGACTTTCTACCAACGGCTACTGGCCTGCCTGCTGCCACTGCTGCTGTGCGTTTTTGCGCTCGGCTACGCGGCACCCGCGCGCGCCGAAAACGAAATCCAGGTGCGCGAGGCCCGGCTCGAACCGTCGGACGGCGGCTGGTCGCTCGACGCACGCTTCGCCTTCGAACTCAATAGCAGTCTCGAAGATGCCGTCAATCGCGGCATCTCCCTCTATTTCACGACGGACTTCGAGCTGACCCGCTCGCGCTGGTACTGGTTCGACGAAAAGGTCGTGAACACGTCTCAGAGCGTGCGGTTGTGGTTCCAGCCGCTCACGCGTCAGTACCGTGTCTCCAGCAATAACGGCAACAGCAACAGCGGCGGCCTGCAACTCGGCTTCGGTTCGCTGCGCGAAGCGCTCGCACTCGTACGCAATGTCAGCGGCTGGCGCGTGATCGAGAAGGGCGTGGCCAAGCCGGGCACGCAGTATCAGGTGTCGGTGCGCATGCGGCTCGACAACGCGCTCATGCCCAAGCCGTTCCAGATCGATGCGGTGAACAATCGCGACTGGAACCTCAGTTCGGACTGGACGCGCTTCTTGTTCACACCCGCGCAACCGTCGACCTCGGCAAGCTTGTCCGCACCGGCCACGGCGGCGCTGCCCGTGGCGGCATCGGTTTCCGCGTCGACATCGGCGTCCGCCGCAGCGGCGCCGATCACGCTGGTACCGTCCGCTGCGCCTGCGAGCTTCGGCCTGACGGGGATGACGGCATCGCCCGACGCGACGAGTCCTGCGAACGCCGCGAATGCCGCCTCGCGTTCGACGGGCAAATTGCCACTGGCCTTCAACGCGGCCCTCCCGCCCGGAGCTGCCCGTGTCAAATAACGGCGGCGGCCTGCTCAAGCACATCGTCATTCGCACGCTGATCGTCACGATGGCGCTGGTCGCCATCGGTCTGTTCGGCCTGCTTGCGCTCGCGTCGGCCAATACCGAATTCTTCGATCGCTACTATTCGCTGCTCTACACCGCGAATATCGCGGTCGCGTTCATCTTCGTCTTCATCGTCGGCGCGCTCGTCTGGATCATTCTCGTGCGGCTGCGTCAGCGACGTTTCGGCACGCGACTGCTCGCCAAGCTCGCGATCTTCTTCGCGCTGGTGGGCGTGCTGCCGGGCGGCATCATCTATCTCGTGTCGCTGCAATTCGTCTCGCGCAGCATCGAATCGTGGTTCGACGTGCGGGTCGAAACGGCGCTCGATTCCGGTCTCGAACTCGGGCGCGCGATTCTCAACAACGGGTTGTCCGATCTGAGTGCGAAGGCACAACTGGTGGCCGACAATCTGGCGTCGAGCGGCGAGAAGGGCGGCACGCTCACGCTGCTGCGCATGCGAGATCAGTTCGGCTTGCAGGACGCGACCATCGTCGACGGCAACGGTCGCGTGCTGGCCTCGGCCTCAGGCAACTTCAACGCGCTGGTGCCCGATCTGCCCACGGCGCTGATGTTGCGACAGGCGCGCACGCAGCCGCGTGGCTACACAGCTATCGAAGGCGGCAGCGAAGGCTACGATCGGCACGAAGGACACGATCAGTTGCGCTGGCGGGTCGTGACCCGCATTCCGTCGAGTTACACGTCGGCGCTGCAGGACGACGAACGGTTTCTGCAGGTCACCCAACTGGTCCCGGCCAATCTGGCCAAGAGCGCCGAGGCCGTGCAGAACGCTTATCGCGAATATCAGGAGAAGGCGCTGGGACGCACGGGCCTTCGCAAGATGTACATCGGTACGCTGACGCTATCGCTGTTCCTCGCGACGTTCGTGGCGATGATGCTCGCGCTGGCGCTCGGCAGCCAGCTGGCGCGTCCGCTGTTCCTGCTCGCACGCGGCACGCAGGAAGTCGCAGCGGGCGATTTGTCGCCCAAGGGGGAAATGCGCACCAATGACGAACTGGGTTTCCTCACGCAGGCCTTCAATGCGATGACGCGTCAGTTGTCCGACGCGCGCGCCACCGTGGAGCGCAACCGGCTCGCGCTGGAAAGTTCGAAAGCACACCTGGAGTCCATTCTGTCGAGCCTGACGGCCGGTGTGTTCGTCTTCGATCGGGATTTCCGACTGACGACGGCCAACGCGGGTGCCGAGCGCATCTTCAAGCAGAGTTTTCAGGGTGAATTGAATCGCTCGCCCGCGCATATTCCGGCGCTGGTAGAGTTCGGTGAAACGCTGCGTCGTGCGTTCGCGGATCGCGACGCCAATGCCGACCTCGGTCCGGGCGGGCACTGGCAGCAGCAGATCGGTCTGACGCTGCCAGGGGAAACCGACGGCGTGACGCTGCTGGTGCGCGGCTCGCATTTGCCGGAGCCGATGGTGGCGGTGGCCGGGGTGCCGACCAGCGCAGGCGGCGGCTACGTGGTGGTGTTCGACGACATCAGCGACGTGATCTCCGCGCAGCGCTCGGTGGCATGGGCCGAAGTGGCGCGGCGTCTGGCGCACGAGATCAAGAATCCGCTCACGCCGATTCAACTCTCGGCGGAGCGCTTGCAGATGAAGCTGTCCGACAAGCTGCCGCCGGCCGACGCCGAAGTGTTGCGTAAGGGCGCGACGACCATCGTCAATCAGGTAGCGGCCATGAAGCGCATGGTGGACGATTTCCGCGACTATGCGCGACTGCCGCCCGCGATCATGCATCCGTTGCAACTCAACGAGCTGATTGGCGAGGTCCTGACGTTGTACGGTGTGGATGAAGGGCGCGGCACGATCCGTCCGTACCTCGATGCCGAGCTGCCGGAAATTCGCGGAGACTCGACGCAATTGCGGCAGGTTATCCATAATCTGCTGCAGAATGCTCAAGATGCGGTCGGCGGAACCGAAAACCCTCTTATCACGGTGGAAACGAAGACAGTAGAATACGCAGGAACGGATGTGCATCCCGGCGAACCGAAGCGCACAGCAGTGCGTCTGACGATCACGGACAATGGACCGGGCTTCCCGGCGCGCATTCTGACCCGTGCATTCGAACCCTACGTGACGACCAAGTCGAAGGGCACCGGGCTCGGGTTGGCGATGGTCAAGAAGATCGTCGACGAGCATCAGGCGCGCATCGACATCCGTAACCGGTCTTTACCCGAGGGCGAAGGCAGTGCAGGTGCACAGATTTCGATCTTGTTTACTCAATTGGCTGACGACCAGGAACTGCCGCGCAGCAAGCCGGCAGAACACACGAAGGTAGCGTAAATGGCAACCATTTTGGTGGTGGATGACGAAATGGGGATCCGGGAGCTGCTCTCGGAGATTCTGAGCGACGAGGGGCATGTCGTGGAGGTGGCGGAGAACGCGCAGGAAGCGCGCGCTTTCCGTGCCGCACACACGCCCGATCTCGTGCTGCTCGATATCTGGATGCCCGATACCGACGGCGTGACCTTGCTCAAGGAATGGGCGGCACAGCAGTTGCTGACCATGCCCGTGATCATGATGTCCGGACATGCCACGATCGACACCGCCGTCGAGGCGACGAAGATCGGCGCGCTGAACTTCCTCGAGAAGCCCATCGCCCTGCAAAAGTTGTTGCAGGCGGTGGAGCAGGGACTGGCGCGTGGCAAGCGCGAAGCGTCCGGTGGGGCGGCAAGCGCCTTCGAAGGCGACGACGACGCACTCGAAGCCGGCGTCTTCGGCGAGAGCGAGCCGCGTCACGCCGGCACGGGCCTGAACGGCACGGCGTCGCATCACGTGCCGCTCGGCGTGAGCGATGCCGACGGCGTGAGCGGCGTGCCCGGTGCAGGTACGTCGGCGGAGATCTCTTTCGACGTTCCGCTGCGCGAGGCCCGCGACGCCTTCGAGCGCGCTTACTTTGCTTATCATCTGGCCAAGGAACACGGCAGCATGACGCGCGTGGCCGAGAAGACCGGGCTGGAACGCACGCACCTGTATCGCAAGCTCAAGCAATTGGGCGTCGAACTTTCCAAGAGCAAGACCTGACGGAACGGCGGTGTGGCGCGTGCAAAGGTGCCGTCATGCCGCTTCGCTGCAGATTTTTTTAGAGGAAGGGCTTGCACAAAGCGTATTCGTTCTCTATAATCGCTTTTCTCTTGGCCCGGTAGCTCAGTTGGTAGAGCAGCGGATTGAAAATCCGCGTGTCGTTGGTTCGATTCCGACCCAGGCCACCAAATTCGAAGGGCTTGCGCATATCGCAAGCCCTTTTTGCGTTTGACCGAAAACGCTGCCCGATGATGGGTATAACGGCCCGGCGATAGCTGCGCGGGGCAACGCGGTTCAAAATCGCGTGACAACTCCCGCACGCGGGTTGCCCGGAAGATCCGGGGACGTTCGAGACTACGATGTCCGTACGTCCCGACTGTCCGAAAGGTCCGATCTTCGATGGTAGCCGCAAGCGCGTGCCCCGGCCCCCGCTGTCGCGATGCCTCGATGCTCCGACGGCAAGGGCGATACTGCTAGCGCATGATCATGACGACAAGCACCGATTCCGCTCTGGTTCTGTTCTCCGGTGGACAGGATTCGACCACCTGCCTCGCGTGGGCGCTCTCGCGCTACGCGCGCGTCGAGACGCTGGGTTTCGATTACGGCCAGCGCCATAGCGTCGAGCTGGAATGCCGCACCGACGTACTGGCCAAGCTCCGCGAACGTTTTCCGCAGTGGGCGCCGCGACTGGGCGACGATCACATGATCGACCTGTCGATTCTCGGTCAGATCAGCGAGACCTCGCTTACGCGCGAAACCACGATTGCGATGGCGGCGAACAATCTGCCGAACACCTTCGTGCCGGGACGAAATCTGCTGTTTCTGACGATTGGTGCGACCATTGCGTATCGCCGCGGTTTGCGCGTGCTCGTCGGCGGTATGTGCGAGACGGATTTCTCGGGCTACCCGGATTGCCGCGACGACACCATGAAGGCGCTTCAGGTCGCGCTCAATCTGGGCATGGACCAGCGCTTCATCGTCGAGACACCGTTGATGTGGATCGATAAGGCCGACACATGGCAGATGGCGCAGGATCTGGGCGGCGACGTGCTCGTCGAGACCGTGCGCGAAGACACACACACGTGCTATCTGGGCGAGCGCAGCGTGCTGCACCCCTGGGGCTACGGATGTGGCGAATGCCCGGCGTGTCAGTTGCGTCAGCGCGGCTACGAGCAGTGGCGGGCACGCGATAACCCGAATCAGGGTCGCCAGGCGGTCTGATTCTTCATAGTCGAATCGAGAGCATCATGACGTACGCGGTAAAGGAAATCTTCTACACATTGCAGGGCGAGGGCGCGAACGCCGGACGCCCGGCCGTGTTCTGCCGGTTTGCAGGCTGCAACCTCTGGACCGGGCGCGAAGAGGACCGTGCCGACGCCGTCTGCCAGTTCTGCGATACGGACTTCGTCGGCACCGATGGCGAAAACGGTGGCAAGTACCGCACGCCGGCCGACCTCGTCGCACAGGTCGTCGCTCTGTGGCCGCAGGACGATCGCGCGCACCGCTTCATCGTGTGCACCGGCGGCGAGCCACTGCTTCAGCTCGATGCCCCGCTGATCGCTGCGCTGCATGCCGAGGGTTTTCGCATTGCCGTGGAAACCAATGGCACGCAAGCCATTCCCGAAGGCATCGACTGGGTGTGCGTGAGCCCGAAGGCCGATGCCGAACTGATCGTCACGCGTGGCGACGAGCTGAAGGTTGTGGTGCCGCAGGATCGTCAGCGTCTGGCCGATTACGAAGCTCTCGACTTCACGCACTTCTATCTGCAACCGATGGATGGCCCGTTGCGGGACACGAATACCAAGCTGGCGATCGACTATTGCAAGTCGCACCCGCGCTGGTCGTTGTCGATGCAGACGCACAAATACCTGAATATTCCCTGAGCCGTTGCTGTGATTACGATTACCCGGAAACTCGAATTCGATGCGGGCCACCGCATTCCCGATCACCGAAGCCAGTGCCGCAACCTGCACGGGCATCGCTACGTGCTCGAAATCACGCTCGCGGGCGAAGTGAGCCGCGAGAGCGGTGCGTCCGACAACGGCATGGTGATGGACTTTGCCGACGTGAAGGCGCTCGCCAACGAGCATCTGGTGTCTGTCTGGGACCACGCGTTTCTCGTCTATGAGGGCGACACGGCCGTGCGCACGTTCCTCGAGACGATGCCCGACCACAAGACCGTGGTGTTCGACCGCGTGCCGACCGTCGAGAACCTTGCCGCAGCCGCGTTCGACAAGCTGAGCCACGTGTTCGATGCGCATTACGGTCGCGACCTGCGTCTGGTGCGCCTGCGTCTGTACGAAACGCCGAACTGCTGGTCGGAAGTGACCGCCTGAGCCACGGCTTGCGCGAATCGACCGTGATCCTCTGGGATGACGCCCGAGATGTCACAGAACCGATACTTCACCCGCAATCGCGACGGCTGTCGGTGAAGGCATGACCGAAAGTGGAAACCCGCCAGATCAAACGTCTGGCGGGTTTTTTATTTTTCGGAGGAGTTATGGCAAGAATTCCAGCGGCTGCAAATTCCGTCGCACGGGAGCCGGAAACGGGCGTGCAGCTCTATTCGGTTCGCCGCCTCAATTCGGACGTCGGCATCGGGTCGCTCAATCGGGCGGCGAACCGGTCGAGGGTGACGACAACGTTTGCGTCGACATCGAATGCGACTCGCCCCGGACATGACGCGTTTCGCACTGACGTCACCGGCGTGCGTCCGTACGGCGATCCGCCGCCACCGTATGCGCTGCCCGGCCAACGGCCCGAGGTGTTGCCGCCCGGCCCGCCGCCTGCATATTCGGCAGAGGATGCCTGGCGAAGCCACTGTGTCAGACCGTCTGCGCCGCCGCTGGACGACGAGCGGGCCACCATCGCCCGCTATCTCGACGCAGGTCATCCGCGCTCCGACGTGTGACATCGCGCTATGATGCGGCTGGTTACACGTAACTCGCCTCTATAACGGCAATCGCCAACACCCGATATCGCGAAGGGGGGACTCTCATGATCAAGACACTGCTGCGCGGCCTGCTGACCGCATTCCTGTTCACTGTTTTTGCTGTGTCCGCCACGTCGGCAATTGCGGAAGACAAGGTCGTGTATCACATCAACGACGCCGAGCATCAGGCACTCGCGGGCTTGCGCAACATTCGCAACCAGCTGGACACGGTGCCGGACAGCAAGATCGTGGTCGTCGCGCATTCGCAGGGCGTCGATTTCCTGATGGAGAGTTACAAGGACGCGGCGACCGTCGGGCCGCTGATCTCGGCGCTGCACGCGCGCGGCGTCAAGTTCGAGGTGTGCGAAATCACGCTCAAGCAGCGCAATCTGAAGAAGGACCAGTTCGTGCTGGATGCAGATTTCACGCCGTCCGGCGTGGTCGAACTGACGCGCTTGCAGCAAAAGGGATATGCCTACATCAAGCCGTAAGTGCCTGAGCGCCTGAGTGCGATAGCGCGAGCGCGATCTCACCCCGAAGCCCCGGTTCGAGCCGGGGCTTTTTGTTTGGCGCACAATAGGCGTACGTCCGTTCCCGGAGGTGTGCCATGACCCGTGCCGTCCCGACGTCGTTCGCCCTGCGCCGCGTGTTTACCGGTGCTGTCGTCGTGCTTGCAGGCGTTGCGTGCGCCCCGGTCCCCTACGCGGTCGCTGCCGCACAGGCGCCTGCGCAAGCCCTCACCGATCAGGCCGTGCATCAGTACGAAGCGGGCCAGCAGACGCAAGCGCTCGACGCATTTCGTCGCGCCGCCGAACAGGGCAACCGCCTTGCGCAGTTCGATTACGCGATGATGCTGCTCAACGGCGAGGGGGTGACGGCCGATCCCAATGGGGCTGTGCAATGGCTGGAACGGGCGGCCAACGCGGGCATGACGCAGGCGCAATACGTCTACGGCAAGATGTTCGACGACGGCTACGTCGTGAACAAATCGATTCCTCAAGCCAACCTCTGGTACGAGAAAGCCGCGAAGCAGGGCCATGTGCAGGCGCAGGCGGCTATTGCCAACGAGTACTTCATCGGGCGGGGCGTGCCCAAAGACTACAAGACCGCCTTTACCTGGTACGAAAAAGCCGCGCGCGGCGGCGACCTGCCGTCGCAGTACATCGTGGCGAGCTATTACGAGCGCGGCTACGGCGTCGTGACGCCCGATCCGGAGCGCGCACGCCTTTGGTACGAGAAGGCCGCTGCACAGGGCGACGTCGCCGCACAAGGCAAGCTCGACGCCATGAATCGCGAACGCGCGCAACGCCCATCGGGCGCTCAGCCCTCGCCAGCCGCGCGATAACGCAGCGGATTTCCGAAGTTCTGATCACGCATCTCCCGGATGCGAAGAATCCCATCATGAATCGCTGATGCCGGATCGGTATTCTCAGCCTCAACGAATTCATTGTTGAGGAGCGCGAACGACGAACACCGCCGACGTCGACTGACGGTCCGGTATCGCCCGCTCGCTAAGAGATGATGGAATCAGACCTCCGACCCGACGAGATCGACGACATCCCCCACGGGGCGGTGCTACGTCTGCTGACTGGCCCGATGCGCGGCTGCGAGTTCGCGCTGCCGCCCGGGGTGACGCTCTTCGTCATTGGCCCCAGCGATCCCGCTTTCGATCGCGGCTGGCAGACGGAAATGCCGCCCAACGCCATCTATGTGCCGATGGACGGCGAAGGCGGCGACAACTTCGAAGTGCTGGTCGACGACGCCGGACGCGAGGGACTGTTCGTGCGCGTGCTCAACGAAGGTGCCGGTGCGGAAGTCGCCATCGACGCCTCGCAGATCGCCCGCATCGGCGATGTTCGCGTGGGTGTGAAGCGTGTCGACGCAGCGTGGTCCGACGAGGTACAGCGCAGCTTGTGCGCTCAGGCGCGGCCCGACGACGAGGTGAGCCCGGCGCGCGTGCGCCGCCGCTGGCAGCAGGCGTTCTGGTCATGCGCTGTCGTCGTGCTGCTCGTCGCAAGCGCGTTCTTCTACTGGCGCTCGGAGCCGCAACGTCAGGCGCAGAGCGTGTCGGAATATCTCGAATCGCTCGGCGGTCGCGCCACCGTGCTGCCCGGCAACGACGGTCATCTCTACGTGCTTACGGAAGACGGCGATGCGCGGAACGCATTGGCGCGCGCGCTCGGCGCAGAGGTCATGAAGCGGGAAAAGCTGCTGCTCGTCGCACTCGACGAAGAGAACGCGCGCATCACGCAGTGGATCGATACATCGCGCACCGAGGTGCTGTATTTCAAGCTCTCGCTCGATGACCCGGCCGTGCCGGAGCTATGGATCAATCGCAAGCAGAAGGGGCTGTCCGACGTCGAGATGGCGCAGTTCCGCCAGGCGCTGCTGGAGCGCATTCCCTATGCCCATCGCGTGAACGTCACGCTGCATGACGAAACCGAAGCAAACGGCGAGGCCGAGGACGCGCTCAAGCGTCAGATGGTCCCGTTCCTGCGCACCGATACCCCGGAAGGCGTGACGTTCCACATCAGCACGGAACTCGACGATGTCCAGCTGCGCCGTCTTTATGGCTTCATGCAGACCTTCGAGAAGCGGTGGGGCAAGCGTCTGGTGCACTTCAACGTCGATTTGCGCGACGACTGGACGGCAAAGCAATCGTACGCGTACGGTCCGGCCGCTTATGTGAAAGACGGGCCGCATCAGTGGCGATTTATCAACCGGCAGTGATGCCGCACAGGAGCTTTGAAAACCGTGATTATGAGCACTCCGGAAGTGAACGGCGAGGAGCTGACTTACCTCGAGCAGTTGTCGAAGGAATTCAACGGATCGACATCGGAATTGAAGAAGCGCATGGACGAGGCGATCGCGCTGATCAAAAACGAGCCGACCGAATCGGAGGGTATGGCCAAATTCCAGGCGGCCATGGCCGCCTACACGACGATGCGTGCAGCGCAGTCCGGTACCGTCAAGACACTGAAGGACACGACGCAAGGGATCATCTCCAAGTACTGAGGCACGCGCCATCGAACGCGCGTGCGTTCACCGACATATCGAACGAGGTTGTCATGCTATTCGATCCTTCGCTGTTATCGGTCCGGTCGTCGGACCCCGACGTCTCGGTGTCCGCGACCGATCCCGCCGCAGGCCAGACACTGGAGTCGCGTTTCATGAACGCGGTGGCCAATCTGTCTGCCGATTTCGAAGCAGACCGTGCAGGCATCGCGGCGGCGGCGTCGCGTTTCGACCCGAGTAAACCGGAGAGCGCGATGGACTTGCAGAATCGGCTGGCCGTGTACGGCATCGATGTCGGCATGGCGAGTTCGCTCGCGCGCAAATCGGTCGCAGCCGTCGAGGCATTGCTTCGGTAATGCGGCGCTACGTCTTTCTCCTCGTCGCTGTGCTGGCGCTCACGGGATGCCGTAAAGCCGAGACGCTGCTTAGCGCGCTCGACCAGCAGCAGGCCAATGAAGTGGCCGCCGTGCTGCTGCGTCACGACATCGCGACGCAGAAGACCGACGCGGGAAAGGCGGGCTATTCGATTTCGGTCGACGCCGCCGATTTTCCGCAAGCGGTGGACTGGCTCAAGACGTACGACTTGCCGTCGCGTCCCCGTATGGAAATCGCACAGATGTTCCCGCCCGATTCGCTCGTGGCGTCGCCGCGCGCCGAGCGGGCGCGTCTGTACTCCGCGATCGAGCAGCGGCTGGAGCAGTCCGTCCGACTGATGAGCGGCGTGCTCGCGGCACGCGTACATGTGAGTTATGACGTCGATGCGCAGGCAGGCAATACACCGGTGTCCAGTCCACATATCTCTGCTGTCGTCGTGTATCGGAACGAGGTCGATGCGACGGCGCTGATCAACGATATCCGACGATTTCTCAAGAACAGTTTCGACGATGTGCGCTACGAGAACATCTCCGTCGTGCTCTCGCGGCAGCCGGTCTCGCTCAGTGCGGGTCCGTCGTTGCCCGTCGAGAAGCGAACGAACGAAGGCCGCCCGCTCTGGCCGCTTCTGGTGGTCGGCATGCTGGCTTGCGCGGTGCTCGCTGCGGCGCTGAAGGCGCGCGTAAGGTGGCCGGGACGCAGTGACGTCACGCTGCAAGTGTCGGAGGGCCGATGATGGCCTTGTACCCGACACCCGACCTGCACGAGTCGACGAGGCCGATTGCCGTGAGCTGGAGGACGATGATGTTCGACCCGGTGTCGTACGTCCATCCGGTGCGCTTTAGCTATCCGGTGCGGTTCGCGTCGCCGCGTCAGCGGGCCGTAATCAACGAAATGCTCATCGCCGGATTTCGTCTCGACAGGCACTGGCCGTTCGATCAGATCGGCATCGTCGAGCGACCCTGGGTACTCAACTGGCGATTGTTGCCGCAAGTGGCCTATCTGATGGGATGTCAGGTGCACAAGGCGAGTCTGTGTCGTCGTGCTGCGCTGCTCGGATTACCCCGATGGGCCTATGCGTACGCCCGGTTGCCGGTGCTCGATGCGGTGCCGTCCGCCGTGGCGGCACCGCCGTCGCACAGCGAATTGCTGGGCGAAGGCTTTGTGCGGCTCATGGCGTTGAGCGCATCGCTTCGCGAACCGCTTCGTCAGCGTTTGCCATTGCTGTTTCCCCCCCTCGATTCTTGCGCCGCCGACATGCCCGACGCGCGCGACGTGCGACTTTTCGTGACGGCTCTGCAATATGCCAAGAAGCATCCCCATTCCCCCCCGGACACGCGTCATTGACGGTGTCGTCGTGAGCCGCGACGAGTTGGCGCGCGGAATCCGGACCGAGCGCGTCGACGACGACATTCGTCGTTGGGCGAAGCGGCGTGTCGCCCAGACGCAACGCACGACGGAGGTGCAACGCTCGCGTGCGATGCACGCCGGGTATCGCGACGGCATGGCCATGGCGCTCGAAGACGTGGTGGCGCATCTCATGCGCACCGAGCAGATGTGCCTGCGCTGGCGCGGCGAAATGATCGAACAGGTGCGCGGCTTGCTGGCGTGCGCGTCGCGCCATCCCGAAGCACTGCTTGCCGCGCTCGACGACGCGCTGCGCGCCTTCGCAGGCGTGCCGTCCGACGTACCCGTGACGATTGTGTTGCCCGTGCTTCTCAAGCCGCGTCGCGACGACATTCGCACGCGGATGGAAGCGGCGTGCCATGCACCGGTCAAGCTCGAATTCAGGGCGACCGACGAGCGCATCTGCGTGCACCGGGGAAGCACCGTGATCGAGTACGACCCGCATGACTACGTCGCGCGGGCTGAGGCGGCGCTGGACATCGACCCGAACGCATCGACGGCGGACCTGCACGCGATGCTGGCGCCCGCGCTCAGGTCGCTCGGTGAGCGCGTCGCAGCGCTGTCGACGGACCTGGCTCAGACGGAGCGGACAGTGAACACGGGCCTCGACTTCGATGCGGTCCAGCGCCCCGCAATCGCCCCGGCTACAGGGCGCTTCGATGCGACAGGAGACGACGATGAACACCGTTGAAGGCGTCTCGACGATCTCACCGATGTCCGCAGACGTCGGCAACGAGCCGATACCGATGTCGCTTGCTGAGCGCATACGCGGCATGCGAGGGGCGTCGCCGGGGCAGCCGCTTGTGTCGGACATCGATGCGCCGTCGCCCGATGTCGGCACGCATGAGGACAACAAGGATAAAGGCTTGCCCAACAGCTGGCGGAAGTTGTTCGTGCGTCAGCTATGGCTGGCGTCGTTCGACGCAAGTCAGGAGCAGGCCGAGGAAATTGGCGACGTGTGATGCGCCGGCGGCGCTTGCCACGCAATAGTGAAACGGAAGAACCGTCGGGCTTCGACGGGAAGCGAGGTGGTCGATGAGAAACATGAAGATCATGGAAGAAGCGCAGGCGCTGTGCGAAAACCAATCGCACGCGCTGGCATGCGGGGGCGTGTGGTTCGTGTGTTCGCCGCCGTCCACCCGAAGCCTGCTGCTGGAGCTGCAGCCGAGCGGCAACGTGGGGCCGACGCGACTGGAGCTGAGTCCCGGGTATTGCGGCTTGCTGATGCACGGCAAAGGCACGCTGCTGGTCAGAGGCGGCCCGCTGCACTACCAGAGGTTGCACTGCAACGTGCTGGTCAAGCTGCTGGCGTTCATGGACGAAGCGCACGCGATGGGCAACGACTCGGACGACCACTACCGTCGCTGCGCCGTGCCCGCGCTACATCGGGTGCCGGTCGAAGCGCCGTGGGCCGACCGTCGGCAGTGCGAGCTGTGGTTCCTGGGTCAGATGGCTGCACCGGGCGAGGGTTTTCGCACGATGCTCGACGTGCTGCGCCGTTGCGAATCGTACGACCTGATCCGCTTTTTGCTGACGCGCGCACCCGCCGGTGGCACGTTGCGTCACATGTGCACGAAATACGGCGTGTCGTACTCGCACTTCCGGCGACTGTGCCGGGGCGCGTTGGGGGAATCCGCCAAGATCGCGTTGCGCGACTGGCGCATGGCGCGCTCGATGCTTGAAGTCGCGCAGGGGAACGACAGCTTCACGGAAATCGCGCTGCGCAACGGGTATGCGTCGTCGTCGCATTTCTCCACGGAGATCAAGGAACTGATCGGGATGTCGCCGACCAGTGCCGCCGGCGCGTTGCGAACGTTGGCCCGATGAAGAAGATGCACTACGTCGTCTGCGCGATGCTCGCCGCAGGCGCTTCGAACGTTGCCGTCGCCTCGTGGGCGATGGCGTTGTCCTCGGCGGGCGCGCTCGATGGCGCTTCGCCGGCGTCGGCGCCCTCGGCCGTGATCGAGCCGCAAGCGCAGGCGCTACCGCAGGCGCAGGAGCCCGGACGCGAGCGTGCGCCCAAGCGGGACCAGACGGTCGATGCGATGCAGACGGTGCAAGCCGCCGCTGCCGTGCCGACGCAGGCGGGGCAGGGGGACGGCGCATCGGGTGGTTACGTGGCACGCAACGACAATCTGCGTGTGTTCTTCGCCGCGCTGTCGCCGTATCTCGGCCGTCCGGTCATCGTCAGCAATCTGGCGGCGAAGAAGCAGATTTCCGGCGACTTCGACATGAACAACGCCCGTGTGCTGCTGGAATCGATGGCAAACCGACTGGGTCTTATCTGGTATCACGACGGGCAGTCGATCTTCATCTACGACGCGTCCGAGATCCGCAATGCAACCGTCTCTATGACGCACACGAATCTTTCCGATCTCGTGTCGTATCTGCGCAGTGCCGGGCTTTACGACCGACGCTATCCGGTACGCGGCGAGGCGAGTCGCAAGGTGTTCTACGTTTCCGGCCCACCGGTCTTCGTCGATCTCGTGCTCGCAGCATCGCGCTCGATCGATCGCACGACGGTCAACGACATCCCGGCGGCCGGACCCGACCGGATCGGCGTGGTGCGCATGGAAAACGGCTTCGTGTCCGATCGCACCTATCAGATGCGCGACGAGAAGATCGTGATCCCCGGGATGGAGTCCGTAATCAAGGAACTGGTGGAGACCGCTCGGGGCGGCGCGGGTGGTCTGGGCAGCCTGCAACGACCGTCGACGCAGCTACCCCTCTCGCCGCAGGACACACGGGGCGTTCCCGCACCGCTATTGCCGCCGGGGCCCAAAGCCGACACCCCTTCCCCGCCCGCAACGCTCAACGTCGCGCCGCCGCTCCTGCCGCCGACGCGCCCCGGCAGCATTGGCGAGGGCGGGCGCGGCCAGCTCATCGTGCAGGCGTATCCGGCGGGTAACGGCCTGCTGGTGCGCGGCACGGCCGAACAGGTCGAGCGCATCGAGCGACTTGTCTCGCGCCTCGACGCGCCGCGTCGCCATATCGAGTTGTCGCTCTGGATCATCGATGTGCGCAAGGAGGCGCTCGATTCGCTGGGTGTGGACTGGTCGGGCGGGGTCTCCATCGGGTCTCGTGTGGGCTTGCTGCTCAACGCGACGGCACCGGTCAGTACGCTCGACGGCGTGCGCTTTCTGGCGAAGATTCAGGCGATTGCCTCGCGTGGACTGGCGAGCGTGGTGTCGCGTCCCGTGATCCTGACGCAGGAAAACATCCCCGCGATGTTCGACGGTAGCCAGACGTTCTACGTGCCGCTCGAAGGGGAGCGCACCACGGACCTTCGCAGCGTGACCTACGGGACGATGATCAGCGTCTGGCCGCGCTTTGCCGGGGGCGACGAAATCGAAATGACGCTCAACATCGAAGACGGCACGAGTGCGCCCAGCAAGCAGGGCGATGCCGAGAGCAAGTACACCGTGCTGCCGACGGTATCGCGCACGCGCATCAGCACCATTGCGCGTGTGCCACAGGGTAAAAGCCTGCTCATCGGCGGCTATACGCGGGACAGCGGAGACACCGTCGAGCGGAAGATTCCGCTGCTCGGCGACATTCCGTGGATCGGCCGCGCTTTTCGCTATACGAGTACCGCACAGAACAACGACGTGCGCGTTTTCCTGATTCAACCGCGCGAGATCGACGGTCCGCTCCAGCGCGACGCCAGCGATATCGCGGGCGACACCGTGGTGACGTTGCCTTATCCCGTCGACGGGGTGTCGAAGGACGTTCGCGCAACGACCGGGCTCGATCCGGCCCGGGCAGCCCAAGCCGACGAAGGACGCGAAGCGTCGGGCGCATCTCCTTCCCAACCCCCGACGGATGCAAGCGCCGAGCAGCACATGCGCGACGAGTCCGTCATCCTTGACATGGGAGCCGACCGTGGCCAGTCTTGATGCCATTCGACCGTTGTCGTCGTCAATCTCGCAGACCTCCGCCACGTCGCAGGGGCGGCAACGGGCGGCGCGCTCGCACGACGATGACGACGGCCCTCCGCGGATTCTCTCAGGCGGCCCGGTCGCCGATATCCGAAAGACAGTGGAGTCGGCAGACGAGATGTCGTCCGTCATGGCGCAGTTCCGCCTGCGCACGATGCGCAAGGAAGAGAATCGCGGCATGGCGCAGAGCTACGACTACATCCTCGAAGAGGACGCGCCGAACAAGATCCTGGCGATTCTCGGTGCGTCGTGGGTCTCGGCCGAAGGGTTGAACCGACTGCTGAAGGACGCTTTCGACGACGTCACCGACCGATGGCTTGCGCTTCAGGCGCTCGACACGCAGCGCGAATCGCTCGGCAGCGCACAACAGCAGGCACTGACCGAAGCGATTCAGCTTGCGCAGGATGCGCCTCGCAAGGAAGTCCGCGAGCGAAAGGCGGGCATTCATTGCGCGATCAAGGCACGCCTGAGTGCAAAACAGATGCCGCTCGAGTTCGGGCCGCGTATGTTGCGCGCGGCCTATCGTGAGTTTCTGATCAACGACGCCGAGACGCCCGACATCGATATCTACCAGTCGTGGATTTCCCGATTCGGCTATACGCGACGCGAGCAGGTGCTCAATTTCATCGAAGAGACATTTGTCGACGACATGCGCTCGCTCGACCCGAGCAGCACGGAAGCGGAAGCCCTTGCACCGACGCAGCGCCTTAACGTCCTGAAGCGCCTGCGTTCGTGCGAGCGCACGTTCGTGCAACGGGTCAGCACCAGTCCGTTTGCCCAACCCTTCAACGCCAACGAAGAAGACTGGCTGCATTTCGTGCTCGCGATCCTGACCGACCCTCGTGCGCTCGACGAATGCATGAGCGCCGTCGCGGGCCCCGCCGCATTGTTGCAGGACAACGGCGCGCATGGCCGACTGATCGGACTGCTGTACCGGGCTTGCTGCGACTTGCCAGGCGAACCGTTACAGACCCAGCAAGCGCGCGACGTGCTGCTCGACGGACTGCGCGAACTCGCCGATGCGGCTTACCGCCGCGAGCGCAGCGACCGCGCGTTCGACCCTGTGTCGCGACATCGCCGGAGCGCGTAATGCCCGCAGCGTTGCTGAGCGAACTGCGGGGTCGTCCCGAGGTCGTCATTCTGATTCTGATGTCGTGCGTGATCGCCATGCTGGTGATTCCATTGCCGACCTATCTTGTCGACTTTCTCATCGGCGTGAACATCGCGATTTCCGTGTTGCTTTTCCTCGGCGCGTTTCACATCGAGCGGATTCTGAACTTCTCGTCGTTCCCTTCGATGCTGCTCATCACGACGTTGTTTCGGCTAGCGTTGTCGATCAGCACCACGCGTTTGATTCTCATCGATGCCGACGCGGGAAAAATCATCGATTCATTCGGGCAGTTCGTTATCGGCGACAGTCTGGCGGTGGGGTTCGTGGTGTTTGCCATCGTGACTATCGTGCAGTTCATCGTGATCGCGAAGGGCTCCGAGCGCGTGGCCGAAGTCGCCGCACGTTTTTCGCTCGACGGCATGCCGGGAAAGCAGATGAGTATCAACGCCGACGTGAAGGCGGGCACCCTCGATAACGACGGTGCCCGCGAGCGTCGCAGTGTGCTGGAGCGCGAGAGTCAGTTGTACGGATCGTTCGACGGGGCGATGAAGTTCGTCAAGGGCGACGCGATCGCCGGCATCGTCATCATCTTCGTCAATCTGATCGGCGGCATTATCGTGGGCATGACGCAGCGCGGCATGGAGTTGGGTGGCGCACTGGAGACCTACACCACGCTGACCATCGGCGACGGTCTCGTCGCGCAGATTCCGGCGCTGCTCATCTCGGTGTCGGCGGGTTTCGTCGTGACGCGTGTGAACGGCGAAGCCGACAACATGGGACGCACCATCGTCAGCCAGTTGATGGGCAACCGCTTCGTGCTCGGTGCGACGGCGCTCCTCACGCTGATCATCGGCACGCTGCCGGGCTTTCCGTTTCCGACATTTTCCCTGCTGGCTTGTCTGCTGGCGCTGGCCTGTTACTTCGCAAAGCCGGACGCCGTTGCGGCCGTGCATTCGGGCGACGCGGCAAAGGCCGGCAAGAGCGGCAAGCCGGGCGATGGCCCCGCAGGCAAAGCGGGCAAGCCCGGCAAGGCGCGTGCCAATGCGAAAGCGGATAGCTCGCTCATGTCGATCGACAACCTCGACAGTGTCGCGCCGTCGACGGCGCCGCTGGCCATCGTGATTCCGTCGGCGGTACTGCCGTCGTTCGAAGCGGCGGGTTTTACGGAGCGGGTCCGCAGCCAGTTCTTCACCGACTTCGGCGTGCATCTGCCGGAGATCCTCTTGCAGGGCTCGTCGTCGCTCGGCGAATCGCGCGCCGCTGTCTACATCAACGAAGTGCGCGCCGACGAGTTCGTCATCTTCTACGACCGCGTGCGCGTGGACGCCTATACCGGCGAAATCGCGGCGCTGCAATACGAACCGGTGTTCTCCGGTCCCGAGCGCGGCCGCTGCGCGTGGGTGACGCCTGCGCAGGGCGAGGCGCTCGCCGCCATGCGACATCTCACGCACCCGCCCGCCGATGAACTGTATCAGGGCATGGCCGTCCTGCTCACGCGACACGTGAACGAATTCTTCGGCATTCAGGAGACGAAGAAGATGCTCGATCTGGTCGAGCAGCATTACCCGGATCTGGTCAAGGAAGTACTGCGGCACGTGGCATTGCAGCGTGTCTCGGAGATTCTGCAACGTCTGGTCATGGAGCGGATCTCCGTGCGCAACATGAAGCTCGTGATGGAAGTGCTTGCCATGTGGGCTCCGCGTGAGAAGGATGTGCTGAATCTCGTCGAGCACGTGCGCGGCGCGCTGGGCCGCTATATCTGCAACAAGTTCCTGCGCAGCGGTGAGCTGCGCGTCGTCATGCTCTCCGCCGAGATCGAGGAGAGTGTGCGCCGCTCGATCCGGCAGACGGCCGGTGGCGCGTTCGTCAATATGGACCCGAAGGACGCCGAGGCGCTGCTCGACCGTGTCGCACTCGCGCTCGACGCGTCCGGGCGGCCCCACAAAGACCTGGTGCTGCTCGCGTCGGTCGACGTGCGGCGCTTTGTGAAGAAGCTGGCGGAAACGCGCTTTCGCGATCTGGAAGTGTTGTCGTTCGGCGAGCTGGTCGACGGCGTGTCCGTCAACGTCATCAGCACGATCTGAGCATGCCGATGACCCCCATGACGCAAACACCGATCCACGGGCCGTCCCAAATGCCTACCCAAACGCCGACCGGGGCCAGCCCGTCGTTCGTGCGGCATCTCTCGCTGATTTCGCGCATCGCCGGACACACGGCCGAGGCGCACATCCCGGGGGTGACCATCGGTGAGATTTGCGATATCCGCCGCACGTGGCGGGATGCGCACGTCGTGGGGCAAGCGCAGGTGATCGCGGTGCACGACGAACGCGCCATTCTCAGCCTGTTCGCCGCCACACAAGGGTTGTCCTGCGATTCGGCGTTGCTGCCCACGGGGCGTCAGGCGTCGTGCAGCCCGCACGAGACATGGCGCGGGGCCGTGCTCGACGCTGGCGGCGGTATCGTGGATCGCATCGACGGGCAGCCGTTGGCGCCGGTGCGCGCGGGCGCGACGGAGCGTGCGCTGCTGGCCCCGGCGTTGCCTTATCCCGAACGCGTGGGCGTCGATAGCGCCCTGCATACGGGGCTGCGCGCCATCGACGCGTTGATGCCCTGTGGCGTAGGGCAACGTGTCGGTATCTTCGCGCCTGCGGGATGCGGCAAGACGTCGTTCATGAACGCGCTGCTGGCCGGTGTCGAGGTCGACACGACGGTGATCGCGCTGATCGGCGAGCGGGGGCGCGAGGTGGTGGAGATCGTCGAAGCGCTGAGAGCGTCGCCGGGCGCGCAGCGCTGCGTCGTGATCTTCGCGACCTCGGATGCGCCTGCCGTTACGCGCCGCAATGCTGCCCTGCTGGCGACCACGGCCGCCGAGCACTTCCGCGATCAGGGGCAGCGGGTGGCGCTGTTCGTCGACTCGCTGACCCGCTACGTGCGCGCGTGCCGCGACCTGGCGCTCGCGACTGGCGAGCTGCCCATGCGCGCAGGCGTACCGGCATCGGTCTACACGAGCCTGCCGCAACTGCTGGAGCGCGCCGGGGCATCCACACGCGGCAGCATCAGCGCCTTCTACACCGTGTTGCTGGAAGACGACGAGATGCCGGACCCCATGGCCGAAGAGATTCGCTCGATCCTCGACGGACATATCCATCTGAGCGCCCAACTGGCGCATCGGAACCACTATCCGGCCATCGACGTGCTACGCAGCGTGAGTCGTGTCGCCACGCGCGTTGCGCCGCCCGGCCAGATGCGCGTGGCGGGCGAGCTGCGGGCATGGCTGGCACGCCTCGAATCGTTGCAGACGTTGGTGGACCTCGGCGAATACCGGCCCGGCGTGAATGCTCAGGACGACCGTGCGATGGAAGCGAAGCCGTACATCGAAGCCTTCCTGAAGCAAGGGGCGCACGAATGGTCGTCCGCCGACGAGACGCTGAGGAGGTTGCATGAAATCGTGGGGTGACGCACGACGACTCTGTCGTGCTGCGTTGCAGATCAAGGAGATTCAGGAGCGCGAGTTGCGCCACATCTCGTTCAGGGACGCAGATCTCGTCAGACAGTTCGACGAGATCGAGGCACAGCGCGACGCGATTCTCGCGTTGATCGCTTCGTCGAAGCCGTCGCAACTGGAATCGGATATCAATGGACTGCGCGGCGGCATGCGTGTGACGGGGCTATTGCGTCAGCAGGTGCGCGATCTCGATGTGAAGCTCGCGACGCTGGCCGAATCGCGCGAGCAGTTGGAGACCGACCGCGAACTGACCGAGAACGAGCGGCGGCGATGGCGGCGCAAGGAGACGAAGTACACACGTCTGGCGAAGACCTTGCGTGACGACGCTCGCAAACGTCAGGCGCATGTGGAATATAGCGAACTTGAGGAACATCAGTCATGGCGCAGGTGAGCGTGGCAGGAACGGCCGAGGTATCGGCAAGTCCGGACGAGACCGGGCGACAGCAGGCGAGCGACAAAACGATGGCGCAGCGTGTGGACGAAGCGCTGCGCAGGCGCGCGTCCGAGCATCGAAATGCGGACGACATGCCGAGCGCCGCGCCGCTTTGGTGCTTACCGATGCCGATGGATCGCTCGCCGCCGCTACGGCTCCATGACGTGTCCGCAGGCTCGGCGTCACCGGGCGACGGCGCGTCGTCTGTTCGGCGAGCGCACGCAACGTCTGTCGACGGCAAGGAGGCGACCGACCCGTCGACACGTCACGGCGACGCGCGTAAGGCGCTTGTCGAGTTGCTCAGGGCGAGCCGACTCTTGGACGGACCGACGCGATCCGTCACCGGCCAGCGCACCGATGCGTCGCTCGTCGCCGGTACCCCCGAAGTCGACACCGACCGTGCCTCGGTGCACCGTCGCGACGCAAGGACGTCGACGAGCGGGGGTGTTGCCGATATCGGCGAGGTCGGTGAATCGAGCACCGCGAGCGTGGACGGTCGCGCCATGACGGTGGCGGGCGCAGCGTTGGAGGCCACGCCGGAAGCAGGATCACGTCACGATTCGCGCGAGCGGTCGCATCGAGGGGAGGGGGGCGCCAGCGCGCCAGGCGCTTCGACGCCACAAGTCGTGCACGGGCAGACGTTCGCACCACCTCCGGGTGCACGTCGATTCGCCGCGCCGATGCCGCACCGACCCATGGCGCCGCGTGCACCGGTGCACCCATTACCTGGCGATGCCACACACCGGCCGTTCCCCGCTGGCGACGGCATGCGCTACGCATTCGGCAGCTGGGGCAAAGGGCACTTCGTCAATGTGCGGGTCATTCAAGTGGACGGACGACGAGGCTTCATGCTCGGCGCATCGGACGCCGTGGTGCAGCGGCGCTTGACGGCGGCACTGCCGGGCGCGGCGTCTTCGTCGGACGAGGGTGCGTCGCGCCGCTTCGGTGTGCGCGCCATCGAAGCCGTCGAGAAATTGGAGAACACAAGCGATGAGGACGCCGGATGCTGAAACTGAGGCGCATCGACGAAGGACAGTCGCGGCTCACGCTGGCGGCCGATGCCTGGCAAGCGCGGGGCTGGTCGGCATCGCTCGAATATCTGCCGCGCATGGGGTCGTGGATTCGCGTGCAGGACACAGCGCATACGTGGCAAGGGTGGGTGGAGCCCGGCATGTGGCTCGAAGGCGCCGCGCATGAGTTGGCCTCGCTTGCGTGCTGCGCCGATTCCGAGCAACTGGCGGCGCGGTTGTTCACGGTGACGGCGAACCCGTTGCATTTGCCGATGCCGGAGTTGCGTTATGACGTGCTCGACGTCGGTGCACCCATCGACGGTGCGGCGCTACCCGAAGCGATGTTGCTCAAGGTGCGGGCGGCGGAGTGCCCCGTATGGCTCGCGCGGGTGCCCGACGTACGCGGCACGATGCCGCTCGATGTGCGCGGCGTGCGCTTCTCGCTCGACGTGGAGATTGGACGCAGCACGGCCCGGCTGGCGACGCTGCGCAGCATTCGTCGCGGCGATGTCCTGATCGTTCGCGACGTGACGCGTCGGCTGAGTTGTGCGGGACGTGTGATCGGCGGTTATCAACAGGAGGAGGGGAGCGCGATGCTGGAAACCTATTTGCATGACGAGATCGAGGACATGATGCCCGAGCGTGTACGAGAGGACGACGACTTGGGCGACATGGCAGCAACTTCCGGTAGGGCGACGTCGCTGACCCAACTGCCTGTCGAACTGGTATTCGTGCTGCAACGCGAGCGCATGACGCTTGCCGAACTGGAACAACTCGGTCGCACGCGTCTGCTTGCGTTACAACCGGGCGCGGAGCGGCACGTCGAGGTGCGCGCCAACGGCACGTTGCTCGCGCGTGGCGAACTCGTGCAACTCGATGGACGGCTGGGCGTCGAGATCTTCGAGTGGCTGATGGAGACGGACGACGCGCAACGGGAAGCTAAGGGACCGGATCATGTGGAGTGATGTACCGGCGATTGCGGTACTGAGTTTCTTCACGCTGCTGCCGTTTCTGGTGGCGTCGGGTACCTGCTTCGTCAAGTTTTCCATCGTGTTCGTGATGGTGCGCAACGCGCTCGGGCTCCAACAGGTGCCGAGCAATATGACGCTTAACGGCGCGGCGTTGCTGATCTCGGTTTTCGTCATGCTGCCGGTGACGACGGCGGTGCTCGACGCATATCAGGCGAACCCCGTCAACTTTGCCGATCCGAATTCGGTGCGTCGCTTTCTCGACGACGGCCTCTCGCCCTATCGCGATTACCTGCTCAAGTACGCCGACCCGCAGTTGACGCAGTTCTTCGCGCATCAGGAAGTGACCCGCGACGGCGCCGGCGTCCCGCTCGACGCCGCTGCGCCGTCCATCTTCGCGCTGCTCCCGGCGTATGCGCTCACCGAAATCAAGAGCGCGTTGACGATCGGTTTTTATCTGTATCTGCCGTTCGTGGTCGTCGATCTGATGGTCTCCAGCGTGCTGCTCTCGCTGGGCATGATGATGATGAGCCCGGTGACGATCTCCGTGCCGATCAAACTCATTCTGTTTGTCGCGATGGACGGATGGTCACTGTTGTCGCAAGGTCTGGTCAGCCAGTATCTGCAATAGGGAGCGCGCCATGGATAACTTGATTTATGCGGGCAACCGCGCGCTGTACCTGGTGCTCATTCTGTCGGCGGGACCTGTTGCGGTGGCTACGCTCGTCGGCGTGACCGTCGGCTTGCTTCAGACGGTCACACAGGTGCAGGAGCAGACGCTGCCGTTCGGCCTGAAACTGCTCGCTGTCTCGCTGAGTCTGTTTCTGCTCGCCGACTGGTTCGGCGAGACGCTGGTCGGCTACGGCGCGGCCATGCTGAAACTGGCCATGACGGGCAACGCCTGACATGGATGTATCGCTCGTCTTCGCGCATCACGATGGCATTCTGGCGGTCGCGATGGCGTACGCGCGTGTCGCGCCGTCGGTGTTCCTGCTGCCGATCCTCAACGGGAATGTCTTGTCGGGCGTCGTGCGCACGACCGTTTCCATGTGGATGGCCGTGGGCGTCTGGCCTTATGCCTATGGGGCACCTCTCCCGCTGGATGGTTTCGTATGGGCGCTACTGCTGCGCGAGGCGGCGCTGGGGCTGGTGATCGCGGTGGCTGTGGCGCTGCCGTTCTGGGTGTTCCACGCGCTGGGGGCGTACATCGACAACCAGCGCGGCGCCACGCTCAGCAGCGTGATCGATCCGGCGAACGGCATCGATACGTCGGAACTCGCCGGATTCTTCCAGTGGTTCGGGGCGGCGATCTATCTGCAACTCGGCGGCATGACGTTACTGCTCGAAGTGCTGGCACGCAGTTACCGCGTGTGCGAGCCGTTCGGGCAGTGCACGATCTCGGTCGCTCGCATTCACGAATTTCTCGATGTGCTTGTCAGCCATGCGATTGCGCTGTCGGCGCCGGTGGTCGCCGCCCTGTTTCTGTCCGAACTGGTGCTGGGGCTGTTGTCGCGCTTCGCACCGCAGGTCAATGCCTTTGCGCTGTCGCTGACGATCAAGAGTCTCATCGCGTTTTCCATCTTGCTGATCTATTTCTCCGCGACGCTACCGGACGCGCTCGTGTCGATGTTCATGCGTCCCGACGACGTTGTGCGCTGGATCGCGCCGGTCGCAGGGCCGTAGACGTAAGCGCGGTATGGGCGAGAAAACCGAGAAGCCGACACCCAAGCGGCTGAAGGACGCCGCGAAGAAGGGGCAGGCGTTCAAAAGCAAAGAACTGACGATGGTCACGCTGGTGTTCGTCGGCCTGATCTTCGTGCTCTCGAGCGATCCGCTGGTGTGGTTGATGCAGGAATACCGGCAGGTGCTGGCAAATGGCGAATTCGCCGATCCACAGGCCTTCGCCATCAGACTGTTCAAGCATGGTTTGCAGATGTTCATGCCGGTGCTGCTTGTGTGCATTGTGGCAGCGGTGTTGCCGGCCTTGCTCCAGACCGGCTTCGCGTGGGCGAGCGAAGCCCTCAAGCTCAATCTCGGTGCACTCAATCCGATGGCGGGCACGAAGCGGATCTTCAGCTTGCGCACGCTCAAGGATTCGCTCAAGTCGGTGCTCTATTTGCTGAGCTTCGGCGCCATCGTCGTGGTGCTGTGGTCTAGCGCCAAGGGGTTGCTGTTCGCGCAGATTTACATGAGCCCGGCGGGGGTGGGCGCGGCGTGGGCCGAACTGATGCGCAAGCTGATCTGGATCTCGCTCGCGTGTGTCGTGCCCATTGCCGTGCTCGACGCGATGGTCGAGTTCTGGTTGTTCATGCGCGAGCAGCGCATGGAACGCCATGAAGTCAAGCGCGAGCAAAAGGATACCGACGGCAATCCCGAAATCAAGCGACGGCGCCGCACACTGCACAGCGAGTTGCTGTCCGAGGCCGTGAAGTCCGACGTGCGCGACTCGCGTCTGATCATTGCGAATCCCACACACATCGCCGTGGGCATCTACTTCCGTCCCGATGTCATCGCACTGCCGTTCATTTCCGTCATGGAGACGAATGCACGTGCGCTCGCGGTGCGCAAATACGCCGAGTCGCAGGGCATTCCCGTGATCGGCGATATCGCGCTCGCACGGCGTCTGTATCGGACGCACCGTCGTCATACGTTCGTGGCGCTCGAAGATCTCGACGCGATCATGCGGCTGCTTATCTGGCTGGAGGACGTCGAGCGCGCAGGTACCCAGGACGAAGACGTCGGAGAAGAGAGCGACAACCTCGGCGAAAGCGATGACAGCGGGTCAACTCAGCGGGGCTTGCAGGGGACCGTCGAAAAACCAAACGCCAGTCCCCCTATGCAATAGAACGCTTTTTGGAAGTCTCCCAAGGCACGCGTTGCTTAAATGGTAGCTATCGGGATGCAGTTATGAGACGACGAGCGACACATTGCGGCCCCCGAATATTTGAGACCCCGGGAGGAAGGATGGTACGCGAGGACATGTGTCATCTCTCGATGCTGCGCAACGCGGGCACGTTTGCGAGTTTTGCCGAACCGGAGGGGACATCGCCGAACCGGGAGTGCCTGCGCGCACTGGCGTGCGATGCGCTCGCCGGATTGCGACAGTCCTTGTGCACCGGCGTGCGTGAAGCGCTTTGTACACCGACGATCGACCTTCCGTCCGAACACGTGCTGTTGCCCGGCGTGTTGCCCGGCCGAGCGAAAGCGGACGTGAGCCACCGGCTGGCTCGCGTGAGACTGAGCGACGCAGCTCGCCGCATCGTTGCCGCATACGGCCGCGCTCAGACGGCCTTCGAGCGAAGTCAGGCGCAGGCGATGAGCGCAGATGTGGCGGTGGCCGAAGCCCAGGTCGTGCTCGATGTTCTGTCGCCGCACGATCCGCAGTACGCCCGTGCGAGCCACAAGCGTCAGACCGCGCTTGCGCAGGCAAGGGCAGCGGCGGCACAGGCGGACCGATGTTATCGATGGGTGCGCGAGAGCGGTATCGAATCGTGGGTCAGGTACCTCGCGCGATTGCCGGATTTTTCGCAGATGAGCGAGATGCGGCAGGACAGCGAACCTGTTGCGAAGCGCAGCCGCAGCGATTTCCGCTCGCTTCAGGCACGCGCCGCGTCGGGAGGTCGGCGCACTGCCGGTCCCCGACTCGCATTTATTCCAGCCGCCCGGCTGGCAGACAGAAGACCGGCCCGTTTTCGGGAATCGGAAGGAGGTAATTCGATGACACAAGCGGCAATGCAAGCAGAGATGGACGAAGGGCGCGTCACGAGCGCGATCTGGGATGCTGTCGTCGCCGGCGCAAGCCTCAAGGACATCCACGGCATTCCAAGCGAGACGATGGACGGCCTGTACGCGCACGCCTACGATTTTTACAGCAATGGGCAGTTGGCGCAGGCCGAAGCCTTCTTCCGCTTCCTCTGCATCTACGACTTCTACAACCCCGAGTACATCGTCGGACTGGCGGCAGTGTGTCAGCTCAAGGAGGAATACCAGAAGGCGGTCGATCTGTACGCGATGGCGTTCGCCGTCGGCAAGAACGATTACCGTCCGGTGTTTTACGCAGGCCAGTGTCAGATGATGATGCGGAATATGCCGCTTGCACGCGAATGTTTCGGTCTGGTGTGCGAGAGCAGCAGCGACGCCGATCTGCGCACGAAGGCCAAAGCCTATCTCGACGCTATCGGCGCCGAAGACATTAAAGACAAGGCGCCCGGCGCCAAGGAGGCGGCATGAGCACGATCGCCGCCGCTGCGCCCGGATTCGCGCCGCCTGCGGACGGTTCGAGCGATGTCGACGGACCCGCTGGAGGTCAAGGCGTCGACGGTGCGGGAACCCCGGTGCCGGACATCCGGGCCGGCATGCAAACCGTCATCCGGCAGATCATCGAGACCATGACATCGACGCCGACGTCGACGGGCGAGATGCCGAAAACGCAAGCCGATGCTCCCGCGCTCAAGCCGCCGTCGGGCGATGCACGCACGAGTCTGACGTATCTTTTGGGGCGCCTGACCGAGTTGTTCAGCGATTCGTCACTGTCGGATCTTCAGAATCGCCTCAAGCAGTCGCAGCTGGAAGCGGCGTCGCGTCGGGCAATGGCCGAGCAGAGTCAGGTCGAGTTCGATCAGGCGGTCGCCGCTGCGACGCACGCGCTGGACGCGCTCAACCAGGCCACCCAGCAGCTCACCGATGCCGAGCAGGCGCTGGCAAATGCGCAGGACACGCTCGCCAGCGCCAAGGCCGCGCTCGACGGCGCATCGCCGGGTACGCCCGAGTACGACGCGGCCACGCAGGCGTACGAGGCGGCGAAGTCGGGCTACGACGCTGCGAAAGGCAAGTACGACGAAGCGAAGCGCGAAGTAACGCAAGCGTTCGACGTCGCGAAGGAGGCGACGAAGAAGGCGGACGACATTCTCGGGAAGTTCCTCGGCAATCAGTGGCCGGGGATGCTCGACAAGGCGTCCACCGAAAAAAACGGCGAGAACATGGACGCGCTGATCTTTCTGATGGCAAAACTCGCGAAGTTGCTCGGCGACAGCGCGAACGAAGCCATTCAGGAGGACATGAAGTTCTTCGAGGCAATTCGCAAGGCGCGACAGGCCGATCTCGTCAAACAAAACGAAGCGTACGAAGCCAAAGTCAAGCAGGCGCAGAAGCTGAGCAACATATTCGGCATTTTCGGCAAGATTCTGGGGGCCGTGCTGGCGGTCGTCGGCGTTGTCGGTGCGGTATTCACCGGCGGCCTGAGCACCACGATGACGGTGGTCGGCGTCGCGTTGCTGGCCGATTCGGTCATGGGCGCGGCGACTGGCTTCTCGCTTGTCGGTGAGGCAATCAAACCGTTGATGAGCCACGTCATTCAGCCGCTGGCCTCGGAGATCGGCAAGTTCGTCGGATCGATGCTCCAGGAACTGGGCGTGGGCAAGGACACCGCCGAAATGATCGGCAACGTCGTCGGGGTGGTGGCCGCCGCGGCGGTCGCGATCGCATTCATCGCCGTCTCGGTCGTGGTGGGCGGTGCGGCAGCGGCGACCAATTTCGGCAAGATGCTCGGTGGCCTCGTGAGCGACCTGGTGAAGAAGCTCGTGCCCGACATGCTTCGCCAGGCAAGCAAGGCCGGGGCAAAGATGGTCGCTCAGGGCATGTCTTCGGCGGCGTCGCGACTGGGTGTCAAGGAAGGCAACGAGCAAATGTTCGCCAACACACTCAGGGGCGTGGTGACGTTCGGAGAACTTGCCCTGGGCAGCACGCAAGCCGCTGGCAACGCGGCCACCGGAACGTACCAGCAGCAAGCCACCAACGTCATGGCCGACATGATGATCGCACAGGACTCGCTGGACAAGATTACCGACTCGGTGAAGCAGTCGGCGGACCGCTTCGGCGCCGCCCAGAATGTGGTGTCCGCGATCGTCTCCCAGATGTCCGACGCGGCCAAAGCCCAACAGGAAGCACGAAAGTTTGTGCTCAACAACGTGCGTGCTTGAGTGAAAGGAGAAGTTCATGAGCCTCCCTATTCAGGATGTAACGTATCATCCGCTTGTGCCGATGCTGGACGCACTGGACAAGCCTCGGTCGCCGTCGTCGGTGTTGAGCCCTTCGCTCTTGTTCGCACCGCATCTGGATGACGATGACGCGCAGCGGCCATCGCTCGCGAGTCCGCCACCGCATGCCAATCGTCTCGACGCCATCGACTGGTTGCGTCAGCAGGACGACAAAAAGCGTATCGGTGTCGACCCCATGAGGAACGACGGCGACAAGGACATCGGCAGCAATGGGCTTGTCTCCGGCGCTGCACTGATTTTGTCGCTCGTCTATGCGTTCTACGTGCGCGCTTATGAAAACTCGGTCAAGCTGCGCAACAGGATGGCGGAGGTGAATGTCGACTCGGTGATGGCTGCGTCCGACGCTACCCGGCGTCAGGGCGATGCAGCGTTGTGGGGCGGTATTTCGTCCGGCGCTGTGCAACTGGCGTTCACCGCCATGGGCGCGTTCCTGAGCCTGAAAGGTCTCTCCGAAGGGCGCACGGCGCTGAAGACACCGCCGTCGACCCAGGATGTGACTCCGCCGCCCCCGCCGCCCTCGACCTCGCCCGACGTGCCGCCCGGCCCGAATGCGTCAACGGCCGCTGCGGGGCAGTCTCCGGTCAGTCGTCGTAACAGCATGGACGCCAGCGTGTTGGACGATGCCCCTGCGCCCCCGCGCCCGGATGCCGTGGATCGGGGTGATGCCCCGGATGTCGCGCCGCCCGCGACGAACCCCGACACCGACGCTGCGTCCGGACCCAATCCGCTCGATCAGGAAACGATGACCGGCGACGGGCGGCGGGCGCAGACCTCAGGGCAGGCGCTGATGATGTTGGGAAGCCCGCTTGCGGGCGTGACGAACGGCGCCAGCCGCTACAGCGAATTGATTGCCGCGCAGGATCAGAAGGTCAATGACAGTGGCGCGCAACTGTCCAAAGACGGTGTGAACACCATGCAAGAGCAATCGAACCGCGACAACTCGACGCTGACGGAAATGCTCCGCGCATTCGACAGCGTTTCACAGGCGTCCATCGGTGCGGTTTCGACCATTGCCAACAACCTGCGCGCATAACGCTCACTCGTCAAAGGACGAACGAATGACCAGTATCGTCACCGATCGCTTTCCGTTTGCCGCGCCGCTACGACCGAAGGACTTCGTGCCACCGGGAAAGCCGGAGAACCCATCGGGCGGCGTTCCCGGCCCAATGTCGTTGGATGCACCGTCGCCCGACCACGTGTTGATCGACGGCGTGGTCACAGGCGCCGACCGCTTCTGGAACGCATTCCGGATCGCAGGGCAAGACATGGGCGACGACGCCTGGGACGACGCTCGCATGGCAGGACACGATCTTGTCGCACGGGCACAGGGCCTGGCGCACAGCGATGTATCCATGCCGCAAGACCTGCGCGACCGGCTTCGCGGGAACGCACCGCCTCCCTCGGCGAATTCGTTGGGGGACAACGACATCGGCGTGGGCAACGACGACGATCCGGCGAAATGGAGCGACGCCGAGTTCTGGGATGCGATTTCGAAGTTGATCGGCGAGTTGAAGCACGGCTTCCTCGATACCTTCCAGGGAGCCGCGAAGCAGTATCTCGACTTCAGCCAGGCACTGACCGACATTGTGTCCAAATTGTCGTCGTGGATCACGACCAGGAACGATGGCAAGGAGGTGGAGCTCGACGTCGGGCAACTGAAAGAGGCGCTCGACAAGCTTCTCGAGAAATTCAAATTGCCGAGCAAGAATGCGGTGCTGTGGCCACCTCGGAAAAATGACGCCGACGGCAAGCATGGCGAGATCGAAGGCGGCACTAAGGAGGATGCCGCGAAGTGGGCGAAGGATCTCGGCCTGCCGGACAGCAGTGTGGTCGAGCAGCCACCGGGCAGCGGCAAGTACGTGGTGGTGATCGATACCGGTCCGATTCAGACGATGATCGATACCCTGCCCAAGGCAGACGACAACGGCCACGCGACGATGACCACGCAGCAACTGGAAATCTGGCGCAACGGTTTTACCGGGCAGGAGAATCAGGTGAAGACGACGTTGCAATCGTTGTCGCAGCGCTACACCACGGCGAACGCGAATAACGAGAATCTGGTGAAGGTTCTGAGCGGCGCGATTGCCTCCATGAGCGAATCGGCGAAAGGCTTCTACCGGTAATGACGACGGCGGGTAGACGTCGTCGCCCGCGTCGCCGACGTCACCAGCGTCACCGTTTCACCTCCAACCCCGCCCATCCCGGCGGGGTTTTTTGTGGACGCCTGCAACGGCTGCCGTCAGAGGGAGAACAACGTCTCCAGACGTGGGTCGTGACGATACAGGCGTTGCCATGGATACCAATCGGTGCGCATGCGTCGCCAGGCCTCGCGCGCGGCGCCGATGCCCTCCGTGTGAAGGATCAACGGCAGCAGTCCCGCGCGAACCTGGCGTGGATCGATTTCCGAGAGCAATTGGCGGGCGGCCCGCTTCGCCGATTCCCCGCCGCGTGCGAGTTCCACGTAATGACGGTTCACGCGCAACAGGCCCGCGTCGTCACCGGTCTCGCGCACGGACCGCACCAGCGCTTCGGCCTCGGCGTGGCGGGATTGGTGACAGAGCATGATGGCCATGGCGCTGGTGAGCACCGGATGATGCTGGCCAAGGCGCTGCAGACTGTCGCGGGCCACGACGATGGCCTCGTCCGTGCGGCGGTCGAAGAACATCGACCAGATCTTGAGAATCGCCGCGGCGAGCATGCTCGGGTCCTGCTCCAGTGCGATATCGAGCGCCATCTCTGCGGCCTTCGCTTCTCCTTTCAGGATGCAATGCCACGCGTGGTGATAGCGCACGTATGGGTTCGATGGCGCAGACCACAGGGCCCGGTCGAAAAGAATGTCCGCCACGCTCGATTCGAACTTCATGCTGTGCAACATCGCCAGCAGACTGACGGCGTGCGGATCGCGAGGCGCGAGCGCGAGGGCGGCCTCGACGGCCGCGCGTGCGCCGTGCATCGCCGCTTTCTGATCGAACAGCCCGAGATGGGCGAGCGCGAGGTAGCACTCGGCCTGCCCACAGTACGGCGCCGTTCGCGACGCACCTTCGCCCACGCACTGATGAAACAGCTGCAACGACTGCCGCAGGCTCGAAGGTGTATGTCGTTGAAGATGGAAGCGCGCGTGCAGGAACGTCGTGGCGCAGTCGAGCGAATCGAACGATTGCGAGAGATGGCGCGACGCGCAAAGCCCCGGGACGTGCTTTGTCACGATATCGGTGATGCGGGTCTCGAGGGGCAGCGTGTTGTCCGTATCGGTTAGTTCGAAGTCTTCGCTGCACAGCAATTGATGACCTTCGGAGCTCACCAGCTCAATACGCAGCCTGTCGCTTTCGATAGCGTGCCCGATAACGTAGTAATCGGGCGAGAAGCGCTCGACGAAGCGCGCAATGTCATGGCATTCGAGTACTGAGCGCGTAATGGAGGCGGGCAGGACACTCAGACCGTAGGCCGTGAACTCAAAGAAGCGCGTAACGAGCCGATCGTGCAGCATCAGCGTCTGCGCCGCATTCGGGAGACGGAACGGCATGATCGCGAGCGTGCATAACGCGGCCGCGCGTGTGGCAGCCGACACAATGGCCACAGAACGGCGAATACGGTACCCGGTGCCGTACACCGTCTCCACGATGCGATCGGACTTCTTTTCGCGAAGCACGCGTCGAATGGCGTAGATGCAGCGCGTGAGCGATTCTTCGCTCACGTCCTGATGCGGCCAGACCAGCGATAGCAGCCGGTCCTTGCTGACGTTTTCGCCGGCGGCGTCGAGCAATGTGCGCAGTACCGCTACCTCCTTGGGAGGCAGGCCGATTTGGCGGTCCCCTTGCCTGAGCACGCCATTCGCGTCCAACGTGAAATCACCGAACAAATAGACTTTTCCATTCTGCGGCGGACTGATCTGGTTCACGTGCCGATTCTCCTGCCGGCGAGCCCCACTGGACGCAAGCGAAGACGACTACGGGTCCGATCGGCCGCAAACCGGAAGTGTGCGAGACCTCTGCGCTCAGAATCATCGCCGCGGGGGGGCACCGGCGAAATCATGTTCCTCAAAGCGTGGAGACTATGCGAAGAACTCTCGATTCTGGGGGGCTCGGCGCAGCAATTTGGGCCAATTCCCGACGAATTTGGGTCGAAGGCGTTTTCTGATCTCGTCGGCATGGGCGAAAGATGAAATGCACTCCCGGGAGAAGACCGGGATCATGCCCAGAAGCAAGACATGTTCCCGAACGTCCCCAACCTACAAGAATTCATGGAAGCAGACCGTGAGTCCGGCACGTCGATTTCGGCATCAGCGCTGCGCCAGTTGGCGGTCACCCGTCAGGCGGACCGGTCGCTGCCCGTGGTGCACGGCGAAGTGGCCTTAGCACGAATCTGCGCCGCGATGCACGAGCGTTGGCAGGTCGATGCGACGATGCGCCACGAAACGATCTTTTTCGAGGCACGCGATCTGGACACGTGTTCGATTCGTCAGCCGGGCGGCACGCTCATCGAGCGATGTATGCGCGCCGTCGACGACGACGGCGCAGTCCGCGCTTTGACGATGAATCTCATGCTTTGCCGACGAGGCTTCCTCTTTGGCACGCGTGGACCGCTGCTGGTGCTGCATCGGTATGTCGCGCCGTGGGAGACCTTCGAGACGTGCATGGACGCGATCCACGATTTTCTGTACGTCTCGGACCGCGTCAAGCGCGTGGTGATGCCGTCATGAAACATGCCATTTCCATGCGGCTGCTCAGCGCGTTGCCGCAGACGTTCGGCACGTTCCTGCACGCGCGCTCGGCGGCGGATGTCGATCCGCTCTGGCTGCTCGAATATGCGCATGGTCACCTGACGTTCATGGTGTCGTTCGCAGGAAGGGGGTTCCCGGAAGTGCGATTCGGCGGCCGTACGGCGCAGTGCGAATCCTGGCTGTATGGCCCTTCGCTGTTCGAGTCGCGTCGCATGCTGCTGATGTATGGCAGCGCAGTGCGCGGCACCCGTGCAGATATCGTGGCTTGCATCGACATGATCTTGTCAGAGGTGGTTATGCGGTGATGCCGGCGCAAGCGCCTGCTTGCAGCAGCGCCGGAAGGCGCCGGTATTTGAGAGGGGGCAAAATTCTATGGCATATATAGTTCAGTCGACGCCGGACGTACACGTTTCGGTCGCAACGCCAGCGTCGGATCAGGTCGACATTTCGCAAAACGAATTCGACACTTGTATCGAGAACGACGATCGCCTCTTCCAGGCGAGCAACGATAGCGACGACGTGCCTGCCACGCGGCTGCACCGCGATGCCGGGACACCGCCGTTATCGCGCGCCGACACTCGCGTGGCGATCTCTGCGCTCTGGAGCGTCTATCAGAATTGCCGCACCACGCTGGGTCTGCCCGACAAGGGGCGCGGCCACGACAGGCTCAAGGGACAGGTGCGGGACTTCTTGCGCGGATCGTCGGGCGCGCAGATGTCGGCGCAGGAAATGCAGACGTGCTCCGAACTCTTTCGGTCGATGCAAAGCGCCCTGGAGCGCCACATCAACAAGAAGACCTGGGGGCAGAAGCTTGTTCCCGCAGCGTTGCGCGCCAGCCGTTCCCTGAAATGGCATTTCGAAGTCAGCGTCCATGAGTGCGTCAAACGGCGTTTGGATGACGGGCTGAAAGAACGGCTGGGTACGATGAAGCCGGGCGCGTCGCAGTCTTTCCGGATGCGCGGTGGCGTCGGTGCCAACGTGGTGCCCGGCGTGGGCGCAGGCATCACGTACGCAAGCGATTCGACCTTGTCCGTCACGCCTACAGAGTGGGTGGTCGATTCACGCACGGACAGGGTCACGCTCTCGGCCGACGCCGACGTACTGTCGTTTGTCGAAGCGGAGCTGGGACTGTCGGTCGCGGCGTCGCGCTCGGAAATTTACGGATCGCTGGTCGACTACGTCACAAACGCGAGCCACAAATTCACGACGTGGATCAAGCACAGCCCAATCGCGCTGATCGCCAAGATTCGTGACCTGTTTACGATCTCTTCGTCCTACGAGCACGACCGCGCACGCGCGGATTTCAGTAGCGATTGTCTGGAAGACGATCTGATCGCCCTGTGCGGCAAAAGCCTCGACATTGCGCGGTACGGTCTCACCACGCAGCCCGTCGAGCGTCAGGATACGTACATGGGCGAGGTGCACGCCGGTGTGTCTGCCAACATCGGTGTCTCGGCGAATCTCTCGGTGGCCGGTCGGAAGTTCGTGACGATCAAGCAGGCACGCCAGGACATCCTCTCGCTGGCCGACTCGAAGCCGGAGGTAGCGCGCCGCCTGTTGTCCGGATCGCCCCTTGTTTGCACGCCAGAGAAGTTGCTGGAGGTGATGAGAGGACACCTGAAACAGTCCAGCCGCGAGATCACGTCGGAGCTCATGACGGGGCGGCAAGGGCGCGGCATCGAGGACATGAAGGCACGCGCGCAATATCTGCTCGAACAGTTCGCGTTACTCAAACTCAGCGGCGAACTGGATCCCGAGGTCGAAGCTATCTTTATGGAGCTGTTCAAGGAGCGCGAGCGCATCTTGCGTCCTCACTCGCTGGCCGTCTACGAACTGAGCAGTCGTCAAAGCAAGTGGCAAGCCGAGCTGAATGCGGGCGTCGGGCTGGGCACGCTACTGCCGGACGGCGTTCATGGAAACGTCACGTACGAGAAAGTGACGGAGGACGAAGACCCCTATTACTGCGGCAGCTTTCTCATGATCGATCTCGCTGGTACTGTCGACGTCGCTAATTCCGTTGCGCAGGCGCTCGACGCGGTAGGCGTACGCGCGGGCAGCGTATGGGGCGTGGGCGAAATCCGCAACGCATTGAGCAACGTGGGCATCGATGCGGACGCGGGCGTGACGACGACGATGCGTTTCAAGCTCAAGGAAGACGGCGTCGCGCTGATGTATTCCATTCGCGGCGTCAGATCGACGTGTGGCGCAGGCGGGAAGACACCGACACCGGTGTCCGTGACGGCGGGCGTGTCGTGGGCCGACCACTCGGCGGACGTGCTGACCATCGGCAGCCATTGTCTCGACATGCTTGCGCCGATGATGCGTCAGCGTCTGACGAATGCGTCGGATGGCGGCGGCGCGTGGTGGCAGGACTTCTCGACGCGTCACAAGGACGAGCTAGACGAGATGTATTTCCAGATGGCGACGCCCGTGCGGGGAACGACGTTAGAAGCCGATCTTCAGCGCATCGTGCAGGAGGTGCCCGCCACACAACACTTGCTGGACGCACTGCGCGAGGCCGCCGCAGATCTCGCGCAGGCGCCGACCCCGAACCACCGGGAAAAAACGAATGCCGCGATGGCCGCGTTCATGCTCGCTTACGTGGAAGGCGGCTACGGCCAGAATGTATCGCGCAAGTGGCACCTTTCGGTGGACGGCAAGCGGTTGCCGGACCTCGAAGGCGAGGCCAACAGGGCTATGAGCGGCAATCGTGGCACTGGAAGCAATGGCAGCAATAGCGGCACTTCGGTGCTCGCTGCGTAGAAGCGATAGGTGAAGCGAGCCAGGAAGGAGGCTACAGGGCGTGGCTCGCGTCACGCCCTGTAGCGACGTCAACGGTTCGTGTTATGCGCCACTACAGGCCCCGGGGGCCGGTGGTTTGGGCGGTACCAGATTGGGGGGGGGAACGCCGATGGACGGCTGTGCTGGCAGTCGTTGCGAAAGCGACGATGCCGTCGCTGCGTCGTGCGTGTTGCGTCCCACGGAACCCATGGCAAGCGTATCCGCGTTCGTCACAGCGGGGTGTTTCAGTGCATTCCGCGCGCGAAACGCAGCAAGTTTGGTTTGTGCGTCATTGATCAGGCGGTCATCGTTCGCCGGGCCTTCGACCTTGAAGGGGTGAATGGGAAGTGACGAATTCGGTGTTCTCTGCGTAGATCCACCAACACCGCTTCGAACGGAAAGACGCCCGACAGACTGCACCGCCCGGCTGTTCAGGACCCTGAGCAGCCGGGACGCTTTCACGCCCGAGAAGACAGCGCGTATCTGCGCGGCGAACCGAGTCCATGCCGACGGCATGCGTTTGGGTGAGATCTCCCGATTCAGAATGAAATTGCACGCCCGCACGCTTTGCTGCGGATGAAGGTGATAGTCGAACCCGCCGTATTGAACGACAACGCCGCACTTGTTTATGCCGATCTTCGTATCCGATGGCATGGAGCTTAGTTGCACGCGTAAATCGTCGGTGTCTCTCGACAGTAGAACGGGCATGATTAGCTCCTGTGAATGATGGGGTCAGTGGGCCGCAGGCAGCGCTTGGGCGACATCCAGCAGTTCGCCGAATGCGTCGGCCAGCGTGGCACGGTCCTGCCCGTCGAGCGGCATCTTCATCCAGCAATTGAGCGTGCCGTTGTCATTGAGCGAAAACACCGGCTGGCGGAAGTCCGCGCGCAGATGATTGGCCTGCAGGGCGGCTGCCAGGGCGTCGGTCGTCGGCGTTTCGTTGATTTCGGCAAGCATGAACCAGGACACCTGATCGATTGCGCCGAAGTGCAGCGACATGCGGTCTTCGACATCGAGACTCACGACTTCCTGATCGGGGGCCGGTTCGAAGGCGAAAAAGCCGATGTGTTGCAGCAACTCACCGACAACGTTGTGAAAGGAATGCAGGTCTTGCATCGGGGACCGTCCTTGAGAGAGGGGATGAAAGGGAATCGCTGTCGGGCGCTGGGTTGGCGTCGCCGACATCGCTGGGATCGGGTGCCGACGTGTCGTGTGCAGGTCTCGTCGTGCCGCGCCGATGGCGAGTACGCGCGAGGCGGGTCAGCTCCTGATGCTGGCGGAACGTCGGATCGAACTTCGTCGACCCGATGCGGATGTCGCGCAACACGGTGTCCAGCGTGGGATTGCCCGGGTCCAGCAGCACGCTCGCGGCGAGCCACATGCCCAGACGCGCCGTGCGGTGCGTCGATTGCACGATGGGCAGATTTGTCGGCGCGATACGCGTCTGCGTCCGATAAAAATCCTGACGTCGCAAGTGTTGTGCGGGTGTCGTCGCTTTGAGCCGTTCGGCGGCCTGATACAGATGGGACAGGGCTTCGGCGCGAACGATGGCGTCGCCGTCGTCGCTCCACGCCTGCAGCGCGGGAAACGTGACAACGTCGCACCCGTGCGTGATAGAGACGACGCACGTGCGCAAATGTGTGCCCCGCTGCCCGCAGTCGCTTTGCGTCAACAGATAACTGCTGTAGCCGATGTCGCCGAAACGACGGCTCGTTGGCGCGAGCAGTGGATAGGCGGCGTTGCGGGCGAGCAGTTCGTCGTCTGAGGCGAGCGTGATCAGCAGGGCGGGCGGCGCGGTCAACCAGCGCCGCAGATAGCGCTCGATGTCGGGCGCATGAGGCGGCTCGCGACGTACGGCCAGCGCGCGCTTTGCGTGTGTAAGCATCTGCGAATCGCGGGGCGATTTCTCGGCCGTCGGCTGGCGCGTGAGCGTTAGCGCCTGCGTCGGCGGCACGGGAACCGAACGCCGGGATGCCACGGTCGCGCTGCTTCCGGGGGAGGGGGGCACGGGGGCCTGGGGCGACATGGCGGGTCTCCTGTTGCGATCGCGTCGCGTGAAGGGGGCAGGAAGGAACGGCGCTTCGTACCGTTCATCAGGGGTTGCGAAGGCGTTGCGCGATTTGACGACGCCGACGTAGCGGATCGATGGATCGACGAATCAACGAATCGACAATTCAGCGATGTTTGAGCAACGGTCTTCGGAGGTCATCGGCAAATGCGCCGACGACGTCGAGCTGATGGTCGGTGCCGATCAGGTGTGGGGACGTCGTGAGCCGGATGTCGGTGACGATTTCCTCCACGCTGAGAGGCTCGTGAACGTCGCGCGGCATGGCGAGCGCCGCAACCAGACCCCCGGCGATGCCCTCGGGCTCGTCGAAAACGATCACGGGGTATCCGGTGGGGATGCTGCCCGTGGACGTGCCGCTCGTGTCGTCCGGCGGCGACGCATGTCGCATGGCGTTTTCGACGAACTGCAACGTTTGCGTCACGTACAGCCGGTCGGACGACACATCCGTTGCATGTCGGTAGGGCGCGTGAAGTACCGAGAACGTGACCTCGCTCGCGCTGGTGCGAAGCGTCGTGGCGTACACGCTGAAGTCGGTGACGAAGGTCGCGGCCGTGCTGGTGGTGATGTGGCGTCGGCTCACGCGAATGGCGCCCTCGTGACGCTCGGCCCCGTGCGGCTCGCACTGCGGGGTGACGTGTACGACGACCGACGGACGCAGCTTCATTAGCAGCCACAAGAAGGCTTCGAGCGCACCCGGCTGCGGCGTCTGGCAGACGACCGCTAGGGGCTGATGATTCACGCGAATGACATTGGCCGGCAGCAACGCACCGTCGAAACTCCTCAACGCCGTGTGACGCGCAACCCAAAGCGTGCGGTGGTGACGGGTCGACACCTCGCGGTGATAGTGATCGCGATAGGACGCGTTACTCTGCGTGACGAGCTTGTAGTGGCCCACGACATGCTGGGCCGATCCCATGCGGTGTTTGAGCTCGGACAGCGCGTCCTGCGGACGGTCGTTCCCGAGCAGATCGACGGCACAGGTATCCGGATTGCCGCGCCAGTCGAGCTGCCGTTTGATGCCTTGCAGCAGACGGGTCCTCACGGCGGCTGTGGCGTTGCGCAGGAGCCAGACGATGACGAACGGCTGATCGAGTCGCATGGCGCGCACGCCGGGACGCACGGTGTCCGGCCCGCCGGTGCGTGCGACCGATGACGCATGCGTGCGCCACTGGGCGCACGCCTCGGCATCGGCCAGCGCGGCAAGCGCCATGTCGCGCGCGCGACGCCACAGATGCGGATGTCGGTAAGCGCTCCATCCCACGAGCAGAACCAGATGACCGTCGCGATTCACACCGACGGTCGTACGGGCAGGATCGACAGCGTTTCGACAGATCAGACGATGAAGCTGCTCGGCTTCGTCACTGGTCATGGTGGCGGCGTTGATCTGGGTATGGATCGATGCCATGCGTTGAAATGCCTCCCGATTCCAGAGCGTTCGAAAGACAATGGTCGTGCCCGCAGCGCTAAGCCGCTTGCAGGTTTGGCTCATCGTATACGCCGCATACGCCGCATATGCCGTATACGCCGGGGTATGGCGGCTGAGGGCGGGGTCGGCAACGGCGTGTGCATCGAGAGGCTCGGGCGCGTGCGGAGGGGCCGCGAAGACTACGAACCGCTGTTCACGAGCATCGTTCGGATCAATGCATCCTTGGCTACGCCTGCCTGATGCAACGCGTCGAGGAAGGCCGGGGAGGTGTCGATGCTGCGGGCGCTTGTTGGCGCGTTGTCGGACGCCGCTTGCGGTGGCGTGCCGGGCAAGAACTCGAACGAGTGCGACGACGCCGTCGACGGTGAGGGGCTGGACGGCAGCGGATGATGCATAAAGGGCGAGTCGATCTTGCGCGGTGGCCGCGTCGGTGCGTTCACGGGCACAGTAGGGCGAGGCTTCGGAACGGGGATGCGGTTGAGCGTCGCTTCCGTTGGCTGCTCAGGTTCGGCCCGATGCTCCGTGGCCGCCGGGATCGCGTCGCCGTTATCCGCAGTCGATGCCAACCCTTTCAATTCCTGCAACGCCATCGGCGGCTGCGTTGTGATCCGCACGTTCGCCTGCGAGTGCGGCGAACGGGGACCGCCTCTCGACAGGATTTTGCCGGGCATGCCTGCGAGTAAAGATTCGAAGCGGACGGTCTTCTCGGACGCGCCGACGATCTTTCGCAGCGCATTGGCCAGGTTCATCCGCCTGATCAGCGTATCGGTAGACTGCGTGCCCAGTCGGAGGTCTTTGAACCTGAGCGCAGCCCGCAACGACGTGCTTGTGTGCGTCGACAAGTCGTTCGCCTTGATGAGCTTCTCCGCCCGGTAACATTGCTGGAGGTGCAGCAGGAATGCCTTGCCCTTGAAGACAACGAGCTGGCCTTTGTCGTTGATGCCGATGCGCCCATTCTCGATGGTCGCGCCGTTGCCCGGCTCCCCCAACCTGTCGAGCGTGGGGCGCGAATGGTGCGCGACCGATTGCAGCGAGATACTCGTCATAGCCTGATTTTTCCTCTCGATGGGGTTTTAGCCGGGGTAGCGCTGCATCGACTCGACCCGCGCTGGCGACATCGGGCGCTCGGCTTTCAGGTCGTTAGCGGTGTAGACGGGGGTCGGGTCGCCGTAGACCATCCGTGCACAACTGATGTTCCTTTGCAGCACCGACTGGCTGCACTTGGGCGGGATTGTTGGCTTTGCCTCGCATTCGGTCGGCGCCTCCGGGAGGGCGTCGCTCAGCGAACCGACCGCGACGGTGGGGGTGTCGTTGCCCGCAGATTCGCGGTACTTATCCCAGATCTTCATTGCCTCCGCCATGATGGTGAGATAAAACTCGCCGTGCTTAGCCGGGCCAGTCCATGTCGCGGGCGCAATCGATGAAACCGATTCCGCACGTGTCGTCAGCAAGACCGGCATCGCAGCTTTGGCTCCGATATTGCGGTCCGTTTCATTCGACCGGTTCAGCCTGAAGATCAGTTCGCTCACCGGCCGTTTATCCAGTCGGACGCTGTTGAGCTTGAGCGAGGACACCAGCGAAGCGACGGACGACTTTCTTTCGGCGATCAGTTCGTGCGCTTTCAGAAGCGCTTTGGCGCGGTGACATTGCCTGAGATGCAGGACAAACTCCATGCCTTTGAAGACAGTGATCTGGCCGTCCTTGCGAATGCCGATTCGTCCTTTCGCAACCCCTTCGCTTGCCTGAGCGTTCAGCATGTCGAGTGTGGCGCGCGAATTTTGTGCAACGGTTTGTAGCGAGAGGTTCATGCTCATCGCGAAGTGCTCCTTCGGTTGTGTGCATGACGCCTGTCGGCCGACGTCATCTCAATGAAGACCGCGAACTCGGCGAATGCACGTGTGTTTCGTTTAAGCCTCGTTTGTATCGGATTTGGACTAAGACGAATCCCACGTTTCGCTCACTGAAATCGACGAAAGCTTCGGCTGGAAACAAAAACGGCAGAGCGTAGGCTCTGCCGTTGTGCGGGTGACGCATCGATGCGTCGAGGGAGGTGCGAGGGCGCTAGCTCTGCATGAGCCGCTTCTCGCGCGCCACGCTCATCAGAATGCCGACCCCGAGGCCAAGCGTCACCAGCGCCGTGCCCCCGTAGCTCATGAACGGCAATGGCACCCCGACCACCGGCAGAATGCCGCTCACCATGCCCATATTCACGAAGGCATAGGTAAAAAAGATCATCGTGACCGCACCGGCGAGCAATCGTCCGAACAGCGTCGCGCCGCTCGCCGCGATCATCAGGCCGCGCGCGACCAGCAGCAGATACAGCACGATCAGCACACCCTCGCCGATCAGGCCGAATTCTTCCGCGAACACCGCGAAGATGAAGTCGGTGTGCTTCTCGGGAATGAATTCGAGGTGCGCCTGCGTGCCCTTGAGCCAGCCCTTGCCGGTCGTGCCGCCGGAGCCGATGGCGATGACCGACTGAATCGTATGGAAGCCCTTGCCGAGCGGGTCGGACGTCGGGTCCAGCAGCGTGCACACGCGGTGCTTCTGGTAATCATGGAGGATGTGCCATTCGACATCCGGCTGACAGATTTTGTCTTCCAGCGCGAGGATCGTGCCGATGCCGACGACACCGGCAATGAGCACCGGCAGAATCAGCTTCCACGACAATCCCGCCAGATAGATGACGTACAGACCCGCCGCCGCCACGAGCAGCCCCGTGCCGAGGTCGGGCTGCTTCGCGATCAACCCGACAGGCACGCCAAGCAGTGCGATAGCTGCCAGATAGTCGAACCAGCGGATATTGCCTTCGCGCTTCTGGAAGTACCAGGCCAGCATGAGCGGCATGGCGATCTTCATGATTTCGGACGGCTGAATCACCATGCCGACGTTCAGCCAGCGCTTCGCGCCCTTCTTCGTCAGACCGAACATCGCCACCGCAATGAGCAGCGCCACCCCTGCGGTGTAGAGCGGCACGGCGAACTTCATGAGGGTCTGGGTGGGGAGCATTGCCAGCACCCACATCAGGATGAAGGTCAGCACGATGTTGCGGATCTGGTCTTCGACGCGGCCGGGTACGTCGATGCTGGCGCTGTAGAGCGTGACCAGTCCGACGCAGAGCAGCAGGAAGACGATCAGCGCAAGCGGCTTGTCGAAGGCGGCGAACAGGCGCTTGACCTGTTCTTTCCACGTATGTTTGTCGAGCGCCATCATGGCGTTCCTCCTTGCCCACGCTGTGCGCGGATCGCGGCGCGGTGGCGCGCTTCGTCGGCGACGGTCGGGCTTACGGCGGGCTTTTGCTGAGGGGGGGGCGGCGTCTGAGGTGTCGCAGGTGCTGCTGCCGGGGCCGACGCCTTGCCGCCTGCGGCGCGCGAGAGGACGTTGGCGGCGTTGGCGGCGGCGGCACCCGAAGCGCCCGGCGCAACACGCGACACGGTCGTCGTGGCGGCGCCCGCGCGGTCGAGCTCGGCGGCGCTGGCCGGCGGTGCATCCGGCGTGGCGGAGACCGCCGACACGGCACCCGCGCCGGACGCGGCGGCTTGCAGCGCAGCGGCTTCGGCTGCGCGCTCCTTCGGTTCGTCGATGAGGTAGTAGTCGAGCAGGCGTCGTGCCACCGGACCGGCCTGCGCGCCACCCCAACCGGCGTTCTCGACGATCAGCGCAATGGCGATCTTCGGATCTTCTGCCGGGGCGAAGGCGATGAACAGCGCGTGGTCGCGCTTGAACTCGGGGATCGCGTTGTGGTTGTACTTCTCGTTCTTGCCGAGCGAGTACACCTGCGCCGTGCCCGTCTTGCCGCCCGCATCGTACGGTGCACCGGCGAACGCCTGACGTCCCGTGCCTTCCTTGATCACGCCGACCATCGCCCGTTTGACGAAGTCGACGTCCGCCTGCTTGTACGGCAGACGTGCGCTTTCATGCGGCACGGTCAGCTGGCGCGCATGCGAGACCGGATCTTCGACGGCCTTCACGAGGTGAGGCTTCATCACCACGCCGTTGTTCGCCAGCGTGGCCGTGGCGTGCGCGAGTTGCAGGATCGTGAACGAGTTGTAGCCCTGTCCGATGCCCAGACTGATCGTCTCACCGTCGTACCACTTCTGCTGCGCCGGTTTCTTGTATGCCTTGCGCTTCCATTCGGTCGACGGCAGGATGCCGCGCGCTTCGCCTTCGATGTCGATGCCCGTCAATTGGCCGAAGCCGAGCGGCGCCATGAAGTCGTGAATGGCGTTCACGCCCAGATCGTGCGCGAGCATGTAGTAATACGTGTCGTTCGAGACCACGATCGATCGGTACATGTCGATCCAGCCCTGACCGTTGCGCACGTCGTTGCGGAACGTGTGGTTGCCCAGCGTGAACGAGCCAGTGTCCTGGAACCCCCAGTTCGTTGTGCGCTTGCCCAGTTCGAGCGCAGCGAGCGCCATGAACGGCTTGTACGTCGAGCCGATCGGATAGGTGCCGCGCAACGGCCGGTTGAGCAGCGGCCGGTCGGCCGAGGTGTTCAGGGCGTCCCAGTTCTGCTGATCGATGCCTTCGACGAACAGATTCGGGTCGAAGCTCGGCGCGGACACGAACGCGAGCACGTCGCCGGTCTGCGGTTCGATGGCGACCACCGCGCCGCGACGTCCGGCGAAGGCCTGTTCGGCGACCTGCTGAAGCTTGATGTCGATGGACAGCACGAGGTTGTCGCCTGGCGTGGCCGGGGTGCGCGAGATCGTGCGCACCGGACGGCCCCCGGCGGTCACTTCGATTTCCTCGAAACCGGTGATGCCGTGGAGCTGCGTCTCGTAGCTTTGCTCGACGCCGATCTTGCCGATGTAGTCGGTGCCCTTGTAGTTGTTGACGTCGCGGCGGATGTCGTACTTGGCGCTATCGCTGTCGTTCTCTTCGCTCATCGCGTCGATACGCTGACGGTCGCGCTGCGAAATCCGGCCGATGTAGCCGATCACGTGCGCCGCCGTCTCGCCGAGCGGGTATTGACGGAACAGACGCGCGTGCACGTCCACGCCGGGAAAGCGGAAACGCTGGGCGGTGAAGCGGGCGACTTCCTCGTCGGTCAGCCGCGTGCGAATCGGCAGACTCTCGAAGCTCTTGCTGTCGTCCATCAGCTTCTTGAAGCGAGCGCGGTCACGCGGCGTAATCTCGATCACGTCCGACAGGTCGGTAACGAGGTCTTCGAGCGGACGGCCGATCTTCGACGGCGTGATTTCCAGCGTGTAGGCAGAGTAGTTGCGCGCCAGAACCACGCCATTGCGATCCATGATCACGCCACGGTTGGGCACGATGGGCGCGAGCGAGACGCGGTTTTCGTCGGCTTGCAGGGCGTACTGGTTGTGACGGAAAACTTGCAGATAGACGAAACGCACCGCGAGCAGGCTGAAGCAGATCAGCACGAAAAACGCGGCCGCCGTTACCCGCAGGTGAAACGTCTGCAGTTGTTGCTGGGGATTCTTGAACTCGGTCATGCTGGCTGGGCGGGGCTCGTAGGTGCGATCTGAGGGCGGCGAGGCCCGTCAGATCGGACGCGTATCGTCGCGGTCGACGGCGCGTTTCTGCGGCGCGAGCAGCAAGATACTGATCACCGGCCAGAGCACAGCTTCCACGAAGCTGGCCGCGAGCGGCCACCAGCCCGGAAATGCTGCGCCGGTCGCCAGACGGATGATGAACGGCACCACGTGCGCGAGCAGCAGCAACGGCAGCACCGTGAGCGCCTGACCGAGCAGCGTGAAGAACAGAACGCGGCGGTGAATCATGATCGCACCGTACGACAGCAGCGTGTAGGCGAGCGCATGCTCACCCAGCAGCCCGGCGTTGTGCACGTCCATGAGCAACCCGACGAGAAACGCCACGCCCATGCCGACTTTGCGCGGCTGGTGGATGTTCCAGAACATCAGCACCAGCGCGACGAAGTCGGGCATGGCGGGGGCGTGCCCCCACGGCATCAGGTTGACCAGAAACGCCACCACGAGACTGAGCGTGATGAAGTACGGATTGACCGGCAGCAGGATGTATTGCGGTCGTGGCATGTGAATTCCTCAATGACCCTTGCGGGCGCCCGGCGCGAGCTTCGGATCGGCGCGCGTGCCGCCCTTCGGCGCGGGTTTCGCGCCACTGGCCGACGGATCGGAGGCGCGTGCGAGATCGGCCGCGGCGTCCGGATGCAGCGCCAGCGGCGTGGTGTATTGCAGGACCAGCACCTGACGCTGGCTGCGCAGATTGGCCACGGGCTGACACAGAATGCGCGCGAACGCCGTGTCGGAGACCCGGTCGACCTTCGTGATGCGTGCGACCGGCAGACCGGCGGGGTACACGCCGTCCAGGCCGCTGGTGGCGATTTCGTCGCCGACCTTCACGTCGGCCGACAGCGGAATGAAGCGCAGATCGAGCACGTCGCCGCGCAGGCCGCCGTAAATCACACTGTGCACACCGCTGCGCGTGACCTGCACCGGCACGGCCTGTTCCTTGTCGGTGAGCAGCGTCACTTCGCTCTGCATCAGAAACACGCGCGAGACCTGACCGAGCAGGCCTTGCTCGGTGACGACCGGCGCGCCCAGCTTGACGCCGTGCTTCGTGCCGCGATCGATGACCACGCGTTGCGTGAACGGATCGCGCGTGTCGTATTCGATTTCTGCCGGAATGCTCGGCACGGGCAGACGCTCGCGCAGGGCCAGCATCTGACGCAGATGTTCGTTCTCGGCCACCAGCTGGTTATTGCGCTGGGCCTGCACGGAGAGTTCGAGATTGCGCGCGCGCAGCGTGCCGTTTTCGGTGGTGAGCTGCGATTCGGTCGAGAAGAAACCCGCTATGCCGAGAATGGCGTCGCGCGGCAACAGCATCACGCGTTGCACAGGGTAGAGGGCGGTGCCGACGACGCTTCGCACCCGCTCCAGCGTGTTGTAGTGCGAGTCGACCACGAGCAGGCCGATGGCGAGCGCGACGAAACAGATCAGCCGGGCCAACGCCGACGGTCCCTGTTTGAACAGTGGCGGCGGACTGTACTGCATGGTGGGCCCTTCAGGGAAGCACGCGCAGCGAGACGCTGCGGTGCGCGAGTGGTGTCAGTCGGGCGCGACGAAGTGGCGTGACAAGCGGCGTGACGCCTGACTCCGTGCGCGAGATCTTGCTGCGCGGTCTGTCGTGCCGGGCGAGGTGTGCAAGGCAATGCCCCACCGCGCCGGACGACGAACCACGCACGTTGGCTTACTCGTAGGAGAAGATGCTGCCGAGCTTGTCCATGCGCTCAAGCGCCATGCCCGAGCCACGCACCACGCAGGTGAGCGGGTCTTCGGCGACGAGCACGGGCAGGCCGGTTTCTTCGGCGAGCAGGCGGTCCAGATCGCGCAGCAGTGCGCCGCCGCCCGTGAGCATCATGCCGCGCTCGGCGATGTCGGCGCCCAGTTCCGGCGGCGTCTGTTCCAGTGCGATCTTCACCGACGACACGATCTGGTTGAGCGGGTCGGTCAGGGCTTCGAGGATTTCGTTGCTGGAGATGGTGAAGGCGCGCGGAATCCCTTCCGAGAGGTTGCGGCCCTTGACTTCCATTTCCTTGACTTCCGAACCCGGGAAGGCCGAGCCGATTTCCTTCTTGATCGCTTCGGCGGTCTGTTCGCCGATCAGCATGCCGTAGTTGCGGCGGATGTAGTTGACGATGGCTTCGTCGAACTTGTCGCCACCGACGCGCACCGAGCCCTTATAGACGATACCGCCCAGCGAGATCACGCCCACTTCGGTCGTGCCGCCGCCGATGTCGACAACCATCGAGCCCGTGGCTTCCGAGACCGGCAGGCCGGCGCCGATGGCAGCGGCCATCGGCTCTTCGATCAGGTACACCTGCGAGGCGCCGGCGCCGTGCGCGGCTTCCTTGATGGCGCGGCGCTCGACCTGGGTCGAACCGCACGGCACGCAGATGATGATGCGCGGCGACGGCGAGAACAGACGCGACTCGTGAGCCATCTTGATGAACTGCTTGATCATCTGCTCGGTCACGGTGAAGTCGGCGATCACGCCGTCCTTCATCGGGCGGATCGCCTCGATGTTGCCCGGCACCTTGCCGAGCATCTGTTTGGCTTCTTTACCGACGGCCTGAATCGTCTTCTTGCCGCTCGGGCCGCCTTCCTGACGAATGGCGACCACCGAAGGTTCGTCGAGAACGACGCCCTTGCCGCGCATATAGATCAGGGTATTGGCCGTGCCCAGGTCAATGGCCAGGTCGTTGGAGAAATAGCTGCGAAGAAAACCGAACATGCAAAATCCTGTGTTTGCGTGAGGCCGCCCAATGCGTTGACTGGGACGGCTGCCTGTCGTCTGGGTTCCGGCCTGTTCGCAAAAAAATCGCCAGGCGCCACGCGGCGGCTCGCGAAACGTGCGGACAAACCGAGGAATGCGGTACCGGGCAGGAGGCGGGGCTGCCGTTAAAAAATCCGTCGCGTCAGGGTCTTCCACTGGACTGCGCGATCGTCTGTCGCGCCCCCCGGACTGGCCGTGGCCCACCTGCGCGACAGCGGCGGAGGGTGCAAAAACACGCTCCGACGCAAATTTAATGCGCAATGATACCTTATAATTTCGCAGGTTTTGCAGGAAAAACGAGCACGTTGACGCCACATTCGACCCCCGGAGCAAACTCGCCGGGAGCCTCGCGGCGCGGCGTGTCCGACGTCCTGCGCAGTGCAGTGCACGGAGTAAAACGGCAGACGGGCGCGACCTCGTCCGCAGATTCTTCGCATTCTGTCCCTAATTTTGGCGGCAGGCGTGCATTCGGCTGCTCTCCAATGCGCATTTTTTTGGGATTTCTTCATGGCTTTGAATCTCTCAGACGTCAAACGCATCGCTCATCTCGCGCGTCTCGAGCTGGCCGATGACGAGGCGGCTCACATGGAAAAGGAGCTCAACGGCTTCTTCGCGCTCGTCGAACAGATGCAGTCGGTCGATACGACGGGCGTCGCACCGCTCGCGCATCCCATCGAACAAATTCAGGAAGTCGCTCAGCGTCTGCGCACCGATGCGGTGACGGAGCTGGTCGATCGTGAGGCGAATCAGCGTCCGGCCCCTGCTGTGCAGGACGGCCTCTATCTGGTGCCGAAGGTCATCGAGTGAGTCCTGCGCGAGACGCGAACGGTGTCCGATAAGACATACGCGTCTCATACACCAGGGGCCTCATGCCTTCCGCCTTCATGCGCTACCCAGTCAAGCCGCCATCATGGAACAAGATCTGATTCATTTGCAGGATTTGCGCGCCGCGCTCGACGCCAAGCGCGTCTCGAGCGTCGAGCTGACGCAGCACTATCTGGACCGCATCGCCGGTGCCGCCGATCTGAACGCCTTCGTACACGTGAACGCCGAAGCCAGCCTCACGCAGGCACGCGCGGCCGATGCCCGCATCGCGGCCGGTGACGGCGCGAATCAGCCGCTGCTGGGCATTCCCGTCGCGCACAAGGACGTGTTCGTCACGCGCGGCTGGCACAGCACCGCCGGTTCGCGCATGCTCAAGGGCTACGACAGCCCGTACGACGCGGCCGTCGTCGAGCGCCTCTCGAGCGCAGGCATGGTCACGCTCGGCAAGACCAATATGGACGAGTTCGCCATGGGCTCGTCGAACGAAAACTCCTACTACGGTCCGGTCAAGAACCCGTGGGACAAGCTCGCCGTGCCGGGCGGTTCGTCGGGTGGCTCGGCAGCGGCGGTCGCTGCGCGCCTCGCACCGGCCGCCACCGGCACCGACACCGGTGGCTCGATTCGTCAGCCGGCCGCGTTCTGCGGCGTGACCGGCATCAAGCCGACGTACGGCCGCGTGTCGCGCTACGGCATGATCGCGTTCGCTTCGTCGCTCGATCAGGGCGGCCCGTTCGGTCACAGCGCGGCGGATTGCGCGTGGCTACTCAACGGCATGGCGGGCTTCGACGCCCGCGATTCGACCAGTCTCGAACGTGCAGACGAAGACTTCGCGCGCGGTCTGGGCAAGCCGCTGGACGGCGCAACGGCGGACAAGCCACTGGCTGGCCTGCGCATCGGTCTGCCTGCCGAGTACTTCGGTGACGGTCTGGATGCCGACGTGCGCGAGTCCATTGACAATGCGCTCGCCGAGTTCGAAAAGCTGGGCGCCGTGCGCGTGCCGGTGTCGCTGCCGAAAACGGAACTCTCGATCCCCGTGTACTACGTGCTTGCCCCGGCAGAAGCGTCGTCGAACCTGTCGCGTTTCGACGGCGTGCGCTTCGGCCACCGCGCGGCCGAGTACCGCGATCTGCTCGACATGTACAAGAAGTCGCGTGCCGAAGGCTTCGGCACCGAGGTCAAGCGCCGTATTCTGGTGGGCACGTACGTCCTCTCGCACGGCTACTACGACGCCTACTATCTGCAAGCGCAGAAGATCCGCCGTCTGATCGCGCAGGACTTCCAGAACGCGTTCGCGCAGTGCGACGTGATCATGGGCCCGGTCGCGCCGTCCGTGGCGTGGAACCTCGGTGAGAAGAGCGCCGACCCGGTGCAGATGTATCTGGCCGACATCTACACGCTGTCGGTGAGTCTGGCCGGTCTGCCGGGCATGAGCCTGCCGGTCGGCCCGGGACGCAACGCGCGCCCGGTCGGTCTGCAAATGATCGGCAACTACTTCGACGAGGCCCGCCTGCTGCAAGTGGCCGACGCGTTCCAGCGTGCGACCGACTGGCACAAGCGCGCACCGGCGGGCGTCTGATCATGAGCCGCCAGTGCATGCAACGCGACATGACGGTTCCCGCGTCGGCCAGCGCACGCACGGCGTCGCTGCTCTGCCGGGCCGTGATGCTCGCCGGTATGGTGCTCACGCTCGCGTCGTGCTCACTGCCGTTCTCGCGCCCGACGCCCATCGCCTATCGCGAAGTCAACCTTTCGGGTTACTGCTCGCAGACCGACGAAGACGGGTTTCGCGAACAGGCGACGCTCAAGGTGCAGGGCAACGCGGTGCAGGCGCTGGACTGGCGTCTGTGGGTGGGTAGCCGTGGCAGTTGTCACTTCGATCTGGCGAACTTTCACCAGACGCGGTGGAAACCGAGCATCGAGCTGCGCGCGAACAGCGGCAGTTGCAAGCTGCTCATCTGGCAGGATCCGGGCAACGTGACGATCGGTCACGCGAACTGCGAGGCGTATTGCACGGGCGATGTCTACGACAACGCATGGCCGGTGAGCTTCGATCCGCAGTCGGGCATGTGCGCACGCGACACGCGCAGATAAGTTCGGGTCAGCGCTGGCAGGAATCGGCGACGCGGGCGACGTCGGCGATATCGACGAACAGGAACAGGCCGCTCCGTCCCCTCAGCGAGATCTGAGAGACGGGCGGCAGCAAAGGCAGGGCGACATGCGCCGTGCCGACAAGTTGAGACAAGGGTGAACCTTATGCAATGGGAAGTCGTTATTGGTCTGGAGACGCACACGCAGCTCTCCACCGCTTCCAAGATTTTCTCGGGCGCATCGACGCAGTTCGGCGCGGCCCCTAATACGCAGGCATGCCCTGTGGATCTGGCGCTGCCGGGCGTGCTGCCGGTGCTCAATCGCGGCGCGGTCGAGCGTGCGATCGAGTTCGGTCTGGCCATCGGGGCGACGATTGCGCCGCGCAGCATCTTCGCGCGCAAGAATTACTTCTACCCCGATCTGCCCAAGGGCTATCAGATCAGCCAGTACGAAATCCCGGTGGTGCAGGGCGGATCGATGAAGATTCAGGTCGAAGCCGACCCGCGCACCGGCCGCGAAGCGTATGAGAAGGTCGTCACGCTCACACGCGCTCACCTTGAGGAAGACGCGGGCAAGTCGCTGCACGAAGACTTCGCAGGCATGACCGGTATCGACCTGAATCGTGCAGGCACGCCGCTGCTCGAAATCGTGACGGAGCCGGAAATGCGCAGCGCGGCCGAAGCCGTGGCGTACGCCAAGGCGCTGCACGGTCTGGTGGTGTGGCTCGGCATCTGCGACGGCAACATGCAGGAAGGTTCGTTCCGTTGCGACGCCAACGTGTCCGTGCGCCCGGTCGGTCAGAAAGAATTCGGCACGCGCGCCGAAATCAAGAACCTGAACTCGTTCCGCTTCCTCGAAGAGGCGATTCAGTACGAAGTGCGTCGTCAGATCGAACTGATCGAAGACGGCGGCACGGTGGTGCAGGAAACGCGTCTGTACGATCCGGACAAGAAGGAAACGCGTTCGATGCGCAGCAAGGAAGACGCGCACGATTACCGCTACTTCCCCGACCCGGACCTGATGCCGCTCGTGATCGACAGCGAATGGGTCGAACGTGTGCGTGCTTCGTTGCCGGAACTGCCCGCCGGAATGCAGGCGCGCTTCGTCCAGGCGTACGGTCTGTCGGACTACGACGCTGCTGTGCTCACGCAATCGAAGGCGCAGGCCGCGTACTTCGAAGCGGTGGTCGCCAAGGCGGGCAAGGCGAGCGCCAAGCCTGCCGCCAACTGGATCATGGGCGAACTGTCGTCGCTGCTGAACCGCGAAGACATCGGTATCGACGCCAGCCCGGTGTCCAGCGCACAACTCGCCGGTTTGCTCGCCCGTATCGCCGACAACACGATCTCCAACAAGATCGCCAAGGAAGTCTTCCAACTGATGTGGCAAGAGCGCGCGACCGACGAAGGGGCCGCCGAGCGCATCATCGAAGCGAAGGGCCTCAAGCAGATCACCGACACGGGCGCGATCGAGAAGATCATCGACGAAGTGCTGGCGGCCAATGCCAAGTCCGTCGAGGAATTCCGCGCGGGCAAGGAGAAGGCGTTCAACGCGCTGGTCGGTCAGGCGATGAAGGCCACCAAGGGCAAGGCGAACCCGGCGCAGGTCAACGAGCTGCTCAAGAAGAAGCTCGGCGCTTAAGTCGTCGGCTCAGCAGGAAAGCACGTCGACGAACCGATGAGGCTTTGCCGGTAGCCTACGCCGCCAGTGGCAAGGCCCGACACGGTACGCAAGGGAGGGCGCGGTAGCCGGATCGGCACCGCGCCTTTTTTTGCGCCCCCCGCAATTTGCGCCATACTGCCCACTAACTTTTCACGCAGGAGTGGGCGATGTTCGAGAAATACCGCGTACCGTTCGGCAAGAAGCTGGACCTCTCAAGCTTCGACCCTGCCGACAAGCCGTTCTCCGGCGACAACAAGGACGACGACAAGACGCGTCTGGCCGAACTGGCGCTCAAGCTCGACGAATTGCAGACGATCCTGCACGCCAACAGCAAACATCGTGTCCTGCTGGTGCTTCAGGGCATGGACACCAGCGGCAAGGACGGCACCATTCGCGCCGTGTTCCAGAACGTCGACCCATTAGGTATCCGCGTGGCCAACTTCAAATCGCCCACACCCATCGAACTGGCGCGCGACTTCCTCTGGCGCGTGCACATGGTGGTACCGGCGGCAGGCGAGCTGGCGATCTTCAATCGCAGTCATTACGAAGACGTGCTCATCACGCGCGTGCACGACTGGATCGATGCGGACGAATGCAAGCGCCGCTACACGCACATCAACAACTTCGAGCAACTGCTCGTCGACAACGACACCCACATCGTCAAGTGCTTCCTGCATATCTCGTCGGAGGAGCAGCGCAAGCGGCTTCAGGAGCGCATCGACGATCCGAACAAGCACTGGAAATTCGAGTTGGGCGACCTCAAGGAACGCGCCTTCTGGCCGCAATACACAAAGGCCTACGAGGCGGCTTTATCGGCGACCTCGACGGAACACGCACCGTGGTATATCGTCCCTTCCGACTCAAAACGTCACCGTAATCTGATGGTGGCAGAGTTGCTGGTGCACGCGCTGAGCGAGCTGAAGCTGACGTATCCGCCTGCCAGACCCGAGTTGACGGGCATGCAGGTGGAGTAGTGAGGAAATGCGGCAGTGCAGCACCGCAGCGAACATAACGACGGGCAAGCAGTGAACGGCCGCGGCAAGCCACGGCTGTTTTATCAGTAGAAACAGACGCGACCGGGAGGGCGGGGGCCCGACCGGTGTTGGCGTCGCATGGGGAAACGGGGAAGAAGATGAGTGACGAGAACGCCCGCCGGCCGTTGCCGGGGGACGCGGCCGCCCACGGGCATGGCGGCCAGCCGGGGAGCGGCGCGCAGGGACCGAAGCGACCGAAGGGAACAAAGGGTTCGAGCCGCTGGACCGTAGGTCTGGTCGCATTGGCGGTCATCGCTGGCGGGGCCACGTGGCTGCGCTCGCGTGGTGCCGAGAAGACCGTGCGCGCGGCGGCTGCACCGTCCGTCACAGCCGCGAGCGTCGAAACGCGTGACGTCCCCGTCCGGCTCATCGCCAACGGCACGGTCACGGCGCGACAGACCATCGACGTTCGCCCGCAAATCTCCAGCACCATCCGTCAGGTGCACATCAAGGAAGGCGACTTCGTCAAAGCCGGGCAGTTGCTGTTCTCGCTCGACGCCCGCATGGACGAAGCGAACCTCAAGAAGGTGCAGGCGCAACTGGCGAAGGACGAAGCCGATCTCGCCAACGCACGACGCACGCTCGCGCGCACCAAACAACTGATCGCCGAGCACTTCGTCTCGCAAAGCGCGCTCGACACGGCGCAAAGTGGCGTGGACAGCCTCACCGCGCAGGTGGCCGCCGACCGTGCAGCGATTGCCGCGAGTCAGGTGGCGGTCGACTACAACCAGATCCGTGCGGGCATCGATGGCCGCACCGGCGCGATCAACGTGCATCCCGGCAGTCTGGTGACGCCGGGGGGCGCAGCGCTCGTGAGCATCACCCAGCTCGATCCGATCGACATCAGCTTTACGCTGCCCGAAGGGGCGCTGGCCGAATTGCAGGCGGCGCGTGCGGGTGGCCCGGTCGCCGTGACGGCCACGCTCGGGACCACGGGCGTGACCGTCACCGGTCAGCTCAGTTTCATCGACAACGCGGTGGATTCGCAGACGGGCACGATTCGCCTGAAGGCCGCCTACGACAACCGTGACGCGAAGCTGTGGCCTGGCATGTATCTGAACGTCGCCGTCATTGGCCGCGTGCTCAAGCAGGCAAGCGTCGTGCCGCCGCAAGCGGTGCAGACCGGGCCGGACGGCAAGTTCGTCTACGTGATCGACGGCGACGGCAAGGTCAGCGCCAAGCCGGTCAAGGTCGGCTACGTGGAAGCGAAGCTCGCGGTCGTCGATGGCGTGCCCGCCGGGGCGAAGGTTGTGCAGGAGGGCGCGGAAAACCTGCGTCCGGGGAATAAGGTGACGGTCGTGGCGTCGCGCGAAGGCGGTGTCGGTGCGGGTGGTGGCTCAGGGAAAGCGCCATGAACCTCTCAGAACTCTGTATCCGCCGGCCGGTCATGACGATCCTGCTGTGCGTGGCGGCGGTCGTCGCGGGTCTGATCGCGTACGGACAGATTCCGATTTCCGCCCTGCCCAGCTACAACTCGCCGGTGATTCAGGTCACGGCCACGCTGCCGGGTGCGAGTCCGGAGACGATGGCCGCGTCGGTCGCCGCGCCGATGGAAAAGCAGTTCTCGACGATTGCCGGTGTGGCGGTCATCAGTTCGACCAATACACAGGGCACCACGTCGATCATCATCGAATTCGACAGCGACCGCGATATCGACGCGGCGGCCGTCGACGTGCAGGCGGCGCTGTTCCGTGCGCAGCGCAAGCTGCCGGTGGAGATGACGACGCCGCCGTCGTATCGCAAGGTCAATCCGGCCGACGCGCCGATTCTGTTCCTCGCGATGAACTCGCCGTCGATGTCGCTTGCCGAACTGGACGACTACGCGGAAAACCTCGTCTCCCCCACGCTCTCCACGCTGCCCGGCGTGGCGCAGGTGCTGATCTTCGGCCAGAAGCGTTTCGCCGTGCGCGTGAAGGCCCGTCCCGACGCGCTCGCCGCACGCAAGCTCACGCTCGACGATGTGGCGCGCGCACTGGCCTCGGCCAACGCGAATAGCCCCGTGGGCACGCTCGACGGCAGCCGTCAGACGCTGACCATCGAGGCCAACCGTCAGATGACGAAGGCCGACCAGTTCGCGAGCCTCATCATCGCCAGTGTCAACGGCAGTCCCGTGTATCTGCGCGACGTGGCGGACGTGCAGGATAGCGTCGAGTCGGTGAAGACCGGAAGCTGGGTCAACGGCGAGCGTTCCATCGTGCTTGCGGTGCTGCGTCAGCCCAATGCGAACACGGTCGCGACGGTCGATCAGGTGAAAGCGGCGCTGCCGCGACTCGCGGAGCAGATGCCGCAGTCGATTCAGGTCAAGCTGCTCAACGACCGTTCGGTGTCGATTCGCGAGTCCATCGACGACGTGCAGTTCACGCTCGCGCTCACGGTGATTCTCGTGACGCTGGTGATCTTCCTGTTCCTGCGCCGTCTGGCCGCCACGCTCATTCCGGTGATGTCGCTGCCGGTGTCGCTGATCGGTACCGTTGCGCTCATGAAGGGCATGGGCTACTCGATCGACAACATCTCGCTGCTGGGCATTACGCTCGCTGTAGGGCTGGTGGTCGACGACGCCATCGTGATGCTGGAGAACATCGTGCGTCACATCGAGAACGGCGTGCCGCCGTTGCGCGCCGCGCTGGTCGGCTCGCGCGAGATGGGCTTCACGATTCTTTCGATCTCGATTTCGCTGGTGGCGGTGTTCATCCCCATCTTCTTCATGCCGGGCGTGATCGGGCTGATGTTCCATGAGTTCGCGGTGGTGGTGTCGCTGGCGATTCTGGTGTCGGCGGCGGTGTCGCTCACGCTGATTCCGATGCTGTGCAGCCGCTATCTCAAGCACGAGCAGGACGAAGGCGTCGGCCTGCGCGCCACGCAGTGGTTCGAGGACGGCTTCGTGTGGGTGCAGGATGCCTACGTGCGCAGCGTCGATTGGTGCCTTGCGCACCGCAAGTGGGTGATCGGTGCCGCGGGGGCCACGTTCATTGCGACGGGCGTGTTGTTCGCCACAATCCCGAAGGGCTTCTTCCCGAGCGAAGACATCGGGCAGGTGCAGGTGACGGCCGAAGGCGCGCAGGACATTTCGTTCACGGCGATGTCGGCGTTGCTGCGTCAGGCGGGTGACATCATCCGTGCGAATCCGGCGGTGGAGACCGTGATCGTGTCGGCCAACGACAGCAATCAGGGCCGCATGTTCATCAACCTGAAGCCGCATGGCGAGCGAGCGCACATGAGCGAAGTGCTCGAAGCGTTGCGGCGCGACGTCAAACAGGTGCCGGGGCTGAACGTCTACTTCAATCCGGTGCAGAACCTGCAACTGGGTGGCAAGCAGAGCAAGAGCCGCTATCAGTATGTGATGCAGAGCGTGAAGCCGGGCGAGATGCAGTTGTGGTCCGACCGGCTGATGAACCTCATGCGGGCCGATGCAATCTTCCGCGACGTGACGACGGACGCGCAGATGAAAGGCTTGCAGGCGCGACTCACCATCGACCGCGACAAGGCGAACACGCTCGGTGTCGCCATCGGCGATATCCGTAGCGCGCTTTACAGCGCGTTCGGCGAGCGTCAGGTGTCGACGATCTACACGCCGAGCGACAGCTATCAGGTGATTCTGCAAGCGGACGACAACGACCGCCGCGACGAAGGCGCGTTCGACAAGATCTACGTGCGCGGCAAGGGCGGGGCGCTGGTGCCCCTCTCGGCCGTGGCGACGGTCGAGCGCAAGATGGGGCCGGTATCGGTCAACCATCAGGGCCAGTTGCAGGCCGTCACGCTGTCGTTCAACCTTGCGCCGGGCGCGGCGCTGGGCGATGCGTCGAAGAAAATCGTGGGCTTCCAGCAGCAGTTGGGCTTCCCGCCGAGCATCATCACCAGCTGGGGCGGCGATGCGGCTGCGTTCCAGAAGTCGCAGTCGAGTCAGGTGGTGTTGCTGGTCGGCGCGTTGCTGGTGATCTACGTGCTGCTTGGCGTGCTCTACGAGAGCTACATCCATCCGATCACGATTCTGGCCGGTCTGCCGTCGGCGGCGGTTGGCGCACTGATCACGCTGCGTCTGTTCGGCATGGATCTGTCGCTCATCGCGGTGATCGGCATTCTGATGCTGATCGGTATCGTGAAGAAGAACGCGATCATGATGATCGACTTCGCGCTGGACGCGCAGCGCAATGGCGGTATGACGCCGCTCGAGGCGATTCGTCAGGCCTGCGCGCTGCGTTTCCGTCCGATCATGATGACGACGCTGGCGGCGCTCATGGGCGCATTGCCGATTGCGCTGGGGCTGGGGGCAGGGGCGGAGCTGCGCCAGCCGCTCGGTCTGGCCGTCGTCGGCGGGTTGCTGTTCTCGCAGGTCATCACGCTCTACATCACGCCGGTCATCTATCTGTATCTCGACCGCTTCGCCGGTAACGGGCCGCTCGTGCTGCCCGGCGACAAGGCGGCGAACGACGGCAGCGGTAAGCACGGCGGCAGCGACGCCGCCGCTGACGTCAATGTGCAGAAGACCAGTCGCGCCCACTAAGCGTTGACGAAACCGACGGCGCGCAGCGGCATTTCCTGTCTGCTGCGCGCCATCGACCCTCCCTTACGGCGCCAAGCGCCCTCCCGTTTGCCACGCAAGCCATGCAAATTGGCTTGTGAATCCGCTGATTTCTGACGTTTGCGCACACTTTTGTAGGCCCTTGGTTTGCGTTTAGTCACATTCCTATTTTTCATTTGACGTAGCCGACGGCGTCCTGCTGTCCGGTATCCACAGCCTGCCTTGTTTCCACGCCGATTTCGCGATGATTTTCGCGACTGTCGAGGCGCGTCCGGAGGTATCGGAAATGGCGCACGAATAGGCGATTTCATGCTTGCGACGAATGTCAATTTGCGAAAGCCGAGCGACGCACGCGACAACGCGACGACGCACATTCGGGCATAAATCGCCCCAGTCGTTGCGAGCGAGTCTCTCGGATCGTGACGTCGTTTCCTTAAATCTCCTCCATCCCTCAACTCTCGGACTCGAAAAATGAACGTATTCACAGACGCGAACGTCATCGCGCAAATCAAACACAAGCTGGCCACGCGCCTGAACAAGCGCGCTCAGCGCGGGGTCACGCTGGTGGAACTCTCGGTGGCCGTCGCCGTGATGGGCCTGATCATGGCCGGCGCGATGGTCGGTGTGCCACGCCTGATGAACAGTGTGAAGCTGTCGCAGGAGATGAAGGACTGGCAGATGTCGGTCCTCGCGGTGCAGAACGCGGTGTCCTCCGGGATGCTGATTGCCGGGCAGACCAAGCAAGCCGATATTCGTCCGACGGCGATTGCCGAGCCGTTCAACCGGCCAGCCGGCACCACCACGATCCTGAATCGTTTCGGCGGCGAAATCACGATCGACGCGGTCCAGCCCGATGGCTATCCGTCAAGCGGTGTGACGGTGAAATCGGTCGGGTATCCCAGCTCCCAGTGCGAAGACTTCGCGGCGAAAATGAACGGCCTGTTCGCCACGCTGAGCATCAACGGCAACGTCATCAAATCCAAGACCGAAAACAAGATCGATCAGATCAGCAAGTCGTGCACGCAGGACAACAACAGCGCAACGATGACGCAAGCCGATCTCGAATTCACCATCGCCGGCTGAGAAGTCTTTTCGGGAATCTGACCAACGACCAAAGGCGGACAGAACATGACTCTTCCAGGAATGCGTGTTGCGGTGCTTGCTTCCATGCTGGGGGGCGCGGCGCCATCGGCTCTGGCGGCCGAAGCGGTGCCAGACACGGACGTGACGTGGACGTTCGCTAGTCACAAGCCGCTGATGCAATCGCTTGGTGGCGGCGCCGATGCGATGCCCGTGCCCGAGTCCACCGGTGCGCAGCAGCCCGCGCAAGAAGGTATCCACGCCATCGACGACTCGCGGCGCGACGTGCAGACGGTGGGCGTTGCCGATCCGGTGGCGATTTCGCCACCCGCTCCGGTTGCGATGGAGCTTGCCCTGCAACCGTCGGACGGCCGTGTCTCTCAGGCCGTCCGACGGTATGCCGAGCGCAACGGCTGGCAACTCGCGTGGGAGATCGAGCGGGATTTCCCCATCGAGTATCCCGCCACGTTTCGCGGGGATTTCCTCGGCATCGTCGAGCAGATCGTGCGCTCGTTGCAGAACACCGATGCGCCGATACGCGTCAAGGTTTACGAGGCCAACCGCGTGTTGCGCGTCGTGCACGCCACACAATAACTTCCGCCGTGTCCCATGCACGGCGAACCACATCGGAAGCGGTCATCCATGAGAAAGCATCTCGGCGTGTTGTGCGCCATCACGTTACTGACAGCGTGCGGCACGCCGGGCCTGCTGTCGAAAACCGACGAGAACGTTACATAGGTACGCGAGACGATGCGCACCGCCAACGACACACATGCAGCAACGGCCATAGGCGCCATCGAACATGTCGATGGCGCCTGGCTGTCAAGAAAATCAGTCGCGGTCAACGCGACGATCGCACTCCCCGAATTCTTCACGCGTCAGGTGCGCTTCGCTACCGGCGCGCCCCTGCCCATGTCGGTGCTGCTCGCGCAAGTGGCGCGCGGTCATGGTCTGACGATTCGCATGGCGTCCGATGTCGCCTGCGATGGCGGTGCGTCGGTCGGCGCTGGGCCGGGCGGTCGCGGCGGGGCCGCAGGCGCGACGCAGCGCTTTCGGATCAACTGTACCGAGAGTGGTGAGCCTGCGGTGCCGCTGCAATACCACGGCTCGCTGTCCGGGCTGCTCGACACCATCGCGCATCGATCCGGCACACACTGGTCTTATCGCGATGGCGTCGTGCAATTCGCGCGCTACGTAACACGGACCTTCCAGATCAAGATGATGCCAGGCAGCTCAACGTACACGGCGTCGGTCGGCAAGGCGTCCAAGATGAAGGCGGATCGCGGCGCGTCCGGCGGCGGTGGCGGGACGTCGGCGGGCGGTGTCGATCTGAGTTTCAATGCCGACGCGAACGTCACGGTCGAATCGGAACTGGATTACTGGACGGATCTCGTCAAAACCGTCACCGACATGCTCTCGCCGAGCGGACGCGTCACGCCGTCGGTCGTCACGAGTTCGCTCGTCGTCACGGATACGGCCGATATCGTCGAGCGCGTGGCGCGATACGTCGAATCGGAGAATGCGGTGCTTGGCCGCCAGGTGAAGCTGCGCGTGCAGGTCTATTCCGTCACGCTCGACGAAAACTCGGCGGCGGGCATCGACTGGGATCTCGTCTATCGATCTGCCAGCGGCTTCGTGGCGGGTCTGAGCGGCCCGGCGCTTGGCGGGGCGCTTATGACGCGCAAGGGCGGGCTGGGCATTCGCACGATTCCGAACGGTCGTCTGGCCGGGTCCAGCGCGTTCATCAAGGCGCTGAGCAAGCAGGGCCGCGTGAGTACGGTGATCGACACGACGGTCGTCACGCTGAACAACCAGCCAGCGCCGGTGGCCGTCACTCAGAACCGGGGGTTCGTCGCGCAGACGAAGATGACGCCGGGCAATTACGGCGGACAGGCCGTCGTGACGGCCGAGCAATCGGTCCTTACCACAGGCTTCGTCATGAACCTGTTGCCGACGTTGATGGATAACCGGAGCGTGATGCTCCAGGTGCAGATCGATATGTCGGACCTGAAGAAGCTCGACAAGATCAATCTGCGCACGGGGAAGGAAGCGCCGAGCGGCAGCGATGCGGGAGCATCCGGTAGCGGCAAAGGCCCGGGCGTGCGTGCGGGCATCGATGGCAAAGGGGCGAGTATCGATATCGGCGGCAAGGATGACGACCGTCGCCGTGACGACGACGGCCTCGGCGCGGGCACGTTCATGCAACTGCCGATCACGGCGTCCGTGCAGACCATGCAGCGCGCGTCGCTCAAGTCGGGCGATACGCTGGTGCTCAGTGGTTTCCGTCGCAAGGACGACAACACCGAGCGCGACGGCATCTTCAACTACGAAGGGGGCACGAAGGAAGCGAACCAACACGTGAACGAGGTCGTCATTATGATCTCGCCGGAACTGACCGAGGGCGTGTGAGATGGGACGCGCACTGTCCAACCACCTCGTGATCGGCGCGCAATGGGAGACGCTGATCGGTCTCGAAAAGGAGATGGCCGAGATCCGCAGTCTCGCGCGCAGCCGCGACGCCTCGCACTTTACCGTCACCGATGACGGGGCAGGCACGCGCACCGTCGGGCTGGTCTCGCTGCCCGACGCGACGGATACGGGTGCCGCGACGCCCCGGTACGCGCTCGCGGCGGTGCTGCGCACGCTGGTCGACGGACCGAACGTCGCGTTCATGCACCCGGACCCCGACGACCCCGCCAACGCGATGTTCGTGACGTTGCGCGACCATCGTCCCGAACTGGATCTGGAGGTCCCGGCGGCGCAGTTGAAGCATCGTCTCGATCAGTGGACGGCCGAGGTCGAAGGTCCGGTGAAAGTCGCCGGGGTGATGCGCACCGATCTGCCGCACGCCGACGTCATCCTCACGCTCGACGACATCGCCGCCGCTGCCGTTCGCGAGGCAACGCCGGAGACGCGCATCAAACCGGTGCGTCAGGCGCTCCCGGCTCGACAATTGAAAATCGCTGCTGCGGTGGTGACGCTGCTCGCGGTCATCGCTGGCGCAGCGTACGGCGGGTGGCAATGGTACGAGAGCATCCAGCGCGAAAAGCTCGCCGCGGCCAACCGCGTCGATCCTGTCGAGGCTTACAAGCGGGCGCTGACGCGGGCACTCGCCAACGAGTCGTTCTCGACCGGCGCATCCTATGCAAGGCATTTGCAGCGCGCGGTACAGCAACTGCCCGCGAATGCCGGTGGATGGCGACCGGCATCCATCGACTGCAAGGCAAGGACTTGCGAGATCGCGTGGCGGCGTCTCGAAGGCGGCACCTTCGACCTGTTGCTGTCACAACGTCCACAGGCGCAGATCGTCGATCTCGACCATGCGAAGGAGCGCTTCGTGCTGCCTGAGGACGATGCGACCTCGGCGAGCACGGTCGCCGCATCGCTCGGTGCGGCCAAAAGCGAAGCGCGCACACCGGCAGGCACACCCGCCGTCGAAGCGCTCGAAGACGATGGCGATGCCCGCGTCGCCCCCATCCCGCGCAATCAGTTTCTTCGCACGGCAGGGGCGCGGCTGCAGGCGCTTGGCGACTACGGCATGGATATCGCGCTGACGATGCCAGAGCCGCTTGTGCCGGTGCCACCGGGCGTAGCCTCGCGCAACGACATACCGCCGCCTATCTCGAAAGGCGAATGGAAGATGGCGGGCCATCTGGCGTTCTTCGACTCCGTCGCGGGCCTGATGATGCGCGCGGGCAACATGTCCCTCGGCGAACTGAAGATTGTGATCGACGACGGCAAGCCCGTCTTCTCCGCACAAGGAACCTACTATGTTCACTAAGTTGCTCCGTGGCGCCGTGTGGGCGACGGCGACGCTGCTGTCGGCGAGTGTCCATGCCGAAGAGACGATCGACGCCTTCGCGCGGGCGCATCTGAAGGCATCGCAACAGGCGCAGGACGCCAAACAGGCGCAAGCCAAAGCACAGGCGGCGGGGGACGGGCAGACGCCAGCGTCCGCCAAACCCGCGCTGACCGATGCGCCGCCCGAACTGCTGTTTATCTACGGTGTGGAGAACGCCTCCGTCGCGTATCTGCGTGTGGAGGGCAAGTTCGGACGCAACGTGACGAAAGGCGACAAGGTCGGGCACTGGCAGGTCGTGCAGATCGGTGACGATTTCGTCGACATTCGACGCGGCGCACGGCAACAACGGCTGCTCCTACCCAACACCTTTGGCGCCGTGCCGTCGTCTTCCGCGCAAGCGAGTCAGCGCGTCCCGGGGCAAGCGCATGGCGACGATTACTGAACGGCTGCGCGCCACGCTGGCGCACCTCGGACGACGCGGGCACACGCGCGCCGTCGTCCGCCCTATCGCCGATCTGCGCGAGTCCGACATTCAGGCGTTCGGCTGGCGACAGGACCTCGGCATCACGCTCGCGGGCGCCGAACACGGCGCGCTGGTGCTCGTTGCGATGAAACCCCGCCTGTACCTCGTACTGCTGGAGAACAACACGTTCGTGCGCATGCAGGGCTCCGATTTGCTCGAACGCTTCGACCGTGCCGTGCGCGCCAAGCACCGGCTGGATCTCGAAGGCATCTACGTCGGCACGACAGAAGAAATCCTGCTGATGCAGTCGCGCCTTCAGCAGCAAGGAGACGACGGTAGCCAGATGGGGGAGCAGCGGACCGGTGCGTATCGTAATTTCGATCTGATCATCGAGCGTGCGGTGGAAGCCGGGGCGTCGGATATCCATTTCGAGTTTCGTGAGGGACGTCACGTTCAGGTGCGCATGCGCATTCACGGCAAGCTGCGCATGTCGGCGGAGAGCGATCGTCTCGCCCGCGACTATCACGCCATGCTCGATGCCGTCTCGGCCGCGTATAACTCGCGCGCCGATCCGAGCAGCCGCAGCCATAATCACTTCGACGACGCACAACACCAAAGCTGCTCGATTCCGTTGACGATCCGTCAGCGCAAATACCAGTTGCGTTTCCAGAGTGTGAAGGAGAATCGCGGGGTGGACGTGGTGTTGCGTCTGCTGATCAACGAAGCGACGGACGGCGATGTCCTCACGCTCACCCAGCTCGGCTATGCCGACGATCAGATCGAGATTCTGGAAGACGCCGTGCACCGCAGCCCGGGTCTTACGATCATCGCGGGCGAAACCGGCTCCGGCAAATCCACGACGCTGCGCACGCTGATGACCTACGAGCGCGATTCGGGCAAGAAATTCTTCTCCATCGAAGATCCCGTCGAGTACATCCAGCCGCATATGACGCAGATCCCGATTCAGCGACGCGCGGAAGACGGCCCGGGAGAATCGCCCTTCGGCGCGGCAGCCAAGGTCTTGCTGCGCGGCGACCCCGACAAACTGATGCCGGGCGAGATCCGTGATGCGGAGACCGGCTCGTTCGCCAAGTCGATGACGGAGACGGGCCACCAGGTGTTGTCGACGGTGCACGCGTCGAGCGCGTTCGGCATCGTGTCCCGGTTGGTCAGCGACGAAATCGGCATGCCGCTCTCGGCCGTCGCCTCGCCCAATTTCCTCACGGCCATCGTCTATCAGAAGCTCATCCCGGTCCTGTGTGCGCACTGCAAGCGTGCCGCGCCGGACGCGCCGGACGTCATCGACGCGGCCACGTTGTCGGTGATCGGCGCGCTCGGCATCGACGCGTCGAAGGTTTGCGTCGAAGGGCCGGGTTGCGAGCGATGTTCCGGTCGCGGCACGAGCGGGCAGACCGTCGTGGCCGAAGTGTGCGAGCTGACCGACGAGTTGCTGGACCTGCTGCGCGAGGGGCATTACTGGGACGCCGAGCGTCACTGGCGTGCGCGCCACGATGGCGACCTGACCAGTCCGCACATGACCGGCAAGTCCGCGATGGAACATGCCATCTACAAGATGTCGCAGGGACTGGTCGACCCGCACGATATCGAAGCCGCGTTCTGCAAACTCAAGAAATTCCATTTCCGTCAGTCGACGTCGTTGAGCGCCGCTTCGACACGGCGTCTCGCCAGTGTGTGACGACGCGCTGCATGCGTCGATGTCGGCGTAATTCCCCCACGGATATTCAGCACCGAATGCCATGATCGAAGCCGCTAACCGTCTGCTCGCCAAGCTCTCGCCCGCGCGCGACCCCTATCCCGGCCTGACGAAGGCCAAGCGCCAGTTCCGCAAGTCCCGCGCCAAGTTCTACAGCGACTTTGCCGACGCCATCGAAGACGGCGCGAACCCGTTCGAACTGTTCTCGCGCCGCTACGCGCGGGCGAAGGAGCGTCGCAATCCGATGGCGCCGTTGTACGCCGTGTGGCGCGACCGGGCCAGCTCGCAGAACCTGCAAAAGTCGTGGGCGGGCACGATTCCCGAGGAAGACCTCGTCGTGATCGCGGCAGGCGAGAAGGGCGATCTGCCGGGCACGCTGCGCTTTCTCGCGCGCGTCGTCACGCTCCAGCAGCAAACGCGCGCGGCCATCGCGGGCGCGGTGGCGTTGCCGATCTTCATGTCGGTACTGCTCGCGGCGATTCAGTGGGGCGTGGCCTACGGCATGATGCCGATCATGACGGAGATCATGCCGCCGGAGAAATTCCCGCTGGTCGGCGCGGGCCTCTATGCGATGTCCAGCTTTGTCGCGAACTGGTGGCCCCTCCTCTATGGCCTGCCGTTCGCGCTCGTCATGCTGATGTCGTTCTCGTTCAGCCGATGGACGGGACCGCTGCGTCGTCGCTTCGATAACTTCGGCCCCTACGCCGTGTATCGCGACGTGCGCGCAGGTGAGTTTCTCGTGGCGCTCGCCGCGCTCACCGGTGCGAAGACGTCCGTGTTCGACGCCGTTTCGCTGCTGCTGACGCGGGCGTCGCCCTGGCTGCGGTGGCATCTGCTGCGCATGCGGGCCTCGCTCAAGAGCGAGCGCAGCATGATCAAGGCGATGGATACGGGCATTTTCAACGAGGAGGTGTTCGATCGGCTTGTCGAGTACTCGGGGCGGACCAACTTCGACGCAGGTATTCGCAAAATCGGGTTGATGACCATCGAAGAGGTCGCGGAACGCATCAAGGTCCGCTCGGCCACGTTACGCTCCGTGCTTCTCGCACTCGTCGGCCTGACGATCATCTTCACCGTGGGCGGCATGTTGCAGATCGGCCATGCGGCAGGCGAGTACGCCAAATCGATGTTCTGACGATGGTCACTCTTTTCGAATTTCTGTGGCGCGAATTTCAGGCGCTGCCGCGTGAAGCGGTCGCTGCGGCGATGGCCGTACTCGGGCTGTTTGCGGGCAGCTTTCTGAACGTTGTCGTCTACCGGCTGCCGCGCATGCTGGAGACGCAGTGGGCGGGCGAAGTCGCGGCGTGGTCCGGACAGATTCCGCCGGTGACGCCGGTCTTCAATCTCGCATGGCCGCCGTCGCGCTGCCCGCATTGCGAGTCGCGCATTGCGGCACGTCACAACTTCCCGGTCGTAAGCTACCTGTGGCTGCGCGGGCGATGCGCCGATTGCGGTACACGGATTGCGCTGCGCTATCCCCTCGTCGAAATCGCTGTCGGCGTGCTGTTCGCCGCGATGGCGTGGACGTTCGTGCCGTCGAAGCAATACGCTGCGATGCTCGTGTGGAGCGGTTTCGGTGCGACGTCGCTGGCGCTCGCCCTCATCGACATCGAGACGCGATTGCTGCCGGACTTGCTCACGTTGCCGTTGTTATGGGCGGGGCTGTTGTGCAGCGTGATGGGCGTGACGGTGCCCGTCGACGAAGCGGTGTTGGGGGCCACGCTCGGGTACGTCGTGATGTGGACCATCGGATCGGTGTACCGCGCGCTGACGCACCACGAGGGCCTCGGCGGCGGCGACGCCAAGCTCGTCGCCGCCTGTGGTGCGTGGCTCGGATGGATCGGCGTGCCGCTGACGCTCGCCTTCGGCGCGATGGCTGCGACGCTGGCGTTCGCCGCCTATGGGCTGGTGCGCGGGCGCGTGCTGCGCGAGCCGATGCCGTTCGGCCCCTGGCTCGTGCTCGGCGCGTTGGCAAGCGCGCTGTGGGGCGAGCCGTTCCTAGACCTGTGGCTGCGCACGAGCGGCTAATGGGGTGGAAGCGCTCATCGTTTCGACGTCGGATGCGCCGTCGAGCGAGACATCGGCAACGGCACGGGCATCGCCACGCGCGTTGACGGTCTCCCCTGCACCCTGATGCCACGCCCGTGCACTCACTAACATCATGTCCGCGGCCTTCTCCCCGATCATCATCGACGGGGCGTTGGTGTTGCCACCGATGAGCGTCGGCATGATCGACGCGTCGACCACACGCAAGCCTTCTACGCCACGCACCTTCAGTTCCGTGTCGACGACCGACGCCGCGTCGCCGCCCATCCGGCAAGTGCCGACGGGGTGATAGATGGTGTCGGCACGCGCACGGATCAACGCCGTCAGCGCTTCGTCCGACACCACGCCCCGGCTGTGCAATTCCTCGCCGCCGAACTTCGCGAGCGACGGTGCCGCGAGAATGCGCCGAATCACACGCGCCCCGCGCAGCAGCGTGTCGACATCTTCCTGCGCCGTCAGAAACGCCGGGTCGATGTGCGGCGCGTCGCGCATATCGGCAGACGCCAGCGTGACGCGTCCGCGGCTCTTCGGCCGAAGCACGCACGCATGCAACGACAGACCGCGCCGCAGATGCAGACGCCGGTTGTGGTTGTCGCAAATCCCCACGAGAAAGTGCATCTGCAAGTCGGGCCGCGCCAGCGACGGGTCGCTTTTCAGAAAGCCACCGGCTTCCGCCACGTTGCTCGCGAACAGCCCGCGCCGGTCGCGCAGGTATTCCATCCCTTGCGTGAGCAGATGCCAAAGCCCTGCGGGTGTGTAGCCGACGAGATCGCGATGCGCGATGTACTTGTTGACGATGAAGTCGATGTGATCCTGCAAGTTTTCGCCCACACCGGGTGCCTCCACCCGCACGTCCAGGCCATGCGCGCGAAGCTGATCGGCCGGACCGATACCCGAGCACATCAGCAACTGGGGGGAGTTGAACGCGCCTGCGCTCAGCACGACTTCGGCGCGCGCATGAATCGTTTGCACGGTGCCTTGCCGTTGCAGCTTGATGCCCGTCGCGCGCTTGCCGTCGAACACGATGCGCTGCACCAGCGCGTCGGTGATCACATGCAGGTTGTTACGCGTCTTGCCGTGCAAATAAGCGCGCGCGGCGTTCCATCGCTCACCGTCCTTCTGCGTGACCTGATAGATGCCCGCGCCTTCGTAATGCTCGCCATTGAAGTCGTCGCTGACGGGGAATCCGGCTTCGCGCGCGGCGTCGACATAGTGTTGCGAGAACGGATTGACGGTGCGCAGATCGGCGACGTTGAGAGGGCCGCCTGCACCATGCCATGCGTTCGCGCCACGCTCGTTGTTCTCGCTGCGACGGAAGTAGGGCAGCACGTCGTCCCACGCCCAGCCGGTGCAGCCCGCTTGCGCCCAGTCGTTGTAATCGTCCGGATGCCCGCGCGTGTAGATCATTGCGTTGATCGAGCTGGAGCCGCCGAGACCGCGCCCGCGTGGCTGATAACCCTGACGTCCCGCCAGTCCCGCCTGCGGTGTGGTGCGATAGCCGTAGTTGCGGCGCGACGCGAACGGCACGAGTGCTGCCAGGCCGAGCGGCAGACGCACGAGAAAGCTGTTATCCGGCGGCCCGGCTTCGACGAGTGCGATGGTGCGGTCCGGCAAGCCGTCCGCCAGACGCGCCGCGAGTGCGCAACCGGCCGACCCGCCGCCGACAATGACGTAGTCATAGTCCATGCTGTCATCCTCCCTTGGATGGCACTGCTTCAACTTTGTCGTTGAATGCGTTCGCTGCTGCTTGTGCTGCTCGTTCTTATGATGCTTTGCGATGCCTGTGTCGCATGTGTGGTTCGCTGCTTGCGCCGATCTCTGAGGCGTCTCGTCGACGTCACCTTACAGCGGCACTCATTGTAGGCAGACAATGCGTGTGCCCGGGGGGGGAAGTGAAGCATTCCTCTAATTTGCGCGAGCACGAGGGCTTAACCGCTATGATGAAATGATCGACTTGAAGTGACCGTCCCATGCAGGGCATTCGGGATGATGCGCAAGGGAGACACGGATGACTGAAGCCTGGCAGACGCACGACGTCACCAATCAGGTGCCGCCGCTCACGGACTACAACCTCTACGCGACCGATGCCGCGCTGCAAGCCGCGGTGGCGGCGTTCGACGCGCACTGGCACGCGAAGGAATTGCATCGCCAGGGCGCACGGGTGGGCGAGGCGGAAGTGCAGCAATGGGCGCAGGACGCCAATCGTCACGCGCCGGAACTGCAATCCTTCGATTCGCAAGGCAATCGTATCGACCGTGTCGCGTTTCATCCCGCGTGGCATTCGCTCATGGGGCTTTTGCGCGGTGCACAACTGCAATCGTTGCCGTGGGCGCATCCGCGCGGCGGGGTGATGGCGGCGCGCACGGCGTCGTACTTTCTGCACGCGCAGAACGAAGCCGGTTCGCTGTGTCCCACGACGATGACGTTCGCGAGCATCCCGGTGCTGGCGAAAGAACCGGCGCTCTTCGCCACGATCAAGGACAAGCTGCTCGCGCCCCAGCACGATCCGCGCGACGTGCCGCTCGCGCAGAAGCACACCCTGCTCATCGGCATGGGAATGACGGAGAAACAGGGCGGCTCCGACGTGCGCACGAACACCACCGTCGCGACTGAAGTGGGCAAGGGCGAGTTCTCGCTCGTCGGTCACAAGTGGTTCTTCTCCGCACCGCAGTGCGACGCGCATCTGGTCCTCGCGCGCGATAGCGATAGCGACGCGTTGTCGTGCTTCTTTGTGCCGCGCTACCGGCCGGACGGCCACAAGAATGCGGTGCAGATTCAGCAGCTCAAGGACAAGCTCGGCAACCGCTCGAACGCGAGCAGCGAAGTGGAATTTCGGGGCGCGTACGGCACGCGTGTCGGTGCGCCGGGGCGCGGTGTGCCCACGATTATCGAGATGGCGACCTACACGCGACTGGACTGTGTGATCGGCAGCGCGGCGATGATGCGCACCGGCGTCGTGCAGGCGATTCATCATGCACGGCACCGCACGGCGTTCGGCGCGAAACTCGTCGATCAGGATCTGATGACGGTGGTGCTTGCCGATCTCGCGCTGGAGTCGGAAGCGGCGACGTGGCTGGCGATGCGGCTCGCGCGTGCGTTCGACGCGAGTCTGTCGGACGACGACTCGCCCGTCGAGCGCGCATGGCGACGCATCGTGCTGCCTGCCGCGAAGTTCTGGGTGTGCAAGCGCGCGCTCGAACTCGCGGGCGAATGCATGGAAGTGTGGGGCGGTAACGGGTATGTCGAGACGGGGCCGCTGGCGCGTCTGTATCGCGAAGCGCCCGTCAATTCGATCTGGGAAGGCTCGGGCAACGTGATGTGTCTGGACGCGCTGCGCGCCATGAGCCGCGAACCGGACGTCGCGCAAAGCTGGTTTCAGTGGCTCGGCGAACGTGTCGGATCGCACACGACGCTGCGTGCCGCGCTTGCGCAGTTGCACGGCTGGCTCGCCGCCGATCCTGCGTCGCACGCAGTGCGCGCGCGCGCCATCGCGCAACAGATCGTGTTGCTGTCGCAGGCCGCGTTGCTGCTGGAGCATGCGCCGTCCGAGCTGGCGCACGGGTTCGTCGAGAGCCGGTTCGCGAACACTGGCGGACGTGTCTATGGCGTGATGCCGGACACGGTGCCTGTCGGTGTGCAACGCGCCTGGCTCGACAGAGCGTTTCTTGCGTGAGGCGCGAAGTCAGACATGAGGCGTCGCGCGAAAGCGTCACGCATCGAAGCATCGACTTCATATAACGACAACATATCGACACGACAGTGGTCGGAGCGCTCACGCACCGGCGGTCGCAGGGAGGAACGGCATGGGACACAAAGATGAGATGGGCGCAGGCGGGGACGGGCTTCACGACGCTGCGACGTTGCAGGTGTCGCAAGACGACGATCTGACGCGCGCGTTGCTGTTGCCACGCTTTGACGCGATGCGTCACGCGCACGATGCCTCCCCGCACGTCGAATGGTCGACCCGCAAACGTCATCTGACGGCGTTGCTCGGCATGTTGCACAAATATCGCGAGCCCTTCGCTACGGCCATCGACGAAGACTTTGGCTGGCGGTCGAAAGAAGAGACCGACATGCTCGAATTGTTTCCCTCGCTGGGCAACCTGAAGCATGCGCTGTCGCACACGCGTCGCTGGATGCGTGGCTCGTCGGGTTGGGCAAACCTCTGGCTCCTGCCTGCGCGACGCGCCATCGTCCCCCAGCCGCTGGGTGTCGTGGGTGTCATCGTGCCGTGGAACTACCCGCTGTTTCTCGCCATCGGTCCGCTTACAGACGCACTGGCCGCAGGCAACCGCGTGATGATCAAGGTCTCGGAAGTCACGCCGCGTTTTGCGGAAGTGTTCGCGTCGGCCATTGCCGAGACATTCCCGCCGGAATGGGTGACGGTCGTGACCGGCGACGCGCAGGTCGCACGCGCGTTCTCGTCGCTGCCGTTCGACCATCTGCTGTTCACCGGGGCGACGTCGATTGGCCACCATGTGATGCGCGCGGCAAGCGAGCATCTCACGCCGGTGACGCTGGAACTCGGCGGCAAGTCGCCCGCAATCATCGGGCCGGGCGCACGTTGGGAGCACGCGGTGGAGCGCATCATGCTCGGCAAGCTGCTCAACGCGGGGCAGACGTGCGTTGCCCCCGACTATGTGCTGGTGCCGCGCGAAAAGCTCGATACGTTCGTGGCGACGGCGCGTCAGGTGGCGTCGCGACTTTACCCGGATGCCGTGAACAATCCGCAATACACGAGCATCGTGTCGGCGCGTCACTTCGAGCGGTTGTCCGGTCTTGCAAGCGGGGCGGCCGCGCAGGGCGCTACGTCCCACGCCTTGTTCGACGCACCGGCGCAGGCGGCGCGCAGACGCCTGCCACCCGTCGTGCTGACGGGCGTACACGACGGCATGCGCGTGATGCGTGAGGAGATCTTCGGGCCGCTGCTGCCGGTGGTGCCCTACGACGATCTGGACGCCGCGATTGCGTACGTGAACGCGCGTGCGCGTCCGCTCGCGCTGTACATGTTCGACACCGACCATGCGCGCATCGATCAGGTGGTGGATGGCACCATCTCCGGCGGTGTGACGATCAACGACACGCTGCTGCACGTGGCAGAGCATTCGTTGCCGTTCGCCGGCGTAGGGCCGTCCGGTATGGGCGGCTATCACGGCGAGGCGGGCTTCCGCACTTTCTCGAAGGAGAAGCCGATCTTTCGTCAGGCACGCTGGAATGGCGGCGGTCTGCTCAATCCCCCGTACGGCAAGCGGTTCGCTGCGATGATGAAGCTGCTGCTGCGCTGAGGGACGGGGACTTCGTCACAGTCCAGCGCCGCAGTACGATCGAACCACCCAAAACAAAACCCCCACCGGTTTGACCCGGGCGGGGGTTTTGTCTGACTGACGCCGGTCGACACCGGCGCCTGCCGTGCAGCGATTGCGCCGAATCAGGCGACAGCGCGCAGACCGGCGTCGGCAAGCAGGGCGTCGGCGCGATCCGTGGCTTCCCACGAGAATTCCGGTTCTTCACGGCCGAAGTGGCCGTAAGCGGCGGTCTTCTCGTAGATCGGACGCAGCAGGTCGAGCATCTGGATGATGCCCTTCGGGCGCAGGTCGAAGTGCTTCTCGACCAGCTCGGCGATGCGCTGATCGCTGATCTTGCCCGTGCCGAAGGTGTTGACCATGACCGACGTCGGACGCGCCACACCGATGGCGTACGAGACCTGAATCACGCACTTCGACGCCAGACCGGCGGCCACGATGTTCTTCGCGACGTAACGGCCAGCGTAGGCTGCCGAACGGTCGACCTTCGACGGATCCTTGCCCGAGAACGCGCCGCCGCCGTGCGGTGCAGCACCGCCGTACGTGTCGACGATGATCTTGCGGCCCGTGAGGCCGGCGTCGCCTTGCGGGCCACCGATCACGAAACGGCCGGTCGGGTTCACCAGGAACTTGATGTCGCCCTTGATCAGGTCGGCCGGCAGCACCGGCTTGATGACTTCTTCGATGACGGCTTCGCGCAGCGCGTCCAGCGCGATGTCCGGCGCGTGCTGCGTCGAGAGCACCACGGTGTCGATGCTGTGCGGACGGCCGTTTTCGTACTTGATGGTGACCTGGGACTTGGCGTCCGGACGCAGCCAGGGCAGACGACCGTCACGGCGCACTTGCGACTGGCGCTCGACCAGACGGTGCGACAGGTAGATCGGCAGCGGCATGAGTTCCGGCGTTTCGTCGCAGGCGTAGCCGAACATCAGGCCCTGGTCGCCCGCACCCTGATCGAGGTTGTCGTCGTGTGCGCGGTCCACGCCCTGCGCGATGTCCGGCGACTGGCGGTCGTAGGCGACCAGCACGGCGCAGCCCTTGTAGTCGATGCCGTAGTCGGTGTTGTCGTAACCGATGCGACGGATCGTTTCGCGTGCGACTTGCTGATAGTCGACCGTAGCGGTCGTGGTGATTTCACCGGCGAGCACGACGAGACCCGTGTTGCAAAGCGTTTCCGCAGCAACGCGCGCGTACTTGTCTTGCGTCAGGATGGCATCGAGAACGGCATCCGAGATCTGGTCGGCGACCTTGTCCGGGTGACCTTCGGAGACGGATTCGGAGGTAAAGAGATAGTCGTTCGCCACTTATGGCTCCTCTAACGTATTTGGCGACTCACGTTGCCGTCATCGGAGGAGAAGCGGCGACGCTTTAGCGGAAAGTTGGTCGAATGGGCTGCCTATGTATGGTGGCTCATTCGAATCGCCCCGCAAGTTGTCAGTTAACTCGGCGATGTCGCTTATTATACGCCCCTGAAGAAATCCTGCTTGCGACATGGCTACCACTCCCAAGAAATCCCTCGGGTACTACCTCAGCGTGGGTCTGCTGCGCGGACTCAACCTGCTGCCCTATAGCTGGGTCGCGCGTTTCGGCGCGGGCATCGGGCATGTGCTGTACCTGATTCCCAGCTCCCGGAAGCGGGTGGTACACACCAATTTGCGCCTGTGTTTCCCGCACTGGGACGACGCCACCCGCGAGCGCGTGGCCAAGGCGTCGTTTGTCCACGCGATCCGCAGCTACGCGGAGCGCAGCGTCCAGTGGTTCGGTAGCGGCAAGAAGCTCGAACGCCTCATCGAACTCGATTCGGCCGTCGACCTGCGCGCTCCGGACATGCCCCCCACGATCCTGCTCGGCTTCCACTTCGTGGGCATCGAGGCGGCGTCCGTATTCATCAACTACTCGCTGCACCGGCCCTGCGCCTCGCTCTACACGCCGATGTCGAACCCGGCGTTCGACGCCATGGCTCGCGAGCAGCGCGGCCGTTTCGACGCCGAGATGATCCCGCGCGGCGACAGCGCACGCGACGTGCTGCGCATGTTCCGCAAGAAGAAGCCGGTCATGCTGGCGGCGGATATGGACTACGGCGCGCGAAACTCCACGTTCGTGCCCTTTTTCGGGGTCGAGACTTGCACTCTGACGTCGGTGTCGCGACTGGCGGAAGTCGGCCGGGCGCAGATTCTGCCGTTCATCGGCGAAGTGCTGCCTAACTTCAAGGGCTACCGCCTGAAAGTGTTCCCGATCTGGGAAAACTACCCCAGCGGCGACCCGGACGCCGACGCGCGCCGCATGAACGCCTTCCTCGAAGAGCAGATTCTCAAGATGCCGGAACAGTATTACTGGGTCCACAAGCGTTTCAAGACGCGCCCCGAGGGGCAGCCGGGCGTCTACTGACCGGCACCGGATGCGCGTCGACCTTCTCCACTACAATAGCGGCATGAAGCTCAAATTCACCAAGATGCAAGGTGCCGGGAACGACTTCGTCGTGATCGACGGCATCTCGCAGACCATCGATTTCACGCCCGAACAATGGCGTGCGCTCGCCGACCGCCACTTTGGCGTCGGCGCGGACCAGTTGCTGCTCGTCGAACGCTCCGCCATGCCGGGCGTGGACTTCCGCTATCGCATCTTCAACGCCGACGGCGGTGAGGTCGAGCATTGCGGCAATGGCGCGCGCTGCTTCGTCAAGTTCGTGCGCGACACCGGCTTGACCGACAAGCACACGGTGCGCGTCGAGGTGCAGCAGGGTGTGATTACGCTCACGATGCGCGAAGACGGTCAGGTCAGCGTGGATATGGGCGCACCGATTCTCACGCCGTCCGACGTGCCGTTCGATGCCGCCGGTCTGGAAGGTCGCCGCGAGGGCGACGACACGCTCTGGCCGCTCGACGTCGCAGGCAAGACGACCTGGATTTCCGTGGTCTCGATGGGCAATCCGCACGCCGTGCAGGTGGTCGATAACGTCGACACCGCGCCGGTCGAGACGGACGGCCCGCTGGTCGAGCGTCACCGCCGCTTCCCGCGCCGGGTGAACGCCGGGTTCCTGCAAGTGGTGAGTCAGCACGAAGCGCGGCTGCGCGTGTACGAGCGCGGCGCAGGTGAAACGCTCGCCTGCGGCACGGGCGCGTGCGCGGCGGCGGTGGCGGGCATCCGTCGCGGTCTGCTCAAGGCACCTGTGGCCATCGAGACGCACGGCGGCACGCTCACCATCGACTGGGACGGCGCAAGCGGTCCGGTCATCATGACGGGACCGGCTGCCACGGTCTTCGAAGGTACGATCGAAGTCTGACGGCTTCGGCGTCAGGACAGGCAGCACGGCATTGGTTTCAGACGGATTCTGATTTAGCGACCCAGGCGGCTGCACGTCGCCCTTGTGTTCGGCATAACGAATATGAGGCGCGGCGCGCGGCAGTTGACGAACAGCAGACGGACATTCATGAACGACCGAGATATTGCGGAATACCTGATTGCGCATCCCGACTTCTTCGAGCGCCATGCCGAATTGCTGGCCGGCGTGCGGCTCACCAGCCCGCACGGCCAGCGGGCGGTGTCGTTGCAGGAGCGTCAGATCGAGATGCAGCGCGAGAAGACCAAGCAGATCGAGCGACGCCTCGCCGAACTGATGCGCTACGGCCACGAAAACGACGATATCTCGGGCAAGCTGCACCGCTGGACCCTCGGTCTGCTGGGCGAGCGTGACCCGCATGCGCTGCCCGAGGCGATTGCCCGTGGTTTGCGCGACGTCTTCAATGTGCCGTTCGCGGCCGTGCGTCTGTGGAACGTGGCCGCGCCGTATCAACCGGCCGAGTTCGCCCGCAGCGTCAGCGAGGAAGTGAAGATCTTCGCGACGAGCCTGGTTACGCCATACTGCGGCGCGAACACCGGCTTCGAAGCGGTGACATGGCTGGGCGCGCCGAGCGATCCCGCCTCGGTCGCCCTGCTCGCGCTGCGCGACCCGCAAGTGACCGACGGCCCGGTCTTCGGCCTGCTCGTCATGGGCTCGGAAGACGCGCGCCGCTTCCATGAAGGCATGGCGACGGATTTCCTCACGCAGATCGGCGAACTGGCCGGGGCTGCCCTCGGCAAGCTGCGCGCCGACGACTGAGATGCGCTCCGGATCTCCGGCTGGCAAGGGGAAGGGGGCGAGCGGGGGGACGCACGACACGCTGCCTCTGTCGTCGACCGATGCATCGTCCGAGTCGCCCCCTGAGCCGCCGCTTGAGCCGCCACTTGAGCCAGGCATCCGCACCTATCTGACATCGTTGGCCAGCGAGCGCAAGCTCGCGGCGCTCACGCTGGAAAACTACACGCGCGACCTGCGTCAGTTGCAGCGTCTCGCGAGCGGCCGTGCGCTCGAATCGCTGCAACACGGCGACATCCGCCGCTTCGTGATGAAGCTGCATAGCGAGGGGCTGGTCGGCCGCTCGATTGCCCGCAAGCTCTCCGCCTGGCGCGGCTACTTCGCGTGGCTTGCTCAGCGTACCGCGCTCGCCGCGAATCCCGTCGAAGGCGTGCGCGCACCCAAACAACCCAAACCGTTGCCCAAGGCGCTGTCGCCCGATCAGGCGTCGGCGCTCGTCGAATTCGCGACCGGCACGTCCGCCGAGGCCGTGCGCAACCGCGCGATGTTCGAACTGCTTTACTCGTCGGGCCTGCGTCTGTCGGAACTGACGGGGCTTGACCATCGTTACGTCGAGGCCGACGGCTACCGCTCGGCGAGCTGGCTGGATCTGGCCGAGTGCGAGGTCGTCGTGACGGGCAAGGGCAACAAGCGGCGTCGCGTGCCGGTGGGCGAGAAGGCGGCGCAGGCGTTGGCGCAATGGCTGGAGATGCGCGCGCCGCTGGCGACGGCCGAGCCGCACGCCCTGTTTCTGTCGGCGCGCGGCAAGCGTATCGGTGCGCGCGCGGTGCAGCAGGGGCTGGAGCGTCACGCGCTGGCGGCCGGACTGCCCACGCATGTGCATCCGCACATGCTGCGTCACTCGTTCGCAACGCATGTGCTGCAATCGTCCGGCGATCTTCGGGCCGTGCAGGAAATGCTCGGCCATAGCAATATTTCGACGACGCAGATCTACACGAAGCTCGACTTCCAACATCTTGCCAAGGTGTACGACCAGGCGCATCCGCGCTCACGCAAGAAGCCCTGAGGCTGGCCCCGATGTCGCGCCGGGCTGACGAGGCGCTTTACGGCGTGCGCGCCGAGTCGGTGTAGAATCGCGTCCTTCCTCAGCAAGTCCCGCACAGTGTGCGTTGTGCCGTCCGCCAGCCGGATGCCTCGCGCGTGCGACCGAGCCCGATCCGGATCCGGCCCGCCCGCCGTGCCGCGAGACTTGCCCGTCACCCCGAATGCAACCGTTAGTCCGTTCCGCATGAATACCTTGACCCTCAAGCCCGGCAAAGAGAAGTCCTTGCTGCGCCGTCATCCCTGGATTTACGCCACCGCCGTGGCGCGCGTGGACGGCAACCCGGCCTCCGGTGCCACGGTTGTGGTGCGGGCCGCCGATGGCCGTTTCCTCGCGCGCGCCGCGTTCAGCCCGGTGTCGGCCATCCGCGCCCGCGTGTGGACGTTCAACGAAAACGAGCCGGTCGATCACGCGTTCTTCAAGCGTCGCGTCTCGGCGGCGCTGGCGTACCGCGAAGAGATGGTGCACGACACGGGCGCGACGCGTCTGCTCTTCGGTGAGGCCGACGGCCTGCCGGGGCTGATCGTCGACCGTTATCGGTCCGCGCCGGGTCAGCCGGAGACCGATCAGCTCGTCTGCCAGTTCATGGCGGCGGGTGTCGAAGCCTGGAAGGACGCCATTACCAAGGCGCTCGTAGGGGCGACCGGCTGCCCGAACGTCTATGAGCGTTCCGATGCGGCGGTACGCGAGCGTGAAGGGCTGCCGAGCATCACCGGCGTGCTGGCCGGGGCCGAGCCGCCCGAAGCGCCGGCGTTGCTGACGACGCATGAAAACGGCGTGAAGTATTACGTCGACGTGCGCAACGGACACAAGACCGGCTTCTACGTCGACCAGCGCGACAACCGTCGGCTCGTTCAGCAACAGGCCCGGGGCCGCGACGTGCTGAACTGCTTCTGCTACACCGGCGGCTTCTCGCTGGCGGCGCTGGCAGGGGGGGCGCAGAGCGTGCTGTCGATCGATTCGTCAGGCGAGGCGCTGGCGATCGGCGCGCGCAACGTCGAACTGAACGGTTTCGACGCCGCCCGTGCCGAGTGGCGCGATGCGGACGTCTTCAAGACGTTGCGCGCCCTGCGCGAGGAAGGCCGTACGTTCGACATGATCGTGCTCGACCCGCCGAAGTTCGCGCCGTCGGCCCATCACGTGGACCGCGCTGCGCGGGCGTACAAGGACATCAACATGGCGGGCTTCCGGCTGCTGCGTCCGGGCGGCCAGTTGCTCACCTACTCGTGCTCAGGCGCCATCGATGCCGATCTGTTCCAGAAGATCGTGGCCGGTGCGGCCGTCGATGCCGGTGTCGACGCACGTATCCTGCGCCGCCTGTCGGCGGGCATGGATCACCCGATGCTCACGCAATTCCCCGAAGGCGAATACCTCAAGGGACTTTGGTTGCAGCGTATGTAAGTGTTTGCTTTCTTGGTGTGGGCCGCTCACAGGGCATCAGCCCAGCGTCAGACCGACCACACCCAGGGCGATCAGTACGGCACCGCCCACGCGGCGGTGCATCTCTCCCTCTCCCAGCACCCGCACGCCGAGCAGCGCAGCGACCATCATCGACATCTCCCGTGCCGGGGCGACGTGCGAGACGGGCGCGTATTTGAGCGCGGTCAGGATCAGGAAGTAGGAGATCGGCGAAATCGTTGAAATGATCAGGATCTTGCGCCAGTTGGCCTGCCACAGCACGGCGATGCGGGCCGGACGCGAGAATGCCGTGGGCGCGGACAACACGACCCGCAGCACGTTTTCCAGGTAGTAATAGACGAGCGGCGCGAGCATCAGGGTGCGGATGGCGTAGGCATCCGCCAGCGTATACGCCGCAATGAATCCGCCCGTGAGCACCCCCCAGCCCGCGCCCGCGTGCATGCTGCCGCGCCGGAACAGGCGTTCGCCACCGGCAATCACGAGCACGCCGCACACGACCAGCGCAATGCCCACGAGCGCGAGCCAGCCCGGGCGTTCGCCGAGCAGCACGATGGCGCCGAGGGACGACAGTAACGGACCGGTGCCGCGTGCGAGCGGGTAGACGACCGAGAGATCGCCCACACGGTAGCCGCGCTGCAAGACAAGCGTGTACCCGAAATGCAACAGGGCGCTGACGGCGATGACACCCCAGCCGAGCGCTGACGGCCAACTGGCTTGTCCTGCAAGGAAATACAGCGCCAGCGGCGTGTAGATCACCACGGTCAGCAAGGCGTAGAGGAAGACCAGTTGCGGGCCACCGCCTTCGCGCGTATCGATGCGCTTGGCGACGAAATTCCAGGTGGCATGCAGAAATGCGGCGGTGACGACGAGGGCGAGGGCGGTGAGCGACATGACGAAGGGGGTTTTTGTGTCAATTGTATGACGCATTGCCCGTTCACTTCCCGTCACTTCGCCCCAATCTCACCCTGTTCCTCGGCTAATATCCCGCCTTTCCTGGCCCAAATGAGACAACCGCAGCGGCAACAGCGGGGCTATTCGAACCAATTTGCAACTCGGTTGCAGCGCTGACGGCGCTGTGCTTAAATCGATTCATGAGCCTTACTCAATTACAACCGTATCTGGAAGCGGCCCGTGCGAGCTTGCAGGAGCAATCGGGCCGCGTGACTTCGGGGCGTGTTCGTGTGCTGGCCTTGCTGCTCAAGGCAGGCCGCCCGCTTACGCATCAGGAAGTGCTGGCCGATCTGGCCACCGACGCCGATCCGCTCGACCGCGTGACGGCCTACCGTGTGCTCGACTGGCTGGTCGCGCAGGGCTGGGCGATCAAGCAGGCGGGCGACGACCGCATCTTCCGCTTCGTCATGGCCGAGCACGTCGATCCCGAGCGTGCGAGCGCGCCGCGTCCGCATACGCAGCACGGACATTTCCGCTGCGTACGCTGCCACCGAACGTTTTGCCTTGACGATTGGCCTCAGCATCCCCAATTGAGTGAGCGCGAACTCAAGCGCTTGCCCAAGGGCTTCGTGGGCGAACAGGTCGAGCTGCTGATTCATGGCACCTGCGCCCAATGCGCGGGCGCCACCAACTGACGCGGCACACGCCGCCGCCGGTGCATCCCGATGCGCCGCATCATCACAGGACATTGCATTCATGACTCCCGTCACCATCCTGACCGGCTTTCTCGGCAGCGGTAAAACCACGCTGCTCAAGCGCATCCTGACCGAGGCGCACGGCATGAAGATCGCCGTCATCGAAAACGAATTCGGTGAAGAGAACATCGACAACGACATCCTCGTGCAAGACAACGCCGAGCAGATCGTGCAGATGAGCAACGGCTGCATCTGCTGCACGATCCGTGGCGATCTGGTGCAGGCGCTGTCCGATCTGAACAGCCAGCGCGACGCCGGTTCGATCCAGTTCGATCGCGTCGTCATCGAGACGACCGGCCTGGCGAACCCCGGCCCGGTGGCGCAGACCTTCTTCATCGACGACGAAGTGGCCGACACCTACCGTCTGGACGCCATCATCACGCTGGTCGACGCCAAACACGGCCAGCAGCAGCTCGATCAGCACGAAGTGGTGCAGCGGCAGGTGGGCTTCGCCGATCGTCTGTTCATCACCAAGGCCGATCTGGTGACGCCGGACGCCCTCGACGATCTCAAGCACCGTCTCGCACACATGAACCCGCGTGCGCCGCAGCAGGTGGTGGACTTCGGTCAGGCCGATCTGGAGCAGATCTTCGACATCCACGGTTTCAACCTGAACGACAAGCTCGACATCGATCCGGACTTCCTGGCCGCCGACGAGCATGCACACGATCACGACCACGGCCATGACCACGATCATTCGCACTGCGACCACGACCACGGGAAGTGCGACCACGAAGGTCACGACCACGGGCACGCTCACCACCACCATCACGCGCATCACGACGATGCTATCAAGTCGTTCGTCTTCCGCAGCGAAAAACAATTCGATCCGGCCAAGCTGGAGGATTTCCTCGGGAGCATCCTACAGGTGTACGGCGAACGCTTATTGCGTTATAAAGGCGTATTAAACATGCGCGGTATCGACCGTCGGGTCGTGTTCCAGGGCGTTCACCAGATGATGGGTAGCGACGTGGGCACGAAGTGGCAACCCGGCGAGACGCCGAACACCAAGATGGTGTTCATTGGCGCGGAACTGCCGAAAGACATCATCCTGCAAGGGCTGGAACGCTGTCTGGTCTGAGCGGAATCGCCGAATCCGGTGACGGGAAAGCCCTTAATCGGGACTGTCGAACGATTCGGTTACAATACCTGCCCACTGGGACCGCCGCCAGCGAATCGTCGCGGCATTCCGGGGGGTAGGCAGGGGAGCACCGTCATGGCCACCGCCTCTCGCAAGACTGCCACCGCACGCCCCACGCGCCGGTCAGAACCGGCACTGGACGCGGGCGCCAAGCGTGCTCCAGCAGGCAAATCGAAGACGGGCGACGAGGCCGCCGCCAAGAAGAAGGCGCCGCCCAAATCGCCCGGCAGGAAAGTAACCCAAGAAGCCGCCCGCGGCATTGCCGGTAAGCAAGACGTGCCACCCGCTACAGGGGCATCGCCGGATCATCCGAAAGAGACGCCACAGAAACCCATGAGCAAGCAACGACTTTTGACCGAGGCCGAAATTCTGAAGATGTCCGACAAGGACTACATGAATGCGGCTCAACTCGAATTCTTCAAGAATCGTCTGGAAGAGCTGCAAGCCGAAATTCTGCGTAACGCCGGTCAGACGACCGAAAACCTGCGGGAAACCGTGGTGGTTCCGGATCCGGCCGACCGCGCGACCATCGAAGAGGAACATGCGCTCGAGCTGCGTACGCGCGATCGCGAACGCAAGCTGCTGAAGAAGGTCCAGCAGTCGCTCGCCCGCATCGACTCGGGCGATTATGGCTGGTGCGAAGAAACCGGTGAGCCGATCGGCGTGCCGCGTCTGCTCGCCCGACCGACGGCCACGTTGTCGCTCGAAGCGCAAGAGCGTCGCGAACTGCGTCAGAAGCTGTTCGGCGACTGATCGTCGGCCAGCCGGCCCCCGGCAACCGCGCGGTGGCGGTGCCCGGTGGCCTCAGTCGATCAAAGGCATGTCTTCGCGACATGCCTTTTTTCTTGCGCGGCCGTCAACGCTGCGCCGTTATCCCGCATATCGCTCGCGGGTGACGTCACTTTATGGCAGAATTGCAACTCAGCTGCAATTCATGTCACTCATGCCTTCCATCGACTCCGACTCTCGCCCGTGGCGTGCGCGAAAGCGCATGCGCGTGGGTCGTGGCCGCAGCGGATGGATCGTCTGGCTCATCACCACACTGCTCTGCGTGCAGATGTGGGGCCTGCAACATGAGATTGCGCACGCACGCGAGTTGTCCGGCGTCGGGCAACCCACGTTGGGGCGCAGCGGCGCGCCAGCAGCAACGAACGTCGGCCAGGCGGACGTTGCGAATAGCGCGGACGATGGCGACACCGACGACGACGCCATCGCGGCCGACTGGTCCGCGCAATCGTCGCGCACGACGCACGCCGGTTTCGGCACCCACCACCATCATTGCCATCTCTTCGAAGGGGCGACGCTCGCGGCTGCGATGGCCGTGGCGGTCCTCCAGTGGGCAGGCGACGCCAGCGCGACGCACGCCCCGTTGCAGGTCAACGGGCGAAGCCATGCGAGCGCCGTCGTCCTGCCGTTCGACTCCCGCGCCCCGCCGGTCACGGTCTGAATCCCCGCGCATAGCCTTGTGAATCGCTCGTCTGTCTTCCCTTCACCCGTGGGGGATCGACGCGTTCGCATCGGCCTCGCGCGCATCCGACGAATTTCCATCGGTACGCACACCGTCACGCCGACGTGCGCCGCTGCTTGCGACGCGCCGCCTGTCGGTGGCCTCGCGTGCATTCGTCCCGATGCTGCGCCGATACACGGGGCTCCGGCCCCATCAGACCGAATACAAGCACAAGACCGATATGGCCATCTCTACCCTTCGCGTCGCGCGTCAACGCGCGACGACCTCGCTCGCCCTGACTTCAGACGTTGCGTGCGCAGCACACCGCCGCACGTCGCCCCGCCTCGCACCGCTACCGCTGGCGGCGGCGCTCACCTTCAGCGCGTTCGCCATCACCAGCCTGTCCGCTCAGGCAGCGGAAGTGTCGACGCAAACCCCGCCCGTCGCCGCAGCACCGGTTACGCCCTCGGGCGCGCCGGAAGCTGCGCTGCCCGTCACGTTCGTCACGGGCAATCCGCTTGGCCGCGCCGCCGCCGATCTCGCCGCCCCGCTCACGGAACTCGACGGCCGCGCGCTGGCGCTGCGCCGCGCCGCCACACTGGGCGAGACGCTGGACGGCCTGCCCGGCGTGTCGGCCACGTCGTATGGTCCGAACGTCAGCCGCCCGATCATTCGCGGACTCGACGGCGACCGCATTCGCGTGTTGCAAAACGGCACGGCCTCGCTCGACGCCTCGTCGCTCTCCTACGACCACGCCGTGGCGCAGGACCCGCTCTCCATCGAGCGCGTGGAAATCGTGCGCGGGCCGGCGGCGTTGCTCTATGGCGGTAACGCCGTCGGTGGCGTGGTCAACACCATCGACAACCGCATCCCCCGCGAAGCGCTCAACGGTATTTCCGGCGCGACGGACGTCAACTACGGCGGTGCGAACCGCGAGCGCGCAGGCGCAGCGCAGCTCGAATTCGGCAACGGCCAGTTCGCGTTCCACGTCGACGGCTTTGCGCGCAAGAGCGCCGACCTGCGCATTCCCGGGTTCGCCCGTTCGGCGCAGCAACGCGCACGCGACGACGAAGATACGAAGCAACCGTCGGGCACCCTGCCCAATAGCGACGGGCAGACCAGCGGCGCGGCCGCGGGCGCATCGTGGACGTGGGCCGACGGCTACGCCGGACTGTCGTACTCCGGTTACGACTCCGATTACGGGACGGTCGCCGAGGAAAACACGCGCATTCGTCTGCGTCAGCAACGACTCGCGCTGGCGAGCGAAGTGCGCAACCTGAGCGGCCCGTTCACGGCGTTCAAGTTCGACTTCGGCTACACCGACTACGAACACAAGGAAATCGAGAGCGGCGTGACGGGTACGACGTTCAAGAACCACGGCTACGAGGGACGCATCGAAGCGCGCCACGCAAAGATCGGGCCGCTCGAAGGCGCGCTCGGTGTGCAGTTCTCGCAGAACACCTTCTCCGCGCTCGGCGAAGAAGCGTTCGTGCCGAAGAGCGACACCACCAACGTGGCGCTGTTCGCGCTCGAAGAGTGGGCCGTCAATCAGGCCGTGAAGCTCTCGTTCGGCGCACGCATCGAGCATTCCAGCGTGAAGCCGAGTTCCGGCGGCAACGAGCGCTTCGAGAATCTGCCGTCGCGCAACTTCACGCCGGGCAGCGTCTCGGCTGGCGCAGTGTTCGCGCTGGCACCGGCATGGTCGGTGGCGGTGAACACGTCGTACACCGAGCGCGCGCCGACGTTCTACGAGTTGTACGCGAACGGCCCGCACCTCGCGACCGGCGTGTACGAGATCGGCGATGCGCAGGCGAAGATGGAAAAGGCCTTCTCCACCGACCTGGCGTTGCGCTACGAGAACGGTCCCAACAAGGGCAGCGTGGGCGTGTTCTACAGCCGCTTCTCGAACTTCATCGCGCTCAACAATACGGGCCAGACAGTGGAGGGCGAAGACAAGCCGCTGCCGGTGTATCAGTACGCCGGGGTGCCCGCCGAGCTTTACGGCTTCGAAGCACAGGGTCGTGCGCGCGTGTGGCAGGGCTACGGTGACGTCGACGTCGAACTGCGCGGCGATTACACCATTAGCCGCAATCGCGACACCGGCGAAGCGCTGCCGCGCATCGCGCCGTTGCGCCTGACGGCGGCGGTGATCTACGGACTGGGCCACTGGGGCGCACGTCTGGAACTGGTGCACGCGAGCAATCAGGGACGTGTCCCGTCCAACGATCTGACGACGAACGGCTACACCACGCTGGGCGCTGCGCTCACGTATCAGTTCAAGGCGGGCGGTGCGCAGTGGCTGGCCTATCTGAAGGGCGAGAACCTGACCAATCAGGAAGTGCGTCTTGCGAGTTCGGTGCTGCGCGACATTGCGCCGCAGGGCGGCCGTGCCGTTCGCGTGGGGTTGCGCACAACGTTCTAAGCGGCGTGACGCGCTCAGCGTCCCGCAAAATCGAGGCAATTTCCGAGAAATTGCTTCGTGGCTTCCGATTCGCGCGGTGCAATGCCGCGCGAAAATCGCGATCCATGCCGCTTCGCGCGGCATCGGCCTGTCGTCGACGGCACGTCTTGCGCGATGCCGTCGACGCCTCTTGATATTCTTTCGATTGCCCTAAACTACAGTCACGTCTCGCCCGGCAGGGCGCGTCGTCACCGATCCAACGGGTGCTCAGCGCTTGTGCAGCCGTGATCCGGCGGTGATGGACGCGACGTCCGGGCCAATCGTTACGGGGCGCATGTCGCCCCCCGAAAAGGAACAGGCATGGAGCAATATCACGGCACCACCATCGTCTCGGTTCGGCGCGGCGATCAGGTCGCGCTTGGCGGTGACGGACAGGTCACGCTCGGCAACATCGTGATGAAGGGCACGGCGCGCAAGGTCCGCACGATCTATGACGGCAAGGTCATGGTCGGTTTTGCGGGCGCCACCGCAGACGCCTTCTCGCTGCTCGACCGTTTCGAGGCGAAGCTCCAGAAGCATCAGGGGCACCTCACGCGCTCGGCGGTCGAACTCGCGAAGGACTGGCGTACCGATCGTATGCTGCGCCGCCTCGAAGCGATGATGATCGTCGCCGACGCGGAAACCACGCTGGTCATCACCGGTAACGGCGACGTGCTCGATCCGGAAGGCGGTGTGGCGGCCATCGGTTCGGGCGGTTCGTACGCACAGGCGGCAGCACGCGCGCTGGTCGAGAATACCGATCTGACGCCGGCCGAGATCGTCAAGAAGGCGCTGACGATCGCGGGCGAAATGTGCATCTACACCAACGGCAATCACATCATCGAATCGCTGCCGCCCAAGGCAGCGAAGTAACGACGGACGACGCGCGTGGCGCAGCAGGTGGACTCCTGCGGCACGTTCTGCCGGCCGGTGGCTGATCGTGGTATCGACAGCCGTCCGGCCGGGCGTCGCCCTCCTTGCGAACCCCTAATCTGGCGAACGTCATGACCCATATGACCCCCTCCGAGATCGTTTCGGAACTCGACAAACACATCATCGGCCAGCACAAGGCCAAGAAGGCTGTTGCGGTGGCGTTGCGCAACCGCTGGCGTCGTCAGCAGGTGGCCGATCCCCTGCGTCAGGAAATCACGCCGAAGAACATTCTGATGATCGGACCGACGGGCGTCGGCAAGACCGAAATTGCCCGTCGTCTGGCCAAACTCGCCGACGCGCCGTTCATCAAGGTCGAGGCCACCAAGTTCACCGAAGTCGGCTATGTGGGCCGCGACGTGGACAGCATCGTGCGCGACCTCGCGGAAATCGCGATCAAGCAAACGCGCGAAGCCGAAATGAAGAAGGTGCGCACCAAGGCCGAAGATCGCGCCGAGGACCGCATTCTCGATCTGCTGTTGCCGACGGGCCGCGAATCGTCGCGCGATATCCGTTTCGGTTCGGCGTCGGTGGAAGCCGAGCCGGGCGGCGAAGATAACGCTACGCGTCAGACCTTCCGCAAACGTCTGCGCGAAGGCGCGCTCGACGACAAGGAAATCGAACTCGAAGTCGAGATCCCGGTGCAGGGCATGGAAATCATGGGCCCGCCGGGCATGGAAGAAATGACCGAGCAGATCAAGGGCATGTTCGCGAATCTGGGCAACCAGAAGAAGAAGCGTCAGAAGCTCAAGATCAAGGATGCGCTCAAGATCCTGACCGACGAAGAAGCGTCGAAGATGCTCAACGACGAAGAGGTCAAGCAACTGGCGCTGCGTAACGTCGAGCAGAACGGCATTGTGTTCCTCGACGAGATCGACAAGATCGCCACGCGCAGCGAAGTGGGCGGTGGCGACGTCTCGCGTCAGGGCGTGCAGCGCGATCTGCTGCCGCTGGTCGAAGGCACGACCGTGAGCACGAAGTTCGGCATGATCAAGACGGACCACATTCTGTTCATTGCGAGCGGTGCGTTCCATCTGGCCAAGCCGAGCGATCTGATTCCGGAACTGCAAGGCCGCTTCCCGATCCGCGTCGAACTCGAATCGCTGTCGGTCGAAGACTTCGAGGCGATTCTTACGCAAACGGACGCGAGCCTCGTGAAGCAGTATCAGGCGTTGCTGGCGACCGAAGACGTGACGCTCGAATTCGCACCGGACGGTATCAAGCGCCTCGCGGAGATTGCGTTCTCGGTCAACGAGAAGACGGAGAACATCGGCGCCCGTCGTCTGTACACCGTCATCGAAAAGTTGCTCGAAGACATTTCGTACAGCGCAGGCAAGCAGTCCAACGAAGTGGTCACGATCAACACCGAGTATGTGAACCGCTTCCTGGAGGAAGTGGTGCAGAACGAAGATCTGTCGCGCTACGTGCTGTAAGCGTCGTCATCGCTGCACCATGAAAAAAAGGCCCCGCGGGGCCTTTTTTTCGTTGCTGCGTCCGGGCCTACTGCTTGACCGGTCGCTTGAGCAGTTTGCGCTGCAGCGTGCGTCGGTGCATGTTCAGTGCGCGGGCGGTCGCCGAGATGTTGCCGTTGTGCTCGGCGAGTACGCGCTGAATGTGTTCCCACTCCAGTCGCGCGACCGAAAGCGGCGACGGGTTTTCGAAGGCTTCGTCTGCCTGCGTTTCGCTTGCATCGCTGCGCAGCGACGCCAGGATCGTGTCGGCATTGGCTGGCTTGGCCAGATAGTTGTCTGCGCCGTCCTTCACTGCCTGCACGGCGGTGGCGATGCTCGCGTAACCGGTCAGCACCAGCATGCGGGCTTTCGGTTGCAGCGCGCGCAGTGGCGCGATGAGCGGCAGACCGGAGTCGTGACCGAGATGCAGGTCGACCGAGATGAGATCGAACTGACGCGTGCGCGCCGCGAGCAAGGCGGCGGCGCTGTCGCTGGCGATCTGCACGTCGTAGCCGCGGCGTGTCAGCGCGCGGGCGAGCGTTTCGGCGAAGACGACGTCGTCGTCGATAAGAAGGAAGTGGGAGGCGTTCATGTCTGACTCCGCGAACCGAAGAAGAAAGTGGCCATCGGCAGGCGCAATTCGGCGCGCGTGCCTTGCGGCGTGTTGGGGGTGAGGGTGATGTCGCCGCCGAGACGTTGTGCGCTGGCAAAGGCGAGATACAGCCCCATGCCGTGTCCGCCGTGCGTGCTCATGACAGGCGAGTTGCCCAGCCGGGTGCGCAGCTCGGCGGTCATGCCGGGGCCTTCGTCGCACACGGTGAAGCGTACGTCGTCGGGCGTGGCGGCCACATCGAGCGTGACCGACGACGGACTGAAGTACGCCGCGTTATCGAGCAGGATCGTCAGGATCTGTCCGACCTGCACGGTATCTTCGATGCGCGTGGTCAAGTCCGGCGGCACGTGCAACTGGAATTGCACCTGCGGATGGCGCAGGCGCCATTGCGTGGTGAACGCAGGCAACCATTCCGCCATCGCCTGGCGCACGGGGGCTGCCGCGCGCATCTGCACATGCCCGATCGCGCTCTTGCACAGCGCAATCTGTTGCTCAAGCGTTTGCAGATCGGGTTCGAACGACTTCAGTGCATCGTTGCCCAGACTCTCGCTGCGAAGCTCGCCGACGACCACGGCCATCGTCGAGAGCGGCGTGCCGAGTTCGTGTGCCACGCTTGCGGCCTGCGCGCCGAGCGCGGCCATCCGTTCGTCGCGCAACAGCCGCTGTTCGGCGCGGGCGAGTTGCGCGTCGCGGGCGCGAAGCGCGCGTGACATGCGCGAGACGAACCATGCGATCACCAGCACACTGACCACGAAATTCACCCACATTCCCGCGAGATGCAGACGCAGCAGATTGCCCGGATCGGCAAGATCGAGCGGCACGTACTGGAAGTTCAGCGCGCCGTAGGCGACGAGCGAGAGCAGCGCCAGTTGCGAGGCATTGCGCCACGGCAGCACGGCAGCGGCAATGGCCAGGCCGGGCAGGAACAGCGAGACGAAGGGATTGGTCGCGCCGCCGGAGAAGAACAGCAGCGCGGTGAGCGCGGCCAGATCGACCAGCAACTGGCTCATCAGATCGAGATCGGTGCGACGCTTGGCGCGCTCGACGCCGCGCCGGGCACGTATCCACGTGAGCACATTGAACAGCACTTCGAGCGCGACGATGGTGAGCATCGGCTCCAGCGGAAGTCGCACGCCTAACCAGAGTTGCGCGACGCCGATGGTCGCCAACTGGCCGACGATAGCCAGACAGCGCAGCCAGAAAAGCTGGACGACGTTCGTCCGCTCGATGGGAAAATGAGTCATACGACAAGTGTACCAAGTCCGGGTCACGCGCCATCGGGCGTTGCGAGGCGCTGCGACACTCTGCCGCATCGGTCTGAGGCTGGGTATTACACGGGCGGCACACGCTCTTGCCGACGCACGACTACAATGGTCGTTCACGATTTGCGCGACATCTCGCCGCGCAATGTCTTCATCCGAAAGACAGACATGGATTGGGATGGATCGGCGTTGGGCAGGGTTCTTCGACGCTCATCATTCGTCAGCCCGTCGACAACGAAAAGGAGTTTGCATGAAGCACAAGCTTTTAGTGGCGGCCGCATTCAGTCTTGGCATGGCGTCGGCGTCGGTCTTCGCGCAGTCGCAGGTGGACGTGTCCAACGCATGGGCGCGCGGCACCGTCCCGGGTCAGACGTCGTCAGCCGTCTACATGACGCTCCAGGCGCATCAGGCGACCACGCTGCTCAGCGTGAGCACCCCCGCCGCCGCGAACGCCGAGGTGCATGAAATGAAGCTCGAAGGCACGGTAATGAAGATGCGTGCGTTGCCCAAGGGACTGCCGCTGGAGGCGAATAAGCCGGTGGAACTCAAGCCGGGCAGCTATCACATCATGCTCACGGATCTGAAGGGGCCACTCAAGAAGGGCGACACCGTGCCGGTGACATTGAAGTTCGAGACGGCCGATCACAAGACGTCCGAGCAACTGGTGAAGGCCACCGTGCGTGACCTCACGGCGGCGGCGCCGGCCGGCGGCGGTATGGCGGGCATGGCGCACGGCGCGCACAGCCAGTAAGCGTCGAGCGGCCCTTTAGCCAGGCGTGTCCGGAACGGCGGCGGTGCCGTCGACCGGCACGCCAGCGGCGACGAGCGCCGCGCGCAGGCAGGCCGGGCAGAGGCAGGCCCCCACGCCCAGCCGAGCCGACGCGGGCAGGCGCGGCCAGTCGAGACACCAGCATTGCACCTCGCTACCTATGCCGCCGCCACTGCCCGTCTTGCCGCTTCCCAACGCCACCACCCCGCACGCCACGACCGCGCCGCACAGCGGGCAGCGCGACGGATCGACCGGCTCAACAGATATGTCGACGGTCATCGGCACCTCCGGTTGGCGCGATCCCGATCCCCTGCGTCGCCCGGCGATTTCCGTCCTGTGAGAGACGCGTCACTGCGCATGGCTGTCCGCCAGTTGTACAACTGCAACAGCACCGACGCTGTCATCGACCGGCCACCCGCGCCCGGGCGCGGCGCGCAAACCGGGGGCCTGATGGGGCAGAGAGGGGGCACGGTAAAAATCGGCCACTGACGGGCGTCCTTTAATAAGTGAAAGGGGTGATACGCACGAACGGCGCTGTGCCGCTGACGGGGCGAAAATTGCCGCTTTTGCGTTTGCGGACCGACCTGTGGGCAAGGGTAGCCACGGGCTTTGGCCGATGCAAGGGGCAGCCCCTTCCGAAACCCGTCAAACCCCCGCACGCCAAGGCGCCTTGGCTGTACAATTCGCCCTGTTTCCCGGTCCACCTGCTCCATTTGTGAGAAGAACCTTCCTGCCATGTCCGATCCGCAACTGAATTCCATCGACGACATCGCACCCGCTCTCAAGGCCGAAATTCTGGCTGAGGCGATGCCGTATATCCGCAAGTATCACGGGAAGACCGTGGTCATCAAATACGGCGGCAACGCCATGACCGAAGAGCGATTGAAGCGCGGTTTCGCGCGCGACGTCATTTTGCTCAAGCTCGTCGGCATCAATCCGGTGGTGGTGCACGGTGGTGGCCCGCAGATCGATCAGGCGCTCAAGAAGATCGGTAAGCAGGGCACGTTCATCCAGGGCATGCGCGTGACCGACGAAGAGACGATGGAAGTCGTCGAATGGGTGCTCGGCGGCGAAGTCCAGCAGGACATCGTCATGCTGATCAACGAGTACGGCGGCCAGGCGGTGGGTCTCACCGGCAAGGACGGCGGCCTGATCAACGCGCGCAAGATGCTGCTGCCGGATCGCGAGAACGCCGGTCAGTTCCTGGACATCGGCTACGTCGGTGAAGTGGACTCGATCAACCCGGCCGTCGTGCGCGCCCTTCAGGACGACGCCTTCATCCCGGTGATCTCGCCGATCGGCGTGGGCGAAGACGGTCAGGCGTACAACATCAACGCCGACCTCGTCGCGGGCAAGCTCGCCACGGTGCTCGGCGCCGAGAAGCTGGTGATGATGACCAACATCCCGGGCGTGATGGACAAGGACGGCAATCTGTTGACCGACCTGTCGGCTCGCGAGATCGACGACCTGTTCGCAGACGGCACGATCTCGGGCGGCATGCTGCCGAAGATCTCGTCGGCGCTCGACGCGGCGAAGAGCGGCGTGAAGTCGGTGCACATCGTCGACGGTCGCATCGAACACTCGGTGCTGCTGGAGATTCTGACGGAGCAGCCGTTCGGCACGATGATCCGCTCGCACTGAGCCGGACGTCATGACGACAACCTCGCAGGCGGCACGGGTATCGTGTGCTGGCCCGCGAGGTGCGACGACAGCGTCAGACTGAATCAAGCGGCGGACCCTGCGGGGTCCGCTTTGCATTTGTGCGGCGCGTTGCGAACGCTCGATCTCACGCTCAATCACATCCGTCCTCACGAGACACCATGTCGACACCTGCTTTCTTTTCCTGGAGCGGTGGCAAGGATTCCTGCCTTGCCCTGCATCACGCGATGTCGTGCGACACCGGCGGCGAACCGCATTACGACGTGCGGCGCCTGCTGGCGATGTTCGACGAGACGGGCGATAGCTCGCGCTCGCACGGTCTGCCGCGGGAGTTGATGCAGGCGCAGGCCGACGCGCTCGGCATCGCGCTCGACGTCGGGCTGGCGGGCTGGCGCGACTACGAAGCGACGTTCGTCGCGCGGTTGCAGGCGATGCGCGCGGACGGCGTCACGCATGGACTGTTCGGCGACATCGACCTTCAGCCGCATCGCGACTGGGAGGAAAAGGTGTGCGCGGCGGCGGGCATGACGGCGGTGTTGCCGCTCTGGCAGCGCGAACGTCTCACGCTCGCGCACGAGTTCATCTCGCTGGGATATCGCGCGGTGATCGTGTGTGTGGACGGGCGGTACCTCGGGCCGGAATTCGTCGGCCGCGAGTACGACGCGTCGCTATTGGCCGATCTGCCTGAAGGTGTCGACGCCTGCGGCGAGAACGGCGAGTTTCACACCTTCGCCTATGACGGCCCGCGCTTTGCGCAGCCGGTTTCGTGGCGCATCGAGCGCGTCGAGACGATTCATGGTCCCAAGGAGTACGGCGGCACGCCGTATCACCGCGCTCACATCGTCGGCGCTGGCGCTTGAGGGCGTTTGCACGTCACCCGGTGCGGCGATCACGCCGAGCACAGACGTCCCCTCAATCCGGTGCAGTCAGCTTCCGCAATTCGTCGAGCAGTTTGGCGGCGGGGCTCGGCAGAATGCCCTGACGTCGTCGGAAAGCGGTGAGCGTGCGCGTGGCGCGCACCGTGGCAATGGGCAGTGTGTCCATCACGCGCGCCTGCGCTTCGACGTCGTACATCGGCTCGGGCATCCACGTCAGAAAGCCGCATCGCGCGACCATGCTCTTGAGGACCGGCACGGAGCGCGTCTCCACGACGATGTTGGGCAACCCCAGGCCGTGCGCGGCGAACACGCTTTGCATATGCGCGTAGGGCGCGGTGCCGCGCGGCGGAATCGCCCAGCGCTCTTCCAGCGTGTCGGCCAGCGTGATCGTCTTTCGCTCGCGCAGCGGATGGTCGCACCGCGCGACCACATAACTGTCGTCTTGCCAGTGACAATCGGGCACAGCGACGATGTCGTCGGTATCCGGCGCGACAGTTGAGAGCGCCAGATCGATCTCGTGGCGCATGAGTCCCTGCGCCAGCCGATCCCAGACGCCCTCGATGATTTCCACGCGCAGATTCGGCCAGCGCGTGAGCACCCGGTCGACGGCGAGCGGCAGCACGTGACTCGCGATGGCGCCGACCGCACCGACCTTGATCGTGCCTTTGGCGAGGCCGCGCAACGCGTCGATCTCCTCGCGTGCATGTTCGGCTTCGCGCGCCAGGAGCATCGCGTGCGGCAGCAACGCCTGCCCGAACGCCGTCAGTTCCATCCCCTTGCTGTGACGCTCGAACAACGGTGCGCCCAGATCGGTTTCGAGTCGCTTGATGGTGCGGCTGAGCGCGGGCTGCGTGAGATGCAGTACCACAGCGGCGCGCCCCAGACTGCCGGTCGCGACGATGGTCGTGAAGGCGCGCAGTTGCTGAAGATTGAGGCTCATGGCGGACGACGGAACCCCCGGAGTTGAGATGAAACCGACCGAAAGCTGGCGCGATAGACCGGTAACGCAAAGTCATGCAAAAGCGTAATGACTTCGGCACGTAAAAGCAATTCCGGTGCATATATCGTCTGCCTATACTCGGGAAATCGCTCGTCAGATTGCGCGCCCAGTCACTCATGTGGGCGCGCTGCGAGCCACCACAAAAGCCATGCCTTCACGCTCGCGCGGCGACGGCAGCACGAGACAACCGAACCCATGAAAGACAGCCGAGAACTTCGCGCCGGTCAGCCCGCTGGCGTTTCCGACACACTCACCGTGCGCGAGGTCGTCATCGACCTGATGCGCCGCCACGGCATGACCAAGGTCTTCGCCAATCCGGGGTCGACGGAACTGCCGCTGTTCCGTGATTTCCCCGAGGACTTCGAGTACGTGCTGGGTTTGCAGGAGGCGGTCGTCGTCGGCATGGCAGACGGTTACGCACAGGCCACCGGCAACGCGGCGTTCATCAATCTGCATTCGGCCGCCGGTGTCGGCAACGCGATGGGCAACATCTTCACCGCGTACAAGAATCAGACACCGCTCATCGTGACGGCGGGGCAGCAAGCGCGCTCGATCTTGCCGTTCGATCCGTTCCTCGCGTCCGTGCGGGCGACCGAACTGCCGCAGCCGTATGTCAAATTCAGTCTGGAACCGGCACGCGCCGAAGATGTGCCGCTGGCGCTCGCCCGCGCCTATCACATCGCCATGCAGGAGCCGAAGGGGCCGGTGTTCGTATCGATTCCGGTGGACGACTGGGATCGCCCGGGCGAGGCGTTGCCGCCGCGTCAGGTGAGCACGCGGGTGCAGGCCGACCCGGTCGCGCTCGCGCAACTCGGGGCGGCGCTCGATGCCTGCGAGCGCCCGGCGTTCGTCGTCGGCTCGTCGATCGATCGCGTGGGAGCTTTCGACGCCGTGGTGGCACTCGCCGAGCGTCACAATGCGCGGGTCTTCACCGCGCCGATGTGCGCCCGCTGCGCGTTCCCGGAAGACCATCGTCTGTTCGCGGGTTTCCTGCCGCCGATGCGCGAGAAGATCGTCGGGCTGCTCGGGGGGCATGACCTGATTCTTGTGATCGGCGCACCCGCGTTTACCTATCACGTCGAAGGCGCTGGCCCGCATGTGCCGGACGGCGCATCGCTGTTCCAGCTGATCGAAGATCCGGGCGTTGCCGCGTGGACGCCGGTCGGTGCATCGGTTGTGGGCAACGTGCGTCTGGGCGTCGAAGCGCTGCTCGCGCGTGACGTGCCGAACGAGCGCACTGCGCCGCCAGTGCGCGCGGTGCCGCCCGTGGCCACGTCGAACGCACCTGGTGAGCCGATGACGACAGCCTTCGCGCTGCAAACGCTCGCGCAAGTGCGCAACGCACAGGACATCGTCGTGGAGGAAGCCCCGAGCGCGCGCTCCTTGATGCAGCACTACCTGCCGTTCACGCAGCCGGGCACGTTCTACACGATGAACAGCGGCGGCCTCGGCTACTCGATGCCAGCGGCCGTCGGCGTGGCGATGGCCCATCCGGGACGCCGCATCATCGGCCTGATCGGCGACGGCTCGGCGATGTACTCGATTCAGGCGCTGTGGAGCGCGGCGCAGGCGCGCCTGCCGATAACCTTCGTTATCCTGAACAATCGACGCTATGCCGCATTGCAGGATTTCGCGCCGTCGTTCGGTTTCGGTCCGAAAGACCCGGTGCAGGGCACCGACTTGCCCGATCTCGACTTCGTACGCATGGCCGAAGGCATGGGCTTGCGCGCGCAACGCGTGGAGCAGGGCAGCGAGTTGCGCGACGTCCTGTCGCATGCCATTGCCAGCGGCGAGACGCGTCTCGTCGAACTCGTGGTGGCATGATGCACGGCGATAGCGTGCCTGCCCGCGACGTCGTCGCGCGACCCACAACGAACTAAGGAGACGTCACACCATGTCCATCCAACAAGATCCGCAAGCCCCCACGATGCTGATCGCTGGCCAGCGCGTGAGCGCCAGCAACGGCGCAACGTTCGAGCGTCGCAATCCGCTCGACGGCCGGGTTGCATCGCGTGCCCCCGCAGCCACTGTCGAAGACGCCCGTGCTGCGGTGCGTGCCGCGTGGGACGTGTTCCCCGCGTGGTCGAACACCGGTCCGGGCGAGCGTCGCGCGCTGTTGATGAAGGCCGCCGACCAGCTCGAGGCGAAGGTCGAACAATTCCAGGCTGCGATGGCGGCGGAGACGGGGGCGTCCGGTCTGTGGGCGGGCTTCAACGTCCATCTCGCCGCACAAGGCCTGCGTGAAGCCGCTGCGATGACGACCCAGATCGCGGGCGAGATCATTCCGTCGGATGTACCGGGCAGTCTCGCAATGGGCGTGCGTCAGGCCGCAGGCGTGGTGCTGGGCATCGCACCGTGGAACGCGCCGGTCATTCTCGGCGAACGCGCGCTGGCGCTGCCGCTCGCTTGCGGCAACACCGTCGTGTTCAAGGGCTCGGAATTGTGCCCGGCTACGCACGGCCTGATTGCCGACGCGCTGGATGAAGCCGGTTTGCCGCCGGGCGTCGTGAACTTCATCACCAACGCACCGAAGGACGCGGGCGCTATCGTCGAAGCGCTGATTGCAGAACCGGCCGTGCGCCGCGTGAACTTCACCGGCTCCACGCGCGTGGGACGCATCATCGCGGGGCTTTGCGCCGAACACCTCAAACCGGCCGTGCTTGAGCTGGGCGGCAAAGCGCCGTGCCTCGTGCTGGACGATGCCGATCTCGATGACGCAGTGAACGGCGTGGCGTTTGGTGCGTTCGCCAACTCGGGCCAGATCTGCATGTCGACGGAGCGCATCGTCGTGGCCGAATCGATTGCCGACGCGTTCGTCGACAAGCTCGCCGCCAAGGCACGCTCGCTGCCGCTCGGCGATCCGCGCAAAGGCCCGGTCGTACTCGGTTCGGTCATCGATATGGCCACGGTCGAGCGGTGCAACGCGCTGATCGACGACGCCCTCGCCAAGGGGGCGAAACTGCTGTGCGGTGGCCGCGCCGAGACCACGCTCATGCCCGCGACGTTGCTCGACCACGTCACGCCGGACATGGCGATCTACGCGCAAGAGTCGTTCGGCCCGGTCAAAGGCATCGTTCGCGTGAAGGACGACGAAGCCGCCATCGCCTGCGCCAACGACAACGCGTATGGCCTGTCGTCTGCCGTGTTTAGCCGCGACATTGCGCGCGCGATGGGCGTGGCCAAACGCATCGAGTCGGGCATCTGCCATATCAATGGCCCCACCGTGCACGACGAAGCGCAGATGCCGTTCGGCGGCGTGAAGTCGAGCGGCTGGGGACGCTTCGGCGGCAAAGCAGGCGTTCACGAATTCACCGAACTGCGCTGGATGACGGTGCAGACCACCCCGCGTCATTACCCGTTCTGACGTCACATCACCATACCGCCGCAGCCGGGAGACCGGAATAGACGGCCGGAGGAGACAACCGTGTCACAACCGTTTGAAACCGCCCCTGCGGGGGCGAGCGCTGCATCCGCCGCATCCGGTCAGCCGCATGCGACCGATGCTTCGGCCGCACCGGCTGCTGCCGCCCCGAACTTCGGTCGCGTGGTCGCGGCGAGTTGCTTCGGCACCGCGATCGAGTGGTACGACTTTTTCGTCTACGGCTTTCTCGCCCCCATCGTGTTCGACCGGCTGTTCTTCCCGCAGCTCGACGCGATGACGGGCATGATCGCCGTGTTCGCCACCTTCGCCGTCGGCTTCCTCGCGCGGCCCATCGGCGGCATCGTCTTCGGTCACTTCGGCGATCGCATCGGACGCAAGTCGATCCTGTTGTTCACGCTGATTCTGATGGGCGTGGCGACTACGCTCATCGGCCTGCTGCCCACCTACGCGATGGTCGGCATGTGGGCGCCCATCATGCTCGTCACGCTGCGCTTTATTCAGGGCTTCGCGCTCGGCGGCGAGTCCGTGGGCGGGCTGCTGATGACGGTCGAGGGCGCGCCTGCGCACTTGCGAGGTCTCTTCGGCGGGCTGATTCAGGCGGCAGGGCCGACGTCGATTGTCGGCGCGTCGCTCGCCATCGTGCTCATCACCCGTCTGCCGGAAGAGGACTTGCTGTCATGGGGCTGGCGTCTGCCGTTCCTCGTGAGTCTGCTGCTGGTGGCGCTTGGCACCTACGTGCGTCTGAAGGTCGAGGAGTCGCCCACGTTCAAGGCGGCGGAGCAGCATCGCGATATCGCGAAGGTGCCGGTGGCCGAGGTGCTCACGCATTACTGGCGCCCGACGCTCGTCACGTTCTTCATCTGTCTGGCCGAGACGAGCTTCTTCTATCTGGTCGCGATCTTCTCGCTCTCGTACGGCACGAAAACGCTCGGCCTGCCGCGCAACGTGATGGCCGACGGCGTGCTGTACGCCAACATCCTCGCCATGCTCACGATTCCCGCGTTCGGCATGCTGTCGGACAAACTCGGACGCCGTCCGATGTTCCTGATGGGGCTCGCGGCCACGGCGCTCTTCATCTATCCGTTCTTCCTGATGATGGGCAGCAAGGAGACGGCACTTGTCGTGTGCGCCATCGTGATCGGCGCGGGCATCATCCACCCGATGATGTTCGGCCCGGAAGGCAGCTTCTTCTCGGAGCTGTTCGATACGCGCGTGCGCTTCTCGGGCGTGTCGCTCGGCAAGCAGATCGGGACGGCGATGGGCGGGGGGCTCGCGCCGATGATCGCCGCAAGCCTGCTGGCATGGAGTCACGGCGAGATCTGGCCCGTGATCGTCTACTTCCTGGTGCTCGCGGCCATGGCGCTGATCTCGACGGTGCTCGTGCGCGAGACGCGGCATCGGGTGATGTAATGCACATCGGACGTCGATGAAAACAAACAGCCCCGCTCGGATGAAGACGCGGGGCTGTTCGTTTTTTACAGGACGACTTCGGTCAGAGATCGAGTACCAGCACGGGCGATTTGCTGCGCGAGCAGCACGGCAGGATCTGATCGTTGGCGGCACGTTCGTCATCGGTGAGATAGACGTCGCGGTGGTCGGGCGTGCCGTCGACAACACGGGTGAGGCATGTGCCGCACACGCCCTGCTCGCACGACATCTGCACTTCGACGCCTTGTGCAGCGAGTGCGGCGACGATGGTCTCGCCAACTTTCACGTCGATCACGCGGCCGCTCGAATGCAGCTTGACCTGAAACGGCTGGTCGCCTTCGCCGTCGGTGTTGGCCGACACCGGTGCGGCGAAGTACTCGCGACGCACGTTGCCTTCCGGCCATTGCGCGGCTTCTGCGCGCGCCAGCACGGCGTCGATGAAACCGGCCGGGCCGCACACGTACAAATGCTTGCCGCCGGACGGCTGCGCGAGAATCGCATCGAGATCTGCGCGCGCGCCTTCATTGTCGAAGTAGAACCGCGTCTTGTCGGCGATGCCAACGCTGGCGAAACGATCGCGAAAGGCCGTACGTGCAGGTTCGCGCGTGCAATAGTGCACTTCGAACGACGCACCACTCGCCGCCAGCGCTTCTGCCATGCAGAGGATCGGCGTCACGCCGATGCCGCCCGCGAGCAGAATGCTGTGCTTCGCGGTGTCCGCGAGCGGAAAGTGATTGCGCGGCGCGCTGATCTCGATCTCGGCGCCGACCGTCAGCGCATGCATGCCCACGGAGCCACCGCGCGATTGCGGATCACGCAGCACGCCCACGCAGTAGCGATGCGTCTCGCCGGGGGCGTTGCACAGCGAGTACTGGCGGATGAGGCCATTGGGCACATGCACGTCGATGTGCGCCCCGGCGGTGAAGGTGGGCAGCGCGCTGCCGTCGACACTCACCAGTTCGAATTCGCAGATGTCGGTTGCGACATCGCGCTTGTTCGCCAGCCGGACTTTCATGCTGCGTTCTCCACACCGCCGGTCGCGGCACCCGCGCGCTCGGCGTCGATCAGACGGTCGAGCACCTTGCGCGACTGCACGCCACCTGCGTCGATGTTCAGCTTGAGAATCTTCTTCTCGGGATATGCCGACAGATTGCGCTGCTGCGCTTCGAGCACTTCCTGGTCTTCGGCAAAGATGCCGCCCTGTCCGCGCTTGATGGCGGCCGTCAGCTCGGCGTCTTCAGGCTTGAAGTTGCGCGCCATGCCCCAGAAGTACCAGATCGATTCGTCGGTCTCCGGCGTGATGAAGTCGACGACGATGCTGCCTGCCTTCTTGTCGGCAGGCGCGTCGTAGCCGCCATGACCCGCATGCGCGACACCGACTTCGATCATCACGTGACTCGGCGGCGTGAAACGGCACACCTGCCAGCGGTCGCACGGCACCTGATCGTCCAGACCGTTCGCGCGCAGTGCGCTCGCCCAGAACGGCGGTGCCTTGATGTTCTCCATGTGGCGCGCCGTGATGACCATGTCGCCTTCGACGGTCGTCTTCGGCGGCGCTTCTTCGATCTCTTCCTGGCCGATGCTCGTGGCGTGCACGTAGGTCTCGTGCGTCAGATCCATCAGGTTGTCGATCATCAGGCGATAGTCGCACTTGATGTGATAGAGACCGCCGCCGTACGCCCACTGCTCGCTCACGGCCCATTCGAGATGCGGGATCTCATCGGGGTTCGCGAGGGCTTCGTCGCCCGGCCAGACCCACACGAAGCCGTAACGCTCGACGCACGGGAACGCGCGCGTCTTCGGGAAGCCGCCGACGCGCTGACCGACCATCTTCGTGCACTTGCCACCGCCATCGACAGTCAGGCCGTGATAGCCGCACACGAGGTGCCCGTCCTTCACGAAGCCCAGCGACAGCGCTGCGCCGCGATGCGGGCAGAAGTCTTCGAGCGCGGCGACTTTACCGTTGCCGTCGCGGAAGAACACCATTGCTTCGTTGCAGATCTTGCGGCCCAGCGGCTTCTCGGCGAACTCGTCGGCGGTGCATGCGACGTACCAGGTGTTTTTGAGGAACATGATCGTTTGTCTCCTTGGTGCGCCTTCGGGTGGAGGGTTTGGCGCACTCTCGTTTCGATTGGGTTGAGTCGGATTAGGGGAGGGCGTGCGGGGCGTGTGTTAAAGCAACTGCGCGCCCATGCTGTGTTCCTGTGTGACGATGTGTTCGCGGCACATGAATTCGGCGCGGTCGGGCTGGCGCGCGGCAATCGCCTCGACGATCGCGTGATGCTGACGATGCGCGTACGCGATGATGTCGGCGTACTGGCGTCGGTCCTCGTGACCGAACGCCACCGTGCGCGGGGCCACGAACGGCACCAGATTGCAGCGCGCGATAAACCCTTCGAGCAGCGGATTGCGTGCGCCGGTGACGAGCAGATCGTGAAAGCGCGCATTGAGCGACGCGTAGCCGATCTGCACTTCGGGCGTCATCCGATGGTCGGCCAGCAGCGCATCGCCCTCGGCCAGCAACTCGCGCAGTTGCGTCAGCAATTGCGCACTCGCGCCTTTCACGGCGAGCAGGCGCGCGGCATAGCCTTCGAGCGCGCCGCGCAGGTGCAACGCTTCGACGCTCTCGTCACGGGTGTGCGCCCGCACCGCGTAGCCGCGTTGGCCGGCGCGCACCACCAGCCCTTCTTCCGCGAGCACCGGCAACGCCTGACGCACCGGCATGCGCGAGACCCCCAGTTGCTCGGCCAGCTTGGCTTCGGCCAGACGCTCGCCCGGCGCGAGTTCGCCCTTGAGGATCATTTCGCGCAGTTGGACCGTGGTCGGTGTGGGATGCAGCATGCGTCTCCTTTCGTTCGCTTACACGCGTGCCGGACAGACTGGGCTGGCCAGCACCGGCTTTTTTTCATTATGGGATCCCGTAATTCGTAAACGCATCAGTAAATACCCTTGTTTATGCGAATACGGGATCCCGGATAGACTCGGCCCTGCATAAATTCGGGCCGTTTCATTCTGCGGCCCGGGCATGACAAGACAAGCAACGGAGACTTTCAGCGTGGCAAAGATCATTGGAGGGATCGGGACGTCGCACGTGCCGACCATCGGTGTGGCGTACGACAAGGGCAAGCAGCAGGATCCCGCATGGGCGCCGCTGTTCCAGGGCTACGAGCCGGTGGCGAAGTGGCTCGCCGAGAAGCAGGCGGACGTGCTCGTGTTCTTCTACAACGATCACGCCACGACGTTCTTCTTCGACATGTACCCGACGTTCGCGCTCGGCGTGGGCGAGTCGTTCCCGATTGCCGACGAGGGCGCGGGTCTACGTCCGTTGCCGCCGATCCGGGGCGACGTGGCGTTGCAGGCGCATATCGCCGAGTCGCTCGTGAACGACGAGTTCGACATCACGGTGTTTCAGGACAAACCGATCGATCACGGCTGCGCGTCGCCGCTGCCGTTGCTCTGGCCGCACAAGCCGGACTGGCCGGGCACGGTCGTGCCCATCGCCATCAACGTGCTGCAATACCCGCTGCCGACGGGCCGTCGCTGCTATCGCCTTGGACAGGCGGTGCGTCGCGCCATCGAGTCGTATCCGGAAGACCTGCGTGTGGTCGTCGTGGGGACGGGCGGTCTCTCGCATCAGATCCACGGCGAGCGCGCGGGCTACAACGACGAATCGTGGGATCGCGAATTCCTCGATCTGCTGGAGCGTGAGCCGGAGAAGCTGACCGAACTCAGGCACGTGGACTACGTCGAGCGTGGCGGCGCGGAGAGCGTCGAGCAAATCATGTGGCTGTCGATGCGTGGCGCGATGGGCCCGCGCATCAAGCGTCTGCACCTGAACTACTACCTCGCGACGACGACCGCCATGACCGTCGCGCTGTATGAAAACGACGCAGAGGATGCCGCCGCATGAATCCGCAACTCGAAGGCATTGAAGCGATCACCGGCACGTACGCATTCGATCTGCGTGTGAGCAACCGCACGCTCAAGCTCAATCGCTTCTTCTGGCACATGATTCGCGCCGAGCATCGCGAGACGTACCTGAACGATCCCGTCGCCGCCATGACCGCTGCGGGGCTCACGGCCGACGAGCAGGCGATGGTGCAGGCGCAGGACTGGCTCGGCCTCGTGCGTCATGGCGTGAACTTCTTCGTGCTGGAGAAGTTTGCGCGCGTGGTGCGCAAGACGAACCTCGAAGTCTATGCGCTTATGCGCGGCGAATCGCTCGACGCGTTTATGGCCACGCGTCGCGTGCCGACCATGCGCTGACATGGCGATCGATACCGCCATCAGTCTGACCACCGGGCGGCCCGCGCCCCGGCTCGCGTGTCACGAACGCGGCACGTGGAGCCGTGCGCCGCAGAGCAACGAGGCCACGCTGCTGGTTCGCAAGCTGCGCGGACTGCGCGCGATGGTCGCGGTGCTGGAGTGCGATTCCGTTGCACGTGCGGCCCGCATGCTGCATCTCTCGCAGTCGGCCGTTGCCCGTTCCATCTCGGACATCGAGGCGGAATTGGGTTTTCCGCTGTTTCATCGCAGCGCACGCGGGTTGATTCCGAACGCCGCCGGGCAACGGCTCGGCGTGCGCGCGACGCGTGCGCTCGCGGAGCTGGCGAACGGCTATCGTGAAGCGTTCGCGGCCACCGCGTCGCAAGCGGACGGCGGCGCGCGTGCCGCAAGCCGGTTCGCGGCCGTGGTCGCGCCGCAGCAACTCACGAGTTTCATCGCCGTTGCGGAACTGGGGAGCGGGCCGCTCGCGGCGACGCGTCTGCAATGCTCGCAGCCGACCATCCAGCGCAATCTCGATCAGCTTGAAGACCTCATCGGCATCAAGCTGTTCCGACGCACGCCGCGCGGCACGCGTCTGACCGACGAGGCCATTGCACTGCTCGGTCCCGTCAAACGCGCGCTCGCCGAACTGGCGATTGCCGAGGACGAACTCGCGCCGTTCGGCGGACGTCAGCAAGGCACGGTGATCGTGGCGGCCTTGCCGCTATCGAGCGGCTTTCTGCTGCCGAAGGCTATCGACAGCCTGCTGCACAAGTCGCCGTATCTCACGGTCACGGTCGTCGACGGCACCTACGAAGCGCTGGTGCGTCAGTTGCGCCAGGCGGACGTGGACATGATCGTCGGCGCGCTGCGTGCGAACGACGTGCCGCCGGATATCCGTCAGGAAGCGCTTTTCGAAGATCACCTGTCGGTCGTCGCGCGCGCGGACCATCCGTGCCTGACGTCCGGCAAGACGCCCACGCTCGCAGAACTCGCCGAGTACGGCTGGGTCAGCCCGCTGCCCTGCACACCGGCGCGCGGCGTGTTCGAGCGTGTGTTCCATGCCGAAGGCCTCGCGCTGCCGCACACGCAGGTGCACGCGAGCAGTTCGCCGGTGGTGCGCGGGTTGCTCTCGTCGAGCGAGCGTCTCGCGTTGCTCTCGCCGGTGCAGATCACGTCGGAGCTGCGCACGGGGGAACTGGCCGTGGTGCCGGTGCCGTTGCAACACGCGCGTCGTTCCATCGGTGTGGCCACGCGCCGCGACGGTTTGCTTTCACCGGCCGCAGAGCAGTTGCTCGACGAATTGCGTGCGCTTGCGCCGACGATGCAGCATCCGACGTAAATCCGTTGCAGGTCGCTCGCCGATGCCCCGGCGAGCGCGGCGAAAATCGCCGGATTCGCCATGACTTGCATGTCTCGCCTCACTCGCTCGCGCACGATTTTTCGACGGCGCGACGCCTCCTGACGACTGCGCGTCGTGCCTTGTGCGGCGGGCGTTCCACCCGCGGAACGTCTCTCGTCCCGCAGCGCGAAATTCCCCTCGCAAAAAACGTCTCGCAACGTAGGGGAAATCTCGGGGATATACGAAAAACGCAACGCTCGACGCGAGAAGGTCGTTCGACGCGCTCATTTCGTCTGCCTAAGCTGTCCCGGTACCTAGAAAAGGCGCGCCAACCCCCGGCGCAGCTTTATGAAAACGGATCGGTGCTACGACGCCGACGAGGAGACGACACCATGATGAAGCGCCATCTCTGGCTCGCTGTGGCACTTGCGAGCGTTTGCCAATTCACCGCTGTTTCAGTCGCGCGTGCCGAGGAAATCAAGGTCGGCGTGCTGGGTCTGTTCTCGGGCTCCGCGTCGTGGTGGGGCACCGAATACCGTCGCGGCCTCAACCTGTGGATGGAGCAGAACAAGAGCAAAGTCGGCGACGACACAATCGTGCTGCTCGAGCGCGACGAGGGCGGCGTGAACCCGCAACGCACGCGTCAGCTCGCACAGGAACTCGTGGTGCGCGATCAGGTGCAGTATCTGTTCGGCGGCTCGTTCACGCCGAACGTGCTGGCGATGGCCGACGTCGTGAACCAGACCAAGACGCCGCTCGTCATCGGTAACTCGGGCACGTCGAGCGTCACGCTCAAGTCGCCGTACTTCGCGCGCACCGGCTTCACGCAGTGGGCGGTGAGCGTGCCGCTCGTCGAATACGCCGCGAAGAAAGGTGTGAAGAACGCGGCCATCGTGGTGGCCGACTTTGCGACCGGCTATGACGCCATCGACGCCTACAGCGAGACGTTTAAGAAGGCTGGTGGCAAGGTGGCCGTCGAGGTGAAGGTGCCGCTGGGCACGACGGATTTCTCCAGCTACCTGCAACGTGTGCGTGACGCCAAGCCGGACGCCGTCTTCATGTTCATGCCGGTCGGCCCGATGTCGGCAGGCTTCGTGAAGGCGTTCAAGGAGCGCGAACTCGACAAGGCAGGCATCCAGCTCTTCGCCACGACCGAGACGATGGAATCGGACCTGCCCGCGATTGGCGACAGCGCGCTGGGCACGATCACCGCACTGCACTACTCGCCGTTCCTCACGACGCCGGAGAACACCGCGTTCGTGAAGGCCTACAAGGCGAAGTACGGCCCGGGCGCACTGCCGTCGATTGCTTCGGTCTCGGCCTACGACTCGATGACGCTGATCGCCCAGATGATCAAGGCGACCAAGGGCAAGAAGGACGCCGACAAGGCGATTGCCGCCGTGAAGGGGTATTCGTGGATGAGCGCGCGCGGCCCGGTGTCCATCGATCCGAAGACGCGTGAAATCGTGCAGAACGTGTACATCCGTCGCGTGGAGTCCATCGACGGCAAGCTCGGCAACAAGCCGATCGATACGTACAAGTCGGTGGTCGAGCCGTGGCACATCAGCCACCCGGAAGTGGCCGCGAAGTAACGCAGGCGACGCCCCCCAAAGTCCGCTCTGTTCGTTAGGTTTCGGTAACTCCTCATGACGCAATCGCTTGCCACTTTCCTGTCGTTGTCGATTGACGGTGTGGCCTACGGGATGCTGCTGTTTCTCATCTCCGTGGGCCTCACGGTCACGCTCGGCGTGATGCGCGTGGTCAACCTCGCGCACTCCGCCTTTGCCATGGTCGGCGGTTATTTCACCTTGTGGGCCATGCAGCGCGCCGGCCTCGATTTCTTCGTCGCTCTGCTCGTCGGCGTGCTCGGCACGATGGTGCTCGGCGCGATCCTCGAGCGCACGCTGTATCGCTGGGTCTACACGGCCAACGGTCTGGGGCAGTTGCTCATGACGATCGGCCTCGCTTTCATCATCTGCGCGATTGCCAAGCATTTTGCAGGCACGGAGTTGCAGACGATTCCGGTGCCGCAGGGCCTGCGCGGCACGTGGGACTTCGGGGCCTTCTCGGTGTCCGTGTATCGCATCTTCGCGCTGGTGTGCAGCGCGGTCGTGGCCTTCGGCATCTGGCTGGGGCTGGAGCGCACGTCGTTCGGTGCGAAGCTGCGCGCCGCCGTCGACAACCCGCGCATGGCGCGTTGCGTCGGCATCGACGTGCCGCTCGTGTTCTCGATCACGTTCGCTATCGGTTGCGGCCTGTCGGGGTTGGGCGGCGCACTGTCGAGCCAGATCCTGCCGCTGGAGCCGTACTACGGCCTGAAGTATCTGGTGCTGGTGCTGATCGTGGTCGCCGCAGGCGGTCTGGGCAGCTTGCGTGGTTCGCTCTACGCCGGTCTGCTGCTCGGTCTGATCGACACGCTCGGCCGCTACTACGTGCCTGCGCTCGGCGCTTTCATGATCTATCTGGCCGTACTGGCCATTCTGCTGATCCGCCCGCAAGGGCTGGTCGGTCGTGCGTAAGCGGAGGGTGACGATGTCTCATACGAAACCCTCGCAAGCGCTGAACGGCGCGGCACAGGTGGCACCGGCGCTGCGTCGCAAGCGCCTTGGCATGCTCGACGCGCTGCTGCTGCTCGCCGCCGTCGCGACATACTTCTTCGCCGATCTGTATCTGGCGCTCGCCACGAGCGTGCTGATCATGATCATCTTCGCGCTCTCGCTCGATCTCGTGCAGGGCTACTGCGGCATCGAGACGCTGGGACACGCGGCATTCTTCGGCAGCGGCGCCTATGCGGCCGGTCTGTTCGCGCTGCATGTCTCGCCGAATCCGTTGCTGGGTCTGGCGGCCGGTGCCGTGGTGGCGGCGGTCGTCGGGCTGATCACCGGCATCGTGGTGCTGCGTGTGAGCGGGCTGACGCAGATCATGCTCACGCTGGTCTGCGCCACGCTACTGTTTGAGGCGGGCAACATCGCCAAGTCCATCACGATGGGCGACGACGGTCTGACCGGCTACAGCATCGCGCCGGTACTCGGCATGTTCGAGTTCGACATCTACGGCCACACGGCGTATCTGTATGCGTTCGCGGTGCTGCTCGTTGTCTATCTGTTCACGCAACTCCTCGTGAACTCGCCGTTCGGCCTGACGGTGCAGGGCATTCGCGAGAACGCCATGCGCATGTCGCTGCTGGGCGTGCGCGTCGGCCTGCGTCGCCTGATGCTGTACACGATTGCCGCCGCCGTAGCGGGCGTCGCAGGTGCGTTGTCCGCACAGGTCAACAACATCGTCGCGCTCGACACGCTGTCGTTCACGCTCTCGGCGAACGTGCTCGTGATGCTCGCGCTCGGCGGCACCGGACGCCTCTACGGCGCGGTGCTCGGCGCGGTCGTCTTCATGGTGCTGTCCGACCGGATTGCCGCCATCGACCCGACGAACTGGCTCGCCGCCCTCGGCGTGTTGCTGATCGTGGTGGTGCGCTTCGCACCGGACGGCCTCATCGGTCTGGTGGACCGGGTCGCAGCGCGTCTGCGTCGTTCGGCATCGGCGTCGGCGTCGGCATCGGCACCCGCTGCTGCGCCTGCGGCGACGGAGAACACCCAGGCAACGTCCACGGACAAGGAGGTGACGCCGTGAGCGCTGCACTCGAAATTCAGGGACTGTCGAAGCGCTTCGGCCAACTCGACGTCACCCGTAACGTCACGCTATCGCTGCCGGTCGGCGCACGTCACGCACTGATCGGACCGAACGGCGCGGGCAAGAGCACGTTGATGAACCTGCTCACCGGCGTGCTCAAGCCGAATGCAGGCGTGGTGCGCGTGGGCGGTACCGACGTCACGTCGATGCCGTCGCACAAGCGCGTGAAGCTCGGTCTGGCGCGCACGTTCCAGCTCAACACACTGTTCGACACGCTCACCGTCGCCGAGAACGTGGGCCTCGCGCTCACGTCGCGACGCGGACTCGACGGTCGCATCGGCCGCCCGCTGGCGAATCGCCCGGCGGTGGTCGAGGAAGCGGCGGAGCGTCTGCGCGAACTCGGGATGATCGATCTGGCTGGCAAGCGCATCAACGAACTCGCTTACGGCCAGCGTCGTCAGGTGGAAATCGCGCTGGGTCTGGCGCTCGACCCGAAGGTGCTGCTGCTCGACGAGCCGGTCGCGGGCGTGCCGTCGGGACAGGGACGCAAGCTGTTCGAACTGCTGGAGCGTTTGCCCGAAGACGTCGCGGTGATGGTCATCGAACACGACATGGATCTGGTCTTCCGCTTCGCGCGCCGCATTACGGTGCTGGTCGAAGGTGCGGTGCTGATGGAAGGCGAGAAGGACGAAGTGCGCAGCGATCCGCGCGTGCGCGATATCTATCTGGGGCGTCGCCACCATGACTGACATTCTGCTCGAAGCCGGTGGGCTCAGTGCCGGGTATGGCGAAACCATCGTGCTCGAAGACCTGAGCCTGCGTGTGGCGGCTGGCGAAGCCGTCGCGATTCTCGGCCGCAACGGCGTGGGCAAGAGCACGTTGCTGTTGAGCCTGCTCGGCCTCACCACGCGTCACGGCGGCGTGCTGCGCTATCGCGACGACGACATCACCTCGTGGCCCGCCTACAAGCGCGCCCGCGCCGGACTGGCGCTGGTGCCGCAGGAGCGCGAGATCTTCAAGTCGCTCAGCGTCGAAGAGAACCTGCAGGTCTCGGCGATGGGCGATGGGGCCGGTGCCGCTCACGACACGGGCACATGGACGCTGGAGCGCGTCTACGACCTGTTCCCGCGTCTGAAGGAGCGCCATCGCAATCTGGGCAATCAACTCTCGGGCGGCGAGCAGCAGATGCTTGCCATCGGCCGAGCACTGATCGGCAACCCCCGCGTGATTCTGTTCGACGAGCCGTTCGAAGGGCTCGCGCCCGTCATCGTCGACCAACTGGTCGATGCGTTCTGGAAGCTGCGGGCCGACGGCGGCATGGGCGTGGTGCTCGTGGAGCAGCACGCAGAACTGGGGCTGGAACTCACCGACCGCGCGCTGGTGCTCGACCGGGGCCGTCAGGTCTGGGCGGGACGCAGCAGCGATCTGGCCGCGTCGCCGGAATTGCTCGGCACGCTGGTCGGGCTGGAAAGCGCCTGAGCGAGTGTCGCCGGGCCGCGCAACACGAATCAGAGTCAAACACATGAGCACAACACAGCACAGCAGCAACTCGGGATTGGCGGGCCTCGTGGTCAGCGCCCACTCGGCGGACTTCGTCTGGCGCGCAGCGGGCACGATTGCCACGCACGTCGCGCAAGGCTATCGCATGAAGATCGTCTGCCTGTCGTTCGGCGAGCGCGGCGAGTCGGCGAAGCTCTGGCGTAAGGGCGCCGAGATGACGGAAGCGAAGGTTAAGACCGCGCGCCGTGAAGAGGCGCAAAGCGCGGCCGACATTCTCGGTGCAGAGATCGAGTTCCTCGATATCGGCGACTACCCGATGCGCGTGTCCGACGAAACGCTGTTCCAGCTCGTCGACATCTATCGCGACGTGCAGCCCGCGTTCGTGCTGAGCCATTCGGAGAAGGATCCGTACAACTTCGATCACCCGCTGGCGATGCACGTCACGCAGGAAGCGCGCGTGATCGCGCAGGCCGAAGGCCACAAGCCGGGCGAGAAGATCATCGGCGCGCCCGCCGTGCTCGCGTTCGAGCCGCACCAGACCGAGCAGTGCGAGTGGATTCCGAACACCTTCGTCGACATCACGCCGGTGTGGGACAAGAAGCGCGCCGCCATCGAATGCATGGCCGGTCAGGAACACCTCTGGGATTACTACACACGCGTGGCGCTGCAGCGCGGTGTGCAGGCCAAACGCAATATCGGCATCACCGCGTCGCGCGACATCAAGTACGCGGAAGGACTGATGCGTCTCACGCCGGTCGTGACGGAGCAACTGTCATGATTCGCGGCGTCGTCGTTCGTCAGATTCCTCGTGTCGATGCCGCGACGCTCGACATTCTGCGTAGCGCAGGTAGCGCCACGGTGCATGAGGCACAAAGCCGTCTCGGTCTGATGGCCACCTATCTGCGTCCGATCTACGCCGGGGCTGCGGTGGCCGGTAGCGCCGTCACCGTGCTTGCACCGCCATCCGACAACTGGATGCTGCATGTGGCCGTCGAGCAGGCGCAGCCGGGCGACATCGTCGTGGTCGGCGTGACGTCGCCGTGCGACGACGGTTACTTCGGCGATCTGCTCGCCACGTCGATGAAAGCGCGCGGCGTGGCCGGGCTGATCATCGACGCCGGTTGTCGCGACATCGGCACGCTCACGGAGATGCAGTTCCCCGTGTGGTCGAAGGCCATCTCGTCGCAAGGCACCGTTAAGGAAACACTCGGCTCGGTGAACGTGCCGGTCGTGTGCGCGAACCAGATCGTCAATCCGGGCGACGTGATCGTCGCCGATGACGACGGTGTCGTCGTGGTGCCGTTTGCCACCGCGCAGGCCGTCGCGAAAGCGGCCGCCGCGCGCGGTGCAGACGAAGCTTACAAGCGCGGTGTACTCGCGGGTGGCACGCTCGGCCTCGATTACTACAAGATGCGCGAACGTCTGGCCGCGAAGGGCCTGCGCTACGTCGACTCGCTCGACGAGTTGCAAGGCGGGTGAGGGGCGCGACTTGGGCGAGCTAAAGCATTCTCAGACGCGCATTCGCGCCGCCGTCATGCGGGGAGGCACCTCGAAGGGGCTGTACTTCCTCGCGGACGACCTGCCCACGGACGCTGCCACGCGCGACGCCGTGTTGCTCGCCGCGATGGGGTCGCCCGATGCACGTCAGATCGACGGCATGGGGGGCGCGAACCCGCTCACGAGCAAGGTCGCCATCGTTTCGCGCGCTACGCGTGCGGACGCCAACGTCGACTATCTCTTTGCGCAAGTGGTGGTCGACGAAGCGCGGGTCGACTACGGGCAGAACTGCGGCAATCTCCTTGCGGGCGTCGGACCGTTTGCGATCGAGCGCGGACTCGTGACGGCAACGGGCGATATGACCGACGTGGGCATTCACATGGTCAACACGGGACAGGTAGCGGTCGCCACCGTGCAGACCCCGGGCGGACTGGCGAAGTACGACGGCGACGTGGCCATCGACGGCGTGCCCGGCACGGCAGCCCCCGTTCCGCTGATGTTTCGCGACACCGCCGGGTCGTCGTGCGGTGCGCTGTTTCCGACGGGCCAGCGTCAGGACGTCGTCGAAGGCGTCGCCGTCACTTGTATCGATAACGGCATGCCGCTCGTGCTGATGCGCGCTGCGGATCTGGGGTGCACAGGGGCCGAGTCCTGGCAACAACTGGAAGCGGATGCGCAGTTCCAGCCGATGCGCGAGCGCATCGAAGCGATTCGTCTTGCTGTTGGCCCGCGCATGAATCTCGGCGACGTGCGTTCGCGCACGGTGCCGAAGATGTGTCTCGTCGCGACTCCCCGGGCGGGTGGAGCGCTTGCGACGCGTTGCTTCATTCCACATCGCTGCCACTCGTCCATCGGTGTGCTGGCGGCCGTGAGCGTGGCGACGGCGGCGGCGTTGCCGGGCACTGTCTGTCACGAGATGGCCGTGGTGCCCGATGGCGATGCGCCGCTCGTGTCCATCGAGCATCCGACGGGTGAATTCACTGTGCGCCTGACACTCGGTCTCGATGCCGAAGGGCAGACCGACGTGACGGGGGCAGGCCTGCTACGGACGGCGCGTTGGCTGTTCGACGGCGACGTGTGCATCCCCACGCGCGTGTGGGCACAAGGGGAGGCGTCATGAGCCAGGCACGTCCTCCGTTGTTGTTGCTCCCCGGCCTGCTCTGCGATCAGGCGGCGTGGGCCGCTACTGCCGCGTTGCTGCCGGAATTCGATTGCCGCGTGCCCGCATGGGGCGCGCTCGACACCATCGGCGCGATGGCCGAGCACGTGCTGGCCACCACGCCGGAGCCGCGCTTCGCGCTAGCCGGACATTCGATGGGCGGGCGCGTCGCGCTCGAAGTCGTGCGCCGTGCGCCGCAGCGCGTGAGCCATCTCGCATTGCTCGACACCGGCTATCAGGCGTTGCCCGACGGTGAAGCCGCCGAGAAGGAGCGCAGCGGTCGCGCTGCGTTGCTCGCCCATGCGCGTGAAGCGGGCATGCGCGCGATGGGGCAGGTCTGGGCAACGGGCATGGTGCATCCCGACCAGATCGGCGCGCCGCTGTTCGACGCCATTCTCGACATGATCGAGCGCAGCAACCCCGATCAGTTCGCAGCGCAGATCCATGCGCTGCTGGGCCGTCCGGAGGCCACCGCGCAACTGAGCGACGTGCATTGCCCGACGCTTGTGTTGTGTGGACGACAAGACACGTGGAGCCCGCTCGCGCGTCACGAAATCATGGCCGGGCTGATCCCGGGCGCGGTGCTGAACGTGGCGGAGCACAGCGGCCATATGAGTCCGATGGAACGTCCTGAAGCCGTAGCCGCCGCCATGCGCGCGTGGTTGTCGTTGCCGTCGACCGAAGGGGTCACGTCATGACGCAGAACACGCAAACCACGCCAACACCCGACGCCGTCGACCAGCAAACGCTCGACGCGTTGCTCGCCAAGCAAGCGTGTCACGACCTCGTGATGCGCTTTGTCATGTGCAACGACCGTCGCGATCCGCAGGGACTGGCGGCATTGTTCGCGGAGAAGGGCGTGCTGGTGCGCCCGAACGGCGAGACGCTCGTCGGTCCGGCGGCGATTGCGGCGGCGTACGCCGAGCGTCCGGCAGATCGGTTGACGCGGCGTCTCGTCGGCAATGTGCTGATCGAGGTGACGTCTGCAACGGGCGCGATGGGCAGCAGCACCGTGCTGCTCTGGAGCGGGTCGGCGCAGGACGTGCCGGGACCGTTCGGACGTCCGGCACAGGGGCGTCAGGTGATGGGTGAATTCGAGGACACGTTCGTGCGCACGGCGCAGGGATGGCGCATCGCCCGGCGCGAAGCGCGTTTCACTTTCGTACGCGAGGCACAAAGCACGACGTGAAGCATGGCGTGAGGCAAAAACAGCACCTCACGCCGCGCCATAAAACAACGGGGACCGAGGCCGGAGTGCTGCACAGGAGGCGGCAGCGGTGACCCGAAAGCGCAAGCGAGGCAGTACCGGAGGCGGCCGCAGTGCCGTCCCGACAAAGGCCGGAGCGTCGACGCCGTCGATGCGCCGGAGATTGAGGTTTGGAGTAGCTGTGTATTCAAAAACAAGGGGACAGAAGTGAAAGTGAAACACGCATTGGCCGCTGGCCTGCTGCTGGGTGCAGGCCTGGCGCACGCGCAAAGCAACGTGACGCTGTACGGGATCATCGATACCGGCATCGCCTATTACAACAATGCTGCCAATGGCGGCAGCTTCGTCGGCGAACCGACCCTCACGGGCAAGGTGCCGTCGCGCTTCGGTTTCAAGGGTGTCGAAGACCTGGGCGGCGGTCTCAAGGCCGTCTTCACGTTGGAAAACGGCTTTCAGCCGGGCACCGGCGGTCTGAACTACGGCGGACGTCTGTTCGGTCGTCAGGCCAATGTGGGTCTGTCGAGTTCGTGGGGCACCGTGCTCATCGGCCGTCAGAACAACATGACGTTCTACGTGACGGGCAATGCGGACGTGATGGGACCGTCGATCTTCTCGCTTGCCAGTATCGACCCGTACATCGCCAACGCACGCAGCGACAGCGCCATCGGGTACATGGGCAAGTTCTCCGGCGTGACCGTCGGCGCGACGTACAGCTTCGGGCGCGATGCATCGTCCGCGGGCGGACCATCGGCCACGAACTGCGCGGGTAACGTCGCGGGCAACTATCAAGCTTGTAAGCAATTCACGGGCCTGCTCGGTTACGACTACGAGAACTTCGGCATTTCGGCGTCTTACGACCAGATGCGCGGCAACACCGGCGCCGCCGCACCGCTGACCAGCTCGAACTACACCGATTCGCACTCGGTCATCAACGCGTACTACAAGTGGTCGACGGGGCGCGTGGGTGGTGGCTGGATTCACCGCAACGTGAGCGCCGACGCCGCATCGCTGCGCTCGGACATCTACTTCATCGGCTTCACCTACCTGCCGACGATCACCTGGGCGTTCGACGCACAGGCCATCCGTTACCAGTTGAAGAGTAAGGCTAACGCTACGATGCTCATCGGCCGCGCCACGTACTCGCTCTCCAAGCGTACGTCGCTGTATGGCATGGCGGGCTGGGTGGCGAACAGCCAGAACGGTGCCGTGGCGATTGCTGCAGGCGGGTCGGTGGTCACCGGTGGCAACCAGTTCGGTACGATGCTGGGCATTCAGCACACGTTCTAACGCCTGAGTGGCTTTCGTAAGCGCGGCACCGCGTAGCGAGCACGTGTGGGGCGTCCGGGGGGGCGAATCGCACGTGACGCGGTGCCGCGTCACTCCCTGTTGCGCGGCGGCGTCGTGGTGGCGTGCCGCGCATATCCAGCGAGTGATCCGGCAGACGTCGTGCGGCGTGACCGTGTGCAGCCGAACATTCCTCGAGCGGCACCATTGCGCATGATTTTCCTGCCCGGCCCGGGCTATGATGCCAGGCAGGCATTGGCGAGCGAGAAGCCAATCCCGGGCCGAGATTTTTTCCTGATGAATTGCGCCGTATGACCCAACCGATGGCACCCTCCGCGACGCTGGCCGAAGGCCTTGGCGTGCGCGCGCGCCGTATTGCCGTGCCATCCATTCTGCTGGGCACCTTTCTCGGCAATCTCGATGCGTCGATCGCCAATGTGGCATTGCCGACCATCGCGCGCGATCTTGTCGCCGATCCCGCCTCGACGGTGTGGGTCGTCAACGCTTACCAACTCATTTTTGCGATGGCCGTGCTGCCGCTGGCAGCGCTGGGCGAAAAGCTCGGCTATCGGCGTGTGTTCCTGTTCGGCGTGGCTGGCTTCACGCTGGCGTCGCTTGGCTGTGCGCTCGCGCCCTCGCTTTCGTGGCTCGTCGCGGCGCGTGTGGCGCAGGGGCTCTGCGGTGCGTGTATGTCGACCATCGTCCCCGCCTTGCTGCGTATGGTGTTTCCGCCGCACATGGGCGGCCGCGCGATCTCGCTACTGGCGCTGACCGTCGCACTGTCGACGGCGGCCGGGCCGAGCGTGGCAGCGGTCATTCTCACCCTGGGCGACTGGCGCTGGCTGTTCGCCATCAATCTGCCCATCGGGCTGGTCGCGCTGGGCGCGTCGTACCGGTTCCTGCCCCGCACGCCGGGGGCCGAGCGTCGCATCGACGTGCCCGGCGCGTTGCTCAACGCCGCGACGCTCGCGCTCATCATCATCGGACTCGGTCATGTGGGTGAGGCGGGGCACCACGGTGTCGCCGCGTTGCAGATCGTGTTGGGGCTGGGCGTGGCGACGGTGCTTGTGCGGCATCAGCGCAGTCGTCGGACACCCCTGCTGCCGCTCGATCTCATGCGGGTGCCGGTGCTGGCGTTGTCGTCGCTGACATCCGTCGCCTGTTATATGGCCCAGACGCTGGCGTACGTCGGCATGCCGTTTCTGTTGCAGCACACGTTCGCGCGCAGTGAGGCGGCGACCGGCTTGTTGATTACGCCGTGGCCGCTGGTGATCGTGTTCATCGCGCCGCTCGCGGGTCGGCTGTCGGATCGCTTCGACAGCGCGCGCCTGAGTGCGCTGGGACTGGGGGTGTTCGCGGTGGGGCTGGCGTCGCTGGCGTGGCTGCCTGCGCACGCCAGCGACTGGGGCATCGCCTGGCGCATGGTGATCTGCGGGGTGGGCTTCGGCTTCTTCCAGACGCCCAACAACCGCATCATCATGATGGGCGCGCCGCGCGAGCGCAGCGGCGCGGCGAGCGGTTTGATGACGATTGCCCGGACTGTCGGGATGACGCTCGGGGCGGCCGTGGTGGCGCTGCTGTTCGACCTCTATGGCGAGCGCGGTGCGCACGCGGCGATGGTGAGCGCGACGATACTCGCGGCACTGGGCGGTGGCGTCAGCCTGCTGCGGGTGCGGGCGAAGGCGCGCGCGGGCTGACCGTGCGGCGCATGGCGAGATAAGGCAGGCTGAGCCGATTTGTCAAAGTGGGCGTCGCACGCTAGCATCTTGCCTTGCTGAGACCCCGTCGCGTTTGCGACGACGGTCATGTTCACGTATCTCCTCGCAAGTATCCGCTATCTTCGTGTCTTCTTCTCACGTTCTGAGCCGGCGACGCCGGGCGCAACGCGCTCGTAGCGAGCACGGCACGCGCGGTCCGGTCTGGCTGTTCGATCTGGACAACACGCTGCATCGCGCGTCTCACGCGATCTTTCCGCGCATCAACCGCGCGATGACCGCCTATATCGTCGAGAAGCTGGGCGTGCCGCACGACGAAGCAAACCTCTTGCGCTCGACGTACACCGAGCGCTATGGCGCCGTGCTGCTCGGGCTGATCCGGCATCACGCCATCGACCCGCACGAATTTCTCGCGCAGGTCCACGACCTGCCGCCGCTGGCCGAGGTGCTGAGCGCCGAGCGCGGCATCGCGCGTCTGGTGGCGGGGCTGCCGGGTCGCAAGATATTGCTGACCAACGCGCCGACGCATTACGCCATGCCGATCGTCGAGGCGTTGGGAATCGGCCGTCATTTCGAGCGGTTCGTGAGCATCGAAGACATGGCGGACCGGCGCGGGTGGCGCGCCAAACCCGACCCGACGATGCTGCGCCGTCTGCTCGTGCGCGAGGGGCTCGCGCCCGCGAACACATGGCTTGTCGAGGATACGCGCTCGCACCTGAAGCACCTGCGGCATTTCGGCATCAAGACGGTCTGGATCACGGGGCATCTGCCGGTGAGAAACAGTCTTGGCAAGGTCATGGCGCGAAGTGGCCGCCCACACTTCGTAGATATCAAAGTACAATCTCTGCGCGAGTTAAGGGCGTACCTGGCGACCGGGGCAGGTGCCAGGCATGTGAGGGGCAAGTGACGGGCCGGTGAGGGCTCAGTCAGGTTCCCCCGCGAGCCCCTGACCGCGCGACGATTACATAATCCCAACTGATAACGACCAGACGATGCAGCAGGAAAACTCTTCGAACGGCGCCGGTTTCGGCACCGCCGACGCGCTGGAGGCCATGCCCACGCCCGCGCCGGTGAAGACCACCCGTCCCAAACCGGGCGAGCGCCGCGTGCAGGTGTTGCAGACCCTCGCGGCCATGCTTGAGACGCCCAAGGGCGAGAAGATCACCACGGCCGCCCTCGCGGCGCGCCTCGATGTCTCCGAAGCGGCGCTCTATCGCCACTTCGCGAGCAAGGCCCAGATGTTCGAAGGCCTGATCGAATTCATCGAGCAGACCATCTTCGGCCTGATCAACCAGATTTCCGCACAGGATCAGGACGGCGTGACGCAAGCGCGCGCCATCGTGCTGATGCTGCTCGGTTTCGCCGAGAAGAACCCCGGCATGACGCGTGTGCTGACCGGTGAAGCACTGGTTGGCGAACACGAACGTCTGCAAGAGCGCATGAACCAGTTGCTCGACCGCATCGAAGCGTCGCTGCGTCAGGTGCTGCGTCTGGCGGCGGCGCAAGGCACGCTGCCCGAGACGTTCGACGCGAACTCGCGCGCCAACCTGCTCGTCTCGTACGTGCTCGGCCGCTGGCATCGTTTCGCCAAGAGCGGCTTCAAGCGCTCGCCGGCCGAAGGCGCCGAGCCGCAAGTGGCCGCATTGCTGCGCTGATACCGGCGGCAGTGGCTCGTCTGCGCCGAGTGCGCAGATTACGTTATACTTTTGCAACGCGTGACAGGGCTGACGACACATCGTCCGGCTTTGTCGCGATGACTGGCGCGCCGATTTGGTGACTCGCTTGCGGGCGCGCGAATGACTCTGACGGAGGATCTCCGTCGTGAGACGTTCAATAAAAATGCGGCTAAAGAGGTCGTTCGCGCACCCCGCCGTTTTTCCGTCGACCCCTTTTCCCGCACAGAACGCTTCAGGCCATCGTCCGTCGATCCATATTGACGAAGACGCTGAGCCAGGCATGTTTCGGACAGGGATTTATGGAATCTTCAATCGGAATCGTCACGCCGCAGCGGATGCATTTCGCTGAGCCGTTGGCACTGCAAAACGGCAGTACTCTCGCGGGCTACGACCTGATGGTCGAGACCTATGGCGAGCTCAATGCCGATCGCAGCAATGCCGTGCTGGTGTGTCACGCGCTCAACGCGTCGCATCACGTGGCAGGCATTGCCGCCGACAACCCCAAGGACATCGGCTGGTGGGACAACATGGTCGGTCCGGGCAAGCCGCTCGATACCAATCGTTTCTTCGTCATCGGTGTGAACAATCTCGGCTCGTGCTTCGGCTCGACAGGGCCGATGAGCCTCGACGAAGCCACCGGCACGCCGTACGGCGCACGCTTCCCTGTCGTGACGGTCGAAGACTGGGTCAATGCACAGGCCCGCGTGGCCGACGCCTTCGGCATCCGCAAGTTCGCCGCCGTGATGGGCGGCAGTCTGGGCGGCATGCAGGCGCTGGCGTGGAGCATCATGTACCCCGATCGCGTGGGGCACTGTCTGGTGATTGCCTCCACGCCCAAGCTCTCGGCACAGAACATCGCTTTCAACGAGGTCGCACGCTCGGCCATCCTCTCCGATCCCGATTTCCACGGCGGCGACTATTACGCGCACGGTGTGGTGCCGCGTCGCGGCTTGCGCGTGGCGCGCATGATCGGGCACATCACCTATCTGTCCGACGAGGACATGGCGACCAAGTTCGGCCGCGCGCTGCGCCGCGCCGAAGCGCTGGTCGACGAGGTGAAAGACGGCAGCGGCAGCAGCAATGGCAACGGTAAGGACGACGGCTACCGCTTCAGCTTCGACGTGGAGTTCGAAGTGGAGTCGTACCTGCGGTATCAGGGCGACAAGTTCGCCGAGTACTTCGACGCCAACACCTACTTGCTGATCACGCGCGCGCTCGATTACTTCGACCCGGCGCGCACGGTCGGTGGCGATCTGGCGAAGGCGTTGTCGCACACGTCCGCCAAGTATCTGATCGTGTCCTTCGCGACCGACTGGCGTTTCGCCCCGGCGCGCTCGCGCGAGATCGTCAAGGCGTTGCTCGACACGCGTCGCACCGTGAGCTATGCCGAGATCGACGCCCCGCACGGTCACGACGCCTTCCTGCTTACCGATGCGCGCTATCACAATCTGGTGCGCGCCTACTACGAACGTATCGCTCAGGAGGTCGGCGTATGAGCCAGTCCACCGCACCGGCCAATCACGTGACCAACAGTGCGCAAGCCGCGCAACTGGCGGCGTCGCGTCATCGCATTTCAGCCTCGCTCGCGGATCGTCCCGACTTTCGTGTCATTGCGCGATGGATCGAACCGTCCTCGCAAGTGCTCGATCTCGGTTGTAGCGATGGGTCGTTGCTGCGTCTGCTGACCGACGAACTCGACGTGAGCGGCTATGGTGTCGAGATCGACGACGCGGGCGTACTTGCGTCTGCGCAGCGCGGCATCAATGTCATTCAGCAGAATATGGAAGACGGACTGAAGCTGTTCGAAGATCAGAGCTTCGATACCGTCATTCTGTCGCAGACGTTGCAGACCATTCACCGCACGGCGGACATTCTGCGTGAGACGGTGCGTGTCGGGCGCGAAGCCATCGTGTCGTTCCCGAACTTCGGTTACTGGCCGCACCGGCTGTCGGTGTTGCAGGGACGCATGCCGGTGTCGAAGAGCCTGCCGTTCCAGTGGCACAACACGCCGAACGTGCGTGTGCTGACGATCAGGGACTTCGAAGCGCTGGCGCCGGACGTCGGTGTGAAGATTCTGGATCGCGCGGTCCTGCACAATGGGCGATTGGTCTCGGTGGGCGCGAACTGGCGTGGTAGTCTTGCGGTCTATCGCGTCAAGCGTTCCTGAACCGACGGCAGCTTGCGGGGCAGCGTAGCGCCGGACCCCACACGGCAGCAGACGTCGGGGGCCGGGCGCCGTGCATCGCAGGCGGCTGGCCCCAATTGTCCTTTCCATGACCGATTCGCTGCGGCCCGACGACGGGCGCGTCTTCCACCCCACGCGGATGCTTATCTGCGTGATTCTCGGTTTTACCTCGGGCTTGCCGCTCTTCATCCTGCTCAATCTGGTGCAGGCATGGTTGCGCAGCGAGCACGTGGACCTCAAGTCGATCGGCCTGTTTGCGCTGATCCAGTTCCCCTACACGTGGAAATTTCTGTGGGCGCCGCTCATGGACCGCTTCGCGCCCAATTTTCTGGGATGGAAGCCGGGGCGGCGTCGTGGGTGGATGTTCGTCACGCAACTGCTGGTGGCGGGTGCGGTTGCGATCATGGGGACGTATTCGCCGCAGCGCGATCTGATGACGATTGCCGCGCTGGCGGCGGCGCTGGCGTTTTTCAGCGCGAGTCTGGACATTTGTCTGGATGCCTATCGACGCGAGTTGCTCTCCGATCGCGAGCAGGGCCTGGGCACGGCGATGCACGTGAATGCGTACAAGGTGGCGGGTCTGGTGCCGGGATCGCTGGCGCTGATCATGGCGGATCACTTGCCGTGGTCGCAGGTGTTCTTCGCGACGGCGGCGTTCATGCTGCCGGGCATCGTGATGACGCTGCTGGTGAAGGAGCCGGAGATTCGCGGCACGCCGCCGAAGACCTTGCGCGAGGCGGTCGTGGAGCCGTTCCACGAATTCGTGATGCGCGGCGGCTGGTCGCAGGCGTTGCTCGTGCTGGCGTTCATCTTTCTATACAAGCTGGGCGATTCGATGGCGACGTCGCTGGCCACGTCGTTCTATCTGGATCTGGGCTTCACGAAGACGCAGATCGGCGTGGTGGCGAAGGCGACGAGTTTGTGGGCGAGCGTGGCGGGCGGCATCATCGGCGGGATCTGGCTGATCAAGCTGGGCATCAACCGTGGGTTGTGGGTGTTCGGGGTGTTGCAACTGGTGTCGGTGCTGGGCTTCGCGTGGCTGGCCGAGGCCGGTGCGGTGGTCGCGGGACTGGGCGCGGTGATCGCGTTCGAGGCGTTCACGGCGGGGCTGGGAACGGCGGCGTTCACGGCTTACATTGCACGCACGACGGACCCGCGCTACACGGCGACGCAGTTCGCGCTGTTCACGAGTCTGGCGTCCGTGCCGCGCACGTTCGCGAACGCGGGGACGGGCTACATCGTGGACGGCGTCGGCTGGCTGACGTTCTTCCTGATCTGCACGGCGCTCGCGATTCCGGGCATGCTGCTCCTGCCCAAAGTCGCGCCGTGGGGCGCCGACGACGACGGTGGCGATGGCGTGCCTGCGGCGAGCAGAATGTGAGGTAGCGGGCGCTCGGCGAGCGGTGCCGAAGGCGTTCGCCGCCTTCGTGTGTGCCATGCCTGCCGTGTTGCTCGCCGCCGTTTATCGTGACGTTGCGCCCGAGTGGCGCACCGCGAGCTTCTGTCGTTTGACGACCTGAGTCGCGAAGTCCGCGTCGGGCGGAATCGGTTCCCAGAAAAAGTCGTGCTGGAAGATCGGAATGAAGTCGAATTTCCTGGACCGAAAAATGCCCCGACGGCGTTTGAACTCGCTGTAACGATCGCCTTTGAAATGTCGGTTCACCGATGTGAACGGCAAGAGACGTTCGGCGATATCCGTGAAATTCAGATCGGGGTGCGCGTTCTTGAACGCTTCGAGCGCGTCGAACTGGTCGCGGCAAATGATCTGAACGGCGGTTTCGGGAAGTTCGTAACGCTGCGCCCACATGACATGCCAGCCGGTGTGGGTTTCATTGACGAAGTCCACGAGCGCCTGACTCAGTAGGTAGGCATCGGATTCGATGTGAACGATCTTGTCCGCGCCCATAGCCGCGGCGATGGTGTGCGCGTGCAGGAAACTGCGCCACCAGCCGGGATAGCGGGTCATGCTTTGCCGTCCGAGATTCTGTTCGAAGCGAACGATGCCCACGGCGTGGTCATGTTCTCTGATATCGCGGCTCGCGGGCACCGTCGGAATAATCTCGGCGGGCGGCAGGTAGGGCGACCCGTCGTCGATCATGAGGGTCTTGTCGGCGTGGATCGGCCCGTTGCAATAGAAGTCCAGCCAACGCTGATATCGCGTTTGCCAGGCGTCGGCATCGCGGATGTAGCTCGTGCAGAATAGAAGCGTTTTCATGGTTCGCTTCGACTGCGTATTGCTCACAGCGCGTGATCGTAGTCGACCGTCAGCGGCGCATGATCGCTGAACTTGATGTCGCGGAACACCGAGGTCGTCTTCGCCTTGCCCGCGATGCCCGGTGTGGCGATCTGATAGTCGATGCGCCAGCCGACGTTCTTCGCATAGGCCTGCCCGCGATTGCTCCACCACGTGTACTGCTCCGCACGCTGATCCAGCGTGCGGAAAACGTCCACGTAGCCGTGGTCGTCGAACAACTGCGTGAGCCACGCGCGCTCTTCCGGCAGGAAGCCCGAGTTCTTCAGGTTGCCCTTCCAGTTCTTGATGTCGATTTCCTTATGCGCGATGTTCACGTCGCCGCACAGCACGACTTCGCGTCCCTCGGCCTTGAGCGCCAGCAAGTGCGGCATGAAGTCGGCCATGAAGCGGAACTTGGCCGCCTGACGCTCCTCGCCGCTCGACCCCGACGGGATGTACACCGAGATCACCGACAGATTGCCGTACCGTACCTCGACATAACGACCCTCGGCGTCGAACTCCGAGTTGTTCCAGCCGATGACGATGTCGTCGGGCTCGCGTCGCACGTACACGCCGGCGCCGCTGTAACCCTTCTTCTGCGCATAGTGAAAGTAGCCCTGATAGTCGTGCGGCTTGAGGAAGTCCGGCGTCATGTCAGGCAATTGGGCCTTGATTTCCTGAACGCAGAGGATGTCGGCGTCCTGATTGCCGAACCACTCGAAAAAGCCCTTCTTGGAGGCGGATCGCACGCCGTTCAGATTCGCGGTAATGATGCGCATGAGTCTCGATGTATCGCGCCGCGCTCGCGTCCATGGAACGCGATGCAACGGCAAAGGGGGAAAATTTGTCAGCGGCAAGGATACCGCAATCGCCCATTTCCGTCGGACGACGCTCACGCGTGCACGGGCGGACGCGCCAGGCCTCGGATCGTGCGCTAAACCCCCCGGTTACTTGCGTCGCGCGCCGCCTGCGATCGCCGCCTTCGCGTCGCCGTCGCCGCCCGGCCCGAGGATGTCGCGCGCCAACGCGAGCCAGCGTCGTGCCGCATGCGACAGATACGAGTCGCGTCGCCACGCCATCGCCAGATCCCACGGAATTTCCGGGTCGCGGATGTCGGTTATCACGAAACGCTTCGGATCCAGGCGCGCGCAGAACGGCTCCGGCAGCAACGCAATGCCCACGCCGTTGTCCACCATCGACGCGATGAAATCCCATTGACTTGAGCGCCCCGCGATCTTCGGTGTGAAGCCCGCGCGTCGACACGCGGCGATTACCAGCTCCGACAACGCAAACCCTTCGCCATAGAAGACGAAGGGCTCGTCGCGCAGTTCGCCGAGGCCGACGGAGGCGCGCCCCTCCCAGCGCGACTCCCGGGGCGCGATCAGGCGCAACTGGTAATGACAGACGGGCAGCACATCCAGCACGCTCGGGTCGATGGGCAACAGCACCGCCCCCAGCTCGATCTCGCCCGCCAGCAAGGCCTGCTCGATCGCCCGCGAGCCGGTCTCGAACAGCTTCATTTCGATATCCGGATAGTGCTGATGGAACGCACCGATCACCGGGATGAAGAGGTCGCCGCCCAACGGCGGGATGCCGATCGACAACTCGCCGCGCGAGACCGTCTCCAGATCGGCCAGCTCCTGTTGCAAACGGGCATGGGCGGCGAGCACGTCCTGGCCGCGCTCGAAGACGACGCGGCCCGCATCGGTCAGTTGGAGCCGTCGACCCATGCCGCGCTCCTCGCGCAACATGAGCGGGGTGCCCAGTTCGTCTTCGAGCGCCTTGACCATTTTGCTCACCGTCGGCTGGGTGACAAACAACGCTTCGGCCGCCGCCGTGAAGCTCTGCTGTCGCACAACCTCCACAAATCCTCGCAATGCGCGCAGTTCCATTTTGGTTCTCTCATCTGCACCGCAATGGTGCAATTCGACGGAAAGCCCCGTCCCGTAAGGCGACCGTATGCACGATTAGGGTTAATACTTAAATTATTCCAATTTGGAATCGATTTGATACGGCTAATTCATTATATTTATGTTGCGCTGCTTCCTATACTCCATTCCATATTCAGGAAAACCCTTAGGGAGTCAGCCATGACCAAGATGATCGCTAACCGTCTGTACAGCCGTAGCAAGGGCGTTGTCGGTGTACTTTGGCAAATCGCGCTCCTGACGGGTATCTATCTGGCAGCCGATGCTGCATCGCGTCATTTTCATCTGCCCCTGCCGGGCGGCGTGTTGGGCTTGCTCGTCGTCGTCGCGCTGCTCATGAGCGGCGTGCTGAAGACGGAGAAGATCAAGCGTGGCGCAGACTGGTTTCTGGCCGAGATGATCCTCTTCTTCGTGCCGCTGGTCGCCGCCGTCATGCAATACACCGACCTGCTGCGTCAGGAAGGCCTGCAACTGCTGGCCGTGATCGGTGTCGGCACGACGCTCGTGATGGTCTCGACCGCGTTGGCCGTCGACTTCGCCTGCCGCGCCGAGCGCCGTCTGAAGCTGGCATTTGCCCGCATTCCGGCCCGCCGCGCGCATGCGCACGATGGTCGCTGATGTATTGCGCACCGGACGCCGTTCGCACCGCCATTCAAGCTGATCGCATTCGCAGGGAATTGTCATGAATCATACGGCGCTCCTGCTGCTCGTTCTCACCGTCTTCTTCTATTACGTGTCGAAGCGTCTTTATGCGCGCTTTGGCAAGGTGTGGCTCGGTCCGGCGATCCTCGCGCCGATCCTCGTCATCGGCGTGATGATCGGCGGCGATATTTCGTATTCGACGTACATCGCCGATTCTCGCTGGCTCGTATGGCTGCTGGGGCCGACCACCATCGCGTTTGCAGTGCCGATTTACGAGCATCGCGACATCATTCGCCGCCATGCCTTTGCGCTGACGTTCGGCGTACTGGTCGCCATGGTCGTGGCCGTCGGTAGTTCGTATGTCCTCGCGCGATTGTTCGAATTGCCGCCGGAGATGGCGCGCAGCCTGCTTGCGCGTTCGATTTCGACGCCGTTCGCGCTCGTCGTGTCGGATCAGGTGGGCGGTTCGCGCGATCTGGTCGGCCTCTTCGTCATCATCACCGGACTGATCGGTATGTTGCTCGGCGAGGCGTTGCTGTCGTGGCTGCCGCTGCGTACCCGTATGGCGCGCGGTGCCCCGTTCGGCGCAGGCGCCCACGGCTTCGGCACGGCCAAGGCCCGCCAGATCGGTGGCGAAGAGGGTGTCGTCGCCAGCCTCGTCATGATGATCAACGGTGTGCTCATGGTACTTGCCGCCCCGCTCATCGCCCATCTTCCCGTCTGATAAAAATAACCCTTCGGACGTCGCTCCCGACGTAACTTCGCGCATCAGTTTTGTTACAATGCCGGGGTCTTGAGGAGCGTTGCGACAGCCGAAGTGCTGCCAGGCTCAAGATCCTTCCTATTGGCCCCGCCGGCCGCCGGACGACCTCCGGATCGTTGGCGCGTGGGCCCCAAGAACGGCGCTCACGTCCCAACTATCTAGACTTTAGAGAAAGGAGGCGTGATGAACGCCGTAGTCGATTCGAAATTCTCCGATTTCCACGTTGCCGATATCAATCTGGCGGCATGGGGCCGTAAAGAGCTGACCATTGCCGAGAGCGAAATGCCCGGTCTGGTCGCTACGCGTGCCGAATTCAAGGCCAGCCAGCCGCTCAAGGGCGCGCGCATTGCCGGCTCGCTGCACATGACCATCCAGACGGGCGTGCTCATCGAGACGCTGACCGCGCTGGGCGCCGAAGTCCGCTGGGCTTCGTGCAACATCTTCTCGACGCAGGACCACGCCGCCGCCGCCATCGCTGCCGCAGGCATCCCGGTCTTCGCGTTCAAGGGCGAATCGCTCGACGAGTACTGGGAATACAGTCACCGCATCTTCGAATGGCCGAACGGCGAGTTCGCCAACATGATTCTCGACGACGGCGGCGACGCCACCCTGCTGCTGATTCTGGGCAGCAAGGCCGAGAAGGATCTGTCGGTCGTAGCCAACCCGACCAACGAAGAAGAAGTCGCGCTGTACGCCGCCATCAAGCGTCACATCGAGATCGATCCGCAGTGGTACAGCAAGCGCCTCTCGCAGATCAAGGGTGTGACCGAAGAGACGACCACCGGCGTGCATCGCCTGTACCAGATGGAAAAGGACGGCACGCTGCCGTTCCCGGCCATCAACGTGAACGACTCGGTCACCAAGTCGAAGTTCGACAACCTGTACGGCTGCCGTGAGTCGCTGGTCGACGGTATCAAGCGCGCCGCCGACGTGATGATCGCGGGCAAGATCGCCCTCGTGGCCGGTTACGGCGACGTGGGCAAGGGCTGCGCGCAAAGCCTGCGCGGTCTTGGCGCGACGGTGTGGGTGACGGAAATCGATCCGATCTGCGCACTGCAAGCGGCGATGGAAGGCTACCGTGTCGTGACGATGGAATACGCCGCCGACAAGGCCGACATCTTCGTGACGGCAACGGGCAACTTCCACGTGATCGATCACGACCACATGGCTGCGATGAAGCATCAGGCCATCGTCTGCAACATCGGTCACTTCGACTCGGAAATCAACGTGGCGTCGACCCGCAAGTACGAGTGGGAAAACATCAAGCCGCAAGTCGATCACATCATCTTCCCGGACGGCAAGCGCATCATCCTGCTGGCCGAAGGTCGCCTCGTGAACCTGGGTTGCGCCACGGGCCACCCGTCGTTCGTGATGAGCAACTCGTTCACGAACCAGACGCTCGCCCAGATCGAATTGTTCGTGCATGGCGCCAAGTACAAGAACAGCGTGTACGTGCTGCCGAAGCATCTGGACGAGAAGGTCGCGCGCCTGCACCTGGGCCGCATCGGTGCCGAACTGACCGTGCTGAGCGACGATCAGGCGAAGTACATCAGCGTCGACAAGAACGGTCCGTTCAAGCCGTCGCACTACCGTTATTGATCGGTTGACGTCGCCGCGCCGCGCGTCGGCACGTCGCATGGAGGAATGCGACGTACCGACCCGGCGCGGTAACGCGTGGTGAAGCCACGGCGGTGCGATGGCGTCAGTTGCCGTTGTGTCCGTCGGGGCTTGCTGGACTCGAATTTCCCACCGCCGGTGCGGGCATGACTGCCCCGCGTCGGCAAGTTTTACGGAGCTTGCCATGCGTCTGCTGCTGATTTGGCTCATCAATGCCATCGCGCTTCTGGTTTTGCCGTACATCGTGTCGGGCGTTCAGCTCAAGGGCATCGGCACGGCGCTGATCGTCGCGGTCGTGCTTGGCCTGATCAACGCGTTCCTGCGTCCGCTGCTCGTCGTGCTCACCCTGCCGGTCACGGTGGTGACGCTGGGCCTGTTCATCTTCGTCATCAACGCATTGTTGTTCTGGCTCGCGTCGCATGTCGTCAAGGGCTTCGAAGTCTCCGGCTTCTGGGCGGCGCTCTTCGGCTCGCTGCTGTACAGCCTGATTTCGTGGATTCTCTCGGCGTTGGTGTTCGGCGACCGCGTGTCCAACGTGTAAGCGTTTACGGCTCGCCGTCGACGGTTCTTTGCAGGAAATAGGTAGTCATGTCGCAAGCTCTTCGTGCCGATCAGGCCCTCGTCTCCCGAGGGCTGGCGGCGTCGCGCACTGTCGCTCAACGTCTGATCGATGCCGGACGCGTGTATTACACCGGCACCGAGACGGCGCTCAAGAAAGCCAGCCAGCCGGTGGCGAGCGACGAGGAACTGGAAGTGCGTGCGGCGGCCGACGGATTGCCGGACGAGGACCGCTACGTGTCGCGCGGCGGCCTCAAGCTGGCTGGCGCGTTGACCACGACAGGACTCGACGTGACGGGCCGCGTGGTGCTCGACGTCGGCCTGTCGACCGGTGGCTTTGCGGACTGCCTGTTGCAGGCGGGCGCGGCGCAGATCGTCGGCGTCGACGTAGGGCGCGGACAACTGCATCCGCGTTTGATGGGCGAGCCTCGGCTCGCGTCGCTCGAAGGGATCAATGCGCGGCACTTGTCGCGTGAGATGCTCGATGAGCGTTTGACGGTAGTCATAACGGATGGCGGACCGAATGCTGTCCCCGAGGCAGGTTTCGATCTGATCGTGGGCGACGTGTCGTTCATCTCGCTCACGCTGGTGTTGCCCGCTGTGGCGCCGTTGCTTGCGCCGGGTGGCGACCTGCTGATGTTGGTGAAGCCGCAATTCGAAGTGGGACGGGAGCACATCGCACGCGGTGGCCTCGTGAAAGACACCGCGCAGTATGCGCAAGTGGAGACAAAAATCCGCACCGCCTGTGAAGCGCTCGGACTGACGGTGGCCGCATGGCTCGACAGTCCCATCGCCGGCGGCGACGGCAACCGGGAGTTCTTCGTGCACGCCAGATGTGCAACATGAACAGCTCCCCCGATAACAAGACGATCATGACGCAACCTTCCTTCAGTTTCGAATTCTTCCCGCCCAAGACTGCCGACGGCGCGGAGAAGCTGCGCGCGACGCGTGCGCAACTGTTCCCGCTTGGCCCGAAGTTCGTCTCCGTGACGTTCGGCGCGGGCGGATCGACGCAGCAGGGCACGCTCGACACCGTCATCGAAATCCAGCGCGAAGGCGTGGACGCCGCACCGCACTTGTCGTGCGTCGGCTCGACCCGAGAGAATATCCGCGACATTCTCACGACCTACCGCGATCACGGCATCCGTCACATCGTGGCGCTGCGTGGCGACCTGCCGTCGGGCATGGGCGAGATCGGCGAGTTTCGCTACGCGTGCGAACTGGTCGAGTTCATTCGCGCCGAGACGGGCGACTGGTTCCACATCGAAGTCGCGGCTTACCCCGAATACCATCCGCAGGCGAAATCGCCGCGTCACGATCTCGAACACTTCGCCAACAAGGTGAAGGCGGGCGCGAACGCGGCCATCACCCAGTACTTCTTCAATGCGGACGCCTACTTCCGCTTTGTCGACGACGTCGCCCGCCTCGGCGTGGACGTGCCGATCGTGCCGGGCATCATGCCGATCACGAACTACTCGCAGATGATGCGGTTCTCGGAAATGTGCGGCGCCGAAGTGCCGCGCTGGATCGCCAAGCGTCTGGAAGGCTTCGGCGACGACCGCGAAGCCATCCGCTCCTTCGGACTCGACGTGGTGTCGGCACTGTGTGAGCGTTTGCTCAAGGAAGGCGCGCCGGGCCTGCACTTCTACACGCTCAATGCGGCGGCAGCGACCAAGGCCATGTGGCAGCGCCTCGGCCTGTAAGGACGAACGGCACGGGGGGGCACGGGCAGGAATGGACTAAGGCGCGCGCAATCTTTTCTGCCCGATGACCGCTCGGGAAGTCAATCCTAATCAATATTGGGTGATTTCCTAATCAAAAACGCCGCAAATGGGCGGTTTAGTAGGGATTTGGCTTGTTGTTACGTAGGTGAAGGTTAAGTAATATCCCTCGTGGGCTCGGCGGCCGATCGTCGCCGGGCGTCAACTCAAAATACGAGGAGCCTATGAAACAGACTCACACCCTGCGTTTGCTGTTGGCTGCAACCGTGCTCGCCGGAGCGGCAGTGATCCCGCCCGCGGCAGCCGTCGAGCTCCCGAACAAGACCCTCGTCTACTGCTCCGAGGGCAGCCCTGCCGGTTTCGATCCGGGGCAACTGACCACCGGCACCGACTTCGATCCCGCCGACGCCATTTACAACCGCCTCGTCGCCTTCGTGCCGGGCGAGACGGGCACGATGCCGTCGCTGGCCGAGAAGTGGGACATTTCGCCGGACAACAAGATCTACACCTTCCACCTGCGCAAGGGTGTGAAGTTCCACACCACCGAATACTTCAAGCCCACGCGCGACTTCAACGCCGAAGACGTGAAGTTCACGTTCGAGCGCATGGGCGATCGCGAGATGCCGTTCCGCAAGGCCTATCCGGCGGAATTCCCGTACTACGTGGACATGGGCCTGCAGGCCGACATCGAGCGCATCGAGGTCGTCGATCCGTACACCGTGCGCTTCGTGCTCAAGAAGGTCGATGCGCCGTTCATCCAGAATCTGGCCATGTCGTTCGCGTCGATCCTCTCGAAGGAATACGCAGACAAGCTGTTGGCAGCGAATAACCCGCGCGATATCGCACTCAAGCCGGTCGGCACCGGCCCGTTCATCTTCCGCAGCTACACGAAGGACGCCACGCTGCGTATGGACGGCAACAAGGAGTATTGGAATACGAACCTGCCGCCGAAGGTGGGCAAGCTGGTGTTCGCCATCACGACGGACGCCAACGTGCGTATCCAGAAGCTCAAGCGCAACGAATGCCAGGTGGTGACGTATCCGCGCCCGGCGGACGTCGATGCGCTCAAGGCCGACATTCAGGCACAGGGCAAGGCGTCGAAGATCAAGATGCCGGATCAGGTGGGCTTCAACCTCGGCTACGTGGCGTACAACGTCAAGAAGGCGCCGCTCGATCGCGTGGAAGTGCGTCAGGCGCTCGACATGGCCATCAACAAGCCGGCGATCCTCCAGTCCGTGTACGGTTCGGCAGGACAGTTGTCGAACGGCGCGCCGATGCCGCCGACGCAATGGTCCTACGACAAGAACATCAAGTCGGCCAGCTACGATCCCGAGAAGGCCAGGGCACTGCTCGACAAGGCGGGCGTGAAGGGTATCGAGATCACGCTGTGGGCTATGCCGGTGCAACGTCCGTACAACCCGAACGGCAAGCTGATGGCCGAGATGATTCAGGCCGACTGGGCCAAGATCGGCGTGAAGGCGAACATCGTCACGTACGAATGGGGTGAGTACATCAAGCGCGCCAAGGCGGGTGAACACGACGCCATGCTGATTGGCTGGACCGGCGACAACGGCGATCCGGACAACTGGCTCGGCGTGCTGCTCGGCTGCGACTCCATGAACGGCAACAACTTCTCGAAGTGGTGCTACAAGCCGTTCGACGATCTCATCAAGCAGGCGCGTCAGACGACCGACGTCAAGGAGCGCACCAGGCTCTACACGCAGGCGCAGGACATCTTCGCGCAGCAACTGCCGTTCTCGCCTATCGCGCACTCGACGCAGTACAAGCCGATGGCCACGAACGTGAAGGGCTTCAAGCTCAGCCCGTTCAGCCGTAACAGCTTCGCGGGCGTGTCGCTCGACTAAGCCAGATAACGTTTTAGCGATAAGAAGAAAGCCGACTGGCCCGGCCGCCGCGCCCGGGCCAGTTCGCAGCACCCGGACGGAAAATCGTCCACGACTGACAGATTCACTAACGCGGCATGGCGCCACTTGTCCCTGCGCCGGGGACTGGCGGCGCGCGACGCCCCCACGGAACATTCCTATGCTGAGATTCGTCCTGAGACGACTAGGCATGGTGATCCCGACGTTCATCGGCATCACCGTCCTCGCGTTCGCGCTCATTCACCTCATTCCCGGCGATCCGATCGAAGTGCTGGTAGGCGAGCGCAATCTCGACCCCGTCATGCACGCCGAAGCGATGAAGCGGCTCGGACTCGACCAGCCGCTCACCACGCAGTATTTCGTCTATCTGAAACATGCCGCACAAGGCGACCTCGGCCGCTCCATCGTTACCAACGAAGGCGTGCTGCACGAGTTCTTCGCCCGCTTCCCTGCCACGCTGGAACTCGCCCTCTGCGCAATGATTTTCGCGCTCGTCGTCGGTTTGCCAGCAGGCGTCGCCGCTTCGCTGCGGCGGGGGAAGATGCTCGACCACACCACCATGGGCGCTGCGCTGACCGGCTACTCCATGCCGATCTTCTGGTGGGGGCTGCTGCTCATCATGCTGTTCTCCGTCGATCTGCAATGGACACCCGTGTCGGGGCGCATCGGCGTGGAATACGACGTGCCGGGCGTGACCGGCTTCATGCTCATCGACACCTTGCTCTCGGGAGACGAAGGCGCGTTTGCGTCGGCGGTTAGCCACCTGATTCTGCCCACCATCGTGCTCGGCACCGTGCCGCTCGCGGTGATTGCCCGCATGACGCGCTCTGCGATGCTCGAAGTGCTGCGTGAGGACTACATCCGCACGGCGCGCGCGAAGGGGTTGTCGCCGTGGCGCGTAATCGTCGTGCACGCGCTGCGCAATGCGCTGATTCCCGTCATCACGGTGATCGGTCTGCAAGTCGGCACGCTGCTCGCGGGGGCAGTGCTGACCGAGAACGTCTTCTCGTGGCCCGGCATCGGCAAATGGCTGATCGATGCGATTCTCCGACGCGACTATCCGGTGGTGCAAGGCGGCATTCTGCTCATCGCGACGGGCGTGATTCTGGTCAACCTGCTGGTCGACGTGCTTTACGGCGTCGTCAACCCGCGCATCCGGCACTGAAGGAGGTCAACAATGAGTGACACGCCTGCTACGCTGCCGCCTCCCGACGCCGTCACGGCCACGCCGCGCGCGCGCCTGATCCGGGAGTTCCTGCGCAGCTTTACCGCCAACCGCGGCGCAACCGTCGCGGCCATCATCCTGTTGCTGATGTTTGCGGCCGCGCTGCTCGCGCCGCTCATCGCCCCGCACAGTCCCATCGAGCAATACCGCGACTTCGTGAAGATTCCGCCGGCGTGGTTCGAGGGCGGCAATGCGCGCTTCCTGCTCGGTACCGACGAAGCCGGACGCGACATTCTTTCGCGGCTGATCTTCGGCGCGCGGTTGTCGTTCTGGATCGGTCTGTCGTCGGTGGTGCTGTCGCTGATTCCGGGCATTCTGCTCGGGCTGCTGGCGGCGTTTTTCCCGCGCTGGCTCGACACGCCGATCATGCGTCTGATGGACATGATGATGGCGCTGCCCTCGCTGCTGCTGGCGGTGGCTGTGGTGGCCGTGATCGGCCCGGGCCTGGCCAACACGACCATCGCGATTGCGATCGTGACGTTGCCCGCGTACGTGCGCCTGACGCGCGCGGCGGCCATCGGCGAATTGCAGCGCGAATACGTCGTCGCCTCGCGCATGGCGGGGGCGGGCACGCTGCGGCTGATGTTCTCCACCGTGCTGCCGAACTGCGCGGCACCGCTCATCGTGCAGGCGACGCTGAGCTTCTCGGTGGCCATTCTCGATGCAGCGGCACTCGGCTTTCTCGGCCTTGGCGTGCAACCCCCGCTCGCGGAGTGGGGCTCGATGCTCGCGTCCGCACGCGACTATATGGAAAGTGCCTGGTGGATTGTGACGCTGCCGGGACTTGCGATCGTCATCTCGGTCCTTGCCATCAATCTGGTCGGCGACGGCCTGCGCGATGCCCTCGACCCCAAACTGAAACGCATCGCATGAGCCTGCTCTCCATTCGAAATCTATCGGTCGACTTCGACGGCGCACGCGCTGTCGACGCCATCGACCTCGACGTCGGCCAGGGCGAAATCCTCGGCGTGGTCGGCGAATCCGGGTCCGGCAAGAGCGTGACGATGCTCGCGCTCATGGGCCTTATCGACGCCCCCGGTCACGTCACCGCCGACGAAGTGCGTTTCGACGGTCGCGACTTGCTCCATGCGTCCAGACGCGAGCGCCGCAATATCGTCGGGCGCGACGTCTCGATGATCTTCCAGGACGCGCTCACCAGCCTGAATCCGAGCTTCACCATCGGCTATCAGATCGGCGAGGTGCTGCGCCGCCACATGGGATTGCGCGGACGGGCGCTGCGTGAGCGGATCGTCGAACTGCTGGAGCAGGTCGAGATTCCCGACGCTGCCAACCGGCTCGGTGCCTATCCGCACCAGCTTTCGGGCGGGATGAACCAGCGCGTCATGATCGCGATGGCGATTGCGTGCCGTCCCAAACTGCTGATTGCCGACGAGCCGACGACTGCGCTGGACGTCACGATCCAGGCGCAGATCATGGCCTTGTTGCTGCAACTGCAGAAGGACTACGGCATGTCGCTCGTGCTGATTTCCCACGATCTCGCGGTCGTGGCGGAAGTCGCGCACAAGGTGGCCGTCATGTATGCGGGGCAGGTCATCGAAGTCCAGCAGGTGCCGGCGCTATTCGACGCGCCGCATCACCCTTACACGGAGGCGCTGCTATCCGCGATTCCGGAACATAACCGGGGGGGGCGTCGCTTGCGCACGCTGCCGGGCGTGGTGCCGGGGCGCGACGACCGGCCGGCGGGCTGTCTGCTGTCGCCGCGCTGTCCCTATGCCGACGATCATTGCTGCGAAGTGCAGCCCGCGCTGACGCCCTATGTCGGGCCGGGCGCGGTGGGTTCGCCGATGGTGCGGTGTTTCAAGCCGTTGCCGCATGGCATGGGCGATGTGGCGATTGGACAGTCGACGGGAGGGGCGCAATGAGCGAAACGGTATTTGCGACGCCTCCGGCCAGTCCGCAGGCGAGTGCGCCGGACAACCGCGTGGTGCTGGCCGCGCAGGATCTGACGCGTTTTTACACCGTCAACCGCGGGTTGCTGCGCGGGCAGGCGAGCGTCAAGGCGCTGAACGGCGTGTCGTTCGAGCTGAAAGCGGGACGTACGCTCGCCGTGGTCGGCGAGTCGGGGTGCGGCAAATCGACGCTGGCGCGGGTGCTGACGTTGATCGAAACACCTACGTCCGGCAGGCTCTTCGTCGACGCGACCGAGACCACGGCGGCGTCGGCTGGCGAGCTGGCGCCGTTGCGCACGCGCATCCAGATGGTGTTCCAGAACCCGTACGCGTCGCTCAATCCGCGCAAGACGGTGGGACAGGCGCTCGACGAGCCGCTGGCCATCAACACGTCGCTTAGCCGCGCCGAGCGGGGCGAGAAGATCGCCGCGATGATGCGCACCGTGGGACTGCGCCCGGAGCATGTGGCGCGTTATCCGCACATGTTCTCGGGCGGCCAGCGTCAGCGGGTGGCGATTGCCCGGGCGATGATCCTGTCGCCGGCGATTGTGGTCGCCGACGAGCCTGTTTCGGCCCTGGATGTCTCAATTCAGGCACAGATCCTGAATCTTTTCATGGATTTGCAGGACCGATACGCGACGAGTTACGTATTCGTGTCGCATAATCTCGCGGTGGTCGAGCATGTGGCCGACGACGTCATGGTGATGTACCTCGGCCGCGCGGTCGAACACGGTCCCAAGGCCGCCGTGTTCGGCAAACCGCTGCATCCGTACACGAAGGCGTTGATGTCGGCGACCCCGGCGATCAAGGCGTCCGAGCGGCGGGTGAAAATTCCGCTGATCGGCGAGTTGCCGTCGCCGCTGCGCCCGCCGCCTGGGTGTGCGTTTGCGCCGCGCTGTCCGTATGCGGTCGACCGATGCCGTCAGAAAGTGCCGCAATTGCGAGAGCTCGAAGGACGCCGGGTAGCGTGCCATCGGGTCGAAGAGATAGAGGGATAACGAGATTGGGTGGACCACCACGCGCGACGCATGTGCGCCGGGGCGTTGCATTGACCGGCTGGCTGCTGGGTTGCTTGCTGATGACGCTGGCCGTCACGCTGGACGCGGCGACGACCGCCGTTCCGCGCGCGGTGGCGCCGCGAACGTTCCCGTTGGTGGTGCCTGAGCCGGGGGAACCGCCGCCGGGCGCCAATCTCCCGTTCTACGAAGCGCGCAAGGGTGACATGACCATCTACGTGATGGGCACGTTGCATGTGGGCAAACCCGACGACTATCCGTTCCGCAAAGTGGTGGTCGATGCGCTGCGCGTGTCGAAGGTGGTGGCGTTCGAGCTGTCGCCCGACGACCTGACGATGTCGCAGGACGACGTTCAGAAATACGGCATGTGTTCGCGCGCGTGCCTGCCGAGGCTGATTCCGGCGCCGCTCTGGCGTCAGTTGCGCGACCGTCTCAAGGGCAACCCGGCGATGCTCGCCGAGATTCGCCACATGCGCCCGTGGCTGGCGGCGCTGCTCGTCGAGACGCTGGATTCGATGGGCGCCGACCTCCAGACCGAGTACGGCACGGAAAACCAGTTGGAGAACATCTATCGTGGCCGCATCGTCGGCCTCGAGTCGCTTGCCGAGCAGACGGACGCCTTCACCGGCCTGACGGCGGCGCAGCAAAACGAGCTGCTGGCGCAGGAGCTGGTGCTCACACCTAAGAAGGCGACGGCGCAGGTGGAGGAGTTGCACCGCTTGTGGCGCGCGGGCGATGCCGAACTGGTATTCGACTGGTCGCAGAGCAAGGCGCTGCAAGTGCGACGCAATGCGACGTTGGCCGACGCGATCGACGAGCGCATTCTCTACTCGCGCAACCGTCGCTTTCTGGCACGGATGCTGTTCCTGGCGGACCCGGGCAAGCCGGTGTTCGTTGCGGTCGGCACGTTGCATCTGGGCGGCCCGCACGGGATTCTCCAACTGCTTCGCGAACACGGGTTTTCGGTCGCCCAGCGGTAATTCGGTCGGCACATAAGAAGCATGGGCGATCCGCATGGGAATCGCCCGAGAAATCTCCCGACCCGATTGACTCGCCCCCTTCCTGACGATTAATTTGGCAACACTCGCGTGAGTGGCCCCCCGCCCAAATCCTGGTCAGGAATCACGATGCAGATTGTTGAACAATTCCCACACCGTCCGACGGTGCAGCCGTTTCCTTCCAACCAAACGGCCTTTTCCGGCACCGACGAAGCGCGGATCATCCACGAGAAAGTGTTGCGAGGCCTGGCCGATGTCGCAGCTGGCCGTGTACTTTCCGCCGAAATTGTAGAAGCCGAGTGTGAAGCCCTATTCGGATGAAGTGAGTCTGCGTAATGAACTATCGACGGATCCAGTGGACCGTCGAAGCGGCAGGCGAACGAAAGCGGATATTGAGAGATATCGCCGAGCGGGACGGAAATGCGGTGCGGCGGCTGAATCAGTTGTTCAGGAAGTCTGTCGACCGGTTGGAGATTTTCCCGGAATTCGGCCCGCAAGGCGATATTCCGGGAACCCGCCATCTAACGGTCCACAAAAACTACCGAGTTATATACAAAGTTGAGGAGGAGTACGTAGAGGTCCTCGCCGTACATCATGTCAGACGGCAGGACATCCCCATGTCGTAGCAACACCCGGCGGCCCGCGCCTCACCTCACGCCAGCATCCCTCGCGCTTCGATGAAGCTGATGATTTCCTGAAGGCCTTTGCCTTCTTTCATGTTCCCCATCACGAACGGACGCATGCCGCGCATCTTCTGGGTGTCGGAGCGCATGATGTCGAGCGACGCGCCGACGTACGGTGCAAGGTCGGTCTTGTTGATCACCAGCAAGTCCGACTTCGTGATGCCCGGGCCGCCTTTGCGGGGGATTTTCTCGCCGCCAGCCACGTCGATCACGTAAATCGTCAGGTCCGATAACTCGGGGCTGAACGTTGCCGCAAGGTTGTCGCCGCCGGACTCGATGAACACCACGTCCGCATCCGGAAAACGATCCAGCATGCGCTCCACGGCTTCGAGATTGATTGATGCATCCTCGCGAATCGCGGTGTGCGGACAGCCACCGGTCTCCACGCCGAGAATCCGCTCAGGTTCCAGCGCGCCAGCGACGGTGAGCAGACGCTGATCTTCCTTCGTGTAGATGTCGTTGGTGATGACGACGAGATCGTAGCGATCGCGCATCGCTTTGCAGAGCATCTCGGTCAATGTGGTCTTGCCGGAGCCGACCGGGCCTCCGATGCCCACACGCAGCGGCGGATTTTTCTTGGTGCGACGGGCGTTAGCGGATGTCGTCATGGCGAATGTCATGGTGGCGGTGAGTGAAAAATGACGCAGGAAATGACGAATTAGGTGACGCGAAAACTCGCGTCCTACGAACGGAACAGCCGTGAATACTGTGTTTCGTGGCGCGATGCCAGAATGGCGAGCGCCGGGGAAAACGTGTTGATCTGATCGTCCGGGAGCGACGCGGCTCGATTGGCGGCGTCGACCACCCGCGGGCGCAGCGAGACGATGACGCGCTGTGCCGCCAACTGCCCGAGTGGCACCGCCTTGAGCGCCCCGGCGACCTGATTCTCCAGCCAACTGAACGCGTAAGCGACGAGCGTGTCGGGCAGCGGGGCGCCGTGCGTCAGCGCGGCGAAGGCGAAGGCCGTCGGCAGCGCAATCGGTTTGAGCGACGACAGTTGCTCGCGTTGCTCGGCATCGCCCCATTCGAGCGATACCGCGAGTTGGGTGAGCGACCAGCCCATCTGTTCGGTCTCGGCGCGCAGCTCTGCCGTCTCACGCGTGGCGAGCAACCAGTCGTTGATGTGGCGTAACGCCGAGATATCCCGCGCTTGCCAGTGACGCCATTGACGCGCCAGCAGTGCCATTTCGCCGGTGGTGAAGACGCCGTCGAGCTGACTGGCGATCCAGCGCTCGGCGCTGGGGGCGTCGTGGATGATGCCGTGCTCGACGGCTGCTTCGAGGCCCTGGGAATAGCTGAAGGCACCGATGGGCAGCGCAGGCGAGGCGAGATGAAGCAGCGCCGCGAGCGATTGCAGCGACGCCGCCGCGACAGGCTCAGTGAGAGGACTGGGCAGGCTTGCCGTCATCGGTCGGGCTCATTGAAGCGGGTTCGTTACCGGTGGGGACAGCTTGATCGTGACTATGCGAGTGATCGTGGCCGCAGCCGGGGCCGTGCACATGGCCGTGATCATGGTGTCCGTGTCCGTGTCCGTGGTCGTGGTCGTGGTCGTGGTCGTGGTCGTGGCTATGCGCATGCGAGTGATCGTGACCGCAGCCCGGACCATGAACATGCCCGTGGTCATGACCGTGATCATGATCATGACCGTGATGCTCGTGAAACACGCGCTGTGCGAGTTCGAAGTCTTCGGCGTAAGTCGCATCGTGACCGTGCTTGTGACCGCCACCGTAAGCACCGGCTTCCGGCTCGAAGGGCATCAACGCTTCGGCGACGTCGACATCGAGTCGCAGCAGCATGTCGCGCAGGACCGGGTCGTATTCGAGCTTGAGGTATCCGTCGCCCACTTCCACGGGGGTGTGACGATTGCCGAGGTGATACGCCGCGCGCGTGAGCGCGAGGGCGCTCGGCGCGCTCACGAGCAGCACCGTCTGCGCCGCCGCTTCCACGCGGATGAACTGCCCGTCGTCTGCGACGAGCACATCGCCTCCGCGTAGTACCGTGCCGCGCGGCAAAAACAGTGCGACCTCTTCACCGGTCTCCAGCGTCGCGCGAAGACGGCTCTTGCTGCGTGCGTCGAACGGCAGCACGAGCGCCGGGGCGCGGCGCGCGAGCGGGGCGGCGATGCGTCCCGCTTCGAAGCGCTTTTCGACACGACGCAAAGTCGTGGTCGACGACGGAGGGTTCCCGGATGCGGAGAGTTCGGAATCTTGCGACATGGCTCGGCGAGGTCAGAAAAGAAAGTAGCGTTGGGCCATGGGCAACACGGTGGCGGGCTCGCACGTCAGCACTTGCCCGTCTGCGATGACCTGATAGGTCTCGGGGTCGACGCTGATGTTCGGCAACCAGTCGTTATTGATCATGTTGGCCTTGGTCACCTGCCGGATATTGCGCACCGGCACGATGCGTTTGGCCAGCCCGAAGCGACCGGCCACGTCGCCATCGTACGCTGCTTGCGAGACGAACGTCAGCGACGTCCGCGCCAGTGCCCCCGCCCGTGCGCCGAACATCTCGCGGTAATGCACCGGCTGCGGCGTCGGAATCGACGCGTTCGGGTCACCCATCAGCGCCGTCGTGATCATGCCGCCCTTGAGAATCAGCGACGGCTTCACGCCGAAGAACGCCGGTTCCCACAACACCAGATCGGCCCACTTCCCGACTTCGATGGACCCGATTTCGTGCGCCATGCCGTGCGTGATCGCCGGGTTGATGGTGTACTTCGCCACGTACCGCTTCACGCGAAAGTTGTCCGACGCCGACGGGTCCGTACCCAGCGCGCCACGCTGCACCTTCATCTTGTGCGCCGTCTGCCAGGTGCGCATCACCACTTCCCCGACGCGCCCCATGGCCTGCGAATCCGACGAGATCATCGACAGCGCGCCGAGATCGTGGAGGATGTCTTCGGCCGCAATCGTCTCGCGACGAATGCGCGACTCGGCAAACGCAATGTCCTCTGCAATCGCCGGATCGAGGTGATGGCAGACCATCAGCATGTCGAGATGCTCGTCGAGCGTGTTGACGGTGTAAGGCCGTGTCGGATTGGTGGACGACGGCAGCACGTTCGGCTCACCGCACACCTTCAGAATGTCCGGCGCGTGACCGCCACCCGCCCCCTCGGTGTGATACGTGTGGATCGTGCGCCCGTTGATGGCCGCGACCGTCGCTTCGACGAAGCCGCCTTCGTTCAGCGTGTCCGTGTGAATCGCGACCTGCGTGTCGGTCGCGTCGGCCACCGAGAGGCAGGCGTCGATGGCCGCAGGCGTCGACCCCCAGTCCTCGTGCAACTTCAGCCCGATCGCCCCGGCTTCGATCTGTTCCATCAACGGTGCGGGCTGACTGACGTTGCCCTTGCCGAGAAAGCCGAGGTTGATGGGCCAGCCGTCGGCGGCCTGCAACATGCGCTCCATGTGCCACGGCCCCGGCGTGCAGGTGGTCGCATTGGTGCCTGTTGCGGGACCGGTGCCGCCGCCGAGCAGTGTCGTCACACCCGAGGACAACGCTTCCTCGATCTGCTGCGGGCAGATGAAGTGAATATGCGAATCGATGCCGCCTGCCGTGACGATCATGCCTTCACCGGCGATGACTTCCGTCGCGCCCCCGAGCGGGATCGTCACGCCGGGCTGGATGTCGGGGTTGCCGGCCTTGCCGATGCCCCAGATACGTCCGTCCTTCAGGCCGATGTCCGCCTTGACGATGCCCCAATGGTCGATGATGACGGCATTGGTAATGACGGTGTCGACCACGTCCGCACGGGTGCGTTGCGATTGCCCCATGCCGTCGCGAATCACCTTGCCGCCGCCGAACTTCACTTCTTCGCCGTAGATCGTGTAATCGCGTTCGATTTCGACGATGAGTTCCGTATCGGCCAGACGTAACCGGTCGCCCGTGGTCGGGCCGAACATTTCCGCGTAGGCGCGGCGAGAGATCTTCATAGCGCCCCCATGACGCGACCCGCGAAACCATAAACGCGGCGGTCCCCCGCCAGCGCGACGAGTTCTACCGTGCGTTGTTGCCCCGGTTCGAAGCGGACCGCAGTACCGGCGGCGATGTTCAGCCGAAAGCCGCGCGCCGCTTCGCGGTCGAATTGCAGGGCGTCGTTGACTTCGTAGAAGTGGAAATGCGAGCCGATCTGGATCGGACGGTCGCCGGTGTTGGCCACAGTCACGCTGAGGGTCTCACGCCCCTCGTTGAGCGTGATGTCGCCAGCGGCGGGGAGCAGTTCTCCGGGAATCATGGGCGTCTCCTGGCGGCAGCAACCGACGTCAGGCTGCTGCTGCGAGCAGCGTTACGCCATAGGCGAGCACCCCTGCACCCAGCACGCGCGGTACCCACACCGTGCGATGGCGCAGCGCCACACCGGCAGCGATGCCGAGGCAGTGCAGCATGCCGGTCGCGACGAGGAAACCGGCCATGTAATGCGTCGCGCTGGCCTCCGTGGGCAACTCCGCGCCGTGCGCGAAACCGTGGAAGACGGCAAACGTGCCGACGACCGCTGCGCCCGCCCATCCCGGCAGTTGCGCGCGCGTCGCGAGCATGAGGCCGAGGACGAGCAGCGAAACGGCGATCATCGGCTCCACGCCGGGCAACGCGAACCAGTGCATCATCCCGAGCAGGCCACCGGCTGCCAGCATGGCAACGAAGGCGAGCGGTGCCGCCCAGACGCGTTTGGACGTCAGCGAACTCCATAGCCCCACGACGATCATTGCGCAGAGGTGATCCGCGCCGGTCAGCGGGTGCAGGAAACCGGCGGCGAAGCTGCTCACGGCGTCGTGACCCGGATGCCCCGGGTGGGCCAGCGCGACACCCGACGTGGCAAGCAGCGCAAGGCCGGTCGCCACGCGGGCGCGGGCCGTGAGGGCTGTATGGGCCGTATGGCGGCGAGGACGACCCGCGTCGGTAGAGCGGGCAGAGACGGCAAGCGCGATGTGCGCGTCAATCGTGTTTTCGAGGCGGGCCATGGGGGGCATCCTTAAAGTGCAGCGAAGTGTTGTTGTCGATGGTGATCGATGACAGGCGATGCTTGCGTACTGTCACATTACGGAATCGGGTGATGCACGGTGACGAGCTTGGTGCCGTCGGGAAACGTGGCTTCGACCTGAATGTCGGGAATCATTTCGGGCACCCCTTCCATGACGTCGTCACGTGTGAGCAGCGTCGTGCCGTAGTGCATGAGATCGGCGACGGTGCGTCCGTCGCGCGCGCCCTCCATCAGTGCGGCGCTGATGAACGCCACGGCCTCCGGATAGTTCAGCTTCAGGCCGCGCGCGCGCCTGCGCTCGGCCAGCAGGGCGGCGGTGAAGATGAGCAGCTTGTCTTTTTCGCGGGGAGTGAGCTTCATCGTGACGAGTGAATTTCGGTGCGAAGGGTGAGCAAAGGGTGAAATGTCATTGCGCGATGAACCGCTGCAATTCCGGCGTTGCGGGTTGCGTGAAGAGCTGTTCCGGGTCGCCGGACTCCCAGATCTTCCCCTGATGCATGAACACCACACGATCCGATACATGACGTGCAAAGCGCATCTCGTGCGTGACGAGAATCAGCGTCATGCCTTCGGCGGCGAGGTCTTCCAACACTTTGAGCACTTCCGCGACGAGTTCGGGATCGAGCGCCGAGGTGATCTCGTCGCACAATAGCACCGAAGGGTGCATCGCGAGCGAACGCGCAATCGCCACGCGTTGTTGCTGACCGCCCGAGAGTTGCGACGGGTAGCTGTCGAACTTGTCGGCCAGCCCCACTTTGGCGAGCATCGTGCGGGCGACTTCGCGGGCGTCGTGCTTCGCGGTCTTCTTGACGACCTTCTGCGCGAGCATCACGTTCTCGCCCGCCGTCAGATGCGGAAAAAGGTTGTACTGCTGGAACACCATACCGACCTTCAGACGCAGCGCGCGAAGATCGGTGTCGCGTGCGCCGACCAGTACGCCGTCCACGTCCACGCTACCCGCCTCGAACCGTTCCAGACCGTTGAGCGTGCGCAGCAGCGTGCTCTTACCCGAGCCGCTCTTGCCGATGATCGATACAACCTGACCGCGCTCGACTTCCATGTCGATGCCGCGCAGCACGGGGTTCTCGCCGAAGCGCTTTTGCATGCCCCGGACTTTAATTAGCGGCATGGAGTTTCCTTTCGAGATGACGCGCCCACAGCGACAGCGGATAGCAGGCAGCGAAGTAGAGCAGCGCGACAAGGCCGTACACGGTGAACGGCTGGAACGTCGCATTGGTGAGCATGGTGCCGGTCTTGGTGAGTTCGTTGAAGCCGATGATCGAGGCGAGTGCTGTGCTCTTGACGACCTGCACCGAGAAGCCGACCGTCGGCGCAATCGCGATGCGCAGCGCCTGCGGCAGGATCACGTGACGCAACTGTTCGCCGTAACGCATCGCCAGGCTGGACGACGCTTCCCACTGACCGTGCGGGATGGCGTCGACGCAGCCGCGCCAGATTTCGGTGAGGTAAGCGCTCGTGTAGAGCGTGAGACACACGGCCGCCGCGACCCACGGCGACACTTCCAGACCGAGCAGCGGCAGCCCGAAGAACACCAGGAAGAGCTGCATGAGCAGCGGCGTGCCCTGAAACACTTCGATGTACAGCGCCACGGCGCGCGCGGCCCACTGCACACGTCCGACGCGAATCACCAGAAGCAGCAGCGCGACCAGTCCCCCGCACACGAAGGCGATGGCTGAGAGCGCGAGCGTCCAGCGTCCGGCGAGAATCAGCCCGCGCAACATGTCCGCTATTGAAAACTCGATCATCGCGCGCCTCCCTTAACCATGCCGCGAAACAGTCGGCGTGCGGCGCGCATCAGCACACGACGAAGCGCGATGGCGAGCACCAGATACAGCGCGGTGACGATCAGATAACTCTCGAAGGCGCGGAACGTGCGCGACTGCACGAAGTTGGCCGCATACGACAGATCGGGGACCGAGATTTGCGAGACGACGGCCGAGCCGAGCATCACGATGACGATCTGGCTGGCGAGCGCCGGGAACACCTTGGCGAACGCTTGCGGCAGGATTACGTGACGCAGGATTTGCCCGCGCGTCATGGCGAGTGAGAGACCGGCTTCGGATAGCCCGCGCGGTACGGCACGCATGCCGGCGCGAATGATCTCGGTCGCGTACGCGCCGAGGTTGAGACTCATGGCGATGATGGCGGCGCTCGTCTCGTCGATATGAACGCCGACGCTGGGCAGCCCGAAAAAGATGAAGAACAGTTGAACGATGAACGGCGTATTACGGAACAGTTCGACATACAGTCCGGCGAAAAACCTGAGCGCGTTCGAGCCTTCCTCGCGCGCAGCGGCGCACAGCGCACCGATGGCCACGCCGATGACCGTGGAGACGGCCGTGAGCGCAATCGTCAGCGCGGCGCCGCGCACGAACAGCGCGAAGTACTGCCGCAGGTCGGCGAAATCAAGGACGTAGTGCATTAGGCGGCATGGGGGCGAAAAGGGAGCGAAAAGGGAGCGAAAAGGGGGATGCAAAGGATCGGCGCGTCTGGTCAGACCGGTCGATACAGTGGGGTAGCAGGATTCGTGCCTGACGCTGCCGAGTGGTGCGCAGGTGGGCGGGAAATCGCGGCGGGGTACGTCGGTCAATGCGGCGGGCGATGGGCTGACCGATCGGCGATTTTTCGGTTTGCCCTATGTTGGTGCGCATTCGTCCGAATGGGGTGGGTATCGAAGGCAGGATGCCGACGCATTCACCGTATTGGTGCGTCGGCAACGCCCTCACGTCGCCCAGATCCGAAGCGGTTCCGCCGGTACCTGATGCACGACCGGACGGAGCTTGAGCCAATGGGCGATCAGCAATTGGCGTACCGCCTCCATCTCGCGACCGAGCACGCGCAGGACGAGGACGTTGCCGGGCAGGCACGTGATACCGGCACGAATGTCCTCGCTGAACGGCAGTCCCTCGGCCAAGGTCTCGGCCAACTCACGTGTACACGCCGGTCCGACCGCCCAGAGCGCCGCGAAGACGGGGAAGCTCGCAAGGCCGGTCGCGCCGGTGCGCTGCGGATCGTCCGCCCCGAGCACCGCCTGTTCCGCCCACAGCAGGCGATCCTGCGCGTCGCGCAGGGCGAAGTTCGAGCGCCAGCGGCCTTGCGTCCACTGTTCCCCCGCCGCCTGACGACCAAGTAGCGTCGCGTCCCAGCCGATGACGGTCGCGTTCTCGCCCAGCCGCACGGTCACGCGCTGACGCGCATCCGCGTGCTCGAACACGATGTTCTCCAGCGGCAGCCAGTCGAGCTTCGCGCCGTCGTGCACCGTCAGCGTAATGTCCTGCGTGCCGAAGCGGCCTTGCGACTTGTACCACTTCGTCGCGCCGGGCGTCGTCAGCACAGCGTGGCTATCGCGGCCGACGTCGATATCGATGGACAACGCATCGCCACCCGCGATGCCGCCAGGCGGATGCACGACGACCGCATGGCAGATGCCGGGGCCTTCCGGATGCAACGACTTCTGCACGACGAGCGGCCCCTGATGACGGCGCGTCGCGAGCACCGTGCGGGCGTCATGGCGCTCGAAGCCGAGCGTCAGCTCGGCGTGCCAGCCGGTTTCCGTCGACGCCATCACACCGCCACCATGTGCCGCACGCCGTCGGCTTCCATGTCCTTGCCCAGCCCGCTTGCGACGATGGCGCCGCGGCTCATCACGCGATAGTGGTCCGCAAGTTCGAGCGCGAAGTCGTAGTACTGCTCGACCAGCAGCACCGTCATGCCACGCTCGTCCACCAGACGTCGCAGCGTGCGACCGATGTCCTTGATGATCGACGGTTGTATGCCTTCCGTCGGCTCGTCCAGAATCAGCAGTTGCGGCTCGCTCATGAGCGCGCGTCCGATGGCGAGTTGCTGCTGCTGCCCGCCGGACAGATCGCCGCCGCGTCGCTGCTTCATGTCGCGCAGCACGGGGAATAGTTCGTAGATGTCGTCCGGCACGCCACGCTTCGCTTCGCGCGACGGACGGCTTGCGGCGCCGATCAGCAGGTTCTCTTCGACGCTCAGACGCGGAAAGATCTCGCGCCCTTGCGGCACGTACGCCATGCCGCTCGATACGCGCGCATAGGACGGGGCCGACGTCAGCGTTTTGCCCCGCCACGCGATGCTGCCCGACTTCACCGGCACCACGCCCATAAGGCATTTGAGGAGCGTGGTCTTGCCCACGCCATTGCGTCCGAGCAGTACGGTGAGTTGTGCGTCGGGCACCGTGAACTCCACGTTGCGCAGGATGTGACTGCCGCTGTAGAACTGATTGAGTGCGTGAATTTCCAGCATGGTCAGCGTCCCAGATACGATTCGATCACGCGCTCGTCGCGTTGCACGGCGTCGAGCGTGCCTTCGGCGAGCACCCGCCCTTCGGCCATCACCGTCACGACGCCGGTCTGCCCCGCGAGCGCGGCGACGAACGCCATGTCGTGCTCGACCACCATCATCGAGCAATGTCCACGCAGACGGTTGAGCAGCTCGGCCAGTTGCGCGGTCTCTTCGTCGGTCATGCCTGCGGCAGGTTCGTCGAGCAACAGCAACTGCGGCTGCTGCATCAGCAACATGCCGATCTCCAGCCGCTGCTTCTGACCGTGCGACAACTGACCCGCACGCACATGCGCCTGATGTTCCAGATGCGTGAGCGCCAGCACTTCCTCGACACGACGTTTGATGGTCGGCGTCAGCATGGCCCACAGCGCGCGGAACCAACGCTTGTCTCCGGCGCATGCGAGTTCGAGATTCTCCCAGACGCTGTGATGCTCGAACACGGTCGGCTTCTGGAACTTGCGCCCAACGCCTGCCTGCGCGATGGCCGGTTCGTCCAGACGCGTGAGGTCCAGCGTCTGACCGAGGAAGGCGCGTCCCGAGTCGGGGCGCGTCTTGCCCGTGATCACGTCCATCATCGTCGTTTTGCCTGCGCCATTGGGGCCGATGATGCAGCGCAGTTCGTCGGTCTTGATGGACAGCGACAGATCGTTCAGCGCGCGAAAGCCGTCGAACGACACGCAAATGTTTTCAAGATACAGGATCAGGCCGTGCGACGTGTCGATTTCGCCGGGCACCACGAGGTGCGACATGCCCGTCGCGTCGCCGCTGACCGAGACGGAAGCCTCCGGCGCATCGGCCTGCTGCCATCTGATGTCGTAATCGGGTCTCATGCGCGGTCTCCGGAAACGGGATGGGGCACGTCGCCTTCGGCAGCGAGCGGGGCTTGGCGGTCGCGCCTGTGCGTGAGTTGCGTGACCAGACCCATCACGCCCTGCGGCAGCAGCAGCGGCACCAGCACGAACATTGCGCCGAGGAAAAACAGCCAGTATTCGGCGAAGTATGCAGTGAAGAAGCTCTTCGCACCGTTGACGATGAATGCACCGGCAATCGCACCGATGAGCGAGCCGCGTCCGCCGATGGCGACCCAGATCGCCATTTCGATGGAGTTGACCGGGGCCATCTCGCTCGGGTTGATGATGCCGACCTGCGGAACATACAGCGCACCGGCAATGCCGCACAGCATGGCCGACAGCGTCCAGACGAACAGCTTGTAGCTGAGCGGGCGATAGCCGAGGAACATGGCGCGGGACTCGCCGTCGCGAATGGCGGTGACGACGCGTCCGAACTTCGAGACCACCAGCGCGCGACACAGCAGGAACGCGCCGACCAGCACGGCGAACGTCACCAGAAACAGCACGGTGCGCGTGTTCGCCGAAGTGATCGAGTAGCCCAGAATACGCTTGAAGTCGGTGAAGCCGTTGTTGCCGCCGAAGCCGGTCTCGTTGCGATAGAACAGCAGCATGGCGGCGAACGTGAGCGCTTGGGTGATGATCGACAGATAGACGCCCTTCACGCGCGAGCGGAACGCCAGATACCCGAAGATCCACGCCACCACGCCCGGCAGCGCCACCACGAGGAACATCGCCCAGGCGAAGTGCTCGGTGCCGGTCCAGTACCAGGGCAGTTCCTTCCAGTCCAGAAACACCATGAAGTCGGGCAGATCGCTGTGATACACGCCGTCACGTCCGATGCCGCGCATGAGATACATCCCCATCGCATAGCCGCCGAGCGCGAAGAACAGGCCGTGCCCGAGGCTCAGAATGCCGCAGTACCCCCACACGAGATCGAGCGCCAGCGCAGCAATCGCGTAGCACATGATCTTGCCGACGAGCGTCATGGCATAAGCCGACAGATGCAACGGATGCGTAGCGGGCAGCACCAGCGCACACACCGGCACGATCACCATCACGGCCAGCACGAAGGCCAGCAGCACCGGGGCGACGTGTCTGGGCAGCAGACGGGCGCGCGCGGGCACGTCCAGTGGCGTCGTCGGGGCGACACCTTCGGGAAGAAAGTTCGACGTCTGCATTCAGGCCTCCGCACTGCGCCCTTTGAGCGCAAACATGCCCTGCGGGCGTTTCTGGATGAACAGCACGATCAGGATCAGCACGGCGATCTTCGCAAGCACGGCGCCCCACACGGGTTCGAGCAGCTTGTTGGCGATGCCCAGGCCGAATGCGCCGACGATCGTCCCCGCGAGTTGACCCACACCGCCCAGCACCACGGCCATGAACGAATCGATGATGTAGCTCTGACCGAGGTCCGGGCCGACGTTGCCGATCTGTGAGAGTGCGCAGCCGCCGAGACCGGCGATGCCTGCGCCGAAGGCGAAGGCGTAGCTGTCCACGCGACCCGTTTTCACGCCCACGCACGCGGCCATCGAACGGTTCTGCGTCACAGCGCGAATGAACAGGCCGAGGCGCGTGAGATTGAGTACCGACCACGTGAGCGCCACCACGACCAGCGCGAACGCCAGAATCACGATTCGGTTGTACGGCAGCATCAGATTCGGCAGCACGGCGACGCCGCCGCTCATCCAGGAGGGATTGATGACCTCGACGTTCTGCGCGCCGAACAGCGTGCGCACCGCCTGAATCAGCAACAGGCTGATACCGAACGTGGTGAGCAGCGTCTCCAGCGGACGTCCGTACAAATGCTTGATGACGGTGCGCTCCAGCACGAAACCGAGCGCGGCCGCGACGACGAACGCAGCGGGCACGGCGGCGACGAGATAGAAGTCGAACGCCCCCGGCAGGAAGCGCTGGAACAGCGTCTGCACGACATAGGTGGCATACGCGCCGACCATCAGAAACTCGCCGTGCGCCATGTTGATGACGCCAATCAGGCCGTAGGTGATCGCCAGCCCGAGTGCTGCCAGTAGCAGCACGCTGCCGAGCGACAGACCGGCGAACACCGTGCCGAAGAACTCGCTGCGCCGCTGTGCGGCGGCGAGTTGCGTGAGCGCGATGTCGGCGGCGCTGCGCACGGTGGCGTCCGGTTCGGCGTACGTGCCGTCGGCCTGCTTCGCGACGATGGGCAGCAGCAGATCGCGCATCTGCGGATCGCCGGCGGCAGCAATCAGATCGATGGCTTCACGACGCTTCTTCGGATCGGTGTCGTGCAGGGACGATTGCGCCCAGAGTTGATCGAGACGTTTGCGCAATGCCGGATCGGTTTCCTTCTGACGGGCTTGTTCGATCAGCGTCTTGAATGCGGGCGACGGGTTCTGCAACATCGTGTCGATGGCTTGCGCACGGGCGTCGCGATCGCTCGAGAGCAGCGCACCGGCGGCAGCAGCCGTCGCAACCTTGGCGCGCAGCACGTTGTTCAGCGTGAGCGACCCGGCGTCGTCGGCCTTGACCGGCGCACCCGTGATCGGATCGACGTACTTGTCGTCCTTCTGAATGGCGAGGCGCTCTCCCACGGTCACGGCCGAGTCGTCGGCCAGTGCCTGGAGGAGGGCGGCCGCCTGCGGCGAACCGTCGGCGGCGAGATGATCGATGGCTTGTGCCTTGGCGTCGAAGTCGTCGCCCGCGAGGGCGGTGAGGTCGGCGTCGGTGACGGCGGCACGTGCGGGGTGGGAGAGAGTCAGCGCGGCGCCCAGCGAAACCAGGACAAGGGCGGCAGCGGTCCAGCGTCTTATCGTTATCATGCGAAACCTCTGCATGCGCCGGAGGGCGGTGGGCGGCTCCGGCGCAAGGAATGGAAGGAAGATCAGACCTTGTCGGGCTTGCCTTCGTTACCCGCGATGAACGGGCTCCACGGCTGGGCACGCACCGGCGCCTTCGTCTTCCACACCACGTTGAACTGACCGTCCGGGCGGATTTCGCCGATCATCACCGGCTTGTGCAGGTGGTGATTGCCGTCCATGACCATGTCGAAGCCGTCCGGCGACTTGTACGTCTGGCCGATCATGGCGGTGCGCACCTTGTCGACATCGACGCTGCCCGCCTTCTCGACGGCCTGCTTCCACATATGCATGCCCACGAACGTCGCTTCCATCGGATCGTTCGTCACGCGCTTGTCGCCGCCGGGCAGGCCCTTGGCCTTCACGTACGCGAACCATTCCTTCTTGAACGCTTCGTTGGTCGGATTCTTGACCGACATGAAGTAGTTCCACGCGGCCAGATGCCCCACGAGCGGCTTGGTGTCGATGCCACGCAGTTCCTCTTCGCCCACGGAGAATGCGACGACCGGCACGTCCGTCGCCTTGATGCCCTGATTGCCGAGTTCCTTGTAGAACGGCACGTTCGAATCGCCGTTGATCGTGGAGATGACGGTGGTCTTGCCGCCCTGCGCGAACTGTTTGATGTTCGCGACGATGGTCTGGTAGTCGCTATGACCGAACGGCGTGTAGACCTCCTGAATGTCCTTGTCGGCGACGCCCTTCGAGTGCAGGAAAGCACGCAGGATCTTGTTGGTCGTGCGCGGATAGACGTAATCGGTGCCGAGCAGGAAGAAGCGTTTGGCGCTGCCGCCCTCCTTGCCCATCAGATACTCGACTGCCGGGATCGCCTGCTGATTCGGAGCAGCGCCCGTATAGAAGACGTTCTTCGACATCTCTTCGCCTTCGTACTGCACGGGGTAATAGAGCAGGCCGTTGAGTTCTTCGAAGACAGGCAGCACCGACTTGCGCGACACCGACGTCCAGCAGCCGAAGACGGCGGCGACTTTGTCCTTGGTGAGCAACTGGCGGGCTTTCTCGGCGAAGAGCGGCCAGTTCGAGGCGGGGTCGACGACCACGGCTTCGAGCGGTCGGCCCATCACGCCGCCTTTGGCGTTGATGTCGGCAATGGTCATGAGGGCGACGTCCTTGAGCGACGTCTCCGAGATGGCCATCGTGCCCGAGAGCGAATGCAGGATACCGATCTTGATGGGCTGCTTGCTCTGCGCGAACAAGTTGGGCGCCATGCCGGTGAGCGATGCGGCGCCCGAGAGGGCCGCCATCTGGAGTAGCGTGCGTCGTTTCATGGTACGTCTTCCCCTTTCCTGGTTAGACCGGTCGATCCGGTATCGGGGAATTAACGCAAGGGTCGTGCCAGCGCCCTGCCACTATGTGCCATCACGTGCCGAAGCGTGCGGATGGCGGGCGGATGGCGTGGGCACGGGAGACGGAAGATAGATGCGCAGAAGGCCCGCTGTGAGCGCGAGACACAGTGGTGCGACGGCGCGCCGTATTGGTGCGCACCGATTTGGCGCGCGAACATGTCCGTTCGCGCGCCGGGGGGGCAGGCTTTGCGTGGCGACGCTACTGGTGGTGTGCCGTCATGAAAAAGGGATGTCAGAAGCGATCGAAGTTCTGCCGAATCGGCGTGCTTGTGAACCGTGACCGCATGCTGCACGGCCGCCTCCAGCAATTCGCTTTCGGAGTCTGCGCAAAGCGCGACCGAACAGTTCATTTCGCTGGGGAATTCCCGGCAATCGATGAATTTGCGAGCCATGATGCTCTCCTCGCACAAACGGACCGATGACGCATGCATGAACCACCGCGTGCGCTGAACGCCACCCGAAGGGGTTAAAAAAGTATAGGCCGCAGGCAGTGAGATGACAGTAACGAGACCTGTTCTCGGGGGGGCGAGTCGCGTGTCAGGTACGCACGGCAGATCGATGCGCGGGAATGCCCCGCCGGAGGGCGTCCGGCATGCCGCTCTGGCATTTTTTGATGCATGATTGGCATTCGTGCCAAATAGGCTGACGGCAAGATGACGGCGACTGAAGACTTCTCACTCACTCGACATCACACCATGACCGATACCGTTGCCGGGCGCTCCGCGCCACCTTCCGACCCTGCCGAGCACCAGCGCCGTCGACTGGGCCGACGCTACGCGGCCGTACTCGCGGCCTGTCAGGCGCTCTATACGGCGGCGTTGTCCGTCGACCTGACGCTGACCGGCCTCGTCGGCTACATGCTGGCGTCCGACAAGGGGTATGCGACGCTGCCGTTCTCGCTCATTACCGTCGCGTCGGCGATCACGACGATCTTCGCGTCGATGCTGATTCAGCGCTTCGGCCAGCGGCTCGGCTTCGCGCTTGGCGCGTTGTTCGGCACTGTGGGGGGGCTTGTGTCGGTCATGGCGATTTACGAGAAGCACTTCGCGATGTTCTGCGCGGGGACGGCTTGCGTGGGCGTGTTTCAGGCGTTTGCGCGTTACTACCGGCTGGCGGCGGCGGACGTCGTGCCGGTCGAAGACAAACCGCGCGCCATCTCCGTCGTGCTCACGGGCGGCGTGTTGGCTGCCGTGATCGGACCGGCGCTCGCAGCGGGCAGCAAAGACTGGCTCGCACCGGTGACGTTCGCCGGTTCGTATCTCGTCGTGACGATTCTCTCGGGCATCTCGTTGCTGCTACTCGTCGGCTTCCTGCGCGACTTGCCGGTGCACGCAGCGGGCGGTGGGGCGGAGCTTCCGGCGCGCGCGCTCGGCGAAATCATGCGGCAGCCGATTTATGTGGCGGCGCTGGCCAACAATCTGATCGGCTTCATGGTGATGATGTTCGTGATGACGGCGACACCGATTGCCGCCGTCGCGTGCGGCCACAGCATCGACGACGGCGCACACATCATCGAGTGGCATCTGGTCGGCATGTACGCGCCGTCGTTCTTCTCGGGTCATCTCGTGAAGCGTTGGGGCGTGGTGCCGGTACTGCTGCTCGGTATCGGTATGTCGGCGCTGTGCGGTGTGCTCGCGTTGATGTCGACGAGTCTCGCGTACTTCTATGCGGCGCTGGCGTTTCTCGGCGTCGGCTGGAACTTCATGTTCGTGGGCGGCACTACGTTGCTCACGATGTCGTACCGTCCGGCCGAGCGCGCGCGTGCGCAGGCGGCGAACGAGTTCATCACCTTTGCGGGCACTGCGCTGGCGAGTCTGTTCGCGGGGCAATTGCTGGCGCGTTTCGGCTGGGCCACGATCAATCAGGCGACGTTCCCGTTGCTCGCGATCGCGGCGCTTGCGACCGTGTGGTACGCCGTCGATGCGAAGCGCCGTCCGGCGCATGCGACGGCTTGATGTTGAGATATCGACTGACCGTTCATCATGAGCCAACCTCGCCTCGTCGCCTTTCTTCTCGTGCCGCCGTTCGTTCTGCTGGATCTGGCGGGACCGCTCGACGCGTTTCACGCCGTCATCCGCAACTTCACGGAGCGGGGGCAGGACGCGCCCTACAAGACGGTGGTCGTGTCGGAGCACGGCGGACCGGTGGAGACGGGGTCGGGCATTACGCTGCACACGGAGCCGATGCGGGCGTTGGACGCGATGCACGTCGACACGCTGGTGGCAGTAGGCGGTGCGGTGGCGCATCGTCCGGCGGTGCCGGGGCCGGTGGGTGACTGGTTACGTGATTACGCACCGCGCGTGAGGCGCGTGTGTTCGGTGTGCGTGGGCGCGTTCGTACTGGCTTCGGCGGGGCTGCTCAATGGACGGCGTGCTACGACGCACTGGCTGGATACGGCGATGTTGCAGGCGTGCTATCCGGAGGTGCTGGTCGAGTCCGATCCGATATATGTGCGTGAGGATCCGGTGTGGACGTCGGCCGGGATTACGGCGGGCATCGATCTCGGACTGGCGTTGATCGAAGACGATTGCGGCGTGGATGTGGCGTTACAAGCGGCGCGTCGGCTGGTGGTGTTTCTCAAGCGTGCGGGCGGGCAGTCGCAGTTCAGTCCGCCGTTGCAGGAGCAGGTGGCGGCAGGCGCGCCGTTCGGCGATCTGCATGCGTGGATGTCCGAGCGGCTGGACGGCGATCTGTCGGTGATGCGGCTGGCGGAGCAGGCGAACATGAGCCCCCGGACGTTCGCCCGAAGCTATCTCGCGCGCACGGGATCGACACCTGCGAAGGCGGTGGAGCGCATGCGTCTGGAGGCGGCGCGCTTCGCGTTGCTCGATTCGGATGCGTCGCTCAAACGCATCGCCGCACGCGTCGGTTTCGGCGACGAACAGAACCTGCGCCGCGCGTTTCAACGTCAGTATGGTGTGACGCCTGTGGCGTATCGGGAGCGGTTTGGGCTTAGCGTCTGACCTCCCCGCATTCCGTCTTTTCTCTTCCTCCCTTGCCATGCGAAGCAACGTGCTTCGCGCTGCGCTAGCATTTTTCGGAATTCTCTGATTTCAATCTAAACCTCTCTCGGTTAATACTCTTCGTCACCCGCACGTCATGCCAATCTGGCTCATCTGCACGGCGAGACGTGGGGCGTCTTGTTGACGTCCCCGCCATCAACGAGACGAATTTCCGGCGGGATTCAAGGAGATTTCTCATGACTACGAAGGCATTCATCGAGCAACTGGCCAAAAAGCAGAAGGCCGCGAATGAAGCAGGTTCGATCAAGGAAATTCCGGCCAGCGAACTTGAACGGATCTCAGGCGCACGCGGTGGCAACGTGTTCGTGAATGCGACATGGAGCCGCGCCATGTAAGGCGACGGTCTGATTCGTTCGAAACGGGGCGCGCGCCCATTGGCGCGTGCCCGTTTTCAGGGGGAGGAGGTATGAAACAGTACGTCGAAGTGATCTTGAAGGTCTCGGAGCGCTGCAATATCGATTGCAAGTATTGCTACTTCTTCAACAAGGAAAACAAGGACTACGCGTCGAATCCGCCCTATATGACGCAACAGACGGCGGAGGACTTCGTCACGTTCCTGAGGTCGTCTCCGAACCTTCGTGAGACTACATTCCAGATCGACCTTCACGGAGGCGAGCCGTTGATGATGAAGCGTGAACGTTTCGAAGCCCTCGTGACGACCCTGAAGAATGGATTGAGCGACGCCGAGTCGGTGCAGTTCACCGTGCAGACCAATGCCATGCTCGTCGACGAAGCGTGGCTCGACTTATTCTCGCGACTGGGGGTATACATCGGTGTGAGCATCGACGGCCCGAAGATCTATCACGACGAGAATCGCGTCGATAAGCAGGGAATGGGGACCTATGACCGTACTGTGGAGAAGATCGCGTTGATCAAGGCTGCTGCCGATACGGGACTCATTTCGGGATTTGGAGCAATCTGCGTCATGAATCCCAAGTTCGATGCGCGGCTGGTCTACGACACGTTGACACGCACGTTGGGAATCTACAATCTTCAGTTTCTGTTGCCGGACGAGTCGCACGATTCTGTCCGCACCGCCGATGTGATGGCGCTCAAATGGTTCACGCAGGCGCTCTTCGATTGCTGGGCGGACGATCCCCGGGGGACTGTTCGCATTCGCTCAATCGATCGGATGCTCGATGCGATTCTCGCCGACGAACCGCGCAAGGATGTCATCTGGCGGGACGCGAGAAGCAGCGTTGTGTTCACGTTGTCGAGCGGTGGCGACATCGGACATGACGATACGTTGAGAAACGTCATTCCGGACGTTTTCTACGCACGCATGAACGTCGCATCGTCCACGTTCTCAGAATTCCTGGCCTGGCACGCGACCGTCAGCGCGATGCTCGCACGCCGAACCACGGCCGTGGCCTGCCGTACGTGCCTGTGGCGTGAAATCTGCGAAATCGCCACCCGTTCCGACACGCCCCTGCATCGCTGCAAGAATGGGGTTGCAGACCAGCACACCGTCTATTGCGAATGCCTGAAGGCGAACTACGAGAAGGGCGCGGAATATCTTGCACTGAGCGGGGTTGCGATTGAGGAGATCAGCCGAAATTTCGTGGAGGTCGACTGAATGAAGGCACTTCATCGCATCAGACGCATTGTTTGGGTGGCCGTTGCGGCGTTGGCAATTTTCGGCGCGGCACGCGCTCACGCCCGGGTACATCAGTGCAGCGCCGCGTGGCCGGAAGTTGCACCGGTGTTCGCTGCGACGGTTCAGTACGGCGATCCAGAACAGAAGACTGACCCGTATATCGACGTGCTGGTGAACGATAGGTCGGCGAAGATGTTGCTCGATACCGGCTCCAATGCCCATGTATTGTGGGACACACGCCTGCTGGATAGCGCCTCCCTGCCGACTGGCGAATCATTGCAAACGCTCGACGCCATTGCATCGGCCACAAAGGCGAGCAACGTCATGCTTTCGCTTACCGACGGGGCGAATCGACAGCATCTCCAGAGGTTCTATGTGATCGACGAAACGCCGTTGATGGCACTGGGTTACTCGGGCATTGTCAGTCCACAGTTTCTGGCGCAAGAAAAAGTTTCGCTCATCGACTTCAAGGACGACTGCTTCTTCGTCAGCGAGCGGTTCGATCCCGGCGGCGCAGGCCGATACCGGCTCGATGTGCTTGGCGAAATCCCCAATCCTCACCGTGTCATGGCGATTCCGCTCGGCGTTCGGGGGGACGGGTTCCCGTAGTTGTCGATTCCGGAGCCTTTCGGACGACTCTGCTCGAAAGTCTCGTGTTGAAGGCCCCTCTGGGGGCGCAACGTACGAAACAACTGGATTTGCTGGGAAACATCGTGCCGAACGCAGGGCAAACCCGTCTGGTGGACCTTACGGTGAACGGGCGACACATTGATGCGCATCCGGTTGTCCCCGTGCCTGCAATGTCGGAGAAAGGCGTCGTGACGTTCGGCGCTATCGGCATGGACGTGCTCCGGGAGCGTGTCATTTTTCACGACGGAGATCGCCATCGCTTTGTGTTCATCGAGAAGGCGACGGAAACGGAGTTGAATTGATGTCGCTCGCATGTCTCCGTCTCGTTCACTTCCTTTGCCCCCGCTGCCATGTTTCGTGACGAAGCGTTGGCGGCGGGACATCCCAGATGGTTGGGGGACGTTCTGCTCGTGCAGCCTTTGCCCATCAAAGTGGGCGCGGTCGGTGCGGCGCTGGCGGCTTGCGTTGTCGTTGCCTTTCTGGCATTCGGTACCTACACGCATCGGGTCGCGGTCGTCGGACGGCTCATGCCAGCGTCCGGTGTGGCGAAAATCTACGCACCTCAGTCGGGAGTTGTGACCTCGCGTCTTGTCAGCGAAGGGCAACGGGTGAGTCGGGGTGATGTGCTGTACGTGGTTTCGTCCGAGCGTCAGCAGCGCGCGGGTGAGGGGGTTCACGCCTCGGTGACGGGACAGATTGCGGCTCGGGCGGCATCGCTGAAGGCGGATATCGAAGAGATGCAGCGTGTACATTCCATCACCCGCCACGCGCAGCAGACGACTGTCGATACGTGCAAGGACGAAATCGTCAAACTTGACGCGCTAATTCGTCATCAAACGCATCGCGTCGCACTCGCGAAGGAGAACCACGAGCGATACACCCGATTGCTTGCACAGGACTTCGTGTCACGCGAGCGTGCACAAGAGAAGCACGCGCAATATCTGGAGCAGAACGCGCGGCTGAGCGCACTTCAGCGCGAGCGGGTCGTGGCCGTACGCGCCTTATCCGAGGCGCGCCGTGTGTTTGAGTCGATGCCGTTGGCGCAGCATCGCGAACTTACAAACAGTCTGCGCGAATTGGCCAAGGTGGAGCAGGAGCGGGTCGAGAGTGAAGGAAAGCGGGAGTTCTCCGTCGTGTCTCCCGTCAGCGGGGTTGCTACGGCTATTGTTGCAGAAACTGGACAGAACGTTTCCACATCGACGCCGGTCGCTTCGATCCTACCCGCCGATGTGTCGCTCGAAGCCCATTTGTACGTGCGCAGCCAAGCGGTGGGGTTTTTGAGGCGGGGCGACCGCGTGCATCTGCGTTACCGTGCGTTCGCCTATCAGCAGTACGGGCATTTTGTCGGCGTCGTCACGTCGGTATCTGAAGCCGCGCTGCCGCATTCGGAGCTCGCCGACGTCGACGCTTACGAGGGGCGATATGGGGCACAGGTGCCGGTCTATCTCGTGAAGGTCGGCATCGGCGATGCGCTGTCGTCTCGAAGTCGGCAGCTCCCCTTGCGCGCGGGAATGATGCTCGACGCCGACATCATGCGTGAGACGCGCCGACTCTATGAGTGGGCATTGCATCCGCTGAGGAGTCTCGGGGAGCGGATTTAAGCCAGGTGACAATATGACGAAATGGAATTACCTCGACGCATTGTTCCAGGATCGTATTCCCACGGTGCTCCAGACGGAAGCGGCAGAATGCGGGCTTGCATGTCTCGTCATGATCGGAAGTTTTCACGGCTATCACGCCGATCTTCGTTCGCTGCGTAGCCGCTTTCCGATCTCCCAGATGGGTGCGACGCTCGCAAGCCTAGTGAAAATCGCGCAGCAGATGCGTCTCGCGAGCCGCGCCGTGAGTCTGGAGTTGGCAGCAATTGGGCAACTTCGCCTGCCCTGCGTTCTGCACTGGAATTTCGATCATTTCGTGGTGCTGGTCAGTGTCGATGGAAAAGGTGCCGTGATTCACGATCCGGCGCGCGGACGGCGGCATGTGGCTCACGGTGAACTCTCCGATGCATTCACAGGTGTGGCGCTGGAGCTTTGGCCCGACCACGATTTCGCGACGCGCGACGAACGGCGAAAGATCCACGTCTCGCACGTGCTTGGCACGATCACGGGCTTGAAAGCATCGGTCGCGCAGCTCTTCGTGCTCGCGATCTCGCTGGAGATTTTCGTGCTCGTCTCCCCGTTCTATCTGCAATGGGTGATCGACCACGCACTGCTGTCGGCCGACAGAAATCTACTCGCGACACTCGCCCTGGGATTCGGATTTATGCTCCTTTTGCAGCATGCCATCGGCGTGCTGCGCGGCTGGTTGGTCATGCGGCTCGGCGTCGCCTGGAATGTACAGTGGCGGGCCAACCTCTTCGCGCATATGGTCCGTCTGCCGGTGAGCTACTTCGTCAAACGGCATCTTGGCGATGTTTTGTCGCGTTTTGGGGCGGTCGATGAAATTCAGCGTACATTGACGACCTCCTTCGTCGAGGCATGGCTGGACGGCATGCTGGCGGCTCTGACTCTCATCCTGATCTTCGCCTATAGCCCGATGTTGGGCGTGCTGGTTGCGGGGTTCGTCGTGGTCTACGCAATGCAGCGAATGGTGTCTTACCGGCCGCTGTTCCGCGCGACGGAGGAACATCTCGTACAGGCGTCGCTTCAGCAAAGCCATTTTTTGGAGACGCTGCGCGGTATCAAAACCATCAAACTCTTTTCCCGCGAAGACGAACGGCAATTGGCGTGGCTGGCGCTGCTGGTGCAGCAGGCCAATGCAGATGTTCGCATTCAGAAACTCACGCTATTGAATCGGCATACCAACGCGTTCCTGACAGGAGCGGAGAACATTGTAGTCATCTGGGCCGCCGCCACGTCGGTCATCGAGGGTGGGCTGAGCGTTGGGGCGCTCATCGCGCTGCTGGCTTATAAGACGCAGTTTCAAGCGCGTGTGACGTCGTTGATCGACAAATTGGCTGAGTTCAAGATGCTGGGTGTGCAGGCTGGGCGACTCGCTGACATCGCTCTGCATGCACCGGAGGTCGACGCGCAGACGCCGCCGCGACGAGCGACGAACGATGGAGTGGCGCTGGCCGTCGACGGGCTGGCGTTTCGCCATAGCGAGCATGAAGCGAATGTGCTGGAGGACGTCACGTTTTGCGTGCGTGCGGGCGAGTCGGTGGAGATCGTCGGGCCATCTGGCAGCGGAAAGTCGACTCTGGCCCATCTGCTCCTAGGCGTGTTCGCTCCCTCGGCAGGGACCATCACGCTCGCCGGTCGTGCGGTGAAGAAGTCGGATATCTCTCAACTTCGGCGCGAGATCGGCGCAGTCATGCAAGACGACGTGCTGTTTGCAGGTTCGCTCGCAGAAAACATCAGCCTCTTCGACACTAAGGCGGACGTGCCGTGGATCCATGAGTGTGCCCGTCAGGCGTGTGTGGACGACGACATTGAGGCCATGCCGATGGGATACAACACCCTCGTCGGCGATATGGGGAGCGTGCTCTCTGGCGGTCAGAAGCAGCGAATCCTGCTTGCGCGCGCTCTCTATAAGCGTCCCACCATCCTATTGCTCGACGAGGCGACGAGTCACCTTGACGTCGACAATGAGCAGCGCGTCAACGCGGCCATCCGGTCGCTTCGCATGACGCGCATCATCATCGCGCATCGTCCTCAGACCATTGCCAGTGCCGACCGGGTGATTCAATTGCTCGACGGCAAGGTGGTAGGAGATGGGTGCGCTGGCGCCGAATCTCAGTCCGGCCTGAGACGGTGAGGGGCAGGAACGTGCGAGCCACTCGCCGTCTTGCCGCGTCGGTCGCCGCGCTCGCTGTGGGGGCGCTGAGCCCGATGTTGCAGGCCCAATGTGTGCCAGACGATAGCCCCGCCGGGATGTCGACACGCGCTTCGACCGATTTTCCAGTCAACGTTCGGGCAGTCGGTGCGGCTGACGCTGCGGTCGAGTTCTCGGGAGACGGAACAGTAGCGAGCGTCGATAGGCACGACGCGCAAGTGCCGTTATCTCTGACGCAGGCGATCCGTCTAGGGTTGCAGCGCGATCCTCAGATTGCGCAGTCGTGGGCGGAAGTGAGGGCGCGAGCAGCACGCGTCACGGTCGCGCGGGCCGCCTACTTGCCATCGGCCAGCGCTGGCGCGGACGTGTCGATGACGAGTGACGCGTTAGCGACACCGGGTGGCGTTTCCCGGCGTGCCGGTTCGGGGCGCGAGGCTTCCGGGGAAGTCGGCGCAAGCTGGCTGTTGTTCGATGTTGGCGAGCGCGACGCGCTCCTGGACCGCGAGAAGTATCGTCTGGAAATTGCCGAAGCATTGACCGACGTGAGTCTTCAACAGGCGATTTTCGACGTCGCCAAGGCGCACTACCTGGCGCGTGACGCGTACGCAAGATTGCGCATTGCGCGCGACGGCGAGCTATTCTCGCAGCAGATCCTCAAGGCGGCCTGCGCCAGATTCGACGCGGGTGCTGGGGCACTGGTCGAGGTGCTGCGTGCCCGCACGGCACACGGCAAATACGTATTGCTGCGTCTGGACGCGGTGGCCGACGTCGTCGCACGGAGTAGCGAACTCGCCTCGCTTGTCGGCGCACCGCTGGATACGATTTTCACGCTTGGCGATGACGGGGCGGAAGGCGCTGCCGGAACCTCGCCACCCGCACCGGTCGACGTGATGATGGCGGATCTGGAGCGCCGCCATCCGCTGTTGCGCAAAGCGAATGCCGAGATCCTTGCCGAGAAGGCGGCAGCAGATGCTGCGCGCCATGCGTGGGGGCCGACATTGACGCTGGTGGCCGGCGTCGATGGTTCGGAATCGTTCGGCACGTCATACGATGTCCGTCCCGGATTGCGCGCGAGCATCGGCATTCGGATTCGCATTCCGCTTTTCGACGGAGGCCTCCGAAAGCACCGCGCGCGGGAAGCGGAGGCGCGTGTCGATCTGGCCGCCGAGCGCAAACGAGGCGTATTGCGTGAGGTGACGTCACAAATCTGGCGGCGTCATCGCGCGCTGCTTTCGTTGTCACGGCGACGAAGTGTCGAGGTTCGTTTGTCTGGCGATGCCAGACAATCGCGCGACATCGCCCGTGAGCGCTATCGGGAAGGCGTGGGCAGCATCGAGGAGATCATCAGCGCTCAAACAGCGCTGGCCGACGCACAAGACACATTGCGGGCCTCGCGCACGCGTTGGCATCTTGAAAGGTTGGCGCTGGCGGCAAGTCTCGGCGCACTGGACAGTGCGGCAGGGGAAACGCTGACGATACGGGAGGGCGTCGAACAACGGGCTCACGCCGCCAACTTCCCCGCCGCAGCCTTATCCAGAAACCGGAACAGACGTGCATCGTCCGAGTAGGCGACGTTGAAGCGGAACCAGTGGCAGGGTTCGTTGTGGGCGAGGAAGAACTCGCCTGGCGCGAGCATGATGCTCTCCAGTAGCGCCGCTTCTGCCAGCTCGCGTGCAGGTTGCGTGGCGTCCGGCAGGCTGCCGCACACGAACATGCCGCCTTCCGGCTGCGCCAGCAGCGTCACGCCATGCGATTGCAACTGGGCGATGAGGCGTGCACGGGAGCGCGTCAGGCGATCCGACAGACGTTCGATGTGTTTGCGGTGACGTCCTTCGGTCAGGATCGCGTGGACGATGCGCTCGTTGATCTCGGACGACGTCAGCCCCGCCACCATCTTGCTGCGCGCAATCTCATGCGCCAGATCGCGCGAACACGTCAGATACCCCACGCGCACCGATGGCGAGATCGTCTTCGAAAAACTGGAGACGTAGATTACGCGCGACAAGCCATCCATCGCCGCCAGGGACGGCGTACCCGGTGGCGCAAGCTCGCGATAGATGTCGTCTTCGACGATCCAGAACCCATGCTGCTCCGCGCACTGCAAGATACGATGCGCCGACGCCGGTGTGAGCGACGTCCCCAACGGATTCTGCAACGCCGGATTCATGAACAGTGCGCGCGGGCGATGCGTCTGCGCCGCCTGCTCCAGCGCAGCGAGGTCCAGCCCCGCTTCCGTGCGGGGGATGCCCACGACGTTCAGTCCCGCCAGACGCAACACCGCCAGCAAATTGCAATACGCCGGGGCTTCGACCAGCACCGTGTCGCCCGGCTTGAGCAACGTGCGCACCACGAGATCCAGTGCCTGCGTGGCGCCGTGCGTGAGTACGATCTGCTCGGGCGGCGCGTCGATGGATAACTCGCCAAGGCGGCGCGTGAGCCACTGACGCAACGGTCCGTAACCGTGCGGATGCCCGTAGTGCGCGAAATGCGCGCCGGGGCCCTTGGACAGCGAGCGTAGCGCGCCATGCAGACCGTCCTCGTCGAGCCAACTGTCGGGGAGCCAGCCGCAACCGCTTTTCACTGCGATGGAGTCGTCCGCGAAGATTTCGGAGAGCAACCAGGCATTGGTGACTTCGCTCGCGGCGGCCCCCATCGACAGACGCCCGCCGAGGTTGGCCGAACCGGCCTCGCGCGCATCCGCCGCCCCCGCCACGAAAAACCCCGCACCGCGCCGGGCCACGAGCGTGCCGTGCGCGACCAGCCGGTCATACGCCTCCACCACCGTGAACGTACTGATGCCGTGCGCCTTCGCGAGCGATCGGATCGACGGCATGCGCATACCCGCGTGTAACGTCTGACGCTGTAACGCCCGCTCGACCTCCCGCACGATCTGGTCGACGAGCGCTTCGGGTTGCGCGCGGTTCAGGGTAAAGGCGAGCGGCTGGACCATGGTTTGACGAAAGTATGGGTAAGAACGACGAGCGAGCGTGCGCAATACGCACTCCGTTGAACACTCAATCTGCGGTGTACGGGTAAATCCCGAGCGGCATCGTATTCGGCCCCGGCCCACGTGGCGCGGGGCGGGCGGGTGTCCGCTCCATCGGCTGTTGCCAATACAGTTGAGACGATTGACCGATACAGAATAACCATTTTCCGAGTGACTGTACATGTCTGTACCGGTTCGCCTCTCGTAGCATCGATCCCATCCACCCGAGGAGCGGCTTTGCGTCGCCAACCCGGGACCTCCTGATCGTGACATGCCCCTGGGGAGACCCCGCGATGAACATGAAAGACCTGAATCTCGATATGACGGCATTCTGGATGCCGTTCACCAACAACCGTCAGTTCAAAAGCTCGCCGCGCCTGTTGGTCAAGGCCGAAGGCATGCACTACACGTCGTCGGACAATCGTCAGATTCTCGACGGCACCGCCGGTCTCTGGTGCGTGAACGCCGGACATTGCCGCACCGAGATCGTCGAAGCGATCCGCCAGCAGGCCGGTGAGATGGACTTCGCACCGACGTTCCAGATGGGGCACCCGAAAGCGTTCGAAGCGGCCGCCAAGATCGCCGAGATCACGCCGCAGGGCCTTGACCGTGTGTTCTTCACGAACTCGGGTTCGGAGTCCGTGGACACCGCCCTCAAGATCGCGCTCGCTTATCACCGCGCGCGCGGCGAAGGCCAGCGCACGCGCCTCATCGGACGTGAGCGCGGCTATCACGGCGTGGGCTTCGGCGGCATCTCGGTCGGCGGCATCTCGCCGAACCGCAAGGCGTATTCCGGCCAACTGCTGCCTGCCGTCGACCATCTGCCGCACACGCTCAACATCAAGGAAGCCGCCTTCACCAAGGGGCAGCCGACGTGGGGCGCGCATCTGGCCGACGAACTGGAGCGCATCGTCACGCTGCACGACGCGTCGACCATCGCCGCCGTGATCGTCGAGCCGCTGGCAGGCTCCACCGGCGTGCTGGTGCCGCCGCAGGGCTATCTGCAAAAGCTGCGCGAGATCTGCGACAAACACGGCATTCTGCTGATTTTCGACGAAGTGATTACGGGCCTGGGCCGCCTCGGCAAGCCGTTCGCCGCGCAGTACTTCGGCGTGACGCCGGACATCATCACGATGGCCAAGGGCGTGAACAATGCCGCTGTGCCGATGGGGGCCGTCGCTGTGAAGACGAGCGTGCACGACACCATCGTCGACGCCGGTAACACGGGCGCCATCGAGTTCTTCCACGGCTACACGTACTCGGGTCACCCGCTGGCCGCCGCCGCTGCCTGCGCTGCGCTCGACGTCTACAAGAACGACGGCCTGTTCGAGCGTGCCGCCAAGCTCGCCCCGCACTTCGAAAAGTCGATCCACGCGCTGCGCGACCTGCCGAACGTCGTGGACATTCGCAACCTCGGGATGGTCGGCGGTATCGAGCTGTCGACGCGCGACGGCAAGCCCGGCGCACGTGCGCACGAGATCTTCGTCAAGTGCTTCGAGAAGGGTGCGCTGATCCGTTACACCGGCGACATCCTTGCGTTCTCGCCGCCGCTCATCATCAGCGAAGCGCAGATCGACGAGTTGTTCGGCATCGTCTCGGAAGCCATTCGCGAGACCGCATAAGCGGGCATCCGCATTCACACAGTATTCACGGAAATCGACATGAACCAACGAGTCAGCACCGAACGTATCGAGCATTGGATTGGCGGCGCAAGCGTCGCGTCGGGCGAAGCCGAATTGCGCTTTGGCGAAGTGACGAACCCCGCCACCGGCGAAGTGATTCGTCAGGTAGCGCTGGGCGGTGCGAAGGACGTCGCTGCGGCAGTGGCTGCCGCGCGTGCCGCGCTGCCGGGCTGGCGCGCCACGCCGCCGATGAAGCGCGCTCGCGTGATGATGAAGTACCGCGAGTTGCTTGAGACGAACCGCGAAGCCCTCGTGCAACTGATCACGCAGGAGCACGGCAAAACGCTCGACGATGCCCGTGGCGAAGTCACGCGCGGTATCGAAGTGGTCGAGTTCGCCATCGGTATCCCGCATCTGCTCAAGGGCGAGATCGCACCGCAAGTCGGCACCGGCGTCGACACGTACTCGATCCATCAGCCGGTGGGGGTGTGTGCAGGTATCACCCCGTTCAACTTCCCGGCCATGGTGCCGCTGTGGATGTTCCCGATGGCCGTGGCGTGCGGCAACACGTTCGTGCTCAAGCCGTCGGAGAAGGTGCCGTCGGCGGCGCTGCTGCTGGTGCGTCTGGCCAAGGACGCCGGTCTGCCCGACGGCGTGCTGAACGTCGTGAACGGCGACAAGGCAGCCGTCGATGCGCTGCTCACGCATCCGGACGTGAACGCGGTGTCGTTCGTGGGCTCCACGCCGATTGCGCAGTACATCTACAGCACGGCGTCGGCACACGGCAAGCGCGTGCAGGCGCTCGGCGGCGCGAAGAACCACGGCGTAGTCATGCCGGACGCCGATCTCGACTTCACCGTTGACGCACTGATCGGCGCTGCGTACGGTTCTGCGGGCGAGCGTTGCATGGCGATCTCGGTGGCCGTCGCCGTGGGCGACGTGGCCGACCCGTTGGTGGCTCGTCTCGCACAAGCTGCGAAGGCGCTGCCGGTCGGTGACGGCACCGACCCCGTCGCGCAAATGGGACCGCTCATCACGCGTGTGCACTGCGACAAGGTGAAAGGCTTCGTCGATGCGGGCGTGGACGAGGGCGCGAAGCTCGTGGTGGACGGCCGTGGCCTGAAGGTCGCCCAGCGCGACGACGGCTTCTTCATCGGTCCGTGCCTGTTCGATAACGTTACGCCGGAAATGTCGATCTATCGCAACGAGATCTTCGGGCCGGTGCTGTCGGTTGTGCGTGTGAACACGCTGGAAGAGGCGATTGCGCTCATCAACCGCAATCCGTACGCGAACGGCACGGCGGTGTTCACGACGTCGGGAGGGGCCGCGCGTCGCTTCGAGGACGAAATCGAAGTCGGCATGGTCGGCGTGAACGTGCCGATCCCGGTGCCGGTCTCGTACTTTTCGTTCGGTGGCTGGCGCAATTCGCTGTTCGGCGATCAGCACATCTACGGGCCGGAGTCGGTGCGCTTCTACACGCGCTCGAAGGTGGTTACGCGCCGCTGGTCGGAAGGACGTCCGGCGAATGCCACGTCGTCGCTCGTCATGCCGACGCTCGGTCAGTAAGTCGTCAACTTCGAAGCAAAGCAAAAACGCTGTCCCGGGATGCCCGGCGACGGCGTTTTTTATTCGTCGACCACGATCGTTTGATGTGTCAGCGCACCGGTGCGATCTCGATGCCTTCGTCCAGCAGGAAGCTGCGGATACGCTGTGCGAATTCGAGCGCGTGTTCGCCGTCGCCGTGCAGGCATACGGTCTGCGCGTGAATCGGGACGAGCGTGCCGTCGATGGCGCGCACGCGTTGCGCCTGCACCATCATCAGCGTTTGTGCGAGCGCATCCTCTTCGCGCTCGATCAGCGCGCCTGGCGTGCCGCGTTTGACGAGTGAACCATCCGGGTTGTAGCCACGGTCGGCAAACACTTCCTCGACGGCGTGCATGCCCGCCGAGCGCGCCGCCTTCACCAGTTCGCCGCCTGCCAGACCGTAGACGGCGAGATCGGTATCGAAAGCGCGGATCGCTTCGACCAGCGTTTCGGCCAGCGCGGGGTCGCGCGCTGCCTGATTGTAGAGCGCCCCGTGCGGCTTCACGTGCGTGAGCCAGCCGCCCTGCGCGCGCACCATCGCGGCGAGCGCGCCAATCTGGTAGAGCATGCCTGCGCGGATTTCGTCGAGCGGGAGCTGCATCTCGGTGCGTCCGAAATTTTCGCGGTCGGGGAAGCTGGGGTGTGCGCCGATGGCCACGCCGTTCTCCAGCGCCCAGCGCACCACTTGCTGCATCGTGCCGGCGTCGCCCGCATGCCAGCCGCACGCTACATTGGCCGAGCTGACCAGCGCGAGCAGCGCTTCGTCGTAATCGCAACCTTCTCCGAGGTCGACGTTCAGGTCGATCTTCATCATGCGTTCTCCTGCGGGGACAGCCTTGTCCTGCGTGTTCGATTCTGCGTATTCAAGTGCGCTTGCGCGTAATGGCCGCCACCTTCGGCGTGCTCAGAATGCCGCGGTCGTGCCACGCGAGTGCGCGTTCGATCTGGTCAAGATAGCGCAGTTGCTCGCGCAGCGCTTCGCGCGCCTCGGCAGCGGTGCATTCCGAAAAGTACAGCGTGCTGCCGAGCCGGGCCTGCCCGAGCCGCCAGAGATCGGCCGTGATCACCGTGCCGATCTTCGGGTAGCCGCCGGTCGTTTGCGCGTCGGCCAGCAGAATGATCGGCTGTCCCGACGGCGGCACCTGGACCACCCCCGGCAACACGCCGTGCGAGAGCAGATCGTGCATGCGGTTCTTCTTGCGCGCGAGCGGTTCCGGCCCGGCCAGGCGGTAACCCATGCGGTTGCTGTTGGGGGTGACCTGCCACGGGTTTTCCCAGAAGCTTTTGTGCGTGACGGACGTGAAGTCGTCGTACTCCGGACCGGGCAACACGCGTACGCGGTGTGCGAGCGGGTCGGACAGCCACAGCGGCGGGCGCACGCCCAGCGGCTCGGCCTTGCGTGCGGTGGCGCTCGGGTGGCCGATGGCGATGCGGTCGCCGTCGTGCAGCGCGCGACCCTCGAAGCCGCCGAAGCCGCCGTTCAGATCGGTGCTGCGCGAGCCGAGCGTTTCGGGCACATCGATGCCGCCAGCCACGGCCAGATAGGTGCGCATGCCGAAGCGCGAGGGGCGCAACGTCAGCGTCTGGCCTTTGGCGACGGGGAAGCGCCACCACGACCACACGGGGGTGCCATCGAGATCGGCGTGGCAATCCGCGCCGGTCAGTGCGACGAGGGTGGCCGACGTGAAACGCATCACACACGTGCCCATCGTGATTTCGAGGGTGGCGGTGTTCCGGTCGTTGCCCACGAGCCGGTTAGCGACGGCGCAGGCGAGCGGGTCGAGGGCGCCGCCGCTGGCGACGCCGAATGCACGCTGACGGGTTCGGCCCAGGTCCTGAACGGTAGTGAGCAGGCCGGCACGCTGGATGTCGATCACAGGTCGAGACTCGCGATAGTGAAGCGCACGCGGTCCCCCGGCGCCAGCAAGGCGGGGGGCGTCGCAGCGGGGTCGAACAAGGCGCTGGTGGCGTGGCCGATGATCTGCCAGCCGCCCGGCGAGTTGAGCGGATAGATGCCGGTCTGATTGCCGCCGATGCCGACCGAACCCGCAGGCACGGACAATCGGGGCTCCGCGCGACGTGGCGCGGCGATCGAATCGTCCAAACCGCCCAGATAGGCGAAGCCCGGCTGGAAGCCGAGGAAGTAGACGATGTATTCCGGTGCGGTGTGGCGCTGCACGACGGTCTTCGGTTGCAGGCGCGCGTGTTTGGCGACGTCCGCGAGATCGGGACCATGCTGGCCGCCGTAGTGGACGGGAATCTCGATATCGCGTCCGACTTCTCCTGCGGCGGGCTGCGTTTGCCAGGCGTCGCGCAACCGTTCGCTCAGCACGTCGATGTCGGTGGCGAGCGGGTCGAAGAGCAGCGTGAGGTTATTCATGCCGGGCACGACCTCGCGCACGTCTGGCCAGTCGCGGGCCAGCGACGCCACGTGCCAGACACGGCGCTGTGTGGCGAGATTGGCAGACGTCGGGCTGGTGCCCGCTTCACACACGAGCGCGCTGTCGCCGAGCGGCAGGATCTTGAGCGTTGTCATGAATTAGCGTGGGTTGCCGGGAGGGCGGGCGTAGGTGGCCGATTCCGTCACGATGGCGTCGAGCGCCAGATCGTGCGCTTCGGCGCTGAGGTCCTGAACTTCGAGAAGGTCGTAGGCGATGCCGAGCGTTTGCGGTGCGGGTTTCATCGCATACAGGGTGCGGTCGTAGAAGCCGCCGCCGTAGCCGAGGCGCAGGCCGTCTCGCGTAAAGCCGACGCAGGGCACCAGCAGCAGGTCGGGGACCAGCACCTCGGTGTCGCGCGGGACCGGAATGCGGTAGCGGCCTTCCATCATAGGGGTGTCGGGCGTCCAGCGATGGAAGACGAGCGGCGTGGCCGGTGCGGTCACGACCGGCAGAGCTGCGAGTCTGGACTGATCGGGTGAGGTGGCGGCCAGCCACGCGGCGATAACGTCGCGGGCGTCGAATTCGTCCTGAATGGGCCAGTAGAAGCCGACGCAGCGCGGCGCGCGGCGCGAGAGTTCTTCGGCCAGCCGGGCGGCGAGTGCGGCGTCACGCTCGGCGCGTGAGTCGAGGGTGCTCCGGGCGTCGAGCAACGCGCGGCGCAGCAGGGCTTTCGGGCGCGCGTTCGCGGGCCTTGCGTCAGCCCCATTTCCAGACGTCTGGGCCGCCGATTGGGCGGGGTCCCGTGCTATGCTTGAATTCACTTTTTACCCGACGCTCCACGAAGATGTCCGAACGTTTGACCCGAGTATATCGCGCCGCCGCGCTCGTCCTGACCGCTGCCGCGCTGGTGGCCTGCAGCACGACCCAGGCGACAGGCCGTCCCAAGGCGCAATCGGCAGCAAGCCGCTCGGCGCCGTCGGCCGATGCGCTGTCGCAGCGCTCGCCGGACGACATCTTCGTCCAACTGCGCGAAGCGGCCCGCAGCAACGACGCACCGCGCGCCGCCGCGCTCGCCGCCATGCTCACCGACTACGACGTGCCGTCGTACGTCCAGTATTTCCAGATCAAGCCGCGCATGTTCGACCGTTCGGGCAAGGCGCTGCTCGACGCACCCGACGACGATATCCGCGCCTTCTTGCGCACGTATGACGGTCAGGCCATTGCCGATCGCATGCGCAACGACTGGCTGCTCGTGCTCGGCAAGCGCCACGACTGGCGCACGTTCGACGCCGAATATCCGAAGTTCGCCCTCGACGACGACACCCAGGTCAAGTGCTACGCGCTGATGTCGCGTGCCTCGCGAGGGGAGAGCGTTACACAGGCCGCCATCGATCTGCTGACCACGCCGAAGAACTACGGCGAGGGCTGCATCGACATGATCAATACTCTGGCCGCGAGCGGCCAGTTGCCGCGTCAGGAAGTCTGGCATCAGATTCGTCTGGCTTACGAGGAGAACTACACCTCGGTGGGCAAGCAGATTGCCGATGCGCTGGGTGCGGCGCGCCCGGACGACACGCTGCTCGACATGGCGGCGACGCGTCCGGCGCAGATTCTGGCGCGTGGCGTGGATGGCTCGGAGGCGTCGCGTCAACTGGCGCTGCTCGCCACCGTGCGCATGGCCCGCTCGGACGCCATGCTCGCGGCGAGCAGCTTCAGCAGTATCGCGGGCAGCCTGTCGCAGGACGAACGCGCCATCGGCTGGGGCGCGATCGGCATGCGTGGCGCGCTCTCGCAGAACCCGATGGCGATCAACTGGTATCGTCAGGCGGGCAGCGCCAAGCTCTCGAACACGGCGCAGGAATGGAAGATTCGCGCGGCGTTGCGCGCGGGTGACTGGAATCTTGTGCGCACGGGCATCGAAGCGATGCCGGCCGCGTTGCGCGACGACGGTGTCTGGACCTACTGGTACGGTCGCGCGCTGCGCGAAGCCGGGCAGGGCGACGCCGCGCGTGCGCAGTTCCAGAAGATCGCGTCGCAACCGAACTTCTACGGTCAACTGGCGAACGAGGAACTGGGCAACAAGACGATGCTGCCGCCGCGCACGGTCGTCACCCGTGCCGAGATCGACGCCAACCGCTCGAACGCCGGTTTCCTGCGTGCCGCCAAGTTCTACGATATGGGACTGCGTTTCGAAGGCAACCGCGAGTGGAACTGGGAGTTGCGCAGCATGACCGACCGTCAGCTGATCGCCGCCGCGCAGTACGCCAACGGTATCGAACTGTTCGACCGCGCAGTGAATACGGCGGATCGCACGAAAGTGGAGCACGACTTCTCGCTGCGCTATCTGATGCCATTCCGCGACAAGGTCGATCGCTTCTCAAAGATCGTCGATCTCGACGAGGCCTGGGCGTACGGCCTGATCCGTCAGGAGTCGCGTTTCATCATCAATGCCCGTTCGTCCGCCGGGGCCGGTGGCCTGATGCAGGTGATGCCTGCCACGGCGAAGATGGTCGCCAAGCAGATCGGCATCGACTACAGCCCGGGCATGATGCACGACATCGATACCAATATCCGTCTGGGCACGAGCTATCTGTCGGATATCTACAGTAAGTTCGACGGCTCGGCCGTGCTCGCGTCGGCCGGTTACAACGCCGGTCCGGGACGGCCGCGCACGTGGCGCTCCACCCTCGACCGCCCGGTCGAAGGCGCGATCTTCGCTGAGACGATTCCGTTCAACGAGACGCGTCAGTATGTCGAGAACGTGTTGTCGAATACGACGTATTACTCGGCCATCATCACGGGCCGTCCGCAATCGCTCAAGGAGCGGCTCGGCGTCATCCTGCCCCAGTGACGGCCAATGGCTGTCCTCGGGGTGTGGCCGGGTCCGCGAACCCACAGTCATAACGCGGAGGTGACGCATGCGCTATAACGTTTGTGTCGTCGGTGGCACCGGTTTCATCGGCAGCCATCTGGTGGCCCGGCTGGTCACACTGGGACACGCTGTGCGTCTGCCGACGCGGCGTGTCGAAGCCGCGAAGGCGCTCGGTGTGCTGCCTGGCGTGGAACTCGTCGAGTGCGACGTGCACGACCCGCGCGCCCTTGAGCGCGTGATCGCAGGCAGCGACGCCGTCATCAATCTCGTCGGTATTCTGCATAGCGACCGCGGCACGCCTTACGGCCGCGCGTTTGCACGGGCACACGTGGAACTGCCGCGCAAGATCGCGCAAGCCTGCAAGGACCGTGGCGTTACCCGGCTGATCCATATGAGCGCGCTCGGCGCAGATTCGAACGGGCCGAGCATGTACCAGCGCTCGAAGGGCGACGGCGAGGCGGTTGTCCGCGAGTCGGGCATTGCGGCGACGATCTTCCGTCCGTCGGTGGTCTTCGGCCCCGGCGACCATTTCCTGAATACGTTTGCGAAGCTGCAACGGCGTCTGCCGGTCGTGCCGCTGGCCAGCGCGAACGCGCGCTTCCAGCCGATCTACGTGTCGGACGTGGCGCAAGCGTTTGCGCGGGCGCTGGAGTGCGACGCCACCCTCGGCAAGACGTACGAACTCGGTGGCCCGGACGTGTACACGCTCGAAGCGCTCGTGCGTTTTGCGGGCGCGGCGTGCGGCTGCGAGCGTCCCATCCTGCCGCTGCCGGACAGCACCGCACGGCTTCAGGCGGCGATCTTCGAGAAGCTGCCGGGTGAGCCGATCATCACGCGCGACAATCTCGACTCGATGACGGTCGACAACGTCCTGACCGGCCCGCTGGCCCCGGAACTCGATCTGACGCCGAACGGTCTGGAGATCGCCGTCGACTATCTCAACGGCGGCAACTGGGAAAAGCGCATGGCGGACTATCGCCGCTTCGCCGGGCGCTAGGCCCGACCGAACCGCCGACGTAACACCGTCGGCCGCAACACCGCTTCATCGGTTTCATCGATTCGCCATCACACGCCAACGCGCGGCGCTCAGGCGCTGCGCGGGCAAAGAAGGTCCTCATGCAACTCATCATCGCCAACAAAAAATACTCCTCGTGGTCGATGCGTCCCTGGGTGCTGCTCAAGCACTTCGGCATCGCGTTCGACGAGAAGAATGTGTGGCTCGCGCAGCCCGATTCGCGCGAACAGATCCTGCGTTATTCGCCCACCGGCAAGGTACCTTGTCTGATCGACAACGGCATCACGGTCTGGGATTCGCTCGCGATCTGCGAGTATCTGGCCGACGCCTATCCGCATTTGCCGCTGTGGCCGAAGTCGCTCGGCACCCGCGCACATGCCCGCAGCGTCTGTGCCGAGATGCACAGCGGTTTCACCGCGTTGCGCACCCAAATGTGGATGAACGTCGCGGCCCACTGGCCCGGTGCCGGTGCGACGCCCGAGGCGCTCGCCGACGTCCGTCGCGTCGAAGCGATCTGGGAAGACTGTCTCGCGCGCTATGAAGGTCCGTTCCTCTTCGGCGACTTCTCGATTGCCGATGCGTTCTATGCCCCCATCGTGATGCGCTTTACGACGTTCGAGCCTGCGTTGTCGGCGCACGCGCAGGCGTATGCCGAGCGCATTCGCGAAGTGCCTGCCGTGCAGGCGTGGGTGGCGGCGGGACGTGCGGAAACGCAGAGCGTCGCCTTTTACGACGTACGCCCATGAAGATTTACGCCGTCGGCGGCGCGATTCGCGACGCCATGCTGGGACTGCCCGTGAAAGACCGCGACTATGTCGTGGTCGGTGCAACGCCGGAAGAGATGGTGCAACAGGGCTTCCGTCCAGTGGGGCGCGACTTCCCGGTGTTTCTGCATCCCAAAACACAAGCCGAGTACGCACTGGCGCGCACCGAGCGCAAAACGGCGCGCGGCTATCACGGCTTCTCGTTCTACTTCGCACCGGAAGTCACGTTGGAAGAGGATCTGATCCGGCGCGACTTCACCATCAACGCGATGGCGCGCGAAGTGCTGCCGGACGACAGTCTGTCCGACGTGCTGGTCGACCCGTACGGTGGAAAACGTGATCTGGACGCCCGTGTGTTTCGTCACGTTGGTGAAGCGTTTGCGGAAGATCCGGTGCGTATTCTGCGCTGCGCACGCTTTGCTGCGCGTTTCACCGACTTTACCGTCGCCGACGAGACGATGGCGCTGATGCAGACGATGACGGCCAACGGCGAAGTCGACGCATTGGTGGCCGAGCGTGTCTGGCAGGAAATTTCACGCGGGTTGATGGGGCATCGGCCGTCGCGCATGTTCGACGTTCTCCGTGAGGCAGGGGCGCTCGTGCGGATTCTGCCGGAGGTCGCGCAGTTGTGGGGTGTGCCGCAACGTGCCGATTACCACCCGGAAGTCGACACCGGCGTGCACGTGATGATGGTGCTCGACTACGCCGCGCAGCAGGGCTATTCGCTGCCGGTACGCTTCGCCGCGCTCACGCACGATCTCGGCAAGGGCACGACACCGGAAGACGTTCTGCCGCGTCACATCGGACACGAAGGGCGCAGCGTCGGTTTGCTCGGCCCGTTGTGCGCGCGCTTGCGCGTGCCGGTCGAGTGCCGTGAACTGGCGCAGGTCGTGGCGCGTGAGCACGGCAACATCCACGCGAGTCAGAAGTTCGGGGCGGGGGCGCTGGTGCGTCTGCTGGAGCGGTGCGACGCGCTGCGCAAACCGGAGCGATTCGTCGAAGTGCTGCAAGCGTGCGAAGCGGATGCACGGGGACGTGGCGGTGACTTCGCGACGGCGCCGTATCCTCAGCGCGAGCGTTTGCTCGCCGCGCTGGACGCGGCGCGCAGCATCGATGCCGGGGCGGTGGCGCGTCAGTACGCGGACAACCCGGGCAAGATTCGCGAAGCGGTTCAGGCCGCGCGCATCGATGCCGTCGAGGCGGCCGGGTTAGGCGGCGACGACAGCTAAGCCATTCGCCGGACCGAATGACAGAGGGGCATGCGAGAACTTCGAATCTCACATGCCCCTCGTCGTTAGCGTCGTTAGCGTCGTTTGCGTCGCTAACGTGTCATTTTCCCGCCGCGCTCGTCCGGCTTACTCGAACGCCTTGTCGTTCGGGTTCGCGTACAACTGCTTGAGCTGCTCGCTCATGGGGAAGTTGAAGTTGATATTCTTCGGCGGCACCGGCGTCTCGAACCACTTCTTGTACAGGGTGTTGATCTCGCCGCTCTTCATCACGCCAGCGAGCGTGTCGTCCACCAGCTTTTTGAACTCGGTGTCGCCGTGCTTCATCATGAAGCCGTACGCTTCGAACGACTGCGGCTTGCCCGTCACGATCCAATCGTCGGGATTGCGGCCCATCGTGCGCGCACCGGCGAGCAATACGTCATCCATCATGAAGGCCTGAACGCGTCCGCCCTGAAGCATGGTGAACGACTCGCCGTAGTCTTTGCCGGAAATGACATTCATGCCCATCTTCTTCTCGTTGTTCATCTTGTTGAGGATGCGCTCCGAGGTCGTGCCGGCATTAGTCACCACGGGTTTACCCGCCAGATCCGGGAAGTCCTTGATGCCGGAGTTCTTGTTCGTCAGGAGGCGCGTGCCCGCGATGAAGAAGGTGTCCGAGAAATTGACCTGCGACTGGCGCGCCGTGAGGTTCGTCGTCACGCCGCACTCGATGTCGACCGTGCCGTTCTGCACGAGCGCGATGCGGTTCTGCGACGTGACGGGAATGAAGCGAACGTGCAGATCGGGCTTCTTCAGACGCGTTTTGACGGCGTCGACGACCTTGTTGCACAGGTCCTGCGAGTAACCGATGACGTTATGACCGTTGTCGTAATACGAGAACGGAATCGACGATTCGCGATGGCCGATGGAAATCACGCCGCTGCTTTCGATCTTTTGCAGCGTCTCCGATGCGCCCTGCGCCAGCGCCGCACCGGCCGCCAACGTCATCGCTACGGCCAGCACCCCGCGCATCACCCCGGTCAATCGCGTCTTGATCATGTCCTGCTCCTGAAATGGTCTTTCCCTGATTCATGATTGAATCATTTGTTTCATGTTAATTTGTTTGCAACAAATGATCAAATCATAGTTAACCCGGAAAACCACAGGGAGTGCCTCACGGCGTGAGACGTGACGGCGCGGCGAACCGATGACGGAGACTTACGGGGAAGATGGGGCTGTGCGGCGGGGACGGGCGAGGCGCCGCTGACGAACGGCGTTGCAACGGGTGTTGCGGCGGTTACAGCAAGCGAATCAGCAGGTTGAAGACGAGCGAGAGCAGCACGGTCGAGGCGAACGGGAAGACCATTTCCTTCCCGCGCCAGCGCAGACGCACGTCACCGGGCAGGCGGCCGATGCCGAGTTTGGTCAGCCAGGGAGCGGCAGCCGAGAGGACGCAGATCGCGAAGAAGATGGTGAACATCCAGCGAAACATCGGGGCGACCTCTCGGTTAGGCGTGATTTGGACGTGATGTCGGCGTAGCGGATCAGAGGGCGTGACTACGGTCGCCATTGACGAAGCCGACCAGACCGGCCCATTCGTCCATCGCGCGTCCGAAGGCAATGACCTTGAAGAGCTCGCCCATCTCCGCCTCGGAGAGCAGTTTCTGTGCGGCAGCGGCAGCGGGCATGAACGTCTCCGGATCGGTCGGGTCGAGCGCGCTCATCAGATCGACGATGCCCGCATTCATCAGGAAACGCGCCTGCGACGTGAAGCCCAGCAGATCGAGACCGGCTTCCACACCGGCGTCGGCGATGCCCGAAAACTCCACGTGTGCAGTGATGTCCTGCAAGCCGGGGTAATAGAAGGGGTCGTCGTGCGCATGGTGACGGTAATGGCACATGAGCGTGCCGCCGGCGCGCTGCGGATGGTAGTACTCGCGCGCGGGGAAGCCGTAATCGATCAGCAGTAGCACGCCGCGCGCCAGCAAGGGGGCGACGCTGCGCACGAAGGCCGAGGCCGCTTCGTGCGTTTCCGTCAGGTATTCCTGCGTCGGGGGCAGATCGGCCAATGCGTTGAGCGCTTGCGGCAGCGGGCCGGTGTAGCGCCGCTCTTCCCACGCGAAGCCTTCAGGCGTGAGCACAACGCCGCGCTCGAACCAGACAGGCTCTGCGCTGGCATCCGGACGGCGCGCCCACAGGCGCACCGGCATGGCGTCGAGGACCTCGTTACCGATCATCGTGCCGTGAAAGGCGTCGGGCAACCGATCGAGCCACGTTACGCGATCCAGCAGGTGCGGTGCGGCCTTCTCGATGGTGGCGCGCTGGCGGGCGCGAAGCTCGCCCGAGAGTTCCATGATCGAGTACTGCCCGCACGGCGTGCCTTCGGCGTCGAGGGCGAGCAGCAGATCCGCGGCGAGGCGTCCGGACCCGGCACCGAATTCCAGTACCTGTGCGTCGCCCGTTTGTTCGAAGATTTCACCGATCTGGCGCGCGAGCGTGCGCGCGAAGAGCGGCGTGAGTTCCGGTGCGGTGACGAAGTCGCTGCCGTCGGCGGCGAGGCGTCCGAACTTGGCGGCGCCGGCGGCGTAATAGCCGAGGCCGGGCGCGTACAGGGCCAGTTCCATGAAGCGATCGAACGGCAACCAGCCGCCGTTAGCGCCGATGGCGTCGGCAAGATATGCCGTGAGGCGGCGCGAGTGTTCGAGCGCGTCCGTCTCCGGAACGGGTAAACTATGGGGTTTCGGTGCGGCCTGATTCATGCGGGCATTGTAACGGAGACGGTGCGGACTGGCTGCTATGGTTGAGATAGTGCGTCTGCAGGCAATTTCGACGTGTTTTGCGCCGATTTTTGCTGGTTTTCGATTGTTTTTGCGTGTTTTTCACCAGTTTGCGCAACGCCCGGCCTCTGCTCGACCTCGATTCGAAGCGCTGCCGGAAAATCGCAGGCTGCCGTGTCCCGCTGCCGCTGACGCCTCAGACCACCCGAAGTTCGTTCATCCGCCCGCTCTGATACAGGAATTCGCCGCATGACCGTTGCATCGACGCCACGCCCTGTCCCCGACGCCAACGACGCCGCTCGCACGTCCGACGTGCCGCACGCGTCGTATGCGTCGCGCGTTGCGTTGGTGACGGGCGGCGCGCGCCGCATCGGACGCGCCATCGCGCTGAAGCTCGCGAGCTTGGGCTGGGACGTCGCCGTGCACTACGAGCGCTCGCACGACGAGGCGCTTGAAACGGTGGCCGCCATCGAGGCGATGGGTCGCCGGGCGGTCGCGCTGCAGGCGTCGCTCGCCGACGAAGCCGCGACCATCGCCCTGATCGGGCGTTGTCGTGAGGCGCTGGGCGTGCCGACGTGTCTGGTGAACAATGCGTCGCGCTTCGAGTACGATTGCGCCGATGATTTCGGCTATCAGGCGCTGGAGCGCCACATGCGCGTCAATGCAGGCGCGCCGCTGGTGCTGGCGCGCGAGATGCACGTGGCGCTGGGTGAGACCGGGCGCGGCGTCGTCGTCAATCTACTCGACCAGAAGCTGGCGAATCCGAACCCCGATTACCTGTCGTACACGCTGTCGAAGGCGGCGCTCGACGTGGCGACGACCTTGCTCGCGCAAGCCTTTGCTCCGCGCTTGCGTGTGGTTGGCGTCGCCCCCGGCGTGACGCTCGTGTCCGTAGACCAGACGCCGGCAGGCTTTGCCGCCGCCCATGCGTCGACACCGCTGGGCGCGTCGTCCACGCCGCAAGACATCGCCGAAGCCGTGGCCTATCTGGCGCAGGCGCCAGCCGTTACTGGCACGGTGTTGTATGTGGACGGTGGCCAACATCTCGCGAGTTCGTCGCGCGACGTGAAATTTCTGACCGAGCCGGCCGATGCCGACCGGTCTCGTTGATTGTCATTACGAGTCTTCAAAATGCATAGCGCTCTTTCCCACCCCCGCCTGATGGACTGCCGTCGCATGTTCCTGCGCGACTACGAGGTGTTCATCAACATCGGCGTGCACGATCACGAAAAGCGTGGCGAGCAGCGCGTGCTGATCAACGTGCAACTGTTCGTCCCGCTCGCCGAGAGCACGCCCACGGAAGACAAGCTCGACGAAGTCGTGGACTACGACTTCATGCGCGAGACCATCGCCAGGCGTGTGGGGCAGGGCCACATCCACCTGCAGGAAACCCTTTGCGACGACGTCGCGCGTGCGCTGCTGGCGCATCCGCGCGTGCGTGCCGTGGGCGTGTCGACCGAGAAGCCCGACGTCTACCCCGATTGCCACTCGGTCGGCATCGAAGTGTTTCAGATGAAGGATGCCTGACATGAGTGCCGTCATGCCCGAGACCGGCGCGCCACTGGCCGCGACCGGCAATGCCGCTGCCGCCGACAGCGTGAAGAAAGTGCAGAAGCTCGCGTTCGAGAACAACAAGCTTGAAAAGCGCCTGTTCCGTCTGACGGGGCAGGCCATTGGCGACTACAACATGATCGAGCAGGGCGATCGCGTGATGGTATGCATGTCCGGCGGTAAGGACAGCTACGCCATGCTCGACATTTTGCTCAAGCTGCGCGAGCGCGCCCCGATCGACTTCTCCATCGTTGCCGTCAACCTCGATCAGAAGCAGCCCGGCTTCCCCGAACACGTGCTGCCGGATTACTTCCGTTCCATCGGCGTGGACTTCCACATCGAGAATCAGGACACGTATTCCATCGTCAAGCGCGTGGTGCCCGAAGGCAAGACCACCTGCTCGCTGTGCTCGCGTCTGCGTCGCGGCATTCTGTATCGCGTGGCTGGCGAACTCGGTGCGACGAAGATCGCGCTTGGCCACCATCGCGACGACATCATCGAGACGCTGTTCCTGAACATCTTCTATGGCGGCAAGCTCAAGGGCATGCCACCGAAGCTGCAATCGGACGACGGCAAGAACGTGGTGATCCGACCGCTCGCGTATGTGCGCGAACCGGACCTCGAACGTTATGCCGAGTACAAGCAATTCCCGATCATTCCGTGCACGTTGTGCGGCAGCCAGCCAAACCTGAAGCGCGCCGAGATGAAGTCGCTCATTCGCCTGTGGGAGAAGCAACACCCGGGGCGCATCAAGTCGATTTTCAGCGCGTTGTCGAACGTGGTGCCGTCGCATCTGATGGACACGAACCTTCACGACTTCCGGAATTTGCGTGCGACGGGGCAACCCGATCCGCTCGGCGACATTGCCTTCGACGAAGCGCCCTGCGGCGATGAGGACGATGCGGGCATCATCCGCATCAATCAATTGACGCAATTCGACGACTGATCGACATCGACATCGACGGCTGACGTACGACCGGCGAGCATTTTGCGAACCGAATCGTGCGCCGGACGGCGTCCCCGGCGATCCCCGCGCTGTCATCGGCCGGGGACGCGAAATCCCGACACACTGACACAAGCCTCCCACTTTCGAAACGTCACGACGCCATGAATATTGTGATTCTCGCCGCCGGCATGGGTAAGCGCATGCGCTCGAAGTTGCCCAAAGTGTTGCAGCCGCTGGCCGGCCGCCCGCTGCTCTCGCACGTGATTGCGACCGCGCGCCAACTTGCGCCGGGCAAGCTCATCGTAGTGATCGGGCACGGTGGCGACGCCGTGCGCGAAGCCGTGTCTGCGCAGGACATCCTGTTCGCAGAGCAGGCGCAGCAGTTGGGGACAGGGCACGCCGTGCAGCAAGCGGCGTCGCAGCTCGACGAATCGGTGCCGACCCTCGTGCTCTATGGCGACGTGCCGCTCACGCGCGTCGAAACGTTGCAAGGGCTGCTCGATGCGGCGGGCAACGACAAGCTGGGCGTGCTCACCGTGGATCTCGACAACCCGACGGGCTATGGCCGCATCGTGCGCGATGCGGCAGGCAACGTGCAGCGTATCGTCGAACAGAAAGACGCCAATGAGGCCGAGCTGGCGATTCGCGAGATCAATACGGGTATCGTCGTCGCCCCGACGCGCGCGCTCAAGGCGTGGCTCGGCGGCCTGAAGAATCAGAATGCGCAGGGCGAGTACTACCTGACCGACGTGATCGCCTGTGCGGTGGCGGACGGCGTGCCCGTCGTCACCACGCAGCCGACGTTTGCGTGGGAGCCGAACGGCGTGAACGACAAGGCGCAACTGGCCGAACTGGAGCGCGACTATCAGCGCAATGCGGCGGGCGCGCTGCTCGCGGCTGGCGTCACGCTGATCGATCCTGCGCGCTTCGATGTCCGTGGGGAAGTCGTCTGCGGCACCGACGTCTCCATCGACGTGAACTGCATCTTCGAAGGCAAGGTCGCGATCGGCGACGGCGCGACCATCGGGGCGAACTGCATCATTCGCAACACCACGATCGGTGCGGGCACCCGTATCGAAGCGTTCAGCCATCTGGACGGCGCAGTGGTCGGGGCGGATGCCGTCATCGGACCGTATGCACGTCTGCGTCCCGGTGCCGATCTGGCGGACGACGTGCACATCGGCAACTTCGTGGAAGTGAAGAACGCATCGATGGCGAAGGGTTCGAAGGCGAATCATCTGGCGTACGTCGGCGATTCGACCGTGGGCGCGCGCGTGAATATCGGTGCGGGCACGATCACTTGCAACTACGATGGCGCGAACAAGCACCGCACGGTTATCGAGGACGATGTCTTCATCGGTTCGGACACGCAGCTCGTAGCGCCCGTCACGGTTCGGCGCGGTACGACGATTGCCGCAGGCACGACCGTCTGGAAAGACACGCCGGAAGACGCACTGGTGCTCAACGGCAAGACGCAGGAAGCAAAGACGGGTTATGTCCGCCCGCGTAAGCAGAAGCAGTAAAATCGGCGGTTATGTGCTGGCGCGCGCTCCATTGACGTGCGCTGGTGAATAAACACGGATCTCATCCGATAGAACGAGCCAGAGTTTCTGGCACTGAGGAAGGCGAATATGTGCGGCATTGTCGGCGCGGTGGCGCGGCGGAATATTGTACCGGTGTTGGTCGAAGGTTTGCGTCGTCTCGAATATCGTGGCTACGACTCCTGTGGCGTGGCTGTGCTCAAGGATGGTGTGCCGCAACGCGCACGCAGCGTCTCGCGCGTGGCTGACCTCGACGAGCAGCTTGCGCAAACGCAACTGACGGGCGAGACGGGTATTGCCCACACACGCTGGGCAACGCACGGCGCGCCGGTCACGAACAATGCGCACCCGATTTTCTCGCGTGACGAAGTGGCGCTGGTTCATAACGGCATCATCGAGAACCACGAAAGCCTGCGTGACGAATTGCGGGGTCTTGGCTATGAGTTCGTGTCGCAAACCGACACCGAAGTCATCGCCCATTTGATTCACCACATTCTGTCCAATGGTGCGGCAGGCGATCTGTATCAGGCGGTTCGTCTGGCGACGCGTCGTCTGCATGGCGCCTATGCCATCGCCGTGTTTCGCAAGCAGGAGCCGCATCGCGTCATCGGTGCACGTGCGGGTTCGCCCCTCGTGGTCGGTGTGGGCGAGGGCGAAAACTTCCTCGCGTCGGACGCGTTGGCGCTAGCTGGCACAACCGATCAGTTCATCTATCTGGAAGAGGGCGATGTCGTCGAACTCACGCTGGACGGTGTGAAGATCGTGGATCGTAACGATGCGGCTGTCGAGCGCGAAGTGCGCACCGTTCAGGCTTACACGGGTGCCGTCGAGCTGGGGCCGTATCGTCACTACATGCAGAAGGAAATCTTCGAGCAGCCGCGTGCCATCGGTGACACGATGGAAGGCGTCGAAGGAATTTCGCCGACGCTCTTCGGCGAGAAGGCCGAAGCGATGCTCGGCAACGTCGACTCGATTCTGATTCTGGCGTGCGGCACGAGCTACTACTCGGGCATGACGGCGAAGTACTGGCTGGAGTCGCTGGCACAGATTCCGACGCAGGTTGAAGTGGCGAGCGAGTACCGTTATCGCGACAGCGTACCGAATCCGAAAACGCTGGTCGTGACGATCTCGCAATCGGGCGAGACGGCCGACACGATGGCGGCGCTGCAGCACGCGCAATCGCTGGGCATGACGAACACGCTGGCGATCTGCAATGTGGGGACGAGCGCGATGGTGCGTCAGACCGCGTTGCATTACCTCACGCGTGCGGGCACGGAAATCGGTGTGGCGTCGACGAAGGCGTTCACGACGCAGCTCACCGCGCTGTTCCTGTTGACGCTGACGATTGCGAAGTTGCGCGGTCGTCTGAGCGCGGCGCAGGAGGCGGATTACCTCACGCAGTTGCGTCACCTGCCGTCGGCACTGCACAGCGTGCTGGCGCTGGAGCCGCAGATCATTGCCTGGGCCGAAGAGTTTGCCCGTCGCGAAAATGCGCTATTCCTGGGTCGTGGTCTGCACTACCCGATTGCCCTGGAAGGCGCACTCAAGCTCAAGGAAATCTCGTACATCCACGCCGAGGCCTATCCGGCGGGCGAACTGAAGCACGGTCCGCTGGCACTGGTGACGGATCAGATGCCTGTTGTGACGGTGGCCCCGCGCGACGCGCTGGTGGAGAAGCTCAAGTCGAACATGCAGGAAGTCCGTGCCCGTGGCGGACAGTTGTATGTGTTTGCCGATTCGGACACGGAGATCGCGAATGCCGAAGGCCTCCATGTGATCCGTATGCCGGAGCACTACGGCCAGCTGTCGCCGATTCTGCACGTCGTGCCGCTGCAACTGCTCGCCTATCACACCGCTTGCGCTCGTGGCACCGACGTCGACAAGCCGCGTAACCTGGCGAAGTCGGTCACGGTGGAGTGATGTGACGAAGGGGCGGGTGTTCACTGTTCAGAAGAAATAGAAACGTATTTCCCGGCAGGGAAAACGCCTTCTGAAAAAGGGCGGGCAGACTCCCGGAGACGCCCCATGAAATCAGGCCGGAGACACAATCAGTGTCCCGGCTTTTAAAAGGTTCATTGAGCATTACCGGGGAAGGCGGCGCGGATTTTGAGGAAGAAGTATTCCTGGTCTCGGTAGCCGTAGGCGCGCCGCTTAATGACCTTGATAGTGTTGTTAATGCCCTCAACGATGCTGGTGTTTAGACGATGTCGGCATCTGGCCAGGATGCCATGCAGATAGCCTTTCAGACGCTGAGCGAAGGTGTTCAAGGGGGCTATTCCGCTTTGCTCGGCCTGCTCGCACCAGTGGTGCCAGGCTTGTTTTGCCCAGGCAGGTCTTCGGTAGAACCAGAGCCGCTTGAGTTCGTCCCTCAGGACATAGACCGTCAGCAGCGGCTGGTTGGCTTGCAGCAATTCGTCGAGCCGGACGGCCTGCTGCCGGTCTAGCTTGTCGCGGTTGCGCAATAACAGCCAGCGGCTCGATTTGATGACCCGGCGCGCGGGACGGTCCTGGCGCAGTTGGTTGGCCTGATCCACGCGCACCCGATCAATGACCTCTCGTCCGTACTTGGCCACGACATGGAACAAGTCATAGACGATCTCCGCCCGTGGGCAGTGGGCCTGGATTTCTAACTCGTAGGCCGTAGTCATGTCGATGGCTACGGCCTTGATGCGTTGGGCGACCCCACGCGGCAATTGCTCGAAGAACGCCCGAGCCGTCTCGCGTGAGCGTCCTGGGCCGATCCACAGCACCTGCCTGCTGATCGGATCGACGACTACCGTCGCGTACCGATGCCCTTTATGCAGGGCGAACTCGTCCATCGCTAAATACTCGATCCTGGACCAATCCGGTTCGCGCACTGACGCTCGGAGCCGGGCCTTGTCCAGCGTCTTGACGGTATGCCAACCCAGCTCGAAGAACCTCGCCACCGCCTGCACGTTGCTCGATTGCAGCAATTGGCTGCAGGCCGCCGCAAGCCGATCCGTCACCCGCTGGTAGCGACCCAGCCAAGTAAGCCGCTCCAGGCGCGGGCCACCGCATTGCTCACACAACAAGCGCCGGCGTGGAACATGAAGAACAACCCGGTACTCAAATAACGGCAGATCTCGCACCCGGCGCACCGTGGTCTCATGGACCTGGCGACATCGTGCGCCGCACTGCTCGCACAGCATCACCTTGGCGGTTGGCTTCAAATAGATCGACAGCGTGCGCCCTGTGCCCTCGGGCCACTCCACGCGTTCGACGGCATAGCCCTGCCAGCCTCCCAGCGACTCCAGCAGCTTGCGATCCAGCATCTCCACGCACTCCTGATGGCAAATTCCTGCCATCAAGAGTACGAAAACTTGTCAAATCCCTCCACGCTATTGCGCGATGAACCTTTTTTTTTTTGCGCAGCGAGCGCTCGAGATTTATAGGGCGCAGGCGGTGGCACTGACGTCCGTATGAGACGACGCTGTTGATGCGACCCCAAGGAGACGATACGTAAGCGTCACTCTAAGGCCGTCTTGACGATCAGAGCTTGACCTCTGAGAGCCGCTGATTCGTCAGCACGAGATCGAAAGCGGCGGGATCGAAGCTGCCGCCACACCTCTCGAGGAAGTGGTCGTGTTCCTCGTGCGTCGGATCGGTGATCGCTTCGAGGAAGTCGGCATATCCTGGAACTCCACCGACGTCTTCCGGTGGACACGCATTCTGCCCGTCCAGGCACAGCGGCCGGCGCATGTCTGGATCAGGCGTCAGCGCCTTCTCGACCTTGATCCGATGCTGCCAGTTGTCCCCGTAATCGTAGACGTAGGTGAATGACTTCAACCCGCCCAGCGCCTTCGCCAGCGTGACCCGTGCTTCATTGAGCATTGGCGGATCGCTCTCGAACCCGAAGTCATCCGGTTCACCATAGTTGGTTTCGCCGAAGACGAATTCGTGCAGGTGCCCGCCCTCCCAGCCCATGGCCAGCAGTAGCACGACATGCAGCTTGCCCAGCCGGATCGAACCGGGAACGATGATTCGGCGCCAAATCGCAGGCTTGATGTACTTCAGCTCAACGCGCAGTACGTAATCGGGCACTGGCGCCTTGACTCGGCGCACAGCAGGTCTGAGGGGGTGGACCATCGGATTGATTCTCAGGCGGCGTGCTGCTCGACGTGTTCGGCTGACATCAGGCTCCACGGCAGCAACTCGTCGATGCGGTTGATGGGATGATCGGCGATGCGCTCAAACACCGTGCGCAGGTACGCAAACGGATCGAAGCCGTTCAGGCGTGCAGTACCGATCAGGCTGTAGATCACCGCCGCGCTTTCGCCGCCGCCGTCTGAGCCTGCGAACAGATAATTGCGCCTGCCGAGGACCAGCGGCCTGATCGCACGCTCCGCCGTATTGTTGTCCACCTCGACGCGCCCGTCTTCGCAATAGTGTGTGAGTGCGTGCCAGTGCCCCAGCGAGTATCTGATCGCCTTGGCCAACCCCGACTTCGTCGAGACCTGTGAGAGCGAGTGTTCGAGCCAAGCCTTCAGCTCGGTGAGCAACGGTGCCGAGCGTTGCTGACGCGCAGACAGGCGCACGTCCGGCGTCTGGCCGCGAACCTCGCGTTCAACAACATATAGCGCCCCGATGCGGCGCAGTGCTTCTTCGGCAATCGGTGAGCTGTCCAGCTTGTACAGGTCGTAGAACTTGCGCCGCGCATGCGCCCAGCATCCGGCCTCGATGACCGTGCCGTCACGATACAGGGCGTCATACCCGCTGAAGGCATCTGCCTGCAGGATTCCCGTGTAGCCCGCCAGATGTTCCCGAGGTCGCTCCCCTTTGCGGTCGGGTGAGTACCTGTACCAGACTGCTGGTGGCGCACGGCTTCCTGCCGGGCGGTCATCGCGCACATAGGTCCACAGGCGCGCCGTGCGTGTCTTGCCACGCCCCGGCTCCAGCACAGGCATGGGCGTGTCGTCGGTATGGATCTTGTCTGCATCGCGCACGTAACGACCAAGTGCATCGGACAGCGGTTGCAGCAGCGCAGCTGCTTCACGCACCCACGAAGCCAGTGTTGCCCGATCCAGTTCGATGCCCGCGCGTCGATAGATGCCGGCCTGCCGGTAGAGCGGCGTATGGTCAGCGTACTTCGCGACGACGACCTGTGCGAGCAGCCCCGCACCCGCCATCGAGCGTGCTATCGGCCGCGAAGGTGCCGGCTCCTGCACGACTGCGGCACAGCGCGGGCAGCTCAGCTTCGGACGGACGTGACGCAGTACCTTGAAGTAGCCGGGCACATAGTCGAGCACCTCCGAGACGTCCTCGCCGAGTGCTCGCATCTGTTTGCCGCACTCCGGGCATCCGCAGTTTGACGGCGCATGCACAACCGTTTCGCGAGGAAGATGGGCAGGGAAGTGCCGCGACTTGCGGCGCAGCGGGACAACGTTCGTTGTGGCTGATGTATCAGCAGCCGTATCAGCATCGGGCACCTTCGACGTCGCGGTCATGGCCGATTCAGCAGCGGGCAGTTCACCGAGCGCGAGCTGCAACTGGTCCATCAGTTCGGTCATGCGCTCCGATGACCGCCCATACTGCCAACGCTTGAGTCGCGAGATCTCGGCCAGCAACTGTGCGATGGTCTCGTCGCGCGAAGCAACGATTCGCTTGAGTGCGGGGATGTCATCGGGCAGATGGCTAGCTGGCATGCGTGCCAGTGTAAATGAAGCCCACGGGTTTGTGGACCCTCGCTTCCCCCTTTACGCCGCGTGCGTCGGCTGCCACGTCCGCTCGGGATGCCGCCAATCAATCCCCTCGAGCAGCATCGACAGTTGGGCGGCAGATAGATGGACCGTTCCTGAATCCGCTTGTGGCCACACGAAGCGTCCGCGCTCGAGTCGTTTCGCGTACAGGTTCATGCCGTCGCCGCTCCACCATAAAATCTTGATGAGGTCACCGCGACGCCCGCGAAACAGGAAGATGTGCCCCGAGAAGGGGTCACGTCCGAGTGCTGACTGCACCAGTGCGGCAAGCCCATCCATGCCACGGCGCATATCGGTAATGCCCGCTGCCAGCCAAACGCGGGTACCGCTTGGCGGCGCAATCATGCTGGCATCAGGCAGCGCAGCACGAGGCGCAACTGCACGGGGTCGACCATGCCCGTGACACGTACACGGGCACCGTTTAGTTCAATTTCGATGCCCGATGCTGCCGGCACGCTCTCGCGATGTGGCTCGACAGACTGTAGAGCGGGCGACACCGGTTCTGCTCTCTCGCCGCTCGGTGCATCAGGTAGCGCTACGGGCAGCAACACCGCTGTGCTGTGCCCCGTCCCTTCAAAAAGTCCCGCTCGCAGTTGCCGACGCCACTTGAACACCATATTCGAATTCAGCCCGTGCACCTGCGCGAGCTTGGCCACCGAAATACCCGGCTCGCATGCCGCGACGGCAACTTGCCGTCGGTACTCTGGTGTGTAATTCGGTCTGCCTTTACGGTTCGAAGGCTTTACATTCCGTGTGTCCAAAGTAGTCCCCACCACTTGAAGTAACGGACATCACTTTGGACACCGCAGGAACCTTTGTCCATGCGGCCTTCAAGTCACGCTTACGACGATACGGCTTCTCGCGCAAGCGGTTCCGCCATTACAACCAAGGACACATCTCCATGCGACGCCGTTCAAACTCGCGAATTTCGGGTGAATGCAATAACGTTGCTCCAACCTCATCAAGGCCCTCAAGCAGAGCGTGCCGTTGGCTATCGGGAATATAAAATTCAAAAGTTCGCCCGCACGGCAGCAATACTAGGCGTGAGTCCAAATCTACTGTCAGCGAACTACCACGCTTCTCCGAAGCGTAACCCGCCAATTCCGAAATGACGTCTTCGGGAAGGGCAATCGGCAACAGTCCATTCTTGCAGCAGTTGTTGAAGAATATGTCCGCAAAACTCACGGCAATCAGTACTCGAAACCCGTACTGAAATAGCGCCCAAGGCGCATGTTCTCGTGAGCTGCCGCACCCGAAGTTTCGGCCGGTCAGCAGTATCGAACCGTCCGCGTATGCAGGTTCGTTGAGCACGAATTCCGTATTGACGACCCTCTCACTCGCTGGCTTGCCGTAATAGCCTTCATCTCGATATCGCCAGGCATCAAAAAGGTGCGCTCCAAATCCGGTTCGCTCAATCGACTTCATAAACTGCTTCGGAATGATCGCGTCAGTGTCGACGTTATCGCGGATGAGGGGCACGACCGTCCCTGTATGTCGAACAAACGGCTCCACTATTTCCCTCCATCCATGTTCATAATTTGGCGGACGTCCACAAATCGCCCCTTTAGAGCCGCCGCGGCTGCCATCGCAGGGCTTACCAGGTGCGTTCGGCCGCCTGCTCCCTGACGTCCTTCGAAGTTGCGGTTCGACGTACTCGCAGCGCGCTCGCCGGGTTCCAGCTTGTCCGCGTTCATCGCCAGGCACATGGAGCAGCCCGCTTCGCGCCACTCGAAGCCCGCTTCCAGGAACACCTTGTCCAGCCCCTCGCTTTCAGCCTGGCGTTTTACCAACGTCGACCCGGGCACAGCGAGTGCCAAACGCACATTTGGCGCAAGACGGCCTCCGAGTTTGCGAAGCACATCTGCCGCAATTCGTAAGTCTTCGATTCGACTATTGGTGCAAGACCCAATGAATACTTTGTCCACGGGGATGTCGGTCATTCGCGTCCCCGCTTTTAGGCCCATGTACTCGAGAGCGCTTTCGTACGCCGCTCGTTTTGTGTCGTCGACAATAGTCGCCGTATCCGGCACATTGCCGAGAATGTCAGTCACCATTTCGGGTGAAGTCCCCCAAGTGACCTGTGGTCGCAACGTGCTCACATCGATGAATACTTCAGCGTCAAATCGCGCGTCGTCGTTAGAGCGCAAATCCGTCCATTCGTGTGACGCGTGAATCCATTCATCTCCCTTGGGTGCACACGGTCGTTCGCGGCAATAGTCCAGCGTCGTTTGGTCAACACCAACGAGTCCCGCCCTCGCGCCGGCCTCTATCGACATATTGCATAGCGTCATTCGACTTTCCATCGACATAGCTCGTACGACGCTTCCTGCGAACTCGATGGCATGGCCTGTCGCTCCCGCCGTACCGATGCGCCCGATTATCGACAGGGCCACATCTTTTGCAGAGCACCCATCCGGTAGGCGACCTTCCACCGTCACCCGCATGTTCAGGCTTCGACGTGTCACCAACGTTTGCGTGCTGAGTACGTGCTCGATTTCTGACGTGCCAATCCCAAAGGCAAGTGCGCCCAGTGCCCCATGGGTGCTGGTATGAGAATCACCGCAGACTACCGTCATCCCTGGCAGCGTGATTCCGACCTCCGGCGCGACGACGTGAACAATGCCCTGAGAAGGGTCGCCCATGCCGAAGTGCTGAATTCCAGTCATAGCGGCCTTTCTTTCCAATGCTGCAACCTGGGTCCGCGAGACTTCATCTTCGATGCCCGCAGTCCGATTCGTTGTCGGGACGTTGTGGTCCGCCACGGCCAAGTTCGCTTTGGCGCGCCAGACCGGTCGACTCTCCAACCGCATCGCTTCAAACGCCTGCGGACTGGTCACCTCGTTGATAAGATGCCTGTCGATATATAGCAGCGAAGTTCCATCCGCTTCCGTACGAACGACATGAGCGTCGAATATCTTGTCGTATAGCGTGTGCCCCATATTTGGCTCCTTGCTGGTTTATGCGCTCGCCGACGGACGGATGCGCTCCAGTTCGCGTTCATCTGCCCGTTGCACGTCAGTTAGCATCACTAAAAGTAAAGCCGCAGAACCCCAGCGACGAGTTCCGCGGCTAGACTAAGCGCATCGGTGCCAACTAAGCTGGCGCAGCCTCGGCTGACAGTCTCGGAAGTGCGCCGGGGCCATTCCCATCAGCAATGAATTGCGTAGATGTCCAGGCCCATGCTTCCTTTTAGAAGCGATGTTGCATTCCGAGCATCGTTCCAAATTGGTTCGCCCCGGTCACAACCGAGCCGCCAGCCGAAATCGGAACGCTGCCGTTTTCGCTATTGCCCACCCATCCCACCATTCCGTAGACGGACGTGCGTTTGGACAGCGAATAAGTTGCACGGCTCACGAGCAAGGTGGCGTTTGATTTCGACTTCACCTGGTAGCGGAGCGCCTGGAAGTCCAATGCCCATTCGATGGTCGGCAAATAGGTCGCGCCGAGAAAGTAAATGTCCGACTGCAGTGAGGCGGCACCCGCATCGACGTTGCGGTGAATCCATCCGCCGCCGACTCGTCCCCACGACAGCTTGTAATAGGCGTTCACAATGCCTCGGGAATCGGTGTATGCCGCGCTGGTGAGCGGGGCAGCCGCGCCTACGTTCCCGCGCATCTGGTCATACGATGCCGCGATGCCAAAGTCTTGATAGTCATATCCGATGAGCCCGGTGTACTGCTTGCACGCGCGGAAATTACCTGCGACCTGGCCAGGGCACCCCGTCGCCGACGGGCCACCGGCGTTTGCAGTGTCACGCCCGAAGCTATAGGTAGCCCCCAGAGTCACGCCATGGAACTTGCCCATGTAGCTCACGGCGTTATCGCTACGTGTGTTCGCGAGATACGGGTCGAAGCTCGCCATCGACATATTCGATGGCCCGATAATGTCGGCATTGAGCGTCGCGAAGAAGCTCATATTGTTCTGGCGACCAATCAACACCGTGCCCCACTCGCCCGCAAGACCAACGTTGGCCTGACGGCCAAACAAACGACCGCCGTAATTGAGGCTACCGGTGCCCGGCTGAAATCCGTTTTCGAGTGTGAACACCGCCTTAAGCCCGCCTCCCAGGTCCTCAACGCCGCGCAAGCCGAATCGGGACGGTAGTTCGCCGGTCAGCGTCGGCACACCAACGAAACTTCCGCCAGCCGCCGCCTGGTTGTAATAGACAACGCCGGTGTCGATGATGCCGTACAGCGTCACGTTGCTTTGTGCATTTGCCGTCGTGGTAAGCAGCGCGAGGCCTGCTGCCATTGCGAGTCTGAATTTCATTGCTGTCCCCAGTTTTTTGATTTTTAGGTTCAATCGAGTAATACGTGGATGACGAAGCGCGGGATGGCGCTGCCCTTGTAGCGCATCCGAAGCCCGCACGTCAGGGAATATGCGCGACCAGTAGGTGCAGGAGCACCGTTTATTGCGAAGCCGATGACGGCACAGCGCGTGCTTTCGTCCCGGCTCGTACCTCTCCCGCCAGAAGCACCGCGAAGAGACCGCATGCCAGCAGCAGAGGTGCCGTCAGTGCCGCGGAGTACGCCAGGCGAGACCAGTCGGCGGCGATTAGCACACCCGCGAGTGCCGGACCAATCGTGCCGCCGAGTCGACCGAAGCCGAGTGCTAGCCCGGTCCCGGTTGCGCGATATTCCGGCGCGAAGACTCGGGGAGCCAGAGCATATAGACACACGACGGCACCATTCGAGAAGAAGCCAACCAGCGCTGCCATGACAATCAAATTCAGTGTGGTCGGCGCGATTTGCGTGAACACGACCATGCATACAAAGCACGCGACGAAGTACACGATAGCCATGCGCTTCAGTCCGAACCGTGCCGTCGCGAGCCCCAGCGCAACACCTCCGACGACCCCGGTCAGGTTCATCACGACAGAACCGGAGATTCCGCTCGACACACTCAACCCCATGTCGACGAGCATCTTCGGCATCCAGTTGAGAAGGAAATAAAAGGTCATCATGACAAGCAGGAACGCCGCGCACGAGATGGCGGTGGTTCGGCCCTGCTCACCGCGGAACAAGCCCGCCAATGTTGGGCGCACGTCGCCGGCGACCGGCACGGGGAGCTCGCTTACGGGCGAGTGGCCAAGTTTTCCCAATACCCGGTTGACCTTTTCCAATGCCCCCGGCTTGCGGCGCGTCACAAGAAAATCCAGCGATTCCGGCAGAAACACCAATGCCACTGGGAACATCAACGTGGACAGCGCGCCTCCGGCAAGGAAAACGGAGTGCCAACCGTAGTGCGATACGAGATATACGGCGAGCAGCCCTCCGATGGAGGCGCCGACCGAATACCCTACCGTCATCATGCTGATGTTCAGGTCGCGGCGACGCTTCGATGAATACTCCGCGACCAACGTGTTAATGCTCGGCAGCACTCCGCCAATTCCCAGGCCTGTAACGAAGCGCAAGACCGCAAGTTGCAGGACCGTGGCGGAGAACGCTGATGCAAACATGCCGACAGACAAAATCACAAGACACGTCAGCACGGTCGTGCGTCGGCCGAACTTGTCTGCCAGCGGAGCGATGGTAATAGAGCCCACCGCAATGCCCGCGATGCTCGCACTGAATAGTCCGCCCAAAGCAGCAGGATTCAGACCCCACTCCTTGGCTATCGACGGTGCCGTAAGCGCAAGCGCAAGCACGTCGAAGCCATCCAGCATGTTGATTGCTACACAAACCGCTACAACCGCGATTTGAAAGAACGACATATTACGGTCTTGAATGAGCGCGCCGAGCCCGGTCGCACTCTGAGGTGCACTGTGCTGCATGGTTGTCTCCAGTTTTATTTGATTTGTTTTGATGCAGCGAGGCTCATGCCTCGCTTATCTGGTGCTTATGCTGCGTAGAGCCAGTTGACTGCCGAAAACTCATCACCCGGTCGGTGTGCGAGAAGTTCATTTCGCACTTCTGCGCCAACGGGCTCCATGTGGATGATTTCGCCAAAGATGCGAGCGGTGTGCTGCACTCGTGCCGTACGCGGACGACGCACGCTGGTGTACTTTTCCAGTGCGCGTGCGAGGTCGTGTTCATGCTCGGCCACAGCATCTGCCAAGGCGAGCGTGTCCTCGAGTGCTTGGGCAGCCCCTTGTGCCAGGTACTGAAGCATCGGATGCGCGGCGTCGCCAAGAAGGACGATACGACCGCGCGTCCACTCTCTGATGGGTTCGCGGTCGAACAATGGCCAGCGACGATTCGTCGCAATCATCGTCAGGGCGTCCTTCACATCCGGACACGCATCCGCGAAGCGGCGTACCAGCTCTTCCTGTGTGCCCCAGTCGTCGCTGCCGGGCACATAGTTGTAAGTTCGGAAAACTGCCACCTGGTTGTAGAGCTCTCCTCGACGAACCGGATATTGGACCAGATGCATATTGGGACCAGTCCACATCATCACGTTGTCGACACCGGCATGGGTCGACATACGGTCCATTGGAATCGTCCCGCGGTATGCGACATATTGCGAACACACCGGCTCACTTGCGCCAACCAAAGCGCTGCGGACCACCGAGTGCAAACCGTCGGCCCCGACAAGCAGTTCGCACCGATACGCCGACCCATCGGCGCAACGGGCCTCGGCTGCATCCCCCAAATCCATCACGTCAATGACGTGCTTGTTGGTTTCAAGAGAAATATTCACGTTGGCCTGACACGCCTGCAGAAGCGCTTCGAGAAGGTCGCTACGGTGCATGACGATGTAAGGATGCTTATAGAGGCCCCGGAACTTCTCGCCGAGGTCCAGCGATGTCACGTGTTCACCCGACGGCGCGTCCATCCACACCAACTGTTGAGGGAATACAGCGGTTTTCCAGACACTGTCCAGAACGCCCAGGCGGGCCAGCGCTCGCGAAGCGTTAGGGGCAAGCTGAAGGCCTGCACCTACCTCTTTGAATTCCGGCGCACGCTCGATCACGTGCACCTTGCGGCCTCGCTGTGCCAGGGCAAGTGCCGCCGCCAATCCGCCAATCCCGCCACCGACCACGAGTGTGGCTACCGATTTGATATTGCTCATTCCGTTCCCCCTTCTGCTGCGCTCATTCTTAGTCCGGCCTCACGCGGCACGGACCTTCACTTGCATCTGACCGACCTTCTCGATTGACGCCGTGATGACATCCCCCGGAATCACAGGACCCACACCGTCGGGAGTACCCGTAAAAATGACGTCCCCGGGCAACAAGGTGTAGTAGCTCGACGCCCAGGAAATGAGCTTCGGAATGTTCACGACGAGGTCACGTGTATTGGCTTTCTGGCGCAATTCGCCGTTCACATGAAGCTCGATTTCGAGCGCGCTCGGGTCACCCACTTCGTCAGCCGTCGTGAGCCACGGGCCCAGTACGGAATAGGTGTCAATGGATTTGCGCAGCGAGCGCTCTTCCGGCCCACGAATGGTCATATCCAACCCGATTGCATAGCCCGCTACGTAGTGCATGGCGTCCGTTTCGCTCACACGGTCGGCGGTCTTGCCGATGACGACGGCAAGTTCGAGTTCATGGTCATTACGACGCTCAAGATGGCGCAACGCCACACCGTCGCCCGGCCCCACCAGCGAACTGCTGGCCTTAAGAAACAGTCCGACCTCTTCGATTTTCTTGAGGTGATGCGCGTGAAACGTCGTGGGGTCGCTCTGCGCCTCGGCCATGTGTTTGAGGTAGTTCACAGGTGCGGCGGGAAGCTTGCTTGCGATACTGACGGGGCTGTTAAGCACAACGTCACTGAGCGCGAAACGTTTTGCATTCGGGGCCAGCTCGATGGCCAACTTCCTAATCTGGTCGAGATGTTCAATGACTGGGTCGCAATAGGACACCGGCCAGCGCTGTGCAGGAAGGCATTCGATGGCAGCGGTGATGTCGAGCACTTCGTCATCCTGGACGAGACCGAGCCTGTCGTTATTGAAACGGCAAATACGCATTTTTTACTCCGAACTTGGGTTGGCGCGAGCTCAAGCAGACTTCCGTTCCTGGAAGAAGCCGAGCTTTTTATGAAGAGGGGCGTCGTCAATACGTAGCAAGAACGCGGGGCCCTTCGCGGTATCTGCGCGATGAGACAGTTGAGCGAACGTGGATGCGGTGAACGTGTCGCCGGCAGACCAAGCGAACGTCTTTCCGTCCACACTGGACTCGCCGCTGCCCTCTACAACATGGAATACCGCGCCGGGAGACCGACGTGCAGGCGTCAGGTCCTGGCCTGCCGGAAGCATGATTGCGGTGAAACCCAAAATGGGCAGGCAGCTCTCGCCCGTCTCCGGATTGACGTACGACAGTTCAACGGACTCACCTTGCGCCACGTTATCGGCAAGCTCGATGAGCGCTGCACGTGTTGTCTTCCACGGGAACCGCAGCATTGGATACGGATTGGTGCGCTGAAGCGAGTGCGCCACGGCAAGGCCATTCGAACGAAAACGGCTTTGCATCGTGGCCTGACCGTCTTCCTGGTTGCAGCTTGCACGCCCCGGCTCCGCGTACGAAGACTCGACTGCTGTAAATACCGGCAAATCAAGCACGTCGAGCCACGTGAACGGGCCGACACCATCGTGGCCGTGGTCATGCCACTGGCCCGAAGGCGTGAGAATCACGTCCCCCGGCTCCATGTCGCAACGTTGACCGTTGACTACTGTAAAGCCGCCCTTTCCTTCAATTACGACGCGTGCCGCGCTCGGAGAGTGGCGGTGGGTTGGCGCGGTCTCGCCCGGAAGAATGAGCTGAATGCCCGCGTAAATCCCGCCGGTAGCCTGCATCGCGGCCTGACCCCGGCCGGGGTCACTCAGGACCAGCACGCGACGTTCGGCTTTCTCGACCGGAACCTGCTCACCGGCCTGTAGCAAAAGGGGGCGGACGTCCTGGTAACGCCAGAGGTTTGCCGACGTAAGTCCCGCCGGGAGGCCATGTGGCAAGGCGTTCGAAAGATGCTCCCAGAGTGGCGTCAGCTTGGCGTCGGCCAGCGCACCGCGGTATTCCCTTGAGAGCTCAGTCGTCTCGTGTTCCATCTCAAATCCTTCGTCGTTCGAGTCTGCCAAATTAATCACCGATATGATAATCACAATAGTGATTATCAGTAGTGGGGTTAACCTGAGGTACCATGCGCTACGAACGTCAGCGCCTATAAGAATGAGACATGGAAGACATCAGCCTCGAACAGATTCTGTACAACAAGCCCGGATTCCTCATCCGCCGCCTCCAGCAAATCGGCATCACGGTGTTTTTGGAAGAGACCGCAGAATTCGACACGACGCCAGTTCAGTACGGCGCCCTGGCTGCCATCCGTGCCTATCCCAACATCGACCAGCTTAGGCTTGCGCAGGCAATCGGATTCGACCGCAACACCATCTCCGGTGTGGTCGAACGCCTCGAAGCGAAGGGACTGGTATGTCGGTCGACGGGAACCGACCGACGAACGAAGCTCTTGTCGCTCACACCCGAAGGCGCAGCCCTGCTGGAGCAAATGTATCCGGGTACGGAACGCGCTCAGGCTCGCATTCTTAAGGGACTGACCGAAGCCGAAAAGGCGACGTTCATCAAGATGCTTCAACGCGTGGTAGAAGCGAACAATGAGATTAGCCGCGTTCCGGTATCGTCACCGAAACGCGATATTTGAGCGCAGCCTTCCGTACTGGTATCAACGCAACCAGTCCCGCAGAGCCGTCGATTCAGGCGTGCATACACCTAGGGCGTCAGGTCCTTTCGCTACCTGACGCTCGAGCAGTTTGCTCGGGCGCATGAAGAACAGCAGTTTTTACCCTCGGCTTTTAAAAGGTTCATTGAGCATTACCGGGGAAGGCGGCGCGGATTTTGAGGAAGAAGTATTCCTGGTCTCGGTAGCCGTAGGCGCGCCGCTTAATGACCTTGATAGTGTTGTTAATGCCCTCAACGATGCTGGTGTTTAGACGATGTCGGCATCTGGCCAGGATGCCATGCAGATAGCCTTTCAGACGCTGAGCGAAGGTGTTCAAGGGGGCTATTCCGCTTTGCTCGGCCTGCTCGCACCAGTGGTGCCAGGCTTGTTTTGCCCAGGCAGGTCTTCGGTAGAACCAGAGCCGCTTGAGTTCGTCCCTCAGGACATAGACCGTCAGCAGCGGCTGGTTGGCTTGCAGCAATTCGTCGAGCCGGACGGCCTGCTGCCGGTCTAGCTTGTCGCGGTTGCGCAATAACAGCCAGCGGCTCGATTTGATGACCCGGCGCGCGGGACGGTCCTGGCGCAGTTGGTTGGCCTGATCCACGCGCACCCGATCAATGACCTCTCGTCCGTACTTGGCCACGACATGGAACAAGTCATAGACGATCTCCGCCCGTGGGCAGTGGGCCTGGATTTCTAACTCGTAGGCCGTAGTCATGTCGATGGCTACGGCCTTGATGCGTTGGGCGACCCCACGCGGCAATTGCTCGAAGAACGCCCGAGCCGTCTCGCGTGAGCGTCCTGGGCCGATCCACAGCACCTGCCTGCTGATCGGATCGACGACTACCGTCGCGTACCGATGCCCTTTATGCAGGGCGAACTCGTCCATCGCTAAATACTCGATCCTGGACCAATCCGGTTCGCGCACTGACGCTCGGAGCCGGGCCTTGTCCAGCGTCTTGACGGTATGCCAACCCAGCTCGAAGAACCTCGCCACCGCCTGCACGTTGCTCGATTGCAGCAATTGGCTGCAGGCCGCCGCAAGCCGATCCGTCACCCGCTGGTAGCGACCCAGCCAAGTAAGCCGCTCCAGGCGCGGGCCACCGCATTGCTCACACAACAAGCGCCGGCGTGGAACATGAAGAACAACCCGGTACTCAAATAACGGCAGATCTCGCACCCGGCGCACCGTGGTCTCATGGACCTGGCGACATCGTGCGCCGCACTGCTCGCACAGCATCACCTTGGCGGTTGGCTTCAAATAGATCGACAGCGTGCGCCCTGTGCCCTCGGGCCACTCCACGCGTTCGACGGCATAGCCCTGCCAGCCTCCCAGCGACTCCAGCAGCTTGCGATCCAGCATCTCCACGCACTCCTGATGGCAAATTCCTGCCATCAAGAGTACGAAAACTTGTCAAATCCCTCCACGCTATTGCGCGATGAACCTTTTAAAAGCGTGTCGGACTAAAACCGGGGGCAGGTCACATTCACCGACGCCTTCGGCCAGCTCGAAACGAGGCACCTAATGCGGGTGCCTCGTTTGTTTTGTGGGTTCAGCGATGTCGACGTGCGTCGTTCCCGGACATCGGTAACCTAAGTCGCTGCCGACCAGACTGCGAGTTCGTAACCGTCGGGATCGAGGAAGTGAAAGCGGCGACCGCCGGGAAACGAGAACACGGGGCGGCTGATCGTTGCCCCTTCGGCTTCGATACGGCGCCGTGTTTCGGCGAGGTCGTCCGCGTAGAGGATCACCAGCGGGCCACCGGGGCGAATGGCGTCTCCCGTCGTGAGGCCACCCGTGAGGCGACCGTCGCTGAATTGGGTGTAGGTCGGACCGTAGTCGGTGAAGGTCCAGCCGAACACGCTGCCGTAGAACGCCTTGCTGCGCGCGATATCGGAGACGTTGAATTCGATGTTGTCGATCTGGCGATCGCGGCCCGAGTGACTCATGTCGGCTCTCCTGCGGAAGTCGGTTCGTCGGGAAGCGCGTAGCGGAAGTCGTAAGCGTGCTTTCCTTCGGTGATCTCGATGACGAGGCTGCCGGTCAGGCCTGTCAGCGCATCGGTGCCGGAATCGGGCACGACGGTAATGGACTGCGTGGGCACACCGCGCGTCATCGTCGAGCTGTGTTGCAACACAAACGTTCCGTTGCGTCCATGAAGTGCGCCGCGCACGGTTTCCATGGCGACGTAACCCGCTGAGCCGGGCGTACCGCTGCGAAACGCCAGCATCTCTCCCTGACCGGTTGCACTCAGATCCCCGTGATACGTCTTGTCCAGCGAGAGACGGCTAAATCCGGTGTCCTGCGCAACGGCACTCAACGCTTCCGGCCCGAGCTGAACATCGAAAAGCCCTTTGGCGGTTTGATTCACTTTTGTACTCCTCCAGTCGAATACAAATACTGTGTTTTTGTACAGTATCGAGTGTACGCAAACTTGCGCAGGATGCAAGCCGGAATTGGGTTAATTCCCCGGACCCTAACAAAAAAGGGAGTCCCTTTCGGAACCCCCTTCAAATACTGGAGTACTCAAAATCAACGGCTAAACGTCTCGCGAAGCGTTTGGCTTAGAACTTGTGGCGCAGGCCCGAGATCACGGCCGTCTGCGTCTTCGTGCTCGACGCACCGCCCGCACCGTTGATCGATGCGGCCGTGGCGTCGCCCGCTGCCTTTTGATAGATACCGACCAGGTACACGTCGGTACGCTTCGAGAGCAGATAGTCCACTGCGGCGTTGACCTGGTGGTACTTCGGGCTCAGGTTGGCGAGCGTGGCGCTACGCGTGCTGGCGTCCGTGTACGTGTACGACAGGCCCAGCAGCAGCGACGGCGTCAGGTTGTATGTGCCGTTCAGTTCGTAGTTCGATACGCGTGCGCCCGTGCCGCCAACGTATTTCAGCTGCGTGTTGCTGTAGACGAAGCCAACGTTGGCCGGACCGAACTTGTAGCTGCCGCCCGTGGCGAACACGCGCTGCTTGTCCACGCCGACCGTTGCCGTGCCGACCTTGGCCGAGTAGAAGTCGCCGCTGTAGTCGCCAGCCACTGCGCCGCCGGTGTTCGCGCCGTTCGGCGTGCCGACTTCCAGGTAGCCGATACCGAACTTGAACGGGCCGTTGGCGTAGCTCGCCCCCAGGCTCCATGCGCGGTTGTTCGCGAAGCCGCTGCCAGCCGTGCTGCTGCTTGCCTGGTTCGAGAAGCCATACAGGCCGCCGAACGAGAAGCCGGCGTAGTTGGCGCTCGTGTACTTGATCGAGTTGTTGATGCGGAACGAGTTGTACAGGTTGTCAACGTCGCCGACGTGAGCACCGAGCTTGGTTGCGAACTGCTTGGCGGATGTCAGGCCGCTCACAAAGTCCACCACGGAGTCGTACTGACGACCGATGGTCACGCTACCGAACGTCTTGTTCGACAGACCGACGAATGCCTGACGACCGAACTCACGGCTGCCCTGACCCAGTGCCCCGTTCGTGATGTTGAAGCCGTTCTCCAGGGTGAAGATGGCCGACGTGCCGCCGCCCAGATCTTCCGAACCCTTCAGGCCCCAGCGGTTACCCGATTGCAGGCCGTCGGCCGTCGTGAAGTTCTTGCTACCGCCGACGTTGCTCACGTAGGCCAGCCCGCCATCGAGAACGCCATACAGCGAAACGTTGCTTTGCGCATGCACAGTACCTGCTGCAGCGGCTGCGATCGCGCCAGCCAGTGCGGCGGCCAGTTGCGTCTTTTTCATCGGTCGAATCCTCTATCGATAACTTATTAATCAATTCGAACCCTTCGCCTGTGGATGGGCGCCCCGTGGGTTCGGGCCGAACTATATCGAACGAGGCTTAAATTACATAGGTGTATTAACGAAAAGAGACGCGTCATGTCTGCTCGATGCAACGCATCGCGGCACTTTTCCGCGAATGTCCTCAAATTCATTTTCATGACACATGAATGCCGTAAAAAGGAATCCGCAAGAGGTCCAACGTGCAGACCGCTTGCGCAAGAACGTCACCGCAGCGTCGCAAGCCTTTCACGCTCGGCCACCAGCACCGCATAGCGCTTGCGAACCTTGTCGGCGTAGCGCCGGCGCAGCGTGGCGCGTGCCTCACCGCCGCCAGCGTTATACGCGCCCACGGCTTCCCAGCCATACCCATACTGACGCACGAAACCCGCGAGAATCCACGCGCCGGTGACGATCGACGCACAGGCGTCTTCACGCAATCGGCGCTCGGTCAGGCCGTAGCGGGAGAGCGTCGGCAGGTGGGCGCTGTTGATCTGCATCAGCCCGATATCGTGCGTGCCGTTGCGGTTGACGTTGCTGGCGTTCACGTCGAGATTCGATTCGACTTGTGCGATGGCGTACAGCAGCAGCGGATCGAGATGGTAGCGATCGGCGGCGACGTCCCAACAGTCCGCTTGCGCGGGGGCTGACATGAGCGCAACGACGACCGCTGCTGCGGCGCAGGCGAACAGATTCATAAGGTGGTGTGCATGCCCGGACGCCATAGACGATGGTCTTCGCCGTTGAAGACGCAGGGACGAACAGGGCGAACGAGACGCGGAGGACGAAGTAGTTGGGAGATCGGAGCGGACGACAAATAGAGACTCCTGACAGTGCTACGACCGCGCGGGTGGACGAGATTATCGAGAAGCGCGTGCCGCTTCGGCTTTCAGAACGCGCTCATTCGTGCGCGCGCCGTGCGTGAACTTTCAGGTTCAACGTGTTTATCGTGGCGCGGCGTCTTCGCTATGACGATATGAGTTTAAATACACGACATATCGTCATATATAGAGTGGTTATTGACGAATTAACGCTACATTTCATCATGCGCTCTCCCTAGAATTGAGGCATACCGCGTCGCGCGGCAAACCGTGACGACGCGTCGACCGGCATTCCTGAATGGGGAAAAACATGAAGAAGATCGCCTTGCTGGGTGCGGGACATATCGGCCAGACCATCGCGCGTTTGCTGCACGACAGCGGCGATTACCGGGTGACGGTATTCGACCGGAGCGCGCAGTCCTATGAAGCGGTGCGCGACTATGCGCACGCATTCGTCGAACTCACCGGCAACGACACTGGCTCGCTGCAACGCGCGCTCACCGGTTTCGACGCCGTCGTCAACGCCTTGCCGTACACGATGGCCACGAGCGCGGCAACCGCCGCCGTGGCGGCGGGCTGCCACTACTTCGATCTGACCGAAGACGTGGCGGCCACGCACGCGATTGCGCAACTGGCCGAAGGTGCATCGACAGCGCTGATGCCGCAATGCGGCCTCGCACCGGGCTTCATCGCGATTGCAGCGCATCATCTCGCGGCGGCGTTCGACCGCGTCGACTCGGTGAAGATGCGCGTGGGTGCGCTGCCCGCCTTTCCGACCAACTCGCTGAAGTACAACCTGACGTGGAGCGTCGACGGGCTGATCAACGAGTACTGTCAGCCGTGCGAGGCAATTCGCGATGGCGCGCGCCTGAGTGTGCAGCCGCTGGAAGACCTCGAACACTTCTCGCTCGACGGCGTGGAATACGAGGCTTTCAATACCTCGGGCGGTCTCGGCACGTTATGCGAAACGCTGGCCGGGCGCGTGCGCGATCTCGACTACAAGTCGGTGCGCTATCCGGGGCACGGTGCGCTGATGAAGGTGCTGTTGAACGAGCTGCGTCTGAAGGACGATCAGGAAACGATCAAGACGATTCTCAAACGCGCGATTCCGAGCACTTTGCAGGATGTGGTGCTCATCTTTGTGGTGGTGAACGGACTTCGTCGCGGCGTGCTCACGCAGGAAGTGTTCGCACGCAAGATCTTCGCGGAACGCAATAACGGACACAGCGCGAGCGCCATCCAGATCACGACGGCGTCGGCCATTTGCGCGGCCGTCGACATGTTCTTCGCGAAGCAACTCCCGCAGCGCGGGTTCGTGCGTCAGGAACAGATCGCTTTGCCGGATTTTCTGGCGAATCGTTTCGGGCAGGTCTACGCGCACTCGACGCATATCGAATCGCTTTCCTGACGTTGCGGATGTCACCAGGCGACGGAAAAAAGCACGACGGCCCGACAAGCGGTGCGCCCCGCCAGCGGCGGGCCGTCGTTGAGGAAACGCATTGGCTGACGCGAATGCGAAGAGGTTTGAAGCGGTGTAAAGCGATGTAATGCGTTTTGAAGCGATGCGAAACGTCGTTACGGCGCTTTAGAAGCGATGCTGAATGCCCGCGGTTACGCCGACCTGCGTATCGGCTGCACCCGTCAGGTCGCGTGAAAGGCTGACCTTCTGGCCGTGCTTCGCGAAGGCATAGCCGCCGGACAGATACAGCGCCGTGCGCTTGGACATTGCATATTGCGCGCGCAGGGAGATGAGCGTCGGATCGGCGTCGCTCGCGTCCTTGATGTCCTGATGGTAGATCGCGCCATACAGGGCGAACGCCGGGGTGAAGTCATACGATGCGCCCAGCCAGTACATGTCGCTGCGCAGCGACGCGGTGCCTGCGGTCACGAACGTCTTCTTGTAGTTGCGATACCCGGCCATCACCTTGGCCCCGCCAAAGCGGTAGCTTACGCCTGCGTGAATCCCCTGAATGTAGTCCGTCGTGTCGGCGGGCGTGACGCTGTTGCCCGCGCCGTTCTGACGGTCGTACGTTGCGACGACGGCGAACGGGCCGTTCTCGTAGCCGATGGCGAAGTCGTACTTCGATGACGTCTTCATGCTGTCGGCCACGTTGCCGAAGCCATACATCGCGCCGAGTTTCAGACCGTTGAACTCGCCGTCGTAGCGCACGGCGTTGGCCGAGCGGGAGAACAAACCGTCTTTGCGTGCGCCGGTGGCCGTAGCGCTGGTCGCCCACGAGTAGTTCGGCGCATAGCCCATCGGGTCGAACTGGAGCATGTAGTCGTAAGTCGTGGTGAACGTGCGGCCGAGCGTGAACTGGCCCCACATCTTGTGCGACAGACCGACGGTGGCGCGGCGGTCGAAGATCGCGCCGGGGCCGTCGTCGAACTGGCCGTTCACGACGTTGATGCCGCTCTCGAGATTGAACACGGCCTTGAGATCGCCGCCCAGATCTTCCGTGCCCTTGAAACCGAAGCGCGACGTGTTCTTGCCGCCCGAGACCGCACGCATTGCGCCGCCGTTATCGGCGGCGTGATTCACATACTCGACACCGGCGTCGACGATCCCGTAAATCGTCACGTTCGATTGGGCGTGCGCCTGAGCGGCCAGTGCACCCACAGCGATCAGGGCGGCGCGCGCCATACTGCTTCGTTTCATTGTTGTCTCCTCTCTTCTCTTTCTCGTGGTGTTGCGCGGGAGAGCGCCCGCGCGTCGCATGAAAAGCGTGGCTACATCTCCCTTAGCCGTTCGATTGCGCGAACGCCCAGCAGTCATTCGCGGGAAACTCCACCCAGTGGTCGCCGGGTTCGCGCGGGACGTGACCGAACGCGCGAAAGCGCAACGCGCCGCAATGGAAGAGGTACTCCCAGCGGTCGCCGAGATACATCGACGTGACGAGCTGGGCGTTCACGCGGTTGTGGCCCGGGCCATCGGCCACCTGCACGCGCTCCAGACGAATGAGGGCCTGCGCGTCCTGACCCGGGGCGAGCGTGTCGCGTGCGCGCGCTTGTAATGCGAAGCCGTCGCCCGCAAGGGTGACGAGATCGCCGTCGACAGCGCTGACCGTCGCGTCGATGCGGTTATTGCTTCCCATGAATTCCGCCGTGTAGAGCGAGCGCGGTGAGCCGTACAGTTCTGCCGGTGTGCCTTCCTGCTCGATGCGACCGTTGCGCAGCAAGAGAATGCGGTCCGACATCGCCATGGCTTCGGTCTGGTCGTGCGTGACGCACAGCGCCGACAAACCCAGCGACACGATCAGCTCGCGCAGCCATGCGCGGGCCTCTTCGCGCAGCTTGGCGTCGAGGTTCGAGAGCGGCTCGTCGAGCAGAATGACGGGCGGGTTGTAGACGAGCGCGCGGGCAATGGCGACGCGCTGTTGCTGACCGCCCGAGAGCTGGAACGGGAAGCGTTCGGCGAGATGACCGAGGCCCAGTTGATCGAGGGCGTTCTGCACCCGCTCGCGACGCTCCGCCGCGCCCACTTTGCGCAGCTTCAACCCGTAGCCGACGTTGTCCGCCACGGTGCGGTGCGGCCACAGCGCGTACGACTGGAAAACTAGGCCGAGCGAGCGTTGCTCGACCGGGCAATCGATGCCTTTGGCGCCGTCGAAGAAGACCTGATCGTCGAGCGCGATGCGGCCTTGCGACGGTTGTTCGAGGCCAGCCACGGCACGCAGCAAAGTGGTCTTGCCGCTGCCCGAAGCGCCGAGAAGGCACACGACTTCACCGGCCTTGAGTTCGAACGACACGCCCTTGAGGATGGGGTTGGCGCCGTAGCTCAGAAAAAGATTGTCGACGATGAGCTTATCCATGCAATTTGACTCCGAAGCGCAACGCCACGCCCAGACCGGCGCCGACCATCGCGATGTTGATGACAGAGAGCGCGGCGACCTGATCGACCGCGCCGGTCGCCCACAGCGACACGAGCAGCGAGCCGATGACTTCCGTGCCCGGCGAGAGCAGGTAGACGGCCGTCGAGTATTCGCGCTCGAAGATCATGAAGATGAGCAGCCACGCAGCGAGCAGGCCAAAGCGCACCAGCGGCAGCGTGACGTCGAGGCTCACGCGGCTGCGCGTGCCGCCGACGCTGCGCCCCGCCTCTTCCAGCTCGGGGCCGACTTGCAGCAGCGCGCTCTGGATCAGGCGCATGCCGTAGGCGAGCCACACCACCGTGTAAGCCACCCAGATGCTCCACATCGAGTTCTTCAGTTCGCGCAGTCCCGGCACGAACAGGAAGATCCACAGGAACGCCAGACCGGCGAGCAGGCCCGGCACGGCGCGCGGCAGCAGCACGAGGTAATCGAGCAGCTTCGCGGCCCAGTCGTTGCGGCGATGACCGGCAAAGGCGACGAGCGAGTAGAAGCCGACAGCCAGCGCGCCGCCGATCACACCGATGCCCAGCGTGTTGACGATGGCGCGCACGAGGTTGTCCTGCTCGAACAGCTCGGTGAAGTTCGCGAGCGTGAGCACTTCGCCAAGCGCGACGCCTTCGCCCCAGTGCGTGACGAACGAGCGCAGCACGATGCCGGAGATCGGCACGAACACCGTCACGATCAGCCACACGGTCACGATGGCCAGCGCGACCCAGCGCCAGATGCCCAGCGGCAACACCGTCTGACGCCCCGCCTTGCCCTTGACCGTCACGAACTTGTTAGCGCGCTTGAGGAGGTGTCGCTGCAACAGCACCAGCGGGAAGGTGATGGCCACGATGCACATCGCTACCGCCGCCATCAGGTGATACGACGGCACGCCGAGCTTGTTGGTCAGCTTGTAGAGGTAGGTGGCAAGCACCAGATGGCCCTCCGGATCGCCGAGCACCAGCGGCAGACCGAAGACTTCGAAGCCGAGGAAGAACACGAGCACGCCTGCAAACAGCAGCGCAGGCATGGTCATCGGCAGGCTCACGTCGAGCGCCACGCGAAACGGGCGGGCGCCGGCCACGCGGGCGGCTTCTTCGACGTCGGAGCCGAGATTACGCAGTGCGGCCGACGAGTACAGATAGACGTGCGGCACGTGCGTGAGACCGACGATCACAGTGATCGCGAAGATCGAGTAGACCGACCACGGGGCGTCGAGGCCCGTCAGTTCGCGGAACCAGACCGAGTAGAAGCCGACGGGACCGGCCGCCACCACGTAACCGAACGCAAGCACCATCGGCGAGACGAACACCGGTGTGAGCAGCAGCGGCTCGAGCCAGCGGCGGCCAGGCAGGTCGGTACGCACCATCAGGAAAGCGAGAATGCCGCCGAACGGGATCGAGATGAACAGCATCCCGAACGCGATGATGAAAGAGTTCTTCACAGCCGACCAGAAGTCGGGATCGGTGAAGATGAAGCGGTAGCCGTCGATGCCGAACGTGCGGCTGGCGTCGAAGAACGGTGCGGAGAGCAGGCTCTGCAACACGATGAACGACAGGGGCAGCAACACCGCAATCGTGAGCACGGCGATGACGAGCCAGCGCGAAGTGGCCGCGAGCGCGCGCCAGGGGGCCGCGACGTGAGGGGCGGCGCCCGTCGGCGGACGGCCGACAGGGGCCGCTGCGCGGTTGGCAGTAGAGGACGACAGCATGAGGGTCTCCCTGCACCCCGCAGGGCGCATATCGAGAAAGGCTTGGGCAGAGGCGGGCCGCGCGTTACGTCGTCATGAGACGAGGTGAGGGCGCGGCCGCCGGACTTGAGGCCTGGGGCTTAGAAAAACTGAAGACGGTGCGGCTGGTTCGGTGGGCGCTTATCGACGCTTATGACGATTGAATCAGCGCTTGATCGACTGCTGCCAGCGCTTGAGGAATTCAAGGCGCTTGGACTGATCCAGATACACGAGCAAGCCCGCGCCGATGGGGATCGGCTTGAGCGCTGCGCCGAGTTGCTGCGTGAGGTTCGCCATGGAGGTTTCGCCGTCGACGTCCGCACGGATCGAGTACAAGTTGGCCTGATTGGCGAGCAGCGTCTGGCCGCGCTTGGAGAGCAGATAGTCGACCCACAGCTTGGCTGCGTTCGGGTTCTTCGACTGCTTCGAGATCGTCACAAGACGGCTCACGACCTGCGTGTAGTCGCGCGGATAGACGTAGCCGATGGACGGATCCTTCTTCGCCTTGGCGAACGCATACGAGCCGAGAATGTTGTAGCCGATCAGGTTTTCACCCGACGAGATGCGCTCCATCATTGCGCCCGTGCTCGATTGCAGCTTGGGGTTGAGTGCACCCATTGCGCCGACGAGTTCCCACGTCACTTCCGGGTTCACGCGTGCATCCTGTGTCAGATAGTTGAAGCCCACGCCCGACTTTTCGATGTCGTAGGTGGTGACCTTGCCCTTGAATCTGGCCGCATTCGTCTGCAGCAGCTTGATCAGTTCCATGCGCGTTTGCGGCACTTCGCCCGCAGGCAACAGACGCTTGTTGTAGACGATGGCGAGCGGCTCGTACGTCGTGCCGTAGGCCTGCTTCTGGTACTGCGCCCATTGCGGAATGTGGGCGGCTTCGGGCGATTCGTAGCTCGCCATCGTGCCGTCGTTCACGAGCTTGACCTGGAGGTCCATGGCGGAGCTCCAGAGCACGTCGGCGCTGGTGCTGTGCGCGGCGTACTCGCTGATGTAGCGGTTGTACAACTCCGTGCTGTTCATGTCGTTGTACTCGACCTTGATGCCGTACATCGACTCGAAGTCCTTGATGAGCGGGCGCACCAGCGCGGTGTCCGTCACCGAATAGACGATCAGTTTTCCTTCCTTCTTCGCGGCGTCGATGGTCGCCTGATAGTTCGCCGGATAGCCGGCGGGCACCTGAGCGTGGGCGGCCGGGAGCGCTGCCGTGAAGAGCGCTGCACCGAGCGTCGTCGTCGCGAGCAGGGCGCGGGGCGTTATCGTTTGCTTCATGTCATCCTCCGGAAGACCCCTTGCGAGGGGTTTGTCGTTTTCGCGTGGCGCATGTTAATTTGCCGAAACTTTCAATTCGCTTTCGATTTCGTGTCGAATCCGGCTTGAGCCCCGATTTTCGGGTCATGGATTTCCCTAGTTCTCATGCGCATCCTGCTTGTCGAAGACAATCCGAGTCTGGCCAAATCGCTCTCCGAAGCGCTGACGCAGGCGAACTTCGCCGTCGATTGCATGCACGACGGCGAAGCGGCCGATCACGTGCTGCGCACACAGGAATATTCGCTCGTGATTCTCGATCTGGGGCTGCCGCGACTGGACGGGCTTGAGATCCTGCGCCGACTGCGCGCGCGCCGTAACCGGGTGCCCGTGCTGATCCTCACTGCACACGGCTCGCTCGAAGACCGTGTCAAGGGTCTCAATCTCGGGGCCGACGATTATCTTTCAAAACCGTTCGAACTCGACGAACTGGAAGCGCGGGCGCGCGCGCTGATCCGTCGCTCTCAACATCACGAAAGCGCGGATGTGACGTGCGGGCCGCTCGTGTTCGATGGCGTTGAGCGCAGCTTCCGGCTCGATGGCGAGCTGCTTGCGCTGACCAAGCGTGAGCGCGCCGTGCTCGAAGTGCTGATTCTGCGAGGCGGACGCGCCATCAACAAGGAAGCGCTCTCGGAGAAGCTCTTCGGTATCGACGAGTCCGTGAATCCGGACGCCATCGAGATCTACGTCTACCGCCTGCGCAAGAAGCTCGAAGGCAGTCGCGTGGCGATCGTCACATTGCGCGGGCTGGGTTATCTGCTTGAAGAGAAGACCGATCTCGCCCCGCCAGTACCTTCTGTCGACTGATTTTCAGACGCATCGCTCTGTCATGCCGCAACCGAATCTTCGCCGTCAACTGGCGCTCTGGCTGCTGTTCCCGTTGCTGGGACTGCTCGCGCTCGACACCTGGCTGACGTATCAGCGCGCGATGAGTGCAGCCAACTCGGCGTTCGACCGCTCGCTGGAGTTCTCGATCAAGTCGATTCGCGAAGGCACGCAACTGATCGACGGCGAGGTCCAGGTCAATCTGCCGTATCTCGCGCTGGAGATGTTCGAATCGGATCGTGGCGGCAAGATCTACTACGTGATTCGCGAGGGCGGCGACGGCGCGCAAGGGGGCGATAACGACGGCCGGGCGGTGACCGGCTATCACGATCTGCCGTTGCCGCCCGCAGGAGTCACGCCGGAGCCCTATCACACGGCCTTCTACGACGCGACGTATCGCGGTGAGACGTTGCGCATGGGCGCACTTCAGTTGCCGGTGCACGACGTACCGAACGCGAAGACGCGCGTCGCGTGGATCGTCGTCGGCGAGACGACCGAGGCGCGTCACGAACTTGCCCGCCAGATTCTGACCGGTGCGCTTCAGCAGGAAGTGCTGCTGGTGGTGCTGGCGCTCGCGATCGTGTGGCTCGGGGTGACGCGCGGCCTGCGTCCGCTCAACCGACTGTCGGCCAAGGTCGCCGCGCGAGAGGAGGACGACACCACGCCGCTCGAGAACGTCGACCTGCCGACCGAAGTCAAGCCGCTCGTCGAGTCCATCAACCAGTACGTGGGACGGGTGGGGCGCATGCAGGCGTCGCGTCAACGCTTCTTCGCGGACGCCGCCCATCAGTTGAAGACGCCGCTGGCAATCATCCAGGCGGAGTCCGAGCTGACGCTGCGCGAGTCCTTGAGCGCACAGGCGCGTGAGCGCGTCGAACGCCTCAATCAGGCGGTGAAACAGGCGGCGAAGAGCGTGCGGCAGTTGCTCTCGCTGTCGCGTCTGGAAGCGGAGGACGGCCCGCCCGTAGCGATGGTGCCGACCCGGCTCGATGAGGCGGCGCGCAGCGTCACACTCGACTGGTCGCCGGTGGCGCGCTCGCGCGGGATCGATCTCGGCTTCGAGAACGATGGCGCCGTGATGGTGCTGGCGCAACGTGAGTTGCTCGCCGAGTTGTGCGGCAACCTGATCGACAACGCCATTCGCTATGCGGGGGATGGCGCGACGATCACCGTGCGCACGCGGCGCGGTGGGCAGGCGGGCCGTGGAGGCGGTGCGGACGTTGCAAACGTTTCGCAAGCGTCGAATGGCGGGCACGACAACCTGGACGGCCCGGCGCTTCAAGTCGTCGACAACGGCCCCGGCATCCCGGCGCACGAGCGCGACGCCGTGTTCGAACGCTTCTATCGTCGCGAGTCCGCCGCGCTCACCCAATCTACCGTCGACGGCTCCGGTCTCGGACTCGCCATCGTCAAGGAAATCGCGCGCAAACATCACGCCGTCGTGACGCTGGGCGAAGCCCCGGGGGGAGGTCTGGAAGTCACCGTCCGATTCCCGGCAAACGAGACCGCCTAACCTTCGAAGGATGAAATTTCCTCTTTATGCTATTCCGTGGGAAGGATATTCCATGAAGCCGCATAACGAAGGGTAATTCTGCAAGCCTTTTCCCCGTTGCCGCGCGTACGATCGACGCACTCTTTTTTGGCGGGGGCCCATCATGCGCGAGAACGAAACACTTCACTACTTCGATTACGCTGCGACAACGCCGGCGGACGCCTCCGTCATCGCGGCGATGGCCGACTGTCTGGGCATCGACGGCGTGTTCGGTAATCCCGCGTCCAGTTCGCATTCCGCAGGTGTGAGCGCCCGCCGTCTTGTGGAGCGCGCGCGTTCGCAGGTCGCATCGCTGATCGGTGCCGATGCGGCCGAGATCGTCTGGACGTCCGGCGCGACCGAATCGAACAATCTCGCGCTCAAGGGCTATGCAGAGTTGGGACATGCGCGCCCGCATCTGATCACCAGCGTGCTCGAACACAAGGCCATTCTCGATACGATGGCGAGTCTGGAAAAGCGCGGTGTGCCCGTCACCTATGTGAAGCCCTCGACGACCGGCGAGATCACGGCCGACATCGTGGCGGCGGCGCTGCGTCCGGATACGGGGCTGGTGTCGGTCATGCTCGTGAACAACGAACTGGGGACGCTGACCGACGTGGCGGCCATCGCGAAGGTGGTGCATGCGGCAGGCGCACTGCTCCATGTGGACGGCGCGCAGGCGCTCGGCAAGACCCCCATCGACGTGAAGGCCATGGGCATCGACATGCTGTCGATGTCGGCACACAAGGTCTATGGCCCGAAGGGCATCGGTGCTCTGTATGTGAGCAAAGACGCAATTTCGCGCATCGCGCCGCAAATGCACGGTGGCGGTCACGAGCGCGGTTTGCGCTCGGGCACGCTGGCGACGCATCAGATCGTCGGCATGGGCACGGCGTGCGAGTTGGCGATGCAAAACATGACGGTCGACACCGTTCGTATCGAAGCGCTGAGCCAGCGTCTGCTCGACGGTGTGCGGGGCCTCGATGGCGTGGTGCACAACGCCGCGAATGCTCGCCGCATTCCCCATACACTCAGCCTGACGATCCGCCACCCCGGTTTCTTCACGTTCATGCTCAACGCCAATCTCGCGGTGTCGTCCACGTCGGCGTGCAATTCGGCGTCCGGGCAACCGTCGCACGTGCTGAGCGCCATCGGTTTGGACAGCGAAGCGGCGAGGCGCACCGTGCGTCTGAGTCTTGGACGATTTACTTCCGAGGCGTCCGTCGATTTTGCGATTGCGTGCTTCGCGCGCGTGGTTTGCCAGTGCCGCGCGCTGGCGGCGTAATACCGTTGGGGGCATCGCGGTTAGCGCCTTCGGTGCCTGACGGGTTTTCCACGCTGTAGACCTCGCGACAGGCGGGGTGAGGGACGTAAGAATAGGCAGAGACGGTTGATCCAACGCAAGTCGACGAATATTCAATGCGCCGGATGCCAGGGAGTGCATTTCGCCGTCTTGTATTATGCTTTGAACGACTTGCGATATTGCTGACTCCTATTCTTTCCCTCTCCCCACCCACCTTCATGTCGGAGGTATGTATGAGCAAAGAGAAAGACCGTCCGGACACCGGCTCGACGACCGGTGCCGGTGCACCGGCGGCAAGCGACCGAAACACGCTTTCGGTCGGCGCGGATGGCCCGCTCCTGTTGCATGACGTTCATTTCCTCGAACAAATGGCGCACTTCAACCGGGAGAAGGTCCCCGAGCGCCAGCCGCACGCCAAGGGCGCAGGTGCCTTCGGCATTTTCGAAACCACGGAAGATGTGAGCCGTTACACCAAGGCGTCGCTGTTCAAGAAGGGCGCGAAGGGCGACATGCTCGCGCGTTTCTCCACGGTCGCGGGCGAAGCCGGTAGTCCCGATACCTGGCGCGACGTGCGCGGTTTCTCCCTCAAGTTCTATACCGACGAAGGCAATTACGACCTCGTTGGCAACAACACCCCGGTCTTCTTTGTCCGCGACCCGATGAAATTCCCGCACTTCATTCGCAGCCAGAAGCGTCTGCCGGACTCGGGCCTGCGCGACAACCACATGCAGTGGGATTTCTGGACGAACAATCCGGAGTCCGCGCATCAGGTGACCTACCTGATGGGCGACCGCGGTTTGCCGCGCACCTGGCGTCACATGAACGGATATGGTTCGCATACCTACATGTGGGTTAACGCCAGTGGCGAGAAATTCTGGGTCAAGTATCACTTCCACACGCAGCAGGGCATGGAGTTCTTCTCCAATGCCGAAGCCGCGACCATGTCCGGTCAGGACGCCGATTTCCACCGTCGCGATCTGTTCGACGCCATTGCGCGTGGCGACAACCCGAGCTGGATCCTGTCGGTGCAGGTGATGCCGTACGCGGACGCGAAGCAGTACCGCTTCAATCCCTTCGATCTGACGAAGACGTGGTCGCACAAGGACTATCCGCTGATCAAGGTGGGCAAGATGACGCTCAACCGCAATCCGGAGAACTTCTTCGCGCAGATCGAGCAAGCGGCGTTCTCGCCGGGCAACACCGTGCCGGGCATCGGTCTGTCGCCGGACAAGATGCTGCTCGGCCGTGCGTTCGCCTATAACGACGCGCAGCGCAATCGCATCGGCACCAACTTCCACCAACTGCCGGTGAACCGCCCGAAGGTGCCGGTGCAGACGTATATGTTCGACGGTCACATGGCTTACGAACATAGCGGTAACGCCCCGGTGTACGTGCCCAACAGCGGTGGACGTCCCTACGCCGATCAGACAGGTGCGGCCGAAGACGGCTGGGAATCCGACGGCGCCATGGTCCGCAGTGCCTACACGCTGCACAAGGACGATGACGACTTCTCGCAGCCGGGCGACCTCGTGCGTAACGTGTTCGACGAAGCGGCCCGTACGCGTCTCGTCGAAACGGTCTCCGGTGCGCTGCTCGGCGGTGTCCGCAGTCCGGTACTGGAGCGCGCGTTCGACTACTGGAAGCAGGTCGATCCGGATGTCGGCGCGCGGATCGAGCAGGCGGTGAAGGCTGGGAAGAAGTGACGCGCAGTTGGTAATGCTGTATCGATGCCGATGACGGCGAGTGACGATGCTTTGCATCGTCCTCGCTTTTTTATGTGAAAGGTTTCTCGTCGAGCTGGGTAATCCGCTTGAGGATTCGCTGTGCCGTGGGCGTCGCGCGCAACAGTTCACGAGTCTTGTCATTGAGGCGAGCAATGATGCCGTCGACGGTTGTCCCGGCTTCCCGTATCGCTCGATCAGGCTCATAGGAACCAATTAACTGGAGCCGGGACGTGGCCCTGTCGCGAAAGATGGCTTCGAAGATTTCCGGTGTCTCGAAGAGCATCCATTCAAGCGCGGGCGCTACGACCTCCACCTCGAATCGTCGCTCCGACGAATACAGAGACAGCATCTCCTCTGAATCGCCCTCCATGTCCAGTATCAGTTCCTCATGATAGGTATAGGCGTTGCGAATCAGCAGAAGTTGTAGTTCGTTCTCCCGGAGGATTGGGGCGGCATGGCAGTCGGCGAGCGTCTGACTCTTGCTCAGATAGAATATCGACGAGTCTACAACGTGTTGCGGTAGCCAGGCTTTGAGAAGCTTTGCGCCGTCCGATGATGGGCACACGATATTTCGCTTCAACATAGTCACGCTCCGTTGTGATCTTGTGAGATGCGGCAATGCGTAGCATCTTCTATGCACGCACGAAGCTTGCTTTTCAGCGCTTCGCAGAAGTCCTTTCGACGGACACAATGGTCGATGTCGTGACCGGTCCAGCACAAGATGGTTGATGGTTTGGTGAAGTTGATCAACGCAAGCGTTGATCGACTGAATTCTCCCGTGGTGAACAGACAGCCGATCAGCGCAGAAGGACGCCGCGCGAGTTGTCCTTGCAATTTCGCAATGGGACCGTATGCCAACTTCCGGCTCGCCCGACTTGCGGGCGTCGAATAGTCTTTGCATTCAATCATCGCGGCAATGTTGGCCACGTACACGACCCCGTCGATCTGTTCAACGTTCTTTGTTCCAAGAAGGTCGACGCTGTAGGGCCATCTGACTTGTGCCCCGCTCAATTCAAACCCCTTCAGCACCAGATACTCAAGCGCTTTTCCGGGGTCCCATCCGGGCGTTGAGCATTGCTGGACTTTCTGCCACAAATCGCCGATATCCTCCCACCCGTAATCCCTCACCCGTTCGACATATTCCCTGTCCGCCACCATGCTGTCCTCCGTGAATCTGAGGGCGATTCTAGGGGCGCGGGCCGGGCAGAAGTGGCAAGCGGTCGATTTATCGGAATTCGCCGATCGGGTTCGGCATTTCGTCCCAAGAAATGTCACTTATGGAGAGTGCGCGCGCTTCCTGATCGCATCGCCACTGCGGCACGCAGGTGGCACGCCTCCGGCAAAGCGCTTCGTCCTTAACGCAGGCGAGCCAGATCGGCGAGTGCGCGTTGAAACGCAGACGCGTTCTTCATCCCCTGATCTTCGTGATTGGTGTTGAAGAGCACGTGGGTGTCGTCGGCGAGCGCGGCGATCCGTTCGACACGCGCTGAAATGTCGATCAATTCACTCGCGCTGTACTCGTAGACGAAGCGACCCGATGAGGCTGTTATGCTCCCGCGGTTCCATGCAGCGGCATTGCGTCCGTGCAGACGCACGACGCACAGGTCGTCGCGCGTCGTGGCCCACACGGCGGGCACGGTGTTGTCGAACCCGGCGGGGCTGTCGACGATGGTGTGCGCCGCGCCCGTCTCGCGCAGCATGGCGAGGGTGGCCGCCTCGCGCGATGGCGTATCGAACCAGCTGCGGTGGCGAAATTCGATCGCGTGGCGCTCGCCGTCTAGTCGTCGCGCCGTCTCGAACACGAGGGCACGTCCGGCGCGGTCGTTCTTCACCCTTGGCGAGAACTGGAAGTGGATGGCCGTCAGTTGCCCGCTTTGGCGCAACGGCTCGACGCCTTCGAGATAGCGTCGCCACAACTCGTCACGCAACTCGACGGGAAGGTCGGCGGCGGCGATTTGTGCGCTGTCCGGCGATGGGCGCTGGTGTTGAGCGTCACGTGACGGTAACGCCTGCGCGATATCGGACGGCAACGCGGCGAGGGGCGTGTTGTGCCCGGTAAAGGCGCGAAACGCCTTGATGTGAAAGCGAAAGGCGGGGGGCGTGCGCTGTGTCCACCGCCAGGCGATGTCGGCGTCGGGCAATCGGTAGTAACTGCTGTCGACCTCGACTAGATCGAACTTCGATGCGTAGTGGCGCAGGCGCGCGGCCGGGGTATCGACGCCCGGTGGGTAGAACCGTCCGCACGCGATGAGCGTGGGATCGGTCCAGGACGACGTGCCGGTGCGGATTGTCATAGGGGCCGTGGGCGGGGGGCGGGCTGTCGAAGCGGGTGACAGCGAGGATTCATCCGAATTTCGCAAGGGGCTCGATGGGCGCAAAACCCATCGTTATAATGTATAAATATACAGTACTCTTTGAGCGTACCTAAACCCGATCGATGCCAGCGAGGCGCTGCGCGGCCTAGCTTGTTTGCTTGCTTTTGCCCTTGCTTTAGCCCCTATTCCTGTCGGTCATCGACCGTTTTACAGCCGTTCATTCGCCAACCCGCATGTCAGAACACCCGTCTGCCGCCGCCCGCGATCCGTGGGCCGAACTCAACGACCGTCAGCGTGAAGCCGTCGACTTCGGTGTAGGCGACGATGGCGCACCCGGCGGTCCGTTGCTCGTGATTGCCGGGGCGGGGTCCGGCAAGACGAGTACGCTCGCGCACCGGGTCGCGAATCTGATCGTGCGCGGCGCAGACCCCAACCGGATCCTGCTGCTCACCTTCTCGCGACGTGCCGCCGGGGAGATGGAGCGGCGCGTGGGGGCCGTATTGCAGAAGGTGCTGGGGTTGTCGTCGACACAACCGCCGTCGCTGCCGTGGGCAGGTACGTTCCATGCGATCGGCGCACGGTTGCTGCGCGATTTCGCGCCGCGTATCGGGCTATCGGACGCGTTCACCATCCATGACCGCAGCGACGCCGAGGACCTGCTCGGGTTGGTCCGGCACGACCTTGGTTTTTCCGCGACGCAGTCGCGTTTCCCGCTCAAAGGCACGTGTCTGTCGATTTATTCGCGCGTGGTGAACAGTCAGGCGCCGCTGGCCGAAGTGCTCGCCAGGCATTTCCCTTGGTGTGCGCAATGGGAAGCGCAACTCAAGCAGCTTTTCGGCGGTTATGTCGACGCGAAACAAGCGCAGCACGTGCTCGACTACGACGACCTGCTGCTGTATTGGGCCGAGACGATGGGCGCACCGGAACTAGCGCGCGAACTCGATGCCCGCTTCGATCATGTGCTCGTCGATGAGTATCAGGACACCAATCGCTTGCAGGCGCAGATTCTTCTCTCGATGAAACCGGACGGGCGCGGCCTGACCGTCGTGGGCGACGACGCGCAATCGATCTACGCGTTTCGCGCGGCGACGATCCGCAACATCCTCGATTTCCCGGGCCAGTTCGCCGAGTCGGCGCACGTGGTGACGCTGGAGCGCAATTACCGGTCGACGCAGCCGATTCTCGATGCGTCCAACGCTGTGATCGCCGAGTCGAACGAGCGTTATGCGAAGGCGTTGTGGACGGACCGGGCATCGGAGCGACTGCCGCAACTCGTCAATGTGAGCGACGAATCGGGGCAGGCGCGCTGGGTCGCCGATCAGGTGCTGGCGCAACGTGAGACCGGCACGCGACTCACGCAACAGGCCGTGCTGTTTCGCACGGGCAGTCACAGCGCGGCGCTGGAGCTGGAACTCACGCGTCGCAATATTCCCTTCGTGAAGTTCGGCGGGTTGAAGTTTCTCGAAGCGGCGCACGTGAAGGACATGCTGTCGATCCTGCGATGGGCGCATAACCCGGCGAGCCGGTTGTCGGGTTTTCGCGTTGCGCAGTTGGTCCCCGGTATCGGGCCTGTGAGCGCCACGCGGTTGCTCGATGCCATGGCGCAGTCCGCGACACCCGCGCAGGTGCTGGTCGAGTTCAGGCCACCGTCGGGTGCCGCGACGCAGTGGCGAGCGTTCGTCGAAGTCTTCATGACGCTGCACGACGCACGGCTGGCGTGGCCGGCGGACGTGGACCTGGCGCTGCGCTGGTACGCACCGCTGCTCACCCAACGTTTCGACGACGCCGTCGTGCGTCAGGCCGATCTCGAACAACTCGCGCGTATCGCCAACACGTACGGCTCGCGCGAGCAATTCCTGACCGAGCTGACGCTCGATCCACCCGACGCTACGAGTGCGCAATCCGGTCCGCCGCTCCTCGACGAGGATTACCTGATCCTGTCGACGATTCACAGTGCCAAGGGGCAGGAGTGGCGTTCGGTGTACGTGCTCAACGTGGTCGATGGCTGTATCCCCTCCGATATGAGCACCGGTGACGAAGAAGACATCGAGGAAGAGCGACGTCTGCTCTATGTGGCCATGACGCGTGCAAAAGAGTCGCTGCAACTCGTTGTGCCGCAGCGGTTCTACGTCCACCAGCAAACCGGACTGGGCGATCGCCACGTGTACGGCACGCGCAGCCGTTTCGTGTCCGACAAGATGCTGCCGCTGTACGACATTTTCCCGAAGCCGCGCGAGGACGATGTGCCGCGCGGGCCGGTTGGCGACGTCGCGGTGCACATCGACGTCGCAAGGAAGCTTCGCAATGCCTGGTCCTGAACGTTGTCCGGACATCGTGCTGCGCGAGGCGCGTGCGTCCGATGTCGATGCGGTGACGCACCTTCTCATGCAGACGTATCGCACGACATGGGCGCCGATGCTGCGTCCGGAGGTGGCGGCGGCATTCGCCTCCGGTGAACGCACGCGAGCCTATGTGCAGGCACATTGGCCTGAATTCGTGGTGGCTGTGCCGATTGCGTCGGATGACGATATCGTCGGCATGGTGCACGTGGTGGGCGATTTCATCGATGCCCTGCACGTGACGCCGTCGCAGCAGCGACGCGGTGTCGGTGCGTTGCTGCTCGCGCACGCGGAAGCGAAAATGCGGTCGCTTGGCCACCCGCTTGCACGACTTGAAACCGACACGTTCAACGTGCAGAGCCGCGCGTTCTATATCCGCTGCGGGTATTGCGAAGTGGCTACCTATCCCGACGAGGCGTGGGACAGCGGCTTCACCACGGTACTGCTCACGAAAGCGCTTTAGGTGCGGTCTTCTGCGTCGCGCGGTGTCGCGAAATCTTTCGTCACGTTTCCGATGTCAGGCGCGGAAATTTTCTAAAGTTGCCGTCTTCCGTGCATCAGGTATAGTCGCCGCATCGGCGGCGGAGCATTGCGCTCACGCTGCCCGAGGGATACCGCAGAAATGGGTTGTCGTGGGGTTGTCGTGGCATTGTCGTCGCGACGATGCAGATGCCGGGAGACAGGGATGCAATGGATGGTGGATCGGATGACGTTGCTGCCGACGGGGCTATTGCTCGTCGGCCTGGCGCTCGGCACGGCATTGCTTGCCGTTGTCGTCGCCTGGCTCGCGCGTGTCATGCTGTTCGACCGTCTTGCCGACCCGACGGAGGTGCGCGGCACGGTGGCCGATGTGGTCCACGGGAGCCTGCTGGCATTCATCGTCTTTGTGCTCGCCCACGTGTTGACCGACGTGCGGGCCAATCTTGGTCATGCCGACGATCAGGCGTTGCACGAAGCGTCCGTGGTGCGGCGCCTTGATCGTGAGCTGAAAGCGGTGGGCGATGCCGAAGCGCAGTCGGCACGTGTGCTGCTGCGCGGCTACGTGAGCTCCGCCGTCACGGACGAATGGAAAACGCTGAGTACCGCCGATCCGGATCTTTCGCCGAGCACCGAATCTGCGCTGACGGCGTTTGTCGGCGCCACGCGGCGCGTCATTGCGCGGCATGAAGACAGCGCGAGTTCGATTCGTACGTTGCTGGATCGGCTCGAAGAGGCGAGACAGGGGCGGTTCGAAAACGCGACGAAGACGGTGCCGGGCATGTTCTGGTGGGTCATCTCGTTGTTCCTGCTCGCGGCGATGGCGATGAACGGCCGTTATCCGGGGACGTGGAAAAGCAATCTCATCATCGCGATTCACATGGGCGCGATCGGCATGGTGGTCGCACTGATCGTGAATCTGGATGAGCCGTTTCGTGGGGCCTCGGGTATTTCGCCCGCGCCATTGGCGAAGTCGGTGGGAATCGTGGTGCCGCGCTGAGGTCCTGACGCCCCGAGGCATTGAAGCGTCGGCACTCGACGCTCGCGCAGGGTGTCGCAGGCGCGGCTGCGCGCGGCAGTCGTAGGCAGGAATGCAGGAGAAGAGAACGATGTTGTCGAATGTGCCAGCGGCGTCGGCGGAATCGACGCCCGAAATCGAGGCGTTTCGCCCCGGTGTCTACCGTCACTACAAGGGGAATTGCTATCTCGCGCTCGGCATTGCCCGTGCCGACGAGACGAACGAACCTGTCGTCGTCTACACACGGCTCTATCCGCGTGAGGGCTTGCCGATGAGCACGCGGCTGCTGCGCATCTGGAACGAACCGGTGATGACCGAGAGCGGCCCGGTGCCGCGCTTCACGTACATCGGTCATACGACGCCGGCGGCGTGACGGATTCGCTCGCTGCGCACCGTCGAAGACCGTATGGCGATGGCCCGACCTCTCAACTGACAGAACTCACCCGAACCGCCGGTATTTCCGGCACCTAGCCCCTCTCAGGACGCCCCCCATGACGACGTTTCATACGATGAGCCGAAAGGCCATCGCGACCCCTCACGCCCATACGGCCCGTACGACTGACGCGAGCGATGCATTCGCCCTCCGTCACCCCCGCCGTGCGGTGGATTTTGACGATTCGGACCTCGGCGGTCGACAGGCATCGAAGCCCGCTCCGCGCAATTTGCGTCGTTGGTGGGCGCTGTTCGCGATTCTGCCGTTCGTGACGTCGGTGGCGGGATGTGGCTTGCTGGCGGCACCGTGCCGTGTGGTGTCGGCGGGCCTGAAGATCATTCCGGGGGTGGGAGGCGCGCTCGCGACACCGACGGATGCGTGCGCGGCCGCGATCGACTGATCGCAGAAGCTGAGCGCAGAAATCGCTCGCAGAAAAAAAGAAAGCCCGCGCGTTGCGGGCTTAATCCATATCAGGAGGAGACATGGAGGAGACGAATTCAGTATAGGGTGATGTGTTGCATCGCACCATATGTATTTTTACGTAAGCGTCCTCATGTTGCGTAGGCGCAACGAAAAATAAAGTATCAATAAATCAATGACTTGTTTCGATGCATTCCAACGATGCGCCTTCGTCTCGCTCGGTCGTTTCCCGAGTCGTTCCTCTAGTTATTGTGCGCTTGCACGCCTTTTCGCCGACATCAGTTGCAGAACGAACGGCACCGAGTCGCGCAGGGACGGGTTGACCGTCGCATCGTGATCGAGGCCGTCGTACACGCGCACGGCGGTCTTCGTGCCCGCCTTGGCGACATCCCGTGCGAATGCCTTTTGCATGATGACCGGCACGTCGATGTCCTGCGTTCCCATGCCGATGAATACAGGATGTTTGAGACTGAGCGTCGGATAGCGCAGCGATGGCATTTGGCTGTCCAGCAGCTTCTGGACACCCGGCTGCATGCTGTTCCCGGCGTTCAGACCCGCGGCTGTCGAGCGATCGGTCAGTGCATCGATACACAGCGTGCGGGCCTCATCAAGCACCGATAACGCCTGCGCAGAGAAGTACTTCGCGGGATTCGGCGACGGATTGTGGTCGGCTGCCGAGAGGAAGAGGTACATCGCGTACGGAATCTTCGGGTCCGGTGCGCCCGGATCGGGCTGACCCGCAAAGAGGGTGGCAGCGGACGTCTGTGCGTTGAAATACGGCGTGCCGGTGAGAACGGTGGCGATCACTTTCACGTCCGGGGCGTACGTCGGTTGAAAGCCCGCTGCGGCGAACGCTGCGTGGGCCCCTTGCGATTGCCCGACGAAGATCACACGGTTCTGCAATGGAAAGACGCTGCGGGCGGCGAGCAGGCTGTCCAGCACGCTATACGCCTCGGCGCGGGCATGCAGATAGTGATGCAGCCCTTGCGAGCCAAGGCCCGCATAGTCGGGAGCGACGACGGCAAAGCCGAGCGACAGCCAGGTGCCGAGATACTGAATATCGCGGGTGCTGCGCACGTTGAGCGACGGCGCGCACTTGCTGGCAATGCCGACCGTGCCGTGGGCCCAGACCACGACCGGCCAACCGCCGGGTGGTGTCGGCCCCTTGGGCAGGAAGACTGCGCCCGTGTCTTCGCGGGCCTCGATGCCACCGACGCCGTCGATGGAGCTGTAACGGATGCTGAATTGCTCGCCGGCTTCGGGGAGCCCGTAGTCGGCCGTCAGCGGCTGTCGCTCGACCATCGCGCCGTGCGGAATGGTGACGGGCGCGGCCTCGGGCGTGATCGCGTGTGCGGCGCGACCGATAACCAGACTGGCGAACAGGGCGGCACTGACATAGCGCCACAGGCGAATGAACATGTTGAACTGTCCTCGTATCGGGTGATGCGTCCGAAGCTTGGGCGGGCAGCGCTTGCGCATTGCCCGGGCGCCTGCTGCTGTTGCGTGTACCAATACGGGTGACGTTACACCGTCCTCCCAGGAAAGTCTCGATCCGACGTCAGCCCTGAGAGGCGTGCGACGCGTTCTGGGCTTCGGAGGCGGCCTGCTCGGCCTCGCGCCATGCGCGGCGCGAGCGACGCATGCGGCGCAACGCCAGCGACGTCATCGTAATCCAGCCGAACGGGCGCGGATCCACCAGCATGCTCACCGCACGCGCGTAATCGAGCACCAGGCCCGGTGTCCAGGCCATCGTCTTCGCTCGCTTGCGCAGTTGGGCCGCCACCCACAGTTCGGGCGTGAGCCACAGGCGGACGAACGTCCACCAGCCAGCGTCACCGCCGTCGTGCAGCTGTCCCACACGGCCCTCGATCGCGGCTTCGAGCGCTTTGGCCACACTGCTTGAACAGTTACGGTGCGTGAGGTTATAGGTGGTGTTCTGCCGATACGTCTGCCAGAAAGCGCTCAATTGCTGCGGGCTGTAATTGCGAATGCGCACCTTGACCGTCGACGGGCACCACGCTTTCGATTCCGTGGCGTAGTCCGGCTGGAAGGTGCCGGGCACGTCGTTCTCGCGCGTTGCGCGCAGCAACTGTCCGAACTGGTCCGGCGAGCGGTCGATTTCCTTAGCGGGGTACAGGCTCACGTACACGCCTTCGTGACTCTCCAGCGCCGCATGTCCCGTCGAAATGACGCCGTTCTTGTCAACGGCCGCAATGTAGCGATCGATGACCGGATGACGGCGTGCCGGTGCCTTGGACGACCCCGAAGGCGTCCACACGTGCACCGTGAGCGCTGGCTCGGAGTCGGCGGGTGGGCCGTCCCAGCGGGGTGCACGGGGGCGCTCGCTCCACAGGCGGCGCTTGTCCTCGGGGCTGCCGAGAATCTGTTCGACGCGGAAATCGCTGCGCATGCGACGCGCCCGCATGGCCAGCACGAGCACGTTCCACCCGGTGAAGACGAGTCCGAGCCCGATGGCGTACGGCAGCGTGCCCTTGTAGTGCGTCGGGTACGGCTGATAGAAGAAGATCGCGACGACGATTTCCAGCGCACCGCCGGCAATCGCCCATGCCCAGCGCGGATAGCGCACCACATACGCTGCGATGCATTGCAGCAGGCCGTCGGCGAAGAACAGCGTGCCGAAGAGCATCGACAACCAGAAGTTGCCGTTGTGCTGATCGAACAGCAGGACCAGCAGTGCCGCGACGGTAAAGGTGCCGCCTTTGAGTCCCCGTACGAGGCGCTGACCGCCCACCCCGATGGTGGCGATAGCGAGCGTCGCCAGTCCTTCGAGCAGCAGCAGCCACGCGAAGATCTTGAGTGGGAAGTGCACGACGCCGTCGAGTGCGTCGACGATCAACGCCATGCCGAAGGCGAAGAAGATTGCGCCGATCCAGATCAGCGCTCTGGCCCGGCGACGCAAATAATTCACGCCGAGCAATAACAGAATCAGACGTACCAACGCAGGGTCTCCGACGCATGCGCGCGCCCCGGGGTCCAGGGCCGACGCGCACCCCGATCGCGGGGAGGGTTTCAATTAATTTGGGATGCGGCCTATTTTTGTTCGCATTTTCGCTCGTATATTAGCGCGTCACTCGTGACAGGCCAAAAACAAAGGCGGCGCGCTCCTTTCGGGGCGCGCCGCCTGTTGCAACAGGTAACACGTGGCGCACCGCCCTCGCGAGCGATGCGCCGGATGACTGCTTAGTCCTTCTTGCCCTCGAGCTGCGGCAGTGCGTCGTCGCTGGTCGAGGTCAGCAGACCGGCCTTGGCGTACGTCATCAGCTTTTCGCGCGTGTCGACGATGTCGAGCGTACGCATCGTGAGCTGACCGATACGGTCGAGCGGCGTGAAGACCGAGTCGCCCTTTTCCATCGTCAGGCGTTCAGGCTTGTACGTCAGGTTCGGCGACGTCGTGTTCAGCAGCGAATAGTCGTTGCCGCGACGCAGTTCGATGGTCACTTCGCCGGTCACGGCGCGGGCCACCCAGCGTTGGGCTGTCTCGCGCAGCATGATCGCCTGCGGGTCGAACCAGCGGCCCTGATACAGCAGACGGCCCAGACGGCGGCCGTTCTCGCGGTACTGCTCGATGGTGTCTTCGTTATGGATGCCGGTCACGAGGCGCTCGTAAGCAATGAACAGCAGCGCGAGGCCCGGAGCTTCGTAGATGCCGCGGCTCTTGGCTTCGATGATGCGGTTCTCGATCTGGTCGCTCATGCCCAGGCCGTGACGGCCGCCGATGCGGTTGGCTTCTTCGAACAGTTCGACGGCGTTGGCAAACGTCTTGCCATTAAGCGCCACCGGCTGACCCTCTTCGAAGCGCACGGTGACTTCTTCGGCCTTGATCGCGCAATCGTCACGCCAGAACGGCACGCCCATGATCGGTTGAACGATCTTGATGCCCGAGTCCAGGTGTTCCAGATCCTTGGCTTCGTGCGTCGCGCCCAGCATGTTCGAGTCCGTCGAATAGGCCTTTTCGACCGACATCTTGTAGTCGAAGCCGTTGGCGATCAGGAATTCCGACATTTCCTTGCGGCCGCCGAGTTCGTCGATGAACGTCTGGTCCAGCCACGGCTTGTAGATTTGCAGGTCCGGATTGGTCAAGAGACCGTAGCGATAGAAGCGCTCGATGTCATTGCCCTTGTACGTGCTGCCATCGCCCCAGATATTGACGCCATCTTCCTTCATGGCAGCCACGAGCATCGTGCCCGTGACGGCGCGGCCGATCGGCGTGGTGTTGAAGTACGTGACGCCGGCCGTCGAGATATGGAACGCGCCCGATTGCAGGGCGGCGATGCCTTCGGCCACGAGTTGCGCACGGCAGTCGACCAGGCGGGCGTTTTCGGCACCGTAACCCATCGCGCGACGCGGGATTTCTTCGTAGTCGGGTTCGTCCGGCTGACCCAGATTGGCCGTGTAAGCGTAGGGAATCGCGCCCTTTTGGCGCATCCAAAGCAGCGCAGCGCTGGTGTCGAGACCGCCCGAAAAGGCGATGCCGACCCGTTGTCCCGTGGGAATGTGTTGCAGAATCGTGGTCATCGGCGTGAAAAAGCTGGGTTTTTAACCTGTCAAGTATCCCCGTCCGGGCTATGGATGGTCAAGTCTGATGGCCTTTTGGGCGCGATCCGATCATGCCTTATCCGCTATTCATGCCCCATGCCGCTCGGATTCCCGCACGCCGGGACAACATTCCCACGCTGTCATCCTTCGCCGTTCACCACTGCGTGCCCGCGACGCCGCACGCGGCCGCCAGAAAGTCCGAAAACGCCCGGATCACGAGTGAAGCCTGACGATGCTGCGGGTAGACGACATAAATCGACGACGGCGGCGGCTCGAAGTCGTCGAGCACCGTCACGAGACGACCGCCCAGCAAGGCGGGGGCGACGATAAACACCGGCAGCCACGTCACGCCCAGCCCGGCGACTGCGGCATCGCGCGCCAGCTCGCCGTTGTTCACGCGAAGCCGTCCGGCCACCGGAATCTCGAGCGGCTGCCCGTCGCGCGCGTAATGCCAGCTCACGCGCTGGCTGTGACCGTAGGGCAGCAACGTGTGATCGCTCAGATCTTCGGGCGTCTGCGGCGCACCGTGGGTTTCGAGATAGCGCGGACTGACGCACGTGACCATGCGCATGGGCGCGACCGTGCGGGCGATCAGCGACGAGTCGGCCAGCGCGCCGATGCGCACCGCCACGTCGTAGCCTTCGCCGACGATGTCCACCGTGCGGTCGTTCAGTTCGAGTTCGATGGTGACGTCGGGATACGTCGTGAGAAACGACGGAATCGCCGAGCTGAGGAACATCGTGCCGAACGACATCGGGGCAGAGACCCGCAAGTTGCCGCGCGGACGCTCTCCCTGACTGCTCACCGCCAGATTCGCGGCTTCCACCTCTTCGAGGATGCGCCGGGCGCGCTCGTAATAAACCCGGCCGAGGTCGGTCACGGCCAGTCGCCGGGTCGTACGCAATAGCAGACGTACCCCGAGCGATTGCTCCAGCGAGGAGATGCGGCGGCTCACGAACTGCTTCGAGAGGCCGAGTTTCGCCGCCGCGCCGGTAAAGCTCATGGCGTCCACGGCGCTGACGAAGATGCGCATGTCGTCGAGCAGGTCCATCGGCAGGATTTCCGTCGTCAAAATAAGGATGGGTGACAACGAGCGCACTTCGATGCGCATTGTCACCCTGAGAAAGACAATCTTAGCCGAGATGGCCGCCGAGTTCGCGACTGAAGCTACCGCAGCGCCAGCCGCAGGCCCATCAGAATCGCGGCGGTGCCCGCGACGGCCAGCGCCGTCGGCCGATGCCCGAAGATGCCCCAGTCGAGCAGCGCGGTCACCACGGGCACCAGATAGAACAGGCTGGTCACCGTCACCAGATTGCCTGACGCGATCATTCGGTAGAGCAGTAGCGTCGCACCGACCGAAATCACGAGACCCATGTAGAGCAGCGGCAGCCAGAAGCCTAAGGTGCCGTCGCTGTGCCACGGTTGTGTCGGCGCGACGAGCAAGGCCAGCGCCAGCCCGACGGCATATTGCAGCGGCAGCACGTCGAGGGGCGTTTGTCGGGACCCTTTTTGCGCGAGCGTGCCGAGCGTCATACAGGCAAGCGCGGTGAGCGCCCACGCGGATCCCGCCGCCGATAGCCGCGCCGACATCAGGCTTTGTGCGACGACGAGCGCCAGCCCGACCAACGCGACCGCCAGCCCCAGCAGACGTCGCGCACTATGACGACGCTCCAGTGCGACGAGCGTGAGAATCGGCTGGACGCCGAGCACCGTCGCCAGCGCCCCCGGCGTGATGCCGCTGGCGAGCGCCAGCAGATACGACGCCTGATAGCCGCCGATGAGCAGCACACCGGTGCCCGCCACCTGCCAGCCGGTACCGGGGGCGGGCCACTATTGGCGACGTGTCAGCGCGATCAGCGTGAGCGCCGCGAACGCGACCCCCAGACGGATGACGAGAAAGGCAAACGCCGACGCGTGCGCCAGCCCCCATTTGGCGGCCAGTGCGCCGCCGCTCCACAGCAGAACAAACAAGAGCGTCGCGCCATGTCGGCGCAATGCAAGACCATCGAGTTGCATCGATCTTCCCCTGAGCAGCGGGCCCGGTGGGTCGCGCGATGCTTGCGTCGCAACGTCGTCACGAGACCGCTCGTGTCGCGTGCCTGATGGGGCACACAACCCGGGACAGCATCGAGACATCGACACAAGGTCATCGTGGCTGGCGCAATGCGCGCAGACCGCCGGAACCCGCTGAAATTCGAACGAAAAAGTGTTGTGCCGGGTGAGTTACACCCAGCGAGCCGTGCGTGGCGTCAGGCCACGAAGGCCAGGACGACGTCGACGACTGCCACGGCGGGCGGTGCCACGCCGAACGGCGGGGGAGGTGCGACGGCTGCAAAACGTCCGCGCAGTCGAGCACCGACACCGCGTTGCGGCGGCGATACGGCGAGACGGACGGATGCGTAAGCAGTCATGGGTCGATGGAGGAATCGAATGCGTATTGAGCCTGGTGTCGACTCACGCCCGTCACTCGACGAGCGTGAACACACTTTACACGGAGGGGCTGACACGGGCAAGCGCCCGGGGTCATCGATCTCAGGCAGTCGGCCACGTGCCCGTGCGCTCGACGCTGGGCGATGCCTCGCCGTCGCGCCAGGCGGCCGCTAGCGCACCTCGTACGCGTCGCACTTCGCGCACATGCAGACGCACCAGCCGCAGCGCGCCCTCGAAGCCGCTTTGCGTTTCATCGTGCCAAAGGATGTCGGCGTCGCCCGCGACATGCAAGAAGTCGCCCGACACGAAGTCGACGAAGACCAGCCCGGCGCGTGGGTTAGCGTGCAGATTGCCCAGCGTGTTGTAGAACGAATTGCCGCGAAAGTCGGGCCACACCAGTGCGTTGGCGTCTTCCACGCGCACGAACCCCGACTTGCCGCCGCGATGCGAGACGTCGGTGCCTGCACTGCGTGCCGTGGTGCCATCCCCTGCGTAATGCGTTGCGATGAAGAACGTGTCGGCGCTCGCAATTTGCCACCGCGCTTCGTCGTCGAGCGAGGTTTGCGACGGTTCTGCCACGGGCGGTGCATCGTGCGCTTGCGGTGTTGCTTCACGCTTGCGGATGTACTGTGGGCAGTTGCCGAAACTCTGGGCGACCCGCAGTGTGAATCCTTGCGCATCGACCTCGTCGATGGCGCCGTTGACGCGATTGCGTCGGCGCGTCGAAGGCTCGATCCCCAGCAAGCCGATCGGAGCGCCCAACGTCACCGCGCCGTACAGCGGATCGGTTCGCGGGGGAAGGGCATTCACGCGCAGCAGCGTCGGGTCGGGGGATTGCGCGAAGCCGGGGGTGCCGCTGAGCAGCGTGGCCCACGGCTGATCGTCGGCATCCAGCCCGCCCATGACGAGAAACGGCAACTGCGCAAAGAACTGACGATGCTGATCGGGCATCGCGAGCCGAATCACGCGCGACCCCACCTCCGCCATCTGCTCACGCGAGCCCGCGAGCGTCTGCACATACATTTCACCCGCGTGAAACGGCGATTCCAGTTGAAGCGGTGACGGGACGGGGGCGTTCATGATGCTCTCCTTCGGTTTGCGCGGCACTCGCGAGTGTCGTTAGTGCATCGGACGATGCACCGCCGACGCGAGCGGCGTTCATTCAGCCTTCATGCGGCAACAGCGTTCAGACCACACGCCGTCGACGGCATCGGCACGAAACGCGGCAGCGCTTCGACGCGGGCCAACCACGCGCGCACGGCCGGGTACGGTTGCAGCGACACGTTGCCTTCGGGGGCGTGCGCCAGATATGAGTACAGCGCGACGTCGGCAATCGTCGGCGTTGCGGCCGTGACGAACGGCGAGGCGTTGGGTGCGGTGAGATGCGCTTCGATACGCGTAAGCAGCAACACACCCCGCTCGATCATTGCGGTCGTATCGACGCTACGGTTGAAAACGACTGCCACGCGCGCCGCGGCCGCGCCGAACGCGAGATCGCCAGCGGCCACGGACAGCCAGCGTTGCACGCGAGCAGCGGCCACGGCATCGTGCGGCAGCCAGGCTTGCTGCGCGTCGTAACGGGTTGCGAGGTAGACGAGGATCGCGTTCGAATCGGCGAGGATCACACCGTCGTCGTCGATGGCAGGCACCTGACCGAACGGGTTGATGGCGAGGTACGCAGGCTGTTTGTTCTCACCGGCCGCCAGATCGACGTCGATGGTCTCATACGGCAAGTCGAGCAGATTGAGCATCAGTTCGATGCGATGGCAGTGGCCCGAGAGTGCGAAACGGTAGAGCTTGACCGGACGTGCAGGACGGGCGGGAGCGTAGGCGTGAACGTCGGTGGGGCGGGTCATCGGGCATCTCCGTGGGTGAGTGGATGCGGCAGCCCCGGCGTCGGAACCGTCACGCAGTACCCGAATTGTCTATCCGGTCGATTTCCGGATAAATGGCATGAACCTGATTTGACTACTCCGAAAATCGGAGTAATCATGCGCCGCATGGACAAACTTCGCGCAATGCAGACGTTCGTGGCCATCGTCGATCAGGGCAGCCTGAGTGCGGCGGCACGCTCGCTCGATTCGTCGCTGCCCGCCGTGGTGCGCACGCTGGCGGCGCTCGAAACTTCCCTGGAAGTGCGGCTTCTCAATCGCACGACGCGCCGCATCGCCCTCACCGAAGAGGGGCGCACCTACCTCGAGACCTGCCGTCAGATCCTCAGCGAGTTACACGAGGCCGAGGCGCGACTGGCGGCGCGTCACGAGGCGCCGAGCGGCACGCTGGTCGTCACCGCCCCGGTGCTGTTCGGGCAGATGCACGTCGCCCCGGCGATGTTCCGGTTCCTGCGCGCATACCCGAACGTCAAATGCAGGCTTCTGCTCAACGACCGCGTGGTGAATCTATGGGAAGAGGGCATCGACGTCGGCATCCGGATTTCGCCGCTCGACGACTCTACGCTTGTCGCGCAGGGCATCGGAGCGATTCGCCGCGTGGTGGTCGCGAGTCCTGCGTGCATTGCCGAGCAGGGCGAGGTGACGCATCCGCGCGATCTGCTCGGCAAGAATTGCATCCTCTCGCATGGCGGCGGTTACGGCCAATGGCGTTTCTGGGAAGGAGGGCGGGAGTTCGTCGTGCCCGTCGACGGCAATCTCGAAATCAGCCACGGCATGACGGCGGTCGAAGCGTGTGTCGACGGCATGGGCTACGGCTGCTTTCTGTCGTATCAGGTGGCGCAGGCGATGGACGAGGGGCGGCTCGTGCGCGTACTCAAGGACTACGAAGGACCGGCGCGACCGGTGAATATCGTCTATCCGCATGCGCGCCTGTTGCCGTCGCGCACGCGCGCGTTCGTGGAGTGGATGAAGCGCGCGTTGCCCGACGTGGCGATGCGGTGGCGCTGAAGTGAAGGTGCTGAAGTGATGGTGCTGAAGTGAGGGGGCAGAAGTGACCCGGCGTCGAACCGGTCGACGAGCGAGCCTCAGACAAAAGAACGCGGAAAGCGACGGGGCCGCTTCCCGCTAAAAAGCCCGCCGACGCCAACCGGCGGGCCGCTTCGTTCTTTTATCGGTTCAGACGACGATCAGTCACGATCACGCCAGCCACGGTGCCAGCCGCGATCGTGGCGACGCTCTTCCCAGCGACGTTCGCGCCAGTCGTCATAACGGTCGCGACCGTAGTACACGACCGGTTGCGGTGCGCGATACACCGGGCGCGGGGCCACATACACCGGTTCCGGTGCGACGTAGACGGGCTGCGGCGCTACGACGACCGGTGCAGGCACGCCGAGATAGAGGCCGACATCCACATGCGCCGAAGCGGCGGTGGAAGCGACGGCGGCGGCAGCGCCAAGGGCAGCGATGATCAGAATGCGTTTCATGGTGTCCTCCATGAGTCCAGCTTTTGTTGATTCGGTGGTGGCGATGGCCACGTTGTCGAAACCGTTGATGCCAGTCTAGCGACGGCCTCGGGTAGCAGGTGCTACGAGTGTGTTGGGGATGTGTCGTTTTGTAACGCCGGTGGACGGGACGGCGAGGCGCGCGGACCGCGACGAGCAGAGCGGCTGACGAGCGGCGGTCGGCGAGAAAATCGGTCGCTGAAAACACAAAAGGCGTCACACGAAATTCGCGTGACGCCTTTTGCATTTAATCGTTGGTAGGCTCGATTGGATTCGAACCAACGACCCCCACCATGTCAAGGTGGTGCTCTAACCAACTGAGCTACGAGCCTAGAAAGACCGCGAGTATATGGGGTATTTCTGAAGCTGGCAAGCGTTTCGCGAAAAAATCTTAACGAAACGCGCGTGGATGCCCCGTCGCGTGCTCATTCTCCCCGCTTGGGGGCGGCCCCCGAGGCGCCCCGCTTCGGCTTGATACGCACCCAGATGCCCTTGTTGCCGCCGCTGCCGGAGCGCTGCTCCACGTCGAACAGCCCGATGGTCGCGACGAGATCGCTCAGTTTGCCGAAGCCATAGTTGCGTGCGTCGAAGTCGGGCGCCTGCTTCGCGATGTGGCTGCCCATCGCGCCGAGGCTGGCCCAGCCGTCTTCGTCCGACACGCCGGTGACGGCCGTGCGCAGTAGCCGCACGAGCCGCGTGTCGCGCTTGAGTTCGGCGGCGCTGCGACGCTTGCGCGGCGTGGGCGCTTCGTCGTCGTCCGGCTCATCGTCCTGGCGCAGCAGTTCGGTGTAGATGAACTTGTCGCAGGCGGTGACGAAGGGCTGCGGTGTCTTGCGCTCGCCGAAGCCATACACGATCAGGCCCTGTTCGCGAATGCGAGACGCCAGCCGCGTGAAGTCGCTGTCGCTGGAGACGAGACAGAAGCCGTCGAAGCGCCCCGTGTAGAGCAGATCCATTGCGTCGATGATCATGGCGCTGTCGGTGGCGTTCTTGCCGACGGTGTAACGGAACTGCTGGATGGGCTGGATCGAATATTCGAGCAGGCACTTCTTCCAGCCGTCGAGATTCGGTTTGGTCCAGTCGCCGTAGATGCGCTTCACGCTGGCGACGCCGTACTTGGCGACTTCGGTGAGCAGACCTTCGACGATGGCGGGGGCGGCGTTATCGGCGTCGATGAGTACGACGAGCGTGGGGCCCTGAGCGGCCACCGGTGTTGTCACGGGCATGGCGGAGTTCCTTGGACGCAAAGATGTGTCGGATCTTTCGGATCGGTTGGACGCTTTGCATTATGACCCGGAACGGTGACCGCCATGCCTCAAATGCTGGGCAGAGGCTAACGCGTGCCGCGCTGCCCCAGCGGCGCGAACCACAACACGCCGATGCCGACGAGCAGGCTCACGGCCGCGAACATCAGCCCCGAGGTGAACGAGTGCGTCCAGTCCTTGAGCACGCCGACCACGATCGGGCTCAGTGCCGAGCCGAGGTTGCCGACCGCGTTGATGACGGCCAGCCCCAGCGCGCGCGTGTGCGGCGCGAGGCTGCGATCCGGCACCGTCCAGAAGATCGCCATCGCCGTGTACGCGCCGGTCGACGCCATCGCCACCCCCGCGAGACGCAGCGACGGTTCCGGCGCGAAGCACGTGACGACCCAGCCTGCTGCGGAGAACAGCATCGGCAGCACGAGGTGCCAGCGTCGCTCCTGCAGTCGGTCGGAGCGGCGTCCCCACCAGATCATGCCTGCGATGGTGCACACGGACGGGATAGCGGCAAGCAGACCGATGGTGACGTTGCTGCTCGTCGTGCCGAAGCTTTTCACGATCTGCGGAATCCACAGCGACGCCAGCGAGAGCGTGTTGACGAGACAGAAGTACCCGAGCGCGAACTTCGCCACGCTCGGCGTGCAGATCGCGCGCCACATGCTGGTGTTCGCACGCGTGTTGATTGCCGATGTTGCGCTCGCTTGCCGTGCCGTCGCATCGGCGCGATCCCGTTCGATCATCGCACCGAGCGTCTGCTTCTCGGCGGCGCTCAGCCAGCGTGCGTCGGACGGCTTGTCGTCGAGATACCACCGCGTGACGAGGCCGAGCAGCACCGTGGGCAAGCCTTCGAGCACGAACAGCCATTGCCAGCCTGCGAGTCCCGCTACGCCATCGAGGCGCAGCAGATAGCCCGATGCTGCTGCACCGAGCGCGGACGTCACCGGCATCGCGATCATGAACCACGCGTTGGCGCGTGCGCGCGCCGCAGACGGGAACCAGTCGCCCATGTACAGCAACATGCCGGGCAGGAAGCCCGCTTCGGTAATGCCCACGATGGCGCGAATCAGGTAGAGGCTCGTCGCGTCATGCGCGAACATCGTCGCGCTCGATGCCAGCCCCCACGCGATCAGAATCGCGCCGATCCAGCGACGTGCGCCGAACTTCACCAGCATGAGGTTGCTCGGCACGCCGCACAGCACGTACGTCAGATAGAAGACTGTCGAGGCCATGCCGAACATCGTGCTCGTAAGCCCGAGATCCTGACTCATCGTGAGGGCGGCGAAGCCGACGTTGATGCGGTCGAGAAACGAGAACAGGAACAGGACGAACAGAAAACCGAGCAAACGCCGCGAGACCTTGCGCACGACGGCGCGCTCCATCGCCTCGCTGGCGACGCGATGGACCGGGGCGTCTGCGCGGGCGCGCGCGTCGGGTACGGATGCGGCAATACCGCCGGCAAGACCGGCAGTGGGCGTGATACGACTCATGATGGGTGTCTTCTCCAGCGCTCCCCGCCTTGTCTGATGTGGCGGTGTTTTAAGAGGGGTCCGCCATCGGGGGCGGACGCCGAAAGGAACGATGTGCCGACGTCAGGCGGCTTGTATTTGCGTGCTATGCGCGGCCTGCGCGATGAGATCGATCACGCGTTGGGGATCGCGGATCTCGTTGGCGAGCAGCAGCACGACTTTGGCGAGCAGCAACTCGCGCGTGTCGGCCGGGGCGGCGTCGATGGCCAGCGCGAGCGTGTCGTAAATGTCTTCGAGGCCTGCGATGGCGGTTTGTTGAGCGGTCATGACGAGCTTCCTTGGAGAGCGGGGCGTTCAGGCGAGCGCCGTCGCCTGCGCAAGGGCGCTGGCCAGACGCGAGGCGTCGAGCTGCAACCAACGGGCGCAGATATGGTGATCGGGGCGAACGAGGTATGCCGTGCCATCTGCCGCGCCGTACTTGGCGGCGGCGTGGCCTGTCGGGTCGGGCAACGTGAGGTCGGCGCCCGCCACGGTGTTCTCGGACAGCGCAAAGGCGATGACCTTGACGGGCACGCCACGCTCGCGCCACGTCACGATGGCCTGACGTAGCGCATCGTCGAGCGGCGCATCGCCGAACGTCACGAGATGGAATGCCGCGCCGAGATGATCGTAGAGATAGTCGTTCTCGGCGAGTTTCACGTTCGGCGTCGGCGCGCCGACGGTCGGTCCTGCCGTCATCGTCGCGTTATCGTCGTTCGGGCAGTTGAGCGGCGAGTGACGATAGTCGTGTGCGCGCGACGTGCGCCAGTGGAACAGCGGACGCACGAATTCATGATCGAGCGAGAGGTCGAGCACGGCGTCGCGCAGCACGCGGAATCCGTGCGACGGCGGCGTCATGAAGCGCGTGCTTTTGCCCGCTTCCGAAATGATTTCGCGTGCAGCGCCCACTCGGTCGTGCGTGTAGGACGCGAGCAACGGCGTCGGAGCCGCGCCCTTGACGACGGCCGCGAGTTTCCACGACAGGTCGATGGCGTCCTGAAAACCGGTGTTGGCCCCGCGCACGCCGAAGATCGGCAGCAGGTGCGCGGCGTCGCCAGCGAACAGCACGCGCCCATGTACGTAGTCGGGCAGCGTCAGCGCGCGCGCCGAGTACACCGAGCACCAGTCGAGTTCCCACGGCTTGCCGCCGAGACCCATCATGTCGAGTTGCGCGTTGATGCGCGCGCGAATCGTTTCCGGTTGCAGCGCGTGTTCGGACGTCTCGTCGACGGGCAACTGGTAGTCCACCCGCCAGATCTCGCCCGGTTCACGATGCATCAGCACAGTGTTGCCCGGGTTCCAGTCGGGCGCGAAGAAGGCAAGACGCTCGGTCGGCAGATCGAGATCGATGCGAATGTCGGCGATGACGAAGCGACCCTCGTAGCTCGCGCCTTCGAAGCGCAGGCCGAGCGTGGAGCGCACCGTCGAGCGCGCGCCGTCGGCGGCCACGAGCCAGTTCGTGCGCTGCGTGTACTCGCCCTCGGGCGTGTCGATTTGCAGCGCGACGCCGTCGACGTCCTGTGTCAGTCCGATCAGCTTGTTGCCCCAGCGCATTTCGACGAGCGGTTCGCGCTCGATGGCGTCGACGAGATAGCTCTCGAGCACGTTTTGCTGGAGGTTGATGAGCGGTGCGAAGCGGTCGTCGTCATCGACGGGCGACTCCATGCGAAACACGCGCTGGCCGCGATAGTACGAGTTGCCGCTCGTCCACGGCAGACCGTTGGCGACGACGGCATCGGCCACGCCGACCGCTTGCAGAATCTCCTGCGAGCGGCGCGTGAAGACAATCGCACGGCTGCCTTCGGAGACTTGCTGTTCGGCCTGCAGCACAACGCAGCGCACACCGTGACGCCCCAGCGCCAGCGCCGTGACCATGCCGATCGGACCGCCGCCCACGATGGTGACGGGCACGGGCGGGGCGTCGCTCTGCGGTGCAAAGTGGGGATAGACGCGGTACGTGTGATACAGCGACGCGCGCGGGGTGGTCTCTGGTTTATGCATGGTGATGCGGCACCCGAAAAGCCGCTCGGCGCGTGTGGGGCGAAGCCTCGTGTCAGCGGGGGAGGCAGCGCAGCCATTGCGCGCGAATGACGAAGAACGTCATCGAGCATTTAGTTGCTAACGCAACAATTCTAGTGTGCTAATGTTGCGTTCGCAACCAAATATCGACCCATTTCGTCTAGGGGAAAACACTGAAATGCGGCCATCCCACAAATCGCTCGACCGGTTTCTGACGTACAAGATGCACCGCCTGATGAAGCAGCACGACAGGCGCGTCGCGCAGTCGTACGCGGACGGTGCGCAGTTGAGTCTGGCGGAATCGCGCGTGCTGGCGGCGGTGGGCACGGCCGGGGCATTGTCGAACTCGGAGCTGGCGCGCCGGGCGAATCTGGACAAGAGTCAGGCGAGCCGTGGGGCGGACGGGCTGGTCACGCGCGGGCTGGTGCGCCGTGCCCCGGACGAGCATGACGGCCGTGCCGTCAAAGTGACGCTCACGCCGGAGGGCGAGCGTGTCTGGCGCGTGGTGATCGACGCCGCACGCACGCATTACGAACGACTGTTCGAAGCACTGAGCGACGACGAGATGCGCGTGTACGAGCGTCTGCTGGACAAACTGCTGCTGCGCTCGGACGAGCTCGATGAGTTGGAGTGAGTCGGCATCACTACCGCGCCGCGCGCGTCGACACCATGAAGTAGGGCACCCGAAGGTGCCCTTTTTTATCGCTGACGGCTGACTCGATTACGCAAAGTTCAGCGTCTTCGTCAGGTCGCCCGGCGGGTTCGTGCCGCGTGCCGCGAAGGCGGCGTTGCGATACGCGATGCCTTCGAGCGTCGGCAGGTCGTGCAGACGTGTGACGAATCGCAGGATCGACGTGGTGTCGTAGAACGTGTGATCGACAGTGCCGCGCTTGGCGAACGGCGACACCACGATGGCCGGAATGCGCGAACCCGGACCCCAGCGGTCGCCCTTCGGCGGCGCCACGTGATCCCACCAGCCGCCGTTCTCGTCATACGTGATCACGACCACCATGTTGTTCCACTGCGGCGACTTCATCAGATGCGCAAGCACGTTCGCCACGTGCTGGTCGCCAGACTCCACGTCCGAATAGCCCGCGTGCTGATTCAGGTTGCCCTGCGGCTTGTAGAACGTGACGGCGGGCAGTTTGCCTGCAATCGCGTCGGCGATGAATTTGTTCGAGATCGGGCTGTCGCCCTCGCCGCCATCGCGCAGGTGTTCCTCGCGTGCCGCCGTGCCCGGTGCGAACTGGGCGAAGTAGTTGAACGGCTGATGGTGGTACTGGAAGTTCGGCTTGTCCGCGCCGCCCTTGTGATCGAGCGCCGATTGCCATGCACCCGCATACCACGCCCAGGACACGCCCTTCGTCGACAGCAGGTCGCCGATGGTGGCGTAGTTCTGCGGCGGCAGCGTGGCCGGGTTCGACGGATCGGCCAGACGCTTGTCGCCCGAGGCGGCCGGTTTGATCGGCGACGGCTGATACGCGGGCATCATCGTGTTCACGGCGAAGTTGTCCGGCGTGATCGCACCGTCGCGCACGAACTTCGGCTTGCCGTCGGCAGCCGAGGCGGGCGAGTCGGGCGCAACCGCGAGACGCACACCCTGCGGGCCGTCGGCCAGCACGGCGATCTTGTCCCTGGCCGGGCTCTGCGCGGCGTTCGGATACATCGGCGGACGCGCCGTCACGAGGAACTGGTGATTCAGGAACGAGCCACCGAAGGCCGCCATGAAGAAGTTGTCGCACATCGTGTACTGCTGCGCGATCTTGTACAGGTCGAGCGTCCTGGCCGTGTCGCCGTAGTAACCCATCACCAGACCGCCTGAGTCTGCCCACGCGGCGAACTGGTTGTTCGCGCCGTCGTTGATCTGCATCTGGTTCTGCCAGAACAGGTGCCACAGATCGCGGGTGATGACCGACTCCGGCAGCAGCTTGCCTTCGGCGTCCTTGAGCATGAACGGTGCGTTCGGCTGGCGCGCAATGTCCTTCTCGGTGATGTGGTACTTCTTGCCGCCGATCATCTGCGCGCGCGGCACCAGACCGTCGAACACCGGCGGGAGCAGCGACATCGGCGTCTTGCCGTCGCGATCGAGCTGCGTGTAGCTCGATGCGGTCACCTTCGACAGCGGCTTCTCGATACCGGGGAAGTCGGCGAACAGATTGTTGAAGCTGCGGTTCTCGAGATAGATCACGACGACCGTCTTCACATTGGCCTTGAGCTGGGCATCGAACGTGCCGCCCGCAGCGACGGCAGTCGGTGCACCGGCGCCGCCTTCGGTTGCGCAGCCACTCAGCGAAGCGCCTGCGGCACCGGCGGCGCCGATGGCGGCCAGACCTTGCAAAATGCGGCGACGTTGCGGATTCGTCGGATCGTCGTCGTGCGAGAGGTCGGCGTCGAGCGCCGGATCGTGCGGCTGGGGCGTAGTGTCGTGCGTCATGATGTCCTTGTTTGACGTGTCGGGCAGTGGGGCGCGCGTGAGCGCCCGCAACCGGTCGGCAAGGACTGACGGGCAGGACCCGCAGGAAGCTACGGAACCTTAACGTGTCGGCTTGCCCGGGCGGGCGAGGCAAGCGACGTTTTTACGCGGGGAATGTGACATTTCAGTGACATCGTCGATGCGTCACGCAGTGTGAAACAGGCTGAGGCCGGTGCGCTTGCGGATCGCGCCGGTTCGGCGGATGAGCGACGCGCTGAACCTTAACTTGACGACGAGCGTGACGACGCGCAAAAAGCGCCGCGTCCGGATCGACTAGACGGTCCGACGTCCCGGATAGCCCGTGTCCTGAAAGAGTCCGGTCTGGAATTGCTCCACCAGATCGTCGAGCAGCGCGCGCAGGGCGCTGGGCATCTGCTTGCGCGAGATGTACACGCCATAGACGGTCATTTCGCGCGGCACGTAGTCGGGCAGCAGTGCGACGAGCGAACCGTCGCGCAGGTGCGGCAGCGTCGAGTAGACCGGCTGCATCGAGATGCCTGCGCTGGCGAGCGTTGCGGCGAACACCACGTTCACTTCGTTAGCCGACAGATTGCCGCCCACGGGTACGCCGAGCGGCACGCCGTCGTGCGTGAATTGCCAGAGGCTCTTGCCGAAGTAGGTGTACGTGAGACAGTTGTGAAGCGCGAGGTCTTCGGCGCGCTTCGGCGTGCCATGACGTTGCAGATAGGACGGTGCTGCGCAAACGACGGAATGGCACGTCGCAAGCTTGCGGGCGATGAGGCCCGGCGACGGCTCGGTCGTCACGCGAATGGCGAGGTCGATGCGCTCGTCGACCAGATCGACGGTGCGGTCCGCGACCACGAGATCGATCGCTACGCCCGGGTGCTTCACGATGAAGCGCGTGACCGCTGCGGCCAGAAACGCCTGCCCGAGTGACGTGCTGCACGCGACGCGCAACAAGCCGCGCGGCGTGCTGTCGGCGTTCGAGGCGCACGCCAGATCGTCGGCGATGCCGAGCATTTCGCGACAGCGCGGCAGGGCGTCGTTACCGGCGTCGGTGAGGCTCACCGCGCGGGTTGTCCGATGCAGCAGGCGGGTGCCGAGCCACGCTTCGAGTTCCGCGAGATAGCGCGAGACCATCGCCCGCGACATATCGAGCCGCTGGGCCGCCGCCGTCAGCGAGCCGCGCTCGGCCACTTCCGTAAAGACCCGCATCGCCGTCAGACGGTCCATGATTTGCTCGATCGATGCAACAAAGTGATCGATATTATGGGCTTTTTTTGCGCGAGTGGCGCGACTACGATGGCAATCATGGAAAGCGCACGATCTTCCTCTCTGGGGCTTGCAATGGTCCCGGACGGCGCGCTGCAACACACAGGAACCCCGCCATGACGTCAGCCACACCGCAAAGCGCTCATCAAGCCACGCTGCATTACATCGCCGACCCGCTGTGCGGCTGGTGCTACGCCGCAGCACCCCTCGTGCGTGCCGCGCGCGACGTGGCGGGTCTCGACGTCGCATTTCACGGCGGCGGCATGATGGCGGGCCCGAATGCCCAACCCGTCACGCCGCAGTTGCGCAACTACGTCATGCCGCACGATCACCGGATCGCAGCGCTGACCGGCCAGCCGTTCGGCGACGCTTATTTCGAAGGCCTGCTTCGTGATCGCACCGCCGTGTTCGATTCCGCACCGCCCACGGCGGCAGTGCTGGCGGCCGAAGCGCTGGCGGGACGCGGCCTCGACATGTTCGCCGCCGTGCAGCGCGCGCACTACGTCGACGGCAAACGCATCGCCGATCGCGACGTGCTGATCGATCTCGCGGCGGACCTCGGACTGGACCGAGACGCTTTCGGCAAAGCATTCGACGCACAGGACCCCAACGCGCTCATGCAGCACTTCCGCGATAGCCGCACGTGGCTCACGCGCATGGGCGGTAGCGGCTTCCCGACGTTCGCGCTGGAGATCGAAGGCCAACTGGAACGGCTCGAACCCGGTCGCTATCTCGGTCAGCCGGACGCGTGGCGCGATGCGCTTCGCGAGCGCCTGCTGGCGGCGCAGCCCACCGCAGTTGGCGACGCGGGCGACGCTGGCGCATTACCCCGGTGCGGCCCCGACGGCTGCGCGATCTGAGTTTCATTGAGCCTCACTCGTCGCCTGAATTTCACCCGCAAGTCATCCCCCTCATCCACAGGAGCCTCCTGATGAAAGTCGCACTGATTGGTATTACGGGCCGCGTCGGAACGCGCGTTGCCGAAGAACTGCTGCAACGTGGTCACACGGTCACGGGCATCGCCCGGAGTCCGGAGCGCGTCGAAGCGGAGAACGGTCTCACCGTGGTCAAGGGCGACGCGTCCGATCCGTCGTCGCTCGCGCCGCTGCTGGCCGGTCACGACGCCGTGATTAGCGCCGGTCGCTTTGTCTCGATGGACGCCGCTAAACTCGTCGACGCCGTGAAGCGTGCCGGCGTACCGCGCCTGCTGGTGGTCGGCGGTGCGGGCAGTCTCGAGATCGCGCCGGGCAAGGCGCTCATCGACACGCCGGAATTCCCGGACGCCTACAAGCCCGAAGCGAGTGCCGGTGGCGTATTCCTGAAAGTGCTGCGCACCGAGCCGAAGGATTCGTCGCTGAATTGGACGTTCCTGTCGCCGTCGGCACTGTTCGAGCCGGGCGAGCGCACGGGCAAGTTCCGCATCGGTGGCGATGGCCTGCTCGTCGACGCGAACGGCAAGAGCTGGATCTCGATGGAAGACTACGCCATTGCGCTGGTCGACGAGTTGGAGAAGAACCAGCACCCGCGCGCCCGTTTCACTGTCGGCTACTGAGACGCGGGAGGCAGGTGACGCTCAAGCGCGTGGCAATCACGTCGATCAGCGCGCCTGCCGGAATGTGAGGTTGTCACGCACGGCCTGGGCGTCGAAGCTACCTTCGACGCTCGCAATGCCGTGATAGACGAGTCGCGAGGGCCCTCCCCAGACGACGACGTCGCCCGGCTCCAGCCGCACGCGCCGCGTGCGGTCGCCTCGTTGCAGGCCGCCCCACAGAAAGACAGCGGGCAGGCCCAGCGAGACGGACACGATAGGCGCGCCCAACTCCCGTTCGTCGCGATCCTGATGCAACGTCAGTCGCGCGTCGAGCGTATAGCGGTTGATCAGGCACGCGTCGGGCGAGAAGTTGCGATATCCGGCGGCCTCGGACGCGTCGCTTGCGAGTGCGACGAACGAAGCTGGCATCGCAGGCCACGGCTGTTTCGAGAGCGGATCGTGCGTGCCGTATCGATAGCCCATCTTGTCGCTGATCCATCCCACGTCGCCGCAATTGGTCATGGCGACCGACATCCGCTTGCCGCCCGGCGTCAGCCAGTGACGCAACGGGGCCTGCGCAATCACCGCATCGATATCCGCTTGCAGCGCCGCGAGACGCGAACGCGCGAAGCCGCGCAGCACGAACGCGCCCGGACCGAGCGTGTCGGTATGCGGGACGGGGGCGGTGTCGTCGTCGGCATCGTTGCCGAAGAGGTCGAGCGTCATGGCGATATCATGGGGCCTGAAGGTGTCAGGTGGCGTCGTGCAGGATCACGCCGAGCGTGAGGCGATGGCCGCTGCGCACGCGGCTCACGCCGTGCCGCATGTTCACGCGGTACACGCCCCGTGTGCCGTTTACCGGCCGGTGATGCACGGCGAAGACCACCGCGTCGCCACGCGTAAGCGGCACCACTTCCGCACGCGACTGCATGCGCGGACGTTGCTCCGTCAGCACGAACTCGCCACCGGTAAAGTCCTCGCCGGGCTGCGACAGCAGAATCGCCACCTGCAACGGGAAGACATGCTCCCCATAGAGATCCTGATGCAGGCAATTGTAGTCGCCTGCTTCGTAACGCAAAAGCAAGGGTGTCGGGCGCCGCTGACCGGCGTCGTGGCATTGCGCGAGGTAGGCGCGATGCGTCGGCGGATAGCGCGTGTCGATGCCCATGGCCTTGTACCAGCGGTGCGCAATGTCGCGCAGCGGCGCGTAGAACGCTTCGCGCAATTCGGCGACGAGCGACGGCAGCGGGTAGGCGAAGTACTGATACTCGCCTTGCCCGAAGCCGTGGCGCGCCATCACGATCCGGCTGCGAAAGCGTTCGGACGTCGGTGTAGTGCCGGTGCGTCCGTTCGTCTCTCCGTACATTTCGCGCAGCGCTGCGCACTCGTCGGCACCCAGCAGATTCGGCATGCGCGCCGCGCCGAAATCGTTCAGTTCGTCTTCCAGCGCGGCCCAGTCGAGCGACGTGATGCGAGCGCTCACAGCTTCACCTTGGCGCAACGATTGTCGCTGTCGTGTCGGTCGCCACGTTCCCCATGCTCGTGCACGAGTAACGCGCGTTTGCGCTCCACGCCCCAGCGGTAGCCCGACAGCGCGCCATCGTTGCGCACGATCCGGTGACACGGAATCGCCACGGCGAGCGTGTTGGACGCACACGCCTGCGCCACGGCGCGCACGGCACGCGGCGAGCCGATGCGCTCGGCGATCTGGGCGTAGCTCGCGGTCTCACCGGCAGGTACGTCGCGCAAGGCTTGCCACACACGTTGCTGGAACGCAGTGCCGCGCACGTCGAGCGGCAACGACAGACCGATGTGCGGCGATTCGACGAAGCCGACGACCTGCGCGACCCAGCGCTCGAATTCGGCATCCGCGCCGACGAGTTCCGCTTTGGGGAAGCGATCCTGCAATTCGCGTACGAACGCGTCGGGGTCGTCGCCCAGCGAAATCGCGCACAGACCGCGCGAAGTCGCCGCCACGAGCAGTGCCCCGAGTGAGCACTGCGCGACGGCGAAGCGGATCGACTCCGCGTTGCCGCCTGCGCGGAAGGCCGCAGGTTTCATGCCGAGCAGGGCGTCGGCGCTGGCGTAGAAACGGCCGTTGGAGTTAAAGCCAGCGTCGTAGAACGCCGACGTCACGCTGTCCGCCTCGGGTAACGCATCGCGCACGCGCTCGGCGCGGCGGGCGTTCGCATAGCCACGTGGCGTGACTCCCGTCACCGCGCGAAAGAGCCGATGAAAGTAGTGCGGGCTGAGTCCGGCTTCGGTGGCGAGCGTTTCGAGCGACGGCGGCACGTCGGCCGCTTCGATGCGGCGGCATGCGGCCGTCACCAGCGCCGCATGACGCGCGTCGAGCGCGCCCTGATCGGGCTTGCAGCGTTTGCACGGACGAAAGCCTGCACGCTCGGCCGCCGCTCGATCGGTGTGGAAAGCGACGTTCTCGCGGCGAGCGAGCCGCGCGCCGCACGAGGGACGGCAAAACACGCCGGTCGTGCGCACGGAGTAGAAGAATTCGCCGTCTGCCTGTTTGTCGCGCGCCACGACGGCGGCCCATTTGGCGTCGTCGGTGGCGTAGCGGGACGTCTGCGGACCCGTGCGCGAATCCGACGTATCGGACGTATGCGACGTATGCGACGTATCCGACGCATTCGCCATATCCGACGAGATGCGGTGCGAGGCATCGTTGTCGTGCGGGTCGCGGTGCTTGGGTGACGGACGTTTGGCGGTCATAGGATAGAAGTGCATCGCAAGGATCTCCCGAGGGCTGATGACTGGCTTTCAGTCTAGGGAGACGGTCGCGATGCTGCGCTCCGTTTCTTGCTATCGAATTCGAGGTCCTTCGTCAGACGCCCGGCGGCATGGTGGTGCCGAGCTTCGCGGCGAAACTCATCACCATCACCAGCACGAGGGCTTCGATGGCGACGACGCGTGCGAAAGCGCTCGTATCAAGCGTCGTGTCGCCGGTGTCGAGCGCCAGACGCGGCAGAAAGTGCCAGCGGTTCCACGCGCCCAGCAACGCCGCACATGCGACGAGGACTAACTTCGTGATCAGCCATGCCAGATAAGGGGCATTCTGCGCGCTGAACCAGAGCGACGCATTCTCACCGAGTGTGCGCCACGCGTTGAACGCGCCGGTGACGAGGGCGACGAGCATCGCCAGTGTGGCGACCGACGACAACCGTTCGCCGTAGGCGGCACGCGCGCCGACGGGCCAGTGACGCCAGCCCGGGATCACGCATCCGGCTATCAGCACCACGCCCGTCCACGATGCGGCTGCCGCCACGTGCAGCGTATGCACGCCGATGGCGAGCCACGGCATCGACGCATCTGCGGCGTGTCCCGTGCTCGCGCGCGCCAGCGCAAGAATCACGGTACCGGCGGCATAGACCCACCGGCCATAACGTTCCTGAAGATGCTCGCGCCGGTGATGCCGGTCGCGCGGATCGTCGGCAATCGGCATGACGGCGCGCAGACGCCGCCGCGCTTCGTACCATGCCCACGCGCCCGCGCACAGCAGCGCTGCACCGAGCCCGGCCACCCACTGCGCGCGACCGAAATGCGTCTGCGTGAGTACGACCCACACGTCGCTGAACATCGCCGACGAATCGTCCCAGTCGCCGCCCGTCATCGCCTCGGTGCTTGCGAGCACATAGGCGATCCACGCGAGCACGGACAACCCGGCCGCGAACCCCGGTAGCACGCGCCGCGTGAGGCCACTGCGTACCGCGTGCGGGCTGCGCAGCAGCAACACGCCGAGGGCCAGCGCCAGCGCGAGATTCAGCAAGCCCGCCGTGGCGGGCTGCCAGGTGCCGGCGGCCAGATCTGCCGGCATCACTTCACGGTGAACTTGAAGCTGCCTTGGGTGCGATGACCGTCGCTCGCTACGGCCACCCAGTTCGCCTGATATTCCCCGGCGGCGAGTGTCGGGACGGCGAGCGTGAGGGTCTTGCGGGCGGCATCGAGTTCGGGCTTGGCCTGCGTGACGGCCTTGCCCTTGGCGTCGACGACGGTGAGCTTCGAGAGCGCGCCTTCGAGCGCCGAGTCGAACGTCACGCGTACCGACTTCGGCGCCTCGACGGTAGCCTGCGCGGCAGGTTCGCTCGACGCGATGTGCGCGTGCGCCCAGGCTCCCTGCGACAGGCTGGCCAGCCCGATGACGGCCGCAGCGGTGAGACCCTGCGTGGCGCGCCGCAGCGCGCCGGTCGCGCGACGGGCCTGAGCAGCGGAGGAAGCGATTTTGGAAGTGCGCATATCGAATTTGGCTAAAGAGACGGGAGCAAAGCGGCCGCCGGGCAGCGGGGGCGCGCGAGGATGATCGAACTGCGCGCGCCAACCGTCGGTGGCCATGACGCGCGTAGCGCGCCGCTCGCGCAGTATCGCAGACCTTGCAGACAGACGCAGCGACCCGCCGGTTCCGTCGCCGGACGCCTTGCGCGGCATCGTGTCGCGCCCTTACCAAGGAGGGGGCGCTGTCGGGCGCCCGGACGGAAATCCGTGGGTTATGTGCAACTGAGTTGCAAAATCAAAAGAGTCGCCGTATCATCGCGCCATATTGCAACTCGGTTGCATTTGTTGGGCTGCCGAGATGGCCACGCGATGTCCGGTGAATGGCTGGCATCGCCAAGAATGCGCGCTGACGCGCCTGCGAAAAGCGTGACGCTGCGTCGGTCCCCCCGACGGCGCGCGCCAGCGGCGTCATGCTTCGCCGTACCGGTCAACCCAGGCACCGTTGCGGCGGCACCCGCCTCCAGTGGGGCGACGTCGGCGCGCATCCTTCGGGCGAACGCCTGCCCCATAAGACCACAGGACTTTGTTGTCATGATTCACCCTCTCTCCCAAGTCGGCGCTACCGTCGCGACCGATCGCCGTCTGCCCGTCACGGTCCTTTCCGGATTCCTCGGCGCAGGTAAAACCACGCTGCTCAACCATGTGCTGCGCAATCGCGACGGCCTGCGCGTGGCGGTCCTCGTCAACGACATGAGCGAAGTCAACATCGACGCGTCGTTCGTCGAGCGTGGCGCGAGCAACGCCGGGGCCGCCCTGTCCCGTACGGAAGAGCGCCTCGTGGAGATGAGCAACGGTTGTATCTGCTGCACGTTGCGCGAGGACTTGCTGATTGCCGTGCGCGAACTTGCCCAGGACGGTCGCTTCGACTATCTGCTGATCGAGTCGACGGGCATTGCCGAGCCGATGCCGGTCGCCGCCACGTTCGAATTCCGTGACGAAGCGGGGCAATCGCTTGCCGACATTGCGCGTCTGGACACGATGGTGACTGTCGTCGACGCCCTGCATGTCCTGAAGGACTTCAACGGGCTGGACACGCTGGCGCAACGCGGCGAAGTCGCGGGCGACGAGGACGAGCGCCGTCTCGCAGAGCTGCTGACCGAGCAGATCGAGTTCGCCGACGTGGTTGTGGTGAGCAAGGTCGATTGCGTCGACGCGTTGCAACTCGATGCCGTGAAGGCTCTCATCACCGGCCTCAATCCGTCGGCCAAAATCGTGCTGGGCGAGCGCGGTCAGGTGCCGCTCGACGAAGTGCTGGGCACGGGCCTGTTCGACCCCGTGCGTGCGGAGCAGATGGCCGGTTGGACGCAAGCGCTCGTCGGCGAACACGATTCCGAAGCGGATACCTACGGCGTGACGAGCTTCGTACTGCGTCAGCGCGAGCCGATGCATCCGGCACGTTTCGCGGCGTTCATGTCGATGCCGTTCGACGGGCTGATTCGCGCGAAGGGCTACGTCTGGGCGGCCAACCGTCCGGCATGGGCGCTTGCGTATTCGCGCGCGGGCAATACGGCGACGCTGGAGTCGGTCGGCCAGTGGTGGGCGGCGGCCGATCCGGATTTGTGGCCGCCCGTGGGCGATCCGCAACGCACGGTCATCGAATCGAACTGGGAAGCGCCGTGGGGCGACCGCATCAACGAAGTGGTGGTCATCGGGCGCGTTCTGGACCGCGACGCCATTGAAAAGGCTTTCCGGGATTGCCGCCTGAGCGCCGTCGAACTCGCGCAGGGCGACCAAGCGTGGCGCGACGACGAACACGCGCTGCCGCTGGAAATGGCCGACGAGGCGTGAGCGCATGAGTCGTACCCACGCGGGCAAGCCCGTCGCGGCGCGTGGGCGCGCGCTCACGCGAACGCCTGAACAGTCAGCGCGGGGTGCGCATACGCATGCCACCACCGAGACGCGCGCCCAGTTCACGTTGTCGCGCAGCTTTGTGTTCGAAGCGGCGCACACGCTGAACCGCCGCGACATCGATCCGCCGAGCATGGACGCGAGTCGTCGCATCCACGGCCACAGCTACCGTGCAACGGTGGAAGTGACCGGCGCGCCGATGGGCGAGTCGGGCATGGTGCTCGATCTGGCGCAGCTCGACGCTGCCCTCACGCGCGTGAGCGAGCGGCTCGATCACCGTCTGCTGGACGATGTCGCCGGACTCGGTCCCGCAACGTTGGAGAATCTCTGCGCGTTTATCTGGCGGGCACTCGCGCCGCATCTCGTGGGGCTATCGCGCGTCACCGTCAGTCGCGATGCGCGCGGGGACGCCTGCTCGCTCTCCATGCGCGAGGCATGAAGCGCGGGTGCTCGTCGACGCACATTCGCGTGCGTCGATACTAAAAAAGAGATGCGGCCGGCACCGTGAGGTACCGGCCGCGTGGACACCGAAGGAAGGCGGTGCCCGGGGTGTGGCGCACGGCGGGAAGCTGCCCGTACGCCACGACCACTGTTGCCGACCTGAGCGACCAGCGCGGTCCGGGCCTTAGAAATCAGGCGTTTCCACCGGGCGCAGGTCGAACACAAGCACTTCGGCGTCGTTGCCACCGGACAACGTGAGTGCCGTCTCGTCGCGCACGCGCACACCATCCCCTTCACCCAGCGCCACACCGTTGACGCTCACGCTGCCGCGTGCAACGTGCACGTAGGCGTAGCGGTTCGGCGCGAGCGTCAGCGTGGCGGATTCGTCACCGTCGAACAGCCCGGCGTACACGCGCGCATCCTGATGGATGTGCAGCGAGTTGTCGCTGCCGTCCGGCGAGATGATTTTGCGCAACTGGCCGCGCTTTTCTTCCGCCGTGAAGCGTTGTTGCTGATACTCCGGTGCGATGCCCGTCTGGTTCGGCACGATCCAGATCTGCAGGAAGTGCACCGAATCGGTCTTCGAGTGGTTGAACTCGCTGTGCGCCACGCCACGTCCCGCGCTCATCAGTTGCACGTCGCCCGGCTCGATCACGGAACCCGTACCCATGGTGTCCTTGTGTTCGAGCGCGCCTTCGAGCACGTACGAAAAGATCTCCATGTCGCGGTGCGGGTGCTTGCCGAAGCCCTGTGCCGGCGCCACGCGGTCGTCGTTGATCACCAGCAGGTCGGAGAAGCCGACTTGCTTCGGATCGTAGTAATTCGCAAACGAGAACGTGTGGTGCGAGTTCAGCCAGCCATGGTTGGCAACGCCTCGGTCTGCAGCTTTTCTGATGTCCAGCATGATGGGCTCCTGTCACTTCTTCGTTAAGTTAGGAGGCTGTGTTGGCCTCGATGAATGACATTTTAGAGTCCCCCGCGAGAACCACAATCCGTCTGATTTGAGAATCATTGTCTCAATATGGTTGTCAATTGGGGGCAGCCGATCAGGCGTGTCGTTTTCCGCCCGGACATCGGACGATTCCGAACGCAGGGGGTACAAAACACCGAAAGTGGACTTGAGCGCCGCACGGGACGCCCGTGCGGCGGCGCGATGTGCGAGACTACGAGCCTTCTTTTGAAAGGCCGGACGACCGGCCAACCGGCGGCACCCCGCGCTCACGAGGCATGGGCGGCCGTGCAAATGTTCGATTCCGTCACGATCCACCTCTTACTGGAGCATCGCCATGAGCCGCAGTTACGCATTCCGTATCGTCAATGTCTTCGCCGAAACCACGTTCGGCGGTAATCCGCTGTGCGTGTTCGAAGACGCTCGCGGCATGAGCGACGACGAGATGCGATTGCTGGCCCGTCAGTTCAACCTGTCCGAGACGACATTCATTCTTCCCTCGGAGGCGGCCGACGCGCATGTGCGCATCTTCACCCCCGGCTACGAAATGCGTTTTGCGGGCCATCCGACGCTCGGTACCGCGCACGTGCTGCGTTCCCTGCGCGGCCTGGGCGATCACGTCACGCTACAGTTCGCCGCTGGTCTGGTGCCCGTGCAGGCGCAGGGCGACCACTGGACGCTAACCGCACCGTCGTCGGGCGAGCCGAAGATCCAGAAAGCCACCGAAGCGGATTCGGATATCGCAGCGCTCGTGCGCCTGAGCCGTGACGATCTGGCGCAATCGCCGCAGTGGGTCGATACCGGAGCCGATCAGTTGCTGATTCCGGTGCGCGATGCCGACGCCGTTGCACGCGCCCAGCCCGATAGCGCCAAGCTCGAGCGTTGGCCGCTCTCGAGCCTCGAGCGCAAGACCGGTTATGTGTTCTCCATCGACGACCGTCAAGGCAACGAGTTGCAGGTCACGGCACGCTACTTCTTCACCACGCAGGGTGGCGGTGTCAGCGAGGATCCGGGCACGGGTTCGGCATGCGCCAATCTGGGCGGCTGGCTGATCGGGCAGGGTTATCCGTTGCCCGTGCGTGCGCGCGTGTCGCAGGGCGACGCCATCGAGCGTGTGTGCCGCCTGACGCTCGAAGTCACGGCAGATCGCGAGATCCGTGTCGGTGGCAACGTCATTGAAATCGCCCGTGGCGAGGTCACGCTGTAAAGGGACGACCGCCGTATGTACGCTTTGGCAGCACCGGTAGAGACCGAGCTGGAAATTAGAAAGAGCCGCTTTATCGGCATCGTCATGCCTGTGACGTCGCGCGAGGCGGCCATGCGCGCGCTGGATGCACTGCGGGTGCGCTATCCGAGCGCCACGCATTACTGCTGGGTGCTGTTGTGCGAGGGGGCGTCGGGATTCGACGACGACGGCGAGCCGGGAGGCACCGCCGCCAAGCCGATGTACAACGTCCTCATGCACAAGGGACTGGCGAACGTGTTCGCGGTGGTGGTGCGCTACTACGGCGGGATCAAGCTGGGCGCAGGCGGGCTGACGCGCGCGTACGGACAGGCGGTGAGCGAAGCGCTGAAGCTCGCAACGCTCACTGCCGTCGAACCGACAGTCGAAGCCCGTTACCGCTGTTCGTTTGCCCACGAGGCGACGCTGCGCCGAATAGCGGAACGTCACGCCGCAGAGGTGCTCGACGCGGCTTACGATGACGCCGTCACCCTGCGCCTGCGGCTCAAGGTGCGCGACGTCGAAGCGTTCGAGGCCGACGCCACCGAAGCGCTCAGCGGCGGCCTCGTGCGAAGCGACGACTGACGGGGCGGGTCGCCATCACTGGCGATCGCTCGCCGTCGCCTCGTCGTGCACATCGTGCATTAGCGAACGTTCACAACCCCTCGCATGCCCGCTTCGAAGTGCCCCGGCTCAAGGCAGGCGAAATCCACCGTTCCGGCTTGCGTGAAGTGCCACACCAGCGTCTTGCGCTGACCGGGCTCGACCGTCACCGCGTTCGGCTCGGCGTGGGTCATGCCCGGCATCTGTTGCATCATCTTTGCGTGCTCTGCGAGCGACGCCGCCGTGCCCAGCGTCAGTTCGTGACGGATCTTGCCGTTGTTCGTGACGACGAAGCGCACCGTGTCGCCACGCTTCACGGTCAGCGTGGCCGGTGAGAAGCGCATGGTGTCGCGCATGTCGACATCCACCGTGCGGGTCGCCTGCGCGTCGTTGCCGGGCTCGCCGATGGCCGCCGCCTCGCTGCTGTGGCCGTGCTGCATATGCATGGCGTGCGGGTCGTCGGCCATCACAGGCAGGCTGAGTAAGAGCGTGGTGGCGCCAAGGATGAGGGGGGCGGCAACCGAGCGGTTGAACAGCGATGCGATGTGCAAAGGGAGGTGCAAAGGGAAGTGCGGACGCGTCATGATTTGACTCCGGTTTTGCCCGCGCTTGCGGGCGGGCGATGGGTAGAGGGTAACGCTGAAGTGCTGCCTTGCCAGGGACTCGCGACGGTGCCTCGTGGCGCGCGATACCAGCCGGGATCGCGATAGCTGTCGCGCGGCAGGTCTTGCCGCACTTTGAGGGTGGTGAACATGCCGCCCATTTCGATGGGGCCGTAGGGGCCGGTGCCCGTCATCATCGGCAGCGTGTTTTCGGGAATCGGCATTTCCATGCCGTTCATCGATGCGCCGGTTTCGCCCATCGCCATGTAGTCGGGAATGATGCGGGTGATCTTTTTCGCGATCTCGCGCTGATTCACGCCGAGCATGGTCGGCACGTCGTGGCCCATCGGGTTCATCGTGTGGTGCGACTTGTGACAGTGCAAGGCCCAGTCGCCTGGCTCGGTGGCGTCGAACTCGATGGCGCGCATCTGTCCGACGGCCACGTCGGTGGTGACTTCCGGCCATTGCGCGGTGGGAGGCACCCAGCCGCCGTCGGTGCCGGTAACCTTGAACTCGTGACCGTGCAGATGAATCGGGTGATTCGTCATCGTGAGGTTGCCGATGCGGATACGCACCCGGTCGCCCTGACGCGCCACCAGCGGATCGATGCCCGGAAACGCACGGCTGTTCCACGTCCAGAGATTGAAGTCCGTCATCTCGTTCACACGCGGCGTGCGCGTACCCGGGTCGATGGCGTAGGCGTTGATGAGGAACACATAGTCGCGATCGACCGGCATGAACGACGGGTCTTTCGGATGCGTGACCCAGAAGCCCATGAGGCCCATGGCCATCTGCATCATCTCGTCGGCGTGCGGGTGGTACATGAAGGTGCCGGGGCGCTTCGCCTCGAACTCGTAGACGTAGGTCTGGCCCGGTGCGATGGCGCGCTGGTTGAGACCGGCCACGCCGTCCATGCCGTTGGGCAGACGCTGGCCGTGCCAGTGCACGCTCGTGGCCTCCGGCAGCCGGTTCGTCACGTACAGACGAACGCGGTCACCCTCGACGACCTCGATGGTCGGGCCCGGACTCTGACCGTTGTAACCCCAGAGATTGGCCTGCATGCCCGGTGCGATTTCACGCACTACGGGTTCGGCGACCAGATGGAATTCCTTGACGCCGTTGCGCATGCGCCACGGGAGCGTCCAGCCGTTGAGCGTGGCGACAGGGCGGTAGGGGCGTCCGTTGGGCGGGGCGAGCGGTTTGGCGGTGCTGGCGTCGCTGCGACTGGCGGCGTCCGGCAGCGCGGCGAGGCTGGTGCGTTCGACAGCCGCCGCGCCCACGACGGCGAGGCTGGCGTCACGCAGGAATCGTCGGCGCGAAGTCATGCGCCACCTCCGTGTCGTTGAGCTTGATGTGATGAAGCAGGCTGCGATGTGGCAGGCGGTGCGGCAGGCGATGTGGCAGGCGGCGCGCCAGGCGGTGTGGCGGGTGCGGATGGCGCAGTAGACGCGGGCGAGGCGACTGGCGCGGTGGCTTCTGTCGGCGAGCGCGATAGCGACGATTCGGGCATCCCGCCGCCAAGGCTCTCGCGAAAAGCTGCGTCGGCCAGCCAGTAATCGGACGTCGCGTCGATGTAGCCAAGGACCGTGTCGCGTTGCTCGCGCGCGTCCGTCAGCAAGTCGAAGACGCTGGCGAGCATGCCGTTGTAGCGCAGCAGCCACTCGTCGGACACGCGCTGACGCATCGGCAGAAGGGTCGTGCGGTAGTGCTCGGCGATGTCCCACGCAGCGAGCGTCTGCGCGCGACGGGTGCGAACGTCCGCGCGTGCGGCAACGGCCGTGTCGGCCAGATGGTCGATGCTCTGGCGATAGCGCGCTTCGGCCCCGGCGATGCGTGTCGAGCCCCAGTCGAATAGCGGCACTTCCAGCGAGATTTCATAGCCGCGCTCGCTGGCTGAACCGGTGGCGCTGTTGTCGCGATACGCCGTGTCCAGCACGTTGACGAAGCGCGTAACGCGGGTCAGGCCGAGGTCGCTCGCGGTGGCATCGAGCGCAGCGCGTGCGGCACGCACGTCGGCACGTTCGCGAATGGCCAGCGCTTCGGCGTCGGCCGAAGCGGGGCGCGTCGCCGGTAACGCGGGCAGACGTTGCGGCAAAGTGAAGCTCAGTTGCTGACCCCAGAGGCCCATTTGCCGTGCCAACTGTTCGCGTGCCGCGCTCGCCTGCTCGCGGGCGCGTGCGAGACGCGCGGCCGTATCGGCGTACACGAGGTTCTCCTGCGTGCGTCGCATGGCGCTGAAATTGCCTGCGCGCGCCATGCCGTCGGCGAGTTCGCTGGCGGCCTGCGTGGCGAGGCTCGTCTGCTCAAGGATCTGCACGCGTTCCTGTGCCGCAACGGCGTCGATCCATGCGCGGCGCGTGAGCGTCGCCTGCGCGACGATGGCTTGTGTGACCTGCGCCTGCACCTGTGCAAACCGGCGCGCTTCGACGCGCGACGCGAGCGGCATCGTCAGGACGCGGACAAAGTCGATACCCCACGTGCGTTCGATGCCGACGTCGCCACCGCCTTGCACGCGCTGAAAGGTGAAGCGAGGATTGGGCAGACGTCCCGCCTGAACGAGCGAGGCTTCGGCAATGCCGAGTTCTGCGTACGTCGCTTGCAAGCCGCGATGGTTCAGCAGCGTGAGCTGGACGGCGGTGTCCATATCGAGCGGGCGTGCCAGCAAGTCGTCGCGCTGTTTGGCGAGCGCTTGTGAAGCTGCGTCGTCGCGCGCCCAGACGGCCGATTTCCCGAGGCGCTGCTGTGTGGCGTCGGCGACCGGCGCAAAGCCGCCGTCGTCGCTGAACGTTGCGCAACCGGACAGTGCCAGTGTGGCAATCGCGGCGATAACCAGCGGCGTTCGACGTGCGCGACGGGCCGTATAGGCAACGCGACGATGCGCTCGGGATGCTGTGGCGTTGCGTGTGAGAGACGTGGAGACCGCCGCTGTCATGGGCGACAAATGAGCGCTCGTCATTGCAGCCCTCCCTTTGCGCCATGACCGGCGTGCGGATCGGCGGGCACGCCGGGAGGCGACGTCATCGGCATGGCGTGTTCCATGTTTTCGTGGCCAGTTGCCACGGGCGCAGACGAAGGGGCCGTCGGCATGGCGTGCCCCATCGCTGCGTGGCCGGTCTGGGCGGGTGGACGCGTGGCCTGCCCGCTGTGGCTCGTCATGTCATGACCCGCACCGGACATCCCGGACATGCTCGAAACGCTGGCGTTCACCATGCGCCAGTCGCTTGTCGCGACGGACAGCGCGGGCCGGGCGAAGTCGCTCAGTACGGCGGCGGGTGGCGGTCCGGCAGGGGCGTCGGGAGACGCGGGATCGTCGGAGACGACTGTTGTTGTCGCCGGTTCAGCGGCCACGGCGGGGAGCGAACTCACGCCCCACAGCGATAGCGCGACGGGTACACAGCAGGCGTGCCGTCGTAAGGAAAGAAACGTCATCGAAAAACTCGTCGATCTGGCGATGCCGGGCGACGTGACGCGAGCACTGGAAGGCTGCGCGCCCGGCATGGCACCGCACGTTCATCGGGCAGAGCGATTCACGACGCACGTGACGAAGTGACGCAGCGGACGTAGCCGTGCCAGTCACGACGCGGTTCGTAAATCAGTCTGACGGGGGAACGGAGACGGCGGGCATCGACTGGGGCGTGCGGGCATCAGGCAATGCCGCAGCGACACAGGTCGCAATGCGAAACCGTCAGATGGCGAGGGCTTTGGGAGGACGTTCGAGGACGGCGACGATGGCGCTGTCCGCCGACGTGCGAAGGAACGGAATGGCGGCGGACGGCTGCGCGTCCGGCACGCGTAGCACGACGCTTTGCGGCAGAGCGGTGCAGACAACGCACGCCGCGCAGGCTGAGCAATTGGCGTGTTGAATGTGCGATGTCTGAGGTGTCGGCGATGACGCATGCGTGGCGTTGCCCGTGTCGCTGGCCGTGACCGTCGCTGCGTTATCGTCGCTGTGATGGTGCATACCGGACACCGTGTCGCCGGACATCGTCGCGTGATGCATCGCCATGTTTGCCATGGCGTCGACTGTCGCAACGGACGGGCGCTGCATCGAAGCCGCTGGCGATTCCGGCGCGCAATGCGTGCGCAGCGCAACCATGGCCTGGAGCGGCATGGTTACGCACAACAGCAACAGCACGAGGAGTTTGCGCCAGCGATTCATGCCGCGCAGTCTAGCACCGCCCACACGCCGCCCGCAAATCGACGTGCGGCGCACCATCGTGTGCATCCGTCCTCCGCGACCTTAGCGACCTCAGCCACCTCCACGACCTCCACGACCTCCACGACCTCAGCGACCTCAGCGACCTCAGCGACCTCAGCGACCTCAGCGACGCGAACAATGAGACAGGCGTCGAGACCGAGAACGTCCACACTGCGGCCACAGGTGGCCCCAGCGAGACTCGCCGCACGCGGTCCGTCTTAATGCTCGAACAGATGGAACGTCTCGAAGTGCGTACGTCGTCTCGATAGCGCGACGAGGTTGACAACGCAGACCACTGCGACGAGTACGAACAGCGGCGCCGAGATCTCGATGGTGTCGCGCGCGAGCAGCGAGACGAGCGTGAGCGCGACCATGAGTGTCAGCAGCACACGATGCAGCCATGCCGCGAGCTTCAGGTGCCGCTCGGATTGTGCGACGAGCACGACCAGCGAGACATAAAACGGGGCCGCAATGACGGCTAGCACGCAGAGGGCGAGCAGCACGCCCAGCACGCTCGCGAGCAGTTCGTGCCCGTCGGCGGCGCTCGATTGCACGCCCACAACGGTTGCCGCCGCCAGGTAGAGCAGCATCAGTCCATCCAGAACGATCGCGAGTCGGTTCATGACATCTCTCCGGCGTAAAAGAGTGCGGAGGCACAGAGGTGCGCAGGGTTAGCGCTCTGCGCGGTCAAATCGTCTGAGTCATCTGAAAAAACGCTGAAAAAGCGGGCCGACGTCCCGCCGGTGTCGTGATCCGGTCACCGGCGGCAGGCCAGACTAGCCGCGAATCGCGATATTCCTGTGACAGCGGCCGACAACGCGAGTGGTGTCGTCAGCGCGGCGGTGCGGGCGTGGCGCAGGGACGAGGTCGATCGTCCGTTTGCGGTGACTCGGGGAGCATCAGACCCAGCCAGATGGCCGCAGCGTCGACATCGGCCGGATCCGAAGGCACCTGCACCCGGTAGATCGCGACGTTGCCGCAATCGTCCCCGCAGAACAGATCGCGCTCCAGATCGGCGATGACGTCGAGCCGCTGCTGAACACGGTAGAAGCCGAGCGGCGTGAGGTCCTGCACCAGCGCAGCAAGGGTTTCGGGATAGAGAAACAGACGCGACGGCCAGTGGCCGTGACGGTGGCGAAATTTACCGAGCGCGCCCAGCACGTGCGCAAGCGTGCCGCCATGACCGCGAACGAAGTCGATCAGGTGCGGCGTGCCGTAACCATTGGTGTACACAAACGCTCCGTTGACTTCCCGAAGGTGAGTGCCCGGTAAATATTGGTCTTGTGATTCGATAGTTGCAGACCGGCACGCGCGGCGAAATCCGCACTTTCTCTTAGTCCGTCGGCATGAGGGCCCGGGGCGTCGACAACGCATCGGCGTGGCGACGTCGTGTCCTCTGCCACGTTGCCCGAAATGACGCGTCAGGGGCTCGGCCGCAAGGGCGTGGAAGCGCCGCACAAATGGAAACCGGCGGGCTAAGCCGCCGGTTGAGGCCCCGTCGGGGCATCGCCAGCCGCGTGTACCGGCGCGGCATGGTATGGGCCAAGCAGACTTGGCACCGAGAGGCACTACCGTCATGCTTCGGACCACCATCGGTCCCCGGCCGTGCCTATGCAGTTTGACTGCGCTTTGAGTATAGGTCGCGTGCGCCGCCCGCCAATCGGCTTTTTGGATCAGCGCGCCGTTAACCCACGATGCGAACTATCAGGCACTTCCGGACTCGAAATGGCGCAAGTTTTCCCTTGTGACCGTGGTTTCGTCCGCGCGCACTTTGCGTTCTAATGTCACCATTCCATGCGATGTCGAAAATGGTCCGCGCCCGCACGACCCCGGTCACCGCTAACGCGCCGTACCCCAGTCAAACATTCCAATAATGGCAACGAAATCTTTTCAACGATGGGCTTTGCTGGCATGCATGTGTGCTGCACAGTCGGCCTTTGCCGCCGACCAGTGCGAAGGCATTCTGATGCTGGCCAAGAGCGCACAAACCGGCTTTGAAGACATCTCCGGCCCGCTGGTGGCAAAAAACGAGCGCGGCGAGAGCTATCAGGCGACGTATTCGGTGCCTGGCGGCGATTGCAAGGTGTTCCGCGCGACCGGACTCGCCCCGACCTACGAGTGCATCTGGGATTACCAGAAGATCACGCCGATGGACTTGCGCAATCAGGCGCAGAAGTTCGCGACCGACATGGCGCGCTGCACGCGCGGTGTGACGACGATGCGCACGACCACGACGAACCCGGCCGGGCTACCCGCAGAATGGCAGAGCGCGAGCCGGAAGTACGCGCGCCCGGTCAATTTCACCATCACCGCTCAGGATCTCGTGACGCCGCGCGGCGACCGCATGCGTGAGATCTCGCTGTCGGTAGAAAAGCAGATCGGCGACCAGTGAGCCGACGCGCCGTCGTGCGGTGCATCAGACAGCGACACGACGGCAGCGTGGCGACAAAATAGCGGAAAGCCGGCGCAAAACGTAGCGATACGGCGCTCGCCGTGGCGTCGTGCGGCGCACCTGCCGTCGCCCGCTCAGCCTCGCTGGGCATGGGTTTTCGCTGCTCCATCCGGCAAGCCCGAATCGCATCTGCCTCTGGTTACAAACGGTTGCAGACCGCATCGCGTATTAACATCTTTTCGGTCGACGCTCATTCGACTGTCCCGGTAAAGTCATTCATGAGATGTATGGCGCATTGGCAACCCGCCGATGCGGGACGCACCTCGTGAAACCGGCCCCACCGTAGCGGTCGGGAGATGTGGCTGAACCCAAATGATTGCGCGACTTCGCTGTTGTTTCCTGTTACTGCTGGTGTGTGCCTACCCTGCCTGGGCCGATGGCGGGCGTGGGCGCGAAATGCTGGACGTGAACAAGGCGTCGTTGCGCGAAGACATCAGCCGTTTCAACGCGGACCGGGGGCGTGGACAGGCGGCTTACCCGAACTGGGCGTCGCCCGCCGAACCCCGCGAGCGTCAGTACACGCCGCAAGGCGAACCGCGCGGCCAGCGCGGCAATGAAGGCGGCGGACGCCGGGGGCGCGGCTTCTAAGGCGCCCCCACCCCAGGAGGCGCACTCGCGCACCCGCGCAGCCGACGAGGCACCCCCCGAACGTCTTGCCAGTTTCACCGCTCAATCCAGCAACCCCCTCCATCGCTGTGCCCGTTCTGCACCGAATGTTGCACATGTGCAACATTGGATGCGGTCCTCGGTCCTCAAAGACATCCGTGAGTCGCCCTTGAGCGATGTCCATGATTCGCGCATCTCGCCGCGAATGTGAGCGGTTGCTAACCCCGAAATATACGCCTTATATCGATTTCGTTATACCGGGGTTAATTGTGGCGCGGATGGCCGTCCGAATTTTGTCTCCCCACCATTTCCCAGCCACTTCGTGTGGTGCATTTTTCCTTGCCGTTCCGGTCTTTCTGCGCGCGGCGGGGCTGTGCGAGAATCACGGCCGTTTATCAGGGAGGCGCTTCTCGAAAGGGCGCCCGCAGGGTCCCGTGCAAGGCGCGAGCAGGCACACAAAATACATAAACCAAGGAGAAGTCAATGAAGCGCAGTATGGCCAAGGGCATGGGTGGGGCACTCGTTCTGGGCGCGTGCATGGGGGCGGTGAGCGCACCGGCACTCGCACAATCGAACGTCACGCTTTACGGTCAGGTCGACGCCTGGGTGGGCGCGGCCAAGAACCCGGGCGGCGACCGGGCATGGACGCAGGGCGGCGGCGGCATGTCGACGTCGTACTGGGGGATGAAGGGTAATGAAGACCTCGGCGGCGGCCTGAAGGCGGTCTTCGTGCTGGAAGACTTCTTCCGTCCGCAGAACGGTCAGTACGGCCGCTTCCAGGGCGACTCGATGTTCTCGCGTAACGCCTACGTCGGCTTGCAGTCGGACACGGCCGGTACCGTCACGATCGGTCGCCTGACCACGTCGTACTTCGTCTCGACGATTCTGTTCAACCCGTTCGTCGATTCGTACACCTTCAGCCCGATGGTGTTCCACACCTTCATCGGCCAGGCCGGTCAGGGCGTCGTGGGCGACTCCGGCTGGAGCAACGCCGTGATGTACACCACGCCGAACTTCAAGGGGCTGACGGGCGCTGTCTCGTACGCCTTCGGCAACAAGGCGGGCGAGACCGGTCAGAACAAGTGGAGCGCCTCTGCGCTGTACTTCAACGGCCCGTTCGCGGCGACCGTCGCTTACCAGCAGGTCAAGTTCGACTCGGTGCCGGACGACATGGCCGGTATCACGGGCTTTCGCAGCCAGCAAGCGCTGCAACTGGGCGCGACGTACGATCTGCAAGTCGTGAAGTTCTTCGGCCAGTACCAGTACATCCGCAACAACATCACTGGCGGCGGCGTGTCGGAGAACGGCGGCCAGCTCGGCGTGTCGGTGCCGCTGGGCAACGGCAAGGTACTCGCGTCGTACGCGTACACGAAGAGCTCGGGCGCGAGCAACGTCAACCGCAAGACGTGGGCGCTGGGCTACGACTACAACCTGTCGAAGCGCACCGATATCTACGCCGCGTACATGAACGACAAGGTCAGCACGATGTCGGGTGGCGACACCTTCGGTGGTGGCGTTCGCATGAAGTTCTGATGCCACGGCGCGCGCGCATTCCATGCGCGTGACGGTGGGATCGGCGAAGGGGCAGACCGCGGGGTCTGCCCCTTTTTCTTTGGGCGACGGCGCTGTGCGGGACGCCTTGCCCCATCGCATCTGCCATTCCGCACAGCGGTTCCATGTGTCACCGATTCGACGGGTCCGCGCTATGATTTGTGCACCGCGCAAGACGGTATCCCCGCCACCTTTCAAGCACAAACGGAGCAGAGACGACATGACGATTCAATACGTAGGCATCATTGGCGCTGGCACGATGGGTAACGGCATCGCACAGGCCTGTGCGGTGGCCGGACTGCCGGTGACGATGGTCGACATCAGCGACGCGGCGGTGCAAAAGGGCGTGGCCACGATTGCCGGTAGCCTCGACCGCCTCATCAAGAAAGACAAGCTCACCACGGCCGACAAGGACGCAGCGCTTGCGCGCATCACGACGTCCACCGACTACGCTGCGCTGGGCACCGCCGACATCGTGATCGAAGCGGCGACCGAGAACTTCGATCTGAAGGTGAAGATTCTCAAGCAGCTCGAAGGGGCGGTGAAGGAGGGGGCGATCCTCGCGTCGAATACGTCGTCGATCTCGATCACGAAGCTGGCGGCCGTCGTCGCACATCCCGACCGGTTCATCGGCATGCACTTCTTCAACCCGGTACCGCTCATGGCCCTCATGGCCCTCGTGGAGCTCATTCGCGGACTGCAAACGAGCGACGAGACGCATTCGCGCGTCGACGCGCTGGCGCGACAACTGGGCAAGTCCCCGATTACGGTGAAGAACGCGCCGGGCTTCGTCGTCAACCGGATTCTGGTGCCGATGATCAACGAAGCGTTCTTCGTGCTCGCGGAGAATCTCGCGTCGCCGGAAGAAATCGACGAAGGCATGAAGCTGGGTTGCAATCATCCGATCGGCCCGCTCGCATTGGCCGACATGATCGGTCTGGACGTCTGCCTGTCGGTGATGAACGTCTACTTCGAGGAGTTCGCGGACTCGAAGTACCGTCCGTGCCCGCTGCTCAAGGAGATGGTCGCGGCCGGCTATCTGGGACGCAAGACGGGGCGCGGCGTCTACACTTACTGAGTCACCAGTGACTTGAATCCGGCGCGTGCCATGCGTGCTTGATGTTGTGACCGACGGGCGGCGCTCAAGCGCCGTCCGCGCTTTCGTCCCCGTTCGCAAGCGGCAACTTCGGCGCGTCGGGAGACGCCAGTCTGCTGGACGCATTCGATGTCACCGGCGATCCGCCCGTAGTTGACTTTCTCCACACCGTCGCGGCGATCCCCCGGCTCGCCAGACTTCCCTGTCGGCTTGTCCCGGTGCGGCGCGACCCGAGCGGACGCGTGAGCGAGACGCGGTAGGCCTCGCCCGGCCGATGTCCGAAGTCGGCAAACGCCGCGTCGAGCACGCGCCGCGTTTCCTGCGGATCTTTCGATAACGCAAAGCCGACCGCTTTCACCCGACTCCAGGGATCGAGCAGAAGCGTCGTGTCGTGCGCATTCATGATGAGTCCCGCAAAAGTGTTGCCGGAGATGCCATCGACGCCAGGGCCTTCGAATTGGACGGGTGTTGCGAGTTTAAGGGCATCGATCAGTGCTTCGGATTCCGTATAAAGAACGAGCGAATGAGGCGAGCGCCCTTTCGGATGGACGGTAATCATGCGGATGCAATCGCCATGAACGCCGTTTTCGATCAGGAAGTGAAAAAGAATCTCGGCATTCTCCTGACCCAATGCGTTCGTGCCCGGATTCATACGGGAATGACTCGCTGTGATGACCGCGGCGAGTCGTTGCTGTTCGTAGAGGGGCGTGTCGGGCGGAACGTGTTCGAGGGCGATGCGGACCGCCTCCCGATTCGGAATAATCGAGTAGTCGCGATAGTGCCGGAGATTCGGCGGGTTGGAACGCAGTAGCTCCATGCGTGACACGTCGTTGTAGGCCAGGAGAATAGCGCTCCGGGCGCCGTTGTTTCGCAGATGACCGAGCACCGAGTCGACTTCGTGGCGGCTCGTGGCGATGCTGTCGGGCGTCGTAACACGGCGGTTTGCGCAATCGCCACCGCATATTCGCAACGCCTCATGCGCGCCCCGGAGATCGAGTTCCGGGTTGGACACGGCGGGCATCTCGTCAGACACCCTGCCAGGCGAGGCGTCCGGCGCGGGGGCGCTTCTACCCGCCTCGTCGACGATGCGCTCCATATCGGTCGCCGCCACTTTCTTCTCGATGTCCTTCAAAGACTTCTCGGACGATTCGATGTGGACGGCGGGGGCCACCGCCCCGGGCTTGTCCAATGTCGCCTGCGCTGCCTTCTCACGCGCGGTGTTGACGCGCGGGTGCGCCAGTACCCGAGGATCGGTGCTCTGCACAATGGAAATGATGCGATCCGCCGTGATGGACTTGCCGTCGATACCGTCGGCCACGGCTTCTGCCACCTCCGAGGGAACACGCGACATCGCCACTTTGGGAATTAGGCCAGTGACCATGTCCACGAGATCGACGCGCTGCTGAATCTCTTCGCGCATGTGCTGACCGACGGTGTTGCCTGTCAGCAGGACGTACATGTCGGCGATGGAGTCTCCGAGGTGCCGGAAAGGGGCACGTCCGGTACCCATCGATCTCAGCACATCCTGCGGCGAATACCGATCTTTGAGTGTCATTGTTGGATCGACCGGTTCAGCGCGAACGGCGTCGCCCACGTCGCCCACGTCGCCCATGTCGCCCGGCATCGGCCGCGCCTGATCGGGCAGCACCGGCGGCGCGCAGCCGGACGCATCGCCGTGCGTTTCATCATTGCGGTGGCAACGACGCACGCCTTTCGGCACGAAGGCGGCGACCGGGTCTACGGATGCGACGGGCGCGATCAGGTTGGCAACGAGCATGAGTGCGAAAGCGGCAGGCCAGACGGTCGGCGTGGATGGGCCTGCGGCTTTGCGTCGCGAGCGGCCTTGCATCAGCGGCGAATGGGTTTGCGACGTGTGCGAAGCATGGGATGGCGTTGCGAGCCGTGCCTGAGCGAACGCAGTACTGAAGTGCCGTTTGGTTTGCACGTTCACACCGCCGTGGATATGCGCTGATGCCTTGCGATGCTGCACGGCGTGCGAGAGCGGATAAGTGGGCGCAAACGCGGGCGCGACGGAGGTGGCGCGACGATACGAGGCATAAGGCATAGCAACTTCTCCGGATGAAGACGATCATGCGAGCGATGTGTCAGTCGGCTTGTGGTGCAGGTTCGGGCGATTCACGCCCGGACGGCTCGAGATCTCCCGGCACGGACGCACGACGCCGTCCCGCCGCAGGCCGAACCGAGGCGCTCAGGCGAGGGCTCGAGGACGACAGCGAACTTCGCGAAGTTCCGGCGCTGCCGGCACTGCCCAGACTGGACTGACTGCCGGGCGGGCTTCGGCGTGACGCGAGCGGACGCGTGACCGACACCGTGTAGGGACTACCGGTGCGATGGCCGATATCGGCGAAGGCCACATCCAGTATGTCGACGACATCCTGCGGTTCGTCGGCCCACACGAACGAGACGGCCTTGTTGCGGCTCCACGGGTCGAGCAGCAGGGTCGTGTCGCGCGTCATGTAGGCGGCCCACGCAAACTGTCCCGAAGAGAGACCGTCCGGAAGCAGGCTCTCGCGAAGGCGTGGCGTCGACGCGTCGAGCATGTCGATGAAGCGGTGCGACTCCGTGAAGAGCACCATCACGTGCGGCGAGCGATTCTTCGGCTGGACAGTGATCATGCGTAGCTGGTCGCTGCTGACCCCGTCCTGAAGCAGGAAATGAAAGAGAATCTCCGCGTTCTCCTGACAGAACGCTTCGGCGAAGGGGTGTGAGTAGTAGTACCGCGCCGTGGCTTCGGCAGTCAGACACTGCTGCTTGACGAGCGGTAAGCGCTGGTCGATGTCGCGCATCGCGACGCGCAGGGCAGCGCGGTGATCGATGATCGAGTTGTCGCGTATCGCGCGCAAATCGGGGCGATTCGAGCGCAGCAGATGCAGGCGGCTCAGATCCGCGAAGGCGTTATGAATCGCTTCCTGTGCGCCTTCGTCGGTGACATGCATGGTCGCAGTGAAGATGCTATCGAAGCTTGTGGCGATGCTGTCGGGACTGATCGGTCGGCTAGGTCCGCACCCGCCGCCGCATACGCGCAACGGCTCATGCGCACGCCACCGATCTGTGACCGGATCATAAGTCACAGGCACCTGCGCCCGCGTTTGACGAGGCGCATCGATGAGCCAGTGATCGCCACTGAGGCCCTGCGAGATGCGGTAGTAACCGGCTTCGCCGCGCAGATAACGATGACCACCGACGAAGACGAGACGTGTCGCTTTCTCCGTGGGCAACTCGGCCTGCGTGAATGTTTGCTCGTAGCCGTCGAGATGGTCGAATTCACCCCGGATAGCGAAGCGGCTCACAGGCCGTTCTGCGGCCAGGTTGTCCGGCAATGTTATGGCCCCGATGCGCTCGTCCTTCGGGATTTGCCACAGGTGGGTTTTCGGCGGACGACGCCCGCGCAACTTAGCGGCCCGCCTCGGGGGGGCGAGTTCAGGGGCGGCAGGCGAGCCGCTACCTCGTGGGGACGCGAACTGCGCCAGTCCGATGATCCGGTCAATGGACGGCGGTTTGCCGTCGATGCTGTCCACGGCGATATCGGAGACCTCCGCCGGTAGCCGCAGCATCTGCACTTCGGGAATAAGGCCGGAGGTGATGTCGATGGCCGTCCCCCACGTCTTGACGATTTCGCGCGTCTCGCGCGGGACCTCGCGGCCGGTGACGAGCGAATAAGCGTCGGTCATCGATTCACCGGTACTTGCGAACGGCGTTCGTGCGGCCGCAACGGCTCGGAGGACATCGACCGGCGAGTACTGCGACTTGACCTGAACCTGCGGCACAGGCTGGGCGACGACCTCGTCGGGCCGAGGCGCGCCGTGGAAATCGTCACGACCGTCCGGTGCCAGAGCACGCTCGGAGGGGTTACGAAATTCCCGCGGCAGCGATGCCGATGCCGACGCCGAAGCGTATGCCGACGCGGACGTGACGAAGTTCGTCACCAGAAGGATCGCAAACGCGGCGGGCCATGATGTGCTGCCGGATTGGCGCGATGAAGCATGCGTTTCGACGGCGTCGTCGGATGCCCGCGCGATTCGAGCGCGGCGAAAGGCACAGGGAAAGGTGCCGTCATCGCGTTTGCGCATCATGGTTTGCGATGGGCCGTAGCACGGCGTCGTGCGGACCGCGCGCCGGTGGGTTGTCAAGGACACGGCGAGATCTCCGAAGGCAATGCTGCGTTAATGACGTTCTCGATATCGACGACCGGCGCTACACTGCGCTCCCCCCGGCCCCCCCGGTTCCGGGCATACGAACCGAGACGTTTGAGCCGCTGGCCGAACTCCCGGACCCGCCGAACGAGCCGCTGCTGCCTGCACTCCCAAGACTGCTCGCGCTGCCCCGGCGCTGCCCCAGCGGCCGATTGATGGAGACCCAGTAAATGTTGCCCGGCCGATGGCCGATCTCGATGAGTGCGTCGTCGAGCGCATCGACCATCGCGAGCGAGTGCGTGGCGTGGGCGAACGATGTGGCGCGAGACCGGCTCCACGGATCGAGAAGCACCGTGGAGTCGCGGGCTTCGTAAGCTTCGCGCGCGAAGAGCATATCGATGAGGCCTTCGGGCCCCACGTTGAGTGGCGGATGCGGTGTTGCCTCCTCAAGCAGACGGATCAGGCGCTCCGATTCCGTGTACAACACCATCACATGCGGCGGCCGGTTCTTGGGCTTGATCGTGATCATGCGAAGGTTCTCGAGGGGTACCTGGTTCGCCAGCAGGAAGTGGAAAAGGATCTCCGCGTTTTCCTGACAGAACGCCTCGGCGTAGGGGTTCCATATGTAGTGCAGCGCGGTGATCTGCGCCGCCTGTTCTTGCTGCTTGAGCAATGGGAGGCTTGGCTTAATCCGCTTCATCGATGAGCGCAGAGCCAGTCGGTGATCAACGATCGAGTTGTCGCGCATCGCCCGAAGGTCCGGACGATTGCTGCGCGTCAGATGCAGACCGGCGAGATCGTCGAACGCGTAGATGATTGCATCACGCACGTTTTCGTTATGCAGATGGGCGACGGCGTCTCTGACCCTGTCCCGATCGAGCGTAATGCTGTCGGGGGTCGCTTCGCGGCTTGGCCCGCAACCGCCGCCGCAAAGCCGCAGCGGCGCTTCCGCTCGCCAGCGTCCGGTGGCGGCATCGAAGTGTAATGGCACCAGCGCAGCACGACCGCTGCCCGGCGGTGCCGAGACGAGCCAATGGTCGAGGCTCTGGCCACGGGTCGCACGGTAGTAGCCCGCCGCGCCACGCAGATAGAGGCGACCGTCGATCATGACGATCCGACGCTGTGGATCGGCCGGTGTCTTGTCGGGGGCAAGCGACTGCACATAGCCATCCAGATGTTGCGCCTCGCCTTCGATATGCCAATCGTGCGCCAAGTACGGCGTGTCGTGAGAGGGGCCACGGACAATGGATGCTTTAGCGAACGCCATGTCCTCCTCCAGCGCGACCGCATGGCGTTCGCTCTCTGCGTCGATCCGTGCTTCGTGTCGGCGCCACGCGATGGCGTCGGGTTGTGCGGCCGCCGAAGGGCGCGATGCCCTGGCATGCCCTTTGCGTCGGGATACCTGTTGCCACTTTTCGTGGAGCATTGCGTTGACGTCCGGCGGCTTTCGGATAGCGCCCCGGCTTGCAAAATTGTGCGAGTCAGACGCCTGAATCATGTGGATCAACCGCTCTGGTGCCACCGATCGGCCTTCCATGCGATCCGCGGCAATGCCTGCGGCATCGCCCGGGATTCTCGATATCCCGACGTCAGGCACCAATCCAGTGGCGAAGTCGAGCGCCTCGGTCCATTGGCCGACCGTCTTGCGCGTGTCGATGCGGACTTCCTCGCCGGTGACGAGCGTATACATCTGAAGCAACGAATCACCCGTATGTCGGAAGGGCTCGCTCGACGCCGCGACGGCGTGCAGGAATTCCGGCAGCGTGTAGTTCGACTTGATAGCGGGCATCTTTACGGGACGTACGGCCACGACGTCGGGCGCTTGGCCTGGCATGGGTAAATCACCCGAATTCCCTCCGGTGGAAATCTGGGGCGAGCCGCCGTCGATGCGAGGGTCCGCTGGGGGGGATTTGTGCATTGACGCGCCCCACGGGACGGCGCTTCTTGCGGGTGGCGTCAGATTGGCGACGAAGAGGATGGCGAACGCCGCGGGCCACGCACTGCAGGGGGGCGTGGCCGCGCGATGTGCGGTTCTGCGCGACGTCGGTGCACGCTCGGCGCGTGCGCAATGGAGCGCGCAAGCCGCATGGGCGTGGCGAAACGCCTTTGCGAGCGGATTGCGGGGCGCACCCCGCGTTCGCGACGATGGCTCCGAAGCGCGCAGTCCGTAGAAGGGGACGGCGCCGATGGCACGGCAATGTGATGCGTGGGACATGGCGTCCTCTCACGAAGTGACGGGCCACCGGCCACGGCGCACGTGCAGCGCCATGACGTTCCAGTGGCCCGGGAGACCAAGACTGCCATCGCACCGATGCGCCGGGCTTGCGCATCGGTCAGAGTGTCTGTCGTTTTTGGATACTCGTTATTTCGGATGGCGATATAAATGGCGGAGACCCGCGAAGCGTTTCATCCTGCCGATTCCTTCGCGTTACGCGGTCCTCGGGGTCAGGCTTGCAGCACTTGCGGAACTGCCGGAGCCTTTCGATCCTTGAGAGCCATGAGATCCGCCAGACCCCTGCGAACCCCGTGAGCCACGGGAGCCACTTGGACTCGGTCGCCCTGCGAGTGCGCGGTCGCGGGGGGCGGGGTAAGGGCGGGTGAGCGAGACTCTGAAGGGGTTGCCGGGACGGTGCCCCGTATCGAACAGTGCGGTATCCAGCTCACTCATCAGTTCCTCGATGCTCTGCGCATCGACGAACGACGACGCTTTGATCCGACTCCACGGGTCGAGCAGGACAGTGACGTCTCGCGTGAGAAACAATGCGGCGGTGAAGCGTTCTGCGCTGATGCCGTCGACATAGCCTTCGACGGGTGGTTGCGGCGTCGACAGATCGAGCAGATCGATGAAATGATCCGACTCGGTGTAGAGCACCATGACGTGCGGGGGCTGACTTTTGGGTTGCACCGTCATGATGCGGATGTGGTGGCTCGGCACCCCGCGCGCGAGCAGGTAGTGAAACAGAATCTCGGCGTTCTCCTGACAGAACGCCTCTGGGCTGAGGTCGTACACGCCGGTGTCGACATAAGCGTCGTAGTGAATCGCGGTGATTTCGGCCGCTTCGCGCTGTTGCTCGAAAAGCGTCGCGTAGGGATCGAGGCGCATGAGCTGCGGGACCAGAATCTGCCGGTGGCCGACGATGGAGTTATCGCGAAACGCACGCAGATCTTCGCGATTGGTCCGCATCAGGTGCAGGCGGCTGAGATCGCGGTAGGCGAGCTGGATGGCGTCCCGAACGTCGCGATCCGGGATGTGACGAATCGCGTCCGCGATCTGGTTCTGGCTCATCGCAACGCTGTCGGGCGTCGAATCCCGGCTCGGACCGCACCCGCCCCCGCATAGCCGCAACGGTGTTTGCGCCTGCCATCTCCCGGTCTGCGGGTCGTACGTCACAGGCACCTGAGCGCGGGCGCCGCGCGGGGCATCGATCAACCAGTGATTGGCTTGCGATGACGCGCTCAGGCGATAGAACCCGGCCTCTCCGCCGAGATAGCGGCGAGCGTCGACGACGAACATTTGTGGATGTGACGCATCGGGGCGTGCCTCGGGCGGGAGCGCTTGTGCGTAACCCCGCAGATGCGCTTGCTCGCCGTCGATGCGCTGTTCGGTGGGGCGCGCCGGGTGGTCGTCTCGCGCGATCTCAGCCGCGTCGCCTGCGTGAGTGGCATCTGCATCCACGACGGGCATCGACTTCCCGTCCCGATCGTCGATGACCGCCGTGGCGCTTGCGTCAGGGGGTGCCTGCGCAATGACGTCACCTTCGGGCTTGGCTTCGACGTCACTGTCGTTGTTGCCGTTGTCGTTGTCGTGATCGACTTCGCGGACCTCGTGCACCGACGCCGTTTGCTTAGCGGCCAACACCTCCGAAGCCACGAGATCCGCCGACGGCTCATCCGGGCGCACCGGCAATGGCGCGCTCAGTGTGCGTGGATCGCCCATCCGGATCAATGAGCCGATTCGCTCGGCATTTGTCGGCTTGCCCTGCGACGCATCGGCGGCAACCTCCGCCACATGACCGCCGAGACGCGCGCTTTGTACCGATGGAATCAACGCCGTCACCATGTCGATGAAGCTGCCGACGTCCTTCACGGTTTCCAGCGTTTGCCGGTCGAGTTCTTCACCCGCGACGAGGAGGTGCATCTCGTTGATCACCCGTCCAAGATTCTGGAACGGCGCGCTCGAAGCGCCGAAGGCGCGCATCACCTGGGGCAATGAGTAGTCGGACCTGATGGCGGCGTGTGGTGCGGGAAAGCGTTGCACGTCGTCCAACGTGCCGGCGGCGTGGCGTTCGGTGTCCCGGGTGCGGGCGTCGACTGGGCGATGCTTGTCTTTGGAAAGGGGAAGCCTCGGTCCGGCGAGTGCGTGCGGCACGAGATTGGCGACGACTGTCAGCGCGAGCACCGTCTGCCAGTGGGCAGGCGGCAATGCGCTGCCCGGCGCGTTTCGGCATGGACCCTTCGCAGGGGTGGCGTGAGCGCGCGGCGAAGCGCGCGTCCCGCGAAAGTGACGCGGAAACTCATGTGCGCCGAAGCGGCTGCTCTGGCGACGGTTTGCGGTAGGGGCGAGTCTGTAGCAGGGCGCGGAACCGATCGCGCGATGGTGTGGCACATGCGGCATGGGAAGGCCTCCGTAAACCAGATAAGGCGGGCCGTGCATGTGTCGAAGACGACAGTCTCATGCGCCAGCCCGGGTGGAGGAGATTGCCACTGGCAGGCGCGCGGATGCTTGCGTTTCGTTGGGTCGCGTTGTCGGTTCTGCGAATTTGCGAGGGGATGCCGATGTTGTCATCCGGCGCGAGACGGAAGCGTCCTCGCGCCGTAACACTTCAACCCGCCAGACGCTTGCGCGCGTCGTCGTACTCCTGCTTCAGACGCGCAATGATCTCCGCCGCCGGACGCACGTCGTCCATCAACCCCACGCCCTGACCGGCGCCCCAGATGTCCTTCCACGCTTTCGCCTTGGAGAAGTTCATCGCGGTCTTGTCGGCGGTGGGCAGGTTCTCGGGATCGAGACCCGCATTCAGAATGCTCTGGCGGATGTAGTTGCCCGATACGCCCGTGAAGAGGTTCGTGTAGACGATGTCGTTGGCGCTGGCGTCGACGATGGCCTGCTTGTAGGTGTCGCTCGCGTTCGCCTCGGTGGACGCGATGAAGCGCGTGCCGATGTAGGCGAGATCAGCGCCCATCGCCTGTGCGGCGAGAATCGAACCGCCGTTGGCAATCGAGCCGGAGAGCACGATGGGGCCGTCGAAGATTTTGCGCACTTCACCCACAAGTGCGAACGGCGAGAGCATGCCCGCATGACCGCCTGCACCGGCGGCCACGAGAATCAGGCCGTCAACACCAGCTTCGAGCGCCTTGTTGGCGTGACGCAGGTTGATGACGTCGTGCAGCACGATGCCGCCGTAGCTGTGAACGGCGTCGAGCACTTCCCTGGGCGGCGCACGCAGGCTCGTGATGAAGATCGGCACACGATGCTCGACGCACACCCGCACGTCGTGCTCAAGCCGTTGATTCGACTGATGCACGATCTGGTTGACCGCGAGCGGGCCGACGACGGCATCCGGGTTCGCGGCCTTGTACGACGCCAGCTCTTCGGTAATGCGCGACAACCAGTCTTCGAGAATCTGCGGCTCGCGCGCGTTGAGCGCCGGGAACGAGCCGACGATACCGGCCTTGCATTGTGCGAGCACCAGTTCCGGGTAGCTCACGATGAACATCGGCGACGCCACGACAGGCAACGCCAGGTTTTGCAGAATCTTGGGAAGGGCCATGAAGTCTCCTGAGGCAGGACGTTCGGTGCGCGCGCGCCGGGACGTAATAGTCAGTCGGGATGTGGAAATGCCGTCACGGCAATTTCGCGAACGATCGTTCGATTATAGGGGGTTCGGACGTCGCCCGGTGAGCGGCCACTCGAAGAAAGCTTCGGTTCCGATACGCGCATCGACGCCGTATCAGGGAAAGTCCTCTTGGGTCGACGCCCTGTGCTGACTACGATAAAGACGCGTGCCAGGGGACACCGGTAGCCGGTGTCGCAGGACGAGCGCCGCGTTAGCGACCGCAGCGTTCGTCCGGCACGTCACGTCCTCAAACGCCGCTTGCCGTCACTGGCGAGCGGCGTTATTTTTTTGCCGTAGGAACGAGACGTACGACGCCATGACGCGCAGACTCGCGTCGGCTCACGCCGCGTGCAACGTGTCCGTCTCGGCGTCGTGGCGCAGCGCACCGGCCTTGGCCAGTTCCGCGACGAGCGTGTCGAGCAACGCGGGCCACCCGGAAGGCGGCGCGAGCATCGCCGCCGCGTTGCGCCAGGCGCGCGCCGTGTCGAGCGTCGCCTTGAGCGTTGCGCCCGTCATCTGTCCTTGCGCCATCAGCTTGAACACGATGAGCACCTTCAGCGCGTTGCGCGCGTTGCGGGCGGGATCGCTTTGCAGATAGTCGAGTCGTCCGCGCGCGGCGGCCAGCGCACCGTCGATATCGTCGAACGGCTTGCCGTGTCCGGGAATCACCAGCGAGACATCGAACTGCTCGATGAGGTCGAGTACGGCGGCCTGCTCTGTGAACCCCGGCTCGCCGTCGAGTTCCGGGAAGATCACGCCGAAGCCCCGTTCCCAGAGTGCGTCGCCGGAGATGAGAATGCCGTCGGCGGCGTTGTAGAGCATCAGCGCGTGTGGATCGTGGCCCGGCGCGCCGAGCACTAGCCATTCGTGCTCGCCGAGCGGGATGGTGTCGCCGGGCGAGAGCGTGTCGTCGAACGTAAAGCGAGCGCATTGCTGGCCGGTCGCGTCGAACGACAGGCGGCGCTCGTCCCAATGACGCACCGGGTCGGCCTCGGCGGCGGGCACCCACGTGCGGCAGCCGTAGCGGGCCTGCAAGGCCGCGTTGCCGCCGCAGTGGTCGGAATGCAGGTGCGTGTTGATGAGGCGGGCGAGCGGCTGGCCGTCGGGCAGCGCGTGCGCCACGAGCGCCAGCGTTTGTTCCGAATGGCTGACGTAGCCGCTATCGACGAGCGCGGGCTCATGGCCGAGGAACAGCACATTGTTCGATGAGAGCCAGCCGCGCTCGAACACGCGCAACCCGGCGGGCAGGGCAAGCGAGGTCATTGAGCGTATCTCGTTAGGCGACGGGGACGATGTCGGTCTTGCGTGAGCGGATCGTGCGTGACGGTTGCGAGGGATGCGACGGCGCTCAGGCGGGCCTGGCGCACACGAGAATCTTGGCTGTCGCCGCGATCACCGTCTCGCCGTGCTGATTTACGGCCTCCCCGTCGAGCGACACGATGTCGCCTGCCAGCTTCTCTTTCCACAAACTGTCGGTGACCGTCCAGCGCACGGTGATGTCGTCGCCCGCATGCACGGCGCGGCGCAGCTTCATGTCGAACTCCAGGCCGAGCGGTTGCGCTGTCTTCGAGTAGTGCGTGGCCAGCAGCGCGGCGAGATAAGACATCTGCTGCGTGCCCGACGAGATCAGCCCCCCGAAACGCGGATCGGCAGCAGCGTACTCGGCGTCCAGATGCAGCGGATTGAAGTCGTGCGCGAGCGTCGAGAATTCGCGGATCGAATCCGGCGAGAAGTGATGGCTGGCGGAGAACGTCTCGCCGACGGCAACGATTTTTCCCATGAGTAAATGACGATAGTTGGGCAGAAATTGCGTGAGTGGCGTGAGTGGCGGCGCGCATCGCGAATAGGGCTACGCGTCGCTGTCGCTCGGTTTGATTGCGACCACGCGACGATGCACCTCGGGCGGCGCTTCATGCTCCGCACGGCGCGTGGGCAGCAGCGACCAGACGAGGCGTTTGGCGTCGTCCGCCATCGTCGACCATGCGGCGATCTCGTCGAGGGTGCGCCAGCAGCCCGAGCACCAGCCCGTCGCAGGATTCATGCGGCAGATGTTGGTGCAGGGCGACGGGACAGGAGTGTCGAACGAGGTCATGAGCGTGGGGCGAGTGCGACGTCAGTTTCGCAGCGCGATGTCCACGACCGGCGCGCCCGTCATCGCTACCAACTGCTGCGGCGTGAGGTTGAACACGGCGTGCGGGTGCCCGGCGGCGGCCCACAGGCTCGCGAGCTTCAGCAGGTCTTCATCGATCAGCGTGACGGGCGAGACGACATGCCCGATCGGACTCACGCCGCCAATCGAATAACCGGTCTTTTCCTTGACGAAGCGGGCGTCGGCGCGGGCGAGTTCGCCCACCTGCGCGGCGACCTTCTTCTCATCCACGCGGTTGATGCCGCTGGCGATGACGAGCACCGGCGTGTCGTCGGCCGCGCGACGGAAGATGATCGACTTGGCGATCTGCGCGACTTCGCAGCCCAGGCCTGCGGCCGCTTCTGCCGAGGTCTTGCCGGTGGCGGGTAGCAGCACGATCGGCTGGTCGTGGCCCATGCCAGCGAGCAGCCGCGCGACGTGGCGCGCCCCTTCCGGCAGTTGATGTTCGTCGGCGGATTCGGGGATCTGTGGCGTGTCGTTCATGGTCGGGTCCGGGGGGCGTCAGGCGTCAATGGGTCGAGGCAGCGGCGTCTTTCAGCTTCGCGAGCATGGCGCGACCCACGCGCGAGGCGTTCGGGCGGCCGATGGCTTGCGAAATGAAGTCGCCCGTGTGCACGACCGCTTCGAGATCGATGCCCGTCTCGATGCCCAACCCTTGCAGCAGATACAGCACGTCTTCCGTCGCCACGTTGCCGGTCGCGCCCTTGGCGTACGGACAGCCGCCGAGACCGGCGACGGACGAATGGAAGATCGAGATGCCCGAGAGCAACGCGGCGTAGATGTTGGCCGTCGCCTGACCGTAGGTGTCGTGGAAGTGCCCCGACAGACGCTCGATGGGGAACACCTTCGCACAGGCGTCCATGACTTCGCGCGTGCGCGTGGGCGTGCCAACGCCAATGGTGTCGGCAATGTCGATCTCGTCGCAACCGAGCGCCGCGAGTCGCTTGACGACGTCGACCACGCTCGCGACCGGCACTTCACCCTGATATGGGCAGCCGAGTGCGCACGAGATGCTGCCGCGCAGACGCAGACCGGCGTCTTTGGCCGCGCGGGCGACAGGCTCGAATCGCGTAATGCTCTCTTCGATGGAGCAGTTGATGTTGCGTTGCGAGAAGGCTTCGCTCGCGGCGGCGAAGATCACCACTTCGTCTGCCTTCGCGGCGACAGCGCCCTCGAAGCCTCGCATGTTCGGGGTGAGCACCGAATAGATCGTGCCCGGACGACGCGTGACGCCAGCCATGACTTCGGCCCCGTCGGCCATCTGCGGCACCCACTTCGGCGAGACGAACGACGTCGCTTCGATGTTGGCGAAGCCCGCAGCCGAGAGACGGTCGACCAGCGCGATCTTGATGTCCGTGGCGACGGGCTGCTTTTCGTTTTGCAGGCCGTCGCGCGGGCCGACTTCGACCACTTTCACACGTTGCGGCAGATGAGATGCGGACATGGGGATCGGTCTCCTCTAATTCGTCTGGTGGGGATCGGCCGCGACGCGCTCCGGCGGCGGCTCGGTGGTTTGTTCGCTCGTTCGCTCAGTAGCCGCGCGTCAGGTCGACGATGCCGGTAATGGCTTCGCCGCGTGACATCGCGGCAATCTTTCCTGCGATCTGCGCGACGGTCTCGTCACGCAGCGTCAGCGCCGAGATGTGCGGCGTGACGGTGACCTTGGGCGCGCGCCAGAACGGATGCTCGGCCGGCAACGGTTCGGTGCGGAATACGTCGAGCGTGGCACCGGCGATGTGGCCGCTGTCGAGGGCGGCCAGCAGGTCGTCGTCGACCAGATGCGCGCCGCGTGCCACGTTGATCAGGTACGCGCCCTGCGCGAGTTTCGCGAACAGGTCGGCGTTCAGCACATCCACCGTTTGCGGCGTGAGCGGCAGCAGGTTGACGAGAATGCGTGCGCCCGACACGCAGGCGTCGAAGCCTGCCTCGCCGTGATAGAGGGTGATGCCCGTGTCGTCGTGACGCTCGCTGCGGCTCCAGGCGCGCACCGGAAACCCGAACGTCTTCAGCGCTTTGGCGACGTGCGCGCCGAGCGAGCCGTATCCGAGTACCGCGACGGGGAAGTCGGCGAGCCGGTTCGGCTTCTGGAATTTCCACTGGCCTTCGGTTTGCTGAGTCTGGAAGTCGTCGAGGCGGCGGAAGTAGCGCAGTGCGGCGGCGCTGACGTATTGCGCCATCTGGTCGGCCATGCCCGCATCTTCGAGGCGCACAAGCGGAACGCCCGGCGGCAAGCGGTGAGCGCCCTCGCCGTGCGCGCCGAGCACGCCGTCGACGCCCGCGCCCATGTTGAAGATCGCCTTCAGACGCTCGCGGGGTTGCAGGACTTCGGCGTTTGGCTTCCACAGCACGATGTAGTCGGCGGGGGCGGTGTCGCCCGGCTGCCAGCCACGGATATTGGCCTGCGGCAGATGCTCGGCGAGGCCGGTTTCATAGGCGGCAGTTTTGCCGTCCGGAGAGAAGATCAGGATGTCCATGAGGTGCGCGGCAGGCGTGGGTGGACGCGTGCCGTCGCAACAGCTGCGTTCACTCGATTTACGTTAACGTCAAGTGTAACGCAGCTTCGGCTCGCCCATGTATTGGGGCGAGGCCTGAGCCAAGGGATCAGTCGCGGGCGGTCGCGCGCAGGGTTTCCAGCTTGACCGCGAAATTGTGATTGTCGTCTGCGACCCAGACTTCGCCATCCTGAATCGTGCATTGCAGGCGCATCGTGCGCGAGGCCAGCGCCGTCAGGGCTTCGGCGGATTCGTCGTCGAGCATCCGTACGGTGAGGTTCGAAAGACGGTTCACTTCCTTCTCGGTCGCCTGCCACCACACGGCGGCGGGCTTGCCGCCATAGGCGATCACGTCGACATGCTCGGCACGGCCGGCCGCTTTGACCAGCCGCCGGGCGTCCGGCTGGCCGACATCGATCCAGCGCACGATATCGCCGCCGAAATCGTGCTCCCACAGGTCCGGCTCGTCGGCCGTCGAAATGCCCTTGCCGAACGAGAGACGCTCGCCCGCATACAACATGAACGCGAGCACGCGCACCATCATGCGCTCGTCGGTTTCCGACGGGTGACGGGCAATCGTGAGATTGTGGGATGCGTAGTAGTGGCGGTCGAGGTCGGTGATTTGTACCTCGGCCTTATAGATAGTGGCTTTGAGCGCCATGCCGGGAAACCGCAGGATTGAAGAAAGTCGCAAGCATACACCAGGCGGTGCGGTGTCCTGTGCCAAGCGCGCCGGGGCCGACGCAGGACCATCGAACGTAGCCGGGACGCGTGCGCGCACGTGGCATTCCCGGCCCGGCGGCCCGCCCGGAGCAGCCCGCCACGCCCGTGGCGCGCCGCAGCAAAGGGTCCGCAAGCTCGGTATACTGGCGCCTTCGTCTTACCTGATGTATCCCCATGCCGGTTCCTGCACCGCAAACGATCGACGTCAACGGCTATCCGATGGCCTACGTCGAAACCCCCGCCCCTGCCGACGCTGTCGGCGCGCCGCTAGTGCTGGTTCACGGATCGCTCTGCGACTATCGATACTTCAAGCCCAATATGGCCCCGCTGGGGCAGCGTCGGCGCGTCATCTCGGTCAGCCTGCGTCACTATTTTCCCGAAGCCTGGAATGGCCACGACGGTGAGTTCTCCGGTGAGCAACACGCCGAGGATCTCGCCGCCTTCATCAAGGCGCTCGGTGTCGGCCCCGTGCATGTGCTTGGCCATTCGCGCGGCGGCTATGTCGCGTTGCGCACCGCGTTGCTCGCGCCCGACACCGTCCGCTCGCTGATTCTCGCCGACCCGGGTGTAGAGATCAGCGGCGGGCCGGTGCAGATTCCGCTCGACAGCGAGCGCGGCAATTTCCGTGAAGCGGCCTTGAAAGCCATCGAAGCGGGTGATATCGACGGCGGTCTCGCACTCTTTATCGACACGGTAAGCGGTCCGGACACGTGGCGTCGCATGGTGCCGTGGTTCAAACAGATGGTGCGCGACAATGCGCGCACCCTGATCGGGCAGGTCGCCGAGCCGCGCACGCCGCTGCCGATCGACGCCCTCGGCGCGCTCCACGCGCCGGTGCTGCTAATGGGGGGTGCCGAAAGTCCCGCGCCGTATCCGGACGTGCTCAACGCGCTGGCGTACGCGATGCCCGAAGCCCGTCGCATGGTGATTCAGGACGCATCGCACGGTATGAACCTCGCCAATCCGATCGCCTTTCATCGCGCGGTCGACGCCTTCCTCGGCACCGACTGATCCGGCGAGCGCAGCGTCGAACCCCGGCGCTGCCGCCCGTGCCTCGCCTGTCATGTGCGCTCGCTGCCGGGCGCGTCTTTTCCGCTCATTCGTCACGCAACAAACCGTGGCCCAGCCGTAGGCTCAGGGTGCGGACCAGGTCGGCCATCCATGCCTGATCGCGATCGGACAACTTCTGCATGGCACGATTGAGCGACGGATACGGATCGCAGGGCACCGACACGCCCGCGCCGATGTCTGCTGCCATGCCGTTCGACGAGTCGAACGCCAGCAACTCATGCGGGGGCAGCCCCAGGGTGTCGGCAAGAATGCAGATGTTGCGCAGCGAGATATTGCGTTTGCCGCGCTCGACACCACTCAGATAGGAACGTGCGAGACCGCTCTCCAGCGCAAGCTTGTCCTGCGCCCAGTTGTACTTCTTGCGCAAACCGGCGAGATGTCTGCCGAATCGAAATAAATTGGTGTCCATAAAAAAGTTTCCTTGTTCGGGACGAGAAGATTGGAACAAAAATCCGGCATCGGGGACGGGGCCTCGGGTGTCCCTCGTTTGTGAGGCACGAACTACCGGGAGCGACGCGCAGATTTTTTGCGGACTTTCGGAGAAGGCACAACGAGTGCAGTCGTTCCGACGGTGACGGTGGCGCTATTTCGCGTACCTCCGTACCGCACCGACGCGCTGGGAAACGCGTTGCCGCCCTCCCGTCAACCAGCGCCGCGCAGTGTGACACTGGTCTGACCGGTAGAAGTAGAGCGGGGATTCTGAAAGGTTCCGCGTTGGGATGTCACTCGATGATGACGAGCCGAGCCGGATATGGTGTCCAGCCCCGTGGAATTGCGGTAGGCGTCGACGCGCTGTCGCTCCTGTCGTCGTTGACGCGCACGTCGCCACCTTCTCTGGGTTCGGTGACGACGCAGTCCGCGCGAGAGCGGCTATTTTTAATAGGTTAACCAGTCACTTTTACGAGACGAATCATCGCGCAACGCCCCCCGTGTAGGCGGGGGACTTTGCGCGATGTCCTAAGCGCGAATGGCGTGACGATGGCGCACGCTTTCGACCATCCCTCGTTTGCGCCTTCGTTTGCGCATTACCCGCGTTCTTCCCTGCGGGCAGGCCAGCGCAGTGGGTCCTCTTGCGCCACGGCATTCGAGCCCGGCGCTGCGGCCGCGCGGGGTGATCGGTTCATTTCGTCGTCTTGCCGACGGTCCGGATCGTCGATGCGGTGAGGGACCTCGCTCGTCTGCGCGTCGGCACGCGTCATGTTGGCTTCCGAAGACGCTTCCGAGAGTGCCGGGTAGCGAGTGGGCGAGGCGGAGGAGGGCTGATGACGGACGGGAAATTCGGCGTCCAGGTCCCCACTGTCGTCGCGCGTGTCATCATCGAATGCATCCGAGTGCGCGCCGACGGACGCTGTGCCGTGGGACGATGACGCATAAGCGCTCGTGGTGGCTGGCGGCGCCGCATGACTCAGGCGCGAACTGAGACTGCGGATGATCTCCGCAAGCCAGACCTGATCGCGGTTCTCCAGCTTGCACAGCGACCGGCTGATCTGCGGCAGGGGGGTGCGTTCGGAGGCCAGCGCCGTGTCTTCCGCACTGCCTGCGGCCGGAGCGAAACGCAGCATTTCGGACGTCGGCACGCCCAGCGTGTCTGCCAACACACAAATGTTGACGAGGGCGACATTGCGTCTGCCCCGTTCGATACCGCTGACATACGAGCGTGCCAGACCGCTCTCGAGGGCAAGCTTCTCCTGCGACCAGCCGCGCGCCTTACGCAAGCGGGCCAGATGGTCTCCGAACAGGGCGAGTGGATTGGTTTGCATGGCGAACTCCGTTGACGAGTCACACAGCGTAATCAATCCCCCCGCGCCCTGCGACGTTATATCGCTCTCCTCCCCATGCGTGACGGGCGGGCCTCTATAAAGAGTCGGTAACGCTAATAGCGCAAAATTTATCGGACGCTTCCCAATTCATCCGCCACAACGGGCATCGGTTCACGCGCTTTGCGAATCGGCAGATGCCAGTTCTCCCCGAGGGCCACCCCCGCGAGAATCAACGCGCCGCCCAGCAGGTGATAACCGGCGAGATGCTCCCCGAGACCGAAGGCTGCGATCAGCGCCGTGAAGATCGGTACCAGATTGATGACGACGGTCGCTCGACGCGGGCCGATGCGCGCAACGCCGATCATCCAGATGAACGGGGCGGCAATGGACACCGGGATCGTCGCGAAGGCCAGCTCCGGCAGGTTGTCCATCGAAACGCCAGCCTTCTCCGAGATGAGGTAGAACGGCAGTAGCGCGACGACGGCGAACACGATCTGCGCGTACAGCGACGGCAGTGGGGCGAGCGGCAGATGCCATTTGCGCAGCAGCACGCAGTAGACGGCGTAGGCGAGCATGGCAGCGACCATCATGGCGTCGCCCACACCGATGCCCTGATCGGCGAGATGCAGCAGCGAGCCGTGTCCGACGACCAGCAGCACGCCACCGATCGACAGCAAGCCACCGGCCAGCGCGCCGGCCGTGAGGGCGTCGCCCAGCAGCATGACCGCGAGCGCGAGCGTCGTGAGGGGCAGCAGCGCCAGAATGATCCCCATATTGGTGGCACTCGTGTAATGCGCTGCCGAATAGGCGAGGCCCTGATAGATCGCCATGCCCAGCACGCCGAGGGTGGCGTACTGCGTCATATGCGGCACAAATTGACTGCGCGCGCGCCACAACGCGGGCAACGCGAACGGCGTGAGCAGCAACGCGGCGGCGAACCAGCGAAGGAAGGCGATTTCCGCAGGGAAGATGTGACCGACGGCGAGCTTGTTGACGATCACGTTGGCCGACCAGATAAGCACTGCGGTCAGCGGAAGAATGAAATTAGCCATGATGTATGCGATGTGCCGGTCGGAAAGCGACCGGCGGGTGACTTGCGAACTGAGGCAAATTGTCCGCCCTAACGGTACCCGTCGCATAGCGAATTTCAGACAAACGATAAGGGATTTCGGACGCGGTGTCCGACGCATCGTCGCCGCCTGATCACCGCCATACGCCCAGGTCTCGTGCGTGCATTTCGCAGTCCGTCGTTCTCGAGTGTCTGGTACTGATGGATCTGGATCACTTCAAGCGCATCGACGACACGCTCGGCCACGCAGCAGGCGACTCGGCGCTACGACGCTTTGCCGGATTACTGCGTCGGCGTCTGCGAGAGATCGATGCGGTGGGGCGATAGGGCGGGGAAGCGTTTGGTGCCTTGCTGGTCAACACCGGCGAAGTCGCTGGACGCGATGTGATGCATCGGTTGCTTGCCGATTTGCGCGCCCGCGTAGCGCAGGCAGAAGCGCAAATGCAGCAAGAGGAAGCGCTTCGCGTGTCGTTCACGGAGTGCGCGGTGAGCATCGGACTGGTGCCGTCTTCGAGCGCTTTCGATACGCCGCAGGCGTGGCTTCAGCAAGCCGATCATGCGGTGTATCGGGCTAAACGTCAGGGGCGCGACGGCATGGTGGTGCTTGAAGCAGGCGTGTCCGGGGCAGGGACGGCAGCAGATCGCGAAACGGCGACCGGCGCTACAGGTGCAACAAGCGCCATAGGCGCCTGACCTTCAGCCGCTCAGACTCGGTGACCCGGACTCAGTAACTCAGCGCGTGCGCAGGCGCGCGAAAGCGCCGCGCAACGCGGCGGGCAGGCCTGCGGCGAAATTGAACGGACGGGCCAGTGCGGCCAGACCCTCGCCATTGAGCACGCGCGCGCCTTCCAGATGCGTGGCTAGTACGCAGAAATCTTCACGGCGCATGCCCACACGCTGGCAAGCGTGGTCGAGTTGCTTAAGGTCACTCGGATGCAGGCTGATGGTGACGGTGATGCGCTCTGGGTCGGTGTTCATGACTTTCAATGTTCTCTTTTTCAATGCATCGGGCATGACGCGCGGGAAGGCGCATGCCAAACGCCTGCGCGATAACGCGGGCGAGCCGGATCCGACTGCGTGGGATCGGGCCTGTAAGGGGCACATGGCGGACACGTCGAGCGAACGAAACGGCGTCAGGGAAAAGACGATTTCGGTCCGCCGATGCACGCGATGTCTGATCGTGGCGTCGGATTGTGCTAGGTAACGCGTGGGCAATACGAGGCTGTGGGCGCGTGGAGCTATTGTCGAATCTGGTGTACGGGGTGCTTTGGGAAATATGAGAAGGCGGTGGCGGTTTAGCTGAGAATGTTGCTTGTCGAAGGCACACCGAGCAAAGCCGGCGCGAGCCGGCCCCGACCACCATGAAGAAGATTATGAAAGAAACGAACGGCAGAAAAGCACAAACGAAGAGCGCGCTCGATGAACTGATCCAGCAAGGCGCGCGGCAGATCATCGAGCAGGCAGTCGAAGCGGAACTGGCGAGCATGCTTGAACAGTACAGCAACGTGAGGTCGATCGACGGTCGGCGTGCCGTGGTGCGCAACGGCTACCTACCAGAGCGCGAAGTCGTCACGGCCATCGGTCCGGTGCCGGTTCGGGTACCGAAGGTGCGTGATCGCTCGGGTTCGGGCATCCGCTTCAATTCGGCGGTCGTGCCGCCGTACGTTCGCAAATCCGCACGCGTGTCGGCCGCACTACCGTGGCTGTACCTGCGAGGCATCTCGACGGGCGACATGAGCGAAGCCATGGGCATCATGCTGGGCGGCCAGGTCAGCGGCCTGTCGCCAAATGTGGTGAGTCGTCTGAAGGCGCAATGGGCCGATGAGCATGCTCAGTGGAATCAGCGTGAGTTGTCGTTGGCGCGCTGGGTGTACTGGTGGGCTGACGGCATTCACACCGGCGTGCGCAGCGACGATTCCGACGGCCAGTGCCTGTTGGTGATCATTGGTGTCAAACCGGACGGAACGAAAGAGCGTGTGGCGATCAGTGACGGGTATCGGGAATCGAAGGCGTCGTGGGCCGAACTGCTGCTCGATCTGAAAAAGCGCGGTCTGCAGTCAGGGCCGCTGCTGGCTTGCGGAGATGGTGCGATGGGATTCTGGGCAGCGATGGAAGAAGTGTTCCCGCAGACCAAGCATCAGCGCTGCTGGTTCCACAAGATGGGCAACGTGCTCAACGCGCTGCCGAAATCGCAGCAGGCGGGGGTGTCAGAAATTCCGTGTTCAAGGCGGGGTTGAGGTTTACACGGATGGCCGGACGAAACGATCCTCGTAAAGGATAGCGAATTGGTTCATAGCTGTCTTCCAATCTTGAGCGGCGCGGCCCCAATCTGCGGTGATGTTACGCAGCGCCAGCCAGATCAGCTTTGTTGCCGCATCATCGGTTGGGAAATGGCCTCGGGTCTTGATGATCTTGCGAAGCTGCGAGTTGATGTTCTCAATAGCGTTCGTTGTGTAGATCACCCGGCGCACAGCGGGCGGGAACGCGAAGAACGGAATGACACGATCCCAGGCATTGCGCCACGCGGCACTGACCGGCGGGAATTTCTGGCCCCACGGCCCTTGGGAAAATGCGTCCAATTCGGCCAGAGCCGCCTCGGCGCTTGGTGCCGTATAGATCGGCTTGATTGCGGCGGCCAGCCCCTTACGATCCTTCCAGCTCGCGTAATCCAAACTGTTGCGGATCAGGTGGACGATGCACGTTTGCAACGTCGTCGCTGGAAACACCGCGGCTAACGCCTCGGGCATGCCTTTGAGGCCGTCAGTCACAGCAATCAGGATGTCGCCCACGCCGCGCGTTTTCAGATCGTTGAACACTTTCATCCAGAACTTGGCCCCCTCGGTGTTCTCGATCCACAGGCCCAGGATGTCGCGCGTGCCGTCGGGCAGAATGCCCAGCGCGAGATAAATGGCCTTGTTACGCACGACGGCATCCTCGCGGATCTTCACGCGCAGCGCGTCGAAGAACACGACCGGATACATCGGCTCAAGTGGCCGAGCCTGCCACGCCGTGACTTCAGCCATCACTTCGTCAGTGACTGAGCTGATGAACTCGGGCGAGACCTCGGTGCCGTACTGCTCCAGAACAAAGCCCTGAATCTCGCGCACGGTCATACCCCGGGCGTACATGGCGACTATCTTGTCGTCGAAGCCTGTAAAGCGTCGTTCGTGTTTGGGGATCAACAGTGGTTCGAAGCTGCCATCACGGTCGCGGGGCACCCCGATGCGAATCGGGCCGCCTTCAGTCAGAACCGTCTTGGCGCCTTTGCCATTGCGCTGATTGGTCACGCTGGCCGGTTTGGCCGCGCCAGGCGCGTAGCCGAGATGGTGATTGAGCTCGCCCCCCAGCGCGCGTTCTATGAGCGCCTTCTTGAGCGCAAGCGTCGCGGCGTGGATGGCTTCGGCCGTCATCGGGCCGTTACCGAATTGTTCAAGCAATTCAGCGGGAATTGCCGGTAGCTCTACCGGCGGGGTCTTCGGTTTGCGAGGCATAGTCACTCCTTGGCGACATGTTATGCCTCAAACACGAAATTAATGACAGGCCCCAGCAGGCCCGCGCCAAAAAGGCGATGCAGGACATTTGGATGGCCGCCACGCGTGCCGAAGCGCTGGTTGCCTTCAATCACTTCGTTGATACCCACTCGGCAAAGTATCCGAAGGTGGTCGAAAAGCTGACGCAAGATCGCGACGAGCTGCTGGCATTTTACGATTTCCCGGCCGAACACTGGCAGCATCTGCGCACGACGAATCCGATTGAATCGACCTTCGCGACGGTGCGTCACCGCACCAAGCGCACGCGTAACTGCGTCTCGCGCGCGACGTTCCTCGGCCTGGCATTCAAGCTGATCGAGTCGGCCGAAGACTCGTGGCGGCGCATCCGCGCCCCCGAAAAGATCGCGACGATGCTTGACGGGATGACGTTCAAGGATGGAGAGCCGGTGACCGACAGCACACCGGCTCAGCAGCCCCTGGCCGCCTAATCTTGCTCACGCCCCGTACACCAGATTTGACTTTAACTCTGGGCGCGTAATCCGCCGCCTGAGTGTTGCGCGGCGGCGGTACGGCACTAACGCGTGAGAGCGATGCCTCGTTACTACAGGGAGGGATGACTCTCCATCCGGCCATTGCACAAGCGCCGGAATACAGCATGAGTACTGCGGGACTACGAATTGCAACTGCGGGTATTGCTTGGATACTGCAGGGTACTGCGGTGATGCGAGACCTTCTGAACTACAGGACTGCGGTTGATGCGTGTACAGCGATGCAGACGTCAAACTACCGATACTGCGACTTGCTGAACTGCTACTGCGGATAAAGCGGAACTACGAGAACTACAAGACTTCCGAACTGCTACTGCTACTGCTACTGCTACTGCTACTGCTACTGCTACTGCTACTGCTACTGCTACTGCTACTGCTACTGCTACTGCTACTGCTACTGCTACTGCTACTGCTACTGCTACTGCTTGCTACAAGACGACGCTGAATTACGCGGCGTCCTTAAACTGAATGCGAGGGCACGGCGTGACGCGGTGGCTACGGCGATAGCGCAACACGCGGTCCATGTACGCTGCCGAGGCATTGCGCATGGCACGGCGGTGCAACTGCTTCACTCGCGCGGCCGACACCGAAATGGCCAATGCTGCGACAACCAACCAACTGACGAAAACCACAACACTTCTCCCCGTTGAGTGCAGCGCCGAGACGATCCGGGATGAACCGGTACGCATCGAATTCGAACGGAAATCAAAAAGCGTGGTGAGCGCCGGTCGCAACTGCATGTGACTTCAATGGAGTGAATTCTAAATAGATTCCCGAATAGGGTAAACCCTTAAAATCGCAAATAATGTATTTTTTTAGACGCATTTATTCGAAATTCCAAACGATCGTTTGAATGTGAGAGCCATCGAATTCAGAGGGAAATTGGCCCAAACCCGCATGCCTTCAAGGGTTTGGGCCGATGGGCTTTAGCCGGACGATCAGAAGCTGTGCTTCAGTCCCATACCCAGCAGCAACTGGGTGCGAGCACCGGCGTCGATGCCATAGGAGCCGACCGAGGCCGTCGCTTCCACGTCCTGTCCCTGACTCAGCGTCTTGCCGACCGCTTGCTGATAGCCGCCAATCACATAAGTCGACGTGCGCTTGGACAATGCATAGGTGACGCCCGCATTGAACTGGTTGTAATGCGCCCCGAGACTGCCGTCGGCGCGCATGCGCGTGTAGCTGTAGCCGATACCGGTGTTGATGGCTGGCGTAAGCGCATAGGTGGCGAAAGCATTCACGCTGTCGAACTTCGCCGTGCCGGTGAACAGCGACATGGCGTCGCTCGCATACTGCGCGTTCGAGAACGTCACGCCGAGAATCGCCGGACCGATCGCGTACTTACCGCCCACCCGTGCAATGCTCACCTTGCTTGCCGTGCGGAAACCGGCATTGATCGGCGAATTGAACAGCGAACCCGCGCTGCTCGTCCATTCGCGATATGGCCAGTCACCGTTGGCGAGCGGGTTCCCGCGATTGCTGCCGCCATCCGCAAAGAAGTAACCGGCCGCGAAGGCCACCGGACCATTGCTGTAGGCCCCCGCGAGGCCGTATGAGCGGCCCGCGCCTGTCTTCCCTGCGACGTTGCCGGTCGCATACATCCCTTCGAATTGCAGACCGCCGAAATTCGGCGTGGCGTAACGGATCGAGTTGTTGATGCGTGCGCCGTTGTCGTAGTTGTCGACGTCTCCCGGCGTGGCGAAGAAGCCGCCGAAGTAGCCGTCTGCCGTCAGACCCTGCACGAGATTGACGACCGGATCGTATTGACGGCCGATCGTCACTTCGCCCCATTCGCTGCTGCGCAGACCGACGATGGCCTTGCGCCCGAACGCGAGACCGCCGTTGCCCATCGATCCGTTGACGGCATTGAAACCGCTTTCGATCTGGAACAGCGCCGAGAGGCCGTTCCCCAGCGGTTCCGTGCCACGCAGGCCCCAGCGGCTGCCACCGATGATGTTGCTCGTGATGCCGGTAAACGACTCGGGGCCGCTGGCGACTGCGGTGTGATTGGCGTGCACGATACCGGAGTCGATCGTGCCGTAGAGCGTGACGTTGCTTTGTGCGCTGACGCCGGACGGCAGTGCGAGCAACGCGAGCGTCGCGGCGAGCGCGAGGGTGCGCAGGCCGGTGTTCAGGTGTGGACGTTGGTTCATGATGTCGAGCGCGTTGGCGCGCATGGTTGAAATCGACATCGAGAATATTGGCGAACACCTATTCGGAATCCTTATGAAAATTCCGAAACCCGGAGATCCGCATGGCAGCGACCGCCGTCCGAGGCCGCTGCCAGAATTTCTAGGAACCCTCCTTAGGAACCTTGTGCAAACACCGCGATAAGCGTGCTGGCGAAGCTCCCCGCTGGAAGCGTAGCTAGCGTCAGGATTCGTCGTTGCCCTCGCCCTGACCCCGTGGCAAGCCCGCGCGGCGCAAGGCGACACGCGACAGCGCGGCCCAGTCGAGTTGTCCCTCATCGTGAGCGAGGCTGTCGAGGTGGCTGTCGCGCAGCACGCTCGCGAACGGCATGGGAACGTTCGCTGCTTCACCGGCGAGCAACGCCAGGCGCACGTCCTTCGCGCCGAGCGCGAGCTTGAAGCCCGCCGGTTCGAACACTTGCTTCGAAATCGCCCCGCCGTATCCGGTATAGGCGGGGGTGTTGAAAATCGTCGACGTGACCATCTCGAGGAAGTCGCTGCCTGCAACCCCGTGGCCTTGTGCGAGCGCGGCCGCCTCGCTCATCGACTCGATGGCGCTGGCGATCATGAAGTTCGACGCGAGCTTCACGACGTTCGCCTGTTCGGGCGTGTCGCCGAACCGCCACGTGCGCTGGCCGAGCACGTCGAACAGCGGCTGGACCGTATCGATGACGGACGCCTCGCCCGCCACCAGCACGTTGAGTTTTCCGGCTTCGGCCACGTTCACGCGTCCCAACACCGGTGCAGCCACATAGCGCAGGCCCAGCGTCTCGCACTGTGCCTGCATCTCGCGGGCAAAGTCGAGCGAGACGGTGGCCATGTTCACCACGATGGCGCCGCGCGTGAGGGCGTGAAGCGCGCCGCCGTCGCACAGCACCGTGCGCGAGGTGTCGTCGTCGGCCAGCATGGCGATCAGCACGTCGACACCCAGTGCAGCCTGCGCGGGGCTTGCCGTCGGCGCGGCACCCTCGGCCGCGAGGGCGTCCACGGGGCCGCGCGAACGGTTCCACACGCGCAGCGAATAGCCTGCCTTGAGCAGATTGCGCGCCATCGGGGCGCCCATCGTGCCGAGTCCGAGAAATCCGATATTCATATGTTCTCCTGATGCAAAGGAATGCGTTGCAGCGCGGGGTGCCAACGGCCACCGGGTCGGTCGAGTCCATCGGGCACCCGCCGGTGAGACGCGCGTCAGCCAGCAGCATGACACCGGAAGCGAGTTTTCGCAGAGGAGACCGGCTAACGGTAAGATGAACGCCATCGACCCGCACCGGCAGGCTGCCCCTCTACGTTTGTGCCCTTACCATGACCGTTCGCTACAACTGGCCGACCTTCAAGACGCTGCCGTATCCGGTCTACTTCCGCTACGACGAGTTCGACGCGCAGACCGCCTGGGTGCCGCATCGTCACGACTGGGGCACATTCAGTTACGTGGCGAACGGCGTCATGCAGATCGAGATCGACGGCACGCGCTTTCTCTCGCCGCCGCAATACGCCGTGTGGGTGCCGCCGAAGGCGACGCACGCGAGCTTCAACGCACACGCCGTGATCTACCGATCCGTGTACATCGACGCATCGCTCGCCAGCGCCCTCCCGGCGAAGGCGGCGACGTTGCGCATCAGCGGCTTGCTACGCGCGATCCTGCTGGACTTCGCGGAACGTGGCGTCGCATGCCCGCAAACCGACGCCGACCGACGGCTTGCGCAGGTGCTCATCGATCAGATCGCGCTGGCCCCGGCAGAGCCTCGCTTCTTGCCGCAGGCGAGATCGCCGTCGCTGGTGCGTGTGCTGGATGCGCTACAGAGCTAGCCTGCCGACAATCGCACACTCGCTGCATGGGCGAAAACGATGTCGATGACGGAGCGCACGTTGGCGCGTCACTGTCTGACGGAGTTGGGGATGACGCTGGGGCAATGGCGGCAGCGCATGCGCTTTCTGCGGGCCATCGAGGCGTTGGAGGCGGGGCGGACGGTGAAGTCGATCGCGTTCGATCTGGGCTACGCCACACCGTCGGCGTTTATCGAGATGTTCACGCGCCAGTCGGGACTGACGCCGGAGCAGTTCCGGCGTCAGACGATCCTCAGCGCGTGCGCGCACGATTCGGCATGATGTTGGCATGACGTGGGCATCAGGCCGGGCCTTCGTGCGCGACACAGGACTTACGTCGCAACAAGATTCACCGCTTGAACGCCAGCAACTGCGCGCCTTCCGGCACCTGATCGCCCACGGCGTACAGCACTTCTTCGATCTCGCCGTCGGCCGGTGCGCTGATGGTGTGTTCCATCTTCATCGCTTCCATCACGAGCAGCGGCGCGCCTTTCTCGACCTTCGTGCCAGGCACCGCGAGTACCGCGATGACCTTGCCCGGCATCGGTGCGGTCAGACGGCCTTCGCCGCCTTCCTGCGCGCCTGCCTGTGCGAGCGGATCGTGCCAGCGCAGCGTCCACGACTGACCGTCGGCGAAGACGTGAGCCGTCTCGTGCTCGAAGTCGACGTGGCCCTGCACGCGGCGCTCGCCGAGCGTCACGCGGTACACGCCCGCGTCGTGGGCATAGCGGTACGGGAACGTTTGTCCGTCGATGCTCAGCGTGCTGGCCTGCGCGCCGCTCGTCAGTACGACGTCAAGTCGCGTCTCGCCATGATCGAACGAGAGCGTGCGCTGATAGTCGCCGTTCAGCCGCCAGCCCGTGGCCAGTTGCCACGGCGAATGGCGGTCGATGCTGTCCTGATACTTACGCAAGCCGACGACCGTCTCGCGCGCGAGTTGTGCGGCGACGGCCAGTGCGAGCGTGGTGGCAGGCACCGGCGCTGCGGCCGGGAACAGCGTGTCGCGGTGGCGTTCGATGAGACCCGTATCGAGATCGGCCCCGGCGAACGGTTCGCTCGCCACGAGGCGTCCGAGGAACGCGATGTTCGTCTGCACGCCGACCACACGGTACTGGCCCAGCGCACGACGCATGCGCGCGAGCGCCTCGTCGCGGTCCTGCCCCCACACGATCAGCTTGGCGATCATCGGGTCGTAGAACGGGGAGATGGTGTCGCCCTCGCGCACGCCCGAGTCGATCCGCACGCCCGCCGGTGACGTCGTGCCGCCGATCTCGAACTGCACCGCTGCGGGCGGACGCAGCGTCGAGAGCGTGCCCGTCGACGGCAGAAAGTTGTTGTCCGGATTCTCGGCGTAGATGCGTGCTTCGAGCGCATGTCCGTGAATGTGCAGTTCGTCCTGCTTGCGCGGCAATACTTCGCCAGCGGCCACGCGCAGTTGCCATTCGACCAGGTCGAGGCCGGTGATCATTTCGGTGACGGGGTGCTCCACCTGAAGACGCGTATTCATCTCCATGAAGTAGAACGAGCCGTCCTGATTGGCGATGAACTCGACGGTGCCCGCCCCGACGTAACCTACGGCGCGCGCGGCATTGCACGCCGCTTCGCCCATCGCACGGCGACGCGCTTCGGTCATGCCCGGCGCGGGCGCTTCTTCCAGCACCTTCTGGTGGCGACGCTGCACCGAGCAGTCGCGCTCGAACAGATAGACGCAGTTGCCGTGCGTGTCGGCAAACACCTGGATTTCGATGTGACGCGGACGCGTCAGATACTTCTCTACGAGCACGCGTTCGTCGCCGAAGCTGCTTGCGGCTTCGCGCTGGCACGAGGCGAGCGCGGCGCGGAAGTCTTCGCTGCGCTCGACCACGCGCATGCCTTTACCGCCACCACCGGCGCTGGCCTTGAGCAGCACCGGATAGCCGATCTCGTCGGCGCGCGCGTGGAGGAAGGCGGCGTCCTGATTGTCGCCGTGATAGCCCGGCACGAGCGGCACGGCGGCGCCTTCCATCAGGGTCTTGGCGGCGCTCTTGCTGCCCATCGCGTGGATGGCGCCGACCGGCGGGCCGATGAAGACGATCCCGGCCTCATGGCAAGCGGCGGCGAACGCTTCGTTCTCGGACAGGAAGCCGTAGCCCGGATGGATCGCCTGCGCGCCCGTGGCCTTGGCGGCGGCGATGATGGCGTCGATGCGCAGGTAGCTCTCGCGAGCGGCCGCACCGCCGACGTGTACCGCTTCGTCGCACACGGCCACATGCTTGGCCTGTGCATCGGCGTCGGAGTAGACGGCGACCGTGCGGATGCCCAGCCGTGCGGCCGTGGCCGCCACTCGGCAGGCGATTTCGCCGCGGTTGGCGATGAGGATTTTGTCGAACATGTTGCCTCCGGAAAATGATCGATTTGGGCGGCGTCGATGGTTAGGCCCTGACATCCCCGCTTGTGACGGAGCGTCGGCGCACTGACGCCATTCTCTTTACTATTGCGCTCTGCGGCCACACCGGATCGTCTCGTGCGATCTGATCGTGTGGCCGCATTCATCCTTAAACATCATCCTCGCCTGCGCGGCGACCGCGTGGCTTCGCTTAGTGGGCCGCGCAGGGCTTCGATGCGTCGCACTCGAGCGCGTCGCCAGCGTTTTGCGCGCCGAGCTTCTCTTCGGTCGACGTGCGCATGCCCAGGCGTGCGAGCAGCGCGCGGTCGGCTTCGGCCTGCGGGTTCTGCGTGACGAGCAGCTTCTCGCCGTAGAACATCGAGTTGGCCCCGGCGAGGAAACACAGCGATTGCAGCGCGTCGTCCATCATTTCGCGACCGGCCGACAGACGCACCATCGCGCGCGGCATCGTGATGCGCGCCACGGCGATCATGCGCACGAAGTCGAACGGATCCACACTCTCGTTGTTTCCCAGCGGCGTGCCCTCGACCTTCATCAGGTTGTTGATGGGCACCGACTCCGGATACGGCGACATGTTCGCGAGCTGCGCGATCAGACCGGCGCGCTCACGGCGCGTCTCGCCCAGACCGACGATGCCGCCGCAGCACACCTTGAGACCGGCGTCGCGCACACGGGCGAGCGTGTCGAGACGGTCCTGATACGTGCGCGTCGTGATGATCTGACCGTAGAACTCCGGCGACGTATCGAGGTTGTGGTTGTAGTAGTCGAGACCGGCGTCGCGCAGTTGCTGTGCCTGACCGTCGCGCAGCATACCGAGCGTCACGCACGTCTCCAGACCCAGCGCCTTCACACTGCGCACCATCTCGCCCACGGCGTCGACCTGATGCGGCTTCGGGCTGCGCCATGCGGCACCCATACAGAAGCGCGTGGCACCGGCTTCCTTGGCGCGTTGCGCCGCGGCGACGACTTCCTCGACGGGCATCAGCTTCTCGGCTTCCACGCCGGTGTCGTAGCGGGCCGACTGCGGGCAGTACGAGCAGTCTTCCGGGCAGCCGCCGGTCTTGATCGAGAGCAGCGTCGAGAGCTGGACGGCGTTGGCGTCGAAATGCTCGCGATGCACTTGCTGCGCGCGAAAGATCAGGTCGTTGAACGGCAGGGCGAACAGCGCTTCGATGTCGGCAACGGTCCAGGGCGTGTCGTTACGGCGCAGGGCTTCGTCGTGGCCGTGTGCGGCGGTGTGGGCGTGAACTTGCATAGTGAGATTCCTTGGATTCGGTAGATTCGGTGTTGGCGCGATGTCGGTGCATGGATCGCGCTCAGGCGGCGGTATGCTGACGCGGGCCGGACGGCGCCTGCGCAGTGCGTGCAGTGCGTGCAGTGCGATGGAGTGCGGTGTCGACCAGTGGCGCGATGTCGAGGTAGCCGGACGCGGTCGCCGCGTCGGGGTGCGCCAGATGCGGCACGCGCCCCAGTAACGGTGCGCCCAGTCGCGCGGCAATCGCGTCGATGTTCGCCTCCACGTGACGCATGTCCGGATCGATGTGATTGGCGACCCATCCGGCAATCGTGAGACCGCGCGCCGCGATCGCCTCGGCCGTCAGCAGCGCATGGCTGATGCAGCCCAGACGCAGCCCCACGACGAGGATCACCGGCAGGCCGAGCTGACGCGCCAGATCGGCGGTGTCGGGCGCGCTGGCGTCGGGACCGAGCGGCACGCGAAAGCCGCCGATGCCTTCCACGATCACGAGGTCCGCGCGCGCGGCGACTCGCGCATAGCCTGCCCGGATCACGCTGCAATCGAGGTCGATGCCCTCGGCAGCGGCGGCGATGTGCGGCGCCGTCGCGTCCTTGAGCACGTACGGGCAGTACCAGTCGTCGGGCAGCTTGAGATTGCTCGCGTCGTGCAATTGCTCCACGTCTTCATTGACGAAGCGCCCGTTGTGTTCCGACGCGCCAGCGGCCACCGACTTCAGCCCGGCGCACACCAGCCCGCGACGCGCTGCGGCATGCAGCAACGCCGACGAGACGAGCGTCTTGCCGATCTCGGTATCGGTGCCCGTGACGAAGAACGCGTGACGCGCGGTCGTCGCACGCTCGGTCGGCGCATTGGCGGCGGTGATGAGGTTGCGTTCAGCCATGCGCGTGCTCCGTCCAGTCGTTATCGAGTTGATTGATGGCGCGGGTCAGGCGTGCGACGTCCTCGGCGGTATGCGCGGCGCTGAGTGTGAGGCGCAGGCGCGACGTGCCCGGTGCGACCGTCGGCGGACGAATCGCGGGCACCCATAATCCGGCCTCGGCCAGCCCGGCTTGCGCATGCAGCGCGGCCGCGTTCTCGCCGAGGATGATCGGCTGCACGCCCGTCGGCGAGACCATGTGATGCCAGTGCTTCAACGTGAGCGAATCGCGCAGTTGCGCAATGCGCGCCTGCAACGTCGCGCGACGCTCGCGGCCCTCGTCGCCCGCGATAATCGCGAGACTCGCGAGCAATGCATGCGCCTGCGAGGGCGCAGCGGCCGTCGTGAAGATGTACGGACGGGCGCGATTGATCAGCCACTCGATCACGCTTCGATGAGCCGCGACGAACGCGCCACCGACACCGGCCGCCTTGCCCAGCGTGCCGATGATCACGAGGTTCGGCGAGCGCATGTCGAAGTGTTCGAACACGCCGCGTCCGTTCTCGCCGACCACACCGAAGCCGTGCGCATCGTCCACGATGAGCCACGCGTTATGACGCTCGGCGAGGGCGAGCAACTGCGGCAGCGGCGCGATATCGCCGTCCATCGAGAAGACGCCGTCGGTGACGATCAGCTTAGTCTGGGCGGTGCTGGCGTGGAGCAGAGCGGCGAGGGCGTCGACGTCGCCGTGCGGGTAGACGTGGGTCTTCGCACGCGAGAGCCGCGCGCCGTCGATCAGCGAAGCGTGATTGAGCGCTTCGGAGAAGATCTCCGAGTCTTTGTTGGCGAGCGTGGAGATCGTCGCCAGGTTGGCCATGTAGCCGGTGCAGAAATACAGCGCGCGACCATCGACCAGATGCGGCGACATGAACGCGGCGAGCGCGTCTTCGAGTTCCGCGTGTGCCTGCGAATGGCCGCTGATGAGGTGCGAGGCGCCACTGCCCGCGCCGTAACGTTGCGCGCCTTCGATGAGCGCTTCGACGACCTTCGGGTGTGCGGCCAGCCCGAGATAGTCGTTGCTCGCGAAGGCGAGGACGTCGCGGCCGTCGGCGCTCAGATGTGGCTGGCACGGGGTGCTCACCACGCGATGACGGCGACGCAGATGCTGACGGTCGATCTCGGCGAGCCCGGCGTCGAGGCGCTCGAGCAGGGGATGGGTCGTCATGCCGTCACCTCCCGTTGCATCGATGCATCGAAGGCGGCGAGCGTTTGCGTGGCCATCCAGTCGAGGGTGCCGTCGTCGAGTACGTAAGGCGGCATCAGGTACACCGTCGAGCCGATCGGACGCAGCAGCACGCCACGCGTGCGGGCTTCGGTGTAGAAGCGCTTCGCGAAGGCACGCGCCGCGCCGGGGGCGTCCGGCAACACGGCATCGAAGGCCCAGATCATGCCGCGATGACGAAAATGCTCCGCACGCGGATCGTCGGCCAGCGGCGCGAGGGCTTGCGTGAGACGCGCTGCGCACACGGCATTTCCGGCAAGGACGTCGTCGTCCGCAAAGATGTCGAGCGCGGCCAGCGCAGCACGACACGCCAGCGGATTGCCGGTGTACGAGTGCGAGTGCAGGAAGCCGCGCGCGGTGTCGTCGTCGTAGAAAGCGTCGTAGATCGCGTCGCGCGAGAGCACGAGCGAGAGTGGCAGATAGCCACCGCTGATGCCCTTGGAGAGCGTCAGCAGATCGGGCCAGATACCGGCCTGCTCGCTCGCGAAGAACGTGCCGGTGCGGCCGCACCCGACGGCGATTTCGTCTGCAATCATGTGTGCGCCGTGCTTGTCGCACAGCGCACGCACGAGGCGCAGGTATTCGGGATCGTGCATCGCCATGCCTGCCGCGCACTGCACCAGCGGCTCGACGATGACGGCGGCGATGCGTCCTTCGCGCTCGGTGAGCAGCGTGTCGAGTTCGTCGGCGGCGCGGCGGGCGACATCCACGCCCGTCTCGCCATCGCGCGCCTGACGCGCATCCGGCGACGCTACGACGTGCGCGTGCCGCAGCAGCGGATCGTAGGCGTCACGGAACAGGGCGACGTCGGTGACGGCCAGCGCACCGAGCGTTTCGCCGTGATAGCCGTTGCGCACGCAGACGAATTCGCGCTTGTCGCTGTGGCCCCGATTGCGCCACGCGTGAAAGCTCATCTTCAGGGCGATCTCGACGGCCGACGCACCGTCGGACGCGAAGAACGCATGACCGAGTACGCCGCCGGTCAATGCCGACAAACGCTCGGACAAGGACACGACGGGCTCATGCGTGAAACCGGCGAGCATCGCGTGTTCGAGGCGGCCCAACTGATCGATCAGCGCCGCGTTGATGCGCGGGTTCGCGTGGCCGAACAGATTGACCCACCACGAACTGATCGCATCGAGGTAGCGTTCGCCGCCAGTGTCGACGAGCCAGGGCCCTTCGCCGTGAGACAGCGCGACGAGGGGCAGCTTTGCCTGTTGCTTCATCTGCGTGCAGGGGTGCCAGACCTGTCGCAGACTGCGCGCGGCGAGATCGCCGGGACCGTTGGGGGGGCGCGCAGAGGCGTCCATCTTTGACTCCTTGGAGGGCCGTGACGGGCGATAAGCCGGGCGAGATGCCCGACGCTCGTCGTCCGTCTGGCTGGCCGGTGCGGGGCATGGCGCGCTGCGCTGCTGCACGTGGCCGGAGGTGGGGGATGGGCGCATGGTAGGCAAAGCGATTTGGCAGGGCAATAGGCGGATTTGGTGCGAAAAATCGCTGTTTTGTGAGCCGTAAAGAGACGTTATCGACAATATCGTAAAACCCGCCGATAACGCTCCGGCATCTCCGCCGTCACCCCTCCCAAAAAAATTTTGTAACCGTCGACATGGACGAATTTCGCGCGTTCGCTCAGGACGCGTCGCGCCACGACGGCGAACGCTTCTCCAGGAACGAACGCACGCCTTCGCGACCTTCGTCGCAGGCCCGGATCTTCGCGATGCGCTCGGCCGTGTCGGCGATGGCCGCCTCGTCGATGGCGCGCCCGGCGAAGTCCTGCACAAGGCGCTTGCACTCCTTCACCGCGTTCGGGCTGTTGTCGACGAGCGCCTTCGCCAGCGCGCCGACGGTGCTGTCGAGCGCATCGGCGCTCACGAGTTCATGCACCAGTCCGAGACGCTGCGCCGTGGTGGCTGTGAAGCGTTCCGCCGTCACGAAGTAGCGACGCGACGCCTGCTCGCCCAGCGCGCGCATCACATACGGGCCGATGGTGGCGGGAATGAGACCGAGCTTCGCTTCGGACAGGCAGAAGTGCGCCGTGTCGACGGCAACCACGATGTCCGCCACGGCGGCGAGGCCGACGCCGCCGGCGTACGTGTCGCCCTGCACGCGCGCGATCACCGGCTTCGGGCAGCGGTAGATCGTGTTGAGCATGACGGCGAGCGTCATGGCGTCGGCGCGGTTCTCGGTGTCCGAGTAACCGGCCATCTTCTTCATCCAGTTCAGATCGGCGCCTGCGCAGAACGCGACGCCTTCGGCGGCGAGCACGATGGCGCGCACGTCGTCGTTCGTCGCCAGCGCGCGAAACGTGCCGGTCAGTTCTTCGATGACGGTTTCGTTGAACGCGTTGCGCACGTCCGGACGGTTGAGCGTGACGGTGGCGACGTGGGCGTCGACACTGAGCTTGAGCGTAGCGAGTTGCATGACGGAATTCCTCGGTGGGCCGATGTGGCGATTACATGCGGAAAAGGCCGAAGCGTGTTTCCGGAATCGGCGCATTGAGCGCGGCCGACAGACCGAGACCGAGTACGGTGCGCGTGTCGGCCGGGTCGATCACGCCGTCGTCCCACAGGCGTGCGCTCGCGTAGAACGGATGTCCCTGACGTTCGTACTGTTCGCGGATCGGCTGCTTGAAGGCGTCTTCTTCCTCCGCGCTCCACTGGCCACCCTTGCCTTCGATGCCATCGCGCTTGACCGTGGCCAGCACCGACGCGGCCTGCTCGCCGCCCATCACGGAGATGCGCGCGTTCGGCCACATCCACAGGAAACGCGGCGAGTAGGCGCGACCGCACATGCCATAGTTACCCGCGCCGAACGAGCCGCCGATGATGACGGTGAACTTCGGCACGTTCGCGGTGGCGACGGCCGTCACCATCTTCGCGCCGTGCTTGGCGATGCCTTCGTTCTCGTACTTGCGCCCGACCATGAAGCCCGTGATGTTCTGCAAGAAGATCAGCGGGATTTTGCGCTGGCAGCACAACTCGATGAAGTGCGCGCCCTTTTGCGCGGACTCCGAGAACAGGATGCCGTTGTTCGCCACGATGCCGACCGGGTAGCCCCACAGATGCGCGAAGCCGCACACCAGCGTGGTGCCATAGCGCGCCTTGAATTCGTCGAACTCGGAGCCGTCGACCAGACGCGCGATCACTTCGCGCACGTCGAACGGCTTCTTCGTGTCGGCGGGGATCACGCCGTACAGTTCGCGCGCGTCGTACTTCGGTTCGACCGGGGTCTTCGTGGCGACGGTCACCGGCTTGCGACGATTGAGGTTCGCGGCGATGCTGCGCGCGATGGACAACGCGTGCGCGTCGTTCTGCGCGAAGTGGTCGGCCACACCCGACAGGCGCGTGTGGACATCCGCACCGCCGAGATCTTCGGCGCTCACTTCTTCGCCCGTGGCGGCCTTCACCAGCGGCGGGCCACCGAGGAAAATCGTGCCCTGTTCCTTGACGATGATCGATTCGTCGCTCATGGCGGGGACATACGCGCCGCCGGCGGTGCACGAGCCCATCACCACGGCGATCTGCGGAATGCCCTGCGCCGACATCTGCGCCTGGTTGTAGAAGATGCGGCCGAAGTGGTCGCGATCGGGGAAGACGTCGTCCTGATTCGGCAGGTTCGCGCCGCCCGAGTCGACCAGATAGATACACGGCAGATGGTTCTGCTCTGCGATCTCCTGCGCGCGCAGGTGCTTCTTGACCGTCATCGGGTAGTACGTGCCGCCCTTGACTGTCGCGTCGTTACAGACGATCACGCATTCCTGACCCGACACGCGGCCGATGCCCGTGATGATGCCCGCGCCCGGTGCGTCGTCGTGATACATGCCGGTTGCGGCGAGTTGCGAGAGTTCGAGAAACGGCGAACCCGGATCGAGCAGTTGCTGCACGCGATCGCGCGGCAGCAGCTTGCCACGACCGGTGTGCTTCTTGCGTGCCGCCTCACCGCCGCCACCGGCCAGTTGCGCGATACGGGCGCGCAGTTCGTCGACCACGGTCTGCATGGCGGACGCGTTGCGTGCAAAGTCTTCGCCGCGGGGATTGAGTTTGCTTTCGAGAATCGGCATGTGACGAAATCCGGTGGAGTGTGAGTTTTGGTTGAGTGCTTTTGCTGAGCGACGTGCCGAGCGATGTGATGAACGTCGTCTCGAGATCAGTCGAACAGGTCGCCGTCGATGTAGCGCCAGCGGCCGTCGTCGGTGCGCTCGAAGCGACTGCGTTCGTGCAGCCGGTGGGCGCGTCCGCCGACCTTGTAACGGGCGACGAATTCGACTTCGGCGTGGCGCTCGTCACGTTGCAGATGCGCTTTGACCTGAAGGCCCAGCCACTGCGGAGCGTCGCCGAAATCGAGTGTCGCGGGACGCGTGCGTGCCGCCCACGTGTCGAGCAGATACGGCGCGTTCTGGCGCACGAACGCCGTGTAGCGCGAGCGCATCAGCGCTTCCGCCGTGGGCGGAATTTCGCCGCGTTCGAGGTAACGCGCGCAGCAATCCTCGAACGCGAGGCCGCCGCACGGGCAGCCTTCACGGTCCTTGTCTTGCGGCGATTGGGGTCGTGCCATCGTGTGTCTTGCCCTTGGGTCGTTCAGTGTCAGATCTTGCCGTGCTTCAGGTAGCCTTCGACCTGCGCGAAGCGGTCGAAGCCCCAGAACGGTTCGCCGTCCACGATCACGAACGGCGAGCCGAACACGCCGCGCGCCATCGCCAGATCGATCTCGGCTTTGAGATGGTCCTTGGCGGCGGGCGAGTGCATGCCGACGTCGAGGGCGGCGCCGTCGATGCCGAGGGCTTCGCCGAGCCGCACCAGTTCCGCCGGGTCGCCGATGTTCACATCGTCGACGTAGAGCGCACGGAAGATCGACTTCGCGAACTCTGCCGACAAGTCGCCGCCGCGATGGTCCTGCACCCACAACACGGCGCGCTCGGCAGCTTGCGTGGGGATCGGGAAATGCGTCGGCCGCCTGTAGTCGATGCCGTGAAAGCGCGCGGTACGCGCTACGTCGTTCTTCAGATACTCCGTCTTGATCGGATGCTGCACCGGTGCGCCCGTGCCGTTCACCTTGTAGACGATGTCGAGCAGGATCGGATGCCACGCGACGCCACGCCCATTACGCGAAGCGATGTCGTCGATGCAGGTGCTCGCAAAATACCCATACGGGGATGCGAAGTCGAAATAAAAGTCGATGGCGGACGTCATGTTGGCTCCGTTTCCGAGTGACGTTTCTGGCCCGCGAATCAAAAGATACGGCGGTGTGGCAACAGCGTCTTATGGGTGCTACCGGTATGGCAGGTGCTACGGTACTGCGTGATTTACCAGGGGAACGGCGTGCCGTCGTAGTTGTAAAAGCCGCCGTTGTGCGTGGCGCGCTCGCCCGGGGCGCGGCCCAGCACGCCACGCATGCCGGACACGCTCGTCTCTACGTCGATGTCGGCGTTCTCTCCGCCCATGTCGGTGCGCACCCAGCCCGGGTGCATCGCGACGCATGTGGCGCGCTGCGCTTCGAGCGACACCGCCTTGACGACCGAATTCACGGCGGCTTTACTCGCGCGATACAACCAACTGCCGTTCGACTCCATCAATTCGACGCTGCCCATGCGGCTCGACAGGAAACCGAAGCTGCCGCCCGCCGCTTCCACGAAAGGCAGCACGAGCGGCGCGACCTGCATCGCCCCGAGTACGTTGGTGTGGAACACGCGATCGAACTCGTCCTTCGTGATCGGCGCGAGACCGGTCGTGCGTTCGGAGTTCACGCCGGCGTTGTAGACCGCCACGTCGAGTTCCACGCCGTCGAGTTGCCACGACAGGCCGGACAGCGACTCCACGCGCGTGACGTCGAGCTTCAGGGCTTCGGCGTCCAGTGCGCGCAGGGCGGCCAGACCGTCTTCATTGCATGCGGTGGCGAACACGCGCCAGCCGTCTTCGCGATACTGCCGTACGAATTCCATGCCGATGCCGCGCGAGGCACCGATGATGAGCGCTGTTTTCATGACGTCGATGTGTCCCCGTAGAAGCGGTAAACCGGCGCTGGACGCCGGTGCGATTTCAGACGCGTACGTTGATCAGATGAGTTCGATGGCCATGGCCGTCGCTTCGCCGCCGCCGATACACAGGCTCGCTACGCCGCGCTTGCCGCCGGTCTTGCGCAGTGCGCCGATCAGCGTGACGAGAATGCGTGCGCCGGACGCGCCGATCGGGTGGCCGAGCGCACATGCGCCGCCGTGAATGTTGACCTTGTCGTGCGGCAGATCGAATTCGTGCATCGCGGCCATCGCGACGACGGCGAACGCTTCGTTGATCTCGAACAGATCGACGTCGGCCGTCGACCACCCGGTCTTCTCGAACAGCTTGCGCATCGCGCCGACCGGGGCGGTCGTGAACAGGCCCGGTTGTTGCGCGAAGGTGCTGTGACCGGCGATGCGGGCGAGCGGTGTGAGGCCGAGGCGTTTGGCCGTCGATTCGCGCATGAGCACGAGCGCGGCAGCGCCGTCGGAGATCGACGACGAGTTGGCGGCCGTGACCGTGCCGTCCTTGCGGAAGGCAGCCTTGAGCGTCGGAATCTTTTCGGGATTGGCCTTGAACGGCTGCTCGTCCTGCTCGACGACGGTGTCGCCCTTGCGCCCGGGCACCGTCACGGCGGTGATTTCCCACGCGAAAGAGCCGTCTTTCGTGGCGTTCTGCGCGCGTTCGAGGGAGGCGATAGCAAAGGCGTCCTGCGCCTCGCGGGTGAAGGCGTAACGGTCGGCGCATTCTTCGGCGAAGGTGCCCATCAGGCGACCTTTGTCGTAAGCGTCTTCCAGACCGTCGAAGAACATGTGGTCGATGACCTGACCGTGGCCCATGCGCATGCCGGCGCGCGCCTTGGGCAGGAGGTAAGGGGCGTTGCTCATGCTTTCCATGCCCCCGGCGACGATGACGTCGGCACTCCCGGCGGTGAGCATGTCGTGGGCGAACATCGCGGCACGCATGCCGGAGCCGCACATCTTGTTGACGGTGGTAGCCCCAGCCGCGAGCGGCAGTCCGGCGCCGAGCGAGGCCTGACGCGCAGGCGCTTGCCCTTGACCGGCGGGCAGCACGCAGCCCATGACGACTTCGTCGACCTGCTCCGGCTTCAGGCCAGCGCGTTCGACGGCCGCACGAATGGCGGCGGCACCGAGTTGGGGCGCGGCGACATCGCCGAATACCCCTTGCAGGCCGCCCATCGGCGTGCGGGCAGCGGAAACGATGACGATCGGGTCTTGTTGCATGGCAATCTCCATAAAAGGGGTTGCGCGGCTGACGCTGCGTCCTTGCGGACCGGTGCGTCAGCCCCGAATATCCAATGCTTCAATCTTCCGTCGTCCACGCGCCCGCTTGCGCGCCAGAGTCGCCTGAGTGGCCTGAGCGATCAGGCGCGTGGATGACGTAATTCGGCCATCGCTTCCACGCAGCGATCATAGATACGCGGCAGGGATTCGAGGCTATTCACCGACATGCGCAGGTCGCGCACCAGACCGTCGCGCAGGCCGTACACCCAGCCGTGCACCGTGACCGGCTGGTTGCGGGCCCAGGCGTCGCGCAGGACGGTGGTGTGACAAATATTCACGACCTGTTCGATGGCGTTCAACTCGCACAGGCGATCGTGGCGGGCGTCGCGCGAGGGCAGCGCGTCGATCTGGTCGACGTGGCGCTCGTAGACGTCGCGCACGTGGCGCAGCCAGTTATCGACGAGGCCCATCTTCGCGCCGTCGAGCGCTGCGCCCACACCGCCGCAGCCGTAGTGGCCGACGACCATGATGTGACGCACTTTCAGCACTTCGACGGCGAACTGCAAAACCGACAGGCAGTTCAGGTCGCTGTGCACCACCACGTTCGCAATATTGCGGTGGACGAACACTTCGCCCGGCGCCAGTCCGGTGATCTGGTTCGCGGGCACGCGCGAATCCGAGCATCCGATCCAGAGGTATTCCGGGTTCTGTATCTTGGACAGCCGCTCGAAAAACGCGGGATCTTCCGCGTTCACGCTGGCGACCCAGGCGCGGTTGTTATCGAGCAGATGGATGAGAGGTTGGTCTTTGTCTTCGGTCATGATCGTGTCATCCGGCGGGCATGTCGTGAGCTGGGGAGCGTCGATGGCCAGGAAGTCCGGCGCTCAGGCGGCTGCCGCGCGAGGCGGAGCGTCCGAAGCACTCGAATCCGTGGTGCCGCGCGCGGCACCGTAGCGATTGACGAAACGCAGCGAGACATCGTACGGATAGAAGTCGTGCATCTGTCCGGCTCGCACTCGATCCTGAAAGCCTTGCCACAGGTCGGGGTCGAAGAAATCCGGATGATGCTGGCTCAGATAGCGTCGCACGCGTGGATCTCCCGTCAGAAACGTCTCGAACGTCTGCGGAAACACGTCGTGCGGGCCTACACGGTACCAGACTTCCCCCGACATCGCCTCTTCTTCGTTACGCGGTTCCGGCACTCGACGGATGTGGCAATCCGTCAGATATTCCAGTTCGTCGTAATCGTAGAAGACCACCCGGCCGTGACGCGTCACACCGAAATTCTTGTACAGCATGTCGCCCGGAAACACGTTCGCCGCCATGAGCTCCTTGATCGCATTGCCGTATTCGCGCATGGCGTGGTCCACCTGCGCGTCAGAAGCGGATTGCAGCCACAGATTGAGCGGCGTCATGCGGCGCTCGATGTAGCAGTGGCGGATCACCAGCGCGTCGCCGTCGAATTCGAGCAGCGAGGGCACTTCGGCGCGGAGCTGGGCGAGCAGGGCGTCGTCGAAGCGCGAGAGCGGGAAGGCGACGCTGGAGAATTCCAGCGTGTCGGCCATCCGGCCCACGCGATCGTGCTGCTTGACCATCAGATACTTCGCTTTTACCTGCTCGCGCGTCGTCTCCTTGGGCGGCGCGAAGCGCTCGCGAATCAGCTTGAAAACGTACGGATACGAGGGCAGCGTAAACACCAGCATCACCAGTCCGGGAATGCCCGGTGCGCTCACGAACTTGTCGCTCGAATGCTTCAGGTGATGCAGAAAATCGCGATAGAACAGATTCTTGCCGTGCTTCTGCAAGCCGACCGACGTATAGATCTCGGCCTTCGGCTTGCCCGGCATGATCGTGCGCAAAAACTGCACGTAGGCCGACGGCACCTCCATGTCGACCATGAAATACGCGTGGGAGAAGCTGAACATCACGCGCAGTTGCTCGCCGCGCAGCAGGGCGGCGTCGAGCGTCAGTTTGCCGTGGCCGTCGTGCATGATCGGGACGGCGAACGGCGTCGTGGTGTCGCCATTCACGATGCGTCCCACGATGTAGGCCGCTTTGTTGCGAAAGAACAGCGACGCCAGCACGTGAATCTGGAAATTCGGCGCAGCGTCGAATGCGCCGAACGCCTCTTCGATCGCGCGCATCACATAGCCCACGTCGCGCGACAGATCGGCGAACGGGCGTTTAAGCTGGAAATTCGTGACGATGCGCGCGAGCGTGGCGGCCATGCCGTCCTGCGCGGGATAGTAGACGCGGTACGTCGGCTTCGCGGCGGGCGCATCGTTCTCGATGTACTCCGTCGCTACGGCGGGGCGCACGAAGATGAAGCGGTTATTGAAGTACGAGCGGTGCAGGATCTTGCAGCACACGGAGTTGAAAAACGTCTCGGCCAGTTCCGGCTGACGATGCTCCGTGAGCAAGCCGATGTAATGCAGCTTCACTTGCTGCCAGACATCGTCGTCGAGCGACTGTGCGTCGAACTCGTCTGCCAGCGTGACGATGCACTCGCGCACGCGTTCGTCGTAATAGGCGATGCGGTCGCGCTGGAGCTTCTGGATGCCCATGAAATCACCGGCTTCGAAACATGCCTGCGCCGCGACACACACCTCGCGGAAGATGCGGTAATGCTTGTCGAAGCCGTCCAGCATCGTGCGGGCGACGTCGAAAGCAAACTGCGACGACAGGAGTTTCGGGAAGTGATTCATACCGGTCGGGACAGGCGCAGGGCGGTGCGTGTGAGGATTGTAGCGCCGCTGCCTGCGTCTGAATGTCCGTCAGTTTCGTGGGCTTTCCTTGGGGTTACATCGTCTCGGAGAACAGTTCGCGGCCGATCAGCATGCGGCGGATCTCCGACGTGCCTGCGCCGATCTCGTACAGCTTGGCGTCGCGCCACAGACGGCCGACCGGATACTCGTTGATATAGCCGTTGCCGCCGAGAATCTGGATCGCTTCACCGGCCATCCACGTCGCCTTTTCGGCCGTGTAGAGAATCACCCCGGCGCAATCCTTGCGCACCTGACGCACGTGATCGCTGCCCAGCGATTCCAACTGACGGCCCACGGCGTACAGATACGCGCGGCTTGCCTGAAGGATCGTGTACATATCGGCGACCTTGCCCTGAATCAGTTGGAATTCGCCGATGGACTGACCGAACTGCTTGCGGTCGTGGATGTACGGCACGACCACGTCCATGGCGGCCTGCATGATGCCGATGGGTCCGCCTGCGAGCACGGCCCGCTCATAGTCCAGACCGCTCATCAGCACCTTCACGCCGCCGCCGACCTGACCCAGCACGTTTTCTTCCGGCACTTCCACGTTCTCGAACACCAGTTCGCCCGTGTGCGAGCCGCGCATGCCGAGCTTGTCGAGCTTTTGTGCGACCGAGAAGCCTTTCATGCCTTTCTCGACGATAAACGCCGTCATGCCACGAGCACCGGCTTCGATGTCCGTCTTGCCGTAGACCACCAACGTGTCGCAGTCCGGGCCGTTCGTGATCCACATCTTCGTGCCGTTGAGCACGTAGCGGTCGCCGCGCTTCTCGGCGCGCAGCTTCATGCTCACGACGTCCGAGCCAGCGTTCGGCTCGCTCATCGCGAGGGCGCCCACGTGTTCGCCCGACACCAGCTTCGGCAGGTACTTCGTCTTTTGCGCGGCCGTGCCGTTGCGGTGAATCTGGTTCACGCACAGATTCGAGTGTGCGCCGTACGACAGACCGATCGAGGCGGAGGCGCGCGAGATTTCTTCCATCGCGATCATGTGGGCGAGATAGCCCATGTTCGCGCCGCCGTACTCTTCGGAGACCGTCATGCCGAGCACGCCGAGGTCGCCCATCTTGCGCCAGAGGTCCATCGGGAACTGGTCGGTGCGATCCACTTCGGCGGCGCGCGGGGCGATTTCCTTCGAGGCGAAGTTCGCGACCGATTCGCGCAGCATGTCCAGGTCTTCGCCGAGCATGAAATTGAGGCCGGGCAACGTCGTCATGACACAGTCTCCAGAGGTGGCGCGTGGCGGTTGGCCCGCGCGTATGTTCGATGGTGCTTGAAGGTGCTTGAAGGTGCTTGAAGGTGCTTGGTAAGCGGTAGTGCAGTGGTGCTGTGGCTGTCGTTCGTCGGGTGGACGTCAGCGAGACGGACTCGCGGCCAGCACGAAGAGCGTTTGTTGCATGAGGGCGCAGAGCGTCCATTTCCCGTTATCGATGGCGAACAGTTCGGCGGTGGCGACGATGAGTGTGCGTCCGGATTTGACGACCTGACCGCGTCCGACCAGTGTATCGCCCTTGCCGGGCGCGAGAATGTTCAGTTTGTATTCGGCGGTGACCAGTTCCTGATCGGGCGAGATGCGTGTGTAGCCTGCGTAACCGCCAGCCGAATCGGCGATGGCGCCGATGACGCCGCCGTGGAAATAGCCGAGCTGCTGATTCACTTTGTCCGAGAACGGCAGCGAAATCTCGCAAAATCCGTCGGCGATATGCGTGAGTTGTGCGCCCCAGTGGGTCATGACGCCTTGTTTGTCGAAGCTGGCGCGGATTTTCGCGTCGACGGCGGGATCGACGGGCGCGGCATGAACAGCATGAGACGAGGGGACGTTGTGCATGATCGGCAGGGGCGCAAGCGGCTGAAAAGCCAGATGCGGAGATACTACTTAACGTTTACGTAAACGTAAAGTAAGGGCTTTCCTGAATCGATAAGAAGGACCGTGAGCGAGGACAACCGGTGGGTGTTGGGGAAATAGATGGGCGGGTATCGGTGCTGCCCTGACGCAGTGACTTTCAGGTGGAACGGAGTCAGGGTAGTGCCGATGCCCGCGGCCCTGGGGGTGAGACAGGGCTGGGGGCGGATGGAGCGGGGTGTGGTTTAAAAAAAGAAGATGCGGATCAATGCGACGCAGCCGCCGCCTTGACCTGGCGAGTGGAGGGCGGCGCAGCTTCGCCAGCCGCCTCGAGCAGAGCGAGGCATTGCGCTTCGTGCTGGGAGACTTCGTCGAGCGTAGCGTGGAGGTCTTCGAGTTGTTGCTCCAGCACCTGACGATGCTGGGCGAGCGTGTCGAGAAACACCTTGAGCTGTGGCACGGTGTCCTTGGGCGACTCGTAGAGATCGAGAATCGTCTTGATCTCGGAGAGCGTGAGCCCGAGACGTTTGCCGCGCAGGGTGAGCTTCAGGCGCGTGCGGTCCTGTCCGGTGTAGACGCGATGACGTCCGCCGGGGCCTTCACGGGCGGGCGTGAGCAGACCCTGATCCTCATAAAAGCGGATCGCGCGGGGCGTGATGTCGAACTCGCGGGCGAGGTCGGTGATCGTGTATGTGAGCATCGGATCGGCGGGGGATCGGATTAGCAAGTTTAAGCGGGTGCTTACCATTGCAGATAGAATTGCCGTTTACGTTAGCGTCAACTTGCATCGTATGCAATCGGTGATGGCGTCAACCTGACAACAAGAGAACAAGCCCATCTGGAGCGTGGCCCCCGTGAATGCCCTTGAACAGCAACTGAACTATCCCCTTGGCGATTTTCTGCCCGACGGCGGCACCGTGCACGAAGTCGTACCGGGCGTCTTCTGGGTGCGCATGCCGCTGCCGTTCGTGCTCGATCACATCAACTTGTGGCTGCTGCGCGATGAAGTCGACGGGGTGAAGGGCTGGACGGTCGTCGATTGCGGGATCACGCATCCGCAGATCAAGGCGTACTGGGAACAGGTGTTCGACAGCGCGCTCGGCGGCGAGCCGGTGCTGCGAGTTGTCGTCACGCACTGCCACCCGGACCACCTCGGCCTCGCGCATTGGATCTGCAAAGGTGGCGATAAACAGCGCTGGCAAGCGCGGCTCGCCATGTCGCTCGGCGACTATGCGTGGGGACGTCTCATGTCCGAGGGCGACAACAACAACGCCGCTAACGCTGGCGGTGAGTTCGCCGTCGCGCACTTCATCGCCCATGGTCTTGCCGACGAAGGCATGATCGACCAGATTCGCAATCGCAAGTCGTACTTCAGCGACCTCGTGCCCGAAGTGCCGTCGCGCTACTTCCGTCTCAAGGATGGCGACACGCTGCGCATCGGTGGCAGCGACTGGCGTCCGATCGCAGGCTACGGACACTCGCCCGAACATATGGCGCTGTACTCCGAGCAGCACAACGTGCTCATCTCCGGCGACATGGTGCTGCCGCGTATTTCCACCAACGTCAGCGTCTTCGATATCGAGCCGGAAGCCAACTCGCTGCAATTGTTCCTCGACTCGCTGGGCGTCTATCTGGACCTCCCGGCCGACTGCCTCGTGCTGCCGTCGCATGGCCGTCCGTTTACGGGCCTGCACACGCGCATTCGTCAGCTTCGCGACCACCATGCGGCGCGCTTGCAGGAAGTGCGCGATGCGTGTGCGAAGTCGCCGCAGAGCGCGGGCGATATCGTGCCCATCATGTTCCATCGCAAGCTCGATGCGCACCAGACGACCTTCGCCATGGGCGAAGCACTGGCGCATTTGCATATGCTGTGGCGTTCGGGCGAACTCAAGCGTGAGCGCGATGCACAGGGGGTCTGGCGTTTCTCGCCTGTGTGAGGGTCTCGTTGTCGTAAGTGGATGACTTAAGCACGTCGCCAAGAAGATAAAACGCCCCGGAGAGAGCAGCCTCCGGGGCGTTTGGCGTTTCGCGTAAGGCGAGCGTGTCGCCAAACCTCTCAGGCGTGCTGCGTCGAGGCTTGCATATTGCGCCGTTCGCGACCGAGCAGACCGTACGTCACGAGACTGATCGCGACGGTCATCAGAATGTAGTACGCCGGGGCGAGCGGATTCTGCGTCACCTTGATGAGGTACGTGATCCAGAACGGCGCGAGGCCGCCGAAGAGCATCACCGAAATGTTGTACAGAATCGAGACGCCCGTCGAGCGTACGCCGACCGGGAACACTTCCGTGACGGCCGTCGGGAACGCACCCCACACGAAGCCCATGCACACCGCAGGCAGAATCTGCGCGAGTAGCAGATTGCCCATCGACGGCGAGCCGTGCAAACGCGTAAACATCCAGAACGACGTCAGACCGTAGAGCAGCACGAACAACAGAATCAGCGGTTTGCGGCCGACACGATCCGAAATCCATCCCGTGAGCGGGCAGAGTGCAGCGATCAGCATTGCGGCGACGAACGTCGACAGGCTCGCGGCCCCTTGTGTCAGGCCGAGTTGCTTGACGGCGTAAATCGGCGTGTAGATCAGCGTGACGTAGAACGACGTCGTGGCCGCCACCGTCAGGCCGAAACCGGCGATCAGCGAGCGATAGTGCTTCGAGAAGACGTCGGCGAGCGGCGTGCGACGCGTCGGTTCGCGTGTCGCGGCGTAGGCCAGAAACTCCGGCGACTCCGTCATGCGGCGTCGAATGTAGAAGCCCACCGGCCCGATCAGAATCCCGAACAGGAACGGCAGACGCCAGCCCCACGATTCGAGCGCTTCTTTCGACAGTCCCGTCGTGAGCAGGTAAGCGCACAGACCCGCCAGCGCGACGGCCAGCGCCTGCGAGCACATCTGAAAACTGCCGTAGAAGCCGCGCAGATTCGGCGGCGAGAACTCGATGAGCATGGCCGTCGAGCCGCCGAATTCGCCGCCTGCCGAGAAGCCCTGAATCACGCGGGCCAGCAAGATCAGCAACGGAGCCGCGAAGCCAATGGTCGCGTAGGTCGGCGCAATGCCGATCAGACCCGTACCGAGCGCCATGAGCAACACCATGACCGACAGCGCCGACTTGCGGCCCGCACGGTCGGCGTACAGACCGAAGGCCAGCCCGCCGATGGGACGGAAGAAGAACGCCACGCCAAGCGACGCCACGCTCGCGAGCAGCGACGTCGTATCGTTATCCGCCGGGAAGAAGAGTTTCGCGATGACGACCGCGAAGAGACCGTAAACCGTGAAGTCGAACCACTCGAACGCGTTACCCAGGGTAGAACCGATCACCGCTTTGCGTCGCAGCGCCGGATCGATGACCGGCGTGCCGGCGGGGGTTGTCTGCATGTGCCTCTCCTGCTTGGTTGGGAGTGCCGCAGGCGGATCGGTATGGACCGGCGTATCGCCGTTCTCACACGCGTCCGCTCTATGGCGGCGAATCCGGTTTAACGTCGTGTATACCTCTATTCAAGTTACACGAGCACTCTAACGCAGGTTTGGAATGCACCACAACGGGTCAAAATTACGACCGAATCTTGCGTGAGGCGGCATGGTTCACGCATGGAATGCGATAACGGGGGAGCGAGAGATCAGCGGCGCGATAGCGCGATAGGGCCGTATCGCCGGAGGTCTCGCGACCTGTCAGTCAACGTGTGCGATTGCCGTGGTCGCCCCTCCAGCGATAGTCTCGCTGACCGACCCAGCCCCAAGTACCGGTGGACGGATCGAATTCGTAGCCTTCCCGATACTCGCTCGTATAGCACCCGCCCTTCTCGAGATAGCAGCGCTCGCGCAGGAAGTGCGCAGCGTCGCGCGACGAACGGGGTTGCGCCGGAACGACGACGACCGGCGCGGGCTGCACGATGACGGGCGCGGGTCGAACGATGGCCGGGGCAGGCGTCACGATGACAGGCGCAGGTTGAACGATGGCCGGTGCCGGGCCGACGATGACGGGGGCAGGCCGGACGTATGAGGATGGCGGTCCGAAGACCTGCCAGTTGCCCGGATCCATCGCAGTGCAGCCCGTCAGGATCGCTGCGGCCGTGAGTCCGGCGAGATGCAATGTGACGCGAGAGAGGACGACATTCATTGGGACACCGCGCGTTGAGAATGCGGGGCACTCTAACGCGCGAGGTCGTGCATTGCCCCGCTTCGTCCTGCATTTTGGGGGATGTCCGAGTCAGCTTTCCCGGTCTTTAGCCGCCTCGCGTGCCTGTCGTTGCGCCATCGTCGGCTTGCGCGGGGCGCGGGCGAACAGCATGTCGTACAGCCAGCGCGGCAGGCATCGCATCGCGCAGGCCACAACGCCCATTTGCCACGGCAGCACGGCGAAGCGCTTGCGCCGTGCAATGGCCGCTGCCGCCTTGCGCGCGAACTTGTCCGAATCCATCAGGAAAGGCATCGGGAACGGATTGCCGTCGGTCATCGGCGTGCGGATGTAGCCCGGCGCAATCGTCACGACCGCCACCTTGTCGGCGCGCAGCTCGACGCGCAGGCTTTCGAGATACGTCATCGCCGCCGCCTTGGAGGCGCTGTATGCACCGTGCCCCGGCAGACCGCGCACACCGGCCACGCTGCCGATGCCCACGAGCGTGCCGCGCTTGCGCTGACGCATCGGACCCACGAAGGGGCTGAACGTCGCGACCATCGCCGTCCAATTGGTGTCCATGACGGACGCGAAGTGCGGCAGATCCGCGGGGTCTTCCGTATTCACGCCGTGGCTGATGCCCGCGTTGGCGATCACGATGTCCGGCACGCCGTGACGCGCCATGAAATCACCGGCCGCCGCGCGTAGCGCAAGCGCGTCGCGCACGTCGAGCGCGTAGCAGTGCACGGCGTGCGGATGCGGCAACGTGGCGGCGAGATCGGTCAGCTTGTCGCCACGGCGTCCGACGAGCCCGAGAATCGCGCCCTGCGCCGCGTAGTGACGCGCGAGCGCCTGTCCCAGCCCGCTGGACGCGCCGGTGATGAAAACCTTCGGTGATGTCGTATGTGCTGCCATTGTCGCCATAGAACGCAAAAGCCCGGCCGGGGCCGGGCTTTATGAGCCGCGAAGCTTACATCTTCTTCGCGCGGATCTGATTGATGATCGAGTCGGCCGTCTTGAGCGCCGCGTCGAACGTCTGCTGTTCGGTCGTCGCAGGCTTGCCCTGCTTTTGCAGCGCATCGCCCGAGGTCGCCGGGGAGACAAGGTACTTGCCCTGGATCGCGATCGTCGGCACGCCGTCGATCTTGTAGTCCTTCCACGCCTTGTTGGCCAAATCGACCGGCGATTCCTTGCGTGCCATCGCCGGCGCGCCTGCTGCATCATACGCCTTGCTGTAAGCCGCCTTGTCGACGCCGAGCGTTGCAAGGAAGTCGGCCTGCGAATCCCTCGTCAGCAGATAGTTGTGCTTGACGTGAATTTCGTTGAAAACCTTCGGCGTGAGTTCGGCTTCCTTGCCCAGCGTCGTGAGCGCGATGAACATGCGCGTATGCGGCTCGAAGGTGCTCCGGAAGGCGACCGGCACGCGCTTGAACACGACGTCCTTGCCCTGCGCCTTGACCCACTTCTCCAGCGTCGGCTCCAGCGCACTGCAATGCGGGCAGCCATACCAGAAGAATTCAGTCACTTCGATCTTGCCCGGTCCCGCTGTCAGCGGTTGCTGCGGAATCGTCAGGTAGTCGGTCCCCGCGACCGGTGCTTCAGGCGACGCCGAAGCGACACCCGAGAGGAAACCGAAAGAAATCAGAACGGCACCAAGAAGTTTTTTCATGATCTTTGTATAGGAGTGAGTCCAACACGCCGGTTTGTCCATCGTCGGTGAGCAGCGCGCCAGCAAAACCATATCCCGGATTCAGCCAAATTAGCTAGTGCGTATGACCGGCGATGTCTCGCCGGGTTCAACGTCTCGTCAGCGTGGATGCCGCCGGGCCCCCAATGATGCGGGCTTTTGCGAATCCTTGCCGGGCGGCGCTGAACGGGCGCTCAGGCAGCGCCCGTGCGATGCGGCAGAAACAAAGGCGTTGCCTTTGTCGGGCAACGCCTTTCGCGTTCATTGCTTCGTGAAGCGGATCACGGCCGTGTCGTACCCGCCATCCTGCAGGCGTTGACGCACGTGATTCATTTCGTCGAGCTTGCCGTACGGGCCGAGGCGCACGCGGTAGAGCGTGAGACCGTTGGCGTCGCGCTGCGTGACCTTCGCCTCGAAACCCGAGAGCGCCAGCTTGGCGCGCAGTTGTTCGGCGTCCGTCTGCGACTTGAACGCGCCGACTTGCAGGTAGTAACCCGTGCTGGCGTTATCCGTGGCGCTCGCGGGCGGCGTGGTCGGGGGCGCGACCGGCACCGTCGACTTGCCGTTGAGAATGTCGGCCGGTGAGGGCTTCGTCGGCGCGGGCGCGGTCGGGGCCGTCGGTGCGGAGGCGGTCGGCGGCGTGACCGGGTTGCCCGGCACGAGCGGCGACGTTTCGGCTGCCGAGGGCGCTTCCGGCGCGGTGGAACCCGACGTGGCACCCGGCAGCGGCGTGCGCGGCTGGAGCGACTTGTTCGGATCCGGCGCCTGCGCGGCCGGCGAGTTGTCGGCCGGACGCGGCGGCGTCTTTTCGACGAACGGGGTTGGCGTCTTCGTAATGTAGAGCGCGACGACGACGGCAACGGCCAGCCCAACGATCAGGCCGAGCACGATGCCCAGAAAAGTACCGCCCCGCTGGCGGGGTGGTCGACGTGTGTTTGCCATCGAGTCGATTCCGTCCTTACAGAGTTCCGATGCGTTTGCCGTTCGGAGTGGTTGGATAACTTACATCTTGGCCGGGGCCGACACGCCCAGCACGGCAAGCCCGTTGCGCAGCACCTGACGCGTCGCCGCGAGCAGCGCCAGACGCGCATGCTTCACGGTCTCGTCGTCGACCAGCACGCGATCCGAGTTGTAGAAGGAGTGGAACGCGCCGGCCAGATCCCGCAGATAGAACGCCACGGCGTGCGGCGCAAGTTCCTCGGCGGCACGCGTGAGCATGTCCGGGTACTCGGCGAGCAGTTGCAGCAGCGCGAGCGCGCGTTCGCTATCGAGGGGGGCGAGGTCGGTGTTTGCCAGCGACGCTTCGTCACCCGCCCACTGCGTAAGGATGGAGCAGATGCGCGCGTGGGCGTACTGCACGTAGTACACCGGGTTCTCGTCGTTTTGCTTGAGCGCGAGATCCACGTCGAACACGAATTCCGTGTCCGCTTTGCGCGAAATTAAGAAAAATCGCACGGCGTCGCGACCACGGCGCAGGGCGTCTTCACGCTCGGCGGGATCCGTCACCGGCGTTTCTGCCGTAATGCCGCCCGACCATTCGATCAGATCGCGCACCGTCACGTAGCTGCCTGCGCGCTTGGAGATCTTCACCTCTTCGCCATTGCGCATGACGGTGACCATCTTGTGCAGCACGTAGTCGGGGTAGCCCTTCGGAATGCCGATGCCCAGTGCTTGCAAACCGGCGCGCACACGCGCGATGGTGCCGTGGTGGTCCGAGCCCTGCACGTTGATGACCTGATGGAAGCCACGGTCCCACTTGCGGGTGTGATAAGCGACGTCCGGCACGAAGTATGTGTAGGTGCCGTCGGACTTGCGCATCACGCGGTCCTTGTCGTCGCCGTAGTCGGTCGTGCGCAGCCACAGCGCGCCTTCCTGCTCGTACGTCACGCCTGCATCGATGAGCGCCTGCACCGTGCGCTCGACGCTGCCGTCGGCGTACAGGGACGATTCGAGGTAGTACTGATCGAAGATGACACCGAACGTTTGCAGATCGATGTCCTGCTCGCGGCGCAGATAGGCCACGGCGAAGGCGCGGATCGAGTCGATGTCTTCGACGCTGCCGCTACCGGTGACGGGTGCGCCATCGGAGGCCTGCACCGTCTTGCCCGCGAGGAAATCCTGCGCGATGTCGCCGATGTAGTCGCCGTTGTAGGCCGATTCCGGCCATTCGGCGTCGCCCGGCTTGAAGCCGCGCGCGCGTGCCTGCACGGAAGTGGCGAGCGTCTGGATTTGCACGCCGGCGTCGTTGTAATAAAACTCGCGATGCACCGGGCGGCCTTGCGTGCCGAGCAGTGCCGAGATCGTGTCTCCGAGCGCGGCCTGACGGCCGTGACCCACGTGCAGCGGGCCGGTCGGGTTGGCCGAGACGAACTCGACGAGCACCGGGGCGGCAACGTTACTGGCGGCGCGACGGCCGAAGGCCGCGCCTTCGGTCACGATCACGCGCGCGACCGATTGCTTGGCGGCATTGGCCAGACGCAGGTTGATGAAGCCGGGACCGGCGATTTCGACGACGTCGACGAGGCCCTTGGCGCGGGCGTCGGCGAGGATTGCGTCGGCAATCTTCTGCGCCAGTTCGCGCGGGTTGGCGCGCAACGGCTTGGCGAGCTGCATGGCCACGTTACAGGCCAGATCGCCGTGGGCGGCCACTTTGGGGCGTTCGAGCAGGATGACGGGCGCGGCAGGCGCGGTGCCGTCCGCAGGCATCAAACCGGCGACGACATCGCCGATCAGCGCGACGAGAGCATTCTTTTGTGCGGGTAGCATTGGCGGGTGTTTCGGGTGCGTCCGGACGCGTCCGGACAGGCAATTGAATCGTCAGCACCGGATTTTAACAGGTGTATGATGAAGTCACGGTGCCCGCCCATGCCGCTCGTTGCGTAACTCGCCGGGACGTGAGGGTGGAAACAAGTCAAATAGGGAGATAACCATGATGATCAAATTCTCGTCACACGCCTCACCGGACATCATCATGCTGGAGAGTCTGGCGGAGTTCCTGCTCGGCATTGTGGGCAAAAGGCTTGGCGAGCGCGGGGCAATCGGGTCGGACGAGACGGGGGCGGCCATTGCAAAGCTCGAAGCGGCGATTGCCGAGGATAAAGCGGCTGGCGCGAAGGAAAACGAAGGGAAGAGTTCCGACGAGCGGTACGAAAATGACAGTCTGCGTCTGTCGGTTCGGGCGTACCCGCTGTTGAACATGCTCCGTGAGGCGAATGCCGAGGGTAGTCCCGTGAGGTGGGAGGCCTGATCTCGGGGCGGGGGCCGCGTGTCGGCCCCAGAGAGATACCTCATCTGATCCAACCAGAAGCAAGAAAGCAGGCCGCGGAATCGCGAGCCTGCTTTTTTTATGTGCTGCGGGAAACGAGCGGACCGGGCCGCCCCCGGGCGAGGGGTTGAATCAGGCCGTGAGGACCTGAGCAGTGGCGGCGCGGTTGCCGGTCCGTTTGGCGCGGCGTCTGAACTGCGACGTCGGTCCCGCAAATTACCGGTTACTGCGCCTTGCCCGGCGCGTTATCCGGCGCGTTGGTCGCACCGTTGCCGGTGTTGCCGTTGTTCGGCGTCTTCTTGGTGCTGTGACGCGGCTTCTGGGCCTTCGAATTCGGGTGCGGATCCGACGGCGTCATCGTTTGTGCGCCCGGCGTCGGGGCCGCCTGACGCGCATCCGGGTTGGCCTGGCTGGGCATCGGGGCCGACGGGTCCGTCGTCGTGCCACCGCCAGGGCCGGCAGCGCCACCGCCTGCAGAGCCTTGAGCGAAACTCAGTGCCGAAGCACCGGCGAGGGTCAGGGCAGCAACCGAAATAATCAGCTTCTTCATCAGATGGACTCCTTTGCTTTGCGTTGCACTGGATAGGAACGTCTTGAGTGCAGGCATCACTTGCGTTAGTGAGATTCCAGTCTAAGAAGCTCAGACGTGCGGTGCTGTAAGGGTTTGTAATTGAATGTAATTCGGCTTTTTTCTAGGACGTTTCCTGCACAGGTGCGCCGGAAACGTCCCACATTTTTCGCTTATTGATTAGTCATCCGAACGACTTGACCAGAACACCTGATTCACGCCGGGCAGCGTTTCGAGATGGTCGGTAAGGGCGTCGAGTTCGCCCGCCTTGACAGCGGTCGGCAGCAGCAGCGCTTCGATTTCGACCTCGGCTTCGCCGAACGGATGGATGTCGAGCGCGCGTACCGGATAGTTCGACGCTTCGAGCCACGCTTCCACCTTGTCGAGCACTTCGCGCTGCGTCGTGCGGGCGCAGATGACGGACAGCGCATAGGTGGCTTCCGATGTTGCCTCGTTGATCGGCGCGCGGTTGATGCGGTTCACGACCGGGCGCAGCAGCGTGTTGGCGGCCAGCACGAACAACGCTACGACAACCGCTTCGACGATCAGGCTCGCGCCGGCGGCGGCCCCCACGGCGGCCGAGCCCCACAGCGTGGCGGCGGTGTTCAGCCCGCGCACCGATGCGCCGTCCTTCATGATCGCGCCCGCGCCGAGGAAGCCGACGCCCGACACCACATACGCAATCACACGCGTATCGCCCGGCATGAGCCGCATCGACAGATCGACGAAGGCCGCCGCGCCAACGGCCACCAGCACGTTGGTACGCAAACCCGCCGTACGCTGACGCACCTGCCGTTCCACACCGATGATCGTGCCGAGCACGAACGCGACGGCGAGCGAGATGAGCGTGTTGAGCAGCGGGAGGAGCTGGAAATTCTGGATGCTGTGCAGTGCTTGCATGGAACGTCTCAACGTGGGCCGGCTGGCATGGGCGGGATGCGACGAGCCGGGGATTTGACGGTCAGCGGCCTCGAACCGAGCAAAGGCATGTCGTTCGGACTCGGTTTGGGCACATTACGGGGCGCGACCCTACGCTGGGCGTACGACAGGGGCATGACACCGATGGGCGGCGCATGGCCTGTGAGGCCTATGAAGGGCGTGCCGGGCAGCGGTCATGTTGCGCCGCCGCATTATGGCACCAGGAACGGGCGGACGGAAGGCGTGCCATTCAGCGACACGCTTAGCCAGGAGATTGGCTGCCTGAAAGGGGGATGGGGTGACCGACCGGCCATGCATCGAGACGACTGACGATGGCCGGCCTGTGCCGACGGTGCACCGATAGACGGGGGTCTGACTTACGACAGTTGCGGTGCCAGCAGACGCCGTGCCGTCGCTTCGTCCACGCCGGTGCGTTCCATGAAGTCTTCGACCTGATCGGGACTGATCTTGCCGACGCTGAAGTACGTGCTGTCCGGATGCGACAGATAGAAGCCCGAGACGCTCGCTGCTGGCAGCATCGCGAGCGATTCCGTCACGCTCATGCCGATTTCATGCGCTTGCAGATAGTGGAACATCGGCCCCTTGACCGAGTGCTCGGGGCAGGCCGGGTAGCCCGGCGCCGGGCGGATGCCGACGTACTGTTCCTTGATGAGCGCATCGTTATCGAGCTGTTCGTCGCTCGCGTAGCCCCAGAAGTCGCGGCGCACACGCGCGTGCATGCATTCGGCGAACGCCTCGGCCAGACGGTCGGCCAGCGCCTTGAGCATGATTGCGCTGTAGTCGTCGTGCGTGGCCAGGAAGCCCGCTTCCCTGGCGTCGACGCCAAGGCCCGCCGTCACTGCAAACACGCCAATGTAGTCGGCCACACCGCTGTCCTTGGGGGCGACGAAGTCGGCCAGCGATCGGTTCGGGCGACGCACGCCGTCCACCACCGGGCGCTCGGTCTGCTGACGCAGGTTGTGCCACGTGAACGCCACTTCCGAGCGTGACTCGTCCGTGTAGATCTCGATGTCGTCGTCGTTCACGACGTTCGCGGGCAGCATCGCGATCACGCCGTTGGCGGTCAGCCAGCGGCCCTTGATCAGGCGATCGAGCATCTCGCGGCCGTCGGCGAACACGCGCTGCGCCGACTCGCCGACGATCTCGTCCTTGAGAATCGCAGGGTACGGACCGGCAAGATCCCACGTCTGGAAGAACGGACCCCAGTCGATGAATTCGGCCAGCTCGGCCAGATCGTAATTCTTGAACACGCGCCGGCCGATGAACTTCGGTTTGGGCGGCACGTAGCTCGACCAGTCGATCTTGTACTTGTTCTCTCGCGCGCTCGCGAGCGACACCATCGGTGTGGCCTTGCGGTTCGCGTGCTGCTGACGTACGCGTTCGTAATCCGTCTTCACCTCGGCGAGGTAGCGCTCGGCCGCTTCGTCGGAGAGCAGATTCGACGCTACGGACACGGAACGCGACGCGTCCGGCACGTAGATCACCGGGCCCTCGTAGTTCGGTGCGATCTTCACGGCCGTGTGCACGCGCGAGGTCGTGGCACCGCCGATGAGCAGCGGAATATTGCGCAGACGGAAGTAGTCGTCGCGCTGCATTTCTGCGGCGACGTAAGCCATCTCTTCGAGACTCGGCGTGATCAGGCCCGACAGACCGATGATGTCCGCGCCTTCTTCCTTCGCCTTGGCGAGGATTTCGGCGCAGGGCACCATCACGCCCATGTTGACGACTTCGAAGTTATTGCACTGAAGCACCACGGTGACGATGTTCTTGCCGATATCGTGCACGTCGCCCTTGACCGTGGCGATCACGATCTTGCCCTTCGAGCGGACGTCTTCACCGGCGGCGGCCATGCGCGCCTTCTCTTCTTCGATGAACGGCACCAGATGCGCCACGGCCTGCTTCATCACGCGCGCGCTCTTCACCACCTGCGGCAGGAACATCTTGCCCGCGCCGAACAGATCGCCCACGACGTTCATGCCGTCCATGAGCGGGCCCTCGATCACCTGAATCGGGCGGCCGCCCGCGTCGGCGATCTTCTGACGCACTTCCTCGGTGTCTTCGACGATGAAGGTCGTAATGCCGTGCACCAGCGCGTGGGCGAGGCGTGCCTCGACCGGCTGATTGCGCCACTCCAGATTCTCCTCGCGCTTGGCCGCGCCGCCCTTGAAGCGGTCGGCAATTTCCAGCAGACGCTCGGTGCTGTCTTCGCGACGGTTGAGCACCACGTCTTCCACGCGTTCGCGCAGCTCGGGATCGAGGTTCTCATACACGCCGAGCTGACCGGCGTTGACGATGCCCATGTCCATGCCCGCCTGAATCGCGTGGTACAGGAACACGGTGTGAATCGCTTCGCGCACGAGGTCGTTGCCACGGAACGAGAACGAGACGTTGGACACGCCGCCGCTGATCTTCGCGCCGGGCAGGTTCGCCTTGATCCAGCGCGTGGCGTTGATGAAGTCGACCGCGTAGTTGTTGTGTTCTTCGATGCCGGTGGCCACCGCGAAGATGTTCGGGTCGAAGATGATGTCCTCGGGCGGGAAGCCCACTTCGTCGACCAGCACGCGATAGCTGCGCGCGCAGATTTCCGTTTTGCGCGCGTAAGTGTCGGCCTGCCCCTGCTCGTCGAACGCCATCACGACGGCGGCTGCGCCATAGCGGCGGATGCGCTTCGCGTGGTGCACGAACGCTTCGTGGCCTTCCTTGAGCGAGATCGAGTTGACGATGGCCTTGCCCTGCACGCACTTCAGACCTGCTTCGATCACTTCCCACTTCGACGAGTCGATCATGATCGGCACGCGCGCGATATCCGGCTCGGAGGCGATCAGGTTCATGAAGCGAACCATCGCGGCCTTGGAGTCGAGCATGGCCTCGTCCATGTTGATGTCGATGACCTGCGCGCCGTTCTCGACCTGCTGGCGCGCGACCGCGAGCGCTTCGTCGAACTGGCCGTTCAGGATCATGCGCGCGAACGCTTTCGAACCGGTGACGTTGGTGCGCTCACCGACGTTCACGAAGAGCGTGCCTTCGCCGATGTTGAAAGGCTCGAGGCCGGACAGGCGCATCGGCGGGACCGGCGCATTGAGAGACGTTTGGCTCATGGGGCAATCCGTTCTGTATTAGATGTTCGCGTCGGCGTCGATGGCGTCATGGCGGTACTGCGAGGGCCAGCGGCGCGGCTTGACGTCCGACAATGCGCGGGCGATCTCGGCAATGTGCTCCGGCGTCGTGCCGCAGCAGCCGCCCGCCAGATTCACCAGACCCGCCTGCGCGAACTCCCGCAGCAGACCGGACGTGACGTCGGGCGTCTCGTCGAAGCCCGTGTCGCTCATCGGGTTGGGCAGACCGGCGTTCGGGTAGACCGATACGTACGTGTTGCACAGCTTGGCCAGCTCGGCGATGTACGGGCGCATGAGCGTCGCGCCGAGCGCGCAATTCAGGCCGAACGTGAGCGGGCGGGCGTGACGCAGCGAATTCCAGAACGCCTCGACCGTCTGGCCGGACAGAATGCGCCCGGAGGCGTCCGTCACGGTGCCGGAGATCATGATCGGCAGAATCTCGCCGGTGTCCTCGAACAGTTCGTCGATGGCGAAGAGGGCGGCCTTGGCGTTGAGCGTGTCGAAGATGGTTTCGACGAGGAACAGATCCACGCCGCCTTCCAACAGCGATTTCGCCTGTGCGTAGTACGCGTCTCGCAACTGGTCGAAGTCGACGTTGCGTGCGCCGGGGTCGTTCACGTCCGGGCTGATGCTCGCGGTCTTGGGCGTCGGGCCGATGGCCCCGGCGGCAAAGCGCGGCTTGTCCGGCGTGCTGAACGCCGCGCAGGCTTCGCGCGCGAGACGCGCCGACTCGCGGTTCATCTCGTCGGCCAGGTGCTCCATGTGGTAGTCGCTCTGCGCGATCGTCGTCGCCCCGAAGGTGTTCGTCTCGAGGATGTCGGCTCCGGCGGCCAGATACTTGCGGTGGATTTCGCTGATGACGTCGGGGCGCGTGAGCGAGAGCAACTCGTTGTTGCCCTTCACGTCGTGGGCGAAGTCGGCAAAGCGCTCGCCACGGTACTGCGCCTCGTTCAGCTTGTACTGCTGGATCATCGTCCCCATCGCGCCGTCCAGAATCAGGATGCGCTTCTCAAGCAGTGCGGGCAGCGCCTGGGCGCGCGTGTATTGCAGTGCCGGTCGTGCGATCGAGGCGGGTGGGGTTGCGGTGGTCATGACGGACGTCGCCCTGGAGTGGCCGGAAAACCTATAATTGTAATGGTTTTCGTGCGTATCGCCTTGCGCCGCCGCCGGATGGGCGGGGCTGTCGGACGATTCGCCACTTTTCTGCCAATTTCTTGCCAGTGTTCGCCAAACAACATGGAATTCCTGCTCCCGAGCGCCGCACACAAGTTCCTGCAAGCCAACGCCAACGCGCTGTTCGTCGATTGCCGCAGTGAAATCGAGCATCTGTTCGTGGGGCACCCGGTCGGGGCGATCCACGTCGCCTGGAACGACGGCCCGGACTGGGAAGTCAATCCGCACTTCGTGCAGAGCGTACGCAAGCTCGCAGGCGCGGGCGGTGAGCGCCCCGTGCTGCTGATCTGCCGCAGCGGCAACCGCAGTGCGGCGGCCGGCGAGGCGCTGGAGGCGGCCGGTTTCCTGAACGTCTACGGGGTGTTACACGGCTTCGAGGGCGATCTGGACGCCTCGCATCACCGAAACGCCGTGAACGGCTGGCGCTTCGACGGTCTGCCGTGGCAGCAGTGTTAAAAAAACCCTCGCCTTGGCGAGGGTTTTTTGCGGGACTACCGAATGGATGTCGGTATCAGTGGAGCACAACCGGGTTCGTCATGAAGGTGTCGAACTGTCCGAGGAATTCGTCGACTTCGTCCTCGGAGGGTTCGCTGGCGATCAACTTCTGCACTTCTTCACGGAATTGCCGGGCAAGCGAGCCGTCGAGGAAAATCTCGCGGCCGGCGGATTTGTCCACGATTTCATAGCCGCCAGCGGACAGCGAGTGATTGCCGTTATCCGCGGCAAACTCAACGACACAGTAGTTCGGGCTGTTGTAAATCATGAGCATGGCAACTCTCCTGGTGTTCCTGCATGGTCCTGAGTAACCCACATAGGGGCGACGCGGCGCGATTTCAAGAGGCAACGCCCCATGATTCGCTTATCGGCACACCGGCTGACGAATTCAATGGTTTTGGCCCTCCTTTTGTAAAGGTCACGCTACAAGTCCTGCAAACACCCCCTGCAAGTCGTTCTTTTTGCAGGGTTCAGACGTTAGAGGCGGCCCCGAGCAAAAATGTTGCAAGGGCATTCGTTACGAACTGTTTCTGCTCGACGATCGACAGATGCGCGGCGTCGGGCACGATCTCCAGCCGCGCGCCCGCAATGCCGTCGGCGATCCGGCGCGCCACGGCGGGCGGGGTCGACGGGTCGTTTTCCCCGACCAGCACCAGCGTCGGCACGTCGATCTCGGACAGGCGTGTTCGCACGTCGAACGCCGCGAGCGCCTCGCAGGACGCCGCGAACCCTTCCGGGGCGGCCTGCGCGACGAGGGCACGAATGCGCTCGGCCTGCGCGAGGTGATGCTTGCGAAAGTGCGCGCCCAGCCAGCGTTCCAGCGTCCCTGCCGCAAGCGCCTTCATGCCATGCGCCCGAGCCGTCGCAGCCCGCTCCAGAAACGTCCTGGCATCGGCCTCGTCGTAACCGGCCGTGGTATCGATCAGCGTCAGGCTGGCGATGCGTTCGGGGGCGTCCAGCGCCACTTGCTGCGCCACCGCACCCCCCATCGAGATGCCGACGAAATGCGTCGAGGGGATCTCTAGCGAACTGAGCAGGGCGGTCGCGTCGGCAGCCAGTTGTTCGATGGAGTAAGGGCCGTGGGTGATATCGCTGCGGCCGTGGCCACGGCTGTCGTATCGGAGTACCCGGAAATGGGCCGTCAGTTCGGGGACGAGGTCGTCCCATACGGTGAGATCCGCACCCAAAGGGTGCGCCAGCGTAAGCCACGGACCGTGGCCGTCGACCGCGTAATGAATCGATGCTCCGTTGGCACTGACTTTCATGGGCGGCCCCCTGGGTTCGTCGATGCGTTGCGCGGTGATGTCGACGGGCGTCGATGCACTGGGATGTTTCTGATTATGTCAGGAACATCGGGATCTTGCAGACCGTTTCGTCGTAGTTGGGCAACACTTCGCCGCCCACCCGCATGCCGCCTGAATCCCTCAAAGTTCTAAGGACTCTTGCGTCGATTTTCGAGACGGGAAACCCATGTCTCGTGAGGGGTCTAGTACGACGCAGTACAGTGCATCGACCGCGTTCGCGGTGTGTCGTCGGTTCGGCCCGCGTGCTTCCTCACGGAGCCGATTTCTCCGTGAAGATCAGCTCGAACTCGTTGCCGGACGGCTCCGTCTGTTTCACGCGCACCGGCAGCCAGTCGAGCGATGGCGCGAGCCAGATATCCACGCGTCGCTCGTCGCCCGCCTTGCGCGGCAGACGCGTGAAATGGCGCGTCTCGACGTAACCGTTGCGCGTGGCCATCGTTTCGCTGCCGACGTACTGCACCGGCCACACCTCGCTGCTATCGGTGTCGACCACAGTGAATTCGTGCGTCACGCCGACCTGGGTATAGCGCTCGGGATTGCCTCGCGCGTAGCTCGCCAGTTGCATCATCACGCTGAACCGGTCCTGTGCGCCGGGCGCAAGCGGCCCCGACTGGCCGGAGCGGGAGAAGTGGAGTGTGGGTGTGGCGTCACGATGGAAATCGGTGACGTATTCCGCGCGCCGCCCGCGTTTTTCCACATAACGGGACGGCGCGATGCCGTTCGCATCGTAGCCGCCTTCGCTGTTGAACTCGAACGTGCCGAAGAAGATGATCGGCACGGCCACGCGCAGCGTGTAATGCCCATTCTCGTTGACCCAGTGGAGCTGTCCTGTCTGGTTGCGCACGCCGTTCATGAGCGCGTCGTAAGTCAGCGTGACGGAGGGCGGCGGATCGAACTTGTCGCCGTTTGCGGCGGCGGCCGTCAGCGGCAAGGCGGGTGCGGCCGCGGCCTCCGACGCCTTCGCGCCGGGTGTATCGCCTTCGCCCGCCACCGTTTCCGACGCGGCCACCGGGCCCGGCGTATCCGTCGCAACCGGGGCGGCGAGCGTATCCGGGGGCGCGGGGGCGGGCGGACGCGGTTGGGCGACCGGCTTGGGTTTGGGAGGCGGAGGTGCGGGTGGCTCGGGCGGTGCGACCGGCTTGAGCGGGATCAGCGTGATCGGAATGCTGGGGATCGGCGTGTCGTCGAGCTTTGTGCGATGGACGGCGACCCAAAACGCGATGAACACGTGTGCGCCGAACACCGCCGCCAGCACCGCGACCCACAACGCCCAGCGTCTGCCCTGTCTCCGGGTGCCTGACGGTCCGTCCGGCGTTTGCCCAAAGGCGTCAGTCACGCCCGAGGCCTCCGATGCATCGGGGGCTGCAGGCATGTCGGATGTCGCTTGGCGAGGAGTACCGGGATGGCGCAAAGACACGAGATGGAATCGATCGGAACGTCGGAGGCTCAGGATCTCATATTGCGATGACCCCGGTTCGACAGCACCTGCTGCGTGCCGTTCATCGTCGGCAGACCGGGCATTCCGGGCTTTCGGTCTTCAGCTGACGTCCCGAAAATACCGCGCAACGCCGTCACCCCGGGCAGACGGCGTTCCTTCGCGATATTCAGCGTTTCGCCCCGGGCGCCTGCGCGTGTCCTAGGTCGGCGGAGAGATTCTGAGCGAGCGTGCGCAAGGCCGTGTCGATGGGGCCGCCCCAGCGCGCGTCGAAACGACTCTCGGGGCCGAGCGCCATGAGACCCATCACGAGTTGTCCGGTCGCGTCGAACACTGGCATGCAGAACGCGTTGACGGACGGCAGGACCGTGCCTTCGACGCGTGCTGCCCGATGCGCGCGCACATCGTCGAGCACCGCTTCGTACTCCGCGCGCGTCGCGGGCAGATGATGGCGCGACGCGTGTTGCAAAGCGGCGAGTGCGGCGTCGATGAGCGGGGCGGTCTGACGCTCGGGGAGATAAGCGGCGAAGAGCCGACCGGCGGCCGATTCGAGCATGGGCATCACGTCGCCCAGCCGCAGCGGCACACGCATCGGGAACGTCGATTCGAGCCAGTGCACCACCGTCGGCCCCTGATTGCCCCAGACGGCCAGCCCCACGGTCTGATCGATCGCGTCGCGCAGTTCCGACATGGCGAAGCGTGCGGCCTTGAAGGCGTCGATGCGCGCGACGTGCGCGAGTCCCATGCGAAGCGTGAAGGGACCGAGGTCGTAACGTCCGCTGACCGGGTCCTGGACGATGAGTCCGAGCCGCTGAAAGCTCACGAGGTAGCGGTGCGCTTTGGCGGGGTTCATGCCAGCCGCGTGCGCGAGGTCGCGCAGCATCATGGCGTTCGACGCTTCGGTGAGGACTTCGATCAGACGGAAGCCCACTTCGATGGACTGAATGCCCGAGCGGGTCTTCTCCTCGTCGGGGGCTGCGCTGCCGTCCTTCTCGCGCTCGATCTCGGTCTCGCTCTCGCTCTCGCTCTCGTTGTGATGTTCAGGCGCTGTCATGTGTCTCTTGAATAATTGTCATGGCCGCTTGCCGGGGTGCGGCTCGACCCGTGCCCGGTCGATGCCCTCGGGTAGAATCGTCGGCGTCAAGCGCCATTCTATCGGGCCAAAATCGTCGGGCCTCAAAATGGAATCCGCTTTATCCGAATCCGCTAAAACTGCCGTAACTGCCTGCAGACGCCACCACATGAAACTCGCTACCCGTAAGGACGGCACGCGCGACGGTCAACTGATCGTCGTCTCGCGCGACCTGTCGACCGCCTGCATCGCCGACGCCATCGCCCCCACGCTGCAACGCGTGCTCGACGACTGGACGTTCTACGCCCCGCAACTGCACTCGCTCTACACCGAACTCAACCACGGCCGCGCGCGCAACACCTTCGCGTTCGACCCGGCCGAATGCATGGCGCCATTGCCGCGCGCGTATCAATGGGCCGACGGCTCGGCGTATGTGAACCACGTCGAGTTGGTGCGAAAGGCTCGCGGCGCGGAAATGCCGCCCGAATTCTGGACCGATCCGCTGATGTATCAGGGCGGCAGCGACGACTTCATCGGGCCGACGGACGACATCGTCTGCGCCTCGGAAGACTTCGGCATCGACTTCGAAGCCGAGGTTGCCGTGGTGACGTCGGACGTGCCGATGGGGGCGAGCCCGGCGCGTGCGCTCGAAGGCGTGCGTCTGCTCATGCTGGTCAACGATGTGAGCCTGCGCAACGTGATCCCGGCCGAACTGGCCAAGGGCTTCGGCTTCTTCCAGAGCAAACCGGCGAGCGCATTCTCGCCGGTTGCCATCACGCCGGACGAGTTGGGCGACGCCTGGCGCGACGGTCGTGTGCATCGTCCGCTGACGGTGAAATGGAACGACAAGAAGTTCGGCGCACCGGAGTGCGGCGAAGACATGGTGTTCGACTTCGGTCAGTTGGTTGCGCACGTGTGCAAGACGCGTAACGCGCGCGCCGGGACCATCGTTGGTTCCGGCACCATCTCGAACAAGGATCGCAGCCGTGGCAGCGCGTGCATCGCCGAGAAGCGCATGCTGGAGACCATCGAGAAGGGCGCGCCCGAGACCGCGTTCATGCGTTACGGCGACCGCGTGCGCATCGAGATGTTCGACGCGCAGGGCAAGACGATCTTCGGGGCGATCGATCAGTCGGTGGCGCCGCTGGACGAGTGATCGTAGTCCGAACGGTACAGCCAACGGGTACGGCTGACCGCGCGGACGGGAAAAGTGAAGAGGGCTGCAAGCCATACCCGGCGTGCCTTCACGGGGTGTCGGACGATACGTCCATAGGGTGAACCCGGATATGGCGGGGAATTCTGCCTCCGCTATTCTTTGTCTCCTTGAGTCGGTGCGCGCGCCTGGCAGGTTCGCGCACCGGCCGTTACTTTCGCCGGCGCGGCGCGAGGTGTCCGTCCCGGGGCATCCGTGTTCTAAAAAATCAAGCGCGGGCCAGACCAGGAGAATTCCATGCGAAACCCCGTGCGCACTGCCCTGCTGGGTGCGATGTTGCTGGCGTTGGCCGGCGGCGCTGCCGCTCAGGTCAAGATTGGTGTGAACATCTCGCTCACCGGCCCGGCGGCCTCGCTCGGCCTGCCTGCGCGCGACACCGTCACCATGCTGCCGAAGGAAATCGGCGGACAGAAGGTCGACTGGATCGTGCTGGACGACGCGTCGGACACCACGACGGCCGTTCAGAACACCAAGAAGCTCATCTCGGAGAGTCACGTCGACGCCATCATCGGCTCGTCGATCACGCCGAACACGCTGGCGATGCTCGATGTGATTGCTGCTGGCACCACCCCGACGATCTCGCTCGCCTCGTCCGCCCGCATCATCGAGCCGGTCGACGCCAAGCGTTACTGGATGTTCAAGACCCCGCAGACCGACGCGCAGATGGCCTCCGCTATCGTGGCCCACGCTTCGCGTCATGGGGTGAAGAAGATGGCCTTCATCGGTCAGGGTGACGCGCTCGGCGAGGCGTTCTATGAAGAAGTCGCCAAGTTCGCCAAGGTGAATCACATCGAGATGGTCGCGAGCGAGCGCTTCGCACGCACCGACCCGAGCGTGACCGGCCAGATCCTGAAGATCATGGCGACCAACCCCGACGCCGTCGTCGTGGGTGCCGCCGGTACCCCGGCAGCGCTGCCGCCGAAGGCGCTCGCCGAGCGCGGCTACAAGGGCCTCGTGTATCACAACCACGGCGTGGGCAATAACGACTTCCTGCGCGTGTGCGGCAAGGACTGCAACAACACGTACCTGCCGGCCAGTCCGGTGCTCGTGGCGGCGCAACTGCCGAACGATCATCCGGCCAAGGCGGTCGCGCTCGACTACATCAAGAAGTTCGACGCCAAGTACGGCGCGGGCAAGGTGGCGGCCTTCGGCTCGTATGCCTGGGACGCTGGCATTCTGCTTGAGCGCGCGATCCCGATCGCACTGAAGACCGCCAAGCCGGGAACGCCGGAATTCCGCAAGGCGCTGCGCGACGCGCTGGAAACGACCAAGGACGTCCACGTCTCGAACGGCATCACCAACATGAGCCCGACCGATCACCTCGGCCTCGACCAGCGCGCCCGCGTGATGGTCAAGATCGACAACGGCAAATGGGTGATCGCCCCGTAATTGCCGAAACTTCCGAATGCGGGACGTCGTGTCCATCACGTCCGCCCTGCATCGACCCCGCATTTGACCCGTTGACCGTCGGCGGCGCTGGCATGTCCGGTGCCGCTGTTTCCCATCCCCGCCTGTGCGGGGATATTTTTTGGTTCATCGCGCAATAGCGTGGAGGGATTTGACAAGTTTTCGTACTCTTGATGGCAGGAATTTGCCATCAGGAGTGCGTGGAGATGCTGGATCGCAAGCTGCTGGAGTCGCTGGGAGGCTGGCAGGGCTATGCCGTCGAACGCGTGGAGTGGCCCGAGGGCACAGGGCGCACGCTGTCGATCTATTTGAAGCCAACCGCCAAGGTGATGCTGTGCGAGCAGTGCGGCGCACGATGTCGCCAGGTCCATGAGACCACGGTGCGCCGGGTGCGAGATCTGCCGTTATTTGAGTACCGGGTTGTTCTTCATGTTCCACGCCGGCGCTTGTTGTGTGAGCAATGCGGTGGCCCGCGCCTGGAGCGGCTTACTTGGCTGGGTCGCTACCAGCGGGTGACGGATCGGCTTGCGGCGGCCTGCAGCCAATTGCTGCAATCGAGCAACGTGCAGGCGGTGGCGAGGTTCTTCGAGCTGGGTTGGCATACCGTCAAGACGCTGGACAAGGCCCGGCTCCGAGCGTCAGTGCGCGAACCGGATTGGTCCAGGATCGAGTATTTAGCGATGGACGAGTTCGCCCTGCATAAAGGGCATCGGTACGCGACGGTAGTCGTCGATCCGATCAGCAGGCAGGTGCTGTGGATCGGCCCAGGACGCTCACGCGAGACGGCTCGGGCGTTCTTCGAGCAATTGCCGCGTGGGGTCGCCCAACGCATCAAGGCCGTAGCCATCGACATGACTACGGCCTACGAGTTAGAAATCCAGGCCCACTGCCCACGGGCGGAGATCGTCTATGACTTGTTCCATGTCGTGGCCAAGTACGGACGAGAGGTCATTGATCGGGTGCGCGTGGATCAGGCCAACCAACTGCGCCAGGACCGTCCCGCGCGCCGGGTCATCAAATCGAGCCGCTGGCTGTTATTGCGCAACCGCGACAAGCTAGACCGGCAGCAGGCCGTCCGGCTCGACGAATTGCTGCAAGCCAACCAGCCGCTGCTGACGGTCTATGTCCTGAGGGACGAACTCAAGCGGCTCTGGTTCTACCGAAGACCTGCCTGGGCAAAACAAGCCTGGCACCACTGGTGCGAGCAGGCCGAGCAAAGCGGAATAGCCCCCTTGAACACCTTCGCTCAGCGTCTGAAAGGCTATCTGCATGGCATCCTGGCCAGATGCCGACATCGTCTAAACACCAGCATCGTTGAGGGCATTAACAACACTATCAAGGTCATTAAGCGGCGCGCCTACGGCTACCGAGACCAGGAATACTTCTTCCTCAAAATCCGCGCCGCCTTCCCCGGTAATGCTCAATGAACCTATTTTTTTGGAGCGGTAAGCCATGTCGCAAGACCCGTATCAACACTACCAGTCGCTGCAATTCAAGCGGCATCCGAATGGCGTGCTCGAACTCATCATGGGCGCCGGCGCGAACAAGAGCGGTCTGTCGACGGCCGACCACCGCATGCATCAGGAACTGGCCGACGTGTGGCGCGAGATCGACCGAGATGCCCAGACGCGCGCCGTCGTCATTCGCGGTGAAGGCAAGGGCTTTTCCGGCGGTGGGGATCTGTCGCTCGTCGAAGACATGGCCGACGACTTCACTGTTCGGGCGCGGGTGTGGCGCGAGGCGCGCGATCTGGTCTACAACGTGATCAATTGCAGCAAGCCCATCGTCTCTGCGATGCACGGCCCGGCGGTCGGCGCGGGGCTGGTGGCCGGGTTGCTGGCCGACATCTCGATTGCCGCGAAGACGGCGCGCATCATCGACGGCCATACGCGTCTGGGCGTGGCAGCGGGCGACCATGCCGCCATCGTCTGGCCGCTGCTGTGCGGCATGGCGAAAGCGAAGTACTACCTGCTGTTGTGCGAACCGGTGACCGGCGAGGAGGCCGAGCGCATCGGACTCGTGTCGCTCACCGTGGACGAGGCGGACCTGCTGCCCAAGGCGTTCGAAGTGGCCGACAAACTCGCGCGCGGCTCCAGCACGGCGATTCGCTGGACGAAGTACGCACTGAACAACTGGCTGCGCAGCGCCGGACCGGCGTTCGACGCGTCGCTGGCGCTCGAATTTATGGGTTTCTCCGGGCCGGACGTGCGCGAGGGGCTGGCGTCGCTGCGGGATCGCCGCGCGCCGGACTTCGGCGGCGACGCCCCGTTTTGACACACCGCTGGCGCTGGCTCGGCGTATGATCGATAGCCATACGCCCTGTGTGCTTCACCTGCCGTCCGTGCCCGACTGGAGACTGTAATGAGCGATTCGACGAGTGCCATGCCTAACGGCTTCGACATTCTCAAGAAGATGTGGGAGGCGTTCAGTCCGCCCGCGACATTCACCTCGCCGCTGACGCAGTTGATGCAAAGCGCCGCGCCGTTGCTCGATCCCGACGAAATCGAAAATCGCATTGCCGAGATGCGGGCGGTGGAGCAGTGGCTCACGCTCAACCTGAACGTGCTGAGCTCGACGATTCAGGCCTTCGAAGTGCAGCGCGCCACGTACGCGACGCTGCGCGCGTTCGGCACGGGCAGCTTCGGTGCGGCGGGCGCGAGCGACACCGGGGCCGCAGACGCCGGTGCATCCCCGTTCGGCCAGGCGGCCGCTGCCAACTTCTGGCGTTCGCCATTTGCTGCTGCCGAGCCAGCGCAGGACGTCGAGCCGGAACCGCAGGCGAGTGCGCCCGAACCGGAGCCGCAGGCCGAACCCGAAGCCGAGTCGGAAGCGACGGCGCATACCGGTGCAGAGAACGAGGCGGGCGCGTCGGCATCGCCTTTTGCGCAGGCGAGCAGTGCCTATGGCGCGCTGGACCCGTCGATGTGGTTCAACGCCATGCGCGCGCAGTTCGACCAGATTGCCGCTGCTGCGCAGGCGGCGGGCATTTCAGCGGCGCAGATGACCGAGGCTGCGGCGACGCAAATGTCCGACGCGGCGGCCAAGGCAACGAAGGCAACCAAGGCCGCAGCACCGTCCGCAGCGAAGGCATCGGACAAGAAGGCAGCACCCGCAAAGCGCGCCGCGCCTGGCGCGAGGACGGCACCGAAGACGGCGGCTAAACGCGCATCTGCCAGCAAGAAGGCGCCCGCCAAAACGGCGACTAAATCCGCTGCGGCCAAGACCTCGGCCAAGACATCGGCGAAAACTACGGGACGCACGTCGTCGGTCAAAGCCGATGGCGACACCCCGGCCCAGGCGTCGGCCAAGGGCCGCGCATCGGGCAGCACAGGGAAGCAATCCGCCTGGAAGTGGTAGGGCGCGACTTCGGTCGCATGCCCGGACGGCTGACGGCGGGGGAAGAATAACGACTGCGAAGGCAGAGGAGGCCCCCCATGATCTCAGGCGAACGTACCGGTCTCGTCCTGATGGGCGGAGGCGCACGCGCCGCGTATCAGGTCGGCGTGCTCGCGGCGATTGCCGCGATACAACGCGAGGTCCTGCCGTCGCGGCGGGCGATCCCGTTTCCGATCGTCTGCGGGACATCGGCGGGTGCGATCAATGCCGCTGCACTCGCCTCGCATGCAGACGATTTCCAGCATGGCGTCATGAAGCTCGACGCCGTCTGGCGTCAGTTCCATGCCGGTCAGGTGTTTCGCGCCGATTCGCTGGGCATGGCCGGCACCGGTGCGCGCTGGCTCGCGGCCATCTCGCTCGGCTGGGCCTTGCGCCGCTCGCCACGTTCGCTGTTCGACTGGTCCCCGCTGGCCGACATGCTGCGCCAGGCGATTCGTCTGGATCGGTTACCCGACGTTTTCGCCTCCGGCGCGCTCGAAGCCCTGTCGGTCACTGCGTTGTCGTACTCCTCGGGCAAACACGTCACCTTCTATCAGAGCGCCGAGCCGATTCAGGCATGGAAGCGTTCGTTACGGCTTGCACGCACGGTGCCGCTGACGGTCGAGCACCTGCTCGCGTCGAGCGCGATCCCGTTTCTTTTTCCGGCCATCGAACTCGATCTCGACGGACAGTCCGAGTATTTCGGCGATGGCTCGATGCGTCAGATCGCGCCGCTCAGTCCCCCGATTCATCTGGGGGCTTCGCGCGTGCTGATCATCGGAGCGTCGCACGGACAGTACGGACTCGACAGCAGCGGCGAGCGGATCGGCGGCTATCCGAGCCTCGCACAGATCGGCGGTCAGGCGCTGGCGAGCGTGTTCATCGACGGGTTGTCGGCGGATCTGGAGCGTCTGCAGCACATCAACAATGTGCTGCGATACGTGCCGGAGGCACAGCGCGAGTCGAGCGGATGGCGTCCCATCGAGACGTTGCTGATTTCACCGAGCCAGCGTCTGGAACCGATTGCGGCGCGGCATCTGAAGCAACTGCCGCGCGCCGTTCGGACGATGCTGGGTGCGATCGGCGCGGATGCCGAGCGTGGTGCGGCGTTTGCGAGTTACTTGCTGTTCGAGTCGTCCTACACGCAGGAGCTGATCGCACTCGGCGAGGCGGACGCCTACGCGCAGCGCGACGCGATTGCCGCGTGGCTCGTGGCCGAGGCCGATGGCACCAGCCCGCTCGACGACGTCGAAGCGGGGGCGGTCGGCGGTGCCGAGCCACCGGCCAACTCGCCGCTGTCGATCGATCCCGACACCGTGGCGGATACCGGAAAGCCAGCGGCATGAAGCGCATGGACGCCTCCTCTTCCCCGTCCCGCTATCATTGCCGTCTTCACTGAGTCGCGTATGTCGAAATCGACCCGTTCTGCCGTTGCATGCCCCGCTGTTAAATGTCCATACCCGTCGACGTTCTGGCGCGACCCGTCGTTGCCGTTTCTCGAAGCCCGCGAAGTGCTCGACGGGCGGCGCGTGTGCTACGCGCTGCACAGTCACGAGACGTTTTCCATCGGCGCGGTGACGGGCGGTCGCAGTACCTACCTGAATGGACACGCACGTGAGACGGTGGGGCGCGGCAGCGTCGTCGTGATGAACCCGGACGCGGTACACGCCTGCAATCCCATCGGCGACGAGGCATGGGCCTATCGCATGCTGTTCGTCGACACGGCGTGGTTGGGCGATCTTCAGCGGGAACTGGGGTTTGCACACGGGCAGGATCTGCATCTTTTCGACCCGATGTCGTCGACCGACGCTGCGCTGTATGACGGGCTGAACCGACTTTACGACGTTTGCACCGACGCGTCGCGCGACCGGCTGGAACGCGAGAGCGTCGTGCAACAGTTTTTCATCGACGTGCACGAGCGGCTGAATCCTGCGCCGAAGCCGATGCGCGACGACTCGCACAAACTGCGCGACGCCGCCGACTTCATTCGCGCGCATTGCTGCGAGGCGTTGACGCTGGCGCAGATCAGTGCGGCGGCGGGCTTGTCGGCGTCCTACCTCACGCGGGCATTCCGTGCGCAGTTCGGTCTCACGCCACACGCGTTTCTCATGAATCAGCGCATTCAGTATGCGCGGGCGCGCCTGCGGCGCGGACACGCTATCGCCGAGGTCGCGCTCGATGCGGGCTTTGCCGATCAGGCGCATTTCCAGCGGACCTTCAAGCAGTTTCTCGCCGCAACACCGGGACATTACCGCGAGCCGCGTGTGGCGTGAGCGTCGTCCTGCGGCCACATCCCGCCGCATCATCCCGCCGCGACCAGATACACCGCACTTCCCGCCAGCAGCGCGGCCATCGCGCGATTGAGCCGCCGCACCCGCTTCGGATCGCGCATGTGATGGCGCAGCATCGCACCCGCCGCCGCCCAGCATCCGACCGACAACCAGCACACGACGAAGTAGATCGCGGCAAATTGCCAGATGCGTACGGGGTCGCCGCCCGTGTAAGCGCCCATGCCTGCCAGCGCCGCGAGCCACGCCTTCGGATTGAGCCACTGCATGACGGCGCCGTGCGACAGCGTCGGGCCCCGTTGCGTGCTGGCGTCGCCCAGTTCACCGTTGTCGACGGCGAGCTTGTACGCCATGAACAGCAGGAACGCCACGCCGAACCACTGGATCGCATGCAGGAGCACCGGCACGCGTTGCAGTAGCTCGTACACGCCGAAACCCACTGCGACGAGCAGCGCGACGAAGCCGACGGTTGCCCCCGTCACATGACGCAGACTCGGTACGAGTCCATAGCGCGCGCCCGAGCCGAGGGCTACGACGTTGACGGGGCCGGGCGTGATGGAGGCCGCCAGCGCGAACGCGGCCATCGAATAGAAAACGGTCATCGGAATCCTCACTGCAAACTGGTTCGTCACATCACGTCCGTCAGATGACGGCGTGTGCGAGGTTCCGACTGTAGGGGGAGGCTTGCGCGGTGTATTGAAGAAAACTGCTCTATCTCGGGCGCGGCGGCTCAAAGAAACATGCGCTTACGCAGCCAGCGTATAAGCAGTCCCAGAAAAGGGAGTTTCAGGTAGACGTCTTCAGTCGCATCCCAATAATCCCGCTGATAGGCGACGCGACCGTCGACCGCGAGCCGAAGATGCGACGCGCCATGGATGACCTGTTCGTCGTCGAGCCAGCGTTTGGCGTGAAAGTGGAGGTTCCAGACGAGTAACGCCTGATTGTGCTGGAGCAGTTGCGCCGTGATTTCGAAGCGCGGCACGTCGAGGCGCTCGAACAGATGCGTGAGGAGCGACGCGACCTCGGCGGCGCTGCGGACTTCATGCAGCGGTGTTTTGACGTAGACGTTGGGGGTGTAGAACTCCCCCAGATTCCCGACGCTCTGGCGAGTCAGCGTCTCGAAGTAGTGGGTCAGGCGCGTGAGCGCGGCAGCGTGATCGATGTCCATAGGCACGCGTATCCGGGCGCGGGCTCAGCGGGCGTCGCTGATCAGTTCCGCGCGAAGGTCGGGCGCGCTGGTGCGCGGGTCCAGCCAGATGGCGAAGAAGGCGCGTCCGAAGGCGTCGCCTGCGATCTGACCGATGAGCTTGCCGTCCGAGAAGAAGCGTGTGCCGTCACCCGGGCGGAAGACGCCGGTGAGGTGCTGCCCTGCCGAGACGTCGGGCAAGATGCGCGCAAGCTCTTCCGCCCAGTGCTGGCGCTCGGCGTCGGTCCCCACTTGCAGCTTGCTCATCTCGATGAGGCTGCGTTTCACGAGCGTTTGGGACTTGAAACTCCGCGCGTAGCGCACGTCGAGCACAAGCGGATGCGTACTCCAGTTGGCGCTGAGGTGGTTCGCACCGGAGAAGAGGGCGGCGTCGTAAAGATGGAAGCCCATGCGCGAGAACGATCCCTGCCCGACGAGATGCGCGGACGGGATTTCCTGCGAGGCGAGTTGCCCGGCGTCGAACGCCAGAGCGCCAGGCGCTGTCGCCACTGCCATCAAAAAACAGGCGGTGCGCAGCCAGGTGGCAAAGTGGGGACGGTGAACTGTACGTGCCCGGTTTGCCCGATGTGCTCGAAGTGCCATGCTCGGCTCCCTATCGGTGAAGGGATCAAGGATTAAGTCGAGTCGGTAGGCCCATTGGCGGCGTCCGGCTCGTTCTGCCGGTGCGTCTGCCCATCATACATGTTGCGTAATTGCGACTGAGAACTATCCTCAAAACGAGGCGTGGCGAACGGCAGGTGCCGGGCCGGCCTGACGCGATAATGAGGCGATGGCGTCGCAAATTCGGAACGATTGCTTTTAGCGTAGACCATGGACGCCGCCTACGCAGGCCCGTGGCACAAGGACATACCCTGACATCTCACCGGAAATCGCCCTCGGAACAACCGGGGCGGGGTAAGCATCGGCGGCGTGCAACCGTCTATCGGGAGGTGCGTGTTGGGAAGTCTCTCGCCCCTCCAGCTTAGGAGGTTTGCGTGACAATTTGACAGATGGTATGAACGCCGCCCTCCCTTCGCGCTGGATTCAGGCCCCGGACACGGAAGTGACTTTGGAAGTGTTGGGTCCCTCCAGAACCGAACGGCATCAATGTGCCAAAGTGGAGGTGTCGCGACCACTTGAGGAACGGAGGGACCATCATGAATACTACGACGTTCGGGCTCGACATTGCAAAGCGGGCTTTCCAGATGTATTGGGTCGAAACGGAAACGGGAGAGATTGTGAACCGGCGGTTCACGAAGCAACAGGTTATAGAATTTCTTGGCCAGCGACCGGCCGGACGGGTGGCTTTGGAAGCCTGCGGAAGTGCGCACTGGTGGGCACGCAAGATCGTAGCGCTGGGTCATGAAGTCGTATTGCTGCATGCGAGATTCATCCGCCCGTTCGTCCAGAATAACAAGACCGATGCGACGGACGCTCGTGCGATCTGGACGGCAGCACAGCAACCCGGCATGCGTTCGGTAGCACCGAAGACAGCGGATCAGCAGGCCACGCTGGCCCTGCATCGCATGCGTTCACTGCTAGTCAAGTCACGTACCATGCAAGTCAACCAGTTGCGCGGCCTGCTGTACGAATTTGGCGTGACGCTCAAAGCGGGTCGCGTCGCCGGCCTTGCCGAGGTCCGCGAGCGACTACATGAAATCGAAGAGGTCGTTCCGGGCACGTTGTTCGATGCGCTGCGCGACCAGCTTCAGCACATCGAGCGGATCGACGGCGAGATCAGGAAACTCGAGAGACAGATCGTTGCCTGGCAACGACAGGAGGCGGCATGTCAGCGGGTCGCTACGATTCCAGGTATCGGACCATTGACGGCGACAGCCCTGGTCGCGACGATCGGCGATCCTGCTGCATTCAAATCCGGACGTGAGCTTGCCGCGTACCTCGGCCTGGTTCCCAGGCAAAGCGGTACAGGCGGCAAGGTACGGTTGGGCGGCATAAGCAAGCGCGGCGACAGCTATATACGCATGCTACTGATTCACGGTGCACGAGCGGTCATGTTCAAGAGCAGGAGCAAGGGCGCCTGGAGCGAGCAACTGTCCCTGCGTCGGCCTACGAATGTGGTTGCCGTCGCGCTGGCAAACAAGATGGCGCGAACAGCGTGGTCGTTACTCGCGCACGACAAAACTTACCAGACAGACTACGCAGCACAAAGGGCTAGCTGAAAAGCAGGGGTATCGAGCACGAGTCACGCAGACAGGTTGCGAAGGTCGATAACGATGTGATGGCGAGACAGGTTGGTCCGCAAGAACGTAAGCCTGATTGACGCTGTGCGCTTCGAGCGCGCTAGACAGTAGAGGTCGTTCTTGGCGAATTCCATCAGGGCGCGCAGGCTGGCCTGCAGACGCCGGATATAAGCCTGCAACCAAATTCTCGTCCAATGTCACAACGATATTACCTTGCAAGCCGGGCGGCGTTCATATAAGGCGTCAAAATTACGACGCATTACCGTCACGTGAGTGTCAAACGTCACGGTAATTAAGGAGAATTATGTTATGATTCAAGAGTTTGCCCATATTTTAGTAGGGTTGCTCTTGAGCCATTTTGCCAGGATGCGGCCAGATAACAGGCGTGAAATCGCCGTCCTTATGCGACGGCAGGGTTCAAGACGTGGAACCGGACGGCGGGGGCCGACCGAGACCCGCTCACCGTTTTGTCTGTCGAAATTCGGCGTAAACTTTCACAATACTATCTTGAGTCCTGGTGTAAGGTCTCGCGACCTTGGGGGTAATTGAAATGACCGAAATGCTGTATCCCGAACTGTACAAGTCGCTGGAGGCAGTGCGTTGGAACATGGAGAAGGACATTCCGTGGGACAAATTCGACGCCAGCCAGCTCACCGACGATCAGGCGCGCACCATCAAGATGAATGCCATCACGGAATGGGCGGCGCTGCCGGCTACCGAGATGTTCCTGCGCGACAACCGTGACGACAGCGATTTCTCCGCTTTCATGAGCGTGTGGTTCTTCGAAGAGCAGAAGCACTCGCTGGTGCTCATGGAGTACCTGCGCCGCTTCCGCCCGGAACTCGTGCCGACGGAGGCCGAACTGCACGCTGTGCGTTTCCCGTTCGACCCGGCGCCGCCGCTCGAGACGCTTATGCTGCACTTCTGCGGCGAAATCCGTTTGAACCACTGGTATCGCCGTGCAGCCGAATGGCACACCGAGCCGGTCATCAAGCACATCTACGAAGTCATTTCGCGCGACGAAGCGCGTCATGGCGGCGCTTACCTGCGCTACATGAAGAAGGCCATGACGACTTTCGGCGACAACGCCCGTGCTGCGTTCGCGAAGATCGGCGTGTTGATGGCTGCGGCGCGTCGCACGGAAAAGCCGCTGCACCCGACCAATCTGCACGTGAACAAGGAACTGTTCCCGAACGATACGGTGCAGTCGCGTCTGCCGGAGCCGGAATGGCTCGAACACTGGCTCGACGAGCAAATCAAGTTCGACGACAGCTGGGAAAAGAAGGTGGTCGAGCGCATTCTGCACAACATGTCGCTGCTGTTCGAGCGCACGTTCGCCACGGCGCAGGATCTGAACCGTTACCGCAAGGAAATCACGGTCCGCCTCGCGGCCGTGACCGCACCGGCACCGGTCGCGGCGTCTGCGTAATCAGCACAGACGCACTTCGCGGTATCAGCAAGAAAGGGGCTTCGGCCCCTTTTTTGTTTGGGGTGCCATCAGACGGTCATGCGTGTGTGCCGATCGCGATGCCGTACGTGGTCACGACGTTTCGCGACGACGACCCTCGCGTAGCCGCTCGTGGGACAATAGCGGCCATCTTCGCGAATAGCGTGTCCACTTCGATCGAGCGTCATGTCAACTCCCCAAGTCATTCCTCCGGCCGATTTCGAGGCCAAGATCCTCTCGCGCGACGCGCTTGCTGCGCTGGCGCCGACGCTGCCGCGCCCGCTGGTGTTTACCAACGGCGTGTTCGACATTCTGCATCGCGGTCATGTGACCTATCTGGCGCAAGCACGTGCGCTCGGCGGATGCCTGATCGTCGGCGTGAACACCGACGCTTCGGTGCGCACCCTCGGTAAGGGCGACGATCGCCCGATCAATAACGAGAACGATCGCGCGGCCTTGCTCGCGGCATTGCAAAGCGTCGATTACGTGGTCACGTTCGGCGAAACGACGCCCGAAGCGCTGATCGCAGCGGTGCGCCCCGACATTCTGGTAAAGGGCGGCGACTACGACATGGACAAGTTGCCGGAGTCGACGCTGGTGCGCGGCTGGGGCGGCAAGGCCGTGGCCATTCCGTTCGAACATCAGCGCTCGACGACGTCGCTGCTCAAGAAAGTGCGAGCCCAATCGTGAGTCTCGCCCCTCTCGTTGAAGTCACGCGCGGCGCCAACGGTATCGATACCGTCGAGTGCATCCATTACGGTTCGGTTGCTGTCGTCGATGCGCAAGGGCGCGTGCGGTATGCCGCAGGCGATCCGTCGTTCCTCACGTTCTCGCGCTCCACGCTCAAGCCGTTCCAGGCGCTGCCTTTCGTGGAAGGCGATGGCGTGGCGCACTTCGGTCTGACGCAACCCGAGCTGGCGCTGCTGTGCGCGAGCCATTCCGGCGAGTCGTTTCACGTCGACGGCGTGAAAAGCCTGTTGAGCAAAGCCGGGTGCGACGAATATCATTTGCAGTGCGGATGCCATGTGCCGACGTTCTATTCGGCCACAGGCAAGCGCGCACCGGCGGATCTGAAGCCGACGCCGTTGCACCACAACTGCTCGGGCAAACATGCGGGCTTCCTCGCGTACTGCGCGCAACACGGCTTGCCTCTCGACACCTATCTCGATCCTTCGCACCCATTGCAGCAGCGCATTCGCGCTCGTGTGGGCGACGTGGTCGGCGTTGCGGGCGAAGCACTTCCGCTGGGCATCGACGGTTGCTCCGCACCGAACTACGCGTTGCCGCTCGACAAGCTGGCGGCGGCCTACGCACGTCTTGCGGCGAGTGACGACGCGGCGCTATCGACTCTGTTCGACGCGATGACGCAGCAACCGGAGATGGTGTCGGGGACCGCACGCAACGACCTCGCCTTCATGCGCATGGCGCCCGGCGACTGGGTGGCGAAAATCGGCGCGGACGGTGTGCAGACCATCGGCGTTCGCTCCGCTGGCCTGGGCATCGCCATCAAGGTGGTCGACGGCAACATGCGTGCGCTTTACACCGCAGCGGTGGCGGTTCTCAAAGCACTGGGCCTCGTCGATGCACCGGAGGCTACCGGTCTTGCCCCGTGGGTATCGCCTGTCGTCAAGAACGCACGGGGTACGCAAACCGGCGTTGTGCGGGCTGTCGTTGACTTGAAGCCGGTGAGTTGACGCGTTGACGAACGGCGGAGGCGACGCGTCTGCCCGACATGCGCGGCGCTCGCCACTGCGCGACTCCCCTCCGCCGTTTTCCGCGAGAGACGGTAGACTCGCGCACGCCTGCTAATGCGCCCCGGCGGGCGGACTTCCTGCCGGTGACGGGCATGCTTTTACCAGTTGTGCCGACCATTGCTGCGTGACGACGCCACGCACCTGCGTTGCCGCGTTCGCATTGATACCGGCAATGCGATAGATGATCCGGCTCTTGGCATTTGGCCTCTCGCTCAACTGAGGCGTCAGGCCTTTCTTTTGGTTCATTGAGCATTACCGGGGAAGGCGGCGCGGATTTTGAGGAAGAAGTATTCCTGGTCTCGGTAGCCGTAGGCGCGCCGCTTAATGACCTTGATAGTGTTGTTAATGCCCTCAACGATGCTGGTGTTTAGACGATGTCGGCATCTGGCCAGGATGCCATGCAGATAGCCTTTCAGACGCTGAGCGAAGGTGTTCAAGGGGGCTATTCCGCTTTGCTCGGCCTGCTCGCACCAGTGGTGCCAGGCTTGTTTTGCCCAGGCAGGTCTTCGGTAGAACCAGAGCCGCTTGAGTTCGTCCCTCAGGACATAGACCGTCAGCAGCGGCTGGTTGGCTTGCAGCAATTCGTCGAGCCGGACGGCCTGCTGCCGGTCTAGCTTGTCGCGGTTGCGCAATAACAGCCAGCGGCTCGATTTGATGACCCGGCGCGCGGGACGGTCCTGGCGCAGTTGGTTGGCCTGATCCACGCGCACCCGATCAATGACCTCTCGTCCGTACTTGGCCACGACATGGAACAAGTCATAGACGATCTCCGCCCGTGGGCAGTGGGCCTGGATTTCTAACTCGTAGGCCGTAGTCATGTCGATGGCTACGGCCTTGATGCGTTGGGCGACCCCACGCGGCAATTGCTCGAAGAACGCCCGAGCCGTCTCGCGTGAGCGTCCTGGGCCGATCCACAGCACCTGCCTGCTGATCGGATCGACGACTACCGTCGCGTACCGATGCCCTTTATGCAGGGCGAACTCGTCCATCGCTAAATACTCGATCCTGGACCAATCCGGTTCGCGCACTGACGCTCGGAGCCGGGCCTTGTCCAGCGTCTTGACGGTATGCCAACCCAGCTCGAAGAACCTCGCCACCGCCTGCACGTTGCTCGATTGCAGCAATTGGCTGCAGGCCGCCGCAAGCCGATCCGTCACCCGCTGGTAGCGACCCAGCCAAGTAAGCCGCTCCAGGCGCGGGCCACCGCATTGCTCACACAACAAGCGCCGGCGTGGAACATGAAGAACAACCCGGTACTCAAATAACGGCAGATCTCGCACCCGGCGCACCGTGGTCTCATGGACCTGGCGACATCGTGCGCCGCACTGCTCGCACAGCATCACCTTGGCGGTTGGCTTCAAATAGATCGACAGCGTGCGCCCTGTGCCCTCGGGCCACTCCACGCGTTCGACGGCATAGCCCTGCCAGCCTCCCAGCGACTCCAGCAGCTTGCGATCCAGCATCTCCACGCACTCCTGATGGCAAATTCCTGCCATCAAGAGTACGAAAACTTGTCAAATCCCTCCACGCTATTGCGCGATGAACCTTTCTTTTGCGCGACCGCCATCAGACGCGTCGCGCGATCCTTGTCGTTGAACAGCCCAAGCGAGACGACGATATTCGAGCCCTCGTCGTTGAGCAGGAAGTATTCGGTCACGCCCGCCGAGCGCAATTGCGCCACCTGTTTATCCGCCGCGGCCTTGTTCGGCACCGGGTCGAGATGCACCCAGTAGCGTTTGTCGACGGCGACCGACTGGATGTCGCCCTGACCTGCGGGCAGTGCGGCGAGCAGCAGGCCGCGCGCCTGTTGTGCGTCATTTGCGGCAAACGGGCCGATATCGAGGCAGGTCGACGCTGCTGCGGCGGCCACCGCCTGAGCCGCGCTGGCATCGCTCGCGACAGCGCTTGGCGTCGCGGGAGCCACCGCCTGCGTCGCTGCCGTTGCGGCTGCCGATGACGCGGCACTTGCGCTTGCGTTGTCCGGCGCTTGTGCCGACACCGACGACGCGCGTACCGGCATCCCGCCACTAATGTCCGCGCCCGTCAGCCGGATGTGTGTGGGGTCGAGTTGCGTCTTGACGCGGGCCGGTTCGCGGCCGGTTTCCGGCAGCACGTCACGCCATTTCAGCCAGCCCAGTTGCACGGCCGCAAGTGCCGCGTTTGCCGCGAGAAACATGACGAGCAACAACGCGCGCAACATCTCAGACGCCTCCTCGTGCTTGTCCGGCAGCGCGTGAAGCCTCTGCCGGGGTAGGGATCTCGGTGGTTTTTGCCGCCGACGATTTAGCCGCGTGTAACGCGACTTCATAGAGTCCTGCCGGCACAAGCTGATCGTGCTCGGTAAAGGGCAATGCAAGCGTTTGTGCGAGTGCGTGACGCGCACCGCCGGAAAGCACACAGCGCACGGGTGCGCCGAGCTGTGCTTCGAGCTGTGCGTAGCTGCGTTCGACGAGACCCGCCTGTGCGGCAGCACATCCGCGAAGAATGGCATCGGTCGTGCTGCGTGCGAATGCCTGACCACCCGAAGACATCGTGGCGTCGAGCGTCGGCAACTGTGCGGTGCCCTGCGCAAGCGATTGCAGCATCAGGGCGGGGCCCGGGGCGATCAGCCCGCCGAGATAGTCGCCGTCGCCGCGCAACGCTTCGACAGTCGTGGCGGTACCCAGTGTCACGATCAGGAGGTGTTCGCCCGGCCATGCGGCATGCGCGCCGATCAGGCTGGCCCAGCGGTCGCTGCCGAGCTGCGAAGGCGTGTGATAGCCGTTGCGCACGCCCGCCCGTGCGTCGCTCGCACGCAGCACCTGAAGCCAGTCGGACGACGCCATGCCCCACAGCGTCTGCAACGTCATGCGCACGGCTTGTTCGGCGGCTTCACCCGCCACATTGGTGAGCCAGACCCCGGCGGGGGCCGGGCAGATGAATCCGTCCTGTTGCCCGCCCTGCCCGATGGCGAGCGGCGCTGCGTTGGGTGCGAAGTGTCGACCGCCGGTTTGGCTCCCCCCGCCCTCGGCATCTGATAACCCGGAAGTATCCGCCGTCAGTGCCGACCAGCCTGCGCGAATTTGTGTCGCCAGTGTGCGCCACTCGGCGTGATCGACCGCGCCGCTGGCGAGGAAAGACGGCGAGGCGGCGCGCCAGTGTGCCGGTCGCACAGCCGGTGCCAATGCCCACTTGATGCGGCTGTTCCCGGCATCGACCAATAGCCATGGGGCGGCACCGTCATTGACGTTGCCGTTCGATGCCGCAGGCATGCCGTCCGTGCCCTGCATGCTTGCGGATCTCGGTGAGGCTGACGACGCTTTACGGGGTGCGGACATCAGCGGCCTCCCTGCGTTCCGGGAAGCGCCGCTGCGGTAGACGTATCGAGCAACCGCACCGAGACTTCGCCGCTGGCGATGGTGCGCTCACCTTCGGTCGTCGCGACACGCAGGCAGCCCTGCGAATCGACGCCGAGTGCAACGCCGTGCAACACGTCGCGTCCATGTTCGATCACACGAATCGACGACCCGCCGTAGGCATGCATCGCTTCCCAGTCTTCGCGGAACGCGTCGAAGCGTTGCGCGTCGAAACGCGCGAGCATGGACGCAAGTCGCTGAATCAGGGCGACGAGGACCGACGACATATCCGGATCCGGGAGGACCGATTCGAGCGCAGCGGGCGGCGTGGCAGGGACCGCTGGCGGGGCGGTGCCGTGCGCAGCCGTCGTTGCGCTGTGAACCGCCGCGCTGTCGATGCGCGTCGCCACATCGCCCGCATGACGAAGATTGACGCCAATGCCGATGACGACGCCGATACGTCCCGGCCCCGCCGGGACCGTCTCGATCAGAATGCCCGCGAGCTTGCCGCCGCGCAGCAGGACGTCGTTGGGCCATTTGAGGCCGAGCGCCTGTGGGGCGGATACCGGCAGATCCGACAATCCCTCCACCACGGCGACGCCCGTCGCCAGCGACAATCCGGCCAGTTGTGCCGGACCACCGGACATCACGTAAGCCAGAGAGAACGTCAGGCTGTCGCCCGGCAAGCTCTGCCATGCGCGCCCGCGTTGGCCGCGACCGGCGCTCTGATGCATGGCGGCGCGCACGACCGGCGCACACGATGGGTCTTCACGAAGGCGCGCGAGCAAGTCGAGATTGGTGGAGCCCGTGGTGTCGACGACTTCGATCTGCCAGTCGCGGCAAACCGCTGCCAGACGCGAGCGAATGCGCTCACCGTCGAGCCGACGCGTGGCGGTGCCGTGAGCGGACGTTGCACCCGCGCCAGAGCGGCTTTCCGGCGAACCGGCGGCCGTGGCGTCGAGCGGAGCGTTGGACGAAGAAGGTGCGGCGTTATTCATGGCTGCTATTGTAGCGGCGAGGTCGGCGCCGCGCCGGGCTGTTCTGCGTGGAAGGCCGTATTTCGGCATCATCCGAGGCGCGCATCGGACAATTCCGGCAGGTTTTCAGTCGCCACCGGGTTGCCATCATATGGCCGCGCCTGTACCGTACAATGACCGCGTTTTGCCGCGCATTTTGCTGGATCCATGCCGAATTTCGGCGAGTTTGTTGTCAGGAGATCCCCAGTTTTGAACCTCGATGCCGTACCCACTCTCGAGCTGACCACCTCGGCACAAGGCCCGGTGGTCATGCTGCGCGGTCTGTGGACGGCGTTGGCGCTCTCTCAGCGCAAGAAGACGCTAATAGGGCTGGTGCGTGCTTTGCCTCACGGTGAGCTGGCGTGGGACCTCACTTGTGTGGAGCGCCTCGATCACGTCGGGGCGCAGGCGCTGTGGCGCTACTGGCAACGCAAGTACCCTCAGCGTATCGCGCTGACCGCCACGCAGCGCGCGCTGTTCGATCACCTCGCCGAATTCGACCGCACGCGTCAAACTCCGGTACCGAAGCGCCGCGTCGATCCCGTCAGCCAACTGGGCTATTCGCTGTTCACCCTGGGTGAGCATCTGCGCGACGGCATTACGATGTTCGGCCGATTCGTGATCGACCTCGGCCGTGTCGTTCGCCATCCTGCGCGCGCGCCATGGCTGGAAATGTCGGCGAACATCTACAGTGCCGGGGCGAAGGCGCTCGGCATTACGGCGATGGTCGCGTTCCTGATCGGCATCGTTCTGTCCTACTTGTCTGCCCAGCAACTGAAGTTGTATGGGGCAAGTACGTTTATCGTGAACATCCTCGGCCTGTCGGTGATCCGGGAATTGGGGCCGGTGCTTTCGGCAATTCTCGTCGCGGGGCGTTCAGGATCGGCGATCACCGCGCAACTGGGTGTAATGCGCGTGACGGAAGAACTCGATGCCATGCGTGTAATGGACATCCCGCACGGCTTGCGACTCGTGCTGCCGAAGGTCATTGCGCTGGCCATCGCCATGCCGTTGCTCGTCATGTGGACGAACATCGTCGCGCTGCTCGGCGGCGCCATCGCGGCGAAGTACGAACTCGGTATCGGACTGCACTATTTCTTCACGACGCTGCCCAACGCCGTTCGTATCGCGAACTTGTGGATCGGTCTGGGCAAGGGGGTCGTCTTCGGCATGCTGATTGCGCTGGTGGCGTGTCACTTCGGCATGCGCGTCAAACCCAACACACAGAGCCTTGGCGAGGGCACGACACAATCGGTCGTCACGTCGATCACCGTGGTGATTCTGGCGGACGCCGTCTTCGCCATCCTCTTCCGCAGCGTGGGGATCGGCTGATGAGCGACCCTATCGTGCGCGATCCTGACAACACCGCTGCGCTCTTGTCGCCGCCGGTTCAGAGCGACGTGCTGTACGGGGCTTCGGCGGGGTGCCCGCCGGTGTCGTCGACGTTGCCGGGCGAAGCCGAGCCGGTCATCGAAGTTCGCGATCTCACGAAGCGCTACGGCACGCACACGATTCATGAACATCTGGATCTCACGGTGCGTCAAAGCGAGATCATTGCGCTGGTCGGCGGGTCGGGGTCGGGCAAGACCACCCTGATTCGGCAGATCATCGGTCTCGAGGGGCCGATCAGCGGCCATATCAGCATCTTCGGGCACGACATCACGATGATCGACCGCCGCACGGCGCATTTGCTGCGCCGTCGCTCGGGCATGTTGTTTCAGCGCGGCGCGCTGTTCTCTGCGATGACCGTGTTCGACAACATCGCGCAACCGCTGCGCGAGCTGCATACGCTTTCGGAAGATTTGATTCGCGATGTGGTGATGTACAAGCTGGAGATGGTCGGGTTGTCGGGACGCATGGCCAATCGCATGCCGTCGGAATTGTCGGGTGGCATGATCAAACGTGTCGGCATTGCGCGCGCCATCGCACTGGAGCCGGAACTGCTGTTCCTCGACGAACCGACGGCCGGGCTCGACCCGCAGGCGTCGGACGAGTTCGTGGACATGGTGCGTGGCCTGCATCGCTCGCTCGGCCTGACGGTCGTGATGGTCACTCACGATCTCGATACGGTCATGATGCTGGCGACCCGTGTGGCGGTGCTGGCCGATCGCAAGGTGCTCGTGAACGCGCCGGTCGAAGACGTGGTGCGTGTAGATCACCCGTTCATTCACAGCTTCTTCCTCGGTGAGCGCGGCAGACGCGCGTTGCTGGCTTTGCCTGCGGCACGGCGCGCCAAGATTTCGGAGTTACTCGACGATGGAAAATAAATCGCACGCTTTCATGGCGGGCCTCTTCACACTGGTATTGCTCGCCGCCGTCGCCGCTTCGGTGTACTGGTTCAATCGCGACAACCGCGTGCGTGTGCCCTACGATCTGGTCTCGCGCACCAACGTGACGGGCCTCAATCCGGAGTCGGCCGTGCGTTATCGCGGTCTGAGCGTCGGCAAAGTCGAGTCGATCAAATTCGATCGCCGCACGCCGGGTCAGATCCTGATTCGCATTCTCGTGAACGAAGGCACGCCGATGACCAAGTCGACGTTCGCCACGCTCAGCTATCAGGGCGTGACGGGGCTGGCCTTCGTGCAACTCGACGACGACGGACACGACCGCACGCTGCTGCCGTCGTCCGAGACGCAGGTCGCGCAATTGCGTTTGCGTCCGAGCTTCGTCGACGAACTTCAGCGGCGCGGCAACAACCTCGTACATCAGCTTGAGGAAGCGACGTCGTCGGTCAACAAGTTGCTTGACCCCGAGAATCGGCAGGCGATCGTCGATTCGATCAATAGCGTGAAGACCGCCGCCCAGAGCGTGAACCGCGTGGCGACGCAACTCGAACCGGTCACGAAGCAACTGCCGGAAACCGTGCGCGAATTGAACGGCACGCTCGCCGGTGCGCATCGTCTGACGAACCAACTGACGGATCCGCAGGGACCGCTGGTGCGTAATCTGGATAGCGTGGGGCGGGCGGCAGATCAGGCCGCGTCGAGCCTCGCAGCGTTCCAGGGCACGATGCAGACGTTCGAAGGTTCGCTGCAACAGGAGGCGCTGCCGCGTCTGAATCGTCTGTCGGACGATCTGCGTTTCACGTCGCAGGCGGTGGGGCAAGCCGCTGAGACGATCAACCGCAATCCGCGCGCGTTGCTCTTCGGTACGTCGCCGCCGCCGCCGGGACCGGGCGAAGCCGGTTTCGCGTGGCCGGGTGGGGCAGGGGGAGGTCAATGATGCGCGACACCGTCACGCAAGGGGATAACGAGATGAATAACGGTAAGGGTCGCCTCGTCACGTGGCTGTTCGGTTTTGGAGCCGTGCTGGGGACTGCCATGCTGGTCGCCGGATGCGCCGCACCGGCGCCGTCGGGTGCACTCGCACGCTTCGATCTGGGGCCGCCGACAATGCCTGTGTCGGCCGTGGCCGGTGCGAATAGTGCAGCCGGTGCAGCCGGTGCGAACGCCCCTGCCTCGGACGTTGCGGCCGCCAGTGCGCAGCAACTGTCACCGCTCAAGGTCGTGGTCAATGCACCGAGCTGGCTCGACTCGGACATGATCTATTACCGTTTGCCCGCCAGCGAGGGCGATCAGGCGCGCGTGTATGCGAACAGCCGCTGGCTTACGTCGCCCGCCCGGCTCTTTGGGGATCGTCTGCGTGCGTCGCTGTCGGTCGACCGTGTGGTGCTCGCTGCAGGCGACCCCGCGGCGGCCCCCGCGCTGCGTGTCGATCTGGAGGAATTCGCGCAGTACTTCGACAGCACGTCGGCCAGTCATGGCGTGGTGCAGGTCCGTGCGACGTTGTTCGACGGGCCGAAGCTGCTCGCACAGACGACGTTGCGCGCTCAGGCCCCCGCTGCCACGGCGGATGCCGCCGGTGGGGCGCGTGCGCTGGCCACCGCGAGCGATGCGGTGCAGAAGCAGTTGATTCAGTGGCTCGCCGGACGTGTACCGGCACCTTCGGCAACAACGCGTGCGCCTGCGCAGTCGCGTGCGTTGCCCGCCACGTCGTCTGCCGGGTCGTCGCCGGTGAGCGCTTCGGCGCCGTCGCGATAGCGGGGCGCCTCGCCGATGCCCGAGCACGAAGTCAAACCCTGGCAACGACGCGCTTCTCCGCTTACGCGTCAGGCGCTGCTGTGCCTGATTCTGCTGATGGCCTACGCCAGCCTGTATCCGTTTGAGTTTCAGCAGGCAGCGGTCGGGCCGTTCGACTACCTGTTCGCGCCGCCACCCCGCTGGATGACGACGTTCGACGTTGTCACCAACGTGCTGGGCTACATCCCGCTGGGTGTGCTGACCGTATGGGCGTTGCATCCGGCATGGCGCGGCACGCGGGCGGTGCTTGCGGCGTTCGTGCTGGGCACGCTGCTCTCGTGCGGCATGGAGGCGTTGCAGACGTATCTGCCCACGCGCGTGGCGTCGAACGTCGATCTCGCGACGAACGCCCTGGGCGCACTCATTGGCGGTGCGATGGCCGTGCCCCTTACCAGCCCGTTGCTCGACCGCGGATGGCTCCGACATTTGCGCTTCGCATGGTTCGAGCGTCATGCGAGTCTGCTGCTCGTGTTGCTGGCGCTGTGGCCGTGGGCGCAGGCGTATCCGCAGCAGTTTCTCTTTGGCGACGGCGACCTCGTCCGGCAAATCTGGCTCTGGCAGGACCCGGATATCACCGATCTGGTCCTCGACTGGGTGCCGAAGCTCGGAGAGTTGCAGGACTATCTGTCGGCGCTGGACGCCGTCGCGAGCCACGCCCTGTGGGAGACGGTCGTGACCGCGAGCGGCACGATTCTCGCGGGGTTGCTCGCGACGCTGGCCATGCGTCGCACGGCACCGCGTGTGCCGCTGCTGTGCGCGATGTTCGTCAGCGCCTTCGCGATCAAGGCCATTGCGGCCGCGTGGCAGTTCTCGCCCGCGCAGGCATTCGACTGGGTGACGGCAGGCGCGATTTACGGATTGGTCATCGGCTCGCTCGTGCTGATCGTCGCCGGGCGCGGGCCGCGTTTCCTGCGGGGCGCCGTTGCGCTGGCGGCGCTGGTCGTCCTGCTCGTCTTCGTCAATCTCCTGCCTGCGAATCCCTATTACGAGGCGGCGCTTCAGTCGTGGCGTCAGGGGCAGTACGTGCACTTCAACGTGCTGGCGCGCTGGCTCGCGTGGACATGGCCGTATCTCGTGCTGATCTACCTGCTGGCGATGTTCGACCCGAGCCATCGCGGTCCGGCGCGTCGCGGCGGCAAGCCGAACTGACGCCCACGCGCGTCAGGAAATTCGGCATTTTTTGGGAGCGAGCCGATGTGCTCGCCGCAACGGCGGAATGTCCGTCAAGGCCCGTCAGGTAAGCGTTTCCGGCCGATTTCCCCACGTCATTGTTTCCAAATTGGAAATAGCGTATTGGCCATCTGCCCATTGGTGGGGCCGCGCCCGCCTCCTAAACTCTCATGTAAGGCGAGCTGATACTCGGCGCGCCACGACCGCCCGGCATCTACAGGCAGATCCCGGGCGGTTTTCATTGGGGAGCGAAGATGAGTACGTGGGGGTTGGTGTTTGCGCACAAGACACGGCAGCGCGTGCTGATGGCCGTGATCGCGGCGGCCACCGGCATCGAGATGCTGGAGAACGGCATGTTCGTGTTCGCGTCGTCGCACATCGCGGGCGGCGTCGGCGCAGCCCCGGAAGAGTACGCCTTCGTCTCCACGCTTTACGCCGTCGCCGGCATTCTCGTCATTCTCAAACAACGCTGGCTCGCGTCGCGTCTGGGTTATCGCGGTTTTCTGACCGGTGCGCTCACGCTCATGGCGTTCGGCGCGTGGCTGTGCGGCATGGCGCACAACCCGGTGGAGCTGGCCGTGGCGCGCTTCGTGCTCGGATTGGGGGCGGGTTCGCTCTTCACGGCGAGCCGTATTCTGATCAATCTGTGTTTCGCGCCCGAACTGCGGCTGCGTGCGCTGCTGTTCTTCACGTATGGCTTCTTCGGCGCACAGATCTCCGCGCCGTTGCTCGCGAGCTATCTCGTCGATCGTTTCCTATGGTCGTCGATATTTCTCGTCATGGTGCCGATCGCGCTTGCCGGCGCACTGGCGTCGTGGCTCGTCATTCCGGATTTTCGCGAACGTCTGCGCGACGAAGGCGAATTCGAAATGCGCGGCATCGTGTTCTTCGCGGCGGGCGTGCTGTTCGTCGAAGTGATGATGCAGCGCTCGCGTTTCGACTTCTTCTCCAATCCGTTGCATCTGCTCGAACTCTGTCTGGTCGGGGCGATCTGCGCCATCGGCTACATGTGGCATCAGTATTCGCATCACAAGCCGCTGATCGACTTTCGCGTGCTCGTGCGCAACCCCGTGTATGTGCTCGGGCTGGGCGGGTACGCGGTCTACTACTTCTTTTCGTATTCGACGTCTTACCTTTTCCCGATCTACATGCAGCAGGGGCTGAACTGGAGCGTCGAGCACACGGGATATCTGCAAGCGGTGGCGTCGGTGACGAGTCTCGTGGTGGCCGTGATTTACACGATGGCACGCCCGAAGTTCGTGAAGCTCAAGCCATTCGTGCTGCTCGGCTATCTGTGCCTGCTCGGCTACGCGTTTCTGCTGTCGCAGAGCTATCAGGGCGTATCGAGTCAGTGGCTGATTCTGCCGATGGTGCTGAGCGGTCTCGGTGGTGTGTTCGCGATGATTCCGATTGCAGAGCTGACGTTTCGCGGCATGGATGAGTACGTCTTCCAGCATGGCTATCAAACGAAGAACATCGTGCGTCAGTTGGTGAGTTCGATGTCGGTGTCCGTCATGGCCGTGCTGATGCAGGACCGTCAGGCCGTCTTCATGCATCAACTGACGCCCGCGATGACACCGCTTAACCCCGCCTACAACGCTGCCGTCTCGCAGGCGCAGCAGACGTTCGGTGCGAGTGTGGACGCGACGACGGCGGCACACATGGCGTCGGCGTGGGTGGGCAATCTCGCGTCGCAACAGGCGCTGGTGCTCTCGTGCGTGAACGTGTTCTTCGGCTTCGCGTGTCTGGCTGCCTTCTGCGCGTTGTTCATGGCGGTGCAACGGCGTCTTCGCTGATCGGTGTCCGGGGTCCCGGAATCTGCATTTCCTCATTCCTTCGGCGCCGGGCGCCGAGTGCGCCCGCCGGGGCCGTCCGCAATGCCTGAGCAGGTCGGTTAGAATGCCCGCAACACGTCGTTACGTTGCCAATTCCCCCACATAAAAGCACCGACATGGCCACCACCCAGTCGCAGTACTACAAGCATCACGTGTTCTTCTGTCTCAATCAGCGCGACGCGGGCGCCGACCGTCCGTCGTGTGCGAACTGCAATGCGCAGTCGATGCAGGAATACGCGAAGAAAAAGGTCAAGCAACTCGGCCTGGCCGGTCCCGGTCAGGTGCGTGTGAACAAGGCCGGATGCCTGGACCGCTGCGAGCTGGGGCCGGTCGTCGTGATCTATCCCGAGGGGACCTGGTACACGTACATCGACGAGACCGATATCGACGAAATCGTCGAGAAGCATCTGGCGCAAGGCGAGATCGTCGAGCGCCTGCTGATCGACTGAACGACTCATCGACCGGCCAGCCGCGACGTCGACACGCTTTGTCGACGCCAGCGTCGGCTTCGCACCCCAGACCTACTTCGCTCATGAACGCTCAGACTGAACGCTTCACCATCGACGGCCCGGTCGGCGCCATCGAAATCGCCATCGACCGTCCGGCCGGTGGGCCGGAAAATCTGCGCGGCATCACCCTTGTCGCGCACCCGCATCCGTTGTTCGGCGGCTCGCTCGACAACAAGGTAGCGCAGACGCTCGCGCGTGCTTTCGTCCAGCTTGGATACGCCGTGGTGCGTCCGAACTTCCGTGGCGTGGGCAAGAGCGAAGGCGAGCATGACAAAGGCATTGGCGAGCGCGACGACCTGATGGCCGTCATCGCCTGGATGCGTCAGCAGCCGGGATGGGAAGCGCAACCGCTCGCACTCGCCGGTTTCTCGTTCGGCACGTTCGTGCTCTCGCACGTGGCCAAGGCGCTCGAAGCTGCGGGCACGCCTGCCCAGCGTCTGGTGTTCGTCGGCACAGCCGCGAGTAACTGGGACGTGGCGACCGTGCCGGCCGACACGCTCGTCGTCCACGGCGAGAAGGACGACACGGTGCCGCTGCAATCGGTACTGGACTGGGCGCGTCCGCAGACCTTGCCCGTCGTGGTAATCCCCGGCGGCGAACACTTTTTCCACGGCCTGTTACCGCTGCTGAAACAGATCGTGGTCGATGCGTGGCGTCATTGATACATCTGGCCCGAATTTCGGGCCGTTTCGTCTGAGAGCGACCGGCTTCGCTGGGGACGTCGGATGGCCACAGGTATAATTCGCCTCTGAACCTTGTCGTGCCGTGCCGGGTCTATTTCCCCGTACGGCATGGCTCCGGCGCTCCGGCGCCGCCGTCTTCTTCGCCGTGCCGCGCTCGCCAAAGCGTGGGTTGCACGGCGCCTTCAAGCGCAGATGCCTCCGAGTTTTGCTTCGCTCACTTCGTTTTTCTCATCGCCAATGAAATTCAACGCTTCGCTGTCCCGTGCCGCCGCCGCCGCGGCGATTGTCGCTTGTGGCTCGCTTGCTACGCTTCCCGCTCGTGCTCAACAGATTCCGCCGCCGCCGATGTCGGCCAAGGCGTGGACGATTGTCGACGTCACCAGCGGTCAGGTGCTCGCCGCCGCTGACCCGGATGCCCGCGTGGAGCCGGCTTCGCTCACGAAGATCATGACGACGTATCTGGTCTTCGAAGCCCTGCGCGACAAGCGCATCTCGATGGACCAGACCGTCATTCCCGGCGAGTCGGTTCGCAAGGTGGGTCGTGACGAATCGCGCATGTTTATCGAAGCCGGCAAGCCGGTCTCGGTGCGCGATCTGGTCTCGGGCATGATCATCCAGTCGGGTAACGACGCCTCCATCGCGCTGGCCGAACTCGTCGGCGGCTCGCAGCCGGGCTTCGTCGAGCTGATGAGCCGCGCCGCGCAGCGCATGGGTCTGAAGAACACTCATTACACGAACGTCGACGGTCTGACCGACCCGCAGCACTACACGACGGTGGCCGACATCGCCACGTTGTCGACGCACATGATTCAGGACTTCCCCGAGTACTACAAGATCTACTCGGAGAAGAGCTTCACGTACAACAACATCCGCCAGCCGAACCGTAACCGTTTGCTGTCGCTCGACCCGACGGTCGATGGCCTGAAGACCGGCCACACTAAGGAAGCGGGCTACTGCCTCGTGTCGACGGCCTCGCGTCCGTTGCCGGGCGCAGCGGGCGTGAACCGTCGTGTGTTGTCGGTGGTCGTGGGCGAGCCGACCGAACGCGCGCGCGTGCAGGACAGCCTCTCGGCGCTGAACTACGCCTATCAGAACTTCGACACGCTGCGCGTGTACGGCGCGAATCAGGTCGTGGCCACGCCCAAAGTCTGGAAGGGCAAGGACAGCGAGCTGAAGATCGGCGTGAAGAAGGACACCTTCATCACCGTGCCCAAGGGCACCGCCGACAAGATCAAGCCGCAGCTCGAACTGCGCGAGCCGCTGATTGCTCCGATCGCCAACGGCGCGCAGGTCGGCACCGTCAAGGTCATGGCAGACGGCAAGCAACTGGCCGAATTCCCGGTCGTGGCGCTGGCCGACGTGGCGCAGGCCAGCTTCATCGGCCGTGCATGGGACGCCCTGCGTCTGATGTTCGTGAAGAAGTAACCGGGAAGCCATCCGCATCATGAACAACCCCACCGTCTGGCTCAACGGCGAACTGATTGCGCTTGCCGACGCGAAGATTTCCGTCCTCGACCGAGGTTTCCTCTTCGGGGACGGGATCTACGAAGTCGTGCCGGTCTATCGTGGCAAGCCGTTCCGTCTTGCGCAGCATCTCGACCGCCTTGAGCGCAGTCTCGCGGAAATCCGCATCGCGAACCCGTACACGCGTGCCGAATGGGAAGCGCTCTTCGCGCGTCTGTCGGCCACGTGTGCGGCCGATCCACACAGCGTCTACGTGCAGGTTACGCGCGGTGTCGCGCCGCGTCAGCACACGTTCCCGAAGGACATCACGCCGACCGTGTTCGGCATCGCCACGCCGCTCACGCTGCCGGGCCGAGAGAAGGTGGAGCAGGGCGTGGGCGCGGTCACGCATGAAGACCGTCGCTGGCTGAACTGCCACATCAAGTCGACGTCGCTGCTGGGTAACGTGCTGATGGCGCAATACGCGGCCGATCACGAGGTGCAGGAGACGATCCAGTTCCGCGACGGGCTTCTGACGGAAGCGTCGTCGAGCAACGTGTGGGTGATCAAGCACGGTGCAATGGCCGCGCCGCAGCGCGATAATCGGATTCTCGAAGGCATTCGCTACGGCGCGCTCGAATCGTTCGCGCAGGAATGCGGTATCGCGTTCGAGGAGCGTGCGGTGAGCGAAGCGGAAGTGCGCGAGGCCGACGAACTGCTGATTACGTCTGCCACGAAGGAAGTGCTGGCCGTCGTCTCGCTCGACGGCAAGCCGGTGGGCGATGGCAAGCCGGGTCCCGTCTTCCGCGCGCTTTACGCGGCGTATCAACGCGCCAAGGAGGCACTATGACGGAAGAGAAGAAGAGCTTGATCGAGTTTCCGTGCGACTTCCCCATTAAGGTGATGGGGCAGGCGCAGGACGGATTCGCGCAGGCCATCGTGGAGTTGCTGCGCGAGTTCGACGCAGAGTTCGATGCCGCCACGGTCGAAATGCGTCCGTCCAGCACGGGTAAGTATCTCGGTCTGACCGTGACGGTGCGCGCGCATTCGCAGGCGCACCTCGACGACATCTACCGCAAGCTGACGGCCCATCCGATGGTGAAGGTGGTGCTGTAAGCGACGCAGTGTCGACACGCGCCTGAGTTTGCCTCAGGCGCGTGTCCTCCGATCCCCGGATCGATCAGGCATGCGTTGGCGCACCGTCGTCCGGCAGCTTCGCCGGATCGAGACCCAGTTGGGCATCGGTTGCCATCTCGCCGGCCGTCGCGGCCATCCCAGCCGCCAGCGCGGCACGGCTCGGCTGCGTCGGACGCCGCCGTGTGTCCTTCACCAGCTCGAACGCCGCCACTTCCTCCAGAAACCACGTCCTGAACGCCTGTACGCGTTTCGTCTCCAGCGCGCCCAGCGGACATACGAAGAAGTAATCCCATTCGCATGGCGTATCGACGTCGGACAGCCGCACGAGGCGTCCCGCCATGATGTCGCCGACAGCAAGCGAACGCCGCACCAGCGCCACCCCCTGACCGACGATGGCAGCCTGCGAGAGCATGCCGGAATCCTCGTACATCATCCCCTGCATCGGCTCGGGGATATCGAAGCCTGCAGACGCGAACCACGGGGCCCACGGCTCATCGTGCGAGCGCAGCAGCGTGCTTTGCCGAAATTCGTCGGCAGTCTGCGGCAGTTTGCCGTCGTTATAGGACGGACTGCACGCGGGGAAGAAGACGTCGTCGAGCACCTTCTCGATATGCAGCCCCGGCCAGTTGCCCTTGCCCATGCGCAGGGCGACGTCGACGTCGTCGCGTTCGAAATCGGTCAACTGCGCGCTGCACCGCAACTCCACTTCCAGTTCCGGATGCCGGTCGATGAAGCGGCCAATGCGCGGCGTCAGCCAGCGACTGGCGAACGACGGCATGGTGGTGAGCACCAGACGCCGCTCGCTGCGCGTGCCCGCCTGCAACTTGCGCGTGGCCTGCGCAATGTCGGTCAGGGCGGCCCGGATCGACGCGGCGTACTGACGCCCCGCAGGCGTAATGCTGATGCGCTTGCCGTTGCGGGAGAACAGCGTGGTGCCCAGCTCCTGCTCAAGCGCCCGAATCTGATGGCTGATCGCGCCGTGCGTGACGAACAACTCTTCCGCCGCACGGGAAAAGCTCTCCAGGCGGGCAGCCGCCTCGAAGGCGCGCAAAGCGCTAAGGTTGGGAAGTCTCCGAAGGTCCATGTGAGCTCTATTCGCAAGGCCGTGAAAATATGTCGTTTGGTACGGCGCCTGCCAGTCCCTATGATTCAGTCATTGTCTCGCACTGAGTGGGGGTCGTAAAATGCAAAACAATTTGACAAAGATTCAGTACTTCTACGGTCTTCGCCCGGGCGAAGTGATCACGCTCGATCTGCACCATGAGCATACGCTCGTCGCACGTGGCGCGTCGGTCTGGGTGACGCGCGCAGGCGATCCGCGCGATTACTGGCTGGCGCCGGGGCAACGTCTGGCCGTCGAGCCGGGGCGTCGCTACTGGGTGTCAGCGGATACGCCCGCCGAGGCGCAACTGGAGCGCGAAGTCTCGCGTCGCTTTCCGGTGATGCGCCTGCTTGGCAAGTGGCTGGCTGGCCGTCGGGCGGCGCGTGAAGCGAATTCCTGCACCTGCGCAGCCTGATATCACTCGTCGTACGATCGATTAGATCGAGTTGTCGGGCCACGGCCCGTCACACCCACGCGCTCGATGGCGATAGTCGCCGCACGAGCGCGTGTTTCGTTTGGATCGTGGAATTTCGACCCTGGGTGCTGTTAATCGAATTCACAACAAGACGCGCAATAATCGAAGCAAAATTGCCACGATAACGCGTCAAAACAAGGGAAGTCGTCCCCCGATGAGCCAAGCTTCGCCCCCCGCATCGATGCCGTCCTCCGCCACACCGAACCCGCAAGCCGACGAACGCCTCGGGCGATTGCTGATGATCGCCGCGATGGTGATCTCCGGCACCATCGGTTACTTCGTGCTGATGTCGGGCCAGCCTGCGCTCAACGTGGTGTTCTTCCGTTGCTTGATCGGTGCGCTCAGCCTGTGCGGCTGGTGTGCGCTGCGCGGTTACTGGCGCGGCTTGCGCATGACACGCTGGCAAGTGCTGAACGTGACCTTGGGGGCGATCACGCTCGTCTCGAACTGGTATTTCCTGTTCACGGCTTACCGGCTGACCTCGGTCGGCATCACGACCGTCGTCTACAACGTACAGCCGTTCCTGCTGGTGCTCGCCAGTATGATCGTGACGCGCGAGCGGCCGTCGCTGGCCACGCTGGGCTGTCTGGGGGTGGCGTTCGCCGGGCTGGTGATTTTGGCCGAGCCGGGCGGCGTGCATGGCGCGGGTTATCTGATCGGCGTGGCAAGTGCGCTGGCGGCCGCGTCGCTTTACGCCGCGACCACGCTTTTCACCAAGAAGCTGGCCGGGACGATTCGTCCCGAGATCATCGCCGCGCTGCACATGGTCATCGGTGCGGTCGTTTTCGTCTGGATGGCGGACTTCCAGCACTTGCCGTCGGCATCGCGCGAGATCGGCGCCATCGTCACGCTGGGCCTTTTCCACACGACGTTCATGTATTTGTTGCTCTACGGGGCGTTTCAGAAGGCGTCGACGTCGAGTCTGGCGGTATTCGGCTTCGTCTATCCCGTGGTCGCCGTGGCGGTGGACTTTCTGGCGTTCGGCATCGTGCTGCACCCGACGCAGTGGCTGGGGGGCGCGATGATTCTGCTTGCGGCCGGGTGGTATGCCCGAGGTCTGGGCGCGGCACCGGCTCGAAAGGTGGCCTGAGGCTCAGGATCCGACGCCGGTGAGCGTTGCGCTCGGGCAACACCGGGTGCCGCGCCCCGCCGGGCATGGCTTCGAGCAAGATTGGCGTGGTTTCGCTAAAATTGCGTCCATGACCTCCCCGATCGAAGTTTGCTGGCGCGGCATAGAAGACTACGCCATCTCGTTCGACGCCATGCGCGCGTACACCGATGCGCGTGGCTCGCACGGCCCCGACCAGCTCTGGATCGTCCAGCATCCGCCCGTCTACACGCTCGGACTCGCCGGCGATCCCGCTCACCTGCTCGTTGCCAATACCGGTATTCCGCTCGTCAAAGTCGACCGCGGTGGCCAGATCACGTATCACGGCCCCGGGCAGGTGGTGATCTATCTGCTCGTGGACCTGCGTCGCCGCAAGCTCGGTGTGCGTGAAATGGTGCGTCTGATCGAGCAGGCGGTGATCGACACCCTTGGAGCGTATAATCTCGACGTTGAGCGCCATGCCGGCGCGCCGGGTATCTATGTGAGCCCGGGTGACGGCACTGTGGCGCATGCCGGCGCGAAGATCGCGGCGCTCGGGTTGAAAATCCGCAACGGATGCAGTTATCACGGCGTCTCGTTGAATGTCGCGATGGATCTGCGCCCGTTCGACTGGATCAATCCGTGCGGTTACGCCGGTTTGCAAACCGTAGACATGGCCACGCTCGGCGTGGCTCCCCGCTGGGATGAAGTGGCCGCGCGACTGGCGCAGCAACTCGGTCATCACCTCGAACAGCACCCCGCGACGACAGTTGCCGCGCCGCAGGCCGATACGAATTCGGCCGCCAGCGCAGACGCCGCCGCCTGATTGGACGCCTGGAAAGCCCCCATCATGACCACCGTGACTCAGAACGACAGCACGAACAAGGAAGTTCGCACGATCGACGGCGATTACGACGCCACCGCGAAGCAGAAGTCGCAAGCCAAGACGGCGCGCATTCCGATCAAGATCGTGCCGATCGAGCGCCTGAAGAAGCCGGACTGGATTCGCGTGAAGGCGGCCACTCATACCTCCCGTTTCTACGAGATCAAGCAGATTCTGCGCGAGCACAATCTGCACACGGTATGTGAAGAGGCGAGCTGCCCGAACATCGGCGAGTGCTTCGGCAAAGGCACGGCCACGTTCATGATCATGGGCGACAAGTGCACGCGCCGCTGCCCGTTCTGCGACGTCGGTCACGGCCGTCCGGACCCACTCGACGTCGACGAGCCGCTGAACCTCGCGAAGACCATCGCCGCAATGCGTCTGAAGTACGTCGTGATCACCAGCGTGGACCGTGACGACCTGCGCGACGGCGGTGCCCAGCACTTCGTCGATTGCATCCGCCACGTGCGCGAGCTGTCGCCGTCGACTCGCATCGAAATCCTGACGCCGGACTTCCGCGCGCGTCTCGATCGTGCGCTGGGCATTCTCAATGCCGCACCGCCCGACGTGATGAACCACAACCTCGAAACGGTGCCGCGTCTGTACAAGGAAGCGCGCCCCGGCTCGGACTACCAGCACTCGCTCACGCTGCTCAAGGAGTTCAAGGCGCAGCATCCGGACGTGTCGACGAAGTCGGGCCTGATGGTCGGCCTGGGCGAGACGGACGAAGAAATTCTTCAGGTCATGCGCGACATGCGCGCACACAACGTCGACATGCTCACGATCGGTCAGTACCTGCAACCGTCGGAGCACCACCTGCCGGTGCGCCGTTACGTGACGCCCGACACGTTCAAGATGTTCGAGGAAGAAGCGTACAAGATGGGCTTCACGCATGCCGCCGTGGGCGCGATGGTGCGTTCGAGCTATCACGCCGACGTGCAGGCGCACGAAGCAGGCGTGGCCGACGCCATCTGAGCGGAATCCCTCCGGCACCCGTCCGGGCGAAAGCATCACCGAAGCGGATCGTCGAAAGACGGTCCGTTTTTTTTCGTCCGTACCCTCCATGTGCTCGCACGCTGAACGGGGACTGAACCCGCCCATGATCGTCCCCAAGCGTTAGTCGGACGCCCCTACTCGTTTACGGGACGTCACAAGTCGCGCCCGGTTCAATAGCCGATACGCGCCGCAGACATCGCCGGATGCCGACTAACGCGTTCGAATGCCTACGATACGCACCGCCATTTGCAACGATCTTCGCCGAATGGCCCGCGTTACCTCCATCCGGCCGCTTCATCTCCCTCGAAATATGTTGTAACAACCGTCACCTTGTGGCGCTAGGGGCGTTGTTCCAGAATATTGAAACTTTGTTTTGCTTGGCAAAACACTGCGCGCGTCATGGTTATTGGGCGAGCGGATGTTCCGGATGCACGCCAGGAGGCAGCATGTCCCGTCAGGTCACTGAGGGCCGATTTTTCGTTGAAGCACCGCAAGGTGGCGCATTGCGCCACGGGGGGCACTTGCCTCTGGTGATCGACGCGCCCCACAGCGGCCACGTGTTCCCGCCGGACTTCGACACCATTGCCCCGACTGCCGCGATCCTCGCTTGCGGCGACGCCTACGTCGACGAGCTTTGGTCCGTCGCGACACATCACGGCGCGACGCTGGTGGCTGCGCTTTTCCCGCGCGCCTACATCGATCCGAACCGCGCCGAGCACGACATCGACCCCGAATTGCTGGCGAGCCTGTGGCCGCACGATGCGCGTCCGCAGAGCTATAGCGAGCGTGGCGTCGGACTGCTGCATCGGTTTGCCGCCCCCAACGTACCGCTCTACGACCGTCGTCTGACGGTGACCGAAGTCGAGCGACGGATTCACGACTACTACCTCCCGTACCGCCACGCGCTGCGCGACGCACTCGATGCGGCGTGGCAGCGTCACGGTGTGGTCTGGCATCTGGACTGTCATTCGATGCGCTCGCGCGGCGGGGCGCTCGATCCCGACGCCGGTATGGCGCGCCCCGACGTACTGGTGAGCGACGGCGACGGCACCACCGCAGACCCAGCTTTTTCGCGCTGGGTGATCGCCGAATTCACCCGTCTCGGATTACGTACGGCCTACAACGTGCCGTATCGAGGAGGCGATCTGGTGCGTCATTTCGGACGTCCTGCCGAGCGACGTCACAGCGTGCAGATCGAACTGAATCAGGCGCTTTATCTGAATGAATCCAGTGGCGAAAAGCATGACGCCTTTTCGACGCTGCAATCGCAACTTGGCCAATTTGCGGCGGCGCTTGCCGCCTATGCCGAACAACATAGCGAGGAAGTTTGAGATGGACTACACAGTCGCTTCGGTCGACACAGCGCTTTCGCTGCTGTCGCTGGTCGGGGAGTGCCCCGGATTGGGTGTGACGGAACTGGCGCAGCGCGCAGGCCTGAACAAGTCGCGTGCGTTTCGTCTGCTGGCGACGCTTGAACAGCACCGCTGGGTGGTGCGCGAGGGCAGTCCGGTGACTTACGTGCTGGGCGCGCAGGCACTCGTGCTCGGCGTGGCAGGCCATGAACAGGTCAACCTCGTGAAGGTCGCCCATCGTCACCTGCAGGCGCTCAATCGTGCGCTCAACGAGAACATCCAGTTGCGCGTGCGCGACGGTCTCGAATCGCTGTGCGTCGCCCGCGTGGAATCGACGCATGAGCTGCGTGTGCATGGTGTGGTCGGCAACCGTCGCCCGTTGTACGTCGGCGCGTCGGGGCGTGTGCTGCTGGCTTTCGCGTCGGACGATGTCCGTGCGCAAGTGCTGGGTCGTCCCCGCAAGCGCTTCACGGCGGGCACGCTGATCGAGCGCGACGAACTGGCGGCCGAGCTGCTGAATGTGCGTCGTCAGGATTGCGCCGTGAGCTTTGGCGAACTTGCGCCGGAAGCCGTCTCGGTCGCCGTGCCGGTGCGCGACGCGTCGGGTGAAGTGATCGCTTCACTGTCGGCCTCGGGCCCGTCGTCGCGCATGACGCGTGCGTTGCTGCCCGACATCTCGTCGCGCCTGTCGGCCTGTGCCGCAGAGATTTCGGCCGCTCTGGGTTATCACACGCCGGTCCCCGAAGCGCTTTCCGCCTGAGTGCGCTGAGCGTGATCGGGGGAAGGGGCAACCTGTGAGGTTGCCCGCCTGCGCCGGGATCCGAACCTCCCATCGAAGGCCCTGCCACCACCGGTAGGCGCTTTCAAGGGAGGTTTTGTTAATTTCAACGGTTCGTTGTGATGCATCGATCCTCAGGCTCTCTCGGCCTCATCGCGTGAAATCTCGCAATTCCACTGGTTTTTCCGGAAAACCAGAAACAATCCGGGCCTGCTTTCCGGTTTTCCGTATAAGCGATCATCGGGTTTTCCACAGCTTCCCATAATAAAATCAAGCACTTGTCGCCTTGGCATAAGTATTGCTTTCTAACGCGCGTGCTGCCGCCGTTTCCGAATTTCTGTTGGAAATCCGGAAACCCAGAGCAAGCCGTTCTAATAAGAGAGGAGACCTTATGTTCAAGCAATGCCTTGCCGCCGCTGCGCTATGTGCAGCTTCGCTACACGCTTTTGCCGACGATCTGGTGCGTTTGGGCAACCTGAAGTTCGCCCACTACGGCGCCGTGTCGTACATGAAAGTGATCGGACCGAAGTACGGCCTGAAGATCGAAGAACGGATGTTCGCCAAGGGCGTGGACATCATGCCGGCCATCGTGGCCGGTCAGATCGACGTGTCGGCAAGCGCGCTTGACGCCGCTATCGCCGGTCGCGCTCAGGGCGCACCGATCTACGCGGTGGCCGGTTTCGCCAAGGGCGGCGTGCGTCTCGTGGCGAAGAAGGGGCTGCCGGTCACTAAGGTGGCCGATCTCAAGGGCAAGAAGGTGGGCGTGGCCCGTGGCGGTGCTCAGGAAATGATTCTGTACGCAGAACTGGCGAAGGCCGGTCTGACGTGGTCGGATCAGCCGGGCAAGGACGTGCAGATCATGTTCATGGCCTTCGCCGATCTGAACCAGGCACTGGCCGCCGGCAGCATCGACGCGATGTGCCAGTCGGAGCCGCAAGCCTCGCAAGCCATCAACAAGGGCTTCGGCGTGGAAATGCTCAAGCCTTACGACACGCCCATCGGCGAGCCGGTGCGTGCGCTCGTGATCACCGAGAAGCTCTATAAAGAAAAGCCGGACGTGGCCCAACGTCTGATGTACGCGTTCGTGGAAGCGACCGATTACTTCATCAAGAACCCGAAGGCGGCCGAGAAGTACGTTCGCGAGGACATGTTCAAGAACCAGATCACGGAGCAGGACTTCACGGACGCCATCGGCAACTCGCCGTATAGCTACGACCTGAGCCTCTCGCACGTGCAACTCACGACCGACCTGATGAAGAAGTACGGCGTGGGCAAGTTGCAGGATCCGGTGCCGCAAGCGGGAGACTGGGTCAAGCTCGACCTGCTCGCCAAGGCGAAAACCAAGCTGAACATCAAGTAAGGCGAGGCGAACGGATGTCCGCAGTGCTCCCCCATTCGGGTGCCTCACGCGCCGCGCGCATGCTGCGCGGCGTGCTGATTCCGGTAGCGGTCGTGGTGATCTGGCAGATCGTCACCGGCCTGGGCTGGATCAACCCGATCATTCTCCCGTCGCCGCTCGCCGTTGTGACGAAGTGGTGGCAATACCTCAAACCGACCGTGGTGATGGCCGATGGCTTCAGTGCTTGGCTCGAGTCGAGCGAATTGCTCATGGACGCCACGCACAGTCTTCACCGCGTGATCATGGGCTTCATCGTGGGCGCAGGCATTGCGCTGCCGCTCGGTCTGCTCATGGGCACGAGCACGCGTGTCTACGGCCTGTTCAACCCGCTGGTGCAAGTGGTGCGTCCGATTCCCCCGATCGCGTACATTCCGCTGGCCATTCTGTGGTTCGGTCTGGGCAATCCCCCCGCGTTCTTCCTGATCGCACTGGGCGCATTCTTCCCGGTGCTGATGAACACGATTGCGGGTGTGCGTCACGTCGACGGCATCTATCTGCGTGCTGCGCGCAATCTCGGCGCGGGTCAGCTCACCATCTTCCGTCGCGTGATTCTGCCTGCGGCGACGCCCTACATCCTCTCGGGCGTGCGTATCGGCATCGGCACGGCGTTCATCGTCGTGATCGTGGCCGAGATGATCGCCGTGAACAACGGTCTGGGCTACCGCATTCTGGAAGCGCGCGAGTACATGTGGTCGGACAAGATCATCGCCGGGATGCTGACCATCGGTCTGCTCGGTCTGGTGATCGACCTCGGCATGGATCGTCTCAACAACCACCTGCTCAAGTGGCACCGTGGTCTGGAAACCAAGTGAGGCGACTGACATGCTGATTCAAATCGATCACGTCAACAAACAGTTCCCGATCCCCGGCGGCGTCGTCGACGCGCTCAAGGACATCGACCGCAACATCAACGCGGGCGAGTTCGTCTGCCTGCTCGGCCCGTCGGGTTGCGGCAAGTCGACGCTGCTCAACGCACTCGCCGGCTTCGTGCAACCGACGTCGGGTGCGATTCGCATCGACGGTCGTGCCGACGCCGCCGCCGAACCGGGTCCGGATCGCGGCATGGTGTTTCAGGAATACGCACTGTTCCCGTGGATGACCGTCGCGCAGAACGTGGCGTTCGGTCTCGAAATCAAGGGCATGAAGCGCGCTGAGATCAACGAGCGCGTGAACCTGCTGCTCGACAAACTCAACCTGCGCGAGTTTCGCGACCGCTATCCGCGCGATCTCTCGGGCGGCATGCGTCAGCGCGTGGCGATTGCCCGCGTACTCGCGCTCGACAGCCCGATCATGCTGATGGACGAGCCGTTCGGTGCGCTCGACGCCCTCACGCGTCGCACGCTGCAGGACGAGTTGCTGCGCATTTGGGAGGAATTCAGGAAGACGATCATTTTCGTCACACACAGCATCGAGGAGTCGATCTATCTGGCCGACCGGGTCGTCGTCATGACGTACCGGCCGGGCACGGTCAAGCGGGATGTGGTCATCGAGCTACCCCGTCCGCGCGACACGGCAGGCAGCGAATTCAACGAATTGAAGAAGGAGCTGGCCCAGATGGTGATGGAGGAGCAAATGCGCTTTGCGCAAAGCGAGATTCGCGGCGTCACCGCGGATTAATAAGAAGGGCGGTGGCTTGCCCCGCCGCCTGAAGAGGAAACAACATGCAAACCCAGACCAAAAAACCCTTTTACCGCATCCTGTACGTGCAGGTGCTGTTTGCCATTGTCGTCGGCATTCTGCTCGGGCATTTCCGTCCCGATCTGGCCGTCGAGATGAAGCCGCTTGGCGACGCGTTCATCAAGCTCATCAAGATGATCATCGGTCCGGTGATCTTCTGTACGGTCGTGACCGGTATCGCCGGCATGGAAGACATGAAGAAGGTCGGCCGCGTTGGCGGCAAGGCGCTGATCTACTTCGAAGTCGTCTCGACGCTCGCACTCGTGATCGGCCTGATTGCCACGCACGTGCTCAAGCCGGGCGCTGGCTTCAACGTCGACATCAACTCGCTCGATCCGAAGGCTATCGCCGGTTACGCCGCGAAGGCAGCGCACGGCGACACGTCCACCGACTTCCTGCTGCACCTGATCCCGAACACGATCACCGACGCGTTCGCCAAGGGTGAAATCCTCCAGATCCTCGTGATCGCTATCCTGTTCGGCGCAGCACTCGGCGCGATCGGCGAGCGTGGCCGCGTGGTGACGAGCTGGATCGACAGCGTGTCGGGCGTGCTCTTTCGCGTGGTGCACATCATCACCAAGGTCGCTCCGCTGGGCGCTTTCGGTGCCATGGCCTTCACCATCGGCAAGTACGGTATCGCTTCGCTGGTGCCGCTGGCCAAGCTGATGGGTACGTTCTACCTGACGTCGTTCCTGTTCGTGATCGTCGTGCTGGGTCTGATCGCCAAGTTCACCGGCTTCTCGATCTTCCGCTTCCTCGCGTACATCAAGGAAGAGCTGCTGATCGTGCTCGGTACGAGCTCGTCGGAAGCTGCACTGCCGCACCTGATGGAAAAGATGGAGAAGGCCGGTTGCTCGAAGTCGGTGGTAGGTCTCGTGATTCCGACCGGTTACTCGTTCAACCTCGACGGCACGAACATCTACATGACGATGGCCGTGCTGTTCATCGCACAAGCGACGAACATCGACCTGACCTGGGGCCAACAGCTCACGCTGCTCGCCGTGGCGATGCTGACCTCGAAGGGCGCTTCGGGCGTGACCGGCGCAGGCTTCATCACGCTGGCCGCAACGCTGGCCGTGATCCCGACGATTCCGGTCGCCGGGATGGTGCTGATTCTCGGCATCGACCGATTCATGAGCGAATGCCGTGCGCTGACGAACATCTGCGGCAACGGCGTCGCGACCATCGTCGTGTCGGCATGGGAAAAGGAACTGGACCGCAAGAAGCTGGCCGACGCCATGTCCGGCAAGCAGGGTCCGGAGCTGGCCTGACGGCCGGCGGTAGGGACGGGCGGGGTTGCGCGTGACGTGTTTCGCGCAACACTGCCAACCGGTTCGCCGGGTCCCTGCCCATCTGTCTCGACCGTACGTTCGCCACCGGGCGGCGCGGCACAGGCACAATAGCGCCTGAGCTTCGCCGCCCGGTGGTCCCTGTGGTCCCTGCGGTGCCTTAGGCACCTCACGCAACACCCTGTGCCCCAATGGCCACCCCGCACGACAACACGATCCGCGCTCGCCACGCCCGCGGCAGTCACGCACCCCAAGGTGCCGCTGCGCCCGTGAGCCGTGAGGACGCAGTAGGTCATCGGCGCGACGAAGTCCCCATCGATCTCGCGAGGGCTGTCCCGATGCGCCGTTGGTCATGGATCGTCGTCATGTTGCTGGCGAGTGTCCTGTTTTGCTGGTTGACGTACGCCCTGAGCTGGCAGCGGGGTGTGGCCGACTTGCGCGTGAACGCCGGCGCGCGTGTCGAACGTTACGCAGGCAGCCTGCGTAGTACCGTCGACCGATACGAATTCCTGCCGTATCTGCTCTCGCTGCATCCGTACGTGCACGACCTGTTGCTCAATCCGAAAGACAAGGCCGTCGTGCAGCGGGCCAACGATTATCTGTTCGACGTCAATCAACGCGCCAAGGCATCGGCAGCGTATGTGATCGACGCGAACGGTCTGGCGCTCGCCGCGAGCAATTGGCGCGAGAAGGCCACGTTCGTCGGACAGGAGTACCGCTTCCGTCCGTATTTCATCGACGCCATCAAAGGCGCTTTCGGCCGCTTTTATGGCGTGGGGACGACCTCCGGCGAGCCGGGGTATTTCGTCTCCCAGCCGATTCTCGTCGACGGTCAGATCCACGGTGTGGTCGTGGTGAAGCTGAACCTGGAGTGGTTCCAGCGCGCGGGGGCGGACGCCTCCGAGCCCGTTGTCGTGGCCGACGATCACGGCGTGATCTTCCTGTCGTCCGAGCCGCGCTGGCAGTATCGTTCGCTCACGCCGCTCGCCCCCGCCGTGAAGGCGGCGCTCGACAGCACGCGCCAGTATTACAACCAGAACGTGACACCGCTTGCGTGGAGCGAGGACGAACGGCTCGACGTCGACGGCGAGGTCGTGACGGTGCATGACGGCAGGGGCGCGGGCAAGAACCGGCGCTTTCTCGCCGTACAGCGCAAATTGGGCGAGCCGGACTGGACCCTCATGTACTTCGCGCCGCTCGATCAGGTGATCGCCAATGCACGGATCGCGGCGGTCGCTGCGGCGTGTCTGGCGGCATTCACTTGTTTGCTGGGCGTGGCGTGGAATCAGCGGCGTCAGCGCGTACGCGACATGCTCAAGAGCCGCGAGTTGTTGCAGTCCGCCTATGCCGAACTGGGCGAGCGTGTGGCTGAGCGCACCGCCGATCTGCAATCCGCCAACGAGCGTCTGCAGACGGAAGTGCAGGAGCGTTCGCGCACCGAACACGAATTGCGCGAGGCACAGAGCGAACTCGTGCAGGCATCGAAACTCGTGGCGCTGGGGCAGATGGCCGCAGGCATCACGCATGAACTCAACCAGCCGCTCTCCGCGCTGCGCAGCTTCTCGGACAATACGCGCGTGCTGATCGAGCGCCGGGAGTACGACGCCGCGCAGGAGAACCTCGAAGCCATTGCGTCGCTCACCGACCGCATGGGCAAGATCACCGGGCAGTTGCGTCTGTTTGCGGGGCGCGCGCGGCGTGGCGACATGGAAGCGTCGGTGCAACGCGCGCTGGACAATACGCTGATGCTCTTGCGTGGACGTCTGGCAGGTATCCAGGTGACGACCACCTTCGCGAGGGGCCTGGAAGACGTGCAGGTGGCGTGCGAGGGCTTGCGTCTCGAACAGGTGTTGATCAATCTGGTCGGTAACGCTATCGACGCCGTGGTGGGGGCGGCTAACCCGCAAGCCTCGCCGTCGATATGGATCGATGTGGACGCGGACGACCTGTGGGTGCGCATTTACGTGCGCGACAACGGGCCGGGCATTTCGGAGGCACATATGCCGCGTCTGTTCGAACCGTTTTTCAGTACCAAGGAGGGCGGTCAGGGCATGGGGCTCGGACTCGCAATTTCGTCATCCATCGCACAAGAGAACGGCGGCCAGTTGGTCGCCGGCAACGTTCCGGGCGGTGGGGCTGAATTTCTCGTGACGCTGCGCCGCGTGCAACGCACCGGCGCGACAATCGCATGATGTACAAGAACCTCCAGATCCTATTTGTCGAAGACGACGAACTCGTGCGGCGTGCCACGCTGCAAAGCCTGCAACTTGCCGGGCTCGATGCCTTCGGGCTTGCCTCGGCCGAAGCGGCGCGAGAGCGCATCACGCCGGACTTCGCCGGCATTGTCGTGTCGGACATTCGTCTGATCGGCATGAGCGGGCTCGAATTGCTCGCGCATTTGCGTCAGCACGCGCCGGAAGTGCCGGTCATCCTCGTCACCGGTCATGGCGACATCTCGATGGCGGTGCAAGCTATCCGCGACGGTGCGTACGACTTTATCGAGAAGCCCTTTGCACCGGACCGTCTGATCGAGTCGGCCAAGCGCGCGCTGGAAACGCGCAAGCTCATGCTGGAGAATCAGGCGCTGCGCCGCGAGCTGGCGGAACAGGGCGGACGCGCCTCGCGCATCATCGGACGCAGCCCGTCGATGGAGACGCTGCGCACGCTCATCGCCAACGTCGCCATGACGGATGCCCCGGTGCTCATCAATGGCGACACCGGCACGGGCAAGGAACTGGTCGCTCGCAGTCTGCACGAGTTGTCGCGTCGCCGCGATGCGCCGTTTGTCGCGCTGAACTGCGGCGCGCTGCCCGAGGCGATCTTCGAGAGCGAGATGTTTGGCCACGAGGTCGGTGCATTTACCGGCGCGGCGAAACGCCGTATCGGCAAGCTGGAACATGCGTCGGGCGGCACATTGTTTCTCGACGAGATCGAGAGCATGCCCGCCGCGTTGCAGGTGAAGTTGCTGCGTGTGTTGCAGGACGGCGTGCTGGAGCGTCTCGGATCGAATCAGTCGATCCGTGTCGACTGCCGGGTGGTGGCAGCCGCGAAGGACGATATGGAAGCGCTCGTGCGCGAGGGGACGTTCCGTCGCGACCTCTACTACCGATTGAATGTGGTGACGCTGGCGCTGCCGCCGCTGCGCGAGCGTCGGGAAGACATCCTGCCGCTGTTCGAACATTTCATGCTCGATGCGGCCGTGCGTTACGGACGCCCCGCGCCGGTGGTGTCGGACCGCATGCGTCAAGAGTTGCTGCAGTCGGACTGGCCGGGCAACGTGCGCGAACTGCGCAACGCGGCGGACCGTCTCGTGCTGGGTGTGGCGAGCGCGCCTGAAGGGGAGTCGCTCGCGCCTCTCCCGCTCAAGGAGCAGGTGGAACGGTTCGAGCGAGCCGTGCTTCAGGAAGCGCTGGAACACAGCAAGGGCAACGTGGCGGCGACGGCCGAGGCGCTACACGTGCCGAAGGCGACGCTGTACGAGAAGCTCAAGCGCTATGGCTTGCATACGCGCGGACACGGCGAGGGGGGCGACGGGCGCTGACGGTTGTGCGTCTTGTGCCCGGGAAAACAAAAAGCGCCCTGCGTGAACTGACCCCAAAAAGTTAGGTTCATCGCGCAATAGCGTGGAGGGATTTGACAAGTTTTCGTACTCTTGATGGCAGGAATTTGCCATCAGGAGTGCGTGGAGATGCTGGATCGCAAGCTGCTGGAGTCGCTGGGAGGCTGGCAGGGCTATGCCGTCGAACGCGTGGAGTGGCCCGAGGGCACAGGGCGCACGCTGTCGATCTATTTGAAGCCAACCGCCAAGGTGATGCTGTGCGAGCAGTGCGGCGCACGATGTCGCCAGGTCCATGAGACCACGGTGCGCCGGGTGCGAGATCTGCCGTTATTTGAGTACCGGGTTGTTCTTCATGTTCCACGCCGGCGCTTGTTGTGTGAGCAATGCGGTGGCCCGCGCCTGGAGCGGCTTACTTGGCTGGGTCGCTACCAGCGGGTGACGGATCGGCTTGCGGCGGCCTGCAGCCAATTGCTGCAATCGAGCAACGTGCAGGCGGTGGCGAGGTTCTTCGAGCTGGGTTGGCATACCGTCAAGACGCTGGACAAGGCCCGGCTCCGAGCGTCAGTGCGCGAACCGGATTGGTCCAGGATCGAGTATTTAGCGATGGACGAGTTCGCCCTGCATAAAGGGCATCGGTACGCGACGGTAGTCGTCGATCCGATCAGCAGGCAGGTGCTGTGGATCGGCCCAGGACGCTCACGCGAGACGGCTCGGGCGTTCTTCGAGCAATTGCCGCGTGGGGTCGCCCAACGCATCAAGGCCGTAGCCATCGACATGACTACGGCCTACGAGTTAGAAATCCAGGCCCACTGCCCACGGGCGGAGATCGTCTATGACTTGTTCCATGTCGTGGCCAAGTACGGACGAGAGGTCATTGATCGGGTGCGCGTGGATCAGGCCAACCAACTGCGCCAGGACCGTCCCGCGCGCCGGGTCATCAAATCGAGCCGCTGGCTGTTATTGCGCAACCGCGACAAGCTAGACCGGCAGCAGGCCGTCCGGCTCGACGAATTGCTGCAAGCCAACCAGCCGCTGCTGACGGTCTATGTCCTGAGGGACGAACTCAAGCGGCTCTGGTTCTACCGAAGACCTGCCTGGGCAAAACAAGCCTGGCACCACTGGTGCGAGCAGGCCGAGCAAAGCGGAATAGCCCCCTTGAACACCTTCGCTCAGCGTCTGAAAGGCTATCTGCATGGCATCCTGGCCAGATGCCGACATCGTCTAAACACCAGCATCGTTGAGGGCATTAACAACACTATCAAGGTCATTAAGCGGCGCGCCTACGGCTACCGAGACCAGGAATACTTCTTCCTCAAAATCCGCGCCGCCTTCCCCGGTAATGCTCAATGAACCAAAAGTTAGACGGTCAAGTTTGCTCAGCGCACGTCATGAAAAACACCCCAAAGGTTGGATTTACGTCCAACTCTTGGGGTGCAGTTCATGCGGTGCGCTTTCTTGTTGGCAGATGACGTCGAGGTTCAAGCTTGCTTTGCCAGTGCCGTCTCGATCAGCTTGTTGAGTTCCGCGTACTCGGGTTCGCCGACGTATTGTTTGAGCACCTTGCCGTTGCGATCCACAACGAACGTCGTCGGCGTGAGCTGGACGTTGCCGTATTGCTTGGCGACGCTGCCGTCGGAGTCCATTGCGACCTTGAAGGGCAACTGACGCGACTGCGCGTAGTTCATCACGTACATCGGCGGGTCGTAGCTCATGGCTACCGCGACAAACTCCAGCCCCTGGCCCTGGTACTTCTCGTACGTCTTCACCATCGTCGGCATTTCCTTCATGCACGTGACGCAGCTCGTCGCCCAGAAGTTGACCAGATAAACCTTGCCTTTGAGTTGTTCGGTGCCGAGCTTCTGACCCGAGAGCAGCGTGAAGGTCGCTTCGGGCGCACGCTTCTGAGCGGCGAACGTGAAGTACGCGGCAATCGCCACGGCGGCGATAACCACGACGGCGAGGATCTTGCCGAGAGGAGACTTGCGGGAGGTCGTAGCGCTCATGACACAGCCGTGTGGGTAATGGAGTTCGGTGGGGGGCGGAGATCAACCGTTTTGACGTCGATCCGCCTTCGATTTGCCACCGATTCTACTCTGAATCTCAGCGCGTCGTGGTGCCGCCGCCCGGGTGCAGACGGGCGCGCCCGCGTGCGATGGCGTCGTCGAGATAGGCGCCGTAAAAGTCCGGCAGACCTGCGCTGATCAAGGGGTCTGCGACCGGGTGCCCGCTGGTATCGAGGAACAAAACCGTCGGCGACACCTTGACGCCATGGGCACGCGCCCACGCAACGCCGGTGGTCGTCGAGCCATCGAAGTCGCGCACGGGCGTCGTGCTGTCCATGCCGATTTCGCGTACTTCGTACTTGCCGCTGCGCACGAGCGGGGCCAACTCGCGCTGACGGATCGGGCCGCAATAGACGCAGTCCCGCAGCGACACGAGGACGATCAGCGGCGCGTCGAGCGAGGCCGCGCGCCGCGCGTGCGCCGGGAAGTCGGTGGCCAGCGGCACCGCCGCCTGCTGTTTGGCCGCTGTCTTGTTGTCGAGCGGTTTTGCCGTCGCGCCCTCATGCGGATAGGTGACGCCGGTGGCCTCCGCGAGAACCCACGTCGAGGTGGCGGACGTCGATCCTCCGACGGGCTGGCCGAAGCCGTCCTCGGCACCTTGCGCGTCCGGTGCCGCGAAAGCGGCGACTGGCCCAATGATCGGCAGCGTGATGACGACCCTGGCGATCAGAGACTTCATTAACCGTGCGCGTCCCATTGCCTGCGATGAGGTGGCCGAGGCACCTGAAGCACCTGAAGCGCCCGAGGCACCCGAGGCACCCGAGGCACCCGAAGCACCCGAAGCACCCGAAGCACCCGAGGCACCCGAGGCACTTGAGGCAACTGAGGCAACCGCGGGCGCTGAAGCCGCCCGGGCGGGTGAGGTGAGGGGCGTTGGCGCGCAGAGGGGTGTCATGCCGCCGATGATACCGGGAACCGCACCGTGCCGTTATTTCCTCCCGCACCGCATGGCGGATAATGGCGGCTTCCCTTTCTCCCGACTCCTCTGACGTCTATGAACCGCGTTGTCCGTGTTTGCGTTCTGCTTTGCGCGACTGCCGTGACCATCGTGATGGCCGCGTGCTCCCCTCGCTACGATTGGCGTGAGGTTCACGACAAGGATGGCGCGTACGCCGTAACCTATCCCGCGAAGCCCACGCAAGACGCGCGCGAAGTGAAGTTCGCCTCCGGGCCGCTGCCGATGCGCATGCAGGCCGCGCGCGTCGATGCTGCGCTCTTTGCGGTGGGCGTGGTCACGCTTCCCAGCGATGACGCGACGCTGCGTCAGACCGTCGTCGACGAACTGCAACACGGCTTGCTCGCCAATGTGAACGAGCGCCAGGCGTCGCCCTCGCAGGTGATGGTGCGTCAGGCGGGCGATGCGCCCTCGCTTCCCGGCGTGGCGGTCTCTGCACAGGGCATGGCGAGCGACAAAGCCGAACGCTACGTCTCCGCCCGTTTCGTCGGACGTGGCAACCACGTCTATCAGGTTGTCGTCATGGGGACGAAGGCACCCGGCAAGGAACAAGTCGATCAGTTTCTGGACTCTTTTACGCTGGAGTGAGTCACGGAGGGCGTGCCCGGTTAATCCGGCGCTTCGCGGTACTGTACCGCCTCGGCCACATGATGCGAGTCGATCATGTCGCAACCTGCGAGATCCGCTACCGTTCGGGCAACGCGCAGTACGCGATGATAGGTCCGCGCTGACCAATGATGCTGCGTCACGGCGCGAAGCAGCACGTCTTGTGCTTCGGGGCGCAATGGGCATTGCGCATCCAGGGCTCGGTTCGACAAACCACAATTCAACTGCCCCTGGCGTGATAGTTGCTGTTCTCGCGCTCGACTCACACGGCGAGCGACAACGTCGCTAGATTCCCCGGCGGCAGGCATGGCGAACGTTTCCGGACTGAGCGCCGGGACTTCCACATGAAGATCAATGCGATCCAGCAATGGTCCGGAAAGACGATTGCGATACCTCGTTACCGCCTCGCTTGTGCAGCGGCAGCTTCGCGACGGATGGCCGAGATCGCCGCAAGGACAAGGATTCATCGCTGCTACCAGTTGGAACGCAGCGGGGAAGGTGGCGTGGCCGCCCGCGCGCGAGATCGTGACGTGACCCAACTCCAACGGTTCTCGGAGCACTTCCAGCACGCGCCGCTGGAATTCGGGTAACTCATCGAGGAAGAGCACACCGCGATGCGACAGACTGATTTCTCCCGGACGAGGTCCACTCCCGCCGCCCACCAGTGCCGCCGCCGACGCTGTGTGATGCGGCGCGCGAAAAGGGCGACGTCCCCAGTGCCGCATATCGAAGCCGCTTGCACTCAGACTCGCTAACGTTGCAGCTTCCACGGCCTCTGATTTGCTCAGCGGCGGAAGCAGCCCTGCGAGCCTCGTTGCGAGCATCGACTTCCCCGTTCCCGGTGGACCGTAGAACAGAATGTGATGCCCGCCTGCCGCCGCGACTTCGAGGGCGCGCTTAGCGTGTTCCTGACCTTTGATGTCGAACAGATTGGGCGTGTCTCCGGCGGCGTGCGCGGCTGCGGCGACTTCGTATGGGACCGACGCGCGCGGTAGTGGCACTGCGACATCCGGTTCGGCAAGATGGGCGCAGACGTCGAGCAAGGTCCGCGCGCCATAAATCGTTGCCTCCTCCACGAGCGCGGCCTCCTGCGCACTACCCGTCGGTAGTACGAGTGAACGGGGCGACGGTGCGTTGGCCATCGCGCTCGCCATTGCCAGTCCGCCACGGACCGGTCGTAACTCCCCCGTCAATGACAACTCGCCGGCGAACTCATGCGTTCGCAGGCCGCCGTCCGGCAACTGGCCGCTTGCGGCAAGGATGCCCAGCGCAATGGGGAGATCGAAGCATCCGGACGCCTTCGGCAGGTCGGCGGGCGCTAGATTGACGGTGATGCGTCGTGCGGGGAATTCGAAATGACTGTTCTGTAAGGCAGAGCGAACCCGCTCACGGCTTTCCTTGACCTCGGTATCAGGTAGACCAACGAGTGACAACCCGGGTAGCCCATTCGCCAGATGCACCTCGACCGTGACCGGGCGAGCGGCCATTCCTGTAATCGCGCGACTGCTGACAACTGCCAATGACATGACATCCCCTGTGAGTTCGCAACGCGCACGGCGTGTTGCATCGATGTCGTCGATAGTCGCTGGAGCGCTCCGCAAGGCACAACGCCTTATCGGTGCAAACGCAGTCGCGGGGGAGGGGTTTCAGATTGGCGGTGCCGTCGCGCCGGACGAATCTGCGGAGCGGCTAGGAGGATTCCGATTGCTAGTCGGGAATGCGGGGGGAACGAAGAAGACCGTGTCTCGTGCGGGGAGACAGTTATTGGACCGCCAAAAGCACAAGGGACGCTTTCGCGCCCCTTAAGATCGTCAGTCTTGCGCTTCGCTGCGCTGGCCTTCGAGCTCGGCCACGCGCTTTTCCAGCGCTTCGAGCTTTTCGCGTGTGCGTGCGAGCACTTGCGCCTGCACGTCGAATTCTTCGCGCGTCACCAGGTCGAGTTTGGTGAAGCCCTGGCCCAGCAGGCTTTTGACGTTGCGCTCGATATCCTTGGCGGGCGATTGCTTGAGCATCTCGCTCACCTTGGCTTGCATGTCTTGCAGGATCTCGTTCGGTTTCATAAGCCTTCCTCTCGTCGTTTCTTTGCACCGATATGGTGCCTGCACCGCCAACGTGCTTCGTCGTGCCAGCCAGACCGGTGCAACGTGGTGCATTCCGGCGCGGCCTCTCAATGTTGGCGCAACTCTAACACCGTTTTTTGCGCCCAGCCACCCAACCGGCCCGACCAGCGCCAGTCGCACGCGCGTTTGACACAGTTTGCCGCGCTTTGTTGTGACTGGCCTGTCGTTCGCGCACCTCGCGCCCCCCGGAATTTTGCCAATTTTTTATCCCGAAATTCGTATCTTGCGCGTCGCAGCATACGCGGTCGAAGGACCTGGCACGGGAGTTGCTCTACCCAGTCCAGAACCTGCCGCACGCTGTACCAAGACGTGGAACGTCAACTTAAGGGGAAAGTGATGAGAAAAGTGTCAACTGCGATGGCTGGCTTTGTGTTCCTTGGTGCGATGACGGCGTCCGCCGGCGTATTTGCGCAAGCGGCCGCCGAGGGCGCCGCACCGGCAGCAGCACCCGCAGCACCGCCGGCCGACGCAGCTGCGGCTGCCGCTGAACCGCTGACGATTACCGCCAACGTTGGTCTGTTCTCGGATTACCGCTTCCGCGGTATTTCGCAGACGGCCAAGCGTCCGGCCATTCAGGGTGGCTTCGATATCGCGCACGAGTCCGGTCTGTACGCCGGTGTGTGGGCGTCGAACATCAGCTGGATTTCGGACGGTAATTCCGCCGTGAGCGCACCCATCGAGATGGATTTCTACGGTGGTTGGAAGAAGGAAATCATTCCCGACTGGACCATCGATTTCGGTGGTTTGCAGTACTACTACCCGGGCACTTATCCGTCCGGCCAGTTTTACGCACGTCCGCATACGTTCGAGTTGTATGCCGCCGTAGGCTGGAAAACCATCACGCTGAAGTACTCGCACTCGCTGACCCGTCTGTTCGGGCTGACGAGCCCTGACGGTCAGGATACGACCAACAGCGGCTATCTCGATCTGACGGGCACCTACGACATCGGCTTCTGGGGTCTCTCGGCCGTGGGACACGTCGGTCACCAGTGGGTGCACAACTTCAGCGCCGCAAGCTACACCGACTGGAAGATCGGCCTGTCGAAGGATCTGGGCAAGAACTTCAGCGTGTCGGTCTCCTACGTCGATACGAACGCCGACGAGAAGTACTACACCGCCGCGAATTCCGGCAAAGTGCTTTCCAAGGCGACGGTCGTCGTAGGGTTGTCGAAGACATTCTAAGGAGCGACTCATCATGAAGCTGATTACCGCAATTGTGAAACCCTTCAAGCTCGATGAGGTGCGTGAAGCCCTCTCGAACATCGGCGTGGCAGGGATTACGGTGACCGAAGTCAAAGGCTTCGGCCGCCAGAAGGGCCATACCGAACTGTATCGGGGCGCAGAGTACGTCGTCGACTTTCTGCCGAAGGTGAAGATCGAGGCGGTAATCGGCGACGCCTTGCTCGATCAGGCGATCGACGCAATCGGGCAGGCGGCCCGTACCGGCAAGATCGGCGACGGCAAGATTTTCGTGTCCAACGTCGAGCACGTGGTCCGTATCCGTACTGGAGAGACCGGCGAAGACGCGCTGTAAAGGCCCACATAAGAGACAACAATCATGAAAAAACTGCTTGCCAAACTCCTGCTCGCCGCCGCATTCACGGGTGTCGTGGGCCTCGGCGCCAGCGCCGCACTGGCTCAGGACGCCTCGGCGCCCGTCGCCGCTTCGGCCGCTTCGGAATCCGCAGCACCCGCTCCCGCAGCGGCTACCGCAACGCCTGCGGCCGCGCCGGCCGCCCCCGCGGCTGCACCCGTGCCGCCGAACAAGGGCGACACGGCCTGGTTGCTGACCTGCACCGCGTTCGTGATTCTCATGACGCTGCCCGGTCTGGGCCTGTTCTACGGTGGTCTGGTCCGCTCGAAGAACATGCTCTCCGTGCTGATGCAGTGTTTCATCATCTTCTCGCTGGTGGTCGTGCTCTGGGCGATCTACGGCTATAGCATCGCGTTCACCGAAGGCGGGGTGTTCTTCGGCGGCTTCGATCGCTTGTTCCTCAAGGGAATGACGCCGGACTCGGTGGCGGCCACGTTCAGTAAGGGCGTGAATGTGCCGGAGTACGCGTACATGGCGTTCCAGGCTGCGTTCGCCGCGATTACCTGCGCGCTGATCGTCGGTGCTTTCGCGGAACGCGCCAAGTTCTCGGCCGTGCTGCTGTTCACGGTCATCTGGTTCACGTTCTCGTACCTGCCGATGGCGCACATGGTCTGGTTCTGGGCCGGTCCGGACGCCTACATCGACGCGGCTGCATCTGACGCGGCCAACGCCCACGCCGGCTGGCTGTTCCAGAAGGGTGCGCTCGACTACGCCGGCGGTACCGTGGTGCACATCAATGCGGCTATCGCAGGGCTTGTGGGTTCGTACATGGTCGGCAAGCGCGTCGGTTTCGGTAAGGAAGCCTTCAAGCCGCACTCGCTCACGATGACGATGATCGGTGCTTCGCTGCTCTGGTTCGGCTGGTTCGGCTTTAACGCCGGTTCGGGCCTGGAAGCGAACGGCGGTGCTGCGCTCGCCTTCGTCAACACGTTGCTCGCTACCGCTGCTGCCACGCTTTCGTGGACGGCCGGTGAGTGGATCGGCAAGGGCAAGCCGTCGATGCTGGGTGGCGCGTCGGGTGCCGTGGCCGGTCTGGTGGCGGTGACGCCGGCAGCAGGCTTCGTCGGTCCGATGGGTTCCATCGTGCTCGGCTTGCTCGCAGGTCTGATTTGCCTGTGGGGCGTGAACGGGCTGAAGCGCCTGCTCAAGGCCGACGATGCGCTCGACGTGTTCGGCGTGCACGGCGTGGGCGGCATGCTCGGCGCGATTCTGACGGGCGTGTTCGCTGCGCCGTCGCTCGGCGGCACGGGGATCTACGACTACGTCGCCAACAAGGTGGCGCCGGATTACTCGATTGCAGGTCAAGTCTGGATTCAGTTCCAGGGCGTGCTGACCACACTCGTGTGGTCGGGGGTCGTCGCCTTCATCGCCTTCAAGATCGCCGACATTGTGCTGGGTCTGCGTGTGCCGGAAGACGAAGAGCGCGAAGGTCTGGACATCACCTCGCACGGCGAATCGGCTTATCACAACTGAAGCAACAACTCAGGCAGTTGATTTCGCCTGAATGACATCTGTCTCATCGCACCGTTTAGTCCCGGTTTTCGTCCGGGGGAAACCCGGGAACGTCAGCGAGTCGGCAAGGACTCGCTGACATCGGCCAGACGGCCCGTCCCGGGCGACGCGAGAGGAGTTGCCGGAAGCCGGTCGGACAGCCGGCCCCGGCATTGCGCGGGCACCCAGGCGGTGCCCGTTTTTTTCGGCGCGGCCGGAAATCGTCCCCCGTGCTTGTGATTTTCGGTTTTGCCCCCATGTCTTCTCATCGCGGCATCGCGCCGCGCTCCCCACAAACGTTGTCGACGCGTGCTTGTGCGCCGGACATCGTCGCCTGATCGGCGGTGTCCCCTGCGTGGCCGGCCTCGGATCCCGGTGCCCCTTCCCGGGGCATGGCGAACGGCGGGGGCGCGGGGCGTATGCTCTACAATCGATATTCCATCTGGATATGAGAGAAGCATGGTTCCGCATCTCGTCACGGCCCTGAAAGGCCCCCTGCTCGACCTGGAAAAGAAGATCCTCGATGCGACGCCCGCCATCGAGCGCTGGTTCCGGCTCGAGTGGCAGGAACATACGCCGCCGTTCTACTGTTCGGTCGACCTGCGAAATGCCGGCTTCAAGCTCGCTCCCGTCGACACCAATCTCTTCCCCGGTGGCTTCAACAATCTGGCACCCGAAGTGTTGCCGCTCGCTGTGCAGGCCGCGATGGCCGCTATCGAGAAGATTTGCCCCGATGCGAAGAATCTGCTGCTGATTCCCGAACGCCATACGCGCAACTCGTTCTATTTGCGGAACATTGCGCGGCTGTCGACGATCATGCGTCACGCCGGGCTCAATGTCCGTCTGGGCAGCGTGTCGGACGACATCACCGAGCCGACGACCATCGAGTTGCCGGACGGGCAGCACGTCGTGATCGAACCGCTGGAGCGCACGCCGCGCCGTCTGGGGCTCAAGAACTTCGATCCGTGCTCGATTCTGCTCAATAACGATTTGTCGGCCGGCATTCCGCCGATTCTCGAGAATTTGCACGAGCAATATCTGCTGCCGCCGCTGCACGCCGGTTGGGCGGTGCGCCGCAAGAGCCAGCACTTTTCGGCCTACGACGATATCGTCAAGAAATTCGCAAAGATGATCGACGTCGATCAATGGATGCTCAATCCGTACTTTGCGAAGTGCGAGGGGGTCGATTTCGACGAAGGCGTGGGTGTGGAGAAACTCGCCGATACCGTCGACGCCGTGCTCAAGAAGATCAACAAGAAGTATCGCGAGTACGGGATCACCGAGAAACCGTTTGTCGTCATCAAGGCCGATGCCGGGACGTATGGCATGGGCGTGATGATGGTGCACGACGCCGCCGAACTCAAAAACCTCAATCGCCGTGATCGCACGAAGATGAGCGTGGTGAAGGAGGGGCTCGAAGTGCACGACTTCATCGTGCAGGAAGGCGTCTACACGTTCGAGCGCATCAACGAAGCGGTGGCGGAGCCGGTCGTGTACATGATCGATCGCTACGTGGTGGGCGGTTTCTACCGTGTCCATACGGGGCGCGGTACCGACGAAAACCTCAACGCCCCCGGCATGCACTTCGTGCCGCTCGCATTCGAGCATACGGCGCTGCCGGATGTCCACGCGAAGCCGGGTGCCGCACCGCCGAATCGCTTCTATATGTACGGTGTGGTGGCGCGTCTGGCGCTGCTGGCGGCGTCGGTCGAACTGGAGCGCACCGATCCGGATCCCGAAACGTATTGATCGATTCCGTCCGGTGTCGCGCAATGCCACACGTTACGTTAAGTTGCGCGGCGGGTGACAACTTGCCGCGCTATCGGTTTCGGCGGATTTTGGCGTCGCTTTAAGAAGTTTCTGAATTTGAGGTGAGACGACGTCCGCTTGACGGTGGTCTCAGACGCCTCTCGTCCCGAGAGGCGAAAAGAAAAAGACGCCCGGCTGGCCCCCCGACTAGCCGGGCGTCACATTTACCGGTCGCCTCATGCAACGACCGGAAATCGGGGCTTCCCTGGGCGGTCCGCCCCGCAAACTGGTTCCCTGCGCATCCCCTTCACGTCCTGGATCGGTGTACTGTGCCGATCCGTTCCGGTTCGCGTCAGCAATGGAGTGATGATGCGACCGTTTGACGCCACAAACATCCCCCGAATGGGGGATGTCCGTCTGTGTTCGTGTGGAATAGGAAATTTCCCCGGAATCGACTTTGATTGGGAGACGCATGGGAGTGCAGGGGGAATTGCGCGCGTGCCTTCGCCAAATGCATCAATTGCCGGTCCCCACCCTTGGCTACTTGCCGCTGTGGCTGGAGACGTTGCGCGTGTGGCTCTCGGCCGACAGCGTTGCCGCGCTCTGGTGCCATGCGCAAGACGGCGTGAGTCCGGTGAGCGATCCGGTAAACGGCGCCAACGTCACGTGCGGGTATGCCCCGCAAGCACCGTTATCGGCGTGTGAGCGGTTGGCGTCGTGCGGTTGGACGATGTCGATTCCATCGCCGAACCTCGGTGGCGCGCTGTTCGGGCACGCGCGCAAACGTTCCGGCGCGGTGAGACGGTCGTCCTTGCCGGGCCATCTTCACCGTCCGCCGGAACTTGAGGCCTGTTTGGCCGATGGCGATGTGCTCGACGCCTACCTGCTGCCCGCGAGTCGCGTGGCCGACGAACACCTGCAACCGACGCTTCCCCACGGGGGCGAAGCGGCCAATCCGAGAGGGCAGACGTCTCCCCTCGGCGCGTTGCGTCTTCTCGTGTCGCGCAGCCAGACGCGTCAGGCGTTCAGCGCGCGAGAAGTCGCAGCGTTCGAGACGGTGGCCGCCGAGTTTGCCAAAGCACCGGCACGTCCGTATTTCCCGCCGCTTTCGTCTCTCGCGAGCGCGACGATGCCCGCCGTCGAGGGGCAGGAGATCCAGGAGGGTACGGGGACTGTCTGTGCCGACGTATCGGGGACGCTCGTGTGGCACCGGCGTCAGCCCGAGTGGGCCGACCCGGGCGCGTTGGCGCTCATGCGCCGGGTCTGGCAACTGGTGCCGGGGCGTGCATGGCCCGACGCCTGCATGGTCGTGCAGGCATGCCAGCGACTGGCCGACGAGTTGACGCTGCATCCCTGCGGTATGTCCGGCGCGGCCGTTCCGGGGGCGCAAGTCGGCACGACACTGGCGGTGCCGGGCGGCACGTTGCATCTGCACGCCACCCATCTCTGCGGCATGGGCGGGCGCGCCACGGAGCGCGTGCGCATCTCCCTGCATCTCGCTGTGCCGCCCGTCATCCGCCTGTTGGCGCGGTTGTGGGACACGGCGCTGACGCCCGTGCAGCGGGAGATCGCGATGCGCTTGCTGGCGGGGCAGTCGCGTACGCAGACGCGCGAAGCTTGCGCGATTGGTGTGCAGACACTCAAGACGCATCTGTCTCTCATGCGGGCACGGCTGGATCCGGTGCGCGACGCGTCGCTGCTCCTCGGACTACGCAGCGGCAAAACGACGGCTCGGCTAGAATAGACGCCTGTCGCCGCAGCTTGCGGTGTGTGCATCCGAACCCCCAAGACTCCCGCCGATCGATGCAGATTCTCTTTATCGCCGACCCGCTCGACCAGTTCAAGATCTACAAGGACACCACGTTCTCGATGATGCGCGAAGGCGCACGTCGCGGGCACCGCATTTTTGCGTGCGAGCCGCACGAGATGGCATGGCAAGGCGCTACGGTCGATGCGCGCGTGAAGGAAATTCGTCTGACGGGCGACGCCGACGTTTGGTACGAAGTCGTCGACATTCGCGTGGCGGCACTCACCGAGTTCGACGCGGTGATCATGCGCAAGGATCCGCCGTTCGACATGGAGTACATCAACTCCACGTGGCTCCTTGAGATTGCCGAGCGCGCGGGCGCTCGCGTGTTCAACAAGCCGAGCGCGATTCGCGATCATTCCGAAAAACTGGCGATCGCCGAATTCGGTCAGTTCGTCGCACCGACGCTGGTCACGCGCGACGCCGCACGTCTGCGCGCTTTTCACGCGGAGCATGGCGACGTCATCTATAAGCCGCTCGACGGCATGGGCGGCACGGGCGTCTTTCGTATCGGTCCGGACGAACGTAACCTCGGCTCCGTTATCGAAATGCTCGGCGAGAACGGCGCACGTTCGGTGATGGCGCAGCGCTTCATTCCCGACATCAAGCTGGGTGACAAGCGCGTGCTCGTGATCGGCGGAAAAGTGGTGCCGCATTCGCTCGCCCGTATTCCGCAAGGCACCGAAGTGCGTGGCAACCTCGCGGCCGGTGGTCTGGGCGAGGCGCGCGAACTGACGGCACGCGATCGAGAGATCGCCGAGACGCTGGCGCCGGTTCTGTGGCAACGCGGCTTGCTGCTCGTGGGTCTCGACGTTATCGGCGACTACCTCACGGAAGTGAATGTCACGAGCCCGACGTGCTTCCAGGAAATCACCGACCAGACCGGTTTCGATGTGCCGAAGATGTTCATCGACGCGCTGGAACTGGCGGTCTGAGGCATCCGGATCGTGGCAACGCGCGGCGACGGCAGGCGTTGCCGCAGAATTTGCGTTATGTGGGTCGGCCCTGCGGGGAACCCACTTGGGACGGTGCCTAACTCGATGAAATTTCAGCGTTAATTCGGGATTTTGGCGCGCCTGCTAAAATAAGAATCCCAAAATCGACAGGTTCGCGTTCGTCGTTGTGTTTGTATCCCGAACACTCACGGCGCCCGGCGTGCCTAGCATCATGGCTGGAATTCTGATTATTGCCCACGCACCGCTGGCTTCGGCCCTTCGCGAGTGCGTTTCGCACATCTACGGCGGTTGTCCGTCGCGCATCGGCGCGATCGACGTGGTCCCCGACCAGGACACGGCGGCGCTCGTAGACGTCGCAAAGGAACGCCTCGCGCAATTGCGCGAAGAGAACGGCGTGCTGGTCCTCACCGATTTGTTTGGCGCGACGCCGTCGAATGTGGCGGCACAACTGGTGGGGCCGAAAGTGCGCGTGCTCGCGGGCGTCAACCTGTCGATGCTCATCAAAGCGGTGTGTTACCGCTCGGTGCCGCTCGATACGCTGGCGGAGAAGGTGCTTTCGGGCGGATCTAAAGGTATTCTGGAAGTCGGCGCGGGTGCGCCGGCCACACACACTACGTCACACTGAAACATGCTTCGACAAGAAACGACGATCGTAAATAAATTGGGCTTGCATGCCCGGGCATCCGCAAAGCTGACGCAATTGGCGGCGAAATTTCAGAGTGAGGTCTGGCTGACCCGGAACGGTCGGCGTATCAACGCGAAGAGCATCATGGGCGTCATGATGCTGGCGGCCGGCATCGGCTCGACGGTGGAAGTCGAGACCGAAGGCTCGGATGAGGCTCAGGCCATGAAGGAAATCCTCGACCTCATCGCGAACAAGTTCGGCGAAGGGGAATAAGGCGTCTCGAACGACAGCAACACACACAGAATTCGGTCGAATCACCGCCTCTGAACTGGGGAGACTTCCTTGTCTTTCACCCTGCACGGCATTCCCGTTTCCCGCGGCATCGCGATCGGACGCGCCTATTTGCTCGCGCCCGCCACGCTCGATGTCCCGCACTACCTGCTCGATCCCAGCCAGATCGACGACGAAGTCGCGCGCTTCCAAAGTGCTCAGGCGACTGTCCAGCAGGAACTCGACACCCTCAAGGAAGAACTGCCCGATGACGCGCCCGGCGAGATGGGCGCGTTTCTCGACGTTCACTCCCTGATTCTGAACGACACGCTACTGGTCGATGCCGTCGTCAAACTTATTCGCGAGCGTCGCTACAACGCGGAGTGGGCGCTGACCACGCAACTCGAAGTGCTCGTTGCGCGCTTCGAGGACATCGAAGACGAGTACCTGCGCGAGCGTCGCGCCGACATCGAACAGGTCACGGAGCGCGTGCTCAAGGCCCTGGCCGGTGCGCCCGGCATTCGCCACGTCGTGGCCGAGACGCCGCGCGACGACATGATCGTCGTGGCCCGCGACATCGCTCCGGCGGACATGCTGCAATTCAAGTCGCAGACGTTCAAGGGCTTCGTCACGGACCTCGGTGGCAAGACGTCGCATACCGCCATCGTCGCCCGAAGTCTCGGCATTCCGGCCGCGGTCGGTGTGGCGCAGGCGAGTCTGCTCGTCAAGCAGGACGATGTGATCATCATCGACGGCGATCACGGCATCGTCATCGTCGACCCGGCGCCGATCGTGCTCGAAGAGTACAGCTACCGGCAAAGCGAGCGTGCGCTGGAAGAGCGTCGCTTGCAGCGTCTGAAGCACTCCCCGGCACAAACCATCGACGGTACGCCCATCGAGCTGTTCGCCAACATCGAATTGCCGGAAGACGCCAAGACGGCGGTCGATGCGGGTGCAGTCGGTGTCGGGTTGTTCCGCACCGAGTTCCTCTTCATGAACGAGGAGGAAGCGCCGGAAGAAGAGGCGCAGTTCGAGGCGTACAAGCGCGCGGTGGAGACGATGCACGGTCTGCCGCTCACGATCCGGACCATCGACGTGGGGGCCGACAAGCCGCTCGACAGCCACGAGACGTACGAAACCGCGCCGAACCCGGCGTTGGGGCTGCGCGCGATTCGCTGGAGTCTGTCGGAGCCGCGCATGTTCCTCACCCAACTGCGCGCGATTCTGCGGGCCTCGGCGTTCGGCAAGGTGCAAATTCTGTTCCCGATGCTGGCCCACGCGCAGGAAATCGATCAGACGCTCGAACTCGTGCGCGAAGCGAAAGCGCAACTCGACGCCGCCGGTCTGCTCTACGACCCGAACGTGAAGCTCGGTGCGATGATCGAAGTGCCCGCGGCCGCCCTCACGGTGCCCATGTTCCTGAAGCGGCTCGACTTTCTGTCCATCGGTACGAACGACCTGATCCAGTACACGCTGGCGATCGACCGCGCCGACAATGCCGTCGCGCATCTTTACGATCCGCTGCACCCGGCGGTGCTGCGCCTCATCGCCATGACGATTCGCGAGGCACATGCTTTCGGCGTGCCCGTCGCCGTCTGCGGCGAAATGGCGGGAGATCCGACGGCGACGCGCCTGCTGCTCGGCATGGGGTTGCGCGAATTTTCGATGCACCCGAGTCAGTTGCTTCAGGTCAAGCAGGAGATTCTGCGCGCGCATCTGCCGGATCTGGAGCGACCGGTGCAGGAACTGCTCGCCGCGACCGAACCCGAGGAAATGCAAGCGGCGCTGGCGAGACTTGCCGTGGCTTGATTTGACTGACGTTCGTCTCACAACGCAAAAGCGGACGCTCCTGTGAGGAAGCGTCCGCTTTTTCTTTTTCGCTGTTCGATGGCACGGCGCCCGGTCGAAATTTAGGACGACGCCGACCTCGTCCTCATCCATTCCCCAAGCAATCAGTGCCGCTGTCCGCAGACTTTACATTCCGGATTGCGGGCGCAATGCATGGTGTGCCAACTCATCTTGCGGCCGTCGAGCATCTGAAGACGACCCACGAGCGGCGTGCCGATGCCGGTGATCAGCTTGATCGCCTCGGCGGCCTGCATGCTGCCGATGATGCCGACGAGCGGTGCGAGCACGCCCATCGTGGCGCAGGCTTGCTCGGGGAACGGCTCGTCCGCTGGGAAGATGCACTCATAGCAGGGCGACGCATCGTTGCGCACGTCGAACACGCTGATCTGTCCGTCGAAGCGCAGCGCTGCGCCTGAGACCAACGGCACACCGGCAGCGACGCAGGCGCGGTTGACCGCGTGACGAGTAGCGAAGTTGTCCGAACCGTCGAGCACGACGGTGGCGCCGCGCGCGAGTGTCGTCAGGCGCGCTTCGTCCACGCGTTCGTCGATGACGTCGACGACCACACCCGGATTGATGCGAGCGATCCGTTCGCGACCGGATTCAACCTTCGGCCGTCCGACGCTCTGCGTATCGTGAAGAATCTGGCGTTGCAGGTTGGTGAGGTCGACGGTGTCGTCGTCGATCAGCGTGATGCGGCCGACGCCCGATGCCGCCAGATAGAGCGCTGCGGGTGAGCCGAGACCGCCTGCGCCGACGATGACCGCGTGCGCGGCGAGCAGGCGCTCCTGACCCTCGATACCGAGTTCGTCGAGCAGGATATGGCGGGAGTAACGCAGCAGTTGATCGTCGTTCATCGCAAAACGCAAAGGGATAAAAAAACCGTGCCGGCTTTCGCGGGCACGGTTTGTAGTGTAAAGCCGTTGCTTATTTCTTGTCCGCTGGCTTGGCCGGCACGACGGTGTCCGTCTTCGGATCCGTCTTGGCACCGGCCGCCAGCGCCGCGGCCTTCGAGGCGTCCTTCGGCAGCGGGCCGGCGTTGGCTTCGAGGCGCGACTTCGTGCGCTGGACCGGCTCGCCCTTGATCTGGTGAATGGCCTGCTGGAGCATGAAGTCGTCGGCACTGCCCAGATCCGGCAGACGTTCTTCGCGCTCCTTCTTGCGCTCGTCCGGCGTCTTCTTTGCGTTCTCTTCTTCGAGGCGGCGCAGTTCTTCCAGACGGCGGGCTTCGCGTGCGTCGATTTCCTTCTGCTCGTCAGGCGTTTGCGTGTTGTGCAGGTGGTTCTGGTAATCGATTTCGCGCGTGACCAGCACGTCGTCCGGATCACCCTTCGGATTCTGGTCGACCGGCACGTCCGGCTTGATACCGATGGACTGGATCGAGCGGCCGCTCGGCGTGTAGTAGTACGCCGTGGTCAGACGCAGCGCCGTGTCCGGACCCATCTGGCGCACGGTCTGGACCGAGCCCTTGCCGAACGTCGTCTTGCCCATGATGATGGCGCGCTTCGAATCTTGCAGGGCGCCGGCCACGATTTCCGAGGCGGACGCCGAGTAAGCGTTCACCAGCACGACCATCGGCACCGTCTTCCAGATCGGGGCTTCACCCTTGAGCGGATCTTCCGGGCTGGCCGACAGACGGTAGTTGTCGAACGTCGCCTTGTACGTCTGCTTGGCGTCTTCGATCTGACCGTTGGTGGACACGACCACTGCGCCTTCCTTCAGGAATGCAGCGGACACGCCGACAGCCGACTGGAGAATGCCGCCGCCGTTGTTACGCAGGTCAAGGATCAGGCCCTTGAGCGGCTGGTCCTTGGCCAGTTCCTGGAGCTTCTTGGCCAGATCCGGCACGGTGCGTTCCTGGAAGCTGGTGATGCGCACGTAACCGATACCCGGTTCGAGCAGCTTGCCCTTGATGCTCTGGACACGAATCTCGGCGCGCACGATCGAGACCGGGAACGTGCGCTCTTCCGACTTGCGGAAGATCGTCAGTGTGACCTTGCTGCCCGGGGCCCCGCGCATGCGCTTGACCGCCTGATCGAGCGTCATGCCACGCACGGGCTTATCGTCGATACGGGTGATCAGGTCGCCCGGCTTCAGGCCAGCCTTGAACGCGGGGCTGTCTTCGATCGGGGAGATGACCTTCACGAGGCCGTCTTCCTGCGAGATCTCGATGCCGAGACCGGCGAAGCGGCCACGCGTCTGTTCCTGGAGTTCTTTGTATTCGTCCTTGTCGAGATACGACGAATGCGGATCGAGGCTCGACACCATCCCCTTGATGGCAGCGGTCAGCAACTTCTTATCATCGACCGGCTGCACATATTCGCGCTTGATCTGGCCGAACACTTCAGCCAGCAGACGAAGCTGCTCGAGCGGCAACGGCGTGGTAGCGCTTTGGGCGGATGCCTGCGAGAACGCGAGGGTGGCAGCCGCACCGGTCGCGAGGCCCAGCACGATCAGGCCGATGTGTTTGAGGGTTTGGCGCATATAGGCGTGGAATTCCCGGAATTTTGGGGCGCACGCCAATGGGCGCGCGCACTTTGGCGAAGTATAACCGTTTGCCCGCAGGCGGGACATTGCCCATTCGACAGGGACTTTTCCGGAGTGGTTCTACGAAAAGTTCCGTTCCGGGCGATGTTGTACGGCGAATTTCGTCGAACGTCGCCCGATAGTGTGTCGCTTTCGCCGGTGGGACGTGCCCGCGCCGAGGATCTCCTGACGACGCGCACACGCGAGGCACATGCGGAATTCGTGTTACCGCGTATTACGGATGCCGACGAGCGTATGGGAAAACGCACAGCAAAGCGTAGGGATTCCCCCGAGAGATCGGAGTTTTCGGAGCGCGTGAGCGTAGAAGGCGGAGACTTCGGGGATCGCGGGAGACCTGCTGCGTGGGCTGCGACGCACACCCGAACGCGTACGTCGCAGCTGTCAGCACGTTAGCTGAGACTTACTTCGACTTGCCTTGCGCAGCGACGGCAGCCAGCGCGCCGGCGATCTTGTCCTGATCGCCCAAATAGTAATGACGGATCGGCTTGAGATCGGCGTCCAGTTCATACACGAGCGGCGTGCCGTTCGGGATGTTCAGGCTGGCGATGTCGTCGTCCGAAATATTGTCGAGGTGCTTGATGAGGGCACGCAGCGAGTTGCCGTGCGCGGCAACCAGCACTTGCTTGCCTGCACGCACGGCCGGCGCGATCGACTCGTTCCACAGCGGCAGCACGCGCGCCACGGTGTCTTTCAGGCACTCGGTGAGCGGAATCTCTTCACGCTTGAGCTTGGCGTAACGGGGATCGTTGTACGAGCTGCGTTCGTCATCCGCGGCCAGCGGCGGCGGCGGTGTGTCGTAGCTGCGACGCCACACGTGGACCTGATCGTCGCCGTATTTCGCGGCCGTCTCAGCCTTGTTCAGGCCAGCGAGCGCACCGTAGTGACGCTCGTTCAGACGCCAGCTGTGCACCACCGGAATCCACATCTGGTCCATTGCGTCCTGTACGTGCCAGAGCGTGCGGATAGCGCGCTTGAGCACCGACGTGTAGGCGAGATCGAATTTGAAACCGGCTTCGGCGAGGAGATTACCGGCCTGGCTGGCTTCGGCGACGCCCTTTTCGGTCAGGTCGACGTCGACCCATCCCGTGAAGCGGTTTTCTTTGTTCCACGTCGATTCGCCGTGGCGGATAAGAACGAGCTTGTACATAAGCAAACTTCAGTCAGAGTAGGAAAGCGGGGGCAGCCGACGGGGGCGGGGCAGCTCGTCGCATCGGGCGGAGCCACGCCCGGTAAGGGTTTGGCGTCGCTTCGCGGTGACATTCGGGGCTTCGCAATGGGAGCCGCCGACGCCCGGCGCAACGATTGGCAACGAGACCCGTCGGCGCAATCACGGAATATTTTATAATGATCGGATTCTTTTGATATTTTTCAGGTGGTTTGTGAAGTTCTTTGCCGATTACACCAACCTCGCGCTGATCGCCATCGCCCTCGTTTCGGGCGGCATGCTGGCCTGGCCGGTATTCAAGCGCGGCGGTCGCGGTCTGTCGACCGTGGAAGCAACCCAGCTCATCAACCGTAAGGGCGCCGTGGTGCTCGACGTGCGCACGGCTGAGGAATTTGCCGCTGGCCACCTGCCGTCTGCACGTAACGTGCCGCTCGACGACGTGGAGCAAAAGGTCGCGGGCGTCATCAAGAACAAGGCGGCTCCGGTGCTGATCGTCTGCAAGAGCGGCCAACGCTCGGCGCGCGCTCAGACGCTCCTTCGCAATCTTGGTTATGCTGAGGCGTTCAGCCTCCAGGGCGGCGTTGCCGCCTGGCAGGAAGCCGGTTTGCCGGTAATCAAGTAATCAAGGAGTTGCAGTCATGCCGAAGATCGTGATGTACAGCACGCAAGTGTGCCCGTATTGCCAGATGGCCGAGCGTCTGCTGCGTCAGCGCGGTGTTCAGGAGATCGAGAAGATCCTGATCGACAAGGAGCCGGCCCGCCGCGAAGAAATGATGTCGCGCACGGGGCGTCGCACCGTACCGCAAATTTACATCGACGAGCGTCATATCGGCGGTTACGACGATCTGTCGGCACTCGATCGTGCCGGTGGTCTCGTTCCGCTCTTGCAAGCGGCCTGATACCGCCTGCAAAATAGTCGCCCAGCCGCGTGATTGCGCGGCTGTCTTAATTCCAAGGAAACGAAATGTCCGACCAGAATCAGCCGTTTTTCAGCATCCAGCGCGCCTACCTGAAAGATCTGTCGCTCGAGCAGCCGAATTCGCCCGCGATCTTCCTCGAGCAGGAGATGCCGACCGTTGAGGTGCAGTTGGACGTCGCCGCCGAGCGCCTGGCCGAGGAAATCTTCGAAGTCGCCGTGATCGCCACGGTGACGGCCAAGATCAAGGACAAGGTCGCGTTCCTGGTCGAAGGCAAGCAAGCCGGGATTTTCGAAATCCGCAATGTGCCGGTCGAGCAGCTCGATCCGCTCATTGGCATCGCCTGCCCGACGATCGTCTACCCGTACCTGCGTGCAAACGTGGCCGACACTATCAGCCGAGCCGGTTTCCAGCCAATCCATCTGGCGGAAGTGAATTTCCAGGCGCTGTACGAGCAACGTCTGGCGCAACTGGCCGAGCAGCAAGCGGCCAACGGCGAGACGCCGGCCCCGGGCATCGTGATGCCTGACGGCTCGTCCGCCCAGACCCACTAAGCGCTTGCGCTGCTTCGACGCCGTGGCCGGGACACGCTGACCGGCCGCCGCGTCGAAATTTCCCTATGAAAATTGCCGTATTCGGTGCAGGTGCCTGGGGCACCGCGATGGCGAGTCACATGGCAACACGCCATGAGGTCGTGCTGTGGGCACGCGACGCTGCGCTCGTGACGCAACTGGCCGCCACGCACGAGAATTCCGCCTACCTTCCCGGTTCCCCCTTATCCCCCCGTCTGCGTTTCGAAAGCGATTTCGAGACGGCGATGGCGCATGGCTCCGGCGATCACGCGTTGTGCGTGGCCGCCGTCCCGGTCGCCGGGTTGCGCGCACTGGCCGCGCATATGGCCAAGACCACCGATGCACCGAAAAACCTCATCTGGCTGTGCAAGGGTTTTGAGGCAGATACGGGCCTGCTGCCGCACCAGATTGTGTCGGACGTTTTTCCTGCCGTTGCCGGCGGTTCGCTTTCCGGTCCTAGTTTCGCGCGCGAAGTCGCCAAGGGCTTGCCCGCCGCGCTGACGATTGCGAGCGCCGTCCCGTCTCTTTGCGAATTGACGATCGCGGCGTGCCACTTCGGTGCGTTGCGCATTTATTCGAGTGACGATCTCGTCGGTGTCGAAGTCGGCGGGGCCGTGAAAAACGTGCTTGCGATCGCGACGGGCGTGAGCGATGGACTAGGTTTAGGGCTCAACTCACGTGCGGCGCTGATTACGCGCGGTCTGGCTGAAATGACCCGCCTGGGCGCTGCATTGGGCGGCAAGCCCGAGACGTTCATGGGGCTGACCGGCATGGGCGATTTGATTCTGACTGCCACCGGCGATCTGTCGCGTAACCGCACGGTGGGTTTGCAACTCGCGTCGGGTAAGTCACTCGATGAGGTGTTGGCCTCGTTGGGCCATGTTGCCGAAGGCGTACGATGTGCACGTGCGGTGCGCGATCTTGCCCGTATGCATGGCGTCGAAATGCCGATTACGGACGCCGTTTGTGCGACGCTGTTCGACGGGCTTCCCGCGCGCGCTGCGGTGGAAGCGTTGCTACGCCGAGACGCCCGCGCAGAGCGCGAAGACGACGCCTCGCAGGACTGAGCGCAGCATTCGCAGCACATCGAGGTTTTGCCGGACCTTCCGGTTGTTCGTCTGACGGCGAACTGCCGGAAGGTCGTTCCCCTGCCACGGCCTTTGGCCGTCGACACTCGCTACAAGGGAGAGATGCCCATGTCGCAAGTTATCCGTCCTCATCGTCACCTGCACGCTTCGCAGGGCGACATCACGCAATCCACGCTCGATGCCATCGTCAATGCCGCGAACGCATCGCTGCTGGGCGGCGGCGGTGTCGACGGCGCCATTCACCGCGCCGCAGGTCCGGAACTTCTGGACGCCTGCCGCAAGCTCCACGGTTGCCCGACCGGACAGGCGAGGCTCACGCCGGGTTTTCGTCTCAAAGCAAAGTTCGTGATTCACACCGTGGGCCCGGTGTGGCACGGCGGCGCGGACGACGAGCCCGCGCAACTCGCGAGTTGCTATCGCGAAAGCTTGCGTCTGGCGGCCGAGCAAGGATGCCGGAGCGTGGCGTTCCCCGCGATCAGCTGTGGCGTCTACGGCTACCCGCCGGAGCTTGCGGTGCCGCTCGCCGTCTTCACGGTGAGCGACGCGCTGCCCCATTTCCCCGGCATCGAACACGTCGAATTCGTGTGCTTCGACGCGGCGATGTTCGCGCTGTACCGGCGCGAACTCGAGCATCAGGATCCGCCAGCGTAATCCTGCTGACGCCACGCCTCGAAAACGACGACGGCGACGGTATTCGAGAGATTGAGACTCCGGTTGCCGGGACGCATCGGCAGACGCACACGCTGCGTCATCGCAAACGTGTCGAGCAGATCCGGGTCCAGTCCCCGCGTTTCGGAGCCGAAGACGAACCAGTCGCCCGGCATGAACGACAACTCGCCGAAGGGGCGCGATCCGCGTGTGGTCAGTGCGAACATGCGCGCCGGGTCGGGGGCTTCGGCGGCGAGAAACGCGGCCCAATCCCGATGCACCTTCATCTCGGCGTACTCGTGATAGTCGAGCCCGGCGCGTCGCATGCGCGCGTCGTCGAGCGGAAATCCGAGCGGTTCGATCAGATGCAGCCGGGCACCCGTATTGGCGCACAGACGGATAACGTTGCCGGTGTTCGGCGGGATTTCGGGCGACACGAGAACGACGTTGAACATGGGGATGGGGCTAATTAATTGAGTGAGTCGAGGGCGGCGTGCGCAGCACGACGGCCGCGAGGACGTGTGCGGCACCCGCGCGCTTGAGCGCGGTGGCCGCGGCGTTGCAGGTGGCGCCGGTGGTCATCACGTCGTCGATCAGTACGACGTGGCGGCCCTTGATGCGCTCGCTGGCGACAAAGACGTCACGCAGATTGCGCTGACGCGCGTCACGCGACAACCGACGCTGCGCCAGTGTCGTTCGCTCCCGGTGAAGTATCCCGGCACTCGCTGGCAGACGCGCCCGTCGCGCCGCAACGCGCGCCAATTCCCACGCCTGATTGAAGCCGCGTGAGGTTAGCCGCGAGGGTGCCAGGGGCACGGGCACCACGAGCGGTACCGTGTCCCGATCGCAGCCTGCCGGGACGACATCTCTCAAGGCATCGCCGAGGCGTTCGCCGAATTCCCGTGCGAGGGGGAGGGCACCGCGGTATTTCAGACGAATCATCAGCATATCGAGCGGCGTAACGTAGTCTGCGAGCGTCAGCGTTGCGTCGAACGCGGGTTGGGTTTGCAGGCGTTGTCCGCAGAGGGCGGATGTCGGGGTGCGACAAATTGTCGCACTATTGCCCAGTGGTGCCACCGTTCCGTCCAATGCCAACACTGGCGGCAGCAAAACGACAGCACATCTTGCGCAGCGTGGTCTGGCATGGGGCGGGCTCGCGTCGAACGACGTCGCGCAGGCGTCGCAGATCTGCCTCGGCGCTCGTCGCCGACAGATCGCGCAATGATCGGGCAACGCGATGCGCAGCAACCCGCTCGCCAGCCGAGCCGGCGTCTGGAAGAGCGAAGAGAGGATGGGCACGGCGAATATCCGGGATGAAAAGCAGAGGGCGATGGATCAGGACTGGCGACACAATGCGGTCAAAGCCCGGCCAAAGCGCGGGCGTGACGTCGGCGATGGCCGTGGCACGGCGCGCATGAACACAACGTATCGCAGGATAGGCACCCACGGAAGCCACACGGCCGTGTCCGATGCGTTCCGACAGCAGCGAGTATACTGCCGACTCGCCTTTTCGCCTGTCCCATGAAGCCTTCCGACGCTCCTCAAAACCCGTCCTCTGCGTTCTCCGCACGCTTTTTGCGCACTGCGTTCGACCGTCGCGCGCCGAACTGGCAGGACGCCGATTTCCTCATGCGGGAAGTGGCGTCGCGGCTCGCGAGCCGACTCGATTACATCAAGCTCAAGCCCAAGCGTGTCCTGGACGCCGGCTGCGGCACGGGCGGCGATCTGCAAAGCTTCGGCGAACGATATCCCGATGCCTACCGTGTAGGCATCGACGCCTCGTTCGGTATGGCGAAGGCTGCTGCGGCGGCGGGCGCGACAACCGGCTGGCGGCGTCTGCTGCGTAGCGCTCCTCCCTATGGGGTCGTTCAGGCCGATTTCGCCGCGCTGCCATTTGCGTCGCGTGCCTTCGATCTCGTGTGGTCCAACCTTGCGCTCCATTGGTACCGTGAACCGCATCGGGTGATCCCCGAGTGGCACCGCGTGCTGACCACGGACGGATTGCTGATGTTCTCGGCTTACGGACCCGACACGCTGCGTGAATTGCGTGCCGCGTGGGCGGAAGTCGACGGCCTTCCCCACGCGCTGGAACCGACGGACATGCACGATCTGGGCGACATGATGGTGGCGAGCGGATTCGATACGCCCGTGACAGACATGGAGCGCCTGACGCTGACGTTCGAATCGCCGGAGACATTGCTGCGCGACGTTCGCCTGCTTGGGGTGAATCCGCTGCCCGAGCGTCGCCAGGGACTGACGGGGCGGGCGCGACTTGCGGCATTGCGAGCGGCGCTGGAGCGCCAGCGTGGTCCAGACGGCACGATCGCACTGACGTTCGAACTCGTCTACGGACACGCCTGGAAGATCCCCGAGAAAACCGACGCTGCAGGCAATGCCGTGGTGCGTCTTCAGGATATCGGTCGCGGCGGCCGTCCTCGCTAAGCGCCTTTTTCCTTTCCTTCGCCAGCACCGCATCGGCGGCGTGTCGCCGAAGCCAGAGCCGCTCCCCCTGCCTTGCATCACGCCGCGTGACACGTCGCGCGATGCACCGCCGCAACCTGCGTCCTACACGACTTTGCAGGTGTTCCGCGCTCGTCCGGTTCGCTTAAATGACGCTTCACGGCGTGATTGAGCGCAGGATACAGAAGGTCCCCTCCTTGCGTCCACTCACGCACAAGCGTTGCTTGCGGGCGAATACTCGGGAGGTGGGCGGTGGACTTTCAACACGGAACGTTATCGGTACGGCAAGACGTCGAACCTGCACCATGCCAACGGTCGCGTCATGCGGGCGCGTCGACGGCGCTTCGTATCGATGGCGAGTTCCTTCGCCCGACCGTCCCGGTCTTCACGGCAATCGATGGTTTGTGCGCGGCTACCGTTCACCTGAAGCTGGAAGGGTTTAACGCCGCAGGATCCGTCAAGCTCAAGACGGCGCTGCAACTGATCGACGACCTTGAAACCACCCATCGGATTCGGCCCGGCACCCAGATCGTGGAGTCTTCATCGGGCAATCTCGGTGTGGCGCTGGCGATGGTCTGTGCCAATCGCGGCTACCGATTCACATGCGTGACAGACCCCAACACGTCGCGGCAGGCCACCCGGGCGATGCAGACGGTCGGTGCGCGTGTCGTGCGCGTCGAGCGCCGCGACGCACAGGGCGGCTATCTCGCGACGCGCATCGCGTGGATTCGGGAGCAGGTCGCGCGCGACCCGCAGTGCATCTGGGTCAATCAGTATGCGAATCCCGCCAACTGGCGCGCACACTTCCGGTGGACTGCGCCGGAAATTTTCTCGGCCTATCCGAACGTCGATCACCTTTTCGTCGGTGCCGGGACGACCGGCACGTTGATGGGCTGTCTTCACTATGTTCGCGCACATCGATTGCGAACCCGCGTGATCGCCGTCGACGCAGCGGGGTCCGTCACGTTCGGCGGACCGCCCGGGCCGCGCTTTATTCCGGGGCTTGGCACCAGTTGCAGGCCACCGCTCAGCGAGCTTTCAGACGCGAAACCGCCGGACGCCATCGTCCATGTTCGGGAATCCGACACCGTGCACATGTGCCATGCGCTGGCTCGGCGAGGGCTGCTGGCTGGCGGGTCGACGGGAAGCGTACTTCATGCCGTTCAGGCGTCGACAGCAGACATTGCTTCGAACGATACCGTCGTTGCCATTGCGCCCGACATGGGCGACAAGTATCTCGACACGCTTTACGACGGTGACTGGGTCGCAGCGTGTTTCGGCGACATGCCGGGCATATCTGGCGTATCCGGCATATCCGACGCATGCGGCGGTTGCGGCACTACTGCCCCTTCCATCGAAACCGTTGCACCGTCGTTGCCATGAACGCGCGCCCCATTCCGCAATTCCGCGTGTTCACAGGCGAGCAGATCGACACAGCCGTTCGCCACGGAAAGCGCGCCATTCTCGACACCGTCGAAGCGGCGTACCGCGCGCATCACGCAGGCCATACGGTGAATCCGCAAAGCCAGTTCCTCCGGTTTCCCGACGCACAGTGCAATCGCATCATCGCGTTGCCAGCGCACATTCGCGGACGTGGCGAAGACCGCGAGAGTGTGACCGGTATCAAATGGATTTCGAGTTTCCCGGAAAACATCGAGCACGGCATGCCGAGGGCGTCTGCGGTGCTGATCCTCAACGATGCGGCGACGGGATACCCGATGGCCTGCATGGAGGCGAGCATCATCAGCGCGGCACGCACGGCGGCGAGTGCCATCAGTGCGCTTCGATGTCTAGCGCGCGATGACGCCTCTCGTCCCCGGCGTGTGGCGCTCATTGGAGCGGGGGTGATTGCGCGCCATGTCGCCGAGTGTCTCCCATTGGCGGAACTTAGCATCGGCGAGGTCATGGTTCATGACCTGAACATCGGGTATGCCGAGGCGCTTGCACGCCGAATCGAAACGCAAATCGGGTTGAACGCTCGCGCCGAAGCGTCGCTGGAAATCGGGATACGCGATTCGGACGTGATCGTCTTAACGACCACAGCGGCGTCCCCGCATATTGAAGACCCCGGATGGTTTGCACACTGTCCCATCGTGCTGCATCTGTCGCTGCGGGATCTCGCGCCATCGATTGTCATGGCGTCGCACAACGTGGTCGACGACATCGACCATTGCTTGCGCGCCTCGACATCGCTTCATCTCACCGAAATCGCAACGGGCCATCGACGCTTCGTCACGACATCGCTGCCGCACCTTCTGTGCGGCGGTGAGCCGCCGATGCGTGATCGGCCCATCGTGTTTTCTCCTTTCGGACTTGGCATTCTCGACATCGCCGTCGGTCGCTGGGTCTACGAGTGCCTGGCTGCCGAGCAGGCGCCCATCCCCCGTTTTTTCTTTGACTTGCACCGCGCATGACCACAGCTTCCTCCGCTTCGTCCGCTTCCTTTAGCGCCCCCTCATCACCGGATCAACACGCTTCGCTCGCTGCCGAAGGGTTTGCGGACGTCCTCGTCGGGCTGCAATACGGCGACGAGGGTAAGGCGAAAATCATCGACGCCCTTGCGCCGGGGTACGACGTCATTGCCCGCTTCAACGGCGGAGCCAATGCGGGCCACACCATCGACACACCGCAAGGGCGCATCGCGTTAAAGCAATTGCCGTCCGGCGTATTTCATCCTCATACCACGCTATATATCGGGTCGGGTTGTGCCATCATGGAGCGGCCCCATGAAACACCGGACACAGCGACCCACTTACAATAACGGGTAGGCATAAGACTGTGTTTTTGACTAACACCAAGCAGGAAGTGATGGAAGTGTTGACGGGCCCAGAGCGCCGGCGTCGCTGGACGGCGGAGCAGAAACTGTCGATGGTTCGCGAGAGTTTCGAACCGGGAAAATCGGTTTCAATGGTCGCGCGCCATTACGGCGTGAACCCGAACCAGCTATTCCACTGGCGCAAGCTGTACCAGGACGGTAGCCTGTCAGCGGTCAAGGCTGGCGAAGAAGTGGTTCCGGCATCGGAGTTGGCTGATGCGCTCAAGCAGATTCGCGAGCTGCAACGGATGCTCGGCAAAAAAACAATGGAGAACGAGATTCTCCGGGAAGCAGTTGAATACAGCCGAGCAAAAAAATGGATAGCGCACTCGCCCTTGCTGCCGGAGGACGGCCAGTGAAACTGGTCTGTGAAGTTCTCGGCGTGTCGCGCTCGAACGTATCGGCACGACTGTCGCGTCCGGCGACGTGGCGCGATGGCCGGCAATCAAGGCCGACCGACGACGAAACTGTAGTCGAGGAAATCCGCCGTGTCGTCGGCGATTTGCCCAGCTATGGCTACCGGCGGGTTTGGGGCACGTTGCGCAACGAGCGCGTTGCAGTTGGACTGGCGCCGTTCAATGCCAAGCGCATTTATCGCATCATGCGAACGCATGGGCTGCTGACGCAGCGCCGACCGATTGCGCCGCGAGCCCACCGTCGACATGATGGCAAAGTGGCCGTCGCGCGCAGCAATCAGCGATGGTGCTCGGACGGCTTCGAGTTCCGCTGCGACAACGGCGAGCCGCTGCGTGTGACGTTTGCGCTGGATTGCTGCGACCGAGAAGCGATGAGCTGGGCGGCGACGACAGCAGGCCACAGCGGCGACATTGTGCGCGACGTGATGCTGGCCGCAGTGGAAAATCGGTTCGGCAACGAGGTGCATACGCCGTCCGAAATCGAGTGGCTGAGCGACAATGGTTCGGGCTATACGGCTGACGATACGCGCCGGTTTGCGATGAACATCGGACTAAAGCCATTGACCACGCCCGTGTGCAGTCCGCAAAGTAACGGCATGGCCGAGAGCTTCGTGAAAACGATGAAGCGCGACTACGTCGCCTTCATGCCGAAGCCGGATGCTGCAACCGCTGCTCACAATCTGGCCATTGCATTTGAGCATTACAACGAGAAGCACCCCCATAGCGCGCTGAAATACCGCTCGCCTCGCGAGTTCCGGCGCTCGATGGATTCAGCAACCTTAGTGTGATGGTGTGTCCGGTTTTACAGGGTCAACTCCACATCAATCCGTGGAAGTTGGCCGATGAGATTGCTCAACTGCGCGAGATGGGTATCGCCCTCGAAGGGCGGCTTCATATCAGTGCACGCGCGGCGTTGGTGCAGCCGCATCACATTGCGATGGATCGCCGCAATGGCGACACGATCGGCACGACCGGCAATGGTATCGGCCCGTGCTACGCAGACCGTGCCTTGCGGGTTCGCAACGACATGCGCGTCAATCTGATGCTTGGTGACCTGATTGCCAACGAATCCGAGGCCGTCGATTCGATGCGAAACGTCTTCACGCGCATGATCAACGCGGAGGGTGGTACTTCGCCGTGGATGGCCGAAATGTCCGATTTGCTAAGGGACTTGCCCCGGGTAGCTGCGTCTTTGCGGCCGTACCTCCAGGGGGATCGTGGGTGGCTCACGAATCGTGTCGGGGCGGGCGCGAGTGTGTTGTTTGAGGGCGCGCAGTCGGTCTTGCTCGACGTGGTCGAGGGAAGTCAGCCGTACGTCACATCGAGCCATACGGTGCCAGCCTACGCCTATGTGGGGGGCGATCTTTCGCCGAAGTACCACCGGCAGAAGATCGGGGTGGCCAAAGCCATCATGTCGCGCGTAGGGCGCGGACCATTTCCTTCGGAGCTTGGTGGCGAGCGCTCCGCCCAGTATTGCCACGACGCGTCGCAGTCCCGCATCGGAAAAGCCGAGGAGCAGTCATGTTTCTCCGCCGACACGTTGCTTCGCTCCAGCGATCCATTCGGCGTGGGTACGGCGCTTCGCATGCTCACAGCGGAGTACGGGACAGGAACGGGGCGGCCGCGGCGTATCGGCATGCTCGATCTCGCTCAACTTAGCGACGTCATCCGAGCGCACGCCGTGGACTGCGTGTATCTCAACAAGGTGGACTGCCTCGCGCACTTCGAAAAGTCGACGTATCAAGGGGTGCCGATGCGGGTGCACGGCCATGGGCTGACAGCGGATGCCACGCCGGATGTGCTGATTTATCCCGGGCTGACGGCGCAATCGATCGATCAGGCACGGGAAGGGACGCTCGATGCCACGATGCACGGTTTCGTCGCCTTCGTCGAGCGTCACATCGGAGCACCTTTGGCTGGGATCGGGCTCGGGCCTGAGCGCGGCAGTCTCGTGCCGCTGGCGCCGCATCAAATAGCCCCTATCTTGTCATCGATGCCACATGACGCCTAAGCAGACCGCCATCGGCGCACATGGTGCCTCTGGCGGACACGTTGCGTCCGCATTCGAGCCGAAACCCTGGCGAGACGTTGCGGCAGTCACCCGCTGCGCTACGGAGTTGCCGTTTCCACCGTTGCTCCCCGGACATCTTTTTTTCAATGTGTCGCTCATGCCGTATGCGACGCATCCATTGGTCTGCGCGCAAGGTCAGGCGGCGCGGCAACGGTTGAGCGCATTGCGTCTCGGGGACTATCTGAACAAAACGGAACAGGTCGAGTTGTTCATCGTCAACCGGGCCATTGAGCAGATGCTCCGTCGAAGTGACGTCACTGCGGTGAGTCGCGACGACTTGCTGGCGATCTACACGGACGAAGGCTTTCACACCTGGATGATGGAGCGCTTCCGTTTGCAGATGCTGCGCGCGGCGGGGCACGTCATGGAGACGGGGCGCTCTCGGGGTGTTACGCGAGTGCTGGCTTTGTGCGAATCGGTTTCGCCCGCGTATGCGGACATCGCAAGCATTGCCGCGGCGACCGTGACGGAGACGCTGATCACCGGAACGTTGCGTCAGGCGGGCGCGGGCGACGAGATTTACCCGCCGGTGCGCACGTTGCTGTCGGAGCATGGCGCCGATGAGATGCGGCATCAGGCAGCGTTCGTTCGTTTCGCGAGCGCATGGGTGCCCGAGCTTTCGATCGATGAGCGCAAATGCCTCGATCAACTGTTGCCGGAACTGATGATGGCGTTTCTCGCGCCCGAGATCGCGACGTGGCGCGAACATCTCTGTGCTATCGGGCTCGGCGAAGTTGACGCCGATCAGGTGCTGCTCGAGAGCGTCGATCCGTTGGCGGTCGGCGTGCAGATGATGGAGGCGGCGCGGGTACCGCGTCGTCTTTTCGAACGCCTGGGACTGTCGTGCGCAGAACGGTTTGCACAACAGGCGAGCCAGTGGCGGCCACCCTGACGGGGTGGCGCCAGAGCTCGTAAGCGCGAAGTCTGCGCAGTGCGAATGCGAAGGTGGAAGCAGCGTTGAATCACGGTTGAATCTCGGTTGACGAACGGCGATCAGGAGGGACATGTGACGAGTCATTGGCTTGCGCCCGATTTGACGATGAGTGCCCCGGACTACCGGGCGCTGCTGAGTGCGGCGCTGTCGTTCAAGCGTCGATATCCCCTGCACACCGAGGGGGCGCTACGTGACAGGACGATCTACTTTCTCTTCTACAACGCATCGCTACGCACGCGCAGCAGCTTCCAGACGGGACTGGCGAGATTGGGGGGGAACGCCATCGTCCTGGATCCGCACACGGGGATTTACACACCGGCGCTTGCCGACGCGGAGATCCCCTACACGACGGAGCGTGTGGCCGACGTCGCGCGCGTGCTGTCGTCCTACGGTGACGCGATAGCGATCCGCATGTACGGTGCGCCCGCAGGCTGGGTATACGGCGCGGCGCACCGGCATCTCGAAGCGTTCGCCGAGCGGAGCCATGTGCCGGTCATCAACATGGAGTGCGACCGGTTTCATCCGTGTCAGGCGCTGGCGGATGTGATGACGCTACGCGAGCAACTGGGCGGACTCGCCGGACGCAAGCTGTGCATCAGCTGGGCTTACTCGGGAAGTTGGCACAAGCCCGTTGCGGTGCCGCAAAGTCTGTTGCTCGCCGCCGTCAAAACCGGGATGGACGTGACACTCGCCTATCCACCGCCGTTTGCGCTTGACGCTCAGGTCATGGCCGCCGCCGCCCAGTTTGCCGAACAGACGGGGGCGCGGATTCGCGTGACGCATGATTTGCGCGATGGCGTGAGCGACGCGCATGCCGTTTACGCCAAGTCATGGTGCAGCCTCGATCACTTGCCGCAGCGCTCGGGAGCGGGCGTCGACGAAATGGGGATGAACGCTGCGTTCGAACGGCATCGCGACTGGTGCGTGGACGCAGACATCATGCGGCTGGCCGGGCCGAATGCTGGCTATCTCCACTGCTTGCCGGTTGACCGGGGGCAGGAGGTGTCGGATGAAGTGATAGAAAGCCCCGCGTCGTGGGTGTTCCAGCAAGCAGCCAACCGGCTGCATGCGCAAAACGCCGTGATGGCGCATCTGTTGAATCCGGGGAGTCTGACGTGATGCCGTCGTTCTCTTATCGCTATACCTGCGTGCGTTGCGCGACTCCGCAGACATGGGGGACGATTCGCTATCGATGCCACGTGTGTGGCCAGAACTTGCGAATCCAGCGCAAGGCGAATGCGGATGCGCCGTCGGCGATGGATGTCGTGACGGCGTTCCAGGAAAGCGAATCGGAAGGCATGTGGCGGTACGGTGCGTTGTTACCCGTCGAAGCGCATTGGGGCAGCCGATTACGTGTCGGCGGGACCCCCTTGATCGATTGCGGGGACGACGGTGGCGTCCGGCTCCGGATCAAGGACGAGGCGCGCAATCCCAGCGGCTCGCTCAAGGACCGGGCCACCGAACTGGTGCTGGCCGTCGCAAAGCGGGGCGGGTGCAAGGGGGCGGTGACGGCCTCGACCGGCAACGCCGGGGCGTCGCTTGCATGCATCGCCGCCGCGCAGGCAATGGCGGCAACGGTTGTGGTGCCCGCCAGCACGCCCTTGGCGAAGCTTGCGCAGATTCGGGCGTACGGCGCGAACGTGTGCGAGATCGGGGGGGACCTACGACGACGCCTTTGAGATTGCCGAGCGCATGGCCGACGACGCGCTCGTGTGTTGTCGGAACACCGGCGTGAATCCGTTCACGCGTGAGGGCAAGAAGACATGTGCCTACGAGATCGCCGAAGCGATGGCATGGCATGTTCCCGACTGGGTCGTCGTGCCGACGGGTGACGGCAATATTCTGTCAGGCATTGCGGCGGGATTTCTCGACCTGTTTGCGCTGGGTATCACCTCGGCGATTCCGCGTCTGATGGCCGCACAGGCAAAAAGCGCCGATAGCATCGCGCGCGACTGGACGACGCACGACGAGACCGTGGCGTTGCCGGTGTCGCCCACTGCCGTTACGCCGAACACGGTAGCCGACAGTCTCTCGGTCAGCCGACCGCGAGACCACTTTGCTGCGCTGCATGCCCTCCGAGCCACGCGGGGTACCTGTGTGGTGGTGAGCGACGAGCGCATCGCTGCCGCGTCGCGCACGCTCGCACGGCGTTTCGGTCTTTGGTATGAACCGTCGACGGCAGCAGGCTACGCCGCGTTGCAAGCGGCGCTCGCCAGCGGGCGTATCCAGATGGGGGCGGACGTGGTGTTGCTTGGCACCGGCAGCGGACTGAAGTCACCGCAATGCTTCGATAGCGTGACTCAGCCATCGGTTTGCGTGTTGGCGGGGCTGCCCGAGGGGCATGGGCCCGGCGAGCGAGGTCCGTTGCATCGCGGGGCATGTTCATGAGCGCGACGTCGGGCATGGACGTCATCGTCGTAGGCGCGGGTGTCAGCGGTCTGACGACAGCCGTGGCGATGGCGCTCGCGGGTTGTCGCGTCACCATCTTCGCGGCCGAGGGGCCATCGCAAACGACGTCGGCGCTGGCGGCGGCGATCTGGCACCCGTTCTATCAGGCCCCGGATCTCGTCTATCTTTCTCGCGCGCGGCACACGTATGCAGCGATGCATCGGTTGTCGTCGGATGCGTCGTCCGGGGTGAGCATGAGGCCATTGACCGAATATTTTCGACGCGACGCTGGCGTGCCCTGGTGGGCGGAATGTGCGAGCGGTCTGTGTCGGGTACCGCAGGCGCGTGTGCCATCGGGCTTCGCCTGCGCGTACCACATGGACGTGCCGGTCGCCGTCACCGAGACTTACCTGCGGTATCTCATGAACATGTTCCTCGAGCTTGGCGGACGGTTCGTGCCGCGTCGTATCGGGGATCCTGCTGCACTGCTCGACGAGGTGGAGATCGTAGTGAATTGCTGCGGTTACGGCAGCCGCCACTTCGGCGACAACGCCTTGTCGCTGTCGCGGGCCGTTGTGTTACGTGCCGCGCGTGACGACGCTGTGCAGGGATGTTTCATCGATGACTCGGATCCTTTCGCGCCGACGTACATCGTCGAGCGCGACGACGACATCGTACTCGGCGGTACGGCAGAACCCGACCTGACATCCACGGTCATCGGGCAACGCCAGATCGACGACATCGTTCATCGCTGCACACGACTTTGCGAGGGCATTGCCCGCCTGCGTGTCATCGATGCGCGCGTCGGGTTTCGTCCGGTGCGTCATTCGCCGCGTGTCGTCCGGGACGCGCGTCACGCGCGCCTACTGCACAACTATGGACACGGAGGTGGCGGCTTCACCTTGTCATGGGGATGCGCGAACGACATCGTTCGACTCGCGGGCGAGCTGCCGAGTGACGCGTGAGACGCGTGAGACGCGCGCACCGCGCGTGTCACGCACGATTCAATGCAACCGTTTAAGGAGACCCGATGGAACTGGATCCGGCGACGCTGGACGAGGCGTGCATCTACAACTTCATGATGAGCACGATTCTCCCGCGTCCGATTGCGTGGGTGAGTACGGTCGATGCGCTGGGGCGATCGAATCTCGCGCCGTACGCGTACTTCATGGGCGTGTGCTGTGTGCCGATGACGGTGCTGTTCTGTCCGGTGGTGCCGCCGCAGCCCAGGCGAAAGAAGGACACGCTGCTCAACATCGAGGCGGTGCCGGAATTCGTTGTGAACGTGGCGAGTACCTCGTGCATCGATGCCGTGAATCTCTCGGCAGCGCCCTTGCCACCCGGAGAGTCGGAGTTCGACCTCACGGGCATGACGCCGGTGCCGTCCTCGCGTGTGCGGCCCCCGCGCGTTCGGGAGGCATCCGTCGCCTTCGAGTGCGAGGTGCGCGACATCATCGAGATCAGCGCCGCACCCGGCGGCGGATGGGTTGTGCTCGGCACGGTGCTTGCCGCGCACGTGGACGACGCGCTGCTCGATCCCGTCACCTGTCATGTCGACTTGCATGCGCTCAGTCCGGTAGGGCGTCTTGGCGCTGGCTCGTTCGTGAATGCGGCTACCGATACTTTCACGTTGACACGCTACAAGACGCTTGCCGATCTCGCGTCGCGAAAGTGACCTCCTCGACCTTTGCGGACGGCGGCAACGCAACATCGTCGAGTAATCCGTAGTCGCTTGCCATCTTCGCGGCACGATGGCGGCTCGATACGTCGAACTTGCGCATGGCGCTGCGCAGATGGAAGACGACGCCGTGTTCGGAGAGCTTGAGGATGCGTCCGATTTCCCACGATGTCTTGCCGCACGCGACCCATCTCAAGCACTCGCGCTCGCGCGGCGTCAGCGATAGCGCACAGCGACGGGCCGCATCGCACTGAACGATGCGCCAGACGGCTTCATGTACATGGGCCGCGAGTACGACGCCAGCATGCGACGCCCACACATGTGCGCCCAGATCGCCGAGGTCGTGCATTGGCCGCGCGTAGTGGCGTGCATCGTGGCGACCCTGAGGTTGTGCGTGATGCTGTGCCGACAGGCGTAGGCCGTGCGCGGGGCGTCTCGGTGACGACAGACTCAATGTGCCCGATGCCCCCGATGGCGTGAAGACCGGATACGTGATGCCGAAGCGCAACCCGGCGGCGCGCTGTTCGTCGAGCAATTGGCGGGCCTCGGGGCACGCGTACAACCCGGCCGACCATTGCACCGGTGTGAGCTGCCGGGCGGCGAGCGAGAGGACAGGGTCGACGGCGTCGTAGCGTTGCGCGTCATAGCGTTGCTGCCACGCACGGGGCAGATTGCCCAGGCGCGGTGTTGCGAATCGGCCATCGGGCAATGCGAAGTGACCGCGATAACTGAAGTAGCGCTGGCCGAGTGCGCTGCAAAGCGAAGCGAGGAGTGTGTGAAGGACGTCGAAGCCGGTGGCGTCCTGCAGGGCGCTCAGGCCGTCGGAAAACGAGCGGGGAGAGAGAGGGCGCGTGGCTCGCATGGTAAAGCGATGTAGGGAACATGTTTCGCTTGTAGCATGCGTCTGATCGCTGCGCGCATCGGGCTTCGCTGCAGCGTGCGTGGTCAGCGAGTCGCGATGCCGCGACGGCGGCAGGATGCCAAAGTGAGAGCGGGTGAAAGCTCGGGGCAAAGTCCCTTGATGACGCGGTGTCGCCACGGCATCGAGGTTTCAAAGGAGGGCGCGACATAACGTCGCACGCGAAATCCGGCACAGCGTCTACTGTTGATGGATATCGGAAGAATCCCGCATCGCAACGAAGCCGTCGATGCGAAGGCGAGGCGGTGACGCGTCGCTGTCGTGTCGTTCTCGTGTGTCGGTTGGCAGGGTATTCAGGACACCGCAACGAGTCGCCGCGTGTTGCAATGTGTCAAACGTGCGACGCATAGGGAGTATCCCGTAGTCGCCTGGTCGTTAGGATTTCTGGCTAGGGGATTAACCGGATTTCCCTTTTGCATCAATGAGTTCAGGAGGATGCTATGGCGCGCCAAATACTCGGTATCAATGTTGTCGCTTCGAGAATGCGCGTTCTATAATGCGGCAGTTTGTCGCGGCCCGGACGCAATCAGTTCCCGGCCGTCGGACATGAAAGACCCAAAATGCCCCACGGGTGACGGCGATGCTCGCAGCCTCTTCTTCCGAGACCGGAGACGGTTCGGCGATGAAGGAATGGACGCATAAGCGCAACTGCGCGATATCGCCGCGCCAGTTTGTCCTGTTCTACCTGTCGTTGGCCGCCGTCTCACTGGGTGTTGCCTTGATTGCGGCGTGGCGCGGTGGGTGGTTGGTCTTGCCGTTCACAGGCCTGGACTTGCTCGTGGTGGGCGTTGCGTTCGTCATTCATGCCCGGCATGCCACAGATTACGAGGTCATTAGGTTGTCGCCCGTGAGCCTTGTGGTCGAGCAACGTTCAGCACAGAGGTTGACGCAGTTCGAGTTCAATCCCCGCTGGGTACGCATCGACATCGAGAAGCCGCCGCGAATGCGCATCGTCTTGCGCTCGGGCAGTTGCTCGGTCACTGTCGGTGCCTATCTTGCGCCGCATCGCCGCGAAACGTTTGCGCGCGAGCTGCGCCGTTGTCTTGCCCAACAGGCCTGAGAGAGATGGAGACGATCTCGGGCGACCGCCAGGGAGGATTTGGATGGTAATTTTGGGTAAGGAAGCTATGAAAAAAACGAAACACGCCTTGGCGGCTTTCCTTGCGGGCGCCTCACTGCTCGCCGGCGCTCCGGCCATTGCGGCGGGCGTTGCAGACATGCCGGGGGGGCCGGCCGTCAACGAGCTCAACTTCCAGCCGCCAGTCACGAAACTAGCGCAAGAGCTTCACAGCCTGCACACCATGATGCTGATCATCTGTCTGGTGATCTTCATCGCTGTGTTCGGCGTGATGTTCTACTCGATCTTCAAGCACCGCAAATCCAAGGGCCATCAGCCTGCAAATTTCCATGAAAGCACCACGGTAGAGGTGATCTGGACGGTCGTGCCGTTCATCATCGTGATTCTGATGGCGTTGCCCGCCACGAAGACCGTCGTGGCCATGAAGGACACCACCAACGCCGACATCACCATCAAGGTGACCGGCTATCAGTGGAAGTGGGGCTACGACTACCTCAAGGGCGAAGGCGAGGGCATCAAGTTCCTCTCGACGCTCACCACGCCGCGCAGCCAGATCGACGGCACCGAGCCGAAGAGCAACACGTACCTGCAGGAAGTCGACAACCCGATGGTCGTGCCGGTCAACAAGAAGGTGCGTCTGATCACTACGGCCAACGACGTCATCCACTCGTTCTACGTGCCGGCGTTCGGTATCAAGCAGGACGCCATTCCGGGCTTCGTACGCGACACCTGGTTCAAGGCGGAGAAGGTCGGCGAGTACCGTGGCTTCTGTACCGAGCTGTGCGGTAAGGAACACGCGTTCATGCCGGTCGTCGTGAAGGTGGTCTCGGAAGACGATTACAACAAGTGGGTCGATACGCAGAAGAAGCAGATGGCGGCCTCGGCAGACGACCCGAACAAGACCTACACCGTGCAGGAACTGATGGAGCGCGGTCAGAAGGTCTACGCCTCGAATTGCGCGGTGTGCCACCAGCCGAACGGCAAGGGTGGCGGTGCGTTCCCGGCGCTCGACGGCGGCAAGATCGTGACGGGCCCGGTGGCCGATCACATCAGCATCGTGCTGCATGGCAAGAATGCGATGCCGAACTGGTCGCATCTGAACGATGTGGAGCTTGCGGCCGTCATCACGTTCGAGCGCAACTCGTGGAGCAACAAGACCGGCGACGTGATTCAGCCGACACAGGTGCGCGAAGCACGCGGCAACAAGTCGGCGAATGCCGCCGGTGCCGCGGCCGACGCAGCGAAGAACAGTTAAGTCGTTCGACCAGTTCGAAGCAAGGAGATTGGGTATGAGTTCCATCGCTCACGATCACGTGGCGGGTCACGACGATCACGCGCACGACCATCCGCACGGATGGCGTCGCTGGCTGTTCGCGACGAATCACAAGGACATCGGCACGTTGTACATGATCTTCTCGTTCGTCATGCTGCTCTCGGGCGGCGTGATGGCGTTGATGATCCGTGCGGAATTGTTCGAGCCGGGCCTGCAGTTCATTCGTCCGGAGTTCTTCAACCAGCTCACCACCATGCACGGGCTGGTGATGATTTTCGGCGCGATCATGCCGGCGTTCGTGGGATTCGCGAACTGGATGATCCCGCTGCAAATCGGTGCATCGGACATGGCGTTCGCGCGCATGAACAACTTCAGCTTCTGGCTGCTGCCGGTGGGCGGTCTGCTGCTGATCTCGTCGTTCCTCGTGCCGGGCGGTGCGACCGCAGCCGGCTGGACGATGTACGCACCGCTGTCGGTGCAGATGGGACCCGGTCAGGATCTGGCGATCTTCGGGGCGCACATTCTGGGCGCGTCGTCGATCATGGGCGCGATCAACATCATCGTTACGATTCTGAACATGCGCGCACCGGGCATGACGCTGATGAAGATGCCGATGTTCGTGTGGACGTGGCTCATCACCGCTTACCTGCTCATCGCCGTGATGCCGGTGCTTGCCGGTGCGATTACGATGCTGCTCACGGACCGTCACTTCGGTACGTCGTTCTTCAACGCAGCGGGCGGCGGCGACCCGGTCATGTATCAGCACATCTTCTGGTTCTTCGGACACCCGGAGGTGTACATCATGATTCTGCCGGCGTTCGGGATCGTGTCGCAGGTGATTCCGGCGTTCTCGCGCAAGCCGCTGTTCGGCTATAGCTCGATGGTGTACGCCACGGCGTCGATCGCGATTCTGTCGTTCATGGTGTGGGCGCACCACATGTTCGTGACGGGCATGCCGGTGACCGGCCAGCTGTTCTTCATGTACGCGACGATGCTGATCTCCGTGCCCACAGGCGTGAAGGTCTTCAACTGGGTCGCCACGATGTGGAAGGGCGCGCTCACGTTCGAGACGCCGATGCTCTTCTCCGTCGGCTTCCTCTTCGTGTTCACGATGGGCGGCTTCACGGGCCTGATTCTCTCGCTCGCTCCGCTCGACATCCAGATGCACGGCACTTACTACGTGGTGGCGCACTTCCACTACGTGTTAGTGGCCGGCTCGCTCTTCGCGCTATTCGCCGGGTTCTATTACTGGGTGCCGAAGTGGACGGGCCACATGTACAACGAGTGGCGCGGCAAGTTCCACTTCTGGGGCTCGCTCATCACGTTCAACGTGACGTTCTTCCCGATGCACTTCCTGGGTCTGGCGGGCATGCCGCGTCGCTACGCCGATTACCCGGCGCAGTTCACGGACTTCAACCAGATCGCGACCATCGGCGCGTTCGGTTTCGGCCTGATGCAGGTGTACTTCCTCTTCTGGGTGGCGATTCCGACGTGGCGTGGCGGTAAGGCGGCCGAAGCCAAGCCGTGGGACGGCGCGGAAGGTTTGGAGTGGACCGTGCCGAGCCCGGCGCCGTTCCACACGTTCGAGACGCCGCCGAAGGTGCATTGAACATGGCACTCAGTCCTGAACAGCGGGCGAGAAATCTGCGCACCGGGCTGATTCTCGGCTCGGTGGTACTGGTGTTCTTCATCGGCGTGATGATCAAGACCAAATTGTTGGGCGGTATCTGATGGCCGGCATGCGACGCCTCAACGTGCGCACTTTCAGCAAGCTCTTGCTGCTGGTCGCGGCGATGTTCGGATTCGGGTACGCGATGGTGCCGTTCTACCGCGCGTTCTGCGATCTCGTGGGCATCAACCAGTTGGGCGATCGCACGACCGAGATCAGCGCACGCAATTCGCAGGTCGACGAGAGCCGCACGATCACCGTCGAGTTCGACGCCAATGCGCAGGGACCGCTACGCTTCAAACCGGCGAAGAGCAGCCTGACGGTGCATCCGGGGGAGATCGCGACCATCGAATACGAAGTGGCGAATCAGCAACCGCATGAAGTCCGCGCGCAGGCGATTCCGAGCTACGCGCCCGCTCAGGCGGCGAGCTACTTCAAGAAGATCGAGTGTTTCTGCTTCACGCAGCAAACGCTCAGGGCCGGAGAGGCCAAAGAGTTTCCGGTGGTGTTCGTAGTCGACACGAAGCTGCCCAAAGATGTGAATACGATCACGCTGTCCTATACTTTTTTCGATCTCGGCAAGAACGACGCCAATCAACGTGCGGACGCCCCGGCGGGCGCCCAGGTTGGCGAGGTGAGCGCAGGAACCGCAGATTCGATAAGGGGAGGCAAGGGCGGCAATGGATGACCTGAAGGAGGCGACCCGGCGCAAGCTGTCTTTCTTCCAGACCATCGGTGCGGTGTTCTGGTCGTTTTTCGGTGTGCGCAAGGGGCGTGATCACGACCGCGACATGGCACAGCTCAACCCTGTGCATCTGATCGCGGCGGGGTTGATCGGGGGCATCCTGTTCGTTGTGGCGCTGGTGTTTCTGGCGAAGCTCGCCATCCGGCTCGCGACGTGATTGGTACAGACAAAGAGAACCAAGCCTGGAGAGATAAGAATGAGTGGTCAACACCAAACGGCGCCGTACTACTTCGTGCCGGCCCCCTCGCGCCACCCGGTGAGCTGCAGTGTCGGCCTGCTGGTGGTGCTCGGCTCGGCCGCGGCATGGGTCAATGGACTATCGTGGGCCCCGTGGACGGCGCTGGCCGGCCTGCTGTGGGTGCTGTGGGTGCTGCGTAGCTGGTTCGGCGATTCCATCGCCGAGTCGGAGGGTGGCCTGTACAGCAAGCGCATCGACGTGTCCTACCGCTGGGGCATGAGCTGGTTCATCTTCTCCGAAGTGATGTTCTTCGCGGCATTCTTCGGCGCGCTGTTCTACGCACGCACGCTGGCCATGCCGTGGCTCGGCGACCTCGATAACAAGCTGCTGTGGCCCGACTTCAGCGCCGTGTGGCCGAACACCGGCCCGGCCGGTGTGGTCGACGCGTTCGAGACGATGGGCCCCTGGCCGATCCCGACGCTCAACACGGCACTGCTGCTGACCTCGGGCGTCACGCTTACGATCTCGCACCACGCACTGCGTGCGAACCATCGTGGCAGCGCGATCTTCTGGCTGTTCGCGACCGTCGTGCTCGGCTTCGTGTTCCTCGGCTTCCAGGCGTACGAATATCACCATGCCTACACCGAACTGAACCTCAAGCTGACCTCGGGCGTGTACGGATCGACCTTCTTCCTGCTCACGGGCTTCCACGGCTTCCACGTGATGCTGGGCGCGATCATGCTCTCCGTGATGCTGGTGCGCCTGATGAAGGGCCACTTCACGCCGGATCATCACTTCGGTTTCGAAGGCGCGGCGTGGTACTGGCACTTTGTGGACGTGGTGTGGCTGGGGCTGTACGTCGTGGTCTACTGGCTCTGACGCGCGCATCGGAACACGCCAGGGGACGCCGCCGGATTCCGGCGGCGTTTCCATTTGGATGCGGCCTTATGTCGCACGAACGGCGCGACACCGGCGGTGACGGCATTGCGCCGCCGCCATGAACGTCGGCAGACCTTATTCGGAGTAAAGCAGCGTGGCAGGGATGGGGTGCGGCGATTTGCCGCATGTGCCTGGCGCGGGACTCAGTATCGTATGCCCGTGCTGTGAATCCAGCCCATCCAGTTGGCGAACAGGATGAGCAGGAACAGCGTCACCGACAGGCCGACGCGCACCATCAGCGATTGCACGGTGCGGTTCGATCGGCCCTTGTCCCGCATCATGAAAAACAATGCGGACGCCAGACTGCCGAGAATCAGGACGAAGGCGATGGCAACGATGATGCGCATGATCTGTCCGATGACGGGAATTCGTCATTATCGGGCAAGGCACACGCGCTGGCACGCTGCAATGCAGTGTGGACAACCCGTGTTGCGCAACATCGGGCGGCAGCCGGACAAGGAATGGACGTGTTGAAAACTCTCTTGCGCGGCATGCGGCCTGTGCCGGCCGTGCTGATTCTGCTGGGCGTGATGCTCACCGCAGCACTCGGCGTGTGGCAGTACCAGCGTGCACAGATGCGTCTGGCACGTCAGGCGCAGATCGAGCAGGCGGCGCGCGCGCCGGTCGTCGCGCTGGGCGCGCAGTCCTATTCGCTGGACGACGTGGGCCATCGGCGCGTGCGCGTCACCGGCCGGTTCCTGCGCAATCGCGTGGTGTATCTCGACAACCGTCCGCGTAACGAGTTGCCCGGCTTCTATGTGGTGATGGCGTTGCAGGTCACGCCCGATCACGTCGTGCTGGTCAATCGCGGGTGGCTGCCGCGCGACCTGCGCGACCGCGCGTCGATCATGCCGTATGCGACGCCCGCAGGCGATATCACGATCGAAGGCCTTGCCATGCCCGACCCGTCTCGCGCCTTCGAACTCGGGCATGGTGGCTCGGCGGCGGGCCTCTCGATTCGACAGAATCTCGATGTGGCGGAATATGCGCGTGAGACGTCGCTGCCGCTGCAACCGTTCGTCATCATGCAGACGAACGACACGGGCGATCACCTGCTGCGCGACTGGCCGCAACCGGCAAGCGGCGCGGATCGCAACTATGGTTATATGGCGCAATGGTTCGGCATGTCGCTGATTCTGGCGCTGCTGGGACTGCGTCTGGCCTATCGGCGCGGCCGTCGCATGGCGACGACGACAAACAAATTCACGCGGGCATAAGACGCGCACAAATCACGCATAAGGCGAACATGAGTGCAAATGTGAGTACGGATCGGAGTGGAAGTCCCGCCGTCGACCCGGTGCAACGACGCCGCGCGAGGCGCATGCTGGTGCTGCTCTTCGTGGTGTGCGCGGCGCCAGCCGTGGCGGCGTATCTGATGTACTACGTCTTCAAGCCGCAGGGCGGGACGTCCGCCTACGGCAAGTTGATCGAGCCTCAGCGTCCGTTGCCAGCGCTCGTCGTGCACGACGACGAAACGGGCGAGAACCTGCCGCTGTCGTCGCTCAAGGGCAAATGGCTCATGATCAGCGCCGACACCGCCACGTGTGACGAGAATTGCGTCAGCAAGCTGTTTTACATGCGGCAGATCCGCGTCCTGCAGGGCAACGAGCGTACGCGGGTCGAAACGCTGTGGCTGGTGACGGACGCCTCGAAGGTGACGCAACAAATCGACGACGCCTACCCCGACACGCGCCGTCTGCGTGCCGATCCCGTCGCACTCGCCTCGTGGCTGCCGACGCAGGACGGCACCGGCCTGCGCGATCACATCTATCTGGTCGACCCGCTGGGCAACCTGATGATGGCGTTCCCGAAGAACGCCGATCCGGGCAAGATCAAGAGCGATCTGTCGCGACTGCTGAAGTGGTCGGGGACCGGTTGATCGGGCGAGAGAACGTTCCTCGCACGACGATTGAAACGAATGGCCCCGGGGCGCGCGTGCGCCCCGGACATGTTGAAGAACCGACGTAAAACCGATGCTTTACCTTCTGGAACTGGGCTTCATCGGCCTGTGTATCGCGGTGCTGCCGCTCGGCTGGGTGGTGCTGCGCCGCGACGCGAACAAGTACCGCAAACTGGCCTGGGTGACGACCTTTCTCACGCTCGATCTGATCATGTTCGGCGGCTTCACGCGTCTGACGGATTCGGGCCTCGGATGCCCCGACTGGCCGGGGTGCTATGGCACGTCGTCGCCGTTCGCCGCGCATGCGGACATCCACGCCGCGCAGGTGATGTTGCCCAGCGGCCCGGTGACCTTCGTCAAGGCGTGGATCGAGATGATCCACCGGTATTTCGCGATGGCCGTGGGCGTGCTCATCATCACCCTGATGGTGATGGCATGGGTCAAGCGCCGCGAACTGAAGCAATCGCCGTGGCTGGCCACCTGGCTGCTGGTCCTCGTGTGCGTGCAGGGCGCGTTCGGGGCGTGGACCGTCACGATGAAGCTGCAACCGGTGATCGTCTCCATTCACTTGATGTTGGCGCTCACTTTGCTGGGGTCGCTGGCTTGGCTGGCATGCCGACAGATGCCGCTGGCGAGCGTGGCGGCCGACGCCGGGGCCTTGCGCTGGCGGTGGGCGGCGCTGATCGGGCTGGCGTTGCTCGTCTTACAGATTGCCCTTGGCGGATGGGTAAGCACCAACTACGCTGTATTGGCATGCACCGACTTCCCGACGTGTCAGGGTCAGTGGATGCCGTCGATGGACTTCCATAACGGATTCAAGCTATGGCGAGAACTGGGCAAGACGGCGGGTGGCGAGGTGATTCCGATGGACGCCCTCGTGGCGATCCACTGGGTGCACCGGACGTTTGCCGTGGTCGTGGTGCTGTATCTGGCGTGGCTGGCGAGCCGCCTGCGACGTCATGCCGCGCTCAGAAGGCTCTCGATTCTGGTATTCCTACTGGTGCTCGTGCAATTCGCGACGGGATTGTCGAACATCGTTTTCCAGTGGCCACTGCTCAATGCCATCGCCCACAACGGCGGCGCGGCGGTCCTGCTGCTTTTGCTTGTCATGTTAAACTACCGCATTCGTGCCGCCCGCCTAGTCGCAGCGGCGCCCATTGCGGCCAGCCTGATCGATCAGGCAGACGTCCCGGCCCGCCAGAAGCCTTTCTCCGCAGCGGAGCCGGCTGCCGCACCGCTCGGCGCCCCGTCTGGCCCGGCGTAGCGCATTGCCTTCAGAGTGTATGAAAAGCACGACCCTTCCCCATCCGCCGGCTAGCCGTATCGCGCAATACTGGGCGCTGACCAAGCCCCGCGTGACGCAGCTCGCCGTCTTCTGTGCCGTGATCGGCATGTTCCTGTCCACGCGCGGCATGGTGCCGTGGCAGGTGCTGATCGGCGGCACCATCGGCATCTGGCTGCTCGCCGGATCGGCCTTCGCCGTGAATTGCCTGATCGAGCAACGCGTCGACGCGCTCATGCGCCGCACTGCGTGGCGTCCGTCGGCCCGCGGCGAGATCGCACCGTGGCAGATCATCGTCTTCTCGACGATGCTGGGTGCTGCGGGCATGGTGGTGCTCTACACGTTCACGAATCCCCTGACGATGTGGCTGACGCTCGGCACGTTCGTCGGCTATGCGCTCATCTACACCATCATCCTCAAGCCTTCGACGCCGCAGAACATCGTGATCGGCGGCGCGGCGGGCGCGATGCCCCCGGCCCTCGGCTGGGCCGCCGCGACCGGCGCAGTGCCTGCCGATGCATGGATTCTGGTGCTCATCATCTTCGTCTGGACGCCGCCGCACTTCTGGGCGCTCGCGCTTTACCGTCGTCAGGACTACGTGAATTCGGGGCTGCCGATGCTGCCGATCACGCACGGCGAGAAGTACACGCGCCTGCAGATTCTGTTGTACAGCGTCGTGCTGTTTGCCGTGTCGCTGCTGCCGTTCGCGCACCGCATGAGCGGCTATCTGTATCTTGTGTCCGCGGTGGTGCTCTCGGGGATCTTCCTCGGTTACGCGGTGAAGCTGTGGCGCAAGTATTCCGATGAGCTTTCGCGCTCGATGTTCCGCTATTCGATCGTCTACCTCTCGCTGCTGTTCGCGGCGCTGCTGGTCGACCATTACGTGCAGATCTACCTGCTGGGCTGAACCTCCGGGGCCTTGGCCCGTCACAGGCTGAGTCACGACGACAGGCGCGTTACGGTATTCTTCGCCGGCGCGCCTGTTGTGTTTTCCGAAGGCGTTTTTTCCATACGTTCTGGGGTCATTCGTTCATGAATCTTGCTGTCATTTGGTTGCGCCGTGCGATGTTGCTGATGGGGCTGACGGTGCTTCTCGCCGCCTGCGGTAAGGAAGGGCCGACGTTCACGAGCCTCGACATCACCGGCAACAAGGAAGTCGCCAAGGACTTCTCGTTGCAGGACCCGCAGGGCAAGACGCGCACGCTCGCCGATTACAAAGGTAAAGCCGTGGTGATGTTCTTCGGCTACACACACTGCCCGGACGTCTGCCCGACCACGATGGCGGAACTCAATCAGGTGATGCAAAAGCTAGGGGCGGACGACGCCCAGCGCGTGCAGGTGCTGTTCGTGACGGTCGATCCCCAGCGCGATTCGGCCGAGCTGATGGGCCAGTACGTGCCCGCGTTCAATCCGGCGTTCGTGGGGCTGCGTCCTGCGGACGACGCCGCGCTCAAGGAAATCACCAAATCGTTCCGCGTGGTGGTCAACAAGGTGGAAGGGTCGACGCCCAACAACTACACCATCGATCACACGGCAGGGATTTACGTCTTCGATCCGAACGGGCAACTGCGTTTGTTCATGCGTCCGGACGAGCCGGTCGATGCGATGGCCAAGGATCTGAAGACGTTGCTGAGCTAAAGCTTCGATCCGTCGCACCGTAATAAAAAAATCGCGCCTCCAGAGGCGCGATTTTCGTTTCTGCGTTCACCACGACGCCGACCTGTGGGGCCCGGCGTCGTCAGGCTCAACTGCCTTCCTGACTACGACGTTCGAGGTCGTCGTGCGCTTCGAACCACATCACGTTGATGATGCCGAACGCGAGCGCGAGGCCAAGGCCGAGAATCCAAGAGAAGTACCACATGTCGCGACTCCTTGATCAGTACATCGTGTGCGGGTTGTCGTTGACCGTCTCGATCGTTACGCGCCCACGGATCACGCGGTACACCCAGCCGGTGTAGAGCAGGATGATGGGCAGGAAGACGATGACGGCGATGAGCATGATTTGCAGCGTGAGCTGGCTCGACGTGGCGTCCCAGACCGTGAGGCTGCTGCCCGGCGCGGTGGCCGAGGGCATGACGAACGGGAACATCGAGAAGCCGGCGGTGAGGATGATGCCCGCGATCATCAGCCCGGTGACGACGAACGTCCACGCATACGCACGGCTCGTGGCGAGCAGGGCGGCGAGCAACGCGCACAGACAAGCGACGACCGGCGCGGCGATCATCCACGGGTAGGTGTGGTAGTTCGTGAGCCACAAGCCGGGGCCGGTGGTGACCTGCTTCATCAGCGGGTTGGCGGGCGAGTCGGTCGCGCCCATCTGCGTGATGGCGAAGCCATCGACGTGCGTGGCGACCAGCACCCCGGCCACAAGGAACAGCAGCAGCGTGCCTAATGCGGTGAGACGCATGATGCGCCCGGCGCGCTCGGCCACGAGCGGATCGGCCTTCATGCGAAGGTGCGCTGCACCGTGCGTGACCAGCATCAGCAGGCTGACCAGTCCGCACAGCAGCGCGAACGGGTTGAGCAGGGCCCAGAACGACCCGGTGTAGGTCGAGCGCAGGGTGTTGTCGAACGAGAACGGCAGGCCGAGCAGCAGGTTGCCGAAGGCCACACCGAACACCAGCGACGGCACCGTGCTGCCGACGAACAACGCCCAGTCCCACGAGTTGCGCCAGCGCGCGCTGGGCAACTTGTTGCGATAGTCGAAGCCGACCGGTCGCAGGAACAATGCGAAGAGCACGAGCAGCAGCGCCCAGTACAGCCCCGAGAAGGCCGCGGCGTAGACGAGCGGCCACGCGGCGAACATCGCGCCGCCTGCCGTCACGAACCAGACCTGATTGCCCTCCCACGTCGTGGCGACGGTGTTGATGATGACGCGTCGTTCCGCGTCGGTCTTGCCGAGGAAGGGCAGCAGCGTGCCGGTGCCCATGTCGAAGCCGTCGAAGAAGGCGAAGCCGATCAGCAGAACGCCGACCAGCACCCACCAGATCAGCTTGAGTACGGTGTAATCGATCATCATGATGTGTGTCTCCCTGACGATCAGACCGAAGTTGCCGGACGGTCGCTCGCTATCGCGGCCCCGCCCGACCCTTCCGTCTCGAAGTGATAGCGGCCGGTGTGCAGCGACGACGGGCCGAGCTTGACGTACTTCACCATCAGGAACATCTCAATGATGAGCAGCGCGGTGTAGAAGATGATGAAGCCCGCGAGGCTCATGTACAGATCGGTGGCAGACAGCGACGACGTGGAGAGATGCGTCGGCAGAATACCGGCGATGGTCCACGGCTGACGCCCCATTTCAGCGACGATCCAGCCGAACTCGGCAGCGAGCCACGGCAGCGGAATCGCCCACACGCACCAGCGCAGGAACCACGCCGAGCGCGGCTTGAGCAGACGGCGTCGCGCACACAGCCAGAACGCCCACAGGAACGTGAAGAGGAACAGGAAGCCGAGGCCGACCATGATGCGGAACGACCAGAACACGGGCGCCACCGGCGGGATCGTGTCGTTGGCCGCCATCAGGATCTGTTCCGGTGTGGCGTCGACGACGTTCGGCGTGTACTTCTTGAGCAGCAGGCCGTAGCCGAGGTCGTCCTTGTACTTGTCGAACTCGGCGCGCACCGCTGGCGACGTATCGCCGCCCCGCAGCTTTTCGAGCGCCGCGAAGGCGATCATGCCGCGCTTGATGTTGTCCTTATGCTCGTCGCGCAATTGCGTCAGGCCGATGACCGGCGTGTCGACCGAGCGCGTAGCGATCAGACCCATCGCCCAGGGAATCTTCACCGCGTAGTCGGTACGTTGCTCCTTCTGATTCGGCAGGCCGAACAGCGTGAACGATGCCGGCGGCTTGGCCGTCTCCCATTCCGCTTCGATGGCCGCGAGTTTCACCTTTTGCACTTCACCCGTGGTGTAGCCCGATTCGTCGCCCAGCACGATGACCGACAGCGTGGACGCCAGACCGAAGCCCGCCGCGACCGCGAACGAGCGCAGGGCGAACGGCACGTCGCGGCGCTTGAGCAGGTACCACGCGGAGATGCCGAGCACGAACATGGCGGCGGTCACATAACCGGCCGAGAGCGTGTGTACGAACTTCACCTGGGCGACCGGGTTGAACACCACTTCCCAGATGCTGCTCAGCTCCATGCGCATGGTCTCGTAGTTGAAGCGCGCCCCGATCGGATTGTTCATCCAGCCGTTGGCCACGAGAATCCACAACGCCGAGAGGTTCGAGCCGAGCGCCACCGCGAAGGTGGTGGCGAGGTGGCCGATGCGCGAGAGCTTGTTCCATCCGAAGAAGAACAGGCCCACGAACGTGGCTTCGAGGAAGAAGGCCATCAACCCCTCGATCGCGAGCGGCACACCGAAGATGTCGCCGACGTAATGCGAGTAGTAGGCCCAGTTGGTGCCGAACTGGAATTCGAGCGTGAGACCCGTGGTCACGCCCATCGCGAAGTTGATCAGGAAGAGCTTGCCCCAGAACTGGGTCATGTCCTTGTAGATCTGCTTGCCGGTCATCACGTAGACCGATTCCATGATGACGAGCAGCCACGACAGGCCCAGTGTGAGCGGGACGAACAGGAAGTGATACAGCGCCGTTATGGCGAACTGCAAGCGCGAGAGGTCGACGACTTCGCTACTGATCATGGCGGACACCTTGATTTTTGGTGGGGGACTGCACTTCGACGGCCTGCGGCCCGATCAGGGCGCGGGCCACGACGTCCGGCGGCAACTGCATGTGCCTGGCCATCGGAGCGTCGAAGAACGCGTGCTTCAGAATGAACAGGAGTACTACCTTGATCGCGAGAACGATCAGGATTTCGAGCGCAAAACGGGAAGGGCGGGTGCGCCAGCGACGGATCGTCCAGGCGACGAGGCCCGTGGCGGCCGCTGCTGCCGGTGAGGCCGTGGCGTGAGGCTTCGGACTGCTAGGAGAGTGGGTGTCCATCCGTGACGGCTCCTGGCGTCGAAAGTCGTGTTGTCAGGAACAGCGTCGACTTTCGGCGCATTTTGCCTTATCGCTTGAAAATGTCAAACCGCAGCGCACGGGGGCGGATGACACGCAGATGACGCTGGTTCGATGCGGATCTGCCGTTGCGGGCAACGACGGATGAGAAGCGGATTCGAGACAAGGGTCCTGCGCGGCGAACGGCCCCCGGGCCGTCCTTCGCACGCAGCATGGCTACGTACGAGCCGATTCTATCGACGGCCTCGGTCGCAGACCTTGCGATGCATCAAGTCGCGATCAGATGGCGGATGAACTTTCGAAGTCCAATAAAAAAGGTTCATCGCGCAATAGCGTGGAGGGATTTGACAAGTTTTCGTACTCTTGATGGCAGGAATTTGCCATCAGGAGTGCGTGGAGATGCTGGATCGCAAGCTGCTGGAGTCGCTGGGAGGCTGGCAGGGCTATGCCGTCGAACGCGTGGAGTGGCCCGAGGGCACAGGGCGCACGCTGTCGATCTATTTGAAGCCAACCGCCAAGGTGATGCTGTGCGAGCAGTGCGGCGCACGATGTCGCCAGGTCCATGAGACCACGGTGCGCCGGGTGCGAGATCTGCCGTTATTTGAGTACCGGGTTGTTCTTCATGTTCCACGCCGGCGCTTGTTGTGTGAGCAATGCGGTGGCCCGCGCCTGGAGCGGCTTACTTGGCTGGGTCGCTACCAGCGGGTGACGGATCGGCTTGCGGCGGCCTGCAGCCAATTGCTGCAATCGAGCAACGTGCAGGCGGTGGCGAGGTTCTTCGAGCTGGGTTGGCATACCGTCAAGACGCTGGACAAGGCCCGGCTCCGAGCGTCAGTGCGCGAACCGGATTGGTCCAGGATCGAGTATTTAGCGATGGACGAGTTCGCCCTGCATAAAGGGCATCGGTACGCGACGGTAGTCGTCGATCCGATCAGCAGGCAGGTGCTGTGGATCGGCCCAGGACGCTCACGCGAGACGGCTCGGGCGTTCTTCGAGCAATTGCCGCGTGGGGTCGCCCAACGCATCAAGGCCGTAGCCATCGACATGACTACGGCCTACGAGTTAGAAATCCAGGCCCACTGCCCACGGGCGGAGATCGTCTATGACTTGTTCCATGTCGTGGCCAAGTACGGACGAGAGGTCATTGATCGGGTGCGCGTGGATCAGGCCAACCAACTGCGCCAGGACCGTCCCGCGCGCCGGGTCATCAAATCGAGCCGCTGGCTGTTATTGCGCAACCGCGACAAGCTAGACCGGCAGCAGGCCGTCCGGCTCGACGAATTGCTGCAAGCCAACCAGCCGCTGCTGACGGTCTATGTCCTGAGGGACGAACTCAAGCGGCTCTGGTTCTACCGAAGACCTGCCTGGGCAAAACAAGCCTGGCACCACTGGTGCGAGCAGGCCGAGCAAAGCGGAATAGCCCCCTTGAACACCTTCGCTCAGCGTCTGAAAGGCTATCTGCATGGCATCCTGGCCAGATGCCGACATCGTCTAAACACCAGCATCGTTGAGGGCATTAACAACACTATCAAGGTCATTAAGCGGCGCGCCTACGGCTACCGAGACCAGGAATACTTCTTCCTCAAAATCCGCGCCGCCTTCCCCGGTAATGCTCAATGAACCATAAAAAAGCCCCGCGAACCTCTCGGGGCTTCACGGGGCTTGGGTGTCGGCGATGTTCCGTCGACTGGGAATCGCAGTGTCGTGTGGCAATTTGTCGCTGCCTCCGACACCCGATCCCGGTATTACGCGTAGGCTTGCAGCGCGCCTTTCATCTTCTTCATGGCGGCCACTTCGATCTGACGGATTCGCTCGGCGGACACGCCGAATTCGTCTGCCAGTTCGTGCAGCGTGGCGCCACCGCTGCCGTCGTCGGCGACCGACAACCAGCGCGCTTCGATGATGCGGCGGCTGCGCGGGTCGAGACGGCCTAGCGCCGTTTGCAGACCGTCGCTCTGCAGATGGTCACGCTCGCGCGCGGCGATCACGGCGGTCGGCTCCTGGTGGGAGTCGGCCAGATAGGCGATGGGGGCGAAGCTCGCGCTCTCGCCGTCGTCGCTGTGACCTTCGAGGGCGATATCGCCGCCCGACATACGCGTTTCCATCTCGATGACGTCTTCACGCTTGACGTTCAGATCGCGCGCGACCTGATCGATCTCTTCCGGCGTGAAGGCCTGCAAACCTTGCTTCTGGCTACGCAGATTGAAGAACAGCTTGCGCTGGGCCTTGGTCGTGGCGACCTTGACCGTGCGCCAGTTCTTCAGCACGTATTCGTGGATCTCGGCCTTGATCCAGTGCATGGCGTACGACACGAGCCGGACACCCTGCGTGGGATCGAAGCGCTTGACGGCCTTCATCAGGCCGATATTGCCTTCCTGAATCAGGTCGGCGTGCGGCAGACCGTAACCGAGGTAATTACGCGCGATCGAGACCACCAGACGCAGGTGCGAAAGCACGAGCTGGCGGGCGGCTTCAAGATCGTCGTTCTCACGCAGACGCTTGGCGAGCGACTGCTCTTCCTCGGCGGTGAGCAGGGGAATGCGATGGACAGCCTGAATGTAGCTGTCGATATTGCCCAGACTGCCCGGCAGCATCAACGCCGACGGGGCAAGTGCAAGGGCACGCGAATTCGGCGCCGTGCCGGTGGCCGGCGTCGTCGGATGCATGGTGGCGGCAGTACTCAAGTGGTGGACTCCTGGTTAGCCTCTGGGAAAGCATTTTAGCACTCTCTTTCGATGAGTGCTAAAGACGTTAGAACCCTTACCGGACGGGAAGTTTCCGGCTTCTTGGGGTTTTCCAGCACCCCCCGTCAAACGGGAGAAGTCACTGGCGCAAACGTGACCCGGATGGTGTAAATTGCAACCCAAGCCACGAGCGTAAAGTGATGGCGAAGGAAGGGAGGTCAGCATGGCGGGAAAGCACATTGACGCAGTACGGCAACTCGAATCGGCCCGCTTCGAAGCGATGATCGAAGGCGATGTCGACGAGCTGGAAAAGCTCCTCGCAGACGATCTGTTCTACGTGCATTCGAATGGCAAACGCGAGACCAAACGCGAATTTCTCGACGCGATCAGCTCCGGCCGCCGCCGTTACCTCGACATCGACGTCGACCCGAAAGCGCAGGAACTCCGTCAGTTCGGCGACACGGTGGTCGTCACCGGCAAGCTCAAGGTCGAACTGGAAACCGCGACCGGCTCGCTCGCGTCGCAAATGACCTACACGGCAGTGCACAAGCTGCTGGCCGAAGCCTGGCGCGTCATCTCCTGGCAGGCAACCCGTATGGCGTCGGCCGACTGAAAGGGTCAACCGTATTCGGATCGCTGCTCGATGCCCGCTTGAATTCTGACTCGGCCGGTACTCTCCGGGCGTCCTCTCCAAAAAGAAAATTAGACGTGTTTCGGGATGAAATGTTCCGAAAAACTCTAATTATTATGCGATTTTTGGATTTTGGGACGAATTTCGCGCGAGTTATACGACGTTGTGTGCGTATTTCGTCTCAACGAGGTGTTAACGCCGTTGTGTCGCCTGGCGGCCCTGCCAACGGACGTCACCCCCGTTCCTCGCTTTCAGCCGGTTAGCCCGACAGCGTGACGAATCACCTCGACCTGACGGGCGATAGGGGCGGGCACGGGCACCTCGCCCGCAAGCACCGCCTCGATCCACCGGGCCGTGGTCGGGGCGTCGGCCGCAGGTAGTGCTGGCGGTGCGCCGGTGGCGCCTTCTTCGGCTTCCTGCCATGACCGGTACGCCCCGTCCGAAAACCCGTCGATCGCCGACTGTCGTCGGGCGTCTGCGACCGGTTCGCCTTCCGTGCCGCGTGCGAGCAGCACCCCGGGGGCGGCGCTGTTGGCCGCATCGGCAAACATTTCGCTCAGCGTCTCCCGGTACTCCGGATGTGTGTAGTTCACGAGCCGCAGCGCCGGTCCGGCGAACGGCTGCAGAAGTTTGACGACGGTATGCCCGGAATTACGCACGCCCAACGCCGCACGCATCTCCAGGAGGCGTTCCAGCGCGGGCGAGAGCGCCGCGATTGGCAGATAGGCGACGCGGCGGGTGCGCAGGGCTTCCTCTGCCTCGGCGGCCGTCTGGCTCGCGGGATGACCGAGTTCCGCGAAGATCGCCTGCGTGCCGACGCGATTCGCGCCGCTGTGATGTTGTCCGTGCACCAGCACCGGGATGCCCTCGCGCGCGAGCAGCAGCGCCAGCAACGGCGTGAGGTTCGGTTGTTTGCGCGCGCCGTTGTAGCTCGGCAGCAGCACCGGCGGCGGGGCGTCGGCCGGGGCGACAAGCGGGGTGAATGTGGCGTGCGCAGCGTCGAGCATGGCGCGCAGTTCGACGGGCGTCTCGCCCTTGATACGGTACGCGATCAGCACGCCGCCCAACTCGGCGGGCGAGACCCGGTTGGCGAGGATGGCGTCGAACAGCGTGCGGGTTTCGTCCGCGCTCAGCGCGCGTGCGCCTTTCGCACCGCGGGCGATGATCTTGAGCAGCGGGGCGCAGGCAAAGGGGGCGGTGGAGGTCATGACGCGGTTATCGGTGGAATGCGGCTTCTGGTTCGTGGGCGAGTCGCTATCCATCATACGCAATCAGGCGTCACCGGGGCCAGCGCTTGCAGTACCATCTCGTGTTCGGGCGCGCTTGCGGACCCCTCGGATCGTCACGATTCGCGGTCGCCGCGTCTCCCCCAATTTCCGCTCTTCCGAATTTTCGATTTCGAGGTCAGCACCATGTCCACGCTCACGCTGTACAGCTATTTCCGCAGTTCCGCGGCCTATCGGGTGCGTATCGCCCTGAACCTCAAAGGACTCGATTACGACATCGTGCCGGTGCATCTGGTGCGCGACGGCGGCGAACATCTCAAACCGGCCTACCGTGCGCTCAACGTCAATGCGCTGGTGCCGACGTTTGTCGACGGCGACGTCAACATCCATCAGTCGCTGGCCATCATCGAGTATCTGGAAGACGTGCATCCGACGCCCGCGCTGCTGCCGTCCGACCCGGCCACGCGCGCGCAGGTCCGCGCGCTGGCGCTGGACATCGCGGCCGACATCCACCCGATCGACAACCTGCGCGTGCTGCGTTTTCTCAAGCACGACATGGGCGTGACGGAAGACCAGAAGAACGCGTGGTACGTGCATTGGATCGTGGAAGGGTTCAAGGCGCTCGAAGCGCGTCTCGCGGCGCAGACGTCGCCGGGCAAGTTCGTCGTCGGCGATACGCCGACGCTGGCGGATTGCTGCCTTGTGCCGCAGATCTATAACGCCAATCGCTTCAAGGTCGACATGACGCAATTCCCGCGCATTTCCGCCATCCACGCGCATTGCCAGACGCTCGAAGCCTTCCAGCGCGCCGCACCCGAAGCGCAACCCGACGCCGAGTAAGTGGCCGATGATCGATCCGGCTTTCTGGCGGGGCATGGCGCTCGGCGCCAGCCTCATCATGGCGATTGGCGCGCAGAACGCGTTCGTCTTGCGTCAGGGGATTTTGCGACGTCACGTCGGCATCGTCGTGACGGTCTGCGCGATTTGCGACATGGCGTTGATCGCCGCAGGCGTGGCGGGCATGGGCGGGCTGATTGCCGCTTATCCGCGCTTCATCACGATCGTGACGTGGGGCGGCGCGGCGTTCCTGTTCCTCTACGGCTTGCGGGCGTGGCGCGCGGCGTTTCGCGGCGCGGGGGCGTTGCAGGCGGACGGTAGCCGCGCGGCGACGCAGGAAATGTCCTGGCAACGCGCCACCGGTCTCGTGCTGATGCTCTCGCTGCTCAACCCGCACGTCTATCTGGACACGGTGATCCTGCTCGGTGGTATCGGCGCCCGCGAGCCGTCGCCGGCCAACGTGTGGTTCGCAGGCGGCGCGATGATCGCGTCCATCCTCTGGTTCACGGCGCTCGGTTACGGCGCACGTCTGCTCGCGCCGCTCTTCTCGCGTGCCCGTGCGTGGCAGATTCTCGACGGCGTGGTCGGTCTCATGATGTGGGGGCTTTGCGCGGGGCTCGTCGCGCAGCAGGTGTAACGTCGTTACGCAGACGAAAAGCAAACGGCCCGCCACGTGAGTGTGCGGGCCGTTTGTTTTGATACGTCAGCTTTGCGGTGTTGTTCGCGGCTTAGCCCAGCAGGGCGTCGGCGAACTCGCGGGCCGAGAACGGTTGCAGGTCTTCCACCTTCTCGCCCACGCCGATGAAGTACACCGGGACCGGACGCTGACGGGCGATGGCCGCCAGAATGCCGCCCTTTGCCGTGCCGTCGAGCTTGGTCACGATGAGACCGGTGAGCGCAAGGGCGTCGTCGAATGCCTTGACCTGCGTGAGCGCGTTCTGGCCGGTGTTGGCGTCGATGACGAGCAGCACCTCGTGCGGCGCGCCGTCGGCCGCCTTGCCCAGCACGCGCTTGATCTTCTTGAGTTCTTCCATCAGGTGCAACTGCGTGGGCAGACGGCCTGCCGTGTCCGCCATCACGATGTCGATCTTGCGCGCGCGGGCGGCGCTCACGGCGTCGAACACGACGGCTGCCGGATCGCCGCTTTCCTGCGCAACGACGGCGACGTTGTTGCGTTCGCCCCAGATCGCCAGTTGCTCGCGGGCTGCCGCGCGGAACGTATCGCCCGCCGCGAGCAGCACGGACTGACCGTAGTGCTGGAAGTGCTTGGCGAGCTTGCCGATGCTGGTCGTCTTGCCTGCGCCGTTCACGCCCGCAATCATCACGACCATCGGCGCTTCGCGGCCCAGCACGAGACTCTGTTCGAGCGGTTGCAGCAGGTCGACGAGCAGGTCGTGCAGCGCGCGCTTGACCTGTTCGCCTTCCGTCAGACGCTCGGCCTTGACCTTCTTGCGCAGGGCGTCGATCAGGTAGGTGGTGGCTTCCACGCCTGCGTCGCTCATCAGGAGGGCGCCTTCGAGCTCTTCGAACAGGTTCTCGTCGACCTTCACGCCGACGAAGATGCTCGTGATGCCCGAGCTCGTCTTCGACAGCCCGGCCTTCAGGCGGGTCAGCCACGAGCGCTTGGCGGCCGGCTCAGGTGCCGGCGCTGAGACGATTTCGCCGATGGCTTCGCCCTGCGCGTCTTTCACGACGACCGGGGCGGGCGGCGGGGCTGCCGGGGCGACGGGTTCAACAGGCTCAACGGGCGCGCTTTGAACGGCAGGGGCGACCGGCGTCGGCTGCGGGGCAGGCGTCGGTGCAACCGCAACCGGCGTGGGTGTCGTTGGGATATCGCCCCGCGCTGGCTCGGACTGTGCCGAATTTTCGGCAAGGCTGATGGTGGGTCGTGCGGGTTGCGCGGGCTGGACGGCTGGCGTCGGCGCGGCCGCGGAAGCGGAGGAGGACGGCGCGAGCGGTGCAGGCTGTGCGGGCGCAGCCGACCGAGCCGACGTCGTCGGCTGGTTTGTGGACGGCTGCGGATCCTGCGTCTGCGAAACGTCTGCGGAAGACGCTTCGGATTCGGGCGATTCGGTCGGTGCGGGGCTCGTTTCGGCGGCCTTGTTGCCGCCCGACTTGAAGCGCTTGAAGAAACTGAACATGGGGTGAGGAACTCGACGTGGGGGCGCGCTATCGGCGTGCGACTATGATTTGTCCTGCCATTCGCGTCGCACAAAACGCCCTACAATGGGCAAGTCGTTGTTTCCGACGCGGGAAATGCGACGTATTTTATCAGACGCGAATCGACGTCCATGATGGGCGAAAGGGGATCCATGACGGGAACCATGCGCTGGCGACACGCCTTGGCCGGACTGGCCCTGGCTGGTGTGATGAGCCTGGGCCACGCCGCCGACACCGGCGGCAGCAAGACAACGGATAACACTTCGGAATTCACGCTCTCGAACGGTCTGCGGCTGATCGTGCGCGAAGACCACCGGGGCACCGACGGTCGCCCACGTAGTCTGGTATCGCGCCGGGTCGCTCGACGAGTTCAACGGCACCACCGGCGTCGCCCACGCGCTTGAGCACATGATGTTCAAGGGCACCAAGACCGTCGGCGCGGGCCAGTTCTCCCGTCAGGTCGCCGCGCTCGGCGGGCGCGAGAACGCCTTTACCAGCAAGGACTACACCGGGTACTTCGAGCAGACGGAGAAGTCGCGTCTGCCGGAAATGATGCGTCTCGAAGCCGATCGCATGGCGAATCTGACGCTCTCCGCCGACGAGTTCGCGAAAGAGATTCAGGTGGTGATGGAGGAGCGTCGTCTGCGCACGGACGACCAGCCGCGTGCCCTGCTCTACGAGCAACTGATGGCGACCGCGCTCGTCGCGAATCCGTATCGTCGCCCGATCGTCGGCTGGATGGACGATCTCCAGCACATGACCGTGCAGGACACGCGCGACTGGTACGAGCGCTGGTATGCGCCGAACAACGCCGTGGTCGTGGTGAGCGGCGACGTCGATCCCGCACAGGTCAAGGCGCTTGCCGAGAAGTACTACGGCCCGATCAAATCGCACGCGTTGCCGGACCGTCGTCCGCAGAACGAACCGGCGCAGATGGGCGTGCGCCGCGTGTTCGTCAAAGCACCGGCAGAGAACCCGAATGTGATGCTCGCATGGCGTGCGCCGCGTCTGAACGACGTTGAGAAGGACGACGACGTCTACGCATTGCAGGTACTTTCCGCCGTGCTCGACGGGTACGGCAACGCGCGTCTGACAAGCCGTCTGGTGCGCGAGCAGCGCATTGCGAACGATGTCGGCGCGAGTTACGACGGCGTGGGCCGCGGCCCGCAGTTCTTCATCATGGACGCGACCCCTGCGCAGGGCAAGACGCCGGAGCAGCTCGAGAAGGCCTTGCGTGCGCAGATCGCCGACATCGCAGCACACGGCGTGACCCAGGCCGAGCTCAAGCGCGTGAAGGCGCAGGTGGTGGCGTCGCAGATCTACAAGCGCGACTCGGTGTTCGGTCAGGCGATGGAAATCGGGCTGAACGAGATGTCTGGCATCTCCTGGCGTCAGATCGATCGCATGCTTGAAAAGGTGAAGGCGGTCACGCCTGCGCAGGTGCAGGCGGTGGCGGGCAAGTACTTCGGCGATGAGTCGCTGACGGTGGCCACGCTCGTGCCGCAGCCGATCGACGAGGCGACACGCAAGCGCCGCGCCCAAGGGGCGCAAGACCTGAAGAACATGCGCTGAGAGGGCCACACACGATGATGAAAATTTCCGCACTGTTGCGTGCGTTCTCCGTGCCCGCGCGAACGGGTGTCATGGCTTGCGCAGCCGCGGGCGCGCTGGCGGCGGGTCTACCGCTCACGGCCGGCGCCGCGCTGCCGATCCAGACCTGGGTCGCACCGTCCGGTGCCAAGGTGATGCTGGTGGAAAGCCGTTCGATCCCGATGATCGACGTGAACATCGATTTCGATGCGGGCAGCCGCTACGATCCGAAAGGCAAGTCCGGGCTGGCGTTGCTGACGGCCGGGTTGCTCGACGCTGGCGCGGCGGCCGCAGGCGGGCATCCCGCGCTGAGCGAGGCGCAGATTGCCGACCGTTTCGCCGACGTGGGCGCGATGGAAGCGACCAGCGCCGGACGCGACGCCGCGACCGTCACCATCCGCACGCTATCTTCGGCGGCCGAGCGCGATGCGGCGGTGAGTACGCTGGCGCAATTCCTGCAACATCCCACGTTCCCCGAGGTCGTGCTCAAGCGCGAAACGGCGCGTCTGTCGTCGGCGATTGCCGAATCGGATACGAAGCCCGAGGCGATTGCCGAGAAGGCCTTTCGCAGCGCGATCTACGGCAGTCACCCGTATGGCGTGACGCCGACGGTGGCGAGCGTCAACGCCGTGAAGCGCGACGATCTGATGCGTTTCTATCGCGATATGTACAGCCCGAAGCGGGCGGTCGTCTCCATCGTTGGCGACATCGACCGCGCACAGGCCGAGAAGCTGGTCGCCCAGTTGACGGACGCCATGCCCGTCGGCGTTACACCGCCCACGATGCCGCCGGTGGCGGCGCTGCGCAGCGCGGTGCAGATCGATCTGCCGCGCCCGGCCGAGCAGGCGCACATCGCGACCGGGCAGGCGTCGATGGCGCGCAGCGATCCCGACTACTTCCCGTTGCTCGTGGGGAACTACGTGCTGGGCGGCGGCGGTTTCGTGTCGCGTCTGACGGCGGAAGTGCGTGAGAAACGCGGTCTGACGTACGGCGTATCGAGTGGCTTCGTGCCGCAGTTGCAGGAGGGGCCGTTCGAGATCAACTTGCAGACGCGTCGCGAGCAGGCGCCCGAAGCGCTCAAGGTCGTGCGTGAGACGCTGGCCCGATTCGTTCGGGACGGCCCCACTGCCGAGGAAATGCAGGCTGCGAAGGACAACCTGACCAACGGATTCCCGCTGCGGCTGGACAGCAACCGCAAACTGTTGGCGAACGTGGCGGCCATTGGCTTCTACAACCTGCCGCTCGACTATCTCGACACGTGGACCGCCAAGGTCGAAGCCGTGACGGCGGCGCAGGTGAAGGACGCGTTTGTACGTCACGTGCAACCGGATCGCCTTGTGACTGTCGTCGTCGGGCCGAGCGACGTGTTCGGCGCGGCGAGTGCAGGCGCAGCCGCACCGAGCTCTACGCCGACAGCGAGCCAGCCTGGGAAGTGACAGCGGTGTGTAGTCCGCACGTCTGATCACGTCCGAAAAAACGGCACCGGGATTTTCTGGTGCCGTTTTGCCTTCTGGCCGACGTGTCTGATCCGCTCACGAACGCTATCGAAGTATCCGGCGACGCAACAACACCAGCGCGACGGAAAAGCCTACGACGGTGTAGACGACGAGTGCGCCCACGTGCAGCCACGGCAGGTCGATGGCACGCCCCAGCATGGCTGGACGGATCAACGCGACCGCGTGCGCGAGCGGTAACCATTCCGTTACATGACGCGCCGCCGCCGGGAGTTGCGACAACGGGAAGAACACGCCGGAGAGCAGCAACATCGGCGTCATCACGAGCGTCTGGTAGAACATGAAGAAATCGTAGCTCGGCGCGAGTGACGTCATCACCATGGCAAGGCTGGCGAATGCGAGTCCCGCGAGCAAAACGGCTGGCAGTACCACGGCGAGACTGTCGATGCGCGCGTATCCGAGCACGCTCGCCACCAGCAGGATCGCAACGCCCGACAGCACCGCTTTGCTGGCGGCCCAGACGACTTCGCCGAGCACGATGTCGCCCAGCGTCAGCGGGGTATGCATCAGCGCCTCCCAGGTGCGTTGCACGTGCATGCGCGAGAAGCCCGAATACATCGATTCGAAGCTCGCCGAGAACATCACGCTGGAGCCGACGGTGCCCGCGGCGAGAAACGCGATGTACGAAGTGCCGTCGACATTGCCGACCATCATGCCGAGACCGAAACCCAGGCCGAAGAGGTAGATCATCGGGTCTGCGAGATTGCCGAACATCGAGGCAATCGCAAGCTTGCGCCAGACGAGGAAGTTGCGTCGCCAGACCCCCATCCAGGGCGTGACGCCCGGCAGGTAGCGCGGCGCATCTGCCGACATGGGGTACTCAGTCATCGCGCATCTCCCGACCCGTGAGCTTCAGAAAGACATCCTCCAGATTGGCCCGGCGATGCAGATACCGCACCCCCGGCTGGTCCTGCAGGGCACCCACGACCGGCACGGCGTCGCGAACGTAACAGAAGTGCGTCTCGCCGCTGGTTTCGATGCGATCGGCGAACGGGGCGAGGCTGGCGAGGAGGGCGTGCGGAACGTCGCCGAAGACTTCCACCACATCGCACCCGATTTCGCGCGCCACGAGTTCGGGGGGCGTGCCTTCGGCAATCTTGCATCCGGCGTCGATCACGCACAGCCGATGGCACAGCCGCTCGGCTTCCTCCATGAAGTGGGTGGTGAGCAGAATCGTCTTGCCCTCGTTCATGAGCGATTTCAGCCGCTCCCAGATCAGATGCCGGGCCTGCGGATCGAGCCCGGTCGTCGGTTCGTCGAGCACGAGTACGTCGGGATTGTTGATGAGGGCGCGCGCGAGCGTGAGGCGTCGCTTCATGCCGCCCGAGAGCTGGCTGACGCGGGCATCCGCTTTCGATTCGAGACGGGCGAACGCCAGCAGCGCCGGAACGCGTTCCTTGATATCGGCCGAGGCGAGTCCGAAATAACGTCCGAAGACCGCCAGGTTTTCGCGCACCGTGAAGTCGGGGTCCAGATTGTCGAACTGCGGCACGACGCCGACGCGGCGGCGCGCTTGCGGTGCGAGTTTCGGCACGGGCAGGCCGCCGAGCCGGATCTCGCCAGCGTCGGGCGTGACAAGGCCCAGCAGCATGCGTAACGTGGTCGTCTTGCCCGCACCGTTGGGCCCCAGCAGGCCGAAGCACTCGCCCGGTGCGACGCGCAGCGACAGGTGATCGACCACAGGGCGGCCGTCATAGGCCTTGCATAGCTCGGTTACCTCGATGGCGGCATCGGTCATGGCGGATCTGCGGTCTCCTATCGGGTGGCCGGGGGACAACGATGGTGCAGCGGTGGATCCACGTAGGATCGACGTTGGGACTGCGTCGCAAACTGGACGTTCACCGGCCGGGATCTATGCACCGCCGCGCGCCGCCTTCCCTTATGGGGCATGGCCTATGGGGCATGAGGCGCGGGCGATGTGGTATGTTTCGCCTCAACAATGTAGCGTGAATTGTCATGATTTTGGATTCTCTGCGTGCGCAACGACGCGCGCGACCCCATTTTTCCACCGTCAGCGGTGCCCCCGGTCAAGCCGTATTGCGGAGGACGCCATGAAGTCCGGTGCAGGTAACGTGGCGCGCGGCGCGCCGCAGCAGGTCCGCATCATCGGCGGTCAGTGGAAGCGTACGCCGCTGCCGGTGCCGCCGGGCGACGGTCTGCGGCCGACCCCCGATCGCGTGCGGGAGACGCTGTTCAACTGGCTCGGGCAGGACCTGACGGGCATGCAATGCCTCGACGCCTTCGCGGGTAGCGGCGCGCTCGGCTTCGAGGCCGCTTCGCGTGGTGCGCAGCGGGTGTTGCTGGTTGAGTCCGCTGCGCCGGCCATTCGTCAGTTGCGCGCCAATCAGGCCAAACTCGACGCCAAACAGATCGAGATCGTGCAGGCGGACGCCAGACGCCTGATAACCACACTCTCGCCCGGGGTTTTCGACGTCATTTTCCTCGATCCGCCGTTCGCGAGTGGCTGGCTGAACGATCTGCTGGCCCCGGCCGCCCGTCTGCTCGCGCCGAACGGCGTGATCTATGCCGAGTCGGACGCCCCCCTGGAGGACGATGCGCTCGCGGAACTGGGCCTCGTGTGCCTGCGCCGGGCGAAAGCCGGAGCGGTGCATTATCATTTGCTTGAATCGATTCCGAAAACCTAGAGACCACAATGAATAAGTACGCAGCAGCGGTCCCCAGCCGCGAGGAGACGTTGGCATGGTAGTGGCGATCTATCCGGGGACGTTCGACCCGTTGACCCGAGGCCATGAGGATCTGGTCCGCCGTGCGGCGGGCATTTTCGACAAGCTCGTGGTCGGGGTGGCCGACAGCCGAAACAAGAAGCCGTTCTTTTCGCTCGAAGAGCGGATCGACATCGCGCGCGAAGTGCTCGGACACTATCCGAACGTGAGCGTCGAAGGCTTCTCCGGCTTGCTCAAGGACTTCGTGCGCAAGCATCAGGCGCGCGTGATCGTGCGCGGGCTGCGCGCGGTGTCCGACTTCGAATACGAGTTCCAGATGGCGGGCATGAACCGCTACCTGCTGCCCGATGTCGAGACGATGTTCATGACACCGTCCGACCAATACCAGTTCATCTCGGGCACCATCGTGCGCGAGATCGCTCAACTGGGTGGCGACGTCAGCAAGTTTGTGTTCCCGTCCGTCGAAAAGTGGCTGGTCACGAAAGTCGGCGAGATGACGCCGAAGCGTTAAGCTGACTTACGCCGTTACCGGTTGTTTCGCGTGACGTGAGCAAAAACCCCGCAGTGTGTTTCGACACTGCGGGGTTTTTTGTTGCCTTGGCGATTCGTTTTTTTCCATCACTTCAAAACGCTTCCAGCCGCCTTCAGGCTGTGGCGCCACGCATCCATGGCGGACACCGTTTTCAGTCGGCCATCGGCAGTTCCGTACCGGGAACGTAACGGCTGGCCCAAGGCCGGTCCCTGTCGAGCCCGACAACGGGAAATCCGGCGGACCGTCCGAGATATCCATCCGCTGGAAGCGGAGTTTCTGCCCAAACAGTCCCCGACGTGTTGCTGAGCGTATGCCGATGAAGGAAGGCATGCGCGCTCACTTTAGTCGTGCGTCATTGAGCCCAACGGCGAGCGTTCTTGCGACTTCATCCCGTCCAGGTGCCGTAACCGGGTCGCAAGCGGCCCCAGTTTTTTGGGAACCCGGCGTTCCCTTCGCGGTTGCGCAAGCTGCAATTATGTGCGGACGGGGCTTTCCATTACCGAAATCCGATGCGCGCATCGCATCGAAATCGTTATGACGTGACTTTGAAGTTTCCTATCGAGGAGAGTGAGATGGAACGGATTGAGACGGACTATTTCGTAACAGGGACGGGCGCCTTAGCCATGGCGTTCGTGGACACGTTGCTCAGTGAGTCGCCGGACGCGCGCGTGGTGATGGTCGATCGCCACCACCGTCCGGGCGGCCATTGGAACGATGCTTATCCGCACGTGCGACTGCACTTGTCGGCCGCGTGGTATGGCGTGCCATCACTCGAACTAAGCGACGGCTCCTATGAGCTGACGGGCTTCAACAAAGGGATGCCCAGGCTTGCCACGGGGGCCGAAGTGCTCGCGTATTTCGAATTGGTGATGAAACAACGTTTCCTCGCCTCTGGCCGCGTGCAGTGGTCCCCAAAATGCGATCATTTCGCGAGCGAGGGCAACACTCACCGCTTCCGCTCGCTGTTGAGCGGCGCCGAGCATGAGGTGCACGTGCGACGCAAATGGGTGAACGGCACGCTTTCGAACACCGAGGTGCCATCCACTCACCCGCCCAAGTACAGCGTGGCAGACGGTGTGCGATGTATTCCTTGCAACGACCTCGCGAAGGTGGCACGGCCATACTCGTGTTACACAGTCGTTGGCGCGGGCAAGACCGGCATGGATGCGTGCATCTGGCTGATCGAGAATGGCGTACCTTACGAGCGTATTCGCTGGATCGTGCCGCGCGACCCCTGGATGATGGACCGAGCCATCCTGCTTCCCGGCCAAATGGGCTGGCGGCGCTATTTCGAAAGCTGCGAAGTGCAATTCGATGCAATTCGCGACGCAAGCGACGTTTCCGACATGTTCCTGCGGCTTGAGGCAGGGGGCGTATTAATGCGTATCGACCCCGCAGTCGAACCCACGGTTTACCGCTGCGCGCTCGTCTCTCGCGGGGAGCTGGCTCAGTTGCGCAAGATCGGGGAGATCGTGCGGCTGGGCCGCCTGCAAGCGATCGAACCCTCGCGCATCGTGCTGGAGCGTGGGGAGTTCGACGCAGATCCAGACACGCTGTATATCGATTGCAGTGCCTCCGCGGTTCCGTATTCGCTTTGGCCGAAGCTACCGGTGTTCCAGGATGGCACGATCAACCTCTTGTTCCTCCGCTGGTGCCGCCCCGTCTTTTCAGGCAGCGTTGCCGCATGGGTGGAAGCGCACGTGGAGAATCAGCAGGAACAGAATGCGATGTGCGTGCCCGTGCGCCCGCCAGAAAAGCCCATCGATTTCTTAAGGATGTTGGCACCGACGTTGGACAATTACACGCGGTGGGAGCAGAACCCCGAAATGAGTGCGTGGCTCAAGGCGTGTCGTCTCAACGACGCTACCGCAGTACTCAAGGGGGTCGAAGTGGACGCATCGGGGCAGGAACTTCTCAATGCCGTCGAGGCGAAGGGGCTGGCCTTGAGTGCGTCCCAGCGCATTGCGCAATTGCTAGCGGTATCGGAGAAGGCCTGAGGGCACCCGGGCCGTGAGGATCGACCATCTGGGGGCGGTGTCAGTATGTTCGTGTGCCCGGCCGTCGAAAAATGGCTGTCCAGGAAAGTCGGTGAGATGACGCTGAAGCCGAAGCCGAAGCGTTAAGCATGCCTGCGTTGTTACCGATCATTTCACGTGACGTCAGAAAAAACCCCGCAGTGTGTTTCGACACTGCGGGGTTTTTTGTTGCGGACAGGTTTAAGCGCACTGACTTAAGTGCGACGACCGAAGCGGCGCGGCGCATCGCATCGCGACGCAGCCCGCAAATCGAAGCGACTGTCTGACTGTGCGTTCGTGCGCGATGTGGATCAGAATCCGGCGGGCAACGGTGCCTGCATCCATTTGACGGACATCGCGTTCAGGCGACCATCGGCCTTCGCCTTGTCGATGATCGCGTTCAGCTTCGCCACCATCGCCGTTTCGCCTTTACCCACACCGATGTAGCAGGGCGTTTCTTCAACCGGGAATTTCAGATCGAAGGCGCGCTGTTTGCTCTTCTCGCGCACAGCGTTCGCCACGATGTTGCCCAGCGTCACGAGCTGCACCTGACCGGCGAGATACGACGCCGCCGTCGCGTTGTTGTCCTCATATCGTTTGATGTTCGCGCTCGGCGGGGCGACGGCGGTCAGTGCGAGGTCTTCCGTCGAGCCGCGCGTCACGGCGATGGTCTTGTTGGCGAGGTCGGCGGGCACCTTGATCGCAATGTCTTGCGGACCATAGACGCTCTTCGGGAACGGCGCGTACGCCTTCGTGAAATCGATCGCCTTCTCGCGTTCGGCGTTCTTGCCCAGCGATGAAATCACGACGTCGACCTTGCCCGTCGTCAGATACGCGATGCGGTTCGTGCTGATGACCGGTGCGAGTTCGACCTTCGCGCCGATCTCCTTGCCGATCAGTTCCGCCATGTCGATGTCGTAGCCGTGCACCTTGAGGTCGGTGCCGATCGAGCCGAACGGCGGGAAGTCCTGCGGGATAGCGATGCGGATGACACCGGTCTTGGCGACGGTCTGGAGGGCATCGGCATGGGCGAGGCCTGCGAGACCTCCCAGCGACGCAACGACAACCGCTTGCAGCATCCGGCGACGACCGGCTTGATGAAGGAACGCAGGCATGACTGGAACTCCTAGGCTTTAGCAACGACGATGACGTAAAAGGGGCTTGCGTACGCAATAACGCGCGCAGGTCACGGCGGTCGAACTGGTACGACCAGTGGTGCTCAGTGATAAAGCACTAACCGTGCCAGCCGGTCGGGAGCGTTGATGGCGATAGCCTTGACGTCGATACGGCGCGGCGTGCGAGGTTGGCGCACGCCGATGCAGGCATGGGCACTCCGCCCGACGGTGCGTCGTGCACCAAAGTGGGCCGGTCGACAGACGAACCGGTGCATGGAGCGGGAGCGTGGCGGTGTCCGTCGCGGCGACGGCAAGTGGACACCCGCTAACTTTCGTATAATCGAGGAATTGTTCCAGGAACCGTAACGGCCGCCGTTCGCCGGGGTTCACGCAAGTCAATGAACGGCCAGAGGAAAGCGAGTCGACAGTGGCACTGATGATTACCGACGAATGCATCAATTGCGACGTGTGCGAGCCTGAGTGCCCGAACGACGCAATTTCGATGGGGGTCGAGATCTATGAGATCGATCCGAATAAATGCACGGAGTGTGTCGGACACTTCGACGAACCGCAGTGTGTGCAGGTGTGCCCGGTGGAGTGTATTCCCATCAATCCGGAGCATGTCGAGACGCCCACGCAACTGCTGGAGAAGTACACCCATCTTCAGGCCGCCAAGTCAGTCTGAATGAACCGGATGGCCTGAGCGGCCTGAATCCCGCCTGCCATTGAGCGTGTCTGCGTGGCGACTCGCGGGAATGCCGGAGAAGGATTCCCGCTGTCCCAGTCGGGATCGAGCGGCGCCCGGCCGCTCATTCTGCTCCGCCAGCGCTTCCGGATATCGCCGCCGGTTCACTTCCCCGGCGTCGCATGCAGGCGCATCATCGCCTTTTCCATCTCACCCTTGACGACCAGGTCGACGATGTCGAGCGATCGCGACATGGCGTCGTCGATCTGCGCCTGTTCTTCCTTGCGCGGCGGCTTGAGCACGAAGTCCACCACTTGTTGCTGACTGCCGGCCGGTTGCAGCGTGCGCGGATGTCCAATGCCCAGACGCAGACGCCAGAACTCGGGCGTCGTCAGATGCGCAGCAATATCCTTGAGGCCGTTGTGCCCGCCGCTACCACCGCCACGCTTGAGCTTGACGGTGCCGGGTAACAAATCGAGTTCGTCATGCACGACGAGGATCTCATCCGGCAGGATCTTGTAGAAGCGAGCCAGTGCGACGACCGACTGCCCCGAGCGGTTCATGAAGGTCTGCGGCTCCAGCAGCCACACTTCGTTCCCGGCCACGCGCGTACGCGCGGCGAAGCCCTGAAAGTTTTTCTGGTGGGTGAGCGATGCGCCGCATTGCTGCGCCAGTGCGTCGACGAACCAGAAGCCCGCGTTGTGACGCGTCGCAGTGTATTCGGCGCCCGGATTGCCGAGCCCTACGATCAGCTTGATCATTTCGGTATCAGGATCTTGGCACGCGCCACCGTGGCATGCGCGCCGCCATAAAAAAACCCGCCGGACATGATGTCGCGGCGGGTCTTGCGTCCAGCGTCGCCGCTGAAAGCTAGCGAACGAGGCTTAGGCAGCCGGCGTTTCGCCTTCAGCCGAAGCAGCCGCTTCGTCAGCAGCAGCGCCAGCCGGTTGAACGGCTTGCGCCACCACCGGGTTTTCTTGCTCGACGTGCAGCGTCAGCGTCACGCCGGCGGGCAGCTTGACGTCCTTGGCGTGAACCGTCTTGCCAGCTTCCAGCGTCGACAGGTCGACTTCCAGGAATTCCGGCAGCTTGCTCGGCAGGCAGCTAACGTCCAGTTCGTTCAGGATGTGGCTGATCACGTTCGAAGCCAGCTTCACGGCCGGGGCGTTTTCTGCGCCCAGGAAGTGCAGGGGCACCTTGACGTGGATCGGCTTGTTCGCATCGACACGTTGGAAGTCAACGTGCAGAACCAGTTGCTTGAACGGGTGGTACTGCACATCGCGCAGCAGCACTTGTTCGGTCTTGCCAGCAACTTCCAGCTCGAGAATCGACGAGTGGAAAGCTTCCTTGCGGAGGGCGTGCCACAGGGCATTGTGATCCAGCTCGATCAGTTGCGGATCAACGTTACCACCGTACACGATGCCCGCGGTCTTGCCGGCATTGCGCAGGCGGCGGCTCGCACCCGTACCTTGCAGATTACGCTCAAAAGCGACGACTTTCATAACAACTCCTTGAGCTGCCCGCGACCAGGCAGCGATTTCTTCCTGAATTTCCCGTCGAAAAACACGGGGTTCAGGAACGACAAAGGCGGGGATAGGCTCCCCGCCGACATAACAACGGCGCCACACAGGCGCCGTCGCAAAAACTTACCGAACGCTTATTCCGCGAACAGCGACATCACCGAGTCGCCTCGACGGATGCGCGAGAACGTCTCGGCCAGCAGGTTCGCGCAGCTCAGTTGGCGAATCTTGCCGCCCTTCGAGTCGTCGCGCAGCGGGATGGTGTCGGTGACGACCACTTCATCCAGCTCCGAGGCATTGATGCGCGCTGCGGCACCGCCCGAAAGCACCGGGTGCGTACAGTAGGCATACACCTTCTTCGCGCCACGTTCCTTCAGCACTTGTGCGGCCTTGCACAGCGTACCGGCGGTGTCGACCATGTCGTCCATGATGACGCAGGTACGGCCTTCGACTTCACCGATGATGTTCATCACTTCAGCGACATTAGCCTTCGGACGACGCTTGTCGATGATGGCCAGATCGCAATGCAGTTGCTTGGCGAGGGCACGGGCACGGACCACGCCGCCGACGTCCGGCGACACCACCAGCAGGTTTTCGTGGTTCTGCGCACGCACGTCTTGCAGCAGCAGCGGTGAAGCGTAGATGTTGTCGACCGGGATATCGAAGAAGCCCTGAATCTGGTCGGCGTGCAGGTCCATCGTGATGATGCGTTCGACGCCTGCGATTTGCAGCATGTTGGCTACGACCTTCGCCGAGATCGCCACGCGCGCCGAGCGGGGGCGACGATCCTGACGGGCGTAGCCGAAATACGGGATGGCAGCGGTGATCCGGCCGGCAGAAGCGCGCTTGAGCGCGTCGACCATGATCATCAGTTCCATCAGATTGTCGTTGGTCGGAGCGCACGTCGACTGGAGGACGAAGACGTCCTTGCCGCGCACGTTTTCCTGAATTTCGACTTGGATCTCACCATCCGAGAACCGGCTGGCCATGGCTTTGCCAAGCGGGATACCGAGGGTGTCGACGACCGCTTGGGCCAGGGCGGGATTGGCGTTCCCGGTGAATACCATCAGGTTATCACTACTCATCTGGCTACCTGCGGGACGATTGGATGCTGAGACTTTACGACAGAAGAAATTGGCAGGGGAGGAAGGACTCGAACCCTCGTATGCCGGAATCAAAATCCGGTGCCTTAACCAACTTGGCGACTCCCCTACACTAACCGATGCCTTCGCTGCGTTGTAGGAAACGCAACAAAGTAAAAACCCTTTTACGCGAAGGCGAACATTGGATGTTCGGCCAGGCTAGTGGTCACTTGACCCATCCAGCGCTCCGGCAATCGCTTGCATGCTGCTTCCGCATCCGCTTTCGTGTCGAATACACCAAACACGCTAGCACCGGATCCCGTCATGCGTGCAGTGGTGAAGGTTCTGAACCAGTCAATCACAGCAGCGACTTCCGCGTATTCTCGAGTGACAACCGCCTGCATGTCGTTACGGAAGATTTCATCCGTTTCGAACACGTTTTTGTTGGCGTGCTCAAGAAAGAACGCCATTGTGACGATCTTCGTATCCCTTGTCAACAGGGGATCCGTAAATATTTTGTTGGTCGCGACGTGCACGCGCGGGTTCACCACAAGGAAGTGGCGCTGCGGCAGATCCACGGCGTGCAGTTCTTCGCCGAGGCCTTCTGCGAAGGCATTGCGGCCGAAAACGAAAAACGGCACGTCTGCACCGAGTTTCAGGGCCAGTGCCTGGAGGGTTTCGCGCGGCAGATCGAGCTGCCACATGCGGTTGAGCGCGAGCAGCGTGGTCGCCGCGTCCGAGCTGCCGCCACCAATGCCGCCACCGGCCGGAAGACGCTTCTCGATGCCGATATCCACGCCAAAACGCACGCCGCAGCGTTCTTGCAGCAGGCGCGCGGCGCGCACCGTCAGATCGGTCTCCGGCGGCACGCCGGGCAGCGGATTCGTATGAACGATCTGGCCGTCGTCGCGGCGCTCGAAATGCAGCGTGTCGGCCCAGTCGATCAGTTGAAAGACGGTTTGCAGTTCGTGATACCCGTTAGGCCGTCGTCCGACGATGTGCAGGAACAGGTTCAGCTTGGCCGGGGCCGGGCAGTCACGCAGGATTTCGTACATGGCGAGGCAAAAACGGAAGACTATGAATGGGAGGGGGGTACAGGGCGCGGGCTTATTCGTCGATCACCAGTCGCACGGCGAGCGGAGAGCCGCCGAGATCGCGCGACAGATCGACACGTTTGACGCGCAACGGTGTGCCGTCGAAATACGCCTGATAGTCGATGGACCAGCCGTCCTGCTTCAGATGAGTGGGCCGCTGCGTCTGCGGATCGCGTTCGATGCTCGCCTGCGACCCCGGCGCACTCTGCATGCGCAGCCAGTAACGCAGACCGCCCACCGGCAACGCGAAGCCGAGCGCATCGTGCATCACGTCTTCGAGACGAGGTCCGGTGAGCGGTGCCTTGCCCGGCAGTTCCAGCGAGGCACTTCGCGGATTCTCGCGCACGATTGCCTGCGTCTGACCCAGCGGGTCGAGCAGTTGGACGGTGGCGTTCTCGCCGTTCTGCTGCCAGTCGAAATTGCCGTACGTGTTACGTGCTTCGCCGTTCTGCTCGTAGCGCACCGAGAAGCGGCCGCGATAGTGTTCGACGGTTGTACCGGCGGTCGGCTCGACGGGTGTCGGCGGCGCGAGGCTGGCACATCCCGTTGCGATGACGCTCGCCGTGCAGGCCACCACGAGAGCGGCTGCACGAACGAATTTCGAAACGTCGGCGCGTTGCGTCGACCGTCGCGCCGCAAATTGAGACTTCTCGACCATACGTGCTAACGTCATTCCGGTCATCAAGGCGCGACGTTGTAACGCTTCATCGTCGAGCGCAGGGTGTCGTCGTCACCATCGAGCTTGAGCGCCTCGCGCCAGGTCTTGCGCGCCTCGTCTTGCTGCCCCGACTCCCACAACACCTCGCCCAGATGCGCGCCGATTTCCGCCTGCGCCTGAATGCCGTATGCACGACGCAGCAGTTCGAGTGCTTGCGACTTGTCGCCGAGGCGGTACTTCACCCAGCCGAGGCTGTCCATGATGTACGGATCTTCCGGCGAGAGCGACGACGCCTTTTGCAGCAGTTTGAGTGCTTCCGGCAGTCGTGTATTGCGCTCGGTGAGCGAGTAGCCCAGCGCGTTGTACGCCTGCGCGTTATCCGGCTGCGAAGCCATCACGCGGCGCATCGCCTTTTCCATCACGTCGTAGTGCTTGTTCAGTTCGGCCACCATGCCGTACTGATAGAGCAGGTCGGCATCGTCCGGATGGTTTTTGACTTCGACGGCGAGCAACTTCTCCGCATCGTCGTAACGCTTGGATTTGACCAGCAGATCCGATTCGGCACGCTTGAGCGCAAGTTGCTCACGCGGCTCGCTCGACTTGATGCCGTGCAACAGCGCGCGGCCTTCGTCGAGCTTGCCCTGGTCCGCCAGCAACTGCGCACGGCCGATTTGTGCGGGCAGATAGGCGTTGCTGTCTTCGCGAATCTTCGAGAGCCACATGTCGGCGGCAGGGTAATCCTTGCGGTCCTGCGCGATCTGCGCGAGGTAGACGTAAGCCTGCGCGCCGTCGGTGTTCTGCTGCTCGGCTTCCGTCGCGTACTTCTGCAAATACTGTTCGGCCTGTTCCGGATGATTGGCGTGCAGGTTCAGCAGTGCGAGCGCCATCAGCGTCGACAACTCATGCGGGTAACGCTTTTCCAGCGTTTCGAATTGCTTTTGCGCGGCGTCGAGTTGATTGTCGGCAAGCAGCAGCTTGGCGTAGGCGAAGCGGGCTTCCTTGGCGTTGGGATTGCGGTCGAGGAACGACTTCAGGCTGGCGATTGCACCGGTGCGCTCCGCCGGGCCCATCTGACCGTAGAGCAGGGCGGCGGCTTCGTAATCGGGCTTGAGTTTGAGTGCAGTTTCGAGCGACGTGCGCGCGCCGGCAGTGTCGCCTGCGTCGAGCTGCGAACGGGCGAGGGCGAGCTGCGCTTCCGGACGCTGCATGTCGCTCGCCAGCATGCGCTTGAGCGAATCGATGCCGGTGGCGCGCTCCGGACTGCGGGCGATCATCTGCTGCAATTCGAGAATGGCCTGACCACGACGCGCTTCAGGCACCTTGTTCAGTTCGTCGACCAGCAGCGGTTCGGCCTCGGCCAGATGGCCGGTGCCGACCTCGAGGCTGGCCAGCAGTTGGGTGGCCGGACGCCACGACGGGTCGAGCTGATGCCACAGCTTGGCGGCAATCAGGGCGTCGCCGAGTTGGCGTGCGCCGAGTGCAATCTCAACCGCGCGGCGCGCCATGCGCGGATCCTTCGTGCGGTTGGCCAGGGCCACGTAGGTATTGAAGGCGGGGGCCAGATTGCCTTGTTGCAGGCTCAATTCGGCGGCCATCACTTCGAAGACGATCTCGCTGCTGAGCGCAACGTTCGGCAGTTTCTCGCGCGGGACGTTCGCGTTCGGTGCGACGTCTTCGCTGTCGACGTCAGCGTCGGCACGGCTCGCGGCACCCGGTGCGCTGGCCTTGGCAGGCGCGGCAGGTGCCTTGGGCGCGGTCTGCGCCGCCGGTCCGGATTGGGCGAAAGCGTTCGAAGATGGCAGGAATGCCATGATTGCGCTGGCGCAGGTCACGCCAAGCGCCGTGGCTCCGGCCCAGGCCCCGCGAGCCAGGGCGCCGCGCAGGCGCAAAACCACGGGTGCCACGGTTTCCGCGGTACGGTCGGCGGCGGGAATGGACTGGAATCGGGTGTTCGGCATAGGGATCCACGGCAGGTTTCGAGCGATTGTAGCGCGCCCGATACAATAGAGTCTAAATCCTCAGCAAACGTTCGCAGGCATGCCTGAACTCCCAGAAGTCGAAGTCACCCGCCGCGGTATCGCGCCGCACGTAGCCGGCACGCGTGTCGCGCGCATCGACGTGCGCAACGGGTCGTTGCGCTGGCCGGTGCCCGCCGGACTCGACGCCCTGCTGCGCGGCGAAACGCTCATCGGTGTTACCCGTCGCGGCAAGTACCTCCTGCTCGAATACGCGCCCGGCTGGTTGCTCGTGCATCTGGGTATGACCGGGACGTTGCGCGTCGTGCCGGAACCGCAGTCGCTGCCGAGCGCGGGCGTTCACGACCATATCGATCTCGTCTTCGAACGATGCGCGCTGCGCTATCGCGACCCGCGCCGCTTCGGGGCCGTCCTCTTCCATCCGCGTGCGTCGGGCGATGTGCTGCTGCATCCGCTGCTCGCCAGTCTTGGCGTCGAGCCGCTGACCGACGATTTCGACGGCGCATGGCTTTACGCAGGCACGCGCGGACGCACCGTCTCCATCAAACAGGCGCTGCTCGCGGGCAGCATCGTCGTGGGGGTGGGCAACATCTACGCCTCGGAGAGCCTGTTCCGTGCAGGCATTCATCCGCGCATGGCAGCGGGCAAGCTGTCGCGCCCGCGTGCCGAGAAGCTTGCGCAAGCCGTCAAGACGGTGCTCGCAGCGGCCATCGAAAAAGGCGGCAGTACGTTGCGAGACTTCGTCGGCAGCGACGGACAGAGCGGCTATTTCCAGCAGGAGTATTTCGCCTACGACCGTGCGGGCCAGCCGTGTCGCGTGTGCGGCACGACGATCCGGCAGATCGTGCAGGGACAGCGCTCCACGTTCTTCTGCCCGAAATGTCAGAAATAACGGTGAGAAAGCACGCAGGCGTTCCACACAGATTCAGTCGATGTCGGATTGAGATGGGTCGGACATTGGTTTGACGAAGGGTGTCCTCATCTACGGTCGAACGCAGTACATAAAGCTTCCCCCGAATACGCTATGAAAAACGCTCCCAACGACACCACCACAAGCACGCTCGCGGACACTTTCGCACAGCGTCTGATCGCCTGGCAGGCCGAGCACGGCCGTCACGATCTGCCGTGGCAAAACACGCGCGATGCTTACCGCATCTGGCTGTCCGAGATCATGCTTCAGCAGACGCAGGTCGCTACGGTGATTCCGTATTACGGCCGCTTTCTCGAACGCTTCCCCGACGTCGCCGCGCTGGCCAGCGCCCCGCAAGACGATGTGATGGCGCTGTGGAGCGGTCTTGGCTATTACTCGCGCGCGCGCAATTTGCATCGCTGCGCACAGGTCGTCGTCGAGACTCATGGCGGACGTTTCCCGTCAGATCCCGAAACGCTCGCCACGCTGCCGGGCATCGGCCGATCGACTGCGGCGGCGATCGCCGCATTCGCGTACGACGCACACGCCGCCATCCTCGACGGCAATGTCAAACGGGTGCTCGCGCGCGTGTTCGGTATCGAAGGCTTCCCGGGCACGCCGAAGATCGAGCGAGAGATGTGGACGCTGGCGGAATCGCTGTTGCCGCAAAGCGACTTGCCAGCCTACACGCAGGGGATGATGGACCTCGGCGCCACGCTGTGCGCCCGCGGCAAGCCACGCTGCGGCGAGTGCCCCTTCGACAGCGATTGCGTCGCGCATGCGACGGGACGCGAGCGGACATTGCCGACTTCGAAGCCGAAAAAGGCGCAGCCGGAGCGTTACGTCGACGTGCTGATCATTCGTGCAGGCGAGCGCGTGTTGTTCGAGCGACGTCCCGACAGCGGTATCTGGGGCGGTCTGTGGAGTCTGCCGGAACTCACGCCGCCGACCGACAAACGCGACGCGGACGACCCCTTACTGCGCGAGCGTCTGGTGAGGCATGCGGCGGCACTGGGCGCGAAGGTCGGTGCGGTGCAGTCGCTCGTGCCGTTGCATGGCCTCACGCACGTCTTCACGCACTTCAAATTGCATTTGCGACCGTGGATGGTGACGCTGTCCGCGTCGTCGGCAACATCGATCAACGATGCCAACCGTGCGTGGCTGGACGGGGAGGGAGTGGTGGCCGCCGGGTTGCCGTCACCGATTCGCAAGATCGCCGACGCGCTGTCGCTGCGCGGTATGAAAGACGCTCAGTTGTCGCTGCCGGCCTGAGCGAGTCGGCGACCCCTCACTTCGTATCGATGGGGGCAAGTTCGCGGTGACGCACGAGTACGCTCGCTTCGTCGCGAAAGCGCGCGCCGAGCGTCTCGGAGATGAACACGGAGCGATGCTGCCCGCCCGTACATCCGATGGCGACCGTCAGATAGCTGCGGTTGTCGCGCATGAAGCTCGGCAACCACTTTTGCAGATAGGCGCCGATGTCGTTGATCATCTCGTCCACTTCGGGAATGGCCGACAAGAAATCGATCACGGGCTGATCGCGTCCGGTCAGCGGGCGCAATTGCAGGTCGTAATACGGATTGGGCAGCGAGCGGACATCGAAGACGAGGTCGGCGTCGAGCGGCACACCATGTTTGAATCCGAACGATTCGAACATCAGCGTAAGGCCGGTCTGATCGTGCTGCACGAATTCGCGAATCCAGCGGCGCAGCGCACTCGCGCGCAGATTGCTGGTGTCGATCTGGTGACCCAGTTCGGTGACGCTGCTGAGCATCTCACGCTCTTTCTCGATAGCTTCGACGAGTGAGCCGGTGGCCGAGAGCGTGTCGTCACCCGTCGACGAAAGCGGGTGACGGCGGCGCGTCTCCGAGAAGCGTTGCACCAGCGTTTGTGTGGTCGCATTGAGGAACAGCACGCGGACGTCATGGCCGAAACGGCGCAGACCGCCGATGATCGGCGGCAGTTCGGCGAGCGAACTGCCGCTGCGCGCGTCGATGGCGACCGCGAGGCGTGTGTAGTGCTGTGTGCCGAGGTAGACGGCGAGTTCAGGCAAAAAGCGCGACGGCAGATTGTCGACGCAGTAGTAACCCGCATCCTCGAGGACGTTCAGGGCGAGCGATTTGCCCGAACCGGAGACGCCGGTAATCAGTACGATCTTCATGACATTTTCCGAATACAACCATCATGGTAAGCGATTGTGTCGTACGGGTGTCACGTGGACAAAAACGAGGGCGTCCCCGCTGCTTTCGCTGCATTTTCGAGAATCCCGACCCAAAAGCGAAAACGGCGCCCGCGTGGGGCGCCGTCAGGCTCGTCAGGCGTCAGCGCCCGGCGTCAAACTTAAGCTGCCGGAGCGTTCGACAGGCACTGCTTCATGAATGCCTTGCGATCGTCGCCCTTCTTGCCGCTGGCTTGCGTGTTACAGGTCTTCATCTTTTCCTGCTGCGTTTGCTTGGCGGCAGGTGCGGCACCGCCAGCGGACAGGCACTGCTTCATGAAGGCCTTGCGGTCGTCACCCGTTTTGCCGGTCGCTTGCGAGTTGCAAGCCTTCATCTTGTCTTGTTGGGCGTTGGTCGCCTTGGGGGCGGATGCCGGGGCGGCGGCGGTTTGAGCGAACACGGGCGATGCGAGCAGCGGGGATACCAGAAGCAGTGCAGCGAGTGCTTTTTTCATGATCGTCTCTCCAAAAGGTCGTGACGCACGGGCACGGGGATGAACCGCGTTGCGATTACAACATGTTAGAAAACGCGCCGCAATCGCGCGGCGTTGACAGAAAAACGCAAAAGTAGCGGTATACCCGGAAGGTTTCGGCTGTTTCGGGCAGTCGATTCACCGACTGCGCACGCTCAGAGCAATTTGCCCTGCATGCCGTCCGGGTCCTGCATGGCCTGGCGCTGACGCTCCATGAAGTCCTTGAGCGTATCGATCCCGCGCAGTTGCAGAATCGTGTTGCGCACGGCCGCCTCGACCAGCACGGCGAGGTTTCGCCCGGCGGCCACTTGCAGAATCACCTTGTTGATCGGCAGGCCCAGCACGTCGACCGTCTGCGCTTCGAGCGGCAGACGCTGGAATTCGCCATCGGGACGGCGCACCAGTTGCACGATCAGCTTGAGCTTCATTTTCCGGCGCACAGCCGTCTCACCGAAGATGGTCTTGATGTCGAGCAGACCGAGACCGCGCACTTCCAGCAGGTTTTGCAGCAGCGGCGGGCAGCGGCCTTCGACGAAATCCGGCCCGAGACGCACGAAATCGACTGCGTCGTCGGCCACCAGGCCGTGTCCACGGCTGATCAGTTCCAGACCGAGTTCGCTCTTGCCGAGGCCGGAGTCGCCGGTGAGCAGCACGCCCATGCCCAGAATGTCGATGAAAACGCCGTGCATCGTGCAGCGCGGCGCGAAAACGCGAGAAATGTACAGACGCAGGCTGTCGATGACGGAGGCCGTCGACAGCGGCGTGGTGAACAGCGGGGTGGAAGAGCGTGTACAGCGCAGCACCAGATCGGGCGGCGCTTCGAGGCCATCTGCCACCACGAGGAACGGCGGTTCCAGCGCGATGACTTCGCCCATGTGACGCTTGCGGTTCTCGTCCGTGAGACGCTGGTAGTAGCGTAGCTCGGCTTCGCCGAGCACCTGAATCCGGTTCGGGTGGATGAGGTTCAGGTGGCCCACGAGGTCCGCGCTTGAGGTGGCGGTCGCCACGCTCTCCGGCGTGAAGCCGCGCTCCCAACCTTCATGGCCTGTGAGCCACGACAGACGCAACGTCGCGGCGTTGTCGTCGAAAATGCTTTGCGCGTTGATGCCGGTCAGTTCCACCGCGTCGCCTCGTTCGGTTGGGTGTGGGAGCTACGGAATTCGTGTGTGTTCGCGGCGATTCGTACCGGTGCGCTGACGACGCGGGACGACTCAGGGCTTCCAGTTCGTCAGCGCGGCGTGGACATCGTTGGCGCTGGGCGCGTTGATCAGGATACTGCGCATCTCGGGGTCCGAGAGCAACTGCGCAATTTCGGACAGGATCTCGAGGTGCTGCTGCGTCGCTTGCTCGGGCACGAGCAACACGAACAGGAGGGAGACGGGCTGACCGTCGGGCGCTTCGAACGGAATGGCCTCTTCCAGGCGGATGAACGCGGCGGCCGGAAACTTCAGGCCTTTGATGCGTCCATGCGGAATCGCGACACCTTCGCCAAGACCCGTCGAGCCGAGACGCTCACGGGCGAACAGATTGTCGGTTACCACAGCGCGAGAAAGCCCGGCATTGTTCTCGAAGAGGAGGCCGACCTGTTCGAACAGGCGCTTCTTGCTGGTAACGGACAGTCCAAGCAGGATGTTGGACTCGAGTATGAGTTTGGCTAAACGGTTCATCTTGTAATGCGGGCGAACGCATGGTCGCCCTCCAACCCCCGATTGACCTCGCATTATAGACCACTCGCCGCCGCGCTCGCGGCAAGTCACGGAAGTGGGGCGAACCATACAAAAGGGGCCGTTCAACGGCCCCGCGGTGGGTGATGCCAGACTTACAACAGACGGATATGCGCTAAGGGGGTTCCTTGCGGGTTTTCGTCGGTATCAGCCAATGCGATGACCACGCCTGAACGATGCTATTGCAGCGGTTCCGCCTCTGGAGGAAGTTCGTGGTGCTTGATGGCTTCGCGACCGTGATCCTGAACCTTATCCTTGTACTGCATTACCTTGCGGTCGAGCATGTCGATCAGCTTGTCGATGGCGGCATACATATTCTCGTCACACTTCTCGACGAAAATTTCCTTGCCCTTGAGAAACACCGTGACGCTCGCGATCTGGCGTCCGCTCTTCTCCTTGGTCTTGTCGACAGAGAGGATCACCTCGGCGCCAATGAGCTGGTCGAAATGATTCAACACGCGGTTAAGCTTGTTGACGACAAATTCGCGCAGCGACGGCGTGAGTTCGAGATGGTGTCCACTGATCTTCAGATTCATAGCTGCTCTCCTTGCTGAAATGCCGAAGTGCAGGCCGCGTCAACGTTGACGCTGGCTAGCGAGGGTGCGAGCCATTGACGTGACGCAATGTCGCACTGCGGCGTGATGCCCCAGCGGCCAACATGGCGCACCAGGACTGTCCTACAAAGATTTGCGCAAGTTCACTGCGGGGATTCGCATGGCCTCGCGGTACTTCGCGACAGTGCGCCGCGCCACCACAAAACCTTGCTCTGCCAGCAGTTCCGCGATACGGCTATCGGAAAGGGGGCTCTGCGGGTCTTCTGCTCCTATGAGTTGCTTGATGAGTGCGCGGATAGCGGTCGATGACGCAGCGCCTCCGGCTTCCGTTGCCACGTGCGATCCGAAGAAGTACTTAAGCTCGAAGGTTCCAAATGGAGTGAGCATGTACTTACTCGTTGTCACCCGTGAAATCGTGGATTCATGTAAACCCAGCGTATCAGCAATCTCGCGTAAAACCAAGGGCCGCATGCCGATTTCGCCATGCGTGAAGAAGTTCTTTTGACGCTCGACAATGGCTTGCGCCACCCGCAGGATCGTATCGAAGCGTTGCTGGATGTTCTTGATCAGCCAGCGCGCTTCCTGCAACTGCTGTTGGAGGTTGCCGGTTCCCGGATCGTTCCGGTTATTTCGGAGAATGCGCGCATACATCTCGTTGATGCGTAGACGCGGCATCACTTCCGGATTCAGCTCCGCCGTCCAGCCGCTCCCCTGCTTGCGTACCAGCACGTCCGGCACGACGTAGTCGGCCTGGGGCGCGCCGTAAGCCGAGCCCGGGAACGGGTCCAGCGAACGAATCAGCTGATGCGCGGCGCGCAGGCCGTCTTCGCCGACACCCAGCAGGCGGCGCAAACGCGTGTAATCGCGCGCGGCCAGCAGTTCCAGGTGATCGGTGACGATGCGCAGCGACAGCGTACGCACAGCGCTTGCGGGCAGTCGCTGAAGCTGCAGGCGCAGGCACTCGGCCGGGCTGCGGGCGCCCACGCCCGCCGGGTCGAAACTTTGCAGTAGCGCCAGCGCCGCGTTGATCTCTTCCGTTTCGAGCGCCAGCTCCTCGGGCATTTCGGCCTGAATCTCGTCGAGCAGGCTACCAAGGTAGCCGTCTTCGTCCAGGGATTCGATCAGGAATTCCACCAGCGCGCGGTCGCGCGGTGAGGCCTTGGTCAGGCGCAGTTGAGCCAGCAGATGTTCACGCAGATTGGGATGGTCGACGTGCAGCTGCGGACGCGCATTGTCGTCGTCGTCCGATGCGCTGCCGGAGCGGGCGAAGTCGTTCAGGCTCCAGTCGCTGCCGTTATCCGGCGCGTTGTCGTCGAAGCGGGCCTCGCCATCGAGTTCGCGTGCTTCGTCGTGACCGTTAGCGGCGTCGGGGCCGTTGTCGTTCGAACCGCTGGACGACGAACCTCGCTCGTTGCGTAGCGACCCGTCTGTGCCCACACGTACCGAACCGGCGAGCCAATCGTCCTCGCGTTCGAGCATCGGGTTCTGGGTGAGGGCGTGCTCGACTTCCTGCTGAAGTTCGAGCGTCGACAGTTGCAACAACCGGATCGATTGCTGCAACTGCGGCGTGAGGGTCAGGTGCTGCGAGGTGCGGAGTTGAAGAGTCGGTTTCATAGCGGTCTCGCCTTCATTGTAGAGGCTTTGTCACGCCAACGGAACCGTCCCTGACGCCTATCGGAGGCAGGGTTTACATGCGAAAAATCTGCTTTACATCCGGAAATTTTCGCCCAGATAGACGCGGCGGACGCTTTCGTCGGCGACGATCTGGTCAGGCGTGCCTGCGGCGAGCACCGAGCCTTCGCTGATGATGTACGCGTGATCGCAGATACCCAGCGTCTCGCGCACGTTGTGGTCGGTAATCAGGACACCGATGCCTCGGTCCTTGAGAAAGCGCACGATCCGCTGGATTTCCAGCACGGCGATCGGGTCGACGCCCGCGAACGGTTCGTCGAGCAATATAAATCGCGGTTGTGTGGCCAGGGCGCGTGCGATTTCGACGCGACGACGCTCGCCGCCCGAGAGCGACATCGCCGGATTCTCGCGCAGATGGCCCACCTGAAGCTCGTCGAGCAGGGCTTCGATGCGGCGTTCGATTTCGTCGCGCTTGAGGGGCTTGCCCTGTGCATCGACCTGCAATTCAAGCACGGCGCGAATGTTGTCTTCGACCGTGAGCTTGCGAAATACCGACGCTTCCTGCGGCAGATACGAGACGCCCATGCGGGCGCGCTCGTGGATCGGCAGTTCGCTGATGAGGTTGCCGTCGAGCTGGATTTCGCCGTCGTCGGCAGGCACCAGCCCCACGATCATGTAGAACGACGTTGTCTTGCCCGCGCCATTCGGGCCAAGCAGACCCACGACCTCGCCGCTCTTCACGTCGAGCGACACATCCTTAACGACGGTACGCGCGCCGTACTGCTTCTTGAGCGAGCGCACGACGAGCGCGCTGGGCTTGCCCACCGGGCCTGCGCCCGGGTTGATGGTCGAGACGTTGCTATTGGCAGAATTACTCACGCGGATTCCCGATGTTCTTGGAAGGCGACAGCGGCGGCAGGTCGCCCTTGGGCGCGGCACCCGGTGCCGGCGCCGGCGCCGGCGCCTGTGCGCCCGTGGCGTTGCGAGGGGCGAGCGTAGCGCGCACGCGGCCGTTCGGATTGTTGGGGGTGACCTGATCGGCACCGCTGTTGGCGGTGTAGACCTCATTGTAGGTGTCGTACGTGATCACGCTGCCGTGAATCTCGTCGAGCACCTTCGTACCGCCGGCCAGACGCTTGAGCGTGGCCCGCGTGGTCAGCGTGGCGACTTCGGTCTTGCCGTTGTAATAGATGGTCTCGCCCCAGCCGTCGATGTACTCGTCGATGCCGTCGCGCTTCTGACGCATGTAGGCGAGCGGGCCACCCGGCTTGTAGTAAGCCGTGGCGTACTGATAACCCTCCGGATCCTGAGTCACTTCGACGCGATCGGCCTTCAGGAGAATCGTCCCCTTGGTCATCGTCACGTTGCCGGTGAATATGTTGACCTGCTTCAGGTCGTCATAGCTCATGTGGTTCGACTCGATATTGAGCGGCTTGTCGCGGTCGGCGCGTTCGGCGTGAGCCAGCGGCGCGGCCAGCGCGCCAAGGACGGCGAAGGCGGTGGCCAGCGCGCGAAGCGCGCGCAGCGATACGGAGGCGGGTCGCAGTGAAAGGCGATCGGTCATGGGGTCTTGGGGCCCTGAGGAGTCTGAGATGGCGCGCGTGAGGCGGCCGGCGCAGCGGACTGGCCGGACGGCGGCGGGCGCTTGGCGCCCAGTTCCGCCGGCTGGATCGTGCCGTGAACATTGCCGAGCAATTGTACGGCGCGCGAGATGTTATTGAAAATCATGCCGTCGCCATACATCACGGACGACCCGCGGAAGAGCTGCACCGGCTTTTCGGTGCGCACGATGTCTTCGTTCACGAGCACCTGGAAGTGCTCGGACAGCGCACGCATTTCGGGATCGCGCGGCCCCGGCTGACGCACCACGACCGCGTCGTCGTACAGATCGACGATCGACATATCGGCGTTGAGCGTGCCACGCTTGCTCGTGGCGGTCACCTCGGGCTGGTCCGGCGTGAAGGCGCGCACGGCCGGCATCGTCATGGCCGTGGTCTGGTCGTCTTCGAAGTGCGTCATGTGGACGGCGTTGACGCGGTACTGCGTCACCCCGTTGGGCGCAAGCATCGAGATCACCATGTCGTCGGCGTAGTAATCGGGGATGTGCTGCTTCACGTACGGCGCGCGGTCGGCGTCGGACGGCAGCGTGCGCTGCACGAGCCAGTAGGTGCCGGCCGCAAGGCTTGCCAGGACGGCGATCGCGATCAGCGAAGCGGGCGAGACGCGTTGGATGGCCATGAGTGGATCGACTCTCCCGGCGCGTCAGGCGATGGCTTCGGCGAGCAAGGCGTCGTAACGCCCCTGCGCGCGCAAGATGAAGTCGCACAACTCGCGTGCGGCACCTTCGCCACCGCGCGTACTCGCGATCCAGTGACAGCGTGCCTTCACTTCGATGTGCGCATTGGCCGGGCAGGCGGCAAAGCCCACGCGCGTGAGCACGGGCAGGTCGGGCCAGTCGTCGCCGATATGCCCGCAGACGTCGGCCGTCACGCCGACTTTGGCGCACAGGTCTTCAAATGCGGTGCGCTTGTCGTGCACGCCCTGATAGACGTGCACGACGCGCAGATCCGCCGCGCGTTTGGCGACGATATCCGACTGACGTCCCGTGATGATGGCGGTGACGATGCCGGCTTCGCCCAGCAGCTTCAGACCGTGGCCGTCGAGCGAATCGAAGGTCTTGATGACTTCGCCGGTCGGGCCGTAGCGCAGGCCGCCGTCGGTCAGCACGCCATCGACGTCGAACACCATGACGCGCAGACGCGCCGCGCGAAGCGTGGCGGCCGCTGCGTCGAAGGGCGCAATGCCGGAGGCGTTGGGGGGATTCGCTTGACTCGGATGACTCATTGGCAGACGGCTCTGGGCAGACAACTCACACGACCTTGGCGGCGAACAGGTCGTGGACGTTCAGCGCGCCGACAAGGCGGCCGTTCTCCGTCACGAGCAACTGCATGATGCCGAAGCGTTCCATCAGTTCGGCGGCTTCTGCGGCGAGCTTGTCCGGATCGATGGTGCGCGGATCGGCCTTCATCACGTCGGCCAGCTTCAGCGAGGTGAAATCGAGTGTACGCTTGAACAAACGACGCAAGTCGCCGTCGGTAAAGATACCGACGACGCGATCGTCGGCATCCACGATGGCGGTCATGCCGAGACCCTTGGCGGTCATCTCGATTAGCGCGTCGGAGAGATTGGCGTCGGAGCGCACGCGCGGCACGGCGTCGCCGGTACGCATGACATCGCGCACGAAGGTCAGCAGCCGGCGGCCCAATGCCCCCCCGGGATGCGAGCGGGCGAAGTCTTCCGCGCCGAAGCCGCGTGCGTCGAGCAGCGTGACGGCGAGCGCGTCGCCCAGAGCGAGGGCGGCCGTGGTGCTGGCGGTGGGCGCGAGGCCCAGCGGGCAGGCTTCTTTCTCGACGTGTGCGTCGAGATGCACGTCGGACAGACGGCCAAGGCTCGATGCGGCGTTGCCGGTCATGGCGATGAGCTTCGCGCCGATGCGCTTGATCATCGGCAGGATGCTGACGAGCTCACCCGTTTCGCCGGAGTTGGACAGGGCGACGACCACGTCATCCGCCGTGATCATGCCCAAATCGCCGTGGCTGGCTTCTGCAGGGTGAACGAAGAATGCGGGGGTGCCGGTGCTGGCGAACGTGGCAGCGAGTTTGCGGCCGATGTGGCCGGACTTGCCCATCCCGGTGACGACGACGCGCCCGCGGCAGGCAAGCAGCAGCGAGACCGCTTTGAAGAAGCTGTCGTCGAGGTGTGCGGACACGCGTTCGATGGCGTCGGCTTCAGTGCGCAACACCTCCCGGGCGACCTCTAGTGCCCGGCCTGAATTGATTTTCGCTATCATGCGCGGAGTATATCAAAACGGACGTGGCGTCGAAGGACAGCCGCGCCACGTCTGGCCCCGCGCCCCGTCCTGCGCCGTTCGGGACATCGCCCGAACCGGTCCGGTTTGCGCTTCCCGGGTCGCCGTCCGGACGTACGCTGGCACGGCCCTTGCGTGACATTGGCAAGACAACGCACCCCGCTCACCCGGAATCACTCAGGAAACCGACCCTAGCTGATGGCATCGCCGCTCGAACTCACTCTCGTCTTGTTGTTTGCCGCCTGCGTCGGGGTGGTGCTGTTTCGCATGCTCCATCTGCCGCCGATGCTGGGCTATCTCAGCGTGGGCATCGTCATCGGCCCGCATGCGCTGGGGCTGGCGGCCGATTCGCAGCGCGTGCAGTACCTCGCGGAGTTCGGCGTCGTTTTCCTGATGTTCTCCATCGGCATCGAATTCTCGTTGCCCAAGCTAAAGAGCATGAGACGGGTGGTGCTCGGACTCGGCGTTTCACAGGTGCTCGGGACGTTGCTCGTCGCCGTCGGGCTGGGCGCACTCGTCAACCTGTTCTGGTCGTTCTCATGGCAGGCCTCGGTGGCGCTGGGCGGCGCGCTGGCCATGTCTTCGACGGCCATCGTCACCAAGATGCTCGCCGAGCGGCTCGAACTGGAGACGGAGCACGGCCGCAACATCATGGGCGTGCTGCTGTTTCAGGATCTGGCCGTGGTGCCGCTGCTGATCGTGATCTCCGCGCTGGGCGGCAACTCGAAGGCGCTGGTGCTCGCCTTGTCGCTGGCGGCGCTCAAGATCACCGGCGCATTGGCGTTGCTCCTCTGGATTGGGCAAAAACTCGTCGGCCGCTGGTTCCACATCGTGGCCGCGCGACGCTCACAAGAGCTCTTCATGCTCAACCTGCTGTTGCTCACGCTGGGCCTGGCCTACATCACCGAGCATCTGGGGCTGTCGATGGCGCTGGGCGCGTTCATCGCGGGCATGCTGATTGCCGAGACGCCGTTTCGCCATCAGGTGGAAGACGACATCAAGCCGTTTCGCGACGTGCTGCTCGGCTTGTTCTTCATCACGACCGGCATGCTGCTCAATCCGAGCATCGTGCTCAAGCAGCCGTTGCTCGTGCTGTTGTTCTTCGTCGGTCCGCTGATCGTCAAATTCACGCTCATCGCGGGGCTGGCGCGTCTGTTCGGCAGCCCGCCGGGCACGGCGATCCGCACCGGGCTGGGGCTGGCGCAGGCGGGTGAGTTCGGCTTCGTGCTGCTCAATCTCGTGATCGACCGGAGTCTGCTCGACCCGTCGCTGTCGCAGGCGGTGCTCGCGGGGATGTTGCTCTCGATGTTGTGCGCGCCGTTCCTCATCATCAACGCCGACCGCGTTGCGCTGCGCTTCGTCGCCAACGAATGGATGATGCAGTCGTTGCAGATGACCAAGATCGCGACGCAGAGCATCAAGACGTCGGGGCACGTGATCATCTGCGGCTACGGTCGATGCGGTCAGAACCTCGCGCGCATGCTGGAGCAGGAGGGCATCGGGTACGTGGCGCTCGACCTCGACCCCGACCGCGTGATGGAGGCCGCCAGCTCCGGCGAGACCGTGGTGTTCGGCGACGCGGCCCGGCGCGAAGCGCTCGTCGCGGCAGGGATTCACCGGGCGGCGGGCATTGTGGTGACGTACGACAGCACGCCGGCGGCGCTCAAGGTACTCGCGCAGGTGCAGGCGCTGGAGCCGACGCTGCCCGTGGTCGTTCGCACGGTCGACGACACGCATATCGACGACCTCATCGCCGCCGGGGCCACCGAAGTCGTTCCGGAAATCGTGGAGGGCAGCCTGATGCTCGCCTCGCACGCGCTGGTGCTCATGGGCGTTCCGATGCGCCGGGTGTTGCGTCGGGTGGCGCAGGCGCGTAACGAGCGCTACAGCCTGTTGCGCGGCTACTTCCACGGGCTGGACGACGAAGACGAAGGCGGCGAGCGCGAACAGGTGCGCCTGCAATCGGTGCCGCTCACGCTCAATGCGGCGGCCGTCGGCCGTACGTTGGGCGAGCTTCGACTGGACAAACTCGGGGTGACGGTGACGGCGATCCGGCGGCACGGCATTCGCGGCGTGGAACCGGTGGCGGAGACGCGTCTGATGGCCGAGGACATCGTCGTACTGCGCGGCCTGCCCGACAAGCTGGTGGCGGCGGAGACGCGGCTGCTGGGGCACCCGTAGGGCGCAACGTCCGACCGTCACAGGCAGGCCGGGCCTTTTTGGCATAATGTGGCGTGTTCCCTATCAGTACCGAAAGAAGGATCCCCGTGCAGATCGACGAGTCCCCTGCCGCCTATATCAAGAGCCAGATCCGCACCGTGCCGGACTGGCCCGCACCCGGCGTGCAGTTCCGCGACATCACTCCGTTGCTCAAGAACCCGCGCACTTTGCGGGTGCTCATCGATGTGTTCGTCCATCGCTATATGGCGCAACGCCCCGACTATATTGCGGGCCTCGATGCGCGCGGCTTCATTCTCGGCTCGATTCTCGCGTACGAGCTGAACATCGGATTCATCCCCATTCGCAAGAAGGGCAAGCTGCCCTATCAGACGGTCGCCGAAGAGTACGAGCTGGAATACGGCAGTGCGACGGTCGAGATTCACGCCGACGCCTGCGGTCCCGGCGACCGCGTGCTGCTGATCGACGATCTGGTCGCTACGGGCGGCACGATGCTCGCCGGTAAGAAGCTGCTGGAGCGCCTCGGCGCGACGGTCATCGAAGGGGCGGCCATCGTCGACCTGCCGGAGCTGGGCGGATCGAAGCTGATTCGCGATGCCGGACTGGACCTTTTTCTGCTGTGCTCGTTCGAAGGGCACTGAGCGCACGTAGCGCACTGGGCGCACTGAACGCGCCGCCCGATTTCTGACTTTCCGACCCGGACGCACCGATGCCCAATCTCTGGCTGTTCCTGCTGACCTCGGTGGCGATCACGCTTGCGCCGGGGCCCGATAACATGCAGGTCATCGCACGCGGTATCGCGCAGGGCCGCCGCGCTGGACTGGCGGCGGCGGCCGGTTTCACGTTCGGCTGCCTCTTCCACACGACGATTGCCGCAGTGGGCCTCGCGGCCGTGCTGCGCTCGTCGCCGTGGGCGTTCGAGACGATCAAGCTGCTCGGTGCGGCCTATCTCATCTGGATCGGCATCAAGGCGCTGCGTGCGCGCGGTGCGCTGACGCTGGCAAGCGACACCGAACCGCAGTCGCTCGGCGCCGTCTTCCGTCAGAGCGTGTTCGCGAACATGCTCAATCCGAAGGTCACGCTGTTCTTCCTCGTATTCCTGCCGCAATTCGTGAGTGCCGACGCCGCCCATCCGGGCTGGCAGATGGTGCTGCTCGGCCTCGTGTTCATGGCCCAGACCATCGTCGTGTTCAGCGCCTACGGCTGGTTCGCGGGCGTGCTGGGGACGTGGCTCAAGCGCCGTCCGGGGGCGGGGCGCTGGCTCGATCGTGTGGCCGGCGCGATCTTCGTCGGTCTGGGATTGCGTGTCGCGTTACAGGGGTAATGCGCGACACGTGACGTTCCCGGATTCGCGGACGTCGTCCCGTCATTCGTAGTCCAACTGATATTGCTCGATCATGCTTGCCGAACAACGCCAACAATACGTGCTCGAACAACTTGCCAAGACCGGGGCGCTGGCCATCAGCGACCTGGTGCGGGAACTGGGTGTCTCGCGCGAGACCGTGCGACGCGACCTCAACACGCTCGCCGCGCGCGGTCTGCTGCTCATGACCCACGGCGGTGCGCTGGCCGCCGACCGGAGCGAGCCCGACTGGACGCTACGCGAGAACGTCAACGCCGTGGGCAAGCGCGCCATCGGCGTGCGCGCGGCAGAGCTGGTGCACGACGGCGCGTCGGTCATCATCGACTACGGCACGACCACGCGCGCCGTCGCACAGGCGCTGCTCTCCAAACACAGGCTTCGCATCTACACCAACGACTGGCAGATCGCGCGCCTGCTCGGCCGCCATCACGACAATCGCGTGACGCTGCTTGGCGGCGAGTTGCAGGACAACGAAGACGCCGTGCAGGGTTGGGACGCCATCAACCAGATTTCGCAATATCACGCAGACTTCGCGTTCATCGGGGTGGGCGGCGTGACCGAAGATGGCGGTATCACCGATTTCAACCGCGCGGCTGCCGAGCTGCGCGCACGCATGCTGCTGTGTGCGAACGTGTCGGCTGTCGTCGCGGATCACACCAAGTTCGGTCGCGTAACGCCCGTGCGTATCCGTCACTTCGAAGCGGCCCGCTACCTCATCAGCGACGCCGCCCCGCACAAGAGCATGCTGGCCCAGCTTCGCGCGCGCGGCCCGGAGTTGCTGATCGCCTGATGCTGCGCATCGTGGCTTGACCCGATTCCGTCGCTGTCATGCCGTCGTTCTCGTCGATTTGCGTTTGCCGGATCGACGAGACCCCGATCTGTCCACCGGGCGAGATCGTGCCGTTCCTCCTTGCCATCGCCATTCCACTCGTCGCCCAGCCGGTAATCCGAGGCACCGATTGCAGACGTGTGCCTTAGGTCGCCACACCACGCCACACGTCGCCAAGACGCGTGTCGTCCCCTGAAAGTCCCGCCCGCCAAACGCGCCGCGAGGGGCTTGTCGCACGGCCTCATGCGGTGGATTTTCCTGTCGATACCTGTTCGTCAGGCGGCTGAAAATATGTAGACAAAGTTGGCGTATGGCGACGACGCCGCCCCCGCATCATGTCACCGATCCTGACGTGGTCAGCTTTTTTCCGACACGTGGCGTTGCCCCGAAAACGTTGCCAAGCCATTGAGCACATAAGGGTTTTGGTCGCTCGGAAAAAAGCTGACCGATTGTCACTGTCTTGTCATCCGGTCTTCTTAGACTGCGTTCACTTTTGGCACAAATTGCCACAAAACAGCTAGTCGAGCGATGCGGGCGACAACTCCTCATGGAGGACGTCGCGCATCACAGGGCATCGGGGCCGACCGGCGAACTGACTCACAGGTGAACCGTGGACGAAGCGATTCGAATCGAGCGACTGACCAAGACCTTCGGGAGCCGCCGTGCCCTCGACGAAGTGGCGCTCAAGGTCATGCCGGGCGAAATGATCGCCCTGATCGGGGCCTCCGGCTCGGGCAAGTCGACGCTGATGCGTCACATCGCAGGCTTCGTGCCGGCGGACCAGCAGCCGGGCAGCATCGAAATTCTGGGTCGTCCGATCCAGCGCGACGGCCGTATCGTGCGCGAAGTGCGTCAGATTCGACGCGACATCGGTTTCGTCTTCCAGCAATTCAATCTGGTGGGCCGCCTGCCGGTCATCACCAACGTGCTCACAGGGCTGCTGGCTCGCGTGCCGCTGTGGCGCAGTCTGATGTTCCGCTTCACGGCGGCTGAGCGTCAGGCTGCCCTCGCGGCACTGGCGGAAGTCGGCATCGCCGACTTTGCCTTCCAGCGCGCCAGCACGCTCTCGGGCGGTCAGCAACAGCGCGCAGCACTTGCACGCACGCTTGTGCAGGGCGCCAAGATCATTCTCGCGGACGAGCCGATTGCGTCGCTCGATCCGGAATCGGCGCGCAAGGTCATGGACATGCTCGCGCGCATGAACCGCGATCACAAGTTGACGGTGGTCGTCTCGCTGCACCAGGTGGACGTTGCCATGCGCTACTGCGTGCGCACGGTGGCGCTGCATCAGGGCCGCGTCGTGTACGACGGCCCGTCCTCGGCGCTCACGCCGGACCTGCTGCGCCGACTGTATGGCGTGCAGGCAGGCGAACTGCTCAACGAAAACTCGGAAGATGCCGAAGCGGCGGCGACCGGCGAAGCGAAGCCGGCCGAAGCGCAAGCCCCATTCCTCACCTCGATGTCCCTAAGCCTCACTTAAGACCTATCTGACCAGGAGCTTGCTCTCATGAAACTGTGGAAAACCCTGCTGGCCGGCGCGGCCATGTTCGCCTCGGTCGCGGCGGCAAACGCGCAGGAAATCAACTTCGGCATCATCTCGACGGATTCCAGTGCAGCGCTGCGCCAACGCTGGCAGCCGCTGATCGACGATATGGAGAAGCAAACGGGCATCAAGGTGACCCCGTTCTTCGCCACCGACTACGCGGGCGTGATCGAAGGCATGCGCTTCAACAAAGTGCAGCTTGCATGGATGGGCAACAAAGGCGCGATGGAAGCCGTCGACCGCTCGAACGGCGAAGTCTTCGCGAAGATCATGTACGCCGACGGCACCGAGGGTTACTACTCGCTGCTGATCTCGAATGCATCGAGCCCGTACAAGACGCTCGACGACGTGATCAAGAACGGCAAGAAGATCAACTTCGGTCTGGGCGATCCGACGTCGACGTCGGGCACGCTGGTGCCGGGTTACTACGTGTTCGCGAAGAACAACATCGACCCGCGCACGTACTTCAAGACGGCGCGCAGTTCGAACCACGGCGCAAATCTGATGGCGGTGATCAACAATCAGGTGGACGTTGCGACGAACAACACCGAAGAGCTCAACAAGCTCGAAGCTACGCAGCCGGAGAAGGCCAAGCTGGTGCATGTGATCTGGAAGTCGCCGCTGATTCCGTCGGATCCGCTGCTGTGGCGCAAGGACTTGCCGGAAGCCACGAAGAAGAAGGTTCGCGACTTCTTCCTCTCGTATGGCAAGGACGCACACGAGAAGGAAGTGCTGAAGAACATCTACAACTACGGCGGTTTCCGCGCGTCGTCCGATGCTCAACTGCTGCCGATCCGTCAGCTCGAACTGTTCAAGCAGAAGGTGCAGCTTGAGTCGGACGCCAACATCGACGCCGCCAAGAAGAAGACGCAACTGGCAGACCTCGACGGCAAGCTGGCAGCACTCGACAAAGAGCTGAGCAAGACGAAGTAAGCGATAGGTAGCAACACGCTGCGCGTCGCTTCGTCACAGAGGCGAATGCGCGGGTCGAAGCAAGACGATTCAAGCGATGGCGGACCCGGGCGCCGGGTTTGCCATCTCCTCAGCGGTCCGAAATTTCGCCGGTGGCAGCCGCGCCGGTATGACACGTGGTACTCGACATGAACACCAGCGCCTCAATCACTGCCAATGGCCGCCTGCCGGGCGAGCCGCCCAAGCGTTCGTGGCTGTCCCTGATCAGTTGGGGCATCTTCTTTCTGGTCCTGGTGTGGTCGTGGAGCGGCGCGGACATGCGCCCGCTCGATCTGATTCGCGATTCCGGCAACATGAGCCAGTTCGCGCACGATTTCTTCCCGCCCGACTTCCGCGACTGGCGCGTATACGTCAACGAGATGCTCGTGACGATTCACATCGCGGTGTGGGGCACGGCACTCGCAGTCGTCTGCTCGATTCCGATGGGATTGCTCTCGGCGTCGAATATGGTGCCTGCCTGGGTGTATCAGCCGGTGCGTCGCGTGATGGACGCGTGCCGCGCGATTAACGAAATGGTTTTCGCAATGCTCTTCATCGTGGCGGTTGGCCTGGGACCCTTCGCCGGTGTACTCGCGCTGTGGGTGCACACGACGGGCACGCTCTCGAAGCTGTTCGCCGAGGCGGTCGAAGCGATTGACCCGCGTCCGGTGGAAGGCGTGCGTGCGACGGGCGCTCGCGCCATCGACGAAATTCTGTACGGTGTGCTGCCGCAGGTCATGCCGCTGTGGATCTCGTACACGCTGTACCGCTTCGAGTCCAACGTGCGTTCGGCGTCGGTGGTCGGCATGGTGGGCGCAGGCGGCATCGGTGTGGTGCTCTACGAAGTGATTCGCAGCTTCCAGTACGCTCAGACGTGCGCGGTGATGGTGATCATGGTGATCGTGGTGACGTGTATCGACGTCTTCTCGGCCCGCGTGCGCAAGATGGTGATCTGACGGATCGGGCCGATCTGTCGAAACGAATGTTGTGCAGTAGCTGTGCGCGGTACGCAGTGTGGACGCTGTGGAAAAGAGAAAGGGCGCTTCGGCGCCCTTTTTCGTTCAGCGGTTGGGCGGAAGGATGTCGAAACTCCCTATCAGGAAGAACTCCCTCATGTTCGGGTTCGGGGACGGAATCATCTGTACCTCCAGCAACGAGGTCGTAAAAATCTCCGTGTAGCCTTGTTCGTAGAGTCCGCTGTAGGCATCGGGATCGATCCTCACGCTCACCGGTCCGTTCTCCAGTCCGTCGACCCGATACTCGCGAGCCTGGATGGTAGTGTAGGAGGGGGCTTTCCAGCCGACCACGCCGAAGCGAAAAATCGGCAAGTGGTAGGGCTCGAGCGTCGGAACGCGGCGAACCGTGGCCAGAATGCCGTCTGGAAATTTCTCCGGATCCAGCGCCTCACCATCAGCCAACCCTTCGAAATGGACCTCCTGGGGATTCAGAAACGGCGTGATGAGGAAGTCGATTCCGGGCCCGGGATAGCGTTGCCCGTCGGGCCACTCGACTTCGTAGTGAATGGTCGCGCGCTTTCCTATGAAGGGTCTGAGCCAGGCATTGGGCAGCACCATGCCGGTGATAGGACCTGGACCGAGATAGAGTTGACTCGTTTCTTGCGCGCCTGTCCCGTCTTCCGACACGAAGTGCAGAATGAACGTCGATCCGAAGGGAACGCGGTGGGCGTCCATCTCAACGTATATCGGAGCGAGAAACTCGACAAACTCGCCAGGCAAGACAAATCCCCATGGCGCTACGGATTGAATGGCGAAGGGACGTTCTTCCGGGTAGGGGTTGCAAAACAGACGTATCCGATCGAGTGTTCTTTCCGGGCGCCTTGCTGCATTCATGAACGTTCCGGCTTGAAACGATCCCCTGATTCTGTTCGATATCATCGCGATGCTCCTGTCGATCCTCTGAAGGCGCGAGCCGTGAGCCGACGCTCGTCATGATCACGCTGTGCGGCGCTGTACAGCATCGGGACGCGCCGGTCATCAAAGTGTAGAAACGCCGTTCGGTGCGGGTCTAGCTGTCAACCTTTGCATTGACAATCGTGACGAAATTTCCTAATAGGACCTCCGGCCGCGGCGCACCGGGGTCGACGAAACGAAAAAAGGGCACCGAAGCGCCCTTTCATTCTTGCGGCTCGCCAGCCACCGCGACAGTCTTCCGTCGCGATGGCCTCACGTCACGTCAAGCGATCCGCTGCCCCACCCTATACGTCGCACGCGGAATCGGCGGCATGCCGGGGCGCACGGCCACGCGCACCATGTCGGCACGCAGGCCCGGCGTGATGCCGCCGCGATCCGTCAGACCGGCCGACTGCGCCGGATTCCACGACACCGTGCGCATGGCCTTTGAGAGCGTCCAGCCGCAGTCCGCATGGTCCCGGTGCAACTGAAACGCCGCTTGTAACAGGCTCGCCGGGACATAGTCCGACGACAGAATGTCGAGCACATCTTCACGTGCCAACTCCGCTGCCGCCACATTGGCCGAATGCGAACCGCCACGCATCACGTTCGGTGCCCCCATGATCACGCCAATCGACTTGTCGTGTGCTGCGCGCGCAGCGACCAGCGTCGTCGGGAATTCCGACAGCGCCACACCGTCGCGCTCGGCTTCTTCCACGTGTTCGAGCGACGTGTCGTCGTGGCTCGCCAGCGGAAGCCCGCGCGCACGGCTCATCTCGACGATGGTGCGACGATGCGGAATCGCGTATTTCTCCTGCTGCGCACGCAGATCGGCGAGCATCGCATCCCATTGCGCGTCCGGCACTTTGCCGTTGCGCTCGTGATACTGACGGTGCAGCACCGGGTCGTGCCACTGACGTTGACCCGGCGTGTGATCCATGACCGACACGAGACGCAGCAGCGGGTGATCGCACATGTCGGCGAACGTGTCGGCCGCGTCCTGCGTCGCGATTTCGCAGCGCAGATGCAGAAAGTGATCCGCGCGGAACAGCCCCGCTTCGATGGTGTCGAGCAGCGCCTGACCGCACTCGGCCTGCAGCTTGCGACTGCGCAGACCCGGGGCGTCGCGCTCGCCGATCACCAGCGAGTCGAACACCGTCGTGATACCCGCCGCAGCCACCTGAGCATCGTGAATCGCGAAGGCCGCGTGCGTGTTCCAGTACACGCCGGGGCGCGGCGCGAGGTGCTTCTCCAGATTGTCGGTATGCAGCTCGACAAGCCCCGGCACCAGATAATCGCCTTCCCAGTCGACGGCTTCAGCGGACTGCGTCGTCCCTTCCTCCACCGCGTGGATGAGACCCTCGCGGACTTCGACCACGCCGGTGAAGGTCGTGTCGGGCGTGACGATGCGAGCGTTCTTGATAAGCATGGACAGACTCCGGGGATCAATGTGCGGGACGCAGCACCGGACGCATGGCGAGCGTTCGCGTCGCCACTTCGTCGCGGGTCGCCTCGTCGTGGAAGATGCCCACGATGGCGCTCCCCGCTGCACGGGCTTCGGTAATCAGTTGCGAGACCACGGCGCGGTTCTGCGCGTCGAGCGACGCGGTCGGCTCGTCGAGCAGCAGCACCGGTGCGGCGGCGATCAGCCCGCGCGCGATGTTGATGCGCTGCTGTTCGCCGCCGGAGAACGTCGCCGGGGCGAGCGACCAGAGGCGCTCGGGGATGTTCAGACGCGCGAGCAGATCGCGCGCACGACCGGCGGCGTCGGCGTCGCCGTGACCCAGCCGTCGCAACGGCTCCGCCACGATGTCTAACGTGGTGACGCGCGGAATCACGCGCAGAAACTGGCTGACGTAGCCGAGCGTGGTGCGACGCACCGAGAGCACTTCGCGGGCGGTGGCGGTCGTCAGGTCGACCCAGTGTTGGCCCTGACCTGCATCGTGACGAATCTCGATACGGCCTTCGCCTGCGAGATAGTTGCCGTACAGGCAACGCAGCAGCGTGCTCTTGCCCGAGCCTGAAGGGCCGACGAGCGCCACGCATTCGCCGCGTCGCACCGTGAGGTCGACACCTTCGAGCGCCGGGATCGCCGCGCCGCCCTGCGCGTGCAGACGGAAGGTCTTGTGCAGACCTTGTGCGCGCAGCACAACGTCGTCTTCGCGCGTGCCGAGCGTAAGGGCCGCGCCGCTGAGCGACGTTGCTGACGTAGTAAGGTTCGTTCCGGAGTTCATACGGGCAGTACCGAGGAAACCAGCAATTGCGTGTAGGGATGTTGCGGGTCGTCGAGGACTTGATCGGTCAACCCGGCTTCGACCACACGTCCCGCCTGCATGACGATCAGACGATGCGCAATGAGTCGTGCCACCCCGATATCGTGCGTGACGATGATGGCGGCAAGATGAAGGCGCTCCACGAGCGAGCGCAGCAGGTCCAGAAGACGTGCCTGCACCGACACGTCGAGTCCGGCGGTCGGCTCGTCCATGAAGACGAGACGCGGCTCGGTCACGAGGTTGCGGGCGATCTGCAGACGCTGCTGCATGCCCCCCGAGAACGCACCGGGCATCTCGTCCACACGCGCCGGATCGAGTTCGACTTGCGCCATCCAGTGGCGCGCCTTCTCGCGGATGTCCCCAAAGTGACGCGCACCGACGGCCATCAGACGGTCGCCGATGTTGCCGCCCGCCGACACGTTCATGCGCAGCCCATCGCGCGGGTTTTGCTCGACGAAGCCCCACTCGGTGCGCAGCAGGCGACGCTTGTGCGCTTCGTCCAGCGCGCTCAGGTCGTGCAGTACGCCATCGGTGCCGCGATAGTGGAGCGATCCGGCGTCGATGGCGTGACGCAGGGCCAGCGCGTTGAGCAACGTCGACTTGCCCGAGCCGGACTCGCCGACCACGCAGACCACTTCGCCCGGCCACAGATCGAAGCTCACGTCGGCGCAACCGATACGGTCGCCGTAGTGTTTGCCCAGTCCCTTCACGCGCAGCAGCGGTTCGTCCAGCGGTGCCGTATGACGTTCGACCGGTCGCAGGGAATCCATCACGGCGTTCATGCGCGCTCCTTCGCGGCGTGCGCCACATCTGCCACGTTCGCGGACGTGCGATCGCCGCAATAGTCGCTGTCCGAACACACGTACATGCGCGTGCCTTCGTCGTCGGTGATGACTTCGTCGAGGAAGCTGTCGGTTGCGCCGCACAGGGCGCAATGCGCGTCCCACTTCTGGGGTTCGAACGGGTAGTCGTCGAAGTCGAGACTCTCGACCGACGTGTACGGCGGAATCGCGTACAGACGTCGTTCGCGCCCCGCGCCGAAGAGTTGCAGCGCCGGATTCATATGCAGCTTGGGGTTGTCGAACTTCGGAATCGGGGAGGGCGACATCAGATAGCGCCCGTTGACGATGACCGGGTAGTCGTAGGTCGTCGCAATTGCACCGTGACGCACGATGTCTTCGTACAGACGCACGCGCATCAGGCCGTACTCGCCGAGCGCATGCAGCTTGCGCGATTCAACGATGCGCGGCTCCAGACGGAACATCGGCTCGGGCATCGGCACCTGAAACACGAGGATCTGACCGTCGTGCAGCGAGACTTCGGGAATGCGGTGGCGCGTCTGGATAACGGTTGCCTCGGACGTCTTCGTCGTGGTGGCGACACCGGCCGTGCGCGCAAAGAAGCGACGGATGTTCACGGCGTTGGTCGTATCGTCCGCGCCCTGATCGATGACCTTGAGCGTGTCGTCGGCCCCGATCACGGCGGCGCTGACCTGAATCCCGCCCGTGCCCCAGCCATACGGCAGCGGCATTTCGCGGCTGCCGAACGGCACCTGATAGCCGGGGATGGCCACAGCCTTGAGCAGGCTGCGACGGATCATGCGCTTGGTGTGTTCGTCGAGGAACGCGAAGTTATAGCCGTCGGCCGTGGCGGCGCTTGCCGCAGACGGTCGGGAGGTGTCTTGCAACGTGGCGGCGTCGTTCATGCGGCCTCCTGAGCGTTCTGAGTGGTGGGGGCAGTGGCGTCGTCGCTCGCTTGCGTGCCGCATGGAGCGTATTTCGCGGCGTGCTCTGCGCGCAGACGGCGCACCAGTTCCAGCTCGGCCTGAAAGTCGACGTAGTGCGGCAGCTTCAGGTGCTGTACGAAGCCCGACGCTTCGACGTTGTCGCTGTGATAAAGCACGAACTCCTGTTGCTGCGCGGGCGAGTTGGCTTCGTCGCCCAGTTCGTTCGTGCGCAGTGCGCGGTCAACGAGCGACATCGCCATCGCCTTGCGCTCGTTGTGGCCGAACGCCAGTCCGTAGCCCTGCGTGAACTGCGGCGGGACGTCCTGACTGCCACCGAACTGCGTGACCATCTGGCACTCGGTCACTGCGATTTCACCGATGTCGATGGCGAAGCCGAGTTCTTCCGGCACGATCTCGATAGCTACCTGACCTAGACGAATTTCGCCCGCGAACGGGTGATCGTTGCCATAGCCGCGCTGTGTGGAATAGCCGAGCGCGAGCAGGAAGCCTTCGTCGCCGCGTGCGAGGTTCTGCAACCGCGCCGTGCGCGACGCTGGCGTAAAGAGCGGCGAGTGCACGAGGTCGTGCGGCTCGGGGTCGGCACCGTTGGTGTTCAGTGGTTCGAGCAGACCGTCGCGCTTCATGATGTCGGTGACGCGCGTGGTGGCCGCGATGGGCGGCACGTCCGGGATCTCGGCCGCGGCGCACGGTCGTGGCGCTGCGGTCGCTGCAGCGCTCGCGCAACGTTCGCCAGCGAGCGGTGCGTCGGACGTCTCGCCGTCAAGACCCTCAGCCAGCAACGCGAAGTCCAGCAGACGCTGCGTGTAGTCGTACGTGGCCCCCAGCACCTGTCCGCCGGGCATGTCCTTGAACGTGGCCGAGATGCGGCGCGACAGACGCATCGACGCCGTATCGATTGGTTTCGTGGTGCCCAGACGCGGCAATGTCGTGCGATACGCACGCAGCAGGAAGATCGCTTCGACCAGATCGCCCGATGCCTGCTTGATGGCCAGCGCTGCGAGCGTTTCGTCGTACAACGCACCTTCGCTCATTACCCGCGAGACTGCGAGACGCATCTGTTCGCGAATTTGCGTGACGGTGAGCGCGGGGATGTCGGGATTGCCGCGCCGCGCCTTGGCGAGCAGGTCCCAGGATTGTTCGATGGCGCGCTCGCCACCTTTGACTGCGACGTACATCAGCAAACCTCCACATGCGTGGTGCGCGGCAGCCCGAGCACCGTGTCGCCAGCGGCGATCAACAGGTCGAGACCGGCGGGAAAGCGCGACGCGAGTGCGGCGCGCGCCTGCCAGAAGGCGGCGTCAAGACCACCGACGGTGACGTCCGCATGGGTCTGAATGCCTGGGCCGCGCAACCGCAGATGCAGCAGATGCAGCAGATGCAGTCCGTCGCCGGTGTGGCCCACGCTTAGTGCGGGAACGTCGACGATCAGCGTGGCGCTGTGTTCCGGCGATTCGGCCGTGCCGAAGGCGAAGCGCTCAAGGGCCGGGCAACTGGCGGGATCGGTGAGCAACGCGAATTGCGCTTGCGCGAGACCCGCTTCGCCGCTGAGCAGCGGCGCACCTGTGTGAAAGCGCAGGGCGCTGGCCACTTCGCCCAGCGGTGATTGCAACCAGACGGGCGTCGTGGCGTCGGCCAGCGCGAGCAGCGTGGCGCGCGCAGCGATGCTGGCTTCGTCGCTATGGCCGAGACGCTGGCCGACCTGGCGCAACTGACCGGGGCGGGCGAGGGCATCGAGCACTGCACGGAAGACGCCCTGAGCGTCGTGGACCGGATCGTCGAAACCGGGTTGCAGTGCCGACCAGTCGGGCATGGTTGCCGTCAACATTCAGGCCTCCCGGACCATGGTGAAGAACTCGACGCGGCTGGCCGCCACGTCGGCGTCGTTCTGCGCTGCGGTGGCGGCCAGACGTTCAGAGATCGCCGCGAGTGGACCGGCGGCAAGCACGGCGCGGTGCTGCGGCATTTGCATCAGGGCATCCAGACGCGCCACACGCACGGCGCGCTCGGCGTCGCGACCCAGCACATAGCCGGTGCCGACCACGCCGTCCTGCTGACGCAGCGTGCAACGCGTGACGGTCGTCTCGCCGAGGTTGAAGCGATCGCCGCTGCCACCCACGCGGCCCTGCACCAGCACGAGACCGGTCTGCGGGGCGCGCAGCCAGATGAACTGCGGGGCGTCGGGGCAACGGGCGATGGCGTCGTCGAGTTCGTCGTGCGTGGCGCGTGCAAACAACGCAAGCCACCGGGCGCGGTCCGCCTGCTTCTGCGGGGTGGCGCCGTCCTCGTCATGTGGGGTGTCGGGAGATGTGATTGACATATTTGTCTAGTCGTATAGACGTGTATATGATCGCAACAACGTCAGATGGGGACTGCTAGCGGCCTCATTACAACTTTCCGGGGTGTCAATTTGATGACAGCACAACTCGAACGGGGCGGCGGTGTTGCGGTGTGGCGGCAGATCGCGCAGATTCTGGCCACCGAAATCGGCGAGCGTCGTTATGGCGAAGGTGCGCCTGACGACCGTCTGCCGAGCGAGACGGACCTTGCGCAGCGCTTTGGGGTGAACCGTCACACGGTGCGCCGCGCGATTCTCGGTCTGGCCGAGCAGGGTCTCGTGAACGTCGAGCACGGACGCGGCACCTTCGTGCAGGCGGCCGCCATCGGTTATGTGATCGGGCGCCGCACGCGCTTTACCGAGAACCTGTCGCAGAACAATCTGAAGACCGCGCAGCAGATCATTTCTGCGCACAAGCTCAAGGCGGAAGGGGGTGTCGCGCAGGCGCTCGGACTGCGTGCAGGCGCACCGGTCTATCGGCTGGAGCTGGCGCGGCGCAGTCTGGACACGCAAGGCATCGAACTGCCGCTGGCGTACAGCGAGAACTGGTTTCCGGCGTCGCGCTTTCCCGACTTTCCGGAGGTGTTCGCAGAGCATGAGACGATCAGCGCCACGCTCGCTATCTTTGGCGTAAAGGACTACACGCGTCTCGAGAGTCGCATCGGTGCGCGCATGCCGGACGCCGACATCGCTCGTCACCTCGGGATCAACCGTCAGCAGCCCGTGCTGAGCGTAGAAAGTACGGATGTGGACGAAGCAGGCAAGCCGATCAAATACGGCATTGCCTACTTCCCGGCAGATCGTATGCAGCTTGTGGTGCAGGGGCCGACCGAATGAACGAAGTACAGCAACAGCAACTGCAGCGACGGCAACTCGACTTGTCGGTGGCACGCTTTGCGATCTACTACGCGCCGCCTGCCGGTTCGTGCTGGTGGAACGAAGGCAGCCGCTGGCTCGGGCGTGACGCCATCACGGCGCGCACGCTTCATGCGCCGACGGTGGCTGGCTTATCGCGTTCGCTGCACGACCTCACCGTCGATCCGCGCCGCTATGGGTTGCATGCCACGCTCAAAGCGCCGATGCGGCTCGCACCGCAGGCGCGACTGAGCGATCTGTCGGGCATTGCGACGGCGGTGGCGGCGCGTCACGTGCCGTTCGATCTGACGGTTCATACCGACGTGATCGGCACCGACAATGGCAAGTCGTCCGGCTTCGTGGCGTTGCGTCCGAAGGCAGGCGCTGCCGACGAGAAGGCGGTGAATGCGCTGGCGGCCGATTGCGTGCAGGCGTTCGACACGCTGCGTGCACCGATGAACGAGGTCGAACTGGCCAAAAGAAATCCGCAACAGCTAACGTCGCGTCAGCGCGAGTGGCTGACGCAGTGGGGGTATCCGTACGTGTTCGACGAATTTCGTTTTCACGTCACGCTCTCCGACCGTGTGACGGCGGCAGACGCCACGCTCATCACCGACTGGTGGCAGCCGCGCGTACAGGCGCTCGGGCCGATGCGCGTCGAAAGTCTCGCAGTCTTCGTGCAACCGACCCCAGGCGAGCCCTTCCTCATGTTCGAACGTTTTGCCTTCAGGGAAGCGGCATGAATCACGCACGTCTGTTTTACGTAATGGGGCCGTCCGGTGCGGGCAAGGACTCGTTGCTTGCGTACGCACGAGCGAAGCTCGATCACATGTCGTCCCCTCGTTCGCCGGTGTGTTTCGCGCATCGTTACATCACGCGTGCGCCCTCGGCAGGGGAGAACCACATTGCGTTGTCGCACGCCGAATTTGCGATGCGGCATTCGCTCGGTTGCTTCGCACTCGACTGGGAAAGCCACGATTGCCGTTACGGCATCGGCGTCGAAATCGACGCGTGGATGCATGCGGGCGCGAATGTCGTGGTGAATGGCTCGCGCGCGTTCCTGGCGCAAGTCGTCGCGCGCTATGCCGAACGTCTGCACCTCGTGGAGATTCGCGTCGACCCTGAAGTGCGGGCGCAACGTCTCGCGAAGCGTGGCCGCGAATCCGGCGACGCGCTCGACAAGCGTGTCGCGCACAGCGTGGTCTGGACACCCCCTGAAGGCATTCCGCTCTCGGTGATCGATAACGACGGGGCGCTTGAGGCGGCGGGCGATACGCTGCTCGCCCTATTGACGTCGCGGCTCGAGCGCTGACAACAGACAATCGAGTGCCTGCCGATAGTCGTCATCGCCGGGTGGCGGCGCGGCGGGCGCGTCGTTCTCGCGCGCAACGGGCAGGCCACTGCCATGCGCATGATCGATCAGGATGTTCCGCCACAGGCGCGCTTGCGTCGTCAGGTTTTGCAGCAGCCCCGTCAGCCGGTCCGTGATCTCGCGCGTCACACCGGCAAATGCCTCGGGCGTGGCGAAGATCGCGAGCGTCAGTTGCGGATGGCGACGCACTGCCGCGTGATACCGGATCAGAATTTCGCGCACTTCGTCATGCCACGCGAGGCCCGCTTCGAGGTCTTTGAGCACGTCGGCATACACCGCGTCCGACAACGCACGCAGCAACCCGGCGTAATCCTCGACGTGATGGTAGAGACTCATGGGCGTGACGCCAAGCCGACCGGCCAGCGCGCGCATGCTCAGTCCCTTTCCACCGGTCGTTTCCGCCTCGTCGAGCAGCGCGAGCGCCGTCGTCAGGATTGCGTCCCTGGTGACCCCGTTGCCCTGTGCGGGCCTTCCGCGCGGCCGCGTCACGCGACGATCCGATAAGCGGACTGCACCAATCCCGACGCAAAGCGACGGCTGTCGATCAACTGCAAGTCGACATCTTCCGACAATGCGCCGAACAGCGGTCTCCCCGCACCGATCAGCACCGGCACCGTCGTGACGACGATGTCCGCGATCAGCCCCTCGCGCAAAAACGACTGCACCACTTTTCCGCCGTCGACATAAATCCGGCCCACCCGCTCCCGCGCCAACGCCTGCATCAGCGCACCGGGCGCCAGGTCGGAGAAGCGCACTTTTTCCTTGAGCGCATCGGGAACCGGCGTGTTCGCCAGCCGCGTCGACAACACCGTCACGGGCAGATCGTAGGCCCAGGGGCCCATCGTCAGCACCTTCTCGTACGTGCCGCGCCCCATCACGATCGCGTCCTTGTCGGCGATGAAGGCGGCGTAGCCGTGATCCTCGGTGGGGTCGTCTCGTTGCAGCAACCAGTCGATGTCGCCATCGGGCCGGGCGATGAAACCGTCAAGGCTGGTGGCGATGAAAGCGTGCGCTGTCGTCATGGCGTGGTTCGTCTTTATTTATACTTCGTATATTTTTGCGTAAACGACCGCGAAACACAAATCGTACGGGCGAAGGCATGTCGGCGCAGGCCTCGCGCACGCGTGATTGCGGCATTGATGCCGTCAATGTGTTCGTTATTTTGTTTTGCATTATGTGTTGTATTGTTGCAAATTAGTGCAATGAACGTTAAGTTTCAGTAGTCTCGTGTCATCCCTCATGTCACTGCCCGGCGTTGGCTGGTGCATGCCTTTCCGGAGTCCGTCCATGCCTTCAGTCTTGCCTACTCATGCCCGTGTCGTCATCGTCGGCGGCGGGATCGTCGGCTGTTCCGTTGCCTATCACCTGGCCAAGCTCGGCTGGACCGATGTCGTGTTGCTGGAACAGGGGCAATTGTCGTGCGGCACCACGTGGCACGCCGCCGGGCTGGTGGGGCAATTGCGTTCGCAGGAAAGCATGACGAAGCTCATCCGCTATTCCACGAAGCTCTACAGCGAACTGGAAGCGGAGACGGGACTTGGCACGGGATGGAAGCAGTGCGGTTCGCTGTCGGTGGCGCGTAGCGCCGAGCGCATGACGCAGCTCAAGCGCACGGCGGCCGTGGCGCGCGCCTACGGCGTGCAGTGCGACGTGATTTCGCCGCGCGAAGCGGGCGAACTCTGGCCGGTCATGCGCACCGACGATCTCGTGGGCGCCGTGTGGCTACCCGGCGACGGCAAGGCCAATCCGACCGACCTCACGCAGGCGCTCGCACGCGGTGCGCGCAGCCGGGGCGTGCGCATCGCGGAGAACACCCGTATCACGCAGATTCATACGGCGTCGCCCAACGGTATCCGCACGGCGACGGGTGTGTCGTGGCAGAACAAGGACGGCGAGCACGCACGCATCGACGCCGAGATCGTCGTCAACTGTGCGGGTCAGTGGGCCAAGGCCGTGGGGCGCATGTGCGGCGTGACCGTGCCGCTGCATTCCGCCGAGCATTACTACATCGTGACCGACCGTATCGCGGGCGTACATACCGATCTGCCGGTCATGCGCGATCCCGACGGCTACATCTACTTCAAGGAAGAAGTCGGTGGTCTCGTGATGGGTGGTTTCGAGCCGAATGCCAAGCCGTGGGGCATGAACGGCATTCCCGAGAATTTCGAATTCCAGTTGTTGCCCGACGACTGGGACCAGTTCGAGATCCTCATGGAGAACGCGCTCATTCGTGTGCCTGCGCTGGAGACGGCGCAGATCCGCCAGTTCTACAACGGGCCGGAATCCTTCACGCCGGACAACAACTTCATCCTCGGCGAAGCGCCGGAGCTTCGGAATTTCTACGTCGGCGCGGGCTTCAATTCGATGGGTATTGCGTCGGCGGGCGGGGCGGGGATGGCGCTCGCCGAATGGATCGTGGCGGGCGAGCCGACGATGGATCTCTGGCCGGTCGACATCCGCCGCTTCGCAGGCTTTAACGGCAACGACACATGGCTTCACGATCGCGTGAAGGAAACGCTGGGTCTGCATTACGCCATGCCGTGGCCGAATCGCGAACTCGATACGGCGCGTCCGTTTCGGCGCTCGCCGCTGTATGCGACGTTGCTTGCGAAGGGCGCATGCTTCGGCAGCAAGATGGGATGGGAGCGGCCGAACTTCTTTGCACCGTCACCTGAACAGGCGAGCATCGATTACAGCTTCGGTCAGCAGAACTGGCACACGTGGAGTGCGCAGGAGCATCGCGCGTGTCGCGACGCCGTGGCGCTGTTCGATATGAGTTCGTTCTCGAAGCTGCTGATCAAGGGACGCGACGCCGAACGCGTGTTGCAGACCTTATGTAGCAACGACGTCGCCGTGGCTCCGGGGCGCACCGTCTATACCGCGATGCTCAACGAGCGCGGCGGCTACGAATCGGACTTCACGCTCACACGGCTCGCGCCGGACCAGTATCTGATGGTCACGGGCTCGGCGCAGACGACACGCGACATGGACTATCTGGAGCGGCGCATCGCCAGCCTGCCCGACGATCCGCGCTGCACCGTGGTCGACGTCACCGGCCAGTACGCCGTGCTCGCGCTGATGGGGCCGAACTCGCGTGCGTTGTTGCAGCAGGTCTCCAAAGCCGATTTCTCCAACGAGGCGTTCCCGTTCGGCACGAGCCGCGAGATCGATCTCGGCTACGCGACGGTGCGCGCGACGCGTCTGACCTATGTGGGCGAACTCGGCTGGGAGCTGTACGTGCCGGTCGAATTCGCGCTCGGCGTCTACGAGACGTTGCATGCGGCGGGCAAAGCGTTCGGGTTGAAGGACGCGGGCTACTACGCCATCGATTCGTTGCGCATCGAGAAGGGCTATCGCGCATGGGGACGCGAACTGACGCCGGATGCGAACCCGGTCGAGGCGGGATTGACGTTCGCCTGCAAGCTGGCAAGCGACATCGCTTTCACGGGACGCACAGCCGTCGAACTTGCGAAGTCGAAGGGCGTACGCCGTCGGCTCGTCAGCGTCGCGCTCGACGGGGCGAGCGACAAGATGCTGTGGGGCGGGGAAGCGGTGTTGCGCGACGCTCAGCCGGTCGGGTTCATCTCCTCGGCGGCCTTTGGCCACACCATCGACGCGCCCGTGGGCCTCGCCTATCTGACGAACCCGGATGGCCCCGTGTCCACCGAGTACATCGAGACCGGTCGTTATCAGGTCGATCTCGCGGGCGAACTGCTCGACGCGCGGGTGCAGTTGCGCGCACTGTATGACCCGAAAGGCGAGCGGGTGAAGGGCTGAACGCCGAAGGTCTGTGTGGCTGCATCGTGCGCCGGGCCCGAAGTCGGCAAGCCTTGTTCGACGGACGATGCGTGCCGACGCGGGGCGGTCGATCCCCGCGCTTCGGGCGAACTCGTCGCCGCTTCTGTAAAATGCCGCTTTTGCCTCGATTTCGCGCGCCACCGCCTGGCGCGCGTCCGGTCTCTGACGTATGTCTTTTGCTTGTATTGCGGCGGCGCGCCGCTTCGACGACCGAGCGCATCTGCCGCTCGTGATCGGCTCGCAGCGTTTTGGATGGATTCGCCGTAGCGACGTGGAGTCGCTGTGCCGCTGGCCCGACGTGTTCGAGATCAGTTCGCTCGCCGTGCGCATTCATCCGCGTCACGATACGTGCGAAGCCCGCACGGCGGCGCTGGCACCCGTGATCGAAGCCCTCGCCGCCGAGGGGCGCATCACCGGCTGGCGCAACGAGCATTACGCGATCCGCCAGCGTCTGTACGACGCGCCGCTCGCGTGGATCGAACGCGCTGCTTCGCGCTTCTTTGGCACGCGCACCTTCGCCGTGCACGTGAACGGCTACGTACCCGCTCGTTTCGTCGGCGAAGCGCCGAAGATGTGGATCGCACGCCGCAGCGTGCTCAAGGCCACCGATCCGGGCTGTCTCGACAACCTGTCGGCTGGGGGCATCGGTAACGGCATTGGCGTGGGCGACACGCTGGTCAAGGAGTGCTGGGAAGAAGCGGGTATTCCGGCGCATCTGGCAAACGAAGCGCGTCCGGGCCGTACGCTGCACATCCTTGCGGAAATTCCCGAAGGCGTGCAGTCCGAGCAGATTTTCGTCTACGATCTTGCGCTGCCGCGCGGCTTCGTTCCCGAGAATCAGGACGGCGAGGCGAGCGCGCACTGGCTGTGCACGGCGGGCGACGTACGCGACGTGATCGCGCGCGGCAAGATGACGGTCGATGCAAGCCTCGCGAGCCTCGACTTCCTGCTGCGCGAAGGCGCGATCCGCGTGAAAGACTGCGCCGGTATCGAGGCGTTGTTCAAGCCAGCGGACGAGTAAGTTCGCGCCGGACTGCGCCTGATGCCGAGTGCGCGCGCAACCGACATCGAATCGACGAATCACCGAATTTCAACACTGCAACGCTCATTGCAAGCCTTTGCCCAGGAGCAATCATGGCACCGATCGAAAATAGCTACATTCTGAAGTTGTCCTGCCCGGACCGTCCCGGCATCGTCCACACGGTGGCCGGTTTCCTGGTCGAGCGCGGCGGCAACATTCTCGACTCGGCGCAGTTCAACGATCGCTTCACGGGCGGCTTCTTCATGCGCGTGCATTTTCAGCAACTGCCGGGCCAGACCGATCTGGCGTCGCTCCAGCGTGACTTTGCACCGCTGGCCGAGCAGTTCGAGATGGAATGGGAACTGGTCGACGCGTCGATCAAGCCGCGCGTCATGCTCATGGTGTCGAAGATCGGCCACTGCCTGAACGACCTGCTGTTCCGCTACAAGACCGGTCAGCTCAACGTCGAAATCCCGGTGATCGTCTCGAACCACAAGGATTTCTACCAACTGGCGGCAAGCTACAACATCCCGTTCCACTATCTGCCGCTCATGAACGCGACGCCCGAGTCGAAGGCGGCCCAGGAAGCCAAGGTGTTCGAGCTGGTCGAAGACAACAACATCGATCTGGTGGTGCTGGCGCGTTACATGCAGGTGCTCTCCAGCGATCTGTGCAAGAAGCTGGCGGGCCGCGCCATCAACATCCACCATTCGTTTCTGCCGAGCTTCAAGGGCGCGAAGCCGTACTATCAGGCGTTCGACCGCGGCGTGAAGCTGATCGGGGCGACGGCGCATTACGTGACGTCCGACCTCGACGAAGGTCCGATCATCGAGCAGGAAGTCGAGCGAGTCGACCACACGATGGACCCCGAGCAACTGACCGCCATCGGTCGCGACGTGGAATGTGTCGCACTCGCGCGCGCGGTGCGCTTTCACGCCGAGCACCGCATTTTGCTGAACGGCCACAAGACGGTGATCTTCCGCTAAGCGATGCGCTGAAGTGCGTGTCGCCAGAAGCGGCACATCGCGCAAACGAAAAAGCCCGGGACGTAAAGTCTCGGGCTTTTTTGTGCGCGCATGAAGCGTATCAGGTGCGCTGTGCCAGTTCGCTGCCCGCATCGCGCGAAAGCCGCGCAATCGAGATCGTGGAGCTGACGGCGATCAGGCCGACGACGAGGAACGCCCACGGGAAGTCGACGTTCGTCACATGGTCGCGCCCATGCAGCCACGACGACGTCTGCAACACCGCTGCGCCAATCGTGATCCCGAGTGTGAGCGACACCTGTTGTGCGACGCTGGCGAGACTCGTCGCCTGACTCATGCGATGCCCCGGCACGTCGGCGTAGGAAATCGCATTCAGACTCGTGAATTGCAGCGAGCGGAAGCAACCGCCGAACAACAGCGTGCCGAGAATGACCAGATGCGAGGTCTGGTCGGTGAAGAGTCCATACCCCCCGATGGTCGCCGCCGCAATGACGGCATTCGTCATCAGCACACGGCGGAACCCCCAGCGCTGAAGAATGCGCAGCGAGAGCGTCTTCATGAACATTGCACCGGCCGCCGAGATGAACGTCAGCGCGCCCGACTCCAGCGGCGTCATGCCGAAGCCGAGTTGCAGCATCAGCGGTAAGAGAAACGGTGTCGCACCTACGCCAATGCGAAACAGCGTGCCGCCACCGACACCCGCGCGGAACGTGGGAATGCGAAAGAGATCGAGCCGCAACAACGGATGCGCAATCCCTTTCGCGTGGCGGAGATACGCGACGATCAGCGCAGCGCCGAGGGCGACCAGACCGAGGGCGAGCGGCGTCGGGATCAGATGACGTCCAATGGTCGACAGGCCCAGCATCAGGATCGACAGTCCGAAGCCCGAGAGCAGGAAGCCTTTGACGTCGAGCGGCGGTACCTCGTCCTCATAAAGATCGGGGATGAATTTCGTCGCGAGGATGAAACCGAGCACCCCGATGGGGATATTGATAAAGAAGATCCAGCGCCAGTGCCAGTACGTCGTGACGAAGCCACCGAGCGGCGGACCGAGCACCGGACCGACCAGCGCCGGGATCGTGAGATAGTTGAGCGCGCGCACCATGTCGCGCTTCTCCACCGATTTGAGCAGTGCGAGTCGACCCACCGGCACCATCATCGCGCCGCCCATACCTTGCACGAAGCGAGCGATCACCAGTTCCGGCAAGTTGGTCGAGATGCCGCAGCAGATGGAGCCGACGACGAACACGCCGATGGCGATGCGAAAGACATTACGCGTGCCGAAGCGATCGGCGATCCAGCCACTGACCGGAATGAAGACTGCGAGACTGATGAGGTACGTCGTGAGGGCGAGCTTGAGCGTGATCGGACTCTCGCCGAGATCTTTCGCGATCAACGGCAAGGAAGTGGACAACACGGTGGAATCCATGTTCTCCATGAATAGCGCGCAGGCAACAATCAGTGGAACAAGCATGAGGCATGACGTTGCCATCGTGGCAACGAGAGTAAGCGAACGAGGTACGGCAAGAGGTGCAGCACGGGGGTACAGCGCAGACGATGTCGCAGATGACGCTTTCTGCGTTTATAGCAAATTCCGGTGCGGCCCGTCCCGTTGACCGGGGGAACCGAGGCGTCATGCGGGTTTCGGACGAGGCGATAGCGTGACGCGTCGTTTCAGACAGCGGAATGCTGTGCCGCACGGCGATATGCCGTTTTATCTGTCGAACCCGAAAAGTCGTCAATGCGACTCAAGAAAGTCACGGAGGACGTGAAGATGCGTATGCGCTTCGTCGTCTTCCAGTCGATGCGCCGCAGTGAGTAGCGTGACCGACCCTTCCTTCAGACGCGCGCGCAGTTCGGTCAGCATGGTGTTGTGCTCGGCCTCCAGCACTGACAGTTCTTCGAGGAAGCGACTCCGAAACTCGGAGAACTCGTTGGGATGATCATGAAACCATTTGCGCAGTGGTGTGCTCGGCGTAACGTCTTTTGCCCAGAAGTCGATGTGCGCTTTGACCTTGGCCAACCCACGGGGCCAGAGGCGGTCGGCGAGAACACGCTGGCCGTCGGCGGAATCGGGGGCATCGTAGGCGCGCTTGAATCGAATGTTGTAGGACGGCATGGGGGACGGCCTCCGGTCGTGATCGCGGGAGCGCGCGCAGCGTGTGCTGAACGGGTGGGCGCGCAATACTGCGGAGCTTACCGGAGGCGGTCGTTACAGGCGAGTCCCCATGCCAGCGCACATCAGAAGCGCCAGTTGACGTTGCCGTACACCGCGTTGTCGCTGACCTTGCCGCCAAACTGACCTGAATAGCTCACGCCGAGCGTGACGGTATCGCCCACGAAAGCGTCGATACCCGCGCTGACGACCGCTGCATCGCGGGCAATCGGCACGCCCCCCACGGTGAATGCTGTAGACGTCCCCGAGAACGCCAGTTGCATGTCCGGGGTGTTCGCGCCGTAGGCATGACGCCACCCGGCCGACCATCGTAAGCGTCCCGATGCCGCAAGCCCGGTCCCCATGGCGAAGGGGGTCTCACCGCGCAGGCCTGCGGTGGAGAACGTGACGCCGTGCGACTGTTCGTCGGCATGGAGCCCGGCAATGCTGCCGGATTCATCGAAGGCATCGGTGCGCACGCGTGCGTAAGCCACGTTTGCGAAGGGCTCGACGCTGACGCGCCCGGCGTCGAGACGCCACGCCGCCTCGCCGAACACCTGCCATACGGCGGCGTCGTATGTCGCCCGCGCGGTCTGTGAGATGGGTCCGATGGCGATGGCGCGTTGTGCGCCGATCTGCTGCCAGCCGTATGCGCCACCGACCGTGGCGCCCAGACGTCCGAAGCGCCGATTCACGTAAGCGCCGATCTGCGCGTCGTTGCTGTTGCCCGACGCGCTGGCACCCGTGTTGAACGTGCTGTGCCCCAGTCCGCCGAACATACCGGCGCGCCATGCGTCGGCGAAGGGCGCGTCCACCCCGGCAAACACCCCCGTGCCACGGCGATGCAGCGTCGCCGCACCTGAGCCGCCATCGCCAACGGTACGGTTACGCATTTGTCCGTCGTTCCCATAGACGGATGCCCATGCCTGTGTCGCACGCGCTTGCGAACGGCAATCGCCACCCTGATCCGGTGAGGTTTTGCGGTTGCCTGTGCGTGCATCCCCCGATGTCTCTGAATCACACCTCAGTGCAAGCGAGAGACTGTCGCGCAGTCGCTGTGAGACCGCGTCGCGCGCAATCTGCGACTGGTTGAGCAGCATCGATGCCACTGAAGCATGCAAACTCCCGTCGAGGCTTTCGAATGCAGCGGGCGCGGTGGCGGCCGTCAGGCCAAGTGAGGCCTGATACAGCGCACTGCCTGTGCCCAGCGAAGCGACCGCACCGGCCACCGCGCGCTGATTCGGTGTGACCGCACCGGCGGACAGGGGCGTACCGTTCGGCGCGAACGTCAGCAACACGGAGGTCGGCGTGTAGCTGACCTGTGGCGTGAGGTAGAGGAGGTTGGTGGACGTCGATGCGAATTGCCCGGAGACGCCGCCCGTCGCCGACACGATCACGGCCCCGGACGCATCGGACGGTTGCGTGCCCGGTGCCGCATTGACGACAAGGTTGCTGCCGCCGATCGTGGCGCTGCCGGTGGCGTTGACCTGACTCGGCGCGGTACCGGGGGCTGCGTTGACCTGCAACGTCGACCCCGGCGCAAGCGTCAGGTTGCCGCCGACGCTGAGTGTCGACCCCGGCGCACTGACAACGATCTGACTTCCGCTCGCGCCTGTCAGGGGACCGGTCTGTGCGCCTGCACCCGAGCCACCGGCGCTGGCCGGTGCGGGTGTCGTCAGCGTGGCGCCTGTCTGGACGGTGACCGGTGAGTTGGGCAGTCCACCGATACCCAGCGTGCCACCGGCGACGGTCGTCGGTCCCGACAACGGATTTTGGGCACCCAGCGTGAGCGTGCCGCCGCCGGTCTTCGTGAGACCGCCGGTGCCCGAAACGCTGCCGGGGAAATTGCCCGACGCCACAGACACCGAACCGCCATTAATCGTGAGTCCGCCCTGTGTCGTGCCGTTCAACGACGGCAGTGTGACGTTGACCCCTTGCGTGGTCACGCGGCCCTGTGCGACGGTCAGCCCGCCGGTGCCCAACCCACCGGGCGACGTGACGGTGACGCCGCCGCCATTCACCGTCGTGCCGCCCGTGAAGGTGTTGTTCCCGCCAAGCGTCACCGTGCCGCTCCCTTGCTTCGTGATGCCGCCAGTGCCGGTGATGCTGCCGTCGAAAGCGTTGCTCGCGGCGCCCCCCAGCGTGAGCGATTGCCCGCCGAGCGAGACGGTGGTGTTGGCGGCACCGTCGAGCCCCCGGACGGTGACCGGCGCCGTTGCGCCGGAGAGATCGAGTGCGGTGCCGCTCGCAAGCGTGACGTCGTTCGCGCCGCCGAGCGTGCCACCCGCGCCCAGCGCCAGCGTGCCACCCGCGACATCGATGCCACCGGTGAACGTACTCTGTCCCGTCAACGTCTGCGTGCCTGCACCGGCTTTGACGATGCCGCCGGTGCCCGCGATGGACGCGCCCAGCGTCTGGTTGCTCGCATCTCCAAACGTCAACGTATTGCCGCCGACATTCACCGTGCCACCGGTGCCTGAGAGCGTCGCGAGTGTTCGATTACCGGCCGCTGCGATATCGAATGTGGCATTGGCGCCCGTGATCGCAACGTTCGCCCCGTTGGCGAGTTGACCGGTCGCGCCGAGCGCGAGCGTGCCGTCCGCAACGGTGGTCGTGCCGGTGAACTGTTGCTGACCGAGGAGCGTTTGCGTGCCGCTGCCTTGCTTGACGATGCCGCCCGTGCCGCTGATGGTGCCGCTCACCGTGTGGCTCGACGCATCGCCGAACGTCAGCGTATTGCTCCCGAGCGTGACGTTGGTACCTGCCTGTGCAGTCAGCGCACCGATCGCACGATCGCCATTTGCGCCGGAAATGTCGAGTGTTGCGCCCGCGTTCTGTAGCGCGACTGCGCCGTTGGAGGAAAGCGTTCCCGCATCGCCGAGTGCCAGTGTCCCTGCCTGCACGACCGTGCCGCCGGTAAAGGTGTTCGAACCGGTCATCGTCTCGACGCCGGTCCCCACTTTTACCAGACTACCGGTGCCCATCACGCCGCCGCTGTACGTCTCGTTCAGCCCGCTCGCGCCGACCTCCAGCGTGTTGCCGCCCATGTTGACGTTGCCGCCACCGGTGAGCGCACCGAACGTTTGCGTGCCGTTGCCCGCCGACAGATCGAAGGTCGCGCCGGTCTGCACATCGACGACACCCGCTGCATTCAGACTCGCGCCCGCGCCGAGTGCCAGCGTCCCGGCGTTGACGTTGGTTGCCCCGGCGTATGTGTTCTGACCGTTGAGCGTGAGTGTGGCCGCACCGTGCTTCGTGATGCCACCTGCGCCGCTGATCGCACCGTTAAGCGTGAGGTCGTTCGTGCCGACGACGGTGAGATTGCCACCGAGCGCGATCTGGTTGCCGAGCGTGCTGGCTTGCGTGGCGTCGAGCGATGTCCCATCGGCGAAGTTCACTGTGCCGGTGCCCAACGCCGTGTTGCTGCCCACTGAAATGCCGCCTGCCTGAACGTCGACGCCGCCCGTGAAATCGCTATTGCCCGAAAGCGTTTGAACGTTGCTGCCGAGCTTCACGAGACTGCCGCCTGCGCCGTGAACGTCAGACGCGAGTGCGCTGCCTGCGGCGTCGGCAAGCGTCAGCGTCGTGCCGCCGAGATTGAGGGTGCTGCCAGCGACACCGCTAACCGTCGCAGCGGTCTGATTGGGGCCAGCGGAGAGGTCGAGGACGGCCGTCGCGCCGTTGAGATTGGCGTTCTTGCCGCCTAGCTGCGTGCCGTTGCCAAGCGCCAGCGTGCCCGCGTCGATACGGACGTCGCTCGTCAACGCGACGCCGCCGTTCAGCGTTTGTGTGCCACTGCCTTGTTTGATGAGACCGCCCGTGCCATTGAGCGCACCGCTGAAAATGGCGTTGTTGGTGCTGCCCAGCGTGAGCGTCCGTGTGCCGAAGTCGGCTGTGCTGCCAGCGATGCCGCTCAGCGCGCCGATGACGGGCGTCGTGGCGGCGCTCACATCGAATGTCGCGCCGGACGCGACCGTCACGTCGTTCGCATTCGTCAGCGTGCCATTGGCATCCAGCGCGAGCGTGCCGTTATTCACGTTGACGTTCCCCGTGAACGTATTCTGCGCGCCGAGCGTGAGTCTGCCGCTGCCGTCCATGATCAGCGCGCCGGTCCCGGAGATGGCGCTCGCGAGCGTGTCGTTATCGCTGTTGCCGAGCGTCAACGAACTACCACCGCCCAGAACGACGCGGCCGCCGGTGCCGTACAGATGTCCCAGCGATTGATTCCCCGCCGCGCTGAGGTCGAACACAGCGCCGGTCCCGGTCAGCGCCACGGACGCGCCCGGCGCGAGGCTGGCCCCGGCCCCGAGCGCGAGGGTGCCGTTGGAAATTGTGGTGGCGCCGGTGTACTGTTGCGCGCCGAGCAATGTCGTCGCGCCGGTGCCTTGCTTAATGAGATCGCCCGCACCGCTAATGACCGCCGCGACCGTATGCGTCGTCGCGTCACCGAACGTGAGCGTGTTGGTCCCCAATCGAATCTGCGTACCGGCATCGGCAGAGAGTCCACCGATGGTTCGCGCTCCCGTAGCGCCCGAGATATCGAACACCGATCCTGCGTTGGAGAGGGTGACGGCACCATTCGTAGCGAGCGTGCCTGCGCCGCCGAGTGCCAGCGTGCCCGCCCGAATGACGGTGCCGCCTGTGTAGCTGTTTTGTCCGGTGAGTGTTTCGGTGCCCGTGCCGATCTTGATGACCGATCCCGTGCCGGTGAGTCCACCGCTGAACGTATCGTTGCCCGCGCTGCCAACTTCGGTGACCAGTGCACCGATGTTCACGGTGCCCCCACCGTCGATTGCACCGATGACTTGCGTTCCGTTACCGGCGGAAAGATCGAGCGTTGCACCGCTGGCGATGCTCACGATGCCGGTGGCATTGAGCGACGCACCGGCCCCGAGCGCCAGCGTGCCCGCATTGATGATTGTCGCGCCCGCATACGTATTGCTGCCGCCCAGCGTGAGCGTTGCGTTGCCCCACTTGGTGATGCCACCGCTTCCCGACAGCGCGCCATTGAGGGTGAGGTCGTGACTGCCGAGGACAGTCAGCGTGCCAAGCAGTGTGGCGCTATTGCCGAGGGTGACAGCTTGCGTGCTGTCGAGCGTCACGTTGTCGCCGAATGTCGCTGCCCCCGTACCCATCGCAAGGTCGTTGCCGACGACCAGTCCGCCAGACGCGACCCGCACGCCGCCGGAGAAATCGCTGGCACCCGCGAGGGTCTGGACGCTGCGACCCGCGATGACAAGTGAGCCGGTCCCGTGAACCGCACCGCTGTATGTTGCGTCGCTTGAGTTGTTCAACGTCAGCGTCTGCCCACCTAGCGAGATGGCACTGCCAGTCACGCCGTCAAGAGTGCCGATGGTCGATGCCGCACCGCCACTGATATCGAACACGCTGTTAGCGCCGCTGAGCCATAGCGCGTTACCCCCTTGAAGCGCTGCGCCGCCGCCCAGTGCCAGCGTTCCATCGGCGATGGCGATGGCACCCACATACATTTGCGTTGCGGTGATTGTCTGTTTGCCCGCGCCCTGTTTGACGAGTCCGCCCGTGCCGGTGATCGTGGCGGCGAGTGTCTGATCGGTGGCGTCACCGAAGGTCAGCATGGTGGGGCCAAGCGCGAGTGTTCCGCCGGTGCCCGATAACGCGCCGATGGTTAGCGGCGCGGCCGCGCCGCTAAGGTCGAACGTCGCCGTCGGGCCGCCCAGCACGACAGCGCCTTGCGACGCCAGCGAGCCGCCACTGCCGAGCGCGAGCACCCCGTCGTTGATGGTGGTGCCTCCGGTCCAGCTCCCCGCGCCTGCGAGCGTGAGCGTCGCAGCCCCCGCCTTCTGAAGTGCGCCATTCCCCGTCACAGCCCCCGTCAGTGTCAGATCCGCGCTGCCCAGCACCGCAGACGTGCCGCCGAGTGTGATGTTGTTGGCGAGCGTCAGCGCTTGCGTCGTGTCGAGCGTGGTCTGATCGGCGAGCGCGAGCGTACCGGTGCCGAGCGCATTCGCGTTGCCCAGTTGCAGTCCGCCAGCGTTGACCGTCACGCCGCCGGAGAAGTCGCTCGCACCGCCAAGCGTCTGCACGCCGCGGCCTTGCTTGATCAGCCCCCCGGTGCCGTGAATGCTGCCGTTAAACGTCTCCCCCGTGTTGTCGCCGAAGGTCAGCGTGTTCGCACCCAACTGCACCTGCGCTGTGCCGCCGCTGAGTGAGCCGATGGTCTGCGGACCGGCGGCGCTGATGTCCAGCGATGTCGAGCTATCGCCGAGCGTCACGGCGTTTTGCGCCGACAATCCGCCACCAGCACCGATGACGAGCGAGCCGCCGCCCACGACAACGCTGCCCGTCAACGTTTGTTGGGCGGTAATGGTTTGCGTGCCTGTCCCGAACTTGACGATGCCGCCACCGGTGCCGGTCAGCGTGCCTGCGAAGGTCTGGTTGGTGTTGTCGCCGAAGGAGAGCGTGTTGCCGCCCAGATCGATCGTGCTGCCGACCGCACCCGATAGTGCGCTGATCGTCTGGTTGCCACCGGCGCTGATATCGAGCGCCGCACCGCCCGCGATGCTGACCGGATTCGCCGACAGCGTGCCCGTGCCGCCAAGGGCGAGCGTGCCCTGATCGATAGTGATCTGACCGGTGAAGGTGTTCTGTCCGGTGAGCGTTTGCGTGCCGCCGCCTTGTTTGACGAGACGCCCGCCACTGCCCGTGAACGCACCGGCGAACGTCTGGTTGCTCGCATCGCCGAAGGTCAGCACGTTGTTGCCGAGTACGACCGACGTGTTGGCGATGCCCGACAACGCGCCAATCGTTTGCGCTGACGCCTGACTGATGTCGAACGTGGTGCCGCCGCCGAGCAGAGACACCGCACCGGTGCCGGCCAGTGAGCCGCCAGCCCCCAGCGTAATGCCGCCCGCGTTGATTCGGGTGCCGCCGGTAAAGGTGTTCGCGCCGCTCAGTGTCTGTGTGTTGGCATTCGTCTTCACGATGCCGCCCGTGCCGCCGATGGTGCCCGCAAACCCGCTGTCAACGCTGCTGCCGAGCGTCAGATTGTTGGCGCCAAGTGCGATCTGCGTGTTGCCCACACCGGACAAGGCCGAAACGGTTCTGTCGCCGTTCGCCGCCGACATATCGAAGACTGCGCTTGCCCCGGAAAGCGCAAGCGGGGTGCCCCCGATCTGCAAGCTGCCCGCGCCCGACAACGCCAGCGTTCCCGCCGCGACATCGACGCCCCCGCTGAACGTATTGGCCCCTGTGAGCGTGACGGTCTGCGCGCCCTGTTTGGTCAGACTGCCGCTACCGCCGATCAGACCTGACAGCGTGAGCGCCGCGCTGCCGCCGAGCGTCAACGTACTGCCGCCACCGATGGCAATCGTGTTGGCGAGCGACACCGGTGCGTTGGCGTCGAGTACCCCGGTGGTGCCCGATACCTGAACCGTGCCGCTGCCAAACGCCGTGCTGCTGCCCGCGATGAGCGTACCGCTGGTGAGAAATGTCCCTCCGGAATAGGTGTTGATGCCTGAGACCGACAGGCTTCCCGTGCCTCCCAGCGACACGCTGCCGATACCGCTGACGACACCCCCCAACGTCAGCGGGTGGGTCCCCGAAACAGAGAGGCCGTTGGTGCCTAATGTCGTCGGAAGCGCAATCGTTAGCCCTGCACTGGCCGCTTGCATGGCCCCGCCGTTGACCGTGAGCGAGCCGGTGCCGAAACTGCCCGCGTTATCGAAAACGGCGAGACCACCGTTGAGCGTGGTCGACGTAACGGCCAGCGGACCGGTGAGCGTCCATGTACCGCCATTCACGGTGGCGCTTGTGAAGTTCACGTAGCTCGCACCGTTCAGCGTGCCGGTGCCCGTCGTGGTCGCGTTGTTAGCGGAATTGCGAAGGACCAGCGCATTGGTGCCGCCTGCGCCACCGTCGATCACGCCCGCAGGCGCGAAGCCGAGATTGAAGCCGACGACGGGAAGGGCGCCGACACCGGTACTGCCTCCGTCGTTAAACGTAGCGCCGGTAACGGCGGTGAACGTGTTGTTGCTGTTCGTGCCGAGCGACACGCTGCCGCTCAGCGTGCCTTCATTGCTGAACGTATTGCCTGCACCCGTCGTGGCGTTGGGTTGAAAGGCTACGCGTCCGAGAATGGTCCCCGTATTGGAGAAGTTGACGCCCGCACCACCGTAGGCCACCGCCACCGGTGCGCTGCCGCTCCCCGTGAGCGTGACCCCGAGAATGGGGGTGGCGCCCAACGTGCCGCTGTTGTTGATGGTCGTGGTGCCACCGGAGGCGTTCTGCACGGCGAGTGCCAGACCCGTTAGCCCCGGCAGGCTGACACCCAACACACCCACCGTGCCCCGCATGATCGCGTTGTTCGTGACCGTCTGCGTGCTGCCACCGGCATTGCCATTGCCGATGACGGTGCCCGATGCGAGCAGCCCGATGCCGCCGAGCAGCGAAGGGTCGATGGTGCCGCCGTTCACGAGCGTGATGTTGTTCCCCGTGAGCGACAGGGCGGTGCCACCCACGCCGAGCAGCACGCCGACACCGGCGCTGCTGTTGACTGTGACCTGCAAGTTGTTGCCCGCATTCGAGTAGGACGGTGCGAGCGGATTCGCAGCACCGCTGCACGTCACGATGTTGCCCGCTGCCGTGCAAGTCGCCCAGGCTGTCGCGGGTGCCAATGCGCCGAGCACGACGATGCAGGCAAGGCATACGCGCGTGAACGACATCGCGGTAACTGCCACTCGAAGCGTCGGGAACCGTCTTGCACGACGCACACGCGACCCCGTCGCGCCCGCATTTTGACGCGCCGTTTCCGGCACGGGGACGACATCGACGCGGCAATGCCGCCAGACCAATCGATAGAGGTGCTTGTTCATCGTGCTCCGGTTCCCAATGGCATGGAGTGCAGAAAGGGCGATGCGCGATGGCAACGCGCCCCTGGCGGCGGCATTCGGGGGGAGGCGACGACAGCAGCAGTGCAGTGACGGAGCTGCGGGACGACGCGCTAATGCGCGATAAATGTGCGAGCCATTCTAAAAAGCGCGATGGGAAAGTGCCCGGGACGTAGCGCTGACGAGGCCCGCCGAGTGACATCGCGGGACACGGAATTTGGCAGGGGAATCAAGGCCGTGCGCGGCCTTGTGTAGGACGAGGCGACGCCGTTGCAGCGCCGCAAGAAAAGCAGAGTTTCGGACGATTCCCTAGATCAACAACGGCGAGCGACCACTCGGGCCGCTCGCCGTTTTACGACGGAAGAGGACGAACAACGACGCGTCGCTACCTACGCAGCACGCGTAAGCGGCGCGACCTGACGAATGCCCAGCGACGCCAGCGACTGCGAGATCGCCGTGACGACGTTACGCATCTCGTTGTCGTCGATGGCGCCGATGCAGCCAACGCGGAACGTCTCGATCTCTGTGAGCTTGCCGGGGTAGAGGATGTAACCGCGCTCGCGCACGGCCGCGTAGAACGCCTTGAAGTCGTACTTGCTGTCGGTCGGCGCGTGGAATGTCACGATCACTGGCGCTTGCACCTCCGCTTCGAGGAAGGGACGAAAGCCCAGCGACGCCATGCCGTCCACCAACGCACGGCAGTTCTTCCGGTAGCGCCCGCCGCGCACCGGTTGTCCACCCTCGGCGAGGAACTGATCGACGGCGGCGCGCAGCGCGGCGACCACGTGCGTCGGCGGGGTGAAGCGCCATTGCGTGGTCTTCTGCATGTAGGTGTACTGGTCGTGCAAGTCCATCGCCAGCGAGTGACTGTTACCGCCGCTCGCTTCGAGCACCGTCTTCTTGGCAATGACGAAGCCCATGCCCGGCACGCCTTCGAGACACTTGCCGCTTGCGGCGATCAACGCGTCGAACGGCATCGAACGCACATCGATCTCCACCGCGCCGAACGAACTCATGGCGTCGACGATCAGCCCCTTGCCGTGCTTCTGGCAGACCCGTGCGATATCGGCCAGCGGGTTCAGCACGCCTGCGCCGGTTTCGAGATGGACCTGCGCGACGTGCGTGATCGACGGATCGCGCGAGAGCGCTTCGTCGATGACCGCCGCGCTGGCCGCCTGATCTTCGGGGATGGGCAGCGCGACGGCGTCGCGACCGAGATAGCGGCAGATCTTCAGAATGCGCTGGCAGTACGCGCCGTTATCCGGCACGAGTATGCGGGCGTTGCGCGGCGTGAGTGTACCGATGGCTGCTTCCACCGAGAATGTCCCGGAGCCTTGCAGCGGGACGCAGACGTAATCGTCGCCGCCGTGCACGATGTCCACCAGATCGCGGCACAGCGACGCGGTGATGCGGTTGACCTGGGCGTCCCACGACCCCCAGTCGCGCAGCATCGCCTGTCGGGTAGCCGGCGACGTGGTGAGCGGGCCGGGGGTGAGCAGAATCGGTTCCTGACCGAGAATCATGACCGCCTCCTATTAAGCGGGGAAACTACCGAATGAGTCAGCAAAACGAGTGACGAAAACCAACTTCAATGTCCGTTGCGTGCGCCCGGCACCTTGCCGGAAGGTCGACGCCATGCCTGCGTGTAGCGCTCCACCACGATCTGTACGCCGTGATAGAGCAGGCACACCAGCATCGACGTGAGCACCACGAGCGTGGCCATCGCGGCGGCCGGTCCGATGGACCCGGTCTCATCCATGTTGACGATGGCGACCGAGGCGAGCGACGTATCTGCGGAGTAAAGGAAGACGACAGCGGAGACTGTCGTCATGGCATTGACGAAGAGATAGCGGCTGATGTCGATGATCGACGGCAGGCAGATCGGCGCAGACACACGCCAGAAGGTGCGGTAGAAGGGCACCTTGAGCGACGCCGACACGTACTCGAACTCGGGGTCGATCTGCTTGAGCGCCGTGACCGCCGTGAGGTGACTCGACGAGTAGTAATGCACGACGTTGACGATCACCAGAATGGCGAGCGTGCCGTACAGGTTGTGCAGCGGGTTTGCCTCGGAGACGAAGAAGAAGATGTAACCCAGACCCAGCACCAGCCCCGGCACGCCCATCGGCAGCACCGCCATCATGCGGATGAAGCCGCGCACCCACGCCATGCCGCGCGTCTTCTCGAGCAGGTAGGCAATGACGAAGATCGCCGCCGTTCCCCACACGGCGCACCAGAACGCCATCTGCAAGCTGTTGACGTACGAATCCACCGCGCCGCTTTCGATCAGCCCGAAACGGTAGTGCCGAGCGACAGGCTGAAGTTGTACGGCCAGAACTTCACGAACGACGCGTACACCGCCATGCCCAGAATCGCGAGCATGATCGCGGCCATCCCCCAGCACATCGTGGCCATGAGCCAGTCGAATCCGCGTGACGGCTTCGGCACATAGGGCACGGCGCGCGCCGAGAGCAGCGCCTGCTGCTTGCGCTGCACGATCGAGTCCACCAGATAGGTAATGCCGACGGGCACGAGCAGCACCAGGCCGACGACCGCGCCCTTGGAGAAGTCCTGCTGTCCGATCACCAGCTTGTAGATATCGGTGGCCAGCACATTGAAATCGCCGCCGATGACCTTGGGAATGCCGAAGTCCGAAATCGCGTAGGTGAAGACGATCATCGCCGCGCTGATCACGCCGTACTTCGCGCCGGGCAGCGTAATGGTGAGAAAGCGTCGCAGCGCAGGCGTGCCGAGTGCATCGGCGGCTTCGTAGAGCCGTGCATCGGTGAGCGAGAGCGCCGTAATCAGAATCATCAGCGCATGCGGGAACGTGGCGTTCACGAGCGACATGACGATGCCCAGCGGGCCGTAGATGTCCACGTCGCCCATGAACGGACGCAACAGCCCCTGATTGCCGAACCAGAAGATGAACGAGATGGCGGGCAGCAGCGTCGGGCCGAGAATCGGGATCAGCGCAATGTTGCGCAGCAGGGTCTTGTGACGGATGCAACTGCGCGTGAGCGCGTACGCGAAGACGAAGGCGAGCGGCACCGTAATGCAGGTCGTCACCATCGAGATCCAGACGCTGTTCCAGATCGAACCGAAGAGCGCAGGGGAGTGGAAGTACTCGCGAAAGTGTCGCAACCCGACGAAGTGGCCGTCGTTGTCCTGCACGCTCTTGACGAGAATCGCCGCCATGGGCGCGAGCAGAAACAGCACACCGGCCCCGGCAGCGACAAGCAGCAATGCCTGTGCGAGACGATCCGTCCAGTGCGAGGCGAGCCTTATCGGGCGAACTGCGGACGGCGGTGGCCGATCCGCCGTCGTGGGCGATGCCGACGCGCTGTGACCTTGCGAGTTGGTCGTCAGTGTCGAGCCTGCTGAACTTAAGGAACTCATCGTGGCTACCCCTGACGGAAGACGCGCACGGCGGCGCTCGGCACCGAGAAGCGCAACGCGCCGCCCGTCGCCGGTTGCAGAGCCTGCATGTCCGCAGGCGAGAGGTCGGCGTAGAGTGCGTGGTCACAAGCGTGCATGCGCAGCGTCACGCGCGAGAAGGCGCCGAGAAACTCGATCTTCTCGACGTTGCCGTCGAACACGTTGGCGGTGTCGTCGAGGTCGTCCAGATCGCGCACGCGCACGTCCTCCGGCCGGAAGAAGACGCGAATGTCCTCGCCCGAGCGGCAGCCGTTGAGCGTGCCGCACGTCAGCTCGTACTGACCGACGTGAACGCGTCCTGCGTCGCCCAGACGCGCGGGCAGGATGTTCGTCTTGCCCACGAAGTCCGCGACGAACGGCGTGGCCGGATGCTGATAGATCTCGCCGGGCGTGCCGACCTGCTCGATGACGCCGTTGTTCATCACGACAATGCGGTCGGCCATCGACAGCGCTTCTTCCTGATCGTGCGTGACGAGAATGGTGGTGATGCCCAACCGTTGTTGCAGCGCGCGGATCTCGCTGCGCAGGCGCACGCGCACGCGGGCGTCCAGCGCCGAGAGCGGTTCGTCGAGCAGCAACAGGCCGGGTGAGGTTGCGAGTGCGCGCGCAATGGCAATGCGTTGCTGCTGGCCGCCGGAGAGCTGACCGGGAAACTTGCCGCCCGCGTCGGGCAACCCGACCATCGCCAGCAGTTCGGCCACGCGCGCGTCGCGCTCGGCGCGCGGCACACGCCGGTTCGTCAGTCCGTACGCCACGTTTTGCGCGACGCTCAGATTCGGAAAGAGTGCATACGACTGGAAGACGATGCCGTAATCGCGCCGCATCGGCGGCAGCGACGAGATGTCCCGTCCGTTTTGCGATAGCGTGCCCTGCGTCTGCGCCTCGAGCCCGGCGATGATGCGCAGCAGCGTGGTCTTGCCGCAGCCCGACGGACCGAGGAAGCAGAGCATTTCGCCGCGTCGCACGGTGAGATGAATGTCATGCAGCACCACGGTGCTGTCGAAGCGCTTGTGGATGCCTGCTAGATGGAGATACGTGTCGTCGCTCATTCGGGAGACCTCCTGCATGGTTTTGCCGGTGTACGTGTGCGCGCGTGCGGCGCACTTGATGCGGGCCGCACGCTGCGTCATCACGTCGTCACTTCTTCTCCGACTTCGCGCCGTAACGTTTCTGCCACTCGGCAAGCACCGACTCGCGGCTCTTCGCGATGTCCGTGAAATCGTTCTTCACGAGCATGTCCTGGTAGTTGGCCGGGATGGTGTCGAACTTCTTCGCGACACCCGGGTAAGCCACGATGGCCCAGTCCTTCGCGTACATCTCGTTGGCTTCCTTGCTCGCGAGCCAGTCCATGTAGCGCTTGGCGGCGTCGAGCTTCTTGGTCGTCTTCACGATGCCCGCCGCTTCGATGTCGTAGCCCAGCCCTTCCTTGGGGAATACGAGATCGATCGGCGCGCCCGCCGCCTTGGTGCGATGCGCATTGAATTCGAACGAAATGCCGATGGGGTACTCGCCCGCGCCGGCGTCACGACACGGCTTCGAGCCCGAGTGCGTGTATTTCACGATGTTCTTGTCGAGCGCGTCCATGTACTTCCAGCCGCCGTCCTTGCCAAACATCTGCAACCAGGCCGTGACGTCGAGAAAGCCCGTGCCGGACGTGGCCGGGTTGGGCATCACGATCATCCCCTTGTAGACGGGTTTGGCGAGGTCCTCCCACGACGTGGGCTTGGGCAGATTGCGCTTGGCCGCTTCCACCGTGTTGAAGCACACGGTCGCGCCCCACACGTCGAGACCGACCCATGAGGGCGGATTCGCCTTGTCGCTGTAGGCGCGCGTGAGCTGATCGAAACCCTTCGGGGCGTACGGCGTGAGCAAGCCCTCCTGCTTGATGAGTTCCAGGCTCGACGCGGCAAGCCCCGCGATCACATCCGCCTGCGGGTTGGCCTTTTCCGCGAGCACCTTGGCGGTGACTACGCCGGTGGAGTCGCGCACGTACTTGATCTCAATGTCCGGATTCGCCTTCTGAAACGCTTCGGCGTATGGACGCATGACCTCGACTTCCCACGCGGTATAGACGGTCAGCGTGGTCTTTGCGAGCGCGTGACCGGCCTGTGCAGCGCAGACGAGTCCCGCAGCGAGGACGGCGGCAGCACGCATGGCACGGCGCAAGGATGAATTCATGGATGGCTCCTGTGGGTCGCGATCAGGGTCGCGTGGTAAGTACACTCGACAGCCTTCTGTGAGGCGATTTGTTGCATATTATTGGCAAATTATGTCGTTTTCTTGAAACCCGTGGCTTTTGTCATCTGTTCGTCAAATACCTCCAATAGTATGGAAATCGTTGATCCAGATAGGGTTTTGTCGTTGCCGCAACCGACTCATCCCGACGGTTTTGCAAAATCTGTCTGCAACGTCGGATGTGTTTTGTTGACAATCTACAAATTGCTGTGCTTGAATGTCAACAACAAAAATAATCACGTGATGCCACAAATTGCCAAACGCCGACGGCGTATCGGTTTGTGGTCCGGCGCTGGGGCGCCGACGTCGCGCGATGGCATCAATGTCCAGAGCACTGTTTTGAAAAGGAAAGGCCGGTATGACTCCGAAGCCCACGTCGCCAACCGCAATCGAGTTGTTGCAGAGCCAGTCGCTCACCACGCTGGTCCAGCACGAAATCGAGCGTCAGATCATGGCGGGCACGCTCACGCCCGGGACCAAGCTTAACGAGATCGAGGTCGCGGGCAGCCTGGGTGTGTCGCGCGGTCCGGTGCGCGAAGCGTTCCGGGCGCTCGAAGAAGCCGGACTGCTGCGCACGGAAAAGAATCGCGGCGTGTTCGTGCGGGTCATCTCGATTGAAGAAGCCGAAGAGATTTACGCGCTGCGTGGGGTGCTCGACGAGTACGTCGCGCGCACGCTCGCCGAGGGGATCACGTCCGAGCAACTCACGCGCTTGCGTGAATCCGTCGAGGCGATGCATCAGGCGGTGGAAAACGGCGACAGCGAGGGCTATTACCGGCTGAACCTGGCGTTTCACGATGCGCTCGTCGAGATGGTCGGTAACCGCAAGTTGCTGGAGACGTATCGCCGTCTGGTCAAGGAACTGAGCTTGTTCCGTCACGAAGCGCTCACGGGCGACGCGTCCGCACCGCCGAAGTCGGAGCGCGAGCATCGGGACATCGTGAGCGCGATTGCGTCGCGCGATCCCGAGCGTGCCGCGCAAGTCACGCGCGACCACTTGGTGCGAGGCCGCACGCGTATTCGCGAAATGCTCGCGCGTGCGCCCGGTGCATCGGGGGCGGCCCCACAGGCGAAGGCGGGCTGAGCGCAATCGGCGCAACGCCCTTGAGGGCCTGAAGATTTGTCTTGTTGATATTTCGGCCGCATGCAGGCCATCGCACGAAGCGCGATGCCCATTACGGTCAACCGAGTGGTTATTGAGGAGAACCGACGTGAACCAGCCCGCACAGATTCAAGTGAACGGCCGTCAGTACCGCCTGCCGAAGCAACCGACCGTGATCGTATGCGTCGACGGCTGCCAGTTCGAATACATCGAAGCCGCTGCCGCCGCTGGCGTCGCGCCCTATCTGAAGCGTTTGCTCGCCGAGGGCGCCGTCTTCCAGGGCGACTGTGTCGTGCCGTCGTTCACCAACCCGAACAACCTGTCGATCGTGACCGGCGCGCCCCCCGCCGTGCACGGTATCTGCGGCAACTACTTTTTCGACCCGGCTGCCAACGGCGGTCGTGGTGCGGAAGTCATGATGAACGACCCCGCCTACCTGCGCGCGGGCACCGTGTTTGCAGCAGCGGCCGACGCCGGTGCGAGCCTTGCCGTCGTGACCGCCAAGGACAAGCTGCGCAAGTTGCTCGGCTATCGCATGAAGGGCATCTGCTTCTCGTCGGAGAAGGCCGATCAGGTCACGTTGGAAGAGAACGGTATCGAAGACGTGGTCGAGCTCGTCGGCATGCCTGTGCCGGACGTCTACAGCGCAGAACTCTCGGAGTTCGTGTTCGCGGCGGGCGTGCGCCTGCTCGAGACGCGTCACATCGATCTGATGTATCTCTCGACGACCGATTACATCCAGCACAAGTGGGCCCCGGGCACGGACGGCGCGAACGCCTTCTACGCGATGATGGACAAGTACCTCGCGCGAATGGACGAACTCGGCGCGGTCATCGGGCTGACGGCCGATCACGGCATGAACGCCAAGCACGATCCGAAGACCGGCCAGCCCAACGTCATCTATCTGCAAGACCTGCTCGACGACTGGTTCGGCAAGGGCGTGGACGCGGGCGGTGCGCGCGTGATCCTGCCGATTACCGACCCGTACGTGGTGCACCACGGTGCGCTCGGTTCCTACGCCACGATCTACCTGCCGAACGACGCGGACCGCGACGCCATCCGCGCACGCATCGCCGCACTGCCCGGCATTGAAGTGGTGCTGACCAACGCCGAAGCCTGCGCACGCTTCGAGTTGCCGCCCGATCGCGTGGGCGATCTGGTGGTCGTGAGCGACCAGTCCGTCGTGCTGGGCACCAGCGCAAGCCGCCACGATCTGTCGGGGCTGACGGTGCCGCTGCGCTCGCACGGCGGTATCTCGGAGCAGACGGTGCCGTTGCTCTTCAATCGCAAGACCGAAGGGATTCCGGGCAAGGCGCGACTTCGCAACTTCGACATCCTCGATGTGGCGCTCAATCACGTTTGAGCCGCATTGAGCCGCATTAAGCCGCATTCGGCCCTGTCGGGTTGACGTCCGGCCCAAGAGCAGAGCATTAGCGCCAGCGTCGTGAAAACCTCAGAACGTTTGCACGTCCCGGCCCCTGTCCAGTTGGAGACGCAGTGGAGAACCCCATGAACGCGCCGCACAAGCTGCACCCCGAGTTCCGCGCCGAAGCGCTTCGCATCGGTGGCGAAAAAGTGACCCGCGAACGGATCATCGAAGTGTTCAATCCGTATTCGGGCGATCTGGTCGGCACCGTGCCGAAGGCCTCGCTCGACGATGTGCGTCGCGCGTTCTCGATTGCCAAGCAGTACCGCTCCACGCTCACGCGATTCGAGCGCGCCAACATTCTGGAGAAGGCGGCCGCACTGTTGCGCGCACGCACGGCGCAAGCCGCGGCCATCATCACGATGGAGTCGGGGCTGTGCAAGAAAGACGCCATCTACGAAATCGGCCGCGTCGCCGACGTGCTGGGTTTCGCCGCAGGCGAAGCGCTCAAGGACGACGGACAGGCGTTCTCCTGCGATCTCACGCCGCACGGCAAGAAGCGCCGTGTGGTCACGCAGCGCGAGCCGCTGCTGGGTGCGATTTCGGCCATCACGCCGTTTAATCACCCCATGAATCAGGTGGCGCACAAGGTCGCGCCGTCGATTGCAACGAATAACCGGATGGTGCTCAAGCCGTCCGAGAAGGTGCCGCTTTCTGCCTACTATCTGGCCGACACACTTTATGAAGCCGGTCTGCCGCCGGAGATGCTGCAAGTGATCACGGGCGATCCGATGGAGATTGCCGACGAGCTGATCACGAACGAGAACATCGACATGATCACGTTCACGGGCGGCGTGTCGATCGGCAAGTACATCGCGTCCAAGGCGGGCTATCGCCGCATCGTGCTGGAGCTGGGCGGCAACGACCCGCTGATCGTGATGGAGGACGCCGATCTGGAGCGTGCCACCGATCTCGCAGTGCAAGGGTCGTACAAGAATTCGGGGCAGCGTTGCACGGCGGTCAAGCGCATGCTGGTGCACAAGGACATCGCCGCACGGTTCACCGAACTCGTGGTCGAGAAGACCCGTGCGTGGAAGTACGGCGATCCGGCCGATGGCGACAACGACATGGGCACGGTGATCGACGAAGCGGCCGCGCGCCTGTTCGAGTCGCGTGTGAACGAAGCGGTGTCGCAGGGCGCGCGTCTGCTGGTCGGCAACAAGCGCGACGGTGCGCTGTACTCGCCGACGGTGATCGATCGCGTCGATCCGAAGATGACGGTGGTGCGCGAAGAGACCTTCGGGCCGGTGTCGCCGATCATCACGTTCGGCAGCATCGACGAAGCGATCGCCATCTCCAACGGCACCGCGTTCGGCCTGTCGTCCGGCGTCTGCACGAACCGCCTTGATTATGTGACGCGTTTTACCAACGAATTGCAGGTCGGGACGGTCAACGTGTGGGAAGTGCCGGGATATCGCATCGAACTGACGCCGTTCGGCGGTATCAAGGACTCCGGGCTGGGCTATAAGGAAGGGGTTCAGGAGGCGATGAAAAGCTTCACGAACACCAAGACCTTCACCTTGCCGTGGGGCGTCTGAGCGAGGCGTAGCAGAACCAGCGCAAAATTTGTGACAATTTGATGACAGGATTGTTGCGCTGGTCAAATTGGTGTACGGTGTATCGATTGGGGATACGCATGACGCGTGAACTTCATACGCATCCCGACGCCAGTGTTGGACTGACGCGGGATGCCGGTTTGGCAAACCAGTGGACGCGTCATGTTGGCGGCGCGAAGCGCGGCCTGTCCCGTCGACAATAAGATCACGGAACACTGGCATGCTGACACTGCTCAACCTACTTTCCGGCGTGGCGATGCTGATCTGGGGGACGCACATTGTGCGTACCGGGGTCCTGCGCGTCTACGGCGCCGACCTGCGACGCATTCTGTCGCACAGCATCTCGAACCGCTTCCTCGCCTTTGCGGCGGGCGTGCTCGTCACGGGCCTCGTGCAGAGCAGTAACGCGACGGCGCTCATCGTGTCGTCGTTCGGCGCACAGGGGCTGATCGCGCTGGCCCCCGCCCTGTCGATCATGCTGGGTGCGGACGTCGGTACCGCCGTCATGGCGCGGATCCTGACGTTCGATCTGCACTGGCTGTCGCCGCTGCTGATCTTCTTCGGCGTCATCTTCTTCCTCTCGCGAAAACAAACCCGCGCAGGCCAGTTGGGCCGCGTGTCTATCGGCCTTGGGCTGATCATCCTGGCGTTGCAACTCATCGTAGGCGCGACCACGCCAATGACCGAAGCCGCCGGGGTGAAGGTGCTGTTCGGCTCGCTCACGGGCGACGTGATGCTCGACACGCTGATCGGTGCGCTCTTCGCGATGGTGTCGTATTCGAGCCTCGCGGCCGTGCTGCTGACGGCCACGCTGGCGTCGTCCGGCGTCATCTCGCTCAAAGTGGCGCTATGTCTGGTGATCGGCGCGAATCTGGGCAGCGGCATGCTTGCGATGCTGACGTCGGCCGGTCAGAACGCGGCGGGCCGTCGTGTGGTGTTCGGCAGCCTCATCTTCAAACTGATCGGCTGCCTGATCGTGCTGCCGTTCGTCGACTACGCGCCGGTGCTGGTGAGCTGGCTTTCGGACGCCCCCGCACAAGCCGTCGTCAACTTCCACGTGCTGTACAACCTCGTTCGCTGCCTTGTTTGCCTCGCGTTCACCGAGCCGATGGCACGTCTGTGCGTGCGCCTGTTGGCCGAAAAGCCGGAAGCCGATGGCGTGACGCGTGTGCGTCACCTGGACGAGAGCGCCCTGGAAATGCCTTCGGTGGCGCTGGCCAATGCCACGCGCGAAACGTTGCGCATGGGCGACCTCATCGAGCAGATGCTCAACGGTTTGCTTGACGTCATCAAGAGCAACGATGTGGCGCGCGCCCGAGAAACGCGTCGTATGGACGACGACGTCGACCATCTCTACACCGCCGTGAAGTTGTACCTGACGCGCGTGTCGCGCGAAAACCTCAGCGAGCAGGATAGCCGCCGCTGGACGGACATCATCTCGCTCACCATCAATCTGGAGCATGCGGGCGACATCATCGAGCGCATGGTGGTGGAGGTCGAGGAAAAGAAGATCTCGCACAAGCTGTCGTTCTCGGAGGCGGGCTTGCAGGAGATTTGCGACATGCACGCGCGGTTGGTGACGAACCTGCAACTCGGTTTGTCGGTGTTCCTGAATACCGATCTGCGCAGCGCGCAGCGGCTGATGGCCGAAAAGGAAAGCTTCCGCGATCTGGAGCGCGCGTATTCGTACACCCACCTGAATCGTCTGGCGGGCCAGTCGGTGCAAAGTATCGAGACGTCGTCGCTGCATCTGGACATCATCAGCGACATGAAGCGTCTGAACTCGCTGTTCTGTTCGACGGCGTATCCGGTGCTCGACGACGCAGGCGCACTGCGCAAGAGTCGCATGCGCGACAAGCCGAAGGACGCGAAGGACGCGAAGGACGGCAAGGAAGGCAAGGAAGGCAAGGACAATAAGGACATGAAGACGCCGAAGGAACCGAAGGCGTCGAAACTGGCGGCGTTTGCCGATGTCGCGACGGCCGCTGCCGGGGCTGGCCCCGAATCTCGCGACGACAACGAGAGTTCTCACGATGGCCCTGAGCCTGCCGGACATCCGCACCCTGTTCGATAAATTCGGTTCGATCGCATACAGCGGCGAACCCGTCACCCAACTGGAGCACGCGCTGCAAAGCGGCGCGCTTGCAGAGAGCGAGGGCGCCGACGAGGCGCTCGTCGCTGCCAGTTTCCTCCACGATCTCGGCCACCTGCTCAATCTTCAGGGCGAAACGCCCACCGAGCGCGGCATCGACGATCTGCATCAATACTCTGCACTGCCGTTCCTCAGGCCGCTGTTCGGCGACGCCGTCCTCGATCCGATTCGTCTGCACGTAGACGCCAAGCGTTGCCTTTGCGCGATCGATCCGGCGTATTACGGCAAGCTATCGGTGGATTCGGTGCGCAGTCTCGCGCTGCAAGGCGGTGTGTTCAGCGATGAGGAAGCGAAGACGTTTCTCGCGCGCGAGCATGCCGAGGCGGCGCTTCGACTGCGTCGGTGGGACGACCGCGCGAAGATCGCAGGCATGAAGACGCCATCGCTCGACCACTTCATGTTGGTGCTGGAGCGCGTGACGATCCAGTGATGCGGATGAGATGAAAAATGGCCGCGCCGGGAAGCTCCGGCGCGGCCATTTTTCGTTTGTCGACCTGCTTTTGACGTGAGACGCGCGTCAGTGCGGCAGTTTCGCGCGCCACGCCGAGGGCAACAGGCGCAGTACGGCCCGACGCGACGGTTGCCAGAACACCGACAGCAACAGCAGCACACCGCCGACGATCACCGCCGTGGCTGGCAGCGACATGCTGGCGTGCGCGTAGGGTTCGTCGCCGTTCGCGGCGGGCGTCATGAACATGCGCAGGATTGCGCTCATGACGTACAGCAGCGACGACAGCATTAGTGCACGACGGTCAATGGCGAGCGACACGGCCGTGAGCAGCACGAACACGGCGATGACCGCGCCGGGATGGTTCGGTGCGAGCATCCAGAAGATCGGATGCGTGACCATGCAGGCAGCGAGCAGGTGAAGCCAGAAAGCGACATCGGAGCGGATGGTCGTGCGTTGCGGATCCTGTGCGTCCCAGCGCAGCGCCCAGACGAAGATCGCCAGCCCGACGACGACATTCGCCACCAGCAGCCAGCCATCGTTCTCGGTCAGTACCAGCACATGCGCCCAGACGACGGCGACCACACCGGCCACGCCCATGGCGATCACGGCGGGCACCCGGAAGCGCCACCAGAAGAGGGCGGCACCGAGGGCGGTGCAGACGCAGGTGCCGACGAGCGTCCACCCACTCATCGATGCACGCACGCTTTCTCCGCCCTGATGCAGCAACGAAGCGTTCCCGAAACCGAGCATGGCGGCCGTGCTCACAAAGCTGAACGAAAAGCAGAGCGCGGGCAGCGCCATGCGGCGGCGCCGCACGAAGATCTCCGAGAGTCCCCACGTGATGGCGGCGGCGATGAGCATCTGCAGCCACGAAGGCAGCGACGCCGTGAGCCACACCGTGCCGAATGAGAGCAGCCACGAAGCGATGACGACGAAGATGTCGTTAAAGCTCGTGGCCAGCCGCAGCGGTTCGTCGTCGATACGCTGCTGAGTCAGCGGCGCAGACGGAGGCAGGGGGGCATCGGAGGGCGCGCGTGTCGGTGTCGGGAAATCGGGGGTCGTCATGTTTCGATGAACTTAGGAATGCGTGGAGCGAAGTGTACCGGTCTGATCGGCCAGCCCGCCTCGAATTCCCGGGATTCATCGCAAGTTTCATCCCGCCAGTGCCGTCGCCTCGATTTCCACGGCAACACCGTGACTGAGCGCTGGCACCGGGACCACGCAGCGCGCCGGCTTCGCATCGCCCGCCCACTCGGCGTAGACCTCGTTGAACGGACCCCAGTCGTCGACATTCGTGATGTATACGCGCACCTGCACCAGACGGCTGACGCTGGTGCCGCAGGCGGCAAGGATGGCCGCCACGTTCTCCAGCGCCTGTTTCGCCTGCTCGGCGAACGGCGCGCCGACCAGGCGTTCGCCCTCCGGCGTGATCGGCAACTGTCCCGAGACGAAGACGAAACCATTCGCGCAAACCCCGTGCGAATAGTGGCCTCGCGGCGGTTGCAATGTCGGTACGTTCACCGATTCGATACCTCGTTCCTGCGTGCTCATACGGCCTCCCCGAGCGCAAGTTTTGCAAAACGTAAAAGATCGACGTTGCCGCCGGACAGAATGACGCCCACGCGCTTGCCACGAACGTCGACCTTGCCCTGCATCGCGGCGGCGGCTGCGAGACAGCCCGTCGGCTCGACCACAATCTTCATGCGGCTCGCGAAGAACTTCATCGTCTGCACGAGTTCATCGTCGGTTACGGTCAGGATATCGTTCACCAGCGAGCGGATCACCGGGAAGGTGTACTGACCGAGATGCTGCGTCTGCGCGCCGTCGGCGATGGTGCGGGGCGTCTCGATGTGAACGATTTCGCCAGTGCGGAAACTCTGCTGCCCGTCGTTACCGGCCTCCGGTTCCACGCCGTAAATCTCGATATTCGGATTGAGCGCGCGCGCCGCGACGGCGCTGCCCGAGAGCAACCCGCCACCGCCCAGACACACCAGCAGCATGTCGAGCTCACCCGCGTCTTCGATCAGTTCCTTGACGGCCGTACCCTGACCGGCCATCACATGCGGATGGTCGTACGGCGGGATCAGCGTCATGCCGCGCTCTGCCGCGAGACGCGTCGACAGCGCTTCGCGATCTTCCTTGTAGCGATCGAACAGAATCACTTCCGCACCGTACCCACGCGTGGCGTCGATCTTCATTTGCGGGGCGTCCTGCGGCATCAGGATGACGGCGGGCACGCCCAGTTCGCGGGCCGACAACGCGATGGCCTGCGCGTGGTTACCCGACGAGAATGCCAGCACACCGCCGCGCTTCTGCTCCGCCGTGAACTGGGAAATCGCGTTGTACGCGCCGCGAAACTTGAACGCGCCCATGCGCTGGAAATTCTCCGCCTTGAAGAACAGGCGGGCGCCGGTCATGGTGTCGGCCGTGCGCGACGTGAGTACCGGCGTGCGGTGCGCCGCTTCGCGAATTCGGTCGTGAGCGGCGACGACATCGCCATACGTGATCGCCAACGTGGGGGTAGTCATGAGGAACCTTTCGAGTCGGAGAGATAGGTGTAGACGGTCGAACGGGCGACGCCCAGCGTGCGCGCCACTTCGGCATGCGCGTGACGCAGGTCCAGCAGACCGCGCGCCTCGATCAGACGGATCGCCTCGCGGCGTTGCGCGAGCGTCAGGCCCTGCGGCGTGGTGTTGCGCTGCGCGGCGAAGTCGGCGATGAGCGGGCGGATGTCGTCGAGACGGCGGCTCGCAAGCGTCTCGCTGACGGTGGCCGGTGCCTGATTCGGCACGCTCACCAACTGCTGGACGCTCGCGGCCGCTGCCGCCAGCATCGAAATGTCCATGTTCAGGCAGATGGCGGCGACGTATTCGCCCTCGCTGTTCTTCAGCCCGATGGACGTGCTCTTGGCCGGACGCCCATCGGGAAACCGATTGGCGTAATTCGCGATGACTTCGGGGAACGCCGGGTCGGCGATACGTGCGAGCCCCATCTCCGTGACGGCGTCGCCTGGCTCGCGGCCTGACAAATTGTTGGCGATGGCCACGATGGCATGGTCGGGATCGGTCAGGTCGTGCAGCACCACTTCCACGAGCGGTGCGAAGGTCTGACCGAGCGCTTCGACGATCTTGCGTCCCTCACGCAACAGCAGCGTGTTCTCGTCGAGCTTGCCCGTGGTGGAAACTTTGGTGGATTTCATGATTTGACATTATGTCATTGAGTGACGAAATGTCAAATTGAGGTTAAAAAGTACGCCCGGTGCCGTTCCGTCTCGATTGAGACGTCGGGCAGCGAGCGTAGTCGTGTGCCGTTAGGCGCTCAGACGAGCTTCTTCTCCGCCAGTTCGCTCTTGAGATAGCCGTAGTAGATGGGCGCGGCGATCAGCCCCGGTAACCCGAATGCGGCCTCCATTACGATCATGGCCAGCAGCAATTCCCAGGCGCGCGACTGAATCTGCGTGCCGACGATGCGTGCGTTCAGGAAATATTCGAGCTTGTGAATGACGATCAGGAAGATCAGCGCCGAGATCGCCACGTAGAGCGACACCGACAGGCCGAGCACCACGATGAACGTGTTGGAGATCAGATTGCCGACGACCGGCAGCAGGCCGACCACGAACGTCACCACGATCATCGTCTTGCGCAGCGGCAAATGGATGCCGAACAACGGCAAGATACCGATCAGGAAGATGGCCGTGAAAACCGTGTTGATGAGCGAGATCTTCACCTGCGCGAAGACGATGCGACGGAAGGCGTCGCCGAAGAGGGTCACGCGGCGGGTGAGGGCGGCGGCCAGCGGACGCATGTGCTGCACCGGACGCACGCTCGACAGCGCCACGAGCGCACCGAGCACCAGCCCGACGATGATGTGCACCATCGCGTTCAGCGCTTCCTTGCCGACGAGCGACATCTCCTGCGTGTGATCCTTCAGGAACTCGGTTACGGCCTGATGGATGTCTTCGGTATCCGCAGGGAGACGATCGGTCACCCACATCGGCAGTTGCGAGCGCGCCTGCTCGATCGCTTCCATCATGCGGCCATTGATGTGTTCGAGGTGCCCTGCGTCGCTGCGCAAGAAGCTGATGACGCCGAACACCAGCGCCGTCATGAGGGCGACGATAAGGGCCGAGAGCAGCGCCACGGCGACCAGCCGTGCCCGCTCGCTCGAGATGCGCAATTGCAGGCGCGGCCCCAGCACATGGACGAGCTGATACACCACCATGCCCGCCAATACTGCCGACAGCAGGTGGATGCTGAGGATCAGCCAGAGGGCCGCCGCTGCGAAGACATAGCTTGCGGCTTCGACCCAGAAGTTCCGGTCCGGAGTCCAGCCAGAGCGCGGTTCCATGAGATGACGTCCTTTTCCGATAAAGCTTACTTGCCGCGCTTGAGCAACGGTGCCAGATACTTGCCGGTGAAGCTGGCCTTGCTCGCTGCGACCTGCTCGGGCGTGCCCTGCGCAATGATCTGCCCGCCACCTGCGCCGCCTTCCGGCCCGAGGTCGATCACCCAATCCGCCGTTTTGATCACGTCGAGATTGTGTTCGATGATGACGACCGTGTTGCCCTGATCGCGCAACCGGTGAATCACCGTGAGCAGCAGTTCGATATCGTGGAAGTGCAGGCCCGTGGTCGGTTCGTCAAGGATATACAACGTGCGGCCCGTGTCGCGCTTGGACAGCTCGAGCGAGAGCTTCACGCGCTGCGCCTCGCCGCCCGATAGCGTGGTGGCCGACTGACCGAGACGGATGTAGCCCAGACCGACGTCGAGCAGCGTCTTCAACTTGCGCGCGACGACCGGTACCGGCTTGAAGAACTCGTGCGCCTGCTCGACCGTCATGTCGAGCACTTCCGAGATGTTGCGTCCCTTGTACTGAACTTCGAGCGTTTCGCGGTTGTAGCGCTTGCCGTGGCAGACGTCGCACGGCACGTACACGTCCGGCAGGAAGTGCATCTCGACCTTGATGACGCCGTCGCCCTGACAGGCCTCGCAGCGTCCGCCCTTCACGTTGAACGAGAAGCGGCCCGGGTCGTAGCCACGCTCCTTGGCGGCAGGCACACCGGCGAACAGTTCGCGAATCGGCGTGAAGAGCCCCGTGTAGGTGGCCGGGTTCGAGCGCGGCGTGCGTCCGATGGGCGACTGGTCGACGTTGATGACCTTGTCGAAATGCTCCAGCCCATCGATCTGCTCGTACGGCGCCGGCTCGGCCGACGAGCCATACAGATGGCGTGCAACGGCGTGATACAGCGTGTCGTTGATGAGCGTGGACTTGCCCGAGCCGGAGACGCCCGTCACGCACGTCAGCAGGCCGACCGGCAGGTCCAGATTGACGTTCTTCAGATTGTTGCCCGTGGCGTCGACGATGCGCAGATAGTCCTCGCCCGGTGCGCGGCGCTCGGTCGGCACTTCGATGCGTCGTGCGCCCGAGAGGTACTGACCCGTGAGCGATTCCGCGGCGTTCTCGATTTGCTCGGGGCTACCCTGCGCAATCACGGTGCCGCCGTGAATGCCCGCGCCGAGTCCCATGTCGACGACGTAGTCACTCGCGAGAATCATGTCCTCGTCGTGCTCGACCACGATCACCGAGTTGCCGAGATCGCGCAGATGCTTGAGCGTGCCGATGAGGCGGTCGTTATCGCGTTGATGCAGGCCGATGGACGGCTCGTCGAGCACGTACATCACGCCCGTCAGGCCCGAGCCGATCTGCGACGCGAGACGAATCCGTTGCGCCTCGCCGCCCGAGAGCGTATCGGCGCTGCGTTCGAGCGAGAGGTAGTCGAGACCGACGTTATTCAGGAACGTGAGACGCGCCACGATTTCCTTGACGATCTTGTCGGCAATCTCGCGCTTCGCGCCGTGCAGCACCAGTTCGTGGAAGTAGCCGAGCGTTTCGCGCAGCGGCAGATTGCCGATCTCGTAGATGGCGCGTGCCTGCTTGTCTTCGCCCACTTTGACGAAGCGCGCCTCGCGACGCAGGCGACTGCCTTCGCAATCCGGGCAGGCGCGGTTGTTCTGATACTTGGCGAGTTCTTCGCGCACGGCGACCGAGTCGGTTTCGCGATAGCGTCGCTCAAGGTTCGGGATGATGCCTTCGAAGGCGTGCGAGCGTACCGACGTGCGGCCCTTCTCGTTCACGTAGGTGAACGGAATTTCCTGCTCGCCGGAGCCGTAAAGCACGATCTTCTGCGTCTCTTCGGGCATTTCCTCGAAGGGCGTGTCGACTTCGAAGTCGTAGAACGCCGCGAGGCTTTGCAGCATCTGGAAGTAGAACTGGTTGCGTCGGTCCCAGCCCTTGATCGCGCCGGACGCGAGCGACAGGGCAGGGAAGGCGACGACGCGCTTCGGATCGAAGAACGTCATCTGTCCCAGACCATCGCAGGTCGGGCACGCGCCCATCGGATTGTTGAACGAGAACAGACGCGGTTCGAGTTCCTGCAACGAATACGAGCACACCGGGCACGCGAATTTCGAACTGAAGACGTGTTCCTTGTCGGTATCCATTTCCAGCGCAATCGCGCGGCCGTCGGCCAGACGCAGCGCCGTCTCGAACGACTCTGCCAGACGTTGCTTCAGATCGGCGCGCACCTTGATGCGGTCGATGACCACATCGACGGAGTGTTTTTCCGTCTTCTTGAGCTTGGGCAGCGATTCGATGTCGTACACGCGCGCCTTGCCTTCGTTGGCCGCGCCGCCGCCCGAGCGGATACGAAAGCGCACGAAGCCCTGCGCCTGCATCGATTCGAAGAGGTCCGCATGCTCGCCCTTACGATCGACGACGATCGGCGCGAGGATCATGAGCTTGGTGTCTTCGGGCAGCGCGAGCACGGCGTCGACCATTTGCGAAACGCTTTGCGATTCGAGCGGCAGTCCGTGATCGGGGCAGTACGGCGTACCTACGCGTGCATAGAGCAGACGCAGATAGTCGTGAATTTCGGTGACCGTGCCGACGGTCGAGCGAGGGTTGTGCGACGTGGCCTTCTGTTCAATCGAAATCGCTGGCGAAAGCCCTTCGATGAGGTCGACGTCAGGCTTTTCCATCAGTTGCAGGAACTGACGGGCATACGCCGACAGGCTTTCGACATAGCGCCGCTGACCTTCCGCGTACAGCGTATCGAAGGCGAGCGACGACTTGCCGGAGCCCGACAGGCCGGTGATCACCACGAGTTGGTGACGGGGCAGGTCGAGATTGACGTTCTTGAGGTTGTGGGTACGAGCCCCACGAATACGAATGGTTTCCATTGACGGTTCCGGGTCGTCGCCGAGGAAGCCGCGCGGCGAATTGTCGCGGGGCGGTTTCCGGCCCCCAAGAGCCTGAGTTTCCCGGGACGTCGGACCGCGTCGACACGGCGTTGGCCGGGCATCGACGCAGCAGGCGGCGGGAGCGGTCGGGCGGGCCGCTGGGGGGAAATCAGGGCGGCTAAACCTGCTAATATACCTAAGTTTGATTGCCGGGGCCGATCCCTGCTGACGGGCTGCCTCGGGCGCCGATGCGGCATGGGAGGCAGATGGGGACGAACCGCCCGATTTCCAGAGGCTGGCGTCCGGCCATCTTGTCGGGCCTGTCAGGCATTCCGGACCTGACCGGGGCTCGTGCGCGAACCCGTCGGGCGCGGCGAAACACCCCGTCGTCCGAATGCAAACATCAGACAATTCCGAGGCCGCAAGCGCTTTTTTATCTCTCAGGACGTAATGTCGACTGATTCCGTGACTTCCGCATCTCCTGCCTCGACACGCGGCCGAGGGGGCCGCATGACCCCGCTAGAAGTGCGCGCCAGCGCGTCGCTCGCGGGGATTTTTGCATTGCGCATGCTCGGGCTGTTCCTGATCATGCCGGTGTTCTCGGTCTTCGCGCAGACGATTCCGGGCGGCAACGACACCTTCCTCGTCGGCCTGGCCATCGGTATCTACGGTCTGACGCAATCCCTGCTCTATATCCCGTACGGATGGGCGTCCGATCGTCTCGGACGCAAGCCGGTCATCGTCTTCGGCCTGATCGTGTTCGCAATCGGCTCGCTGGTGGCGGCGATGGCGCACGATCTGACGTGGATCATCGTCGGCCGCGCGATTCAGGGCGCCGGGGCGATCTCGTCGGCGGTCATGGCCTGCGTGGCGGATCTGACGAGCGACGCGAACCGTACCAAGGCAATGGCCATGATCGGTGGCAGCATCGGCGTGTCGTTTGCCGTGGCCATTGTGTGCGCGCCGTTCCTGTATCACTGGTTGGGCATGAGCGGCTTGTTCTCGGCCATCGGCATACTCGCGGTGCTGGCGATTTTCGTAGTGCTGTGGGTGGTGCCCACGCCGCCCGTCCATGCCAAGGCCGGACCTGCGCCGTTCTCGGAAGTGCTGCATAACCCGGAACTGCTGCGTCTGAACTTCGGCGTGTTCGTGCTGCATGCCACGCAGACGGCGCTCTTCGTGGCGATGCCGCGCATGCTGGTCGCGGCCGGATTGCCGGTGGCGCAGCACTGGGAGATTTATCTGCCGGTGATGGGATTGTCGTTCGTCGCGATGGTGCCTGCGATCATTGCTGCCGAAAAGCGGGGCAAGATGAAGGCGGTGCTGCTCTCGGCGATTGCGCTCGTGGCTATCGCGCAGGTCGCGTTGGGCGGATTGCCGCCGACGGTCGGTGTGATTGCCGTGGTGTTGTTTGTGTACTTCCTGGGCTTCAATGTGCTCGAAGCGTCGCAGCCGTCGCTGGTGTCGAAGCTGGCGCCGGGACAGCGTAAAGGTGCGGCCGTCGGGGTGTACAACACGACTCAGGCACTCGGCCTTTTCTGCGGTGGGGCCCTAGGGGGTTTTCTGATGACCCACTACGGTCAAAACGCAATCTTCCTGACTTGCGCAGCCGGGGCTTTCGTGTGGCTTATAATCGCCGCACCGATGAGGACGCCTGCGCCTCGTCAATCCTGATCGGATTTCAGCAATACCGGAGAAAGATTTATGGCATCAGTCAACAAAGTGATTCTGGTCGGCAATCTGGGTGCCGACCCCGAAGTCCGCTACATGCCGAGCGGCGATGCGGTTGCGAACATTCGTCTGGCGACGACCGACCGTTACAAGGACAAGCAGTCCGGCGAATTCAAGGAAATGACGGAATGGCACCGTGTGTCGTTCTTCGGCCGTTTGGCGGAGATCGTCAACGAGTACCTGAAGAAGGGCTCGTCGGTGTACATCGAAGGCCGTATCCGTACGCGCAAGTACCAGGCGCAGGACGGCACGGAGCGCTACAGCACGGAAATCGTGGCTGACCAGATGCAGATGCTGGGTGGCCGTAGCGGCGGCGGTGAAGGTGGCGGCGGTGGCGGCTACTCGCGCGGCGGTGGCGGTGGTGGCGACGAAGGCGGTGGCGGCGGTTACTCGCGTGGCGGTGGTGGCGGCGGTGGCGGTGCACGTCAGCAAGCCCCGGCCAAGCAGTCCGGCGGCGGCTTCGACGACATGGACGACGATATTCCGTTCTAAGTCGAGACGACCGGGCGACATCGCGCCCGTCGACAAAACCCGGCAAGCGTTGCGCTGCCGGGTTTTTTTACGTCTATGCGTCCATAGGTCCACACGCCCGGCGACAAAACGAAACAAAAGTCATTGCGTCTCGACACCGTGCCGACCCCGGTCTCTCTACCATTCGTGGAGACACCATCGGGCCGGAACGCATGAAGATTCTTTACACCAACTTTCACGTCGGCTGCGGCGGCGGGCAGGACACCTACGTCCGGGAACTCGCGCTCGCCATGAGCCGCGACCATGAGGTCACCGTCGCTACACCCCCCGGTAGCTGGCTCGGTGAGCAGATCAAACGGCTGGCGCGCGTCACGTCGGTCGACATCGACTTCAAACCGCGCTGGTATCGCTTCTGGCGCGAGACGCTGCGTTTGCGTCGTCTGATTCGTGAGCACCGCTTCGACGTCGTGCACGTCAACGGCTCGCCCGATCATCGTCAGGTCATGCTCGCCGTCACCGGACTCGCGGTGCGCCCCGAAATTGTCTTCACCAAGCACAACACCTATCCCGCCAACTCGTTGGGCAACTGGCTACGCGCAAGCTTCGGCACGAGCCGGACCATCGCCGTGAGCGATTATGTGCGCAAGATGCTCAGACGCGAGTCGTCCTATCCGAACATCGTGGTCGTCAAACATGGCGTGCGTTCGCCGGGGACAGCGCCGCTTAACGAGGAGGAGCGCCTGCGCCGTCGCTCGGCCCTGCTCGGTGCAAGTGCCGACGACAGCATCGTGCTCGGTAGCGCGGCAGGCACCGGCGCGGCGAAGGGTTGGGCCGACCTCGTCATGGCGCTCACGCTGCTGCCCGAAGCGACACGCCGGCGCTTTCGCGTCTGGCTCGCGGGCACCGAGCCGAGCATCGAGCAACGTGCGATGGTCGAGGCGTGCGGTCTCGATGCGCAGATCCTCTTCACGGGCCCGATCAATCACGTCCACCATCTGCTTGCGGCGACCGATATCGCGTTCGTCCTCTCCTATCACGAGAGCCTGTCGTACGCGTGCCGGGAAGCGATGGCCGCTGGCTGCGCGAGTCTCGTGACGAAGGTCGGCGGACTGCCGGAAAACGTCACCCCGTGGGTGGACGGCTGGATTGTGCCGCCGCGCGATCCGCAAGCCATCGCCAACGTGCTGATGCACATCGCCGACAAACCGGAGCGCATGCGGCACATGGGGCACATGGCGCGGATGAAGGGACGGACCGAGTTCGATTTCGACGATTTCGTCGAGGCGACCTACGGCGTGTATCTGGACGCCGTTGCCGCCAGCGTCCGGCCCCAACACCCGCCGCGAGCGGATCTCCCGTTGCGTCAGTGGCCAGGCGTTGCATTGCGTCGACAGAGACGCCATCAGAATCGAGCCACCTGAGTCCATCGCCATGTCGGTTCCGATTCTGATGTATCACCAGATTTGCGCAGTGCCACCGCGCGACAATCCGCTGCGGGGGCTGTGCGTCGATCCCGATACGTTTGCGTCGCAAATGGCCGGGCTTCGCCGCTTCGGCTATCAGGGCCTGAGCATGGGCGAGCTTCAGTCGTATCTTCGTGCGCCGGGACGCGCCAAAGTGTTCGGCATCACGTTCGACGACGGCTTTCAGAACGTCTTCGATCACGCGATGCCGGTGCTCGATTCGGTGGGCTTCACGGCGACCTGCTATTTCGTGGCGGATCATCTGGGCGGCACGAATCACTGGGACGCACATCTCGTCGCGTCCCCCGCGCCGCTCATGGACCGCGACAGGCTCCTCACGTGGATGCGTCGCGGGCATGAAGTCGGCGCGCACACGCTCAATCACGTGTCGTTGCCGGATTTGACGCTGGACGACGCCGCGGCAGAAATCGTCGGCGCCAAGCACCAGCTCGAATCGATTTGCGGGACGAACATCGAGGCGTTCTGCTACCCGTACGGCAACGTCACCCGACACGTGCGCGACATCGTCGAGCGCGCCGGGTATCGCAACGCCACGACCACGCGACGCGCTCGGGCCGACCGTGACGACGACCCCTTCCTTCTGCCCCGTCTGGCCGTCGCGCCGGATGTCGGGCCATTGCGCCTGTTGTTCAAATGTCTGGCGAGCTAGTTCGCCCCCGTCGAATCGGGCCGTGAGGCCCTCTCTCTGTACCTTTCCCGTCCGAAAGATCCTCCACACGTGATTCGTGGGATCGGGTCCATTAGGTGAAACGGAAAGCAGGTATTCTTGCGGTTTTCCCAAATCCCCCCGTAAGCCATGAGCCGTTTCCCCAAACTTCATTTGCGCGACGGGGACGGTTTTCGCTGGCTCGGCGCATGCCTGCTGCTCGGTGGGCTGTTCGTCTTGCTCACCCCGGCGGCACGGGCTGCAACGTCGACGGCGGGTACTGCGTCCGCCGCACCCGGCACGATCTGCCGCGTCGAAGGCGGCGATCCGGGACGCCCGTCCGTCGGGCTGGTGTTGTCCGGTGGCGGCGCGCGAGGCTACGCGCACCTCGGCGTGCTCAAGGTGCTCGAAGACAATCGGATTCCGGTGGACTGCGTCGCAGCGACGAGCATGGGCGCAGTTGTCGGCGGCTTGTACGCGAGCGGCCTGAGTGCGACCGACATGCGTGCGCGGCTTGAACACGTGAACCTCGCGGACGTGGCGTTCGACATCACCGACCGTAGCGATCTTCCGCAGTCGCAGCGCGAAGACGAGCGCTACTACGTCGACAGCTTTTCCCTCGGCTTTGGTCCCAACGGCTTCCAGCTGCCTTCGGGGCTGGTGCATGGCAACCGGCTTCAGGCGTTGTTGCAGGAGTGGACGCCGAACGTCGGCGGCTCGGTGTCGTTCGACAAGCTTCCCGTGCCGTTCCGCGCGATTGCCGCCGACTTGCAAACCGGCCAGATGGTCGTGCTCGATCATGGCTCGTTGCCGCAGGCCATTCGCGCGAGCATGGCGCTGCCCGGTCTCTTCTCTCCGGTAGACGTCAATGGCCGCACGCTGGTCGACGGCGGCATCGTCAGCAACCTGCCGATCGAGACGGCGCGCGCGATGGGGGCGGATGTCGTGATCGCCGTGGACATCGGCTCACCGCTGCGTCCGCTCAACGCACTGTCGTCGCCAGCGGACGTGTTCCAGCAGATGGTCGGCATTCTGATTCGCCAGAACGTCGCGCGTCAGCGCGAGCAGCTTCGCTCGACCGACGTGCTGATTCAACCCGATCTGGGCCGTCTGACATTCACCGACTTCGAGAATGCACCACAAGGCATCGCCGCCGGCGAAGCCGCGGCACGCGCTGCGCTGCCGCAGCTTCAGCGGCTCGCGCTGAGTCCGGCGCAATACGCCGCGTGGCGCGCGGCGCATGGAAATACTGCGGCCGAGGCAGTACGCATCACCAAGGTCGAGATCAACTCGCGCGGCGTGGTGCCTGCGAAGCGCATCCGGGCGGCGCTGCATGTGAAGGAGGGCGACGTCTACGACCCGGCCGCAGTCAACAAGGACCTGCTGGCGCTCGTCAATGAGGACGATTTCGAGAGCGTCACGCAGCAAATGGTGGAAGAGAACGGCGAGCACAAGCTCGTCATCACCGCGCAAGAGAAGCGCTGGGGACCGAACTTCCTGCTGTTCGGCCTCGGCTTGTCGGCGACGTCGAAGGAGGAAGGCAGCTTCCGTCTGCACCTCGGATACCGCCGCCCGTGGCTCACGAGCAGCGGTCTCGAAGCCCGCGCCGACGCCACACTAGGCAGCGACGTCCTCGCGTTTCACGGCGAGTTGCGTCAACCGTTCGCGAACCCGTGGGGCGCCTACATCGCGCCTTACGTGGAGATTCAGCGCCGTCACGCCAATCTGTACGACGATTCGGGCGACGTCAGACTGACGCGATACCGCCTCACCACGGAGCGTGCCGGGGTCGACGTCGGCTTGCCGATATCGACGCTGGGCGACTTCCGTATCGGCCTGGCGTATGCGCACGGCACGGCGGTACCGCAATACAACCTGCCGATTGGCGATGGCGACGATGCGTCTCCGACCAGTCAACTACTCTTCCCCGATATTTACGGACGTCAGCTGAGCGCCCGCGCAAAGCTCGTGATCGATCAGCTCGACGATCCGCAATTCGCACGTCACGGTTATTTCACGGAGTTGCGCGCAGAGCGGTCGTTGTTCGCGGGAAGCAACAGCTATACCGAGGTGTACGGCAAGGGCATGGTGGCGATGAGCTACGGACGCCACAGCGTAAGCGCCACGATGGAGGCGGGCAACAACTTCGGCGGCACGAACGTGACGAACCCGCTCGGCTTCACGCTCGGCGGCTTCCAGCACTTGTCCGCGTACGCTGCCGATCAGTTGGCGGGCAATTCCATGATGTACGGGAACATCACGTACATGAACCGGATTGCGTCGTTCAGCGCGTCGCCGATCCGGCGGCTGTTCGTCGGGGTGAGCCTTGAAGCGGGCAATGTGTGGTCCGTGGACGATGCGTTCGGGAGCGGTACGCTCAAGCGCAGCGTCACCGTCTTCTCCGCGCTCACCACGTCGTTCGGTCCGATCTACTTCGGCGTGGCGTTCGCGCCGGGCGGACGTAACAACATCTACTTCCAGTTGGGACGAACGTACTGAGTTGGCCTAAGACGTCACCGAGGGCGAACCGGCGGTTGCCACGGCGGGCCAACTGATTTCGAAGCGTGCCCCGCCGAGGGTGACCGGATCCGTGGCGGCAACGTTGCCGTTGTGCGCCCGCATGACTTGCTCCGTGATGGCGAGCCCGAGCCCGTATCCGCCCGTGTGGCGGTCGAGTCGCACGAACGCGTCGAAGATGCGTTTGCGGTCGTCCGGCGCAATACCGGGGCCATCGTCTTCCACGTAGATGCCGACGTTCCCGTGGCGCAACTGCATCCCGACGACGATGCGCGAACGCGCATATCGGCTCGCATTGCGCAGCAGATTGCGCATCGCGTACGCCATCAGCCGCTTGTCCATGACGACCTGATACGACGGCGCGAGATTGCACTCCAGCGTGATGTCGCGCTCGGCGTAGAGCAGGGAGGCGTCGCGCACCTGATTCGCAAACCAGTGCGCAACGGACGTGGTTTCCAGATTCGACTGAAGCGAGCTGTATTCCAGCCGAGCGAAGGTCAGACTCATGTCGATGAGTTCGTCGAGTTCGGTCACGTCCAGATCGATGCTCGCCAGCGCTTGCTCACACGCGTCGGCAGGCGACGTCGGGTCGCGCAGTATCTCCAACGCGAAGCGCAGGCGCGCGAGCGGTGTGCGCAGTTCGTGCGAGATGCCGTTGGTCAGGTCGCGCTGCGTGGCGATCAGTTTCTCCATGCGCTCGGCCAGTGCGTTGAGCGTGCGCGCCAGTGGACCGATGATGACGCTGTACGACTCCTTCGCACGCGTATGGAAGCGGCCGCCGCTGAAGTCGATGGCGCGCTCGCGCACCATGACGAGATCGACCCAGACCGGACGCATCCACCGATACGCGACGATGGCGGGCAACAGCAGCGTGCTGAGTATCGCGGGGACCAGAAAGTGCGCCGTCCCCAGACGCGTGAGCCATGCGCTGTCCGGTGCGTCAAGCACGATGAAGAACGCCGGGATGACGAGCACCAGCAGACAAAGCCCCAGTAGCTTCGTGTACGTGCGCACGAAGAGCCGCGACCAACTGGGACGCCGGTCGGCGCGCGTGTCCGTCCATGAACGGCGAAATCGCTGCCACCGCAGCCGGCAGTATCGATACGGCTGGAAAGGGTTGGCGGGCATGATGTGCGCCGGGCTGGCCGGTCGTGAGGTCGTGCCGGGTCAGTCCCAGCAGGATTTGTTGAGTTGATAGCCCTTGCCGCGCACCGTCAGAATGCACTGCGGCGCGGTGGGGTCGTCGTTGAGCTTGCGTCGCAGTTTGTAGATGCCGCCGTCGACCGAGCGGTCGATGCCGTCGAACTCCACGCCGCGCAAGTGGCGCACCAGCGTGTCGCGCGTCACCACTTCGCCCGCCGAGCAGGCCAGTGCCCAGAGCAGATCGAATTCGGCGGAGGTCAGGTCGGGCTGCTTGCCGTTCGGCAGCGTGACGGACCGGGTGCCCCGGTCGATGCGGCACCGGCCGAGCGTAATGCTCTCGGGGGCGTTGCTCGCGGGAATCAGGTGTTCGTTGCGACGCAGTTGCGCCTTGATGCGGGCGAGCAGCACACGCGGCTCCACCGGTTTGTGAACGTAATCGTCCGCCCCCAGCTCCAGCCCCAGCACTTCGTCGAATTCCTCGTCGCGCGCCGTCACCATGATGACGATGCCGCGGTACTGCGCGCGCGCTTCACGACAGATCTCGAAGCCGTCCTTGCCTGGAAGATTGACGTCGAGAATCACCAGATCGGGGCGGCGGCGCAGGATCGTTTGCACGGCACGTGCGCCATCGAGCACGCATTCGACCTGATAGCCGTGCTTCTGAAGGTAGCCGCAAACCAGGGCGGACAGACGGGCGTCGTCTTCAACGAGAAGGATGCGGGCGGACATGTGGATGCTGAAGGGAGATTGCGCGAGTGTAACGAGTTCCGTTGCGCTGGTATTGCCTGGCGACAAAACTCGACAATTCTCCAACGTCGATGCGTTGTGTTTTCGGCATCTGCTTAAAACGAACACCCCGAGGGCCGTAAGCCGCTCGGGGTGTTGTCCGGACGTACGCGCCCGATGGCGTCGGACCGACCGACGGGGTAACCGGCTTACGCCTTCGACGAAGAAGTATCCGGTTGCGCCGCCAGCAGAAGGAACCCACCGGCAATCGCAATGTTCTTGAAGAAGTTATTCAGTTGAGCGCTGAACTGTGCGGGATCGGCGGCCCAGAACTTATGGCCGATGAGCGCCGTTGCCACGGTGTAGATCGCGAGCAGGAGCGCCAGCGGCTTGAGACGCCAGCCGAGAATCAGTGCGATGGCACCACCGGCTTCGATCACGATGACCAGCGCGGTCACGACTTCCGCGAAGGGCAGGCCGATGGCCGCGAAATAGCCGACGGTCGCCTTGAAAGCGAAGATTTTGCGAACCCCGGCGATCAGGAACAGGGCCGACATCAGCACCCGTGCAAACCACTGAATATTGAAACGATGCATGGTGATTGTTTTCATCCAAAAAGCGAATTTCATTCGACAGAGACGTCGGCATTGATGCGTTCCTGCGTGATGTGCTGCCGCAGGTGGCGCTCATCATATCGATGCGATAAGCGGCAATAAATATGTGTCCCGGTAACTTAAAGTTGCATGGGCGGAACAATCGACGCGGAACGCTTGAGCGGGCATGCGGTAGCCGGATGTCCGAGAAAAACTCAAGCGAGCGATGAAGTTGAGACGTATACGGAATTGGGAATTTGTATAATCGTTGCGTTATCCATTTCGGCCTCCACGGGTTCTGCGCTGTGACCAAATCCTCACGCGGCGACGCGACCGGCAACCTTGCCGCCACTGCCACGCTCGACGAAGCTTCACTCTCGACGGCAGACCGCGCTTACGACGCCATTCGCCGTCAGATCGTGTCGGGCGAACTGCCGGAAGGTGCGCCGATTCGTCAGGACGAGATCGCGGCGCAAATGGGCGTGAGCAAGATTCCGGTGCGCGAGGCGCTGATGCGTCTGCAATCCGAGGGATGGGTGACGCTCAAGCGTCATGCGGGGGCGATGGTGTCGCCGCTCACGGTAAGCGATTGCGTCGAGATGCTCGACATGCGCATCGCACTCGAATGTCGCGCGCTTGAGATCGCGGTGCCGAACATGGCGCCGAGCGATCTCGCGCTGGCCGAACAATTGCTCAAGCGTTACGCGAAGGCGGACACACCGCAATCGTGGAGCGAACTGAATCTCGCATTTCATCAGGCGCTTTACGCGCCCGCGAACCGCCCGCGCCTCGTCGCCACGGCGCAGGCAGCACAGGAGCGTATGGGACGTTTTCTGCGCGCGCACCTCTCGGCCGTCAACGACCACCAGCGCTCGACCGACGAGCACATCGCCATCCACCAGGCCTGCGCTGCGGGCGACACGAAAGCCGCTGTACGCCTGCTGCGCAAACATTTGGAACAAACGCAACGCGAAGTGATGGCGTATTTCCGATTGAACGGGAAGGCTTAAGCGACATCTCTCTTCGCCATCCGTCGCCCTGACACGTTTAAAATCGTATACGAAAGTAATAAATGATATACGGGCACAATTTTGTTCGCGTATAGTCCATGTGACCCGGGTTCTGCGTACCCGGCTGTTCGGGCCGTCCCGCGCGGGGCCATGAGCCCGTTGCTTGTCTCGTCTGTCGTCTGCCAGAGAGGCGCTGCGCGCGCCCGCACTGCGATGTAGAGCGCACCCAGGACACCTTGCCGCTGTGTTGTTTTCCAGCGCTAGGACTTTCCCTGATTCGACGCAACCCCTGATTGCCGGAATCGAAAAACTGGGTGTAATGTCTTTACATGTATATACAACGCAGGACGAACTACTCATTACATCTATCAGGAGGTTTCATGTCCGAGTCCAAGAGTCTTCAGGGCGCTGCCGTCTGGCGCGGTGCCGAAATGGTGAACAACGACCGTTGGGTCAAAACGTTCCCGGCACACGTGCTCGATCAGATCGATGCCGCGCTGGCGCAAACGCACAACGTCGACTGGCGCAACATCAATCGTCAGAACTTCCCGCTGCCCGACGCGGGCGCGTTCTTTGACGATGTTCGTGAAGAACTCGAAAACGGCTCCGGCATGGTCAAGATTCGCGGTCTCGACGTCAGCCGTTATGACGCCGAACAACTGCGCCGTATCTGGTACGCGCTGGGTGCACACCTTGGCACACCGATGTTCCAGAACTGCCGTGGCGAAGTCATGCGCGAGATCAAGGACGAAGGCATGGGCGTCGGTGCGAAGCTCTACGGCGCGACCGTCGACAGCTCGGGCAAGCCATTCCTCTCCTCCGGCGCGCGTACCCTCTCACCGGGACAACTGCGCTTTCACACGGACCGTTGCGACGTGGTCGGTTTGCTGTGCGTGCGTCAGGCTTCGGAAGGCGGCGTGAGCAAACTAGCGAGCAGTGCTACCGTCTACAACGAGATGCTCAAGCGCCGTCCGGATCTGCATGCACTGCTGTGCAAACCGATTCCGCGCAGCCGTTTCGGCGAAGAAGCCGGTGGCGAACACATCGCTTATGACCTGCCGATCTTCGGCGTGCGAGACGGTAAGCTGACGAGCCACTTCTCTCTCACCTATATTGAGAACGCCCAGATGCTGCCGGGCGTGCGCAAGCTGAGCGACGCCGAACACGAAGCCATCCAGATGCTCATGGCGCTGGCAGAAGAAGAGTGCTTCCAGATGCGTTTCGCGCCGGGCGACATTCAGTTGCTCAACAACCACATCGTGTACCACGGCCGTACGGCTTTCGTGGACGATGTGCAGACCGGTCAGGACCGCATGCTCATGCGCCTGTGGCTGTCGATGCCCAACTCCCGCGCCTTGCCCGACGATCACGCCGTCCTGTGGGGCGACGTCGCCTCGGGCAAGCCGCATGGCGGCATCGCTCAACCGGCTGCGGCATTGCCCGCCTGACCCGCTGCAACACTGAAGCCCCCGCGCTCGCGCCCCGAATCACAGACCAAAGACGCAAGGAGAGACCCCCTCATGAAACCGATCGAACAGCAAGACAAGAACCGCGCAACCCGCAAGACGACTCATCTGCGCTCGCTGCTCATTCCGCTCGTGCTGGGCGGCCTCTGCGTCGTGTCGACGGCCGCCTGCGCAGCGCCGGACTTCGGCAACTGCCAGGTCACCGGCACGCGCGGCTCGGTCAAACTCGAAACGGTTACGCCGGGCGCACTGTCGGTGCGTCCCGTGTTGCCCGCACCGGGCTGGTGGAACGGCGATTCGCCCGACACCATCAAGGACGGCTTCGAATACTGCATGGCCGCCAACATGGCCCACCGCGCCGGTCTGGATCGCGTGATCGTCGTCAACCGCTCGTTCGCGCAAGTGGTGACGGGGCAGGCCAAGGGCTTCGATATTGCGCTGAGCGAAATCACCATCACCGACGAGCGCAAGAAGGTCGTCAACTTCACCGATCCGTACTTCAGTTCGGATCAGGGCGTTCTCGTGAAGACGGGCACCAAGGTCGACAAGGACAGCATCAAGAAGATGCGTCTGGGCGTGAAGCAAGGCACCACGATCCTGCCTTATCTGACGGACAAGGTGAAGGTCGCCGAACACCCGAAGGTCTACACCGACGCCGCCGCCATGTACGCCGCACTCGCCGCCGGTCAGGTCGACGCCGTGCTGTACGACACGCCGAACGTGCTGTCCATCGCGAAGAAGTCCGAAGGCCGTTTCGAAGTCGTCGGCCGCTACGACACGAGCGAACAGTGGGGCGGTCTCGTCAACAAGGATTCGCCGAATCTCGCCGCCTTCAACAAGCTGATCGCCGAGATGAAGAAGGACGGCACGTTCGACCGTCTGGCGACGCAATACCTCGTGCCGAGCCTCGGTGCCGATCCCGCCAAGCTGCCGATCCTGACGCCGTGAGGCGTCGCGACCCGAGTCTATCCATATGAGCGAATCCTCTCAAAAGGCGCCGGGGTCCATCCTCGGCGGCATGGGCCGGGAGCGCCGTCTGAACGTGGGCGGCACGCCGTCTGCGCCGACGGTGCTGTGTCTGTGCGCATTGCTGGGCGCGGCGATTGCCGTCGCCAGCAGCGTTTATACGATCGCCGCCCTGCGTGAAGGGTTGATGGTCAATCAACTGGGTGGCTGGTGGGTGCCCGTCGGTACGGTTCTGCTTGGGCTGGCCTCGTTGCTCGTGCTCATTCCGCTGGTGCGTGCATTTGCGCGTTACCGGGACTTCGGTCGCGCCACGTCGCGCCGTGACATCGTCGCGGCGCGTGTGGCGAAGGCCGAAGCCGGGGTACAAAGCTGGATCACGCTGGGCTACACGCTTGCGCAACTGATCGTCGTGCTCGCGTTGCAGTTCGTGCTGGCGAACGACCTGGCGGTGGCGAAGACGTTCTTCCTCGTCCCGCTCATCGTCAAGACGTTCCCGCTCGTACTCGACGCCTTCTGGGTGAACGTGAAGATCTTCCTGATTGCGGAAGTCTTCGTGCTGATCTGGGGCCTGGTCGTCGCACTCGCCATGTTCGCACCGGGCAATGCAGGCAAGCCGCTGCGCTTCATCGCTACGGCTTACGTCGACATCTTTCGCGCGATGCCTGCGGTGCTGGTGATCTATCTGGTGGGTTTCGGCCTGCCGCTCACCGGCGTGCCGATCCTGAAGGACCTGTCGCTCACCACCTACGTCGTGATCGCGTTGACGCTGACCGTCGGCGCCTACGTGGCGGAGATCTATCGCGCCGGGATTCAGGGCGTGCACTGGTCACAAGTGGCGGCGGCGCGCTCGCTGGGCCTGTCGTACACGCAGACGTTGCGCTTCGTGGTGTTGCCGCAGGGCATCCGGCAGATCATTCCGCCGCTGCTCAACGCCTTCATCGCGTTGCAGAAGGACACGGCGCTCGTGAACGTCGTCGGGGTGATCGACGCCTTCAACCAGTCGATGGTGATCGCGTCGAACCACTACAACCTGTCGGCGGCAACGACCGTCGCCATCCTGTTCATCATCATCTCGGTTCCGCAGGTGCGCTTCGTGGAACGGATGGCCAAACGCGACCGCGCCCGCATGCGTGCCGGCGGTGCCTGAGGAGCGAACGACCATGTCATTCATCGAGATTCGCGACATTGCCAAGTCGTACGGCGACGTATCGGTCATCAACGGTCTGGCGATGACGGTGGAGGAGCATCAGGTGGTGTGCCTGATCGGTCCGTCCGGTTCCGGCAAGTCGACGTTGCTGCGCTGTATCAACGGACTGGAGTCGATCGACGCGGGCGAGATTCTCGTGCACGGCGACCGCATTACCGGCCCCGGCGTGGACGTCAATTCGCTGCGTCGGGACATCGGTATCGTGTTTCAGGGCTACAATCTGTTCCCGCACATGACGGTGCTGGAGAACGTCACACTCGCGCCGATTCGCGTGCTAAAGCAACCCCGACGCGAAGCGGAAGATCGCGCGATGGCGTTGCTGGAACGCTTCGGTCTGGCGCATAAGGCGAACGAGTATCCGGACCGCATGTCGGGCGGGCAGCAACAACGCGTGGCCATCGTGCGTGCTCTGGCGATGGACCCGATGGTGTTGTTGCTCGACGAAATCACATCGGCCCTCGACCCGGAGCTGGTGTCCGAAGTGCTCAACATCGTGCGCGATCTGGCGCACGAGGGCATGACGATGCTGCTCGCCACGCACGAGATGGGCTTCGCACGCGAAGTGGCCTCGAAGGTCTGCTTCCTGTGCGACGGCGCGGTATGCGAGGAGGGGCCGCCTGAGCAGATTTTCGGCGACCCGCAGCAGGAGCGCACGCGTGCTTTCCTGCGAAGCATTCGGCAAGCCAAGCGTCTGTAGCAGACACCCCTTCGCGCTTCACGGTTCGAGGGGGATTTGCGTGGCACCGTCCCGACGAGCAAACGCTTCGTCATTGAGAGCGGCAAGACCGGTGCACAGACAATCCGAACGCTATGAACACTACGACGCATCCGCTGCTGCAAGCCTTCTTCCCCTATGGCGACGTGATCGCCGCCGTGCTCCGGATCATGGGGGTTTGCGCCGACGGGCAGGATAGCGACGACGGCTCGCACGACTGGTCGCATCTGATTCGCGTGTGGAAACTGGTGGCGGAAATCGCCGCCGACGACCCGGCGCTCGACCTCGAGATGCTGGCGGTCTCGGTGCTGCTGCACGACTGCGTGCAAGTGGAGAAAACGGACCCGCGCCGCGCACAGGCGTCGCGGCTCTCGGCGGAGAAGGCGAGCGAGGTACTGCGCACACTTGGTTGGAACGCCGCCCGCATCGATGCCACCGCGCACGTCATCGAAGCGCATAGCTTCTCGGCAGCGATCGAACCCCGGACGAACGAGGCGCGCGTGCTGCGCGACGCCGACCGGCTCGATGCCATCGGTGCCATCGGCATCGCCCGCACGTTCTACGTCGCAGGTCGCAATGGCTCGCGGCTTTACGATCCGCTCGATCCTTTCGCCACGGATCGCGAGCTGGACGACCGGCGCTTTGCACTCGATCACTTCGAGACCAAGCTTCTGCATCTCGCCGACGGATTGACGACCGCTACGGCGCGGCGCATCGGAGAACGCCGCATCGCCACCATGCGTGCTTACGTCGAGCTGCTGCGCGACGAAATCGCCACGCCACGTTCGACGGCCTGATTTCTGCGCCGTCGACGCGCTACGCTGCGACGGCGTCCAGCGGGACCTCCAGCCCGACCTTCACGTTGCTCATCGAGACGAGCGTCTTGAAGCGTTTGACGTTGTTGCTCTCGAAGAAGAGCGTGCGCGTGAGCGCCGTGTACTGCGCCATGTTCTGCACGACCATGATCACCACGAAGTCGCATTCCCCCGCGACGTAATAGCACTGCTGCACCTGCGGGCACGCGAGAAAACTCCGCTTCATCGCGTCGAGCAGATCAAGACGTTCGTTCTCGACTTCGACTTCCGTGATGATCGTGAGCGGATAGCCGACCTGCTCCGGGTCGACCAGCGAGACGGTCTTGCGCGTCACGCCTTCCTCCGCAAGCTTTTTCAGTCGCCGGTTCACCGCCGCAGACGACAGATTGACCTGCGCCCCCAGCGCATGCTGAGGCGTTGTCGCATCCCGCTGAATCGCCGCAAGGAGGGCGATGTCGTAACTGTCGAGGCTCATTTGCGAAATAAAAATTCGATTAAGACGCCTAAAACGCGCAAATCGTACGCGCACGGCGGAATATTATTCAGGCTGTCCGATGATACTCCGCTAGCGGCGACCCTCCGAAGTCCGTACCGCAGCGCGCTTTCGCCCCCTACGAGAACAACCGACCGCCTCATGTCCGACACGAAAACCCCCGCGCTTCGCCTGAATGGCGCCGTCCTGCTCCAACAACTTCGCGAACTCGGCGAGATCGGCACCGATCCCGTCGCAGGTGGCCGCACGCGCGTTGCGCTGACCGACGACGAGAAAGCCGGTCGCGATCAGGTCGTCGCGTGGATGCGCGCGCTGGATCTCGATGTGCAGATCGACCGCATCGGCAACATCTTCGGTACGTTGCCTTCGGCGACGAAGGACGCGTCGGGTGAAGTACCCCGCCCGCTGATGATGGGCTCGCACATCGATACCGTCGTCAACGCCGGTGCACTCGACGGATGCTACGGCGTGCTCGGCGGCCTGGCCGTCGTGCGGGCGTTTCGCGACGCAGGCATCGCGCCGTCGCGTCCGATCACGGTGGCGGCGTTCACCAACGAGGAGGGCGCGCGCTTTCACCCCGACATGATGGGCTCGCTCGTGCACGCGGGCGGGCTGTCGGTGGACGAAGCGCTCGATGCTATCGGCACGGACGGCGCGCGTCTGGGCGATGAACTCGCGCGCATCGGCTACGCCGGTGACATGGCGCCGGGCATGCTCGTCCCTCACGAATATCTCGAACTGCACATCGAGCAGGGGCCGATTCTCGAAGCCGAGGGGCTGGAGATCGGCGTCGTCGAGAACTTGCAGGGCATCTCGTGGCAGCAGATCACCGTGCAGGGCAACGCCAACCATGCGGGCACGACGCCGACGCGTCTGCGTCACGATGCGGGCTACGTGGCCTCGGCGACGGTGACCGAACTGCGCCGGATTGCCGTCGAATCCGGCACGACGCTCGCAACCGTGGGCACGATGAAGTTCGAACCGGGTGTCATCAACGTGATTGCGCGCCGCGCGGTGTTCACCGTGGACATGCGCGATCCGAGCGAAGCGCGTCTTGCCGAGAGCGAGGCACGTCTGGCCGATTTCCTCACGAAGATCGCGCAGGCCGAAGGCGTGCGCATTTCGACGGAGCGTCTGGCGCGCTTCACGCCGGTGGTCTTCAACGCCGAGCTGGCCGATGTGATCGAAGCCTGCGTCAAGCGTCGCGGTCTGTCGTACAAGCGCATGACGTCGGGCGCAGGACACGACGCGCAGATGATCGCGCGCATCGCCCCGGCCGCGATGATCTTCGTGCCGAGCCGGGGCGGCATCAGCCACAACCCGCGCGAACATACCGATGACGACCAACTCGTTCGCGGTGCCGAGGTGTTGCTCGACGTCGTCGCGCAGCGATTGGGCGTGTCGCAGTAGATCCGCGGCTGCACTCAGGAACATCCCGTCACATCCCGCAATACCGGAGCCCCCCATGTTTTACGTCAATCCGCAAGCCACGCGCGCGCCGTACCCGGCCGACCTTCAGGACATCATGAGCATCGCTCGCGCACAGCAGAGTCGTGAGTGGCTTGCACACTGGGACGGACTGACACCCGGCGCTACGCCGCTGCGTTCGCTGCCGGATTTGGCGGCGTCACTCGGCGTGGGCAACGTGCTGGTGAAGGACGAAGCGCTACGCTCCGCACTCGGCAGTTTCAAGGCGCTGGGCGCGCCGATTGCCCTCGTGCGCCTGTTGTTGCGTCAGTTCGAGGCGAAGGGTTTCACCGCGAAGTCGTTGCTGGGTGGCGAGCATCGCAACGCGCTGGCCGGTTTCACGGCGATCAGCGCGACGGACGGCAACCACGGTCGCGCGCTGGCGGCTGCGGCGCAAAGCATCGGCTGCCGCTGCGTGATCGTTTTGCATGCGCACGTGAGCGACGAGCGGGAGCAAGCGATTGCGGCGTATGGCGCGGAGATCGTGCGCATCGCAGGCAACTACGACGCCTCTGTCGAAGAAGCGGCCGCGCTGGCGTCGCGTCACGGCTGGCATGTGGTTTCGGATACGTCCTACGAGGGGTATGAAGTCATCCCGCGCGACGTCATGCAAGGTTACGGCACGGTGGCGGCAGAAGTCTCGGAAGCGCTGGATGGCGATGCGTCGCAACAGGACTCGGCCTGCCCCGTCACGCACGTTTTCCTGCAAGGCGGTGTGGGTGGACTGGCGGCGGGCATCGTGAGCTATCTGTGGGAGCGCTGGGGCGTGTGGCGTCCGACGTTCGTGGTCGTCGAGCCCGAGCAGGCGGACTGTCTGTATCGGAGCGCCATCGCGGGAAAAGCCACGTCGGCGTCCGGATCGGTCGATTCCGTGATGGCCGGGCTGGCGTGTGGCGAGACGTCGCCCCTTGCGTGGCGTTTCCTCCAGGCGTCGGTCGACGCGTTCATGACCGTCACGGACGCGCAGGCGGTGCAGGCGATGCAGCGGCTGGCCCGTGGCACCGACAACGATGTGCCGTTCGTCGCCGGAGAGTCCGGCGTGGCCGGGCTGGCGGGGCTGATGCCGGCGGCGGCTACGCCAGCGATGGCGGCGGCGCTCGGCCTCACGTCAGACTCGCGGGTATTGCTCATCAGCACCGAGGGCGCGACGGCCCCGTCCGTCTACGCCGAACTGGTGGGCGAGCCAGCCACGTCGGTCGAAGCACGCCAGCAGGCGTGGCTCGCACGCTAATCTTGTCACCCAACACGCCTATTGCCGGAGCCAGGTATGAGTCACGACATCGAACAAGAGACGTATTTCGCCAGGGCGCTCACCGGATGGCGGCACGCGTTCCATCGTCAACCCGAGACGGGGTTCGAGGAAGTCGGCACCTCGCAGACGGTGGCGACGATTCTCGAGAGCCTCGGGCTGGACGTGCATCGCAACATCGGCGGCACCGGGATTGTGGCGAATCTGCGCGTCGGCGACGGCACGGGCGCGATCGGTATTCGTGCCGACATGGATGCGTTGATGATCGACGAGAAGGCATCGGGGCGCGACTACGCGTCGCAAGTCCCCGGCAAGATGCACGCCTGCGGTCACGACGGGCATATGTCGATGGTGCTGGGGACCGCGAAGCTGCTCGCCGAGTCGCGCGACTTCAACGGCACGGTGCGCTTCATCTTCCAACCCGCCGAGGAGCATGGTCGCGGTGCAAAGGCGATGATTGCCGACGGGCTGCTTGAGCGCTTTCCCATCGATGCGATCTACGGCGTTCACAACATGCCGGGCATTCCGACGGGGCGTATTGCCACACGCGTGGGCGGCATCATGGCCAGCGAGGACAACTTCGTCATTCGGATTCGTGGCAAGGGCACGCACGCGGCGCGGCCGCACATGGGCGTCGATCCCCTCGTGATTGGCGCACAGATTGTCGTGGCGTTGCAAACGGTGGTGTCGCGCAGCGTCGACCCGGGACTCTCGGCGGTGGTGTCGTGCACCGAGTTCATCACGGACGGCATTCGCAACGCGATTCCGACGAACGTCGAAATTCGGGGCGACACACGCAGCTACACGCCGGATGTGCAGCAACTGCTCGAAGCACGCATGCGCGACATCTGCATGGGCGCGTGTGCGATGCACGGCGCGCACTGCGAGTTCGAATACACGCACGAGTTTGCGCCGACGATGAACTGGGCCGACAACACGGCGCTGGCCGTTCGTGCCGCGCGAACCGTGGCCGGTGAGGGGATGGTCGACGCGGAGATCGCGCCGGTGATGGCGTCGGAAGACTTCGGCGTGTTCTTGCAGCATGTGCCGGGAAACTTCGCGTTTATCGGCAACGGTAGCGGCGACGAGCCCGGCGCGATTCCGCTGCACAACGCCTGCTACGACTTCAACGACGCCATCTTGCCGCTCGGCGCGCGCTACTTCGCGCAGATCGTGCGCGACAGCTTGCCGTGCTGAGAGGCTGCGCTTATCCGCTTACCCGCTCACCACCCGCTTAGCGAACAGCCGCGAGCGGCACCGTCCCGGCGTTGATCACTGCGTCGGGCAGTTCGCGAACGGCTTCCAGCGTCTTGCGGATGTGGGCGGCGAGCAGCGTTGCTGCGCGCTCGGCGTCGCGTGCGAGGCACGCGTCGAAGATGGCCTGATGCTCTTCATGGACGTCGCGCGGCACCGGGCGGTGCGTGATCGACAGCCGTCGATAGCGCTCGGACTGGCGATAGAGAATCGTCAGAAAGTGATGCAGCCAGCGCGACGGACACGCACGAATCAGCACCTCATGAAACGCGCGGTTTCGCGCTTCCCAGTGGGCAAATTGCCCGACGTCCTGCTCGCCATCCTTCCCCAGCCGTTCCTCGGCGAGCGTGAGCAGGTGGAAGGCGCTCGTCAGATCGGCTTCCCACGCATCGTCTCCCAACGCGACCGACTGGCGTAGCGCCTCGGTCTCCAACTGCACGCGTGTCTCGGTGATATCGATGAAATCGGCCAGCGAGATCGGCGTCACCCGAAAACCGCGATGGCCGTGCTGGACGACGAGTGCGTCCGCCACCAGTAGCGCCAGCGCCTCGCGCAGCGTTCCCGCACCCACTTCATACCGATCCTTCAGATGCTCGACGCGCAGCTTCTCGCCCGGCGCGAGATGCCCCTCGACGATGTCGTTGCGCAGACGCATGTAGGCGCTTTGCGCCAACGTGGCATCTGCGGCGGGCGCAGCCGGGGCGGAGGGGGCGGTCGGGCTATGCATATGTCAGGCGGTCAGGACATGTAGGAACGAGTGCCGAAAGTATAAGCGGCTTCCTTCGGATTGTCGCAAAATCGACAAATAATCGAGATAAATAAAAATTCTCGAGAAAATGTTGACGAGGATCGGGCGACGGATTTATTGTGTGCTCCATGCCGACGTCAGCGCCTTGCCCGTGATCGGGTATTGGGGGGCTGACGCTCATCCGCATCCAACCAGACAGAGAGCGTGAGACATGAAGGATTTCCAGAACTTCATCAACGGTGAGTGGGTGTCCAGCCAGCGCACCTTCGAGAACCGTAATCCGGTGGACAACAGCGTGATTGGGCTCGTCCACGAAGCCGGGCGCAGCGAAGTCGACACCGCCGTGCGCGCCGCCCGCGCTGCGCTTCACGGCCCGTGGGGCAAGATGACCGTCGCACAGCGCGTGGAACTGCTGCACGCGGTGGCCGACGGCATCAACCGCCGCTTCGACGACTTTCTGGCCGCAGAGATTGCGGACACCGGCAAGCCGCACGGACTCGCGAGCCATCTCGACATCCCGCGCGGTGCGGCGAACTTCAAGGTGTTCGCCGACATGATCAAGAACGTGCCGACCGAGTCGTTTGCGATGACGACGCCCGACGGCGGTAACGCGCTCAACTATGGCGAGCGCACGCCGCGCGGCGTGATCGCCGTCGTCTGCCCGTGGAATCTGCCGTTGCTGCTCATGACGTGGAAGGTCGGCCCGGCACTGGCGTTCGGTAACACCGTGGTCGTGAAGCCGTCGGAAGAAACGCCCGCGACCGCCACGCTGCTCGGCGAGGTCATGAACGAAGTCGGCGTGCCGCCGGGCGTCTACAACGTCGTGCACGGCTTTGGGCCGGACTCGGCGGGTGCGTTCCTGACGGAGCATCCGGGCGTGAACGGCATCACCTTCACCGGCGAGACGCGTACCGGCGAAGCGATCATGAAGGCCGCAGCCAATGGCGTGCGGCCGGTGTCGTTCGAGCTGGGCGGCAAGAACCCGGGCATCGTATTTGCGGACGCCGACTTCGACAAAGCCGTCGCGGGCATCACGCGCTCGGCGTTCGATAACAGCGGTCAGGTGTGTCTCGGCACGGAGCGCGTGTACGTGCAGCGCCCGATCTTCGAGCGCTTCGTGGCGGCGCTCAAGGAGCGTGCCGAATCGCTGAAGATCGGCGATCCGTACGCGCCAGGCACGACCTTCGGCCCGCTCGTGTCGCAGGTGCATCGCGAGAAGGTGTTGTCGTACTACGCGAAGGCGCGCGAAGAAGGGGCGACGGTCGTGACCGGTGGCGGCGTTCCCGACATGCCTGCGTCGATGAAAGACGGCGCGTGGGTGCAGCCGACTATCTGGACGGGCCTGCCGGAGACGGCGTCGGTGATCCGCGAGGAGATCTTCGGGCCGTGCTGCCACATCGCGCCCTTCGATACGGAAGAGGAAGTGATCGAGATGGCGAATGCCACGCCTTACGGGCTGGCCGCCACGGTGTGGACGTCGGACGTCAGCCGCGCACACCGCATGGGTGCTGCGCTGGAAGTGGGCGTGTGCTGGATCAATGCGTGGTTCCTGCGTGACCTGCGCACGGCGTTCGGCGGTGCAAAGCAGTCGGGCATCGGACGCGAAGGCGGCGTGCACTCGCTGGAGTTCTACACGGAGCTGCGTAACGTCTGCGTGAAGCTGTAAGCGCTGACGCCGGGGCGACATAAACGCCAAGGGCCTCGCGCACCGTCGCATTCGGATGGTGCGCGAGGCCCTTGTCATGATGACGCGACTTACTTGCCCGTCGCGTCCATCGCTCGTGCGAGACGTGCCACACCTTCTTCAATCGCCGTCACGGCCGGGGCCGCGAACGACAGGCGCAGCGACGCTTCGTCCGCGTTGTCGGCAAAGAATGCCGTGCCAGGCACGAACAGCACCTTCTCGGCAATCGCATTCGGCAACAGTGCACTCGTCTTCACCGCCGCCAGACGCGCCCACACGAACATGCCGCCCTGCGGTGCGTGGAACCGAATCGCATCGCCGAGCTTGTCGCGCAGCGCGTTGCACATCGCTTCACACTTGAGACGGTAGGCCTCGGTGATCTTCGGCAGATGCCGGGTAAGCGTCCCTTCCGCGAGATACTCGGCGGCGACGGCCTGTGTCCACGGCACACTGCATAGATCGACCGTCTGCTTGGCGACGACGCAACGTCGCGCAATCTCCGGCGGCGCGACCGTCCAGCCCACCCGCAATCCGGGCGCGACGATCTTCGACAGGCTCGAGAAATGCACCACCCAGTCGCGCGATCCGGGCACTTCGGCCGTCAGACCGAGCATCGTCGGCACGGCTTCGCCGGCAAAACGCAGATCGCCGTACGGATCGTCTTCGACGATCACGAAGCGGTATTCCACGGCCAGCTTCAGCAGTGCGATACGGCGCTCGCGCGAGAGCGTGGCGCCTGTCGGATTGGCAAACGTCGGCACCGTGTAGAGCAGCTTCGGCACGGCGATCTTGCCGTCGCGCAGCAGCATGCTCAACTGTGCGACGTCGAGACCGTCGGCATCGACCGGCACAGTGACGATCTTCGCCTGTTGAAGACGCAGCGCCTGCAACGTCGCCGGATAGGCGGGCTGTTCCGTCACGACGACATCGCCCGGTGCGACCATCACGCGCAGCAACAGGTCGAGCCCCTGCTGCGAGCCGGTCGTCACCAGCAATTCTTCGGACGCACACGGTGCGCCGCGTTGTGCCATGAGCGCGATGATCTGCGCCTTGAGTTCCGCGAGGCCGTCGGTCGGGCCGTATTGCAGGCAGCGCGTCGGCTGAGCGAACGCGCGCGCCTGCGCCGCCGCCAGACCGTCGACGTCGAACAGATCGCTCGCCGGATAACCGCCGGCGAAGGAGATCATGCCCGGCTCGGACAAGTATTTGAACAACTCGCGAATCGGCGAGCCGGCCGGATTCGCGAAGGGCGTCGTAAAGTCGTACATGTCGGTTCGCTACCGCGACTTCACTCGATCGAGAAGTCGATGCCTTGCGCGAGCGGCAGGGCGGACGAGTAGTTCACCGTGTTCGTGGCGCGACGCATGTAACCCTTCCATGCATCCGAACCCGACTCGCGGCCACCGCCGGTTTCCTTCTCGCCACCGAATGCGCCGCCGATTTCTGCGCCGCTCGGTCCGATATTGACGTTGGCGATGCCGCAATCGCTGCCGGCCGACGAGGTGAAGCGCTCGGCTTCGCGCAGGTCGTTCGTGAACACGCACGACGACAGGCCGTGCGACGACGCGTTGTTGGCGTCGATGGCTTCGTTGAAGTCGCTGTACTTGAGCACGTAGAGAATCGGTGCGAACGTTTCCGTCAGCACGACTTCCGTTTGCGACGGCATTTCCACAATCGCCGGCGTCACGTAGAAACCGCCTTCGTTGCCCGCTACGGTATGACGTTCGCCACCCGTGACCTTGCCGCCTTGTGCACGTGCCTGATCGAGCGCGCCTTGCATGCGCTTGAATGCGCCTTCGTCGATCAGCGGGCCCATCAGCGTGCCGCGCTCCAGCGGGTTGCCGATGGCGACCTTACCGTACAGCGTTTTCAGACGGTCGACGGTCTTGTCGTACACGCTCTCATGCACGAACAGGCGGCGCAGCGTGGTGCAGCGCTGACCGGCGGTGCCCACCGCCGAGAACAGAATGCCGCGCAGGGCCAGTTCCGGGTTGGCGCTTTCGGTCACGATACCCGCGTTGTTGCCGCCGAGTTCGAGGATCGAGCGGCCGAAGCGGCGAGCGACTTCCACGCCGACCTTGCGACCCATTTCGGTGCTGCCCGTGGCGCTCACGATGGCCGAGCGCGGATCGGCGACGAGCGCCTCACCCACGTCGCGACCGCCGATGATCAGCGCGGTCAGGCCTTCCGGCGCGTCGCCGAATTCGGCGATTACTTCTTCCATCAGCTTGTTGACGGCCAGCGCGGTCAGCGGCGTCTTCTCCGACGGCTTCCACACCACCGCGTTGCCGCACACCAGCGCCAGCGCAGCGTTCCACGACCACACGGCTACGGGGAAGTTGAAGGCGGAAATGACGGTGCACACGCCCATCGGATGCCACGTCTCGGCCATGCGGTGGCCGGGGCGTTCCGAGGCGATCGTCAGGCCGTACAGTTGACGCGACAGGCCGACGGCGAAGTCGCAGATGTCGATCATTTCCTGCACTTCACCCAGACCTTCTTGCAGTATCTTGCCCGCTTCGAGCGTGACGAGCGCGCCCAGTGCCTGCTTGCGGTCGCGCAGCTTTTCGCCGAGCAGACGCACCAGCTCGCCACGACGCGGGGCCGGCACATTGCGCCATGCAGTGAATGCCTTGTGTGCGCGGGCGAGGGCGGCTTGTGCGTCGACGACCGACGCGCTGGCCACGCGGCCGATCAATTCGCCGTTGATCGGCGAGTGCACGGCGATGTCGCCCGCTTCGGCCAGTTTGGCAATACCCAGTTCGTTGAGGATGGAGGTCGCGTTCACGTTAATACCCTTATGGAATTCAGCGTTGATTCGTTGATTACTTGGCGTTGGCCGTCATCTTGAAAATGCCCTGCGCGTTACCGGCATCGAAGCGAAGGTCGATTTTCCAGCAGCGATTGGCGGTGTCGTACTCGCGGTGACGCGTGATGAATTCGTAGAACGAACCCGGCACGTCGCGCGTCACGGTCTCACCGTGCTTGCCACGGAACTCGCGACGCACGGTGTCGGCGCGATAGGCCGTCTGGAACACACGACCCGAGCGCGAGCGCTCGACTTCGGGTTTCATCGGGCGGCCCTTGGCCTTCTCGGCGTCCGACAGTGCGAAGACGTCTTCCACGCGGTCGGTGGCGTGGTTGAACGCATTGCCTTCGGTGGAGATCCACGCCATTTCGGCCGATTCTGCCAGCAACAGTTCGTAGTCCGCCTCGCTCGGCACGTCGTGCTGACGCGCAAACGCGCCCACGATCACCGGCAGCAGCGCCTGCGCGCTCTCAAGCGGCAGTGTGCCGTCGCGCTCCAGTTCCCACAACTGCCCGATGGCCGCTGGCGTCAGCGGGTCCTTCGAGGTGCCGACGACGCGCGACACGGCTTGCTGGAACGTCTCCGAGAAACGCTCGGGGTGCAGTTCGCTCACGAAGAATTGCGAGATCTCGTCGGGGGCGTCTTCGTGTGCGTAGGCGCGCCCCGTCATGCCGAGACGGTCCAGCGGATAGCGGCCGTTGAGCTTGAAACCGAGCGGACGCAGGATGCGCGTGAACGCCGCTTCGCCCGGCGGCAGGGCGCCGTTCTGGTCCCAGCGCACGGTGCGCAGCGCGCCGTGATCGAAGTAGACCCCACCCCCGGCGGCAATCGCCTCCTCGGTGTAGGTGCGCCCGTTTTGCGAGCGCGCGAGCAGCCCTTCGAACAGCGCCATATTCATGGCTTGCGCCAGTTCGGCGCGCGTGACGCGCCCCGGCTCGAAGTCGGCCAGGATCGACGGCGAATTGAGCGTGGCGAAAAGCGCGTCGGTACGCGCCTCCCCGATCAGGGAAACCAGCAAGGACTGCACGTTGGCGTTGCGCATCAGGTTGTCTCGCAGGGGGACGCCGTCTCGTGCGGCATCACAGGGTGAAGGTGTCAGGGCACGGCATGCGGCGCACCGTCATGCCTTCTTGCAGTGACTGCATTATTGGAACGGATGCGTCTCGCGTAAAGCGAGATAAAATTGCCACTTGATGCGTTTTTGGAATCAACATGCGCAAATTCAAGACGCCTGGCACGGCGGCGCTGCTGGCGTTCGAGGCGGCCGCCCGGCACGAAAGCTTTACCCACGCGGCCCGCGAGCTGTTTCTGACCGAGAGCGCGGTGTCGCGTCAGATCGCCACGCTGGAGACGCAGTTGGGCGTGCGGCTGTTCGTACGCGCCAAGCAGCGCGTGGTGCTCACCCGCGCGGGACGGCTTTATGGCACGCAGGTGCGCCGTACGCTCGAACAACTGGATCGCGACACCCTGTCCATCATGGCCCACGGCAGCGGCGGCGGTTCGCTGGAATTGGCGGTGCTGCCGACGTTCGCGTCAGAGTGGTTGATTCCGAGAATGAAGGACTTCGACGACCGGCATCCGGACGTTCGCGTGAACATGGGCGTTCACACCGACCTCTTCACGTTCGACGAGACGCACTTCGAGGCGGCGATTCACTTCGGGCAGCCGACGTGGCCGGGTACGTCGTCGGATTATCTGTTCGGGGAGGAAGTGGTGCCGGTATGCCGTCCGTCGATCCTGAAGGGACCGGTGCGCACTGCGGCGGATTTGCTGACGTATCCGCTGTTGCACTCGACAACGCGTCCGAGCGCCTGGTCGCAGTGGTTTGCCGAGCAGCGCGTCGAGGACCATCGGGCGTTGCAGGGCGTGCGCTACGAGCTTCACACCATGCTCATTGCGGGCGCGGCAGCAGGGTTGGGGATTGCGCTGGTGCCGAAGTTCTTCGTCGAAGGACAGTTGGCGACGCTCGGTCTCACGATTCCGTTCGACGTGAAGAGCGTGGCCGAGTCGGCCTACTACCTTGTCTACCCGACGGAACTGACACACGGGCAGCCACTCAGCGTTTTCCGCGAGTGGCTGCTCGATCAGGCGAAAGCGTATCGGCCGACGTACCGCCCGGACTATCGCCCCGCTTGATGGCCATAAGTTGATGGCTAGACCCCACGTCCAGCCGGGATCGGGAAAAAGTTGATTTAATCCAGCTGAATCTTGAGTTTGTCTTTGTAGATGCCCAGGCGCAACTCTGCTCGATCAATGAAATGACTATAAAAGAGCAATTCCGAATATAACTCCCCGTATCGTTTTCCAGTTTCCGGATCTTCGAGTGTTCCGGTGTGAAAGTAGCCTTTGGTGCTGGAGAATCGCTTCCACTCGGTTGGCATACGCGAGTGATTCAGCTTGTTTCCGATAAGGTAGCCGTAGAATTTTTTAATTCTGCCGTTGGATTTGGCTGCCAGTAATCGAGCATATTGTGTCAAGTCATTAATGTGATCTTGAATTTCAACGTCTGGGGCTTTGAATTCTATAATGATCGCAGCACCTTCCTGATTGAAGAGGGCTATGTCGGGCCGTTTAGCACTATGTTCGGAGTTGTTTTCGGAAAATAGTGCTTCAAGGCTTGAATCGACATCTGACTCGAAGAGATTTTTGCCGTCTAGCCACTTCAAGGAATGTAATGGCTTGTCCGAGGCAATGTGTTCGAAATATTGATACTCCTCATTGAGGAGCCAGATGTCATGGTCTTTCGTGTCGGAGTTGTCTTTTCCCGTTGGGAAGAAGACGTTGTGAATAATACGCTCGTGGTCATTTCTCTTTCCATCGACGTGTTTCTGGCATTCTAATAGTTTTTCAACCGCATGCCGAAGAACCTCGATCATTGCTGTTCGACGGACAACCAATTGAGACAAGTTGGTCATATCCATCTTCTTGATAGTGCTTGTGTACTTCCACGATAATTCGTTGACTTTGATGCGAAAATCGGGAGTTCTCGGGTCGAGCTTTAGCAGTTCGTCTTTAATTTTGAAGAGATTCGATGTGTCATCAACGATGTCTTCCTGAAATCTTTTTAGAACGCGTTGAGCAATATTCTCTTCGGTGTCGCTGTACCGGATTTTGACGTTTGCTCCGGTAATGCCCCCGTTTTCCACGGTCAGCAGAAGTAGAAACTAAGCGACCATGGCAAGCCGCTGCTTCGGGGTAAAACCGCCCAATGCCATATTCGGGCGCTCGTGATTGTAAATCCACATCCAGTCGGCCGCCGCTTCGCGAACCTGCTCCAGGTCCTCCCACAGGTACTGCGACAGCCATTCGTATCGCGCAGTCCGGTTGAACCGTTCGATATACGCATTCTGCTGCGGCTTGCCCGGCTCGATGTATTCCAGCCGGATGCCTTGCTTCTGCGTCCATGTCACGATGGCCGCACTCAAATATTCCGGGCCGTTGTCGCACCGGATGACCTTCGGCTTGCCTCGCCATTCCATATGCTGCTTCAGCGTGCGAATCACCCGCTCGGATGGCAACGAGAAATCCACCTCGATGCCCAGCGCCTCGCGGTTGAAATCATCAATCACGTTCAGCGTCCGGATACTGCGCCCGTCAACCAGTTGGTCATGCATGAAGTCCATCGACCACACTTCATTGATGGCCTCCGGTACCGATAGCGGCTGCGGCGTTTCGCGCACCAGCCGCTTTTTCGGCTTGATGCGCAGGTTCAGCTCCAGCTCCCGGTAAATCCGGTAAATGCGCTTGTGGTTCCAGCCGAATCCCTTCACATTACGCAGGTAGAAGTAGCACAGCAGAAAACCCCAGTTGCGATGGCAGCCCGTAATACGCAGTAGCCAGTCGGCAATCTCTTCGTTCTCCGTGTTCAACTTCGCCGCGTACCGGTAGCACGACTCGCTGATGCCGAGCACCGCGCACGCCACACGAATTGACACGCGCCGCTGTTGCACAACTTGCTTTGCCATCTCGCGCCGACGAGATGGCTTCAGAACTTTTTTTGCAGGGCCTCCGAGGCAATCTCAGCCTTGAGCTTCTCCTCGATGCACATCTTGCGAAGCCGGGTATTCTCCGCCTCCAGCTCCTTCATGCGCGACATCATCGACGCGTCCATGCCGCCGTACTTCGAGCGCCACTTATAAAACGTTGCCGAACTGATGCCCAGTTCTCGGCACAGCTCCGGCACCGCCAGCCCAGCCTCCGCGCGCTTGAGCGCCTCCAGTATCTGGCTGTCCGTGAATCTCGACTTCTTCATCTGCAGAACTCCCTCTTAACGAGAAAATTCTACTTCTCCTAGCGGTGGATTTCAGGGGGCATTACCCTCCTTCGAGCATCTGCTGAGTGATGCCAAATTTCACCTCGGTGGCTCGGACCAAGGCGTCTCTGTCGAAGTCTTTGGGAGTAATAATCCCGTAGACATAATCTTCAAGAGAGTCAATCACATCGTCGAGCGAGAATTGTCCGTCTAGATCCTCGGTTGTACCGCACTCCGCAGGGATATCGAAACCGTCTCGCTGGAGATTTACCCGTTCCTCCAGGAGCGGGCTCTCCACCAGAATAAGTTCAAAATTGCCGTCAATCGGTTTGTGTCTATCTGAAGCTGATTTCAGGTATCGCTTCGTGAGTTGTTGCACGATGGCAGAGTTCGCGCAGAGGGCTACTTCGTGTTGAAAGCTCGGGAATTTGCTTGCTAGGAAACTGTAGCGAGTAATCTCCAACGTCGAGGTCGGTTGAGCGCCTTTGCCGTGCTCGCAAATCAGTGGTAGGGACAGCGTTTCCAGCGGAGTTGGGAGATCATTCCCGGCGATGGTGGCGGTCTCAGTTTTTCCTGAACACGTGGAAGCTATCTTGATCGTGAAATCACCGATCAAGCCTCTCAATACGATAAGGCGTTGGAGAAATGATGTGTACAGGTGGTCAGCAATGCCACCGCAAGAGAACGTGTCGGGAGTGGCTCCCCGTTCGGATCTCGCATCACCTATGCTTGCCGCGGTGCGTCGTCGTCGTAGGGTAACGGTCGTGTACAAATCGGCGCCCAACGCAGATTCCTCGGCAAACGACTCTCTAGATACTTCCCGGGTTGCACTTTCGATGTTGAGCGTCCTTCGACGAATGTCGTCCCCATGTCTAAAGACGCTATCAAGTGAGAGCCGCTCAAAATGATGGAAAAACTGGATGCGGCCCGCACCTTTGCATTTTCCAATTCCCTGAATCTTGAGGCGGTCCTTGTAAGTCGAGTCCTTCGTGATGAACGCTTTTACTTGCTCCTCTCCAAACCCCGCACCATTGTCGGTGCAGCAGATCTCCACATCAAAGCCATCGTCGAACAATGAGGTGCTGACGATCTCCACCCGAATCTCCACCGAAAACGGTGGCGCTTCCTTTTCTGCGTTCTGGCGAATCAGATAGGAATCGATAGCGTTCGAGAGCATTTCTTCGAACACAATGTAGTCGCTAGTGTTGATTGCGGTGTTCTTAAGGCCGCCGTGGATATCGAGAGTCATTTTTCCGTCAGCATATGGTATTTGCATGGATGGTACTGCATCACAACAGGAGTGTGCGGACGTAGGACAGATGTTGGTTGGCACGACGGTGAGGGGCCATAGCCGCAAGACTTGGTCCGCATGCAGCTTTGATTATGAACGCCGCGGCCAAGCAGGCGTGTAAACGCCTGCGACCGAGGTTCCGCGAATAAGACTATTCGCAACGACGCGACGAGAAAAAAGCCGCTCATGACCGGTAGTTGCGGGCCGCTACAGTGGGGCCCAGACTTCCGTTCGCATTGCTGCTGTCTACAGTTTGATAGCGGCTTGGGCTTCGATATTGTTAAATGACGGGCGCGCTCAGCGTCCCGTGTAACGTCCCGGCTTGTGCCACGCGACGACCATCGCGCTCATTGCGATGGCCGAGATGGCGGACCAGGCGACGCGTCCGGCCGGGATCGTGGCGAGCGACGCGATCAGAATCGTCGTGTCGATGCACACCTGCGTGATACCGGCATTGATGCCGCGCTTGCGTTGCAGCCACAGCGTGACGATGCCGGTGCCGCCCACGCCCGCTCCGTGCCGCGCCAGCGCCAGAATGCCCATGCCGCACAGCGTGCCGCCGACGAACGCGGCGAACAGCGGATTGACGAAGGCGATGTCGAACGTTTGCGGCATGGCCGCGAGGGCGAAGGTAATGCCGAAGCTCGCGACCGTGGATTTGAGCGCAAAGCGCGCGCCCATCGTGAAGTACGCGAACAGGAAGAACGGAATGTTCACCAGCGTAAAGATGGTGCCCACCGGCAGCGGAAAGACGTAAGAGGCGAGCAGTGCGATGCCAGCCACGCCGCCGGTAACCAACCCGGCAGCCTTGAGCAGCACCAGACCGACCACCACAAATGCCATGCCGATGACCATCGCATAGATGTCTTCGACCACGGAGTGCGGTACACCGATTGTGTCGGTTGCCGCAATGGCGCCGGATACAGCGCCCGTATCGTGTTTCATGATCAGTAAGTCAGGAACGACAAGACGGCGTGCCCGGCTCTCCTGATGCCGGAACGCGCCGCCGAAGATTTCCCGCGTCGCTGTCTCGGGCGACGCGCAGCTTCACAGCTTGTTATGTAGTTACCGTGTAACGGTGTTAACGCGCGATTACGCGACGTGGTGGACCCACTGGAACGGATCGGCCACCTTGCCACGTTGAATGCCCGTGAGCTGATCGCGGATACGCTTGGTGACCGGGCCTTCGCCGCCGTCGGCGATGTTGAATTCGCCGTTGGCGTGACGCACCTGACCGATGGCCGTCACCACCGCCGCCGTGCCGCACGCAAACGTTTCCTTCACACGGCCGCTGGCTGCATCCGCCTGCCACTGTGCGAACTCGTACGGTGTCTCATTGACCGTCAGGCCTTCGCGGCGTGCCAGTTCGATGATCGACGCACGGGTGATGCCCGGCAGGATCGTGCCCGAGAGCGGCGGCGTCTGGAGCGAGCCGTCGTCCATCACGAAGAAGACGTTCATGCCGCCGAGTTCTTCGATCCAGCGATGTTGTGCGGCGTCGAGGAACACGACCTGATCGCAGCCCTTGGCGCTCGCTTCGGTTTGCGCAATCAGGCTGGCGGCGTAGTTGCCGCCGCACTTCGCTGCACCGGTACCGCCGGGTGCTGCGCGCGTGTACTGGTCCGAGACCCACACCGTCACCGCCGATTTGCCGGGCTTGAAATACGGGCCGACCGGGCAGGCGATCACGCAGAAGATGTATTCATGCGCGGCGCGCACGCCCAGGAAGCTTTCCGAGGCGAACATGAACGGACGGATGTAGAGGCTGCTGCCTTCGGAGCCCGGGATCCATGCACGGTCGATGTCGACCAGCTTTTCCACGGCTTCGAGGAAGACGGCTTCCGGCAGATCGGCCATCGACATGCGCTGGGCCGACTCGCGAAAACGCTTGGCGTTGGCTTGCGGGCGGAACAGCGAAATCTTGCCGTCTTCACCGCGATAAGCCTTCATGCCTTCGAAGATTTCCTGCGCGTAGTGCAGCACGGCGCACGCCGGATCGATCTGGAACGGGCGGCGGGCTTCCACCTTTGCGTCATGCCAGCCGCGACCTTCGGTCCAGCGGATCGTGACCATGTGATCCGTGAATACGCGGCCGAATACCGGGTTCGCCAGTGCGGCGGTGATCTGGTCGGCGGGGGTGGGGTTGGCGTGCGGCTCCACGACAAAACGCAGTTGGTTATCGGCGCTCATGTTTCTTCAAATGTCTCGGCAGAGGTGGCTTCAGTCGTCAGTGCCGTTAACGTAAACGGCAAGGTGCGTATTTTCCTCCTTTCGGGGCCTGCCTGTCGACTGAATTCACCGCTTCTCCCGTCACGATGGGCTTCTGGGGGATATGGCGCTGAAAAATATCGGAATTTGCGCGATTTTTGCAAGAAAAGTGCGTAATTTGCCGAAGGTCGCGTCGACGTACGTCTGCCATGAAACCGATGCGGCGCAGGGTAACAGTGTGTAAAAAATCATTTCAGGTCGCGGGTCTGCCGACACTCGACATTTAATATCTAAGGCGCATGATGTCGGGAACGTCCTCGCAGGCGATGCGCGGACGTTCCGCCCGTAGATCAAGAGTGGGAGAGGAGACGGATGAAGTCGACAACGATTCGAATGTTGCGCGCGTATCTGATCGTGGCCTCGCTGGGCGCTGTGTGCATCGACGCTTGCGTCGTCATCGCGATGCTCATCTTCGATGTGCCGGAGCGCGTCTTCACCTCGGCCGACTTTCGCATTGCGATGGCGGCGTCTTTGCTGCTGCTGTTGCTCGCGTCGCGCTCCCTGGCGTGCGCCGCGTTTCAGGCGGCGCTCGCCAGTCGGCATGTCATGTTCGATGGCGTTGAACGTGCCGACGGTCGGCGCGGCACAGGCAGCGTCGCGTTGCGCGACGACTGCCCGAACCGTCTTCTGGTGCTGCTGCATATCCGTATCCACCGCCAGCAACTGGCGATGGTTGCTGCCTGAGGACGAAGCGGCCCCCGTCAAGGCACATCGATACCCACTAAGCGGCCTTACCGTCCACCAGGTCGCATTCGCGCGGCGGACGCGTCATCGCAATCCACTCCTGCACCGCCGGGCGCAGGAATTGACGGCGCGCGTATTCGGCCAGTGCAGGCGGGACGACGTCGTCGTTATAGACCAGACGGTTGAGCATGACCGCGAGGTCGACGTCGGCGATGCACCACTTGTCGAACAGCGACATGCGCCCGTCCGGCAGCAGGCTCTCGGCGATGGCGATCAGCTTGCTCGCCGCGGCGTAGCCCGCATCGGTCAGCGGGGCATCGGACGGGCCGTAAAAGATCACCTGCGTCGAACGATCTTCGCGCAGTGCACCGAGATCGCTGCGCAGCCATGCCTGCACTTGCCGGGCACGCGCACGCTCGCGAACGTCGGCCGGATATACCGGCACGTCGGGGGCGATCGTTTCCAGATATTCGACGATGGCGGACGATTCGGACAACGTGAAATCGCCGTGCACGAGCGTCGGCACGCGACGCGTGATCGACAGGTCGGCAAAGCCGCTTTCGTGATGCGCGCCCTGATCGAGATCGACGGTGCGCAGATCGAACGCAATACCTTTCTCGCGCAGCGTGACGAAAACCGACAGCGCGTAAGGGCTGGTGAACTGGGCGTCGACGTAAAGCGTGAAAGAGGCGGGGGCAGCGGCTGACACGGTGGGCTCCTGAAGGGAAGGTGCGAGGGGCGAAATTGCCCGCAGATGCTTATGTTGCCGTACGTCTGCGGTGATAAGCTACTGCACAAATCGCTGGCAAGATGTGAGCCAGATTCACAGCTTGCGGCGCACTTTCGCGCGCCGATCTGTCCCCAATATTTGCCCGCACGCCAACTCGACATCCCTGAACCATGAACGCCGAACCTCGCGCCCGTCCGCCGCTGGCGAATCTGGAAACCGTCTGTCTCGTCGCCCGTCATGGCTCGTTCACGGCGGCCGCCGAAGCGAGCGGCCTCACGCATGGCGCGATCAGTCGCCGGGTCGGCGCCGTTGAAAACTGGCTCGGCTGTGCGTTGTTCGAGCGGCACGGGCGGGGGGTGAGCCTGACGTGCGACGGTCAGCGGTTTCTGGGCCGCATCGAACATGCCTTCGACGTGATCGATGCGGCGGCCGATCAGTGGCATCAGGCGCGCAAGGCCCCGGCGGTGCGCCTGAGCGTGGTGCCGTCGTTCGCCAAGCTGTGGCTGCTCGAGCGCCTACAATCGCTCGAAGCGGGCAAGCCGTTCATCGACATTCATGTGACGACCGAGCATCGCAACGCCGACGTGGGCGCGGGCGAAGTGGACATCGCCTTGCGCTACGGACGTGGCGGGTGGGCGAGCGTCGATTCGGAGCCGTTGATGGGCGAAATGCTGTACCCGGTGGCCTCGCCCGAGATGGCCCAGCGTCTGAAGGGCGCGAGTGTGTCCGAGATGCTGGCGATGCCCTTGCTGCACGACTCCGATCTCACGGGCTGGCGCGCGTGGTGCGGCGCGCACGGCGTGTCGCTGCGACCGCGTGCGCGCGACCGTCGCTTCGAGGATTACACGGTGGTGCTTGCGGCGGCCGAAGCGGGGCTGGGCATTGCGCTTGTCCGTGCGCCGCTGGCGAGCGAGTGGATGGCGCGCAGCCGTCTCGTGCGACTGTCGGATACCGAAGTCGCTTGCCCGTTGCAGTACCACGTGGTGACGGCCAAGCGCGAAAAGCGCCCGGAAGTGCTCGAAGTGATCGCGCGTCTGCACGCGCTGGCGCGCGAGGATGCGCGCACGTAAATACCATGAACGCAGCCGCGCGCAGCGCAGGGGTTTCCCGCACTGCGCGGGCTACTGCGGGTTGCCTAAAATGCGGGACGCTTCTTGCAGGACTGCCTGGCAGAGATGAACTTACGCTCGCTCGATCTGAATCTGTTGCTCGTGTTCGAGTCGCTGTTGCGCACGCGCAGCACGACGGTCACGGCCGAGGAACTGAATCTCACGCAATCGGCGGTGAGCAACGCGCTCAAGCGTCTGCGGCTCGCCTTCGGCGACCCGTTGTTCGTCAAGACACCGCAGGGCATGCTGCCGACCGATCTCGCCGCATCGCTGGCTCCACCGATCACCGAGGGACTTGGCCTGATTCGCGGCGCCGTCGAAGCGCCGCAAGACTTCGTCCCGGCAAACGCGCAACGCACGTTCCGTCTTTACCTGAGCGACATCGGCCAGTTGATCTTCATGCCGAAGCTCATGGCGACGCTTGCCGTCGAAGCGCCAGGTGTTCGCATCGTCACGGTCGACACGACGCCGCGCGAAGCGCAGAACGCGATGGCGATGGGCGACATCGATCTCACGCTCGGCCTGTTCACCCGTTTCTCGTCGGGCTTCCATCAGCAGCGCCTGTTCCGCGAACACTATGTGGCCCTCGTGCGCGAAGGGCATCCGACGATTCGCGGCGAACTCACCGCCGAGACCTTCCTTCAGGCGGCGCACGCCGTCTATCGTCCCACGGCCGGTCATCACGACGTGTTCGAGACCGCCGTCGAGCACTGGTTCGCGCAGTCGGGGCAGCAGCGTCACGTGGCGCTGCGCATGGCGCACTCGATGGGACTCTCGGCGCTGATCGCGGCAAGCGATCTGGTCGTGTGCGTGCCGACGCGTCTGGGGCGCGCCCTCAAGGCCGCTGCCGACCTGCGCACTTACGCGCTCCCATTCGACGGCCCCGAGTTCGACATCTCGCAACTCTGGCACGAGCGCTTTCACACCGATGCAGGCCATCGCTGGCTGCGCAGCACCATCTTCCGCCTGTTCCACGGCGAAGACTGATCGTCCTCCTGTCTGGCGGTACATGCTCGCCGCGGGCGTGGCACCGCCACGCCCGCATGCTGCACCCCCAATTCACGACGTAAATACCGCGCATTTACGCAATTTGTTGGCGTCATGCGACGCCGGTCCTTATCGTATCCCTCACGACATTGAAGTCACCGGGCGCACGTCCGGGACACGAACAATATCCGCAGGAGACAAGCGGTGATCAATCTGCACGACATTCGTTACGTGCGGCTGGGGACGCGCGACCTCGAAGGTGCGACACGCTATGCGCGCACCATTCTCGGGTTGCAGGAAGTGCGGCGGGAAGCCGGTTTCGTATTCCTTCGCAGCGACAGCCGCGATCATTCGGTGTGCTACTTCGAGGGCGATCCCGCCGATCACACGGTGGCGTTCGACGTCGCCAGCGATGCGCATTTCGACGCCGCAGCAGCGCAACTCGACGCCATGCACATCGAGTTTCGACGCGGTACGCGCGACGAGGCCGACCTGCGGCGCGTGGCCGATTTCCTCACGTTCCGCGATCCCACCGGCAACCAGATCGAGCTGGTACTGCGCGCGGCGCAGACCGGACGCGGCTATCACGGCGAGCGCGACGCAGGCATCGATTCGTTTAGTCACGTCGGCTTGTGCACGACGGACGCGCGTCGCGACGAAGCCTTCTGGACCAGTGTGTGCAATGCGCGTGTGTCGGACCGTATCGGCGATGCGCCGCTGCTGCGTATCGACGACGTCCACCACAAGATCGCGCTGTTCCCGGCCAAGCGTGCGGGCATTCAGCATGTGAACTTTCAGGTCAACGGCATCGACGACCTGATGCGCTCGTGGTACTTCCTGCGCGAGCAGGGCGTGCCGATTCGCTTCGGTCCGGGGCGTCACCCGACGTCGCACGCGATGTTCCTGTACTTCGCGGGGCCGGACGGCATGGTCTACGAATACTCCACGGGCGTGCGCAAGATCGCGCCGGAGGACGAAGCCACGTACGTGCCGCGTCAATTCCCGTTCGATCCGACCGGGTTCTGCATGTGGGGCGCGAAGCCCGAGATTCCCGAGTTTTCGTCCTGATCTGCCAGCCGGTATCCCCATGACACAAGTTACATTCGATGCCGCACGTCACGACGGCATGGCCGACATCGACCGCGCCGTGCGCGTGGCCGCCCGCACGCTGGCACGTGCCGGGCTGGCGCACGCATACGGGCATTGCAGCGCGCGTCTCGATGCGGATCGCTTCGTCGTCTGCGCCGCCCGCCCGATGGGGCTCATCGGGGTTGGCGAGAAGGGCACCGTGGTGCCGATCGACGGCCCGCTACCCGACGGCGTGCTCGGCGAAGTCCGTCTGCATCAGCAGATCTATCGCACGCGTGCCGACATCGGCGCAATTGCGCGCTCCATGCCGCCCAAGACCATGTCGCTCTCTACGCTGCGCCGAACGCCGCGCGCGCTGCACGGGCCGGGCACCTACTTCGCCCCCGGCGTGCCGCTTTGGGACGACCCGCAACTGATTCGCTCCGACGAACAGGCCGCCGCCGTGATCGCCACGATGGGCACGAATGCTGCGGTCGTGATGCGCGGCAACGGGGCCGTCGTCGCGGCGGATACGCTCGAAGCGATGGTCGCGCTCACGTGGTATCCCGAAGACGCCGCCCGCGTGGATCTCGACGTGCTCGCGCTCGACGCGTCGCTGCCCGCCGCCGTGCTGAGCGACGACGAATGCCGCGCACGCGCCACGCGCTCGGGCCGGATCATCGAGCGCATGTGGGAGTACCTGTCGGCGGGCGACCCGGAGTTGCCCGGCACAGTTGCGCTTTCATCTTCATCTTCTTCACACCACCGTTCTTGATGTAATCGCCCCCAACCGGCAGCGAGCCCTTGCACAGAGCGTCGCCGACAGACGCCACGGCCCGCTGCTCTTGCGGTCATTGCCGCACAGGAGACAGACATGGAAATATCCGCTTTGATGAACCGCAGAGGCATCACGCCGTTTCAATGGCGCGTGATTGCCCTGTGCTTTCTGATCGTCACACTGGACGGCTTCGACACGGCGGCCATCGGCTACCTCGCACCGGCCATCCGCAGCGAATGGGCGATGGCGACGACCAGCCTCGGCACGGTGTTCGGCGCGGGCCTCGGCGGCCTGATGCTCGGCTGCTTCGTGTTCGGGCCGCTCGCCGACCGCATCGGCCGCAAGCGCGTGCTGATCCTCTCCGTCATTCTGTTCTCACTCGGCAGCATCGCCTCGGCCTATGTGAATAGCCCGACGGAGCTCGCCGTACTGCGCTTCGTCACGGGGATCGGTCTGGGCGGTGCAATGCCCAACGCCATCACGCTCAGTTCCGAGTATTGCGCCGAGCGCATGCGTTCGCTGCTCGTGACGGCCACCTTCTGCGGCTTCACGCTGGGCTTCGCCATCGGCGGCGAAATCGTCGCCCAGACGCTGCCGCACATCGGCTGGCGCGGTGTGTTGATCGCAGGCGGCGTGGTCCCGATTGCCTTCGTGCCGGTACTCATGCGCTGGTTGCCGGAGTCGATGCGCTACCTTGCAGCGCGCGGCGACCGTGCCGACCAACTGCTGGAAATCGCCCGTCACATCGACCCGCAGGTCACACGCATCGATCCGGAGGTAACGCCTGTCGGGCAGACGAACTCGGCGGTGGGCGGCCTGTTCACGCGTCGATACATCATGGGCACGCTGCTGCTCTGGGCGACGTACTTCTGCACGCTTTGCGCGTTCTACCTGCTCACGAGCTGGCTGCCGCTGGTCGTGAAGGATTCCGGCTACACGCTCTCGGAAGCAGCGCGTATCGGTGCGATGTTGCCGCTCGGCGGCACGGTCGGTGCCGTGATGATCGGCTTCGCGATGGACCGCACGAGTCCGTACCGCGTGTTGGCGGCGTCTTACGTGATGGCCGGTATCGCGCTGTGCGTGCTGGGCGCTGTGACGCACCAGTCGGGCTGGCTCATGTTCGTCGTGTTCCTCGCGGGCTTCGGCATTGCGGGATCGCAGACCGGCGCGAACGCCCTGACGGCGGCGTACTACCCGACCGCCTCCCGTGCGACGGGCGTGGCCTGGGCGCTTGGCGTCGGCCGTCTCGGCTCGATCCTCGGGTCGAGCCTGGGCGGTGTGCTGATCGCCTCGGCGTCGAGTACGGCGCAGGCGTTCCAGATCGTCGCGATCCCGGCGTTTCTTGCGGCGGCGCTCATGCTGGTGATGCGTCGTCGCGTCGGACGCGGCGGCTCGCTCGCCGCAGCGGCGACGCAGCCCGCACCGGGCACCGTTTGATCCTCGCCTGAGCGCATCAACGGATGCACGCCGAACCACCGACGTGCGTCTGCGAAGTACCCACCGCAACCGCACGTCCCCCGACGGCGCTGCGGTGGCGCTGCAACTGACCGGCACAGGTCAGGCCACCACACGTATCCATGGAGACACCACCGTGATCCACAAGGGACTGCCTGCGCTCGCGCTGGCTGCCGGCCTCGCATTGGCCACCACTTTCGCTTCGGCCCAGAGCGTGACGCTCTACGGCATTCTGGACACCGGCATCGAATACATCTCGCACGCCGGGCCCAACAACAGTTCGCTCGTACGCATGCCCGCCAACACCGGTTCGCTGCCGTCGCGCTGGGGCCTGCGCGGCGACGAAGATCTGGGCGGCGGTCTGCACGCGCTATTCATGCTGGAGAACGGCTTCAACGTGCGCGCAGGCGATCTGAATCAGGGCGGGCGGTTGTTCGGACGTCAGGCGTGGGCCGGGTTGTCGAATCGGTACGGCACGCTGTCGTTTGGGCGTCAATATTCGATGACGTTCTGGGTGATGAGCGATGCCGACATTCTCGGCCCCGACCTGTACGGCAGCGGCTCGCTCGACAACTACATCCCCAACGCGCGCAGCGACAACACCGTCGCCTACAAGGGGGTATTCAGCGGCCTGACCGTTGGCGCGACCTACTCGTTCGGGCGGGACAGCGGCGGCACCGGCAACTCGCCGGGGCAAGGCACCTGTGCCGGTCAGACGCCCGGGCAGATGACCGCCTGTCGCCAGGTCTCCGCGATGTTGAAGTACGACACGGCATGGTTCGGCGTGGCCGGAGCGTGGGACGAGCAACGCGGCGGCGCAGGCGCTGCCGCGAGCTTCTTCAATGGCGCGGCGGCGGTGCCGCTGACCAGTTCGTCGGACAAGGACACCCGCTGGCAATTGAACGGCTATGTGAAGGGCGGCAACTGGAAGGCGGGCGCGGGATGGCTCGGACGTCGCGTGCAGACCGCGTCGGCCGCCGTCGCCGATGTGAACTCCGACATGTTCTATGTCGGGGCGCTGTATCAGTTCTCACCGGCATTTGCGCTCGACGGCGAAGTCTTCCGCATGCTGAACGCCCGTCAGAACGCGCGTGCGACGATGGCCACGTTGCGCGGCACTTACTTCCTGTCGAAGCGCACCGCCGTGTACACGCAAGTCGCCTGGCTGGGCAACAGCGAGCATGCGGCCTACTCGGTCAGTTCCGGCGGGGCGGGGGGATCGCCCACGGCGGGGACGAGTCAGTTGGGGGTGAACGTCGGCATGCGGCACACGTTCTGACCGCATGAAACACAGACGGCGCACTGTGTTCTCAGTGCGCCGTTTCCCGTTCCGAACGCCGAAGACGTTCGGTGTCGATCGCTTACAGCAGGCCAGCTTCGGCGAGTTGCGCGCGACGCGGATCGCCCTGACGCGAGAGCATCCAGCCCGGGTACTCGCTGGGCAGCGCGCTCGCGGCGTTGATCGCCGACAGGTCGCGCTCGCTCAGCGTGACGCGCGTAGCGGCGATGTTGTCGTCGAGTTGATCTGCGCGTTTGGCCCCGATGATGACCGTCGAGACGACCGGTTGCGCGAGCAGCCAGGCGAGCGCGATCTGCGCAACCGACACGCCTTTTTCCGTGGCGATGCCGCGCATCATGTCGATCACGTCGTAAGCACGTTCGACATTCACCGGCGGGAAGTCGAAGCTCTGGCGGCGCGCGCCGTCTTCCGACTGACCGTCACGCGTGTACTTGCCCGAGAGCAGGCCACCTGCCAGCGGGCTCCACACCATCAGACCGACGTTCTCGCTGCGCAGCATCGGAACGATTTCGCGTTCGAGATCGCGTCCGGCGACGGTGTAATACGCCTGAAGCGAAGCAAAGCTCGCGAGGTTCAGGCGTGCCGAGATGCCTTGCGCCTTGGCGATCTGCCAGGCGGCCCAGTTCGAGACACCGATGTAGCGCACGTGGCCCTGACGCACCAGCGTGTCGAGCGCGCTGAGCGTCTCTTCGATGGGCGTGACCGGGTCGAAGCCGTGTACCTGATACAGATCGATGTGATCGAGTTGCAGACGCTTCAGGCTGGCCTTGACGCCGTCCATGATGTGATAGCGCGACAGGCCGCGCGAGTTGCTGCCCTGTGCGCCGGTGACGCCGAAGACCTTCGTGGCGACGACCACGCTGTCGCGCGGCACGTTGAGGTTGCGCAGGGCTTGTCCGGTGAGCATCTCCGACTGCCCTTCCGAATAGACGTCGGCGGTATCGATGAAGTTGATGCCCGCGTCGAGCGCACGACCGACGAGCGCGTCGACATCGTTCTGTTGCAATTGGCCGATCTTGCTCCACATGTCGCCCTGTCCGCCGAAGGTCATCGTGCCGAGGCACAGTTCCGAGACGAAGAGGCCGGTGTTGCCGAGTTTCCGTTGTCGCATTGCATCGCTCCGTTGAGTAGCTGCCCGTCGCAGGTGGCCGTCGGTGAGGGAGACGGTGTGCACGGGATGGGATGCATTATGCGTCGCGGGGCATCAGGCAAGCAGTACCTGTTTCTGCACATTTCCTGCCTGATTCTGCAATCGGACGCGATGGCGGGGTGTCGTCTGGACCGGCATGCAGCGGGAAAGCGTTGTCGAACATGGCGGTCAGGTGACGGAGGACTGTCCGGGCCTGGGATCGGAGGATCGACGGTGCGTGTCGGATCTTGCCGGATTCTCCGGATTTCGTGCCTGAACGTGTGGATGTGACTCCGGAGGATCAGGCAATTTTTTATGACAGGCGTATGCTTCGGTTCATTGCGGCCGGGAATGTCGGAGACGGCCACCCTGAATCGAGGACTTGCCATGCATCTCGTCAAAACATCGCCACCGGCGTCGCTTCACGGCGCACCACCGCAAGACGGTCGCGCCGCCGATCCGTCGCACGCCGCCCGCGCGGAACTGGTGCGTTTGCTCGAACGCGCGACGCATGGGTTGGAAGGCACAGCGCCCACGGCGGTGGACGGTCTGATGGTGCATCGCATCCTGCATCCCGGTGGGCCGAAGCCTGCGTTGCAGCAACCTGCCTTCGCCGTGATTGCGCAAGGCGAGAAGCGTTTGCAGATCGGGGAGGCAAACTACGCGTACGACCCGATGCATTACATGGTCTCGTCGGTGCACTTGCCGGTGGTGGCGCAGGTGTCCGGGGCGAGCGAGCAATCGCCTTATCTGGGCATGCGTCTGAATCTGGTGGCGGAAGACGTCACGTCGCTCATCGGCGACGAGCATCTGCCGCCACCGGCCCCGTCGCCGTGCGGGCGCGGGTTGTACGTCAACCGGCTCGACGCTGCGTTGCTGGACGCGGTGCTGCGCTTGCTGCGTCTGCTCGATGCCCCGCGCGACATCCCGATTCTTGCGCCGATGATCAAGCGCGAGATCATCTACCGGCTGCTGATGAACGGGCAGGGGGTATTGTTGCGTCAGATGGTGATGCAGGACAGCCAGATGAACCGGATCGCGAATGCGGTGCGGTGGTTGCGCGACCATTATGCGCAGCCGTTGCGCGTGGAGTCGCTGGCGCAAGAGGTGCACATGAGCGTGTCGTCGTTGCATCACCACTTCAAGCTGGTGACGGCGATGAGCCCGTTGCAGTATCAGAAGCAGTTGCGCCTGCAGGAAGCGCGTCGTTTGATCTTCGTGGCGGACGTTGCCGTGTCGTCTGCGGCACAGGCGGTGGGCTACGAAAGCGCATCGCAGTTCAGCCGCGAATACGCCCGCGTCTTCGGCGAAGCACCGCTACGGGATAAGCGCCGGTGGTTACAGGATGGGGATGTGGGGGCGTCGCGGGGGTGAGTTCAATCCCCTAGCCGATCCAGCATCGTCTTCGTCACGCGTTGCTGCGACGCCTTATCGTAATCTGCCCACGGGTCTTCTTTCAGTGCGGTGAGGCGGTCTAGAGCGTTGCGCACGGTCCAGGCGTCGGCACCGGGCAAATCGGACAATTCCTCCCAATGGACCGGCACCGATACCGCCATGCCTTCTCTCGCCCGGGCCGAGTAGGCGCATACGGTCGTCGCCCCCCGGTAGTTGCGCAGATAGTCGATGAAACACTTCCCTACGCGATGCTTCGGTCCCATCGTCGCCGTGAACCGGTCGGGAAACACGCGCGCCATATGCTTGGCAATGGCTTCTGCGAACGCCTTCGCGAAGTCCCATTCGTGACGCCTCGCCAAGGGGGTCACCACGTGCAGCCCCTTGCCGCCGCTCGTCTTCACGAAAGCCGTCAGCCCCAATTCGTCCAGTAGCCCCCGAATGAGCTGCGCGCCTTCCACAATCTGCGCAAACGTCACCCCCTTGCCGGGGTCCAGATCGAAGATCACGCGATCGGGACGCTCGATCAGATCGCTGCGCGCATTCCACGTGTGGAACTCCACCGACCCCATCTGCACGGCCCCGACGAGTGCGCGCGTATCGTCGATCTGCATCAGCGGTTCGTGGTCCGGATCGAGCGACGGGTCGAGCATGCGTACGCCGGTGATCGTCTTCGCTGCATGCTTCTGGAAGAACATCTCGCCGCCGATACCTTCCGGCGCACGCAGCACAGCCACCGGTCGGTCGGCGAGGTGCGGGAGCATCCATTGGCTGACGGCGTCGTAATACTCGGCGAGCTCGACCTTCGTCACGCCCGAGTGCGTGTCCATTACGCGTTCGCCGTGTGTGATCTTCACTGGAAGCGCGGATGATTGCGGCATGGGCGGTTTCTCCTTCGATGAGTTGACGGCACCGCTGCGGCGCGTCTCGCGGCGAATCTCCTTCGCCGGTTTGTCGGTGCGCATCGCGTGGAACGAGGCCTGACGCACATGGCCGTCGCGCGTCCACTCGGCGAAGCGGATTTCTGCGACCAGCGTCGGGCGCACCCAGTGCACACGCGCCTGCCCCCCCGGGCGCGGCGCAGGGGACAGTGCAGGGCGGGGCGTCTCAATCGCGTCGAGTTGCTTGCGCATGCGCAGCAACGCCTTGGCGTCGAAGCCAGTGCCGACCTTGCCCGCGTAGCGCAACGTCTTGCCGTCATCGTCGAAATAACCGAGCAGCAACGCGCCGAATCCCTGTCGCGAGCCGGCGGGTTCCGTGAACCCCAATACGACGAACTCCTGACGCTGCGAGCACTTGAGCTTGCGCCATGCGTCGCTGCGACCGTCGACATAGGTCGAGTCGTCGCGCTTGACGATGATGCCTTCGAGGCCCGCTTCGCACGCGCCGTGCCAGAGCGATCCGAGATCGCCTGCGACAGGTTGGAGCACGCGCACGGCATCCGTCTCTTTGCCTTCGAACATGCTTGATAGCCTTGCTTGTCGCTCGTGCAACGGCGCCTCGCGCAAATCCTCGCCGTTACACCATGGCAGATCGAAGACGTAGATGACGATGGCGCTCTGGGCGTCTTCGTCGAACGCACGTTGCAACGCCTGAAAGTCCGGTAACCCATGCTCGTTGGCGACGACCGCCTCGCCATCAAGCCACGCGTTGGGGAGACCGCGCTCACGCAAGGCGGTCACGGCGGGTTGGAAGCGGCGCGTCCAATCTTGCCCGGAGCGTGTGAAGACGCGAATGTCGTTGCCCGCAATGCGGATGAGGACGCGATATCCGTCGAGCTTCAACTCGGCGTGCCAGCCTTCGGACGACGGTGCCTGATCGACGAGTGTCGCCAGCATCGGACGCATCTCGTCGGGTGGTTTCGTCGACGATCTGCGTGTCGTCGCAGGTTTCGACGTCGGCGGCTCGGTATGCGGTAATGCATGCCCGTCGTCATGCCGGTGAATCAACAACCATTGCGGTTGGCGCGCGGGTTTGTCGGTGCGCACCAACGTCCAGTGTCCGTTGAGTCGTTCGCCTTGTAATGTGAACGACAACTTGCCGTTCGCGTAATCGCGCGATGCGTTGCCGTCGGGTATCCAGATGCCTCGATCCCAGATGTCGACGTGCCCCGCACCGTAGTTGCCTGCGGGAATGTCGCCTTCGAAGTCGGCGTAAGCGAGCGGATGGTCTTCGACCTGAACCGCCAGTCGCGGACGGCTGACATCCGGACTCGGTTGCTTCGGCAGCGCCCATGAACGCAGGGTGCCGTCGAGTTCCAGACGGAAGTCGTAATGGAGATGGCTGGCGTCATGCCGTTGGATGACATACCGCAGCGCATGCTGGCGGGATGCACGCTTACCGCGCGGCTCTGGCGTCGCAGAGAAGTTGCGTTTCGCATCGTACGCCGCGAGTGGATCGGCGGATGTGCGACGGCGACCCGGTTTCGCACTCGTCGCTTTGGTCGGCTTGTCTGAGGCGCGTCTTGGCATCGTCGCGCTCACTTGGTTCTGGTGGATTTAGTCGACTTGGCGCGCTTGACCGATGCCTTCTTGGCCGCCGTCTTCTTAGTCGTCTTGCTGTCCGACGCTTTCGTCGACGATTTTTCCGAACTACGCGCCTTCACAGGCTTCGCCTCGACGTCCTGCGCATCGACGGTCCCGGCATCGCGCTCGCCCTTCGTCCCGAGGCTCTGCTTGAGTAGCGCCATCAAATCGGTGACGCTGCCGCCGCTCGCCAGCTTCGGGGCGCTCGCTTCGATCTGTGCGACCTCGCGTGTCTGACCGGACGCGATCTTGCGGTCGATGAGCGCCTTGAGGTCGTCCTGAAACGTGTCGTGATAATCGCCGGGATGCCACGGCCCGGACATCTCGTCGATCAGCCGGATCGCCATGTCCAGTTCGCGCTCGCCGGGCGCGGCGAGTTTCTGCAACTTCTCCTTCGTCAACCCGACCTCGGCCGGATCGCGCATCTCGTCCTGCCATCTGAGGGTGTCGAGTACGAGCGCGTCGCCCGCTGGCGCGAGCACGGCGAGATGCGCGCGCGTGTGCATCACCACGCGCGCGATGCCCAGCTTGCCCGCCTTGATGAGCGCCGCGTGCAGCAGCGCGTAGGCCTTTGCGCCGCCACGCTCGGGCACGAGGTAGTAAGGCGTATCGAGATACATGAACGAGACGTCCGTGGCATCGACGAACGCCAGAATGTCGACGGTCTGCGTCGCCGTCGGATTGGCCGAGCGGATCTCGTCGTCGCTGAGCACGACATAGTTGCCTTTCTCGTACTCGTAGCCGTGCACGATCTGGTCGCGCGGCACTTCTTTGCCGTTCTCCTTGTTCACGCGCTTGTAGCCGACCGGCGACATGGTGCGCTTGTCGAGCCAGTCCAGATCGAGCTTGTGTGTCGTCGAGGCAGGAAACAGGGTGACGGGTACGTTGACCAGTCCGAAGCTGATGGCGCCCTTCCAGATTGCGCGAGCCATAGATGCTCCCAATGCTGTGACCGAATGTGGGGTTCCGGGAGTGCACGAAGCAGAGCAGCGCCGAACGTGCAGGAAATCCCGTATAGGCATCACCCGCGCGCTTGCATGCCGCATGGCCGCCCTATTACGTTGCGATTCATCCCGAGGCGTGCCGGTTCCCCTGCATTGATTTTCTCAATGCCGATGGCCATGTCATAAGGATTCCTTGATGAAACAAAGCGGCAAGACGCTCATCCCATTGGAATCGATGCGTGACATCAGCAAGGGGAGATAGGCAATGGCGATGATCGTGGCAGGGCGATTCACGACGTTCGATCAGGCGAATCTGGTGGCGAGCCGGTTATACGACCGGTCCTTTCGACCGTCCGACGTGTCGGTGTTCTTTCTGAATCCCACCGGCCAGCACGCCAAGTTTGCGTTGGGCGGCGATGTGGATGCCGATGCTGCGGCGCGTCCGGCGAGCCGGGGCGCGGCGCAGGGCGTCATCGCGGGTGGGGCCTTCGGACTTGCGCTGGGCGCGTTGTTATACGTCGCGGTCTGGCGCTTCTGGCTCGTGCCTGTCGTCGGCATGATGGCGGGGGCCTATCTGGGCGCCTTCCTCGGCGCTTTGCGACGCATGCAGAGCCGCGAGCGCGTATCGGCAAAGCAGGCAGGTATGCGAGACGCTGGGGTGATACTAGCCACACACGTCAGCGAATCCACGGCGGGTACGGCGATTGCCGTGCTGCGCGATGCGGGCGCGGCGGAAATCGAGCAGGCGAATGGCGTGTGGGAAGGGGGCGAATGGCGCGACTTCGATCCGGTGCAGCACGCACATCATGCACAGCGCGCGTCCTCGGCGCGCGACGCCGAGCCCCAAGCCGAGCCGACGATTGGCGTGGCGGCCAACGAGCACCGTACTCGCGAAGACCGTGAAGACCGCGAGGGCCGCGAAGGCGCTACCGATCACACCCCGTCGACCCGCGACGAGACCCGCGAACGGCCCCGGCGCACCGACTGGCTGTAGAACGATTGCGTTCCTTAATGACTGTTCAGGAGGCTGACAATGCTGTCGATCCATACCGGTTTCGTCGTTTGCCCGACCTGCAAGGCCCGGTTCGCCGTGGCGGCCAGTGAGCCGAGCGTTCAGGCGCTGCACGACTATCTCCATTCGGAGGCCGAAGTGAAGTGCCCGACCTGCGATACCGTTTTCGCGACGTGCAACGCCAGGAGCAGCATCGAGTTCGAGCCCGTCAACGACGGCGAGACGCTGTCGCCGTCTCCCGAACGAAGCATCGACGGGCTCGATAATCACTGAATCGCGGCGTAATCGTCGCAAGCGTCAGCGGTTCACAGCGGCTTACAGTGGCGTCAGCACCGGTTCGCCCGCCTGATAGCGGCGGGTATTCTCCATGAACATCGAGAGGGTGGCCGCTTCCGCTTCTGGCGAACGGCCCGCCACGTGCGGGCTCAGCACGATGTTCTGCAAGTCGATGAGTGCGGCGGGCGGCGACGGCTCGCCTTCATAGACGTCCAGCCCCGCGCCAGCGATCACACCGTTGCGCAATGCATCGGCAAGCGCTGCGGTGTCGACGACGCTGCCGCGCCCCAGATTGACGAGAAAGCCGTCTTTGCCGAGCGCGCGTAGCACGTCGGCATTGATCATGTGATGGGATTCCGCGCCGCCTGGCGCCGTCACCACCAGAATGTCGGCCCATTCGGCCAGTGCCGTCACGCTGTCGAAGTACTGATAGTGCGAAGGGAGGTCGTCGCGACGGTTCCGGTTTCGGTAGCCAATCTGCATATCGAAGCCTTCGCCGCGTTTGGCGAACTGGCGGCCCACCGCACCAAGGCCGACGACCCCGAGCTTCTTCCCGGCGACACCCGGTTGCATGGGCAGCGCGTCGCGCCAGATGCCCTTGCGGCATGCCGCGTCATATTCCGGAATGCGGCGAATGGCGGCGAGCAGCAGGGCGAAGCCCTGATCCGCCACGGTCGGGGCGTTGGCACCTGCGCCATGCACCACCACGACGTTGCGCGCGCGCATCGCCGGAATGTCCAGATTCTCGTAACCGGCGCCGAGTGCGCTGACCAGCTCGACGTTCGGCAACTGCGTCAGTTCGGCAGCGCTCATGCCACGCGAGCCGTTGGTGAGCACGAAACGCACGCGCTCACTTTCCGGTCCCCAGCCTTCCGGCGTCGGATGGTGGCTCGGGCGGTAAATCACTTCGAAACGGGTTTGCAGTTCGGACGACTGCTCGGGATGCATCGGGATGATGACCAGCAAGGGGGGCAGCGACACCTTCAATCTCCGTCAGAGGAATTTGGACCGACGGCGACAGGTGGGCAGGCACCTCGATTCGCCGTCAGTCGACACTCTATCCCTATCCGCGACGGATTGCGCGGCGCATCAGCGCCGGATCATGCCGCCGCTTCGACGGCGAGCGCGGCCTGGCGGTGGCGAATGCGGCCGAGCGTGAGCATCGTGAAACCGGCCAGCACCGCAGGCACGCCGATGGCGGCGAACAGCGCGGGCATCGACCATCCCATGGCGAGCATCGACGCACCGCCCACCGACCCGACCACCGAGCCCATGCGTCCGACACCGTTTGCCCAGCTTACGCCGGTCGCGCGGCAATCCGTCGGATAGAACTCGGCGGAGAGTGCGTTCGCGCCGACCTGACCGCCCGAGACGCAGAACCCGGCCCAGAACACGGCGACCGAAGCGAGCACCGGCGAACTGGCCAACGGGCCGACGGCGGCCACGCACACGCCTGCCAGTACGTAGGCGGTTGCGAGCACGTAATGGGGATTGAAGCGGTCCATCAGCCAGCCGAGGACGATGGCCCCGAGCGTGCCGCCGACCTGGAACATCGCCGTGACGATGGCCGCGTTACGCAGTGTCAGGCCGTTCGTGCGAAGCAACGTCGGCAGCCAGCTCGAGAGCAGATAGATCACCAGCAGGCTCATGAAGAACGTCACCCAGAAGAGCAGGGTGCCACGCAGCAATTCCGGCTTGAACAGATGCCGCACCGGCGACGTGGTCGACGGTTTCATCGCCACATTGAACGTAGCACCGCGCAGATCCTCATGCGGCGCGATGCGTTGCAGCGACGCGGCCACGCGCTCCGGCGACTTGCCCGCCATCACCAGATAGCGCACGGATTCAGGCAACGCGCGGATCAGAATCACGCCGAGTACGACGGGCATCACACCACCGACGACCAGCACCGAACGCCAGCCGAACGCTTCGATCAGGCCTGCCGAGGCGAGACCGCCCAGGGCGGAGCCCAACGTGAAGCCGCAGAACATGGTGGTCACAAGAAACGAACGGCGCGAGTCGGGGCAGTATTCCGACGTCAGCGTGATCGCGTTCGGCATCGCACCGCCGAGGCCGAGGCCCGTCAGGAAGCGCAGGGCGACGAGGTGCCACAGGTCCATCGACCAGGCCGACGCGAGACTCGCGACGCCGAAGAACAGCACCGAGAAGATGAGGATGGTCTTGCGTCCGAACTTGTCGGCGAGCGGGCCAAACAGGAACGCACCGGCCATGAGACCGGCAAGTCCTGCGCCGAACAGCGGGGCGAGATGCGCGGGCGTGAGTGACCATTCGGCACGAATGGCGGGGGCGATGAAGCCGATGGCCGCGGTATCGAAACCGTCGATGGCGACGATCAGGAAGCATAGAACGACGATCATCATCTGAAACGGCGAGATGCGATGCCGGTCGATGAATGCCGTCACGTTGATGGGATTCGCTGGCATGGGGTGTCTCCTCTGAGGTGCCAGAAGCCGCGCGAGCGCAGGTGAGCGGTCGCGCGACGGGTCCACGCGGTGGAATTTTTTTGTTCCGCGTGGGGTATTGCGGTTACCGCCTTATGCGTCGGCCAGCCACGGGGTTTGCGACAGGCAGTTCTCGGCGCGCCAGCCGTGCAGCCATTGCAGGGCGTCGTAGAACTGCGTCTGCGTGCGGCCCTTCCACAGCGAGTTGCGCACCCAGCGATCCACGCCCTTGGCGTGATAGACGCGGCCCATGTCGCGTGCGCCGTAAAGCACGCGCGCGGTGCGCGGGATGCGGGCGTATTCGTAACGACGGAAGGCCTCGGTGAAATCGCCGTTCGCTGCCGTGTAGGCCGCACCGAGCGTGACGGCGTCTTCGAGTGCCTGACACGCGCCTTGCGCGATGTACTGGGTCATCGGATGTGCAGCGTCGCCGAGGATCGTCGCGCGGCCAAAGCTCCACTGCTCGACCGGGTCACGGTCGGCGGTGGCCCAGCGACGCCACGACGTCGGACGGTCGAGCATCTGATGCGGCAACGCGTCGATGCCTTCGAAGTACGACAGCACTTCTTCCTTGCTGCCGTCGCGCACGCCCCACACTTCCTGTTCGCGGCTGTGGAACGTGACGACGAGGTTGTATTGCTTGCCGCCGCGTAGCGGGTAGTGCACGAGGTGGCAGTTCGGACCGGCCCACACGACCGGCGCATTCACCTGCAAGTCCTTCGGCATGTTCTCGACATCGACCACCGCGCGGTAGACCACATGGCCCGTTACACGCGGCTCGTCGCCGATCAGTGCGGCGCGCACGGCGGACTTCACGCCATCGCAGCCGATCACGGCGTCGGCGGTGTGACGCTCGCCGTGCTGGTCGACGACGGTGACGCCATGCGCATCCTGTTCCAGCGACACGACGCGGGTGGCCGTGCGGAACTGGATTCTCGGATTGCGTTGCACGGCTTCGAGGATCGACAGATGAATATCAGCGCGATGGATCACGGCGTACGGATTGCCGAAGCGCTCGCGATACGGCGCGCCAACGTCGACTTGCGCGATGATGCTGCGGTCGATGGCGTCGCGCAGCGTGATGTGATCGGTGAAGACCGAGCGTCCTCGCGCGGCCTCGCCGACACCGAGCGCATCGAGCGCGGCGAAGGCGTTGGCTGCCAACTGGATGCCCGCACCGATTTCGCCGATGGTCTCGGCCTGTTCCAGCAGCTCGATCTGCACGCCCTGATTGGCGAGCGCGAGCGCAGCGGCGAGGCCGCCGATGCCGCCGCCGACGACCAGCGCTTTGGGTTGATGGGGTTGCGTCATGCTTGTCTCCTCGGGCATTGCCTGCCCTCCTGCTTTTTCGTTCACTTCCCGCGCATGCCGCCAGCGTCGTCTGAGAACGCTGGCGTGACTTCACTCACGCCGAGTAGTCCGGTTGACGGCTGGGGGCCGCCGCGAGAAACGCCGGATGCGTTTGCGCCAGCGCGAACACCGCCATCGCGCGCGGATATGCCGACAGATCGCAACCCATGCGCTGCGCGTTGGCGATCTGCGGGATCAGGCAGATGTCGGCGAGCGTGGGCGTGTCGCCGAAGCACCATGCGCCGTGGCCGTACTTCACCAGCAGACGCTCCACGCCGGCCATGCCTTCTGCGACCCAATGGCGATACCACGCGTCCTTCTGCTCGGCCGACAAGCCGAGCGGCCCTTGCAGATACTTCAGGATGCGCAGGTTGTTCACCGGGTGGATGTCGCAACTGATGAGCATCGACAGTTCGAGCACACGCGCACGTGCTTCGATGTCCTGCGGCACCAGACGCGTCTGCGGATACTTCGCGTCGAGATAGTCGATGATGGCGAGCGATTGACCGAGCGAGACGTCGCCATCGACCAGCGCGGGCACGGTGGCCGACGCGTTCACTTCGTCGACATACGGCTGCGCGCGATGCTCACCGACGCGGATGTTCACCGGAATCGTGTCGAACGCAAGTCCCTTGAGCGCGAGGGCGATGCGTACGCGGTACGACGTCGAACTGTTGAAAAAGCTGTAGAGCTGCATGACCGTTGCCTCAGACCACGCGCACCGTGATCTCGCCGAGACCTTCGACGGCCGTGACCATCGTCTCGCCTGCCTTGACGGGGCCGACACCTTCCGGGGTCCCCGTGTAGATCAGGTCGCCCGGTTCCAGGCGGAAGAATTGCGACAGGTAGGAGACCGTCTCGGCGACCGACCAGATCAGATGCGTGACGTCGCTCTTTTGCTTCTGCACGCCGTCCACCGTCAGCGAGATCGCGGCCTTTTCGACGTGACCGACGCTGGAGACCGGATGGATCGGACCGATCGGTGCCGACGCATCGAAGGCCTTGCCGATTTCCCACGGACGGCCCATCTCGCGCATCTTCATTTGCAGATCGCGACGCGTCATGTCCAGACCGACGGCGTAACCCCAGACGTGTTCCAGGGCCTGATCGAGCGGAATGTCCGAACCGGCCTTGCCGATCACGGCGACCAGCTCGGCTTCGTAGTGGTAGTTGCTCGTCTGCGCCGGGTACTTCAGTTCCAGCGTGTCGCCGTAAGCGACCGGCAGCACGGCGTCGGCCGGCTTGCAGAAGAAGAACGGCGGTTCGCGGTCAGGATCGAAGCCCATTTCACGGGCATGGGCGGCGTAGTTGCGGCCCACGCAGTACACGCGACGCACGGCGAACTGGTCGTTGCTGCCGACAACGGGAATGCCGACGACGGCGGGCGGGGTGAAGACGTAGGACATGGTGATTGACTCAGCGAATAAGGTGAATGAAAGAGGGGGCTGGTGGCTCAGGTGCGGGACTCGCGCAGCAGGTTCAGCGCGGCGAGCACCGGGCGATCGGAGTAGCTGAACAGCACGGCGTCGTCGAGCGCGGCGAGTTGCACAGGTGCCCACGACGGCACCACGAAGTGATCGCGCGGTTCGAACTGGAACACGTCGTCTCCAATGCGCACCGTGCCGCGACCTTCGACGACCGAGAACACGGTGGCATCGGTGCTGCGATAGGTCTTGCCCTGGAAGCCAGCCGGGAGGTATTGCATGAACGTCGCCATCGTCGGCATCGGCCAGCCGCCGGTCGCCGGATTGACGTAGCGCAGCTTGATGCCGTCCCACGGATCGAGTTCACCGTTGCGATACAACGTGTCGAGCGCTTCGCGCGAGCGGGCGTACGGGTAGCTGAAGATCGGCGACGTCGGATCGCTGACCTTGTGATGCACCGGCAGCATGTTGAAACCGTAGCGCGCGAAGCTGTCGCCCTCGGGGCGCTGCACGGGTTGCTGCGATTCGGGGTAGTTCTCGGCGAACCCGGCGTCGAAGTACTGCACGAGCGGGATGTCGAGGCCGTCGAGCCAAACGACCGGCTCGCCGTCGGACGGATTGCCGTGGTCGTGCCACGTCCACGACGGCGTGATGATGAAGTCGCCCGGGTGCATCGTCGTGCGCTCGCCGTTGACGGCCGTCCAGGCGCCGCTGCCTTCCACGATGAAGCGCAGCGCCGATTGCGTGTGGCGATGGCTCGGGGCGATTTCGCCCGGCAGGATCAGTTGCAGACCGGCGTAGAGCGAACCGGTAATGCTCGACGATCCCGGCGTGCCGGGGTTCTGCAGAATCAGCACGCGACGTACGGCTTCTTCGGCACTGATGACGCGGCCCGCTTCCATCACGAGCGGGCGCACTTCGTTGTATTTCCAGATGGCAGGCACGACGCGCGGGCGCGGCTGCGGCGGCACCAGGCTGTGCAGCGATTCCCACAGCGGGGCCATGTGGTTGTGACCGATGTGTTCGTAATAGGCAGCGCGTTCGGCGCTGGGGGCGCGGTCGGACATGCTTGTCTCCATGTTGGAAAGGGCCCGGTTGGCTCGCCTGGCGGGTGTCGCAGACGGCGTTGCGTGGTGCTTTTCGGGTCTATAAATAGCGTTATACTCGGCGAGACATATTCTTTGAAATGAAAAAATCATCGGATCCATACGAAAAAACGTATGGATCGAGGGATTTGAGCGGTGCCCGCCCGAGGTGCCCGGAGACAGCGCATGGATTGGACGCAACGACTACGTCTGCGCAACTTGCAGATGCTGCTGACCCTCGCGGAGACGGGCAACATGAGCCAGTCTGCCGCGCTGCTCAACACGACACAGCCCGGTTTGTCCAAGTGGCTCAAAGATCTGGAGGACGACATCGGCCTGCCGCTGTTTGAGCGTCAGGCGCGCGGATTGCGGCCCACTTCGTACGGCGAGGCGCTGATTCAGCACGCGCGACGCATCGAAGCGCAGCTCGACACTGCGCGCGACGATCTCGACGCCATGCGGGAGGGCGGGAGCGGGCTGGTGGCGATCGGGACGTCGGGGGCGTCGTCGGCGGACACGGTGCCGCTCGCGGTGTTGCTGCTCCTGCAACGCATGCCCCGCGTGCAGGCGCGCGTTGTCGAAAATACGATGGACCGGCTGATGAATCAGTTGGCGCATAGCGAGATCGACATCGTCGTCGGGCGCTCGGCTCCCGAGCTGCAGGACCGAAACGTGCGCACCGAAGCGCTGTATCTGGAGCCGCTGCACTTCGTCGCCCGCACGCGGCATCCGGTGTTTTCGCAATCGACGGTGGATTGGGCCGATATCCAGCGCTATCGCTGGGTCGTCTGGCCGCGAGGCACGCCGATTCGCAACGCGCTGGAATCGGCGTTGGCCGAAGCGGGGTATCCGCTGCCGAACGACACCGTCGAATCGAACTCGACGATTCTTAATCTCACGCTACTCAACAACAGCGACATGATCGGTCTGGCGTCGCACCGCACGGCGAGCCGCTTGCAGGCGCTTGGGGCACTACGCATTGTGCCGCTGCGCCTGGCCGGGTTCGGCGGTGTCTCGATGTACTGGCGCGACGATGGTGCGAATCGCGCGGCCGTGGTCGAAGCGCTTGAATGCCTGCGGTCCGCAGCGAAGCGCTCTACCGGGGATTTGGTGGAGGGAGTTGGGGGAGAGGGGTGAAAAGTCAGGCGAGCCGCCGCATTGTGGCGGCGGCGTCGAGATTATCTGGCTAGTTCGTGAACGGTCTCGCCCAGTCGTCTGAGAAAGCGAGAAAAATCACCGGTCAGCTTACGATCTATCGAGCGTTTTGTAGTACGAAGGGCTTGTGCGTCCGCCTCGTGGGCAATCGCATTGCGCCGCGCGACGATCTCTGTCAACGTTGAACGAACCGTCTCTTCGTCCTCTCCCATCGCCGTTGCGATGCGTTTCCATTTGCGGCTCTCGGGCCATATGTAGCTCAATCCTTAAATGAACTCAGGGCGTTAGGCATGATTCAGGAGCGAGACAAGTTGATCGGCGACGTTTTCAAGCTGTCCTCGGAGCTCATCTCGCTGTCGAATCCAGTCCCTCGTAGGGTCTGCAATCTGCCCGACGTGCGTGTCCGACAGCGCGAAAGCCGGGACGCCGACTTCGAGTGCTTTTGCCGTCAGAGTTTCCATCTCGCAGATCTCTTGAAGGCAATAGTCGTTTGCGTTAATCGAGTTGGCGTAGATGTTCGGAGAAAACGTCATACGCTGCTTCGCAATATGGGGAACAAAGTCACCGGAAATTGCAGACCTGATCGTCGAGGCGATGTCTTGACGATGACGACGGGTCGTTCCCTTCCGAGGAGCATGCCGGTACATCAACACCCCGCCCAATTTGGGTGTCCCTTCACGCAGTGGGTATGACGACGAGGCCAGATCGTCCATCGAATGGAGCTTCCAGTTGAGCCATCGGGCGAGAACATATTTCAGCGTGTCCAATGCCTGAATCGCGAAGGGGTCGGGAATAACGGGGATAACAAAAACATCGCTGTGCATGAAGAGGTTGGCATTGATTCCTCCAAATCCGGTAGCGACGTTGATCAACGTGAAATCGATGTCATATTTGCGCTCACAAAGGGAAATCAAGCGATTAAACGCGCCGGGCGTGCCCTGAAGGGAATCACGTTTGTCGTTCGCATCCTGTGCGAGCATCAGATAGAAATCGTACTCGGATAGATTGGCATGTCCTGGCAGTAAACGAAGATTGGGGGCTTCCGGGGCACAGGGGCAGTCGATTTCCCGAATGCCAAGGGTGTCGAGTTCAAACGCCGCACTGGTCGCGTCTTTCAGGTTGTGCCGCCGGGTTCGTTCCTCCGAATAGTGTGCATCGAATCGGGCGCGAAGCATCAGCCCGGTCAGATCACATTTGGGGTCCGCGTCGACCAGCAATACGCGATATTTCTCCGCCATCAGCCAGCCGAGGTTGTAGATGGACATGGTGTTGCTCACGCCACCAGTGGAATTGAACAGCATCAAACGCTTCGCCATTTTTTGCTCCTGCGACGTTGAGGCGGGACGTGCGATGGGATGTCCGTCGAACGTATCGGAATGGTGCTTGAGACATCGTGGACGGGAGGGATGGTGGATCACGGCGTAAAGACTCCTTCGAAAGGGACGCACAGTCTCGCAAGAATCGCCGTCGTCCATTGACACCCGAAAAGAAGCGGTTTCCCTACAAACGCATAGCTTTCAATGGCTTAGCGCCGACCCCGAGCGGGCACTTATCCGAACTTCCCCATGCCCCGCGTGCCATCTATGCAAACCCGACCCCCAAACCCCAAAGCGGCCCGGACGGTTTGCTAAACTTGCCGCCTGTCGAAGTCACTCTCTTGGGGCGTCAATGATTGGCCGCATCTCCGGCACGCTGCTGGAAAAGAATCCGCCGCACATCCTGGTCGATTGCCAGGGCGTGGGTTATGAAATCTCGGTGCCGATGAGCACCTTCTTCAACCTGCCGAACGTCGGTGAGCGTGTGACGTTGCTCACGCAGTTCATCGTGCGCGAAGACGCGCAACTGCTCTTCGGTTTCGGCTCGCCGGACGAGCGCAACACGTTTCGCGAACTGCTCAAGATTTCGGGCGTCGGTGCACGCACCGCACTCGCGATCCTCTCGGGTATGAGCGTGGCCGACATCGCGCAGGCCGTCACGTTGCAGGAGTCCGGACGTCTGACCAAGATCCCGGGTATCGGCAAGAAGACGGCCGAGCGTCTGCTGCTCGAACTCAAGGGCAAGCTCGGCGCGCAACTCGGCACCATCGCCGGGGCCGCTGCACCGCACGATCACAAGAGCGATGTCGTCAACGCGCTGCTCGCGCTGGGCTATTCCGACAAGGAAGCGCTTGCGGCGGTCAAGACCGTGCCCGACGGCACGAGCGTGTCGGACGGCATCAAACACGCGCTCAAGTCGCTGTCGAAGGCCTGAGCGATTCGCCCGTGCGGGCGCGATTCGACTGATGCGCGCAAGGAAGTGGCACGGGAGTGGACGCAGAGTGAGGAGGCGGCATGCAACTGCGATGGCTTGAAGACTTCGTCGAACTGGCACGCACGCGCAGCTTCACGCGGGCGGCGGAGAACCGATTCGTCACGCATCCGGCATTCGGTCGACGTATTCGCGCGCTCGAAGAATGGGTGGGCACGCGTCTCGTCGAGCGGAGCAAACCGCTCGAACTCACGGCTGCCGGTACCGTATTTCTCGACGCGGCCACCAACGCGCTCGACATCCTTCATAGCGCCCGCACACAATTGCAGGACGCCGCGCCCACGCTTGAAAACAACCTGAAGATCGCTACCGGCCGCACATTGGCCGCGACGTTCTTCCCGGATTGGTACGACGAGACCGTCTCGCGCATCGGCTTCTTTACCGCAACCCTGTCCACTGGCGGCGCGGAGGAAGCCATCCTGAGGCTGGCTGCGGGGGAGGTCGACCTGCTGATCGTCTATTCCAGCGCGCACACGCGGCTGCTCATCGATCAGGACCGCTTCGACTGGCTGAGCGTAGCGCGTGAGGTGCTGGTGCCGGTCAGTGCGCTCGATGCGAAGGGACGGGCGAAGTATCGGCTTGCGGCCGGGCCGTCGCCCATTCCGTGGCTGGCGTTCACGCGTACGCTGACGCTGCGTGCCGTGCTCGCGCGGCATCTCGCCGAGATGCCGAACCGTCCGACGCTCAAGCCGGTTTATCAGGCCGATTCCTACGAAGCGATTCTCGCCATGGCGCGGCGCGGTGCAGGCATCGCCTGGCTGCCGCAGCGTCTGGTGGCCGACGACGTCGCACGTGGCACGCTCGCCATCGTCGGCGGGAAAGACTGGCAGATCGGCTTCGACATCGCGCTCTACCGGCGTCGCCATCAGCCACACCCCGTGCTCGACGCCATCTGGCAAAGCGCGCGCCTCGCCGCTGGCGAAGACGCCTGACCTTCAGGCCTACCTCGCGCTCGTCGCCGCCGCAACACCCTGCTTCACATACTCCAGCAGGGGCATGTCGATGAAGGATCCTTCCATCAGTTCGGGTTCGAGACGATGCGCCTCACGGATCTTCATATGGGTGTCGGGATTGTCGCCCGCATACGAGCGGAAGTACGTCAGCCATTGACGCACGAGCGCCTGCACTTCCGGCGATTCGGGCGGCGCGCCAGCTTCCATTTGGTCGCGCAACGCCCCGATGAGGACGGGCCACTCGTCCGTATGGTTGAGGTAGTTGGCCGCGAGGAAGCGGTATTCCGCGTCGTCGAGATACTTTCGGTGAGCCGCATGGAAACTCCCGTGATCTTCTGGCGTGTGACAAGGCTGAAGCCTCACGCAACGTGAGGGTCAAGCGATTTTAAGCGGGATGTGGGGATGCGCGGCTTTCGCCGGAGGTCGGAGAATTCGAGGCGTTGCGCGTTTTTTGCAAAACGCAGGGCCGAAAAAAAGGAGGCGCAATATTGCGCCTCCTTCGTATTGCCGCTATATCAGCACACGATCAATGCTCGTGGTGCAGATACTTCGCCTGACGCGGCAGGCGCAAGCTCACCACGAATGCCAGCACCATCATGCCGGTGACGTACCAGTAGAACGTCGGCTCCATGCCCGCCTTCTTCAGACCCAGCGCCACGTACTCTGCCGAGCCGCCGAAGATCGCGTTGGCGACCGCGTAGGCCAGACCCACGCCCAGTGCGCGCACTTCGATCGGGAACATCTCGGCCTTCACGATACCGCTGATCGACGTATAGAAGCTCACGATGGCGAGCGCCAGACAGATCAGAACGCCCGCCGCGATCGGGCTTTGCACCGTCTTGAGTGCCGTCAGAATCGGCACCGTGGCAATCGCGCCGAGTGCACCGAACAGCAACATGTTGTTGCGACGACCAATCTTGTCCGAGAGCATGCCGAAGATCGGCTGCATGCACATGTAGACGAACAGGCAGGCGGTCATGATGTAGCTCGCCGTCTTGATCGGCATACCCGCCGTGTTCACCAGATACTTCTGCATGTAAGTGGTGAACGTGTAGAAGATCAGCGAGCCGCCAGCCGTGTAACCCAGCACGGTGAAGAACGCCGCCTTGTGATGACGGAACAGTCCGGCGATCGAACCCGCATCGCGGTTGTTGCGGCTCGCACTCGTCGACGTTTCGTGCAGCGTACGACGCAGCATCAGCGCTACCACCGCCGTGATCGCACCGACCACGAACGGAATACGCCAGCCCCATGCCTTGAGTTCGGCTTCGCTGAGCAACTGCTGAAGAATCACGACCACGAGCACAGCGAGCAACTGACCGCCGATGAGCGTCACGTACTGGAACGACGAGAAGAAGCCGCGACGGCCCTTGAGCGCCACTTCACTCATATACGTTGCCGTCGTGCCGTATTCGCCGCCGACCGACAGCCCTTGCAGCAAACGCGCGAACAGCAGCAGCGCAGGCGCCCAATTGCCGATGCTGGCGTACGTGGGCAGCGCAGCGATCAGCAGCGAGCCGAGGCACATCATCATCACGGAGATGACCATCGAGTTCTTCCGGCCATTACGGTCGGCGATACGGCCGAAGATCCAGCCGCCGATGGGGCGCATCAGGAAGCCGGCCGCGAACACGCCTGCCGTGTTGAGCAACTGGGCGGTCGGGTCCGAACTGGGGAAGAACGCCGGGGCGAAGTAGATCGCGCAGAAGGCGTAGATGTAAAAGTCGAACCACTCGACCAGATTCCCGGACGATGCCGCGACAATCGCGAACACGCGTTTGCGCACTTCTTCGGGGGTGGGCGGCTTGTTGTCGATTCCGGCGTTGGATGTAGCTGTGTCTCTCATTTCTACTGACGATGGGGGCATCGCATTGATAACTACGTTTACAACATGACGCAGATCCGCTCGTTCGCCTCGATAACACTTCATACACTGCTTATACGAGGGAATGGGCCTATCGCGTCGCGGGGGCGGGCCAACTATAGCGGGTCACAGCGGGAACAGACAATGCCCGGACGCTGGATTGATTATTGTGAATATAGAAACAATCCGGTGAATTGTTGCGCCGCAGCATGGTGACGACGCCCACCGGGCGGACGTTTGCGCAGCGTGGTGAGCGTTTCGGTACACGGGACGAAGCCCCGAAAACCCGCAAAATATTTTTCTGAACGGGGCATGACCCGGGGCATCGGCGCTTCTCATCCGGCGAGATTTCGCCTGAGCGACGCCTGTCGATCGTTCTTATGTCTCGCGCCGACGAGCATTCCCGTCGCGCCGTCATAAGCTATTCGATAACAAATGCTTAGTGGCGCAGGGCACGCCCGGTAGGATGAGCTGCCGCTTTCTCTTCCGAAGCCCCGACGTCCGATGTACCGACGCGAGGCATCCTCCCCCGAAGTCATGCAAGGCGACACGTTATTGATCAAGTCGGGCGGCGCTGCCGCACTGACCGAATGGCAACATCATTTCGCGCGGCTCATGCCGGGCCTGCGCGTGTACGGCTGGGACGACCCGTTCGTCGATGCGCGCAACGTGAAGTACGCGCTCGTCTATCAGCCCGATCATGGACGTCTCGCCCACTACCCGCGTTTGCGACTGATCCTGAGCGCAGCGGCAGGCGTCGATCACATTCTGGCCGATCCGGCCTTGCCATCGGGCGTACCCATCGTGCGCATGGTGACGGAGGAAACGCGCGAGCGCATGAGCGACTTCGTCGCGTTCGCCGCACTGGCCATCGCGCGGGACGTACCGGCGCTGATCACCGCGCAGCGCGACGGACGCTGGGCTAACGAACTCACCGGACGTCTCGCACGCGACACGCGCGTGAGTGTGCTGGGACTCGGCGAGCTGGGAAGTGCGGTCGCCACGCGTCTGCGCGCGAACGGCTTCCAGGTGAACGGTTGGGCGAGAACGCCACGTTTGTTGGCGGGCGTGAACGTCTTTGCGGGCGAAGCGCAGCTCGACGCGTTGCTCGCCGAGACCGACATTCTCGTGAATCTGCTGCCCGACACCCATGCCACGCGAGGCATTCTCGGACGCAAACTGTTTGCGCAACTCCCGGCCGGGGCCAGCCTGATTCAGGTCGGCCGAGGGGTGCATCTCGACCGGCAAGCATTGCTCGACGCGCTCGATAGCGGCCGTCTGCGCTCGGCGGTTGTCGATGTCTTCGATATCGAGCCATTGCCACCCGACGATGCCCTGCGCCATCACCCGAAGGTTCTCGTCACGCCGCACATCGCGTCGACGGTGTCGTATGCGGCGAGGGCGCGTCAGGTGGCCGACGTGCTCGGCGCACATCTTCGCGGCGCACCGTTGCCGTTCGTCTATGACGCGACAAGAGGGTACTGAACATCATGGCTCCCGCCTCCCACGACACCGAAGACGCCGTTGCGATTGCGCGCGGCGACGATGCCTATGAACGCATCCGGCACGACGTGCTGACTTGCGTCATCATGCCGGGCGCCATCGTCACCGAGGCGGAGCTGATGCGTCGCTACGACATTGCGCGCACGAGTTGCCGGGTGGCACTGGTGCGTCTGGTCCACGAGGGATTCGCGCGCGCTATCCCGCGACAGGGGTATCGGATCTCGCCGGTCACGCTGGCGGACGTCGAGGAAATTTTCAACTTGCGAGGGCAACTCGAGCCGATGGCTGCGCGTCTGGCGTGCGGCAACGTCGACACCGAGCTCCTGCAACGACTCAACGAAGCGTGCGAAGTGCCCTTTGCGCATGAGCCCATCGACCATCAGATCGAGTGGTTCTTGCACACGAACCGAAAATTCCATCTGACGATTGCTGCGGCAAGCGGCAACGCACGTCTGTACCGAACGCTGGCGGGTCTCATGGATGACATGGCCCGTCTCGTCTCGCTGGGTTTCGGAGTGCAGGGCATCCGGCCGCGTATCGAACACGATCACGAGAGCATCATTGCCGCGCTCGTGACAGGCAATGCGCCGCGCGCGGAAGCGCTCGCACGGCAGCACATCGAGACCTTCCTCCAGCAGACGAAAGAGCACGTGTTCGCGAGCCTGTCGGCGTCCGGCACATGGTTGCCTTACCTGTCCATTGCCGATCTGCGTAAGTAGAGAGAGGCGTCGATCGTCAGGCGGCAGAGAGCGCTTGCGCATCATTGCGAAGTTCGCGATTGCGCCCGGGAATCGCGTCGAGCAGCGCACGTGTGTACGGGTGTGAAGGCGCACGGAAGATCGCCGTCGTATCGCCGTACTCGACCACGCTCCCCGACTTCATGACGGCGAGCGTGTCGCACAGTTGCGCGGCGATGCGCAGATCGTGCGTAATGAAAATCATCGACAAACCCAGTTCGGCCTTCAGTCGCGCGAGCAGTCGCAGCACCTGGGCCTGCACGGAGACGTCGAGCGCCGAGACGGGTTCGTCCGCGACGAGTACCTTCGGACGCATCGCGAGCGCGCGCGCCAGCCCGATACGCTGTCGTTGACCGCCGGAGAACTCGTGAGGAAAGCGCTCGAGCGAGTCTGCGCTCAGACCGACGCGTTTGAACAGTTCGAGCGCGTGCGCATGCGCCTGACCCGGTGGCTCGCCGCGGGCGATAGGCCCCTGCGTGACGATGTCTCCGACGCGCCGGCGCGGATTGAGCGAGCTGAAGGGGTCCTGAAATACCATCTGAATGTCCTGCGCGTCGCGACGTGACTGCGCATCGAGCGTCCCATTGGCAAGGTCGATGTCGCGATAGAGAATGCGTCCGGCATCGGGTGTCATCAGTCGAAGAATGGTGCGCGCGAGCGTCGACTTGCCTGAGCCGCTTTCTCCCACGATTCCCAGCGTCTTGCCGCTGCCGACATCGAGGCTGACGTCGCGCAACGCCGCCGTGTGGGCGTGCGTCTTCTTGCTGAGCCAGCTACGTTTCGCGTAGGTTTTCTGGACTTGCTCGATGCGCAACACCGGCGGCGCGACAGGCGACGCTGCATCTTCCGATGTCGTCAACGTCACGCTCTCGCGCGCCGCAGTCGGTGCTGCCGATGGCAACGACGGCACCGCGGCGATGAGCGCACGCGTGTATGCGTGCGCCGGACGCGTCAGGATTATCTGCGCCTCACCCTGTTCAACGATCTCCCCATGACGCATGACGGCCACGCGATCCGCGATTTCCGCCACCACGCCGAAGTCGTGCGTGATGAACAGTACGCCGGTTCCTTTACGCTGCTGCAAGTCGCGTATCAGCGTGAGGATCTGCGCCTGAGTCGTCACATCGAGCGCCGTTGTCGGTTCGTCGGCGATCAGGAGTTCGGGCTCCAGCGCGAGCGCCATCGCGATCATGGCCCGCTGTCGCTGGCCGCCGGACAACTCGTGAGGATAGCGTTTTGCGGTTTCGTTCGGCGACGGAATCTGCACGGCGTCGAGCCATTCCAGTGTGCGTGCACGAATGGCGCTGCCGGTCAGTCGCGTGTGCGTGCGATAGACCTCGCCGATCTGATCGCCAATGGTGCGCAGGGGATTGAGCGCCGTCATCGGTTCCTGAAAGATCATGCCGATGCGCGAGCCGCGCCAGCGGCGGCGCTCGGCGTCGGGCAGCGCGAGCAGATTGCCTGCGCCTTCCCACGCGATGCTTCCGGCGCTCGGTTGCACGCCGGGGGGCAACAGGCCGAGCAGTGCGCTGGCGGTCATCGATTTGCCCGAACCGCTTTCCCCGACCATACAGAGGATCTCGCCACGTGCGAGCGAGAACGAAACGTCATGAAGCGCGTGCGCGCGATCGGCATTGGGCGGCAGATCGAGCGTGAGGTGTTCGACGTCGAGCAGGGTTGTCATGGGACGTGTCCGGGCAGTAGGCGTCAGTTTGGGAGGGCGGCGGGCGTGGGGTGGACGTGCGGTGGCGATGGGCGTCAAAGACGCTGACCGCCGCTGGCATCGATGGCTTGTCCCGTCACCCAGCGGGCGGCGTCGCTGGCAAGAAAGGCCACGATGTCCGCGATGTCTCGGGGTTGTCCGACGCGTCCCAGCGCAACGGTCTGGGCGATGGCCTGACTGGCGACGGGATCGCTCGCGCGCTGGTTCAGGTCGGTCGCCGTCGCGCCGGGCAGCACAGCGTTGACGGTGATGCCTCGCGACCCGAGATCGGCGGCCAGTGAAAGCGTCAGTGCTTCGAGTGCTGCCTTGGCGGGCGCATAGACGCTCATCTCCGGATAGGCCGCACGTGTGCCGATGGATGAGACGTTGACGATGCGCGCACCATCCCTCAGGTGCTTCAGAGCATGCTGGATCAGGAAGAACGGCGACTTGAGGTTCACTTGCAGCACCCGGTCGAAGTCCTCCGGTGTCACGGCGTCGATGCGTGCCCGGAGCCCCACGCCAGCGTTATTCACGAGAATGTCCCATTGTGGCGGCAGGTCGTGCGACGCAAGGGCGCCGATGAAGCGTTCGACGAGGACGCGAGCGCCGTCCTGCGACGACAAGTCGGCCTGCACGGCAAACGCCCGGGCGCCGCTCGCACGCAGTTGACTGACGAGAGCGTCGGCATCGGCAGCCGCGGCGTTGTAGTGCACCGCAACGCTCGCCCCGCGAGCGGCCAGGGCGGTTGCAATGGCGCGGCCAATGCCGCGGCTCGCCCCGGTGACGAGGGCGACTTTGCCGTCGAGGCGAATCGGATCCTGAAGGTCGGACAGTTGCGTCATGATGCGATGGCTCCGGTAAGCGGGGCTGAGTTCTGATGTTGGTCGCTCCATCCGTGCGTCGCTTCGAGTGCGCGCGCTTGTTGGAGCAGCGAATGACGGTCGACCTTGTTGGTCCCCGCCCACGGCAGCTCGGTGACGAACGCCACGCGACGCGGATGCTGATAGGCGGGGCCGTTCGCGAGCGCATGCTGCCTGAGTGCCTCGACGCTCAGCGTGCTGCCGGGCTGGCGCACCACGAAGGCGACCGGCACGGCGGCGCGCTCCTCGTCGGGCAGTGGCACCACGCTCGCCTGACGCACTTCGGGATGCGCTTCGAGCACTTTCTCCACCTCCACGGGATAGATGTTCTCGCCTGCGCAGACGAACATGTCGTCTGCACGTCCTACGAAGTAGAAGAAGCCGTTGGCATCGCGTCGCATCACGTCGCCGCTGTAGTACCACCCGTCATTGAGCACTTGCGCCGATTTCTCGGGCAGACGGTGATACCCGTGCATGACCGCCGGGTTGCGCATGCACAGCACACCCTCGTTGGCGTCGGGACCGTCGACGAGCTTCACCGTATTGGGAAAGAGCGGATAGCCCAGCGCCAGGGGCGGCAGGGGAATGCCATCCGGGTGCGGGCCAAAGATGCTCGGACCTGCTTCCGTCGTACCGTAGCCGTGGTGAATATGCGTGGTGGGAAACGCGGCCTGAATGCGGGCAAGCAGAGCGGTGCTCATCGGTGCGGAGCCGAGCATCAGGCGGGAGAGGGACGAGACGTCGCGCCCGGCGAGCGTCTGCGGATCTTTCACGATGCGCGCAAACATCGTCGGCACTGCGGCCAGCACGGTGATGCGGTAGCGCTCCAGCGCGTCGACGTAGGTCGCCACATCGAAAGACGGCAGGATCACCAGCGTGCCGTTCACGGAGAACGCACGCTTGGCCATGAACAGCCCGTTCATATGAAACAGTGGCTGCGCGAGCAGAAAGCGCTCCGTCGACGGATGTGACGGCTGGACGTACGTCGCGCCCAGCGCCCATAGCTGCCCGGCGTGCGTGAGCGGCACGCCCTTCGGTTTGCCCGTCGAGCCGGAGGTGTAGAGCATTTGTGCGACGTCGTCGTGCGCCGCACGGACGACATCGAACTCCGCAGGCCGAATTTGCGCGGCAAAGCCGTCCGGACCCTCGTCGTCGAAGTCGATGACGGGCACGCGTGCGCACAGGGCGTCGCGACGCGGACCGTCGACGAATGCCAGCGAGACGCCCGCATCGTCGATGACGTAATCGAGGATCTCGCGCGATTGCTTGATGTTGATGGGCACCGCGACATAGCCGCCACGCATGATCCCGAAGTAGGCGATCAGATACTCCGCGCGGTTAAGCGACGCAATGGCGACGTGCGCGCCTTGCGGCAGGCCGCGCGCCCGCAGGGCCGTCGCCACGCCGTTCGCCAGGCGATCGATGTCGGTGTGCGTGTAGGTGCGTGGGTGGTCGCCGTCGCGCAAGTCGACGATGGCCGTCGCGTCGAGACTGAGGGATCGGTCGACGAGGTCGCCGAGGTTATACCAACGGTGCGTCATAGCGTTTAGTGAAGCAATAGTGTTCTTGAGTGTTCGGTGGGATCAACCCGGCGATTAGCGCTTGCGAAGCGCCGGATTCAGCGCGTCGTTCAAACCATCGCCGACTAGATTGAGCGCCAGCACGGCAAGCATGATGGCGATGCCGGGTTCGGCGCACAGGTACCAGGACGAGCGGATCAACGTGCGGCCTTCGCCGATCTGGCGTCCCCAACTGGCGATGTTCGGATCGCCGAGCCCCAGGAAGGACACGACCGACTCGTAGAGGATGGCGCCAGCGACGACCAGCGTGCCCATGACGAGTACCGGTGGCAGCGCGTTCGGCAGTACCTCCCGCAGGGCGATGCGCCACGACGACAGTCCCACGGTGCGACACGCCTGTACGAATTCCCGCGACTTGAACGAGAGGCATTCGGCACGCGTGAGTCGGGCAATCGCAGGCCACGACACGAGCGCCACGGCAATCACCGTGTTCTCGATGCGCGGCCCGAGGATGGCGACGACCGTCAGCACGAACACGACGTTCGGCACGATCTGGAACAGTTCGGTGAAGCGCATCAGCACCTCGTCGACCCATCCTCCCCACCATGCGGCGACGGCGCCTATGGACACGCCGATGACCGTCGCGGCCACACTCGCGACGAGGCCGATGGCCAGCGTCGCCCGTGCGCCGTGCGCGAGCATGGCGGCGATGTCACGTCCCAATGCGTCGGTGCCGAGCGGGTATTGCCACTGCTCGAACGGCCAGATTTCCGGTGTGGCCACGATGCGCAGCGGATCGCCGGGATACCACCAGCCCGCGCACACGGCGACGATCACGATCAGCGCGAGCAGCACCGCGCCAGCGACGGCGCCGCCATGACGGGCGAATTGCTGCCAGGTGGCCGAGCGACGGCGTGGAGGGCGCGAGGGCGCGCACGATGCGCTTGCATCGTGCGTGTCGGGTGTCGGAAGAGCAGGTTCGGCGGAAGACGTCATGTTGCAGACCAGTTCATTACGGTAAGGTGAGACCAGGGATCACGAGGCATGTGTGCGGATAGGAGGATCGAGGCGCGTATAGACGAGATCGACGGCGATATTCGCGACGATGACCAGCGCCGAGCTGAGCACGAGCAGTCCCAGCACGACCGGATAGTTGCGGCTCATCACGCTGTCGAACAGCACCCCGCCGATACCCGGCCAGCTGAAGACCGCTTCCACGACGATGCTCCCGCCGAGGACGGTGCCGATTTGCAGTCCGAGCAGCGTGACGACCGGCAGCATCGCGTTGCGCACCATGTGACGGGTAATGATCGCGCGGCGCGTGAGTCCTTTCGCTTGCGCGGTGCGCACGTGATCCTGACGCGCCACCTCGAGCATCGACGCTCGCATGACGCGCGCATAGGTCGCGGCGTAGAACAGACCGAGCGTGAGCGCCGGCAGCGTGAGGTGGTGAAGCACGTCCAGCGAGGCGTGCCACGCGCTGGCAATCCCGGTGCCGTAGTCCATCCCGATGGTAGTCATGCCGCCCACCGGGAACCAGCCCAGCTTCACGGAGAACAGGATGATGAGCATGATTCCGAGCCAGAAGCTCGGCGCCGCGAAACAGACGACGGCCGCGATCGAGACGAGCGTGTCGCGCCATGTGTTGACGTTCACGGCTGCAACAACGCCAGCGCTCACGCCCACGATCACGGCGACGAGCAGGCTCGCCAGCATCAGCACGAGCGTGGCGGGAAGATGCGCCATGATGACGTCGAACACTGGCAGGTTGTGCCGATACGAATAGCCGAGATCGAGGTGCGCCACGGCGTCGATGTAGTGAAGCAACTGCTGCCACAGCGGCTTGTCCATGCCGTACGTCACCCGCAGACGCTCGATGAGCGCGGGGTCGGTGACCTGCTGTTCGGCCGTCATCACGTCGAGCAACGTGCCGGGCACCGACTGGATCAGGCAGAAGTTCATGACGATCACGCCGAGCAGCAACGGAATGGCCTGAAGGACCCGGCGTAACAATAGACGCATCACCATGACAGCGGTCTCCTCACCCGATTACGAGGCGAGCCAGACATCGGCCAGTGCGTCGCCCTGCACGTTGGCGCTTGTCGTCGCATTGCGCACGTTGGTGCGCGAGAGCGTGAACGATTCCATCTCGACGAGCGGCACGAGCGGTACTTCCGTGGCGGCCAGCCTGGCGAAGTCGTGCGCGAGTTTCTGACGCTTCGCGTTGTCGGTCTCCACGGTCAGGCGGTCGACGAGTGCGTCCATGGCCGGGTTCGAATAACCGGTGGCGTTGCGAAAGGCCGCGCCCTTGACGATGCCGTCCGTCGTGAACAACTGTGTGACCACCGGGACAAGTTCCAGCGGCGCGGTGAAGTTCGAGATGGCGATGTCGTAGTCGTAATCGCTGTAGATACGCTTGAGCGACGTGGCGCGGTCGAGCGAGTCGAGCTTGACGGTGATACCCACATCCTGAAGCGCCTGTTTGAGGTACTGCCCGAGCTTGGCGTTTTCCTCGAACCACGCCGCAGCCACGAGATTGACCGAGAAACGCGTGCCGTTCTTGCGCGGCAGACCGGCGGCGTCGAGCAGCGCGTTGGCCTTGGCGGGATCGAACGGATACTTCGGAACGTCGTCCGTGAAGAACAGCGCATTGGTGCGGAAGATCGGGGAGACGGCGGGCTTGCCGCGACCGAAGTAGATCGTGTCGATGATGAACTTGCGATCGATGGCATGCAGGATCGCCTGACGGACTTCCCTGCGTTTGACGTGATCGCGGCGCTGGTTGAACTCGACGGTCACGGTCCACGCGGCATTTTCGTAACCCCGCGTGTCGACGGCGATCTTGCCCGTCTTGACGAGGCGGTCGATATCGCGCGCCGGCACCGGGTTCGAGAAGGCAACGCCCAACTCGCCTGTCTCGAGTGCGGCCGAGCGCGAAGCGGGGTCGCCCCACCAGCGAACGACGAGCTTGTCGGGGTACGGCTGTGCGACGTTCCAGTATTGCTCGTTGCGTGTGTACGAGACGTAGCTGCCGCGCACCCACTGGCCATACTTCCACGGACCGGTGCCCACCGGCGCATTGTTGAGCGGGTTGGTGATGATGTCCTTACCTGCGTAAAGATGCTTCGGCACGACCACCTGATACTGACCGGCAAGGATCGACTTGAAGAAGAACTCCGGCACCGGCGTGGAGAATTCGAGTTTGACGGTGTGCGCATCGGGGGCGCTTACGCGCTTGAGCGCCTTGAGCGCGACACCGGCCGAGATGGGCTTCCAGTGCTCTTGCACGTTGTAGACGACATCGTCCGCGGTGAACGGTTTGCCGTCGTGCCAGAGCACGTTCTTGCGCAGGGCAACGGTGTATGTCCTGAAGTCGGCCGACGCTTTGACGTCCGTTGCGAGCACGGGCTGGAAAGCGAGTTTCTCGTCGATCTTGAGCAGACGTTCGAGAATCTTGGTCGACGTCATGAACGGGCTGGAGCCGCCGCCGCCCGGCACGAACAGCGCCTGCGGTTCCAGTCCGCCCCAACTGGCCACGAGCGTGCCGCCGCGACGCGGCGTGACGGCACTGGACGCATCCGCCGCAACGGCGCGCGTCGGTGAGACGAGCCAGCCGGTCGTTCCCGCGAGCGCAGCGGAGGTGGCGGCCAGCGCGCCGCCAGCGCTGCGATACAGGAACTGACGACGTGAACGGGAATGGGACGAACCCCGGAACTTACGCATGATGAACTCCGAAAAACGCGACGCCGGTGCGATCTCGCCGACGTCTTCAATCTGATGATCTTCAATCAGCTAAGGGGTGGAAACGGGTGGTCGGCGCGATGCCGACGTACGCTACGCAGGCGGCAACGTGGCATAACTCGCGCGACCGATGGCGACGAGCGCCCCTTGCGCGTTGACCAGATCGACGTCGGCTACACCGATGCTCTTGCCGAGCCGTCGCACCCGGGCGATGGCGCGCAAATCGGTGTCGATGGCCGGGCGCAGGTAGTCGACGCGAAAGTTGACCGTCGGCAGTCCACGGCCGACGAGCATGCCGACAGCGAAGTCACCGACCGTGTCGATCACGGCGGCAAGCGGGCCACCGTGCCACTGACGCGTACCGGCGCCGCGCTCGAATGCGTTCTGAAACGGGATGTCGACTTCGATGGTCTGCGCTTCGTGGTCGAGCGCCGTGACGCGCATCCCGAGCCATGCGATGAACGTCGAGTTGTCGAAGGCTTGCTGAACCTGCTCGACAGACAGGGTGCGGGGCGTCGTGCTCATGCGCCCACCAGGACCTTGCCGACGATCTGGCGGTTCTCTAGCGACGCGAGCGCCTGTGCGCCGTCTTCCAGCGGCCACTTCTTGTCGACCAGCACGCGCAGCTTGCCGCTGGCGATCAGTTCGAGCAGTTCGTGGAGGTCTTCGCGATCCCAGCCGTTCGAGCCGCGAATCTGCAACTCGAAGGTCCAGATGAAGCGCAGGTCTTCCTTCGGGTCGAAGCCCGCCGTCGCGCCGCACGTCAGCACGCGCCCGCCCTGGCGCAGGGTGCGCAGCGAGCGCGTCCACGTGTCGCCGCCGGTGACGTTCACGACAACGTCGACACCGCCGTTGTTGGCAGCACCGCGCCGACGCGCCGCCTTGCCGTAGCGCGCACGCACGACTTCGACGAAGTCTTCCTCGGTGTAATAGATGATGTCGTCCGCACCCAGCTCACGCAGGCGTTCGCCCTTTTCTCGCGACCCGGCACAGGCGATGACTTCGGCACCGGCGAGCTTGGCCAGTTGCACGGCGCATACGCCCACGCCGCCGCTCGCGCCGAGAATCAGCACGCGCTCCCCGGCCTTGATCTGACCGATACGCTGCATCATGCGCAGCGCGGTGCCGTAGGCGACCGGCAGCGCGGCGGCATCGTCGAACGACACGCCGTCGGGCAGGCGCACGAGTTGATGTTCGGGTACGCGGCACAGTTCGGCCAACCCGCCGTGGGTTGTCTCGCCGACGAGGCCGCCCGTCACCCGATTAATCGGGTCGACCAGCACGCGATCGCCGACGGACCAGCCCTGCACACCGGGGCCGATGCTGGCGATCTCGCCCGCAACGTCCAGACCGATGATGACGGGAAACGGCAGCTTGATGCCGGGCATGCCGCGTCGGGTGAACACGTCGTGGTAGTTCAGCGACGACGCGCGCACGCGCAGCACGACTTCGCCTTCGCCCGCGACGGGGTCCGGGAAATCGGTTTCGAGTTTGAGTGCACTGTTGTCGCCGTGCTCGCGCAATACGATGGCTTTCATGCTGGGTCTTCGGTCGATTTCGGGATGAGCGAGCCCCTCGGGCCGCGCCGATCCTTGTTGATAAACGGAAAGAGGTGAGTGGCTTCGGGCGCTTACGCGTTCATACGCTCAGCACCGGTGCGCCTAGGCGGACGTCGCGAGGCCTTGCAGCGCCTGCGCCGTGATATGCAGCCCATGCGTGAGCACGCTGGTGCGCCACACCGACGAGACGGGCACGAAGGCGTCCAGCACGTCGGCGCGCAGCAGGCGGTCGCGTGCCGCGTCCGGATGGGCCTGCGCGCGTGAGCGCAGCCACTGATCGAGGCGGTTGGCGATACTTGCATTCGAGCCCCGCGTACCGAATTCGACGACAGCGCCGATCACCGGGCGTCCCTTGGCGAACTGTTCGACGCCACGGAACACGAGGCCCTGATAGTCGGGACGCTGCAACCCGTGCGGGCGTTGATTCAGCACACGCTCGGCGCTCCACCAGCGGGCAGCCTCGCGTTGCGCGTCGCTACCCTCCGCGTTGAAGCACAGGAAGAACGGCTCACCGTATTCGCCGATGCCCGTGTGCCAGTCGATCAGGCCGATGCGCTGCGCTTGCGACAGTTCGCGCTCGACGATGGTCTGCAACGTGACGTTCGACCATTCGCGGGAACGTCCGCCGTAGATCAGGCCGTCGGCGTGCGTGTACTGACCGCTCGCGAGTGTGTTGAAAAGTGCGTCGGGGCCGTGCTCGGCGCGAAAGGCGTCGATGGCGCGCGCACTTTGCGCCAGTCCGTCGGACGTCCACTCGCGCGGAATCAGATGGTCGTGAAGCGACGCGTAATGCGCATTGACCGGATGTGGCTTGTCGTGGTCGATGAAATTGCGATTCAGATCGACGTTGTGTTCTGTCGTGCGCGTGGCGTGTGCGAAGCCGTACGGATTGATGGCGTGCACGAAGGTCACGGCGACGTCGGGCGGCAACGTCTGCGCCGCATGCGTCAGCCAGGCCGTCTGAACGGCCGATCCCGCACCGCCTTCCAGACCGTGTGTGCCGCTAATGGCAAGCAACTGATGCGGTGCATGCGCCGGACCGAGCCGTGCGACGTCGACGCTCAGTTCGCTGCCGTCCGGGGCTGTGGCATCGGGGTGAACATAGGAGGTCAGGCTCGCGCCTGCGTGGTCGGCCGCGGTGCGAAAGCGTTGACGGGCGTCTGCATAGTCGACGCCGAACGCCTGCCACCAGGTTGGCTGAAGGCTCATGCTGCCTCCCCTTCGACGAATTGGAGCGCGACGTGGAAGCCGTCGGCGGCGGCCACGAGCACGGCGCCATCGTCGAGCGTCGTCCAGGGCACGCCGTTTTCGCGCAGCGTGGCCTGGGTCTGGGCAAGGGAGCGGGTGCGCAGGATCAGTGCGACGCTGCGCTCGCTGCCGTCGTCCGTCGTCTCGACTTTGCCGAAGCGTTGCGCCGCTTCCGCAGGTGTGACGAAGTGGACGCGGGCGCGCCCGGCGGTGAAGGTATACCCCTTGTCACCGGTGGCGCTCAGGATGCCCGGGCCGAAGACGCGGTCGTAAAGGGCCGCAGTGACTGCGGGATTCGGCGTCGAAACGACGTAGCCGACGATGTCGGTCACGCCATTTGGATGATCGCGCCATTCGTCGCGCCAGACATGCTCCGGTGTGAAGTGATGGCAGAAGAACGTGCGGCCGTTGCGAACCAGTTCGCTGGCAAGTCGCACCGTGCGAAAGCGAGCGTCTTGTGTCGTGCCGTCGGGCAGACGCACCGGGCGGAAGAATTCGGCCGGTGTCTCTACGCCGACACCGCGTTCCTGCAAGGCGGTGAACAGAGCGTGCGAGTCCTGCGTCTTGAAGACGAGGCCGGTCAGCCCGAGCGGGGCTTGCGTCACATCGGGTCGTGCGGTCGATTTGCCAGCCTCGAAGCCGAGCAGCTCAAGATAGTTTTCGCCGAAGATCGCCAGGTGATTGCTGGTGCCGAGCGAGTGATGACCACGCTCGGTCAGGGCGAAGCCCAGACGGCGATACGTGTCGACGGACGCTTCGAGTTCGCCCTTCACGTTGATGACGACGTGATCGAGTACCGGTGCGGGAATCTGGCTCATGCCTGACCTCCGCTGCGTTGGAGGGAGAACGGGGCGAGGGAGGTAAACGAGATGGTGGGCACGAAGGCGGACAAACGGCCCCCCGGGACATAACGACTGGACACGACAGCTCCCGACAGAGAATGGACGACCTCCCCATTCTAAAAGCGTGCCGGTCTTAGCCCAACTGATGCTTTTTGCTTTGCTTAGTGCGCGGCGTGCGCTCGTGGGGGCCTCACGAGGCTGGCGTCGCATTGACGGGCGGTTCAGCCGTTCCTGGCGTTCGTTCTCGTCTTATGAGACGTGGCAGTTTGGACCGGATCGGCTGAAATTTGGTTCATCGCGCAATAGCGTGGAGGGATTTGACAAGTTTTCGTACTCTTGATGGCAGGAATTTGCCATCAGGAGTGCGTGGAGATGCTGGATCGCAAGCTGCTGGAGTCGCTGGGAGGCTGGCAGGGCTATGCCGTCGAACGCGTGGAGTGGCCCGAGGGCACAGGGCGCACGCTGTCGATCTATTTGAAGCCAACCGCCAAGGTGATGCTGTGCGAGCAGTGCGGCGCACGATGTCGCCAGGTCCATGAGACCACGGTGCGCCGGGTGCGAGATCTGCCGTTATTTGAGTACCGGGTTGTTCTTCATGTTCCACGCCGGCGCTTGTTGTGTGAGCAATGCGGTGGCCCGCGCCTGGAGCGGCTTACTTGGCTGGGTCGCTACCAGCGGGTGACGGATCGGCTTGCGGCGGCCTGCAGCCAATTGCTGCAATCGAGCAACGTGCAGGCGGTGGCGAGGTTCTTCGAGCTGGGTTGGCATACCGTCAAGACGCTGGACAAGGCCCGGCTCCGAGCGTCAGTGCGCGAACCGGATTGGTCCAGGATCGAGTATTTAGCGATGGACGAGTTCGCCCTGCATAAAGGGCATCGGTACGCGACGGTAGTCGTCGATCCGATCAGCAGGCAGGTGCTGTGGATCGGCCCAGGACGCTCACGCGAGACGGCTCGGGCGTTCTTCGAGCAATTGCCGCGTGGGGTCGCCCAACGCATCAAGGCCGTAGCCATCGACATGACTACGGCCTACGAGTTAGAAATCCAGGCCCACTGCCCACGGGCGGAGATCGTCTATGACTTGTTCCATGTCGTGGCCAAGTACGGACGAGAGGTCATTGATCGGGTGCGCGTGGATCAGGCCAACCAACTGCGCCAGGACCGTCCCGCGCGCCGGGTCATCAAATCGAGCCGCTGGCTGTTATTGCGCAACCGCGACAAGCTAGACCGGCAGCAGGCCGTCCGGCTCGACGAATTGCTGCAAGCCAACCAGCCGCTGCTGACGGTCTATGTCCTGAGGGACGAACTCAAGCGGCTCTGGTTCTACCGAAGACCTGCCTGGGCAAAACAAGCCTGGCACCACTGGTGCGAGCAGGCCGAGCAAAGCGGAATAGCCCCCTTGAACACCTTCGCTCAGCGTCTGAAAGGCTATCTGCATGGCATCCTGGCCAGATGCCGACATCGTCTAAACACCAGCATCGTTGAGGGCATTAACAACACTATCAAGGTCATTAAGCGGCGCGCCTACGGCTACCGAGACCAGGAATACTTCTTCCTCAAAATCCGCGCCGCCTTCCCCGGTAATGCTCAATGAACCTTTTTTTACGACGTCATGCCCGCGTTCTGTATTGGCGCAAAGGCCACGGCTATCGGCGACTTCAAGAGCCTGGCAGGCCCGTTGCCTGTGCCGTCGAACATCGCGCATGCACTGACCGAGCACGTATTGTCGGTCGATATCGACGTTGCGCTGTCCTACCGCATGCAAGTCGACCATGGCTTCGCCTACGCACTGGAAGTCCTGACGGGCCGTCTGGACGCGTACCCCGTCGTGCCGGTATTCATCAACTCGGTCGCGCCCCCGATGGCGACACTTCGCCGCTCACGGTTGCTTGGCGATGCGATCGGCCGCTTCTTCGCGCAAACGGACAAGCGCGTGCTCGTGATCGGCTCGGGCGGCATTTCGCACGAGCCTCCCGTTCCCGAGCTTATCGGCGCGACCGATGAAGTTGCCGAGCGTCTGATCGCCGGACGCAATCCGTCGGCGCAATCTCGTGCCGCGCGTCAGGCGCGCACCGTTGCTGCGGCGAAGGCCTTCACGGCGGGCGACAGCCACATGCATCCGCTCAATCCGCAATGGGACCGCGAATTCCTCCAAATCCTGACGGAGGGCGACTGGCGCGCCGTCGACGCGATGAGCAACGACACGATTACGCGACAAGGCGGCAAATCTGCGCACGAGATCCGCACGTGGGTTGCCGCGTTCGCGATGCTCGCGGCTTATGGCGAATACCACGCGAGTGTCGATTACTACCGTCCGATTCCCGAATGGATCGCGGGCTTTGCCGCGATGCACGCGGTGTCTCAACCGTCGCTGGCCGCTGCGGCCTGATCAAGAAGAGCGAGACGAACAAGAGGATTTTCCGATGTCGAATGCCCAACTGATTCAAACGCTTGCCGACCGCCTTCGTGACGCGGAGGCGTCGCGTCAAACGATTGCGCCCGTGCGCGGCGAGATCGCGCTCGACGACATGGCGACCGCCTACGCCGTGCAGCAGCGCAATGTGGATGCGCGTGTGACCAGCGGCGAGCGCATCGTCGGTCGCAAGATCGGCCTGACGTCGCTTGCCGTGCAAAAGCAGCTCGGCGTGGACCAGCCCGACTTCGGCGCACTGTTCGCGAGCATGGCGTACGGCGATGCGCAACCGATGCCGCTTGCCCGCCTCATCCAGCCGAAGGTCGAAGCCGAAATCGCACTCGTGCTCGAACATGATCTGACGCACGAGAAGCACACATTTGCCGACATCCTTCGCGCGAGCGCCTACGCCGTGGCGGCCGTAGAGGTCGTCGATAGCCGTATCGAGCAGTGGAATATCCGCTTCGTCGATACCGTAGCCGACAACGCATCGAGCGCGCTATTCGTGCTTGGCAGCCGCCCCGTGAAACTCTCTGACGTAGATCTCGCCGACTGCGCGATGACGCTTTCGCGCGACGGCGAGGTGCTGTCGCGCGGCAACGGCGCGGCGTGCCTCGGCAATCCTCTCAACGCGGCTGTCTGGCTGGCGGATCGCATGGCGCAACTTGGCACGCCGTTGCGTGCGGGCGATGTCGTGCTCACCGGTGCGCTCGGTCCGATGGTGCCCGTCATGGAGGCTGGCACGTTCGTCACCGAGATCGGGGGACTGGGCAGCGTACGCGCCGTTTTTGCGTGAGGCAGGTGGCGTCCGATATCCGATCCCCCGGCGTTACAGGGCAACACCGGCGTCGCCCGCCATGGCGGTGATTTCGCCGTCGACAACATGACCGCCATCAAGAGCGGATCTCGTAAATCTGGAGACTCAGCAATGAACGCATCATCCCAGGGCGTCGCGCCCTCGAAGGGAAGCCTCGCGACGATCGGTTTGTGTCTGGCCATCGCACTGCTCGAAGGCCTCGATCTGCAATCGGCTGGCGTGGCGGCACCACGCATCGCAAAGGAGTTCGGTCTGAGCGTGGCGCAGATGGGGTGGGCGTTCAGCGCCGGCGCCATTGGACTGCTGCCGGGTGCGGCGCTGGGCGGACGGCTGGCCGATCGCTGGGGCCGCAAACGCTTGCTGATGCTGTCCGTCGCGTTGTTCGGCGTCTTCTCGCTACTTACGGCACACGTGTGGAGTTTCGAATCGCTGTTGACGGCACGGTTTCTCACCGGTCTGGGCCTCGGTGCTGCCATGCCTAACCTCATTGCGTTGTGTGCCGAAGCGGCGCCGCAAGGGCATCGCAACATTGCCGTGGGTGCAATGTACTGCGGCATGCCTTTCGGCGCGGCGCTCGCCGCCGTCATCGGCATCGTCAGCCCGAGCGAGGAGGGGTGGCGTCATGTGTTCTACGTCGGCGGCCTGGGGCCGTTGCTGATGGTGCCATTGCTTGGCCTGTGCCTGCGCGAGTCCGCGCAGTTCGTCGCAACGCGACTTGCGCGGACTTCGAATGCCGCATTGCCGAACGTGACACCCGGGGTAACGCACGCGCTGTGGAAAGAAGGCCGCACGCGCACGACCGTTGCGCTGTGGGTCAGCTATCTCGGCACGCTGATCGTGCTGTATTTCCTGATGAACTGGCTGCCGTCGATGGTCGTGGCCAACGGGCTGTCCCGCGAGCAGGCGGGCGTGGCAATCATGATGTTCAACATCGGTGGCGGCCTCGGCGCCATCGGAATTTCCAACGTGATGGACCGTTTTTCGCCGCGCCTGACGGTGATCGGCATGTATCTCGGCATTGCGCTGTCGCTGGCCGGGCTGTCGAGCGCTATCGGAGCGTTGACGATGGCTTGCGGTGCGTTCTTCTGCGGCTTGTTTCTCGTGGGCGGGCAGTCGGTGCTGTACTCGATGGCGGGACAGGCTTATCCCACCGAAATTCGCGGAACGGGTGTTGGCGCAGCGGTGGCGATCGGTCGGCTCGGTTCGATTCTCGGACCGCTGATTGCCGGGCAATTGTTTGCGCTGGGGCAGAGCGCGTCGATGCTCGTGTCGTCGAGCATTCCACTGATCCTGATCGCGGCCTTCGCCGCATTGACCGTCGTGGGCACATTCGCGCCGCGTGTCGTGGCGGGCGTAGTCCAGCCGGGACGTTGAACATGCGCTTTTCGAAACGCTGAAATTTTTCGATTCTGAGTTCTTGAATCTCCGAGTCACCGATTCTGATTAGGGAAGGTCATCATGACGGCAATCACTGAAGCGTCGACAAGTCGCTTCGTCACCATTCGCGACGCGGACACCGTGTTTCGCATCCACTACAACGACACCGGCAGCGGCACGCAGACGGTCGTGATGCTGCACGGGTCGGGGCCGGGTGCCACGGGCTGGGCCAATTTCAACCGAAACGTCGAACCGTTGGTCGACGCCGGATATCGCGTGTTGCTCGTCGACTGCCCCGGCTGGGGCAAAAGCGATCCCGTGGTCAACACCGGATCGCGTTCGGAGCTTAATGCCCGTGTGCTCAAGGCGGTACTCGATGAACTCCATATCGAGCAAGTGCACATCATCGGCAATTCGATGGGCGGCCACAGCACGGTCGCCTTTGCGTTGTCGAACCCGTCGCGTGTCGGCAAGCTGATTCTGATGGGGGGCGGCACTGGCGGGCCTAGCCAGTTCGTGGCGATGCCCACCGAGGGCATCAAGCTGCTCAACGGGCTATACAAGGAGCCGACCATCGAGAATCTGAAGCGGATGATGAACGTGTTTGTCTTCGATGCCAGCGCGATCACCGACGATCTGATGCAGGCGAGGCTCGACAACATGCTCGCGTCTCGCGAGCATCTCGACAATTTCGTGAAGAGCCTCGCGGCGAACCCGAAGCAGTTCACGGACTACGGCGCCCGTCTTGGCGAAATCGCTGCGCCTACGTTAATCGTATGGGGGCGCGAGGACCGTTTCGTCCCGATGGACGTTGGTCTGCGCCTGCTTGCCGGGCTGCCCAACGCCCAACTGCACGTGTTCAATCGCTGCGGTCACTGGGTGCAGTGGGAGCACGCCGCGGCGTTCAATCGCATGGTCCTCGATTTTCTGGCGCATTGACATTCGGTCGGCCTTGTCCTGCGCTGAAACTCAGGCGCGTCGGGTTTTCGATCCGGGGTGCAACGCAGTTCTCGTTGCACCTCTGCCTCCATGGTCGATCCCGATAGCATCCACCACCGACACCACGAACTGACGAAACCACTTTATCCCCTCGTCCGCGTCGAATGCCTGATGCCAGTGGACTGTCGACTCCGCTTCGGGCGCTTCAATCGGCAACGGGTAAATCGCAAACTTCCCTGAGGCATTCAGGATCTGCGCGACCCCCTTGGGTAATGTCGCAACCCGATCTGTCCTCTCGAGGATCTCCGGCACGATCGTAAAGTGCGGCACGCTGATCGCCAGCCTGCGCTGCAAGCCTCCACCGTTGAGCGTCTCCTCGATCAGAAAATGGCTTGAGTCCGTCGACGTCACTGCGATGTGCGACATCGCAAGAAACTGTTCTCGCGACAGCACGCGTGCGGGCAATCCCGGCCGCTTGCGGTTCGAGCCGTCTCCAGACGATCACGGCCACAGTGGTCGCGCGACATTTGCTAACCCGACGGAATCCGGCCGGGCTCAGGCACCCTAAATCCGCCGAGAAGACACATTCCTTGATCTATTCCCCTGTGATTCTGGTCCGGGGATATGGTGCTTTGACGCCGCGAATATTCCAAATCTCTGTTTTTCGACCGCAGTATTGCCGGTGCACTTTGACTTCCATATATAATACTATTTTGTATAAAAAAATCTTTGCTAAGAGGATGCCGTGGCACTTCCAGAGCTTGACGGGGTCGACTTTCCCACTCAGATCGCGTTGGAAACGCGAAAGCTGATCAATCGGGGCACGCTGGCTCCGGGCTTTCAACTGCGACAGTCCGATCTCGCCGATCGATTTGGCATCAGCCGGGTGCCGGTCCGGGAAGCACTCAAGCTACTTGCCGCTGAAGGCATCATTGAGCATGATCCGAATCGCGGCTACTTTGTCGCGCAGCTCTCCAGCGATGAGGCTCGCCAACTTTACCGGATGCGCCACCTGCTTGAAGCGGAGCTCTTGGCCAGCGTGGAGTGGCCTAAGCCGGCACAGCTCAAACAACTCAAAGCGATGCTCGCCGAACTCGACGATTTTTTGGCCCAGGGCAACCGCGATGGGTGGATTGAGCGTCACCGCGCCTTTCACGACTCGATCTTCGATCTCTCGGACAAAAAGGTTCTCAAGCGGGAGGTCCTGCGCCTGATGCGCCTGACGGATCGTTATCGGGCGCTTGCCGCCGATATCTCGTCACAGCGGGAACATCTCAACGCCAAAATCGAAAAGCAACTGGTGAAGGCGCTGGAGACGAAGAACCGCGAATTGCTTCGGGAAACGTATGACAAGGGTCGAGCAATCGTGTTGGGCGGTCTGATGGCGGTGCTGGCTGCACGTGGTGCCTGAGCGCACTTGCAGACGTAATGCCGAACGGCGCATTGGATGAATTTGAGGCGTGATTCCCGCAGCAGCGATGACGAAAATTGCCACCGCCGCCGCGAGTCAGACGCGCATCAGAAGCGATGCATCATGCCCAGTTCGGCGACCGACTGGATGTTGCCGTTGGCGACAATATTGCCGATTTCTGCGGCGTACGCGCCATTGGTGCGTTGAAATACGCCCACTGCATATACCGCTGTACGCTTCGAAATGGAGTAGGTGAGCTGAAGCGCGGCCTGGTTGATCACCACGTTCTTCAACAGGTCATTCCCCTTTTCATACGTATAAGCTCCGCCGAGATTCCACGCGGGCGAGAAGTCGTACCCGACACCACCCGAGAGCGCGTAGATCTTTGCACCGGTGTAAGTGTTGCGTGCCTGACTGTATAGCCCTGCCACCGTGAATCCGGCGTATTTGGTACGCGCGCCTGCCAGCAGGTTGGCAATGCCACTATGTCCGCCGTTGACCGGCGCATAGTTCTGCTCGGTATAGACGACGGCGGCGCGCGTCTCGTCATGGCGAAAGCTGATCGCAGCGCTTTTTCCCGAGCCGTTGTTGAAGTCACCGGCAGTGCCGCCGAAGCTGTACATCACGCCGGCAGACAGCCCCGCATATTCATCGGAGACAACCTTCACCGCGTTCGACATGCGCTTGCCGCCGACACGGTCCCAATTGATGGCGGCAAGACCCGAGATCGCACCATTTGTTGTGACGGGCGAATACGGCCCGCCTGCCACTGCACCGGCAATCTGCGCCGGGCCGGAAACACCCAGGAGATCCGCGCCGAAGCTCCCCGTTCGGAAGTTGAGCATGCCACCTGCCACACCCGTTGCGGGATCGATCCCACCGATCAGGTAATAGTCGAAGGCGAAATCGTTTTGCCGTCCGATGCGGAAACTGCCGATCCCGGTCTGACTTAGTCCGACCCATGACGAGTTCTCGAAGAGCGCGCCGCGCGATTGCGGATCGAGCGAGCCAGTGCTCAGGCTGATCATCGAGTCGAGGCTGAAGTTCGCCCTCAGTCCACCACCCATATCCTCGCTGCCACGGATGAAAAACTTGCTGGGGAAAATGGCTGAGTCCTGCATCTGGTACAGGCGGGCACCGCCTGAATCACGATACACGGCGACACCTTCGTCAAGGAATCCGCCTATCGTGACGCCGCTTTGCGCGAACGCTGGCGCAGCGCCTGAACACATCAATGCACATACCAACGGCAATGTGGATCGGTGTCTCCTTCCGATCATTCGGGACTTCATGTGTGCTCCTCATTATTATTGGTGGGTTGTTACCCGACGGCTTAGTGAGTGAAGCGCAACTGCCTGTGGCTTATCTGATGGTGCCGGTCTCCTCCGTAAGTAATGTCGTATTCAATGTGTTCTCCGGGTCCCAGTTGGAGACCCAGAGCAGTTCGTGAATCGCGCGGGTGCCGGCAGGCGCGAGTTGCCCGTACGCGCCGCCCGAATAGAGCAGAGGACCGGCATCGGTCTGTCGAACCATGGTGCCGAGCACATCCGCGATGAAGACGTTGTGTGTGCCGGCCTCGACAATTTGGGAAATCCGGCACTCGAATGTGGCGAGCGCGCTGGTGAGCAGCGGTAATCCGGTGCTTCCGGTTTGCCAGTCGCCTTCAAGAAACTTTTGTTCGGGTGCGACAGGACTGGCGAAGTGATTCGCCAATCCCACACCAGACCAGGGCAGAACGTTCACGCAGAACTGTCCGGCCGCGAGAATGCTCTGACTCGACGCATTGGCGCGATTCACGCACACAAGCAACATCGGTGGTACGGCGCTGACTGAGCACACCGCGGTGGCTGTCAGGCCTGCGCGGCGCCCCTCGTCCGAACCCGTCGTTATCAGGCATACGTGTCCGGTCAGGCAGCGCATCGCTGCCTTAAACTGCGATTCCTGAGCGCTCATTGGTTCCCTCGTGAAATGAGCGCGGATGTCGACTACCGCCAGTTCCCGGCTAACGACACCCGCTCAGCGCGCTGTGTACCCGGTTATTCCCACCCAAAAATGGCGAGCGTGGTTTCCCCGGCCTTCAGTCGGCGCAGCTGGTCCGCCTCTGCCGTTTCGCGGGCATGAGACGCCGCGATGACCGTTTCGACCGACGTGTGCGGGATGCAAACCACACCGTCTTCGTCACCGACGATCAAATCGCCCGGATGGACGGTGACGCCGCCCATCCGGGTGGGGGCATTGATCCAGCCGCGAGCGCCAAAGTCCTTTCCTGTGCCCTGGATTGCGAGACCGCGCGCAAAGACAGGAAAGCCAATGCCTTCGAGCAACCCGCCGTCGCGCACACAGGCGTCGATCACCAGACCGCCCAGCTGTCGGACGAGCGCCGCAGTCGACATCACCTCGCCCCAGTAGCCGTACTCGTATGCGTCTGCAACCGAGACCACCAGCACATCGCCAGGTGCTGCCGCGTAGATCGCGCGGTGAAGCCAAAGGTTGTCGCCGCCGGGCGCGTGCACCGGCACCGCCGATCCGCAAACCCGAAACGACGGCGCAGCAGGTTTAATGGCGGCCGGCAACGCACCTACCTTTCCTGCCGCTTCATGCAACGTTGCGCTGGGGAGTTGGCGGGCTGCTTCGACGAGGGCCGGACTCAGTCTCCGGATGTCGAGTTGTGTGGTTTCGCGCGGATCGAACCGATCAATGTGTTCGCTCACGATTTCGCCTCCGACGTCTGCGTCACACGGGTTTGCAACTGGTGGTACTTGAATTCGCGGCGGGCGTCGTCCAGGCGCATACCGGTCGCCACCGCAGCACGAATGGCGTTCTCCGCCTCTTCGATCTCCTCCGCAATCGCGAGAATCCGGTCTTCGTGCTCGTGCGGAATGGAGATCAGTCCGTCGGCATCGCCACGCAGCAGGTCACCCGGCGCGACGCGCACGTCGCCAATGTTTACCGGCACGTTCACGCCTTCAACCTGAACACGGTCCTTGCCGGTGCGCATCCAGTTGTCACGTGAGTACACGGGATAACCCAATTCGAGACACAGCGACACGTCGCGATTGATGCCGTCGATCACCGTCGCAGCAATGCCGCGACGATGGGCGATCTCGGTCATGATGTCGCCCCACACCGTGGCATCGGTGCGCCCGCCGTTATCGAGCACGATCACAGCACCGGGCGGCACATCGTCGATGAAGTCGCCAACCGTTCCCGGCGGCGTCGCCGCCGGACCGTAAAGCACCGTGAAGGCGCGTCCCGCGAATCGAAAGCGAGCATCTCGCGGTTTGATGGCGCGACACTGACCGTTAATACCTGCGCGATCCATGGCATCGCTGAGCGTCGCCGTATCGAGGCGTGCGGCTCGTGCGACGTTATTGTCGATTTGCGTCGTCATGATTTAGTCCTTAAGCATGAATTCGTAGTTGCCGCCCATGACCTCACTCATGGGGACGCCGGCGAGCACGGCTTTGGCCATATGCGCTTCACGTGCGACGATGGCCTCGGCTGCCGTAAGCACGGTTTCGATGTCTGCCGCACGGATAAAAATCAGCGCGCTCCGATCCGCCGCGACGTAATCGCCCGGTTCAATCGCGACACCGAACGCCTCGATGGGCACATTCGTTCCCTTCTCAACGATCCGGCCGCGCGCCGTGCGTGCGGTCAACGCGCTGGTGAACACGGGGAAACCCATCTCCCGGGCTTCATCGATATCGCGTACCGGACCGTCGGCGATGACCCCGGCGATGCCTTTCACTTTTGCACCGAGCGAAAGCAAACCCCCCCAACTACCCGCCTCAACGCCTGAGCGTTGCTCGACAACAATCACGTTGTCGCTCGTGCCCAGTTCTATCGCCGTGGTGCCAAGGTGACGTGGCGTGCCCGACGGCGGCGCGCCGGTACCGAGCTTGATCGTGACGATGCGCCCGGCAACGCGTTTGTCGCCGGCTTGTTGCGGCACGCCGGTGACCACGCTGCCGAGTCCGACTTTGTCGATGGCATCCGACAGCGCGCAGCAATCGAGCCGCCGCAGACGTCGCACGAAGTCCTTTTCCTGAGTCATAAATTCCATCCTTACTGTTTGCTGCGTTGTTGGCGGGGTGAGTTCAGGCGACGTTCTGAGGCGGGCGCCAGCACACGAAGCCCATCGCATTTCCGGTGCCTGCCTCGCTGCGATAGCACGGCACGTAATCGATGACTTCCATGTCGAAACCAAGCTCGTCCATGGCCCCGGCCACCGGAATCCAGTTCTTGATTTCGGACGTCCCCGCCTGGAAGATCGCCTCGCCCAATGCCTCGACGGGGGCAAAGTCGTGTGCTTTCATTGCGTCGAGAATCAGGTGGTCTACGCGCTCGTCGATGACGAAGTGCGTGAGCCCGCCCGAGGCAATGATTGCCACACGCGCATCGCTGTCCCACGATTCGATCGCTCGGCCAAGCGCTCGACCGAACTCGTGGCAACGTCCGGCGGTAGGCTGATTCGGCGGATAGAAAGTGTTGATGAGGACCGGAACCGTGGGCACCACGCGATCCTTCATCAACTGGCGGAACACGAAACCGAACGCGTGCGGCGTTTCGGTTTCCGACAAACGCTTTAACGCCGCGACATCGAAACGTTCGGCCGTTGCACGTTCGATGATGTGCTTCGCCAGCGCGGGTACGCCCTCGTAGGTTGCCGTGTCGGGCATATATCCAGGCATCGCGTGGGCAACACCAGGAGGCAGTGCCGCGAGCTTGGCGTCGCTGATCATGTTGTTGACGATGGTCTCGCCCCACATCACGCTGAACGCGGGAATGCAGTCGTTGCCGAAGATCTCCATCTGATCGTTACCAACGATGACCACGACGTCGGGCCGGGCATCGGAGAGCATCTGCGACATGCGCTCGATGGCGTCCATGCACCGGACATGACGCGCACGCCACGCGTCAGGGGTGATCTGACTGGCCAGGTTCTCCGGCGCGCGATAGGCAACGAGTTCGTCGAATTGCCAGGTGCGGCCTTCGAAGTGATGCACGCTGCGCTTGTCGTCGGGAAGACGCGAACCCCAGGTATCCGGGGGCGTGACGAGCATTGGGCCGTGGGATGTCCCCATGCCCAGAACGATTTTCGCCATGAAATGACTCCGCGCAGAACGATCAGCGGTAAGCCGACAGGTCGAGGTTGAAGAGATCTCGGGCGTTGCCGAAGAAAATCATGTCCTTCTCTTCCGGTGACAACCAGTCGAAGCCTTTGATAAAGGGTTTGATGTCGTCGAATGTGCGGCCGGTTGCAGGGTTGAGTGCCGAGCCGACGCCCGGGCACTCGGCACCGAAGAGGCAACGATCGGCGCCGACCGTCTTGATCAGCAGACGAAGTGACTCTTCCGAGTACAGCACGGTGTCGTAGTAGAGATTGCGCATGCCGGCCAGAAAGTCGCGACCGGCGCGCGCCGCACCGGACTGGAAACGGCCAATCTGGTAAGGGATGGATCCGCCGCCGTGCGAGACGAGAATCTTCAGGTTCGGGAAATCCTTGAACACGTCCGAATTGACCAGGCCGAACACGGCAATCGTCTCTTCATTGATGAAGTGAACGGTGTAAGGTGAGCGTGCGGAATGCGAGCCAGTGGCGTGGATGTGTGCCGGGATATCGAGTTCGCAAAGCTTTTCATACAGCGGATACCAGTAGCGATCGCCCAGAGGTGGCGCTTCGCTACCGCTGTTCTCGAACGGATCGGGGTTGAGCAGCACGCCGCGAAAACCCAGTTCCTTCACACAGCGCTCAAGCTCGGGCAAAACGACTTCGATCGGATCTCCGGCGACTTGCGGAAGGCCACCCACGCCGATGAACCGCTTCGGCAGCAGCTTCACCGTGCGCGCGATGATGTTGTTTGTCTCTTCCGTGAACCAGTGCACGAGCTTGCCCGGCTTCTGGCTATGCATCATCTGAAACGGGCGCGGTGAGAGCAGTTGCACCGTCGTGCCCGCGCGATCCAGCAGATCGATGTGACCGGCGGGCCCCATTTCCTTGCGATTCGCGTAATGCAGAATTTCTTCGTCGGTGACTTCGGGCATCTTCCGGCCGTGTTCACCGCGATGCGAAAGAATGTGGGCCTTATAGACCCAGAGTTCGGCGGGCGGGCTCACGTGACCATGGCAATCGATAATCATCAGATGTCTCCTTCGGGTAATGGAACTTAAAGATCGAGAACGAGGCGATCACCTTTGCAGCCGGAGCAGCAGATGATCATCGTTTCGTTGGCAGCTTTTTCAGGGTCGGAGAGGATTGCGTCCCGGTGGTCCGGACGGCCCTCGATGACGCGTGTCTCGCATGCGCCGCACACGCCTTGCTCGCAGGAATAGGGCACGTCCACGCCCGCATCGCGAACCACCTGCAGAATCGTTTGCCCAGGTGGGACCGACAGCGTCTTGTTGCTGCGCCTCAGTTCCACTGTGTAGCCGCCGTCGAGAGCGGCTTCCTGTTTGGCTGTGAAGTACTCGACGTGTACCTGCTCGCGAGGCAGCGAGGCGGTGGCCTCTTCGAAAGCCGCAAGCATGGGGCCGGGACCGCAGCAGTAGAAGTGCGCACCGGCCGGGTGTTCTGCGACGATTTTCGCCATGTTCAAAACACCGCCGACTTCGGCGTCGACGTGTACAGGCACGTTGTCGTAGCGCGCCAGTTCGTCGGCGAATGCAACGTCGACACGCTCACGGCACGAGTAATAAAGCGAGGCCGACCGGCCTAGCGACTTGAGTCGTCGCGCCATGCAAAGCACCGGTGTGATACCGATGCCGCCCCCAATCAATACCGTATGTGCCGCGTCTTCGTGCAAAGGGAAGTTGTTGCGCGGCGCTTCGACCGACAGCACCGTGCCGCAACGCAATTCCTCGTGCATGAAGCGCGACCCACCGCGACTTTTCGCATCGCGCTTGACGCCTACCTGGTAGCTGCGCGGATTCGCATTGCCTTCGAGTAACGAGTACTGCCGCACGAGACCGTTCGGCAGATGCAAACCGATGTGCGCACCGGGCTCGGCCGCCGGCAACGGCGAGCCGTCGAGACTTTCGAATGCATAGGCGAGCGTGTCGCGAGCGAGATATTGAATCGATGCCAGGCGCATCTTCAACAGCGCGCCGGCGGGGGAATTGGGCTCGTTCATGACCATCTCCTGATTTCCATTTTGTCCTTCGTTCTGGGTCTGCCAACACAACATCGCGCTACGCGCGCCTTCGAGTGACAACGTGCCGTCAACACGCGTCAGGCGCATTTCCCGAAAGATTGTTAGTTGACCCGTAATTCTTTTTTGCATATTATTTCGACTAACAAAAGAAAAGTCAAAGACTCTCGGTAAGGGTCATCCCGAGGTCAGGTCGCGGCGATGTCACCGCGTGGCGGGAGGGTCTTACTGGTGGAAATCCAACGGAGGGAAGAAATTGATCGCGATCTTGTCTTGTAATGGCGGCACGGTGACCCATGGCGACGAGGCGGCAACGATGCTGCTCGTCGCCACATTGCGTGGCATGCATGTGTTCGAACGAGGCTCTGCAGGAGAGTCATGGCGACCCACACGCCGCGCGCTCGAACATCTGCACGTGAGCGCGCTGCTGTATGAGCCCAAGTCCGGCCTGCTCTTTGCCGGTGCGCACGGCAACGGCGGACTGTGGGTGAGTTCCGACCTCGGGCTTACGTGGGCGGCACGCGGCACCGGCATCGCAGGCGGTCATATCTACACGCTTGCGGCGCAGGAAACTAACGCGGGCGTCGTGCTTTATGCGGGCACCGAGCCATCGGCGCTGTATCGCAGCACGGACCTGGGTCTGTCGTGGGTGGAAATCAAGGAAATGATGACTGTCCCGGGACAGGAGAAATGGACCTTCCCACCGCCGCCGCACGTGGCGCATGTCAAGAACGTGGCGTTCCATCCTGCCGAGCCTGAAACGCTGTATGTCTGCATCGAACAAGGTGCCTTGCTCAAAACGGTAGATGGCGGCAAGACATGGACCGAGCCGCGCAGCTATGAGTCGGAAAACGACAAGTTCTATCACGACAATCATCGCGTGCTGATTCGCCGCTCAAATCCCGCGCAGCTTTTCATGTGTGGCGGCGAGGGATTGCACTACAGCGCGGATGCGGGCGAGACGTGGCGGCATCTGATGACTCGTGCCGACACCATCGGTTACCCCGATGCCATGTTCATCGACCCTCGTAACGAAAACACCCTTTACCTTGGCGGTCCCGGCAACGCGCCGCGCGACTGGGCAGCGAAGAAGAGCGCAGATGCCACGGTGCTGCGCAGCACCGACGGCGGCGAGACGTGGCAGGCGATCCGTAATGGTCTTCCTGCCGAGATCATCGGCAACATCGAGGGCATGGGTCTTTATCACTGGGGCGACCGGATCATGCTCATTGCCGGAACGGCGACGGGCGAGGTGTACGCCACGGAAGACGAGGGCGCGAACTGGTACGTCGTGTCGGACGAACTGCCCCCCGTATCGAAAGGCGGTCATTACCGCTGGTTCCTCGATGTCGGCGAACGCGAGCGCGTTGAAGAAAAGATGCGCGCGAACGGCTGAGTGCCAAACGACGGCATTCGACGAAATTCAGAGAAAGCATCCGGAGCAGTTGCACAAGACGCGCTGCCCGGGACTCACACAGGAGACAACCGTGAGCACATCCCCCAACGCCCCGGCCGATTCCGCCGCTGGCGAACTGCCTGCGTTCGCGACCCACGACGATGCGGTGGCGGCCGCGCGCGCCATGCACGAAAGCATCCGCTCGCGTGCGGTGCAAACCGAGAGTGATCGCATCGTATCGGCGCAGACCATTAACGAACTGCGCAACTCCGGGCTATTTAACATCGTGACGCCACGCCTGTTCGGTGGATCGGAGCTGGGTTTTGCCACTCTGGTGGAAGTGACCGCCGAACTTGCGTCGGCATGTGGTTCGACCGGCTGGGTGTTCGGCGTACTGGCCGGCCATAGCTGGATGCTTAACCTTTTTCCGCTCCAGGCGCAGCGTGACGTGATGGGCGACGATCGTGCGTTGACCGCTACGGTGTTCCGTCTTGGCGGCACGGTGACCGAAGTCGATGGCGGCTATGAGCTGGTAGGCGGCGAAGGGCGCTTCTGCTCCGGCATCGACCATGCACAGTGGGTCATTGTCGGCAACGCCGTGCAACGCGAAGGTCAGCCGCCAGAGCCGCGATTCTTCGTTGTGCCGATCGCAGACGTCGAAGTGATTGACGACTGGTTCACCGCCGGAATGCGCGGCACGGGCAGCCGTTCGATTCGCATCGCGCGCACTTTCATCCCGGCGCATCGGTCCGTGTCGGTTAAAGAAATGATGTCGGGCCAGTCCGATGCCGCCGGTTCTGTGCGCGCGCCGATCTACCGTATGCCGTTCCAGAACGTCACGCCGTTCTCGCTGATCGGCGCACCCCTTGGCATGGCTCGTGGCGCGATTCGTTCGTTCTCGGACGGTCTGTGCCCGCGTTTGAAATCGTTCGACAGCGAACAGATGGCTGAGCAGTCGACCACGATGTCCCGTCTTGCCCAGGCATCGGCCGAGATCGATGCTGCCTTCGCCCTGGTTCGCGAAGACGCTCGCATGGTCGATTCGGCGGCGGATCCCAAAACTATCTCGGCGCTGCAATGGTCGCGTATCCCTCGCGACTGGGCGTTCGCCGCGCAAACCGCGCGTCGTGCCGTCAACAGTCTCTTCGAGGCGGCGGGCGGCACGGGGATCTACAACGATTCCGAGTTGCAGCGCGTATGGCGCGACGCCAATTCGGCCGCGCAGCACTTTGCCTTCACCTGGGACAGCGCTATGACGAACTACGGCCGCACGGCGCTTGGTTTGCCGCCGTCGAAATTCGGTCCTAAGGGACGCTGAGAAGGCTGACCTCATCTCGCTTAGCCAATCGACAGGAGCTTTCCATGCACGCCGACGATCTCGTATCGATAGACGACTATTCCCCCGCCACATTGCAGGCGATCTCGCAACGCATTGCTGTCTCGAGCGAAGTCGAGCACATGGTGTATCGGGAGTCCGAGCTGGACGAAGTCTGGCGTCTGCTCGATGCCGATGTTGCCAGTGCTGGCCGTATCGGACTGGGTGATCAGGCGCTCTCCAGACTGCTCTGCCTGCGCCAACTGATTATCGAAGCGCACGATCTGATTGGTAACGACAGTGACACCGCCGGTGCGAATTCGCGGCTGTCACAGGCGATGTCGCTCGCCTGAGCGCTGCGCCCCCCCCACTCAACTAATAGCAAAGCTATATCAAAGCCAGGAGGAAACATGCTTTCTCGCGAAGACAACAACATTCTCACGCAGGTCGGCAAGGGCACGCCGATGGGCGAACTGATCCGTCGCTTCTGGATTCCGGCGCTGCTCGCATCGGAAATTGCGGAGCCGGGCGGCAAGCCGGTACGCGTTCGCCTGATGGGCGAGGACCTGGTCGCGTTTCGCGACACCGACGGCAAGGTCGGCCTGCTCGAAGAGCAATGTCCGCATCGCCGCGCATCGCTCGCGCTGGGGGACAACTCCGACGGCGGTCTGCGCTGCCTGTATCACGGCTGGAAGTTCGCGACCGACGGCACTTGCCTCGACACACCGACCGAACCCAGTGGCTCGGCCTTCTGTTCGCGCATTCGTGCACTCGCCTACCCCACGCGTGAAGTGGCGGGCGTGATCTGGGCGTACATGGGCGATCAGGCCGACATTCCCCAGTTCCCCGAGTTCGACTTTCTGTCATACCCCACCGCGAATGTGGCACCGTTCAAGGTGCTTGAAGACTGCAACTACGCGCAGGCCGTGGAAGGCACGATCGACTCGGCGCACGCCGGTGTGCTGCACCGCGAGCAACCGTGGAGCGCGCCCGCGAAATACGATCACGAGCGCGATTTGCAGCCGAAGATCGAGGTCGAATACACCAAGTACGGTCTGCGCTACGCCGGTGTGCGCAACTTCCGCGAAGAGGGAAAGCTCCACGCCCGTGTGACGGAAGTGGTGCTGCCGTTCTTCACGTTGATTCCGCCGGACGGTTTCGGAGTGCGCAAAAACCGTCGCATGGCCAATGCGTTCGTGCCGCGTGACGACGAATCGACGTGGCACATTCAATGGTTCTTCGACGAAACGCAACCCGTTGATATTGCCTACCGCGTCGAAGAGGGCGGTCATTGGGTAGATGAGAACTTCCGCAAGAAACTCAACATCGACAACTGGTATGAGCAGGATCGTGAGGCAATGAAGACGGCGTCGATGTCCGGCATCAAGGGAATTCTCACGCAGGATCATGCGGTGAGCGAAACGCAGGGTCGCATTCTCGATCGTACGAAAGAGCATCTGGGCACCTCGGACGTCGCCGTCGTCGCCTGGCGTCGCCAGATGATTCGCACGGCACGCGCATTTGCAGATCGCAAGGAAGTGCCGACCGTTTTGAGCGCGACGATTCCGTGGCAACAGATCCGGGCGGCGACGGTGATCTTCAGCAACGAGCGGACCTGGAAGCAGGAAGTGCCGCTCAATCCCGATGTGGCGCTGACGACGTGAGTCACATGATCGTCGATAGCCACGCCCATGTGTCGCCCATCTGGTACGAGCCGGTGGAAGCGCTCCTGTGTCAGATGGACCGCTACGGCGTTGAACGTGCCGTCCTGACACAGATGATCGGGCAGACGGACAACAGCTATCAATCGGCGTGCGTCAAACGCTACCCGACCCGCTTTACGAGCGTGGTCTGGGTAGATGTTGACGCCCCCGATGTTGTGTCGACGATCGAGCGACATGCGCAGGAGGGCGCATCCGGCATCCGGCTACGGCCTGCCGTGCATGCCGCCAATAAAGCGCTGCCGTCGGCGTGGGCCGCGGCGGCGGCGTGCGGATTGGCGATCAGTTGCGTGGGGAATAGTGCGGCATTTGCAGACGCGGGTTTCACCACGTTGCTGAAAGCACTGCCCGAGATTTCCGTCGTACTCGAACATCTTGGCGCAACGAGCACGGCGCCGTCCACCGAAGCGGAAATCGCGGCGCGCCGCAACGTGTTCGCACTTGCAGCGTTGCCCAACGTGATGCTCAAGTTGCCGGGCTTCGGCGAAGTGGTGACGCGCTCGCCGTCGGCATTGCGTGACGGTCGGCCATTCGGTGAAGGCTTGCCCGCAGCGGTTGCCGATGCGCTGGTCGTCTTTGGGCCCGAGCGATTGATGTGGGGAAGCGACTTCCCCGTGGTCGGCTCGAGAGAAGGTTATGGGCAGTCGCTGGGCATTCCCCGAGCCGCGTTGGGCTGCGAATCCGATTCGGCGCTCGCAGCGATCTTCGGTGGCAACGCATTACGCGTTTTCGGTCCACGCTAGATCGTTCTGGGTCGCGTTTCGCAATTTCCAGAATCACGATGCAAGACGGCAGGAGAGAAACATGACAAAAAAAGTATTGGCCGCAGTCAAGACTGCGGTCGAAACCACGGAACTGCGCGAGTTCGACTACCCGTCGCTTGCGCCGGACAGCGGCATTCTGCGCGTTGAAGCGAGTGGCGTTGGCGGCAGCGATCCGGAGGTGTACCGCAAACCCGGCCACGTGCCGGTCATCATGGGGCATGAGAACGTCGGTACGCTCGAAGCCGTCGGTTCTATCGCCGAACGGCGCTGGGGCGTAAAGGCAGGCGATCGCGTGGCGCTGCACGAGTACCTGCCGTGCTGGCACTGTGAATGGTGCATGAAAGGCGATTTCCGGCTGTGCATGGAAGTCGATTTCTTCAACGTCAAGGATCGCCTGAATACGCTGCGATTCGGCATGTCGACGTGTGAAATTGCGCCGCACCTTTGGGGCGGGTATGCACAGTACATGCATCTCCCGCTCAATACCGTCATGCACAAGATTCCACACGACTTGCCCGCAACGCACGCGACGTTGGCGGTGCCGTTCGGCAACGGCGTTCAGTGGGCGTGCAACGACGGCGGAGCGGGACCGGGGAAAACGGTGCTTGTCTTTGGACCTGGCCAGCAAGGTCTTGGCTGTGTGCTCGCGGCTAAAGCCGCAGGAGCGTTGACCGTCATCCTCGCGGGCATGACGCGCGACCGGACAAGACTCGACCTCTCCACGCGCCTTGGGGCCGACCACGCAATCGATGTGCAGGAGAAGGATCTCAAAGCCGAGGTGATGCGCCTGACAAACGGCCGGGGAGTCGATGTCGTTGTCGATACGACCGGCGATCCCGAGGGAACCGTGGTAGCGCAGGCAATCGAACTGGCGGCCAAAGGCGCATACCTGAGCCTCAACGGGCTGGATCAGCACGTACCTATCGGCGAAATCAAGAAGCGCTATCTCACGGTGCGCGCGCCACGCGGGCGTAGCTATGGCGCCGTGGAACTGGCGCTGCGCTACATCGCGTCGGGTAAATATCCGTTGGACGAAGTGTGTTCGCACACGTTCGGTCTGGCGCAAACGCATGAAGCGATTCTCGCAACGGCAGGGCGTGGTGTAGAGGGGGCGATTCATGTTTGCGTCGACCCGTGGAAGTAGCCCGACACCTATCTACCCGGTGCAACGTCGAGAACGGATGCGCCGTACGGACAACGACTTCTTGCAGGAGACACCATGATTGACAGCCACGCCCATCTGATCTCGGACGATCGGGTGAGATATGTACCGGCGCCGCTTAGCGGAACGCTGGAAGACAGCGCGTTCGACAATCCCGTGACTGCGGAGCGTCTGCTGGCGCTACTCGATGCGAACGGCATCGATCGCGCGCTGGCGGTGCAGCGCGCCCACATCTACGGGTTCAAGAACGACTATGTCTGCGACGCCGCGGCGCAGTATCCGGAGCGACTGCGAGCGCTGTGCATGATTGACGCACTGGCCGACGACGCCGCGCAAACCGTACGTTATTGGGTCGGCGAGCGCGGGTCGGTGGGAATCCGCATGACCGAGCCGCATAAGGGCGCTGATTGCAGTTGGTTTGCCGCCGATGCCGCCCTTCGCGCGTGGGATGCCGTTGCGGACGCCGGCGGTTCGGTACGTCTGCACTTCTATCGATGGAATCGGGTGGCTGCACTAGAAGCGCTCGCACCGATCGTGCGGCGCTATCCCAACACACCCGTGGTGCTGGATCACTTCTCCAATATCGTGGGGGAAGCTGGTGCGCCCGACCATGGCGTTGACGACGCGCTTTTGCGCTTTGTGGATGCGCCCAACGTCTATCTGCTGTACTCGATGATCAACCTCGGAAAACTCGCAGCCTTGAAGCTGCCGTCTGCGCCGGTGGTCGAGCGCGTGGTCCGTTCGTTTGGCGCAGATCGGGTGATGTGGGGCTCCGACGTTGCCCAGTCGAAAGGCGAATACGCAGATATGGTCGGGATGGCCCACGAATCGGTGTCTTCGCTCTCCTGCGCCGATCAACGCAAGGTGTTGCACGGCACTGCGGCGGCCGTGTATTGGGGCGAATAAAATGTTGCGCGGCGGTTGGGCAGACACAGCGACGATCGATGAGCGTGGTGTGCTCGCGGGCCTTGCTGCCGTCGATCAGCGTCTCGATGACATCACCTCGCTCGATCCCGTGGATCTGCCGTCGAGGCTTGCGCAGGACATCCGCGAACTGATCAACGACGGCATCCTGGCGCCGGGCGCGCAGCTTGCGCAGCATGCATTGGCCGCACGCTTTGGTGTGAGTCGGGCACCGATTCGCGAGGTTCTGAAACTGCTGCTGGCAGAGAACGTTGTTGAACACGATCCCAACAAGGGGTTTCAGGTGGCGCGTCTTTCGAGCACCGAAGCACGCCAGTTGTACCGTGTGCGGCATCTGATCGAATCGGCAGTGTTGGCGACCGTACGCTGGCCAAGCGACGACGAACTCAGCGTACTACGCGCTCGTCTTGCCGAACTCGATAACCTTCTCGCGATGTCGGAGCGCGCTGCGTGGCTGAAAGCTCACCGACATTTTCACTCGTTGATCTTCGGGCTTTCTCCGGAGCGAATCATGGCACGAGAGGCGCTACGTCTCATGCGCCAAACCGATCGCTACCGGGCGCTTGCCCCGCGGATGCCGCTCGGGGCCACACAACATCCGGCAAAGCCGGAACACAACCTCGTCGACGCACTGGCCATGCATGATCGCGACGCATTACTGCGCGTCTATCACGACGATCGCAGCGAAGTCGAATGTTCGCTCGTCGCATCGCTTGAAGCTCGCGGACTGTAACCGTCGCGGGTAAACCCGTCATCGTTATCGCTTGAACCATCCGGCTCTCAGCGTATAACATGATGCATACTAAATTGAATACTATTTGACGAGGCAATCGCCAATAGTTTCGTACCGACGCCGTGCGCATCGGCCTCCATTGCCGGCACGGGCGCATTGAAGAGGAGACAAGCAATGTTTATTCGCAACGCCTGGTATATGGTGGGTTGGAGCACGGATTTTTCGCAGGACGCAATCGTGCCATTCACCGTGATGGACGAGCCGTTGGCGATCTATCGCAAGATGGACGGCAGCCTGAGCGCACTGGAAGACCGTTGCCCGCACCGCCTCGTGCCGCTGACCGTTGGTCGTAAGGAAGGCGATGAGCTGCGCTGCATGTACCACGGACTTAAGTTCGCTGCAGACGGCCGCTGCACGGAAATTCCCGGTCAGGATCGTATTTCTTCGAAGGTCTGCGTGCGCAGCTACCCGATCGAAGAAATGCATGGCGCCGCTTGGGTCTGGATGGGTGAGGCGGAGAAGGCCGACAAGGCGCTGATTCCGCCGATCATCGGCCCGGACAATCCGGAATGGTCGATGGTGTGCGCAAGCTTCGATATCGAAGCCAACGCCGAACTGATTTCAGACAATCTCCTCGACCTGTCGCACGCCCCCTTCGTGCATGAATCGACGTTCGGCGCGAGCGACATGAAGTCGCTCAAGCTCATGAAGGACGGCGAGAACAAGCGAGGCGTGACTGTGCTCGATCGTGGTGTACGCGCCGACCGCTGGCACAGCGGACGTCAGTCGAACCCCTATTTTGGCGAAGTCCCGTCCGATGATCGGGTTGTCAGCACGTTCCTCGTGCCGGGCGTGTTTATCCTCACGATCCATTCCTATGCACCGGGTATTCAGGACCGTCTGGTCGATGGCGAGGCAACGGAGGCTCCCATCTTCGCGCGTTGCACGAACCAGATGATCACGCCGATCAGTGAGACCCGGTCGAAATTCTTCTACAACTTTGGTCCGTGGGCGAACGGCGACGCATTGAAGGCGCATTGCTTCGGCATTGCGGCCGCCGCATTCCAGGAGGACAAAGCCATTATCGAAGTGCAGCAGAACCTGATCGACCGTTCACCCGAGCGCAAGATGATCATGCTCGCGATGGACGCACCGGTGCTTCGCTACAACGAGATCTACGACCGTTTGCGCGAGCAGGAAAAGCCACAAGCCGAAGCCGCCGCCTGAGCGTGACCAACCGTATTGAGACGTCATCTATGAAAAACGATGAGACGGTGGTCAGCTGGCGCGCACCGAAGTGGGATCAGGAGGCCGACTTCGTTGTCGTCGGCTATGGCGGTGCGGGCGCGACCTTCGCCTTCGCTGCTGCGGAGAACGGCGCGGACGTCCTCGTCCTGGAGAAAGGCGAACAGGGCGGCGGGAACTCGGTGTGCGTGGCTGGCGGATTGATCATGACGTCCGTCGACGAGGCTGCAACGTTCGACTACATGAACTGGCTCTGCGCGGGGCAGACCGATGCGTCGGTGTTGCGCCACTTCGTCAGCGGCCTGAAAGAGATTCCGGCTTTTCAGCATAAGCTTGAGCTTCCCCTCAAGCCCGATCCAAAGCCGTTCGCCGCGCCCGGATTCTTTCCGGAGTTTCCCGGCGCACCGGGCAGTGACAGCGTGAAGGGAATGAGTGTCGTCGCGGCACCGGGTGGCGCGGGACTGTACAACGCAATTGCTGCGGTCGCCGAAAAACATGGCGCACGTGTGCAGTGCAAGACGACCGTTACGCGTCTCGTGCAGAACCCGGTGACGAAAGAGGTGCTCGGTGTGGAGGCAATTTCCGCCGAGGGCAAAGCGATCGCGATCAAGGGGCGCAAGGCGACGGTCATCGCCAGCGGAGGCTTTGAGGCCGACGAGCAGATGTGCCGCCAGTTCCTCACGCCGTGTCCCATCTATTTCCTGGGCAGCCAGAATCTGACCGGCGACGGTATCCGGATGGCGCAGGAAGTCGGTGCGCAGTTGTGGCACATGAACGCCGTCGCAGGACCATTGAGCTGGGGCGTGAAATCGAAGCGTGGACACGTCTACGTCACGTACGACCTGAACCGCATCGCAGGCTTCGGCTACAACTCGGGCGCGTTCAAGGACGCAGGCAGCCTGTTGTGGGTGGATAAGCACGCTCGGCGCTTCCATAACGAAACCACCGATACCGCCGACGTTCGCCACGGTCTTGCGAATCGCGACACATGGCTGGCCACAACGGCCGAGGTGCCGGAATTCACGCATGTCCCGGCTTTCCAGATCTTCGACGAGAAGGTGCGTGCGGGTGGCGCGGCGATGACTACGCTCAATTCGCGCACACCGGCGTGGAGTGCCGACAACCTCGCCGAGCTGGAGGAGGGTACGGTGATTCGCGCCGACACGCTGGAGGAACTGGCACTGAAATGCCAATGGCCCGACATCCCCGGCGTCGCACGCGCAGGTCATCTTGATCCGGTAGCACTGAAGGCAACCGTCGAGCGCTACAACGCGAACTGCCAGGCGGGTACCGACCCGGACTTCGGGCGCGAAAACTTCCTGGTGCCTCTCGATACCGGTCCCTTCTATGCCGTCGGCCCGATGTTCCCCACTTACCTGAACACTCACGGCGGGCCGAAGCACGACGCGAAACAACGTGTGCTCGATCATCGTGACGATCCGATCCCACGGTTGTACGCGATCGGCGAGTGTGGGTCGCTGTGGGGACCGTCGTATAACTCGATGGGTGATATCGCAGAGTTCATCGTATCGGGCACCACCGCAGCGAGAGACGCGATGGAGCAGCACGCCTGGGACGACTGATACCGCTTGCGTGTCCCGCCGAGGTTTACAAAAAATAAAGGCAACACAGGAGACAACCATGTACGAGACCCCCACAGCAGGCACCGCGCCGAGAGACGGCGCGCCGCTGACATCCGTAGATGCACCCCCCGCCACAAGCGCAGCACAGACAACCGGCGCGACTCAGGCATCGGTTGCGCGAGGCGGCTGGCCGCTGCTTGCGATTCTCACGATCGTGTACGTCGTGTCCTTCATCGATCGCGGTGCCATGTCACTGGTCGTCGGTCCGATCAAGGAAGACCTTGGCGCTTCCGATCTCGAGGTGAGCTGGCTGCTGGGCTTGTCATTCATGCTGCTCTACAGCGTGCTGGGCATTCCGGCGGGATATCTCGTCGATGTGTATCGGCGCAAGCGTTTACTCGGTGGTGCCATTTTGCTGTGGTCCGGCGTCCAGATCCTTTGCGGCCTTAGCCAGACCTACATGCATTTGTTCGTCACACGCATCGGTCTGGGGGTGGGGGAGGCGGTGTTGCCGCCGGCGGCGTCCTCGATGATTCGCGATGCGTTTCCGCCGGAACGTCGCGGACTTGCCTTCGGCATCTACAACATCGGGCCGTTACTGGGCACGGGACTTGCACTGATGCTGGGCGGCTTCCTGCTGCACTTCGCATCGGCGGGACACCTGGCGGGCGTCCCGCTGCTCGGCTCGCTCAAGCCGTGGCAGTTCGTGTTGGTAGTCCCGGGGCTGATGGGCATTCCGCTCGCGCTGATTGTGTGGATGTTGCGCGAACCGGCGCGTCGCGACGTGCGTTCGGACGATAAGGTGACCTACCGCGAAGCACTCCGTTACGTGTGGGCTCACAAGGGCATTTACCTTCCCCTGTGGGTGGCGATCTGTCTATACGGCATTGCCATTGGCAGTCAGATGGCGTGGTTGCCGGAAATCATTTCCCGGTCGATGGGTATCGAGCGTCCGGTGATTGGCCAGACGCTTGGTGCGGCGGCCCTTGTGGCGTCGCCCGCTGGTTTGCTCATCATGGGCAGCCTGGCCGACTGGCTGCAAAAGCGCGGCATGGTCGATGCGCCGGTGCGTGTGGCGATCGGATCGACCGCCATCGCAGCCGTCGTTACAGCGCTGTTTCCACTGATTCAATCGCCTATGGTGGGCGTTGCGGCTTACGCTGCGCAAACCTTCTTCTTTGCAATTTTTGCAGTCGCCGGCGGCGCGACGATGGCCAATCTCACGCCGGGCAACATGATGGGCAAATTGACCGCCATCTATTACCTGGTCACGAACCTGTTCGGTCTGGCGCTCGGACCGACGGTCATTGCCTTCGCGGCGAAGCTCTTTTTTGCGGGACCGAATGCCCTTGGTCACGCGTTCGTCACGTGTTACGTCTTGGCGGTAGCGATCGCGGTCCTGATGCTGGTGCGTGTATCCCGAACCATTCGTCAGTCGTCATTGAAGGCGGCCTGATCGTCACCTGTTCATGCTCAATCCTATGAAAATCACTCGCGTTGAATGCACACCGGTGTCCATGCCGTTGGCGAAGCCCATCGTGCTTCCGAACATCACTATCACCTGTCTGAACACAGTCCTGCTGCGCATCCATGCGGACAACGGCCTGGTGGGCGTCGCTGAGTCTGGCGACACGTCTTCCTGGTATCGGGGCGAGACTCAGGCGTCGATATCGGCCATGATCTGCGACGTCTTCGCACCACGCATACTGCTGGGAGAAGACCCGTGCAACATCGAGAAAATCGTCGGTGCGATGGACACCCTCGCACGCGACAACAATCAGGCCAAGGCACTGGTTGACTGCGCGCTTCACGATCTGAAGGGCAAGCACCTTGGCGTTCCCGTGTATCAACTGCTCGGTGGCCGAACGCGAGAATCGGTGCCACTGGGGTGGGTGCTCTCGGCGGGGCAACCCGATAAGGTGGCCGAGCTGGCGCTGGTAGCCCTCGAAGAGGGTTTCACGGCCTTCAAGCTGAAGGTCGGACGGGGTACCTTCGACAACGATGTGGCGACGGCGCAGGCGGTGCGCGAGGCCATCGGCTATCGCGCGCGTATCTGTCTCGACGCGAATGGTTCATGGAACTACGAGCAGGCGCTGCGCACCGTGCGTCGTCTCGACGCCTTCGATCTGGACTTCATCGAGCAACCGCTCCCCCATTGGGATCTCGACGGGATGGCGCGCCTGCGCGAGCGGGTTCGAACGCCGATCTATGCGGACGAAGGTGCGCAGGAGCTCCATCATTTGCGCGAAATCGCCGATCGCCGCGCGGCAGACGGTGTGATTCTCAAGATACAGAAGGTCGGCGGGCTGATAAAGGCGCAGCGCTTTCTGAGCGTCGCTCAGATGCTCGATCTCCCTGTGTTCTGCAGCACGCTCATTGGCTCCGGTGTCGAGGCCTGCCCGAGCACGCATCTGTGGGTCGCCAACCATTGGGCGTCTCAGTTCATGAGCGAAAGCGCCGGGCCGCTCGCGGTGCATGCCGCATGGCATAGCGATCTTATCCCTGCCGGGCAAGACCTGGCGCTCGACGGTCAGCGTTTCGCACGCGGTTGCGTGGTGCCAAACGACGCGCCCGGCTTCGGCATTCGCATCAATGAAGCCCTGTTGGAAACCATTCGTACGCCAGGACAGGCTGGCAGGGTCGCGGCTCTTTAACTTCCGAATTGTTCGGAGGCGGCCACGTCGTTGTCTGTTGCTTTCGGGGGGAAGCGGCGGGTGAACGGGGTGGTCGCCAACGGGCATTCGGCGCGCGCGATCAGGCACGGAAGATGCCGGACGCCGATTTCGTAAGCAATAACTCAACCCCTCAGGAGACAAACTATGAGCAGTGCAGATCGAGCCCCCTGGTATTACGTGGTGACCTGGCTCCGACTTTATTTTGGTGCCCACCTTTTTTACTCTGGCATTCGCTACATCATGACGCGCTACGTTCCCGAAATTCCGGGGGACGGCGGCGCCTACGTGAATGCTGCGACGACGATTTATCTGTATCCGGCCGTCAAGTACATGGAGTGCATCTTCGGGCTGATGCTGCTCTCGAACCGCTTCGTTTTGCTTGCGCTGGTGCTGGAAATGCCGACGACGGTCACGATTTTCTGGCTCAACACGTTTATCGTCGCGACGCCGCGCCAACTGTTTACCGGTCCGCAGGAGTTGCTGATGAACGGGCTACTGCTGTTGGCGTACAGCGGCTATATGGCAGCAATTTTCCGGCCGCGTCTGATGCCTCAATGGCTCTGGGATGGTGCGAAGGTGAATGAACCGGGCACGCGAAATGCCCCGATCTCGATGCCGAAGGCGGAACATAGCAACGTTTAAGGGGGAAGATGATGAAAAAGCAAACCTGGATTGCCGTGTGGATCTGCCTGTTCCTCACCGTGTTGGCATGTATCGGATCGACAGGGTTGGGCTATGCGGACTACCGTCCGCTACGGAACTTCGACTACTTTGGCCTCGGAGTGGCTTGGGCGGGCTTTATCGTCACGCTGCTGATGGATCGCCGGGCCGGGCGGGCATAACGTCTGAGCTTTAGCCGGTCAGTAGTCGATCCCGGCGGTCGGTTTTTCACTCGCGCCCCATCACGCGTTAAAGCGTCGTTGGGGCGCTTCTTCGTTGTTCCGTCCACTGGCAGTGGATCAATTTTCCTACCCGATGACTCTTCCCTACGGCCTGCGAGCGCTGAGCTATGCCAATTTCCGCCGCTTTATCGCGGGCCAGGGTTGCGCGCAGATCGGCAACTGGCAACAACTGATTACCACGTCGTGGCTGGCATACACCTTGTCAGGCTCAACGCTGCTTGTCGGCGTTGCGGCGTTCGCGTTGCAGATCCCGATGCTGTTGGTTGCGCCGCTGGCGGGGCCAATGCTGGATCGATTCGAGGCGCGGCGGATCCTGCTGATGACAAACACGGTCGCGTGTGTGCAGTCGCTCGCGATGTTGAGCCTGCTATGGTTGGACGTCATGGACGTTTGGCACATCGTTGCCGGTAACCTCGTGTTGGGAATTATCAACGCTATTGATGCGCCTGGCCGCCAGGCGTTGGTCTCCGAAATGGTGGATCGGGCCGACGATCTGCCTAACGCCATCGCGCTGAATTCCATCATGATGTCGGCTGCACGCTTCATTGGCCCAATGCTGGCGGGCTACACGATCGGGTGGTTCGGGCACGTCGGCGCATTTTGTGCGAACGCCACGCTGCGCGTGGCGGTCATTGCCGCACTCGGGGCTGTCCGAACGATAGCCGCAGTGAGACCGGTGCTCAGCGTGTCGTGGTGGCATTCGTTCGCGCAAGGGCTCAATCACGCCAGAGCGTACGTGCCATGCCGTAACGGATTGCTTCTGCTTGCCTGCCTTAGCTTCACGATCCAGACGCACGCGAGCCTGATGCCCTGGTTCGTGCGGGAACGGTTTCATGCCGATGCCGCCGCACTCGGAAATCTGATGGGCATGGCCGGGTTGGGGGCGTTGGCTGGACTGGCTTATCTTGCTACACGCAGAGGTCTGGCGGGACTCATTCGTGCCGCCATGCATTCGAGCATCGTTGCCGCACTGGCCACCCTTGGCCTATGCGTTGCGCCGGGTATCGGGTTTGCCATGGCGATGCTGTTCCTGATCGGCATGGGAACCATCCTGACGTCTGCGTCGATCAATACCGTTCTTCAACTGACCGCGCCGTCGGGGATGCGAGCGCGCATCGCGACGTTGTATGTCGTCGCATTTATGGGGGTCTCGCCGCTGGGGGCGCTTTTTTGGGGCTGGGTCGCGGCTTACCTGTCTGCGCCGATAGCGCTTGCCATTTGCGGTATCGGCTACCTGATGGCGTCGCTGGCCTATCGAACTGGCTTGCCGCGCATGAGCGCTGCGGTGCTGCAAGAGAATTGAGAACGCCGACCAGCCTTGCCTGTGTCGTTCGTCGTGCCGTTGCCGGAATCAAATAGAATACCGGCTGCAAATCACTCGACCGACGACAAAGTGAGCACAATCGAACTGAAAGACACTGATGTTCCCGCGCAGGTGGCGAACGAGATCCGCAAACTGATCAACCAGGGCGTGCTTTCGCCCAGGGTGCAACTGCGGCAGTCGGAACTGGCGGATCGGTTTGGCATCAGCCGTGTGCCGGTGCGTGAAGCACTGAACCTGTTGTCGGCGACCGGTGTCGTCGTTCATGACCCGAACCGGGGGTTCTTCGTTGCGACATTGTCTTCCGATGAAGCCCGGCAATTGTATCGGTATCGCTATCTGGTGGAGCGCGAGTTGTTCGAGTCGATCGAGTGGCCCAATCGCGAGCAGACCCGCGAACTCAAAGCCATGCTGAAGTTGCTCGACGGCTATCTTGAAGATCACCGTCGCGCCGAATGGATCGATCAGTACTACGCGTTCTATGCTTTCCTGTTCGACCTGTCTCCGCAGAAGATCATCCGTCGCGAAGCGCTTCGCCTGATTCAGCTGACGGACCGGTATCGGGCGCTTGCGACGGAGTCGGGGCGCCCGGGGGAGCGTCTGAAAGCGCACCTCGAACACGCGCTGCTGGATGCCATCGCGACGAAGGATCGCGAGCAATTACTGGCGGTGTATCAGGCCGAGCGCGAAGGCATCATGGCCGCGATGATTGCGGTGCTGGCAGGGCGCGGCCTCTGACACGCGAGGACTGGTTCTTGCACCGTGTCCGGACGATCGATTTGCCCGGACACGACGCTGCGCGCGCTCAAAAGCGATGGTTGATACCGATACCGAAGGTCGTGACGTCTTCCCCGTTATGTGCAGGATTCGGCAGACCGGCTGGCGGCAGAATGGTCAGTCTGGAGCTTCCGCGATTCTCCAGTCGCTTGAAGTAGGCGTAGAGCGACGTTCGTTTCGACATCTCATAGATATACGCTGCGGCCCACACACGAACGTCTTGCGTGAGCGTGTTTGCCGGCGCCGCGTCTGGCAAACCACCATTGCGCCCGCCCCAACCCAGGTGTACCGCATGCCGAATACCGAAGGGGATGCGCATCCCGACCTGCCATGCCTTGTCGGCCGACGAGTCCTTCGGCATACGCAACTGATATGTCAGGTAGACGGAGAACCAGGGAAACCTGTAGATCGCGCCGAAAGCATGTTCGATCTGACGCTTCGTATCGGGCGTGAGGTCGGTGGTGCCGCTGCTTCGACCGAAGCCATATCCCAACTGAAGTCCCTGGTATTGATAGATCAACGATCCGACATCGTAGGTCTTGACCTGATTGGTGGGTGACGTGTTGCCGGCGATCGAGTGCGACAACGAAATCGACAGCCCCGCGAGAAGAGGGGAGTTGTAACGAATCAGATTGTCGAGTCGCGCCGGGTCTGTCAAAGGATTGAACATCCACGGGTTGTCGATTTCGCCGGTGAGCGATGCAATAACCGACGCCGGTGCAACCAGGATCGGGTCGAAGATCGTGCCCCAGTCGTAACCGGGGGTCGGCTGTCGGCCGATTTCGATTTTGCCCAGCGACTTGCTGATCAGGCCCACGGTGGCGCGCCGCCCGAACAAGCGGCCGCTTTGCGCCGCAGTGCCCGTGGTGACATTGATGCCGCCTTCCAGCACGAACCGGGCTTTGAGATCGCCGGACAGATCCTCTTCGCCGCGCATACCCCAGCGTGATCCGGCGAGACCCCCGGAGTTCAGGTTCACCACGCTTGTTTCATGGTTCTTGTAGTAGCCGAGAAACGTGTCCATCACGCCGTAGAGCATGACATTGGCTGCGGTCGCGGGTTTGATGACAGCGACGCTCAAAGCGATACCGACGATGCAGAATTTGGCAATGCGCTTTAGGTGAGCGGAAGGGGCAATCGACCGGGGCGGGGGAGAGGTCGCGTACCCGAGGGGGAAGTTCATGTTGTCTCCGTTGATAGTATTTAAGTTTGTATTCTTAATAGTATTTATTGTGCGCCGATGAGGCAATCCGAATTCCTCCGATTCGGGGTTAACACGAGGCGGCAGTGAGGCTAATCGGCGACGGTGTCCCGGTGTAAACCCGTGAATCATGTGTCAGCACTTGCGTGATCAATCATCTTTTGTCTAGAATTTTTGCATTCAAAACAGAATGCAAATGAATTGATCGACCGAGGGAGACGGCAAATGGAAATGAAAGGCGTAGTCGCGGGCGAAGGCATCCATCGTGAGGGGACGCGCCGACAGCTCAAACGTCAGTCCGCTGGCGTCACGTTGTTAGGCATCGCGCTGACGTGTTGGATCGCGTACGACCTGCACTTCAATACCAAATGGGACTGGGGGCCGGGCGCCGGCAAGTTACCGGTGGAAATCGTCCAGGGATTCATGAGCGAGGCTTATGGCGATGGCAGGGGCGTGCAGGCGGCGAAGGATTACTTCACGCCGGACGCGAAAGACCGGAATCCGCTCTCGGCCGATCGAAAAGATGGCCCGCCAATTCGTCATGACACCCTGGGCGTCGTCGCGCAGGGGCTCTCAGTGGCGGTGCACCATTGCATTTCGGCTGCAGGTGATGACCCGGCGCTGAACGCTGTTGACATTTTCCGCACGAAGAACGGGCGCATCGTGGAGCGAACTCGTATAGCGCAGCCGGCCGCCTCGGATGAGCGCTGCGCAATGTTTGCTACCGCGCGTTGAGCACTACCCCGTCAAAAAATCCGGAGACAAAAGATGATTGAACAACTGCAGAAAACGCTGACCGAACCGCGTTCGCTGGGCCGCGCCGTGTTGACGGTAATGCGGCTATACCTCGGGGGATGGATGATCGTCAGCGGGCTGAGCTATTGGCTGCCGGTGTGGGGCTATACGCCAGTGTGGCCGCAGCCGTTGGGGACGTTGCCCGCGTCGAACGATATGTTGGTGACGATGATCTCGATCGGACTATTCCATATCGTGAAGACCTGCGAGATCCTGGGCGGGCTATGTCTGCTGTTTGACATCTTTGTGCCATTTGGGCTGGTGTTGCTGCTGCCGGTGTCGTTCGTCGTCTGGTACAACGCGATCGTTCTGAATCATCGCTTCGACCGCATATTTGCGCCGTACATGGGCGTTGGCTGCCTCTATCTCAATCTGCTTTTGCTGCTGGCTTACATCCGGTACTACATCCCGCTGTTTTCGTTCAGATCATCGATTGGCGGTTTCCATGATGCACAACGCGTCACGAAAAGCTTCAAGGAATCGGTTTAGTTTTCTCAGGAGCGTTCCGCGCTGCTCAGCGTGCCTTCGTCGTCCCGAGCGACATCTTGTTCGCAATCGGGCGCGCCAGGCAGGCCGGAGTGTCGATTGACCACTACACCACCTGCGGCCCTCGCCCTCAATTAGCACCTTTGCGTGCCGAAACGGCACGGAGTTGTTTTTTCCGCCACCTACACTCCGCTTCCTGAGACTGGCAGATGGCCCCGGCTCGACCTTGTTGCACGGTATGCAACGGGCGTATGCGGGGGCGTCCAAACATCGACTTCCAACGCCAGCGATCCCGAGGAGCAGGAATGACCGGCAACACCAAACCCCACAACCCGTGGCGCGAGATCTGCGCGGCGAGTATCGGCAACGCACTGGAGTTCTACGATCTGCTGATCTATGGCTACTTCGCCATCGTCATCGGCCAGTTGTTCTTCCCCGCTCACGACGCAACGACCTCGCTGCTGCTCTCCGTGGGCACCTTCGGCATTTCGTTCGTCACGCGCCCGCTGGGCTCGATCATCCTCGGCAGCTACGCCGACCGCGCCGGTCGCAAGGCGTCGCTCACGGTGTCCATCGGCCTCATGATGGTTGGCACCGCCATGATCGCGTTCGCGCCGACATATGCGCAGATCGGCATTTTCTCGCCGCTCATGATCATCGTCGCGCGTATGCTGCAAGGCTTCTCGACGGGCGGTGAGTTCGGCGCTGCCACGGCCTTCATGGTCGAACATGCGGACGCCAAGCGTCGCGGTTTCTTCGCCAGTTGGCAGATGTCGACGCAAGGTCTCGCAACGGTGCTCGCCGCCGGCGTATCGGCACTACTGAGCCTGCTGCTCACCGCTGACCAACTGAGTGCGTGGGGTTGGCGTATCGCCTTCGCCGTCGGTCTGCTCATCGGCCCGGTCGGTCTGTACATTCGTCGCAACATCGACGAAACCGCCGACTTCAAGAAGCTCGGCGAAAAGCAACGCGAGAAGTCGCCGCTGCGCGAAGTCTTCGGGCGTGACCGCGCCAACATGCTGCTCGGCGCAGGCGTTGTGGCTGCGGCCACCGCGTTCAACTACGTCCACAAGCTGTACATGCCGACGTATGCGGTCAAGCAACTGCACATTCCGGCGACGTCGTCGTTCATCGGTGCGGTAGTGACCGGCGTGATGCTGATGATCGCGGCACCGGTCGTCGGCCATCTGTCGGACCGCTTCGGCCGTATTCGCGTGATGCTCTACGCGCTGATCGCCGTGGGCGTGACGACCTACCCGCTGTTTGTGCTGCTCAACCGTTATCCGACGTTCCAGACGCTGCTGCTGGTGCAGGCACTGGTCGGTCTGCTGATCGCCGTGAGTCTCGCCCCGCTGCCCGCCTTGCTCGCAGACATCTTCCCGACGAGCACCCGTGGCACGGGTCTGGCGCTGTCGTACAACTTCTCGGTCACGCTGTTCGGCGGCTTCGCCCCGCTGATCGTGACGTGGCTGATCGACGCCACGCAGAACAAGCTCGCACCGAGCTTCTACGTGATGGCAACCGCAGTACTCAGTGTGGCGGCTGTAACGGCGTTGGCCCGCCGTGTGCGTGCAGGCAAGATCGCCGGGCTCACGAGCCAGTCGCACGCCTCGCCGCGTGCGACCAAGGCCTAAGACCCGATAGCGTTCGATAACTTCGTCCCAATATTCGATGTCCTGATTTGAGCCGCAACGACGACGTCCGCCACCCCCCTGGGCGACGTCGTCTCTTTTTTTGCGGCATCCCTTGCGGAGCTTTACCCATGACCACGCTCGAAGCGATTCGCGCCGCCTTGCCGGCGTACCCCATCGAAGTCTCGTTCCCCGACATCACCCGTTGGCGCGAAGGCAACACCGGCATCGACTATCTACACACGTTCGATAGCGGCATGCCCGGCAAGCACGTGATGATCCTCGCGCTCACGCACGGCAACGAAGTGAGCGGCGCAATCGCCGTCGACGCGCTGCTCGCATCCGGACTGCGTCCGTCGTCGGGCCGCGTTTCGCTGGGCTTTGGCAACATCGGCGCGTACGAACAGTTCAGCGCCGAGAATGCAGACGCTACGCGCTTTCTCGACGAAGACATGAACCGTGTGTGGACGCCTTCGACGCTCGACGGCGAACGTCAGAGCCGCGAACTGACGCGCGCCCGTGCGATGCGCCCGTTCATCGACACGGTCGATCTGCTGCTCGACATCCATTCGATGCACGAAGCGTCGGCGCCGCTGATGATGACCGGTCCGCTGGAAAAGGCGATTGCGTTGGCGGCCGAACTCGGCACGCCAGAGCACGTCATCATCGACAAGGGTCACGCCAATGGCACGCGCATGCGCGATTACGGTGGCTTCGGCGATCCTGCCAGCCCGAAGAACGCGCTGCTTATCGAGACGGGACAGCACTTCGCCAAGAGCGCGCGCGATGTGGCGCTCGACAGCGCAGCGCGCTTCCTGCTGCACGCGGGCGTGGTGGCAGAGGCCGACGTTGCGCGGTTCCTCACGCAAGCGCCTGCGCGTCAGAAGTTTGTGGAAATCACGCAGCCGGTCGTGGCGCGTTCGATGGACTTCCGTTTCTCGCAGCCGTTCACGGGACTGGAAGTGATCGAGAAGGCGGGCACCGAAATTGCCCGCGACGGCGACGAAGTGATCGTCACGCCTTACGACAACTGCGTGATCGTGCAGCCGTCGATGCGTCACCTCGGGGTCAACGTCACGATGATGCGTCTGGGGCGCTTGCTGGATCGCTAAGACGGACGTCAGTCGCTGAGTCGTTCCGAATGGGCCGAGGATTATCTCGGCCCTTTTTCGTTGCTGCGAGGACGTTCAGAACGTTCAGAATGTCCCGACGAGCGAGCCGACCGCGATGACCGCGACGAGGGCGATCAGCGCACTGACAATGCTCGTCATGACGATGTCGAAGTAGCTTTCGCGGTGCGTGCTGCCGCACACCGCCAGCAAGGTGACGACCGCGCCGTTGTGCGGCAGACTGTCGAGCGTGCCGGACGCCATCACGGCCACACGGTGCATCAGCGCGGGATCGATGCCGTGCTGCGCAGCGAGGCCGACATAGGCGGGACCGAGCGCGTCCAGGGCAATCGTCAGACCACCCGAGGCGGACCCGGTGATGGCCGCAAGCAGGTTCGCGCAGAGCGCCAGCGACACGAGCGGACCGCCGTCGATGGACAGCACCCAGTCGCGCACCAGCTCGAAGCCGGGCAGCGCGGCAATGACGCCGCCATAGCCCACCAGACTCGCCGTGCACATGATCGGGAGGACGGACGCGTTTGCACCGGCGTCCATCGTCTTGCGCAGTGCGGGCAGGCGTCGCCATTGCAGGATCACGAGCACGAGGATCGCGCTTGCGAGCGCGACGCATACGCCCCACACGCCCGCCACACTTTGCAGCGTAATGCCGCCCCATCTCGGCTCCGCGAGAAAGCTTGCGTTCAGACGCGGGAAGACGATCACGTTCATCACGAAGTTGGCGCCGATCACCACGAGCAATGGCAATGCGGCCGTCAGAATCCCCGGCAGCGCGTTGTTGCGATGACCGGCGTCGATTTCCGCCGGATCGAATTCGCGTGCCACGCTGGCGCGCTCACGCACGACAGTCGGGTCCGCCTTCTTGTCCCACACTTCATTCTCGGCATAACCGTGGCCTGCACGGCGCGCCTGTGCCTCGCGCCACGACAGCCACCAGAGGCCTACGCCGAGCATGATGGCCGAGGCCATCAGCCCCAGCCCCGGCGCGGCAAAGGGCGTGGTGCCGAAGAAGGGCATCGGGATCGCATTCTGGATGGCAGGCGTACCGGGCATGGCGGACATCGTGAAGGTGGACGTCCCCAACGCAATGGCAGCGGGCATCAGTCGCACGGGAATGTTGGCTTCACGGAACAGCGCGTGCGCCATCGGGGCGAGGACGAAGAACGCCACGAAAAGACTCACGCCGCCGTATGTCACGAGCGCGCCGCCCAGCACCACCGCGAACATCGCGCGGCGCGAACCGAGCTTCTCGGTGAGAAACGCGGCGATAGCGCGTACGGCTCCGCTGTCCTCCATCAACTTGCCGAACAAGGCCCCGAGCAGGAACAACGGGAAGAACTGCGCGATGAAGCGCGCGGCGTTCTGCATGAACGTCTGCGTCCAGTGTGCGAGCACAGGTTCGGCTGAGAGCGCCGCAGCAAGCATGGCGGCGGCCGGGGCGAGCAGCAGCACGCTCCAGCCACGATAGGCGAGCCAGACGAGCAGCGCCAGACCGATAAGAATGCCGGCAAGCTCCATTCAGAGGGTCTCCTGCAGGGCATCGAGATCGAGCGAGGAGCGTTTGCCCAGATCGGCGCCGTGTTCGTGCAGGAAGGCGTCGGCGCAGCGACGGCCCTCGTCGCGCAGCATCACGAGGAAGTCCCATTCCGCCGAGAGCTTCGACGAATAGCCGAGCGTCGTCATCATGTCGCTCGCGATCCGGTGCATTCGCATCTGCGCCCAGCGCTTGCCTTCGTCGCTCCCGGCATCCACGACCTGACGCAGCACGGCAATCATGCGCAACTCCTTGAGCAGCGTGGCGTTGAAGGGAACTTCGTTGACGCGGTTCAGAATTTCGCGCGCCGAACGCGGCACCTCGTTGCGCTCGACCGGATTGACCTGCACAAGGATGGTGTCGCACGACACGGTCTCGCGCACCAGCGGCGTGATCGACGGATTGCCCGCGTAACCGCCGTCCCAGTAGGGCTCACCATCGATCTCGATGGCGCGATACAGCATGGGCAGGCACGCTGAGGCGAGCAGGACGTCCGGGGTGATTTCGGCGTTGCGGAAGACGCGACCTCGTCCGGTATGCACGTTAGTCGCTGTGATGAAGAGCTGGATCGGGTTGGCGTCGGCGCGTCTGGAGATGCCGTCGAAGTCGATGTGATCGGCCAGCAGGCGGCGCAACGGGTTGAATTCGAGCGGCGCGAGATCGTAGGGGGACACGACGCGGGCGGCGAGATCGAAGAACATGAAGAACGGCGAGTTATCGAGCGACCAGCGCCCGAGCACGATGTCGAGCGGTGTGCGCCGCAACGGGCTGAAGCGTCCCGCATGCGCCACATCTCGCCAGAACTGTTCCAGCGCGCCGCGTGCCGCGTCGGGGCCGCCGCGCGCGTATCCGGTCGCAAGCACGGCGGCATTCATTGCGCCAGCGGAGGTGCCGGAAATGCCCTCGATGCGAAAGGGGGCGTTGTCGGTGTCGTGCGAAACGGCTTCGAGCAGACGATCCAGCACGCCCCAGGTGAACGCGCCATGTGCGCCGCCGCCTTGCAGGGCGAGATCGACCGGCAGCGCGCCGTGGGCGGTGGCGCGTGCGCCGGTCGCGGCGGCTGACGCAGCGGGCGATGGCTGCGCCCGCAAGGTGGATTCGGAGCGTGGCATGATCCCTCGGCGATGCGGCGTCGTGCCGGGGGGCGTCAGCCGCGGGGGTCGTTACGAGAGTACGGTTGCAGCAGGTACGCAGTTTGCGCTGCAACATAACCACTGTCTCAGATAACCGTGAAATGGGCAACCTCGTCATCGGTGCCACCGCCCGCCAGGTCCTGCGACGGTTTGCCACGACGCAGACTCAGTTGCGCGAGCACGTCCGCGTGCTGGTTGCCCCAGCGGTACAGCATTTCGATCGGCTCGATGAAAAGCTCGCCGAGCGGCGTCAGCGGGTATTCGACCTTGGGCGGCACGACGGGATACACCTCGCGGTGAATCAGGCCGTCGCGCTCCAGTTCGCGCAGCGTTTGCGTAAGCATCTTCTTCGAAATGCCCGGCAGACGGCGCTGAAGCTCGCCTGTACGTGTCGTGCCGCACTGCAACGCGTAGAGCACCATGCTCGTCCACTTCACGCTGAAGAGCTCCAGCACGCGACGCGGCACGCAGGTTTCCTCGAAAACGAAGGGTTCGGGTTTGCTCATGGTAACTAAATGGTGACTATTCAACTAAAAGGTGCCTACTGGGGATTTTGACCCTTCGTCACTATACTTTGGCACGATAGTACGCGTCACCTGGAGTGCGCCGATCAGACGAGATCAGGCATCGACCGACCGGGGTGCGACGCGCGCAAGCTAACGGAGAACTCCATGAGCAGTTTGTCGAAAACAGCCATCTCGATGCTGGATCTGGTGCCGGTGCGCGCGGGCGGCACGGTGGCTGAAGCCCTGAAGCAGTCCACGGAACTGGCCCAGCATGTCGAGCGTCTGGGCTTTACGCGTTTCTGGCTTGCGGAACACCACAACATGGATGGCATCGCCAGTTCTGCCACCGCGTTGCTGATCGGGCACATTGCCGACAAGACGTCGCGCATTCGCGTCGGTTCAGGCGGCGTGATGCTGCCGAATCACCCGCCGCTGGTCGTCGCCGAGAACTTCGGCACGCTCGCCGCGCTGTACCCGGGACGCATCGACCTGGGCCTCGGACGCGCGCCGGGTGCCGATCAGGCGACGATGCGCGCATTGCGACGCGACCGTCTCGGCAATGGCGACGACTTTCCGGAACAAGTGGCGGAGTTGCGCGCGTTGCTCGCGCCGGCGCAACCGGGGCAACGACTGGTCGCCACGCCGGGCGCGGGCAGCGACATTCCCGTGTGGTTGCTGGGCTCGTCGCTTTACTCGGCGCAGCTCGCGGCGCATCTAGGGTTGCCGTACGCCTTCGCATCGCACTTCGCGCCGCGTTTCCTGTTCGATGCGATTCGCATTTATCGCGAGATGTTCCGCCCGTCGGCCGTGCTCGACAAGCCGTACGTGATGGTCGGCGCGCCCGTCGTCGCAGCCCCCACGGACGAGGAAGCGAAATTCCTTGCGACGTCGTCGCAGCAAAAGATCCTCGCGCTGATGCGTGGGCAGAGCCTGAAGTTGCAGCCGCCGGTGAACGATATGGACGAGCGTTGGGATCCGGCGGAGCAGCACTCGGTGGAGGCGTTCCTCGGCGTGGCCGTCGTCGGCGGGCCGGAGCGAATCAAATCGGGCCTGTCCGATCTCGTCGAACGCACGCAAGCCGACGAACTGATGCTCGTGACCGACATCTACGATCCGGCGCTGCGCTTGCGTTCGTGCGACATCGTCGCGTCCGTCTGCAAGGACTGAGCGCTGATTGGGCGCAAAGGCGATGCCGCAGACGGTGCCGGATGGGGGACGCGTGGGGCGGGCGCGCCGGATGCGCTAGCGGAATCGCCCGATGGAGAACGGTGAGAGGTCGATTGACGGCCGCTCGCCGCTCACCAGCCCCGCGATCGTGCGTCCGGTCGAGGCCGCCGCCGTGAGACCCACGTGGCCGTGTCCGAAGGCATAAAAGGCGTTCGGCACTTTCGACGCAGCCCCCAGTACCGGTAGCGAATCCGGCGTGCTCGGGCGAAAACCCTGCCAGCGTGCGCCGTCGACCGACTGCGTCGACTTCACTCCCGGCACCGCGCCGGGGAACATCTTGTGAAGCTGGCCCAGCAGCAGATCGGCACGTCGCCAATTCGGCGGCGCTTGGAGCCCTGCCAGCTCCACCGTGCCCGCACCGCGAAGGCGGCCGTTCATCGGCGTCGCAAACAACTTCCCTTCCGCCCACATCACGGGACGCGACGGCATCTCGTGTGGCGTCGGAATCTCCACGTGATAGCCGCGCTCGGTGTCGAAGACGATGCTGTCGCCCAACTGCCGCACGAAGGGGGCCGACCACGCGCCGGCCGCGACGACGACGGCGCTCGCGGCTTCGCGTCCCTTGTCCGTATGCACTGCAACGGCCTGTGCACCGTTGGTCTCGATGGCTGTCGCCGCCGCATCGACGAGGCGTCCGCCTCGCGCCACGACCTGAGCGGTCAGACGCGCCACCAACGCACCCGGATCCGAGGTGTGCCCCGTCTCGCTGATATAACGCGCGCCGATGAAATCGTTCGATAGCGTGGGTTCGAACTCGCGAAGCGCGCCGGCGTCCAGCGTTTCGATCTGCACGCCGTTGTCACGCCGCAAGGCCATGCCACCTTCGTCGCCTGCCATGCCGTTCTCACTGGAGTAGGCAATGAGATACCCGCGACGGGTCACGAGATCGTTGGCGTTGGCATCGTCGAGCAGGGGTTGATAGGCGTCGAGTGCCGGGCCGAGCAGGGCGCGCAACGCGCGTGCCTGTTGGGCGACCCGTGCGGGCCGACTCGCCGCGATAAAGCGCATCAACCACGGCACCATACGTGGCAGGTAGCCCCACCGAAGCACCAGCGGCCCATCCGGTTGCATCAGCCATCCCGGCACTTGCCAGAGCACACCCGGCATCGCGATAGGGACGACGGACGAACCATTGATGCACCCGGCATTGCCCAGCGACGCCGCCTGACGCGTCGACTGCCGGTCGACGAGCGTCACGGCGTGCCCCGCGCGCTGAAGATATGCGGCGGTACACACGCCGACCAAACCGCCCCCGATAACGACGACGGGACGTGAATCGCTCATGAAGACGTCCTGCGAAAATTCGAAAACGTCTAGTGTACTGCGTCAGGCCTGCGCGACCGAGCGCCCTCAAAATCCCGGTGCGTTCTCCAGGCCATTTCCCGATCAGGGCGCAGATCCGGCATCAAATCATTTCCAGCGGACGTTTGCGGGACGGCGCTTCGAAGTGGTGATCGAGCAGATTCAGTTCCTCGTCGCTCAGCTTGATGTCGTGCGCCGCACGGTTCGCACGCACATGGGCCTCGGACCCGGCCTTCGGGATAGCGATGACGCCGGGACGGCTCAGCACCCAGGCCAGCGCGATCTGAAGCGGCTCGACGTGACGCTTGCGTGCGATCTCGCTAAGGACCCCATTCGTCGGTAAGCGCCCTTGTTCGATCGGCGAGTAGGCCATCATCGGCAGCCGATTCGTCGCAAGCCAAGGCATCAGATCGTATTCGGGGCCGCGTCGCGAAAGATTGAACAGCACCTGATTCGTCGCGCATGCTGTGCCGCCCGGTGCGTCGAACAACTCGTCCATGTCGTCCAGATCGAAATTGCTCACGCCCCATTGGCGGATCTTGCCCGCGTCGACCAGCGCTTCGAAACCGGCGATGGTGTCTTCGAGCGGAACATCGCCACGCCAATGCAAGAGGTACAGGTCGATGCGGTCGGTGCGCAAACGCTTGAGGCTTCGTTCGCACGCCGCGATGACGCCACGTTGCGAGGCGTTATGCGGATACACCTTGCTCACGAGAAACACCTCGTCGCGCAAGCCGTCAAGCGCTTCGCCAACGAGGCTTTCCGTCGCGCCTTCGCCATACATCTCGGCGGTATCGACCAGCGTCATGCCGAGCGAGACGCCCAGACGCAACGCGGCGATCTCGTCGCGACGGCGCTCGGGTTTCTCACCCATCATCCATGTGCCCTGCCCGAGCACCGGCACGGTGTCGCCTTGGGGGAAAGTGATGTTTCGCATGATCTGTCCTCCTGGATTTTGATAAACATTATCTGCCTGCAAGTCGAGCCGTGACCAGTGCTGTGAGGGCTTCACGCAACACTTCAAGGTGTCGTCCTATCTTTTGGATCGGATTCGTCCTAGTCACGGTGCAGACATTGCCGCTTCTGCATTCGTGTACCCATTCTCTCGGATAGTTCACAAACCTTTCATCGCTGCGACGCGATAGGCTGATCTCACCGATGCACATTGCGAATGTTGCTCCGCAGCGAGACGGCTCGGTGATGGCTCCTGCGATGTGTGTCGGACCTTGTCGAACGATGCGGACGAAAGAGCGGAAGGAGAGAAAAAGAAAGCCCCGCGAGCGGGGCTTTAAAGGCCGGCCGGGCGTGCGCCGGCCAAGGAGGTTCATCGATGTGGCACCGCAGCGAGTCTGTGCGCCGAGGGGATATTGTCGGCACAGTCGGCGAATCGATGGGGAGGAGGAATCCGAATGTCGAGGAGAATTTTTGCGTAACAAAATGTGACGATTTGCGGCCTGTTCGCGGCATGAGGCGGGCGCGATAATAGGACCCCGCTAAAAAAAGGTTCATCGCGCAATAGCGTGGAGGGATTTGACAAGTTTTCGTACTCTTGATGGCAGGAATTTGCCATCAGGAGTGCGTGGAGATGCTGGATCGCAAGCTGCTGGAGTCGCTGGGAGGCTGGCAGGGCTATGCCGTCGAACGCGTGGAGTGGCCCGAGGGCACAGGGCGCACGCTGTCGATCTATTTGAAGCCAACCGCCAAGGTGATGCTGTGCGAGCAGTGCGGCGCACGATGTCGCCAGGTCCATGAGACCACGGTGCGCCGGGTGCGAGATCTGCCGTTATTTGAGTACCGGGTTGTTCTTCATGTTCCACGCCGGCGCTTGTTGTGTGAGCAATGCGGTGGCCCGCGCCTGGAGCGGCTTACTTGGCTGGGTCGCTACCAGCGGGTGACGGATCGGCTTGCGGCGGCCTGCAGCCAATTGCTGCAATCGAGCAACGTGCAGGCGGTGGCGAGGTTCTTCGAGCTGGGTTGGCATACCGTCAAGACGCTGGACAAGGCCCGGCTCCGAGCGTCAGTGCGCGAACCGGATTGGTCCAGGATCGAGTATTTAGCGATGGACGAGTTCGCCCTGCATAAAGGGCATCGGTACGCGACGGTAGTCGTCGATCCGATCAGCAGGCAGGTGCTGTGGATCGGCCCAGGACGCTCACGCGAGACGGCTCGGGCGTTCTTCGAGCAATTGCCGCGTGGGGTCGCCCAACGCATCAAGGCCGTAGCCATCGACATGACTACGGCCTACGAGTTAGAAATCCAGGCCCACTGCCCACGGGCGGAGATCGTCTATGACTTGTTCCATGTCGTGGCCAAGTACGGACGAGAGGTCATTGATCGGGTGCGCGTGGATCAGGCCAACCAACTGCGCCAGGACCGTCCCGCGCGCCGGGTCATCAAATCGAGCCGCTGGCTGTTATTGCGCAACCGCGACAAGCTAGACCGGCAGCAGGCCGTCCGGCTCGACGAATTGCTGCAAGCCAACCAGCCGCTGCTGACGGTCTATGTCCTGAGGGACGAACTCAAGCGGCTCTGGTTCTACCGAAGACCTGCCTGGGCAAAACAAGCCTGGCACCACTGGTGCGAGCAGGCCGAGCAAAGCGGAATAGCCCCCTTGAACACCTTCGCTCAGCGTCTGAAAGGCTATCTGCATGGCATCCTGGCCAGATGCCGACATCGTCTAAACACCAGCATCGTTGAGGGCATTAACAACACTATCAAGGTCATTAAGCGGCGCGCCTACGGCTACCGAGACCAGGAATACTTCTTCCTCAAAATCCGCGCCGCCTTCCCCGGTAATGCTCAATGAACCTAAAAAAAGTAGAGGAGTCCCCCCCGAGATGGCCAAAGCGATCAAGTTCCACTCACTCGACTCACCGCTCTCTTCCGCTCAGCGCTACGCACCGCCCGCGATTTTTTTTCACTGGCTGGTGGCGCTGCTAATCGTGATGGCGTATGCCGCTGTGATCACGAAGGGATATCTGCCGAAAGGCAGTGCGCCGCGAGTGCTGAGCATGGCGATCCACGAGTGGACGGGAATTGCCGTGCTGGTCGTCGCCGTGCCGCGTTTGCTCTGGCGTCTGATCAAGGGGTCGCCGGGGCCGCTGCCCGGTCAGGGATGGCTTGTACGCATGGGGTCGTCACTCGTGCATCTGCTGCTTTACCTGTTTATCTTCGCGCAGCCGGTGCTGGGCTATCTCACGCTGAATGCAGGCGGGCATGTGCTGACGATTCCGGGGCTGGATATCGCGCTGCCGCAGGTCATCGGCAAAGACGACGAAATGCGTCGCTCCATCAAGCAGATTCACGAAACGCTGGGAAGCGCGTTCTACTGGGTGATCGGTTTGCATGCGTTGGCAGCGTTGTGGCATCACTATTTCCGTCGTGACGACACGCTGCGTCGCATGCTGTGAGGATTCGATCCGAGCGGATGAGGGCGACGCGAGAGAATCGCGCGCCCGAAGTTTTTTCGAGCGCGCGTGTGGTTTGATCAGAACGCGACGCGAACACCGGCAAACACGCTGCGGCCGTCTCCCGGGTAGAACACGGCAGTGTTGGCCGTGCGTGCGTCGGTGACGGTGCTGAAATCCGATACATAACGCTTGTCGGTCAGATTGCGCGCATCGACATAGAACGTCACGCCTCGCTGGATCAGATACGACGCCTGCAAGCCGATCAGTGTGTAGCTGGGCACGCGCATCGTGTTGGCGTAATCGACCCACGCGCCAGTGGGCACCCAGTCGAGGGACGCCGCGATCTGGAATCGATTCGACAGCGCATAGCCGAGCGTTGTCCGCAGCACATTGGTCGGCACGCCTGCAATGCGGTTGTTGCCGTATTGCGGATCGTCACGGAAGCGGAAGTCGCTGTAGTTCCAGATCTGCGTCAATGTCACGCGGTCGCCGGTGGTCGCCACGTTCTTGAACAGGTCGACGGACGCGCCGATTTCAAGACCCTGAAGCACGGTCTTGTTCGCATTGAAGGTCGATGCCGGCACGTCGGGAGACGTCGTGTACTGGAGCAGTTGGTCGCGCACGATCGAACGATAGGCTGTGACGTCCCATGCCACGCGATCGAGCTTGCCGCGTGTGCCGACTTCGATCGTCCACGCATGTTGCGATGCCAGCGGCACGAATCGCGACGTCGCCCCGAATGTCTGCGACAGATCGGTGAAGTCGGGCACGTCGGCGCTACGGGTGATGTCGATAAACGCCTGAACGTCCTTGCGCGGCTCCCAGAGAAGGCCGATCTTGGGATTCACGCCGGAGTAGGCGGCGCTGGTGGAGCGATAGTTGACGTCGCCGGGTACGCCGCCGTAATCGATGTACTGACGCACGTCGCGGTACGCCTTGGCGCCGACCATGAGCCCGAGCGTCGGCAGGAAGAACAGGCGGTTCTCGAAATACGCCTCGTAGTTGTAAGCGCTCTGGCGGGCGTCGAGCGTCTGGGCACCGCGATTGCCGTTCACGTTGACGTATTGATCGGCCTTCGTATTGCCACCGAAGAAGCGCGCACCCACGATCAGGTCGTTACGCATGCCCGCGAGCGTGAGGTTCGCCGCGTAGCGGGGAGCTACGCCGTAGGTCCAGCCGTCCTGATCGATGACCTGGAAGATCGGGTGATACAGGCTCTTGTGAATGACCCACGACGCGATATCGAGCTGGCCGACGTCGAAACGAATCGTGGTCAGGTTGCCCAGACGCTCGGTGCGGGTGTTACGCGCCTGATCGCCGGCGACTGCGGAAGCCGCGGCCTTGGTGGGATTGTTGAGCGCGTCGAACAGCGACAACGTGCCCGGCAGCTTCTGATCGACGATGTACGCGCCGAAGAAGAAACGCGTTTCCACGCGCGGCGAGAATTTGTAGCCGATGTTCGCGTTGATCTGGGCATAGTTGCCTTTCGCGTGATCGCGATAACCGTCGGACCGGTTGAGCGTCACGGTCGCGAGCGCATCGAGCGGCCCGAAGATGCGCGACATCTGTCCGCTCGCGCGAACGGTGCCGAAGCTACCGCCTTCGAGCCGGAACTGGTTGGGGGCCTCTGCCGTGTAGGCCGTGGGCGTGACGAAGTTCAGCGCACCGCCCAGTGTGGTTGAACCGTAGGTGAGGCCGTTGCCACCCTTGTAGACCTCGGTGGAGCGCAGGCCCATCGGGTCGATCTGATAGTAGTCGCCGCTGCCATCGGCCGAGTTGGTGGGAATCCCGTCCTGCAGGAGTTCGAGGCCGCGTACGTGATAACCGCGTGCGATACCGGAGCCGCGAATCGACACGCGTAGCTCCTGCCCGTAGCGATTCTGGACATACACACCGGGGCTGTCCTTCAGCACGTCGCGCAGGTTGAACGCGTAGGTGTTCTGGTAGCTGTCGGCGTCAACGAAGCCGACCGATCCGGCGGTCTGGAAAAGGTTGGCCTTCTGCTCCTCCACATTGGGGGACGTGAGCGACTCTGCCGGGGCGCTCACGTGGGTGACGGGCAACGTGGCGGTAGGCGTGGCGGGTGCGGTCGTCGCGGCGACTCCGGATGTGTCTGCGGCAAGGACCGTTGTGGCCACGGGGGCCGCAGGATTCACGGCAGCGGCGCCCGCCAGGGCGACCGAAGCTGCGGGGTTCGATGTGAGTGCGTGTGCTGCGCTGCCTAGCGAGGCGAAGGCGAGCGCGATGGCCGCTTGCAACGGCTTCTGCGTCATGAAACGTGACATGAATGTCTCTCTCGCGACCGAATGACGGCCGCCTGATGATCGTGAGTGTCGAACGTGTGCGTCGACGGCCCGGTACGCATGGCGAGCCACACGTTCGCGAGACGAGCGCGAACGTCAGGGCCAGCCGGAAGGCACGCAGCGCAAAACGGGTTCGACGGGAACCACCGGCATTGACGGTCAATGGCCGGAAGGCGGGAGGATCAGACGGCGAGGGACGGTGGCGCGCGGGCTAGGGCGTCGGAGAAACGGGCGCGCGGGAAATGCGGTATCGGCGCCCGGGGGGCGGCAACGATACCCGCCGACGCGACAGGCGGGGGGAGCTGGAAGGCAGTGGTGACGAGCGGCTGATGCGTCCACAAGGCGCAATAACCGCACTTTTCCCAATGATCTGCCGAGTCGAGCGAGTGGCCGACGTTGCCGTGCTCGCTATGCAGTCCGGTGACCTCTGCCTGAGCGGGAGGTACGGGATGAGCACGATGCGCGGGCGGCGCCTGCGCGTCGTCATGGCCGCTGTGGCCGTCATGCGCAGGTTCGCGTTGGGCGACGGCGCGCGCGGTGGTGTTCGTGCCCAGCGAGGCCTGCGTGCCCTGCACCGTGCAGTAGACCGCAAACGGATCCGCCTGCATGGCGGCGCGCCATTGCGCAATCGCGGGCATGAGCGCAGCCAGCAGGATCGCCAGCAGGGCGATCCCGATTGCGACGCGATGCTGACGAAGCTTGCGCATGCTGGGCCGGATCGGAATAAGCGGATTAAGCGGATTAAGCGGATGAACGAAAAATACGGGAATCGCCGGGCCGTCTGGCGGCTCATCCTGCGAGCGCATCTCACGGTTACGTCATAAGCTCATCACGTAATCGGATAACCGCGACGGCAAAGACGCGGCTCAGGCGGCGCTCGGGAAAGGAGGCATTGTAGGGTGTCTTGTCGAGGGGCGTAAATGCTTTGCGTTCGCATGTAGGGACGGCGCGACAATTTGCCGCGTCGTCCGTTGGAACCAAAAAAAAGGCGCCGCGGCCCCCCGGCACGTGGCGCCCCACACCGGATATCAGAACTTCATGCCAACGCCGACGCCGACGATCAGGGGATCGATATGCAACGTGCCGAGGTCGGTGCCCGCGAGCGACGTATCGGTCTTCATCCAGATCTTCTTGATGTCGATGTTGAAGAAGAGGTTTTTCGTCATCTGGATGTCCACACCGGCTTGCAGCGCCGGTCCCACACTGTGGTTCTTGATCGAGATGGGCGTGCCGCCTGCATTGAGGTTGCTATTCCAGAAGCGCGTGTAATTGATGCCCGCGCCGACATAGGGACGCACCTTCCCTGCGTGGTTGAAGTGGTATTGCAGCAGCAGTGTCGGCGGCAGCACGTTTACGCCGCCGAGATGCCCGAGGCTCGACGTGAGTTGATGGCGCGACATGCCGAGAATGAGTTCGACGCCGACGTTGTCGAGAATCATGTACGTGAAGTCGAGTTCCGGCACGATGGCGTTGTTGACGGTGACGCCCAGCGTCGGCAGAACGCTGCCACTCGCATGCGAGTCCGGCATGATGCCGATGGCGCGTACGCGCGCGAGGATGTCGCCTGCGTAGATGCCCTGCGAACTGTCCTTGATGAACCCGAAGGTCTTCGTGGTGGCCGCATTGTCGGTGGCCGGTGCCGTGCTTTGTGCGAATGCGGATGCGCTGGAGAGGGCGGCACCGATAGCCAGTGCGGCGGCGAGAGCCGTGGCGCCGAGGGAGTGCTTCATGATGTTGTCCAAAGTCGTGAGAGAGCACGACCGATGGTAGAAGCACGATGCGCTGCGGAACTTGATGCGCGTCAAGCCAGAGGCAGCGCGCACGCGTGATGCGACAAACTGTCGCGCGCCGCGGTTTTGGTAGGATGCGGACTTTGCCACGCATTCCCCCATCGTGAAGCGCCCGATTTCGTCGCTGTTTTCTTCGCTGCTGCACGCCGTCGCCCAAGCGGGTCGGCGGGGTCTTCGCCTTTTGCAACCGCTCTGTCCGTATGCGGCGCGCGCCTGGCATCACCTGCGCCATCCCACGCGTCGCGGTGTGCTGATCGCCATGGCAGCGCTTCCTGGTCTGCTCGTCGCTTACACGCTGATTCTGATTCCGTTCACGCCGAGCATTCGCGACATTCGCCGGGCAAAGGTCGACCAGCCTGCGCAGGTCCTGTCTGTCGACGGGAAACTGCTGGCCGAGTTCCGGCCGTCGAATCGCGAGTGGGTGGCGTTGAAGGACATCTCGCCCAACGTCGTCAAGGCGCTCGTATCGACGGAAGATCATCGCTTTTACGAACACCATGGCATCGATTTGAAGCGTACGGCGGGGGCGGCGCTGCGCACGTTCTCCGGTGATCGTCAGGGCGGCTCGACGATTACGCAACAGCTCGCCCGCAACTTGTACCCGGACGACATCGGTCGCGCCCCCACGCTCACGCGCAAACTCAAGGAAGCAATCACCGCGCTCAAGATCGAGGCGCTGTACACGAAGCCCGAGATTCTCGAGACCTATCTGAACACGGTGCCCTTCCTGTACAACGCGTATGGCATCGAAATGGCCGCGCGCACGTACTTCGATAAGTCCGCCGATCAGTTGGACGTCGTCGAAGCCGCTACGCTCGTTGGCATGCTCAAGGGCAACAGCTATTACAACCCGGTGATCAATCCCGAGCGCGCGCTGCAACGCCGCAACACGGTGCTCGCGCAGATGGTGAAGTTCGGCGACCTCGACGCGTCGAAGCTCGCGACGCTGCAAAAGCGGCCTTTGCGTGTCGACTTCGAACGTCAGACCGAAGCGCCGGGGCCTGCACCGCACTTCGCACAGCAATTGCGCAAGTGGCTGATCGGCTGGGCGGATCGCAACGACTACAACATCTACTCGGACGGTCTCGTGGTGCATACCACCATCGACGCGCGCTTGCAGTCGATGGCGACCCAAGCGCTCACGCGTCAGGCGAATCAATTGCAGGGCATTGCCGACGCGAATTGGTCGGCACGCGGCGGTTGGCGCGACAGTACGGCGCTGGTCCAGTCGTTCGTGCGCGAGACGGCGGAATACCGCAATGCCGTGGCCAGCAGTGAAGCGCCCGAAGCGGCGATGAAGCGTCTGTTAGCCGACAAGACGTTCATGCAAAACCTGCGCACGACGAAGACGCGCGTTCAGGCCGGTTTCCTCGCCATCGATCCGCGCACCGGCGAAATCCGCGCGTGGGTCGGCAGCCGCGACTTCACGACCGATCCTTTCGATCACGTGCAGCAGGCGCGTCGTCAGCCGGGCTCGACGTTCAAGCCGTTTGTGTACGGCGCGGCCTTCGTGAAGGGACGCAAGCCGGACGACACCATCGTCGATCAGGTGGTGGAGATTCCGCTCGCCGGCGGCGAAATCTGGCGACCCAGCGACGACACCGCGCCGACCAACAAGCCGATGAAACTCGCCGATGCGCTGGCGCAGTCGCGCAACACCGTCACGGCGCAGTTGATGCAGGATGTCGGGCCGTCGCGCGTGGTCGGTCTTGCTCGCGCGATGGGCGTGCGCGAGAGCAAGCTCGACCCGGTGCCGTCGCTGGCGCTGGGCACGAGTCCGGTCTCGCTCAAGGAGATGGTCGCGGCCTACGGCACGATCGCCGATGGCGGCGAGTATCGCGAGCCGACAATGGTCACGCAGATCACGAACAGCGAAGGCGACGTGCTGGCGACGTTCTCACCCGCGCGACCCGAGCGCGCGCTCTCGGAGAACGACGATTACACGCTGCTCGACACCATGCGCGGTGTCATCAATCGCGGGACCGGCAATGCGATTCGCACGCGCTTCGGCATTCGGGCCGACGTCGCGGGCAAGACCGGTACCACGCAGGACAACGCCGACGGCTGGTTCATTCTGATGCAGCCCCAACTGGTGGCGGGCGCATGGGTCGGCTTCAACGACAGCCGCATCACGTTACGCAGCGATTACTGGGGGCAGGGCGCACACAGCGCATTGCCGATTGTCGGGGATGTCGTCTCGCGTGCGTTGCGCGCAAAGGTCATCGACGGCAGCGCGAAGTTCGAAGCGCCTGACAATCACCACTGGTACAGCGACTGGTGGACGCGCGCCTCGGACTGGGTGACGGGCCTCTTCGCCAGGAAGCCGGAGCCCAAGCCCAAAGCGCCGGTCAAGCGGCAGGCGCCGTCGCCTGCTCCGGCCCCCGCGCCATCGATCTCCACGCCGGATGCTGCCAGCGACAGCGGGCCTTTGCCCGTGCCGGTCGCATCGGCGGTGCTCGCTCAGCCGCAATACACGCAACCCGCCCCCCCATCCGCGAGTTCTCCGCAAGGCACGACCATCCCGGGCGTGCCGGGCGAGTGGAACGGACCGGGCGGTTCGTCCGGGGCGGGGTCGGGTGGGGCATCGATACCGGTCACGCCGTCGGCACCGTCCGGACCCTCAACGTCGCTTGGCGGGATCGTGCTTTCCCCGTCGCCCGCACCGCAAAGCCCCGCCCCCTCGGCCCCCGCACAGTAACGTCGACACCATCGAGGCGCTTCGTCGACGCGATGCGGCCGGGTGCGTCGTGCTGGGCGAGCCGTCCTACTACGGACGGTTCGGGTTCCGCGCAGACCCGTCCTGGCGTTTGCCGGACGTGCCCGCCGAGTATTTTCAGATGACGCATTTCGACGGCCCGATGCCGACCGGTACAGTCGCCTATCACGACGCGTTCAACGCCACCGCGTGAGTCGTTGCCAGCGCCGGGTGGCAGGTAATCGGGCAAAAAGCTCTTGACCTAAAGTCGACTTGAATTGCGACACTGCACGACATGCGCCATGCCGGGGGAAGTTCGGGACATCGCGGGGATCGACCGACGTCCGCATTGGCATGCGCCTCCATCGTATCGACATGAGAGATGCCAAATGACCGACAACGCCAATCACGACCAGTCCGAACTCTGGAACGGCCGCTCGGGCAGTGCATGGGTGGACAACCGTGCCGCGCTCGACCAGATGTTCCTGCCGCTCGCGCGGTTTCTTATCGACCGCGCGCGCGAAGTTGCGCAACAAACGCCTTCGGGGCGCCTGCTCGACGTCGGATGCGGCACAGGCGGCGCAACGCTCGCGTTGTCCACCGCGCTGGGCCGTTCCTGGCAACTCACGGGGGCCGACATCTCCGCACCGATGATCGAGACGGCGCGCACGCGCGCAGCCCATGCGCGTGCGCCGGTCGAGTTTCTTTGCGCCGATGTGCAGACGCATGGGTTTGCGCAAGCGCACTTCGATCTCATCGTCTCTCGACTTGGCGTCATGTTCTTCGACGATCCTGTCGCCGCCTTCACAAATTTGCGCGCGTGCGCTCGCCCGGGGGCGGCGCTCCACGCGCTCGTGTGGCGAGGCCCGTCGGAGAATCCGTTCATGACCGTGGCCGAGCGTGCCGCCGCGCCATTGTTCTCCGGTCTGCCGCCCCGACAGCCGGGTGCGCCGGGACAGTTCGGCTTCGCGGATCGCGAGCGCGTCGCGTCCATCTTGTCTTCGGCAGGGTGGGAGGATGTCCGGCTTGAGCCCGTGCACTTCGACTGCACGTTCGCGCAGGCCGACTTGCGCGATTACGCGTCGCGTCTCGGGCCAGTAGGACTGGCGCTGGCCGGTCTCGATCCGGCAAAGCGGGCGCACGTCGTAGACGCGATCGTCGACGCCTACGCGCCATTCGTCGCGCAGGGCGAGGTGCGCTTCACCTCGGCATGCTGGCACCTTCGCGCACGTGCACCGTCTGGCGACGTCTGACGTCACCGCGCGTCATCCACATCGCTTTGATAGGTCTGGCCGATCAACCGATCGGTCAGAACGATTTTCCAGACGAAACGCATACACCGATTATTGGCCTCAATGCAGCGACGCTAACGACGCCAGCGTCGCCAAGCAGACATCTTGCAGATAACCCTTCAGGAGCGAGACACCATGGCCAAGATTGTTTGTGTACTGTACGACGACCCCGTTACCGGCTACCCGAAGACCTACGCCCGCGACGATCTGCCGAAGATCGAGTGCTACCCCGATGGCCAGACGCTGCCCACGCCGCGTGCCATCGACTTCCAGCCGCGCGCGTTGCTCGGTAGCGTGTCGGGCGAACTGGGGCTGCGCAAGTATCTCGAATCGAACGGCCACGAACTCGTCGTGACCTCGAGCAAGGACGGCTGGAACATCGCCGACTGCGTCGAGCGCTCGTACGATCTGGGCACGGTGGCAGCAGGGCGTATCGGCTTGCGCGTGCTGCGGCTGATGAAGCCGTTCGGCACGCATCTGCACTACCTCGATCGTCACCGTCTGCCGGAATCGGTCGAGAAGGAACTCAACCTCACGCATCACACGAGCCTTGAGAGCCTTGCCAAGGTGTGCGACGTGGTCACGCTGAACTGCCCGCTGCACCCGGAAACGGAGCACATGATCAACGCCGACAGCCTGAAGCACTTCAAGCGCGGCGCGTACCTGATCAACACGGAGCGCGGCAAGCTGTGCGACCGCGACGCCGTCGCGGCGGCGCTCGAAAGCGGCCAGCTCGCGGGCTACGGCGGCGACGTCTGGTTCCCGCGACCGGCACCGTCCGATCACCCGTGGCGCAGCATGCCGCACCACAGCATGACCCCGCACATCTCGGGCACGAGCCTGTCGGCGCAGACACGTTACGCCGCCGGTACGCGTGAAATCCTGGAGTGCTACTTCGAGAACCGTCCGATCCGCAACGAGTACCTCATGGCTGTACCCGCCGGGTCGTCGGTCCGACGTCCCGCGGGGGCGTACCTCCTCGTGCAACATCGCGATCTCAAACCGGTGCGTCGTCTCGATGCACCGGTCTTTTTTGGGCGTCGCGGGTCGCACGTCACGTCAAATCACGCCGCGCTCAGGCAGGACGCTTCGGAATCTCCAGCCCGCGAATCACCGCCGGACGCGCCACAAATGCCCCCAGCGCGCGCTGCACGTGCTTGAACTGATCGAAGCCAACGAGATCGCCCGCCTCATAGAAGCCGACGAGATTGCGAACCCACGGGAACGTGGCGATATCGGCGATGGTGTATTCGTCGCCAATCAGCCACTGGTGGTCGGCCAGACGCGCATCGAGCACGGCGAGCAGGCGCTTCGACTCGGCGACGTAACGCTCGCGCGGACGCTTGTCCTCGTAGTCCTTGCCTGCAAACTTGTTGAAGAAGCCCAACTGGCCGAACATCGGGCCGACGCCGCCCATCTGGAACATCACCCATTGCAGCGTCTCGTAACGCGCGGCCGGATCGACGGGCAGCAGCTTGCCGGTCTTCTCGGCGAGGTACCAGAGGATCGCGCCCGACTCGAACAGCGGCAGCGGCTTGCCACCGGGACCGTTCGGATCGAGGATCGCGGGAATCTTGTTGTTCGGGTTGAGCGAGAGGAATTCCGGCGTGAGCTGATCGTTGGTCTGGAAATTGACCAGATGCACCTCGTACGGCAGCCCGATTTCTTCGAGCATGATCGACACCTTCACGCCGTTGGGCGTGGGCAGCGAATACAGTTGCAGACGTTCCGGGTGCGCGGCAGGCCACTTGCGCGTGATCGGAAACTGGGACAACTCGGCGGATTGATCGGACATGGGGATCGACGCATTCGGGATGAGCGGCCAACAGCGCCGCGGGACGCCCAATATAACGCCAAGCGTGCGGACGTGCTGGCGCGTGCACCGTCGACGTCGTTGCATGCAGCGCAGTTGTGCCGGACCCTGAGGGCTCCGAACTTCATGACAGCCATGGGACAGGTTTCGTGAATGTTACTCACGCGCGCATCAAAAAATCTCACCTTGTAACGGCGCTCATCGACGCCTTAAATTAAAAGCCTTCGCTCGCGCCGACCTTCTTGCCGGTGCACGAACTCCCCCTCACTCAAGGATGACACCATGAGCACGTTCAAGACGAAGGATGGCACCGCGATTTTCTACAAGGACTGGGGCAAGGGCCGACCGGTCGTGTTCTCCCACGGCTGGCCGCTGAGCGCCGACGCCTGGGACGCACAAATGCTGTTTCTGGTGCAGCACGGCTATCGCGTGATCGCGCACGACCGACGGGGGCACGGTCGCTCGGATCAACCGGGCACCGGCAACGACATGGACACCTACGCCGACGACCTCGCCGCCCTCGTCGAGCATCTCGATCTGCACGACGCGACGTTCGTCGGCCATTCGACCGGCGGTGGCGAAGTCGCGCATTACCTTGGCCGTCACGGCACGAAGCGCGCGGCGCAGGCCGTGCTCATCGGTGCCGTGCCACCCGTCATGCTCAAGTCGGACAAGAACCCGGGCGGTCTGCCGATCGGTGTGTTCGACGAAATTCGCGCAAATGTCGCGGCCAATCGTTCGCAGTTCTATCAGGATCTGGCGGTTCCGTTCTACGGCTACAACCGTTCGAACGCCAAGAAATCGCAGGGCGTGATCGACGCCTTCTGGGCGCAGGGCATGTGGGGTTCGCACCTCGGCCAGTACCTGTGCGTGAAGGAGTTCTCGGAGGTCGATTACACCGAAGACCTGAAGAAGATCGATGTGCCGACGCTCGTGCTGCATGGCGACGACGATCAGATCGTGCCGATCGACGCTTCGGGCAAGCTCACCGCGCAGATCGTCAAGAACGCAACGCTGAAGATCTACCCGGGGGGCGCGCACGGCATGTGCACGGTCGAGGCGGACAAGGTGAACGCGGATTTGCTTGAATTCCTGAAGAAGGCGTCGTAAGCCTTTCGTCGCGCCAATGAAAAAGGGACGGCATCGCCGTCCCTTTTTTCGTCGGTGAGCGCAAGCTCAGCCGTTCAGCACCTTGGCGATGCTCTCGGCCACCACAGCCACATTGCTCTCGTTCAACCCGGCCACGCACATGCGGCCAGAGCGGATCAGATAGACGCCGTGGGCTTCACGCAGCACGTCGACCTGTGCGGCCGTCAGCCCCGTGTACGTGAACATGCCGCGCTGTTCCAGATAACGCGAGAGCATGTTGTCCGGCACATGGCCGCGCAGACCGTCGTGAATCGCGCCGCGCATGCGCGTGATGCGCTGGCACATGGCCGCAAGCTCTTCTTCCCACGACTTGCGCAGATCCGGCGTGCTCAGCACCTTGGCGACGATTTTCGCGCCGTGCGTGGGCGGATTGCTGTAGTTCGAGCGCACGGCGCTCGTCAACTGGCCCAGCACGCGATCGGCAGCTTCCGACGATTCGCAGATGACCGACAGGCCGCCGCAACGCTCGCCGTACAGCGAGAAGTTCTTCGAGAACGAGTTGGCGACGAATGCGGGCAGGCCCTGACGCGCCAGTTCGCGAATCACGAAGGCGTCGGCCTCGATGCCCGAGCCGAAACCCTGATATGCCATGTCGACGAAGGGCAGCAGTTCGCGCTTCTTGAGCACTTCGATCAGTTGCACCCATTGTGCATCGTTCAGATCGACGCCGGTCGGGTTGTGGCAGCAAGCGTGCAGCAGAACGACGCTACGTGCAGGCAGCTTGTCGATGGCGTCGACCATCGCTTCGAATTGCAGGCCGCCGGTCGCCTCGTCGTAATACGGATACGTATTCACGGTGAAACCGGCGCGCTCGAAGATGAAGCGATGGTTATCCCACGTCGGATCGCTCACCCACACTTGCGAGCCAGGGAAGTAACGCTTGATGAAATCTGCACCCACCTTCAGGGCGCCGGAGCCGCCGAGCGTCTGCACGGTGGCGATGCTGCCGTTCTTGCGCGCGGGCGAGTCTTCGCCGAACACGAGACCCTGCACGGCGTCGCGGTAGTTGGCAAAGCCAGCCATCGGCAGATACGGCTTCGGACCGACTTCGGCCAGCAGCAGCGCTTCGGCCTGACGAACCGCGTTCATGACCGGCAGGCGGCCAGCGTCGTCGTAATAGATGCCGATGCTCAGGTTGACCTTGTTGGTACGCGGATCTTTCGCGAAATTCTCGTTGAGCGAGAGGATCGGGTCACCGGGATAGGCATCGATGTGTTCGAACATGGCAGTTCCTGGAATAGCGATGGAATAACGATGGGTAACTTCCGATGATACCGCTAGTGCGGCACTGCCGGGTGTACGCCGGGCGTCGAAAGCCCGGCGTGCGACGTTGATCGATTTAGCGCGCTGCGCTGACCGGCACCGCCGTGGCCGCGTTTTTCTGACGCAGACGGTAGCCGACGGCCAGCACGACCAGCCACACCGGGATCAGATACACGGAGATGCGCAGATCCGGGATCAGATACATCACGACCAGAATGCCTGCGAGGAACGCCAGACACAGGTAGTTCGTGAACGGGTAGCCGAGGCTCCTGAAAAACGTGGTCTCGCCAGCGCGTGCCTTGGCACGACGGAAAGCAAGATGGATCACGCTGATCATTGCCCAGTTGATGATCAGGGCCGACACGACCAGGCCCATCAGCAGTTCGAACGCCTTGCCCGGCATGAAGTAGTTGATCACCACGCACACGGCCGTTGCGACTGCCGAGACGCCAAGGGCGGTCAGCGGAATACCGCGCGAGTTGACCTTGAGCAGCGCGCGCGGCGCATTGCCCTGACCGGCCAGACCGTACAGCATGCGGCTGTTGCAATACACGCAACTGTTGTAGACGGACAGCGCAGCGGTCAACACCACGGCGTTGAGTACGTGCGCGACGAAGTTGCTGTTCAGTTCATGGAAGATCAGCACGAACGGGCTACCGCCGGAGACCACCTTTTCCCACGGATACAGCGAGAGCAGCACGCCGAGTGCGCCGACGTAGAAAATCAGAATGCGGTAGATGACCTGATTGGTCGCGCGCGGAATGGTGCGCGACGGGTCGTCCGCTTCCGCCGCCGTAATGCCGACCAGCTCAAGCCCGCCGAACGAGAACATGATGACCGCCATCGCCATGACGAGGCCCGACACGCCATTCGGGAAGAAGCCGCCGTGTTGCCACAGGTTGGCGACGCTCGCTTGCGGACCTGCATTGCCGGAGAAGAGCAGATAACCGCCGAAGCCGATCATGCCGACGATGGCGGCGACTTTGACGATGGAGAACCAGAACTCCATCTCGCCATACGACTTCACGCTGGAGAGGTTGATGGCGTTGATGACGCCGAAACAAACGAGCGCCGAGACCCACGTGGGAATGCCGGGCCACCAGTACTGAACGTAGATCCCGACGGCGGAGAGTTCGGCCATCGAGACGAGGACGTAAAGCACCCAGTAATTCCAGCCGGAGACGAAGCCCGCGAACTGACCGCAATACTTGTTGGCGAAGTAGCTGAACGACCCGGCAACGGGTTCGTCCACGACCATTTCACCGAGTTGGCGCATGATGAAAAACGCGACGACGCCCGCAATGGCGTAGCCCAGCAAGACTGAGGGGCCAGCGGTTTTGATGGTTTGAGCGATGCCGAGAAAGAGGCCGGTGCCGATCGCGCCACCGAGCGCGATCAATTGGATGTGACGATTCTTCAGGCCGCGGTGGAGCGAGCCATCTTTTGCTGCGTTGGCGGACATGTCTGTTCCTTACCCTACCTTCGTATTCACGCGACGCGCTTCTCTGTTTTCATGCGGTGAGCACGAACCGGAAGCGTTGAGCCGCCACGGCGCGGCGCTTATGGCGCCATCGCCGTGTCCTTTGGGATCGTCCGTGCGAGCGGACGATCTTGTCTCCCCGGAACTCAGACCTTGAGCGTGCCGCGCTCGATCTGGTCGCGCTCAAGCGATTCGAACAGCGCCTTGAAGTTGCCTTCGCCGAAGCCGTCGTCGCCTTCGCGCTGGATGAACTCGAAGAACACCGGGCCGAGCAGCGTCTTCGAGAAGATCTGCAACAGCAGACGCGGCTTGCCGTTCTCGGTCGTACCGTCGAGCAGAATGCCGCGCGCCTTCAGTTCGCCCACCGGCTGACCGTGACCCGGCAGACGGGTCTCGAGCGCATCGTAGTAGAAGTCGTTCGGCGCGGTCATGAGATCGACGCCTGCCATTTGCAGGTTGTCGATGACCTGAAGCAGGTTGTCGGTGAGGAAGGCGATGTGTTGAATGCCTTCACCGTTGAAGGCCATCAGGAATTCCTCGATCTGGCCGCTGCCCTTGGCCGATTCCTCGTTCAGGGGAATGCGGATTTTACCATCGGGGGCGGTCATCGCCTTGGAGGTCAGGCCGGTGTATTCGCCCGAAATGTCGAAGTAGCGAATCTCGCGGAAGTTGAACAGCTTCTCGTAGAAATTGGCCCAGTAAGCCATGCGGCCACGATAGACGTTGTGCGTGAGGTGATCGATCAGGCGCAGCCCGTGACCGACCGGGTGACGGTCGACGCCTTCGATGTACTCGAAGTCGATGTCATAGATCGACTTGCCTTCTTCGAAGCGGTCGATCAGATACAGCGGCGCGCCGCCAATGCCCTTGATTGCCGGCAGACGCAGTTCCATCGGACCGGTTTCGATCTCGACGGGCTGTGCGCCGAGTTCCAGCGCGCGGGCGTAGGCCTTGTGCGAGTCCTTCACGCGGAAGGCCATGCCGCAGGCGCTCGGGCCGTGCTCGGCGGCGAAGTAGGCCGCTTCGCTGTTCGGCTCGCGGTTCACGATGAAGTTGACCTCGCCCTGACGGTACAGCACCACGTCTTTCGAGCGGTGACGCGCCACGAGCGTGAAGCCCATCTGTTCGAAAATGGGTTCTAGGACGTTCGGCGTAGGCGAAGCGAATTCCACGAATTCGAAGCCCATCAATTGCATCGGATTTTCAAACAGGTCGGCCATGATCGTCTCGGCTGGGTGAAGTGATTTGCAGGGATGACAGATTCGTTGGACGCATGGGCCGGCCGGAGGTGACGTCCCGGCCAATACAGACGACTTCGGATCGTGCAACAAAATTGTGCTTTATCGACCGGTGGGTCGGGTAATCGCAATCCGCGGGTTCCGTTCGTCGAAATCCTTGCTGTTGCAAGTGTTTCTCGCCCATTTTCGTCATTTCATCAGGGGCAGTGTAAGTGCGTCGGCGCAAAATAGGATTTCGTAAATGCGCTAGGGAAACCCTAGGTTATGCACTAATATTTCGTAAATCGGCATTGATGGGAAATAAAAATGCAGAGCATTGAAATTGATCGGATTGACGTACGCTTGTTGGGGATATTGCAGAGCCACGGACGGATTTCGAATCTCGAACTGGCCGAAGCGATCAAGCTTTCGCCCGCGCAGACGCTGCGGCGTCATCGGCGTCTCGAAGAAATGGGCGTGATCAAGGGCTACGACACCCGGCTCGACGCGCAACGGCTCGGCTTCAGCGTGGTCGCGTTCGTCCACGTGACGATGGAGCGCGGCCATATCCGCGACCTGTCGAACTTCAAGGGACTGGTCGCGGAACTCGCGCAGATTCAGGAGTGCTTTTCCGTGACGGGCGACATCGACTACGTGCTCAAAGTCGTGGCGCGCGATCTGAAGGCGCTGTCCGAGTTTCTGCTCGATACGCTGATGCGCATCCCCGGCGTGAGCGCGGTGAAGTCGAGCGTCTGTCTCGACGAGATCAAGTGCACGTCGGCCGTGCCGCTTTGATGGCGGCAATGCGTCCCGATCGGCGACGGCGCCCATTTCATGTCGTGGGAAACTCGCGAGGCGACACATCATGGTTGACAGCGTCCGAAAATCTGTGATTTCATGTGCCACATGATCACCGCGCAATTCTCCCTCTCGCTACGACTACTAGCCCGCTCCACCGGGCTTGGTCCGTTGCTGCGCGCGTGCATCGTCTGAATTCCTCACTGAAGCACCGCTGATTTTCCCCAGTTACGCCGACCTGAGCCCCGGTTCATCCAACCGGAGGTCGTAGCTTATCTGCGTCTGTGCGTCGTCCGGTTGACACTTTTGCTGACAATCGAGATACCGCCATGTTGAAGAACCCCGCTACGAAGTACCGCCCGTTCAACCCGGTCAACATTCCCGACCGACAATGGCCGAGCCGCACCATCACGCGTGCCCCGATCTGGATGAGCACCGATCTGCGCGACGGCAATCAGGCGCTCTTCGAGCCGATGGACGCTCAGCGCAAGATGCGCATGTTCAAGACGCTCGTCGCCATCGGCTTCAAGGAAATCGAAGTGGCGTTCCCGTCGGCCTCCGACACCGATTTCAACTTCGTGCGCGAGCTGATCGAAGGCGGTCACATTCCCGACGACGTCACCATCGAAGTGCTCACGCAAGCCCGCGACGACCTCATCGAACGCACCTTCGCTTCGCTCAAGGGCGCACCGCGCGCCATCGTTCACCTCTACAACGCCACGGCTCCCGAATTCCGCCGCATCGTCTTCAATCTCGATCAGCCGGGCGTCAAGGCGCTCGCCGTGTCCGCCGCGAAGACGATCAAGCGCTGCGCCGACGCCGCGCCCGAAACGCAATGGACGTTGCAGTACAGCCCGGAGACGTTCACGGGCACCGAACTCGATTTCGCCAAGGAAGTGTGCGACGCCGTCTTCGACGTATGGCAGCCGACGCCTGAGCGCAAGTGCATCGTCAACCTGCCCGCGACCGTCGAAATCGGCACACCGAACTACTACGCCGACCAGATCGAGTGGATGCACCGCAACCTCGCGCGTCGCGACTCGCTGATTCTCTCCGTCCACCCACACAACGACCGTGGCACGGCGGTCGCCGCCGCCGAGCTGGCCGTGATGGCCGGGGCCGATCGCATCGAAGGCTGCCTCTTCGGCAACGGCGAGCGCACGGGTAACGTCGATCTCGTCACGCTCGGTCTGAACCTGTACACGCAGGGCGTCGATCCGGGACTCGACTTCTCGAACATCAACGAAATCGCCCGCACGTCGGAAGAATGCACGCAGTTGCCGGTGCACCCGCGTCATCCGTATGTCGGCGATCTCGTGTTCACCGCGTTCTCCGGTTCGCACCAGGACGCCATCAAGAAGGGCCTCGCCGCGCAGAAGTCGGATGCCGTATGGGAAGTGCCGTATCTCCCCATCGACCCGAGCGATCTTGGCCGCACGTACGACTCGATCATTCGCGTGAATAGCCAGTCGGGCAAGGGCGGCATCGCTTACTTGCTGGAGCAGACGTACGGCGTGCAGATGCCGCGTCGCCTGCAAGTCGACTTCAGCTCGGCCGTGCAGCGCTACACGGACGAGACGGGCGCGGAAGTCACTGCCTCGCAGATCTGGCAACTGTTCCAGAAGGAATACGTGGCGTCGACGGATCCGGTGGCTTACGTCGCGCACACGCTGTCCGAGCGCGACGGCCGCCAGCACATCGCCGTGACCATCGACGTGCATGGCCAGCGCACGACGGTGTCGGGGGCCGGTAACGGTCCGCTCGACGCGTTGATGAACGCGATGCGCACGCCGGTTCGCGTGCAGCACTACGAGGAGCGCGCACTGACGCAGGGCGCAGACGCACGTGCCATCGCCATCGCGGAAATGGCGGGCGAAACGATTGTGGGCAGCGCGTTCGGCGTGGGTATCGACGCCAATCTGACGACGGCCTCGATTCGTGCGGTGATCAGCGGCATCAACCGTGCCTACGCACGCAGCGATGCCGACGCACAGGCCAAGTTCTTCGACGCCGTGATGCGCGACGTGGCGAAGGCGGTCTGAGCAGCGAACGCTAAGGAATGACAGGAAGGACTGAAGGAGACATTGGGCAGAAGCGTCCCGTCCCGCACTGATCGTGCGGGCGGGACATCGGGAGCGGCGCGGCGGAACTTACCGGTGAGCGCACGCACTCCCGGCCCGAGAACATCGGTGGTGATGCCGTATTACACCGCTTCGATGGCGATAGCGATGCCCTGGCCGACCCCAATGCACATCGTACACAGCGCAAAGCGACCACCCGTACGCCGCAGCTGATACATCGCCGTCGTCACCAGACGTGCGCCGCTCATGCCGAGCGGATGGCCCAACGCAATGGCGCCACCGTTCGGATTGACGCGCAGATCGTCGTCGGCCACGCCGAGTTGGCGCAACACGGCCAGGCCCTGGCTCGCAAACGCTTCGTTAAGTTCGATGACGTCGAACTGATCGAGCGACATACCGAGCCGCGCGAGCAGTTTTTGCGTTGCGGGAGCCGGACCGATGCCCATGATGCGCGGTGCTACACCTGCCGTCGCCATGCCCAACACACGGGCACGCGGCGTCAGGCCATAGCGCGCCGCACTCGCCTCGTCTGCCAGCAGCAGAGCGCAGGCGCCGTCGTTGACGCCAGAAGCGTTACCGGCGGTCACGGTGCCATCAGGGCGTACCACGCCCTTAAGTCTGGCGAGCGCTTCCATGCTCGTCGCACGCGGATGTTCGTCGCGATCCACGAGGATCGCTTCGCCCTTCTTCTGGGCAATGGACACCGGTGTGATTTCCTCGGCCAGCGTGCCGTTTGCCTGAGCGCGCGCCGCCTTCTCCTGCGAGCGCACGGCAAAGCGATCCTGATCTTCGCGGCTGATGCCGAAATCGGTCGCCACGTTCTCGCCCGTCTCGGGCATCGAATCCACCCCGTACTGCGCCTTCATGAGCGGATTGACGAAACGCCAGCCGATGGTCGTGTCGTACATCTCCGCCTGACGCGAAAACGCGCTGGCTGCCTTGCCCATCACGAACGGCGCACGGCTCATGCTTTCCACGCCGCCCGCAATCATCAGACCCGCTTCGCCTGCCTTGATGGCGCGCGCGGCGGTGCCGATGGCGTCCATGCCCGAGCCGCACAGACGGTTGATCGTGGCACCCGGCACGTCCTGCGGCAGGCCCGCGAGCAGCGCCGACATGCGCGCCACGTTGCGGTTATCTTCGCCGGCCTGATTGGCGCAGCCGTAGATCACGTCGGCGACTTGCGTCCAGTCGACGTTCGCGTTGCGCGCCATGAGCGCCTTGAGGGGGATCGCGCCGAGATCGTCGGCGCGCACCGACGACAGTGCGCCGCCGTAGCGGCCGATAGGGGTGCGAATCGCGTCGCAGATGAAGACTTCACTCATTTGACTACCTCACCGAATGGATGGAACGTGTGACGTGGGGCTGGCCGGACACGGCAGGGGGCGCGCTCACGTCAAAAAAATCGCCGGTCACATCATGGGATGTCCCGGCGAAGGTGTCTTGCGCAGTGTCAGGCAACGGCCGGTGAGGGCAACAGCGTCACACCGGTCAGGCGTTGTAGTTCGTCGAACGCGAGGCCCTCGACCATATCGACGACGCGCAGCCCTTCGGGCGTCACGTCGATGACCGCCAGGTCGGTGTAGATGCGCGTGACGCAACCCACGCCGGTGAGCGGATACGTGCATTGCTCGACGATCTTGCTCTCGCCCTGCTTGGTCTGGTGTTCCATCATCACGAACACCTGCTTCGCGCCGCTCGCGAGGTCCATCGCGCCGCCCACGGCCGGAATCGCATCGGGCGCGCCCGTGTGCCAGTTGGCGAGGTCGCCGGTCTTCGAAACCTGGAACGCGCCCAGCACGCAGAAGTCGAGGTGGCCACCGCGCATCATCGCGAACGAGTCGGCGTGATGGAAGTACGCACCGCCCGGCTTCAGGGTGACGGGTTGTTTGCCAGCGTTGATGAGGTCTTCGTCCTCTTCGCCCTTGGCGGGGGCCGGGCCCATGCCGATCACGCCGTTCTCGCTTTGGAGAATGATTTCCTTCTCGGCGGGCAGGTGATTGGCCACTGCCGTGGGCAGGCCGATGCCGAGGTTCACATAAGCGCCGTCGGGAATATCCTGGGCGACGCGGGCGGCCATCTGGTCGCGGGTCAGTCGGTTCATGTCTTGCTCCGGTTCAGATGGGGATCAGGCGGCGGTGGACGGTACGGCGACCACACGCTGCACGAAGATGCCGGGCGTGACCACGGCTTCCGGATCCAGCGCGCCGAGTTCGACGACTTCGCTCACCTGAACGATGGCGCACTTCGCCGCCGTGGCCATGATCGGACCGAAGTTGCGGGCGGTCTTGCGATACACGAGGTTGCCCCAGCGGTCGCCCTTGAGCGCCTTGATAAGCGCGAAATCGGCGTGGATGGGCGATTCGAGCACGTACGACTTGCCGTCGATCACACGCGTTTCCTTGCCTTCGGCAAGCAGCGTGCCGTAGCCGGTCGGTGTGAAGAACCCGCCGATGCCCGCGCCTGCGGCACGAATGCGCTCGGCCAGGTTGCCTTGCGGCACCAGTTCCAGTTCGATCTTGCCAGCGCGGTAAAGGCCGTCGAACACCTGCGAGTCGGTCTGACGCGGGAACGAGCAAATGATCTTGCGCACGCGCCCCGCCTTGAGCAGGGCGGCGAGACCCGTTTCGCCGTTGCCGGCGTTGTTGTTGACGATGGTCAGGTCGCGGGCGCCTTGTTCGATCAGCGCGTCGATGAGCGCCGAGGGCATCCCGGCGTTGCCGAAGCCGCCAATCATGATCGTCGCGCCGTCGTGGACGTCCGCGACAGCGCTGGCGAGCGAGTCGTAAATCTTGTTGATCACACGTGCCTCCTGGGCATTTCCGTCAATTCGCAAATCCACATTCCAACCGGATGAACGCGCTAAGGCAATCGCGTTTGCGGCGGCTGTCTCCGGGCGATGACGTCTTGTGCGGCGGCATCGTCTGGCGCATAATGTTCTTATAGCGAACAAATATTCGCTATAAGAACAGCGTAAGCCTTCCGTCGTTGGCCGTCAAGCGAGGGGCTGCCCGGAGTCTTTGCGATGCGCACGGCGTGAGACGGTCCTGAGAAGGACGGAAGCGAGACGGAAGCAAGATGGAAGCAGGGGACGAATGCGCACGGTAGAACCGGCGGCGCAAATCCATTACGCTTGCCGTTCACGCAAAGCTCAACTTTCTCCGACTTTCACCGACCCAATGACCCCAGCGACGAACGACACCCCCGATGCGACCGACAAGAAGCCGGGCGACTCCTATGTACAGTCGTTTGCACGCGGGCTGGCCGTGGTCAAGGCGTTCAACGCGACGCGCCCGGCGCAGACGCTCTCCGAAGTGGCGCAGGCGTCCGGTCTCACGCGGGCCGGGGCGCGCCGCATTCTGCTTACGCTCGAAGCACTGGGTTATGTGCGCAGCGAAGGGCGTTTGTTTCGTCTGACGCCGCGCATTCTCGATCTCGGCTTTTCGTATCTGACGTCGATGCCGCTGTGGAATCTGGCCGAGCCGTTCATGGAGGCGCTGGTCCAGGAGGTGCAGGAAAGTAGCTCCGCGTCGGTGCTCGACGGCGACGATATCGTCTACGTGCTGCGGGTGCCGGTGCGCAAGGTGATGTCGATCAATCTCTCGATCGGCAGCCGCCTGCCAGCGTGGTGCACATCAATGGGCCGCGTGATGCTGTCTGCTTTGCCGGACGACGAACTCGACGCCATCCTGCGTCGCGCCGACCTGCGCCAGCACACCCGACGCACCGTCACCGACATCGACACGCTGCGCACGCGAATTCTCGATGTGCGCGCAAAGGGCTGGGCGCTCGTCGACCAGGAACTGGAAGAGGGGCTGATCTCGATTGCTGCGCCGATCCGCAATCGCGGCGGGCAGGTGATCGCCGCTATGAACGTCAGCGGTCAGGCGAACCGGACGTCGGCCGCCGAGATGGAAACGAAATTCCTCGCACCGCTGCAACGGGCCGCGCAGAAGATCTCTCAGATGGTGGTGGTGTAACGCTGATGAACGATTAGACACGGCGAACGTCGTCGCAAGCAAAGGGGGCACCCGTTTACGGATGCCCCCTTTGCATTAACGCAGCCGAATGGCTGACGCTCAGTGCGCTGCGTTGCCGAGCGCCCCGGCGCGCGCAAGACGAATCGCCGAGAGCAGCGTGTCGTGATCGCCGACCTGATCGGCGAGCAGCAGAATCAATTGCGCGTTCGCCGCCTGACTTTGCGCTTCGTCGAGATCGCGATGCATGTCGATGAGCGCTTCGTAGAAGTCGTCGGGACGCGTCAGTCGCGGTTGAGTATCGAGTGCCATGAAGTGCCTCCTGCCTGCTTGACTTGTGTCGTCGGATTGACGTTATGCACTCACGCTGCGCATTGCAGCGGCGCGACTTCCGGTGCGGTGCGTCCCAGCGCGCGTTCGCGTGCGGCGGCGATGGCCGTCGCGTCGACCGAACGCCAGCGCGCGCACACGTGCTGGTCGGGACGAATCAGATACACCGTGCCGGGCGCGGCGTCGTAACGCTGTGCGGCAAGGCCTTGCGTGTCGTGCCAGATGCTGTGCGTGTCGTGGGTATCGCATGCCGCTTCGAGATCCGGCGTGACGAACACCGGTATCACTGGCACGCTCTCCGACGCGAGGGCTTCGAGCGCGGCGAGCGACGCCGCATCGAGCGACGAAGGCGCACCGAACACGAGCGCGACGAAACGTCCGCCCAGACGCGGCAGCAGCCAGCCCTCCTGACGATGCCGCGCGAGCGGCGCATCGACACAAGCGGCGCCCGGTGTCATGCGTCCGGCGAAGGCGTCGGTCTGTGCGGTGTTCAGCGTCGATTCGTGCAACACGGCGGGCACGGACAGACGTCCGCTATTGACCAGTTGACGCGCAAACGCATGATCGCGGGCGAGCGTCAGCACGGCGTCGCGGAACACGCGCGACACGGGGCTCTTCGGCGTAATGAAATCGGTGGAGCGCGTGGAGTTGCGGATGTTCTCGTCGGCGGCGTACTCACGCTCGCGAGCGTACGTGTCGAGCAGCGTGTCGGGTGCATGACCGGCCAGCACCAGCGCGAGCTTCCACGCGAGGTTCTCGGCGTCCTGCACACCGCTATTGGCCCCGCGCGCGCCGAACGGCGACACGCCGTGCGCGGAGTCGCCTGCGAACAGCACGTGAGCGTGACGGAAGTCGTCCATGCGCAGACACGAGAACGTATAGACGCTGACCCATTCCAGCGTGAACTTCGCATCGGGGCCGAGCAACGCCTGCACGCGCGGGATGACGCGCTCGGGGGCTTTCTCTGCGACCGGGTCGGCGTCCCATCCCAACTGGAAATCGATGCGCCAGACGTCGTCCGGCTGACGATGCAGCAACACCGACTGATTCGGGTGGAACGGCGGATCGAACCAGAACCAGCGCTCGGCGGGGAAGTCCGCCGTCATCTTCACGTCGGCAATCAGGAAGCGGTCCTTGAACGTGCGTCCGTGGCTGTCGACGCCGATCAGCTTGCGCACGGGGCTGCGCGAGCCGTCCGCCGCAACGACGTAGCGCGCAGTCGTCTGGTACTCGCCGTCCGGCGTCTCGACCGTGAGCGTGACGCTCGCGTCCGCCGAGCCGGGCGTGCCCTGCTGCGTGAGACCGACGACCTTGTTCTTCCAGCGAATCTCGATGTTCGGCAGTTCGCGTGCGCGCTCGAACAGATAGCCTTCGACGTAATACTGCTGAAGGTTGATGAAGGCCGGACGATGATGGCCTGCTTCGGGCAACAGATCGAAGTTGTAGACCTCCTGATCGCGCAGGAATACCCGGCCCACGTTCCAGCGCACGCCTTTTTCCACCATCCGCTCGCCGCAACCCAGACGGTCGAAGATATCGAGCGTGCGCTTGGCGAAGCAGATGGCGCGCGAGCCGTTCGAGAGCGTGCAATCGTCGTCGAGCACGATCACGGACACACCCTGCTGCGCGAGGTCGATGGCGGTGGCGAGGCCGACGGGACCTGCACCGACTACGATGACGGGATGCGTGACGGGGTCGGCGTGCGCGTTTTGTTCGGCGCACGACCGGTATTCGAACGTCAGGCGCTGGTAATCGATGCTGCTCATGCAAAGTCTCCATCGTCGGCACCGCACCGGCGCGCAAGCGTCGGTGGGTGACGTTTTTCTACTTTTGCTTTGACTGCTGATTGCTACCGCGGGCGCACCGTGCCTGGCTGCGCCCGGAGCTAACGCTGCGTCCTCAGTTCTGCAGCGCGGCCCACATTTCCTTGTCGCGCTGCGCCGTCCAGATGCGCGGATGCGTAATGCCGGACGCTTCGTCGAACGCGCGCGTCACGTCGAACGGCAGGCAGTGTTCGTAGATGAAGACGTGGCCGAACTTCGGATCCATCTGGCTGCGCGTAAGCGCCATCGCGCCCTTCAGGTCGAGCTTCTGTTCGACGGCTTGCTTACCGGCTTCGAACAGCGTCGTCACGAAATCCTTGGTGTACGCGAGGCCCTTGGCGACTTCGTCGGGGGTGGTCAGCGCGGGGCCGCGACCCGGCACGAGCTTCTCAGCGCCGAGGGCTGCGAGGGCGTCGAGCGTGGCCGGCCATTCGGCGAGTTGTGCGTCGCCGGTGTAGCAGGCGGCGTCGTACTCGACGAGGTCGCCTGAGAACAGCACCTTCTGCGAAGGCAACCACACCACCGTGTCACCCTTCGTGTGACCCGAACCGAGGTGCGCGATCTTCACTTCGAGCTTGCCGAGGAACAGCGTCATTTCCTTTTCGAAGACGAGCGTCGGCCATGTGAGGCCGGGCACCGTCTCGACACCGGCGAACAGACGCGGGAAGCGCTCGATCTCCGACTTCATGTCGGCTTCGCCGCGCTCGACGATCATCTCGTACGTGCCGCGGCTGGCGATGATCTGCTGTGCGCCTTCGGCGAAGTAGGCCGACGCGCCCAGCACACGCACGGCGTGGTAGTGCGAGAGCACGACGTACTTGATCGGCTTGTCGGTGATGGTACGGATCTTGGCGATCAGGTCCTGCGCCATGGCGGGCGTGGCCGTCGTGTCGACGATCATCACGCCGTCGTCGCCGATGATGACGCCCGAGTTCGGGTCGCCCTCGGCGGTGTAGGCCCACGTGTTTTCCGACAGTTGGGTGAACGTGACCTTCTTGGCTTCCAGGTCGGCTTGCGAGGCGAATGCTTTGGCCATGCTTGTCTCTCTCTTATCTCGTCTGCGGGGAGGGTGCTGTAGGGCGAACAGATCCTAAGTGAGGGCATCTTACGAAACGCTCAGATTATTTGTCAATGACAAATCTGATTGTTATTTGCTAATGTTGCGGCGTGAGTGATCGAGGCGGGTTTTCGGCGCGGGTTAACCCTGTGGCATTCGGTAAATGTCCGGGAATCTCGCTGCCTACCCGTTTAAAATCTAGGCCATTTTCTCGAGGGAGCGCAGCTCCCGAAACTGCATGAATCGAATTCCGATGGACAGCCCGACCGACGCGACTGACGGTGCGCAGGCGGCAGGCCAGCCCGGCCGTGGTTCGCGTGGCGTGCAAAGCGTGGATGTCGCGGCGCGCGTGCTTCAGGCGCTGGCGCAGGCGCGCCGCCCGCTGAGCCCCGGCGATATCGCCACGCTCGCAGGGCTGCCGCCCGCACAGGCGCATCCGTATCTGGTGAGTCTCACGCGGCTGGGTTTGCTCAAGCGTGATCCCATGTCCGGCGATTACGCGCCGGGGCCGATGACGCTGCGCCTCGCGCTCCTGCATCTCGAAAACGATCCGGCCTACCGCGCCGCCGTGCCGCGCGTGATGGCGCTGGCGCGCGAGACGGGCTTCTGCGTGGCAATCTGCACCTGCGCGCCGCAAGGGCCGGTCGTCGTGCATTTCGAGCGGGCGGCGTTCCCGTTGCATGTGAACTTGCATGTGGGCTCGGTCATGTCGCTGACGACGACGTCGACCGGCCGCGCGTTCTGCGCCTTCACGCCACAGACGCAATGGTCCCCGGCGTGGCACGAACAGATGGCGGGCGACGCGGCAGAGCGGGCGCGCTTCGACACCTTGCTCGACGAGACGCGCGAGCACGGCATGTCGCGCAGCGTGAATACGCCCAGCCCATCGGTGAGTAGCCTGTGTGCGCCGGTGTTCGATGCCAGTGGGCATTTGCGCCTCGCGCTGACGGCCATCGGTCCGACGGCGGCGCTCGACGTTGCGTGGGACGGTGCCGCCGCGAACGCCTTGCGGGCGACGGCCGCCGCCATCGCAGCGCAGATCGGGACCTCGGGCGGCGACGGCGAGGGGGCGGCATGAGCGCGACCCGGAACCGTAGCGAACCCCAGATGGAAAAGGACGAGATGGGAAGCGGTATCGCCAAGCCGCAACGCGGCATTCAGGCGCTGGAGAGCACGGGCGTGTTGCTTGAGGCGCTGGTGGCGGCGGGACGTCCGCTGCCGCTCAACGCGCTCGCGCGCGAAGCCGGAATGGCGGCTGCGAAGGCGCACCCGCATCTCGTCAGCCTACAGCGGGCGGGCCTGCTCTCGCGTGACGAAAACGGCAATTTCGAAGCGGGCGCGCTGAGTCTGGATCTCGGGCTGATGGCGTTGCAGCGGCTGTCGCCGACGGGCGAAGCCGAGCCGGAAATTCTGGCGCTAGCGCAGGCGACAGGGCTGTCGGCCGCGATGGCGGTCCTGGGGCCGGTGGGACCGACGGTCGTGCGTCTTGAAGAGGCGATGCGTCCGCAGCACGTGAGCTTGCGCATCGGCACCGTACTCTCGCTGGTGAACACGGCCATCGGCCGCACGTTTGCCGCCTTTCTGCCCCGGGCCGTGCTCGACGGTTTGCTCGCGCAGGAGCCGGTGCGCATGGCCGGCCTGGGCGCGGAGGCGCGCGCGGGGAAACCCTCTGCCGACTACAGCGCGCGTCTGAGCGGGATTCGCGAGCAGCGATTCGATACGGCGCTGAGCAATCCGGTGCCCGGTATCGATACGATTGCGGTGCCGGTGTTCGATCACACCGGCGAGGTGACATTGGTGCTCGCGCTGATGGGGTCGACGGGCAGTTTCGAAACCGCGTTTGACGCCGCCCCCTCGCAAGCGCTGCGGGCTGCCGCGCATCGGTTGTCGTGGCGTTTCGGCGCGGTGGGGCGCATGGACGAGGCGTCGGCGTAGTCGTTCGGCCTACGGCGACGTATTTCCGCCACGCCGGGCAGATGGTCGCCGAGGAGACGCGCACGCACGGTAAGATGAACGTCAGCGCCACCCGCGCTCTCGCCGTTCCCCTCGTTTCCCTCGTTTTTCCCTGCCACCCCGACCTGTTGCCATGACTGCTGCCATGACCCGCGCGATGACCCGTGAGCCCGTTCGATCTCCCGACGTTTTCAATAAGCGTGTTCCGGCCCGCCGGTGGCTCAGGCGACTCAGGGGACTCACGCGCCACGGCGCGCGGTGGCGGACATGTATCGTCGCGCTGAGCGTCGTAGGTGCACTGAGCGCCTGCACGACCCCGACGCAGCAGCAGCCCGGCCCCGCGAAACCGCCTGAATCTGCCGTCCGCATCGACGGCATGCCCGCCGACTGGACACTCGTCTCCACCGTGATCGTGAGCCGGCACGGTGTACGATCCCCGACTCACGCCCATCCCCCACTGGACAAACTTAGCCCGGACGCCTGGCCCGGCTGGCCGGTGCCCGCCGGTTATCTGACGGCACGCGGCGGTTCGCTGTCCGAGCGCATGGGCCGTTACTACGGCGACTGGCTGCGCGCGCGGCGCGTACTGCCGGAGAATGCCTGTCCGGCCCCCGGCGCTGTCTACGGATGGGCCGACATCGATCAGCGCACGCGCGAATCCGGGAATGCGTTGCTGCAAGGCATCGCACCGGGGTGCGACATGCGCACGTCGCACCAGACCGATCTCACGACGTATGACGCCGTCTTTCAGCCGGTCGCAGCAGGCGATTGCCCGCTCGATCCGGGCGCGGCGCGTGGGGCCATCGAGTCGCGTCTGGCGCCGGAGGGCGTCGCAGGTCTGAACAAGCGTTACCGCGCAACACTCGCGCGCATGGGCGAGGTGCTCGACTATGCGCACAGTCCCGCCTGCGGCGCGCCGGGCGGATGCAAGCTGGAGGAAGTGCCGACACGTCTGCGTGTCGAAGGCGACGGCAGCGGTGTAACGCTGCGTGGCGCGTTGGGCAGCGCGGCGAAGGCGTCGGAAGTTTTCTTGCTGCAAGCGGCCGAAGGCTTGCCTGACAATCAGGTGGCGTGGGGACGCATTCGCGACGACAAGGATTGGACGCTGCTGCTCGAAGCGCACAACGCGCAGCGCGACCTGCTGAACAAGACGCCGTATCTCGCCGCGACGAACGGCACGCCGCTGCTCGCGACCGTGCTCGACGCACTCACGCGCGCCGAAGCGACGAGTGCAACGCCAACGACCGCCGTACGCGGCCCGGCGCTGCCGACGGGCAATCGCGTCTTCGTGCTGACGGGACACGACACTAATCTCGCCAACCTCGCAGGCATGTTGAAGCTCGACTGGCAACTGCCGGGCCAGCCGGACAACACGCCGCCCGACGGCGCACTCGTTTTCTCGCTGTGGCGCAATCCGGCGGGCGAACCGTTCGTTCGCGTGGAACTGGTGTATCAGTCGATGCAGCAACTGCGTCAACTGACGTCGCTGTCGCTGGATGAACCGGCGAAGCGCGTCGCCCTCGCGCTGCCCGATTGCAACGACGGACCGCACGCCAGGGCGTGCCGCTGGCCTGCGTTCTCGCAACGCGTGAAGTCGGCGTTGTCGACAGCGTGTCTGGCGGGCGTGCAGTGATAGGTGCGGTGACAATCGCACAACAGGCGCGAACTTGAATAAAACACGGGAACTTCGGTTCCCGTTTTTCATTGCCTCAGATTCGTTGAGGGTGCGTTGCGCAGACGTCCCCCTCTAATTTATTTCGTGCACGAAATAAAAATTAAAATATACTTCGTGTGCGAACTATGTGTGACTTGGAAATAGGTTACTGAAAGGTGCTGCACATCCCCCCGGACATGCGAGTGCCGGGGAGCCGTATCATGACGTCACTTGCTGCTGAGATTCCTGCTGTCGACGGTTATCCGCTCGGCGCGCATGTCTGGTATCCCGAGGCATTACCCGCGAAGGGCCTTGTGCTGGTGCACCCGGCGACGGCCGTACCTGAGCGGCTTTACTTCGCGTTTGCGAAATACGTCGCCGAGCGTGGTTTGATTGCCGTCACCTACAGCTATCGGGGCATTGACGGATCGCGTCCGTCTTCGCTCAGAGGATTTCAGGCGCGTATGCGCGACTGGGCCGATCTGGATGCCGAGGGCGTCACGCGTTGGGCTTGTACTCATTACCCGTCGCTGCCGCTTTATGCCGTAGGTCATAGCTTCGGCGGTCACGCCATCGGATTGTGCGAAAGCTCGAACCTGCTGCGCGCAGCGGTTCAGGTGGCGTCGCATGCGGGGGCGATGCGCGTGGTGACGAACCGTCGCGAACGCATACGCGTGACATTGCTGATGCATTGGCTCGCACCGCCGCTCGCGCGTCTCGTGGGTTATATGCCGGGCAGCCACCTCGGCATCGGTGAGGACCTGCCGAAAGACGTTCTGCTCGAATGGAGTGGCTGGACGAGATTGCCGAACTACTTCTTCGACGATCCGTCGCTGGATGCCGACGCTCGTTTTGCCCGCGTGCGCACGCCGATCCTCTCACTCGGTGTCGACGACGATCTTGGGCATCGACATGCTCGTATCACGGCTTCGTCACGCGAGCGTGACGCGCCGGGAGATTTCGGCAAGTCTTTCGGACACCGGATCGATCGGGCATATGGGATACTTCCGCCAGCGTTCCGGCGCATTTGCATGGCCGGACACCATCGACTGGTTGTTGTCGACGGGCGCAGTGAATGCCGGGGAGCGTCGCACGGGAGCGGATGTGTCGACGTACGACGGCAGGATCGCCCGCAATCCCTTGATCCCGAATCCTTCAGACTGACGAGACGGCATGCCCAAACGCCAGGCGTCCCCTGCGACCGAAAAAACTGTGAGGCAAAGCAAGTCGACGACCGAAGCGGCCGACCGACGCCTGTTCTTCCTGCTCAATGTCGGACAACGTCGAGTGCAGCAGTGGATCGACGCGCGCTCATCCGAGAACGCGGGCGTGAGCGCCGCGCAGGCGGGCGTGCTCTTTTACCTGCTGCATCATGAGGACGCGCTCGTCGGCGAAGTCGGCGCAGCGTTGCAACTCTCCCCCTCATCCATGACCGGGTTGGCGAACCGTATGGTCGTCGCCGGTCTGCTCACACGCTGGGCCGACGCCAACGATGGCCGTGCTACGCGTCTGCGCATCACCGCCGCCGGTCACAAAGCCATCGCACGTGCGCGCGAAGTGCTGGCCGAACTCAACGACCTGTTACACGACGGTTTCACCGAAGCCGAGCTGCGCGTCGTAGCGCGCTGGCTCCGGAATCTGCAAGCGCAGTTCCCGGCAGAGGGCTGACGTCAGCGTCCCGACGACGCAATGCGTGCGCAGCGCACCACGGCGATATAGCGACATAGCGACGGTGGTGACGGTAAAGCGCCAACGCGTGGCGTCAGTGAATCGCCAGCGCGTTCGACTGCGCGTTCGCGATACCTGCCGCCACGTTCACGCCGATGTTGCCTGCGGCACCCATCAGCGCGCACTCGCCGAGCGACGCGTTCATCGCGCCCGTCACCGTGGCCGCATTGCGGATCGTCTGGGTCGTGTCGATCGACACGCGGCTCGCTTGCGCGATCACGATCTGATTCGACTGCACGTTGAGCGCACCGGCGGCGGCGTTCACGCCGAAGCTGCCGTGAGCGTCGCGCAGCGCATCGGCGCCAAGCGATGCGACGACGGTCGGATGGCCGTTGAACACGGCGTCCGTTGCGATGGTCTGCCGGGTGGAGAGCTGGACGACGCTGGCGTCGTCGGGTGTGGCAGCGGCGGTGGAGAGGGAAACACAAGCGCTGGCAACGGCCAGCACGAAAGCACTCAGCGAAGCGAGACGCGGCATGTTGGTCTTCCCCAGATCGTCCGTTGGGACGGATATCTGGATAACGGCGCCTGAGGCGCTCGGGTTGAATGTTTTTCGTGTGTCGCGCGCACGCTTTGCCGATATTGGTTTGCCCCTGCTTCGGCGTGCCGCTACATCGAAAGCCGCAGTCGTTCCCGTGACCGCCGCGGCGCGCATTCTCGCATGACGACACGTCGCCGTGCCGTCATGCCTGCGCGCAAAAATTCACCCGAACCGCGCTTGACGCGCGAGATTACGCAGGTTCTCCCGCGCCGTTCGCCAATCCCGTCGAACGCCCCTTCGAGTGCATCGCGGCCTGCTGCTGCACCGACGCCGATTTCTTGTGGTCGATGAGCAACACGGCGATCACCGCAATGACGGCGGGAATCGCGATTGCCATAAAGTTTTGCTGCAACGGCAGCGACATGCTCACGAGCACACCGATCACGATGGGCGCGAGAATCGCACCGCTGCGTCCCACACCGGATGCCCAGCCGATTCCCGTGCCGCGCGCTGCCATCGGATAGAACTGACCCGCGTAGGCGTACGTCACGATCTGCGTGCCGATGGTCGATGCGCCAGCCAGTCCCACGAGTACGAACAGTACCGGCGTCGGCACCTTCACACCGAGCAACGTGATCGACACGGCGGCGAGTGCATACATCCCCACGAGCACGTATTTGATGTTGAAGCGATCTGCGAGCCAGCCGCCGCCGATTGCACCGAGCATCGCGCCGAAGTTCAGCACGAGCACGAACGTGAGTGCCGAGCCGAGGCTGTAACCGGCGCTGGCCATGAGCTTCGCGAGCCACGAACTGAGCGCGTACACCATGAACAGGCACATGAAGAACGCGACCCACAGCATGACCGTGCTGAAGCCGCGACCGTCCTGGAACAGACGCGAGAGCGGCGCAGCTTGCTTGCGGTCCGTGCCTGGCAACCCGAACTGATCGCCCGGTTGCGCAACATAGTCAGGCGAGAGGCGGCCGAGGACTTGTTTGAGCGTGTCGAGACGTCCGCGGCGAATGAGGAACGGCATCGATTCGGGGAGTGCTTTCATCGCGAACGGCACGAGCAGCGCGGGCACGCTGGCTGCGAGAAACACGGACTGCCAGCCGTACGACTCGATCAGCCCCTTGCCGAGGAGTGCTGCGAGCATGCCGCCGACCGAGTAGCCCGAGAACATGAGTGTGACGAGCGTGCCGCGCAGACGTCGCGGCGAGTATTCCGTCATCTGCGCCACGACAATCGGCATCACGCCGCCGATGCCGACGCCAGCCAGAAAGCGGGTGACGGAGAAACTGATCGGCTCATGCGTGAGACCGGCCGCTGCGGTGAACAGCGAGAACATCAGCACGCAGATGGCGATGGCTTTGCGACGGCCGATGCTGTCCGCGACCATGCCCATCACGATCGCACCGAACATCATGCCGAAGAGGGCGGAGCTGACCATGAAACCGGCGCTGGTCGCGTCGACATTCATCGCCTTCATGATCGACGGCAGCGCAATGCCCGCGACCGCGAGGTCGTAGCCGTCGAAGATGATGATGAGTGCGCACCAGAGCAGGATGCGTCCGTGATAGCCGTTGAAGCGCGCTTCGTCGGCCAGATGATGTACGTCGATGTGTCGCATGCGGGTGTCTCCATAAACGAATCCGCCCTCCGTCGGATCGCGGAGAGTCTTTGGGAATTCTTTTATGACCGACGCACGCGGCAGCTAGGCCGAGCTTCAGTGGGGCAGCGTGAGGCCGTCACCAAAGAAGCAAACCACCTCTATGTCCTGCGATGGGTGGCTATTCATGCAATATCGTGCATGCAGTAAACGCGAAACGGACGTCGACTGCAAGGCGAATTTGACGTTTCTAGGGTTTTACATGAGAAAACGCCGCTCGTAAGTATTTGTTTAATTGTGGCGGGAGATGTGGTGGGAGCGGTAGGGTGTGCGGCGGCAGACCACCGCCGCACGGACAGAATCAATGCAACTTATTGCTTGGCGACGGAGAAGGGCGGGAGTTGATAGCTCCACGTCTCGCTGATCGCCTTCCCACCCGAGACGAGCGCGGCGCGCAGTTCGACGACCTTGGCCGGGTCCTTGACCATCACGCGCAGGTTCAGGCGCATGCCGTGCGTGACCGGATTTGGTTGCAGCGTCTGCTCGATGATGGTGGCGTTATCGCTCACGCTGATTTGCGGTGTGATCGCGCCGGGCGGCAGCGTGGCGAGCGGGCCGCCGTCGAAGTCCACGATCAGGCCGGTACTGCCGTCGAAGTGACGAATCAGATTGGCCTGCGTGATTTCGCCTGCGGTGCGCAGCGTCTGCTTCACCCATGCCAGATTGCGCTCGACGATGCCGCGCTCGTTCATCGTCCAGCGGATGTTGTAGTCGGCCTGCAACGGCGTGCCCTTGGGCGGCAGTTGATCGGGCGTCCAGAACGCACCGATGTTGTCGTTGGTTTCGTCCGGCGACGGAAGCTCGACCAGTTCCACGTGTCCCTTGCCCCAATCGCCCTGCGGTTCGACCCACGCACTCGGGCGCAGATCGTAGCGGTCCTTCAGATCTTCGTATTGCGAGAAATCGCGCCCCCGCTGAAGCAGGCCGAAGCCGCGCGGATTGGTCACCTGGAACTGGCTGATGGCGACGTTGCGCGGATTGTTCAGCGGACGCCAGATCCATTCGCCGTTGCCCGCGTGAATGCCCAGGCCGTTCGAATCGTGCAGCGCCGGACGGAAGTTGTACGGGTCGCGCTGCTGGTTGGGTCCGAACAGGAACATGCTGGTGAGCGGCGCGATGCCGAGCTTGGTCACCTTGTCGCGCATAAACACACGCGCCTGTACCTTCAGAACGGAATCCTCGCCTGGCGTCAGATCGAAGCGATAAGCGCCCGTGGCGCGCTTCGAATCGAGCAATGCGTAGAAAACGAGATGCTTGTCGCCCGCGTTCGGGCGTTCGATCCAGAACTCGCGAAACGCCGGGAATTCTTCGGCGATGGGCAGGCCGGTGTCGATGGCAAGACCGCGCGCGGACAGACCGTAGATCTGGCCTTTGCCGATCACGCGGAAATAGCTCGCGCCGAGCACGCTCATGACTTCATCGAGCTTGCCGGGTTCGTTGATCGGGTAGAGCACACGAAAGCCCGCATAGCCGAGGTCGTGCGTGGCACTCCGGTCGAGCTTGAGATCGCCGAAATCGAAGCGCTTGCTGTCGTACTTGATCTCGTCGATCTTCGCGTTAGCGCCGCTGCCCACGATCTCGTTGATCTTCACCGGCGTGCTGAACTGCATGCCCTGATGATAGAAGCCGAGCTTGAACGCCGTTGGCTGGTCGTTCCATTCGAACGCTTCGCGGCGCGGCTGGATCTTGATGTAGTCGCCGAACTGCATCTTTGCGAAAGCCGGTGTGAGGTTGCTCGCCGGGGCCGCGTAGGGCTTGTCGGCGAGCGCCTTCGCGCGGGCGGTCACGTCGTCGAGGGAGAACGCATTGGCATGCGCGGCACCCAGCAGGGCGGCACCGGCCAGGAGCGTGGGCACGAGCGCACGAGCGCGTCGATGCCAGGACATGGCGGGGGAAAACTGAACCACGAATCTCTCCAGTAGTTGGGGGACGCCCGGATGCGGCGACGCACCGTGTCCCGTGTTGCTCGATGTAGGCCGGTCGGCGCCTGTTGTCATGCAAGGGCGCGACCGATAGCGAAGCGAAATCGCTCAGAAAATTTCAATTGTGGCAAAGTATCGCACTTCGCGTTATGCATCCGGGGCGTCTGCGGTTTTGACGGCCCGCACGGCATAACTCCAGTTGATACGACGGGACCGGGCGGTATGGTGTCGACGCGTCGGCATTTGCCGATGCCCGCGACATCGCTCCCGGCTTGCGTCGCGCCACATTGGATCGCTCACAGATGACAATGTTCTCCGCGCTGGCCCTCGCTGCCAGTCTCGCCACCGGGGCCGTGATGGCGCCGGCCTTTGCCAACGCCGCTCAAGCCTCCGACAACGGCAGCAACGGCGGTGTTCCCGTCGCCATGCCCTCGGCGTCCGCCAAGCAACGTTTCGTCGACGATCTCATCGCGCGCATGACGCTCGAAGAGAAGATCGGTCAACTGCGTCTGATCAGCATCGGCGCGGACATGCCGCAGCCGAAACTCATCAAGGAAATCGCGGCCGGTCGCGTGGGCGGCACGTTCAATTCGGTCACGCGCAGCGAGAATCGTCCGCTGCAAGACGCCGCCGTCAAGCAAAGCCGTCTGAAGATTCCGATCTTCTTTGCTTACGACATCGTGCACGGCCATCGCACTGTGTTCCCGATCAGCCTCGGCCTCGCGTCGAGCTGGGACATGACGGTCGTCAGGCAGGCGGCACGCGTGGCCGCGCAGGAAGCGAGCGCGGACGGTCTGGACGCCACGTTCGCGCCGATGGTCGACATCTCGCGCGACCCGCGCTGGGGCCGCACCTCGGAAGGCTTCGGCGAAGATCCCTATCTGGTGTCGCAGAGCGCGCGCGCCAGCGTGCAGGGCTTTCAGGGCACCTCGTCTGCCAATCCGGATAGCCTGATGGCGTTCGTGAAGCACTTCGCGCTGTATGGCGCGGTGGAGGGCGGACGCGATTACAACGTCGTCGACATGAGCCCGATGCGCATGTATCAGGACTATCTGCCGCCGTACCGCGCCGGTATCGATGCAGGCGCAGGTGGCGTGATGATCGCGCTGAACTCCGTGAACGGCACGCCCGCGACGTCGAACAAGTGGCTGCTGCGCGACCTGCTGCGTGACGAATGGGGCTTCAAGGGCGTGACGGTGAGCGATCACGGCGCGATTGAAGAACTGATGCGTCACGGCGTGGCGAAGGATGGCCGTGAAGCCGCGAAGCTCGCCATCGAGGCGGGCGTCGACATGAGCATGGCGGATCAGCAGTACCTCAAGCAGTTGCCCGATCTCCTGAAATCTGGTGACGTGCCGATTCGCTTCATCGACGACGCCGTGCGCGAAGTCCTCGGCGCGAAGTACGACATGGGCCTCTTCGCGGATCCCTATCGTCGTATCGGCAACGCGGCGCAAGACCCGAAAGATGTGTACGCCGACGACCGTCTGCACCGTGACGCTGCGCGTGATCTCGCGCGCAAGTCCCTCGTCCTGCTCGAAAACCGGCACGACACGTTGCCGCTGAAGAAGACGGGCAAGGTCGCCGTGATCGGGCCGCTCGCCGATTCGAAGCTCGACATGATGGGCAGCTGGTCGGCGGCGGGAAAGCAGGCGCAGGCCGTCTCGCTGCTGCAAGGCGTGCGCGATACGCTTGGCGACAAAGCGCAGGTGACGTACGCACGCGGGGCGAACATCACCGACGATCCGCGCGTGGTCGAATACCTGAACTTCCTCGACTGGGACAATCCGGAAGTCGTGCAGGACAAGCGCACGCCGCAGCAGATGATCGACGAAGCGGTGCAGGTCGCGCGCAACGCCGACACGCTGATCGTGGCCGTGGGGGAATCGCGCGGTATGTCGCATGAAGCGTCGAGCCGCACGAGCCTGATGTTGCCGGGCAGCCAGTTGGCGTTGTTGCAGGCGCTCAAGGCAACGGGCAAGCCGCTTGTCGTGGTGCTGATGAACGGCCGTCCGCTCGATCTGAACTGGGCGAAGGTCAATGCCGACGCCATGCTGGAGACGTGGTACGCGGGCACCGAAGGCGGTCATGCGATGGCCGACGTGCTGTTCGGCGACTACAACCCGTCGGGCAAGCTGCCGATCTCGTTCCCGCGCTCCATCGGTCAGATTCCGACGTACTACAACCAGTTGCGCATCGGCCGTCCGTTCACGCCGGGCAAGCCTGCGAACTACACGTCGCAATACTTCGAGGAGGACGCCGGTCCGCTGTACGCATTCGGCTACGGCTTGAGCTACACGACGTTCGACGTGTCGAAGGTCAAGCTCTCGGCGAAGACGTTGGCGAGCGGCGGCAAGGTGGAGGCGAGCGTGACCGTGCGCAACACCGGCAAGCGCGAAGGCGAGACGGTCGTGCAACTGTACTTGCAGGACGTGGCGGCGTCGATCGTGCGTCCGATCAAGGAACTGAAGGGTTTCCAGAAGGTGAACCTGAAGCCGGGCGAGTCGCGCACCGTGCAGTTCGCCATCGACGAGAGCCTGCTGAAGTTCTACAACGCGAAGCTGCAATACGTGGCGGAGCCGGGCGACTTCAACGTGCAGATCGGGCTCGATTCGCAGAACGTCCAGCAAGCGACGTTCACGCTTCAATAACGGTAAGCCTCACGCCTGCGACTGGAATTCCCCCGCAAGGAATTCCACGCAGGCGCGCACTTTGGCAGACGACGCCACGCGCGACGGATACACCGCCCAGACATTGGCAGGCTGCGTGACGTCCGGCAGCACCTGCACCAGTTCTCCGCGCGCAATCAGCGCACCCACGTCCCACATCGACCGCAGCACGATGCCCTGAGCGTCGAGCGCCCACTGCACCGCGACTTCGCCGTGGTTCGTCGAGAGCGGCCCCGTCACCTTGAGCGAGACGGACTCGCCGCGCTGCTGCAACCGCCACATGCCGAACGGGTGATCGCGTTCCTTGATGACGATGCAGGCATGCCCCGCGAGATCGCTCAATTGGCGCGGCGTGCCATGCGCTTCCAGATACGCTGCCGATGCGCACAACACGCGATGGTTATCCGCGAGCTTGCGCGCAATGAGATGCGGTGCGATCTCGTCGCCGATGCGCACGTCGAGGTCGTAACCCTCCGCCGCCACGTCGACGATGCGGTCGAACAGGTCCAGCCGGACATTGAGTTGCGGATGCAGCGCACGGAGCCGGGACATCGCGGGCGCCACGACGTGCCGCCCAAAGCCGAAGCTGCTCGACACTCGCAGCGTGCCGCGCGGCACCTGACGCGTGCTCGACACGTCCTCCATCAGATGACTGACGTCGTCGAGAATCTTCTCTGCCCACGCGTAGACCCGCTCGCCGGCGTCGGTGATTGCCACGCGCCGTGTCGAGCGGTGCAGCAGGCGTGTCCCGAGGTCGGCCTCCAGCATGCCCACGCGCTTGCTCACGTAGGCTGGCGAGACGCCCAGCGCCTCGGCCGCTGCCGAAAAGCTGGCGCGGCGCGCGACCTGGCAGAACACGCGCAGATCGTCGAGATTGGGATTGACGGGCAGGGGTTTATTCACGATTCGTGGATAGTGGATTAACCGATTGGGGGATTTTATCCACGTTGGAATGGAATAACCTAGCAACATTCGTCAAACGTTCAGGAGACAGACCATGACCGAAGCGTCCCAACGCCCCCAGCGTCCGTTCAAGATCGCCGTGATCCCGGGCGACGGCATCGGTAAAGAGGTGATGCCCGAAGGCCTGCGCGTGCTCGACGCCGCCAGCAAGCGCTTCGGCATTCCCGTCGAGTATCGGCACATCGAGTGGGCGAGCTGCGACTACTACGTTCAGCACGGTCAGATGATGCCGGATGATTGGAAGCAGCAGCTTGATGGCGTGGACGCGATTCTGTTCGGTGCGGTGGGCTGGCCCGAGACGGTGCCCGATCACATTTCGCTGTGGGGATCGCTGCTGAAGTTCCGCCGCGAGTTCGATCAGTACATCAACCTGCGCCCGGCGCGTCTGTTCGACGGTGTGCCGTCGCCGCTCGCGAATCGCAAGGCGGGCGACATCGATTTCATGATCGTGCGCGAGAACACCGAAGGCGAGTATTCGTCGATTGGCGGTGTGATGTTCGAAGGCACGGAGCGTGAGTTCGTCGTGCAGGAGTCGGTGTTCACGCGTCAGGGCACGGAGCGCGTGCTGAAGTTCGCATTCGAGCTTGCGCAGCAGCGCGAGCGCAAGCATGTGACGGTCGCAACGAAGAGCAACGGCATTTCGATCTCGATGCCGTGGTGGGACAAGCGTGCGGCCGAGACGGCCGCGAAGTATCCCGACATCACGTGGGACAAGCAGCACATCGACATTCTGTGCGCGCGCTTCGTGCTGAATCCGGATCGCTTCGACGTGGTCGTCGCCTCGAATCTGTTCGGCGACATTTTGTCGGACCTGGGGCCTGCGTGTACCGGCACCATCGGCATTGCGCCGTCTGGCAACCTGAACCCCGAAGGCAAGTTCCCGTCGCTGTTCGAGCCGGTGCATGGCTCGGCGCCGGATATCGCGGGCAAGAACATCGCGAACCCGATCGGCATGATCTGGACCGCCGCGATGATGCTCGACTTCATCGGTCGGGGCGATGCGCGTACGCGCGCCGCCCACGACACGATCCTCGCCGCCATCACGCAGATCATCAAAGACGGTCCGCGCACCGGCGACATGGGCGGGCGCGCGAACACGACCGAAGTGGGTCAGGCGATTGCGGCAGCCGTCTCGGCCGGTTGATCCACTGAGCTAGCATGCGCCGCCGATGCAACGTCGCGCGGCGCAAAGTACCGGTTGGGCACTGCCGGTACGCCGAGATTCTCGCGGAAGGTGCGGCCTTCGTACTGCGTGCGAAACAGGCCGCGTCGCTGCAACTCCGGCACCACCAGATCGACGAACGACGTGATGCCTGCGGGTGCGCTCGGGAACATGATGTTGAAGCCATCGGCCGCGCCCGTCTCGAACCAGTGCTGAAAATCGTCGGCAATCGATGCCGGTGTGCCGACCAGCACGCGGTGTCCGCCCCCGGTAAAGCGCGTATATAGCTCGCGCACGGTCGGCTGCTCGCGTCGTATCCAGTCCACCACCAATTTCTGACGGCTCTTGTGCGAGTTCGTCTCAGGCACGTGGTCGGGCAGCGGCACCTTCGCGTCGAACGGCAGGCTGCCGAGATCGATGCCGAGGCTCGCATAGTTCGTCAGCGCATTGAGCACGACCGCCGGATCGCGATGCGACAGCAGGCTGTCGTAAAGGTCTTCCGCTTCCGCTTGCGTGCGTCCCACGATGGGCGAGACACCCGGCAGGATGAAGATGTGTTCCGGCTGGCGTCCGTACTTCAACGCACGTGTCTTCACGTCGGTATAGAACGCGCGGGCATCCTCGATATCCTGTGCCGCCGTATAAAGCAGTTCGCCCGCACGTGCGGCCAACTCACGTCCCGCCTCGCTCGACCCTGCCTGCGCGATGACCGGCCAGCCCTGCACCGGACGCGGCGCACTGAGCGGCCCGCGCACGCGGAAGTGCTTACCCCGGTGATCGAGCGTGCGGATGCGCGACGGATCGGCCCACTGGCCGGTCGCCTTGTCGCGTGGGAAGGCGTCGTCGGCGTGGCTGTCCCAGAGGCCGGTGACGACGTCATAGAACTCGTTTGCGCGCTCGTAGCGCACCGCGTGGTCGACGTGATCGTCGCGATTGAAGTTTTCGCCGCCGCCGGTGGACGTTACGAGATTCCATCCGGCGCGCCCGCCGGACAGATGGTCGAGCGATGCGAACGCGCGCGCCACGTTGTACGGCTCGCTGTAGGTGGTGCTGACGGAGGCGACGAGGCCGATGTGCTTCGTCGCCCCGGCCAGTCCTGCGAGCAGCACGACCGGGTCCCAGCGCGGCGCGCCCGGGCTGTGCGCGAGCGCGACCGGGTCCGTCGACACGAAGAGGTTGTCGAAGAAGAACAGGGCGTCGAACAGACCGCGCTCCAACTCTTGCGCGTAGTGTCGGTAGCGCGCGAACTGCGAGTCGGCGTCCGTGTCGGTGTCGGGGTGACGCCAGCTGTCGCCCTGCACGCCGGAACCCGACATGTAGGCGCCCAGCCGGAGTTTGCGGGCAGGTTGCGTCATGGGCTTGCTCTCTCGATTTCGGTAAACGATAACGATAGGCGCACGACACACGTCGCCACAAACAACGAAATCAGATAAGCAAACCGCCATAAGCAAACTCGCGCGCCACGGGCTATGGATCGCACCAATCGATGGTTGGGAATGCGCCGGGGCGTGCCTAGACTGGCACATCCTCCCACTCTCAAAGCTGCGCCGATGCGCGGCGACATGCCATGACGAACACTGCCTCTCATGCCGCCCCGCCGGTCAGTCCCGTGCTCGACGCGTTCATTGCGGCGTCCGCCATCGCCTTCGGGCTCTACGTCTCCGCTCCGTCGCGGGCCGCGATGGTGCGTGCCACGCTGGCACGCTCGGCGAAGCGCGACCTGCGAGCGTGTGCGCAAGGCCGCTGGCCGACGTGGCGTGCGCGCTTGCGTCGTGGGGCGGCGCTGGCGCTGAGCGTCGCGGCGATCCTGCCGTTCTCGAGCCGCGCAGCCGACAAGCCGGTGCTCGTCGTGGGCGATCAGGCGTACAACGCGCAGAGTCTTTTCGAAGCGTCCGGCGCTTTGCAGGACGCCCCCTATACCGTTTCGTGGAAGCAATTTCCCGCAGGCACGCCGGTCGTCGAAGCAGTGAATGCCGGTGCGCTCGACGTTGGGTTGCAGGGCGACGGCCCGGTGCTGTTCCTCGCCGCGCAGGGGGCGCCGGTCAAGGTCATCGGCATCTATCGCGACAGTCCGGACAGCGTGGTACTGCTCGCGGGACCGCACACACAGATCAAGACGGTCGCCGATCTGAAGGGTAAGACGGTGGCCATCACGCGCGGCGGCTGGTCGCAGCAACTGGTGCAGGCGGCGTTGGTGTCGGCCGGGCTGCCGCTCGATTCGGTGAAGTACTCGTATCTGGCGTCGGTCGATTCGGCCGCCGCGTTACAGGCGGGCAAGGTCGATGCGACGGCGACGTGGGAGCCGTACGTGACACGCTTGCGTCAGGCGGGCGCGCGCACCGTTGTGACGGCACGTGGCCTGATCGCCGCGCAGAGCTATCTGTCCACGACGCAGAAGGTGATCGACAGCAAGCGCGAATTGCTGGGGGACTTCGTGCAGCGCTATCAACGTGCGCGCGAATGGTCGCTGGCGGACGCGAAGCACATCGAGCGCTACGCCGACGTCTGGGCCGCGAAGTCGCGCGTCGATCCGAAGCTGGCGCATCAATGGTTCAGCACCTCGCGCATTCGGTATGAACCGCTGACCGACGCCGCCATTGCCGAGGCGCAGAAGAGCGTCGACGACTTCGTTAAAACCGGCACGCTGACGAAGGGCTTCGACGTGCGCGGCCTCTTCGATACGTCGTTCAACAAGTTCACGCAGGCGGCGCGGTAAGCGAGTTGCATCGCACACAGTAAGCACGCATTAAGCAGGCATTAAGCAGACATTAAGCACCGGCGAACCACACGCAAGGGCTACAATGCACGCCATCCGGCGGGCGGGGCGCCCGTCTCTCAGGGGAATTGCGTGTCAGCCAGTGCTCCCAGCGCGCCGTCTTCCGGCGCGCCAACCATCAGTCGTCACGTCGTCATCGTGGTGTTCGACGGCGCTGAAGCCATCGATATCACCGGTCCGGCAAGCGCCTTCGCGAAGGCTTCGATGGCGGTGCCGCACGCCTATCGTCTGACGGTGGCCTCGCCGCGTGGCGGCAACGTCCTCACGAGCGCGGGTCTCGCCATTGCAGATACGACGCCACTCTCGTCATTGGACGTTGCGTCCGGCTTCGACACGATCATCGTGGCAGGTGGCGAGGAGGACGCGTTGCGCCGCGCCGTACTCGAAGATGGCGCGCAACAGTGGGTTGCCTCGGCGGCGCCGCACGTGCGTCGCATGGCAAGTGTCTGCACCGGGGCGTTCGTGCTGATGGCAGCAGGGCTGCTCGATGCGCGTCAGTCGACCACACATTGGCGGGCGTGCGATCTGCTGGCATCGATGTGCGCCGCCACCGACGTGCAGCACGACCGCGTGTTCGTACGCGACGGGGATCTCTGGACGTCGGGCGGTGTGACCACCGGCATCGACATGGCGTTGGGCATGATCGAAGCGGATCTCGGCCGCGATGTCGCGATGGATATCGCGCGCGATCTGGCGTTGTTCGTGCTGCGCGGCGGCGCGGAATCGCAAGTGAGCCATTCGCTGGCGATGCAGCAGGGTGCGACGTCGCCGGTGAGAGATGTCATCGCATGGATCGAGAGCCATCTCGATGCCGATCTCAGTGTGGACGCATTGGCCGCCGTCGCCCGCATGAGTCCTCGCAATTTCTCCCGGGCGTTCTCCCGCGATACCGGTGTGTCGCCTGCCCGTTACGTCACGCGGGCGCGGGTCCATTTCGCCAGATCGTTGTTACGGCAGACGGCGTGGACGCAGGCGCGCATCGCGCAGCGCAGCGGCTTTCGCAGCGTCGATGCACTTCAACGGGCGTTTCGCGAGGCGTTTGGCGAGCCGGTGTCGGCGCATCGGCAGGTCCAGTGATGGGGGGGGCGTCCGGCGCTAGCGCAAGCCGTCCGGATACTCCAGCGACAGCGCAACGAGGTCGCGCGTCGATGCGCCATACCGTTGCCCGATAGCATCGAGCGCTGCCGTGAAGTTCGCCATTGCCGATGTGTGGGATGCGAGCGCGATGGTGCGCACCGGTGTTACGGAAATGTCCATCTGAGGAACAAGCCGCAACCCGCTGGCCATTCTGACGGTCCGCGTCCCCTCATGCACGGCGATGGCCTCGCTACGCCAGGTGCGCGACCACGCGTCGGACACCAGCGCGAGCGAGACGTCGTCGACGCCATCGCTGACGGGAATGGCGAGCGTTTCGTGTCGCCAGAAGGCTAGCCAGTGACTGGCAATCGTCCAGAGTCTCGACGCATCGAGCCGGAATCCCGCGCTGGCATGGCGCGCCGACCAGTCGGTGACACCGAGCGAACGTGCGACGTCTGCTGCACGCTTCTCTCCGGCAATCCCTTCCACCAGCGCCAACGATAGCGGTAACGACGCACTGACGCCGGTCGTCGTGACGATGCCGTCGTCATACAGATAGCGCACGTCCGACACATAGCGAGCGGTGGGATTGTCTTTGCGCAGATCGTCGCGATCGTACCAATGGCCCGCGAATCGCTTCTCACGCAACAAGCCAGCCTGACTCAACACCTTGGCACCGGAGCAGATGCCGACGATTAGCGCGCCATTCGCCGCCTGACGTTGCAGCCATTGCAGCACACGAGGATCGTTGTCGACGTGCATGGCGGGAACGATCACGACGTCGGCACCGCGAGGATAACGCGCATCGAAAGCGGTCAGCGTGGTGTCGGGGACAATGCGCAACGCAGGCATCAGCGTGACGTCTCCCGCTTCGACCGCGACGGCCTCGACCTGCCCGATGCCCGCTCGTTTGAGTACGCCGTAGGGCACGAGGAAATCGGTGGTCTCGGTGCCATCGTTGAGCGCCATGACGGCGACGACGGGGTCCTTCGGTCGGTTGGCGAGCGCAGCGAGCAAATCCTGACGCGCTTGCGGGACCGCATCGACTTCAGGTGAGTCCGCTGCTGCGCCTGCCGTCACGAAGGAGAGGCAGACCAATGCGGCGAGCAAAAGGCGGGGATAGCGCATGACAGGGCGAATGCAACGAGAAGGCTCTCAGCGTACCGATTCCCGTCGAACACCCGCAATGACAACGATGCCGCACTTCCTGCCAGCGGGGCCGTTGGCGGGGCGGGCAGAATCTCAGGCGCTCGCCCGCTGCAACACCTTTTCTCCACCGAACGCACGCGGACGCGGCGCATCGACGCGCTCGCGCAGCAACTCGACCGCCCGTTGTGCGCGTGCCGACAGCGGCCACTCTGCGCGATGAATCAGCCACAGCGTGTCCACTACGGGCGGGCCGCAATCCACGACGCGAATGGCATCCTGTGACGCGAACGCCTGCCGCGCGTACTGCGGGATGACAGTGAACCCGAGACCGCGTGCGACGTATTCGAGAATCAGGCTGATCTGATTCGTGCATCCCTTGCAGGGCAGACTCTGCACCCCCGGATTGCCCGGAAAACGGCGACTGAGCAAGCGCGTCGACATCGCCTCGCCATCGGGGTGATCGATGAAGCCGATGCGCTTGAGATCTTCCCACTTGTGCACGTCCTCACCAGCGGGCACCACAAGTTCGAGCGGCTCCTGCGTGAAAGGCGTCGCCGTGAGACGGGGATCGTCGGGGCGCAGCGTCACGAGACCCAACTCGAAGTGATTCTGAAGAATGCCTTCGAGCACTTCGCGGTCGGGCGCGAAACGATGACGCACGGCCATCGCGGGATTCGCCTGTTGCATGTCGAGCAGGATCGGACACAGATACAGCCCGATGCTCCCCGGCGTGATGAGGTTGATGTTGCCGCACTCCTCGTTCGCGTCCTCGAGGCTGGAGCGCAAGTGTCGGCCCGCGCACTCTACCTGTTCGCAATAAACGAGCAGCGCCTGACCGGCGGGCGTCAGTTCCACGGCACGCGGGCGTCGCACGAGCAACGGGCCGAATTCCTCTTCGAGATGCTTGATGTGCTGGCTGACCGCTGCCTGCGTCAGCCCCAACTGGTCGGCGGTACGAGTGAAGTTACCCAACTCGGCAAGCGTGGCGAAGGATTTGAGCCACTGGGGATTAACCATAATGAAGTGTTATCGAATCTATAATTTGCAGATAGTTTCCATTATAGCTATGTGGGGCTACCATTGCTTGCGTCGACCGAACCGGTCGAGATGCCGTGAAGACCGGCCCGAGCCGCAGGCTCCGCCGACCGGCACCGCTGTGCCCCGACAATGCCCCCCCATTAGAGAAACCTCATGTCTGCCCTGTTTTCCCCGTTTGAACTGAAGAGCGCGAAGTTGCGCAACCGCATTGCGATCCCGCCGATGTGCCAGTACAGCGCCGTCGACGGCGTGACCAACGACTGGCACCTCGCCCACTACGCCAGCCTGGCGCGTGGAGGGGCGGGTCTGGTGATCGTCGAAGCGACCGCCGTGTCGCCCGAAGGCCGTATTACGCCGGGATGCACCGGTCTGTGGAACGACGAGCAGACCGTTGGCATGGCGCGCATCGCCGCGGCCATCAAGTCGCATGGCGCGGTGCCGGGCATCCAGATTGCCCACGCGGGACGCAAGGCCAGTGCCAACCGTCCGTGGGAAGGCGACGACCATATTGGTGAAGACGACCCGCGCGGCTGGCCGACGATCTCGCCGTCCGCCGTCGCCTTCGGCGGCGATCTCGGCAAGGTGCCGAAGGCCATGACGCTTGACGATATCGCCCGCGTGAAGGCAGACTTCGTCGCCGCCGCACGCCGTGCGCTCGCCGCTGGCTTCGAATGGCTCGAGCTGCACTTTGCCCACGGTTATCTGGCGCAGAGCTTCTTCTCTTTGCACGCCAATCATCGCGAAGACAACTACGGTGGCGACCTCGCTGGCCGCAGCCGTTTCCTGCTGGAGACCCTGGCTGCCGTGCGCGAAGTGTGGCCGGAGCATCTGCCGCTCACCGCGCGTTTCGGCGTCATCGAATACGATGGCCGCGACGAAGAAACGCTGGCCGAATCGATCACGCTTGCGCGTCAGATGCGCGAGGGCGGTCTGGATCTGCTGAGCGTGAGCGTCGGCTTCTCGACGCGGAAGGCGAACATTCCGTGGGGGACGCCGTTCCTCGCACCGATTTCGGAGCGCGTGAAGAAGGAAGCGGGCATTCCCGTGGCATCGGCCTGGGGCATCGACGATCCTGTCGTTGCCAACCGTATCGTGGCCGACGGCCAGTTGGATCTCGTGATGGTGGGCCGCGCTCATCTGGCGAACCCGCACTGGCCGTACTTCGCTGCGCGCGAACTCGACGAGAAGCGCCCGACGTGGGTGCTGCCCGCCCCTTACGCCCACTGGCTTGAGCGCTATCGCGCACCGCGTGCCGCCTAAGTCAGATCAAGCGGGCCGCTGCATAGCCTGAAATACAACGCCCCCGGACGTCGTAAGACGCCGGGGGCGTTGGCGTTTGCGCTTGCGTTCGTCAGATGGCAGAGGCAGACGGGGGCACGGAGCGAGGGCCTTTCAATTCGCGGATAACCGCTTGCTTCGCGCGGTGGGCGCCGGCGGCGTCGGAGAATATCTGCCAGAAAATCTGGTTGGCCGCAGACATCGGAAGGCTCTCACTGCGGGAGACGAAGCTCTCTGGCGCTCTGTACATGGGTTCCGTCCTGAAAAACTCAGGATGGAATTGCAGCATGAGGGCCGGCACTCCTCCCGCATGAGGGCTTTCAACCGCCTCGACCAGTCCTTCGTGTACGACAGAGGGTTTCAGATGCTCGACAAGCGACTGCGCGGATACGGGGATCGCCTGATGGTGCGACACCACGCTGGCAAGCGTCTCTCGCATGGCTTCGCCGTATATCCCGTTTCGGCTGCCCTGCGTCAGATTGAAATCTCGCGTGCCACGCTGTCCCTCAACGTTTTGCAACATTTTCGCGCCGAAGTACACGTTGACCAACTGGAAGCCACGGCAAATGGCCATCATGGGAACACCCCGATTCAGGGATTCGCGCAGTAGCGCCAACTCCAGCAGAGAACGACGGTAGTCGCTCCCCGAACGGGGCGTGTCTTCCTCCTCTCCATACAAGGCTGAAGGAATATCCTCACCGCCAGGCAGTACGATGGCATTGACGTTTGCGCTCAACGTTTTCGCCTTTGCCGTGATGCTGGCCAACTGCGCGAATGTCTCAGGGTCGTCGTCGACCGTTTGCAGCAGGCGCTGGGGGATCGGGAGGCCGCCCGCCGGACTCACCGCGATGCGCTGCAACGCGACGCCAATCTCATGATCGAATTTTCTGCGATCTATCGAAGGCGAGCGCATGGCAATACGCAGCGGGATCATGCCAGCGGCCTGATCGAGCTTCACGAGGACTCTGGGAATCGATGTGCCGCGATCCGCCGGATCGACCGGCAGGACAGCCGTCGGCCGGGTAGTCCCGACCGTCTTGCGAGAGTCGCTATCCACATCGAAATCGCGCAAAACATCGAAGAACACCGAATTCTCCAGATTGCTGTTTCGAATCGACGAGTCCCTGACCTCGGCGTTCAGGAAATGGGTTCCGGCCATCGTGACCGTGTCGAAACGAGAACTCAGAATTCGCGCGTTTTCAAAGCTCCCGATGACGAGGTCGCACCGTTCGAAACCGACGCCGTCGAGCGAGGCGCACGCCATCATGACTTCGCGCATGATGCAGTCCCGGAACAGACAGTTCTCGATTGAGGCATCGATGAACGACGCGTTCCTCAGATTGCATGCGATGAATTGGCTGCCCGAAAGACTCGACGCATTGAACGAGCACCAGTCGATCGTGCAATTGAGAAACTGCACGCCGCAGAGCAGAGCGTGTGTCAGCGGGGTGTCGGCGCTAAGCGTGATGGATGACAATTGCGTCGAGAACCCGGCCGCTGTCAGGCACGCTGCGACATCGAGAGGCGCGCCATCGCGACGCTTGCCCGCCTCCGAGAGACACGACAGAAACTGCGCCTGCGATACGGCTGGCAGCGCTCTGTGAGTGCTTCCCGAGTGAGACATGGCTGTCGATTCATGGCTTCGCGCACGCGCAACGCGATGCGAGCAGACGCGAGGAAGGTGATCCAGCGTTTCGGCAAGCAGCGCGGCCAGCGAGTCGCCGTCGACGTTTCGGGTAAGGGGGATTGGGTCGACCCGTGCTGCGCCGATATGATGCGCCAACGTCCTGCCGGGTGGCGTGTCGGACTTAGTCCCCAATCGGGTTTTCGGCGTGAGCGATGTCAGACGCTCCGTAAATGCCCTCTCCTGCAACGGTGTCCGTCTCGGCGCTCGTCCGTTTGCGAAAGCGCAATGCGCGCCTTCGAACTCGCAGCGAAGTTGTGTCGCTGCCGGTAAAGCACGACGAGGTTCCGAAGGTACCGGGGGCGCGGGTGAGGCAAGGGCAGGTCTTACGTCGACGAGGTCCCCAGCGATTGGCGCTTCGAACCCCGCAGAGCGATCCGGCAGGCAGTAGGGAGGGGGGGAGACAGGCTGGACGCCTGTGTTTTCGACGCTGGGCATTTTCACGAGATTCCATATCGGGCATTCGGCTGCGCTGACACCCTTTGCGTTGCGCCGTTCGCAACTTGGACGTCTTTGATGACTCACTCGTGAATGCTGTTCCTGCCCAACGAAAAGGTGTGACGATCGCGTGACGTATCGTTGGGCAACGTCACGAAGGTGAATCGGGGGAGGTCATGTCTTGCCATTTCGAGTGGGAGTTCGCCCAACGTGTCGAAGGGCGACGAGGACGTGGCAACGATTGAAAAGCCGCGCTTTACCAGTTGATATCCACGCAAAGCACATGCAGCCCCTGCTTCGCGGGCGACGCAATCGAGGCCGTCACGCACAGGTGCGCTTCGTTGATCGAGAGATAGGGCGGCGTGAAATGCACTTCGCCGGGTGCACGCATGGCCTCGATGAAGTACGGACGCCGCGCCCAATTCGCGCCTTCCGAATGCAGCAGCGGACGGAAGCGCTTGGCGCGTTGCGACGAATGGCTGTGCGGCAGCACGTTGTCGCCGATCTGGCGGCCGACGGCGTCGAGCAGAAAGCAGCGTGCGGCGTCGGGCAGGGCGAGCAGGTCGTGCGTCGCCTGACGAATGTCCTGTCCCTGAGCGATGCGCGCAGCCGCCGATTCGATGCCCGCGACGTACGGCGCGAGTCGCGCATGTTGTGCCCGCTCGCGCTCGACGGTCTGCGTGCGCAGGGCCGACGACAGCGCGTCCATGCGCTCGGCCGCCACCTTCGGCGGCACAGGATCGAAGTCCGGTGCGGCGAAATACTGGCCTTGCACGAAATCGACGTTACATTCCAGCGCGATCAGCGCCTCGCGATCCGTCGTGAGGCCGCCCATCATCACCAACTGTCCCGATTCGTGAAGCAACGACACGAGGCCCGGTAGCACGCGCGCGAGGTGCGATTGCTCGGCGGCCTGCGCCAGAATGCCGCGATCCAGCACCACGATATCCGGACGCAGATCCCACACACGGTCGATGTTCGAGTGCTTCGCCCCGAAGCCGCCCAACGCGATCAGGAAACCGGCCTTGCGCAGGCTGCCGACGATCGCGCCAAAGCGCGGCGTGTCGCCGCCCGCCTGTTCGGGCACTTCAAGCACCACGCGCTGTGGCGACAGACCCGTCGCCTTGAGCGTGGCGATCAGCGCATCGCCGTAGACCGTATCCATCAGCGCCGCAGGGTGCAAATTCAGAAAGAGCCACGCATCGCGGCTGTCGAATTCGTGGAAGTTGCCCAGGTGCAGCGACTCGGCGAGCCGCCCAAGCTCCAGCATGTCGCCATGACGCGCGGCCATCGTGAATACTTCGTGCGACGGCATATGGCGGCCCTGCGCGTCGTGGGCGCGCAGCGAAGCGTGATAGCCGATGGCACGTCGGTGCGAGACCGAGAACACTGGCTGGAAGACGCTGGAGATCGTGAAATCGCCGTATATGACGATGCGCCGGCCGTCGTCGGCCGCCGTCATTCGTGGCGGCAGGAGTCCGGGAGCGTCGAGATCGATGGTCATAGTCGTGACAGGCGCGGGGGCTAGGCTTAAGGATATGTACAGAATAGGAGAGCAAGAAGCGTGCTCAAAGGCGCGCGCTATTGTCCCCGATTTTCAAGGCGTTTTTCGGGAGACTTGTGACGCGACGCACCAGAGCGTGCTGCGTTCGCCCCAAAGTGGGGCATGGAGACCGGAGAGGGGAGCGCTTGGATTTGCGGCGTCGCCGCGCCGCAGACCACTGGGCCTATCGGGGGGGACGTTGCAATGGGAGCGATCCGACGCCCCGTCCCTGCATTTACGGCGCGAGCGTCTGCGCCCGCCGGGCCACGCGTGCGAGCGCCAGCGCACAGACCGCATTGAAGACGTGCAGCCCGCCCGGGCCGAGCAGCGTCACCGCCAGCGAGGCGATCATGGGGCCGAGCAGGCCGCCGACAGAGAAGAGGATGAGCAACGTGGCGCTTACGCCGATACGTCGCTCCGGCTCGGTGCGGTCGTTCACATGCGAGACGATCAGCCCGTACTGCGTGAAGTTCACGGCCGAGAACAGGAACATCAGCACGAAGACCAGCCAGTGCGCCTGAATGAAGATGAGCGGTGCGCAGAACACGACCGACGCGAGCGCCAGACGCCGCGACACCGTGCGCCGGTCCATACGGTCGGACAGACGTCCCACCGGCCATTGCATGAGCAGCGCGCCGAACAGCGCCACGCCCATGAGCGTCGACAGACTCCCGATGGAAAAGCCGATGCGGGTGAGATACACCGGCATCATCGCGTAGAACGCGCTGTACAAGAACCCGGCGAGAATGCAGCCCGGAATGGCAATCGGTGTGGCGCGCGCCATTTCCGCGATGCTGTCGAACAGACTCGTCGCCGCTTGTTTGACGAGGCGCTCGTCGGCCACGCGCGTGGGCCAGCCCTGCATGAGCGTGATCGGCATAATGGCGGCGACGAACAATCCGGCGACGAGCAGCAGCTGCCCCTCGCTGCCCGCCTCGCCGATATTAAGCAGGAACTGGCCGGTGCTCACTGCGAGGTAGTTGATCGTGAGATAGGAGCCGAACACGCGTCCGCGCATGGTGTTCGGCACCGACCCGTTGAGCCAGCTTTCCACCGTGGTGTACATGCCCATCAGCGCGAGGCCCGTCCCCACGCGCAGCAGGCAAAGCAGCGGCATCGATTCGGAGACGGCGAAGCCCATCACGAAGAGCGCTGCCAGCGCGGTGAACGCCACGAACGCGCGATGCTGCCCGATGCGCTCGATCAGCGACCGGTTGCAGAACGCGCCGAGCAGAAAGCCCGCGTAGTAGCACGACTGGATCACCCCGATGGTGAACGTCGATGCGCCGAATTTCAGGGCACGGAATGGCACAGCGGTGACGAACAGCCCGTTGCCCACGACCAGCACGCCGTAGCCCAGCAGAATGCCCATGAGCGCGGGATAGACGCTGATGGGCAGGGGGACGGCGTCGGCCGGGGCTGGGCCGGGCGGCGTCGATGGCGCGCCCAGCAGCGAGGCTTCGGACAGCGGGCCGGGACGATCGGGCTCGTCTTCGGCAATGGCAGTATCTAGCGACGGATCGCGTTGCATTCGATTGCGAGGGCTCGCGGGCCAGAGAATTGGGGGCAAAGGCTTGCACGAGCTTTCATCATCGCACGATGACGACACTTAGGCGAACTGACCACGGTGACGCGTGCACTGTCGTACCCAAAAAATAAGGTTCATCGCGCAATAGCGTGGAGGGATTTGACAAGTTTTCGTACTCTTGATGGCAGGAATTTGCCATCAGGAGTGCGTGGAGATGCTGGATCGCAAGCTGCTGGAGTCGCTGGGAGGCTGGCAGGGCTATGCCGTCGAACGCGTGGAGTGGCCCGAGGGCACAGGGCGCACGCTGTCGATCTATTTGAAGCCAACCGCCAAGGTGATGCTGTGCGAGCAGTGCGGCGCACGATGTCGCCAGGTCCATGAGACCACGGTGCGCCGGGTGCGAGATCTGCCGTTATTTGAGTACCGGGTTGTTCTTCATGTTCCACGCCGGCGCTTGTTGTGTGAGCAATGCGGTGGCCCGCGCCTGGAGCGGCTTACTTGGCTGGGTCGCTACCAGCGGGTGACGGATCGGCTTGCGGCGGCCTGCAGCCAATTGCTGCAATCGAGCAACGTGCAGGCGGTGGCGAGGTTCTTCGAGCTGGGTTGGCATACCGTCAAGACGCTGGACAAGGCCCGGCTCCGAGCGTCAGTGCGCGAACCGGATTGGTCCAGGATCGAGTATTTAGCGATGGACGAGTTCGCCCTGCATAAAGGGCATCGGTACGCGACGGTAGTCGTCGATCCGATCAGCAGGCAGGTGCTGTGGATCGGCCCAGGACGCTCACGCGAGACGGCTCGGGCGTTCTTCGAGCAATTGCCGCGTGGGGTCGCCCAACGCATCAAGGCCGTAGCCATCGACATGACTACGGCCTACGAGTTAGAAATCCAGGCCCACTGCCCACGGGCGGAGATCGTCTATGACTTGTTCCATGTCGTGGCCAAGTACGGACGAGAGGTCATTGATCGGGTGCGCGTGGATCAGGCCAACCAACTGCGCCAGGACCGTCCCGCGCGCCGGGTCATCAAATCGAGCCGCTGGCTGTTATTGCGCAACCGCGACAAGCTAGACCGGCAGCAGGCCGTCCGGCTCGACGAATTGCTGCAAGCCAACCAGCCGCTGCTGACGGTCTATGTCCTGAGGGACGAACTCAAGCGGCTCTGGTTCTACCGAAGACCTGCCTGGGCAAAACAAGCCTGGCACCACTGGTGCGAGCAGGCCGAGCAAAGCGGAATAGCCCCCTTGAACACCTTCGCTCAGCGTCTGAAAGGCTATCTGCATGGCATCCTGGCCAGATGCCGACATCGTCTAAACACCAGCATCGTTGAGGGCATTAACAACACTATCAAGGTCATTAAGCGGCGCGCCTACGGCTACCGAGACCAGGAATACTTCTTCCTCAAAATCCGCGCCGCCTTCCCCGGTAATGCTCAATGAACCAAAAATAAAGGCGTGTCCCGATGCAGGATACGCCTTGTGTCAGCGCCGCTTCCTCGTCAGCGGCGTCGTGCATCGGATGCGTCAGACGGAGATCAGTGCTCCGTCACCCCAGCGCCGTGCCACACCTGCTGCCGTCGCTTGCGACTGCCGATCCACGCGGCCGACAGTGCACTGATGAGCCCGGCCACCAGAACGTAAATGCAGATCATCCACGGCTCGCCGCCATTCTTCTGCAACAGGTACGTGGCGATGATCGGGCTCAGGCCGCTCGCGAAGATGCCGGAGAACTGATAGACGAACGAGATGCCGGTATAGCGAACCTTGGCGTCGAAGAGTTCGGAGAAGAGGGCGGCTTCGGGACCGTAGACCGACGCGTAGATCACCCCTAGCGGAATGACGATGGACAACCACACGAGCATCACGTTGCCGCCGCTCGCCTTCATCAGCCAAAACCCGCCGAACGACGACAGGCCGGTCGCGAGCGAACCCCAGAAGTAGATGCGCGTGCGCCCGATGCGGTCGGAGAGCTTGCCGAAGAACGGGATGGTGAAGATCATCACGAACGCAGCCGCCATCACGCCGGTGAGCGCTTCGGTCTGCGAGAGCTTGAGCGTCTGCGTCAGGTAGGCGATCGAGAACACGCCGAAGATGTTGAAGAACACGCCGTCGATGAAGCGCGCCCCCATACCGGCCAGCACGTTGCCGGGGCTCTTCGTGAGCACTTCCGCAATCGGAATCTTGATCTCGGCCCCTGCCTTCTTGATCTTCGCGAACTCCGGCGTTTCCATCACGTTCAGGCGAATGTACATGCCGATGGCCACGAGCCCGACCGACAGGAAGAACGCCAGACGCCAGCCCCACGCGAGGAACTGCGCATTCGTCAGCGTGTACGACAGCACGGCCACCACACCCGACGCGAGACACAGGCCGAGCGCAAGACCGACCTGCGGAATGCTCGCGTAATAGCCACGCTTTTCCTTCGGCGCATATTCGAACGCCATGAGCACTGCGCCGCCCCATTCGCCGCCGAGGCCGATACCTTGCAGCACGCGCAGCAACAGCAGCAGAATCGGCGCCCACAATCCGATCTGCGCATAGGTGGGCACCAGTCCGATCAGCATGGTGGCGACGCCCATGATGGTGAGCGTCATCACGAGCATGCTCTTGCGTCCGAGCTTGTCGCCGAAGTGACCGAAGATCACGCCCCCGAGCGGACGGCTCAGGAAGCCCACCGCGAACGTGCCGTAGGCGAGCATCGTCGAGATGAGCGGGTCGCTGCCGGGGAAGTACAGCTTGTTGAACACGATGCCGGCGACGACACCGTAAAGAAAGAAGTCGTACCACTCGATGGTGGCGCCGATGAGGCTGGCGACGACGACACGGCGCATCTGCCGCGGGTCGGTCCTGGTCGATGCATTCATGGTTGTCTCCGAATCTTGTATTGGTTGGGGGCTAACGTGACTGTTGCGCCTTACGCGACTGACTCAACCGTCAGGGCGACTTCTGCGGGCGCCTCCTCGCGACCGTGGATGTCTTCCTGCATGCCCGACGCGCGCTTGCGGTCTTCGAGAATCATGTCGGCCGCCTTCTCGGCAATCATGATGGTCGGTGCATTCGTGTTGCCCGACACCAGCTCGGGCATGATCGACGCGTCCACGACGCGCAACCCCGCAAGTCCATGCACACGCAGACGATCGTCGACGACGGCCATGTTGTCGTCGCCCATCTTGCAAGTGCCTGCCGGGTGATAGATCGACTGGCTGAACTGGCGCGCGGCCTGAAGCAATTCGTCGTCACTCCGGTAATGCGCGCCGGGGATGAACTCGCTGATGATGTGCGGCGCGAGCGAGGAGGCGGCCGCGATGCGACGCGCCACTTTGATGCCGTCGATCACCACCCGATGGTCGCGCTCGTCGGACAGATAGTTCGCGTGAATCGCCGGGTATTGCAGCGGATCGTTGGAGCGGATGTCGACGCTGCCCCGGCTGAACGGCCGCAACTGGCAGACGGACGACGTGAAGGCGGAAAAGCGATGCGCGCCCTGACCCGGCTTGTCGGCCGACAACGGTTGCATGTGGAACTGGATGTCGGGGCGCGTGACGTCGGGGCGCGAGCGCGTGAAGATCGTCACCTGACTGGCAGCCAGCGTGAGCGGGCCGGTGCGAAACAGCGCGTATTGCAGGCCGATAAGCGCCTTTCGCAGCGGGTTGTTCACTTCGTCGTTAAGCGTGCGCTCACGGGTCTTGAAGACGAGCCGCACTTGCAGATGGTCCTGAAGATTCCGACCGACGCCCGGCAACACATGTCGCAGCGCGACACCGGCCTTCGCGAGGACCGTCGTCGGCCCGACGCCGGAGTTCTGCAACAACTGCGGCGAACCGATGGCCCCTGCGGCGAGAATCACTTCCACTCTGGCTCGCGCTTTCTTGCGCTGACCGTCCTGCAAGTACTCGACGCCCACCGCGCGTTTGCCTTCGAACAGCACGCGGCAGGTTTGCGCGCGCGTCTGCACGATCAGATTGCGGCGCTCGCGTACCGGCTTGAGAAATCCCTTTGCGGTGCTCCAGCGAAAGCCCTTGAAGGCCGTTTGCTGAAAATAGCCGACGCCTTCCTGCGTCGCGCCGTTGTAGTCCTCGTTGAAGGGGATGCCGGTGTCCTTCGCGGCGGCGATGAAGTGCTCTGCAATGGGGCGGCGCAGTCGCAAGTCCGAGACCTTGAGCGGGCCGCCCACGCCGTGATACTCGCTTGCGCCGTGTTCCTGATCTTCCGACTTGCGGAAGTAGGGCAGCACGTCGGCGTAACCCCAGCCGCGATTGCCAAGCGCCGCCCAATGATCGTAGTCCTCGCGCTGGCCGCGCACGTACAACAGGCCGTTGAGCGAACTGGAGCCGCCGAGTACCTTGCCGCGCGGCCAGTCGATCTGACGGTCCGCCACGTTGGCGTCGGCTTCGGTGCGATAGCACCAGTCCAGCGCCGGGTTGTGCATGGTCTTGAAGTAGCCGACCGGCACGTGAATCCAGGGATTGTTATCGGGGCCGCCGGCTTCGAGCAGCAGCACCCGGTTCGCGGGATCTGCGCTCAGACGATTGGCGAGCACGCATCCGGCAGAGCCCGCACCGACGATCAGATAGTCCACTTCGTATTCCATACTGCCTGTCTCCTGCTGAACAATTCACGACGTCTCTCCCGCAGGATGAAACGATCCGTTTCGGTTTGTTTCGATTCAATGTCGGCGAGCGATCGGCAAATGCCAAGCGAAAAAATGTCGGGAGACGGAAACTGAAACGGAATTCGCGCTTGGCGTCTCAGAACGAGGCAATTGCTGCAGCGCATCTGCGGGGTTTCACTGAGTCGATGCGGCGGCGATGCAGAGGATGGGACGAACGCCATTGCCGCGACATCGCACGACCCTCACGGGTATTCCCGAGGCTGATGGATGTCAATTAATTGGTATATTTTGTTTCTTTTATTTCGCGGCGAGTTTCGAGCGGCGTGAATCGTCAGACGCCGGAAGACGATTCGAAGCGATGACAGCAGGAGGCGGAATGCACGAAACGCGTGGGACGCAGGGGACGCGCGAGGGCGTACGTGAGGGGGCCCGGGAAGCGGGTACGCTCGACGATGCCGAGTTGCGTGCGAGCGACGAAGCGAGAAATCTGCGCGCGCTGGCCGTCATTGAGCGGCTCGCCATGGCAGGCCAGCCCTACACGTTGTCGCAGCTCGCCACGCGCCTGTCGATTCCGAAGGCCACGCTGATGCGCCTGATCGAGGCGCTGGAAGTGTGTGGCTACGTCTCGCATGTGCCGGATTCGCGAGGCTCGGAGCGCGGGCTGTCGCTAGGCCCGCGTGCGGCGCGGCTCGCCCTGGTCACGCTGGCGAACAACAATTTCACGCGCGCGGCACGCTCGCTACTGCGTGCGCTCGTCGACCGCGTCGGCGAGACCGTCAACCTCACGGCACTCGATGGCGACGAGGTGCTCTACATCGAACGCGTGGAAACGAACGAGCCGTTGCGCATGCAGATGCATCCCGGCATGCGCGTGCCGCTGCACTGCACGGCGAGCGGCAAACTGTTCCTGTCGCAAATGCCGGTGGCGCAGCGTCGCGCGGTGATTTCGCGGCTGTCGCTCAAACGCATGACGCCGCGCACGATGACCGACGCGAGCCTGCTGGAAGCGGAACTCGACCGGCTGGCGGCGCGCGGCGTCGGCATCGACAACGAAGAGTTCGTGCGCGGCATGGTCGCCGTAGGCGTGCCCGTATGTGCGCCGGGGGACGGACACGTGCGTGCGGTCCTCGCCGTACATGGACCGACGGCGCGTGTCACGCTGGAACAACTGATGGGATGGGTGCCGACGCTGCGCGAGACGGCGACGGCGCTCGCGCCGCTGCTCGACTGGCAGCGGGCAAGCAAGCTGGAGGCATTGGCGAAGCGGGCGGACGCGCAGGACGCGAAGGCCGTCCCAACGACGGAAAAGTCCGCAAGCTGACGCGTCAGAACGTCTTCGCCAGTTCCCGGGCCGCTTCTTGCAGGCGCGGCACGAATTCCATCGCCTTGGAGAGCGACGTGCGCGACACCGGCGCGTGCACCGCCACTGCGGCGATACATCCGCCGTCTTCCTTGAGGACAGGCGCGGCCACGCAGGCAATCCCCAGTACGAATTCCTCGTTATCGACGGCAATACCCTTGTGCGCGATGCGATCGAGTTCGCTTTCCAGCAGTTCGGGATCGGTGAGGGTGTTGGGCGTGAAGCGTTGCAGCTTCATGGCGCGCAGCAACGCCGCGCGTTGCTCTCGGGGCATCATCGCCAGCAGCAGCTTGCCGCTCGCGCTGCTGTGCGCAGGCACGTGCGAGCCGGGCTTAAGATCGAGACGCAACGGCCACGGCGCTTCCATGCGGTCGAGGTACAGCACCTCGGTCTCATGCAGCATCGTGAGATTGCACGTCTCGCCGAGATCGGCCACGAGACGGCCGAGAATCGCGTGACGCATCCGGCGCGCGCCCGCCTGCATCATGACGCCCAGGCTCAACTGCGCCAAGCGCGGGCCGATCACATAAGCGTTCTTCTGACCCGGTTCGCGGATCACGAGACCGCCCGCTTCAAGCGAGCCGAGCATGCGATGCAACGACGCCTTGGGCATCTGGATATCGTGCGCCATGTCGGCGAGCGAGACGGGCGCGTCGGCCGCCACGAGGTATTCCAGCAGTGCGAACGCCCGCAGGGTCGGGGTGTCCGCCTTGTTGTCCGACGGGGAGTCGTGGGCAATCGCTACATCGTTCATATGCGCCGTTCCGGAAAATGGATCAGCGGTATTGTACCCAAACAGGTTATCGACCGGCATTGGCAGGGTCCAGATACAAAAGGTTCGGTTAGGTTCGGGTTCAGTTCATTCGAATCTAGTCGACGCCACGGCACATCGTCAATCAGTGTTTTAATTAATCGGAACGAATTGTATCTAAAAATGGTTAACGCTATGATGCGCTGAAACTGCCCCGCATCTCGATGGGGCGTATTGCCTGGTATTGCCTGGGCATGGCTTGCCCTTTGGAGACGTCGTGATGGAGATCGCAACCCAACAGCCGGATCGCATGGTCGATGCCCGCACCGTATTCGGCATCGATACCGATCTTCAGGTACCGGCGTTCAGCGAGCGGGACGACCACGTGCCCGAGATCGACACGGCGTACCGCTTCAATCCGGACGTCACGCTGGCGATCCTGGCCGGGTTCACAAACAACCGGCGTGTGATGGTGCAGGGCATGCACGGCACAGGCAAGTCCACCCACATCGAACAGGTGGCGGCGCGGCTGAACTGGCCGTGCGTGCGCGTGAACCTCGACGGCCACATCAGCCGCCTCGATCTGGTCGGCAAGGACGCCATCGTCGTGCGAGACGGTCATCAGATCACCGAGTTTCAGGAAGGCATCGTGCCGTGGGCGCTGCAACGTCCCGTCGCGCTGATCTTCGACGAGTACGACGCGGGACGTCCCGATGTGATGTTCGTCATTCAGCGCATTCTGGAGCGCGACGGCAAGTTCACGCTGCTCGACCAGAACCGCGTGATCCATCCGCATCCCGGCTTTCGCATGTTCGCGACGACCAACACGGTGGGTCTGGGCAATCTCAACGGTCTTTACCACGGCACGCAGGTGCTGAATCACGCGCAGATCGATCGCTGGAACGTGGTCGCGACACTCAACTATCTCTCGCGTGAAGACGAAGCGGGCATCGTACTCGCGCGCGTGCCGGAACTGGACAACGACGCTGGCCGCACGCTGATCGAATCGATGCTCGGCGTGGCGGAACTCACGCGCAAGGGCTTTGCCACGGGCGATCTGTCCACGCTCATGTCGCCGCGTACAGTGATCAACTGGGCGGAGAACGTGGGCATCTTCCACGACGCCGGTCTCGCGTTCCGTCTCACGTTCCTGAACAAGTGCGACGAAGCGGAGCGCGCCGTGGTGGCCGAGTATTACCAGCGCGCGTTCGGCCGCGAATTGCCGTCGACCGACGGCAGCCGCTCGCTGCTGGCCGATGCCTCATGACGCGTGGGACCTTCTCGGAGCGCGAGGCGGCCCGACGCGCCGCATGCGGCGAGGCGTTGTGCGCCGCCACGGTGCGCGCGCTGACTGGCGACCCCGCGCTGCATTACAGCGGGGCGCGCCTGTGCCGGAATATGCGACCGTTGCCGTTGCATGCGCCTCATCTGCAAACGCTGCCACCGCCAGCCGACCCACTGACCACGTTGCGCGGTGCGGCGGACGGCGCGGCGCTTCGGCTGCGTCACTGCGACGCGGCATTGCATCGCCGTCTGCAACCGGATGCGCCGTTGGAGCGACTGCTCTTCGAACTGCTGGAGCAACTGCGCTGCGAGACGTTCATTCCTGCCGGTATGCCCGGCCTCGCCAGCAATCTGCGCGAGCGCTTCGAAGCGTGGTCGCGCGCGATGCACGTCACGGGCGTTGCGGACAGTCACGTGGGGTTGCTGCTGTACACGGTGGCGCAGATGAGCTGGTCGCGACTGACTGGCTACCCCGTCATCGAAGAGACGGAAGGGCTGATCGAAGCCACGCGCATGGCCATCGCGCCGCGCATTGGCGGCGCGCTCGCGGGGATGCGTCGAACGCGTACCGATCAGGCGGCGTTCGCGGCTTACGCGCTGGAACTGGCCGCCGACATCGCGGGCCTGATCCGTGCGGCAGGCGGTGAGCACGAGGAAGACGAGGCGAAGGACGAGGAAGACGAGAAGGGCGTTCGCAACGCGTTCTCACTGTTTCTCGATTTCGACGAGCAGGAGGACGAAGGCATCACGCTCGCGCATTCGGGCGACAGCCGTGTGCTGACGGCGTCCGAGCAAGGCTATCGCGTGTTCACGAATCGCTACGATCGTGAACTGTACGCGGGCACGCTCGTGCGCCGCGCGTTGCTGACCGAGTTCCGCGAACGGCTCGACGAGCGCATCGTCGCTCAGGCGATCAATGTGCCGAGGCTGGCGCGCTCGCTCAAGGCGGCGCTCGCCGTACCGCAGCGCGACGGCTGGTCGTTCGGCGAAGAGCAAGGCCGCATCGACGGACGACGGCTCGCGCAACTCGTCAGTTCGCCTGCCGAGCGGCGTCTGTTTCGGCTGGAGAAGCACACGCTCATTGCCGAATCGATGGTGAGTTTTCTCATCGATTGCTCCGGGTCGATGAAGGCGCAGATCGACGCCGTCGCGATGATTGTGGACGTTCTCTCCCGCGCGCTCGATGCGGCGGGCGTCACCAACGAAATTCTGGGTTTTACCACCGGTGCGTGGAACGGCGGACGTGCCCGCACCGACTGGCTCGCGCGTGGCAAACCGCGTTTTCCCGGCCGTCTCAACGAGGTCTCGCATCTCGTCTTCAAGGATGCCGTCACCCCTTGGCGGCGTGCGCGGACCGACATCGCATCGCTGTACAAGGCGGACCTGTTCCGCGAAGGCGTGGACGGCGAAGCGGTCGAATGGGCGTGCGGTCGTCTGCGTTCGCGTAGCGTCAACCGACGCCTGCTGATCGTGATTTCCGATGGTAGCCCGATGGACGCCGCCACCAATCAGGTCAACGACGCGCACTACCTCGACCATCACCTTCGGGAAGTCGTGGCTCAGCAGCAGGCGCGTGGCGATGTGGATGTGTTGGGCCTTGGCGTCGGCCTCGATCTCAGCCCGTATTACCGGAATTCGCTTGCGCTCGATCTCACGTCGTCGCCTGACATGACGATGCTGGTGAAGCTGGTCGACTGGATCGGCAGCGGCGGGCGTCGGTCAGGCGACTGACGCGGCACCCCCCGGCGTCAGACTATCTCCAGCACTGCGCTCACCATCAGATGCACGCCAAGCAAGATCAGCGTCATGAACGCGAGACGGCGCGTGGTGACGCCTGAAAGCGGTGGGGGATGACGTCGTGCGAATAGCGTGGCGAATGTGACGACGGGAAACGCGAACGCCGCTTGCCACCACATCGACGCCGGTAACTGCCCTGCAAAGGCGCTATAGGTGGTGCGGATCGTCGCGGTGACGGCGAACAGCAGAATCAACGCGCAGCGAATCTGGACCAGTGTGAGCGGCTGACGATAAAAGTAGAAAATCAGCGGTGGCCCGGAAATACCGAACATCCCGCTCAGCAAACCGCCGAAGATGCCGCTCAGAAAGAAGCCCGTATCGGCGGAGCGCTCAGTCTTCGGCGCGGGACGCAGGGCGGAGCCGATGCCGCCATACAGCACCACTGCGCCCAGCAGCAGATGCAGCACGTTGGAGGCCGTGCCATTCAGATAATCGAACAGCAGCACACCGACCACGACCGACGGGACGATGCCGAGCGTTGCCGCCCGCACCGCCCGCCAGTCGATGAGATGCAACGTGCCGGGCAACGCCAGCGCGCTGTTCACAAGCGTTACCAGACTCACGAGGATGGCGACGTCGGCCACGGGCGCCAGTCCGAAGCCACTGGCCCCGCCCAGCACGATCATCCCAAGGCCGAACCCCGTCACCGTCTGGAAGTACGTGGCGAAGCCCAACAACAACATCAACGGCAGATGGGCCAGCAGCCCGGTCAGCACGGCGTGCCAGGTCATGCTCGTTCATGTCCGCTCATACGCACTCATGCACGAATGGCGAGCGGCGACACGCCGGTCAGCTTGGCCCGAGCGGCTTGCGCCTGCACGCAGGTCACGCCGATCACGTAGTAGATGTCGTCGGCGCTGCACCCGCGCGACAGGTCGTTCGCCGGGCGGTTAAGCCCCTGAAGCAGCGGGCCGATGGCCTTCGCACCGCCGATGCGTTCCGCCAGCTTGTAGCCGATGTTGCCTGCGTCCAGACTCGGGAAGATCAGCGTATTGGCGTGCCCTTCGATCTGCGAGTGCACGACTTTGCGCTGGGCGATTTCGGAGACGATGGCGGCGTCGAGCTGAACGTCGCCGTCGATGGCCAGTTGCGGCCGTGCTTCTTTGACGAGACGCGTCGCTTCCACGACCTTGTCGACAGCCGCATGCTTGGCGCTGCCGCTGGTCGAGAACGACAGCATGGCGACACGCGGTGGCTCCATGAGCAACGCAGCGGCGCTATCGGCCGCGGCAAGCGCAATCTGCGCGAGTTGTTCTGCATCGGGATCGACGACGAGCGCGCAGTCCGAGAAGATCAGCCCGCCCTTCATCGTGTGGAACGGCTCGCAGAGCATCATCAGGAAGAAGCTCGACACGAGCTTGAACGACGGCTGCACACCGATGATCTGAATCGCCATACGGACCACGTCGGCCGTGGTGTTGACGGCGCCCGCGACGGAGCCGTCCGCGTGACCGAGGCGCACCATCATGTTGGCGAAGCCTAGCGGCGTGCGCATTTCCGCAAGCGCCTGCTCGCGCGTCATGCCCTTCTTCGAGCGGACGCCGTACCAGATATGCGAGAAGGCTTCGGTCATGTCCGAGGTCGCCGGATCGATCAGCTCCATCCCGGCGAGATCGATGCGGGCGTCCCCAGCGGCGCGCTGCGTTCGGGCGATGTCGCCGACGAGCACGATGCGCGCAATGCCCTCACGCGTGGCGCGCGCGGCGGCCGCGAGCACGCGCGCGTCGTCCGACTCGCACAGCACGATGCGCATCGGGGCACGGCGCGCGGTATCGATAATGCGGTTGATGGCTTTCATGATGTCGAAGAAATAAAAAATGCGCCCCCGGCACCCACAGAGCCGGGAGCGCTGTCACACGAAGCACCGCTACCGCGTCAGACGTAGTCCTTGTACTTGTCGAGCATGCGCACCGGCTTCGAGAGCGCGTCGCGACGGAACGGATCGCCCAGTTCGCGCGTGCACATGATTTCGATGATGGTCGTCTTGCCGTGGTTCATCTGCATGTCGATGGCCTTCTTGAGCGCCGGGCCGACGTCTTCGAGACGATCGACCACGATGCCTTCCGCACCCATCGCACGGGCGATGTTGGCGAAGCTCGGGCTGTCCAGTTCACCGGCGACGAAGCGACGGTTGTAGAAGTCGACCTGGTTCTTCTTCTCGGCACCCCATTGACGGTTGTGGAAGACCACGGCCGTGACCGGAATGTTGTGACGCATGCACGTGAGCGTTTCCATCAGGCTCATGCCCCACGCGCCGTCGCCCGCGTACGACACGGCCGGGCGGTGCGGTGCGGCCACCTTCGCGCCGATGATCGTCGGGAACGCGTAGCCGCAGTTGCCCCAGCTCATGGCGGCGAAGAAGCTGCGCGGCTTGTTAAAGCGCAGGTAGCTGTTGGCCACCGAGTTGATGTTGCCGATGTCGGTCGAGACCATGACGTCTTCCGGCATCGCCTTTTCGAGTTCGCGCAGCACCTGACGCGGGTGCAGATACTCGCCGCCGTTGAACGTCTTCTCGTGCTTCTGCTCTTCGATCATGTCAAGGCTGTACGGATCGCGCTCGTGGGTCCAGTCGTCGAGTTCCTTCTCCCAGGCGGCCTTTTCCGTGGCGATCTGGTCGGCGCGGGCGGCACGCGTGGCGTCGCAGGCGAGCGTGCGCTCAGCCAGACGTTGCGACAGGGCGACGGCCGCAGCCTTCGCATCGCCGCAGATACCCACGGAGATCTTCTTCACGAGGCCGAGCATCTTGTGGTCGGCATCGATCTGGATGATCTTGGCGTTCTTCGGCCAGTAGTCCAGACCGTGCTGCGGCAGCGTGCCGAACGGTCCGAGGCGCGAGCCGAGCGCGACGACGACGTCGGCTTGTGCGAGCAGCTTCATGGCTGCCTTCGAGCCTTGATAGCCGAGCGGGCCGCACCACAGCGGATGGTTGGCCGGGAACGAGTCGTTGTGCAGGTAGCTGTTCACGACCGGTGCGCCGAGGCGCTCAGCCAGTGCCTTGCACTCTTCGACGGCGTCGGCCATGACCACACCACCGCCCGAGATGATGACCGGGAACTTGGCTTGCGCGAGCAGCTCGGCGGCTTCGTTCAGACGCTCGTCGCCGCCAGCGCCGCGATCGAGACGTTGCGGACGCGGAATCTCGGCCTTGATCTGGCCGTAGAAGTAGTCGCGCGGGATGTTGAGTTGCGTCGGGCCCATTTCGGCCATGGCGCGGTCGAAGCAGCGGCCGGTGAACTCGGCCATACGTGCCGGGTGCGTCACATGACCCTGGTACTTCGTGAATTCCTGGAACATCGGCAGTTGCTTCGCTTCCTGGAAACCGCCGAGGCCGATACCCATCGTGCCCGCTTCGGGCGTGACGATCACGACCGGGCTATGCGCCCAGTACGCGGCGGCGATGGCCGTCACGCAGTTGCTGATGCCGGGGCCGTTCTGGCCGATCACGACACCATGACGGCCCGACACGCGAGCGTAACCGTCGGCCATGTGGCCAGCGCCCTGCTCGTGCACCACCGGAATCAGACGGATGCCGGCCGGCGCGAAGATGTCCATCGCGTCCATGAAGGCCGAACCCATGATGCCGAACATCTCGCTCACGCCATTGGCGACCATCGTTTCGACGAACGCTTCCGAGGGCGTCATCGTTTGCGGACCGGCATCGGAAGCCGTCAGTTGCTGGGTGGCCGTAGCCGGATCTTTGGCGTTCATGGGGTGTCTCCAGTGAAAAATAAACGGAACAAATAATTCCGATTTCGTTGATTGATTTGAAATCTAGGGGATCAAGCCGTCGTCGTCAATTGGTATTTTTATTATTTGGTACGTTTTGTATTGAAAAAAATAAATAAACGTTTGTTGGATGACGAGGAAGGCCTGTCGCCGTCGTTCAGAAAAAACGCCCCGTCGGGCGGGGCGGGCAAGCTGGGCATTCTTCAGGGCGTGATCAGAACGCCGGGCGGTCCTTGCGGAACGCATTCTTCACTTCGATCTTGCCGTCGCGCAGGGTGAACACGTCGACCATGCGCGCTTCCACACGCGAGCCATCCGCCTTCGTGCCGCGGAACGTCGATTCCGATACGGCGCGATCGCCGTCCACGAAATGCACGCCCTCGGTCCACGACGCATCGGGGAAGTTCTCCGACGCGGACTGGAACGCCGCGCGCACGGCCTCACGGCCTTCGAAGGTGCGCCCGAGCATGTCGGGGCCCGCGACGGCATGGAACACGCATGTGTCGGTCATACAAGCCATGAGGGCATCGATGTCGTGGCGGTTCCAGGCGTCGTTGAACGTGGTGAGCAACTGGATGGCGGCGGTGTCGTTCTGAGTCGTCATTGCAGATTCCAAATTCGAGAGAGAGGCGAGATAGGTGGGATAGGCGGGATGGGCGCGATCAGCGGGCTTCGTCCTGCGCGTGATATCGCTGATAGAGAAAGCGCTGGCCGATGCGGCGGAATGGCGCGAAGCCTTGCCATTGCACCGTGCCGAACACGTTCGGGTATTGCAGCGCGGAGTCGTAGATCGGCAGATCCCACGACGGGTCGCGCTGCCCGGCAATGCGTTGGGCGAGGCGGCGTCCGGCGTGTGCGGAGAACGACACGCCGTTGCCGCCGTAGCCCACGGCATAGAAGAGGTTCTGACGCGGATCGGGTTGTGTGACGCGCGGCATCATGTCGTGACTCACGTCTACCCAGCCCCACCACGAATAGTCGATCCGAATGCCCTTGAGCGCGGGGAATTTGCGATGCAGGCCTTCGACCAGCACGGCCATGTGTTTCGGATTTTGCGCATCGGCCCCGGTGATCGAACTGCGGCTGCCGATCTGCAACCGCTTATCGGGCAGCAGACGGTAGTAATAGCGCAGCGTGCGCGTGTCGGTGATGACCTCGTGCGTGCGGAAGTTCGTTGCGGCGATCTCGTCTGGCGTCAGTACGCGTGTGACGAGCGAGTTCGACAGGATCGGCATGATCTTCGAGCGCAGCGCTTTCGTGACGTCGTTACGCGTGTAGCCGCCGGTGGCGAACGCGACGGCCTTGGCGCGCACGACACCGCGCGGCGTGCGCACGTGATGCACGCCGTTGACCGTCTCCACACCCAGCACCGGCGTCGACGGATGCACGCGCGCGCCGAGCGCACGCGCCATGCGCAGATAGCCGAAGGCGAGTTTGAGCGGGTGTACGCCGATACCGTCGGGCTCGTGCAGTGCGCCGCAGTTTTCCTGATCGTCGACGTATTGTTCGCGGACTTCGTCGCGCGAGAGGATGCGGGTGTCGTAGCCGAAGACATCGCGCATGACGCGCGCTTCGTTGCGCAGGAAGTCCATCTTGCGGTCGCGGTGTGCGATGTAGAGATGGCCGCCCGGCTGCGGGTCGCACTCGGGCACTTCGGCGATGAGCGATTTGAATGTGTTGAAGCCTTCGCGGATTTCGGCGTCCAGACGCAGTGCGGTGTCCTTGCCCCAGCGATCGATCCATTGCGAACGATAGAGACGTCCGCTGGCGTTCTGGCCCTGACCGCCGTTGCGGCTGGTGCACCCCCAACACGTCTGGTTCGCTTCGAGGACGGTGGCCCGGATGCCGTGTTCGCGTGCGAGGAACAGCGCCGTGGACAGGCCGGTGAAGCCTGCGCCGACGATGACCACGTCGACATCGGCATCGCCTGCGAGCGGTCCGTCGTCTTCCGGCGGCTCGCCTGCGGTGGCCACCCAATAGGTCGGCGCATAGTCCATGCCCAGCCCGGGGGTGGACGAGACTAACGGATCGTAAAGCGGATCGTATGGCGCTGCGGAGCGACGATCCAGCGCGAAGGATTCAATCGTACCCACGTTTGGCTCCTGAAAAGAATGAGCCAATACTGCCAAGAACAATTTCGTGGGATTAGTACCACCGAAGACTTGTGATGGTGCCAGTGCATCGCCGCATGGCTACGGCCTGGACTTCGTCAGGGAAGTCCCTGACTGGCGCCACATTTTTCGTGAACATGGCGCCAGCGTAGTGGACTGATTACGCCAGCACCGCGAGTCCATGTTTTTCGATGACTTGAAGCAGTTTTGCCGCTGCACCGCTCGGCCTCTTCGTGCCCGCTTCCCATTTTTGAACCGTCGACGCACTGGTGTTGAGATATGCCGCGAGAACACCCTGACTTACATGAACGCTCTTGCGAATTTTGATGATCGCGGTCTTTGTGTACTTGGGAACGGTGGGAACGCACAATTCGTCATATTCGCGCATCGTCCGCTTATTGATGCCGCCAGCGACGTGCATGTCTTTCGCAATCTCGTGAATAGCGGTCAGCGCCTCGGACTCATCGACACAGGAGCGATTTCGCACTCTCGCAATGCGTGTTCGGGATGAGGCATCGGTCGTCTTGATGGCGGCCTTCCGGCCAGGCTTGGCCGCGGCTTTGGATACCACAACTGGTTTGGTCATTTTCCGCAAATCTCCACTAAGGCACCTGCCTGCAATATGGTCTCCAATGCCCTTTTTCGGCAATCCCTTGAGGTCTTTGGCCAGCTTCTTGAAGCCCTTCAGCGCTTTCGGTCCGACGTTCTTTTCATCTTGCTTATCAAACAGATATGCGAAGATGATCCATACCTCTTCCTTCTCGACGAGTAGCGCTCGGAAATCTCCATTACGTAGTCGCGCCTTGACGACGCCAGCGTCCAGCGCATTACCGCAAACCCCTTCGCTGGCCCACCTCATCGCCACACGGTACAACTCATCGTTGGATATTTCGGCAGCCCGGGCATCATTTGCAAACCTTCGGGTTTTGAAGACCCGCACTCTCCCCTCACAGCTTTCGCTGACTCCCTTCCTTGCTAAAGGCATATGGCTTTCATGCGTGCATTATGGCCGAAAACTGTAGCACTTAGTGCTATAGACCGTAAGTCGGCACCAAGCTGCGGATACATGAGACGCGTCGCGTATCACGCCTCTCTGGCACCAAACTTTTCTGGCATGTGGCTCTAAACGGCGCGATTTTTGGCCGGGGATACTGAATCTCACAACAGGTCTGCTGGTCCGCGCCGCCCTCAGGCGCGTGAACTTTCGCGGCCGTAACGATCGCAACGGAGAAGGGACATGCTCAGATTGTTGATTGGCCTCGGGTTGCCGTATCTCGGGGTTGTAGGTCTGCTGCCCTGGGCAGCTTCCGTCGAGCGCTACGTGCTCGGCGTGCCGTTTATCTACGGCTGGATCTTCCTGTGGTTCGTACTCACGTCCGTCTGCCTGTGGCTGTGCTGGACGCTCTTCGACCGGCATATCGTCGAGGACCCCGCGTGATGCGATGCGCCACGCGCACGTCCTGCGTCCTTCCTTAGCGACTTCGCCTCAGGCGCGTTTAGCGCGCATTGAATCGGTGCTGCGCTCACCCGAGCCAGCACCCACGGCACCCCGATCCCGCGTACGTGCCGAATTACTTTCCGAATTCCGGAGATTGCGTCGATGGCAACCCTCATCTTTGCCGGCTTCATTCTGTTGTCGGTCTACCTCGCATTGCGAGCGCGCGGCGGACGCGGCCCGCAGAGCGTGCACGACTTCTTTGTCGCATCGCGCCAGTTCGGCGCGTGGCTCGTATTCTTCCTCGCTGCCGGTGAGATCTACAGCATCGGCACGATGGTCGGTTTTCCGGGCGGCATCTATGCCAAAGGGCCGACCTACGGCGTGTGGTTCCTTGGCTACATTCTGCTGGCCTATCCCGTCGGCTACTTTCTCGGCCCGAAAATCTGGGACGCCGGTAAGCGCTATAACGCGATCACGCTGCCTGACTTGTTCAAGGGGCACTTCCAGAATCGCTTTCTCGAACTGGTGGTCGCGATCACGGCTATCGTCTTCCTGTTGCCTTGGGGGCAGTTGCAGTTCACCGGGCTGGTGGCGGCGCTCAAGGGACTCGGGTGGAATTTTCAGCCGCTGTGGCTCATCAGCTTCTCCGCGTTGCTGGCGTTCGTCTACATCGCGATTGCCGGGGTACGGGCGTCTGCCTACATCGCGGTGCTCAAAGACGTGCTGATGGTCGCCGCCATCGTGATCACCGGTGTCGCGGTGGCGTGGGAGTCCGGCGTGACGCCCGTCTTTCAGGCCGCGAGCCAGCACGTGAGCAACGCGATGAGCACGCAACAACTCACGTTCGCGATGACGACCATCGTGTTCCAGTCGCTCGGCATGTACGTGATGCCGTTTGGCGTGCAGAACTTCTTCACCGCGAAGAGTGCGTCCACGATCCGGCGCACGCAGGTCGCCATGCCGCTGTATATGCTGATGTATCCGTTCCTGGTGCTGGCGTCGTACTACGCGATCAGCCAGAACATCCAGCTCGCCTCGCCCAACGAAGCGTTCTTCGCCGCCGTGACACAGTTGCTGCCGTCGTGGCTCGTCGGCCTCGTGGCCGCAGGGGCGGCGCTCTCGGGATTGCTCGTGCTCGCAGGCATCTGCCTTGCGCTCGGCCCCATCGTTACGCGCAACATTCTGTCGGGTATGCCTGAGCATCGTCAGAAGGCCAGCTCGAAGGGGGTGATCGTGCTGTACCTGCTGGGTTCCATCGTGCTGACGCTGTTCACGCCGAACCTCATGCTCACGCTCATCAACATGGCGTATTACGGCGTGACGCAGTTCCTGCCGGGCGTGATCGCGGTGGTGTTCCGCATGCGCGTGCGCGCTACTGCCGTCGCCGCCGGTGTGCTGGCAGGGCAGGGCCTCGCACTCGTGCTTTACTACAAGAATCCGGACCTCGGCGGCGTCAACCTCGGGCTGATTTGCCTGATCGTCAACGTCGTGGTGACGTCGGTGCTCAACCTGCTCCTCGGCGGCCATCGCGCCGCCCGTTCGATGGACGCCGGGGTGGGCACGCTTTCCCCCTACAAGAAGTGAAGATGACAGATAGAGACAGCAGCAGAGACAGCAGCGGAGACAGCAACCAGGACAGCAACACCGCCAGCCGCGACGACATTCGCGTGTACGTCGCCCGCAAGATCGTGACGATGAATCCGGCGCAGCCTGTGGCCACCCACGTTGCGGTGTGCGATGGCCGGATTCTCGCCGTGGGCGGTGCCGACGACATGCGCCGCTGGACGGCTGCTGCGCCCATCGACACGCTGCGCGACAAAGTGCTGATGCCCGGTCTGGTCGAGGGGCATTGCCACCTGATGGAAGGCGCGATGTGGGACGCCGTGTATGTCGGTTACTACGACCGGCGCGGCCCGGACGGTCATCTGTGGGAAGGGTTGAAGACGCCGTCCGACGTATTGGCCCGCCTGCGCGACGCCGAGCAACGCATGACGGACGACCACAAACCGCTGCTCGCGTGGGGTTACGATCCGATCTTCTTCGACGACGCGCCGCTGGTCGCGCGCGATATCGATGCGGTGTCGGCGACGCGTCCCATCGCGATCCTGCATGCCAGCGTCCATTTGATGAACGTGAACACGCCGATGCTAGAACTCGCAGGTATCGATGGCGACGCGGACGTCGAGGGCATCGTCCTCGGTGACGATGGCGAACCGACCGGAGAGTTGCAGGAGTTCGCGGCGATGTTTCCGGTGTATCGCGTCATCGGCGAGGGGCTGTCGATTGCAGCGAGCGAGAGTCCGCGCGCGATTTGGAATTTCGGCCGTGTCGCGCAACTCGCCGGTGTGACCACGGCGACCGATCTCGTCAACGACCTGACGCCGACCGGCAACACAAATCTCCATGAGGCGACGGCCGATGCGAAGTATCCGATTCGCATCGTGCCCGCCTTCGCCCCGCAGCGTTGCCCAGAGGGTGGGCCGCAACGCGTGCTCGATGCGCGCGAACGCAACACGGACAAGTTGCATTACGGACCGGTGAAGTTCATCGTTGACGGCTCGATTCAAGGGTTCACGGCGCGTCTTCGCTGGCCGGGCTATCACAACGGCAAGCCCAACGGATTGTGGCTGATCGCGCCGTCGCAACTGGTCGAAACATTCCTGCCGTTCCACACGGCCGGGCTGCAAATGCACATTCATACGAATGGCGACGAAGCCACGGAAGTGGTGCTCGACGCCATTGAGAAACTGCTCGAAGTGCATCCGCGCGCCGACCATCGTCACACGTTGCAGCACTGCCAGATGGCCGACGTCGCACAACTCACGCGCGCGCAGCGCCTCGGCATGTGCGTGAATTTCTTCGCGAATCACGTCTACTACTGGGGCGACGCGCATTACACGCAGACGATGGGGCCGGATCGCGCGAATCGCATGGATGCGGCCGAGATCGCACGTCGGATGGGCTTGCCGTTTGCACTGCACTCCGACGCGCCAATCACGCAACTCAATCCGCTGTTCACCGCGTGGTGCGCCATCAAACGCGAGACGTCGTCCGGCCGGGTGCTTGGTGAGTCGTTGCGCTTGCCGGTCGACGACGCCTTGCGTGCCGTTACGCTGGGGGCAGCATTCTCGCTGGGGATGGATCATCTGATCGGCAGCGTCGAAGTCGGCAAGTACGCGGACTTTGCGGTGCTGGAAGCCGATCCTTACGAGGTGCCCACCGACGATTTGCGTCAGATGCCTGTGTGGGGCACTGTCCTCGGTGGCGAAATTTTCCGCGCGCCGACATGATGACCGTCCAGACGCCCGACGCGCGAGTCCACGCCGAAGTCGCACGGGAACCGGTGCCGATGATCGTCCTTGGTGGCTATCTCGGTGCTGGAAAAACGACCCTCGTCAACGCGCTGCTGCGCAACGCGGATGGCTTACGCGTAACGGTGCTCGTGAACGACTTCGGCTCGGTCAACGTCGATGCATCGCTCATCCGGGAGCGTAGCGACGACGTGATCGGATTGGAAAACGGTTGCGTGTGCTGCACCATCGGCGGGCGCCTTGTGGAGACGCTCATCGCCATCGGTGAGCGCGCACAGCGCCCCGACCTGCTTGTGATCGAAGCGAGCGGGGTGTCCGATCCCATGCGCATCGCCCAGGTGGGGCTGCTGGACAAAGCGTTTCGATTGCACGGCATTTTGGTCGCGGTTGACGCGTGCGGCGTCGAGGAGACACTCGCCGACCGCTATGTCGGCGACATCGCCCATAAGCAGATCATGGCGGCGAGCACGCTCGTCATGACGAAGACGGATCTCGTGACGCCCGACGCGTTGCAGGCGGCGCGCCAACGGCTGGCCGGACTCGGTGCGACGCAGATCGTCGTGACGGCAGATAACGGCGTGGTGCCACCGGCGATTCTGTTCCCCGACGAAGCGCTGAATTTGCCCGGTTTGCTAAGCCCGAGGCCGCTGCGCGCATCGGGGCACGCGTTGCCGAGTGGTCTGCGAAGCTTCGTCTGGAAAATGGACGGCGCGTTGGACCGCAATCGCCTGCGGGCGGCAATGTTGATGTTCCGGGGTAAGTTGTTGCGAGCGAAAGGATTCGTCGTGTCGCCGACCGGTGGCATCAGCGAGATGCATGTCGTGGGGGCACGCGTGACATTCAGAGCGCGCCCGGAACTGCCTGTGCAGCCGTCGTCGATGGTCTTCATCGGCGTGCTGTCGGATGAGGAAATCTCGAAATTCGAAAGTGCGTTGGAGGCGACTCGTCTCGAATCATCGCCCTGTCTTGCCTAGCAGGGCTCGTCCAAGCACCTGCTGCGGACCTGCGCTTACCGGATCCGTGGCGAAAGACAGATGATACCCCTACGGCGAAAAATGAAAGGTGGCATCGTGCATTCGGACTCAGACTAATTGTTCTCCCACTCCGTCTGCCCGACAGTCATGATTTCGACCTCATCCCTCACTGGCGCCAACTTTCCTGTACAGCGCTACCCGGATTCCAATCTTAGCGAGCGACGGATGGCGTTGCTCGACGACTTCAACCGCCGTCTGGAAGAAGCGGGGTGGCCCGACGACGCCGAGTTTCGGGGCTTCCTGGCGCGGTTCGCGAATCTTGGGCCTATCGACACGCTACGTAATTGCTTTACCTGCGGGCACAAGCAGGACATTCTGATCTGGGCCGGGCAATGTCACGTGTCGTCGTATGGCGCTGGACGGGATTTTCTGGTGCGAGATCAAATGCTGGGTCATGCCATCGATGCCTCCCAAAAGTTGCTGGGCGCACTGCATTCCGATGCCCGGGACCACATGCTGCGGCGCGCGTGGATTGGCCCGCGTTTCCAGATCGTCCTGTCATTTCCCGAACTTGCGCTGAACCTTCCGCTGGGGCGTTCGTGTTTCGGGGCCGAGCCGGGGGCGCTGTCGTACGACGAGGCCAGGGCACTGCTCCTTGGTCGCGACGGGGACACACCATCGCTTCTGGAGCAATTTTCCAATGAGATGGACCATACCCGTACGCCGTATTCCGATATTGACGTCTGGGCGGCATGGTATGCCTGTATCGGGCGCTGCATTGGTGGAAAACCGATCAGAGAATTCAGCGCAGATCCCGCCGAATTGAGAACACTCGGATTGGCCTTGCGAGCGTTGGGAAGCCGGGTATCCGGATGTTCGTACGCCAGCGATCTTCCGCTTTTTCGGATTCTTGGCGACAGCCTGGAGGCATTCGACCACGCACAGGATGGGAAGAACGTCGCATTAGGATGGATCGATATCGCGGGCTACCACTTGCAAGCCGGAGATGAACAACGCGCGAGCAGCGCGTACATGCGTGCCGGGGGAAGGTTCCATCAGATAGCTGAACGATTGATGGCGCAGGGGAAGTCGGCCGAAGGGAACGAATGCCTGGTGCAAGCGCATGACGCTTATGAAAAGGCGGCGGCTCATCGCGCGAATGCGGCGGTGAGCAGCGGCACTTCCGGCTCGACCGTCGCGCAGGCGCACGCAGCCCCGGACGAACCGGTAAATGCTGCGGGAATCCATAGCGATACCCCGTAGACCAGCGTTCAAGATCTCACTTGCCTTCATGAAGGCTTCGCCGCGCCGATGATGGGAATTCGCTGATCGCGAGCGCGGCGAAAACTGAAAGAGAACGTCTCAAGCCCCGGCGCAGACTGGTGGCTCCAAGCCTCTGCGAGACGACGTTCATGCCAGAAATCTATTCCGCCCCGCCGCCAAACTTTCGGGTCCCGAACTATCCGAACCATAGGCTCAGCGAAAGCCGAATCGATCAGTTGACGCGCATCACCGATCTGTTCGTCGACGCAGACCCGCCCACGGACGCGGCAATCGACGCGGTCATGAGTCGCTTTGCACATATGGGACCGGGCGATATGGCGCTTGACTGGCTGGCCAACCAGGACAAGAAAGCGATCTTGTGTCGCGCGGTGCGAAGTCACGTGGCGACGTTCGGCGCGGGCCGCGATTTTCTTGAGCGCCGTGGGCTGCTCCTCCAAGTTGACCAGGATTCTGCAGACCTGATCGGTGCGCTTCCCGCGCGGATCAAAGAGACGATGATCACTCTCGCAAGTCTCGGCGATTGCGGGCAGATCGTCCTCAAGTTCCCGGGCATCGGATTGCGCATTCCCCTCGGACGTACCTTGTTAGGTACCGGAGAGGGCGCATTGACGATGTACGAAGTGAGGCAACTGCTGATGTATCAGGAAGGACGGTCGGAATCGCTGCTGGAGAAGTTCTCCGCCGGGCTCGGGCGTGTCGATGCAGCCTACCCGGACAACGAGGCATGCCATGTCTGGAACGACTTGATTGAGCGATGCGTCGACGGCAAGCCGATCGATCAGTTCAGCAATGATCGGACGATGTTGGGCGTGTTGGCATTTGTACTGAGAGCACTGGCGGGTCGTGTATCGGCGCGCGGGCTCCATCACGAATTTCCAATACCACGCATGCTCACCAATAGTGCGATAGCGTATTTTCATGCCGACGATCCCAAATCCTGTGCGGAAAGCTTGATCGAAATGGGCGATTTTCACCAACGAAGAAGCGATTTTCGCAACGCGGCATGGGCGAACAAGATTGCGGCAAATGTTCTTGCCGGTGCTGCGCTCGGCCTCTGGAACGTCGGGCGATATGTGGATGCAGACGAGTGCCGACAATTGGCATACACGGCCTATGTGACCGAAAGGGCGTTAGCGGCCGCCGCAGGTGAGGCGAGCGCCACCGTACCTCCCGAGGAGGAAGGATCTTCGCCGTCTCTCACGCTCGGCACAAATATCTCTCAATCCGAATTTGAAACGTTGTGGGCCGAACGTAAATCTCGTATTTAACCGATGTAATCCTGTATGCCAAATATCTCTGAAATCATTGGCCAGATCCTCACGGTATCGGGCGCGCCGCCCCAAAGTCATCGCGATAGCGCCATCGCTCAACTGAAAGATTTCACTCGTCAGTTCAACGATGGCAACTGTCCCTCGGAGCAGGTGATCGACGACTTCATGCGGAACTTCGATTCCACGGAACTGTTGGGTCCTGTGCTTCGCGGGCTGTCCGAAGAAAAAAAGGAGGAGATCCTGCGTGCCGCAGCGCGCTGCCACGTGGGTTCGTTCGGTCGGGGCCGCGAGTTTCTCGCCAAATCCAACCAGCTTCATCTCGTCGATCAGGATTGCGCAGCGCTGCTTGGCGCGTTGTCCGCAGAGGTTAGAGCGAAGATGATCGACCGCGCGTACGTGGGTCCTCGGGGGCAGATCGTCCTTCCCGTCCCGGATATCGGGTTGCATATCCCTCTCGGACGTACCTCGCTAGGAACCGGCGAGGGTGCATTGACGACCCATGAGGTACGGGGGCTGCTGATGTATCAGGAGGATGGATGTCACTGGCTACTGGAGATATTTTCCGCAAAGCTTGCGCACTTTGACGAGCAGACACCCGATACCGAGACATGTCATGTCTGGTCCGACCTGATCGACCGATACATTGATCGCAGACCGATTGCAGAATTCAGCGAGGTGAAGGCGGTTCTGGAAGCACTGGCATTTACCCTGATGACGCTTACGGACCGTGTCTGCACGCACGGGGACACCGAGGAATTTCCAATCCGTCGTATGCTCGTCAATAGCGCGCAGGCGTATTTTCTTGTCGGGGATCATATGCACTGTGGGGCTGCCTTATTGAGGCTTGCGAAATTCTATTCCGCTAAACGCAACGCAGCCGAAGGTGCAGACGCAGCTAAGCTTGCGGCAAGCGTGCTCGCCAGAGATGCGCTCGCGCTTTGGAAAGACGGTCGAACTAGCAGAGCCGTCGCTAGCCAGCAAATGGCACTGTGCGCGTACGCGGGGGAAGCCGAGTTAAGGGGTGTGCGCCGTTTGCACGTGCCAGCAACAACCGGAGCGGGCGATGAACCCGTGCCGCTCCCCGCGCTTGTCGAACACATCAGCCGGTCTGATTTTGAGGCTGCGTGGGCGAGGCAACTGTCACGGGCCGAGGAAATACACTCGCAACTTTTGTCGAACATAAGAAGTTTGTTAGGCGAGAGAAGACTCGAGCGATCGAGGGCCGCCCCGCCTGATGCCACACGTCGGTCCGAGTGAGTCGCGCTCCACCATAACGCGATGCGCAAGAGAGGGCGCCAGTACCCACATGTCGCCTCTCTTGCGCATCGAATTCCGGCTTTCCCGCCTAGACTGGCGAGTCGAACTCCGGATCCGACGAGCGCAGCTTGCGCCAGATCGAGCGCACGGTGAACGCGACCAGCAGCACCGTCAGACTCACGACACCCAGCGCCAGCGGGGTGCGTTGATCGGGAATGAAGGCCATCGCACCGACGATGGACAACATCCCGAGAATCGCCACCCACGTGAGGTACGGAAATCCCCACATACGAATCTTGAGCCGGCCCGGTGCTTCGCGCTCGAGTCGCTTGCGCAGCTTCAACTGCGAGAACGCGATCAGCACGTACACGAAGATCGCCACGGTGCCGTAAGAGTTCACGAGGAACGCGAACACGGTATCCGGCGAGACATACGACATCACCACAGCCACGTAACCGAACAGTGTGCCGACGAGAATCGCCCGCACCGGCACGCCGCGCGAGTTCAGTTTCGCAAGCGAGCGCGGTGCGTCGCCACGACGCGTCAGTGCAAAGAGCATGCGCGACGAGGCGTACAGCCCCGAGTTCAGTGCGGAGAGTACCGCCGTCAGCACCACGGCGTTCATGATGTGCGCGGCTGCCGGAATGCGCATCGCTTCGAGCGCACTCACATACGGCGTTGCCATACCGGCCGAATTCCAGGGCACGAGCATCACGACCAGCAGAATCGAGCCGATGTAGAAGAACAGCACCCGGCCGATGACCGAGTTCGTGGCACGTGCCACCGCCTGCTGCGGCTCGGCGGCTTCGGCAGCGGCAATCGTCACGATCTCCGCACCGAAGTAGAACCCTGTCGCCGCTACCGCTCCGGACATCACCGGGCCGATGCCGTTCGGCATGAAGCCGCCGTGCGAGAGCAGATGTCCGGTGCTGGCGACCGCGCCCGGCCACATGCCGAACACGAACAGTCCACCGAGGAACAGAAACACCACGATCGCCGCGACCTTGATCGACGCGAACCAGAATTCGAATTCGCCGTATGACGCGACCGACACCAGATTCGTCAGCGTGAGCACCACGAGCAGCACGAGACTGATGGCCCACGCCGGAATGTCCGGCAACCAGAACTGGATCAGGTTCGCACCGGCCACGGCCTCGACGGCGACCACGATCACCCAGAAGTACCAATACATCCAACCCGTCAGGAAACCGGCCAGTTCGCCGCCGACCGGCTTGTCGTTCCACGCCAGCCGCGCATATTCGTAGAACGATCCCACGGCAGGCATGGCGCACGCCATTTCGCCGAGCATGCGCATGACCAGCACCACCAGCGCGCCGGTAATCAGAAACGACAGCACCGCTGCGGGGCCTGCCGCGTGCACGACCACGCCGCTGCCGACGAACAGACCGGCACCGATCACGCCGCCCAGCGCGATCATGCTCATGTGACGTTGTTTGAGGCTCGATTGCAGATGCGTTCCGTTTTCACGATTGGCCATGACGACCTCCTGTGAGCGGGTGCGCGAAGCGGGGGATCACTGCGAGGACTGCAACGAGGGGGGAACTGCCGATGAATGTCTCAACTGCCACACAACCTCCTTAACACCTTGTTTGACCTCAGGTGCGGCGCGGTAGGAACCGGGGGGCGCGCCGCCCTGCGTCTTTTTGTGATGACCAACGCAACTGCTTCTGCCTTGTCAGACCTTGCCTTTCCAGGGCACGAGTACGCGCTCGAGATAGCGCATGATGAGATCGAACCCGAAGGCGAAGAAGCCGATCACGATGATCCCCATGATCACGATGTCCGACGCGAGGAATTCCGCCGCGTTGAGCACCATGAAACCGAGACCGCTCGATGCCGCCACCATTTCGGCGGCCACCAGCGTGGTCCAGCCCACGCCGATACCGATGCGCATGCCGGTGAAGATTTCCGGCAGCGCCGATTTCACGATCACGTGCATCACGATCTGGCGCGGCGATGCGCCCATCGAATACGCCGCGTGAATCTGCTCCATCGAAACGGAGCGAACGCCCGCCCGCGCCGCAATCGCCAGCGGCGCGAAGATCGCCAGATAAATCAGGAACACTTTCGAGAACTCGCCGATGCCGAACCAGATGATCACGAGCGGCAGATAGGCCAGCGGCGGCAACGGGCGATAGAACTCGATGGGCGGGTCGAACACGCCACGTCCGATGCGCGAGACGCCCATCAGAATGCCGACGGGAATCGCCGTCACACATGCGAGCGCAAACGCGCCGAACACGCGGTACAGACTGGCGAGCGTGTGCTGCCACAGCGTCGAGCCTGCAAAACCCTCGGTCGACACCTGAATGAACTTCTCGACGATGGCGCGCGGTCCCGGCAGGAAAAGAGGCTTGATCATTCCCGACGACGTAATGGCGATCCAGATCGCCAGTAGCGCGAAGACGGTCACGACGCTGATGGCCAGGCTCGGTCCCTGACCGGGTGCGCCGAACGATTCACCGGCCTTCACGGGGCGCGGAGCGAACATGCGGGCGAAGAACCCCTTGCGGCGCGGTGCGCGCGGCGTATTCAGGGCAGAGGGCGGGCGCTGCATGCCGCTGCCATTCGTGGCGGACGGCGCCTGCGGGGTAGTGACGGGTTTGGTCAACATGATGGCTCGTCTCCGGCTTCGATCAGACACATCAGGCCGCGACCGCACCGGCAGACGCAGTCTGCCCGGCACGCTCGTCACCGTAGATGATGCTGAGCACCGTCTCGCGCATGGCGATGAAATCGGGGCTCGACTTGATGGCGCGCGCATCGCGGCATTCGAGATAGCGCTTGTTGAAGTCGAGTTCGTAGGTGTGCGTGATGCGTCCGGGGCGCGGCGACATCACGATCAGGCGACTCGCGAGAAACAACGCTTCTTCCACGCTGTGCGTGATGAAGAAGATCATCTTCTGCGTCTCGCGCCAGACATCGAGCAACAGTTCCTGAATGGTCTCGCGAGTGAGCGCGTCGAGCGCTGCCATCGGTTCGTCCATCAACAGCATCGATGGATTGCAGGTCAGCGCACGCGCGATCCCCACGCGCTGCTGCATGCCCCCAGAGAGCTGATAGATCATGTGATTGTGGAAGTCCTGCAAGCCGACGAGCGCGAGATTGCGTGCAGCACGGGCGCGTCGCTCCGTCTTGGGAATGCCTTGCAGCTTCAGACCGAATTCGGTGTTTTCCATCACGCTCAGCCACGGCAGCAGCGCATGCTTCTGGAAGACGACGCCACGGTCGGCGCCGGGGCCCTCGATGGGGGCGTCGCCGAGCAGCAATTCACCGGACGTCGGGGCGATGAAGCCAGCCATCAGACTGAGCAGCGTGGTCTTGCCGCAGCCCGAAGCGCCGAGCGCGACAACAAAATCACCGGGTGCGATGGTCAGATCGACGTGGGCGAGCGCCTGCACCTGCTCGCCGGGACGCCGGCCGGGATATACGACGCTCACGTCGTTGACGATGAGTTGTTCCATGAAGCCCTTCTCCAGTCGATCCAGCGAATCCAGCGATCGGGGGAGGGGATGGCGCGCCGCACGACTGCCCGGCGCGTCGGCCCCGGTGCGGCTTACTTCAGTTTGAGCGCGGCGTCGACGTAACGCGACGTGACGAACGGCGTGTAGTCCGCCTTGACAGCGTTGATCTTCTGCTGACGCTTCAGGAAGTCGGCGGTGTCCTTCAGTGCCTTCGCTGCGCGGCTATCCTTACCGCCGCCGAGCCATTCCGCAGATGCCTGTTGCTCGGCCGACGGATAAGCGTAGAGCGACAGTGCGCCCGGCACGTCTTCCGGCTTGCCGCCGATCGTCTTGACGATGGATTTCACCTGCGGGGAGCCCGCCGTCCACGCCGCCTGATTCGGACGGTAAGCCGCATCGGCGCTGGCGATCACCTTGACGAATTTCGCCATGAAATCGGCGTTCGCCTCACCCCACTTGCGGTCGACCGCGATGCCATCGAACGTCGGCTTGCCCTGCTTCGACAATTCGCCCGACGTGATCAGCACATGACCGCTTTGCTTGATCTGCGCGAGTGCCGGATCCCACACGTAAGCCGCGTCGATGTCGCCGCGCTCCCATGCAGCTACGATCTGGTTCGGCTGCATGTTCAGGACCTGGACTTCGGTCGGCTTGATGCCCCATTGCTGCAGGGCGAACATCGTGTGGTAGTGCGTCGTCGAGACGAACGGCACGCCGATCTTCTTGCCCTTGAGGTCGGTCGGCGTCTTGATGTTCGACGCGTTGCGCACGACCATCGCTTCGGCCTGATTGATGTCGTCCAGGATCCAGAAGAGTTGCAGGTCGAGCCCTTGCGAGACGGCCGCCGCCATCGGGCTGGAGCCAAGCACGCCGATCTTGATGTCGCCCGAGGCCAGCGCCGTGGCGACCTTGGCGCCCGATTCGAACTGGCGCCAGTGGATCTTGTAACCCGTCGCTTTCTCGAATTCGCCGCTCGAAATGGCGACCAGCCACGGATCGACGATCTGCTGGTACGCAATCGTCACCTCTTTCTCCTGCGCCTGCGCTGTTGCGGGTGCCGCCAATCCGAGCACCAGGGTTGCGGGCAAGGCCGCAGCCGCCAGCGCCGTCGCCGCGAACACCCGTCGCAGTCGGTTCGGAAGTCCAGTCATGGTTCACCTCGGTTCGAAAGGTTTTCGGTGGAACTCTCGGGTTGACGCATCTGGCATGACAAATCGGCGTCAAGTGACTGCATCATTGCCGCGCACATTTTTGTTCGTTAGAGCCAGTTGGCCGCATTTGATGATGCCAACTGGTCCAGTTGCCCCATGATCGGCCTGCAAGCCGCATGAATGCTCGAATCTCGCCTGTTTTCGCTCGTCTGCGGATAAACCCCAATTCGGAATAAACGTCACCGTCTCATGAGTAATAATTGACGTTCTAGAAGTGACAGACAAAAAGGGGACGCGATGTCGAGCCGGATTTCCGCGGCGATGTGGAACCAGTTGTTTTTGGTGTCGGCGCGAGCGGGCATGAGTTTGCAGAGCCAGATTCGTCAGATGCTCGTGTCGGCGATTCTGGACGAGCGTCTGATGCGCGGTGCGGCCGTGCCGTCGTCACGCGAGCTGGCCGAAGGGCTGGGCGTGGCGCGCAACACGGTGGTGCTGGCCTACCAGCAGTTGGTCGACGAAGGCTATCTGATCGCGCGGGAGCGGCGTGGTTACTTCGTCAATGGCGATATCCTCGCGCCGCGCGTGGGGTCGCAGCCCGCGAGTGCGCGCGACCGGGGGGGGCGTGACGGTCGTGACGGTCGTGATGGGAAGCACGCGCAGGAAGGACGGGACGCGATGGAATCCGCTGGCACCATTGCGCCGCTGGATCCGTCCACGCCCGACTGGGAGGGACGCTACGTCGTGCGGCCTTCGGCGCAGCGCAACATCGTCAAACCCATCGACTGGCAGCAGTACCAGTACCCCTTCATTTACGGGCAGTTCGATCCCACGATGTTCCCGACTGCCGACTGGCGCGAGTGCTGCCACAAGGCGCTTACCGTCATGGAGATTCGCGACTGGGCGCCGGACATGATCGCGCGCGACGACGAAACGCTCATCCAGCAAATTCGCACGCGCGTGTTGCCGCGTCGCGGCGTGTGGGCCGATGCCGATCAGATCGTGCTCACCAACGGTGCGCAGCAGGCGCTGTATCTGCTCGCGGATTTGCTGGTAGGCGCACGCACGACCGTGGGCGTCGAAGACCCCGGTTATCCCGATGCCAGAAACATTTTTGCGATGCGCACGCCGAAGCTGGTCGGGCTGCCGGTCGACGAGCACGGGTTGCCGGTGGACGAGCGCTTGTCGCAGTGCGATTACGTGTATGTCACGCCGTCGCACCAGTGCCCCACGACCACGACGATGCCGCTCGCGCATCGCGAGGCGTTGCTGCGTCGCGCGGAGGCCGACGACTTCGTGTTGATCGAGGACGATTACGAGAGCGAGAACAGCTATTCGGACATTCCGATTCCGGCGCTCAAGAGTCTGGACCGCAGCGACCGGGTGATTTACATCGGCAGTCTGTCGAAGTCGTTTGCGCCCGGATTGCGGCTGGGGTATATCGTCGCGCCAGCGGCGCTGGTCAATGAGCTGCGTGCGTTGCGCCGGTTGATGATCCGTCACCCGTCGGCGTTCATTCAGCGTTCGTTCTCGATGTTCCTCGCGCTTGGCCATCACGACGCGCTGTTGCGACGTCTGGCCGACACGTACGCCAAGCGTGCCGAAGTGCTGAGCGCGGCGCTCTCGACGCACATGCCGGAAGCGTCGTTCGTGCGTGTGAAGGGCGGAGCGTCGTGCTGGGTGCAGGGGCCGTCGCAGTTGAACGCGAACGTGCTGGCGGCGCGGGCAAAGTCGCGCGGCATTCTGATCGAGCCGGGCGACGTGTTTTTCATGGGGGATCGCCCGCCGCGCAACATGTTCCGGCTCGGCTTTTCGTCGATCCGGCTTGAGCACATCGAAGCGGGTGTCATCGCGCTGGCCGAGGTCATGCGCGAGACGTTGGCCGAGGCGACGTCGGCGCAGCGCTGAAGGAATGCGGACGCAGCGAAAGCAACCCGCGCCGTAATAGGCTAATGGCGGCCTGGTGGCGGCCTCACGTCGCTATCACGTCGGTCTCACGGCGTGCCGTTGCGTCCGTACAGACGGAAACCTTCGCGCTCGGACAGCGTCTCGTAGTAGACCGACACGGCCTCCAGTTGTGGACGCTCGATCGGCACGCTGAACCAGCGATGCGCCGACAGGCCGACGGGGATGTCGGCGAGCGTGAAGTGATCGCCGCTCACGAAGGCCTGCGTCGTTTGCAACTGACGCTCGAGTACGCGCATGAAGTCGTTCCAGCGTGCAGTGTTGGCGGCGAGTGCCTGCGGATCGTCGTAGCCGGGCGAGCGACGAATCAGCGACAGAAACGCGTACTTCCACGCCGGATTCAGATCGGACGACTGCCAGTCGATCCATTGGTCGACGCGGGCACGCTCGCGCGGGTCGACGGGATAGAGGTCTTTGCGTTCGCGCGACGCGGCGAGATAACGCAGGATGCTGTTCGACTCCCAGAGGACGAAGTCCTCGTCTTCGATCACCGGCACCATCAGGTTCGGGTTGAGTGCCGCAAACGCAGGGACGTCGAGCTTGCGCGAGGGGTCGCCGTCGCCCCACGGTTCGTTGGTGAAGGGAATGCCAAGCTCGTGAGCGACCCACAACACCTTACGCACGTTGATGGACGCGGGTCTGCCGAGAATGCGAAGCATGCAAATCCTTCATCGGTGGGAGCAATGACCCGATTCTAGTCACGTCCCCACCGCAATGACAGATACAGATGTTCCGCTTCCCGGCCAGAACAGTTCAGTGTTCCGTCAGAACGTATGACGCAACCCCAACGAGACCCCGACCTTGCTGCCGTAGGTGCCTTGCGAGGCGATCAGCGTGTATTTGCCGCTGATGTTGTTGTGGTCCACTTCGAGATAAACGTCCGTGCGCTTGCTCAACTGATAGTCCGCCATACCGTAGACGGCGGTACGTTTGCCGCCCGGCTGCGCCTGCCAGTCGACGAAGCCTCCGACCCCCAGCGTGAGCGCAGGCAGCGGGTTGTAGCTCAGGCCGAGCAGCATCACGTTGCTACGCGTCTCGACTTCTGTCAGTTGGCTGTGCAGGTAGCCTGCCGTCGCCCGCCACGCGCCGAACGCCGCGCCCGTCGAAAAGCCGAATGTGTTGCGCGACTGTGTGCCGTCCGCCGATGTCAGGCGCTGGTACAGCAGCGTGCCGTTGACGCCACCCGCCGTATAACCCGCCGTCACACCCACACCCGAGTTCGCATGCGTATCGCTCGCCGCGTTGCCGAAGGTGTAGGCCGTGCCCAGCGAGAAGCCACCGGCGTCGAGCGTGTACTTCACGGTGTTGTCGAGACGGCTGCCGACATAGTTGCTGGCGACGATCAGGGTGTCGAGGTTCGGGTTGTTGAAGATCTGTGCTGCGCCCATCGCGGTATAGCCCAGGCTGTACTGACGGCCCACCGACAACGCGCCGTAGCTGCCGCGCACGCCGACGAATGCCTGGCGGCCGAACAGCCGTCCCGCACCGTTGGACGACGCCTGCCCGAAGCCCGCGCTCTTCGTGCCTTGCAACGACGTGCCGTCGTCGAGACTGAAACCGCTCTCCAGCACGAAGAACGTCTCCAGATCCGGCGCAAGTTTTTCGGTGCCCTTGATGCCCCAGCGCGACCCGGTGAACGAGCCTTGCGAGGCGCTGAACAGCTTGCCGTCGCTCGCGTTGGCGTTGGTCTCGTAGCGGATGGCCGTGTCGATCAGGCCATAAAGGGTGACTTCGGCGTGCGCACTCGCGGGGACGAGCAGTGCAGACGAGGCAAAGGACAGGCAGGCCGCAGCGTACCCGAGGCGGCGTCGTGTTGCGAAAGGCATGAAACGTGTCTCCGATGTGGTTTTTGTGGTGTTGCAGTGGTGGATCAGGGCGGCGGCGAGGCACTGCGTGTTGCGACTGCAAACACGGCGCTGGCGGTCGCGAGCGGGCGACCTTCCGCGTCGAGTACCTCGGCCTCGCAGAACGCGAGCGAGCGGCCGCTGCGGCGCACGCGCGCGTGTGCCGCGATGCGGCCACGCGCCGGGCGCAGGTAGTTGATCGTGAGGCTGGCCGTGCCGAGGTTGTCGTAGGCACCGCTCGCGCGCGTGGCGACACCCATCGCCGTGTCCAACAGCGCAGCAATCAGGCCGCCGTGGGCGTTGCCGTGACGATTCGTATGTCGGTCGAGCACGTCGCACGCGAGTACGGCCGTGCCGTCGCCCGCGCCGACGAGTGCGAATCCGTTATCGAGACAGAACTGCGAATCGGTGCGCAGTTCGCGGTCGAGGTCGGCGGCGTCCCGGCTCATTGCATCGTCGCCGCACGGGCGCTCAACGGCGGCAGCAACATCGGATTGAGCCCGGTGCGGGCTACGCGGCTCGCCAACTGGCGACCGAGCGCCGTCTCACAGGCTTGCGACGCGGCCATCATGGCCGTCAGATCGATGCCGGTGTCCACGCCCATCGTTTCGAGCACGTTGACGAAGTCCTCCGTGCAGACGTTGCCGGTCACGCCGCCGCCGTACTGCACTTTTGCGGGATGACCGCCCGTACCGCCGAAGGCGACGTCGAAGTGGCTCACGCCCGCTTCGAGCGCGGCGAGGTAGTTGACGATGCCGGTGCCACGCGTGTCGTGGAAGTGCGCGATGGCGTGGACGTCGGGAAACGACGACAGCATCTGCGCGAACAGCGTCTTGGTCGATGCCTGCGTTGCTACGCCGATGGTGTCGCCGAGCGTGATGTATTGCACGCCGAGCGATGCGAAACGGGCCACGTCTTCCATGACGCTGGCCGGATCGATCGCGCCTTCAAAGGGACAGCCGAACGCCACGGAAATCGTGCCGACCAGACGGAAACGGCCTTGCGCCGCCTTCGCCATCGATTCGACGCGCAGCCACTGACCCGCACGCGACTGCTTGAGATTGCGCTCCGAGTGCGAATCGCTCGCCGAGACCAGCAGGCTGATTTCGTTGACGCCGATCCCGGCGTCGAGATCGCTCAGCGCGCGCTCGACGGCCCGCGTGTTGGCACACGTCGCCTTGTAGTGAACGCCGTCGACACGGGGCAGCACGGTGAGCAACTCGCTCGCGTCGGCGAACTGCGGCACCACGGCCGGGTTGGAGTAAGACGTGGCTTCCACACGACGAAATCCGGCGCGCGCGAACCGATCGATCAGGTCGCGTTTGGTGTCGGTGCAGAGGAACGCGGTCTCGTGCTGCAGACCGTCGCGGGCGAAGCATTCGCACAGGATCAGATCGGACATGACATGCGGGCGCTGCGCGCCGGAAGTGAGTTCGGATGGAGCGCATGAAATCACTTAATGCGATGCAATGTCAAATAATTTATGAATCGCCATACAAGGGGTTTCCCGTATTTTGTCTGATTAGGCGAAATTTTATTGAGATGACTACGTAAGGATAGGATTATTTTGTTGGACGACGTCACATTTTGTGGATTAGGCTAGCCGTCATACCCTGTTTCACCTCTGGCTGATGAATCCGATGTCTCGAACCTCCCGCAACATGACGTATCCCGACTCCCTGTTGATCGAAGATCGCGGCGCTGTGCGCGTGATCACGATGAATCGCCCCGACAAGCGCAACGCGCTGAACAACGAACTGACGCAGGCGCTGCTGGCGGCATTGCGTGAGGCCGACGCCGATCCCGGCGTGAACGCCATCGTGCTCGCCGGGGCAGGACAGAGCTTCTGTGCCGGGGCCGACGTCAAGGAGTTTGGCGGCTTCGTGGCGGGCGGCAGCGATGCGGACGCTTCGCAGGCCGCGCTCAAGCGTGCGCACCTCACCACGTCGCTGCATCGGGCGTTCGTCGAGATCGGTACGCCGGTCGTCGGTGCGGCGCAGGGCTACGCGATGGGAGGCGGGGCAGGGCTGGCGCTGGCCTGCGATCTGCTGGTCGTGGGCGAGAGCCTCAAGCTCGGCTATCCGGAACTGAAGCACGGCATCGTGGCGGCCATCGTGATGGCCAATCTCGTGCGTCAGGTGGGCCGCAAGACGGCGTTCGAGCTGGTGTCGACAGGCGATACCGTCGACGCGTCGCGCGCGCTGGCGCTCGGCCTTGCCAATCGTGTCAGCCCCGACGACACACTGGTCGACGACGCCGTGGCGCTTGCCGCGCGTCTGGCCGACTACGATCCGGTGTCGATGACGGCGACCAAGCGCCTGTTCCATCGCGTGGCGGATCTGCCCCTCACGCAGGCGTTCGACGTCTCGCTCGATACGAACCTGATGATGCGCAGCTTCCCCAAGCGCGCCCCGAAGTCGTGAGCGCACCGATGAAGCCGCTGGCCGGTGTGACGATCCTCGAATTGGCGCGCGTACTGGCGTGCCCGTTCGCCGACATGATCCTTGCGGAACTGGGCGCGACGGTCATCAAGATCGAGCAGCCGGGCAGCGGGGACGAGACGCGCACTTTCGAGCCGAAAGTCGGCGACGAATCGGCGTACTACTTCGCCTGCAACCGCAGCAAGCAGTCCGTGACGGCGAACATGAAGACGGAAGCGGGGCGCGCGATCATCCGCGATCTCGCCTCGCGCGCCGACGTGCTGCTGGAGAATTTCCCCGTCGGCACCCTCAAGCGCTACGGCCTCGATCAGGCGGCGATGCGCGAAGCCAACCCAAAGCTCATCTACGTCTCATGCACGGGTTTCGGTCAGACCGGTCCATACGCGAACCGCAAGGGCTACGACACCGTCTTTCAGGCGATGGGCGGGCTGATGAGCCTGACGGGCGAGCGCGGCGGCGGTCCGGTCAAGCCGGGGCTGCCGATCGCCGATTTGTCGTCGGGTTTGTGGATCGCGATTGCCATTCTGAGTGCCTTGCAGGGGCGCACGCAAACGGGCGCAGGCTGTCACGTCGATTTCTCGATGCTCGACGGCCAGGTCAGTCTGCTGACGCTGGCCGCGGGTCGTTACTTCGCGCTGGGCGAAGTGCCGCCGCGCCTGGGCACGGAACATCCGGGACGGGTGCCGTCGGCCACGTTTGCGTGCAGTGACGGGGCTTACGTCCACATCACGTGTAGCGATCAGCACTGGTTGCCGCTGTGCGAGTTGCTCGGCCTCGACGCGCTGGCGGCCGACGCCGCGCTGTCGACCAATGCGGGCCGTGTCGAGCATCGCGACCGCCTGATGGCGGCGCTGAGTGCCGCCATCGCGGGCAGAGCGCGTCGCGAGTTGTGCGACGCGTGCGACGCCGCGGGTGTGCCCGCAGGCCCCATCCAGCATGTCGACGAAGTGCTCGCCGATCCGCACGTGATTGCGCGCGGCATGGTGAGCGCGTTCGAGCATCCGTCCATCGGCAAGTTCGGCGCGCTGCCGGTGCCGTTCAAATTCGACGGCTTTGCCGATCCCGAAGTGGGGCGTCCGCCATTGCTGGGAGAGCACACCGACGAGGTGCTGGCGAAGCTCGGTTATGCCCCGGCGCAAATCGCGAATTTGCGTCGCGAAGGCGTCATCTGAATTCGATTCGACGTTAGGAAAGACAAGCATGAAAGATTGGGAGACATTGGAGATCGTGCGTCAGGACGCGGTCGTCGAAGTCGTGCTGAACCGGCCGCAGCAGCGCAACGCGCTGAACGCCGCGATGTGCGACGAACTGCGCGCCACCGTTCAGGCGTTGCGCGACGACGACGCGGTGCGCTGCGTGATCGTTCGCGCCAACGGGCCGGTGTTCTGCGCGGGGGGCGGATCTGAAGGAGCGTCAGGGGATGAGTCTTGACGATGTGCGCGCACGCCGTATCAAGGCGTTTTCCGCCTACGACGCCATCGAGCAGATCGGCAAGCCGTGCATCGCGCTCGTGGAAGGTCCTGCTATCGGGTCGGGCGGCGAGATCGCCATGGCGTGCGATTTCATCGTCGCGACCGACGCTGCCGCGTTCCGCACCCCCGAAGCGCTGTGGGGGACGGTCGGCGCCACGCAGCGCATGCCGCGCGCAGTGGGTAAGCGTCTCGCCAAGGACATGGCTTTCACCGGTCGCACATTGTCGGCGCAGGAAGCGCACGATGCCGGGTTGGTGTCGCGCATCGTGCCAGCGGACGGCGCGCTGGACGCCGTGCGTGTCATGGCGCAGACGATTGCCGCCGCACCGCCGCTGGCGATGCGTCTCACGAAGGATTGCATCGACCGTGGCGTGGAGACCGACCCCGCCGGTGCGCTCGCCATCGAGATGCTCGCCATCGACACGTTGCTGCAAAGTCCCGACTGGGGCAGCAAGATTGCGCGTTTCGGCAGCGGCAAGAGCAACGATGTCGATCATGCAGCAAACCAGGAGACGAAGCTGGGAGGCGGTCATGCCTGAAGTTCACGACGTGGGGCATGAAGGCTACGCTAGCCTGTTCGGGCTCGAAGGGCCGGTCACGCTGCCCGCCATTCTCGCGGCGCGCGCGCATGCAACACCCGACGCCGAAGCGCTGGTGATCGAAGGTGAGCGCATCGACTATCGCACGCTGAGCGAGCGCGTCGCGCAGGCGGCTGCGCGCATGGTGCATCTGGGCGTTCAGCACGGCGAGCACGTCGGCATTCTGATGGGCAACTCGGTGGATTGGGTGGTGCTGTTTTACGCGGCGGCGTCGATCGGTGCGGTCGCCGTGCCGGTCAACACCCGATTCAAGTCCGACGAGCTGAACTACTGCCTGAGTCAGGGCGACGTACGTGTGCTGTTCTACGTCGACACGTTCCTCAACATCGACTACACGGCTTTGCTGCGCAGTGTCGAGCCTGCCTTCGATGCGCAACTGCCGGGCGACTTTCTGCCACTGCTGCGCCGTGCCGTGATGGTGGGCGACAGTAAGCGAGGTTTGCCGCAAGGCGTCGAGCATTTCGATGCTTTGCCGGACACGCCCGCGTTGCGCGACGAAGTCGCGCGCCGCTGTGCCGCAGTCTCACCCGACGACGTGCTGCTGATTCAGTACACCTCTGGCACGACATCCTTCCCGAAGGGCGTGCTGCTGCGTCATCGCAATATGCTGATGAACGCCGCCGCGTCGGCGCAGCGCATCGGTGTGCGTGCCGATGACCGCTACTTCAGTGTGCGGCCGTTCTTCCACGTGGCGGGCACGACGATGTCGCTGCTCGTATCGCTGGTGACAGGGGCGTGCCTGCTGTCGGTGCCGTCGTTCGACGTCGCGCGCGTGCTGACCATCCTCGATGAAGAGCGCTGCACGCTGACGTCCGGCAACGACACGATTTTCCTCATGATGATGGGCCACCCCGAATTCCGTCGCGAGCGCATTCACCTGCGTGGCGGCTGGGCCGCTGCGGGACCGGAAATCATGCAGAAGATTCACGACGTGATGGGCGTGCCTTACATGGTCGGTGCGTATGGGCAATCGGTGGCGTCGCCCAACGTGGTGCTCAACGACTGGCGCGATCCGCTCGAATTGCGCGTGGGCGGATGGGCGAGCCCGCATCCCGGTATCGAGATCCGCACGGTGTCCCCTGAAACGGGCGACGTGCTCGGTGCGAACCAGCCTGGCGAGATTCAGGTGCGCGGGTGGAGCGCGATGAAGGGCTATTACGACAAGCCGAAGGAGACGGCGCAGGCGTTCAGCGACGACGGCTGGCTGCGCACGGGCGATCTCGGCGTGATCGACGGCGGAGGGCGCATGCGCATGCTCGGCCGTCTGAAGGATGTGTTCCGCGTCGGTGGCGAGAACGTGGCGCCTGCCGAAGTGGAGGAGACGCTGTTCACGCACCCGGCTGTGCAACTGGCGCAGGTCGTAGGGGTGCCGGACGCCCGTCTGGGCGAAGTGCCTGCGGCGTTCGTGGTGCTGCGCCCCGGGGCGGAGGTCACGAGCGAAGCGTTGATCGACTGGTGTCGCGCGCGTGCGGCGAATTTCAAGGTGCCGAGATATCTGCGATTCGTCGATTCGTTCGACGGTATCGGCATGACGGGTAGCTCGAAAGTGCAGAAGAACAAGCTGCGCGACTACGCGATTCGGGAGTTCGGTTTGTCCTGAGACCTGACGGTCGGGCGTCGATGGACACGACGTCCGACCCACCACCGAACCTCATCAAAAAATCAAGATTGGAGGAGACATGACTTCACATACGACGACGGCGTCACAGCCGTTCGGCGGGACGGACACGCCTGGCGCGAGCGCGGTCGGTCAGGTGGTCGAGGAATCGACCTACCGCAAGATCGCCTGGCGCACGCTGCCGTTGCTGTTCGTTTGCTACATCGTCAACTACATCGACCGGGCGAACATCGGCATCGCGCAGATTCAGTTCAAGGCGGATTTGCATTTCAGCGATCTCGTCTACGGCATCGGCGCGGGGTTGTTCTTCGTCGGCTTCCTGCTGTTCGAGGTGCCGAGCAACCTCATGCTCGCTCGCATGGGGGCACGCAAGACGCTGTTGCGCATCATGACGCTCTGGGGTGCGGTCTCATGCGCGATGATGTTCGTGCGCACCCCCACGGAGTTCTACGTCGCACGCATGCTGCTCGGTGCGGCAGAGGCGGGTTTCTTCCCCGGGCTGATTCTGTATCTCAGTTACTGGTTTCCGGCGGAGCGGCGTGCGCGTGTGACGGCGTTGTCGTTTGTCGCGATTCCGATTGCGACGATGATCGGCGCGCCGACGTCGGGCTGGATCATGCGCAGCTTCCATCAGATTCACGGACTCGCTGGCTGGCAGTGGATGTTCCTGCTCGAAGGCATTCCCGCGATCCTGCTCGGTGTCGTGGTGTTCTTTGCGCTGGAAGACCGTCCGGAGCAGGCCAAATGGCTGAGCGACGACGAGAAAGCGCGGCTCACGAATGTGCTCGACGAGGAGCGTCGTCAAAAGGCGAGCAAGGGCGGTCATGGCCACGGAGGGACGCTGGCGGCGCTGGGCGACTGGCGCGTGTACGTGGCGGGGCTGGTGTCGTTCTGTGCCTATGTGCTGGCGAGCACCATCGCGTTCTTCGCGCCGCTCGTGATTCAGTCCACTGGTGTGAAAGATCCGTTCCACGTCGGTCTGCTCTCGGCGATTCCGCCGGTGGTCGGCATCGTGTCGATGCTGATCGTGAGCCGCCATTCGGACCGTCGGCGCGAGCGTCGCTGGCATGCGTCGGTGCCGTTGATGTTCGCGGCGGCGAGCCTCATGGTCATGCCGTACCTGTCGCATAACGTCGAGCTGGCCGTGGTCTTGCTGGCAGTCGCGACAGCGGGGCACCTTTCGAGTTTGTCCGTCTTCTGGACGATTCCGTCGACGTACCTCGCGCCCGCTAGTGCGGCTGCCGGGATTGCGGTGGTGAGCAGCATCGGTGCGCTGGGCGGCTTGGTGGGGCCGAGCGTGATCGGCTACGTGAAGACGACGACGGGCAGCCTCGCGCTCGGCTTGCAGGTCGCCGGATGCTTCGTGCTGTTCGGCAGCATTCTGCTGCTCGTGGGGATTCCTGCGCGGCTGTTGCCCAAGGGTGTTTCCCGTAAGTGAGGGCATCCGTGGTTGCGCGCCCGAGACGGAGTGCAGTCCGTGCGGAATCAAGGCATGTGCGGGTTTGACCGGGCACTGGCGAGGCGATAGCATGACGCCATTCCATTGCCCGCCTACCGGCTGATTCGTCACATGCCCAAGCCCAACCCCTCGCGCTCGCCCGAACCGGCGAGCGCGGCACCGTCCGACTTGCGGCAGCTCACGTCGTTTCAACTGCGCCAACTGACGAACATCTACACGAAGGGTTCGTCCAGCGTGTACGAGCGCAACTTCGGTCTGACGCTCAACGAATGGCGCTCCATCGCGTTGCTGCACAGCAGCGACGGCATGTCGCTCAACCGGCTTGCCGAGCAGGCACAGTTCGACCGGGGGCTGATGAGCCGTACGGTGACCGCGCTCGAAGCGCGTGGCATTCTCCAACGCAGCACCGACAGCGCCGACGCGCGCGGTGTCGTCATCTCGCTCACGGCCCAAGGCCGCGATCTCGTGAAGCAGGTGTTTCCCGTCGCCGAAGAACTCAACGACCGTCTGTTGTCCGTACTCACGCGCGCAGAGCGCGATGCGTTGCCCAAGATACTTGACAAGCTCACGTATCAGGCGAGGATCATGCTGGAGCAGGAGCGGGAAGAGGCCGGTGAGGGGCTCTGACTGAGTTGTTGGTTTTGCGGTAAATTATTTGACAATGAATCATATGTACCTTAGATTGACGAGCATCGTCAATGCGCGTCTGCGCGGTATTTCGAGGGACTTTTCATGCTTCAGACCCGCCTCACTCGGCTGTTGAATATCAAATATCCCATCATCCAGGCCGGGATGAGCTGGGCGTCGTCCAACGCGGCGTTGCCGATTGCCGTCTCGAATGCGGGCGGGCTGGGCGTGATCGCTGCCGGACCGATGTATCTCGATGCCTTTCGCGACACTGTGCGCGAAGTGAAAGCCGCCACCGGTGGCGCTTTCGCCGTCAACATCCCTTTGTATCGCCCGCAGGCCGAGCAGTTTCTCGACGTCATCGATGAGGAAGGCGTGCCGGTGGTGATCGCGTCGCAAGGCGCCCCGAAAGCGCATCTCGAACGCTTCCAGTCGCGCGGCGTTCGCTGGATTCACGTGGTCTCGACGATGCCGCACGCACGTAAGGCAGCGGATGCGGGCGTGGATGCCCTTGTCGTCGTGGGCGCAGAGGCGGGCGGGCATCCCCCTGTGAACGGCGTGAGCACGCTCGTAGCCGTACGGCGTGCGGTCGTCGAATTCGACCTGCCGATCGTCGCGGGCGGTGGCGTGGCAGATGGCTATGGCGTGGCCGCGCTGCTGGCGCTCGGTGCCGATGCCGTGCAGCTTGGCACGCGGTTTCTTGCGACGCGCGAGGCGGGCGTGCATGAGAACTACAAGCGCGCGGTACTCGATACCGATATAGACGGTACGACGCTCGTCGGCGTGCGGGGGCTACCCGTTCGCATGACGCGTAATCAATTCGCCGAGCGCGTATTGCTGGCCGACAAGGAAGCGCCGGACGCCGCTGCGTACGACGCACTGTTCAAGTCCAGCTCGCTCAAACAGGCGGCGCTCGATGGCGATGTCGCGTGGGGCAAGGTCGAACTCGGCCAATCGGCCGGATTGATCGGCGATTTGCCCGCAGCGGCAGACGTCATGGCGCGTCTGGTGGAGGAGTGCGAGCGCGCGGCACGGCGGTTGGCCGGATAAGCGTGCGCCGGTTCGCTCATGGCGGGCAACGACGGCGCGACACGCTTCACACCGACGTTTCCGAATCGGTGTAGCGGGCGGATCGCGTGCGTACGATGCAGCACGTTTCGTATAATCCTGCGCTGGCCACTCACCCTTCATCGACGCAGGAAACCGCATGAACAGCAGGAACAAGGCGACACTCATTGGGCTGAGCGCAGTAGTGCTCTGGGCGTCGATTGTGGCGCTGATTCGCGGCGTGAGCGAAAGCCTCGGCGCGACCGGCGGTGCGGCGGCGATTTACTCGGTGGCGTCGCTGTTCCTCGTGCTGACGGTCGGCTTTCCGAAGCTCAGCACGTTCCCGCGTCGTTATCTGGTGTGGGGCGGCTTGCTCTTCGTCGCCTATGAACTGTGTCTGTCGCTGTCTATCGGCTACGCGAATACGGCGCGTCAGGCGATTGAAGTCGGTATGGTGAATTACCTATGGCCGACGTTCACCCTCGTTTCGGCCATCCTCTTCAACAAGCAGCGCGCGAACTGGCTGGTGGTGCCCGGTTTTGTGTTGTCGATGCTCGGCATCTGCTGGGTGCTCGGCGGCGATCAGGGACTCGATCTGCCCGGCATGCTCGTCAACATTGCCGATAACCCGTTGAGCTACGGACTGGCCTTCGTCGGCGCGATTATCTGGGCGGGGTATTGCACGGTGACGGCGCGAATCGCCGAGGGCAAGAATGGCGTGACGCCGTTCTTCATGCTCGTGGCCGTCGCGCTCTGGATCAAGTATTTCGCCGGTGGCGGTGGTGCGATGTCGCTCGACCTGCACTCAGGCGTTTATCTCGTGCTGGCCGCCGCCGCGATGGGCTTCGGTTATGCGGCGTGGAACGTAGGCATCCTGCGCGGCAATGTGACGATCCTCGTCGGCGCGTCGTATTTCATTCCCGTCTTGTCCGCAGCGCTCGCTGCACTGCTGCTGCACACGCCGTTGTCCGCGCCCTTCTGGCAGGGCGCGTGCATGGTCTGCGGCGGGTCGATCCTCTGCTGGCGGGCGACGCGCGCAGGGAAGGCGCGCATCGCCACGGCGTCATGAAATCCGCTGGTCTGCCCGTTCGCTAGTTCGCGCAGACAGCGTCTTCAGGCGGCCGCTTTGACCATCGTCGGATAGTCTGTCAGGCCGCGTGCACCGCCACCGAACAGCGTGTCGCGATGATGCAAGGCCAGCGGCGCACCGACGCGCAGGCGCTCCGTGAGGTCCGGATTCGCCACGAACGGACGGCCGAAGCCAATGAGGTCGGCCCATCCTTCCGAGACGGCTTCGCGTGCGCGCTGCGCCGTGTAGCCGCCGGCGTAAATCAGCACGCCGGGGTATACCGCGCGCAACTTCAGCTTGAACTCGACAGGCATCTCCGGCGCGTCGTCCCAGTCCGCTTCTGCAATGTGGATGTAGCCGACGCCCAGCTCACCCAACAACTTCGCTGCGGCGAGATAAGTCGTTTCCGGATCGGCGTCGACGCAGCCGTTAAGCGTGGTCAGCGGCGCGAGACGGATGCCGACGCGCTTCGCATCGCCCACGCCCTCGATCAGTGCTTCGGTCACTTCGCGCAGGAAGCGCAGACGGTTGTCCAGCGAGCCGCCGTAGGCGTCAGTCCGCGTGTTGGCGTTCGAGTCGATGAACTGGTTCACGAGATAGCCGTTGGCACCGTGCAGTTCCACGCCATCGAAGCCCGCTTCGATGGCGTTGCGGGCCGCCGCGCGGTACTGATCGACGATCTCGCCGATCTCCTTGATGCTCAGCGCGCGCGGTGCCGATGCCTGCACGAAGCCGGGCGTCGCGCCGTCTTCGCCAGCGATGAAGACGTTCACGCCTTCGGCCTGAATCGGCGACGAGGAGACGGGCTGACGACCACCGAGCAGGCTCGTGTGGCTCAGTCGGCCCACATGCCATAGCTGCGCGAAGATGTGTCCGCCAGCGGCATGCACGGCCTCGGTCACGGTGCGCCAACCGGCGACCTGTGCGGGCGAATGAATGCCTGGCGTCCACGCATAGCCTTTGCCGAGCGGCGCGATGTACGTGCCTTCGCTGACGATCAGACCGGCACCGGCGCGTTGCGCGTAGTACTCGGCCATCAGGGTGTTGGGGACGTCGCCGGGCTGGCTCGCACGCGAGCGGGTCATCGGCGGCATCACGATACGGTTCGGCAGCGTGATCGCGCCGAGTTGCAGCGGTTGAAACAGAGGATCCTGAGTCATGATGAATGCTGTGTTGTCGTCGCGGTGCTCGGGCCGCGACGTGAGGGTTCGATAGCTGTGGACAGGGATGACCGGAACGATCAGTCGTCCCACTTGGCGGCGAGTCCGTCCGGGCTGACTTCGCGGCCGTTGCGCTCGAGCGCGGCGATCTGCGCCATGTCGTCGTCCGTCAGACGCAGCGTTTGCGCCAGCAGATTGCTCGCCAGATTTTCACGCTTGGTCGACGACGGAATCACCGAGAAGCCGCGTTGCAGCGCCCAGGCGAGTACCACTTGTGCGGGCGTGGCCTGATGTCGTTGCGCGATCTTGCCGATGACGGCGTCGCCCAGCACCTTGCCGTATGCGAGCGTCATGTACGACGTGACGTGAATACCTTGTTCTTCAAGGAAGCCCACGAGCTTCGGATTTTGCAGATACGGGCTCAATTCGATCTGGTTCGTCGCGATGGCGTCTTTGCCCACGGCGGCCATCGCCTGCTTCGTCAACTCGATGTTGAAGTTCGAGATACCGATCTGACGCGTCAAGCCCTTGGCCTTCGCGTCGGCCAGCGCCGTCATGAACTCTTCGAGCGACACGCCATTGTCCGGCGCGGGCCAGTGGATCAGCGTAAGGTCGACGTAGTCGGTGCGCAGCTTCGTGAGGCTTTCTTCGAGGCTGGCGGCGAGCTTGCCCTTGGCATAGTTCTCCACCCAGATTTTCGTGGTGAGGAACAGATCGTCGCGGGCGACGCCGGACTCGGCAATCGCCTGACCGACTTCGGCTTCGTTACCATAAATCTGCGCGGTGTCGATGGCGCGGTAGCCGAGTTCAAGGCCGGTACGAACGGAATCGATGACAACCTGGTCCTTGAGGCGGAACGTGCCGAGACCGAAAGCGGGAATGTGGCTCATCGTGAGCTCCTTAATCAATTGGGTGACAAAAAACGTGCTGCTGTGTGTCGTGACGTGTTGCGATGAGGACCATTCTGGCGGCGTCGACTGATGAGATAAACGCCGTCAGAGGTCAATCATTTTTGAATCTGAATCAATGATCGGGAGCACTCAGTTGCCGACGGTCTGCATCGGCGTCCGGTGCACGGCCATCTGCAGCAGCACCAGCAACAGACCCGATCCGGCAATCAGCGCGCCGACGATGGGCACGGCGGTGTAGCCATAGCCGGCGGAAATCACGGCACCACCGGCGGCGGCCCCCACGGCATTACCGAGGTTGAAGGCGCCGACGTTGACCGACGACGCGAGTCCCGGCGCTTCGGAGGCGGCGCGCATCACCCGCATTTGCAGCGGCGGCACGAGGGCGAACGTTGCAATCCCCCAGACCACGACCGCGAGGGCGGTGCCGATATGCGTGCGGGCCAGAATCGGGAAGGCGAGCATGACGGCGACGAGCAGCACCAGAAAAACGATCAGGCTGGTGTTGATCGAGCGGTCCGCGAGCTTGCCGCCCGCAATGTTGCCGACCGAGAAGCCGACGCCCACCAGCACGAGCATCGCAGTCACGAAGCCGGGCGATGCGCCAGTGATGGTTTGCAGCGTCGGTGCGATGTACGTGTACAGGGTGAACATCGCGCCCGCACCGAGCACGGTCGTCGCCATCGCCATCAGCACGACCGGGCGTGTCAGCACCGACAACTCGCGGCGGATATCCGGCATGCGTCCGGCGTCTCCCTTGGGCAGTGCGAAGCGCAGCGTGAGCATGGTGATCAGGCCGAGCCCGGCCGTAGCGGCGAACGACATGCGCCAGCCGATGGTCTGGCCCAGCCATGTGGCGGCAGGCACCCCGCCGATATTCGCAATCGTCAGCCCCATGAACATCGTGGCGACGGCGCTGGCCTGCTTCTCTCGCGGCACCACGCTGGCAGCGACGATGGAACCCAGCCCGAAGAACGCGCCGTGGTTCAGGCTCGTCACCAGACGGGCGAGCAGCAGCGTCGTGTAGTTCGCCGAGATGGCCGAGAGCAGGTTGCCGATGGTGAAGATGGCCATCAGCGCGATCAGTGCCGTGCGGCGCGACCAGCGCGACATGATGAGCGTCACGATGGGGGCGCCGATCATCACGCCGAGGGCGTAAGTCGTAATCAGCATGCCCGCCGTCGGGATCGAGACGTGCACGCCCTCGGCAATGACAGGGAGCAGACCCATCGGCGAAAACTCCGTCGTGCCGATGCTGAACGCGCCGATGGCCAGGGCCAGGAGCGACAACGTGGCATGCGCCGACGATGTCGAGGTTTGGGGGGAGGACTGGTTCATGACGGGAATTCCCGGGTCGGTGAAGTTGAACGGCAGTCTGCGCTCTTTACTTTTGCGGAAAAAGTAGCCTATAAACGAAATTATTTTGATTTCAAATCAACAATGAAAATCACGCTCGACGAACTGCAAGCCTTTGTGGCCGTGGTGGATACCGGGTCGATCACGGCGGCGGCCCAGCAGCTGGACCTGACGGTGTCGGCCACGAGCCGGACATTGGGGCGGCTCGAAGAGAAGCTGAAGACGACGCTGCTGCGCCGCACGACCCGGCGGCTGGAACTGACGGAGGAGGGCAAAGCGTTCTTGCTGAATGCGCGCGCCATCATCGACTCGGTCGAAAGCGCGGAAGAACAGATGGTCACGCGACGCGAAAAACCGTCCGGCCGCCTGCGTGTCGATGCCGCAACGCCGTTCATGTTGCACGTGATCGTGCCGCTAGTGCCGGGCTATCGTGAGCGCTATCCCGAGGTGGAGCTTGAACTCAACAGCAACGAAGGTTTCATCGATCTGCTGGAGCGCCGCACCGACGTGGCTATCCGGATCGGCCGACTGAAGGATTCGACACTGCATAGCCGACTCATCGGCAACAGCCGTACGCGCATGTTCGCGAGCCCGGCCTATCTGGAAAAGCACGGACATCCGCGCAGGGTGGAGGATCTGGCAAAGCACACGCTGCTGGGCTTCTCGCAACCGGAGTCGCTGAACGTGTGGCCGATTCTCGGCGCAGACGGTGAGCCGTACCGGATCGTGCCGGATGTGATGTCGTCGAGCGGCGAGACGCTTCGGCAACTCGCGCTGGAAGGGACAGGCATCGTGTGTCTGTCCGATTTCATGACGGTGCGTGACTGTGAGGCGGGCCGTCTCGCGCCGGTGCTGGCGCGTCAGGCGCAGGACGTGCGTCAGCCGATTCACGCCGTGTACTACCGCAACACGGCGATCTCGGCGCGCATCGCGTCGTTCGTCGATTATTTGGTGGCGGAGCTTCGCGCGCAGATGGCGACCGGGCAAGCGAAGGGATGGGTGGCACGGTAGCGCATGGCATGTGCGCGACGTGTCTTGTCCCGGAAGTTCCGACAGTTCTTGTCACTGGTCCGCCGCAACCCCGGTGGATAGAGTCTTCGGTGAACCACTGTCAGAGAGATCATGAATACGTTGCTTACTTTCAAATTCCTGGAGACGCCCGGCGCGGTGCACGCGGCCTATCCCGTCATGAAGGAACTCCGCCCGCACCTGGCGAGCGCCGAGGCTTTCGTCGAGCAGGTGGAGGCTCAGCGAAAGGCGTCTTACCGGCTGTTGGGCGTGTTCGACGGCGAACGCCTGCTGGGCCTTGCGGGCTACCGTCACATGACGAACCTGCTGTACGGCCATTTCGTCTATGTCGACGATCTTGTCGTGGCTGCCGACAACAAGCGGGGCGGCGCAGGGTCGCAGTTGCTGAACGAAGTCAGGGCGATTGCCCGCGAGGCGGGATGTGCCCACTTCGTGCTGGATACCGGGCTGCATATGGCGCTCGCGCAACGATTCTATTTCCGAAACGGCCTGCTCGCGAAGGGCATGCACTTCGTGGAACCGTTGACGACTTCGCACGAGGCGACCCGATGAGAAGTCTTCTGCTTAACGCCAGCCCGCATGGTCCGGCCAGCCGTGCCTTCGGCATGGCCCGGACGTTTCTGGAAAACAACGCCCGGCGCTTCGGCGACGGCCCGGTGATCGTGCGCGATCTGGTCGCGTCGCCTTTGCCGCCGATCTCGGTCGATTACGCCACCGCCATCACCTCGAGAGCGCCGGATCCGACGCATTTCGTCTTGTCCGAGCAACTGATCGAAGAGATCGAGGCGACATCGTTCCTGGCGATTGCCACACCGATGCATAACTTCACGGTACCGGCGGCGCTCAAGTTGTGGATCGACTATGTGTTACGTATCGGGCGCACGTTCGCGAACACGCCCGAAGGCAAGGTGGGAATGCTGCGCGATCGGCCGACCATCGTCCTCATCGGGTCCGGCGGGTTTCACACTGGCGAGAATGCGCGTCAGCCCGACTTTCTGACGCCATACCTTCGACATGCGCTCGGCTGCATCGGCATTACGGATGTGACGTTCTTCCCCATGCAGGGGATGGTCATGCCGCAGCAGGCCGAACAGGCGATGCTCGAATGCGAACGGGATCTGAGCCGTTATCTCGAACGGTAAGTGATGAGGAGCGAGGGGGGCAAGGGGGAGCGATGGGCAGGGACCAAACGGATCGGCGTAATCGTCATGCCGGTCCCCTTTCGATGCGGGGCGCTCATCCCGGTATTGAGCGCCGGGAGTACGATGACGTGCATCTGTCACACGCTATTCTTGCGCGACAGGCATGGTTGGCCCATCCGCTCGACACCTGTTACTCCTCACGGGAAAGCATCTCCGCATGGCAAAGTTCATTCACATCACCGACACCCATCTCGTCACGCCGGGCGAACCGTTGTACGGACTCGATCCCTACGCGCGTCTGGTCGCGTGCGTCGACGACATTATCGAGCATCACACGGACGCGCAGTGCTGCGTCATCACCGGTGATCTGACGCATCGCGGCGAAGCGACGGGCTACGCCGCATTGCGCGAGCAACTGGACCGCTTACCGTTCCCTGTCTTTCCGCTCATGGGGCAACCATGACCTGCGCTCGGCATTTACCGGATCGTTTCCCGACCGACTGCGCGATGAAGACGGATTCGTGCAGGGTCGCTTCGATCTGGGCGACGGCATGCTGCTGATGCTCGATACGCTGGACGAAGGCCAGCATGGCGGGCTGTACTGCGAGTCACGGTTGGCATGGCTTGCGCGTCAACTGGACGAGGCGGGCAATCGTCCGGTGTATCTGTTCATGCATCACCCGCCGTTCGGTATCGGCATCCCGAGCCTCGATTACATCGGGCTGGCGAATCCCGAGGCGTTCCTGAAGTGCGTGGGCGCACGCAAGAACATCCGGCATCTGTTCTTCGGTCACGTCCACCGTCCGGTGTGCGGAAGCTGGCACGGCATTCCGTACTCGACGATGCGCGGCCTGAATCATCAGGTGCCGTTCGATATGCACACGGTCGATCTGGTCCGCCAGAGCCATGAGCCACCCGCGTACGCGGTGGTGTTGCTCGGAGCCGATCAGGTGACGGTGCACTTCCACGACTATCTCGACAAGTCGGCGCTCGTGGACGAGGACGCGGGCATGCGCAGCATGTAGGTCGGCGGCGGGCGTCGGGCGTGTGTCATGGAGAACCCCGATCGGGCCGGGGCTTTCCATCGGGGCGCTGGCAATGGGATTTCGTTAGAATCTGTTCCATACCGATTCACATAACTATTATCGGAGGCAGACATGCCAGGTTTACTCCCCGACGTCGATCGCGACGGCTTGCTCGAATACTCGGTCGTCTACACCGACCGTTCCGTCAACCATATGTCGCAGCGCTTTCAGGGCGTGATGCGCGACATTTCCGACGGCCTGAAGAAGGTCTATAACGCGACGTCGGTCGTGGTCGTGCCGGGCAGTGGCACGTTTGGCATGGAAGCCGTCGCGCGCCAGTTCGCGACGAACAAGAAGTGTCTGATCATTCGCAACGGCTGGTTCAGCTTCCGCTGGTCGCAGATTTTCGACATGGGCAAGATTCCGTCGCAGACGCTGGTGCTCAAGGCCCGCCCCATTCAGGCGGGGCGGCAAGCGCCGTATGCGCCCGCGCCCATCGACGAAGTGGTCGCCGCCATCAAGGCTGAGAAGCCGGATCTTGTGTTTGCGCCGCACGTCGAGACGGCGTCGGGCATGATGCTGCCCGACGCGTATCTTCGCGCCGTGGCCGACGCGGTGCATGCCGTGGGCGGCATGTTCGTGCTCGATTGCATTGCGTCGGGGACGGTGTGGGTCGATATGCAGGCGTGCGGCGTGGACGTGCTGATCAGTGCCCCGCAGAAGGGCTGGAGCGCATCGCCATGCTGTGCGCTGGTGATGCTCGGCGCACTCGCGCGTGAGCGCATCGACAGCACCACGAGCACCAGCTTCGCGTGCGATCTTCGCCAGTGGCTCCAGATCATGGAAGCCTACGAGAAGGGCGGCTTCGCCTATCACGCCACCATGCCGACCGACAGTCTCGCCGTGCTGCGCGACGTCATCAAGGAAACCGAGGCCGACGGTCTCGAGAAGGTGCGTAACGAACAGATCGAACTCGGTCGACGCATTCGTGCGCTGCTGGCGGAAAAGGGCTTCACGAGTGTGGCGGCGCAAGGGTTCGAAGCCCCGGGCGTCGTCGTCTGCTACACCGACGACGATGGCATCCGCTCGGGCAAGAAGTTTGCCGAGGTGGGTGTGCAGACCGCCGCCGGTGTACCGCTGCGCTGCGACGAGCCGGAAGACTTCAAGACGTTCCGTATCGGCTTGTTCGGCCTCGACAAGCTCAACGATGTCGATGCGGCCGTGAACCGGTTCGGCAAGGCGCTGGACAGCGTGTTGAAGTAATTTGTGAAGTAGAGAGTCACTGCGAGGGCGGGCTGGAGATCAATCGTTTCGCCCTTGCAGAAGGTCCGAATGTGCGTCTGAAATTACGTCTGAAGCGTCAGTCTTTCAGTCCGTCTCCGCAACCGATTCCCCATCCGTCGAATTTGTGCGCACGCGCATTCGTCCGTGAGGGAAATGCATGTCGCGATACTTGACGAAATGCGACCCGCGCACGAGCCGGTAGCCCGCCCAGATCAACAGGAACAGCGGAATGCCGATGTACGTTGCGACCACGCCGCCCCAATCGATCTTGTCCTGAAGGAATGCCTCGTAGTTCTGGCCCAGCGTGATGATCAGGCACAGCACGAAGGCGAAGATCGGACCGAACGGGAAGAACGGCGAGACGTAAGGCAGATTGGCCAGATCGTGGCCCTGCCGAACGTAGCCGCGACGGAAGCGGTAATGGCTGATGGCGATCCCCAGCCACGCGATGAAGCCCGTCATGCCCGAGGTGTTGAGCAGCCAGATGTAGACGGCGTTGGGGCTGAACACGAAGGTGAAGAAACACAGGGCGGCGACGGTGGCCGTTGCCAGCAGCGCCGACATCGGCACTCCGTTGCGCGAGATGTTGCCGAAGATCTTCGGCGCTTTGCCGTCGCGCGCGAGGCTGTACAGCATGCGTGTTGCGGCGTACATCCCCGAGTTGCCCGCCGAGAGCACCGAGGTCAGCACCACGGCATTCATGACCGACGCTGCGCCGAGCAGTCCCGCACGCTCGAAGATCAGTGCAAACGGGCTGACGCTGATATCCGTCACGTCATTGCGCAGCAAATGCGGGTCGGTGTACGGAATCAGCAGGCCGATCACGAGGATCGCCGCCACATAGAACAGCAGAATGCGCCAGAAGACCTGACGCACGGCACGCGGCAGATTGCGCGCAGGATCCTTGGACTCGCCCGCTGCGATGCCGATCAGTTCGGTGCCCTGGAACGAGAAGCCCACGACCATCGCCACACCGATGAGCGCCGCAAAGCCGCCAGCGAAAGGGGCGTCGCCCACCGTCCAGTTGGCCACGCCGCCGGTTTCGCCGCCGCGAATGATGCCCAGCAGCATCATCACGCCCATCGCCACGAAGGCCAGCACGGCAATCACCTTGATAAGCGCGAACCAGAATTCGGCTTCGCCGAAACCGCGTGCCGATAAGGCATTCAGCCCGAAGGTAATTGCAAGGAAGAGGGCGCTCCAGTAGACCCCGGGAACGTCGGGGAACCAGTACGCCATGACGAGTTGCGCGGCCACGAGGTCCACCGCGACAGTGACGGCCCAGTTGTACCAGTAGTTCCAGCCCAGCGCGAAGCCGAAGCCTTCGTCGACGTAGCGCGCGCCGTAGGTCGAGAACGAGCCGGACACGGGCATGGCGGCGGCCAGTTCGCCCAGACTCGTCATCAGGAAGTAGACCATGAGGCCGATCAGCACGTAACCGAGCAGCGCCCCGCCGGGGCCAGCCTGCGCAATGGTCGCGCCCGAGGCGACAAACAGGCCGGTGCCGATGGACCCGCCGACCGCGATCATCGTCAGGTGGCGCGCAGACAGGGAGCGGCGCAATTCGGACGGTGCCGACGGTGCCGAGGGGGCCGATGCGCCCGGCTCACCGCCAGCGCAGGACGGGTCGTGTTCCGATGAAGCCAAAGTGGTGTTCCTCAAGTGCGAATAAGCGTCCCCCCGGCCCGGGTCGTCAGGCGTTTGCGCGCCTGACGAGGTTGCACTTATCCCCGGCGTAAGGACATCAGACGTCTTGTGGAAGTCCCGGGGGAATGGCGTGCCCGGCTCGGCGTCACCGAACCGGCCAACGGAGGGGTGTGCGAAGTGGGGGGATTGTACTGCGAGAGCCCGTGCGGAACTACTTTTCGCTAAGCCATGCCGCGTTGGCGCGACAAATCGCCCTCTGGGGGCGCGGGGTGCGATGCAATGGTGGTGTGCACACCGTCTATGGCGCTTCACGAAGTGGAAGCAACCACAAATACGAGTCGATGTCGCCATCGGATGCAAAGAGACGACATGGTTTATTGCGAGGACCCGAGCGAGGGCTGTCGCGAGCAAAAATCTGGCGAAAAGCGACCGGCATGCATCCGTCTGCGCTTGCTGCTCGTATCTGTCGGTAGGAAAGCCATTCCTTGCGGACAGAACGAACGTCCCGAACGGCTTGATTGTCTCGGCATCTCCTGGCAGGAGGCGAAGGTGCTATATTCCGCAGAACCTCACCATCGCGATTTTCGCGACTGCCTTGCACGCATGAACGAGTTCGGGGAAAGCGAAGACTGGTCACCCACAGCGTCTGCACGCCCGCCTGCGGGCGAGGATCGCACGGCCATTGCGCGTGAGGAACTCAGCGCCATGCTGAGCGCTGTTGCGAACGAGGATCGTGAAGCGTTCGCGGCACTCTATCGAAAGACGTCCGCACGGATCTTCGGCGTGATTCTGCGCATGGTGCCGGACCGGGCGGAAGCCGAAGACCTGCTTCAGGACGTCTATGTCAGCGTGTGGCGGCGCGCTTCTGCCTTCGATGCCACGCGTGGCACGGCGATGACCTGGCTGATTACTTTGGCTCGCAACCGTGTGATCGACCGCCTGCGACAGTCTCGCGAAGCGTCGCTAGACGAGGACCACGCCCTCAATATTCCCGCCGACACCCCCTCACCGCTGGGCATGGCGGAGGCCAGCGAAGCGCGGCGTCGACTGGAGCAGTGTCTGCAGCTTCTCCCGCCACAACAACGCAATGCCGTATGCGAGGCATTTTTCAGCGGGCTGGCATACAGCGAGCTTGCGGAGCGTCTTGCCGTCCCGCTGGGCACCGTGAAGAGCTGGATACGTCGCAGCCTGATGCAGCTCAAGGGGTGTCTTGAGCCATGAACACGCCCGCGCATTCCGACGACGACCTGCGTTGCGCCGAGTACGTGCTTGGTGTGATGGAGGCGGACGAACGTCGCACGCTGGAGCAGGAGGCACTGGCGAATCCGCAAGTGCAGGCGCGACTCGCGTTCTGGCAGGACCGTCTTTCACCGCTCGTCGAAGACTTGCTGCAGGAAGCACCGCCGGATCGGGTGTGGCGGCGTGTCGAGCAGGCGATCCGGCCGACGCAACCGAGTGCTGCGACCCGCGCGATGCCCCGTGCAACGCCGGTTGGGCTTTGGGACTCTCTGCCTCTGTGGCGATGGCTGGGCATCGGCGCGAGCGTTGCAGCGCTGGTGTTGCTCGCCGTGGCGCTCAAGTTCGCCTTGCCGGGGGGCACGTCGACGCCATCCGTCTCGCTCAGCTATCGCGTGGCGACCATCGCACGGCAGGATGGCGTTGCTCACTGGACTGCGACCCTCGCGTCGCAGCAAGATCGACTGCTCATCGTCCCTGCCACTCGGCCAACGATTGCCGAGAACAAGGTGACCGAGCTGTGGCTGGTACAGGGCGACGCCAAGCCCGTCCCGCTCGGTGTTTTCGATCCCGCGCAAACGGTGACGATCCCGCTGTCTCGTACGACGGCCGCCGCGTTGCGCGGCGCCGCTGCCGTTCTCGCGGTCTCCCTTGAGCCGCCAGGCGGATCTCCGACCGGGCAGCCGACCGGCCCGGTCATCGCGACAGGGGCGCTTCATCCGGCTTGATGACTATGGCAGGCTGCATGGCAAGCGCGGGATTCGATGACGTAGAATCCCGGCATCGCAACGAAATATGAATTTCGCTCATCCATCATGCTTGACCGTATCCATTTGTCCATCGTTCAGGAGGTGGAAAAGCAGGGGTCGCTGACCGCCGCCGCAGGTGTGCTGCACGTGACGCAGTCGGCGTTGAGTCACAGCATGAAGAAGCTCGAGCAGCAACTGGGCACCAACATCTGGTTGCGCGAAGGCCGGAGTCTGCGTCTGACGCAAGCCGGTCAATATCTACTGGCGGTGGCCAACCGGGTGCTGCCGCAACTGGATCTGGCCGAAGAACGCTTGCAGCAGTTCGCGCAGGGAGAGCGGGGCGCGCTGCGCATCGGCATGGAATGCCACCCTTGCTATCAGTGGCTGCTCAAAGTCGTGTCGCCCTATCTGGCCGCATGGCCGGACGTCGATGTCGACGTCAAACAGAAATTTCAGTTCGGTGGCATCGGCGCGCTGTTCGGTTACGAGATCGATCTGCTGGTCACGCCCGATCCGCTGGACAAGCCCGGCCTTGTCTTCGAGCCGGTGTTCGATTACGAACAGGTTCTCGTCGTTGCCAGCAACCACAAGCTGGCCAATGAGGCGTACATCAAGCCCAGGCAACTGACTCATGAGGTGCTGGTGGCTTATCCGGTGCCGATCGACCGTCTGGACATCTACAACATGTTCCTCACACCGGCGGGCATTACGCCGAAGCGCCATAAACCCATCGAAACCACCGACATCATGATGCAGATGGTCGCGAGCGGTCGTGGCGTGGCGGCGCTACCTCGCTGGCTGGTGCTTGAGTACGCGCACAAGATGGACGTGGTGCCCGTCCAACTGGGCAAGAACGGTATCGCCAAGCACATCTATCTGGGCGCTCGCGAGGCCGATTTGGGAACCGACTATCTGCGCGCCTTTATCGAGCAGGCGAAGCGGCCCGCCGAGATCTGATACTGCGCAGTCGCCTTTCACATGAACCGTCTTCATGGAAATATGAGAATTTATCGATTTTCATAATGTAAGGCGAACACCATAATCCGAAGCTCTTAGTCCGATGTACGCGGGCGTTATTCATGGAGCTTCTCGTGGTGTCCGCAACCGAACGCAAGCCATTGGCATTACCCGGCGGGCACAAGAAGGTGCTGCTGCACTCATGCTGCGCGCCGTGCTCCGGTGAAGTGATGGAAGCCATTCAGGCTTCCGGCATCGACTTCACGATCTTCTTCTACAACCCAAACATTCATCCGCTCAAGGAATACGAGCTTCGCAAGAACGAGAACATCCGTTTTGCCGAGAAGTTCGGGATTCCGTTCGTCGACGCCGATTACGACCGCGATCACTGGTTCGAACGTGCCAAAGGCATGGAGCACGAACCGGAGCGCGGCGTGATGTTCCACGGTGACGACACCGCAGAACAGGGCAAGTAAGTTTCAATTTCAGAATCAGAGCGTCAGATCATCATGAGTCAAGATTTCACATTCGCCATCAAGCGCATGAGTTTCGACGAGGACTATCGCCCGTCGGACAATACGCGCATCACGACCAACTTCGCCAATCTGGCCCGTGGCAGCAGCCGCCAGGAAAACCTGCGCAATACTCTCCAGATGATCGACAACCGTTTCAATGCGCTGGCGCATTGGGACAATCCGAAGGGCGATCGTTACACCGTCAAGCTCGACATCGTTTCCGTCGAAATGCGCATTGGCGGTGAAAGCAACGGCAGCGCGCTTCCGCTGATCGAAATATTGAACACCCGAATTTTCGATAAGAAGAACAACGTGCATATCGACGGCATGGTGGGGAATAACTTCTCCTCCTATGTGCGCGATTACGACTTCAGCGTGCTCTTGCTGGCGTACAACAAGGACCAGCCGACATTCGGCACGCCGGAGAATTTCGGCGATCTGCATGGCAAGCTGTTCAAGTCGTTCGTGAATTCGGACGCTTACAAAGCCAACTTCAACAAGCAGCCTGTCATTTGTCTGAGCGTATCGAGCACGCGCACCTACCGTAGAACGGCCAATGTGCACCCTGTGCTGGGCGTCGAATACTTGCAGGACGAGTATTCGCTGACCGACGAATACTTCGCGAAGATGGGCTTGAAGGTTCGCTATTTCATGCCCCGCAATAGCGTCGCACCGTTGGCTTTCTATTTCTCCGGCGATTTGCCGGGCGACTACACGGATCTCGAACTGATCAGCACCATCAGCACGATGGACACGTTCCAGAAGATCTATCGCCCTGAGATTTACAACGCGAATTCCGCCGCAGGGGAATCCTATCGGCCGAGTCTGAAGCATCAGGATTACTCGCTGACTCGCATTGTCTACGATCGGGAAGAACGTAGCCGTCTGGCTATCGAGCAGGGAAAGTTTGTCGAGGAGCACTTCGTCAAACCCTACCGCGCCACGCTTGATCAGTGGTCCGCTAACTACGCTCATTGACTCACTTAAACGCAAGGTCATTCATCGTGAAAAAATTGTTGCCGACTTCGACTGCTGGTAGTTTGCCCAAACCGTCCTGGCTCGCAGAACCCGAGAAACTCTGGTCGCCCTGGAAACTGGAAGGCGAAGAATTGGTTCAGGGCAAGCAAGATGCGCTGCGTCTGTCTCTGCAAGAGCAGCAACACGCGGGTATCGATATCGTCAGCGATGGCGAGCAAACGCGTCAGCATTTCGTGACGACGTTTATCGAACACCTGAGCGGCGTCGACTTCAACAACCGTCAGACCGTACGAATTCGCGACCGCTACGACGCGAGTGTGCCGACGGTCGTGGGCGCTGTCGCCCGCCAGAAGCCGGTGTTCGTCGAAGACGCGAAGTTCTTGCGCGCGCAGACCCAGCAACCGATCAAGTGGGCGCTACCCGGCCCAATGACGATGATCGACACGCTGTACGACGATCACTACAAGAGCCGCGAAAAGCTGGCGTGGGAATTCGCCAAGATTCTCAATGAGGAAGCGAAGGAATTGGAAGCGGCAGGCGTCGACATCATTCAGTTCGACGAACCGGCATTCAACGTCTTCTTCGACGAAGTCAACGAATGGGGCGTGGCGACGCTGGAGCGCGCCATCGAAGGGCTCAAGTGCGAAACCGCCGTTCACATTTGCTACGGCTATGGCATCAAGGCCAATACGGACTGGAAGAAGTCGCTGGGCACGGAGTGGCGTCAGTATGAAGAAGCCTTCCCGAAGCTGCAGAAATCGAGCATCGACATGATCTCGCTGGAATGCCACAACTCGCATGTGCCCATCGATCTGATCGAACTCATTCGCGGCAAGAAGGTGATGGTCGGGGCCATTGACGTGGCATCCGACACGATCGAAACGCCGGAAGAAGTGGCTGGCACGCTGCGCAAGGCATTGAAGTTTGTCGATGCCGACAAGCTCTTTCCGTGCACCAACTGCGGCATGGCACCGCTGTCCCGTGCGGTGGCACGCGGCAAGCTGGCGGCACTGAGCGCCGGTGCGGAAATCGTGCGTCGCGAACTGTCGAACTAAGTTCCGAGTCGCCAGGCGCAAGTCGGCCCGCACGCGTGCTACCTATCTGAACGGATCGGTTTGCATGGCGAGCGGGGTGGCTTGCGCCAGTTGAATTGCCCCCCGGTATTTGTCCCCCGCTATGTCACTTCCGAGTCCGGCCATCGAGCCACTGCGCTTTCGCGAAGCGCTCGGGCACTACGCCTCCGGTATCACGATCATCACGTCGCACATCGACGACGAGCCGCTAGGTTTCACCTGTCAGTCGTTCTATAGCGTGTCGACGAATCCGCCGCTGGTGTCGTTCAGCGTCATGGCCACGTCGGACAGCTATCCCAGGATCCGTCAGGCGGGACGCTTTGCCGTCAACATCCTGTCGGAAGCGCAAGCGGAAATTTCCAACCAGTTCGCCCGACGAGGCACGGACAAATGGCGCGGCGTCGACTGGCAGACTTCGCCGCTGGGCAATCCCATCATTCCGGGAAGTCTGCACTGGCTGGATTGCGAGATCTACGGGGAATACGCCGCAGGCGATCACGTGATTGTGATCGGTGAAGTGAAGGCGTTAGACGCGCAGGGCTCGACAGCGAATCAGCCGTTGCTGTACTTCAAAGGCCAGTATCGAAATATTGCCGACCACGGCGGGGTGTGAGCGCTGCCTAAATCCCTCCCTTACCCAAATCCCCTACGCAGCAACCGTGCTAGAATCATTGACTGATCAAACATTGATCCGTCCAAAAAATGGCTCCCAGTCCTAGCACCCCGCACTCGGCGGGGCAGGTGTTGCCCTTCCGGCAGTCGCTCGTGGCGATGCTCGGCCTTTGTTTCTGCACGATGATGGTGGCACTCGACCAGACAGTGGTCGGGACTGCGCTGCCGACCATCGTCGCGGAACTCAAGGGGTTCGAGTATTACGCGTGGGTCGCGACGTCGTATCTCCTCACCTCAGTCATCACCGTCCCCATCTTCGGACGCCTCGGCGATTTCTACGGCCGCAAGCGCTTCGTCATGGCGGCGATCATCGTCTTTACGGCAGCGTCTGTCCTTTGCGGTGCGGCGAACAGCATGCCATTCCTCGTCTTCGCCCGCGCCCTGCAGGGCGTCGGCGGCGGCATGCTCGTCGGGACCGCGTTCGCCTGCGTGCCGGAACTGTTCCCCGATCCTCACGTGCGTCTGCGCTGGCAGGTCATGCTCAGCTCCGCCTTCGGCATCGCGAATGCCATCGGGCCGTCGCTCGGGGGATTCCTCACCGAAGCCTACGGCTGGCGCTCGGTCTTCTACGTCAATTTGCCCGTCGGTTTGCTCGGCATCTGGTTCATCGGACGCCACTTGCCGCAAATGCGCGCCGAAGAACACAGCAAAGCCAGCATCGACTGGCTCGGCGCAGTGCTCATCACCGCAGCGCTCGGCAGCTTGCAGATGCTCGTCGAATGGTTGCCTGCGGATGGTCTTTCGCGCGGTGTGGTGACGCTGGCCGTTGTGCTGGTCGTCTCGTCGTTCGCGCTCTATCGATGGGAGCAGCGCACCTCGCATCCGATCGTGCCGTTCGAGATGTTCCGCGACAAATCGCTCGCGCCGCTGTTCGTGCTGTCCGTCTTCGCCGGATTCTCGATGTTCGGGCTGCTGTTCTACGCGCCGCTGTTGCTGCAAGGCGGCTTCGGCCTTTCGCCGCGCGAAACCGGTTTGCTCATCACGCCGCTGGTCGTGTGCATCACCGTGGGCAGCATCGTGAACGGGCGTCTGATTACCCGTCTGCGAAATCCGAACGTGATGTTGTATGGCGGCTTCCTGCTGCTCGCGCTGGCCTGCGCAGGCATCATCACGACGCATCGCGGCACTTCGCATCTGCTGATCGCCGCGTACATGTTCCTTGCGGGGCTCGGTCTCGGCTTTGTGATGCCGAACCTGACTGTCTTCGCACAGGAAGTCGCAGGACGTGCGCACCTCGGGATCGCGACCGCACTGATGCAATCGCTGCGCATGATCGGCGGGATGCTTGGCACGGCCATCGTCGGTACGCTCGTGAATCACAGTTATACGTCACGCGTTGCCGATGCGCTGGCGGCCAACGAAGGTACGCGTTTCACGTCGCAACTATCCGATCCGCAGATCCTCGTGAACGTCACGGCGCAAAGCGACTTCCTGATGACGCTCGCGCACATGGGCCAGAACGGCGCGCTGTTTATCGAGTCGGCGCGCACGTCGCTCGTCGCCGCCATTCATAGCGGCCAGATGGTGTCGCTCGCGGCCGCGCTTGCCGGGTTGTGGTTCGTGCGGCGCGTGCCGCTCATTCGTCTGACGCGCGGCGTAAAGACGCAGCCGCCCGCAGGGGAGTGACGCGATGCCGACCGCTTTGAAACGTAACGTCATTCAACAATTGAGTCTGACCTACCGCGCGATGATGCTCGCCTTCGACGCGCAGGTCGGACATCCGCTGCCGCGCTGGCGCATCATTCTCGCGCTGGCCGAACGCGGCACCTGCTCGCAGAAGTTTCTTGCCGAACATTGCCGACTGGATCCGGCGTCGCTCACTCGTCAGCTCCAGTCGATGGAGGCGCTCGGCTGGCTGTCGCGCGCGACCGACCCCGACGACAACCGTCTGACGAATGTCACGCTGACGGAGGCGGGCATGGCCGTGCACGACGAGGCGACGCCGCGTCGTCAGGCCTTCTTCGACGACACGCTGGCAGGCATGACGCCGGATGAGATCGCCACGCTGGAGAGCGCGCTCTTGCATCTGGAGGCACAGTTCAAGTCGGTGGCCTCCAGGGCGAAGTCGGGCGCTTCCGGTGACATGCAGCCCAAGCCCGGCACGGGAGGCGAAGCGCGGCGGCGAGCCACTACCGCACCCAATGCTACGGACACGACGCCCGCGCGAAAGCGAGCTTCCAAAAACGCGTCATAGGTCGCTCGCCCAGTCGGACGTCGGCCACAAAAAAGCCGCTTCGAATTGAAGCGGCTTTTCTTTGCTGTGTTCGGGACGAACGGTGTGACGACGCTCAGAAGAACGTCTGCACGATCTCGACGACGTTGTAGTCGCCGTCGACGACCGGCAGGTGACGCCACTTGTCGAACGTCAGGCAAGGGTGCGAGATGTCGAACGCAATCATGTCGCCCACGCGGATGTCGTCGCCCGGTGCAATGCGCAAATAGGCGTGCTGGTCCATCATGCCGGTGACTTCCCAATGCTCCGGGGTTGCCTTCGGCGACTTGCTTTCGCCCGGACGGAACTGCTGTGCCGGTTCGGGCATGCCCGCGTCGAACGCGGCGTCGCGCTTGCCCAGCGCGATGATGGCGCGCTCGGGTTCGGGAATCGATTGCACGTACGCCCACAGTTGCAACGCCGGTTGCAATTGCGAGCGCATCTGCTTCGCGATGGGGTTGCGCGTCGCGATCTGTGCCTGCGCCGCCTTGTAGATACCCACGTCGTGCGTGAGATAGCAGCCGGGACGTAGCACCACATCCAGCGGCGCGCCCACGTCCTTGTGCGCGAATTCGTCAGCGACCACGTCGTACCATGCAGAACCCGCGCCCGAGAGCACGGCAGGGTTACGCTCGACCCGACCCGCTGCGACCAGCTCGCGCGTGATGCCCACCGCGCGTTGCAGGAAGGCGCGAATGTCGGCTTCTGTGCTCAGCACGCCTTCGTACACTTCCACACCCGCGAGTTTGACGGCGTCGTGATACTGCGCGAGCGCATCGAGCACGGTCTGCTGCTGCGCGGCGTCGCGCACGCCCGTGCGGCCGCCCGTCACGCCGAGTTCGATCAATACCTGAATCGTCTGGCCGCGCGCGCGGAAGAATTCGCCCAGATGCGCCACCGCAGCCGCCGAGTCCACCAGACAGAAGAATTCGAAGTCGGCGTCTTTCAACAGGTCGGCAATCATCGTCATGTTGCGTTTGCCGACGAGCTGATTCGCCATGAGCACACGGCGCACGCCGTGGTGATAGGCCACGTAGGTTTGATGCGCCGTGGCGAGCGTGATGCCCCATGCGCCGCCGTCCAATTGGCGACGGAACAGCTTCGGGGCCATTGTCGTCTTGCCGTGCGGGGCGAGCTTCACGCCGTATTCGTGCACGAAACGCTGCATCCACGCGAGGTTGTGACGGATCTTGTCCTCGTAGAGCACCGCCGTCGGCAGGCTCAGGTCTTCGTTCAGCAAATTCCAGCCCAGACCGGTCGCGTTGGCGGGCGCGAGCGGCGCGTCCAACGCACCCAGACCCTTGTTGAGGGTATCGATCATGCCGTGCTGATAGTTTGTATCACTCATTCCCATCTCTCCTCATGTCTGTGCGCCTTTGGCCGCCGGATGGCTCCTATAATAGCGTTTAATTACCAGCGTTTGACAGTTTTGTTATAAAGTAACAAATATTGGGCGTCCGACCTTCGGGGCGCTGCACAGACCGGATATATGGCCGAAACCTTCGATATCGTGACCCGCGTTGCCGAACGCAGCGACGCCCTGAGTCAGGCAGAACGCAAAGTCGCGCAGGTCGTGCTGGAAGACGTGGCGGGCGCCGCAGCGGCGTCGATCAACGTACTGGCCGAGCGCGCTGGCGTGAGCGAGGCAAGCGTGACCCGATTCGCCAAAGCGATGGGCTGCCGCGATGTACGCGACCTCAAGCTGCGACTGGCGCAGGCGGCGGTCGTCGGCCAGCGCTTTCTCGGCGCGAGCGCGGCTAATGGGCAAGACGGCGGCGAGACCATCGACCGGATTGCCGACGATATTCAGACGACGTTGCAGGTGCATCGCGGACTCATCAAGCCCGACACGGTGCGACGTGCCGCCGCGCGGCTGCTCTCGGCGCGCATGGTGTATGCGTTCGGGATGGGCGGCGGGTCGTCGCTGCTGGCCGACGAGGCGCGCTACCGCCTTGTGCGTCTGGGCCGTCCGGTCGCGAGCTATCAGGACGCCGTGCTGGCCCGCATGGTCGCCGGTACGCTCGGACGCGACGACGTCGTACTCGCCTTCTCGGTGAGCGGTCACACGCCGGAACTGCTGTCCGCCTGCGAAATTGCGCGCGAATACGGGGCACAGGTCGTGGCCGTTACTGCAACGGGGTCGCCGCTGTCCGCGCTCGCCGACGAGGTGTTGCCGATCCGCGCGCTGGAAACCGATTTCATTTTCAAACCGTCGTCGTCGCGTTACGCGATGCTGCTTGCCATGGACGTGCTGGCCACGGAACTGGCGTTGCTCGCCAAGCCGCAGAGTCAGGCGCTGTTGCGACGAATCAAATATGTGCTCGACACACATCGGGGCGGCGGGGATCGCCAGCCTCTGGGAGACTGACCATGACTGACCGCACCGAAAATCTGGCCGATCGCACGGTCGATACGCTGATCACCGACGTCCGTCTGGCCGACGGCTCCGGCGCGCCCATGACGGACGAGCGCTTCGACGTGGCGCTGCGCGGTGGCCGCATCTATGCAATTACGCCAGCGGGCGAGCGCCCGGGCTGGCAAGCGACGCAAGTCGTCGCGGGCAACGGCAACGTACTGAGCCCCGGCTTCATCGACGTGCATACGCACGACGACACCAACGTCGTGCGTGCGCCGGAAATGACGCCGAAGCTGTCGCAAGGTGTGACGACCGTCGTCGTCGGCAACTGCGGCATTAGCGCGTCGCCGGTCACCCTCAAGGGCGATCCGCCCGATCCGATGAACTTGCTGGGCGAGGCGAGCGCGTTCCGGTACCCGACCTTCGCGGCCTATGTCGACGCGCTGGAGAAGGCGCAACCGTCGATCAACGTGGCGGCGCTGATCGGTCACACGGCCCTGCGCAACAACCATATGGACCGTCTCGACCGGCCTGCGACGCAAGCCGAAATCGAAGGCATGCGCGCGCAACTTCGCGAAGCGCTGGCGGGCGGCGCGCTGGGCTTGTCGACGGGACTGGCTTACGCGAACGCGAATGCTGCGCCGACCGAGGAAGTCCTCGCGCTGGCCGAACCGCTGGCTGAAGCGGGCGGTCTTTACGCTACGCACTTGCGTACCGAGTTCGCCGAGATTCTCGACGCACTCGACGAAGCCTTCCGCATCGGACGTCACGCACGCGTGCCGGTGGTCGTCTCGCACCTGAAGTGTGCGGGCGTCGACAACTGGGGACGCAGCACCGAAATCCTCGAAGCACTCGACAAGGCGCAGCGCTATCAGCCGGTGGGCTGCGACTGCTATCCATACACGGCGAGTTCGTCGACGCTCGATCTCAAGCAAGTCACCGACGACTTCGACATTCTCGTCACGTGGTCGCAGGCGCATCCCGATCAGGGCGGCAAGCTGCTCGCGACGATTGCCGCCGACTGGGGCGTCGATCTGATGGAGGCGGCGAAGCGTCTGCAACCGGCCGGCGCGGTGTATCACTGCATGGAAGAAGATGATGTGCGCCGTATTCTGCGTCACCCTGCGACGGTGGTCGGCTCCGACGGGTTGCCCAACGACCCGTTGCCGCACCCGCGTCTGTGGGGCGCGTTCCCGCGCGTGCTGGGGCGCTACAGCCGCGAGCAGGCATTGTTCCCGTTGGCGGAAGCCGTCCACAAGATGACGGGGCTCTCCGCCGAGCGTTTCGGTCTGAGCGAGCGCGGATTTGTGCGCGAAGGATATTGGGCCGATCTGGTGTTGTTCGATCCGGCGACCGTGGCTGACGCCGCGACGTTTACCGATCCGATGCAACCCGCGTATGGCATTTCGGCGGTGTGGGTCAACGGGGTGCTCTCGTGGCAGGACCGCGCACCGACGCAGAACGCGCGCGCCGGACGCTTTGTGCGTCGTGGCACGCCGCAGCCGGTGCTGTGAACCGTTGCAAGCGCCGGTGTAGTTGAAAACGATTCGTTGAAAGGAGCGATGATGAGCATCAAACGATATGGCGTGGAAGGCGGGCAAGGCACCGGTGGCCAGCGCATGCCCTTTGCACGCGCGACCGAGGCCGACGGCTTCCTGTTCGTCTCGGGACAGACCCCGATGAAAGACGGCGAAGTGATCGACGGGGGCATCGTCGCCCAGTCGCATCAGGCGATTCAGAACATGATCGCGATTCTGACCGAGGCCGGTTACGGCACCGAGCACGTCATGCGTATCGGCGTGTGGCTGGACGATCCGCGCGACTTCGCGTCGTTCAACAAGGTGTTCAAGGAGTACTTCGGGGATCATCCGCCCGCACGCGCCTGTGTCGTGTCGAGCATGGTCATCGACTGCAAGGTGGAAGTGGACTGCGTGGCGTACAAGAAGCCGACTGCGTAAGTCATCGCTGACGAACTGCCCGTGCAGGGAGAAAGCCGACGATCATCGTCGGCTTTTTTTCGGCCTTGTGCTTTCGGGTTGACCGATACGGACGTCACCGTTTCGCAAAGTCTGCGGTTTGCCTTCGATGGTCGGTCGCCAGGAAAGCGCGCAATCTTCAGCCTCCTAACCTGACAGGAGGTCATCGTGAATTCAGGAGCCATTGGCGGGAGCGGGGCGAGTGCACCGGCCTCGTCTACGTACCGGGCCGCCATCGAGTCCCCCGACGACCCTCGCATCACCATCGAATTCCCCATGACGCCGGACGATATCCGTTTGCGCTCCCAGACCATGAGCCGGTTGGGACGGGGCGGTCTGTCGGGTGGACTGACCGGCGTGGCGATCACGGTGCTGGGGCTGCTGGGGTTATCGACCGGCGCGTACTACTGCCTTGCCGCGAGCGTCGCGGACGACGAATCGGAGGCCTCGCGGCAGGACTCGTGGATCGCCGTGGGCGTCGGCAGTGGCATGGCAGCGTTGTCGACACTCGCCGTGACATACGGCCTGGCGCAGGTCTGCCAATGCCTGAGGAAGCAGCGCGAGGCGGGGCGGGAGATGACGACGCTCACCACGCACGTGCAATTCAATTCATCGAGGGAGGTCGAGTCACGTGACTATGTCTGACGATCCGTTGGGGTATGCGGGACGTGCACCGTCCTCGACGTCCATGGCCGGAAAGATCGAAGCGGCGCTGGCGGCGGTGCGCGACGCCGAAGCGCAACGCGAGGCGATGGATCTGCCACGGCCCGGCACCTGGGACACCGCACAGTGCGACGCCGTCTATCGCTGTGGCTACGGCGCGTTTGAGCGCGGTGACTTTGCGCACGCCATCGAGTGCTTTGCACCGCTTCTGTCCGCGTGTCCGCTTGAGGCGGACTACGCGGTGGCGCTTGCGCTATCGATGCAGCGTCAGGGCGAACCCGAGGCGGCGTTGCCGCTGTTCATGGCGGCGGCGCTGCTGGATCAGGACGCCCCCGGGCCGATGTATCGCGTGGGGGAGTGTCTGATCGAGCTACGGCAGCTCGACGGCGCATGCCAGGCGATGCGGCAGACGCTGATGCGTTGCGCCGGTGAGCCGAAATACGCCAACGTCGGAAACGCCGCACTGAAACTGCTGGCGACGCTGGGCTATCTCGGCTGACGCAGGGGCTGTCGACAGCGCGATGATCGCTTACTGACGTGCCGTACGTGCGTTGTCGGGCATCGGCAACGTGAAGTTGGTACGGAACGGGTTGATGTCGAGGCCACCGCGTCGCGTGTAGCGGGCGTAGACCGCCAGCTGGGTCGGCTTGCACTGACGCATGATGTCCATGAAGATCCCTTCCACGCATTGCTCGTGAAAACCGGTATGACGCCGGTACGAAATCACGTACTTGAGCAAGCCTTCCTGATTGATCGGCGGGCCGACGTAGCGGATCTGCAAGCTGCCCCAGTCGGGCTGGCCGGTGACCGGGCAGTTCGATTTGAGCAGGTTGGACACGAGCGTTTCGTCCACGGGGGCTTCGTCGAACGCGGCGGTGAGCAGCGACGCATCCGGCACGTAGATGTCGGTGTCGATGTCGAGCCGGTCGACGAGCAAGCCGTCGAGTTCGTCGAGTTCGAGCTTGGCAAAGCCGCTCGGCTCGACGAGTCGCACCTGGACCGGCGCGCCTGCGGCTTCCGACAGGTCTTGCTGAATCAGGGCACGCGCGGCGTCGACATTTGCCAGCTTCGTCTGCGCGAACGAGCCGAGATACAGCTTGAACGATTTCGACTCGATGATGAACGGCGAATCGGCCGGCACCATGGCGGTCAGTAGCGCGATTTGCGGCTTGCCCTTTTCGTTGAGCCACGAGAGTTCGTAGCCGTTCCAGATGTCCGCGCCGAAGAACGGCAGAACGTCGGGTACGCCGATTTCCGCACGTGCGGGTGCGCGGGCGATCGGAAAGAGTTGGGACGGGTCGTATTGCTCGGTGTAGGCAACTTCCTTGCCGAGCGAGGATTGTTCAGGCGTGGTCATGATTGGCGATGCCACTGATGACGTGACCGGTCGGGGAGACGCGGGCCGCCGATTCGCAGTGGCGTGTCTGATCGTCGAAGAAGAAATCGGGCTCGAACTCGCGCAGGAATGCGCCTTTGTCCAGCCCGCCCAGGAACATCGCCTCGTCGATGTCGATTTTCCAGTCCATCAGCGTGCGAATGGCCCGCTCGTGCGCCGGGGCCGAGCGCGCGGTGACAAGCGCGGTGCGGATTTTGACCGGCACTTCATGGCCTGCGAGGGTTTGCAATCGGTGCAGCGCGAGCAACAGCGGCTTGAACGGGCCGGGGGGCAACGGCGTGGCGGCGCGCTCGATTTCGTGCTGCTGGAAGGCGTCGAGGCCGTTGCGCTGGAAGACCTGCTCCGCCTCGTCGGAGAAGAGCACCGCATCGCCGTCGAAAGCGATGCGGATTTCGTCGGGATGCAATTCGGCTTTTTTCGCAGAGTCCGGATACACGCGTGCGGCCGGGAAACCGGCGGCAAGCGCGCCGCGCACATCGCGCTCGTTCGCCGACAGGAACAGATGTGCCCCCAGTGCGTTGAGGTAGCCGAATGGGTCACGTCCGCGCGTGAAGACGCCGCGCTCGATCTTGAGATCGAGCTGTCGCGCCGAGCGGAACACGCGCATGCCGCTCACGGGATCGTTGCGTGAGAGCACCACGACTTCCACGCGATGTCCGTCTTTCGTGTCACCGGCACCGCTGGCGCCATTGGCGCCATTCGCACCGCTGACGCCACTGGTATCCCCGCCCTGATTGAACGCGAGCAGCTTCTGCACGAGCGGGAAGGCGACACCCGCCGGCGCGGGCGTGTCGAGGCGGTCGAGCTGATACTGCATGTACGACTGATCGTCGCCGCTCGCCACGCCCGCATCGAACACGCGGTTCTCTTCTTCGAAGTCGAACAGCGCGCGCGACGAGATCGCGACAACGAGTTTGTTCTCGAGCGTGATGGGCATGGCGGCGGCGATTTCCTGTCGTGATGACTGAGTGCGTTGAGAGCGTTGCGACTTACCCAAGGAACAGCTTGTACACGGGGTTATCGCTTTCGTCCCAGTAAGGATAGCCGAGCGTTGCGAGGAAGTCGCGGAACGCAGCCTTCTCGTCGTTCGGGACCTGGATGCCCACGAGGATATTGCTGTAGTCCGCGCCCTGATTCCGGTAATGGAACAGGCTGATGTTCCAGTTCGGGCTCATGGCCGAGAGGAACTTCATCAGCGCGCCCGGCCGCTCCGGAAACTCGAAGCGGTACAGCACTTCGTGACTGGCCAGTGCCGAGCGACCGCCCACCATGTAACGGATGTGCTGCTTCGAGAGTTCGTCGTTCGAGAGATCGAGCGTCGGGAAGCCGTGACGCTCGAAACCGGCCTTGATGCGCTCGCCTTCGTCGCGGTTGTGCATCTGGATACCCACGAAGATGTGGGCGCTGGACGCTTCGCTAATTCGGTAGTTGAACTCGGTCACATTGCGGCTGCCCACCACTTCGGTGAAGCGCTTGAAGCTGCCGCGTGCCTCCGGAATGGTGACGGCGAACACGGCTTCGCGTGCTTCGCCGACTTCGGCGCGCTCGGCGACGAAGCGCAGGCGGTCGAAGTTCATGTTGGCCCCGGAGGTGATCGCGACGAGCGTTTCGCCCTTGAGCTTTTCGCGCTCGGCATACACCTTCGCGCCCGCCACGGACAGCGCGCCGGACGGCTCCAGCACGCTGCGGGTGTCCTGGAAGACATCCTTGATGGCGGCGCACAACTGGTCGGTGTCGACACGCACGACTTCGTCGAGATGCTCGCTGCACAGGCGGAACGTTTCTTCGCCGACGTATTTGACGGCAGTACCGTCGGCGAACAGACCGACGTCGTTGAGCAGGACGCGCTCACCGGCGTGGATGGATTGCGCCATGGCGTCGGAGTCGACCGACTGCACGCCGATGACTTTGATCTCCGGACGCACGGCTTTGACGTAGGCGGCGATACCGGCCGCCAGTCCGCCGCCGCCGATGGGCACGAAGATGGCATGCAGCGGGCCCTGATGCTGACGCAGAATTTCCATGCCGATGGTGCCCTGACCGGCGATGACGTCGGGGTCGTCGAATGGCGGTACGAAGGTCAGGCCGCGCTCGGCTTGCAGCGTCATGGCGTGGGCATAGGCGTCGCTATAGGAGTCGCCCGCGAGCACGACTTCGACGGCGCGCCCGCCGTGGGTTTTCACGGCGTCGATCTTGACCTGTGGCGTGGTGACCGGCATGACGATGACGGCCTTGCAGCCCAGACGCGCCGCCGAGTAGGCAACGCCCTGCGCGTGGTTCCCGGCGGACGCGGTCAGCACGCCGCGCTCGCGCTCGGCCTCGCTGAGGTTGGCCATCTTGTTGTAAGCGCCCCGAATCTTGAAGGAGAACACCGTCTGGTTGTCTTCGCGCTTGAGATAAATTCGATTGTGCAGCCGCATGGAAAGCGTGCGAGCCGGTTCGAGTTCGCTCTCAAAAGCGACGTCGTAGACTTTGGCGGTCAGGATCTTCTTCAGATAGTCGGGAGCTGCGTCAGACATGATTTAGGGCTTCTTCAGGTTAGGCACATCAAGGAACAAAAGGACAATGATAGACCAGCACTTCCGCCGGGGCGGTCGCGCTTGGTCTTTCGGGGAAAACAGGAAAGGGGAGTGCGCGCCCTAGCGTAGGTCGTCTGGGGTGTCGATGTCGCGCACGATTCCGGCGTCGTCGACATCGACGATCGTAATGTGCTCGCTAATCAACAGGTCGCGCGCGCCGATGTCGCCATCGAGGGCGGCAAGACGCGAGGTATAGGCGGAACCGAACGCGACGGGATGGCCGCGCTGTCCCCGATAACTCGGCGCGACGATGGCTTCGGACGACGTGAGGCCGTTCGCGATCGCGCGCAGGGTATTCGGGTGGATGTAGGGCATGTCGGCCAGCGCGACGAGCCAGCCGTCGAGATGTTCGAGGCCCGGCGGCGGATCTTCGTCGGATGCGGCGTTGATGCCCGCCGCGAGCGTCGCGCCCATGCCGCGCTTGGTGGCGTGGCTCATGACGACTTCACAACCCGCCTGCAACAGCACGTTCTCCAGTTCGGCCGAGTCCGGGCGCACAACCGCGATCACGCGCGGCAATGCGGCCAGCAGCGCATGCGCGCTGGCGAGGGCAACGGGTCGGTTCAGGGGATCTCCGGGCAGCGGCGCGAGCAGCTTGTTCCGGCGCCCCGCCGCGTCGAAGCGGGTACCGAGTCCGCCTGCCAGTAGAATGGCCACGGGCGGCGTCGAGGGTCGGGTCATGGGCATGCATTATGCGCCAGACTTTTTGTTTCTGCCAAACGCGTGTGCACGCATTCGCCGTGTCGTTGACTGACCGTCTGGTCGGTCGGGGACGGGGGCGTTGCAGTGTTTTTCGGTCAGATTTTGCTTTCTGCGGAGCTGCATGGAGTCGTTCATCACCTGGCTGCTGGGCGTGTTGGCGTTGCCCGGCGTGGGCCTGCCCGCCATTTTTGTCGTGTCGTTTCTCTCCGCCACACTGCTGCCGATGGGCTCGGAACCCGCGCTGTTCGGCTACGTGGCGCTCAATCCGCACATGTTCTGGGCCGCTATTGTCGTGGCGAGCGTGGGCAATACGCTCGGCGGCATGCTGGACTGGTGGATGGGGTTCGCGGCGAGTCGCGCGTTCGTGCGGCTCAAGGCGCGCCGACGGGCGCATGCGCGGGCTGCTGCTGGCGGTTTGACGGTTGCGGCCGGGACTTCAGGCGGGAAAGGCTCGGAAAGCGAGGCAGTGTCTGCTCCAGACGGCAACCCGCCGATGAGCGCACGCTACACGCGCTGGATGCGCCGCTTCGGACCGCCCCTGCTTCTGCTCTCCTGGTTGCCCATTGTCGGCGATCCACTCTGCACGCTCGCCGGATGGCTCCGGCTCTCGTGGCGTTCATGCCTCGTCTACATCGCCATCGGCAAGACACTCCGCTACATCACCATCACCTACCTGATGCTGAGTGTGCCCGAATCGTTCTGGCAAGGTATCTTCGCGCCGTTCAAGCATCTGCTCGTCGGGTGATAAAGCTTCGTACTTTCGTGTGCCCCTTCGCCGGTTCTCACGAAGTCCGGGGGCCGGACCGGAGCCCCTTTCCGCCCCTCAGACATAGACCCAACTCGGTTCAGAAAGGGGCCCCGGTCCAGCTCACCATCATGCTTTCCCAGGACCCACCTGCTTACGCGCCTGTTAAGCGCCTGTTATGCGCTCGTGAGCTCGAACGGCAACGCGCGCTGACGCTTGCCCGTCAATGCAAAGACGGCGTTCGCATACGCCGGCGCCAACGGCGGCAACCCCGGCTCGCCCATCCCCGTCGGCGCATCGCCCGAACTCACGACATGCACGCTGATCGCAGGCATGTCCGTCAACCGCGCCACGGTGTACTGATGGAAGTTGCTCTGCTCAACCTCCCCATCCTTCATCGTGATCGCCGCACCCGGCAACGTCGTGCCCAATCCCATCAACGCCGCCCCCTCGACCTGCGCCGCGACCGTCAACGGGTTCACCGCGAAGTTGCAGTGAACACCGGCTACGGCGCTGACCAGTCGCGGCGCATTGTTGTGCATCTCCGCAACGACGACGTAGGCCACCACAGAGTCGAACGACTCATGCACCGCTACGCCCCATGCCTGCCCCGCGGGGAGTTTGGTCTTGCCGTAACCCGAACGCTCCACAGCCAACGCCAACGCCTCACGGTGGCGCGGATGCTTGTCGCCCAACAACGCATAGCGATACGCGACCGGGTCCTGGCCCGCATGCTTCGCCAACTCGTCGATCAACGTCTCCATCACGAACGCCGTGTGGGTGTTGCCCACCGAACGCCACCACAACACCGGCACGTTGACCTTCGGGCTGTGCAGCGTCAGGCGTAACGGCACGGCGTATGGGGTGCCGGAGACGCCCTCGACACTCGTGCCGTCGACGCCGTTCTTCACCATCATCTTCTCGAACGGCGTGCCCGCCAGAATCGACTGGCCGACGATGGCGTGATTCCACGCAAGTACATTGCCCTTGGCATCCAGACCGATCTCGGCACGATGCACGTACATCGGACGGTAGTAGCCGCCGTGAATGTCGTCTTCCCGGCTCCAGATCACCTTGACCGGCTCGCGATGGCCCGCACGACGCCACGCCTTCGCGACCCGCGCCGCTTCGACACCGTAATCGGACGTCGGCACCGCGCGACGGCCAAATCCCCCGCCCGCCATGAGCGTATGCAGTTTGACCTGCTCAGGCTTGAGGTCGAGCGTGCGTGCAATCGCTGCCTGATCGACGGTCTGGAACTGCGTACCGGTCCACACTTCCGCGCCCTTGTCCGACATCTGCACGGTGCAGTTCAGGGGTTCCATCGGGGCATGGGCGAGGTACGGAAAGCTGTACTCGGCCACGAGCGTTTTCGGCGCCCCCTTGAGTTTGGAGACGTCGGCGTCGATGGCGACGGTGCCCGGCGTCTTCGCCATTTCCTTGTACTTGGCCAACTGCGCCGTGGTGTCGACATGCTCGACGCCACTGGTGTCCCATTCGGCCTTGAGCGCATCTCGGCCAGTCTTCGCCTGCCAGTAGCCATCGGCGATGACGGCAACGGCGGTGCCGCCACGGTCGTCCGGAATTTCAAGGACGTCGCGCACGCCCTTGACGGCCTTTGCCGCCCTGGCGTCGAACGTCTTCACCTTGGCGCCGAACACCGGCGGACGCGCCACAACGGCCACTTTGAGGTTCGGCAGCTTGAAGTCCATGCCGTACATCGGCGTGCCGGTCGACTTGGCTTTGGCGTCCAGGCGCCCCGTCGGCTTGCCGAGCAGACGGAAGGCGGACGGATCCTTGAGCGCAACGTTGGCCGGTACCGGCATGGCCTGCGCCGTGGCGGCGAGGCTGCCGTAGGTGGCGCGCTTGCCATTCGGGCCGAGCACGACGCCCTTCTCGGTGCGCAACTGGTCGGCCGGGACTTTCCATTGCTGCGCCGCTGCCGCAATCAGCATGGCGCGCGCCGACGCGCCGATGCGCCGGTACTGCATCCACGAATGCGCAATGGAGCCGGAGCCGCCCGTCATCTGGATGCCGAACATCGGGTCTTTGTAGACGTCGGCGGCCGGGGCCAACTCGCCACGGACCTTCGACCAGTCGCAATCGAGTTCTTCTGCGACGAGCATCGGCAGCGCCGTTTGCACGCCTTGTCCGAAATCGAGGCGGTTGACCTGAATGGTGACGGTGTCGTCCGGGGCGATGTGCACGAAGGCGGACGGCACCACCGCTGCCGGGGCCGCACCCTGCGCACTGGCCGTACGCATCATGCCGGGCAGCGACATTTCGAGCATCAGGCCGCCCGCTGCAATGGCAGACGTCTTCAGGAAGCCACGACGGCTCACGCCGGTGAAGTCGCCCACGGCCACGCCGGGACGTTGGGAGAAACGAAGTTCGCGCATGGGGGTGTCTCCTCGTCTCAGGCCAGCGACGATGCGGCGTCTTTGATGGCCGCGCGAATGCGGGCGTACGTGCCGCAACGGCAGATGTTGCCCGCCATCGCGGTATCGATCTGTTCGTCGTTCGGCGACTTGTTATCGCGCAGCAGGGCGGTGGCCGACATGATCTGGCCGCTCTGGCAGTAGCCGCACTGCGGCACGTCGTGCTTGACCCATGCGGCCTGTACGGCAGCGCCGACCGGATCGGCACCGACGTTCTCGATGGTGGTGATCTTCTTGCCTTCGACGGCAGAGACGGGGGTGACGCAGCTACGGATCGGCTGGCCGTCGAGGTGGACGGTACAGGCACCGCACAACGCCATGCCGCAGCCGAACTTGGTGCCGGTCATGTTAAGCGCGTCGCGCAAGGTCCAGAGCAGGGGAGTGGCGGGGTCGACGTCGACCTTCACCGTTTTGCCGTTCAGTTGGAACCAAGCCATGGAGACACCTCTTGATGGGTGGATAAGTCGGGGACGGCTAGACCATACTCCCATTCCCCGGAAATTTCAGTTCAGAAGTGCGATGCAAGTCGTTGTATCTAAAGAAATATAGCGATCTGCTTTTATGGTGAAAGTGAGGGGCGGGCACCGACGATGGTGTCGTTGTGAAGCCGCCATCAACGTAGCGATGAGGCAGGCCGCAGGTTCGCAAACGATGGAAAAGAGCGGATTGACGCGTCCCGCACGCGTTTTCGGCGCGGCGCCGACGTGTTGCGGTGCAATGAAGTACAATTCGACCTACATTCCCCTACCAACACTTTCCCAAGCCGGAAGAAAGATCTGGGCATGCGCACCAACTGCCTCACCCCTCTGTGCTTCTGCCCGATGACCGAACACGATTCGTCATCGGCGTCTTTGCACGGCAGTCGTCGATCTCGTTGACCGCAGATCGACCGTTGCCGACCCGCGCGCACCCCTTGCGCCTGCCGTCGGCACGCCCAGCGCATACCCGATTTTGACTTTCGGCGCGTCTCGCGAGACGAACGCCGACGGCGGATGCACCGCCGCAATGACGAGCCCGACAAGATGAACGCACCCTTGCCTGCCTTCGAGCCGCACGACGCAAAGCACGCCGTAGCCGCTCAACCCCCGCGTCTGCGTGAGATTCCCTACAACTACACGTCGTTTTCGGACCGCGAAATCGTCATGCGCCTGCTCGGCGCGGACGCCTGGGCGATCCTCGACGAACTGCGTGCCGAACGCCGTACCGGCCGCTCGGCACGCATGCTGTACGAAGTGCTCGGCGACATCTGGGTGGTGCGCCGCAACCCGTATCTGCAAGACGACCTGCTCGACAATCCGAAACGCCGCAAGCTGCTGATCGACGCGCTCGATCACCGTCTGAACGAGATCGACAAGCGTCGCCGTGCCGACGTGGCCGAACACGCCGACGCACATGGCCGCGAGCGCGCTGCCCGCGTCGAGCAACTGGAAGTGGCCGCACGCCGCGCCGTGGCGGACTTCGCCGCCGAGTTCGAGAAGATGGCGGAATTGCGCCGTCGCGCGAAGAAGGTGCTCGGCCGCACGACCGCCAGCGACAACATCAAGTTCGACGGTCTGTCGCGCGTCTCGCATGTGACGGATGCGACCGACTGGCGCGTGGAGTATCCGTTCGTGGTGCTGACCCCGGATAGCGAAGCCGAAATGGCGTCGCTGGTGAAGGGCTGCTTCGAACTGGGGCTCACGGTGATTCCGCGCGGAGGTGGCACGGGCTACACGGGCGGCGCGATTCCGCTCACGCCGTTCTCGGCCGTCATCAATACGGAAAAGCTGGAACAGCTCGACGAAGTCGAATACTTGCAACTGCCGGGCGTCGACAAGCCGGTCGGCACGATCTTCTCGGGTGCCGGCGTGGTCACGCGCCGTGTGGCGGAAGCCGCCGAGCGTGCGGGTCTGGTGTTCGCCGTGGACCCGACGTCGATCGACGCCTCGTGCATCGGCGGCAACGTCGCCATGAACGCGGGCGGCAAGAAGGCCGTGCTGTGGGGTACCGCGCTGGATAACCTCGCCTGGTGGCGCATGGTCGATCCGCAGGGCAACTGGCTGGAAGTCACGCGTCACGATCACAACCTCGGCAAGATTCACGACATTCCGGTCGCGCGCTTCGAACTGAAATGGTTCGACGGCAATCAGGCCCCGGGTGAAGTGCTGCTCAAGACCGAGATGCTGGAGATCGAGGGCAAGCGTTTTCGCAAGGAAGGCCTGGGTAAGGACGTGACGGACAAGTTCCTCGCCGGTCTGCCGGGCATTCAGAAGGAAGGCTGCGACGGCCTGATCACGAGCGCGCGCTGGATTCTGCACAAGATGCCCGCGCACACGCGCACGGTGTGTCTGGAGTTCTTCGGCCAGGCGAAGGAAGCGATTCCGAGCATCGTCGAAATCAAGGACTACATGTTCGCGCAGACGGCGGCAGGCGGCGCGATTCTCGCCGGTCTGGAGCATCTGGACGAGCGTTATCTGCGCGCCGTGGGCTACGCCACGAAGTCCAAGCGCAACGCGTTCCCGAAGATGGTGCTGATCGGCGACATCGTCGGCGACGACGACAATGCGGTCGCACAAGCGACGTCGGAAGTCATTCGCATGGCTAACGGCAAGAGCGGCGAAGGGTTCGTCGCCGTGTCGGCCGAGGCGCGCAAGAAGTTCTGGCTCGACCGCTCGCGCACGGCCGCCATCGCGCGTCACACGAACGCCTTCAAGATCAACGAAGACGTGGTGATTCCGCTGCATCGCATGGGCGAGTACACGGATCACATCGAACGCATCAACATCGAGCTTTCGCTCAAGAACAAGCTGCAACTGGTCGACGCGCTCGAAACGTTCTTCGAAGCGGGCAACCTGCCGCTCGGCAAGACGGACGACGCGAACGAAATTCCGTCGGCCGAAATTCTCGAAGATCGTGTGCAGACGGCGCTCACGATGCTGCGCGAGGTGCGCGCACGCTGGGAGTATCTGCGCGATAACTTCGAGATGCCGCTCGCCGACGCCATTCCGCTACTCAACCGTCACGGCATTCGCGATATCAACGTCGCGCTGAACGACCGCCTGAACAAGCATCCGGAAACGCGCCTGATCGATCTGCTGCAAGACCGCACGGTGCGCATTTCGTGGAAGCAGGAGATTCGCGCCGAGCTGCGTCAGATCTTCACGGGCGGCGAATTCAAGCCGATCCTCGACGAAGCACAGGCGATCCACAAGCGCGTGCTGCACGGTCGCGTGTTCGTGGCCCTGCACATGCACGCCGGTGACGGTAATGTTCACACGAACATTCCGGTGAACTCGGATAACTACGAGATGCTCCAGGATGCGCACAAGGCCGTGGCCCGCATCATGGACATCGCGCGCTCGCTCGACGGCGTGATCTCGGGCGAACACGGCATCGGCATCACCAAGCTGGAGTTCCTGACGGAAGCCGAAATCGGGGAATTCCGCGCGTACAAGATGCGCGTGGACCCGGAAGGGCGCTTCAACAAGGGCAAGCTGCTCAATCTGCCCGAACTGCCCGCCGATCTGCGCAACGCCTATACGCCCAGCTTCGGGCTGATGGGCTACGAGTCGCTGATCATGCAGCAGTCGGACATCGGCGCGATTGCCGACAGCGTGAAGGACTGCCTGCGCTGCGGCAAGTGCAAGCCGGTGTGCGCCACGCACGTGCCGCGCGCGAATCTGCTCTACAGCCCGCGCAACAAGATTCTCGCGACGTCGCTGCTCATCGAGGCGTTCCTGTACGAAGAGCAGACGCGCCGCGGCGTGTCGATCAAGCACTGGGACGAGTTCAACGACGTGGCCGATCACTGCACGGTCTGCCATAAGTGCGTCACGCCTTGCCCGGTCAAGATCGACTTCGGCGACGTGACGATGAACATGCGCAACCTGCTGCGCAAGATGGGCAAGAAGAAATTCAATCCCGGCGCGGCCGCCGGTATGTTCTTCCTGAACGCGACCAACCCCGAGACGATCAACATTACCCGCAAGGTGATGATCGACTGGGGCTATAAGGCGCAACGCTTCGGTGCGGACATCTTCAAGAAGATCGCCAAGAAGCAGACCGCCCATCCGCCTGCAACGGTCGGCAAGCCGCCGCTGCGCGAAGAGGTGATCCACTTCGTCAACAAGAAGATGCCGGGCAACCTGCCGAAGAAGACGGCGCGCGCGCTGCTCGACATCGAAGACAACAAGGTGGTGCCGATCATTCGCAATCCGAAGGCCACCACGGTGGACTCGGAAGCGGTGTTCTACTTCCCGGGCTGCGGCTCGGAGCGTCTGTTCTCGCAGGTCGGTCTCGCCACGCAGGCGATGCTCTGGCACGTGGGCGTGCAGACGGTGCTACCGCCGGGCTATCTGTGCTGCGGCTATCCGCAACGCGGATCGGGGCAGGGCGAGAAGGCCGAGAAGATCGTGACGGACAACCGCGTGCTCTTCCACCGCATGGCCAACACGCTGAACTACCTCGATATCAAGACGGTGGTGGTGTCGTGCGGCACTTGCTACGATCAGCTCGCCGGTTACGAATTCGAGAAGATCTTCCCGGGCTGCCGTATCGTGGACATCCACGAGTACCTGCTCGAGAAGAACGTGAAGCTCGAAGGCGTGAACGGTACGCGCTACATGTATCACGATCCGTGCCACACGCCGATCAAGACGATGGATCCGGTCAAGCTCGTGAACCAGTTGATGGGCAGCGAGAACGACGGCTACAAGATCGAGAAGAACGATCGGTGCTGCGGCGAATCGGGTACGCTGGCGGTCACACGTCCGGATATCTCGACGCAGATCCGCTTCCGCAAGGAAGAGGAGATGCGCAAGGGCGCGGCGAAACTGCGCGCGCACGGCAAGGTGGAAGACGTCAAGATCCTGACGAGCTGCCCGTCGTGCCTGCAAGGTCTGTCGCGCTACAACGACGACGCGGACGTCACCGCCGACTACATCGTCGTCGAGATCGCCAAGCACATCCTGGGCGATCAGTGGCTGGTGGACTACGTCAAGGATGCAAACAACGGCGGCATCGAACGCGTGCTGGTCTGATGTACCTCTCACCCCTCGTGCACCTCTGGGGGACGCCGCCGATGCCTGACGGTCGGACTCGACGGACTCGACGGACCCGACGGACCACGGAGGTGGCATGGAGGTAGTCTACACAGCACTGATCCTGCTGTTTGTGGTGGCGCTGACCGGCGTGCTGGTCAGCTTCGTCAGATTCCTGCCGGTCCCGCTCGTGCAGATCGCCGTGGGCGCCGCGCTCGCCTATCCGGGCGCGGGGCTGCACATCGATCTCGATCCCGAGATCTTCTTCCTGCTGTTCATCCCGCCTTTGCTGTTTGCCGACGGCTGGCGTATGCCCAAGCGCGAGTTCTGGCACCTGCGCGTGCCGATCGTCGCGATGGCGCTCGGCCTGGTGATCTTCACGGTGCTCGGCGTGGGCTACTTCATCCACTGGATGATCCCGTCGATTCCGCTGGCCGTCGCGTTCGCCCTCGGCGGCGTGCTCTCGCCGACCGATGCCGTCGCCGTCTCCGCGCTCACCGGGCGCATGCGCATGCCCACGCGGCTCATGCACGTGCTCGAAGGCGAGGCGATGATGAACGATGCGTCGGGCCTCGTGGCTTTCAAGTTCGCGCTGGTGGCCGCGACGACGGGCATCTTCTCCATCGGCAACGCGACGTTCTCCTTTTTCGTCATCGCGCTGGGCGGCTTGCTTGCGGGCTGGGCGGTGACGTGGCTATTCACGCAATTCCACCGCCGTGTGCTGGACGCTTCCACGGAAGAGCCCGCGACCGTCGTACTGCTTCTGCTGCTGATGCCGTTCGCCGCCTACCTGCTCGCCGAACACTTTGGTTTCTCTGGGATTCTGGCAGCCGTGGCGGCGGGCATGACCGTAAGTTCGACCGATCTGCTCAATTCCCGTACCGCGACGCGCATTCTCGGCAACGGGGTGTGGTCGATGCTCGAATTCGTCTTCAACGGCGCGGTGTTCGTGCTGCTCGGCCTGCAACTGCCGGACATCGTGCGCGCGGCACTGCGTCCGAGCGAGCATCTGTGGGGAACGCTGACGAATCTCGGCGAGCTGATGTTCTACGTCGGTGCGATCTCCGCCGTGCTCATCGTCCTGCGTTTTTGCTGGGTCTGGCTCGCGTGGCGCGTGATGTACTTCCTCGGCATGCGTCGCGGTGAGATCACGATGAAGCCGGGCATGCGCTTCACCGGCGTGACGGCGCTCTCGGGCGTGCGCGGCGCGGTGACGCTGGCCGGTGCGCTCTCCGTGCCGCTGGCGCTGCCGGGCGGTGCGCCGTTCCCGGGACGCGACCTGCTGATCTTCCTCGCCGCAGGGGTGATTTTGCTCTCGCTGATCGGTGGCAGCCTCGGGTTGCCGGTCCTGCTGCGCGGCGTGCGCTGGCCGGTCGAGGACCCGCGCAATCGCGAGATGGGCGAAGCGCGGCTGGCGGCGTCGGAAGCTGCGATTCGTGCGGTGGAGTCGCTGCAGAAGATGATCGCCAAGTCGGGCGACGAACTGGATACGGCCGTGTGTGCAGAGGCGGCTGCGCGGGTGATGGGGCGGTACCGCGGAACGCTCAACGCTGCGACGGCGACCGACGAGATGCTCGAGCGCGCAGTGCGCGAGGTCGAGGTGGAGCGGCGCTTGCGGGCCGCCGCGCTGCAGGCGGAGCGCGTGGAGTTGTCGCGTCTGCGCATTACGCACCGCATCAACGACGAAACGCTGCGCGAACTGCTCAGCGAGATCGACTTCGCCGAACTCGCGCTGGGGTCGGTCGATCCGGCCACCGGCAAGCGTCGCAAAGGAAAGAAGCACTGACATGTGCCGTCCTTTTGTTGCTTTCATCGCATCGGTAACGCCAGCACGACAGGCCAACGGGAGGGAGAATCATCATGGAATGTCCGTTTTGCGCCGGTGACGGCGGCGAAGTGGTGTGGCGCGACCCGGTGTTGCGCGTGGTGCTGGCGAGCGAGCACGGGTATCCGGGCTTCGCACGCGTGATCTGGAGCGAGCACGTCGCGGAAATGAGCGATCTGCCGCAGGCGGCGCGCGAGCATGCGATGCGCGCCGTGTTCGCCGTCGAGACGGCGCAGCGCACGGCGATGTCGCCGCACAAGGTCAACGTCGCGAGCCTGGGCAATATGGTGCCGCACGTGCATTGGCACGTGATTCCGCGTTATCGCGACGACATCCACTTCCCCGGTTCGGTCTGGAGCGCGCCGCAGCGCGAACTGCCGGACGCGGTCGTCGCGGAGCGCTCGGCATGGCTGCCAGCGTTGCGTGAGGCCATCGTGGCAGAATTGGAACGCATGCCGGGCTGGCCGGCCTGATTGAGCGGCCGGATTCAGCGGGCTAATCAGCGGGCTAATCAGCGGGCTAACTGAGCGACCTGACTGAGCTCGCCTGAGCGGCTATACTGCCCGCCGATGTGCCGACTGCGGCATTCGCGCCGCAAGTGCGCGCGGCGACCGAATTTTCTGGAGCAAGATCATGGCTGGGCTGGAGAAAGACACGCCGATTCCCGTTTCCCTGACGTTGCATCGCGCATCCAAGGTGCTGGAACTCGGTTACGAAGACGGTAAGACCTACCGCCTGCCGTTCGAAATGCTGCGCGTGCTCTCGCCGTCGGCGGAAGTGCGCGGTCACGGGCCGGGGCAGGAGACGCTGCAAACCGGCAAGCGTGACGTCACGCTGAACGGTCTGGAGCCGATCGGCAATTACGCCGTGCGTCCCGTCTTCTCGGACGGCCACGACACCGGCATCTATTCGTGGGATTACCTCTACGAGCTGTGCGTGCGTCAGGACGCGCTATGGCAGGAATACCTGGACAAGCTCGCGGCAGCGGGTGTCGATCGCGACACGCCGATGGTGTCGCCCACGGCCGGTGGCTGTCACCACCATTGAGGCCCCGGCGCCGCACGCACGCGAGTGTGTGCCCGCTTACCTGATTTTGGAGATGTGCAATGGGTGATCAGACCCACTTCGGTTATACGACCGTCGACGAGAAGGAAAAAGCTGGCAAGGTTGCCGAGGTGTTCCATTCCGTCGCGAGCAAGTACGACATCATGAACGACCTGATGTCGGGCGGCCTGCACCGCATCTGGAAGGCCTTCACCATCGGACGCGCCGCCGTGCGCCCCGGCTTCAAGGTGCTCGATATCGCAGGCGGTACGGGCGATCTGTCGAAAGCCTTCGCGCGTGCTGCGGGCCCGACCGGCGAAGTCTGGCACACCGACATTAACGAATCGATGCTGCGTGTGGGCCGCGATCGTCTGCTCGACGACGGCATCGTGACGCCGTCGCTGCTGTGCGACGCCGAGAAGCTGCCGTTCCCGTCGAATTATTTCGACGTGGTGACCGTGGCGTTCGGTCTGCGCAACATGACTCACAAGGACGCCGCGCTCGCGGAAATGCGCCGCGTGATCAAGCCGGGCGGCAAGGTCATGGTGCTGGAGTTCTCGAAGGTCTGGCAGCCGCTGGAAAAGGCCTACGACGCGTATTCGTTCAAAGTGCTGCCGTGGCTCGGTTCGCGCATCGCGGGCGACGCCGACAGCTATCGCTATCTGGCAGAGTCGATTCGCATGCACCCGGATCAGGAAACGCTCAAGACGATGATGGAAGACGTCGGTCTTGAGCGCGTGGAGTATCACAATCTGACCGCCGGTGTCGTCGCCCTGCACATCGGGCGCAAGTTCTGAGTACACACACTTACCTGAACGTTCAGCCGACATGCAGCGCCCCGGAAGGCGGAGAATCGCCGCGCCGGGGCGTTTTGTTTGCCGCATCCTAAGTACAAGCTAATTTTGCTGTGGCAGAATCGCCCGTCGCCTTATCTGGTTTCAGTACGTAAAAAACGTCTGAACCATTTGGGTTGACGTCTGTCAGTAGACAGCAACCTATAACTCCACGGAGAGACCAGAACGATGTTCCAGTTCCTGAAAAACAAGCTGTTGTTGGGCGTTGTGGCCGGCGTAGTGGCGGTCGGCATGACGATCGCGGACGCTGACGCCAAGCGCGTTGGCGGCGGCCGGAGCATCGGCAAGCAGTCCAACACCGTGACGCAACGTCAGGCAACGCCGCAGCAGCCGGCGCAAGCCGCCCCGGGCGCAGCCCCGACTCAGGCCGCTCCGGCGGCCGCAGGCGCAGGTGCCGCAGGCGCGGCCGCAGCCGCCAAACCGGCCAACCGCTGGCTCGGACCGATCGCCGGTCTGGCCGCAGGCCTCGGCATTGCCGCGCTGTTGTCGCACTTCGGTATGGGTGGCGCGTTCGCCAGCATGATGGCCAACGTCATCATCATTGCGTTGATCGCGTTCGCGGTGATGTGGCTGATCCGCCGCTTCCGTGGCAATAAGGCGCAGTCGCAGACGCCGGCCTATGCAGGCGCAGGCAACGACGCATCGTCGAACAATTCGCTGCGTCAGTCGTGGGATAACCAGCAACAGCCGCAGCAACCGCAGCAGACCGCCTTCCAGACGGCTGCCCCGGTCGCCGCAGGTGCCGCAGCCGGTGCCGCCGCAGCCGAGTCGTTCGGTGTGCCGGCCGGTTTCGACACGGAAGGCTTCCTGCGCAGCGCGAAGGTGTACTTCAACCGTCTGCAAGCCGCCTGGGACAAGGGCGATCAGGCCGACATCAACGAGTTCACCACACCGCAGATGTTCGCGGAAATCAAGATGGACCTCGAAGAGCGCGGTAAATCGACCAACCGTACGGACGTCGTGCAACTGGACGCCGAACTCCTCGGCATCGAGCAATCGACCAGCGAATACATGGCCAGCGTTCGCTTCTCGGGCCTGATCCGCGAAGCCGAAGGTGCGGCTGCCGAGCCGTTCAACGAGGTGTGGAACCTGACCAAGCCGGTGACCGGCAACGGTGGCTGGGTCCTCGCCGGGATTCAGCAGCTCGCGTAAGCTGGCTCGATCCGAATAGGCCGGCGACGTTTTTGGCGTAACCTGCCTTACAATGAGAGCCCGCGCGTCGATGCGCGGGCTCTTTTGTTTTTGCCGTCCGAAGGTTGTCTGCGGACGGCGTCTTTCGGTGCGACCGGTGTTCAGCGCCGGCCGACCGCCAAGCTCATGACCGTAGCCGCCAAAGCCTTTGCCGCCACCGTGAACCATTTGCTCGCCCGCGAACCGTGGGCACGCGACCGTCTGCGCCATCATGTCGGCGCGTCCGCCCGGCTGGCCATGTCGGCAATCGACGTGCGCCTGCGCGTGGGCGACGACGGCTATCTGGCCGCCACTGAGGCGGACTTCCCCTGCGACGTCAGCATCTCGGTGCCCCCGGCGGCGCTGGCCGACTTCGCAGGCGGCGGACAGGCCGCCGTGATGCGTCACGTCAAGATCGAAGGCGACGCCGAGTTCGCCAATACGGTGTCCTATCTGGCGCAGCATCTGCGCTGGGAGGTGGCCGAAGACCTCAGCAAGGTCATCGGCGACGCCGCCGCCCATCGCGTGACGCAGACCGGTCGCGCGGCTGTCGCCGGTGCTCGCCGCACGGGCGGCACGCTGGTGCGCTCGCTGGCCGATTACTTCGTGGAAGAGAACCCGCTGCTGGTGGCGCGTCCCCGTCTGGATGCGATGCGCGCCGACATCGGCACGCTGCGCGACGACCTCGCGCGGCTGGAAAAGCGTCTCGAGAAGTTGGAGCGTCTGAAGGGATCGTCCGATGCGGCGTCCCGCACGACCGGAGGCCGCTGACCGATGCGTCTCCTGCGCCTCATCAAGATTTTCTTCGTCTGCTATCGCTACGGGCTCGACGAACTGGTGCTCTCGAGCATCCCGCATCCCGTTACGCGCGGGTTGCTGCGCGTGCTCACGATTGGCCGTAGTGGGCTTAAGGCGCCGCGCGGCGAACGCTTGCGCCTGGCGCTCGAATCGCTGGGCCCGATCTTCGTGAAGTTCGGGCAGGTGCTCTCGACGCGTCGCGACCTGATGCCGCCGGACATCGCACTGGAACTGGCGCGCTTGCAGGATCAGGTGCCGCCGTTCGATCCGCAGGTCGCTCATGCGAGCATCGAAAAGTCGCTGGGCCGTCCGCTCGACGAAGTGTTCGTGGAGTTCGAGCGCATGCCGGTGGCGAGTGCGTCGATTGCCCAGGTGCACTTTGCGCGGGTTCGCAATGGCGAGCACGCGGGCAAGGAGGTGGCGGTCAAGGTGCTGCGTCCGAACATGCTCAGCGTGATCGATAGCGATCTCGCGCTCATGCGCGATCTCGCCGGTTGGGTGGAGCGTCTGTGGCCCGACGGCAAGCGCCTGAAGCCGCGTGAAGTCGTGGCCGAGTTCGACAAGTATCTGCACGACGAACTCGACCTGATGCGCGAGGCCGCCAACGCCGCGCAGCTGCGTCGTAACTTCATCGATTCCGGCATGTTGATGGTGCCGGAGATCTATTGGGAATTCAGTTCCAGTTCCGTGCTCGTGATGGAGCGCATGCACGGGGTGCCGATCAGTCAGATCGACGTGCTGCGCGAGGCGGGCGTTGACCTGAAGAAGCTGGCACGCGAAGGCGTCGAGATCTTCTTTACGCAGTTCCTGCGCGATGGCTTCTTCCACGCCGACATGCACCCGGGCAACATTCTGGTGAGCCTGGATCCCGCAACGTTCGGACGCTACATCGCGCTCGATTGCGGCATCGTCGGGGCGCTGTCCGAATTCGACAAGAACTACCTCGCGCAGAACTTCCTCGCGTTCTTCCGTCGCGATTATCACCGGGTGGCGTCGCTGCATCTGGAGTCGGGCTGGGTGCCGCCGGACACGCGCGTGGAAGAACTCGAAGGCGCAATTCGCGCGGTGTGCGAGCCGTACTTCGATCGTCCGCTCAAGGAGATTTCGCTAGGGCTGGTGCTGATGCGTTTGTTCCAGACGTCGCGCCGCTTTAACGTCGAGATTCAGCCGCAGCTCGTGTTGCTGCAAAAGACACTGCTCAATATCGAAGGGCTGGGACGTCAGCTCGACCCCGATCTCGATCTCTGGAAGACGGCCAAGCCTTTCCTGGAGCGCTGGATGGCCGAGCAGATCGGCCCGCGCGGCTGGCTGGAGCGGTTGAAAGCGGAAGCGCCCCAGTGGAGCAAGACGATGCCGCAATTGCCGCGGCTGATCCATCAGGCGCTGGCTGCGCACGCGCGTCCGCAGGACGACACGCTGCTGCTCGCACTCCTTCAGGAGCAACGCCGCACCAACCGCCTGCTCACCGGCGCATTCTGTCTGGTCGGCGGTATCGCCATCGGCGTGCTGACGGCGTTCGTGTGGTTGTATAGCTGAGATTTACGTTCGCCGATCCTGGCCGCTGGGGAGCGCCTGAGCATGGTTGCAATTCGTAAGCCCTCTACCGTGTTGCGGGCGCCGCGCGATGGCGATGCCGCCGAGCATGGCGCCTCCGGCGATGCGGGCGGCAAACCCGCCGTGCCGTCGTTTGCGCATCGCGATCCGTCGCGCGCCGAGTTCTGGGACGAACGTTTCGCCAATGCCTTCATGCCGTGGGATGCTGCGGGTGTTCCGCAGGCGCTTCGCGCGTTCGTAACGGGCGAGGGTGCGGCACGTGCCACGCTGATTCCCGGCTGTGGCGCAGCGTACGAAGCCGCATGGCTCGACGCGCAGGGCTGGCCGGTGCGCGCCATCGACTTTGCGCCGGGAGCCGTCGATGCGGCCAAGGCGCAACTGGGCGCTCGGGCGTCGCTCGTCGAGCAAGCCGACTTCTTCACCTACACGCCGCCGTTCACGCTCGACGTGATCTATGAGCGGGCATTCCTGTGTGCGTTGCCGCGCGATCTCTGGGCGGGCTACGCCCGTCGCATGGCGCAATTGCTGCCGCCGGGTGGACGTCTCGCCGGATTCTTCTTCCTCAGGGAAACGCCGAAGGGACCGCCGTTCGGCATGGCGCCGGAAGCCCTCGACGCGCTGCTGTCGCAAGACTTCGTCTGCGAAGCCGACCGTCTCGTCGACGACTCGGTGCCGGTCTTTGCCGGGGCCGAGCACTGGATGATCTGGCGCCGGCGCTGACGTCTCGCGCCGGGCGACCGGGCCGTCGAAGCCCGAGGCGAGGCATTTGTGCAACACGCCGCTGACGTCAATTGCGCCTGACTGCCTGACAGTCGCTCGGTATCTCCCGATATTTGCCATGCTCCGCCCGGGGATTTGTGACTTTTTTCCCCGCGCATCCCGCGCGCCGCTATAATCGGCCCAAAATTTTTCCCCAGGTGGCAAAAACGGGCGCTCCCGAGCGCTGAATCGCATCAGCCCCGTCATGCACGACCTGATTTTCTGTTGCCCGGAAGGCTGCGGCCCAAGGCTCGGTTTCGTTGGCTTGCGCGGCGGCTTGTGTCGGCCGGATCACGCCTGCCGTTGACGTTTCCCAGCCGCGACCGTCGCGCTGGGGCTTGGCTGGGGCCGCGTTATGCTGATCTGGTTTGTCATTCTGTATTGGGTCATTTCGGTGGCTATCGGGCTGTTGGCCGCCCTCAAGGTCCGCAATACCAAGGATTTCACCGTCGCTGGCCGCCGCCTGCCTTACGGCATGGTCGTGGCTGTCGTGTTTGCGACCTGGTTCGGCTCGGAAGCGGTGCTCGGTATTCCTGCGACGTTCATCGGCGAGGGCCTGCGCGGCGTGGTCGCCGATCCGTTCGGCTCGTCGATGTGTCTGGTCCTCGTGGGCATGTTCTTCGCCCGCAAGCTGTATCGCATGAACCTCATGACGATCGGCGACTTCTACAAGCTCAAGTACAACCGGACGGTCGAAGTGGTGACGTCGGTCGCCATCGTCATCTCGTACCTCGGCTGGGTCGGCGCACAGATCAAGGCGCTGGGCCTCGTGTTTCATACGGTGTCCGGCGGGGCGATGTCGGAGCCGACGGGCATGATCATCGGCGCGGTCTCGGTGCTGGCTTACACGCTGCTGGGCGGCATGATCTCGGTGGCCGTGACCGACTTCATCCAGATGATCATCATTGTGGTCGGGCTGGTGTACATCGCCGTGGTCGTGTCGGGCATGGTGCCTGGCGGGGCGAGCGCAGTGATCGCGCACGCCGCCGAAGCGGGCAAGTTCGTGTTCCTGCCGGAGATGAATCCTGCGGATGTCTTAGCGTTCGTCGCGGCCGGCGTCACCATGATGTTCGGCTCGATCCCGCAGCAGGACGTGTTCCAGCGCGTGATGTCGTCCAAGTCGGAGAACATTGCCGTCTCCGGTTCGGTCACGGGCGGCGTGCTGTACTTCTTCTTCACGTTCATTCCGATTTTCCTCGCCTACTCGGCGCTGCTGATCGCCCCGTCGATGGTGCAGAAGTACATTGGCACGGACCCGCAGCAGATCCTGCCGCAGTTGGTGCTCACCAGCGTGCCGATCGTCGCGCAGGTGATGTTCTTCGGGGCGTTGCTCTCGGCCATCAAGAGTTGCGCATCGGCGACGCTGCTGGCGCCGTCGGTGACGTTCGCGGAGAACATCGTTCGTCCGATGCTCAAGGGCCGTATCGACGACAAGCATCTGCTGCGTTTGATGCGGATCGTGGTGCTGTGCTTCACGGCGCTGGTGCTGGTGTACGCGCTGAACTCGAAGGCGTCGATCTTCCAGATGGTCGAGAGTGCGTACAAGGTCACGCTCGTGTGCTGCTTCGTGCCGCTCGCGTTCGGTCTGTACTGGAAGCGCTCCAGTTCGCTGGGCGGCACACTGGCCGTGTTCTTCGGGCTGATCGTTTGGATCGCCTGCGAAGCCCTCGCACCGGAAGCGCTGGTGCCGCCGCAACTGGCCGGTCTGCTGGCGTCGATTGCGGGGATGGTCGTCGGCTCGCTGCTGCAACCGGTCTCGGAGCGCGGTCAGCCGCCGGAGCAGCAGGTCTCGACGATCTGAGGCGTCCGGACTGACTCTGCCGATACGGCGCATGTGAGCGCTCGCTCGGCGGTGGGGGCAGTGGCGCGCGACCGTCGCAAAGTGGCCGACGCCGGGTTGGCGGGCAGTCGGGCAGTCGGGCGACGCCGGTTGCGCTTTTCCGCAGGCCGCGCGGCTTGCCACGCGGATCTCGGCGACGCCCGGTCTTGATCTTGTCCCACGACGCCCCCATTTATCTCCGTACAAATCCCGAAAGCCTTGTGAAGCGGTTATAATTCAAGGCTTTGCGCGCCTTTTTCCGTCGGAAAGAATCATGCCTATCTATGCCTATCGTTGCGAAACATGCGGTTTCGCCAAGGATGTGCTGCAAAAAATGAGCGATGACCCGCTCACCCAGTGCCCCGAATGCGGCAAGGACTCGTTCGTCAAGCAGGTGACTGCTGCCGGGTTCCAGCTCAAGGGCTCGGGATGGTATGTGACCGATTTCCGTGGGGGTTCCGGCGGCACGAGCGCGCCGGCAGCGGGCGCAGCAGCATCGGCAGCCCCGGCGGCCAGCTCGTCGGGCGAGAGCGCCTCCACGTCCGCGTCGGCGGGCGGCGAGTCGTCGAGCGCCCCGGCAGCGAGCTGTGGCGGCGGCTGCGCCTGCCACTGATCCGAATTTCCCCCAGTAGCCGACCACATTCGCGAGTCCTGCCATGAGCGTCAAAAAACCCGCGTTGAAGACGATTTTCCTCACCGGCCTGCTGGTGCTGGTGCCCCTCGCCATCACGCTTTGGGTGCTCGGCCTGATCATCGGCACGATGGATCAGACCCTGCTGCTGCTCCCGGACGAGTGGCAGCCGTCGCGCCTGCTGGGCCTGCGAATTCCGGGCTTCGGCGTGATCGTCACGCTCGCCTTCGTGTTCGTCGTCGGCCTTCTGACGCATAATTTCATTGGCCAGAAGCTGGTCGGCTGGTGGGAAGCCATTCTGACGCGCATTCCCATCGTTGGACCCTTGTACGGTAGCGTCAAGCAGGTCTCCGACACGCTGCTCTCGAGCAGCGGCAACGCGTTTCGCAAGGCGTTGCTCGTGCGTTATCCGCACGGCGAGTCCTGGACCATCGCTTTCCTGACCGGCGCGCCGGGCGGCGATGTGGTCAATCACTTGCAGGGCGAGTACGTGAGCGTCTATGTCCCGACGACGCCGAATCCGACCTCGGGCTTCTTCCTGATGATGAAGACGAGCGACGTGATCGAACTCGACATGACGGTCGACGCTGCACTGAAGTACATCGTATCGATGGGCGTGGTGGCGCCCGCCCACAACCCGCGCCAACAACGTCCCGGTCCGCTCCTGTGAGCCACTGGGGTCTGTCGACGCCATTTTTTGAAAATCGGAACAGCAAAATGTCCATGCGTACCTCCTACTGCGGTCTGGTGACCGAGCAACAACTGGGCCAGACGGTCAAGCTTTGTGGCTGGGTCAATCGCCGCCGCGATCACGGCGGGGTCATCTTCATCGACCTGCGCGATCGCGAAGGTCTGGTGCAGGTCGTGTGCGATCCGGACCGCGCTGAGATGTTCAAGGCCGCCGAAGGCCTGCGCAACGAGTTCTGCGTGCAGATCACCGGTCTCGTGCGCAGCCGTCCGGCCGGCACCGAGAACGCCAACCTGACGAGCGGCAAGATCGAAGTGCTCTGCCACGAGCTTCAGGTGCTCAACCCGTCGGTCACGCCCCCGTTCCAGCTCGACGACGAAAACCTGTCGGAAACCACGCGCCTCACGCATCGCGTGCTGGATCTGCGTCGTCCGCAGATGCAATACAACCTGCGCCTGCGTTACAAGGTGGCGATGGAAGTGCGCAAGTATCTCGACGCGCAAGGCTTCATCGACATCGAAACGCCGATGCTCACGAAGAGCACCCCGGAAGGCGCGCGCGACTACCTCGTGCCGTCGCGTGTGAACGCCGGCCAGTTCTTCGCGCTGCCGCAGTCGCCGCAGTTGTTCAAGCAGTTGCTGATGGTGGCTGGCTTCGACCGCTACTACCAGATCACGAAGTGCTTCCGCGACGAAGACCTGCGTGCCGATCGTCAGCCGGAATTCACGCAGATCGACTGCGAAACCTCGTTCCTCTCGGAGCAGGAAATTCGCGATCTGTTCGAGAACATGATCCGTCACGTGTTCAAGGAAGCCATCGACGTCGAACTCGACGCGAAGGTGCCGGTCATGGAGTACTCGGAAGCGATGCGCCGCTTCGGTTCGGACAAGCCGGACCTGCGCGTGAAGCTCGAATTCACCGAACTGACCGACGTGATGGGCGACGTGGACTTCAAGGTGTTCTCGGTGCCGGCCACGACCGAAGGCGGCCGTGTGGTCGCCCTGCGCGTGCCGGGCGGTGCGGAGATCTCGCGCAGCGAAATCGATGCCTACACCGACTTCGTGAAGATCTACGGCGCGAAGGGTCTGGCCTGGATCAAGGTCAATGAAGTGGCCAAGGGCCGCGACGGTCTGCAAAGCCCGATCGTGAAGAACCTGCATGACGCCGCAGTCGCTTCGATCCTTGAGCGCACCGGCGCGCAAGACGGCGACATCATCTTCTTCGGTGCGGACAAGGAAAAGGTCGTCAACGACGGTATCGGCGCACTGCGTCTGAAGATCGGTCATTCGGAATTCGGCAAGTCGCACGGCCTGTTCGAAGCCGGCTGGCGTCCGCTATGGGTAGTCGACTTCCCGATGTTCGAGTACGACGAGGAAGACGCCCGCTGGGTCGCTTGCCACCACCCGTTCACGAGCCCGAAGGACGAGCACATCGATTACCTCGAGACCGATCCGGGCAAATGCCTGGCGAAGGCCTACGACATGGTGCTCAACGGCTGGGAAATCGGCGGCGGTTCGGTCCGTATCTTCCAGGAAGACGTGCAGAGCAAGGTGTTTCGCGCGCTCAAGCTGGGTGAAGAAGAAGCGCGTGCGAAGTTCGGCTTCCTGCTCGACGCGTTGCAATATGGCGCGCCCCCGCACGGCGGTATCGCATTCGGCCTGGACCGCGTCATCACGATGATGGCCGGTGCCGATTCGATTCGCGATGTGATCGCGTTCCCGAAGACCCAACGTGCACAGGATCTGCTCACGCAAGCGCCGTCGCCGGTCGACGAGCGTCAACTGCGCGAACTGCACATCCGCCTGCGTCAGCCGGAAGCGCCGAAGGCGTAAGCCGACGCGACGCGTGCGCAAGCTGCCCGGCCGGGACCCGTGTCCCGGCGTGGCGAGCCGGTTGGAAACCCCCTTTGCCGCGAGGCGAGGGGGTTTTTGCTTTCTGGCGCGCGTGATGTGGCAGTGCACGCAATTCGGGTATTGCGCGCACGCGTGATGGACGGGATTCGTGCACCGCAACGTCGCGCAGGCCCTATACAATGCATCATCGCTGCCTGAACTCCGTTGCCTGCATGAAACCCTTCAAGATTCCCGAATCCGTGCTGGTCGTGATCTATACGCCGGCGCTCGACGTGCTGCTCATCGAGCGTGCCGATGCGGGGAATTTCTGGCAGTCCGTCACCGGTAGCAAGGATCGGCTCGACGAGCCGCTGCTCGAGACCGCCGCGCGCGAAGTCTTCGAGGAGACCGGCATTCGCGTGGCCAACGGCACACCCGTGCCCGATGCCGCGTTGACCGACTGGCATCACGAGATTCAGTACAACATCTATCCGCGCTGGGCGCATCGCTACGCACCGGGCGTCACGCGCAACACCGAACACTGGTTCGGCTTGTGTGTCCCGCAGAACACGGTCGTGACGCTCTCGCCGCGCGAGCACGTCGACTATGTCTGGTTGCCGTGGGAAGCGGCCGCCGAGCGTTGCTTCTCTCCCTCGAACGGCGACGCCATCAGGCAGTTGCCGTTGCGCGTGCGCTGATCGTCCGCCCCATGTCCTGCGTGCCCATCGTCCCCGCGCCCAGCCGATGAGCAAATATCTGCCGTTCTCCCGCGACAACGAACTGGCACTGCTCTATCTCGGCGCGAACTACTTCACCGCCCTCATCGACGCCATCGATCGCGCCGAGCATGATGTGGCGCTGGAGACATACATCTTCGAAGCCGACGATGCCGGGCAGAGCGTCAGCGCCGCGCTTGAACGCGCGGCACAACGCGGCGTCAAGGTGCGGGTGATCACAGACGGCATCGGCACGAGCCGGCGCTTGCCGTACTTCGACGCGTGGCGTGAAACGGGCGTGGCGCACCGCATCTACAACCCCCGGCTTTTCGGCAAGTTCGGCTTCTCGCGTACGCATCGCAAGATCGCGATCGTCGATCACACGGTGGCGTTCGTGGGGGGCATCAACATCATCGACGACCACAACGGTGGTGGCGGCACGCGCATGGACGATCCGCGCTGGGACTTCGCCGTGCAGTGTCGGGGGCCCATCGTCGCCGAGATCGTGGCGGCGTTTCACTTCCAGTGGTTGCGTCTCGCGCCGGGGTATCTCGGCACGCCGTTTCGCCATCGTCGGCGCGGTCTGCGCGGGCGTTTGCATGCACCCTATCCGGGGCAGGCGGCCTTCGTCGCGCAAGACAACCTCCACAATCGTCGCGCGGTCGAGAAGGCCTATCTGATGGCGCTGGGACGGGCGCGTCACGAGGTGTGGCTCGCCAATCCGTACTTCGTACCGGGACGACGTCTGCGACGCGCCCTCACGCAGGCCGCCAGACGCGGCGTGTCGGTGCATCTGCTCATCGGCCGCAAGGAGTTCCGTCTGCTGGACATGGCGGTGCCGTGGCTGTACGCGAAGCTGCTCGACGCCGGAGTGCGCATCGGTGAGTACGACATGCGCCAGTTACACGGCAAGGTGGCGGTGGTGGACGATGTCTGGGCGACGGTCGGCTCGTCGAATCTCGACGCGCTGTCCCTGTTTCTGAATCACGAAGCCAATGTCGTGGTGCTCGACGATCCCGTTGTCATCGAGCTGCGCGACCATATTCGTCGCGCGTTCGGGGAGGCGCACCTGATCGATCCGGAGCGTTACGGCGAACGCTCGCGCTGGCGGCGCTTGCGTCAGTGGATGGCCTACCGGCTCTATCGCCTGACGATGAAACTGCTCACGCGCGGCAAGTACGACTGAGCGGCGTCCGCCCCTCCCCAAGCGCCTGCCCGCGCCCGCCGGGCCGGGGTCCGCATGCAATACCGATTAGGTATTCCGATCTAATAAATTCCTTGTTACCCCATGGACGTTTCCCAATAATAGGACGGCCGTTCGATTTTTTGGTTAGCATCGAAGAACGGATAACCAAAGCGATGCAAAACATATGCGAAAGGGTGAACAGACACGTGCCGCGATCCTGAATGCCGCGCTTGAACTGGCGGGGCGGGATGGGCTTGAGGGGCTGACGATCGGCTTGCTGGCCGATCGTATGCAAATGAGCAAGAGCGGTGTCTTCGCGCACTTTGGGTCGCGCGAGGATTTGCAGATCGAAGTGCTGATGGAATACCACCGGCGCTTCGATGAAGAAGTGTTCGCTCCCAGCATGGAGGCGCCGCGCGGCCTGCCGCGACTCAGAGCGCTGGTGGATCGCTGGATGGATAAGCGGATTCGCGAAGTAACGACGGGCTGCATCTATATCAGCGGCGCTGTCGAGTATGACGATCGTGCGGCCAGTCCGGTGCGCGAAGCCTTGGTGAAAAGCGTGCAGTTGTGGCGGTCCGCCCTGCTGCGCGCGATTACGCAAGCGAAGGAGGAGGGGCATCTGCGCCCGGACACCGATCCGCGCCTGATGCTCTTTGAAATGTACAGCCTGACACTCGGCCTGCATCACGACGCGCGCTTCCTTCGGGACCCCGGCGCCGTCGACATGACCCGGGTGGCACTGGAAAAACTGATTTCGTCTTATCAGCGCGGGTGAGGCGCGAGCCGTCCGCGATTCGATTCGATTTGTTCGGAGGAGTAGGTCATGGGACAGTACAACGCGCCGCTGCGCGACATGCAATTCGTCATGCACGAACTGCTGGGCGTGGAAAACGAATTGAAGGCGATGCCCAAGCACGCGGACATCGATGCCGACACCATCAATCAGGTGCTCGAAGAAGCCGGCAAGTTCTGTAGCGAAGTCGTCTTCCCGCTCAATCAGGTGGGGGACCGCGAAGGCTGCAAATACGAAGGCGATGGCGTCGTCACGACGCCCACGGGCTTCAAGGCGGCCTATGAGCAATATGTCGAAGCCGGCTGGCCGTCCCTGGCGTGCGATCCGGAATTCGGCGGTCAGGGACTGCCGCAGGTCGTGAACAACGCCCTGTACGAAATGCTCAACTCGGCCAACCAGGCATGGACGATGTATCCCGGCCTGTCGCACGGCGCTTACGAGTGTCTGCACGCCCACGGTACCCCCGAACAACAAGCCACCTATCTGCCGAAGATCGTCTCGGGCGAATGGACGGGCACGATGTGCCTGACCGAGCCGCACTGCGGCACCGACCTGGGCATGCTGCGCACGAAAGCCGAGCCGAATGGCGACGGTTCGTACGCCATTTCCGGCACCAAGATCTTCATCTCGGCGGGCGAGCACGACATGGCCGCCAACATCGTCCACCTCGTGCTGGCACGTCTGCCGGACGCGCCGCCGGGAACGAAGGGCATCTCGCTGTTCGTCGTGCCGAAGTTCATCCCCGATGCGAACGGCGCACCGGGCCAACGCAACGGCATCAAGTGCGGCTCCATCGAACACAAGATGGGCATTCACGGCAACGCCACGTGCGTGATGAACCTCGACGACGCGAAGGGCTGGCTCGTCGGCGAACCGAACAAGGGCCTGAACGCCATGTTCGTGATGATGAACGCGGCGCGTCAGGGCGTTGGCATGCAAGGCATGGGGCTGACCGAAGTCGCCTATCAGAACTCGCTGGTGTACGCGAAGGAACGCATTCAGATGCGCTCGCTCACCGGCCCGAAGGCACCGGACAAGCCCGCCGATCCCATCATCGTGCACCCGGACGTGCGTCGTATGCTGCTCACGCAGAAGGCCTATGTGGAAGGCGGTCGCGCGTTCTCGTACTGGACCGCGCTGCACATCGACAAGGAACTGTCGCACGGCGACGAAGCCGAGCGTAAGGAAGCGGCCGACCTCGTCGCGCTGCTCACGCCGATCATCAAGGCGTTCCTCACGGACAACGCTTTCGAGTGCACGAACCATGCCATGCAGATCTACGGCGGTCACGGGTTCATCTCCGAGTGGGGCATGGAGCAATACGTGCGCGATGCGCGTATCAACATGATCTACGAAGGCACCAATTCGATTCAGGCGCTCGACCTGCTCGGCCGCAAGGTGCTTGGCGACATGGGCGCGAAGCTCAAGAAGTTCGGCAAGCTCGTGTCGGACTTCGTAGAAGCCGAAGGCACCAAGGAAGAGATGCAGGAGTTCATCAATCCGCTCGCGGATATCGGTGACAAGGTCCAGAAGCTGACGATGGAAATCGGCATGAAGGCAATGGCCAATCCGGATGAAGTGGGTGCGGCGTCCGTGCCGTATCAACGCGTGGTCGGCCATCTGGTCTTCGCGTACTTCTGGGCGCGCATGGCACGTATTGCACTGGACAAGCAAGGCAGCGGCGACAAGTTCTACGAATCGAAGCTTGCCACGGCGCGCTTCTACTTCGCCAAGTTGCTGCCGGAGACCGCGTCGCAAATTCGCATGGCCCGTGCCGGCGCGAAGACGCTGATGGAAGTCGACGTCGACCTGTTCTGAGAGCGGAGGAGATCACCGTGAGCCAAACCAACAAACCCCTGGTCGTACGCAAGGTCGCCGTGCTCGGCGCCGGCGTGATGGGGGCGCAGATTGCCGCGCACCTCGTCAACGCGAAAGTGCCCGTCGTACTGTTCGATCTGCCGGCCAAGGAAGGCCCGAAGAATGGCGTCGTCACGCGCGCCATCGAGAGCCTGAAGAAACTGAGCCCTGCGCCGTTCGCCGACAAGGCCGACGCACAATACATCGAAGCCGCGAACTACGAGGACGACCTCGAAAAGCTCGCTGGCTGCGACGTGGTGATCGAAGCGATCGCCGAGCGTATGGACTGGAAGCACGACCTGTACAAGAAGGTTTCGCCGCATCTGGCCAAGCACGCGATCTTCGCGTCGAACACGTCGGGCCTGTCGATCACCGAACTTTCGGAAGGCTTCGACGCCGATTTGAAGGCACGTTTTTGCGGCGTGCACTTCTTCAACCCGCCGCGTTACATGCATCTGGTCGAGTTGATCCCGACCGCAACGACCGCGCCGGAGATCCTCGATCAGCTCGAAACGTTCCTCACGTCCACGCTCGGTAAGGGTGTGGTGCGTGCGAAGGACACGCCGAACTTCATCGCGAACCGTGTCGGTGTCTTCTCGATTCTGGCGGTGTTCGCCGAGGCGCAGAAGTTCGGCATTCCGTTCGACGTCGTCGACGACCTGACGGGCAGCAAGCTCGGTCGCGCCAAGTCGGCCACGTTCCGCACCGCAGACGTGGTGGGTCTGGACACGATGGCGCACGTCATCAAGACGATGCAGGACGGCCTGAAGGACGACCCGTTCGCCCCGACGTACGCTACGCCGCCTGTGCTCAAGGCACTGGTCGAGAAGGGCGCGCTCGGCCAGAAGACCGGCGCGGGCTTCTACAAGAAGGAAGGCAAGGTCATCAAGGTGCTCGACCCGCAAACGGGTGAGTACGTCGAGTCGGGCAAGAAGGCCGACGAAATGGTCGCGCGCATTTTGAAGAAGGCACCGGCGGAGCGTCTGCGTCTGCTGCGCGAGTCGACCAACCCGCAGGCACAGTTCTTGTGGGCCGTGTTCCGCGACGTCTTCCATTACATCGGCGTGTATCTGGAGCAGATCGCCGATAACGCACGCGAAGTCGACTTCGCGATCCGCTGGGGCTTCGGCTGGACCACGGGCCCGTTCGAAGACTGGCAGGCGGCGGGCTGGAAGGACATCGCCCAGTGGGTGCAGGAAGACATCGACGCGGGCAAGGCTCTGTCGAACGCCCCGCTGCCCAAGTGGGTGACGGGCGGTAAAGTGGCCGAAGCCGGTGGCGTTCACACCGCGCAAGGCTCGTACAATCCGGCAAAGGACGCCTTCGTGCCGCGCAGCACGCTGCCGGTGTATCAGCGTCAGGTGTTCCCGGCCTCGCTCGTGGGTGAGGCCAGCGCCGATCCGCGCAAGTTCGGCAAGACCATCGAAGAGACCGACGCCGTGCGTCTGTGGGTCGACGAGACCCCGGGCCAGGACGACGTGCTGATCGTCTCGTTCAAGACGAAGATGAACACCATCGGGCCGGACGTCATCGACGGTCTGACGCGCGCCATCGATCTGGCCGAGCAGCAGTATCGCGGCGTGGTCGTGTGGCAGCCGACGTCGCTCAAGCTCGGCGCGCCGGGCGGTCCGTTCTCTGCCGGGGCCGATCTGGAAGCCGCCATGCCCGCTTTCATGATGGGCGGCGCCAAGGGGACCGAGCCGTTCATCAAGAAGTTCCAGGACGGCATGATGCGTGTGAAGTATGCGCAGGTGCCGGTCGTCTCGGCCGTGTCCGGCATCGCGCTGGGCGGTGGCTGCGAACTGCTGCTCCATAGCGCCAAGCGCGTGGCGGCGCTGGAGAGCTACATCGGTCTCGTGGAAGTCGGCGTCGGCCTCGTGCCGGGCGGCGGGGGCCTTAAGGAAGCGGCGATCCGCGCGGCCGAAGCGGCTACCGCCGCCGGTAGCGTCCAGTATTTGCAGTTCGTGACGAAGTCGTTCACCAACGCCGCGATGGCGAAGGTCTCGGCCTCCGCGCTCGACGCCCGCGACATGGGCTATCTCAAGCCGTCGGACACCATCGTCTACAACGTGCACGAACTGCTGTCGGTCGCCCGCAACGAAGCGCGCGCGCTGTCGGTGGCCGGTTACCGTCCGCCGCTCAAGCCGGCAGGCATTCCGGTGGCAGGCCGCTCGGGCGTGTCGACGATCAAGGCGTCGCTCGTGAATATGCGCGACGGCAACTTCATCTCGGCGCACGACTTCCTGATCGCCTCGCGCATTGCCGAAGCCGTGTGCGGCGGCGACGTCGAAGCGGGCAGCCTCGTGAACGAAGAATGGCTGCTGGCGCTTGAGCGTCGCGCCTTCATCGAACTGCTGGGCACGTCGAAGACCCAGGAACGCATCATGGGCATGCTGCAGACCGGCAAGCCGGTGCGCAACTAAGCCGACCGGAGACTGACATGAGCAAACAACTGCAAGACGCCTATATCGTTGCCGCCACGCGTGCGCCGATCGGCAAGGCACCCAAGGGCAGCTACAAGAACACGCGTCCGGACGATCTGCTCGCGACCATCCTCAAGAGCACACTCGCTCAGGTGCCGGATCTCGATCCGAAGGTCATCGAGGACGCGATCATCGGCTGCGCCATCCCCGAAGCCCAGCAGGGCCTGAACGTGGCGCGTATCGGTGCGCTGCTCTCGGGACTGCCGAATACGGTCGGCGGTGTTACCGTCAACCGTTTCTGCGCCTCGGGCCTGACCGCACTCGCGATGGCGGCCGACCGTATTCGTGTGGGTGAGGCCGACGCCATGATCGCTGGCGGCATCGAAAGCATGAGCATGGTGCCGATGATGGGCAACACGCCGTCGCTCTCGCCGTCGATCTTCGAGCGCGACGAGAACGTGGGCATCGCCTACGGCATGGGCCTGACCGCCGAGAAGGTCGCGCAGCAGTGGGGCGTGACCCGCGAAGCGCAGGATGCCTTCGCGCTGGCCTCGCACCAGAAGGCGATCAAGGCCCAGCAAGCCGGTGAGTTCACGAACGAGATCACGCCGATCGAGATCGTCGAGCGTTTCCCGAATCTCGCAACCGGCGAAGTGTCGGTCAAGACGCGCACGCTCTCGCTCGACGAAGGTCCGCGTCCCGACACGTCCATCGAAGGGCTGGGCAAGCTGCGTCCCGTGTTCGCTAACAAGGGGTCGGTGACGGCCGGTAACAGCTCGCAGACGTCGGACGGCGCGGGTGCGCTGCTCGTCGTGAGCGAAAAGATCCTCAAGCAGTTCAACCTCACGCCGCTCGCGCGTTTCGTGTCGTTCGCCGTACGCGGCGTGCCGCCCGAGATCATGGGCATCGGACCGAAGGAAGCGATTCCGGCGGCGCTGCGTGCCGCAGGGCTGAGCCAGCAGGACATGGACTGGATCGAACTGAACGAAGCGTTCGCCGCGCAGGCGCTCGCCGTCATCAAGGATCTGGACCTCGACACCAGCAAGGTCAACCCGATGGGCGGCGCCATTGCGCTGGGTCACCCGCTGGGCGCGACCGGTGCGATCCGCGCTGCGACCGTGGTGCACGCGCTGCGCCGTCACAATCTGAAGTACGGCATGGTGACGATGTGCGTGGGCACCGGCATGGGCGCGGCGGGCATCATCGAGCGCATGTAAGTCAGCGGATGCCGTCGGTGCGCGGGCGGCACGTCAGACACTACGATTGACGACGGCTCAGGACGCCGGGGTGCGGTTTCGCGAATGCGTGGCTGCCCCCGGCGTCGTCATCTGTCGCTATTGAGACACCGAGGAGACACACACGATGGAAGACGTATTGGTGCAGCGTCAGGGCGCGGTGCAGGTGCTCACGCTCAACCGCGTTCAGAAGAAAAACGCGATCACCGCCGACATGTATCAGGCGCTCGCCGACGGGATCAACGAAGCCGAAGACGACGCGTCGCTGCGCGTGATCCTGATTCAGGGCCAGCCCGAAGCCTTCTCGGCGGGCAACGACCTCGAAGATTTTCTGAAAAATCCTCCCAGGGACGAGAGCGCCCCCGTGTTCCAGTTCCTGCGTGCGATCAGTCAGGCGACCAAGCCGGTCGTGGCCGCCGTGGCGGGCAATGCCGTCGGTGTGGGCACGACGATGCTGCTGCACTGCGACGTGGTCTACGCGGCCGATTCGGCCCGTTTCGCGCTGCCGTTCTCCCAGTTGGCGCTGTGTCCGGAGGCGGCGTCGAGCTGGCTGCTACCGCGTGTGTCGGGCTATCAGCGCGCCGCCGAGAAGCTGCTTTTCGGTGAGCCGTTCGATGTGAACGAAGCGGTCGCGATGGGCTTCGTCAATCGGATCGTGCCCGCCGCCGAGCTGGCAGCGTTCGCGGCGAAGCGTGCTGCGCAACTGGCCGCCATGCCTGCCGGGTCGCTGCGCGTGACCAAGCAACTGATGAAGGCTGACGGCGCAAGCGACGTACAGGCACGCATTGGCGAGGAGGGCGTCGAGTTCGCCAAGCGTTTGCTGTCGCCCGAGGCCCGGGAAGCCTTCACCGCCTTCTTCGAGAAGCGCAAGCCGGATTTCACCAGGATTTCGTAAGGTCTGCCGCCCTCGGACCGTCGGTCCATGCGGTGAAAAGACAAACGCCGCACGCCCCCGATTCGCGAGGCGTGCGGCGTTTTTATGTGTGGCACCTGTCGGACGGTCGCACGAGGTCACCGTCCCGGAGACTCAACTGACGGCGTCGAGCTTCGGCAGCGGGCGCGGACGGCGGTCTTCGTCGGTCGCCACGTACGTCACCATCGCCTCGGTCACTTTGACGATCTCGTGCGACAGGCGCATGCGCTGGGCGTACGCCTCGACATAGACGGTAATCGACGTGTTGCCCGTCTTGACGATGGTCGCGTAGAAGCTGAGCAAGTCGCCTACGAAGACCGGCTCCTTGAACAGGAACGAATTGACGGCGATGGTCGCCACACGGCCGTTGGCGCGTTGTGCAGCGGGGATCGATCCGGCGATGTCGACCTGTGACATGATCCAGCCGCCGAAGACGTCGCCATGGGCGTTGGCGTCGGCGGGCATGGGCATCACGCGCAACGCCAGTTCTTTTTCTTCGGGCAGGGCCGTGAGGGCAGGGGTCGGGGTACTCATGAGGTTCCTTGCTAGAGCGGGAAAGCCGGCCGGCGTCGATTTGGCGCGGTTCAGCGCGCGTCGCCGGGTTCTGCGAAAATACGTCATCGACGATTCTAGCGGAAAGCCCTCTCCCGAGCCGGACGCCGCCCCACCCCCACCATGAGACGTTTTACTCCGGCCGAGCCCGCGCCGGCAGCCTCCGGCAAGCCCGATGCCGCCAGACCGGCGCGCGGCGACTGGCAGGTCATCAAATCCCTGATTCCCTATCTGATGGCGTTTCGCGGCCGCGTCACGCTGGCGCTGTCGTGCCTGATACTGGCGAAGGTCGCCAATCTCGGCGTGCCGGTCATCATGAAGCACATCGTCGACGCCCTTGGCCCGGTGGCGTCGCTCTCGGCCACGGCGCGTGCCACGAACGATCCTAGCCTGATCGTCGTGGGTGGCCTTGGCATGCTGGTGATCGCTTACGGCGTGGTGCGCCTGTCGACGTCGCTCTTCACAGAACTGCGCGAAATCCTGTTTTCGAAGGTGACGGAAAGCGCCGTGCGTCAGATCGCGCTCAAGGTGTTCCGACATCTGCACGCGCTGTCCTTGCGGTTCCATCTGGAGCGGCAGACGGGTGGCATGAGCCGCGACATCGAGCGGGGCACACGAGGCATCCAGTCGATGATCTCGTACTCGCTCTACAGCATTCTCCCCACACTCATCGAAGTCGCGCTGGTGCTCGGCTTCTTCGTCGTGCGCTACGAAGCGTTCTACGCCGTCGTCACGCTCGTGGCGCTCGTGTTCTACATCACCTTCACGGTGAAGGTCACGGAGTGGCGCACACACTTTCGTCGCACGATGAACGAACTCGATTCGAAGGCCAATGCCCGTGCCATCGATTCGCTCATCAACTACGAGACGGTGAAGTACTTCGGCAACGAAGCCTTCGAGACGCAGCGCTACGACGAGAACCTCAAGCGTTATCGCGCGGCCGCGATCCGCTCGCAGAACTCGCTCTCCGTGCTGAATTTCGGCCAGCAGGTGATCATCGCCAGCGGGCTGATTCTGATTCTGTGGCATGCCACGCAGGGCGTGATGAGCGGGCGCATGACGCTCGGCGATCTCGTGCTGGTTAACACGTTCATGTTGCAGCTCTACATTCCGCTGAATTTCCTCGGCGTGATCTATCGCGAGCTCAAGCAGGCAATGACCGACATGGATCGCATGTTCACGCTGCTCGACGTGAATCGCGAGGTGGCCGATCCGCCGGGCGCGCAACCGCTGGTATGCAATGGCGGCACCGTGCGATTCGAACACGTGAACTTCGGTTACGAGCCGACGCGCCAGATACTGCACGACGTCGATTTCACCATTGCGGCGGGCACGACGACCGCTGTCGTCGGCCACAGCGGCTCGGGAAAATCGACGCTGTCGCGTCTGCTGTTCCGCTTCTACGACGTAGGCTTCCCGGGACTCGACGGCGGACGCATTTCCATCGACGCTCAGGACATTCGCCACGTCACGCAGGATTCGCTGCGCGCCGCCATCGGCATCGTGCCGCAGGATACGGTGCTGTTCAACGACACCATCTACTACAACATCGCGTACGGCAATCCGTCCGCATCGCGTGAGCAGGTGATTGCCGCCGCGCGCGCCGCACACATTCACGACTTCATCGAAAGTCTGCCCGCCGGTTACGAGTCGATGGTCGGCGAGCGTGGACTCAAGCTTTCCGGCGGTGAAAAGCAGCGCGTGGCGATTGCGCGGACCATCCTCAAGAATCCGCATATTCTGATTTTCGACGAGGCGACGTCGGCACTCGATTCGCGCTCGGAACAGGCGATTCAGACGGAGTTGCGCAACATCGCACGCGAGCGGACGACGCTCGTCATCGCGCACCGTCTCTCGACGGTAGTGCATGCGGCGCAGATCATCGTGCTCGACAAGGGACGCATCGTGGAGCGCGGTACGCACGATCAGTTGCTGCACGCCGAAGGCCTCTACGCACAGATGTGGGCGTTGCAGCAGCAGCGTCGCGGCGGGGAAGGGGATGCCGAGGCATCGCATTTCGCCACGGTGGTGTCCTGAGCGCGACCGGGCCTGAGTGTGCGCAGTTCTGCGTGGGGATGACAGACACGGGTCTGTCATCCCGGCAGGCGATTGAGTAGACTGGCGCACTGACATCGCCTGCGCGGGAGCACCGCATGGAAATCAAGTGGCTCGAGGACTTTGTGTCCCTCGCCAAGACGAACAGTTTCAGCCGCTCTGCGGAATTGCGTCACGTGACGCAGCCCGCGTTCTCGCGGCGTATCCAGTCGCTCGAAGCGTGGCTGGGCAGCGAACTTATCGACCGGTCCAGCTATCCGACGCGCCTCACGCCCGCCGGCGAGGTCTTCTACGAGCAGGCGCTGACCTTGCTCGCGCAGGCGCAGGAAGCCCGCGCGCTGCTTCGCGAACAACGCTCCGCCGACCATTCGGTGATCGACTTCGCCGTCCCCCACACGCTCTCCATGACGTTCTTCCCGCGCTGGCTCAAGTTGCTGGAGAAGCGTCAGGGCTTGCTGCGCAGCCGTCTGCGTGCGCTCAACGTGCACGACGCGGCCATGTCGCTGACCGACGGCGGCTGCGATCTTCTGATGTGCTACTACCACCCGAGCCAGCCGCTGCAGCTCGACTCGGCGCGCTACGAGATGATCGTGCTCGGCAGTGAGCGCTTCAGTCCGTACAGCGCCCCGGCCGCGCAAAAGCGCGCCCGTTTCAAGTTGCCCGGAACCCCCGAAGCGCCGGTGCCGTACCTGGCTTATACGTCCAACGCCTACCTCGGCCGGATGGCCGATCTGCTCGTGGGGGATGTGTCCAGCCGTCCGCATCTGGACAAGGTCTACGAAACGGACATGGCGGAAGCGCTCAAAGCGATGGTGCTCGCCGGACACGGCGTGGCGTTCCTGCCCGAGAGCGCGGTGGTCGACTCGGTGGCGCGCGGCGAACTGATCGACCTCGCGCCGCAGGGCAAAGCCGCGACGCCCTGGCATCTGGACATGGAAATCCGTCTGTATCGCGACCGGCTCGCTCATACGGACGCGAGCAACCGCCGCGAGCGCGCCAAGCGCGACGTCGTCGAAGCCTTCTGGCAGGCCGTTCGGGATCAGGTCAAAGGCTAGGAAATAGACAGCCTCAATAGACCGGATATGCAGTAGGGCTTCAGGGCGCAAAGGGGGATTCGCATCCGGTAAGGAGGCCACCGTTGACGGGCAATCACGACCACTTGCCTGACGTACCGGGAAAAAGACGGGGACCTCATATCTATGCAGGAAATGCATAGATGCATGTTTATTCGGCATTGGATTGTTAATCGGGGTTCTTTGTAAAGTGCCAGCCATTCGTGTCGCTGGCGCGGTGTGTGTCGGCGGTGCAGATTGAAGCCGGAGAATCCAACGATGTCTCAAACGTCACATGCCTTGCCCTCTTACCTCGACGCCGAACACCTCGGTCCGTGGGGTAATTACCTCCAACAGGTCGACCGCGTTACCCCCTACCTCGGTTCGCTCTCGCGCTGGGTCGAAACCCTCAAGCGCCCGAAGCGTATTCTCGTGGTCGACTGCCCGATCGAACTCGACAACGGCACCATCGCCCACTTCGAGGGGTATCGCGTTCAGCACAACACTTCGCGTGGCCCCGGTAAGGGCGGCGTGCGTTTCCACCAGGACGTGACGCTGTCCGAAGTCATGGCCCTGTCGGCCTGGATGTCGGTCAAGAACGCCGCGGTGAACGTGCCCTACGGCGGCGCCAAGGGCGGTATCCGCGTCGACCCGCGCAAGCTTTCGCGCGGCGAACTGGAGCGTCTGACGCGCCGCTACACCAGCGAAATCAACATCATCATCGGACCGACGAAGGACATTCCGGCACCGGACGTCAACACCAATGAGCAGATCATGGCGTGGATGATGGACACCTACTCGATGAACGAGGGTTCCACCGCCACGGGCGTCGTGACCGGCAAGCCGATTTCGCTGGGTGGCTCGCTGGGTCGCCGCGAAGCGACCGGCCGCGGTGTGTTCGTGGTGAGCTGCGAAGCAGCCCGCCGCCTGGGCATGGATGTGCGCGGTGCGCGCGTGATCGTGCAGGGCTTCGGCAACGTGGGCGGTATCGCTGCCCGCCTGTTCCATGAAGCGGGCGCACATGTCATCGGCGTGCAGGATCACACCGGCACGATCTACAAGTCGGACGGCCTCGATGTGCCGAACCTGCTCAAGCACGTGGCCGAGACCGGCGGCGTGGGCGGTTTCCCGGCAGCGGAAACCATGAAGGATGAAGAGTTCTGGTCGCTCGACTGCGAATTCCTGATCCCGGCCGCGCTGGAAAACCAGATTACCGAGAAGAACGCCGACCAGATCCGCGCCAAGGTCGTGGTGGAAGGCGCCAACGGCCCGACCACGACGGCTGCGGACGACATCCTGCGTAGCAAGAACATTCTTGTGGTGCCGGACGTGGTCGCCAACGCCGGTGGTGTGACGGTGTCGTACTTCGAATGGGTGCAGGATTTCTCGAGCTTCTTCTGGACCGAGGAAGAGATCAACCAGCGTTTGGAGCGCATCATGCGCGAGGCATTCGACGGCGTGTGGCACGTGGCGCAGGAGCATCAGGTTTCGCTGCGTACAGCGGCATTCATCGTCGCGTGTAGCCGTATTCTGCAAGCGCGTGAAATGCGCGGTCTGTACCCCTGATCGATAGGGTATAGTCCTGCTAAGTAGTAATACGCATTCGTGCGTAAAAAGGAACGTTCGGGGCGAGTTACGTCAAAAAAGACGCTCGTTCCGAACAATCGAGAATAAAAAAATCGGTAATTGCAGTGCTAAAATGCACTCGTTTTTGCCAAGGAGACCAAGGAATGACCCTCTCGAAAATTGCGTTGGCGATGTGCTGTGTTGGCCTGATGGCAGGTGCTGCTCAGGCTCAGGAAGCCGGTACCCTCAAGAAGATCAAGGACACGGGCATCATTTCGCTGGGACATCGCGAATCGTCGATCCCGTTCTCGTTCTATGACAACAACCACAATGTTGTCGGTTATGCCAACGACGTCGCTCAGGCGATCGTTGCTGAAGTCAAGAAAGACCTGAAGCTCGCGAAGCTGGACGTCAAGCAGACGCCGATTACGTCGCAGAACCGCATTCCGCTGGTTCAGAACGGCACGATCGACATCGAGTGCGGTTCGACCACGAACAACGCGGACCGTCAGAAGCAGGCTGCCTTCTCGAACACGTTCTTCATCATCGGCACGCGTCTGCTGACGAAGACCTCGTCGGGCGTGAAGGATTTCGCCGACCTGAAGGGCAAGAACGTCGTCACGACGGCTGGCACGACGTCTGAGCGTCTGCTGCGCGAGATGAATCAGAAAGACAACTTGGGCATGAACATCATCAGCGCCAAGGATCACGGCGAAGCCGCCATCACGCTGCATCAGGGTCGTGCCGTGGCGTTCATGATGGACGACGCACTGCTCGCAGGCGAACGTGCCAAGTTCAAGGATGCCAAGGACTACAGCATTGTCGGCAAGGCCGCTTCGTACGAAGCCTACGGCTGCATGATGCGCAAGGACGATCCGGCGTTCAAGAAGGTGGTGGACAAGGCCGTTGCCGATTACCAAAAGTCGGGTCAGGCACAGAAGGACTACGCCAAGTGGTTCCAACAGCCGATTCCGGCACTGGGTGGTGTGAACATGGACTTCGCACCGTCGGCTGAAATGGCTGCCCTGTGGAAGAATCCGAACGACAGCGCAGAAGTCAACGGCGCAAAGTAAGCCGCCAGGCTCGCTGATTCGTCCGGCGTAAGCAGGTAAGTCCGAAGCGGAAGGAGTCAATCCTTCCGCTTCTTTTTAAGCAAGACAAGTAGAAGAGGGGAGATCATGGCTTTCGGTCTCGATTTCAGTTTTTTCTTCCAGCCGGTGGCTACCGGTGAGAACAGCACCTACTTCGGTTGGGTGCTCTCGGGGCTCAAGCTCACGCTTGAGGTCGGCCTCGGCGGCTGGATCATTGCGCTCGTCATCGGCTCCGTGCTCGGGGTGATGCGCACCATCCCTAACAAATGGATTTCCGGATTTGCAGCGGCTTACGTCGAACTGTTCCGGAACATCCCGCTGCTCGTGCAGTTGTTCTTTTGGTATTACGTGGCCCCCGACTTCCTGCCGGAAGCCGTTCGCCAGTGGCTGTTCTCGCTCAATCCCTCCAACGTCTCGCTGCTCACCGGTGTGATCGGTCTGGGACTGTTCACGGCGGCACGGGTGTGCGAACAGGTACGCTCCGGTATCAATTCTCTGCCGAAGGGCCAGAAGAATGCCGGTCTCGCGATGGGGCTCACGCTCCCGCAGACTTACCGCTTCGTGTTGCTGCCGGTCGCGTTCCGTGTGGTGATTCCGCCGATTACGTCGGAATTCGTCAACATTTTCAAGAACTCGGCTGTGATTTCGACGGTGAACCTGCTCGAACTCACGGGCCAGGGCAAGCAGCTCATCGACTACACGGCGCATAGCTACGAGTCGTTCATCGTTATCACGGTGGCTTACATGATCATCAACATCGCGGTGCTGGTGCTCATGCGCTTCATCGAAGCCAAGACCCGCCTGCCGGGCTACATCGGGGGCAAATAATGTTCGAGATCTTTGCATGGGGCGGTGTCGTCGACGCGTGGCCTCTGCTCGTCAAGGGCATGATCACCACGTTGCAGGTGACTGCGCTGGCCGTGGTCGTCGGTATCATCTGGGGCACGCTGCTCGCGATGATGCGTCTGTCGGGCGTGGCGCCGCTCAAGTGGTTCGCGGATCTGTACGTGAACGTGTTCCGCTCGATTCCGCTGCTGATGGTGCTGCTGTGGTTCTTCCTGATCGTGCCGCAGGTGCTGCGTTCGTTGCTCGACGTGCCGCCGACGTGGGATATCCGGATGGTCTCGGCGCTCGTGGCCTTCTCGCTGTTCGAAGCGGCGTACTATTCGGAAATTATCCGCGCCGGTATTCAGAGCGTGTCGCGCGGTCAGATGTCCGCCGCTTTCGCGCTGGGCATGTCGTACTGGCAGGCGATGGGCCTCGTGGTGCTGCCGCAGGCGTTCCGCAACATGGTGCCGCTGCTGCTCACGCAGGGCATTATTCTGTTCCAGGATACTTCGCTCGTGTACGCGATCGCCCTGTCCGACTTTTTCGGCATGGCGTATTCGGTCGGTCAGCGTGACGGCACGCTGCCTGCCATGATTGTGTTTGCCGGGGCGGTCTACTTTGTGATCTGCTTCACGGTTTCGATGTTGGTTAAACGTCTTCAAAAGAGGTTGGCGAAATGATTACCCTTAAAAACGTCTCCAAGTGGTACGGCCAGTTCCAGGTGCTCACGGACTGCTCCACTGAAGTCAAGAAGGGTGAAGTCGTGGTGGTGTGCGGCCCGTCGGGTTCGGGCAAGTCCACGCTCATCAAGACCGTCAACGGTCTGGAGCCGATTCAGCAAGGCGAGATCATCGTCGATGGCACGTCGGTCGCAGATCCGAAGACGAACCTGGCCAAGCTGCGCTCGCGCGTTGGCATGGTGTTCCAGCACTTCGAACTGTTCCCGCATCTGTCGATCACCGAAAACCTGACGCTCGCACAGGTCAAGGTGCTCGGTCGCAAGAAGGACGACGCCACGGAAAAGGGTCTGAAGCTGCTTGAGCGCGTGGGCCTGAAGGCGCACGCTCACAAGTTCCCGGGCCAGCTCTCGGGTGGTCAGCAGCAGCGTGTGGCTATCGCCCGTGCCCTGTGCATGGATCCGATCGCCATGCTGTTCGACGAGCCGACCTCGGCGCTCGACCCGGAAATGATCAACGAAGTGCTCGACGTGATGGTCGAACTGGCGCAGGAAGGCATGACCATGATGGTGGTCACGCACGAAATGGGCTTCGCCAAGAAGGTCGCCAACCGCGTGATCTTCATGGATCAGGGCCTGATCGTCGAAGACGATCAGAAGGACGCGTTCTTTGCGAATCCGAAGACGGATCGCGCCAAGGATTTCCTGGCCAAGATCCTGCACTGATCGTTATTGGTGCCGGAATGAAAAAAGCGTGCCTTCGGGCACGCTTTTTTTAGGTTCATCGCGCAATAGCGTGGAGGGATTTGACAAGTTTTCGTACTCTTGATGGCAGGAATTTGCCATCAGGAGTGCGTGGAGATGCTGGATCGCAAGCTGCTGGAGTCGCTGGGAGGCTGGCAGGGCTATGCCGTCGAACGCGTGGAGTGGCCCGAGGGCACAGGGCGCACGCTGTCGATCTATTTGAAGCCAACCGCCAAGGTGATGCTGTGCGAGCAGTGCGGCGCACGATGTCGCCAGGTCCATGAGACCACGGTGCGCCGGGTGCGAGATCTGCCGTTATTTGAGTACCGGGTTGTTCTTCATGTTCCACGCCGGCGCTTGTTGTGTGAGCAATGCGGTGGCCCGCGCCTGGAGCGGCTTACTTGGCTGGGTCGCTACCAGCGGGTGACGGATCGGCTTGCGGCGGCCTGCAGCCAATTGCTGCAATCGAGCAACGTGCAGGCGGTGGCGAGGTTCTTCGAGCTGGGTTGGCATACCGTCAAGACGCTGGACAAGGCCCGGCTCCGAGCGTCAGTGCGCGAACCGGATTGGTCCAGGATCGAGTATTTAGCGATGGACGAGTTCGCCCTGCATAAAGGGCATCGGTACGCGACGGTAGTCGTCGATCCGATCAGCAGGCAGGTGCTGTGGATCGGCCCAGGACGCTCACGCGAGACGGCTCGGGCGTTCTTCGAGCAATTGCCGCGTGGGGTCGCCCAACGCATCAAGGCCGTAGCCATCGACATGACTACGGCCTACGAGTTAGAAATCCAGGCCCACTGCCCACGGGCGGAGATCGTCTATGACTTGTTCCATGTCGTGGCCAAGTACGGACGAGAGGTCATTGATCGGGTGCGCGTGGATCAGGCCAACCAACTGCGCCAGGACCGTCCCGCGCGCCGGGTCATCAAATCGAGCCGCTGGCTGTTATTGCGCAACCGCGACAAGCTAGACCGGCAGCAGGCCGTCCGGCTCGACGAATTGCTGCAAGCCAACCAGCCGCTGCTGACGGTCTATGTCCTGAGGGACGAACTCAAGCGGCTCTGGTTCTACCGAAGACCTGCCTGGGCAAAACAAGCCTGGCACCACTGGTGCGAGCAGGCCGAGCAAAGCGGAATAGCCCCCTTGAACACCTTCGCTCAGCGTCTGAAAGGCTATCTGCATGGCATCCTGGCCAGATGCCGACATCGTCTAAACACCAGCATCGTTGAGGGCATTAACAACACTATCAAGGTCATTAAGCGGCGCGCCTACGGCTACCGAGACCAGGAATACTTCTTCCTCAAAATCCGCGCCGCCTTCCCCGGTAATGCTCAATGAACCTTTTTTTATGCGTCGATGCGAGAGACACACCGCGTGGCGAGGCCGCCCGCAGTCACTCGATTACTGGCAGGCCGTGTTTTGCGCGTTGCGCAGACGGACCGCTTCCGGAATCGGCACCACGGTGCGCAGCGTCGGCGCGCCTTTCTCAAACAGAATGAGTTCGCCCGGTTCGAACGTCGTCCAGACTTCGTTATCGGTGAGCGGTGCCGTCGCGATCACCGCGACGCGGTCGGCCGGGGTGGTGAACTTGGCGAAATCGATCTCCCAGTCGGCGTCGATCAGGTGCGCCTTCGTGAACGGCCACTGACGGGCGATGAAATGCAGTCGGGTCGAGCAGTGCGCGATCAGGGCCTGACCGTTCGAGAGCACAAAGTTGAACACACCGTGGCGCGTGATTGTGCGCGTGATGTCTTCCATCGCGTGGAACAGCTCGTCGAGCGGCGGTTGCGAGCCGGGGAAGCGCTTGCGCAGGCCCTGCATGATGTCGCAGAAGGCGCGCTCGCTGTCCGTCGTGCCCACCGGTTGATAGACGCCCGAGAGGAACGGGTCGTAATCGTGCAGGTCGCCGTTGTGGGCGAAGATCCAGTGGCGTCCCCATAGCTCGCGCTGGAATGGGTGGCAATTCTCCAGCTCGACGATGCCTTGCGTGGCCTTGCGGATGTGCGCGATGACGTTCTTGGACTTGATCGGGTACTTCTTGACCAGTTCTGCGATGGGCGAGTTGGCCGCGGCCTGATGATCGATGAACAGGCGGCAGGCCTTGTCCTCGAAGAATGCGATACCCCAACCGTCGGCATGGTGATCCGTGCCGCCCCCACGCGCCGCGAAACCGGTAAATGAGAACGTGATGTCGGTCGGTTCCGCGCAATTCATTGCGAGCAGTTGGCACATGGGACGGGCAAATCGATGATTGGCTGCGCACGTCGTGTCTGAGCGCCGCAACCGTTACAATGTGGGGTTACAGAAGCATAGCACCGGCCTCTGTGCACGTACATTCCCGCCCAGGCGGTCCGTCGCGTCGGCGCGTCACTCATTCGCACTTCGCAGCTACGGTCGCATTGGGCTAGACGTCCCTCCTGCCCCCGGAAAACGCCCATGAGCACCGAACTGACTATCACCCGTCCCGATGACTGGCACTTGCACGTACGCGATGGCGACGTGCTCAAGAGCGTGCTGCCCGACAGCGCCCGCCAATTCGGCCGCGCGATCATCATGCCGAACCTGAAGCCGCCGGTCACCACGACCGAACACGCGGCCGCGTATCGCGAGCGCATTCTCGCCGCACGCCCGGCCGGCAACACGTTCGAGCCGCTCATGACGCTCTACCTCACCGACAACACGCCCGCTGAAGAGATCCGTCGCGCGAAGGCGTCGGGCTTCGTCCACGGCGTGAAGCTCTATCCGGCCGGTGCAACCACGAATTCGGACGCCGGCGTGACCGATCTGGCCAAGTGCCGTGGCGCGCTCGAAGCCATGCAGGACGTTGGCATGCCGCTGCTCGTGCACGGTGAGGTGACGAGTTCGGACATCGACATCTTCGATCGTGAAAAGGTGTTCATCGACAAAGTGATGTCGCCGCTGCGCCGTGACTTCCCGGGACTGAAGGTCGTATTCGAGCACATCACGACGCAGGACGCCGCCGAATACGTCGCGTCTGCCGAAGGCCCGATCGCCGCCACGATCACGCCGCACCACCTGCTGTACAACCGCAACGCTATCTTCACGGGCGGTATTCGTCCGCACTATTACTGCCTGCCGGTACTCAAGCGCGAGACGCATCGCGAAGCCCTCGTGAAGGCCGCCACGTCGGGCAGCCCGCGCTTTTTCCTCGGTACCGACAGCGCGCCGCATGCCCGGGGCGTGAAGGAAGCGGCATGTGGCTGCGCCGGTTGCTACACGGCGCTGCACGCGGTGGAGCTGTACGCCGAGGCGTTCGACAAGGCGGGTGCCCTCGATAAGTTCGAAGCGTTCGCGAGCTTCTACGGCCCGGACTTCTACGAGCTGCCGCGCAATGCAGACAAGGTCACGCTGGTGCGCGAAGACTGGACGCTGCCGGCGGAACTGCCGATGGGCGATCAGACCGTCGTGCCGCTGCGTGGTGGTGAAGTGATCGGCTGGAAGTTCAAGGGCTGAGGTCGGCCGTCGGTTGGCTGTGGTTTAGATGATGTCGAGGCATGAGCGCGTGTCGTCGAGTCCGCTGAATCCGCTGAATTCGGCGGGCACGACATCCGAACTGCCCGAGATCGACTGGCGTGCGCCATGGTTTAGCGCGGTGGCGGCGCCAGCTCAGGCGGCGCTGGCTGGCGACGACTGGCGCGGTGCGCTGTCGTCGCTGGCCGCGAACGCCGGTCTGGTCAGCGGGCAGGGCCGGGCGCTTCGCTTCGTCGCGCAGGACGAGCTGCCCGCCGGTGTCGCCTATGAGGCGTTCATTGCGTCCACCGGTGGCGTGCCGACCCGCCGGAACCTCCACGACTTCTTCAATGCGCTGATCTGGCTGACGTTTCCGGGCGGCAAGGCGGCGCTCAATGCGCGTCAGTCGTCGGCCATTGCGGCTGACGGCGTGCAATCCACCCGAGGCGCGACACGCGACGCTGCAACGCTGTTTGATGAGAATGCCGTCGTATTTGCTTGCAGCGATGGCGCGCTCGGTGCGGCGTTGCGGGCGTTCGACTGGCAGACGTTGTTCGTGGCGCGTCGTGCCGACTGGGGGCGAGCCTGCGAAGTGCAGCCGTTCGGGCATGCCTTGCTGGAAAAGCTGGTCACGCCTTACAAGTCGGTGACCGCGCACGCGTGGATCGTCGACGTTCCTCAGACTTACTTCGAATGGCCGGACGCGCGACGGCGTGAATGGCTCGACGCGCAGATCGCCCCGACGCTGGCATCCGCCTGCCTCACGACGCGTGATTTCTCGCCGCTGCCGGTCTTGGGTATCCCAGGGTGGTGGCCTGCGAACGACGATCCGGCGTTTTATCGGGACGTCGCCGTCTTCCGTTCCGGGCGGCGCGAGCGGGCACGCGCGGACTGACGCCGTCGCGTTGACTGCCAGACTGACCGGACAGCCCTCGTGGCAGCGCGGGATGGAGGTGTCGCCAACGCCGGGAAAGCCTCAGCGTCGACATGCGACCCCGTGATACACTTCGGCCCGCAGAGTCGGCCAGACAATCGCCGCCTCCTTTCGGGGAGGGGGAGGAAAGTCCGGACTCCATAGGGCAGGGTGATGGCTAACGGCCATCCGTCGCGAGACGCGGAACAGGGCAACAGAGAACAGACCGCCGATGGCCTCTGGCGCAAGTCAGGGGATCAGGTAAGGGTGAAACGGTGCGGTAAGAGCGCACCGCGGCGTGCGGCAACGCACACGGCACGGTAACCTCCACCCGGAGCAATTCCAAATAGGCAGGTGAGCGGCATGCGCCTCGTGCGTGTGTCGGCAACGGGGCCCCCGGGAGCCTGCGGGTAGGAAGCTTGAGCGGCGCAGTGATGCGTCGCCTAGAGGAATGATTGTCAGGCGCGGCGCGAGTCGCGTTCACAGAATCCGGCTTATCGGCTGGCTCTGCATCCGAACACAATGCAAAAGGCTCCCTCGGGAGCCTTTTGTGTTTCAGCGCCTGCCACCACCGCGTATGCCGCGTCGGCGGCGACTGTCGCTGTCAGCCTTCCACGATCTCGACGCTGTGCGTGAGCTCAGCCGTCTTCGCGAGCATGATCGACGCCGAGCAGTACTTGTCGTGGGAGAGCGTCACCGCGCGCTCCACGGCGCTCGGGTTCAGATTGCGGCCCGTCACGGTGAAGTGGAAGTGGATCTTCGTAAAGACCTTGGGGTCTTCGCTGGCGCGCTCGGCCTTGAGCGTCACGCTGCAATCCTTGATGTCCGCGCGGCTCTTCTTGAGGATCATCACCACATCGTACGCCGTGCATCCGCCGGTGCCGACCAGCACCATCTCCATCGGACGCGGCGCGAGATTGTTGCCGCCGCCTTCCGGTGCGCCGTCCATCGCGACAATGTGTCCGCTGCCCGTCTGTGCGACGAAGGACATGCCGCCCGGGCCCATCCAGCTAACCTTGCATTCCATATTTCGAAACCCCGATATCCCATTCAAGCAAAAATTGTAGCGGCTTCCGAGAACCTGCGTACGACGCCGCCTCAAACCTGAGTGACCGCCAATCGCGCCTCAGGTTGTTGCATCGCAATATTGGCGCTTTTTTGATCGGGTTTTGAGGGGGATAAACCCTAAATTTAGGTTTTGCCTTCTAGAGGACGATGCTGTAGAAGATGCTTGGAAGTGTTATCTCGCTGATTTTTAATGAATTTTTGTGATGACGTCCGTTTATGCGCTATTTCATATTATGGTATTGCATTTCGCACTATAGATTTTCTTGCGTTGCACCATACCGTTTGCTACACTTCAGTCATTGGTTGTTGTGCTTCACAGCAACGCTGCAAGTGTCTCCTCCACCCTCCTCCTTTGGTGGATTTAACCCGGACCCATTGAGGTTCGGGTTTTTTTTTGTGCTGCCGGAAACGTCGTTTACCGGTGGGGTGATTTTTCTGTATAATCAACGGCTTTTCCGGAAATGCCCACGGAAAAAGCATCAGGGAGAGCCTGCAAGCACAGGACTGCGCCATGTGACCTCGAGTCGCAAGGACGCGGCCGGCAGACAAGCAGGAAGTTGGTGTTAATGGGGCAAACGCATTTTATTTGGATCGATCATGAAGACGTTTTCCGCTAAGCCGGCAGAGGTGACGCGCGAATGGTTTGTGATTGACGCGACGGACAAAGTCCTCGGCCGTGTCGCCAGCGAAGTGGCACGCCGTCTGCGCGGCAAGCACAAACCTGAATTTACGCCGCACGTTGATACTGGTGACTACATCATCATCGTCAATGCTGCCAAGCTGAAAGTTACGGGCGCAAAGCAAACTGACAAGAAGTACTACCGTCACACCGGTTACCCGGGCGGTATCTACGAAACCACGTTCGGCAAGATGCAAGAGCGTTTCCCGGGCCGTGCGCTCGAGAAGGCCGTGAAGGGCATGCTGCCGAAGGGTCCGCTGGGCTACGCGATGATCAAGAAGCTGAAGGTGTACGCCGACGGCAACCATCCGCACGAAGCGCAGCAACCGAAGTCGCTCGAGATCTAAGGGCCAGCCATGTTCAAAAACGATTGGAATTACGGCACCGGCCGTCGCAAGAGCGCAGTGGCTCGTGTGTTCATCAAGGCTGGCAAGGGCGATATCATCGTCAATGGCAAGCCGATCAAAGAGTACTTTGCTCGTGAAACGTCGCTGATGATCGTTCGTCAGCCGCTCGAACTGACCAACCACGGCGAAACGTTCGACATCAAAGTCAACGTCTCGGGCGGCGGTGAAACGGGTCAGGCCGGTGCGGTTCGTCACGGCATCACCCGTGCACTGATCGACTACGACGCGACGCTCAAGCCGACGCTGTCGAGCGCAGGCTTCGTTACGCGCGATGCCCGTGAAGTCGAACGTAAGAAGGTTGGCTTCCACAAAGCCCGCCGTCGCAAGCAATTCTCGAAGCGTTAATCGCCACGAGTGCTTGTGGGCATCCGCTTCGGTGGATGCAAGGAAAGGCCGCCTCGCGCGGCCTTTTTGCTTTTGGCGATGCGCGAGATGGCGGGGACGTTACCGTCCCACAAGCGTCGTCGAAGCTTGATAGAATCGCGGTTCCGATTGAAAGGGGTAGGACATGGTCAAGGTAGGTATCGTAGGCGGCACCGGCTATACCGGTGTGGAGCTGCTCCGTTTGCTGGCGCAGCACCCGGAAGTGAAGTTGACGGCGATTACCTCGCGCAAGGAAGCGGGCACGCCGGTCGCCGATATGTATCCGAACCTGCGAGGCCGTGTCGACCTGGCATTTTGCACGCCTGACGACGCACGTCTGACGGATTGCGATGTGGTGTTCTTTGCGACGCCGCATGGCGTGGCCATGGCGCAGGCGCGCGAATTGCTGGCCGCCGGGGTGCGCGTGATCGACCTGGCAGCGGATTTCCGCCTGAAAGACACCGCCACGTTCGAAAAGTGGTACGGCATGCCGCATTCGTGCCCGGACATCCTCAAAGAAGCCGTCTACGGCTTGCCCGAGATCAATCGCGACAAGATCAAGAGCGCGCGCGTGATCGGCCTGCCGGGCTGCTATCCGACGTCCGTGCAACTGGGCTACGCGCCGTTGTTCGCCGGTGGCCGCAAGCTGGTCGACCCGAAGCATCTGATCGCCGACGCCAAGTCGGGTGCGAGCGGTGCGGGTCGCAAGGGCGAAACGTCGCTGATCCTCGCGGAAACGGCTGACAACTTCAAGGCTTATGGCGTGAAGGGTCACCGTCACCATCCGGAAATCAAGCAGGGACTCGAGGCGATTGCCGGTTACGACGTGGATTTGACGTTCGTGCCGCATCTGTTGCCGACGATTCGTGGCATCCATTCGACGCTGTACGCGACGATCCTGCCCGAAGCGCGCGACACCGACTTCCAGGCGCTGTTCGAAACGTACTACGCCGGCGAGCCGTTCGTGGACGTGCTGCCGACCGGCTCGATGCCGGAAACGCGCTGGGTGCGTGCGTCGAACTATGTGCGCATGGCCGTGCACCGTCCGAACGATGGCGACACGCTGGTGATCCTCGTTGTCGAGGACAATCTGGTCAAGGGCGCGTCCGGTCAGGGCGTGCAATGTATGAACCTGATGTTCGGCCTGCCGGAAAACATGGGCCTGACCCATATTCCCGTACTGCCGTAACGGTATTTATCGTCACTAAGCGCTTGATTTTCCGGCGTTCGGCACGATCTGGGGAATAGGGCTAGAATGACACCAAACCGATTTATGGAGATTTGCGATGAGCGCACTGCTTGAGGACGCCGTCACGGAAATGCCCGCATTCCTGGTCTTTACCGACAGCGCTGCGGACAAGGTCAAGCAACTGATCGACGAAGAAGGCAACCCGGACCTGAAACTGCGCGTTTTCGTGCAAGGTGGCGGTTGCTCGGGCTTCCAGTATGGTTTCACCTTCGACGAAGACGTTAACGAAGACGATACCGTGCTCGACAAGAACGGCGTATCGCTGCTGATCGACTCGATGAGCTATCAATACCTCGTCGGCGCCGAGATTGACTACAAGGAAGACATCAACGGCGCGCAGTTCGTGATCAAGAACCCGAACGCATCCACGACTTGTGGCTGCGGTTCTTCGTTCTCGGTCTGAGCGACGTGGCACTCGTGGATCGATGGAACGACTGATCGTCGTTCGGTGGGTCCAATGAAAAACCCCCTCAATGAGGGGGTTTTTTCATGCCTGTACGTGGCGAGGCAGGGCGGTGCGGGTCATCCGCCGGAGCACCCGCTATCCAATGCCTGTGACAAATCGTCCTTGAGATCGTCGATGTGTTCGATACCGACGGCATAGCGCACGAGGTCGTCCGGGATGGCGTCGGTGTCGGCAGTCCGTGCCCGGGTTCCGCCCCACATCGTGGCAATGTGGACGGCGAGCGAATTGACGCCGCCCAGGCTCCCTGCCATCTGCGGGATTCGCAGGCTGGCGACCACGCGTTTGGCCGCCTCGGCGCCCGCCTTCACCCGAAAGGTGAGCACGCCGCCAAACCCTCGCATTTGTCGGCAAGCCAGCGCGAATTGCGGATGGCAATCCAGCCCCGGATATTTCACCTCCTCGACGTCCGGATGCGCGCATAGAAATTGGGCCAATGCCAGTGCGTTCTGGTTGATCCGCTCCATTCGCAGTGGGAAGGTGCGGATGCCGCGTAATAGCAGCCATGCATCCATCGGCGAGAGCACCGATCCGACAGTCACATGCGTATGCCAGATGCGTTCTGCCAGCGTGTGACTGGTGCAGATGACGCCTCCCGTCAAATCATGATGACCGCCCAAATACTTGGTGGCGCTATGCACGACGATATCGACGCCGAGTGCGTGAGGCTGCTGATTCATCGGCGAGGCGAAAGTGTTGTCCGCGACGGTGAGCACATCCCGCGATTTTGCGGTTTGCGCGACGTCCGCCAGATCGGTCAATTCGAGGAGTGGATTGGCGGGAGACTCAAGCACGATGAGTTTTGTGTTTTTCCGTATCGCCCGGGCAAAACACAGCGCATCGGTCTGGTCGACAAACGATACCTCGACACCCAGTCGCCTGAGCATGCCGTCCAGCAGATTGGCCGTGCTCATGTAGTGCTGTCGCTGGGCCACCACGTGATCGCCAGCACGAACCAATGCGAGCAGCGTCGCGGTCATCGCGCCCATGCCCGAGCCTGTCACGAGTGCTGTTTCGGTGCCTTCGAGCTGCGACATGACGGCCTTGACCCGTTCGTGAACCGGATTGCCGTAGCGCGTGTAGTTTTCCGGGTGCTGAGGCCGTGTCGACATTGCGGTGAAGTCCTGTTCGGACTGTGCCGCGAAGACGGAACTGTAATGGATGGCTGGTGCGACGCCAGTCTCGTCGCAGACGTCGCGATCGCCCACGATGGATGCCGTTTCGATGCGAAGCATGCGGACTGTTCTGTTATTTCGCCGCGTGCGGTTGCATTCCGGCACCGAATTCCGCGAGGACTTTGATCCCTTCTTCATTGGGCAATTCGCGGTAGCCCGTGACCCATCCTCGGCAATTCGGCGCGCCGCAAGCGCATTTGAACTGTCGCGCCAGGGTTTCCTCCGTGGACGCATAGTCGATGGTCAGAAACTCGCCCACGCCGATATCCCGAAGTGCGAACATTTCGAGACGCTTCATGTCCAGCACCGTACATGGGGAACAGGAGTGCAACAGCATCCCGGAGAATTCGGGGTCGTAGAGATGCGTGGTTTCGCTCACCTGCAACGTATGCAGCTTCCGCTCGTTGGTGAGCATGCCAGTGATACGACTGACGAGTTGCGCGCGAACGAACGGGACGCGCGTTCGTACGCCGGAACCATCGGCAAAGCGGCATATCTCGAATTTCATGCCCGATGGATATCCGCCCTTCAATACTTCGAAAAGTTGTGAAAAATGCCTTTCGCCCATGATGAACTCCCTCCGAGAAACGCCCTGAGAATGCGCAGCGAGGCGCAAGTTGACCGTCTCAAGAGTGGTTCATGGGGAGTGAATGGCAAAGGAAACGCGCCGCATTTGGGGGGATTCTCACGGCCTTGGCGCGCGTCAGGCGAGATAACTTAACGCGGATAAATCGCGCCGAGAATGCGCGGGCCCCTTGCGCCGGTGACCGATGAGAGATTCCCCGGTTGACGCGTCACGCAACGCTCGGCGAGCCACGCGAAGGCGCGGGCTTCTACCTGATGCGGGGGGACGCCAAGTGTGTCGGTCGTCGCCACGCTCACCCCCGGCAGCCGATCGGCAATGGCCTGCATGAGTGCATGGTTGCGCGTGCCGCCGCCGCAGGCATAGAACCCGCGGCAGTCGGGGGCGAAGCGCAGCACGTCGTCTGCAACACATTGCGCGGTGAGCGCGACGAGCGTCGCCTGAACATCGACCGGTGACAGCTTCGGGAAAGCGGTCAGGCGAGCGTCGAGCCACGCCGCGTGGAACAGGTCGCGCCCGGTGCTCTTCGGCGGCGTCTGGCGGAAGTAGGGTTCGCCGAGCAGTGCGGCGAGCAGGGCGGGGTCGACGCGTCCCGTCGCACCCCAGGCCCCCCCGTCGTCGTAGGACTGGCCGAGATGGCGTGCCGCCCAGCCGTCGAGCAGCGCATTGCCCGGACCGCAATCGAAGCCGGACACCGGTTGGCCCAGCGCGGCGGCTGGCAGAATCGTCACATTGCTGATGCCGCCGAGATTGCACACGACGCGTGTCTCGCCTGCGTCCGAAAACATCGCCTGATGATAGGCGGGCACGAGCGGTGCGCCCTGACCGCCCGCTGCGACGTCGCGGCTGCGAATGTCGGCCACCACGTCGATATTCGTCAGTTCGGCGAGCAATGCGGGCGCGTTGAGCTGGCGCGTATAGCCGATGCCGTCGAACTCGCCGGGGCGATGGCGGATCGTCTGCCCGTGCGCGCCGATGGCCGCAATCGCAGACGCAGGCAAGCCCGCCGTGGCGAGTAACTGCGCCACGCACTCGGCATACACGCGCACCAGCGCATTCGCTGCGAGCGCTTCACGATGCAGTTCGTTATCCGAGGGCGCTTGCAGCACCATCAGCGTCTCACGCAGGTCGTTCGGGAATGGCAGATAGGCGTCCGCGAACACTTGCCCGTCGGCTGCCGAGACGAGCACACCGTCGACACCATCCAGACTGGTGCCGGACATCAGGCCGATGTAGCAAGCGGACCTGGCGGAGGCAGCGAGGGAGGCGGTAGCCGGATCGGCCAGGTGACGAGCGATGTCGTTCATGTGCGTGCGCGCGCGTGCGATGAGCTTGGGAAGGAAGTCCCGCACGGTGCGCGGCGCGTCGATGGATCAGACGTCACCCCGCACAGTGCGGACTCCAGCATACCTCAATCGCGTTCGGCGACTTGCACGGTGCGCATCAGATCGATGCGCTTGAGCAGGTTCTCGGCGTACATGTCGAACAGCTTCAGGCGGTTGCCCGAGAGCGGGGCGACGGCGGACACATCCGTCGAGAACGGATTGCGCGGCACACCCTTGAAGCGCAGTTCGTAATGCAGGTGCGGGCCGGTGGCCCAGCCGGTCTGACCGACGAAGCCGATGACCTGACCTTGCGTCACGCGCGTACCTGCTTTCATCCCCTGACCGAAGCCGGAGAGATGGGCGTAGCGCGTCTGATAGTTGCCCGCGTGTTCGATTTCGACCAGATTGCCGTAACCGCTCTGCGTGCCGACGAACTTCACCACACCGTCACCCGCAGCGAACACGCGCGTGCCGACCGGAGCGGCCAGATCCACACCTTCGTGCTTCTTCCACTGGTGCTGGAACGGATGCTCGCGACCGCCGAAGGCCGACGAAATCCGCGAGAACTCGACTGGCGTGCGCAGGAAGGCTTGCTTCAGGTTGCGACCGTCGAAGCCGTAGTACGCGCCGTCAGGCGAATTGCCCTGCGGATCGGCGTACCAGATGGCCTGGTGCGTCTTGCCCTGATTGATGAACTCGATGGCGAGTACGCGTCCGGTGCGAACGGTGCGATCCTGCTGCTTGATCACTTCGTACACGAGGCGGAAACGGTCGCCGCGGCGCACGTCGCGCTGGAAGTTGATCACGCCGGAGAAGATGTTCACCATCTGCGCGACGACGGCGTCGGGTACACCCGCATCGTCCATCGCGGTGAAGAAGTTGCCCGCGATCGCACCGGAGCGCATGGCCCATTCGGTATCGTTCGCCAACTGCTCCATACGGGCGCGCAAACGGCCGGCGTCGTTACGCTCGATCACCAGTTGCTGTGCGGCGGTGCTGCCGGTCGACAGGACGGTGGAGAGCGTGACGAGCTGGCCATCGTCATCGGTTTCGGCCTGAACGACTTGCCCGGCGGGCACGCCGATCAGGCGGCGGGCGACGGCATTCTCGCGAATGAACTTCTCGGCGGCGGGGTCCTGAATCGACAGCCGGGAGAGCATGTCGCCGAGGGTTTCGCCGCGCCGCAGCGCCACTTGATGGATAAAGGTCTGGGAATGCGCGTCGAGCTGCTGGATTTGTTTGGCCAGATCGGGGAAGGTGAGCGGCAGCGTCACGCTCGCACCGTTGCGTGCCGAATCCGGCACCATCGGTGCCACGCCGAAAGCGGTCACCATTCCCAACGTCAGGGCCGAACCGACCGTCGCCACGATTTGCACCTTTCTGCGACGGTGCTTCGGCTGCGTGGGATCGATCAGGGTCAGCAGTTCACGCGCAAAAAAATCACGGAGTTTTGGCCACATCACGTAAAATTCTGCGCAACTTACGAAAAAAGCCCGGGCGGAGCGACACGCTTCGAGATTGCCTGCCGGAATTTCCGGGGCAACCCGGCGTCGCTTCGGCCCGAGCCGAGAATTGAGCGGCGATTATAGCAGACCCGCCGCTAACTCCGCCTTTACTGACCGGATAAGGGGAAACCCCCGACCCAGTCTGGACAATGATGTTATGACAAGTGAACACGCACTCACCTCGGAAAAGAAGTACCCCGTGACCGATGCCGCGCGCGCTGCGCTGGCCGTCGCCAAGCGCGGCTGCGACGAACTCCTCGTCGAAGAGGAGTTCCTGCAGAAGCTCGCGCGCAGCGAAGCCACCGGCAAGCCGCTGCGCATCAAGCTGGGTCTCGATCCGACCGCGCCCGACATTCACATCGGTCACACGGTGGTGCTCAACAAGATGCGTCAGTTGCAGGACTTGGGGCATACCGTCATCTTCCTGATCGGCGATTTCACTTCGCTGATCGGCGATCCGTCGGGCCGCAACAGCACGCGTCCGCCGCTCACGCGCGAACAGATCGAAACGAACGCAAAGACCTATTTCGAGCAGGCCGCGCTCGTGCTCGATCGCGAAAAGACCGAAATCCGCTACAACAGCGAATGGTCGATGAAGCTGGGCGCCGACGGCATGATCAAGCTCGCGTCGCGCTACACGATGGCGCGCATGCTCGAGCGCGAAGATTTCACGAAGCGCTTCCAGGGCGGCGTGCCGATCGCCATCCACGAATTCCTCTACCCGCTGATGCAGGGCTACGACTCGGTGGCGCTGGAGTCCGATCTGGAACTCGGCGGCACGGACCAGAAGTTCAACCTGCTCGTGGGCCGCGAATTGCAGAAGCAATACGGCCAGGAGCCGCAGTGCATTCTCACGATGCCGTTGCTCGAAGGGCTGGACGGCGTCGAGAAGATGTCGAAGTCCAAGAACAACTACATCGGTATCAGCGAGAAGCCGAGCGACATGTTCGGCAAGCTGATGAGCATTTCCGACACGCTCATGTGGCGCTACTACGAGCTGCTGTCGTTCCGCACGCTCGAAGAGATTGCACAACTGCGCCGCGAAGTCGACGGAGGCCGCAACCCGCGCGACATCAAGGTGCTGCTCGCTCAGGAGATCGTGGCGCGCTTCCATTCGCAGGCCGCCGCCGAACGCGCGCTCGAAGAGTTCAACGCACGCGCCAAGGGCGCCGTGCCGGACGATATTCCGGAAGTTTCCCTCGACGGCGCACCGTTGGGCATTGCGCAGCTACTCAAGCAGGCAGCGCTTGTGCCCTCGACCTCGGAAGCCAACCGCAACATCGAGCAGGGCGGGGTGCGCATCGATGGCGAGGTGGTGTCCGACAAGGGCGCGAAGATCGACGCAGGGACATACGTCGTGCAAGTCGGCAAGCGCCGCTTCGCACGCGTGACGCTCGCCTGAGCGTCGGCGTCACTTTGCAGGGCAAGCGACCATGATTGCGCTCATTCAGCGTGTGCTCGAAGCGGCGGTGACGGTCGACGGCCGCACCGTCGGCGCGATCGGTCCGGGGCTGCTCGCATTGGTATGCGCCGAGCGCGGCGACACCGAAGCGAGCGCCGACAAGCTGTTGGCGAAGTTGCTCGGCTACCGCGTGTTCTCGGACGAGGCGGGCAAGATGAACCGCAGCGTCTCGAATCTCGATGGCAATCCCGATGGCAACGGTGCCGCTGTTCGTGTCGGCGGCTTGCTGCTCGTCTCGCAATTCACGCTGGCGGCCGATACGAACAGCGGCACGCGTCCGAGCTTCACGCCTGCTGCCAGCCCGGCGGATGGCAAACGTCTGTTCGATTACTTCGTGACGCAGGCGCGTGCGCGCCATCCCATCGTGCAAACCGGTGAGTTCGGGGCGCACATGCGTGTCTCGCTCGTGAACGACGGTCCCGTCACGTTCTGGTTGCAGACGCGGCCGGAAGCCGCCTGAAGCGACCTAAATCGACCTGAAGCGCTCCGGCGCAGTCTGGCGCTAGCCCTCCTGGCATCCCGAAAATCGCTCGGAATTGTCTGGAATCGTCCGGAAGCGCCAGGCGATTGCACGCGATTCGCATCGGTGTGATACCGTCCTTGGGTTCCGAATTCGCGAATTCAAGAATTCACAGCTTGGGAGAATCTGATGAAAGTCTGGAGTGACTCGTTTGCCGACAATGCGGCGATGGATGCACAGTTCGCCTTTGGCAAACCGGACGCGACGTCGCACGTTGCGCTCTCGCAGAACAAGAACCCGCATCTCGCCTGGTCCGACGCGCCCGCCGGTACGCGCTCGTTCGTCGTGATCTGTACCGACAGCGATGTGCCGAGCCAGGGCGACGACGTCAACAAGGAAGGTCGTGAAGTACCCACCGATCTGCCGCGCGTCGACTTCTTTCACTGGGTGCTTGTGGACGTGCCCGCGTCGACCAGCGAAATCCCGGCCGCCAGCCACAGCAATCACGTCACGCCGCGCGGCAAGTTCGGCCCCGATGCGCTCGACGGCATGCGTCACGGGGTGAACGACTACACCGCGTGGTTCGCCGGTGACGGCACCATGAAGGGCGACTACTACGGCTATGACGGCCCGTGCCCGCCGTGGAACGACACGATCGTCCACCACTATCACTTCACCGTGTACGCGCTCGACGTCGCCCGTGTGCCGCTCGACGGCCGCTTCGACGGCAATGACGTGCTCGCTGCGATCAAGCCGCATATCCTGGGCAGCGCCAGCGTGACCGGCACTTACACGCTCAATTCGAAGGCGAAGTAAGTACGGCATTGCGCTTGGCCTCGCCACCTGCTCCATAGCTCGCCCAGCCCTCCGCTTAACCTGAATACGCAATTGCATCGATGACCGGCACGACCACGACCCTGACCCTGATTCGCCACGGCGAGACCGACTGGAACCGCGTCAAACGGATTCAGGGGCACACGGACATTCCGCTGTCAGCGCAGGGCGAGCGTCAGGCCGTGTTGTTGGGGGCGCGTATTGCGCGCGAAATGGCCGCCAGCGGGAGCGTATTCGATCACGTGCTGACGAGCGATTTGCAGCGCGCGGTGCAGACGGCGGCGCCTGTTGCGCAGGCGTGCGGATTACCGCTGGTGCGCACGGCGAGTCTTCGGGAGCGCCACTATGGCGCTTTCGAGACGCGTGTGCCCGATGAAATTCAGGCCGACTTTGCGCAGGACTATGAGCGGTGGCAGAGCCGCGATCCGGACTTCGTGATCCCTGGCGGCGAGTCGATGCGTGGCTTCTATACGCGCATCACCGGTTTCGTCGCGCAGGTGCTGCGTGATTACGCGGGCCAGCGCGTGGCGCTCGTGGCGCATGGCGGCGTGCTGGATTGCTGCTACCGACTTGCGACTGGCCTGGCGCTGACCGAGCCGCGGTCGTACCCGTTGCTCAATGCCAGCGTGAATCGTCTGTCATACGACGGGGCGCATTGGAAAGTACTGAGCTGGGGCGATGTCACGCATCTGGACGACGCCGTGCGCGACGAGAGCAACGACAAGCCTACCGATGCGGCGGGCGACCGCGTCGATCCGCGTGTGGTGTAGCAGAGCGCGCGTCTAGCGTTCCAGCGACGGCGCCGTCACCACCACCGCCGGTGGCGCCAGTGCCCGGCGACGTGCCCGATGCGCCACGCTGTTGCGCATCGACCAGCGCGCGACCTGTGCCATGTGGCGCACGGCAGGGCGCACCGTGAGACGGCGAATCGTCGCCTTATCGTCGAAGCCGAGCATCGTTTGCGACCAGTCCGGCAGCAAATCGACACCGGCGCGGAACAACAATCCACTGAACACGCGCGCGCCGGCAAACGGCGCAGGCAGGTTGCGCAACACGCGCACGACTTCTTCCGTGCGGTCGCTGGCGCTGAGTGCGGGGCGCATTGCTGCGAGATAGTCGTCGATCTGCGAGACGCTCGTCGGCACATCGCGCGCACCCAATGCAATCGCAATGCGGGCGACTTCCGCGTAATAACGATCCTGGTCGTCAAGCGAGAACGCGGGGTTCTTGTAGACGAGATAGCTGCGCAGAAAGCTCGACGTCTCGGCGACGTGCACCCATGTCAGCAAATCGGGATCGTACGCCGCGTACCGCCGCCCATCGGGGGCCGTGCCTTTGACCTGGAGATGGATGCGGCGCACGCGTTCGAGCAGCGCTTCGGCGTCGGCCGTGTTGCCGAAGGTCGTGCCACCGATGAACGTCGCGGTGCGGCGCAGACGGCCCATCACGTCTTGCCGGAAGGTCGAGTGGTCCCAGACACCGGCCATCGCCAAAGGATGCAGCGATTGCAGCAGTAACGCGCTTACGCCACCAATCATCATCGATGTGAAATCGCCGTGGACGTGCCAGCAGGCGGCGTCCGGCCCGAACAGGCCCGGGTCGCCGTCAGGTGTGTCGTAATTCAGGCGCGGGGCACCGGGGCCGGACGTCAGGCTCACGAGCCGCATGGCGATGGCGTGCCGCAAACGCCCCGACACGCCCACGACCGGTCCGGCGGGCCGCAAGGGCGTTGCCGGGGGCGGGGTGGGCAGATCGTCGTGCGAGGCCATGTGGTGCCTTGGGGTGGGAAGCGTGAACGTCGATTGTCCGACAGGGGGATTCGTCGGACCTGCGACGTATCGTCGCTATAAGGTCGCTGCCGTCGCTACTTGCCTGTCGCGTCCGGCGACCAGAGCGAGCCGCTTTCCGGAGCGCTGCCGGGCGCTGCCAACCCGAAGTGGCGATAGGCGGCGAGCGTGGCGACGCGACCGCGCGGCGTGCGTTGCAGGAAGCCCTGCTGGATCAGGAACGGCTCGATCACGTCTTCGATGGTGTCGCGCTCCTCGCCGATGGCGGCGGCAAGGTTGTCGACGCCGACCGGGCCGCCGTCGAACTTGTGGAGCACCGCTTCGAGCAGCTTGCGGTCCATCACGTCGAAGCCGACCGCGTCGACGTCGAGCATGGACAGGGCGGCGTCGGCCACAGCGGCGGTGATGCGACCGTCGGCCTTCACTTCGGCGAAGTCGCGCACACGGCGCAGCAACCGGTTGGCGATACGCGGCGTGCCGCGTGCGCGGCGTGCGATCTCATAGGCGCCGTCGTCGGCGATGACCGCGCCGAGCAGGCTCGCCGAGCGGCGCACGATGCCCGCCAGTTCGTCCGCGGTATAAAACTCCAGACGCGCTACGATCCCGAAGCGATCGCGCAGCGGGTTCGTCAGCATACCGGCACGGGTCGTCGCGCCCACGAGCGTGAACGGCTGGAGATCGAGCTTGACGCTGCGCGCCGCCGGACCTTCGCCGATCATGATGTCGATCTGGTAGTCCTCCAGCGCCGGATACAGAATTTCCTCGACGACCGGCGAGAGCCGGTGAATTTCGTCGATGAACAGTACGTCGTTGGCTTCGAGATTGGTCAGCAGGGCGGCGAGATCGCCCGGACGCTCCAGCACAGGCCCCGACGTCTGACGCAGATGCACGCCCATTTCGCGGGCGATGATGTGGGCGAGCGTGGTCTTGCCCAGACCCGGCGGGCCGAAGAGCAGCACGTGGTCGAGCGGTTCCGAGCGTTTGCGGGCCGCCTCGATGAAGATTTCGAGCTGTTCGCGCACCTTGCGCTGGCCGACGTATTCGTCGAGCAGCTTGGGGCGCAGCGCGCGCTCGAAGGCTTCTTCGTTGGGCGAGGCCGGTGTGGGCGCAATGATGCGCTCGGCGGCGAGTTTGTCGGTTTCGATCATGGATGCATTGTAGCGCTTCGGACGTCCTCCCAGCCCCCTAGACCCCCCTTTGGCCTACCAGTCGACCGCGTTTCACACGCAGGCCCTTGGCGGCCAGCGCGGGCGCGACTTCGGTGAGCGCCGCGTAGGTCTCGCCGCTGTGCGCGTGGCAGATGGCGACGCCGAGCGCGTCGGAGGCGTCCTTGCCCGGCGTGCCGGTAAGGGTCAGCAAACGGGTGACCATCTCCTGCACCTGCTCCTTGCGCGCGCGTCCGTAGCCGACGACCGCCTGCTTCAGTTGCATCGGCGTGTATTCGAAGACTTCGAGTCCGCCGACCGAAAGCGCCGTGATGGCCGCACCGCGCGCCTGACCGAGCAGCAGGGTGGATTGCGGGTTGACGTTGACGAACACCTTTTCGATGGCGGCCTGATCGGGCCGGTAGGTGTCGACCAGTTCGGCCACGCTCTCGAAGATGATGCGCAGTCGGGCGGGCAGGGTGCCGTCGCCGGTACGGACGACGCCGCTCGTCACATATTGCAGACGGTTGCCGTGCTTTTCGAGCACGCCGAAGCCGGTGACGCGCAGGCCGGGGTCGATACCAAGAATTCTCATGCGGGGGCCGATGACCGGCGTGCTGCGCCGATGTGGGGCAAAAAGCCAATATGGTCCGTATTCTGGCACAGCCGGACGGCATCGCGTCGATTTGCCGCAGGCCCGGTGGCCGTTGGCGGGCGGCGCTGCGCGTCGCGATACGGCGGATTGTTGTACATTGTTTGCTGTTCAAAATATTCGACGGCCTGCTGGCGGGCCGCTTGTCCCGATGCTCTGGATCAAAGCGCTTCACATCGTTTTCGTCGCTTCGTGGTTTGCCGGTCTGTTCTATCTGCCGCGCATTTTCGTCAACCTCGCGATGGAGAGCGATCAGGCCGCCACGCAACGTCTGCTGCTCATGGCGCGCAAGCTCTACCGCTTCATGACGATCCTCGCGGTCCCGGCGCTCGCTTTCGGACTGATCCTCTGGTTGTATTACGGCATCGGTCGCCACAGTGGTTGGTTGCACGCCAAGCTGCTGATCGTGGTGCTGCTGCTCGGCTATCACCATGCGTGCGGCCGTTTGCTGCGCAAGTTCGAAACCGGACGCAACACGCGCTCGCATCGCTGGTATCGCTACTTCAACGAGGTTCCCGTGCTGGGGCTGCTCGGCGCCGTGATCCTCGCGGTCGTCAAACCGTTCTGACAATGCTTGCGTCCGTCGCCTGAACAACACACATCGAACAGGTCATGCAGCAACAGCGCCAATCATAGGCGCCCCTTACCGATAGCAAGAGGAGTTTTGCCGTGAGTCTGACTTGTGAGTATTTTCTGGCGACGCAGTCGCCCTATGTCTACCTGGGGCATGCCCGTTTCGTCGAGCTGGCGCGCCGCTATGGCGTACGGATCCAGCTCAAGCCGGTGGATCTCGGGCGCGTCTTCAGCGGTTCGGGCGGTCTGCCGCTCGCCAAGCGCGCGCCGCAGCGTCAGGCGTATCGTCTGGTGGAACTGGCGCGCTGGTCGAAGTATCTCGGCCTGCCCCTGAACCTCGAACCGAAGTTCTTCCCCGTCTCGGGCGATCCGGCGGCCAAACTCGTCATCGCAACGCAGCTCGCGCACGGCACCGGCAAGGCGCTGGAACTCGTCGGCGCGGTGTCGAACGCCCTGTGGGTCGAAGAGCGCAACATTGCCGACGATGCCACGCTGTAGGCGCTCGCCGACAGCCTGTCGCTCGACGGCAATTCGCTGCTCGCGGCGTCGCACGGCGCGAGCGTGCAGGCCGCGTACGACGCGAACACCGACGACGCGGCCGCTGCAGGCGTGTACGGTGCACCGTGGTTCGTCTTCGAAGGCGAGCCGTATTGGGGCCAGGACCGCCTCGATTTCCTCGAACGCGCCTTCGCGCAGGCCAGCGCAACACGCTGAGCCTGTCGCAGAATCTCTCGCTCGCTGTCGTGGATGTCGGCAGCGGCAACCCCCCAGGAGTGAATCGCATGAGTCGTCCGGAAGTTGTGTTGTACAAGCGCGTGCCGCCTGATGTGCGTGCACGATTGGCCGAGCATTTCTCGCTCACCGAATTCGATGGCGTGAACGACGGCAACCGTGCCGAGTTCGCGGCGGCGCTCAGCCGCGCGGACGGCGCCATCGGCGTTGGCGTGAACGCGACACCTGCGCTGCTCGACGGCGCATCGAAGCTCAAGGCGTGGGCCACGATCTCCGTGGGCTACGACCAGTTCGACGTGCCCGACCTCACGCGTCGCGGCATCAAGCTGATGAACACGCCCGATGTACTGACGGAAACCACCGCGGATACCGTCTTCGCGCTGGTGTTGTCGAGTGCGCGTCGCGTGGTCGAACTGGCCGAACTGGTGAAGGCTGGCGGCTGGAAGGCGAGCCTCGGCGAGGAGCACTTCGGCACCGACGTGCAGGGCAAGACGCTGGGCATCGTCGGCATGGGACGCATCGGGGGCGCAGTGGCGCGTCGCGCCGCTCTCGGCTTCGGCATGAAGGTGTTGTACAGCAACCGCTCGCGCAACGAAGCGGCGGAGAAGGCCTACGGCGCGCAACATCGCACGTTGTCGGAACTGCTCGCGCAATCCGATTTGGTCGTGACGCTGGTGCCGCTGTCGCCCGCCACGGAGCGTCTGATCGGTGCGAAGGAGTTCGCGCAGATGAAGCGCGGCGCGATCTTCATCAACGCGGCGCGTGGCAAGGTGATCGACGAAGCCGCGCTGGTCGATGCGCTGGCCTGCGGACATCTGCGCGCTGCCGGTCTCGATGTTTTCGAACGTGAGCCGGTGTCGGTCGATTCGCCGTTGCTGAAGATGAAGAACGTGGTGGCGCTGCCGCATATCGGCTCGGCCACGCATGAGACGCGTCACGCGATGGCGTCGTGCGCCGCCGACAATCTGATCGCCGCGCTGACGGGCAAGCCGCTGCAAAACGTGGTGAATCCGTAAGCTGGGCCCTCACGCGCGGAACATCGCGTCGAGAAACGAGAAGGGGCGAAGCGTTGTCATGGCGCTTCGCCCCTTCTCGTTGACGGTGCACCGGATGCACACCGCATCCGGCTATCTGCCGTCGTTCGCCGTGCGTCGTCGGTTGATGACTTCCTTGGCTCGTGCGAGTTGCGATGGCAGTCGGTCGCCCAGACGCAGCGCCATGCCGACCGCGAGCACGTCGCCGATGGCGAGATGGGCGATGCGCGAGGTCAGCGGCGAATACACGTCGGTGTCTTCGTCGACGTCGGCGAACAGCGCTATGCTGGCCTGCCGCGCCAGCGGCGAATTGCTGTGCGTGATGGCGATCACGCTCGCGCCCGCCGTGCGCGCCAGTTGCGTGGCTTCGAGCAGATCCCGCGTGCGTCCCGTATTCGAGATCGCTACGACAACGTCTCCTTCCTTGAGGAGCGCGGCCGACATGCCGTAGATGTGCGGATCGCTGTACGCGACCGCCGGCACACCGAGTCGGAAGAACTTGTGCTGCATGTCCTGCGCGGCGATGCCCGACGCACCCGCGCCGTAGAACTCGATGCGTCGCGCCGAGGCCAGCAGTTCGATCGCCTGGCCGATGCTGTCGGGCGAGAGATTGTTGCGCACCTGCATAAGACTGCCGATGGTGCGGTCGAGCACCTTGCTGGCGATGCCCGGTACAGGCTCGTCCGGACGCACGTCGCGGTGAACGAACGGCACGCCCTGCGCGATGCCCTGCGCCAGACGGATCTTGAACTCGCGATAGCCGCTGCATCCCACCGCCTGACAGAAGCGGGCAATCGTCGGCTGGCTGACGTTGGCGCGCTCGGCGAGTTCGTTCATCGACAGATCGACGACTTCGCGCGGAGCGTCGAGCACATAGGTCGCGAGCTTGCGCTCGGACGGGCGCAACTGGGTCAGCGTGGCTTCGATTCGGTTAAGCATGGCAGGCAGCAACAAAAGCAGACGCGCGGCAGGGACCCGGCGCGTCATTCCCCGAAATTTCCCCGTGGTGCCGATGTGACGTCACGAAAGCGCTGCGTTGGATGCCTCGCTGTGCGTGACGGCCCCGGCGGGTCAGGCGCTCACTATAGCACCCGACCACCCCGTGACACCGCGCCGCGCTTGGGGCGCAGACGTGGGAATCATGAACGAAATGTACAAAAACTACAAAAATACGAGATTTCACATTGTGGAGTGAAATTTCTTGACCCGACAAAATCTGGCGTAAGTATCGGATGTTACTGGGTAAAACCCTGACTGTCGATGGCTTTGGATTGATGGGATGTAGAATTTCTACTAAACTCCGCTCCCAATCGCACCTGCTCCGGGTGCATCGCAAGTCCAGTCCTACGACATGATGTCCGAGCAAAAGAAGCCCCTGCACCCGACCGTAATGGCTGTCACGGCGCGCATTGCCGCGCGTAGCCGCGACACGCGCGCCGCGTATCTGGCCCGCATCGACGCGAGCGCCGGTCGCTTTCCGCAGCGCGGCGCGCTGTCCTGCGCGAACCTGGCGCACGGTTTCGCCGCCATGCCCGCCAACGACAAGCTGATTCTGCGCGAGCAGCGTCGCCCGAACGTGGGCATCGTGACGGCCTACAACGACATGCTCTCGGCGCATCAGCCGTACGAGCAGTACCCGGCGCGTCTACGTGAAGCCGCCCGTAAGCTGGGGGCGACAGCGCAGGTGGCTGGCGGCGTGCCCGCCATGTGCGACGGCGTGACGCAAGGCAATGCGGGCATGGAACTGTCGCTGTTCTCGCGCGAAATCATCGCCATGAGCACGGCCGTCGCCCTGTCGCACAACATGTTCGATGCCGCGCTGATGCTCGGCGTGTGCGACAAGATCGTGCCGGGGCTGGTGATCGGGGCCTTGCAGTTCGGTCATCTGCCGACGATTTTCGTGCCCGCTGGCCCGATGGCGAGCGGCCTGTCGAACGACGAGAAGGCCAAGATCCGCCAGTTGTACGCCACCGGCAAAGTGGGCCGCGACGCGCTGCTCGAAGCCGAATCGCAGGCGTATCACGGCGCGGGCACGTGCACGTTCTACGGCACGGCCAACAGCAACCAGTTGCTCATGGAAATCATGGGCCTGCATCTGCCGGGCGCGGCCTTCGTGCACCCGCACACGCCCCTGCGCGATGCGCTCACCGACGCGGCGCTCGCGCGCGTGCTGGCCATCGGCGCGCACACCCCCGACTACACCCCGATCGGCCACGTGGTCGACGAGCGCGCCGTCGTCAACGGCATCGTCGGCCTGTTGGCCACGGGTGGCTCGACCAATCACACCCTGCACCTCGTGGCGATGGCCCGTGCGGCGGGCGTCGTCATCGACTGGGACGATTTCGACGCGCTGTCGGCCATCGTGCCGCTCATGGCGCGTGTGTATCCGAACGGCAAAGCCGACGTGAACCATTTCCACGCCGCGGGCGGCATGGGGTTCCTGATCGGCGAACTGCTCGACGCGGGCCTGTTGCACGACGATGTGAAGACCGTCGCCGGTCCCGGTCTCTCGCGCTACCGCGCCGAGCCATGGTTGTCGCCCGAAGGGCTGGCGTGGCGCGCAGGGAGCGCCTACAGTGGTGATCGTGACGTCTTGCGCGGCCATGCCGAGCCGTTCGCCCCCGATGGCGGACTGCGGCTCATGCACGGCAATCTGGGGCGTGGCGTCATCAAGGTGTCGGCGGTCAAGCCGGAACATCGGCGCGTGGCCGCAACGGCACGCGTATTTACTTCGCAGGAAGCGGTCCAGGCCGCGTTCGATGCAGGCGAGCTGCGTCGCGACGTGGTCGTCGTGTTGCGTGGCCAGGGGCCGCGCGCCAATGGCATGCCCGAGCTGCATCGCCTCACGCCGCTGCTCGGTGTGTTGCAGGACGAGGGGTTCGCCGTGGCGCTGGTGACGGACGGCCGGATGTCCGGCGCGTCGGGCAAGGTGCCCGCGGTGATTCACGTGTCGCCCGAAGCGGCTGGCGGTGGTCCGCTGGCACGGGTGCGCGACGGCGATCCGATCGTGCTCGACGCCAACACCGGCATGCTGCACGCCGAAGTGTCGCCGCAAGTCTGGGCCGAGCGCGAGATCGCGCCGGTCGACGCGTCGGGCGACGACACTGGCCGTCTGCTCTTCGGGCACATGCGTGCGTCCGTAGGGGCGGCGGAATCGGGCGCTTCCGTGTTCTTCGGTACCGAGTGACGGGCACTACGTCACTGCATTCAAGGAAAACGTAATGAACATCAATGACATCGTTCGTGCCGGCCCCGTGGTTCCGGTGCTCCAGTTCGACAACGTCGAGCAGGGCGAGCAGGTCTCGCGTGCATTGCTTGCGGGCGGCGTGCGCGTGCTCGAAATCACGCTGCGCACCCCGGCGGCGATGGACGTCATTCGCCATGTGGCCGGACTGTCGGACGAGTTGATCGTTGGCGTGGGCACGCTCACGCGTCCCGCAGAGATGGCGCAGGCCGTGGCCGCCGGTGCGCGCTTCGGCGTGTCGCCGGGTTACACGCCGGCGCTGGGCGCGGCCGCCAAGGCAGCCGGTCTGCCGCTGCTGCCGGGCGTGGTGACGCCCTCGGACATTCTGGCCGCGCTCGCGGACGGTTACGAGACGGTGAAGTTCTTCCCGGCTGAACCCTCGGGCGGTGTGCCGATGCTCAAGGCGCTCTACGGCCCGTTCCGCGAGGTGCGTTTTTGCCCGACGGGCGGCATCAGCGCGGAGTCGGCACCGTCGTATCTGGCGCAGCCGAACGTGGTGTGTGTGGGCGGCTCGTGGCTCACGCCCAAGGCGCTGGTCGACGCGAAGGACTGGGACGGTATCACGCGTCTGGCCCGCGCGGCGAGCGCGCTGCCGCGTGCCTGAATCAATGCCTGAAGCGGCGCTGCTGCCGCAACCGCCGCGTCGACTCTCGCATCTGTAACAACTCGCATCGACGGCAGAACATCGCCGGTGTTACCGAATAACAGGATTTCAATAAACGGGCATCCGCCCATCTAGCCAAACGAGGAGACCCCCCATGGTCGCGGTGCAAGGCAACTTGCTGCTGGTATACGCGCTTATCGCGGTAATCGCGCTGATTCTGCTGATCGCGCGTTTCAAACTGAATCCGTTCATCACGCTGATCGTCGTCTCGCTCGTGCTCGGGCTGGGGGTGGGGATGCCGATGGGCGGCATTGTCAAGGCATTCGAGACGGGCGTGGGCAACACGCTGGGACACATTGCGCTCGTGGTGGGGCTTGGCACGATGCTCGGCAAAATGATGGCCGAGTCGGGTGGTGCGGAGCGCATTGCGCGCACGCTCATCGGCTTCTTCGGTGAGAAGAACGTGCATTGGGCGATGGTCGTGATCGCGTTCATCGTCGGTCTGCCGGTGTTCTTCGAAGTCGGTTTCGTGCTGCTGATTCCGATTGCGTTCAACGTCGCCAAGCGCACCGGCACGTCGATGGTGCTCGTGGGCATTCCGATGGTCGCCGGTCTGTCGGTCGTGCACGGCCTGATCCCGCCGCACCCGGCCGCGCTGCTGGCGGTGACCGCCTACAACGCGGACATCGGCCACACCATCATGTACGCGCTGATCGTCGGCATTCCGACGGCCGCGATTGCCGGTCCCCTCTTCGCCAAGCTGATGGCGCGTCACGTGGTGCCCAATCCGGATAACCCGCTGCTCGCCCAGTTCGTCGAAGCCGACCGTCCGATGGACAAGCTGCCTGGCTTCGGCATCACGCTGTTCACGATCTTGCTGCCGGTCATTCTGATGCTCATCGGTAGCTGGGCCGACCTGTTCTTCGCACCGAAGACGTTCGCGAACGACTTCCTGCGCCTGATCGGCAACTCGGTGATGGCGCTGCTCATCGCCACGCTCGTGAGCTTCTTCACGTTCGGCAAGCAACGCGGCTTCAATCGCGACCAGATTCTGAAGTTCACCAACGAGTGTCTGGCGCCGATTGCCACGATCACGCTGGTGGTGGGTGCCGGTGGCGGTTTCGGGCGTATCCTGATGGACAGCGGCGTGTCGAAGGCGATTGTCGACGTCGCGACCAATGCCCATCTCCTGCCCCGGCGGCGCGCCGCTGACGTCCGCCGGTTCGGCGCGCGTACAATAGCGGTTTATTCCCTCCGCCGACGCTTCGCGCGCCGGTCGCACGCATCTACATGGCTTCCTTCGAATTCTTCGCGCCCTGTCCCCGTGGACTGGAAGAGGCGCTGGCCGCTGAACTCGCAGAAATGGGGCGTCTCGCCCCGATTTCGGTGGGCAAACAGGTGCCCGGCGGTGTGCATTTCGCCGGTCCGTGGGCCGCAGGCATGGCAGCGAACCTGCATTCGCGCATCGCGAGCCGTGTGCTGCTGCGCGTCGCGCAGCAGGGCTATCGCACCGAACAGGACATCTACGAATTCGCCCTGCGTCAGCGTTGGGAAGACTGGTTCGGCTATCAGCAGACGCTGCGGGTGGACGTCACCGGTATCAAGGCGCCGGTGCGTAGCCTCGAATTCGTCACGCTGCGTGTGAAGGACGCCGTGTGCGACCGTCTGCGCGAGAAGTCCGGTGCGCGTCCGAATATCGACACCATGCAGCCCGACGTGCGCGTGTTCGCCTTCCTGACCGCGACCGACGCCACGCTCTACCTCGATACCTCCGGTGAGCCGCTGTTCAAGCGCGGCTGGCGTCTGGACAAGGGCGCAGCGCCCCTGCGCGAAAACCTCGCGGCGGGCATTCTGCGACTGGCGGGCTGGCGCACCGATACGGCTGCCGACATGGTGCTGTACGACCCGATGTGCGGCAGCGGCACGTTCCTCGCGGAGGCCGCGCAGATCGCACTGGGTGTTCCGGCGGGCGCAGGCCGTCGCTTCGGCTTCGAGAAGCTCAAGGGTTACGACATCGCCGCCTGGCAGGCGCTCAAGGTGCAGGCGGACGAAGCGCAGCGCGACGCCCGCGTGCGCGGCGTGCCCGAGAGCATCTTCGGTAGCGACATTTCCGGCGACATGCTGGTCAAGTCGCGCGCCAATCTGGAGCGCGCCGGTGTGGGCGACATCGGCCTCAAGCAGGTGGATGCGCGCGATATGTCGCCGCCGGTGGATCGTCCGGGGATCATCGTCGCCAATCCGCCGTACGGTGAGCGTATCGAAGTGCGCGGCCGTCGTGCCCCGCGCGACGCCGACGACGGTTATTCGCCGGACGTGCAAGGCAATCGCGGCGGCTTCCAGCGCAATCAGCCGGACGGCGTCGACGCCGAGTTCTTCCGTGCCTTCGGCGACGTGCTCAAGCAACGCTTCACCGGCTGGAGCGCGTTTCTGCTCACGGCCGACATGAGCCTGCCGGGACAGATGCGGTTGCGCGAATCGCGTCGTACGCCGCTGTACAACGGTGCGCTGGAATGCCGCTTGTTCCGTTTCGATCTGATCGCTGGCTCCGTGCGCAAGCGCGCAGGCGACGGCGAGGGCAAGACGGATGGCGGGCGCGACGCAACTGAGTAAGTGTTAGCGCCTCGACGTCCAGCGTCATGAAAAAGACCGGCCAGTGGCCGGTCTTTTGTTTTGTCCGGACGGCGGCTTCAGCCCGCGTTGCCGTTGCCGTCACCCTCGTCGTCCCCGCCTGCGTGGGAGGTTGACGGCGGTGCGGAGCGGGGGCGCTCGCCCGACGATTGCAACGTGGGCGAGGGCGGTGCCGGTGGGGGCGGCAAGGCGGCGCGCTGTGCGGCGCGTCGCCGAGCGGCCACAGCTGTGAGCACGGCACGACGTTCGCGCAGATCGCTCGGCGCGATACGGTGGCGGCGGGGATCGCATGTCACGTTTTCCGGATCGGACAGATCGCTCTCGTAATCCGGACCGGTGCGCGGTGAATAGTCCCGCACATCCAGCCCACCGACGACCGTGACGTCCCTGAGCCACCGTTCGGTGTCGCAAGTGATCGCGTTGTGGCTCAGGATGTCGTCGACGATCCCGTGTTCGCGCGGGTCCGGATGAATCTTCCATACGTCGTGCGTTGCTTCCCAATGCGGCCAGATTTGCCCGCCCGCACCGTAATGGCAGTACGCGATGGCCTGATAGGCCTTACGGCAGACGTCGCGCGTCGCGTAGCACGCGGGGCGATCCAGTGTCGCGATGTCGATCATCCGTGACAGAACGCTGGTCGGGTCGGCGCCTGCGCTGTAGAAGTACACCCACTTATTGGTCGTGTCGAACGACCAGGGCAGCGCGATGTCGTGTCCGAAGGCTTGCAGAATGCGCAGCGTCAGGATGTCGTCGGCGACATGCGTTTCCGAGTCGCGCGAGAGCACGGATTGCGCCCATGTTTCCAGGTCCGGGGTGCCAGCGATACGCTCGAAGAGCGTCCAGCCGGTGGGGCGCGGCAGCAGGCGCCGCAGCAGATCGACGGCGAGGTCCGTCGGCAGGCCCGTGTCTCTGAGGGCGTCCAGCGTGACCTCGTGATCTTCCAGGACGGCGAGTCGGCGAAGCGCAATGGCCTGTCCCGCAGTGCGCGCGGGCTCGCCGACGACCGTCTTGCCCATGCACGCCTCGATCTCGCGTCCGAACGTGCTGTCGGGATGTTCGGCAGCGCGCATCACGGCGGCCTTCGTCGGATTGCACTTCGGGTTGAGCGCCCGGAGGTTGACGACGTCCGCCCAACCGAGCGTCCGGTAGAGCGGTGCGAGGATGGGCGTGCTTGGATAGGCAGTCTGCGCTGAGGACGCGCAAGGCATGGGTGGCGCAGATAGCGCGCGATGACCGTCTGCATTCATTGGGGTGTCTCCTCCGCACAATGGACAAGGGGACATTGTCCGGAAGGAGGCCGATGCGGGGTGTCGAGATCGCCCGCTGGAATGTCCAAACGGGGATGGACGGTGGGGGCTGGGTGCGCCTAGGTGGATGGCGCCGAACGCTTGCTCAGGAAGCGACGAAGAATACCGTGAGAGTAGTGGCTCGCGACCTCGCGCAGAAAGCGCGGGAAATCGACGTGCGCCGTGTCGTCGGCCGCATCGGAAAGCGTTCTCATGACAGCGAACGGAACGCCGTACTCATGGCAGACCTGTGCGACCGCCGCCCCTTCCATCTCGACGGCAAGGGCTTGCGGCAGCGTGCCGCGCAGCAGTGTGACTTCGTTGGCGCTGGAAACGAAGCGGTCGCCGCTGGCGATCTGCCCGACGTGCACGCGCGGCGCAGACATCCGCAATTCGGCGCGCAGCGCAGCGCTCACCTGCGCGGCCATCTCGTCGGCAAGCCAGTCGCGTGCGGCCTGCGCGAGGGCGTCGCGCAGTGAGGCTTCGGCGTCGAACGCAGCGCGTCCGAGCAACGGGATTTCGAAGCGGGGGAAGAGAGGACTGGCGTCCATGTCGTGCTGCGTGAGCGTGTCGGCGATGACGACGTCGCCCACCGACAGCCCGTGCGCGAGTCCGCCCGCCACGCCGGTGAAGACGATTTCCCGCACGTCGAAGCGATGGATCAGCGCAGCCGTGGTGGCGGCCGCCGCCACTTTGCCGATGCGGGCGAGCACGATGACGCAGTCGTGGCCGTGCAGCTTGCCCACGTGATAGTCGCGCATGCCGATGTGTTCGACGTGCGCCCCGGGGGCCATCTCTGCGAGCAGATCGGCGATTTCTTCGTGAAGGGCGGCGACGATGCCTAGCGACATGATGTGGGACTCTTTCGCGCGCGGCGGCGCCCTATTGCGTGGATCGAGCGCGCATTGTAGCGCGGGGCTGCACCCGATGTCGGCGTGCAGCCCCGCGCAAAGATCCAGCGAAACGGTCCGACTTACTCGACCGCTTTCACCATCTCCTCGATCACCTTCTTCGCATCGCCGAAGACCATCATCGTCTTGTCGAGATAGAAGAGTTCGTTATCGAGCCCGGCATAACCGGCGGCCATCGAACGCTTGTTGACGATGATCGTCTTGGCTTTGTAAGCCTCGATGATCGGCATCCCGGCAATCGGCGAGCCCGGGTCGTTCTTCGCGGCGGGGTTCACCACGTCGTTCGCGCCGAGCACCAGCACCACGTCGGTCTGGCCGAATTCGCCGTTGATCTCGTCCATCTCCAGCACCTGATCGTACGGCACCTCGGCTTCTGCGAGCAGCACGTTCATGTGACCCGGCATACGGCCCGCGACCGGGTGAATCGCGTAGCGCACGCTCACGCCTTTCTCCGAGAGCTTGTCGGTCAGTTCCTTGAGCGCGTGCTGCGCGCGGGCGACCGCCAGACCGTAGCCCGGCACGATCACCAGCGATTCGGCGTTGCTCATGAGGAACGCGGCGTCGTCGGGCGAGCCGGACTTCACCGGACGCTGCTGCTGTTCGCCGCCCGCCGCACTCGTGCCCGGCGTTGCGCCGAAGCCGCCGAGAATCACGTTGAAGAACGAGCGGTTCATGGCCTTACACATGATGTACGACAGAATCGCGCCCGACGAGCCGACCAGCGAACCGGCGATGATCAGCATCGGATTGTTCAACGAGAAGCCGATGCCCGCCGCCGCCCAGCCCGAGTACGAGTTCAGCATCGAGACCACGACCGGCATGTCTGCACCGCCAATCGGGATGATGATGAGCACGCCGAGCACGAACGCGATTGCCGTCATCAGAATGAACGGCAGCCAGCTTTGCGACAGGAAGAAGATGACGCCGAAGCCGAGCATCGCGATGGCGAGCAGCAGGTTGATCGTGTGCTGTCCGGTGAACTGGACCGGCGCGCCCTGGAACAGACGGAACTTGTACTTGCCCGAAAGCTTGCCGAATGCGATGACCGACCCCGAGAACGTGATCGCACCGACGAACGTGCCGATGAACAACTCGATACGGTTACCCGGCGGCAGCAAGGTCTCACCGGCAGGCACGATACCGAATGCCGCAGGCTCTGCCACGGCCGCAACAGCGATACACACCGCCGCCAGACCGATCAGCGAGTGCATGGCGGCCACGAGTTCCGGCATCTTCGTCATCTCGACCTTGCGGGCGACGAAGGCACCGACGCCGCCGCCGACTACGAGACCTGCGAGGATCAGCGCGAGTCCCGAGTAGTTGCCACCCATCAGACGACGCAACTCGTAGATCAGCGCAATCGTGGTGACGGCCGCAATCGCCATGCCGATCATGCCGAACGCGTTGCCGCGCCGCGCCATCTTCGGATTCGACAGGCCCTTGAGCGCCTGAATGAAACAGATCGACGCGACCAGATACAGCAGCGTCACAAGATTCATGCTCATGTCAGTGCGCTCCCTTTGCTGCCGATTCGTCGTTGGCCGCCTTTGCAGGGGCCTTATCCTTTTTCTTGAACATCTCCAGCATGCGCTGCGTGACGAGGAAGCCCCCGAACACGTTCACCGCTGCGAGCGCCACCGCCACGACCCCCATCGTCTTGCCGAGGTTGCCCTCAGTGAGACCGGCGGCGAGCATGGCGCCCACGATCACGATGGCCGAGATCGCATTGGTCACCGCCATGAGCGGCGTGTGCAGTGCCGGTGTGACGTTCCACACCACGTGATAGCCGACGTACACCGCCAGCACGAAGATGATCAGGTTGATCACCGTGTGATTAATCAATTCCATGGCAGAGCCTCCCCTTAAGCCGCACGCAGCACTTGACCGTCGCGGCACATCAGGCACGCGCTGACGATGTCGTCGTTGGTATCGATGACGAACTGACCTTCCTTGTCGATGACGAGCTTGAGGAAGTCCAGCACGTTACGTGCGTAAAGCGCAGAGGCATCTGCGGCCACCATACCGGCGAGGTTGGTGTACCCCGCGATGGTGACGCCGTGGACTTTGACGACTTCGTCGGCCACCGACAGCGGGCAGTTGCCGCCGCCGTTGGCACCGCGTCCGGCCGCCAGATCGATGATCACCGAACCGGGCTTCATGGCCTTGACGGTGTCTTCGCTGATGAGCGTCGGCGCAGCGCGGCCCGGAATCAGGGCGGTGGAGATGACGATGTCGGCCTGCGTCAGACGCGTGTGTACCAGTTGTGCCTGACGAGCGAGCCAGGCAGCGGGCATCGGACGTGCATAGCCACCCACGCCCTTTGCGATCTCGCGCTCTTCGTCCGTCTCGAACGGCACGTCGATGAACTTCGCGCCGAGCGATTCGATCTGCTCACGTACCGCCGGACGCACGTCCGACGCTTCGATCACTGCACCCAGACGTTTGGCCGTCGCAATGGCCTGCAGGCCCGCGACACCGGCACCGAGCACGACCAGACGCGCGGCCTTCACCGTACCGGCGGCCGTCATCAGCATCGGCATGAAGCGTTGATAGAGGTTCGCAGCAAGCATCACCGCCTTGTAACCGGCGATGTTGGCCTGCGAGGACAGCACGTCCATGCTTTGGGCGCGTGTAGTGCGCGGCGCGGCTTCGAGCGCGAAGGCGGTGACGCCGGCGGCGGCCATGCGCGCATTGTTCTCGGCATCGAACGGATTGAGCATGCCGACGACCACACTGCCGCGCGACATCTGGGCAAGTTCTTCGAGGGAGGGGGCGCGTACCTTGAGGACGAGTTCTGCGCCGAGCGCGTCGGCGGCGCTGCCGAGGGTGGCCCCGGCCGCTTCGAAGGCGGCGTCGGGCACGCTGGCCGCGTCTCCGGCGCCGCGGCCGATCACGATCTGGTGTCCTGACGCGACCAGCTTCTTCACCGTCTCGGGCGTGGCCGCGACACGGGATTCGCCGGAAAGCGTTTCGGCGGGAATGCCGATTTTCATTGCGTATCTCCTTGGGTTTGTGAACTGATCTCATCAGCGGCCATAAACCAAGGAGCCGCAGCGCACACGCTGCCGGGGCAGGCGCGTTACCTGTTTCGCCGCTGATGACATTAGTCCTGCACAAACCACTGCATTCGAACTACTGCACAAACCGGTGACGCGGTACTGCAACTGCACATTGCTGGTGCTCGAAGCTTACCCGAAGATTACAAATGCGCCTATTGCATGGATTGGCATATCAATACTAACTATCGGTAATGAATGTGAGGGGATCTGCGCAGAACTTGCCGACCGGACGGTCGGTCGTGAAACTGCCCCGTCTTCAGCGCCAAACCCCGTCAGACGGTAAAATGTCGCTTTTATCGGGGTCTCTCGTCCCCGCGTCCCGCAAGGATGTGCCATGAATGCACGCTGGAAGCCCAACGTGACGGTTGCAGCGGTCGTCGAACGTGACGGCCGTTTTCTGTTTGTCGAAGAGCAAAAGCGTGCCGGTCTGCTGATTAACCAACCGGCCGGTCATCTGGAACCGGGCGAGTCGATTCTCGACGCCGTGCGCCGTGAGGTGCTGGAAGAGACCGCGCATAGATTCGAGCCGCAGCACCTGCTCGGCATTTATCTCGCGCCCGGGCCCGAGGACATCGCCTATCTGCGCTTCACCTTCAGCGGCACGTTGGGCGAGTTCGATGCGACGCGTACGCTCGACGACGGCATCGTCGGCACACTCTGGCTCACGCCGGAGGAGGTACGCGCGCAGCGGGCACGGCACCGCTCGCCCATTCTCGAGCAGTGCATGGACGATTACCTGCGAGGCGTTCGGTACGACCTCGGCATACTTCAGACCTATCCGGCACTGACCGGCGGGCAAGGCAACACATGAGTCAAAAACGCGTAGTCGTGGGCATGTCGGGCGGCGTCGATTCGTCGGTCACGGCATGGCTGCTCAAACAACAAGGCTACGACGTCGTCGGCCTGTTCATGAAGAACTGGGAAGACGATGACGATAGCGAGTACTGTTCGACCCGGCAGGACTGGATCGACGTGGTGTCGGTCGCCGATCTGATCGGCATCGACGTCGAAGCCGTGAACTTCGCCGCCGAATACAAGGACCGCGTCTTTGCGGAATTTCTGCGCGAATACTCGGCCGGTCGCACGCCGAACCCGGACGTGCTGTGCAACGCCGAGATCAAGTTCAAGGCATTCCTCGATCACGCGGTGGCGCTGGGCGGCGAGACCATCGCCACCGGCCACTACGCCCGCGTGCGCGAGCGCGATGGTCGCTTCGAACTGCTCAAGGCGTTCGATCACACCAAAGATCAGAGCTACTTCCTGCACCGTCTGAACCAGCAGCAGCTCTCTCGCACGATGTTCCCGCTCGGCGAAATGCCGAAGACGAAGGTGCGCGAAATCGCCGCACAGATCGGCCTGCCGAACGCGAAGAAGAAGGATTCGACGGGGATCTGCTTCATCGGGGAACGTCCGTTCCGCGACTTCCTCAATCGCTATCTGCCCACCCAACCGGGGCCGATGAAGACACCGGACGGCACGATCGTCGGCGAGCACGTGGGGCTGGCCTTCTACACGCTGGGTCAGCGCAAGGGTATCGGTCTGGGCGGCAGCCGCGACGGTTCGGGTGAGCCCTGGTTCGTTGCGCGCAAGGACATGGCCAGCAACACGCTGTATGTCGTGCAGGGTCACGATCATCCGTGGCTGCTCTCGGACACGCTCGATGCCGAGGACCTCTCGTGGGTCGCAGGCGTGGCACCAGCCGAAGGCACGCGCTGCGGTGCGAAGACCCGCTACCGTCAGGCAGACGCCGCCTGCGAAGTCGTGCGTGCCGACGGCGGTGGTCTCACGTTGTCGTTCTCGGACGCGCAATGGGCCGTGACGCCGGGTCAGTCCGCCGTGCTGTACGACGGCGAGGTGTGTCTGGGGGGCGGCATCATCGCGTCCACGACGCCTGCCGTCGCTGCAACGGACGCGGCGGCTGACGCAGGCGCCAAATCCGCAGCATCGAAACACATCATCCTCAATACGCACTGAAGCCGCCGGCGCTCGCCGGGGGGACACCCGGCAGCGTGCCGGTGGCCATCGTGCCGCTCCCCCCGCAAAAGCCTAGGAGGTTTCATGTTTTCGCGCCGATTTCTGGCTCTCTGGATCGCCGTGGCGTTGCTCGTTGCAACGCTCGTGCTGGCGCTCGTCGACGGATGGAATCCGCTTTGGCCCATACCGTTTGCCGCGTTGGTCGCCCTCGGGGTCTGGGACATCGTTCAGCAGAGGCACGCCGTACTGCGCAACTACCCGCTGTGGGGACACTTCCGGTTTCTGTTCGAGTTCATCCGGCCGGAAATCCGTCAGTACTTCGTGGAAGACGACACCTCCGAGACACCGTTTTCGCGCGCACAACGCAGCATCGTGTATCAGCGCGCCAAGGGGGATGTCGACAGCCGTCCGTTCGGCACGGAACTGGACGTCAAGGCGACCGGCTACGAGTGGATCGCCCACTCGCTCGCGCCGACCGTCCTGAAGGACCACGACTTTCGTATCACCATCGGTGCGGATCGCGCGCAGCCGTATTCGGCCTCGATCTTCAACGTCTCGGCGATGAGCTTCGGTGCGTTGTCCGCCAACGCCATCCGCGCGCTCAATCGCGGGGCCAAGCTCGGCAACTTCATCCACGACACCGGCGAAGGATCGATCTCGCCGCATCACCGCGAACAGGGCGGGGACCTGATCTGGGAAGTGGCGTCGGGGTACTTCGGGTGCCGCAACGACGATGGCACGTTCAACGCCGAGAAGTTCACCGCGCAGGCCACCACGCCGCAGGTGAAGATGATCGAGGTGAAGCTCTCGCAAGGGGCGAAGCCGGGTCACGGCGGTGTGTTGCCGGCCGCGAAGATCACGCCGGAGATCTCCGCAACGCGCGGCGTACCGATGGGGCGAGACTGCATCTCGCCGTCGCGCCACAGCGAGTTTTCGACACCGTTGGGTCTGCTGCAATTCGTCGACCGGCTGCGCACGCTCTCGGGCGGAAAACCGACGGGTTTCAAGCTTTGCATCGGCCATCCGTGGGAATTCTTCGGCATCGTGAAGGCGATGCTCGAGAGCGGCATCCTCCCCGACTTCATCGTGGTGGACGGCTCCGAAGGCGGCACCGGCGCTGCGCCGCTGGAGTTCACCGACCACGTGGGCGCACCGCTGCAGGAAGGGCTGCTGCTGGTACACAACACGCTCGTGGGCGCGGGATTGCGCGACAAGATCCGCATTGGCGCGTCGGGCAAGATCGTGACGGCGTTCGACATTGCGCGCACGCTCGCCATTGGCGCAGACTGGTGCAATTCGGCGCGCGGCTTCATGTTCGCTATCGGCTGCATTCAGTCGCAGAAGTGCCACACGGACCGCTGTCCTACCGGTGTGGCCACGCAGGATACGTTGCGTCAACGGGCGCTCGTGGTGCCGGACAAGGCGCAGCGTGTGCATCAGTTCCACGCGCAGACGCTGCACGCGTTGCAGGAACTGATTCAGGCCGCAGGGTTGGCGCATCCGTCGGATCTGCGCGCACATCACATCGTCAAACGTGTGTCGTCCAATGAGATCCGTCTCATGTCCGAATCGCTGAAGTATCTGGAGCCGGGCGATTTGCTGCGCGGTCAGTTCCGCTATCAGCTCTACGAGAAGTATTGGCCGATGGCGCGCGCCGACAGTTTTTCGCCGACGGCCGTGGCCTGACGATATCGCGCCAAAGCGATCCGAAGCGGTCGCTGTGAAACAAACCCGACGCGGGGTGGCGTCGGGTTTTTTTATGCTTCTCGAAAGTTTTCTTCCCAAAAGCCAAAAGTGCCGGGCGTGGCGACTCACATTAGGGTCTCCACCGGATGATGCTCGCGCGCGCACTCGCCTATCGTGTGGCCTTCGACTTTGTCATCCCGCCGACGGATTGTCGTCAGAGGAGGAGCCTATGAGTACGGTGCGATTTCTGATCAGCCGCCACAACGTCAAACTCATTGTGAACGGTCTGGTGCACACGCTGCCTGCGGGCAGCATGACCGCGACCAGTTCGGACGCGACGATCGAAGCCCCAGGGCCAGTGGTGGCTCACGATTTTCATGCCTGCGATTTACAGGCGCTCTATCCGGACGTCGTCGATCTACTCGACCGTCGCCCGCTCGGCGTGTTCCACCGGCAAGCAGCGCGCACACTGATCCTCGAACCCAGCATGGTCGATGTGGCGATGACGTTGCAGAACGTCGACCGCATGGCGATGCTGCGCTTCTTTTACGTCTACTGCCTGTGCCGCGATCAGCGCTACTTTTCCGCGATGTTGCGCCAGACGATTGCAGGCAGTCACTCACTGTTCGACTTCGTCGAAGCGAATTTCCATCGACCCTGGCCGGTGGCGCGTCTTGCCGAAGAGTTCGGAATGCCGTTGAGGAAATTCCGGTATCTGTTTCAGCAGACGTATGGCATGCCCGCCAAACAATGGTTGCTCGAACGCCGACTGCGACTCGCGCGCGATCTGCTGCTCTCGACCCGTCACAAGGTGCTCGACATTGCGCTGGAATGCGGCTTCACCAATCACGCGCATTTCACCGATACGTTCCGCAAGCGCTTCGATTGCGCGCCGACGGAGATTCGTCTGGGGACGCCACCACAGCGCGGTGGCCGTCGTGTCGAGATGCCGCTCGCGGACGCCTATGCTGCCATGCGCGCCGATCTCGTTGCTGGACACGGCGCAGTGACCGATGCAGGCGTGCTATGAACGTCGAGGAAATCCACCGCAGCATGTCGGGAGGTGTGCAGCGAATGTCCGACGAAGCGACGCAGGCCGTGCGCACGGACAAAGTCAACGATCCCCGTGAGATGCTCGACGCCCAGTTCAAGTTGCAGCAGTTCGCAACGGGCGTGGGCTTGCACAGTGCGGTCATCAAGCTCATCAAGGATACGTTGATGGGCATCATCGCCAAGATCGCATGACAGCGCCGTCGTCTATCTCCCATGAGGGCGCGGCGGCGTGGCTTGACGCCTCGGTCCGGCAGTACATCGTCGAGCTGGCGCTGGTCGGGGCGCAACACGGCCTGAAGACGCAGGCGCGGACGATTCTGCAAGCGTTACCGTCGCTCGTGCCCCAAGTTGAGGTGCGTCAGTGTCTGCATGCCGCATTGCTCATCGCGCTGGGCGACACGGTGCAAGCGCGCACCTGCCTTGCGCGTCTGACCGACGGCGGCGAGGCGGACGCGGTGGACGCCAGCGCCGCGCGCGTGTTGCAGCACTGGCTCGACGCGACGGTGTCCTCACCCGCATCATCCCCGCCCGCCGTTTCCTCCTCTCCCGAAGTTCTCCCTTTGCCATGACCACACTCTCATCACCTGCGCTTTCTGCGGCGGTTGGGCAAACGTCGACCGTCGATGCGTCGATGAAACCGTCTGCCGCATTCCCTGCCGGATTTCCTGCCACAGAGCAGGCCGACGCCGCGCGATTTAATCTCGCGCTGGCGAACGCTGCGCCGTTGCCCGAGCATCACTTGCTGAGCGCGGCGAGCAAATTAGCTGGCGACACCGAATATCTGACACAACGCGTGACGTTGGACGAACGGGCTTTGGAGGATCCGGCGCGCCTGCTCGACACGCAGCTCGACATCACCGAACGCGTGCTGGCGCTGGAGTTTGTCGCGAAAGCGGCTGGCGCCACGACGCAGGGCGTCAACAAGCTGGTCCACATGCAATGACGCGTTACGGCCGTGTTGTGAACGGTGCCGTGCCGACCGTTGCAGGTGTCGCATCGGTACGGATCCTTCTCGTCGGCTTGCTTTTGCTGATGCTCGTCGGATGCAAGGTCGAATTGCATCGCGCACTGAGCGAGACCGAAGCGAATCAGATGCTGGCGCTGCTGCTGGTCTCCGGACTTCAGGCTGACAAGCGTGCGGACACCACGGGCATGACCGTTCGGATCGAACGCAGCGATTTCGTGCGTGGCGTCGAAGTGCTCCGTCAGCATGGGCTGCCGCGTCAGAAGCGGGCATCGGTCGAGGACGTGTTTCCACCGGGGCAACTCGTCAGTTCGCCAGTGCAGGAGCAGGCGAAACTCATCTTTCTCAAGGAGCAACGGCTGGAGCGCATGCTGGCGGCGCTCGACGGCGTGATGGTGGCGGAAGTGTCTATTGCGCAGGTGCCGACGGACTCGGCCGGACGTACCACCTTGCCGCCGGGCGTGGCCGTCTTCGTGAAGTACAGCCCCGAAATCAACATGACGCAACGCATGACCGACATTCGCAGTCTGGTGCACGACAGCGTGCCGGGAGTATCGCCGGAGCGCATCAGCATCGTGCTGCAACCGGCGGACTATCGATTGCCTCGGGCGGCCATCGAGGCGGCCGCAGTGACGGCGAACGCGGGCGGCGAGACGCCTTGGCGTCCTTGGCTGGGGTGGGGAATGTTAGTGGCGGCAGCGATGGTGCTTGCGGCGGCCGGGGCGATGGCGTGGCGTCGACGGGGCGCATGGGTCGTGCGGTTACGCCAGCGCGTAGCGAGATCGACGTGATGGCGCGCGCCCGGCTCGCGCGTCTGATCTGGCAACCGGGATTGCATATGGATGCCGGATGGTGGAACACGTTCGGAATGTCGGGATGGCGTACCCCTTACCGCAGACATGCGGCGTGTCGTCCACCTGTGGACCGGCTGTTGGTCGAACGACGCGGATGGCCGGTGACCGGACGAGACGATTGCACGCTTGCTCGGAGCCAGGCGGCACTGGCGATGGTGCATCTGATACCGAATCTGCGCCGCGTCGCGTTGGCCCACGGTTTGCGTGTGCTGGGCTGTCCCGACTATCTGCTGCTCGGCACATTTCGTCGCGCGCTCTCGCCGTGGCTGGACGCGTGGCAATGTGACCGTCTGCTGCTGACGCGGCACGACTGGCCGTCGCCCCGTGCGTTTGAGGCGGACGAGATTGCGACGGCTGCGATGGCGACGACCGGTGCGCAGCTTGACGCCGTCTGCGCCGCTCACATATCGCCAGGCACTTCGGGCGCGTCAGACGGCCTCGACGCGATGATCGACGACGTCGCCACCGTCCACATGGCTGCCCGGATATTGCTCCCACCGACGGGGATGACAGCGGCGACGGCGGGCGGCGATACGGTCATGGACGATATCTGGCCGCGACTCGCGGCGCTGGAGAAAAAGCTATGTATGTCATCGACTACGCATTGACCCCCATCGAAACGATTGACGGCCGCGCCCCGGCGGGGCCGGTGATTTCCGCCGAGGCCATCGTCAGCTTGCGTGACGAGGCAGGTCAGCGTGCACGTTGGATGAACGAGGCGCGTGCCGAGCGTGACGCTGCGCAAGTGGAGCGCGAGCGGGCGCGAAACGACGCGGAGGTGCAGCGCAATGCGTGGGAGGCAGCGGCGCAGGCGCGTGCCAGCCAGGAGGCGGCGACACAGGCGGAAACCGCACGGCAAGCGGCCGTCGAACAGGCCGTGGACTGGCTTGTCGACGAGGCGTCGATGGAGCGTGAGATCGTGCGGTCGCTGGAGCGCAGGATTGCCGATGCGATGACGGGCGCGTTGTCCAATTTCGTCGGCAAACTCGATGTCGGCGAGCGCTTCGCGCATCGTGTTGGGCAAGCGCTGCCGGATCTCGTACGCGAAGGTGTCCTCGTCCTGCGTGTGCCGACGGCGCATCACGCGGCTGTCGAGGGCGCATTGCGCGATGCCGACATCGTGCTCGCGTGTACCCCCGATGCCTCGCTCTCCGGCTGTCAGGCGCGCATCGAGAGCGAGTGGGTCACCGTGTGTCTGGATCTCGATGCGGATCTGGCGGCAGTCATCGAACGTTTGCGCGCCGTGCCGAATCTGGAGGTCGCTTATGGTTGAGCGTCTCCCCACGTCGGCCAATCCGAGCGTTCGGACGCCGCAGGAAAACAAGGCGCTCGAGCGCATATTGACGGACGAATGGCAGGCGCTCGAAGCTGACAGTCTGTCGTCTCGCGCAACGCCGGCGGATGTGCCGGGCCATGTGGCGCTGATCGAAGCGACCATCGCGCAGAACGAGGAGGCAGCTTTCTCCGAGTCGCAGGAAAACCTGAGCTTCGCACTGGGCGTTCGTTTTCGGCGTACGGGCGAGCGAGATGTCCGCGACGACAAGCAACGCGCGCGCGCGTTGTTCGAACAGCAGATGCAACGATTCGCACGTGTGAATGGTGCGCAGTTCGAACGGCTGCGCAGTCAACTGCGCGATTTGCCGTTTGTCCCCGATCCTCATCAACTGATCCGCCAGGCGCAGATGTCCGGCGGGCACGCTGCACTGGTTGTCGCTGCGTGGTTGGCCGACAACGGACTCGATGCGAAAACGCGCACGCGACTGCGGCGCACGCTCGACGCCTTGACGGCGTCTGATACCTGGGCCATCGAGGCATTCGCGGCACTCGAATGTGGGGACGGCAAGTCGCCTGGCCGGGCGCTGATGCAGCAGCTCAAATCGCTGTTTCGTCAATCGAAGGGAACGCAACGCTCGCTTACCCACTGGTTCGACGAGTGCCGTCGCTTCTCGCATCGACGCGAGCGACTTCGTGCACTCATGCAGGCGCTCGGTCTGGAGTTGGGCGCGCAGCAAGCCGACGCCGATACCCAGCGGTTGTCGTCCGTTGTAGACGATCTCCGGCGCGTAGTGCTGTTTCTCACTTTGGAGTCGATGTGCGAATGCGTCGCGCACGCGATGCGCGACGCGGGAAGCCGTGCGTTTGCGACCGATACCATGATCGCGGAGACACTGACGTTACTCGATCAGCCCTGGGTCGGCGCCGAATGGCTGACGCAACGCGCTGCGTACCTGGGCCTGACGACAGTCGACGTCCGATACGCGTTCGCACGAGGGCTATCCCAACTCGTCAAGTCGGCGCATGACGGATGTTTTCGGGACGAGACGCAGCGCGAAACGCTCGAAGAAGCGCTGAGTGTCTGGAGAACGGAGATTGCGCACGAAGCCGATGTGACGAACCGCTGAAGTCTGAGCGGGCATCCGTCACAGAACGTGTCGTCGCATGCTGCACGACCGCGTGCGACGCGCGTGCGTCGGGCAACCCTGGCTGCAGGGAAGCGGTGTGATCCGTCGTGATCCGGCACGAGCAATGCGGGGGGGCATGACGGCGGCGCATGAGGCATGCGCCGAAGCGGGATAGACGGTCAAGCGCGGCGACGACGGATGTATCAATGCCGTCCGTCAGGCGCGCAGATGCTCGCGGCAGAGCTTGATGCGGTCATAGAAATCGGTGAGCGCCTGGGCGAACGGCTCCGCTTCTGCGGCGGCTTCGTCTTTGACTTGCGCGTGAAGAATCAACCGGTTGTCGCGTTCGCGCAACTGAACATGCCCGGTGACGGCCCACTCGGCGGGCTCGATCAAAAACTGAAGCAACCGCTCGCTGTTGGCTCGATGTAGCCGGGCGGCTTCGTCCGTTGCCACGACGGCATGAATGCTGCACACCTGATTGTCCAGCGTTTCCACGATGATGCTCGGCGAAGCGTTGAACGTCAGCTCGATGGGCGAATGATTGTCGACGGCGTCGATCTTGCTGGGGTCGTAGCCGATCAGCTTCAGGGCTTCGACGAGAGTTTGCGCTAAATCGTAACTGGGCATGATGGGCGAGGTAGTGAGCGTGGAGGGTGGGATGGCATCGGTGACGCGCCCCGTGTCAACGTCACACATCATTCGCAGGATCGGAAATGCGTGCCACGCGACCGGGGGGCGATGGCGAAGGTTCCCACGTTAGGTCGACGAAAACTTTGGTGGCGCGAACCGCGTTGTCGCTTATGAGCACGTCGCTGCCGCGATACCGCGATATCGTCCATCTCGACCTGCGTCATCGCGTAGGCTGCGCGTGTTGGCTGCGGCGATCACCGTGGCCGTCATCGGCGGTGACCTATTTTCCATACGATGTGCTGTAGCGACGTGAGATGCTTTCGAGAATCGCCTCGGCCGCCTGAACCGCTTGCATCAGTGATTGCGCCTGTGCGTGTTGTGCAGGGGAAAGTGGCGTGCGAAGCGATCCTTCGAGCGTTGCCCGCGCAGCAACGAGTGTCGCCCCGACATTGCGCGACACCGGGCCGGGGGAATCCGCAAGCGCATCTTCAAGGCGTGTCAGACGGATCGTCATGTTGGGTCTCCGGGGTCGTGGGTGTCAGGGGAAGGTAAAAGAGACGGTCGTAGGCGCTGATCGACACGCCGTCGGCATGAATGGCAACGATGCGCGTGCCGCCAGGCAGGCGAACGCCCTGTGCAAGGCGAGTGCCGTCGGCAAGCGTAAGCTGCGGTGCACGCGGAGACCCGCCGATGCTCACCAGCGGCGCGGAGAAGCCCGTCTCGGCCAGCGTGGGAATGGGCGGTGGCAGGGGATCGATGCGTAGCGGCATCGCGTCGGCCGAACGATTCCACGTGTTAGTGAGGCGCTTGAGCGACGCTTGCCGTCCGACAGTCAGCGCACCGGTGATCCGCCACCCGTTGCGGTCGCGAGAGATGTCGACACCGCGCAATTGACCTGCTTCGCGCAGTGTTTTTACCAACTGATCGAAACTATGGGCGGTGCCGTTCGCTACGCGCCATCCGTGGGGCAATGCGAGTGTGTCCAGCGCATCGGACGCAGCGCGCCATCGGGCATCGGCAACGAGTGGGCCACCGATGACCAGCGCACCGTCCGCGGCCACGTTGACATGCGCAGTGCCGAAACCATGCAGCCGCAGCAGCGTGCTCACCATCTGTACGGCATTCGCGGGGCACCAGGTGTCGTCGCTCAGCGCTTTGCCGAGCCAGCGCGCTTCGGCGCGTAGGCGGGCGCGCGTGTCGTCGTCGAGACAACCGCCTGACAGTCGCACGGCGTCGCCCGCAGTAATGAGCGAGACGTTGGGCGCGATGCGGGTGGCCAGTGCCCGGAGCGCATCGGGTTGCGGAGGACGAGAGATGACGTTGGCGGTGCCTGTGCGCCACATGGCGACACCTGCACCGGCAATCAGCATCGACAAGCCCGAGATTGCCAGCCAGGCGGCAGGCGAGCGACGTTGTCTGCGCGAGCCCACTGACGCGGTCGCGTCCGGAACGTCCGCAGTATTCGCCGTCACAGACGGTGGGAGACGGCGCACGGGACGCTTCGGTAGTGGCGTGGGCAACGGTTGGGTGTCGTCGCTGAGCCACACGCCGAGGCCCGCAAGATCGATCACGGTGTGCAGGGGAAGTGGGCGGTCGTCGGGCGCGTCGCCGGTCGCCGTGACCGGCATGCCATCCACCCACACGGGGGTGTGCGAGATCAATCGTACTCGGTCCTCTTCGACGTGCAGGGTGACGTTCGCCTCGTCGTCGAGCGTCATCGCAATGTCGGCCTCGCCGCTGCCGATGGTGAGCGGTCCGGCCGGAAGTGGCATGGGACGCCCGGCGAGGGGGCCGTCTAGGAGCGTTAGCCTTGGCATCGTCAGGCGCTCGGCGAAACGGCCGCAGGCTCGGCCTTGATGAGAAACAAACGCATGACGCTGTCATTGCGATTGCTCGTGGAACTGAACAGACGCCCGATGAGCGGCAGGTCGCCGAGCAACGGGATCTTGCGTTCGTGTTCGTGTTGCGCGTCTTGCACGAATCCGCCGAGTAGTAATGACTGCCCGGCCTGAAGCGTTGCGTGAGTGGAAATCGACGAGTTGCGTATGGTTGGCACCTCATTCCGCAAATTACGGTCGCTGCGAACTTCACCGCCGTCTTCGATGTTCAGGGTGAGCATCACTTGCTCACCGCTGATGCCCTCATGTCCGGAACTCCCGTCGACCGCGCTGCCCGTCGGATCGCCCGGCACGAGGCGGGGCGTGACGCGCAGAAGCGAGCCCGACGTCACACTCTCCAGCTTCGCCACCTTTTCGCCGGAGACCTTCGTGTAGAAGGTCACGCTGCGATCCAGCACCGCCTGCATGTTGTCCAGGGTGACGATCGACGGACGCGATAGCACGCGCGCTTTGGAGTTTCGCTCGAGGGCACTCAGATTGAGCATGAACTTGTTCGTGTCGCCGACCAGCGTGGTGAAGGTTCCCGCGTCGCCGTCGCTGGAAGGCCCATTGAACGAGACGGCGCCGAAGCCGCCGAGCCGTGCGCTCCCGGAGATGTCGACGCCAAGCTCGGCAATATCGCTGGCATTCACATCGATGATGGCGACCGAGATGTCGATCAGCCGAGGGCGCACGTCGAGTTGCGCGATGAGATCGCCGTAGATGGGAATGTTGCGACGGCGCTCTCGCACGATGACGGCATTGCGACGCGGGTCGGCGGAAAAACGCGGTGTTCCGGTCTGCGTTGCGGCGGCGAAGCCGACGTCGGTCGACGTGAGGGAACGTGGGACCGCACCGGTCGTGTTCGTAGGTGAGGGTGTGGCGACCAGTGGCCCTGTCCCCTGAATCAGATCCTTCAGTACGCTGACTACGCCCGGAACGACTACTTCCTGCCCGCGATAAAAGTACCTTGTGTCGTCCGCCGTCGCGAATTTCAGGGGAAATATCTTGATGGTCTCCTCGCTCTCCTGTTGATCGCGCGCGTCTCGTTCGACGTAATCGGCCAGCATGGAAACCGTCTCGACGCATGCCGGAACGCCCGCGATTTCGAGTGCGTGTGTCGCCGGAATCGCCCGTGCCACGCAGTGTCGCGGGTGGAGTACACCGGCGTCGCGCAGATGCGCGAGGAGGTCGCGAGGCGACGCGTAACGCAGCGGCAACACGCGGCGCGTGGCCTCGCTGGCCTTATAGATGTTGAGCGTCTGGCCGTTGAAGTACCACGAAAGCCGATAACGTTCAGCCAGTGTGTCGAGTGTCGTCTGTGCGGCACCTGCCGGGAGCGTGCCGATGAAGCGGTCGTCGACCTGTGCGCTGACGACCGTCGGTATGCCGTGATGCGCACCGAAGTCGCGTAGCAACTCCGCAAGTGGCGTTCCGGCGCTTTGAAAAGCGAAAGGCCCACCGCGCCAGACGGGCGAGGTCCCATCGCTCGTCGTGTCGCCCTTCGTGCCAGATGCGCTCAATAGCGCAGCGCTCGCCGGGGCCATCGTCGGCCCGGCGACCAGCAACGTCAGGCTAAAGAGAAGTCGCAACGCGCGACACACGAGACGGCAACGCATGAACACCCGTGGCGCACGACTTGCAACCGCCGTGCGCCGTCATCGGTCTTGCTGGCCAGATGTGTGCCGTGCGTCGCGCACGGGGCTGTAGGTGCGGCAGGCGTGTTCTGCATGGGTGCGTATTGAGACGAGAGCATTTCGCCTGCGAGCAGTTGGCGACGGAGCTGCGCTTCGACTTGCGCCGGCGCGGCGTGCGCGTCGAATCGGTGTACCCACCAGACGACGTCGTTCGCGACACACAGACTGTCGTCGCGTAACGCCGACTGTCCGGCCAGCACGAGCGAACTGCGCGCAAGCCAGCGCGAGCGTGCCGGGTCGTCGAGGTCGTCCGGGCGTCCGGGTGCGTGTAACGAATGACGTGCCGGGGGATCGACTGCGGTTGCCACACAGTAGCCGCCGGCTGCCGGGCAGGTCCAGCCCGGGTGGCCGTCGATATCGAGCACGATGCGTGCGCCTTGAACGTTGCACGGAACAATCCAGTCGAGCGCGCAGAGCGCAAATGGCAAACGCATAGATGTCTGTTGGGGTGGGTGCCCGGCACTGCGAACAGGGACCGTCATTATCGAGCGCGGTGTCACGTACGCCATCCGGCGCAGACCTGAAGTCACAACTGCATCTGGAGATTTGCGGCGTTTTCCTATGGGGGCGATCAGGTGAAGGCACAAGATTCGTGCCTGCTGGCCCGAAGTCGAAAGAGACTGAACAAAAATCCGCATGAATGCTAATGACTCACTGTCGAGGAGCTGCGAATGACGGGTAGTACCGGTGTCATCGTTGTGGAAGACCACGAATTGCTGGCCGACGGGCTTTGCCGCCTGATCGAGGACGAACTCGGATGGTGCGTGCTGGCGAGGGTCGTCAATGGGCTGGACGTCTACCGCGCCTGCGTGGTGCACCGTCCCGCTTTGATCGTGCTTGATCTGGGGCTGCCCGGTATGGACGGTGTCGACGTCATTCGTCAATGCGTTCAGCGCTGGCCGGAGTTGCGGATCGTCGTGCATTCGGCGAGCGACGACGGCGAACGCGCGCGGCAATCGCTGGAAGCCGGTGCGGGCGCATTTGTGCTCAAGAGTAGTTCACGGACGACGTTGATCAACGCAGTGAACGTTGTCATGCGTGGCGATCGCTTCATCGATCCGGCGGTGTTCGGCATCGTTCACGACCCGACGGGCCAGCCGCTGCCGTCGAAGCCCGGCGCAGCAGGTTTACCCGAACGGCTGCTGACGCTGCGCGAACGGCAGGTGCTCAAACTCGCAGCGGAAGGGCAACGCAATCGCGACATCGCCCAACTGCTGTCGATCAGCGTGAAGACGGTGGAGACGCACCGTCTGAACATGATGCGCAAGCTCAATGCGCACAACGCTGCCGATATCGTGAGGTGGGCACATCGATTGCGGATGCTGCTTTGAACCGCGACGTCGGCATGACGCGTCGACACGAGCGGCAGGAGCGGCAGAAACGATGTGCGCGAAGTACGTAACGCGAGTTCGCTGCGGGCTGCGTAGCACGGAGAAATTCAGGTCCGCGCCGGATAGCCGCCGCTGCCGTGATTGCGCGACCATCGTCGCTGCCCATTTTCGAATGCTCTCCGTGTGTTGCGTATTGCGTGCCCCCTACCGCAAACGTTTTCCTTCACGCGCACGCTTCCCGATGCTTCCGATGCCCTCGATGCTCCAGATGGATACCCAGACTCAGCGCAAGCTCGAACACCTCTTCGAACTACTGGCGTTGCCACCGCAACGCATTGAACCGCGCATGCGCGTGGCGCTCGCGCCGTGCGTGCTGATGACGGAGGTCGAAGCGCAGGGGGTAACGCTAGTCCTCACGTTACTCCATCGTGTCGTGGGCGCGGAGCGTTGGCTGCCGAGACTCCTGCAAACGTGCGCGCCTGAGTGGAGTCTCGGCATTCCGGTGCGCGCCTGCGTTGCGCAAGGCCGCCCCATGCTCATTGCGACGCCGCCGTCCAGCGCCAACTTGCAGGCCGTCGACTGGTTTGCCTGTCTTGCGCGCATGCGTCGGCTGCTGGAGCGGATCGACGCCGGACAGCAACGGGAGAGCCGTTCATGACGCGTATTCTGAACTGGTTGCGGGCGGCGGCGGGACGTCAGGACATCGTCCTGGCGGCGTTGCTGCTCGTGACCGTGCTGATGATCATCATCCCGATGCCGCCGTCGGTAATGGATCTGCTCATCGCACTCAATCTGGGCGTTTCGTTGTTGCTGCTGATGGTGGCGCTGTACATCAACGAGCCTCTGGACTTCTCTGCGTTTCCTTCGGTGCTATTGATGACGACGCTGTTCCGGCTCGGACTGACCATCAGTACCAGCCGGCTGATTCTGCTTCACGCCGACGCGGGCGACATCGTCTATACGTTCGGCGATTTTGCGGCCGGCGGAAACATCGTCGTCGGCATGATCGTGTTTCTCATCATCACCATCGTCAACTTCATCGTCATCACGAAGGGCTCGGAGCGGGTGGCCGAGGTCGGCGCGCGTTTTTCGCTCGACGGCATGCCCGGCAAGCAGATGAGCATTGACGGGGACCTTCGTGCAGGTACGATCGACGCGGCCGAAGCCAAGCGACTTCGCCGGATCGTGCAGAAGGAAAGTCAGTTTTACGGGGCGATGGATGGTGCGATGAAGTTCGTGAAGGGCGACGCCATTGCCGGACTGGTCATCATCGTGGTCAACCTGCTGGGCGGCATCGGGGTGGGCGTGTTCATGCGGGGGATGAGTGCGGGCGACGCGGCAGCGATCTACGCCATTCTCTCCATCGGCGATGGGCTCGTGTCGCAAATTCCCGCGCTGCTGATCTCGGTCACGGCGGGCATTATCGTGACGCGCGTCCCCGGTGAGCAACGACGCAATCTCGCGCGCGAACTCACCGACCAGCTCGCAGCACAACCGCGCTCGCTGACGCTGGCTGCCGTCGTCCTGGTGCTGTTCGGCCTGATTCCCGGCTTTCCCATGCACTACTTCCTGCTGCTCGCAGCGTTGGCGGGCGGTGCGGCGTGGTGGATAAAGCGGGGAGCGAAGGACGGGGCGCTCGCCAATGAGGCCGGTGCGGCGGCCGGTGCAGACGGTGCGGCAGCGAAACCCGGACGCCCCGGCGCGCAGCCCTTGCTGGCGCGCGTCGGCGTGACGTTGGCCGAGTCGTGTGGGGGAATCGCGGCTGTGTCCGGACGCATCGATGCCCTACGGGATCAGAAGTTCGAGCAATTCGGCGTGCCGATGCCGGAAGTGCAGGTGACGAGCGATGCCACGTTGCCGGGCGACGGACTCGACATTCAGCTTTATCACGAGAGCGTCATGACGATCGACGTGGTGCCGGACGCCGCGCTGGCGCACTACGACGCCACGCATCCTATCCCCGTGTTGCGCGCACTCGAAGGCGGTGCGCCGCGTGAGACGCCGCTACCGTTCGGCGGACAGACGCTCTTCTGGCTTGACGATGCGCAGCGCGCGGCGTGGCTCGCGAGCGGTGGCGCCGTGGTCGATGGCGCGGATCGCGTGGCCCATTGCGTCTCGCTGGTCATCGACGCGCATGCTGCCGATTTCCTTGGCGTGCAGGAGGCGCGCTTCCTGATGGACGCGATGGAGGATCGCTACGGCGAACTCGTCAAGGAGTTGCAGCGGCAACTACCGATCAGCCGGACGGCGGAGGTACTGCAACGGTTGGTGGCCGAAGGGGTGTCCATCCGAGACTTGCGGCGTGTGTTCGAAGCGCTGATCGAGTGGGCCCCCAAGGAGCGAGACCAGATCATGTTGACGGAGTACGTGCGGCTGAGTCTGCGTCGTCACATCACCCGGCGCTTTCGTCGGGGCACCGAACACATCACCGGTTGGAACGTCGGTCGGGGTATCGAAGACGTCGTGCGCGCCGCGGTGCGGCAAACGGCCTCCGGTTCGTACGCCGACCTGAATCCGGCTCAGACGGACGCGATTCTTGGCGCGATCGATGGGGCGGTGAATGCGCACGACGGCACCCCCGCAGTGCTGTTTACGGCAATGGATGTGCGACGCTTTGTGCGCAAGCTGATCGAGCGGGAGCGTGCCGACTTACCGGTGCTGTCGTTCCAGGAAGTGGCGGACGAGCCGCATGTTCGCGTGCTTGGGACGATCGATGTACGGGGAGCGTTCTGACATGCGCCACCCCGACGCGGCACGAATCGTCAATGGACTGCGTCGCACGCTGGACGCGCAGCGCAAGGCATGTGAGGGCCTGCGCAAGGGCGCGCCACGCGAGGTGCGCTACGGGCGCATCGACAAGATCACTCCGAACGCCATGCGGGCCCGGTTGCCCGGTGCCGCACTCGGAGAGCAGTGCCGGGTGATGTCGCCTGCGCTCGATGCGGAGGTCATAGCGGTCGAAGGGAGGCACGTCTGGCTCGCGCCTTATGCAGAGCCGACGGGCGTGGCCAATGGCGCGCTGGTGCAGGCGCTGGGATCGTCGTCGCGCGTGGCGGTGGGCGCGCATCTGATCGGTGAAGTGCTCGACGGCCTGGGCCGGTCGCTGGGCACTGAGTCCGGGGCGAACCGGGCCGATGTCGAGTGGCGGGCGCTGGACGCGGAACCGCCGTCGGCCCTGCGACGCGCGCTTGTCTCCACGCCTCTACCCATTGGCATTCGGGCCATCGACGGCATGTTGACGTGCGGCCGGGGCCAGCGTCTAGGCATTTTCGCGGCGGCGGGCGGCGGGAAGAGTACGTTGCTCGCGATGATGTGTCAGGGCGCAGCGGCGGATGTCATCGTGCTCGCGCTGATCGGCGAACGTGGTCGGGAGGTGCGGGAATTCATTGAGCAGGGGCTCACGCCGCAAGCCCGTGCACGCACGGTGTGCGTGGTGGCCACGTCCGACCGTCCCGCATTGGAACGGATGAAGGCGGCGTACACGGCGACGGCGATTGCCGAAGCGTTCCGGGACGAGGGAAAGGACGTGCTGCTGCTCATGGATTCGCTGACCCGGTTTGGCCGTGCCGTGCGCGATATCGGCATGGCGGCGGGTGAGCCGCTTGGGGCGACAAGCGGCCTGCCACCTAGTTTCTACGCGCGTTTGCCGCATCTGCTGGAGCGCGCCGGGACAGGCGAGCGCGGCAGCATCACAGCGTTCTATACCGTGCTGGTCGAGGGGGACAATCTGGACGAGCCGCTCGCCGACGAAGTTCGCTCGATTGTCGACGGTCACATCGTGCTGTCGCGGCGTCTGGCTCAGGAAAATCACTTTCCAGCCATCGACGTACCGAAGAGCCTGTCCCGCGTGATGACGCAGGTCGCCAGCGCGCAGCATGTGGAAAGTGCTGCGGGCGTGCGCCGCGCGATGGCGCTGGCGGCCGACGTCGAACTGCTGGTTCGCGTCGGCGAGTATCAGGCAGGCAACGACCCCGATACGGATGAGGCACTGGCGCTCGCGCCGGACATCCGTGCCTTCCTTTGTCAGGCCCAGCACGAGGTGGCCCCGTTCGACGACACCCTCGCATGGCTCGATCATCTCGCGAACTGAAAGAGCGCGATGGCATCGCCGCGTTGGCGATGCTGGCGCAACGTCGGGAAGCCAGCTTGCGTGCCGCATTGGTACGTCTCGCGTCGGTGGCAAGGGAGGCCGCCGATAACGTCGTCGCGTGTGAGCGCGCTTGCGACGATCAGCGTGATGCATGGCAAAGGGCGTTGTCGCGCGGCGGCGTGTACGGGCCGCGCGAGGCGGCAGGCGCCGCGCGTCTCGTGGAGGAGGAGCGCACTTCGCTGGTCAACGCCAAAGCACGGCACAGCAGCGCAATCGACATCGCGCAGCAAGCCGAGGCCAACGTGCGTGAGCAGCGCGAACGCCTTGAGAGCAATACCCGGAAGCAGGAGAAATTGCGTGAGTTGCTGAAGTTCTACCGGACTTGAGTTGATTTCCACCTCCTTCCACCCGCATTCGTTTCCATTCCAACCGTCATTTCGAGGACTTCACGATGAATACCATTCGCCGCAGTGGCCTCTCAGCCGATGCGTTCGGCAGTCTGTCGGAACGATCGCTGTCTCACCCGCGCGACACGGCAACGGTTTCACAAGGACGAAGCAACGGTCGGGCCGACCATGACGAACGGGACGAGCGGGCATTCGCATTGACGCGCGACCCTGCCGCTTGCGTGACCGGTCCTGCCGATGTCCTCCGCTGGTTGCGTGTCTGGCATACCCGTCAGGATGCCGCCTGGGACAGCGCAAGCGTGCTGCGCGTCGTCGTGCATGGCGGCGCGCTGGACACGCTGGTTGTCGAAGCGCGTCGCGGACGGCAGGGCATCACCGTAAGTCTGCTGTGCGCGCGGCTGGCGATGTATCGCCGACTGCTGGCGCATCGCGGGCAACTTTCGCGGACGCTGACGTCACGCTTCGCGCTGCCCGTCACGGTCGAAGTCGAGGCGCGTTATGTGCCGTGAGACAGGCGGGGTGTGGGATCATCCGTCGACGGGGGATGTCGGCGTTGCATTGGAGGGGGTACTGGCGGGCACGGGTTGCGTGCGCTTCGTCGAAGGCGAGACGGAGGTGCGCGTCGGATGGCTCCGCACAGGGGGCGACGGGCTCGTTGTGACTGCCCGGGTCGATGAGGGCGTCGTGGGTCAGACGCACTTCTGGTGCGACGCCGGGCAATGGGCGGAGTGGCTCGGCGACCGGCTTCCTGTCCCGTCGTGGGACGCTTTGCCGCCGGACTGGCAGGCGAGCGCCGCGTCGCTGACCCTCGCGACGGAGGTCGCAGCCATCGAGGGTGAGGAATACCCGGCGCGCGAGGTGATGGCGGGGAGCGTGCCGGACATGGATCGGTCCGCTGCTGCGATGCGTGGGGAATGCCCAGACACATCGGTCACGCCGACTTCCTGGCCGCAGGTGACGGTGATCACGCGTGAGTCCGTCGAGCCGACGTGGCGCATCGGCATCGTGTTACAGCGTGAGGCGCGTCGGCTGGCGCTAATGCATCTCGATGGTGCGACGTCGTGGCTCACGGATCGTTGCCAGCGCGCGGTGCCGTGCGACACGCCGCTTGACCCGGCCGGTCTGCCGACACGTCGATGCATCCTCGCGGCGGGCTGGGCCGAACTCCCGGCATCGCTCTGCGATCGTCTGCGTGAGGGCGGCGCGGTACTGCTCGACGTGGCGGCCGACGTTGCGTCCGGCGAGTACTGGCTGTTAGACGGTGCACGAAGCATTGCCATGCGTGACGGACATCCGTCCGGGCCGAATGTCGTGATGCCCGATCTCCCGCCACCCAGCGCCGTGGACGCAGGCGCTGCATCATGTACCCGTCTGGTCGCGGTCATTGCCGAAAAGGCGCTGCCAGTGCCGTGTCTGGCCGCGTGGCATCTCGGGCGCGCCGCGTCCCATGAGCGCGCACCGAAAAACGTCTTGAGCGCTTCACATATCGCGCTCTGGCGCGATGGCAGGCCATGGGCCAACGGACGTTTATTGCGCTTCGGCGACGGGCGTCTGGCGGTGCAAACCGATCCGGTGCCCTGATTTCGGGTCGTGACCCGATGGGCGTGCATTCCGCCACGCCCTACCATTTGCCGATCGACGACCTCCGCGTCGTGCCTCGTCAGCATGCGGCTGCATGGCGGCCTTTTCGCGGCCCTGTCGCGGTCATGTTGCTGCCACGTCGTTTCGTCGCGTCCCGCAGTCCCCTCCTTCGTTCGTACCGGTCGGCATGCTTGTCCGGCGCGCGAAGGCGTTCATTGGAGTTCGTATGTCCTTGCTCGACCACCCGGTGCAGCTCGTCGTTCTGCTATCGCTGCTCTCGATCATGCCGTTGCTGGTGGTGCTGGGGACTGCATTTCTGAAACTGGCGGTCGTCTTCGCGCTGCTACGCAACGCGTTGGGTACGCAGCAGATCCCGCCCAACATCGCAATCTACGGTCTGTCGCTTGTCCTCACGTGTTTCATCATGGCGCCGGTCGCCTTCGACATCGAAGCGAACCTGGGTTCCCGGCCGGTGTCGCTCTCGTCGAAAAATTTTGTGGCCGACGTCGACGCCAGCGTGCTCTCGCCGTACCGTGCGTTCCTCATCCGTCACACCGACGCCAGACAACGCGACTTCTTCGCCGGGTTGGGGAGTGAGACGTGGCCTGAAGCGCATCGCGACAGGCTGGGCGCGGACTCGCTGCTCGTGCTGATGCCCGCCTTCGCACTCAGTCAGTTGGCCGAAGCCTTCAAGATCGGTTTGCTGCTCTATCTGCCGTTCATCGTGATCGATCTGGTGATCTCGAACATCCTGCTCGCGATGGGGATGATGATGGTCTCGCCCATGACCATCGCGCTGCCGTTCAAGTTGCTCATCTTCGTGATGATGAACGGCTGGGAGCAACTGGTGCGGCAGTTGATGCTCTCGTACGCATGACGCCCCCGGGAGCCTGCTCATGAGCGAATCCATCGTCGTCAATCTCACCAGTGAAATGCTCTGGCTCACGTTGCTGATGTCACTGCCGACGGTCGTCGTTGCGTCCGCCGTCGGCGTGCTGGTGTCGCTGGTGCAGGCGCTCACGCAAGTGCAGGATCAGACCGTCCAGTTCCTCATCAAGCTCATTGCCGTGTCGGTCACACTGGCCGCGACTTACGCATGGATGGGCCACGTGTTGCTCAACTACGCGGGCAGCGCGTTCGAGCAAATCAGCAGGATGGGGTGAGCGCGATGGTCGATATGACGAAAATCGCCGCCCTGAGCGCGTCGTCCGATACGCTGATCGCGCCGCTGTGGGCCGACCTGTTCGGCTGGACGCTGGCGTGGGGCGTGGCGATGTTGCGCCCGTTGGGCGTGGCGATGTTGCTACCGGTGCTGTCGGTTGGCATGCTGGGCGCAGGCATGTTGCGCAACGCGCTCGTGCTTGCGCTCGCGTTGCCGGTCGTCGCGCTCGCGCATTCAACGCCCGATATGCCAACGCAATGGAGCGCGTGGGGCATGTTGATCGTGCGCGAGCTCTTCATCGGCGGTCTGGTGGGGTTCGTCGCGACACTGCCGTTCTGGGCCGTCGACATGACGGGGTACGTGATCGACACCATGCGCGGGGCGTCGATGGCCAGCGTGCTCAACCCGCTCATGAGCGCCCAATCGTCGATCTTCGGCATTGCGTTGACGCAGATGCTCTGTGTGCTCTTTTTCGTCACCCCTGCGGCACATGCGGTGCTGACTGCGCTGTACGACTCGTACGTTGCGGTGCCCATCGGGCAGCCATGGCGATGGGAGGACGCGTCCGTCGCCTGGTTGCTCTCGCTCTGGCAGGCGATGCAGGTCATGTGCGTGGCGGTGGCGTTGCCCGCAATGGTCGTGATGGTACTCGTCGATATGTCGATGGGCTTCGTGAACCGTGCGGCGCAGCAACTCAACGTGTTCTTCCTCGCCATGCCGGTCAAGAGCGCGATGGCGCTGCTCGTGACGGTCGCAAGCCTGCCGTTCGCCATTGCCGTGCCGCTCGCGCACTGGTACCGCCTGCCCGAGGTGTTCCGCACGTGGGCGGCCATGACGCTGCCCGCTTCGTGAGGCGCGTATGAGCGAGAAGAGCCTTCCCCCTACCCCCAAGAAGATTCAGGACGAGCGCAAGAAGGGGCGCGTCGCCAAGAGCGCCGATCTTGCCGTCTGCATGCAACTCGGTGCGACGCTCGCGTGGCTGATGTTCGAGGGGCCCGCCCTCTACGATGCGCTGCAAGCGCTGATTGCCCGCACGCTGGTCGTGCTGCGCGATCCGGTGGAGGAAGCCGTGCAGGGCATGCTCGGCCCGTCGTTGTTGATCTTCGTGCGCTTCGCTGGCGGCCTCGCCGTGCTGCTCATCGTCACGACATGGCTTGCGATGGTTCTTCAAGTGGGGGCGCTGGTGGCCCCGGAGGTGATTCGTCCGAAGTACGAGCGGATCGATCCCGTCGCCAAAGCCAAACAGCTGTTCTCGATGCAATCGCTTTTCGAGTTTGGCAAGTCGCTCGTCAAGGTTGTTGTGCTGGGGTTGGTGTTCTTCTATCTGATCCGTCAGTACACGCCGTCGCTGGCCGTCCTTGCGCAGTGCGGCCCGTCGTGCGGGCTGGCGCTCACCGTGCGGTTGATGTTCTGGTTGATGGCGGTGCTGGTGATCGCCTATGTCGTGTTCGGCGGGCTGGACTTCGCGTACCAGAAGTATCAGTTGCGCAAGCAGCTCATGATGTCTCACGACGAAATCAAACGTGAATCCAAGGAAGTGGAGGGCGACCGCGAACTCAAGAACAAGCGGCGCGAGATTCACCGGCAGACGATCGAGAGCGGCAGTCTGTCGGACAACGTCAAGCGTTCGACCGCCGTGGTGCGCAACCCGACGCGCTTGGCCGTTTGCCTGCGCTACGTGCCGGGCGAGACGGCTGTGCCGATGGTGATCGAAAAAGGTCGCCACGCGCGTGCGCGCACAATCGTGCGAATCGCGCAGCGTGAAGGCGTCCCGGTCGTCGAGCATGTCCCGGTGGCGCGACGGCTGATGGACGACGTCGAAATCGATGCCCCCATCCCGCCAGATCTTTTCGACGCGGTGGCCGCGATTCTGCGCCTCGCGCTGGATTTGCCTTATGAGGTGCAGACATCCTCGGCTGAGGCCGAAGCACCGGCAGGTCCGGCGATGCGGGCTCCCGATGGAGAAGGCGCATGAGCAGGCGGCCGACGAATCGGGGACGGCGGTGCTGGCGTCACGTGCTGCTGATGTGCGGGGCACTGGGGCTGAGCGGTGTGCCATCGTTGGCTGCCGATCGGGGATTGCTGCCACAGCATCCCAGGCTTACGGATGCGCAGATTGCGGTGCCGACGACGGAGCGTGTCGCCAATAGGACGGAGGCCGCAGCCGGAACCGGCACCGGGTCGAGCGAGGCGCGCGAGGCGCGCGAGGCGCGTGAGGCGCGTGAGGCGCGTGAGGCGTCGGATGTGTCCGATTCGACCACTGCGGTCGATCTGGCGAGCACGCGCGATGCCGCGAGACGCCTCGTCTCCCCGTATCGCGACACACCGGCCCCGACGTCACCGCCCATCGCATCGGCGAGACCGGCGACGTCGCCAGCGGGACGGGACTCGCAGGCTGACCCGAGCGTCGCGCCCGGTCTGGAGAAACGTCCTGCTCCGGCTGGTCCGGCCACATTGGCCCGCCGCGCACCCGCCATCCCCGACGGTGCGGTAACCGCGATGCCTGCCAGGCTTCCGTTCGATGCGCTCGTGCGTCGTGCGGCCCACGCGACCTCCGTCGATGCAGCCTTGTTGCACGCGATCATCGACACCGAGTCGGGATATGACCCGCAGGCGGTGTCGGAGCGCGGCGCCATCGGGCTGATGCAGATCCTGCCGCGCACCGGGCAGCGCTTCGGTGTCCGCCGTCTCGAAGACCCTGCGGAGAACCTACGCGCGGGTGCGTCGTATCTGCGCTGGCTGCTCTCGCGGTTCGATGGCGATGTCAGTCTGGCGCTCGCCGCCTACAACGCCGGGGAAGGCGCGGTATTGCGGTATGGCCGTCAGGTGCCGCCGTTCCCCGAGACGCAGAACTATGTGCGCAAGGTCATGGCCGGTTATTCGCGCCTGCGAGATGGCGGGGGGATGGACGCTGTCGTGCCGCCGTTGGCTTCGAGGGACGCTGCTTCGCCGTCAGCTACGCAGGCACTCGTCCAGACGGATGACATGGGTGGGAGCGATATGCGCGACGGGACCGCGAATGTCCGAAGCGTTGAGAAACCCGAGCGTGCGGAACGGCCCGGAGGGAGCGAGCGGGTCGGCAAGGCTGAGGTCACGGACGACACGAACGCCCGCGCGTGGCGTTTGCTACAGGGGCTCGGAGAACTGATCACTCGCAGCCCGTCGGCCGACGCCGCACGTCGTGCAGGCAAAGCCGATGCCCGGAGGCGGGATCAACCTGCGGTTGTCATGCCGTCGCACGTGCGGGAGCGCACCGCCGGGGCGGCGCTCCGGCCCGCCGGGCAAGGTGACGGGTGAGAGGTGACGAGTGAGACAGGGAGGAGACCCGCAGGCGCAGAACGACGGCGCAGAACGACGGCGCAGAACGGCAGCGCAATGGGACGCGGGACATTCGGGAGGGGGCGGGCGCTGCGAAGCGTCACCCAGCCCGTGTCACATCAAAGCGCTGGCGCGACGTCCGTCGGCACCGTGTCCGCGACCGATGGGCGGGCAGACATGCGTTCGAAATGGCGCGCAAGGTTCGGGTGAGCGGCGCGCCAATCGATTTCCCGATAGCGGAAGTCGAGATAGCCAAGCGCACAGACGACGGCCACGTCGGCCAGCGTCAGTCGGTTGCCCGCGCACCACTGCCGCTCGCCGAGCCCGCGCGCCATCGCCCGCAGGCTTTCATCGATCTTGCCGACCTGACGCGCAATGAAGACCTGCGAGCGCGAGGCTTCGTCGTGGAACATCTTTTCGACGCGAATCTGCACGGCAGCGTCGGTTACGCCGTCGGCGAGGGCTTCCCAGCAGCGCACTTCGGCGCGTTCGCGTCCCGACGGGGGGATGAGCTTGCCGACCGGGGACAGGGTGTCGAGGTACTCGCAGATCACCCGCGAATCGAACACGGCTTCGCCGTCTTCCATGACCAGGCACGGCACTTTGCCGATCGGGTTCGACTGCTGGATGCGGGTGTCGTCGGCCCAGACGTTCTCCAGCTCGAGCTTGTAATCGAGCTTTTTCTCAGCCAGCACGATGCGGACTTTACGAACGTAGGGACTGGCGAGGGCACCGATCAACTTCATGTGAATCCTTGATAAATCGCTGTAGCGCGGAGCAGAGTATAACGTGTGGGATGGCCTGCGCCGGGGAATGGTAAAATACTGGCCTTTCCGAGTTGGCACATCGCCGGCTCCCCCGATTTTCTTTTTCGGTGCCCAGTGCCATGTCCGACGAATTCTCCCCATTGACCGCGCTCTCCCCGCTCGACGGCCGTTACGCCAGCAAGACCGACGCCCTGCGTCCCTGGCTGTCCGAGGCGGCATTCATGCGCAACCGCGTGAAGGTCGAAATCCACTGGCTGATCGCTCTGTCCAAGGCGGGTTTCGCCGAGATCGCCCCGTTCTCGGGCGCAGCGGAGACGTTCCTGCTGAATCTGGCGGCTAACTTCTCGAACGCCGATGCCCAGCGCATCAAGGACATCGAGAAGGTCACGAACCACGACGTGAAGGCTGTGGAGTACTGGCTCAAGGAAAAGGTGCAGGGGCAGGCCGAACTGGAGAAGGCGAGCGAGTTCATCCACTTCGCCTGCACGTCGGAAGACATCAACAACACCTCGCACGGCATGATGCTCAAGGGCGCGCGCGACGAGGTGATCGTCCCGGCCCTCGAATCGCTCGTGACCCGGCTCGGCGAACTGGCGCGTGAACACGCGGCCCAGCCGATGCTCTCGCGCACGCACGGTCAACCGGCCTCGCCGACCACGCTCGGCAAGGAAATCGCCAATGTCGCAGTGCGTCTGGCGCGTGCGCTGGAGCGCGTGCGTCGCGTCGAACTGCTCGCGAAGATGAACGGTGCCGTGGGCAACTACAACGCGCACCTGTCGGCCTACCCGGAATACGACTGGGAGACGTTCTCGAAGACGGTCATCGAACAGCGTCTGGGCCTCACGTTCAACCCATACACGATCCAGATCGAACCGCACGACTATATGGCCGAGCTGTTCGACGCCGTGGCCCGTGCCAATACGATCCTGCTCGACCTGAATCGCGACATCTGGGGCTACATCTCGGTCGGCTACTTCAAGCAAAAGACGAAGGCTGGCGAAATCGGCTCGTCGACCATGCCGCACAAGGTCAATCCCATCGACTTCGAAAACTCCGAAGGCAACCTCGGTCTGGCCAACGCCGTGCTGCGCCACCTGGCCGACAAGCTGCCGGTCTCGCGCTGGCAGCGTGACCTGACGGACTCGACCGTGCTGCGCAACATCGGCGTGGCTTTCGGTTACAGCCTGCTGGCGTACGACTCGTGCCTGCGCGGTCTGGGCAAGCTCGAAGTGAATCCGCAGCGTCTGGACGAAGATCTCGACAACACGTGGGAAGTGCTGGCCGAGCCGGTGCAGACCGTGATGCGTCGCTTCGGTGTGCCGAACCCGTACGAGCAACTGAAGGAGCTCACGCGCGGCAAGGGCATCACCCGCGAAGCGCTGCAAACGTTCATCAAGCAACTGGCCATTCCGGAAGATGCCAAGGCGCGTCTGCTGGAAATGACGCCGGCGAACTACGTCGGGATCGCCGAGTCGCTCGCCAAGCGTGTTTGACGTGTCGAATGGCGTCTGTGCCGCTCAGGCATAGCCTCTCTTCGCAGCAGCGGTAGTAACGAAACGGGTCGCTTGTGCGGCCCGTTTTGCGTGGTTCGTCGGCTTTCGTCGGTTTTTGTGGACCTTATGGCTGGCTTCGAGCGGGTATCCGGCCGCCTTCTGTGCATATGACAACTGTGTCATACGTGTGCGCAAGTTGGTGTGTATCATAGCCGCACAAACCATAAGGAGAACCCCACAGATGAAGTTCACTCTCGCAGTGGCTGCGCTCGCCGCCGCCGTCCTCACGCCGACCCTCGCTCAAGCCCAGTTCGCCAAAGCCGACGACGCCGTCGAGTACCGTCAGTCTGCGCTGTTCCTGATGGGCAACCACTTCGGCCGCATCGGCGCGGTGGTCAAGGGCGACGCGCCGTTCAACAAGGACGACGTGGCGAAGAACGCCGAACTCGTCGCCACGCTCTCGAAGCTGCCGTGGCCCGCTTTTGACGGCGGCCAGACGAACGGCAAGAGCAAAGCCAAGCCGGAAGTCTTTTCGGACAAGGCGAAGTTCCAGCAAGCGGCCGAGAAGATGGAAACCGCTGTGGCCAAGCTCAACACGGTGGCCAAGGGCGGCGACCTCGCGTCGATCAAGACCGCTTTCGGCGAGGCTGCGCAGACCTGCAAGAGCTGCCACGACAACTTCCGCGCGAAGTAAGCTGCCTGACGCATCTGGCGTGCCCGGCACGTCAAAAAAAGCCGGTCGTTTCAACGCGACCGGCTTTTTCATTGGGGCGACGCCGACTTGAGTCGGTCACCGGCGCGTCGTCAATATGACGGCAACGCCGCCACCGCCGGTGTGAGATGCACGATGCGGTACACGAGCGCCGACGCCAGCACGATCAACACCAGCGCGCCCACGCGCACACGCCAGTCGTCACGTGCCGGACGCACCGGGCCGGGCAGCGTCTTGTCGCCGAGAATCATCGGCCGGACCAGATCCTTCTTGCGCGCGATGCGGTAAACCGCAATGGCAAGCACATGCAACGCCACCAGCGCGACAAGCACCCACTGATTGCGCAGATGCCAGCCGGTGAGCATGTCGCTCGTATCCTTGTCGATGAACTTGACGAGCGGCCCGTCGTTGAAGATGTCGTCGTTCGAGAACAGCCCCAGCGCGACCTGAATGCCGAAAAACAGCAGCATGGCGACGACCGACAGGCCGCCCAGCGGCGTGTGTCCGGCGAAGCGCGCCTGCATGTCCGATGCGTCCGACGTGCTGCGCAGCGAACGGAGGAACGTGCGCGGCCCGGTCATGAACGCCGAGAAACGTGCGTATCGCGGACCGGCGACGCCCCAGATCACACGGAAGATCAGCAACGCGAGCACGGCATAGCCGCACCAAAAGTGATAGATCATCGCGTTGCCACCTGTCTTGGCGGTGACGTAGGCGGCGACGGCCAGCACCACGAACGACCAGTGGAACAGTCGCGTCGGCAAGTCCCAGATGCGGATCGGCTTCATCGGCGTGAAAATTCGTAAATTGCGAATTCCGCGAGATTACCGCAAGCCCGTGGCGCGTGCACGTTCGACAGGGGGCACGCACGTTGTGAAACCACCCACATCGGGGGCCGGACATTCGCTGTCAGGCTGGCAGCCATCTTCACGCAGGTCTCGTTTGCGTCCGCGCAAACGGCCGTCCAGCCATGACTGCCACGTCTGCCGACATCCCGGCGGCGGCGCTCGCCTCGCCCGCCGATCCACGACTCCCTTGCTTGCTGCGTCTAAGCGCGGTCGTCATGTTCGCGACGTGGCTGGGCAACCTGCTGATCCGCGGCTTCGGCGTCATGGCGCTCACGCCCGACGCGCAGTACGCCGTCGTCACCACCAGTGCGCATGAATGGATGCTCTGGCTCTGGTACGGCGCTCGCTACGACGTCCTGCTGAGCAGTTGGGGAATGTTGGCGTGGCTACTGCCGCTCGCGATCGGGCGGGCGATGTTCGCGTCGACGCCTGCCATGCGGGCGGCTTTCGTCGCAGGCGTGGCGCTCTGGTTTGTCGCCGTGAACGCGTTGGGACTCGCCGAACACTTCTACCTGCGCTACTTCGGGGTGCCGTTCGGCCCTCAACTCTTCAGCATTTTCGACGACGACGTCGGCATCGCCATGGACGCCGCCGCCCATCTCCTTCCGGTGGGCACGGCGTTGCTGTGCGCGTTGGGGCTCGCGCTCGTTCAGACGTGGTGCGCGCTGCGCCTGACGCTAGTCCCGCAGCGACGGGCAACGTGGCGCGACGCCATCGTACAGATCGCGGTGATCACGACGCTTTGGGTGGCCGCCTGTGGCAAGCCTGCGACGCGACTGACGGCGCAGGAGGGTGTGAGCGTGGCGCGGCGTGCGCTCCTCGACGACCTGCTCGTCAACACGCCGGTGCGGCTTTACCTCGCATTCCGGCAAAGCCGTGAGACGCCGGGGCAGGCAGACAGTCCGAATCGCGCGCTGAAGTCGTACGGCTTCGACAATGTCGCTGCGCTTGCCAGCGCTTTGCGTATTGACGGCCCGGACGACGACGGTGACGAGGGCAAGGAAAGCGCAGAGACGCGTGAGCACGACCCGACAGCGGCGCTTGAGCACGCGGCGTGGCATCGCACGCCGCCCAACGCCATGCTGGCGGCGCATCCGCCGCATGTCGTCTTCGGCCTCATGGAAGGGTGGGGCGGTTACGGACTGTCGCTCGACGCCGACGGGTTTCCCATCGCGGGCGCGATGCGCCGACACCTGGATGCCGGATGGTGGTTCCGGCATGCCGTCGCGGCGCGCGCGGATACGATCTCCACGCTCGAACACCTGCTGATCAATAGCGGTAGCCGATCATTGATGCTGACGGACGACGCGCGGCCGGTCTCCTTCACGTCGGCCGCCGCCAGGCCGTTCCAGCAAAAGGGTTATCGAACGGTTTTCGTCTACGGCGGCGCACGCACATGGCGGCACATCGGCCGTGTCATGCGTCAGCAAGGGTTTGACGACGTGATCACGCAGGCCGACATCGTGGCGCGCTATCCGCAAGCCGACACGGGCACCTACGGCGTGTACGACGGCTATCTCTGGCGCTATGTGCACGACATGCTGGAGGAAGCCGACGCGCGCGGACAACCCTTGTTCGTCTTCGCGCTGACGATGAGCAACCACTGGCCGTTCAACGTGCCCGACGATGCGGCGAGCGGCCCGTTCGACCTGACGAAGGGATGGCGCGCCTCACCCGCTAACGCAGCGCAGCGGGACGAACGTCAGCGCGGCGTGCGCGCCTATCGCTACGCGATGGATGCGCTTGGCGACTTCATCGACCGTCTCAAATATGCGCCGATGAGTTCGCGCACGATTCTGGTGGCGACGGGCGATCATCGTGCGCCGCAATGGCGCGATCTCGATAACGCCTCGCTCTCGCCGTTCGAGCGCTATCACGTGCCGATCTATTTCCGCGTGCCGCCTGCGTATCAGCCGATGGAGCCGCCGCGGCTGGACGACTTCGTCGGCCATCGCGACATCTTCCCCACGCTCTATCACCTGGCCCTGTCGGACGCGCCTTACGTGGCGTTCGGTGAACCGCTGTTCGGCGTGGCGCCTGAAGCACGCCGGTATGCGGTGGCGCAACAGCGCTATTTGTTCTCGACGGCAGGGGCACGGGATCTACGCAGCGGCGTGAGCTATACCCCCCTGGAAGGTGGCGACGCCGATATGCTCGGGAAGCAAGCCGCGCACGCCAATGCGTCGCTCGCGCTGTCGGAATGGTTTGGGGAGAGGCAACGACTGACGAGGCCTGCGTGCGCCGCGTCAGATGAATAGCGTCTGAACGACAGACGAAAAAAAAAAGGTTCATTGAGCATTACCGGGGAAGGCGGCGCGGATTTTGAGGAAGAAGTATTCCTGGTCTCGGTAGCCGTAGGCGCGCCGCTTAATGACCTTGATAGTGTTGTTAATGCCCTCAACGATGCTGGTGTTTAGACGATGTCGGCATCTGGCCAGGATGCCATGCAGATAGCCTTTCAGACGCTGAGCGAAGGTGTTCAAGGGGGCTATTCCGCTTTGCTCGGCCTGCTCGCACCAGTGGTGCCAGGCTTGTTTTGCCCAGGCAGGTCTTCGGTAGAACCAGAGCCGCTTGAGTTCGTCCCTCAGGACATAGACCGTCAGCAGCGGCTGGTTGGCTTGCAGCAATTCGTCGAGCCGGACGGCCTGCTGCCGGTCTAGCTTGTCGCGGTTGCGCAATAACAGCCAGCGGCTCGATTTGATGACCCGGCGCGCGGGACGGTCCTGGCGCAGTTGGTTGGCCTGATCCACGCGCACCCGATCAATGACCTCTCGTCCGTACTTGGCCACGACATGGAACAAGTCATAGACGATCTCCGCCCGTGGGCAGTGGGCCTGGATTTCTAACTCGTAGGCCGTAGTCATGTCGATGGCTACGGCCTTGATGCGTTGGGCGACCCCACGCGGCAATTGCTCGAAGAACGCCCGAGCCGTCTCGCGTGAGCGTCCTGGGCCGATCCACAGCACCTGCCTGCTGATCGGATCGACGACTACCGTCGCGTACCGATGCCCTTTATGCAGGGCGAACTCGTCCATCGCTAAATACTCGATCCTGGACCAATCCGGTTCGCGCACTGACGCTCGGAGCCGGGCCTTGTCCAGCGTCTTGACGGTATGCCAACCCAGCTCGAAGAACCTCGCCACCGCCTGCACGTTGCTCGATTGCAGCAATTGGCTGCAGGCCGCCGCAAGCCGATCCGTCACCCGCTGGTAGCGACCCAGCCAAGTAAGCCGCTCCAGGCGCGGGCCACCGCATTGCTCACACAACAAGCGCCGGCGTGGAACATGAAGAACAACCCGGTACTCAAATAACGGCAGATCTCGCACCCGGCGCACCGTGGTCTCATGGACCTGGCGACATCGTGCGCCGCACTGCTCGCACAGCATCACCTTGGCGGTTGGCTTCAAATAGATCGACAGCGTGCGCCCTGTGCCCTCGGGCCACTCCACGCGTTCGACGGCATAGCCCTGCCAGCCTCCCAGCGACTCCAGCAGCTTGCGATCCAGCATCTCCACGCACTCCTGATGGCAAATTCCTGCCATCAAGAGTACGAAAACTTGTCAAATCCCTCCACGCTATTGCGCGATGAACCAAAAAAAACCGCCGGACATGCCGGCGGCTTTTTCGTGAGCGACGTGTGAATCAGACACGTGCGCCGAAGTTCGGATCGTTGCGATCCAGCCCTTCTTCGTCATCCTTGCTGCCATGCTTGATGAGGTCTTCGCGCTTCACGCCGAACCACATCGCAAGCGCTGCGGCCACGAACACCGACGAGTAGATACCGAACAGAATACCCACGGTCAGGGCGAGTGCGAAGTAGTGCAGCGTCTGGCCGCCGAAGAAGAACATCGACAGCACCATCATTTCCGTACTCGCGTGCGTGATGATGGTCCGCGACATCGTCGTCGTAATGGCGTGGTCGATGACTTCCTGCACCGTCGCCTTGCGCATCTTGCGGAATGTCTCGCGAATCCGGTCGAAGATAACGACCGATTCGTTCACCGAGTAGCCCAGCACGGCCAGCACCCCCGCGAGCACCGCCAGCGAGAACTCCCACTGGAAGAATGCGAAGAAGCCGAGAATGATCACCACGTCGTGCAAGTTGGCGATCACGCCGGCCACGGCGAACTTCCATTCGAAGCGGAACGACAGGTAGATGATGATGCCGACGACCACGAAGGTCAGCGCCAGCAGACCGTCCGTGAACAGCTCGTGCCCGATCTGCGGACCGACGAATTCCACGCGACGCAGCGACACGTCGGGGGCGTCGGCCTTGAGCGCGGTCATCACGGCATCGCTTTGTTGCGCGCTGGTGACTTGCTTGCCGTCCGGACCGTTCTGAATCGGCAGACGGATCATCACGTCGCGCGAGGTGCCGAAGCTTTGCACCTGCACGTCGCGATAGCCGAGCTTGCCGACTTCGCCGCGGATCTTCTCCAGATCGGCCGCCTGCGTGTAGGCCACTTCCATGACCGTACCGCCGGTGAACTCGATCGACAGGTGCAAACCCCGCGTGAGCAGGAAGAACACCGCCGCCACGAACGTGAGCGCCGAGACGATGTTGAAGATCAGGGCATGCCGCATGAACGGCACGTCTTTCTTGATGCGGAAAAATTCCATGACTGTTTCCTCTCGCGCCTGCGGTTATTGCTCGCCTGCGTCGGGTGCGTTCGTCGCACCGTCCGGGCGCCAGACCTGACCGATCGCCAGCGACTTGAGCTTGCGACGGCCGCCGTACCACAGGTTGACCAGACCGCGCGAGAAGAACACGGCGGAGAACATCGAGGTCAGAATACCCAGGCAGTGCACCACAGCGAATGCGCGCACCGGACCCGAACCGAAGGCCAGCAGCGCCAGACCGGCGATGAGCGTGGTGACGTTCGAGTCCAGAATCGTCGCCCACGCATGTTCGAAGCCCAGTGAAATCGCCTTCTGGGCCGACGCACCGCCGCGCAACTCTTCACGGATACGTTCGTTGATCAGCACGTTCGCGTCGATGGCCATACCGAGCGTGAGCGCGATAGCGGCGATACCCGGCAGCGTCAGCGTAGCCTGCATCAGCGAGAGCGCGGCCACGAGCAGCAGCAGGTTGAACATCAGCGCGATGACCGAGAACACGCCGAACAGCATGTAGTACGCCATCATGAACACGGCGATGGCGAGGAAGCCGTACATCACCGAGTCGACACCCTTGTGGATGTTGTCGGCGCCGAGGCTCGGGCCAATCGTCCGTTCTTCGATGATTTCCATCGGTGCGGCGAGCGAACCGGCGCGCAGCAGCAGCGCCAGATCGTTGGCGCCCTGTGCCGAGCCCATGCCGGTGATCTGGAAGCTCTGACCCAGTTCGCCGCGGATGGTCGCCACCGTCAGCACTTCGCCCTTGCCTTTCTCGAACAGCACGATCGCCATCGGCTTGCCGATGTTGTCGCGCGAGACGTCGCGCAGCACACGGCCCCCGGCCGCGTCGAGCTTGATGTTCACCGACGGTTGCTGGTGATCGTCGAAGCCTGCCGAGGCGCTGGTGATACGGTCGCCACTGAAGATCACCTGACGCTTGAGCAGGACGGGTGCACCGTTGCCGTGCAGGAACAGTTCGTCCTGCGGCGGGACCGGCGTGTCGGCCGAGACCACGCGAGGCGCGTCCGGATCGGCGAGGCGCGCTTCGAGCGTTGCCGTACGGCCGATGATGTCCTTGGCCTTGGCGGTGTCCTGCACGCCAGGCAACTGCACGACGATACGATCGGGGCCTTCCTGTTGAATCACCGGTTCGGCCACGCCGAGTTCGTTCACCCGGTTATGCAGCGTGACGATGTTCTGCTTGACGGCGTTGTCCTGCACCGCGCGGCGGGCGGCTTCCGTGAACGCGCCCACGACCTTGAACGCGCCGTTCGCAGCAGGCTGCGTGGTATAGGCGAGATCGGGCAGGCCATCGTTCAATGCGTTGCGGGCGCGCTCGGCGTCTGCCTGAGCACTGAAGGCGGCCTCGATGCCGTTGTCCGTGCGCGTCACACCGTTGTGGCGGATGTTCTTGTCACGCAGCAGGGTACGGGCGTCGGCGGCAGACGCATCCAGACGCTTGGTGATCGCCCCGGCCATGTCGACTTGCAGCAGGAAGTGCACACCGCCACGCAGGTCGAGCCCAAGATACATTGGCAACGCGTGGATTTTGGAGAGCCATTCCGGCGAGGCCGACAGCAGGTTGAGCGCGACGACGAAGGTCGGATCGGTCGCGTCGGTGTTCAGCGATGTCTGGAGCAGATCCTTGGCGCGCAGTTGCGTGTCGGTATCGGCAAAGCGGATACGCACGCTCGGGTTATTGCCTGTGCTGTCGAACACCGCGCCGGTATAGGCGATGTTCTGTGCCTTGAGCGCGTCTTCGGCGCGCGAGAGCGTCGAGGGATCGACCTTGACGGTCGCCTTGACGCTGGAAATCTGTACCGCCGGTGTTTCACCGAACAGGTTCGGCAGCGTGTAGAGCACCCCGATGGCAAGGGCCACCAGAATGACGATGTACTTCCAGAGAGGGTAGCGATTCATAGCAGCGGGCTAGGGTGATGCCTCGTGGCAAACCGTGCTTCAGACCGTCTTGCATGGCGACGCGGGCGATGTAGACCGGCCTCGCCATGCACTGCGGCCGCCGGTAAGGGCGGCCGCGTGCGGTGGTGCAAACGATCAGAGCGCCTTGATGGTGCCCTTCGGCAGCAACGTGGTGATAGCACCCTTCTGCACGTTGATCTCGACGTTGTCGGCGATTTCAACGGTCACGAAGGTTTCGCCGACCTTCGAGATACGACCGGCCAGGCCGCCCGAGGTCACGACTTCGTCGCCCTTGGCGAGTGCGGCCAGCATGTTGCGGGTCTCTTTCTGACGCTTCATCTGCGGACGGATCATGATGAAGTACAGCACCACGAACATCAGCACGAGCGGCAAGAAGCTCATCAGGTTGCTGGTCGGGCTGGCGGCGCCTGCCGTCTGAGCGAAGGCTTCGGAAATCAGCACGTTCGGTTCTCCTTATGTAAGACGTGTAAAAGCCGCGTGTGACCGGTCTCAGGACACGCGCGGCGTGTGTTTCGGTGCGAGGATGCAGCATCCAAGCCCGGCATTTTACCACTGCCCGACCCCGTTCCCGGGGGATTCGGCGACCGAGCCAAATGCCTCGGCGCACCGGCCACGTTACTGCACGCCGCGGGCGCGATCGGCTCTGAACTGGGCGACGAACGCGTCGAATCGGTGCGCTTCGATGGCATCCCGGATTTCCTGCATCAGCGTGAGATAGTAATGCAGGTTATGGATGGTGTTGAGCCGCGCGCCCAGAATCTCCCCGGCTCGCTGCAAGTGGTGCAGATAGGCGCGCGAGAAGTTTCGACAGGTGTAACAGCCGCAAGTTTCGTCCAGCGGGCGTGTATCGGTCTTGTGCGATGCATTGCGGATCTTGAGATCGCCGAAACGGGTGAACAGCCAGCCATTACGCGCGTTGCGCGTGGGCATCACACAGTCGAACATGTCGACGCCGGCGGCCACACCGGCCACCAGATCTTCCGGCGTCCCCACGCCCATCAGGTAATGGGGTTTGTTCGCGGGCAGACGCGGCGCCACGTGCTCCAGCACGCGCATCATGTCTTCCTTCGGCTCGCCGACCGACAGCCCGCCGATGGCGTAGCCGTGGAAGTCCAGTTCCGACAGCCCGGCGAGCGATTCGTCGCGCAAATGCTCGTACATGCCGCCCTGAACGATGCCGAACAGCGCATTCGGGTTCTCAAGGCGGTTGAATTCGTCGATGGAGCGCTTGGCCCAGCGCAGCGACATGCGCATCGACTGACCCGCTTCTACCTCCGTGGCGGGGCGAGCGTCGATCTCGTACGGCGTGCACTCGTCGAACTGCATGACGATGTCCGAATTGAGCACGCGCTGGATCTGCATCGAGATTTCGGGCGAGAGAAAGAGGCGGTCGCCGTTCACAGGCGACGCGAATTTCACGCCTTCTTCGCTGATCTTGCGCAATTCGCCGAGGCTGAACACCTGAAAGCCTCCCGAATCCGTGAGAATCGGACGATCCCAGCCCATGAAGCGGTGCAGACCGCCGTGCGCGGCAATCGTCTCCAGTCCCGGGCGCAGCCAGAGGTGGAAGGTGTTGCCTAGGATGATCTGGGCGTTGTTTTCAACGAGTTCGGCCGGCGACATCGCCTTGACCGAACCGTAGGTGCCGACCGGCATGAAGATGGGCGTCTCGACCACACCGTGGTTGAGCGTGACGCGCCCCCGGCGGGCTTGCCCGTCGGTGGTAATGAGTTCGAACTTGAGCATGTGTCGTGCGCCCCGGCACCACCGGCAAAACAAGCCGGCGCCCGCGCGGGACGTCAAAAAAGCGGCCAGCGCCCCATGCGCGGCCAAGGCGGTATTGTACTTGGTCGGACGGCGCTGGACGCCGGGGCCGTCCGGGAATCAGGCGGCAGCCTTCGGGGTGTCCCTGATCTCCACGCGCGACAGGATCATCGCGTCGCCATAGCTGAAGAAGCGATAACGCTGCTCGATGGCGTGACGATAAGCCGCACGGATCGTCTCCATGCCCGAGAACGCCGACACGAGCATGAGCAGCGTGGACTTGGGCAAGTGGAAGTTGGTCACGAGCCGGTCGACCAGTTGGAACCGGTAACCTGGCGTGATGAAGATGTCCGTCTCGGCACTGCCGGCGCGCAGCGTGCCCGGTGCGCCACCGGCGGCGAGTGTGGCCTGCGCGCCCGATTCCAGCGCGCGCATCGACGTCGTGCCGACGGCGATCACCCGGCCGCCGCGCGCCCGGGTGGCCGCGATGGCATCGACCAGCGCGGGCGTGATCTCGTACCACTCAGAGTGCATCTTGTGTTCGCCGATGTTGTCCACGCGCACCGGCTGGAAAGTGCCCGCACCCACGTGCAGGGTCAGCGTGGCGCGTTGGACACCGAGGGCGTCGAGACGGGCGAAGAGGGCGTCGTCGAAGTGCAGACCGGCCGTCGGCGCGGCCACGGCGCCAGGGTTGCGGGCGTAGACGGTCTGGTAACGGGTCTCGTCGGCGGCGTCGGCATCGTGTTCGATGTACGGCGGCAGCGGCAGACGGCCGTAGGTTTCCAGCAGCGTGTAGCAGTCTTCGGGGAAGTGCAGCGTGTAGAACGGCTCGACGCGTTCGCCAACCATGACGTCGAAGGCATCTGCCAGACGCAGCGTGGTGCCGGGCGCGGGGCTCTTGCTGGCGCGGATCTGTGCCAGCACGGTGCGGTTGTCGATCACGCGCTCGACGAGCACCTCGATCTTGCCGCCGCTGGCCTTCTGACCGAACAGGCGCGCCTTGATGACGCGCGTGTCGTTGAACACGAGCAGGTCGCCAGGGGCAAGCAGGCCGGGCAGATCGACGAAGCTGCGGTCGTAGAGGTGCGGCGGCGTGACGCTACCGTCGACCTCCAGCAGGCGGCTGGCGCTACGCTCGGTGAGTGCGGTCTGCGCGATGAGTTCGGGCGGCAGGTCGAAATCGAAATCGGAAAGGGTATACATCAGCGTTTACAATGCTTAGGGTGAGCAGACCCTAAAAACCGACATTTTACTTGGTTCGTCCGAAAGCCTGCCGGTATGGCGCACGGTTCTCGGTCGAACGCTTCCGACGCCTCCGACTCAGCGACTGCATGACCGAACGCAGAATGCCCGCCACCGCGCCTGACGACGCGACCGCCGACCTCGTCGATCTTGCCGACGCAGCCAGCGCGCGAGCCGACGCCGCCGCCCGTCCTGCGGCGAAAGCAACGAAAGCGGCGAAGCGCGGCACCAAGGCCTCCGTCAAAGGTACGACCAGCGACGCAAGCGCAGACGCCACCGATCCCAAGGCGGCGAAGTCCACCCAGCCCAGCAAGCCCGCCAAATCCGCAAAATCTTCGAAGGACGCCAAGCCCGCCGCAAAGAAAGCGGCCGGCAGCGCCGACAAGCTTGCCAAGCTGGGCCTCAAGCGCGACATCGATCTGATCCTGCATCTGCCGATGCGTTACGAGGACGAAACCACGCTGCGCAAGATCGGCGAAGTGCTGCCGAGCGAACTGGCGCAGGTCGAAGGCGTGGTCACGGCGAGCGACGTCGCCTATCGCCCCCGACGTCAATGGGTGGTCCGCATCGCGGACGAAGGGCACGAGTTGGTGCTGCGATTTCTGAATTTTTACGGCAGTCAGCAAAAACAGCTCGCCATCGGCACACGGGTGCGCGTGCGTGGCGAAGTGCGCGGCGGGTTCTTCGGTCTGGAGATGGTCCACCCCGCCTACCGCGTGGTGCAGGACGCCGCCGCGCCGCTGCCCGAATCGCTGACGCCGGTCTATCCGAGCGCCGCCGGGCTGTCGCAGGCCTATCTGCGCAAAGCGATCCACAACGCGATGGATCGCACGCCGCTGCCCGAACTGCTGCCGCCCGGCTTGCTGCAAGACGCCATCGGCCCCGATCATCCGCTGCCTGCATTGGCCGACGCTGTGCACTTGCTGCACGCGCCGCCGCCGAACGTGTCGGAGACGGCGCTCATGGAGCGTTCGCATCCCGCTTGGTTACGCATCAAGTGCGAGGAGTTGCTCGCACAGCAGCTCTCGCTAAAGCGGGCGCAGGCGGCACGTCGCCGTTTGCGTGCCCCGTCGCTGGGTGAGCCCATCAAAGGCGGCTTGCTCGAACGTTTCGAAGCCGCGTTGCCGTTCAAACTGACGGGCGCACAGCAGCGTGTCTGGGCCGAGATCCGCGCCGATCTGGCCGAAGCGCATCCGATGCAGCGTCTGCTGCAAGGCGACGTTGGCAGCGGCAAGACGATCATCGCAGCACTCGCCGCCGCACAGGCCATCGACGCCGGTTTTCAGGCTGCCATCATGGCGCCGACCGAAATTCTCGCAGAGCAGCACTTGCGCAAGCTCTCGGCGTGGCTCACGCCGCTGGGCGTGGAAGTCGCGTGGCTCGCGGGCAGCATGAAGGCGAAGGAAAAGCGCGAAGCGCTGGCACGCGTGGCCAGCGGCGAAGCGCAACTCGTCATCGGCACGCACGCCATCATTCAGGACACGGTCACGTTCGCGCGTCTGGGCATGGCGGTCGTCGACGAACAGCACCGCTTCGGCGTCGCGCAACGGCTTGCGCTGCGCAGCAAGATGCAGACGGCGGGCATGGGGCCGAACGCCATGCCGCATCAGTTGATGATGAGCGCCACACCGATTCCGCGCACACTCGCCATGACGTACTACGCCGACCTCGACGTCTCGGTCATCGACGAACTGCCGCCCGGTCGCAGCCCCGTCGTAACGAAGCTCATCAGCGACACGCGCCGCCCGGAAGTGATCGACCGGGTGCGCGCGGCGGCGCTGGCCGGACGTCAGGTGTACTGGGTCTGTCCGCTGATCGAGGAGAGCGAGGCGCTGCAATTGCAGACCGCTGTCGATACGCACGCGCAACTGGTCGCGGCGTTGCCGGAGTTGCGCGTGGGATTGGTGCATGGGCGTCTGTCGCCCGCCGAGAAGGCCGCCGTGATGGAGGACTTCACGCGCGGCGACACGCATTTGCTGGTAGCGACGACCGTGATCGAAGTGGGCGTGGATGTGCCCAATGCGTCACTGATGGTGATCGAACACGCCGAGCGCTTCGGTCTCGCACAATTGCACCAGCTGCGTGGACGCGTCGGTCGCGGCTCCGCCGAATCGGTCTGTTTGCTCATGTACGCCTCGCCGCTGTCGATGGGCGCGAAAGCCCGTTTGCAGACGATGCGCGAAACCACCGACGGCTTCGTCATCGCCCGGCGCGACCTTGAAATCCGTGGGCCGGGCGAGTTTCTCGGCGCCCGCCAGTCGGGTGCGGCCATGCTGCGCTTCGTCGATCTTAATGAGGACGCCTGGATGATTCCGGGCGCACAGGAAGCTGCCGATGCGCTGCTCAAGTCGCATCCGGGCGCGGTGGCCGCGCATCTGGAGCGATGGCTCGGCGCGCGTGAAGACTATCTGAAAGCCTGACAGTGCGGGGCGTGGTAGCCGCCGCGTGGGCGGGTGACGCGAAGCGCGTCGTCCGCCAGCGGTCGAAAACGGGCAATTGCCGCCCGATTGTGCTATAAAAAACAAAATCTATCGATTTCATCGGTTCGATTAATTTACACAGGTTAGGACGACATGACCCTCACGGAACTCAAGTACATCGTGGCGGTGGCACGTGAACGCCATTTCGGTCGCGCGGCGGAAGCCTGTTTCGTCAGCCAGCCGACGCTCTCGGTGGCCATCAAGAAGCTCGAAGACGAGCTGAACGTTCAGATTTTCGAGCGCGGCGCGGCGGAAGTCAGCGTGACGCCGCTCGGCGAGCAGATCGTGGCGCAGGCCCAGCGCGTGCTCGAGCAGACCATCGCCATCAAGGAAATCGCCAAGCAGGGGCGCGACCCGCTCGCCGGGCCGCTGCGTCTGGGGGTGATCTACACGATCGGACCGTATCTGCTGCCGGCGCTCGTCAAGCAAATGATCGAGACTACGCCGCAGATGCCGCTGATGCTGCAAGAGAACTACACACTCAAGCTCATCGAGTTGCTCAAGCAAGGCGAAATCGATGCGGCCATCATGGCGCTGCCGTTCCCGGAGAGCGGCCTGATGGTGCGTCCGCTCTATGACGAGCCGTTCGTCGTGGCGCTGCCGCGCTCACACGCGTGGGCGGGCCGCGAGCATATCGATGCGGGCGACCTCAAGCAAGAGACGATGCTGCTGCTCGGCAGCGGCCATTGCTTCCGCGATCACGTGCTCGGCGTGTGCCCGGAACTGATGCGCTTCTCGCAGAACGCCGACGGCATTCAGAAGACGTTCGAGGGCTCGTCGCTCGAAACGATTCGCCATATGGTGGCGAGCGGCGTGGGCATCACGGTACTGCCGAAGACGTCCGTGCCCGAGAAGCAGGCGCCGGACAGCCTGCTGAGCTATGTGCCGTTCTCGGCACCGGTGCCGGATCGTCGCGTCGTGCTCGCGTGGCGCAAGAGCTTCACGCGTCTGCCAGCCATCGAAGCGGTGGCGCAGGCGATCGCCAAATGCGATCTGCCGGGCATCGTCCCGCTCGATTTGCCCGCAACGTCCAACTGACCTCCGGCTGAGCGCACTAGGACCGGGCACTTCCGAACGGTCCTCGACGCTCCTCATCTCCCGTCGTGAGCCTTACGCCGCTGCCTTGTGCCGCGGCGTATTGCTTTTGCCTATGACATATATAAAAACGATTAATTCGACCGTTTTAATATAAATAATTAATCTGGAGCCACGCGCTTGAAACCGGGCCACACAGAGCAGCCCGCGCTGTCAGGCGCGAATCCCTACCCGCAGAAAGACGCATTCGAGGTGCCCGCAATGACCCAACTCAAGGCCTATTTGCACGACATCGAAACCACGCTGGAACACGTCCTTGCCGACTTCGCCCTGATGGGTGCCTAAGTCGCTCAAGTTACGCAAGTCGCAAGTCATCGACAGATCAGGAACCAGGAAACAGGAGAGCGTCACATGTCCGACAAGATGAAACTCACGACCGCCGCCGGCGCGCCGGTCGCCGACAACCAGAACACGCAAACGGCAGGCCCGCGCGACCCGGCCTTGTTGCAAGACGTCTGGCTGATCGAAAAGCTCGCTCACTTCGACCGTGAAGTGATTCCGGAGCGTCGCGTGCACGCGAAAGGCTCGGGCGCGTTCGGCAAGCTGACCATCACGCACGACATCACGAAGTACACCCGTGCCCGCATGTTCGAATCGGTCGGCAAGGAAACGCCGGTGTTCCTGCGTTTTTCGACGGTGGCAGGCGAGCGCGGTGCGGCCGATGCCGAGCGCGACGTGCGCGGCTTCTCGCTCAAGTTCTACACCGACGAAGGCAACTGGGATCTCGTGGGCAACAACACGCCCGTGTTCTTCATTCGCGACGCGCTCAAGTTCCCCGACTTCATCCACACGCAAAAACGCGATCCCAAGACCAACATGCGTAGCCCCACGGCCGCCTGGGATTTCTGGTCGCGCTCGCCCGAGTCGCTGCATCAGGTCACCATCCTCATGAGCGATCGCGGTATTCCGAAGAACTATCGTCAGCAGCACGGCTTCGGCTCGCACACGTTCAGCTTCATCAACGCGGCGAACGAACGGTTCTGGGTGAAGTTCCACTTCAAGTCGATGCAGGGGGTGGAGAATCTGACGAACGCCGAAGCGGCGCAGATCGTGGCCGACGATCGCGAAAGCCATCAGCGCGATCTGTTCGACGCCATCGAAGCAGGCAACTTCCCGCGCTGGCGCATGCAGGTGCAGGTGATGCCGGAGGCGGACGCCGCGACGTATCGCTATAACCCGTTCGACATCACGAAGGTGTGGCCGCATGCGGATTACCCGCTGATCGACGTCGGCGTGCTGGAGTTGAACCGCAATCCGGAGAACTACTTTGCGGACGTCGAACAGGCCGCGTTCAATCCGGGCAATGTGGTGCCGGGCATCGGCTTCTCGCCCGACCGCTTGTTGCAGGGACGTCTGTTCTCGTACGGCGACACACAGCGTTATCGCCTCGGGGTGAACCACAGTGCAATTCCCGTGAACGCACCGAAGTGCCCGTTCCATCACAGTTTCCATCGGGATGGTGCGATGCGTGTGGACGGTAATCTCGGCGGCACGCCGAACTATGAGCCGAATCGCTACGGTGCGTTTGCCGAGCAGCCCGAGTATCGAGATCCGCAGCAAGCCGTGGGTGCCGTGGCCGATCGTTTCGATCATCGTGACGACGACGATTACTACTCTCAGCCGCGCGCGCTGTTCCGCTTGTTCGACGATGCGCAAAAGAGCCGTCTGTTTGGCAACATTGCCGTATCGATGCAAGGGGTGCCGGACGATGTCGCGCAGCGTCAGATCGCGCTCTTCGACAAGATCGATCCCGCGTATGCGCAAGGGGTGATCGCCGCACGCAAGGCGTTGGCGAAGTAAGGCATCGCTGTTGACGGTTCCGGCAGCGTGTCTGCCGGAGCTTCACTTGGCGCAGTAAGGTTGCGGGGACGGTCGGGCCGTCTGCGCACGGGTATTTTCAGGCCGCGGGCCAGAAGGCGCGGATGGCCGCGATACCGTAAGCGCCGGCGTTGCGGGCAGTATTGAGCGTCTCGGCACGCATGCCGCCGAGCGCGAAGACGGGCAGCGTGGTTTGCGCGGCGAGTGCCGTGAAGGCGGGCCAGCCAAGGGGCGTTGCTTCCGGGTGCGTGGCCGTGGCGAGCACCGGTGACAGCGTCACGAAGTCCATCCCCCGATGCGAAGCCTGCGCCAGTTGCGCGGCGTCGTGACAGGCGGCGCTCATCAGTTTCCAGCCTGTCGGACGCGACTCGCAGGCCATGAGGCGTTCGCTCGTCAGATGCCAACCGTCCGCTTGCGGCATCGTCCCGGCGTGCATGCCCTGGGCGGCGTCGAGCCAACGGTCGGCCACATCGTGTGGCGGATTCAGAATGAGTTGCGCCCCGGCCGCGTGAGTGAGCGCCAACGCGCTTTCCGCCAGCGCGCGGTAGCCCTCGGCATCGAGCGAACGGTTGCGTAGCTGCACGAGGCGAGTGCCACGCGCGAGCGCCTGCGCCAGTTGCGAGGCGAAGGCGGCGATCTGCGCGCGCGACGCGACGTCGGGCGTCACCAGAAGCTGGCGGGGCAGAAGCGGCTGGGCGGGAGGCGCGGCGTCCTGAGCGACGGCGTTGGCGTGCGACGTTCCGGTAAGACGTATGGGCATCGACGGGAGGTTGGCAGCAGGCGCGGCTGACGTATTCGGATAGGGCGCAGTGTAACCGGAATGACGTGGGGAACGTCCTGAGGAAAATACGGAGACCGATGCCGGTCGCCGTCGAATCTCTTATTCAGTGCATCTTCCGGCGTTTTCGGAAGACGGCACAGCAAACGGAGTCAAATCATGGCAAAGAAAAACAATGCAGGTCTAGTGGCAAGCGTGAACATCGGTATCAGCGACAAAGATCGCAAGCGCATCGTCGAGGGATTGAGCCATCTGTTGGCAGACACTTACACGTTGTATCTGAAGACGCACAACTTCCACTGGAATGTGACGGGGCCAATGTTCAACACGCTGCATCTGATGTTCGAGGGGCAGTACAACGAACTCGCGCTGGCGGTGGATCAGATCGCCGAGCGTATCCGTGCGCTCGGCTACCCGGCACCGGGCACGTACAAGGAATTCGCGAAGCTGTCGTCGATTCCCGAGGCAGAAGGCGTGCCTGCGGCCGAAGAGATGATTCGTCAACTGGTCGAAGGTCAGGAAGCCGTGACGCGCACCGCACGTGGCATCTTCCCGATCGTCGACGCGGCCTCGGACGAGCCCACCGCCGACCTGCTCACGCAACGCATGCAACTGCACGAAAAGAACGCGTGGATGCTGCGCAGCCTGCTGGCCTGACGTGCATCGCACGATGCCGACACAGCGTAACCCATCGATGACGGATGAAGCCCACGCGTTTGCGTGGGCTTTTTTTACGCCAACCCGATGGCGGTCGTTAGGGGCATGTGAGGTGTCATAGAGAAAGGGTGCACTCTGTTGTGCAGTCCAGTACACTGGCCGGATGCCCTTCGATTGGCTCGCCCGAAACCTCCTCGTCAGCCTCTTCCTGCCGCCCGCCAATGTGCTGGTGCTCGCAGGCCTCGCGGCCATTTGCTGGCGGCGCTTTCCAAGATTGGGCAAGACGCTGGCCGTGGTGGCAACGCTCGCACTCTGGTTGCAGGCGACGCCGTGGTTCAGCAACCGGTTGGCGCACTCGCTCGACATCGCCCCCGCGCTCAATATCGACACCGTCGAGGCGGCCCATCGGGCACAGGCGTCAGCGTCGCCCGATCCATCTAAACCTGCACGCATCGCGTCGACGCTTCCCCAGGCAGTCGTCGTTCTGGGCGGCGGTATCAGCCTCGGCGCGACGGAGTATGGCCGGCGCGATGGTGCAGATCTGCCGCCGGGCGCGTTCGCTCGCGTGCGCTACGGCGCATTCCTGGCCCGACGCGCACAATTGCCCGTACTTGTGTCCGGCGGTGCACCGTCCGGCTATTCGGTGTCCGAAGGGCAACTGATGGCGAACATATTGCAGGACGAGTTCGGCGTGCCGGTACGCTGGATCGAAGGACAATCGTTGAACACGGCGCAAAACGCCATTTTCAGCGCACGCATGCTGACGAACGTCGGCGTGACGCGCGTTTATCTGGTCACGGACGCCTGGCATATGCGCCGCGCACGCGACCAGTTCGTGCGTGCCGGTCTGACGGTGGTACCCGCACCGTGCTGTAACGGCAATGCGCAGGACCCCGACGCTGCGTCCGGCTGGTGGCCAACCCTTGACAGCTTGCGCATCACGCGCTTGTCGCTGCGCGAGTGGATGGCGCTGAGCGTGGGACATTGAGCGTCGGACTGTCCGCCGATGACGTCGTCGATGCGTCGGAACAACCGATGTCGGTCGTCGCTGGCGGAAAACGACGATGATGATTCGGAGCTTTGCCGTCGCGCAGGCTCCCTGACTTGCCAACCCTAAACGAGAGAGACGTATGAAGACGAAAGCTTTCCTGACCGTTGAAGACGTGCAGAAGATCAACGCGGCCGCTGTGGCGGAAGCCACTTCGAACGGCTGGAACGTGTGCATTACGATCGTCGACGACGGTGGTCATGCCCTGTCGCTGTATCGCATGGACGGTGCTGCCCCCAGTACGGCCATGATGTCGCTGGGCAAAGCGCAGACCTCGGCGGTCGGCCGTCGTGAAAGCGGTGCATTCGAAGAGATGATCAACGGCGGCCGCTTCGCGTTCCTGAGCGCACCGAACACGGCCATGCTCGAAGGCGGCGTGCCGATCGTTGTCGACGGCAATGTGATCGGTGCCGTGGGCGTGTCGGGTGTGAAGTCGAACCAGGACGCGCAGATCGCCCGCGCGGGGATCGCCGCCGTCACCGGCGCGTAATTCGTCCGCGTAGTATCGTGCGTGGCCGTGCGCTGGCGCGGCATCCGATGTCGTGACAGCGCAGGAAGCAAAAAAGCATCGCCAATGAAAGTCGGCGATGCTTTTTTTGTGCGTGAAGTCCTGTGCCGCAAAAAGAAAACCCGCTCTCGCGAACGGGTTAAAGGCTTGTCAGGCCGTATGACAAACCTGAGGCTTGGCAGGTTGGTCACGAGGAGAACATCAATGAAACCCGAGTGGATGGACAAAAAAAGCGGCTTGGCTGGCGCGCAACGCAGGTAGAGAGGGGCTTGCCGTAACTACATGGGATCGCGTTGCGTTCGCTGGCTACTGCCAAACACCTCTTAGGCGAGGTGGTCCCCACAAAACTCGGTGAAGGAGGCGGCAAGGTCGTGGGCTCGCCACCGCCAAAATTCGTTAAAAAAACCTGACTGCTTGACGTCTACTGCTCTGAACTCCATCGCTTACTTCGTGAGGATCAGCTTGCCATAACGCGTAGCGCGTAGTCGGTAAGTCTGGCCGTTGTGCAGGATGTTCACGCATTGCGTGCCCTGAAGCAGGTGATCGCTCGTCAGCACGCGACCGGTCGTTTGGCTGGTTGCCGACTTTTCTGCAGCCGGGCTGGCCACTTGCGTACGCGACACCGACAAGGTGCGGCGCGGTGCGGTGGCGGGCGTGGTCTCGCGGGCAGGGGTGTGGCTTACGGTCATCTCGCTCATCCGTGTGGCTGACTGTGAGAAGAATATTAAATGAGAATCATTCCCATTTATATTTGAATTTGACTATTGTGCATATTTGTTCGGTAGGTTTTATCTAAACTGTGTTTGCTGGACGGTGGAACGCGCCGTCCAGCAAACACGGCAGCGAAACCGACGGCAGCCCCAGCCACAAGGCCTGGACGGCCGATCAGTCCAATGCGCCTTGCTCGGCAAGCTCGCGAATTCGACGGACCGTGTCGATGTCCGCTTCGCGATAGGCCGATTTCACAAACTCGCTGTAGCGCGTGTCGGCGGTCACGGCGTCTTCCTGCAGCGTCGTGCTATACGTGAATCGTATGAAAAGATGCGTCGGATTCGGCTCTTCGATCCGCATCGTAAGGGTGCCACCCGCGTGCGCATCGGTCGCTGCGGTCTCGTAGCGCACTGACTGCGAGGACTCGAAGACCACCCGGTCCAGCACGACGGTCTCGCCGAAGCGCAGTTCGCGGCTCAATGTGTCTTCGGTGCGTTCGAGCATCGTGCACCTGTCGAGTCCGAGCACGAATGCCTCCGGCTGTTCGGCACGCAGCACGAGGCCGCGCCACAGTTGGTCGCGCGAGAGCGCGAAGGTCAGCGGGTTCAGGAGGTCGTTGACCTCGATCAGGTGTTCGTACTGCAAGACTATTTCCCCTTCTGTGGATGAGGGCTGGGGCGTATCGAAAATGCGAACACAGCGCCAGCCTCGTGCCGATATTACTCAACCAACGAACTGTCGATGGCGATGGTGCCGGACAACACCTTGTGAATTGGGCACGCATTGGCAATTTCCAAGAGGCGTTGACGCTGTTCCTCCGACAAATCGCCCGCCAGTTCGATCTTGCGCGTGATTTGAGTGGTGCCAGCGGGCGGTTTGCCATCCGGATTCATCGCGAGCGTCACTTTCACGTCCTTGAGCGGCCATTCCTTGCGGCGTGCATACATGTGCAGCGTGATCGATGTGCAGGCCCCGAGACTCGAGAGCAGCAGCGCCGCGGGGGCAGGGCCGAGGTTGCCGCCGCCCAGCGATTCGGGTTCGTCCGCAAGCCATTCGTGCTTGCCGTCCGACAGTTGGGTGGTGTATCCGGCGGCGCCCAAGTGGGCGGTGACAATCGCTTCTGCGGCCATGGCAACTCCTGGAGGTCTGGATGGTCCTGATTCACTTCGATGAAAACGGCCTGTCACGATGATCGGCCGATCCTGGGACCGGCGGGATCAAAAGCATCGGGCCACAACACACTCAGCGCTTGCTGCGTACTCCGAGTGTCATTGTGACCCAATTTCGCTGGACCGTTGGCGTATGACGAAGCCTCACCCGCCCACCCACTCGCGATATGAATGTCACTTCGTGAACGGGCGGGCGCGGTTTCCCGTCAGGTGCGCGACACGGACGCCGGGATGTGCCCCATCCGTCCTGCCTGAAAGTCCAGAATCGCCTGGCGGATCTCACCTTCCGTGTTCATGACGAACGGGCCGTAGCGCGCCACCGGCTCGCCCAGTGGCTTGCCGCCGATCAGCAGGAACGACAGCGGCTTGTCACCATCGTTACGCGCCGTCACACTTTCGCCGTCCGTGCCGAACACGACCATCTGATGCGCTTTGGCTGGCGTCGACTCTGCACCGAAATGCCCTTCGCCGTCGACGACGTAGGCGAACACGTTGAAATCCGACGGCACGGGATGATCGAGCAGTGCCTGTGGTTGCAGCGTGAAGTGCTGGTACAGAATCGGCGTACGCGTTTCGATGGCGGCGCGGGTGCCCAGCGCTTCACCGGCAATCACGCGCACGCGGACCTTGCCGTCGTCGCTCGTCGCCGTAGGAATCCCGGCGGCGGGCAGCTCCTGATAGCGCGGCGTCATCATCTTGTCGGTGCTCGGCAGATTCACCCACAGCTGGAAGCCGTGCATCTCGCCGCCGCGTTGCTGGAACGCGTGCGACGGTTCTTCCGAGTGAATCACCCCGGCACCGGCCGTCATCCATTGCACGTCGCCCGGCGTGAGCTTGCCTGCGTGCCCCTGCGAGTCACGATGCTCCATCTCGCCAGCGAGCAGGTAGGTGACGGTTTCGAAGCCGCGATGCGGGTGATCGGGTGCGCCCTTGGCATCGCCGGGGGCCACTTGCATCGGGCCCATTTCGTCGAGCAGCAGGAACGGATCGAAGTCCATCATCATGCGCGTCGGGAACGGGCGGTTGACGTGAAAACCAGCGCCCTCTTGCGTTTGCGCTGCGGTAAACACGCGGGCAACCGGGCGGGTGTAGGGGGTGCTCATGGGGCGTTCTCCTGTTGGGGATGTGCGAGCCAAGCGTGCCTCACAGCCGCTTCGGGTGTCGCCGACATCCGTTGTCATGTCCAAACTATATGCGGACGTATGGCACCGGGAGTAGCCCGTAACACAGGAAGGATTGTTACCCGATTGGAACAATTCGCGGAATGTCCACGAAATCCTGTCGATTTCGAACCGTACAGACGAAAAAAAGCGCGGAGACCGGCACCGCGCTTTTCGCTTCTGCGATTTGTGGATGTGCCGACTTACTTGGCCGGCTCGGTCACGAAACCGAGTTTGGTCACACCGGCCGTCTGTGCTTCGGAAAGTACCTTGGCGACGCTTTCGTAACGCACGCTCTTGTCGGCGAACAGGTGCAGTTCCGGTTGCGGCTGCACTTCGGCGGCCTGCGCCAGACGCGCCTTGAGCGTGTCGTCGTCGATCTGCTGCTTGTCCCAGAAGATACTGCCGTCTGCCTGGATCGACAGGTCGATCTTGGCAGGCTTCGTGTCTTCCGGCTGGCTGCTCGCCTGCGGCAGGTCGAGTTTGACCGCGTGATTGAGCACCGGCAGCGTCACGATGAAGATGATCAGCAGTACCAGCATGACGTCGACGAGCGGCGTCATGTTGATTTCGCTCATCATCGCGTCGTCGGCACCGTCGTCGCTGCTGTATGAACCCATAGCCATAGCGAACTCCTTGTCTTGCGCGGCGGCTTAGCTGGCGCTGGCCGACGTCGACTTGCGCACCGGCGTGACGTTGCTGGTGAACTGCGTCGAATGCACGCTGGCGCCCGTCAGGAAGTAACCGTGCAGGCTGTGTGCAAAGCGGTTGAGCTTCGAGACGATACCCTTGTTGGCGCGCGTCAGGGCGTTGAAGCCGAGCACGGCCGGAATGGCGACGAACAGACCGAACGCCGTCATGATCAGGGCTTCGCCCACGGGACCGGCGACCTTGTCGATGGTCGTCTGACCCGAGGCGCCGATGGCCAGCAGGGCGTGGTAGATGCCCCACACCGTGCCGAACAGCCCGACGAACGGCGAGGTCGAGCCGATCGAGGCCAGCATCGCCAGACCGCTTTGCAGGCGCGACACCGTATCGTCCACCGAATTCTTCAGTGCACGCGTGATCCAGTCGCTCACGTCCATCTTGTCGTGCAGATGCGGCTGGCTCTGACGGTGATGTTCGGCGGCGTCCTGACCGGCGAGCGCCAGCGCGAGGAACGGGTTGTTCTGACCCGACTCGCCCAGCTTCTGCAGACCGGCGGAGAAGTTCTCCGAATGCCAGAAGTCGGGCTCGGCGGTGCGCGTGAGGCGGCTCAGGCGGAAGACTTGCGTGCCCTTGATGATGATGACCGTCCACGACAGCACCGACATCACCAGCAACACGATCGCGATGGCGCGGGTGACGAAATCGCCCTGCGACCAGACGTGGCTCAAACCATACTCTTGCATTTTGCGTTCCTCGAGAGATCCAATTCGGTAATTGTTCGTTTGTCGTTCGTTAAGCGTCTTTAGCGTTCGTCAGTCGTTCAGATTGAAATTGAACGGTTTGGTCGCGGCGGCTTCCACCGCACGGCCGTTTTGCATCGGAGGCGCACAACGCATCGCCAGTGCAGCGGTGCGGGCGGCCTGATCGAGACGGGGGAAGCCGCTCGACTTGACGACATTGGCGCTCGAGACCACCCCACGGGTGTCGATCACGAGCCGCAACGTGACGGTGCCTTCTTCGCCGACGCGACGCGATTGCGTCGGGTAGACCACGCGAGGCTCGTCGCACTTCACGGCGAGACCTTCGATCGGGCCAGACGGCGCGGGCGCGGGGGCCGGTGCGGGCGGCGCCGGCGGCGTGGGCACTGCGCTTTGCACCGGCTCGACCGGCGCTTGTTGCGGCGGTGCGACCGGTTCGGCCTTTTGCGTGATCGCGTTCTTGGGCTGCTCGCGTGGCTTGGGCGGTGGCGGCGCGATCTTCGGCTTGGGCGGTTCCGGCTGCAGTTTGGGCGGCGCGGGTTGCGGCGGGGTCGGGGCTGGCGTCAGCGGAACAATCGTGGCGGTAAACGTCGTCGGCTCGATCGTCGCCTTTTCCGGATCGTTGCGCAGGTGCGACAAACCGATCAGGGCGGCAATGTGGACGACAACGATCGCTGCTGCGATGGCAAGGGTACGCGGCGACGTCAATGGATCGCGGAATTGCTGGAGCGCAAGGCCGGATGAGGTCACGGCGGGGGGCACGGCGGTCGACATGATAACGGCTAGGGTACGCTAAATTGCGGCGATGAACGTTGAGTGAAGCGCAGTATGCGAAGCCTCGGGTTCGGGAATGGCCGGACGTACGATCAAAGGAAAACCGCGCCAGGGGGCGCGGTCGGCGAACGCAGTGAGTTGGAAACCGTGCTGCAACTCACCTTCGAAACAGGAAAAACGATAAACATAGCGTCGAAACAAAGCCAATCAGGAGTTCCATCCGACACCTCCAGGGTGACAAGTCGCTGGCTGGCGCGTGACGCCTCAAGACGCCTGGCTGGCTCCGTTGCCCCGTGACCTCAGCCGCTGACGGTCACGCAGGCGGATTACGCGGGTGCGAAGACCCGTGCACGGCGCTTAAGCGGCCAGTGCGAGTTCCTGACGCACCATCACGACTTCGACTTCCGTCGTCTCGGCATGCGCGGACTGGCAGCAGCCACCGCACGAGCGACCACAGCACGGCGTGGCACCGGTCACCATTTCCTGGACATACGGACCGCACTTGCCGCAGCACAATGCAACGCCAAGGTCGATCTGAAGATCTTCCATGGTGGTGGCCCCGGCGTCGAGGCAAGCCTTGATCTGACGGTCGGAAACGGATTTACAGACGCAGACGATCATGATGAAAACGTCAAAATGTAACACTAATGAGAATAATTATTATTTAAGTTGGCGCCTTTTGCAAGCACCATGGACCTATCCCACATACCCCTCAGGGATATACGGACAGGATGTCAAGCGGGAATGATGAGAAGGTCTTACGGCAAAGCCAGACCGGCTGCGGCTTGCGGCGCGGTTTCGGCGATCTCGACAGTGGCTACGCGGGGTGCGGCGGGGTGGCTGGAAACGGCGTCGGATGTGGCGCAAATGTGCGACACGTCGGTTGCAGCCGTCGAACCGGGGGTGGCAGGCGCTTCGGGCATCAGACGATCCGCCATGGTTTGCAGTGCCACGGCGTTGGCGGTGGTGAACAACTGGATACTGCCATTAGTACCCGCGCTTCCCGCGTTTCCCGCTATTGCGGGCGCGGCCAGATCGGCCTCTTCAAGACGGCGTTGAAGCTGGCGGGCGATGGCGGCACCCGTATCGATCAACATGAGCGCAGTACCGAAATGTCGTTGGATGGCGGGAATCAGGAAGGGGTAATGCGTACAGCCGAGCACGAGCGTATCGGCCCCTTCGGCAATCATGGGCGCGATGTACTTGTCGAGCAGCGCCATCACCGCAGGCGAATCGACATCCCCGGCCTCGATGCGTTCGACCAGCCCATGCCCGGGCTGACACAGAAAGCGCTGTCCTTGCGCGGTATGACGTGCGAGCAAATTCGCAAAGCGCGCACTGCGCAGCGTTGCGGCCGTGGCCAGCACGCCGATCACGCCGCTGCGCGACGTGGCTGCAGCAGGTTTGATCCCGGGTTCGACGCCGACGACCGGCCAGGCGTCATCGGCTCGCAGCGCCGCTACGCCATGCGCCGTCGCCGTATTGCAGGCCACGACGAATGCCTTGGCACCGCGCTCGCGCAGCCATCGGGCGATGGCGAGACTGCGATGCTGGATGAAGGCGTCTGGGCGTTCCCCGTACGGCGCGTAGCGGGAGTCGGCGACGTAGATGAGCGACTCGTGCGGAAGCAGAGCGCGAACGGCCCGAACGACCGAGAGGCCACCGAGGCCGGAATCGAAGACGCCAATCGGCGCGTTGGAGGGCATGGCAAATGAAAAAGGGCCGACGAGTTGTCGGCCCCGAAATTCTAGCGCAAAGCCTGCGACCCGATATCGGAGGATAGGGGGCCTACAGTGCCTTGGAGCGCGTTTATTATCTGGGTTTTGCGGGGTGTCGGGCTTATTCTTCGAACGACGCCATGCCCGACTGCTGGTAATTCTGAATGCCGACCTTGCCGATGAGATCGATCTGCGTTTCCAGCCAATCGATGTGTTCTTCGGTGTCGTGCAGGATCTCGTTGAAGATTTCGCGCGAGACGAAGTCCTTCACGCTTTCGCAGTGAGCGACGCCTTCCTTGCAGGTCTTTTGCGAGAGGTATTCGAGTTTCAGATCGCACTGCAGAATTTCTTCGGTGTTCTCACCGATGAGCAGCTTGTGCAGATCTTGCAGGTTCGGCAGACCGTCGAGCATGAAGATGCGTTCGATCAGCTTGTCGGCGTGCTTCATTTCGCCGATGGATTCGTCGTACTCGTGCTTGCCCAGCTTGGTCAGGCCCCAATGGTTGTACATGCGGGCGTGCAGAAAGTACTGGTTGATCGCCGTCAGCTCGTTCGTGAGCTGGGCGTTGAGGAGTTCGAGGACTTTCTTGTCGCCTTTCATTTTGGATCCCTGTCTTAAGCAATTTGCGAGCGGTTGAAGAGTAGCCTGAAAAGCGCGGAAAGCCAAGCCCCACAAGGCTTTTCGTGAATGGTAATGCGAGTTATTCTCGCTCGCTTCCGTGACATTTTTCACCAACGCAACCGCAGTCGACCATCAGACGGAAGTCGAAAAAAAGCCCGGACGAATCCGGGCTTTCTCAACTGACCGACGTGACGTCGGATTCAGTCAGGCTTACTCGGTTGCGACCGGAATCTTGCCGATCTTGGCTTGCCATTCCTTCGGGCCGGTCTGGTGCACGGAGACACCGGTCGAATCGACGGCCACCGTCACCGGCATGTCCTTGACGTCGAATTCGTAGATGGCTTCCATGCCGAGGTCTTCGAAGGCCAGCACGCGTGCGCCGCGAATCGCCTTCGACACGAGGTAGGCGGCACCCCCGACGGCCATCAGATAGGCGGCCTTTTGCTTCTTGATGGCTTCAATCGCGGCCGGGCCGCGTTCGGACTTGCCGATCATCACCGACAGACCGAGCTTGCCGAGCATCAGATCGGAGAACTTGTCCATGCGGGTCGACGTGGTCGGGCCTGCCGGGCCGACGACTTCGTCGCGCACCGGATCGACCGGGCCGACGTAATAAATCGCACGGCCCTTGAAGTCCACCGGCAGCGGCTCGCCACGGGCGACCATGTCAGCGATGCGCTTGTGCGCAGCGTCACGGCCCGTGAGCATCTTGCCCGAGAGCAGCAGGGTCTGACCCGGCTTCCAGCTCGTGATTTCTTCCGGCGTAAGCGTGTCCAGATCGACGCGCTTGCTCGTTTCCGTGTTCGGCGCCCAGTGCACGTTCGGCCAGGCGTCGAGCGACGGCGCGGCGAGGAACGACGGGCCCGAGCCGTCCAGCGTGAAGTGCGCGTGACGCGTTGCTGCGCAGTTCGGGATCATGGCGACCGGTTTGGACGCGGCGTGCGTCGGGTAGTCCAGGATCTTGACGTCGAGCACGGTGGCCAGGCCGCCGAGGCCCTGTGCGCCGATGCCCAGTGCGTTGACCTTCTCGAACAGCTCGATACGCAGCTCTTCGTTCCAGTTCTGCGGGCCGCGCTTGATCACGTCATGGATATCGATCGGGTCCATCAGCGATTCCTTCGCGAGGACCATGGCCTTCTCGGCCGTGCCGCCGATACCGATGCCGAGCATGCCCGGCGGGCACCAGCCGGCACCCATCGTCGGGACCGTCTTCACGACCCAGTCGACGATCGAGTCGGACGGGTTGAGCATCACGAACTTCGACTTGTTCTCCGAGCCGCCGCCCTTGGCCGCGACCGTGATGTCGACCTTGTCGCCTTCCACGATTTCGTAGTGGATGACGGCGGGCGTGTTGTCCTTCGTGTTCTTGCGACCGGCTTCCGGCGGCGCGACGATCGAGGCGCGCAGCACATTGTCCGGATGCATGTAAGCCTGACGCACGCCTTCGTTGATCATGTCGGTGAGGCTGCGCTTGGCGTCCCAGCGCACGTTCATGCCGACCTTCACGAACACGGTCACGATGCCGGTGTCCTGACACAGCGGACGGCGGCCTTCGGCGCACATGCGGCTGTTGGTCAGGATCTGCGCGATGGCGTCCTTGGCGGCCGGGCTTTCTTCGGCCTCGTAGGCGCGACCCAGTGCCTGGATGTAATCGTCCGGATGGTAGTAGCTGATGTACTGCAGGGCACCGGCGACGCTCTGAATGACGTCGTCTTCTTTAATGACGGTAGACATGAAACGGCTCTCGACTTAGTGGGGACTGGTTTTTTGTACTGACTTGCTACGGCTGAATTCTGTTCAATGCTGCGCGCTCGCATACGCGGGCGCATGGCTGTCGTTCGTCATCTTGTTGACGTAGGCCATGACAACGGCGGAAAGCAGGAAAGCACAGTGAATGATCACTTGCCACATGATGGTGTGCGGCGTTTGCGCAGAGGCGTCGATGAACGTCTTGAGCAGATGAATCGATGAGATGCTGATGAGCGCCATCGACAACTTCACCTTGAGGACACCGGCATTCACGTGATCGAGCCATTCGGGCTCGTCGGGGTGGCCTTCCACACCGAGGCGCGAGACGAAGGTCTCATAGCCGCCGATGATCACCATGATGAGCAGGTTCGAGATCATGACCACGTCGATCAGACCGAGCACGACGAGCATGATCTGCGTTTCGTCGAAGGTCGCGGCGTGCGTCACGAGATGGAACAGCTCGACGAGGAACTTGTAGACGTAGACGCCTTGCGCGGCGATCAGCCCGAGGTACAGCGGCAGTTGCAGCCAGCGGCTGAAGAAGATGACGCGGGGCAGGGGACGCATCGGACGAATCGTGCGCGGCGGCGCATCGGACGGGCGACCGGGAGTCGACATGGCAGTTTTGACGGGGTGTAGACCTGCGCCTCGTGACGCAGGCCGTAGTTATCGGTTAAGCAAATCGCAAGCAAAATGCACTGGCACGGATAGCGCGGCGCACCATCCGTCATGGGCGGCATTTTACAACGTCTTGGCGAGGGCGCCGGGTCCGATTCAGTCCCGGGCTGGCAATAGCCTCTTTCTCGATCCGGCGGACGGCAGCGCCGCGAGCACGATTCCTGCGACCGTCAGCGCCAGCGCACTGCCTTGGGCGACGGACAGTCGCTCGCCCAGAAATATCACGCCATAGGCCGTGGCCGCGACCGGCACCATTGCCGTGAAGACCCCCGCAAGTTGCGCGCTGACGTGACGAATTCCGCGCATCCACAGGAAGAACGAAAAGACGCTCGCGGCGAGTCCGTACCAGACGATGAGCGCCCAGTGGCCGAGTGTGAGGGCCGAATAATCCACCGCCATCAGCCCGACGATGCCCAGCGGCAGCATCAGCACGCCGCCGATCAGATGCGTATAGGCGCAGATATCGATGGCCGAGAGTTCGGCCGCGAGACGTTTCGAGACGATCACGTAAATCGCCTCGCAGACCACGGCCCCCAGCACCAGCGCGTTACCCAGCCATGCGCCGCTGGCGGCATCGGATGTGCCCGCACCGTGGGCATCGCCTCGCGAGGCGTTGAGCAGCGCCACCCCGGCAATTGCCAGGGCGATGCTGACGAGCGTGCGTCGCGACGGGTGCTCGCGCAGCACGGCCCAGGACAGCAGCGCGACGCAGGCGGGCAGCGTCGCGGTGATGACGCCGGCGGCTGTGGCCGTCGTCATGCGCACGCCGTAGAGCATGAGTAACGTGAAGAGGAACGTGCCGAAGAACGTCTGCACGAAAAGGTGGCCCCACTGGCTGCGGGTGACGCGCCGCATGTTGGATGGCCGGTAGCGCGGCGCAAGCGCAATGATCGCGATCACGAAGCGCCAGAGCGCAAAGGCGGCCACGGGCATGACGGCGACCATCGTCTTGCCGATCCCGACATTGGTGCCGACGAACGTCATCGCCAGCGCCAGCGCAAAACTCGGAAAGCGGGCAAACAGGCGGCCGGTGCCGGTCGGTGCAGCGTGCTTGGCCGCAGGGTTCTGAGTGGGCGTTTGAGGCGTAGATGTCGGATTCACGGGCGCTCCGGACGATTCCGGGGTGGCGGGACGAGGGTGATAAGCGTAGGATTGTAGCGATTACGCCACACTTTGCTGCAATGCGACAACGCGTTCTGCGTGAGTCCCGCACGTAAGGCACGGGAGCCGAATGCACCAGTGTAAGGCGTTAGTAAGTCGCTCGTCTTAATGTGACGTTAGGTGACGTTAGCGATGTGTTTTGGCTTGATAGCAATCGTATTTGCATATCCATAAGAGGGGACAACTCATGGCAGCAATTGAATCGGTATTGCAGGAGCAGCGCGTTTTCGCGCCGCCGCAGGCGCTGGTCGCCAAAGCGAACGTTTCCGGCATGCCAGCCTATGAGGCGCTGTGCGCCGAGGCCGAGAAAGATTACGAGGGGTTCTGGGCGCGTCAGGCGCGCGAGAATCTGGCCTGGCACAAGCCGTTCACCAAAGTCCTCGACGAGACCAACGCTCCGTTCTATACGTGGTTCGAAGACGGTCAGATCAACGCTTCCTACAACTGCCTGGACCGCCAGATCGAAGCGGGCCTGGGCGACAAACCCGCCATCCTTTTCGAAGCCGACGACGGCACGGTGACGCCTGTCACCTATCGCGACCTGCTCGCGCGCGTGAACCGCTTCGCGAACGCGCTCAAGGCGAAGGGCGTGAAAAAGGGTGACCGCGTGGTCATTTACATGCCGATGTCGATTGAAGGCGTGGTCGCGATGCAGGCGTGTGCCCGCATTGGTGCTACCCACTCGGTCGTGTTCGGCGGCTTCTCGGCCAAATCCCTCAACGAGCGCGTGATCGACGCAGGCGCGGTCGCCATCGTCACCGCCGACGAGCAGATGCGCGGCGGCAAGGCGCTGCCCCTGAAGGCCATCGTCGACGAAGCGCTCGCGATGGGTGGTTGCGATCATGTGAAGTCGGTCATTGTCTACCGTCGCACCGGCGGCAACGTGGCGATGCAAGCCGGTCGTGACGAAGTGCTGCAAGACCTCGTCGCCACGCAGTCGGACCAGTGCGAGCCGGAGTGGGTGAGCGCCGAGCATCCGCTGTTCATCCTCTACACGTCGGGCTCGACGGGCAAGCCGAAGGGCGTTCAGCACAGCACCGGCGGCTATTTGCTGTGGGCGTCGCTCACGATGCAGTGGACGTTCGACATCAAGCCGGACGACGTCTTCTGGTGCACGGCCGACATCGGTTGGATCACCGGTCACACGTACATCGCGTACGGCCCGCTGGCAGTGGGCGCGACGCAGGTCGTGTTCGAGGGCGTGCCGACGTATCCGAATGCGGGTCGTTTCTGGGAAATGATCGACAGCCACAAGGTGACGGTGTTCTACACCGCGCCGACGGCGATCCGTTCGCTGATCAAGGCGGCGGAGCAGACGCCGGAAGTGCATCCGAAGAAGTACGACCTGTCGTCGCTGCGCATTCTCGGGTCGGTCGGCGAGCCGATCAATCCGGAAGCGTGGATGTGGTACTACGAGAACGTCGGCAACGGCCGTTGCCCCATCGTCGACACGTGGTGGCAGACGGAGACGGGCGGCCATGTGATCACGCCGCTGCCGGGTGCAACGCCGCTGGTGCCGGGGTCGTGCACGCTGGGGCTGCCGGGCGTTGCGGTGGCTATCGTCGACGAAACCGGTCAGGACGTGCCGAACGGTCAGGGTGGGATGCTGGTGATCAAGCGTCCGTGGCCGTCGATGATTCGTACGATCTGGGGCGACCCGGAGCGTTACAAGTCGAGCTACTTCCCGCAAGAGCTGGGCGGCAAGATCTATCTGGCGGGTGACGGTTCGATTCGCGACGCGAAGACCGGCTACTTCACGATCATGGGCCGTATCGACGACGTGCTGAACGTCTCGGGTCACCGCATGGGCACGATGGAAATCGAGTCGGCGCTGGTGGCGAACCCGATCGTGGCCGAGGCGGCGGTGGTGGGGCGTCCGGACGATACGACGGGCGAGGCGATTGTCGCGTTCGTGGTGCTAAAGCGTTCGCGTCCGACGGGTGACGAAGCGAAGCAACTGGCGTTGGAGCTGCGTAACTGGGTGGGCAAGGAGATCGGTCCGATCGCCAAGCCGAAGGACATCCGTTTTGGCGACAACCTGCCCAAGACGCGCTCGGGCAAGATCATGCGTCGTTTGCTGCGTGTGATTGCGAAGGGTGAAGAGATCACGCAGGACACGTCGACGCTCGAAAACCCGGCCATTCTGGATCAATTGAAGCAAGCGCAGTAAGCGCGGGTTCGATTCGGTTCGCGGCCTTCAATGACGAGGCGTTCGCCGTTCGGTGCGCCGGGTCATCCGGTGGCGCCGGGTACGGTCAATGTGCGCGGCACGCCGTCGGACACTGCGTCTGACGGCGTGTTTCGTTCTCCGGGGCGAGTGACGCGACGGCACAGGGTGTTCCGCCTGAGCGCTCGTCGGCCATCTCATCCGGCTTCACCGATGGTGCTACCGAAGCATGCCTCGTCTTGCGTGGCGCGCTATGCGCGGACGTTGCGTTTGCCGATCGATCGAGTGCGTCTGCCGATATTGCTGCCACGACTGCAGTTGCTTCTTCTGATGGACCTTATGCCATGTCGACCGACCCAATGACTGGTGGCATCGCCCCCGACGGTGTGCCTGCCGACATCGATTGGCATGGCGAAGCGGCCGAGATCGCCGCGCAGCACTGGCGCCGTACCTTGGGGCTTGTTGCCATGCTCATGGCAATCGGTTTCGTTGTGACGTTCGTGCCGCAGTTCTGGGCGCGCGAATGGGCGTCTATGCGATTCGCCGGGTGGCCGTTACCGTTCTATATGGCGGCGCAGGGTGCGATCCTGATCGACATCGGTTTGATCGTCATTTACGCGTTCGTGCAGCGTCTTAACGATTCACGCTATCGCAGGGCGTTGCAGGCACTTCGCGACGCACGTCGTACCAGTCTCGGTCTTCCGGGCGACACGCCGGGGAGCGCGTTAGCGCCTGGCACGCCACGTAGTGCGGGTCATCTCGGCAGTGCTTCCTCCCGCGCCGCCTCGGCGCAAACCTACCGATGAGTTTCACGCGCAGGCTGCTGCGCTACTACCTGTATTACACGGCGGGATTCCTCGCGTTCGTGCTGATGATCGGCTTGCTCGAGCGCGTCAACGGCCCGGGCGTGTGGATCGGCTACGCCTTCCTTTTCGTGACGATTGCCGTGTATGCGGTGATCGGTCTTATCTCCCGCACGTCCGACGCTGCCGAGTATTACGTCGCCGGACGTCGCGTGCCGCCGATGTTCAACGGCATGGCGTGTGCGGCGGACTGGATGAGCGCCGCGTCGTTCATGGGTCTGGCGGGCTCGCTTTACGTCTCCGGATATGACGGCCTTGCGTACGTCATGGGATGGACGGGCGGGTACTGTCTGGTGGCGTTCCTGCTCGCGCCGTACTTGCGCAAGATGGGGCGCTACACGGTGCCGGACTTCCTTGGCACGCGATACGACAGCAACCTCGTGCGTGCGTTGGGCGTCTTCTCGACGATCTTGTGTTCGTTCGTGTATCTCGTCGCGCAGATTCAGGGGGTGGGGCTGATCGCGTCGCGCTTCATCGGCGTCGAGTTCACGATCGGCATCTTCTTCGGACTGGCGGGCATTCTCGTCTGCTCGTTCCTGGGCGGCATGCGTGCAGTGACTTGGACGCAGGTGGCGCAGTACATCATCATGATCACTGCGTTCCTGGTGCCGACGGCGATGATCGGCCATCAGACGGGCAACGGCTGGTTTCCTCAGTTCAGCTACGGCGAGGCGCTGGCGAAGGTCGAGGTGCTGAAAAAGGAGCTGCGCGATTCTGTGCCGGAGCGTGAAGTGCGCGACTACTACCGGGAGCAGGCGGAGCAGATGCAGCGTCGGCTGGACGGGTTGCCGGATACGTTCTTCAGCGAGCGGGCGGAGTTGGAGCGGCAGTTGCTGGACACGAAGCGTCGCAACGGTCCGCTGCGGGATGTGAAGGTGCTCGAAGCGAAGCTGGAGGCGTTTCCACGGGACGTGGGCGAGGCGCAGAACCAGTGGTTGGAGATGCGCAACCAGTACATTGAGCGTAGCGAGCCGCCACGTGCGATGACGGAGCCGTTTCCGGCGCGCGACGACACGACGCGCAACTCGCAGCGTCTGAATTTCTTGCTGTTGATGGTGTGTCTGATGATCGGGACGGCGAGCTTGCCGCACATCCTGACGCGCTACGGCACGACCGCGACGGTGCAGGGGGCGCGAAGTTCGGTGGGCTGGACGTTGTTCTTCGTCGCCTTGTTGTATGTGAGTGCGCCGGCGTTGGCGGTGATGCTCAAGTACGACGTGCTGCTGCATCTGGTCGGCGCGCGCTATGACAATTTGCCGGGATGGGTGACGCAATGGCGTCATGCGACGCCGGTGCAACTGGATATCTCGGACGTCTATCGTGACGGGGTCGTGCAGTGGGGCGAGATCTGGATGCAGCCGGACATGCTGGTGCTGGCGGGACCGGAGATTGCGGGGTTGCCTTATGTGATATCGGGGTTGGTGGCGGCGGGGGCGTTGGCGGCGGTGTTGTCGACGGCGGATGGGTTGTTGCTGACGATTGCGAATGCGTTGTCGCACGACGTGTACTTCCATATGGTGGATCGGAATGCGTCGAGTCAGAAGCGGGTGACGACGTCGAAGATATTGCTGTTGTGCGTCGCGATGTTTGCGTCGTATGTGACGTCGTTGAAGCTGGGGAACATTTTGTTTTTGGTGGGGGCGGCGTTTTCGTTGGCGGCGTCGTGTTTGTTCCCGGCATTGGTGTTGGGGGTGTTCTGGAAGCGGACGACACGTCTGGGCGCGACGGCGGGGATGGTCAGTGGATTGCTGGTGTGCGTGTACTACATCATGACGACGTACCCGTTCTTCACCCGCCTGACGGGCTTCGCGGGCGCCCGATGGTGGGGCGTGGACCCGATCTCGGCGGGCGCGTTCGGGGTGCCGGTAGGTTTCGCGGTAGCGATAGCATTCAGCCTGCTGGGCAGCCGCCCGAGCGAGCGCGACCGCCATCTCGTAGACCATCTCCGACGCCCGTAACGACGGGCGTTCAAAGGAATTTGACGCGGCATTTCACGAAAGAGGGTGAGATGTTGTCGCCGACCTGCTATAATGCGCGACCATTCAGGAGAGATGGATGAGCGGTTTAAGTCGCACGCCTGGAAAGCGTGTATAGGTTAATAGCCTATCGGGGGTTCGAATCCCCCTCTCTCCGCCAAGAACAAACAAAGGGCTTCCCAGTTGGGAGGCCCTTTGTTTGTTTACTATTCATAGGGGTTCGTTGACGTAACGAGCTTCGTGCCCCCAACCATAATTCGTGCCGTTTCGCCTACTTCTTGGCCGTCCAGCGGCGTTCATGGTCCGGCTTACCTTCGGCCTCGTACCAGTCTGCAAACGGGCGGCGTGAAACACGAATGCTGCCGCACGAAAGTGCGCGTTGGCTTATGACGCAGGGAGAGCGCTATTGCGAGCCTCGGGGAATCTCCTTAGTCCCTTCCCCGCGCCCGCCCTCTGGCGACGAAAGACCAACGAAGTCCGCCGGGGGTTCACTTGGACTGTGGGACCTTCTGTTCTCGTGGTGGCGAGTACAAAAATGCAACGAACGTACAGCACGTAGGTTGTTGAACAGGAATCGGTAAATCAGAAAAAGCGCTTTTGCGCTGCGACGGCTGACCGCCCCGATGCATTCATAGGCAGGCCCGCTTTTTATGCTGGAGCGCTAGCTACGATCTTTCGACGACGCCCTTCCACAAGCCGCGAATGGCGGCAATGCCGCGGGCGCCTGCGTCGATCGATGTGGGCAAGGTCTGTACAGACATTCCCCCCAACGCATAGACTGGTATTGACGTTAGCGCCACAAGCTCTCGAAACTTAGCCCAGCCAAGCGGTTCCGCACTGGTGTGGGTCTGTGTCGGGAGAACAGGCGAGAGGGTAATCAAATCTGCCCCAATTTGCTCCGCATGGATTATTTGACGGGCGTCATGGCAGGCAACGGACACCAGAAATCCTGGCGGCATAGGTCGGCTGCTGTAGGTCATCAGCTGACTACTGGTCAGATGTAAAGGCTCGAGGAGTACCGTCTTGATGGGAGGCGAGTCTGTGGGTACTTTTGCGTCCACCAAATGAAATGGTGGGCGCAAAAGTGGACAAGGTTTTGAGTGTGGCTGTGGAAGCGGTACCTTACCGACGAGCGAATTTCTCAATGGAGTTCAAGCGCGCAACGGTTGAGGCAACGTTAAGGCCAGGTGCGTCGGTTGCTTTGACGGCGCGCAAGGCAGGCATCAACGCCAACTTGTTATTCAAATGGCGCTGGCATTATCTGGCTGGCGCTTACGGTGATGTCACGCCTGAGCTTGTTACTCGCCAGAGTTCTGCGGCTTCGGTGACCGAGTTTGTTCCCGTGACGATCACGAAGGCTCTCGTTGGTATCCCCACGCCGTCGGCAGACCAAGCAGTCCCGACCTCACGATGTTCATTGCGGCACGAGGGGAAGATCGAGTTGGTGATGCGTGGCGGCACAATGCGCTTCGATGGTCCGCTGAGTTTGGAGTTACTGCGCGAGTTGATCTCGGAGCTACGCACATGATCGGGTTGCCCTCGAACACGCGGGTGTGGATTGCCGCTGGCGTCACGGATATGCGCTGCGGCTTTAATAGCCTGGCAGCCAAGGTCGAGTTGGTGCTGCAAAAGGACCCGTTCTCGGGGCACATCTTTCTGTTTCGTGGCCGGCGCGGTGATCTGCTCAAGGCCCTGTACTGGAGCGATGGCGGGCTGTGCCTGCTGGCCAAGCGGCTGGAGAAGGGGCGATTCGCGTGGCCACGGGCCGATGGTGGTGTCGTGGCACTCACCACTGCGCAGCTCTCACTCTTGCTTGAAGGGTTCGATTGGCGCGAGCCCATCGACGCGGCTCGCCCACGCAGTGCGAGATAACGTATTTTTTAGGAGATATCCGATAGGCAACGGGTGCTCTGGGCGATAGGCTTACGTCATGAGCTTCTCCCGCGCCAATCTGCCTGACGACATCGATGCCCTCAAGGCGTTGGTGTTGGCTAGCCAGCAGGTTTTGCACGAACGCGAAACACAGCTCGCCGAGCTGCAGACGCGCCTCACATCGCGCGAGCAAGAGATTGCGCATTTGAAGCTGCTCATCGACAAACTCAAGCGTATGCAGTTTGGACGAAAGTCGGAGAAACTGGCGCGTCAGATCGAACAGCTTGAGCTGCGCCTGGAAGATCTGCAGGCCGACGAAGGTGCCACCGAGGCGGCCACGCCGATCAAGTCCCAGGCAAAAGTCCGAGTCGAGCGCCAGGCGCTGCCGGAGCACCTCGAGCGCGAAGTGCGCGTCTACCTACCCGAGGCAGACGATTGCCCGGCCTGCGGTGGTAACCTCAAGCCGCTGGGCGAAGACGTCTCGGAGCAGCTCGAATACGTGCGAGCGCACTTCCGTGTGATTCGCCACCGCCGCCCCAAGCTCGCTTGTGCGTGCTGCGACACGATTGTGCAGCAGCCGGCACCGAGTCGCCCGATTGAGCGTGGCGTGGCCGGCCCCAATCTGCTCGCACACATTATCACCAGCAAATTCCTCGACCACCAACCGCTGTACCGCCAGCAGGCAATCTATGCCCGTGACGGCGTGGAACTCGAGGCCGGGCAGATGGGGCATTGGCTGGGGCGTGTTTGCTGGTTGCTCGATCCACTGGTAGACGCCGTGCGAGCCTACGCGCTGGGCGGCACCAAGGTCCACGGCGATGACACACCATTACCGGTGTTAGAGCCCGGGCGAGGCAGCACAAAGACCGGACGGCTCTGGGTGTACGTGCGTGACGACCGGCCGTGCGGCTCGGATGAGGCGCCCGCGGTGTGGTTTGCCTACACGTCGGATCGGCGTGGTGAGCACCCACAGCGACATCTGGCAAGCTTTAGCGGGGTGCTGCAAGCCGATGCGTTTGCCGGTTACGCGCCGCTCTTTGAGGACGGCAGCATCCGCGAAGCGGCGTGCATGGCGCACGCGCGACGCAAGATCTACGACCTGCATGCGGTACGCCCCAGCGCCATTACAGAAGAAGCGCTGCACCGCATCGGCGAGCTATATCGCATAGAAGCCGAAATCCGGGGTAAGCCGCCTGATGAACGACGGCAGGTGCGCCAAACTCGGGCGGTACCGCGACTCGAGGCACTGCGACAATGGTACGAGTCGGTATTGCCCATGCTCTCGGCCAAATCCGACACGACCAAAGCGATTCAGTATTCTCTGAACCGCTGGCCTGCACTCGCCTATTACTGCGAGGACGGGCAAGCGGAGATCGACAATCTGATTGCCGAGCGTGCGCTGCGCGGCGTGGCGATTGGCCGCCGCAATTATCTGTTTGCTGGCGCTGATTCGGGCGGTGAGCGTGCTGCGGCGATGTACAGCCTCATCGGTACGGCACGCTTGAACGGCATCAACCCGGAAGCCTACCTCGCCCACGTGCTCGAGCGCATTGCCGATCATCCGGCCAATCGGATCGACGAGTTGCTGCCATGGAATGTGGCGCAGCAACTGCCTGACACCGCCAAGATCGAGCCCATTCGCTAACCGCCATTTACCGGCGCGTCAACAACCCGATCTACGGTACACATCGAGTGCTTACGGTCAGATGCACTCCGTCGACTTTTAAGGCCAATGCCAAGCTGGGCGGCGCGTTGAGGAGGAGGCGTGCGCCATGACGTCGGCAGCACTCCAGGGCTTGTTCGGACAGCCAAACGTACTGCGAATCTGTCACGCTCTTGGCTCGCAACTGCACTGGTAATGCCCCCTGAAATCCACCGCTAGGAGAAGTAGAATTTTCTCGTTAAGAGGGAGTTCTGCAGATGAAGAAGTCGAGATTCACGGACAGCCAGATACTGGAGGCGCTCAAGCGCGCGGAGGCTGGGCTGGCGGTGCCGGAGCTGTGCCGAGAACTGGGCATCAGTTCGGCAACGTTTTATAAGTGGCGCTCGAAGTACGGCGGCATGGACGCGTCGATGATGTCGCGCATGAAGGAGCTGGAGGCGGAGAATACCCGGCTTCGCAAGATGTACATCGAGGAGAAGCTCAAGGCTGAGATTGCCTCGGAGGCCCTGCAAAAAAAGTTCTGAAGCCATCTCGTCGGCGCGAGATGGCAAAGCAAGTTGTGCAACAGCGGCGCGTGTCAATTCGTGTGGCGTGCGCGGTGCTCGGCATCAGCGAGTCGTGCTACCGGTACGCGGCGAAGTTGAACACGGAGAACGAAGAGATTGCCGACTGGCTACTGCGTATTACGGGCTGCCATCGCAACTGGGGTTTTCTGCTGTGCTACTTCTACCTGCGTAATGTGAAGGGATTCGGCTGGAACCACAAGCGCATTTACCGAATTTACCGGGAGCTGGAGCTGAACCTGCGCATCAAGCCGAAAAAGCGGCTGGTGCGCGAAACGCCGCAGCCGCTATCGGTACCGGAGGCCATCAATGAAGTGTGGTCGATGGACTTCATGCATGACCAACTGGTTGACGGGCGCAGTATCCGGACGCTGAACGTGATTGATGATTTCAACCGCGAGGCGCTGGGCATCGAGGTGGATTTCTCGTTGCCATCCGAGCGGGTGATTCGCACGCTGAAGCAGCATATGGAATGGCGAGGCAAGCCGAAGGTCATCCGGTGCGACAACGGCCCGGAATATTTGAGTGCGGCCATCGTGACATGGACGCAGAAGCAAGGCATCCGGCTGGAATACATCGAGCCGGGCAAGCCGCAGCAGAATGCGTATATCGAACGGTTCAACCGGACTGCGCGATACGAATGGCTGTCGCAGTACCTGTGGGAGGACCTGGAGCAGGTTCGCGAAGCGGCGGCCGACTGGATGTGGATTTACAATCACGAGCGCCCGAATATGGCATTGGGCGGTTTTACCCCGAAGCAGCGGCTTGCCATGGTCGCTTAGTTTCTACTTCTGCTGACCGTGGAAAACGGGGGCATTACCCACTAATCGGATGCCTGCCAAGAGTGAATGGTCCAAGTCCGCGATAAAGCTATTCAACGGTTTCCCGTCTGGCGGCTCGGGCGTAATGAGATACGTAGATGGCAAGCTGTTTGGTGGTGTCATTGGACGTCTCGGATAGGTGCTCTTCAGCTTACCGCTCGAAGTGGTAAGTGTGCTTTGTCTTGTTGCATGAGGCGAAAGGCAACGGGCGTTGCTAGCACTCCTGTTATCAGAATGTAGATCGCTGGCGCTGTCAGCAAATGGCTTGCGTCGATAAGATATGCACATACTATCGGCGCCGTTCCCCCAAAAACTGCGGTGGCGACTGAGTACGTGACCACCATGCCGAAACTTCCCCAGTTCTTTCTGAACAGTTCGGGTAGCACAACAAAAATCACGCCCACGACGCAGCTGGCCAAGACCCCAAAGACGGCTTGCACCGCCATGAGCGTGAAAAATGCTGCGTTTTGCAAGGCGAAGAACAATGGAACACAGGATACTGAAATCAATGCGGTGCCGATGAAGACAAGAGTCGAAGGGGCAACGAAACGGGAGAAATACCCGATCCCGACCATAGACAGCGAGAAAATCAGCAGCGTTATCGAGTGGGTTGCGCCAGCATCAGTTCGTGATACGCCAAGGTACGTGTGCAGGTAAGCGGGCATCCAAACGAGTACCGAATAGATCACAATTTCCATGAACGCCACCAGGAAAAATGCTTGTAGCAGGGGCATAGCGGGACGATGCCGAGGGGAACCGTCTTCGCAAAGCTCCCGGCTGCCGTCTACCGATGTGCGCGCTTTGTAGACCAGTATCGAAAGTGGTATGCAGATGATAAACGGCCATCGCCACGGATCAGGGACGTATTTGGCGGGGATGATCCCATGCTGATTCGATAGCGTCGACGCTATCAGTTGGACGGTCAAGATTGTCTCAGAGGCCAATAACATGCCCAAGAAGCCGCTCGCAGCAGAAATGGCACAGTAGAGCCCCCTATTCTTCCCTGATGAATTCAAAGAAACAAAGTAACCGGTAAGGGGCAGTTGGCCACCTGCACAAAATCCCTGAACCAACTTCAATCCGAGAAGCGCTACCGTCGCCACGTATCCGGCTGTTTCATAGGTTGGAAGAAGTGCTATTACCGAAGCGGGTCCGGCCATGCCGACCATGCTCAGCTTCAGCGCGGATCCCGCTCCACGTGTTTCGCTGAAATACCCGATGAAGATGCTGCCGATGGGGCGTGCGAGGTAGCTGATAGCGAACACAGCGAAGCTCAACATGAGCGCGGATTTATCGCTCGTTGACGGGAAGAACAGGCGACCAATATCCAGTGCCATGGTAATGCCCCCGTTTTCCACGGTCAGCAGAAGTAGAAACTAAGCGACCATGGCAAGCCGCTGCTTCGGGGTAAAACCGCCCAATGCCATATTCGGGCGCTCGTGATTGTAAATCCACATCCAGTCGGCCGCCGCTTCGCGAACCTGCTCCAGGTCCTCCCACAGGTACTGCGACAGCCATTCGTATCGCGCAGTCCGGTTGAACCGTTCGATATACGCATTCTGCTGCGGCTTGCCCGGCTCGATGTATTCCAGCCGGATGCCTTGCTTCTGCGTCCATGTCACGATGGCCGCACTCAAATATTCCGGGCCGTTGTCGCACCGGATGACCTTCGGCTTGCCTCGCCATTCCATATGCTGCTTCAGCGTGCGAATCACCCGCTCGGATGGCAACGAGAAATCCACCTCGATGCCCAGCGCCTCGCGGTTGAAATCATCAATCACGTTCAGCGTCCGGATACTGCGCCCGTCAACCAGTTGGTCATGCATGAAGTCCATCGACCACACTTCATTGATGGCCTCCGGTACCGATAGCGGCTGCGGCGTTTCGCGCACCAGCCGCTTTTTCGGCTTGATGCGCAGGTTCAGCTCCAGCTCCCGGTAAATCCGGTAAATGCGCTTGTGGTTCCAGCCGAATCCCTTCACATTACGCAGGTAGAAGTAGCACAGCAGAAAACCCCAGTTGCGATGGCAGCCCGTAATACGCAGTAGCCAGTCGGCAATCTCTTCGTTCTCCGTGTTCAACTTCGCCGCGTACCGGTAGCACGACTCGCTGATGCCGAGCACCGCGCACGCCACACGAATTGACACGCGCCGCTGTTGCACAACTTGCTTTGCCATCTCGCGCCGACGAGATGGCTTCAGAACTTTTTTTGCAGGGCCTCCGAGGCAATCTCAGCCTTGAGCTTCTCCTCGATGTACATCTTGCGAAGCCGGGTATTCTCCGCCTCCAGCTCCTTCATGCGCGACATCATCGACGCGTCCATGCCGCCGTACTTCGAGCGCCACTTATAAAACGTTGCCGAACTGATGCCCAGTTCTCGGCACAGCTCCGGCACCGCCAGCCCAGCCTCCGCGCGCTTGAGCGCCTCCAGTATCTGGCTGTCCGTGAATCTCGACTTCTTCATCTGCAGAACTCCCTCTTAACGAGAAAATTCTACTTCTCCTAGCGGTGGATTTCAGGGGGCATTACCCCATAAACGACGTCAACGAGAACTCGTACCATTCGACCAGATTGGCCGTGAACGCTACTCTCAGTATCGAGTTCAACTCAAGTCATACCCTTCTCCGCCTTTTGCAGCAGATAGTGCTGTATAAAAAAGATCGCCTATTAACTTATTGCGAACTGCGACACAGTGACACTCGACGGTTCTATCTGAAACACCCAGAGTTCTTGATATTTCCTTGTTCGAAAGTCGCTCGGCTTTGAGGAGGAAGACTCGAAACTGCGCTTCTGTTGGGCGTGAGATGAAGTATTCCTTGACTCCAATGAGGGCCATTGTTCGGTCGATTGCCTCGTTAGCAGCGTAGAAATTTCTGTGAAGGTGGTAGATGTTGAATGGCGGCAGCGTCCGGGTAATGTCATGTCGATAGGTCGCCACACAAAGAATGTTCCCTCGGGCTCCGAGGATCGGAAACTTTGTCATTTCCTCGATTTGAGCATCGCCGGAATCGTCGAGAAACTTATTTCTGCGAATAACACTCGATCGCTGCTCAAGCACCAAAAAATCGTGCTCCTCTATTGATTTCGCATACTGCTTACCCCATCCCGCCTGCCGAAAACTAAGATCGTTTACCGTGAGTCCTTCGATTTCGCGGGGGTTCTCAACGCCGAACTGGCGGGAGTTGTGAGCATTGTTGACGATGTATCTCCCTGTGCTTGCATCTTTGAGACTTGCAGATACGGGGAAGCTCTGTATGAGGCTGATAATTGAGCTTTCTGACTTCACGACGATGAGCCCTCCACGCGATGAGTGGTCCACAATCAGACCGAATGTTGTCGAAGACTGCCAGGGAAAAACTACGACATCTCCGGCTGTTTGGCTATGAGATGTGATGTTTCCTACAAATTGCTAATTTCGATTGGTTGTGGTTATCGAAATTCTTAGGTGATTGGTCGGCGTGTAACCGTAGCCTGTGGTGTCGAGGCTGGGCATGCTGCACGGCAAAAGCCTCCCGCTTCTGGCTGTGTGCGTACGTCGACATATTGCAGATGTCGGGCGGGCCCCGTTGCGGCGCTGGGCGCTACGCCACGAGCGGTGACCCGCTCGTGAACTTCTCGCCCATGTCCTCAAGTCTTTTTTGGGGGGGCGGCACGTCAAAAGTGTAGTGGTCAACCCATCCCGGACACTGCGTTAAGTTTTTCTTCTGCTACGGCAGGAGCTATCCCGCCATTGAACTGATGCGGTCGTATCCAGTTGTACCGCTGCATCAGGTAATGACTGATGTCTGGAGCGGCCCCATGAAACACCGGACACAGCGACCCACTTACAATAACGGGTAGGCATAAGACTGTGTTTTTGACTAACACCAAGCAGGAAGTGATGGAAGTGTTGACGGGCCCAGAGCGCCGGCGTCGCTGGACGGCGGAGCAGAAACTGTCGATGGTTCGCGAGAGTTTCGAACCGGGAAAATCGGTTTCAATGGTCGCGCGCCATTACGGCGTGAACCCGAACCAGCTATTCCACTGGCGCAAGCTGTACCAGGACGGTAGCCTGTCAGCGGTCAAGGCTGGCGAAGAAGTGGTTCCGGCATCGGAGTTGGCTGATGCGCTCAAGCAGATTCGCGAGCTGCAACGGATGCTCGGCAAAAAAACAATGGAGAACGAGATTCTCCGGGAAGCAGTTGAATACAGCCGAGCAAAAAAATGGATAGCGCACTCGCCCTTGCTGCCGGAGGACGGCCAGTGAAACTGGTCTGTGAAGTTCTCGGCGTGTCGCGCTCGAACGTATCGGCACGACTGTCGCGTCCGGCGACGTGGCGCGATGGCCGGCAATCAAGGCCGACCGACGACGAAACTGTAGTCGAGGAAATCCGCCGTGTCGTCGGCGATTTGCCCAGCTATGGCTACCGGCGGGTTTGGGGCACGTTGCGCAACGAGCGCGTTGCAGTTGGACTGGCGCCGTTCAATGCCAAGCGCATTTATCGCATCATGCGAACGCATGGGCTGCTGACGCAGCGCCGACCGATTGCGCCGCGAGCCCACCGTCGACATGATGGCAAAGTGGCCGTCGCGCGCAGCAATCAGCGATGGTGCTCGGACGGCTTCGAGTTCCGCTGCGACAACGGCGAGCCGCTGCGTGTGACGTTTGCGCTGGATTGCTGCGACCGAGAAGCGATGAGCTGGGCGGCGACGACAGCAGGCCACAGCGGCGACATTGTGCGCGACGTGATGCTGGCCGCAGTGGAAAATCGGTTCGGCAACGAGGTGCATACGCCGTCCGAAATCGAGTGGCTGAGCGACAATGGTTCGGGCTATACGGCTGACGATACGCGCCGGTTTGCGATGAACATCGGACTAAAGCCATTGACCACGCCCGTGTGCAGTCCGCAAAGTAACGGCATGGCCGAGAGCTTCGTGAAAACGATGAAGCGCGACTACGTCGCCTTCATGCCGAAGCCGGATGCTGCAACCGCTGCTCACAATCTGGCCATTGCATTTGAGCATTACAACGAGAAGCACCCCCATAGCGCGCTGAAATACCGCTCGCCTCGCGAGTTCCGGCGCTCGATGGATTCAGCAACCTTAGTGTGATGGTGTGTCCGGTTTTACAGGGTCAACTCCAATGTCCCGGTGAGCTTGCGGTGCCGTCATATATCCTGTGTTAGGCACCCATTCCGTTTTCAAACTCCGGAACAAACGCTCCATTGGCGAGTTGACGCTCCTATGTCAAGAAGCACTCGCTGAATCGGCTAGATCGGCAAGAATGAGTGGGTACAATTCTCTGACGATATAGCGCTTCAGACAGCGGTGAATTTCCTTGTTCGACATACCTTCTTTGGTTCGGCGCTCGACGTATGCTCGGAGTTAAAGTCAAATCTGGTGTACGGGGCGTGAGCAAGATTAGGCGGCCAGGGGCTGCTGAGCCGGTGTGCTGTCGGTCACCGGCTCTCCATCCTTGAACGTCATCCCGTCAAGCATCGTCGCGATCTTTTCGGGGGCGCGGATGCGCCGCCACGAGTCTTCGGCCGACTCGATCAGCTTGAATGCCAGGCCGAGGAACGTCGCGCGCGAGACGCAGTTGCGCGTGCGCTTGGTGCGGTGACGCACCGTCGCGAAGGTCGATTCAATCGGATTCGTCGTGCGCAGATGCTGCCAGTGTTCGGCCGGGAAATCGTAAAATGCCAGCAGCTCGTCGCGATCTTGCGTCAGCTTTTCGACCACCTTCGGATACTTTGCCGAGTGGGTATCAACGAAGTGATTGAAGGCAACCAGCGCTTCGGCACGCGTGGCGGCCATCCAAATGTCCTGCATCGCCTTTTTGGCGCGGGCCTGCTGCGATTTCGGCAGCGCGTTGAGCACGTTGCCCATCTTGTGGAACCAGCAGCGCTGATGCTTGGTCTGCGGGAACACTTCTTCCATCGCTGCCCAGAATCCCATCGCACCATCTCCGCAAGCCAGCAGCGGCCCTGACTGCAGACCGCGCTTTTTCAGATCGAGCAGCAGTTCGGCCCACGACGCCTTCGATTCCCGATACCCGTCACTGATCGCCACACGCTCTTTCGTTCCGTCCGGTTTGACACCAATGATCACCAACAGGCACTGGCCGTCGGAATCGTCGCTGCGCACGCCGGTGTGAATGCCGTCAGCCCACCAGTACACCCAGCGCGCCAACGACAACTCACGCTGATTCCACTGAGCATGCTCATCGGCCCATTGCGCCTTCAGACGACTCACCACATTTGGCGACAGGCCGCTGACCTGGCCGCCCAGCATGATGCCCATGGCTTCGCTCATGTCGCCCGTCGAGATGCCTCGCAGGTACAGCCACGGTAGTGCGGCCGACACGCGTGCGGATTTGCGAACGTACGGCGGCACGACCGCCGAATTGAAGCGGATGCCCGAACCCGAGCGATCACGCACCTTCGGTACCCGAACCGGCACCGGACCGATGGCCGTGACGACTTCGCGCTCTGGTAGGTAGCCGTTGCGCACCACGGCACGCCGACCGTCGATCGACCTCACGTTGCTGTACTGTTCAAGCATGCTCGCCAGTTCCGCTTCGACTGCCTGCTCGATGATCTGCCGCGCGCCTTGCTGGATCAGTTCATCGAGCGCGCTCTTCGTTTGTGCTTTTCTGCCGTTCGTTTCTTTCATAATCTTCTTCATGGTGGTCGGGGCCGGCTCGCGCCGGCTTTGCTCGGTGTGCCTTCGACAAGCAACATTCTCAGCTAAACCGCCACCGCCTTCTCATATTTCCCAAAGCACTCCGTACACCAGATTCGACAATAGCTCTGACGAACTGGAACGGCAGGTCGAAGCGCTCCAGCGCAAAATTCGCAATCTGCAGCTTGAACAGGACCTGTTGAAGAAGGCGAATGAACTCCTAAAAAAAGACCTGGGCGTCGACCTGCAACTCCTGAGCAACCGGGAGAAGACGACGCTGGTTGACGCCCTGAGAGAGCAGTACGTTTTGGCTGAGCTGCTTGAGCAGCTGGACTTGGCGCGCAGCTCCTATTTCTACCATCGGTCGCCCATGCGGGTTGCCGACAAATATGCCGAAGTTCGTCGTACCGTTGCGGAAATCTTCGAGGACAATCACCGATCCTACGGCTATCGTCGGGTGCAGGCAGCGCTCAGCAGACAACGCGTGTTTCTATCGGAGAAAGTCGTGCGTCGCCTCATGAAACAAGGCGGCCTCTACGCGGCGAGGCCCAAGCGGCGCCGATATCGTTCTTATGTCGGGGAAATTAGCCCTGCCCCAGATAACATCATCAATCGCGATTTCCACGCTACCGCCCCCAACGAAAAGTGGCTGACGGATATCTCCGAGTTCCAGATCCCGGCCGGGAAGGTATATCTATCGCCGATGATCGACTGCTTCGATGGCATGGTAGTCAGTTGGTCGATTGGCACAAGCCCCGACGCCGAGCTCGTGAATACCATGTTAGATGCGGCTATCGAGACCGTGACCGAGGACGATGAGAAGCCGATCGTACATTCCGATCGGGGTGGCCACTACCGTTGGCCTGGCTGGCTATCGCGAGTTGCAAAGGCTAATCTGATCCGATCCATGTCGCGTAAAGCCTGCTCACCAGACAATGCGGCCTGTGAGGGATTCTTCGGAAGGCTGAAGACCGAAATGTTCTATCCAGGGGACTGGCGTTCGACGACCATCGTGCAATTCGTAGAGGCACTGAACGCCTACATTCGCTGGTACAACGAAAAGCGGATCAAGGGCTCCCTTGGCTATCTCAGCCCCATCGAGTACCGTGAAAGCCTCGGGTTAACGACGTAAAACAGTCCAAGAAAATAGCCGCATCCCCGGTGGGTCAGATTTAAACCGGCGTTGACAGATACCCGACAACGATAGCGTGTCCAGTCCACAAGCAAGTCCGCGTGGCACGACACTCATTACGGTGAAAGCCGGTGACGCTCCCTCTAAAAGTTCGAGCACAAAGCCTTCGCGATGCGCAAAAAGGCACGGCTTGTCGGCCAGCATGATGGGGTCTGATGCCCCTTCGGCTCGAACCGCCAATGATGCTATTTCAGATTCCATTAACACGTTGCCAGTGGCAAACGCTACGGCTCTTACCGCAGCGACCACATCGGCGGTGGAGGAACCCATTCCCCACTTTAACGGAATGCTAGAGTCGATTACCAGCGTGCCCCCACCACTCGCACCTAGGTATTCCAGCGCAATAGTCGCTGCGCGCCTTGCCTTATGCCGCGACGGAGGGATGACCGTAATGGACGTCGATTCCGCGAATGGAAAAAACGTAGCGGCACTACACTTGCCCATGATTGGCAACGTGACGAGCGCATCGATTAAACGCCCACGAAATCGGAACTTCCCCTGAACCAGTTCGCCATGATGAGCATGTGCAGACGCTTGTCCCATGGCGGTCGCTTTACTCTGGACTATCGCATGATTTGAAGCGAATACCCTTTCGTATGGGCGTAGCATTTCGAACTCCAGGTATTTCGGATTGGTGGCGCTACAACTGAGGGGGAATTCGGAAAGTGGCGAGCATTTCATCGCGCAGCACCACCGAGGACATACTGAGAAAATTCTTCGTTCGCATGCAAATCATGCTCAATATGCGAAGAGCCTCCACTTCTGTGGACGGAACTCAGTTTCTTGTCGCTCGGGGACACCCTTGGCTGGCGCCCCCCTTCACTCCCACAAGAGGGATCTTTTACGAACAACGCCCGTCGCGCATCCGTGAAATCAACTGAGATAGCGCAGCAGTTCAAGCGGAAGAGAAACCGAGGGAGACGCCTAGGCGTGGGACTTCAGAGGCTCACTTTTGTAGTGGTTTAATCCCTCCGGACACTCATTTAGGCGAGAATGCTCGCCATGAAGAGGTGTCTGATGACCAAACAACGTCGTTCGTTTTCCCCTGAGTTCAAACGCAACGCTGCGGCACTAGTCCTTGATCAGAGCTACAGCCACGTGGATGCGTGCCGTTCTGTCGGCGTTGCCGAGTCCGTTATGCGCCGATGGGTTGATCAGCTCCAGCTTGAGCGCCGGGGTGTTACCCCTCAGAGCAAGGCCCTCACGCCAGAGCAGCAGCGTATCCAAGAGCTTGAGGCGCGTATCGATCGCCTTGAGCGCGAGAAAGCCATTTTAAAAAAAGCCACCGCGCTCTTAATGTCGGAAGGGATCGAACGTACGCGCTGATTGAGCAACTGGCCAAGGGCGAGCCCATAGCCTTACTCTGCGCGCTGTTCGAGCTTCCACGATCTTGCTTGTACGCTTATCGTCAGCGGTGCCAGCGTGTCGACCCGATACGTATGTCCCAACGCAGTCGTGTGCATGAATTATTCGTCGAAAGCCGAAGCTCAGCGGGCAGCCGCAGCATCGTGGGAATGATGCGTGAGCAAGGCATTGCCATCGGACGTTTCAAGGTCAGTCGCTTGATGGCGGAGCTTGGACTGATCTGCAAACAGCCGGGCAGCCACGCCTACAAGCGAGCCACCATCGAGCGCGAGGACATTCCGAATCGCCTGAATCGGCAGTTTGTGGTGGAAGCGCCGAACCGAGTCTGGTGCGGCGACATCACGTACGTTTGGGCGCAAGGCCGTTGGCATTACTTGGCCGCAGTTCTGGACCTGTTCACGCGCCGTGTCGTCGGTTGGGCGTTCTCGGCGCGTCCTGACGCCGACCTGGTGGTGCAGGCACTCGATATGGCCTATGAGCAGCGGGGTCGTCCACAAGGGCTGCAATTTCACTCGGATCAGGGTGGTCAGTACGGTAGTCGCAAGTTCCGCCAACGACTGTGGCGGTACCGGATTGAGCAGAGCATGAGTCGGCGCGGCAATTGCTGGGACACTCAGTCTAAGATCGGCTTTGAACGTCGGTCCGATCTGACCCTTGCTGGGATTGGCGAAGCTGCCTTTGAGTTGACCTGTCGATCGATCTCCGACGTTCCCCGAGCGTTGCCGGGCCCAGCGTTTGTGACCTAATAGGAGCTTTGTTCTGCACCATGAGTGTCCTGTCCAGCGAATGGGGTTGGCGATGCGTCCACTTCTTGGGAAACAAATATGGACGATCGAGCGATTGAAGGCGAAGTCATTCTGGGCGTCGATACGCATCTCGATACCCATGTCGGTGCATTAATTAGTGAAACAGGGAAACTCGTTGGAACCCTGTCAGTCGCGGCCGAAACTACGGGGTATCTCAAGCTTCTGACTTGGGCGAACTCATTGGGGCATGTTCGGCGCGCCGGAGTTGAAGGGACCGGCACATATGGCGCAGGTCTTGCCCGAGTGTTGCGAGATCATGATATCGATGTACTGGAGGTCAATCGCCCTGATCGTGCAGCGCGTCGATCACGAGGAAAATCTGATCCGACTGATGCGGAAAATGCTGCGAGAGCGGTCCTCGCTGGACGAGCCACTGCGATTCCCAAAGAGCAGTCGGGCGCGGCTGAGGCAATGCGAACTGTATCAGTTGCACGTCGCAGTGCCGTCGGAGTTAAAGTCAAATCTGGTGTACGGGGCGTGAGCAAGATTAGGCGGCCAGGGGCTGCTGAGCCGGTGTGCTGTCGGTCACCGGCTCTCCATCCTTGAACGTCATCCCGTCAAGCATCGTCGCGATCTTTTCGGGGGCGCGGATGCGCCGCCACGAGTCTTCGGCCGACTCGATCAGCTTGAATGCCAGGCCGAGGAACGTCGCGCGCGAGACGCAGTTACGCGTGCGCTTGGTGCGGTGACGCACCGTCGCGAAGGTCGATTCAATCGGATTCGTCGTGCGCAGATGCTGCCAGTGTTCGGCCGGGAAATCGTAAAATGCCAGCAGCTCGTCGCGATCTTGCGTCAGCTTTTCGACCACCTTCGGATACTTTGCCGAGTGGGTATCAACGAAGTGATTGAAGGCAACCAGCGCTTCGGCACGCGTGGCGGCCATCCAAATGTCCTGCATCGCCTTTTTGGCGCGGGCCTGCTGCGATTTCGGCAGCGCGTTGAGCACGTTGCCCATCTTGTGGAACCAGCAGCGCTGATGCTTGGTCTGCGGGAACACTTCTTCCATCGCTGCCCAGAATCCCATCGCACCATCTCCGCAAGCCAGCAGCGGCCCTGACTGCAGACCGCGCTTTTTCAGATCGAGCAGCAGTTCGGCCCACGACGCCTTCGATTCCCGATACCCGTCACTGATCGCCACACGCTCTTTCGTTCCGTCCGGTTTGACACCAATGATCACCAACAGGCACTGGCCGTCGGAATCGTCGCTGCGCACGCCGGTGTGAATGCCGTCAGCCCACCAGTACACCCAGCGCGCCAACGACAACTCACGCTGATTCCACTGAGCATGCTCATCGGCCCATTGCGCCTTCAGACGACTCACCACATTTGGCGACAGGCCGCTGACCTGGCCGCCCAGCATGATGCCCATGGCTTCGCTCATGTCGCCCGTCGAGATGCCTCGCAGGTACAGCCACGGTAGTGCGGCCGACACGCGTGCGGATTTGCGAACGTACGGCGGCACGACCGCCGAATTGAAGCGGATGCCCGAACCCGAGCGATCACGCACCTTCGGTACCCGAACCGGCACCGGACCGATGGCCGTGACGACTTCGCGCTCTGGTAGGTAGCCGTTGCGCACCACGGCACGCCGACCGTCGATCGACCTCACGTTGCTGTACTGTTCAAGCATGCTCGCCAGTTCCGCTTCGACTGCCTGCTCGATGATCTGCCGCGCGCCTTGCTGGATCAGTTCATCGAGCGCGCTCTTCGTTTGTGCTTTTCTGCCGTTCGTTTCTTTCATAATCTTCTTCATGGTGGTCGGGGCCGGCTCGCGCCGGCTTTGCTCGGTGTGCCTTCGACAAGCAACATTCTCAGCTAAACCGCCACCGCCTTCTCATATTTCCCAAAGCACCCCGTACACCAGATTCGACAATAGCTCCAGTGCCGTCAAGGCGAAGACACAGGCGATAAACCAATTGCGAGCCTTGCTGGTGAGTGCGCCGCAAGACATCCGCGAACGGCTTCTGAGGACGAAGACTTCGGAATGCGTTGCTAACTGCGCGAAGCTGCGTTCGTTGGGAGGTGCACCAATGTTGCAGGCATTGGCGACTACGTTGCGCCTGCTAGCAAAGCGCTACCTCGCGCTCGCGGAGGAACTCTCAACGCTCGATGCGATGCTCGAACACTTAACACAAAGACATGCCAGAAGGCTTCGAGAGCGATTCGGCGTTGGACCTCAAACGGCAGCAGTGCTTGTCGCCGTTGCTGGCGACAACCCGGAGCGCTTGAAAAGCGATGCGGCGCTCGCTGCACTTTGTGGCACGAGTCCGTTGCAAGCCTCCTCTGGCAAGACAGTCCGACATCGCTTGAACCGTGGGGGTGATCGAGCAGCGAACAATGCCCTGTGGACCATAGCGATGGTGCGCATGCGCAGTGATCCGAGAACTCGAGCATACGAGCTATTGTCGAATCTGGTGTACGGAGTGCTTTGGGAAATATGAGAAGGCGGTGGCGGTTTAGCTGAGAATGTTGCTTGTCGAAGGCACACCGAGCAAAGCCGGCGCGAGCCGGCCCCGACCACCATGAAGAAGATTATGAAAGAAACGAACGGCAGAAAAGCACAAACGAAGAGCGCGCTCGATGAACTGATCCAGCAAGGCGCGCGGCAGATCATCGAGCAGGCAGTCGAAGCGGAACTGGCGAGCATGCTTGAACAGTACAGCAACGTGAGGTCGATCGACGGTCGGCGTGCCGTGGTGCGCAACGGCTACCTACCAGAGCGCGAAGTCGTCACGGCCATCGGTCCGGTGCCGGTTCGGGTACCGAAGGTGCGTGATCGCTCGGGTTCGGGCATCCGCTTCAATTCGGCGGTCGTGCCGCCGTACGTTCGCAAATCCGCACGCGTGTCGGCCGCACTACCGTGGCTGTACCTGCGAGGCATCTCGACGGGCGACATGAGCGAAGCCATGGGCATCATGCTGGGCGGCCAGGTCAGCGGCCTGTCGCCAAATGTGGTGAGTCGTCTGAAGGCGCAATGGGCCGATGAGCATGCTCAGTGGAATCAGCGTGAGTTGTCGTTGGCGCGCTGGGTGTACTGGTGGGCTGACGGCATTCACACCGGCGTGCGCAGCGACGATTCCGACGGCCAGTGCCTGTTGGTGATCATTGGTGTCAAACCGGACGGAACGAAAGAGCGTGTGGCGATCAGTGACGGGTATCGGGAATCGAAGGCGTCGTGGGCCGAACTGCTGCTCGATCTGAAAAAGCGCGGTCTGCAGTCAGGGCCGCTGCTGGCTTGCGGAGATGGTGCGATGGGATTCTGGGCAGCGATGGAAGAAGTGTTCCCGCAGACCAAGCATCAGCGCTGCTGGTTCCACAAGATGGGCAACGTGCTCAACGCGCTGCCGAAATCGCAGCAGGCCCGCGCCAAAAAGGCGATGCAGGACATTTGGATGGCCGCCACGCGTGCCGAAGCGCTGGTTGCCTTCAATCACTTCGTTGATACCCACTCGGCAAAGTATCCGAAGGTGGTCGAAAAGCTGACGCAAGATCGCGACGAGCTGCTGGCATTTTACGATTTCCCGGCCGAACACTGGCAGCATCTGCGCACGACGAATCCGATTGAATCGACCTTCGCGACGGTGCGTCACCGCACCAAGCGCACGCGCAACTGCGTCTCGCGCGCGACGTTCCTCGGCCTGGCATTCAAGCTGATCGAGTCGGCCGAAGACTCGTGGCGGCGCATCCGCGCCCCCGAAAAGATCGCGACGATGCTTGACGGGATGACGTTCAAGGATGGAGAGCCGGTGACCGACAGCACACCGGCTCAGCAGCCCCTGGCCGCCTAATCTTGCTCACGCCCCGTACACCAGATTTGACTTTAACTCCAGTTCGTCCCGATCTGTCTCTGCGGGCGAGCCTTTGTCGCGTTTCATGGATGCAGGAGCCTCTCGGCCGAGTAACTGGTTCTTCCAGTTGTACAGCGTCACCCTGTCGACGTCCAGCTTTCGGGCCACCGCCTCTGCACTTCCTTCCCGTGTGCACAGTTCGTACACCGCAGCCTGCTTGGACACCAATGAAGCAGTTGGTCGACCGGCCTTGCCAACCACGCATTTCCTGGTTTCCGGATAGCGCTCGCGAACCCACTCCGTTAGTATCTGGCGACAGGGATAGCCCAATGTCCTGAGGGTGAAGGCGAAGCAGCGCCCGTGGTTGACGTAATGCTCGAGTGCTACGTTCTTCTGTTCTTCTGAGTACTTCGGCTTTACGCGAACATACCCCCTCTGCAGATCGCCAATCTTCTCGAATTCGTTACACCACGCCTTGAGAGAATTCTTCGTCGGGTAACCCAACTGGCGAATGGTCGCTTTGCTGCGCTTCCCGAGTTTCAGGTACAGCTCGACCGCCCGAACGCGTTCTTGGTATGAATACATGGACTACCTTCAAAGTAGTCCAAGATTTTGTCCGCATCCCCACCTTCCGGCGTATCGCCGAAGTAAATCTGACCCACCCAGGCTCCGTGTCACGCGGCGGCTTTCGCGCCTGCGCGTGTAGTTTGTCCAGCTTTCCGTTTGTCCTTCAGCCGATAGCTTTCGCCTGCAATCTGCACGATGTGCGCGTGATGCAGCAGCCGGTCGAGCATCGCCGCAGTCAGCGTCTGGTCGTCGGCAAATGCCGTGGCCCACTGCGTAAATGGCAGGTTGCTCGTCAACACGATGGCTCCGCGCTCGTATCGCTTGGCCACCACGTTAAAAAACAGATTGGCTTCCTCGCGTCCAAACGGCAGGTAGCCGATTTCATCGATAACCAGCAGCTTCGGGCCAACCACGGCGCGGTTAAAAAACTCCCGCAGCCGGTTCTGCTGCCGGGCCGTGGCCAACTGCATCATCAAGTCGGCGGCGGTGGTGAAGCGCGTCTTGATTCCTGCCTGTGTCGCCCGATACGCTAGAGCGCAGGCGATGTGCGTTTTGCCCACGCCAGACGGCCCAAGCAGCACGACGTTCTCGGCCCGTTCGATAAACGCCAGCCCGGACAGTTCCTGGATTTGGGCTCGCGGTGCGCCGCTGGCGAAGCCAAAGTCGTATTGCTCCAGCGTCTTGATGCCCGGCAGGGAGGCCATCTTGGTCAGCGTCTGGCGCTTGCGTTCCTCTCGGGCATCCCGTTCGGTCAGCAGTAGCTGTTCGAGGAAGTCGGCGTGACTGGCATCAGCGTTGGCAGCGCTCTGGGCCAGCACGCTCCAGTCGCTCCCGATGCGGTCCAGTTTCAGTTCGTCGCACAGCCCTGCAATGCGTTCATGCTGGAGATTCATGCTGCCACCTCCAGCAAGGCGTCGTAGACCGACAGCGGATGCTGCAGGCTTTCGCTCGGCAGCACTCGCTTAAGCCGCGTCGGTACCGGGGCTGCAATCGAGGTCGACACCGGTAATGGCAGCAGTGCCGCTTGCTCTAACGGCAGTCGAACCGACGGTTTCTCTTTCGTCGTGGCATGCACCCGGACATTCGCCACCTCGGCCAGCCAGCGGCCAATATGGCCGTTAGCCGCCTCGACATCCAGCTTCAGGCCAGATTGCTTGAGCGTCGCCGCCAGCGGCACCACGAAGCTCTGCTTCAGATAACGGTTGAAGCGCTCGACCTTGCCCTTGGTCTTGGCACGGTACGGCCTGCATACCTTCGGCGTAAATCCATACGTTTCCGCCAGCGCCAACATCTCGCCGTTCCAGCGATGATGACCATCGCCGTAAGCATCGCGTTCGACGATGACCGACTTGGCGTTATCGAACAGCACATGCTCGGGCGTGCCGCCGAAGTAGATGAAGGCTTCACGCAGACACTCACACAACGTCGTGGCATCCTCGCCGCTCGTGAAACGCACGTACGTCGCCCGGCTGTAGCCCAACGTGGCGACCAGCGCCAGCAACGGTGACCTGCCGCGCCGGATGGTGGTGAAGTCTGCTTGCATCTGTCGGCCTGGCGGCGTCTCGAAGCGCACGACTGGTTCCGGCTCCGCGTTCCTGTATGGCGCGAGGAACACCTTGAGTTGGCTGATACCGCCGTCGTAGCCTTTATCTCGCAGCTCACGCAGTAACACCGTTGCCGGAATCCAGTGCGGCCGCGCCGCCTCGATTCGCTCAAGCAGGTACGCCTTGAACGCATCCAGTTTGGTTGGCCGAGGCTCTCGCTCCTTATACCGGCTAGCCTCCTGGTCGCGCAGATATCGCCGGACCGTGTTCCGCGAGACACCCATCTGTCTCGCTATCTCTCGCACCGGCGATCCACGCCTTGCCAATACCTTGATTTCCACTGCTTGCTCCTGAGTCAGCATCGGCGGCAAAAGCCACCATCCTCCCCCAGGTGGGTCAGTTTTACATCGGCGCTAACAGGTATCGAGTATACAAGTCAAGACATTGATGCTTTCGCCGCTGGAATTGCAACGCTGCGCCAAGCGTTTCGCTCGGGCGATTTGTCGGCGATAGGTGCGGTCGCGACTAACAGCGCTCGCATAAATCAAAAATACAGGCCCAAGCCACTTTTTGACGAATTGCTCTGCATATCCCAGCGCACTGGCGCTCTCGGAGTGCAAGTCGCGCACAGTGGATGCGTCACGGGGCTTCTCTTTCGGCCGCCCTCTTCATCGCGCGATCTAAGCTGCATTGAACTTGCAATGGACGAAGTCTCTCGCCTGAACGTCCACGACGTTCAGCTCTTCGGTTTGTAATTCCGTAAGGGGGAAGTGATGGATGAGTTCGACGTTTCGTCAACGGTGTCCGGCGGCGTACAGCAGCACGTGCTTCCTCCGCTCGTCAATCTAAGAAGAAATCTGACTGCTGCAAATTTTTCGCTAATGAAGCTGCTTCCAGCGCGAATCATCGTTGACGCGGCAACGCGTGCAGGTCGGTTGCCTGAGCGCGGAGGCTTGATAGCGGAAAGTAGCTCTGGGACCTTCGCGTTGGGGTTAGCGCTGATCGCGCGACCTCGCGAGCATCGACTGATGATCGTTACCGATTGCTTGGATTCTTGCTTGGCGTCTCAACTTCGGATTCTTGGCGTAGACGTTCATTTTGTGCCGCCGCGTCGGGGTTTAGATATTCAGGAAGCTCGCTTATCGAAACTACGGGAGGTATTGCGAGAATATCCGGACGCATTTTGGCCTGAACAGTATGTGAACCCAGAAAATCCACGCGCGTATGGCCACTTCGCCGATCACCTCATTCGAACTTTGGGCGACTTCGATATTCTTGTGGGCTCCGTAGGTTCAGGTGGTTCAATGTCGGGAACTGCCCTGGCTTTGCGCCGAAGGGGACTCAATGTACGGGCCATCGCGGTCGACACGCCGGGCAGCATCCTATTCGGAGCGCGAGTCGGAAGCCGCAAGCTGGGTGGGCTTGGATCAGGTATGTTGATGGGAAACCTCGATCATCTCCAGTTCGATGAGGTGCATTGGGTGAGTGCCGCGGTTGCGCATCAGCATGCGCATTCGCTTTACGTGGATCATGGCCTATTCAAGGGGCCCACAAGCGGAGCCGCGTACGTCGTCGGAGCGTGGGCAGCAAGCAACTTTCCGGACAAGCGTGTCGTAACAGTTCTTCCGGACGACGGTTATCGATACGTAGATACCGTGTATTCATCGCAATGGCAGAGGGAAACCGGGGTAATGCCCCCTGAAATCCACCGCTAGGAGAAGTAGAATTTTCTCGTTAAGAGGGAGTTCTGCAGATGAAGAAGTCGAGATTCACGGACAGCCAGATACTGGAGGCGCTCAAGCGCGCGGAGGCTGGGCTGGCGGTGCCGGAGCTGTGCCGAGAACTGGGCATCAGTTCGGCAACGTTTTATAAGTGGCGCTCGAAGTACGGCGGCATGGACGCGTCGATGATGTCGCGCATGAAGGAGCTGGAGGCGGAGAATACCCGGCTTCGCAAGATGTACATCGAGGAGAAGCTCAAGGCTGAGATTGCCTCGGAGGCCCTGCAAAAAAAGTTCTGAAGCCATCTCGTCGGCGCGAGATGGCAAAGCAAGTTGTGCAACAGCGGCGCGTGTCAATTCGTGTGGCGTGCGCGGTGCTCGGCATCAGCGAGTCGTGCTACCGGTACGCGGCGAAGTTGAACACGGAGAACGAAGAGATTGCCGACTGGCTACTGCGTATTACGGGCTGCCATCGCAACTGGGGTTTTCTGCTGTGCTACTTCTACCTGCGTAATGTGAAGGGATTCGGCTGGAACCACAAGCGCATTTACCGGATTTACCGGGAGCTGGAGCTGAACCTGCGCATCAAGCCGAAAAAGCGGCTGGTGCGCGAAACGCCGCAGCCGCTATCGGTACCGGAGGCCATCAATGAAGTGTGGTCGATGGACTTCATGCATGACCAACTGGTTGACGGGCGCAGTATCCGGACGCTGAACGTGATTGATGATTTCAACCGCGAGGCGCTGGGCATCGAGGTGGATTTCTCGTTGCCATCCGAGCGGGTGATTCGCACGCTGAAGCAGCATATGGAATGGCGAGGCAAGCCGAAGGTCATCCGGTGCGACAACGGCCCGGAATATTTGAGTGCGGCCATCGTGACATGGACGCAGAAGCAAGGCATCCGGCTGGAATACATCGAGCCGGGCAAGCCGCAGCAGAATGCGTATATCGAACGGTTCAACCGGACTGCGCGATACGAATGGCTGTCGCAGTACCTGTGGGAGGACCTGGAGCAGGTTCGCGAAGCGGCGGCCGACTGGATGTGGATTTACAATCACGAGCGCCCGAATATGGCATTGGGCGGTTTTACCCCGAAGCAGCGGCTTGCCATGGTCGCTTAGTTTCTACTTCTGCTGACCGTGGAAAACGGGGGCATTACCCCGGGTTCTTATCTGAAAGTATTCCTAACAGACCGGATTCAGTAACACATCCGACCCAAGTGAATGAGGAAGACCACTGGGTCCGCTTTGATTGGCGGCGAAGAAGTCTCGGTGTGGTGGCTTCCGAGTTGCCGTGTGAAGGAGACTGAGATGGAATACGGAGTAAAGTCGTTTGTGCTTTCTGTCGATACGCTCGGCGCAACTACAGACTTGTTGCTTGATGCTGCGGAGTTTTATCAGCAGGGACTTATCGTTTTAACTTCGTCGCCGGATCAACTGCTCGACGAAATCGGAAGGGAGAGGGCTAGTGCTGCGGCTCTTCAACTCGTGTCGGTCGATTTCGGTGCCCCAGAGGAAGTGCAGAACACAGTCCGCAGCCTAGCCAAACAATACCGATTGGCTGGCGTCATGATTCAGTCTGACCGTGCGGCTGTGCTTGGTGCCTGTATCGCACAGGACCTTGGCCTGCCAGCGCATCCAGTCTCCACCATGCGAGTGTGCCGTGACAAGTCTCAGACCCGGCGGGCTCTCGCGGCCGCGGGTATCAGGTCTATTCTATTCTCTGAGGTTACCTCATCGGTTTGGGCGCTAGAAAAGGCTGAGGCAATTGGCTATCCGCTAATCGTTAAAGACCCGAGTGGCACGGGAAGCGCGAATGTTTTCGTCGTCAACAATGCTTCGGAGTTGGCGGATGCCACGGCCGAAATTCTTGCAACTCGTAATTCGGTTCTTCTCGAAGAGTTCCTGCGCGGCCCGCTGTTTAGTGCAGAGTGTGTAATTCGGAATGGAGGGGTGACGATTCTGGGTTACTCGAATCGAGAGCTCACCGAGTTTCCTGACTTCAATGAACTCGGCCTTACGTTCCCAGCAGATATCCCCCCGAAATGGAAAGAGAAAGCCCATACCTACGTTGAGAGTGTGTCCAAGGCAGTGGGGTTGAGGAATGGCTTTGCGCACATCGAGTTCATTCTCACAAACGACGGGCCTCAAGTAGTTGAGGTGAACCCCAGAATGGGAGGTATCGGGCTTGGGCGGATGCTATCGCTCGCGCTGCGCGACAATGTATTTAAAATCGCGGTTGCGCTGAGCCTTGGTTTGACTCCACCCGTACCACTGACATCAAAGGGAATCCATGTGGGTTGCAAGATTCTCGGGGCGAAGTCGAAGGGAAGAATACGATCTATTCGGGGTGTTGAAGCTTTGGGCGGTTTTCCGGGATTTACCTCTCTGAACCTCGTTCGACGGCCGGGTGACATCGTCGCCTCCGCTCGCGACTATCGCAACACCGTTGGCTATCTTCTTTCGACCGGCGAGACCCCGTCACTCGCGTACGACTATGCTCGGGCAGCGGCCGCGACAATCGTGATCGAGACGCAAATCGCATGAAACACGTATTGATTATCGGTGGCTGGGCCGAGAACTACGAAGCGGCGTTAGGACTGGGATATAGGGTCTCCGGCTTCGCTGCATCAAACCAGCGATCCCTTCTTTCTGAAGCTGTGTTGAATCGCCCCGGCTTTCGAGGAGGCCGGTTGGTTTAAGTTAACGCAGGCGCTTCAGCAGTATTTCTGAGTTGCCTGTAGTAGTTTGCCTCAGCCTCGGCTGGCGGGATATAGCCCAGCGGTTCCATCAGCCGATGATGGTTGTACCAGGCTACCCATTCCAGGGTGGCGAGCTCGACGGATTCCTTCGTTTTCCAAGGCGCTCGCCGGTGAATCAGTTCCGTTTTGTATAGACCGTTGATCGTTTCCGCCAGGGCGTTGTCATAGCTGTCGCCGCGGCTGCCGACCGATGGCTCAATGCCCGCTTGGGCAAGTCGCTCGGTGTACCGAATGGAAACATATTGCGATCCCCTGACGCCCTTCTAAAGGTCAAGAGGTAAATTGGGTCTGCGCGATCTGGCGGTAACGTTGCCGGATGGCGTAGAAGACCTCTCGTGCGATATAGCGCTTGAGGCATCGAATCGCTTCAAGCTTTGAGTGGCCCTCGCTGACGCGTTTGGCGACATAGGCTTTTGTGCGATCGTCGGTTCGCAATCGACCGATGGCGATAATGTGCAGGGCGCTGTTGGCCGCGCGATCTCCACCGCGATTCAGTCGATGTCGTGTCACCTTGCCAGAAGACGCCGGGACGGGACTCACTCCACAGAGGGCGGCGAAGCTGGCCTCTGACTGAAGCCGGTCGCTGTTGTCGCCAGCGGTCAGTAGCAGTTGCGAAGCGGACTCATAGCCAATTGAATACCGGGAGACCAGATCGGGGGCGAGTTCATCGACCAGAGCCGCGATCATGACATCGAGGTCGGCGATCTCGTCGTGCAACTCGAGATACCGACGCCCCAGTGATTTTAATGCAATCCGGTTGGCAGAGATCAGGCTCCGATAGTCAGACAGATCGGGACGCCACGCGGCCAATGTTCGAATAAGCTGCATCCGTGTCATCTTGCGCAGCGATTCGCGTAACTCGTCAGGCGCGCTGATGATGGTACTGTGAATTAGTTGCAATGCAACGCGCCTCGCGGAGATGGCGGTCTTCCGGCAGACTTTCAGAACGCGCAGCGATTCAATCATGCCGTCGCGTGTCTTGGGCGTGACTGTACGCACACCAGCAAAGGCAGCATGCGCCGCGTTGCAAGCGTCCAGCGTGTCGTCCTTGCCGCGTTTGCGCCGGTCGCTCCTGTCGGGTGCCGTGACCTCAAGCACCGTTACGTGGGCCAGTTGAAGGTAGCGAAGCAAGCCCGCTCCGTAGGAGCCGGTGCATTCGACGCCAACCCGGGCAAGCTCTCCGAATGAGCGCATCCAGAGCAGCATCTGTTTGTAGCCATGCCGCGTGGTAGGGAAGCATTCACTGCCGAGCAGACGATCGTGTTCGTCAACGACAGCTGCAACATGCACGTCCTTATGGGTATCCACGCCGCCCACAACGTTGCGATATCCAGAAATAGCCGGTTCTTCTTTCATGAGCCTTGCTCCGGTTGCCGATGAGATTGAGGCGATTTCACCGGCATCGAGTACCTGGACAAGACAGTAAAGCGACAGAGCGTCAGGCCCTTCTTGAGTCACACGTATCGACGAGGCGAAACCTCGCCGCTCGGCGGTTCCGGACGATCGACAGGTCAGGGGAAAGACACTACGTCGATCGGAATGTGGGTCAGGTCGCCCGGAACGCTTTACGGCACCAAAAGTCGCCGGACAGCCCTCATTGAAAGCCGCGAGAAGCCCGGAAACATCTGATACCCGTATTCTTACTATCCGAATGGTGCAGTAAGGCCACGGGCTTGCCGCGTCGCCAAACCGCCATCATGAGCGCATCGGCGACGAGTTGCGAGCTCATGCTTTGCTGCATGGACCAGCCGACGATACGTCGCGAGTACAAGTCCAGCACGGCCGCAGCGTACAGCCAGCCTTCTGCCGTCCAAATGTACGTGAAGTCGGCTACCCATTTCTGGTTCGGCGCATCCGCCTGGAATTGTCGGTCAAGCACGTTCGCGGCGACCGCGCCACGTTGAGCGCGGTCCTTTGGCAAGCCACGGCGCCTTGGTCTCGCACGCAGAGCCTGCTCGCGCATCAGCCGCTCGACGCGATGTAGGCCGCAGCGTAAGCCGAGTGCGAGCACATCGTGCCATACCCGTCTGGCGCCATAGGTGCGGTCACTGCTAAGGAAGCTCTGGCGCACCTGGACACTCAGGACTTCGTCGGTCCGATGCCGCTCGCATGGCGGGCGAACCAACCACGCATAGAAGCCGCTTCGCGAGACACCGAGCGCCTCGCACATCATCCCCACCGGCCAGATTCCTCGGTGCTTCGCCATAAAGCCGAACTTCACGTCGACTCCCGCGCGAAGTAGGCCGCCGCTTTTTTCAGCAGGTCGCGCTCCATCTTGAGCTTCGCGTTCTCCTTGCGCAGTCGCTCAATCTCGGCCCGCTCCGACGTCATCACGCCCTGCCCAGGGAAAGCGCGCTGAGGGTCGACCGCAGCATCTCGCATCCACTTACGCAGGACGTTCTCATGCACGTCGAGCTCGCGCGCCGCCTGCGCGACCGCTACGCCGCGCTCCTTGACCAACTTGACCGCCTCGAGCTTGAACTCGCGACTGAACACTCTTCTCGTTCCCAACTGCCATCTCCGGTTTCACCTTCACACTTTAACAAGGTGTCCACCGGAACGGCAGCAGCCCATTTTTCGTTCGATTCACCCCACGGGTTGTTCACGAGAATGAGGCCGAGCTTCTTCGCACCGAACGTCTGCTGTGCGTAGTTCACCATCGCGCCATCGACGATCTCGTCGACCGCCGAGACGCGGAACACGTAGTTCGGATTCGCACCATTGCGGGTAATCGGCGTGCCTGCCGCCCACGGTCCCATGAACGGCACCTTTTCCTGATTGGCGATCGGGACGATGGCCATCGAGACCGGCGTATCCAGCCCGCCGAAGAGCACGGCCACCTTGTCCTTGTAAATCAATTCGCGCGCGGCGAGCACGCCCTTGGCCGGGTTGCCTTCATCGTCGCGACGCACCAGTTCGAGCTTGCGGCCACCGAGTACGCCGCCGCTCGCATTGATCTCGTCGATGGCGATGGTCATGCCACGCGTCAACGCCTCACCTGCCCGCGCCGACTGGCCGGAGAGGGCCGTGACGAGACCGATCTTGATCGTTTCCGCTGCGTAACCCGAAACGCTGGCAAACGTCATACCCGCTGCCGCCAGAGCGAGCGCGCCGGTGCGAAACCAGCGGCGGCGGGCGGGGGCCGCGAGCGGTGCCGGGCCCCCGGTGAGGGCGGAGCAGGGGGTGTGGCGACGTGCAGAGGCAGACATGAGCAATCTCCGTAAGAACACATAAGACACAGCTAAGGCGATTCGAAGACGGGGCGCGCATCGGCATCGGGCACACCCCACTATGGTGTCGCCGTACGCAAGAGGCGTGCCACCACGTCGACGTTTCATGGCGATCGCCTTGCACGATATGCGCGTCAATGTGTTGACGATCTGGCATTGAAATTGCGAACGATTCTGTGTGGCGTTCGTTGACGAAGCGTTTTGCGCCAACTCGGAACTTGTGCGCACTGTGGTAGTGCGCGAATGTTTCAAGACGGCTCATCACGCGGGTGCATGTTCGGCCGTGCAGCTGCCCGACGCCGGGACACGTGATTCGAACAACGAACGATTCGACGATGAATGAACGGCCTCAGTCGCTGAGCCGCCAGCGATGCCGTACCGTAACGACGACATACCGATGACCTCTGCTCTGACGCTTCCGGAACGTGACGAACTGGCGAACGACGACATGCGCTTCGGCGCATTGCGCTCTCACGACCGCTTCGACTATCTGCCGATCACGGCGCGCGATACGTATCGATGGCCCAATGGCGCGCGCCTGGCCGTCTATGTGGGTTTCAATCTGGAGCACTTCGCCTTCGGGGAGGGGATGGGCGCGAATCTCGGCCCCGTCTCGCCGCAGCCGGACGTGCTCAATTTCAGTTGGCGCGAATACGGCAATCGGGTCGGCGCATGGCGTTGTCTGGACCTGTTCGACGACCTGTCGATGCCTGCGGGTGTCGTACTCAACACATCGCTGCTCGATCATTGCCCTGCGCTCGTGCACGCCTGCGTCGCTCGCGGTGACGAACTGATCGGACACGGACACACGAACGCGCACCGTCAGAGCGACTTCGAGCCCGCGCACGAGCACGATTTGCTCGTGCACTGCCGGTCGCGTCTGGCGCAGGCGACGGGATCTGCGCCCACGGGATGGCTCTCGCCGTGGATTTCGGAGACGCATCACACGCCGGATCTGCTGGCCTGCACCGGCTACCGCTATACCCTTAACTGGTGCCACGACGACCGCCCGGTGCGCATGCGCACCGCCCATGGAACGCTCTGGTCCGTGCCCTATCCTCAGGAGGTCAACGACATTCCGATGATCGTCGGCCGTCAGATGGACGGCATGGCGTTCGCCGACATGATTGCCGACAACTTCGACGAGATGTACGCGCAGGCCGAGCACCCGACCCGCGCTCAGCCGCTGGTCATGGGGATCGCGCTGCACCCGTATCTCGTGGGGCAGCCCTACCGGTTGCGGCACTTGCGCCGCGTGCTCACACCGATCGTGCAAGCCGCGCAGCGCGGTGAGATATGGCTCACGCGCCCGGGCGACATCGCCGCGCACGTCGCCTCGGTCAGTCAGACGCAGCCCGATGCCGTGATGGGGTGAGGGCATCATGACGCTCAAGCCCTACTGTCCCGATTGTCCGACGTCGACCTTACTGCCTTCACCTGCCATGTCCGCCAACAAGCCAGCGCCGCGTGCGCGTCGTCATCCCGCCCGTGCCGCCGCAGACGCCGCAGCGACCGGGCTTGCCGGATCCCGCCCGCTCTCGCTCCACGCGCTGCACTCGCCCCTGGCCGACGATGCGCTTGAGCAGAGCGCCGAGATGCGGGTCGAGACGCACATCTACCGGACCATCGTCGACGGCGTGCTGGCGCACCGTCTGACGCCCGGCACCAAGCTCCCCGAGCCCGAGCTTTGTCAGCTCTTCGACGTGGGCCGGGCGGTCGTACGCCGAGTGCTCGAACGGCTGGCGCATGACGGCATCGTCACGCTGCGCCCCAACAAGGGCGCGGTGATCGCCGAGCCGACGCCGGAAGAAACGCGCGAGATCTTCGAAGCGCGACGGGCGCTGGAACGCGCGCTCGTCGAGCTGGCGGTGGCAAGGGTGACCGATGAGGATCTGGCCATGCTGCGTCGGCAACTCGATGCCGAGCATGCGGCCATGCACCGCTTCGATCAGCCGTCCTGGGCACGGCTGGCGAGCGACTTCCATCTGCGCGTGGCGGCGCTCGCAGGCAACGCAGTGCTTCTGCGCTATCTCGGTGAGTTGATCTCGCGCTGCTCGCTCATCGTGGGGTTGTACGAGCCACCGGGCTACGCGCCGTGCGAGCACGACGAACACACCGCCATCGTGGCGTGCATCGAGCGACGGGATGCCGCAGGCGCCATCGACCGTATGCAATCGCATCTGGAAGAACTGGAGCGACGCATCGAGACGACCCGAATGCGTGGACAGAAGAGCCTGGCCTCGCTGCTCGGCTTGCCCGAGACCGGCACCGCGCAGCGCGACGCCGTCACACCGTCCGCCGAATCCGCCAAATCCACCATTCGCCCGCGCACCTGAGGCCATCGCATGGAAATCGACTTCCGGGAAATTACCGCCTATCAACGCTACAAGTTGATGGCCAGCCTGATCGTGCCGCGTCCCATTGCGCTCGTCACGACGGTCAACGAAGGCGGCGTCGTCAATGCTGCGCCGTTCTCGATGTTCAATATGCTCGGGGAGGAGCCGCCGATCGTCATGCTCTCGATCAACCGCCGCAACGACGATTCGCTCAAGGACACCGCAGGGAATATTCTGCGCACGCGCGAGTTCGTCGTGCACCTGACGGACGAGGCGATGGCGGCGCGCATGCACGCGTGCGGCGAACGTCTCCCACCGACGCAAAGCGAGCTCGTGCATGCGGGGCTCACACCCGTGGCGAGCAGCCTCGTGGCCCCGCCGCGCATCGCCGAAGCCCCGGTCGCGTTCGAATGCACGTTATGGGAAACGCTCGAAACACCGAGCCGCCACATCTTCATCGGCCGCGTCGAGCGCATGCACGCGCGCGACGAACTGATCGACACGCAGGCTTGGCGCGTGCGTCTGCAAAACTACTTCCCTGTCGGACGCTTCGGCGCGAGCTTTTACGTCGATACGCGCAATCGCTTCTCGCTCGAATGCCACGACGGTCAGCCGACCGCCACCACAGCGGTGGACGAGATGTGACGGCGGGGTGGCCATCGGACACATCCACAGATCCGAACTCGCGACGGGCCCAAGCGCCCGAATCGCACTATCTGACTCCGCAGCATGGCGCGCGTTGAGCAATAAAACTCGCGCACATGAAGTCTCTCGGGCGGTGACGCTGGCTGGCAGCGGCGAACACGAAAAGCAAAGAGGGGCGTCTGGAGCGCAAAGTGCGGTGCTTCATGAGTGTCATATTGGATGCTCCCCCACCGATGGAGACCCATCATGATCCAGCCGACGCACACGCAAGGCTCGGTCCCTGTTCCGAGTTCCACGACCGAGGTCGACCCGGCACGCTCGACGGGGGGCGGGATCCCCACAGACTTGTCGGCGACGAGACAAACATCGACGGAACGTGGGCTTCGAGTCCATGAGGGCACGGCCAGCGCGCGGGTGGCCGCGGCTGACATCTCGGGGGACGACGACGTGTGGACGTCGATTGTCTGCGACTGGGAGATGGCGTTGACGGACGGCGACATGGAATTTTGGGCGTCGATTCTGGATGAAGCTGGCCCGAAACTCGGATGCGCCGCAGACCGTGGAGCGTTGCTGGTCATGTTTGCGAAGGAGATTTGGCGCTTGCCGCAGCAGATCCGTCAAAACGCGTTCACGACGATCGTCAAATCGGCGGAGGGCCTCGAAGAAGGCACTGTCCAGCGAGTCCTGGAGGAGGCCAAGATGTAACCCATCCGTGACTCAGCCGCCGAAGCCCAAGTCTGCGGCGCACCGCGAAGTCCCCCGCGCCGCAGCGCTGCCCGACGGGTATGACGTCGGAACTGGCCGAACTCACGGAAGTGACAGTCGACCGGCGGTAACGCAAAGACCGTCGGCGACAGGCTGTCAGGATGCGATCTCCTATCTACGATGGAGGTCGACAATGAATCCCCGGAGCGTATCGACGGCCGGTTCCCTAACTTTGCAGGCTCAGACGTTTGACCCTCAGTCGCACGCTCGCCCCGAGCGTCTCGCGACGGACCTCCGCATCGCCCGGCTCGCGCCCGCTGGCGGATTGCGTGAGGCGAGCATTCCACAGGCGGCGCACGTCGGGCCAGGAGGCGCGCTGCGCAGACTGCCAATCCTCTCTGCAAAGGGGACAGCTGAACCGGCCCCGCCGCGGCCTGCCGTCGATTACCTGTTTTTCCGTGAACCGCTGAAAGCCGACGCGCCGCTGCTCGAGAGGTGGGCGGTTGCGGCGACGGCAGGCAGCGCTTCCGATGCGTGGTCCGCGTTCGTCGGAGGAATCAGTGCGCGGTTCTTCAAAGGCAGTCTGAGACAGCGTGTGATGGACGCGCTGATCCTGAGTCTCGACATCCTGCCGCCGCAACATCGGGCCGATGCGCTCGCATGTCTGCTCGCTGACGGGCCCGAAGGCGTCGCCGCCGTCGAAGAGTTCTGGAAGTACTTCGGATTGAAGCGCATTCCCGAAGTGGATCGGGCACGGGTAGCGGCTTTGCTTCTTCACTACGAAATCGGCAAGTAAGGCGCGAAGCGTCGTGGGCGCGGTGGGTGCCACCCCGAGGCCGCGCCCGTCCCGAGTCCGGCGATTCCCGGAAAACTTCGGTGTCACGCCTTCGGTGTTTCCCCCTTATTTTCATCCTTCGTCGCTTGCGCCACCGGCCCCGGCAGTCCGGTGATCTTCGGCACGCATTCGCGATGGAACCACACGAGGTTGACCGGCTCACCGGCGAGCAAACGCTTGACCGGCGGCACGACCTGTTCACCGATCAGCATGCCGAGCAGACCGATGAGCGCTACCGCAGGCGGTGCCGGTGAGCGAACGCCCAGACCGCCGTAGATGATGCCGACGAGAACCCCTACGGCAAGCGAAACGAGATAGAGCTTCATGATTGACTCCGCGCGGCGCGCATTCTGAGGTCGTACCACGCGACGGCGATAAAGCCGCCGACGAGTCCGAGGTGTTCGAAGAAACTGTTGGCGAGCATCGTGCGGGCGTCCGGTGGGGCGGACCAGAAGCGGTTGGCGAGGAACGTCGCGGCCAGCGTGAAGGCCGCCAGCGCCAATGCACCCAGCCATCGCCCCTTACCCGTCAGAATCATCAGCGACGCGCCGATCTCCAGCACGATGACGGCAACCGCCATCGGCGCCGCCGGGGACAGTCCGAAGTGCTGCATCTCGGCGATGGCGCCGGAGAAGTCCAGCACCTTGTCGATGCCGCCTTGCAGATACGCGCTGCACAGCAGCAACAGCGCAAGCCAATAAGCCCAGCCCGGCAGCAAAGACGCCTCGCGTGCCAACGACGAGGAAGGATCGGACGACGGCAGCATCGTGGCCATGACGAACCTCAACAGTGGGTAGCTAACGGTACCGACATCAAAACGCCCAGCACGAGCAGCCGAGCGCGCCCCAGAACCCGCTCTCGTCCGACGCGGGGACATTCGACGACCATGCCTTCGCGTGCGCATGACCGTGCACACCGCACGACGTCGCACACGCGCAACTCACGCTCACGTTAAGCACATTCGGTTGTCGCGGCTGATACCCCACGCCGTGTCGCGCGGGCGACCAGTCAGGCATCGCTGGCGGCAGTGCCGGTGCATAACTACCGAAGTCGCCGTCGCCATACACGACCTTGCCGCCCAGCATCGTAAGCACCGACGTAATGTCCTGAATTTCGTCTTCCGGCACGCTGAAGTAATCCTCCGAGAGCACGGCCAGATCGGCGAGCTGTCCGACCTTGATCTGTCCCTTCTTGCCGACTTCGGACGAGAACCACGTGTTGGCTTCCGTCCACAGACGCAACGCTTCGTCGCGGTCGAGCAGACTGCCCGGGGCGGCCATGCGCAGCCCGCCGACGGTCTTGCCCGTCACCAGCCAGTACAGCGATACCCACGGGTTGTAAGACGCAACGCGCGTCGCATCCGTGCCCGCACCGACCTTCACGCCGCGCTCCAGCATGCGACGCACTGGCGGAGTCGCCTCCGCCGCCTTCGCGCCGTAGCGCTCCACGAAGTACTCGCCTTGATACGCCATGCGGTGCTGCACGGCAATGCCGCCGCCGAGCGCCGCAATGCGGTCGATGTTGCGGTCGCTGATCGTCTCGGCGTGGTCGAAGAACCAGTGCAGGCCGTCGAACGGGATGTCCTTCGCGACCTTTTCGTAGACGTCGAGTGCGCGCGAGATCGTCTCGTCGTAGGTGGCATGCAGACGCCACGGCCAGCGGTTCTCCGCAAGCAGTCGCACCACCGGTTCGAGATCGCCTTCCATCGAAGGTGGCATCTCCGGGCGCTCGACGCGGAAGTCCTCGAAGTCGGCTGCCGTGTACACGAGCATTTCGCCAGCGCCGTTGTGACGATAGAGATCGTCGCCTTGCCCCGGGCTGACTTGTTTGACCCACTGGCTGAAGTCCGCGAGTTCTGCCTTGGGCTTTTGCGTGAACAGGTTGTACGCCAGGCGCACCGTCAACTGCCCTTCGCGGTGCAGTTCTTCGATGATGCTGTAGTCCTCGGGGTAATTCTGGAAGCCGCCGCCTGCGTCGATGACGCCCGTCACACCGAGCCGGTTCACCTCGCGCATGAAGTGGCGCGTCGAGTTCTTCTGATACTCCGGCGGGAGTTTCGGTCCTTTGGCGAGCGTTGCGTAAAGAATGGTCGCGTTCGGCTTGGCGAGCAACAGACCGGTCGGGTTACCCGACGCATCGCGCACGATCTCGCCGCCCGGCGGATTCGGCGTGTCCTTCGTGTAGCCGACGGTGCGCAACGCGGCAGCGTTCAGGATCGCGCGGTCGTACAGATGCAGGATGAATACCGGCGTGTCGGGGGCGACGGCGTTCAGCTCGTCGATGGTCGGCAAGCGCTTCTCTGCGAACTGATGCTCGGTGAAGCCACCGACCACGCGTACCCACTGCGGCGCGGGCGTACGGTCGACCTGCGCCTTGAGCATGCGCATGGCGTCCGCCAGCGAGCGCACACCGTCCCAGCGAAGCTCCATGTTGTAGTTCAGGCCACCACGAATGATGTGCATGTGGCTGTCGATGAGCCCCGGAATCACACGTCGGCCCTTGAGGTCGATGACCTGCGTGGCATTGTCGGCCAGACGCATGATGTCGTCGCGTGTGCCCACGGCGGAGAAGGTGCCGCCGGTGAGCGCGACGGCGTCCGCCTGCGGGTTCGCACGGTCGAGCGTGGTGAACTTGCCATTGACCAGAATGAGGTCGGGATTTGACATGGGAGGCTCCGGTGGGAAGTCGGCGGACGTTTCCTGCCGCGCGTGGACGCCACCGGCACGGCCCGGAAGGCCGTCAGCGTGCCACGAACGACGGTCCATGAGCGTATGCCGACTCCTGTCGCCTCACTATCGTCTTTTCGTATTAGCGCCCAAATCCCACGCCGGGCGGTGCTCCGACAGGGAAATCGCGTCCCCGAGCCGCGAAAACGCAAGCACGTTCGTGCTTTTTCGCAGTTTTGAACGTCACATGACTGACGTATACTTAGCTTCACCGAATCAATACATCGCCCCTGCATGAATGCGCTTCCGGACAGCGACATCGCGACCGTCTACGTCGTCGCCCACGACCCGGCGGAGAACGACACGCTTTGTGCACAACTGACCGACGTCGGCCTGAGGGCGCGCGGCTTTACGCGTGCGGCGGCGTTTCTTGCCAGCGAGCGCAGCGCCGGACCGGCGTGCGTTGTGCTGGACGCCGACCTCGACACGCCCGGCGGAGGCCTCTTGCTTCAGGATGCCCTCACCGATTTGCAAGACCCGATTCCCGTCGTGCTCATCACCGACCGCGCCGATGTGACGACCAGCGTGCGCGGCATGAAAGCGGGCGCGGTCGATTACCTGACCAAGCCGATGCCGGAGGGCGTGCTGCTAAGTGCGGTGGGCGCGGCACTGGCGCTTGACCGGCAACGCCTCGGACGCGAGCGGGCAAGCACCGACGTGATCGAACGCGCCCAGCGGCTCTCGCAACGCGAGCGCGAAGTCATGGCGCTTGTGGCGGCGGGGCGGATGAACAAGCACATCGCCGACGAACTCGGCATCAGCGAAGTCACCGTCAAGATTCATCGCGGGAACGCGATGCGCAAGATGGAAGCACGCTCGTTTGCCGATCTCGTGATCATGGCGCACAAGCTCGGTATGACGTCGCCCGCGCTGTATCACGGCGGGATCGGACGAAATCGGCGAGAACTGGCCTGACGCTTACCGACGCTCACGGACGTCTACTGACATTCGCCGACCATGCGCCACCTCCACCGGGTGGCGCATTTTTTCGCCTGCGCAGCGACTCAGCGGCCGGGCGTCACGATGGGCGCAGACGGCGGCGGCGCGGCCGGGCGCTGCGGCGTGGGCGAGTTGCCGAAGCTGTTTCCCATGCGATGAGACGTCGCACTCCAGTTGATCTGTCCGCCGATCTGATTGCTCGGCTTGTTGGCGATCTCTTCCGATTCCAGTCCCGGCGCGCGGCCCGAATCCGGCGCGGGGGCTGGCTGCAACTGATTCGTCAGACAGTCGTAGGACGGCGAACGCTGCCCGTTTACTTCGACGTCCGCGCAGCCTGCCCGAGATACCGGTGCCGCGCCGCCCACACGCGGGGCGTCGTCGGCTGCGACGGCGAACTGCGACACCGGGCTCAGCAGCACCGTTGCTGCGACTGTCACGGCGAGTTTGCCCATTCGATTCTCATCTGACCCCCAACGTCTGTGCCGCTGCGCTGCGTCGTCATCGCAGGTCTCCCCGTCAAAAAATGATCAGCCGTCAGGACGCCGCAGCGCCGGGTGTATGACGACCTCGGTCTCGTGTCGCTCTCGCCGTCCACGCCAAACACCGGTGCGGGCATTGCAACGCTGAATCCGATTCCGGAGATTCCGCCTGGCGACATCGATCTGATTGCCCCGCTGGGGACGGTCGATGCGGGCGAGGCGGGGATTCGTGTGTCGGGCAACGTCAACGTGGCTGCGCTACGGATGGTCAATACCGAGAACATTCAGGTGCAGGGTAAGTCGTTGGGCATTCCGACGATCGCGGCGGTGAACGTCGAGGCGCTGACCAATGCGAGTGCGACGGCGGCACAGGCGGCGTCGGCAGCGCAGGACGCGATGGCGCGCGATTGGGCATCGGTGCGACAGAACCAGTCGTCGATCTTAAGCGTGCGGATGCTCGGTGCCGGTGCGCAGACGGACAGGACAGGCAACCGCAAGCCGGTACCGGCAAGATGTTCCGCTACGACCCGGCGTCACCGGTGCGGGTGGTTGGGCAGATGAATCTCTCCGACGCGTAGGTGCAAGCACTGACGCCGACGGAGCGGAAGAATCTGATGCGCCGACCGTTCTATATATAAGGGGGGAAGCGACCTTTCTCCCCTTCCTGCCTCCTTCTCCTGACCGGAGGGGGAGGATGCTGCGCAAGATTCTTGCGATTTTAAAAATAGTTTCACAAAGGGCTTGCGCTCGCCCACGAAGGTCATTAATATTCCGTCTCTCGCAACGACAGCGACGCAGCGAAAGCGGCGACGAAGTTGAAGCGACGGGCTGGAAAGCCCGGTGGTTAGTGGTTTTGGAGCTTGCGAGTCGCTACGGCGACGAACGAAGAAAGCGAAAAAAACTGTTGACGACGACGAGAAGCTGCGACATAATCTCACTTCTCTGCTGCTGATGCAGCGACGCAGAAAACGAAGCGACGGCGCGGTAGTTGAGCGACGAAGTTAAGTCAGATGCGATTGATCTTTAAAAATTAAACAACCGATAAGTGTGGGCACTCGATGAATGGTGCGTCTGCTTCGGCAGATAAGCTTTAAATTTATTGAGGCTCACATAGTAATAGGTAAGTTAAGTAATTAACTTGTCAGCATACTTTGAGAGCGACCGGTTCGAGTGATTTATCACGAAAAACCGAAAACAGTAACAGGTTTAAACTGAAGAGTTTGATCCTGGCTCAGATTGAACGCTGGCGGCATGCCTTACACATGCAAGTCGAACGGCAGCACGGGTGCTTGCACCTGGTGGCGAGTGGCGAACGGGTGAGTAATATATCGGAACGTACCTTGTAGTGGGGGATAGCTCGGCGAAAGCCGGATTAATACCGCATACGCTCTGAGGAGGAAAGCGGGGGACCTTCGGGCCTCGCGCTACAAGAGCGGCCGATATCAGATTAGCTAGTTGGTGGGGTAAAAGCTTACCAAGGCGACGATCTGTAGCTGGTCTGAGAGGACGACCAGCCACACTGGGACTGAGACACGGCCCAGACTCCTACGGGAGGCAGCAGTGGGGAATTTTGGACAATGGGCGAAAGCCTGATCCAGCAATGCCGCGTGTGTGAAGAAGGCCTTCGGGTTGTAAAGCACTTTTGTCCGGAAAGAAATCCTCTGGGTTAATACCTCGGGGGGATGACGGTACCGGAAGAATAAGCACCGGCTAACTACGTGCCAGCAGCCGCGGTAATACGTAGGGTGCAAGCGTTAATCGGAATTACTGGGCGTAAAGCGTGCGCAGGCGGTTTTGTAAGACGGATGTGAAATCCCCGGGCTTAACCTGGGAACTGCATTCGTGACTGCAAGGCTAGAGTATGGCAGAGGGGGGTAGAATTCCACGTGTAGCAGTGAAATGCGTAGAGATGTGGAGGAATACCGATGGCGAAGGCAGCCCCCTGGGCCAATACTGACGCTCATGCACGAAAGCGTGGGGAGCAAACAGGATTAGATACCCTGGTAGTCCACGCCCTAAACGATGTCAACTAGTTGTTGGGGATTCATTTCCTTAGTAACGAAGCTAACGCGTGAAGTTGACCGCCTGGGGAGTACGGTCGCAAGATTAAAACTCAAAGGAATTGACGGGGACCCGCACAAGCGGTGGATGATGTGGATTAATTCGATGCAACGCGAAAAACCTTACCTACCCTTGACATGTACGGAAGTCTGCTGAGAGGCGGATGTGCTCGAAAGAGAACCGTAACACAGGTGCTGCATGGCTGTCGTCAGCTCGTGTCGTGAGATGTTGGGTTAAGTCCCGCAACGAGCGCAACCCTTGTCCTTAGTTGCTACGCAAGAGCACTCTAAGGAGACTGCCGGTGACAAACCGGAGGAAGGTGGGGATGACGTCAAGTCCTCATGGCCCTTATGGGTAGGGCTTCACACGTCATACAATGGTCGGTACAGAGGGCTGCCAAACCGCGAGGTGGAGCTAACCCCAGAAAACCGATCGTAGTCCGGATCGCAGTCTGCAACTCGACTGCGTGAAGCTGGAATCGCTAGTAATCGCGGATCAGCATGTCGCGGTGAATACGTTCCCGGGTCTTGTACACACCGCCCGTCACACCATGGGAGTGGGTTTTGCCAGAAGTAGGTAGCCTAACCGTAAGGAGGGCGCTTACCACGGCAGGATTCATGACTGGGGTGAAGTCGTAACAAGGTAGCCGTAGGGGAACCTGCGGCTGGATCACCTCCTTTCTAGAGCATGCACTGGAAGTTGAGTGTTCACGCTTATCGGTTGTTGACTGCGTAGATCTAAGTCGGGTCTATAGCTCAGTTGGTTAGAGCACCGTCTTGATAAGGCGGGGGTCGATGGTTCGAGTCCATCTAGACCCACCAAGCTTTTAACCACTGTGCGATAGACTCAAGTGGTGGTAAGTCGGCTTGATTGGGGGATTAGCTCAGCTGGGAGAGCACCTGCTTTGCAAGCAGGGGGTCGTCGGTTCGATCCCGTCATCCTCCACCAAAAACCTTAGATCGCATCGATGTCAGTCAAAAGCGCTTTACGTCTGTAGTCCAATCCCTCGTGATGAATTACAAGCTGAGTGAAAGCTTTTGAATGACAGCAATGTCATGCAGTTTATGTTCTTTAACAATTTGGAAGAAGAAGTAGTACAACGGAAGCGCGTTAGAGATGGCGCGTGGAAATTGTACGGGTTGTGATTGTATCAACCAGTATTTAAGTGATCGAAAGATGACTTGGAATACGGCACAACGCGAATACTCAACCTGTAGCGAATGTCCTGCTTCGGCAAGACACACTCGTTATAGGGTCAAGCGAATAAGTGCATGTGGTGGATGCCTTGGCGATTACAGGCGATGAAGGACGCGATAGCCTGCGAAAAGTTGTGGGGAGCTGGCAAATAAGCATTGATCCACAAATGTCCGAATGGGGAAACCCGGCCTTTTAGGTCATCCTAGACTGAATACATAGGTCTAGCGAAGCGAACGCGGCGAACTGAAACATCTAAGTAGCTGCAGGAAAAGAAATCAACCGAGATTCCCAAAGTAGTGGCGAGCGAAATGGGACCAGCCTTCAAGATTTAGCACCGGTGTTATCAAAACGGAATGGAAAGTCCGGCCATAGTGGGTGATAGCCCCGTATGAGAAAACTCTGGTGTGGAACTAAGCTTGAGAAAAGTAGGGCGGGACACGTGAAATCCTGTCTGAAGATGGGGGGACCATCCTCCAAGGCTAAATACTCGTAATCGACCGATAGTGAACCAGTACCGTGAGGGAAAGGCGAAAAGAACCCCGGGAGGGGAGTGAAATAGATCCTGAAACCGCATGCATACAAACAGTCGGAGCCTCGTAAGGGGTGACGGCGTACCTTTTGTATAATGGGTCAGCGACTTACATTCAGTGGCAAGCTTAACCGAATAGGGAAGGCGTAGCGAAAGCGAGTCCGAATAGGGCGTTCAGTCGCTGGGTGTAGACCCGAAACCAAGTGATCTATCCATGGCCAGGTTGAAGGTGCGGTAACACGTACTGGAGGACCGAACCCACTAACGTTGAAAAGTTAGGGGATGAGCTGTGGATAGGGGTGAAAGGCTAAACAAACTTGGAAATAGCTGGTTCTCTCCGAAAACTATTTAGGTAGTGCCTCGTGTATCACCTTCGGGGGTAGAGCACTGTCATGGTTGAGGGGTCCATTGCGGATTACCTCGCCATAGCAAACTCCGAATACCGAAGAGTGCAATCACGGGAGACAGACATCGGGTGCTAACGTCCGGTGTCAAGAGGGAAACAACCCAGACCGCCAGCTAAGGTCCCTAAATATTGCTAAGTGGGAAACGAAGTGGGAAGGCTAAAACAGTCAGGAGGTTGGCTTAGAAGCAGCCACCCTTTAAAGAAAGCGTAATAGCTCACTGATCGAGTCGTCCTGCGCGGAAGATGTAACGGGGCTAAGCAATATACCGAAGCTGCGGATGCGAGCTTGCTCGCATGGTAGGAGAGCGTTCTGTAAGCCTGTGAAGGTGTCTTGTAAAGGATGCTGGAGGTATCAGAAGTGCGAATGCTGACATGAGTAGCGATAAAGGGGGTGAAAGGCCCCCTCGCCGTAAGCCCAAGGTTTCCTACGCAACGTTCATCGGCGTAGGGTGAGTCGGCCCCTAAGGCGAGGCAGAGATGCGTAGCTGATGGGAAGCAGGTTAATATTCCTGCACCGTCGTATGATGCGATGGGGGGACGGATCGCGGAAGGTTGTCCGGGTGTTGGAAGTCCCGGTCCCTGCAGTGGAGAAGGCGCTTAGGCAAATCCGGGCGCGTAATTCAAGGCTGTGGGGCGAGCGAACTTGTTCGCGAAGCAATTGGAAGTGGTTCCAAGAAAAGCCTCTAAGCTTCAGTCATACGAGACCGTACCGCAAACCGACACAGGTGGGCGAGATGAGTATTCTAAGGCGCTTGAGAGAACTCGGGAGAAGGAACTCGGCAAATTGGTACCGTAACTTCGGGATAAGGTACGCCCTTGTAGCTTAACTGGCCTGCGCCAGGAGGGTGAAGGGGTTGCAATAAACTGGTGGCTGCGACTGTTTAATAAAAACACAGCACTCTGCAAACACGAAAGTGGACGTATAGGGTGTGACGCCTGCCCGGTGCCGGAAGATTAAATGATGGGGTGCAAGCTCTTGATTGAAGTCCCGGTAAACGGCGGCCGTAACTATAACGGTCCTAAGGTAGCGAAATTCCTTGTCGGGTAAGTTCCGACCTGCACGAATGGCGTAACGATGGCCACACTGTCTCCTCCCGAGACTCAGCGAAGTTGAAGTGTTTGTGATGATGCAATCTACCCGCGGCTAGACGGAAAGACCCCATGAACCTTTACTGTAGCTTTGCATTGGACTTTGAACCGGTCTGTGTAGGATAGGTGGGAGGCTTTGAAGCAGGAACGCTAGTTTCTGTGGAGCCGTCCTTGAAATACCACCCTGGCTTGTTTGAGGTTCTAACCTAGGTCCGTAATCCGGATCGGGGACAGTGCATGGTAGGCAGTTTGACTGGGGCGGTCTCCTCCCAAAGTGTAACGGAGGAGTACGAAGGTACGCTAGGTACGGTCGGAAATCGTGCTGATAGTGCAATGGCAAAAGCGTGCTTAACTGCGAGACTGACAAGTCGAGCAGGTGCGAAAGCAGGTCATAGTGATCCGGTGGTTCTGTATGGAAGGGCCATCGCTCAACGGATAAAAGGTACTCTGGGGATAACAGGCTGATACCGCCCAAGAGTTCATATCGACGGCGGTGTTTGGCACCTCGATGTCGGCTCATCTCATCCTGGGGCTGTAGCCGGTCCCAAGGGTATGGCTGTTCGCCATTTAAAGAGGTACGTGAGCTGGGTTTAAAACGTCGTGAGACAGTTTGGTCCCTATCTGCCGTGGGCGTTGGAAGTTTGAAGGGGGCTGCTCCTAGTACGAGAGGACCGGAGTGGACGAACCTCTGGTGTACCGGTTGTCACGCCAGTGGCATCGCCGGGTAGCTATGTTCGGAAGAGATAACCGCTGAAAGCATCTAAGCGGGAAACTCGCCTTAAGATGAGACTTCCCTAGGAACTCGATTCCTTTGAAGGGTCGTTCAAGACCAGGACGTTGATAGGTCAGGTGTGGAAGCGCAGTAATGCGTTAAGCTAACTGATACTAATTGCCCGTAAGGCTTGATCCTATAACCAGTGTGTTTTTCCTGGTGTGAGTATCGCTGTGCCGATACACTCACAACCCACAAGAATTGTTGTACTACGCTTCTTCCGAATTGGTTTTGCTGACCCATGTCAGCAGAACATACAAGTTAAGCCTGATGACCATAGCGAGTTGGAACCACCCCTTCCCATCCCGAACAGGACCGTGAAACGACTCCACGCCGATGATAGTGCGGATACCCGTGTGAAAGTAGGTAATCGTCAGGCTCCCCTTAAAAACCCCTTGCTACTCACGTAGCAAGGGGTTTTTGCTTTTGGGGCGTGCATTTGTACACGAAGCCAGCGCGCCGTCAGTTTCCAGGTGTGGCTTTCCTCTTCAACAGTGTTTGTTCGACTGCAGGTCCGAGGTAACGGGGCCGCTAACGCCACGATCCAGTCTCCAGATTGACCCCAGCGATCGGCCAATCAGGCTCGGTTGCCTTAACAGGGTGTGCCTTGGTTCAAAGCTTCGGGCATGCTGAGCCGTCTGGCACCTCATTTCCCGATGGGTTGTGAATCCCACGCGGCTATCGCTAGGCAGCAAGTGCCGATTGCCTAGGGCTGAGACGTCTGGTCGTTTCACATCGTTACGGATTGATCTCGCAGATTGATTACCCGCGTCGAGGTCACAACGACTGGTGCTTCGTTCTGCGCTGCGCTAGGTGGGGCCCGGAAGCATGCGTTGACCGCATTCAACTGCATTGGTCGCTCCGATTTCCACGACGCCTCTCGGTGATCTTTGCGAGACGGCATAATCGCCAGCGTGAGTGTCCACGCGAACCCGTACAGTCGGCTTGCCCGTGTGTAAAGCGTAAGCACTCGATGTGTACCGTAGATCGGGTTGTTGACGCGCCGGTAAATGGCGGTTAGCGAATGGGCTCGATCTTGGCGGTGTCAGGCAGTTGCTGCGCCACATTCCATGGCAGCAACTCGTCGATCCGATTGGCCGGATGATCGGCAATGCGCTCGAGCACGTGGGCGAGGTAGGCTTCCGGGTTGATGCCGTTCAAGCGTGCCGTACCGATGAGGCTGTACATCGCCGCAGCACGCTCACCGCCCGAATCAGCGCCAGCAAACAGATAATTGCGGCGGCCAATCGCCACGCCGCGCAGCGCACGCTCGGCAATCAGATTGTCGATCTCCGCTTGCCCGTCCTCGCAGTAATAGGCGAGTGCAGGCCAGCGGTTCAGAGAATACTGAATCGCTTTGGTCGTGTCGGATTTGGCCGAGAGCATGGGCAATACCGACTCGTACCATTGTCGCAGTGCCTCGAGTCGCGGTACCGCCCGAGTTTGGCGCACCTGCCGTCGTTCATCAGGCGGCTTACCCCGGATTTCGGCTTCTATGCGATATAGCTCGCCGATGCGGTGCAGCGCTTCTTCTGTAATGGCGCTGGGGCGTACCGCATGCAGGTCGTAGATCTTGCGTCGCGCGTGCGCCATGCACGCCGCTTCGCGGATGCTGCCGTCCTCAAAGAGCGGCGCGTAACCGGCAAACGCATCGGCTTGCAGCACCCCGCTAAAGCTTGCCAGATGTCGCTGTGGGTGCTCACCACGCCGATCCGACGTGTAGGCAAACCACACCGCGGGCGCCTCATCCGAGCCGCACGGCCGGTCGTCACGCACGTACACCCAGAGCCGTCCGGTCTTTGTGCTGCCTCGCCCGGGCTCTAACACCGGTAATGGTGTGTCATCGCCGTGGACCTTGGTGCCGCCCAGCGCGTAGGCTCGCACGGCGTCTACCAGTGGATCGAGCAACCAGCAAACACGCCCCAGCCAATGCCCCATCTGCCCGGCCTCGAGTTCCACGCCGTCACGGGCATAGATTGCCTGCTGGCGGTACAGCGGTTGGTGGTCGAGGAATTTGCTGGTGATAATGTGTGCGAGCAGATTGGGGCCGGCCACGCCACGCTCAATCGGGCGACTCGGTGCCGGCTGCTGCACAATCGTGTCGCAGCACGCACAAGCGAGCTTGGGGCGGCGGTGGCGAATCACACGGAAGTGCGCTCGCACGTATTCGAGCTGCTCCGAGACGTCTTCGCCCAGCGGCTTGAGGTTACCACCGCAGGCCGGGCAATCGTCTGCCTCGGGTAGGTAGACGCGCACTTCGCGCTCGAGGTGCTCCGGCAGCGCCTGGCGCTCGACTCGGACTTTTGCCTGGGACTTGATCGGCGTGGCCGCCTCGGTGGCACCTTCGTCGGCCTGCAGATCTTCCAGGCGCAGCTCAAGCTGTTCGATCTGACGCGCCAGTTTCTCCGACTTTCGTCCAAACTGCATACGCTTGAGTTTGTCGATGAGCAGCTTCAAATGCGCAATCTCTTGCTCGCGCGATGTGAGGCGCGTCTGCAGCTCGGCGAGCTGTGTTTCGCGTTCGTGCAAAACCTGCTGGCTAGCCAACACCAACGCCTTGAGGGCATCGATGTCGTCAGGCAGATTGGCGCGGGAGAAGCTCATGACGTAAGCCTATCGCCCAGAGCACCCGTTGCCTATCGGATATCTCCTAAAAAATACGTTATCTCGCACTGCGTGGGCGAGCCGCGTCGATGGGCTCGCGCCAATCGAACCCTTCAAGCAAGAGTGAGAGCTGCGCAGTGGTGAGTGCCACGACACCACCATCGGCCCGTGGCCACGCGAATCGCCCCTTCTCCAGCCGCTTGGCCAGCAGGCACAGCCCGCCATCGCTCCAGTACAGGGCCTTGAGCAGATCACCGCGCCGGCCACGAAACAGAAAGATGTGCCCCGAGAACGGGTCCTTTTGCAGCACCAACTCGACCTTGGCTGCCAGGCTATTAAAGCCGCAGCGCATATCCGTGACGCCAGCGGCAATCCACACCCGCGTGTTCGAGGGCAACCCGATCATGTGCGTAGCTCCGAGATCAACTCGCGCAGTAACTCCAAACTCAGCGGACCATCGAAGCGCATTGTGCCGCCACGCATCACCAACTCGATCTTCCCCTCGTGCCGCAATGAACATCGTGAGGTCGGGACTGCTTGGTCTGCCGACGGCGTGGGGATACCAACGAGAGCCTTCGTGATCGTCACGGGAACAAACTCGGTCACCGAAGCCGCAGAACTCTGGCGAGTAACAAGCTCAGGCGTGACATCACCGTAAGCGCCAGCCAGATAATGCCGGCGCCATTTGAATAACAAGTTGGCGTTGATGCCTGCCTTGCGCGCCGTCAAAGCAACCGACGCACCTGGCCTTAACGTTGCCTCAACCGTTGCGCGCTTGAACTCCATTGAGAAATTCGCTCGTCGGTAAGGTACCGCTTCCACAGCCACACTCAAAACCTTGTCCACTTTTGCGCCCACCATTTCATTTGGTGGACGCAAAAGTACCCACAGACTCGCCTCCCATCAAGACGGTACTCCTCGAGCCTTTACTGTAAAGCGCGGTTCTGCTCGAATAAATCTTGGGCCGCGTGCTCACGACGCGTCATTTTCATGAGCGAAATCCGGGCGTTCTGGCGAGCGATCGGAACGGGGGAATGACCCGCTAGGAGAGATGTTGTGAGTCGATGCACGTGGAAAGCGCTTATCGACTCACAGGTTGACGCTAAAACTTATAGGATGTTGAGCACAGTAGCGGAGTTAAAGTCAAATCTGGTGTACGGGGCGTGAGCAAGATTAGGCGGCCAGGGGCTGCTGAGCCGGTGTGCTGTCGGTCACCGGCTCTCCATCCTTGAACGTCATCCCGTCAAGCATCGTCGCGATCTTTTCGGGGGCGCGGATGCGCCGCCACGAGTCTTCGGCCGACTCGATCAGCTTGAATGCCAGGCCGAGGAACGTCGCGCGCGAGACGCAGTTACGCGTGCGCTTGGTGCGGTGACGCACCGTCGCGAAGGTCGATTCAATCGGATTCGTCGTGCGCAGATGCTGCCAGTGTTCGGCCGGGAAATCGTAAAATGCCAGCAGCTCGTCGCGATCTTGCGTCAGCTTTTCGACCACCTTCGGATACTTTGCCGAGTGGGTATCAACGAAGTGATTGAAGGCAACCAGCGCTTCGGCACGCGTGGCGGCCATCCAAATGTCCTGCATCGCCTTTTTGGCGCGGGCCTGCTGCGATTTCGGCAGCGCGTTGAGCACGTTGCCCATCTTGTGGAACCAGCAGCGCTGATGCTTGGTCTGCGGGAACACTTCTTCCATCGCTGCCCAGAATCCCATCGCACCATCTCCGCAAGCCAGCAGCGGCCCTGACTGCAGACCGCGCTTTTTCAGATCGAGCAGCAGTTCGGCCCACGACGCCTTCGATTCCCGATACCCGTCACTGATCGCCACACGCTCTTTCGTTCCGTCCGGTTTGACACCAATGATCACCAACAGGCACTGGCCGTCGGAATCGTCGCTGCGCACGCCGGTGTGAATGCCGTCAGCCCACCAGTACACCCAGCGCGCCAACGACAACTCACGCTGATTCCACTGAGCATGCTCATCGGCCCATTGCGCCTTCAGACGACTCACCACATTTGGCGACAGGCCGCTGACCTGGCCGCCCAGCATGATGCCCATGGCTTCGCTCATGTCGCCCGTCGAGATGCCTCGCAGGTACAGCCACGGTAGTGCGGCCGACACGCGTGCGGATTTGCGAACGTACGGCGGCACGACCGCCGAATTGAAGCGGATGCCCGAACCCGAGCGATCACGCACCTTCGGTACCCGAACCGGCACCGGACCGATGGCCGTGACGACTTCGCGCTCTGGTAGGTAGCCGTTGCGCACCACGGCACGCCGACCGTCGATCGACCTCACGTTGCTGTACTGTTCAAGCATGCTCGCCAGTTCCGCTTCGACTGCCTGCTCGATGATCTGCCGCGCGCCTTGCTGGATCAGTTCATCGAGCGCGCTCTTCGTTTGTGCTTTTCTGCCGTTCGTTTCTTTCATAATCTTCTTCATGGTGGTCGGGGCCGGCTCGCGCCGGCTTTGCTCGGTGTGCCTTCGACAAGCAACATTCTCAGCTAAACCGCCACCGCCTTCTCATATTTCCCAAAGCACCCCGTACACCAGATTCGACAATAGCTCACAGTAGCGTACGAATACTCGTTACGCCAATAACGCAGATTACCCAGATCACCCAGATCACCCAGATCACTCAGATCACTCAGATCACTCAGATCACTCAGATCACTCAGATCGCGCAGATCGCGCAGATCGCGCAGATCACGCCGACCGCGTTGGCGACAGCACCCGGCGGACGATGACGACGCAGATGCCTGCGAAGACGAGCAGGGCGAGCCATTCCGACGTCGGGGCAAAGCCACTGCCGACGATGGCCAGCGGGGCGTCGGAGCCGGTGAAGCCGACGACCATCGCCATCGCCACGCCCACCAGACTTTCACCGACAATCAGGCCCGATGCCAGCAACACACCGCGTCGTTCAGCCGCTTCCGCATACGGTCCGAAGTCCTTTCCTTGTGCCTTGGCTCGCGCTTTCAGCACACGCTGCGAGATCCAACCCAGCACCGCACCGATCACCAATACGGAGCCGATCGTCGGCGGCAGATAGATACCGATGCCTACCGCAATGACCGGGACACGCGCAACACCTCCACGCTTGGCCAACGCTGCATCAATCGCAATCAACGCTAGCCCCAGCACCGCACCGATGCCGAGCATCGACCAGTCGAGCCGGTGCGTGAAGATGCCCTTGGCAATCGCCGTCATCAGAATCGCCTGCGGCGCCGACAGTGCCTGCGACGGATCCATTCCCGCGCGCGGCAATGCATCGGTGAACCCGTAGGCGTTGTACAACAGGTTCAGCACTGGCGGAATCACCGCAGCACCTACGACACAGCCCACCAACAGCGCCACCTGCTGACGCCACGGCGTCGCGCCCACCAGCCAACCCGTCTTCAGATCCTGAAGGTTGTCGTTGGAAATCGTGGCAATGGCGATGACGGCAGCCGTCGTGAAGAGGGCCAACGCAATGGCGAGCTTGCTGCCGCCAGCGGTATCGAGCAGCCCGCTCGCCTGACTGACGCTCAGAATCAGCAGCGACACCAACACCACCGCAACGATCCCGATACCCGAAATCGGACTGGCAGACGATCCCACTAGCCCCGCCATGTAGCCACATGCGGCTGCTACCAGAAAGCCGAAGACCACGGCGAACACGACGCTGCAAATCACCAGCGTGGCGATACCACCGAACGACAGCGGCGCATCCGCGAGGAACACGCCGAACGTCACGACCCACACGGCCACGCACAGCAACGTGAGACCGATCACCCAGTACGGCGACAGATCCTGCTCCGTGCGACCCAGCGCCTGTCCGTTACCAGCCTTACCTCGTGCGCCTCGCGCCTTGCCCAACGCCGTGAACGACGTCTTCACGCCATCGACCATCGGCTTTGCTAGCGTGATGAGTGTCCATATGGCCGCCACGCCGATCACACCGGCCCCAATGAACCGCACCTTGTGTTGCCACAGTCCATCCGCGAATGCCGTCATCGCCAGACCATCGGGATTCGGTGTGATAGCTGTGAGCACCGGCACAGCAATACCCCAGGTGAGCACGAAGCCGAGCAGAATGGCCAGCCCCGACACGATGCCGATGAGATAACCGGCACCGATCAACGCGAGCGAGAAGCCGGTCGTCAGACGGAAGACCGCAGCGCCCGCCGGGATCCACGCGGTAATACTCTCGCCGAGGATCTTCAGGCCCGCCGTCGCAAACGCAAACAGCGCCGAGACGATCCCGCCGAAGGCAATCTCCCGCACGCCACTCGCTTCGTTACCCGTCGCTGTTTTCCCGCTGGGGGACGTCTTACCTTCGTCACCTTCACTGCCGACGCGCAGAATTTCCGCTGCCGCCACACCCTCCGGATACGGCAAGTCACTGTCGACCACCATCGCGCGACGCAACGGGATCGTGAACAGCACGCCAAGAATGCCACCCGACGCGCAGATCGCCAGCGTCAGGCCAAATGGAAAGCCCTGCCAGTGTCCGATTGGAGCGGCCCCATGAAACACCGGACACAGCGACCCACTTACAATAACGGGTAGGCATAAGACTGTGTTTTTGACTAACACCAAGCAGGAAGTGATGGAAGTGTTGACGGGCCCAGAGCGCCGGCGTCGCTGGACGGCGGAGCAGAAACTGTCGATGGTTCGCGAGAGTTTCGAACCGGGAAAATCGGTTTCAATGGTCGCGCGCCATTACGGCGTGAACCCGAACCAGCTATTCCACTGGCGCAAGCTGTACCAGGACGGTAGCCTGTCAGCGGTCAAGGCTGGCGAAGAAGTGGTTCCGGCATCGGAGTTGGCTGATGCGCTCAAGCAGATTCGCGAGCTGCAACGGATGCTCGGCAAAAAAACAATGGAGAACGAGATTCTCCGGGAAGCAGTTGAATACAGCCGAGCAAAAAAATGGATAGCGCACTCGCCCTTGCTGCCGGAGGACGGCCAGTGAAACTGGTCTGTGAAGTTCTCGGCGTGTCGCGCTCGAACGTATCGGCACGACTGTCGCGTCCGGCGACGTGGCGCGATGGCCGGCAATCAAGGCCGACCGACGACGAAACTGTAGTCGAGGAAATCCGCCGTGTCGTCGGCGATTTGCCCAGCTATGGCTACCGGCGGGTTTGGGGCACGTTGCGCAACGAGCGCGTTGCAGTTGGACTGGCGCCGTTCAATGCCAAGCGCATTTATCGCATCATGCGAACGCATGGGCTGCTGACGCAGCGCCGACCGATTGCGCCGCGAGCCCACCGTCGACATGATGGCAAAGTGGCCGTCGCGCGCAGCAATCAGCGATGGTGCTCGGACGGCTTCGAGTTCCGCTGCGACAACGGCGAGCCGCTGCGTGTGACGTTTGCGCTGGATTGCTGCGACCGAGAAGCGATGAGCTGGGCGGCGACGACAGCAGGCCACAGCGGCGACATTGTGCGCGACGTGATGCTGGCCGCAGTGGAAAATCGGTTCGGCAACGAGGTGCATACGCCGTCCGAAATCGAGTGGCTGAGCGACAATGGTTCGGGCTATACGGCTGACGATACGCGCCGGTTTGCGATGAACATCGGACTAAAGCCATTGACCACGCCCGTGTGCAGTCCGCAAAGTAACGGCATGGCCGAGAGCTTCGTGAAAACGATGAAGCGCGACTACGTCGCCTTCATGCCGAAGCCGGATGCTGCAACCGCTGCTCACAATCTGGCCATTGCATTTGAGCATTACAACGAGAAGCACCCCCATAGCGCGCTGAAATACCGCTCGCCTCGCGAGTTCCGGCGCTCGATGGATTCAGCAACCTTAGTGTGATGGTGTGTCCGGTTTTACAGGGTCAACTCCACCGATCATCAGCAAGCCGGGCAACACAAAGATGATCGATGAGAGCGTGCCTGCCGCAGACGCCTGCGTCTGCACCATGTTGTTCTCGAGGATGTTGCCGCCCCGCAGCGCGCGGAGCACCGCCATCGAAATCACGGCCGCAGGAATGGAAGAAGAAAACGTGAGACCGACCTTGAGGCCGAGATAAACGTTGGAGGCGGTGAACACTAAGGTGATCAGCGCGCCCAGGATCATGCCGCGTACCGTCAACTCGGGGAGCGAGACGGCGTCGGGAATTCGGGTTGGATGAGATGCCATGTACGAATAGGGGGGATTTATCGCCCAATGGGAATGTGGCGCAGATTGTATGCGCCTGCGTGGTGCGCCGCCAGTCTTGACGGGCGCACTAGAACGGCCGTTCGAATCTGACCCTCTCACCGCTAAATCGTCGGCATTCGCGTCTGGCAGTCATTAAACGGAAAAACCTTCAAATCCATCCACTTATCAGATGGAATCCAACTTTTATCAATCGATTTATTGATGGATGATGCGGGTTTTCCCTAGAGATAAAGTCAACACGTAACGCCGTCGGGGAAGCGGCCGTTGCGCACCCAAAAGGAAAGGAGCTTTCCCCATGTCCAGTCTGCATACCTCAACACATCCGGTACCTCATGCGAGCGGCGCACGCCGTTGGCTGGTGCTGGCCATCGTGTCGGTGGCGCTGCTGCTCATCGTGATCGACATGACGGTGCTCTATACGGCACTGCCGCGTCTGACCCACGATCTGGCAGCGACGGCCTCCGCCAAGCTGTGGATCGTAAACGCCTACGCGCTCGTGGTCTCGGGCCTGCTGCTCGGCATGGGCACGCTCGGCGACCGTCTTGGTCACAAGCAATTGTTTCTCGCCGGTCTGGTCGTCTTCGGCGTGGCGTCGCTCGCCGCCGCCTTTGCGCCGAGCGCCAACGTCCTGATCGTCGCCCGAGGTTTCCTTGGGGTGGGGGCGGCCATGATGATGCCCGCCACGCTCTCGCTGATTCGGCTGACGTTTGCCGACCCCCATGAGCAAGCGCTCGCCATCGGTATCTGGGCGTCGGTGGCTTCAGGTGGTGCGGCGTTCGGCCCGATTGTCGGCGGCGCGCTGCTCGAACACTTCTGGTGGGGCTCGGTCTTCCTGATCAACGTCCCGATCGTGCTGATCGCATTGCCTGTGGCCTGGTGGTTGATCCCGAAGGGCGGTGCGACGTCGTCCCAACCGTGGGACTGGTTCGGCTCGTTGCTCTTCATGGTCGGCCTGATCGGCGTGACGTACGCGATCAAGAGCGCGGGCAAGCTGGCCCCCGACTGGGCGACGGTCGGCGTTGCGGTCGTCGTAGGTGTTGCGTTCCTGTGGGCGTTCGTCAAACGCCAGCAGCGCAGTGCGCATCCGTTGCTCGACTTCGCCTTGTTCCGCAATCCGGTGTTCGCTGGTGCGGTGGCGGCGGCACTGATGGCCGCAGCGGCGTTGATCGGCATGCAACTGGTGTTCAGCCAGCGTCTGCAACTGACGATGGGCTATTCGCCGCTGGAAGCCGGATGGGCGGGCATGCCGTTATCGATTGCCGCCTTCGTCGCGGGACCGATTGCCGGTCGCATGCTCCCCCGCATGGGCAGCGCGCGAATGTTGTTCATCTCGTTGATGACGTCGGCCGTGGGCATGGCGGGCTACCTGATCCTGCGCGATTCGGGCCTCGCGTTGTCTGCCCTGGCGCTGGCGACGCTCGGTGTTGGCGTCGGTGCGACCATGACGGCGGCGTCGAGCACCATCATGCAGAGCGCACCACCCGAGCGCGCCGGGATGGCGGCGTCGGTCGAAGAGGTCTCGTACGAACTCGGCGGTGCGTTGGGTGTGACCTTCATGGGCAGCCTGCTGACGTTCGTCTACGGTCGTTCGATGGATGTGCCGCAGGTGGCGACGCTCCCGGACACCGTGCGCGACAGCCTCGACGAGGCGCAGATCGTCGCCGAGCACTTGCCGCCGGCGGCCGCCGATGCGCTGACGGTGCTCTCCAACACAGCATTCAATCACGGGTTCGACGCTGTGATCGGCGCGGGCGCTTTCCTGCTCTTTGCCACGGCGATCTGGGGACGCTGGCACGCACGTCAGCACTAACCGCCCCTTGCCGTCGTCGTCACCGAAGCGCGCGCTCACCCACTGGTGAGTGCGCGCTTTTGTCTTTGTTCTTTGTCTCGCCACATCAGCTCAACGCAACGAGCACGACAGCCAATGCGCGATACGAACGCCATCGAGGCGTGAACCTTCGGGCGTGTCGCTGCCGAGCATCGTCACGATCACGGGACGCGTCTTGTGCACCATCATCCGCATCACCATGTTGTGTCCCGACTCGTTGATGAAGCCCGTCTTCTGCACGCTGGCGTGCACCTTGCCGTAACGCACCAGCCGGTTCGTATTGACGTACTGCAACTGCCCTTTGCCAGTGGGTACTAACTGCTGATGATCGATCGAGTAGCGGCGAATCAGCGCATAGCCGTTCGATGCGCGCACCAGCCGCGCCAGTTCACGCGCCGTCGACACATTGCGCGGCGAGAGTCCCGTGGCGTTTTCAAAACGCGTATTGGGCATGTTGAGCAAGCGCGCCTTGGCGTTCATTGCCGAGATAAACGCAGGCCGCCCGCCCGGATAGTCACGACTCAGCGCCGCGGCCGCACGGTTCTCGGAGGCCATCAGCGAGATGTGCAACATGTTGGCGCGCGAGAGGGTCGAGCCCACGGCCAGACGCGAATGCGTGAACTTCAGCGTGTCGAGATCCGCATTCGTGACGGTGAGCGGCGCGCGCATGGCCGGGCCGCTGTCGAGCCAGACGACCGCCGTCATCAGTTTCGAGAGCGACGCGATGGGGCGCACCTGATCGGCATTCAGGGCGAAGAGCGGCGTGTGCGTCTTTTCGTCGACGATGTATACCGCCTTGGAGAACAGACGTTTGCGCGATGCTGGCGTGAAGCCGCAACGCGCAAGCAGCCGGGGTTTGGCGTCAGTGCTCACTTGGGCTGAAGCCGCCGTGGTGTCTCCGGGTTTCGCTGCGGCCGCCATTGTCGCACCTGCTGCTGCCCCTGCCGCTACAGCAGCCTTCGGTACTGCCTTGCGCCGAGCCACCGTCGGCGAGCGCTTCGGTGTCGACTTCGTCACCCTGGCGCGACGCGGCGGTGTCGCTCTCTTCGCGGCGCGGCTCGTGCGTCCCTTTGCCGCGTGAGTCGCCGCACGCTTGCGCGACGCGCTCGCTGCCGTCGCCTTGCGATGGGGGGCTGCCTTCGCCTTTTTCGCCACCGGTTTCCTCTTCTTGACGGCGTCATGCCGACGCTTGCCGGTACTCGTCGGATGCGCGTTGGCGGCGAGGGCGTCGCTGACGGGCAGACCCGCGATGAGCAGAATGACGCCGAACAACACGAGGCGCGCCATGGCAATCGCACGTGGCGGCATACGGTAAAGACGGGGCAGGGACGGGCTGAGCAGCGGGTACCACAGGGCAGACATCTTCGCGCGGTTCCGTAGAGAGAAGTGACGAGAAAGCGATGTGCGTCGAACAAAAATGCTCCGCTCGCGCGACGGCAATCGCCACACGAGAGCAAGACGCAATCCACGGGGAAACCAGTTGGACGTCGGTCAGAAGAGGAGTTCCTGAGATTCTCGTCGGCGTATTACAAAAAGTTACAAGTGCAGAACCGTCGGCGTACGAATGCTCCGCGCGCCCCGGCGACTTAGCTTTGCGCAATTGGTTATTGGACGCTGCGGGCCCGCACTTCCTAGACTGAGCGTTCGCCTGAATCGGCATCACCCATACCTAAATCAAGGGGAATACGTCATGCAACGCCGCCAATTGTTTCGTCTGCTCGGCAGTCTGTCGCTCGCACTGGCCATCGGCTCGCTCGGTACGTTGGGTTCGGCAAGCGCTTTTGCGGCCGACAAGCCCCTCAAGGTCGGTGTGCGCGGCGGCGTCGACGAAGAGATTTGGGAAGTGGTCACGAAGGTCGCGAAATCGCGTGGCCTGAACGTCGAGTCCGTGGTGGTGAGCGGCACGGCCAGCCCGAACGAAGCGCTGAACAACGGCGATCTCGACGCCAATTCGTTCCAGCACATTCCGTTCCTGCGCGATCAGGTCAAACAGCGTGGCTACAAGCTCGTGTCGGTCGGCGACACGCTGATCTCGCCCATCGCGTTCTATTCGAAGAAGTACAAGTCGCTCGAATCGCTCCCCGAAGGCGCGAAGATCGGATTGCCGAACGACCCGAGCAATCAGACGCGTGCGCTGGTGATCCTGCGCGATCACGGTCTGATCAAACTGCGCGACGGCTTCGACCCATACACCGGCACGGCCACGCTCTCGGACGTCACCGCGAACCCGCGCAAGCTTCAGTTCATCGAAAGCGCGTCGGTCGTGCTGGCGCGCTCGCTGCCGGACGTCGATGCGTCGGCCATCGTCAACAGCTTCGCGTATCAGGCGGGGCTGATCGCCACGCGCGACGGCATCGCGGTCGAGAAGCGAGAGAACAATCCGTATGTGAACATCATTGCGGTGCGCGAAAAGGACAAGAACGCGCCGTGGGTCGCGCCGCTAGTGAAGGCCTATCAATCGGACGAAGTGCGCAAGTTCATCGAGACGAAGTATCAGGGCTCGGTCGTCCCGGCGTTCTGATCGCCTCCCGTCATCCGCATCAGCGAGGATTCCGTCGATGAACATCCGGCAAACTTCAAGCAGCCCCACGACCACGGTGACCCGGCTGCCCACGGCTGCGACGCGCGAAGTCGCTCATATCACGTTCGACGGACTCGGCAAGATTTACCCCGGGGCATCGAGTGCGGCATTGCAGGACATTGCCTTCGCCGTGCATCGCGGCGAGAGCTTCGGCATCATCGGACGCAGCGGTGCGGGCAAGTCCACGCTGCTGCGTACCATCAACGCGCTGGAGTTGCCGAGCACGGGGCACGTGAAGGTGGACGGCGTCGATGTGGCGTCGCTGGATGAAGCGGCGCTGGTCGGTCTGCGTCGACGCATCGGCATGATCTTCCAGCACTTCAATCTGCTGTCGGCGAAGACCGTCTTCGAAAACGTGGCCTTGCCGCTGCGTGTGGCGGGCGTACCGAACGCGCAAATCGCGCCGCGCGTGAACGAGCTATTAGCGCTCGTGGGACTGTCGGGCAAGGCCGACGCCTATCCCGCCATGCTCTCCGGCGGACAAAAGCAGCGCGTGGGCATCGCGCGTGCATTGGTGCATCGCCCCGAAATTCTGCTGTGCGACGAAGCGACGTCCGCACTCGACCCCGAGACGACCGATTCGATTCTCGCGTTGTTGCGCGACGTCCAGCGCGAATTCGGCTTGACGGTCGTCCTCATCACGCACGATATGGGGGTGATCCATCAGGCCTGCGACCGCGTACTGGTGCTCGATCAGGGACGCATCACCGAACTCGGTCCGGTCGACGAAGTCTTCGCGAACCCGCTGGCCGAGGCCACGCGCGCGCTGCTACGTCCGTTGCAGCACGCCTGGCAGGGACGTCTCGCGCAAAGTACGCAGCGCCATCAGGCTCAGGCGGTCTAATTCCTCCGGAATCGTTATGCTCGACAAATATCTGCGCGCCTTCGGCGAAACGTTGCTAATGGTCACGAGCGCGTGCGCCATTGTCTTTGCAGTGGGCATGCTGATCGCCATTGTGCTGGTGATCACCGCACCGGGCGGGCTGGTCCCGCGTCCGCGCTTCAACCGTGCGTTGTCGGTCGTGGTGAATCTGTTCCGCGCGGTACCGTTCATCATTCTGCTGGTGGCGTTGTTGCCGGTCACGCGTTGGATCGTCGGCACGACGATGGGCACATGGGCCGCCGTGGTGCCGCTCGCCGTCCATCTGATTCCGTTCTTCGCGCGGGTGACGCAAGTCGGCTTGCGCGAGATCGATCCGGGACTGATCGAAGCGGCGCGCGCAATGGGCTGCCGTCGCTGGCACATCGTGCGCCACGTGTTGCTACCCGAAGCGTTGCCCGCCATTCTCGGCGGTGCGACGGTGACGGTGATTGCGATGGTTGGGGCGTCGGCGATGGCCGGGGCGGTCGGGGCAGGCGGTCTCGGCGATCTCGCCGTGCGGTATGGCTATGAGCGCTATGAAACGAGTGTGATGTTCAACGTGATCGTGATTCTCGTGGCGCTCGTGACGCTGGTGCAGTTCGCGGGGGAGCGTCTTGCGCGCCGCGTGGATCATCGCCGCTGAGCAAAGAAGACAGACAGCATTCAACGAAAAAGAGGCCGCATCTGCGGCCTCCTTTCATTCGCTACGCGGATTCGGCACAACGCCGAATCCGTTCAACCCTCAATACCCGAGTGCCAGACCCGTATTGCGGCGCGGATCGTTCGAACCGTAGAAGCGGTTCTTGCCGACCGGTTTGCCGCCGAGCGACGGTGCGCCGACGAGAATCGCCGCAATGTGATTAGCCGGTTGCGGGCCCGCGAACTTCTGGCCCCAGCTTTCCAGAATCTTCTGCGTGTCCGGGCTCACCGCGAACGCTTCGATGTTGGTCGCTTCCGGCATCCATTGCTGGTGGAAACGCGGCGCATCGACGGCTTCCTGCAGCGTCATGCCGTAGTCGATCACATTGAGCATCGTCAGCAGCGTAGCCGTGATGATGCGGCTGCCACCCGGCGTGCCGACGACCATCACCGGCTTGCCGTCCTTCGTGACGATGGTCGGGCTCATCGACGACAGCGGACGACGGCCCGGGCCAATGGCGTTCGCCTCACCCTGAATCAGACCGTACATGTTCGGCACGCCCACCTTCGAGGTGAAGTCGTCCATTTCGTCGTTGAGCAGCACACCCGTGCCGTTGGCCATCACCTTCGCGCCGAACCAGTCGTTGAGCGTGTAGGTCACGGATACGGCGTTGCCGTCCTTGTCGATGATGGAGTAGTGCGTCGTGTTGCTGCCTTCATGCGGCGGCACACCCGGCTTGATCTCCTGCGAGATGCCAGCCTTTTGCGGGTTGATCGCGGCACGAATCTTCGCGGCGTAGTTCTTGTCGAGCAACTGTGCGATCGGATTTTTCACGAAGTCCGGGTCGCCCAGATAGCTGTTGCGGTCGACGTACGCGTGACGCATGGCTTCGATGGTGTAGTGCACGCCCTGAGCCGAGTGATAGCCCAGCTCCTTCATCGGGTAGCCTTCGAGAATGTTCATGATCTCGCAGATCACCACGCCGCCCGAACTCGGGGGCGGGGCCGACACGACGTGATAGCCGCGGTAGTCGCACTCGACCGGGGCCAGTTCGCGCGTTTTGTACTGATCGAGGTCGGCCTGCGTGATGATGCCGCCGCCCGCCTTCATGGACGCCACGATTTTGTCGGCGACCTCACCCTTGTAGAAGCCGTCGGTGCCCTTGGCGCTGATCAGCTTGAGCGTGCGCGCGAGGTCCTTCTGCACGAGGCGTTCGCCCGGCTGGAACGGCTGGCCCTTGTTCAGGAAGATGGCGCCCGAGTTGGCGTGGTCTTTCTCGAAGTCCTTGGTGGACGTCCACAGCATGTCGACGTCGCCCTGATCGAGCACGAAGCCCTTGTCGGCGAGCGTGATGGCCGGTGCGAGCAGTTGCTGACGCGTCTTCGTGCCGTACTTCTCGCGCGCGTATTCCATGCCGGACACGCTGCCCGGCACGCCGACGGCCAGATAGCCGGTCGTCGAGGCGCCCTTGATGACGTTGCCGTCCTTGTCGAGGTACATGTTGGCCGTCGCCGCGAGCGGGGCCTTTTCACGGAAGTCGAGGAAGGTCTTGCGACCGTCGGCGAGCTGGATCGTCATGAAGCCGCCGCCGCCGATGTTGCCCGCTGCCGGGTACACCACGGCGAGCGCGTAACCCACCGCAACTGCGGCGTCGACGGCATTGCCGCCAGCCTTGAGCACGTCGACGCCGACTTTCGACGCGAGGTGCTGGGCCGTCACGACCATGCCGTTCTGTGCGCCGACCGGCGCTACCGATGCCGCGTGAACGTTGAATAGCGCGCAGCTCAGAGCGGTGGCTAAGAGCGCTTTGGTGAAGGTTGGGTTTTTCATCGTCTATCTGTGGTTCTTATGGTGAGCGAGATGGAGGTAGCTTCAACTGCGCTAGCGACGGACACACGACGGGCAGCTCGCCCTCGCCCATGTGCCTCGGCGGGCGACACGGTTGCGGGGCGACGTCTCCGCTGCCTTTACAACGTTACGACGTGCGTGAACAACCCCGTCGACCATCGAACGTTAACGCAAAACGGGTAATTGGGGAAAGATGCGCCAAAAGTCCGGGCGACAGGCCACGACGCGCCTTCAGATGGCTCTGGACAATTCGCGAAATCGCGCGCGCACCTTCACAGGCCTTGCGTAACGCAGACTTCCCTCGATATGGGGTCAGATATCGATGGAGGTTTGTCCGTCGAAACGGAGGGGATCACGAAGCGAAACACCGTGAAAAGTTCGGAATCCACTCGTTGTTGTTGCGCGATCACCACGCTGTCATGAGACCCGTGTACTAGCGAATCGAAGTCGGGACGCAACCGCGACTTGCACAGATAACAGGCAGATATCGTCGTGTTGAGCAGGATTGAACTGCATGTTGAGTTTTGGTGCGGGGGAGCAGAGGGTTTCGTTGCCGCAACGCTCGCCGAGGCGGCAGTTGCGGATCAACAAGCGACGCGAGGGCCATCGGCGGCGCTCGCGTCTTCGCTGACGCTCAGATCAGCAGGTCTTCGTAGAACGCGCCGAACGCACGTGTCGGATGCGCGATCTGGATCTCGAGAATCCACAGGCCGCCGTTGGGCGTTCCTTCAAAATCGCCGAGCTTGCCCCCCTTGTAGATGGCATGCGGGAAGTCACTCACGCGATGACCCTTGATGTCGAGATTGAGCACCCAGCCCATCGCTTCGGTCTGCGCCTTAGCGAATTCGTACAGGGCCTGACCGCTCACTCCTTCGGCGCGCCAATGCTGGTGGACGATGTCGAAGAGGCGCTTGGCGTCGAGCGCACACCGCTGCATCTCGGGATCGCTGCCGGTCGTGCGCGTGAACCCGCAATCGCCTTCGTGCGCGCCGAACACCACGCCGATGTCGATGAAATAGATGTCGTCGTCGCCGAGTACCGGGTCATTATCGCTGCGCTCGCTGAACGTGCGCAACGTGTTTTCGCCGAAGCGGATCAGCACCGGGTGCCAGATGCGGTCCATGCCGAGCGTACCGAGCAGCGTCTTGCTCGCGGCGATGGCTTCCGACTCGCGCATGCCGGGCTTGATCATGGCGGCGATTTTCTCGGTGGCCTCCCACGTGAGCGCCTGCGCACGTTGCATGGCCTCGGCGCTGTACTTGGTTCCGACCGCTTCGCGCCGGGCTAACTCCGTCAACTCCATCGAATCTCTCCACGGATTATTCTGATTTGGGGGAAACGCCAGTCGCGTTGCAACCTGCGGAACAGACGTCATGGCGTTTAGGATAAAGCCTAACTTGTATAATTCGAAGCGCCATTTGTCGCAGGATGGGTTGGGCCACTTTGAATCGGATCGGCGATTCGACCGCCGTGAAAAGCCCGCGCCCGCTGCGACACCGACGCTCTCCAATCCCTTTGAGTAGCCGCCTCATGCGCCGACGCCACCTCAGCCAGCCGCTGGAACTGCCGCTCTCCGCTCGCCACGAAAAGGAGACCCGCCAGGCATGGGTCTACCGTTGCGTGCGCGAGCGCATCGTCGCGGGCGAGTTGCGACGGGGCGACCGTCTGCCGTCCACGCGCACGCTGGCCGAGCGCTGGGGGGTGTCGCGCGGCATCGTCGAGCTGGCGTTCGAGCAACTGACGCTCGAAGGCTATGTGGCGAGTCGCGTTGGCGCGGGTACGGAGGTGGTCGCGGACTTCTCCGGGGCGGTAGCGACAGCGGCTGCACCCGGTCAAGTCGAGCGATCGACGCAGCCGTTACCTGAAAGCGCCGCATCGCTGGCATCGAAAACCGGACGTTCGCCCGATGCCGCGCTGTTCTCGCTATCGGTCTGGCGCAAGCATATGAACCGCGCGCTGCGAGCCGTCACGCCCGAGTTGTTGGCCGACACGGACCCGCGCGGCTATTTGCCGCTACGCGAGAGCATCGCCCGCTACGTGCGCATGACGCGCGGCATCGCCTGCGAAGCAGACGAAATCGTGGTGACGACCGGCATTCGCCACGCCATCGATCTCGTCACGGAAGTCCTCGCGCACGAGACCACGGCGTTCTATCTCGAAGACCCCGGCTACAAGAATCTGTCGACGCTGGTGCGTGCGCCGTCGAAGCGCTGCGTGAGCGTGCCTGTCGACGAGGAGGGCTTCGTCGTGGAAGCTGCCGACCATGCGGGCGGGGGACGTCCCGGCATCGCCTACGTGACGCCCGCGCATCAGGCACCGCTCGGCAATACGATGTCGATCAATCGCCGCATGCAACTGCTGGAGTGGGCGAGCGCACGCGACGTCTGGATCGTCGAAGACGATTACGACAGCGAGTTCAGCTACGGGAGCGCGCCGTTACCTGCGCTCAAGGCCATCGACACACAGGCGCGCGTGATCCATTGCAGCAGCTTCAACAAGTCGCTGTTTCCGTCGCTGCGCATCGGCTATCTGCTCGCGCCGCCAGCATTGCTTGCACGAATCGCGGGGCAGCGCTCGGCGTCGGGACGCTCGAACAGCCTCATCGAGCAGATGGCGCTCGCGAGCTATATCGATGCGGGGGATTTCGCGCGGCATCTGCGTGCCTCGCGCAGCGTGTATCTCAGACGTCGCAATCTGCTGCTGGAGACGTTGCGCGCGCGGATGACGACGCCTTGCCGCATCACCGGCGACCACGCGGGCTTTCACTGCGTGCTGTGGTTGCCGTCGCAGGCGGACGAGGCGGCGCTCGTCGCGGCGTTGCGCGTGCAAGGCGTGTTCGTGGAGGGATTGAGGGAGTTCACCCGGGCGCAGACGGTGCCCCCGGGGCTGGTACTCGGCTACGCCGCGCTCGACGATGCGCGGCTACCGGAGATTGCGGCGTATATCGCCCGTGCTGTCGCCGCAGTCGCAGGCTAAGCGACGCAATCGAGATGCGCCACCGACCCCTGGCGACGCTCATCCGTCACTAGCGGCTATTCGCCACGTTTGCGCAGTTCGAGCCGGATGACAAACCAGCCCGCGACGGCCGACATGATCGCGAGTGCGTACCACGTCAGCAGATAGCTCATGTGGTTGTTCGGGAACTGCACCACGGTCAGGCCGCCCACGGGATAGTCGCGATCTTGCGATTGCGCCTTGCTGGTCATGGCTTCGGCGTCGTTGGTAATGGCGTTCGCGCTCGCGCCGGTTTTTGCGTCCGGTTTGCCATCGGCGTCCACGAAATAGGGGGCGACGTCGGACGTATTGAGGCCGCGCGCCGCCGCAATCGCCACCACGTCACGCGAATACCAGAGGTTCTCCGCCGGGGCGTTCTTGCGCAGGAAGCCGCCGACCGGCTCGGGCATGCGCAGTAATCCCGTGACCGTGACTTCGCCTGCCGGGCCGGGCGGCACCGATGCTTTCCAGCCCGGCGGCACGAAGCCGCGATTGACCAGCACTTCCCCGCCATCCGTCGTGCGCAGCGGTGTGAGCACCCAGTAGCCGCCGCCCAGATCGGTGACGGCCTGAACGAGCGTGTCCTTGTCGTACTGATAGGTGCCGGTGAGCGAGACGTGACGATACTCGTCCTTCTCGGCGTTGACCTCGGGCCACTGCGCGCGCGAGGGCGCGGCCGTCGGCGGCGCATGCACGCGCGAATTCACGCGTTCGATCAGATCGAGTTTCCACGCGCGGCGTTGTAACTGCCACGTGCCGAGCGAGACGAAGAGGGAAATCAGCACCAGCGTGATGACGCCGAGCATCACCACGCGAAGGGGAGATGTGCGGGAGGATGCGCCGGAAGCGCGCGGGGGACGCTGTGCGTCCCCCGAATCGTGAAGTCGATCGCTGCTCAAGGGAAATGCCGTTCAAGGGAGGTTTTTCGTATCCTGCATCATACCCGGCATCATGTTTTGGTTCAGGTGATACATCACCCACAGCGAGCCCGAGAGCGTAATGACGACCAGCACGATCGTGAAGATCAGCGAGAGCATGTTCCAGCCGCCCTCCGACTTCGCGTTCATGTGCAGGAAGTAGATCATGTGCACCACGATCTGAATCGCCGCGAGGAACAGGATCATGATCGCCGTCGTGCTCGATTTCTCGAACACGCCACCCATCACGAACCAGAACGGAATCGCGGTGAGCACCACCGACAGAATGAAACCGGTCGTGTAACCGCGCAGCGTGCTGTGCGGTCCCTCATCGACATGATCCTCGTCATGGTCATGCCCGTGGGCATCGTGCAAAGTCGAGTCGTGGGTGCTCACGGCAGCACTCCCATCAGATAGACGAACGTGAAGACGCCGATCCACACGACGTCCAGAAAGTGCCAGAACATCGACAGGCACATCAGCCGCCGACGGTTCGGCGCGCTCAGCCCGTGCTTGCCGATCTGCACCAGCAGCGTGATGAGCCAGATGATGCCGAACGTGACGTGCAGCCCGTGCGTGCCCACCAGCGTGAAGAACGACGACAGGAACGCGCTGCGCCACGGCCCGGCACCTTCATGGATCAGCGTGGCGAACTCGTACAGTTCGAGCGAGAGGAAGGCTGCGCCGAGCAACCCCGTCACGATCAGCCAGCCGGTCACGGCCCCCTGGCGGCGCCGTTGCATCTCGAGCATCGCGAAGCCGTAGGTGATCGACGAGAGCAGCAGGAACGTGGTGTTGACCGCCACGAGCGGCAGTTCGAACAGCTCCGCCCCGGTCGGCCCGCCCGCGTAGTTGCGACCGAGCACGCCATACGTCGCGAACAGACAGGCGAAGACGAGACAGTCGCTCATCAGATAAATCCAGAAGCCGAGCAACGTGCCACCCGGCGGGTGGTAGTCCGTCGACATCATGAACTTCAGGTTGCCCTCATGCGGCGGGGCGGGGGCATGGGCGCCGCCGCCGAGCGGCACGCCTCCGGTAGGAAACGGTACGGTCGTGTCAGACATTCTGGGCGAGCAGTCGCGTGCGCGCTGCCTCCGTGTGTTCGACCTGATCGGCCGGGATGTAGTAGTCGCGGTGATAGTTGAACGTGTGTCCGATGGCCGTGGCGATCAGTGCGACGAAGGCCACGATCACCACCAGCCACATATGCCAGATCAACCCGAAGCCGCACACCGTCGCGAGCCCCGCGAGGATGATGCCTGCACCGGTGTTCTTCGGCATGTGAATCGGGATGAAGCCCTCCATCGGGCGCTTGAAGCCGTGCTGCTTCATCTGCCACCAGGCGTCGTTGTCGTGAATGAGCGGCGTGAAGGCGAAGTTGTAGACCGGCGGCGGCGACGACGTCGACCATTCCAGCGTGCGTCCACCCCACGGATCGCCCGTCTCGTCGCGCAGTTGGTCGCGATGCATATAGCTCACCACCAGCTGGATGATGAAGCAGGCGATGCCGATGGCGATGAGCAGCGCACCCACGGCGGCGACCTGGAACCAGATCTGCAACGACATATCGTCGAAGTGGCTCACGCGTCGCGTCACGCCCATCAGACCGAGCAGGTAGAGCGGCATGAACGCCACGTAAAAACCGATGAGCCAGAACCAGAACGAGCACTTGCCCCAGAACGGATCGAGCTTGTAGCCGAAGGCTTTCGGGAACCAGTAGCTGATGGCGGCGAACACGCCGAACACGACGCCGCCGATGATCACGTTGTGAAAGTGGGCAATCAGGAACAGGCCGTTATGCAGCGAGAAGTCCGCAGGCGGTACGGCAAGCAGCACGCCGGTCATGCCGCCGATTACGAACGTCACCATGAAGCCGACCGTCCAGAGCATCGGCACTTCAAACTGGATTCGCCCGCGATACATCGTGAACAGCCAGTTGAATATCTTCGCCCCGGTCGGTATCGAGATGATCATCGTCGTGATCCCGAAGAACGAGTTCACACTCGCACCCGAGCCCATCGTGAAGAAGTGGTGCAGCCACACGAGGTAGGACAGCACCGTAATGACGACCGTGGCGTAGACCATCGACGCATAACCGAACAGTCGCTTGCCGGAGAACGTCGCCACCACTTCCGAGAACACACCGAACACCGGCAGCACGAGAATGTAGACCTCGGGGTGGCCCCAGATCCAGATCAGGTTCACGTACATCATGGCGTTGCCGCCGAGATCGTTCGTGAAGAAGTTGGTCCCGGCGTAGCGGTCGAGGGAGAGCAGGGCGAGCACAGCGGTGAGCACCGGGAAGGCGGCCACGATCAGCACGTTGGTGCACAGCGACGTCCACGTGAACACCGGCATGCGCATCATCGTCATGCCCGGTGCGCGCATCTTCACGATGGTCACGAGCAGGTTGATCCCCGAGAGCAAGGTGCCGACCCCTGCGATCTGCAAGGCCCATATGTAGTAATCGACGCCCACGTCGGGGCTTTGCAGCACGCCCGAGAGCGGTGGATACGCAAGCCAGCCGGTGCGCGCGAATTCGCCGACGAACAGCGACATCATCACGAGCACCGCGCCGCTGGTTGTCATCCAGAAGCTGAAGTTGTTGAGAAACGGGAAGGCTACGTCGCGTGCGCCGATCTGTAGCGGCACCACGAAGTTCATGAGACCGGTCACGAGCGGCATCGCCACGAAGAAGATCATGATCACGCCGTGCGCGGTGAAGATCTGATCGTAGTGGTGCGGCGGCAGATAGCCCATGTTGTCGCCGAACGAGACCGCCTGTTGCAGGCGCATCATCGCGGCGTCGGCGAAGCCACGCAGCAACATGATGATGCCGAGGATCACGTACATGATGCCGATCTTCTTGTGATCGATGCTCGTGAACCACTCTCGCCACAGGTAGCCCCACAGCTTGAAGTAGGTGATAGCGCCCAGTACCACGACGCCGCCGATCGCTACCCCTGCAAAGGTCGCGAGGAGGATCGGTTCGTGGTACGGGATCGCCTCTAGCGTGAGGCGACCGAAGATCAGCTTGACGATGTCCATAAGCTCGAACCTGGGATCATTCGCGCGCGAGGCGCATCATTGTCGACGGTTAGGCGCAGTGCGCGTCACGGGTAGGACGTTGCGAATCGGCTTCACGAAGTCACTGCGCACGCGCAGTCCCCGGGGCACGTTGCGCGTCGGCGGCGAACTGCACGGTGTTCTGTGCGGTACACATCGCGTCGGCGAGCAACGCATCGGTCTTGCGCGAACCGGCCCGGCTGGCATGCGCGTGATTCGGTTGATCCATCATGTCCTTCAGGCACGTCTGCCCCTGCTGAACACAACGATTCAGAATCGCGTCGTAGAGGTCGGGCGCCACGTCGGCGTAATACTTCACCGGCACCCACTCGCTCGGTTTCGCGAGCGCCTCGTACTTGTCGCGCGACAGGTTTTCGCCCTTCGTCCTGACCTGTTTCACCCACGCGTCGAATTCGTCCGCCGTCATGCCGTGGAACTTGAAGCGCATGCCGGAGAAGCCCGCGCCGCTGTAGTTCGCGGAGAAGCCGTCATACACGCCGGGCTTGTTGATGACCGCGTGCAGCTTCGTCTCCATGCCCGGCATCGCGTAGATCTGACCGGCGAGCGCTGGGACGAAGAACGAATTCATCATCGTGGTCGACGTGATTTCGAAACGGATCGGACGGTCGATCGGCGCGGCCAGTTCGTTCACGGTCGCAATGCCCTGGTCGGGGTAGAAGAACAGCCACTTCCAGTCCATCGCCACGACCTGCACCGTGAGCGGACGCGCGTCGGGCGGAATCTCGCGTTTCGCATCGATGCGCTCAAGCGGCCGGTAAGGGTCGAGCTTGTGGGTGCTGACCCAGGTGAGCGCGCCCAGGGCAATGATGATCAGCAATGGCGCGGCCCAGATCAGCAGTTCGAGCAGCGTCGAGTGATCCCATTCGGGCGTGTAGACGGCGTTCTTGTTCGATGCCCGGTATCTCCAGGCGAACAGCAATGTCAGCACGATCACCGGAACGATGATCAGCAACATCAGAACAGTGGAAACGATGATGATGTCCCGTTGCCTTACCGCGAGATCCCCCGAAGGCGACATCAATACGGTATTGCAGCCGGACAGCAGCGCGAAGGCGGGGAGTAAAAGTACCCCGCGAAGGAACTTGGGGGAAGTCATGCTGCGATCGATGGAACCGTAGCCTCAGACCGTACCCATCATGGACCGCCCTCCCTGAAGCATCAATTTAGGGTAAACCCTATAGCGGCAATTCGAGATACCTGCGATGCTTTTCTGGCACGAGTGTCATCGTCATCCCGATCCGCGAGGGGGTCCGATAATGTCAAGCAGTGCTCATCAATCGCCGACGCAACCGGGGGTACCCGGCGCGCAGACAGCGCACGATCACGGGAGCAAGTCCCGCATCGCGCCTGAGGAAATCGCGGTCGGCGTCGTGGTCGGACGCGCCTCCGAGTACTTCGACTTCTTTGTGTTCGGCATCGCTGCCGTCCTCGTCTTTCCACACGTTTTCTTCCCGTTTGCGGACGGCCTGCATGGGCTGCTGTACTCGTTCACCCTCTTCTCCTTCGCCTTCATCTCGCGCCCGTTCGGCACCGCGCTCTTCATGAACGTGCAGCGCCGCTGGGGACGCAGCGTCAAGCTCACGGCGGCGCTGTTCGTGCTCGGTACGGCAACGGCGGGCATGGCCTTCCTGCCCGGCCATGCGGTGATCGGCGACAAGGCCATCTGGCTGCTCGCTTTCTTCCGTCTGGTACAGGGCATCGGCTTCGGCGGCTCGTGGGACGGCTTGCCGTCGCTGTTGGCGATGAACGCCCCGCCGCAGCGTCGTGGCTGGTATTCGATGATGGGGCAACTGGGCGCGCCGATCGGCTTCATCATCGCGGCGTCGCTGTTCCTGTTCCTGCACTGGAGCCTCGATCCGGACGACTTCCTCACCTGGGGCTGGCGCTATCCGTTCTACGTCGCCTTCGCCGTGAACGTGGTGGCGCTGTTCGCACGGCTGCGTCTGGTTGTGACGAACGAATACACGGCCATGCTCGAAGAGGGGCAACTGGAGCCGATCAGCACGCGGGAGATGGTGCGCTCGCAGGGCTACAACATCTTCCTCGGCGCGTTCGCGGCGCTGGCAAGTTATGCGCTGTTCCACCTGGTGACGGTGTTCCCGCTGTCGTGGATTTCGCTGCAAAACACGCAGGATCTGAACAGCGTGCTGATCGTGCAGCTCTGCGGCGCGGTCATCGCCATCATCTGCACGGTGATTTCCGGACGCATTGCCGACCGTATCGGCCGACGCACGACATTGGGCCTTTTCGCGCTGTTCATCGGCGTCTTCGCCCTGTTCGCGCCGTTCCTGATGGGTGGCGGTTCGGTGGGGCAGGACATCTTCATTCTGGTCGGCTTCGGCCTGCTCGGCCTGTCCTACGGTCAGGCGGCAGGGACGGTGACGTCCAACTTCGAGCAACGCTTTCGCTATACCGGCGCGGCGCTTACAACGGACTTCGCGTGGCTGTTTGGCGCGGCGTTCGCACCCCTCGTCGCACTCGGTTTGTCGGCGGAGTTCGGGCTGATCGCAGTGAGCGGCTATCTGCTCTCCGGCGCGGTCTGCACGCTGCTCGCACTGCGCATCAACAAGGCGTTCGAAACGAAAGACTGAGCGCCGCTCGACAATTTCACCTCACGTTGTTTCCCGCCAACGGCGCGACAAAGTTCGCGCCGTTGTCATTGGTGCGACTTGTTCGTGCGGGTCAAACCCGCCCAAATTCGCTCAGATCCGCTCAGACCCGTTCAAACGTCGTACAGCATGCCCGCAATCGCGGCGGTGATGTTATGCGTGCGCGAGTCGTGTTCGCGATGGATCATGCCCACGGTGCGAAGCAGCGGTGGCTCGGCAATCGGGACGATGCGCAGCAGCGGGTCTGCATGCCAATCGCCCCGATGCAGCAACGGCAATACCGATACGCCCACGTTCTTGCGCACGAGTGCGACGATCGTCTCGATGGAGTTCAGTTCCAGATATTCCGTCACGCTGAGTTTCGCTGCGCGCAACGCCTGCTCGACGACAAGACCGGTTCGCACGCGGCGGTCGAAACGCAGAAAGGCGTGCGCGTCGAGAATCTGCTGAGGATCTGACTCCGCGACGTCACGATTGACGACCATCACCATCGGCTCTGTGTAGAGCGGCGTCCAGACCAGTCCGTCGGCACGGGCGTCATCCGCACGCGCGACCACGGCGGCGATGTCCACTTCGCCCTGTTCGACGAGGTCGGTCAGTTCGTCCGAGCGCGCGGAGGTCAGCCGCACATCGAGCTGCGGGTGCGCCGTCTTCAGTTCGGCGACCACGAGCGAGAGCGCACCGATGACCGACACCACGGCGCCGATGGTCACGGGGCCCTCCATCGCATCAACCGGGGAGGTCGTCAGCTCGGCCGTGAGCGCCAGGATCTGCTCGACACGGGGAAACAGTTCGCGCCCCTGACGCGTGAGCGTAATCTGCCGCCCGCGCCGGTCGAACAGCCGCTGACCAACGGCGTCTTCCAGCCCGCGCATCTGCAAACTGACGGCTGCCTGCGTCAATGCGGCGCGCTCGGCCGCCGCCGCAAACGAGCCGGTTTGGGCCACCAGACGAAACGTCTTCAACATGCGCAGCGTGAGCATTTGGGAAGTAAAAATAACTTAAGCATGAAAAAGAAATATTAATATTTCCTTTGCGTGCGGGGAAGACATAATCGTGTCATGCACATCCCGCATGAGCGGGTGGCCGACCCACACAACGCGCCCCATGACCATGCCCGCAGATGCTGGGCCGGTGCTTGATGTCACCGGACTGTCGCTGAAATTCTCCAAGGCACCCGACGCGCCGAATCTGATCGATGGCGTCTCTTTCGCCGTGCACGCCGGCAAGACGTTGTGCATCGTCGGCGAATCGGGATGCGGCAAGAGCGTGACGTCGCTCGCCCTCATGGGCCTGTTGCCCAGCCCACCGGCGAACCTCGTGGCCGGACGCGCCATGTTCGAAGGCCGCGACCTGCTGGCGCTGGACGAGCGCGACTTCGCGGACCTGCGCGGCAAACGTCTGGCGATGATTTTTCAGGAGCCGATGACCTCGCTCAATCCGTCCTTCACGATCGGTCATCAGATCGAGGAGGGCGTTCGGCGACATCGTGGCCTGGACCGGCGCGCCGCGCGTGCCGAAGCGCTCGACATGCTCAAGCTCGTGCGCATTCCCGCGCCCGAAACCCGGCTCGACAACTATCCGCACGAACTCTCCGGCGGCATGCGCCAGCGCGTGATGATCGCGATGGCGCTCGCCAACCGTCCCGCGCTGCTCATCGCCGACGAGCCGACGACGGCACTCGACGTCACGATTCAGGCGCAGGTGCTCACGCTCATTCAGACGTTGCAACGCGAAACCGGCACCGCCGTCGTACTCATCACGCACGATCTGGGCGTGGTGGCCGAAGTCGCGGACGACGTGGCCGTGATGTACGCCGGGCGCATCGTCGAGTACGGCACCGTGAGCGAGATTTTCGACGATCCGCAGCACCCTTACACCATCGGGCTGATGGGCGCGATTCCGTCCATCGGCAAACGCGAAGGCACACTGGCGACGATTCGCGGCGCCGTGCCCTCGCCGGAGCGCATGCCTGCGGGATGCCGTTTTGCGCCGCGCTGCCCGGTTGCCGAAGCGCGTTGTACCCGTGAGGCCCCGCCCGAGCGGACATTGTCCGGCACGCACCGCGTGGCGTGCTGGCTCGCGCCGGTCGAGTCGCTCACGCCGCCGCCGTCCGTGCGCGAGGAGGCCGTGGCATGAATGCACCATCGACAATCCCCCTGCTGCTCGAAGCCCGCGATCTGGCCAAACACTTCGGCGGTCATCGCGTGGGCTTTTCACGCGCCCCTACGGTATATGCCGTGGGTGGCGTGTCGTTCGCGGTGCAGGCGGGCGAGACGTTCGCCATCGTCGGCGAATCGGGCTGCGGAAAATCCACGCTGGGACGTCTGCTGCTGCGACTTCTCGACGCAACGCGCGGCGAAGTGCGCTATCAGGGTGAAGACATCATGACGCTGGGGGCGGGCGCGATGCGGCGTCTGCGGCGCGAACTCCAGATCATCTTCCAGGACCCGTTCGCGTCGCTCAATCCGAGCATGACCGTGGGCGGCCTGATCGGTGAACCGATCGCGCTGCATGGTCTCGCGCACGGCCGTGCCCGCGACGAGCGCGTCGCCGAACTACTACGCACCGTCGGCCTGCAACCGGACTACGCACAACGCTTCCCACATGAATTTTCCGGCGGGCAGCGCCAGCGCATCGGCATCGCACGCGCGCTTGCCGGTGAGCCGCGCGTGATCGTCGGCGACGAACCGGTTTCGGCGCTCGACGTCTCCGTGCAGGCGCAGGTCATCAACCTGCTCGAACGGCTCAAGCACGACTTCGGCCTCACGCTCATCATGGTCGCGCACGATCTGGCGGTGATTCGCCACATGAGCGACCGGGTGGCGGTGATGTACCTCGGTGAGATCGTCGAACTGGCGAGCGCCGATGCGCTCTTCGACAACCCGCTGCATCCCTATACTCAGGCGCTGCTTCAGGCGATTCCGGCGAGCCGTCCGCATCTGCGACGCGAGCGCGCGCCGCTGGGCGGCGAACTGCCGAGCCCGACTGCGCCGCCGCCGGGCTGCCGCTTCCACCCGCGTTGCCCGCATGCGCGCGACGCGTGTCGGATGCAGAAGCCGGTCGACGAAGTGCTGCCGGACGGCCGACAGGTCGCTTGCCACTTCTGGCGCGAGATCCAGAACGCCGGGGCAAGCCCGGCGCGGGCGGCGGCACCAAGCGAGAAGCTGAGCGAGCGGCTGGCGCTGTATCGGGCGCGGCAGTCGCAGGCCGATGCAACCGCGGCCCGCACGAGTGCATAAGAACACCTTCACGACACCATCACACAGACAAGGGATCACACGCATGCGCAACGTTCTGCTCGATCTTGTATTGGCGGCGGCTCTCACGACCGGCGCGGCTTCGGCCATGGCGCAATCGACCATCCGGATTGGCTTGCAGGAAGACATCGGTTCGCTCGATCCTGCGCGCAGTTCGCAGGTCGTCGACCGCATGGTGCTGCGCTCGCTGTGCAGCTCGCTGGTCGATATCGGTACCGATCTGCAGTTCGTGCCGATGCTGGCTACCGCATGGAATGTGAGCGCCGACGGCAAGACGTGGACGTTCAAACTGCGCAAGGGCGTGAAGTTCCACGACGACGAGCCGTTCAACGCCGCTGCCGTGAAGGCCAACCTCGACCGTGCGCGCACGATGCAGGCCAGCAACCGCAAGAGCGAGCTGTCGTCCATCGATCATGTCGACGTGGTGGACGACTCGACCGTGAACATCGTGCTCAAGACCCCGGACTCGGCGCTGCTCGCCACGCTGTCCGACCGTGCGGGAATGATGCTCGCGCCCAAGACGCTGGCCGACGATGCGAGCGTGCAATCGAAGCCGGTGTGTTCCGGCCCGTACAAGTTCGTGCAGCGCGTGCAGAACGATCGCGTGGTGCTGGAGAAATTCCCGGGCTTCTGGGAAGCCGACAAGTACCCGATCCAGAAGGTCGTCTTCCTGCCGATTCCGGACACGACGGTACGTCTCGCGAACGTGCGCTCCGGCTCGCTCGACATGCTGGAGCGTCTCTCGCCGTCCGACGTGAAGTCGGTCAAGCGCGACGCGAACCTCACCTTCATCTCGATGGACGGACTGGGCTACTACGGCCTGACGTTCAACGTCGCGCCGAATGCGAACAAGGCGCTGCGTGACAAGCGCGTGCGTCAGGCATTCGATCTGGCCATCGACCGCGACGCGATCAATCAGGTGATCGGCGGCGGCATCTTTACGCCCGCCAATCAGGCATTGCCGCACTCCGGGCAGTATTACGACGCGTCCATCAAGACCACGAAGCGCGACGTTGCCAAGGCGAAGGCGCTACTGAAGTCGGCCGGTTTCGAGAAGGTCAACGTGACGCTGAGCTTCGGCAACAGCACCGTCTCCAATCAGATGGCGCAGATGTTGCAGGCGATGCTCGCGGAAGCGGGCATCACGCTCAAGCTGCGTCCGATGGACTACGCGGCAGCGCTCGACGCGGCGCATCGTGGCGACTTCGACGTGCTCTACAACGGCTGGTCGGGACGCGTCGACCCCGACGGCAATCTGCATCAGTTCGTCTCTTGCAAGGGCAACCTGAACTACGGCCAGTACTGCAACGCCGAGGTCGACAAGCTGCTGAACGACGCCCGCGTGAAGTCCACCGTCGCCGAGCGCAAGCCGCTGTATGACGCCGCGAACAAGATCCTGTCCGATGAAGACCCGATCCTCTATCTGTACGTGCAGCCCTGGCCGTATGTGCTCACGAAGAAGGTGCAGGGCTTTGTGGCCTACCCGGACGGCCTGATCCGTCTGCGCGGCGTGGCCATCAAGGGCTAAGGGGACTGCCGCCATGCTGCGCCTCGTCGTCCATCGTGCGCTGGTTGCCATTCCCACGCTCATTATCGTGTCGATGATGATCTTCGGGTTGCAGAAGATGCTGCCCGGCGATCCCGTGCTTGCGATGGCTGGCGAGGATCAGAACCCGCAGGTCATTGCCGCGCTGCGCGAGAAGTATCACCTCGACAAGCCGCTGCCCACGCAGTACGCGCTGTGGATCGGCAGCGTGCTGCGAGGCGACCTCGGGAATTCGCTGCGCACGGGCGAACCGGTGACGAATCTCATCGCGCAGAAGTTGCCCGTCACGCTGCAACTGGCCATGTTCGGCCTCGTGATCGCCATCGGTATCGGTATTCCGCTGGGTATTCTCTCGGCGGCCAATCGTGGCAAAGCCATCGATTACGGATCCAACGTGCTGGCGCTCTCGGGCATGTCGATTCCGAACTTCTGGCTTGGCATTCTGCTGATCTTTCTCATTTCCGTGCGCTGGCAGTTGCTGCCGTCGTCGGGCTACGTGCCACCGGGCGAAGATTTGTGGATGAGCTTCAAGACGATGGTGATGCCTGCCTTCGTGCTCGGGGCGGCGCTGGGTGCGCAACTGATGCGTCACACGCGCAGCGCGATGCTCGGCGTGCTGCGCACCGACTACATCCGTACGGCGCGCGCGAAGGGCATGCTGCGCGGTACGGTGGTGCTCAAGCATGCGTTTCGCAATGCGCTGATTCCGATTGTGACGGTGCTGGCGCTGCTGTTCGGCGAGTTGCTGGCGGGGGCTGTGCTGACGGAGCAGGTCTTCACGATTCCGGGCTTCGGCAAGCTGGTCGTCGACGCCGTGTTCAACCGCGACTATGCGGTGGTGCAGGGTGTCGTGCTGGTGACAGCCGTGAGTTTCATCGTGCTGAACCTGCTGGCCGACGTGCTCTACGTCCTGCTTAACCCGCGCCTGCGTCGCGCCTGAGAGTCCGGGAACATGGCTGCTATCCATACGACACAGACGTCATCCTCTTCGCCAGCATCGGACGCGAACGCGACCGTCGCACCCGTGCCCGCCGCGGTGAGCGCGGAGCGCCTGCCGCGCCGCCGCAATCGCGGGCTGCGCAAGTTCGCGCGCAACAAGGCGGCGGTCGCCGGGGCGATCATCGTTGCGTTCGCGGTGCTCGTCGCACTGCTTGCGCCGTGGATCTCGCCCTACGATCCGATTGCCACGAGTTTCCTGACGGTGCGTCAGGCGCCGAGTGCGCTGCACTGGTTCGGTACCGACGAGCTGGGCCGCGACATTCTTGCGCGCATGATCTACGGCGCGCAGGCGTCGCTGGCGGCAGGTGTGGTGTCGGTCGGTATCGCAGTGATCGTGGGCGTGCCGCTCGGGCTGCTCGCGGGCTACTTTGGCCGCTGGGTCGACGCCATCGTCTCACGGCTGGCCGACGCGCTGCTGTCCATCCCGTTCCTGATTCTGGCCATTGCGATGGCGGCGTTCCTCGGTGCGAGCCTGACCAACGCGATGATCGCCATCGGCGTGTCCGCCATGCCGCGCTTTGTCCGGCTGGCGCGCGCGCAGGCGCTCACCGTGAAGGCGGAGGAGTATGTCGAGGGGGCACGTGCCATCGGCCTTGCGGACACGCGCATCATCGTGCGCTATATCCTGCCGAACGTGCTGCCGCCGATCATCGTTCAGGCCAGTCTCACGGTTGCGACCGCGATCATCGCCGAGGCGAGCCTGTCGTTCCTCGGGCTGGGGCAATTGCCGCCGCTGCCGTCGTGGGGCTCGATGCTCAACACGGCCAAGGACTTCGTCGAGCAGGCGCCCTGGATGTCCATTTTTCCCGGTATCGCCATTTTCCTGACGGTACTCGGCTTCAACCTGCTGGGTGACGGGCTGCGCGATGCGCTGGATCCTCGCGAGCAATAAACGTCACGTAACCAAAGCAACATCACGCTCCGGCAGACTTATTCCAACCATTCGAGACAGAGGTCATCAGCGATTCCCATGACGCACTTCAACTGGCAAAACCCGTACCCGACACCGCGCCTGCCGGTGTTCGCCCGCAACATCGTGTCGACGTCGCACCCGCTCGCCGCGCAAGCCGGCCTGCGCATTCTCTGGCAGGGCGGTAATGCCGTCGATGCCGCGATTGCCGCAGCCGCGTGCATGACCATCGTCGAGCCGGTTTCCAACGGTCTGGGCGGGGATTGCTTCGCGCTGGTCTGGGACGGCAAGCAGGTGCATGGCCTGAACGCCTCCGGCACCGCACCCGGCGCATGGAACGTCGATTACTTCCGCAAGAAGTACGGCGAGGAGCACGGCATCGCCAAACAGCCGATTCGCGGTGTCGACTCCGTGAGTTTGCCCGGCGTGATCGCCGGTTGGGAAGCGCTGCACGCGAAGTTCGGCAAGCTGCCGTTTGCCGACCTGATGGCCCCGGCCATCGAGATCGCCGAGCGCGGTCACGCTGTCGCGAACATCGTCGCGCGCAAGTGGGCCGCTGCGGTGCCCGAACTCAAGAACCAGCCCGGATACGCGCAGACGTTCATGCCGAATGGCCGTGCGCCGACCACCAGCGAGATGATGCGCATGCCTGGCCACGCCCGTACGCTGCGTCTGCTGGCGAAAGAGGGCCCGCGCGCGTACTACGAAGGCGAGATCGCCGAGCGCATCGTGGCGTGGAGCACCGAGCATGGCGGCGTGATGACGACCGACGACCTGCGCAATTATCGTGCCGACTGGGTCAAGCCGATCGAGAAGGACTATCGTGGCTACACCGTGCACGAAATTCCGCCGAACGGGCAGGGCATTGCGGCGCTGATCGCACTGGGTATTCTGGACAAGTTCGACGTCTCCAGCCTCGCGGTGGACCGCGTGCATTCGCAACACTTGCAGATCGAGGCGATGAAGCTGGCCTTCGCCGATCTCTACAAGTACGTGGCCGATCCGCGCTCGATGGAAGTGACGCCGGAGCAGATGCTCGACGACGCTTACCTGAGCGAGCGCGCGAAGCTCATCGATCCGGACAAGGCGACGCACTTCGACTTCGGCATGCCGAAGTCGGGCGGCACGATCTATCTGACTGCGGCCGACGAGCAGGGCATGATGGTCAGCTTCATCCAGTCGAACTACATGGGCTTTGGCTCGGGTGTCGTGGTGCCGGACTACGGCATTGCGCTGCAAAACCGTGGTTGCGGTTTCTCGATGGACCCGAAGTCGGCCAACGTGGTCGAGGGCGGCAAGCGTCCGTTCCACACGATCATTCCGGCGTTCCTCACGCAGAAGGTCAACGGCCAGCACGAGGCCGTGATGAGCTTCGGGGTGATGGGCGGCGACATGCAGCCGCAAGGCCATCTGCAATCCGTGGTGCGCATGCTCGACTACGGTCAGCAACCGCAGGCTGCATGCGACGCGCCGCGCTGGAAGGTCAATCGCGACTTCACCGTCGATATCGAATCGACGATGGACCGCGAAACGGTGGCCGGGCTCGTGGCGCAGGGCCACAAACTCAAGTCCATCGACGACCCGTACATGGACTTCGGCTCTGGCCAGTACATCTGGCGTCTGGATCGCAACGATCCGGAGCGCGGCTACGTCGCTGCAAGCGACAGCCGTCGCGACGGCCTCGCTGCGGGCTACTGAGTTCGTCGCTTGTCAGGTCGCGTCGCTCGCAGTGCGGGCGACGCGACGGGCTTCAAGCCGTGCTTCACGCTGCGCGAGAGCACTGATCGTAAAGGCCGCCACCCCGGCGATGGCCACCGGCACGGCGGCCATCATGAACAGATGCTGCGGGTCCCAGTGCAGGGCCAGCAGCACACCACCCACCATCGGCCCGGCGATGGAGCCGATGCGCCCGATCCCCAGCGCCCATCCCACGCCCGTGCCGCGAATCGTCGTGGGATAGGTGCGTGCGGCCAGGGCGTTCGCGCCGATCTGTCCGCCGACGACGCAGAACCCCGCCGCGAAGATCGTCGCAGCGAGTACGGCGACCGATGTGCCCGCCAGTCCCACCAGCACGACGCACACCGCTGCGCCCAGATACACCACGCCAAGCGCCTTGAAGGGCGGCACCCGGTCGAATACACGGCCGAGCGTGAGCGTGCCGAGCGTGCCGCCGATTTGCAGCATGGAGGTGATGATCGCAGCGGTATCGAGTGCGATGCCCGCGTCGTGAATCACCGTCGGCAGCCAGCTCGACAGGAAGTACAAATCCATCAGGCTCATGAAGAAGATCACCCACAGCAGTGCTGTGATTCGCGCACGCTTGTCCGCGAAGAGGGCGGATACGCTGGCCTGCCCCTTGGCGTGCACGTCGATCCCGCTGTCGATGCGCACGTCTTCCGGCAGATCGGGGGCGAGTTTTCGCAAGACGGCAAGCAGCCGCGCCGGGTGCTTTGCCTGCACGACGAGAAAGCGCGGCGATTCGGGCAGATGCCGCCAGGCGAGCAACGCGGCGGCGAGCGGCAGCAAACCGCCCACGACGAAGACGGACGGCCAGCCGTAATCGCGAATCAGCCCGGCCGCAGCGAGTCCGCCGAGCGCCGCGCCCAGCGAGAATCCGCAGAACATCACCATGATGGCGGTGGAGCGCACACGCTCGGGGGCGAACTCGCCGGTCAGCGCAATCGCATTGGGCATCACGCAGCCCAGGCCAATGCCGGTAAGCAGTCGCAACACCAGCAACGCCGGGACGGACGACGCGAACGCCGTCGCGAGCGACATCGCCCCGAAGATCAGCATGCCAGCGATCAGCACCGGTCGCCGCCCGATGCGATCGGACACCGGTCCGCCGACGAGCGCGCCGAGCGTGAGGCCGACCAGACTGGCCGAGAACACGGGACTGAGCGCCGAGCGTTCGATGCCCAGCGCATGCACGATGGCCGGGGCCACATAGCCGATGGCCTGCGTGTCGAAACCATCGAGAAAAACGATCAGCCCGCAGAGCGCCGTGACGAATGTCCGATAACGGCCGAAGGGCCGTTCGTCGATGAGCGCGCGCAGATCGATGCTGGGTTGGGGCATGGCACTGTCTCCATGATCGGCCTCGTTGGCGAGGCTCTGTCGAATAGGCAAAAAGCGCGCGCACCCGGGGGCGCGCACGCGTCATTGGCAGTCGGCTGCCAGGTGACTCAACGACCGGTCTGTGCCGCCTGAGCCGTCGGGTCAGCCTGAGCAGCGTTCAGTACTTCCCGGTTCAGACCCGCGACGTTCTTGTAGCGATTCGAAATCTCCGCGAGATCGGCGGCGCTGATCACATCGTCGATATGCGTAAAGGGCTTGTCGCCGCTCAGTTCGTGCACCGTTTGCAGAATCGCGTCCGGCGGCGCTTTGCGGTTCATCAGCACCACGTCGGCGGTCGCCTTGCCGCGAATGCGCTCGTAGGCGTCCAGCGCCTCGGGCGTGAGCCCATGTTCGCGCAATTGTGCTGCAAGACATGGGGCGTCGAGAATCGCCTGACCCGCGCCATTCGAGCCGCGCGGCACCATCGGATGCGCGGCGTCGCCCAGCAACGTGACCCGCCCGAAGCTCCAGCGCGGCAACGGATCCTGATCGACCATCGGATATTCGAGAATCGTCTCGGTCGCCTCGATCATGCCCGCCACATCGAGCCAGTCGAAATGCCAGTCGGCGAACGCGGGGAAGAAGTCTTCCAGACGCCCCACGCCGTTCCAGTCACGACGTGCCGGGTGCGGCGCTTCGATCTCCGCAACCCAGTTCACCAACTGATTGCCGTGGCCGTCGACGTTGTTGCGAATCGGGTAGATCACCATCTTGCCCACCGACAGCCAGCCCGCGCGCACCATCGACGCACCGCTCAGAAACGGCGGCAGCACGACGCTGCCGCGCCACATGTTCACGCCGGAATATCGCGGCGCGCCCTCAGTCGGATAGAACTGCTTGCGTACGACCGAATGGATGCCGTCTGCGGCGACCAGCAGGCGTGCCGTGACCGGCGGCAGGGCGTCGCCGTCCGGCGACTCGAACGAGATCGTGACCTCGTCGTCGTCCTGCAGAAAGCCGGTGCAGCGATGTCCCACGACGACCGCGTCTTCTCCAAGGCGCTCCCGCACGGCGGCCAGCAACACGCCCTGAAGATCGCCCCGATGAATCGAGAATTGCGGCCATGCGTAACTGGCATGTTCTCCGGCGGGCTCGCTGTAAACGAACTGGCCGAAGCGGTTAAAGAACGCCGACTCGCGCGTCGTCACCGCAATGTCGCGCAGCGCGGGCGTCAGGCCCAGCCCGTCAAGCACGCGCGCGGCGTGCGGCAGGATGTTCACGCCGACGCCCAGCGGACGAATTTCGGGGACAGCCTCGAACACGCGGCAGGCGATACCGGCTTGATGCAAATTGAGCGCGAGCGTCAAACCGCCGATACCTGCGCCGACGATGGCCACATCGATCGATGGGGGCATGGGAAAGTCTCCTGAGCGCGAATGCGCAGATGGTTCTGGAATGGCCACCATTAAAGCGCGTCGTCAGTCATCAGGGAATTTTGACTATCATATGAATTAATATGAGTCAGTTATGAATCGACGATGAACATCTCACTGCGTCAACTGAAAGCGTTCGTACTCGTGGCCACGCTGGGCAATTTCACGCGTGCGGCCGAGCGGCTGCACATCACGCAGGCGGGCTTGTCGGTGATGATGCGCGAGATCGAAACGCAACTCGGCAGCCGTCTGTTCGACCGCACGACACGCAGCGTGACGCTGACCGACGCCGGTCATGCCTTGCTCCCGGTCGCGAGCGCGGCCGTGAGCCAGCTCGATGCCGTCGCGGGACAGATCGCAACGTTCGGGCAGGTGTCGCGCAAGACGCTGCGCATCGCGGCCACGCCACTCGTGTCGTCGCATCTGATGCCCGAATGGTTCGGCACGTTTCAACAGGCGAATCCCGATGTGGACCTGCGACTGCATGAAACCGAACTTGCACAGGTGCATGCGCTCGTCGAGCAAGGTGAGGCGGACATGGGCTTCGGCTTTTTCACCAAGGCATCGCACGGCATCGAGCGAACGCTGCTGCAATCGTTTCGTCTGATGCGCGTGACGGCGACGACGCGGCCCGTGCGCAAAACGGGAAACCCCAAAGCACAGGCGGGCGATGCATCGTGGCATGCCCTGCGGGACGAACCGCTGATCGGTCTGCCATCGGACAATCCGATTCAGCAACTCGTCGAGGCGCATCTCGCGCGCATCGACAGGGCAGACGAGCCACGCGCCGCGTTTCGCCGCTTCGAGACACTGATCGGCATGGCCGAGGCCGGTATCGGCACCGCGATTGTGCCGACCTTCGCGCTACCGGCGTGTCGTCATCGCGCGGTCCGTTGGGAGGTGCTCACCGACCCGGAAGTCACATTGGGTTTCCATCGCATCGTGAAACGTGGGCGTGCGAAGCCCGAACTGTGGCGACAGTTCACCGAACGGGTCGTCGAGTCGCTGCAACGCATCGATGCCGTCGCGGACGAGCGCAGAAGTTAGTACTGGCTGGGTGGCGGCTGTCACGCGATGGACGGGGGACGTTGTGAGGACCGAAATCTTAAGGGGCGAGGGAGGTCGATGCCGTCAGTACGCGCTCACTCATCTCGGATTCCTACACGGCGCTACGGCATCGAGGTAACGTGAAGCTTCTGTTGATTCATCGAATCGTCACAGTTCACCCGCAATAATCACGGCGCACGAGGAATCTACAAACTAATTCGGCGGCCGATCTACTGCGTCAAATCACGCGTGGCACCGGGCGCCGGTGCGACCCGGGGAAATGACGCAATGACCATCCGTCATCGAATAACGCTGTTGGTGATCCTGACGTTTGTCGCGCTCTCGATCATTGGTGGCTACGCGGTCTATCAGACACGCGCCAGCGCTCACAAAGTACGGCAGGTAACGGAAGGCGTGGTGCCCAGCGCACTCGCTTCCGCCGATCTCGTCTCGCAAGTCAAGGCGGTGCAGATCGCCACGATGACGCTGGTCTACGCGCCCGACGACACCGTCGTCGAGCAGGCGCTGGACAATCTCAAGAAGCTGCGCGGCGACATCGACCAGTCGCTCGCCCGTCAGGCCGAAGGTGCCGCAAGCGACGCCCAGAAGGGGCTCGTGACACAGGCGAGCGAGAGCGTCGAGAACTACTTCAACGCCATCAACGACACCGCCAAACTCAAGCAGGCGGGCAAAACCGAGATGGCGCAGGCGTTCCTCTTCGCGATGGTCGCGCAGTACCGCGACGAACTCGAAGGCGTGGTCAACACCCTGCGCGTCGAGAAGAACCGTCAGAAAGACTCGGCCATCGCCACGCTCAACGACACGCTCTCGACCACCACGACTGCCATCGGCATCGTGACGGGGCTGGCCATTGTGCTGCTCACGGCCATCGGCGCGCTGCTGTATCGCCAGATTACGCGTCCGCTCTCGCGCATGCAGGCCATGATGAGCGAGATCGCGAACAGCCAGGACTTCACCCGTCGCGTGCCGGTCGGCCGCATGGATGAAATCGGGCACTCCATCGTCGCGTTCAACGGGATGATCGAGAAGATTCAGGAGCGTTCCGCGCAACTCAAGCAGAAGACGGCCGACATTCAGGCGATGTTGCAGAACATGCAGCAGGGCATTCTGACGGTCGTCGACGGCTCGAAGGTGCACGGCGAGTACTCGGCCTACCTCGAAGCGATCTTCGAGACGCAGGACATCGCCGGTCGCGGCGTGATGGATCTGGTGTTCGCCGATAGCGATCTGGGATCGGACGCCGTCTCGCAAGTCGAAGCGGCCATCGATGCCTGTATCGGTCAGGACGCCATCAACTTCGCATTCAACGAACACCTGCTGGTCGGCGAGATCGGCAAGCGTATGCCGGACGGTCGCGTGAAGCAACTCGATCTGACGTGGTCGGCGATCACCGATGAGACCGACACGATCCTGCGCCTGATGCTGTGCGTGCGCGATGTGACCGAACTGCGCGAACTCGCGGCCGAAGCGAACGAGCAGAAGCAGCGTCTGGAGATGATCGGCGAGATTCTGGCGGTGAGCCAGGAGAAGTTCCATCACTTCATCGAAAGCTCGACGGGCTTCATTCGCGAGAACGAACGCATCATTCGCAAGCATTCGCAGGCCGACAGCGCGGCCATCGCAGAACTGTTCCGCAACATGCACACGATCAAGGGCAACGCGCGCACGTACAACCTGCAATACCTGACGAACGTCGTGCACGAGACCGAGCAGCGCTATCACGATCTGCGCCAGCCGGACGAGGCGCGTCTGTGGGATCAGGACGGCCTGATGCGCGAACTCGAACGCGTGCGCAACGCCGTCGACACGTATGCCCAGATCAACGAGATGAGCCTCGGTCGCAAGGGCCCGGGACGCACCGCCGACGAACAGTCGATGGTCGTGGACCGCGCGCACATCCGCGCGAGCCTGCGCATGCTCGAAGCCGCCGATCCGAACGATCTGCATCAACTGGTCGCCATGCGCGACGCCGTGCACCAGACGCTCCGCCTGCTGGGCACCGAAGGCGTGGGCGAAGCGCTGGGCGGCGTGCTCGATTCGCTGCCGTCGCTCGCGGGCGAACTCGGCAAGCCAGCCCCGGCCGTGCGTATCGACGACAACGGTTACCGTCTGCGCGCCCCGGCCGTGCGCATTCTGCGCGACGTCTTCATGCACTTGCTGCGCAACTCGATGGACCACGGTCTGGAAGGGGCAGAAGAGCGCCGTGCGAAGGGCAAGCCCGCCGCAGGCACCATCGATATCGAAGTGGGTCTCGATCACAACATGCTGCAAGTCACGCTCACCGACGACGGCCGTGGCCTTGCGCTGCATCGCATCCGCAGCATCGCCGTGGAGCGCGGCTGGATCACTGCCGAGACGTACGTCGCCGACGAACAGATTGCGCAGTTCATCTTCCGTCCGGGCTTTTCGACGGCGTCGAGCGTCACCGAGGTGTCGGGGCGTGGTGTCGGCATGGACGCCGTGCAGGACTTCGTGCGCCGCGAACATGGCCGCATCGAACTGCGCTTCACGGATGAACGCAAGGGCGCGGAATTCCGCCAGTTCCAGACGGTGGTGTGCCTGCCCGACAACCTCGTGGTCGACGGCTTCGATCTGAACAGCGTGGCGGCCGACGCCGTCGACCTGCCCGCGTTGGACGACGGTGTCCCGCAAGCCGGATCGAACGGCCTGACGGCGGCACAGGACACGTCACGAGACGACCTCTCGCAAACCGGGAAGGTCTGAGGCGCGAGCAATAGCGTCGGGCCCCGGCGTCAGGACGCTCGGCAAAGGCGGCGCAGACCCGACTGGGCTGCGGCCGCCACGCCGCTTTCGGAGATGGATCGAGTATGGAAGCAGTTCAATGGCTATTCGCGGGTGTGGCGTCAGGGCTTATCGGTGCGGGTGTCGCGGGTTACGTCGTGCATCGCTGGCGCATGGCGCAGGCCACGGCGCATTGGCGCGCGCTGACCAAGACGCACGACGAAGCGCTGGAGCAGGCGCTTGAGCGCGAGCGTGTCGCCGTCGCAGGCAAGGACGCACTCGTGCAGTCGCATGACGACGCCATCGCCGCATTGCAGGCGCGCCTCGCGCAGGCCGAGCAGGACCTGCAGACCGCACAGAAGTCGGAAGCGTCGGTGCTGCAAGACAAGGCGATGTGGCAGGGCGAAGCGCAGCGCATCGCGGGCGAAGCCGCCCGCCTGCGCGGTCTGGCGGCCACGTTCGAGCGCTGGCACGAGCAGATGATCTCGCTGATGACGCAGAACCAGGACATGCACGCGAAGAACCACGAACTCGCGTCGATCGTGCGCCATGTGCTGATCGTCTCGCTCAACGCGTCCATCGAAGCGGCGCGTGCGGGCACGGCCGGGCGCGGCTTCGGCATCGTCGCGAGCGAAGTGCGCGCCTTGGCGACGCGCTCGGAAGAACTCTCGAAGAGCTACCGCGACAGTCTGCATCGCAACGACGTCACGACCACGGCGACGTTCCAGGACATTCAGGCCGGCGGCAAAATGATTGCGGCGTCGCTCTCCAGCGTCGAATCGCTGGCGCAGCAACTGCATTCCCGTCTCCATTAAGCACTCAGCACTCAGCAGGCAGGTTACGTTGTGATCAGCGCTCAAGCACGCGACAGTTTCGAACGCATCCTTCACAAGGCGGCGCGCACGCGGCTCGCCCGCTCGGCCGACGCGCTGTGCGAGATTGCACCGCTGGCGGTGCAGCAGGCCGACGCGTCGGATACGACCATGAGCCTCGAGCTGAAGGTACGCCACGCCAACGTGGTCGTGCTCACGATCTCGGGCATCGATTTTCGCATGCTGCTCGTGCTGCATTTCGACGAAGACGACGCCACCCGCGCGTACTTCGTGGGCGACGATCAGGAGAAGTCGTTTCGCGAAGCGTTCCTCGAAATCGGCAACCTGTGCTGCGGGGCAATCAACCAGGAGTTGCTGGGTTACTTCGCCGATCTGGGCATGTCCACGCCCTACGTGCTCAGCGCGCGCTGCGTGCCTCACCTCATGCAGCTCAAGCCGAACCATCTGGCGTCGTGGGACATCACGCTCGACGGTTCGGTCAGTCTGGCGGCCACGCTGTGCGTGTGTGCGCATGCACCGCTGGACTTCAACGCCGATGTCAGCGTGACGCAGGACAGCGGTGGCGAACTGGAATTGTTTTGACGCGACTCGCGCACCGCCGATCGCTTCAGGTCGCAGCCCGTCGCCTTTCATGAATTACGCATTAGGAGACCACCACAATGAACCGAAGCACCCCCCGCGAGTCGGTCAGCCAGTTCCTGATCCTCGAAGACAGCGTCGAACATGAATACCCGGACGCGCTGGTGCGCGGCATGATCGACATCACCGACGGCGTGTTCCGCGGTTTGTTCGGCGACGTCGAAGTGACCTGCGATTCGCCCAGCGTCGTGCGCGAGCGCATCATCTTCGGCGAGGTGTTCAGCCTGATTCCGCTTGAGAGCGCCTGGTGCCGTGGCTACATGATGATGCAGGCCGAGCAGGTGCCGTTCATGCAACTGCTCGAACACACCGGCCGCTGCGAAGGGCAGGCCGGTTTTCGCGAACTCAACGGCATGCTGGGCGAACTGACGAACCTGATCTGGGGCGCATTCAAGAACCGCTACATGGGCGATCCGCTCGCGGTGGATCGCACGCAGGTGCAAGTGCCGCTGCTCATCAACCACAAGCAGAAGTACATCACCTTCGGCACCGATAACCCGCAGCTGTGTTTCGTCTACCGTCTGACCGATCCGGTCAACGCACAGATCGTCACGCTGCATCAGCACTTTGTCTTCAGCCTGAACTGGTCGCCCGAAGCGTTTCGCGAGGCGGCACAGAGCGCGACTGAGCCCGTCGAGACCGGGGCGCTGGAAATGTTCTGAGATCCCGGCTCGCCAATTCACTCTCTCTTACACACAAAGGACAACACCATGTCGAAGATTCTCGTGGTCGACGATTCGAGTACCGTGCGCGACGAAGTCGCCGGCTTTCTGCGCAAGAACGGGCTGGACGTGGACACTGCCGTGGACGGTCGCGATGGCCTCGCCAAGATCAAGGCCAGCCCGGGCGTGCGTCTCGTCATCAGCGACGTGAACATGCCGAATATGGACGGCCTGACGATGGTCGAGAAGATTCGCGGCGAACTCGCGAATGCGTCCGTCAATGTCGTGATGCTCACCACCGAAAGCAGCCCGGCCATGAAAGAGCGCGGTAAAGCCGCCGGTGTGAAGGGCTGGATCGTCAAGCCGTTCAAGGGCGATGCCGTGCTGGAAACGTTCCGCAAGCTCGCCAGCTGATATCGACGAGCCTCGCGACTTGCTCTCGGCACCGGAGGTCTGCGGGGGCTTCTTGCGACCCGGTCGGGTCGCGAACGCCGCTCATCGTCGGGATGAATCGCGGACAGACCGTCGCCACCGGCCCGGTGGCGGCGTTACACTGCTGACTTTCCCGCATTACGCGAAAATCCCCGCATTCTCGCTGACTCATCATGAGCGTCGTACCCTCGAAGAAGAAGACTGCCGCCGCAGCTTCCGCCAGCGACTCACGTTCGCACGACACGCCGGACAACGTCGCGCTTGCGGCCGATGGCGACGTGGAACCTGCGGCCTCCACCGATGCGACGGGTGCCGATGTCCGCCCGCGCCGGTCCAAGCTGCGCCTGACCTACGTCATCGCCAGTCTCGACCGTTTGCTGCGCCGACACATGTCGGAAGCGCTCGCTCCGCTGGGCCTCACGCTCGCGCAATTCACCGCGCTTTCCGTGCTCGATGCGCGCGGCAAGCTCTCCAACGCGCAACTTGCGCAACGCTCGTTCATCACGCCGCAGTCCGCCAACGAAGTGGTGAGCGTCATGGCATCGCGTCAGTGGATCACCCGCGAGCCGGATCCGAATCACGGCCGGATCGTACTGCTGCAACTGACCGACGAAGGCCGGCGCGTGCTCGCGCAATGCGAAGCCGTCGCCAAGGAAATCGACACGCGCATGCGTGCCGGTGTGGCGCGCGACGACGCTGCCGCCGTGCAGCGCCATATCGAAATGTTCGTGCGCAATCTGCGCGACTGACTCCGGGTTTGTCCTGACCGGACAATGGCTTGTATTGTCAGGTTGCTTGATATTAAATGGAGTCCGTCACCCCAGTCGGCGTCATCGTACGCCGACCGGCGGCTAACCGGATCGCGCCCCGTTGGCAAAAGTCTGCCGACGCCAAAAAATGAGCGTGAAGAAAGCGCGCGCGACCGAATCCCAGTGACCCGGTAAGACGAAAGCGATGCAACGCTCTCGCGGCGTTGTCGCGTCCGTCGTACGTGCGCCCTTAATGTCAGGTTGCCTGATTAAGTGGGGTGCGCGGCAGGCGTTCTTTACCGAAGTCGACGGACCGTGCGGGGTGGCAACCGACATCCCTAAAAGAAGATCACAGGAGACACCATGAAATCGAATCGGGAGGGTGGCGCGCAAGCGTTGCCGTTGGGCGATGACGGAACCGGCGGGGTCGGCAGTACGGCGAATTCCGTCGCGCTGACACTCGCGCTGTGCTTCGCGGTGGCGTTGCTGGAAGGTCTCGACTTGCAGTCGGTCGGGGTCGCGGCGCGCGGCATGGCGAAGGAGTTCGGCCTGAGCGTGGCCCAGATGGGCATTGCGTTCTCGGCGGGCACGTTCGGTTTGTTGCCGGGCGCGATGGTGGGCGGACGCCTTGCCGACAGCATCGGCCGCAAGCGCGTGCTGATGCTCAGTGCTGCGCTGTTCGGTGTGTTGTCGATCGCCACGGCGTTCGTGTCCGATTTCTGGATGCTGGTGATCGTGCGCATGCTCACGGGCGTCGGGCTGGGCGGCGCGATGCCGAACCTCATTGCACTGTCGTCGGAGGCGGTAGCCCCGCGTCTGCGCGGCACGGCGGTGAGCATCATGTATTGCGGCATTCCGCTGGGGGGCGGCATCGCGGCGACCATCGGCATGCTGGCGGTGAGCGACGCCGACTGGCGGCACATCTTCTACGTCGGCGGCCTCGGCCCGATCCTGCTGCTGCCGTTGCTCGCCTGGTTCCTGCCGGAGTCACGCGCCTTCGCAGCGGCGACGTCGCAAGGGCAGCGCGCCACGCCGGCGCCGATGATGTCGGTGCTGTTCTCCGAAGGGCGCGGCCTCTCGACGGTGCAACTCTGGCTGTCTTACTTCTGCACGCTGATCGTGCTGTACTTCCTGCTCAACTGGCTGCCGTCGCTGATGGGATCGCGTGGCCTTGCACGTGGCGAAATCGGCTGGGTGCAGATTCTCTTCAACGTGGGTAGCGCCGTCGGCGTGCTGGGACTGGGCTATCTGATGGACCGCGCGCGCATGTCGTTCGTGATCGGCGGCATGTATCTCGGCATGATCGTGTCGCTCGTCGGTCTGGCCGCCGCACACGGTTTCGGTGTGCTTGCCGTCGCCGCATTCTTCGCGGGCATGTTCATCATCGGTGGCCAGTCGGTGCTTTATGCGCTCGCGGCTGCCTATTACCCGACGGCCATGCGTGGCACCGGCGTGGGCGCAGCGGTTGCCATCGGTCGCATCGGTTCCGTGGTTGGCCCGCTCGCCGCCGGCATGTTGCTCGCCGTGGGCAGCAGCGCAGCGGTGGTGATCGGCGCAAGCATTCCCGTGACGATCGTGGCCGCACTGGCGGCACTCACGCTGATCCGTCGTCCCCGCGCGGCCGACTGAGTTCGCTTCACGAGTTGGCTGGAAAGGTTGACTCGACTCGGCCTCGCTTGTGCGCGACGGACGGCATGCAAAGGCCGCCGTCGCGTTTTTTCTGGCACATCGCCGGACGCATCGCCTGATTCACGTAGCACACATAACGACATCAATAATCTGGAGACTTTCATGGCTTTTCGCATTTCACGTCACACGCTTGCGCCATTGGCGGCGGTCGCCGCGTTGGCGGGACCGTCCATCGCTAGCGCGCAGTCCAGCGTCACGCTGTACGGCATCGTCGACACCGGTATCGAGTACGTCTCGCATGCGAGCCCGAACGGCTCGGTCGTGCGTATGCCGGGCGTGACCGGCGAACTGCCGTCGCGCTGGGGGCTGCGCGGCAGCGAAGACCTCGGCGGCGGACTCGCGGCCATCTTCCAGTTGGAAAGCGGCTTCAACATTCGTGGCGGCGATCTCGGTCAGGGCGGCCGATTGTTCGGCCGTCAGGCGTTCGTTGGCGTGAAAGGACCGTATGGCACGCTGTCGTTCGGCCGCCAATACACCATGACGTATTACGCGCTGCTGGGCTCCGATATTCTCGGGCCGGACATCTATGGCATGGGCTCGTTCGACGCCTACATCCCGAACGCCCGTGCGGACAACTCGGTGACTTATCAGGTCGGCTGGCAGGGCCTGACGTTCGGCGCTGGCTATTCCTTCGGCCGCGACTCGGCGGGCACCGGCAATTCGCCGGGGCAGGGCACCTGCGCCGGACAAGTGCCGGGTCAGTCGGTGCAATGTCGCGACTGGTCGGTCATGCTCAAGTACGACGCGAGCAACTTCGGCGTGGCGGCGTCGTATGAAGAGCAGCGCGGCGGCACCAACGCGGCCGCCAACTTCTTCGACGGGCAAGCCACGTCCGCCTTCGCCAGCAGCGGCGACAAGGACACCCGAACGACCCTCGGCGCGTACTACAAGTACGGCGCCTTCAAGGTCGGCGGCGGTTGGCTGGGGCGTCGTGTGTCGACGTCTGCCGTCAACACGCATTCGAACCTGTTCTATTTCGGCGCAGCGTATAGCGTCACGCCCGCGTGGCTGGTCGACGCCGAGGTCTATCGCATCATCAACAGCGACCACGACACGCGCGGCACGATGACCACGCTGCGCGCCACGTACTCGCTCTCCGTACGCACGGCCGTCTATGCACAGGCCGCCTACCTCTTCAACAGCGCCCGCGCAGCCTATTCGGTCAGCGGCGGCGGTGGCGGCACCACGCCGCCCGCAGGCGAGGGGCAGGCCGGTGTGATGCTCGGCATGCGGCACACGTTCTGATGTTCTGATCACGCGCGGACCGATCTTCAGGGTTTCCCCTGAAGTCGCCGCGCTTGCAATGTAAGGTAACCTGATATTAAATTGTGTCTGTCGGCAACGCTGCGCACCACTCCCGGTGTGCGGTCCGGTTGCCCCGGACATTTGGGAATTACGCAAAATGAATGCATACGAAGGACGCTGGAAGACGGTCGACGTGAAGGTGGAGGGCGGTATTGGCTGGGTGACCTTCAATCGCCCGGAAAAGCGCAACGCGATGAGCCCGACGCTCAACACCGAGATGATTCAGGTGCTCGATGCGCTCGAACTCGATAACGACGCCCGTGTCGTCGTGTTGACGGGCGCCGGCGCAGCATGGACGGCAGGCATGGACCTGAAGGAATACTTCCGCGAGATCGACGGCGGACCGGAAATCGTGCAGGAGCGCATTCGCCGTGACGCCTCGGACTGGCAGTGGCGTCGTCTGCGCATGTACGCCAAGCCGACCATCGCGATGGTCAACGGCTGGTGCTTCGGCGGTGGCTTCTCGCCGCTGGTGGCCTGCGATCTGGCGATCGCTGCCGACGATGCCGTGTTCGGCCTGTCGGAAATCAACTGGGGCATCCCGCCGGGCAATCTGGTGAGCAAGGCCATGGCCGACACCGTGGGTCATCGTCGTGCGCTGCACTACATCATGACGGGCGACACGTTCACCGGCCGCGAAGCCGCCGACATGGGCCTCGTCAATCAGAGCGTGCCGCTGGCCGAACTGCGCACCGCCACGCAGGCGCTCGCCGCCAAACTGCTCGAAAAGAACCCCGTGGTGCTGCGTGCGGCGAAGCATGGCTTCAAGCGTTCGCGCGAACTCACCTGGGAGCAGTGCGAAGACTACCTGTACGCCAAGCTCGATCAGGCGCAACTGCGTGACCCGGAGCATGGCCGTGAGCAGGGCCTGAAGCAGTTCCTCGACGACAAGTCGATCAAGCCGGGCCTGCAAGCCTACAAGCGTTGAACATTGAGGAAGACTGCGATGCATGAAGTGCAGATGCTGATTGGCGGCCAGTGGCGCGGCGCGCAAGGCGGGGAGACGTTCGAGCGAATCGATCCGGTGACGGGCGACGTGGCGACGCGCGCCCCGGCGGCCACGCTGGCCGATGCCGACGCGGCCGTCGATGCCGCTCAGGCAGCGTTTCCCGCGTGGGCGGCGCTCTCTCCGACGGCGCGCCGTCAGCGTCTGCTGGCGGCAGCCGAGCGCATGGATGCCCGCGTGGCGGAGTTCATCGCGATTGGGGCAGCCGAGACCGGTGCCATGGCGAACTGGTACGGCTTCAACGTCATGCTCGCTGCCAACATGCTGCGCGAAGCGGCGGCGATGACGACGCAGATCGACGGCAGCGTCATTCCGAGCGACGTGCCCGGCAGTCTCGCGATGGCGGTGCGCTCGCCGGTCGGTGTGTTGCTGGGCATCGCTCCGTGGAATGCGCCGGTGATTCTGGCGACGCGCGCGCTCGCCATGCCGCTCGCGTGCGGCAATACCGTGGTGCTCAAAGCGTCGGAGCAATGTCCCGGCGTGCATGCGCTCATTGGTGCTTGCCTGCAAGACGCCGGACTGGGCGATGGCGTCGTGAACATCGTGACGAATGCACCGCAGGACGCTGGCGACATCGTGGCGCGTCTGATTGCGCATCCGGCGGTACGTCGTGTGAACTTCACCGGCTCGACGCACGTCGGCCGTATCATCGCGCGTCTCGCGGCCGAGCATCTCAAGCCTGCGTTGCTGGAGCTGGGCGGCAAGGCCCCCGTGCTGGTGCTGCACGACGCCGATCTCGATGCCGCCGTCGATGGCGTCGCCTTCGGTGCGTTCTTCAATCAAGGGCAGATCTGCATGTCGACGGAGCGGGTGATCGTCGACGCACGCATTGCCGATGCGTTCGTGGAGAAGCTGACGGCGAAGGCCGCCAGGCTGCATGCCGGTTCGCCGACGTCGCCCGACAGCGTGCTCGGTGCGATGGTCAGCGCCCAGGCGGCGTCGCGTGTCGCGGCGTTGGTCGAGGATGCGCGCGAACACGGTGCGCGTCTGCCGCTCGGGTGCCGCGTGGACGGCGCGATCATGCAGGCGACGATTGTCGATGGCGTGACGCCTGCGATGCGTTTGTATCGCGAGGAGTCGTTCGGCCCCGTCGTGACGATTCAGCGCGTGAGCGGCGACGACGAAGCGGTGCGCGTGGCCAACGACAGCGAGTTCGGCCTGTCGGCGGCGATCTTCAGCCGCGATGTCTCGCGCGCGCTGCAACTGGCCAAACGTATCGAATCGGGCATCTGCCACATCAACGGCCCGACCGTGCACGACGAAGCGCAGATGCCGTTCGGCGGCGTGAAGGCGAGCGGTTATGGACGTTTCGGCAGTAAGGCTTCCATCGGAGAGTTCACGGAGTTGCGCTGGATCACCGTGCAGACGACGCCGCGTCACTATCCGATTTGATCCCCGCAACGCGGGAGACGACAATGTCCCCGTGCACGAACGCTGCCCAGAGAAAAAAAGCGCGTCGTGCCGGGTGAATGCATGACCCAGCAGGAGACAGTGTGTTGAATCAAGGCAACAACATGGCCGAGCATCGCTATCGGCATGTCGCCATCGGCAATCCCGGTGTCGAAGTGCAGCGCGACGGCGAGTTCTGGTATCTGCGCTCGCGTGAGGCACTGGGCGATTTTCCCGAGCGTCTGACCGACCGGCTCGTCTCGGGCGCGGCGAAGCATCCGACGCGGTGGCTCGTGGCTCGCCGCAACGCCCAAGGCGAGTGGGTCGGCATCAGCTATGCGCAGATGTTGCTGCGCGTGCGCGCCATCGCACAGGCGTTGCGCGACCGGGGCCTGTCGCCGGAGCGTCCCATCGCCATTCTGTCGGGCAACGATCTGGAACACTTTCAACTGGCGCTGGGCGCGATGTACGCGGGCGTGCCGTTCGCCCCGATCTCGCCGGCGTACTCCATCGTATCGACGGACTACGGCAAGCTGCGTCACACGTTGGGTGTGCTCAAGCCGGGCCTCGTGTGCGCGAGCGACGCGACGGCCTACGGGCGCGCGATGGACGCTGTGCTGAGCGACGAGGTGATTCGCGTCACGGCGCACGGCGATTCCCGCACCGTGTCGTTCGATACGCTGGTGGACGTGGTGCCGCGCGACATCGACGCCGTGCATGCGAAAGTGAACGGCGAAACCATCGCCAAGATTCTCTTCACGTCGGGATCGACACGTCAGCCGAAGGCCGTGCCGACGACGCAACGCATGCTGTGCAGCAACCAGCAGATGTTGCTGCAAACGTTCCCGACATTCGGCGAGGCGCCGCCTGTGCTCGTCGACTGGCTGCCGTGGAATCACACGTATGGCGGCAGTCACAACGTGGGCATCGCGCTCTACAACGGCGGCACGCTGTATATCGACGACGGTAAGCCCGTCGCAGGCAAGTTCGAGGAGACGCTGCGCAACCTGCGCGAGATCTCGCCGACCGTCTACTTCAATGTGCCTAAAGGCTGGGAAGACCTGGCGATTGCGCTTGAGCGCGACGCCGCCTTGCGCGAGCGTTTCTTCGCACGCGTGAATCTCTACTTCTTCGGCGGTGCGGGATTGTCGCAAGCGGCGTGGGACCGGCTGGAGCGCGTGACGGAAACGCATTGCGGCGAGCGGATTCGCATCATGTCCGGTCTCGGCATGACGGAGACGTCGCCGAGTTGCATGTTCACCACGGGACCGGTCATGCGCGCGGGCTACATCGGCCTGCCCGCGCCGGGGTGCGAGGTGAAGCTCGCGCCAGTGGGCGGCAAGCTCGAAGTGCGTTTTCGCGGTCCGAACGTCATGGCGGGGTACTGGCGTCATGAAGCGTCGGAGCCGGTGTTCGACGAAGAGGGCTACTACCGCACGGGCGACGCCGCGACCTTCGTCGATGCGCAAAACCCCGAGGCGGGCCTTCAGTTCGACGGTCGTATCACCGAGGATTTCAAGCTCAGCTCGGGCACCTTCGTCAGTGTGGGACCGCTGCGCGCGCGCGTGATCTCCGAAGGTGCGCCCTACGTGCAGGACGCCGTGATCACTGGCATCAATCGCGACGACATCGGCCTGATGATCTTCCCGCGCGTGGACGATTGCCGCCGGTTGAGCGGTCTGCCGGCGGATGCGCCGCTGGGCGACGTGCTGGCATCAATGCCGGTGCGCGAGATGTTCGCGTCGCTGCTCACGCGGCTCAATGCCAATGCGAGCGGCAGCGCCACGAGCGTCGCTCGTCTGCTGCTGCTCGACACGCCGCCATCGCTCGACCGGGGCGAGGTGACGGACAAAGGCTCGATCAATCAGCGCGCCGTGCAGGACCATCGATCCGCGACGGTCGATTTGCTCCACGCCGCCACCGCAGGCGACCCGCGCGTGATCCTTGCGCCCGCACGTCGATAGGACGCAGTCATGCATCCACGGGAATTGCGCAGCGCGGCCGATGACATCGCGTTCGTGCTGGAGACCCTCGGGGTGGGCGAGGCGCTGACGCGTCTCGCGCCGTTCCACGAGTTCGATACGGCGACGCTCGTGCAGGTCGTGGACGAGGCGGCCCGCTTCTCGCGAGAAGTACTCGCCCCACTCAATGCTGTCGGCGACCGCGAGGGCTGCACGTGGCGCGATGGCGCTGTGAGCACGCCTGCCGGGTTCGCCGACGCTTACCGTCGGTATCGCGACGCAGGATGGCCGTCGCTGCCGTGCGATCCGTCGCTGGGCGGGCAAGGACTGCCGCTCGTCGCGCAGATCGCTGTGCAGGAACTGACGGCGGGCGCCAATCTCGCCTGGACGATGTATCCCGGCATTCTGCACGGCGCGTACGAATGCGTGCATCGCTTCGGCAGCGAGGCGTTGCGCGATGCGTGGCTCGCGCCGCTGGTCAGCGGCGAGTGGCTGGCAACGATGTGCCTGACCGAGCCTGGCGCGGGCAGCGATCTGGGACAGATTCGTACGCGCGCAGTCTGGACTGACGAGCGACAGGAGACCGTGCGCGTCACGGGGGAGAAGATCTTTATCTCCGGCGGTGAGCAGGATCTGACGCCGAACATCGTGCATCTCGTGTTGGCGCGCACACAGGATGCGCCTTCCGGCAGCGCCGGTTTGTCGCTCTTTCTGGTGCCGAAGATTCTCGCGAACGGAGCGCGCAACGAAGTGCGCTGTACCGGCATCGAACACAAGATGGGCATTCGCGGCAGCGCGACCTGTTCGATGGCGTTCGAAGGTGCGACAGGATATCTCGTCGGCGAAGTGCATCGGGGACTGGAAGCGATGTTTGCGATGATGAACTCGGCGCGATTGCACGTCGGTGCGTCGGCGGTGGGGCTCGCGCAAGGCGCTTACGAGATGTCGGCGCGTCATGCGCACGAGCGTATCCAATCGCGCGTGCCGGGCGCAGACGCAGGGGCGCCGATTGCCGGGCATCCGGCTGTCTGGCGTCTGCTCGAAGGGCAACGCGTCGGCGTGGAGGGCGCGCGCTTGCTTTTGTATCGCGCAGCACTTGCCATCGACGAAGCGCATCACGCGGCCACCCAGGCCATGCGCGCCGATGCCGATGCACTGGCGGCGCTGCTTACGCCCATCGTCAAGGCCACCGCGACGGCGCAGGCATTTCACGGAGCAAGCGATGCGCTGCAAGTCTTCGGCGGCTATGGCTATGTCGAAGAAACGGGCATCTCGCAATTCGTGCGCGATGCCCGTATTCCGATGATCTACGAAGGCACCAACGAAATTCAGGCCATCGACTTGCTGATGCGCAAGATCGTCAAAGACGACGGCACGATACTGTCGCGCTGGCTGGCCTGGGCGCAGACACAGGTGAGGGCGGCGAGTGGGCTGGAGCGGCTGAACGGATTCGACGATGCGCTTCGCGACTTCGACGCGTGGACTGGCCTGATGCCCTCGCTCATCGCTTTGGCGCGCACGACGCCACGTGCCGCGCTGTGCGTCGCCGGGGAAGTCATGCAGGCAGTTCACGGCTTGTCGATGGCCGGGCTTTGGGCGCAGGCGTCGATGGCGGAAGCCACAGCGGGCGGCACGTCCGAGGCCAAACGTCGGGCGGCACGCTATTGGCTGAAGTTCGAACTGCCGCAGGCGCGTCGCGCCGTGGCGATCGTTGCATCGCAAATTCAGGATCCGGAGACTGCCGAATGAACCTCGACACCCTCGTCGCCATCGACACGCACGTGCACGCGGAAGTGTCCTGCTGTCAGCCGCCGGACTTGTTCGGCAAGGCGTTCGACGACGCCGCCGACAAGTACTTCGGCACGGTGCTCAAGCAGAATCGCCGCCCCACGATTCCCGAGACCATCGCGCATTATCGCGAACGAAATATCGGCTTTGTGATGTTTACCGTCGACTGCGAAGCGAACATCGGCCGACGTCGTATTCCGAACGAAGAGATCGCGGGCTTTGCGCAGGAGAATGCCGACATCATGATCGCGTTCGCGAGCATCGATCCGCACAAGGGCAAGATGGGCGTGCGCGAGGCGCGTCGGCTGGTCGAGGAGTTCGGCGTGCGCGGGTTCAAGTTCCATCCGACGATGCAGGGCTTTTTCGCCAACGACCGCATGGCGTACCCGATGTACGAACTCATCGCCGAGCACAAACTCACGGCGGTGTTCCACAGCGGGCATTCGGGGATCGGCTCGGGCATGCCGGGCGGCGGCGGGTTGCGGTTGAAGTATTCGGAGCCGATCCACCTCGACGACGTGGCGACCGACTTCCCGGACATGAACATCGTGATCGCGCATCCGTCGTGGCCGTGGCAGTCGCAGGCGCTGTCCATCGCGCTGCACAAGCCGAACGTCTACATCGATCTGTCGGGATGGTCGCCCAAGTACTTCTCGCCGGAACTGATCCAGTACGCGAATTCGTTGCTGCGCGAGAAGATGCTGTTCGGCTCGGATTTCCCGCTCATCGCGCCGGACCGCTGGCTGAAAGACTTCGAGACGGCGGGCTTTCGCGACGAGGTCAAACCGCTTTTGCTCAAGGACAACGCCGTGCGCATGCTCGGTCTGGCACCGGTGTCGGATGCCGTGGCTGCTGTGACGGTGTGAGCGGCGTGAGTGGTGATGGCGTCAGCGCAACCCCGGCGTCCCGTAGCGCACGCGCGCAGCGTCGCGCATGGCGCTGATGAGCGTCTGCTCGGGCGGCGTGGGCACGGTGTCGTTGCGCCAGAGAATGCCGATGGACTCCTCGGTGCCTTTCGTCGCGAAAGGCAGGGCGCACAGTGCGCCGTCGGCGAGGTCGTCCTGTACGGTGATCTCCGAGGCAATCCAGACGACGTCGTCGCGCAAGGTCATCGCGCGGGCCAGCGACATCGAGAGCAGTTCGGAATAGTCGTCGAGCGTGCCGACGCCGTGCGCCCGCAGAAAACTGTCGGCCGTGTGACGCAGGATCGTGCCGTGCGGCGGCAGGATTACGTGATGGTGGGCGATATCCGCCATCGATACGCTGCGCTGCTGAACCAGTGGATGTGCGGGGCGAACGACGACGCACAGCGGCGTGGCGCACAAATGCTCGAACGTCAGCCCTGCCATGCCCTGGGGGTCGGACATGCGCCCCAGCGCCAGCGCGACCTGGCCGGACTTCAGTTGCGTGAGGAGTTGCTGGTTGGCACCGGTATGCACCTGTACGACGATGCCCGGCCATTCGCGCCGGAAGGCTGCGAGCACGCCGGGCATCATCGCGGCCGCAAGCGTGGGCAGCACGGCGATCTCGATCACGCCGCCGGTCTGGCCGACGGCACGCGACAGCACGTCGATGCCCTGACGCAAGGCACTGACGCTCGCGCCCGCATGACGCAGGAACAGCTCGGCCTGCGCCGTGGGTCTGGCCCCGTTACGGCCCCGGTCGAACAAACGTACGCCCAGCAGCCCTTCCAGTTCGGCAATCGTCTTGCTGACGGCGGGCTGCGTAATGGACAGGGCTTCTGCCGCGCGCTGCAAGCTGCCGTGCTGCGCGACGGCCAGCAGGCACTGCAGATGACGCAGCTTGATGCGTCCGTCGAGTAGGTGTCTTTCCATGCCGGAAAGTTATGAAAAGCCTAAGAAAATGTCAATAAATATATCCGTTGATTATGGATATAGTGTCGAAAACAAGCTGGTGACCGGCCAACGCGCCTGCCAGATCAGTCAACACAAAATGGAGTGAGACCATGTCGAAGACGACAACCGTCCTGCGCCCCCGCGACTGGGATTCGCATCCCAAGCTCATCGACAGCGGGTACAAGTCCACGGCGCTGCGAGGCCCCAAACAATTGCTCGTGCCGGTCAAGCAGAATCTGGCCGACCTGCGCTCGCCGGTCTACGGCAACGGCATCATCGGCGCGCTCGATAACGACCTCACGCGTAACGCGGTGCGAAACGGCGAGCCGCTGGGCGAGCGCATGATCGTGACGGGCCGCGTGCTCGACGAAGGCGGACGTCCGGTGCCGAACACGCTCGTGGAGCTGTGGCAAGCCAACGCATGCGGGCGCTATGTGCACAAGGTCGACCAGCACGACGCGCCGCTCGACCCGAACTTCCTCGGGGCCGGCCGCGCCATCACCGATGCCGAAGGCCGCTACAAATTCCTGACGATCAAGCCGGGTGCGTATCCGTGGAAGAACCACCACAACGCGTGGCGTCCCCAGCATCTGCACTTCTCGGTGTTCGGCCATTACTTTGCGACCCGTCTGGTCACGCAGATGTATTTCCCGGGGGATCCGCTGCTCGCCTACGACCCGATCTTCGAAGCGACGCCGGCCCATGCCCGCGACCGTCTGATCGCGCGCTTCTCGATGGACATCACCGAGCCGGAGTACGCACTGGGTTATGAATTCGACATCGTGCTGCGCGGTGCCGACCAAACGCCGATGGAGTCCTGAGCCATGTCCACTACGCCCGAATTCAAGCAAACGCCGTCGCAGACCGTCGGCCCGTACTTCGCTTATGGCCTGTCGCCGGAGCAGTATCTGTACGACTTCAAGAGCGCCTTCACGCCGGTGGTCGCGACCGAGCGGGCCGAAGGCGAGCACATCCGCCTGATCGGACAAGTGCTCGACGGCGCGGGCAATCCGGTCAACGACGCCCTCATCGAAATCGTGCAGGCGGACGCGCATGGCCGCTACGTCGAGACCGCCGAAGACATCGAGCGCACCGGCTTCGCCGGGGCGGCCCGTTGCGGCACGGGTACAGACGCCGAGAACCGCTTCGTCATCGAGACGGTCAAGCCCGGCGCGGCTGCGCCGGGTGACGCACCGCGCATCGACGTGATTCTGACGATGCGGGGCTTGCTCAATCACCTGTTTACGCGTATCTATTTCGACGATGAGGTAGCGGCCAATGCGGCCGACCCCGTGCTGCAACAAGTGCCGGCCGAGCGTCGTCACACGCTCATTGCACGCCGTGAGGTGCGTGGCGGTCGTGTGTCGTACCGGTTCGACATTCGCATGCAGGGCGACGAGGAGACGGTGTTCCTCGACCTCTGACGTCTGTCATGTCACGCTGAATCTGGCGCGGCTTCGGGCTGCCGGCATGCGAATGCCGGTAGCCCGTGGTCGTATCTGCATTGTTGCAACGCATCGAATTCTCTGATGACGGAACTGCTTGACTCTCTACTGCGCGGCGCTGCCGTGTCGGCGCGATTTTCCCGCGACGCCACGTTGCAGGCCATGCTCGACTTCGAAGTCGCGCTCGCCGCTGCCGAAGCCGAAGCCGGCCTGATCCCGGCCGCCGCCGTCGCGCCGATCACTGCCGCCGCACGTGCGAGCGATCTCGACTGGATGGCGCTGCGCGACGCCGCCGCCTGCGCGGGCAACCTCGCGATTCCGCTGGTCAAGCAACTGACGGCGCGCGTGAAGACGCACGACGCCGACGCCGCCCGCTTCGTTCATTGGGGCGCGACCAGTCAGGACGCCATCGATACCGGCCTCATCCTGCAAGTGCGCGGCGCACTCGACGACCTCGGCGCGGATCTCGACGCGCTAATCGCTGCGCTCGCCGGGCAGGTCCGGCAGCATCGCGCGACGGTCATGATCGGCCGTACTTGGCTTCAGCACGCGTTGCCGATCACCTTCGGACTGAAGCTTGCCGGTACACTCGACGCTTTATTGCGCGCGCGCGCCGACCTCGCCAGCGTGCGCGAACAGGTGCTCTGCCTGCAGTTCGGCGGCGCGGCGGGCACGCTGGCGTCGCTTGGCACCCAGGGCCCGAGCGTCGCGGCGGCGCTCGCGCGGCATCTCGGCCTGTCCGAAGGCGCGACGCCTTGGCATGGCCAGCGCGATCGCATCGTGCGGGCGGGCAGCTGGGCGGCGGCGCTGACCGGCTCGCTCGGCAAGTTCGCACGCGATACGGCGCTGCTGACCCAAACGGAAGTGGGCGAGATCGCAGAAGCCTCCGGCGAGGGACGTGGCGGCTCGTCCACCATGCCGCACAAGCGCAACCCGGTCGGCTGCGCGGCCATTCTCGCGGCTGCCGCGCGCACCCCGCAACTCGTCGCCACGCTGTTCTCGGCCATGCAACAGGACCACGAGCGCGGACTGGGCACCTGGCACGCCGAGTGGGAGACGTTGCCCGAGCTGCTCATGCTGTGCGGCGGTGCGCTTGCGACGGCGTGCACCCTCGTGAACGACTGGACGGTCGATACCGCCCGCATGCGCGCCAACCTCGGCGTCACGCACGGGCTCATCATGGCCGAAGCGGTGACGATGGCGCTGGGCGAATCGATGGGACGGCTCGAAGCCCATCGTCGCGTGGAAGCACGTTGCCGCGACGCGCTCGCGCAACAGCGCGAGCTGCTCGACGTCCTGCGCGAAGATACCGAGATCACCCGCGTGCTGTCCGTCGAGGCGCTCGAGCGGCTGACGGACCCGCAACATTATCTTGGCGCCGCCGATACGTTCGTGAGCCAGGTGCTTGCGCTCGCGGATGCGGCGGTGCCGTCAACCTAACACAGCAGGACATCCAGATGAACGATCAGGAACGCTACGACAACGGCATGCAAGTGCGACGCGGTGTGCTCGGCGACGCGCACGTCGACCGCACGCTCACGCGTCGCAATGACTTCAACGAGGACTTTCAGGACTTCATCACGCGCTTCGCCTGGGGCGATATCTGGACGCGCCCGGGACTGACGCGCCACATGCGCAGCATGATCACGCTGTCGCTGCTCATCGCGCTCAATCGCGGCGACGAATTCCGCATGCACGTGCGCGCGGCGTTCAACAATGGCGTGACGCGCGAGGAAATGAAGGAACTGTTCATGCACGCAGCGCTGTACGCCGGGCTGCCCGCCGCCAATCAGGCGATTCACGATGCCGAGAAGGTCTTCGCAGAGATGGAAGCCGCTGACCCCGGATCGACCACGCGCGTGCCCGACGTGGATCATGTGGGTGGCAAGAAGACGCCCTGAGGAGACGAAGCAAATGACAGTAGAACGTCTGATCGACGTGGGCGACGCCCAACTGCGAGTGGCCATCGACGGTGACGATCGTGCGCCTGCGCTGGTGTTGTCCAACTCGCTGGGCACGACGCTCGACATGTGGGCACCGCAAGTGCCCGCGCTTGCGCGCGAGTTCCGTGTGATTCGCTATGACACCCGCGGGCATGGCGGCTCGTCCGTCACGCCGGGTCCGTACGTCATCGACCAGTTGGGGCGCGATGTCGTGGCCTTGCTCGACGCGCTCGATATCGAGCGTGCGAGCCTCGCAGGCGTGTCGATGGGCGGCATGACGGGCATGTGGCTCGGCATTCACGCGCCGCAGCGCCTGAATCGGCTCGCCATCGTCTGTTCGTCGGCGCATATCGGTGCGCAAGACGTGTGGAACGGCCGCATTCGCGCCGTGCAGGCCGACGGCATGAACGCCGTGACAGACGCCGTAGTTTCGCGCTGGTTCACGCCCGAATTCGCCGAGCGCGAGGGCGCGACCGTCGAGCGCATGAAGGCGATGTTCCGCTCGCTCGCACCCGTCGGGTATGCGGCCGCCTGTGCGGCAGTGCGCGACATGAATCAGCTGGACGAGATCGCCGCGATCACTGCGCCGACGCTGGTGATTACCGGCTCGGGCGATCTGGCGACGCCGCCTGCAATGTCGACGGCGATGGTCGAGCGCATTCCGGGGGCGAAGCAGGTCATCGTGCCGGGTGCACACCTCTCGAACATCGAGTGTGCACCAGCGGTGACCGAAGCGTTGCTGACCTTCCTGCGCGCGTGACGGTCGTGACTATTCGGTGATGGCAGCGACGAGATCCGCCGCGAGATCGGATTCGTCGCCCAGATGCGCGTGTTGCGCCGTCCGCCGAAAGGCTGACGGCGTGACGCCGACATGCCGCTTGAACACGCGGCAGAAGTAGGCGGGGTCCTGAAACCCCAATTCGTAGGCGACGTGCGAGACCGGCGCGGGAATGTAGATCAGTTTGCGTCGCGCCTCCAGCATCAACCGGTCCTGCACCAGATCGAAGGCCGATTTTCCCGAGATGCGTCGGCACAGACGATTGAGCTTGCTCTCCGTCACATGCAGCCGCTGTGCATATGCCGGGACGGCCCACGCTTCGGTGTAGTGCGCCTCCACCAGCGCACGAAAGCGCGCGAACAGATCCAGTTCGGTACGCCCCGTGCGCGTGGCCGAGTCGTGATGCGCATGCAGACGAGCGAGCAACAGCAGAACGCTTCGCGTGAGCCATCCGACCATCTCCGCGTGCCCCAGTTGGGGGCGCGAGAACTCGTCCATGACGAGGCCCAGCAGCGTGTAGAGACGGTCGCGTGTTTGCGGGGCATCGGCCAGAGGGAACAGCCACGGCTTTCGCAGCAGCGACGCCATGTCGGCATCCGCCCCGATGGCGGCATCGAACGGCACGCTCTGCGCCATCGTGAGTACGAAGCCATGCGCGCCGCGCGAAAACCGGAAGTTGTGCACGGCCGACGGGTGCACCGTGATGACGGCCGGGCCTTCGACTTCCCACGTCGCGTCGTCGACGTTGGCTTCCACCGTGCCCTCGAAAATGGCGAGCACCTGAAATAACCCCAGATGGCGATGCGTATCGATATGCCAGTCGTAAAGGCGGCTACGTGTCTCGATCCATTCGATATGGACGAAGTCGCCGCTGTCGGTTTCCGTCAACTCGCCATACAAGGAAAATTCCGGAATCGTCTCGCGCGCCGCGCGCAGCCGGGGTGACGCGCCTGACATACTGGTTTTCCCTTGGTCGAAGTTGTCGAAAAAGTACAAGAAAGTCGTCGATTCATCCATTCAACGCGACGTGCGCGCTCCATAAGATATGACGCATTCGCCCCTCGTGACAAGGCATCAAAATGACTTTGGACATGCTCGTTTACGCGCAGTCCTAAGTTGGGGCGGTTGGCGCGAAGCATCCAAGAAATGCAATCCGCCGACATGCTGTTTTCCTGTCACGAGATGTCCGGCGCAGGTGTGCCGGACGCGGGCGGTGCAATGAAAGGAGACAACTCATGCGCACCCATTACCCTGTCGTCATCGTCGGTGCCGGTCCCGCCGGTCTGCTGCTGTCCCATTTGCTGCATCTGCAAGGCGTCGAGTCCATCGTGCTCGAATCGCGCTCGCGTGCAGCCGTCGAGTCAACCATTCGCGCCGGTGTGCTGGAGCAGGGCACGATGGATATCCTGAACGAGACCGGCGTCGGGGAGCGCATGCGTCGCGAAGGTGCGGTGCACCACGGTGTCGAACTGGCGTTCGGTGGGCAGCGTCACCGCATCGCGCTCACGGAGCTGACCGGGCGCGCGATTACCGTCTACGCGCAGCATGAAGTCATCAAGGATCTGATCGCCGCGCGAGAAGCGGCGCAAGGCGAGATTCTGTTCGACGTGTCCGACGTCTCGGTGCACGACATCGATAGCACGCAACCGAGTGTGCAATTCACGGTGGACGGTCAGACGCGTCGACTCACGTGCGACTTCATCGCTGGCTGCGACGGCTTCCACGGCGTTTGCCGCCCGGCCATGCCTGCGTCGGTGCGCAAGGAGTACCAGCGCGTGTATCCGTTCGGCTGGTTCGGTGTTCTGGTCGAGGCGCCGCCGTCGTCGGACGAACTGATTTATGCCGCGCACGAACGTGGTTTTGCGCTGATCAGTACCCGCTCGCCCACGGTGCAGCGCATGTACTTCCAGTGCGATCCGAACGAACGCGCGGAGCAGTGGAGCGACGCGCGCATCTGGGAAGAACTGCATGCGCGTACCGAGAGCGACGATGGCTGGCGTCTCAAGGAAGGACCGATCTTCCAGAAGAACGTGGTCGCGATGCGCAGCTTCGTGGCGACGCCGATGCAGTACGGGCGTCTGTTCCTGGCGGGCGACGCCGCGCACATCGTGCCGCCGACCGGCGCGAAGGGGATGAATCTGGCCGTGGCGGACGTGTGGCGTCTGGCGCGTGCGCTCGACGACTTCTTTCATCGCGACAGTGAAACTGCACTGCAAGGCTATTCCGAGGCAGCGCTCAAGCGCATCTGGCGCGCAGAGCATTTCTCGTACTGGATGACGCGCATGCTGCACCGGATCGACGATGCCACACCGTTCGAACAGCAGATGCAGCGCTCGGAGCTGGAGTACGTGGTCAGCTCGCGGGCGGCGTCGCTCATGCTGGCGGAGAATTACGTCGGGCTGCCGCTGGCCTGAAGGCGCGGGTCGCCGGTGTGCTATAACCGCCACCGATGGCCTCGCTTACCCCGTCCGTCCATAAACGTCCATAAACGTCCATAAGCGTCCATAACTGTCCGTTATGGATGGACTGACGAAAGATCATTTCGACAAGCGACGTAAGGACGTACATTAGCGGCAGAAATCCGCTTCGCTGCGATGCCACATCAAGACGGCGGGCAGCGATAGCGCCGGACACCCCCGCGCGCACCACCCCCGACATCCGGGCGCGCACCGGCGGCGGCGATTTCAAAAAAATAATGGAATGAACAACGGGGCGGCATCGCCCCGAGGAGACAGCGTCATGAATCAACCGCGCACGATGGACGTGCCCGCCTACATCGATGCACAGCGATTTTCCGGCTATCAGTGGCTGGTGCTGATCCTGTGCTTCTTTATCGTGGCCATCGACGGATTCGACACGGCGGCCATCGGTTACATTGCGCCGTCGCTGGTGCAGCAATGGCATATCGATAAGGGCTCGCTCGGCCCGGTACTCTCGGCGGCGCTCTTCGGTCTGGCCGGTGGCGCGATCTTCGCCGGGCCGCTCGCCGATAAGGTCGGTCGCAAGACGATGCTCGTGCTGTCGGTGGTGTTCTTCGGCATCGCCAGTCTCGCGACGGCGTTTGCGCAGGATCTCCAGACGCTGACCGTGCTGCGTTTTCTCACGGGCCTCGGTCTGGGCGCGGCCATGCCCAATGCGGTGACGCTGATTTCCGAATATGCGCCGCAAGCGCGCCGTGCGGTGATCGTCAACACCATGTTCTGCGGCTTTCCGCTGGGCGCATCGGTCGGTGGGTTCGTCGCCTCATGGCTGATTCCCCACTTCGGCTGGCATAGCGTGCTGGTGCTCGGCGGCGTGCTGCCGCTGGTGCTGTCGGTGCTGCTGATCGTTTGCCTGCCGGAGTCGGTGAAGTTTCTTGTGGTCAAGCACAAGCCGGTGGAGCGGGTGCGTCGCATTCTGTCGCGGATCTCGGGCGAATCGCTCGATGACGTTGGCGCGTTCACCGTCGTGGAAGCCGCACCGAAGCGCGCAGGCTCGGCGATCGGCGTGGTGCTGTCGAAGCAATACGGTTTCGGATCGCTGATGCTGTGGGTCACCTACTTCATGGGGCTGGTGATCTTCTATCTGCTCACGAGTTGGATGCCGATTCTGTTCAAGGATGCGGGTTTCACCATCGAGCGCGCCGCGCTGATCACGGCGCTGTTCCCGCTGGGCGGTGGCATCGGCACGATCCTGTCGGGCTGGCTGATGGACAAGTTCAACGCGCAGAAAGTCGTGGCCGTGGGCTATGCGCTGACCGCTGTGCTGGTCTATGCCGTAGGACAGGCGATTGGCAACATCGGTATGCTGGTGACGCTGATCTTCCTTGCTGGCACGGCGATGAACGGTGCGCAATCGTCCATGCCGTCGCTGGCGGCAATGTTCTATCCGACGAACGGCCGTGCGACCGGCGTGGCCTGGATGCTCGGCATCGGCCGCTTCGGTGGCATTGCCGGTGCGCTGCTCGGCGCGGAACTGGTGCGTCGTCACCTCGGCTTCTCGGCCACGTTCTCGCTGCTGGCGATTCCGGCAGTGATCGCGACCGTCGCGCTACTCGCCAAGAACGCCTGGGAGCGTTCGAGCGGCAACCACGCGGCGCAGAACGCGAGCGAGGCACGTAACTCGGCCGCGATGCACTGACGTGCGAAGTGTGCGGCGAATCGATTGACCGTAGCAGTGGCTTTACCGACGCGGCGCCTTGAGCGCCGCGTTCTTTTACGGCTGTCCTATTTTCGACGGGCGAGTGCCTCGATCATCTCCATTGCAGCGGCTGGGTTGCGTTCCTTGAAGCCGCTGATGACATAGAGGAAGACGTCGCGATGCTTTGCCTTCGGCGAGGCTTTGGTCAGCGTGTCGAGATCGTCGGGAACGCCGCCGTTCGCGAACGTGGTCGCGCGGTCGAGCCACTGCGTCATGGCCTTCGGCGCGTAGCCGAGTTTGTAGCGTTCCTCGGTCCCCATGAGGCGTGCATAGACGAAGGGAGCGGTGACGTCTGCAATACACGGAAACTTGGCGTCTCCGGCGAGCACGATGGCCGTCTTGTACTTGCGTGCGAGTGCTACGAACTCAGGTACGGCGAAGGTCTCGTGCCGTACTTCGAGGGCGTGGCGAATCGTGTGCCCGTTCGCGGACGTCGGCAACAGACTCAGGAAGTGCTCGAAGTCTTCGGCGTCGAACTGTTTCGTCGGCGCGAATTGCCAGTTCACCGGGCCGAGCTTCTTGCCGAGTTCCAGCACACCGCTGTCGAAAAATCGCGCCACGGATTCACCGGCTTCGCCCAGCGCACGCCGGTGCGTGGCGTAGCGCGACGCCTTGACCGAGAACACGAAATCGTCCGGCGTTTCCTCGAACCAGTGGCGGAATGTCGCGGGCTTTTGCGAGCCGTAAAAGGTGCTGTTGATTTCGATGGACGTGAGGTGACGGCTGGCGTATTCGAGCTCACGCCGCTTGGGCCACTTCTCGGGATAGAACGTGCCTTGCCACGGCGCAAAGTTCCAGCCGCCGACGCCGATGCGAATGCGCGTGTCGGCGGCTTGGGACGGGGCTGTTGCGGAGGACGAAGCTTTGGAGGGTCGGGTCGTCGCCATCGGGTAGAGGCGCACGCGCCGGTGCGCATTCGGTGGGAGGAAGCCCCGATGGTGAATCAACGGCCGGGCGCGCGTCAATGGTGCTGACGCGCGCCCCGCGCCCCGCGCCCCGTGCCCCGTGCCCCGTGCATCACGCATGCGTGAGTGCGGGCGGCGACGCTCAGCGACGTTTGGGGCCGAGGTGCAGCATGCGCTCGCGCACTTCCTCTTCCGAGCGCCAGTGTTCGGCCGGTTTGACGAGGTCGCTGCGGCTGATGATGCCGATGAGTGTGCGTGAGGCGGCGTCGCTCACGACCGGCAGACGCTCCAGATGGTGTGCGGCGAAGCGGGCCGACACGATGCGTCCGGTTTCGGACGGCAGGGCGACGAGCGGCGGATTCACGCCGTAGAGCTGGCCAAGCGTTTGCAGCCCCTGTGCTTGCGCCCGGGTGAGTGCCTGACGGTCGACCATGCCGAGCACGGCGCGCGACGCGTCGATCACCGGGTAGGCGCGGTGACGTTGCGTTGCCCCGAAGGCGCGTTGCGCCGCTTCGTCGATGGTCATGTCGGCGACAAGCGCTTCCGGTTCGGGCGTCATCAATTCGCCGACGTGAAGACGTTCCAGCGGATCGACGCCGTACTCGCGATGGATGTGACGCCCGCGCCGCGCAATCTTCTCCGTCATGATCGAGCGCGGCATGATCCAGATCGTCACGCCATACGACACGCCACAGGTCAGCAACAACGGCAGCAGCGCATTGACGTCGTGCGTGAGTCCCAACGCGAAGACGATGGCCGTGAGCGGGGCGCCGAGCACGCCCGCGAGGGTGGCGGCCATGCACACGAGCGCCCACAAGGTGATATCGCCGCCTGGCAGAATCGGTGCGAGCAACGTCCCCAGACCGGCGCCGATCATAAGCAACGGGGCGAGCACGCCGCCGGAGGTGCAAGAGCCGAGCGCAATCGCCCAGATCAGCGCCTTGACGAGCAGCAACGCCGCTGCCGCATGCAGCGTGAAGTGACCGGCGAGCAGGTCGGCGATCACGTCATAACCCACACCCAGCGCGCGCGGTTCGAGATAGCCCCCGACGCCCACGGCGAGGCCACCGATGGCTGGCCACCACATCCAGTGCACGGGGAGTTTGTGGAAGGCGTCTTCGATGGCGTACAGCGCGCGCGACATTCCCGCTGAGAGCAGCCCGGCGCACACGCCCGCGATCACACACGACATCAGTGCAATCGGAGAGACGGCGGGCGTCGCCATGGGGAAGAGCGGCCCGGCTTCGAGCAACAACGGCCGCGCAAAACCGGCCACAGCACAGGCCACGATCACCGGCAGCAGACTGCGCGGACGCCATTCGAACAGCAATAGTTCGACGGCGAGCAGCACCGCCGCCACCGGCGTGCCGAACACAGCCGTCATGCCCGCAGTCGCGCCCGCTACGAGCAGGGTCTTGCGTTCGGCGGCGCTCAGGTGGAAGTACTGCGCGATGAGCGAGCCGATGGCCCCGCCCGTCATGATGATCGGACCTTCCGCGCCGAACGGTCCGCCGCTACCAATCACGATGCCCGACGACAGCGGTTTGAGCACGGCCACGCGCGGTGACATCTTGCTCTTGCCGAAGAGAATCGCTTCGATCGCTTCCGGAATCCCGTGACCACGAATCTTGTCGCTGCCGAAGCGTGCCATGGCGCCCACGATCAGACCGCCGATGACCGGCAGCACGATGACCATGGCACCGAGCGGGTGACCCGCAGGCGAGTGCGGCGCGAACGAGAGCGTCTGATAGAAGAAGAGGTTGGTGAAGCCCTGAATCAGGTTCAGCAGCAACCAGGCGGCGGGCACGCCGCACAAGCCGATAACGGCGGCCAGTGCGATGAGGCGCGGCAGTCCCGGCGCGCGCGCGAAGTCGCGGGCGTGTTCCGGCAAGGCCATGGGCGCGAGCGGTGAGCGATGGGCGCTCGACGCTTGCGTCGAAGTCGGTTGAGAAGTCGGTTGAGAAGCGGATGCCATGACAGTCTCGGGGATCACAGATGAACGCCACGAATGTGGAAGATGTCCGCAAACGTGCTCAATTCGTTGCGGTGCTGTGCGGCGAGTTTTGCGAGACAGGCTTCTCCGGTCGGCGAGAGATGCACCTCGACCACGCGCCGGTCGCTCTCGTTCTGGCGGCGGGTCACGAGCCCCGCCTTTTCGCAACGCGCGACGAGCGCCACCACGCTATGGTGCACCGCCTGCAGGCGCTCGGCCAATTCACTGATGGACGCCCACTCGCGTCCCGGGATACCTTTGACGTGCAGCAATAACAGGTACTGCTGGGGCGTAATGCCCCCTTCGCGTGCCGCCGTCTCGCTGAAATTGAGGAAGCGGCGCAGGCGATAGCGAAACTCGGAGAGCGCTTCGAAATCGCTCTTGGTCAGCGCGTCACCTGTGATCGGTGCGTTCGGCGGAGTCGATGCAGTCATAAGTCGGCCGTCAGGTAAATGGGATGTGTCCGAAAACCAAAAAATATATCACATCACGATATATTCGCTCGCTGTTAGGGATAGCCGGGGTGACAATTCGCCACCGATGCGTGCAGAATCGCGAAAAAACGAGACTCAGTAGTGACTGGAAACTCGATCCCCGCCAAGACGTAGCCGTGCCGGCGTGCTGTTCACCGGGAACCGGCGACGGACGTCTTCCAAGCGGGCCGACCTCTGACAGGGAGGAGACATGGCTTCCACGGTCCGACGCCGCTGGCGTACGGGTACGTTGTTGTTGCTGTCGGTGGCACTTGGTTCGACCGTTGCCGCTTATCACTACGCCACCGGATTCGAGATCGGTGGCGGTGTTTTTCAGCAGATTGGCTTCGGGCGTCAGGGCGCGTCGTCCGGCCATGCCGCGCATGCGCGCGGTGCGCCGTCGCGCTGTTCCGGGAACGATTGCCGGGACGACGGGGAGTCGCCTCCTCGCTGATGTTCGGTAAAGCCTCGCCGCACCCCGTTGCAGGGTGCGGTTTTCCTACGCTCTCCTACCTTTATCCGAGCCGTGTCAGAACGTGTGACGCATGCCGATGGTCATGGCGTTCTGGGTCGCGTCGCGTCCTGATGGGCGTGCAGATGGCGCTGGACGTCTTTATCCCTTCGGTGTCGGGCAAGGCAGCGGTGAGCATGCCGATCATCGGACCGATTGCGCAGCTCTCGGGCGGCGCACTCGCGTTCGCGGTGGTGATGGGGTATTGAGTGGTTTGCGTAGGGCTTTGTGAAAAGCCCAGAGATTTCTGATTTTCGTTTCGAAGGCATGGGGTTGTCGGAAGCCTCTGGCGCGTGCCGGACACCGTCGTTTCCGGGGAGAAGCGTTTTACATCATGTTCCCCAGAGCAAATGCTTGCGTCGCACAGATGATTGCTTCACGTACGCTCATGACTCCTTCAACCGCTTGGTGATGGCATAGCACGCGGACTTCGCGTCGCGATCCTTGCAGAATTCAACGAGTCACGAGATGAGCGAGCTTCGCCCCACACAATCCCCCCTCCTTAAGCAATATCTCCAGCGAGTCGACGCCTTGCTTCGCGACGCGACTCAGTGGTGCCAACGCCACGGGCTGGAGGTTGAAGTCCGACCGCATGCGCTGAACGAGCAACGAGAAGGCGAGTATGAAGTCCCCTCCTTGCACATCTCACGAGGCGGAAAATTGTTGGGAAACTCAGTCTAAGATCGGCTTTGAACGTCGGTCCGATCTGACCCTTGCTGGGATTGGCGAAGCTGCCTTTGAGTTGACCTGTCGATCGATCTCCGACGTTCCCCGAGCGTTGCCGGGCCCAGCGTTTGTGACCTAATAGGAGCTTTGTTCTGCACCATGAGTGTCCTGTCCAGCGAATGGGGTTGGCGATGCGTCCACTTCTTGGGAAACAAATATGGACGATCGAGCGATTGAAGGCGAAGTCATTCTGGGCGTCGATACGCATCTCGATACCCATGTCGGTGCATTAATTAGTGAAACAGGGAAACTCGTTGGAACCCTGTCAGTCGCGGCCGAAACTACGGGGTATCTCAAGCTTCTGACTTGGGCGAACTCATTGGGGCATGTTCGGCGCGCCGGAGTTGAAGGGACCGGCACATATGGCGCAGGTCTTGCCCGAGTGTTGCGAGATCATGATATCGATGTACTGGAGGTCAATCGCCCTGATCGTGCAGCGCGTCGATCACGAGGAAAATCTGATCCGACTGATGCGGAAAATGCTGCGAGAGCGGTCCTCGCTGGACGAGCCACTGCGATTCCCAAAGAGCAGTCGGGCGCGGCTGAGGCAATGCGAACTGTATCAGTTGCACGTCGCAGTGCCGTCAAGGCGAAGACACAGGCGATAAACCAATTGCGAGCCTTGCTGGTGAGTGCGCCGCAAGACATCCGCGAACGGCTTCTGAGGACGAAGACTTCGGAATGCGTTGCTAACTGCGCGAAGCTGCGTTCGTTGGGAGGTGCACCAATGTTGCAGGCATTGGCGACTACGTTGCGCCTGCTAGCAAAGCGCTACCTCGCGCTCGCGGAGGAACTCTCAACGCTCGATGCGATGCTCGAACACTTAACACAAAGACATGCCAGAAGGCTTCGAGAGCGATTCGGCGTTGGACCTCAAACGGCAGCAGTGCTTGTCGCCGTTGCTGGCGACAACCCGGAGCGCTTGAAAAGCGATGCGGCGCTCGCTGCACTTTGTGGCACGAGTCCGTTGCAAGCCTCCTCTGGCAAGACAGTCCGACATCGCTTGAACCGTGGGGGTGATCGAGCAGCGAACAATGCCCTGTGGACCATAGCGATGGTGCGCATGCGCAGTGATCCGAGAACTCGAGCATACGTCGAGCGCCGAACCAAAGAAGGTATGTCGAACAAGGAAATTCACCGCTGTCTGAAGCGCTATATCGTCAGAGAATTGTACCCACTCATTCTTGCCGATCTAGCCGATTCAGCGAGTGCTTCTTGACATAGGAGCGTCAACTCATTCCAAAAGCGTCCGACGTCATCGCAGGCGACGGACTTGCCATTATCGATGGAGGGGTCAATTTCCATCATCTCGTTTTCTACGGCGACTACGACCCGGGGTTCAAGTCGGCGACGATGATGACGGATCAACCTGGACGTCCGCTCAGAGCGCGGGTCATACGAAGAGTGAACGAGCAAGGATGGTATTGGATCGAGTCGAGGGTGCGTCGCGCGGTGCTCGTTGATGAAGCACTGTTTATCGACTTGCTTGCGGACGTTAGCGGCTATGACCTTTAACAACCCGATGGAAGCTGTCTACAAGGCATATCTGCTGTCGCGTGAAGGTCTCTTCGCTGTAGAGCGCATTGCGAGTGAAAACAGCGACCTACCCATCTCATGGGCCGGGATGTTGAGCACCGAGCGCAAGGACATGGGAGCAGCCTTGGTGAGTGCAACGCGGCAGGCAGACGACCTCGCGGTTTTCGCCCTTCTTGCTACATTCGAGCGATACGTCATCGAGCGGTTGCAGATGGCCAATGAACGGCTGGCGTCCGGACATCCTTCGGGATATTCGCGCAAGCTTGCCGAGAAGTTCAAGGCAGAGGTCGAGTACTGGCGATTCGACGAGATTCTCGACCTATTCAAACCGGAGTTGGACGTGGATCTCGTCGGACGCGTGAAGCAGATCAAAAGGTACCGCGACTGGATCGCGCATCGGAACAGCAATAAGACACCGCCCTCCCAAGCGGCCCCGGGCGCAGTGTTTGAGGTGCTGAGCAAGGTCGCAATCGAGATCGATCAAACGCACGCCTTTCCAAGCACGGTCCATCGGGATGCGGCGACTAATCAGCGGAGCAGAATCAACGTTTGCCGCGACCCTTCGCCGGTTCACTTGCAGGCCTAAGCAAATTTGCGATCGAGTCTTTCGCAGGCTTGCTGCGCGCCTTTTGTCCGCTGAACGGGTTGCCGCTGGCGGGCTTCGGGGTGTTGCCTGTCGATGCCGGGCGCTGTGCCGCAGGATTGCGCTTCTTCTCGCCGTGTTGCGGCTGCGCTTTCGTGCTGGGTAGGGGTTGCTTGCCAACGCCGCCTTGCGGAAGGCTCGGCACCTTCGGCTTCTTCGGCTTTTTCGGTTTCTTGATGATTTGTCCCGTCGCGCTGGTCTCCGGCACACGGTGTTCGGCTTCGAAGCCGGGCGCCTCCTCGCGACGCAGCGTCTGTTGGATCAGTGCTTCGATGGTGGCCAGTTGGGGTGCTTCGTCGGCACACACTAGCGATACGGCCACGCCGCTCGCGCCCGCGCGGCCGGTGCGGCCGATGCGGTGCACATAGTCTTGCGCCACGATGGGCAGGTCGACGTTGATGACGAGCGGCAGGTCGTCGATGTCCAGCCCGCGCGCGGCGACGTCGGTCGCCACCAGCATCTGCACGTCCCCTGTCTTGAAGCGCTCCAGCGCACGCAGTCGTGCCGGTTGCGGCTTGTCGCCGTGAATGGTGTCGACCGAATAGCCCGCCTCGTCCAGTACGCCCGCCAGATAGTCCACGCCATTACGCGTCTTGACGAATACCAGCGCATGCTTCCAGTCGTTCTGGGCGACCAGATGCATGAAGAGTTCCGGCTTGTTGCGCTTGTCCACCGGGATGACCCATTGCCTGATCTTGCTGGCTGTGACGTTGCGCGGACTCACGCTGATATCGACCGGCTCGCGCAGAATGTTCGCGGCCATCGCGCGAATGTCGTCGGTGAACGTCGCGGAGAACAACAACGTCTGACGCTGGGGGGGCAGGGCCGCGAATACCGCGTTGAGTTCGCGTGCGAAACCGAGATCCAGCATTCGGTCGGCTTCGTCGAGCACCAGTGTCTGAACCTGATCGAACTGCACGGCGTTCTGGCGATTCAAATCCAGCAGACGACCCGGCGTCGCCACAAGCACATCCACGCCCTTGCGCAACTTCATCATTTGCGGATTGATACTCACGCCGCCGTAAGCTGCGAGAAATCGCAAGCCAAGCCCCTTGCCGTACCCGACGAAGCTTTGCAGCACCTGCTCCGCCAGCTCGCGCGTGGGTACCAGCACCAGCACGCGCGCCCGGTTACTGGACACTTTCGGTCCGAGTTGCACGAGGCGCTGCAATAGCGGCAGCGCAAAACCCGCCGTCTTGCCCGTGCCGGTCTGCGCGGCCGCCATGACGTCCTTGCCCGCGAGGACGGCAGGAATCGCTTTCGCCTGCACCGGCGTAGGTGTCGCGTAGTTGAGATCCTGCAAATTCCGCAGCAACGGATCGATCAGACCCAGCGAGTCAAAAGACATGGACGTATTCCGGACGAAAACCCCAATTTTAACGGTTACTGGGCCTAAGACTCTGCATCCGTCGTTCGACCGTTCGACGAGCGCCGATCCCGGACTTCGCTGTCGCGCGCGGTAATATCCCGCGATGGACTCCCTCATTGCCGCTTCGGCCCGCGCGCTGGCGTCGGGCGATCCGCTCGGCGCACTGCGTCGTGTGGCGCTTCGCGATGACCCACCGGCCCTTGCGTTGCGTGGGATCGCGATGGCGCAGCTTGGGGATTTCGCTCGCGCGCGGGATCTGCTCAAGCGTGCTGCACGTGGCTTCGGCACGCATGCGTCGGTCGCCCGCGCACGGTGTGTCGTGGCGGATGCCGAGGTCGCGCTCGCCATGCGAGACCTCGGCGGCACCCACCGGTCGCTACAAGCCGCCGCTTCGCACCTTACCGAACGCGCCGACTTCCCCAACGCCATGCTCGCGCGGCTGATCGTCGCGCGGCGCCTGTTGCTGCTGGGCAAACTCGACGCCGCAGCAATCGCCCTGCAAGATGCGCCGTTGCCCCACGTCCCCGCGCGATTGACGGCGGTCCATGCATTGACGACTGCGGAACTGGCGCTACGCACGCTGCGCATCGCCGACGCGCACGCCGCGCTCGACCAGGCGCAGACCGCAGCGGCGGCGGCCGACGTGCCGGCGCTCAGCGCCGAAGTCCGGAGTCTTCGCGAAACGATGCGGCGTCCGGCAGCGAGACGGTGGCATCGCGATGGCGAGCAGATGTTGTCGCTCGCGCAGGCCGCCACCCTCCTGCACTCGGACACCCTGGTGGTCGATGCTTGCCGCCGAGGCATCGGGACCGGCAACGTGTGGCGTCCGCTGGCCAGACGGCCGGTGCTCTTCACGCTCGCGCTGCATCTGGCGCGCGCGTGGCCCGGGGATATCGACAGGCAGACGTTGATTGCCGAGGCGTTCCGCCTGCGCCGTCCCGACGAGACGCATCGGGCGCGCCTGCGTGTCGAAATCGGACGTTTGCGCAATGTGCTCAAAGGCATTGCCGAGATCGATGCAACACCGAATGGCTTTGCCTTGCGCCCCCTCGACACTCACCCGCGCGCTCACGCAAGCGAGCGAACCACGACAGTTGTCGATTCTGACGTCGGCAGCCCGTCCGTCGCTGTCCTGCTACCGCCCATCGACGGCGAGCGCGCCTCGCTCGTCGCCTTGCTGGCAGACGGCGCAGCGTGGTCGACGTCTGCACTCGCCCTTGCATTGAACGCGAGCCAGCGTTCCGTCCAGCGCGCACTCGGCGAACTCGAAGCCGAAGGGCGCGTACGTGCCGTCGGCCTCGCGCGGGCGCGGCGCTGGATGGCGCCGCCGCTCACCGAATTCACGACAATTTTGTTACTCCCTGCCGGATGGTCGTTTGGCTAGAGTGGACTTGCACGCCGAACGCGGCGTAACAACCGGAGCCTGACATGACGAGCACACCGCAACGAAACTTCCGCACGGCCGCCGTAAGCGCAGCCGACATCATTAGCGAGTACGGCCCTTTCCCGGGCATCGAGCGCATCCACGGCGTGACCTTCGACGGACGGCAGGTATGGGCCGCGACCGGGCAGACGCTCGTTGCGTTCGATCCCGCGAATGGCGAGGTCCGTCGCACCGTCGATGCACCGAGCGATGCGGGCACCGCCTTCGACGGCAAGCATCTGTACCAGATCGCCGAGTCGCGCATCAACAAGATCGAACCGTCCACCGGCCGCGTGGTGCATTCGATTCCCGCACCGGCAGAGCGGGGAAGTAACTCCGGTTTGACGTGGGCCGAGGGCAGCTTGTGGGTCGGACAGTATCGGGACCGACGCATTCTGCAAGTCGACCCGACCGATGGACGCGTGCTGCGCACCATCGAGTCCGACCGCTTTGTGACCGGCGTGACGTGGGCAAACGACGAACTTTGGCACGGCACGTGGGAGAACGATGAGAGCGAGCTGCGCCAGATCGATGCCGTCAGCGGCGAAGTCCTGAAGCGTGTTCAGATGCCGGACGGTCTGGTCGTGAGCGGGCTCGAGTACGACGGCAACGGTACGTTCTACTGCGGCGGCGCCGCCAGCGGTAAGGTGCGCGCGGTGCGTTACCCGAAGGGCTCGAATCGCTGACAGGGCCCGAATCCCATGGCCGTCCGGACGGGGACGGTCGTCATAGCAGGCAGGCTATCGGTCTCGATAGCCTGCCTTAATCGAATAGATTTCAATAATCGATTTCTATCTATCGATAGCATTCGGCATACTGGCAACACTTTCCACCCCGTCCAAGAGACTACGACATGCCGATCATCAACACCCAGATCAAGCCGTTCAAAGCCAACGCCTACCAAAACGGCGACTTCATCACCGTGACCGACGAAACCCTGAAGGGCAAGTGGTCGGTGGTGGTGTTCTACCCGGCCGACTTCACTTTCGTGTGCCCGACCGAACTTGGCGATCTGGCCGACCATTACGAAGAATTCAAGAAGCTGGGCGTTGAGATCTACAGCGTGTCGACCGACACCCATTTCACGCACAAGGCCTGGCACGACACGTCGGACACGATCAGCAAGATCCAGTACCCGATGGTGGCCGACCCCACGCTGGCGATCTCGCGCAACTTCGACGTGCTGATCGAAGAGGAAGGTCTGGCGCTGCGTGGCACGTTCGTGATCAACCCGGAAGGCGAGATCAAGCTGTGCGAAATCCACGACAACGGGATTGGCCGCGACGCCAAGGAACTGCTGCGCAAGGTGCAGGCGGCTCAGTACATCGCGGCTCACCCGGGCGAAGTCTGCCCCGCCAAGTGGACGCCGGGCGCTGAAACGCTGAGCCCGTCGCTCGACCTGATCGGCAAGATCTAAGCGCCGCCCAGAGTCTCACCGGTAGTACCGCAGCAAGCGCCGCTCCTGTCACAGAGTGGCGTCACCTGCCAGCGCATGGGTCCCCCCTAAAGCCCACTGCGCCGGCACCTAACCCCGAATCCCCGACGCTTGCCTGCGCCAGCCCCCCGGCCGACGCGGTGGACCTCGCACACCCTATCGAGACGGAAGAACAGCCATGTTGGACGCGAACCTCAAAGCCCAGTTGCAAACGTATCTCCAGAAAGTCACGCGCCCCATCGAAATCGCCGTGTGGCTCGACGACAGCCCCAAGTCCGCAGAAATGAAGGCGCTGATCGAAGAGATCGCGCCACTCTCGGACAAGATCGCCGTTGTGGCACGCACCGATGCCGGCGAGCGTCGTCCGTCGTTCGCGATCGGCACGCCGGGGGAAGCACCGCGTATTCGCTTTGCCGGGTTGCCGATGGGTCACGAGTTCACGTCGCTGGTGTTGGCACTGCTGCAAGTCGGCGGTCACCCGCTCAAGCTCGACGACGACACCATCGAACAGGTTCGCGCGCTCGACGGCGACTTCCGCTTCGAGACGTATATTTCCCTGTCGTGCCAGAACTGCCCGGAAGTCGTGCAGGCGCTGAACGTGATGGCGCTCATCAACCCGCGTATCCAGCAAGTCACCATTGACGGCGCGCTCTTTCAGAACGAAGTCGAAGCGCGTCAGGTGATGGCCGTGCCGACGGTGTTCCTCAACGGCGAATCGTTCACGCAAGGCCGCACCAGCGTGAAGGAACTGCTGGCGAAGCTCGACACGGGGGCGACGGCGCGTGCAGCGAAGGCGCTGGAAAACAAGCCGGTCTACGACATGCTGATCGTCGGTGGTGGCCCCGCAGGTGCAGCGGCCGCGATTTACGCTGCTCGCAAGGGGATTACGACGGGCGTCGTCGCTGAGCGTTTCGGCGGGCAGGTGCTCGACACGATGGCTATCGAGAACTTCGTCTCCGTTACGCACACCGAAGGGCCGAAATTCGCCACGGCGCTCGAACAGCATGTGAAGACCTACGACGTCGACGTGATCGACACGCAACGCGCCGAAGCGCTGATCCCGGGCAAGATTCACGAAGTGCATCTGGCTAGCGGTGCGGTGCTCAGAGCCCGCGCCGTGGTGCTGGCCACCGGTGCACGCTGGCGCGAAATCGGCGCGCCGGGCGAGCGCGAATATCGCAATCGCGGCGTAGCCTACTGCCCGCACTGTGACGGCCCGCTCTTCAAGGGCAAGCGCGTTGCAGTGGTTGGCGGCGGCAATTCGGGCGTAGAAGCGGCCATCGATCTGGCGGGCATCGTCAAGGAAGTCACGCTGATCGAATACGGTACCCAACTGCGCGCCGACGAGGTGCTCCAGCGCAAGCTGCGCAGCCTGGCGAATGTGCGTGTGTTGATGAATGCACAAACGACGGAGATCGTCGGTGACGGCCAGAAGGTGAACGGCCTGACCTACCTGAACCGTGCCACGGGCGAGCGCTCGACGATTGCGCTCGAAGGTGTGTTCGTCCAGATCGGTCTGGTGCCGAACACCGAATGGCTTAAGGGCACGGTGTCGCTCTCGCGTCATGGCGAGATCGAAGTCGATGCCAAGGGCGCAACCTCGGTGCCGGGCGTGTTCGCCGCAGGCGACGTGACGACTGTGCCGTTCAAGCAGATCGTGATCGCCGTCGGCGAAGGCGCGAAGGCGTCGCTCGGTGCGTTCGAACACCTGATGCTCAGCTCGGTAGAAGACGACGTCGACGCCGAGCAGAACGAAGCCGCCGTGGCCTGAGCATCCATCGCGTCATTGTCATGACCCAGGCCGCGCGAAGGCGGCTTGGTTCTTATGCGTCGGGCGCGCGGTAGATGTCATGCCTCGATGCGCTCGACGCTCATGTCCCCCGCACTGGAAACCGTGCCCGTCACGCGCAGCGCCGGGTCCAGCCAGTCGGTCATCGCCCACACGCCATGCGCTACGCGACGTTGCCATGCGCGCAGCGGCGCTTCGCTCATCGGCAGGCTCGAAAGATCGATGCCGCTCATCTCGTCCAGCGTCGTGCCACCGACCTTGATCAGGCTCTCCTTGCGCGTCCAGAGGCGCAGCCACGCCAGCGCACGCGGCGACGGCGCATGATGCGTGCAGGCGACGCTGGCAAACGCGCCGAGCCGCCTGCGCTCGCGCTCGTTCAGGCCGGGGAGGTCGGCATCCGGAGCGAGCGCTTCGTCCCAGTGTTCGACGTCGATACCGACGGGCGAAATCGCGCACGCTGCGGCGACCGCACCCCGGGTGTGGCTCAGACTCACATGCAAGCCCGGGTGCGCGGGCAGGCGCGGACGCCCGTGCGCGCCACCACACTGATCGCAGCGCTGCACGAGCACATAGGTGCGCGCAGCGGGGCCGGGCGTGTCCGGACTGCCGGTGATGCGCGCCGCAGCGACCCGCGCCAGAATATGCGCCGCAACATAATCCTCCCGATCGGCCGGTCGGGAAAACGCGTCGGCCCGCCTGCGCTCGTCCGGACTCAGATGCGCTGCCCACCCCCTGAAGCGCGCCAACACGTGTGCCGAAGCCCCGTAAAGCGCCAGACCCGTGCGAGCTTGCACGGCGTTCTTGTCGTTGTTCATTGTGTGTCGTGCGTCCGTGAGCGGCGAAGATAAATGACGGACTCCAAGCAATTTGGATGCCATATCGACAACCGAGTAATCCGGGTGTGGACTGCTACTTGTTGCGTCGCATCACGTAGGCGGACACCTGTCGCAGGCTGCGACAGGTGTCGCAGCGTCGGACAACTGTTTGCGCAGGTATGCGATGTCGAACACGCGTTCTAACCACCATACCGTTCGTCGCAATAAGCGAGTGCGCCGGTCATGTTTCGTGTAGACATGCGGGTTGCGTAAGAGCGCCTCGGTTCAACAAGGCGCTTCGGATGAAATGCCGGGGTCGCAGGCAAAACAATGGATCGAAACTTGCATAGTGATGACGACGTACCGGTGTCGACCGACAGACGCCGGGCCCTACGACCACTTCACAGGAGTTCGACAATGCTGCCAACACGCCGGTTGGGGAAACAGGGGCTGGAAGTCCCCGCTATTGGGCTGGGTTGCATGGGCATGCATTACGCCTATGGACCTTCCGATGAGGCCGAGTCGGTTCGCGTGCTGGAACGGGCGCTTGCGCTCGGCTGCAACTTCTTCGATACGGCGGAAGTGTACGGCCCGTTCGAAAACGAGCGTCTTCTCGGTCGCGTACTCAAGGGCCGTCGCGACAAGGCGATCATTGCGACGAAGTTCGGATTTCGCTTCGAAAACGGTGCGGTCACGGGGGCGGACAGCCGACCCGAGCATATCCGGGAAGTGGTCGACGCCAGTCTGTCGCGACTCGGCACGGACTATATCGATCTTCTGTATCAGCACCGCGTCGATCCCAATGTGCCCATCGAAGACGTGGCGGGCACTGTCGGTGAGCTCGTCAAGTCGGGTAAGGTGCGTTACTTCGGGCTTTCGGAAGCTGGCGAGCGTACCATCCGTCGCGCGCATGCCGTGCATCCGGTCAGTGCGTTGCAAAGCGAATACTCGCTCTGGCATCGCGATATCGAAGCGTCGATTCTGCCGTGCCTTCGCGAGCTGGGGATCGGGTTCGTGCCGTTCGGACCGCTCGGGCGCGGCTTTCTGACAGGCACCGCGCGGCGCGCCGAAGATTTTCCGGAAGGCGACTCGCGTCGCACGTCGGACCCGCGTCTGCAAGGCGAGCATTTCGACGCCAACGTGAAGCTGGCGCAGACGCTCGCGGGCTATGCGGCGCAAATCGGCGTGACGCCCGCACAACTGGCGCTGGCGTGGCTGCTCTCGCGCGGCGACGACATCGTACCGATTCCAGGCACGCGCCGTATCAGCCGTCTTGAAGAGAACCTTGCGGCGGCAAGTGTGCATCTCGACCCGGGCATGGGGCGCGCACTCGACGCGCATTTCGGCGCGAACGCGACTTCCGGAAACCGCTACAAGCCGACCGCCATGATGGCGTTGCTGGCGGATCCGGCGTAGCGGTGTGAGGGGAATTGAACAGGACCGAAGAAAATGGAAGTGAACGGTGGACCCGGGGCGCCAGGCGCACGACGCCCCGTTGTCCGACCGTTCGTTTCTTGCGTCGATATCAACGATCCGGTCCGAGCAACACGTCGCTGCCCATATCGCGTACATGAGGAATATGCAGTTCACGCAGTTTGCGATAGAGCGACGTGCGGCAAATGCCGAGTTCGCGTGAGGCGGCAGAGATATTCCAGCGTCGCGACGATAGCACTCGAATAATGATCTCGCGCTCGCCGTTGGCGATGGCCGATAGCGACGCCAGCGGTGCGATCTGGATGTTGCCAGCGGGCCCGGATGCCCCGGTCTCTGTCGGCGAGAGGGCTGCCGCTGTCATCGCCGGCGCAATGGCGGGAGCCATCGCACTTTGCAGCAGATTTGCCGGGAGGTCGGACACACGGATCGTGTCGCCGCTCCTGACTGCACAGGCGTACTGAACGGCCGCACGCATCTGACGTAAATTGCCCGGCCATGCATAGGACAGTAGTAGCTCGCGCGTCTCGCGGTCGAGCGATTCGAAGCTGGCTTTGCCGTGAGATTCGGCGACGATCATCGCGTCGAGCAGCCAGGCGCGATCCTGTCGCAGACGTAGCGGCGGCAGATGCACGATGCCGACGGCCACACGGTAATAAAGGTCTTCGCGAAACGCCCCCGTCTGCACGCGGGATTCGAGATTCTGGTGCGTCGCACAAATGAGTTGCAGGTCGACGGGAACCGGCGTAGAAGCCCCGATGGGCGTGACTTCCCGCTCGGAGAGTACGCGCAGCAAACGCGTCTGCTGCGCGAAAGGCATATCGCCGATTTCGTCGAGGAACAACGTGCCGCCATCGGCTTGTACGACCTTGCCCTTCATGCCCGTGTTGAGGGCGCCGGAGAAGGCGCCGCGTTGGTATCCGAACAATTCGCTTTCGATAAGGTTTTCGGGAATCGAGCCGCAGTTGACCGACACCATGCTCGCCTGACGGCGTGCGCTGTAGTCGTGCAGGGCGCGTGAGAGGTACTCCTTGCCGGTACCGGTTTCTCCGAGAATCAGAATGGGAAGCTGGCGATCGATGAGCAGTCTGGCACGCGCGAGGGTGGCCAGCATGGAGGGATCGCTGCCGCAGAGCCGGTCAAGCGCTGGCCGGGAGGCGTACTGAAAGTTTGCGTTTGAACGGTCCAGCGGATCGTGGGCGTACATAGCGTCTCTCATTGACTTTATTGGAATTGGCGGGCGCTGCGTTTGGCGGCGCGGTATCGCATCATGGCGAATGCCGTTGGGGGGTGCTCCATAAAGCAAGACCAAGCATAGTTCGATTCGCGAGCGGTCTCCAATACCATATGATGCGATGACTGATACCGGTTCGCTATGAATAGAAACCGATGTTCTTTTAAGGGGTAAGGCTCCATGGAACTGAGGCAACTTCGCTATTTCGTAGTACTGGCTGAAACACTTCACTTCGGGCGCGCAGCGAATTTGCTGCACATCTCGCAGCCGCCGTTGTCGCGTCAGATCGCGATGCTCGAAGAGGAGTTGGGGGTCGTGTTGTTTCAACGCACACAGCGCAGCGTGGCGCTCACTGCGGCGGGACAGCGTTTCTATCGCGATGCACGCTCCGTGCTCGCCACGCTCGATCAGGCGCGCTCGCATGCCCGCGCGGCCGAAGTCGGCGACACGGGCATGCTGTGCGCCGGGTTCATGTTCGCGGTCGCCTGCAGCGTGCTGCCCGTGCTCACGCGTGCGTTTGCTGCGGCGTTTCCGCGTATCGAGGTCAAACTCAAAGAGTCGATTCCGACCGACCTCGCCGCCGAACTTCGCTGCGGCAAGGTGGACGTGGGCATCATGTATTCCTCCGATGCGTCGGTCGAGCTATGCACGGAAACCATCTTCCGCGAACCGCTGGTGGCGGCCTTGCCTGCCGGTCACCGGCTGGCGGCGCGCTCGGCCATTTCGGTGGCCGAACTGCGTGACGACGCCTTTATCATCTCGCCGCGCGAAGCGTCGCCGTTCATCCACAACACCATCACGGACCACTGTCGCCAGGCGGGCTTCTCTCCGCGTGTTCGACTGGAGACGAACTTCCAGCAGACGATTGTGAATCTCGTCGGACAGCGCCTCGGGGTCGCGCTGGTGCACAGCTCGATGCGCAGCACGCGCGCGGAGAACGTGCAATTCGTGCCGCTGCTGCACGCGCCGCATATCGACGTGGCCCTGGTATGGAGCGCGAACAGCAGCAACCCGTGCGTACAGCGCTTTGTGCAGACAGCGCAGAGCCTCGGACTGTTCGAACCGTCGGACGCGGCACTTCAGGCCTGCGCCTGAAGTGCCCGTGTCGGTGTAGCGCAACCTAGGAGGTAGTGAGGCAGGTTTCGGTCTTGCGAAGCCGCGTCTCGATGGCTTGTGCCAGACGTGCAATGCCGGTTTCGATCTGCGAGGGCGTGGCGGTCGTGAACGTCAGCCGCATCGTGTTCGCTTTCGGTGAGACGGCGTGAAACGATGCGCCCGGAATGAATGCCACGCCGCGCGACAACGCGTCTTCGAACAGGTTCGCACTGTCGATGCCGGGCGGCAGCGTCACCCACAGAAACATGCCGCCTGCGGGACGTGTCCAGCTCACGCCCTCCGGCATATGTTCGGAGAGGCACTTGAGCATAAGCGCACATTGCGCGCGATACCGCAGACGAATGGCTTCGAGGTGCGTGTCGTACTCGCCGTCGGTGAGCAGGGCATGCGCCAGCCGCTGCGTGATGCCGGTCGTGTGCAGGTCGCTCGCCTGCTTCGCCTGCAACAGCTTGATCATGAGGGTTTCCGGCGCGACGACGTATCCCACGCGCAGGCCCGGCGCAATGACCTTCGAGAACGAGCCGAGATGCACGACGTTCCCGGGCGCCATCGACAACAGTGAAGGCAGGGTCACGCCGGTGTAGACGAGTTCGCCGTAGGGGTCGTCCTCTACGACCGGCAGGCCGTGACGGATCGCCAGCGACGCCAGCGCCATGCGCCGCTCGAGCGGGAGCGTGCGTCTCGTGGGATTCTGGAAGTTCGGTTGTGTATAGAGCAAGCGCGCATTGCGCATCGATGCCTCGTTGAGCCGTTCGGGCAGCAGGCCTGCCGCGTCCGTCGGCACCTCTTCGAACACGGGTTCGTATTGCGCAAGCGCCTGCACCGCGCCGAGATAGGTCGGCGTCTCGATCAGCACGCGCGAGTCGGGATCGACGAGCACGCGTGCGACGAGGTCGAGCGCCTGCTGTGAGCCGGTCGTGATGAGCACCTGAGACGGACTGACCGCCGCGCCCTGGCGGGTCAGCCGCGCGGCGATAGCCTCACGTAGCGGAAGGTACCCCTCGGACGGCCCGTATTGCAGTGCCCCGATGGCGTCGCGCCGCAAGATCCGGTCGACCGACGCCTGAAGCCGTTCGACCGGCAGCGCATAGGGCGAGGGCAGGCCGCCCGCGAACGAGATGATGTCGGGCCGCTCGGCGACCTTGAGCAGTTCACGCAGCGCCGAGGGCTGCATGCGTTGCGCGCGCGCCGCGAGTTGCCAGCGACCGGCGGGCGGGAGATGTCTGTCCATTGTGCGGTCCGCAACGAAGAAGTGGGACGCCCTCACGATATGAGCCGTGAGGGCGCAATACCATCGATGACATCGATGACATCGATGCCGTGCAGCGCCGCGCTTTACTCGTTGAACATCTTGCGCAGGTTGCCCATTGCCATTTTCAGGAAGCCGACGGCGAAGTCGTCGAACGCCGGTTGGTCCTTCGGATCGCCGGAGCGTGCTTCGCCGACGATGCGATACGTCGCCGTACACGCTTTGTCGCCACGCGGCACCACTTCCATCGACGCCCACATGTTGCCGATGTCGAACGTCGTGTAGATCAGCGTCCAGCTCATGGTCATGGCGTCGTCGTTGCGCGTGTTGAGTTGCTCGACGACCAGATCGCCCCCCGTGAAGTGCTTGTGACGCAGCGAGCGCGGGCCGGTCGCCGTACCGGTCATCTGGATGTATTCGAGACCGGTCACGAAGCGGTTGTAGCCATCGAAGCGGCCGACGATGTTCCACACGTCGCGTGCAGACGCATTCAGGTCGGCCACCCCAGCGTGCACAGTCGTCGTGAGGTTGTGGATCAGCGTGTCGGGTTGCAGTTCGGTGTGGACTTTTTGCAGCATGATGAACTCCTCGATGAAGAAAATGGACTGCGCGATAAAAGGTGCAACAAGTGGCTGAGAGACCCCACACGCCGATCAGGCGACGGAGGCCGTCTCCTTCTCGTCGGACTTACCCGCCATACCCGCCTGGCTCGCCCTGGCTTCGGTACGTCGGACACCACTGCCGCCCGGCTCAGGCAGGAAACCGCTTTCGATCAGATAGCCGAAGTGATGCATGAGCAGGGCGTCGTCCTTGCGCGGATAGGCCAGTCCGAGACGTGCAAGCGCTTGCGCCGACTGCTGGTGCGCGATGCGCGCCATGTCGCCGATGTCCTCCTGGCTGTCGTCCAGATAGAACGCGACCACGTCGAACAGCGCGTTGGTCTCGTCGATGGACGTCAGGCGATTGCGCCAGTCAGCCGGTTCTTCGAGGGCGAGCGAATAACCGCATCGGGCGAGTGCGCCGAGGTAGTCTTCCCACGTCAGCGGTTGCGGGTTCTGGAGGTGGAAGACGCGCAACTCGCGCTGCGGGTCGGTCGTGCAGCGGACCATCGCGCGCGCCAGGAAGTCGACCGGCGTGAAGTCGAAATCCGTATCCCCCGCAGGGGCCGCGCCCAGTTGCAGCGAGCCCTTGACGAGCAGCAGGATCCGGTTGCGCGTCGGCTGGCACAGCCCCGTGCCGGATACCCCGGTGATGTTGCCCGGACGCAGAATCGTGGCGTCGACGCCGCGCTCGGCGGCCTCCCACACCAGATGCTCCGCGACCCATTTCGTCACGTTGTAGCCGTTGTTCACGAAGGCGGGGGCGTTGCGGGCAGGGCCTTCCTCCAGCACATGACCGTCGGCGTTCACCGCGCTCGCGGCGGACAACGTCGAGACGAAGTGCATCGACTTGTTGCGGAACTCGCAGGCGAGGCGCAACAGTTCGAGCGTCGCGCCGACGTTCGCGTCGTACAGATACGGGTAGTCGTAGACGTGATTGACGTGTGCACCGTTGTGGTAGATCGCATCGATGTCGTGCGCCAGGGTTCGCCATGTGTCGGGTGACACGCCGAGCCGCGGCTTCGCCAGATCGCCGAGCACGACTTTCAGACGCGGATGACCCGCAAGCGCACTCAGTCCGTTGGCCTGCAATGCCTGGGCAAGACGCGCTTCGCCTTCCTTCTGACTCGCTGCCCGCACCATGCAATGGATCGTGGCGGACGTTTGCGCGATCAGCTCGGCCGCGATGAAGGTGCCGAGGAAGCCGTTCGCGCCCGTGAGCAGAATGGCGCGTGCGCCGTCTGCAACAGGACGCAGACCGTCGACCGGGCGAATGTCGTCGGGCAGCACCATGTCGTCGAAGACACGCTGCGGGATGCGTTCGCCCTTGTTGACGTCGTCGTTCGAGAGCAGCGACGCCAGCGCGCCGATGGTCGGACGCTCCATGAAGCGGGCGAGCGGTGCATTGCCGCCGAACTCCTTCTTGACGGCCAGCATGAGTCGCGAGACCAGCAGCGAGTGGCCGCCGAGGTTGAAGAACGAATCGTCGCGGCCGATTTCGAACGGCTCCAGATCGAGCAGCCGTGCCCACAGCGCGCGCAGATTCGTTTCCGTTTCGGTGAGCGGTGCTTGCGCGGCGTCGTCCTCCGTGCGGGCGCGCTGCGCCGGAATGCGGCCAAGCGCGTTGCGGTCGATCTTGCCGTTGTGGGTGGCAGGCAGTGCGTCGAGCACCACGGTCTCGTAAGGCACCATGTAGTCCGGCAGACGTGCCGCCAGCAGGTCGCGCAGCGTGTCGCCCGTGACCGATGCCGCCAGCGGGCGCGCGACGAAGCCACGAATGCGCTTGCGGTCGTCGACCACGCACGCGCACTGACCGAACTGGCCCGTGGCGAGCGCGGCCGATTCGATCTCGCCGAGTTCGACGCGAAAGCCCCGAATCTTGACCTGAGCGTCGCGGCGTCCGACGAAGTGCAGTGCGCCGTTCTCATCCCATTGCACGATGTCGCCCGTGCGATACAGCAGTTCGTCATGGGCTGACGGCCACTGGCCATTCGGATCGGCAAACCGGTTGGGCACGAAACTGCGCTCCGTCAGATCGGGACGATGCAGATAGCCGTCCGCGACCCCGGCGCCGGCGACGCATAGCTCGCCTGCCTCGCCCGTGAGCGCCGGTTCGCCTGTCTCGGTGAGCACGTAGCAGCGCACGTTCGCGAGCGGCCGCCCGATCAACCGGTTGCTGTCGCCCGCCTTCAGGCGCGCCACGGTGACGAAGACCGTGCATTCCGCCGGGCCGAAGATGTTGTGGAACTCGCGGTCCTGACTCCAGCGCGCAATGGTTTCCGGGAAACAGACATCACCGCCGGTCAGCAGATGCTTCAGTGCAGGCCATTGCGCGTCCGGCATCACGCCGAGCAGCGCGGGCGGCAGGAAGGCGTGTGTGACGGCTTCGCGTTCGATGAGCGCACTCAGATCGTCGAGCGCGTGTCGCTGGGCTTCGGTCGGAATCTCCAGCATGGCGCCGGCGAGGAACGTCGGGAAGATGTCGAGCAGGGAGACATCGAACGCCACCGTGCAGAACTGCAACGCGCGAGAACTGGCGTCCAGCCCGATGTAGTCGCGATACGAGTGGCAAAAGTGCACGATGTTGCGGTGCGTGAGCATCACGCCCTTGGGCACGCCCGTCGAACCGGAGGTGAAGATCGTGATGGCGCAGCGGCTCGCGCGGTCGGGCAGGCGCGAAACGGGCCATGCCGTTACGCCGATGTTCACGTCTGCCACGTTGAGCGAGCGCAGACGAATGATTCTGACGTTCAGCCCGTCGAGTGCGCTCGCGTCGAAGTCGTCGTCGGTAATCAGGCACGTCGCGCGGCTCTGTTCGACGATCTGGCGCACGCGCTCGGCCGGAAACGACGGGTCGAGCGGGGCATACGCCGCGCCCGCGCCGATGGCGCCGAGAATCGCCGTGTACAGCAGTCGCGACTTGGGCAGTCGCACTGCCGCCACCTGCGGCGTACGATCGTCGGGCGATTGCACGGGCAGCATCGCGGCGATGTCGAGTGCGAGCTTCATCGACGCTGCCACGAAGGTGCGATAGTTGACATCGCCGTTGGCATCGCGCAGTGCGACGGCCGACGGGGCCTCGAGCGCGCGACGTGAAATCATTTCGGGCAGCGATGGCTCCAACGCCATCTCGCGGGCCGTCTCGTTAGTCGCATGCCAGCCGGACAGGCGATGCAGGTCGAGCGCCACGCTTCCCGGCGCAGCCTTGGCCACGGGGCGCGATGCGAGCGCATCGGTGGTCAGCACGTCGCGGCCGAGCTGGCTGACGATGTCGACGAGCATGGCTTCGGCTTCGGCGTCGATCTGCGCGACCATGTCCGCGCCGCAGCGCAGGCCGTCGAACGCGCAGGCCGTGGCCGCGACGTCGACCTCGCCACGCGGGCCATGCCACTGCCAGGCGAGCGTGGACGTGACCGGCGGAAGTGCCGGGGCGCTGGCGCGAAACGTCATGGTGTGCGTAGCGGCACAGGCGGTTTCCGGTGCGGCGTCACCGCAATCGATACGCCACTCGACGCGCTGCAGTCCACTGTCCGGCGTCGGCACGCTTGCGCCCAGTTGCGCCGCCATCTCCGTGAGCGGACCGCTGCTGTACGACAGTGGCACCACGTCGTGCCCCATGTCGTGGAGCGCGGCGAACAGACGTGCGCCGAGGCGGTTGTTGCCCGCGATGGCGAAGGAAATCGCTCTCATGACTCGTTCCTCACAGGTATTGCGCGATGGCCGCGCGAGTGGGTTCGTGTTCGAGCAGCCCCGCCATCTTCAAGAACTTTCGGATGTTGACGATCATCGGGTGCTGGTTGGTGATCGGGTACGCGCCGACCATGTCGTTCGCGATCCGTTCGCGCGTGGCGGCGGGCAGATCGAGCGTGCCGATCAGGCGACGGTCGAATTCGAGTTGCAGCTCGTTCGTGAGGTATTCGCGCAGGAAGAACGGCAGGCCGCGTCCGAGTTCGATGCGCGCCGTCTCATCGATCTCCGACCAGTACAGCTTGACCAGATTGATCCAGAAGACCGAGTGGCGGCCCTCGTCGGCCAGATGGTCGGCCATGACACCCTTGACCGAACGCTTGAGCGTGGTGTCGCGCGAGAAGGCGGCAACCTCGGCTGTCACCGTGTTCTCCGAGATCGCGACGCCGAGCAGTTCCATCCCGGCGGCGTATTGCGGCGGCACGTATTCCATGGCGCGCGGAATGGCGCGCGAGAGTTCGATCTCGCGGTTTTGCTCGATGGGACCGATACCGGTACTGCGCTCGACCTGGTCGAGGTAGTCCATCGCCACGTACGCGTGGTAGTTCTCGTCGATGACAACGGACATGGCGTCGCTGCGGCACGCGAACGGAAACTCGAACGGGAAGCGCGACTTGGCGATGGCCAGCGCCGTGCGGTTGACGATCTCCGTCTCGAAGATGATGACGTCGTTGATGTACTTGTAGAAGCTTTGCAGCAGGATGTAGTCCTGCACCTCGCGCCCGGCGTCGATCACGGCGGGGTGCGCGTACAGCGGCTGACGCTCGACGGGGTAGTAGCTCAGGTCGTCGTCTTCGACGATGCGGCGCGGACGGGAACGGATCGTGGCGCGTTGTTCCCATTGGTCAGCGTGGCTGACGTAACTCTGCAATGACATGGCGTTGCCTCGGAATATGGGGGACGGTAGAAGACCTGCGGCTCAGGATTCGGATGGGAGCGCATGCGGCATGCGGTGAGGGATGTAAGGATGTAAGCGGGGCGTGTGCGGCCGACAGCACCTGCTGTCGGCCGCGCCCCTCCGGTCCCCCGACCGTCCTGCCTCATGAAACAGGTGCTCGCAAACGAATCGCGCAAACGACTTACGCGAGCGACTCAAGCAGCGACGGCTTCCTTCTGCGACGCCACGATATGTTCGTGCAGGCCGTCCCACAGACGCAGACGCTCGTCGATGGCGCGCAGGCCTGCTTCCAGGGCTTCGACCATCAGGCGCTCGTCGTTATTGGCGGCCTCCACAATCATGGCGCGCGCAGCGGGGCCGTGTTCGCCGGAGTCCACTTCGATGTGGCGTTCCAGATAGAAGGTGAGCAGCGGCACGCTCTTCGGATCGATCTGCCAGCCGTCGAGCAGCGTGCGGAACATGTCGGGAATCACGTTTTCCCGGCCGTAGAAGAAGTTGCCGAGTACCTGATGCGTCTTGCCTTCATAGCAGGTCGCAAACGTCGAGTTGACGAAGCGCAGCACCGGCGCGGGGGCGTCGACGGCGGCGAGCGCAGCGCTCACGCTATGGCCCTTGACCAGCAGGTCGATCAGCTTCTCGATCTGGCGCGTGTCGGCGCCGACGTCGCGCATGGAGTTAAAGTCAAATCTGGTGTACGGGGCGTGAGCAAGATTAGGCGGCCAGGGGCTGCTGAGCCGGTGTGCTGTCGGTCACCGGCTCTCCATCCTTGAACGTCATCCCGTCAAGCATCGTCGCGATCTTTTCGGGGGCGCGGATGCGCCGCCACGAGTCTTCGGCCGACTCGATCAGCTTGAATGCCAGGCCGAGGAACGTCGCGCGCGAGACGCAGTTACGCGTGCGCTTGGTGCGGTGACGCACCGTCGCGAAGGTCGATTCAATCGGATTCGTCGTGCGCAGATGCTGCCAGTGTTCGGCCGGGAAATCGTAAAATGCCAGCAGCTCGTCGCGATCTTGCGTCAGCTTTTCGACCACCTTCGGATACTTTGCCGAGTGGGTATCAACGAAGTGATTGAAGGCAACCAGCGCTTCGGCACGCGTGGCGGCCATCCAAATGTCCTGCATCGCCTTTTTGGCGCGGGCCTGCTGCGATTTCGGCAGCGCGTTGAGCACGTTGCCCATCTTGTGGAACCAGCAGCGCTGATGCTTGGTCTGCGGGAACACTTCTTCCATCGCTGCCCAGAATCCCATCGCACCATCTCCGCAAGCCAGCAGCGGCCCTGACTGCAGACCGCGCTTTTTCAGATCGAGCAGCAGTTCGGCCCACGACGCCTTCGATTCCCGATACCCGTCACTGATCGCCACACGCTCTTTCGTTCCGTCCGGTTTGACACCAATGATCACCAACAGGCACTGGCCGTCGGAATCGTCGCTGCGCACGCCGGTGTGAATGCCGTCAGCCCACCAGTACACCCAGCGCGCCAACGACAACTCACGCTGATTCCACTGAGCATGCTCATCGGCCCATTGCGCCTTCAGACGACTCACCACATTTGGCGACAGGCCGCTGACCTGGCCGCCCAGCATGATGCCCATGGCTTCGCTCATGTCGCCCGTCGAGATGCCTCGCAGGTACAGCCACGGTAGTGCGGCCGACACGCGTGCGGATTTGCGAACGTACGGCGGCACGACCGCCGAATTGAAGCGGATGCCCGAACCCGAGCGATCACGCACCTTCGGTACCCGAACCGGCACCGGACCGATGGCCGTGACGACTTCGCGCTCTGGTAGGTAGCCGTTGCGCACCACGGCACGCCGACCGTCGATCGACCTCACGTTGCTGTACTGTTCAAGCATGCTCGCCAGTTCCGCTTCGACTGCCTGCTCGATGATCTGCCGCGCGCCTTGCTGGATCAGTTCATCGAGCGCGCTCTTCGTTTGTGCTTTTCTGCCGTTCGTTTCTTTCATAATCTTCTTCATGGTGGTCGGGGCCGGCTCGCGCCGGCTTTGCTCGGTGTGCCTTCGACAAGCAACATTCTCAGCTAAACCGCCACCGCCTTCTCATATTTCCCAAAGCACCCCGTACACCAGATTCGACAATAGCTCTCGCGCATGGCGGCGAGGTACAGATCGAAGTGGCTCATCGGGCCTTGCGGCGTCTCGTCGCATTCTTCGCCGAGCACGATCTCGTTGATCAGACGTGCGGCATGAATATTGCGCGGTGCGATCCACGGCAGCGTGATCGTCGTGAGGTCGGCTTGCAGGCGCTTGACCAGCGACATGAAGTCCCAGACGGCAAACACGTGCCACTCCATGAACGTCTGCAAACCTTGCATCGATTCGATGGAGTGGAACACCGGGTGATGTGCAAGCGTCGCGTGATGTTCCTTGATCTGACGTTCGAGATGTTCGATCTTGTCCACGATAGGCATCCTTGTGATAACGATGTTGAAATCAACCTGTGCGAGGGGGAATGCGGCGCGACTTTCAAGTCGTCGCCCACAGGGATCAGCAAGTTCGATGCCAGCGTCTCGAAACGTAAGAATCTAGACGATTGAGGGGAATTTTCGGAGGGCGAACGGGCGTCCGCAGGCATGACACCTGTTCAGATAATGGACAGGTGTGCGCGCGGGTGTCGCGAAGGGAGGAGGTGAATCACATGCCCCGTGCAGGGCGGGGCGGGCGGCATGATGAACACCGGCTTCGGTGTTGCGGGCATGATCTCACCCGTTGCGTCGGCCGCTGCGCTGGCGTCGGTGACGACTTGGCCCGTATGAATGAAAGGGGCGCGCTGACCGGCTACCGGCAGCGCGCCCTTCGTTGCCATCGCGTCAGGATCAGGCGGCGCGCTCGCGCTTGTTTCCCAGACGCGACGCCAGCATGAGCAACGTGCCGCTCACGGCCATCGAGACGACGCCCATGGCCATGCCCTGACCGATGGAGCCCTGCTCGAACTGACGCCAGATGAAGATCGAGACCGTCTGCACGCCGCTCGGTGCGAGCAGCAGCGAGGTCACGAGTTCGCGCGACGCAATCGCAAACACGATCATCAGCGATGCGCCGAGCGCGGGCATCACCAGCGGCAGCGTGATGCGTCGCAGCGCGACACCTGCCGGTGCCCCGTGCACGCGCGCAGCGGCTTCGAGCGACGCCGCCGTCTGCCGCAGCGCAGCGCTCGTGTAGCGCACCGGATACGGCAGCAGCAGGCAACTGTATGAGAGCAGCAGAATGCCCCAGGTGTTGTAAGGCGTGACGGGCCAGAACGGCAGGTTCCACGCGAGGATCAGGCCCACGCCGACGACGATGCCCGGCAAGGCATGCGGCAACAGCGACAGGCCGTCGATCAGCACGCGGCCTCGCATCTTCGACTTCACGACGCACCACGCGCACAGAAAGCCCAACACGCCCGTGACGAGCGACGTGCCCAGCGCCAGCGACAGACTCGTCACCAACGCCTCAAGCCCTTCCGCGCCCTGACCGAGGAGCGCCGCGAAGTGCGCCGTCGTCAGGTTGGCGAGCGACAGGCCGCCCGAGAGCGTGCCCGAGAACGCCGTGGCGAGCACCGAGAACAGCGGTGCGACGGTAGCTACCAGCGCCACGAAGGCGAAGCCTAAGAGCACGAGACCTTTCCAGCGGCCCAGTTCGCGCGGAGGCGATGCGATGGGCTTGCCCGTTTGCGTTTCGAAGTCCTTGCCCGCCGCGAGCCGGTGTTGCAACACGAACGCGAGGAGTGCGAGCACCGCCAGTACGACCGACAGAATCGACGCGCCAGGCAGGTCGATCGGCCAGTCGGCGAAGCGGCCTTCGATGGACGTGACGAGTACGGAGAAACCGGCGCGCGCGCCGAGGGCGGCGGGGGCGCCGAACTCTTCGATGGCCATCGTGAACGCGAGCAACAGACTGGCCGCGAACGCTGGCAACGCGAGCGGCAGCGTCACTCGTGCGAACGCGCGCCACGCGGACGCACCATGCACGCGGGCAACATCCGCCAGCCGCGAGCCGGTGGTCGCGAGCGCGCGAGACACGGCGAAGTAGACGACGGGAAAGATGTTGAGCGTCATCACGAAGACGAGGCCCGGCAGCGAGAACAGGAACTGTCCGGCGTCCAGGCCGGTGAGCTGCTGGGCGTAACCGCCCGTTTGCAGCAGCAGCATCCAGCCGAGTGCCGCGAGATATGGCGGCACGAGAAACGGCAGGAGGAAGCACAGATCCCAGAGCCGCGCGCCCGGCACGTAGAACAGGCCGCGCACTGCACCGAGCGCACCACCGACCAGCGCCGTGCCGAGCGCCACCGACACACCGAGTCTCAGCGTATTGGTGACGAGCGGCAGCGTGCTGTCATGTGACAGCGTGGGCCAGACAGCGGAGAAGGGGGCAGCGAACGACCCCTGCGCGAGATGCGGAAAAACAGCCTGTAACAGAACGAACGCGACGGGTAACGCCACCACGACGGCGAGTGCTGCCACGGTCGCCGTCGGCAGTAGTCGGAGCGATTTCACCGTGAGTGCTGGCCGTTGAGTTTGGCGAAACGTGCGAGGACGTCGGCGCGCGAGGTGCTCGACGATTGCGCGTCGCCTTGGGGCAGCAGACGCAGATCCCTGAACGACGCGCGCTTGATGGCGATGTCTTCGCGGGCCGGAATCAGCCACGCTTCGGCGACCATCTGCTGGCCTTCCTCCGAGAGCACGTAATCGATGAACTGGCGCGCTTCGTTCTGCTGCTTCGACGTGTTCAGAATCATCATGGGACGCGGCGCGATGACCGTGCCGCTCGTCGGGAAGATCACCTTCACGGCTTCGCCCTGTGCGGCGGCGGCATAGGCGACGTAGTCGACTGCACCGAACACGGCGGCCTTCGCACCTTGCAGCACCGGGTTGAGCGCCTGAGCGTTCGGGCCGGACACCACCATGCCGTTTTGCTTCAGATCGTCGAACAGCTTCCACGCCTCGCTGCCCAGACGCGCTTGCAGACCCAGCAGCAGATCGGCGGACGCACCCGAGAGGGCCGGGTCAGGCATCGTCACGAGATTGCGGTAGACGGGCTTGGTCAGATCGCGCCAGTCATGCGGTTCCGGCGTGCCCGACCTGGCGTTCCAGACGATGCCGAGCGCGGAGAGGCCTTGCGCGACGTAATGCGTCGTCTTGAACGGGGTCGGCACGCGCGAGGCGTTGGCACTCTGAAACGGGGCGAGCCAGCCGCGCTTTTCGAGATCCTGCGCGGTGTCCCACGAGGCCGAGATAAGCACGTCGGCACGCGGGTTGGCCTGTTCGGCTTCGATGCGCGCCATCACCTTGCCGGTCGTGGCTTGAAATACATCGACTTTGATGCCGGTCTTCTTCTCGAAACCTGCAGCGAGCTTCTTGCTGAGGTTGCCGGGGCCGGCGGTATAGACGGTCAGCGCGTGCGCGTGCTGAACGCCAACGCTTGCAGCAAAGGCCATGGTGAGTGTCGCGATAATTTTGCGGTGGAGCATTATGGGCTACCTCGTAATACGTTTGTCAACGCGCCCGTGGGCGAGGATCACGATCTGGTCGGCCAGCGCCTCGGCTTCTTCACGGTCATGAGTGACATAGACGGCGGTGGTGCCAAGGCGCGAGAGCAGCGCGCCGATATCGGCGCACAAACGCGTGCGCAGATCGCGGTCGAGGTTGGATAGCGGTTCGTCGAACAGCAGCAGGCGCGGCGCCGAGACGATGGCGCGCGCGAGGGCAACGCGCTGCTGCTGGCCGCCGGAGAGCGCCTGCGGGCGGCGGGCGCCCAGACCGGCAAGGCCAACGAGCGTGAGCGCCTCGTCGACGCGCTCGGCGCGCTCCGTGCGCTTCACACCGCGCATCTCGAGCGGGAACGCGACGTTGGCGGCCACACTCATGTGCGGCCACAGGGCGTAGTCCTGAAAGACCATGCCGAGCGAGCGCAGCTCGGGGGCGTGGCAGACGCTGGCGCTGGCGACAACGGTATCGTCGAAACGGATTTCGCCCCCGGTGGGGGCGAGCAGACCGGCGAGCAGTTTGAGCAGCGTGCTCTTGCCGCATCCGGAGGGGCCGAGCAAAGCGGTCGTGGTGCCGGCCGGGACATCGATGTCGATGCCGTCGAGCACGCGCGCTGCACCGAAAGTCTGGTGCAGCGCGCGCAGCGACACGGCGACGCCTTGCGGCGCAGGCAGAGCGTCGCTCGTCATCAGAACGTGTGCTTGATACCGGCCATCGTGCCGAACTGGTTCTTCCCGGCGATGACGTTGGTGCCGAAACCGTTCAGACCGAGATCGGAGCCGTTGCGGTTCACGACGTAGCCCATGTTGACGTAGACGTCCGTACGCTTCGAGAAGCTGTAGTCGGCGCTGACCTGGAACGACAGCGGGTCGCGGTTCGTGCCGTAGAAGTCCTGATACATGGCGGTGGCCGACAGGTCGAGCGCCGGCGTGGCGTGCCAGGTGGAGCCGATCCAGTAGTAGCTCGACGCTTCCACCGGACTCTTGTTCAGGGCCGAGAGGTGGATGGCCTTGGCGTTCAGGTAACGGTAGCCGACGTAAAGATCGACGCTTTGCAGCGAGTACTGCACGGCCGCCGCGATACGGCGGTCCATGTTGCCTTCATAGCCACCGACCTTCGAGGTCATGGCTGCGTTGGGCAGGGTCGAGCCGCCGTTTTTCTGGTCGTAAGCGATCACGAACGAGAGCGGGCCGTTGGCGTAGCGCACGCCAGCGTCGACGACTTGCGCGCGACGGTTGTCGCCCGGCGTGGTGCTGGCCGCGCCGAAGCTCACATCGTCGTACCCCTTCGAGTACTGGACCATCGCTTCGAAGTCGCCGACTTTGGCGCTGTAGCGAAGGCTGTTGTCGAGACGGTCGGAGAACGCCGTGTCCTGCATCTTGATGGCGTACACGGCGTTGTTGAGCGGGTTGAACTTGCTGACCCAGTCGAGGAACACACCGCCCTGGCGGCCGATCGTGACGGTGCCGAACGACTTGTTCGACAGGCCGACGTAGGCCAGACGACCGAATTCGCGGCCGCCCTGAAGCGATTGGCCGTTACCGAGGTTGAAGCCGTTTTCGAGCAGGAACAACGCTTTGTTGCCGCCACCGAGGTCTTCGGCGCCCTTCAGGCCCCAGCGCGAACCGGCGAGGTTGCCCGATGTGACGCGTGTGAGACTCACGGCGCTGCCCGCAGTGTTCTTGTCGGCGTTGGTGAGGAATTCGACGCCCGAGTCGATCAAGCCGTAGAGCTGAACGTTTGACTGGGCCAGAGCGGGCATGGGCAGGCTGCTGGCGAACGCCAGGCAGCACCCTGCCGCCGCGATGCGGAGGTTGGGTTTCATTTCAAGGTCCTCTTTGGGATTAAATTGAGCCGCCAATGTAAGCGGCCAACATGTCGCGAACATGACAATGTGTCGTCGTCCGAAAGAGGGGGCTTGCTAGATGCGCAACAACGCAGAGGGGCAGGCAGAGGGGAGATGTGGGAGCCGCGTTATTTATTTGCAAAAACTCAAACGATCACAGCAGTTTCTGCAAATAAACAACGCAGGCGACAAGAAGATTGTGCGCTGTCAGGCGGGCGGTGCTGGCAACGTGATCGTGAAGCGGGCGCCGCCGAGTGGCGAGGTGTCGACGCGCACGCGGCCGCCGTGGAGCAGGGCGATGCGACGCACAATGGCCAGACCCAGGCCGAAGCCGCCCGTCGCGCGGTTGCGGCTGCTGTCCAGGCGGTGGAACGGCTCGAAGATGCGGGCTCGCTCGGCTGTCGGGACCCCCTCACCATCGTCGTCGACGTAAATCATCACCTCGCCGTTCTCGCATGTCCGCGCGCCGCAGACGATGCGTCGCGACGTATGCCGCATCGCATTGTTGAGCAGGTTCTGTACCGCACGCGCCATCAGCTTGGGCTCCACCTCCACACGATCCGCGCCCGGCTCGGCGGCGATGTCCAGCGCAATCGAGCGCGTCGCCAGCACCTCCGTGCAATTCGCCGCAAGGCTGTCGAACATCAGGCGCAACGACACCGTCTGTCGCATCGGGGGCGCCGTGATCTGGTCGAGTCGCGCCAGCGAAAGCAACTCCGTTACCAGTTCGTCCAACTCGCGGATATCGCCCTTGAGTGCGTTGATCCGGTCGTCTGCGTCCGGTTCCTGACGCCGTTGCTGCAAGATCTCCAGCCCGAAATCCAGTCGCGCGATCGGTGTGCGCAACTCGTGCGACACGGCATTGATCATGTCTTTCTGCGCTTTGATGGACCGCTCGATACGGTCGGCCATGGTGTTGAACACGCGCACCAGCGCGGTCAGATTCGAAAATCGCGACACCTTGGCACGTGAGCTGAAATCGCCTTCGCCGAAGCGAATTGCCGCGCGATTGAGCGATTGCAGATCGGACCAGTACCAGCGCACCCAGGTCAACACGGAGATCAGCATGAGTACGGCCACCACGGCATAGGCAAGGTAGTTGATCTGTTTCATGCTCAGATCGGTCCCGCTTGCCGAAGTCAGAACCCACTGCGAGTTGCGCAGGCGCATGGCGTAGTGTTCGCCGTCGGTGCCGTTCACGATGGGCAGCCCCGCTTCGAGATCCTGGCGAAGGTACTCGCGCTCTACCGGTAAGTCCTTGAGCGGTTGCAGGGTCAGGATGTCCTGTGTCTTCGACGCAAATTCGCTCACGAATTTCGGCCACTCGGATTCCGGAATCTCACCGAGCTTCTCATTGATCAGCCATGCATAACCGCCCAGTTGCATCTGCGCCGAGCGGTTCATGGTGTCCAGAAACAGATGACCGAACGTGTAGGTGATGAGCAGAATCGACGCCACGATAGAGATGCCGACCAGCGCGTACAGCTTCAATAGGACGCGAAACATGCCCCAGTTCTCCCTTGCATTCCAGTGGGCATTGATACCCTTCAACTTTCCCAGGCCGAGGGGCTGAAAAGATAGCCCCGGCCCCAAACCGTCTTGATGCGCTGCGGTTCACCGTCCGTGTCTTCGAAGCGTTTGCGCAACCGGTAAATGCCCACGTCCACGGTGCGGTCGATGCCGTCGAATTCGATGCCACGCAACTGCTGGAGGATCTCGTCGCGCGTAACGACTCGCCCTGCGCCGCGCGCCAATATCAGGAGAAGACTGAACTCATTGGACTTGAGCTCGACCGTTGCGCCGCGCCAGAACACCATTCGGTCGCGTGGCACGATGCGCAACTGGCCGAACGCGAGTCCGTCGTCGTTCTCGATCTCCAGCTCGGTGCTCGGCACGACACGCCGTAACAGCGCCCGAAGTCGCGCCAGCAGCAAACGCGGCTCGACCGGCTTGACGACGTAATCGTCCGCCCCGACTTCCAGACCCGCCACCTGATCGTAGGTGTCTTCGCGCGCAGTGAGAATCAGGATCGGCGTGGCGCTCACCGCACGCAACTGGCGGCAAATTTCCATGCCGTCCATTCCCGGCAGCATCAGATCGAGGATCACGATGTCCGGCGAAGACGCGCGAAACCGCTCCAGCGCGCGCGAGCCGTCGCCCACGACTATTACTTCGAAGCGGTAAGCGTGCAGATACTCGGTAACGAGTGCGGCAAGGCGTGCATCGTCTTCGACCAGCAAGACTCGATACATGGTCGTTATTCCTGTCAATTTTTCTGTGCCACCTGGTTTTCCACGTCCGGCTTCCAGCGCCCGATGCCCGGAAGCACTCCCGTGAGGCGCATTTTACTGCCCCGGATGCCCGTCAGGCGGGCGTTTCAAACCTGCGAACAAATGAAAACATTTGTTCACAACTCTCCTAAATCGGATAACAGCCACGCGAAGGCTTCTTGCCTACCATGCGTTCAACTTGCGATCCGTGCGCAGATCGCAATGCCAAGTTCCGATTTCCCAGTGCCGAAACACATCGAATTTTGTAGGAGTGCCATGAAAAGCCGTCTCGCCAGCCCCCTCCGTCGTCTTCGCGACCATCGAAGCCATTGCGGCAACCGCCATTTGCGTCCTCTCGTGGCAGTGGCGGCAGCCGGGGCGGCGAGCGTGCTGTTCGCTGGTGCCGTATCGTCCGCCTTCGCGGTCGAACCCGCGCGATACAGCGGCATTCAGCCTGACCAGAGTCTGCCCACGAACGCGGCGGATAGCGGCTACGAATTTACCCTCGGCGGCGGCGTGGGTGTCTCGCCGCGCTACATGGGCAGCGACGAATATCGTGCGACGCCCGCGCTGAACCTTGCGCTGCAAACGCCTTTTGGCGTGTTCATCGGCCTGAGCGGCATCGGCTATCGCCTGTCGCTGCCCGCCGGCTTCTTCGTATCTGCGGCACTGTCCTATGACGACGGACGCAAGGACGACCCCAAAGGGCTCGACTCCGGTTCGAAGAAGCTGCGCGGCATGGGCGACATCAAGGGCTCGCTGTTCACCACGCTGCAAGCTGGCTACACGATCAGCGATCTTGCGGTCGTGAGTGTTGCAACCGATATTCCGCTGACCAACCGCGATCGCGGCAACATCTACCGCTTCGCGGTCGATAGCGTGGTCTACAAGTCGGCTACCGATTCCGTCGGCATCGGCGCGAGCGCGCACTTCGCCAGCGGCAAGTACGCCCAAACCTATTTCGGCGTGACGGCCAACCAGAGCCTGAACTCCGGCTTCGGCCAGTATGCGCCCGGCGGCGGCCTTTACGGCGTGAGCCTGACGGCGAACTGGACGCACAAATTCACCAAGCACTGGAGCACGACGGTCGCGGGTGGCGTGATGCGCTACACCGGTAACGCGGCCAAGAGCCCCGTCGTCTTCAACAAGACCAACTATCAGGCCGCGGCCACGCTCGATTACACGTTCTGATCGGGCGATCTGCGACGCATATCGTTCTGTGAGGCCATCGCCATGCGAATTCTCGTCACCGGCAGTACCGGTTTTGTAGGCGGCGCCGTTGTCGCCCAACTTCTGAAGGACGGCTTCGGTCCGTCGTTGTTGCTGCTCGTGCGTGCGCGCTCGAGCAGCGACGGTCTTGCCCGTGTACGCGCCGCAATGGACCGTTTTCGCGTGGCACCCGTGCATCGGCTGACGCTCACCGAAACGAACATCGTTTGCGGCGATCTGGCGCAGCCGGTGACGTTCGTCGACGACCCGCGCATGCGTCGCGTCACGCACGTCATTCACGCCGGGGCGATTGCGAGCTTCTCGGCGCATCCGCAACTCGATACCGTCAACGTGACCGGGACGTTGGCACTGGCGCGCGCGGTCGCGGCGTCGCCGGTGCTGGAGCGGTTCGTTCACGTCGGCACCGCCATGGCGTGCGGGGACGCGTTGTCCGGCTTGGTGAAGGAGTCGCACGAGCTGGCGCTCGCGGATCATCAGGTGGTGGCCTACACGGCGTCGAAGGCGGAGGCCGAGCGGCGTCTGCGCAGCGAGTGGCCAGCCCTGCCGCTGGTGATCGCGCGACCGTCCATCGTGGTGGGGCATACCCGCCTCGGGTGTGAGCCGTCGGGCAGCATTTTCTGGATGTTCCGGATGGTGCAGTTGCTGGGCGCGTTCACGTGCGGGCTCGACGACCGTCTGGACGTCGTGCCGGTCGATTACTGCGCCGATGCGCTCATCGATCTCGCGTTCCTGCCCGGACTGCGTCACGATCTGTATCACGTGTCGGCGGGCGAGGGCAGTGCGCGCACGATTCGCGAAATCGAGGCGGCGCTGGCCAGAGCGCGCGGCGTGGCGCCCCTTGGCGAGCGCTTCCGCCACATTGGCGACGCGGAGATCGACCGGCTGACGCCTGCGTTGGCGCGTCAGTTAGGGCATGGCAACAGCCGTCTGATGGCGAAGGCGTTGCATCGCTACGGCGCGTTCGCGGCGCTCGATTATGTGTTCGACAACCGTCGTCTGCTCGGTGAGGGTACGCCCCCGCCGCCCGCAGTGACCGATTATCTGGACGTGTGCGTGCGGTCGTCGGAAGCGACTTCCGTTGCAGAACAGATGGCGTGGGATTTCAAATGAGGCCGTAGGAGATCGGCCTGACGCGCCGGTCCGGTTCTTAGCGATGCGACGAGTGCCGTGCGGCGCACGATGGGGTCGTTGTCACGTGTCACCGCATCGGGGCCGGATCGGCAGCGTCCCCCGCAAAACACTGGGCAAGAAAGCGCTCGGTGGGACGCGACAACGCGTCGGCATGCGGCACGAGCGCGGTGAGCAGACGCTTGAGGCCGTGTGGCGGATCGATGCGCACCGTGGCAAGCGCCGCGTCTTCGTGACGCATCGACATGGCCGACACGAAGCCCACGCCCATACCGGCGCGAACGGCTTCCTTGATACTCTCCACCCCTGCGAGTTCGAGTGCCACGCGCGGCTCCAGTCCCGATACCGAGAAGGCGCGCGCCACCAGCGCTCGCACGCCAGACCCGGGTTCTCGCATGATCAGAGGATAGGCCGCGATGCTCTGCAACGACGCGCCCGCCGGATGCTGTGCAAGCGGATGATCGGCGCGCGCAATCGCCACGATCTCGTCGTCGCGCCACGGACGCACCGCAATCTCAGGAGCCAACCCCGGCGGCACCGCACCCTCGATAAAGGCGACGTCGAGCCGGTCGAGCTGCGCCACGATCTCGCTCGTGTTGCCGTCGACGATATGCAGCGCGACTGCCGGGTAGCGCTGATGGAATTCCGCGATGACGTACGGCAACAGATAGCTCGCGGGCGTCGTACTCGCGCCAATCCGCAACACGCCCGTCTCCAGTCCCCGCAAGCTGTCGCGCAACGCCATCGCCTGACGGTAGTCCTGACGTAGTTTGTTTGCGTAGACGGCCACCTGTTCGCCTACCGCGGTCAAACGGATACCGCGACCGTCACGCCGGTAAAGCGGCTCGCCGAACGACTCCTGCAACAGCCGCAACTGGCCGGAAACGGCAGGCTGCGACAGGTGCAACGCTTGCGCCGCATGGCTGATGTTGCCCAGTTCGGCCACCGTCGCGAAGGTCAGCAATTGGTCGGGCGTCATGTCGTGGAATGTATCGGCTGAAGTGATGATTGGCTCTCATCATAGCCAGTATTCGGATGATTGACTGGGCGATTGTGTCTGCATCGCGCCGGAAGTCAGGTCCGGGCGAGCGCTTCGACGTCGTCCCAGGCGGGCGCGTGGGCGCCGGTGCGGGTGCAGGCCAGCGCGGCGGCTGCCGCAGCACGGCGCAAATGCATGGCGAGCGGTGCGTCCGGCATCCGGGATAGGCTGGCCAGCCAGCCACCGATCGCGGCGTCGCCTGCGCCCACGGTGTCGGCGACTTCGACGTTGAATGCAGGATGGGTGAGGGCACCGCCGTCCGGCAGCAGTAAACGCACGCCGCGCACCCCATCCGTCAACAGAATCTGGGCCTGCGGGGCGATGCGACGCACGTCGGCGAGGGCGTCGTCATCGGTATGCGTCGGGTAGAGGCCGCGCAAATCTTCCACCGATAGCTTGAGCCACGTCGAGAGTCCCGCCATGCGACTGAACGTGGCGAAGTACGCCGGTCCCATCAGATTTCGAAGATTCGGATCGAAGCTGATTGCGACACCGGTGTCGTGCAACGTTTGTGCGATGGTGAGCAGCGTGCTCGCCAGCGGCTCCCGCACGAGACTGATGCAGCCGAAATGTGCGACGCGTGCGGCACGCTGCCAGCCGACGGGCAAAGCCGCCGGATCGAATGCCAGATCGGCTGCGCCTTCACCGAGAAAGAAGTAGGCGGGCGGATCGTGCCGGTGCACGACGGCCACGAGCGGCGGGGCATCGACGGCTTGCCAGTAGCGCTCGTCCAGCCCGGCCTCGCGGGAGAGCGCGAGCAATTCGGTGCCGAACGGGGCATGCGTGCTGATCGCGCCGCCGTAGCCCGTCGCCACGCCCATGGCCGCCGTCACCCGGGCGACGTTCCAACACGCACCGCCCGCACGGCTGATCCATTGACGAGCGTCGCGATCCGGTTGACGGATCAGATCGGTGAGGGCTTCGCCAAAGACGAGCAGGGCGGGCAGGGACATGAGCGGCGCGTCGCGTAAGAATGGCCGTCAGCATACCCGCATACCCGCTTGTTGGCGCGACGTTTACCGACTGCGTATCAGCAACGCGATGCCTGCGGCCAACACCACGAGACTCACTGCGCGAACGAACTGCTGGCGCGAGAGCCGCAGCGTGATGTGTTTGCCGAGCCACATGCCGACCACCATCGCGGGGACGAGCGAGACGGCCGTCACCAGCATCGACACGTTGGCGTAGACGCCCGCGAGCAGGAACAGCACAGCGCGCGCGAGCGTGCTGAAGCCGATGAGCGTCGCCTGCGTCACGCGCATCGCCTCCACGCGCTCCAGTCGACTCGTCAGATAGATGGCGAAGACGAAGCCCCCACTGCCGAACATCGCCCCGAACATCCCCCCCACCGCGCCGAACGGAATCGCCCAGGCCTGTGACAGACGCGATTTCGCGCGCGGCCCGATCAGCGAAAACACCGCATAAGCGCACACAAACCACGCTAGCGCCCTGAGCGGCACTTCCGGTTGCAGTCGCAACAGCAGCGCACCGCCCGCGAGGCTGCCGATCACGATGGCGGGCAGCAGACGTCGCAACTCGCTCATATCGCCGGCGTGGGCATTGCGCATGACATTGCCCGACGCCGCACTGAAGTCGAGCAGTGCGAGCATCGGCACGATCTGCGCGACAGGCATTGCGTAAGCCAGGATGGGACTGGCGACGAGCGCCGTGCCGAAGCCAGCGACGCCGAAAATCACATAGGCGACGACGAGCGCTGCGCTCATGAGCAGCCAGTGGCCGGGCGTGGGAAGGGCCGCAGTGACTGAGCCGAGTGCGTCGAGCGGTGAGGTGGCGAGCGTTGCGAGCATGGTGGCGGCGTTCGGATTCGATGCGCAATGTGCTCGGGAACAGGCCGGGGAGCACGTGGGATTTCCGTCAGCATAGGGCCGCGTGCAGGCGTCGCGCCAATATAGAATGTGGCGATGTTCGATCTCGAAACGGCATAGTCATGGTGTCGCTGCGGCAGTTGCGTTATTTCCTGGAAGTGGTCGATGCGGGCGGGTTCAGCGCGGCGGCGGAGCGTCTGTTCGTCGCGCAGTCGGCGTTGAGCCGCCAGATCTCCGAGCTTGAGAAGGCGTTGCAGGCGGTGTTGCTCGAGCGCTCGTCCAAAGGTGTGACGCTCACCCCGGCAGGACGCACGTTCGTCACTGAGGCGAGACGCGTGCTGACCGAACTCGAAGGCTCCATCGCGCTCACGCGCAGCGTCGCGCGCGGCGAGCAAGGCAGCGTGCGGGTCGCCCATTCCAGTTCCGTGCCGTTCGCCGGAGGACTGCCCGTGGCGTTGCGTGCCCACCTGCAGGCGAACTCGGGCGTCACCGTCGAGGTCTCGACGCTGTCTTCAGAACAACAACAGGACGAAGTCGAAGCCGGGCGCATCGACCTGGGGCTGGTGCGATTGCCTGTGCTGCGCCCCGCGCCGTCGCTCGTTTGCGAGACGATTGCCCGCGAGCGCTTGTTGCTGCTGGTGGCGAGCGATCATGCGCTGGCAGGCGTGGCATCGGTGAGCGTGGCGGCGCTCGCTGCCGAGCCGTTCGTGTCGTTGCCGCATCGCGAGCGCGGTGGACTGAGCTACCGGGTCGCGCAACTGTGTCAGCAACACGGCTTCTTTCCAAGGGCGGCGGCGGCAACGTCGCGAAAGGCAACCCTCGTCAATCTGGTCGCGGCTGGCTTCGGTGTAGCGATCGTGCCCGAGAGCCTCGCGGCGCTTGCCGGGCCGGACGTGCGCCGGGTTGCGCTCGACGACGCGAATGCCGAGAGCGAAGTCGCGTTGCTACGCCGCCGTGACGCGGGCGGGCTGGTCGTGGCGCTGGCCGATGCGCTGGCGGGGGCGTTGAAAGCGCCTTGACGGCATGTCGTGCCCGGCAGTAAGTCCCGCGTAAGCCGTGCGTGAGAGGGTGCCCGTATAAACGTCGAAAAGTAAAGAAACCGGGGGCGAATCGCGCGAAGAAACTCTCAAGTCCGCCGTTTTTTCTCCCGTTATACTTTCGGACACCGGGTAAAAAGAATACCCATACGTGTGGCGCAGACGTCGATCCGGCGTTTTACGTTTTGGCAGTTCCGGCGACCGTCTCGCCCTCGTCATAACAAGCAGATCAGAGATGCGAGGAGACTGACGATGGGGCTATTCACGCGCTCAAGGGGAGCGGGGCAGACCGTCAACATCATGAACGAGGTGGCGGCCAACGCCGGCACCCTCGGTGTGGAGTTGTGCGATATCGCGGGCAACGTCGACGAAATCGCCGTTCGCATCAAGCGTCAGGCCGAAGTGTTTCAGGAGCTTCGCCGCGCCGCGACCGATACCAGCGAAGGGAATCAGCGTATTGCCGAAGCGGCGCGCGAAGCCCGCGACGTGGCCGATCGCGCCAGTGCGGAAATCTCGGCATCGCGCAGCACGGCCGACGCGTCGCTCGCGTCGATTCACGGGCTTGTGGAAGGCGTTTCCGGGATGGCGGACGAAATCTCCGGCCTGCGCGAAGCGCTCGATCACGTCGGCAAGGTCGCCGAAGGCATCTCCGTCATCGCGCGCCAGACCAATCTGCTCGCCCTGAATGCCGCTATCGAAGCCGCGCGGGCCGGTGCGGCCGGACGCAGCTTCGCCGTCGTGGCGACCGAGGTCAAGCTGCTCGCGAGCAAGACGGCCGAGGCCACGCAGCAAATCGAACACACGCTGGCGGCGCTCAGCGAGCGCACCCAGCGTCTCATGCGTGAGAGCAACGCCAACGTTGCGCGTGCCAACGACGCGCGAGAAGGCACCCGGGCCATCGCCAGCGTCATCGAGACGGCTGGCACGGCGCTCGATACGTTCGACCGGCAGGCCGGACAGATCGCACAAGCGAGCGAAGCCATCGAAAACGAATGCAACACGCTCGCCGCACACGTCGACGAAATGGCGGATGGTGTGACGCATTCCGCCGAACACGTCGAGCGCGCGCGCGAGCGGATCAACGGTCTGCTGTCGGTGTCGGAGCATCTGATCGGTCTCATTGCGGAAGCCGATGTCGAGACGGAGGACACACCGTTCATTCGAGCCGTGCGTCGCGCGGCCAAGCAGGTCGGCGAAAGCTTCGAAGCGGCCCTTGCGAAGGGCAAGATCAGCGAGCAGGAATTGTTCGACCGTCGCTACGAACCGATTCCGGGCTCTAATCCGCAGCAGTTGATGGCGCGCTTTACACGCTTTACGGACGAGACGCTGCCTGCGATTCAGGAACCGTTGCTCGGCATGAACGAGCGCATCACGTTCTGTGCGGCGGTCGATGAAAACGGCTATCTGCCGACACACAACCGCAAGTTCTCGCAAGCGCCGACGAACGATCCCGTGTGGAACGCCGCGCACTGTCGCAATCGACGGCTGTTCAACGATCGCACCGGCGCTGCGGCAGGGCGCAACACCAAGCCGCTGTTGCTGCAAACGTATCGTCGCGATATGGGGGGCGGGGAGTTCGTGGTGATGAAGGATGCGTCCGCGCCAATTTATGTGAACGGGCGTCACTGGGGCGGCTTCCGGATCGCGTACCGGGTGGCACGCTAGACATTGCTGGGGACTTTCCTTCCTCATAAACGAAACGCGCCGCCGACTTCTCAGTCGGCGGCGCGTTTCGTTTCGGCGTTCGGACGGGGCGCCGTCGATCAATACCCGTACCAGCGGCCATGACGCCAGTAACCGCGGCCGTAGCCGCCGTAACCGTACGGACGACCGTAGTATGCCGGGGGCGGACCATAGTAGACGGGGGCCGGGGCGACATAAACGGGCGGCGGTGCAACGTAGACCGGCGGAGGCGGCGCAACGTAGACCGGTGCCGGTGCATAGACCGGCGCCGGTGCGATCAGCGGTACGCCAATACCGATACCGACCGAAACGTGTGCCTGCGCCGTCCCGATCGCACCCGCGGCGAGCGCGACCCCGGCGATAGCAAGGGCGGCAAACTTGGTTTTCATGACATTTCTCCTGCGGACTTGGCAGCGTACTGATGACAGCGCCCGAGCGGCACCATGCCGTTCGACGCGCCTGGTGCCCGCCGGCACCCTGGTTCGTCAGATTCTCTGGCTTTACTTTACTGAAGTTCCGAAACGCGGGCGCGACGCAATTGTTGCAAAGTATGCGAAGCCATCCGGTGTGGGGAACGTTCGGGCGTAGAAAAGCGGCCGCCAAACGTGAAAATCAGGCCTCTATTCTATTCAAAATCAACGCTTTGCGCTCGTTTCGGTTGACATCGCTCCAAGCGGCGGAAGACGGTGCGCCGCGCGTGTCGCGCGACACTTGTTACATTCATTTACATGCGACGCCCCGGCCTGTGGCGCAAAAACACCGGGCGAATGCCGCTTGCGCAACATTCGCCCGGTGCCGACGTCCGGCGCACACCCGTAGTGACGGTCCGTGACGCCTCCTCCTCCCTGCTAAACCTGCTGTCGTTCCAATCGATATCGACGGTGCCTTACTGGTGGTAGCGCGACTTGGCGTCCGCCACACAGCTGTCCTTGCTATTGCCCGTCAGGCTGTCGCAACGCTCGATCGCGGCCTTGTACTGGGCCTTGTTGGCATCGGCGTTGGCGTCCTGACGCGCCTCCACGGTGTCCTTGGACGATTCGCGGCTCGTACGCATGACCTTGGCATCACCGTAGGCCTTGGTCTTGGCGGCGTCGGCGTCCTTCACGCACACATCCTTGTCGTTGCCCTTCTTGTCGTCGCAACGCAGCTTGGCGACGCTGTAATCGGCGTCGGCCTTGGCGATGGCGGCATCGTAACGGGCCTTCGGCGTTTGCTTGTAGTCGGCTTCCGCGTTGGCCTTGGCGATCTTCTCCTTGCCCTTCGCATCTTCCACACAAATCTTCTTCGCGTTGTCCTTCATGTCGTCGCAACGCGCAGCGGAGGCCTTGTAGTCGGCTTCGGCCGATTTCTGGGCGGCGTCGTAACGGTCCTTGGCCGCGGCATCGGCGGCGCTGGCCGCCGTTGTGCCGAACATGCCTGCCGCCGCGATGCAGGCGCAGGTCAGGACGTTCATAGCGATTCGATGTGACATCTCAAAGTCCTCCTAGTCTGGGGATTGGGCGAGCGTTGGGGCGACGCCCGGACGGCATGGCGATTGCGTCATGCGCCGCGCGTCGCGTATCGGGGGGATGTCGATGCTGCCGGGTGCTGCGCGCCGGTGTGGGTGCGCACCGGCCGATGCCGCGTTACTTGTTGCGGTCGGCCGCGCCCTGAATGGCTTCGCCGCCCTTTTCAACGTCCTTGCCTGCGCCGTGAATAGTGTTGCAACCGGCCAGGCCCAGTGCGAAGCCCGAAAGCAGTGCGATGGCGATCAATCGTTTCATTTTGAATTCTCCTTGGAGAGATGATGTCGTCCGAAGCGCATAGGACGCGCGAGGGGGGAGGCGCCAGCCCGACCTCCCGGTCGGCCTGGCTCACGCGAGTGCCGTTGGCTTACCAGAGCTTGTGCTGGTTGTTCCAGGTGTCGACTTCCTTCTCGGCATCGGCCTTGGCCTTGCCGTAGCGCTCCTGAATCACACCGACGAACTTGTCGCGATTGCCTTCGATCTTCAGCAGATCGTCGTCGGTCAGATTGCCCCACTGCTTCTTCGCTTCGCCCTTGAGCTGGTTCCACTTGCCCTTGATCAGATCCGAGTTCATAAACCACTCCTCAGTGTTGGGTTAGTTCAGGTGCTTCTGCGGGGAGTCCGCGATTCCGTTATCTGGCGCACACCGCACGGTGTGCGCACGGAAGCCCACAATCCGCGCCCTTCGGGGCGTCGGCAGGTGATTCCATGGTAGGGAGTGCGAAGTGTTTGCGCTGTCAGCCGCGAGGGCAACGCGGTGTAGGCGGAGTCGGGTTGCGCTGTCAGTGCATTCCGACCGGGGGGCGGGGAGGCTGCGAGGCGTCAGTCGTGCCGGTAGTGCCGGCGCTGTCGCGCGAAGGTGTCGCGTTCGACGACTCGGTCGTCTTGCCGTCGGACGATGCCTCGCCCGATTGCGCGGAGACGGTGCTTTCGGTGACTTCGGTCGCGATATCCAGCGCATCGGCTGGATTGCACAAGGGCAGCACGACCTGAATCTCAGTCCCCAGACGCTGTGGCAGCGAGTGAATGTCGATACGTCCGCCCTTGGCCGAGACGCGCTGACGCATGCCGAACAGGCCGTGCGTTTTGGGCTTGTTGAACTGGTCCTGCGTGAGGCCGATGCCGTTGTCGATCACTTCGAGGCGCACGCGCTGCTCGTCGCACGCGAGGGCGACCCGTACGGTAGTCGCGCGCGCGTATTTGCCCGCGTTTGTCAGCGCTTCCTGTGCTACGCGGAACAGCACGATGGCGGTCGACTCGGGCAATGCGAAGTCTTCCTCGGGCAGATCGAGATCGAGTTGCCAGTGTTGCTGATCGGCCGTTTCTTCCGCGAGCGAGCGCAGCGCGGTGACGAGGCCGAAGTTGATCAGTACGGTCGGACGCAGGTTCTCGATGATGCGGCGCTTGGTCTGAATGCCGGAATCGAGATTGCGTTGCGCGCGCGCAAGTTTCTCGGAAATTACAGGATCGACGTTGCGCAGCTTGTGATGCGCCCACGTGACATCCATCTTGCAGGCGGTGAGAATCGCGCCGAGTTCGTCGTGCAATTCCCGTGACAGACGCGTCTTCTCGTCCTCGCTGACGTTCTGCAAGTGGGTGGCCAGTTCGTCGAGTTGTTCGGTGCGCTCACGCACGAGCCTGTCAAGGTGAGCCTGCTGCTCGTGCAACTGGTCGCGGGCGAGTTGTTCCTGACGCATCTGCTTGCCGAGCAAGCGGAACAACAGGATGAAGAGCAGAATTGTCAGTACCGACAGTGCGCCGGCGCTGACCGCCGAGATCGCCTGATCGAAGCGGCCGTTGTCCTGCGCTGTGCGGGCGCGGGCCAGCTCGCGGTTATAGAGGTCGGTAATGCCGGTCTGGACCGATTCCATCGTCCCGAGGCCGAGATGGGCCGGTGACAACGCTTCCTCCATCGTCATCTGGCCCTGCGTCACGGCGGATCGTGCCGTGTCCATCGCCGTGATGCGCTCGGAGAACAGGGTCATGACGCGCGCGAAATCGCGCGTGGCCTGATCGTCGCCCACGTCCTGGTAGTGCTGGATGATGAGCGCCGAGAGATCGCGAATGCGTCGCACGGCCGACAGATAGGGATCCAGATAGCCCACATCGTTTGTGAGCAGATAGCCACGCTGGCTTGCCACCACCGTCGAGGTGCGCGCGATGATCTCATTGAGTTCATTGGCGGCGGTCATGTTTTGCAGCGCCGCTTCGTAGGTGGACGCGAGGCGGTGGTGCGCCGATTCCAGACCGATCAGACTGCCAACCGTGATGACGATCGCAGCGATCATGGCGATGATCCAGCTTCGGCGACGCAACCAGGACGTAAATCGGGGCATTGGCGGAGTGTGGATGACCGTTGATTGCGGGGAGTGCTTCGATCATACGGCGAAAATCGCACCATCCGGGCAATTGTCAGCAAATTCCTACGCAAAAACCAGCGCCGCGCGGGCATTCCTGCGAGCGGCGTTTTTCTACTATTCATTCAGCGCCCCCGGGTTGGCGTACCGCCTGACAAGGCAGTGCGCCCGCCGCCGGGAGCCAGAAGTCTCCGGGAAACGACACATGAAACCAAGGAGAACGCCATGCTGAAGTGGGCTTTGTTGTTCGCGCTGGTATCGATCGTGGCAGGCCTGTTGGGCTTTACCGGGATCGCCGCCGGCGCCGCCGGGATCGCGAAGATACTGTTCGTGCTGTTCTTGGTGCTGTTCGTGATTTTCTTGCTGCTTGGCCTGACCGTCGCCAAGAAAATCGTCGACTAGAAGCACGCTGCGGCGCAGTGGTGTCTCGCGCCGCAGCATCGTCATGTGGCTCGCGGCAAGGGGTTCGCGCTGCGCATGCCACATGCGCTAACGGGCCATCGACATTCAAGGAGGTTGCGATGCTTCACTATGCCGTTGTTTTCTTCGTGATCGCGTTGATCGCCGCGGTTTTCGGTTTCACGGGAATCGTCGCTGGCGCGGCTGAAATCGCGAAGATTCTGTTCTTCATCTTCCTGGTGATCTTCCTGGTCACGCTGCTCTTCGGGGTGGTCCGACGATAGAGACCGTCAGGGAACGCAGGGCGGCCCGAGCCGCCCTTCGCCATATTCGGCGTGAGAAATGGCAATGACGTTCACCCAACCCGGCAAACGCGCCAAACCGCTACAGGAGAATTCGCAGATGCACACCGCCAAGCAAGCTAAACAGCACGCCAAGCAGTCCGAGCACGCGATGACCGGTAATGGTCATAGCCAGCACGCGGGAGAGGATTTCGAAATCGACGTTCGCGCCCTGCGCGAGCGTGCCCGTGAGCACCTGGACGAAGGAGCCGTCACGGAAGACTACCGGGCCGATCGCGACGCGGTCGTGCACATGCTCAACGATGCGCTCGCCACCGAACTGGTCTGCGTGCTGCGTTACAAACGCCATTTTTTCATGGCGACAGGCATCCATGCCGAGCCAGTGGCCGCCGAATTCGCCGAGCACGCCACGCAGGAGCAGGATCACGCGGATCGCATCGCGGCGCGTATCGTGCAACTGGGCGGCGAGCCGGATTTCTCGCCGGATACGCTTACCTCGCGTAGCCACGCCGAGTACGTCACTTGTAACACCCTGCGCGACATGATTCGCGAAAACCTCGTCGCCGAGCGTATAGCGATTGAGAGTTACCGCGAGATGATTCATTATTTGGGCGACCGGGATACCACAACCCGTCGCTTGCTCGAAGAAATCCTCGCGGTCGAGGAGGAGCATGCCGACGATATGCGGGATCTGCTCGACCGGGAGTGAAGGCCATGGCGCGCGCACCGAATTCATTCAAGCGCGGCCAGGAGGCCGACGGGGACAGTCTCTGGAGCTTAGATGTCACTGACAATAAAAATCCTCATTGCCGACGACCACGCCATCGTTCGTACCGGCTTCAAGCAATTCATTGCCGACGAGTCGGACATGGAGGTGCTGGGCGAAGCCGCGAGCGGGGACGAGGTGATTCGTGCCGTGCGCGAAACCGAATTCGATGTCGTGCTGCTGGATATCGCCATGCCTGACAAGAACGGCATCGACACCCTGCGCGTGATCAAACAGTTGCGACCCGAGCAGGGCGTGTTGTTCCTGTCCACGTATCCCGAAGCGCAATACGCAGTCAACCTGCTGCGCGCCGGTGCCGACGGCTATCTGATGAAGGATGCCGCGCCCGAGGAGATCATTCGGGCGATCCGCACGGTGGCGCGCGGTCATCGCTATGTGAGCGAGGTGACGGCGGATCTGCTGGCGCAGAAGCTCGACAAGCCGGTTGACGAACCGATGCACGAACAACTCTCGGAGCGCGAATTTCAGGTGTTCTGCAAGCTGGCGCAGGGCCGCACGCCGACCGAGATCGCCGACGAGTTGCATTTGTCGGTGAAGACTGTCAGTACCTATCGCGCGCGCGTGCTGGAAAAGATGCACCTGAAAACCAATGCCGACCTGACGCTTTACGCGCTCAAGAATGGCTTGATCAGTTGAGAGAGGCTTTCATGTCAACCGAGAACGCAGCAACGCAGACAGGGACGCGTGCGCCCCTCAAGGTGCTGCTGATCGAAGATTCGGCGGTGATTCGCGAGAGTCTGTCCGAAGCGCTCGGATCGAGCGGGATGCTCGAAGTGACAGGCGTGGCGGAGACGGCCGACGACGCGGTCCGTACCCTTGAAAACGATTCCTTCGACGCGGTCATCGTCGATATCCAGTTGCGGCGCGGCTCGGGCATGGACGTGCTGTCGTACCTGCACAGTAAAGGCATGCTGGAAAAGCTGATGGCGATCGTGCTGACCAACTACGCGCTCGCGACCTACCGCAAGCGCTGCCAGCAACTGGGTGTACGGCACTTTTTCGACAAGTCCCTGGAGTTCGACGAAGTCATCAGGGTGCTCGACGATTTTGCCAACGAGCGGCGGGCCTGAGGCCTGCGCTCTCTATCTGCGAAAACCAGTATAAAGAGATCAAATTTTATTATTTTCAACTATTTAGGCGCATGGGCTAGAATATTGCCTTTGCGCTAAATAGAGTCTTGGCGGCGGCACTGTTCGGGAAATTTGGGCAGTGGGCTGCTATTTTTTTGCATGATCGAACTCCAGAACATTACCCAGCGCTTCGCTGGGCCCAAGGGGCCGATCGACGCGCTTTCCAATATCAGCCTGTCGATCGAGCGCGGCGAAGTTTTCGGCATTATCGGCCGAAGCGGCGCCGGTAAGAGCACGCTCGTGCGTGTCATCAACCTGCTTAACCGTCCCAGCGACGGCTCGGTGCGGGTCGACGGTCAGGATCTGACCTCGCTATCGTCCGACGAATTGCGTCAGGCGCGTCGTCGCATCGGCATGATCTTCCAGCACTTCAACCTGCTCAGCTCGCGCACCGTCTACCAGAACGTAGCGTTGCCGCTGGAACTCGCAGGCATGCCGGCCGCAGACATTCGTGCGAAGGTGCTGCCGTTGCTCGAACTCGTGGGCCTCACGGCGCAGAAGGATCGCTACCCGTCGCAGATTTCAGGCGGTCAGAAGCAGCGCGTGGGCATCGCCCGTGCGCTTGCGAGCGAGCCGCAAGTGCTGCTCTCGGACGAAGCCACCTCGGCGCTCGACCCCGAGACGACCCGCTCGATTCTCGAACTGCTCAAGCGCATCAACCGTGAACTCGGTCTGACGGTCGTGCTCATCACGCACCAGATGGAAGTCATCAAGCAGGTTTGCGACCGTGTGGCCGTACTCGACGCCGGCCGCGTGGTCGAGCAGGGGGCGGTGATCGACGTGTTCCTGCGTCCGCGCCATGAAGTCACCCGCGCGCTGATCGGCGACGTGATTGCGCAGGAACTGCCCGAGGGCGTGCGCCAGCGTGTGGCCTCGCGCATCGGCAACGGTCACGACCATCTGTATCGTCTGGCGTTCTCCGGCGCGGGCGTGGACCAGCCGCTGCTCTCCGAGGCCATTCGCCGCTACGAACTCGATTTCAATATCCTGCATGGCCAGATCGACGAGATCCAGGGGCAGGCGTTCGGATCGCTCGCCGTGATGGCGGGCGGCACCCCGGCCCGCGTGGCCGAAGCCATGGCGTTCCTCGCCAGTCAGGGCGTTGTCGTTGAGGAGCTGAGCCATGTGGAGTGAAATGTTCGATCTGTTCGTCTCGTCGTTCTGGGAGACGCTGATCATGGTCGGCATCTCCGGCCTGATCGGTGCGGTCGTGGGCGTGCCGCTGGGCGTGCTGCTGTATCTGACGGACCGCAACGGCGTGTTGCAGAACCTGCCGACCAACCGGGTTGTCGGCATCCTCGTCAATGCCGTGCGCTCGACGCCGTTCATCATTCTGCTCGTCGCGGTGATTCCGTTCACGCGATTGATCGTCGGCTCGTCCATCGGCACGATGGCCGCCGTGGTGCCGCTCACCATCGCCGCAGCCCCGTTCGTGGCGCGGCTGGTGGAGACCGCGCTGCGTGAAGTGGACCGAGGCCTGATCGAGGCCGCCCAATCGATGGGCGCGACGACTGGCCAGATCGTCATGAAGGTGCTGCTGCCCGAGGCGTTGCCCGGCATCGTCGCCGGTCTGACGATCACGTTCGTGAGCCTGGTCGGTTACTCGGCAATGGCCGGTGCGATTGGCGGCGGCGGGCTGGGCGACCTCGGCATCCGCTACGGTTATCAGCGCTTCCTACCGGAAGTGATGATCACCGTGGTGCTGATTCTGATCGTTTTCGTGCAACTGGTGCAGACGTTCGGCGACTGGCTGGTGCGGCGTCTGAGCCACAAGTAATTCCCACATAACAACGGTGGCCGGTCGAACCGGCACTTCATTCACACACGCGAGGTTTTTCATGCAACGTCGTACGATTTTCAAGCTGCTGGCCGGTGTTGGCGCCGCCACGGTTTTCGCAACGCAATTTGCGGCGCCTGCGGTTGCCGCTGACGCCATCAACCTGAAGGTGGGTGTGACGGGCGGCCCGCACGCTCAGATCTTCGACGAAGTGAAGAAGGTCGCAGCCAAGGACGGCCTGAACCTCAAGGTCATCGAGTTCAGCGATTACGTGCAGCCGAACGCCGCGCTGTCGTCGGGCGATCTGGACGTGAACAGCTACCAGCACCAGCCGTACCTCGACGCGCAGGTGAAGGACCGTGGCTACAAGCTCGAATCGATCGCCAAGACGGTGATCTTCCCGATGGGCATTTACTCGAAGAAGATCAAGTCGCTGGCCGATCTGAAGACGGGCGACAAGGTGTCCCTGCCGAACGATCCGACCAATGGCGGCCGTGCGCTGCTGTTGCTGCAAAAGCAGGGCCTGATCAAGCTGCGCGCCGACGCAGGTCTGAAGGCGACGCCCATCGACGTGGCTGAGAACCCGAAGAAGCTGAAGTTCGTGGAACTGGACGCTGCCCAACTGCCGCGCTCGCTCGACGACGTGGCCGTGGCCGTCATCAACACCAACTTCGCGATGGAAGCCGGTCTGAACCCGAAGAAGGATTCGATCGCGATCGAAGACGCGAACGGCCCGTACGCCAACGTGCTGGTCATCCGCTCGGCCGACAAGAACAAGCCGTGGGTCGCCAAGCTGATCAAGGCCTACCACTCGCCGGAAGTGAAGGCATTCATCGAGCAGAAGTTCGGCGGCTCGGTTGTGACGGCCTGGTAAGTTTCAGGACGATTCGGCGGCGCACCGCCCGGTTGCGCCTGACGAACGACGGTAACGCTTTGCGGCGTTGCCGTTTTTTTTCGTCCTTGTGCGGCGCGAACCCCTCCGTCAGGCTACGGATTCCCGCGTAGCGGGAGACGGGCGCGGGCGTCGACATTTGTTGCAATTCCGGTGCTGTCACGGTTTTGTCAAATAGCGGCGATAGCCTGAGTGCCAAGTAAAAGAGGGTGCCCACGGGCACCGTCACAAGACGCGGATATGGGCCAGAGAGCAGCGACCGCACGTGAAACACGGGGAACGGGTGAGACTTCATCGGGGCACATCGAAGCAAAGATGCCCCGGTGCGTATGAGTGTGCCCGACACATGCCCGCATAACGTACAGCTGTTTGCATGATGCCGGCGCGCCGCACCGACTTACGGAGTCTCAGTTGAACCCTCTCCCGCCTGCCGGAGTTGCCGGGATACGTCCGCAGGATCGCTTTGGCGCTCCCGCGACCGCGCGCGATGCGCAGCCAGCGTCCGCGCTCTCTACCTCGTCCTCCGCGTCCGCTCCTTACGTCGAACCCGATGAAGCGTCGCTGCTCGCCGAGTTGTGCGAAGGCATCGGCCTGACCTGCGTGTTCCAGCCCATCGTCGATTTTCGGACGTCCGAAGTTGCGGGTTATGAGGGTCTGGTGCGTGGGCCTGCGGGCACGTCGATTCATTCGCCGATTGCGTTGTTCGCTGCGGCGCGGCGTCACGGCGTGAGCGGGCCGCTCGAACTTGCCTGTCGACGTACGGTGCTGCGCGAGTTCGTCGAGCAGGACTTGCCCGAACGCCTGTTCCTGAACATCGGTCCGGTCACGCGTGCACATCCTGGCGGCGGCGTGAGTGAATCGTTGGGGCTGGACGAGACATTCGCCATGCTTCAGTCGTTCCGGCTTGCGCCGGAGCGCGTGGTGCTGGAACTGACCGAACACGCGCCAACGCTGGATCTGGCGAGCACACGCGCGTCGCTTGCCGCCTACCGTGCGCTGGGCTTCGAAGTGGCGCTGGACGACATGGGCGAGGGCTATGCGAGCTTGCGTCTGTGGTCGGAGCTGCGGCCGGACTACGTCAAGATCGACCGGCATTTCGTCGACGGCATCGACACGGACACCGTCAAACTTCAGTTCGTGCGCTCGATGCGTCAGATCGCGGAGACGAGCGGCACTCGGGTCATTGCCGAAGGCATCGAGCATGCCGAGGAGCTTCAGGTCGTGCGCGATCTGGGCATCTTCCTTGGACAGGGGTATTTCATTGCGCGGCCCGAAGCGCAGCCGCAGCGCGCCATCACCGCGAGTGTGCAGGAAGTGGTGAACGAGCGCCGTGCCTACGTCCATCAGCAACCGAGTCAGTTGGGGGCGGGGAATGTCACGCTGGAGCGCATTGCGTCCTATGTCGCTCCCGTCTCGCCGGACACGCGCAGCGAGGATGTCATGGCGCGCTTCGAGAGCGATCCCGCGTTGGAAGTGCTGCCGGTGGTGGAGCGCGAGCGCGCGGTTGGGCTGATCGGGCGGGCGTCGCTGATCGGGCGCTTTGCACGACCGTTTACGCGCGAATTGTACGGGCGCAAGCCGTGCTCGGCCGTGATGGAGCCGCGACCGCTCACGTTCGACAAGGCGGCGCGCGTCGAGGATCTGAGCCGGATGATTGCGGAAGGGGCGAGCCGTCAGATCGCGGCCGGTTTCATCGTCACGGATCAGGGGCGTTATTTCGGCGTGGCGCAGGGGCATGCGCTCATGCGTCATATCACCGATATGCAGCTGGATGCGGCGCGCTATGCCAACCCGCTGACGCTGCTGCCGGGCAACGTGCCCATCGACGACTACATGGATCGCATGATCGGGGAGCGTCAGTCGTTCCACGCCTGTTACGTCGATCTGGATAACTTCAAGCCGTTTAACGACGTGTTCGGCTATCGGCGCGGCGACGACCTGATTCAACTGGTCGCGCGCGTGCTGATGGCGGTGCGCAATCCCGAGCGCGATTTCCTCGGGCACATCGGCGGCGACGACTTCCTGATTCTGTTCCGCAGCCCCGATTGGGAGGCCCGGTGCCGCGAAGCGCTTACGCGCTTCGGTGAAGCGGTGACGGAGTACTTTCACCCGGATCAGATCGCGGCGGGCGGGTTCGAGGCGGAGGATCGTCGCGGCATGGTCATCTTCCATCCGATCACGAGTCTGTCGATTGGCGTGGTTGCGGTCACGCCGGAGAGCTTTCCGTCACATGTGGAAGTCTCGGCCGCCGCTGCCGACGCCAAAAAGATGGCCAAGCGCGCGCTCGGCAACAGTCTGTTCATCGAACGGCGGCGGGCGCACCGGTAAGCCGGTTGACGGCGCTTCGTCACAATGAAAAAAGCCCGCCGATTGGCGGGCTTTTCGTGTGAAGCATTCTAACGCTTAGTGCGACAGCGTCGGCATACCTTCCATGCTGGCGGCGTCGTTCTCACGCTCTTCCGACAGGTACGGCGTGCGCCAGCCAGCCTTCACGCCCCACTGGTAAAACGCGAGCGACAGCACCGCGACGATGACCATGTCCCAGCCATAGGGCAGCAGACCGAGACCGCCGAATTCCTTGCTGCCGATATACGAGCAAAGCGCCATGCACGGCAGATACCCGATCAGCCACCACGAGGCCTTGAGGTCGCGCCCGAAGCCTTGCCACTTGTCCTTTGCCTGATAGTAGAAGTACACCGGCAGCGCCACGACCACCAGCACGATGATCTGGCCGGTCAGCGGCCAGCGGGCCCAGTACAGGATCAGCGAGGCGCAGACGAACGCGAACGGCGCGATCAGCGGCAGACCCGGCAGGCGCAGCGGACGGTGCATCTCCGGTGCCGAACGACGCAGCGACATCACGCTGATCGGGCCGGTGAGGTACGAAATCACGGTCGCCACCGAGATCACGGCGGCCAGCGAATCCCAGCCGCGGAAGAAGAACATGAAGATGAACGAGATGGCGAGGTTGAACCACATCGCCTGGCGCGGTACACCGTACAGCGGGTGTACACGACCGAAGATGGCGGGCAACGTGCGGTTGCGCTCCATCGCGTAGATCATTCGGCTGGTGGTGGCCATGTACGTCGTGCCTGTGCCGCTCGGGCTGAGGAACGCGTCGAAGTACAGCACGATCGCCAGCCAGTTCAGACCCAGTGCGATCGCCAGTTCGGCGAACGGCGAACTGAAGCTCACCATGTGCCAGCCGCCCGCCAGTTGCTCCGGCGAGAGCGCGCCGATGTATGCGACTTGCAGCAATAGATAGATGACGGTCGCGAGCAGGATCGAGCCGACGACCGCAAACGGAATGCTGCGGCCCGGATCGCGCGCTTCACCGGCGAGGTTCACGGGACTTTGGAAGCCATTGAACGCGAACACGATACCGGATGTGGCAACGGCGGTCAGCACCGCCGACATGCCGTTCGGCGCGAAGCCGCCATGCTCGGCGATGTTGAAGTTGCCCGGATGGAAGCCGGCAATTATCAGACCGGCGATGGTCAGCGCAGGAATCGCGAACTTGAAGAGCGTGATCGCCGTGTTGGCACGTGCGAACAGCTTCACGCCCCAGTAGTTCAGCATGAAGTAGACGATCACGAGCAGAGCGGATAGCACCAGCCCGCTCGTGGTGAGCGTACCGTCCACGAACAAGGCGTGCGCCCAGTCGTACGGCCACGTGCTCATGTACTGGATCGACGCTTCGGCTTCGATCGGAATGACCGACACGATGGCGATCCAGTTGGCCCAGGCGGCGATAAAGCCGACGAGACTGCCGTGCGAGTAACGGGAGTAGCGGACCATGCCGCCCGACTCGGGGAACATCGCGCCGAGCTCGGCGTACGTCAGGGCAATGGCGAGGATCACGACGGCGCCGATAAGCCAGGCGAAAAGGGCGGCCGGTCCGGCGATCTTGGCGGCTTTCCAGGCGCCGAACAGCCAGCCGGAGCCGATGATCGAGCCGAGACCGGTCAACATCAGGGCGAACGGCCCGATGTTGCGCATGAGAGATTGATTGTTATCCATAGATGTCTACTCCACGCCCGGGAGGTGACAAGCAGACGCCCGCAGAGAGCGAGCGACGCATTGCGCGAGGGCGGACACGGCCGTCAGGCCGTCGCCATCACAAGGAGCATGACGGCGGGGGGAGGCGCTGACGGACGCGACTTCTGTTGATCGGCTTCGCGACACTGCACCGGCCTCCGACGTCACACCGCAATTGGCCCTTGTGTCGGACGAATTGGGGTCGGAGTCGCGGTTCGCGAAAAAAGCGCGATTCTACCCGAGCCGGACCCCATCTGTGGGACTTTGTAACGTTTCCACGATGGCGTCCGGTTCGGCGACGTTAGGTCGAAATGCGCGCGACCCAGTGAGAGCGTGGCTCACGCCGTGGGAAAAGCAACTTTTACCAATTGTTAAGGGGTCAGATGTTTTTCACATCCCCGCGAGGCAGAGATACTTCATCTCAAGGTACTCATCGATGCCGTATTTCGACCCCTCACGGCCCAAGCCGGATTGCTTGACCCCGCCGAATGGCGCGACTTCGTTCGAGATGAGGCCTGTGTTGATGCCGACCATGCCGGCCTCGATGCCCTCGGCCACGCGCCATACGCGGCCTACGTCGCGCGCGAAGAAATACGACGCCAGTCCGAAGTCGGATGCATTCGCCAGCCGGATGCCGTCGCCTTCGTCCTTGAAGCGGAAGACGGGCGCGACCGGGCCGAACGTCTCCTCCTGTGCCACGAGCATGTCGGCGCTGGCGTCGGCCACGACGGTCGGTTCGAAGAAGCGGCCGTGCAGCACCTTGCCGCCGACGGTGACGCGTCCGCCCTTGGCGACTGCGTCCTCGACGTGACGCTCGACCTTGGCGATGGCGGCATCCTCGATGAGCGGGCCGATCGCCACCCCCGGCTCGAAGCCATTTCCCACGCGCAGGCGGCTCACCGCAGCAGTGAGCTTTTCGACGAAGGCGTCGTAAATCCCGTCCTGTGCGTAGATGCGGTTGGCGCAGACGCACGTTTGTCCTGCGTTGCGGAATTTGGATGCGATGCAACCTTCGACGGCGGCATCGACGTCGGCGTCGTCGAATACCAGAAACGGCGCGAGACCGCCGAGCTCGAGCGCCACCTTCTTGATGGTGGACGCGCATTGCTCCATCAACTTCGCGCCGACCGGCGTCGAGCCGGTGAAGGAGAGGTGACGCACGCGCGGGCTGGACGTCAGCGCGTTACCCACGTCCGACGAGTTTTTCGACGTCACGACATTGAACACACCCTTGGGCAACCCGGCCCGGTCGGCCAACTCGGCGAGAGCCAACGCAGACAGCGGGGTGAGGCGCGCCGGTTTGACCACGATGGTGCAGCCCGCCGCGATGGCTGGCGCGATCTTGCGCGTGATCATCGCGATGGGGAAGTTCCACGGCGTGATCGACGCGCACACGCCGATGGGTTGTTTGAGCACCAGCAGGCGCTTGCCGCCTTCGGGCGAGGCGAGTACGTCGCCGTCGATGCGTTTGGCTTCCTCGGCGAACCACTCGATGAACGACGCACCATACGCGACCTCACCCTTGGATTCGGACAGCGGCTTGCCTTGTTCTGCCGTCATGATGGCGCCGAGGTCGTCCTGTGCCGCCATGATGAGATCGAACCAGAGACGCATGATGCGGGCGCGCTCCTTGCCGGTTTTGCGGCGCCACTCGGGCAGGGCGGTTTCGGCGGCGACGAGTGCGCGCTCGGTTTCCTTCGCGCCGAGATCGGCAACTTGCGCGATTTCGGCGTCGGTGGCCGGGTCGTTGACCGCGAAGGTGGCGTGGGAGTCGGCTTGCGTCCAGTCGCCGTCGATGTAGGCGCTGGACTTGAGCAGGTCGGGATCTTTGAGGCGAGCCAGCGCGGGATGTGACTTGGCCGACGCGTGGGCGGTGTGGGAGGCGCGGGATGAGGACACGATTAGCTCCTTTCGATGACCGGCCGGTGCGCTCGGGGGGAGTTCGCGCCGACCCGGGGGACGGAAACGGATACGGCTTATCTGTCTTTCGGATGCCAGCTTACTCTATTGATGGAGAGGGTTCGTGACGTGCAGCGTGCATTGCGCGCAAACACAAACGCCGACAGCCTGATGGCCGCCGGCGTTGGGCATGACGCGGAGTCGGTGGCCGGTTTTACAGGCCGAGATCCTTATATAGAGCAGCCATGCGCGCGTCGACGTCGGCGGTCATTTCGATCGGACGCCCCCACTCGCGCGAAGTTTCGCCCGGCCACTTGTTGGTCGCGTCGATCCCCATCTTCGAGCCCAGCCCGGCCTTGGGCGAGGCGAAATCGAGATAGTCGATAGGGGTCTGGTCGACGAGCGTGGTGTCGCGCGTCGGGTCGACACGTGTCGTGATCGCCCAGATGACCTCCTTCCAGTCACGGATATCGACGTCTTCGTCCACCACGACGATGAACTTCGTATACATGAACTGGCGCAGGAAGCTCCACACCCCGAACATCACGCGCTTGGCATGGCCCGGATACGCCTTCTTCATCTGGACGATGGCCATTCGGTAGCTGCAACCCTCGGGCGGCAGATAGAAGTCGGTGATTTCCGGGAACTGCTTTTGCAGCAGCGGCACGAAGACTTCGTTCAAGGCCACACCCAGGACAGCCGGCTCATCGGGCGGCTTGCCCGTGTAAGTCGAGTGATAGACGGCGTTGCGGCGCATCGTAATACGCTCGATCTTGAACACCGGGAACCACTCCTGCTCGTTGTAGTAGCCGGTGTGATCGCCGTAAGGGCCTTCGAGCGCATGTTCGTAACCGGCGGTCGCACCCCGCGAGGGCGGCGGCGGTGCGCATTCGGGGACGATAGGCGGTTGTTCGGACGGATAAATAAAGCCTTCGAGCACGATCTCGGCGCGGGCAGGCACGCGTAGCGACTCCAGTCCGGGCGTCACGCACTTCGCCAGTTCCGTGCGGCTGCCGCGCAGCAAGCCAGCAAATTGATACTCGGAGAGTGTGTCGGGCACGGGGGTGACCGCGCCGAGCATGGTCGCCGGGTCGGCCCCGAGGGCGACGGCAATCGGGAATGGCTTGCCCGGATTCGCCTGTGCGAACTCGCGGAAATCCAGCGCACCGCCGCGATGCGCGAGCCAGCGCATGATGACTTCGTTGCGGCTGATGACCTGCTGACGATAGATGCCGAGATTCTGACGCTTACGGTGCGGGCCCTTGGTGATGACCAGTCCCCACGTAATCAGCGGCGCTGCGTCGCCGGGCCAGCAGGTTTGGATCGGCAGACGGGAGAGGTCGACGTCGTCGCCCTCCCAGACGATCTCCTGACACACCGGGCTACTGACTTCTTTCGGGGCCATGTCCCACACGGCCTTGGCCATGCCGAACAACTTGCCTGCGTCCTTCAGCCCGCGCGGCGGCTCGGGTTCCTTTAACGTCGAGAGAAGACGGCCGATATCGCGCAGCGAGCCGAGGGCGTTCTCGCCCTGCTCGACCCCCATTCCCAGTGCCACTCGTTCAGGGGTGCCAAACAAGTTGGCCAGCACGGGCATGTCATGACCGGTCGGCTGCTCGAACCACAGGGCCGGACCACCGGCTTTGAGCACGCGGTCGGCCAGCGCTGTCATCTCAAGCACCGGCGAGACCGGCACGTCTACGCGACGAAGCTGGCCGGATCGCTCCAGTTGCGCGGTGAAGTCACGAAGATCGAGATATTTCATGAAACAAACCGTTACCAAAAATTTTTACGAAATTCATACGCCTGGATCGAACGGGCGTTTGAATCGCGTGAAAGTCGGGGTGACACCCTTGTAAACGCGGGGTGGGGCAGGGCATTTTACCGGCCAAGGCAGTAAAACGTCACGGCAAAACAGGCGTTACAAATTACTTTTGGTAATGATTTTGACTGTTAATAGTATTGACGGATTATATATCACTGCTACAATCCGCCCGTTGAATCCAGAAAGGCGGCTTCGATGACGGGTAGGCCGACCCGCTCGAGCTTAGCGACAACTACAACATCGACGTGGATTTTCAGTGGCTGGTTTTCTCACTGAGGTTGGGAAACCAGTGTTTTAGGAAGCAGCGCGAGCGATAGCTCGTCAGCGCCAGAGACCTGAACAGGTCGGCGCGCTGCGGCGGTAGCGGCATCGTCCATGACAACACGATGCACCGCCTCTTTCCATATGCCGTAAGTAAGCGCTTAACGGGATGCCTGGCGGGCATACCGGCTTACTTCCTTACGCCCCGGGGCCACCCCGTGGTGACGGCGTAACCGGAGTACGTAGTATGAAGAAGTCTGGTTTATCACCCTGGCTACTGGCCGTGTTCGGTGCGCTTCGCGCGCGCGGCGCGGCAACGGTAGCCGTGGCTCGCCGCGATTGGCGTCGCCTGGCCTGGCACGGCGGTCGTTTTGGACTGTACACGTCCAGCGCGCTTGGCCTCGTTGCCGTGGTTGGTACGCTGGCGCTGTGGGCTCGACCGACGTGGCGCGCCGATATGGCGTCGCGCGTGGGTCCGCTGCTTGAAGCAGCCACCGGTACGGCCAGCGCGGCTGGCCAGGGCGCCAACGGCGGCATCGTCGCACAAGGCACGGCGTCGGATTCGACGATGATGGCGCAAGCGGCGCAGCACGTGCCGTCGGCCGCTGTCCTCGCGGCGTATATTCCGAACCAACGTGTGGCGGCCGATGCGCGCGCCACCAAGGTGCTCGATACGCGTGAACAGATTGCCGTTGCCGACTATCTCGCGCGCCGCTATCGCGTGGCGGGCGACGTGACGGGTAACCTCGTGCGCGCGGCTTACTCGACGGGCAACGAAGTCGGACTCGATCCGTTGCTGCTGCTCGCCGTGATGGCCATCGAATCGGGTTTCAACCCGTATGCCGAGAGCACCGTCGGTGCGCAAGGCCTCATGCAGGTCATGTCGAAAGTGCATCAGGACAAGCTTGAATACTTCGGCGGTCCGGAAGCTGCACTGCACCCGCTGGCCAATATCAAGGTCGGTGCACTGATCCTGAAGGAATGCATCGCACGTGGCGGTTCGCTCGCGGGCGGTCTGCGTCTGTATGTCGGGTCGACCAGCACCGGTGACGGTGGCTATGGTGCAAAGGTGCTCGCCGAGCGCGATCGACTGCGTGGCGTGTCCATGGGACGCAAGGTCTCGCCGAACGAGCCGCAAGCGCCGGTGATCGTCAGCTCGGCCAAACCGGTGGCGAAGCCGGTCTCGGCTGGCAAGTCGATTGATTCGACGGAGTCGGCTCCCGCACCGGCAGCGTCGACCTCGAACGGCAAGGCGGCTTCGGCTGCCAAGCCGCTCGAAGCGGACGATAGCACGGCAGCCTGAGCGGTCGGCACTTGCCGACGACCTCGCGATGCGCCACGGCCGGCGCATCCTTCGGCCTGCGAGGTTATCTATATAGATAGCCTTCGCAACCGCCGATAAATTCCCCTTCAGATGACCCCGGTTTCCGCAAGCCGTCAGGTCTCCCACTGTTCCAAACTTCATTCGAGTCTTCCGAATCGCGCCTTTGCGATCTGCCGGGCGAGATTTGTCCCGGTTTCCGGTGAATAGGCCCCCATGGAGCGCATGATGGTGCTCTGTCTACCATGAGCGACGTCGGCGATGCGGGAAATTTCCTCGTTGTACGTAGCCATCAGGGCTTTCGGGATCACGCCGTTTGAGCCACCGAATTGCGGATGCGTGACCAGACGCTCGATGGCTTCGGGGTACGCGGACACCGCAAACGACGCGCCGGTTGCTCCGGCAGGAGATCCGCAGGCAGCGGCGTCGCCGACAATCACCGCGTTCCCCTTTCCGGCGATTTTCGCGCGCATCAGTTTCACGTTGATTTCACCCGACGCAAACTGGCGTGTCGCTTCGCCGACTTGAAAAGGCGTAGTACGTCGCGCGACGATATGCGCTTGTGCGCACGCCAGCTCGGCGCGCATCGCCGCTTCGTTCGGTCTCGCGTCTGCGGGCGTGCAGACTGAGACGAGGGCGACCGACTGACGGGGCTGCTCGACGTAATCGACGACGGTTATCCGGAACGGATCGTGGCGGACGTCGATGACGTCGAAGTTGTCCGGACGGTATGCGCCGGTTGTGGGCTGTACGTAAACACTTTGGTGCCAGCTTTCATTCGGATCGACCGCAGCCGGTGCGCCGCCGATGACTTCCCGATTCGCGCTGTGCGCGCCTTCCGCGATGCAAATCAGATCGATCGGGAAGTTTGGGCGGATGGATTCTTCCCCTATCTTGAGCACAGGTATGAAGCGATCGTCTGCGCTCCTGTTTTCCTGCAGATGCACCTCCGCATGGACGATGTCGATGCCCGGTTGCGCGGCGCAATAGTCGTTCAGACTCCGCTCGAGGTCCATCAGGCTCGTAAGCACGAGCGTTTCGGTGCGCATACGCTCCGGTGGGCCGAGGCGCCAGTCGTTCAGGTCCGTCGATCCGATAAATTGATCGTCGGGAAATGCCGGGTCGAGGTACGGCGAGCTGATCGTCGCTTCCCGCTCATGTTGCGCGATGATGCGCCTGGTCGAGCTGGGCTCGTGCACGTCGAGATAGGCAGAAACCCCTCCGATGGGCCGTTTCAGTTGCGGAAGCCGGGCGGGAAGGCCGTCGGACGGTGCCATCCATTCCATGAATCGGCAGTGTTTCTGAAGTTGCCGACGCAGCGCCATGCCGTCCCGCTCAATCCTGATCTCGGTGACAGTCTGCCGCTCGTTGTTGCGTATGGTGCGCGCGATGCCATCGACGGTGGGCATGTTGCCTGCGACGCCGCGATCCGGCGCCAGGCGTGCAAGCGAGAAGACGGCGTCCTGCTTCAGATTGACGATGTTTTGACGGCTGTAGGCGCCTCGTTTTTCCACAACGAGCACGTTGAAGCCTTGTTTGACGAGGATAAGCGATGTGGCGTAGCCACTGAGACTGCCACCGGAGACGATGGCCACGGGCGTACCCGACACTGTCTTGCTGGCCTCGAACTTTGCCAAGAGCGCTTGAACCGCTGCGGGTGTCGCATCGACGGTCGATATCAGCGGGAAGGGCGGCAGTTCCGGCGGTGGTGTGGTCGTCGATGCCGACAGCGGCTCGTCGCCCACTTCTGACGACACGCCGGGGGCAGGCTGCGACGTTGCCACGAGATGGGCATAGGTGGATGAAGACGCCAAAGCCGGAATCATGATTCATCTCCCAAGGGATGCGTAAGAACGTTCCAAATGGACCGAGCACGCGTTCGACGACGTGACGGCCGATTCTGCATCACAGATGGCTCAGACTTATGATGCCGCTGACGGAATGGGATCGTGCTGCACGATTCCGCCAATTTTCGACGGAAGGAGGGCGCAACTCAGGGCGCGGCAACGCGCCCATTCGGCGATGGCTGGGGCGCCACGCAAGGATTCGCGTCGCGTACCGCGCGCTAGCTCAGCCTGCGGAAAAGACCTTGCCGATCCGGTCCATCGCTTCGTGCAACTGTTCGAGCGACGTGGCGTACGACAAACGGATGTACTGACGCGGCTCGGCGAACCCGAAGTCGAGGCCGGGCACCAGTACGACGTCGGCCTGTTGGAGCAGCGCTTGCGTGAGACGGTCGCTATCGGCAGCGTCCGCATGCGGGACACCGGTGCAGTCGGCGTAGACGTAGAACGCGCCGTCCGGCATCACCGGCACCTTGAAGCCCAGACGCTCCAACGCGGGCACGACGTAATCGCGACGTTGGCGGAACGCTTCCTTGCGGGTTTCGTAAATCGCCAGCGTTTCGGGGAGGAAACATGCCGTCGCTGCGTGCTGCGCCACCGCCGACGGGCAGATGAACAGATTCTGCGAAAGCTTCTCGAACGTCGGCACCAGCGACGGCGGCACCACCAGCCAGCCCAGGCGCCAGCCCGTCATGTTGAAGTACTTCGAGAAGCTGCTCACGACCAGCACGTCATCGCCGAAGCTCAGCGCGGTCGTCGGCTTGCCGTCATACGACAGCCCCTGATAGATCTCGTCCACGAGCGTGAAGCCGCCACGCGCGCGCACCGTCTTCACGATGCGTGCAAGTTCGTCGGTCTCGATGGAAGTGCCCGTCGGATTCGACGGCGACGCCAGCAGCACGCCCTTCGTCTTCGGCCCCCAATGGGATTCGATGCGCTCGGCCGTAAGCTGGAAGCGCTCCGCCGGACCCGACGGAATCAGCACCGGCTTGCCGTCGAACGTCGACACGAAGTGACGGTTGCACGGATAGCAGGGATCCGGCATTAGCACTTCGTCGCCCACACCCACGAGCGCTGCACAGGCCAGCACGAGCGCAGCCGATGCTCCGGCCGTCACAACGATGCGCGACGGATCGACGTCCACCCCGTAAAAACTACGGTAGTAGCCGGAGATGGCTTCGCGCAGCGCGGGAACGCCCATCGCGCTGGTGTATTGCGTCCGGCCGTCGCGCATGGCTTTTGCCGCAGCTTCGATGACCGCTTCGGGGGCCGTGAAATCCGGCTCCCCGATCCCCATGTGGATCACACGGTGCCCCGCCTTCTCGCGCAACGCGGCCTGCTTGGCCAACTCCATCACGTGAAAAGGGGCGATGTCGTCGACACGTTGCGCCAGTGTCAGCGCGGAGGCGAGGTTGGGCATGCGGTCCATAGCGGGGGGAGGACGGGGGGGCTTAAGTACGTTGGAACGTCAGGCGCTCTTGCCGCGACCGCCGTTGCCGCCATTGCGGTTGGCTGCGACTTCCGCCGGGCGAACCTCGGCGGCGAACTTGTCGAGCACGCCGTTCACGAAACGGTGACCGTCCGGTCCGCCGAACGTCTTCACGACCTCGACCGCTTCGTTGATCACCACACGGTACGGCACGTCCTGAAGATGAATCAGTTCGTAAGCCCCCGCGATGAGCGCGGCATGTTCGATCGGCGACAGTTGTGCTGCCGGTCGGTCCAGATGCGGCTGGAGTTGCGCCGACAGGGCGTCGGCCTCGCGGATGCTGCCGTACAGGACAGCTTCCAGCAGGGCCTGATCCGCCTTGTCGTAGCCAGGGGTGGAGCGCAGGTGAGCATCGATCTCACTCGCGTGGCCGCGCGAAATCAGCCATTGATACACTCCTTGCAGCGCAAATTCGCGCGCGCGGCGCCGTGCACTCTTCATTACCGATCTTCCTCTTCTTCGTCTTCGTCTTCGTCCTCTGCATCGTCGCCACTCAACATGTCGATGGCTTCGAGCAGATTGGCCATTTCCACCGCCACGCGAGCCGCATCGCGGCCCTTCTCGGCGGCGCGCACTTCGGCCTGTTCGTCGTTTTCGGTCGTCAGCACCGCATTGGCGACGGGAATGCCGAAATCGAGACCGATGCGCGTAATACCGGCGCCGCTTTCGTTCGACACCAGTTCAAAGTGATACGTCTCGCCGCGGATCACCGCGCCGAGCGCGATGAGTGCGTCGAACTGGCCGCTTTCGGCCATCTTCTGCAATGCCAGCGGAATTTCCAGCGCGCCGGGCACCGTGACGAGCAGCACGTCTTCGCCATCAACGCCCAGGCGGTCGAGTTCGGCTACGGCCGCAGCGCGCAGTGCCGTGCAGACCGCGTCATTGAATCGTGCTTGCACGATGCCCACGCGCAGGCCTTCACCGTCGAGTTCCGGCTGGTATTGTCCGATTTCCATAATGGGCTTCCTCAAAAAAGTACCGTCCAGGCGGTGCGGCCAAGATTGTGCCGGCATGCCCGAGACAGGCAATGCTCGGCAAGATGACGCCCCGCCGAAGACGGGACGCCGATACAAGGTAACCCAGGCAGTCGCGGCGCCGGGCATCGGTTGGAAACCGGTGACCTCAAGGCCATAGCCTGCCATGTTGGGAATCTTGCGCGGGCTCGACAGGACTCGCATTTTACCGACACCCAGCTCACGCAGGATCTGTGCACCGACGCCATGCGTACGGAAGTCCACCGGGCGGCGCTTGGCGCGTGCGGCCTTCTCGGTTTCGTCGAGGGCTTCGAACTGGTTAAAGAGATGCTCGGGCGTCTCGACGCAGTTCAGCAGCACGACCACGCCTTTGCCCTCTTCGGCAATGGCCTTCATCGCACCGGCCAGCGTCCACGAGTGGGTCGACACGCCGGTCTCCAGCAGGTCCATTACCGACAGCGGCTCGTGCACGCGCACCAGCGTCTCTTCGTCGGGCGCAGGCACGCCGCGCACGAGTGCCAGATGCGGATTGCCGCTCGGCTTGTCCCGATAGAGCGTGGCCTGGAAGGGGCCCCATGCCGTTTGCATCTCACGCGACGAGACCGTCTCGATCATCGATTCGGTGCGGCTGCGATAGTGGATGAGATCGACGATGGTGCCGATCTTGATGTTGTGCTGCTCGGCGAACTCCAGCAACTGAGGCAGACGCGCCATCGTGCCGTCGTCGTTCATGATTTCGCAGATGACGGCCGCGGGCGTGAGACCGGCCATTGCCGTCAGGTCGCATCCGGCTTCGGTGTGACCGGCGCGCACCAGCACGCCGCCAGGCTGCGCCATGATCGGGAACACGTGACCCGGCTGGACGATGTCTTCGGGACGCGCATCACGCGAAATCGCCGTCTGCACCGTATGGGCGCGGTCGGCGGCGGAAATGCCCGTGGTCACGCCTTCGGCGGCTTCGATCGACAGCGTGAACGCCGTGCCGTATTGCGTGCCGTTGCGATACGTCATCAGCGGCAAGTTGAGCTGCTTGCAGCGCGCTTGCGTGAGCGTGAGGCAAATCAGGCCACGACCGTACTTCGCCATGAAGTTGATGGCTTCGGGCGTTGCGAATTCGGCTGCCATGACCAGGTCGCCTTCGTTTTCACGATCTTCCTCGTCAACGAGGACAACCATGCGGCCGGCCTTGAGCTCGGCAATGATTTCTTCTGTAGTGGCCAACGGCATAGCGGCAACGCGGGGCTCAATTTGGAAAGGCTCTATTCTACGCCAAGCCGGTGCACGGCTGCGTCCGATCTAGCGCATCGGACAAAGGAAAAGCGTCAATACAAAGGTCTTGACCTAAGTAATCGCGGTGACTATAGTTAGGTGCATGGCTAACCAATCCATCCCTCTCGACCGAATCTTTCAGGCGTTATCCGATCCCACACGCCGTGCGGTCGTCGAGCGCCTGACGTTGGGTCCGGCGTCGGTGAGTGAGCTGGCGCGTCCGTTTTCGATGGCGCTGCCGTCCTTCTCGCAGCATCTGAGCGTGCTCGAGGACAGCGGGTTGGTCGTCTCGCGCAAGGCCGGACGCGTGCGGACCTACGCGCTGGAGACCGAAACGCTGGCGGGCGCACAGGATTGGCTCCAGTTGCAGCGCGACAAGTGGACGCGCCGCCTCGGCCAACTCGACAACTATCTGTCGCAGATGAAGGAGACGTGAAGATGAGCCAACCCAACCTGTTCTCGGTAGACCCGAAGCTGGACCTGGTGCTGGAGCGCTATGTCGACGTGCCGTGCGAGCGCGTCTGGGCGGCGTGGACGCAGCCGGAGCATCTCAAGAAGTGGTTCACGCCTGCGCCCTGGCAAACGGTCGAGTGCGAAATCGATCTGCGTCCGGGTGGCTTGTTTCACACCGTCATGCGTTCGCCGGAAGGGCAGCAGTTTCCGAACGTCGGCTGCTATCTGGAAGTGGTCGAGAACTCGCGACTCGTGTGGACGAACGCCGTGCTGCCCGGTTTCCGTCCCGCGCCCGCGCCGGTGGCCGAACATGGCGGCTTTCAGTTCACCGCAGCCGTGCTGATGGAGACGCAAGGCAAGGGCACGCGCTACACGGCCATTGCCATTCACGGCAACGAAGCCACGCGTGCGCAGCACGAGGCCATGGGCTTCCACGACGGCTGGGGCAAGGCGCTGGATCAACTGGTCGATCTGATGAAGTGACCCGGCTGAAGTCACCGACCGCAAACGTATGAAAAAAGGGGATGTGCCCGAGAGCACATCCCCTTTTCTTTGGTTCATCGCGCAATAGCGTGGAGGGATTTGACAAGTTTTCGTACTCTTGATGGCAGGAATTTGCCATCAGGAGTGCGTGGAGATGCTGGATCGCAAGCTGCTGGAGTCGCTGGGAGGCTGGCAGGGCTATGCCGTCGAACGCGTGGAGTGGCCCGAGGGCACAGGGCGCACGCTGTCGATCTATTTGAAGCCAACCGCCAAGGTGATGCTGTGCGAGCAGTGCGGCGCACGATGTCGCCAGGTCCATGAGACCACGGTGCGCCGGGTGCGAGATCTGCCGTTATTTGAGTACCGGGTTGTTCTTCATGTTCCACGCCGGCGCTTGTTGTGTGAGCAATGCGGTGGCCCGCGCCTGGAGCGGCTTACTTGGCTGGGTCGCTACCAGCGGGTGACGGATCGGCTTGCGGCGGCCTGCAGCCAATTGCTGCAATCGAGCAACGTGCAGGCGGTGGCGAGGTTCTTCGAGCTGGGTTGGCATACCGTCAAGACGCTGGACAAGGCCCGGCTCCGAGCGTCAGTGCGCGAACCGGATTGGTCCAGGATCGAGTATTTAGCGATGGACGAGTTCGCCCTGCATAAAGGGCATCGGTACGCGACGGTAGTCGTCGATCCGATCAGCAGGCAGGTGCTGTGGATCGGCCCAGGACGCTCACGCGAGACGGCTCGGGCGTTCTTCGAGCAATTGCCGCGTGGGGTCGCCCAACGCATCAAGGCCGTAGCCATCGACATGACTACGGCCTACGAGTTAGAAATCCAGGCCCACTGCCCACGGGCGGAGATCGTCTATGACTTGTTCCATGTCGTGGCCAAGTACGGACGAGAGGTCATTGATCGGGTGCGCGTGGATCAGGCCAACCAACTGCGCCAGGACCGTCCCGCGCGCCGGGTCATCAAATCGAGCCGCTGGCTGTTATTGCGCAACCGCGACAAGCTAGACCGGCAGCAGGCCGTCCGGCTCGACGAATTGCTGCAAGCCAACCAGCCGCTGCTGACGGTCTATGTCCTGAGGGACGAACTCAAGCGGCTCTGGTTCTACCGAAGACCTGCCTGGGCAAAACAAGCCTGGCACCACTGGTGCGAGCAGGCCGAGCAAAGCGGAATAGCCCCCTTGAACACCTTCGCTCAGCGTCTGAAAGGCTATCTGCATGGCATCCTGGCCAGATGCCGACATCGTCTAAACACCAGCATCGTTGAGGGCATTAACAACACTATCAAGGTCATTAAGCGGCGCGCCTACGGCTACCGAGACCAGGAATACTTCTTCCTCAAAATCCGCGCCGCCTTCCCCGGTAATGCTCAATGAACCTTTTCTTTGCCCGTCACGCATGCCTGAGCGATGGCCGCGAGACCGAAGACTCAAGCGCCCAGATAAGCGCGCTTGATGTCGTCGTTGGCGAGCAGGTTGTCGGCCGAATCGGCCAGCACGACGCGCCCGGTTTCGAGCACGTAACCACGGTCGGCCACATGCAGCGCCTTGTTCGCGTTTTGCTCCACCAGAAACACGGTCACGCCTTCTTCGCGAATCGCGCGAATGATGTCGAAGATCTGCGCGATCACGAGCGGTGCGAGGCCGAGCGTCGGTTCATCGAGCAACAACAGACGCGGACGGCTCATCAACGCGCGCCCGATGGCGAGCATCTGCTGTTCGCCGCCGGACATCGTGCCTGCGCGCTGTTTGCCACGCTGTGCGAGCCGGGGGAACAGCTTGAAGACGTGATCCATGCCGGCATCGATGTCGTCTTTGGATGCGAAGAAGCCGCCCATCTTCAGGTTCTCGATGACCGTCAGGCTCGGAAACACGCGACGGCCTTCGGGCGAAATCGCCATGCCCATGCGCATGATTTCGTGCGTCGGACGGCTGGTGATGTCGTTGCCCTCGAACATCACGCGACCGCTCGATGCACGGGGCGTGCCGCACACCGTCATCATCAGCGTGGTCTTGCCTGCGCCGTTGCTGCCGATGAGCGTGACAATCTCGCCCTTGTTCACTTCGATGGACACGCCTGCAAGCGCCTCGACGGCCCCGTAGTGGGTGTGGATCTGTTCCAGCTTGAGCATTATTCCTCCCCGAGGTAGGCCTTGATGACGCGCGGATCGTTGCGCACCTCGTCGGGCTTGCCGGTCATGATCGGCTTGCCGTGTTCCATCACGAGAATCCGGTCGGAGACGCCCATCACGAGACTCATGTCGTGCTCGATGAGCAGTACCGAAATACCGAACTCGTTACGCAGGTTGTCCACAAGTTGCTGCAGCTCGACCTTCTCCTGCGGGTTTAGACCGGCCGCCGGTTCGTCGAGCATCAGCAGACGCGGCTCGGTGATCATGCATCGCGCGATCTCGAGGCGGCGCTGGTGGCCGTACGACAACGTACCGGCTTCGCGGTTGGCGACCGGCGTGAGGCCCAGACGATCGAGCCACATTTTCGCGCGCTCGAGCGCCGTGCGCTCCGAGCGACGGAACGCGCCCGTCGAGAGCAGCCCTTGCAGAAAGCCGGTGTGCACCGTCATGTGCTGCGCGACGAGCAGGTTCTCTACCACCGTCAACTGACGGAATAGTCGGATGTTCTGGAACGTGCGCACCAGACCGCGACGCGCCACCATATGGCTCGGCAAGCCGGTGATGTCGTCGCCGTCGAGCACGATCGATCCACCCGTGGGGCGGTAGAAGCCCCCCACGCAGTTGAAGACGGTCGTCTTGCCAGCGCCGTTCGGACCGATGATCGCGAAGACTTCGTTCTTGCGGACGCCGAATTCGACGCCGTCGACAGCCAGCAGACCGCCGAAGCGCATCTGAAGGCCCGAGAGTTTCAACAGTTCTGCACTCATTGCGGCAACTCCACATGCGGGCGGGTGGCGGGCAGCAAACCTTGCGGACGCCACATCATCATCAGCACCATCACCAGACCGAAGATCAGCATGCGGTACTCGGCAAAGTCGCGTGCCACTTCCGGCAGAATCGTCAGCAGGATGGCCGCGAGAATCACACCGATCTGCGATCCCATGCCGCCGAGCACCACTACGGCGAGAATCAGCGCCGACTCGATGAAGGTGAACGACTCCGGCGTGACCAGCCCCTGACGCGCAGCGAAGAACGCCCCGGCCAGACCCGCGAACGAAGCGCCCAGCGTGAATGCCGAGAGCTTGATGCGCGTGGGGTTCAAACCGAGCGAGCGGCAGGCGATTTCGTCTTCGCGCAGGGCTTCCCACGCGCGACCGATCGGCATGCGGATCAGGCGGCTCGTGACGAACAGCGTGAAGCCGACCAGCGCGAACGCGAGCAGATACAGCCAGATCACCATATGCGAGCCGCTGTAGTCGAGACCGATCAGTTCATGAAATGTCTTCGCGCCTTCCACGCTCGACGAGCGCGCCATCTCGAAGCCGAACACGCTGGGCTTGGGAATGCCGGACACGCCGTCGGGACCGCCGGTCAGGCTCGTCAGGTTGTTGAGCAGCAGGCGAATGATTTCGCCGAAGCCCAGCGTCACGATGGCGAGATAGTCACCGCGCAGGCGCAGCACCGGGAAGCCCAGCAGGAAGCCGAACGTCGCCGACATCAGCGCGGCGAGCGGCAGGCATTCCCAGAAGGTCAGGCCGAAGTACTGATTGAGCAGCGCGTACGTGTACCCGCCGACGGCGTAGAAGCCGACGTAGCCCAGATCGAGCAGACCGGCGAAGCCCACGACGATGTTCAGGCCGAGACCCAGCACGCAGTAGATGAGCGCGAGCGTGGCTACGTCCACCGCACCGCGCGAGCCCACGAACGGCCACACGAGACCGACGGCGAGCAGCACCCACATGGCGGTCAGTTGCTGACGGCGTCCCGTCGTGGGCATCGTCGGCAGCTTCACCGCGCGCTTGCTGCGCAACAGGAACGGCTTGATCAGCTGGAATACGAACACGATGGCGGTCGCGATCCAGACCGGACGCCAATGCTGTTCGAGCACAACCTTGTAGCCGTCGAGCTTCAGTTGCAGGCCCAGGATCGGGGCCGTGAGGATGATCGTCACGATTGCGGCGATGACCGCACCCTTGAGCGTCTCTCCTGCCGGCGCACGGTTGGCGGCGCCGGACTTCATGGTGAGTTGTTGTGTCATGGTCGACCTCAGACTTTCTCGACGTCAGGCTTGCCCAGCAGGCCGGTCGGGCGGAACAGCAGCACCAGCACCAGCAGGCAGAACGCCACGATGTCTTTGTACTCGGAGGGCATGTAGCCCGAGGCGAGCGTCTCCGCCAGGCCCAGCAGCACGCCGCCCAGCATGGCGCCGGGAATGCTGCCGATACCGCCCAGCACGGCGGCCGTGAAGGCTTTGATGCCGGCGATGAAGCCGATATACGGATTGAGCTTGCCGATGGTCAGGCCGATCAGTACGCCGCCCACGGCCGCGAGCATGGCACCGAGAATGAACGTGAACGAGATCACGCGATTCGTATCGATGCCGAGCAGGTTGGCCATGCGCATATCCTCGGCACAGGCACGGCAGGCACGACCCATGCGAGAGTTAGCGATGAACAGCGTGAGCAGGATCATCAGTGCCACCGTCACGCCTACGATCAGCATGCGAGCGTAGGGAATCGTCACGGTGAAGTCGCCCATCGGAATATCGATGGCGCCGGAGATCAGCATGGGCACGGAAACGTCGCGTGCGCCTTGACCGATCTGCACATAGTTCTGCAGGAAGATGGACATACCGATCGCAGAGATCAGCGGTCCGAGACGAGGTCCGCCGCGCAGCGGGCGATACGCCACCCGCTCGATCGCGAAGCCGTAAAGGCCCGTGACCAGCACCGATACCAGCAGCGCTGCGCCCAGTACGAGCGGCAAGGGGTAGCCCGCCGCCGTTCCGATTGCAGTCAGTGTGACAAGCCCGACGTAGGCGCCGATCATGTAGATCTCGCCGTGGGCAAAGTTGATCATGCCGATGATGCCGTAGACCATTGTGTAGCCAATGGCAATCAGCGCATAGATCGCGCCCAGCGTCAGGCCATTGACCAGTTGCTGGGCAAGCTGTGGGAAAAATTCGTTCATGCGGGAAGCCTCGCGACTAGCGGGGGCCGAGCGCGAATGCGAGCCGCCCGCCGGGGTCGGCGGGCGGCTGGGGGTGATTCGCTGGCCGGTAAAGCGTCAGGGAATCAGTTGGCTGCGGTCTTGGTGGCGTCCTTGTGCCAGGTGAAGACCACGAACTTGAACGACTTCAGATCGCCGGCGGCGTCATACGCCACCTTGCCGATCGGCGTGTCGAACGTGTTGGCGTGGAGGTACTTCGCCACCTTTTCCGAGTCGGTGCTTTTCGCGCCGGCGATGCTCTTGGCGATCAGTTGCACACCCGTGTAGGCCGGCATCTGGAACGGACCGTTCGGATCGCGCTTGGCGTCGGCGAAGGCCTTCACCAGCTTGGCGTTTGCCGGGTCGGCAGCGAAGTCGGCCGGCAGCGTCACGAGCATGCCTTCCGACGCCGGGCCGGCGATAGCCGTCACGTCCTTGTTACCCACGCCTTCCGGTCCCATGAACGTGGCCTTCACGCCTTGCTCACGCGCCTGACGCAGCAGCAGACCCATTTCCGGGTGGTAGCCGCCGAAGTAGACAAAGTCCACGCCTTGCGCCTTGAGCTTGGTGATGACAGCCGAGTAGTCCGAGTCGCCGGCGTTGATGCCTTCGAACAGCACGACCGGCACCTTGGCGGCGTCGAGGTCCTTCTTCACCGACGTGGCGATACCCTGACCGTACGACTGCTTGTCGTGCAGCACGGCAACCTTCTTCGGCTTGACCTTGTGGATGATGTACTGGGCGGCTGCCGGACCTTGCTGGTCGTCACGGCCGATCGTACGGAAGATGAAGTGGCGCTTCTTGCCTTCGGTCAGTTGCGGTGCGGTGGCCGACGGCGTGATCATCACGACGCCTTCGTTTTCGTAGATGTCCGATGCCGGGATCGTCGAGCCCGAGCACACGTGACCGATCACATACTTGATCTTCTGGCTGACAATTTTGTTGGCGACGGCGACAGCCTGCTTCGGCTCGCATGCGTCATCCATGAACACGGCTTCGAGCTTGTTGCCGTTCGCGCCGCCAGCTGCGTTCACTTCTTCAATCGCGGTCAGCGCACCGGCCTTGACCATGTCGCCGTACTGGGCAACCGAGCCGCTGTACGGGCCGGCGATGGCGATTTTGACGGTCTCTGCATTGGCAGCCGTTCCGAGGAGGGCGAGAGCAGCGGCAACGAACAGGGATTTGTGACGAAACTGCATTATGGACATCTCCTTGATTTGTATTTTTTGACTACCCCGTGGTGCGGTAGCCTTAAACGACTGCTAAACCTGATCGGTATTGGATCCTTCAAACCGCTGGCGGCCTGAACGATGCGCCATAGTAGCGTAATACGCTCTTTAATAGAAACAGGTATCCTGAGCTGCCCGAAAACCCGCATGGATAAAGGGTTTAAAAGGGGTCATAAGAAAAAAATAAGAGTCGTCACAGCGATTCTCCGTAATACTACGCAGATTGGAAAATCGGCGAATGTGATGTGAAGCGACAAATGAGGGCCATGTTGAATGGATGAGACGAAATAGGCATCAGGACATTTTGGATACAATCCGGCGTGCATTGAAATCCAATCATTGGCACTTTGCATTCAGATGAACCGATTCGTCGGGCGACATCTTGCGTTGCCTATCCGTGCGCATATAGCCATGCATAGACGCCAGCCTTACATCGGTCGCGAATGACGTCGGGTGCGCGATGCGCGCATCAGGGCGAGAAATGCGGCGAGAATCGGCGAATCGTCGTCGCGCCGGTACATACAGTTCAGCTCGATGGAGCGCAGCCGCTGCGATTTCAATGGCCGATACACGACGCCGGGCAATCGCAGGTTCGCGGCCGACTCGGTCGTCACACACACGCCGAAACGACTCGCCACGAGTGCAATCGACGTCACCACATCCTCCACCTCCTGCTCCACGCGCAGCGTCACACCCTCGGCGCGAAACGCGGCGGCCACTTCTTCTGCGAGTCCGGGCACCGGTGCGTTCGGGTAGAGAATCATTCGCTCGTTGTCGAGGTCGGCGAGCGTGAGCGATGCGCGCTTGCAAAGCGGGTGCCCTTCGTACAGGGCGACGAGAAACGGCTCGCGGTGAATCCAGTCGACGACCAGGTCCGGTTCGTCCGGAATCAGACGGTTGAAGCCGATGGCGATACGCCGCTCGCGCAGCGCCGCGATCTGTTCCATCTTCGACAGGTTATGCAGGCCGATCTTCACTTCGGGACGTTCCGTATGGAAGTCTGCGAGCAGCCGCGGGATCACATCGAGAATGCCGGAGCTGAAGATGCCGACGTCGAGCCGCCCGATATAACCGTCGCCGGCCAGCCGCGTCTGTTCTTCCGCGCGGCGCGTGAGCGACAGGATGTTCGGCACCTCGGCGAGCAGCGTTTGCCCGGCGGCAGTCAGCGTCGCGCCTTTGGGCGTGCGCACAAAGAGCGCCGTGCCCAGTTGCGCCTCCAGTGCGTGGATGTGACGAGTGAGCGGTGGCTGCGCCATGTTCAGCCGCTCGGCAGCGCGTCCGAAATGGCCTTCCTGGGCCACGGCGAGGAAGTACCGCATTTGCTTGATATCCATGATTCAGTGCCCCGTTTCAATACCGAAATAGTATCGGAATCTGGAAATTTGGTATTGGACGGTATCTCGCCATGCGCGCATCATGCCTGCACGAAGCCGCTCTATCGAGCAATTTCAGGAGACAGCATCATGCCAATCGTACATATCAATCTGATCGAAGGCCGCGACGACGCTGCCGTCAAGGCCTGTGTGAAGGCCGTGGCGCGCACCGTACACGAGACGCTCGGCGCGCCGCTCGAATCGATCCGCGTCTTCGCGACGCAGGTGCCGGCCGCCCACTGGGCCGTGGGCGAGCGCACGAAGGACGAGCCGGCAGCGCCGGCCAAGGCGGGCGCGTAATGAGCCACGTCATCCAACGCGACGCCGCCACGCAGGCGCGTCTCCAGCAGGCCGCCGATGCGCTGCTCGAAGCCGAACGCTCGCACCGCTTCATCGCCCCGCTGCGCGACACGTTCGCGCCGCTCACCATCGACGACGCTTACGCCATCCAGCGCATCAACACCGAGCGACGCCTCGCTGCCGGCCGCCGTATCGTCGGTTGCAAGATCGGTCTGACGTCGGTCGCCGTGCAAAAGCAACTCGGCGTCGATCAGCCCGACTTCGGCCTGTTGTTCGACGACATGGGGTATGGCGACAGCGAACCGATTCCCGCCTCGATCCTCACGCAACCGAAGATCGAAGCGGAGATTGCGTTCGTGATCGGCCGCGATCTGAACGTCGAAAATCCGGGCCAGCTGGACGTTCTCAATGCCATCGAGTACGCATTGCCCGCGCTGGAAATCGTCGGCAGCCGCGTGGCCGACTGGAATATCCGCATCACCGACACGATTGCCGACAACGCTTCGTCGTCGGCTTATGTGATCGGCAACACGCCGAAGAAGCTCTCGGAATTCGACGTCCGCATGTGCGGCATGGTGCTTGAGCGTCGCGGCGAGCCGGTCTCGGTCGGCGCAGGCGCGGCCTGTCTGGGCAGCCCGATCAACGCCGTGGTATGGCTCGCGCGCACGATGGCGGCGGTAGGCACGCCGCTCAAAGCGGGCGATCTGGTGCTCTCGGGCGCCCTCGGTCCGATGGCCGCCGTCACCCCGGGCGATATCTTCGAGACCCGCATCAATGGCCTGGGCTCGGTCCGCGCCGTCTTTGAACCTGCCAGCGAGGCTGCACGATGAGCCACATCAACGATTACGCCAAGCTGCTCGACGACGCAGCGCATTTCGCCCACGAAGTCGAACAGTTCGACACCGATAACCGCCTGTCGCTCGACGACGCCTACGCCATTCAGGCCGCCTCGCTCGCGCGCCGTGCCGAGCGTGGCGAGACGCGCGTCGGCGTGAAGATGGGTTTCACCAGCCGCGCGAAGATGATTCAGATGGGGCTGTCCGATGTGATCTGGGGCCGTCTGACGTCAGGCATGCAGATCGAAGAGGGCACGTCCATCGACTTCAAGCGTTACGTGCATCCGCGCGTCGAGCCGGAAATCGCCTTCATTCTGAAGAAGCCGCTCGAAGGCAACGTCACCGGGCCGCAGGCGCTCGCCGCAGTCGAGGCCATCGCACCGGCCATCGAGATCATCGACTCGCGCTACAAGGACTTCAAGTTCACGTTGCCGGAAGCGATTGCCGACAACGCGTCGTCCAGCGGTTTTGTGATCGGCGCGTGGCACAGCCCGCACGTCGACTTCTCGAATCTGGGGCTGGCGATGTCGATCAACGGCCGCACCGTACAGGTAGGTTCGACGGCGGCGCTGCTGGGTCATCCGCTGCGCTCGCTCGTGGCGGCAGCGCGTCTGTCGGCGGCGGCCGGCGAACCGTTGCAGGCGGGCTGGATCGTGATGGCGGGCGGCGCGACACCGGCCGAGTACATCAAGCCGGGGCAATACGTGTCGGTCGAGATGGAATCGCTCGGTCGCGTGGGCTTCCACGTCTGAGGCATTGAACGACGGGGGCACGGCGGGCCGTTTGGCGTTGTCGACGCTTCGCCATGCCAAGCAAAACGGGGCGCGCCACACGGCACGCCCCGTTTTTGTTCCTGCCGTCCGACGCATGTCGGCGGTGTGTCAGTCCCGCGTCACCCGGGCCATCACACGCAGATCGGTCTCGATCATGCGCACGTCGGTGAACGTCAGCGCGAGCTTGTCGTCGAGCGAAGTGAGGGCGGGCAGGTTGAACATGCCTTGCGCGTCGCCGACGATGCTCGGCGCGAAGTACGTCAGCAGTTCGTCAACGCAGCCTTCGCGCAGTAGCGAACCGTTGAGCTTGTAACCGGCTTCCACGTGGATCTCGTTGAACTGCCGCTCGCCCAGCGCACGCAGTAGCGCGGGCAGTTCGACCTTGCCGTCGGGGTTTGGCAGGTCGAGCACGTCGACACCCAGATCGCGCAACCGCGCGATACGATCCGCGTCGCCGTTGGCGCAGACGACGAGCGCGTTGCCGCCCGCGAGCACTTTTGCCGTTGGCGCGATGTCCAGGCGGGAGTCGACGACGATACGCAGCGGCTGACGTGTCGTTTCCACGTCGCGCACGGTCAGCGACGGATCGTCTTCGCGTACGGTGCCGATGCCCGTGAGAATCGCGCAGGCGCGTGCGCGCCATGCATGGCCGTCGGCGCGTGCGGCCGGGCCGGTCAGCCATTGACTCACGCCGTTGTGCAGCGCCGTCTTGCCGTCGAGACTCGCCGCCACCTTCATGCGCACCCACGGCGTGCCGCGCGTCATGCGGGCGATGAAGCCGATGTTCATCTCGCGCGCTTCGTTTTCCAGCAAACCGCAGCGCACGTCGATACCGGCGTCACGCAGCATACCCAGACCGCGTCCTGCGACGAGCGGGTTCGGATCTTCCATGGCGGCGATCACGCGCTTCACGCCCGCTTCGATGAGCCCTTTGGCGCACGGCGGCGTGCGGCCGTAATGACTGCACGGTTCCAGCGTGACGTAGGCCGTTGCGCCGCGCACCGATTCGCCGCGCACGCGCGCGTCCTTCATGGCCTGCACTTCGGCGTGATCCTGCCCGGCGGGCTGCGTGAAGCCTTCGCCGATGACACGACCGTCCTGCACGATGACGCAGCCCACGCGCGGGTTCGGCGTCGTAGTGAACATCGCGCGCTGGGCCAGTGCCAGCGCGCGGCGCATGTAGTCAAAATCCTGATCGGAAAACATGAGACGTAAAATCGTCAGAGCATCAGCGGCCGGTCGGTCAGTGCATTGTCCGGGGCTGCGCCAGCACGGGCCGGCAGGGATTCGCGCGCAATGCCGCGCAGGGTGTTCAGTGCGTCGAGCACGCTCTGGACGTAGCGTTCATCGCGAAACCCGGCGCTCATCTGCTTCACGACGGCTTCCCAACTGGCATCGTCCACCAGCGCATTGACGCCCTTGTCGGCGATCAGCTCGATATCGTGATCGGCGATGTTGATGTACAGCAGTATGCCTGTGCGCTCGCTCGTGTGCGCGACACCCAGATGGTGAAACAGTTGAACGGCGCGTTGACGGCACGTCTGCCCGCGCCACACGTTGACGAGCGGCATGGCGGCTTCGATCACCAGCCGGATTTCACAACGATGCTCCGATTCGGATTCTCGGATCGAGGCTTCCAGTGTGTCGAGTGCGTTGTCGGGAAATAGCCAGCGGGCGTGCGCCCGCCACGTGCCTGCGTGACGCAGCCAGCGCGACACGTCGTGCGGTTTCTGTTGCACTGCGATTGCCGGTTCGTGTGCTGTCGTCATCGTCTTCACCAGTTGCCGGAGGAGCCGCCGCCGTCGAAACCGCCGCCGCCTCCGCCGCCAAATCCGCCCCCGCCGCCACCCCCGCCGCCGAAGCCACCGCCGTCGTTACGCCCCCAGCCACCGCCGAGTCCGCCGCCGAGTCCGCCGCCAATACCGCCGCCAATCCCACCGATGCCGCCGAAACCACCCGGGCCGATGCGTCCGCGCTGTCCGGTGAGCACCCGCGAGCGCGGCTCGTTGGGGCTGCCCGGCAAACCGGGACCGCTGAAGCGCCGGCGACCTTCCATGATCACCACCATCGCGATGATGAAGACGATGAAGAGCAGCGGCAGAAAATCGGACAAATCGGAGTGTGGCGCGCGCGTGGACGGCAGATTCGGCGCGGGCAATGCCTCGTTGTTCATGGCTGCTTGTACGGCCGCCGTTCCCGCCGCGATGCCGCCGAAGAAGTCGCCATTGCGGAAGTACGGTGCCATGACGTCGCGCAGAATGCGGCCCGAAATGGCGTCGGTGAGCGAGCCTTGCACGCCGCGTCCAAGCTCGATGCGCATCTTGCGCAAGTCGTTCGGGTTGTCCTTTGCGATGAGCATGATGACGCCATCGTCCACGCTCTTGCGGCCTGCTTTCCAGGCGTCGGCGACACGGATGCTGTACTGATCGATGGTCTCGGGCGCGGTGCTCGGCAGCATGAGCACGAAGATCTGGCTGCCGCGTTGCTGCTCGTATTGCGCGAGCTGCGCCTCAAGCGCGTTGCGCTGCTCGGCGGTGAGCGTGCCGGTCAGATCGGTCACGCGCGCCGTCAGCGCGGGCACGGCCACCAGCGCTTGCGCGCTCGCTGGTAGCGCCAGCCAGCAAAGACTGGCCAGCGCGAGTGCCCACAACGCCCACACAAAGCGCTTCGGTTGCATGAGCGCTGTCATTGCCGCGACCTCAGAACTTGACGGCCGGTGCCGTGGAAATAGCCTTCTCGTTGTCCACCGTGAAGTTCGGCTTCGTGCCGTAACCGAACATCTTGGCCGTCAGATTGTTCGGGAACTGACGCACATACACGTTGTAGTCCTGCACGGACTGGATGTAACGATTGCGCGCGACTGTGATGCGGTTTTCGGTGCCTTCGAGCTGCGATTGCAGGTCGCGGAACAGACCGTCGGCCTTCAGGTTCGGATAGTTCTCCGAGACGGCCATCAGGCGCGAGAGTGCGCCCGACAGTTCTCCCTGCGCTTGCTGGAAGCGCTTGAACGCTTCGGGATCGTTGAGCGTTTCCGGCGTGACCGTGATGCTCGTCGCCTTGGCGCGTGCGTTGATCACTTCGGTGAGCGTGGCCTGCTCGTGCGACGCGTAGCCCTTGACCGTGTTCACCAGGTTCGGCACCAGATCGGCACGTCGCTGATACTGGTTCACGACCTCGCTCCAGGACGCCTTGACCGCTTCGTCCTTGACCTGAATTTCGTTGTATCCGCAGGAGGAAAGCAACGACGCGAGAAGTCCCAGCGCGAGCCATCGCACCCAGGACTGACGACGAAGGACCGGCAGTAGCATTTGCATGACGTTTTCCCCTTGTTATGACCGGACGGACATCCGGCAGACTGCGCAAAACGTGGCACGAACCACATTGCAAATGGTAAGCGAGGTCTCCGACGCGATCATGCAATCGTCCCAAACGCGTCGCGCGCCGCGTCGATCGTCGCGTCGATGATCGTGTCGTCGTGCGTGGCCGAGACGAAGCCGGCTTCGAACGCGCTCGGCGCGAGGTAGACGCCCCGATCGAGCATGGCGTGGAAGAACTTGTTGAAGCGGGCGACGTCCGACGTCGTCACTTCGGCAAAGCTTTGCGGCACGTTGGCGCGGAAGTACAGACCGAACATGCCGCCGACGCTGTCGCCGGAGAACGGCACACCGGCCGCCTGCGCGGCTTCGACGAGACCGCTTACGAGCTTCGACGTGCGCTTGGCCAGATCTTCGTAGAAGCCGGGCGCCTGAATCAGCTTGAGCGTGGCGAGCCCGGCGGCGACGGCCAGTGGGTTACCCGAGAGCGTGCCCGCCTGATAGACGCCACCGAGCGGTGCCAGATGCGACATGATGTCGCGGCGTCCGCCAAACGCAGCCGCGGGCATGCCGCCGCCGATCACCTTGCCCAGACACGTCAGGTCGGCCGTAATGCCGTAAAGCGCCTGCGCGCCACCCAGACCGACGCGGAAACCGCACATCACTTCGTCGAAGATCAGCACGGCGCCATGCGCCGTGCACAGCTCGCGCAGCGTCTGGAGGAAGTGACGCGAGCCCCGCACGAGATTCATGTTGCCCGCGACCGGCTCGACGATCACCGCCGCGATCTCGCCGCCCTGACCGGCGAATAGTTCACGCAGTTGTTCGACGTTGTTGTATTCGAGAACGAGCGTGTCGCGCGTGACTTCGGGCGGCACACCGGCCGAGGAGGGCGCGTTGCGCGTGGAGTCGGCAAACGTCAGCAGACCCGAACCGGCCTTCACCAGCAGGCTGTCGGCATGACCGTGGTAGCAGCCTTCGAACTTGACGATCTTGTTGCGGCCCGTAAAGCCGCGCGCCAGACGCAACGCGCTCATCGTGGCTTCGGTGCCCGAGGACACCAGACGCACCTGCTCGATGGACGGTACGAGACGGCAGATTTCTTCGGCCATCACGACTTCGGCTTGCGTCGGCGCGCCGAAGCTGAAACCCTGCGACATCGCCGATTGCACGGCGGCGACGACTTCCGGATGCAGGTGGCCGACGATCATCGGGCCCCACGAACCGATGTAGTCGATGTAGCGCACGCCTTCGGCGTCCCACATGTAGGGGCCTTGTGCGCGGGCGATGAAGCGCGGCGTGCCGCCGACCGAGCGGAAGGCGCGCACGGGCGAGTTCACACCGCCGGGAATGGTTTGCTGGGCGCGCTCGAACAGCGCGACATTCGTAGTGTTTTCGGACATGACTTCAGCTCTGCGGCGCATAGGCCTTTTCACCTCAATGCGTCGATTCTAGCGGATGGCGTCAAAGTCCGGGACTTCTCGCGGCCGGGGGCTTCTGTTAGATTGAAGGCAACTTTCTCAACGCCAAGGAAATTCAAGGCCCTTCGACATGTCCACCGTCAACGCACAACGTCCTTCGATCACTGTCTCGTCTCTCGACCTCGATCGTCTTTATTCGGTCATCGAGAATGCGCCGCGCACGGCCCTGCCGTATGTGGAGGCACTCGAAACAGAGCTCGCCCGGGCGAGCGTCGTCGAGCCGCAGCAAATGCCGCCCGATGTCGCCACGATGAATTCGGTGGTGCGCTATCGCGACCTGAGCACGCAGCAGGAGCACCGCGTGACGCTCGTGTATCCGCAGCATCTCGCCGCCACGGAAAACGGCATTTCGGTATTGGCGCCGGTAGGCAGCGCGCTGCTTGGCCTGCGCGTCGGCCAGTCGATTCACTGGCAAGTGCCGGGCGGTCATCTCATCGAGCTGGAATTGCTCGGCCTCGACTACCAGCCTGAAGCCGCTGGCGAATACCACCGTTAATTCCCTTCTCCGCAGCACCATTGGGAGATTCGGATCTCCCGAGTCTCCCCTTCATCTTCCCCGCCATTCCCGAAATTCCCGAAATTCCCGAAATTCCCGAAATTCCCGAAATTCCCGAAATTCCCGAAATTCCCGCAACTTGCCGCTCAGCGACGTAGCCACCCGCGTGAAATCGGCCATGCCATCAGGCGACGATAGATACCTTCGAGAATCGCCGCGACGATACGACTCGTCTCGCGCGCGCTCGCCGTGCGCATGATGAGCGCGACGACCAGCGACACCGCCAGCGCGCCCACCATATCGACCGGCCAGTGCACGCCGAGGTAGATGCGCGCCCAGCACACCGGCAGCGCGCAAATCAGAAGGAGCTTGCCGAGTAGGCGCGGCGTGCGGGCCACCGTACCCATCAGCACGAACGCCGAGGTGAACATGATCGAGCCGTGGTTGCTCGGAAAAGCGCTCGTTGGCGCGTGCGCGAGCAGCTGCGTGCCGAGGCCGACGACGAATGGCCGCGGCTCGAACCAGGCGAATCCGACGACGAAGTTGATCAGCAGCACGAGCCCCACCCCCAGCAGGCCGTGCACCGCGCCTTCGCGGTCGCGTCCGCCCGCGAGCCACAGCGTGACGAGGCCCACCGGCAGCAGCAGGATCAGATACTTGGCAATGAAGACGGCGATGGCCAGTTCGCCTTCGCTCACATTGGGCGAGGCGTTGATCGCGAGAAAGAGGGCGCGGTTGAGCGAATCCATGAACTCCGGGGGGACGAATGTCTGCCGGAGGTTGAGCGGGCGCCCGGGCGCGTGAGCGGTGCCGGCGCCTCAACGGCCGCCGGCCGACGGTTTGTGACGATTGCGTGACAGATTCTGAACGACCCGTCGCCGCGAGGAAAGTGCCATTTGTCATCATTTTGTAACACGTTGAATTGTCACTTTTCTTTCGACGCTCTCGGAGGTAGAATCGCGCCGTCATAGCTCTCAGGAGGTCCTTCCGTGGACAGTAGTTCTAGTGGTAGTTGCCGGTCGACCGAAGTCGACACCATCACCGCGAGTTAGTCCCCGGGATCTTCCCAGCCGCTAACTCGCACAGTCGGGTTGGCGCGCACCTCGGATGTACCTGTCGAATGCCTTCACCCTTTAGCCGCAGCGCTCGCGCGACGAAGGGTTTTGTTGGGCCGTACCGATAGCGTCCGTCTCTCGTAGCACGCTCCCTTATTAAGTTTTACGTCTGCCGTTCGGGCTGTCCCGTCGTATGCGTGCGTTCGCCTGTTTTGCATGAAACGCGAACCCGCCGCTCACGTCGGACGGATACCGTGCGGCCGGGAGATTCATCGTGTTTCGTTACTCCATGACCCTGCGCGGAGGCAATCCGCAAGCCCTGATGCTGCCGTCCCAGTGTCTGCATCACTATCACGTCGATCCGCATGCCGACGCGGCACCTGCCCAAGAGGCGGCGCGCACCGGTGTGCTCACGCGTGCCGGGCAATGGCTACGTGCGTTCGTGCGTGATCGCAAGCCGCGCCAGCACGGCTGACCCCGCGTCGTTCCGTTGTTACGCGAGGCGCCGGGGATTCTCCGCCGCCTCGCAAACTATTTCAGGATGTATCCATGCAACAAGCTCTCACGCTCAGCGAGCGACTGATTGCGGTGCTTGGCGCGCGCCTCGGCCTGCGCTTCTTCCGTCGCCGCGACATGCTCGAAACCCTCGATGCGCCAGCACATGGCCACGAGGCACCACCGGGTCTGCTCGAAGCCGCACGCGGCGCCGGGCCGGACCTGCTTGCGCGTCTGTGCACCACCCGCGACGGGCTGTCCGACGACGAAGCCGCCACGGTGCGCGCGCACGTCGGCCCCAATGAGGTCGAGCACGAAAAGCCGCTGCCCTGGTGGCGTCATCTCATTAACTGCTACCGCAATCCGTTCAACCTGTTGCTCACTGCACTGGCCGCTGTGTCTTACGCGACCGACGACACCGAGGGAACGATCATCATCGCGTCGATGGTGATCATTTCCACGGTGTTGCGATTTGTGCAGGAAGCCCGCTCCAACAAGGCGGCGGAGAAGCTCAAGGCGATGGTGAGCACCACGGCGAGCGTGCTGCGTCGTGGACCGTTGACGCAAGGCGTGGCCGAGCCGGAGAACGTGCGCCGCCTCGGCCGCATGGGGCGAGAAATCGCCCTCGCGGACCTCGTGCCCGGCGATATCGTGCTGCTCGCGGCGGGCGACATGATTCCGGCGGACGTGCGCATCCTGACCGCCAAGGACCTGTTCGTCTCGCAGTCCGCGCTCACGGGTGAAGCGTTGCCGGTCGAGAAATTCGCGCATCCGTGCGAGTCTGGCGGCAGCAACCCGCTCGCTTACGACAACCTCGCTTTCATGGGGACGAATGTGGTGAGCGGTTCGGCCACGGCCGTCGTCGTTGCCACGGGCGGTCGCACCTTCTTCGGCTCGCTGGCGCAGCGCGTGAGCGCGCAGCAACCGAGCGTCACGTCGTTCCAGCAAGGCGTGAACCGCGTGTCGTGGGTGCTCATCCGCTTCATGCTGGTCATGACGCCCATCGTCCTGCTCATCAACGGCTTCACGAAGCACGACTGGCTCGAAGCGTCGCTCTTCGCGCTGTCGGTGGCGGTCGGCCTCACGCCCGAAATGCTGCCGATGATCGTGACGGCCACCCTCGCCAAGGGCGCAGTCGTGCTCTCGCGCAAGAAGGTCATCGTCAAACGGCTCGACGCGATCCAGAACTTCGGCGCGATGGACGTACTGTGCACCGACAAGACCGGCACGCTCACGCAGGACAAGATCTGTCTGGAGCGTCACACCGACGTGTGGGGCAATTTCTCCGAAGACGTCCTCGAATACGCGTATCTCAACAGCTTCTACCAGACCGGTCTGAAGAACCTGCTCGACGTTGCCGTGCTCGATCACGCCGAGTTGCATCAGCGTCTGGACGTGGTCAATCGTTACCGCAAGATCGACGAAATCCCGTTCGATTTCCAGCGCCGTCGCATGTCGGTGGTGGTGAGCGAGAACGGCGATCACCACGAGCTGATCTGCAAAGGCGCAGTGGAAGAAGTGATGGCGGTGTGCAACCGCGTGCAGCATGGCGCGAACGTCGAACCGCTCACGCCGGACGTGCTGGCGCAATTGCGGCGCGTGACGGCACATCTGAACGCCGAAGGGCTGCGTGTGGTGGCGGTGGCGACGCGGCATCTGCCGCCGGTACGCGAGCGCTACAGCATCGCAGATGAAAGCGAACTCATCCTCGTTGGCTACATCGCCTTCCTCGATCCGCCCAAGGAGTCGACGGCACCGGCCCTCAAGGCGTTGGCGTCGGCAGGCGTGGACGTGAAGGTGCTCACGGGCGACAACGATCTCGTGACGGCGAAAGTCTGCCGAGAAGTCGGTTTGCCGGTAACTGCCTGCGTGCTGGGCGACGACATCGAAGCGATGAGCGATACCGAACTGGCCGGGATCGTCGAGCGCGCCAACGTCTTCGCGAAGCTCACGCCGGCGCACAAGGAGCGTCTGGTGCGCATGCTGCGCGCGAACGGTCACGTCGTGGGCTTCATGGGCGACGGCATCAACGACGCCCCGGCACTGCGTGCGGCCGACATCGGCATTTCGGTGGATACGGCGGTCGACATCGCCAAGGAAGCGGCCGATCTGATCCTGCTGGAGAAGAGCCTGATGGTGCTGGAGCAGGGCGTGGTCGAGGGACGCCGCACGTTCGCGAACATGCTCAAGTACATCAAGATGACGGCCAGCTCGAACTTCGGGAATGTCTTCTCGGTGCTGATCGCGAGCGCCTTCCTGCCGTTCCTGCCCATGCTGCCGTTGCAGTTGCTCACGCAGAATCTGCTGTACGACCTGTCGCAGACGACGATTCCGTTCGATCATGTCGACGCCGAACAACTGACGAAGCCGCAGCAGTGGAATCCGTCCGATCTGTCGCGGTTCATGGTGTTCTTCGGCCCGATCAGTTCGATTTTCGACGTGCTGACGTTCGTCGCCATGTGGCATCTTTTCGGTGCGAACAGCGCCGAGCATCAGACGTTGTTCCAGTCCGGCTGGTTCGTCGAAGGCCTGCTTTCGCAGACGCTGATCGTGCACCTGATCCGCACGCGCCGTCTGCCGTTCATCCAGAGCCGCGCCGCATGGCCGTTGCTGCTGATGACGGGCGCGGTGATGCTGATCGGCATCATGCTGCCGATGTCGCCGTTCGCCGAGACCTTCAAGATGCAGGCGCTGCCGCTTGCGTACTTCCCGATGCTCGCCGCGATTCTGCTGGCGTATGCGGTGCTCACGCAGTGGATGAAGGGCGTGTTCGCGCGACGCTTCGGGTGGCAGTGACTCCATAGTTGACGGGGGGCCAAGAATGGAGCGCCGACGGGTTGCCATCGGCGCTTTGCGATGCAATCGGCTGTCAGTTCGAGTGTAGACGCATCGCCTTGTCCGTCACCCCATAAGGACGGAGGCCTGCCTCCAAACGGCGATTGGGCGAGAGCGCGATGCCAAGCTCGGCGTACAACTCGTCGAATGCCTCGCGGGTGCCGACGAGCAACGCGGTGGTCTGCCCGCTGATGTCTGTCACCACGCTCACCAGCGTCTTGCCCTGAGAGGTCTCGCGCGCCGCGACAAACTGCGTCGACGTGAGCGCGGCGAGCGTGGCGAAGCGCTCGGCTTGCACCAGACCGCTGATCCGGAAGACGGGTTGCGCCGCGCCCGTCGAACGCGGCGCAAAACGGATGTTCACGCCGTCGCTATGCACGCCCAATGCGGCGAAGAGCTTATCCCTGCCGTGTGGGCCGAGCGCGCAGTGATCGCCATGCACCCAGCGCGATATCGTGTTGCCGGTGATGCCGGTCGCGTAAGCGAGCCTTGCCAGGGTGGTGCCCGAGAGCTTGATCAGCAGACGGGCGACGGTGCGGTGACGCCGTTCGATCTCATCCATTGCGAGTGTCCTGTCAGGTGCGGTCATGAACCACGTCGGGGCGGCATGCGGTCGATATCAGAACGCCATCGTGACTTCCAGTTGTGCGTCGATATCCTTGCGAAGCGCGGCGGTGCACGGTATGAGTGGGCGGCGCACCGTGTCCTGGCAAAAGCCCAGCGACGCGAGGGCCGCCTTGATCGCCACCGGATTCGGCTCGGCGAAGAGTCGGCGGATCAGCGGCTTCATGCCGTTGAACAGCGTGTTCGCATGATCCATGTCGCCTTCGCGCACGTAGCGCATCAGCTTGAGATAGAGGTCCGGGCGCACATGCGCGGCCGCCGAGATGCACCCGACGGCACCGGCGCGCAGCGCGGGCAGGATCTGCATGTCGTCGCCGCACAGCACACGCATCGTCACTTGCGCGGGCAAGTGGGTGAGCGGGTGCGCATCGCACTCCTTGATGGCGGCGAACGACTCGTGCGACGCCAACTCGCGGATCGTCTCCACGCCGAGCGTGACACCTGTGCGCAGCGGCACGTTGTACAGCACCAGCGGCTTGCGCGTACCGGCGGCCAGTGTGCGGTAGTGCCAGAGAATGCCTTCCTGCGAGGGGCGCAGGTAATACGGTGGCGGGACGAGATAACCGGCGAGCGGCAGGTCGTCGAGACTGCGGATCTGACGCGCGGCATTGGTCGTGTCGGCTGCGCCGACACCGGCGAGTACCGGAGCGTGTCCGTGCGCGAGGTGAGCGGCTGTCTCCACGAGCCGGCGGCGCTCTTCATCGGTGAGCAGCGTGCCTTCGCCGGTGGTGCCTGCGACCACGAGGCCGTTCACGCCCGCCGCGAGGTAATAGTCGACCAGACGTGCAAACGCGTTGTAGTCGATCTGAGCGCCATTGGCGCCGGACATGGGCGTGACGAGCGGAACCCACGCGCCTTCGAAGATGGCTGTGTTCATAACCTGAAGCATCGGTATTGGCGAGGATCGCCGGGAGAGTCTCAGACGGCCGGACGCAGGCGCAGCGCGCCGAATTCGGCCTCAGGCAGCGACTGCATGACGACGTCCATCGCACGCGCCGCTTCGACGCGCGGCAAGGCAATCGACACCACCGCCGCCGTATCGCGGCGGATCGGGCGAATCGTCTCGACACGCCACGGCAGCGGCAGGCTCATCGCCAGCGTGACAGCCAGCGACGAGACGGCTGCGCGGCTGAGGGTGATGTCGAGCGTCGCGTCGAGGCGCGCGCGCGGGTTGTATCGATTGCGTTGACGCGCCACAGACACGGTCTCGGCGGGCGGCGCGCCTGGCGTGGTCAGCGTGCTGGCAGGCGTTGCGGCGAAGGCGTTGTTGGCAGATGTGACCGATGCGCGGGCGGCCGCCGGTGTCGCGCTGTAAGCGCGCGAGGGATCGGCCGGGGTGGCGTTCGCACCGGGAGGTTCAAGGCTGACGCGTTGGGCGAGGGAAGGCATGGCGACGTGTCGTTTTGACGACTGAAGTGACAACGAGGCCAGTCTAGGGACGCGCAGGTAAAAAAGGCGTCAAGATTTCGACGCCTTGCTTGCCTGAGGTTGAGCGATGAGATCAGTCGTGCTTCGGGTACTGCGTGTCGTTGAACAGCACGCTTGCGCCATGCGGCGCGGCACCGACGTTGTTGCGGAACAGCGCGAACATATTGCGCCACGGATCGAACGGCCGTTGCGGCACCGGCTCGGGCGCGCGCGCGGCGAGCGTCGCGTCATCCACTTCGCAGTGCAGGGTATTCGTCTCGCAATCGATCTCGATGATGTCGCCATCCTGCACCCGTGCGAGCATGCCGCCTTCCTCTGCTTCGGGCGAGAGATGGATGGCGGCGGGCACCTTACCCGATGCCCCGGACATCCGACCGTCCGTGACCAGCGCGACGTGGTGCCCCTCGTCCTGCAATAGCCCCAGCATCGGCATGAGCTTGTGCAGTTCGGGCATGCCGTTGGCACGCGGGCCCTGGAAGCGCACCACGACGATCACGTCGCGCGTCAGTTCGCCCGCCTTGAAGGCCGCCTGCGCCGACTCCTGATCGGAAAACACGCGCGCCGGTGCGCGCACCTTCTGGTGTTCGGGCTTGACGGCGGACGACTTGATAACGGCGCGTCCCAGATTGCCTGCGAGCATGCGCAGGCCGCCTTCGGGCGCGAACGGTCGCGACGCCGGACGCACGATGTTCTCGTCGAGGCTTGCGGTCGGCGCTTCCTGCCACGACAGCACGTCGTCGCGCAGGAAGGCCTCCTGCGTGTAGGCACGCAGACCGTGTCCCATGACGGTCGTCACGTCGTTGTGTAAAAAGCCTGCATCGAGCAGTTCGCGGATGAGAAAACTCAGGCCACCGGCCGCATGAAACTGGTTCACGTCGGCCTTGCCGCTCGGGTAGACGTGCGCGAGCAGCGGCGTGACGTCCGACAGCTCCGCGAAGTCCTGCCAGTCGAGCAGAATGCCGCCAGCGTGGGCCATCGCCACCAGATGCAACGTGTGATTCGTCGACCCGCCGGTCGCAAGCAGTCCGACCACGCCGTTGACGAACGCGCGCTCGTCCAGAATCTGCGACGTATTGATGCCCGACTTCGCGAGTGCGACCGCACGGGCCGTGGCGGCCTGCGTGAGCGCATGGCGCAACGGCGTATGCGGATTGACGAACGACGATCCGGGAAGATGCAGGCCCATGAACTCCATGAGCATCTGGTTGCTGTTCGCCGTGCCGTAGAACGTGCAGGTGCCTTCGGCGTGATAGGCGGCGAGTTCGGCGTCGAGCAGGGCGGTGCGCGTGACGCGGCCCGCAGCGTACTCCTGCCGGATGCGCGACTTCTCGTCGCTGGGCAACCCCGACGGCATCGGGCCGGCCGGGCTGAACACGGCGGGCAGATGCCCGAATGCCTGCGCGGCGATCACCAGCCCCGGCACGATCTTGTCGCACACGCCGAGGAACATGGCGGCATCGAACATCTGATGCGAGAGCGCGACGATGGAGGCCAGCGCGATCACGTCGCGCGAGAACAGCGACAGCTCCATGCCCGCATAGCCTTGCGTCACGCCATCGCACATGGCGGGCACGCCACCGGCGACCTGCGCGCTTGCGCCATGCGCGCGCGCGGCGGACTTGATGATGTCGGGGAATTCGGCGAAGGGCGCGTGCGCCGAGAGCATGTCGTTGTACGCGGTGACGATGCCGATGTTGGGCGTACGCTCGGCGCGGATTTTCAGACGGTCATCTGCGGGGGCTGCGGCGAGTGCGTGGGCCAGATTCGCGCATCCGATCTTCTCGCGCCCGGGTTGCCCCTGCGTGGCGCGCGCGACGCCGTCGAGATAGGCCTGACGGGACGACCGGCTGCGCGCGATGAGGCGCTCGGTCACGCGTTGTACCACCGGATGCAGCGACACGTTATGCGAAGACTGAGTCATGGGGGATCCCGGGACGGACGTTGTGGGGCGGGAGCAAGCGCGGAATGCGTGCGTGCTGTCGTAACCCGCACACCGCTTGGCGTGTAGTTAAAGCACGATATTTTGTTGAATTGCAGTGTAGTTAAACTACAATGCAGTGTCAAAAGTTGCGCTTTTCCAGTGACACGTGGACGTCTTGTCATGAACACGCCTTCACCCTATACCTTTGTGATGTTCGGCGCTACCGGCGATTTGTCGCTGCGCAAAGTCCTTCCCGCGCTGTTCCGCGCGTTCCGCACCGGCCAGCTCGGTGCGGACGATGCGAAGGACGGAGGGGCGAGCGCTAACGACGCGGGCCGCATCCTCGCCGTCGCCCGAAAACCGATGGACGCCGCCGAGTACCACGCGTGGTGCGAGCAGCATGTGCGTGGACACATCAAGCCCGACGTGTGGGACGAGAGCGCCTGGCAGCGCTTTCTCGCCACCATCGACTACATGCCGCTCGATCTTGGCCGCGAAGACGAGTTCGGCGTACTGGCCGAGCGGCTGTCGAAGCGACCCGGCGTGCGCATTTTCTATCTGGCGACCGGGCCGTCGCTGTTCATCCCCATTTGCGAAGGGCTTCGCAGCGCGAAGCTCAACGAGAACAGCCGCATCGTGCTCGAAAAGCCGCTGGGTCACGATCTGGCGTCCTCGGAGGCGATCAACGACGCCGTCGGCGCGATCTTCCGCGAAGACCAGATTTACCGCATCGACCATTACCTCGGAAAGGAGGCGGTGCAGAACCTGCTCGCCCTGCGCTTCGGTAATGCGATCTTCGAGCCGCTGTGGCGGCGCGAGCTGATCGACAACATCCAGATCACGATTGCCGAGGAAATCGGCGTCGAGGGACGTGGCGAGTTCTACGAGCAGACCGGCGCGCTGCGCGACATGGTGCAGAACCATTTGTTGCAACTGCTGGCCATCGTCGCCATGGAGCCGCCGCTGTCGATGGACGCCGATGCCGTGCGCGACGAAAAGCTGCGTGTGTTGCGCTCGCTGCGTCAGTTGGACGATGAGAGCGTGTCGCGCAATGTCGTGCGCGGGCAATACGGCGGCGGCGCGATCCGCAATTCGGCCGTGCCCGCGTACATCGAGGAGCCGGGGGTGCCGCCGGACAGCCAGACGGAAACGTTCGTCGCGCTCAAGGCCGACATCGACAACTGGCGCTGGGCCGGCGTGCCGTTCTTCCTGCGCACCGGCAAGCGGCTCGGTGAGCGTGTGGCGGAGATCGTCGTCAACTACCGCGCGACGCCGTATCCGCTGCTGGGCGAAGCGACCGCGCAACCGGGCGTCAACCGTCTCGTCATTCGTCTGCAACCGAACGAATCGATTCGTCTGTACTGCCTCGCGAAGCAGCCGGGCGAGGGCATGAATCTGCAATCCGTCCACCTCGATCTGGCGTTCGACCAGTTCTTCAAGGGACACCGGATGGATGCGTACGAGCGTCTGTTGCTCGACGTCATCAACGGTCGTCTGGCGCTGTTCGTGCGACGCGACGAGCAGGAGCAGGCCTGGCGCTGGGTCGCACCGATTCAGGCGTACTGGTCGCGACAGCACAAGGGCCCGAAGCGTTACGCCGCAGGCACGTGGGGACCGCCCGCCGCCAGCGCGCTGCTCACGCAGTACGGATCGAGCTGGGTGGAAGAAGACAACTGACGGTGGCGCGCATGATCCATTGGCGAACCTTTCCCACGCGAGAAGCGCAGGCACAAGCGCTGGCTAACGCCGTCGTGGCGGGTATCGACGAAGCACTGACGATTCGCAAGCGCGCGTTGCTGGCCGTCTCCGGCGGCACCAGCCCCCGGGCGTTTCTCGCGCAGCTCGCGCGCCTGCCCGTGGCGTGGCGCGACGTCGATATCACACTGGTGGACGATCGCTGGCTGCCGCCCGATCACGCCGACAGCAACGCGCGACTCGTGACCGAGACGCTGTTGCCAGGTGCGACCGGCGCGCGCTGGTTACCGCTTGTCGACACCGCGACGGCCACGGCATTGCACGTGCGCACGCTCAACGACACGTGGACGCACGGCGTGCCGCAAGTCTGCGTGCTGGGCATGGGCGAGGACGGGCACACCGCGTCGCTCTTCGCCGACGCCCCGCAATGGCCCTACGCCACCACCACCCACGACAAGTTCGTCTTCGTGCAGCCGCAGCACGCGCCGTATCAGCGCGTGTCGTGGTCGCTCGCCGCGCTCGCAGCCTGCGACCGGCTCATCCTGCAAATACAGGGCCCGGCCAAACGCGCCGTGCTCGAAGCCGCGCAGGCGAACGAACAGGACAACGCCATCTCCCGGCTGATCCACCGTGAAGGAGTCAAGCTCGATGTCTTCTGGAGTGAGGAATAACCCGCCCCACCTGAGCGGCCCGCGACTGCTGGCCGACATCGGGGGCACCAATGCCCGCTTTGCGCTGGAGATCTCGCCGGGCGATCTCGTTGAAATCCGGGACTACGCTTGCGACGACTATGCGGGCGTGCCCGAGGTCATTCGCGCTTATCTCGACGAGGCGGATCACGCCGAGCCGGTGCAGCACGCTGCCATCGCCATCGCCAATCCCATCGAAGGCGATGAGATTCGGATGACGAATCGCGACTGGCACTTCTCCATCGAGGCGACGCGCCGTGCGCTGCGTTTCGAGACGCTGCTGGTCGTCAACGATTTCACCGCGCTGGCGATGGCGTTGCCGTATCTGACGGACGCACAGAAGCACAAGATCGGCGGCGGCGAACCGCGTCCGAACGGTGTGCTGGGGTTGCTCGGGCCTGGCACCGGCGTGGGCGTGTCGGGCCTCATTCCAGCGGGAGACCGATGGATCGCGCTGGGCAGCGAGGGCGGCCACACGACGTTTTCTCCGGCGGACGAGCGTGAGATCGACGTGCTGCGCTACGCGTGGAAGCACTTCCCGCACGTGTCGTTCGAGCGGCTGGTGGCGGGCCCCGGCATGGCGCTCGTCTATCAGGCGCTGGCAGCGCGGGCGGGACGTCGCGTGGAGCCGCTTGAAACACCTGCCATCGTCAGGCTCGCGCAATCGGGCGACGCGCTCGCACGCGAGACCGTCGATTGCTTCTGCGCGATGCTGGGCACGCTCGCGGGCAACGTGGCGGTATCGCTCGGCGCGGTCGGTGGTGTCTATCTCGGCGGCGGGGTGATTCCGAAGCTCGGCAAGCTGTTCGAGGATTCGCCGTTTCGTCGGCGCTTCGAGGCGAAGGGACGTTTCGAAGCGTATCTGAAGAGGATCCCGACTTACCTCATCACGGCCGATCATCCGGCGTTTCTGGGGACATCGGCGATTCTTGCCGAGCAACTGGGCACGCACGCGGCCGGGGCGGGAGCGCTCATCGACCGTCTGCATCGTCTGCGTGACCGGCTGAGTCCCGCCGAGCAGCGCGTCGCGGAACTCACGCTCAAACAACCGCGCGCGCTGCTGGCCGAGCCGGTGGCGGAGATCGCGCGTCTGGCGCGCGTGAGTCAGCCGACGGTGATCCGCTTCTGCCGCAAGCTCGGCTGTCAGGGACTGTCGGATTTCAAGCTCAAGCTCGCGAGCGCGCTGACGGGCACGTTGCCGGTGCGTCACGGGCAGGTGCACGTGGGCGACACGGCCGCCGAGTTCAGCGCCAAGGTGCTCGACAACACCGTGTCGTCGATTCTTCAAATGCGCGAGCATCTCGACGCCCGCACCGTCGAGGCGGCCGTGACGCTGCTCGACGGCGCGCGCCGCATCGAGTTCTACGGTCTGGGCAATTCCGGTGTGATCGCGCAGGACGCGCACTACAAGTTCTTCCGTTTCGGCAAGCCAACTATCGCGTACGGGGATCCGTACCTGTTGCAGGCATCGGCCGGGTTGTTGGGGGAGGGCGACGTGGTCGTCGCGATTTCCGCATCGGGACGCTCGACCGACCTGAACCGCGCTGTCGATATCGCACTCACGCGCGGTGCCAGGGTGATCGCGCTCACTGCACGCAATTCGCCGCTCGCCCGCAAGGCGACGCTGGTGTTGCCCAACGATCATGTGGAGACGATGGGCGCACACGTCACGATGATTGCGCGGATTCTGCATCTCGCGGCGATCGACGTGCTGGCCGTGGGTGTGGCGATTCGGCGGGCCGGTCCGGGAGGCGAAACGGCAGGCGAGGGTGCGCTCGACTGGTTGGGACACGGTAGCGGACAGGGCGACGGAACACCGGCTGCCGCCTGACGCACGCCGGGCGGGGAGGATCGGGGCAGGGACACCGGGGATGTGGGGATGCGCCGGACGCCGAAGTGTCGTCGGCTTGATATCCCTAAACATGTTTAGCATAATGCGGCATATGAAAGTGACCGATTCCGCCCAACGTTTCGGCTTTCTCGTCGCAGACATCCAACGTCTCTTCGGGCGCCGCTTCGAGCAGTTTGCACAGCGCACGCTGCCGATGACGCGCGCGCAATGCCGCTTGCTCGCTTATCTTTCCGTCAATCGCGGCGTGAGCCCGACGGTGCTCGCCGACATTCTGGAAACGCCGGTACAGACGCTCGCCCGCACGCTGGAGCGCATGGAGGAGGAGGGTTGGGTGCGACGCCGCCCCGATGCGCGCGATCCTCGCATCGAACGCCTGTTCGTCACGCGGGCGGCCGTTGCGCAATTGCAGGTCGCGCGCCGCCTTTCCGACGAAGTGCGCGATGAAGCGCTGCACGGCCTGACCGCGTTCGAAGCGGTGCAGCTCACGCAGTTGCTGCAAAAAGTGCGTCGAAATCTCACGCACGTCGTCCCCACGCCGCTCGATACCGTCGTGCCCGCCGTGCTGCGCCGCGCGCAGGCGGAAAATGCGGCGAACGCCAGCGCGCGTGCGTCTGCCGTCGACGTGCTCGACGAGGCTGGCGACGACCTGTCGGAATACACCGACTTGCGGCCTCAGTAGCACACGCCTAGGATGGGAAGTCTCCAAACCCATCCGGAGGCTGACATGACGAATCATGTGTACAAGCAAATCGAGCTGACCGGCTCGTCGACCCAGTCCATCGAGGACGCGGTCAAATGCGCCATCGAACGCGCGAGCAAGACGCTGCGCAATCTGAACTGGTTCGAGATCACCGAAACACGCGGCCATATCGAAGACGGCAAGGTCGCGCACTGGCAGGTCACGCTCAAGGTCGGCGTGCGGCTCGAAGACTGAGCGCACGCACCCGGCACCAGCCGGCACTATCCGGCAGCATCCGCAAGAACACGCTCGGCCGGGGACGAACCTCCCCGGCCGACGTCGCGCCAAATCGCCTTCGCATCCCTGCGCATCTCCTCCTGAATCCCGAGAAAACCCGGCCGTCCGCCCCTTCTGCCGAACGAAAATCGACCTGCTTCACTGTCCCGCAGATGTCTTACAGTCGTGTCACAATAGGCGCATATTCGAGATCACGAAGAAGACAGAAGAGGTTTGCGCATGTCCGAACAAGAACCGGTCCATGCCACCCGATCGATCGCAGATCCGGTGGAAGCCGTCGCCTATCTGAAGACGATTTACGACGCCAATACGGCCTATCTGCGCGCGGCATTCGAGCGCTTCTCGAAGCAGAAGGATCAGGCGCGCCGCGTGAGCGCCCATTACCCGTTCGTTCGCATCACCACGGAAGACATCACCCAGCTCGACAAGCGCCTGTCCTACGGTTTTGTTTCGGGCCCGGGCAGCTACCAGACCACCGTCACGCGTCCCGATCTGTTCGAAAACTACTACATCGAGCAATTGCGTCGACTCGCGCATAACCACGGCGCAGCATTCGAGGTCGGCGTCTCGGACGAGCCGATTCCCGTGCACTTCGCCTATCAGGACGGCGTGTACCTCGAAGGCGATCTCGATCAGACGCACCTGCGCGCCATGCGCACGGTGTTCGACGTGCCCGATCTTGCGAAGATGGACGACAGCATCGTCAACGGCACGCGCGATCCGCTGCCAGGCGAGATTCTGCCGCTGGCGCTGTTTACTGCGCCGCGCGTCGATTATTCGCTGCACCGCTTGCGTCATTACACGGCAACGACGCCCGAGAACTTCCAGAATTACGTGCTGTTCACCAACTACCAGTTCTATATCGACGAGTTCGTCGAGCTCGGACGCGAGTTGATGAGCGCGACGGATGACCCGGCGCTGCGCGAGTATCGCAGTCAATACACGGCGTTCGTCGAACCGGGCAACGTGACGCACTGGAACCAGAACATCGAGGTGCGTAGCGAGGAGGGCACGTCGCCCCCGCGTCTGCCGCAGATGCCCGCGTACCACCTCGTGCGTCCGGACAACACCGGCATCACGATGGTGAACATTGGTGTCGGGCCGTCGAACGCCAAGACCATCACCGACCACATTGCCGTGTTGCGGCCGCACGCGTGGATCATGCTGGGACACTGCGCCGGACTGCGCAATTCGCAACGTCTGGGCGACTACTGCCTCGCGCACGGTTACGTGCGGGAAGACCACGTGCTCGACGACGACCTGCCGCTATGGGTGCCGGTACCGCCACTGGCCGAAGTGCAGGTGGCGCTGGAGCGCGCGGTGGCGGACGTCACGCAACTGGACGACTTCGAGCTCAAGCGTGTGATGCGCACGGGCACGGTGGTGACGGTCGATAACCGGAACTGGGAGTTGCGCGATCACCGCGAACCGGTGCAGCGCATGAGCCAGAGCCGCGCGATTGCGCTCGATATGGAGAGTGCGACGATTGCGGCCAATGGCTTCCGTTTCCGCGTGCCGTACGGCACGTTGCTGTGCGTGAGCGACAAGCCGCTGCATGGCGAACTGAAGTTGCCGGGCATGGCGGACCGCTTCTATCGCGAGCGTGTCGACCAGCATCTGAAGATCGGCGTGAAGGCCATGGAGTTGTTGCGCGATAACGGTCTGGACCGTCTGCACAGTCGCAAGCTGCGCAGTTTCAACGAAGTCGCGTTCCAGTAACGCGACTCGCAGCGGCGATGTTTTGTCGATCGAAACTTGCCGCTGCCTCCCGCCTGCCCCGTCCCACGGGGCGTTGCGGTCCATGCGTGCATGTGGCCGTCTCCAGTAGCACAATCCCTGCACACACCGGCCGCGCGCTGCGCGCCGGTGTTTTCGTTTCTCGTCATCAAGGATCATCGTGGAGATAGTCAACCACGTCGTGCCTTGGGCAGCGCACGACACTCGCCTTCTGCTGTCCTGTCTCGTCGGCCTCGTGGCCATCATCGTTTTTATCAGTGCACTCAAGCTATCCCCGTTCCTGTCGATTCTCATCGGCACATTCATCGCCGGGCTGGGCGCCGGGTTGCCGCTCGAAGCAGTGGCCAGTTCCTTCAGCAAGGGCGCAGGCAGTCTGCTCGGTGATGCGGGCATGATCATCGCGCTCGGCGCTATGCTTGGGGCGTTGATGGCCGACACCGGCGCAGCCGACCGGATCGTCACGGTACTGCTGAAGTTTGCGAAAGGCGCGGCGTTGCCGTGGATGATGGCGCTCGTGGCCATGATCATCGGCCTGCCGCTGTTCTTTGAAGTCGGTCTGGTCATGATGGTGCCGATCATCTTCGTGATGGCGCGTCGCGCGAACACGCCGATTCTGCGCGTGGCGATTCCCGCGCTTGCCGGCATGACGACGCTGCACGCGCTCGTGCCGCCGCATCCGGGACCGCTGATCGCTGTGTCCGCGCTGCACGCGGATCTGGGCATGACGATGGGGCTCGGGCTGATCATCGCCATCCCGGCGGTGATTCTCGCGGGGCCGCTGTATGGCATGTGGCTTGCGCCGCGTTTGCAGGTGCAGGCGCCGCAGCAAATGGGCGAGCTATTCACCAAGCGTGACGACGACGCGTCGCAGCCACCGTGTGCGGCGGCGCTGCTGGTGATTTTGCTGCCGGTCGTGCTGATGCTGGGGCGCACGCTTGCGAAGGTGGCGCTGACGCCGGAGACGCCGCTATTCGACGCGCTCAACTTCCTGGGCGAGCCGATCATTGCGCTGGCGCTGACGGTCATCGTGGCCATCGTCGTGCTGGGCTGGGGACGCGGTCTGCCGCGCGCCCGCGTGGGCGAGACGCTGCGTCGTGCGCTGCCGCCGATTGCCGGGCTGCTGCTCACCATCGGTGCGGGCGGCGGGCTGAAGCAGGCGCTGGTGACGGCGGGCATTGCCACGACCATCGGCAAGGTGGCGGTGGGCACGCATATGCCGCTGATTCTGCTGGCGTGGTTGATCGCCGTGGCGCTGCGTCAGGCGACGGGGTCGGCAACGGTTGCCACGACGACGACGGCCGGTATCGTCGCGCCGCTCGTGACGCATCTGCCGCCAGTGCAGGGCTCGCTCATTGCGCTTGCGATCGGTGCGGGGTCGGTGTTCTTTTGCCACGTCAACGACGCGGGCTTCTGGATGGTGCGCGAGTATTTCGGCCTCAAGCTCAAGGAGACGCTGTGGGTGTGGTCGGTGTTACAGACCATCGTGTCTCTGGTCGGGCTGGCAATGACGTTGCTGCTCTGGCAGTTCCTTGCGTGAAAGCTCTGAACCTCATATAACTTGCGAAGTTGCTTGCCCGCCGTCGATGACGGCGGGACGCTTGCCTTGGGTATGAGGTGCGTCGCAGGGTCGAGCTGCCGATACCTTTCACGTGACGTAGCAAGGTACAATCTCGGCCATTCCGTTCGTCCTCCTTTTCTCATTGGAGCATGCATTGGCAAAGGCGAAATCCCCTCGTTTGCAACTCAGCCAATTCGGCCCTATTCAGTCGGCAGACGTCTCCTTTGGCGATTTGACCGTCATCGTCGGTCCTCAGGCGACCGGCAAGAGTATTTTTCTCCAGACGCTCAAGCTGCTGATCGATCGCGATCAGATTCACGACATGTTCAAGCATCACAGCATGTCGTTTGATGGCGATGAGGACGCCTTTCTCGACGCTTTCTATGGTCGTGGGATCGCGGGTGGCTGGTCCGAACGATCCGCCATTTCGTTCGATGGGAAGGCTTGGAATCTGAGAGATTTGGCGCGTCCGAGCAAAGGTAAGACCCGCTATGAGCGCTTGTTCTACATTCCGGCCCAACGCGTGATGAGCCTGCCGAACGGCGTATCGCAGAACTTCGGTACCTTCAATTTCGGCGATCCGTATGTGCTTCGATCCTTCAGTGACGCTGTGCACGATCTGATCCAGAACGACTTCGCGACAATGCGCGAGTTGTTCCCTGCGCCGAACCGCTTGAACGAATCGCTTCGCGAGCCCATCGCGGAGCAGTTGTTTGGCAGAACGAGCCTCGTTGTCGACAACAGTGAGTTCACCAAGCGCCTGGCACTTCAGGTGCCGGGGCAGGAGAAGCCGCTTGGGTTTCTTTCATGGTCGGCGGGGCAACGAGAATTCACGCCGATGTTGATGGGCTTGTATTGGCTGTGTACGTCCAAGACTAAACGAAAGTCGGGCAAGACGGTGACGCAGACGATCGATTGGGTCGTCATCGAAGAGCCGGAGATGGGGCTGCACCCGAAGGGCATTCAAGCCGTACTGTTGCTGGTACTGGAGCTGCTGCGTCGCAACTATCGGGTCGTTCTGTCGACCCACACACCGGTTGTTCTGGAAATGGTGTGGGCGCTGCAAGAGCTCAAGAAAAATCAGGCAAGCGAAGCAAGCGTTCGAAAGCTGTTTGACTTGAGGTCTGTTCCGTACACGAAGGAACTTGCGACCAGTACTCTGGAAAAGGACTTCAAGGTCTACTACTTCGACCGGAATTCGTCTGCGCGCGATATTTCGAATCTGGACCCGATGGCGGATGCCATCGAGGAGTCGGAGTGGGGCGGTGTGGTGGGTTTTGCGTCGAAGGCAAATGCGGCGGTTACAAATGCGGTTCACGCTGCACCCACCAAACAGACTCGCAAGAAGCGCGAGAATCAATGACACGCGACGCCGACTGATTCGATGGCCAAGACAAAGAAAGCTGCTGAAAAGGTATCCGAAGCAACCGCCTTTTCCAAAGCGGCGAATGATGCTGACGTGACGCATCATCCAGGGAAGAATGCGCTGGAAGGCAAATATCGGGACCTGGTGAGTTTGCATCCTCAGTGCAAACACACAGGGAGCGTGGACCTCGATGGTCACTTTCGCGAAGCTGAGCCAAACTCGCCGAGATGGGACTATGGTTTAGGGATCGCTACAGGCGGTCAAGAGTATGTTTTCTGGCTTGAGCCGCACCCCGCTTCCAGTACTGGCGAAGTTGCCAGCATGGTGCGCAAGGCGAAGTGGTTGCAAGCTAAGCTGGCCGAGCCGCCTTTCCGCAGGCTGAAAGAGATGACAAGAATGACGGCCGTTGGCGGGTATAAGCCGCTTCAATGGGTTTTCACCGGCGATTTGCGAGTGTTGCCGGGCAGCAAGGAAGCAAGGGCGTTGGCCCAAGCTGGGATCGACTTCCCCGCGAGACATACCAAATTGCCGCGCTGACGCGGTTGCTCTACGCGCAGCTTGATCAATGCGGTTTTCAGCTCCACCTGACGGCATAAAAAAGGTTCATTGAGCATTACCGGGGAAGGCGGCGCGGATTTTGAGGAAGAAGTATTCCTGGTCTCGGTAGCCGTAGGCGCGCCGCTTAATGACCTTGATAGTGTTGTTAATGCCCTCAACGATGCTGGTGTTTAGACGATGTCGGCATCTGGCCAGGATGCCATGCAGATAGCCTTTCAGACGCTGAGCGAAGGTGTTCAAGGGGGCTATTCCGCTTTGCTCGGCCTGCTCGCACCAGTGGTGCCAGGCTTGTTTTGCCCAGGCAGGTCTTCGGTAGAACCAGAGCCGCTTGAGTTCGTCCCTCAGGACATAGACCGTCAGCAGCGGCTGGTTGGCTTGCAGCAATTCGTCGAGCCGGACGGCCTGCTGCCGGTCTAGCTTGTCGCGGTTGCGCAATAACAGCCAGCGGCTCGATTTGATGACCCGGCGCGCGGGACGGTCCTGGCGCAGTTGGTTGGCCTGATCCACGCGCACCCGATCAATGACCTCTCGTCCGTACTTGGCCACGACATGGAACAAGTCATAGACGATCTCCGCCCGTGGGCAGTGGGCCTGGATTTCTAACTCGTAGGCCGTAGTCATGTCGATGGCTACGGCCTTGATGCGTTGGGCGACCCCACGCGGCAATTGCTCGAAGAACGCCCGAGCCGTCTCGCGTGAGCGTCCTGGGCCGATCCACAGCACCTGCCTGCTGATCGGATCGACGACTACCGTCGCGTACCGATGCCCTTTATGCAGGGCGAACTCGTCCATCGCTAAATACTCGATCCTGGACCAATCCGGTTCGCGCACTGACGCTCGGAGCCGGGCCTTGTCCAGCGTCTTGACGGTATGCCAACCCAGCTCGAAGAACCTCGCCACCGCCTGCACGTTGCTCGATTGCAGCAATTGGCTGCAGGCCGCCGCAAGCCGATCCGTCACCCGCTGGTAGCGACCCAGCCAAGTAAGCCGCTCCAGGCGCGGGCCACCGCATTGCTCACACAACAAGCGCCGGCGTGGAACATGAAGAACAACCCGGTACTCAAATAACGGCAGATCTCGCACCCGGCGCACCGTGGTCTCATGGACCTGGCGACATCGTGCGCCGCACTGCTCGCACAGCATCACCTTGGCGGTTGGCTTCAAATAGATCGACAGCGTGCGCCCTGTGCCCTCGGGCCACTCCACGCGTTCGACGGCATAGCCCTGCCAGCCTCCCAGCGACTCCAGCAGCTTGCGATCCAGCATCTCCACGCACTCCTGATGGCAAATTCCTGCCATCAAGAGTACGAAAACTTGTCAAATCCCTCCACGCTATTGCGCGATGAACCATAAAAAAGCGCGCTGACCTTTCGGTCGCGCGCTTTTTCATTGCGGGGCGAGTGAGACGAGCGATCAGGAAAACACGCGCTTTGCGTGAATGCCCAGACCCAGCGCCACGCTGGCGAGGCGGTCGCCGAAGACCGGCGTCGCTTTCGGGAAGGCGGCGCACATCGCTCCGGACAGACAACGCAGGCCCGTCGAGCCGCCGGTGAAGTACAGCGCGTCGACATCCTCGGCGCGCAGCCCGGCGAGCGACGCCGTATGCACGGCACCCGCCGTGATGCTGGCGATTTCGTCACTCACGGCTTCCACCAGACCGGCCTCCGAGAAGGCCACGCCCAGATCGCGCTCGATGACCGACAGATCGATGCGCGTTCCGCCGCCAGCGGACACGTCGATCTTGGCCTCTTCCGCAAGACCGACCAGCGCGTGCCCGAGGCGTTGCTCGACCGTGCGCATGAGACGACGGTGATGCGCCGCGTCGGCATACAGATGCGCCGTGAGCGCCAGTTCGCCTACGCGCTTGGGTGTGTAGACGGTGTTGATCAGGTGCCACGTGGCCAGATCGAAGTAAATCCGATTGGGGACTTCCTTGCCGTCCGGGCCGAGGGCCTTGTAACCGAGTTCGCGCAGGATAGTCGCCAGCTCGATGCGGCGGTCGAAGTCCGTACCGGCAATGTGCACGCCGTGGTGCGCGAGCACGTCGTCCTTGCGATCCAGATGACGGGCGCGATCCGGGCCGACACGTACGAGCGAGAAGTCGGACGTACCGCCGCCGATGTCCACGACCAGCACTTGCTGTTCTTCCGTCAGGCGCGATTCGTAATCGAATGCGGCGGCGATCGGTTCGAACTGGAAATGCACGTTCTGGAAGCCGACGTCGCGCGCGCTTTGTTCGAGCGAGCGCTGGGCGGCGGCGTCGGCTTTCGGATCGTCGTCGACGAAGAACACCGGACGCCCCATCACGACCTGACGCAGATCGCCGCCGTCCGCCTTCACCGCATGGGTGCGCAGATGACGCAGGAACGTTGCGATGATGTCGATGTAGCGCATCGCCGAGCCGTTACCGAGGTCGGTGGTGCTTTCGATGAGGGAGGAGCCGAGCAGGCTTTTGAGCGAGCGCATGAGGCGCCCGTCGTAGCCATCGACGTAATCGGCGACGGCCTGACGCCCGAACGAGGCGCGGCCGCCTTCGTCGGCGTTGAAGAACACGGCGGTGGGCAGCGTGCCGTAGCCGGCCTCAAGTTCGACCAGACGCATGGCGCTGCCGCCTTTCACGGCGACGGCAGAATTCGAAGTGCCGAAATCGATGGCGCAGAAACTCATGGCGTTTGCGGCCCGCGCGGGCGAGCCGTAAAAGGTCGGCAGTGTAGCACGGCCGGACGGTCGACCGGATGAACTCGCCTGCACGGCCCGGGAAGTGGGGTTCGCAGTGATCTCATTTGACCGCCGGTTGTGCTGACGGCAACGTGCGAAGACTGCTCACGACCGCCGCCACCGCCGCGAACGCGGCCGCCACGTATAGCGACGCCCGCGTGCCGTAGCCTTGCGGCGCAACGCTGAATACGAGTGCCACGAGCGCCGCGCCGGTCGTCTGTCCGGTCAGCCGCGCGGTGCCCAGCATGCCGCTCGCGCCGCCGCTGCGATGGCTCGGCGCGGACATCAGCATCGCGTAATTATTGGGCGACTGGAACAGCCCGAAGCCGAAACCGCACAGCGCCATGCGCCAGACGATGTGGAACGTGCCCGGCTGATCGGGCAGCAAGCCGAGCGCGAGCAGACCCAGCGCGAACGCCGCCAGCCCGATTGCACCGAGCAGACCCGGCTTGTAGTGCTCCAGCAAGCGTCCCGCCATCGGGGCGACGACCACGATGGTGAGCGGCCACGCCGTCATCAGCAGGCCGGTTTGCACGTGATCGAAGCCGAGCGTGTCCTGAAGGAAGAACGGCAGCGAGACGAACGCGAGCATCTGCGCGCAGAACGACGCCATCGATGTGCAGATCGACAACCCGAAAATCGGAATGCGCAACAGATCGACGGGCAGCAACGGTACAGGCTGATTGCGTTGGCGGCGTACGAAGACCGTCCCGATGACGACGGCCGCCGCGATCTCGACGGCGACGAGCCAGCGCGCCTGACCGTGGCCGAACGAATCGATGCCGGAGATCAGTAGCCCGAACGTCAGCGCGCTCAACAGCGCGCCCGTCCAGTCGAATGGATGCGACGAGCGTGTGCTGTCCGGCAGCGAGCGCACGGCGATGGCAAACGCAACGATACCCAGCGGCACGTTGATCGCAAAGAGCCACGGCCAGTGCGCGATGGACAGCACGCCTGCGGCAATCGTCGGCCCGGCGGCGGAGGAGACAGCCACGATCAGCGAGTTGAGGGCGACACCGCGTCCGAGCCAGCGCGACGGGTAGATCGTCTTCACGAGCGCCGTGTTTACGCTCATGATCCCGGCCGCCCCGAAGCCCTGCGCCACGCGTGCGAGCGTCAGGGTGACGAGCGAGTCGGACAGCGCGCAGGCGAGCGAGGCGACGGTGAAGAGGGCGAGACCGACCGTGTAGACGCGCCGGTAGCTCACGATTTCGCCGAGTGCGGCGAGCGGCAGCAACGAAATGGTGATGGCGAGCTGATACGCGTTGACGATCCAGATCGAGGTGGCGGGGCTGGCGTTCAGATCGCGTGCGATGGTCGGCAGTGCGACGTTGGCGATGGCGCTGTCGAGCACAGACAACGCGATAGCGAGCATGACGGTCGCGACGGCCCAGAGCCGTGCAGGCATGGGCATGCCGTCGGAAAGTGTATTGGACATGAGAGCAGCAGGAGCATCGGTCGCCTGTCCGCCGTCCGTCGCGCGGGGTTGCCGCAACCGCAGAGGGTGATGGACGAGGGGGGCGAAGCGGAAAGTGTCATGCTGCCTGAAATCCCGGGCGGACGGCGGAACGTCGCGCAAAGCCTTGCGGGCAAAGGCGATTATGTCAGCGTCATGTGTTTTATTGTATGAAACTTATATTTCGTCAGATAAAACACAATCGAAGGGCCGCCGTCAGTCGTCTCAAAAAACGTCACGCCTACGCGGAAAACCGAGCGATGCGGATATTGCCAAGCGGGTGATACGTGGCGCCGCTCGCCAGCGACGAAAGGTCTTCGCCAGTTTGGCGTATCGCGTGAACACCGACGGCGGCAATCGTGCTGGCGGGGGAGCGTCCCGGGCAGGCGTGCGCGCCGGTTCCGAAGGTCCATGCCATGCCATCCGGCGTTGCGCTCGGCGGCGCAGACGCCAGCACGGCAAGAATGGCGTCGCCCGGTGCTAGGGCCTGTTCGCAGATGACAGCGGGCGCGTGCAGAAAGCGTCGTGTGTTCTGTACCGGCGGATCGAAACGGATGACGTCGCTGACGGTCTTGATGGCGACGCCGAGGTCTGTCGGATCCGCCGACGCGGAGATGCCGTTCGTACCTCGTGCAAGCCGTCGGACGCTGTTAGCGACGAGACCGGCGCAAGCGTCGTGGGTTTGCGTGAAGAGGCCGACGACGTTCGCCGTAAGGGCGGCGAAGTCGATACTGTCGTTGCCTGCTGCGCGCCGGGCGACCTCTTGCAGCCAGGTGTCCGAGGCGGCGTCGTTGTCGAGCCAGCGAGCGGCGCGCAGACGCAGCGCCGCAGCGGCTCGGTGTCCATGCGCCAGCACGTCGGCGCGCGGCGACGGCTTACCGGCTTCCGCCATCGCCGCGACCAATGCCCGGACATCTTCATGGACTTCGGTCCATTGCGAGGCGGGCACGCCCAGCAATGCTGCGAGACCGTAAATGGGCTGACGAAAGACGAAGTCGTCGAGGCGGGCGGCGGGCGCATCTCCGCGCGCGAGGTAGGCGTCGGCGCAGGCGGCCTGACTGGCGTCGTGCAGACGAACGAGCGTGTCCCGGTCGGCGTGCAGCGTCGCAAGCTGCGCGTTGAGCCAGGGCTTCATCGCCGAATGAGCGGGCCCGTCGTTCATGCGAACGAGCGCCCCGAACCACTCACCCGCAGGGCCGTCCGCCAACGCGGCAGGCACCACTGCTCCCGCCGGACGTACCCCGCAAGCAGGATGCCCCAATACCTCCGTCAACGCTTCCGGTCCGGCAGCGACCCACAGGCCGAGCGATGCGTCGAAGCCAAAGGGGCGCCGCGTGGCCAGCGACGTGTAGTACGGATAAGGATCGGGGTGGGTGACGGCTTCCGTCGCATTCGCGGGAGAGCGGTTGTGCGGCTGCGTGGGCGATGCAAGGGGGGCAAATGACATGGCGAAGCGCCTCTGAAACGTGTCTCGACGGTGTCAAGGATGCGCCATGAGGCGTCTGCCACGTTTCATCCTGTCCTGAACTGTTGAACGCACCGTCGGACCTATACTGCGGACATATTCTTCAATGGAGTCCGGACATGGACACCGCACGCGATGCCGCACCGGGCGTCAGTTCCCTCGCCGCCCTCCTTGCCGACGCCGGCCGCATGACCATGCTTTGGGCGTTGATGGATGGCTCTGCCCGTCCTGCGGGCGAATTGGCATTGGTGGCCGGGTTATCGCCTTCCAGCGCCAGCGGCCATCTCGCCCGCCTCGTCGACGGTGGTGTTCTTGCGCAGGAGGCGCGGGGACGGCATCGGTATTTTCGGATCGCGACGCCGGAAACGGCGGCGGCCATCGAGGCGCTTGCCAGTGCTGTCCTCGCTACGCGGGAGCTTCGGCCGCGTCCGGTGCCGGTTAGCCGTGGAACACCCATCCCCCTTCGTCACGCGCGCACCTGTTACGACCATCTCGCCGGCGAGATCGCCGTCGCCCTGTTCGCGCGGATGCACGACCGTCGATGGATTCGTATCGATGGCAGCGACGTGGCACTCACCGATGCAGGCACCGAGGGACTGTCCGCGCTCGGCGTCGATCTCACTCAGGCGCATGCGCGACGTCGTCGCTTCGCTTGCACCTGCCCGGACTGGAGCGAGCGCAAGCCGCATCTCGGCGGCGCTTTGGGGGCTGCGCTGCTCACCACTTGTCTCGCGGCCAAATGGCTCGAACCGACGCGCGAGGCGCGGGCGCTACGCGTCACGCCATTGGGGGAGCGCAAGCTTTCGGCCATCGCCGTCTGACCGCTCGGCCGACAATCCCCTGATTTCTGTCGCCAAAAAGAAACACCCCGCCAAATTGCGCGGGGTGTTTCTTTTTCAACCGAGCTAATCGCCGGGCATCTTCGCGGATTCAATCGAGAGGCTTCCGACGCCTAGCTCAGTGTGATCGCAACGACCGATCAATTCCCTCGATAAGTCGAGTTCATCAGAGCGGTCGAGCCTTGCACGTGAGCACCTACCGGGGTGCCGTAGGTCTTGAGTACCGGGTACTGGCTATCGGTCTGTGTCAGAGAACCTTGTGCGTCGATCAGTGCTTGCTTCACCTCAGCGCGCGGCACAGCGAGTTGTTCGCTGTACACGCTCGATTGCCAGAAGAAGTTTTCGTTCGGATAACCGTTGCCGCCGGTGCCTGCAAACGCTGCCGGGGCAGCGGCCACAGCGAGGGTTGCGGCGATCATCAGATGAGAAAGAGTGCGGGTCATGATTGTTCTCCTGTCATTGCTTTTTTTTCGGGTGGTCGGCCAGCTCGCTTTCGAGTCCGGCACCGCCTACGCCTCTAAGGTAGGACGACCACGTCGCAGGAGTAACCGCATGCGGCGCAACAATGAATTGCGAAGAATGAATCGCCTCGAAACCCTCGTCGGATAAGGGTTTCAAGACACCCGATATGCATCTGGGATGTCGAGCGAAGACTCTAATGAAGATGTTAATTAAAAGGAGTGCGACAGGATGTCGCAAGGCGTCAGAACTTGTACCCGACGCCCGCGAGGAAGATATCGCTGTCGCGGTCGTAGCCCGTGATGACCCGGTTCCACGAGAGACGTCCGACCCAGTGATCGGCGAACCGGTAGGCGGCGCTCATCGTCAGCAACCCGGCGACGACGTTCTGCGCACCGTCCGCCGCACGGTTCTCTCTGTACTTATTCCATGTGACATAAGGTCCGAAGCCCAGACCGAGGCTGAAGCGGTCGTCGAAGAAGTCGTCCTTGATCCACACCTGCGCCGCCGCGCCCTGACGGTTGCCGATATCGCTGTGTCCTTCGTTGATGAGCGACACCGTGCCGTCGAACCACGGCCCGAAGCCGTGGCGGTATTCGACCGCCTCCGCTGCCGCATTCTGCGAATCGAGGCTGTTCACCACAGACACCCCCGCCAGCACAGACAGCACATCGCCCGTCGGCAATCCCGGCGTGGAACCGCCCGCCAGCGGGCCGGGTGACGACGGCTTCTCCAACTGATAGCCGACGCCGAGCAAATACGTGACGGAATTCACACTCGACGGCGATTGCACGTAGTTGGCACGCGCCTGCACGTACCAGCGGCTTTCGAAGTACCACGTCGCGGCGACGGAGAACATCGCCCCCCAGCCGTGATCGTCTTCGTAGCGGCGTGCGCGACTGCCCTGAACGGTGTCGTAATAGTGGTAGGGGCCGACGCCGACCGCGATATCGAATCGCCGGTCGAAGAGCGGCTGGTGCGCCCAGACCTGCATCGCGAAGCCGTCGCGATGATGATCCGGCACGTGGCCTTCGTTCAGCCACGTGAAGCTGGTCGCGAAATGCTCGCTCAGCGCCTGACGATAATCGAAGCCCCACGCATAGGTGTGCGCGTTATCGTCGTTACGCGCATTCATGCCGCCCGCGAACACGGTGGCTTCCTGTGCCTGCGCAAACGCCGAGGCACCGCAAAGCACGCCGGCTACCGCCACGTGCTGCCATTTCAGAGAGATCTTCGTCATTGGATTCGCCGCAAAGCGGGCGCCGACATGCGCGGAATCGATGCGGCATGCTGTGCCCGTGACAGAAAATCCTAGCAATCGAGACGGGTGTTCCGGGGCTTTGAGTGGGGAAAGTAAGGCAAAAACCGTGTTACGGCGTGTTACGCCGCGCGTTGTGGAAACGCTGGCGAGCGCACAATTTCCGCTGACTTGTGAGGCTGTGCGACAGACGGCATTACCCTGCATGCCGCCTGTTCAAACGGATGACGTCAAAGACGACGTATCAGGCCCGTTCCGCCGCCGCGAGGAAAGCGGGTGCGTCTGCCAGTAATACGGCGAGATCGGCAGCGCCCGACTTCACGACGCGAGCCGTGCGCTCGCGTGTGATGGAATCGGTGCCGACGAGCGCCCGCGGACCGGCCACGCTCAGCGCTGCCAACGGCCGACCGTGAGCGTCGAGCACAGCGGCGGCGCAGGCGTCGATACCCGCTTCGAAGCCGTCCTGACTCCATGCGCAACCCGCCTCGCGGTCGCGGGACAACTGTGCATCTAACGCCGCGTAGGTCCGCGCGCTTTGCGCAGTCGCGGCCGCCAACGGCTCAGGTCCGAGCAAGGCCCGACGGCGCTCGGTGCTCAGATGGGCCAGTAACGACCGGCCCGGCGCCGTCAGATGCGCCGTGACGCGACTGCCTGCGCGGATGTTGCTCACCAGCGGCAGGGCAGGTGTTTCGCACAAGAGGTAGCGCACCTGCGCGCCGTCGAGCACCGTAAGATAGCTCGACAACCCGGTCTCGCTCGTCACGCGCGTGAGTACGCGTCGTGCCGTGGCGAGATGGTCTTCACCTGCGAGGGCGCTGGCCGCGAGCGTCAGAAACCCGAGACCGAGCCGATGTCCGCCGTGCGGCAGCGGCTCCAGCACACCCTCGTATTGCAGCGTTTCCACCAGACGCATGACCGTCACTCGGTTCACGCCGATGCGACGTCCGACGTCGCTGAGGTTCGCCGTCGAGCCGCCGTCCGCCACGTAGCGCAGCAGCTTGAGCGCGCGCATGACCGGCGTCACGAGACCCGTTTGCGCAGGGTCTTGTGCCTCCGTCTCAGAGGTGCCTGCGGCTGGCGCGTTGGCGGACGTTGCTTTCGTCATACGTTCGAATCCCTTCGTCAAAATCGGACAGCGATGCTCGGAAGTCCTGACGGACTCAGGCGGCGAGCGGCACTTGCCAGGCGTCGTATTCGTAGACCCAGTCGGCGTTGCCGCCTTCCTTGAGCCACTGATTACCGCGCGAACCGATCTGCACGCGCGCGGTGCGCTCGCGACGCGCGGCTTCGTATCGTGCCAGTGCATTCGCCAGCGTCGCCGCGTCGGCGTTCGTACCGGCATCCGCGAGGTGGCGAGACAGTACCACAGCGTCTTCGATGGCCATGCCTGCGCCCTGCGCCATGAACGGCATCATCGGATGGCTCGCATCGCCCAGCAGCGACACGCGATCGCGCGACCATTGCGGCAGCGGATCGCGCACGTAGAGCGCCGACTTGAGCACGCTGTCGCATGCGTCGAGCAGGGCGCGCGCTTCGCTGTGATAGTCGGCATACATGGCGCGCAGTTCGTGCACGTCGCCCGGCGCGGTCCACGATTCGAGCGTCCAGCTGTCCTGCGGTGTGGTGGCGAACACGAAGATGTCGCGTCCGAGGTTAAGCGGGAACGTCACGATCTGGCTCGACGGGTTCGGTCCCCACCACTTGGTGAACGCACCGAGATTCGGCACGCCGCTCAACTTCTCTGCGGGGACGACGGCACGGTACGCCACCACGCCGGTGAACTCCGGCGACTCCTGGCCGAACAGGCCGCGGCGCACGACCGAGTGGATGCCGTCGGCACCGATGAGCACGTCGACGTCGTCATGCGTGCCGTCGGCGAACGTCAGGCGAATGCTGCCGGTCTGTCCCGCATCGGGCGCTTCGAACGACACGAGCTTCTTGCCCAGCGCAATGGCGTGTGCAGGGACGGCTTGCTCCAGCGCCTGCAACAGATCGGCGCGATGCATCGTGAGCTGGGGCGCACCGTACTTCGTCTGCGCGGTCTGCGCCATCTCCAGACTCGACGTCGTTTCACCCGAGTCCCACATGCGGCTGATGCGATGGCTCGGCTGCGCGGCCGTCTTGCGAAGTTCGTCACCAACGCCCAGTCCGTCCAGTGCACGCACCGCATTCGGCGTCAGGTTGATGTCCGCACCGACGCGCGCGAACTGCGACGCCTGCTCATATACGCGCACACGAAAACCTGCACGGAGCAATCCGATGGCGGCGGCCAGACCGCCGATGCCGGCACCGTTGATGCCGATGAGGGGGGGTTGCATGGGGCACATCCTTTAACGAGCGTATCGATGAATCGGAAAAAATAAAACGTTCAAATATGAACATGATGTTCAAATATTATTGTTTGATTCGGTCGGCCGCAAGTCTTCCTCGGGTAAATCCCGAGTCAGGGCATTGATGTCGAGCGCCATCGGAACGGGACTTCCGGCAACGCCGACGGGACGTTTGGTGTCAAAGCAGTTGCCTGTGCCAACGGACATTTCCTACTCAACACACGCGCGTTATCACGCCAATTTGCTGTCATCAATTCGTGCATCTCCGCTGCGAGCGACAAGAGTCTCCTGGCCTAAGCTTCGCTCAGTTGGTTTCATAAGTAATCCAACGTTTTACAGGTGGAACGTCGCAAAACGGGCGTATCGGTTGCGGGCTGGCCGTGCCTGGCTGCGCTTTTGGCGGACGTATCCATCGTTCTTGAATCATCGAACGACAGGAGTTCAAAGATGAAGCGGTTTCCGATGGGGCGGATCCTGGGCATGACGACGGTCGCGGCGGCAACGCTGCTGGCGCTCGGCGTGCCGGTCGCAGCACACGCACAGAGCAACGTCACGCTGTACGGCAGCATGGATGCCGGGGTGGCGTTCGTGAACAACCAGGGCGGCAGTGCTAACTGGATTGCACAGCAGGGCGGCTCGCAGCCGGACCGCTGGGGTCTGCGTGGCGTGGAAGATCTGGGCGGCGGCAATCGCGCCATCTTCCTGCTGGAAAACGGCTTCTCGACCCTCACGGGCAACACGATCAAGGCGGGATCGATGTTCAACCGCCAGTCGTGGGTCGGTTTGCAGTCGGACAAGATGGGCACGCTCACCATCGGCCACATGACCACGTTCAACTTCGACTGGCTGGGCCCGTTCAGCACGGCCTATCTGGGCATGAACTGGTACATGTTCCACCCGGGCAACCTCGACGAACTCGCCAACACGTCCGTCGTGCAGGTCGATAACTCGGTGCGCTACGTCACGCCGGATTACATGGGCTTCAAGGCCGGTGCGATGCTCTCGTTCGGCAACAACACGAACTTCGCGAACGGTCGCAAGTGGAGCGTGGCCGCGAACTACACGAACGGCGGCTTCAAGGCCTCGGCCGTCTACTCGAACGAGAACAACCGCACGCCGAACGTTGCGGCGCTCGGCGGGGCCACGTTCCAGGGCCAGCCGGTGGCGACCTATGCGGCATCGAACGTCGAGAACATGGGTGCGGGCGTGTCCTATGGCTTCGGGCCGTGGCTGCTGCACGCGCTCTATACGCGCGTGAAGCTTCAGTCCCCCGGCTACAACGACACCTATCAATCGTTCGACGCCGGTGTGAACTTCGCGACGAGCGTGCCGAACACGATCACGTTCGGCGCGGCCACGACCAATATGTCCGGCAAGCGCTGGACACAGGTCAGCCTTGGTGACGTCTACGCGTTCTCCAAGCGCACGCAGGTCTACGTGAGCGGTGCGTACCAGCACGCAAGTGGCAACGGCGCGGTGACGGCGATCAATACGATCAGCCCGTCGTCGACGTCGAACCAGCTCGTGATCATGTCGAGCGTGCACCACTCGTTCTGACGCTCTCGCGCGCTTTTACCTTTTTCACCCAGTGGTCTCTCTTGATGCGCCGGCCGGCTTTTGCCCGTCGGCGCTTTTTTTGCCCAAAACATCGCGCGCCTCCCCCGGAAAGCCCATGAATTCGGGTTTCCCCTAGTCAAAAAACAATTTTGACTGCGGCCATCACTCCCTATAATTGATCCATAAGTAAATCAACGTTTCGTATATGAAACGTGACGCGAAAGAGAAAGACGGGCTGGCAAGCCGTGCACGCGAACAGTCGCCGCAGGCTGCCCGAGGCAAGTTGAACATCCAGAAACACGGTGGTTTCCCATGCTCAGGTCGATTCAATTGAAGGACGCAAACGTAGCCGAGGCGTATGCCGACGCGCGCCACGCGCAGCCAGCAGCGGCACCGTTGCCGTTCGCTATCGAATATCGCGGCGTCACGCGTCGTTTCAAAAATCGCCAGGGCAAGGGCGAGATGACCGCTGTCTCCGATGTCTCCATCGGTATCAAGGCCGGTGAGTTCGTCTCGCTGATCGGCCCGAGCGGCTGCGGCAAGAGCACGCTGCTCAACATGGGCGCCGGTCTGTACGCCCCCAGCGAAGGGCAGGTGACGCTGGCAGGCAAGCCGGTGCGCGGCCCGTCGCAGCAAGTCGCGTTCATGCTGCAAAAGGATCTGCTCATGCCGTGGCGCTCGATTCAGAAGAACGTCGAACTCGGCATGCAGATTCGTGGCCGCAGCAAGGCCGAGCGCGCCGAAGTCGCGAAGGCGCTGCTCGCGCGCTGCCACCTCAAGGGCTTCGAGAACCACTACCCGCACCAGCTCTCGGGCGGCATGCGTCAACGCGCGGCACTGCCCGCACGCTGGCGGTCGAGCCGGACGTGTTGCTCATGGACGAACCGTTCTCGGCGCTCGATGCGCAAACCAAGATGGTGCTCCAGCAAGACCTCGCGCAGATGCTCGCCAGCGAAGGCAAGACGGCGCTAATGATCACCCACGATCTCGCGGAAGCCATTGCGCTGTCGGACCGTGTGTTCGTGATGAGCGAGCGTCCCGGCACGATCATCGAAGAGATCACCGTCGATCTGCCGCACCGCGACAACCCCATCGAGCGCCGCAAGCAAGCGGGCATGAACGAGTACGTCGCGCATCTGATGGAACTGCTCAAGGTCGGTCGCGACGACCACCTCGGTTGAGCCGCATCGATCCGCATCGATCCGCATCGATGAGAAATGGTTCGCCCCTCGCACAAGACACTGGAATCTCCGCTATGAAATCCCTTTCCAAAACGCAACTGACTGCCGGTAGCTTCGTGCTGCTGCTGCTCTTCGCGGCCGTGTGGCAATGGGGCCCGACGGCGTTCGGCGTGCCCGAATTCGTGTTGCCCAAGCTGTCGTCGACCCTGGTCGAAGGCGTGCGCATGTTCCAGGTGGAAAACCTGTGGCTGCACATCGGCGTGACGGCGCTCGAAGTGATCGCCGGTTTCGTGATCGGCTCGGCATTGGGCGTGCTGATCGGCGTGATCCTCGGCTTGTCGCCGTCGACCGAAGCCATGCTCTCGCCGTACATCCTCGCGTTGCAGATCGCGCCGAAGGTCGCCTTCGCGCCGCTGTTCGTGATGTGGATGGGCTACACGATCTATCCGAAGATTCTGGTCGCGGTGCTGATCGTCTTCTTCCCCGTGATGATCAACGTGCTGGGCGCAGTGCGCTCGGTCGATCCCGACATGGTCAATCTGGTGCGCGCGCTGTGCGGCCGCCGCTGGCAGATCTTCTGCTTCGTGGAATTCCCGTCGGCCATGCAGGCGTTGTTCGCAGGCCTGCGCATCGCGTCGACGCTGGCCGTGATCGGCGTGACCGTTGGCGAACTGGTCGGCGGTGACCGTGGCCTCGGTTATCTGCTGGTGTACGGCGAAGGGCAGGGCAATACCGCGATGGTGTTCGTCGCGATTGCCGGGCTGACCGTCATCGGTATCGCAGCCTACGCGGCGGTGGTTTGGCTGGAGCGTCGCGCACTGCATTACGTGCCTCGTGCGGCCATGAACATCGCCTGAGCGCCGGACTTCACAAGGACTCGAATCGTGAACGAACTGTCGACCCCCCCGGTGATGCCGCTCGACATCGACGCACTGCCGCCGCTCGATGGCAAGAAACTGCTGATCACCGGCGGTGCGCGCGGCCTCGGCGAAGGCTTCGTCCGTGCAGCTGTAGCGCGTGGCGCACAAGTGACGATTGCCGACATCGCCGCCCAAGCCGGTGAAGCGCTGGCCGCCGAATTGCAAGACGCCGGATACGCAGTGTCGTTCGTGCGCGTCGACCTGTCGGACCCCGCATCGGTGGACGCGGCTGCGCAAGCGGCGGGCCAGCAAATGGGCGGTATCGACGGGCTCGTCAACAACGGTGCGATCACCAATTCGGGCGGCAAGATGGCCACCGAGCTGAGCATCGAGACGTGGGACGCCGTGATGAACGTCAATGTGCGCGGCACGTGGCTCATGACGATGGCCGCACTGCCGTTCCTGCGTGCCTCGGGGCAGGGCCGCGTCGTGAATGTCGCGTCCGACACGGCGCTGTGGGGCGCGCCGCGCCTGCTTGCCTACACCGCCAGCAAGGGCGCGGTCATGTCGATGACGCGTTCGCTCGCACGCGAACTCGGCCCGGACGGCATCACCGTCAACGCCATCGCGCCGGGGCTCGTCGAAGTCGAAGCCACGGCGTATGTCCCGGCGGCGCGTCATCGTCACTATCTGGAGGGACGTGCGTTGCCACGCGCGCAAGTGCCGGACGACGTCGTCGGCCCGGTGCTATTCCTGCTCTCAGACGCTTCCCGATTCGTGACCGGACAGGTTCTGCCGGTCAACGGCGGCTTCGTCATGCCCTGACGAGCCACTCTCATTCGCAACGCCTTTCAGGAGTTAGATCATGGCGCAAGCCGACGCTAAAAACACCGCGACGCCGCAGGCCGTCGAGAGCTGGACGCAGACCGAAGGTCAGGCATTCGGTGACTGGCTGGAGACCCGCGTCGCCCGTTTCTCGACGCGCAAATACGACTGGGATGCCCTCAAGTTCCAGGCCGACTACGACCCGAAGTACCGTCGCGCGCAGATGCGCTACGTCGGCACGGGCGGCACCGGTGTGGCCAAGGACGTCAACACCGTGCCCGCCGGTCACTTCACGTTCTCCACGATGGTGATTCCGGCCGGCAACATCGGCCCGAGCCATATCCACATGGATGTCGAGGAAATCTTCTTCGTCATGCGCGGAAAGATGAAGGTGATCTGCGAGCGTGACGGTGAAACGTGGGAAGCCATTCTCGGCGAGCGCGATCTGATTTCGGTGCCGCCGGGTGTGTACCGCACGGAAATCAACATTGGCGACGAAGACGCGCTGATGTGCGTGATGCTCGGCTCGCAAAAGCCGGTCACGCCGACGTATCCGCCCGATTCGCCGCTTGCGAAGATCAAGCGCGAAATGAAGTAAGTCCGCAAGGAAAAGCCCGGTGTCCGTGTGTCGAATGCGCGCACGGCATCGGCAGAAATTCACGCAGTCGGAAGTCTGCATCAAATTCGCAAACGTTAGACGAAAGCCGCCATGCAAGCCGAAGCCCATCAACACGAAGCGCCAGAAGACGATGTCGTTGCGTCCTTGCGCGCACGGCTGGACGCGTTTGCGTACAGCACCGTCGCCACCCGTGCGGGCACCGTCGGCTATCGCTGCGCGGGCGCAGAGCGCGACGCGGGCGTGCCGGTCGTGATGCTGCACGGCATTGGCTCGGGCGCGGCGTCCTGGCTGGCGCAGTTCGAGGCCACGGGGCTCGATGCAACGCTGTATGCCTGGGATGCACCTGGCTATGGCGCGACGTCTAATGTCGCCGTCGCCGAACCGCATCCCGAGGCCTATGCCGACGCCCTCGAAGCGTGGCTCGACGCCCTGGGTCTGGATCGTGTGGCGCTGGTGGGCCATTCGCTGGGCGCGATCGTGGCGACGAAGTTTGCAAGCCGCGCCCCGCACCGCGTGCGCGGCCTCTTTCTCTGCTCGCCCGCCAACGGCTACGGCCGCGCGGATGCCGAGGTGCGCCTGTCCAAGCGCGACAGCCGTCTGGCGATGCTCGACAAGCTCGGCCCCGCAGGCATGGCGCGTGAGCGTAGCGACAACCTCGTCGCCCCCGACGCCGCCGATCTGCCGCGTGCGTGGGTGAAATGGAACATGTCGCGGGTGCTGCCCGTCGGCTACCGGCAGGCGACGCACCTGCTCTCGAATGGCGACGTCGCTGGCGAACTCGCACAGTACGTGAGCGCCAAGGCCGGTCCCGTTGCGGTGGCCGTAGGTGCGCAGGACGGCATCACGTCGCCTGCCGCGTGCGAGGTCATTGCGAACGTCGCGGGCGCGCCGCTGCAAATCATCGACGGCGCGGGTCACGCGTCGTACATCGAAACGCCGGACGTTCTGAATGCTGCGCTCGCCGCGTGGCTCGAACGTGTCGCGGCAGGGGAGCGCTGAAATGGCACCGACCGCACGGAACGCACCGAAGCGCGAAGCGCTCATCGAAGACGACACCATGCAGGACGATCAAAACGCTTCGCTCAACGGCGACACCGTGGTCGAGGGCGCTGCCGAGTCCCGCTATCTCGTGCCGGGACTTGAGCGCGGGTTGCGCATCCTCACGCAGTTCTCGCCGCGCGAACCGGTGTTCAGTGCACCGGGACTGTCGCAACGGCTGGGCATTCCGCGCACGACGGTCTTCCGTCTGTTGCAGACGCTCGAAGCGATGGGCTTTCTTGAGCGCGCAGGAAGCGAAAAGAACTTCCGTCTGGGCGTGGCCGTGCTGCGTCTGGGTTTCGAATACCTCAGTTCGCTGGAACTGACCGACCTCGGCATTCCGATCATCGAGCGCTTGCGCGACGCCACCCAACTGACGTCGCACATCGTGATTCGCGACGGCCGGGACATCGTGTTCGTGGCGAAGGCGCAAAGCGTGGCGGGCGTCTTCAATTCGATCAAGGTCAACGTCGGCACGCGTCTGCCTGCGCACGCCACGGTGCACGGTCACGTGTTGATGGGCGATCTGACGCTCACCGAACTGCGCGCGCTGTATCCCGAGAAGACGCTGGAGAAATTCACGCCGCAGACGCCCGAATCGCTCACCGAACTGTTCGAGCGCGTGCGCGAAGACGCCGAGCGCGGCTATGCGGTGTCGGCCTCGTCGTTCGAGCGCGGCATCAGCGTGGTGAGCGCACCGGTGCGCAACGACGTGGGCCGCATCTGCGCCGCCATTACGGTGACGATTCCGCGCGCCAATATCGACGCATCGATGCTCGACGCGGGCCTGATCGGTCAGGTGCGCGAAGCGGCCGATGCGCTCTCGCACCGTCTGAACTACCGCCCCGGCACCGACGGCAAGTCCACCCCCTACATGAAGTCACTGGGACTCAAATGATCAAGATCGACCTTTCCTCGCGCGCAGCGCTGGTCACGGGCGGCACGTCCGGCATCGGGCTGGCGAGCGCCGAGCGCCTGCTCGATGCCGGGGCCGCCGTCGCCATTTGCGGGCGCAACCCGGAGCGGCTGGCGCAAGCCGAAGCGCATCTGCGTGAGCGTCGTCCGCAGGCCCGCCTTATCGCTGCGCAGTGCAACGTCCTCGACGAGGGCGACGTCGCGGCACTCACTGAGCGCATTCGCGGCGAATTCGGTCGTCTCGACATGCTCGTGAACAACGCGGGCCAGGGCCGTGTGTCGACGTTTGCCGACACGACCGACGACGCCTGGCGCGAAGAACTCGAACTGAAGTACTTCAGCGTGATTCGTACCACGCGCGCCTGCCTGCCGATGCTGCGCGACGCTGCACGCGAGACGGGCGACGCCGCCATCGTCTGCGTGAACTCGCTGCTCGCGCTGCAACCGGAGCCGCACATGGTCGCGACGTCGTCGGCGCGTGCGGGCGTGCAGAACCTCGTGCGGTCGATGGCGGGCGAATTCGCGCCCGACGGCGTACGCGTCAATTCGATTCTGATCGGACTGGTCGAGTCGGGACAGTGGCGTCGGCGCTACGCCGCCGCGCAGGAAGCGGGCGATAGCAAGACGTGGCCGGAGTGGACCGGCGAACTCGCGCGCAAGAAGCAAATCCAGTTGCAACGTCTGGGCAAGCCTGAAGAGGCGGCCGCAGCGATCTTTTTCCTGGCTAGCCCGCAGTCGTCCTATACGACGGGCAGCCACATCGATGTTTCCGGAGGCTTGGCAAGACATGTCTAACAAAACCACCGTCGGCGAAGTCATCGCGGCGTTTCTCGAACAGTGCGGCGTGCAGACCGCATTTGGCGTGATCTCGATTCACAACATGCCCATCCTCGACGCCATCGCGCGTCGCGAAAAGATCCGTTACGTCGGCGCACGCGGCGAAGCTGGTGCGCTGAACATGGCCGATGGCCTGTCGCGTGTGTCCGGCGGACTGGGTGTGGCGTTCACCAGCACGGGCACGGCCGCCGGTAACGCGGCCGGTGCGATGGTCGAAGCCCTCACGGCTGGCACGCCGGTGTTGCATATCACCGGCCAGATCGAAACCGAATTCCTCGACCGCGATCTCGCGTACATCCACGAAGCCCCGGATCAGTTGAGCATGCTCAACTCGATCTCGAAGGCCGCCTATCGCGTGCGCTGCGTCGATACGGCGCTCGCGACGGTGCGCGAAGCGGTGCGCGCTGCGCTGAGCGCGCCGACCGGACCGGTGAGCGTCGAGATCCCCATCGACATTCAGGCGGCTGAAATCGAATGGCCGACCGACCTGTCCGCCCCGCACATCCCCGTGCCGACGCACGACGACGCGCGCGTCGCTGCGCTGGCCGATAAGCTCGCATCGGTGCATCGTCCGCTGCTGTGGCTGGGCGGCGGCGCGCGCGGTGCGGAAGCTGCCGTGAAGCGTCTGGTCGATATGGGCTTCGGCGTGGTGACGAGCGTGCAGGGTCGCGGCATCGTGCCGGAAGACCACGCCGCGACGCTGGGCGCATTCAACATTCACCCGACGGTCGAGAAGTTCTACAAGACGTGTGACGCGGTGCTCGTCGTCGGTTCGCGTCTGCGTGGCAACGAAACGCTCAAGTACAAGCTGGCGCTGCCGCGTCCGCTGTATCGCATCGATGCCGACGGACTGGCCGACAACCGTGGCTATCGCAACGACCTGTTCATTCAGGGCGACGCCGCCAGCGTGCTCAATGCGCTGGCTGACCGTCTGCAAGGCCGTCTGTCGGTCGACCCGGCGTTCCATGCCGACCTCGCTGCCGCGCGCGACGCCGCCGTGAAGCAGGTCGCCGAAGGCCTCGGCCCATATCGTCAACTCGTGGCAGCGCTGCAAGGCGCGCTCGGTCGCGACTTCAACTGGGTGCGCGACGTCACGATCTCGAACAGCACGTGGGGCAACCGTCTGCTGAAGATCTTCTCGCCGCGGGCCGGTGTGCACGCGCTCGGTGGCGGCATCGGTCAGGGCATGCAGATGGGCATTGGCGCCGCGCTCGCGGGCAATGCGAAGAAGACGGTCGCGCTGTGCGGCGACGGCGGCCTGATGGTGAACGTGGGCGAACTCGCGACCGCCGTTCAGGAAAAGGCCCCTGTCGTGATTCTGCTGATGAACGATCAGTGCTACGGCGTGATCCGCAATATTCAGGATGCGCAGTACGGCGGCCGTCGTCACTACGTGCAACTGCATCAGCCGGACTTCGCCGCGTTCTGCGCGAGCCTGCAACTCAAGCACGAGCGCATTACGTCCATCGATCAGGCGGAAGGGGCCGTGGCCCGCGCCGTCGCTTACGACGGTCCGGTGCTGCTCGAAGTCGACATGCTGTCGGTCGGCAACTTTGCGTCGCATTTCGCCGGTCCGCCGGTCCGGGAGCCTGCGAATGCATGAATTGAATCATCGTCCGGTTGACGTGGCGCTCATCGGTTTCGGCGCGATCGGCTCGAAAGTGTACGAAGCGTGCGCGAGCGACCCGTATCTGCGCGTGGGCCATGTGATCGTGCCCGAAGACGCCGCCGAGCGCGTACGCGGCAGCGTGCGTGCGGGCACCGAAGTGGTGTCGTCGGCGCAGGCGCTCTCGAGCCGTCCGGACTTCGTTCTGGAATGCGCCGGACACAGCGCCCTGTCGGGCCACGTCGTACCGCTGCTCAAGTCGGGCGTGGACTGTGCGGTGGCCTCGATTGGCGCGCTCTCGGATACCGACCTGCTGGCCGCGCTCGAACAGGCCGCGAAGGAGGGGGCGTCGACCGTCACGTTGCTCTCAGGCGCGATTGGCGGTATCGACGCCATCGCCGCCGCCCGTGAAGGCGGACTGGACGAGGTGCTGTACACGGGCCGCAAGCCGCCGACGGGCTGGCAGGGCACGCCCGCCGAGCAGGTCTGCGATCTCGCCACGCTCACCACGGCGACCGTGATCTTCGAGGGCAGCGCCCGGGATGCGGCGCGTCTGTACCCGAAGAACGCCAATGTCGCGGCGACTGTGGCCATTGCCGGGTTGGGGCTCGATGCGACGCGTGTGCGTCTGATCGCCGACCCGACCAGCACCCGCAACGTGCATCACATCGTGGCGCGCGGTGCGTTCGGCGAAATGTCGCTGGAAATGTGCGGCAAGCCGTTGCCGGACAACCCCAAGACGTCGGCGCTTACCGCGTACTCGGCCATTCGCGCGCTGCGCAATCGCGTCGCGAACTGTGTGATCTAGCAGGAACAGACTCATGAGCCATCAAGATTTGCTGCAAGGGTTTTCGAGCGACATTCTGGTCGGCGGCGAATGGCGTGCCGGCACCGGTAAGCGCTATCAAAGCCTGTATCCGGCGGACGAAAGCGTGAACGCGGAGATCGCCGCTGCGGGTGCGGACGATGCCGTCGAAGCGGTCGAAGCCGCAGACGCCGCATGGCGTCGCGCGGACTGGGCGGGCCTGAAGCCGCATCAGCGTGCGGCCGTGCTCCATCGTGTAGCCGATGGCATCACGCAACGCGCCGAAGCACTCGCGCATCTGCAACGACGCGACAACGGCAAGCCGATCAGCGAGACGCGTGCGCTTGTCGCGAGTGCTGCGGGCACGTTCCGCTACTTTGCCTCGTGCCTGGAGACGCTGGAAGAGACGCTCACGCCGTCGCGTGGCGACTATCTGACCATGAGCGTGCACGAGCCGTTGGGGGTGGTGGCGGCCATCACGCCGTGGAATTCGCCGATTGCCTCTGACGCCCAGAAGCTCGCCCCGGCGCTCGCCGCAGGCAATGCCGTAGTGCTCAAACCGGCGGAAGTCACGCCGCTCGCATCGCTCGAACTCGGCCGCATCTGCGAAGCCGCCGGTGTGCCGCGCGGCGTGCTGTCGGTGCTGCCGGGCAAGGGCTCGGTCATCGGCGACATTCTCGTGCGTCATCCGAAGGTCAGGAAGGTGGCGTTCACCGGCGGCACGGAAGTCGGTCGCGGCATCGCGCGTCTCGCCGCAGAGAAGCTGATGCCGGTGTCGCTCGAACTCGGAGGCAAGTCGCCGACCATCGTGTTCGAAGACGCGGACATCGATCACGCCGTGGCCGGTGTGCTCTATGGCATCTTCAGCTCGTCGGGCGAGTCGTGCATCGCAGGCTCGCGCCTGTTCGTCCACAAGGCGATCTTCGACACGTTCGTCGAGCGTCTGGTCGCCGGTGCGAAGCAATTGCGCGTGGGCGATCCGCTGCGCGAGGACACGCAGATGGGGCCGCTCGTGACGTCGTCGCATCGGGACTCCATCGAGCGCTATGTCGCTATCGGGCTGGAAGAGGGCGGTCGACTGTTGTGCGGCGGCGAGCGTCCGGCGGGCGACGGCCGCGAGAACGGCTACTTCTATCAGCCGACGATCATCGCGGGCCTGACCAATCAGGCGCGCATGGTGCAGGAAGAGATCTTCGGGCCGGTGCTGGCGGTGCTGCCGTTCGAGAACGAAGCCGATCTGCTGGCCGAGGCCAACGACAGCGTCTACGGGCTGGCGGCCGGTATCTGGACGCGCGACTTCAAGCGTGCCTGGCGCGTGGGCCGAGCGCTGGAGACGGGCACCGTCTGGATCAATACCTACAAGCAGTTCTCCATCTCGACGCCGTTCGGTGGCTGGAAAGAGAGCGGCATGGGGCGCGAGAAGGGCCGTCTGGGACTGCTGGAGTACACGAATCAGAAGAGCCTCTACTGGGGCCTGAACGAAAACCCGCTCGCCTGGGCGGGCCGGGTCTGACGTTGGCGGCAGAAGTGGGCAATGACAGTGGCAAGCCGCGATGCACGGGGCATCGCGGATATCCGAAACTTGAGCGAGGCAAAGATATGTTGTCGATTTTCCGTGCATCGTTGGCGCGTCGCGCCTTTCTGACGGCGGGTCTGTGTGCCGTGGCGGGACTCAGCGGCGTGGCCGCACCGGTGATGGCGCAGCAGCCTGCAACGCAGCAGATCACCTATCTGCTCCCGGCCCCGGCGAATCTGCCGGCCTTCGCGCCGCTGATGCTGGCCGAGAAGAAGGGCTACTACGCGGCAGAAGGTCTGTCGGTGCGCTGGCTGACCGTTCAGGGCGGCGCCGACGTGGGCAAGCAGCTCGCCTCCGGTAACGGCGATCTGGGCGGCGGTCTGGGCGACACGCCGATCGTGCTGCGTCCGAACGGCGTTCCCATCAAGGGCGTGGCGCTGCTCGGCGGACGCACGCTGCACCAGCTGGTCGTGCGTGATGACGCCAACATCAAGTCGCCCGCCGATCTGAAGGGCAAGACGATCACCGTACTGGCCTATCAGGACACCGGCTTCTACGCGACGCTCGGTCTGCTCGCCTCGGCCGGCCTCACGCGCAACGACGCACGCATTCAGGGCGCAGGCCCGGCGGGCGTCTGGCAACAGGTGGCGACGGGCAAGGCGGAAGTGATGGTCGGCACGCCCGAGTGGGCGCAGAACATCGAAGACGCTGGCGTGAAGATCACGATGACGTCGACCGACAAGTACTTCCCTGGCATGGCACAGGCGATCCTGGCCTCGGACAAGACCATCGCCGAGAAGCCGGAGATGATCCGCAAGTTCGTGCGCGCGACGGTCAAGTCGGTCGCAGAAATCATGCGCGACCCGGCGGGCGCTGCGAAGGAATACTGCGCCGCCGTGCCGGCATACAAGGGCAAGGAAGCCGAGATCGAGAAGATCCTCACGTACTACGCCCGCAATGTGTATCCGGGCCAGCAACGTCTGGGCGCGTTCGATCCGGCGCGTGTGACGAAGTTGCAGGACTTCTACGCACAAGAGAAGGTCATTCGTGAGAAGTCCAAGCCGGAAGACCTGTTCACCAACCAGTTCGTGCAGTAAGCGAGAGGGCGACAGAGCAATGAGCGAAACCGCACCGGGCGCCGCCCAATCCGAGACCATGATGCTGACGGTGTTCCTGCGTCACGATCAGTCGAACAATCTCGACGATTTTCAGGAGCGCTTGAAGGCCGCCGAATGGTGGGAGCGATTCCCGCCCGCCGGGGTCAGGGTGGTGTCGTGGACAGTGGCGATGGGCTCCGGCCAGATCGTCACGCTGGCGCTGCCACCGCATTTGCTGCCGGTTGTGAACGTGGAACTGGAGCGCTCGGCCTGGGGCGTGTTTCGCACCGAATGCTATCCGACGTACGACTTTGTACCCGTGCACGCGCGTATTCGCGAGCGGGTGCGCAATGGAGGGAAGTGATGGACCGTTATCTGGAACCGCATCAAGCGCGTCGTCATGAGCCGACGCAATACGAAAGCCTCTTGGGCGACGCCATCGAGCGCGCCTACGCATCGGGCACGCACGATCTGGCGGGCCTCGTGGCCTACCTGAATCGCACCGGCCCCGGCCCGCAGGAAGGCGATGTGTGGACGGAAGACGTCTACAAAGCGCAGATCGCACGACTGGCCGAAGAGTAAAACATCATATAGCGCGATGGCCGCTCGGGCGGCGCTCGCGATGGAGGTCCCCCATGACTACGCAACAACCCATCCTCACCGCCGACGCCGTGCTTGAGCGCGGCCTGAAGAACCTCTGGTACCCGATTTGTCCGTCGCACATGGTCGGCCGCGAGCCGGTCTCGCTGCGACGTCTGGGCAAGAAGCTCGTGTTCTGGCGCGATCAGGACAACAAGGTGCATGCCCTCGACGATCATTGTCCGCATCGTGGCGCGCCGCTCTCCAAGGGCATCGTGATGGGCGACCGCATTGCCTGCGGCTATCACGGCGTGCAGGTGCGCTGCGACGGCACGGTCATGCGTGTGCCGGGCAGCCCGGGCTGCAAGCTCGAAGGCTCGCGTCCGACGCAGGCGTATCACATCGTTGAGCGAAACGACGCGATCTGGTTGTACAACGCGACCGAAAACATCGAGACGCCGCCGCCGCTCGTGCTGCCGGAAGAACTCGACGCCGATGGCGCATTTTCGTCGTTCCTCTGCTACACGGAATGGAAGGGCGATTACCGCTATGTGCTCGATAACGTCATGGATCCGATGCACGGCACGTATCTGCACAAGCAGTCGCACTCGATGGCCGAGGGCGACAACACGGCGGCGTTCCGCATTCGCGACACCGACCGTGGCTTCGTGTTCGAGAAGGAAGGCCAGCGCGATGTGAACTTCGACTGGACCGAATGGGCCGACACGGGCACGCACTGGATGCGTCTGGAAATTCCGTACCCGAAGACGGGCGGCCCCGGCGGCAACTTCGTGATCGTGGGCAGCTATACGCCGATCTCGCCGACGCTGGCCGCCGTATTCCACTGGCGCTGCCGCAAGCTCGACGGATGGCAGCGCGATACGTGGCGTTTCCTGTATCGCAATCGTCTGGAAGCGCGTCACTGGAACGTGCTGGAGCAGGACCGCGTGATGCTCGAAGACATGGAGCCGGACGCCAACCAGAACGAACATCTGTATCAGCACGATATGGGCATCGTGCGCCTGCGCCGCCATCTGAAGAATCTGGCGAAGGCGGAACTCGAGCGCATGCAACCGGGCAAGGCGTAAGCCGTCGGCAACCTAATGGACGCGACCATGCAAAACCCTTCCGCCATCAAAGCCGAACGCATTCGTGCGCAAGCCGTGCCCGATCTCGCGACGGCCACATGGAGCAATGGCATCCGATTCGGTAACGAAATCCTGATGTCGGGGATGACTGCGCATCCCGCTACGCGCGACGCCGAGAAGCCGCTGACGACTTACGAGCAGACGATGGTGGTGCTCGGCAAAATCCGCGCGCTGGTCGAGGCTGGCGGTGGCCGTCTTGCCAACGTCTACAAGCTTGTCGTGTACGTGACCGATATCGCCGACAAGGATGATGTCGGCCGCGCACGCCGCGAGTTTTTCGCGGACGTCGCGGCAAACGGCGGCGCTTATCCGTGTTCGACGCTCGTGGCGGTCAGCGGTCTGGTCTTTCCGGAACTGCGTGTGGAGATCGAGGCGTTTGCACGTCTCGACATCGATTTGTCTGTCGCGGCCATCGCAAGTTAAGCCGGGCGGACGTCAAGTCAATCAGCAACATCAGAGAGCGGCGTTATGAGCAAGTCAACCCTGTCGGCAATGGTGCGCACGCTTCGTTATGAGGCGGCGGGCATCATGAGCATCGAACTCGTGCCTGCGGCGGGCAGCAGCACACCGTTCCCGGCGTTCACGCCCGGCGCGCACATCGATCTGCACCTGCCGAGCGGACTGGTGCGCAGCTACTCGCTGGTCAATACGCCGGACGACGAAAACCGCTACGTGCTGGGCATTCTGGCCGACCCCAAGAGTCGTGGCGGCTCGCGTTTCATACACGAGAACTTCCGTGTCGGCATGACGCTCGACATCTCGGCCCCGCGCAATCACTTCGCACTGGACGAGACCGCAGCGCATTCGGTGCTGGTCGCAGGCGGCATCGGCGTGACGCCGATTCTCTGCATGTATCGTCGTCTGCGTTCGCTGGGTCGCAGCGTCAAGCTGATGTACTGCGCGCGCACCGCACCGCAAGCGGCGTTCGTCGAAGAACTGAATGGGCTGGGTGGCGACGTCACCTATCACTTCGACGATCAGCACGACGGCAAGCCCGCGTCGCTCGCAGCATTTCTGGCCAATCAGCCCGCGGGTACGCACGCTTATTGCTGCGGCCCGGGTGTGATGCTCGACGCCTTCGAAGTCGCGTGTGCCGATGCGGGCATTGCGAACGTTCACACCGAGCGCTTCGCGGCCGCGCCGGACGCGCCGCCGCCCGCGACGTCGGAGGGCTACGTCGTCACGCTGGCGAAGTCGGGCAAGGAGATTGCCGTGCCTGCGGGCGCGACCTTGCTCGATACCTTGCTCGCCGCAGGTATCGACGCAGAGCACAGCTGCATGGAAGGCGTTTGCGGGGCATGCGAGACGCGCGTGCTCGAAGGTTGCCCCGATCACCGCGACTCCGTGCTGAGCGCGTCGGAGCGCGCCGGGAACAAGGTCATGATGATCTGCGTGTCCGGTTGCAAGGGCGAGCGTCTGACGCTCGATCTCTGAGCGCCTCTTCATTTATTCGAGACTTCCGATTTTCCCGAGACTGCCATGACGATTCTGGGCATCGAACAAATCACTTACGGGGTCACCGACCTCGACACCTGCCGCCGGTTTCTGGCCGACTGGGGCCTGACGGAGATCGCCGCCGATGCCAATGGCGTGCGCTTCGAAACGCTCAACGGTGGCCGCGTGCTCGCCGTGCGTCACGACGATCCGTCGCTGCCGCCCGCCATGGAAGACGGGCCGACGCTGCGCGAAGTGACGTGGGGGGTGACCCGCGCAGACGAAGTGGCGGCTATCGCCGAGCGTCTCGCCGATCAGCCGGGCTATTTCTTCGAGGACGGTGCAGCGGGTTGCATCGACCCGAACGGTCTGGCCGTGCGCGTCGAAGTGAGCGCCAAGCGTGCGCTGGACGTGCAGGGCGCGCCGACGAATCCGTGGGGACTCCCCGCGCAGCGCGTGAATACGCCGAGTCCGGTGTACGAACGTGCGCAGCCGATCGAGGTCGGCCACGTGGTCTTCTTCACGAATGCGCTCGCCGCCACGCAGAAGTTCTACGAGGACAAGCTCGGTTTCGAGCTGTCGGACCGGTATCCGGATCGCGGCGCGTTCATGCGTTGCGCGCCGCACGGTGGCCACCACGACCTGTTCCTGCTGGCGCTGCCTAACGGCAAGTGCGGCCTGAATCACGTGGCGTTCACGGTGCGTGACATCCACGAGGTATTCGGCGGAGGCATGCATATCGACCGGTGCGGTTGGGAAACGCAGTTGGGGCCGGGCCGTCACCCGATTTCATCGGCGTATTTCTGGTACTTCAAGAATCCGTGCGGTGCGCTTATCGAGTATTACGCCGACGAGGACATCCTCACACCGGAATGGCAGCCGCGCGACTTCGAGCCGGGACCGACGGTGTTCGCGGAGTGGGCCGTGGACGGCGGGCTGGACGGCAATACACGCCGTCAGAAGAAAGGCGGTGAAGCGCCGACCGGCAAGTTCATGACCGATACGGCCAAGCGCTGAGTACTGGCACAGCGTTGTAGCAGCGCGTCGAATCCGGGGGGAAACGACGCGGCACGAGGGGGCATGCGCAACGCATCGCCCCCTTTTGCGTTTTCAGGCGATGCGGCGTTACTTCGCGAGTTCGGCGTCGATGGCGGCGACCAGACGCGGGTCGTCGGCCTTGACGTCCGGCGAGAAGCGGGCCACGACCTGACCGTTGCGGCCGATCAGGAACTTCTCGAAGTTCCACAGCACGTCGGCGGGGTTGTCGCGCTCGACACCGAAGCCCTTCAGACGCTCGCGGAACGGACCTTCGCCGGTGGCTTCCGGTTTGGCGTCGACCAGTGCGCTGTACAGCGGGTGGCGGTCGTCGCCCAGCACCGAGATCTTCGCGAACAGCGGGAACGTGACGTTGTATTGCGTGGTGCAGAAGTCGAGGATCTCGGCATCGGTGCCCGGTTCCTGTCCCTTGAAGTTATTGGCGGGGAACGCCAGTACTTCCAGACCTGCGGCGCGCTTGTCTTCGTACAGACGCTCCAGTCCTTCATATTGCGGCGTCAGACCGCACTTCGATGCGACGTTCACAACGAGACGCACCTTGCCTGCGTAATCGCCCAGCGAGGCGGCGGCGCCGTCGTTGCGATTGACGGCGATGGTTTCAATATTCGTGCTCATGAAAATTTCCTGTCCTTTGAGTGGTGCACATGCGGCCCGTGAATGGCTGTCGGGGCAATTCGCCGAGTGTAGCGTAAGGCCGGTCGGCGCGCTGAGTGTCGGCTGGACGTCAATGAATCTGGTTATCGAGCAGGTCTCGTGTGCGTTGACCGAACGCGCGCGGAGTATCGCCCGCCCAGCGCTTGAACGCGCGTGAGAAGGCTTTCTCGGAGACGTAGCCGACCTTGTCGGCAACCTCGGCCACGCGCAGCGTGCGCGTGGCGAGCGCCTCGGCTGCGAGGTGCATACGCACGCCGGTCAGGTGCGCCATAGGGGCCGTGCCGACAAGGGCAGTAAAGCGCGCAACGAAGCGTGAGCGCGACATCCCGGCCAGTTCGGCCAGCTTGCGCACATCCCAGTGCAGCGACGGCTCACGGTGAATGGCCAGCACCGCGCGGCCGACCTGCTTGTCCAGCAGCCCCTTGAGCCAGTGGGCACCCACGCGTTCATTCTGCAAGACATGCGCGCGCACCATCTGCACGCACAGCACGTCGGACAGGCGTGCCGCCGCGATCATCCAGCCCGGTTTGCACGCCATCGACTCTTCGATGAAGTTCTGTAGCGTCGCTTTCAACCATGGGGCGACGGCCGGGTCGTCGTGCCGGATATGAATGACGGGCGGAAGGATGGCGAAGATCGGATGCCGGTGCGCGGAGGCGAATCCGACGATGGCCGTGTGCAACTCGCAGGCGGGACCTTCGGCACCCACGATCATTGCCAGCGGCGTATCGGAGCGTGGCGTGATGCCACGCTCGGCAAGCAGATCGTTGAACGGCACGGCGGGGACGTCCGGCGTACTCGACATGCGATGCGCGCTGCCATGCGGCAGCAACACGACGTCGCCCTCGCGAACCAGCACCGGGCTTTCTCCGTCGACGTGCAGCCAGCACGACGCTCCCCTGCAGATCCGGAAGGGGATGCCCTGCACAGGTTCCTTATCGAACGCCCAGGGTGCATGCAATGTGAAATGGCCGGTCACGACGGCGGTGGCGTGCAAATCTGCCAGAACTTCGCTCAGTTGATCCATGACGTCTCGTTTGTTTTTGTGGGGCGGCCATGCGTGTCGGTACTGAATCGACAGGAATTCGTACGGTTGAGACGAACGGCAACTCAATTGGATTTTGCGGTAGTTCCTTGCGCGCGTCTTGCGATCAAAAATCGTTGCATCTCCCGCCACTTGCGACTCGATCATGCTTAGTCCAGAAAAGAACAAACTTCTCACCGAAGTCGGCCCCGGTACCGCGATGGGCGACTATCTGCGCCGTTACTGGCATCCGGTCGCCGGTGTCTCGGAATTCGACGACAAGGCCGTGCGCCCGATTCGCCTGTTCGGCGAAGACCTGGTCCTCTACAAGGACTTGTCCGGCCACTACGGACTGGTGCAGCGACGCTGCCCGCACCGCAACGCCGATCTGGCCTTCGGCATCGTGGAGCAATGCGGCTTGCGCTGCGCGTACCACGGCTGGGAGTTCGGACGTGACGGCGCGTGCACGCATCAACCCTTTGAAGAAATCGTCGATCCGCAGGCCCGTCTGCGTCAGAAGACGCGAATCACCGCTTACGAAGTGCGCGCGAAGGCCGGACTGTTGTGGGCCTACATGGGGCCGCTCCCCGCCCCGCAGTTGCCCGATTGGGAGCCGTTCAGCTACGAGCACGGTTTTGCTCAGGTGGTCATGGCCGAGATTCCCTGCAACTGGTTCCAGTGCCAGGAGAACTCCATCGACCCGGTGCATTTCGAGTGGACGCATAACAACTGGACGGCGCGTCAGCAAGACGCCGGGGCCGCCTATGTGCCCACGCATTTGAAAGCGGCGTACGAAGAGTTCGAGCATGGCTTCGTCTACAAGCGTTTGCGCGCGGCGGAGACCGAGGAGAACGTGATGTGGACGGTCGGACGTGTCACGTTGTGGCCGAACGCGTTCTATCTCGGACACCACTTCGAGTGGCGCGTGCCCATTGACGACGAAAACACGCTGTCGGTGTTCTGGGTCTTCAACCGTGTACCGAAGGAGCAGGAGCCGTATGTCCAGTCCCGTATCCCGACGTGGTACGGCCCGTTATACGACGAGAACGGTGACTGGATTACGTCGCACGTCGCGAATCAGGACTTTGCCGCGTGGGTCGGACAAGGCCGCATTACGGACCGCTCGAAAGAGACACTGGGGGCGAGCGATCGCGGCATCGTGATGATGCGCCGGAAGTTCTTCGAAGAACTCGAAGCCGTCGCCGGTGGCGCCGTCCCGAAGGGACTGATTACCGATCCTGCCAGGAACGAACGTGTGTTCCTGCCCTCGGCCTGCCGAGAGGAAATGCTCACAGGCTTGACGCGTGAGGCGCTCGCCGCGCATCCGCTACTCGGCCCTTACCTGCATGACTTCTTCGGACAGGCAGGGCAGCCCGACGAGGTTCGCGAAGCGTATGAGCAAGCCGTCGGCCAGAAGATGCGCGGAGCGAAGTTCTTTACGGTCCACGGGGCCGGTGAACCCGAGGCGTAGTCGGCGCCTCGCACAGGCGTAGTAGCGGCGAAGCAGACGCGCGCGGCATGCACGGTGCGCGCCGACAGAGCTGCGAACGATGTGACTGATGTGGTGCATCCGAAACAAGACTTCAATAACGTGAGGACAAAGTGAACCTGAAACGGAACGTTTGGACGGCCTGGGGCTTTCGGGCACTGCGCAACATATTGGCGGCGGGGATCGTTGCGGGGACGGTGTGTTCGGCTCAGGCGCAGGCCGGTGCGCCGGAGAAAGAGGTGACATTCTTGCTGGCCGCACCGCCGGGCGAGCTGGCCTTTGCGCCGTTCATGCTTGCGCAGAGCAAGGGATATTACGCGCAGGAGGGGTTGAAGATCCGCTGGATTGCGGTGCACGGCGGTGCGGCGGTTGGCAAACAACTGGCAGCAGGCAATGGCGACTTGGGCGATGCGCTCGGGGACACGCCCATCCTGTTGCGCAACAACGGCGTGAACGTCAAGGCGGTTGCCTTGCTTGGCGGTCACCCGCTCCATCAGTTCATCACGCGCGCCGACCGCAATATCGCGCAGGCCAGCGATCTCAAGGGCAAGACGCTGTCCGTCATGTCGTATGAGGATACGTCGTATTACGTCACGCTCGGCATTCTCGCGGCGGGAAAGTTGACGAAGAGCGATGTGACGATTTACGCCGGGGGGCCGAACGGTGTCTGGCAGGACGTTGCCAACGGCAGATCCGACGGGCTTGTCGGAACGCCCGAGTGGGGGGCTCGCGTCGAGGCGGCGGGTGTCAAGGTGCATTATCGGCCGACGGATCAACTGACGCCGGGGATGGGACAGGCGATCATCGCATCGGACAAGAAGATCGCGTCGGATCCGAAGACGATTGCCAAGTTCGTCAGAGCGACGATGAAGGCGATGACGGAGATCGAAGCCGATCCGGTGGCCGCCTCCAAAGCGTATGTGGCGGCTGTACCGTCGTATGCGGATAAGCTCGATTTCGTGACGAAGGTGCTGACTTACTACGCCAAGTATGTGTTCCCCAGTCGATTGCGTCCGGGCGAGTTCGATCTGGCAATCGTATCCCACGTTCACAACTCGTACGTCGATAAAAAGGTAGTGCGCGCCGCACAGCCGATAGAGTCGCTTTATACGAATCAGTTTATTCCAGGGAAAATGTAAGCTACATGTACGTTGAATCGGCGTGCGAAGCTAATGCATGGAATGATGGCGGCATCACATTGGCGGTCGCAGTCATTGACATGGCGGCGACCGCCGTGGAAGTATCGTGCAGTGCCCACGGCTTCCCGAACTTCCCGAACGTCATCCGATGTCCTCCGCTTCTTCCTCCGCGTCGCCCAACGGTGCGTCGTCGTCGCCCGATGCCGCCGGGACGCTCACTTTTGCGCAGGCGATTGCGCTGGCGAATTCGCATTGGCAAGCCGGACAGGCGGCACAGGCCGAAACGCTGTGCCGACGTGTACTGGATGCCGCTCCCGAACACCCCGACGCGCACTATCTGTTGGGCCTGATGGCGCATGCCTACGGCAAGCGCGACATGGCGATCGAGCATCTGCAAGCCACTTGTCGGGCACCCGGTGTGCATGCGGCATGCTGGTCCGATCTCGCGGAGATGTATCGCCAGGCGGGGCGTCTGACGGACGCCGTGGCGGCGGGGCGTCGCGCCGTCGAAATCGATCCCGCGTTCGCGCCCGGATGGAACAACCTGGGCATCGCATTGCAGGAATCCGGTCAGCTCGAACAGAGCATGGCGTGTTTGACGCGCGTGGGGGACCTTCAGCCGGGGTCGGCGGATGCGCAGAACAACCTGGGGAATACCGCGCGACTGCTGGGGCATTTCGACGTGTCCGAAGCGCATTATCGGCGCGCGTTGGAACGTGATCCCCAGCGTGCCGATACGCATAGCAATCTGGCGTCGCTGTTGAGCTTGCAGAAACGGTTCGACGAGGCAGCGGAACTGGCGTGCCGGGCCATTGAAATATCTCCCAATTTTGTCGACGCCTATCGGAATCTGGCCGATATCGAACTCTCGCGCGGCAATGTCGCGGCGGCGTTGCAAGTCGTTGAGGTGATGTCGGCATTCGCCGCGCAGCACCCATCGACGTTGACGGCACGCGCCGGCGTGCTGCGTCTGGTCGGACGCCTCGACGAAGCGCTCGTCAGTGCGCGAGCCGCCGCCGGGTTGCTGCCTCAAAGCACCAACGTGCAGGCGGCGCTGGCGGCGGTCGAAGCGGATATCGCGAGACGTGATGCCTGCGAGGCACCCGACGCGCAGGCGTCGCAGATCTCGCAGGTATCGCAGATGTCGCAAGCGGGTACGTCGCACGATCGCGCATCCGTTCATCAAGCGGCTTCAGAGCGCATCGCGGCGCAGGATTTCGAAGGCGCGGAGGCGTTGCTGCGCGATGTCGTGGCGGCAGGCGCTGCGCCCATGTCGATGTGGCGTCTGCTCGCGATGGCCTTGCGCGCGCAAGGTAAAGCCGAGGCTGGTCGTGACGTGCTGGCGATGCTCGCGCGTCAGGTCCCCGGCGACTTGTCCAACCGATTCGATCTGGCCGAATCGCTGCTTCTGCTGGGCGATTTCGAGCGAGGCTGGCAAGAGTACCGCTATCGCTACAGCCTCGAACACACGCAGTCGATTGAGCGCAAAGTCCAGCGTCCGCGTTGGAACGGCCAGCCGATTCCGGGACAGACGTTGCTTATCCACGACGAGCAGGGATACGGCGATACGTTCCAGTTCATGCGCATGGCGCGGTGGGCACGCGAGCGCAGTCAGGCGCGAGTGATCTTCGAAGTGAATCCCGAAACGTTGTCGATTGCCCGCCGGATGTGGGGCGAGGCGGACATCGTCGGACGCGGCACGCTGCCGGTCACCTTCGACCAGCATTGCGAACTGATGAGCCTGCCGATGGCGATGGGTCTCAAACTCACCGATTTGCCGGGCGATGTCGGTTATCTCAGTGCGGATCCCGAGCGCATCGCCCACTGGCGTGCCCGCCTGACTGACGTTCCCCGGCCGTGGGTCGCGACAGTCTGGGCCGGACGCCCGGAGCATGTGAACGACAGCAATCGGTCCGTATCGCTCGATCAGTTGGCGCCGCTCGGGGCCAGTGGCGCAACGTTCCTCTCGATCCAGAAGGGACCGGCGTCGTCGCAGGCGCAAACGCCGCCGGAAGGTATGAAGATGGTGTCGTTGAGCGACGAGATCCGCGACTTCGAGGACACCGCAGCGATTCTGCATCTCGCCGATTTGCTGATTTCGGTCGATTCGTCCCCGGTGCATCTGGCCGGCGGGATGGGGCGGCCGGTCTGGGTGCTGCTGCCGTTTGTCCCCGACTGGCGCTGGTTGCTCGGTCGCGACGATTCGCCCTGGTATCCGGGGATGCGATTGTTCCGTCAGCAGACACGCTCACAATGGTCGCCCGTCATCGACCGGATGGCCGTGGCCCTGAAGCAGTTTGTTGCCGCGTGGCGGCACCAGAGGCACGAGAGGCACGAAAGACATGATGGCGCACAACCCGAAGCGTAACCGCTCGGCGCGCCTCTCCCGCTGGGCGCGCCGGGTTATGGTGCCGGGCATCTGCGGTATCGCCTTGCTGAGCGCCGGCTGCGCAAGTCTCGATCGCAACGCCCATGCCGACGCGATGGCGTCTGCGGCGGGACTCAAGCGAGAGGTTGTCGCCGGTGGCGATTTTCACCTGACTGTGTTTTCGCGTATCACACGTGCGGACAAGCCGTTACGGATCTACATCGAGGGCGACGGCCTGGCGTGGGTGTCCCGCTCGGAGCCGTCGCTCGACCCGACGCCTGTGGCGGCCACCGGGTTAGCGCTGGCGGCGGCGGACGCGTCCGCCAACGTCGCGTATCTGGCGCGGCCTTGCCAGTTCACGCCGATGCAGGAAGAGCCGCGTTGTGGCGTCACTTACTGGACGGGCAAGCGATTCGCACCTGAAGTGATCGATGCGATGGATGCGGCTGTCGGTCGGTTAGCCGCACGCGTCCCCCGACAGCCGCTGGAGTTGGTCGGCTACTCCGGTGGTGGGGCCATTGCTGTGCTGATCGCGGCACGTCGGCGCGACGTGATGTCATTGCGCACGGTCGCGGGCAATCTGGATGTCGAATACGTCAATCGACTGCACCGCGTATCGAGCATGCCCGCGTCGCGCAATCCCATGGAAATTGCCCGGCAGGTCGCCGACATCGCGCAGATTCATTTCAGCAGTGCTCAGGACACGGTCGTGCCCCCGGAAGTGGCGGCGCGCTTTGCCACGGCGGTGGGTGGGACGTGTGTTTCGACATCCGTTGTGACGGGGCTGGCTCATGATGGCGAATGGGCTTCGCGCTGGGCGGCGTTACTCGGACAGACGCCGGTCTGTACCGCATCGCGTTAGGTTCACGTTAGGTTCGCGATGGCGCGGCGTCCGAGCGGAGCACGTCGGTCCTACGCTGCCACGCCGATTCGCATGCCATTACGTTTCGCGAACCAGTGCGGTAATCGCGTCGAGCAGCGTGACGTCTCCGCGCATGACATGCTGACCATTGTCGCGAAACTTGAAAGTGCCGTCGTTGAACCCGTCGAGCATCTGGATGCGCGGCAGCGGGTTGCGCATGCCTTGCGCCCGGAACAGCGGGTCCCAACCCGCGCGCGGTACGGCCTCGGCGCGCACGTCTCGCACGAGGGCGCGTGCCAACGCAGCGGCGATGTCGTCCGGTGAGTAACGCTCCGGGCCTTCGATTTCCCAGATACGTTCGCCGTCGAAATCTTCCTGCATCGCACGCGCGGCGAAATGGCCGGCGTCGTTCGTCGACACCATCGGAACGGCGCGGTCCACCGGCGCGAGATAACTGGGAAGCTCGCCACGCTCCCGGGCGGGCGCGATGTCCCACGCGAAGTTCTCCATCAACCATGCAGGCCGCAGGAAGGTCACGGGTGAGCGGACGTCACGCACCGCCTCTTCGAACAGACGCAGCGCGGTAATCAGGCTGGGCGTCTCGCAATCTGCGCCGATGCTCGACAGGCACACGACGCGCCCGGGGTTCGTGGCGTCGAGTGCTTTGACGATGGCGTCGATCAGGTGCCGCGCGTGGGAGAAGTCGGGTTCCGGGTCGGCGTTCGGCGGGAGCATGACGAAGACGACCTCGCTGCCGCGAAAGGCGTTGGTCAGCGCATCGGCGTCGCCGTTCTCGGCAACGGCAATCTCGCCGCCAAGTGTGGCCCATCGGCTCGACTTGACGGGGTCCTGAACGATGGCCCGCAGTGGCAGCCCGGCCGTGAGCAGATCGTGTCCGATCACGCCGCCAACGCGACCCGTGATACCCATTACGGTGTACATAGTCACTCCTCACGCGCAGTAACGTTGCCGTAAAAGTAACACGGTATCGCGGTCGTCTCACAAATGCATCAGGTCGGCGGATGGCTGCGTCGCTGCGGACGGGCCGCGCCGTGCATTGAGCAGTGCCGCGCCGGCGTCAGCCAGACGCACGGCCTCTCTCGCGCGCTCGCACATGTCGCGCTCATAGGCGGTGATGGCTTGCCAGAGCGGCACATGGCCATCGGCGACCGTGCGCAGATGCCGGGTCAGTTGCGCGGCGTCGCGCAACGCCGTGTTTGCGCCAAGCCCCCCGGCGGGGCTCATCGCGTGGACCGCATCGCCCAGCCCGACCACACCGTCGATTTGCCAGGGCAGCGGGCTGGCGGTGCTGCGCACGGGCGACACGCGGACCGTTTCGGGCACCGCGTGCGAGAACAGCGAGCCTAGATGCGGGTGCCACGACTGGGCCATCGATTCGATGCGCGCGAGCGGCATAGTGTCCGGCATTTCCGCACAGGTGTATGCAGGGCCGAGCAGCGTTCGCGACGGACCGATGAACGCCCAGTACAGGTAATCGGAGACCGGGGTGAGCGGCATTTCGCCGGGCGTGCGCACTGTCGACGGCGTCGGCGGTACGGTATCGCCACGCTGCGCGCGACGAAACAGCATCGCCTCGACGATGACGGCGAACCCGTCGGCAAACACGACGGTGCTGCCTTCCATCGTGGTGGCCTCGCCGTGGGCGTCCATCAGCACGAGCAGGGCGGTCGACAGCGGCGTGAGGCCGTAGATGCAGACGTCGCCCGTCTCGCGAGGGGCCATGCCCGGCAACACATATTCGCGAACGCGGGACTGAGTGCCGTCTGCCGCAATCACGAGTCCCGGCAAACTGTGCGTGCCGTCGTCGAAATGGGCGACGCGGCGGCCGTCGGCAATCGTGGTCGTGCGCGAGAACGATTTGCCGAAATGCACGCGATCGAGAATGCCGTCGAGCAGAATTTCACGAAGCGTCTGGCGATGGACGCTGACGTCGCCCGGGATGTCGGGCGCATGCGGCGTCGGGCGCGCGGCGCCGGTCGTCGTGCGCTGGCGATGGTCGGTGACGGCCGAATCGGTATGTGCGTCGTGCCAGCTGGGCGGCAAGACGACCTTGGCGTCTTCGAGTTGCGGAGTGACGAATCGCCCACCGGTCCGCGCGACGGCCGCGCGCTCGCGAACGCGGTCGATGCCGCCGTCGGGCAGGCATTCGGTCAGGGCGTCGAGTCCGTTGGCGTCGATGCGCAGGCGATAGCCCTGGAAGCGGGCGTCGGGCGCGGGGTCCCGCTCGTAGACATCGAACGAAATTCCCGCGCGGCGCAGGCCCTGCGCCAGGCACAGGCCGCCCAGACCCGCGCCGATGATGTTGACGTGCAAGACAGACATGATTTCGATGGGCCGTCCCGAGGCGGCCGGCAGTGGCACTTCGCTCATTGTCTGTGCGCTGCGCCGTGACCTGATAACATCGTTTGGTCATTAAACAATGCAAATCGGACAAACGTATGGGCAGCCATTATTCCGACCTATCTCGCGCGAGGCCCGAAGAGGGACTGCTGCGGCTCGACGACTCGCCGTTCGCCCGCTACAAGCCGAACGACCGGCCCGACGGCCCGCCGGTATGGGCCTTCGGCGGGAGCGATCATGATCCAAGTCTGTTCAGGATCGGCACGCGGGAGCTGGACTGGCATTCGCATGTCCGGGGCCAATTGTTCTGCATTCACTCGGGACTCGTTCAGGCGCATACGCCTTTCGGCGCGTGGGTGTTGCCGCCCTACCGTGCGGGATGGATTCCACCCGGCCTGACGCACCGTGTGTCGTTATCCGGTGTGGTGAGCGGGTGGATCGTGCTGGTCGCGCCGTCGGCCGCCACGGCGTTGCCGTCCACCCCCTGTGTCGTGGGCGTGTCGGAGTTGCTGGCGGCCCTTGTCAAACGGGCGGCGTCGTGGGCGACACGCGAGGTGCTGACGGAGGAGGAAACGCGCCTGGCGCAGGTGCTGGTCGACGAGATCGCGCGGGCGCCCGCCGAACCGCTCGGGCTGCCGATGCCGACCGACGCACGCGTGGTGCGCGTGGCGCGTGCCGTGCTCGACGATCTTGGCGGACAGGCCTCGCTGGAGGCGCTGGCGCAGCATGCCGGGATGTCGTCGCGCACGGCGCGGCGCTTGTTTGTGGCCGAGACGGGGATGGGATTCACGCAGTGGCGGCAACAGGCGCGTCTGGTGAGTGCGCTGGAGCGGCTGGCAAACGGCGAGCCGGTCGGCACGATTGCCGACTCGCTCGGGTACTCGACCCCCAGCAATTTCATCGCCATGTTCCGCCGTGCCTTCGGTGAATCGCCGGGCCGCTATTTCCGTCAGGTGGGGCCGCGTGTACAGGCGGGTGACGAGGAGGGGGCATGAGCCCGCAAGAGGTGGCGTCGCCGCCTTGGTCATCTTCTCCCTCGCCGTCCTCGTCGCCCTCGTCGCCCTCAGCAAGGCGCGTCGATACGCTTGTGATCGGTGGCGGACAATCCGCGCTGGCGACGGCGTACTTCCTGCGCCGATGGCAGGTGAACTATCAGGTGCTCGACGATCAGCCGGCTGCGGGCGGCGCATGGCAACGCGCGTGGGCGTCGTTGCAACTTTTTTCGCCCGCGCAATGGTCGTCGCTGCCAGGGCGGCCCATGCGCGGTGGCGAGACGCATTACCCGTCGAGAGATGAGGTGGTGACGTATTTGCGTGAGTACGAAGCGCGTTATGAAGTGCCGGTGTTGCGTCCCGTGAGCGTGACGAACGTTGTTGCACAGGCAGACGGGTTGCACGTGAGTACCGATCGCGGCGACTGGCTGGCCCGCACGGTCGTCAGCGCGACGGGGTCGTGGCGTTCGCCGTACGTGCCGTCCTATCCGGGGCAGGAGGCGTTCGGCGGACTTCAGATGCATTCGGCGCAATACGCCGACGCACAGGGGCTGCACGGGCGGCGTGTGCTGGTCGTCGGTGGTGGCAATTCAGGGGCGCAGATCTATGCCGAAGTGTCGCGGGTGAGCGAGGCGACCTGGGTCACGCTGAGTCCGCCGTCTTACTTGCCGGACGACGTCGACGGGCGCGTGCTGTTCGAACGTGCAACGGCACGCTGGCAGGCCTCGCAGCACGGCATGCCCGACCCGTATCCCGACAGCGGGCTGGGACACATCGTCATGGTCCCGTCGGTGTGTGAGGCGCGCTCGCGTGGGGTGCTGCACACAGTGCGTCCATTCGCGCGATTCGTCGGGGACGGTGTCGTCTGGGAAGACGGGACGCATACGCCGGTCGATGTCGTCATCTGGTGCACCGGATTCCGGCCTTCGCTGGGGCATCTGCGCGGTCTGGGCATCGCGCAGACCGATGGGCGGATTCGCGTCGCTGGAACGAGGAGCGTCGATGAACCCAGACTGTGGCTCGTTGGCTACGGCGAGTGGACGGGGTATGCGTCGGCGACCCTGATCGGCGTGATGCGAAGCGCGCGGGCGACGGCCCAAGAGATCGTCACCCACCTCGCTGCGCCTGCGTCCGCGACTACGTAGAACCGAAAGCACAGCGCTGCGGGATAGAGTGGTTCTCATGCAGTGACGGACGCGAGCGTAGCGGAGCCGGACGATCGCAAAAAAGCCGCATTTTTTCGCACGAAAGCGCCGTCACTGCACATCGTTTATCCAACGCGTCGACGCCTGCGAGGTGAGGGCGACGATGCGACAGAAGGTGCAGATGAAGATGGGAACACTCCGGAAAATTGATTCACGTATTACACGGTTCAAAGCAGGGCACGCGGATGCCCGGCACAAGCACGACGAGATGCGGTTGCATGAAAGAATCGCGTCGGTCGAGGCAATGCTTCCGACCTTGGCGACCAAGGAAGATCTCGCGAGGGAGATCGGCACGGTTCGTGCCGAGATACACCGCGAAGCTGGCGGCCTCAGAATCGAGATGCATCAGAAGTTCGGCAAAGTGCGCAGCGAAATAGCAGGCGAGATCGCGTCGGTAAGATCGGATGTGCATGCGCTGGGTATCGGGTTACATCGCGAACTACATGCGCTCACTTGGCGGCTGGTCGGCACGATCGTGACGGTCGGCACGGCGCTCGTCGCCGCGACGCACTTTCTCTCGAAGATCAACCCGCCGTAATCGCCAGGATTGCCACGTCGTGGCGACGCCGACGTGGCGCGCACCCAAAGGGCGGGATCGCCGACACGGTTTGCTAGCCACGCGCTGGGGCTGCTGCTCGTGCAACCTTTTCAGATCGTCTGCCGACACGGACGGCCCGCCACAAACGGCGGGTCGTCCGCCGCGACTAGCCCATGAGTTTGGGCCGCTCGCCGGGGCCTGGCGAATGAAGTACGCGGCACGGACTGACGAACTTGTCGCACGCCACTGCGGCTTGCGCGAACGTTTCGAAATAGATCGCGTGATCGTCGTCGGTGACGTGCGCTTTTTCAATTTCCGAAGCCGTTTCGTTCCACGCCAATCCCAGATATTTCCCGTGCTCATAAAACCAAACTACGTAACCTTGTCGGGCTAGCGATTTCGGCACGGTCAGTGTTTTGCAGCGCTTGCGATTCTTCTTAACGACGTCGCTGCGCTTCTCGGTCTTCGCGTCCTTAGAAGCGTTCATGAAGGTCTCCCATAAATGTACGGTTAGGGTGTTTTCATGATCGCAGGCGTGAAGTGACGTGAGTTTCAGCATCGTCCGAATCGTTCCACCTGATCGCTGTCACGCGTAACGCTTCAGCGCTTTTCCCAATTGAATACGAAAACCCTGTGAGCGCGTCGATCCATGTGCTACGCGGTGTTCCGCGCGTCACGAGACATTTGACCCGGACTGTGCGGCATTCGACGCGAGGTCTCCGCGCTATCAACCGATTCGGAAATTACGTGGTGTCGAGGCGACGGCTACTCGATTGCCCAGCCGTAGCGAACGGACCCGATGAGGTTGTCACGTGGGATATGCAATGAGCGAACCATAGAATCGGCATTCCTCGTTGTGCGTATAGCCTAAGGACATAAAACATCGTTCAGCGGGGCTCTTCTCGAAATGCCGATGCCGTTGCAATGACGGCGGGGACACATGGCGATCTCGCCGCAAGGCGAAGCTCGGAGAGAAATAGGGTCATCGAACAGGTTGAGACCAGATATCTCCGAGTTCAAAAAAGTCGTCGCATCATGAAAATTCTGTCTTTTCCCCCACGTATTTCCGTGGATGACGTTGTATTGCCGAGCTTGCGCCGTGATGGTAAACACGCAGGACATGGCGAATGTTGCTGCGGTGTTTCGCAGCGGTGGCATGCAGGTCGAGGCGAAGGACGGGACACACAGGCAAGTCCTGCCTGCCTTGATTGCGGACTATGTTCGATGCTCGAACGACATCGGCGGCAGTTACGAGGAGTCGGAGGCGCAGTTAAGGAAAAACGCGTTTGGCGGAAAGACGGGCGTCGACGGAGGTATTTTCGGCAGTCTTTACCGGCATGCGAACCTCGTCGTGGCGACACATCACGCCGACTTGAACCCGGCAGGGAATTCAGGCGAAGGGCAAAAATGGATTGGTACGCTAAACAAGCTGAATCTGGTGCTGCCTTCAGCGCGACGCGCAACCTTGGGAATGGCAAGCGGGCTGATGCGTGCGCGTCCGATGGCGGGCCAATTGCCATCTCACGCGCTCGGACCTTCTCCCCGTGAAATGGATGCGACGTTGCAATCGGCGATGACGCCGGAAACGCGTCGCGCACTCACAAATGCCATGCCGGTCATCGATGGGGTGAGGCGGGACTTCTATGCGAAAGCGCCGGACGTCCGCAAAGCGAAGGACGTCACCGTCGACGCAACGCACGTTCTGTTGGCTCGCGACATTCACGGCAGGATGAAGCGGTACTACCACATGACCCAGGACCGGCATGCGCTGGAGAAGATTGTCGTGGTCGACGAGATGTCGGGGGCGGTGAATGTAGCGCGGGAACAGGACTGAGCCGTCAGACGGGCTGAATGACTGCGGGAGCGGTTGACGGCGCTATTCGGGCTATGCGAGACGCTCATGCTGAGTTTCTCAAATGCGGGCCACAAGTGGATCTAAGTGACTGATTCGGGGCTAGTGGCCGTCGCCCCAGCGCACGAAAAGCAGCAACTGATGCTGTGAAGTACGCGCTGGGGTAGGTATGACTGGAGTGAGTAACTGCGCAACCGTTGTCGTATCCCTTTCTACCCCTATCCAGCTTTGATGGGCGTTGGTTTCCGTTCGCGCTCGCCTCTATCGTGCAATCGCATCCAGGAAGGAGTCGCACATGGAGCCATGCACGGGGGCCGCAGCCATCACTCTTAGGTGGCGACAGTCAAGCGCCGAAACATCGTCGAAGACAAGGCGATTCTGCCCGTCGAACACGCCGTCAACAGACGAGCCGTCGGAAAAATACGCCCGGCATCGCAGGCCAGCAACCGAGAACCCGTCGCGCGACTTGAACACAAGACGCCCGCGTTGGGTGGGAGCGGCCGGCGGTTGTCTGCGACCGCTTGCGTCGTATCCTTGCTCCGTCAACTGCTCAACCGATAAGTCTAGGAACGTGTCTCGGCGAGACGCCAGCATTCTTGGCGGTGGTTCGCATTTGCAAACGCACAAGTCTCCCTCCAAGGCTTGCTGCTGACCTTTCTCGTTTGTCATGCTCAGCGTTGGCCCGGCCCCAACAATTGCCCCTGTCGACTTGCATGCAGGGCAATAGACTCTTGCACCGTGAAATGCCACGGGGATGCCGTCACACGTAAACGTCGGGTCTCCTTCTAGAACAGTGCCACCGTTCGTAGATTGGTCCCCTTTGAGTAAGAAATTACGGCGCATTCATAGCTCCAGTTTGGCTCGAGCTACGTTCCTCGGCAACGGCCTTGGCCACGTCCTTCCAAATGGATGCAAACCACAGTCGGCAAGCGAAATCGCCAATCAGGCAACGCATATGGAAGAACGGGCTCAAAGCACGACGCTGGATTCGCGCTGTCACATCTTCGATTACCCCATCCGAATCAAACTCGGTCCATACCAATGGTGCAGGGGAGAGCGTTTGAGCTCCAAGAACGGGCGCCACCTCGTAAAAGAATGCTCGTCGGATGTCCTCATCGGTCATTGGCTGGCAATGCCGTACCAACTGAAACGCTACCCTTCGGACATCCACCACGTTGTCAACGAAAAGGTCTGAAAGCGTAATCCAGCAGTTTCTGCGTGCCGAGTCGGTCATTTGATTCTCCAACCTTGAAAATGGAGCTATTGTCGAATCTGGTGTACGGGGTGCTTTGGGAAATATGAGAAGGCGGTGGCGGTTTAGCTGAGAATGTTGCTTGTCGAAGGCACACCGAGCAAAGCCGGCGCGAGCCGGCCCCGACCACCATGAAGAAGATTACGAAAGAAACGAACGGCAGTAAAGCACAAACGAAGAGCGCGCTCGATGAACTGATCCAGCAAGGCGCGCGGCAGATCATCGAGCAGGCAGTCGAAGCGGAACTGGCGAGCATGCTTGAACAGTACAGCAACGTGAGGTCGATCGACGGTCGGCGTGCCGTGGTGCGCAACGGCTACCTACCAGAGCGCGAAGTCGTCACGGCCATCGGTCCGGTGCCGGTTCGGGTACCGAAGGTGCGTGATCGCTCGGGTTCGGGCATCCGCTTCAATTCGGCGGTCGTGCCGCCGTACGTTCGCAAATCCGCACGCGTGTCGGCCGCACTACCGTGGCTGTACCTGCGAGGCATCTCGACGGGCGACATGAGCGAAGCCATGGGCATCATGCTGGGCGGCCAGGTCAGCGGCCTGTCGCCAAATGTGGTGAGTCGTCTGAAGGCGCAATGGGCCGATGAGCATGCTCAGTGGAATCAGCGTGAGTTGTCGTTGGCGCGCTGGGTGTACTGGTGGGCTGACGGCATTCACACCGGCGTGCGCAGCGACGATTCCGACGGCCAGTGCCTGTTGGTGATCATTGGTGTCAAACCGGACGGAACGAAAGAGCGTGTGGCGATCAGTGACGGGTATCGGGAATCGAAGGCGTCGTGGGCCGAACTGCTGCTCGATCTGAAAAAGCGCGGTCTGCAGTCAGGGCCGCTGCTGGCTTGCGGAGATGGTGCGATGGGATTCTGGGCAGCGATGGAAGAAGTGTTCCCGCAGACCGAGCATCAGCGCTGCTGGTTCCACAAGATGGGCAACGTGCTCAACGCGCTGCCGAAATCGCAGCAGGCCCGCGCCAAAAAGGCGATGCAGGACATTTGGATGGCCGCCACGCGTGCCGAAGCGCTGGTTGCCTTCGATCACTTCGTTGATACCCACTCGGCAAAGTATCCGAAGGTGGTCGAAAAGCTGACGCAAGATCGCGACGAGCTGCTGGCATTTTACGATTTCCCGGCCGAACACTGGCAGCATCTGCGCACGACGAATCCGATTGAATCGACCTTCGCGACGGTGCGTCACCGCACCAAGCGCACGCGCAACTGCGTCTCGCGCGCGACGTTCCTCGGCCTGGCATTCAAGCTGATCGAGTCGGCCGAAGACTCGTGGCGGCGCATCCGCGCCCCCGAAAAGATCGCGACGATGCTTGACGGGATGACGTTCAAGGATGGAGAGCCGGTGACCGACAGCACACCGGCTCAGCAGCCCCTGGCCGCCTAATCTTGCTCACGCCCCGTACACCAGATTTGACTTTAACTCTTGAAAATGCCGCAATTCTTCTTGGTAAAGGTCGTTGACCTTCTTCGCGACTGTTCCGCCCGCCATTCCTCCCACGAGAATCAAAACGAACGCACAAATCGGAGCCCCTGGGCCGCAAACGGGGGACACGAGCGCACTACCCGCAACGCCCCCCATCAATGACCCTCCCAAAATTGAGCCTTGACGGTTAATTTCCTGAACTTTGTCTTTGGCATTGAAAACTTCCGTCAATACCAAGATTGTGGTCAGCGCGGTAAAGACTTTTCCTGCTGCGGCCAGACGCACCAAACGCCCGAAATCCGCAACGAACTCGGAGGGGTCAAAGCGGGAGGAGGGCAGTACCTGATATTCAATATCCTGACTGCTTGACCACCAGGCACTAATTGCAGCGTCCACAGGCGTCAGGTACGCGTCGATGCACTTACCAAATGGTGCGGTTGAGCACCGCACTACGATTCGGTCCTGACATTCTTCCGTCGGCGTGTTGCTGACTGTGAGATAGAGCTCCGGGTCTTGCGAGAGGAAGCGTTTAGTATCTTTGACATCGAGAGCTTGTTGGCTTTCCATTGGACGCCGCCGGCAGGAATAAACCTTCAATTTTTTTATTGCCCCTCCTCAAGGTCAATGAGATAAATCCCATTTCTTGTTGAGCCTGCTCCCAAACGTCGTCTGCTGGCTTTCGAAACATCGAAATGCCGAACCAAGGAACCTTGTTTTCGCAGCTACCTAGTAGCTGCGGTGGGGGAGAAACATGGTGGGCGAAGGTTTGTCGGCAACCAGGCGGGACGGCAGTCAATGCTGCGACGGTGCTGTGTTTTAAGTCGCGCCATGGCGACCTGCGTGCCCCGATTCTCTCTTGCGAGGGGAAGTGCGAGCCTTAAGTGCAGCTCACCCTGGCTGTCGCGCCGCAGGCAAAATCCACGACTCCGACTATCTCGTGCAGTGGCGGAGTGCTTTGGTGAGCGAGATGCCGCGCAACTGTTCGGGCGTTGTTGCGCGGGGCTATTGATTAATAAAAAAAACACTTCAGATAAACAACCTTGACTGCATTCCGGCGGAGGGCCGCATCGTCGAAAACCGGTCTCAATTCACTGGGATTTTTGCCTGTGCCCGAAAGCGAGGCGTTACCAATTTGACGTGCGGCCGTTACCAATTTGACGTACTGACCGGTGCAGTTTGCGGGCGGTCGGCTACGGAGCGGAGGGGGCCGCTGATGCGAAATTTTCCAGTCGATGTCTCGGTTACAGACCAGCCGATGCGTCGAAGTTCTCCGAGGGAATCGCGCACCGCCTTCCTGCGCTTTCGTAGTGCCGTGCCGGTTTGGGCATCCGGGTACGCATACAAAATGAGCGTGTCCAGTGTTGCGTGGCGCGCAGTGCCTTGGTTTATCCAGTGAAGGCGGTTGTGGAGCAGGAGCGCAACCTCCTTCTTCAGCAGACGCACCTCACTCATGTTGATTCGCAAATACCCTCGCCTTGCGAGGACGGCCGCTGAGAGTAGCGGACTTAGCGACATGACGAGCTCGCCAGTGTGTTGGTCCAACACGTAACTGCCGACCAGATGACACGAGCACTGCTGGTTCTCGCGTTTCAGAACAACAGAGACATTTGAAAGGCGTTGGAGTGAGGCTCGAATCTTTTGGTAAGCACTTCCTCCTTGGTCGAACCCTGACGAACGGGCCAGTGCCGCAAGGTTGAAGCGAGCACCTAGCACTCGCTCGGTCATTTGGGTGCCCGCTAGCATCAGCGACGACTTATGGGTCCGGCCATCACGAAGAAGAGGGCGAACGCTCGCCAGTTCAGACGGGACAATCGAAACTACGCCCTGCAAGACTCGTAGGTCGACAGCGTCGAGGGGCTCAAAGCCGATGCACCTGACTGACACCTCGCCAAGCTGATGTAAGACGTCGAGCTTGGTGGCGTTGTCGCTCACCGGGTGCCAGGCTGCGGAATAGCCCGGGAATGTGCACAATCGCATGCGCGAGCTTCGCGTACGTCGGAGCATGCTTGCTCATGCGGCATCTCCGCTGGCGAGGAATGCGAGCAGGCGGTCGATATCGCTACGGCGCCAGGCAGCGATGCGGGGGCCGAGTTTCACTTGGGCTGGGAAGCGGCCAGACTTGATGCCTTCGTACCATGTCGCACGCGAAACGGGGATGATGGCGAGTACTTCGGGCAGTCGCAGCAGCGAGTCTGCAGTGTTCATCACGCATTTCCATTTCCCCGAGGGAGCAAATCCGGAAATGTGTCCTCAATGTCTCAATATGCCTCGTTCGACGAAGTGGGTGGCTCCATCGAGGTCCGGTGACGTACTTTTACGTCTGATGTCGCATAGCGAGATTGGAGGGGGATGATTGGGTGAATTGCGATGACATTTATCTATCGATTGAGATAATTCGATAGAGATTCGGCTTGAGCTTTTCACTCGCGTCGAAAATGCCAACTATCCTCTCATCGATTTCAATCCCCGGCGATTCTGTGTACGGTTCTGTACACAGTAAAAATCTCGCGAGCTAATAGTCTTGAGCCGGAAATTACTTCGTGCTCCAGAACTACTTGAAAATGCTGAGGGAATTTTTTGTGGTGCCCAGGGCCGGAATCGAACCGGCACGCCTTGCGGCGGGGGATTTTGAGTCCCCTGCGTCTACCAATTTCACCACCTGGGCGGGTGTGCGGGCACCGAGCGGTGTCGCAGTGTGAGTCGTTCGATAAACCTGATGGCTCACCGGACGAAGGCGAGATTATGACCGAAATTTTCTCCCGCCACAACCCCGCTTCGGAAGCTTTGTGTCCGGCGGTGCCTGACCTCAGGCTCGGCACCGCCGCCAATCGTGCCGTTGTCCGATATCAGTCGGAGACGTAGACGAACTTGCCGCTCTTGATCTGTCCCATCACCCCGGCGCGCTGATCCAGACCGACGTGGTCCTGCGGGCTCAGATTCATGATGCCGTTGGGGATCGCGAGGTTATGCGTCGACTCAAGTGCGTCGCGCAATGCCACACGGAATGCGGGCGTACCCGGCGCCGCAACCTTGGCGGCGCGCGGCACGGCGTCGTTGAGCAGATCCCATACGCCGTAAGCGTCCGCCGCGAACTGGGTCACGGTGTCCGCGCCGTACTTCGCTTCGTACTTCTTCGTGAACGCGAGCGCTGCCTTGCGGGCGGGATGTCCGTCCGGCAGCGTCTTGGCGACGACGCCTGGTTGCGTCGGGAACAGAGTGCCCTCGACGTCCTTACCGCCGACACGCACGAAGTCGTACGTCGCAATGCCGTGCGTCTGATAAATCTTGCCGGTGTAACCGCGCTCCTGGAGCGTGCGCTGCGGTAGTGCAGCCGGTGTGCCCGAACCCGCCACCAGAATGGCGTCCGGCTTCGCCGACATCAGCTTCAGCGCCTGCCCGGTCACGCTCGTGTCGGTCCGGTTAAAGCGTTCCTGCGCCACGATCTGCAACTTGCGCAGTGCGGCGAATTTCGAGAATTCCTTGAGCCAGCTATCGCCATAGGCGTCCGCAAAGCCGATGAACCCAACCGTCTTCACGCCGTGGTTGGCCATGTAACGCGTCATCACGTCTGCCATGGCCGAATCGTTGGCGGCCATCTTGAAGGCCCAGCGGCGCTTGGCGTCCTGCGGCTCTACCGCCACCGCCGAACCGATCAGCGTGATCATCGGCGTCTCCGCTTCGGAGATCGGGTCGAGCATGGCCAGCGCGCTCGGCGTGATGTTCGGGCCGACGATCACGTCCACCTTATTCTCGCTGATGAGCTTGCGCGCGTTTTTCACCGCTGTGCCGGGATCGGAGGCGTCGTCCAGAAAGATGTAATGCACCTTCTGACCGCCAATCTGGTCGGGCCAAAGCTGCATGGCGTTCTTGCTGGCAATACCGATAGCGGCGGCCGGCCCCGTCGAGGACAGGTCGATGCCAACGGTCAGGTCGGCACGGGCCGCCGTCACCACGCCGGACAACGTCAGAGCAAGCAAAACACCCGACAGGCGGATGCCGCGAAGAAGTGAGCGCATGAGTTTTCCTTTTGGTCGAATCGCGTAAGCATACCGCACCGTCCGCGTCATACCAGCAAGGAAAAATACTCCCCGATTCGTGTCGTGAGCGACTCGTCGCCGTGCCTCAGTCGTTCCTCGAACCCAGTCAATCGTTCAACCACCGGCGGCTATCGGGGATTTAAAAATTAATTTTGACTAAAGCTTGTTAATTGTTTTAGTGTTTTATTGAAAATAGATTTGGTTGAGTAATTAATTGGTAATTAAAATTACTTCGCTGAGTATTTTTGAGGTTTGTGGAAATTAATTATTGCTTAATTTCATTCCGTTTCCGGAGAGCGAACAGCCAATGCCGAGACTGTCGTGGGAGAGGAGGCGCAGGACGATGCCCGGCGAATGCTCACCGCAGGCACAGCGTGCGCTGACGAGCGCAACGCATCTTCCGATGAGCGGCTACGCGACGTGTGACGCGCTTCTACGAAGCCTGCCAGCCGTAATAGTGCTGTGTGCCGCCATTGCAACGACTTCGGTGAGAGCGCAGACAGCGGATGGCACAGCCGCACCCAGTCAGGCCAATCAGGCGGTTACCCCCGAGAAACCCGACACATCCACTGGACCGGCTAAGGAAAAGGTGTCCTGGCATTCAAAGGACGACGGTGATTTCGACGCCAGCGATTTCTTGCTGAATCATCGTGGCGCTTTACCCGTTCCGACGATCATCACGGAGCCGGCCATCGGTTACGGCGGCGGTGTCGCACTGATGTTCTTTTCCGAGTCGATGGCCGACGCCGCGCGAAACGCCAAAGAAACCGGGGTGATGACGCCACCGAATATCACCGCCGTCGGCGGCATGTACACGGAGAACGGGACATGGGGCGCGGGCCTCATGCACTTTCACACGTGGGGGGGCGACGCCATCCGTTACCTCGGCGGCCTCGCCAAAGTGAATATGAAGACGGACTACTACGGTCTGTCGAACTCGCCGCGCACCTATCAGCTCAACGGCTGGCTGCTCGTGCAACAGGTGCTGTTTCGCATCGGACATTCGCATTGGTATGTCGGGCCGCGTTACACCTACTTCGATTCGAACACGCACTTTACGGGGCAGATAGCTCAGGAAGTCGGTTTGCCCGATGCGCAGCGTCGTATCGGCAAGGTCGGTCTGGTGATCGACTACGACTCGCGCGACAACATGTTCTTCCCAAATCGCGGCAGCTATCTGGAACTGGAGCTTCAGGCCGCGCGCCCGTGGGCTGGCAGCTCGCAATCGTTCGAGACGTACAACGGACGCGGTTACACATGGCTGCCGCTCGCACGCGACTGGGTGCTCGGCTTGCGCCTCGACGGCCGTTTCTCGGCGGGCGATACGCCGTTCTACGCGCAGCCCTATGTGAAGCTGCGCGGCGTGCAGCAAGGGCGATATCAGGACCAGAACGCGGCGATGGTCGAAGCCGAAGTTCGTTGGAACGTCACGCCGCGCTGGTCGGTGTTGGGATTTGGCGGTGCGGGACGTGCGTGGGGCAAGTGGAAGTCCTTCTCCGAGTCCGATGCCGTCGTGAGCGTGGGCGCAGGGTTCCGCTACCTCGTCGCCGCCAAGCTGGGTCTGGCCGTCGGCATCGACGTCGCCCACAGCAAAGGGGAGAACGCCTTCTACATTCAGGTCGGCACCGCGTGGCATTGACGACGGATCATCCATACAACCGGCTTTCGAGAGCAGGGCAAACTCATGGGAACGTGGCGTAGCGCGAGGCATTGGTGGGTCGTGGCAGGCGCGTTCGCTTGCCTTGTCGGCGTGACGCGCGATGCCGCCGCCTGGGGTGCAGGGGCCACGGGGGCGACGATGGTTGCGCCAACGTACGACGCCGGTGGCGACGTGACGGCGCGGCGCGGATGGTATCGCGGCGTGATCGGGCCGACGGCCACGCCCTCGGGCGAGGGTACATCGCCATCGTCGGGTGTCGCAGGCACGCCCGAGGACAGGGCGGCCACAAACGCCTCGGCATCGTCGAGTGGCGCCGCCTCGCCGGACGCCACGCCGTCGTCAGCGACCGCACCGAAACATTGGGACCGTGCGCTGCCGTTTTTTGCGCAGCGCGTCGTCGATCGGGGATACGACCTGCCGAATCCGTACGACGTCGGTTACTCGTATTTCAACGGCGCGCAGCGGTATCAGCTCAGCAACCTGATGGTCGGCGCGAATGGCAACGGCCTGCGCTCGGCCGACTTCGTGCAGTTCGATCAATCGCGCATTCGCAGCGAGTCGAATCAGTTTCAACTCGGCGCGTGGTTGTTCCCGTTCATGAACGTGTACGGCATCGTCGGCAATGTGCGTGGCGGTGGCGACATCAATATCGGCTTCTCGTCGCTTACCGCGCTTGAACAGTTTTTCGGACTGAACATCGGATGTGCGGGACGGCGTCCGCCACCGAACTGCGCGAACCCGATCAAGCTGCCGACGGCGCACGCCGACTACAGCGGCCACACGTACGGCGGCGGATTCACGCTGGTCGGCACCTATGGCGATCTGTTTTTCTCGCTGCCAGTGACGTACACGGTCTCGGACATCTCCATGTCCGACTCGCTCATCCATTCATGGAATATCTCGCCGCGCATCGGCTGGAACCTCCATCTCGGATCGGCAGGCATTCTCACCCCCTACGTCGGCGCAACATGGTTTCGCACGCGCGCCGTGATCACCGGTCATTTCGACGTGCCGATCGAAGCCGCCGGCGGTCAGACGCAGCGACTCGACTATCAGATCGATCAGTCGGTCACGGGCAGCTGGAGCGGGGTGGCAGGGCTGAGCTGGGCCGCGAGCAAGCGCTTCGGTCTGCTCGCGGAGTTCGGCTACGGCTACAACCGTAACGACGTCATCCTCACGGCCTTCCTGAGATTCTGATGCGCGCCCCGACAGTGAGCGTGAGACGACGACCGGCGCTGAGCGCCGTCCTGATAGGGTGTGTGCTGGTCACGGCCGCGCACAGTAGCATCGCGTTCGCCCAGACGCCGCCGACGACGACGCCGACGACGACGACGCCGACGACCGCAGAAACGTCGCCTGCCGAACAAGGCTGGCTAGATCGCCTGCTCGCGAAGCTCGGGGCGGCAGATAAGGTGGATGTCAGTCACGGGATGGACTGGGGTGTCATGCCGGGGCCGTTCTACAACCCGGAGATGGGTTTCGGCATCGGCGCAGCGGCGGTCGGTCTATATAAGACGCGCGACGCGTTGCCGACCACTCAACTCTCCACGCTGACACTCCACGGCTTCGGCACCACGACCGGTGCGTTCGGCATCGGCGTCGACAACACGACGTTCTTCACCGACGACAGCTTTCGCTTCGTCATCACGGGCGCGGTGGTGAACATGCCCACGCAGTATTGGGGCATCGGCTACGACCGCGCGAGTAACGACGACAACCGCGAGAAGTACACGAAACGCAGCGCCTTCGTGCGTCCGACATTTCTGTGGCGGCTGTGGCCGAGTGCCTACGGCGGTTTCGGTGTCGATGCCCACTTCGATTCCGCTGTGAATCGCGACAAGGGCGACGCGAGTGCTTTCGTCACGGACCCCGTCGGGCCGTACGTGCGCAGCATCGGTCTGAGCGCCAACTTTTCCTACGACACGCGCGACTTCATCCCCAACCCTTACAAGGGGCAGGCGCTATCGCTCACGACCACAGTCTACCGGCGCGCCTTCGGGAGCAGCACATCGTTCGAATCGCTCGAATGGGCCTATGACCACTACACGAAGTTTCGCCAGCGCGATGTGCTGGCGTTCGATGTCTATGGGAAGTTCAGTTGGGGCGATGTGCCGTGGAGCATGATGCCGACGTTTGGCGACGGCAAGCACATGCGCGGCTACTTTCTGGGGCAGTACCGCGACAGGAACATGCTCACGGCACAGGTCGAGTACCGGATGCATCTTGTCGGGCGGCACGGCGTGGTCGCGTGGGTCGGGGCGGGGGCGATTGCCGAGCGGCCGGGCGATCTGGCCTCGGCGCACTGGCTGCCCAATGGCGGGGTCGGCTATCGCTTCGAATTCAAGCCGCGCGTGAACGTGCGCTTCGACGTGGGCTTCGGCCGCCAGACGCGCGGCGTCTACTTTCAGATCAACGAAGCCTTCTGATCCCTCAAAGCTCGTAGCTTTCGTGCTCGCCGCGCAGGGCTTGCTCGACCAGCTTGCGGGTCAGGATCGGTGAAAGTAGCTCAACCATCGTGAAAACATATCCGCGCAGATAAGCGCCTTGCTTGAGGGCGACGCGCGTCACGTTCGTCCCGAACAGGTGCCCCACCTGAATCGCCCGGAGATTGCGGTCGCGCTCCGGGTCGAACGCCACACCCGCCAGAATCCCCACGCCGAGTCCCAGTTCGACGTACGTCTTGATGACGTCGGCGTCGATGGCTTCGAGCACGATGTCGGGCTGCATGTGCCGCAGCGCAAACGCCTGGTCGATCTTGGCGCGTCCGGCAAATTGGGGGTCATAAGTAATCAGCGAGTACTTCGCCAGATCCTCGATGCCCACCGACGGCAGTTGCAACAGCGGGTGATCGGGCGGCACGACGGCCACGTGCTGCCATTGATAGCACGGCAGCGACACCAGATCCTTATAGCCTGCGATGGCTTCCGTCGCGATCGCCAGATCGGCCTGATCGTGCAGCACCATCTCGGCGATCTGCGTCGGGCTGCCTTGCAGAATCGACAGACGCACCTTCGGATAGCGCTTCTTGAACTCGGCCACGGCGTGGGGCAGCGAGTAGCGCGCCTGCGTGTGGGTGGTGGCAATGGTCAGGCTGCCCTGATCCTGGGCGGCGTAGTCCTTGCCGATCCGCTTGAGGCTTTCCACCTCCATCAGGATCCGTTCGACGGACTCGAAGATGATCCGACCGGGCTCGCTCAGGTTGCGGATACGCTTCCCATGACGGGCAAAGATGTCCACGCCAAGCTCTTCTTCAAGCTCGATGATGGCTTTGGAGACGCCCGGCTGGGAGGTAAATAGCGCTTTGGCGGCTTCCGTCAGGTTGAAATTCTGGCGGACGGCTTCGCGCACGAAACGGAACTGGTGCAGGTTCATTTGTATAACTTTAGAAAATATACAAACAATTTTTAATTCGTTTGAAGTATATAGCCTTTTCATTACAGTGGGTGCCACTGTTTCGATAACGTTATTCCTTACAGGCATTTAGGACCCACCAGGAACGTCATTCATGTCGCTGTGGCTCGAACCCCTTTCCGGATTTGGCGTCGGCCTGCTGGTCGGCCTGACCGGTGTAGGCGGCGGTTCGCTGATGACGCCGTTGCTGACGTTGCTCCTGGGTTACGCGGCCCCCGTCGCCGTGGGCACGGACCTCGCGTTTGCCGCCATCACCAAGAGTTTCGGGACGGTGGCGCATCGGTCGCACGGGCATGTGCAGTGGCACATCGTGCGCAGGCTCACGCTGGGCGCGCTACCGGCGGCGCTGGTCACCATCCTGTTCCTCAAGCGCCTTGGCGGTATCGATGAGTCGACGCTGCACGTCATCAAACTGACGATTGCTGCCTCCGTACTGCTGACGGTGCTCTCGCTGCTGTTCCGCGCCAGATTGCTGGCCGCGTTGCGCGCGCATCCCAATTGGCAACTGACGGGCCGTGCGCAAGCGATTGCCACTGTCGTGGTGGGCGCGCTCATCGGCGCGCTCGTGACGATTTCCTCGATTGGCGCCGGCGCGGTGGGCGCGACGCTGATCCTGATGCTGTACCCGCAGTTGAAACCGGCCGAAGTCGCCGGCACGGATATCGCCTACGCGGTGCCGCTCACGGCCATCGCGGCGCTGGGCCATATCTGGCTCGAGACGGTGCACTGGGCACTGCTCGGCAGTCTGTTGATCGGCTCCCTGCCCGGGATCTGGCTCGGCGCGAAGCTGACCCGTCATCTGCCCGAGCGCATCGTGCGCGGGGCGCTGGCGGCGACGCTCACGCTCGCGGCAGTGAAGCTGGTCGGCTGACACCCCACACAAAACAAGGAGTTCGCGATATGCGAAACGAATCCCGCTGGGAACCCGCCCCGGCTGCAGCATCGTCGAGCACGGCGTCGACCGTGGCCGATGCCGGGTATCAGGACACGGCGCTGCTCGACGAAATGGAAGCCGTGCTGGCCGAGCGCCTCGCCCGCATCGCAAGCGCGCATCGCAACGTGAAATTCGCGAGCAGCCTTGCGGCCGAAGACATGCTCATCACGCACGTGATTCTGCGCCAGCAACTGCCGATCACCGTTTTCACGCTCAATACCGGACGTCTGCACGACGAGACCGTCGGCATGCTCGACAAGATCAAGGCGCGTTACGGCTATGACGTTGCGCAGTACGCGCCGCAAGCCGACGCGGTCGAAAAGTACGTCGCCGATCACGGTGCGAACGCCTTCTACGAAAGCGTGGACCTGCGCAAAGCCTGCTGCCAGATCCGCAAGGTCGAACCGCTGGGCCGTGCGCTCGCCGACGCCGACGCATGGCTCACCGGTCAGCGTCGCGAGCAGTCGGTGACGCGTGGCGAACTGGCTTTCGCTGAACAGGACGACGCGCGCGGCATCGCCAAGTACAACCCGCTGTTCGACTGGACGGAAGCGCAGGTGTGGGCCTACCTCACCGCGCGCGACGTGCCGGTCAACCCGCTGCACGCACGCGGCTACCCGAGCATCGGTTGCGAGCCGTGTACGCGCGCCATCCGCCCGGGTGAAGACAGCCGGGCAGGGCGCTGGTGGTGGGAGTCGCGCGACAGCAAGGAATGCGGGCTGCACGCGGGCAACCTGAGCAAGATCCCGGTGTCGGTGCAGTCGAACTGATCGACAGGGCCATCGGGCAACAAGATTTAAGACGGTGTGACGCGCTCAGGTCAAAACGCCTACGGGCGCCGCGGCACACCGGAACAGACCGAATCTCGGAAAACTCGGAATCGTCAAGGAAGGGAACACTATGGGTGCGATGCACGAAGTCGCGCAGGCCAATGGCTCGCGAATGGATCATCTGGACTGGCTCGAAGCCGAATCGATGTACATCCTGCGTGAGGTCGTGGCGGAGTGCCGCAAGCCCGCGCTGCTGTTCTCGGGCGGCAAGGATTCGGTCGTGGTGCTGCACCTCGCTCTCAAGGCCTTCGGCCTCGGCCCGGGGCGCAAGACGCAACTGCCGTTCCCGCTCGTGCACATCGATACCGGTCATAACTATCCGGAAGTGATCGAATTCCGTGATCGCCACGCCAAGGCGCTCGGCGCTGAGCTGGTCGTCGGGCATGTGGAAGATTCGATTGCGCGTGGCACGGTGCGTCTGCGTCGCGAAACGGATTCGCGCAACGCCGCACAGGCGGTCACGCTGCTCGAGACCATCGACGAGTACGGTTACGACGCCATGATCGGCGGCGCACGCCGCGACGAAGAGAAGGCCCGTGCGAAGGAGCGCATCTTCTCGTTCCGCGACGAGTTCGGTCAGTGGGACCCGAAGGCCCAGCGCCCGGAACTGTGGCATCTGTTCAATGCCCGTCTGCACAAGGGCGAGCATCTGCGCGTGTTCCCGATCTCGAACTGGACGGAACTGGACGTGTGGCAATACATCGCCCGCGAAAACCTCGATCTGCCGTCGATCTACTACGCGCACGAGCGCGAGATCGTGCGCCGCAACGGCCTGCTCGTCCCGGTCACGCCGCTCACGCCGAAGCAGGATGGCGAGTCGAGCGAACTGGCGTCGGTGCGTTTCCGTACGGTTGGCGACATCAGCTGCACGTGCCCGGTGGCGAGCGTCGCGTCGAGCCCGGTGGAGATCATCGCCGAGACGGCCGTGACCGACATTACCGAGCGTGGCGCCACGCGCATGGACGATCAGGCGTCGGAAGCGGCCATGGAGCAGCGCAAGAAGCAGGGTTATTTCTAAGGCGCGCGCATTCGTTTTCGCGACAGACCTTATCAGACCTTATCGAAAGAACACCGGCCCGCCCGAGCGACCCACGACCTACGCTGTCGCTCAGGGGCCACGCAATCGAGTTGAAGAGATCATGAGCCTCACCCCGCATCAGGAAGACCTCGGCGTGCTGCGTTTCATCACCGCTGGCAGCGTCGACGACGGCAAGAGCACGCTGATCGGCCGCCTGCTCTACGACAGCAAATCGGTGCTGACCGACCAGCTGTCCGCGCTCGCACGCGCCAAGCACAAGCGCACCGCCGGCGAAGACATCGATTTTTCGCTGCTGACCGACGGCCTCGAAGCCGAACGTGAGCAGGGCATCACCATCGATGTCGCCTATCGCTATTTCACGACCGCGCGCCGCAAGTTCATCATCGCCGACACGCCGGGCCACGAGCAGTACACCCGCAATATGGTCACGGGTGCATCGACCGCGCACGCCGCCATCATTCTGGTCGACGCCACGCGTGTGAGCGAAGTCGAGGGCAAGACCGAATTGCTCGCGCAAACCAAGCGTCACAGCGCCATCGTGAAGCTGCTGGGCTTGCAGCACGTGATCGTCGCCATCAACAAGATGGACCTGATCGACTACAGCGAGACGGCGTTCAACGCAATTCGTGCGGCTTATCTGGAACTCGCACAGCGTCTGGGATTGCAGGACGTACGCTTCGTGCCGGTCTCCGCGCTCAAGGGCGACAACATCGTCTACGCGAGCGATCGTATGCCGTGGTATCAGGACGAGCCGCTGCTCGACGTGCTCGAATCGCTGCCGGTCGCGCAAACGGGGGGCGAACTGCGCTTCCCGGTGCAACTGGTAGCGCGTCAGGATGGTTCGCATGCGGACGACTTCCGTGGCTATATGGGCCGTGTGGAATCGGGCTCGGTGCGTCTGGGGCAGACGCTGCGCGTATTGCCCGCAGGCCGTAGCGCGACGGTCGCCGAGATCGTCGGCCCGCGCGGGCTGCTCGAAGAAGCGTTTGCCGGTCAGTGCGTCACCATTCGTCTGACGGAAGATGTGGACGTGTCGCGCGGCGATACCTTCGTGAGCGCCGATTCGGTGCTGGAACCGTCGCGCAAGCTGGCGGCCGACGTCTGCTGGTTCGACGAAGACGCACTCGCCCCGCAGCGCAAATATTTGCTCAAGCAGGCGACCAGCACGGTATATGTGAAGGTCGGCAGCGTGGACACGGTGCTCGACGTGAGTACGCTCTTGCACGGCACGGACAAGACGACGCTTGCCATGAACGACATCGGCCGCGTTCAACTCAGCTTGCAAAAGCCGGTCGCCGCCGACACGTACGACACCAACCCGGCCACGGGCGCGTTCGTGCTGATCGACGAAGCGACGCATCACACTGTGGCGGCAGGCATGATTCGCGCACTGGCGGCCTGACAGCCTGACGCGCAGCGCCTCGACGACACACTCTTTCTCGCATTGCAGGCACATGGCGCGCGCAGACCGCGCCGGTGCAGGCCCACTGAACGACGGCAGCATCATGACGACGACGCAATCCCAATCCGCCCCGCACCCAGGCAAGGTGTATCTGGTGGGTGCCGGTCCCGGCGCTGCGGACCTGATCACCGTGCGCGGCGCGCGTCTGCTGGCACAGGCCGACGTGGTACTTCACGACGCGCTGGTCGAGCCTGACATGCTCGCCCTGTGCCCGCAGGCGAAGCTTGTCGCGGTGGGCAAGCGCTGCGGCAAACTCTCCAGCGCCCAGCAATTCATCAACAAGCAGTTGATCGATCACGCACGTACGCATGGGGTGGTTGTTCGCCTGAAGGGCGGCGACCCGATGCTGTTCGGTCGCGCGGACGAAGAACTGCGCGCGCTCGAAGCGGCGGGTATCGAAGTGGAAGTGGTACCGGGTATCACGGCGGCGCTGGCGAGTGCCGCGACGCTCGGCCGCTCGCTCACGTTGCGCGGCGTCTCGCGCAGCGTAGCATTCGTCACGCAAAGCCGTGCGCCCGATTCGGCGGAGATCGCGACACAGGCATCGGCCGATTCGCTCGTGTATTACATGGGCCGCGACGCCGCTCAACGCATTGCCGCAGAGCTGATCGCGGCAGGTAAAGCGGCCACCACGCCGGTGGCCATCGTCGAAGCCGCAACCACGGTGCGCGAGCGCCGGGTGTTACTCCGTCTCGACGAATTGGCGCAGGGCCTCGCTGCGGCGTGGTTTGACGCTTCCCAACCTAGTGTGCTGCTCGTCGGCGAGGTGTTTGCCGACGCTAACGCAGAATCTCTCTACGAAGTGGTTCGTCGGTCACCGTCGGCGGCTGCTTCACGCGAAGCCGCCTGAGTCCGCGCGAGCACCGACCGGCTGTTGTCGCTAGATCCTGAACGCCTCGCGCACCGGGACATAGTTATCGATGTCGCGGAATAACGGCATGTCGCCCAACGTCCGGGCGTCGATCTCCGCAACGTCTATCGAATAGTCGCCCGCCTCATTGAGCCGGATCCCGTATTCCGACACCACATCCTGCAGATGGGTGTTCACCAGATTCGTCAATTCCTCACGGTCTGAGTGGGTCACGATTCCCACGGCCGGGTCCATAAATACGTATTCGGAATTGCCGGTGGACGACAGTCGTCGACCAAGCAAAAGCGTGCGGCTTCCCGCCGTAATCTCGAACAGACGCGTCGTGTCCTGCGCCCCATCGAGCAGCGTCTCGATGCGGGACCCGGCGACGAGATCGGGCGGTCGGGGAAGGTAGGGAATGTCGCCGATGCCCAGTACGGCGAGATCCTGAGCAAAGACTTCGGAGGCCGACGGAGACAGTTGCGCATACGCATTGAATTGATTTGCGACGGATTCGGCACGGCCGTAATACGCCGCGACGGCGGATGCGCGTAGCAAGCCGGTGCGCAGATGGCTGAGATAGTGGCGAAAGCGCTGTGTGATCGGCATATAGAGGGCGCCGACCTCCCTTGCCTGTGCGGGCAGTCGGGCCACGGAGATCGTCGCCGCGGCATCGACGGCGTTCTGCAGTTCGTTGATCCGACCGGCGAGTGTGCCCAACGCTTCCGGGGTTCGTATCGTACGGTCGACGAATTGCAGCTTGAGCAGACGGAGCTCGGAAACGGTAGCATCAACGGGGCTTGTGCGCAGCGATGCGGTATCGGAATACGCACGTATCGCGTTCTCGAACACCGGGTCGTGTCTATTGCGCCAGGCATCGTAACGTTCCAAAAAATTCTGATCGATGCGCCACGCGACGGTTGGCTCCTCCAGCACCGGCTGGAGCAAATCGGCCGACGTCGCCACGTGCCACCGTCCGTCGGATCCCAGTCGCATGAACGGGGCGTCCGAAGCGGTGGCAGCCGTACCGCCGGGGGGAACCAGACGAAAGTGCCCGACCGTGTTGTCGAACTCGACATAAGCGCGCGTCGACGAATCGATCGCGGCGTACAGGCGTCCGTCGGTGCGATGCAAACCCAGAATGAGTTCCTCACCGATGACGGGCGGTTGCGACACGAAGTAATTGAATCGGGGGGAGCCGGTGATGAAGGCGAGTGCGGGAAATCGCGAAGCCACGGCAACCTGCGCCAGGACCGCCGAGGCCAAGGATTGCCACGCCTGCCGGTGCAGCTTCTTATCTCCGGTCAGAAGTGCCACGCCTTCGCCTACGAAACCGACGCTGAAGTCGACCATGGAAATGGCGGTGCCGACAGGTTGGGCGGCGGGAAACGCCCACGATGCAAAGCCAACCGCCAGATCCAGTTTCGACAGATAGTCCATGGCCTTGAGAAACGCCCGGCGACGCGGGATCTGCTCTTTTGCCCACGAACCGTGCGGCGATTGCGCTTCGTATGCCGAAGTGAGCAGTGTGAAGGTGTCGGGCTCGCTCGGCACGGGTTGTCCCATCGCATCGAGCTTTGCATCGACAAGCCATTCGTCGTCGAGCGATGGTGGACTAAAGCCGCTCGCAAGCTGACGGCGAGCGTCGTCGTCCGCGGTTTGCTGTTGAAACCAGTCTTCAAGTTTCGCCCGGCTTTCAAAACCGTGAACTTCCGGCCCGTCAGGATATGCGGCAATCAGAAGCACCGATGGCCGATCTTCAGCCCAGACAGCCATCAGTGTGGAATTGCGCCCCTTCACGCGCAGCCATTCGCGTTTTACTTTCGGTGAGATCATTTCGTGAGACAGCTGCGTCTCGTAGAAGCGATTCAGGTCGATCGGGCCCGCGATGCGCGCCGCCAGATGCCGCGCTTCGACCGAAAGTTCGCCGCTCGCGCGTTGAAGCCAGACCTGCGCAATGAACTCGCTCTTGAGCACCTGACGAACCGTGTTACGCGATGTCGACCAAAAGTGGTCGAGCGCGTCGTAAATGCGCTTTTCCGGTGGGCCCTCGGCCAGTTTGCCGACGATGGCGGCAGCATCGGGAAATGGGCTGTCGGATGCCCAGTCCTGCGTCTCGGGGCGCAGCGTTCCCTCAGGAGAGCGTCTGAGCAGCGGGCCTGTCGCGACGGCGTCGGGCACCCGTAGTTTGTAGAGTGTGGCCGCCGTGACGGAAATCGGGGCGGCGGAGCCCTCTATGCGCACGTACAACGTGTGCGGGTCGGTGTTGCTCAGACCGGCGCGATCCAGCACGTTTTTTGCAAAGTCCTGTGCCATACGATGGATGTCCGGCATCGCTGTCGACAATTGCGCGCGACGCGTCTGGATGCGGCTGATGCTGCCGATCTGCGCCAGTGAGATCACGGCACTGTGCCGCGATGCCGGAAGGCCCGCGTCGACTCGCTCGCGTCGCGCCGTTTCGAGTGCGTCTTCCACGACTGACGTGGCGGAGCCACTCAACCAGTTTGTGTATTGCCTGATCCTATGGCCGGTTGCGACAGCCATGGCTTTGAGCGGGGCTTCGGCGCGCATGACGTCAAGCGTGGCGTGGTTTGCCATCCGCATGGGATCGGCGTGCGCGACGGGGCTTAATGCGACAGGCGGGGCATTGGCGAGTCCTGTACCAATGACGGATTGTGGCAACCGTTCGAGAAGCACGTCTTTTAGACCGCCGACATTTTTTTCGATGGCTTCCGCCATCTTCTCCGGGGATGAAAAAGCACGCCACGCCTGGGCGTCGCCCATGAGATAGAGCAGCGTCAATCCGCCGTGCGCACGCTCGAGAACAACGAAAGTCCCGGCGGGGACGAATGTCTGTTTACGGCTGCCCTGGGTGAGTTTGACGATAACTCGGCGCAACGTCGGACGCGATCCGAGCAGGTGGAACTGGCTCGATTGGGAAAGGGCGTCTCGCACTACAGTTAGCGCGCGATGCGGGATCAGTCCTTGTCGATACCCCAGGGTCAGATCGCTCAATGCCAGCGCGATTTGCGACTCGATGGTCACTGTGGAGTTGAGCTGACGCGGTAATGCTTCGGGAATCGACCACGTCTGCTTTGCCTGTGTTTCGCACTTTTCGATCCAGTGAGTCACGACGGTCCGAAAGCGTTCCGCGCTCACGAGCGTGGGATTTCCTTGTGTCGCGCCGTGCGGGGTGCGCTTACACACATCGAAATAGACGCCCTCGGGCGGGTTATCGATGTCAAGAGACCCGGCACGTATGATGCGTGCGGCGTCGAAAAGCTTCCAGTAGGTTACGTCCATCAGACGCGTACTTCCCGGCACCGGCTTGTGGCGCCTGAACACGATATCGGGCTGGTCGAGGCTTGGGAAATCCGCTTCGGCCGAAATCGTGGCGTTAAACAGTTCCGCCTCGGTCGGCGACGGGGAGAAGTTCATCAATCGTTCGACGTTGACGTGTAACGCCCGATGTTGGGCGTTGCGGTTGTGCCAGCTCTTGGCCGCGATGGTGAGCTGGTCGAGTCCCGGCGACATGGAAAAGAAATCGCGATGGTTGGTCGAGGCGGCGGGCTCCGGTGCGCGCCATGTCGCAATGGTGAACTCAGCGAAGCGATCGGCCGGAGCCGAAGGATCTGTCGAAAATGAAGCATCGGACGGATCGAGTGGTTCTGCGAGGGCACCGGTCAAGCGGAGCGGATCGGGAGGCAGCCGGGCGTCGAACGCTTCGATCGAACGCTCGGCGAGGTCCGTCGTCGTGTGCGACAGCCATTGCCATGCCTCGTGAATGGCGCGGCTCAGGCCGCTGACATCGAAGACATTGGAGATAGGTGCGTCGGCATTGCCGCATGTCGATGGCGCGTCCGGAGCCAGTCCGGCGCATGCGTCGAAGCGTTCTGTCGGAACGACGGGCGTGCTCGGAATGTCGCGGGTGGGCGATGGCCCGATGTGCGGGATGCGACTGAGCGAGTGGCCAATGGCCGAGCCATAAAGCATAGCGATTGCGTAGCCGGTCCAGCCGCTTCGTCGAAAGTCCATGTTGGGCGTTCGGGGGGCGGGGGCCGTTGCGCGCGCTTGCATCGCCCGCACATCCGGTCGCGCACCCGGTGCTGCGCAGGTATGACCCGAGCCCGCCCACCGGAACGCGTGTGCCCAGCCGATGACCTGGTCGCGCCATCGCGTGAAGTACTTGCTCCACGCGCTACCGTGTTTTGCACTTTCCGGAACGGTGGCGTCGGCGCGTTTCAGCGACCGGGACAGACTGCGCAGTGACGATTCGCTTAGCGCTTGCTCGGCGACGGCTTCGACGGACTCCCAAGGGGACCGGTGTCGGATTTGCGCGGGCAGGCAGGCCAGCACGTAGCTCCCCAGCAGAGGCTGATCGTCAAAGAGGCGGGCGATCCGGTTGACGAGGTCGTCGTCGAGCGCCGTGAGATCGTCGAACGAAACACGCTGGTTCACGAGCGAAAAGATCAGTCCGAGCGCCGGCGCCGATTCCGGCGATTCGTCAAGCCAGTTGAGCGTGACGTTGGCGATTTGCTGAAACTCCGAGTGGCGCGCGACGGCGTCCGGCGGGAGGTTGGACGTGGCAGGTGACTCGGGATGCGCAGTCGTACTCGCAACGGAGGACGGACCCGCAGAGATCGAATACATATGTCTGGTACTCCCGCGTGTGACGCCTGTGGGCGAAGGTGGTGACGAGGGCGCAGTCATCGGTTCCGGCGACCGCGCGATTACGTGTGTCGACTGCGCTAGCAACTCAATCGCCGCCGCCCGGAAGTGGTGCGCCTCGGTTGTCCCGACCAATCTCGTTTCCCGGCTCGCGGCCGGTTCCGGCCCACCTGAGTGCCTGAAGTGCATGAACGGTGGCCTGGATCGCTGCGGTGACTCGTTCACGCCCAAGGACGCCCACCGCCACCAGGCCCGCCAGAAATTGCTTCCGCGTTTCGTGCTTAAGACGGTCCTGACAGACCTGCTCGTTCCGAGCGAACCACTTCTGAATGTCGCGTAACAGCGTACGACCGAAATGGCGTTCGCAAACGTCCTCGACCGACTCGCCGTAAGGGCGGTGATTGATGTTGTGAACGAGTCCGCGAAGTGCGCTCTCAACCTCGGCCTCGGACGACATTGAGATGAGATGCGACAGAACGAGGTTCTGTACATCAGGCACTCTGAGTGCCTTGGCGTCCTCTCTGTACGTTAGTGCCCCGAGTGCGGCGTTGAACGCGGCGATATTCTTCTGCATTTGCTCCATCCGGTTAGTGAACCATTCGCACGGGTGGATCCACTCCCGGGGTTGCAGCGCGCCGCTCGCGACCTGTTGAAGCGCCGTGAAATCCTGCGAGATTTCCGTGCGCATAGGACATGATGGATGCGGTGGCGGCGCATCGATGGGACTGCACATATTGGCGGACGGAGGGACAGTCAACGCTGTGGGTAACATGCAACAGACTCCTCTGAAATGCACTCCTCAGATGTGAAGTGCGATGCGGATCGGGACCGGCTCGGCGAAAGGGCGGACGACACGAATATCACTCAGCCATTCCAGATCGATTTCCCGCGCAGTGACGGTCGGCGTGACGCCCTCGAAGATGGCGCCAAGGTGGTCGCGCATCAGGCCCAGCACCACGGCTGAATCGGGGTGGACGACGATGGCATTTGCCGGATCGAAAAAGTAGTGGGCGGCGGCGCCTTCACGGCCAATATGGCGGCCCAGCAATAGCGTTCGCGTGCCCGCCGTCACTTCGAAAGCGCGGGAGGTATCCTGCTGTCCTGCAAAGAGGGTGTCGAGCGTCCTGACGCCCGAATGGGGCGGCGACGGATCCAGGTATCGGATGTCGATTCGCCCCAATTGGCTCAGGTCCGTCACCAGCCAGGCGGACAACTCCGGAACCAGCCGCGCCTGCTGATTGAAGAGCATCACCATCGATTCCACCGAATATCGGTAGGGCGTGAGCGCACAGGCGCGTAGCAGACCCATGCGAATATTCCCCACATACATGCGCGGACTTTGTGTGACGCCGAGATAGGTGGCGCCCAGACGACGCGCCTCGTCGGCCATTGGGCTCAGCGCGACCGTCTCTGCGGCATCCACGGCGTTTTGCAGGCAGGCGATGCGTCCGGCGAGCTTGCCCAGCGCTTCGGGGTCGGATTGCGCAGGGTTCAGGAAGTCGAGCTTGAGCAAGCGCAATTGCCACGACAACGGCATGGTGGTTGCCGACGCGTCTACGGCCGTCACCGAGCGACGGGCGATGTCGAAGCCTGGAGTGCGGGCGTCGCGCAGTGTGGCGTAGCGCGAGCGAAATCCCTGATCGATGCGCCAGGCGGTATGGGGATCGTCGAGGACGGGAATGGCGGCGTCGGATTGCGAGACGACATGCCAGTTTCCCGAAGGCGACATGCGCATGAGTGGAGCCTCGGTATCGTCGACGTCCCACGATGCGTCCCGCGTCATACGGAAGAAGCCTGTCGACTCATCGAATGTGACATAGGCCCGGGTCTCGGCGTCGATAGCGGCATAGAATCGTGTACCCACCCGATGCAGCCCGGTAATCGACGCTTCGGCGGCGTCCGGTGCCTCCGAGATGAAGTACTTGTAGCGTGGGTCTCCGGTGATGAGAAGCTTGGCCCTGAAATTCGAAGCGGCCAGACCCTGCGCGCCGATGGCGGAAAAAATGGATTGCCACCCCTGCCGGAACAGGTCCTCGTCTTGGGTTGCTGCGCCGACACCGATGCCGAGCAGGCCGAAGCCGGCGTCCATCATGGAGTAGAGGTTGCTTACCGGGCGAGCAAATGGGAGAAACCACGTGCCCAAACCGAAAGCGATATCGACTTTCGAGAACATGTCCATGACGGCTAACAAGGGGCGTTCCATCGGGGGGGCGTCGGGGGGGGCGTCCGGTCGTTGTTGGCGTGCCTCGTACGCGGACGCCACGGCGGTGAACGTGTCCACGGATCGCGCATCGCTCACGCGCAGCGCCTCGAGCCTGACCGTCTCACGCCATGAGGCCGAGGCAGGGCGTCGCCCGACGAACGTGCTGGCGATGCGCTCGCGTGAGGTCTCGTCGCGCAGTTGTTCGCGAAACCAGGATGCCATTCGGTCGCGATCCTCGAAGCCATAGACACGCAAACCTTCGTCATAGGGCGCGATTAGCAGGCATGGAGCGCGCCCGGCGATGGAGACTCGCATCAGGCTCGTCGTTATGCCCCCGATGCTCAGCCATTCCCGCTCGACGTTCGGCTCGCCGATCTCACGTGCCAGTTCATCGCCATCGAAGCGAGCGAGCTCAATCGGCCCCGCGACTCGCGCCGCAATATGCACCTGATCGATGGGCATTTTGCGCTGCGAGCGCGATAGCCACACCTGCGCGATGAACTCCGACTTGAGTACCTTGCGCACATTGGCACGCGACGTTTCCCAGAACTGAGTGGTGGCGTCGTGCACCGTGCGGTGCAGCTCCGCTGCCCAGGTCTTGTCGATGACGTCGCTGGCCATTGTCGGCAACGCCCGAGACGAGCCCAAAGGGACCATCGTTCTGTACTGGCCACCGGCATCTCGTACAAGCAACGGCAACGTCCACCAGGGCGCCTCGAACGATGTCGAGCGCAATACGGCGTCGGTGAGCGTCAGGGCGTCGCGATGGGCCAGTTTGACGTAGATCTGATCGGGATCGTGCGGGTGAAAGCCTGCCAGTCCGAGTCGCTCCATGAGATATCGCCGCGTGATCTGCCTGATCTGCGGGACGGCCATCGACAGGTCGAATCGCAGCGTTTCCAGACGAGCAATTCTCCTGACATCGTCCAGCGAGATATCGATCGGACGCCCGGGCAGCGCAATGCCCGCGCGGGCACAGTCGTACCGAAAGGTCTGCAGTCCCTGTTCCATCGCCTGCGTGCTTGCACCCGTTAACCATCGGCCGTATTGCGCGATGCGCGGCGCAGTGTCGGGCCGTATTGCCTGGAGTGGGCCGTCTGCCTCGATGACGTCGAGGGTCGCCCGGGACGCGATTCGGAGCGGCAGATCAACGCTTGTTTCGCGCAACGTCACTAGGGCTACGCTTTTCGCGGCTTCGTCGCGCATCGGGATCGGCAGTCTTCTACTGAGCGTGGTGCGCAGGGCCAGCGTGTCGTCATCGATAGCGTCGAACAAGGCCTCGTACGACGCGTAAGCGCGCCATGCCGGTGCGTCGCCCTGGAGGTACAACAATGTGATGCCGTCTCCGGACGGCTCGCCGATAACGCACGTCCCGGCGGGGGCGGCGACATGATCCTGGCCGTCCTTGTGCGTCGTTAATTCGAGCCGGTGCGCCAGAAACGAGGGCTCCGATGGATCCTTCGAGCGCGTTGTGTTGGTGAGTGCGGCGTGCGCGAGATAAAACGCCTCATTCGAGAGCTGCCCGTTGATGTATGTCAGCGCCAGATCGCTGAGAGCCAGCGTGGTGACAGTGATGTCCGAGAGGTGGGACGTCGCGATGGTCTCGAATTCGGGAGGTGGCTGCCATGTCCGGGTGACTCGCTCGCGGCATGCGGCGTCCCATTGCGCGACGATGCTGTCGAACCGGTCTGCCGTCATGACGGCAGAAGTTTCGTACACCGCGCCGCGGCGGGTCTCCGGACTGATGTCGAAACTCTCCCCCCGCATCGCATGCCGGATGTTCAGTCGGCCATCTCGAATGCGCTGGGCACCGTCCTGGAGGGACCAGTGTGTCACCTGCTTGACGCGAGATTGCGCTGTCGGTGCGTGGCGTCTGAGCCTGAGATCGGTCAATTCGAAGCCGACGAACTCAGTGGCATTGGCAAATTGCCTGTGGAGCAATTCGGCCTCGCTCGGTGGGGGCGAAAACGTCAGCAATGGAGAAAATGCACCATAAAGCGCCTTGTGTGTCGCTGCGCGATGTCGCCAGAAATGCGCTGTATTGATCAGCCGTTGCAGTTCGGGGGACACGGACATGTCGGGGAGCGCCGATGGCAGCGCAAGGGGTTCGCTTCTCACGGGTTCCTGCGCAGACGTTGGAGGCAAGTCTGCGGCGGTCGTCGGGAGCATGAGCGGCGGGGGGAACAGGAGCCGATCCAGCGCATAGGGAAGATGCCTGATGACAGGGACGGCCATCTCCTTGACGAAGTGTTCGACGTGGCCGACGATGTGTTCCAAACGACCGAGGATGGGATGATGCGGTTGAGGCGGTTGCGTGGCACAAACGTCGGGTTCAAGCGTGCATGTCGGTCCTGTGGGACGTGCAACGTCGAGTTCGCGCGTCGGCGAGCGATATCGGGGCAGCGAGTGCGGCAAGTCGGGACGCACGGCATGGCAGACCGACGAGGCGTAGAGCATCCCGAGCGCGTATCCGGTTGCCCCGGCGCGGCCAAAATCCAATAGCGGCGCGTTGGTGGGCGGCGACGAGGTGCGCGTCATTGTCATCTGAACGCTGTCGTGTGACGCACGTACACCGCTGCCGAGTAACAGGAAGTCCTGCCATGCGTCGACAATCCACTGACGCCACTGGCAGAAGTGCCGGCGCCATGCACTGCCGTAACGGCATGTTTCCGGCAGTGAACCCTCCGAGCGCGCGACGGACCGTTCGAGATCGCGCAAGGCGGACGAGCCGAGGAGCGAATGGCAAACGTCTTCGACACTTTCCCACGGGGCGCGGCGCGCAAGTCGACCCGGCAAGGTTTCCAGAAGATAGGTCGTCAGCCAGGGACGCGTGTCGAACGAGCGCGCAAAGCGCTCGAGGAGTCCGTCGGTCAACGCCGCCAGATCGGCCCGGCAGACGCCTTCCTCTGCAAGCCGAAGCATGAAGCCGAGCGCCGGTTGTGCCTCCGGGGATTCGTCCAGAATTGCCCGGGCACCTGTCGCCAGCCCGTCGAAGCGGGTGACGCTCCTTAAGACGTTGGCATGCGCGGCGTCGACCATCGTGTGGTCCCGGGATGGAAGGACAACCGATGCGCCCGATGTGTCGGCGGCTCTTGAAAACATGCCAGGACTCCCGTCGAAAAGGGACTACCGTGCAGTGACATGGAACCGGCGCCAAGCGTGAGGGCTTGGGGGAGATCGACAAGGTCCACCGGTCGCGAGACATCAGTGTGGCGGCGCGGCACCTGCAACGACTTGCAGATTGCGTTCAAAGGCCCGAAGTCGGAAGCGGACGGAAATGGCCTGCGGGGGAGGCGAGGCGGAAAGGCGGGAAAGGGAGAAAGGGCAGGCCTGACGCTCAGGCGTGCGGTAGTTCGTTGGCGCAGTAAACGGCAAGCGCCTGAAGGACCGTATCGTCTTCGCCAACGGCGGCGCTCAGACGTAAGGTGACGCCGGGGTGAGCGCTGCGACAGGCGTCGGCGAGCACGGGGAGATCGCGCCGCACGTGACCGCCCTGGCCCAGAAACACCGGAACGACGGTAACGTCCCGACAGCCTTGCGACACGAGATCGGCGACGGCGTCGGCCAGATTCGGCGTCATCAGTTCGAGAAACGCGAGCCGGACGTCGGCGTTCGGGCGCTGCGCGATCAGCTTGTCGCGCAGACGCTCGAACGGTTCGGCCCAGCGCGGGTCGCGCGAGCCGTGAGCAAAGAGAACGACGCCCGGTTTGCTGTTCATCGACCGGGTCTCAGTGCTTGTCCACCCAGCGCAACGCCCCGATGGCGAGCACCAGATAGAGCAACGACGGTAAGGCCGCGGTGAACCACGCGGGCCACGTATTGAGCAGGCCCAGATGCGAGAACAGATTGTTGAGCAACTGGAAGCTCATGCCGAGCATGATGCCGCCGAACACTTTCAGACCGATGGCCCCGGCGCGAGCATGCAAGTAGGCGAACGGCAGGGCCAGCGCCATCATGACGAAGACGGCGAACGGATACAGCAGCTTTTGCCAGAGCGCGAGGTTGTAGCGATCGGTGTTCTGCTGGTTCTCCTTCAGGTGGCCGATGTACTTGTACAGGCTGCCGATCGCCATGTTGTCGGGCGAGACCATCAGCACGGACAGAATTTGCGGGGTCAGTTCCGAGCGCATCTGCACCGAATCGATGTGCACCTGCTTGCTCTGCACCAGTGCACGCAGCGGATCGTTATCGGCCGGGTTGTCGTTCACGGCGCTGAAGACCGTTTCCGACACGTTCGTGAGTTTCCAGAAGTTGGGCGCGGCAAACTCCCCCAGCTTGGCCAGCCGCACGCTGTCGAGGTGCAGCTTCGCGTCGAACTCGTAGATGCGAACGTCGGCAATGGTGTTATCCGGGTTGAGCGTGCCGACGTTGATGAAGCGGGTGATGCGGGTGCCGTCCTGATCGACGGTGTCCTTTACCCACACGCCGGACCGAAAGCCTGCCGAGACCGAACTGCCGAGGGCTTCGAGGCGGATCTTCTGCGCGAGCTGTTCGGCGCTCGGGGCGATGTACTCCCCGATGACGAACGTGATCAGCACAATCGGAAAACCGATCTTCAGCAGCGAGCGCAGTGCTTGTCCGGTGGACAGACCCGAGACGCGGAAGATCGTGAACTCCGAATTCCCGGCCAGTTGGGCGCACACGTAAATGGCCGCGATCAGGGACGCGACCGGAATGATTTCGTACATGCGCTGCGGCGCGAACAGCAGCACATAGGCCAGCGCGTGCTGGAAGCGGTAGCCGCCCCGGCCCACGTCGCCCAGTTCGCTCACCAGGTCGAAGAAGACGAACAGGCCAACGAACGCCAGCAAGACGAACAGGAACGCCAGATAAATCTGACGCGCGAAGTATTTCTCATAGACGCGCATCAGCGAGCCCCTCCCGATGCACGCACCGCGCCGGCACCGTTGTTGCGGCGCCGACCAAACAGCCCGCGAAAACGCACGCGTCGCACGTAAAGCAGCACGATGACGGCCAACGCAAGCGCATGCAGCAGCCACACGCCGATGGCCAGCGGCAGACGTTCCTGCGCGACCCATGCCTGCGACAGGCTCAACAGGTTCGTGTAGCCCAGATAGATCAGCACGGCCATGACGAGGTTGACGGTGCGCCCATGACGCGGGTTCTGATAGGCCAGCGGCACGGCGAGCAGCACGAGCGCCAGCGCGAGCATCGGCAAGCCCACGCGCCAGACGATTTCGCCGCGGAAGATCGGATTCTGGATTTCACGGAACAGCCGCGCAGTGGGCACGCCCTTGGTCGGCGTGTTGTCGGCGCTCGTGCTCGTCGGGTTGTCGATCTTCACGCCGTAGCGCTCGAACTCCATCACGCGGTAGTCGGGCTGACCCGGCATGCCGTCGTAGCGGCGGCCCTTTTCCAGCACGATATAGCGGTTGCCGTCCTTGGCCGTCTCGATGTGACCGTCTTTCGACACCACGACGTTTACCTTGCCGTTTTCCGTGCCTGAAACGAAGACGTTGTGAACTTTGGTGGCGTCCGGCGAGACCGTCTCGACGAAGAACACGCGATGGCTCGCAGCGCTCTCGCGGAACTGGCCCGGCGAGATCATGGAGACGTCGTCGCGCTGGGCGAAGCGGGCTTCGAGCAGGGAAATCTGCTGGTTGGCCCAGGGCCATGCGACCAGCGCACAAAAGGTGATGACGGCCAGATAGGGCGCGGCAAAGCGCAGCACCGGCTTGATAAAGTCGGTGATGGACAGTCCGGAGGCAAACCACACGACCATTTCGGAGTCGCGGTACCACCGGGTCAGGACGAACAGGATCGAGACGAAGAGCGTCACGATCAGAATGACGGCGAGGTAGCCGATGACGGCCAGACCGATGAGCACGAGAACGTCGCGCGGATCGGCTTTCCCGGACGCGGCGAAGCCCAGGATGCGGATCATCATCGTCGTTAGCATGACGGTGATCAGCACCATGAAGACGGCCCCGGCGGTGTAGTTCAGCTCGCGCTGCAGGGAACGCTGAAAAATCATGTGATGACGGTTGGGTGCTCTCGCGGTTGGGCGAGCGCGGAAAAAAGCGGATAATTGCGGCTCGTACGAATTTTACCCGAGGAAAGCGCGATGGACTTTAGCACAAAAGCCTTCGATTCGACCAAGGCGGGCCAAGCCGGTCTCGCCAATGCAAAGACCGAATGTCTGGTGGTTGGCGTGTTCGAGCAGCAGCCGCTCACAGGGCTGGCCAAGGCGCTCGACGCCGCGAGCAAGGGTTTGCTCGCCCGCATGGTCAAGCGTGGCGAAATCGACGGCAAGCTCGGCAGCACGCTGATGCTGCACGAAGTCGCCGGATGGAGCCCGGCACGTGTGCTGTTCGTCGGTCTGGGTCGCGAAGACCAGCTCTCGCAGAAGGGCTTCAACGAAGCCACGCGTGCTGCCGTGCGCGCCGTGCTCGCCTCGCGCGCCACGGACGCCCTCTGGACGCTGCCGCAAGCCAAGGTCGTGGGTCAGGATACCGCCTGGGCCGTGCGCGCCTCGGTGCTCGCCCTGCGCGAGGCGACCTATCGCTTCACGCGCATGAAGAGCAAGGTCGAACCCGCCAACACGGCGCTGCGCAAGGTCGTGTTCTCGGTCGCCCCGGACGATCTGAAGCCCGCCAAGCTGGCCGCCAGGCAGGGCGAGGCCATTGCCAACGGCATGGCGCTTACCAAGGACCTCGGCAACCTGCCGGGCAACGTGTGCACGCCGACCTATCTGGCCGATACCGCACGCAAGCTCGCACGCGAGTTCAAGCTCAAGTCGGAAATCCTCGGACCGAAGCAGATCGAGGCGCTCAAGATGGGGTCGTTCCTGTCGGTCGCCCGTGGCTCGGTCGAGCCGCCGCAGTTCATCGTTCTCAAGTATGAGGGCGGCAGCGCCAAGCAGGCCCCGATCGTACTGGTCGGCAAGGGCGTGACGTTCGACACGGGCGGCATCTCGCTCAAGCCGGGCGAAGGCATGGACGAGATGAAGTACGACATGTGTGGCGCGGGTTCCGTGCTCGGTACGATCCGCGCAGTCGCCGAGATGGGCCTCAAGCTCAACGTGATCGCTATCGTGCCCGCCACGGAGAATATGCCGAGCGGTCAGGCGACGAAGCCGGGCGACGTGGTCACCAGCATGTCAGGTCAGACCATCGAAGTGCTCAATACCGACGCCGAAGGCCGTCTGATTCTGTGCGATGCGCTCACCTACGCGGAGCGCTTCAACCCGGGGGCGGTGATCGACGTCGCCACGCTCACCGGCGCTTGCATTATTGCACTGGGTCATGTGAATTCGGGTCTCTTCTCGAAGAGCGACGCGCTCGCCGACGAACTGCTGGCCGCCGGCCGCACGACGGGCGACACGGCCTGGCGTCTGCCGGTCGAAGACGAGTATCAGGAGCAGCTCAAGTCGAACTTCGCCGACATGGCGAACATCGGCGGGCGTCCGGCCGGTAGCGTGACGGCAGCTTGCTTCCTGGCTCGATTCACCGAGAAGTACGAATGGGCGCACCTGGACATCGCCGGTACGGCCTGGAAGAGCGGCGCGGCGAAGGGGGCGACGGGGCGTCCGGTGCCGTTGCTCACGCAGTTCCTGCTTGATCGCGAAGCCCGGTGACCCGCGTCGACTTTCACACGCATGTGGCGGACCGGCTGGAATATGCGTGCCGGTTCGCGCGCAAGGTCTACGGGGCCGGGCAGACGCTCGTGGTCGTCGGTGAGCCCGACGTGCTGCGCGCGTTCGATCAGACCTTGTGGACGTTCTCGCCGCTGGAGTTCGTCCCGCATTGCTTCACCGCCGACCCGGTCGCGGCCCAGACGCCGGTCGTGCTGGCCGGACCCGATGAGCAAGCGCAGCACCATCAGGTTATGCTCAATCTGGCGAACCGCGTGCCCACGCACTTCGCGCGCTTCGAGCGGGTGGTGGAAATCATTGGCGACACGCCCGAGGACCTGTCCGGTGCGCGCGAACGTTATCGCTTCTACCGTGATCGTGGCTACACCCTGAACAACTACGACCAGCGAGGTTGACCGTGACGAACGAGCCCGAGCGCAACGACCCCGGCATTCCCACGCTGACCGAAGTGCTTGCTGAGGGCGAAGCTGTCCCTGAAGGGACGGCGGGTAGTGCGCAGGCTGGCGCCGCGGTGGCGGAGCTCGGTGTCCCGGCCGATGTCGCGGTGTTTGCCGAGCGTGTGAGCGCGCGGCTCACGCTGCAACTGGCCGACGAGATTACGACGATGGTGGAGAGGCGCTGTCACGACGCGTTGATCGATCAGACGTCGTGGCTGGTGCAACTGATCGGCAAGCAGGTGGCGGACGCCTTGCAGGCGCAACTGCCGGATCGTATCCGGCAGGCCGTCATCGAAGAGGTGGCGAAGCAGGTGCGCTCGCAGGGGTGATCGCAGGGGTGATCGCAGGGGGATCGACAAGGCAGTTGGCTCGGTCGGTCCGCGTTTCGATCACGGGCGAGACCCCGGCATCATCCCGAGAATCCAGCGTGCGAGGTCGTTTGCCTCGCCCGGTGCCAGTTGCAAGCCTGCGGGCATTGGAATCTTGCCCCACTTCCCCTGACTTCCGTCCGAGATGGAGCGCGTTAGTTCGTCCGTGGCACCCGGTTGCCCGGCGTAACGTTTTGCGATGTCGCGATAGGAAGGCGCGAGCAGCGTGCGGTCGGTGGCGTGGCACGTCATACAGTTGCGTGCCCGGGCCAGCTTCTCCATCGCGCGGTGATCGGGCGCATCGGCCTGCAGCGTGACGCTCGCACCCGACTGCGCATAGGCGGTGGCGGCGGCCATCAGCCACAGGCTCATCATCGTCCCGGCGCGTACACCGGCAAATCCCTTCATTCGATACTCCCCGACCGTGTTGACGGAATCCGATGCGAGGCTGCATGACGGCGACGTCTGTAGGCGACGACTTTGGGCAGATGCATCGACGCGTCATTATACGGTGGCAATCGCGCCATTCCGCGCGGCGCAACGACGCGTGAAAAACGGCACGCCCGCCGTGTCGCGAGACGTGCCGTTTCTTTGGGACGATGCATTCCGGCGCCAATTCGCCCCGCCGCTTCCCGTTCAGCGGAAGCGCGCGATGTGCGCGGATCAGCCCGTCGCGCCGCCCTTGTTTGCCGGTTGCGCCAGCGCAGCGTACTTGGCAAGCACGCCACGTGTGTAGCGTGGCGCAGGGGCTTTCCAAGCGGCGCGGCGTCTGGCGAGTTCATCTTCGGCCACGTTCAGCTGGAGTAGCAGTTTGTGCGCATCGATGGTGATCGAATCGCCTTCGTGCACGAGCGCAATGGTGCCGCCCACGAACGCCTCCGGTGCCACGTGGCCGACCACCATGCCCCAGGTGCCGCCCGAGAACCGGCCGTCGGTGATGAAGCCGACCGACTCGCCGAGCCCCTTGCCGATGATCGCCGAGGTCGGTGCCAGCATCTCCGGCATGCCCGGCCCGCCTTTCGGTCCGAGATAGCGCAGCACCAGAATGTCGCCCGCCTGAATCTTGTCGCTCAGGATCGCCTCCATGGCGCTCTGCTCGTCGTCGAACACGCGCGCCGGGCCGGTGATCACCGGGTTCTTCAGGCCGGTGATCTTGGCAACGGCGCCGTCTTCGGCCAGATTGCCCTTGAGAATCGCGAGGTGGCCCTCTTTATAAAGGGCGCGGTCGATGGGGAAGATCACTTGTTGATCGGCGCGCGGTACCGACGGCACGTCCTTCAGTTCTTCGGCAATGGTGCGCCCGGTGATCGTCATGCAGTCGCCATGCAGCAGGCCGGCGTCGAGCAGAATCTTGAGCACTTGCGGAATGCCGCCGGCCTTGTGCAGATCGGTCGCCACGTACTTGCCCGACGGCTTCAAATCGCAAATGACCGGCACGCGAGCACGAATGCGTTCGAAGTCCTCGATGCTCCACTCGACGTCCGCCGCATGGGCAATCGCCAGATAGTGCAGCACGGCATTGGTCGAGCCGCCCGTGGCCATGATCAGCGCAACGGCATTCTCAATGGATTTGCGCGTAATGATGTCGCGCGGCTTGAGGTCTTGCTTGACGGCCTCGATCAGCACCCGTGCCGATTCGGCTGCCGAGTCGACCTTCTCCTGATCGGGGTTGGCCATCGTCGAGGAGTAGAGCAACGACATGCCCAGCGCTTCGAACGACGAGCTCATCGTGTTGGCGGTGTACATGCCGCCACAGGAGCCGGTCGTCGGACAGGCGTTCTTTTCGATGCCCTTGAAATCGGCCTCGGTCATGCGCCCGGCGGTGAATTCGCCCACGGCTTCGAACGAGGAGACGATGGTGAGATCCTTGCCCTTCCAGTTGCCCGGCTTGATCGTTCCGCCGTAGACATAGATGCCCGGCACATTGATGCGTGCGAGCGCGATCATGCCGCCCGGCATGTTCTTGTCGCAGCCCCCGATGACGACCACGCCGTCCATCCACTGGCCCTGCACCGCCGTCTCGATACAGTCGGCAATGACTTCACGCGAGACGAGCGAATACTTCATGCCCTCCGTGCCCATCGACATGCCGTCGGAGATGGTCGGGGTGCCGAAGGTCTGGGGATTGGCCTGATGGGTTTTGATCGCTTGCACGGCAGCATCGGTCAGACGCTGCAACCCCGCGTTGCACGGGGTGATCGTCGAATGGCCGTTGGCCACGCCGATCATCGGATTGTCGAAATCTTCTTCCTTGTAGCCCAGCGCGTAGTACATCGAGCGGTTGGGCGAGCGTGCCACGCCTTGCGTGACGTTGCGCGAACGACGGTTGAATGTCATGACGTCTCTCTCCTGTGGGGATGCGCCACGCCACGAGCCGTCGCAGCGTCGCACATAGGCGTTGTTGTATCACGCTGTACTGACGGTGGCATCCCGCACGGGTACGGAACGCCACTTGATGCGATGTTGCTGTGCTACTGCGCGTGAGCGGGTGGGCTTTGTCCATCGAGGCCGCCGCCGCTCACGGTTCAACCGTTTACGCGACTAGCCACGCTTGCCCAGCTTCAGTTGCGACAGGTCGCGCACGGCGCCACGGTCGGCGGAAGTGGCGAGTGCTGCATAGGCTTGCAGGGCTTGCGAGACGACGCGCTCACGGCCGACCGGCTGCCATGCGTCGTCACCACGTGCTTCCATCGCGGCGCGACGGCGGGCGAGTTCTTCGTCCGACACGGCCAGATGCATCTTGCGCTGGGTGATGTCGATCTCGATCACGTCGCCGTCTTCCACCAGACCGATGGTGCCGCCTTCGGCCGCTTCCGGCGAGGCGTGGCCGATCACGAGACCCGACGAGCCGCCCGAGAAACGACCGTCCGTGAACAGGGCGCAAGTCTTGCCCAGGCCCTTGGACTTCAGGTACGACGTCGGGTACAGCATTTCCTGCATGCCCGGGCCGCCCTTCGGACCTTCGTAGCGAATCACGACCACGTCGCCCGCCTGCACCTTGTCGCCGAGAATCGCGTCCACGGCGTCGTCCTGGCTTTCGAACACGCGGGCGCGGCCGGTAAAGACCCACTGCGATTCGTCGACGCCAGCCGTCTTCACGATGCAGCCCTTGTCGGCGAGGTTGCCGTACAGCACGGCCAGACCGCCGTCCTTCGTGTAAGCGTGTTCCTTGTCGCGGATGCAGCCGACTTCGCGGTTCAGGTCGAGCGACGGGTACGTCGACGACTGGCTGAAGGCGATGGTCGTGGGCACGCCACCCGGGGCGGCGCTGTAGAACGTTTGCGCTTTGTCGTTGGCGCTGTTCGTCACGTCCCATTGCGCAATGGCGTTGCCGAGCGTGCCGCTGTGGACGTTGCCGCACGACGTGTCGAGAAGGCCGCCACGGGCGAGTTCGCCCAGAATGCCGATGATGCCGCCGGCACGGTGCACGTCTTCGATGTGGTACTTGTCGGTCGCCGGTGCGGCCTTGCACAGGCACGGCACGTTGCGCGAGATGCGGTCGATGTCGGCCATCTTGAAGTCGACGCCCGCTTCTTGTGCCGCGGCGAGCAAGTGCAGCACGGTGTTGGTCGAGCCGCCCATGGCGACGTCGAGCGTCATGGCGTTTTCGAACGCGGCCTTGGTGGCGATGTTGCGCGGCAGGACCGAGGCGTCTTCTTCCTGATAGTAGCGACGGCACAGATCGACCACGAGACGGCCAGCCTGCTCGAACAGCCCGCGACGCCAGGCGTGCGTGGCCACGATGGTGCCGTTACCCGGCAGCGCGAGGCCGATGGCTTCCGTCAGACAGTTCATCGAGTTCGCGGTGAACATGCCCGAGCACGAACCGCACGTCGGGCAGGCGCTGCGCTCGACTTCGGCGACTTCGGCGTCGCTGATCTTCGGGTCGGCGGCCTTGATCATGGCGTCGATCAGGTCGATCTTGGCGATGACCTGGCCGTCGCCCGACTTGACCTTGCCCGCTTCCATCGGGCCGCCCGAGACGAACACGACCGGAATGTTCAGGCGCATGGCGGCCATGAGCATGCCCGGGGTGATCTTGTCGCAGTTGGAGATGCAGACCATGGCGTCGGCGCAGTGCGCATTGACCATGTATTCCACGGAGTCGGCGATCAGTTCGCGCGACGGCAGCGAGTACAGCATGCCGCCGTGACCCATGGCGATGCCGTCGTCCACGGCGATGGTGTTGAATTCCTTGGCCACACCGCCCGCCGCTTCGATTTCCTTGGCGACGATGGCGCCCAGATCGCGCAGGTGCACGTGACCCGGCACGAACTGCGTGAAGGAGTTCACCACCGCGATGATCGGCTTGCCGAAATCGTTGTCGGTCATGCCGGTGGCGCGCCACAGGGCGCGGGCGCCGGCCATGTTACGGCCGTGCGTGGAGGTGCGGGAACGGTAATGAGGCATGGTCGTCTTCCGTGAAACTACAGCTTGTCGTATGAGGAGGACGTCAAGATTCGTCTTTCCTTGAATGCTTGTCAAATATATTATTTGACTTGAATTGAGTCGAAAAACATATCATGGACCTGCGTCAGTTTCGATACTTCGTCGCTGTGGCCGAAGAACGGCATTTCGGCCGTGCCGCCCAGCGGCTCTCGATGACCCAGCCACCGCTCTCGCAGCAGATCCGGGCGCTGGAGGCGTCGCTGGGTGCGCCGCTGTTTGTGCGCACCAACCGCTCCGTCGAGCTGACGGCAGTGGGGCGGCAACTGCTGCCGGAGGTGCGCCGCATTCTGGCCGATGCCGACGCGCTGCCCGCCCTCGCGCAAGGGCTGGCGCACGGCGAGGTCGGCACGCTCTCGCTGGGCTTCGTCTCGACGGCGGACTACGGCATCCTGCCTCCGCTCCTGCGCGAGTTCGGCGAGCGCTATCCGCGCGTGCGGCTGCAATTGCTCGAAGCCACCAGCGACGTGCAGGTCGAGGCGCTGATGGACGGGCGTATCGACGCCGGTCTCTTCATTCCGCCGGTGCCCGCGCGCTACGCCAACGAACTGTCGTATCTGCCTATCGTGCGCGAACCGCTGATGCTGGCGCTGCCTGCGGGACGTCACAGCGATATAGGCCCTGAGGACGATGCGCCACCGGCGGGCAGTCACGGTCAACCCGGTGCGCCGGTGAGTCTCGTGGATTTCGCCGACGAGCCGCTCGTCATCTTCCCTCGCCGCGTGGCCCCGGCGTTCTACGACATCATCATGGGATGCTACGCCGCGCTCGGCCTCACGCCGCGCGTGGGACAGGAGGCGATCCAGATGCAGACGATCGTCAGTCTGGTGTCGGCGGGTATGGGCGTGGCGCTGGTGCCGCAATCGCTTTGCCACTTGCGACGCACGGGGGTGACCTACCGGGCGCTGCGCGAGACGAGTGCGCTAATCGAGACCGGACTGCTGTGGCGCACAGCCGAGGTTACACCCGTACTCGAAGGGTTTCTCGAGACGGCGCGCGGCGTGGCGCATACCCCGCCGGGTGCGACGCTCTCGAGTTGAGCCGGTCTTGCGGAGTGGTCGGACCGCGGAAGTGGTGCATGCGGGCACGCGCAAGCACCTGCGCGCGCGTTCGCATGTCGCGCTGCCGTGTGCTCGTGGTATCGTGCTGCCCATCCCGTGGCTTGCCGGTGGGTGGTTTCACCGACCGGCACAGCGCATGGCGCTAACACGGAAACGGAGGAGACGGCAGCCGTTTTGCGAAGGCAGTCCCCGCGCCCCCTGGCGGAACTTTTGTTCACGAATCGATTCTTCTGATCCATGCTGATTCATCCTCAATTCGACCCGGTCGCGATTCATCTCGGCCCGCTCGCTATCCGCTGGTACGGCCTGATGTATCTGGTCGGCTTCATTCTCTTCCTGCTGGTGGGACGCTTGCGCGTGCGCCAGCCGTCCATCGCGGCGCAAGGCTGGAAGGCGCAGGATCTCGACGACATGCTGTTTTACGGTGTGCTCGGCGTGATTTTCGGCGGACGTCTGGGCTACGTGATCTTCTACAAGCTGTCGTTCTATCTCGCCAATCCGCTCGACATTTTCAAGGTGTGGGAAGGCGGCATGTCATTCCACGGCGGCTTCCTCGGGGTGTTGGTGGCGATGTGGCTGTTCACGCGCCGTCGCGGACACTCGCTGCTCGAAGGCACGGATCTCATCGCACCGATGATCCCGCTGGGGCTGGCTGCCGGGCGTCTGGGCAACTTCATCAACGGTGAGTTGTGGGGCCGGGTGACGTCGCCCGATTCGCGCTTCGCGATGCTGTTCCCGCAAGCGGCAGCGGAAGATGCGCAATGGATGTTCGCGCATCCGCAGGCCATGGCCGATCATGCGCTGGCAATGGTGTTCGCGCAGTTCCACGGTCTGCCGCGTTACCCGTCGCAGTTGTTCGAATTTGCGCTTGAGGGCGTGGCGCTGTTCCTGCTGCTGTGGTTCTTTGCGCGGCGTGCGCGTCCGGTGGGCGCGGTGTCGGGCATGTTCCTCGTGGGCTATGGCCTGTTCCGCTTCCTCGCCGAATTCACGCGCGAACCTGACGCTTTCCTCGGCTTGCTGTCGTTTGGTCTGTCGATGGGCCAGTGGCTGTCGCTGCCGATGATCGTCGCTGGCGTGATCATGTTGGTGTGGTCGTATCGTCGCACGCAGGTGACGTCGGCGGCGTGACGACGTGAGCGGGTGAGGGTGTGAGGGTGTGAGGGTGTGAGGGTGTGAGGGCGCAACGCCCTCAGCCCGCCTTGCGCGAGAGCGCATGCAACGACGCCATCAGGTCCGCAAAGCGCTCGCCTTGCACCGTGACGTGGCCGCGCAGATGCTCCGACGCGGCGTCCGCGTCGCCTGCCTCGATGGCACGAAAAACGGCGTCGTGTTCCGAGAACGACTGATGCGGCCGGTCGCGCACGCGCAGTTGCAAGCGGCGGTACACGCGCAAACGCCGGTGGAGTTGCAGCGCCGTCTCCTGAAGATAGGCGTTGTGACTCGCCTGATAGATGAGCGCGTGGAATTGCGCGTTGACTTCGTAATACGTGTCGATGTCGCGCGCCTCGGCCGCCGCCCGGCTGGCTTCGTGCGTCTGCCGTAGCTCGGCCAGTTCGTCTTCGGTAATGCGGCGCGCCGCCAGCCGTCCGCACATCGACTCCAGCTCCGCCATCACCTCGAACATCTCGCACAGCCGCTGCGGGTCGATTTGTGCGACGACCGCGCCCCGGCGCGGCCGGATCTCGATCACGCCTGACGACGCCAACTGAATCAGCGCTTCACGCAACGGCGTGCGCGACACACCGAACGCAGTGGCCAGTTCGACCTCGTCGAGTCGCATGCCGGGCGGGTATTCGCCCACCGCAATCTTTTCCTCGATGGCCTGTCGTAGCGCTTCCGATCGCTTCGGTTTTACGGTCATGACGCTCTCGCTCGGTCGGGTTTCGACCCCGTGATACGGGGTCGTATGGGGTTCATGGCTGCCAAAGTAACGCGCGAATTCCCCCTTGAAGATCGGGGTAAACGCCAAAAGTGTATTTTTTAACGGGTCGATTTGTATACACCATGACGGTTTAACTATACGATTTCATTCCGAGAGCGGCAACTCGCGCACTCGAAACTTCAAAAACAAAGCAGTCATCCGTACATGCAGTGCCGGCGTTTCCGGCGGTGCACCCGGCGTCCGTCTTCGGTGGTTGGCGAGGCGGGCTTCGGGCGATGTCACGCACCGGACTTCGCAGGTTCATCGCTGACAAAAGTGACAGGAGACGCCATGGAGACAACCCCTTCCCCGCTGCGGCGGCAACTCATGCTCGGTGCCGCATCGGCGCTGGTCACCGGTGGTCTGGCCAGCCCTTGGGGCGGCGCTTTCGCGCAAACCGGCCCACTCAAGATTTCCCATCAATTCCCCGGCGGCACGCTGACCGAAGGCGATTTTCGCGATCGTTTGTGCCGCAAGTTCGCTCAGGAAGTCGAAAAGCGTACCAACGGCGCACTGAAGTTCCAGGTCTATCCGGGCAGTTCGCTCATGAAGACCAACGCCCAGTTCTCGGCCTTGCGTCGCGGGGCGCTCGACCTCTCGCTCTATCCGCTGCCGTACGCGGGCGGCGAAGTTCGGGAACTGAACATCGGACTGATGCCGGGGCTTGTGACCTCGTACGCGCAGGGCAACGCCTGGCGTAACGGCGAGATCGGCAAGGTGCTGACCGACGTGCTCGCCGCGAAGGACATCGTGATCGTGAGCTGGGTCTGGCAGGCAGGGGGCGTGGCCAGCCGGTCCAAACCGCTTGTCGCGCCTGAGGACGCCAAGGGCCTGAAGGTGCGCGGCGGCAGCCGCGAGATGGACATGATGCTCAAGGAAGCGGGGGCTGCGGTCATCTCCCTGCCGTCGAACGAGCTGTACGCGGCCATGCAGACCGGCGCCATGGATGCGGCGATGACGTCCTCCACCAGCCTGATGTCGTTTCGTCTGGAAGAAGTCTCGAAGCATCTGACCACCGGCCGCAACAAGTCGTACTGGTTCATGCTGGAACCGCTGCTCATGTCGAAGCAGGTCTTCGACAAGCTGCCCAAGGATCAGCAGCAGGTCATTCTGCAAGTCGGGGCCGATCTGGAGGCGTTCGGCACGGAAGCGGCGAAAGCCGACGATGCGCAGATCGCGAGCGTCTACACGAAGGCCGGTGCGAAGGTCTATGACCTCGACGAGGCGACCGTGATGAAGTGGCGCGACATTGCCCGGCGCACCGCGTGGAAGGATTACGCGAGCAAGTCGGATACGTGCGCGAAGCTGCTCGCGCTGGCCGAGAAGGTGCCTGCATGAGCGGGGCCGTCGCGAGCGCGGAGCCGACGGTCGCCCGTTCGCGCGCGTTGCGGCGGCTCGACGCCCTCTTGCAGGGCGTGAGCCGCCTGCTCATGGTCGTATGCATGTTCGCGCTCGTGGGGGCCGCGCTGGTGCTCAGTTACAGCGTGTTCGCGCGGCACGTGCTCAAGCTCGCGACCGACTGGCAGGACGAGGCCGCCGTGTTCCTGCTGGTCGGCGCGACCTTCGTGTCGGCCGCACACGTCCAGCATCTGCGCGGGCACATCGGCATCGAAGCGATCACGACACTGCTCTCTGCCCGCGTGAATCGCGTGCGACGCTGGTTCGTCGACATTCTGACTTTCCTGTTCTGCGCGTTCTTCGCGTGGAAGTCATGGACGCTCTTCTGGGAAGCGTACGTCGACGGCCAGACCAGCAGTTCGACATGGGGGCCGCCGCTGGCGATTCCCTACGGCCTGATGGCGTTCGGCATGACGTTGCTCACGGTTCAGTTGCTGCTGCAAGTGGCTATCGGGGCGTGTGAGATGAGAGGCACCACGCAGCACGGCACGGGAGGGCACGCATGAGCGAGCTCACGATCGGATTCCTCTATGGCGGCGCAACGCTCGTCGTCATGTTTTCGGGGATGCCCATCGCGTTCGCACTGGGGGCTGTCGCGGTGGCGTTCATGTTCGGCTTCATGCCTGCATCGTCGCTCGATACGGTGACGCAAAACGTCTACGAGGAGATGGCGAGCATCACGCTGCTGTCGATTCCGTTGTTCATCCTGAAGGGCGCGGCCATCGGCAAGTCGCGCGCGGGGCAGGATCTCTACCTGGCGCTGCACGCGTGGATGCGACGCATTCCGGGCGGGCTCGGCATCGCCAACGTGTTCGCCTGCGGGTTGTTTGCCGCCATGGCCGGGTCGAGTCCGGCGACGTGTTCCGCCATCGGCAGCGCCGGGATTCCGGAGATGCGTCAGCGCGGTTACTCGCCGGGGTTTGCGGCGGGCATCATCGCGGCGGGCGGCACGCTGGGTATCCTGCTGCCGCCATCGATCACGATGATCCTCTACGCCGTGGCCGCCGAGCAGTCGCTCGGACGTCTGTTCCTCGCGGGCATCGTGCCTGCGCTGCTGCTCGTGGGGCTGTTCTCGTGCTACGCGGCATGGCGCTATCGAAAGGAGTACGCCAACGCGCAGTTGGCGCTGGCGCGCGACGGCACGCCGTCGCCGTTTCCGAGCGAGCCGCCTGCCACGATGCGCGAGAAGCTTGCGCTGCTGCCGCGCGTGTTGCCGTTCGTCACGTTGCTCATCGGCGTGATGGCGGCGCTCTACGGTGGGTACGCAACGCCCTCGGAGACAGCCGGGTTGGGCGGGCTCCTGGCGCTCGCGCTCATTGCCGTGATCTACCGGATGTGGACGCCGCGTCAGCTCGCGCCGATTCTCACGGGGACGTTGCGCGAGTCGACCATGCTCATGTTCATCATCGGCATGTCGCTGCTCTACTCGTACGTGATGAGCTATCTGCACATCAGCCAGTCGGCCGCGCAATGGATCGTAGGGCTGCATCTGTCGCGCTGGGTGCTGCTCGCCGCCATTCTGTCGATGGTGGTCGTGCTGGGGTTCTTTCTGCCACCGGTGAGCATCATCCTGATGACCGCGCCGATCATTCTGCCGCCGCTGCGCGCGGCGGGCTTCGATCTGGTGTGGTTCGGGGTGGTCATGACGATCGTCATGGAGCTGGGGTTGATTCACCCGCCGGTCGGTCTCAACATATTTGTGATCAAGAACACCGCGCCCGATATCGCACTGCGCGACATCGTCTGGGGTGTGATGCCTTTCGTCGTGTTAATGGTGGTGGCTGTCGTGCTCATTTGTCTGATGCCGGGTCTGTCGTTGTGGCTGCCGGACTGGCTGATGGGATGACGTGATATCGCGTGATATGGCGGTCGCCGAAGCGAGCCCCCGCCTTGAGAGGAAACCATGAAGGATGAGCCGATCATGTCCGCAATGTCCGTTCCTGTAGCGCTGACTTCGTCGATGGCGGCGGCGCCTTCGTCGCCCTCGTCGCCCTCGCTGGCTTCGTCCTCCGCGCCCGGTCGCGGCGCGTCGGAGAGCGTGTCGGACGTGAGCGCACCGGTGCCGTCGCCCAGGCCGACGCTCGGGGAGCGGCTCGGGCAGTGGTTCGGACGCGGCAAGTCCGGCGGGCAGGGTGGTGCGCCGAAAGACGGCAAGGACGGCAAGGGCGACGGCAAGATCGTTGCCGCACCGCTGTCGGCGCGAGCGGAAAACGCGTTGCGCCGACAGTTGGCGCAGTGCTTTTCGGCGCGTCTGACGGATTCTTCCGCCAACGAAGCGGCGCGCGAGTTCATGGCGCGCTATGGCGCGGCGTCTGCCGAAGAGCAACTGGCGTTGCTCACAGTCGTGGCCGACATCTGCGCGAGCGATGGCGAAGTTGGGGGCGACGGCAAGGGCGCAGTCAAGGACACAGGCAAGGACGCAAGTAAAGACGCTGCCAAGGATGCGGCTAAGGACGCCCGTCGCGCCGCCAGCACGGCGACCGGTCTCGCCGGGGCACTGGGGAGCGCGCGCGTGCGGTTCCTCAAGCGCTTTAACGCGCTGCCGGACGGTCTGCCGTTCCTCGTCAACTGGCGCGCCGACATGCTGCGTCATCGCGCCGCGCTGCCCGGACTGGCGGCGCTCGAAGACGACCTGGGCAGCCTGTTCTCGACCTGGTTCGACGTCGGTCTGCTGGAACTGCATCCGATCACGTGGGATTCGCCCGCGTCGCTACTCGAAAAGCTCATGCGCTACGAGGCCGTGCACGAGATTTCGTCGTGGGCCGATCTGCGCAACCGGCTCGATTCCGACCGCCGCTGCTACGCGTTCTTCCATCCCCGTATGTCGCGCGAGCCGTTGATCTTCGTCGAGGTGGCATTCGTGCCGGAGATGGCCGCCGACGTTCATTCGCTGCTCGACGAAAAAGCGCCGCTCGAAGACCTGCGACGCGTGCGATGGGCCATCTTCTACTCGATCTCGAACACCCAGCCGGGTCTGCGCGGCGTGAGCTTCGGCAACTTCCTGCTCAAGCGCGTGATCGACGAGTTGCGCCTCGATTTCCCTAAGTTGCGCAATTTCGCAACGCTCTCGCCGATTCCCGGCTTCAACGACTGGCTGCGACAACTGTCGGCGCAAGCGCTTGCCGAGGCCCTCGGGCCGAAGCGTGCGAAGTTGCTTGCGCAGGAGCCGTCGCTGGCGACGCAGGCGTCCGGGGCGCAAATGATGGCGTGGTTGCAAGCGTCTCCCGATCGCAAGAGCGGGCGGGCGTTGCAGCGCGCGCTGGGCGAAGCGCTGGCGGCGTACTACCTCGCTCGCGAGACCGTGCGCGGACAGCCGCGAGACCCCGTCGCGCGGTTCCATCTCGGCAATGGCGCGCGCGTGGAGCGTATCAACTGGCATGCCGATCTCTCGAAGAAGGGCGCGAAGCAGTCGTGCGGGATGATGGTGAATTATCTGTACGAGCCCGATGAACTCGACGCGAATCTGCAACGGCTCATCGACGGCGAGCCTGCGCTGGGGCGCGCGGTGTCGCGTCTTCTGTGACGACGAACAACTTCATGGAGGCACGTGTGAGCGAAGTAGCGGGAGAAGTGCTGCGCGACGACAGTCTGCTCGACGAAGGGTTGGTGACGCTCACGCTCTCCAATCCCACCAAACTCAACGCCATCTCGGTGGCGATGTGGCGCGCGCTGCGCGCACATGTGCAGGCGCTCGACGAGGACTCGCGCGTACGCGCCATCGTCGTTCGCGGCGCGCAGGGCAACTTTGCCGCCGGGGCGGATATCGAGGAGTTTCCGGTCGAGCGCGGCAGCTATGACACGTTGCGTCGCTATCACGGCGAGATCATCGGACCGACGCTCGATGCGCTGGCGCGCTGCCGTCACCCGAGCGTCGCGTTGATCGAAGGCGTTTGTGTGGGCGGTGGCATGGAGATCGCCACGCACTGCGATTTGCGCATTGCAGGGCAGGGGGCGCGATTCGGCGTGCCCATCAACAAACTCGGGTTTCCGATGGCGCCGGGCGAGTTGCGCGGCGTACTGGCGCTGGCCGGTCGCGCGGCGACGCTCGAAATCCTGCTCGAAGGGCGGGTGTTCGGCGCGAGCGAGGCGCGCGAGAAAGGCCTGCTGACTCGCGTGGTCGACGACGAGGCGCTCGAGGAGGCAGGCTACACTTGCGCGCGGCGCATCGCGGCCGGCGCGCCGCTCGCCGCGCAATTGAACAAGTGGCTGATCGCGCGTCTTGCACCGAGCGTGCCGCCGCTGTCCGAGGCGGAGTGGCAGCGCGCCTTCTCCTACTGGGACTCGCACGATCACCGCGAAGGCGTGGCCGCATTTCTCGAGAAGCGGCCGCCCGATTTCCGAGGGCGTTGAGCGCCTTGTGTGCCTGATGCGCTTCGCCTTCTCTTTGCCATGTTTATCGACGCATTTTTCGTTCTGATTGATTTCCGGTTCTGTTTATGACGCAAGACGCCAACCTCTATCGACTCTTTGCCGAACGCTTCCCTGCTGACAAATCGGCGTGCGCCATCGAGACCCCCGAAGGGCTTTACTACAGTTGGGGCGATCTCGAGCACGCCAGCGCGCGCATCGCGAACCTGCTTGCGAGTCTGGATCTGACGCCCGGCGCGCGCGTTGCCGTGCAGGTCGAGAAGTCGCCCGAAGCGCTGTTGCTGTATCTCGCCACGCTGCGTGCCGGGTACGTCTATCTGCCGCTCAACACGGCGTATCGCGAGGGCGAGATCGCCTATTTCGTCGAGAATGCCGAGCCGGATGTGGTGGTGTGTAGTCCGTCGAACTTTGGCTGGGTCTCGAAGATCGCCTTCACGAACGGTGCGAAACACGTCTTCACGCTGGGCGACGACCGGACCGGCTCGCTGCTTGAGCGCGCGGCGTGGTTCGGCGACACGTTCGAGACGGTGCCGCGCGCACCCGACGACCTCGCGGCCATCCTCTATACCTCGGGAACCACGGGGCGCAGCAAGGGCGCGATGCTGTCGCACGGCAATCTTGCGAGCAACACGCGGGTGCTGCATGCGTTCTGGGGCTGGCGCGAACCGCAGTCGGACGGGGGCGGCGACGTGCTGCTGCACGCGTTGCCGATCTTCCACGTGCACGGCTTGTTCGTCGCCAGTCATGCGGCACTCTACTCCGGCAGCAAGATGATCTGGATGTCGAAGTTCGATGCGCGCGAAGTGCTGCATCAACTGCCTAGGGCCACCGTGTTCATGGGCGTGCCGACGTATTACGTGCGACTGCTCGCCGAGCCGGGTCTGAATCGGGACGTATGTCGCCATATGCGTCTGTTCATCTCGGGCTCGGCACCGCTGCTGCGCGAGACGTTCGACGCATTCAGCGAGCGCACGGGGCACACGATTCTGGAGCGCTACGGCATGTCGGAGACGGTGATGCTCGTCTCGAATCCGTATCATGGCGACGCGGCGAAGGTGCGTCGTGCAGGCACCGTCGGTGTGCCGCTGCCGGACGTGACCGTGCGTGTGGTGGGCGACGACGGCCAGCCGAGTGCGCAAGGCGACATCGGGCATATTCAGGTGAAAGGGCCGAACGTCTTTGCAGGCTACTGGCGCATGCCGGAGAAGACGGCCGAGGAATTTACCGGTGACGGCTACTTCAAGACCGGGGACGTGGGTAGGTTCGATGAGGACGGCTATGTGCACATCGTCGGCCGCTCGAAGGATCTCATCATCTCCGGCGGATACAACGTCTACCCGAAGGAAATCGAGGGCTTCATCGACGAGATGGACGGGGTGGCCGAGTCCGCCGTGATCGGCGTGCCGCACCCCGATTTTGGCGAAGCGGTGGTCGCGGTCATTGTGCCGCGCGCCGGGGCGCAGGCACCCGACGAGCGCGCTGTGATCGATGCACTCAAGCAGCGCATTGCCAACTTCAAGGTGCCTAAGCGTGTGCACGTCGTCGCGGAATTGCCGCGCAACACGATGGGCAAGGTACAGAAGAATCTGCTGCGCGACAGGTTCAAGTGAGACGTTTGCGATACGTTGTCACGTGAGGCGCCAGTTCCGACGGGATCGCACGCAAGAGGCGTTTCTCGTGCGGCGGGTGTCACGTGGTGCGGCAATGTGACGCGCCGTTGTCATGGCTTGCGGTCGGTGACGGTCACGTCAGTCGAAAAAAATGCCGCCTCCGGACTTCGGAGGCGGCATTGCTTTTTGCGCGCCCCGCAGATCTGCGGGACGGCGCGCTCACTTCATCTGCACCGTGCCTGAGACCGTGACGGTGACTTGCGTCTTGCCGCCTTCGAGTTGCATCGGCGGCGCCGCGTCGGCGCTGGCGCTCATGGCCATCGCCTTCATCGCGTACGGGCGCGGCATCGTCGGCGCGTTCGAACCGACCTGCACCTGACGGATCGTGTAGCCGCTGTAACCGAACGCCTTCACGTTGTTCTGCGCCTGATTGCGAAACGCCTGAATCGCCTGATTCGTCAGCTCGGCCTGCGTCTTCTCCTGCGCTTCACGCGAGAGCGAGAACGACACGCCGTCCATTTGCATCTGGTCCGAGATCTGGCTCGCGAGACGCGACGCCGCGCCGAAATCCTTCGACGTCATTTGCAGTTCCGTGCGACCGCGCCAGGCCGTGATTTTGCCGTCGCGGTTGGTCGTCGGATACAGCGAGACGTTACCGGTGTGCACGTCGACAGCGCTCTGGCTCTTGGCGACGGACATCGCCTTGTTCGCCTTTTGCGTGAGGTTGCGCGACACGGTGGCCGCGTCAGGACCTTGCTCCTGCGCGGACATGGTGATGTGCACGGTGTCCTGTTCGACTTCCTTCGTGGCGTTCGCTTCCAGACCCAGCACGCCGGAAACCTGACGCGTCGATTCGTCACCCGACTGGGCATACGCGGCGTTGGCGGCAGTCGCAATCAGAAGAGCGGCAGCGAGAGACTTGCGCATAGTGTTGTCCTTTTTTAAATATAAGTTCGCATCTTGGCGGCGAACGTTTGACCGGTTGATGCCATATCGCTAGCGAGTGGGTACGCACTATGCGTGTGGCGGCAACGTTATACAGACGCTATCGCAACAATTTTGGTTCCCTTGGGATCCTTTTCCCAAATCACGCTCTAAGTAAGTGCTTGCTAATGAATTTCCAATGCTCGGGCGATACCGGGGTGATCGACAGACGGTTGCCACGCGCTAGCACGAGCATGCCGTCGAGTTCGGGCGTCTCGCGCATTTCCGTCAACGGCACGAGCCGCGTCTTGCGATTGAGCTTGACGTCCACAAGCAGCCAGCGCGGCGCGTCGGGCCGTGATTTGGGATCGAAGTAGGGGCTCTTTGGGTCGAATTGCGTGGGATCGGGATACGCTTTCGATGCGACCGTGGCGAGCCCGGCAATGCCGGGTACTGCGCAGCTCGAATGGTAGAAGAGCACGCCGTCGCCCACTTGCATGTCGTCGCGCATGAAGTTGCGCGCCTGATAGTTGCGAACGCCGGTCCATGGAAGGGTCTGCTGCCGGGCGTTGGCGAGGTCGTCGATACTCGCCTCTTCGGGTTCGGACTTCATCAACCAGTAGCGTTGGGTCATGAGGTGTCGGTGTTCGGTGTGGTGCGGTACGGTGGGCATTGTGAGCACATCGCGCACGAAGACGATGCATCTGTCACCGAATGTTTGCCGCACTGCGATATTGGGCCAATTCCTATACTATGCTTTTGTGACCTTTGCGTGACGTTTCATGTACATGTTCAACCGCCTATGCCGATAGGAGCGTGAGTCATGGCAGCAGAGCCGTCTGTTCGTAGCAACGCGTTCATCTTCTATTCCCTTGCCACGGTGTCGTTCATCGAGACCAGTGTCCCCGAGTTTGTCTCCACGCTCAACCAGATGTATGGCGACGACGACGAGATGCGCACGTGGCTGCAAGATACCTGGCTGCCCGAGGAAGTCGAGCACGGGCGACTTGCCAAAGACTATATCGCCCGTGTGTGGCCGGAGTTCGACTGGTCCCAGGCCTATGAGGCGTTTCTCGCGCGCTACAAGCCACGCTGCGACGTGCAATACATGCGCCCGTCGCTGGCGCTCGAGGCGTTGTCGCGATGCGTCACCGAGACGCAGACGGCCATGATCTACCGCTGCCTCGAATCGTATATGCCGGTCGAGGAACTCAAGCAAATGATGCATAAGCTGAGCAGCGAGGAAGTTGGCCACTACCGCTATTTCCGCAAGACCTTCGACCGCTATAACGCGGTGGAGCAGCACGGGGTCATCAGCCGGTTGCGCACGATGGTGGCGCGTAGCGAACTCGTGCGCGACGAAGACATCGCGTTTGCCTTCGAGCCGCTCAACCGCTTCTGGCGCACGCCGCCGCCGTTCGAGACGATGACGTGGGATGCCTTCCTGGAAATGTCGGGGGAGGTCATGAAGCAGTACATGCCGGTGGAGGCCGCCACGCGCATGATGTTCAAGCCGTTGGAGACCGGATCGTGGTGGCGCGACCGTCCGGTCAAGGCGTTGATGGCGTTCATGGTCAGGCGCCAATACCCGCAGTTGGGAAGCGAGGCCTGAGCTCGGAGGCACGCCGGCGCGCAGCGCATCCTTCGATCCGGCCGTCCGATCCTTTGCGACAGACGAAAAAAACCCCGCCGAGGCGGGGTTTTTTCGTTGCCGGTAGAGCGTATTACTTGCTCGTGCCGACGACTTCGACTTCCACGCGACGATCCGGTGCGAGGCAAGCCTTGAGCTTGGCGTTAACCGGGCCCTTGCAATCCGTCGTAACCGGGTTACGCTTGCCCTTGCCTTCCGTGTACACGCGGTTGGCTTCGACGCCCTTGCTGACCAGGTAAGCCTTCACAGCTTGAGCACGGCGCAGCGACAGACGGTCGTTGTACTTGTCCGAACCGATGCGGTCCGTGTAGCCCGTAGCAACCACGACTTCCAGATTCAGCGCCTGAACCTTGCCAGCCAGGTCGTCCAGCTTCTGCTTGCCGGCCGGCTTCAGGACAGCCTTGTCGAAGTCGAACAGTGCGTCAGCCTGGTACGTGACCTTTTGCGAAACCGGAGCGACCGGAGCGACCGGGGTCGGTGCCGGAGCTGCGACTTGAGCGATGATCGAACCGTCGCACTTGGCGTTGGCCGTAGCCGGGGTCCAATACGCATCGCGCCAGCACAGTTCGTCCGAGCCGTTCTTCCAAACCCACTCGCCGCTGCCGTTCACCCAGTTGTCGTTGACGGCTTGCTTCGAGGCCGCGATCGGGCCCGGAGCGGTCTGGACGTAATTTTGGGCCATAGCCGAAGCAGCCATCACTGCGGTAGCTGCAACGATCGCGAGCTTAGCGAATTTATTCATATTTCTCCTCTCGAAATGAGATTACCGCAGGTTTACTGCGAGCCTAGACGACAGAACCAAAGTCTTACATCGCTCGAAGTATAACATCGGCAAATGCGCGAAAGCATGGCCCATGCACTTCGAATAATGTCTAACTTATGCCACGGCATTTTGCCATAGCGATTCGGGCGCTCGCGAGAAAAACCCCAGCTTTGCCGCCCGTCGTGGCGCAGTTGTGGTTTGAGCGCAACACCTTTTGAGGCCCCTCGCCAACCGTTTCATTTCTTTCCCGTGTTTGACGTTTTGGCATGCCAGACGTCTCTTGTGCATCGCATCACGCTCGTTTCGGATGCCTATGACGGGCATGTTAGAATCGCACGATCATATCGCCGGCAGCCGCCTATCGCGATTAGGGCTTGATAGACACGGATAATGGATCAGTTCGCCAAAGAAACTCTCCCGATTTCGCTCGAAGAAGAAATGCGGCGGTCGTACCTCGATTACGCCATGAGCGTGATCGTCGGCCGCGCCTTGCCGGATGTGCGTGACGGCCTGAAGCCAGTTCACCGCCGCGCGTTGTTCGCCATGCACGAACTGAACAACGACTGGAACCGCGCTTACAAGAAGTCCGCGCGTATCGTCGGTGACGTCATCGGTAAGTACCACCCGCACGGCGACGCCTCCGTCTACGACACCATCGTTCGCATGGCGCAGCCGTTCTCGCTGCGCTACATGCTGGTCGACGGCCAGGGTAACTTCGGTTCGGTCGACGGCGACAACGCCGCCGCCATGCGATACACCGAAGTTCGTATGGCCAAGATCGGCCACGAACTGCTTGCCGACATCGACAAGGAAACCGTCGACTTCGGACCGAACTACGACGGCAGCGAAAAGGAACCGCTGATCCTGCCCGCGCGCATCCCGAACCTGCTGCTCAACGGTTCGTCGGGCATCGCCGTGGGTATGGCGACCAACATCCCGCCGCACAACCTCAACGAAGTCGTCGAGGGCTGCCTATATGTATTGAAGAACCCGGAAGCGACCGTCGACGAATTGATCGAGATCATTCCGGCGCCGGATTTCCCGACTGCCGGCATCATCTATGGCATCTCCGGTGTGCGCGAAGGTTATCGCACCGGCCGTGGCCGTGTGGTGATGCGCGCGAAGACGCACTTCGAAGACATCGATCGCGGCCAGCGCGTGGCGATCATCGTCGACGAACTGCCGTACCAGGTTAACAAGCGCTCACTGCTCGAGCGGATTGCCGAACTCGTCAACGAAAAGCGTCTGGAAGGTATTTCCGACATTCGCGACGAGTCGGACAAGAGCGGTATGCGCGTCGTGATCGAACTCAAGCGCGGCGAAGTGCCCGAGGTTGTCCTGAACAACCTGTATAAGCATACGCAATTGCAAGATACGTTCGGCATGAACATGGTAGCGCTGGTCGATGGCCAGCCCAAGCTGCTCAATCTGCGCGAAATGCTGGTGCACTTCCTGGCGCACCGCCGCGAAGTGATTACTCGCCGCACGATCTATGAACTGCGGCGTGCCCGCGAGCGTGGCCACGTGCTCGAAGGTCTGGCGGTAGCACTCGCTAACATCGACGACTTCATCGCGATCATCAAGGCAGCGCCGACGCCGCCGATCGCGAAGGCGGCATTGATGGAGAAGTCGTGGGATTCGTCGGTCGTGCGCGAGATGCTGGCGCGCGCCGAGACGGAGACGCAGGGCGGCCTGGCGGCCTACCGTCCGGAAGGGCTCGATGTTGCCGTGGGCGTGCAGCCGGACGGGCTGTACCGCTTGTCGGAGACGCAGGCGCAGGAAATTTTGCAGATGCGTCTGCAACGCCTGACCGGTCTGGAGCAGGACAAGATCGTTTCCGAGTACAAGGAAGTGATGGCGCAAATCGCCGACTTGCTCGACATTCTGGCCAGCCCGCCGCGCGTGACGGCCATCATCAGCGAAGAGCTGACGGCCGTGCGCGCCGAGTTCGGCGACGCCCGCCGCTCGACCATCGAACACAACGCGACCGAACTCGATACCGAAGACCTCATTACGCCGCAGGACATGGTCGTGACGCTGTCTCATTCGGGTTACATCAAGTCGATGCCTCTGTCCGAGTACCGTGCGCAGAAGCGTGGCGGTCGCGGCAAGCAGGCGGCAGCCACGAAGGACGACGACTGGATCGACACGCTGTTCATCGCGAATACGCACGACACGATCCTGTGCTTCTCGAACCGTGGCCGCGTCTACTGGATCAAGGTTTACGAAGTGCCGCAGGGTTCGCGGAACTCGCGTGGCCGTCCGATCGTCAATATGTTCCCGTTGCAGGAAGGCGAAAAGATCAACGTAGTGCTCCCGGTCAAGGAGTACACGGAAGATCGCTTCGTGTTCATGGCAACGAGCTTGGGCACGGTCAAGAAGACGCCGCTCGCGGCCTTCAGCCGTCCGCTCAAGAAGGGCATCATCGCCGTGAATCTCGACGACGGTGACGTGCTGATCGGCGCGGCGATTACCGACGGCGCCCACGACGTCATGCTGTTTTCCGACGCCGGCAAGGCCGTGCGCTTCGACGAGAACGACGTCCGTCCGATGGGACGCGAGGCGCGGGGCGTGCGTGGGATGCAGCTCGAAGACGGTCAGACCGTGATTGCGTTGCTGGTCGCCGAAAACGAGCAGCAGTCCGTATTGACGGCGACTTTGAACGGCTACGGCAAGCGCACGTCGATCACGGAATATACCCGCCACGGCCGTGGCACTAAGGGTATGATTGCGATCCAGACGAGCGAGCGCAACGGCCGTGTGGTTGCCGCAACGCTGGTCGAGCCGGATGACGAGATCATGCTGATCACGACCGGCGGGGTGCTGATTCGCACGCGCGTCTCCGAGATTCGCGAAATGGGTCGCGCCACGCAAGGGGTGACGCTGATCAGCCTGGACGAAGGTACGACGCTCTCGGGTCTGCAACGCATCGTTGAGTCTGACGCGGAAGTTGCTGAAAATGGCGACGCGCAAGGCGACGATGAGACGCCGGAAGCGGATGTCACGGAGTAATACCGGCGTAACTCGATGTAATCTAGGGGTGCATTGCCCCGAAAAGTCAGTAGAATCTGGCCCGATGCAGTGAAGTGCCCAGGCGAGGATGCATCTATTTATCGTCAGCGAAGGCCGACGAACTTTGGAGTGACTATTACTATGCAACACAACGTCAAGAAGTGGATGTGGCTGCTGCTCGCAGCACCGGCAATGGCAATGGCTCAGCAGAGCGCTCCGCTTGACGCGGACAAGAAGGCAGCGATCAAGGAACTGCTGGACGCCATCGACTCGAATAAGCTCGTGACGGCTATCGGCGAAGGCGCCCAAGCGCAAGCCAAGCAATTGGCACCGCAAGTGCTCGAGCGCCAACTGGTCGAGAACAAGACGTTGTCCGATGCTCAGAAGCAAGCGATCGTGCCCACCCTGCAACAGAATTCGGTGCAGAAGCTGGTCGACGGCGCAGGCAAGGTGTTCACGTCCGACCAATTCAAGAACGACGCTGTGCAAGCTCAATACGCTGCATACGGCAAGAACTACTCGACGGAAGAAATCAAGGGTCTGACCGCTTTCTACAAGAGCGCCGTCGGCCAGAAGTACATCAAGGTGCAGGATCAGGTCGGCCAGGAAGTCGTTGGCGGTCTGATGCAGAAGTACATGCCGCAATCGATCGACGCGACGAGCAAGCAAGCTGACGCCGAAATCGCTGCGGCCGCCAAGTCGGCACCGAAGGCTCCGGCCAAGAAGTAAATTTCGGCGAGTCCCCTCGGGGATTGCCGGATAATGGCCGTTTGCGAGAGATCGCAAACGGCCATTTTGCGTTTAGGGGATTCATCCCCCCCGAAGCGGGGCTGGCGTCAGATCGGATCATTCCGAGAAGCGATCGGTCGGCGTCTGAATTAAGGCGGGTGCCCGCACCTGATGCCTAACTGGCGGTATAGTGAGTCTTTGCCGCAGCCGCTACATGAATCATCGGATATATCGCGAGATATCACGGGGCATCGCGCGAATCCAGCCAAGATGTGAAACGCAAGCCGCACGGGTCGAGTTCCGCCGGCTTGCGTTTCACTTTTACTGCAGTAAATCCAATATGACGCGCGCTTTCAATTTTTCCGCCGGCCCGGCTGCGTTGCCGGCCGAGGTCCTCACCCAGGCGGCCGAGGAGATGCTCGAATGGCACGGTTCCGGTATGGGCGTGATGGAGATGAGCCATCGCGGTCGCGAGTTCATGAGCATTCTGGCGCAGGCGCAAGCCGATCTGCGCGAACTGCTGGCAGTCCCGGACAATTACCGCGTCCTGTTCATGCAGGGCGGCGCGCTTGCCGAGAACGCCATCATCCCGATGAATCTGCTGGGCGGTGCGCGTGCCAATGAGCGCCGCACGGCCGATTACGTGGTGACCGGTTCGTGGTCCGTCAAATCTGAGAAGGAAGCGCGCAAGTATTGCGACGTCAACATTGCCGCGAGTACCGAGGCCGAGAAGTTCACGCGCTTGCCGAAAGTCGACGAATGGAAGCTGTCGAAGGATCCGGCGTACGTGCACATTTGCACGAATGAGACCATTCACGGCGTGGAGTATTTCTGGACGCCCGATCTGGCGGCGGCCGGCTTGCCGGACGTGCCGTTGGTGGCCGACGTTTCCTCGCATATTCTTTCGCGTCCGATGGACGTGTCGAAGTTTGGTGTGATGTACGGCGGCGCACAGAAGAATATCGGCCCGTCGGGGCTGACGGTCGTCATCGTTCGTGACGATCTGCTGGGCCGCGCGCTGCCGTTCACGCCGAGCGCTTTCGACTGGAAGATCGTGGCCGAGAACGATTCGATGTTCAACACCCCTCCGACGTACGCGATCTATATCGCCGGTCTGGTGTTCCAGTGGCTCAAGCGGCAGGGCGGTCTGGCGGCAATGGAGGCAGCGAACAAGGCGAAGGCCGATCTGCTGTACGGCTATCTCGACGGCAGTGGCTTTTATCGCACGTCGGTCGCGCCGGATTGCCGCTCGCGCATGAACGTGCCGTTCTTCCTGAACGACGACGCATTGAACGAAACTTTCCTGGCCGGCGCTCGCGAGCGCGGCCTGCTGCAACTCAAGGGCCACAAGTCCGTGGGAGGCATGCGCGCCTCGATCTACAACGCAATGCCGCTTGCCGGCGTCGAGGCACTGGTCGACTATCTGCGCGAATTCGAGCGCAGCCACGGCTGACGAGGGCACATCGCCAGTGCGACGCGTGTTCCTCAACTTGATTGAGAACGTCGTGCTGGGAGTTGCCTGACCATGTCACATAGCAAGAAGACAATAGGCTCCATGGAAGACGATCTGAACGCATCGCTGCGCCCCTTGCGCGAGAAAATCGATGCTATCGACGCGCAGCTGCTCAAGCTGTTGAATCAACGTGCGGCCGTCGCCCTCGAAGTGGGTGAGGTCAAAAAGCGCTTCGGCGCGGCGGTGTTCCGCCCCGAGCGCGAACTGCAGGTGATTTCGCGTCTGCAGCAAGCCAACGACGGCCCGCTTTACGGCGACAATCTCGCGTCTATCTGGCGCGAGATCATATCGGCCAGCCGCGCGCTGGAGAAGGTGATGACCGTGGCATATCTCGGCCCGGCGGGAACCTACAGTGAGCAAGCGGCCTTGTCCTATTTCGGTCAGAGCGTGAAGGGCCTGCCGTGCCCGTCGCTCGACGAAGTATTCCGCGCCGTCGAAGCGGGCAGTGCCGATTTCGGTGTCGTGCCCGTCGAGAACTCGACCGAAGGCGTGGTGTCGCGCACGCTGGACCTGTTGCTGCAAAGCCCGCTCACCATCGGTGGCGAAGTGGCGCTGCCGATTCATCACAACCTGATGTCGCGCACCGGCACGCTCGACGGCGTGACACGTATCTGCTCGCATGCGCAGTCGCTGGCGCAATGTCAGCATTGGCTCACGGCACACTTTCCGCAGCTTGAGCGTCAGGCCGTGTCGAGCAATGCCGAAGCCGCCCGCATGGCGGCAGCCGACCCGTCCATTGCGGCGATTGCCGGTGAGTCGGCGGCGACGCAGTACGGACTTCAAATCGCTTTCTCGCACGTGCAGGACGACCCGCATAATCGCACGCGCTTCGTCGTCGTCGGTACGCAGGACCCTGCACCGAGCGGTCGCGATCAGACGTCGCTGATTCTCTCCGTGCCGAACCGCGCCGGCGCGGTGGTGGCGTTGCTCGAACCGCTGGCGAACAACGGCGTGTCGATGACGCGTTTTGAATCGCGTCCCGCGAAGAGTGGTACGTGGGAGTATTACTTCTACGTCGACTTCGAGGGGCATCGCGACGACGAAAATGTCGCGAAGGCGCTCGAGGCGCTTCGCCAGAATGCGGCTTACTGCAAGGTGCTCGGGTCGTACCCGCGTTCCGCGTGAACGACAGGCCGCCCACCATGCCTCTTAATAAACTCGTTATCTGCGGCGTCGGACTGATCGGCGGTTCGCTGGCACGTGCGCTCAAAGCGGCGGGCGCGGTGAACGAAGTCGTGGGTGTCGGCCGGACCGAAGCCTCGCTCGCCCGCGCGTGCGAACTCGGTGTGATCGATCGGGCCGCAACGTCGATGGCGGACGCGGTTTCGGGGGCGGACGTCGTGCTGCTCGCCGCACCCGTTGCGCAGACGCCGGCGCTGCTGGCGGCCATTCGCCCGCATCTGAGTGGTGAGACGATCGTGACCGATGCTGGCAGCACCAAGACGGACGCCGTCGCCGCCGCGCACGAAGCGTTGGGCGATGCGGCCTGGCGTTTCGTGCCCGGGCACCCGATTGCCGGGGCCGAGCTGTCCGGCGTCGACGCCGCAAAGGTCGATCTCTACCGCGACCGTCGCGTCGTGTTGTGCCCGCAACCGGCCAATCGTGCCGACGATGTTGCACGCGTACGGGCAATGTGGGAAGCGACCGGTGCGCGCGTCTCGGAGATGACCGAGCGACAGCACGATCACGTGTTCGCGTCGGTCAGCCACTTGCCGCACGTGCTGTCGTACGCGTTGATCGCGCAGATCCTCGACGCTCCGGATGCTGCGCTAAAGTTCGGATTCGCTGGCGGTGGTTTTCGGGATTTCACGCGTATTGCGGCGTCGAACCCGGAGATGTGGCGCGACATCTGTGTCGCCAACCGCGACGCACTGCTCGCCGAGCTGGACGGCTATCTCGCCACCCTCGGCTCACTGCGTCAATTGATCGATGCCGGCGACGGTGCCGGTCTCGAGGCTGTGTTCGCTCGCACCAGTCAGGCGCGAACGGATTGGGCCAAGCAACAGGAAAAGTAATGGAAAGGCTCGATCTCGGCCCTTACGGCCACGCCGAAGGCACGCTTCGTCTGCCCGGCTCGAAAAGTATCTCGAACCGCGTACTGCTGCTCGCGGCGCTCTCGCGCGGTACGACGCACGTGCGTGAGCTGCTGGCGTCGGACGACACGCAGGTCATGCTTGATGCGCTGGCCGCACTGGGTGTGAAGTGGACGCAGGTCGGCGACTCGCGCGATTTCATCGTCGAGGGATGCGGCGGTGTGTTCCCGGTGAAGGCTGCAAAGCTCTTCATGGGGAATGCGGGCACCGCGATTCGTCCGCTGACGGCAGCGTTGTCGCTGAGTCGCGGCGACTACGAGGTCTCGGGTGTGGCGCGGATGCACGAGCGTCCCATTGGCGATCTGGTGGACGGGTTGCGTCAGCTTGGCGCGCAGATCGATTACCTGGGCAATGCCGGGTACCCGCCGTTGCATATCAAGCCGGCTGAGGTGGTCGCGCCTGCCGCCCCGATTCGTGTGCGCGGCGATGTGTCCAGTCAGTTCCTGACGGCGCTGTTGCTGACGTTGCCGCTGTTGCCGTCCACGACGGGTGAGATCGTTGTGGAGGTCGAGGGCGAGCTGATTTCGAAACCGTACATCGACATCACGTTGCGCCTGCTGCGTCGATTCGGGATCGACGTGCGTCAGGACGGCTGGTCGCGATTCACGCTGCCTGCTGCGGATGCCGATGGTGCAAAGTACCGCAGTCCGGGCGAGGTGCGTGTTGAGGGCGACGCATCGTCGGCGTCGTACTTCCTCGCGGCGGGTGCTATCGGGGGTGGGCCGTTGCGTGTCGAAGGTGTGGGGCGCGACAGCATGCAGGGCGACGTGCGTTTCGTCGACGCACTGGCGGCAATGGGCGCGCGCGTCACGATGTTCGACGACGCCATTGAGGTGCACGGCATCGACACGCCCTCGGGGAAGCTGCGTGCCGTGGACATGGACTTCAACCACATTCCCGATGCCGCCATGACGATTGCCGTCGCGGCCCTGTTCGCGGACGGTACGACGACGCTGCGCAATGTGGCGAGTTGGCGAGTGAAGGAAACGGACCGACTGGCGGCGATGGCGATCGAGCTTCGCAAAGTCGGTGCGACGGTGGAAGAGGGGGCCGATTATCTGCGGGTGACGCCGCCGGCTACGCTCACTGCCAATGCCGCTATCGACACCTATGACGACCACCGTATGGCGATGTGCTTCTCGCTCGTGAGTCTGGGCGGCGTGCCGGTCACCATCAACGATCCAAAATGCGTCGCCAAGACATTTCCGACGTACTTCGCGGAGTTCGCACGCGTCGCGTCATGACGGCCGGATGGGGTATCAACGATTGTCGCGGATCGAATCTTCGCTGAGGCGTGATGGCTTCGGCGAAGTCCGTTTTATTCGTGCCCTTGTCGGTGCCCTTATCCGGGCTCTTATCCTCGTCCGCTCAAGGTCTGCCAGAGCAATACGCCATTGAGCGCAACGATCGCGCCAGCGATCAGCCATGCAGTCGCAAGTAGCACCCCGCGCACTCGCCATTGCCCCATGAGCTTCGCGTCACCGGCAAACCGTACCAGCGGGATCACGGCGAACGGCAATTGCAGACTCAGAACGACCTGACTGAAGATCAGCGAGTTCGTCGTCTGCGCTTCTCCACCGTGGCCAACGATCAGCAGGGCAGGCACAAGCGCCAGCGCGCGCGTGATGAGCGCGCGTTGCCAGGGCTTCATGCGCAGGTTAAGAAAGCCCTCCATCGTGACCTGACCGGCGAGCGTCGCCGTTACGGTCGAATTCAGGCCGCAGGCGAGCAATGCGACCGCGAACATCACGCCGGCCCATTGGTTGCCGAGCAGCGGCGCGAGCAACTTGTGTGCATCGCCAAGTGACTCCACCGACGTGTTCCCACTCGCATGAAAGACAGCCGCGGCCAGGATCAGCAGCGCGGCGTTGATCACGAACGCGAAACCGAGCGAGAGTGTGGTGTCCCATTGGGTCGTCCGTAGCGCACGCTGCATGGCCGCAGGCGTGCGTTCGGGCATCGTCTCGCCTCGCATGCGAAGCAGCGCCGAGTGCAGATAGAGGTTGTGGGGCATGACGGTCGCGCCGAGAATGCCGGTGGCGAGCCAGAGCATGCCCGCCTGCGCCACGATTTCGCTGCGCGGACGCAAACCGGCGGCGGCTGCGCCCCAGTCGGGATTGGCGAGCGCCAGTTGCGCAGCGAAACATCCCGCCGTCAGCAGGATCAATGCGGCGACAGCACCTTCGAGGCGTCGCTGCCCAAAGCCTTGCAACCCCAGCATCGCGAACGCGAGAGCCCCTGCGAGCACTACGCCCACGGGTAACGACAGACCGAACAGCAGTTGCAACGCCACCGCGCTGCCGATGATCTCGGCAAGATCGCAGGCAATGATGGCGATCTCGCAAAGCCCCCATAACGCCAGCGAGGTGCGACGGCTATACTGGCTACGTGAGAGTTGCGCAAGGTCGCGTCCGGTCACCAGACCCACGCGCGCGGCCAACCACTGCAACAACAATGCCATGACGCTCGAGAGCAAGACGACGCTCAGTAGCGTGTAGCCATAGCGGGCGCCACCGGCGATGGCCGTGGCCCAGTTGCCCGGATCCATATAGCCGACGGCGATCAGCGTTCCCGCCCCGGCAAACCCCATCCATCGCTGCGCGCGACGCGGCGTACGGTTTTGCTGATCGGGTGGCGGCACCCATTCGGGGCCAGCTAAGGGATAATCGCGGCTTTGCATGGCAGTGACATCTTCCGGCGGCGCCTAACAGCGCCTACATCTAAATGATAATCATTATTATTTAGAAGGGAAGTATTATTTTTTAATGTGTTGAATAGACAGAGACGAAGGGATGCCTGATTTGACGGTGGTGGACGACTCGATTCCGGTCATTACGGTGGATGGCCCGACGGCATCCGGCAAGGGGACGGTGGCGCACCGTGTGGCCGACGAGCTGGGCTTTCATTACCTCGACAGCGGGGCGCTTTATCGGCTGACCGCGCTGGCGAGCGCACGCCACGGGATCGATCCGGACGACGTCAGCGCACTGGCGGTGCTTGCCGAAACGCTCGACGTGCGTTTTCGCGATCAGCGGATCTGGCTGGCCGGCGAGGATGTGACCGATGCGATCCGAGCAGAAGCGATCGGCAACCGGGCGTCGAGTATTGCGGTGCACAAGGCGGTACGCCAGGCGCTCAGGGCGCTCCAGCGGGGCTTCAAGACGGCACCGGGCCTTGTGGCGGACGGCCGCGACATGGGTACGGTGATCTTCCCGGAAGCCGATCTGAAGGTCTTTTTGACCGCCACGCCACAGGCGCGTGCCGAGAGGCGGTATAAGCAATTGATAGAAAAAGGATTTTCTGCTAACATAGACAGTCTCATGCTGGATCTTGAGGCGCGTGATGCGCGGGATCGTACCCGTGCCGAAGCGCCGCTAAGGCCGGCAGAGGGTGCGCGGGTACTCGACACATCGGGGCTCAACGTCGATCAGGCGGTGGCTCAGGTGCTCGAATGGTTCGCGCAAGTGCAGTACCCGCAAGGCGCCTGACCGGGTGTTTCATGCAGTCATCCGGCCGGGTTTTGTCTAACCTTTAACCCAACCGTTGTACGTTAGCGTCAACCCCCTCGGAAGACGGACGTCAGCGGCGTAATCCACTTTTATGTCCGACCTGCAAACCTCGACCAACGAATCTTTCGCGGCGCTTTTCGAAGAGTCGCTCTCCCGTCAAGACATGCGGGCTGGTGAAGTCATCAGCGCAGAAGTCGTTCGGGTTGACCACAACTTCGTGGTCGTCAACGCCAGCCTCAAGTCCGAAGCGTACATCCCCATCGAAGAATTCCTGAATGATCAGGGCGAGGTCGAAGTTCAGGCCGGCGATTTCGTTTCCGTGGCGATCGACGCCCTGGAAAACGGCTACGGCGACACCGTGCTGTCGCGCGACAAGGCCAAGCGTCTGGCCTCGTGGCTGCAACTGGAAAAGGCCCTCGAATCGGGCGACCTCGTGACCGGTACGATTACTGGCAAGGTCAAGGGCGGCCTGACCGTGATGGTCAACGGCATCCGTGCATTCCTGCCGGGTTCGCTGGTTGACACGCGTCCGGTCAAGGACACGACCCCGTACGAAGGCAAGACCCTCGAATTCAAGGTTATCAAGCTCGACCGCAAGCGTAACAACGTCGTGCTGTCGCGCCGTGCCGTGATCGAAGCCACCCAGGGTGAAGAGCGCGCCAAGCTGCTCGAAACGCTCAAGGAAGGCGCGATCGTCAAGGGCGTGGTCAAGAACATCACCGATTACGGCGCGTTCGTCGACCTCGGCGGCATCGATGGCCTGCTGCACATCACCGACATCGCATGGCGTCGCGTGCGTCACCCGAGCGAAGTTCTGTCGGTTGGCCAGGAAGTCACCGCCAAGATCCTCAAGTTCGATCAGGAAAAGGGCCGCGTCTCGCTGGGCGTCAAGCAACTCGGCGAAGATCCGTGGGAAGGCATTGCTCGCCGTTACCCGCAAGGCACCCGCCTGTTCGGCAAGGTCACCAACATCACCGACTACGGCGCATTCGTCGAAGTGGAATCGGGCATCGAAGGCCTGGTTCACGTGTCGGAAATGGACTGGACCAACAAGAACGTTGCACCGACCAAGGTTGTCCAGCTGGGCGACGAAGTCGAAGTCATGGTGCTCGAGATCGACGAAGACCGTCGTCGTATCAGCCTCGGCATGAAGCAGTGCAAGCCGAACCCGTGGGATGACTTCTCGCGCAACTTCAAGAAGGGCGACAAGATCAAGGGCGCAATCAAGTCGATCACCGACTTCGGCGTGTTCATCGGTCTGCCTGGCGGCATCGACGGCCTGGTCCACCTCTCGGACCTGTCGTGGAGCGAAGCCGGCGAAGAAGCCGTTCGCAAGTACAAGAAGGGCGACGAAGTCGAAGCCGTGGTTCTGGGCATCGACGTCGAGAAGGAACGCATCTCGCTGGGTATCAAGCAGCTCGAAGGCGATCCGTTCAACACGTTCGTGGCGATCCACGACAAGGGCTCGATCGTTGACGGCACCATCAAGGCCGTCGATCCGAAGGGTGCGGTCGTTTCGCTGGGCGACGACGTCGAAGGCTACCTGCGCGCATCGGAAATTTCGCACGACCGTGTGGAAGATGCCCGTAACGTGCTGAAGGAAGGCGAAGCCGTCAACGCAATGATCGTCAACATCGATCGCAAGTCGCGCAACATCAACCTGTCGATCAAGGCTAAGGATTCGGCCGAGCAACAGGAAGCGATCAGCAAGATGTCGTCGGATAGCTCGGCAGCGAGCGGCACCACGAACCTCGGTGCCCTGCTCAAGGCCAAGCTGGACAGCCAGAATCAGTAAGGTCCAAGGCCTATGACCAAGTCTGAATTGGTCAACCAGTTGGCGGCGCGGTTTCCCCAGTTGGTGCTCAAGGATGCCGATTTCGCGGTGAAGACGATTCTCGACGCGATGGCCGATGCGCTTGCGCGCGGTCATCGAATCGAAATCCGCGGATTCGGTAGCTTTGGGCTCAACCGTCGGCCACCGCGCGTCGGCCGCAACCCGAAGTCGGGCGAGAAAGTGATGGTGCCGGAGAAATTCGTGCCGCACTTCAAGCCGGGCAAGGAGTTGCGAGAGCGGGTTGATCACAAGGCGTCGGACCAATAAGGCCCTTTGGGATCTACTACGCAAAAAAAGCGCCTTCGGGCGCTTTTTTTGTCTCCGGCGATCAGCAATGCTCCGCGAGTGCGGACAAGCGCCGGAAATGTGAAGGCATTTGCAGGAACGACGCCTCACAGGGCACATCCGGTACAATACGCCCACGTGCCGGCCCGGTGCGTAGGGAAGGGCTTCGACGCTGTCGTCGTTTCGCCTCGACACGTTTGGCCGGCCCAAGTCGCAAAACATACGGCAATCCTGCCGCAGGAGCCTTTCGGCATGAAGCTGATTGTTTGGATCGTTCGCCTGATCGTATTCGTGGTGTTGCTGTGCCTGGCGCTCGCCAACACGGGCGAGGTCACGTTGAACCTGTTCCTGGGTCATACGTGGACGGCGCCGCTCATCATGATCGGCCTGGCGTTTTTCGTGGTCGGTGGTGTCATCGGTGTGCTCGCCACGTTGCCGAGTCTGATGCGTCAACGCCTTGAGTTGCGCCGTGCGCGACGCGATCTGGCCCGTGCTCAGCGGGCACCCGAAGCGAGCGACCAGCCGCCGATGCTGCCGCCGGTCTAAGGCGAAGCTGCGGCGCGCGATGCTCGCCATCCTCATCGACTGTTTCAACGACAACACGCATTCATGGAATTCGAGGTTTGGTGGCTACTTGCCATCCCCGTGATCTTCGGCTGTGGCTGGGTCGCCGCGCGACTGGATTTGCGCAGCCTGCTCTCGGAAAGCCGCAATCTGCCGGCGTCCTATTTCCGCGGGCTGAATTTCCTGCTCAACGAACAGCCGGACAAGGCGATCGACGCCTTCATCGAAGTCGCCAAGCTCGATCCCGAGACGACCGAACTGCACTTCGCGCTGGGCAGCCTGTTCCGCCGTCGCGGTGAGACGGAGCGTGCCATTCGCGTGCATCAGAATCTGCTTTCGCGAGACGATCTGCCGCAGGCCGATCAGGAGCACGCGCTCTACGAACTCGGTCACGACTTCCTCAAGGCCGGTCTGCTCGACCGCGCCGAAGACGCGTTCAGCCGTCTGCACACCGGCGCATACGCGAAAGCGGCACAGCACGCGAAGCTCACGATTTATCAGATCGAGAAGGAATGGCGCAAGGCGCTGGCGGAGGCCGAGACGCTGAGCGATCTCGATCCGGCCGTCTCGTATCGCAAGGAAATTGCGCAATTCCATTGCGAATTGGCGCAAGAAGCGCTGCAACGCAAGGATGTCGACGCCGTCGGCCACGAGTTGGATGCCGCGCTGGCGGTCAACCCGGCGAACGTGCGTGCGCCGCTGTTGCGCGGCGATATGTTGCTTGCTGCCGGTGACGCCGAAGGCGCACTGCGCGTATTGCGCACCATCGAAGAACAAAATCCGATGTATCTCGGTCTGGCTGCCAAGCGCGTGATGAAGGCGTATGAAGCACTCGGACGCGCCCCTGAAGGCCTGGCCACGTTGCGCGAGGCGCTGCGCAAGAATCCTTCGGACGACCTGCTCGAAATCGTCTATGAAAAGACGGTTTCGCTTGAAGGTCCGGAGGCCGCGCTCATTCTGATGCGCGAGCAAATGCACCGTGCCCCGAGCGCACCCGGCATGGCGCGTCTGCTTGAAGCGCACGCCGCCACCGCGCAGGGCGACACGCAGTCGGACCTTCAGCTGATGGGCAAGCTCATCACGCAACGCACCAAGTCGTTGCCGCGCTACGTCTGCGACCAGTGCGGATTCCGTGCGCGCCTTTTCTATTGGCAATGCCCCGGCTGTAATGGCTGGGAGACCTATACGCCGCGCCGCGCCGACGTGCCGGCGGCTTCGTAAGATTTATCACACCCCAATATCATGAAGATCACCATCATCGGTTCCGGCTACGTCGGCTTAGTTACGGGTGCTTGTCTGGCTGACGTCGGCAATGACGTGTTCTGTCTCGACGTCGATCCCCGCAAGATCGAGATTCTGAACAACGGCGGCGTACCGATTCACGAGCCGGGCTTGCAAGAAGTCATCGCGCGTAACCGCGAAGCCGGCCGTCTGCAGTTTTCGAGGGACGTCGAAGCGTCGGTCGCCCACGGCGACGTGCAATTCATCGCCGTGGGTACGCCCCCCGATGAAGACGGCTCGGCCGACCTGCAATACGTCGTGGCGGCAGCGCGCAACATCGGTCGCTACGCCAGGAGCTTCAAGGTGATCGTCGACAAATCGACGGTGCCCGTCGGCACGGCGGACAAGGTGCGCGCGGCAGTCACGGAAGAGCTTGCCAAGCGCAACGCCGACGTGAAGTTCTCCGTCGTTTCGAATCCCGAATTCCTGAAAGAAGGCGCGGCCGTGGACGATTTCATGCGTCCGGACCGTATCGTGATCGGCGTGGCCGACGATGCCGACGGCCAGCAGGCGCGCGCGATGATGAAGCGCCTGTACTCGCCGTTCAACCGTAATCACGAACGCACGCTGTACATGGATGTGCGCTCCGCCGAGTTCACCAAGTACGCCGCCAACGCCATGCTGGCCACGCGCATCTCTTTCATGAACGAGCTGGCTAATCTGGCCGATCGCGTCGGTGTGGATATCGAAGACGTGCGTCAGGGCATCGGCTCCGACCCGCGTATCGGCTATCACTTCCTCTACGCCGGATGCGGCTACGGTGGTTCCTGCTTCCCGAAGGATGTGCAAGCACTTGTGCGCACCGCCGAAGACTACGGCCTGCCGTTGCGCATTCTGAACGCGGTGGAAGCCGTCAACGAAACGCAGAAGACGGTGCTGATCGACAAGATCGTGACCCGTCTCGGCGACGATCTGAAGGACAAGACGTTCGCGCTGTGGGGGCTGGCCTTCAAGCCGAATACGGACGACATGCGCGAGGCGCCGAGCCGTCGCGTGATTGCCGAGCTGGTGCGTCGTGGCGCACGGGTGCGGGCGTACGATCCGGTGGCGCTCGATGAAGCGCGCCGCGTGATCGCGCTGGATTTTGCCGACGATGCCGACGCGCATGCCCGCATCGAATTCTGTGCGACGCAAAACGACGCGCTAACCGGTTCGGACGCGCTCGTGATCGTCACCGAATGGAAGGCCTTCCGCAGCCCGGACTTCGCCAAGGTGAAGACGGCGCTCTCGCTGCCGCTGATCTTCGACGGTCGTAATCTTTACGAGCCGGAGGCGATGGAAGAGCTGGGCATCGAGTACCACGCCATCGGTCGTGGCCTGGGCCAGTCGGCCTGAATTTCAAGGAAAGACAGATGACTTCGACGGCAACTTCGCTCACGCGCACGATTCAGGCGCCGGGTGTGCCCAACGTGCCACGCGAGGCCTTCAGTCGCGCGCGCGTGCTGATCGTTGGCGACGTAATGCTCGATCGCTACTGGTTTGGCGACGTCAATCGCATTTCGCCGGAAGCACCGGTGCCGGTGGTGCACGTCAAGCGTAATGAAGAGCGCCTGGGCGGCGCGGCGAACGTGGCGCTGGGGGCGACGTCGCTCGGCGCACAAGCCGGGCTGCTGTGCGTGCTTGGTGAGGACGAACCGGCCGAGCGCATCGTCGATATGCTGGACGCCAGCGGCGTGACGGCATTCGTCACGCGCGACGCCGATCTCGCCACGACCATCAAGCTGCGCATCGTCTCACGTCAGCAACAACTGCTGCGCATCGACTTCGAGAATCAGCCCGCGCGCGAAGTGCTGCTGGCGGTGCTGGATCAATATCGCCAACTGCTCGCCAGCTACGATGTCGTGCTGCTCTCGGACTATGCCAAGGGCGGTCTGACACATGTGCAGCCGATGATCGAAGCGGCGCGTGCGGCTGGCAAGGCGGTGCTCGTCGACCCGAAGGGCAACGACTACGAACGCTATCGAGGTGCGACGATTCTCACGCCGAACCGTGCCGAGTTACAGCAGGTCGTCGGCGTCTGGCATTCGGAGGACGATCTGTCGTCGCGGGCCCAGAATCTGCGCGAATCGCTCGGCCTCGAAGCGCTGCTGCTCACGCGCTCCGAGGAGGGCATGACGCTCTTTACCGAAAATGGCGCGCTCCACGTGCCGGCGCAGGCGCGCGAGGTGTACGATGTCTCGGGTGCGGGTGACACCGTGATCGCCACGCTGGCCACGTCACTGTCGGCCGGACTGCCGCTGCCGCAGGCGGTGGTGCTCGCTAACCGTGCGGGCAGCATCGTCGTCGGCAAGCTGGGGACGGCGACCGTCGATTACAACGAACTCTTTTCCGAACTGACATGACCATCATCGTGACGGGCGCCGCGGGCTTCATCGGCGCCAACCTCGTCAAAGCCCTCAATGAGCGCGGAGAGACCGACATCGTGGCGGTCGACAACCTCACGCGCGCCGACAAATTCCGTAATCTGGTCGATTGCGACATCAGCGATTACCTCGACAAGACGGATTTCGTCGCACGCTTTCAACGCCGCGAATTCGGCCGCGTGCGCGCGATCTTCCATGAAGGTGCCTGCTCCGACACGATGGAGACCGACGGCCGCTACATGATGGAGAACAACTTCCGCTACACGCGGGCGCTGTTCGAGGCGTGCCAGGCGCAGACCGTGCCGTTGCTTTACGCCTCGTCGGCGGCAACGTACGGTGCGTCGGAAACCTTCGTGGAGACGCGCGAGTACGAGAAGCCGCTCAACGTCTACGGCTATTCGAAGTTCCTGTTCGACCAGATCGTGCGCCGTGCCATGCGTGATGCGGGCGGCAAGCTGCCGAGCCAGGTGGCGGGCTTCCGGTACTTCAACGTGTATGGGGCGCGTGAAGCGCACAAGGGGCGCATGGCCTCGGTGGCGTTCCACAACTTCAACGAATTCCGCGCAAACGGTCGTGTGAAGCTCTTCGGCGAGTACAACGGCTACGCCGCCGGTACGCAAAGCCGAGATTTCGTCTCGGTCGAGGACGTCGTCAAGGTCAACCTGCACTTCTTCGATCACCCGGAGCGCAGCGGTATCTTCAACCTCGGCACGGGCCGGGCGCAGCCGTTCAACGACATCGCGGTCGCTGTCATCAACACGCTGCGCGCGCAGACCGGCGAAGTGGCGCTGTCGCTTGACGACATGGTCAAGCAGGGCCTCGTGGAGTACATCCCGTTTCCGGACGCCCTGCGCGGCAAGTATCAGTGCTTCACGCAGGCGAACATCGACCATCTGCGACAGGTCGGCGGCTATCAGCAGCCGTTCTACACGGTGGGCGAGGGCGTATCCCGCTACGTGCGCTGGTTGCTGGCGCAGTAAGTGCCTCAGTAAGCGTCGACAGGTGGTTGAGCAGTAAAAGACGGGGAGCCAGACGGCTCCCCGTTGTCGTTTGATCCCTCCGTGTCATCCGGGCGGGCATTGGGGCGTTAAATGGGTATCGGGGATGTTGGGGACATCCGATGTGTCGGTGCGCCACGGCATTGGCCCGAGTGACCTTACGAGGAACAGATCATGCTTCGCAAACTTTTGCTGGCGGTTGTGACCTTCTTCACCCTGTGCGGCCTGGCAATGGCGGCCGTCGACATCAACACCGCCGACCAGTCGCAACTCGAGACGCTCAAGGGCATCGGGCCGGTCAAGTCCAAGGCGATCATCGACGAGCGTAACGCCCACGGGCCCTACAAGGACGCGGCCGATGTCGCCAAGCGCGTCAAGGGTCTGGGCACCAAGTCGGTGACGTCGCTGCAATCCGAGGGCATGACGATCAATGGACAGGGCGGTGGTGCGGCGGCTGCGGCCCCGGCGAAGCCTGCAGCGACACCGGCACCGGCGGTCCCACCGGCCAAGCCTGTCGCACAGGCCCCTGCGACACCCGCACCAGCCCCCGCAACCGCAAAGCCCGCACCCTCCGTGGCACAGACGCCCGCCACGCCTTCCAAACCCGCTCCGTCCGCCGCTCAGACGCCTGCTGCCCCTGCACCGGCAACGCCCGCCAAACCGGTGACCCCTGCCACGCCGGTGCCTGCCACCGCCACGCAAAAGACGCCGACGCCCACCCCGACCGGGGGGACGACGATGAAGCCCGCGTCGCCGGGCGCAACTTCGACGACGGCCATGCCGGGGGCACCGCTTCCGGCGGCGACCGGTGCGGCGGGGACCACCGGCGCATCCGACACCAAGGCGGACACCAAGGCCAGCAAGTCGAAGAAGTCGAAGGACGCGACGAAGGACGCGAAGGCTGACAGTGCCAAGGGCGCCGCCGCCGCACCGGCCCCGGCATCGGGCTCGGCTGCCGCGAGCGGTGACGTCAGCACGGCCAAGGCGTCCAAGTCGAAGAAGGCCAAGGCACCGGCAACGGCGAGCGCACCGAAGCTCTGACGTTGCCAGCGACCGGGGGCGCTTGGGCGCGTAGGCGCGTAGGCGCGTAGAGGCATCACCCGGTCGCGAGACCTTACCCTGAGCGCGGACATGGCCGGTGGATTAGAATGTTTCGATTCCCGACCGAAAAAAGCTTAGCGCAATGGCCTATAAGACTATCGAAGACACCATCGGCAATACACCGCTGGTGCAACTGGTGCGTTTGCCCGACGACGAAATCCGCCGCCGCAACAACGTGATTCTCGGCAAGCTCGAGGGCAACAACCCGGCGGGATCGGTGAAGGATCGTCCGGCGCTGTCGATGATCAAACACGCCGAACTGCGCGGGCGCATCAAGCCGGGCGACACACTGATCGAAGCCACGTCCGGCAACACCGGTATTGCGCTGGCCATGGCCGCCGCGATCCGTGGCTACAAGATGGTCCTGATCATGCCGGAAGACCTCTCCATCGAGCGTCGTCAGAGCATGGGCGCCTACGGTGCCGAGATCATCCTGACGCCGGTCAAGGGCGGCATGGAGTACGCACGCGACCTCGCCGAGCAGATGCAACGCGACGGCCGAGGCATCATCCTCGACCAGTTCGCCAACCCGGACAACCCGCTGGCGCACTACGAAACCACCGGCCCGGAAATCTGGCGCGACACGCAAGGACGCGTCACGCACTTCGTCTCCGCGATGGGGACGACGGGCACCATCATGGGCGTCTCGCAATATCTGAAAGAGCAGAGCGAGGCCGTGCAGATCATCGGTGCCGAGCCGGCCGAAGGGTCGCGTATCCCGGGCATTCGCAAGTGGCCGGAAGCGTATCTGCCGACGATTTTCGACCGTGCGCGTGTGGACCGTACCGTCTCCGTAACGCAAGCCGAAGCCGAGATCATGGCGCGCCGTCTCGCGGCGGAAGAGGGCATCTTCTGCGGCATCTCGGCAGCGGGCGCTTGCCAGATTGCGCTCAATCTCGCGCATGAGGTCGAGAACGCGACCATCGTGTTCGTCGTCTGCGACCGGGGCGACCGCTATCTGTCGACGGGCGTGTTCCCGGCGTAAGTCAGTACGTAGTCGCGATACCGCAAACGAAAACGGGACCCGAGGGTCCCGTTTTTCATTCCCACGACAAGCCGTGGCTTGCTGCGACGTCGCCGAGATTACGGCGCGCGCGCCGCCTTAATCGCGTCGGCCAGGTCGTACACCGCCATGGCGTAGAAGAAGCTTCGGTTGTAGCGCGTGAGCACGTAGAAATTCGTGAGCCCCATGCGGTACTGCGTGGCTTGTCCCGGCGTCGGCAGATCGACGATCAGCACCGGCGTGTCCAGCGCCCCGCCCACATCGAGCTTCGGCTCGTTCATCAGCATACCGGCCTTGATGAAGTCGCCGAGCTTCCAATGCGGTTCGGGTTGTCCGTCGGCACCGGCTTCGGCCAGCCCCTGACTGCCGCGATCGGCAGCAATGTTCCAGACCACCGGTTGACCCGCCTGCCATCCGTGCTGCTTGAGGAAGTTGGCAACGCTGCCGATGGCGTCCGCCACGTCGGTCGTCAGATTGATCTTCCCGTCGCCGCTGTAATCCACGGCGTAGTTGCGGATCGACGACGGCATGAATTGCGGAATGCCGATGGCACCGGCATACGATCCGTAGATGCTGAACGGATCGACGCTTCGCTCGCGTGCATACAGCAGCAGGTTCTCGAGCTCCTTGCGGAACAGCGCCATGCGCTCGGAACGGTTGCGGGCGGGCGGATAATCGAACGCCAGCGTGGTGAGCGCGTCGATGGTGCGGAAGTTGCCCATGTTGCGCCCGTAGATCGTCTCGACGCCGATGATGGAGACGATGATCTCTTCGGGCACACCGTACTCTCGCGCAGCGCGTGCGAGCGCCGCAGCGTTCTGATTCCAGAAGCGCACGCCGCCATTGATGCGGGTGTTGTCGAGGAAGTTCTTTTCGTACTTCGTCCAGTTCTTCTGGCCCGGCGTGGCGGGCGGCGCGACGAGGCGTGCGGCCGTCTGCGAGAACACGACGCGCGAGAAGATCTTCTGAAGCTCGCCACGATTGAAGCCGTTGCGCGCGACGAGGTCGTTGATGAACGCGTCGACTTCCGGATTCGCCGCGTAACGTTGCGGCACCACTTCTTCCTCGAACTCCGTCTGCGATGACTGCGTAGATTGCGCGATCGCCTTGGGGCGCGCCTGCGTCTGCGCGTGCGCGTCGACACTCGTCAAGGCCGTCATCGCGAACGATGCACTCAGGCACAGCGCGACGCCGAGCGAGCCAAGTGAGCCGAATGAGCGAGCCACGTAAGACGAACGGGGAAATTGCCGGAGCGACGCCGCAGTCAGAGGGCGCGCTGTGTCCGGTCGAGCGCGGCGCGCTTGCGCCAGCGGGAGAGAATCGTACATCCGTACCGGTGATGTCATGCTGTCTGTCAGGCCTGTATGAAGTCCGAATGCGATGCGACGGTTGGCCGCAATCACGTTAGTCGCGTTGAGGCTCTCATCGATAGCGATCGATGCCGATGGGCCCGCTTTCGAGTGACGCAAAGTGCTCACTCAAAGCGAGATGCCATCTAGAGCGTCAACCATTCATGCCAGTTCCTGCCGTCCCGAATTTCGGGAGATCGGCCCTTGCCGGCTGACACGGGTCTGCTGGGAGACTGCTTGGCAGTATAACCGAGTGCACCTGTGATACCTTAAGGCCTGTGCACTGTCCGTGACAGTGTTCATGGGGGATGCCGGCTATCGGCACGCGTTTGCAGGTGATGTCGTGTGATGTTCGCGGCACATTTTCGCGACGCGAGCCAGGCTCTGCGCCCGGCCGCTACCGGACGTGGAGACCACGGCGCGGCGGGCATCCCCCGCCCGTCCCAATATAACGATTCGAAGCGATAGGCGACACAACGAATGGCTACCGGGTTTTATACGCACCCCGATTGCGTGCGTCACGAAATGGGCGAGTGGCATCCGGAATGCCCCGAACGGTTGCGCGCAATCGAAGACCAGTTGATCGCGGGACGCATCGACGGTCTGCTCGAACGCCGTGAAGCCCCGGTGGCCGACGAGGCCAGTCTGCGGCTCGTGCACACGCAAGACCACATCGACTTCGTTCGCGAGAACATTCCCGAATCCGGGTACTTCCCCATCGATCCCGATACGCTGCTGAACCCGTACTCGTGGCGCGCGGCAACGCGGGCGGCGGGCGCGGCGATTGCAGCGACGGATGCGGTCATTCGTGGCGAACTCGACAACGCCTTTTGCAGCGTACGCCCGCCCGGCCACCACGCTACGCCCACGCGCGCGATGGGCTTCTGCCTGTTCAACAGCGTGGCGATTGCGGCGGCGCACGCGCTCGAAGTGCATGGGCTGTCGCGTGTGGCGATCGTCGACTTCGACGTGCACCACGGCAACGGCACCGAAGCCGCGTTCGGCAACGACGAGCGTCTGCTCATGTGCGGCATCTTCCAGCACCCGTTCTACCCGTTCTCCGGCGCAAACGATCCTGCGCCGAACATGCTCAACATTCCGCTCGAAGCGCGCACGTCCGGTATGGCCGCACGTGAAGCCATCGAGTATGGCTGGCTGGGGCGCCTCAATGCGTTCCGTCCGGAAATGATCTTCTTCTCGGCAGGCTTCGACGCGCATCGCGAAGACGATCTCGGCGGCCTCGGGCTGACCGAAGCGGACTTCGCGTGGATGACGAAGGAAGTCAAGGCCATCGCCGATCGTCACGCGAAGGGACGCATCGTGAGCTGCCTCGAAGGCGGCTACAACCTCTCGGCGCTCGGACGCAGCGTCGTGGCCCATCTGAAGGTGCTCGCCGACGTCTGACGGCAGCGCGGCGTGGAGCAGGTGAGCACGCATGCGACGAATGCAAGATGCCGCCCGTCCTCCCGACATATCGGATGAAGGGCTGGAGGCGGCACTGGAGACAACATGACGTCATCGGAAGCGACTGCGGCCAGCGGGCCGCTGGTACTCGTCACGCGTGGTGAAGGCGATCTGGCCGGTGTGGTCACGCTCACGCTGAATCGTCCACGTCAATTCAATGCTCTCTCCGAAGCGATGCTCGATGCGCTGCAAGATGCGCTGGACGACGTCGCACGCGACGCCACAGCGCGCGTGGTCGTGCTGGCCGCTGCGGGGGCGGCGTTCTGCGCCGGGCACGATCTCAAGGAGATGTGCGCCGAGCCGTCGCTCGACTACTACCGTACGCTGTTCAATCGATGCACGCGCGTGATGCTGACGATCCAGCGCATGCCGCAGCCGGTCATCGCTCGCGTGCACGGTATCGCGACGGCGGCGGGGTGTCACTTGGTGGCGATGTGCGACCTTGCGGTCGCTGCGTCGGCGGCACGCTTCGCGGTGTCGGGCATCAACGTCGGTCTGTTCTGCGCAACGCCAGGTGTGGCGCTCTCGCGCAATCTCACGCGCAAGCAAGCGATGGAGATGCTGCTGACGGGCGACTTCATCGACGCGCAGACGGCTCGCGAGCGCGGTCTCGTCAATCGTGTCGCGCCGATGGAGCGACTCGACGGCGAAGTGGCGGCGCTGTGCCGCTCGATTCTTGCCAAGCCTGCGGCTGCGGTGGCGGCGGGCAAGGGGCTGTTCTACCGACAGGCCGAAACGGGTATCGAAGCGGCCTATCAGATGGCGGGGCAGACGATGGCTTGCAACATGATGGAGGCGTGCGCGCTCGAAGGCGTGCAGGCATTCATCGAGAAGCGCACGCCGCAGTGGACGAAGCCGACCGACTGATCGCTCTCAGCCCCCGACTGGCTGCGCGTGCCAGCCGCCGTCACCACTGTTTTTCCAGTACGAGCGGCCCGGGTGTCGCCGTACGGCTCACCGCGTAACCCTTGCCGGTGAACCAGGCGCGCAGTTCCTTGATCATGTCCGGATTGCCGCAGACCATGATGCGCGAGGTGGCGGGATCGAGCGTCGCGCCGACGGCCTTCTCCAGTTCCCCCGACGCCAGCAACGACGTGATGCGTCCATAGAGCGCACCGGGTGTCTGCTCGCGCGTGACGCTCACCGCGAAGTGCAGCTTGTCGACGAGCGCCGGATCGACGTCCGGATGCGAGAAGTGCCGGAGTTCTTCGTAATAGGCGAGGTCGCGCTCCCATCGCACGCTATGCACGACGAAGATGCGCTTGAAGCGCTGCCAGACTTCCGGATCTCGGAGAATCGACACAAAGGGCGCCAGGCCGGTGCCAGTGGCAAGCAGCCACAGGTCGTCGCCACCGGTGAAACGATCGAGCGTGAGGAAGCCGTAGGCGGTGTGATCGACGAACAGTTCGTCGCCGACCTTGAGTTCCGACAGCCGGGGTGTGAGCTGGCCCTCGGGAATCGTGATTACGTAGAACTCCAATGTATCTTCGGCGGGCGAGTTCACGAAGGAGTAGGCGCGCCAGATCAGTTCGCCATCGTCGCCCGGTAATCCGAGACGCACGAACTGCCCGGCGGTGAATTGCAGCCCGGGCGGGCGCGTGGTCTTGATGCTGAAGATCGTCGGCGTCCAGAAATGCATGCCGGTGACCGTTTGTGGCGAGTATTTCGTCTGCGTCGTCTGCGTCGTCTGTGTCGTCTGCGCTTGCATGCCCGAGGCTCCTCGCAATTCCACACGGCTTCAGTGTAACGCTCAGCGAGGTATTGCGTGACGAGACCCTGTTCGCGAGGCGGGTTCCGCGCCCGCCGCGCGACGGCGTTCGTCAGTGGCTGGGGTGAGTCCCGAGCGCGGGCTTTGCGGCCGATGTCGTGCCCATGAGCGGTTCATGCGTCATGGACGCCGGTTGCTTGCGCTTTGTGGCGGCGGTTTCCGGCACGTGCGCCAGCAGCCAATGCGTCAGTTGCTCGATAACCTTCTCGCGATCGAGGTCGTTGAGCGTCTCATGAAAGTGACCGGGATACAGCCGAAGGGTCTTGTCCTGCGACCCGGCGTTGCCGTGAAACTGTTCGCTGGCCCACGGTGCGGTGAGCCGGTCGGCGGTGCCGTGGAAGACGTAAAGCGGCAAATGCAGCGCGTCGGCGTTGGCGTGTATGCGCGCCATGGCGTCGAGCAATTCGGCGGCGGTGCGTGCCGGGGTGCCGCGATACGCGTTTAGCGGATCTTTCTTCGCTGCATCGACCACGGTCTTGTCGCGGGCAATGGCGGCCGGATCGATCTTGAAGACCGGCACCTTCGGCAGCCAGCGCGATACCCAGCGGCCGGCCTTCACCATCCACGGCGCGACCGGTTCGCCCGGGGCGAGGGCGGGGCTGCTGAGCATCAGGCCGCTCACGTGCGCGGGCGCGCGCGTGATCGTGTAGAGCGCCGCGATGGCGCCCCCCATGCTGTGTCCGAGCAGAAAGAGCGGCGTCGGCCCGAAGATCGTGCGCACGTGCGTGAGGAAGATCTCGGTGTCGTCGAGGTATTCGTCGAAACGATTGACGTAGACACGCGAGCCTTCCGAGCGGCCGTGGCCGCGCAGATCGTAGGTGACGGTCGCAATGCCGAGCGACGCGAAATGCGCCGCCAGACGCGCGTACCGTCCGCCGTGCTCTCCCATGCCGTGCACGATGGCGACCACGGCGCGCAGGGGGATATCTGCGTCGCCGTCGGTGTCCGGGTACCAGCGATGGACGTGGAGCATCAGTCCGTCGCTGGCTTGCAGGCGCGATTCCGAATGCGTGGTCATGTCTCCTCCTGGCGCGTTGGCCGGGTGACCGTCGTACGTGCGACGGCACAGTGATGATCGGGTGCGCCATTCGATCATAGGCCGTCCTGCGCCGGGGTGAATTCTCTAGAGGAAACGCACCACGAGGAAACTGGCTGTGCGTCTCGATTTGCATAAAAATAGCACGATCGTTCGGGGTGGCGGGGCGCTGGGTAAGCGCGTCTGGCCTGCATCCGAAGCCGTGATCGTAAGGATCGTGCATCCGTGGCGCATTGAGAACATCACATGATCATTTGCCGCAAAATGCCATAAATGGGCACATAATGCATCATCAGCTGAGTGGTTATAATGGCAGCGGATTGACGTAAACGTAACTTTGGAGCGAGTTCATGAAGATCCTGGTACCGGTCAAACGGGTAGTGGATTACAACGTAAAAGTTCGCGTGAAGAGCGACGGCAGTGGTGTCGACATCGCGAACGTGAAGATGTCGATGAATCCGTTCGACGAAATCGCGGTGGAAGAGGCGGTGCGTCTGAAGGAAGCGGGCGTGGCGACGGAAGTGATCGCGGTGTCGGCGGGCGTGTCCCAGTCGCAAGAAACGCTGCGTACGGCGCTGGCCATCGGTGCGGACCGCGCGATTCTCATCGAGTCTGACGAAGAGTTGCAGCCGCTGGCCGTGGCCAAGCTGCTTAAGGCGCTGGTGGACAAGGAGCAGCCGCAACTGGTGATCCTGGGCAAGCAGGCGATCGACGACGATTCCAACCAGACGGGGCAGATGCTCGCGGCACTGGCCAAGCTGCCGCAGGCGACGTTCGCCTCGAAGGTGTCGGTGGCGGATAACCGTGCACAAGTCACGCGCGAAGTGGACGGCGGTCTGGAAACCGTGTCGCTGTCGCTGCCCGCCGTGATCACGACGGACCTGCGCCTGAACGAGCCGCGTTACGTGACGCTGCCCAACATCATGAAGGCGAAGAAGAAGCCGCTGGAGACCGTGAAGCCTGCGGATCTGGGGGTGGACGTGAGCCCGCGCCTGAAGACGCTGAAGGTGGCCGAGCCGCCCAAGCGCAGCGCAGGGGTGAAGGTGGCGGACGTTGCAGCGCTCGTCGACAAGCTCAAGACCGAAGCCAAGGTTATCTAAGGGAGACGACGAGAAATGAGCAATCTGGCTAAAGTTTTGGTCGTGGCAGAACACGACAACCAAACCATCAAATCGGCGACCCTGAACACGATCACGGCAGCGCTGCAATGCGGCGACGACGTGCACGTGCTGGTCGCAGGCAGCAATGCGAAGGCTGCGGCGGACGCCGCCGCGCAGATCGCCGGTGTGAAGAAGGTGCTGCTCGCAGACGCTGCCTACTTCGGCGACGGTCTGGCCGAGAACATCGCCGACGAAGTGGTGTCGATTGCGGGCAACTACTCGCACATCCTGGCCCCGGCCACGGCGTACGGCAAGAATATCGCCCCGCGGGTTGCGGCGTTGCTCGACGTCGCGCAGATTTCGGATATCACGAAGGTCGACAGCGCCGACACGTTCGAGCGTCCGATCTACGCAGGCAATGCGATTGCGACGGTGCAAAGCGCCGACAAGGTGAAGGTCATCACGGTGCGCGCGACGGGCTTCGACCCGGCAGCGGCCACGGGCGGCAGCGCTGCGGTGGAAAGTGTCGCGGCGACGCCGGACGCCGGTGTGTCGCAGTTCGTGGGTCGTGAAGTGACGAAGCTGGACCGTCCGGAACTGACCTCGGCGAAGATCATCGTCTCGGGTGGTCGCGGTCTGGGCAGCGGCGAAAACTACACGAAGGTGCTGGAGCCGCTGGCGGACAAGCTGGGTGCGGCGCTGGGCGCATCGCGCGCAGCAGTCGATGCCGGTTACGTGCCGAACGACTATCAGGTCGGTCAGACGGGCAAGATCGTGGCGCCGCAACTGTACGTGGCCGTCGGTATCTCGGGGGCGATTCAGCATCTGGCGGGCATGAAGGATTCGAAGGTGATCGTGGCGATCAACAAGGATCCGGAAGCGCCGATCTTCTCGGTGGCGGACTACGGTCTGGTGGGCGATCTGTTCACCGTCGTGCCGGAACTGACGGGCGCGCTGTAAGCGTCTGACGTAGTACCGAAGTGAAGTTGTGCGGCTGCGAGCGTCATCGCTTGCAGCCGATTCGCATGAGGAGGCGTGTCAGTGCGTCTTCATGCGAATCGGTCGAGCAGCACCTGCAGTGAAAACAGAACAAACATAACGATAAGCATCCCGGTAATCGCCACCCACCGAAGGCAATCGGAATCCCTTGGAGGAACGACATGAGTTATCAGGCCCCGATCAAGGACATGCAGTTTGTGATGAACGAACTGGCGGACCTGAATCGCATCGCTGCGCTGCCGGGTTATGAGGACGCCTCGCCCGAACTCGCTCAGGCTGTGCTCGAAGAAGCGGCCCGCTTCAATCAGGAAGTGCTCGCACCGCTGAACGTGATCGGCGATCAGCAGCCGAGCACGTGGAAGGATGGCGTTGTCACGACCACGCCCGGCTTCAAGGAAGCGTTCCGTCAGTTCTCCGAAGCGGGTTGGCAAGGCGTGGTGCATCCGCAGGCGTTCGGCGGTCAGGGGTTGCCCAAGCTCGTCGCCACGCCGTGCACGGAAATGCTCAATGCCGCGAACCTGTCGTTCGCCCTGTGCCCGCTGCTGACCGACGGCGCCGTCGAAGCGCTGCTTACTGCGGGCACCGACGCACAGCGCGCCCTCTACGTACCGAAGCTGCTCTCGGGCGAGTGGACCGGCACGATGAACCTGACCGAGCCGCAAGCCGGTTCCGATCTGGCAATGGTACGCACGCGCGCCGAGCGGGAAGCGGACGGCACTTATCGCATCTTCGGCACCAAGATTTTCATCACGTTCGGCGAACACGACATGGCGCAGAACATCGTCCACCTCGTGCTCGCGCGCACGCCCGATGCGCCCCCGGGCGTGAAGGGCATCTCGCTGTTCATCGTGCCGAAGTTCAACGTTGACGCCGAGGGTAAGCTCGGTGCGCGTAACGACGTGCACTGTGTCTCCATCGAGCACAAGCTCGGCATCAAGGCGAGCCCGACGGCCGTGCTGCAATTCGGTGACAACGGCGGTGCGACGGGGTATCTCGTCGGCGAAGAGAACCGCGGTCTCGAGTACATGTTCATCATGATGAACGCCGCGCGTTTCGCTGTCGGTATGCAGGGCGTGGCCGTCGCCGAGCGTGCTTATCAGCACGCGGTGGCGTATGCGCGGGATCGTTTGCAAAGCCGTCCGGTGGATGGCTCGTCGCGCGACGCCGTCACGATCATTCATCACCCCGACGTCAAACGCATGCTCATGACGATGCGCGCGCTGACCGAAGGCGCCCGCACGCTGGCCTACGTGGCGGCGGCACAGGCCGATATCGGTCATCACGCTGCCGATGCCGCCGAGCGCAAGCGCGCCCAGGCAATCTACGAATTCCTCGTACCGATCGTGAAGGGCTGGAGCACGGAGATGTCGCTGGAGGTCACGAGCCTCGGCGTGCAGGTACACGGCGGCATGGGCTTCATCGAAGAAACCGGTGCGGCGCAGTACTATCGCGACGCGCGCATTCTTCCGATCTACGAAGGCACGACCGCCATTCAGGCGAACGACCTGATCGGTCGCAAGACGCTACGCGACGGTGGTGCGGTGGCGCGCACGCTGTGCGCGATGGTCGAAGCGACGGAGAACGAGTTGCGCGCTGCGGGTGGCGTGGCGGCATCGGTGGCGGAGCGTCTTGCCAAGGGACGCGAAGCGCTGTCGATCGTGGTCGACTATGTCGTGGCGAACACGCAGGACAACGCCAACGCCGTGTTCGCTGGCAGCGTGCCGTATCTGAAGCTTGCAGGTATCGTGCTGGGTGGCTGGCAGATGGGGCGTGCGTTGCTGGCCGCGCAAAAGCTGCGCGATCAGGATCCGTCGTTCTTCGATGCCAAGATCGGCACCGCACGCTTCTTTGCAGATCACATCCTGACGCAGGCGCCGGGTCTGGCACAGTCGATTACCGAGGGGGCCGACTCGGCCCTGTCGCTGAACGAGGCACAGTTCTGACGCGCGGCATTGAGCAAAGAACAAAGGCGACCCGCGGGTCGCCTTTGTTTTGCGCACAAACCTCGTCGGACGAAAAAAAACGGCACTGCGTGATTCACGCAGTGCCGTGCATTGGGTCCCCGCCTCAGCCGCTAAGCCGGCATCCTGAACCGAAGGTTCAAGGTGGTCGCGGTTAGTAGCGCTTTGGGTTCATCAGACAGAGTGACGCTCACGCCAGCACTACAAACTTCCGCAACCTGCAACAGATCATTGGTTCAAGGAATCTATGACTTTCGCGAACCAGGCAGGGAAAACTAACCTTTCGGACCGGACATCTGCGGGTGTCTTTCAGTTCTGATACTGATCGATCACTGCGCTCAGTCGTTCGTCCATGAGCTGCATTCTACGCTGAATTTCTTCGGCGGGGAATGCTTGTCCGGCCGCAATACTTTTTTCCAGCGCAAGCAATTCGGATGCCAGGCTCAACGCTGCCATGACGGCAATGCGGTCGGTGCCGCGCACGCTGCTTTGCGCGCGAACCTTGCTCATTTCGGCATCCACGCGCGACACCGAAGCCAGCAGGTCGGCTTCATGTTCCGGCGGGCAGGCGAGTCGGTAAGACTGTTCCAGGATATGAACTTCGAGCTGCTTGATCGTCATGCGTTTTCTCCACCGGGGGCACCGAGCAGATCCATCTGACCCTCAGCGGGGTTCTGCGTGGGAAGCTTTTCAAGGATGGCGTTCAGGCGAACCTGTGCCTCGTCGATCTTGGCAGCAAGCTGATCGCGTTGCAGACGCAAGGCGTCGCGCTCCGTGCGCAATTGCTCAATGGCAGCGCGGGTTTCGTCGCATTCGGCACGCGCGCGGTCGAGTTCCGCGAGCAGCGCTTGATTGTGTTGGTGAAAACGCTGGCTGATAACAACCAGCTGTTCCATTTTGTCGGTGAGATTGTCGAGATCGGTGAGCATCGGGCTGCGTCCTCTTGATTGCCCTACATTCTAACGGAATCGGCGGCCAATGCCCGACGAACGAGCATTGACGCTCGTTCCAATGGCCCCTACACTTGCGGCACTTCGGTGCTCGCGCACGCCCCCCGGCATGCGCAGTTAAACGGGAAACAGGGAGCCGCGTCCCCACACGGGCTGGCCAACCTGTGCTGCCCCCGCAACGGTAAGTCATTCTTTCGGCCCGAAAGGTTTCCGAAAACGCGCTTCGCCTCCATTGCCACTGCGTGCTATCCGCATGCGGGAAGGCCGGTCAGGCGCCATGATGACCAGCCCGGATACCGGCCTAAGTGAGTGGGGAATTATCCGTGCCGCCCGGCCCTGTGCCGCAGGCGGCCTGACGTCGTTTTCATGTGTCGATGCTCCGCATCCGTGACGTGTCACCGGCGCTCCCCTTGCGCCGGCGGCCCGCGGGGGAACGGGTCAAGGCTATAAGAAAACTACGGAAGTCACACCTGACCATGCGCACCCACGTTCGCGCGATGGCGCCGCACGCGCCTGCCTTTGCACGTCTCGCTTCGGCACCTGCCGCTCGCATTCCCTTCATTTCCGACATTTCCACCCGCACGCCCGCGCCGCACCGTCTCGCGATGGCCGCCGCCTTGCTGGCCGCAAGCTTCTGCGCGCAGGCGCAGTCGAGCGACGCGTCGCTCAACACGACCGTCGTGACGGCCTCGCGTACCGAGCAGAAGCTGGCGGACACGCTCGCGTCCACCTCGGTCATCACGCGCGAGCAGATAGAGCAAAGCCAGGCGCAGGATCTGCCGTCGCTGCTGCGCGGTCAGGCCGGTGTGGAAATTGCGCAGACCGGCGGCTTCGGCACGACGGCCAGCATCTTCATGCGCGGCGCGAACTCGAACTCGTCACTGGTGCTGATCGACGGCGTGCCCGTCAACTCGGCGACGACCGGTGTGACCAACATCGCTCAGATTCCGGTGTCGCAGATCGACCACATCGAAATCGTGCGCGGCAACGTGTCCGCCCTGTACGGCTCGCAAGCCGTGGGCGGTGTGATCCAGATCTTCACGCGCCGCGGTGACGGTGGCCCGCCCAAGGCTTACGCCGAAGTCGGCTACGGCACGAACAACACCACGCAGGCCAACGCAGGTATCGCCGGGTCGTTCGAAGACGGCAAGACGCGCTTCTCGCTGGATGTGTCGCGTTTTCACACCAACGGCATTTCGGCGCAGGACCCGCGTTTCGCGCCGAAGGTCAACCCGAACCGCAACGGCGACGACAACACCAGCGTGACGGCCTCGCTCTCGCGCAAGTTCGGCGACACCTGGGAAGTCGGTGCGCGTCTGTTCCAGAGCGACGGCAGCAGCAGCTACGACAACGCCTTCGGCAAGCCTTCCGATCTGAACGACACCGACGCACGCGTGCGCCAGATCTCGGCCTACGCCAAGGGCAATATCACGGACAAGTGGAACACGCGCTTCACCGTCACGCAGGGCGACGACTACAGCTACAACTATCTGAACGGCAAGGGCAACGGCAACTTTCATACGTCGAATAACCAGATCGACTGGGCTAACGAATACGCCTTCATGCCGGACCACAAGCTGATCGCCGGTTACACGCGTCAGGAACAGACGGTCGAAGGCAGCACGACGTATAACCACAACAACCGCCATCTCGATTCGTTCTATGTCGGGTACGAAGGTGTCTTCGCGCAAAAGCATGAAGTGCAGGCCACGGTGCGCCGCGACATCTATTCGGACTTCGGCGGTGCGAACAGCTACTGGGTCGGCTACGGTTACAAGCTGACCGAGCAGTGGAAGCTGATGGCCAACGCGTCGGACGGTTTCCGCGCACCGACCTTCAACGAACTGTTCTACCCGGGTTACGGTAATCCGAACCTCCAGCCGGAGCGTTCGATCTCGAAGGAACTCGCCGTCCAGTTCTACGACCCGGCCTTCGGCCTCGCGAAGCTCGCGCTGTTCCGTACGAGCTATACGAATCTGATCCAGTCGCTGTCCGTGTTCCCGTACACGGCCGCGAACGTGGCGAACGCGCGCGTCGAAGGGCTTGAGCTGACGTATCAGGGCAAGATTCAGTGGACGGGCACGGACGTTCGTGCGTCGTTCACGCGTCAGAACCCGACCGATCTCGATGCCAACAAGGTCCTTGCCCGCCGCGCCAGGCAATACGCGTCGTTCGGCGTGACGCAGAAATTCCTCGGCAAATACTCGGTCGGGGGCGATGTCTTTTACAGTGGCGAGCGTTACGATACGGGCGGCCAGCATCTCGGCGCCTACACGCTCGTGAACTTGCAGGCACGCTACGATATCGACAAATCCTGGTACGTCTCGGCGCATCTGGACAACGTCTTCAACAAGAACTACCAGACGGTCTATGGCTACAACACCCTCGGACGCGCAATTTACGTCTCGCTTGGCTGGAAGCAGTTCTGACGACGTCCCGGCGGGACGTGACGCCGCATGACGCTGCGTCGCGCCCTCGCCATCTGGACGGGGCTGGCCGGCATCGCGCTGGCCGTGCTCGTTGCGTCGCTCATGCTCGGGAGCGTGCCCGTTTCGCTGCGTGAGATCGGCGCGCTTGCGCTCGGCCACGACGTCGGTCTGGCTGGCGACGTGGTCTGGCGGCTGCGTCTGCCGCGCGCGCTCGCCGCATTCGCCTGCGGCGGCTTGCTGGCGGTGGCTGGCACGCTTATGCAAACGTTGCTGCGCAACCCGCTCGCCGACCCTTACGTGCTCGGCATCTCCGGTGGCGCAGGCGTCGCAGCGCTTGCGTCGCTGGCGCTCATGCTGCCTTTTTTCTGGGTGCAGACGAGCGCCTTTCTCGGCGCGCTCATCGCCATCGCGATCGTGATGGGCCTCTCGCATCGCAGCTTCCTGCGTCCCGGGGATCAGGACAGCAGCACCAAACTGTTGCTCACCGGCGTGATGATGGCTGCCGGTTTCGGCGCACTTTCCACCCTGATTCTCACGCTCGCGCCCGACGCGAGTCTGCGCGGCATGCTGTTCTGGCTGACGGGCGATCTGAATGGTGTCGATCGCGCGTCGCTGCCGCTGATCGCACTGGCCGTGACCTTGCTCATCGTGTGTCCGGTCGCCCATCGGCTGAACGTGTTGCTGCGCGGCGAGGCCGTCGCACAGGCCGTCGGTGTCGCCGTGGGCCCGTTGCGTGCGCGCATCTATCTGGCGGCGTCGCTCGCGACGGCCGTCGCGGTGACGACCGCAGGGAGCATCGGCTTCGTCGGGCTCGTGGTGCCGCACATCCTGCGTCTGCGCTTCGGCAACGACCAGCGCATGTTGATTCCGGCGGCGGCCTTCGGCGGCGGCGCGTTATTGATGCTCGCCGATCTGGTTGCGCGCACCGTGATCGCGCCGACGCAACTGCCGGTCGGTGTCATCACGGCCCTGATCGGCGTGCCCGTGTTCCTGTGGCTGCTCTCGCGACGGGTGATTCGATGAGATCCATGTCCACAAAGAACCCGACCACCAAGCCGCCCACCGACGCAGCGATGCTGCAAACGCACGCGCTGACGCTGCGCGCGGGCGAGCGTGTGCTGGTCGACTGGCTGGACCTGTCGATTGCGCCCGGCGAGTGCTGGTGTCTGGCCGGACCGAACGGCGCGGGCAAGACGACGCTGCTCGGCACGCTCGCGGGCCTGCGACCCATCGACGACAAACCGCAGCGCGACGCCACCATCACCGCCAGCGGACGGGTGGACATCGCAGGCAAGCCGCTCGCGCAGTGGCGTCCCGGCCCGTTGGCGAAAGTGCGCGCGCTCATGCCCCAGCAGAGCCGCGACGCGTTCGGCGCGACTGCGCTGGAGGTCGTGTTGGCGGGGCGTCATCCGTATCTCGCGCAGGGCCGCTGGGGCGCATGGGAGTCCGACGAGGACGTCGCGCTGGCCATCGCCGCGCTCGCGCAGGTCGGGCTGGAAGATTTCGCGTCGCGTGACGTCACGACGCTCTCGGGCGGCGAGCGTCAGCGTGTCTCGCTGGCCGCGGCGATTGCGCAGGCCACGCCGTTACTGTTGCTCGACGAACCCGTATCGCATCTCGATCTGCATCATCAGATCGACGCGCTCGAACGCCTTGCCCTTCACGCACAGCGCGACGATTGCGCCGTCGTTTTTTCGTGTCACGATCTCAACCTCGCGCGTCGCTTTGCCACGCATGCCTTGTTACTTGATGGCCGTGGCGGCTGGCGCGCCGGGCCGGTGCAGGAGGTACTCTCGGCCGAGTATTGCAGCGACGCGTTCGGGTATCCGTTGCGCCTGATTCGCGATGGCGACGACGAGGCGCTCGTGCCAGTGCGGCGCACATGACTGACTTAGCCGGTGTACGTCCCCTTATTCCCGTATTCGACTTGTTTGACAGGTGCTGTCCATGACCCAGGAAACTCCGAAATCCGACGCGCTGCGCGCCGACAACGACGCCGATGCCCATGCGGACGACGGTCGCAACGAACGCCATCGCGCGCGCATGGTGCGCAAAAAGGCGGTCGTCGACGAGAAGATCGAGAAAGCGCAGCGCGACTGCGGCGTGATCGTCATTACGACCGGCAACGGCAAGGGCAAATCCAGCTCGGGCTTCGGCATGGTCGTGCGTGCGATGGGGCACGGCATGAAGACGGGCGTCGTGCAGTTCATCAAGGGGGCCATTCCCACGGGCGAGGAGAAATTTCTGCGTCGCTTCCCCGAAGAATGCGAGTTCTACGTGATGGGCGAAGGCTACACGTGGGAGACGCAGGATCGCGCACGCGATATCGCCAAGGCCGAAGCGGCGTGGGAACAGGCACGCCGCATGTTGCAGGATGCATCCTTCGGTCTGGTGTTGTTCGACGAACTGAACATTGCGCTCAAGCTCGGCTATCTCGACGTGGACACGGTGATCGCGGACTTGCAGGCGCGCCCGGAGATGCAGCACGTGGTCATCACCGGCCGTGGCGCGCCGCAGGCGCTCATCGATGCGGCCAACACCGTCACCGACATGACGCCCGTGAAGCACGCGTTTGCCGACGGCATCCGCGCGCAGCCCGGCGTCGAAATGTAATTCCAGTCTCACTGCTCATCGTTTCAGGACGTTCCCGTATGACCGCATTCAGCCCCTTGCTGGCAGAACTCTTCGACATCGCCGCGCCATCGACGGCCATGGATGCCGCACTTCAGCATGCCATCGACATCAAGACGAAGCCGCCCGGCAGTCTCGGCGCGCTGGAGCGCGTGGCCCACCGGATCGGTCGCATTCAGCAGAGCGCGACGCCGGAGCTCACGCGTCCCGCGATGCTGGTGTTCGCGGGCGATCATGGCGTGGTGGCCGCAGGCGTGAGTCCCTATCCGCAAGCCGTGACGGCGCAAATGGTGCTCAACTTCCTGCGCGGTGGTGCGGCCATCAACGTCTTCTGTCGCGCAGGCGGCATCGAGATGGAAGTGATCAATGCGGGCGTGGCGGCGGACTTTCCGGCCCATGCGTCGCTCGTGGACATTCCCGTCGCGCGCGGCACGCAAAACTTCGTCGATGTGCCCGCCATGACGCGCGAGCAACTGGAGACGGCGCTTGCCGCCGGGGCTGCGCGTGTGGTGGCGCATGCGTCGCGCGGCACGCGCATGGTCGGCTTCGGCGAGATGGGCATCGGCAACACGTCGGCCGCCGCGTGTCTGATGCAACGTCTGACGGGACGACCGCTCGCGGACTGCGTCGGCCGTGGCACGGGGGTCGACGACGCGGGGCTCGCCCGCAAGACGGCCGTGCTTGAGCGTGCGCTGGCTGCGCATCCGGCGACCGGTGCTCCGCCTGACACGCCCGACCCGCTTGAAACGCTTGCGACCTTCGGCGGCTTTGAGATCGCGATGATGACCGGCGCGTATCTCGCTGCCGCGAAGCTCGGCCTTGTGATCGTGGTCGACGGTTTCATCAGCACGTCGGCACTGCTGGTCGCCGCGCGCGTCGCGCCTGCGGTGCTCGATTACTGCGTGTACGCGCACGCCTCGGATGAAACGGGGCATCGCGCCATGCTCGAGGCGCTGGGGGCAGAACCGCTGCTGCACCTGGGGCTGCGTCTCGGCGAAGGCACGGGCGCGGCGCTCGCGATGCCGTTGATTCAGGCGGCTGCGGCGTTCCTGCGCGAGATGGCGACGTTCGAAGGCGCGGGCGTGAGCGATCGCGAATGACCTCGACTGAGTACGAGACGACTCAAGAATGACGACCTCCGCCCCAGATCCGTCCGACGACACTGCACCGCAGCCGCGCGTGCCGGTGGTGCGGGATCGCGCACGGGCCTCGTTCTGCGGATGCCGGGGACAGTTGCGCTTGTTCCTTACCGCGCTCGGATTCTTCACACGTGTGCCGATTCCGCAGTGGGTCGGTTACTCGCCCGAGCAACTGAACGCTGCGACGCGCTATTTCCCGCTCGTCGGCGTGTTCGTCGGTGCGCTGGTGGCGTTGCTGACGGTGGCGACGGGACACGTCTGGTCGCCGCATCTCGCCATCGCGCTGGGGCTCGGCGTGAGCGTGCTGCTCACGGGGGCATTTCACGAAGACGGTCTGGCCGATTCCGTCGACGCTTTCGGCGGGGCGTTCGAGCGCGAGCGCGTGCTGGAGATCATGCACGATTCGCGCATCGGGACTTACGGCGCTGTGGCGCTGTGGCTGGCGCTGGCAATCAAGTGGCAGGCGCTCGTCGACATTCAGGCGTCGGTGGGGTGGAGCGGCTTTGCCGTGGTGCTGATCGGCGCGCATGCGGCGAGTCGCAGCATGGCAATCAGTCTGCTGCGCGCCCTCGACTACGTACGCCCCGAAGGCAAGGCGAAGCCGGTGGCGCAACGGCTGAGTCTCGCCGGACTGATGTTCGGCGTACTATGCAGCGCGCCGTGGTGGGGGTGGCCGGATTGGCGTGCCGGTGTGACAGGCGTGGTGGTCCTGATCGCGTTGCGTGCGGCGTTCATCCGCTATCTGCGCCGACGCCTCGGCGGCTACACCGGCGATACGCTCGGCTTCGCGCAGCAACTCGGCGAGCTGGCGCTTTATCTCACGGTGTGCGCATGGATCTGATTCTGGTGCGTCATCCGCCACCCGATGTTGCGTCGAACGTCTGCTATGGGCGGACGGACCTGCCGGTCGACGTCTCTCGTTTCGACGCGAGCGTGTCGTCGATGCAAACGAGGCTCGTGGCATTACTCAATGGCCGGACGCCCGTCGCCATCCACAGCAGTCCCCTGCAACGCGCGCGTCGTGCGGCGGACGTCCTGGCGGCGTCGTTCGGGCTGCGGGTGACGCAGGATACAAGGCTGGCCGAGATGGATTTCGGGGCGTGGGAAATGCGGTCGTGGGACGCCATCGATCGTCACGATCTGGAGGCGTGGGCGAACGACGTCTCGGGCTTCTCGCCGCCGGGTGGCGAGTCGGCGCGGGACATCGCGGTGCGCGTGGACGCGTGGGCGAGAGGATTGCGCACAGACCCGCCCGATGGACATGCAGAGAAGAACGCCGTCCATGTCGCTGTGGCGCACGCGGGTCCCATTCGGCTGCACACGGCGACCGCGCTGCGCCTGCCGACGACGGCATGCCTGTCATGGACGCTCGACTTCGGCGGCATCTGCCATTTACGTATCGCCGACGATGGTCAGGCACGGTTGATTCGCTGGAACGGTTAGACGCCCGACGCTGCGTTACGACGCTCTGACGCTATTTGTCGCGATCGGTGTGCGTCCGAGCCTTGCCTCATCGCGCGCGATGTCGTCTGCGACGACGTCACTTCGCTGCGGTTGTGCGACGCGACCGTGCGATATCGAGGTCTTCGCACATCGTGCGCGCGCCGTCGAGAATGCGCGGGCTGGGACGGTTGATGAGGTCGCCGTCGATGCCGAACAGATTATTGTGCGCGACGGCCGGCAGTTGCGGCCACTTGCGCCAGTTATCCAGCGTCGCCAGCGGCTTGTCGGACTTGGTCGCCCCGGGTGTGGCGGTAAACATCGCTTCCGGCGCTTTGGCGAGCACGGCTTCGATGGACACGCGCGGCACGAGCGCCGGTTCGTCCGCGAAGACATTCACGCCACCGCACAGGCGGATTACATCGCTCACCATATGCGTGCCGTTCAGCGTCATGAGCGGTTGCGTCCACACCTGATAGAACACCGGCACCGGCGCGCGCGACGCATATTGCTTGCGCAACGCCTCATAACGCGCGCGCAAAGCCTCTGCGGATTCCTTGGCTTTTGCAGGCGTGCCCATCAGCGTGCCGAGCGTCTCGATGGCCGCAGGCAGATCGGTCAGATGCTTCGGCTCCGAATAGAAAACGGGCAACTTCAACTGACGCAGCGCCTCGACCTGACGCTGCGAGTTGCCGTGCATCCACACGACGAGCAGGTCGGGCTTGAGCGCGAGAATGCGTTCGAGATCGAGTGCGCTGTTGTCGCCCACATGCGGCAGGCGCTGCGCCGCTTCCGGATAGTCGGAGTACTTCACGACCCCCACGACCTTGTCGCCCGCGCCAGCGGCGAACAGCAACTCCGTGGCGTGCGGCGACAGACTGACCACGCGCTGCGCCGGGGCGGGCAGCGTGACGGTCGCGCCGGAGTCGTCCTTTACGGAGACGGCGGCGTGCGCACTGGACAAGGGCGCACCTGCGAGGCAGGCGAAGGCGAGGGCAAGTGTCTGAACGCGAAGACGGGTGAGCATGGCCGGGCGGGGCAGCGATATCAGCGACATGGGTGCGATGCGTTCGATGAGCGCGAAGCGAAGGGGTGTAAGGGCTGGCGGGTGCGAGGTGCAAGACGCGAGACGCGTCGACAAAGGAAACGTCGAAAAATGAGATCATTCCCGCCACGGACTCGCCATTCTCTGCGGGTTGGGGCGCGGCGACAAGCGTTTGAAAGACTGTCGTGCGAACCGATGTCACGCAACGGCTGTCGAATGATGCGAGGCATTCGGCGGCAAGCCAGCCGTGCCGGAACGAACCGAAGGAGTCGACGTGGTGAAACGAAACATGGCAATAGTGGGCGCTGCGGCGCTTATGGTGGTCGCGATGCTCGCGGGGTGCGCTGCGCCGGGTGGCGGGGCCGGTTCGGGAACCAGTGCGACGAGCACTAGCAAAGTGCAAGCTTATGGTGTCCTCGACGCCGGTGTGGCAGTCGTGAGGTAACACGTCGATTCAGGCCTTCGGCACGCCTGCGTCGACCGAAGCGACTGGAAACGACTGCGCCCCCTGACGCTGAAGCGTTCAGGGGGCGCAGTGTTTAACGCGGTGCCGGAAGTGACGGGAACGTTACTGGAGCACAGCTAACACGTTACTGAAACGGGGCGGCACCCGGTAACTCGGTGCATTGCACGATGGTCCGGAGTCCACGGCAACGACCGAGCTACCGCACGGCGTTAGTTCGATGCCGGAGCGGGGGCCGTAGCGCCTGCGTCCGACGCCGGGGCGCTCATTGCGCCACCGCCTGCATCGCTGGCTGTGGCCGGCGCCGGCGCAGTCGTGTCGGCAGCCGGAGCGGCCGGTTGGTCTTCCTTCTTGGAGCAACCCACCGTCACAACAGTGGCGGTCAGAAGCGTGGCGAGCAACAGCGGCAGTTTTTTCATTTGGTCGTCCTTTTAATTGGGAAAGCCCTTGCGAAAGAACCTTCAGTCTAGCGGCGCCTGTCGGCGATGACTGTGTGCATTTGTTGCAGAAATGCTTCAATTTGTAACGAAAACGGCAGGAACCCCCGTCGTTTAATACTGCGTAAGCGGTCCCTCGGCAACGTGCACCCCGTTCGGAAGCATAACGAAAAAATTGGATGGGTCCGGTCCGTGGCAGTTCCCGAAAGCGTCATTTAGGACGGAATCCGGGACGCAGCGCCGACAGCGCGCCCGCCAGCCGCTGCCATTCGTCTTCGGTCGCGGGCAAGCCCAGACGCAGGCTGGGCGTCGTTTGGACGCCATCCGCCGACGAGATCGGACGTGCATCGAACAGGCGCGTCCATATGCCTTGTTCAGCCAGTTGCGCGTGCCATTGCGGCGCAAGCACGTGTGGCGTCCAGGCAAATAGCGGTGTGCCAACCGTCGGCCATCGCTGGTCGCGCAACAGCGATAACAGTCGTTCACCTTCGTGCAACAAACGTTCCCGCGTCGTACGTTGCCACGCCATGTCGCTCAGGGCCGCTCGCACTGCGAACCTTGCCGGGCCGCTGACCGTCCATGCACCGAGCCGTTCGGTCAGACGGTTGCCAAGCCCTTGTGGGCACAACGCGAAGCCCGCACGGATCCCTGCCAATCCGAAGAACTTGCCGACCGAGCGCAGGATGACGAGGCCGTCTTCGCCTGCGTGAGGCGTCATCGACGTGTCGGGGCAGACGTCCGCAAAGGCTTCGTCGACGATCAGCATGCCGCCGCGCGCGGCCAGTTGTGCTTGCCATTGGGCGAGTGTCTCTCGTGAGACGGTTCGCGTCGTCGGATTGTCTGGGTTGGCCCAGACGAGGTAGTCGACATCCGGCAAGCCCGTTTCCGGTCCGAGCCACGAGACGAGCGTGTGTCCGGCGTGCGCGAACGCCGGTGCGTACTCGCTGTAAGTGAGCGAGGCGACGGCGACGCGTCCCGGCCGAAGCAGCGCGGGCAGCGCGCGGATGACCGCCTGCGACCCGGCGCAGGGCACGACGGTTTCCACCGGCACGTCGTAGTAGCGGGCGGCCACGTCGAGCAGGTCGTCGAAGGCGTCGGGAAGATCGCGCCAGACACGCGGCGGTGGCATCGGCACCGGATACCCCACCGGATTGATGCCGGTCGACAGATCCAGCCAGTCTTCGCGAGGACGGCCAAACCGGCGAATGGCTTCGCCGAGATTGCCACCGTGGCGTGGGGCGTCGCAGGGAGACGACGAGGGTAACGGTGCGGTTGCGGCGGGTGATGCAGACATGACGATCGGAAAGCGGGTTACAGCAATGGGGTGGGCATGGCATCGGCCTGCGACGCGGCGAACAGCGCCAGCGCGCCGGTGACGATCAGCCACATCCACATGGAACGCGAGATCAGCCGCCACGCGGCCTTGATGTGTTGTGCGCAGGGTTCCATACCGCAGCCAAGTGGCGGACGCGTCTCCCACTCGCCGTGATATCGCGCCGGGCCGCCGAGCTGAACGCCGAGGCTGCCCGCACCCGCGGCCATCACAGGACCGGCGTTGGGGCTGGACCAGGCGCTGGCCTGCGTGCGCCAGCAATCGATGGCGCGCGCAACGTCGCCGAAAATCGCGTAGCTCGCCGCCGTCAATCGCGCGGGAATCCAGTTGAGGACGTCGTCGATGCGCGCTGCCGGTCGGCCGAAGAACAGAAACTTGTCGGTGCGATAGCCCCACATCGCGTCGAGCGTATTGGCCAGACGGAACAGCACGACGCCGGGCGCACCGGCAATCGCGAACCAGAAGAGCGCGCCGAAGATGGCGTCGTTGCCGTTCTCCAGCGTGGATTCGACGGCGGCGCGCGCGAGATCGGAGGCATTAGCGTCTTCCGTATCGCGCGAGACGATGCGTGCCGTGAGGGCGCGTGCCTGGGTCAGATCGCCCTCGCGCAGGGCGTGGGCAATGGGCATGACGTGTTCGCGCAGACTGCGGGCGCCGAGCGCCGCGTACAACGCCAGCGCTTGCCAGACGACGCCGCCCCAGCCCGGCAGGAACGTCAGCGCCCACGCGATCAGTACCGGAATCACGAGCATGATGCACCACGCCCACGCGCCACGTGTCATGGCGCTGAACGGCTTGTCGCGCACTTCGGGATCGTTGAGCCATGCCTCCACGCCGTTGGCGATATAACCGAAGCCGACCAGCGGGTGCCAGCGCCGCGGCTCGCCGAGCCAGGCGTCGAGCAACACGCCGATCAATGCGGCGAGCCAAAGCGATTCGGGTGCGAGTCCTGTGAGCATCGGCGAGTGACTCCTTTTCTCTTATCCCTTGACGGCCATCGGTAGCCCGGCGACGACGAAACGCACATGCGGCGACAATGCGGCAACACGCTGATTGAGACGTCCCAGTTCATCGACGTAACGCCGCGTGACCGAGCCCATCGGGATCACGCCCAGACCGATTTCATTGCTGACGACGACGATCTTGCCGGGTAGCGACAGCAGCGTTTGCACGAGCGTGTCGACGACGCTCTGCCACTGTGTATCCGTCGCGGGTCCGTCGGGATGATCGTCCGGCGGGCATAGCCAACCCGCCAGCCACAGCGGCAGACAGTCGACAAGCACGCAATGGCCGTCCCGCGCGACTTCCCGCAGCGTGCGCGCCAGTTCGCGTCCGGCCTCCACCGTTTCCCAATGCCCCGGACGGCTCGCCCGGTGGTGCGCAATGCGTGCCTGCATCTCGGGCTCGCCGGTCACGGCGGCCGTCGCGACATAGGTCACGGGCAGGCCGCTCTGCGTGGCGAGACGTTCGGCAAACGCACTCTTGCCGGAGCGCGCGCCGCCGAGTACGAAGGTGAGATCGGGAGTGTTCGGAACGAGGTCGGTCATGGCGGATATTGTACGAGCGCCCGATGCGATAATCCGCGTCATGAGTGAAATCCCTGTCAAATTCGAAGCGCCTGCCAACCCGCGTCGCGGCACCCTGATGATTCAGGGGACGTCGTCGGATGCAGGCAAGAGCACGGTCGTCGCCGGACTGTGCCGTCTGCTGTATCGCGAGGGTGTGCGTGTCGCGCCCTTCAAACCGCAGAACATGGCGCTCAACAGTGCCGTGACGGCCGACGGCGGCGAGATCGGACGCGCACAGGCGTTGCAGGCGCAAGCGGCAGGCATCGCCCCGCATACCGACTTCAATCCCGTGCTGCTCAAGCCGAGCAGCGACCGGGGCGCACAGGTCATCATCGGCGGCAAGGTCGTGGCCGATCTCGATGCGCGTGCGTATCACGAGTACAAGCCGCGCGCGATGGCGGCGGTGCTGGCTGCGTACGAGCGTCTGCGCACGGAGTACGACGCGGTGCTGGTCGAGGGCGCGGGCAGTCCGGCCGAGGTGAACCTGCGCGCGCGCGACATCGCGAACATGGGCTTCGCGGAGGCGGTCGATGCGCCGGTGCTGCTCGTCGCCGACATCGACCGGGGAGGTGTTTTCGCGCAGTTGATCGGCACGCTCGCGTGTCTGTCGGACACCGAACGTGCACGTATCAAGGGTTTCGTCATCAATCGCTTTCGCGGCGATCCGTCGCTGCTCACCAGCGGGCTGGACTGGCTGGAGACGAAGACGGGCGTCCCGGTGCTGGGCGTGTTGCCGTACCTGCACGGGCTGCATCTCGACGGCGAGGACATGCTGCCTGGCGAGCGTCACAAGGCCGCGAGCGGCGAGACGCGTCTGCGCGTCACCGTGCCCGCCTTGCCGCGCATCAGCAATCACACCGATTTCGACGCCCTGCGTGCGCATCCGCAAGTCGATTTCCGTTATGTCGGTGCGGGCGAGGCGTGGCCCGCCAGCGATCTGGTGATCTTGCCCGGCAGCAAGCACGTGCGCGCCGATCTCGCGTGGTTGCGCGCGCAAGGGTGGGAGTCGGCGATAGCGCGGCATCTTCGCTATGGTGGCAAAGTGCTGGGGATCTGCGGCGGTTTGCAGATGCTGGGGGCTGCGATTCACGACCCGCTTGGGTTAGAAGGCGATGCGGGCACGACCACTGGCCTTGGCTGGCTGGAGATCGAGACCACCATGCAGACGCAAAAGCAACTGCGCGTGGTGACCGGACGTCTCACCGCAGGCGACGCGCCGGTGAACGGCTACGAGATCCACATGGGGGTGACGCGCGGGGCGGCGCTTGCGCGTCCCGCTGTCTGGCTGGACGGCGGCGAACACGGTGTACAAGGTCGAGGCCCGGTCGCCGACGGCGCCCGCTCTGCCGACGATCAGGTCATGGGGACGTATCTGCACGGCCTGTTCGACACCCCCGAGGCACTGCAAGCGCTGCTCGCCTGGGCGGGCGCACGCGATCTGGCGGTGCAGGACTACAACGCGCTGCGCGAGGCGTCGCTCGACCGGTTGGCCGACTCATTTGCCGAGCATCTGGATTTAGCGCGCGTGTGGGCCTGTCTGCGGTAGTGGGACGGCCGGTTGCCTTGACGCTCGCGTGCGTCCGGACGACGTGCCGAGGCCCGGCCGGGACTCGACCCGACCCGGCGCAAGCAGCACCGTCATCGCCCCGTTGTACTATTGGCGAAAATCGACCTCGGGGAGTCTGCAATGCCGGTGATTGTGGTGGCGAATCCAAAGGGTGGCGTGGGCAAGAGCACGCTGGCAACGAATCTGGCGGGCTATCTCGCCGCGCAGGGCCATGCCGTCATGCTGGGCGACACGGATCGTCAGCAGTCCTCGCGCGCCTGGCTGGGACTGCGTCCGCCCGCGCTGCGACCGATTGCCACCTGGGATGTCGACCACAACGAGGTGGCGCGTCCCCCCAAGGGCACGACGCACGCGGTGCTCGACACGCCCGCAGGCCTGCACGGCAAGCGTCTCGATTCGATTCTCAAGCTCGCGGACCACGTTCTGGTGCCGTTGCAGCCATCGATCTTCGATATTCTCGCCACGCGCGATTTTCTTCAGAAGCTGGGCGAAGAAAAGGCGGTGCGGCAGGGCGACGTGCGCATCGGGGTGGTGGGGATGCGTGTGGACGCCCGCACCCGGGCGGCCGATCAGCTCTCGCGCTACTGCGAGGAGGCGGGCCTGCCGGTGCTCGGCATGCTGCGCAACACGCAGAACTACGTGCAGCTCGCCGCGCACGGACTGACGTTGTGGGATGTCGCGCCGGGGCGCGTCGAGCGCGATCTGCCGCAGTGGGATGGCATCACCGCATTTGTGGCGAAGTGACCCGGTCTGCGTGGTCACAGTGAGAAAAAAGGGACCCGCAGGTCCCTTTTCATTGGGGCGCGCCGATGTTCGGCGCGTCGCCTTACTTCGCGGCTTGAGCGGCTTCGAAGGCGCGGGTTTCTTCCCACGGTTGCAGGGGCACGTGATCGCGCTCGCCTTTCTGCGCGTTCTTCTCGTCGACGAACACCAGCTTGGGCTTGAAGCCGGCCAGCACTTCCTTTTCCTCGACTTGTGCGTACGACACAATGATCACGATGTCGCCGAGCTGCGCGCGACGTGCGGCCGCGCCGTTGAGCGAGATCATGCCGCTGCCGCGCTCGCCGCGAATGGCGTAGGTCGTGAAACGTTCGCCGTTGTTGACGTTGAAGATGTCGATTTGCTCATTTTCGACAAGGCCCGAGGCTTCGAGCAGGTTTTCGTCGATCGCGCACGAGCCTTCGTAATGCAATTCGCAATGCGTTACGGTGGCGCGGTGGATCTTCGACTTGAGCATGGTGCGGTACATGGCGTGCCTCTTGTGTTGCGATGTGTTGCGATGCCGCGCACGCTGCGCGACGAAGAATGTGCGCGCGGAATCGGCGAGGTGCCGACACGCGCACGGCTTGCGCCTGGAGCCCGTCGCGCCGGTCGTGGGACCGTGCGCGGCGGGCCCGGCGCTCAAATTTCGAGATTGTCGATCAGACGCGTTGCGCCCAGCTTGGCCGCAGCGAGCACCACGAGGCTTTGCGCCGGTGCCGCGCCGGGGGCGGGCACGCGCAGATTGGCGCGCTGGCGAATCGACACGTAGTCCGGCTTCCAGCCACGTTCGGTCAGCGTCTTCATGGCCGACGCTTCGAGCGCCGCGTAGTCGGTGCTGCCACCGTTCACGGTGTCGCGGATTTCACTCAGCAAGCGATACAGTTGCGGCGCTTCTGCGCGCTCCGCGTCCGACAGATAGCGATTGCGCGAGGACAGCGCGAGGCCGTCGTCGGCGCGCACCGTCTCGGCGGCAATGATTTCGATGGGCAGGGCGAACTGACGGCACATGCTGCGCACGATCATCAGTTGCTGGTAATCCTTCTTGCCGAACACGGCCACGCGCGGCTGCACACACGAGAACAGCTTGGTCACGACCGTGCATACGCCCTTGAAGAAGCCGGGGCGGAACTCGCCTTCGAGAATGTCGCCCAGATCGTGCGGCGGCTCGACGCGGTATTCCTGCGGCTCCGGGTACATCTCCTTCTCGTCCGGCGCGAACAGCACGTAGACGTTCTCGCGCGTGAGCTTCTCGATGTCGTCCATCATCGTGCGCGGGTACTTGTCGAAGTCCTCGTTCGGCCCGAATTGCAGACGGTTCACGAAGATGCTGGCCACGACCGGATCGCCGTGCTGGCGAGCGAGTCGCATGAGCGAGAGGTGGCCTTCGTGCAGATTGCCCATTGTGGGCACGAAGGCGACGCGATTCTGTCCGCGCAGTTGGTCGCGCAGTTCGTGAATCGAGGGGATGACTTTCATGGGGCGCTCAGTTTGGGGTGTAAGTCAGGCGGACGTAGATCGGCGCAAACGGCTCGGCCTGCGTGATCTCCAGCAGCGACTCGCGCGTGAGTTCGAGCATGGCGATAAAGTTGACCACCACTACCGGCACGCCGCGCGTCACGTCGAAGAGTTCGGTGAACTCCATGAAACGTGCGCCTTGCAGACGTCGCAGAATCTGGCTCATGTGCTCGCGCACCGACAGTTCTTCGCGAGAAATCTTGTGATGCTGAACAAGCTTGGCGCGACGCAGCACCTCGGCCCACGCGGCGCGCAGGTCTTCGGCGTCCACATCGGGAAAGCGCGGCTGAAGGCTTTGCTCGATGTAGACCTGCGAGCGCAGGAAGTCGCGACCGAGCACCGGCAGCGTATCGAGCTTTTGCGCAGCGAGCTTCATCTGCTCGTACTCCAGCAGACGACGGACCAGTTCGGCGCGTGGATCTTCCGCTTCCTCGCCGGTGTCGGCCTTCTTCACCGGCAGCAGCATGCGCGACTTGATCTCGATGAGCATCGCCGCCATCAGCAGATACTCGGACGCCAGTTCCAGATTGGTCCGGCGGATCTGTTCCACATAGAGCAGGTACTGCTTCGTCACCTGCGCCATCGGGATGTCGAGCACGTTGAAGTTCTGCTTGCGGATCAGATACAACAACAAGTCGAGCGGGCCTTCGAAGGCTTCCAGGAAGATCTCGAGGGCGTCCGGCGGGATGTAGAGATCGTTCGGCAGAGCGAACAGCGGCTCGCCATACAGACGTGCGCGCGCGACACCGTCGACCGTATCGGGCGTGGAGTCCTGCCCGTCGTGCGGGGTGGGCAGTTCGGTGGCCGAACTGCCGGCGCCACCGGCCGGGCGCGACGTTGCAACGGGCGCCGCTTCGCCGGTTGCGTCTTCGGGGGCGGCGGCGTCTGCCGCGTCCGCCTCGGCCGCATCCGTGTCGACCGCGCTCGTCTCGACTGAACCGCTTTGGGCCGGAATCTCGCGCGAACCGTCGTTTCGGCCATCGTGCGGCGCGTGGTCGGCAGCACCGCTCGCCACGGGATCGACGTGCTCAGGCACCGGCGCGATCTCGGGGATCGGGTCGGGCGTGAACGACGGATCGTCGGGCGTACTCGGATTCAATGGGGAACTCGGCCGGAGAACGGCGATTTACTCGCTTTGGTAGACGTACGGCTGTTGGGCCACACGCGATTGCTGGGCGCGGCTGCGCTCTTCCATATCAATCGGTTGCTTGTCCCACAGCAGGGCGCGGCCCTTGCGTTGCTCCGCTTCCAGGGTCGGCTTCTCAGTCTTGAGTTGCTTGATGAATTGGGTGATGTCGGACTCGTACATGGTCGATTGCTTGAAAAATAGGCAAAAGCGGCGCCGTCGAGACGGTGCCAATCGACGCAGATTCTACCGCAAACCCGTCGCCGTTCGGTGTTTCGGTGTTTCGGCGTTTTGGGCGATTTGCCCGAATTTACGCTGTATGGGTGAACCGCACTTCCGGATATGTTCAAATACGACTCACGTACGCAATGCGCGGTGTCTCGTTGTGCCATGCTGGCGGGCATCGTGCGTTTGAGCACTCCACACGGCACGCCGGACCACCGGCGGCGATATTTTCAAGGAAGGTTTTGACCGTCTCGCAGATCAAATCCGGACACGACGCTGGCCGTCGCTTTGGCGTGCGCATTTCAGTACGCCCTTTAGTTCGTTCATTAGTACGTTCACTCCAGCATTTCCTGCGCGTTCGCCACCCGGCCACCCGACTGGCGAGTCTGACGGCGCTGGCTTGCGGCCTGTGCGCACCCGGTCTGGCGCAAGCCGACTATCGGGTGCGCGTCGACGCGCCCAAAGAAATCGCCAAGCTCCTGAAGGACAACCTCGACGTCGTGCGCTACGCGTCGCGCGACGACATCGGCGAGGCCCAGTTCGAGCACATCGTGGCCACCATCGGCGAGCAGGTCCAGGAGTTGACGTCGACGGAGGGTTATTTCTCGCCCGTCACCCATGTGGATGTCGCGACCGTCAACGGCAAACGCGATGTCGACATCAAGGTCGAGGCGGGCCCCCGTACGCACATCAAAGACGTCGATCTCAAGTTCACCGGCCCGGTCGCCGAGCAGGATCCGCAGCGCGTCGAGCAACTGCGCAATGCCTGGGAGTTGCCCGCAGACGCCCCGTTTCGCCAGCCCGACTGGGACAAGGCGAAGAACGACACCCTGTTCCAGCTGGGACAGAAGCGTTACCACGCCGCGAAGATGACGTTCTCACGCGCCGTCGTCGACGCCGACAACGACGCCGCCTCGCTCGCCGCGACCTACGAGAGCGGCCCGCCGTTCACGCTCGGGCCGCTGGTGATCACCGGCACGCGCCGCTATCCCGCGCAGATCATCCGCAACGTCAATCCGTTGTCCGAGGGCGAGGCCTTCGACGCCGACCGCTTGCAGGAACTGCAACGCCAGATTCAGGCGACGCCGTACTTTTCCAATGTGATCATTTCGGTGACGGAAGACCCGGCGAAGGCCGAGCTCGCGCCGGTGGAAGTGAAAGTGCGCGAATTCCCCGAGCACCGTGTACAAAGCGGTGTCGGTTATACGACGGACACCGGCGCGAGCATCAACGGGCGCTACTCGTACTACAACCTGTTCGGCAAGGCGTGGACGTTCGATTCGCAAGCGCGTCTCGAACAGTATCGGCAGGGCGGCTACGCCGAAATCGGCATGCCGCCTGACGAGAGCGCGTACACCAACAGCCTGCGCGGGTCGTTCGACCGCACGTATCTGAACGGTCTCGATCAGCGCTCGACGCAGGTCGGCATCAAGCGTGCGCGCTCGCGCGAGCGCTACGACTGGGCGTACACGCTGGACTTCTATCGTACCGACGAGCGTCCGGACGGTGGCGAGCGTTTCCTCAACAAGGCACTCGTACCTGCGTTCTCGTGGAACCGTCGCGACGTCGACGACCTGATCTTTCCGCGCAAGGGCAACATCATCAACACGCAGCTCGGCTTCGCCGCAAAGCCGCTGCTGACCGATCAGAGTTTCGCGCGGCTCTACGGCCGGATTCGCCAGTACTTCCCGGTCGGACAGCGCGATCGCGTACTGGCGCGCCTCGAACTCGGGGCGGTGCTGACGAACGGCAACAGCAACCGGATTCCGTCGTCGCTGCTGTTCTTCGCGGGTGGCACGTCGTCGATTCGCGGCTACACGTATCAGAGCATCGGCCGTCAGCAGAACGGCACGACCTTCCCGACGAAGTACCTCGCGACGGCAAGCCTCGAATATCAGCGCTGGGTCACGCGCGACTGGGGCGGCGCGGTGTTCTGGGACGTGGGCACGGCGACCGACGACTACCGGCATCCCACACCGCTGTATCACGGTGTCGGTTTGGGGGTGCGCTGGCGCAGCCCTGTCGGCCCGGTGAACCTCGATCTCGGATATGGCGTGCATGACCGGCGCTTCCGTCCGTCGATCTCGCTGGGGGTGGCCTTCTGATGATGAAGATGCTGCTCGATACGCTGATGCCGACGACCGCCATGATCCATGTTCGCAGTGTGGGGCAACGGGGGCAGCGGGGCCACGGCGCACCGGACGCCGGACGCGAACCCACGGAACCCGCGGAACCCACTTTAGTGCACCCCGGCGTGCAGGGCACGGACGGTGGTGGTAGCGCGCCGCCGGGTAACGCGTCGACACCACCGCCGCCGCCACGGCGCCGACGCTGGGGACGCGCGCTCGCGGGCATCGTCCTCGCGCTGCTGCTGATCCTCGTACTGGCCATCGGCGCGTTGGTGTGGGCGATGTCGAGCGAGCGCGGCAGCCGCTGGCTATGGCAGACGGCCGTCTCCACGCTCGGCGGTAAGCTCGCTGGCGAATGGCGCAGCGGCAGCGTGTTGCACGGTTTCACGCTCAACGACATGCGCTACGTGGATGGTGCGACCCGCATCACCGTCAGCCGACTCGAAAGCCGCTGGAATCTCGGCCTGAGTCCGCTGCATTTCACCGTCGACAAGCTCCATGCGGGGGATGTGGATCTGGCTTTCGCGCCGTCGCCGCCGTCGAACACGCCAACGACGATGCCGACAAGCCTGCGCCTGCCGTTGGGATTGACGCTGAACGACGTGCGCGTGGCGAAGCTCACGCTGCACTCGCCTGCACTCGTGCTCGAAGACATTCGCGTCGCAGGTCGAAGCGACGGCACGCAGCACACGGTGCAGATCGGGCATCTCGGCACGCCGTATGGCGAAGCGCTGGCCAATCTGCAACTGAACGGGCAGCGGCCGTTTGCACTGAACGGCAACGTTGGATTGCAGGCGAAGGCGGGTGAGATTCCCGTCGCGCTCAAGGCCGATTTGTCCGGCTCGCTCGACGCTCTTGTCGTCGACCTGACGGCAAGCGGCGAGAAGCTGAACGGGACGGCGCACATCGCTGCGTCGCCGTTCGGTCCGGTGCCGCTCTCGCGCGCGCAGATTGCGCTCGATCACGTCAACCCGCGCGATTTCGCACCGGGCGCGCCGCAGGCGGACCTCGCCGTGCAGGCCGACTTGCGGCCGCAACCGGGGGCCAAGGAATTCCGCGTGCTGGGGCCGGTGTCGGTGACCAACGCGAAGCCCGGCGCGATCGATGCAGGTTGGCTACCGGTGGACAGTTTGCGCACGCAAGTGTTGCTGGATGCGACGCGTCAGGCATTCACGGGTATCGAGTTGAAACTCGCAGGTCGCGCCGTGCTGACCGGTAGCGGCGAGTTGCGACGCGAGAAGGTGTCGGTGACGGCAAGCGCACCCGCGCCTGCAACCCCGGCGACGTCTTCCGCAAGCGTAGCCAGTACCGCAAGCGCTGCTGCGGGCGCGAACGACACCACGGCCGATGCCGAAGCGAGCGTCGGCGGCTTCGCTTTCACGATGCGCGACCTCGACCTGCGCGCGCTGTACGGCAAGCTGCCCGCGACGAAGCTGGGCGGCCCGCTCGACGTCAAGCTCGACGCGAACGGCCAGCGCATCGCGCTCGACTGGCGCGACGCGGCCCGCCGAGTCCTCGCCGACGTCGGTCTCGACGCAAAGGGCACCACGATTCATGCGCTGTCGCTCGATGCGGGACACGGCAAGGTCGCCGCGACAGGCGTGCTGGAAAATGGCGACACAGGTGCTTACAAGGCACAGATCAGGCTGACGCGTTTCGATCCTGCCGCCTGGTACGACCTTTACGGTCCGCAAAAGCCTGGGGCAAAGACCCCGGTCGCCAGCGTCACCGGTCTGTTCGATGCACAGGGCGCGTTGCGCCCCGATTTCGGTCTGGCGCTGAAGTTCGCATTGCAGGACAGCGTCTATGCCGACTTGCCGATGAGCGGTGCAGGCACGGTGAAGCTGGCGGGCACGCGCTTGTTGCCGAGCGATGCGAACCTGCTCGTGGCGGGGAACAAGGTCGTCTTGCGCGGCAGCTTCGGTGCGCCCGGCGACAAGATGGCAGTAAACGTCGACGCGCCGTCGCTCGACAAGCTGGGCTTCGGTCTGGCAGGCCGTCTGCAACTGGACGGTCAGGTCTCGGGCACGATGGAGCGTCCAGTGGTTGCCGCAACCCTTGCCGCCGACAACCTCGTGTTCGGCGCGCAAAAGCTGGCGCATCTGGCCGGTAAGGTGGATGTCAGCGGCGGTTTCCCCGGCGTCGCGGGCGACCGTCTGAACGTGACGCTCGATGGGCAGGGCTTCGCCGGCAGCGTCGCGCGACTCGACAAGCTGTCGCTGGCGTTAGCGGGCACGCGCGGTGCGCACACACTGCACCTGAAGGCGGCTGGGAAGTTGCGCGAAGCACCGCTTGACATGAATCTCGACGCTTCGGGGGCCGTGACCAACACCGGCGGCAAGCCGGGGTGGAAGGGCACGATCCAGACGCTCGAAAATCGTGGCGTGCCGAAGCTGGGTCTCGCCTCGCCCTGGCAGATCGAAGCGAGCGCGCAGCGCGTGCATCTCGGTGCGGCGAAGCTTGTGACGGGGGCCGGTGCGCTCTCGCTCGCGAACTTCGATTACGGCGGGGGGCAACTGAAGACAGCGGGCACGATCGACACGCTGGACGTCGCGCAGGTGCTGCGTGTCGTGCATTCGTTCACCGGCGAGGTGCCGCCGATTGCCAGCGACCTCGTGCTCGACGGCAAGTGGAATGTAAGCGCCGGTCAGCGCGCGGACGGCTTCGTGGAAATCGTGCGTCGCAGCGGCGATGTCACGCTGCGTCGCAGTGGCGTGAACGATCACGTCAAGGTGACGGTAACAGGTGTCCCCGGCCTGAGCGCAGAGAAGGGCGGGGTGGGCGCGCGCGTGCCGCTTGGCATCTCCGAGTTGCGCACGCGTATCGATCTGTCGGGGCAGTCGGCGCGCACGACGCTCAAGGCCGTGTCCTCGCTGGTCGGCACGCTCGACGCCGATGTGCAAACCGGACTGCGCGTGCAGGACGGCATTCCGGAGGTACCGGACGATGCGCCGCTCACCGGCCGTATCGCCGTCGCCATTCCGAATCTCTCCAAGTTCGAAGACCTCGCCGGTGCACAGTTCGCCTTCAAGGGCCGAGCCAACTTGCAGGTGGCGCTGGCGGGCACGGTGGCAAAGCCGCGTCCGACCGGGGAACTGACGGCCGACGATCTTTCGGTACAGATGTTCGACACGGGCGTGAGCGTGAAGGACGGCAAGATGCGCATCGCGCTTATGCCGACCGAGATCGTGCTGCGCGACGTGGTCGTGACCGGCGGTGGCGGAGGCACGGCGCGCGCGACGGGCAATATCCGTCTCGACACACCGGAGCCGACGCTCGCTATCACACTCGCCGCGGACAAATTACAGTTGTTCGCCGCACCGGACCGTCAGTTGTCGCTCACGGGCGAGGCCAAGGCCACGGGCAGCGGCGAATCGATGGCCGTGAACGGCAGCTTCACCGTGGACCGCGCGCGTTTCGCGTTGCCGCCCACGACCGCGCCGAAGTTGAGCGACGACGTCGTGGTTGTGCGCGGCGGCGCTCAGGCACGGGCCAAGCCGCTCGATCCGAAGGAGGAGGCGGCGCGCATCAGCGAGAAGCCAGCCAGTCAGTTCTCGCCGCACATCAACGTCGAAGTGAATCTGGGCCGCGACTTCCGCTTCGTGGGCGCCGGCGCCGACCTGCTGTTGCGCGGCAGTATGCGCGTGCAAAGCGATCCCCTCACACCGATGCGCGGCACCGGCACGATCACGGTGGCGGAAGGCACGTACGAAGCGTTTGACCGCAAGCTGGCCATCGAGCGAGGGCAGATCAATTTCGTCGGCCCGCTGGGCAACCCGGACATCTACATTCAGGCGATGCGCCGCAATCAGGAAGTGGCGGCCGGCGTGTTGGTGACGGGCACGGTGCGTCAGCCGCGCGTGACGCTCGTCTCCGAGCCGAATGTGTCCGACGAAGAGAAGCTGTCGTGGCTGATGTTCGGGCATGGGCCGGATGGCGCAGGACTCGGCCAGCGTCAGGCGATGGCGGGGGCGGCTACGGCGCTGCTCGGTGCCACGGGCGGCAAGCGCATCATCAAGGATCTGGGGATCGACGAGTTCAGTATCGGCACCAGCGATTCCGGGCTGGCGGACGACGAGCAGGTCGTCAAGCTCGGCAAGGCGATCTCGGACAACTTCTCGTTGGGATACGAACAAAGTCTGACAAGTGCTGCGAGTATCGTAAAAATCACGTGGCAGGTGTCGCGCCGCTGGCAACTGGCGCTGCGCACCGGTTCGCTGTCCGGCTTCGACGTGCTCTTTAACCGGCGCTTCGACTGATGCAGTGACATCGGTACGTTGGTGATGCGGGCGCGTGGCCGACAACAGAGAAAAGGAGGGTATCGATGAAAACGTCGCTCGATTTCGAACTTGGGGCGCGCGAATCAGGGGCGCGCCGGGGCCTTCGTTGGGGAGTCGCTATGGGATTGCTTGCGAGTCTGTTGGGACTGTTCGGCTGCGATCAGCAGCAAATCGACAAGGTGCGTGAAAAGGCGCGGGACACGTTCAACGCCGTCAAACCGGACGATCTGATGCTGCGCGACCTCAAACCGGGCGTCACGACCGAGGCGCAGGTGCGCGATCAGATGGGCAAGCCGGAGATCGTGTGGGAGAACGACGACGGTTCGCGCCGTCTCGAATATCCGCGCTCCCCGGGCGGGTTGCGGACCTATATGGTCGACATTGCCGCCGACGGCAAGCTGCGCAGCGTGACACAGGCGCTCGCGGCGGAGAATTTCCAGCAGGTGCAGCCGGGCATGTCGCAGGACGACGTGCGACGTCTGCTCGGCAAGCCGACGACGGTCGCGGAATATCGTCTGAAGAAGGAGACGGTGTGGAGTTGGCGCTGGCTCGAGGACGGCGTGAACACGCCGGGCATATTCAACGCCCATTTCGGCCCTGACGGCCGCGTCACGGTGACGTCGCGCTCGCCGGATCCGGCGTCGGAGCGGCCGTGACGGGTGACGCTTCGGGCGGGCTATGCGTCGCGTTCGCCGCAGCGATGACGATGGGATGGCCCGATGTTACCGAGTTGCCTGAGGCGATTGCGTCTGACGACCCGTGCGGCGATCGCGATGCGTCACCATCCGGTCGTGCAAACGCGTGATGATCCGGCTGCCGGTCTTCTCGAACATGAACGGCAGCGCCGCATGGACGAAGCACGCAAGGCATGCGCCGAACAGGGGCAGGGCGAACGACATCGATGTCCCCATATGCTGGAGGTAGTTTTCGCTGACTGAGGCAGGGTGTTGAGTGAAGATTTTCATGGCGAGCATTTTTCTCGGAGAATTTATGAAGTCTACCTGCCGTCGCCGGGTAAAGGCTTCCAAATCATCTCTTGAATAGGGTAGGATTTGGAAAAATTTTCCTCCCAGGTGTCATCGTGGATAAAACCGATCTCGCAATTCTCGAAAATCTGCAATCCGATGCCTCGCGCTCACTCGGAGAGCTGGCCGAAGCGGTGCATCTATCGCCCACGCCTTGCTGGCGGCGGGTGCAGCGTCTGCGCGAAAGCGGCGTGATCACCGGGCAGGTGACGCTGTGCGATCCGCAGCAACTCGACTTGCGCGTCACGGCGTTCGTCTTCATCAAGGCGGCCACGCACAGCGAGGACTGGATGGTCCGTTTCGTCGCGGGCGCACGGGAATTGCCCGAAATCGTCGAAATTCATCGCATGGCGGGCGAGATCGACTATCTGCTCAAGGTCTATCTGCCCGACATTGCAGCCTATGACCGTTTCTACAAAAAGCTCATCCGCGTGGCCGATCTTCAGGACATCAGCGCCAGCTTTTCGATGGAGACGGTGAAGTTCACCACGGCGTTGCCCGTGGACCACTTGCGATAAGCGAGCCCTCCGACGCCCCAAAACAAAACACCCCGAGGCCGAATCGTCGGCGCTCGGGGTGTTTCGCTTTTGGGACTGCGCGTTACTTCACACGCATGCCGGGCTTCGCGCCGTTGTGCGGCTCAAGAATGTAGATGCCCGGTTCGGCCTTCCCGTCGGCGGCCGAAGCGGCGAGCACCATGCCTTCCGACATGCCGAACTTCATCTTGCGCGGCGCGAGGTTAGCGACCATCACCGTCAGCTTGCCCACGAGCACTTCGGGCTGCGGATACGCCGACTTGATGCCGGAGAAGACGTTGCGCGTTTGTGCTTCGCCGACGTCGAGCGTGAGCTGCAGCAACTTGTCCGACCCTTCGACGGCCTTGCAATCGACGATGCGTGCAATGCGCAGATCGATCCTGGCGAAGTCGTCGATGGTGATGATGCCGTCGTCGGCCTTCTCGGATGCTTTGTCAGCCTTCTCCGATTTTTCGGACTTCGCCGCCTTGTCCTTGCCCTTCGCTGCTGCGGCGTCGGCCGCCGGGGCCGTCGCTTGCAGCGAGTCGCGGTTGGCGGCGAGCAGCGCTTCGACCTGCTTGCCTTCGACGCGCGTCATCAGATGCTTGTACGCGTTGATGGCGGCATCGGCGGTGAGCGGACGGTTCACGTCCTGCCACGTCTGCGGGGCGATGTTCAGGAACTGCTCCACCGCTTGCGACGTCGTCGGCAGCACCGGCTTGAGGTACAGCGTCAGCAAGCGGAACGCTTCCAGACACACCGAGCAAGCCTCGTGCAGCGCCGCAGCCTGTGCCGGGTCCTTGGCCAGATCCCACGGCTTGACCGTATCGACGTAACCGTTGATCGCGTCGGCTTGTTCCATCACCAGACGCAGCGCCTTGCCGAACTCGCGACCTTCGTAATACGCGGCGATCTGCGGGGCAGCGGCGCGCACCTGTGCGAGCAACGGTGCGTTCATGGCGTCCGCCGAGACACGGCCGTCGAAACGCTTGATCAGGAAGCCCGCGGCACGGCTGGCGATGTTTACGTACTTGCCGACCAGATCGCTGTTCACCCGGGCGATGAAGTCATCGAGGTTCAGGTCGAGGTCCTCCATCGTATTGCCGAGCTTGGCGCCGATGTAATAACGCAGCCACTCCGGATTCAGCCCCGTATCGATGAAGCTTTGGGCCGTGATGAACGTGCCGCGCGACTTCGACATCTTCTGGCCGTCCACGGTCAGGAAGCCGTGGGCGTACACGTTGGTCGGCGTGCGATGGCCCGAGAATTCGAGCATCGCCGGCCAGAACAGCGTGTGGAAGTACATGATGTCCTTGCCGATGAAGTGGTACTGCTCGGTCGTGGAACCGGGCTTGACCCATTCGTTGAAGTTCAGACCGCGCTTGGCGCACAGATTCTTGAAGCTGGCGTAGTAGCCGACCGGTGCGTCGAGCCACACATAAAAATACTTGCCCGGCGCGCCCGGAATCTCGAAGCCGAAGTAGGGCGCATCGCGCGAAATGTCCCAGTCTGCGAGCGTCGACTCGCCATCTTCACCGAGCCACTCCTTCATCTTGTTCGCCGCTTCGGGTTGGGCGAGGCCCGACACCCACTTGCGCAGGAACTGCTCGCAGCGCTTGTCCGAGAGCTTGAAGAAGTAGTGCGTCGACGTCTTGCGAATCGGCGTGGCGCCCGAGACGACCGAGTACGGATTGAGCAGGTCGGTCGGCGCGTAGGTCGAGCCGCAGACTTCGCACGAATCGCCGTACTGGTCCTTCGCGCCGCACTTCGGGCATTCGCCCTTGATGAAGCGGTCCGGCAGGAACATCTCCTTGACCGGGTCGTACGCCTGTTCGATGTCGCGCGCCTCGATCAGGCCCTGTTCCTTCAGGGCGAGATAGACGTTTTCGGACAATTCGCGGTTCTCTTCCGAGTCCGTCGAATAGTAGTTGTCGAACGAGATGTTGAAGCTGTCGAAGTCGCGCTTGTGTTCCGTCCACACGCGCTCGATCAGTTGCTTGGGCGTGAGGCCTTCCTTTTCGGCGCGCAGCATGACCGGCGTGCCGTGCGTATCGTCCGCGCCAACGTAGTAGACCTCATGGCCCTGCATTCGCATGAACCGTACCCAGATGTCGGTCTGGATGTATTCCACCAGGTGACCGATGTGAATCTGGCCATTGGCGTACGGCAGTGCGGATGTGACAAGAATGCGGCGGGACATGTGGTTTGACTATGTGGGTTGAGGGGTGCGGGAAAGGACGATTCTAGCAGGCGGGCGCCGCCCGCGCCCAAACGGGCGTCGGAGCAGGGGGGGCGTCGCCCAAAAGCGCGCGGCCAAAAAAAAAGGTTCATCGCGCAATAGCGTGGAGGGATTTGACAAGTTTTCGTACTCTTGATGGCAGGAATTTGCCATCAGGAGTGCGTGGAGATGCTGGATCGCAAGCTGCTGGAGTCGCTGGGAGGCTGGCAGGGCTATGCCGTCGAACGCGTGGAGTGGCCCGAGGGCACAGGGCGCACGCTGTCGATCTATTTGAAGCCAACCGCCAAGGTGATGCTGTGCGAGCAGTGCGGCGCACGATGTCGCCAGGTCCATGAGACCACGGTGCGCCGGGTGCGAGATCTGCCGTTATTTGAGTACCGGGTTGTTCTTCATGTTCCACGCCGGCGCTTGTTGTGTGAGCAATGCGGTGGCCCGCGCCTGGAGCGGCTTACTTGGCTGGGTCGCTACCAGCGGGTGACGGATCGGCTTGCGGCGGCCTGCAGCCAATTGCTGCAATCGAGCAACGTGCAGGCGGTGGCGAGGTTCTTCGAGCTGGGTTGGCATACCGTCAAGACGCTGGACAAGGCCCGGCTCCGAGCGTCAGTGCGCGAACCGGATTGGTCCAGGATCGAGTATTTAGTGATGGACGAGTTCGCCCTGCATAAAGGGCATCGGTACGCGACGGTAGTCGTCGATCCGATCAGCAGGCAGGTGCTGTGGATCGGCCCAGGACGCTCACGCGAGACGGCTCGGGCGTTCTTCGAGCAATTGCCGCGTGGGGTCGCCCAACGCATCAAGGCCGTAGCCATCGACATGACTACGGCCTACGAGTTAGAAATCCAGGCCCACTGCCCACGGGCGGAGATCGTCTATGACTTGTTCCATGTCGTGGCCAAGTACGGACGAGAGGTCATTGATCGGGTGCGCGTGGATCAGGCCAACCAACTGCGCCAGGACCGTCCCGCGCGCCGGGTCATCAAATCGAGCCGCTGGCTGTTATTGCGCAACCGCGACAAGCTAGACCGGCAGCAGGCCGTCCGGCTCGACGAATTGCTGCAAGCCAACCAGCCGCTGCTGACGGTCTATGTCCTGAGGGACGAACTCAAGCGGCTCTGGTTCTACCGAAGACCTGCCTGGGCAAAACAAGCCTGGCACCACTGGTGCGAGCAGGCCGAGCAAAGCGGAATAGCCCCCTTGAACACCTTCGCTCAGCGTCTGAAAGGCTATCTGCATGGCATCCTGGCCAGATGCCGACATCGTCTAAACACCAGCATCGTTGAGGGCATTAACAACACTATCAAGGTCATTAAGCGGCGCGCCTACGGCTACCGAGACCAGGAATACTTCTTCCTCAAAATCCGCGCCGCCTTCCCCGGTAATGCTCAATGAACCAAAAAAAAGCCGGAACGAGGTTCCGGCATAACTAGGCACACGTAACGTCAATAACAAAGAGGAGATGAAAGCGCCCACGGTAGGCACTTCCGAAGGGTCTGAGCGACGGGGCAGGGGATTAGTTCAACCGATGTGCGGATTTTCGATGCTGCGTTGCAGCATGCGGGCGGGCGGAGAGCCATTGGAGGGCAGAAGCGCGCATGCCCGGCGAACCGGGCATGCGTTTGCATGGACTGATCGGATGTCGGTCCGGTGATACTTCGCGACGCGCTTAGCGAGGCGCTTGCTGTTGTTGCTGAGGCGCTTGGAGGAGAATTTCCACGCGACGGTTCTGCGCGCGGCCTTCTGCCGTGGCGTCCGAGGCGACCGGCTGGCTGGAGCCGACGCCCACGCCCTGGAGACGGCGAGCATCGACGCCGCGCGAGGTCAGATACTGAATGACCGCATTGGCACGATTTTGCGAGAGCGGGATATTGATGCGGTCGCCACCGGTGCTGTCGGTATGGCCGATTACGCGGGCCGTGATGCCCGGATTCTGGTTAAGCGAGTTCGCCAGATCGGTGAGCACGGCGGCGAAGTTCGGCTTGATGGCGTACTGGTTCGTGTCGAACGTCACGTCGCTCGGCACGTTGACCTGGAGCTGGCCGTCCGGACGCTCGGAGATCTGGGTGCCGGTGCCGGCCGTGTGACCGCCCAGCGTGTTTTTGATGGACTGCCAGTTGTAGCCCGTGGCCCCGCCGGCGGCTGCGCCAACTGCGGCGCCGATCAGGGTGCCGGTGGTATTGCCTCCGATGAGGTTGCCCAGCCCCGCCCCGACTGCTGCGCCGACGCCGGTGCCGACTGCCGTGTTGGTGCCCTGCTGCGTCTGACATCCGGCCAGCATGGCGGCCGAGACCAGCACGAGCGCGGAAGCGCGCAGAGTGTTCTTATTCATTTGAGGCTCCTTATCGATTAGCTAGCTGTGATGAAACACGCGTAAGCACTTCGTTGAAGCACGCGCGCGCCGCAGGGGTTTTGAGCCTGACGGCGCGACGTCTTTTACAATAGCGCTGAGCTTCAACCGCAGGCAAGGACATCTTGCCGCGACGGCTGGTTCCCCATAACACGCGCGCCTCGAATGCTAGTCGAGAGCGTGCGCCACGGTTGTTACAAGTTGTTAGCGCTACGCCGGGTCGTCCCGGTGCGCCTCGACAGAGCGAGAGACCCTATGGAAGTCGCCCAAATCAATGAAGTGCTGCGTGGTATCGTCGACCCGGATACAGGCTTGGACCTGATCGCCGGCAAGTATGTCAAGCAAGTCGCGGCCGAGCACGGCCACGTCGGTATTCAGATCGAGTTCGGTTATCCCGCCAAAAGCCAGTTCGAAGCGATGCGCACGCGTATTACCGAGGCCATCGGCAAGCTGCCCGGGGTCGAGCGCGTAGCCGTCGAAATCGGCCAGAAGATCGTAGCGCACACCGTACAACGCGGGGTGAAGCTCCTTCCCAATGTCAAGAACATCGTGGCTGTGGCCTCGGGCAAGGGCGGCGTGGGCAAGAGCACCACGGCCGTGAACCTCGCGCTCGCACTGGCGGCCGAAGGCGCGAATGTCGGCATTCTCGATGCTGACATCTACGGCCCGTCGCTGCCGACCCTGCTGGGTATTCACGGCAAGCCGGAATCGAAGGACGGCAAGACCCTCGAACCGATGAACGGTCACGGCTTGCAGGCCAGTTCCATTGGCTTCCTGATCGAGCCGGACAATCCCATGGTCTGGCGCGGCCCGATGGTCACGCAGGCGCTCGAACAACTGCTTAACCAGACCAACTGGCACGACCTCGACTATCTGATCGTCGACATGCCGCCGGGTACGGGCGACATCCAGCTCACGCTCGCACAGAAGGTGCCGGTCACGGGCGCGGTCATCGTGACGACGCCGCAGGATCTGGCGCTGCTCGACGCGCGCAAGGGTCTCAAGATGTTCGAGAAGGTCGGCGTGCCGATTCTGGGGCTGATCGAGAACATGAGTCTGCATATCTGCTCGAACTGCGGGCACGAGGAGCCGATCTTCGGCGTGGGTGGCGGCGAGCGCATGAGCCACGATTTCGATGTCGATCTGCTGGGCAAGCTGCCACTGGAGATGAGCATCCGCGTGCACGCAGACGCCGGTATGCCGAGCGTGGTGGGCGACCCGGACGGCCGTGTGGCCGAGCTGTACAAGGCCATCGCCCGCAAGGTCGCGGTGAAGATTGCGGCGCGCCAGAAGGACATGACGAGCAAATTCCCGTCGATCGTCGTGCAGAACACGTAAGGACGGCATGAAGACGGCCTGAAGGCTGGGTGGGCACGTCACGAAGCCCGTCGGGCCGGGCCGGAAGGCCCGGCGTGGGGCGCTGCGAGTGAAAACATCACCGCACCGCAACATTCGCGTAAAATATGCCCACTTTTTACGTACTCCCCCAATTCAGGCCCACACATGAGCATCAAGTCCGACAAATGGATCCGTCGTATGGCCGAGGAGCACGGCATGATCGAGCCCTTCGAGCCGTCGCAGATCCGGTATTCCCAGGACGGGCAAAAGATCGTCAGCTACGGCACGTCGAGCTACGGCTACGACATTCGCTGTGCGCCTGAATTCAAGGTCTTCACGAACATCAACTCGACGATCGTCGATCCGAAGAACTTCGACGAGAAATCCTTCGTCGACGTCGAGAGCGATGTCTGCATCATTCCGCCGAACTCGTTCGCGCTCGCGCGCACCGTCGAATACTTCCGCATTCCGCGCAGCGTACTGACCGTGTGCCTGGGCAAGTCGACGTATGCCCGCTGCGGCATCATCGTGAACGTAACGCCGTTCGAACCCGAATGGGAGGGCTACGTGACCCTGGAATTCTCGAACACGACGCCGCTGCCGGCCAAGATCTACGCCAACGAAGGCGTGGCTCAGGTGCTGTTCTTCGAATCCGACGAAGTCTGCGAGACGTCGTACAAGGATCGCGGCGGCAAGTATCAGGGACAGCGTGGTGTCACGCTGCCGAAAACCTAGCCTGCCAGGCGCCATACTCGCCGCCGGTGAGCACCCCACACATCGCAATGCCCCAGAGCCACGGCCATGTCGGACCGTGGCTCGTTCTTTTGTCGAAGGAACGCCAATGAAATTCCGTTTTCCGATCGTCATCATCGACGAGGACTTCCGCTCCGAAAACATTTCCGGATCCGGGATTCGTTCTTTGGCGGAGGCTATCGAAGCCGAGGGCATGGAGGTCAACGGCCTCACCAGCTACGGCGACCTGACCTCGTTTGCGCAGCAGGCGAGCCGCGCGTCGAGCTTCATCCTGTCCATCGACGACGACGAGTTCGGCACGTTTTCGAGCGAAGCAGGCGGTGAAGGCGAAGGCGAACTCGCGCTGGCCATCATCAACCTGCGTGCCTTCGTGCAGGAAGTGCGCCGCCGCAATCCGGATATTCCGATTTTCCTGTACGGGGAGACGCGCACGTCGCGCCACATCCCGAACGACATCCTGCGCGAGCTGCACGGCTTCATTCATATGTTCGAAGACACGCCGGAGTTCGTGGCGCGTCACATCATTCGTGAAGCGAAGTCGTACCTCGACTCGCTGCCGCCGCCGTTCTTCCGCTCGCTCACGCACTACGCGGCAGACGGTTCGTACTCGTGGCACTGCCCGGGGCACTCGGGCGGCGTGGCGTTCCTGAAGAGCCCGGTCGGTCAGATGTTCCACCAGTTCTTCGGCGAGAACATGCTGCGTGCCGACGTCTGCAACGCCGTGGAAGAACTCGGCCAGTTGCTCGACCACAACGGTCCGGTGGGCGCGTCCGAGCGCAACGCTGCGCGCATCTTCAACGCGGATCACCTCTTCTTCGTGACGAACGGTACGTCGACGTCGAACAAGATCGTCTGGCACGCCACGGTGGCGCCGGGCGACATCGTCGTCGTCGACCGCAACTGCCACAAATCGATCCTGCACGCGATCACGATGACGGGCGCGGTGCCAGTGTTCCTCACGCCCACGCGCAACCACCTCGGCATCATCGGCCCGATTCCGAAGTCGGAATTCGAGCCGGACGTGATTCGCGCCAAGATCGAAGCCAACCCGTTCGCGCGCGAAGTGCTCGAACGCGACCCGAACGCCAAGCCGCGCATTCTGACGATTACACAAAGCACGTACGACGGTGTGATTTACAACGTCGAAATGATCAAGGACGTGCTGGGTAACAACATCGACACGCTGCACTTCGACGAAGCCTGGTTGCCGCACGCGGCGTTCCACGAGTTCTACCGCGACATGCATGCCATCGGCGAAGGCCGTCCACGCTCGTCGGAAGCGACCATCTACGCTACGCACTCCACGCACAAGCTGCTCGCCGGGATTTCGCAGGCGTCGCAGATCGTGGTGCAGGATTCGGAAGCGCGCACGTTCGATACGTACCGTTTCAACGAAGCGTATCTGATGCACACGTCGACCTCGCCGCAGTACGCGATCATCGCGTCGTGCGACGTGGCCGCCGCCATGATGGAGCCGCCGGGCGGCACGGCGCTGGTCGAAGAGTCGATTGTCGAAGCGCTCGATTTCCGCCGTGCCATGCGCAAGGTGGACCTGGAGTACGGCGATTCGTGGTGGTTCTCGGTCTGGGGTCCGGAGAATCTGGGCGACGAGGGCCCGATCCAGCGCGAGGACTGGGTGCTGCGCTCGAACGACCGCTGGCACGGCTTCGGCGATCTGGCCGACGGTTTCAACATGCTCGACCCGATCAAGGCGACGATCATCACGCCGGGGCTGGACGTGGGCGGCGAGTTCGGCGAGAGCGGCATTCCGGCCGCCATCGTCACGAAGTATCTGGCCGAGCACGGCATCATCGTGGAGAAGACCGGCCTGTACTCGTTCTTCATCATGTTCACGATCGGCATTACCAAGGGCCGTTGGAACTCGATGCTGACCGAGTTGCAACAGTTCAAGGACGACTACGATCACAACCGTCCGCTGTGGCGTGTACTGCCGGAGTTCGTCGCGCAGTTCCCGCGTTACGAGCGCATTGGTCTGCGCGACCTGTGCGATCAGATCCACAGCGTGTACAAGGCGAACGACGTGGCGCGCGTGACGACCGAGATGTACCTCTCGGACATGCAACCTGCGATGAAGCCGACGGACGCCTTCGCGAAGCTGGCGCACCGCCAGATCGACCGGGTGCCTATCGACGATCTCGAAGGCCGTGTCACGAGCGTGCTGCTCACGCCGTATCCGCCGGGCATTCCGCTGTTGATCCCGGGCGAGCGCTTTAACGCCGCGATCATCGAATACCTGCGTTTTGCGCGCGACTTCAACGAGCGCTTCCCTGGCTTCCATACCGACATTCACGGTCTGGTGGTCGAGGAGGTCGACGGCCGTCCCGAGTACTTCGTGGACTGCGTGCGACAGTAAGCGCATTCGCCATGCGGCGATGCGCTGACTCGCCGACTCGCTGCGAAGCGAGTCCGGCGCGGCCCGAAAATCCGGCCGACAAACATCGGAAAAGTGCGGCCCCATGTGAAAGCATGGGGCTTTTTTTTGGTTCATCGCGCAATAGCGTGGAGGGATTTGACAAGTTTTCGTACTCTTGATGGCAGGAATTTGCCATCAGGAGTGCGTGGAGATGCTGGATCGCAAGCTGCTGGAGTCGCTGGGAGGCTGGCAGGGCTATGCCGTCGAACGCGTGGAGTGGCCCGAGGGCACAGGGCGCACGCTGTCGATCTATTTGAAGCCAACCGCCAAGGTGATGCTGTGCGAGCAGTGCGGCGCACGATGTCGCCAGGTCCATGAGACCACGGTGCGCCGGGTGCGAGATCTGCCGTTATTTGAGTACCGGGTTGTTCTTCATGTTCCACGCCGGCGCTTGTTGTGTGAGCAATGCGGTGGCCCGCGCCTGGAGCGGCTTACTTGGCTGGGTCGCTACCAGCGGGTGACGGATCGGCTTGCGGCGGCCTGCAGCCAATTGCTGCAATCGAGCAACGTGCAGGCGGTGGCGAGGTTCTTCGAGCTGGGTTGGCATACCGTCAAGACGCTGGACAAGGCCCGGCTCCGAGCGTCAGTGCGCGAACCGGATTGGTCCAGGATCGAGTATTTAGCGATGGACGAGTTCGCCCTGCATAAAGGGCATCGGTACGCGACGGTAGTCGTCGATCCGATCAGCAGGCAGGTGCTGTGGATCGGCCCAGGACGCTCACGCGAGACGGCTCGGGCGTTCTTCGAGCAATTGCCGCGTGGGGTCGCCCAACGCATCAAGGCCGTAGCCATCGACATGACTACGGCCTACGAGTTAGAAATCCAGGCCCACTGCCCACGGGCGGAGATCGTCTATGACTTGTTCCATGTCGTGGCCAAGTACGGACGAGAGGTCATTGATCGGGTGCGCGTGGATCAGGCCAACCAACTGCGCCAGGACCGTCCCGCGCGCCGGGTCATCAAATCGAGCCGCTGGCTGTTATTGCGCAACCGCGACAAGCTAGACCGGCAGCAGGCCGTCCGGCTCGACGAATTGCTGCAAGCCAACCAGCCGCTGCTGACGGTCTATGTCCTGAGGGACGAACTCAAGCGGCTCTGGTTCTACCGAAGACCTGCCTGGGCAAAACAAGCCTGGCACCACTGGTGCGAGCAGGCCGAGCAAAGCGGAATAGCCCCCTTGAACACCTTCGCTCAGCGTCTGAAAGGCTATCTGCATGGCATCCTGGCCAGATGCCGACATCGTCTAAACACCAGCATCGTTGAGGGCATTAACAACACTATCAAGGTCATTAAGCGGCGCGCCTACGGCTACCGAGACCAGGAATACTTCTTCCTCAAAATCCGCGCCGCCTTCCCCGGTAATGCTCAATGAACCTTTTTTTTCGGCCAAGGCGCGTATGTGGCGGTGGTGCCTTCGCATACGCCGATTAGCGGTGTGCAACTTGCGTAATTCGTTCGTAGGCGATGCCGTCGCAACGTCAATCGCCGCAAATTTCCGTAAACATCTGTGAATTCTCGCGAAAACCTCGCAAACGCCCGTGGCATGGCCTAAAACACCAATTTGGTGGCGTTACTCGAACACGTCATTTTTGGGATTTTTCACATCATTTTCTTGGGACGTCATTGCTAAACTCGTCGCATTTTTCGAGTGGGGGGGAGGTCATGGACGTCACGAGGGAACTGGTGTTCAGCACCTACGGCACACTCGTCTGTGCCACGTTGGTGTTGCTGCTGGGGCGCAAGCTTGTCGAATGGATCGCGCCGCTGCGCACGTACAGCATCCCTGAGCCGGTCGCGGCTGGCCTGCTGGTGGCGCTCGGCACGCTGGCGATGCGTCAGTTCGGACATTTCGAACTGCGGTTCGACACCTCCCTGCAAGGCCCGCTGATGCTGGCGTTTTTCGCGACCATCGGCCTGTCGGCGAATCTCGCGAGTTTGCGTGCGGGCGGCAAGCGGCTGGTGCTTTTTGTGGGTGTCGTGGCGGGCATGCTGATCATGCAGAACGTCATCGGTGTCGGGCTGGCTGTCTCGATGGGGCTGGCGCCGGGCATCGGTTTGCTGGGCGGCTCCATCACGCTCGCAGGCGGACATGGCACGGGCGCAGCCTGGGGCGAGACGCTCACGACGCGCTACGGCGTCCAGTCGGCACTCGAAATTGCGATGGCGTGTGCCACGTTCGGACTGGTGATGGGCGGTTTGCTGGGCGGGCCGGTCGCGCGATATCTGGTCGGACGCCGACTTGGCGGCAAAGTCCCGGGCCGTGAGGCGACAAAGGATGCTGCACCGGAAGGCTTCGAGCAACCGCATACGGTGCGCCTGATCACGGCGCAGGCGTTGATCGAGACGGTGGCGATGATCGCCATCTGTCTGCTCGGCGGCGAGTTGATCGCAGCAGGGCTTTCGGATACGCCGTTCGAATTGCCGACGTTCGTCTGCGTTCTCTTTACGGGCGTGCTTGTGCGCAATCTGCTGTCGCTCGTCCGCTATGAGGTCTTCGACCGTTCGCTGTCTGTGCTGGGGAACGTGAGTCTGTCGTTGTTTCTCGCGATGGCGCTCATGGCCTTGCGACTGTGGGATCTGTCGACGCTGGCCGTGCCGATGATCGTGATTCTCGTGACGCAGGCGGTGGCGATGGCGGCGTATGCCATCTTCGTCACGTTCCGCGTGATGGGCGGCAACTACGATGCGGCCGTGCTCGCCGCAGGTCACTGCGGCTTTGGGCTGGGGGCGACGCCGACCGCGATTGCCAACATGCAGGCAGTGACGGAGCGCTTCGGTCCGTCGCACCTCGCCTTCCTGATCGTGCCAATGGTGGGAGCGTTCTTTATCGACATCCTGAACGCGCTCGTCATCAAGGGCTTCCTGTCGTTGCCGTTGTTCTGACGACGCGATTCGTCCAGCCCACAAAAAAATGCCACCTGTGAAGATGGCATTTCTCGTTGCTCTGCGCCGAAAGACGTCGAAGCGCTTACTTTGCCAGCTTCGCGCGTGCGGCTGCAATGGCACGCTGCACCTGCGCCGGCGCGGTGCCGCCGATGTGGTTGCGGCTGGCGACGGAGCCTTCGAGCGTGAGGTATTCGAAGACGTCCTCCCCGACGAGCGGCGAGAACTTCTGCAATTCGGCGAGCGAGAGATCGGCCAGATCGATGTCGCGATCCGAGCAGATCTTCACGGCGTGGGCGACGATCTCGTGGGCGTCGCGGAACGGCAGACCCTTCTTCACGAGATAGTCGGCCAGATCGGTCGCCGTCGAGAAGCCTTGCAGCGCTGCGTTACGCATATTGGCTTCGCGCACCTTGATGCCCGGCACCATGTCCGCAAAGATGCGCAGCGTGTCGATCACGGTGTCGACCGTATCGAACAGCGGCTCCTTGTCTTCCTGATTGTCCTTGTTGTACGCGAGGGGCTGGCCCTTCATGAGCGTGAGCAGGGCGATCAGATGCCCATTGACGCGGCCGGTCTTGCCACGCGCCAGTTCCGGCACGTCCGGATTCTTCTTCTGCGGCATGATCGAGCTGCCCGTGCAGAAGCGGTCGGCCAGATCGATGAATCCCACACGCGGGCTCATCCACAGGACCAGTTCTTCCGAGAAGCGCGAGACGTGCGTCATCACGAGCGCGGCGGCGGCCGTGAATTCGATGGCGAAATCGCGATCCGACACGGCGTCGAGCGAGTTCGTGCAGACCTCTTCGAAGCCCAGCGTTGCGGCCACGCGCTCACGATCGATCGGGTAGCTCGTGCCGGCGAGGGCGGCAGCGCCTAGCGGCAGACGGTTCACGCGACGACGCACGTCGAGCATGCGCTCGGCATCGCGGCTGAACATCTCGAAGTAAGCCATCAGGTGATGACCGAACGTCACCGGCTGTGCGACTTGCAGGTGGGTGAAGCCCGGCAGGATCGTGGCGCTGTGCTGTTCGGCCAGATCCAGCAACGCGCGGCGCAGGTCGCCGAGGTGCGTGCCGATGTTGTCGATCTCGCTGCGCAGCCACAGACGGATGTCCGTCGCGACCTGATCGTTACGCGAGCGGCCCGTGTGCAGGCGCTTGCCCGCGTCGCCGATCAGGGCGGTCAGGCGGGCTTCGATATTGAGGTGGACGTCTTCGAGATCCAGTTGCCACTCGAACTGACCGCCTTCGATTTCGCCGCGAATCTGCGTCATGCCGCGCTGAATGTCGGCCAGATCCTGTGCGCTGACGATGCCTTGCGCCGCCAGCATGTCGGCGTGGGCGAGCGAGCCTTCGATGTCGAACAGCGCGAGGCGCTTGTCGAAGAACACCGACGCGGTGTAGCGCTTGACGAGATCGGAAACGGGTTCGGAAAAGCGTGCCGACCAGGCTTCGCCTTTCTTGTGGAGTTGGGAGGTCATTGTCGTAGCGTGGCCAAACGTGGAACGTAGCGGAACCGTGGCAAAGCACGGCAAACCGCGATTATACAACCGCCGCGCCCGGGCCACGACTGCCGGGCGCTGTGATCCTGTCCGTTCGGCCTAGTGGGGCGTTGCCGCCATCGAGAGCGTCCAGATGCGCGGTGGGGCAGACAGACACAGGCCGGACGTCGCTTCGTCGAACGCCGCCCGTTGCAGCGCTTCGAGCTTCGCGGCGCGGGCGATGCGCTCGCGGGCCTGATGGATGCGCGCCAGGCGCGTCGGGTCGTCCGGCAGGGCGCACAGACGGCCGAGGTCGTGCAGCAGCGAGGTGCCCAGCTTGTCGAGCGCCGGACGCAGGCGCGTGCCCAGATCCACCGGCTCGCCCGGCGCATGGCCGTCGCGCGTCCAGCGCGCCAGCAACGCCGTCTGCACGAGCTTGCCCGCCTCGATCTGGAGACGGAAGAAGGTGCGGGCCTGCGCAGGCGTGAGGCCGTACTGCGGGGCCTGCTCGCCCATGCTGTCGAGCAATGCCTGTTCGCGCGCCGTGTCCTGCACGGCTTTGCCCGAACCGTACTTGTTGCGCGCCACGGCTTCGCTGATTGCCAGCCGCTTGAGAATGCCGTTCATCAGCGGATCGAGCACCGGGTCGACGACCGGACGCGGCCTGACTTCGCGTGACGGATGGGCTGGCGCACCCGCCATCGCTTGCGACACGAGACGCACCGCGAAGCCGCGAACGCCATGCGGCGCGGCCGCCAGCGTGTGAGAGGGCGGGTCGCTGGCGTTCGGCTCAGCGAGGGAGGGCGCTGACGTTTCGGCTGGGACAACGGCTGGAACAACGGCTGGGTCAGCGGCTACGAGCGCGGCTAAGGCCGGGCTGGCATACGCCAAGTGCGTAGCTGCACCCAGTCCCAGCAGCGTAGAAGTGACGAACAACGTTGCCCGTCGGGTGAAGGTTGCGTGTCTGGATCGCCCGATCGAATCGGTATGCATGATGGTTGCCCCCCGGCAATCTGGTCGAATGGATCGCAATATAACGTCCTATCGGACGACTGTCGTTGGGGAGATTCCCAAGGCGCGGCGCACCGACCGGCCGTGCGCCCCCACGCAAACAGCCTGCACCGGCCTCGCAGGCGTGACCGGTGCAGGTCGGACCGACGCGGGATCAGCCCGTGTTGCGAAGGCCCGCTGCGATGCCGTTGATCGACAGATGGATGCCGCGACGCGCCCGCTCGTCCGATTCCCCGGCGCGGTGACGGCGCAGCAGTTCGACCTGCAAGTGATTGAGCGGGTCGAGGTACGGGAAGCGGTTCTTGATCGAGCGCGCGAGCATCGGATTGTCCGCCAGGCGCTCGTCGTGCCCGGTGATCAGCGCCAGCGCCTGCGACGTGCTCTGCCATTCGTCGACGATCCGGCTGAACACGCGCTTGCGCAGCTTTTCGTCGGCCACCAGTTCGGCGTAACGCGATGCCACGGCCAGATCCGTCTTGGCGAGCACCATGTCCATATTCGAGAGCAGGTTCGCGAAGAACGGCCAGCGTTTGACCATCTGACGCAACGTGTCGAGACGTTTATCGCGCCCGGCGGCGTCGGCCTTGCTGCCGTCGCCTTCGAGATACGCACTCACCGCGCTGCCGAACCCGTACCAGCCGGTGAGCAGCAAGCGGCACTGCCCCCACGAGAAGCCCCAAGGAATCGCGCGCAGGTCTTCGATGCGACGGTGCTTCGGATCGGAGAATTTGCGCGACGCGGGACGCGAGCCGATGTTCAGCTCGGCGATTTCGGCAATCGGCGTGGCCGAGAAGAAGTAGTCGGTGAAGCCCGGCGTTTCGTAGACCAGATCGCGATACGCGCTGAAGGCCGTGTCCGAGAGCGTCTGCATGACCTGCTCGTACGCGGCCAGACGCGGCGGTTGATTCAGACTCGGCAGCAGCGTGGCTTCGAGCGTGGCGGCGACGATGGTCTCCAGATTGCGGCGTCCGATCTCCGGGTTCGCGAACTTGCTGGCGATGATCTCGCCTTGCTCCGTCAGACGGATCTGACCGTTCACGGTGCCCGGCGGCCGCGACAGAATGGCCTGATATGTCGGGCCACCGCCACGGCCGACGGTGCCGCCACGGCCGTGGAAGAGGCGCAGACGAATGCCCTTTTCCTCAAACAGACGCACCAGCGCCAGTTCGGCCTTGTACAGCTCCCAGTTGGACGTGAGGAAGCCGCCGTCCTTGTTGCTGTCGGAATACCCGAGCATCACTTCCTGCTCGCCGCCTTGCAGCGTCACGACGTTCGACATGCCGGGGATGTCGAAGAACTCCCGCATGATGACGGGCGCGTTGCGCAAGTCGGCAATCGTCTCGAACAGCGGGATGACCATCGGGCCGACCTTCGATGCGACGCCCTTCGTACTGTCGCCGCCGTCGCTGTCGAGCGCGCCCTGAAAGAGTCCCGTCTCCTTTTGCAGCAGCATGACTTCGACCAGATCGCTCACGGTTTCCGTGTGCGAGATGATGTAGTTGCGAACCGCGCGTGCGCCGAAGCGGGCGCGGATGTCGCGCGCCGCCGAGAACACGGCGAGTTCGTCGCGGGTGCGTTGCGAGTAGTCGAGGTACGGCGAGAAGAGCGGACGCGCCTCGCGCAGTTCGCCCAGCAGCAGCGCAAGCTTTTCGCGCTCGTCGAGTTTGGCGTAATTCGCTTCGACGCCCGCCTTCGCGAACAACTCGGCAATGACCGCTTCGTGAATGTCGGAGCTTTGACGCAGGTCGATGCTCGCGAGGTGAAAGCCGAACACTTCGGCGGCGCGCACGAGCGGCCCGAGCCGCTGCGAGACCAGCGCGCTGCCGTGGTGTGCCATGAGCGAGGCGACGACCGTATTGAGGTCCGAGATGAACTCGCTGGCGTCGTGATACGGACTGGCATTGCCGACGGCGCCGCGATGCGGCACATGGCCGACCCAGTCGCGTGCAGTCGCGGCCAGTCGCGCGTACACGCCGATGAGGGCGCGTCGATAGGGTTCGTCGGTGCGGTGCGGCGAGTCGTCCGGCGAGCGGCGGGCCAGCGTGAGCAGGGCGTCGCTCGCACCGGCGAGCAGTTGCGAGACGGACAGTTCCGCCCCCAGCAAGTGCACTTCTTCGAGGTAATGCGCGAAGATTTCCGTGGCCTGACGCGTGATCGCCAGTTGCAGCGTCTGCGCCGTCACGTTCGGATTGCCGTCGCGGTCGCCGCCGATCCAGCTGCCCATTTGCAGGAAGCGCCCCAGCCCCTCCGAGCGCACGCTCGGCACGGCGTCGTGCAGTTCGGCGGCAACGTCGTCGTACAGCGCAGGGATTTCGGACAGGAACGTGCTGCGGTAATACGACAGCGCGTTTTCGATTTCGTCGGCCACCGTCAGACGAGAGCTACGCAGCATGCGGGTCTGCCACAGCGTCGTGACGTAAGCGCGCATCGAATCGGTGTTGCGCGACGACTCGCGCTCCGTGAGGGCGTCGTCACGATGTTCCAGCAGACGGGCGATTTCGCGCTCGGCGTCGAGAATGCTCTTGCGCTGAACTTCGGTCGGGTGGGCGGTGAGCACCGGCACGATGAGCGCGCTGGCGAAGAAGGCTTGCAGCGTGGCGGGGTCGTCGCGTCCGGCGTCTTTCAGGCTTTGCAGCGCAGCGCTCAGGCTGCCCCGCTGGGCGCGGCTGCCGGCGAGCGCGTGCACGCGACGGCGACGGTTATGGTGCCGGTCTTCGGCGATGTTCGCGAGGTGCGAGAAGTAGCTGAAGGCGCGCACGACCTGAATGGCCTGCTCGTTGGTCAGCCCGTTGAGCAGCGAATCGAGCGCCTTGGCGGCGCTGCGGTCGCCTTCGCGGTGAAAGCGCACCGCGTTCTGGCGAATGGTCTCGACCAGATCGAAGGCGTCGCTGCCCTGTTGCTCGCGCAGCACGTCGCCCAGCAGGCGGCCGAGAAAACGGATGTCCTCCCGCAGCGGCGCGTCCTTGTCCTCACGCGAGCGGCGCACTTTGGGCGCGGCGGCGATGGCAGTGGACTTGTCCTGCCCGTTGACCTTCTGGCCCGGGCGCTTGGATGGGGGGGATGAAACCGCGGCTGCTGCCTTCGCGGGGGACGTCTTGCCGACCGACTTGGCCCGGCCCTCTTTCGGGGCTTTTGCCTTTGCGCTGCTCTTCATGTCGCTCCTCTCGAGACCCGCCTTTCGGGCCGGTCAAGCGTGTTACCATTTTTTCTTTTGGTCTTCACGCGGTTGCTGAATGAACTTCGCTGCTCCTGAAACCCTGGTGATCGCATCGCGCGAGAGCCGTCTTGCCATGTGGCAAGCCGAACACGTGCGTGACGCGCTGCACAAATTATATCCGCAGTGTCACGTGAGTATTCTCGGAATGACCACTCGCGGTGACCAAATTCTCGACCGCTCGCTCGCGAAGGTCGGCGGCAAGGGCCTGTTCGTCAAGGAACTCGAACTGGCGCTGGCCGACGGCCGTGCCGATCTCGCCGTCCACTCCCTCAAAGACGTGCCGATGCAACTGCCGGACGGCTTCACGCTGGCCGCTGTGCTTAAGCGCGAAGACCCTTGCGACGCCTTCGTCAGCAACGATTACGACAGCCTCGACGCATTGCCCGCCGGGGCGGTGGTCGGCACGTCGAGCCTGCGCCGCGAGGTGAGTCTGCGCGCACGCTATCCGCATCTCCAGGTCGCGCCGCTGCGCGGCAACCTGGACACCCGTCTGGGCAAGCTGGACCGGGGCGACTTCGCGGCGATCATCCTCGCAGCCGCTGGCCTGAAGCGCCTTGGACTGGGCAGCCGCATCCGCGCCATCATCCCGACCGACGCGAGCCTGCCGGCCGCCGGTCAGGGGGCGCTGGGCATCGAGGTGCGCGCCGGACGTCCCGAAATCTTGCAATGGCTCGCACCGTTGCACGATGCCAACACCACGCTCGCGGTCAGCGCCGAGCGCGCCGTCTCGCGAGCGCTGGGTGGCTCGTGTCAGGTGCCGTTGGGCGCTTACGCCGAGTTCTCGCCGCAGGGCGAGCTGGCGCTGCGCGCCTTCATTGCGTCGACGGACGGGGCGACCGTGCTTCGTGCGCAAGGGGTCGGGCGCATCGCACAGGGGGACGTGGCGGGTGCCGAGGCGCTGGGGCAGCGCGTGGCGCAGGAACTGATCGACGCGGGCGGGTTGGCGCTGGTGCCGCCGTCCGAGCCCAAGGACGCCGCCGTTTGACGTCGCGCGCGCCGCGTGCAGCGGCTCCGTCCTCAGCCGTCGATGCCGCTGCTGGCACTGACCTTCGGGCCGTCGCCGCGCCGGTCGCGCCGTGCGCGATCCTGACGCGCCCGGACGGACAGGCGCAGTCGCTGGCCGCCCGGCTGCACGTCGAGGGCATCGATACGCTCGATTTTCCGCTGTTGCACATTGCGGCGCAGACCGATCCGGCGGCGCTTGCTGCGCTCGACGATGCGCTGCGTTCGCTCACGTCGTACGCGCTGGCCGTCTTTGTCTCGCCTAACGCTGTGGTGCATGCGCTGTCGCGATGGGGGCATCTGCAAACCCCTGGCGGTGCGGCTGACGATGGCGAGATCGCCGTGCGCTGGCCCGAGACGCTGCCGGTGGCCGTCGTCGGCCCGGGCAGTGCACAAGCGCTGGCCGAAGCGGGTATTGCGGCACCGGCGCATCGCGTGATCGTCCCGCCGGGCGGACCGGAGGCACGCTTCGACTCGGAAGCCTTGCTCGAACAACTGGATCTGCCGGCGCTGGCCGGTCGCCGCGTGCTGCTGATGCGCGGGGACGGCGGGCGCGAGTTGCTGGCCGACACGCTGCGGGCCAACGGCACGCAGGTCGATATCGTGAGCGCGTACACGCGTCGTGCGCCCGAACCGGACGCCGCCACGTGGGCCGCACTCGAAGCCCGGCTGGTTTCGCCGCAGCGATGCGCGTGGGTGCTGACCAGCTCCGAAGCGGTCCGGCATCTGAGCACACTGTTGGCTACACGCTACGGCACCCGCGACGGTGCGCACACGCCGCGCACCCCGCAGGTACTCGCGCAGATCCTCAGTGCACCGTGCTTTACATCGCATACCCGCATCGCGGATGCCGCGCGTGCCGCGGGGTTTGATAGGATTACGCAGTGCGCGCCCGGCGACGACAACTTGCTGGCCGCACTCAAAACATGGGCGGATCCCATTCAAGTCAAGCATGACGACAGATAATCGCGTTCCAGAGTCTTCCCAGAACCCGTCGGCGTCGACCGGCCCGACGGCACATTCCACGGCGACCGGCGGTGCGACGTACAGCACTTCCGGCAGCCCGCCCGCGTGGCAACCACCCGAGCCGCCGCAAAAGCGTCGCGGCTCCGGTGCGGCGCTCCCCTGGCTGCTCTTCGTGCTTGTCGCGGCGGGGGCCGGTATCGGCGGGTGGTCGCTCAACCAGAAGCTCGACCGCGTGCAGCAGGAAATGGCGCGCCGTCAGCAAACGGGCGATGCGCAGGTCCTGCAGGCACAGGTCCGTACCGCGCAGGCGCTCGACAATCAGCGCGATCTTCAGAATCGGCTCACTTCGCTGGAAGGGCGTGTGTCCGACGCACGCGGCCAGCAAGCTGCGCTCGAACAGCTCTATCAGGAACTCGCGCACAACCGCGACGAATGGGTGCTGGCCGAGACCGAGCAGATCGTCACGAGTGCGAATCAACAGCTTCAACTGACGGGCAACGTGCGAGGTGCGCTGATTGCGCTCGAAGGGGCGGATGCGCGTCTGGCCCGCACGGGCGCACCGCAACTCGCCGGTGTGCGCGATGCGCTGAAGAAAGACATCGACCGCCTCAAGGCCGTACCGGCCGCCGATCTGCCGCAACTCACCGGCAAGCTCGATCAGGCCATCGCCATGATCGATACGTTGCCGTTGCAGGCCGAGGAGCAGCGCGTCGCACCGAAGGCGGACGGCACCGGCCCCAGCGGCGCGGGCGAGACCGGCTGGACGGCGACGTGGCAGCGCCTGAGCGGTGAAATGCTCGGCAGCCTGAAGCAACTGGTACAGGTGCGTCGTCTCGACGATCCGGATGTGATGCTCGTGGCCCCCGAGCAGGGCGCGTTTTTGCGTGCGAACCTGAAGCTGCGTCTGCTCAATGCACGTCTGGCGCTGCTCGCACGCAACGCCTCGGCCGTGCACAGCGACGTGCAGGTCGCCGAGGCTGCGCTCGACAAGTATTTCGACGCCAAGTCGCGCCGCATCGCCGCCGTCAAAACGTTGCTCGATCAGGTCGATTCCGGCTCGCGCACCATCGAACTGCCGACCCTTGACGCCAGCCTGACCGCCATCGGTCAGGTCAAGGACGTCAAGGAAAAGCCGTAAGGAGCCGGGCATGCGAGGACTGATCTGGTTGACGCTCCTGTTTGCGGTAGCGGCCGGCTTCGCGGTGCTGGCCACGTTCAATCACGGACAGGTGGTCATGCTGGTGCCGCCGTACCGTATCGACGTGTCGCTGAACCTGTTCGTGCTGGCGTTGCTGGCCTTGTTCGTGGCGCTGTACGTGATCGTTCGCGTGCTGCGCAACATCTACAAGATGCCGGAACGCGTGGCCGCGTACCGCAATCGCCAGCGCAGCCGTCGCGCGAACATTGCGCTGCGCGATGCCGTGGCGAATCTCTTTGCGGGACGTTATACGCGCGCAGAGAAGGCGGCACGCGAAGCGGCCGAGCAGGACGACAATCGTGGCGTGGCCGCGATCATCGGTGCGCGTGCAGCGCATCGCATGCGCGAATTCGCACGGCGCGATGCCTGGCTGACGGAAGCGCAAGGGGCGAATCTCGAAGAAGCACGTTTGTTGCAGACGGCCGAATTGCGCGTCGACACGCGCGATGCCGAGGGCGCGCTCGAAGCGCTGACGGAAATGCGTGCGCAGGGTGCACGTCGCATGCAGGCGCAGCTTGTCGCCCTGCGGGCTCATCAGCATCTCAAGCACTGGCCCGAGGTGCTGAATCTGCTCAAGGTGCTGGAAAAGCGCGAGGCGCTGCATCCGGCGTTGGCCGCGAAGCTCAAGCAGACAGCGAGCGAGGGCATTCTGCGCGACCATCGTCACGATGCGGACGCACTGCTCAAATGCTGGCAAGAACTGCCTGCGGACGCGCGTACTTCGGCACGGACTGCCGATGTCGCCGCCGAGCTGCTGATTTCGCTGGACCGTCCGCGCGAAGCGCGCGACATCGTCGAAGCTGCGCTGGCCGAGCATTGGGATGGCCGTTTGCTGCGCCGCTATGCGGAGTGCGCCGGTGCAGACGCCTTACCGCTCATCCAGAAGGCGGAAGCGTGGCAGCAGCGTCACCCGAACGACCCCGATCTGCTCTACGCGCTGGGCAAGCTGTGCCAGCATCAGCGTTTGTGGGGCAAGGCGCAGACGTTCCTCGAAGGGGCGCTGCGTCATACGGCCGACCGGCATCTGCAACAGCGTCTGCATCTGGCGCTCGCACAGCTCTTCGAAGGGCTGGGGCAGATGGATCAGGCGAATCGTCACTACCGGGCGTGCGCCACGGCGTGACAATGGCCGGGCCTTCGATGGCCCGGTTTGCAACGAAGTTTCGTCAGCGCCCGCGTACAGCGGGCGCCGACGTTTGCGCGCCCCGGATTACGGCGATCGCACGAAGATCGCCGCACAGGCGTGAGGCGTGCCTCTCAGGTGTCGAATCCCTGACGTTGATGTGGCCTACGCACCGGCCAGCGCATTCAACGCGTTGCGGATTTTCGTCTTGTTCTCGGTATTGAAGAGTGTCGAGACGCTATTCGTGACGGTGACGATTGCGGGTTTCCAGCGCTTGCCCGGGAGCGTTGCCAGATCCATGTGCGATATCAATTTTTCGATGACGCACGCACGCGCATCCTCCCTTGTCACGCCTTTCAGAAATCCTTCCAGTGCCCTAATCCGAATCTGATCGTCTTCGCGCGAGACCGTACGAGGGTAGTGATAAAGCGGCTTGGCGATGTCGGCGCAGGCGCTCGCGATATCCTCCGCCTGACCGGGAGGGTTCGACGAGAGCGCGTTGACGAACCCCGACATGTCGCTGGGGGAGAAGGATGGGTTGCCTTGCCCCACCTTATCGAGCGCATGCTTCCAGACCTTGTAGCGATCGGCTTCCGGCGTCAGCGACATCTCGCGGGTCACGATCCGGGCGGCGAGTTCAGGGGCGAATGCCAATTCGATGGCGTTGTACTTTCCCCAGAGTCCCGAGATGAGCGCAAGGCAGGTTTCCGGTCGATCTTTAATTTCGTTCGAGGCGAAATTCAGGATGTGATTTGCCGTTTCCAAATTGACGGCCTTGTCACCGATATTTCTGAAGAACTCTCTGACTCTGATTTTCGCCACACCTTCATCGATCGGATTGCCCTTAGGGGACACAAGCTCGGTGAAGACCTTCTCGGTCGCGATCGTCGTTGATTTTGCGTCCTTTTCCTGCTTGTTGCGTGGGAAATCGGTTATCGCATCAAAGAAAACGCCCAGCGTTTTTGAGGAGAGTGGGGACGAGGTGTTGAGCTTCATCAGAAAGAGTTGCGTCCGTTCTTTCGAGAGGCGATCGGGAAATTGCATCTTTATCGCCTTCAACGTAGCTCGAAGCTGGGTCAGCTCGGCATTCGTCGGCTCGTCCGCGCTGGCGGGGGACGGCAATGCCCTCAACGGGACGGGCACATTGGTGCTGCTCGCCGTGCAAGTGCTCATAGTCCCCGTGTCGAGACTATCGCCGGTCTGGGACATCCGGGTCAGCGAGGCGGACATCTCGGCTTGCGTCGGGTTTCGCGGCGTGCTCGAGTGGGTGTTCGTTTCCGAAGTCTGCGGGGCAACGGCGTTCGGCGAGGAGGATGCCGGGGAAATTTCCATCATGAACTCCTTGAGTTCGTTGGGAGGGATTTCATCGTGCGCCCCATCGCTGATGAACACCTTTGCTTTTCGATCACGGTCCCGACCGGTTTTCGACGCGGTGAGCGAATCCTGAAAAGCCGCGTGGCGGCCGGTCAATCCATCATCGTGACCTTGTAGTCGTCCATCACTTCCGCGAGCGTTTGCGCCATCGTTTCGGCCAGATCGTCGAAGCCACAGCGACGGCATGTCGAGCGCAGATCGTCGAGTAGCTGAGCGGATTCGTCGGGCGAGAACGTGAGATAGACGAAGTCGGCGCGCGCCATGACGATCTCGATCAGATGGGCCAGCAGTGCTCGCGCGTCGCGCTCGGGCATGCTGTCGACGCGGTCGGATATCGCATCGATGGTGTCGTACATATCGGCGCTGTGTAGCCGTTGATCGGGATGCACGATGGCCCGCGCGACGGTGGCTATCTCACTGCCGGGAACGGATTTGAGTAATGCGTCCGTGAGGTCGCGCCACCCGCCGTGAATGACGAAATTGCGCGAGGCGCTCACGACCGCTAACGCAGCGGGGCGCTGTTCAGCCTCCGTGAGCAGCCCGATGAACCGGGCCATCGGCACGAGACGCTGCGCTCGCGGACACGCTTTCGAACGTTCCACGGCCGCGAGTAAATCGCCCCACGCAGCGGCGCGTGTGTCCGCGCGCATATCGGCAATCGCGTGCAGGCGATGCGCGATCAGATGTTCGATGCTGGCAGATGTCGACGTTTGCGCGAGCGCCTGCGCACCGTCGCCGGACAGCTTGTCGACGGTGAGCAGCATCGCGCGTGCCGCAATCGCTGTGCGGGCTTCGAAGCGGTACGTCAGGGCGACGACCCGTTCGAAGGCCGTCGTCCAGCTCGCTTGCGACTGCTCGGCTTCCAGACGTCGCAACAAGCCTTCCATCAGTTGATGCGCATCGGCATAGGGGCATTTGTCGAGCACTGCTTCCATGGCGCGCGACGCCAGCGTCGCGAACCAGTCCGACGCCTGCGATGCCGGGTCGCCAAGCGTCAGCAGCGCTTTGCGCAATACGTGATCGGGAACCGGCGGGCTCGCGCGATACGAGACGCCGGACGTCGACGGCTTGGGTTCGAGCACCGGAATCTCGTGCAGGGCGGCAAGGCGCTTCCAGCGCGATAAATGAAGGGGCTCGTCAAAACTGCCGAAGGCAGCACAAGCATCTCGCTTTCCCAGGGCGCGTGACGGCACCGAAGGCGGCGCTGAATCCTGCACGACAGGCCGCAGGAGCCAAGGCGGGCTATGCGGTCGCTGTAGCGTCTGCCAGAAATCGCGGACGAAGGTGTCTGTGGGCGTGCCCGGGGCGCTGGTGCCGGACGACGCGGCTGTGGCGGGCCTTACGGGCGTTGCGGACCGTGGGGACGCCGTCGTCGTCGTATCGCTGTTGACGCAAGCGTGGCCGGACGGCGCGGTAGGGCTGTAGCGCGGTGTAGGGAACAAACGCGGACTCCTTGTCACAAGAACGGGAGTCCGCACTGTGCCGTATTGCCCGGCGTCGCACTTTGTCGCTGTGCTCAGGACTTTGCGGAATGGGCCGTTCCGACGAATTGCACAACGCGTTAGCGGCAGACGACTTACTCGATGGCGGTCGCTTCGTTACCCGAGCTTTGACGCAGCGGCAGTTCCGGCAGCCGTGCGAGGGCGACAATGGCGAGTGCTGCGATCAGCGCACTGCCGCCGAAGAACGCACCGAACGCCAGCCGCAGATGGTCCTCCATCCCGGCGGGGGCGCCGCCCAGGCGCAGGAAGTCGGTCAACTCGCGCGGTGCGCTGCCGCTGCCGCTGTCGCCTGCGACCAGCAGGCCGACGATCAGCGCGCCGAACATCGCCACGCCGATCATCCCGCCCAGGGCACGGAAGAATGCATGCGCGGCGGTTGCAATGCCGATGTCGCGCGGCGCGACGGCGTTTTGCGTCGCCACGGTCATGACCGGCATGGCCGAGCCGAAGCCGATGCCCACGAGGCCGAGGCAAATGCCGATCACCGCAAGCGGCAGCGACTGCACGCCGAGTGCGATGATCGCGAGCCCGGCGAACGCCACCGGCAAACCGATCTGTGGCGGACGCTTGTAATGCCCTGTCCGACGCATGTAGTGCCCGGAACTCAGCGCACCGACCACAATGCCCAGCAGGGGCAGGATCAGCATCAGCCCCGAGCTACTCGCCGACTCGCCGCGCTGCAATTGCAGATACAGCGGCACGTAAATGCCGATGCTGATGTTGACCATCATCACCAACACGGCCATCGTCGACGTCATACGAAAGACCGGGTTGGCGAGTAGCGCGACCGGCAGCAACGGCTCGCGCACCGTACGCTGGTGGCGCAGGAACACCGCGCCGACGATCACCGTCGCGGCAACCAGACCGCCGATTTCCGCCGACAGCCATGCGTAGCGGTGTCCGCCCCATGTGAGCGCGAGCAGCAGACAAACCGTCGACACGATCAGCAGCAGCGAGCCGAGATAGTCGATGCTCGGCTTGCCTTCGCGTCGCGGCAGACGTCGCAGCGCGCGGTCGCTCAGATAGATCGCGAGCAGACCGAGCGGGATGTTGATCCAGAAGATGAGCGTCCAGTTGAGATACTGGGCGAACACGCCGCCGGTGACTGGCCCGGCCACGCCGGAGACCGCGAACATCCCCGAGATATAGCCCTGATAACGACCGCGCTCGCGTGGCGAGACGATATCGGCGATCACCGTGTTCGACAGCGCAATCAACCCGCCACCCCCTAGCCCCTGCACGCCGCGCGCGACGATCAGCGCGAGCATCGAGGGTGCGAGTGCGCACAACACCGATCCGACCAGAAAGACGGTGACGCTCGCGGCGATGACGACACGGCGTCCGAACAAATCCGAGAGCTTGCCGACGATGGGCGTGATCGCCGTGGACGAGAGCAGGTAGGCGGTCACGACCCACGAGACGGCGTCGAAACTGCCGAGATCTCGCGCGATGGTCGGGAGTGCGGGCGCGACGATGGTCTGGTCGAGCGAGCCCAGAAACATGATCAGCAGCAGGCCGGTGAGGATCGATTTGACCTCGGCGGGCGTGAGGGGCGTCGGCGAGACGCCGGCCGGTGTCGTCTGTGAGTCGTTGGCGGACATGCGAGCGGATGAAGACGAATGCTTGGGGGAGCAAAAAACAAGCCGCCCCGGCAGGGACGGCCTGATTCACGCGAAACGTGTCGAGTATGTTACTCCCGCAAGCGCCACGCGGCCAGAAGCCCCGCAGCACCTCGGTCTCGGCGGTCGAGACGGCGTTTTGTCAGATGATCTGTCTCGTTCGCCACCGCCTCATCGGTCGCACCGGCTACTTGTTCACCAGCCGCGCAGGCACTGCCAGCGTCAGCAATCCGCCCAGAATCATGAAGACGGTGAGCAGGAACATACCGCTGTTGGTGCTCTGCGTGGCGTCCTTGAGAAAGCCGATCAGATACGGGCCGACGAAGCCCGCGAGATTGCCCAGCGAGTTGATCATGGCAATCCCGGCAGCCGCTGCCGTCCCACCGAGGAATGCCGTCGGCAGACTCCAGAAAAGCGGCAGCACGATCATGATGCCCATCGTAGCGAGCGTGAGCGCGACCATGGCCAGTTGTGTGTTGTGGCTCCACACCGTCGACAGGAACAGGCCGATTGCGCCGAGGAACGCCGGAATCGCGATGTGCCAGCGACGCTCGCCCTTCAGGTCCGAACGGCGTCCGACCGCGACCATGGCAATGACCGCGAAGAAGTACGGGATGGCCGTGAGCAAACCGATCTGCAACGGATCCGTCACGCCGGTACTCTTGATGATCGTAGGCAGCCAGAAGCCCACACCATAGAGGCCGATCACGAACGAGAAGTAGATCAGGCTCATCATCCACACGCGCGGGCTCGAGAACACCTGACGCAGCGGCAGATCTTCCTTGGTGAGCACGTCGCTTGCGATGTTGCGCTCAAGCATCGACTTCTCGGCGTCGTTCAGCCACCTGGCGTCGCGGATCCGGTCATCGAGCACGAAGAGCACCGCGATGCCGATGATCACCGACGGAATCGCTTCGATCAGGAACATCCACTGCCAGCCCGCGAGGCCGTTCACCCCGCTCATGTCCTTCAGGATCCAGCCCGAGAGCGGACCGCCGATAAGACCCGAGAGCGCCACCGCCGTCATGAACCATGCCGTCATGCGCCCGCGACGCGAGGCCGGGTACCAGTAGGTGATGTAGAGAATGATGCCGGGGAAGAAGCCCGCTTCGGCCACACCGAGCAGGAAGCGCATGACGTAGAACATCGACGGCGTGGAGACGAACATCGTCGCGCCGGAGATGATGCCCCACGAGATCATGATGCGCGCAATCCACACGCGCGCGCCGACGCGATGCAGGATCACGTTGCTCGGCACCTCGAAGATGAAGTAGCCGATGAAGAAGATGCCTGCGCCGAGACCGAACACCGTCTCGGAGAATTGCAGGTCGCCCACCATCTGCAACTTGGCGAAACCCACGTTCACGCGATCGAGATAAGCGACGACATAACAGAGCAGCAGAAACGGAATCAGCCGCCAGCCGACCTTGCGGTAGGTGGCCGTTTCAAAGTCCGCCGAGGCCGTGTCGGCCATGGGCGAGGGGGGCGTCGGAACGCTGTTCATACGGATCTCCTCCGGTTTGACGTTGTGTTGTCTATCGTTATGTTGTGGTGCGACAACTACGGGTGCTACGGACGACTGGAAACGGTATGCGCGCAGGCGGATGCGGCTGCGCTAGATGCAGCGGCCGCCGTCGACTTCGAGACACACGCCGGTGATGAAGGCGGCGTCGTCGCTGGCGAGATAGAGACACGCGTTGGCGATGTCCTGCGGCGTGGAGAAACGCCCGAGGGGAATGCCTGCGAGGAATTTGGCGCGGTTCTCGGGCGTATTCGGCACGCCCATGAATTCGGCAGTCAGGCCCGTATCGCCGATGACCGGATTGACGCAGTTGACGCGAATGTTCTGCGGGCCGAACTCGGCGGCCATCGCCTTGCTCGCGGTGATGACCGCGCCTTTGCTGCCGTTGTACCAGACGAGGCCGGGGCGCGGCCGCACGCCTGCCGTCGACGCAATGTTGATCATCGCGCCGCCGCCATGTTGCTGGAAGTAGGGGATGACGGCGCGGGCGCTCCAGAAGATGCTTTTGACGTTGACCGCATAGACGCGGTCGAACTCGGCTTCGGTGACTTCGAGCAGTGGCTTGTTGCGGTGCGTGGTGCCCGCGTTGTTCACGACGACGTCGAGCTTGCCGAAGCGCGCGACGGCCTCGGTGAGCATCGTGACGTGATCTTCCTCGCGCGACACGTCGCCGTAGACGAACGCCGCACGTCCGCCCGCCTCGACGATCTCGCCGACCACACGCTCGCCCGCTTCACGATTCATATTGTTCACGATCACCGCCGCGCCCTCGCGCGCGAAAGTCTTGGCAATGCCTTCGCCGAATCCCGATCCGGCGCCCGTCACGATAGCCACCTTCTGATGCAAACGCATGCCTTGTCTCCGAAGTGCGAAGTAAGCGGAAATGAAGCGGTAATGAAGCGGTAATGAAGCGCAAACGAAGCGAATCACCCGTGCCGGATGGCGACGGTCTTGAGCGTGGTGAATCCGTAAAGGGCTTCGAACCCCTTTTCGCGGCCGTGGCCGGAGTGCTTCATGCCGCCGAAGGGCAACTCCACGCCGCCGCCTGCGCCGTAGTTGTTGATGAAGACCTGACCGGCGCGAATATCGCGGGCCAGTCGCATCTGACGTGCGCCGTCGCGCGTCCAGACACCGGCAGCCAGACCGAAGAGCGTGCCGTTGGCGAGTCGCACGGCGTCGGCTTCGTCGGTAAACGGCATGGCGGCGAGCACCGGACCGAAGACTTCCTCGCGGGCGAGACGGTGCGTATCGGGGACGTCGCGCAGCAGCGTCGGGGCCTGATAGAAGCCTGCCTCCGGCGCGCTACCCACGACCTCGCCCTGCGACATCACGGCAATCCCGTCGTGCTGGGCTTCGGAGAGGAAGTCCCACACACGTTGTTGCTGCTTCGCGTTGATGAGCGGACCGAGATCGAGGTCGTCATGCGACGGCCCGACGCGCAGATGCGCAAACGCTTCGGCCAGTCGTGCGAGGACACCCTCGTACGCATCGCGCTCGACCAGCAGACGACTGCCCGCCGAGCAGGTTTGCCCCGCGTTCTGCACGATGGCGTTGACGACGACCGGCATCACGGCGTCCAGATCGGCATCGGCGAAGATGATCTGCGGTGACTTGCCACCGAGTTCGAGCGTCACCGGCGTGTGGTGCTCGGCGGCCATCTGCGAGATCAGCGTGCCCGTCGCGGGCGAGCCGGTAAACGAGAGGTGATCGATGCCCGGATGCTTTGCCAGGGCTGCGCCGGCTTCGGCCCCGTAGCCCGTCACGATATTGAGTGCGCCCGGCGGCAACCCGGCTTCGAGCGACAGCTCCGCCACGCGCAGCAGCGAAAGGCACGCGTCTTCTGCCGGTTTGACGACGCAGGCATTGCCCGTCGCGAGCGCGGCGGCCACGCTGCGTCCGAAGATCTGCAACGGGTAATTCCACGGAATGATGTGACCGGTCACGCCGTGCGGCTCGCGCACCGTGAACACGGTGAACCCTTGCTGATAGGGAATCGTCTCGCCGTGCAGCTTGTCGGCGGCCCCGGCGTAGAACTCGAAGTACCGCACGATGGCGGCGGCGTCGGCACGGGCCTGTTTGAGGGGCTTGCCGGTATCGCGGGCTTCGAGTTGGGCCAGTGCTTCCTGATGGCGCGCGAGAAGGCTGGCGAAGGCATAGAGCGTGCGGCCACGCTCGGCAGCGGCGGTACGGCCCCAGTCGCCGTTGAAGGCGGCGCGCGCCGCGCTCACGGCACGGTCGATGTCCTCGGCGTCGCCGCGGGCGATTTCGGTGAAGGGCTGTCCGTCGGAGGGATCGATGACGGCAATGGTGGTGTTGGCCGTATTGGCCGACAGCGGGGACATCGCGGAGGCACCGCCGCGCCTGGCGGGGGCGACCCAGCGATTGCCGATGAAGTGTGTAGCTTCGGGCATGTCGACTGCACCTCGTGTGAAGGGTGGGGCCATTATCACTTAACTCACGAGAGCATTGACCGTCGTATAGGTCACATCCGCATAAACACCTAAAATGAGCGCATTGCAATTAAAGATATTTTATTGCAATTTTTTATCGCCTATCCTTGATCACATCGAATCGCCAGACGGATGTCTGGCATGGCACTACAGTTCGCTGCGTACCGCCGGGTTGAACGACCGACGAACCCGGCGAGGCAGTCGAACCGAAGCATTCAGGAGCAGGCAGGCGATGAACCACGCTGTGACCCAAGAGACGCTGTTGACCCCGCTGTTGACCCGGTTACAGGACGCGCTCGGCGCGGATGCCGTGCTCACGAGCGAGTCGGATACCGCGGGCCATACCGAAGACTGGCGCGGCCGTTATCGGGGCGAGGCGCTGTGCGTGGTGCTGCCGTCGTCCACCGAGCAGGTGAGCGACATTGTGAAGCTGTGTGCAGCGGCCGGGGTATCGATCCTCCCGCAGGGCGGGAATACCAGCCTGTGTGGTGGCGCAGTGCCGCCGGGCAACGGTCCGGCCCCGGTCATTCTGAATCTGGCACGCATGCGCCATATCCGTCAGATCGACGCGGCCAACGGCTCGATGGTTGTCGAGGCTGGGTGCATTCTGAAAACCGTGCAAGATGCGGCCGCCGATGTCGGACGTCTGTATCCGGTGAGTCTCGGGGCAGAAGGGTCATGCCAGATCGGCGGCACGCTCTCGACGAACGCGGGCGGCACGAGCGTGCTGCGTTACGGCAACACGCGCGAGAACGTGCTGGGTCTCGAAGTCGTGCTGGCCGACGGCACCATCTGGGACGGTCTGCGTGCGCTGCGCAAGGACAACACCGGCATCGATCTCAAACATCTGTTCATCGGCGCGGAAGGCACGCTCGGCATCGTCACGGCGGCCGCGCTCAAGCTCCATCCGCTGCCCACAAATCACTCGCTCGCGTGGTTCGCGCCGCGCGATCCGGCTGCCGCGCAGAAAATTCTGGGCATGTTTCAAAACGCCTGTGGCTCGCGTCTGTCTGCGTTCGAGATCATGAACCGTCACCAGCTCGACCTGGTGCTGGCGAACGTGCCGAACCGCCGCAATCCGCTCACCGCTGCCCATGCGTGGCACGTGCTTGTCGAACTGGGCGACACGCGCGATGCCGAGGGCCTCGAAGCGGTGCTCACCGAAACGCTGGGCGAAGCCATCGAACAAGGGCTGGTCGAAGACGCCGTCATTGCCGCGAACGAAACGCAACGTGCCGATCTCTGGGAAGTGCGCCATAGCGTGAGCGAGGCGAACAAGAAGGCCGCCATCGGCCTGACCACCGACTGCGCCGTGCCGGTGTCGAGCGTGCCCGAATTCATCGACGCGTCCACGCGCGCCGTGCACGCCATCGTGCCGGGGCTCGATATCGCCATCGTTGGCCACATGGGCGACGGCAACGTCCACTTCATCCCGATGTTCTCGTTCGACGCATGGGCGGCGCTCGCCGACAGCGCCGCCATGGGCGACGCGATGCGCGCTGCGGTCAACGATGTCGCCGCACGTCTGTCGGGCACTTTCAGCGCCGAGCATGGCGTCGGGCAAACGGGCTTGCCGCTGATGCAGCGCTACAAGGCGCCTGCCGAACTGGCGCTGATGCGCACGGTGAAGGCGGCACTCGATCCGAACCAGTTGTTCAATCCGGGGCGTCTCGTTCCGTAGACATCGCGCACGGACTCACGCACACACGTTTTTTCAAGTTTTGCTGTTTGTTTTGCCATAACTGCGCGCGCGGTGGCGGCGGTCTCTTCAAGCCTGCTGTCCGTCGCCGCGCCCACCCTCCCAGTCAAGACCGGAGACCATGATGAAACGCAAGACCTCCGCAAGCCCGCTCGATATCACCCACAAAAGCGAAGCGACGCTCGCGCAACCGGGCCGTCGCACGGCCATGAAGACGGCCATCGTCGGCGCGGCCGCCGTCGCCTTCCCGTTCGTGTGGACGCCCTCGCGCGCCGCCTCCAAGCGCATCGTGGTGCGTGACGACGGCGGTATCTACACGAAGGCATACGACGCCGTGTACTACAAGCCGTTCGCCAAGGCGACGGGCATCGAGGTCGTCGGCGTGCAGGCCAATGCCGAGCCGACCGCGCAGATCAAGAGCATGGTCGAAGCGGGCAGCTACACGTGGGACATGGCGAAGATCAGCCAGCCTGCGATCTTGCTGCTGACGTCGGGCGGCAAGGAGTATCTGGAGCGTCACGGTCTGGAAGCGGACCCGACCATCGCGAAGATTCCGAAGCAATACATGTCGCCGTTCGGCGTGGGCACGAACGTCTACTCGACGGTGCTGGCGTATCGCACCGACGCGTTCAAGGGCCGCAAGGCCCCGTCGTCGTGGGCCGATCTGTGGAACGTCAAGGACTTCCCGGGCCGTCGCTCGATTCGCAAGTATCCGTTCGACACCATCGAGGAAGCGCTGCTGGCCGATGGCGTGGCGCCGGGATCGGTGTACCCGTGCGACTTCGACCGTGCGTTCAAGAGCCTCGACAAGATCGCCAAGCAGGTCGCCGTGTGGTGGACGACGGGCGCGCAGGTCGAGCAGATGCTCGGCTCGGGCGAAGTGGACATGGTCGCCACGTGGGCGTCGCGTGCGCAGTCGGCACAGGCCAACGGCGTGCCGGTCGAGATCGTGTGGAACCAGAACATCTGGGGCTGCGACAACTGGTCGATCCTCAAGGGCACGCCGAACGCTGCCGCGTGCCGCGAGTTCATCAAGTTCGCGAGCGATCCGAAGCGTCAGGCGGAACTGACCAAGTACTTCCCGGCCGGCATGACGCAACCGGAAGCGTTCAACTTCGTGAAGCCCGAGATCGCCAGGAACTGCCCGACGTTCCCGGACAACATGAAGAGCGGCGTGCAAATCAACGCTCAGTTCTGGCAGCAGAACCAGAGCGTGGCGCTCGAACGCTTTAACCGCTGGATCCTGACCTGATCCTCACCTGCTGTTCCGTTTCATGTTTTTTGGGGTGCTGATCTCATGACCGTTGCCAATCTTCAAGTTTCGGGCCTGTCCAAGCGTTACGGCGATTTCGTCGCCCTCGCGCCGACCGACCTCGATGTCGCCCAGGGCGAATTCCTGACCTTGCTCGGCCCCAGCGGCTCGGGCAAGACCACTTTGCTCTCGCTCATCGCCGGTCTGTCGCAGCCCGATGCGGGGGCCATCCGCATCAATGGGACCGATGTCACGTACGGCGCGCCGTACGAGCGCGACATCGGCATGGTGTTCCAGAACTACGCGCTGTTTCCCCACATGACGGTGGCGGAGAACATTGCGTTCCCGTTGCAGATGCGTCGCACCGACGCACAGGCCGCTCGCAAGATGGTCATGAATGCGCTGGAAATGGTGCATCTGCCGCACGTGGCAGAGCGCTACCCGCGCGAACTCTCCGGTGGTCAGCAGCAACGCATTGCACTTGCGCGCTGCATGGTCTACCGGCCGTCGATCATTTTGATGGACGAGCCGCTGGGCGCGCTCGACAAGAAGCTGCGCGATCACATGCAGCTCGAAATCAAGCGCATCCACCGGGAGTTGGGCACCACCATCGTCTACGTCACGCACGACCAGGAAGAAGCGATGACGATGTCCGATCGCATCTGTCTGATGAACGCGGGCGAGATCGCGCAACTCGGTACGCCCGACGATCTGTACTTCCGCCCGAAGAGCGTGTTCGTGGCCGACTTCCTGGGCGAGTCGAACCTGCTGGATGCAACGGTGCTTACGCGCACCGGCGATCAGGTGCGCGTGGCCATGCCGGGCGTAACAGCTGCGAACGGCGCAGGCGCGATGGTCTACGACCCGCAGGTCGAGCAGGGCCGCACGGTCAAGCTGATGCTGCGTCCGCAGAACCTGCATCTGCACGACACGGACGCTGCCGGTGAAGGCATGGCGACGATCTCGGCGAAGCTGACCGACATCATGGTCACGGGCGGCATGACGAAGCTGTATCTGCAATCGACGGTGACGGGCAGCGACGCGAGCAAGTCGCTCGTGGCCGCGTTCCCGACGCGCCGTCAGGGCAACCGTTTCGAAATCGGTCAGACGCTGGGCCTCGCGTGGCGTGCCGACGACGCCGTGGCGATTGCGGGGTAAGCCATGAGTGCATCTGCCGTGGTCCGTCCTTCGTCTTCCCAACCCGCTCAACCGGCCCCGCGCCGGGCGCGCTGGCGCGCGCGCATGCGCCCGCTGCTGATGGCGGCACCCATCGTTATTCTGCTGGCCGTCATGCTGATCTACCCGGTCGGCCAGTTGCTGCTGCTGAGCATTCGCGGTGAAAGCGGCTTCACGCTTGCCGAATATCAGCGGCTGTTCGCCTCGTCGGTCTACGTCGAGGTGTTGCTCATCACGCTCAAGGTCTCGCTCTACACGACCTTTTTTGCGGTACTCACCGGATATCCGATTGCCTACCGGCTATCGACGCTCACTGGCGCGCGCAAGCAACGCCTGCTGTTCTGGCTGCTGCTTTCGTTCTGGACGAGCTTTCTTGTGCGCACGTTCGCCTGGGTGGTGCTGCTCGGCCGTAATGGCGTCGTGAACCGCACGTTGCTCGATCTCGGACTGATCGATCAGCCGCTGTCGCTGCTCTACAGCTTCCCCGCCGTGGTGTTGGGGATGGTGCATGCCCTCATGCCGCTGGCTGTGCTGACGATGCTCTCCGTCATGGAGAACATCGACCGGCGTCTGCCGAGCGCGGCCTCCACACTGGGCGCGCGTCCCGGCACGGTGTTCTGGCGCGTGTACTTCCCGTTGTCGCTGCCGGGCGTGGCGGCCGGTGCGCTGATGGTTTTCGTCACGTCCATCGGCTTCTTCATTACGCCGACGCTGCTCGGCGGCCGTCACGAAACCATGATCACGCAGCTCATCATCGATCAGGTGATGCAGGCGCTGAACTGGGGCTTTGCCGGTGCGATCTCGGTGCTGCTACTCGCCGTGGTGCTGGTGGTGTTCTTCGTCTACGACCGTATGGTCGGTCTGTCGACGATGGCCGGTGGCGCAGGGGACGTGAAAGCCGGCAAGCGGCGCGGCGGCTGGACACGCACGCTCGGCGAGAAGGTGCTTGCGACGCTCGGCACCGCGACTGACCTCTTGCTGCGCGCGTTCCCGAAGGGCCGGGGCGCACAGGCGGAGCAGGGCGACGGTCTTGTGCTGCGTGTGGTCGTCTTCCTGCTGGTCGTGTTCCTCGCCGCGCCCGCGCTGCTGATGATTCCGATGTCGTTCGATTCGGCCTCGGGTCTGGCGTGGCCGCCGAAGGGCTTCTCGTTGCAGTGGTACCAGCAGATCTGGGATTCGCCGTTGTGGATGCAGGCGGTCACACGTTCGATGCTCGTGGGTATCGGTGCTGGCTTGCTGTCGATGCTGATCGGCACCCCGGCGGCGTTCCTGCTGGTACGCGGTGGCATGCGCGGCAAGTCGGCGATGCTTGCCTTCGTGCTCGCGCCGATTGTGGTGCCGCGCATGATCCTCGCCGTCGGCGTGTTCTATTTCTTCGCGAAGATCGGTCTGGTCGGCTCCAGCGTGGGGCTGACGCTGGCGCACACCGTGGTGGCTGTGCCGTACGTCGTCATCACGATGATGGCGGTGCTGCGCAACTACGACACGCGTCTCGATCTGGCGGCGTACAGCCTGGGTGCTCGCCCGTGGGCGACGCTGCGCCGGGTGACGTTCCCGATTCTCGGTGCGGGTCTGCTGTCGTCGTTCCTGTTCGCGTTCGCGACGTCGTTCGACGAACTCACGATTGCGCTGTTCACGTCGGGCGGCCTGTCGACCACCTTGCCCAAGCAGTTCTGGGACGAGATCACGATGCAGATCTCGCCGGTGATCGCTGCGGTCTCCACGTGCCTGTTCCTTTTCATCGCCGCACTGATCTGGGTGGCCGAGCGACTGCGCCGGCGCAGCCTCGCGACCTGAAGCCCGGATGCGGTATCCGCCCCCAACAAACTCACGATTCACGGACGTTTAACTCATGCTTCGCTCCGCACAACTGAAGGGCATTTTCCCGGCCATCCCCACGCCGGTGCACACCGACGACACGATCCACATCGAAGGCGCACGTGCGCTCATGCGCTACCTGCTGGCGCAGGGCATCGACGGTGTGGTGCCGCTGGGCGGCACTGGCGAGTACGGTGCGCTCTCGCGCGCCGAGCGCGTGCGCATGGCCGAACTCACGGCGCAGGAAGTGCGTGAGCACGGCCGCGACGTGCCGGTGATCGCTGGTGTACTCGACCCCGGTTATCACGACGCCATCGAAGCGGGCCGCGACTTCGCCGCTGCCGGCGCCGACGGTCTGCTGGTCCTCACGCCGTACTACACGAACCCGACGCAAGCCGGTATTCGCGATTATTTCCTGCGCTACGCCGACGAGTCGCCGCTGCCCATCCTCGTCTACGAAATTCCGTATCGCACACGTATCGCGATTGCGCCGGAAGTGCTGCATGAGCTGTCGCGCCACGAGAACATCATCGGCATGAAGGCCTGCAACACCGACATGTGGCATTTCTTGCGCACCGTCGCCGGTGTCGACGAATCGTTTGCCGTGCTGAGCGGCGAAGACACGCTGTTCCCGCTGCATGTGGCAGCCGGTGCGCGTGGCGGGATCGTGGTGACGGCGTCGCTGCTGCCGACGGCGTGGCAACGCATCTTCACGCTGGCGTCGGAAGGCGAGACGGCCGACGCACTGGCGCTGCATCGCTCGCTGATTCCGCTGATGAACCTGGCGTTCGCCGAGACGAACCCCGGTCCGATGAAGTCGGTGATGGATCTGATCGGTGTGAACGCACCGGCGATGCTCGCGCCGCTCGTGCCGCCCGCACCGGCATTGTCGGCCGAACTGCGCGAAGAACTCGCGCGTCAGTTGGCGATTTTCGAAGGACGTTGAAGTGTGACGGCGGTGACGCGTGTCACCGCCAGATAACACTCGACAGCACCCGATAGCAGCTCAGCGCGCTCAGCGTCGGAACGTCGACAGTCGCGACTTCGAGATCGAGGTCGCGGCGACCTGAATGTGCGGGGCGAGTTCGGCTTCTGCGCGCTCACGTGTCCAGCGCGAGGTCGGCACCGAGATGTTGATGGCCGCGACGGCGTGACCGTCGTGATCGGTGATCGGGGCGGCGACCGAGATGTCGCCCATCACGGTTTCGTTCTCGACGATGGCGTAGCCGCGACGTGTGGTCTGCGCAATCCGTTCGAGCAGCTTCTTCTCGTCGATGAGCGTGTATGGCGTCATCGGTTCGAGCGCCGTGCCCGAGAGGATCTCGCGCACGCGTGCTTCAGGCAGACGCGACAGGATCGCAATGCCCGACGCCGTGAACATCGCGGGCAGACGCGCGCCGACCACGATATCGATGTTCACCAGATGCTGTCCGGGAAAGCGTGCGACGAACACGATCTCGTGGCCGTCCAGCTCTTGCAGGTTGGTCGTCTCGCCGACACGGCGGCTGATGTCGAGCAGATACGGCGACGCCTTGTCGACCAACTCGTTGGCGCGAATGTAGTTGTACGAGAACTGCAACACCTTGGTCGTCAGTCCGTAGGTTCTCGTCTCGGGCACACGGAAGAGATAGCCGAGAGCTTCGAGCGTATGCACCAGCCGCTGCGTGGCGCTGCGATCCAGATCCGCCGCCTTGGCGATGTCGCCCAGCGTCATATACCGCGCGGGACCGTCGAAGGCGTGCAGCACCTGAAACGTCTTCTCGGTCGAGCCGACGAAGAGCGAGGAACGCGGGGCGGCGGCGCTCGAAGCGGTGTCGCTGGTGGATTGGGCGGCGTCTGTGGCAGAGCGCGACGCCCCGGCGGATGAGCGCGGCATGGGGTGCGGGTTGTTCGGATTGTAATGATTGTGATTGTAATGCAATTGTTTGTGCCCAAGTAGCGAACTTTGCCCGATTTCAGGGCATGCGCAAGAGAAGGCGACGGGGCACGCCAGAACATCAGGACAGGGGGAGCAATGCACGCGTTTTCCTGCGTGGAGGATTACCGCCGGGCGGCGAAGCGTCGTCTGACGAAGCTGGCCTTCGATTATCTGGAAGGCGGCGCGGAGGACGGCGAGGCGCTACGGCGCAATCGGGATGCGTTCGGACAGTGGGGCTTCGCGCCGCGCGTCATGACGGATATCTCCGCAACATCCAGCGAGACGAATTTCTGGGGACGGTCGGCCGCCGCACCCATGGTCGTCGGCCCGACGGGCCTTAACGGCCTGTTCTGGCCGCGCGCAGACGAACTGCTCGCGCGCGCAGCCGCCGATGCGGGACTGCCGTTCGTGCTGTCGACGGCATCGACCTCGTTGCTCGAAGACGTGCGCGCGGCGGTGCCCGACGGCGAACTTTGGCTGCAACTCTATGTGCAGCAGGATCGGCGTATTGCCGAGAGCATGATGCGCCGGGCGCGCGAAGCAGGCTTTCGCACACTGATGCTCACGGTCGATACCCCTGTGCACGGCAAGCGCGATCACGACACGCGCAACGGCTTCAAACTGCCGCTGCGCTTCACGCCGCGGCTCGTGGCGGACTGCATGCGGCATCCGCACTGGAGCTGGCAGATGCTCGTGGGCGGCGCACCGCAGCTTCGCAACATCGCGCAGAGCGTGGGGGAGCGCGCGGATCTGGCGCGTCACGCGGCGATGCTGAGCCGTCAGATGGATTTGTCGCTCGGCTGGCACGACCTCGCGTGGGTGCGCAAGCACTGGCCGGGTGAAGTGCTGGTCAAGGGCATTCTGACGGTCGAGGACGCCCGTGCGGCGCAGGCCCACGGTGCGGACGGCATCGTGGTCTCCAATCATGGCGGACGCCAGTTGGGCAGCACGCTCGCACCGGTCGAAGCATTGCCGACGATTCTCGACGCTGTGGGCGCGTCGGGTTCGGGCGGTCCCGCGATGTCCGTGTTCATGGACGGCGGCGTGCGGCGCGGGGCCGATGTCGCCAAGGCCGTCGCGCTGGGCGCGAAGGGCGTGCTGCTGGGACGCGCGCCTTTGTACGGCGTGGCCGCGCGCGGCGGGCGGGGCGTGGAGGGGGTGTTGGCGTTGCTGCTCAGTGAGTTGCGCACGACGATGCAACTGCTCGGCTGCGCCAACGTGGGCGCGTTGACGGCTGAGCGCCTGGCACGGCTGCCGTCGTTGCACGAGAACCGTTCCGGCGGGGCAATGCAGGCAAACCCGCTATAATGTTTCGCGCCCGATTGCCGTCGGGCGGCGTGGCATCCGGCCGGTTGGCGGGGCATGCGCGCCGCCAACCGGCATGCCAATTTTCATTCACAGGAATGCCATCATGAGCTTCAACCACGTGCCTGCCGGTAAGGACCTCCCCAACGATTTCAACGTCATCATCGAGATCCCGGCGCAAAGCGACCCGGTGAAGTACGAAGCCGACAAGGATCTGGGCCTGCTGGTCGTTGACCGCTTCATCGGCACGGGCATGCGTTACCCGGCCAACTACGGCTTCATTCCGCAAACGCTGGCTGGCGACGGCGACCCCGTCGACGCGCTGGTCGTCACGCCGTTCCCGCTGCTGGCCGGTTCGGTCGTTCGCTGCCGCGCACTGGGCATGCTCAACATGACCGACGAGTCGGGCGTTGACGCCAAGCTCGTGGTCGTGCCGGTCGACAAGATCTGCCCGATGACGGCACACATGAAGTCGATCGACGACGTGCCGGGCTACCTGAAGGACCAGATCAAGCACTTCTTCGAGCAATACAAGGCGCTCGAGAAGGGCAAGTGGGTCAAGGTCGAAGGCTGGGAAGGCATCGAAGCCGCCCACAAGGAAATCACCGAAGGCGTGGCGAACGCGAAGAAGTAATTGCCACTTCGCCAAGCTTGCCGCGTCGTTCGTCGACGCAAAGAAAACCCGGCCGTGTGCCGGGTTTTTTATTGGGTGTGTCTTGAGGGCATTTGCCGACGTTTGTGCTCGCGTCGCATCTTCGTCCTGAAGCCGATGGCAAGTTCGGCGACAATGTCGGCCAGAGGCGGTGTTCCGTGCTGGCCTGAGCGGCAGAAAGCAAGCGGCAGGCAAGCCGCCGGTTCGCAGACGAGGTGTGAAGTGAGCAGCGACGTAGTCATCCGTGTAGTGCAATCGATCGAAGACGTGCCGGCCGACGCGTGGAACGCGCTCGCGGGCGACAACCCGTTCGTGCAGCACGCGTTCCTCCATGCGATGCATGAGACGGGATGCGCGGCCAAGCGTACGGGCTGGCAACCGGCTTATCTGCTCATGCATGCGGAGGATGTGCTCGTCGGCGCGATGCCGCTCTACGTCAAGTCGCATTCCCGGGGCGAATACGTCTTCGACCACGCCTGGGCCGACGCCTTCGCGCGTCACGGTCTCGAGTACTACCCCAAGCTGTTGTGTGCCGTGCCGTTCTCGCCCGTGACCGGTCCGCGTCTGCTCGCACGCACGCAGGCGGATCGCGTGGCGCTGGCGCGTGGTGCGATTGCGTTCGCCCGGCAGCTCGAACTGTCGTCCATCCACGTGCTGTTCACGCACGACGACGATCTGGCCGCGCTGACCGAAGCCGGGTACATGCTGCGCGAGGGGGTGCAGTTTCACTGGGAGAACCCGGGCTTCGCCACGTTCGACGACTTCCTCGCGCAGATGAATCAGGAAAAGCGCAAGAAGCTGAAGCAGGACCGTCGGCGCGTGCGCGAGGCCGGGGTGACTTACCGATGGCTGCATGGCGAGCAGATCGACGACGCGGCGCTCGACTTCTTTTATCGTTGCTACGAGAACACCTACCGCGAGCACTGGAATTCCCCGTACCTGAGTCGCGCGTTCTTCGGGCAGGTGCACGCGACGATGCCCGACGCGCTGCTGCTCGTCATGGCGGAGCGCGACGGCCAGCCGCTCGCGTGTGCCCTCAATGTCGTGAGCGGCGACACGATGTACGGCCGCTACTGGGGCACGACGGACTTCGTCTCCGGCATGCATTTCGAGACCTGCTACGCGCAGGGCATCGAGTACTGCATCGCGCACGGGCTGCGCAGTTTCGAAGGCGGCGCGCAAGGCGTGCACAAGATGTCGCGCGGTCTGTTGCCCACGCCTACGTGGTCGGCCCATTGGATTGCCGACGAACGATTTGCTCAGGCCATCGAGGATTTTCTCGATCGGGAGACGTCCGCGATGGACGAGCACATCGGCGAGCTGGAAGCGCATACGCCGTTCAAGCGACCAGCATCCTGAGGGTTTCGGGACGTACTGTCGTCGAAGGCAGGCCCCGGCAAGGCGGGCCCTCGCGTAATATACTGGCGATTCTTACGCCCGCTTCATTGCCGCTTTTTTGCCGCTTTATCGCCGCATCATCTTCGCCGAACGCCTGACAGGTGCGCCTGCCGACGTCACGGCACGAGGGCGATGCATGGTAGCCGCCGACATGACCAACCGATTTCTCAATCTCTACAATCACGATTTCGCGCGTGTGGCCGTCGGAGTGCCGCAATGCCGCGTCGCCGATCCCGCTTTCAACGCGGCTCAGACCATCGCGCTGGCCCGTCAGGCCGACGCCGAGGGCGCGGTGCTCGTCGCCTTCCCCGAACTCGGTATTCCTGCCTACAGTTGCGAAGACCTGTTCCAGCAGCGCGCCTTGCAGGACGCCTGCGACGCCGCACTGGCCGAGATCGTGGCCGCGAGCCGGGAACTTGGCATTGCGATGATCGTCGGCATGCCGGTACGCGTGCAGCAGCGCTTGTTCAACTGCGCAGTCGTGGTGGCGCGCGGTCGCATTCACGGTGTTGTCCCCAAGACATACCTCCCGAACTACAGCGAGTTCTACGAAGCGCGCCAGTTCAACGCCGCCGATGACGCCGGCGTCGATACTGTCACCCTGCTGGGCAACGACGTGCCGTTCGGTGCGCTCATCTTCGAAGCGGTCGATCAACCGCTGCTGCGCTTTCACTGCGAAATCTGCGAAGACGTCTGGGTGCCGGTGCCGCCGTCGTCGTTCGCGGCGCTCGCGGGCGCGACGGTGCTCGTCAACCTCTCGGCGTCGAACGTGGTCGTGGGAAAGTCGGCCTATCGTCATCAACTGGTCGCTCAGCAGTCGGCGCGTTGCCTCGCCGCGTATCTGTACACCTCGGCCGGACAGGGCGAATCGACGACCGACCTCGCGTGGGACGGACAGGCGCTCATCTACGAGAACGGCGACATGCTCGCCGAGTCGGCGCGCTTCGCCAGTGAGTCGCATCTGATCTTCGCCGACATCGATCTGGAGCGCCTCGCCCGCGAGCGCATGCATCAGACGACGTTCGGTGTGTCGGTGCGCCGTCATGCCGACGAAGTGGCGCGCTTTCGCACGATCAAGGTCGACGTCACCCTGCCGCGCGACGCCGAACTGCCGCTTGCGCGCGCGATTGCGCGCTTCCCCTATGTGCCGTCGGATGCGGCGCGTCGCGACGAGCGCTGCCACGAGGTCTACAACATTCAGGTGCAGGCGCTGATGCAGCGTCTCGCGTCGTCGAAGATTCAGAAGGTCGTGATCGGTGTGTCCGGCGGACTGGACTCGACGCATGCGTTGCTCGTCTGCGCCAAGGTCATGGACCGGCTCGGCTTGCCGCGCGCAAATATTCTCGCGTACACGATGCCGGGCTTCGCCACGAGCGAACGTACGCTGCGCCAGGCGCGCGAGCTGATGGAGGCCGTGGGGTGCACCGCGCGCGAGATCGATATTCGACCGAGTTGCATGCAGATGTTGAAGGACCTCGATCATCCGTTCGCGAAGGGCGAGGAAGTCTACGACGTGACGTTCGAGAACGTGCAGGCGGGCGAGCGCACCAATCACTTGTTCCGTCTCGCGAACCATCTTGGGGCGATTGTGATCGGCACGGGCGACCTGAGCGAGCTAGCGCTGGGCTGGTGCACGTACGGCGTAGGCGATCATATGTCGCACTACAACGTGAACGCCAGCGTGCCCAAGACGCTCATTATGCACCTCGTGCGCTGGGTCGCGGAGACGGGACAGCTGGGGGGCGCAGCGTCGTCGAAAGTGCAGAAGGACGCGAAGGATGCGAAAGATGCGAAGGATGGTAGGGGCGGCAAGGATGGACAGCGCCGCAACGTCCTGATCGATATTCTCGAGACGGAAATCAGCCCTGAACTCGTGCCGGGTAAGGCCAACGGCGCGCCCGAGCAGCGCACCGAGCATTTCATCGGCCCGTACGAGTTGCAGGACTTCAACCTCTACTACACGCTGCGCTTCGGCTATGCACCGAGCAAAGTGGCGTTCCTGTCGTGGAGCGCGTGGCACGATGCGTCGCAGGAGCGCTGGCCGGACGAAGGGCACGCGTCGCGCAACGCCTACGATCTGGTTGCGATCAAGCGCAACCTGCGCATCTTCCTGGACCGGTTCTTCCGCACGAGCCAGTTCAAGCGTTCGTGCATTCCGAACGCGCCGAAGGTCGGCACGGGTGGTTCGCTCTCGCCGCGCGGCGACTGGCGCGCGCCGAGCGATTCGGAGTCGGTGGTGTGGCTGGCGGATCTGGACACGGTGCCGGACGATCCGCAGGCGTAAGTCGATAGGTGGGGCGGCCGGATTGGGGCGAGCGCGCTGTCATCGGCGTGCCGTTCCCGGCCCGGTACAATAGCCGGGCGAAATTGCAGAACATTCCAATCAAGATATCGAGGCGACAATGAAACGCGTAACTGCCATCATCAAACCCTTCAAGCTCGACGAAGTCCGTGAGGCGCTGGCGGAAGTCGGCGTCACCGGCCTGACGGTGACGGAAGTGAAGGGCTTCGGCCGCCAGAAGGGCCACACCGAGCTGTATCGCGGTGCGGAATACGTCGTCGACTTCCTGCCGAAGATCAAGATCGAAGTCGTGGTGAGCGCAGCGCAGGCCGAACAGGTCATCGACGCCGTGCTGGGCGCTGCCCGCACCGGCAAGATCGGCGACGGCAAGATCTTCGTGACCGATGTCGAGCGCGTGATTCGCATTCGCACGGGCGAAGAGGGCGAACAGGCAGTCTGACGGCAGGTTGATCGCCGCAGCGACGCTGTAGCGAGGGCGTTAGAAAAACGAAGGGCGACGGCTGCGTGAGCGGCGTCGCCCTTCGGCGTTTCGGAAGGACCGGACTGATTCAGGACTTGAGGCGCACGTCGAATGCGACGGTGATCAGCCGCACGAAAATCACGGAAAACGCGCTGATCGACAGGGTGTAGACGGGATCGAGGTCGGCGTAAGTCAGCGCAATGTAGATCCATCCGCCAATGAACGCGCAGACGGCGTACGGACGCGTGTCGCGCAGTACCAGGGGCACCTCATTACAAAGGATGTCTCGGATCACGCCGCCGCCCACGCCGGTAATCACGCCCATCATCACCGACATGAATGCCGACATATCGGTCTGCAACGCGAGCGACGTGCCGGACGCGCTGAAGAATCCGAGGCCGATGGCGTCCGTAATGAGCAGCACGCGCTCCGTGGCAACGCGGGAGACGAGCTTCAGCACGACGCCCGTGGACAGCGACAGCACGAGGATGATGACCGAGTACCACTGATGCTGGACCCAGTAGAAGGGACGGTGGTCGAGCAGCACGTCGCGCAACGTGCCGCCGCCGAAGGCGGTTGCGAAGGCCAGCACGAACGCGCCGACCGGATCGAGATGCTGCTTGCGGGCTTCGGCGAAGCCGGAAACGGCGCACGACAATACGGCGATGGCCTCCATGACGGCCAGGATCGTATGCAGCTGAGCGCTCATCTCGTGAATCATCGGCGAATCCTGTTGGGGACAGCGGGCAGTCCCTAGTCAATACGTCGTGATCGGCGGTGAAATCGGCGGTGCCAGCGGTGGCTGGCGGGGATCGGCATCCGGCGCAGGATCGCCGACGCGCGCATCAGTCTCCTGCGCGAGCGCCCCGGGCCTGCGAAGCCTGGAGCAATACTACCAGCGCACCGCCCCCGCCGTCGCGTCCTTGCGCTTGTGCCCACGCCAGCACTTCGTTCTTCTGCGCGAGCCAGCCGCGCACCTTGTCTTTGAGGACCGGCTCGCGGTTCACCGAGCCCAGGCCCTTGCCGTGAATCACGCGAATGCAGCGCAGGCCGCGCTTGACGGCGTCGTGCAGAAACGCCGAGAGCGCTTCGCGGGCTTCGTCGCGGCGCATGCCGTGCAGGTCGATCTGTGCCTGCACCACCCAGTCGCCGCGCTGGAGCTTGAGCACGGCATCGTGGCTGATGCCGGGACGGCGGTACGACAGGCGGTCGTCCGTATCGAGCAGCGCTTCGGGGTCGAATTCGTCGGACAGGGATTCGTGAAGCACGGCGGCTTCGTCTTCCGCGGTCTGACGCGCGACCGGCTCGGGCGGGAAGCGCGGATGCTCGACGCGATTGGTCGAGCCCTTGCTGGCGAGCGGTGCGATCTCGCCGATGCTGTCGCGAAACACGTTGGCATCGCGTTTGGCCTGCGCGGCGCGCTTGGCGGCGGCGATGCGTTCGGCTTCGCGCGCAGCGCTCTCGGTCGCGAGGGCGTCACGGAAGTTGGAGAGGTCGCTGAGGCTGAGTTTTGGTGGTTTCTTGCTCATGATCGTGCGAACAAGGACGTTCAATGGGAGGGGCAACGGTGCGTTGCGTCTGCGCGGTCGCGAAGACGCGTTTGCGCATCATAACGGCTCATGACGTCGGATGGCGACGCCGCAAGTGAAGACGGCGTCCCGGCTGCATGAAACATCACGCAGCCGGGACGCCTCCGTCAGGCGCAAAAAGCGCGAGAGCGATTACTGGTCGAGGTTTTCGAGGTAACGCTGGGCGTCGAGTGCGGCCATGCAGCCCGTGCCGGCACTGGTGATGGCCTGACGGTAGATATGGTCCTGCACGTCGCCTGCGGCAAACACGCCCGGCACGCTGGTGGCCGTGGCGTTGCCGTTCAGGCCGCTGTGCGTGACGATGTAGCCGTTCTTCATTTCGAGCTGACCGTCGAAGATATCCGTGTTCGGCTTGTGGCCGATGGCGATGAACACGCCGTGCAGCGAGATGTCTTCATGCGCGCCCGTCTTGGTGTTCTTGATGCGAACGCCGGTCACGCCGCTGTCGTCGCCCGTCACTTCGTCGAGCACGCTGTCGTACTTGAGTTCGACCACGCCCTGCTTGGCCTTTTCCAGCAGACGGTCGATCAGGATCGGCTCGGCGCGGAACTTGTCGCGGCGGTGGATCACGGTGACCTTGCTGGCGATGTTCGAGAGGTACAGCGCTTCTTCGACCGCGGTGTTGCCGCCGCCGACCACGCAGACTTCCTTGCCGCGATAGAAGAAGCCGTCGCACGTGGCGCAGGCGGACACGCCGCGGCCCGAGAAGGCTTCTTCCGACGGCAGGCCGAGGTACTGTGCCGAGGCGCCGGTCGCGATGATCAGGGCGTCGGCCGTGTATTCACCCGCGTCGCCGATCAGACGCAGCGGGCGCTCGTTCAGATGCACCGTATGAATGTGGTCGAAAATCATCTCGGTGTTGAAGTGCTCGGCGTGCGCCTGCATGCGGGCCATCAGTTCCGGGCCTTGCACGCCGGTCGGATCGCCGGGCCAGTTCTCGACGTCCGTGGTGGTCATCAACTGACCGCCCTGGGCGATACCGGTGATCAGCACCGGGTTGAGGTTGGCGCGCGCGGCGTACACGGCGGCGCTATAGCCGGCGGGGCCGGAACCGAGAATCAGGACTTTGGCGTGCTTGGCAGCAGACATGGAACTCACCGGAAAGGGGTTGGGCGCTGGCGTCGGGCTCCCGAACGCGCACCGCCTGGGGCGCGACCGGGGCTCCGGCGCAAACCGACATTATAAGGGGCCGACGATGGTTCGTTGATGGAGCCTCACAATCGGGGCGATAGCCTTCGGGCTGTTTTTTGGGGCCTGACGACGGCGCCTGAGGCGCCCGAAGCCACCGCACCGGGACGTCTCTTAAATTTGGGGGCAGATGCGCGGGATACAAGCGCGCAGGATCCGGGCGAACGTGGGGCGGGTCCGAACGATTGCGCTGCTTTGCCGCCGAGCCTCCCCGCGTGCGGCGAATCCCTTGGAAGCCGCTCCGTTACGGCTTGTCACGCTTTCCTGAAGGGTTCATGCGTTAATCGATGTAATAGTTGTTTACAATGGAGCATTGCTGCGCGGCAGGCCGCCCGTCTGCCCGCCCAACCGCATGGCTTGATGACGACGAAATCTTCCTACTCTGCTGGTGCCGGATCGTCGTTGCCCAATCGGGTGACGCACCTCTTCCATGAAATCCGCTGGATGGCGCAGGTCGCGCTGATGGTGTTCCTGTTGATGGCGTTGTTCTCCTACAGCCGTCTGGACCCCAGCTGGACGCATGCGGCGCATGTGGAGCGTATCGCCAATTGGGCGGGGCGCGTCGGCGCGTGGGTCGCCGACATGCTGCTGCTCATGCTCGGTCTGTCCGCTTACTGGCTGGTGGTGTTCATCGCCCGCCGCGTGATCTCCGGTTACCGCCGCATTTCCGCCAGACGCGAAGCGCCTCCGCTGCGCGAACGCCTCGCGAGTGGCGGCTGGGTGGAGATCGTCTCCTCGCTCATGGTGCTGCTCTCGAGCGCCGGTATCGAATCACTGCGTCTGTACCGTCTCAAGGCCCAGTTGCCGCGCGCATCGGGCGGCGTCATCGGCGAGACCGTCGGCGGCTTCTTCCAGCATGCGCTCGGCTTCACGGGCGGCACGCTGGCGTTGCTGCTGGTCTTCGCCTTCGGCCTGTCGCTGCTGTTCCATTTCTCCTGGTTGTCCGCCGCCGAAAAGGTCGGTGCGCTGATTCTCGATACCGGCACGGTGATCCGTCGCCGCCGCGAGGCGCGTCAGGACCGTCGTCTGGGCGAAGAAGCGGCGATTGCGCGCGAAGGTGCCGTCGTTCAGAACCGTGTACGCGCGGAAGTCCACGAGCCGGTGCAGATCGTGCCGCCGGTCAAGGTGGTGCCCAAGAGTGAGCGCGTCGAGAAGGAAAAGCAGGCCCCGCTGTTCGCCGACCTGCCGGATTCGATCCTGCCGCCGCTCGCGCTGCTTGACCCGACCCCGGTCGCACAGGAAACGGTGTCGGGCGAGACGCTGGAATTTACGTCACGCCTGATTGAGAAGAAGCTCAAGGATTTCGGCGTGGAAGTGAGCGTCGTGGCCGCTTATCCCGGCCCCGTCATCACGCGTTACGAAATCGAACCGGCCACGGGCGTCAAGGGCAGTCAGATCGTGAATCTGGCGAAGGATCTGGCGCGTTCGCTTTCGCTGGTGTCGATCCGGGTGGTCGAGACCATTCCGGGCAAGAATTTCATGGGGCTGGAGTTGCCGAATCCGCGTCGTCAGACGGTGCGGATGACGGAAATTCTCGGCTCGGAGGTCTACAACAGTTCGTCGTCGCTGTTGACGCTCGCCCTCGGCAAGGACATCGGCGGCAAGCCGGTCGTGGCCGATCTGGCGAAGATGCCTCACCTGCTCGTGGCCGGTACGACCGGTTCGGGCAAGTCGGTGGGGATCAACGCCATGATTCTGTCGTTGCTGTATAAGGCGACGGCCGAGCAGGTCCGGCTCATCCTGATCGATCCGAAGATGCTCGAAATGAGCATGTACGAGGGCATCCAGCATCTGTTGTGCCCGGTGGTGACGGATATGCGTCAGGCCGGTCATGCGCTGAACTGGGTGGTGGCCGAGATGGAGCGCCGCTACAAGCTGATGAGCAAGCTGGGCGTTCGCAATCTGGCGGGCTACAACAACAAGATCGACGACGCCGCCAAGCGTGAAGAACATATTCCGAATCCGTTCTCGCTGACGCCGGAAGAACCCGAGCCGTTGCAGCGTCTGCCGTACATCGTGGTCGTGATCGACGAACTGGCCGATCTGATGATGGTCGTCGGCAAGAAGGTCGAAGAGTTGATCGCGCGGATTGCGCAGAAGGCGCGCGCGGCGGGCATTCACCTGATTCTGGCGACGCAACGTCCGTCGGTCGACGTCATTACCGGTCTGATCAAGGCCAACGTGCCCACGCGCGTGGCGTTCCAGGTGTCGTCGAAGATCGATTCGCGCACGATTCTGGATCAGCAGGGTGCCGAGACGCTGCTGGGCATGGGCGACATGCTCTACATGCCGCCGGGCACCGGGTTGCCGTTGCGTGTGCACGGTGCGTTTGTCTCCGATGACGAAGTGCATCGTGTGGTCGAGCGGCTCAAGGAGCAAGGCGAGGCCAACTACGTCGAAGGTCTTCTCGACGGTGCGGTCGAAGGCGAAGACGGCGGTATCGACGGTGCGGGCGGCGGCGGTGGGACCGGCGAGGGGGGCGGCGAGTCCGATCCTCTTTACGATCAGGCCGTGGCCGTGGTGCTCAAGCAGCGCCGCGCGTCGATCTCGCTGGTGCAGCGCCATTTGCGCATCGGCTACAACCGGGCGGCGCGCCTGCTCGAACAGATGGAACAGTCCGGCGTCGTGTCGGCGATGGCGAGCAATGGCAACCGGGAAATTCTGGTGCCGAATCGCGAGGGAGAATAAAGCATATGCTGGGATTCAAGCGCGGCTTGCCGCTCATGGTGGGGGCCGTCGGTGTGACGCTGGCGGCGCTGGTCGCGCCGGCTTACGCGAGCGGTACGGCACAACTCAAGGCGTTCGCGGCGCAGGTGAAGTCTGCGCGCGGCGAGTTCGAGCAGAAGCAGGTCAAGGGACAGCAGAACGGCGAGATGAAGGTGACGAACAATGCGTCGGGCACGTTCGAGTTCTCGCGTCCCGGCCAGTTTGTCTGGCATTACACCAAGCCTTACGATCAGTTGCTGCAGGCGGACGGCACGACGCTCTACGTCTACGACAAGGATCTGAATCAGGTGACCGAGCGCAAGCTGGGCGACTCGCTGGGCGCAAGCCCCGCCGCGATCCTGTTCGGTAGCAACGACATCGAAAAGAGCTTCACGCTCAAGGATGCCGGTGTGAAGAACGGCATCGACTGGGTCGAGCTTAAGCCGAAGTCGCAGGACACGCAGTTCCAGCGCGTGGGCATCGGTTTTCGCGACGGCAACCTCGCCGCGATGGAACTATACGATGCATTCGGCAACGTGACCTTGCTCACGTTCAGCAACATGCAGAAGAACCCGCCGTTACCGGCGGGAAACTTCAAGTTCATGGTGCCCAAGGGGGCGGACGTGATCAAGGGTTGAGCTTGCGCCGACCTGTTCCCCTGCCACCCGGTGTCGCCTGAGTATCGTCTGAGCGTTGCCTCAGAAGCGCTTTGCGGGCGAGCCGGTCCTCGGGCTGGCATAATGGGGACATCTGATTATCTGACTGCGGCCGGGGACATCCCCGGCCGCGCTGCTTGAGAACATGCCAAACGACGCCCCTTTGTCGGCTTCGGTGCCTTTGGCCGAGCGCCTTCGCCCCCATACCATCGACGATGTGATTGGCCAGCGTCACTTGCTGGGCAAGGGAAAGCCTTTGCGCGTTGCATTCGAAGCGGGCCGTCCTCATTCGATGATTCTCTGGGGCCCGCCGGGTGTCGGCAAAACGACGCTCGCGCGCCTGATGGCGGACGCCTTCAAGGCTTACTTCATCGCGCTGTCGGCCGTGCTCTCCGGCGTAAAGGACATCCGCGACGCCGTCGAGGCCGCGCAGATTCAGCGTGCGCAGGGCAAGCAGACGGTCGTGTTCGTCGACGAAGTCCATCGCTTCAACAAGGCACAGCAGGACGCGTTCCTGCCGCACGTCGAATCCGGTTTGTTCATCTTCGTCGGTGCGACGACGGAAAACCCGTCGTTCGAGGTAAACGGCGCATTGCTTTCGCGTGCGGCAGTGTACGTGCTCAAGAGCCTGAACGACGAAGAGCTCGGCGAGATGGTCACGCGTGCAGCGCATGAGCTGGGCGATATCGGATTGACGGATGAAGCCCGTCAGGGGCTGATCGATTCGGCGGATGGCGACGGTCGCAAGCTGTTGAACAACGTCGAAATCGTGGCGCAGGCTGCGATGTCGCAGGACATGGAGACGATCGACGAGGCGCTGCTGGCCAGTGTGCTCGCCGAGAATCTGCGTCGCTTCGACAAGGGCGGCGACGCGTTCTACGATCAGATCAGCGCGCTGCACAAGTCGGTGCGCGGCAGTTCGCCGGACGGCGCGCTGTACTGGTTCTGCCGCATGCTCGACGGCGGTGCCGATCCGCGTTATCTGGCGCGCCGGATCGTGCGCATGGCGTGGGAAGACATCGGACTGGCCGACCCGCGTGCGGCGCGCATTGCGCTGGATGCGGCCGAGACGTACGAGCGTCTTGGCACACCCGAGGGCGAACTGGCATTGGCGCAGGCGATTCTGTATCTTGCGTCGGCCCCGAAGTCGAATGCGGGCTACAACGCGTACAACCAGGCGCGGGCGTTCGTCGGCAAGGACAAGTCGCGCGCGGTGCCCATTCATTTGCGCAATGCGCCGACCAAGCTGATGAAAGAACTCGGCTATGGTCACGAGTATCGCTACGCGCACGACGAGCCGGATGCCTATGCTGCCGGTGAGACGTATTTCCCCGACGATTTGCGTGCGCAGAACTGGTATCGTCCGGTGCCGCGCGGTCTGGAAGGCAAGATCGGGGAGAAGCTGAACTGGCTGAAGTCGCTCGATGCCGAATGGCGTCGTGCGAATGCCAAGGGACGCAAGTCCGACGCCCTGGCGAAGACGCCGACGGCTGGGAAGACGTCGTCTCCATCCTCATCGTCCGAGAAAACGCCGCCTGCCGAGTCCGGGGACGACGAGTCCGCGTGAGTCTGCGCGCTGTCGTACGGGGCGGGCGGCGATAACACGCTGCATGGTGGGCTGCCAGCGGTCTGCCATAACGTCTCGGCACGCGGCGACATGTCAAATCGCGTCATAGCGCTGTGCGTTTGGTAAAATCCCGCCATTAGTGCCGTCGTCGGCGAGAAAGCACTGGCACCGTCGCCGTCGGCCAACACCCAATTCATGGTCCACTCACGTGGGCCGCTCACCATAGATTTCCCACCATGCTCGACATTCAACTTCTTCGCAAGGATCTCGACGGCGTTGCTGCGCGACTTAAAGCGCGCGGCTTCACGCTGGACGTGGCGGCGTTCGCTGCGCTCGAGGCGGAGCGCAAGCAGATTCAGACGCAAACCGAGGAGCTTCAGGCGCGTCGCAATGCGTTGTCGAAGCAGGTTGGCATGAAGAAGGGCAAGGGCGAGGACGCCTCGGCCGAGATCGCTGAAGTCGGTGGCATCGCGGACACGCTCAAGGCGTCGTCGGTACGCCTGGAAGAGATTCAGACGCGCCTGTCGGATTTGCTGCTGGGCGTGCCGAACCTGCCGCACGAGAGCGTGCCGGTCGGCTCGGACGAAACGCAGAACGTGGAAGTGCGCCGCTGGGGCACGCCGCGCGAGTTCGACTTCACGCCGCGCGATCACGTCGATCTCGGTGCAGCGTTGGGTCTGGATTTCGACGCAGCGGCCAAGCTCGCCGGGGCACGTTTTTCGGTGATCAAGGGCGGCATTGCACGTCTGCATCGTGCGCTGGCGCAGTTCATGCTCGACACGCACACGAGCGAGCATGGCTATACGGAAACGTACGTGCCGTACATCGTGAATGCCGCGTCGATGCGTGGCACGGGTCAGTTGCCGAAGTTCGAGGACGACCTGTTCAAGGTGCCGCGCAAGGTCGGCGGCGAAGAGGGCGAGCGTACCGAAAACTTCTATCTGATTCCGACGGCGGAAGTGTCGCTGACGAATCTGGTGCGTGACGAGTTGCTGCCGAACGATGCATTGCCGATGAAGATGGTGGCGCATACGCCGTGCTTCCGCTCGGAAGCGGGCAGCTACGGCAAGGACACGCGCGGCATGATTCGCCAGCACCAGTTCGACAAGGTCGAGTTGGTGCATGTGGTGCGTCCGGAGGAATCGTACGACGCGCTTGAACAACTCGTGGGTCACGCCGAGACGATTTTGCAGAAGCTTGGGTTGCCGTATCGCACACTGGTGCTGTGCACGGGCGACATGGGATTCGGCAGTGCAAAGACGTACGACATGGAAGTCTGGATTCCGGCACAGAACACGTATCGTGAGATTTCGTCGTGCTCGAACATGGAGAGCTTCCAGGCGCGCCGGATGCAGGCACGTTTTCGCAATGCGCAGAACAAGCCGGAGCTGGTGCACACGTTGAACGGTTCGGGTCTTGCGGTGGGACGCGCGCTGGTGGCGGTGCTGGAGAACTATCAGAATGCCGATGGTTCGGTGACGGTGCCGGACGTGCTGCGTCCGTACATGGGCGGCATCGAGCGTCTTGTGCCCGCAGCGTAAAAAATTTTGAAAAAGAGGTTGTCGAAAAAAGAAATTCGGCTATAATCTCTTTCTCGCTGCTTGAGGCCACTCAGGCAGCGAACCAAAGCAGAAAGAACGCTTGGAGAGGTGGCAGAGTGGTCGAATGCGCCGGACTCGAAATCCGGTGTACGGTTATACCGTACCGTGGGTTCGAATCCCACCCTCTCCGCCAAGCACACAATGAAGCCCTTGAATTTCAAGGGCTTTTTTGTTTTGTGCGCCAGTGACTTACAAAATGACTATCAAGGCGCTGGCCGCGTTCGCGCAGCCGATGATAGGCGACCAGCGTTATCGTCCCTCGCCGTGGCTCGCGCGCCGCCGGTTCAGCCCAACGCCTGACTTGCAGCCGCTGCGCGCCCCCGCAACCAGTTGATGCTGGCGAACAGCAGCACGGCGAACACGATAAGCATGGTGGCGACGGCGAGGATCGACGGGTCGATTGAATCGCGGATGCCGCTCCACATCTGACGCGGCACGGTCTTCTGATCCGGTCCGCCGATGAACAGGATCACGATCACTTCATCAAACGACGTCGCAAAGGCGAACACACTGCCGGTCGCGACCGCAGGCGTGATGAGCGGGAGCGTTACGCGCCGGAATGTGGCCCATGGCGTCGCACCCAGACCGGACGCCGCGCGCAGCAGGCTCTGGTCAAACGACAGCAGTGAGGCCGTTACGGTAATGACGACGAACGGCGTGCCGAGCGCGGCGTGCGCCAGAATGACCCCCGGATACGAGTTCACGAGACCCAGCGGCGCGAAGATCAGATAGAAGCCGGCCGCCACCACGACGATCGGCACGATCATCGGCGAGATGATGATCGGCATGATGACCGAGCGCAGGGGAAATTGCGACCGGCTCAAGCCCAATGCAGCCAGTGTTCCGAGACCCGTGGCAATCAGCGTCGACGCCGCGCCGATGCCGATGCTGTTGAGCAACGCGCGTTGCCAGTCGGGACTCGTGAGCGCCTGTTCGTACCAGCGCACCGAAACCCCCGTCATCGGATACGAGAAATACGAGCCGGCGTTAAACGACAGCGGCACGATGGCGAGAATCGGCGCGACCAGAAAGAGGAGCGTGAGCGCCGTGTGCAGGCGCACCCAACGCCACGCCACGCGCTCGGCCACCACGGTGTTGCGTTTGTCCTGCATGGTGCTATCTCCGGTGAATCCGTTGTCCTGCCTGCCGGGCACGCTTCAGCCGAAGCGCAGCCGGTCGATGCCGACGATGCGGTTGAAGATGAAGTAAAAGACCGCGGTGAAGATCACCAGATACGCCGAGAGCGCACCTGCGAGGCCCCAGTTGAGCTGCGTATTGGTCTGCATGGCGATGAGCTGGCTGATCATCTCGTCACCTGCGCCGCCGAGCAACGACGGTGTGATGTAGTAGCCCAGTGCGAGCACGAAGACGAGGAAGCACCCGGCACCGACACCCGGCAACGTCTGCGGAATGTAGATGCGCACGAACGCCGTGAACGGATGCGCGCCCAGCGACTTCGCCGCGCGCATGTAGATGGGCGATACGCTCTTCATCACCGAATAGATCGCCAGAATCATGTAGGGCAGCAGCACGTGCGTCATGCCGATTAAAACACCGGTACGGTTGAAGATCAGCGCGACGGGGTGAGACGTCAGCCCTAGCATCGACAGCAGGCTGTTGATGACGCCGCCCGGTTGCAGCAGCACGTACCACGCGGTCGTGCGCACCAGCAGCGATGTCCAGAACGGCACGATCACGAATAGCATCAGGCGATGGCTCTGCTTCTCGGGCAGGTTGGCGAGCAACCACGCGACCGGATAGCCGAGGATGAGACAGAGGATTGTCACGGTCGCACTGATCGAGATCGTGCGCAGGAACGCCTCCCGGTACACCGAAGCGTTATCGGGCACCGACGCGACGGTGCCTTGCGGGATGACCTGCGCGTCCATCCCTGCCAGCAGGTAGTCGGGCGTTGGCGACGTTGCCGCCCGTTTGAGCAGACGCCACGTCTCGGGGGAATCCCAACGGGCGTCAAGTTCGATCAGCGCGGGCTTCCATGCGGCGGGCGTGTCGTCGCCGACCGCACGCGCCGTGCGCATAAGCAGGCTGCGAAATTCCGGCTGCGCGAAGTTCATGCGCCGAGCCACGGTGCCGAGCTGCCCGCTCTCACGCGCTTGCTTCAGGTCGGCGGCGAGCAACGCGAACGTTGTCTCGCCCGGCACGCCGTTACCGTCCCACGCGACCAGCGCGCGGGCAAGGTGCGGCATGCCGTCGGCCATCTCGTGGTTTTGCACGCTGCGTGCGAGCAGCATGGCAATCGGCGCGATAAACGTCGAGAGCAGGAACACGATCAACGGCAAGGTCAGCAGCAGTGCCCGCATCGACGCATGCCGTTGCACCCGTCGGTACGTCTGACGGGCGGCAGCGGTGGCGAGCCCTTCGGCACTCGGGTGCGTGCCGTGATTGCCGGGATTGCCGGGAGAGCGGGCGTGAGGCGATGCGGGCATGGGCGTCTTCTCTTGCAATCGACCGGTTCAGGTGGTGCAAATGTTTCGGGAGGCTCGGGGGCGCGAATGACATTCACCCGTTATTGCGTGAGCCACACCTGAAAGCGCTTGTTGATCGCGTCGGCGTTATCGGCCCAGAAGTTCGCGTTGATCTGCACGGCGCGCTTGAAGTTCTCCGGCGCGGTCGGCATATCGGCCAGACGCTGCTTGTCGACGTACTGAATGGCGTCCTTGCGCGGTGGCGCGTATGCGATGTACTTCGACAGATCGGCAGACGCCTTCGGCTGCGCTTGCGAGACAATGAATTTCGCGGCGGCGTCGGCATGTTTCGCCCCTGCGGGCACACCCCACCATTCGAAGTCGTAGACCTGTGCGTCCCACACGGCCTTGAACGGCTTCTTGTCTTTCTTGGCTGCGTCGTCGATACGGCCGTTGTAGGCCTGCACCATCGCCACCGCGCCGTCGGCGAGCAACTGCGGGGCCTGCGCACCTGACTCCCACCACACGATGTTTTTCTTGATGGTGTCGAGTTTCTTGAACGCACGGTCGACGCCAGCGGGGGTAGCGAGCACCTTGTACACGTCTTTCGGATCGACGCCGTCGGCGATCAGCGCCCATTCCATCGTGACTTTCGGCGACTTGCGCAGACCGCGCTTGCCCGGGAATTTCTGCAAGTCGAAGAAGTCGTTGACGCTCGTCGGCGCGGCTTTGAGCTTGCTTGCGTCGTAAGCGTAGATCGTCGACCACACCATGCTCGCGACCGCGCATTCGCTAATCGAGCCGGAGATGAAGTCGCTGGTCTTGCCGAGCGTCTTCTTGTCGAATTTCTTGAGCAGACCCTCGTCGCAAGCGGTGATGGCGTCGTTGGTCTCCATGTCGATCAGATCCCATGTCGTGTTCTTTGCCTGCTCCATTGCGGAGAGTTTGGCGAGACCGCCGTCATACGACTCGGTCGCGAACGTCACGCCCGAGGCCTGCGTGAACGGCTCGAACCACGCCTTCTTTGCGGCCGCTTCGAAGGCCCCGCCGAAGGTCACGACATTGAGAGTTTCCGCCGCGTGCGAGGCCGACGTGGCGAAGGCCAGAACGGCGAGGGAGGCACAGTGCAGTTTGAGAGAAGTGCGCATGTCAGTTGGCTCCAGCAGGTGCAGTCAGGATCAGGGAAGGGGCGGGTGCGTCGGGAGAAGCGGGGGCCGGTGTCGCTTGCGGGGCGCTTGCGGCGAGAATCTTGCAGTCGTCATGACGCCACGCGACATCGATGGTGTCGCCCGGGCCGGGAAGTGCGTGACGCTGCGTGTTGGGGACTTTCACGACGATGGCGTCGCGCGAGCCGAGCGCGAGATGCACGCGATGGTGATCGCCGCAGTAGACGAGTTCGTCGACGCGGGCGCGAACGACATTGTGGGCGTCTTCGGCAGGCACACCGGCCGGTCCGGGAATGTGCGCGCGCTCCGGACGCAGCGCGAGTATGGCGGCGTCGCCCGTTTGCAGGCCGATCTCACAGCGTTCGCGAATGAGGCTGCCGTCGGCCAGTGCCAGCGTGGCCCAGCCGTCGTCGGCGCGCACCACACGTCCGGTCAATCCGTTGTTCTCCCCGACGAAGTTCGCCACGAACGCGTTCTGCGCGTTTTCGTAGAGTTCGTTCGGCGACGCGGCTTGCTGAATGCGTCCATCCGAAAACACCGCGACGCGGTCCGACATCGTCAGCGCTTCGGCCTGATCGTGCGTCACGTACACGATCGTCAGCGACAGTTCGCGATGCAGCCGCATGATCTCGTACTGCATCGTCTCGCGCAGCCGCTTGTCGAGCGCACCCAGCGGTTCGTCCATCAGCACCACACTCGGCTCGAACACGAGCGCGCGGGCGAGCGCCACGCGTTGCTGCTGACCGCCGGAGAGTTGTGCGGGACGTCGACTGGCCAGATGCGAGAGTTCGATCATCTCCAGCGCGCGCTTCACGCGGGCGTTCTGCTCGGCGCGACCGACACGTCGCACGGACAGCGGGAAGGCGACGTTCTGCGCAATCGTGAGATGGGGGAACAGTGCGTAGTTCTGGAACACCATGCCGATATCGCGCCGGTGCGGCGGCTTGTCGTCCAGCCTTTGGCCGTCCAGACGAATCTCGCCGTGCGTGGGCGACTCGAAACCCGCGAGCATCATGAGCGTGGTCGTCTTGCCCGAGCCGGACGGGCCGAGCAGCGACAGGAACTCTCCGCGGCGCACATCGAGGTTCAGGTCGTCGACGACCGCGTGCACGCCGTCATACGACTTGCTCACGCCCGAGAACGAAATGAAGGAGTGGTTCGACATCGTGATTGCGTCCTGTCGTCAGAGGTCGGGACTTAGGGCTGCGCCAGCCTGGCAGCCAGATAGCGGGCGAAGTCGTAGTTCGGGCGTTCCAGCCGGCTGAGATGCCCCGGCTTCGCCAGCGGCGCGTGTACACCACGGAACACCGCTTCCACGCCGCGCCGGTCTTCGGCGTTGACGTCGTCGAGCAGGGTCTTGAGCGACGCCATGTAGGCGCTTGCCTGCGGGTCGGCGACGAACTCGGGCGCCAGGCCACCGCCGAAGCGAATGTGCACGCGACCGACGCCTTGCGGCTGAAGCACGAGATACCAGAAGTAGCCTGGGGTGAGCGTGACGAGATGCGTCGGATAGATCGCGAGCAGTGCCGTCGTCTTGCGCCAATGTCCTTCGAGGCGCGTGTTATCCGGATGCGCATTGCCGATCGGCAGACTCGCTTCCTTGGTGATCCAGTGGTAATTGAACGCCGCGCGCCCCGGCGGGCATTCCATCTCTTCGAGCTTCGAATGTGGGCCTACCGTGGCGCGGTGCAGCATCGGCAGGTGATAACTCTCCATGAAGTTCTCGGCCAGGATTTTCCAGTTGGTGTCCCAGACATGCTCTTCATAGAAAGTTTCGATGTAGTCGGTCATGCCGTAAGGCGCGATCAGTTCGGTCAGCTCGGCGAGTTGCCGGTCGACGGGCAGGGCGTCGGTGTCGAGCGTGACGTAGATCCAGCCTTGCCATTGCTCGCATCGGATCGCGGGCAGGCGGTAGCTTTCCTTGCAGAAGCCCGCTTGCTCGTCCATCATCGGCGCGCCTTTCAACTGGCCGTCGAGCCCGTAGTTCCATGCGTGATACGGGCAGACGATGCGACGGATATTGCCGCGTCCTTCGAGCAGGACCGACATGCGATGCAGGCACACGTTGGACATCGCCTTCAGTTGGCCTTGCTCGTCGCGCACGACCACGACCGGCTGATCGCCGATTTGTGCGGTGAGATAGTCGCCGGGCTCGGCGAGAATGCTGGCGCGTCCCACGCACTGCCATTCCTTCGCGAAGAGGTCGCGTTGCTCGCAAGCGAGAAATTCGGGTGACGTATACACGTCCGGCGGCATCGCCCGTGCATCGTCGAATGAGCGTTCGCCACCGGTACGCAGTGCGTCGATGAGCGTTTGCCCTGCGATCGTCCCTGTCTGGTCAGCCATGAAGCCCTCCGTTCATTCGCCGGGTCGCATCGGGCATGGCTGCCAACGCTTGCGTCCCGCACTCAACATGAACATCAATCTATCAAGCCAAATTGCCAGCCAAAATATTGTTTTCGGATACAGGGCAAAGGTTTTCCCTATGCAGCGTTGAAATGCAGGGCGGACCGATGCGCGACGCCTATGACTCACCCCGCCCGTTCGCTCGCTCGCCCCTTCGCCCCTTCACCCGCCGTATCGCTATTGCGCGGTGAGTTGCAACCGTCGGATGTAGTGCTCGCAGAACGCCGCGAAGCGCTCTACCACCCGACGTGGTTTCATCGTGCGCGACTGCGCCACGCCCAGCGTGAGAGCGTTCACGTTGTCCTTGAAGCGTTTGATGACGAACTCCTCGCCGTCGACGGTGCGCGTCGATTTGAGCGGGAAATTGAGCAGGCTGTACCCCAGCCCGTTCGCCACCATCCCGCGCACGACTTCCGGCTGCGACGAGCGGAACGCCGGCACGGGACGCGTGCCGACGGCATCGAAGAGCGCGGCGAAATACTCGCGGCTGTGCGGCAGATCGAGCATCACGTAAGGCTCCGTCTGCAAGTCGGCGAGCGACACCTTGCGCGCGCGTGCGAGGCGATGGGTGCGGGGCAGGATCGCGTACGGCGGCAGCGAGAGCAGTGGTGTGAACGCAATGTCGTCGCTCAGATCGAGGCTGTAAGTGAGCACGATATCGAGCGAGCCGTCGTGCAGGCCGCGCAGCAGACCGTCCTGATGCGCTTCAACGGTACGAAACGCTATGCCCGAATGCTTCTGCGTGAATTGGCTGATGAGACCGGGCATCAAAGGCGGGGCGAGAGACGCGAGACACCCCAGCGCAATCGAGCCGGTCATGCCGCCATCCATCTCCTTGGCGGCCATTTGCAGCTCTTCCGCAGTCTTGAGCAGGTTGCGCGCCTGCCCGAGCAGCTCGCGTCCGGCCTGCGTGAGCGACAGGCCACTGGCGTGATGCCGGATGAACAACTGCACCCCGAACGACACTTCGAGATCGGCGAGCGCCGTGGAAATGGACGGCTGCGAGATATGCAGGCGTTTCGCGGCGGCGGTGAACGACAGCACCTCCGCCGTCACGACGAAATAGCGCAGTTGGCGTAACGAATAACGCAGCGGCTGGTTGTCCATCGGCATTGCTCCATCGGTCGGCACCGTTCGTCGGCATTGTGAAACCGAAAAAAAAGTCTGCATAGTCAAAACCGATGCTCTGCATTTTTTAAATGTATTTTTCGGATGCTGTGCGCACGCGTAGATTGCCCCGCATGGCCCGGCTCACGGGTCGTTCGCCAACTCTCTGCCTTCGGAAGGACGCAAGCCATGACAGTGCAAACCCCGTCAATCGATACGCTCGTCGTCGGTGCCGGTCAGGCCGGTGTGGCGATGAGCGAGCACCTGAGCAAGCAAGGGGTGCCACATCTCGTGCTGGAGCGCTCGCGCATTGCCGAGCGCTGGCGCACCGGACGCTGGGATTCGCTCGTCGCTAACGGTCCCGCATGGCATGACCGCTTCCCCGGCCTGACGTTCGCAAGCGTCGATCCGGATGGCTTCGCGTCGAAAGAGCAGGTCGCGGATTATTTCGTGGATTACGCGCGCAAGATCGAAGCGCCGATCCGCACGGGCGTCGAGGTGCTGAGCGTGGTCCGCAACGTTGGCAGACCCGGCTTCACTGTGCAGACGTCGGACGGCACCTATGATGCGCTGCGCGTGGTGGTGGCGACCGGGCCGTTCCAGCGCCCGGTAATTCCGGCCATCGCCCCGACGGACACGCCGCTCACACAGGTGCACTCAGCCGATTACCGCAATCCCGAACAACTGCCGCCGGGCAATGTGCTGGTCGTCGGTGCGGGGTCGTCGGGGGTGCAGATTGCCGACGAGTTGCAGCGCGCAGGACGTCAGGTTTATTTGTCGGTCGGTCCGCACGACCGTCCGCCGCGCGGGTATCGCGGGCGCGATTTCTGCTGGTGGCTGGGCGTGCTTGGTGAGTGGGATGCCGAGGTCATGCGTCCCGGCAAGGAGCATGTGACGATTGCCGTGAGCGGCGCGCGTGGCGGACATACGGTCGACTTCCGGCGTCTCGCGCATCAGGGCGTGATTCTCACCGGCCTGACGCAATCGTTCGAAGGCGGCGTCGCCCGCTTCCAGCCGGATCTCGTGGAGAACATCGCGCGCGGCGACGAGAACTACCTGTCGCTGCTCGACGCGGCCGACGCTTACGCCGCGCGCAACGGCCTCGAACTTCCCGAAGAGCCCGAAGCCCGCATCATTCCCGCCGATCCCGCGTGTCTCACCGAACCGCTATCCGAACTGGATCTGACGAAGGCGAATGTGACGACGATCCTCTGGGCCACGGGGTATGCGCTCGACTTCCGCTGGCTGCAAGTCGATGCCTTCGATGCGAACGGCAAACCCAAACATCAGCGCGGTGTCTCGAAGGAGCCCGGCGTGTACTTCCTCGGTTTGCCGTGGCTCTCACGTCGCGGCTCGTCCTTCATCTGGGGCGTATGGCACGACGCCCGACACGTGGCCGAACACATCGCCACGCAGCGCAAATATCTCGCTTACTACGACACGCCGACGAACTGAGGCATTCAGGAGCCTGCCATGACACAACCGACGCACATCCGTATCCGTATGTTCAACACCAAGGATACGTATCCGAATCAGTCGCTCGATAACGATCTCTGTCAGGCCGTGAGGGCCGGGAACACCGTGTACGTGCGCGGCCAGATCGGCACCGACTTCGACGGCAATCTCATTGGCCTGGGCGATCCGCGCGCGCAGGCCGAGCAGGCGATGAAGAACGTCAAGCAATTGCTCGAAGAGGCAGGCAGCGACCTGTCGCACGTGGTGAAGACGACGACCTATCTGACGGACGTTCGTTATCGCGAGCCGGTCTATCGTGAAGTCGGCAAATGGCTCAAGGGCGTATTTCCCATCTCCACAGGATTGACCGTGGTGGCGCTCGGCCAGCCCGAGTGGTTGATGGAAATCGACGTAATCGCCGTGATCCCCGAAGGTTGGGTGTCGCGCAACGCCTGACACCCATCCGCGAACAAGGAGCGCTTATGACTTTTTCCATCGTCGGTCGCTGCGAGCACACCGGGCAACTGGGCATCGCCCTCAGTTCGTCGAGCATCGCCGTCGGGGCACGTTGCCCGTGGGTGCGCGCGAAGGTGGGTGTCGTGGCCACGCAAAACGTCACGTTACCGGCACTCGGCCCGGACATTCTCGAACGTCTCGCGCAGAGCAATGCAGACCCGCATTCGGCATTGAACGACGCGCTTGCACAGAGCGAATGGCACGAATACCGGCAAGTGACGGTGATCGACGCGCAAGGGCGCACCGCGTTCTTCAGCGGTCAGCAAACGCTTGGCATCTATCGCGCGGTGGCGGGGCGGCAATGCGTCGCCGCCGGGAACATGCTGAGCCGCCCCGACGTGATTGCGTCGATGGTGCCCGCTTTCGAGAATGCGACGGGGGCGCTCGCAGACCGGCTGCTCGCGGCGATGCATGCGGCGATGGCCGCAGGTGGCGAAGCGGGACCGGTGCATTCGGCGGCGCTCAAGATTGCAGGCGATCCGAGCTGGCCGATCGTCGATCTGCGAGTCGATTGGGCGGACGACGACCCCATCGGTCAGCTTGACGGTCTCTGGCGCGCCTATGCGCCGCAAATGCAGGACTACGTGACGCGTGCCTTGAATCCAATCGCCGCGCCGAGCTACGGGGTGCCGGGCGATGAATGAGGTCTCAAGCCGGGCGCTGCTCGATAAGCTGATCGGATTTGCGACCGTCAGCCGGGACTCCAATCTCGCGCTGATCGAGTTCATTCGCGATTACCTTGCCCAGCACGGGGTGCAAAGCGAGTTGTTCTACAACGAGGAACGTACCAAGGCGAATCTCTTCGCGACGATCGGCCCGCAGGATCGCGGGGGCATCGTGCTCTCGGGGCACACGGACGTCGTTCCCGTCGATGGTCAGGCGTGGACGGTCGAGCCGTTTCAGCTGACGGAAATCGACGCTCGCCTGTACGGCCGTGGTACTGCTGACATGAAAGGATTCATCGCGTCGGTCCTCGCGGCGGTGCCGGACTTCGTCGGCCGGGCGTTGCAGATCCCCGTGCATCTGGCGTTTTCGTACGACGAGGAGATCGGCTGTCTGGGCGTGCGTCCGATGCTCGCCGAGCTGGCGAAGCGGGCGCACAAGCCGGTCCTTTGCCTGATCGGCGAGCCGACCGAACTCAAGCCGGTGCTTGGCCATAAGGGCAAGCTGGCGATGCGATGCTGCGTGAAGGGCGCGCCGTGTCATTCCGCGTATGCACCGTATGGCGTCAACGCCATCCAGTACGCGGCGCGGCTGATCCATCGTCTGGAAGTGATCGGCGATCAACTGGCCGATCCGGAATATCACGATGCCCGCTTCGATCCGCCGTACTCGACCGTGCAGACGGGCGTCATCAAAGGCGGACGTGCATTGAATATCGTGCCCGCAGAATGCGAGTTCGACTTCGAGGTACGGGCGTTGCCGGGCTTCGACGCCACGCAGGTGGCCGACGAACTTCAGCGTTACGCCGACGCGGATCTGTTGCCGAAGATGCGCGCGGTCAAAGCGGACACCGAGATTCGTCTCGTGCCGCTATCCGCCTATCCTGGGCTCGCGACACCGCCTGAGAGCGACGCCGCCCGCTTGTTGGCGTGGCTCAGCGGATCCGACGCGTTCGGCACTGTCGCCTTCGGCACCGAAGGCGGGCTGTTCGACGAGGTGGGCATCCCGACCGTCGTGTGCGGGCCGGGCAGTATGGATCAGGGGCACAAGCCCGACGAGTTCGTCAGCGTTGCGCAACTGAACGACTGCGACGCGATGCTGCGGCGTCTGGCCGATCATCTGCAAAACGCGCGCTGATGCCTGCTAATGGCCGCTGAGACCGACCGAATGGCTCAGCGCTTCGAACCCGCTCGCGTCAGGCGGGGTAACGAACACCATCTCGAACTGCTTGAGCAGGGCGGGGCCGAAGGCGTCCTCGCCAACTTCCTGTGCGATCAACTGCATCAGCGCCTGTGAGCGGGGCGGTGGGGGTAGCGCGTGCGCGAGCACGCAGAAATACATCGCCGGATGCTACTGGCTACGGCATCATGATCCTGGCCATGACGGCCACGCCGCTTGCCATGGCGACCAAGGCGACATCGGCTCGGGATTTGTTCGAATTTTTCACCCGAGCCAATGTTGATCATGATGTGCTCGACATCGATGCGCGCAGACTCGCGGCTTTGCGCAGCGAGTCCAGACTAAACGCACCCGCACCGAAGTATGCAATTTGAAGCAGCCCGCCAGCCATCATTGCGTTCTTGAGAAAGTGAATCATCTGATTCTGGTCGGCCAAGTTGCGGTGAAAGAATACGGCAGTCGCTAGCGAGAAGAGGGCGAGGATCAGTGCCATCGGGCGAACGCGATAACCGGACAACAGCAGCAAACCGCCACCGACTTCCACGATCACCGAGACGAGGTAAGCGAGCGACGGTGCGGGCAGGCCGACTGCCGTGATGTAACCGACCGTCGCCGTGTAAGCGCCGAGCTTGCTCAAACCGCTCATCAGAAAGGGAGCACCCAGCAGAATGCGGCCGAGCAACGGAAGAAATTTGTAGCGTTCCATAACAATCTCCAAACAGATAAATCGAAAGCGAAAAATGAAAGCAGTGGAATAGGAGGCAATACGAGTCTTAGCCAGCCTCCACCATGACCAATTCGGCGTCTTCAAAGGCAAAGATTTCGATGCTTTGGACGTTAGTGATCGCCACGCCGTCCAGCGACCCCATTAGTTCACCGTTGATGCCGATGCTTCCGGCCGCGACTACGAGATAGGCGTCGCCCGAGGGGTCAAGCTTGTGGTGGATCGTGTCGCCAGCGTGCAACTTCACGCCCAGCAGACGTGCATCCGCCCGGATCGGCAGCGCGCCGTCGTCATCTGCGTAACCGCTGGCCAATACTGTGAAATGCCCAGCCTCCGGATGCGCGGGAAACGGTTTGGTCGCCCAGCGAGGTTGTCCATCGGCTTCGCGTGGTTGCAGCCAGATCTGATAGACCTTCAGTGGCACGTCGCCCCTGTTGAACTCCGAATGACGGATGCCGGTGCCCGCACTCATTACCTGCACGTCGCCCGAATGAATCGTGCCCTCCGAGCCAAGCGTGTCTCGGTGCCCGAGCACACCCTGACGCACGTATGTGACGATCTCAACATTGCGATGTCCGTGGAAAGGAAAACCACCGTCGACTGCAATCTCGTCATCGTTCCAGACCATCAGCGGGCCGAGCGCCCGATGCATGGGATTGCCCGATGGCGTGACACGAAAGTGATACTTCGCACGAAGCCAGCCGTGATCGGCAGCGTCTAGCGAGTCCCAGCGTCTGTGCGTCAGCATGTCCAGCTCCTTAATTCGGTTGCCCTGAAGCCCCTGTCGGCACGCCGATTTCAGCGAACACATCAGTGAGTAGGCGTCATGCTAATTTGGCAACAATCACCTGCATATGTCCAAGAATGCAAAGTATCATTGCTATATATGGAAAGATTCGGCGCGTACCGCGCTCCCGGACTTATGGATGCAATCTCAGATCTGAACGACCTTCGACTTTTTGCCGAAGTCGTCGAGCGCGGCAGTTTTACGGCGGCTGCGCGCAGCCTTGGCCTTCAGACGTCCAAGCTGAGTCGACGCGTACGTGCGCTGGAAGAAGAGCTGGGTGTGCGTCTGCTTAACCGGACCAGTCGACGTTTGTCGTTGACGGAAACCGGTCGGCAGTTTCATCAGCATTGCCTCGCGCTGGTCGCAGAATCCCGCGCAGCGAAGGAGCTAATCGATCGAACTCGCAGCGAACCGCAAGGAACGGTGCGCATCAGCTGTCCGCTGGGTTTGCTGAGTCTTGGAATCGCGGATATCGTCTCGCGATACGTTCAGGAAAATTCGCAGGTTCAGGTGTTGGTCGATGCAACTAACCGGCGTGTCGATGTGATCGAGGAAGGATTGGACTTTGCGATCCGCGTGCGCTTGCCGCCGCTGGAGAACACCGATCTCGCGGTGCGTCAGTTGGGACGATCAACGCTGATTCTCGTCGCCAGCCCTGCACTGGCGTTAAAGCACGAGGCGCCCGCATCACTCGCCTCACTAATCGACTGGCCAACGGTCTCGATGGCGGACAAAAGCGAGCGTCATGTGTGGCATTTGACGGACGCCAACGGACAAACGGCGTCGATCACGCATACCCCCCGACTCGCGATGGACGACTTGGCCAGTCTGCGTGTCGCAGTCTTGTCGGGCGTCGGCGTTGCGTTGCTGCCCAAAGAGTTCGTGACTGCCGATATTCGTGCGGGACGTCTGATTCGTTTGCTTCCCGACTTGTCTACGACTCCCGCGCTCGTCCACGCCATCTTTCCGACGCGGCGCGGCATGGTGCCTGCGGTGCGTCTCCTGCTCGACGCACTGGTCATTGGTCTAGGAAGTGTGGACGGGATCGACGTCATCTAGTGTAAATGTGGCCGGCGGGCCAATGTCTGCATGAGAAGCCGCCGGTTGGACATCAGTGGCAATGGGGGCAGCCTCCATTTGCAGCTCAGCCTGATCATGGTATTAGAAGCGGTTACGGCCACGCTGCGGCGTGCGATCGCAGAAAATCGAGTGACCGGTTCGGGTAGTCAACCGGCTTCCCGAGCAAAGCGATCATCCCTACTACGTAGGGTTGGAGTCCAGGGCATTCGGATCTTTGACCTCCGGCTACCAGTTTGATCGGCTTCACGACTACTACACGCCATTCACACTCACCGAAACCACGCGCGGGAGTGCCTTCGCACCACCGTTTGATCACGACAACGAGAGCAGCACCTTGGCTGGCTGCTAATTCTGTCATGTGCACGAGCCCATTCATTGGGCCGTTTCGGCTTAGCGCCATGTATATTCGGCGCCGCCGTTCCTGTTGTCGTCATTGACGAACCGCGACTATCGTTGCGTGGCCATACTCGGTTGGCCGAGCGGTGCGAGATATCTCGCGACCGCCTTGGCCAATCGTGGGGCCTCACGTCCGATCTCCCGCAATTGACCGCTCAACGGGTTGACGAACCCGATGAAGAACAGGCCGGGGATTGCGCACACGCCATGGGCATCGATATGCGGCTTGCCATCACCGTCGAACAATCCGGGAAGCGTGAGGAGTTGCTCCAGTCCGGTCCTGTACCCCGTGCCGGCGACGATCGTCTGTACTGGCAGTGTCATGGCTCCGGCATCTTCGGCCAGGCTCGCGCGAACGGTCACGTGCATTTCCGAAATGCCTTCGATCGGCCCCACCACACGAATATTTCCCGCTTTCAGTTCGTCGACGAACGGCATGTACAGCGTCGGCGTCACCGTGCCGAGTTGCGACACCCCATGGGTCGGTCGCGGCAGACCATAGGGGAGAAGGTCGCCCACCCAGCGATGCGATAGCCACGTGAGGAAGCGGTCGCGTCTTGAGGGCGCGAGCCGTCGCAGAACGGCGCCCAAGGCTGCGAACGGCAAACCGCGCAGGCTCTTGGGGAGAAGGTGTGGCGTACGGCGTACCGACAACACGACCGACGCCGCGTGAGGTACCAACCGGCTGGCGATTTCGCACGACGAATTGCCACTCCCCACGACCAGCACGTGTTGCCCGGCGTAGTCGCGGGCACTTCGGAACTGCGCGGCGTGCAGAATTCGGCCGGCAAAGCGCTCGCGCCCTTCCCAGTCGGGCAGAAATGGTACGCGTGCGCATCCCGTCGCCATCACGACCGACAACGCCAGGATCACGCTCCCGTCGTTCAGCGTGATTCGCCAGACCCCGTGCTCCGCCGACGGCTCGATAGCACTCGCTTCGACACCGTTGCGAACCGTGAATCCTCCGCGCTCAGGCATGGAGGCGAGCTGTTCGGCCAGTGCGTGGGCGGTGGGCCAGCGTCCGGCAGACCGCGGAAAGGTGACCCCGGGCAAGCCGGAGAACCAGCGCCCGGTGTTCAGGCGCAACCCCTCGTAGTGATTGCGCCACACGTCGCCGACCGATTCGGTGCGCTCCAGCACCAGCGGCGAGACGCCCGCCCTCACCAGCTCGTAGGCCGCGGAAAGACCCGCCGGGCCGCCGCCCACGACGACGACAGGGTACACAGTATGTCTCATGGGTTCTGGCGTTGGTCGACGTGTTGAATCTGCACATCGAGCGGCACCGGGCGCGAGATGGTGTCCGGGATCGGCGCTGTCGGCAGCAGTCGCGCCAGAAGCGCATCGAGCTGGGCTTGCGGGGCGTCGGCGTCCAGTGCTACCTTAACGTGAATGCTCTCGAAGCCCGGAGCGCCCGGCAACACACCGAAGGCGGCGCGGAAGTTGACACGACCGGATACGTCGAGTCGCAGGCTGCGCACCTCGATGCCGGCCGCCGTCAGCCCGCCGATGTAGGTCGCGGCCAGGCAGTTGCCCACGGCGGATAACAGCAGTTCCTGCGGTGTCGCGCCGAGGTCTGCGCCGCCGTAGGTGCTGGGTTCGTCCCCCTGCAATACGGCGCCGGATCTGACCTGTGTGCGGGTCTGATAGCCGCTGACCCAATGCACGGACGTCTCGTAACGTGGGCACGCGACGTCGCCGTCTCCATCGGCACGGATACGTTCCTGTACCGCGCGACCGCCGCCGCGAGGCAGTCCGTTGATGGTGAGTTGAATGGAGGTATCGCTCATCTTGAGGGCTCGCATGAAGAATGGGGCGAACGTGCATGACGTTGCGCCCAGAGAAGGGAAAGACAGCCTCAATCGGCTTGCAGATGCTCCGCCAGACGTGTTTCCGCCGTCAGGAAGTCGTCCAGCCGTTGTTGCAGCCGAAGGAAATCGTCGTCGCTCGCCTGACGTGGCCGCGGCAGACGGATCTCCAGTAACTGCGCGACATGGCCGTGAGGGCTGCTCGCCATCAGCACAATGCGATCGGCCAGCAGAAGGGCTTCCTGGAGATCGTGCGTCACCATCAGGACGGTGGCCCCGCTGGCCTGCCATGTGCGTTGCAGTTGCCGTTGCATCAGCCGCCGGGTCTGGGCGTCGAGCGCGCCGAACGGCTCGTCGAGCAGCAGCAGGCGCGGCTTCATCGCGAGTGCGCGAGCCAGCGCGATACGCTGGCGCATCCCGCCGGACAGCACCGCCGGGCGCCTGTCGGCGAACTCGGTGAGCCCGACCTCTTCCAGGAGCTGCCGCGCGCGCGTTCCTGCAGCGCTATGCGCAAGTCCCTGATTGCGCAGCGCAAACGCAACGTTCTCGGCGGCGCTCATCCACGGGAACAGATTGTTGTGCTGGAAAATGAGGGCGCTGTGCGGCGCTTCGGTCGTCAGCGGCTGGCCGTCGTAAAACACCGATCCGTGCGTGGGCGTTTGCAGACCGGCAGCGAGGTTCAGCAGCGTGGTCTTGCCACAACCGCTGCGTCCGAGCAGCACGGTGAAGCGGCCAGCGGGGATTTGCAGGCTACCGATGTCGACGCGTGTGCCGGCGTCGCAGCGCATGCCGGCATCCCTGAATTCCAGTGCCGCCCCGCTCATGATTGCCATGCCACGAGACGTTGCCCCAGTAGTAGCACGCGGTCCACCGTGAAGCCGACAGCGCCGATGGTAATAACACCCACCATGACCAACGGCATGTTGTACATCTGCTGCGCCATGATGATGAGATAACCAAGACCGGAATTGATGCCGGCCATCTCACCGGCGAGCACTGCCATCCATGCACCGAAGAAGGCCATGCGCAGGCTGGTCAGCGCGCTCGGCGCAATCGCAGGCAGTCGCACGCGCAGCCACAGCTGCCACGGCGACGTGCGCAAATTGCGCGCAATTTTCAGGTACTGCGGATCCATGCCGTCGAGCGCGGCCACGAGCGATAACGTCATGCTCGTCGTAACCGCGAGGAACACCACGAAGACCGCAGCGGGGCCACCGATACCGATCACCGCAATCGTGAACGGCACCCACGCCACGGGCGCGATCGGGGCGAGCGATTGCACCAGCGGCAACACCAGACGTCGCAGCCAGCGTTGCTCGACGATCAGCACGGCAAGCAGCAGCGCGGCGGCGACGCCCAGCGTCAGACCGGTGGTGACGCGCGAGAGCGTGAGCAGGGTGGACGCGAGCAGGCCCGCGCGTTGCTGGCCGAAGCCGACGCTCGCCTCGCCCGAGAAGGCATACGGCAATGTGACGCTGGGCGGCGGCAGAATGCGACCGTCGAGCCACCCCAACGCGACCGAAAGTTCCCAGACACCACCCAGCACCGTCCACGCCAGTGCAAACCAGAGCAGCGGCTGAAGATGACGTAACCGCAAAAGCCAGCGGCGCGCATCGACGATTCGATGCTGTGCTTGCGTGACGTCGGACACGTGCGGTGCGTCGGACGCGAGGGGAGGAGCACTGCTCATGCGAGGGCGGCCGGTTGATGGCGCAGGTCGAGCAACTGACCAATGGGGTTGCCGGTGAAGTAGCCCAGTTGTTTCAGGTACTCAGCGCCGCGCGTGAGCCCTGCCACGCCTGCCGCGGAGATCACCGGATTGGGCACCTGACGTGCCAGCGCAACCTCAAGCACCTCGCGCGATACCCCGTAGACCGGCTGCAATTGATCCACCGCAGCGGCGTAGTGCTGCGTGAGGTTCGTAGCCGAGGCTTGCAGCACTTTCAGATAGCGGCGCAACGCATCGCCTTGCTGATCGCTGGTGCGCTGTTTCGTCGTGATGACGCAGTCTGCCGCTTCCGGCCCCCAGACGGCGTTCGAGTCGGACAGATAGCGTGCGCCGTTGCTGCGCACCACATTCTCGGCGTAGGGCTGTGCGAGCGTGACGACGTCGAGCTTGCCGTTCGCAATCGCTTCGCCCATGCCGACCATGCTCGGGAAGAAGGTCATGTCGTAGTCCTTGTAGGACTTGCCGTGACTGGCCATCGTGCCGTAGCCGACCAGTTCCAGCGTGTCGAGACGCAGCGTGCCCACGCGCAATCCCTTGCCGGCAGCGGCGATGAATTCGTCGACCGTGGTCACGGAGCCTTTGCGTGCGACCAGTTCGATACCGCCCTTACCCGAGCCGCCGATGATGCGCAGATCCTTCGTGCCCTTGGCATAGGCGGCCGCCGTCATCGTCCAGGGGGCGTGCATGAGTTCGATGCGATCGGCCACCAGCGCCTGCAATGACTCGCTCGGCCCGTTGAACTGCGTCAACTCCACCCGCAGGCCGGCAGTGGCGAAGTCGCCCCGCAGCTTGCCCAGCAGCAAATGCGATACGCATCCGGCCGGCAGATGACCGACGCGAATCAGCGGGCCGCCAGTGGCGGCTTCGACGCGGCTCGCGGCCGCCAACAAGGCGCTGCCGGTCGCGCTCAGCGCGAGGGCGCTGCATCCGCAGCCGCAGAGAAATTCGCGACGCGAGAGCTTGCCCGGGCTCGAGGTGGCTGGCGTGTCGGAATGCGCGGCCGACATCAGCCGCTTGAAAATGTCGCGCATGAAAAAGCTTCTCCGGGTGAGGTAGACCGATCGTTCTCAACGAGGTGTCATCATCCGGGAAACCCAACGGGGCGCAAAACAATTATTTGGCCTTAGCTTATGAGAAACACTGTGCTAGCCGCCGGACGCGCCGACGTCCGGGGTCTCGCATCGAGCACGTTTTCGTGCAGGCATCACGCGCGTGCGGCGTGTTCGAGCAGGCAATGCGCGATAGTCCTGGCGGTATCGGCGCTGTCGGATTTGCGCGTGACCATGGCGATGGCGATGGCGCCGTCGACAAGCAGACAGAATTGCCGGGCGAACGCTTGCGGATCGACCAGTCCGGCCGCGCCGGCGAGAACGACGATACGTCGTTGCACCTCGCTGAAATGGGCCAGCGCCAGGTCTCTCACCCAGCTCGACTCTTTTTCGTGCTCGGCAACGGCATTGGTGAAGAGACAACCGAAGAAGCGGTCGCTGGAAAACCATTCCTGCAACACGTCGAACAAAATGAGCAACTGCTGCTCGGGATCGGACGCCCGGCGGGGGAGATCGTCGAGCCATTGAAACCACATCTGCGCTTCGTGCTCGAAGGCCGCCTTGAGCAGGTTGTCTTTCGAGCCGTAGTTTTCATAGAGCGTGCGACGCGCTACGCCGGCCTCGGTGAGAATGCGTGCGACGCCCGTGGCGTGAATCCCTTCGCGGCAAAAGAGCCGGCGAGCGGTCTCCAGCAGCCGCTGTCCAGGGGACATTTCGCCGGTCGGGTCAGAAGATGACGACATGGGATGTTCGATGGATCGAGCGCGGGCAGGGCGAACGGGGATGACACTTTCGCGCTGCCCGCGCAATCAGGATGACGAGTCGCGTAATGCTACACCGTCGCAGCCGAATCGACCGTGGTGCGCAAGCGCAGATGCTTGTGAAGCTTCACGCATCCGGCGGGCCCGCGCAACCATCGGGCCACGTGTCGCCTTCTTATCCCTTGGCGATGATCCGACTGTCTTTCATACGGAACGCCATGCTGCCACGTTCACGGATCGTGAAAACAAGGTCGGTTTGGTCGACGATGGTCGGCAGCCATGACTGCCGGACACGATCGAATTCCTCGCGATCTTGCGACGACTCTGCGACGACGCACACGACCCGATGTAACGCAGCGGCACATTCTTCGACAGTCGCGGCACTCCTGTCCCATCGGACGGTTGGGGATTGGGTCTTGGAATGCCTGAAAAACATTCATTTATTATCGTTTTACGATAATTTATCGTGTTACCATTCGAGCGTTCCTTGCCGCTTGTATCGCGGTGATCGCGCACATTTTGCGGCAAGCCAGTGAACTGGACTCCGAAAATCGGCAGTTCGTTTGAGACGCCGCTATGTCCATCACAATCAAGCTGGATGTGCTGCTCGCGATGCGCAAGGTCAAGTCGAAGGATCTTGCTGCGGCGATCGGTATTACCGAACAGAACCTCTCGCTGTTGAAACAAGGCAAGGTCAAGGGGTTTCGTCTCGCAACACTGGAGGCGATTTGCGAGTACCTTGATTGCCAACCAGGCGATCTCCTTGAGTACCACCGCGAAACAGAAGCCAGGTCGGAGTAATCCTGCGATTCCAATCCAGTTCGGGCGTGGGTTCACGGACGGCTCCATTTTTACCGGGCGAGTACGGCACATCGGCCGTGCATCGATGCTCGCGTTGGCGTTGGCGTTGGCGTTCGCGATCACGGCGGCGCTGCATGTGTTGGGGGTACTGGCACTAATGGATTTTTCGCGGCCGAAAGTGGACTTCCCCCGGCCTGAGCGCCGCACGCTTACCGTGACTCTTATACCGGCTGAAACGCGAAGACCGGTCACTGTGCCGCCAAGCGATGCTGCCCCTGCTTCGCGAGCTACCCGATCATCAAGTTCGCGTAACGCGACGGTACCTGGTCCCGTTCAAAAGCGCTTGGGTAGTGAGCCGATTTCGGGGCCAGTTCGTAATCCAAGTGGGCCAGTAGCGCCTGCTGCCAACGCCCCGGAAGCGACCAAATCGTCAAACGAAGCCATCGACTGGCGCAGGGATATCAGAGGCGTCGAAGCTCACCGGCCAGCAGGCCATGGCAAAGCGCCCCAGCCATTCGCCGGGGAGGCGGGCAACCGCCGAGAGAGCGCTACGGCGGTGCTCGATCGGGAGATGTCGAAGGCTGCTCGTGGCGACTGTCGGAATCGGTATTCCCAGATGGGACTTCTCGCGATCCCCATGCTCGCGGTGGACGCGCTGAGTCAGTCCGGGTGCCAGTGGTGATGATCATGCCGAATCTTCGCGAACTCGCGCACGCTAGCACCGCCCGAGTGACTCGCTCGCGGTGCGGCGTCATTGGCCCATTGCCCGATTCCACGCTGTGTGAAAAGCGCCGTGCCTGCCCGGCTAGCGGGCGGGCTTATGCCGCAACGCCATAACCTTGTGTGATTCGCTTCGTTGACCTCCGGAGGGCGCCGCCGCTATGTTGGGCGTTTCTCCTGCTCCTCTTAGGTCGACGTCGCTCATGCGCTTTGCTCTGGCTCCATTGCTTCGCCGTTCCACGCGTCTGACACGCGTTTTGTTGATGGGACTGTCCTGCATCCTGGCGGTGCCAGCAGCGCACGCCGAAGGACGCATCCGGATCGCCGAACAGTTCGGCATCGTATATCTGTTGCTCAATGTCGTACGCGATCAGCAACTCATCGAGCAGGAAGGCCGCAAGCTGGGCGTCGACGTCAAGGTCGACTGGGCGAGGTTGTCCGGCGGCGCGGCCATCAACGACGCCTTGCTTTCCGGCGCGATCGACGTTGCCGGTGCGGGGGTGGGGCCGTTGATTACCGTGTGGGATCGGACCTATGGACGTCAGAACGTGCGTGGCGTGGCGTCGCTGGGCAGCTTGCCGTATTACCTGGTGAGCAACGATCCGAAGATCCGGACCATCGCCGACTTTACGGAGAAGGACCGCATCGCACTGCCTGCCGTAGGCGTGTCCGTGCAATCCCGCGTGCTTCAGTACGCGTCGGCCAAACTGTGGGGCGACAGCGCCTTCGACCGACTCGACAAATGGACACAGACCATGTCGCACCCCGATGCGGCAGCGGCGATCATTGCCGGTGGCACGGAGATTACGGGGCACTTCGGCACGCCGCCGTTCCAGGAACAGGAACTGGCTGCCAATCCGCGCGCACATATCGTGCTCGATTCCTACGAAGTCCTCGGCGGCCCCAGTTCAGCCACCGTACTCTACGCCACGGAGAAGTTTCGCAACGATAACCCGAAGACGTACCGGGCCTTCGTGCTCGCGCTTGCCCGAGCGGCGGACTTCGTCAAGCGGCAGCCGGAAGCCGCAGCCGATACCTATTTGCGCGTGAATCAGTCGAAAACCGACAAGAAGCTGTTGGTGAGCGTCATCACTGATCCGAAGGTCAATTTCTCGATTACGCCGCAGAACACGCTCGGACTCGCGCAGTTCATGCAGCGCGTGGGGGCCGTGCGTCATAAGCCCACGTCCTGGAAGGACTATTTCTTCGACGAGCCCGCATTGGGGCAAGGGAGTTGAGATGGGGGCGACCAGCGCGCTGCAACCCCTGCGGCCAGCGGACGGCGACACGGGCCTTGCGTCGTTCCCGGCACCCGGAGACGCCAACGTTGCCCCGATCCCCGACGACATCCCTGGCGAGCGTGTTCTTGAAGTGCGCGCGCTCGATATCGAGTTTCGTACGCGTGGCCGCCACGTCGCGGGTGTGAACGACATATCGTTCGATGTCTATGACGCCGACCGCCTCGTGCTTCTCGGGCCGTCGGGCTGTGGCAAATCGACGTTGCTCAAGGCCATCGGCGGTTTCGTCAGGCCGACGCGCGGTGAGATCGTGCTGGACGGGCGATCCGTCGCCAAGCCGGGCATCGACCGGATGGTGGTCTTTCAGGAGTTCGACCAACTCGCGCCGTGGAAGACGGTGGCGCAGAACGTGATGTTTCCGTTGCGCGTCGGCAAAGGGCTTTCGCGTCGCGAAGCGCGCGAGCTTGCCCTCGATACTTTGGACAAAGTCGGACTCTCCCGATTTGCCGACGCATTTCCGCACACGCTCTCAGGCGGGATGAAGCAGCGCGTCGCGATTGCTCGCGCATTGGCGGTGCGACCACGCGTGTTGCTCATGGACGAACCTTTCGCCGCCCTCGACGCGCTAACCCGTACACGCATGCAGGAAGAGCTACTGCGCTTGTGGGAAGACACGCGTGTCACGCTCCTGTTCGTGACGCATTCGATAGAAGAAGCGCTTGTCGTCGGCACCCGGATCGTGCTGCTCGACGGTCAGCCGGGCCGTCTGCGTGCCGAACTCGACGCCGGAACGTTCGGGCTCGACGAGGTGGCATCTCCCGACTTCCGGCGTGCGAGTGCACGTATTCACGATCTGCTCTTCGGCGAACAATCGCCGTCACGAAGCACGGGAGAGACGGCATGAGCTCGCTTTTGCCCAAGACAGTCGCAATTCGCGCGCCGCGCCGTCCCGAACGCATTTTCCCGAGGAGGCCACGTGCGTCCGACGAAGAGCGCGCACGCGCGGCGGAGTCGCCGATTGACGGCAACGACGCAGGGGACAGGCAGGTGCGTTGGCGGGCGGTGAGTACGAGCGTCTGGCGAAAGCTGATCATCGGTGTCGTGTTGCTCGTGTTGTGGGAAATCGCGGCCCGATGGGTCGACAACGATCTCCTGCTGCCGGGCGCCAGTGCCACCGCGCGGGCGTGGTGGGAGAGTGCGGCAAGCGGGGAGCTGTTCGCACGCACAGGCACGTCGCTCTGGATGTTGCTGCGAGGTTACGGCCTCGGTGTGCTATGCGCATTCGCCCTGACGTCGCTGGCCATGTCGAGCGCGGTCGGGCGGGATCTGCTCTCGTTGCTGACGGGCATGTTCAACCCGCTGCCCTCGATTGCATTGCTGCCGCTGGCGCTGCTTTGGTTCGGGCTCGGCACGGGCAGCCTGCTGTTCGTGCTGGTGCATGCCGTGCTGTGGCCCCTGTCGTTGAGCATCTATACGGGGTTCGAATCGGTTTCGCCGACACTGCGCATGATCGGACGAAACTACGGACTGTCGGGATTGCGGCAGGTCGCCTGGATTCTGACGCCCGCTGCGCTGCCGTCGGTACTCTCCGGGCTGCGTGTGGGCTGGGCCTTTGCATGGCGTACGCTGATCGCCGCCGAACTCGTTTTCGGGGCGAACACGGGCGCAGGCGGACTGGGCTGGTACATCTATCAGAACCGCAACGAGCTATACACCGACCGCGTATTCGCCGGTCTGCTGACGGTCATCCTGATCGGCCTGCTCGTGGAGCACCTCGTCTTCGATACGCTCGCCCGCTGGACGGTGCGGCGCTGGGGGATGCAAAGCGCGTGAGGGCGAGGCAGACGCTATTCGTCCGGGGAACCGGGTCAATTTGGCCATGCCGGGGTCGTCAGCCAAACAGAGGCCAATGGCGAACGAGCACTGCCAGACCCAATGCCAACGTGGAAACCATTGCGCAGACGAGCGTCAGCCCCAGCAGATGCGCCATCGCGTATCGAAGCGGGTTCATGACGACCGTCCCTCCGCAAGCGTGTGTAGCAGGGGACTGGACAAGTGCACCGCTTCGTACGCGATCGCATCGTCGCTGGGTCGTGCGTCGAGGGACTCGGCCAGCACATATCGCGAGACGCGCCAGTTCAGTGTGTCCAACGCCGTCACAGACGCGACTAGCCCCGGCCGGACCGCCGTCGTCGCATGGCGCGCCACTTCACGAAGGAAGGCCTGACCCAGATCGGCGTCCCGCATGATGTCCACCGCCTCCTCGAAGACAAACCGTGTCTGCTGCGCGTGGCCTCTGCGCGCATCGAGGACCACGCGGGTCTCGATGGCGGCCCGGCCAAAGCTGGCGGTCACGTTGCGGTAGCGATCGGCCAGCAGGAAGTCGGCGAAAGCTTGATCCGACCGCCATAGATAGAGCGACGAATAGCTGTTCTCCGTCGCGCCGTACTTGCCCGCTTCGCGCAGCAGGAAGCCCTTGAAATACAAGTCGGGCGCAGCGTCCCACAAGGCGCCGCGCGTCTTGCCGCGCGCGCGGATGGCGTTCAGGTCATAGTCGGCAGGCAGGCGGTGCAGATAGTGGGCGGTCAGCATGAGGAACCCGAAAAAGGGAAGTAGAGTGCTCACCATAGCGAAAAGCGATTCATTGAAAAATAGAATGATTTATATTTCAGTGATCGCGTTTCGAAATGACTGATCCGATGAAATCCCTCGACATCGAAGCCGTGCAAGCCTTCGTCCTGACGGCGGATTTGCAAAGCTTCACCCGTGCGGCCGAAGTGCTCGACACGACCCAATCGGCCGTCAGCGTGAAGATCAAGCGTCTGGAAGAGGCGCTGGGACGCAAGTTACTGGAGCGCACGCCAAGACGTGTCCGGCTGTCTTCGGACGGCAGTGTGTTCCTTGACGGCGCGCGCATGCTGGTCGCCGCGCATCAGGGGGCGATGGAGGTATTCGCGCCCAAACAGCGACGGATGCTGTTGGGCATTAGCCACCACATCGTGGGTGCCGAGCTGCCGCAACTATTGCGGCACGTTGGCCGGGCCGACGCGGGCCTGACGCTCGACATCCGTGTGGCCGCATCGCGCGAATTGCTGGCCGCGTTCGACGATGGCGACATCGACGTCGCGATTGTCCTGCGCCACGACAGCCGTCGTCTGGACGGCAAAGTGATCTTGCAGGAGCGCTTTGGCTGGTTCGGGGCACCGGATTTCGAGCACCGGGCCGGTGAGCCGATCCGTATCGCGACGCAGCCGCAGCCGTGCAGCGTTCGCGCGATGGCGCTCAGGTCGCTCGATGCGTCGGGTATTGCCTGGACGGAGGCATTCGTCGGCGGTGGCGTGAACACCATCGGCGCGGCGGTGTCGGCCGGTCTGGGTGTCGCAGCGCTGGGCCGACGGGTAGCGCCGCGTGGCACGGTGGACATGGCGGCGCGTCTGGGACTGCCTGCGTTGCCCGACCGAGACGTTGTGTTGTACACACATCTGAGAGACCAACAATCGAGAGCCGCCATTCAATCGCTGACGACGGCGCTCCGATCCACCGTCGGTCGTTAGTCACGCTCACACCAGCCACTACCGGCAAAGTGCATTTCGATTTCTCCGTCGCAGCGATGGCCTTGTCAGGATCAATTAGGACTCCCCGCGCGATGCGCTAACGTTCTCGCGCGGGGAATTCCCGGACATAGCGGGGCGGGCACCGCCTTGCCGTCGGGCGAATCCGGGTAGCGAATTAACTTTCGTTGTATTACATTCGGTTTCCGATGCATCGGGTGGATACGTTGCATCGCCCCAGCGCTCAATCAATTCAAATCGAACGGCATCTCAGAGCACTGGTGTTCAATAACTGCCGTCCTGCGGGGGGAACGGCCGAATCTTCTCGGTCGCCGGTCGCCATGCACGGCCCAATACGAGAGGATATTTGTGGTCTCACGCAAACTCAGGCGAGCTTCGCGCCGTGCCCAAAAGGCGCAGTTCCCATCGACCATAGCGTCGGCAACGCCTGGCATGCACGACGTGTCTGCGTCGTTGGCCAGACGTCCTTTGGGTATGCGAATGGTTCGGACGGCTGGCAGTGCGGCGGTCGCATTGGCGCTCGCCGGGACCACGCCCGCGCTATGGGCTGCCGGGGCATGCAGCACCGGTGACATTCGCGGCTGCGGCGCACCGGGAGGCGATGGCGCCTCGGTGCGAGGCGGGGCAGGCGGCGTGGGCAATGGCCAGGGCGGCGGTTCGAGCACGCTGGATGCCAACGGCGTGACGGTGTTGGTTCCCGGCGCCTGGGGACTACAGGGGACAGGCGGTACTGGCGCGTCCGGCGATGGTGGTCCGGCGTCGCCGGGGTCCCCGGCAACTGTCATCTTCTCCGACGGCATATCGATCAATCTCCCGACGAGCGGGCTCGACGGCAGCACCGGCCCCGACGGCACCAACTTCGCCACCGGCGGCAACGGCGGAAACACCGGTCTCTACTATGCTGGCCGCGACATCTACGTGACGGCGACGATCATCGGCGGTGCAGGTGGCCAGGGGGGCAACGCCGTCGGTGGCGTAGGCAATGGCGGCGGTGGTGGTGGCGGCGGGGCGGGGATGATGGCTTTCGCGGGATCGGCGTCGATCAACAATTCGGGGACGATTACCGGAGGGGCTGGCGGTGTCGGCGGTTCCGGGGCCTTTAGCGGTGGCGGGGGCGGTGGCGGCGACGGGTTGCTCGTACTCGGCGGACGCGACAGCATCACAAACATCGGTACGATCACGGGCGGTGTCGGAGGCAGCGCCGGTACCGCGACTGTCACTGCCGGCACGGGGGGCAGTGGCGGCATCGGCGTCAATCTCGCGGGTACAGGCAACACGCTCGCCAACCTGGGAACCATCTCGGGCGGCGCCGGTTTGACCGGCGGTGTCGGCGTACGTACGCGCGGGAACGACGCCATCGTCAATAATGGCGTCATCATGGGCGGGATGAATAACGGTGGCACGACGCGCGCCGCGGCCATCGAGTTCGGTGGCCTGAACAACGCGCTGACACTGCTATCCGGCTCGCTGATGCTCGGCGATCTGCTATTCGACGCAGGCGCGAGTGCCACCATCGGCGCTCTCAATTCCGGGCTGACGCTGAACAATGCCATCGTTCTGAGTGACGACACGTCGAACGTGATTTTCTCGACCGCAACATCCGGTTTGACGGTATCCGGCGTTGTGTCGGGCGCAGGCAAACTGACGCTCGGTGGCATCAACTCGAATGCCCTGACGGTGACGTCGGTCAATACGTACACCGGCGCGACGACGATCGACAGCGGCACGTTAGCCCTGTCAGGCAACGCAAGCATTGCGGCATCTTCAGGGGTGACGGTGACCGGTGTGGGCGGCGTGGGCGGCGTGTTCGATATTTCGGGCGTGACGGCTGGCACATCGATCAAAGCGCTTTCCGGCGGCGGCGCCGTGCGACTCGGCGGCCAGACGCTCTCGCTCACCAACGCGGCCTCGGCATTCGATGGCGTCATCGACGGCACCGGTGGCGTACACCTGGTCGGCGGCACGCAGACGCTCACCGGCGTGAATACCTACTCCGGCGCGACGACCATCGATAACGGCGCGGTGTTGACCCTGACCGGCAGCGGAAGTGTTGCGTCGTCGAGCGGGGTGGCGAATAACGGCACCCTCGACATTTCCGCAACAACGAATGGCGCCTCACTCACGGCCCTCACAGGACTCGGGACGGTCTCGCTCGGGGGGCGCACGCTGACGCTGACGCAGGCGACGGGCGTCTTCTCGGGCACGATCGCCGGTACCGGGGGCCTGACGCTGAACGGCGGCACGCAGACGCTCGCGGGTGCGAACACCTACACCGGTGCGACGACAATCAATGGGGGCACGCTCACGCTTATCGCTGGCGGACGGTTGTCGTCGGCGACCACAGTGACGCTGGTCGGCAGTGGCGCTACGTTCGATGCCTCCGCCGCAGGCGCGCTCACCGTCTCGGGCTTGTCAGGTGATGCGGGCACGCGCTTCGCCGTTGGCACGAGCACGCTGACGGTCGATGCTGCGAGCGACGCCACCTATGCCGGTGACCTCACGGGCAGTGGGAGTTTCGTCAAACAAGGCACCGGCATGCTGGTGCTCGATGGGACAAGTATCGCTTTTACCGGCACGACCACGGTTGCGGGGGGCACGCTCGAGATCGGCGACGCCGCGCACGAGCGCGCGGTGCAGGGCGGCGACGTCTCGGTCGGTTCGCAGGGCACATTGCGCGGGCACGGCACGATCCTCGGCAGTGTGACCAATGGCGGCATCGTGGCGCCGGGCGGGTCCATCGGTACGTTGAGCGTCGCCGGAAACTACACGCAAGCGTCGAACGCTACGCTGGCGATCGAGGTCAGCCCAACGGCGGCGTCGTTGCTCAAGGTGTCGGGCAGCGCGACATTGAACGGCGTGCTGGCGATTACCTATGACCCGGGCACCTATCGGTCGACGCGGTACACCGTGCTGAGCGCGGCTAACGGTGTAAGCGGGCGATTTTCCTCGGTAACCGAAGCGGTGTCGGCCGGTGCCGATCTTGGCAATCTGCGCTCCGCCGTGAGCTACGGCGCAAACGACGTGACGCTCGCGCTCAACGATCCGGCATCTGGCGAGCCGGGCGCTTCCGATCCGTCGGGGGCCGTGGTCGTTGCGCCGAAGAACACGAGCGTTTTCACTGCCCTGGGCACGGCAGCGGTGATGAACGCCCAGTCAACGACGGCAGCGGTACTCGACCAGGCCACGAGGCGGTCCGTCGGGACGGGGCTGTCGACTGGCGATGTAGCCGCTGACGGCCCCACGGTCTGGGCGAGCGCCACAGGACTTCACGGGCGTTTGTCGGGTACAGACGGTCAGCCTGGGTTTCAGGAAAACCGCTACGGCTTCCTCGCAGGCGCGCACAAGCGCATGGGGGACAACACCGTCGGGTTGGCAGGCGGTTATTCCCACGCCGATCTCTCCGAGGCTGGCACGGCGAACTCAGGCACGATCGACACCCTGCGGCTGGCCGCCTATGCAAGTCGCGAGATCGGTCCGGTCGATGTTGCGGCATCGGTAGGTTACGGCCTGGATTTCATGTCACAGAAGCGTCCGTTCGCGGGCATCGGCACGGCGCAAGGCGATCATATCGGACAGGAGTTCACGGCAGCAGCACAGGCGAGCGCGCCGTTGTCGGTCGCCGGGGTGGCGGTCACGCCGCGTATCGGCTTGCGCTACGCCTACTTCCACGCCAACGGCTTCGACGAAAGCGGGGCGGGCGGGCAGAATCTGCGTGTTGGGACAGACAATGCGCGCAGCCTTCAGCCGTTCGTGGGCGTAACGTTCGACAAGGCGTTCGGCGAGGCGTGGCGACCGATGCATGTGCAGTTTCGCGCAGCCTATGCCCACGAATTGCTCGATGCCGGACGGGCCATCACCGTGGCCTCGCAGGACGGCACGATTTTCGTGGCCCCCGGCACGCGCCTGGCGCGCGGCTATCTGACGCTTGGCGCGAGCTTTGGCGTGACGCTCGCGAAGCATCTGGACGTCTCGCTCGCCTACGATGCGCTCGTCAACACCGCCCGCGCATCGGCGCAGGCGGGCAGCCTGAAGGTGAGCTACCGGTTCTGATCTAAATCGGCGTGGTTCTGAGTGGTTCGGCGTGGTTCGGCGCGGTGTCGCGCGTCAGGAAGCGGGCCTCGCCGATAAAGTGCATTTCGATATCTCCGTCGCAGCGATGGGCATATCAGGATTGGTTGGTTGGGATTCCCCGCGCGATGCACTAACGTCATCGCACGCTGTATTTTCAGCAACACGGGGAATCCGAAAATGAAAACGAGCATTTTGAAGCGCTGGCTGGTCGTCGCCTTGTCGGCGATTGCCACGCTGGGCACGGGCGCTGCACATTCGCAGGAATTGCCTGCTGAAGTTCGTCTCGCATGGGCCGGTGCGCCCCGAGTCTGGGTGCTTGCGCGCGCCGACAAATCGTTCGACAAGGCATTTGGCGTGCCCGTGCGCTGGGTGCAATTCGCCAGCGGCGCCGACGTCATCTCGCTGTTCGCCGCGAACGCCATCGATATCGCACGCTTCGGTTCCAGCCCGGCGGTGGCCGGCATCACGCAGCGCCTGCCCATCGAGGTCATCGGCATTCCGGAAGTGATCGCCACGAGCGAGCGGCTCACGGTGCGCCAGAACATTGCGAGCCTGAAGGACATCGAAGGCAAGACGATTGCCTATCCGCCGAACTCGACGGCGCAGTATGCGCTGGAAGCGGCCATCAAGGTCTACAAGCTCGATCGCTCGAAGATCAAACTCGTACCGCTCAGTCCGAATGAGATCGTCGCTGCGTGGAAACGTGGGGACATCGACGGCGCCTACGCATGGGACCCGGCCAGCCAGCAACTGACGGCCAACGGCGGACATGAAATCTTCTTCACGAAAGATCTGCAAAAAGACGGCTACCTGATCTACAACAACTTCGTCGTGCGCAAGGCGTTTGCCGAAAAGTATCCGCAGATCGTGACCGCGTTCCTTAAGACCTATCAGCAGAAGGTCGACGAGTATCAGAAAGATCCGGAAGCCGCTGCGCAAATCATCTCGAAGAACATCGAGCAGCCGATCGAGTCCGTGCGCCGTACGCTCGCGGGGCTGACCTACCCCTCGGTCAAGGAGCAGGTGTCCGCCGCTTATCTCGGTAATGGCGCGTCGACGCGCGGCTAGGGGATCGATCGGGCGATGGTCGATACGGCCAAATTCCTTGCCGGTGCCGGCCAGTTGCGCGCGGACACGATTCCCGCCACGTACTCGAACAATATCGATTCGAGCTTCCTCGCGCGTGCGTCTGCCCAGTAGCGCGCACCGATACGCTTCACCGACTTTCGTATGAAATACGCTTATCGTTTGGCGATCGGTGCCACGGCGGTGCTAAGTGTGCTGGTCTTCTGGCAACTCGGCGCCGTCGTCGGCTGGACAGATCCCGTTTTCCTGCCGTCTCCCGTTGAACTGGTGCGCACCACACTCGACCTCGCCAGTCACGGTTATCAGCAAATATCCCTGTGGCATCACATCGGCGTGAGTCTGCTGCGGGCACTCTCGGCGTTCGCTGCGTCGATTGTCATCGGGGTACCGCTCGGGCTGCTCATGGGGCTCACCCCCGCGCTGAGCGCAGCGCTCGACCCGTTCGTCCAGTTCCTGCGCCCTTTGCCGAAGATCGCCCTGATTCCGCTCACGGTGGTGTGGTTCGGCATTGGCGAATCGTCGAAGTTCTTCCTGATCTTCATTTCGTGCTTTCTTAGTGTGGTGGTGGGCGCCGCCGCGGCAGTGGGCAGCGTGAGCCGCGCCCGGATGCTCGCCGGGCAGACGCTGGGGGCCAGTCGCTATCAGATATTCCGGCATGTGGTTCTGCCCAACGCGTTGCCCGAGATATTCACGTCCGTCCGATTGTCGATCGGTATCGGCTGGACATCGCTCATTGCCGCCGAACTCGTCGCGGCCTCCTCCGGACTGGGGTGGATGGTGATGAACTCCGGCACCTATCTGCGAACGGATGTCGTCATGGTCGGCATTCTGCTGCTCGGCGTGATCGGGTATCTGCTCGATTACGCCATCGTGATCGCGCAGCGCGTGACGGTGCCGTGGGCGGGGAGGGAAGCATGAATCGCACTCATGAGGTTACGCCGCGCGTTCACCTGAGCCACGTCAGCCGCACGTTTTCACCGGCGTCTCGCGGCCAGCCGCCGTTTCAGGCGCTGGGAGACGTTTCGCTGGAACTGTGGCCCGGGGAGTTCGTGTGCCTGCTGGGACCGTCAGGTTGCGGGAAGTCCACCATCCTCAATCTGATCGCCGGTTTCGACCGGCCCGATGCCGGGGTGGTGAGCATCGATGCAAAGCCTGTGATGCAACCCGGGCCGGACCGGGGCTTCGTTTTTCAGCAGCCCACGCTATTTCCCTGGCTGAACGTGCTGGATAACGTCACCTTCGGTCCGCGCATGGCCGGTGTGCCGAAGGCGCAGTATCTCGACGACGCATACCGCTATCTTGCCCTCGTCGGGCTCAAGGGCTTCGAGCACCACGCCACGTGGCAGTTATCGGGCGGAATGCGCCAACGGGCGGCCCTTGCCCGGGCGTGGTTGCCGAATCCCGGCATTCTCCTGATGGACGAGCCGTTCGGCGCGCTCGACGCGCAAACGCGTCTGACGATGCAGGAACTGCTGACGTCGGTATGGGCCGCGACCGGGACCACGATTCTCTTTGTGACGCACGACGTCGACGAAGCGTTGCTGCTTGCCGACCGCGTGCTCATCATGTCCGCTCGTCCGGGCCGCATTCGCGAGCACTTGCATGTGCCGTTCGAACGCCCGCGCGATATCGAGGATCTCGCCGACGACCCGGAGTTCGGACGCTTGCGCCGACACGTATTGCACATCATCCGGGACGAGGCGCATCGCCATGCCGGTCAGGAGTTGTCATGAGTCTTTTTCGCTTCGATTGGTATGGCCAACTGCGCGCCAGCGCGCCCGAATTGCTCGACAACGCGGCCAGACTCTCCTCGACACTGGGTATTCCAGACGAGTTGCGAGGCCGCTTCGGCATTTCCGGGAGTAATTCCAGCGCACCGGGCGTGCTACGTGCAGCGGTGCGCGAGGCGATCGTCGAGAGCTCGGCAGACTACTTCCCGCTCAACCGTATCGGCGACGAGATTCGGCGCGTCGTGAAGTCGGTCTACGGCGACGACTTCGATGCTGCCCCGATCAACAGCGCCGAAGCGGGCCTGGCGGTCGTGCATGACGCGCTCATCGCGCCTTCGCTGATCGGGCGTGGCGATCCGCCGCGCGCCCGCACAATCGTGCCGTATGAGCGGCACATCGAGCACCACGGCAGCTACGGTCGCCCGGTGCCCGGCATCTACAAGGACATTTTTGCCGACCGGGGCGCCACGGCCGGCGAGTTGGGGCTGTCAGGGCGTCGGGCGGAGAACGTCGATACCGTCTTCGTGAAACTGCCCGGTGCGCGCTACGACGTGCATGGCATCAAGTCTTACGTGTGTCCTCTGCTCGTTCACGTCAATCCCGAGGCCTCGTTGCATGCCCTTGAGCACGCGGCAACGGTTCACGCGGCGGACCTCGCCGGGTTTGCAACCCTCGGCTACGACACGCCGGGCTGCGGCTATGGCGCCAAGGACGAGCATGGCGTGTCGCGTCTGCATCGCGCCTTTGGCGCGCTCGCCGCGCGCTTCGGCGTTCCCTATATTGCCGACAACGCATGGGGTACGCCGTTTCTGGGCACCGACCCGCGCCGGATCGGCGCGCACGTGATGATTTACAGCACGGACAAGGTCATGGGGGGACCGACCGGCGGACTGATCATCGGCAAGGAAGACGTGATGATCAACGTGCGCCGCGCGCTCGGGTTGCATTCGGAGCGCTTCGGCAGCGTTTCGTCGCACGGCAAGGGATCGCATATCGCGTTCGATCCGGGCAAGGAGGCGCTCGTTGGCACGCTGGCTGCCCTGCGCCTGTTGCGCGACGATCCCGAGCCCATCGTGGCCGCAGTGGATGCGACGTGGGAAATCGTGCTCGACGAATTTGCGCGCGCGAAGGGCCGCCTTAAACCCGGCATCTTGCTCACACGCTCGCAAAACGCGGGCGGGGTCGAGATCAATTATCAGGACACATGGCGCAACGGCGAGTTCGGCATTCCGATCTTCTCTCACGAGGATCGTATTGCGCAGACGAACCTTTTCAATAACGCGCTTGTGAGAGCCGGGGTCACGCCGAATATCGCAGACGACGCCAATATCTTCATCACGCCGGGCGCAGGCACGCTGGACGAGACCGGCAAGGTGCGGGAAGACCGGTTGCGGCTTGCCGTTCGAGCCGTTTTCGAGACGCTCATCCTCCTGCAGCAACTGAGCGAGCGAATCGAAGCGCAAGCGCCAAAGGACTGAGGCAACCGGATGGGCGAGAGTGCGGTTCCCCCGACACACCCGCCCACTTGCTGATATTCGGTCAGCGAACCAGCAGATTGTTCGATTTGCAGCACGCCCGAGCCGTGACGCGCAGGGCGGTCGCTTTCGCAAATCCGGCCGAAATGGCTTGGGGGATTAAAAAGTACATATCAAACAACGACTTGGACTACATGCGCGGTGCGCATATGCATACCAGTTTTGCTTGGTAGGCGTCGCAGGGAAGCGAGGTTTTAATAAGGCCATAGACATAGGCGGTGAGGGGCGCGGAGCGCCCTCGCGACGTCGACGGCGAACCATAACGCGAGTGACCCTCGTATCCGGTAGTTCATCGAGATCCAGCAGGAATCGCCACCGGTACTTGCAGGATCGACGAATCCTATGTCGACGACGAGCGGCGCTACAGCCAGCCATGGTCGATGCCATCGGCGAAACGTCATTTCTTTCCACACGCAATTCGTTCCCGGAGTCACCTATGAAGTTGTCCCGATTCTTGATTGTTCCGTTTGCCGTGTTTGCGATGGTCGGCGCCCATGCTGCGGACAAGTTGCGCATCGGCGTTATGGCCGGTGCCTATGGCGACTCGATTGCCGTCGCTGCGAAAGAAGCCAAGAAGCAGGGAATCGATGTCGACGTCGTCGAGTTCACGGACTGGACCACGCCGAATATCGCAGTCGATGCCGGAGATCTGGATATCAATTATTTCCAGCACCAACCGTTCCTCGACAACGCTATCCAGAAAAACGGTTTCAAGCTTGCCAGTGCGGGCACCGGCATTCTGGCCAACGTGGGGTTGTATTCGCTCAAGCACAAATCGGTAACCGATGTGCCGCAACGCGGAACGGTGGGTATCGCTAACGATCCCGTCAATCAGGGCCGTGGCCTGTTGCTCCTGCAAAAGGTCGGACTGATCAAGCTCAAGAGCGGCGTCGGTTTTCTCGGTTCGCTAAACGACATCGTCGACAACCCCAAGAAGCTTCGTTTCGTCGAAGTTGAAGGACCGCAACTTGTGCGTATCACCGGCGATGTCGACATCGCGCAGGGCTATCCCCACTTCATTGTTTCCGCCAAGGCTTTCGATCCGTCGAGCGGACTGGCGTACTCGGGGATCGAAGACTCGCGCTTCGCCATTCAATTCGTGGTCAAGGCAAATCGCACTCAGGATCCGGTGGTGCAGAAGTTCATTCGCATCTACCAGAACTCGGATGCTGTGAAGACGGCCGTTCTCCATGCCTTCAACGACGACAAGCGTCTATACACGCTGGCGTGGGTGAAATGACGAGGCGTGCCCTAACGAAAGGAGCATCCGCATGGGCGTAAATGTCACAGCACGGCAGGCGCTGGCAGGGCAGGGGAGCGCCGCAGCGATCACAAGGGGTCGGCCCGTGTCCGGCGTCGCAGACCCTGCGCCAACCCAGGCGTCGCAGACCGCGAAGGGGACGGTAGCGTTTCGCGCGCTCACCAAGACTTACGTCTCGTCGGCCGGGGAGGTCAAAGCGCTGAATGCCATCAGCCTCGAGATCGCTCCCGGGAGCATCTTCGGGATCATCGGGCGCAGTGGCGCGGGTAAGTCGAGTCTGCTGCGCACGATCAATCGGATAGAGCGGCCCACGAGCGGGCAGGTGCTGGTCGATGGCGTCGACATCGCAACCTTGAGCGAGGCGGAACTCGTGGGGTTGCGTCGGCGCGTCGGCATGATTTTCCAGCACTTCAATCTGCTCTCGGCGAAGACGGTGTTCGAGAACATTGCGTTGCCGCTGAGAGTCGCCGGTGTGCCCAGAGCACAGATCGACGCGCGGGTGCGGGAACTGCTCGAACTCGTGGGATTGACCGACAAGGCGCAAACGTATCCGAGGCGTCTGTCCGGCGGGCAGAAGCAACGCGTGGGCATTGCCCGCGCGCTGGCGACGGGCCCCGAAATTCTGCTGTGCGACGAAGCGACATCGGCGCTCGACCCCGAAACGACGCAGGCGATTCTGCGTTTGCTGCGCGACATCAACCGACAGCTAGGCATCACGGTGATCCTCATTACGCATGAAATGAGCGTGATTCGGGAAATCGCCGATCGGGTCTTGGTGCTGGAGCAGGGCCGCATCGCAGAGTTGGGCGAGGTCTGGCAGGTATTCGGTTCGCCCCGGCACGATGCGACGCGTGCGCTGCTGGCCCCGCTGCAGCACGATTTGCCGGACGATCTGACGGCCGCGCTCACTGCCGAGCGCCCCGAACTTCCACACGCGCAAGTCGTGCAACTGGACTATCGCGGTCTCGACGGCCTGGAGCCGGATCTCGCGCGGATATCCCAAGTGCTTGGCGGCGACGTCCGACTGGTGCACGGCGGCATCGATCGCATTCAGGGACACGCACAAGGCCAGTTGCTGCTCGCCCTCAAGGGCGCGGAAGTTGCGTCCGATCGGACATCACTGACGCAAGGGCCGCAGGCCATTGCTCACGATATCAAGGTACTCGGTTATGTCGTTGACACTGTCCATCTCCGCTGATCGCTACTGGAACGCGCTCCTCGATACGCTGATGATGGTCGGCGTATCCGGGGCGATCGCTTTCGTTGCAGGGATTCCGCTTGCAGTGCTGCTGATCGTCACGGCACCCGGGGGATTTCTTGCGTGGCCACGCGTGAACCGATTGGTCGGCAGCGTCATCAACGGGTTTCGCGCCACGCCGTTCATCGTTCTGTTGGTCGCGCTGATTCCGTTTACGCGTTTCGTCGCCGGTACGACCATCGGGGTATGGGCTGCCATCGTGCCGCTGGCGATCAGCGCCACGCCGTTTTTTGCGCGCATCGTAGAAGTCAGTCTTCGCGAAGTCGATCCCGGACTGATCGAGGCGGCGCAGGCCATGGGGTGCAAGAAGTGGCACATCGTGCGTCACGTCTACCTGCCCGAAGCGCTCCCCGGCGTGATCGGCGGATTCACGATTACGCTGGTCGCCCTGATCAGTGCCTCGGCGATGGCGGGTGCTGTCGGCGCGGGCGGTCTCGGCGACCTTGCAATTCGCTATGGCTATCAACGGTTCGACACGCAGGTCATGCTGATCGTGATTGCTGCGCTGATCGTGCTCGTGACGATGGTACAGGCCATCGGTGACCGGTACGTTCACTGGCTACGCAGTCGCTGACGCGGCCCACGCCAGTCACACCATTTTCAGATTTGTAAGCGAGGCATTTCATGACGATTCCGCAGGCGAAGGGGGGGAATTTGTCCGTCGAACAGACGACTGCCACCTCGGCCGCCAGGGCAGAAGAGACCCGCATCCTGACACGCCAGCCGTTGCCGCCACGCCCCGTGCCGCGCATTGCGAGCGAGCGCGAAGCCCTGAACATTGCCAGCACGCTGGCTGAGTCGTTTCGTGAAGGTGCCGCGCAGCGCGACCGCGAACGTCGGCTTCCGTGGGACGAAATCGAGCAATACAGCGCAAGCGGCCTGTGGGCGATCACGGTCCCCAGGGCTTACGGCGGCTTGGGCGCGTCCTTTGAAACGTTGGCGCAGCTTTTCGTGACGATCTGCGCAGCGGATCCTTCACTTGGGCAGATTCCGCAGAACCACTTTGCGGTACTGCAAAACCTGAAAGATATGGGGAGCGAGTCGCAAAGGCAGCGATGGTTCGCCGATGTACTGGGCGGCCATCGTATCGGTAACGCAGGCCCGGAACGAAAAGCGAAGGCCGCCCGCGTCTCCGCCGCGACGGCCCGGGTGGCGCGCGATCCGGACGGCACGTTGCGCGTCAGTGGAACGCGGTTCTACTCGACGGGCTCGGCGTTTGCGCACTGGATTCCGTTTCGCGCGGTCGACGATCGGGCGCAGGCGGTTCAGGTCTGGGTACGGCGCGACGCACCGGGCGTCACGATTCTGGATGACTGGGACGCTTTCGGCCAGCGCACCACGGCCAGCGGTAGCGTGATTTTCGAGCAGGTCGAAGTCGGCGAGGACGATGTGGTGCCTTTGTGGCGTTTCGCAGCGGTGCCCACGTTGTCGGGCCCCGTCTCGCAATTGATACAAGCCGCCATCGATGCCGGTATCGCGCAAGGTGCACTGCGCGATGCGCTCGACTTCGTGCGAGAACGAAGCCGACCGTGGATCGATTCCGGTGTGGCCAACGCGTGCGACGACCCGTACATCATTCACGAGATCGGTCAGTTGCAGATCGAGGTGGACGCCGCGCATGCCGTGCTGCTCGAAGCGGCGCGCTATCTGGATGAACTGGCGGGTCAACCGGTCGACGAAGCGCTGAGCGCCCGCGCGTCTGTCGCGGTGGCGGAAGCCAAGATACTGACGACGGAAGCCGCACTCAACAGCAGCGAACATCTGTTCGCGCTGGCAGGATCGTCCGCCAGCCGCAGCCAATACGGTCTCGATCGTCATTGGCGCAACGCCCGCGTGCACACGCTGCACGACCCGGTGCGCTGGAAGTATCACCTGCTGGGTAACTATGTCCTGAATGGCGTGCTTCCGCAGCGCCATCAATGGAACTGAAGGTCCCTCGGAATCCGTATGACAAACGCATCGACTTTGACACACACTTTCGTCGCCGCTCAGCCACCTCGGCCACCTCAGCCCGCACCCGCACCTGCGTCACGAACGTCCGTTCCTGTGATTCGAGACGTCCGGCAGGCACTGGACGTCGCTCGCCAGTTTGCTCGTGAGATCGCCGCCGGTGCCCAGGCGCGCGACGAGGCACGAGTATTGCCATGGCGCGAGGTGGAGCAGTTCAGTCAAAGCGGCCTGTGGGGAATCACGGTGCCGCGCGAGTACGGTGGCGCAGGCGTGGACACCGGAACGCTGACGCAGGCTATCGGCCTGATCGCTGCGGCCGACGGCAATTTCGGACACATTCCGCAGAATCACTATTACGCGCTTGAGGTGTTGCGCGTAGGCGGAACTCACGAGCAAAAGACGTTCTTTTACGACCGGGTGCTGCGCGGCGAACGACTGGGCAATGCGCTCGCCGAAATCGGTCACCGGGATTTCAAACGGCGAACCCAATTGGTTCGCGAGCCGGGTGGCTGGTTCGTTGAGGGGGAGAAGTTTTATTGCACTGGCGCCGTCTACGCGCATTGGATTCCCACCCTGGCCATTGCGCAGGAACAGGAGCAGCCACGCGCCTATCTCGTCTTCGTGCCGCGAAATGCGCCCGGTGTGAGCGTGACCGACGATTGGGACGGCTTCGGTCAGCGCCTCACGGGCAGCGGCTCCGTTCAGTTCCACCGCGTGCGTGTGGAACCGGAATGGGTCGTGCCGTTCACCGCGTCGTTCGAGCGACCGACAACCATCGGCCCCTTTGCACAGATCATCCACGCCGCATTGGACGCCGGCATCGGTCACGGCGCACTACAGGCCATGCTGCCATTCATTCGCGAGCGCGCCCGACCGTGGATCGACTCGGGGGTCGATAGCGCCTCGCAGGATCCGCTGTTGCTCGAACAGGTCGGCAACGTGCATCTGCGCTTGCGTGCGGCGGATGCCCTGATCGCCCGTGCGGCCCTTACCGTCGACGCGGCACAGCGGGACTCGAACGAGGCAAGCGTGGCAGCGGCCTCGGTCGCCGTGGAACAGGCCAAGGCGCTGAGCACCAGCGCGAGCCTGTTGGCCGGAACGAAGCTCTTCGAGCTTGCGGGTACCGGCGCTACGCTCGCAGGCCAGGGCTACGACCGTTTCTGGCGCAACGCCCGCACGCATACGTTGCATGACCCGGTCCGATGGAAATACCACGCCGTGGGCAACTATGTCCTCAACGGCGTGCGACCACCGCGACACGGGGCGATCTGACGCGCAGACCCTTTATGACACAGACAAAACGACACATCCACGTCAATGCGTTCAACATGAATTGCGTGGGGCACATTCATCACGGACTCTGGACACATCCGCGAGATCGCTCCAGCGAATACGGCACGTTGCGGTATTGGACGGACATCGCGCAAATTCTGGAGCGTGGCCTGTTCGACGGCATTTTCATCGCGGACGTGATCGGCTACTACGACGTGTACCAGGGGGGCGTGGACCTGACCCTGCGCGAGGGAATACAACTGCCTGTCAACAACCCCTGGCTGATCGTGTCGGCGATGGCGGCCGTGACGCAGCATCTCGGCTTCGGTCTGACCGCGATGGTCGGGGCACACCATCCCTATACCTTTGCTCGCGACGTCTCGACCCTGGATCAACTGACCAACGGACGCATCGGGTGGAACATCGTGACCGGATATGTGGACAGCGGCGTCCGGGGACTTGGGCAGGATGGACTGGCGGAGCATGACAGCCGTTACGACCGTGCAGAGGACTTTCTTGAGCTGACGTACAAGCTATGGGAGGGGAGCTGGGACGACGGGGCTGTCGTGGCGGACAGGGCCCGACGTGTCCATACGTTGCCCGACACGGTTCGCGCAGTGGTGCACGACGGCCCCTTCTATCGCACCAACGCGATTCATATGAGCGCACCCTCACCGCAACGCACGCCCGTGCTGTTTCAGGCGGGGACCTCGTCACGAGGGCTGCGTTTCGCCGGCAAGCACGCGGAGGGTGTCTTCATCGGTGCGGCGTCGCCCGAAGCCGCGCGTGTGGCATCGCGCAACCTCCGCGCGGCAGCGGTCGCGGCCGGGCGCGCGCCGGGCGACATCAAGATATTCGCCGGTGTCGCCGTGGTCGTCGGCAAGACGCAGGCCGAGGCGCAAGAAAAGTACGCTGAGTATCTGACGCATGCGAGCGCCGAGAGCGGACTCGCGCATTTTGCCGCCAGCACCGGCGTGGACTTTGCCAGATACGGTCTCGACGACCCGATTCCGTACGGTACCGGCAACGCGATTCAGTCCGCGACCCAAACGGCCCGGCAACAAGGCTGGACCACGCGACGCAAACTGCTCGATCAGTTTGCACTGGGCAGCCGATATCACACCATCGTCGGGGATGCGGCTCACGTAGCCGACGAGCTCGAAAGATGGATCGACGAGGGGGAGATCGACGGGTTCAACCTGACCCGTATCGTCGTGCCCGAAACCTGGCAAGACTTTGCGGACCTCGTCGTCCCCGAGCTACAGAACCGTGGCCGATACCGCACTCACTATGACACCGGCACCCTGCGCCATCGGCTGTTCGGGCGCGGCGACCGCCTCCCCGCGCAACATGCCGCAGCAAGTTATCGCCGCACCGAGGAGACCGCATGATGGGGCCATCGTCCTCTGCACATCGCCAGGACAGTGCCGCACAAGCTGGCGCACTCGCAAGTCAATTTGCACAAACCGCGGCAACACGCGACGCCTCGGGAGGCACGCCTAAGGCAGAGCGAGACGCCCTGCGCAGCAGTGGCCTGCTGGCGCTCTCCATTCCTCAGGATTACGGCGGCAGGGGAGCGGGTTGGAGCGAGACGCTGGATACCGTGCGGATCTTCGCGCAGACCGACAGCTCGATCGCGCACGTGTACGGTTTCCATCACCTGCAATTGGCGACCGTGCAGTTGTTCTCGCAACCCGCTCAGTGGGAGCCGTGGATCGAACAGACGGCCAGCAAACAGTGGTTCTGGGGAAATGCCCTCAATCCGCTTGACGAGCGCACCACGGTGCGTCGCATCGGGGATTGGTTCGAGTTCTCCGGAAAGAAGAGTTTTTGTTCGGGGGCGCTGGACTCGGAAATGCTGCTGGCGTCGGGCAAGGACGAAGTGAGCGGACGGTTGCTGATCGCCGCGCTTCCTACCGCGAGAGCGGGCATCACCATCAACAGCGACTGGAACTGCTTCGGGCAGAGACAAACCGACAGCGGAAGCGCGCTTTTCGAGCACGTGCGCGTGGAGGCAGCGGAGTTGCTGCTTGATCCCGGTCCATTGTCAACGCCGCGCGCTTCGCTTCGTCCGTTGCTGGCGCAACTGGTGTTCGTCCACATGTTCCTGGGGCTCGCCGAGGGAGCGCTCTCGGAGGCACGGCATTACACCGTCAACGAGGCGAGGCCATGGTTCCGTTCGCCTGCAACGCGTGCTAGCGACGATCCGTACACCTTGAAACACTACGGCGAGTTCTACGTCGCGCTGGAAGGCACCCGCTTGCTTGCAACGCGCGCCGCCACGCTGTTCGACGACGCATGGCGCAAGGGCGATGCTCTGAGCACCGAAGATCGAGGGCAGGTGGCGCTCGCCGTGGCGGTCGCCAAGGTCGCCGCCTCACGTGCAGGACTCGATGTGGCGAGTCGCGTCTTCGAGACGACCGGCGCACGGGCGACACACGGCGCGCTAAGGCTGGATCGATATTGGCGAAACTTGCGGGTGCAGACGCTGCACGACCCGGTCGATTACAAGCTTCAGGACATCGGTAACTGGGTCGTCAATGCTCAGTCGCCGGTACCGTCCTTCTATTCCTGAGGCGACACAGACATGGGAACCCATCCGGTCTGGCCATCTGCGCCAAGGGCGGTCGATAGCGCGCCAGGCGCAGGGGCTAATGACTGGATCTTCGCCGATCCGCGTTCGCAGGCATTGCTCGCCGATATCGAGCAGATCGCGCCGAGTGACGCGAGCATTCTGATCTCCGGCGAAACGGGAACGGGCAAGGCATTGATCGCGCGCCACATTCACGATCGTAGTCTGCGACGTGACGGTCCGTTCGTCGTCGTGAGTTGCGGCGCGTTTTCCGAGTCGCTGGTCGACGCAGAACTGTTCGGCTACGAGAGCGGTGCGTTCGCCGGCGCGTTCGGCGCCCAGCAAGGCTGGTTCGAAGAGGCCAATGGCGGCACCATCTTTCTCGACGAAATCAACGACCTGGCGTTGCCCGTACAGAACAAGTTACTGCGTGTGCTTCAGACGCGTGAAGTGATACGTCTGGGCGGACGCAAGCCGATTCCCGTCGATTTGCGTATTCTCGCCGCCACCTCCGTCGATCTCGAACAACTCGTTGCGGATAAGCGTTTTCGCAAGGACTTGTATTACCGCCTGAATGTCGTCGGCCTGAACGTGCTCACGCTCAGGGAGCGGCCGGGAGACATTGTGCCGCTCGCCCGCTATTTCATCGACGCTTACAGTCGGCGTCTTGGCTACCCTCAATTGGCGTTGACGCCAGACGCCGAGCAACGACTGATACAGGCGCCCTGGCATGGCAATGTGCGCGAGTTGGAGAACGTCATTCATCGCTCGTTGCTCAGATGCGAGCGCAGTCAGATCGACGCGGAGTGTCTGCGCTTGCCCTTACCCTTACCCGCACCATGCGAGGTGTCTGCATCGATTCCGGACACCGTGGCCGCACCCGCCGTGGCGTCTGCGCCGATCGACGACATGACCGCACTACGCCAGGTCATGCGTCGGCTGTGCACGTCGCAGGCCGAAAACCTGCATCAGACCGTAGAAGACACGTTGCTATACGAAGCGTTTCGCTGCAGCAACTACAGCCAGAGCGAGACGTCGCGCTTGCTCGGCATCAGTCGCAATGTGGTCCGCGCGCGCCTGATTCGACTTGGGGAAATCAGTCCACATCGAAAAGCGCCCGTTGGCATCGACGACGACAACGATAGCGACATCCACCTTCGCAGAACATCATGAATCCCGACATCTTCTGGTTCCTGCCCACTTCGGGCGACACACGCTATCTTGGCAAATCCGACTTCGGTCGTCCGGCGACCAATGCCTACATGCGGCAGATCGCGGAGACGGCGGAGCGTCTTGGATACGACGGTCTGCTGATTCCAACGGGCAGCTCCTGCCTTGATCCCTGGGTCACGGCGGCGAGCCTTGTGCCGGTCACGCAACGCATCAAATTGCTGGTCGCCCTTCGTACGTCGCTCGGTAATCCCACTGCGTCGGCACGTCAGGCGGCCACACTCGATCAGGCCCTCGGCGCAGGTCGCCTGCTGCTGAACGTTGTGCCGGGTGGCGACGCGACCGAATTGGCCGCAGACGGCGTGTTCTACGCGCACGACGAGCGTTATGTCGCGGGGGACGAATTCCTCAGCATCTGGCGACGCCTGTTACAGGGAGAGAAGGTTGACTTCGAGGGGCAGCATCTGAAGGTTTCCGGCGCGCAGAACTTCTTCGAACCTGCAACGCAGCCCTATCCGCCGTTGTATTTCGGGGGATCGTCCGAGGCGGCGCACGAACTGGCCGCCACCCATGTTGACGCCTATCTGACGTGGGGCGAGCCCCCGCAATCCGTAGCGGAAAAGATCGCCGACGTGCGGGCCCGGGCGAAAAAGCGAGGGCGAACACTGCGGTTCGGCGTGCGGCTTCACGTCATCGTGCGTGAGACGAGCGAGCAAGCGTGGGCCGACGCGGATCGGTTGATCAGTCATCTGACCGACGACGACATTGCGGCGGCGCAGCGCAATTACGCAGGCATGGATTCGGTGGGGCAGAAACGGATGGCCTCGCTGCACGGTGGCCGACGAGACCGGCTGGTGGTCGGCCCGAACTTGTGGGCCGGTGTCGGGCTGGTGCGCGGCGGTGCGGGCACCGCGCTGGTCGGCAATCCGCAGGAAGTTGCGGAGCGCCTGAGGGAATACAGCGATGTCGGGGTCGACACGTTCGTGCTCTCCGGCTATCCCCATCTTGAAGAGTCGATTCGGTTTGCCGAACTGGTCTTCCCGCTGATTCCTGGCAAGCAACCGGTCACGCTGCGCGATCGAACGCTGACGGGCGGTGCATTCGACGTACGGGCAAGCCGGTAAGGGCGGGTCAAACGCTAATCGGGCGGACAAAGGAAACGAATTTGCGTTGAGCGCGATAAGCAAGTGCCAATCTATTGGTACTGGGGTATCGCGCGTCCCTCTATAGTGGATCGCTGCATCCAACGACAAGAATGAGGGAATTCAATGAACCGATTGCTCCGCCCGCTGGCCATCCTGAGTGCATTCAGCGCATTGGCATTTTCAATGGCGTACACGCCGTGCGCGCAAGCACAGGCGAAGGAAGTCGTCATCGCGTATCAGGACATGGTCGTGCCCTGGCGCTACGCACAGGCCACGGGTGAGGTGGAACGCGCCACCGGCTACAAGGTGACCTATCGCAAGCTCGGCAGCGGCGCCGACGTGATTCGCGCATTGGCTTCCGGTTCGGTGCAGCTCGGAGAGGCGGGTTCGAGTCCGATCGCCGCAGGATTGTCGCAGGGGGTGGACCTGTCGCTGTTCTGGATTCTGGACAATATCAACGACGCCGAAGCGCTGGTCGCCCGGGACGGGTCCGGTGTGACATCCGTCAAACAACTGACCGGCAAGAAGGTCGGCGTCACTTTCGTCTCGACTTCACACTTTCACACGCTGGTGGCATTGCAGTCTGCCGGGGTCAACCCGTCCGACGTCAAGATCGTCAATCTGAGACCGCCCGAGATCGCGGCCGCATGGGAGCGCGGCGATATCGATGCCACTTACGTGTGGGACCCTGTGCTGGCGAAAGCCAAAAAGAACGGCAAAGTCCTGGTCACTTCCGGCGAAGTTGCGAAGGCCACCGGCAAGGCCACGTTCGACGGATTCGTGGCAGACCGCAAATTTGCCAACGCCAACAAGGAATTCCTCGATCGTTTCGTGAAGGTGCTTGCGGCAACCGATGCGAGCTATCGGGACCACCCGCAGACGTGGACTGTCGGTTCGCCGCAGGTCGCAGCGGTGGCCAAGGAGTCGGGTGCGAACGTGGCGGATGTCCCGGCGAGTCTGGCGCTTTACGCATTCCCGAGCGCCGCTCAACAGGCCTCCAACGTATGGCTCGGGGGCGGCAAGCAAGCGGGTGCCGCCAAGTCTCTCGCCGCCACGGCGGCCTTTCTGAAAGAGCAGGGCACGATTCAGGCCGTGCTGCCGGACTACTCCGTGGGCGTCGATCCGCAGTTCGCCCAGCGCGCTGCGGCGCGTTGAGTGGGCGTAATCCGTGACCCTAAACCGTGAGCGTCAGCCAATGCGTGGACTGGACATTCGGCGGTTGCATGTCGCCTATGAGGGCGCGCGCGGGACTGCGCCCAACATAGCGCTCGAGAACGTGAACCTGCATATCGACACGGGGGAGTTTGTCGTCGCTCTGGGGGCTTCGGGGTGCGGGAAGACGACGTTGCTCAATTGCATCGCCGGCTTCCTGTCGGCGACCGAGGGCGACGTAAGCCTGGACGGGGTGCCGGTGACGGGCCCCGGTGCCGAGCGGGGCGTGGTTTTTCAGCGATACGCGTTGTTGCCGTGGCTGAATGTGCTCGACAACGTCGCACTCGGGCTGCGATTCCAGGGGATATCGAAGGCGCAACGGCAGGCAACCGCTCGGCGCACGTTGGCATTGGTCGGCCTCGAACGTTTCGCCGAGTCGCGGGTGTACTCGCTATCCGGGGGCATGCAGCAGCGGGTCGGGATCGCGCGCGCGCTGGCCAACGATCCGCGTGTGCTCCTGATGGACGAGCCGATGGGGGCGCTGGATGCGATGACGAGAGAGTCGATGCAGGAACTCGTGCTGGACATCTGGGAGCGCACCCACAAGACCATTTTCTTCATCACGCACAGCGTGGAGGAGGCGCTTTTTCTCGGGACGCGCGTCATTGTCATGACGCCCAGCCCCGGACGGATCGCTGAGAGTCACGAACTGCCGTTTTCGCGGCAGTTTCTCGAGTCTCGCGATGCCCGCGCCGTCAAGTCGTCGCCCGACTTCATCGAATGGCGCGAGCGGCTCGTCCATCGACTGCGCGAGTCGCCTTCCCATGCATTGACGGTTTGAGTCCCATGTCATCCGAAATTTCTGCGGTCGAGGCCCCACGGGCGGCGTCGGCGTCGCAAACGCCCGACGTCGGCAAGACGAAACGCACCCGCGCATGGCGCATGCCGGGTGAGGGGCCAACAGCGCGGCTCAGTTTCCTCGCGGTGCTGTCGATGGGTGCGCTATGGTGGATATCGACCCATCTGCGGTGGTTGCCGCCCCTGTTTCTGCCGACGCCGGAAGCCGTATGGAACGCTTTTCTCGATGCGATCCACGGCCGTATTCAAGGCGGCCGACCGTTGTCGGAGCATCTTGCGTGGAGCGCATTGCGCGTCTTCGGTGCCTTTGCCCTCGCTGCGGTGACGGCTGTCCCGGCGGGGATTCTCATGGGGGTCAGCCGCGTTGCACGCGGGATACTCGATCCGGTACTTGAGTTCTATCGGCCGCTCCCGCCGCTGGCTTATCTTCCGCTGGTCGTCATTTGGTTCGGCATCGACGAGGCCGCGAAGATCATCGTCATCTATCTTGCCTGCTTTGCGCCGATAGCGATGGCGGCCCGGGCGGGCGCGCGTAGCGCAACCATCGAGCAAATCCACGCGGCGTACTCGCTCGGAGGGCGTTATCTGCAAGTGGTTCGCCACGTCATTCTGCCTGCGGCGCTGCCCGAGATTCTGACGGGCTTACGGATCGCAGTCGGGTTCGGGTGGACCACGCTGGTCGCCGCCGAAATGGTAGCCGCCACTGCAGGCCTCGGGCAGATGGTGCTCAATGGGTCGAGCTTTCTGCGCACGGACGTGGTGGTCATGGGCATCGTACTCATTGGCGTTATCGCATGGTGCTTCGACCTGGGCATGCGAGCGCTGGAAAAGCGTCTCGTCCCCTGGCGCGGTCGCTGACGGTCCGAAGTGCGTAACCGTTGTCGGCATGGGCGCCGTCTACGGCGGGGGCGCAGTGTTTCCCGAACACAGCAAGAGACAGCCGCAAAAGGCAGCCATTGGCTCGCTAACCACGATCAGCGATAAGCATTTCCATAATTCGCCAAAGCGGTTGTCGGAGAGTCCTGCATAATTTGCTGCCTTCCATGACCAACCGCTCACCATGCAACCCCTCTCCCTGGCCGCCGCAGATCAATTTTCGACCGTCCGATTCGTGCTGACGGACATGGACGAGACGTTGACCTATCGAGGCCGCCTGCCTGCCGAAACGTACACCGCGCTGGCGCAGTTGGAAGCGGGCGGCATTCGCGTAGTGCCAGTTACTGCGGCCCCAGCCGGGTGGTGCGACCAGATGGCGCGCATGTGGCCCGTCGACGGTGTCATTGCCGAAAACGGTGGTTTGTTCTTGCGGCGAAAGTCGGACGGGCACGAGGTCGAGCGGCGTTTCTGGCATTCGCCCGATAACGTCGAACAGGTGCGCGAACGACTGAAGTCCATTGCAAAGGCCGTCGAAACCGCAGTGCCACAGGCGCAACAGGCCGACGATCAGGTGTTTCGGCTAACGAGCCTCGCTTATCGCCGCACAGGGACGGATATCGATGCCCGTATCGTCGAGGCACTGAAGCAGGCGGGGGCAGACGCGACCATAAACAACCTGTGGGTGCTCGGCTGGGTCGGCGGCTACGACAAGTTGACGATGTCGTTGCGAGTGCTCGCCGACACCTATGGCATCGATGCCGAAGCCGCTTGCGAACTAGTCGCCTATTCCGGCGACTCCACCAACGACGCACCCATGTTCGCGTTTTTCAAACACACGGCGGGCGTGAGCACGGTGACGGAGTACCTGCCGCAATTGCCGGTTCCGCCGCGATGGATCACGCGTGGCCCGGGGGGCGCGGGTTTTGTGGAATTCGCTAACGCCATTCTCCAGTCGCGTTCCGCGCTACGTGGATAGTGGTTACAACACCGGGTGCGAGCATTCATGTCTACGCAGCAGACGATCGCATCGACCCCGTCCTCGTGCTCGCTCAGATGACGGATATGGAAAGGCAAAAACCTCGCCCCGTCTAGGGCAAGTTTTCCCGAAAGATCACCTGACTGCGGCTGGCTTCCACGCCGGCGGACAGATCGCGCTTTTCGCGCAGGTTCGCGAAGATGCGCACGCAGTTCATGATGGCGCTCTGCGGGCTTTGGGTGATGACGGCGTCCATCGTGCCGTCGATCAGCATGGCGCGGGTATCCGGCGTGAGACCATGGCCGATGAACACCACCTTGTGTTCCTTGCCTTCACGCGACATTTCGTCTATTTGAGTCAAGGACTATGAGCGTCGAGCTGTCTCCCCGAGCGACCGAAATCGCAGAGCACACGAAGCAACTGCTGGCGGCGGGCGGCTATCACGGGTTCAGCTACGCCGATTTGTCCGAGCGGGTGAACATCGGCAAGGCCAGCATTCATCATCACTTCCCGAGCAAAGCGGATTTGGTGCTGACGGTGGTCAAGCGGCATCGCGACCAGGCGCGCGACGGACTGGCGGCGCTCGACCAGCACGTGACCGATCCGACGGCGCGTCTCACCGCCTACGCGAATTACTGGGCGGAGTGCATTCGCGACGGCTCGATGCCTATGTGCATCTGCGCCATGCTGGCGGCGGAACTGCCGATGATCCCGGCGGACATCGCCGACGAGGTGCGTCGCTATTTCGACGATCTGACGGCATGGCTCGCATCGGTGCTGGAGGCTGGTGTGGCGAAAGGGCAGTTTCGATTGAATGGCAGCGCGCTGGTCGAGGCGCAGGCGTTCATGTCCACGGTGCACGGCGCGATGTTGACGGCGCGGGCGTTGGCTAATGTGGGCAACGCCGATGCGTTTCAGGCGATCGCACAAGTGGCGATCAGTCGCCTGAGTTCGAAGAAGTGAGTTTGAAGAAGTGACGTCGACCGACTGAGCGTCGTTCGGACGAGCCGGTAGATAAGGGCAGGGGCGCGCATTCGCGCCCACTTTTTGAAGTATCTAACCAACCAACTAGTCGGTCGAAGGAGTTCTCTCCATGCCTCATCCTATTTCCACGTTGGGCGCGTTTCACACCGCCATCAGTGTCGTGACGTTCGCGGCGGGTATCGCCAGCTTCGTCCGCTATCGAAAGATCGGTCCGGGCAGTCGGTCCGGCCGACTCTATCTGATCGGGATGTTGATTTCGGTGCTCACGTCGTTCGGGCTGTCGAGCACCGGAGGATTCAATGTCGGCCATGCGCTGGGCATTCTGGCGTTGCTCGCCACGCTGGGCGGTTTGCTCATCCCGAAGATCGATTTTCTGGGACGTGTGCGCCCGTACCTGTCCCAGTTCGCTTTCGGGTTCAGCTTCTTCTTGCTGCTGGTGCCGGGGATCAACGAGACGCTGACGCGATTGCCTGCGGGCCATCCGCTCGCGAGCGGTCCGGAGTCGCCGCTCGTGCGCGGCGCGCTCGGCACGTGGCTGGGCATCTTTGTGCTCGGCTCGATTGTGCAGTTCCTGTGGCTTCGTTCGCAACGTAGCCGCGCGCATGTGACGGTATGAGGGGAGGTGCGGGAGGGCGTCGACATCGATTCGGCGCTCTCCCGTTTCGATGCAGTTTCAGGCGACGCCGTCGAGTGCGAAGTCGACCGCTGCCATCGCGTGCAGTTCGGTCGTGTCGAACAGCAGCAGGTCGGTGTGTTCCGGCTTCACGAGCAGTGAAATCTCGGTGCAGCCGAGGATGATGGCTTGTGCGCCGCGTGCGGCGAGCCGTTGCATCGCGTCCAGGTAGACGGCGCGCGACGCTTCGCCGCCTCGCGCAACATTACCCCGGCGTCATCCCAGCGTCCCTCATGCTGAGCGCGCTCGATCGGGCCGAAATCCACGCTGAACATCAGTGTCTGCGCTGAGCGCAGCGGGCCGAGTTTCGCCTGCGCGGCCTCGTTGACGATGCGGTAGTACTCCACGCTGGATTGCCAGCTCATGCCGCCGATCAGGCCGATAGTGCGCATGAATATTCCTTGTTCGGTAAAAGCGACGCGCGATTAACGACGCACCAGCGCCACAACGTAGACGCAAGGCTGCTTGCCTGCGTTGAGGAAAGTGCACGGTGCGGGCGGTCCGAGCTGAAGGCAGTCGCCTTCCTTGAGTTCGTAGGTCAACTCGCCTTCTTCGAACGTAAGCGTTCCCTTGCGCACCCAGATCTGCTGATGCTGAAACGTGAAGGCCGACGACGGATACGACACGTTCACGCCCGGCGGCAGCGTCACTTCCAGCAACTCCAGCATGCCGCCATTGCGCGGTGACACGGCGCGGCGCAGATAGCCCGTCTCCGGGTCCTGCCAGACCAGTTGCTCGGCTTCGCGGCTCAATCGCTCTCCGGATTGTTCGGCGAGCGAAAGCAGCATCGACAGTTGCAGACCGAATGCGCCCGAGAGACGGCCGAGCAGTGCGGCCGTCGGGCTGGCTGCGCCACGTTCGATCTTGCTGATCATCGCCTTCGAGACACCGGAGCGTTCGGCCAGATCGCCTAACGACCAGCCGCGGGATTCGCGCTCGATACGGATGCGATGCGAAATCGCGGGCGTCGGGTCCACCATCGGGGGAGTCATGCAGAGATTCCAGGGGTTTGGGGTTGCGAAATTATACAAGTCACCTCTATCACGGCCCGGAAATTAAGCGTTTACCCCCATCCGAAACATTTTTGATCGTAGTCAAACGTCTACTATAGTAAACGGCAACAACGGATCGAACCGCATTGGTCCCGCCCCTAATTTGTTGCAGACAAGGAGTCAACATGCCCCGTGAAATTCGACTGAACGCCTTCGAGATGAACTGCGTGGGTCATATCCAGCAAGGTCTGTGGACGCATCCCCGTGATCAATCCACGCGCTACAGCGAGTTGCAATACTGGGTCGACTACGCGAAGAAGCTGGAGAAGGGCCTCTTCGACGGGATGTTCTTCGCGGATGTGGTCGGCGTGTACGACGTCTATGGCGGCAACGCCGACGCTGCGCTGCGCAACGCCGTGCAAGTGCCGGTCAACGATCCGCTCATGTTGATTCCGGCCATGGCCGCCGCCACGCAGCACCTCGGCTTCGGTGTCACGGCCAACCTGACCTACGAGCAACCGTTCCTTTTTGCGCGCCGCATGTCGACACTTGATCACCTGACGGGTGGGCGCATCGGCTGGAACATCGTGACGGGCTATCTCGATAGCGCCGCGCGCGCCATCGGCATCGAAGGGCAGATCGCGCACGACGACCGCTACGACCTGGCAGACGAGTACATGTCGCTCGTCTACAAGCTGTGGGAAGGCAGTTGGGACGACGACGCCGTACTGGCCGACCGCGCCGGTGGCGTCTACGCCGATCCATCGAAGGTGCGCGTGATCCATCACCACGGCAAGCAATACAAGGTCGACGCGATGCACCTGAGCGCTCCGTCGCCGCAACGTACGCCGGTGCTGTATCAGGCCGGTTCGTCGCCGCGCGGTTGCCGGTTCGCGGCCACCCACGCCGAGTGCGTCTTCGTGAACGGTCAGAAGATGGACGGCGTGAAGGAGATCGTCAACACGATCCGCGAGGAGGCTGTGAAGTACGGCCGCGAAGCGAGCGACGTCAAGGTCTTCATGGGCGCGACGCCTATCGTCGGCCGCACCGACGCCGAGGCAAAAGAGAAGTTCGAGGAATACCGTCGTTATGTCAGCTCGGAAGGCGCGCTCGCGCACGCGGCTGCGTCGCTCGGCATCGACTTCGCCAAGTACGACATCGACGAGCCGATCGATACCGGCAAGAGTCAGGCCATCGTGTCGAACGTCACGGCCATGACGCGCGCCGCAGGTCCGCAATGGACGCGCCGCAAGCTGCTCGAACAGATGGTGCTCGGCAGCCGCCAGACGCCGTGGATCGGCTCGGCGCAGACCATTGCCGACCAGATGATGGCGTGGAGCGAGGCGACAGGGATCGACGGCTTCAACCTCTCGCGCACCGTCGTGCCGGAGTGCTTCGAAGACGTGATCGATCTCGTGGTGCCGCTGCTGCAGGAGCGCGGCGCGTACAAGACCTCGTACGGCGACGGCACGTACCGCAAGAAGCTCTTCGGCCACGACCGTCTGCCGCAGACGCACAGCGCTGCGCAGTACCGCTCCGGCGGGAAGTAAGCGTTTCCGGGAAAGCGAACTGTCACGTATGCACGTTGGCACGCAGGTACGCAGGTACGTATTGAACGAGGTGAAGGAAATGGACAAAAACACGGTGGACAAATCGATCTTCCGCGAAGCGATGGCTGGCCTGGGCGCTGCCGTCAACGTCATCACCACCGACGGCCCCGGCGGGCTGGCCGGATGCACGGCGTCTGCAGTATGTGCCGTCACCGACGATCCGCCCACGCTGCTCGTCTGCATCAATCGGGCGAGCCGCAACAACGCCGTGATGCGCGAGAACGCACGCCTGTGCGTGAACGTGCTGTCGGCTGACCAGCGCGACATTGCCATGCAGTTTGCGACGAAGGATCTGTCGATCGAAACGCGTTTCGCCAGCGGCGACTGGGACACCCTGCACACCGGTGCGCCGGCGCTGCAAGGTGCGGTGAGCGTCCTTGACTGCGAAGTCTCGTCGATCACCGAAGTCGGCACGCACACGGTCTTCTTCTGTGAAGTGAGGGCAGCGCGCTCGGCCGGGGCGCTCGACGGCCTGATCTATTTCGCGCGCGGCTTCCACCGCGTCGGCATGGCCGCGCAAGCGGTCTGCGCCTGAGGACGCACTGCCCATGAAGTCTTCGTCCACCCTGCGCACCCTGCGCGACCAGAGTGCACCCGACGGCAAGCTCGCTTCACTGGCGATTGTGTTGCTGGCGCAAGTGGCGGCGATGGGCGTCTGGTTTTCGTCGACAACCGCCGTCGCGCTGATCAAGCGCACGCAGGCGATTGCCTCGGGGGACGAGGCGATGCTCACCGGTGCGGTGCAACTCGGGTTCGTGATCGGCACGGTTGTATCGGCCACGCTCGCGCTGCCCGATCGCTACGACCTGCGCCGGATCTTCGCGGCGTCGGCGCTGATGGCGGCGCTCTCGACCGGTGCGCTCGCCGTGCTGCCGCCGACAGGGCCGTTGGTGATTCTGCTCCGACTGATCACGGGCATTTGCATGGCCGGTGTCTACCCGGTCGGCATCCGCCTTGTCGCCACGTGGGCGAAAGCCGACCTCGGTTTGCTGATCGGCTTGCTGGTCGCGGCGCTCACGCTGGGCTCTGCGAGTCCGCATCTGGTAGGCGGCTTGCAAGATCTCGACTGGCGCTGGGTCTATCTCGCGGCGGCCATGCTGGCTGTGGCGTCGGGCGCGGCCATCGGTTTCGCGCAGATCGGCCCGAACATCAAGCGGGCGGCGCGCGTCGACTTCACGAAGGTCACGCAGGCGTGGCGCGACCCGGCGGTGCGGCTGGCGAACCTGGGCTATCTCGGCCACATGTGGGAGCTGTATGCCATGTGGGCGTGGCTCGGCCTGTTCCTGCAATACACGCTGCAACTGCATGGCGTGGTGGATTTCCACGAGAAGGCCGAGATGCTGACGTTTGCGGTGATCGCGTTCGGCGCGGCCGGTGCGTGGGCGGGCGGCATGCTTGCGGATCGTCTGGGGAGAACGCTCGTCACGATGGGGGCGATGGCGCTCAGCGCGACGTGTGCCGCTGTGATCGGCTGGCTGCCTGCGGCACCGCTTGCACTTGTTGTGGGTGTCGCATTCGTGTGGGGCTTCTCCGTCATTGCAGACTCGGCGCAGTTTTCAGCGGCCGTTGCGGAGCTGGCGGACCCGACGTCGGTCGGCACGCTGCTCACCGCACAGACGTGCGCCGGGTTCCTGCTCACGCTCGCCAGCATCCGGCTGGTGCCGGTGATCGTGGTGCACCTTGGTTGGCAGGGCGGCATGGGGGTACTCGCCATCGGACCCGCCCTCGGCTGTGTGGCGATGTGGCGATTGCGTCAGCACCCGGCGTCGCTGCGCATGGCCAGTGGCAAGCGATAGCCCGACAGCACATGAAGCGCTTTTCTTTCGTACCGCAAGTAACCCGAGACGTTGAAATGTATTCCTATCCCGATATCAAGATGCTGATCGGCGGTCAGTGGCGCGCCGCGCCCGGCCAGCCGGTGACGAATCCCTCGGAAGGCACGACCATCGGCACGGTGCCGACGGCGACGCTCACCGACCTCGACGACGCGCTGGCCGCAGCCGAGCGTGGTTTCCGTGTCTGGCGACGCACGTCGCCTGCGCAGCGCAGCGAGATCATGCTGCGTGCGATTGCGTTGCTCAAGGAACGCGTCGAAAGCATTGCGTTCGCTATTTCGCTGGAGCAGGGCAAGACGCTGGCGCAGGCCCGCGCAGAAGTGTTGCGCGGCTGCGATCTGATGACGTGGGACGCCAACGAAGGCAAGCGTCTTTACGGCCGCGTCATTCCCGCCGAGCCGGGCATGCGTCACACCGTGGTGCGTGAACCGCTCGGCGTAATCGCCGCCTTCACGCCGTGGAACTTCCCGATGAGTTCGCCCGCCCGCAAGGTGGGCGGCGCGCTCGCGGCGGGGTGCTCGATCATCCTCAAAGCGGCCGAAGAAACGCCCGCCGGTGCCGTCCTGATGGCTGAGGCGTTCCAGGACGCAGGTTTGCCCGATGGTGTATTCAACCTCGTGTTCGGTGACCCCGCAACGATTTCGGCGCATCTGATCGCAAGCCCCGTGGTGCGCGGCATCACGTTCACAGGTTCGACGCCGGTCGGCAAGCACCTCGCCGGGTTGAGCGCAAAGCATATGAAGCCCGCCATTCTGGAGCTGGGCGGTCATGCACCGGTCATCGTGTGCGACGACGCCGACCCGGAAGCGGCAGCGCTCGCCTGCGTCAAGGGCAAGCTCAATAACGCCGGTCAGGTGTGTGTAGCCCCCACGCGCTTGTTCGTCCATCGCAAAGTCTACGACGCCTTCACGGCAGCGTTCGCGCGCCACGGCGCGGCGATCCGCGCGGGGCATGCACTCGAATCGTCGAGCGATATCGGCCCGGTGGTGAATCGGCGACGTCTGGATGCGCTGCATTCGCTGGTCGACGACGCCGTGGCGCGCGGCGCGCGCGTATTGTGCGGCGGCCTTCGCGCCGAAGGACCCGGCTATGTGTTTGCGTTCACCGCGCTGGCCGACGTGCCGCCTGACGCGCGCGCAATGCTCGAAGAACCGTTCGGCCCGCTGTCGCTGATCGTGCCCGTCGATAGCCTCGACGAAGCTATCGGTCGCGCCAACAGCGTGCCCTATGGGCTGGCAGGTTATGCGTTCACCCGCTCTGCGGCGAATGCCTACCGCCTCTGCGACGAACTCGAAGTCGGCAACCTCGCGATCAATCATCTAGTCTCGGCAGTCTCCGAGACCCCGTTCGGTGGCGTGAAGGACAGCGGCTACGGCAGGGAAGGGGGCACCGAGGGGCTTGAGTGCTACACGCACGTCAAGAGCATCTCGCACCTGATGGAGACGGCGTAACCCGACGACGGATCTGTCGCGGTGAACGTACGAGACACGCTTCACCGCATACGCGACGTGCCGGACGGCGGCTATCGCACATTCGAACACTTTGAATCTGCGATGCCCTGACCGGCCCGACAAGGCAACGGGAAAAACCAGGAGACGCTCATGCGGTCCATACATCTTTTAGCACTCCTACCAGTATTGGCGGTTCTGGTAGGTCCGTTTTTCGTCAACCGCGTCACGCCGTATGTGCTCGGCATGCCGTTTCTGCTGGCATGGCTGGCAGGGGCGCTCGTGCTGACGTCGATTGTGATGGCGATCATCTATTACGCTGATCGGGCGCGATTCGAGGCGGCCGACCGCGGCCAGGAAGGAGTCTGAGCATGAATAGCGCACTGATCTTCATCTTTCTGACCATCGTGCTGGCGCTGTTCCTTGGCATCCGCGCGCGACGTGGCAAGGACATGAGTCTGGAGCAATGGGCTGTCGGCGGTCGCGGCTTCGGCGCGGCCATTGTCTTTCTGCTGATGGCGGGCGAAATCTACACGACGTTCGTGTTCCTTGGCGGCAGCGGGTACGCGTACGGCCACGGGGCGGGCGCGTATTACCTGCTGGGGTACGGCAGTCTGCCGTTCATCCTGTCGTACTTCCTGCTGCCGCCGATTTGGCGCTACGCGAAGGAGCGCAACCTGATTTCGCAGCCGGACTTTTTCGCGTCGAAATACAACAGTCCCGTGCTCGGTGTGCTGGTGGCCATCGTCGGCTTCGCCGCGCTGGTGCCTTACCTCGTGCTGCAACTCAAGGGCCTCGGGATCATCGTGAGCGTGTCGTCGTATTCGGCGCTCTCGTCGAATCAGGGCGTGCTGATCGGCGCGGTCGTGGTGGCGGTGTATGTGGCGCTGTCCGGCGTACACGGCTCGGCATGGACGTCGGTCGTCAAGGACGCGCTCGTCATGTTTGTCGCCGTGTTCCTGGGTCTCTATCTGCCGTATCACTACTACGGTGGCGTGGGCGACATGTTTGCAGCCATCGAGAAGGCCAAGCCTGGCTTCCTGGCGCTCAAGAACGTGGGTGAAAGCCCGGTATGGATGGTCTCCACGGTGATCCTGTCGACGCTGGGCTTCTACATGTGGCCGCACATGTTCATGGCGACGTACACGGCCAAGCGTGAGGAGGTGCTGCGCCGCAACGCCTTCGTGCTGCCGATCTATCAGCTCATGCTGCTGTTCATCCTCTTCGTCGGCTTCTCGGCGGTGCTCGCGGTGCCGGGGCTCACCGGTGGCGACATCGATCTGGCGTTGTTCAAGGTGTCGCTCGCGACGTTCGATCCGTGGTTCGTCGGCGTGATCGGTGCGGCCGGGATTCTGACGGCACTCGTGCCGGGTTCGATGATCCTGATGACGTCGGCCACGCTGCTCGCGAACAATGTGTACCGCCCGCTGCGTCCGCAGTCGAGCGATGCGCATGTCGCTCGCGTCGCCAAGTGGCTCGCCCCGGCGGTCATGGCGCTGGCGGTCCTGTTCACACTGGGCGGCGGTCAGACCATTGTGGCGCTGCTGCTCATGGCCTACGCACTCGTCACGCAGTTGTTCCCGGTGTTGCTGGCGAGCCTGATCGGCAAGAACCTCGTGACCCGCCCGGCGGCGTTCGCCAGCATCATCGTCGGTGAAGCGACGGTGGCGTGGGTGTCGCTCACGAAGAAGTCGGTCGCAGCCCTCTTCCCGTTCCTGCCGGACGCGCTCAAGGACCTTAACGTCGGCATCGTGGCGCTGGCGTTCAACGTGGCGACGCTGGTGGTCGTCACCCTGCTTACGCGCCGTACGGCCGCGGCTGCACAGCTCTCGGCAGACGCTTCGTAATCCAGTCACAAGAGAAGTAACGAAGGCCCGTGGCCACCTCGGAAGGGGCGGCGGGCTTTCGTGCAACAGACTAGCTATGACGACTTCCCTCCATATTCATCGCATCGCGTTCGTGCAGGCTGGCTGGCATGCCGACTTGCTCGACGGTGCGCGCGACGCCTTCCAGACGCGCATGACCGAACTGGGCGTGCCCGCAGACCGTATCCATCACTTCGATGTGCCCGGTGCGTTCGAAATTCCGTTGTTCGCGAGACGTCTCGCCAAAAGCGGCCAGTACGACGCCATCGTCGGTGCAGCACTCGTCGTCAACGGTGGGATCTATCGTCACGAGTTCGTGGCGCAGGCCGTGGTCGATGGCCTGATGCGCGTGCAGCTCGACACCGATGTGCCGGTGTTCTCGATGTCGCTCACGCCGCACCACTTCCATTCGCACGACGAGCACTACGGCTTTTTCGACGGGCATTTACGCCACAAGGGCCGTGAAGTGGCCGACGCCTGTGTCGGCATGCTGCTCGCGCTGGCGAACGCCGGATCCCCCACACCTACCAAGGAATCTCTGACATGACGCCTCCGAGCGATCTGGACGTATTGCTCGCCGAGGGCGACGCCGACCTGCGCACCTTGCGCCGCGAGTCGCTCGGCTACACCGTCGACCGGGGTATGGCGGGGACTGGTGTGGTGGCGAGCCTGCCGGGTGCGGACCCGTCGCGAGGCATTGTGTTGCGCGCCGACATGGATGCGCTGCCGATCCAGGAAGCGAACACGTTCTCGCACGCATCGTGTCATCACGGCGTGATGCACGCCTGCGGCCACGACGGCCACACGACGATGCTGCTCGGCGCGGCCCGCGTGCTGCGTCAGTTGCCGCAATTGCCGGGTTCGGTGCACTTCGTCTTCCAGCCGGGCGAGGAGGGCGGCGCGGGCGCGCAGAAGATGATCGACGATGGCCTGTTCGAGCGCTTCCCGACGCAAGCCGTGTTCGGCATGCACAACTGGCCGACACTGCCTGCGGGCGAGTTCGGCCTGCGCACCGGGCCGATCATGGCGGCGGGCGTTCGTTTCCGGATCACGATACGCGGGAAGGGCGCGCATGCCGCGCAGCCGCATCTGGGCCTCGATCCGATTCCGCTCGCCTGCTCGATGGTGCTGCAATGCCAGACGCTGGCCGCTCGTCACAAGGATCCCGTCGCACCGGCGGTCGTCTCGGTGTGCATGATGCACGCGGGCGACACGGACAACGTCATCCCCGATACAGCGGAACTGCGCGGCACGATCCGCACGCTATCGTCAGCCGTGCTGAACCAGTTGCAGGACGATATTCGCCGCATTGGCGACGGGTTGGCAGCGGGCTACGGTGCGACCATCGAGACCGAGTTCTTCCAGTACTACCCGGCGACAGTCAATACGGCGAGCGAAGCCGCGCTGTGCGAGCAAGTCATGCGCGACACGTTCGGGGATCACGCCACGCACGCCGACGTGCCGCCTAACATGACGTCCGAGGACTTCGGTTTTATGCTCGAAGCAAAGCCGGGCGCTTATGTGCTGATCGGCAACGCGCCACGTGGCGAAACCGGCGTCGGTTTGCATCATCCCGCCTACGACTTTAACGACGACATTATTCGCGACGGCGTGCGGTATTGGGTTGCACTTGCGCAGGCTTACTACGTAGGACCACGTAGACGATAATCGTCCGAAGTCAAGATTTTTTAATGCGGCAAATTCAACGCGCCTGCGTATTTTTATCCACGATGCAGGTGCGTTGTGTTTCCTGTTTCGGGCATTATTCGTGCCTGATATTTCAATCTAAGTCCTGATGAAATCGACGCAAAAACACATAAATTTCATCGAATAAAACGGACATCGGACATGCGCGTCGGGACAAAATGTTTCGATACGCGCAACGTCTCCTATTCTCCCTGAGACCCCACTGTTCATGGGGCTTTGCGGCGCATCGGCAAAAGCACATTCCTTCGGCTAGAGTGCATTCGAGCGTGTTTCGCGTGCGCTTTTATCGAACTAGAACAAGAGGAGACTGCTGAGATGCGGTTATTGCTATTGCTGCCGTTCATCGGGTTGTTGTGGGTGCCTTTCTACAACAAAGAACTGCCGGCCCTTTGGGGATTCCCTTTCTTTTACTGGTACCAGTTTGCCTGGGTGCCGCTGACCTCGCTGCTGATCTGGCTCGTGTTTCGCGATGGTCTGAAGAAAGGGGAAGAATAAATGGACGCCGGTATCAACTGGACTGCGCTGGCGGTCTTCGTGTTTTTCTTCGTCCTCGTCACCGTCATGGGGTTCTGGGCGTCGCGCTGGATGGCGGGACCGTCCAACAAAGGCGCGCACCTGGATGAGTGGGGTCTCGGTGGCCGTAACTTCGGCGCGTGGATCACGTGGTTCCTCGTGGGCGGTGACTTCTACACCGCTTACACCGTGATCGCTGTGCCGGCGCTGGTTTATGCCGTCGGTGCTTACGGCTTCTTCGCGTTGCCGTACACGATTCTCGTCTACCCGATCGTCTTCCTGATCATGCCCAAGCTGTGGCACGCCGCGCACAAGGCCGGTCACGTGACGGCGGCCGACGTGGTCTACGGTCGCTATCAGTCGCGTCCGCTGGAGTTCGCGATTGCGCTCACCGGTGTGGTGGCGACGATGCCGTACATCGCGCTGCAACTGATCGGTATGGAAGTCGTGATCAAGGCGCTGGGACTGACCGGCGAGTTGCCGCTGCTCGCCGCGTTCGTGATTCTCGCGCTGTACACGTACTCGGCGGGGTTGCGCGCACCGGCGCTGATCGCCTTCGTCAAGGACCTGATGATCTACATCGTGGTGCTGGTGGCGGTGGTCGTCGTGCCCGCGAAGCTGGGCGGCTACGGTGTCGTGTTCGACTCGGCGCGCGAGGTATTCGCGAACAAGGGCGGGGCGACCGGCCTGACGCTCAAGCCGTCGCAGTTCCTGCCGTTTGCCACACTCGCGCTCGGCTCGGCGATGGCCGCGTTCATGTATCCGCACACGCTCACGGGCATTTTCGCCGCGAAGGACGCGAACACGATTCGCAAGAACGCCGTCTTCCTGCCCGCCTACACCGTGTTGCTCGGCCTGATCGCACTGCTTGGCTTTATGGCCTACGCGGCCGGTGTGAAGGTGCAGACCAACAACGACGTCGTACCGGCGTTGTTCAACGGCCTGTTCCCGAGCTGGTTCGCAGGCTTTGCGTTCGCCGCGATTGCCATTGGTGCGTTGGTGCCCGCAGCCGTGATGTCGATCGGCGCGTCGAACCTGTTCACGCGCAACTTCTGGAAGCCGTACGTCAACCCGGGGATTTCGAACGAGGGTGAAGCGAAGGTGGCCAAGGTGGTGTCGCTGGTCGTGAAACTGGGCGCGCTGGTGTTCATCCTGTTCCTGCCGACGAAGTTCGCACTCGACCTGCAGTTGCTGGGCGGCGTGTGGATTCTGCAAACGTTCCCTGCGCTCGTTTTCGGCCTGTTCGTCGGCTGGTTCGGCGCGCGTGCGTTGCTGTGTGGCTGGGCCGTCGGGATCGTGTGCGGAAGCTGGATGGCGTTTGCCGACGGTATCAAACCCGTGCACTCGTTCACGGTGGGCGGTGACCAGTATTCGATGTACACCGGCCTGATCGCGCTGGCGCTGAACATCGTTGTGGCGGTGGTCGCCAACCTCGTGCTGGGCAAGGGTTCGCGCCCGGCGCTGCGCAGTGCGGCGTAATCCCTGCGTGCGCTACGTGCGCTGAGCGTTTGCCACGTGCAGTCTGCGTGGCATAGTGCGTCACGTGAGGGCGCCACATGCAGGGATCACACCCGGGCATGTGGCGCCTTTTTCGTTGCGTCGGTTGCGTCAGGCCCGATCGAGCCCGCGCGCGTGCCACGCGCGCAGCCACGTCGCAAGGCCGGTGACGGGGATTCCCGCCTTCGCGTTGAACGTCTGCGCTTTCGGCCACGCTACACCGTCCTTGCGTGCAAACGACAGCCGGTACTTGCGCATCGTGTCGTGCGGATACGCGTCGGCGTCGGCCTTCAACTGCGGCACTTCCCAGCATTCCACCGAGAACGGACGTCCGAGTTCGGTCGTCAGCGTGCTCGCGAGTTCGCGGTAGGTGAACGTGTCGCCCGCCACGTGCACGACCTGATCGTCGAACGTCGGACGCGATACGGCGATCTGCGCGGTGAGATGCCCGATGTCCTCCGGCGTCGTGACGGTGAGCGCGAAGTCGGGGTCGCCCAACGCGTGCACGACGCATTGCTCGACGTCCATCAGACCGAAGTCGGACAACACCACAAAACTCATGAACATGCCCGTCGAGACAATGGTCCAACGCACGTCGTTCTGTGCCCTGAGCATGTCGCGCACGTCGAGCTGTTCGTCCCAGACGTCCTGACCGCTGCCCCGTCCGACGACGTCGTAATCGACACCGAACTGCCACGGAATGTAGTGCGCAACGCGGGCCTTGAGCACGGCCGCCGTGATTTTGCGCTGCGTGCCGGAACCGCCGACGAAGCCGGTGCAGCAGATGATCTGGTCGTAGGAATGGAAGACGGCGGCGAGCGCTTCTTCCGAGGCGGTGGCGAGATCGGCTTCGACGATGTCGACCCGGAGATCGTTCAGCCGCGCAAGCAGTGCCGCGCGCTGTGTCGGATCGGTTGCCGCAGGCCGCAGCAGCACCGAAACGGATGCGACGCGACCGGCATCTCGCATCGCGCTCATCTCTCGCAGCACGCATTCGCCGAGTTCGCCCGCGCCCAGCACCAGCACGCGGTTCTCCGAAGGATTTCGAGTGGTCATTTGCAACTCCTGTGAAGTTGCGAATAATAGGGACGTTCTGGTCCTTTGATAAGAAGGTACACGCGTGATACTGCCTCCCGGCATCCCCTCATTCGAAGCGCTCCTGCAAGCGTCGCAAGCCGCGTGCGACGCGCTCAGCGCAGACGACGACGGCCTTAAGCGCGAGATCCTGGCACATGCCGGTAACCGCTGGTCGCTGGGCGTCGTGCATGCGCTGGGCGTGGGCGGTACATTACGGCACGCCGAGATCGCGCGTCGGCTCGACGGCGTGACGCAACGCATGCTCACCCGCACGTTGCGCCAGTTGGAGCGCGACGGCCTGATCGCTCGCCATGACTACGACGAAGTGCCGCCGCGCGTCGATTACCGACTGACCGAGCTGGGGCGCGGATTGCTTGTCGGCATGGTGCCGCTGTGGCGTTGGGTAATGGACAATGCCGACGATTTTCGCGAGGCGCGCAGAGCGTTCGACGATAAGACGCTCTGAGTCGTTGCTAGCTTGCAAGGTGTTCGGCGTGCGTCGGTCACTGAGCGCTATCGCAGCCGCAGCCCCCACAGTGCGTCGAGCACATGCTGAGTTGAGCGCTCCAGCGGTCCCGTGTGATGTGCGATGCCCAGATCGCGCCACAGCGCGGGGCGCAGCGCTCGCATGGCGATGCGCTCGTCCGTATGGGGCGTCGTGGCTTCGTGCGGCAGAAGCGCTGCGCCATACCCAGCGGCTACGAGGCTCTTGATGGCGTCGTTGTAGTTGAGTTCGATGCGTGGCGTTGGATGATGTCCGGCGGCGGCGAACCATTCGGCGGTCTGACGCGACAAGCGTGTCGTGCTGTCGTTCAGGATGAGCGGCTGGGTGGCGAGCCAGTCCGGCGTCACGCGTTTGGGCATCTCCCAATGCGCAGGCAAGAACGCCATCACTGGATCTCGACGCCATTGCCGCAGCGTCAGCCCTTTGATCTGCGATTGCGGCAACGCGACCAGCCCGAGATCGAGTGCGCCGCGATGCAGGCGGCCGAGCGTCTCCTGCGATGTGAGGATGGCGACCTGTACGTCGATATCCGGATGATCCAGACGCAACGTTTGCAGCGCCTGCGGCAGCAAATGCGCGATGGCTCCCGTCGACGCACCGATTCTCACCCGTCCCGCCAGTCCCTGCGCGTGCCGCTCGATGTCCTCCAGCGTGCGCTCTGCGTCGGCCAGCAGCCGGCGCGCGCGCTCGACCAGTGCCTCGCCGACAGACGTCGGCCGCACGTGCCCGCGCTTGCGCGACAGCAGTTGTGCGCCCACGCGCGCTTCCAGATCCGAGATATGCAGACTGACGGTCGGCGGCGAGAGGTGCAGCGCCTGCGCCGCGTCGGCAAACGAACCGCTGTCGGCGACGGCCACCAGCGTCTTCAGTCGGTCGAGACTGATCTCTCTCATTTCGTCACCGTCATCTCGTCAGGTGTAATTCAGGAAAATAGAATTTCAAATTCACGAAATTCAACTTTTTTTATTTCACTCGTGGCGAGAAGATACCACTTCGACGAGGTTCACGATTCATTGATGGGGTATCCGATATGCCTTCTCCGCTTGTTTTTATCGATGGTGACCAGGGCACCACGGGATTGCAGATCCACGAGCAACTGCGTGGACGCACCGATATTCAACTGCTGACGTTGCCGGACGCCCATCGCAAGGATCCGCAGCATCGCGCCGAGGCGATCAACGGCTGCGACATCGCCATTCTTTGTCTGCCGGACGCCGCCGCGCGCGAGGCCGCTGCGTCCATCGTCAATCCGCATGTGCGGGTGATCGACGCAAGCTCCGCGCACCGCACGCATGCCGACTGGGTGTACGGCTTTCCCGAAATGACGAAAGGACATGCGGCGCGCGTCGCGAGCGCCAAACGCGTGTCGAACCCCGGCTGCTATCCGACGGGCGCGGTGGGTCTGCTGCGCCCGTTGGTCGACGCCGGGCTGATCCCGCGCGACTACCCGGTTAGTGTCAACGCCGTGTCGGGGTATTCCGGTCGCGGACGTGCCGGGGTCGACGAGCACGAAGGCCCGAACGCGTCGCCTCGGTCGACGCACCGTGTGTATGGGCTGGAGTTGTCGCACAAGCACGCACCGGAGATCGAACAGCGCTCGGGTCTCGCGTTTCGTCCTCTGTTCGTGCCGTCGTACGGCTCGTACCGCCAAGGCATCGTGCTGACGATTCCGCTTCAGACGCGCTTGCTGGCACCGGGCGTCGACGGCCGCGCGTTGCATGACGCTTTGTCGGCTCATTACGCCGATGAAAAATTCGTCGAAGTGATGCCGATGGACGCGCCGGGCGTTGTGAAACAGCTCGATCCGGAGGCGATGAACGGCACGAACGTCATGCAACTGAGCGTGTTCGCGCATCCGGAAAACGGCCAGATCCTGCTTGCAGCGGTGCTCGACAACCTTGGCAAGGGCGCGTCTGGGGCCGCAGTTCAGAATCTCGACCTGATGCTCATGCAGTAAAACAGGCGACCGTGGCAAAACAACGGCGTCCTCGGACGCCGTTGTTTTGCCTGGGTTCTGTCCTCGGAGCATGGCGCGGATGTTGTATCGTCAGGGCTCCCCTAATTTGTTGCCGAAGTCCCCCCGATGATGCCGCTTTACTCCGATCCAGCGTTTTTTCAACTTCTGGCGGATAGCCACGCACGACTGCTTGGCCGCCCGCTCGTCCCGCAAGACATCGCCTCCGAAGACGCCGCCGAATGGCTCTATGAGCACGCACCGTTTGCCGTGCTCGCGCACAATACCGCGGCCGATCCGGTGTTCATATACGCCAACAAGACGGCGCAGCGCCGCTTTGGTTACGACTGGGAGGAAATTACCCGTCTGCCGTCGCGACTGTCGGCCGAAGCACCGAACCGAGAGGAACGTCAGCGCTTCCTCGAACGCGTTCGGCGTCTGGGCTACGAGTCGGGCTACAAGGGGGTGTGCATCACTAAGACCGGTGAGCGATTCATGATCGAGGAGGCCACGCTGTGGCAGTTGATCGACGACGGCGGCAAGCTGCACGGCCAGGCCGTCGTCATTCCGCGCACTCGCGATATCTGATCGGTCGGCGCAGATCGGTGCGCGTGAGGTGAACGACGCCTCGCGTCATCCCGTCAGCCGTTCACCGATTCGACGGCGATTTCCGGATGTTTGTGGAATTCGGTGAGCGCGTCGTCGTCCGGGCGAGCGTCGGTGACGAGCGTCCATGCGCGCTCCAGCGGCGTCCAGTGCTGCTGACTCGCGCGGTCGAGTTTATTCGCCGTCACTAAGACATAGACGCTCGCGGACTGGCGGATGATGCATTCCTTGAGCCACGCCTGCTCGGCCGACGCTTCGCACAGTCCGCGTCCCGCGACAACACCATCCGCGCCGAGAAACGCCTTGTCGACGGAGACGCGCGAGAGCGCAAGCTGCGCCAGCGGCCCGAGCACGCTCATGCTCGACGGACGCACGTCGCCGCCGATGAGCGTCACCGGCACTTTGTTGGCGGCCAGCGCGCCCACGGCGAGTAAATTGTTGGTGACGACCTGCACGCGCTCGCGCCCTGCGAGAAAACGCGCCATCGCTTCGGTCGTCGTGCCGCCGTCGAGGAAGATCGTGTCGCCATCGGCGACATGCGCGACTGCGGCACGCGCGATGACGTCCTTCTGTTCGCGAAAACTCTCGCGACGCAATTCCAGAGATTCTTCCGGCTCGTGCATACGCACGGGCGCTGCGGCGCCGCCGTAAGTGCGCACGATGCGGCGCTCGTCGGCCAGCGCGCGCAGGTCGCGCCGCACGGTGGCCTCCGACATGCCGAAGTGCGCACACAGCGCAGCCACATCGGTCATGCCCGACAGGACAGCTTTGAAAATGGCCTCGCGGCGGTTAGCAACTTTCATGGAGGGAAGGCTCAGTGAGACGAATGACGAATTCTGGCGGGCGAGCGCAACGCCGTCAGGGCTGAATCAGTGTGAACAGAAGACTGACAGCGGGTTCGCCGCACGGCGCGCATAGTGTAGCTTGCGGCGATCCGAAAATCGGTGAGGCGCTGGCAAACGGGTGGGTGAGCGGCGCATTCGGCGTGTTATTCATCAACAATGATCGATTCGATCATTTTGGCGATCCGGATGCCCCCGTTTTGAGCGATTTCACCAAGGATAAACCCTTAGTCACAAAATTTGCACATTTTTCTGGCAGCGATTAGACTTCCATCTGCTCAAATCGATCAAAATAATGACCGATTAATCAAAAGTGATATCAGTCGGGAGACAACAATGGCTCAAATTCGTATCAAGCGCGGCATCGAACGCGTACCGGGCGGGATGATGATTGTCCCCCTGCTGATCGGCTCGTTGATTGCCACGTTCATGCCGGGCATGCCCAAGTTCTTCGGCTCGTTCACGAACGCGCTGTTCACTGGCGCGCTGCCGATTCTCGCAGTGTTCTACGTCTGCATGGGCGCGAGCATCGACGTGAAGGCCACGCCGTACCTCATCAAGAAGGGCGGCGCGCTGTTCGCCGCCAAGGTGGGCGCGGCGATTGTCGTGGGCATCGTGCTGGGTCACTTCCTGGGCGAAGCGCCGGTGACGTCGGGCATGTTCGCGGGCATCTCCACGCTGGCCGTGGTCGCCGCGATGAACGACACCAACGGCGGGCTGTACATGGCGCTGATGGGCCAGTACGGCCGTTCGGAAGACGTGGGCGCATACACCATCATGTCGCTCGAATCGGGGCCGTTCCTGACGATGGTCACGCTGGGCGTGGCCGGTCTGTCGGCGTTCCCGTGGCCGACGCTGGTCGGCAGTATTCTGCCGCTTGCGGTGGGCATGTTGCTCGGTAACCTCGATCGCGAAATGCGCGACTTCCTGGGCCGTGCCGTTCCCGTCATGATTCCGTTCTTCGCACTGGCACTCGGCGCTGGCCTCGATCTGCACAAGGTCTGGCAAGCGGGTCTGCTGGGGATCCTGCTTGGTTTCGCCGTCGTCGTCGTGACGGGCATTCCGCTGTACATCGTCGACCGTCTGACGGGCGGCACGGGTGTGGCCGGTACGGCCGCTGCCAACACGGCAGGCAACGCTGCGGCAGTGCCTGCGCTGATCGCGGCGGCGAACCCTGTTTATGAAGAAGCCGCCAAGAGCGCCACGTTGCTTGTCGCCGCGTGCGTAGTGGTGACCGCCATCGTCTCGCCGATTCTGACGGCTGCCGTCGCCAAGCGGGCGATGGCGCGCAACACGGCAAGCGCAGCGAGCTCGGGTAAGGGAGCGGTGCAGTGAGTGTTCTGATTGTCGCCGACGATCTGTCCGGCGCTGCCGACTGTGCCATTGGCTTTACCAATGCCGGACGGCGCAGTGTGGTGTCGCTCGACGTCGACGGCTTCAACGCTTCGGCACAGGTCGTCGCCATCGACACCGACACGCGGCGTCTCGCACCGGGTGAGGCGGCCGCACGCGCGGTCGCGGCCTGGCAGCGTCTGGCGGCACCGGGCCGTCGGCTATACAAGAAAATCGACTCGACGTTGCGCGGCAACTGGGTCGCCGAAGTGGCGGCCTTGCAGCCGCTCGCGGGACTGGCGATTGTGGCGCCCGCGTTTCCCGCAACGGGACGCACCGTGCGCAACGGCGAAGTCTTCGTGCGCGGTGTGCCGCTGGCCGAGACGGACACGTGGCAGTTGGAGCATGAAGGGCAGGAGGCGCGTCTCGCACCCATGCTGAGCGCGGCCGGTATGGTCACGCAGACGGTGTCCGTCGAGACGCTGCGCGACGAACTCGCGCAAGTGACATCGGCGTTGGCTGGCATCGTCTCGCAGGCGCGCGCGGCGGCGGTGACGGCCCTGATCGTCGATGCGCAGACCGATGAAGATCTCGCCATGCTCGCACGTGCCAGCACGGCGCTTACGGAAATCTTCTGGGTCGGATCGGGCGGTCTCGCTCGTGAACTGGCCGAACTGCCGGAATTGTTCGAGGTGCCGGAAGGCGCAGCGCGGGCGGCAGAAGCGACGAGCAACGTTGACACCGATCACGGCAACGGCCGCGTGTTGACGCTCGTCGGCAGCTTGTCGGCGGTCTCGCGGCAGCAATGTGCGCGACTGTGCGAAGACGATGCGGTCGTGGAGTGGGTGGTGCCGCCTGCCGTATTGCGTGCAGGCGCCGCGCATGCGCAGAGCGCCGTGTGGTGCGAACGCATCGGCGTAGCCATCGAGGAAGGCACCGACCTGCTCGTGCGCATCGGACGCGACGACGCGTTCGATCCCGCCGAAGGCGCACAACTCTCGGCCGCACTGGCGGCATTGATTGCGCCGCACTTCGGGAAGCTATCGGGACTGATCGTCACGGGCGGTGAAACGGCCCGTGCCATGTTGAGCGCGGCGAACATCGGCGCGCTGGAACTGCTGTCGGAAGTCGAGCCTGGCGTGGCCGTCGGACGTCCCGCTAACGGTGCGCCCATGCGCATCGTCACGAAGGCCGGTGCATTCGGTGGTGAAGCGGCGCTGCATAGCGCCTATCGCCACTTGCGCGCGGCGGCGGACGCGAGCGTCGGTTGACGCAAGATGTAACGTCGTCCTCCAACGAACGTCAAGAACCTCTGGACATCGCCCCGGCATGTGCGCCGGGCAACCCAACGAAACGGATATGAACGCAAACGCCATGAACCCTTACCTCCCTGTCATCGGCATCACCATGGGCGATGCGGCGGGCGTTGGCCCCGAAATCATCGTCAAGAGTCTGGCGCACGAGAGCGTTTATCAGCAGTGCCGTCCGGTAGTGATCGGCGACGCACGCCGTCTGGAACAGGCTATCGCCATCGTGAAGCAGCCGCTCAGCGTACGTCGTATCAAGACGGTCAGCGAGGCGACGTTCGCGCGCGGCGTGATCGAATGCATCGATCTCGATCTGATCCCGGAAGACCTGCCGTTCGGCGAGCTGTCGGCGATTGCGGGCGACGCGGCGTATCGGTACATCGCGCATGCCGCGAAGCTGGCCGAAGCCGGGGAAATCGACGCGATCTGCACCGCACCGCTCAACAAGGAAGCGCTGCACGCGGGCGGTCACAAGTTCCCGGGCCACACCGAGATGCTGGCGCATCTGACGGGCGTGGAAGAAGTGTCGATGATGCTGGTCGCGCCGCAACTGCGCGTGATCCACGTGACGACGCACATCGGCATCATCGACGCGATTCGCAAGATCGAGCCGGGGCTGGTGCAGCGCACGATCGAGCGTGGTCACGCCACGCTGGTGAAGGCGGGTATTGCGAATCCGCGCATCGCCGTGTGCGGCATCAACCCGCACGCGGGTGAGAACGGGTTGTTCGGTTACGGCGAAGAGGAAGAGAAGATCGTGCCCGCCGTGCAGTTGCTGCGCGAGCGTGGTTGGGACATCGAAGGCCCGCTTCCGGCCGACACGCTGTTCTTCCGCGCTGGCCGTGGCGACTTCGATCTGGTCGTGGCCATGTACCACGATCAGGGCCACGGCCCGGTCAAGGTGCTGGGGCTGGAGGCAGGCGTGAACGTGACCGTCGGTCTGCAAGTGGTGCGCACGTCGGTCGATCACGGCACGGCCTTCGACATCGCAGGCAAGGGCATTGCCGACGAAGGCAGCCTGCTCGAAGCGCTGCGTCAGGGGGCTGAACTGGCGACGCGTCGCGGGTAAAGCACTAAAGTACGAGAGGGTGTCGGGGGTGTCGGGGGTGTCGGGGGCGTCGATCGACGCTGACTGTCAGCGACCGATCGATGCCCTCGATCACTCCACCCCCATATGACCGCGATCGTTGATTTCGCGGATGAGCGTGCGTAGCGCCCCGACGATACGCTCAGTCAACCCCTGCGGTGGACGTCGCTCTGCCCACACCAGTCCCACATCCATCGACGGCACGCCCGTGCTCAGATCCCGTCGCAGAATCCGTCCGCCATCGATTGACCACGGCCGGTAGACGAGGTCCGACAGAATCGACACCCCGTATCCCTGCGCGACCATGCTGCGAATCGATTCGATCGAACGCGTGCGGAAATGCACGATCGGCTCGACATGCGCCGCATGCCAATAGCGCTCGACCGTTTGCACGTGCTCGTCCATGTCCAGCAGCAAAAAGCGCTGCCCGCGCACGTCGTCCAGCGTGACGCTCGGCTTGTCGAGCAGCGGATGCCCGGGGTTCGTCCAGAGTCGCCGCGTGGAGCGCAGCAAGGTGTGCGAGACGAGACCGTCGGCGACGACGTTGGACACCAGCAGCAAGGCGAGATCGACGTCTCCTGCGAGCACGGCCGTTTCGAGTTCGCGACGGTCGCCCTCGATCAGCGTGAGTTCGACGTTCGGAAAACGCTTGGACAACGTGCTGGCCACCGATGGCAACAGATAAGCGGAAATCGTCTCCGTGACGGCCAGCCGTAGCCGCCCGCCCGCGTCGTCGGGCAGCGTGCGCGCCTCGTGCAGGGCGTCGTCCGTCGCGTTGAGGATGCGATAGGCGTGCCGCAGGAACCGTTCGCCCGCTTCCGTCGGGCGCAAGCCCTTCGCGTGCCGCACGAACAGCGGCGTGCCGACAATCACCTCCAGATTCTGCAAGGCAATCGTCAACGACGACTGCGACGCGCTGCATCGCTCGGCGGCCCGCATCACTTGCCCGGTCTCGGCGACGGCCACGAAATACTCGATCTGGCGCAGGGTTGGCTTCATTTAAAAAATCAATATTGCAGACTATATTTTTTATATTAGTAATAAAACTGTCCGCTGTATAGCATCGGAACATCGCTTCATATATGAGATGCACGGGACATGGTTCAGGAGGTCAAGCCCGGGTTCTGCACGCTTTGCAGATCCCGCTGCGGCACACTCAATCGCGTGGAAAACGATGCGCTGATCGCGGTCGAGCCCGATCCGTCGCACCCAAACGGCGCTGCCATGTGCCGCAAGGGCCGCGCCGCGCCGGAGCTGGTGCATCACCCGGATCGTCTGACCACGCCGTTGCGCCGCACCGCACCCAAAGGGGCCGACGATCCGCGCTGGGCGCGCATTTCCTGGGACGAAGCGCTGACCGAGATTGCCGCGCGTCTGGGCGACATTCGTCGCGAGAGCGGGGCGCATGCAGTGGCGTTCGGCGTCACCACACCGAGCGGCACGCCGCTCTCGGACAGCATCGACTGGATCGAGCGCTTCATTCGGGTTTTCGGCAGCCCCAACACCGTCTACGCCACGGAAATCTGCAACTGGCACAAGGACTTCGCGCATGCGTTCACTTTCGGCTGCGGCATGCCGACGGCGGACTATTCGCAGGCGGACGTCATCATGCTCTGGGGACATAACCCGACGAGTACGTGGCTGAGTCAGGCGAACGCCATCGGACGCGGCCGCACGCGTGGCGCGCGTCTGCTCGTGGTCGATCCGCGCAAAACGCCGCTGGCCGCTGCGGCCGATGCCTGGCTGCCGGTGCGTCCCGGTGCGGACGCGGCGCTGGCACTGGGCCTTGCCCGCCGTCTGATCGACGACAACCGCTTCGACGAGACCTTCGTGCGTCGCTGGACCAACGCCCCCTTGCTCGTGCGTAACGACAACGGTCACTTTCTGCGAGTGCAGGATTTGGCGACGCTCGATTCGAGCGCTTCGTCGGACGCCTTCGTCATCTGGGCTGAGGCGCTCGCCGCACCGCAGCGCTACGACACGACGCATGCACTCACGCGCGAGGCCGCCAACCGCGCGGCCCTGCGTGGCCAATTCGCCGTCGATGGCCGCGACGGCGCGCGCATCGTCTGCCGTCCGGCTTTCGATCTTCTCTGCGAAGGCCTCGCCCCGTATGACCCGGCGACGGTCAGCGAACTGTGCGGTGTGTCGCCCGAACAACTCGACGCAGCCGCCGCGCTTTTCGATGGCACGCAACGCGTCGCGTATCACGCCTGGTCGGGCGTCGCCCAGCACGCCAACGCCACGCAAATCGAGCGCGCCATCGCTGTGCTTTACGCGCTCACCGGCAGCTTCGACCGACGGGGCGGCAACCGGGTGATGACGCGTCAGCCGGTGAACGCCGTCGCACAGCACGACCTTCTGAGTCCCGAACAACAGGCGAAGGCACTGGGCCTCGACGCGCGTCCCCTGGGGCCGCCCGCGCGCGGCTGGGTGACGGCGCGCGACACCTATCGCGCCATCCTTGAAGGCGAGCCGTATCGCGTGCGCGCCTTGTTCTGCTTCGGTACCAATGGGCTGGCGTCCCAGGCCGATTATGAAATGGCGCGTGCCGCCCTCGAAACGCTCGAATTCCACGTGCATTGCGATCTGTTCGAAACGCCCTCGTCGCGCTACGCCGACATCGTGCTGCCGGTGAATACGCCGTGGGAGCGCGAAGGCCTGCGTCCCGGCTTCGAGATCGACGATCAGGCCGATGCCCTGATTCAGTTGCGTCAGCGCATGGTGTCGCCGCGTGGAGAGTCGCGCAGCGACAACGACATCGTGTTCGACCTCGCCGTGCGGCTTGGCATGGGTGACGCATTCTTCGGCGGCAGCCTGGAGGCGGGGTGGAATCATCAACTTGCGCCGACGGGGCTGGACGTGCAGACACTGCGCGCGCATCCTGAGGGCATCTCGCGGGCGCAACCGCAATACGAACGCAAGTACGCGCGTAGCGAATCCGGCGGCGTACGCGGCTTCGCGACCGAGACGCGTCGCGTGGAACTTTACTCCGAGCTTCTGTTGCGTCACGGCTATCCGCCGGTGCCGGTGCACATCGCTTCGCATGCACTCACTGATGACGAAGTACGTCGTTTCCCGCTGGTGCTCGGCTCGACGAAGAATGGCTACTACTGCCACAGCCAGCATCGCGGACTGGCCAGTCTGCGCATGCGCGCGCCGGACCCGCTGGTGCATCTGCATCCCGCGCTGGCGCACCGCAAGCAGATCGCCGAAGGCGACTGGGTTCGCGTGACGACGCCCGCAGGTGTGGCGCGTTTTCGCGCGGCATTCGATGAGGGTGTCGGCGAAGACGTGTTGCTCGCCGAGTACGGCTGGTGGCAGGCGTGCGACAGCGTCGGACGTCGCGGCTTCACGATGATGGGCGAGCAGTCGAGCAACTACAACGCGCTGGTGACGACACAGGACATCGACCCGATCAGCGGCGCGTCGCCGTTGCGTTCGTTTCGTTGCGACGTGACGCGCGACCCCGCCAGCGATCCCGCACGCCGTCCGTGGGAAGGGCTGGCGCGCTTTCGCATCAGCAAACTCGATGCGGCCGCCGACGGCGTGCGCGCCATCGCGCTCGAACCGCTGGACGACGTGGGCCTGCCAGACTATCTCGCCGGACAGCACGTTACCGTACGCGTGCCGATCCCCGGTCATGCGAAACCAGTCACACGTGCTTACTCGCTGACCGGCCCCGCCAATGAGTCCGCGCGACGCGGCTATCGCATTGCCGTGCGACATCAGCAGGGGCGCAACGCCAGCGGCGAACCGTTCGCGGGCATCGTGTCCAGTTGGATGAACACCGCTGCGCGTGTGGGCGACGTGATCGAACTCGGCGCACCGTCGGGACGCTTCGTCATGCCGCTGCAAAGCCGTCAGCCGGTGATCTGCTTCGCTGGCGGTATCGGCATCACCCCATTCCTTTGCTATCTGGAGTCGCTTGCCGAACAAGTCGAGCGCGGACTGACACAGACGCCGGAAGTCTGGCTGCACTACGCCAACCGGAACGGCGCGACGCACGCGTTTCGCAATCGTCTGGCGGCGCTGGCGCAGCGCTTGCCCGACGTGCACATCGTCAACTACTACGACGCACCGCGCGACGACGATGTGCTCGGGCGCGACTACGCGTCGGCAGAACGCCTGTCGGCGGCGGTGGTGTCCGACGACCTGATCGCACGTCGCGCCCGAGTCCATCTCTGCGGACCGGAGCCGATGATGGTCGACGTGATGAGCGGGCTGGCCGCGCGTGGCGTCCCGGCGTTCGACATGTTCAAGGAAGCGTTCCGCTCCCCGGCTGCACCGCGTACCGATGCCGACGCCGCGTGGCCCGTCACGTTCGCCCGTTCGGGCCGACAGGCGGTGTGGACACCGTCGCACGGCAACCTGCTGTCGTTCGCCGAGTCGCTGGGCCTGTCGCTGCCGAGCGGGTGTCGCGTCGGACAGTGCGAGAGTTGCGCCGTGCGCGTGCTGGAAGGCGAGGTCGATCACCTGGTCGACGTTGCGCTCGACGAGCCGGGCGTGTGTCTGGCGTGTCAGGCCATACCGCGCGAAGCCGTGGTGATCGACGCCTGAAGATCGAACGCAGAGGTATCCGAATTTCATCTCCCCAATTCAATTCCGAAGAGGACCCAATCCATGAAAATCATCGACGCCGCCGCCACCCGCAACGCGCTCGCGTTTGGCCCGTTGCTCGACGCGCTGAACGCCATGTTCGTGGAAGGATGCGAAGTGCCGCTGCGCCACACCCACGTGATTCCCGATCCGACGACGGGGGCGTCCGTGACCGTGCTGATCATGCCCGCATGGCAACCGGGCGGTTTCCTCGGTATCAAGACGGTCAACATCGCTCCGGCCAACGCCCAGCGCAGCGTGCCGGGACTGCATTCGACCTACTTGTTGTACGACGCTGCGACCGGCGTGCCGCTCGCGCAGTTGGATGGTAACGAGATCACGTCGCGCCGCACGGCGGCGGCTTCGGCGCTGGGGGCGGCCTATCTGGCACGCGAAGACGCGTCGCATCTCGCACTGCTGGGCGCGGGACGCGTCGGCTCGTTGGTGCCGCCCGCGCATCGCACGGTGCGCCCGATCACGCACGTGAGCGTGTGGGACCGCGATGCGAATGCTGCTGCCCGGGTGGTCGACGGCCTGCGCGAGCAGGGCTTCGAGGCGCAGGTGAGCGCGACCGCCAAAGACGCCGTAGTGAATGCCGACGTGGTGACGTGCGCCACGCTCGCCACTGAGCCGGTCGTGCAGGCCGAATGGCTCAAGCCGGGCGTGCATCTGGATCTGATCGGCAGCTTCACGCCGCAGATGCGCGAAGCGGACGACGCTTGCTTTGCCGGTGCGACGCTGTTCGTCGACACGGAGGAAGCGCTGGCGAAGTCCGGCGAGTTGCTCGGACCGATGTCGCGCGGCGTTTTCACGAAAGAGGACGTGCGTGGCGCGTTGGCCGATCTGTGCCGCGAGGGACGCATCCGCCGCCGCACGCAAGACGAGCGCACGGTGTTCAAGGCCGTGGGCACCGCACTGGAAGACCTTGCTGCCGCCATGCTGGTCTGGCGAGCGACGCAGGGCACCTGACCCATCCAATTCAAGCCACATCAAGCAAGGGGAATGCAGGAAATGAAACCGGGAACTTCACTATCGAGCAAGACGGAGGCGCCGCACGACGGCGGGCTCCTCGAACGTCTGGCGGCATCGGTCACACGCTGGTCCGAGCGCTGGTTTCCTGACGCCTATCTGTTCGCCGCACTCGCCGTCATCGTCTGTGCGGGCGGGGCGCTCGCCATCGGGGTGCCGGCCGTCAAGGTCGGCGTGGCGTTCGGTGACGGTTTCTGGAGCCTGATCCCGTTCACGATGCAGATGGCCATCGTCGCCATCTCGGGCTACGTGGTGGCGGTCTCGCCGCCGGCGGCCGTGCTGATTCGCAAAATGGCCGCCGTGCCGCGCAGCGGTCGCAGCGCCGTCGCCTATGTGGCGTTCGTGAGTATCGTGCTCTCCCTGTTCAACTGGGCCATCAGTCTTGTGTTCAGCGGTCTGCTGGTGCGCGCAATTGCGCGACGCGACGACATTCGCATGGATTACCGTGCGGGCGGCGCAGCGGCATATCTGGGCATGGGCGCGACCTGGGCGCTGGGCCTGAGTTCGTCGGCCGCGCAGTTGCAGGCGAATCCGGCGAGTCTGCCCAAGGCGCTCATCGAGATCACCGGCGTCATCCCGTTCTCGGACACGATTTTCCTGACGCAGTCGATGGCGATCGCCGCCGTGCTGACGGTGGTCTCGGTGATCCTCGCGTACTACTCCGCACCGCGCGATGCGCGTGCGACCGTGGCCGCCGATCTCGGCGTGTCGCTCGACGACGCGTCGAAGCCGTACGTGCGTCCGCAGCGTCCTGGAGACTGGCTCGAATACAGCCCGTTCGTGACGGTGCTGATCGTGGCGCTCGGTGCGTTGTGGATCGGGCATGAGTTCACGACCAAAGACCCGCTGCTCGCCATCTCGAACCTGAACACGTACAACTTCCTGTTCCTGATGCTGGGAATGTTGCTGAACTGGCGTCCGCGCCGTTTCCTCGACGCCATCGCCAAGTCGGTGCCGTCGGTCGCGGGCGTGCTGATTCAGTTCCCGCTGTACGGCGGCATCGCTTACCTGCTGACGAAGGCCCCGGGGCTGGACGGACAGACGCTCTCGCACCATCTGTCGAGCTTCTTCGTGGCGATCTCGTCGCAGGAGTCGTTCCCGGGCGTGATGGGCGTGTACTCGGCCGTGCTAGGCTTCTTCGTGCCGTCGGGCGGCGGCAAGTGGATCATCGAAGCACCGTACGTCATGCAAGCGGCCAACGACCTGCACGTGCATCTGGGCTGGGCCGTGACGGTATATAACGCGGCCGAAGCGCTGCCGAACCTGATCAACCCGTTCTGGATGTTGCCGCTGCTGGGCGTGCTCGGCCTGCGTGCCCGCGACGTGGTCGGCTACACGTTCACGCAATTGCTCGTGCACTTCCCGGTGGTCATCGTCATGCTCTGGTTGCTGGCGCAGACGCTGACCTATCACCCGCCGGTCATGCCGTAATGATCTGCGTGCCCGCGTTCGAACGCCAAAGCGAGCAGGCCGTCGGTGTGACGCTCGTGCAATGGCGCACGCGCGGGCGTCACACCGATGCGCCAGATCACTCGCGGCGCAAGGCCGCCGCCTGACGTTTCCACAACGTCCACGGACGCTCCATCACGCCGAGATTGGTTTGCGTGGCGCGTTTGCCTTCCTCTTCGTCGAGATAGGTCACCTCGCCACCGAGCGCGATGGCGGTCGATTGCATACCGGCGTTCAATTCGGTATAGATCGCGCGATAGACGGCGGCGGGCAGCGTCGGCGCGGTCGCCACGAAGCCATGTCCGCGCATGAGCGCGACGTCCGCGTCGCCCAGCGTGTCGGCCAGCGCTTTGCCTTGTTCGCCGTTGCGCACGAGCATGTCCGTACAGCCAAAGCAATGACGGATGTCGAACACGGGCGCGCCGCTGCCGAGAAACCCGGCCATGTGGTAGATCGGACGCAGCCGTACCGACGACGCAGCAAACGGAATCACCGACGGCGAATGACTGTGCACGATAGCCTTGACGTCCGGGCGCGCGCGGTAGATCTCGCTGTGAATCCACGTCTCCAGATAGCGCTTGCGCGTGTCGCCGTCGACGGGCTGGCAATCGAGGTCGAGCGTCAGAATGTCGTCCGGCGTGACCAGCTCGGGTGCCATCGATTGCGCGATCAGGAAGTGCGCCGCGTTACGCGGGTCGCGCACGCTTACGTGCCCGAAGCCGTCTAACACTTCGTGGTGCGCAAGGATGTGGTTGGCGGCGGCAAGGTCCTCGCGCAGTTGCGCGATGGAGGCCGCGTCGTGTTCGGTGATCGCCGGTGCGTAGGGGGTAGGGGATTGCATAGTGGTGTTGGGCACTCAGTATTGATGGTCGGACGGTGACGCGATGGGCCAGGCGGGCGTCACACCCGCACGGCGGCGCTCACCTCGGGAGGAAACAGGTCGTCGGCCTGCATCGGGCGATGACAGACCCCTTGTTCGAATGCAAAACGCAGGAAGGCGTCGAGCGTGATGCGATTGGGTGCGACGCCATAAGGCCACGGATCCCCCCCGAACATCGCCTTCGCTTCGGCCGCGCGCTGGCTCATCCACGGCAGCGGGAAGTGCGAGCAGGTGATGTCTTCGAGACGGGCGATGCTCGCGTCCTTCGCCTGCGTGAACGCTTTGACCAGGTTGTTGGCGATCCAGCGATTCGCCGCGAAGACATCGCGTCGCATGACGATCAGATGCATGATCGGGAAGATGCCGCTGCGCGCGAAATAGGCGCGCTCGGCCGTCTCGAAGTCCGGCAGCAGACGCACGACTTCGTGCTCGCGTCCGGCAGGCGGTGCGGGCGGACGGGCGCTGAGAATGGCGTCGATCTCGCCGTCGAGCAGCATGGCGGTGAGCGATTTGTCGGGCGAGGGGCGGTAACGCACGCCTTCCGGCACACGCACAGCGACTTTCTCGCGGCGGCCTGCCTGATTCACGCCGCCCTGCACCCACTCGACCTCCGTGAGTGCCACGCCCTGATCGTGGACGAGCCAGCCGCGCGAGTAGACCGAAGCTGTCTGCGCCCACTCGGGCACACCGATGCGCTTGCCGCGCAAGTCGGCGGGCGACGCCACGCCGCCGTCTGATTTCACGTAGAGCGACGACAAGCGAAAGACGCGCGAGGGAAACACCGGCAGGCCGATCAGCCGGTCGTCGCCCTGCGAGCGCAGCGACGCGTACTTCGCGAGCGACATCTCCGAGAGATCCCACTCCTGAAAATGCGTAGTGCGATAGAAGATCTCTTCCACCGGCAAGACCGACGGCACGAGATCGATGCCGGTGACGGCGATGCGGGCGTCGAGCAGATCGCGCACATGGTCGTAGTCGTTGATGGCGAGGGACAGCGAGAGTCTGGACATGGAACGTTCCGAAGAGACTGTCAGTGACCGAAGGCCGGCGCTTTCGGCAGGTTTTCGGGGCGTGCGACGAGGAACACGAGTGCGGCCGCCGTCACGAGCGCTGCGCCGAGCACGAAGAACATCGTGCCCGCGCCGCCCGTCGCCTGTTGCAGCACACCGGCGATGGCCGGGCCGCACATGGCACCTACGCGGGCGATGCCGAGATACAGCCCCACGCCGGTGCTGCGAATCTCGGTCGGATAGCTCACGGCGACGAGGTTGTTGAGCACCGTCTGCGTGCCGATGACGAACATGCCCGCCACCACAATGCCCACGAACGTCACCGAGCCGCCTGTGATCGTCGCGAGCACGCCGATGGCCGCGGCACCACACAGCCACGCGAGCGACATCGCGAGACGACGATTGCCGATGCGGTCAGCGACCACGCCGGTGAGCAGGCTGCCGAATGCCGATGCGAACACCAGCAGCGACCCATAGGCGAAGCTCGTCGAGAGGTTCTCGCCGCGCTTGAGCATGATCGTCGGCAGCCAGCCCGACAGACCGTACGACGAGAACAGCGACAGCGCGCCCATCGACCAGAGGCAGATCGTCTGACGGCGGAATTCGGGCGAGAAAAGCGCTGCGACGGAACCGGCTTTCACACCGGCATCGGGGGACGTAAACGTCGCCATCGCGAATTCGGCGGCACGCGCAGGCCACAGGCGAGTCAGTTGTGCGCGCACTTCGTCCTGACGGCCACGACTCGCGAGGAACGACACCGACTCGGGCAGCACGAATTGCAGCGCGAGCGCCAGCACGACCGATAACGCACCGACGTAGTACATGCTTTGCCAGCCGTATTGCGGAATCAGCCACGCCGCAATGAAGCCCGATGCCGTCGCGCCACCGATCCAGCCGCACGAGAAGAACACGATAGTGAAGACGTTGGCGCTGCGCTTAGGCGCGATTTCGTTGATGTACGTGACGGCCACCGGCATCAGCAAACCCAGCGAGATCCCCATCACGAAACGCAGCGCGATGAACGTGCGCAGGTCGTGAGCAAGGAGCGCGATGGCGAGACTCATCACGCCCGACAACCAGATGCCAGTGAGCAGCACGCGGCGGCGTCCGATGCGGTCGCTGAACGGTCCCGAGAGGGCCGAGCCAGCGGCAAAGCCTGCCAGCCCGCACGAGAGCAGCACACCGATCTGGCTCGGCGACAGAAGCCATAGCCTGGTGACGTCGTGAACGATGTACGCGGCGTTGTAGAGATCGAAGCCGTCGAACAGCAGGATCAGCGCCAGCAGGGTGGCGAGCCGATAGTGAAAGGCCCCCAGCGGGGCGGATTGCAGCGCTTCGCGAACGTCGATGCGCTCGGCGTGTCGCGGCGGAAGGTCATGGGCCATGCGTTGTCTCCGGATGGGCGACCTGTCGAACACCGGCGAGCGCCGGTTCGCAGTGTCTTTGTCTGTGTTCCGGAGACGACTTTACTGAGCGATTTTTTGTTTATCAATATTGATTTTTAAAGTCAATATAAATGTGGCATGATGACCCGCCAACGCGTGGCCATGGGGCGACGCAGCGCTACCGAGGGAGCCGCAGACACCGATGACGCAGCAAACCGACCTGATGACGCGCGAAGAAGTCCTGGCGCTGCTCGATATCAAACCGGCCACGTTGTACGCCTACGTGAGCCGGGGATTGATCCGGGCGCGTCCGCATGAGGACGGTCGCAAGAGCCTGTATCTGCGTCGCGACGTCGAGCGTCTGGCCACGCGCAAGCGCGGGCGCGCGCCGACCGGCGCGGTGGCCGAATCCACCATGCGCTTCGGCGATCCCGTGCTGCATTCGGCCATCACCCAGATCACGCCGCACGGTCCGCGCTATCGCAACCGTCTGGCGATCGATCTGGCGAGCGGCGGGGCGTCGTTCGAGTCGGTCGTGCATTTGCTGATGACGGGGATCTGGCAGGACAGCATCGCCGAATGGCTGATGCAGGAAACGCCGTCCGACGTGCTGCGCTTTCTGTCGACGTACGACGGGGAAGTCGCGAGCGCGGACATCGGCAATCTGCTCGGCATGGTGCCGTTTGCGCTCGCCATGCACGGACGCGGCGCACGCGAGCTGGCGGACGGCACCGCCGTGCAGGCAGCGCGTGCGATGCTGCATTGCATGGTCGGATGCGTGGGGTTTCTCGGGCCGCAGCAGCGCTTCGTCGCACGTGAGACCGGGGAGAACGTTGCGTCGCACGTGCTACGCGCAGCGGGCAGCGCGGTGACCCCCGCGCGACTGCGGGCGATGAATGCCGCACTGGTCGTGCTGGCCGACAACGAGCTCGCACCGGCGACGTTTTCGGCGCGCGTGGCGGCATCGACCAATGCGGATCTGTTCGGATGCGTCGCGGCGGCCATCGGCTCGCATATCGGCTTCACCACCGGCACCAGCACCGAAAAGATCGAGACGCTGCTGCTGTGCGAGCCGTTCGACGCACTCGATTCGCGCATCGGCCGGGTGCGCGAATACGGCGCAAGCCTGCTCGGTTTCAATCATCCGCTGTATCCCGGCGGCGACGCACGTGCGGACTTGATGATGCAGATGGCGGGCGAGTTGATGGGCGAGACGGACGACGCCACCATCGACGACGCATTGCGTACCCAGACACGTCTGACGCTCGACTTTCTCGAACGTATGCGCACCGAAGCGAACGCGCATGCCGGGTTGGCGACGGGACTGGTCGCGCTCGCCCGTGCGCTGGGACTGCCGGACGGCACGTCGACGGCGATGTGGATCATCGGCCGTTCGGCGGGCTGGGTGGCGCACGTCATGGAGCAGCGCACGCAGGCGTTCATGCTGCGACCGCGCGCGAAGTACGGTTTCGGCGGACCGGTGAGCACCGAAACCTTCGAGTCGTTCGACCCGCCGGTCACCCGGTGATCGACACCCTCTGTCGGACTTCGGCTAGCGACAGCCTGCCCGAAGCGTGGAGGCGATCAAGCCCTGAGCGTCGCCTGAAGGACGTCCGGCGCGCGCCGCAGCGCCGGGGAAGGCCTCAATGCAATGGTTCCGACGGCGCTTCGTCCTCGAACGTGCGAAAGCGCCAGCCGAACCACACTGCCAGCATGCGGATGACGAAGCCCACGACGAAGCCCACGCCCGTCGCGACGCCGTTCGGTACGCCGAAATGCAGCATCGCCACGTACATCGCACCTGCGATGCACGCCACACTCGCATACATCTCGCGGCGCAGCACCAGCGGCACCTGTCCGCACAACAGATCGCGCAGCATACCGCCGCCAATTCCCGTCAGCACCCCGGCGAGCACTACGATGACCGGGCTCGTGCTCACGGTCATGCCGATATCGCACCCCAGAATCGTGAAGCCGGCGAGGCCGATGGCGTCGACCGTAATGAACGTCATGCGCAGCCGGTGAATGTGGCGTGCGACGATGGAGGCGAGCGTGGCCGCGCCGAGGGTGAGCAGCAGATACTCCGGATGCGCGATCCAGACGAGCGGATGGCGGCCGAACAGCACGTCGCGAATGGTGCCGCCGCCGAGCGCCGTCACCATGCCGACGAAGGCGAGCCCGAAGCGGTCCATACCGCGCTGCATCCCCATGATGGCGCCCGACATCGCTTCCGTGACGATGGCGATCAGGTACAGAGCGTAGAAAATTTCTGTCTTCATGATGTCCCTTGCAATGCCGGGCGAATATATCACTTCAGACGCTTTTTCCCGTGTTTTGCCGCGCCGACGGCCCGGAAACCGTGATTTGTACAAGTTTTCGGCGTCTGTGGCCGGTGCGACACTGTCTGTAACGAAACGACAGACACGGGAAAGGCGCCCCACCCGCCATGCAAACCCCTTAAAATCTCATCCTTTTGTGCTCCGAAGCGTGCCCGTCGCGCCCGGCGCGGCTTACTGGCCGGTAGATCGACCGATCTCCCGTTGGCGAACCGACCGGTCCACCGGCCCGAATGCGCTACGCGTGAAGTCCTTTTGACGTGTCCCGGACGTGTCTTTTTGATCGCCAACTTCGTTCCATGATCCAGTTCATTCGCCGTCGGCCTTATCTCGTTACCAGCCTCGTTGTGCTCGTCGTTCTCGTGGCGCTCGGTCTGCGCAGTCTCGCGACCCCGAAAGCGCCGCAGTACCTCAGCGCCAAGGTCGAGCGTGCCGACCTCGAAAACACGGTGCTCGCCACGGGTACGCTGGGCGCTTTCCAGCAGGTGGACGTTGGCGCACAGGTCAGCGGGCAGTTGAAGTCGCTCAAGGTCAAGCTGGGCGACAAGGTGACGAAGGGGCAGTGGCTCGCGCAGATCGATCCGGTGCTCGCACAGAACGGCCTGCGTCAGGCTGAGGCCGACGAGCAGAACCTTCAGGCGCAAAAGCGCTCGACGGCGGCACAACTCAGGCAGGCCGAACTGGCGTTTGCCCGTCAGCGCCAGATGCTGCCGGACGACGCAACGTCCCGTCAGGACTTCGAGTCGGCGCAAGCCAATCTGGATGTTCAGCGCGCCACGCTGATCGGACTCGATGCTCAGATTCGCAAGGCGAGCGTAGCCATCGAGTCGGCGAAGGCGAACGTGGGCTATACACGCATCGTCGCGCCGATCGACGGCCAGATCGTGGCCATCGTCACGCAAGAGGGCCAGACCGTGATCGCGCAACAGCAGGCACCGGTGATTCTGAAACTGGCCGATCTGGACACCATAACCGTCAAGGCGCAGGTCTCGGAGGCCGACGTCATCCGTATCTCGCCGGGACAGACCGCTTACTTCACGATCCTGGGCGATCCGGACAAGCGTTACTACGGCAAGCTGCGCGCCATTGAACCTGCCCCGCAAAACTTCCTGGACACGCAAAGCACGCTGGGCGGGGGCGCGACGCGCAACAACACGGCCGTGTTCTACAACGCGCTGTTCGAAGTGCCGAACCCCGATCATCGCCTGCGCATTTCGATGACGGCGCAGGTCAACGTGCTGCTCGGCACGGCTAAGCAGGCGCTGAGCGTGCCGGTGGCGGCGCTGGGCAAGAAGATCGGCCCGGATCGTTATGAAGTGCGGATTCTGCCTGCGCAGGGCAAGGGCGATGGCCAGGCGGTGACGCGTCAGATCGTCACCGGACTGAACAACAACGTGCGGGTCGAGGTGAAAGAAGGCCTCACGGCCGACGATCGCGTCGTCATCGGCGAGGCGGGCGATAGCACGCCGACGACGGACACCGCGTCCGGTGCGTCCCAATAAAGGGAGACGAGCGCGATGACGCAAGCTGCCGGTACGTCTTCTGTGTCACACGCGTCGCAAGCGCCTGCGCAGGTGCCCGACGTCCGTGCGCATCCGATGCTGGAACTCACGGGCATCACCCGGCGTTTTCCGGCCGGTGAGCGTGACGTGACCGTGTTGCGCGACGTCAATCTCACCATCGAAGCAGGCGAGATCGTCGCGATCATGGGGGCGTCCGGCTCGGGCAAGTCGACGCTGATGAACATTCTCGGCTGTCTCGACCATCCGAGCGAAGGCAGCTACCGCGTTGCGGGGCGCGAGACGCGCGATCTCGATGCCGACGCACTCGCGCAACTGCGTCGCGAGCACTTCGGCTTCATCTTCCAGCGCTACCACCTGCTGCCGCACCTCGACGCGGCGTCGAACGTGGAGATGCCGTCGGTGTACACCGGCACGCCCCATGCCGCGCGGCGTGCGCGCTCGGTGATGCTGCTGGAGCGGCTCGGACTGGTCGACCGCACGGAACATCGGCCGAGCCAGTTGTCGGGCGGACAGCAGCAACGCGTGAGTATTGCGCGTGCGCTGATGAACGGCGGCGACGTGATTCTGGCCGACGAGCCGACCGGCGCACTCGATACGCGCAGCGGCCGCGAAGTCATCCGCATTCTCAAGGAACTCAACGCGCTGGGGCACACGGTCATTATCGTGACCCACGACGAGAAGGTCGCCGCGCATGCGCGGCGCATCATCGAAATTCGCGACGGCGAGATCGTGGCCGACCGCGAGAATACGCCGGTGGAGATCGAGCCGGATGTCCCGTCGCCCGAAGAAGCCGCTGAGGAAGCGGTCGTCGCTGCGACGGTCCCGTCTGCCGACCCCGCTTCGGTGAACGCCAGTCACGGCGGGGCGATTGCGCCGCGTCGCTGGACCGGCGGCATCGACCGCTTTGCCGAGGCGTTCCGCATGGCGTGGATCGCGCTGATCTCGCACCGGCTGCGCACGTTCCTGACGATGCTGGGGATCATCATCGGCATCACGTCGGTCGTCTCCATCGTTGCCATTGGCGAAGGGGCGAAGCGCTACATGCTGGCCGAGATCGGCAGCATTGGCACGAACACCATCAACATCTATCCGGGCAAGGACTGGGGCGACAACCGCGCAACGGCGATTCAGACGCTTGTGCCCGAGGACGTGCACGCGCTCTCTGAGCAGATTTACGTGGGCAGCGCGACGCCCGAGACGGCGCGCAGTCTACTGCTGCGCTACCGCAATGTCGACGCGAGCGCGATGGTGACGGGCGTGGGCGAGCACTTCTTCCAGGTGCGCGGCATGAAGATCGGGCAGGGCATTGCGTTCGGCGCCGACGAAGTGCGGCGTCAGGCGCAGGTCGCCGTGATCGACCAGAACACGCGTCGCAAGCTGTTCGGCGCGAACCCGAATCCGCTGGGCGAAGTGATCTTCGTGGGCAATCTGCCGTGTGTGGTGATCGGCGTGACGGTGGAGAAGAAAAGCGCGTTCGGCGACACCAAGAGCCTGAACATCTGGGTGCCGTACACCACGGCAGCGGGGCGTCTGTTCGGTCAGCGCAACGTCGACAGCATTACGGTGCGTGTACGTGACGGTCAGCCGAGCAAGGCCGCCGAGAAGAGTCTGGAGACGCTCATGACGCAGCGTCACGGCCGCAAGGACTTTTTCACGTACAACATGGACAGCGTGGTGAAGACGGTCGAGAAGACGAGTCAGTCGCTCACGCTGCTGCTCTCGCTCATCGCCGTGATTTCGCTGGTCGTGGGCGGTATCGGCGTGATGAACATCATGATCGTGTCGGTGACGGAGCGTACGCGGGAGATCGGTATCCGCATGGCGGTCGGGGCGCGTCAGAGCGACATCATGCAGCAGTTCCTGGTGGAGGCCGTCATGGTGTGTCTGATGGGCGGCGCTATCGGGATTGCGCTTTCGTTCGGGGCGAGCTTTCTGTTCTCGCTGTTCGTCGAGAAGTGGAAGATGGTGTTTTCGATGGGCTCGGTCGTCACGGCATTCCTGTGTTCGACGCTCATCGGCGTGGTGTTCGGCTTCATGCCAGCGCGTAATGCCGCGCGGCTGGACCCGGTCGAAGCGCTTGCACGCGATTGAGGTATTGCCACATGACCAGAATGAAATCTACGACTTGCCACACTTCCGCTTCGTTCGCTTCGGCCGATCTGTCCGGCCCGTCGACGGCGCTGCGTCGTACGGTCCTCGCGTTGGCGTGCGCGGCAGCGCTGCTCACGGGCTGCGCCGGTGTGCGTCACGATCCGTTGCCAGCCGTGCCGGTGCCCGCGCAGTGGGCGGGTGCGACGGGGACGTCAGGGGCCTCGGGGGCGTCGCCTGCCGACGCTGGCAACACCGCAACGATTGCGCCCGACTTCTGGCGTGCGTTCGGCGATCCGGTGCTGGACCGTCTGATGACCGACGTGCTGGCCGTCAACAACGATCTGGCGGCGGCGGGGATTCGCGTTTATCGCGCGCAATTGCAGGCGGGGTTGGCGGATACGAACCTCACACCGTCCGTGACTGTTGGCGGCAACGCCACCGTGCAGCGCACGCTCGATACCCATGTAATGGCGCGCAAGAGCACCTTGTCGGCGCAGGCGTCGTACGAACTGGACCTGTGGGGCAAACTTGCGGCGCAACGCGATGCGGCGCGCTGGGAGTACGAGGCGACCGACGCCGATCGCGCGTCCGCGCGTCTGTCGATCATCGGTACGACGGCGCAGTTGTACTGGACGATTGGCTTCCTGAACCAGCAGATCGCCAACACCGAAGGCAACATCGCATACAGTGAACGGATTCTGGCGCTGGTACGCTCACGCTATGCGGCGGGGGCGGTGTCGGGGCTCGATGTGGCGCAGACGGAGGGCAATCTGGCCGACCAGCGCGCGGCGCTCACGCAGTTGGTGCAGCAGCGCACGGAGAACCGCAACGCTCTGGCGATTCTGTTCGACCGTCCGCCGGAACAGGCAGCGGCGGAGCCGTCGACGCTACCGACGCAGGCGTTGCCTGTCGTACCGGCGGGCTTGCCTGCGGAATTGCTGGGCCGACGTCCGGACTTGCGCGCGGCGGAGTTGCGCTTGCGGGGGACACTCGCGAATGTCGACATCACTCGCACGAGTTTTTACCCGACGTTCACGCTGACCGGTCAGGTGGGCACGACGAGCGCATCGCTGGAGCGGGTGTTGCAGAACCCGATCGCTTCGCTGGGCGCGGGGCTGGCGCTGCCGTTCATCCAGTGGAATACGATGCAGTTGCAGATCAAGGTTTCGCAGACGCAGTACGAGGAAGCGGTGGTGAATTTCCGCAAGAGCCTCTTTACGGCGCTGAGCGAAGTCGAAAACGCACTGTCGGCCCGCGAGCAACTGACGCGCGAGAGCGAGCAACGCGCGCTGTCGCTGGCGCAGGCACAGCGGGCCGAAACCTTGCTGCGTTCGCGCTATCAGGCGGGCGCTATCGGGGTGCAGCAATGGCTGGAGCAGTTGCAGTTGCTGCGCAACGCGCAAACGGCCGACGCGCAGGCGCGCTTGAACCGCTTGAACAACCGCATGGCGCTGTACAAGGCCCTGGGCGGGGCAGGGAATGCGTCTGATGCGAATCCGCCCGCTTGAGTGAGTCATATCGAGCGTGGTTTGAATCTGCGAACCGTATCGTGACGCGTGAGGTCATCCGAGGCGGTACATCATGAATCGACGGACATCCGCTTTAACCCCCGACTGGGTCAAGCACGCACAGCCGATCGAAGGCGTGGAGCGCTTCGAGGCGTGGTTTCGCGGTAACGCCTATTCGATGCATCGCCACGACACCTACGCGATTGGCCGCACGCTCGCGGGTGTTCAGAGTTTCAGCTATCGGCGGGGGCAGCGAAACAGTCTGCCCGGCAACACGATGGTGTTGCATCCCGACGAACCGCACGACGGTCAGGCGGGCACCGACGAAGGATTCCGGTATCGCATGATTTACGTCCATCCGTCGTTGTTTCAGGACGTGCTCGGCGGGCAGGCGCTGCCGTTCGTCGAAGGGGGCGTGACGACGGATCCGCGTCTGGCGGCGGCGACCGAGACGTTGCTGCAACACGTCAGCCACACGCTGGAGCCGCTTGAACAGAGCGACGCACTGACGGAACTGGCCCATGCGCTTGCGGCCGTCTCCGGCGCGCCTGCGCGCAAGACGAAGGGTGATTATCAGGCTGCGCGGCGTGCGCGTGATTTTCTGCATACGCACAGCGCACGGGTCGTCACGCTGGAAGAACTCGAAGCGGCGACGGGGCGGGACCGATGGAGTCTGTCGCGCGACTTTCGCACGTTCTACGGCACGAGTCCGTACCGGTATCTGACGATGCGACGTCTCGATGACGTGCGTCATCAGTTGCTTGTGGGCATATCCCTCGTCGATGCCGCATCGACGGCGGGTTTCGCCGATCAGAGCCATATGACGCGCCATTTCTCGAAGACCTTCGGACTGACGCCCGGCCGATGGCTTCAGGTCGCGAGCGGCATTCTGCCGGGCTAAAACAGCCACGCACAATCGTTCAATACGGCCGTGACGGGCATGCGTATCCTCGGCGCATTACCCCCACAAACGGAGAGAACGATGTCCCAAATCCCCATGCATCCCAACGCCCCGACGGATCGCGGCCAGTGCAAGGCCATCGACCCGATCCGCAAGATCGCGCTGATCGACGGTCACTGGCAACCGCGCGTGGTTGCCGAGATGAACGACTACCAGTTCAAGGTCGTGAAGGTCATCGGCGAGTTCCAATGGCATCGACACGCCGATACCGACGAAACGTTCATCGTTCTGGAAGGCGAGCTACGCATCGATTTCCGTGATGCGACGACTGGCGATGGTGCCATCGCGCTGCGCGCCGGTGAAATGGCCGTGGTGCCGAAGGGCGTCGAACACAAGCCGTTCGCAGAGTCGGAAGCCAAGCTGCTGCTCATCGAGCCGCGAGGCGTGGTGAACACAGGGGACGGCGAGGCAGGGGATCGGACGGTGGCGAACGATCAGTGGATTTGAGTTGAAGTGAGCTGAATATTCGCAGGGGCGTTTCGCATGCGTTACGATACGTCGACATCGTAGCGAAGCAAAAGCGCCACCGCCCGGATATCACAATCAAAATCGCGCTATGACAGAGCCCCCTCGCGTCATCCTCTACCGCTCATGCGCGCCGGCAACCGCATCGCCATCACCATCACCGCAGGCAGCCTCGACGTGCGAATCTACCCGGCTTTTGCGCCGCGGCCGGTGGTGGAAAATCTCCTGCGACGCAGCTTCTGCTCGGGCTTATGCGACGGAATCGCCGAGAGGCAAACATGCCGCATCCTTTTCCAGCGTTTCGATCAGTGCGTCGCGCATCACAGCGACGGGTCGCACAAGACGGCCAGGCAGCACGGCATGCACGAGCCACACGTTCAGCCCGCTATTGAACTCAGGCACATCGACGATCTGCAGCGCATTGCGATGCGGGCTGCGCGCCAGCACTTCAGGCGCAGCGAGCCCGACGCCCAAAGCGCGCGCGACCAGCGACAACTGCAGTTCCGAACCGAACGCTTCGACAGCGACGTTGAACGGCAAACCCGCCGCAGACATGGCGCGACTCAGCGCTGAACGCATTCCGCAACCGTCCTGGTTCAGCACCCAGGCATAAGCCGCCAGATCGGCGAGCGAGACGGGTTTGTCGGGCAGACTGAACGAGCGCGGCGCGACGACGACCGTGGGCTTATAGGCGAGAAGCGTCGACGTCAGGCCTGCCGGCAATGGCACGCCTTCCGGCAGAAGCACGACGACCGCGTCCGCCTTCGCCTTTTCGATGCCCTCCAGCAGTCCCGGCGACCAGCCCGCTGTCACGCGCAGCGTCAGCTTCGGAAACGCGGCACGCAGACGGTCGATGGGTTGCTCCAACGCCATCTCAGACAAAAACGGCGGTACCCCGATCCTAAACTCGCCTGCCGGCTCGCTATCAGGCGACGCGACGGCCAGCAGGTCGTCGACCGCACGTAGCACCGCGCGCGCAAGGCCATAGACGTCGCTTCCGGCCGCCGTCGGCTTGAGCGGCTTGCTCTGCCGGTCGAGCAACTCGATGCCGAGCATCGTTTCCAGATTCTGGACACGGCGCGTGAGTCCCGGCTGAGTCAAAAACAGTCTCTCTGCGGCCCGCACCATTGAGCCGCTTTCGACCACAGCCACGAAAGCCTGCAAGTCTCGCGTGTTCATAAAACAATCTCGCATAAACATTATCAAGATAATTCAATTGTCGCATAACGTTCTCGTCCTTAGGATAAGCCACACTCGTCCACCCGGAAGCCCAAACCCATGAGTCAACCTGCCGACACCTGCGCGCGCAAACTGCCCTGCGCTTCGCCGCCCTCACTGCAAGCGGATGCGTCCCCAGGCGGTGGCCTGACCACGTCATTGACGATTTTTTTTGCCGCCGCCGTCGGCGTCATCGTCGTGAACCTGACCGCCGCGCAACCTCTGACGGGGCCTGTCAGCCGAGCATTGACTCTGCCGCCCGAGCTTGCCGGCATGATCGCAATGCTCCCGCAACTCGGCTACGCCGCGGGTCTGCTATTGCTCGTACCGCTATGCGACCTCGTTGAAAATCGCCGCCTGATCGTCTGGACGCTCGCCTGCTGCGCGATGTTCCTCGGATTCGCGTCGCTCGCGCGATCGGGCTGGCTGTTTCTGGCATCGGTGTTCATGGCCGGGGCGACATCGAGCGTGATCCAGATGCTCGTGCCGATGGCGGCGTCGATGGCGCCTGAAAGCCGACGCGGACGCGCAGTCGGCAACGTGATGAGCGGCCTGATGCTGGGCATTTTGTTGTCGCGACCGCTCGCGAGCCTGATCGGCGGAGCGTTTGGCTGGCGTGCGTTCTATGGCATCGCGGCGTTGGCCGACTTGCTGCTTGCTGTCGTGCTGTTGACTCGGTTGCCGAGTCACACGCCGCAGACGGCTGCTCGCTACTTGGACTTGCTGCGTTCGCTGTGGACCTTGCTGCGCACCGAACGCGTCTTGCAGCGTCGCGCGACGCTTGCCGCGCTCGCACTCGGTGCGTTCAGCGCGTTCTGGACAGCCATTGCACTGCTTCTTGCCCAGCCGCCGTTTTCGCTGGGTACACAAGGCATTGCTGCCTTCGCGCTGGCGGGTGCAACGGGCGCGCTGGTGACGCCGCTCGCAGGCTACCTCGGCGATTGCGGGGCGGGGCGTGCGACACAAATCACCGCGCATCTGGTGATGATCGCGGCGGTACTCGTGCTCGCGGCTGCCGGGGCGGGCTGGGGCGGGTTCTCCGCGGCCACGCACCCCGTCCTTGCGCTCGCATTGCTGGTCGTCGGGGCGGCGGCGCTCGACGCCGGTGTGATCGCCGATCAAACGCTCGGTCGACGCGAGATCAACCTGATCAATCCGGCGGCTCGTGGCCGATTGAACGCGCTCTTTGTCGGCATCTTTTTCGTCGGCGGCGCAATGGGTGCTGCGCTGTCAGGCGCGGCATGGGCATGGGCGGGGTGGAATGGCGTGTGCGTCGTCACACTGGGGTTCGCGGTTGCCGTGTTTTTGTTCGGCTGCGTCGACCGTGCCGCGCAGTCAAGCAAGCGATCTCGGAATGCCTGAGCTCCGGCGCGATGTTCTACGTCTGAGTCGCGTTGATGGAATTGGAATTCAATACTGCATCCGCGAAATTTAACGGCATCGATATTGAATATTCGCAGGGTCGTTTCGCGCGCGTCACGATATGTTGACATCGTAGCGGCGCGAAGCGCCACTGCCACGCGATCCCGTTCTACGAGCGAGAGAGCTATGTGCTACACCCCGCGCCGTCCATGAAGAAGGTTCTGTCGACCTAAGGGAGGTCGAGGCAAGCAGACGACGGTCGACGTGCAACGCCGACCGTCAGGCAGCCACTCAGGCCGCAGCCTGTTCGCGCAGCCGACGGGCTTCGTCTCGCAGGAACTGCTGGTAGTCGTCCAGATCGCCGTCGAAGGGTTCGACGCCGCCGTTGGTGACCAGCCAGAACTCGTCACAGACGGCGCGCAGCAGGGCGCGGTCATGGCTGACGAGCATCACCGTGCCTTCAAACTCGTTGAGTGCCACTGCCAGCGCCTCACGCGTAGCCAAATCGAGGTGGTTGGTCGGTTCGTCGAGCAACAGCAGGTTGGGACGCTGCCACACGATCATGCACAACACGAGCCGCGCCTTTTCGCCCCCGCTCATCGTGCCCACCGCCTGATGGACCATGTCGCCACTAAAGTTGAACGTCCCCAGGAACGTGCGCAGCGATTGCTCCGTGCCGCTCTGGCCGGGCGCGCGCATCTGGGGCGGCGTGTCCCGCGCGAGGCGAATCATGTGTTCCATCGGCGTGTCGAGCGGGCGCAGCACGTCAAGTTCCTGCTGGGCGAAGTAACCGATGTTCAGTCCCTTGCCTTCACTGATCTCGCCATCGATCGGCGCGAGCGCATGCGCGACTGTCTTCACCAGCGTCGACTTGCCCTGACCGTTGGCACCGAGAATGCCGATGCGCTGCCCGGCCAGCACGGAACGGCTGATGCCCCGCACGATGACGGTGGGCGGCGTGCCCTGAGGGGCGTCGGCGGGGGCGGGGTAGCCGAAACTCGCGTCCAGCATCGACAACAGCGGGTTCGGCACGCTGAGCGGTTCCTTGAACTCGAAGTTGAATTCCGCTTCGGCAAGCACCGGCGCAACCTTCTCCATGCGTTCGAGCGCCTTGACCCGGCTCTGCGCCTGCTTCGCCTTCGATGCCTGCGCCTTGAAACGGTCGATGAACTTCTGCAAGTGGGCGATCTTCTCCACTTGCTTGGCCATCGCGGCTTGTTGCAAGACGAGCTGCTCGGCCCGCATGTCTTCGAACTTGCTGTAGTTGCCGCCATAGCGCACGAGCTTGGCATTGTCGACGTGCACGGTGACCTGCGTCACCGCATCGAGAAACTCGCGGTCGTGGCTGATCACGACCAGCGTGCCCTGATAGCGCTTGAGCCACGCTTCCAGCCAGACCAGTGCGTCGATATCCAGGTGGTTCGTCGGTTCGTCGAGCAACAGCAGGTCGGACGGGCACATCAGCGCGCGCGCCAGTTGCAGGCGCATGCGCCAGCCACCCGAGAAACTGTTGACCGGCTGATTCAACTGCTCGGCACTGAAACCGAGACCCTGAATCAGCGCCTGCGCGCGGGCGGGGGCATCGTGTGCCCCGGCGTCGTGCAGGTTCATGTAAGCGTGCGCCATGCGCATACCGTCGTCGCTGGCTTCGGCCGCGGCGACTTCCGCATGCGCGGCCATCAATACGGTGTCACCTTCGACCACGAAGTCGGTCGCTCCCTGCTCGGTCTCCGGCATATCCTGCGCGACCTGGCCCATCTTCCATGCCGCCGGAATCGAGAATTCGCCGCTATCTTCGTGCAGCGTGCCGTTGAGAAGGGCGAAAAACGACGACTTGCCAGCGCCATTGCGGCCGACAAGACCAATCTTTTCGCCAGGAGTGAAGGTGACGGACGCGCTGTCGAGCACGACGTTGACGCCGCGACGCAGCGTGAGATTACGGACGGAAATCATAAGGAGCTACCGCTAAGAAGACTGGCATGATAGCCGACCGGACGGGCGGGGCTGTCATTTTCCAGTCGCCGCACGCGTGAGCGTCCGTGCTCAGGGGCCCAATTCTATGTCGAGGCGTGTCCGACGACTGCTACATCTGCCGTTTTCGCTGTTCCAGTCGCGCTGCGAAAGCGGATCGAAAGAATGGCCGCTGCGGCCATTGCGGTGCTTGGCCTTCGACTGATTCTTAAGGGGGGCGACGCCAGTATTTGACTTCGACGCCAGCCAGATCAGGCTGGCGTAGCTTCCACCACCGGCGCCTTCGGTAACGTAATCGTAAACGTCGTCCCAACACCGACCTGACTGGCGACGTCGATGGTCCCCTTGTGGAATTCGATGGCGGCGTAGACCACCGCCAGTCCGACGCCGGAGCCATCTTCCAGCACCGCATTACTGCGCGAGCGGAAGGACATCCGAAAGATCTCCTTCAACTCGTCCGCAGGGATGCCGGTGCCGTTGTCGCGCAGCACCACCTCAAACGCTTCACCCTTATCCGTCACGCTCATATCGATGGCGGGCTGCGCCATCGTGTACTTCGTCGCGTTGCTGATGAGGTTGATGAACGCGTGGAACAGCACGTTGCTGTCGCCGATCATCCGGCTGTCCATGCCCGACGGCGCTTGCACCGTGATCGTCGCGTTCGGGAACATGTCCGACCCAACGCCGCGTACATCCTCCAGCAACGCCACCAGCGACAACTCCGCCCGCTTGCCGAATTTCGGGTCGTCCAGCGACGCGCTCTGCGCCGCATCCAACCAGTTCTGAATCAGGTTATTCAACTTCGCTACCGCTTCACGAATCTTCGTATAGCGCGCTGTCGAATCCGTTTCCTCGTTACGCGGGTTCAGCAGTCGTTGCGCGTGCCCATCGATCACGTTGAGCAACGTCCGGAACTCATGCGTGGCCATCGAGCGGAACGTCTTCTGGAAGTTATTCAGACGCTCCTCGTTCGCCAGCGCCCGCTGCAAAATGGTGTTCTTCGCCGTCGCGAGTTTCTGGTTACGCACCAGCGACGCCGTGCTTTCCTGAATTTTCGACAGCGTCCGGGAGAGCGTGCCGATCTCGTCGCCGCGCGAGAGCCACGGCAGGCGCAGCTTGTCCTTGCCCGACAGGGCGTTGCCCGCCATGCGGATCAGACGCGTCAGGGGCCCGAGAATCACGGTATCCACGTAAATCAGGCACAGGAGGGTGACGACGATCATCGCGGCAATCAAGGCATCGATTTGCAGCAGATGCTTGCGTGCCGTGCTGTTCTTCACCTCGACTTCCTTGATCAGCGACTCGGTGCTGCGAAACACCAGCGAGCCGAACGTGTTGTTCGCCTGTGTGTACTTATTGTTCGAGTCGCCGCGATAGAGCCTGGCGGCATCGCTCAGCTTGCCGGCCTGCGCAAGCTGAAACACCTGATTCGACGCACGGCGGTACTGGGCCCATTGCGACTGAAACTTCGAGAACGCGAGACGCAACTCGTCCTGGGCCAGCACCTTCTGATAACGCGCCGACGCGGACTTGATCTTGTCGTCGAACTCGTCCGCTGCCGTGCGGATGTCCGCAAGCGCCTTGGGCGACATCGGCGCAAGGGCCTCCGACTCCACCGTCCGGAAGTCGGAGATGTAATCGTTGAGTTCTTCGAGCAGGCTCAGATTCTCGATCTGGGTGCGCTCGGCAGCGATGGCGCGCTGCTGGGACGAGTCGACCTGATGGTGCACGGCGACGCCCACGGCGATCATCACCACGAGACACAGAGCGAGCAGGAGATACATCCGCCCCCGGATCGGGAGCGACTTGGGCGGTGTGGAAGACGCTTTCGACATGCGATGTCAGCAGTAATCAGCAGGAGGGGGCCGGCGCGGCGTCGCGCTCAGAGCTGAATGATATTGAGCAGGGCGGCACGCACCACGGCCTCGGTGCGCGTGGCGACATTCAGCTTCTCGCGGGCATTGTCGATGTGGAAGTCGACCGTACGCTTGCCCAAATCGAGAATGATCGCGATTTCGGCTGACGTTTTGCCCTTCGCCGACCATTGCAGCACTTCCACTTCTCGCTTCGAGAGGCCGAAGGGCAGCAGTGTACCTTCCTCCGGCGCGTCATGTTCGGTGTATTTGCGGATGACGGTGTCGAGCACGTCGAAATCCACCGGCTTGAGCATGTACTCGTCCGCACCGGTGCTGTGCCCGCGCATGATCGATTCCTTGTCGGCATTGCCGGTCAGGAAGATGAACGGAATCTTGCGTTCGCCCCGAATGATCCCGCGGGCGCTTTCCAGAAACTCGAAGCCGGTCATGCCCGGCACGTTGACGTCGCACACGATGATGTCCGGCATGAATGCGGCGAGCGTCGCCAGCGCGGCCGAAAAATCGTGTGCGACTTTCACGACATAACCGCGATCCGTCAGATCTTCACGAATCAGATCCGCCGAATCTACGTCGTCCTCGATACAGAAAACTTTGGTGGGAGATGACATCCCGCTGGCCCCGGTTTTTTATGGAATAGTCAAATCGTACTAAAAAATCACCGGACGACGAAATTTCGCCGAAATACCCGCGAATGACACGTCGCGCGCAATCCGACCAATTCGTTCTCGCACAATAAGAAAAGGACGGCGAGCGCAGTCCTTTCCGGGCGGGAGATATTCCATGAGCGCCCGATCAGGCGAGGAGGGCCGGGCAGATCTCAAAGGCGAGCCGCATGCCGATCAATGCCGTGTTCTGGAGGTTCTCGATCATGATTGTGTTCGCCGTCGTGAGGGGAGTACGGGGCTGAGGGGGCCGGTCAAGTGGCTTAGTAGCCGAACACATGCCCGACGTGGATGGCGCATTGCATGCCGGTTTCAATGCAGGTTTCGTTGTAGAAGAGGCTGTCGACGAGGTTGAGGATGAGGCTCATGGTCGTTTCTCCGGTGTTGGGGGCCAGTTAATTCCGTGGTGCAGATCAGCCGAGGGCCGAGACGATGATGCCGACGAGGCCGAGGATCGAGGCGAAGCCGTAGGTGACGAGTGCGGGCATGGTGTTTCTCCTTAAGTCGGTTTGTCTGGTTGGACGGCGCTCGCTGTGTTGCGTTAGCCGGTGAGTGAAGTATCGTCATCGCCCACTGGCCGCGAAACTGTGATTAATACAGGTCGGCCCGATTTTTGGAGGAATTGGCAGTCGTTCGAGATAAAAAAGTGCTTATTTCATGAGGGGTTACAGACGGTCGCTGCAAAACCCCGTATAAATCGCAGCGACTGATGAGCCACCAGACGTACCGCAACTACACGGCGTTCATGGAGGCAGAGTTGGCTGCGCTGCAAGTCCCCGGCTACGACATCGACCGGCGTAACTTCTTCGGCCGCTCGATCTGCTGTCGGCGGTCGCGACAGCCTCGGCCTGCAAGCCGGTGTGTCGTATCGGATGGCCCGCAAGATCGTGCTCGGTGCTGCCGTATCCAGCAACGTCTATGAAGCCGGAAATGGCCACATACCGGGTCCGGTGTCGACGACATGGTGCTTTTGATGTATGTAAATAAGGTTGCGTCGAAGCGATAATCAAAAGCGTCACTGAAAACACCGAAGAACGCCACGAATTAGCACTTCCTGGCGTTTTTTATGGGTCGCGGCGACACGAAATCTCGGTTTCGATGCGCGAACCGTCAGTTCCCCCAGTGCGTCATTATGTCGCGATGTATGGAATATGCACATGCGTAGCATTCGTCACGCAAATGTTGTATTCATACATAGAGGTTTAAGATGTCCATGCATAACGTCTCGCTCACCCGCAGAGGAAGGGCAGACACCTCACCCGGCGCGCATTGGCGCACGTGGTGCGCACGCGTCGCCGTTGCGATGGCGATGGTGCCCATGAGCGGCTGCACGATGGAGCTGTTTGACCCCAAAGGCAGTGTCGGCGAGCAGGAGAAACACCTGATCCTGATCGCGCTGGGCGTCATGCTGCTTGTCGTGATCCCGGTCATCGTGCTCACGCTCGTATTCTTCTGGCGCTACCGCGAGACCAACACCGCGGCGACCTACTCGCCGAAGTGGTCTCACTCCACCAGGATCGAAGTCGTCGTGTGGACGATTCCTGTGATCATCGTCGTGGCGCTTGCCGTGATGATCTGGGAGACGACGCACAAACTCGACCCCTATCAGCCCATCGAACCCATCGCCGCCGACAAACCGCCGGTGCGCGTGGAGGTCGTGGCGCTGAACTGGAAGTGGCTGTTCATCTATCCGGACTACAAGGTTGCGACAGTCAACAAGCTGGTGCTGCCGGTCGACACGCCCGTGGAATTCAAGATCACGGCCGAGTCGCTGATGAATGCGTTCTTCATTCCGCAACTGGGCAGCATGGTCTACGCGATGTCGGGCATGCAGACCAAGCTGCACCTGATCGCAAACGAGACCGGTACCTACGCGGGCATGTCGTCCGCCTATAGCGGTCCGGGTTTTTCCGACATGCACTTCAAGGCACACGTTACGTCGCAGAGCGACTTCGACAAGTGGGTCAGGCAAGCGCAGGCCGTGCCCGATACGCTTGACGCACGGACCTACGTGAAGCTCGAACAGCCGGGCACCGCGGCGCCCGTCGCCATCTACGCCAACGTGATGCCGGGCCTGTTCGACGCGGTCGTCGGCAAGTACATGGGGCCGATGGACGGTGGTGCGCAAGGTATGCAAGGCATGCGTGTCTCGGGCAACAGCGCCATCGACGACATCATCGCCGCCGCCAATTGCCGCGTGGACGGCCAACTGGACAGCCGCGCGCTTCTCGCGCAGCGTCCCGAGCGCGAGGCCGGTGCACAGCCCGCATCGCAGCGCGCGCTCACGGAGTAAGTCATGTTCGGAAAACTCGATCTCGACGCCATCCCGCTGCACGAGCCCATCATCATGGGCACGCTCGTCGTCGTGCTGCTGGGCGGTGCTGCGCTGCTCGGCGCCGTCACGTATTTCAAGAAGTGGGGCTATCTCTGGACGGAGTGGATCACCTCCGTCGACCACAAGCGCATCGGTGTGATGTACATCGTCCTCGCGCTCGTCATGATGCTGCGCGGCTTTGCCGACGCGATCATGATGCGCGCGCAGCAAGCCATCGCCGCCGGTGGCGAAGCAGGCTATCTGCCGCCGCATCACTACGACCAGATCTTCACGGCGCACGGCGTCATCATGATCTTCTTCGTGGCCACGCCGCTGGTGCTGGGCCTGATGAACGTGATCGTGCCGTTGCAGATCGGCGCGCGCGACGTGGCGTTCCCGTTCGTTAACTCGCTGTCGTTCTGGCTCTCGGCCATGGGCGCGGTGCTCGTCATGATGTCGATGTTCGTCGGCGATTTCGCCGCGACGGGCTGGGTCGCCTATCCGCCGCTCTCGGAACTGGGGTATAGCCCGACGGTCGGGGTGGATTACTACATCTGGTCGCTACAGATATCGGGGCTGGGCACCACGCTGACCGGCATCAACTTCATCGTCACGATCCTGCGCATGCGTGCGCCGGGCATGAACCTGATGAAAATGCCGGTGTTCACGTGGACAGCGCTGATCACCAACATCCTGATCGTCGCGGTGTTCCCGGTGCTGACGGCCACGCTAGCCCTGCTCACCGCCGACCGTTACCTCGGCATGCACTTCTTCACGAACGAACTCGGCGGCAACGCCATGATGTACGTGAACCTGATCTGGATCTGGGGCCACCCGGAGGTGTACATCCTGATCCTGCCCGCGTTCGGTGCGTTCTCGGAGATCATCGCCACGTTTTCGCGCAAGCCGCTGTTCGGCTACAAGTCGATGGTCTACGCCACGTCGTCGATCGGCATTCTGTCGTTCTTCGTCTGGCTGCACCACTTCTTCACGATGGGTTCGGGCGCGAACGTCAATGCCTTCTTCGGCATCATGACGACGATCATCTCGATTCCCACCGGCGTGAAGCTGTTCAATTGGCTGTTCACGATGTATCAGGGCCGCATCCGTTATCACTCGGCCACGCTCTGGACCATCGGCTTCATGGTGACATTCGCCATCGGTGGCATGACCGGCGTGCTGCTAGCCGTGCCGGGCGCGGACTTCGTGCTGCACAACTCGCTGTTCCTCGTGGCGCACTTCCACAACGTGATCATCGGTGGCGTGGTATTCGGCTGCCTCGCGGGCATTACGTTCTGGTTCCCGAAGGTCTTCGGCTTCACGCTCAACGAACGTTGGGGCAAGTTCTCGTTCGCGTGCTGGCTGATCGGCTTCTACCTTGCGTTCATGCCGCTGTACGTGCTCGGCTTCAAGGGCATGACGCGCCGCATGAACCACTACGTGCAGGCCGACTGGCAGCCGTACCTCATCGTGGCGGCGGTCGGTGCCGCAGTGATCGGTCTGGGCATTCTGTCCTTCGGGGTGCAACTCGTCGTGAGCGTTCGCGAGCGCAACGCCAATCGCGATCTGACGGGCGATCCGTGGGACGCGCGCAGCCTCGAGTGGGCGACGTCTTCGCCTGCGCCGTTCTACAACTTCGCGCATGTGCCGCACATCGACTCGCTGGAGCAGCATTGGGACGACAAGGAACGCGGTCTGGCCTACGGGCAGCCTACGCACTACGAAGATATCCACATGCCGCGAAATACCGGCACCGGGTTCATCGTCTCGGCGTTCAGCTTCGTGATGTGCTTCGCGCTGATCTGGCACATCTGGTGGCTGGCCGGTGCGAGCCTGATCGCGACGATTGCCACGTTCTTGTGGCGCACCTACGACCGCGACGTCGATTACTACGTGCCGGCGGCCGAAGTAGAGCGTATCGAAAACGCCCGCTTTGCCGACCTGCGTGCCGCGCATCGCGCGCGTCAATCCCTGCAAAAGGCCGCCTGATGTCCTCGGCATCCCTTCATACCTCACACGGTCACGGCGCGGCTGTCGGCGCCGACGCCCACGCTCACGGGCACCACGACGCAGGCGCGACGACGACGCTCGGCTTCTGGATCTACCTGATGAGCGACTGTCTCATCTTCTGCGTGTTGTTCGCGACGTTCGGCGTGCTCGCCGCAAATACGGCGGGCGGGCCGACCGGCCGCGAGCTGTTCGAGCTGCCGTTCGTGCTCGGCGAGACGATGCTGCTGCTGCTCTCGAGCTTCACGTTCGGGCTGGCGTCGCTGTCGATGCGTCCGGGCAACGAGCGCGTCGTTCAGCGCTGGCTCTGGATCACGTTCGCACTCGGCGCGGCGTTCGTCGCAATGGAAGTCTATGAGTTCTCGGCACTGCTGCACGAAGGCGCAGGCCCGGGGCGCAGCGCGTTCCTCTCGGCGTTCTTCACGCTGGTGGGCACGCATGGTCTGCACGTCACGTGCGGCTTGCTGTGGCTCGTCGTGATGATCCATCAGATCGGGCGCTTCGGCTTCGATCCGGTCGTGCGTCGCCGTCTGCAATGCCTGAGCCTGTTCTGGCACTTTCTGGACCTCGTCTGGATCTGTGTCTTCACCTTCGTCTATCTGCGGGAGTTCGTATGACGAGCGCGCAAGTTCACGACCACGGCGCTTACGCCTCGCAGAGTCATCTGCGCGATTACGTCGTCGGGTTCTTCCTGTCGCTGGTGCTCACGTTCGCGTCGTTCGGCGCGGTCATGCTCAAGCTGGTGCCGTCCGGCTGGGGGCTGGCGACCATCGTCGTGCTGTGTGTGGCGCAGTTGGTGGTGCAACTGGTGTACTTCCTGCACATCGGGGCGAAGCGCAGCCAGCGCCAGAACTCGGCCATCTTCCTTTGCACGGCCGGGCTGATTGCGATCATCGTCGCGGGTTCGTTGTGGGTGATGCATAACGCCAACGAGAACATGATGCCCACGCACATGTCCATCGACCGGGCAAAGCTGCGCGATTGACCATGGATCGCCTCAAGTGCATGGAGGTGTTCGTGCAAGTGGTGCGCGCGGGCAGCCTGTCTGCCGGTGCCACCGCCTGTGGCATGTCGGCCGTCACGGCCACGCGTCACGTGCAGGCGCTCGAAGCCCGGCTCGGCCAGCCGTTGCTGCGCCGAGCCGGACGGCGTCAGGTGCCCACCGAACTCGGCGCGCGCTACTACATCGAGTGTGCCGAAGTGCTCGCACGGGTCGAGACGGCTGACGCTTTGGGCGACGGGGGGCCTGCGGGCGCACTGCTCGCGTCGGCGATCTCACGGCCTGTCGGACAGATTCGTGTGAGTGCACCGACAACCGTCGGATCGCATCTGCTCATGCCGATCTTCGCAGAGTACTTGCAGACGCATCCGGACGTGGCGCTCGACCTCGCGCTCAAGGACCGTGCCGTCGATCTGGAGGAAGAGGGCATCCACGCCGCGTTTCAGGCAGGCGGCAATCCCGAACCGGGGCTGGTCGCGCACACGCTGCGCGGCGTGACGCGCGTGGCGTGCGCGTCGCCCGGCTATCTCGCGCGACGAGGTGTGCCCCGTCAGCCCGCCGATTTGGCCGGGCACGACTGCCTTGGCTTTCGTTACGACGAGGTACTGGGGCGCTGGGCGTTCGCACCGGCGGGGGCGTCGGGCGATGCCCGTCTCATCGCGCACAATCCGCTTGCGCAGCTTCAGGCGGCGGTGCATGGCATGGGCATCGCGCTGCTCCCCGAGTACCTGCTCGCGCCGGAGGTGGAGGCGGGGCGTCTGGTGCGTGTGCTCGAAGCGCAGGCGCAAGTGAGCGAGCCGATGCATCTCGTGCATCTGGCGGGCCGCTATGTGTCCGCCAAGCTCGACGACTTCGTGCGCTACATGGTGGCCAAGCTCGGGCCGGACGTCTGTCCGGTGGCTTCATCGGTTTGATGCCGGTCTGATCCGGCGGTCACGAACTTCGGCTAAGATGCAGCCATCGACGTCGTGGCCGATGCGATATCTCCAAGAGCGGGGCCTTTCGACCCCGCCATCCCTTAGATCCGGCAATCATGCTATCTGGCAACGCATTGCGACGCCTGTTCGCCTGTACCTTTGCGGGCACGGCGCTTGTCTGGACGACGGCGGCGCTCGCGCAGCCGCCGCAATACAAGAACGACGCGGAGTTGATGGGCGCGGCGATTGCGTCGCCTGAGGGCGTCGGTCAGGTCCTCGACCGGCTCGTGCAGAAGTGCGGGTTGTACGGCGAGCCGACCAAGGCGCACGGGAATGCCGTGTTGCGTGCATGGCAGGCGCGCCATCGCGACTATCTCGCTGAAGGTCAGCGCGTGCGCGACGAACTGCGCGCCGTCTACGCCGACGCGGAGGCACGTGCGCGCTTCGACGATCTCCTGACCGACCAGTTTCCGAAGCTCGTCGAACGCCAGTTCGTCGTGTACTCGAACACCATCGACGATCAGCCGACGCAAACCGCGAAAGCGGAGATATGCGACGGTTATTTCAATGCGGTGGACGAACGTCAGTTCGACCTCAAGGTGAACGACCCGGCACTCGCGGCGTTTTTCGACAAGCGGATGGCCGGGCGGACGTCGTCCGGCAATTCTCCGGTGAGCAAGTAGCGCATCAGGTCCGCCACAGGACGAATGCGCTCGCCGAACGGCAGCGGATCGCGGCCACGGAAGAAGAGGCCGCGCGCCACGTCGCCACGCACGGCTTGTGCGAGCTTGAGGTCGATGCAGAACTGACCGATGCGCGCAACGCCGTCGCGCAAGCCGCACGCCTGCAAGCAATCGAACCCCTCCAGACACTGACGCACTTTCGCTTTCGCCTGCAAAGCCGACTCGCGTGAGAGGTATTTCTTCAGCCACGGTGTGAGCACCGCCCGCGCGGGTAATCCCGCGACGCTGGTGAACTCGGCGATGTCTTCCGGACGCGCACTCGCCAGCACTTGCTTGAAGTCGGGGTGCGCGTCGGATTCTTCGGTGACGGCGAAGGCCGTGCCCAACTGAACGCCTGCCGCGCCTTGCGCGAGCCAATGCCGGACTTGCTCGTGACGATGAATGCCGCCCGCAACGATGAGCGGCACCTGCGTCCACGCGATGCCCAGCGATGCGTAGATCTCGCGGCATTCCGTCAGCACGCGCTCGAAGGAAAAGCGCGCATCGCCCAAATCTTCGATGCGCGACGCACCGAGGTGGCCGCCCGCGTGCGCCGGGTGCTCGATGACGATGGCGTCCGGCAGCCGACCCTTCTTCATCCACTTGCGTAGCACAAGACTCACGCCACGCGAGTCCGACAGAATCGGGATCAGCGCAACGTGCGGATGCGCAGCGGTGAGTTCCGGCAGATCGAGCGGGAGACCGGCGCCCATGACGATGGCGTCCGCGCCGCTCTCGCATGCCTGACGCACGAGCGACGCATGCGCGCTCACCGCCTTCATGACGTTGACCGCCACAAGGCCATTGCCGTCGGCAATCGCTTTGGCCGCGCGGATTTCGCGGTCGAGCGCAATCAGGTTGACGGCTTCGATGGCGGCCTTGCAGTTGGATTTACCCGGTGTGCCGTCCACCTGAGCGAGCAGATCGGGGTGATGGTGGCGCAGGTCGATGCTCGCAATCGTGCCCATGCCGTTGTGCTTCGCCACCGTGCCCGCCAGCCGGTGCGCGGAGATGCCGATACCCATGCCGCCTTGCACCACCGGCACCAGCCGGCGGCCGGCCAGCGTCAGCCATTGCTCGTTCATGTCAGATCCGTTCGTCGAAAAATGCTGGCGCACGAAAGCATGCGGCGCAGCCGTTCCGGCAGTCTGGCATTCGCTTCGCGAACGGTTCTTGCGATGGGTCAAGCGCGGGCGCGCTCAGGCAGGGTCTTCCGTGCGGCATGGCGTCGCAGCACGCGGCACCGTGCCCAGCGCGATGCCACCGACGATCAGCGCCAGGGCGATCCAGACGTCCAGCCCGAGCGACTCGCGCAGGATGAGTGCAGACGCCAGTGTGCCGACCACGGGCACGCCAAGCAGGCCGAGCGACGTGACGCCCGCCGGTAACTGACGCGTGACCACCCCCGCCAGCCAGTACGCGATGCCGCCGCCGACTACGCCACCATACGTCAGCAAGGCCGAGAAACCGGCCCAGCCGGTCACGCGCGGTGCGCCGTCGACGACGAACGCCAGTGTGCACAGCATGACGCTCGCCAGCAGCAGTTGCCACGGGCTCAGTTCGAACGGGCCGTTGACCCACCGGTGCGCGCGCATATGCACGATGGCGATGGCCCACACGAACGCGGACAGCAGCACGAGGGCGTTGCCGAAGATGGCGTTGTGGTCGTGCCAGTCGAACGCGATGGGGTTGAACATCACCAGCAAGCCGAGCAGGCCGCACGCCAGCCCGAGCAGGCGTCTCGGGGTGAGCGCCTCGCCCAGCCACAGGCGCGCGGCGGGCATCACCCAGAGTGGCGTGGTGTAGGCGAGCACGGCGGAGCGTCCGGCGCTGACGTATTGCAGGCCGAGCGCGACGAGCAGCGAGAACGCCGTCATGTGCAACAGACCGACGCTCAGGATCACCGGCAGATCGCCCCGTCGCGGCAGCACGAGACGGCGGCTCAGTGCGCAGATGACGAACAGCGTCGCCATGCCGATGACGGAGCGAAGCGCGGTGCTCCACCACGGCGAGACGTGGGCGAGGAGTGCCTTGCTGACCGGCCAGTTCACGCCCCAGGTCACGATGACGATAGCGAACAGCATCCCGGCGTGCGAGCGCACCGGCGAACGGTTCGAGGCGAGACGTTGCAGACTGGCAGGCAGGTTCACGTGCCCGGACTCCGTGAGGAATGGACGAGCGTTCTGCGGCCGGACCCTCAACGAGACCTTGGGATCGTCCGGCGGGCAGAACGCGCTATCCCATCACGTTAAGGCACGCGTGCAGGGGAGAGAAGCACCAGCGCCGAGGTATACATTGGTGCCACGGCGCCGAAATGCTTGCGCGCTCAGGCCTTCGGTGGCCTGCCGCTCAGCTTCATGCCGAGGCCGCGCAGGAAGACGCGGATGCCGTCGCCCTTGCCCAGTTGGGGGCGATGACGGAAGACGTCGTAATCCGCGGCTTCGATCATGTCGAGAATGCGCAGGCCGCCACGGACCACGCAGCACAGTTCCAGCCCGAAGCGGCCCGGCACGCGGTTCGCCAGCGGCGCGCCACGCAACATCATCTTGCGGGCGAAGTCGACCTCAAAGCGCATCAGCGCGCGGAAGTTGTCGTCGTACTTGTGTGCGCCGATGTCGGCGTCCGTCACGCCGAAGCGGGCCATGTCGTCCTGCGGCAGATACACGCGCGCCTTGCGCCAGTCGACTTCCACGTCCTGCCAGAAATTGATCAGTTGCAGCGCCGAGCAGATGTCGTCGGAGCAGGCGATGTTTTCCGGCGTGTCGAGCTTGAACAGGGCGAGCATGATGCGACCGACCGGATCGGCCGAACGGCGCGTGTAGTCGCGCAGGTCCGCAAACGTGGCGTAGCGCTTGGTCTCGATGTCCTGATCGAAGGCGGAGAGCAGGTCGGAGAACGGTTGTACCGAGAGACGGTGCTCGGCGATCACCCGGGCGAGGGCGGCGAACAGCGGCATGTCGGGCGACGTCGGCTGTCCGGCGGCGATCTTGTCGAGTTCGGCCTGATAGGCGGCCAGTCCGGCGTGACGCTGCGCGTTGGTGGCGTCGCCCTCGTCGGCGATGTCGTCGGCCGTCCGGGCGAAGTTGTAGATCACGCCTACCGGCGCGCGCATTTCGCGCGGCAGCAGGACACTGGCGACCGGGAAGTTCTCGTAATGCTCGATCTTGGCGTCGGAAGTCATTGGGTGATGCGTGTGAGGCGAGTGTGAAGCGAATGAGGGCCATGCCGCTTTGAAATCCGGTTTCGGAAGCCGAAACCCAGGAGCGGCGCGCAATGCCCCGAGATTCTATGTCATCGCCCCTCATCCTGTCGGGAAAGTCGTGCCAATCCCCGGTATACTTCACCCTTTGCCAGAATTCTCTGGGCTTTCCAGCAGTGTCACCCTGTTCCCCTGTACGACGAGGAGCCTCGTGAGCGTCGCCGAACCGATCGAAATTTCGCCTGAGCAAAGTAGTGCACGCGTGGCGTCGGGCAGCAGTTTTTACGCTGCCATGCGCATTTTGCCGCCCCCGCAACGCGAAGGCATGTTCGAGATCTACGCCTTTTGCCGCGCTGTGGACGATATTGCCGACGACGGCGACGACACGTCGGCGAACCGCATGGCGCGTCTGGCCGCGTGGCGGCGCGATCTGGCCGATCTGTACGCCGGCCGTCCGACACCGTCACTCGCGACCCTTGCCCGCGTCGTCAAGCAATTCGGCCTGAAGCACGAAGACTTCCTCGCCGTCATCGACGGGATGGAAATGGATGCCTGCGGCCCCATCGTCGCCCCCGATCTGCCCACGCTCGACCTGTATTGCGACCGTGTGGCGAGCGCCGTCGGCCGTCTGTCGGTCAAGGTATTCGGCATGCCCGAGCAGGACGGCATCGATCTCTCGTATCACCTCGGCCGTGCGCTCCAGTTGACGAACATTCTGCGCGATATCGACGAAGATGCAGGCATCGGCCGTGTCTATCTGCCGCGCGAAACGCTGGCGGACGCCGGTATCGTCGGTGCGACGCCCGACATGGTCGTCGCCGCCCGTCTAGATAAGGCGTGTGCGCCGCTCGTGGCGCAGGCGCGCGAGCATTACGCCCGTGCCCGCACGATCATGGCGTGCCATCCGCGACGTGTCGTGGTGGCGCCGGCCGTCATGGCGAAGGCGTACGGCGCGATTCTCGACAAACTCATTGCACGCGGCTTCGCCGTGCCCCGCGAGCGAGTGCGTGTGCCGCGCTGGCGACTCATTCTGATGCTCGTGCGGCAGATGGTTTTCTGATGCCGGGTACCGTTCACGTGATTGGCGCTGGCCTGGCTGGGCTGGCCGCCGCGGTCCGGCTCGCCACGCGCGGCGTCGCCGTGGTGCTGCATGAAGCGGCACCGCAGGCGGGCGGACGCTGCCGCTCGTACTTCGACAAGCAACTGAACGCCGTCATCGACAACGGCAACCATCTGGTGCTCTCGGGCAATACGACGATGCGCGAGTTCACGCGCACCATCGGCTCCGAGCACACGCTGACCGGCCCGGATCGCGCCGAGTTCGCATTCGTCGATCTCGAAAGCGATGAACGCTGGACGGTGCGGCTCTCCGAAGGGCGGCTGCCGTGGTGGATCTTCGACAAGCACGCCCGCGTGCCCGGTACGAAGTGGTCGGACTACCTGTCGCTCGCGCCGCTGCTGCGCGCAGGACCGGACGCCACCATGACCGACGCCATGCGTTGTCCGCCGATGCTGTACAAGCGCCTGATTCATCCGCTGTTCCTTGCCGTGCTCAATGCCGATCCGGCGGAAGGCTCCGCGCAGATGGCGGGGGCGGTTATTCGTGAAACGCTGGTCCCGGGTGGCAAAGCTTGCCATCCGCTGATCGCGAGCGAAGGGCTGGATGTGACGTTCGTGACGCCTGCGCTGGCCTATCTGGAAGCCAAGGGGGCGCGCGTGATGATGCAGCACCGTGTGCGCGAATTGCACTTCGCCGCCGACGGTAGCCGCGTCGAAGCCATCGATTTCGGGGACGGGCCTGAGCCGCTGGCCGTCGACGATGCCGTGGTGCTGGCGGTACCGCCGAACGTGGCGGCGTCGCTGGTGCCGTCGCTGACGACGCCGGACGAATATCGTGCCATCGTCAATGCGCACTACCAGGTGCCGCCGCCGCCGGGCTGCCCGCCGATGATCGGCGTGGTGAATGGCGTGAGCGACTGGATCTTCGCGTTCGATGGCCGTCTGTCGGTCACGATCAGCGGCGCAGACCATCTGCTCGACGAGTCGCGCGAATCGCTCGCGCTTCGCATCTGGGAAGAGGTCGCCCGCGCTTGCAAGATTCCGTCCACGCCGATGCCGGTGTGGCAACTGGTGCGCGAGAAGCGCGCCACGTTTGCGGCGACGCCTGCACAGGACAAGCGTCGTCCGGGGGCGAAGACGCGCTGGCAAAACCTCGTCCTCGCCGGGGATTGGACGGCGACCGGACTGCCCGCGACCATCGAAGGTGCGCTGCGCAGTGGGAATCGGGCTGCCGATCTGGTTTGACGGCCGAGCGCGGCGGCCATTGCAACTGTAAATGTTTAACCGGCGCTTAACGCGCGCCGCTCTATCGCCTTTGAATAGGCAAGAACGCCATGGATACGATACGCGATGCTTCCGAAAAGGAAGCGCGACGCACGGCCACTGCCACGGCCGTGGACCTCAAACTGCACACCGAACTCGCTCAAAAGGTGAGTACGGCAATGGCGACGCAGACGCTGGAAACCGGTATCGACCGCTCGATCACGGCGCTGCTCGATCTGCAGCAGGACGACGGTCACTGGCTGTTCGAACTGGAAGCCGATGCGACGATTCCGGCCGAGTACGTGCTGCTGCGTCACCATCTGGGCGAGAAGATCGACGCCGACCTCGAAGCGAAGGTCGCCGCGTATCTGCGTCGCATTCAGGGCGAGCACGGCGGCTGGCCGCTGTTCCACAACGGCAAGTTCGACATGAGCGCGAGCGTGAAGGCGTATTTCGCGCTAAAGATGATCGGCGAGCCGATCGATGCGCCGCATATGGTGCGTGCGCGCGAAGCCATCGTCTCGCGTGGCGGCGCGCAGAATTCGAACGTCTTCACGCGCATTTTGCTGGCGCTCTACGGCGTGCTCGAATGGAAGGCGGTGCCGATGATGCCCGTCGAAATCATGCTGCTGCCGCAGTGGTTCCCGTTCCATCTGTCGAAGGTCTCCTACTGGGCGCGCACGGTGATCGTGCCGTTGCTCGTGTTGCAGGCCAAGCGTCCGCTCGCGCGCAATCCGAAGGGCGTGACCATCGACGAATTGTTCATCGGCAGCCCTAAGGATGTCGGTCCGCCCAAGCGCGCGCCGCACCAGAGCCGCTTCTGGTTCACGTTCTTCTCGGGTGTCGATCACGTGCTGCGCGCGCTCGATCCGTTCTTCCCGAAGAAACTGCGCGAGAAATCGGTCAAGCGCGCGGTCGAGTTCGTGGAAGAGCGTCTGAACGGTGAAGACGGCCTGGGCGCGATTTATCCGGCGATGGCCAACGCCGTCATGATGTACGACGTACTCGGTTATCCGGAAGATCATCCGAGTCGCGCGATTGCCCGCAAGTCGGTCGAGAAGCTGGTGACGCCGGCCGATCACGAAACGTACGTACAGCCGTGCCTGTCGCCGGTGTGGGACACCGCGCTGTCCGCCCATGCGCTGTTGGAAACCGGCGAGAAGCGCGCCATCGAACTGGCGGGCAAGGGGCTGGAATGGCTCGTCCCGTTGCAGATTCTCGACGTGCGCGGCGACTGGATCTCGCGGCGTCCGAACGTGCGTCCGGGCGGCTGGGCCTTCCAGTTCGCAAACCCTCACTATCCCGATGTGGACGACACGGCCGTGGTCGCGATGGCGATGGACCGTTACGAGAAGCTTGCCGGTACCTTCGAGAACGACAAGGTCGATGCGAGCACGCGTCCGATGCGTCATGCGATCGATCGCGGCACGGAGTGGGTCATCGGCATGCAGAGCAGCAACGGCGGCTGGGGCGCATTCGAGCCGGAAAACACGCATCTGTACCTGAACAACATTCCGTTCTCGGATCACGGTGCGCTGCTCGACCCGCCAACGGTGGACGTCTCCGCCCGCTGTCTGTCGATGCTCGCGCAGTTGCCGCAGACGCCTGAGCGCCGTGCGTCTGCCGATCTGGCGCTGAAGTACATTCTGGACGATCAGGAAGCCGACGGTAGCTGGTATGGCCGTTGGGGCATGAATTTCGTGTACGGCACGTGGTCCGCGATGTGCGGCCTGGCGGCGGCGGGCATTCTGCCGGAGCATCCGGCGATGGCCCGTGCCGCGCAGTGGCTCCTCTCGATCCAGAACGCCGACGGCGGCTGGGGCGAGGACGGCGACAGCTACAAGCTCGAATACAAGGGCTATGAAGCCGCACCGAGTACGTCGTCGCAAACGGCCTGGGCGCTGCTCGGTCTGATGGCGGCGGGCAAGGCCGACCATCCGGCGGTCAAGCGCGGCGTCGATTACCTGCTGAACACGCAGAACGACGAAGGTCTGTGGGACGAAGAACTCTACACGGCGACGGGCTTCCCGCGCGTGTTCTATCTCCGCTACCACGGCTACCGCAAGTTCTTCCCGCTGTGGGCGCTTGCGCGTTATCGCAATCTCACGGTGCGTAACGATTGCCCGGTGCCTTGCGGGATGTAAGACCGACGCACGTCGCCTGCATCAGGTATTCGTCGCCCCGGCATCGACCGTTTTCGCGTTGATCGTCGGGGCGATTTGTTTTGTTGCGATCCCTATCTCTATTCCATAAGGAAGTGCATGAGCCAGCCCATCATCGTCGTGACCGGTATGCCGTTCGAAGCCCGCATCGCCCGAGGCGATGGCGTGCATGTCGTCTGTGCGCAGAACGATACGCTGACGGCGAAGCTGGAGGCGGCGATTGCGCATGAAGGGGCGCGTGGTCTGGTGAGCTTCGGGACGGCGGGTGGTTTGATCCCGGGCCTGAAGCCGGGGCAGTGGATCATCGCGCACAAGGTGCTGGACATGCCGGAGCAGGCGCGTGAGTACGTCACGTCCATCGCTTGGGCGGAGGCATTGCGTCGCGCGATGCCCGGCGCGTTGCGCGCCGATGTGGCGGGCGTGACGGCCCCTGTGGTGAGCGCTGACGACAAGGCAGCGTTGTTCCGCGAGAGTGGGGCGGCAGCGGCGGACATGGAGTCGCATATTGTCGCGCGGGTCGCGCAGGCGCACGGGCTGCCGTTCGTGGTGGCGCGCGTGGTGATCGATCCTGCCGAGCGTTCGTTGCCTCCGGCGGCGCTCGCGGGTATGCGGCCCGATGGGGCCGTTAATTTACTTGGGGTGCTGGGATCGCTCGCGAAAAACCCGCTGCAACTACCGGCGTTGCTTCGCGTGGGGAAGGACGCCGGACGTGCGAAGGATGCGATGCGCTACGGACGCCAGATCATCTCGCTGCGACTCGGGGAAGGGTTTGGGGCTGTGGTGGCTGGGATTTGATGGTCTTATGAGGCGCTGCGCTGACTCACGGGCTTGTCGTCTTCCTTGCGATCTTGATGACAACCACTCGCTGGCAAATGGAAAACCTGTCAACGTTGACAGGTGCGCAAACGCGATCAAATGCCTAGATTGGACTTAGTCTCCTATTGCGGAGGCATGTCCGAAGGAGTCAATCATGGCAAGCATTCAAGGCGTCAGTCCCGTCCAGATATCCAGTCTCGATAACGCTAATATTTCGATTGTTGGAGAGGGATTTACAACAGCCGTGGCAGTCTATTTCGTGGATCCGTCGACATCGGCGAAAGTCTTCGCGCGTAGCTTCACCATCGTCAGCGATAAACAGATCAATACGGTCGTTCCATCGATCTCTACCGGCCAGATCAGAGTGCACGTCGTCACCGGTGGAACGGACGCCACCGTGCCGGCCGAAGCCAAGCAAGGATTCGGAATTGGTAACACGATCTTCTACAGCGACCGCGTACAACTCGCATAGCCAATTGAGATTTCAACGCTTTCGCATCTGCCGCAAGCATTAAAAACCCCACAAGTGCAAACACCTTGTGGGGTTTTGAATTTGTCGAGCGGAGAACTCAAACGTCCGATGACTGCTGCCCTTTCGCCTGCGCGCGCCCCTTCCACATGCCGCCTCGTCCGCGCCAGTGTTGCAGCGCCGAGTCGAACGTGAAGACGGTATACAGCGCGGCGACCAGGGGCAGCATCGGGCCGAAGCTCGACGGCTGACGGTAGAAGCGCAGCATCGGCAGGTAGGAAATCGTCATCGCGATCCACGCGAAGAGCCCCAGCCATTGGCCAATGCCAGAACCGAAGATCGTCATGACCGGCGGTACGATGAACGTCAGCAGCAACGACACGATCGTGCCTGCCAGTAGCACCGGCGAGTACTGCAACTGCGCGTAAGCCGTGCGTGACACCATCTTGCGAATCTCGCCCAGGTTGTCATAAGGCCGCACGCTCACGGCGCGCTCCGTCAGTCCCAGCCAGATCGGACCCTGCTTCTTGAGCATCCTCCCCATCGCGCAGTCGTCGATGATCTCGTCGCGAATCGCTTCGATGCCACCACCGGCTTCGAGCGACGGCCGATGGATCAGCATGCAGCCACCGGCGGCGGCTGCAATCTTCTTCTTCGGGTCATTGACCCAGGCGAACGGATAAAGCATCTGGAAGAACAGTACGAACGCCGGAATCAGCGTGCGCTCGAACCAGGCCGTGCAACGCAGCTTCGCCATGAGCGAGACGAGCACCCGATTGTCGCCCGTCGCGCGCGTCACGAGACGGCGCACATTGTCGGGTGAATGCGCGATGTCGGCGTCGGTGTGCAGCAGGTATTCGGGGCGGATGCCATCGTCGTTGGTGGCAGGATCGCTCGCGAATGCCACGCCCTGACGCACAGCCCACATCTTGCCGGTCCAGCCACCGGGCAGTGGTTGACCCGAGAGAACATCCACGCGACGCGTCAAGCCATCGGCTGCGGCGCGCGCAGCGGCCTCGCGCGCGAGATCTGCCGTGCCATCGGTGCTTTGATCGTCCACGACGACGATGCGCAGACGCCCGGCATAGTCCTGTCGACACAGCGACTCGACCACCTGACCGATCGATTCGGCCTCGTTGCGCGCCGGGATGACGACGGCAACGGCAGGCCACACGGCCGGGGCGGGCAGACGGTCTTCGTTCAGATCGTCGCGCTCACGTGCACGCCAGAAATCGCCTTGCGAGATCAGCAGGTAGATCCAGATGGCCAGCGACAACGCGGCGATCCAGGCCAAAACAGTCATGAGAGATATCCGGCAGAACCAAACCAGGCAAGCGCGTCGCGCAGGCCTTCGGGATAGGCACGGGCGGTGTAGCCCAGCTCGCGTCTGGCCTTCTCCGAAGAGAAGAACATGTGATAACGCGACATCTTCAGGCCGTCGACCGTGACGAACGGCTCTTTGCCCGTGAAGCGTGCCACCCCTTGGGCCGCCATCGCGAGCGGGTAGAGCGGCCAGCGCGGCAGGGCGATCTTCGGTGCCTTGCGCCCGACCATGCCAGCGATGCTTGCCAGCATGTCGCGCAGCAGCACGTCGTCGCCACCGAGGATGTAGCGCTCGCCGATACGCCCGCGTTCGAGCGCGAGCAAATGGCCTTCGGCGCAGTCGTCCACGTGCACGAGATTGAGCCCGGTATCGACGAACGCAGGAATTTTGCCCTGCGCGGCTTCGACGATGATGCGCCCGGTGGGCGTGGGCTTGATGTCGCGCGGCCCGATGGGCGTGGACGGATTGACGATCACGGCGGGCAGGCCGTCGTTCGCAATCATGCGCTCGACCAGACGTTCGGCCGCGACCTTGCTGCGCTTGTACACGCCGATGGTCGTGGCTTCTTCGTTCGGGGAGGTTTCGTCGACGGGGCCTGCGGCGTCGTGCACACGCAGCGTCGCGACACTGCTGGTGTACACCACGCGTTCGACGCCTGCACGCAGCGCGGCTTCCATCACCGTGCGCGTGCCGTCGATATTGGCCCGCATGATGTCGTTGGGATCTTTCGCCCAGAGGCGGTAGTCGGCGGCCACGTGGAGCAGGGCGTCCACGCCGGTCAGCGCGCGCTGCATCGATGCCGCGTCGCGCATATCGCCTTCCACGACCTCGACAGGCAGGTCGGCGAGGTTCGCCCGGGGGCTGGTGCCGCGCACCAGCAGGCGAACCTCATGACCGCGCGCGAGCGCCGTACGTGCTACCGCAGAACCGACGAACCCGGAGGCGCCGGTGACCAGCACTCGCGACGGCATTTACGCCTTGGCCCGGCGCAGTTCGTCGAGCTTGATCTCGACGTGCTTCGAGAACACGAACTCGGCCGGACGCTGCTTGGCGAACGAGATGTCGTCCGCCATCTTGCCTTCGGTACGTACGCCCTTGAGCGCCACACCCAAAGCACGCAACGGGTGCGAGATGGTTTCGTTCACGGCCGTGGCTTCGAAGCCGCTGTGCACCATGCAGTCTGCGCACTTTTCGTAGTTGCCCACACCGTACTTGTCCCAGTCGGTGGTGTTCATCAGTTCCGTGTACGTCTTGGCATAGCCTTCGCCGAGCAAGTAGCACGGACGCTGCCAGCCGAACACCGTGCGCGTCGGGTTGCCCCACGGCGTGCAGTGGTACGAACGGTTACCCGCGAGGAAGTCCAGGAACAGGCTCGACTGGCTGAACGTCCAGTTCTTGCCGCCGTTGCCGCGCTTGAGAATGTCGCGGAACAGTTGCTTGGTCTTCGAACGGTTCAGGAAGTGCTGCTGGTCCGGAGCGCGCTCGTAAGCGTAGCCCGGCGACACGGTGATGCCGTCGAGACCCAGGTCCTTCGTCGAATCGAAGAACTTGGCGACCTTCTCCGGATCGGCGTTGTTGAACAGCGTGCAGTTGATGTTCACACGGAAGCCGCGCGACTTGGCCAGCTTGATGGCGGCCACGGCGCGGTCGTACACACCTTCCTGCGACACGGCCGCATCGTGCATTTCACGGTCGCCGTCGAGGTGGATCGACCACACGAAGAACGGGCTAGGCTCGTAGTCGTCGATCTTCTTTTCGAGCAGCAGGGCGTTCGTGCACAGATACACGAACTTCTTGCGCGCGATGATGCCCTTGACGATTTCCGGCATTTCCTTGTGCAGCAGCGGCTCGCCGCCAGCGATCGAGACGACCGGTGCGCCGCACTCGTCCACGGCGTCGAGCGAGTCCTTGAGCGAGACGCGCTGGTTCAGGATGGGATCCGGATAGTCGATCTTGCCGCAGCCGGAGCAGGCCAGGTTGCAGCGAAAGAGCGGTTCGAGCATCAGCACCAGCGGGTAGCGCTTGACGCCCTTAAAGCGTTGCTTCATCAGATAGGCGCCAACATACGCCTGTTGCAGGAAGGGGATGGCCAAGTTCGGCTCCTGTTCGTATAGCGTTAGCCAGCGACCGCGTGGCGTGCGGCGACCGGCTCGTCTTTGGTCAATTCCGACGGCAAGCGGAACTGGATGGTTTCCTCGATGCCGTCCATGAGAGTCACTTCGACCGTGTCGATGCGACGCAGCGCATCGATCACGTCTTCGACCATGCGCTCGGGCGCGGACGCCCCTGCGGTAATGCCGATGCGGGCTTTGCCGCGCACCCATTCCGGATTTACCTCGGAGCCGTCGGCCACGAGATAGCTCGGCAGCCCCATTTCGGAGCCGATTTCGCGCAGGCGGTTCGAGTTCGAGCTATTCGTCGCCCCGACCACGAGCAGTACGTCCACACGCTCGCACAGCTCGCGCACGGCGGTCTGGCGATTCTGCGTGGCGTAGCAGATGTCTTTGGTGTTCGGGCCGACGATATTGGTAAAGCGACGTTGCAGCGCAGCAATGATACCGCGAGTCTCGTCGACCGACAGCGTGGTCTGCGTGACGTACGACACCGGCGTGTCGATGGCGAGCGGCAGGGCGTCGACATCGGCCTCGGTCTGCACGAGGTGAACCGGACCGTCGATCTGACCCATCGTCCCCTCGACTTCCGGGTGTCCGGCGTGGCCGATCAGAATGACCTCACGGCCGGCAGACACATAGTTCTTGCCTTGAATGTGCACCTTGGTGACGAGCGGGCAGGTCGCATTGAGCACCTTCAGACCGCGAAGCTCCGCTTCCTGCTCGACGACGCGTGCGACGCCATGAGCGCTGAAAATGGTGACAGCGCCCGCCGGGGCTTCGGACAATTCGGCGATAAAGCGTGCACCCTTCGCCTTGAGCGAATCGACCACATGTTTGTTATGGACGATCTCATGGCGAACGTAGACCGGCGCGCCGTATTTTTCCAGCGCACGCTCTACGATCTCGATGGCACGTATGACACCCGCACAAAACCCGCGGGGTTGGGCAAGCAAGACTTGCATTCAGCTCTCCGGCTCAGGTCGGCCGGGATGGCGGTTTCTATCGGGTTTCCATGCGCCTCGGATCAAGGCTCTGTGGAGGGTACGAGGCCAGTTTCGATGGCAAATCGTACGCACCCGCGGGGGGGACCGCCGTCCGGTCGTTTGACAAGCGACGATTGTAACCGCCGCCGCCAAATATTGCTGACGAGCCCCGGTAGGAGAGCGTCGGCGAGTGTTGCATAAATGTTGACGAATCGGCGCCTATCTGGATGGGTTCTGCGCCGATCCTGCCGCCATTGCCCGGAAACAACGGAAAACGGTATTTCAATGCCCCTGCCCGCAGGTTGAAGGCCTCCGAGTGGTCCTGCTTAAGTTGTTGATTTTATTTGCCGAAACGCTCGTTCTTCTCGCGCAGGTAGGCGATCAGGCTGTCGATGCCGCCCTGGGCGATGCGCGCCTTGAATTGCGGCTGATACAACTGGATGAGCCAGGCGTTGGCCACGTTCTCGCCCATCATGTTGATGTCGTAGATCTTCCAGCCCTTGTCGGTCTTCGTGAGACGGTAAGCGACCGACAGGTTGTCGCCCGTGCCGCTGACGGTCGCACCGACCACCACGTCGCTGCTGTTCGCGGTGAGTTTCGCCGGATCGAACTTGAACGTCAGGTCGTTGCCGCGGACTTGTGAGAGTTGCAGCGCAAAGGTGTTCACGAGCAGTTGCTGGAACTGTTCGAAGACCTGCTGTTGCTGGGCGGGCGTGGCGGCGTCGAAGGCCTTGGGGCCGACGGCAAAGCGCGTGGTGCGCAGGAAGTCGGCATACGGCAGGAAGTCGCGGGCGACGACGCGCGCGGTGGCGGTGACATCGCCGGTCTTGGCCGCCGGATCGGCCTTCACGCCTTTGACGACCGTCTCGACGGCCGTCTTCACCATGTCGTTCGGATTGGCGCTTGCCTGCGCCCAGGCGCTCGATACGGTCGCTACGCTGCCGATACCGCTCAGTGCGACGGCAGCCACCGTCATCAGGAATTTATTCATGCCAGCTTGTCTGAATAGGTTGGATTCGGGGTAGGCCGTAGTGTAGTGCACGTGACGCACACCCGGCCCCTGTATACTGCTGCGATTTTGTAAATTCACTGTTCACTGCGCATTCTCCGGGCTGATCGACGGACTTTCTCCACGATTGGTTCCTGATTCCCGCCAATGTTTAACCTTTCGTTACGTGTTGGGGCGGCGGGGGCCATGCGTCGGACGTCGCAGTGAGACTTCCACTTTCTTCCGGAACCGCTTCATGCTGACTTCGCTCGTCGTGCGCATCGTCCGTTTTTCGGCGAAGCACGCGTACCCGGTCATCTTCGCTTCGCTGCTGCTGGTGGTCGCCAGTTGCGTGTACGTCGCCAGGCATTTCGCGATCAACACCGACGTCTCCAGCCTGATCGATCTGAATACGCCGGCCGCCGAACGCGGTCGTGAAATCGACCGTGCGTTTCCGCAGAAGACCGACCTGACGCTGGCCGTCGTACAGGCACCCGCCGCCGAGTTCGCCGACAAGGCGGCGGCCGAGCTGGCGGCCAAGCTGGAAAGCGAGACGGACGTGTTCCGCGCGGTAAGTCGTCCCGGTGCAGGCGAATTCTTCGCGCACAACGCGTTGCTGTTCGCGTCGACGGACGACGTCAAGTCGCTCACGGGCAAGCTCGAAGACGCCAAACCGTTGCTCAACCGTCTTGCGCAGGACCCGAGCCTCGCCGGTCTGTCGAATCTGCTTTCGGTGACGTTGCAGACGCCGTTGCTGACCGGTCAGGTGAAGCTCTCCGATATGTCGCGCCTGTTGGGCAACGCAGCAAACGCCTCCGAGGCCGTGCTCGCCAATCGTCCGGCCGCCATGTCGTGGCGCGCGCTGGTCGCGCCCGATACCGTCGCACGCAGCTACGTGCAGGTGCAGCCGGTGCTGGATTACGGCGCGCTCGAAGCGGGCGCCAACGCGGCCACGCGCATTCGCGACGCGGTCGCCGACCTGAAGCTTGCACAGCGCTACGGCGCGACGGTGCGCCTCACCGGCCCGCGTCCACTGTCGGACGAGGAGTTCGCGTCGGTGCGCGAGGACGCCGGGCCGAACGCCGTCATTACGCTGCTCGCCGTCCTCGTGGTGCTATGGCTCGCCGTGCGCTCGGGCAAGATGATTCTCGCGGTCTTCATCACGTTGCTCGCAGGGCTGGCCGTCACGTTCGCGCTCGGTCTGATGATGGTCGGCGCGCTCAACATGATTTCCGTGGCGTTCGCCGTGCTGTTCGTCGGTATCGGTGTGGACTTCGGCATTCAGTTCGGGGTGCGCTATCGGGAAGAGCGCCATCGTCTGGAGCACGACGCAGGCAAGTCGGGCGACGAAGTACTGCGCGGCGCGCTGGCGGGCGCGGGCAAGCAGATTGCGATGCCGCTCACGCTGGCCGCAGCGGCCACGGCGGCGAGCTTCTTCTCGTTCCTGCCCACGGACTATCGCGGCGTGTCCGAATTGGGTCTGATCGCGGGTGTCGGCATTCTGTGCGTAGCGTTCCCGTCGGCAATTACGTTGCTCCCGGCGCTCATCAGCGTGTTCAAGCCGAAGGGCGAGCCGAGCCCCCCCGGGTTCCGCAGTCTCGGGCCCGTCGACGATTTCACCGAGAAGCATCGCAAGCCGTTGCTTTACGGCACGCTCGCGCTGGTCGTCGCCGGGCTGCCGTTGCTCGCGCACCTGCATTTCGACTTCAATCCGCTGCATCTGAAAGACCCGCATACGGAGTCGATGGCGACGCTCATCGATCTGTCGAATTCGCCGGAAGCGGGGGTCAACGATGTGCAATTGCTCGCACCGAATCTGGCGGATGCCGACGCCGAAGCCGCGAAGCTGCGCGCTGTGCCGGAGATCGGCCGTGTGGTGACGCTCACCACATTCCTGCCGTCCGACCAACCAGCCAAGCTGGCGATGATCGGCACGGCGGCGAAGTCGCTGCTGCCGGTGCTCACGCAAACGCCGCTGGCCGCGGCGCCGGATGCAACGCGCGTCTCGGCGCTCAAGACCGCCGCAGGCCAGTTGGAAGACGCCGCGCTCGATTACCCGGGCGAGGGCGCGAAGGAAGCGCAGCGCCTGGCGGCGGCGATGCGCAAGCTGGCGGCGGCCGATCCGGCCACGCGCGACCGAGCAGAGCGCGCCATCGCCGACCCCCTGAAGCTGGCGCTCGGTCAGTTGCGCGACGCCTTGCAGCCGCATGCGGTGACGCGCGAATCGTTGCCGAAGGACATCGCGTCGCAGTGGGTGGCCGCTGACGGGCGCGCCCTCGTCAACATCTCGCCGCGCGTGGAAAAGGGCGCGGACCCGAGCGACGACGTAATGCTGCGCAAATTCACCGAGGCCGTGCTGCGCACGACGCCGGACGCCGTCGGCGGTCCGATCTCGATTCTGCGCTCCGCCGACACGATCATTCGCGCGTTCATCGAGGCAGGCGCGTGGGCATTGTTGTCGATCACGATTCTGCTCTGGCTGGCGTTGCGCAACTTCGGCGACGTGTTGCGCACGCTGGTCCCGCTGCTGGTCTCTGCGGCCGTGACGCTTGAAGTGACGGTGCTGATCGGCTTGCCGCTGAACTTCGCGAACATCATCGCGCTGCCGTTGCTGCTGGGCGTGGGGGTGGCGTTCAAGATCTACTACGTAATCGCATGGCGTCACGGGCAGTACCGCTTGTTGGCGTCCGGTCTCACGCAGGCGATCGTGCTGTCGGCGGCGACTACAGGCATTGCGTTCGGCAGCCTCTGGCTGTCGCATCACCCGGGCACATCGAGCATGGGCAAGCTGCTGGCGCTGTCGCTGGTGTGCACGCTCATCGGCGCGGTGTTCTTCCAGCCGGTGCTGATGGGCAAGCCGCGCGGGAAAGTCGTGTCACCGAAGTCGTAGCGACTGAAGGGCAGGGGGACGTCATGACATCGGGCGCATCGTTGATGCGCCCGATGTCGTTGAGCGGTCGAATATGCGAATGGACTTCGCATGAAATGGTGGAAAGGCGATTAATTTGATTTAAATTGCAAATATAAGAAATATTGAAATTACTACGTTGTTTTAAACCGACTTATTTTGTTGTTTGTTCGCTTTTGTTGGATTAATAATCGCCCTTAAAACGTGCAGTTCACTTGAGACGGTGAGCCGTAAAGGAGGGCGAATGCGATTCGGTCCTGCGGCGCATGACATACAGCGTGGCGCCTTGTTTCGTCGTCCTGCGTCAGCGATTGCCATTTCCCAATGCATCGCGCTGACCATCGCGAGTCAGGACAGCGACGCGCAAACCGCCTTGTGCGGCGTGGTCCCTGTGGGGCAATACACATCCGGCTATTTCTGCCAGCCGACCGCAGGTAACGCGGCGAGTCTCTCGACAACGTCAGGCACTACCTTTTCAACCACCGCCGGACACGTCCTGCGAGCTACTGGCGTGGGGGCCAACGCGACGTTAAACGTGAGTGGCACGGCGATATCGACATCGCCCCCGTCTGCGTTGAATGGCATGTATGTGCAAATTACGAATCCCGGTGGCGCGGCCCCGGCATCGGATGCGCGCATCGTAATCGACGGTGGCGTCAATTCGGTTACTGCAGCGGGTGCGGCGCTCGATGCCATTGCTATTGCAAACGCCACGAGCGGATCGTCGTCGGTCGTTGTCACGCAGGGAACCACGCTGACGATCGACAACCGTGTGCTGGGCAACGAACACGACGGTATCGACATCAACGCCAGCGGTGGCGGGAACGCATTGGTCAGTCACAGTGGTTCAGGCACTATTTCGACGCTCGGCGGCAATGGTGTTTGGGTCAAGGCGACCGGTGCGGGTAACGCGGTCGCGGAAGTCGGCAGCGGCGTCTCGTTTGTCGTGGACAACACCGACACTTCTTCGCAAGGGAATCACGCTGGCGTGCACACGCGTTCTGTCGACGGCAGTTCGCAAATCTCCAACGCCGCCAACGTGCAGGCTATCGGGCGCAACGCCTTCGGCGTGTTCGCCGAGAGCACCACCGGCAATGTCAGCGTTCAGAACAGTGGGGCGCTGACGACCAATGGCGTTAACGGCTTCGGCATTCGCGCCGTCTCTCCGGGCGGAAGCGTGACGGTCGCCAACACCGGCGCGATTACCACGTCGGGCGGTGGCGGGCATGGTATCTACGTCACGAACGGCACGACGGGCAACGGTTCGGTCTCGGTCGACAATCGCGGCACGCTTCGCGTGGGCACGACCGCCGACGACACTGGTTCGCGAGCGATCTACGTGCTGTCGCAGGGCACGGGAGACGTTTCGATTACCGGCAATGGCGATATCGTCGTTACCGGCAGTGCCACGGCCGGTCGGGGATACGGGATCATCGTGAGTGCGGGAAGCGGCCACGCGAGCGTGAACTACGGTGGCTCCATCGAGGCGCATGGCAATGGCGCTGGCGGTATTCGTATCGATGCCGCGTCGGCGGGCAACGTCGACATCACCTACACCGGTGCGCGCATCGAGACTTTCAACTCGAATGCCAATGGCATTTATGCGACCACCGGCGCCGCCGACGGCACCGTCACGATTCGTTCGCAAGGCACCATCGTCACGCATTCGGACGCGGGCGGTGGTGACGGAACCGGCGTGGGGGCGTTCGGCATTCAGGGATTGAGTCAGGGGGCCGAGGTCGTCATTCAGAATACGGGGCCGCTGATCGACGTCAACGGTTCCGGTGCCGCGATCCTTGCGAGCAACGCCTATCTGGGCGGGCTGGGCCACGGGGACGTCTTCGTGACGAACACGGGCGCGCTTCGTGCCCGAGGCAACGCTCAGCAAGGGATCAGAACGCTGACGGGCACCGGCGGACAGTCCATCGTCAACGACGGTCCCATTCAGACCAGCGGTGCGTCCGGCAGTCAGGGCATTTGGGCGAACTCCACCGGCGGCGGCACGGTGTCGGTCGCGAACACCGGTGCGATCTCCACGCTCGGCACCGGGTCGTCGGGTATCGATGCGCAAACGACGTCAGGCACCGTGAGCGTCGGCAACGCAGGGGCGATTTCGGCAGGGTGGGGGACGAGTGCGGGCATTCAAGTGAATGGCGGTACGCAATCCGTCACGAACTCGGGCACCGTCGCCGCCCTCAGCGATGTGGCGATCCGAGGCGACGCACAGGCCGCAGGCACGCGGTTCAACGTCGACAACAGTGGGCAGGTGACGGGACTCGTCACGGCAACCGGCGCGACTACGACGATCAACAACACCGGGACATGGACCCTGCGCAATTTCGCCGATACGACGGGAAGTGGCGTCAAAGACACCTGGCGAATCGCCGCCAACAGTCTCGGGACTGCGAGCGGCAATGCGATTGTGAATGCGGGCGTACTCTCGCTGGCTGCGCAGCCGACCACGGGCATCGCTACATTCGATGCGACAGGCGCATATCTTCCGCTCGGATATCAGGTAAATACGCCGTCGCCGGGCGGGCCGGTGCAAGGACAGTTGCTGGGCGTTCGGACATTCACCAACAGCGGCATCGTCGACGTGAGCGGTGGGGGCAAGGTCGCGGGCAACGTGCTGGTGATTTCCGGCGGCCAGACGGCGGGCAACGATGGCGGCGGCCGTTACGTCTCCAACGGCGGACGTCTGTTCCTCAACAGCGTGCTCAACGAGGGCGGTGCCAATAGCCATTCGGACATGCTTGTCGTCGACGCGGCAGCCACCGGCACGGGTGGGGCGACTCGCATACGCGTGAGCAATGTCGGCGGCGATGGCGCCTTGACGACCGGGAACGGCATCGCACTGGTGGACATTCTCGGCACGGCACCGTCTGCCAGCGACAGCGGTGCATTCACATTGGACCGGCGTGTCGTCGCCGGTCCGTACGAATATCGCCTGTTCCGGGGCGCAGAAGACGGCAGCGGTACCAATGTCTGGTATCTGCGCTCGGACCGCGAGCCGGATCCCGAGCCGTTGTACCGTCCCGAGATTGCGGCGTATCTCGCGAATCAGCGACTGGCCGGACAAATGTTCGTGCATAGCCTGCATGACCGGCTTGGCGAGCCGCAATACGTCAATGAGCAAGGGTTCAATATGGCGCGCACGGACGATCGAGCGTCCGACAAACCCAAATCCGGCTGGTTGCGTATGGTCGGCAAATGGGAGCGGTCGCAGAGCGCGAACGGACTCTTTAACGTCCGCACGAATGCGTTCTTGCTGCACGGCGGTCTGGAGTTTGCCGACTGGTCGATGCTGAGCGAGACGGATCGCGTGCACGTCGGTGGCATGCTCAGTTACGGCACGGCCAACAGCAATGCTACGGCACAGGGAAATCCCGCGCACGCACAAGGCAAGGTGGAGGGCTGGAGTCTCGGGGCTTATGCGACCTGGTATCAGAACGACGAACACAAGCTGGGTGCTTACGTCGACTCTTGGGTGCAGGTCGGCTGGTTCAACAATCAGGTGGACGGCGATACGCTGGACGCCGCGAAGTATCACGCCGGGGGATTCGCGGTATCGGGGGAGACCGGCTACGCCATTCCCCTGCATGGCGATTGGGTCGTGGAGCCGCAGGCCCAGATCATTTACATCGACTATCACGAGAACGATTTCACCGAGCCGAACGGCACACGTATCGGCGGTGCGAACTCATCGGGGCTGGTCACCCGACTGGGCATCCGCACGCATCGCACCTGGGTTCGTGACGATGGACGTCGATTCCAACCTTACTTCACGTTCAACTGGTGGCGTACGACCACCGACAGTTCGGTCTCGTTCAACGCGCTGCCGCTCGGCACGATGTACCCGCGCGACCGGTTCGAGGCGAAGCTGGGACTGAATGCGTTGCTGGGCAAGCGCTGGACCGGATGGGCCAACGTGTCGGGATCTTGGGGGCAGCAGGACTACCGGCAACTCGCAGTGCGCGGCGGTGTGAAATACACGTGGTGACGACTGTGTACCGGCGTCTGCAGATGGATGCGCCCGGCAGGCAATGCCGGGCGAAATCCGAGGCGTGATGGCTGCGGTTTTGCTTAAACCGCTTCGACCGACCCGCCGAGACGCTCGGCCATGGCCCGGCGAATCGAGGCCGTGATGCCCGACACGTCGAGGCCGACGGAGGCCAGTTGCTGCGCGGGCGTGCCCTGATCGATGTACGTGTCGGGCAGACCCAGTTGAAGGACAGGGACCAACACGCCGTGTGCGTTGAGCGCTTCCACGCAGGCCGTGCCTGCTCCGCCCATCACCGAAGCCTCCTCGAGCGTCACCACGAGGTCGTGCGTGCGCGCCATCTCCAGCACCGTCGCTTCATCGAGCGGTTTGACGAAGCGCATGTTGACGACGCTCGCGTCGAAGGCTTGCGCGACGTGTTCGGCCAGCGCAACCATCGACCCGAAGGCCAGCATCGCAACACGCTTGCCTGCCGGGGCGGCGCTCTGACGGCGCACCTGTGCACGGCCGACGGGCAGCGTCGACAAACCCGCTTCGGTTTTCACGCCGGGGCCGGCCCCGCGCGGATAGCGTACTGCGCTCGGCCCGTCGATGCCCAACGCCGTTTGCAACATCTGTCGGCATTCGTTCTCGTCGGCCGGGGCCATCACGACCATATTCGGGATGCAGCGCAGATAGGCGATGTCATATGCGCCAGCATGGGTCGCACCATCTGCGCCGACCAGACCGCCGCGGTCGATTGCGAAGAGGACCGGCAGGTTCTGCAATGCGACGTCGTGGATCAACTGGTCGTAGCCACGTTGGAGGAACGTCGAGTAGATCGCGACGACCGGCCGCAGGCCTTCCGTCGCCAGTCCGCCCGCGAACGTGACGGCGTGCTGCTCGGCAATGCCAACGTCGTAGTAACGCTCGGGAAAGCGTTTCTCGAACTCGACAAGGCCGGAGCCCTCGCGCATGGCCGGTGTCACGCCGACCACGCGCTTGTCTGCCGCCGCCGCATCGCACAACCATTCCCCGAACACCTGCGTGTAGGTCTTGGCGGAGACGGTGCCCGGTGCAGCCGGACGAATGCCTTCGCTCGGATTGAACTTGCCCGGCCCGTGGTATAGCACGGGATCGGCTTCGGCCAGCTTGTAGCCACGGCCCTTGCGCGTGACCACATGCAGGAACTGCGGACCCTTGAGCGCCTTGATGTTCTCGAGCGCCGGGATCAGCGCGTCGAGATCGTGGCCGTCGATGGGACCGAGATAGTTGAAGCCGAACTCCTCGAACATCGTCCCCGTGGGCGAGACGATGGCCTTGGCATGTTCTTCGAGCTTGTGGGCGAGTTCGCGCATCGGCGCGGGCGCGTTGCGCAGCAGATTGCGCACGCTTTCCTTGCCAGCCGAGTAGAACTGCCCGGACATCAGACGCGTGAGGTACTGATTGAGCGCGCCGACCGGCGGCGAGATCGACATATCGTTGTCGTTGAGCACGACGAGAAACGGCAGATCGTCGTAGACACCGGCATTGTTCAGCGCTTCGAAGGCTTCACCCGCCGTCATCGCGCCGTCGCCGATCACGGCAATGGCGTGACGCTTTTCGCCCTTGACCTTGCTTGCCAGCGCCATGCCCAGCGCTGCCGAAATCGACGTGCTCGAATGTGCCGTGCCGAACGTGTCGTACGGCGATTCGTCGCGCTTCGGAAAGCCCGACAGCCCTTGCCACTGACGCAGCGTCGGCATGGCTTCGCGCCGACCCGTCAGGATCTTGTGCGGGTAGGTCTGATGACCCACGTCCCACACGATTCGGTCGTTCGGCGTATCGAAGACATAGTGCAGGGCAATCGTCAGCTCGACGGTGCCCAGATTCGACGACAGGTGCCCGCCGGTGCGCGAGACGTTCTCGAGCACGCAGGCGCGAAGTTCGTCGGCCACACGGCGCAACTCGGGGCGCGAGAGCGCGCGCAGTTCGGCAGGGGAGTGGAGGCTGGCTAGCAAATCTGTCATGGCTGAACGTCCGTCCCCGGCTTACTTCACCAGCCGGGCGAAGGAAGCCAGCAGGCGATCGATGTCGGCCGCTGTGAGGTTGCCCATCGTCGAGATACGGAACAGTTCCTTCGACAGACCGCCCTGACCAGCGTAGATGACGAATCCGTCAGCCTTGAGCCAGTCGTGCAGACGCGGGTAGTCCACACCCGCCGGGAGCTTGTACGCGCGCAGCACGACCGACGATTCCCCCGGCGGCAGCACGCTGTCGATGCCCAGTGCGGCCAGACCGGCGCGCGCTTGCTCGGCGAGCGCACCGTAGTGCGCGTGACGCTTTTCCCAGCCGCCAGCCTCTTCCAGTTCGCGCAGGGCTTCGACGAGGGCGTAGTACGCCTGTACGGACGGTGTGAACGGCGTGTTGCGCTCGGCTTGCAGCTTGGCGAGGCGTGCGATGTCCAGATAGTAGGTACGGGCGAACGCCTTCGCGAGGGCTGCCTTGCGCACGAGCACGAACGACACGCCGGGCACGCCATGCACGCACTTGTTCGCGGTCGCGGCGACGGCAACGATGGCCGAGTCGTTAAAGTCGATGGCTTCGGCGGCGAAGCTGCTCACGCCGTCGACCAGCAGATCGATACCGCGCTCGCGGCACACACGCGAGAGGCCCGTCAGATCGTTCAGACGGCCGGTGGTCGTTTCGTGGTGAATGATCGCCACGTTCGTGTAGGGACGCTCGCCCGCGGCGTCCAGCTTGGCGACGATCTGCGCCAGGTCCGGCGCCTGCATCCATTCGAAATGGATGACGTCGTGATCGATGCGATATTGCCTGGCGATCTGCGAGATGCGCTCGCCGTACACGCCGTTCTCGACGATCAGCAGGCGGCCGCCCTCCGGCACGAGGCCAGCGGTCATGCTCTCGACGGCGGCCGTGCCCGAACCGGTCATCAGCACCGGTGTCCACACGGCGGGGTCGAGGCCGTAGACGGCCGTCAGACGCGCGCGGGCTTCGTCCTGCAAGTCGAAGAATTCGGGCTCGCGGTGGCACAGATCGGGTTGCAGCAGGCTTTTGCGAACACGCTCGGTCAGGGTAACGGGGCCCGGATTCAGTAACAGCATGGCGAAGCTTCCTCGGCAGATATCGTAAGGGGGATCGCTCAGGCCGAGGCCTGTGCGCGTTGTGCAATATGGTCCATCAGTCGCGACTTCACGGCTTCCGGCGTCACCTTCGGGCGCGGCAGACCGTCCGGCGTGCCGGGGCGCGTCGTCAGACACGCGAAGCGCGGGCCGTCGTTCAGGCTATGGCTGCGGCCGTCGAACAACTGCTCGATGACGTCGAGCGTATCGCCTTCGAGCGCCAACGCGTAGCCGCTGGCGGCGGCGACACCGGCGAACGAGACCGTCGGCGAGACCGTCGCCTGTGCGCCGGTCGAGTCGTGCGACGCGTTATCGAGCAGCAAATGGATGAGGTTCGACGGGCCGTAAGCGCCCAGCGTCGCGAATGCGCCCATGCGCATGAGCGCGGCGCCGTCGCCATCGAGCGCGACCACGCGAAGGTCCGGGCGCGCGAGCGCAAGGCCCAGCGCCAGCGTCGTCACGCATCCCATCGAGCCGACCATGTAAAGCTGGTTGGCGCGGTCGTCCAGCGCGTAGAGTTCGCGCCCGCAGAAACCGGTCGACGCCAGCACCACGGTGCCTTCGAGCGGCGTGTGCGCGATGACGCGGGCGAGGGCGTCGCGACGCGTCGGCATGTCCGACGGCGCAACACCGCGCATGACCGACACCGGCGCCGGTTGCGCGGGACGCGCCGGGCGCTCCGACGGTTGCAGCGGGAACGGCGCCACGCTGCCCTTTTGCATCACGAGCGCGTAGGGGCGGCCGGTCTCGTCCATGTGACGCACCGCCCGTTCCAGCGCCGGGCCAATCGCCTCCGGCTCGGTCGGGAACAGTTCCCAGGGCACTTCCATCAGGTCCAGCATGGCCGGCGTGATCGGGCCCATGAGCGCGTGTTGCGGCTCGTCGGTAATGCCCGGCTGGCCGCGCCACGTCACGATCAGCAACTGTGGCAGACGGAACGTCCACGTGAGCGACGTCAGCGGGCTGACGGCATTGCCGAGGCCCGAGTTCTGCATCATCGTGACCGAGCGCGCGCCACGGCCTTCGCCGAGCGTCGCGCCTGCTGCGATGGCGACCGCGTCGCCCTCGTTGGCCGCCGACAGGTAGTGCAGCGTCGGGTCTTGCAGCACGTAGTTGATGAACGGCGTGAGGAACGAACACGGCACGCCGGTGTACCACGTGAAGCCGTGCTTGCGCGCGGCTTCGACGAACTGACCTGCCTCAATCACCTTGCGTCTCCGGAGCGGTGCCGCTGAACGGCGTCTGACCGTGGGCGAAATCGGCCGCGCGGCGGAATTCTTCCATGTCGTTCACACCGCGCCAGTGGCCGTGCACGTATTGCACTTCGATCTTTGCGCCGTCGGCGGCCAGCGCGTTGATCAGTTCGGGCATACCGAGCTGGTCGAAGTCGGCGCGCGTCTGAAGTGCGCCGAAAACGCGTTGGAGTTGCGCGCGGCCTTCGTCGCCGCGCACACCGAGCAGACCGATCCAGCGGCCGTTGGGCGTGCGGCCCGCGTCCGAGGCGTTGCCGCTGATCTTCTCGAGCAGCACTTGCTGGCCGAACAGGCCGCGGTCGTCGCCCGCCGAGCAGTACGCGAAGTCGCGCACACTAGCGTTCGCCGCGTTGGCGGTGACCGCCGCCGTCGAGTCGACCACGACGGTGAAGTGGGCGTCGCTCTCGACCAGATCGCGCACGATATAGCTGCGGAACAGCAGGTCGCCGTACGACACCACGGTGTCTTGCGTGAAGGCATTGGCAACGCGTGCGAGCGAGGCCAGTTCGCCCGTCTCGGCGTGACGTTCGTTGACGGCGAGCGTGATTCCGGCGGTGTCGATCGCGTCGGCACGATAGCCACCCACGACCGTAATGTCGTTCACGTTCTGCTTCTTGAAGCCGTCGACCAGCCAGCGCAGCAGCGGCTTGCCTGCGACCGGCAGCATGACCTTCGGACGGTCGGTCGTCACGCTTTCCAGGTTCTTGCCACGGCTGGCGGCCAGCACGATGGCCGAGCGCGGGGCATTGGCGGCGGACAGGTAGCGGTCTTCGGCCTGCGTGTACTCGTCGGCGTCCTGCAGGCGGAAAATCTCGTCCACGGTGGCCACGCGGTCTTCGACGTTGATGAGCGTTTCGTTGCGGTGAATCTCGGCAGCGACCGACTGCATGGCCGACGTCGCGGCGCGCAGCAGATGGTTCGCCCAGATCACGAGACTGATCCCGGCTTCGCGGAACACGTCGGTCGGCGTGCTGTAGTACTTCGTCGGCACGATCACCAGCGGGCAGCGGTTGCCCCACTCACGCGCGAATTGCACGATTTCCTCGGCACGCTTGAGCTTGCTGTGGATCAGGATGGCGTCTGCCCCGGCCTGATGATAGGCCTCGGCACGACGCAAGGCTTCTTCCATGCCCCAACCGGCGATCAGCGCTTCGACACGGGCAACGATGGAGAAGTCGTCGTCGGCCTGCGAGTCCTTACCGGCCTTGATCTTGCCGCAGAACTCGTCGATGTCGGCCAGCGGCTGACGTTCGCCACCGATGAAGCTGTTGGTCTTCGGGAAGACCTTGTCTTCGATGCACACGCCAGCGATGCCACGTTGTTCGAGCTTGCGCACGAGACGTCGCATGTTGTTGAAGTTGCCGTAGCCGGTGTCGCCGTCGAGCAGGATCGGCAGATCGCTCGCGTCGGCCATGAATTCGAGGTTGTCGACGACCTGCGTCCAACTGGCTTCGTTGTTGTCGCGAACGCCGAACTGCGCCGAAATGGTCAGACCGGACGCCCAGATGCCCTTGAAACCGGCTTCGCGCACGATACGCGCGGAAATGCCGTTGTGGGCTTCCATCAGGAATTCGAGCTGATTGCTGAGCAGCATGGCACGCAGTTGTGCTGCGCGCGTTGCCGTCGGCGGCGGGGTAAATGCGTCGGGAGCGTTCATTCGGACACCATCGTGAGCGGTTCGAGTTGCGGCAGCACCTGATCGGCGGCGCGCTTCACATCTTCAGGGTAGTCGATTTCGATCCACGGGAAGCCCGTGACGTCGGCGGTTTCGAATTGCGCACCGCGCTCGAGCAGCAGATCGCGCACCGCTTCTTCGTGCGGCAGCTTGGCACGGCCCGATTCGACGTAATCGCGCGTGATTTCCGCCAGACGCGTCGCCGTCGCTTCGTTGAAGCGGAAGAAACCGACGGACTCGCCGACGGTGTCGTATTCGAGGCCGACCATGACCTGCTTGCGCAGCTCGACCGGTACGCCGTCGCGCAGGCACAGCTTGACCGGCTCGTCGCCGACTTCGAAGTCGCGGTCGATGAGCAGACGGTTGGCGGTCTTGCCCGCCACGAGGGCGTTGAAAATGCGCTGGTCGTAGAGCACGTCCGCATCCATGACGAGCACGTCGCCACCGGCGGTCATGGCCTCGGCCGTGGTGTGCAGCGTGAGCACGCTCCCCAGATTGAATTCCGGGTTGAGGTAAATCTTGGGACGCGGCGTCCAGTTCAGCCGCTCCAGTTCCTCGCTCACTTGCTCGTGATGGAACCCGAGTGCGAGCACCACGTCCGTGATGCCGGCCGCTGCCAGCATGCGAAGGTGACGCTCCAGCAGCGACATGCCGTCGAACTTCAGCAGGCACTTGGGCGACTGCTTGTCTTCGGGCTGGAGCAAACGCAGGCCCATGCCTGCTGCGAGAATGATGGCCCGCATGGTCGATATCCTTCTTTAGAGCGGTGCAGTATCCGTGGCAGCAGGCAGCGACACGCTTTGTTGCGCAGCGCGCTGACGACGCCAGCCACGTTCGGAGAAATGCAGATAGACGAGGCCCGGCACGCCGAGCAGCAGCTCGCGCGTACGTTTGGCCAGCGACAGGGCCAGCGCGGCATCGGCCGGCAGACCCACGAGCGGGGCGAGCAGCAGGTAACCGCCTTCCTGCACGCCGAGCGAACCCGGCACGAAGAAGGCAGCACCACGAATCGCCTGCCCGAGACTTTCCAGCAGCAGCGCGTCGACCCAGCTCACCGGATGCCCGATGAATTGCAGGATCAGCCAGACTTCGACGGTGCCGACGATCCAGCCCACGAGGCTGAGCAGAAAACTGGCGAGTACCTGACGGCGATGGCCGTACATGCGCTGCACGATCTCGTCGACGGCATCCGCACGGTCGAGCAACGACGACCAGTCGCGCTTGGACGACATCTTCGAGAGCATGCGGAACGCCCAGCCGAAGAGACCACGACGCTGCGCGACATAGAACGCGTAGAGCAGGGCGGAGACGAGCGCCGTCGCGAGCAACATCGGCAGCCACAGGCTGTCGCTGGTGCTCTGCGTCGCGCTGATGCCGAACACGGCCAGTCCCAGCAGCGCGAAGACGATCTGCGCCACGGCTTGCAGCGTGGTGCTGACGGTGATGGCGGCGGCCGCTTCGCGACCGGCCATGCCGCGTTGTTTCATTTGACGCACCATTGCGATCGGACCGCCGATCTGCCCGGCGGGCAGCAGGCTGTTGACCGATTCGCCGACCCAGCGCGTGAGCGTGGCGCGCCCGAGCGTGCACGACTTCGACACAAACACCTGAATGGCGGCGGCGTCGAGCACCAGCGGCACGAGGTGGAAGGCGGCGATGGGCAGCAGGCCCCAGCCGGCAGCCGCGAGCGTGGACATCACCGATCCCGTGCCCTGCCAGATCAGCAGGGCGACGAAAAGGGCGAAACCGAGGGTGAGTGAGACGATGGCGGTCCGGTTCATTTAGCGTTTCGTCCGTCCAAAAATCTGACGAAACACTTGCCGGAAACCGAAGTAGGCAACAGCGTCCTTCATATTCGAGATGAAGCGCTGCCAGGTGCCCATGCGCGGGTCGGTCACATACTCGAACGTGAGCGAAATACGCTCCTCGTTATCGCCGAGCGGCGTGATCCGGTGATGCAGCTTGTCCCCGTCGAAGAACACCAGCGCGCCCGGCGGATACGCCACAGCGCCGTCGACTTGCGCGACGCCGGGATTGCGCGTGTGCAGCCGGTATTCGAGTTTGCAGCTCGATTGGTCCACCACGCCGAGCAGAAGCGTGTAGCGGCGGCCCTCGTAATAGGACGTGTCATAGTGCCAGCCGATGTGGTCGCCCGGACGCGTGTAGTAATACAGCGCATACGCATGCGGATCTTCCTGTGGCGACGGCAGCAGCTTCTCGCCGGCCAGCCGCTCCAGGAAGCCGATCAGTGCGGGCGAGCGGTACAACTCGGCGACGAACGGGGCCAACTCGTCGAGCGTATGACGGCTCACACTGCCCCCCTGCTTGTGACCGGGCAGATAGTTGCGGTTCACGCTCGGCGTGACGGCGCGCGCAGCGGCGATCAGTTGCTCCGTGACCGAGCGCGGCAGGAACTTCTCCATATAGACGAAGGCGTCCTGCGACTTGAACTCGCGCGTGACACCATCGAAGTCCACTGCGTCGAGCGCGCGTTCGATCTCGGCGTCTGCGGCAAACGCGGCGGGCGCCAGCGCGACGACCGGTGCGGCTGCCGGACTCGTCTCGGTTGTTTCCGCCTCGGTCTTCACCGGCAGGGGGCGGCGCATCACGCGCACGTAATCGGCAACGACCAGCAATGCGAAGAGCGGCGCGCCGATGGCAGCGGCGATCAGGAAGCCGCGCGTGCCGTCGAACAGCGTGACGAGCGGCATCAGGTACAGCACGTCTTCTGTCTCGAAGCCGCCGACGGCGGCCTGCTTGGTCCCGGCCTTGCCCACGCGCTCCTCGATGCGCATGCGCAGGAAGAAGATCAGCGCGACGGCGAAGCCGGCGATCCAGCCGAGCGCCGCGGCCGACAGGGGGACGGGCAGCGGGAATTGACCCGGGGCCATCGCGTCGACGCCCATGCCGATGCCGCCGAACAACAGCACCGTGACGAAAGCGTCCGACGCGAGGTCGTAGAAGTGTCCGACCCGGCTCGTCTTGCCGCTAATGCGGGCAAGCTCGCCATCTGTGTGGTCGATGAAGTTCGAGAGCACGAGCAGCAGCGCGCCGAGATTGGCCATCGCATAGCCGCCCTTGGCGAACGCCCAGGCGCACGCGAGCCCCACGATCAGACGAATCGTCGTGAGGTGATTCGGCGTAACCGCTGTATTAACGAGCGGCGTGACCAGCCAGCGCGCAAGGCGGGCGTCGTATTGACGTGGGCGCGGCGGCACGGGACGTACGGTTTTACTTGTGGCCGATGCAGCAGCAGGCGCCGAAATGATTTTCGGTATCGTTTCCATGAGGGGGGAATATATACCCATAAAGCGGTGATGTGCAGTGCACTTAAAACACCTGTACTTACCGCGACAACCTTGGTGGTTCAGGGCATTGACGCGCGATAAACCTTACGCTGCACTGCGGGCTGAGTGTTCCGAAGGGTCTGCAAATACCCCTAATTACTACGTTAGGCGATAGGCGTTCCGAGTTCGCGATTATATTCCGCAATACTCTATTTCGCTTTAGAGCCGTCCGGCGTCCTTTTGACGCACCGCGTTGTGCCTAATCCCAGCCGTTTTGCCGTAAAAAACGACTTTTGGTCGGGATAGCGGCATTCAGGCGATGCGCGGATAATGGCGATTCCGTCGCTTATTTTTGCGGTGTCTTCCGACCGCACTTCTCCCAATGTCCCAAACGATTGCCATTCTTACCGGTGCGTCCCGTGGTCTCGGCGCGTCGCTCGCGCGCGGTTTGCTCGCGCCGGGTACCCAGCTTGTGACGCTGGCACGCCGCACGGACGACGAACTTGCCGCGCTGGCCAGTGAAAAGGGCGTCAAGCTAGAACAGATCGCCGTCGATCTCGCCGATACCGCGGCTGCCGCCCAGACGGCCGAGCGCATCTTCGCCTCGCTGCCGCGCGACGCCGGTCGGTACCTGCTCATTAATAATGCAGGCACGGTGCACCCGGTCGCCAACTCGGCGGCGCTGAATGACCCGGCGGCCATCGGTGCGGCGTTCGCGCTTAACGTGACGTCCGTCATGTTGCTCACGTCGCGCTTTCTCGCCGCCACGCAGGGGCTGACGGCTAAGCGCCAGATCGTGAACATCTCGTCGGGCGCGGGCCGTAACCCGAATGCCGGGTGGGCCGTCTACTGTTCGACGAAGGCGGCGCTGGATATGTATACGCGCGTGGTCAATGCCGAGCATCGCGAGCAGGGCGTCCAGGCGATTTCGCTGGCCCCGGGCGTGGTCGACACCGGCATGCAGGAGACGATTCGCAGCAGCAGCGTCGAGAGCTTCCCGGCGTTGGCACGTTTTCAGGATCTCAAGGCGAGCGGCAAGCTGTCGTCGCCGGAAGATGTCGCCCGGCGCATTCTGGCGCTGACCGAGCGCGACGACTTCGGTCAGACCGAAATCGACGACATCCGCAACTACGCGTAAAAAAACACCGGTCAGCGATTCGGCTGGCCGGTGTCGTTTCGGTGCAGTACGGGTTGACCGGGCGGAATGTGTGCTCAGGTGTGTTCAGGTGTGTTCCAGAGAGTTCTGCACGCGATGCGCACGATGAGCACGATGCATTACGCCGGGGACAGCCTATTGCTCCGTGCTGGTGACGAAGACGCTGCCGTTGCGCTCGGGTGCATAGAGAATCAGCGTGGGCGCGTGAATGTCGAAGGCGCGCTCGCAGGCTTCGCTGAACGAATCGAACTGCACAGCCCACGCGCCGTTACGCACATAGCAGTGCGTGATGGTGTCGGTGCGCCGGTCGAATTCCTGCCCAAGAAACACACCCTGCGTGTAGCACCAGACGACGAACCCGTGAAAGTCCGCCTGCTCCGGCGCGCGAAACACACGCCAGCGGGCGTCGTCCCGTCCGGCCTGACGCGCCGTCGCGCCCGCCGCCCAACGTTCGAAACCGTCGTGTCGTTTGCGTTGCTCCATGTCGTCGTACCCCCTATGGGTGAACCGCCCTCCGGGTGCCGGAATTCGACATCCCCGGGCGCGTTTTCATAGTCGGAATTTGTTCCTGGCATTTCTATCAGGCAATTCCGAAAGACGGCAGGGAATTTCTCCAAAGGGACGAACGGAGTGCGCAACTAACGGTGGTCGCGAGGGGGGGGGGGGGGAGCCGCACCCCCGGCGTGACGTCAGTCGTCCAGGTTTTCGTGGACGGCCGCGTCGCCGCGCCGCCAATAAGCAGCGGCCTTCACCCATTTCGGATTGAGCCCGCGCACTTCGACCAGATGGCGGCGTACGGCCTTCGCGACGCCTGCTTCGGCTGCCACCCAGACATGCAGATCGCCTGCGGGCAGGCTCGCGACCTCAAGGGCGTCGATCAGTGCGGTGCTCTGACCGGCAGGGGCGCCCTCGCGATAGATCCATTCCACGACCACGTCGGCTTCGCTCGTGAAGCGCAGGCGGTCGGCGGGACCGTCGATTTCAGCGAAGACGAAAACCATGGCGCCGGCGGGCAACTCGGCCAGACGCCGTGAGATCGCGGGCAGCGCCGTATCGTCGCCGATCAGCACGTAACCGTCGAAGTTCATCGGAATGACGAAGGAGCCGCGCGGGCCGCCGACACCGAGCTTGTCGCCCGGTTTGGCCGAGCGCGCCCATTGCGTGGCCGGGCCCGACTCGTGCATCGCGAAATCGATCACGAGCGTTTTCGACACGGCGTCGTACTGGCGCGGCGTGTAATCGCGCATGAGACGCGGCGCGTCGCCCGGCGCGGGCTTCGCCGTGCCTTCAGGGCCGATCTGCGGCACCACTAGTTCGCCGGTTTCCGGGTTCGGGAAGAACAGTTTGACGTGATCGTCGAAGCCCGGGCTGTTGAAGCCTTCCAGATCCTCGCCACCGAGCGTCACGCGCAACATATGCGGCGTGAGTGCTTCGACGCTGCGCACTTCGAGCAGACGGAATCGGAGTTCATGGCGCACGCGCTGCGGCGTGCGATCAAGGGTGACGTTCGGTGCAGCGTTGTCTTGCATCAGAGTCGCTCCAGTTGTTGTGCGGCCGCGTCGAGAATCGCGGCAAAAGCGTTGGCCTGTTCGGTCGTGAGCGGCTCCGCGCCCAGACGCAAATGCACGGCATATTTGAAGTTGTGCAGCGCGCGCATGACTTGCGCAGGCATGTCCTCCGAGCGCTCGCGACGGGTCGCCAGTCGTGCCAGCAGTTCGGTGACGGCGTCCTCGTTCTCGGCCAGATATTCGCGGCCGGTGTCGGTGATCTCATACGACTTGCGCTGACTGTCGCCGGTGTTTTCCTGCACCCGGATGTAGCCCATTTCCTCCAGCAGCGTGAGGGTCGGGTAGACCACGCCAGCGCTCGGGCTGTAGGTGCCGTTTACACTTTCTTCGATGGCTTTGATCAACTCGTAGCCGTGACGCGGTTGCTGCGAAATCAGGTGCAGCAACACGAGACGCAGACCGCCATGGCTGAAGAGACGGCCGCCTCCACGTCCCCCACGACCGCCGCGCTCCGAGCGCTCACCACGGCGTTCGCCCTCGCGTGCGCCAAAACCGTCACTACCGCCGCGCCGTCCATGACGCCCACCGCGTCGTTCGTCGCCAAAATCCATTCTGTCCAGGTCCATAGGGCCTCGGCCCATGAAATCGCCACGTGATCCACGCATGATGCGACTCCTTATCGATGCAGTTAAGATGTGTTTACGATATATCTAAATTGCATCGAAAGCAAAATTATTTTTGCAGCGACATGCGCGGGAAGGGTGGAAAGTCCCGTGGTGTAAGGATGTAGCCGACTTTCCGATAGTGCGTTGCGTGACGAGACTGTTCGAAAACTATATCGAAATCGCTATTTCGACAGTGGGGCGGGGCGACGGAGGTGCACCGCCGATCGCCGGGCATATCCCGGCCGAAGGGCGATGAAAGTGGAAGCGGTGGAGTGCGAGGAGAGGGACTTACTGCAAAGACGGCAGATCCGTCTGAAGCCACTTTCGATAGAGCTTGTTCAGTTCGCCGTTGGCGGTATTGCGCGTGACGAAGTCGTTGACGCTGGCGAGCAGCTCCGGCTGATTCTGACGCAGTGCGATGCCCATCGCTTGTTGCAGCAAATTGAACTTCGGTTCGAACTGGTCCGGCGCGCGCGTGTTGATGACGTTCGCGACCGTCACCGAGCAGCCGATGGCATCGACCTGACCGGAGAGCAGCGCTTGCATGGCAGCCGCATCATCGTCGAAGCGGCGGATTTCGGTGCCCGGCGGCGCTGTCTTCGTGACGGCAGTGCCTTGCGTACTCGCGCGCGCCACGCTCACCCGCAGCCCTTTCAGATCGGCGGCGGACTTGATGGACGTGCCTTTCTTGCCGAGCAGCAGGATCGTCGCGGCCGCGTACGGTTTCGAGAACTGCACCTGTTTGGCGCGTTCGGGCGTGATCGCGAGCGATGCGACGAGCACGTCCACTTTTCCCGAGAGCAGATACGGAATCCGGTTCGGGCCTGTCACCGGCATGATGTTCACCTTCACGCCGAGATCGTGGGCGAGCAGCTTGGCGACGTCGGCGTCGTAGCCGTCGGGCTGTGCCTGCGCGTTAGTCGTGCCATACGGCGGAAAGTCGATCAGCATGCCGACGTTGATCGTGCCCTTCTTCTTGATGTCGGCCACGGTTTGCGCATGTGCGGGCGTCACGAAAAACGAGGCGGTGCCTGTGAGCAGACTGCCGAGCGTGCCGCCCAGCGAGCCGACGAAACCGGCAGGCATTGCAGCAACGCCGAGGGTGGTGAGGAAATTGCGACGCGACCTGACGTCGGCAGCGTCGAGAGAATTCGGATGATCGGCCGGATGCGACGAACGCGATAGCGATGGCTGGCGACTTACCGGGTGACGCGAAAACTTGCGGGTCATGAACGGATCTCCTGAGTTCGCGAGGACGTCGTCGGCGAGCGAGGGGGGCGTGCCGTGCCGAGCCTTGTCACGACGCGTCGTGTCCCGAGCGATGTTAGCGGTCGGTTCCGGATGCGTCCACTCAGCAAAAACCCCAGAGAAAACCCTTCGTGCAAGAGGGCCGATGCATGCTGCGCGCATTGCTGAGGACGACGAAGTCAGTCGTCGCGGCGCGGTGAATGTCCGACGAACGTCCGACGTCAGGGCGAAAAAAAACGGTGCCGAAGTATCGGCACCGTCTTCCGTGACGAGCGTCAGATCCTGTCGATTCGCGCCGCCGTGAAGCGCACGGCAACGCGATGGCAAGACTTACTGAGCGGCGTCCTTGACCTTCTTCAGCGGGCGAACCTTCACGCGCACCGAAGCCGGCTTTGCCGGGAACCAACGCTCTTCACCCGTGAACGGGTCCTTGCCGAAACGCTTCGCCTTGGCAGCGATTTGTTGCGACGTGACCTTGAACAGGCCGTGCAGCGTGAATTCGCCTGCGCCCTTCTTGTGCAGTGCGCTGACGATCGTGGTTTCGAGAGCGGCGAGCACAGCCTTGACGTCCTTGACGGCGACAGCCGAAGTTTCGGCGATGTGTGCTGCGAGCTGGGTCTTGTTGAGTGCTTCCTTGATCGGCGAAATCTTGGCGGCTGCCTTCGGAGCAGCCTTCGGGGCTGCCTTCGGTGCTGCTGCCTTTTTCGCTGCCGGCGCCTTCTTTGCTACCGGAGCCTTCTTCGCCGCAGGGGCCTTCTTTGCTGCTGCTTTCTTTGCCGTTGCCATATCGATCCAATCGATGAGAATAAGAAAGTGCCGTCGGAGAACGGCCACCCGAATGATACGTCTTGCTGCGCCGACGATTCTACCTAAGAAATCGCTTTGTGCGAGTAGTGCGCGCATTATGTTGCGCGCTTGCCGCACAAGGCTGAGCGGCGAAAATCGCGACTTTTCGATTCGCTGCTTTCACGTGCCGGGAATTTCTTCCTGCGACGGCGAATCGGTTGTCCGGTTTTTGCCCGCCTTTCAGCGCATTTTTCGACGCGAATTTTTACGTGATTTTTGCGCGGCGTCTGCCGGATGATTCGATGCAAGCGCCGCTTCGCGCGAAGGCTCAATCGTCGCGAAACCCTTAGAAACGCTGCATTTCGCAGGTTTCGCAGCGGCCGTCGTCGTTGCACCAGGCGTCGGTGAGTGTGGTGCCGTCGGGGCCGAAAGTGATGTCGTGCTTCGCTCCGTAGCTGCCCGCGAGTTGCAGACGATCGCCCGCGAGCGTGCCCTGCACCGTGGTGTGAACATTGGGTTCGACGTCGTCGACGCTACCCGTCACTTGCGAACCGTTGAGTGCGAGCGCCATCAGACGCGTCATCGACTTGCCGAACAGTCCCCACCAGGGCGGTGCGTTGGTGCACAGACCGCGCCAGCGTCCCGACGGATTGACCAGGCGCAACGGCGCCGGTGCGTTGGTCTGCATGGCGACGGCGCCTGGCGGAATCGGCGGCGTCACAAGCGTCGTACCCGCAGGTGCGGGGGCATTGATCGCGGCCACATCGCGGGCGACTTCCGGGGATTCGGACGTGCCCGCAGCGTTCACGGCGTTCAGTCCTGCGGTGTCGCCGATGGTGCTCGGCAGCGGCGTGTCCTGCCGTGCCGTCGCTGCGATGCTCGCGTTTTGCGTCGCGGTCGCTGGCGGCGCATAGGTGCTCACTGCCGGTGCAGCGGGGGACGAGGTCACAGGGGCGGTCGGCGCGGGCGCAACGCTGAACGTGCCCGACGCGCCGTCGACGCGTGCCATGTCGGCGCCGAGGCCGTCGTTCGGCACGGGCGCTGCGGCGGCCGCACACACGTGGCACGACATGTGCGAAAGACTGTTGCGGGTCAGCGGGCGCGTGCCGTACAGACGCTGACCGCCTTGTGTGCCGTCACGCAGAATCGTGACATAGGGCGTGTCGTCGAGCTGGTAATCGACCTTGGCGCAGGAGGGCGCGTCCGTCATCAGCGTGACGTCGGCGGAAAACACGCCGTTGATGGCGCGCGTCGGAAATACGGATACCGACGCCGAACAGTCGGCGATGATCTGCGCGCAGTTACACGCGGCGACCGGCGCACGCGAGGTGCCGGCGGTCTGTGCCTGAGCGTGACCGGCCGCGCCGAGTGCGCCCGCGACGAGCCAACCCGTCGCTAATCCCATAAACTTGAAGCCCCGCATGTTGTTTCCCCAATGTCGCGGCATGTTCTATGCTGCGGATAGTCAATCAAAAGACGTCGGCTGACAATAGCCGAAAGCGGCGAAAAACACGGAAGAAGGGGCCCTGTTCGATGGATGACGAGGGGGCGCGCGACATCGTGACGTCACGCAAAATTCGGATTCCGCTCGTATCCCGGCATCGATAGTGCGGTCTACACTGCGCAAACCGGCCCCCCTTCATGGTGTTTTCAACGTGCTCTGCCGTTGTCCACTGGAGACCCTGCATGCCTGTCGACCGCCCGCGCGACCCCGGCGATTCCGCTTCCGCTCCCGCTTCTGAGCGCGCTTCTGAGCGCGCTTCCAAGCCCGCTTCCGCTTCCCGCACGCCTTCACCTGCTTCCGGTTCTGCTTTCTCTGTTTCTTCCTCTGCTTCTCCCATGCCTTCCGCGAATCGCGTGCTCGCGATGCTCGCCGCGCTCTTCTTCGCAATGGGGCTCATTACGTCGCTGAACGATATTCTGGTGCCGCACTTCAAGGCGGCCTTCGATCTGACGTACCGCGATGCAGCGCTGATCCAATCGAGCTTCTTTGCTGCGTACTTCGTGGTGTCTTACCCGGCGGGGCAGTACACCGCCCGTGTGGGCTACCGGCGCGCGCTGGCCACGTCGCTCTGGCTGGCGGGCCTCGGCTGCGCCCTGTTTTTCCCGGCGGCGGCGCTCGTCTCGTACCCGTGCTTTCTCGCGGCGCTCTTCGTGCTAGCAAGCGGCATCACGTTGCTTCAGGTCGCCGTGAACGCCTACGTCGAGACGCTCGGCTCGCGCGGCGAAGCGGCGAGCCGTCTCACGCTGGTGCAGGCGTTCAATTCGCTGGGCACGACCGTCGGCCCCCCGCTCGCGGCGCTCTGGATACTCGCGCCGCAGGCCGCGGAGGCGACGGGTCACGCGGTGGACAGCGTACGTGGCCCGTATGGCTTGCTCGCGGCAGTGCTGGCGCTCGGCGGTGTTGTGCTGTGGCGTCTGACGTTGCCGGAGCAGCGCGCGGACACCGCCGCATCGCCCGGATTGCTCGGTAACGTTCGCAGCCTGTTGTCACACCGTCCCTTGCGTTACGGCATCGTGGCGCTATTTCTTTATGTTGGCGCGGAAGTCAGCATCGGAAGTTTTCTGATCGTCTATCTGACGCACACGGGGACAGGTATCGTCGATCACGCGCATGCGAGCCGCTATCTGGCGTTCTATTGGGGCGGGGCGATGGTGGGCCGTTTCGCAGGTGCGTGGCTGCTGCGCAAGGTGTCGCCGGGCAAGCTGCTCTGCCTGTGCGCACTCTACAACCTGATGCTGATTCTCGCGGCGCTGACGTTGCCGGGCGCGATTGCCATGTGGCTGCTGCTGGCATGTGGTCTGGGCAACGCCATCATGTTCCCGACGATCTTCTCGTTATCGGTTGGCGGACTTGGCGCGCGTGTGAGCGAAGGCGGCGGGCTGATTTGCATGGCCATCGTGGGCGGCGCGATCCTGCCTTATCTGCAAGGGGCGCTGGCCGATGGCGTTGGGATCGTGCTGTCGTTTCTGGTGCCCGCGCTGGCGTACTGTTATATCGCAGGCTTCGGGGCATGGTGCGCGCGCACCATGCCGCCGATGGACGTGTCGGGAGATGGGGCGGCTGAAAATCAGCCCGGCTTGCCGAACGTATAGCGCCCGAAGATGAACAGCACGTTGCCGTTGCCCTTGCCGCCCGGAACATAGGCGGTGGCGACGGCGGCGCGTCCGAGACCCGCTTCGGCCAACGGCAGTGCAGCCGGGAAGGGCACGCCGCCGAGCGTGTCGGAGCGCGACATCAGGAAGACGGTGTAGCCCAGGCCGAATCGCACCGGCCCCGCGTTCGCGACGTTCCAGATGCGTCCATAGCCCGCCATCGGCGACCAGTCGTTGTGCGAGTCCTTGAAGGCCATCGCATAGAGCATGCGCGAGCCGTTCTTGCCGTCCGAGAGTACGCGTCCATAGCCCAGACCCCACGGGTTTTCGTTGTACTGCGCGATCTTTTCGCTTGTGTACGCGAAGCGCAGATGATGGGTGTGCAGCGGCACGTAAAGCTCGCTCGCCCCTTCGGTCGCGATCTCCCGAAACTCGTCGGCAATGGCGCCCGTCCACGTCGAGATGACGCCGGGAGCATCGTTGGCGTGCGCGACAAGCGGCGTGAGCGAGGCGAGGGCAAAGGCGATGCGCAGCGACGTCATCGAAAAGACGCGGGCAAAGCGCGACGCATGCGAGGCCCGCGACGCATGAGACGGCTGCGAGGCGAGCGATCCAAGCAGCGCACGAAGAGGCGGACTCAGGCTGAGTGCGTGGTGGTGAAACGTCCGGGGAAGTGGGGCAAGCGGTGCGAGTGAAATCGATGGCGCGAGCCGCCCGGTGACTGTGGGGGGCGTGGTCATGGTTGAGTGAACCTGATGCGAAAAAACGTGCCGGTCGCGAGCGTCGGCGTCGAGCGAGCGTCCGGGGCGGCCGCGAATCGAACTCGCGTGCGTCACCGGAACGTGAATCCGGTGTTCCCGGAAACTGCTCTCTAGACCGCGCTGAAAACGCGAAAGTTCGTCCTCTCACGCTTTTTCACCCGATCTCGCAAGACCGCCCGTTGCGGGAGCAGGTGTTGACCGAACCTGCTGCTCTATAAAGAAGTCCTTTTGCGTCAACGGGATACTGCGGATATCGACGCGTTATTCACTGGGTTGTGAACAATTTCTGTGGATAACACGACGATGCACATAGGCGACCCGACGACATCGCACTCGACATGGGAAATTTCCCGACGTGCTCACGTCATGGCGCAGCAATTGCGCGCGACGTTTTTCCCCCTTCCGATCAAGCACTTGAACAAGCTATCCGCGAGTTGTCCACTGGCTTGCAAACAGATTCTGTGGATAACGAAGCGCGCGTGAAGCCCGCGTTACGCCTCGTTTGGGAGCAAGTGGCACAACTTTCGCGCGCGAGAAATCTTCCTTGTCGGATCAGTCACTTGCGATGCTTTTCCGCAAGTTATCAACGGGCTTGTGAACAAAAAATGTGGATAAACCGTCGATTTTGTAAATCTCAAAATATGAGATCAATGTTTACATATTGACATTTGAGTTCGAGCGGAATTACGATGCGCCTCATACCGGTGGACGGACACGTTCAGGAGACGACAGTGACGGAACGACGCAAACAGAAAGTGGCGATCATTGGCTCGGGCAATATCGGCACCGACCTGATGATCAAGGTGATGCGCAACAGCGAGCATCTGGAAATGGGCGCGATGGTCGGTATCGACCCGGCCTCCGACGGTCTGGCGCGCGCCGAGCGCCTCGGCGTGCCCGTGACCGCTGGCGGCATCGATGGGCTGCTGGCGATGCCCGGCTTCGAGGAGATTCGCATCGCCTTCGACGCGACGTCGGCGAAAGCGCACGCACATCACAACGAGTTGTTGCAGGCGCGCGGCGTGCAGGTGATCGATCTGACGCCGGCGGCGATTGGCCCGTACGTGATTCCGTCGATCAACCTCGACGCCCATCTGGACGCCCGCAACATCAACATGGTGACGTGCGGCGGTCAGGCCACGATCCCGATGGTCGCTGCGATCTCGCAGGTCGCAAAGGTCCACTACGCAGAAATCGTCGCCTCGATTTCCAGCAAGTCGGCCGGACCGGGCACGCGTGCCAACATCGACGAGTTCACGGAAACGACGTCCAAGGCGATCGAAGTGCTGGGCGGCGCGTCGCGCGGCAAGGCGATCATCGTGCTGAATCCGGCCGAGCCGCCGCTCATCATGCGCGACACGGTGTTCGTGCTGTCGGAGCCGGGTGACCAGGCTGCCATCGAAGCCAGCATTCAGGCGATGGTCGACAAGGTGCACGCTTACGTGCCGGGCTACCGTCTCAAGCAGAAGGTGCAGTTCGAGTTGTTCGACGCCTCGCGTCCGCTCAACGTGCCGGGTCTGGGCAAGCTCACGGGTCTGAAGACCTCGGTATTCCTCGAAGTGGAAGGGGCTGCGCACTATCTGCCGGCCTACGCGGGCAATCTCGACATCATGACCAGCGCCGCGCTGGCCTGTGCCGACCGCATCGCCGCCACCCGCCTGGCGCTCGCGGCCTGAACGTCGCACGCGCTCTCAGGAGACACACCTCATCATGACCCAGAAAAAGCTCTATATCTCCGACGTGACGCTGCGCGACGGCAGCCACGCGATTCGTCACCAGTACAGCATCGCCAACGTGAAGGCGATTGCCGCGGCGCTCGATAAAGCCAAGGTCGATTCCATCGAAGTGGCTCACGGCGACGGTCTCGCCGGGTCGAGCTTCAACTACGGCTTCGGCGCGCACACCGATCTCGAATGGATCGCCGCCGTGGCCGAGACCGTCACGCACGCCAAGGTCGCGACGCTGTTGCTGCCGGGCGTGGGCACCGTACACGACCTGCGTGAAGCCTATGACGCCGGTGCGCGCGTGGTGCGTATCGCCACGCACTGCACGGAGGCGGACGTCTCCCGTCAGCACATCGCCTACGCGCGTGAGTTGGGCATGGACACCGTCGGCTTCCTGATGATGAGCCACATGACCACGCCGCAGCATCTGGCCGAGCAGGCCAAGCTGATGGAGTCGTACGGCGCGCAGTGCATCTACGTGGTGGACTCGGGCGGCGCGCTAGGCATGAACGACGTGCGCGATCGCTTCCGTGCGTTCAAGGACGTGCTCAAGCCCGAAACACTGACCGGCATGCACGCGCACCACAACCTGAGCCTCGGCGTGGCGAACTCCATCGTTGCCGTGGAAGAGGGGTGCGATCGTATCGACGCGAGTCTGGCGGGCATGGGGGCGGGTGCAGGCAACGCCCCGCTGGAAGTGTTCATCGCGGCGGCGTCTCGCCTGGGCTGGAACCACGGCTGCGATCTGTACACGCTGATGGATGCGGCCGACGACATCGTGCGTCCGTTGCAGGACCGCGCCGTGCGCGTGGATCGCGAGACGCTGGCACTCGGCTACGCTGGTGTGTATTCGAGCTTCCTGCGTCATGCAGAAGCCGCTGCGTCGCGCTATGACCTCAAGACCGTCGACATTCTGGTGGAACTGGGCCAGCGTCGTATGGTGGGCGGTCAGGAAGACATGATCGTCGACGTCGCGCTCGACTTGATTAAGCGTCGCGCTGCGTAACGCCTTAGCGGCATCTCCGTGCCGATACCGGCCCCTCGTCAGACGGGGCCGGTTTTTTTGTGCCCGCGCTTACCATTGCGCTTGTCGTCGCACCTACCGTCGCACTTATCCCCGCGTATCGCCTGACCAGCCCAACTGACGGCTGATCTGCGCTGCCGCGTTCTTCACGCTCGGCACGAGTTCCAGCATGCGCTCGCGGCTCATGTACTTGGTCGTGCTCGACACGCTGATGGCCGCGACGATGCGCTGGCTCGCGTCGTAGATGGGGGCGGCGACACATCGGATCTGTGGCGTATCGTCTTCGAGATCGAATGCGTAGCCCAGACGCGCATAGTCGTGCATGCGCGCGAGCCATGCCGCCGCATCGACCGGATGCGAGGACACCCGCGACTGATAGTGCTCAAGCTGCGCCTGCCACGCGGCCTCGTCCTGATCGAGCAGCAACGCCTTACCGACGCCCGTGACGCAAATCGGCTTACGACCGCCGATACGCGAGCTGATCTCGATAGCGCGCTGACCGGGGAGCTTGTCGAGGTACATGACTTCCCAGCCGTCGGCGACCGCGAGATGCACCGTATCCTGCGTCTCGCTCGCGAGTGCTTCGAGCGCCGGGCGCGCAACGCGCGGCAGGTCGATCTGACGATAGGCGAGAAAGCCCAGTTCGATGAGCTTGTTGCCGAGCCGATAACCGCGACGCGGTTCGAAACGCAAATACCCCGCATGCACCAGGGCCGACGCAATGCGATGCGTTGTCGACGACGTGATGCCCGTGTGCGCCGAGAGCGCGGGCACGGTGTCGATGCCTGCGGCCACCGCTTCCACGATATCGAGACCGCGAAAGAGTGTCTGACTGGCGAGGGTGCGCGGGCGCTCGGCCTCCGGTGCCTTCGGCTTGGCCATCAGGCACCCCCGAGCGCCAGCAGGCGCTCGTATACGTAGCACTTGAGCGCCACGTAGTGCGACGGTTCGAGCACCGGCAGTTCGATGCCGTGCAGATGGCCGTCGTCGCCTTGTTGCACGCCGCGAATCGTGCCCGTCGCTTCGATGGGCATGTCGATGTCGCCCACACGCACGCGGAACGCCAGTTGCACGCTGTCGCCGGGGACACCCAGCGGCGTGTCGGCGAGCAGCGAAACGCCTTCGGCGCTCACGTCCTGAAGCAATGCCAGATGCCGCGTCTGCGCCGCGCTCACGGACACGACCAGTTTGGCGGGCACGCGTTGCGAGCGGCGCAGCACCTTGCGACGGATTTGCGCCGGTGCCGACAACACGACGTAATCGAACGGCGTGCGCTCGACGCGCTCGACCGTGCAGACGAAGTGATAGATGTCTTCGCCGGAGAACGTCCACAGTTCGAGGCGCTCGCTGGCTTGCAGCGTTGGCGGCGCGGCGCGACCGGTGGGGGCCGTGACGAAGAGCATCTGATTGGGCGCGTGACCGATCACGCGCGTGCGTACCCGCTGCGATCCGGCACCGGGCGGCAACTGAATTTGCAGCCAGTCGCCGGGACGCAGATTGAGGTCGGTGAGTCCGTACTGCGGTGACGCCACACCGCTGGCCGTCACCGCGTTGTCAGTGGGTGCTTGCGTCGCGGGCGCTGCATCGGTGGGCGCGACGGCCACCGCGTCGTCTTGCCCGAGCGTGGCCACGCGATGCGGCGCGAACGACGAGAACAGCCAGTCTCGGCCCGCTTGTGTCGGCACGATATCGCCTTCGGCCAGCAGCGGCTCGCCATTGCGCTCGACGATGGCCCAGGGCAGGGCTTCGCCCAGCGGGATGTCGTCGGGCGTTAGCGCAACAAGCGGGAGCCCTTGCGCCACGGAAGCAGGCGAGGCAGGTGCCGAAGTCGAAGCAACGGACGGTTGAGCAGGTGTGTGGGTAGACATATCGATTCAGCGAAGTGGGCGCTCGCCGGAGTGCCCGGGACGACCGCAGACGTCAGTGTGGCGAAAGTCTACCGCGACGCATTGGCACTTGGCGAGAGGAGACGCGATCGGCTTGTCCCGCCCAACATGCACAAACTGCGTAAGTGGGCGCTCGCTGGGGTGTCGATGGAGGGCATCGTACGACGCGTGACATCGTCGGTATTCCGGAGCATTCCCGCGTATCCGCCCGACAGGACGCCGCGCGTTCGTTGTCGTCTGCCTATAGTCGGCGGTTTGCCGGTGTGACCGGCGACGTTCTGGCAGGGGGATGCGATGTGGTACCAGCAATGTTCCGGGGATAGGGGCCGGGGGCCGGATTGGGGGCCGGGTTTGGGAATGAGCGCGCGCGCCGACGCGGAGATCGGGCTGGCGGGCATGCGCGAGGACGCGGCGTATCGTCGTGCCGAACGGGCCGACTTCGGCACGCGGCTCGCGCAGGCGTCGAATGCGGCGCGTCATGAGCGGCTGAACGCACAATTGCATGGACACGTTAGCGGGCACACCGCAACGCGACGCCCCGATCCACGACTGTCGAAGGCATTCGCGCACGCGTGGGCCGGGCTCTGGCTGACGAGCGGACCGTGTCAGCACTTCTACCGCAAGGAGTTCGATCTGGCCCACGCACGCGACGCGCGTCTCGCACAGAGCAGGCAGCAGGTCGATGCGATGTTGGCGCCCACTCACGATGCTCGTGATGACGATGTCGCGAGCGCAGCGCACGCGAGCATCGAACGTATCGGTGCCGACATCGCCGCGTGGCTGGACACCCTTGCCGCGACCGGCCGCAGAGGATGGCACTTTCGCGCGGCACGTGATGCCCTGTCGCTCGTCGGCAATCTGTCGTTGCTCGCCGTGATTGCCGCGTTTCTGTATCGCGAGCGGGATGCCGACGATGAAGCGTCGCAGCACACCGCTCGCGGCATCGCGACCGCCAACACGCCGTTCGACGTGCCGTGGGCCGACTGGTCGTTACTGGCCTTCGAAGGGGTGAAGGGGGTACTCACACAGTCGCTCGGTTCCCCGACCTTGATCCGTCATCACGCGGTGGATGAAATCCTCAAACGCATGGACGCCGGTTGCCGTTTGCTCGAAGCGTGCGCATTACTACCGGCGACGCCGCAAACGTCGTGGCGTGGCACGTTGAGCAACCTGACGCGTGCGCGCGACGTCGCAACGCTCTTCACGTTCGCCAACTCGGCGGTGCCGCCCGCGCGTCTGGGGCTGTGGGTGCCATCGTGGTTCTCCGGCCCGTCGTCCACGACCGACGCGTCTCGCGGCATCCTGCGCGTGGCCGGGCTGATGCTCGACTCCTGTCGCGCGGTGACGAGTCTGCTCGGCACGTGGGCGCGTAACGAAGCGTTCACGATCGACGCCCGAACACTGACGCAACGTTGGGAGGTGTTGTCCACGCGATTGGCGGACGTCGCACCGGAGGACATCGCAACGGTACAGCGCCGCGCCACGCGTGTCACACAACTGGCGCGGCACTGCGACACGCCGCTGCTGGCGAAGATCGCGTCACATCCGATGTTATGCGAGTGCTTACTCGCCTCTGCACGAGACTTGTCGGCCAGCCAGATCACGGTGGCGTGCGGCGAGTTCGACGTGCCGTGTCATGCGTCATGTGGCGATGGGCTGAGCTACCTGAGCCTGCGTCCCGCCGAGAATCCGTGGGGCCAACGCTGGACAGGCGACGGATGGGAAAGCGGCGGTGCGACACCGGCACGCGCGGCGTATCGCCTGTTGCTGCTGTATCAGCATTGGAGCGCGGCGCTGCTGGAGCAGGTCGTGGGCGCGTCGTCGTGTCATGGCGACGAGGAGACGGTCGTCAGGGCGCACATGTCCGATGCGTCGCCACCTACGGGCGCGACTCACGTCGCCATGGAGTCGACGTGGCTCTGAGCGTTTGGCGAGATGGCAGTCATCGGGGTCATCGCGATGCGCAGGGTTCGCGGGGCGACGCGCAAGCCAAGCCGTCGGCGGCCAACGGCGGCGCGCGGCGCGCGACGCGCTACGGCGCAGACTATCGGTACGATGCGTCGAGCCCGGTGCAGATTCTCGGCATGGGCGGCAAGGTCGACCCTGCAGTGTGGCGCAGCCTGAGCGACGCCGAGCGCAAGCGGATGCAAACGGCGGCGCAGAGTCACTGATCGCTTGGCTGTCGATGGGCGATCGATACGGTCATACACGAGCTTACCGCGTGATCTCGACTGTCGTGATCGCCAGCGCTGGGGGTGTGCCGTCCCGGAGGACCGCACACCTCGCCTCCTGATTACCAGCGGTGCTGGTACGTGGCGGTGAGCGTGATGCCGGGTGCGGGCAAGTGGCTCGTGTTGTTGCTGTTACGCATCAGCTGGCTGTAAAGCGGGTAGTAGTACCGTGGAGTTGACCCTGTAAAACCGGACACACCATCACACTAAGGTTGCTGAATCCATCGAGCGCCGGAACTCGCGAGGCGAGCGGTATTTCAGCGCGCTATGGGGGTGCTTCTCGTTGTAATGCTCAAATGCAATGGCCAGATTGTGAGCAGCGGTTGCAGCATCCGGCTTCGGCATGAAGGCGACGTAGTCGCGCTTCATCGTTTTCACGAAGCTCTCGGCCATGCCGTTACTTTGCGGACTGCACACGGGCGTGGTCAATGGCTTTAGTCCGATGTTCATCGCAAACCGGCGCGTATCGTCAGCCGTATAGCCCGAACCATTGTCGCTCAGCCACTCGATTTCGGACGGCGTATGCACCTCGTTGCCGAACCGATTTTCCACTGCGGCCAGCATCACGTCGCGCACAATGTCGCCGCTGTGGCCTGCTGTCGTCGCCGCCCAGCTCATCGCTTCTCGGTCGCAGCAATCCAGCGCAAACGTCACACGCAGCGGCTCGCCGTTGTCGCAGCGGAACTCGAAGCCGTCCGAGCACCATCGCTGATTGCTGCGCGCGACGGCCACTTTGCCATCATGTCGACGGTGGGCTCGCGGCGCAATCGGTCGGCGCTGCGTCAGCAGCCCATGCGTTCGCATGATGCGATAAATGCGCTTGGCATTGAACGGCGCCAGTCCAACTGCAACGCGCTCGTTGCGCAACGTGCCCCAAACCCGCCGGTAGCCATAGCTGGGCAAATCGCCGACGACACGGCGGATTTCCTCGACTACAGTTTCGTCGTCGGTCGGCCTTGATTGCCGGCCATCGCGCCACGTCGCCGGACGCGACAGTCGTGCCGATACGTTCGAGCGCGACACGCCGAGAACTTCACAGACCAGTTTCACTGGCCGTCCTCCGGCAGCAAGGGCGAGTGCGCTATCCATTTTTTTGCTCGGCTGTATTCAACTGCTTCCCGGAGAATCTCGTTCTCCATTGTTTTTTTGCCGAGCATCCGTTGCAGCTCGCGAATCTGCTTGAGCGCATCAGCCAACTCCGATGCCGGAACCACTTCTTCGCCAGCCTTGACCGCTGACAGGCTACCGTCCTGGTACAGCTTGCGCCAGTGGAATAGCTGGTTCGGGTTCACGCCGTAATGGCGCGCGACCATTGAAACCGATTTTCCCGGTTCGAAACTCTCGCGAACCATCGACAGTTTCTGCTCCGCCGTCCAGCGACGCCGGCGCTCTGGGCCCGTCAACACTTCCATCACTTCCTGCTTGGTGTTAGTCAAAAACACAGTCTTATGCCTACCCGTTATTGTAAGTGGGTCGCTGTGTCCGGTGTTTCATGGGGCCGCTCCATACCGGTTGAACAGGTTCTGTATGCCGAGGGTCGCGGTGTCGTTCTTCGTGACTTCGTAGCGGCTGATCACGTCGACCGTCGTGTAGCTGGTCGTGTCCATCCGGCCGAAACCGTTCACGCCGTTCAGACGGTAGTCGCGTGCGGAAAAGTACGTGACCTGAAGGCGATTGCTCCACTTCGGCGTGGGTTTGAACTGGACATAACCCGTGAGTTTGAGCGGCGGAATACGGTAGCCGCTCATGTCCTGGCTGTTCGCGCCTTGCGGCGTTTCACGGCCCTGCATCCAGGTGAACGTTCCGCCCAGCCCCCAGCGCTCGTCTTCCGACAGGTAGTCCGCGGCACCTTCGACGCCGAAGATATGTTCCGCCGTACGCGTGAGGATCAGGCCGTTATTGAAGCTCTGCACGTCGCCGAGATCCGACGTCGTGTAGAACACGGCAAGCGACGTGAGCGTGTTGCCGAAGACACCGCGCCATCCCAACTCGTAGTTGTTCGTCTTGACCGGACGCAGGTCCGACGAATTGATGTCGAAGCCCGGTCGCGCGTTACGCACCTGCACGCCGATGTCCGGCAGGCTGAAGCCCTGACTGAATGCGGCGTAGAACTCGTGGCCTTTGACCGGCGAGTACGTCACACCGAGATTGCCGAGAACGGCGCTATAGTCGACCGTGCCGCCTTTCACGCCAACGGGATTCGCGACTTTCGACTGCGATAGCGGCACGAAGTCGTTGAAGCTCGCCGTCGCGTACTGGTAGCGAAGGCCACCTTCCGTCGACCAGTGATCGTTGAACTTGTGCTGAAGCTGCGCGAACCCCCCCAGACTTCGCGTGGTGAGCGGCGGCAGATACGTGGCTTCGCCAATCTTGCGGAAGACGCGGCCGCCGCTCGCGTCATATAGCTTTGGGTCGAAGATATCGAGTGGCATATCGCTCTTTTCCTGCTCGAAGTCCATGCCCCAGACGAGTCGTGTCTTCTTCTGCGTGCCAAACGGTGTCTTGATTGTCAGACGACTGCCGAAGACGGTGGAATCCTGCGACGTCTGATCGACGTTCGCCCCGCGTGTGGCCACGGCACGCGCATCGAAGGGCGTAAATCGGGTGAAGTAATCGCGGTAGTAGAACTGTGCCGAAAGCTGACTGCCCAGCAGGTCGCGGTGTTCGTACTCCAGATTCACGAGCGTATTGCGAATCTGGTTCTGCTCGTCGAGCTGAAGTCCGTCAATGCCGCGTGCGGGCACGCTGCCTGCAGGCAGGCGGGCCACGGAAGGGTCCGACGCGTAGCGCGTATCCTGCGACGAGTTGATATGGCTGACCGACAACAGCACACGCTGGTCCGGGGCGAAACGCAGCCCGAGTTTGCCGCCGATGTTGTAGTTGTTCGATGAGAACAGGTCGCCCTGGCTCGGCTCGGGGGCGATGCGATTGCCGCGCGCGTCGTAGCTGTTGCCGATTCGACGGCCACCGACATCGAGCGCATAGTCGATCATGTCGTGGCTGCCGGAGAAGTGCTGCTGAATGTCGGCACTCAGGCCGTCTGCGCGCAGTCGCGACAGCGGCGAAGTCAACGAGACGGTGGTGTCGGCTTTGGGCTCACCCCCGGCGGGCCGCGTGGTGATCGAGACGATACCGCCTGTCGCACCCCCACCATAAATGGAGCTACTGCCGCGCAAGACCTCGATGCGTTCCACCAACGCCGGATCGACGTTGGCGAGATTGCGCGACGAGTCGCGGTTGGTGTTCAGCGGCACACCGTCGAGCAACACCAGCATGCCGCGTCCGCGAAGCGTCTGCCCGTAATCCGTGACCGTGCGGCTGGAGTCGGCCATGCCTGGCACCACTTTGGCCAGCACCGTCGCGAGGGTGCCCGAGGCGGCTTTAAGCTCGTCGAGCTCGGCGCGTTCGATGACCGTTACCTGACGCGTCGGCCGAACAAGATCGCTCGACGTACGCGACGCCGTCACTTCGACCGGGGCCAACGCCAGAGGAATCGCGGGCGCGGCGGTGGGCGTCTCGGCTTTCTTCTCAGGAGCGGCGACCAGCGTGTAGCCCTGATTCCCGCTGCGGCGGTAGGCGATGCCGCTGTTCTGAAGCAGCGCGGACAGTGCGGACTCGGCGGTCATGGTGCCGCGAACCGTGGGGGCGGTCTTGCCGCTCACCAGGTCAGGGGAAAAGAAAAGTTGCAGATTGGCCTGACGCCCGAGGAGCACGAGCGCGTCGGACAACGACTGCGCTGGCACGTTGACGTCAATCGCAGCACTGGCCTTTGCAGCGGTGCCCCCGTTTGCCGTTTGCGCAGCAGCGCGCTGGGGCTGAGTGCTCAGGGCAGTCAGCGCGGCGAGAAAAATCAGTGATGCGGTCGTTTGCGGACGGCGCGATCGGGAACGGCGGGCGTGTGTAGAACCTTTCACGGCTGTTGGTCTCGTTTCGAATTTTGATGGATTCGCCGCTTAGCGACTCAGGCGAACTATCGGAAGACGAAACGCCGGACCAAAACCTGAATTACTTCGAAGAAATTTTTACGGTGCCGTCGGTGAGCGTCTGCACCCTGACCGGCAGGAACTGGGGCAGCGCCGCGAGCAGTTCGTCGGTGTTATCCGCGCTGAAGACACTGGTGACGCGAAGCTGCCCGACGGCGTCGTTGGCGACGATCACCGGCGACGGCCGGTACAGCGTGACTTCGTGCGCGACATCGGCCAGCGTCGCGTTCCTGAAGATCAACTTTCCGTCGCGCCATGCCAGCGCCGTCGACAGATCCACCGGGCTGGCCGATGCGACGGTACCGTCCGGCTGAACCGTCGTGCCAAGACCTTTCGTGAGCAGTGCGGACGTTTTTTTCGTCGCGCCAGCCGTTTGTGCGGGCACGCCGTCCACCGTCACCGAGCCGGATTCGACGGCGACGGACACATGCTTTTCGATGCGGCGCACATCGAAGCGCGTCCCGGTGACCGTGACCCGCCCGGTACCGGCATCGACCACGAAGGGGCGCGAGGCATCGCGCGTGACGGAGAACATCGCTTCGCCGTCGAGCAACGTCACGGTGCGCTGCGCGGGGGTGAAGCGCACCTGAATATGCGTGCGGGTATTGAGTTCGACCACCGTGCCGTCGGCAAGCGTCACACTGCGTCGTTCGCCTGGACGAGTGGCGATCTCCTGTGTCTGAGCGGGCGCGGCGCCGGATGGCGTGAGTTGTGCGAGGTGTTCTGGCGACCGAGTGACGGAGGGCAGCATCATTGCGCCCAGCCCGATGGCGAATATGCAAACGCATGCGACGGCGATCCATCGACCGGCGGTGCTGCGGCTCGCGCGGCGATTGACCACTTCCGGCCCGACATCGGCGATTCCAGGTTCGGCCAATGCACGCAGACGCCCGACCGGCACGGCCGCCGCTGCCTGCCATACGCGATCCAGTGCGGCGTATTCCGCGCGGTGCAGGGGGTCGGCGGACAGCCACGCGTCGCGCGACGCGCGCTCGGCGTCGGAAAACGCGCCGCTATGGGCTCTCGTGAACCAGAGCGCGGCTTCTTCGCGAATACGTTCAGAGGCTGGCATCGAAAGGGGCGGAGAAATGAGCGGGGAAATGAGCGGGGAAATGAGCGGGGACAGCGGGGCGCATTTGACGGAACCGACCGTCTGGCAGACGAGAATAGATCAGACCGAGCATAGGCATGCGCGTCACTGAGGCGCCAGAGGACCGAGACGTTCGCGCAAATGTTTCATCGCCCGAATCATATACTTCTCGACCATATTTTTCGAAACATCGAGCCGCTCGGCGATCTCTTGCTGGCTGCAACCGTCAAGGCGCTGCCAGACGAAAACCTGTCGGCACTTCAGCGGAAGTTCGGACAACGCCGCTTCGATGGCGTGCGCGAGTTGTGTCGCGTGAACTTCTTCTTCCGGATTGCCAGTCGCGGCTTCGAACGCCGACAGCGCGTCGAGCGTCGTCTGTTCTCGTCCGCGCTCGCGGCGAAAGGCGTCGATGGCGATATTGCGCGCAGTCTGATGCAAGTAGGCGCGCGGCTGCTCCGGCGGCGTTTCCAACTCAAGCACTCGCAGCAGCGAGTCCTGCGCCAGATCCTCGGCCTGATGCCGGTTGCTGAGCCGTCCCGTCCACGTGCGAAGCAACTCGTCGTAGTAGGCGAAGATGCCGCGAGGGCGCGCGGAGCTCGCCATCAATCGAGCGGCGCAAAGCGCCCGGAAGTACCGGCCCGGCGGGCAACGCGATGACGGAAGGAATGGGAAAGCACGAGGAAGTCTGGGGCCGAACGTAAAGGTCCGGCGCGTCGATACAGTCGTTAAATGCGACTGATTATCATTTCATTTTTTGCATCGGTCAATACCGGAAAGCATGAGGCGCGACGCACGAATCGGGTCGTCGCGTCGCGTATGGGGATTCAGGCGAGCGTTGCCGATTACCAGTTCGTTTCCCGCTCCGGTGTGGCGGTGATCTTGTGGATCGAGAGGTCTGCGCCGTAGTACTCCTGTTCGTCGTCGAGCCGCAAACCGGTGATGCGTTTGATGACGCCGTACACAAGATAGCCGCCCGCGAAGGCGATCGCTACACCCATCACCGTGCCGATCAACTGCGCGACGAAGCTCACACCGCCGAGTCCGCCGAGCGCCTTCTGTCCGAAGATGCCAGCCGACAGCCCGCCCCAGATGCCGCACACGCCGTGCAGCGGCCACACGCCAAGCACATCGTCGATGCGCAGACGGTTCTGCGTCACCGTGAACAGCCACACGAACAGACCGCCTGCGACTGCGCCCACGCCCAGCGCGCCGAGCGGATGCATGACGTCCGACCCTGCACACACCGCAACCAGTCCCGCAAGCGGCCCGTTATGGATGAAGCCGGGGTCGTCGCGTCCCACCCACATGGCGACCAGCGTGCCGCCGACCATTGCCATGAGCGAGTTGACGGCGACGAGCCCCGAGATGCCACCGACGCGCTGGGCGCTCATCACGTTAAAACCGAACCAGCCGACGATCAGAATCCATGCGCCAAGCGCGAGGAACGGAATCGACGACGGCGGATGTGCGGCGACCTGACCCTGACCGTTGTAGCGCCCGCGCCGAGCACCGAGATGCAACACCGCCGCCAGACCAATCCATCCGCCCACGGCATGCACGACCACCGAACCTGCGAAATCGTGGAAGGGCGCGCCGAGCGTCCGGGTGAGCCAGTCCTGAACGCCGAGATGCCCATTCCACGCGATGCCCTCGAAGAAGGGGTAGATCACGCCAACGAGGAAGAACGTGGCCACCGACTGCGGATGAAACTTGGCGCGCTCGGCAATTCCACCCGACACGATGGCCGGGATGGCGGCCGCGAATGTCAGCAGAAAGAAGAATTTGATCAACGCGTAGCCGTTGTGCTCGGACAGCACCGTGGCGCTCGACCAGAAGTCGACGCCATACGCGAGCGGATAACCGATGAAGAAATACGCGAGTCCCGAGACTGCGAAGTCCGTCAGGATCTTGACCAGAGCGTTGACCTGATTCTTCTTGCGGACGGTGCCAAGCTCGAGAAATGCGAAACCGGCGTGCATGGACAGCACCAGGATCGCGCCGAGCAGCAGAAACAGCACGTCGCCGGGTGTATTGGAATTGGGCATGAATGTGCTCTTTTGGTGCAAACGTGAGAAGAGAGGAAGATATGCAAGAGCGATGCCAACAATCACCAGAGTATTGATATGTATGAATGTTTTATCTGGTGACGTGGTTGCGGGCACGTTCGATTGCACGTTCGTGGTGCCGTGGCGGCGCGACGAGAACGTTCGTCGTGCATACCGGCATGGCGCTCGTCAGGAAACGCTAACGATGGCGGATGGAAAAGCGGTGAAAGGCGAGGAGGCGTCACACGCGATGCGTGCCGTCGGCACGCAGTATAGAATCGGACGTTCTCGCGGCGGAGCGACCCCGCTGCCCGCCGGTGCCGATCCCGCGAACCCGCCCAACCGGCGTCGCTATCGTGTCAAAAGCCGTGTCAAAGCCGTGCCAAAACAACGAGATCGCAACGAGATCGCATCGACAACAGCAAAACAACAGACAAATCTCTGAGGAAACCCATGATCTTTGAAATCGCCCAGATCGAAGTGAAGCCAGGCAAAGAAGCCGAGTTCGAACAAGGTGTCGCGAAGGCCGCGCCGCTGTTCAAGGGATCGAAAGGCTGCCACGGCATGCGTCTGCTCAAGTCCATAGAGCAACCGACGCATTACAGCCTCGTCGTCACCTGGGAAACGCTCGAAGACCACACCGTTCACTTCCGCAATTCGGAAGCCTTCCAGCAATGGCGCGCGCTGGTGAGCGATTGCTTCGCCTCGCCGCCGAACGTCGGCCACGTGACGGAAGCGCTGATCGGCTTCTAAACCAGCACGGGTTCTGCGTCCGTTTCAATCAGGACGCAGTCGATGAAGCGGTGATGGAGCCCGTCTCCACCACCGCTTTTTCTTTTAGCGGGACAGCTAGGGTTAACGCGATATGAGGCAACAAAAGTTTTCAGATAACATGCAAACCAGAAAAGCATCAAACGACAGGAACGGATGACCACCAAGCCCAGAACCCTGACCGAGCAGGTCGCACAGCAATTGCAGGAAGCGATCCGGCAGGGCGTCTACCCCGTCGGCAGTCGGCTGCCGACCGGCAAGCAACTCTCCGAATCGTATGGCGTGAGTCCGGCGGTGATCCGCGAAGTGACGGAGCGCCTGCGTGCGCAGGGACTGATCGACAGCCGTCAGGGCGCAGGCGTGACCGTCAGGGCGCGTACGCCGCAAAGCGGCTTTCAGGTGCCAGTCGGCCAGGACGCCGCCGATCTCGCGAGCGTCTACGAATTGCGTCTGGATCTGGAGAGCACGGCTGCCGCGCTTGCCGCCGTTCGGCATACCGACGACGACATTTGTCAGCTCGAAACGATTCTCGGCAAACTCGAAACGCATCTGTATCACCCGGAGAACGGCGTCGAGTTCGATACCGCTTTCCATGCGGCCATCGCCCGCGCGACGCACAATCGCTATTACGCCGACTTGTTGCAGTATCTGAATCTCCAAATCCGTCAGGTCGTGCAGGCCGCGCGCACCAATACGCTGCGTCACGAAGGCCTCGCGGCGCAGGTGCATCAGGAGCACGTGGCCGTGTTCGACGCCATCAAGGCGCGCGATCCGATGCGCGCGCGTGAGGCGTCGCTCTCGCATCTGTTGAGTGCGTCGGGGCGTCTTGGCCTGACGCTTCCCGGGCGCGACATCATTACCGGCGCCGTTGCGCCGACGCGCCATTGATCCGCGAGCGGCCGCGCCATCGTCAGATGCCATCCCCCACACCGTAACCCCCGACGCGTGACCTCATGACCATCACCGCTTTCGCTCAACGTTTGATCGACGCCATCGGCGCCGACAGCGTTTTCACTTCCACTGAAGACGTCGCGCCGTGGCTCACCGACTGGCGTGGCATGTATCGCGGGCACGCGCAGGCCGTCGTGCGTCCGCGCTCGACGCAGGACGTCGCCAAGATTCTCGCGCTTTGCCAGAGCACGGCCACCCCGGTGGTGCCGCGCGGTGGCAACACCGGGCTGTGCGGCGGTGCGACGCCGGACAAGTCCGAGCAGAACGTGGTGCTGAGCCTCGACCGCATGAACGCGGTGCGCAGCCTCGACACCATCGCCAATACGCTCGTAGCCGAAGCGGGTTGCATTCTCGAAGACCTGCAACGCACGGCGCACGACGCGAATCGCCTGCTGCCGCTGAGTCTCGCAGCCGAAGGGTCATGCCAACTGGGCGGCAATCTGGCCACGAACGCCGGTGGCGTGAACGTGGTGCGCTATGGCATGACACGCGATCTGGTGCTCGGCGTCGAAGCCGTGTTGCCGAACGGCGAGATCCTTGATGGCCTGCGTACGCTGCGCAAGGACAACACCGGTTACGACCTCAAGCAGTTGCTCATCGGCTCGGAGGGCACGCTTGGGGTGATCACGGCGGCGGCGCTGCGTCTGTACGCCCCCACGCCGGTGCGTCAGGTGGTCATTGCCGCTGTCACGTCGCCGCGTCAGGCGCTCGAACTCTACGAACTGCTGTTCGCCGAATGCGGTCCGCGCATGCAGGCATTCGAGTTCTTCACCGGCGAGTGTGTCGATCTGGTGATGGCGCATGTGCCCGGCGTGCGCGCCCCGTTTGGTGAGCGTCACCCGGGCTATGTGCTGGTGGAGCTGGCCGATACGGCAGACGAACAGGCCCTCGGGGCATTGCTCGAACGGGTGATCGAGGCCGCTATCGAGCGCGATCTGTGTGCCGACGCCGTGGTGTCGTCCACGCTGGGGCAGGTCGAAGAAATGTGGAAGTTGCGCGAAGAAATCTCTGAAGCCCAACGCGCCGACGGCCCGCATCTGAAGCACGACGTCTCGCTGCCCATCGAATCGATCCCGGAATTCATGACGAGCGCCGAGGCGCGCGTGCGACGCGTTTGCCCGCAGGTGCGTCCGTTCATCTTCGGTCACTTCGGCGATGGGAATCTGCACTACAACCTGTCGCGCCCGGCAGGCGAGGCGGCGGATTTCATGGCCAGACACGGTGAAGCAATCACCGCCGAAGTGCTCGACGAAGTTGCACGCTTCGGCGGCAGCATCAGCGCCGAACATGGCATCGGACAGCTCAAGCGCGACTACTTCGCCAAGTACAAATCGCCGCTCGAACTGCGTCTGATGCGCGAGATCAAGGCCGTGTTCGACCCGGCTGGCATCATGAATCCCGGCAAGCTGCTGTAACGGTTTTTCGCATCGCGGACGCCGGACACCGGCGTCCGACGACGTTTTCCCTGAGGAGTCGACATGACCGCAACTTCCGCCGCCGGTGCGCCGCTGTGTCTGGGCCCGCTGCCGGAGATCGATCCGCCCACGTTCGACGTGCCGCTCGGCGCGGTCGACACGCACGCGCACGTGGTCGCCGCGAGCGACGCGTACCCGATGGTGCCCGAGCGCAGCTACACGCCGCCGCCTGCGCCCGAGGACAAGTACCTCGCGATGCTCGATGCGACGGGCATGACCTACGGCGTGCTGGTGCAGATCAGCGTCTATGGCACCGACAACCGGTACATGCTCGAAACGCTGCGCCGTCACCCGGATCGTCTTCGTGGCATCGCGGTGGTGTCGCCGGACGTCACCGACGCCGAACTGGAAGCGATGCACGCAGCCGGGGTGCGCGGGTTGCGCATCAATGTGCTGTTCGGTGGCGGCATCGGCTTTACGGCGATGGAGACGCTCGCGCATCGCATTAAGGATCTGGGCTGGCATATGCAATTCCTGATGGACGTGAATGCACTGCCTGAACTCATGCCGCGCATGACGTCGCTGCCGGTGCCGGGCATCGTGGATCACATGGGCCATACACCGGTGGCGCAAGGACTGAATTCGCCGGGCTTTTCGGCGTTGCGTTCGCTGGTGCGCGACCACGGATACTGGGTGAAGCTCTCGGGCGCTTACCGGATCAGCGAGCGTTTCCCGACGTTCGACGACGTCACGCCGTTCGCACAGGCGCTCATCGACGATGCCCCGGATCGTATGGTGTGGGGCAGCGACTGGCCGCATGTGTCGCTCACGCGTATGCCGAACACCGGTGTGTTGCGTAATCTGCTGCCGCAGTGGGCGCCCGACGCGCAGACACGTCGGCGCATTCTGGTCGACAACCCGGCACGTCTGTACGGCTTTCCGAAAACGATCTGATTTCCGATCTGATTTTTTACCTATTCCCGGCGCGCTTAGCGCTCATGTAGTTCAAGAGGTTCAGGAGGAGACACGATGGAATGGTATCGCCAGATGAACAAGACCGAGCGGCATACGTTTATTGCCGCGTTCGGCGGGTGGGCGCTCGATGCGCTCGACTTCATGGTGTTCACCTTCGTGATCTCGACACTGATCACCGTGTTCAGCATCGACAAGGGACAGGCCGGCATGCTGGCGACCGTGACGCTGCTGTTCTCGGCCATCGGGGGCTGGCTTGCCGGGGTACTGGCCGACCGTTACGGACGGGTGCGCATTCTGCAAGTGACGATTCTGTGGTTCTCGGTCTGCACGGTGCTGATCGGCTTCGCGCAGAACTTCGAGCAGATTTTCGTATTGCGTGCGTTGCAGGGGCTGGGCTTTGGCGGCGAGTGGGCGGTGGGTTCGGTGCTCATGGGCGAGATCGTGCGTACCGAGTATCGGGGCCGCGCCGTGGGGACGGTGCAAAGCGGCTGGTCCATCGGCTGGGCAGTGGCGGCGCTTTGTTATACGGCGTCGTTCTCGTTTCTGCCGGAGGCGTATGCGTGGCGCGTGTTGTTCTGGATCGGTGTGATTCCGGCATTGTTCGTACTTTTCATTCGAAAGAACGTGCCTGAGCCCGAACTGTTCCAGCGCACGCGCAAGCGCGAAGATGCCGCAGAAAAGCGCACGTCGGCGTGGGCGATCTTCTCGCCGGCGCTGATCAAGACGACGGCACTCTCTGCACTGCTGTGCACGGGTGTGCAGGGCGGGTACTATGCCGTGACGACGTGGCTGCCTACGTTCCTGAAGACGGAGCGCCATCTGTCGGTGATCGGCACGGGCGGCTATCTGCTGGTGATCATTCTTGGTTCGTTCATCGGCTACCTGACGGGGGCGTATCTGACCGACCGTCTGGGGCGTCGCGCGAACCTGCTGATTTTTGCCGTGCTCTCGGGCGTGAGTATTTACGTGTACACGCAGCTTCAACTGAGCAATGACCAGATGCTGATTCTCGGATTCCCGCTGGGATTCGCGGCGTCGGGCATTTTCAGCGGCATGGGCGCGTATTTGACGGAACTGTTTCCGTCGGCGGTGCGTGCGAATGCGCAGGGCTTCGCGTATAACTTCGGGCGCGGTATCGGTGCATTGTTCCCGAGTCTGGTCGGCTATCTCGCCAAGACGAGCGGTCTGGGTTCGGCCATCGGGATGTTTGCCGGTGGCGCGTACCTCGTCGTGCTGATCACCGCGTTCATGCTGCCTGAGACGAAAGGGCGCGAGATTGAGTGAGAGAGTGAGCGGGTGAGTCGGTTCGCAACTCGATTCGCAGAATTCGCAAGACAGTTTTCGTATGTTCGAGGACGGCCGTTGCCTTAAGTGTCGGCAGGCCGTCCGGTTTTTTTTGATTCAAGGGAGTTGCGCATGAAGATCCTGGTACCGGTCAAACGGGTAGTGGATTACAACGTAAAAGTTCGCGTGAAGAGCGACGGCAGTGGCGTCGACATTGCGAACGTGAAGATGTCGATGAATCCGTTCGACGAAATCGCGGTGGAAGAGGCGGTGCGTCTGAAGGAAGCGGGCGTGGCGACGGAAGTGATTGCGGTGTCGGCGGGCGTGACGCAGTCGCAAGAGACGCTGCGTACGGCGCTGGCCATCGGTGCGGACCGCGCGATTCTCATCGAGTCTGACGAAGAGTTGCAGCCGCTGGCCGTGGCCAAGTTGCTGAAGGCGCTGGTGGACAAGGAGCAGCCGCAACTGGTGATCCTGGGCAAGCAGGCGATCGACGACGATTCCAATCAAACCGGTCAGATGCTCGCGGCGCTGGCCAAGCTGCCGCAGGCGACGTTCGCCTCGAAGGTGTCGGTGGCGGACAACCGCGCACAAGTCACGCGCGAAGTGGACGGCGGTCTGGAAACCGTGTCGCTGTCGCTGCCCGCCGTGATCACGACGGACCTGCGCCTGAACGAGCCGCGTTACGTGACGCTGCCCAACATCATGAAGGCGAAGAAGAAGCCGCTGGAGACCGTGAAGCCTGCGGATCTGGGGGTGGATGTGAGCCCGCGACTGAAGACGCTGAAGGTGGCCGAGCCGCCCAAGCGCAGCGCAGGGGTGAAGGTGGCGGACGTTGCAGCGCTCGTCGACAAGCTCAAGACCGAAGCCAAGGTCATTTAAGGGAGAAGACGAGATGAGCATCCTGGTCATTGCAGAACACGACAACAACGCAATCAAGTCGGCGACCCTGAATACGATCACGGCAGCGCTGCAATGCGGCGACGACGTGCACGTGCTGGTCGCAGGCAGCAACGCGAAGGCTGCGGCTGACGCCGCCGCGCAGATCGCCGGTGTGAAGAAGGTGCTGCTCGCAGACGCCGCCTACTTCGGCGACGGTCTGGCCGAGAACATCGCCGATGAAGTGGTGTCGATTGCGGGCAACTACTCGCACATCCTGGCCCCGGCCACGGCGTACGGCAAGAATATCGCCCCGCGGGTTGCGGCGTTGCTCGACGTCGCGCAGATTTCGGATATCACGAAGGTCGACAGCGCCGACACGTTCGAGCGTCCGATCTACGCAGGCAATGCGATTGCGACGGTGCAAAGCGCCGACAAGGTGAAGGTCATCACGGTGCGCGCGACGGGCTTCGACCCGGCAGCGGCCACGGGCGGCAGTGCTGCGGTGGAAAGTGTCGCGGCGACGCCGGACGCCGGTGTGTCGCAGTTCGTGGGTCGTGAAGTGACGAAGCTGGACCGTCCGGAACTGACCTCGGCGAAGATCATCGTCTCGGGTGGTCGCGGTCTGGGCAGCGGCGAAAACTACACGAAGGTGCTGGAGCCGCTGGCGGACAAGCTGGGTGCAGCGCTGGGCGCATCGCGCGCAGCAGTCGATGCCGGTTACGTGCCGAACGACTATCAGGTCGGTCAGACGGGCAAGATCGTGGCGCCGCAACTGTACGTGGCCGTCGGCATCTCGGGGGCGATTCAGCACCTGGCGGGCATGAAGGATTCGAAGGTGATCGTGGCGATCAACAAGGATCCGGAAGCGCCGATTTTCTCGGTGGCGGACTACGGTCTGGTGGGCGATCTGTTCACCGTCGTGCCGGAACTGACGGGCGCGTTGTAAGACGTTCGGCTGCGGGACTCGATCCCGCAGCCGATTCGGATGAAGACGCGTGCAAGTGCGTCTTCATCCGAATCGGACATCTCGAACGGCAAACAGGGAACAGCGATGGACAAAGTCGATTGCGTCGTGATCGGCGCGGGCGTGGTGGGACTGGCCGTCGCGCGAACGATGGCCATGACCGGGCGCGAAGTCGTCGTGCTGGAGTCCGAGCGCGCCATCGGCACCGGCACGAGTTCGCGCAACAGCGAAGTCATTCACGGTGGCATCTACTATCCGCCCGGGTCGCGCAAGGCGACGCTGTGTGTCGAAGGCAAACACCGTCTGTACGAGTTTTGCGCCTCGCACGGGGTGGAGCATCGTCGTTGCGGCAAGCTGATCGTTGCGACGACGGACCATCAGGTTGCCGAACTCGAAGCGATCGCCGCCAACGCGCGCGCGAGCGGCGTCGACGATCTTGAGTGGCTGACGGCGGCGGAAGTGGCACAACGAGAGCCTGCTTTGCACACATTTGGTGCATTACTGTCCCCGTCGACGGGCATCGTCGACAGTCATGGGCTGATGCTCGCGTTGCAGGGTGACGCGGAGAGCGCGGGGGCGATGCTGGCTTTCGAGGCGCGCGTGACAGGCGCACGCGTGGGGCGTGCCGAGGGTATTGAGATCGATGTCGAGACCGAAGGCGTTACGTCGACGCTGCTCGCCAACACGGTCGTCAATAGCGCGGGTCTGTACGCTGTCGATATTGCTCGCCGGTTCGACGGTCTGGCATCGGAACACATTCCCCGGCGGTATTTCGCGAAGGGCAGTTACTTCACCTGCGCGCAGCGCGCGCCGTTCACCCATCTGATTTACCCGGTGCCGGAGCCGGGCGGGCTGGGCGTTCATCTGACGCTCGATCTTGGCGGTCAGGCGCGTTTCGGTCCGAACGTGGCGTGGGTGGACGAGATCGATTACACGGTGAATCCGTCCGATGGCGATGGTTTCTACGCCGCAGTGCGACGCTATTGGCCGACGCTGGCGGATGGCGCATTACAACCGGGCTATGCGGGAATTCGACCGAAGATCAGCGGGCCGGGCGAACCGGCGGCGGACTTCAGGATCGACGGACCAGCGCTGCATGGCGTGGCGGGGCTCGTCAATCTGTTCGGCATCGAGTCGCCGGGGCTGACGGCGTCGCTGGCGATTGCGGAGGCAGTGCACACCGAGCTTTCCTGACGGGAGACGTCAGGCAACAAATCGCGAGATGGGCCGCCCGGCCACATCTCGCCGATATTCGTCGACGTATTCGCCGTCGACAGCGCTCTCACTAACCCCGTGACTTCCACCTGACGGTGCCGCGAACGTTGCGCGGCAGTCCTGCCAGGGCAAACTGTGACATCGACGAATGCGATCCGGCGTGCGGGTCAGCACACCGGTGACGCATCGGCGCCCCCGACATCCGTTACCGCACGGCGACCGGCGGCTTCCACGAAGCGGGGTTCGTCCAGAACACCCCACGCAGGCGATCGGTGTCGCCGCACGGCGTGCTGCGTGCCGGTTTGCTAATCTGACCTGCACAGGCGCTGATATCGCGGCCCGATTGCTGCAGGCGTTTCAGGATCGTATCGAGCATGCCCGATTCGCGCCATTCGTTCAGTTTGCGACGGCAGGTCGGCACGGAGGGGTACTGCATAGGCAGCTTGGACCAGCTCTCGCCAGTGAACAGCACCCACAAGACAGCATTGGTCAGCGTGCGCTGCTCGACTTGAGGGCGACCGCGTCGTTCCGTACGGACCGGTCGGTCGCAAATCAGATCACGCAGGGCGTGCCATTCAACGTCGCTCAGTTCATTAAACATAACACCTCGACCCAAAACAAACGGAGGCGCCGCAGGGGGCGAGTCCGGGTTTTGCGATGGCGTACGGTCCGTTGCAATCTGGTGCGTACGTATCGTCAAAACTCGGCCAAGGCGGCGTCGATCCCCGATGCTGGAAATACAAGCAACAAGCATGCCAGGACATCGGGTTCTCTTTTGAAGAACGCCGCGGGCGGGTCGAACCACACTGCGAAGGGAGCGTTTGACCAGCAAAAAAACGCCCACTTGGCAGGTGGGCGCAGCTCCTGAGTGGCTATTGGGATAGGCAATCGCAAAAGCGTCAGGAGAAAAGGAATACGTGCCTCTTGGCCAGTCCGGATCGTTTATTGTTCTCGGCTCGGGCCACGGTGTCTCGCTCCACATGCGCCAGCTTGTCAAGCTTGCAGCCGCAATCATGACAAAAACCGCGAGTCGACGCGCTTCGGAATTACCCCCATTGCGGTGCATGGCGCCGGACGCGGGCGTCGGGCACAAATGCGCCCGAAAGGCCGCCCCGCTTGCCCTGGATGGGTGCCAGCCTGCGCTTGCATAGGGCATGGTGTTTCGAGAACGGGCGCAACCAGGCGCAACCGTGACGATGCCGTCGGCGCAACTCGGTCTCGCAGGGTGAGAAAGTGGCCCGGTCGACTCATGGTCTTCCGTCATGGTCGGGTGGCGGGGCCGTAGCCTATAATGTGCGCCTTCGATGAATATCGTCTATCGGTTGCGCGGAACCGCCGCACACCGGTCGGCGCCATTGTGCGCAAACGGCATGAGCAACGACAGCGATAACAAATATTCGGTCCCGGGCCTGGAGCGCGGTCTGCGCATCCTCATGACTTTTTCGGCGCGTGAGCCGGTGCTGGCAGGGGCGGACCTTGCCCGGCGGCTGGGCATTCCTCGCTCGACGGTGTTCCGTCTGTTGCAGACGCTGGAAGCCGAAGGCTTTATCGAGAAGGCGGGCGACGACCGTCATTACCGGCTCGGTGTGGCGGTGCTGCGCCTCGGCTTCGAGTATCTGAACTCGCTGGAGCTGACAGATCTCGGGACACCGGTTATCGAGAAGCTGCGCGACGCGACGGGCTTCTCCAGTCACATCCTGATTCTCGATCAGCGTGACGCGGTGTTCGTCGCGAAGGCGGCCAGCCGCGAACTGGTGTTCGGTACGGTACGTGTCGGTACGCGTCTGCCCGCGCATGCGACCGCCGTGGGGCACATTCTGCTCGGCGATTATTCGTTGCCGTCGCTCAAGCAGCTTTATCCGGAACGCAAGCTCGAAGCATACACGGCGCACACACCGACCACGGTCGACGCGCTCCACCGCGTGGTGCAGGAAGACATCGCTCGCGGCTACAGCATGAGCCAAGCCTTCTTCGAACAGAACATTTCGACGATCGCCGCGCCGGTGCGCAATCATCGCGGGCAAATTGCCGCCGTTATCAGCGTGACGATCCCGCAGGCACGCGTCGAAGCCGACTTGCTCGAGAACGGTATCGTCGAGAAGGTGGTATCTGCTGCCGATGAGCTTTCCCACAAGTTGAATTACCGCTCTGAGCGCGCCGGGGTTGTGCCTTTGGGCGGGCGTCAGTGATTTAACCCCCGACGGGGCCCAACCCCTGCGGTCCCAAATCCTCGCCACCCTATTTACCCCCCGGGCAGCGACAATCGCCAGCCCCCTGACTCCGTTCCACTACCTTTAAGTCACTACGTCAGGGGGCTGGCGATTGCCGCCATTCCAACGCCCCATTTTTTCTACCTCCACTGCTTTTTCGGCGTGATGCACTCCATCCGTTTACTGCCGAGGTCCCTGCCAGCGCCCCTGGCTGGTGTCATTCCACTATTTTTTCCCACAGACGCGCGTCGCCTTTGTCATTAGCATCTGCGCAACATCAATAAAGGCTTACTTATTTTCTGCTTGTCTCACACTAGTCACTTCGACATAATTGTCTCACCTATTAATCAATGTTTCATAGGTAAGACAATAGCGATGCGGTAGCCGGGACGTTGGGAATGACGTCGAGCGTGTCGGCAAAGGGCGTCAACAGCCCCGGTCATCGGAGGCAAACAGGAGTGGATGGTGAAGAGACGCAGTATCGGCGCAGCCTGCCTATTGGCATGCGTTGGCGCGGCACACGCCGCTGGCAATTCGTTGCAGATTTACGGAACGGTCGACGACGGCCTCACTTATGTGAGCAATCAGGGCGGCGGACGTCTGTTCAAAATGGACGCCGGTATCGGTCAGCCCGACCGCTTCGGCATAAAGGGACGTGAAGACCTCGGGGGCGGTCTCGCCGCCGTCTTCCAACTCGAACAGGGCTTCAATACGAGCTCCGGTGCGCTGATCAATAGCGGCGTCGAGTGGAATCGTCAGGCCTGGGTCGGACTCGCCAGCGATCGCCTCGGCACGGTATCGATCGGGCACCAGACAGATTTCATGCAAGACGTCTCGATTCGCTTCTCGAACGGCTTCTGGCAGCACAATCTGTACGCCTATCACCCCGGTAACCTCGACAATCTGGCGAATTCGTCGCAGATCGATAACGCCGTGAAGTGGAATAGCACGAGCTTCCACGGACTGACGGGCGGCCTGATGTACGGCTTCGCAGGCGGCAACGCGCAAGGGCGCACGGCCGGTGCCTACCTGAAGTACGACAATGGCGCGCTGTCGATGGCTGCAACTTACGTCAGCATCAACAAGCGAACGTTCGATTTTTCGTCGCGCCTCGGTATTTCGTCGATCTTCGGTCAGTCGGCCCTCTCCGCAACGAACCTGTTCAAGTCGGACGCCGTCAACAACACCGGCATCGGCGCTTCCTACCGCATTTCGTCGCGCTGGAACGTGCACGCCCTCTATACACGCAGCGAAGTCCGCGCACCGGGCGGCTCGGGCAACATGTTCAACTACGACGTGGGCACGGAATACCGCGTCACGGAAGCGAACGCATTGACGCTGGGCTATTCGTACTCGTCGTTCAACCACACGCACTACAACCAGATCGAAGCGGGCGACCTGTATTCGTTCTCGAAGCGTACGCAATTGCAGGCGCAAGTGACCTACATCGGGGCGACGGGGAATAACCATGCCGCGTCGTATCCGATCGGCGCATCGAGCAATCACGATCAGATGCTGCTGCGCGTCGGGATGTATCACAGCTTCTGAGGAGCGTCTAGGTCTCGGCACCGTCGGCGTCGAATTCGTTCGGTGCCGACGATGTCGGCGACATGGGTGATTGCAGGATTTGCGGCAGCTTCGGCATGACGCCGCCTATTACTAGATTCACGAGATTTAACATGTCAGCTTCTCTGCCCCCCGCATCCTCCCAGCGCCCGTCGCGTGTGCGCTACTGGATGCTGTTTCTGGTCTTCGTCGGCACGGTCATCAACTACGTCGACCGCGCCAATCTCTCGGTCGCCGCCCCGATGCTCAAACAAGAGTTCGGCCTCGGACCGGTCGAACTGGGCTTCATTTTCTCGGCGTACGCATGGACGTATGTGATCGCGAACATTCCCGGCGGCTGGGTGATCGACCGCTTCGGCACGCGTGCGATCTACGGCGTGGCCATCCTCAGTTGGTCGGTGCTGACGTTCATGCAAGGCTTCACGTCGCGCTTCGTCACGCTCTTCGGTATGCGCCTGGGCGTGGGCATTGCCGAAGCCCCGACGTTCCCGGTGAACAATCGCGTGGTCTCGATCTGGTTTGCGCAACGTGAACGAGGGGTGGCCACGAGCATCTACCTCGTCGGCCAGTACATCGGCATGGCAGCCCTCACGCCAGTGCTGTTCTGGATTGCCCACACGTGGGGCTGGCGCGAGATTTTCTATGCGACAGGTCTGCTGGGCATCGTGTGGGCCGGTGTCTGGTTCGTCGGCTATCGCGATCCGGACAAGTGCTCATGGGTCAACGCCGCAGAACTCGAACATATTCGCAGCGGCGGGGCGCTCGTCGAAGTGAAGTCGGCGGAACCAGCAGCGACGCAGAAATTCCCGTGGCGCAAGCTGTTGGAGCTGTTTCGCAATCGCCAGATCATCGCGATCTGCGTGGGTAAGTTCGCGTCGCTCTCCTCGCTGTACTTCTTCCTGACGTGGTTCCCGACGTACCTGATCACCGAACGTCATATGACGGTGCTCAAGGCCGGTGGCATGACGTCGGTGCCGTTCGTGGCGGCGTCTATCGGTGTGGTGTGCGGTGGCCTGCTCTCGGACTGGCTGCTGCGTCGCGGTGTGGCCGTCGGTACGGCACGCAAGACACCCATCGTCACGGGCCTGCTGCTGGTGCCGACGATGTCGCTGACGGTGCTCACGGACGCTAACTGGCTCGTCATCGCGATCATGTCGTTCGCGTTCTTCGCGCAAGGCGTGGCGTCGGCGTCGTGGTCGCTCGTGGCAGACATCGCCCCCAAGGGCATGGTCGGCATCACGGGCGGTGCGGTGAACTTTGCCGGTAACCTCTCGGGCATCATCACACCCATCGCGATTGGCTTCATCGTCAAAGCGACGGGCTCGTTTGGCTGGGCGCTCGGTCTCATCAGCATCTTCGCCATCGCCGGCGTGCTGTGCTACCTGCTGCTGCTCGGCGAAGTCAAACGCATCGAACTGGACGACGATGACAATGACGGCAAGAAAGGCCAAAGTGCTGCCGTGACCGGGAAGACCCGCACGGCCTGAGATCGCTACCGTCGTCCGCCTGGCGGATGACGGACCGCACCGCCTGACGCGTCATCGGACCGGAACGAACGGTTCAGGGCACGTCAGGCTTCCACCGCCTGACGCCGGTAGTCGCCCGGCCGCGCGCCGGTCCATTTCCGGAACGCCCGGAAGAACGCGCTGGGATCGGCGAAGCCCAACGACAGCGCAATTTCCAGCATCGGCTTGGATGTGTGGCAAAGCGCGTGAATCGCCAGATCGCGTCGCAACTGATCCTTGATCGACTGATACGACTGCCCCTCGTCTTCCAACCGTCGGCGCAACGTCGACGGCGTCGTGTGAAACTCACCCGCCAACGCTTCGAACGCAGGCCAGCTATCCGTCGGCATGGTCTTCAGGCGCCGCCGGACCCGCGCCACCATCCCCCTGGCGTTCTTGTACTTGAGGATGATGTTGCCCGGCGCAGCCCGCAGGAAGTCTTTCACCGTGACTTCGTTTTGCACGACCGGTAAGTCCAGGCACGCAGCGTCGAACTCAATAGCGGTATGCGGAGCACCGAAGACCAACTGCGCGGAATACATGGTGCGGTACTCATCGCTATACACCGGTTCTTCAAAGGCGAAGTACGCCGTTCCCAGCGTCACGCGCCGCGCGATCAGCCAGCAGGTGAGTGCGTAGAAGAGAATCAGCAGCGTCTCATGTCCAAAGATGCGCGGCGCTTTCGCATCCGGACGCTCATGGACTTCAAGTCGGGCCAGCGCGCCGTCGCGCACCAGATGCATCTCCAGGTCGTCGAGCAACAGCCCCATGAAGCGGCAAGCGCGCTGCAACGCCTGTTCCAGCGTGTGGCAGGCGACGACGCTGTGACACAGCATCGCAAAACTGCCGACCTTCATGCGCCGCGAATCCTGTCCGAAAAACTCGTCGTCCAGTGCGAGACTGATTAGCCGCCATAGATGCGCGTATCGATCCGCCGAGACACGCCCCTGTGGATGCGCGAGCAACGACGGGGCGATGTCTGCGGCGCGCAGCAATGCCGTCGGATCGCCGCCGAGTCGCTCGACGTGCGCCAATGCGTTGATCACAAAATGAATCGAAATGCTGCCTTTTTCCATGCGTCGCGAATCGGAGCCGGCGGAATGCCGTAGCAGGGGGACGCAGGAATTCTAGCAGTGCGGCCCCTGTCGGCGCTTCCGTCACCGTCCGAAACGCTGATCGGAGTATTCCGAAATCGCAGATTTAGCGCGATGCGTGGACCAGGCGTTTCGATTGCAGCGCAAGACGTCGAGACTGCCTTCGGCTTACTTCGGTGCCATGCGCAATGCGCCGTCAAGGCGAATGACTTCGCCGTTGATCATCGTGTTCTCGACGATGTGGCGCACCAGCGCGGCATACTCCGACGGGCGTCCCAGGCGCGGCGGAAACGGTACCGACGCGCCGAGCGCAGCCTGTACCTCAGGCGTCATGCCAGCCATCATCGGTGTTTCGAAAATCCCCGGTGCGACGGTCACGACGCGCACACCGAGTCGCGCCAGCTCACGCGCGGCGGGCAGGGTCAGTGCGGCGACGCCGCCCTTGGACGCCGCGTACGCCGCCTGACCGATCTGCCCGTCGAACGCTGCGACCGATGCCGTGTTCACGACAACGCCGCGTTCGCCTTCGGCATCCGCTTCGCCCTCGGCCATCGCCGCCGCCGCAATGCGCAGCACGTTAAACGTGCCGATCAGGTTCACGTTGATGACGCGTGCGAAACTCTCGAGCCGGTGCGGTCCCTGCTTGCCGAGAATGCGCTCGCCGATGACCATGCCCGCACAGTTGACCACGCCGTTCAGCGTGCCGAAGGCATTTTTCGCCGTGTTGACTAGGCGCTGCACATCGTCTTCGCGCGTGATGTCGGTCGTGACGAAGCGCGCGGCCTCGCCCAGCGCGTCGGCCTGTTTGGCCCCGGCTTCGGCATTGATGTCGCCGAGCACGACTTTGGCGCCTGCGTCAACGAACATGCGGGCGGTGGCGGCACCGAGTCCCGACGATGCGCCGGTGACGAGAAAGACACGATCCTTGATTTGCATTGCGAATCCCGAATAAGTAAGAGGGGGCGCTCAGGCCGCGCTGGCCGACGCTTGCGCGGCTTTTGCGATTTCCTGATTGCGCAGAATGAAGCGCTGGAGCTTGCCGCTCGGTGTCTTGGGCAGTTCGGTCACGAATTCGACCTCACGCGGATACGCGTGCGTCGACAGTCGATGGCGAACGTGTTCCTGCAATTCGCGGGCGAGAGCGTCCGACGGCAGGAACTGGGCGTGCAGCACGACGAATGCCTTGACCAGCTCCGTGCGCTCGGGGTCCGGCTTGCCGACGACGGCCGTTTCGATCACCGCCGGATGCTCGATCAGCGCGCTTTCCACGTCGAACGGACCGATGCGATAGCCAGCCGACGTGATGACGTCGTCGTTACGTCCGACGAAGCTGATGCTGCCGTCGGCATTGCGCTCGACGGTGTCGCCGGAAAGGTAGTAGTCGCCCATGAACGCGGGCGTCTCCCGCTCCCAGTAACCGCCGAACCACATCAGCGGCGATTGCTTGCGGTCCAGCGCGAGCACGCCCGGCTGGCCGACAGGGCACTCACGACCCTCGTCGTCGAGCACCACGACACGATGCCCCGGCGAGGCAAAGCCCGCCGCCCCCGATTGCACCGGGTGCGAAAGTGCGTGATGGTTGCAGACCACCATGCCCAATTCCGTCTGGCCGTAATGGTCGTGAATGGTCACACTGAGATGCTCCGCGAACCAGCGAATGACCTCCGGATTCAGCGGCTCTCCGGCGCTCGACACGGCTCGGAGCCCCCCCTTGACGGACGCTGCCGCTTTGTCGCCGCCAGCGATGAGCAGACGGAACGCCGTGGGCGACCCGGCGAGATTGGTGACCCCCAGTTTGTTGATGATCCGGTACGTGCTCTCGACGGTGAACGGCCCGTCGTAGAACGTCGTGGGAATCCCCATCGCGAGCGGCCCCGTGACGGCGTAATAGAGCCCGTACGCCCAACCCGGGTCTGCAATGTTCCAGAAGGTGTCGGTCGGACGCAGATCGACGGCGTCGCGCATATAGCCCATGAACGCCATGATCGCGCGCAGCGGCACCATCACCGGTTTGGCGGCGCCCGTCGTGCCCGAAGTGAACATCATCATGAAGGGATCGTCGCCCCGGCGCATGACCGGTTCGAACACCTCGTCGTGGTGCTCGACTTCGTGCCAGAAACTGAAATCGCCGCGTCGCACACCCTGACCGCGAGGGCCGCCGACGGTCGCGACCGGCGGGCAGTTGGCGACTTCGTCCAGCTTCGCCCGATTGGCCGCGTCGGTAATGACGAGCTTGCTCTGCGCGCTGTGCAGACGGTGTTCGATCGCCTTCGGCCCGAACGCCGTGAATAGCGGCTGATAGACAGCGCCCGCGCGCCAGGTACCGAGAATCGTGACGAGCAATTCCGGCGTGCGAGGCAGCAGGCCGCTGACACGGTCGCCGGGCTGCACCCCCTGTTCGCGCAGGAAGTTGGCGAAGCGCGCCGACAGGGTTTGAAGCAATTTGAACGTCCAGGTCTGGCTCGTGCCGTCCTTGCCTTCCCAAAACAGGGCGATGCGCCCGGGAAGGGCGTGACGGTCGCAACATTCGACACAGGCGTTCATCGCGTCGAGGTTGCCGTCCAGTGTGGCGCGCACGGTCGCGTCGAGGTCGAACGCCTCATAAGCTTGGGCGTAATCCGCAGTCATAGGTTGTCTCCTGTAGACAGATGCCGATCGGCAAGCGCGCCTGCGATACAGTGACCTCCGAGCGCTTCGCCGACCGCCCGCGGCACCGTCTGTTCTCGGGGGCGATGCTCGCGGGCAAGGGGGAAATTCATCGTAATGGGTGGCATCGGCGGCAGGCAATGTCCAATCGGGTCAGAGTTCGTGAGGGATTTATCCACTCCGCAAACAGGGGATCCCGGCGCGCGTCAGGCGTGCCCTGAGCGTTGTCCGGCAAGGCCTGCGGCGATTCCCTGCGGCCATGAGGGTTTGTCCCGAGTCCGATACAGACGATTCCGATGGCAATTCCGCTCATCCAATTTGCCGTTTTTGGCTATGGTGCCAACTGAGCGCGATCCCTACACTGGATCTATCGACAGGCGAAGACCTCGACGATTTTTACCGCGATTTTTACTGCGATTCTTACCGCGATTCTTACCGCGATTCTCACCGATTACGTTCCCATAACGTCACGGCGCAGGAGACAGAGCATGGATTTCTACACCGAAGACCAACGCATGATTCGCGATATGGCGCGTGCGTTTTCCACCGAGCAGCTTGCGCCGAATGCCGCGCAATGGGACCGTGAGTGCGCACTGCCCGACGCGATGGTCGCGCAGATGGGCGAGCTCGGCTTGCTCGGCATGATGGTGCCGGAGCAGTACGGCGGCTCGTACACCGATTACACGGCGTATGCGCTGGCGATGGAAGAGATCGCGGCGGGTTGCGCTTCCACGGCCACGATGATGTCCGTGCACAACTCGGTTGGCTGCACGCCGATCCTGAAGTTCGGCAACGACGCCCAGCGCGAACGCTGGCTGCCGGATCTGGCCGCAGGTCGCAAGATCGGGGCGTTCTGTCTGACCGAGCCTCAAGCCGGGTCGGACGCCAGCAATCTGAAGACACGCGCCGAGCGCCGCGGCGACAAGTGGGTGCTCAACGGCAACAAGCAGTTCGTGACGAACGGCAAGCGCGCGGCAGTGGCCATCGTGTTTGCGGTGACCGATCCGGCGGCTGGCAAGCGCGGCATCTCGGCCTTCATCGTGCCGACCGATACGAAGGGATTCGAGGTCGGGCGTCCCGAGCACAAGCTGGGCATTCGCGCGTCGGACACCTGTCCGATCACACTGGTCGACTGCGAGGTCGGCGAGGACGCCATGTTGGGCGAGCCGGGGCAGGGGCTGAAGATCGCGTTGTCCAACCTTGAGGGCGGGCGCATCGGGATCGCTGCGCTCGCACTTGGGGTGGCGCGCGCCGCGTTCGAGGCGGCGCTGCAGTATGCGAACGAGCGTCAGCAGTTCGGCAAGCCGATTCGCGAGCATCAGAGTATCGCCAACATGCTGGCCGACATGACGACACGCATCAACGCGGCGCGGTTCCTGATCCTGCACGCGGCAGCGCTGCGCACACAGGGCTTGCCCTGCCTGACGGAGGCGTCGCAGGCAAAGCTCTTCGCGTCGGAACTGGCGGAGTGGGTGTGCACGCATGCCATCCAGATTCACGGCGGCTACGGGTATCTGGAGGACTATCCGGTCGAGCGCTTTTATCGCGATGCCCGCATCACGCAAATCTACGAAGGCACCAGCGAAGTCCAGCGGCAAGTGATTGCCCGCGCACTGGATTGAGGGGGAGGGCAAGTGAATCTGCACGATGGCGCTGTCGAGGCGCAAGACGAAGTGTTATTCGACGTGACCAACGGGTTCGGTGTGATCACGCTCAACCGGCCGAAGGCGCTCAATGCCATCACGCACGGTATGGTGCGCGCCATGTGGCGACAACTCACGGCGTGGAAAGACGACCCCACCGTGCGTGCGGTGCTGATCGAAGGGGCGGGAGAAAAGGCGTTCTGCGCTGGCGGCGATGTCCGCGCGCTATACGACAGCCGGGTGAACAATGCCGACGCGCATCAGGCGTTCTTCGTCGACGAGTACCGGCTCGATTATCTGATTCACCGATATCCGAAGCCCTATATCGCGTTGCTCGACGGCATCGTCATGGGAGGGGGCATGGGTGTCGCGCAAGGCGCGGCGCTGCGCATTGTGACCGACAGAACGAAGCTCGCGATGCCGGAGACGGCCATCGGCTTGTTCCCGGACGTCGGCGCAAGCTGGTTCCTCGGCCACCTCGCACCGACGCTGGCGCGCTATCTCGGCCTGACCGGGGCAACCATTACGGCGGCCGACACGCTCTACTGTGGACTCGCCGATGTCTGGGTCGAAGGCGATGCACTGGCGCAACTGCGCGAGGTGCTGCTGAAGTTCGAATGGGCTAAGGACGCCCCGAGCGCTACGGATCACGGTAACGACGCGTTGCTCGCGCGCCTGCGCGCCGCCATTCTGCCGCTGGGGCGAACGTCGTCGGACGCCGCGCCGCTTGCTGGCGTGAGAGCGCCGCTCGACCGACATTTCAGCGCCCTTGACGTGCCGGGCATCGTGGCGTCGCTGACGGCCGACGCCGACAATCCCTGGGCGGTCGAAACACTGGCGCTGCTTCGCCAACGCTCCCCGCTCAGTCTGTGTGTGACCGACCGGCAATTACAGAAGGGGCGACGCCTCGATCTGGCGGACGCTTTCAGGATGGAACTGGTGCTGGGCTATCACGCTTTCGCGTCCGGCGATTTCGTCGAGGGCGTCCGTGCGCTATTGATCGACAAGGACAAGCAACCCCGTTGGCGCTTCGCCACCTTGGACGACGTACCGACGACCGAGGTGGACGCCTTCTTTGTTTCGCCGTGGCCAGAAGGGCAGCATCCACTGAATGCGTTAGGCAGGGATTGAACTCGGGCAAACGCGTGCGACAATGCCGGTTTTGCGGGGGACCGCACAATCCGTTGGAGTCCAGATGCTCGTCGAAATCGCCCGTCTGTTGCTAGACCTTGTTTTTTCGCTATTCGGCGCTTTATTGCTTTTGCGTGTGTGGATGCAGGCAACACGGCTGCCTCCGCGCAATCCGCTCTCTCAAGGGGTGTTCCAGTTCACCAACTGGATCGTGTTGCCGCTGCGGCGTGTCGTGCCGGGCGTTGGCGGGATCGACTGGGCCTGCGTGATCGGCGCATGGATCGCGGCGATTCTCTATCTGGTGCTGATCACGGCCGTGGTGGGGGTGTCGCCGGTCACGGTGTTCCCGCGTGGCTTGCTAGTGGCGCTGGTGCTCGTCGCCAAGTGGGGCGCCAATCTGGTGATGTGGCTCACGCTGCTGATGGCCGTGCTGTCGTGGGTCAATCCGCGGGCCACGGCGATGCCGATTCTCCAGCACTTGCTCGATCCGCTGCTGCGCCCGCTTCGCCGCGTCATTCCGATGGTCGGCGGCTTCGATCTCTCGCCGCTCGCGCTGTTCCTGCTGATGCAGATTCTGCTGATCGTGCTCGCGCGCTTAAGCCTGTTCTTCGCGATGCTCTGACGCATCCGCGTTCGTGTTCGCAGGCAGCGATGTAGCTGCCTGCGGCACCCGTTCCAATCCAAGACGCCGCAACACTCTGTGGCCGTCTTCGGTCACGCTCACTTTCGTTTGTCCCTCGTCCACGGCCACACGCACCAGACGCGCTTGTTCAAGCGCGGCGAGGTCGGGCGATTCGAGCGCATCTGCATCGATGGGGCCCAGGGATGCGGCCGCCAGCAACAGCGTTGCGATTTCATGCGGGCTCAGCATGGTCATGCTCCTTGAGGCTATAGCTTTCGCGTCGGCGCGATTCGTTCGTTCACAGTAACGGGCGAATGTAAGCCCGTGACTACGCCATGTTTACCGCACGTTACGACTCGCCTCCGACCAAGCCTCCCCAGGCGGTCCAGTGACTGTCCTGTGAATCTGCTACCTGACGACTGAGTGATATCGAAGCGATATCCGAGTGACGCTGCGCGACGCTTGTGAACCGGCGCGCAGTGAAACCGTACTTCAGCGTCGGATCGCAAAGCCGCCGGCAAGTTCGTGCATTCGGGTTTGCCCTAGTATGCCCGCTTTTTACGTATGACGGAGGTCGTGCCCCCTTGTTTTGACAGGGTTTGCGGGCTGTGAGGGGGAAATCCACGCGTGTTCGACGCTCGGCTGGCAGCATTTGAACTATTTTTTTCTTTTGACGGGGTGCCGATGAAAATATACTTTCCTTCACTCCGAAGGAAGGATGCGTTTCAATTTCATGATCGATGCCGATTCGTTGCCCGCCGACCTGCCGCTCACTGAGCGCATCGTGCGAGCCATGCCCGAACTGACGCCCGCGCAGCAGCGCATGGCGGCGTTCGTGCTCGACAACACGTTTCGCGCCGCGACCATGCGCATCGACGAATTTGCCGACGCCGTTGGCGTGTCGCTCGCAACCGTCAACCGTTTCGCCCGCGCGCTCGGCTTCGACGGCTACCCCCAATGCCGTGCGGCCATGGTTCGCGGCTACGAGGCGACGCTGGCCCCTATCGAAAGCCTGCGCACGAGCAAGGCGCAGGCGAGCGACAGCGCGGACGTGATGGCCGCGTCCCTTGCGCAGGCCATCGAGAATCTGGACTGGACCCGTCGCGCACTCGACGCGGGGACGTGCGAGCGCGCCATCGAGTCGATTCTGCAAGCGCACCGCATTTACGTGCTGGGACTGGGGGCGAGCGGTTATCTCGCCGGTCTGCTCCATCATGGTCTCGATCCCTATTGTGAAAACGTGCAGTCGGTCGTCGGCGCAGGCGGATCGACGCATGCTGCACGTCAGCTCTTCAAATTGCGCGAGGGCGATCTGGTGATCGCGCTCGGTTTCCCGCGCTACGTCTCCGACACCGTGACGCTGTGCCGTCGCCTGCGCGGGCGTGGTGTGTCGGTGATGGTGCTGACCGACAGTCCGACGTCGCCGCTGGCGCCGCTGGGCGATATCGTCCTCTTCGTGCGTAGCAAGCCGCGTCTGTCGAGCAACTCCGAAGCGAGCGTGCTGGCGATAATCGACGCCATTTGCGACGCCGTCGCACAACGTGCGAAACACGCCGTGGACCGCGCCACCGAACTGACCGATTTCCTGCTCCCGTGGATCGACTCGGCGTCGCAGAGTCCGTCGAACGCACCGGCCAATGTGGCCAGAGCGGTGGCCCGAGCGCCGTCGCCCGTCGTCGGACGCGTCGCGACCGCTGCCGCCACCGCGACCACCGCGACTACTGCCACCGCCGCCGCCGTGAAGTCGCTGTCGAACCCCGTAACGGCGGCGACGGCCAGCCCGCAGGGCGCACCGAATCCGGTCCATCAGACCGCATCCCGACATTCGAGTCATGCCAGCACGGCGTCCGGCGCGACGCCTGTTGGTCTGGACAGAAAGGACAACGCATCATGAGCCACGCCCAACGCGCAGTCATCGCCATTCACGGCGGTGCCGGAACGATCAGCCGAGACACGTCGCCCGAAGAACTCAAGGCGTATCACGAGGCCCTGGCCGACGTGCTGCGCGCCGGTCAGGCCGTGTTGGCGGCGGGCGGATCCGCGCTCGACGCGGTCACCGTAGCCGTGCAGCATCTCGAAGATTGCCCGCGCTTCAATGCCGGACGGGGTGCGGTCTTCACCCACGAAGGCACGCACGAACTCGACGCCGCGATCATGAACGGCACGACGCTCGACGCCGGTGCCATTGCTTGCGTTCATCGAGTACGCAACCCGATTCTGGCGGCTCGCTCGGTGCTGGAGCACAGCCCGCACGTCCTGCTCGTGGGCGAGGGCGCAGAAGCCTTCGCTGCGGCGAACGGTGCCGAACTCGTCGATCCCGAGTACTTCTTTACCGAAGCCCGTTACGCCCAGTTGCAGCGCGCGCTGGCGAGTGCGGCCGTGTCGCTCGATCACGACATGCCGCTCAAGAAAGAGCCCATCGATCCGGACACGAAGTTCGGCACGGTCGGCGCAGTCGCCTGCGACATGCACGGCCATGTGGCAGCCGCGACCTCTACCGGCGGGATGACGAACAAGGCCATCGGCCGCGTGGGCGATTCGCCGCTGATCGGCGCGGGCTGTTATGCGAACGACGCCACGGCCGCCGTGTCGGCGACGGGCACCGGCGAGGCGTTCATTCGCGCCGTCGCGTGCTACGAAGTGGGCGCGCTGATGGCCTACGCGGGCCTGTCGCTGGCCGATGCAGCCGAGCGCGTTATTCGCGAGCGTCTACCGCGCGTGGATGGCCGCGGCGGTCTGATCGCGGTGGACGCACAGGGCAACGTGGCGCTGCCGTTCAACACGGAAGGGATGTATCGCGGCGTGGCCCGTGTCGGCGAGACGCCGGTGACGGCCATTCACGAATAACGAGCATGAATATCGCCTGACGTCCGACGACGGCAGGCAGGACAGGGCGGCACCGGCGACGGCACCGCCCTTGGCAACAGATTCGGCAAGCGAAGATTAGCGAGGACAGGCGTGGCTGAGCGTAAGACAACCCCCACCATTTCGTTGCCCGACGAGCGTGTGCTCGACGTGAGCGGCATCTCCGTGCAGTTCGCGACCTCCGAGCGCGTGGTCACGGCCGTGCGTGACCTGTCCTTTCACGTCGACCGGGGCGAGACGCTCGCCATCGTCGGCGAATCCGGCTCGGGCAAGTCGGTGACGTCGCTGGCCGCCATGCGTCTCGTGGAAAACGGCGGCGGACGCATCACGCAGGGCACGATGATCATGCGCCGTCGCAATGGCCGCCTGGTCGATCTCACGCGTGCGAGCGGCCACACCATGCGCAGCATCCGGGGCGCCGACATGGCGATGATCTTCCAGGAGCCGATGACGTCGCTCAACCCGGTGTTTCCGGTCGGTGAGCAGATCGCCGAGTCGATTCGTCTGCACCAGGGCAAGGACGCCGCCGCCGCGCGCGCCGAAGCCCTGCGCACGCTCGAACTCGTGCGCATTCCCGAAGCGCGCCGCGTGCTCGGCCGGTTCCCGCACCAGCTCTCCGGCGGCATGCGTCAGCGCGTAATGATCGCGATGGCGCTCTCGTGCAAGCCGGGCTTGCTGATTGCAGACGAGCCGACCACCGCCCTCGACGTGACCATTCAGGCGCAGATCCTGCAACTGATTCGCGCGTTGCAGGACGAGATGCACATGGGCGTAGTGTTCATTACCCACGACATGGGCGTGGTCGCCGAGGTCGCCGACCGCGTGCTGGTCATGCATCGCGGCGACAAGGTCGAAGAAGGCAAGTCGGCGGAAATCTTCGCCGCACCGCGTGAGCGCTACACGCAGGCGCTGCTCTCGGCCGTGCCGCGTCTCGGTTCGATGCAAGGCACCGATCTGCCGGCACGCTTCCCGCTGCTGCGCTACGACGCACCGCCCGACGCCAAGCCCGCTGCCGAAACGCCGCAGCCAACGGTCAAGACCGAGGCCGGTCCGATCCTGCGCGTGAAGGATCTCGTCGCGCGCTTCGATGTGCCGTCGGGTTTATTCGGTCGCGTGAAACAGCGCGTGCATGCGGTCGAGCGGGTGAGTTTCGACCTGTACCCCGGCGAGACGCTGGGGCTCGTGGGCGAATCGGGATGCGGCAAGTCGACGACCGGCCGTGCGCTGCTGCGTCTGGTCGCCAGTCAGGGCGGCTCCATCGAGTTCGGCGGCAAGCCGATTCACGATCTCGCAGGCCGCGCCTTGCAGACGCTGCGCCGCGATATCCAGTTCATCTTCCAGGACCCGTTCGCGTCGCTCGATCCGCGTCTGACGGTGGGCTTCTCGATCATGGAACCGCTGCTGGTGCATGGCGTGGCGAGCGGCGCTGAAGCCGAAAAGCGCGTGGCGGAATTGCTGGAGCGCGTGGGCCTGCCCGCCGAATACGCTCAGCGTTATCCGCATGAATTCTCGGGCGGTCAGCGTCAGCGTATCGCGATCGCGCGGGCACTGGCGCTCAAGCCCAAGGTCGTGATCGCCGACGAATCCGTCTCGGCGCTCGACGTCTCCGTGCAGGCGCAGATCATCAACCTGATGCTCGACCTGCAAAAGGAGTTCGGTATCGCGTTCCTGTTCATCTCGCACGACATGGCGGTCGTGGAGCGCATCAGCCATCGTGTGGCGGTGATGTTCCTCGGTCAGATCGTCGAGATCGGCCCGCGCCGCGCGATTTTCGAAAACCCCCAGCATCCGTACACGAAGAAACTGATGTCGGCGGTGCCGATCGCCGATCCGGCGCGTCGTCACGCCAAACGCGAGCTGCTGACGGAAGAGATTCCGAGCCCGATCCGCGCGCTCGGCGACGAGCCGCAGGTGCAGCCGTTGGTCGAAGTCGGCGCAGGGCACTTTGTCGCGCGCCATCGCGTGGCCGGTGCTTATTGATGCGTACGTCCCGAACGTCGTGAGCCGAACCCGTTTTTCCCGGGAGCGATGGCTTCGCAACCGGTAGTTTCAGGCAGTTCCAGGCGGTAACCCTTGCTGTTCATGTTCTCACCATAATGCCCGCCAAGTGGCGCAGTCGGACGACTGGCCCGGGGCGACCCCGTCAGACCAGAAGGAGAAAGACAGATGTCGAAAAACGTTTTGTTGGGCGCTCGCTGGAAAACCGCGCTCGCGTCCGTCGCTGTGGCGTCCGCCGTGTTCGGTGCAGGCCCGGCGTTTGCCGCCAAGGATGTCGTGATGGCCGTGCAATCGACCTTCACGACGATGGATCCGTACGATGCGAACGATACGCTGTCGCAAGCCGTCGCCAAGTCGTTCTACGAGGGCATGTTCGGTTTCGACAAGGACATGAAGCTCATCAACGTGCTGGCCGATAGCTATACGGTCTCGCCCGATGGCCTCGTGTACACGATCAAGCTCAAGTCGGGTGTGAAGTTCCAGGACGGCACGAACTTCGACGCCGCCGCCGTGAAGGCAACGTTCGATCGCGTGACGAACCCGGACAACAAGCTCAAGCGCTACAACCTGTACAAGGAAATCGCCAAGACGGAAGCCGTCGACGCGCACACGGTGAAGTTCACGCTCAAGGAGCCGTTCTCTCCGTTCATCAACACGCTGGCGCACCCGTCGGCCGTGATCATCTCGCCCGAAGCGCTCAAGAAGTACGGCAAGGACATCGCTTCGCACCCGGTCGGCACGGGCCCGTTCGAGTTCGTCGAATGGAACCGCACCGATTACGTGAAGGTGAAGAAGTTCGACGGCTACTGGAAGAAGGGCTATCCGAAGGTCGACACGATCACCTTCAAGCCGGTGGTGGACAACAACACGCGCGCCGCCGTCATGCAGACGGGCGAAGCCGGTTTTGCCTTTCCGGTGCCGTATGAGCAGGCCGAAGGCCTGAAGTCGGGCGGCAAGGTGGACGTGATCGCCGGTCCGTCGATCATCCAGCGCTATGTGAGCTTCAACACGAAGCAGAAGCCGTTCGACGACGTGCGCGTGCGTCAGGCCATCAACTACGCCATCAACAAGGAAGCGCTGGTGAAGGTGGCCTTCGCAGGCTACGCCACGCCGGCCGACGGTGTGGTGCCGAAGGGCGTCGACTACGCGGTCAAGACCGGCCCGTGGCCGTACAACCCGGCCAAGGCCAAGGAACTGCTCAAGGAAGCCGGTTATCCGAACGGCTTCGAGACCGTGCTGTGGTCCGCCTACACGTACACCACGGCGCAGAAGGTCATCCAGTTCGTGCAGCAGCAACTGGCGCAGGTCGGCATCAAAGCGCAAGTGCGCGCGCTCGAAGCCGGTCAGCGTGTCGAGCTGGTCGAGTCCGCACCGGACCCCGACAAGGCCCCGGTGCGCATGTACTACGTGGGCTGGTCGTCGTCGACGGGTGAAGCCGACTGGGCGCTGCGCCCGCTGCTGAGCTCGGAATCGTTCCCGCCGAAGCTGTTCAACACGGCGTACTACAAGAACGAAGCGGTCGACGCGGACTTCAACAAGGCGCTGCTCACGACCGACCGTGCCGAGAAGACGAAGCTGTACACGGACGCACAACAGAAGATCTGGAACGACGCGCCCTGGGCGTTCCTCGTGACGGAAAAGCTGCTGTACGCACGTAATAAGAACCTGAGCGGCGTGTACACGATGCCCGACGGTTCGTTCAACTTCACCGACATCTCGATGAAGTAAGCGCGTGGCGCGTGTGCGCCCCGGAATGCCGGGGCGGCGCGCGTGCGACATGCATTCGATGTGCGTTCGATGTGCGCGTGATGTTCCCCGCGCCGCCCGGTCCAGCGAATAAGCTTCGACGCTGGCGGCGCGGTCTACCGCAAGACATGGTTTCGGCAAGACGTTCGGCAAGACTGCGATGCTCAATTACTTTCTCAAACGCCTGCTTGGCCTGATCCCCACGCTGCTGATCGTGGCAGTGCTGGTGTTCGCCTTCGTGCACATGTTGCCGGGCGATCCGGCGCGTCTGGCGGCCGGTCCGCAGGCGGACGAGGCGACCGTGGCGCTGGTGCGCCAGGATCTCGGCCTCGACAAGCCGCTGCTCACGCAGTTCACGTCCTTCATCTCGAACGCCGTGCGCGGCGATTTCGGGCCGTCGATGCGCAGCAAGCAGCCGGTCTCGCAAGAGATCTCCAGCCGCTTCCTGCCCACGTTGTGGCTCACACTCGTGAGCATGGTGTGGTCGGTGGTGATCGGCATGGGGCTCGGCGTAGCCTCGGCGGTGTGGCGCAATCGCTGGCCCGACCGGCTTGGCATGACCTTCGCTGTCTCCGGTATCTCGTTCCCGGCGTTCGCGCTGGGCATGCTCCTGATGCAGATTTTCTCGGTGCAGCTCGGCTGGTTGCCGACCATCGGCGCCGACTCGTGGAAGAGCTACATCCTGCCCTCGATTACGTTGGGCGCGGCCGTGGCCGCCGTGATGGCGCGCTTCACACGCTCGGCCTTCGTCGAGGTGCTGCATGAAGACTTCGTGCGCACCGCGCGTGCGAAGGGTCTCAACGAAATGCGCGTGGTGTTCAAGCACGCGTTGCGTAACGCCATGATCCCTGTCGTCACGATGATGGGGTTGCAGTTCGGTTTTCTGCTTGGTGGCTCGATTGTCGTCGAGGTGGTGTTCAACTGGCCCGGGCTCGGACGCCTGCTGATCGACTCGGTCGAGATGCGCGACTACCCGGCGATTCAGGCGCTGGTGCTGCTGTTCTCGCTTGAGTTCATTCTGATCAACCTCGTGGTCGACGTGCTGTACGCCGTCATCAACCCGACCATTCGCTACAAGTGAGGCAAGCACAATGAGCGCAAGCCAACCGACAACGGCCGCGAACGCGGCTGCCGCCAGCAACAGCCGCGTACGCACGCCGTGGCGCGAAGTCTGGCGCAAGTTCAAGAAGCAACACATCGCGATGGTCGCCGGGGCGTTCGTGCTGGCACTGGTCGTCGTTGCGATTCTCGCGCCGCACCTGGTGCCGTTCGACCCGGAGAACTTCTTCGACTACGACGCGCTCAATGCCGGACCGTCCGCGAAGCACTGGTTCGGCGTCGACTCGCTCGGTCGCGACATCTTCAGCCGCGCGCTCGCCGGTTCGCGCATCTCGCTCGCCGCCGGCTTCGGCTCGGTCGCGCTCGGGGCGGTCATCGGTACGGTGCTCGGTCTGCTGGCCGGGTATTACGAAGGCTGGTGGGACCGCATCGTCATGCGTATCTCCGACGTGCTGTTTGCCTTCCCCGGCATTCTGCTGGCCATCGGTGTGGTGGCGGTGCTGGGTAACGGCATGATCAACGTGATCGTGGCGGTGGCTATCTTCTCGATTCCGGCATTCGCCCGCCTCGTGCGCGGCAACACGCTGGTGCTCAAGCATCTGACGTACATCGAAGCGGCGCGCTCCATCGGGGCGTCCGACTGGACGATCATCATGCGGCACATTCTGCCGGGGACGGTGTCGTCCATCGTCGTGTATTTCTCGATGCGTATCGGCACCTCGATCATCACGGCCGCGAGCCTGTCGTTCCTCGGTCTGGGCGCACAGCCGCCGACGCCGGAGTGGGGCGCAATGCTCAACGAAGCGCGCGCCGACATGGTCAACGCCCCGCACATCGCCATCTTCCCGAGTCTGGCCATCTTTCTGACCGTGCTCGCCTTCAACTTGCTGGGCGACGGTCTGCGCGACGCGCTCGATCCGAAGCTCGACCGGCACTGATATTCCCGCAGGAGCGCGAAGCCATGCCCCCGTCAGAATTTCGCGAAGCCTTGTTCGGCGCGCCTCACGTGGGGCAACTGCCCGCCGGGGCGCGCGACGCGATCACCGATGTGCCCGGCGTGTTCGTCGGGCAGGTTACGCTTGAAGATGGTCCGGTGCAGACCGGTGTCACCGTCGTGTGTCCGACACCGGCCTCCACGGCGCACGCTGGCGGTGCGCCGGACGCCTCCGCCCCCCACGCCCAGTGGGATCCGTTCCGCACCAAGATTCCTGCTGCCGCTGCCGTGATCAACGGCTTCGGCAAGAGCGTCGGTCTCATGCAGATCGAAGAGCTGGGCGTGATCGAAGCGCCGCTGGCGCTCACCAATACCTTCTCCGTCAGTCAGGTCGTGCTGGGGCAACTGCGCGCCGCCATTGCCGCGAACCCCGACATCGGACGCGGCGGTCCATCGCTGAATCCGACCGTGTTCGAATGTAACGACGGCTACCTCAACGATATGCAGGCGTTCGCCGTCTCGGATGCGCATTATGCGCAGGCGCTGGCGAATGCGTCGCCGGTGTTCGCACAGGGCGCGGTGGGGGCGGGGCGAGGCATGTCCAGCTTTGGCCTCAAGGGCGGGATCGGTTCGGCGTCGCGCGTCGTGGAGACGGCCGGAGCGACGTTCACGGTCGGCGTGCTGGTGCTGTCGAATTTCGGACGCCCCTCACAACTGACGATTCACGGACGCCATGTCGGCCCGGTGCTAGACGAACGCCTTGCCCAGCCTGAGCAGAGCGCAGCGCCCGAGCGCGGCTCGATCATCATGCTCGTCGCCACCGACGCGCCGCTCGACGCACGCCAGTTGCGCCGCGTCGCGACCCGCACCGGGGCGGGGTTGGCCCGCACCGGCTCCGTCTACGGTCACGGCAGCGGCGACGTGGCACTCGCTTTCACCACCGCTTATACGGTGTCGCACGACGCGCTGGGGCGTGTCGCGCCAGCCGCGCTGGTGCCCGACGCGTTACTCGACCCGATTTTTCAGGCGACGGCCGACGCCACCGAGCAGGCCATCCTGCATGCGTTGTTTGCCGCCGAGTCGGTCCTTGGCCGCGATGGCCACGTGCGACGCGCGCTCGCAGACGTTTTGCCCGACTGGGCGACGCTTTGAATACAGCCCGCTTCCGTCCGCTTCCGTCTGCTTCCGTCCGGTCCAGTCCGGCGAGCGCGGAAAACCCCATCGATGACACTGCCGAGACATTGCTGACACTATGCGAATCCTGATTTCCACCGACATCGAAGGCGTCGCCGGCGTCTTTCACGCCGAACAGACGCGCGCCGGTAATGGCGAATACGAACTCGCCCGCCGCTGGATGACGCGCGAGGCCAATGCCGCCGTCGAAGGCGCCTTCGCGGGTGGCGCGACCGAAGTGATGGTCAACGACTCGCACGGAAGCTTCCGCAATTTGCTGCCTGACGAACTCGACCCGCGCGCCCGTCTGGTGCTGGGCAAACCGCGTTACCTGAGCATGGCCGCTGGCGTGGAAGCCGGGTGCGACGCCATGTTCATGATCGGTTTTCACGGCAAGGCGCAGAGCGCCGGCATTCTGGCGCACACCATCAACAGCTTCGCCTTCGCGCGCGTGTGGCTTGGCGGCGTGGAAGCGGGCGAAGCGATGATCTACGGCGCACTTGCAGGCGAGCGCGGCGTGCCGGTGGTCATGGCCAGCGGCGACGACGTGTTCGTCGAGGAGACACAACCGATTTTCCCGTCCGCCCATTTCGTGCAGACGAAGTCGGCGTGGGGGCAGGGTAGCGGCATGACGCTCAGCCCGGCGCATTCGTGCGAACTGATTCGCGAAGCGGCCAAGATGTCGCTGGCCGACACTCGCAAGTGGCACACGTTCAAGGTGGACACGCCTGTCGAAGTGCGTCTGCAAACACAGACCACCGCGCTGGCCGATCTCTTCTGTCAATGGCCGACGCTCGAGCGCGTCGACGGCGTGACGTTGCAGTTCGAAGCGCCCACCGTGGAGGCGGCCGTTCGCATGCTCAATTGCCTCTCCGCGATGTCTTTCATGCTGCGTTGAAGCCATCGAAATCGGCAAAAAACGTCCCCCAAACGACCCCGTATCCTTTTGTTTTGCAGGGTTTTGTCGAGTTTTGTCACCGGTTTTTCCCTGTCAACCGAGCCGGTACTGGCCGCGCAGCCGCGCCAGTGCTGAATCCGACGTTTCCATGTTGTTACGACGCGACCGAATTAGGGTTTGACGCCCCCGAACGTCGAGAGCGGGCGTGCGATAATCCGTAATATTTTGTAACAGGTATGCCGCCCTTTAGTGCATAACCTCGGATTATTGAGCGTCGGCAAACGTCGGCGGTGAATCATGGAAATCAGAAACGCCCGACGTTGGGCGGAGCCCGGCGCCAAGCGGTATGTCGGGGCGTTAATGGTGGTACTTGCTGCGTTTCTCATTCGCAGCCTCCTCCATCCGGTGCTCGATCACTCGATGCCGGGTCTCTTTTTCGTTTGCGCGGCCATCATCGTCGAATTCGTCTGGGGGCTGGGACCCGCGATCATGGCGATGGTCATCAGCATCCCGATTTTCGATTTCTTCTTCGTGCCGCCGTTTCGCGACGTCGCCGAACTGGATCGTCGCGACGTGCTCATCGTCACCGGCTTTCTCATGATCACGCCGCTCGCCGTGGCGCTGATCGAGCGACTGCGTCGCGCGCAATATCGCGCCGAGCTGATCGCGGAGGTGGCGCAGACACGTTACGAAATGCTGTTGCGCGCCGAGAACGAGCGCATGGTGCTCACCGATTCGGTGCAACTGGGCAACGCCCTGATGACGTATCTGACGAAGCACCTGGACTCGATCTTCTACCTGGCGAACCCGGCCACGCATTACGTCTTCATCGATGAGCATTTCCGTCGCGAGACGGGCGTGACGCCGGAGCTCGCCAAGCGCGATGGCCTGCGCGCACTGCTGCATCCGGACGACGCGAAGCGCATGGCGGGACTCTTCACGCTTGAGGACGAACCGCCGCCGCACGGGGCTTACAACCTGCGCGTGCGTACGCGCGACGGGGGCTACGACCTGATCCACTGCGAGCTTCAGCATTTCCGCGCGCACGTGGGGACCTATATGATTCTGCGACTGCACTCGGGGCCGACGGTGCGCCCGGTGACGTCGTTGCATACGCTCTCGCAGGCATCTGCGGCGAACCGTTCCGATAGCACGACCAGCCATACGAGTGAATCGAAGACCGGCACGCCTGAGCGGCGCGACGTTAGCGAAGTTTCGGAGACGCCCGTCGTCTCCGGCGGGGTTTGACCATGTTTCAGCAAGATATTTTCTACAAGGGCGGCGAACACGCCGTGCTGTTGCTGCCGGGACTCTCGAGCACACCGCTCGAAATGCGTCCGGTCGCCAAGGCGTTGCATCGCGACGGGTACACCGTGTCGGTGCCTCACATCGAAGGCTACGGCCTCGGCTCGCCGTGCACGCACTGGCGCGAGTGGATTGTTGCCGCGCGCGCGAAGTATCGCGAGTTGCGCGACACGCATGAAACCGTCTCGCTTTGCGGTCTGAGCATGGGCGCGACGCTCAGTCTGGCCGTGGCCGAAGAGGAGCCGGACGTCACGGCGATCTCGGTGCTGGCCGTCACGCTCGTGTACGACGGCTGGACCATTCCGCTCGCGTATCCGCTGCTCGATTTGCTGTATCACCTGCCGTTCGGCAATCGCTATCGCTATTACGAGAAGGCGCCGTTCGGTCTGAAGAACGAACGGCTGCGTGCGCGTGTCGAGAAATCCATGTCGCAGCACGACGCCTCGGAAATCGGCTCGGCGTCGCTGCCCATCGAGCATCTGTATAACGCGCGCCGGCTGGCCTCTCACGTGCGCAACCGTCTCGATCGTGTGACGGCGGATTGCCTCATCGTCCATGCGGTCGACGACGATACGGCCAGCCCGCATAACGCGCGCATCGTGTACAACGGCGTGTCGTCGGACGTGAAGCAGAAATGCCTGCTCGGCGAGAGCTATCACATCCTCACGATGGACAACGAGCGCGAGACCGTCGCCGACGAGACGCGCCGTTTCTTCCGCGACGCCGTGGCGCGCCGTACCGGCGCGGCCACTTCCGAGACCCGCATCATCTCCAAGGCGCTGCTGCGCGCCAAGCGCCGTCAGGCAGCGGCCTGATGGCCATCGCTCGGGCGTCGTCTCCTGACGCCCGACGTCTCCGAAGTTCTTAAGCCGCACACGCTTACACCCGCGTGTGCGGCTTTCGTTCAGATACCTGAATTCTCACGTGGCGAGAGCGGCATCGGCCCTGCGCTCGTCTGCGCTCACCTGATCGGACGCCTGACATTCCTGTCCCGCGGGAGCCGCGGCGGTGTTGGTGCACACGATGTCATCAAACTGCCATCGATAGCCGGTTAAGGTCGGGTTTTTCCGATTCGGCCGACTTCGTACGGCCAGCGCCTATCCGCTCATGTCATCGCTCGTCATCGAATCCGTCAACAAGCAGTGGGGCGACACATACGCGCTCCAGGATGTGAGTTTCGCGGCCGACGCGGGCTCGCTGGTCGTTCTGCTCGGCCCGTCGGGCTGCGGCAAGTCGACACTGCTGCGCATGATCGCCGGTCTCGATACGCCGACGAGCGGGCGCATCCTGCTCGGTGGCGACGACGTCACGGCGCTCCCGCCCGCGCGTCGCAAGCTCTCGATGGTGTTCCAGTCGTACGCACTGTTCCCGCATCTTTCCGTGCGCGAGAACCTGCTGTTCGGCCTGCGCGTGCGTCGCGAGCCGACGCGCGATTACCTGCAACGCCTTGCCCGCGTGGCGTCGTTGCTCGGCCTCGCGCCGTATCTGGACCGTAAGCCGTCGCAACTGTCGGGGGGCCAGCAGCAGCGCGTGGCGCTGGGGCGTGCGGTCATTGCGCAGACGTCCGTGTGTCTGATGGACGAACCGCTCTCGAATCTCGATGCGCAACTGCGTCAGGAAATGCGTCGTGAAATCCGTGCGCTGCAACAGCAGCTCGGCATGACGCTCATTTACGTCACCCACGATCAGACAGAGGCGATGAGCATGGCCGATCAGGTCGTGCTGTTGCGCCACGGCCGGATCGAACAGCAAGGCGCACCGCACACGCTATACGCCACGCCATCGACGCGGTTCGCTGCGAGCTTCATCGGCACGCCGCCGATGCATCTGCTCAAGCTGGTGCGTCATGGCGACGGTCTCGTGCCCGCCGGGCAAACCGGCCCCGCGCTTGCAAGCGCCGGTTCGCGCGACGCCGCGCTGCTCGGGCTGCGTCCGGAACACGTTCGCGCTGTCGCGCCGAGCGCTGTGGGCGCGGTACTCGCGACGGTGAGCGCCGTCGAGTACCTGGGCGCGGACACGCTTGTCGCGTGCGCCCTCGGCGACGCGGGCGAGATCGCCACGCGCGTGCCGGGCCATCGGCCGCTCCTGCCGGGCGACGCCATCGGCTTGCAGTGGGATGCCGTCGATCAGCATTTGTTCGACGCGACCTCGGGCGAGCGTGTGGCCGATGCGGCGCCGAACGTGAGCACACGGGTCGCGCCGTCGACGCCAGCATCTGCATCGCCCGTCGCGGCGCAGACGCCGAGCGCTACGTCGCCACAAGCGCGGCAAACCCTGCAGGCCACGACGCTGACGCCGGAACACCACGCCTGAATCAGGGCGGAGGCCAGCATCGGTCGGCAAGATGGCCGAGCGGTCGACACTCACTATTCATCACCTCACCATTACGCTTTCATGGGGAATCCAGGAACATGCGACGCACGATTCTGAAAACGTTTGCGGCCAGTCTGGCCACGCTGGCATTCGGCGGTTTGACGAGCCACGCCATTGCGCAACAGAAGCCGGTTGAGCTCCAGTTCTATTACCCGGTCGCCGTGGGCGGCCCGGTCACGAAGATCATCAACGACCTGGTGGCGGACTTCGAGAAAGACCATCCGACTATCAAGATCAAGCCTGTGTATGCCGGTTCGTATCAGGACTCGGTCGTCAAGGCGCTCACCGCTGCGAAGGCGGGTACGCCGCCGCAACTGGCCGTGCTCGCTGCGGCCGACGTCTTCACGCTGATCGACGAAGACGCCGTCGTACCCATCGACAGCATTGCCGACACGGCCGCCGACAAGCAGTGGCTCGACAGCTTCTACCCGGCGCTGATGCTGAACTCGCGCATCAACGGTCACACCTGGGGCGTGCCGTTCCAGCGCTCGACCATCGTCATGTACTGGAACAAGGACGCCTTCCGCGAAGCCGGTCTCGATCCGGACCGCGCGCCGGCCAACTGGGACGAACTCGTGAGCTACGCGCAGAAGCTGACCAGGCGCGACGCCTCGGGCAACGTGACGCAGTGGGGCATCAAGGTCCCGTCTGTCGGATTCGCCTACTGGCTGTTCCAGGCATTTACCACGCCGGCGGGTATCGAGCTGATGAACCCGGCCGGTACGAAGACGTTCCTCAACGCGCCGCAAGCCGTGCAGTCGCTGCAATACTGGGTCGACCTCACGACCAAGTACAAGGTGATGCCCACGGGCGCAATCGAGTGGGGTACCACGCCGAAGGATTTCCTCGAGAAGAAGACCGCGATCATCTACACGACGACGGGCAACCTGACCAACATCCGCACCAACGCCTCTTTCCCGTTCGGCGTGGGCAAGATGCCGACGAAGGTGCGCGGCGGCAGCCCCACGGGCGGCGGCAACTTCTACATCTTCAAGAAGTCGACGCCGGAAGAAAAGCAGGCGGCCATGACGTTCATCAAGTGGGCCACCACGCCTGAGCGTGCTGCGCAGTTCGGTATCGACACGGGCTACGTGGCCGTGACGCCGGCCGCGTGGGAAACCCCGGCGATGAAGGCGTACGTGCAGAAGGTGCCCGCTGCGGCTGTGGCGCGCGATCAGCTCGGCGTGAGCGTCGCCGAGTTCTCGACGCACGACAACCAGCGCGTGACGAAGGCGCTGAGCGACGGCCTGCAAGCTGCGCTCACTGGCACCAAGTCGCCAAAGCAGGCGCTCGACGATGCGCAACGCGAAGCGGATCGTATTCTGCGTCCGTACGCTCGCTGATGTTGGGTTGATGTTGGGTTGATGTTGCCGTAGTGAAATAGTCTGTAGAAACCCGGGCCGTGCTTGTCCCTGTCAAGCATGACAGGGACGCACGGTCCGGTCCCGGGTGCTGAACCGATGGACCGACGATGAACCGTTCTTCCGCCTCATGGGTGCCCTGGCTGCTGTTGTTACCGGCGCTGGTGCTGCTGGTCGCCTTCACCCACTATCCCGCAGCCGCGACGCTGTGGCATAGCGTGTTTTCGACGGCACGCGCCGGTGCATCGTCCGTGTATGTCGGACCCGAGAACTATCAGGCGCTCGCGGACGATCCCGTCTTCTGGCAAGCGTTGCGCAACAACCTCCTGTTCGCGCTGGTCACGGTGCCCGTGGCGATCGTGCTGTCGATCGTCATGGCGCTGTGGGTGCATCGTCAGGTGCCTGGGCGCGCGCTGCTGCGTCTGGCGTACTTCACGCCAGCGATCTTGCCGATGATCGCCGTGGCTAACATCTGGCTCTTCTTCTATACGCCGCAGTACGGTCTCATCGCGCAGATCTCGCAGGCGTTCGGCTGGGGCGACCACAACTGGCTCGGACAGCCTGGCACCGCGCTGCCCGCGCTCATGGTTGTGACGATCTGGAAAGAGGCTGGCTTCTTCATGATCTTCTATCTGGCCGCGTTGCAGCAGATTTCGCCGACGCTCGCCGAAGCGGCGGCGCTCGAAGGGGCGTCGCGCTGGCAGTTCTTTCGTCGCGTGCAATGGCCGCTGCTGATGCCGACGACCGTGTTCGTGGTGATCAATGCGGTCATCAACGCGTTCCGTCTGGTCGATCACGTGGTGGTGATGACGCGCGGCGGCCCCGATAACGCCACGCAATTGCTGCTGTACTACATCTATCAGGTGGCTTTCAGTTTCTGGGATACGTCGTACGCGGCGGCGCTCACGGTGGTGCTGCTCACGCTGCTGGCCATCGTCGCTTTCGTGAAATTCCGTCTGCTCGACTCACGTACGCATTACCAATGACGACTTCTGCCAATCCCTCTTCCGCGACGGGGACGTCGGACGCCGCCGCCCGTGCGGGCAAAGCGTCTGCGTCGCTTCCAGCCTTCTCCCCGACGGGACGCGCGAACCTGCTGGACGTCACCGGCGCATGGCTGCTCGGCCTGCTGTGGCTGCTGCCGCTGCTCTACGGTGTCTGGAGTGCGATCCACCCGTCCGCCTACGCCACGCGCTTCGTGCTCGACGCACCGCTCACGCTCGAGAACTTCGTTCACGCGTGGCAGGCGGCGCCGTTCGGGCGCTATCTCATCAATACGTTCGTGCTGGTGACGGTCATTCTCGTGGCGCAAATCGTGCTCGCCACGCTGGCCGCCTACGCGTTCGCGCGCTTCACGTTCCGGGGCCGCGAAGTGGCGTTCATGATCGTGCTGGTGCAACTGATGGTGATGCCGGACGTGCTGATCGTGGAGAACTACCGCACCATCGCATGGCTGGGGCTGCGCGACACGATTCTGGGCATTGCACTACCGTACTTCGCGTCTGCATTCGGCATCTTCTTGTTGCGCCAGGCGTTCAAGACGGTGCCGCGTGAGCTCGACGATGCGGCGCGCGTGGAGGGCGCCAACGCGTGGCAGGTGCTGTGGCGCGTGTACGTGCCGCTCGCGCGGCCGGTGTACGTGGCGTATGCGCTCGTGTCGATCAGTCACCACTGGAACAACTTCCTGTGGCCGCTGATCGTGACGAACTCGGTGGAGACGCGTCCGCTGACGGTCGGCTTGCAAGTCTTCGCGGCGACCGATCAGGGCATCGACTGGTCGTTGATCACGGCGGCTACGCTCATGACTGCGGCACCGTTGTTCATCGCGTTCCTGCTGTTCCAGCGTCAGTTCGTGCAGTCGTTCATGCGCGCGGGGATTCGCTGAAAGCAAAACGGCACGCGGGGGCGCGTGCCGTTTTGTCGTCTGACCTATCGTCGTCTGACCTATCGTCGTCTGACCTATCGTCGTCTGACCTATCGTCGCCTGACGTAGCGGCCTTTGCGGACTGCCGATGCCTTCGGGGGCAGCGAGCCGGTTGTGCGAACGTCAGGTCTGCGCTCGGGGTGTTGCCGAAGTTATTGGTCGGCGGCCTTCACGAGCAGCACTGGCACCGTGGTGATACGCAGCAGCGTTTCGGCCACGCTGCCCAGCAGCAGACGGTTGATGCCTCGACGTCCGTGCGTACCGAGCACGATCACATCGGCGTTCCATTCTTGCGCTTCACGCAGCACGGCGTCGGCGATCTCGTCCGTGCCCGCTTCGAGCGTGATCATCTTCGTCTCGGCATCGACGCCGCGCTTTTGCAGGTCGGCCTTGGCGTTTGCCAGAATCTCGTCCGTTTCCTTCTCGAACGACTCCTGGCTCTCCAGGGGGACGAAGCCGCTGTAGGCACCGGCGGCGTAGGCGTTGGCGAGGGACGGCACGACCGAGACCAGGCGAATCTTGCCCTGGCTGAGTGCGACGAGCTTGACCGCCTCGTCGATAGCGCGGTTCGAGGGCGTGCTGCCGTCGATCGAAACCAGAATGCGTTCGTACATGATGGTGTCCTCTTGGGGCTGAAATTCCTGCGGCAATCGGGAAAACGCATCCCATTCTCCCACCGCGTGCCCTGAAAGTCATCCCAGACTCGGGGAGCGGCTTTGACCGCGCGCAATAACCCATCGGAATGCCAACGGCCGGCGCGCGCATGAGTGTCGCGCGGTGCCGGCAGTCAAAACGTCGGTGAGACGCGAGCGCTCAGAGGTGCGTTTAGCTCGGGTGACAGGCGATCACGAGATTGGCGACGCCACCGTTCACGTCGCGCGTGAGGATGTCGTATCCCTTTTGCGCGCACTGCGTGCGGGCGCGCTGGTCGCAGTCGCCCGAATTGGTGGCGGAGCACTGGATTTGCTGCGTGGCGCGTCCGTCGGAAGTGAACAGCGGTGCAGACGTGCCGCAGGCGGACAGCGTCACCGTGAGAAGCCCCGAGGAAAGCAGAATGGCGGTTCTGGCGAGATTTTTCATAGTCGTTGTCGTACAAGCTTTCGCGAGTATAGCGCGCCGATGTTGCCATGCACGAGGTCGTGCCCGGCAACCCACCGCCAGCCCGACCGCGCGCCTTACAGCGGTGCCGCCCGCCGCAATCGCTGGCGGCGCAGCGTGCGCACGCTGTCGAACACGATGAGCGCCACGCCGATCCAGATCGGCACGTAGGTCCAAAGCCCGCGCTCGGTAAACGGCTCGCCCAGTAGCGTGATCGAAACAGCGAACAGCAGCACCGGTTCCACGTAACCAAGAATGCCGTAAAGCCCGATAGGCAACACGCGTGCGGCAGCGAATGTGCTGGCGAGCGCGCTCGCGCTGAGCAGACCCAGCGCGGGCAGCCAGAACCAGAAGCGCGGCTCGGCCAGCACCGGCGCGTTCTGCGCCCACGCGTGCCAGACCAGGAAGACCGCGACCGGCGCCATGGCGAGCATCTCCAGAATGAAGCCGCTCAGGGCGTCCAGATGCAGGCGACGGCGCAGCAGGAAGTAGGGCGGGTAGCCGAACATGATGACGGCCGTTACCCAGGACAGCGCTCGCGTTGCCCACAGTTCATGCGCGACCCCGAGCGCGGCGAAGACGACGGCCGCCGTCTGCAACGGGCTCAGGCGCTCCTTGTAGACGGTGCGACCCGCCAGCACCATCGTGAGCGGCAGGAGAAAGTAACCGAGCGAGGCGTCGAGCATGCGCTGTTGCAGCGGCGCCCAGACGAACAGCCAGAGCTGAACGCCCAGCATTGCGGCGCACAACAGGACTGCGCCGAGCAGCGCGGGGCGGTGAAAGACGTGCGAGAACGTGCTGCGCACGACCTCCCAGCGGCGCAACGCCGTGACGATGACCAGCGTGCCGGGCAGGGTGAGCAGGATGCGCCATGCAAAGACGTCCAGTCCCGAGAGGGGCGACAATTGCGCCACGAGCGCGGGCATGACGGAAAACATGACCGACGCCGATACGGAAAGCATCACGCCGCGACCGGAAAGCATGGGAGTCCTGTGGAAGGGGGCAAATCAGGCCGCGAGCATAGCAAATTTGCACCAGTATTGGGCGCTCCCGGCGCTCGGCCCGCGAGGTATATTGGTGCGCGCAATGTCGTCGCTGCGTCACGGGTGAACGCGTATCATCGCGATTCATAGAGTGTCTTCACCATTTACCGCACCGTGCGGCACCTTTGCAGGAGATTCGTGCATGTCGTCCGTCCCCGCTGTGGCCGAGTATGCGGCGTTCGCCGCCTCGCTAGCCGACGCCGTCCGCCCGCTGTCGATGGGCTGGTTCCGCCGCCGTCTTGCGGTCGACGACAAGGCCGACGAAAGCCCCGTCACGATTGCTGACCGCGAAGTCGAAACGGCGTTGCGCGAGCGGATCGCCGCGCGCTATCCGTCGCACGGCATCTGGGGCGAAGAATTCGGTAGGACCGGTGTGGACGCCGAGTTCGTCTGGTCGGTCGATCCGATCGACGGCACGCGCAGCTTCATCACGGGGCATCCGCTGTGGGGCACGTTGCTCGCGCTCCTGCAAAACGGCAACCCGGTCGTCGGGGTGATCGATATGCCTGCCACTGGCGAGCGCTGGGTCGGGGTGAACGACGCCGCTGCGGGTGTGCGCGAAGCGCGCTTCGGTGGCGAACTGTGTGCGACGAGCCCGGTCACGACGCTGGCTGACGCAGCCGTCTATGCCACGTCGCCCGACATTTTCGATGCGGCGGAGTATGCTCGATTCGAACGCTTGACGAAGGCGGTCAGCCGCCGTCGTTTCGGTGGCGATTGCTACGCCTACGGGCTGCTCGCGAGCGCGCACATCGAACTGGTGATGGAAGCGGGCTTGCAGACGTACGACTATCTGGCTGTCGCGCCGGTGGTCGAGGCGGCGGGGGGTGTCATTACCGATTGGGAAGGCAAGCCGCTGACGCTCACGTCGCAGGGACAGGTGCTGGCCGCCGCAAACGCCGAGCTGCACGGCGCGGCGCTGGCGTGCATTCGCGACTGAGGTCGCAGCAAGCCACGCGGTGAAGGGGAGGGGCCTCCGAGGCCTGTCCCCTTCAGATCGTCTGAATCAAGCCGCCTGACGGGGCATGCCGCGCCAGATGCGCGGCAGCAGCACGCCGAGCACAACACCGCGCGTGGCGAGGAACGCCATCAGCGCGACCCACAAGCCGTGATTGCCCCATGCCGCCAACGTCATGGGCATCACCGTGCCAAACACCAGCAAGCCGATCAGCGACGACGTGAGCAATTCGCGCGTACGCGTTGCGCCGATAAAGACACCATCCAGTTGAAAACACCAGACGGCGACGATGGGCGAGAGCACCGCCCACGGCAGGAATTCGCGCGCGGTTTCGCGCAGCGTCGCCTGATCGGTGAGCGCATCGATAATGACGCCACCGGCCATCGCATAGACGAGCGCGAACGCCACGGCGCACCCGAGCGCCCATCCCAGCGAGAGCCGGATTGCGTGCAAGAGCGCCTGCCGTTGCTGCGCGCCGATGTACGCGCCGACAAGGGCTTCGGCGGCATGGGCGAATCCGTCGAGGCCGTAAGCCATGAACGTCTGGAAGTTGAGCAGCAGGGCGTTGGCGGCGAGTGTGGTGTCGCCCAGACGCGCCCCGACGCGTGCGAACCACGCGAACGCCAGTTGCAGGAACAGCGTGCGCAGGAAGATGTCCAGATTCAGGCGCAGCAAACGCCAGAGCGCGGCGCGCTCGACGAGCGTGGCCACGCGCAACGGCGGCAGATCGGGCGTGCGCGCAAGCCAGAGCAGCCACGCCCCTAGCACGAAACCAAGCAGATCGGCCAGCGCTGTCGCCCACGCAATGCCAGCCACACCCCAACCGAAGCCGCGAACGAAAGCGAGCACCGCGACGATGTTCGCCACATTGATGAACACTTGCACCGCCAGCCCCTGACGCACACGCTGACACGCGAGCAAATAGCCGAGCACCACGTAATTGCCGAGGGCAAAGGGCGCGGCGAGGATACGGATGCTGGCGTACTCCCGTGCAAGCGCTTGCACCTGGTCGCTGCCGCCGAGCCACGAGACGCCCAGCGACACCAGCGGCACGCGCAACACGAGCAACACCGCACCGATGGCGAAGGCCAGCGCCAGCGCACGCGCGAGCGTGTCGCGAAGCCGCTGTGCGTCTCGCGCGCCGAAGGCCTGCGCCGCCAGGCCGGTCGTGCCCATGCGCAGGAACGAGAATCCCCAGAAGATCAGGTTGAGCAGCAGCCCGCCGAGCGCGACACCGCCGAGATAGGCCGGGCCTGGAAGATGGCCGGCCACGGCGGTGTCCACGGCCGAGAGCAGGGGCTGGGTGAGATTGGCGAGCACGATCGGCACCGCCAGACGAAGCAATTGCCGGTGACCGGCGGCCGCAGGGGCAGGGTTCATGGGTGAGCAGTGCGGCAGCCGTTCATGGAGGCGCCGTCGGAATCCGCACGGGGCGGCAGGTTGTGAGTGCGCCGATTATAAGGTTTCGTGACGTCGTGACGCGCATCGCACGCGATGTGGGCCGATGATGCGGGCAAGCGGACGGTACAATGTGTCACTTCTCTGTCTTCACCGAAAGTCTGCGCAATGTCGACTTCGTCGCTTTCAATGGTCACGCCCGCAACGTCCATCAGGTCCATCACGTCCATCACGTCCGTCGTGAGCGTCCTCGTTGCACATCGCCCTCATCGTCGCTTTGCGCTGGTGGCCGCACTGTGTCTGGCAAGCCTGCCCGCGCTGGCCGACGTGACGCTGCAACGCGGTCCGCCGCCGCCGCGCTTCGAAGATCCGCACGCCGCACCCAAGGGGGAGTTCTGGGTGCCGGGCTACTGGCAGTGGAAAGACGGTCGCTACGACTGGGTGGACGGACACATGGAAGCCAAGCGCCCCGGCATGCGCTATACCCCGCCGCACTGGGAAGAGACCGGTGTCCATGAATGGACGCTGCGCGACGGCAAGTGGGACGCCACCGGTTGGGGGCCGGGCACCCTCCACGAAATCCGCGCACCGAAGTAACTCCCTCGTCTGACGTCCTGCGCCATCCGTCACGCGATGGCGACGGCTTCCGCCCGTTCCGGCCGCCGTGCCCCTGCGGCATCCTGTCGCGGAACCTGAAAAATTTTCATCCATCCTCTGTGCGATTTTCCTCAGGGCCGACGTTGCTATCGCGCGATTTCGCGGGCGCTGTCGACACGCCGCCCGCGTGGCCGACGTTCATCGACTATTAATCAGGATTCCGACATAGTGGGTGAAATTGAGGACTTGACGCGCACAAGGCGCGGACCTTACGCGAAACCTGTTGACACGTCCGGAACGTTGAACAACACTATGCCGACATCGCGTCGCCTCGAAATGCGGAACAGTCGCAGATAGCGTAATTTTAATTACTTGTGCTAGCTAATTGCGCGACGATCGCGTAGTTGGCGCCGGTAATAAGTGCGCCGTGTGCGCCCTCCCTACATAAACGCCAGGCGGTTCCCGCAAGGTGCAAAACGTACGACCGATGCACGGTCTGCTGTCTCCCGATTGACGTGGCCGATGCCACGACAATCTGTCGTTCTCTGTCGTTCTCTGATGTCTCGTATGCCGGACGTATGCCGCCAAGTGCGGTAGCCCGTCGCCGAAGTGCGACATGTGGCAGGAGCCTGTATGCAGTGTTCAGTTCCGCTGTTCAATGCCGTGCCGTTGATTACCGTGTTCGTTTGCGTCGTCCTGGGCCAACTCCTGGGGCGCATCAGGTTCGGCCCGATTCAGCTCGGTGGCGTGTGCGGTGCGCTGCTTGTCGCGTTACTCGTAGGACAGACCGGCTGTATGGTCGAAGGCTCGCTCAAGGATTTCGCTTTTGCGCTGTTCATCTTCGCGATGGGCTTTTCTGCCGGTCCGCAGTTCGTTGAGAACCTGAACCTGCGCGGCCTGCGCTTCGGCGTGCTGTCCATCATCGAAGTGGTGTTCGTGTTCGGCATCGTGATGCTGGCCGTGAAATTCCTCAGTCTCGATCCGGGCACGGCGGGCGGTCTGGCGGCCGGTGCTGCAACGGAATCGGCGATGGTCGGTACGGCCATTGAAGCGCTGGGACGTCTCGGGCTCGATCCGGAAGCCTTCAAGGCCTGGCAGGCCAACGTCGTCACGGCTTATACGCTGACGTATGTGTTCGGCCTCATCACCATCGTGCTGTTCACTAATCTGCTCGCCCCGCGTTTGCTCGGCATCGATCTGAAGGCCGATAGCGCACGTCTTGCCAAGGAAATGGAAGACGAGAACGGTGACGAGCTTGGCGCACCGGCCGCGCCCGATCTGGTGGGCCGCAGTTATCGCGTCGCACACCCCGGACTCTCCGTCGCCGCGCTCGAAGCCGCGCTGGACGGGCGGGTCGCTATCGAACGGGTGCGCCGCGCCGCGACGCAAGTGGCCGTCGCGCAGAACCTCACGCTGGACCTCAACGACGAACTGCTGCTCGACGGACGTCGCGACGCCATGCTCGAAGCGCATGCGCTTATCGGCCCGGAAGTCCCGGGCACCGAGACGAGCGACATCGTGCTCGTGGAGCGCGATTTCATCATGACGAACAAGGAAGCCGAAGGGCGCACCGTGGCCGATCTGCGACGCGAAGCGCCGGTCGAGCTACGCCACGGCGTGTTCGTCAAATCCGTCAAACGCATGGGCATGCAGTTGCCTTCGCTCAACAAAATCCCGCTGCAACGGGGTGACGTGGTGACGCTGCAAGGCTTGCAGGAAGACGTCGAACGCGCGGGTGCCGTCATGGGCAAATCCGTACCGCACGGCAACAAGACGAGCCTTGTCTTCGTGGGCCTTGCGCTGATCGTCGGCCTTTGCATCGGGCACTTGTCGGTGCACATCGGCGGCGCGCCGATGACGCTCGGCTCGGGCGGCGGCGCGCTGGTCTCGGGGCTGGCGAGCGGTTGGCTGCTGTCGCGTCGACCGACGTGGGGCACGTTCCCGCCAGCCGCATACGAATTGCTCAAAGACCTCGGGCTGGCGGTGTTCGTGGTGTGCGTCGGCCTGTCGGCCGGGCCGCAGGCGGCGGTGCTGCTGCGCGAGCACGGCATGGCGTTGCCGGTGGTGGGGATCTGCGTTTCGCTCATTCCGGCGCTCGTGTCGCTGTGGGTGGGCCACAAGTTGCTGCGTATCGACGGCCCGATTCTCATCGGCGCCATTGCGGGTCAGCAAGCCAGCACGCCTGCCATTAGTGCAGTGGTGCAAACCGCGAACAGCGCATTGCCGGTCGTCGGGTACACGGTGACGTACGCCCTGTCGAACGTGTTGCTGCCGCTCATGGGGCCGGCGGTGGTTTTCGTCGCCCATCAGTTTTCGCGTTAGCGAGGCGGCGCCGGCTCCCCCGCCAGCGACCGCATTCATCTTTTTGACGGAGGTTCTGCCGTGGAACTGGTGCATACGATTCTGAATCATGTCCCGGAGGTCGCGATTTTCCTGTCGCTCGCCATCGGGTACGCCATCGGGTCGATCAAGTTCGGTTCGTTCCAGCTAGGGGGCGTAGGTGGCTCGCTGCTGGTGGCCGTGGTCGTCTCCCAAATCGGTATTTCGGTCGACGCCGGCGTGAAGAGCATCATGTTCGCGCTGTTCATCTACGCCGTGGGTTATGAAAGCGGACCGCAGTTCTTCAGCTCGCTCTCGCGCAAAACGCTGCGTGAGATCGGCATGGCCTTGTTTCTTGCGGCGTCCGGTCTGGTCACGGTGCTGATCTGCGCGAAAATCTTCGGCTTCGACAAGGGCCTCGCGGCCGGTGTGGCGGGCGGCGGTCTCACCCAGTCCGCCATCATCGGCACGGCGGGCGACGCCATTTCGCGCCTCGGCTTGCCCGCAGACGAAGTGAAGCGCCTGCAATCCGAAGTCGCCATCGGTTACGCGGTGACGTACATCTTCGGCAGTCTGGGCGCGATCATCGTGTGCGCGTCGCTCGTGCCGAAGCTCATGGGCCGCACGCTCAAGGACGACGCCAAGAAGGCCGAACTCGAAATGGCCGGTGGCCGCGCGGTCCTCTCCGCCGATCAGGTCGACTCGCTGCCGGCGCTCGTGGGCCGCGTCTATCGCGTGACGACCGGTGCGGGCAAGCGCGTCGTCGATATCGAGAAGCAACTGACCGATGGCGTGACCATCGAACGGCTGCGCCGCAACGGCAAGATCATTATCGCGACCGACGATCTCGTGCTCGAAGCGGGCGACGACGTCATGCTCATCGGTCGGCGTGAAGCGGCCACCGAGGCCTGGCGTCTGCTCGGTGACGAACAACGCCCGTCGGCCGATCTCGATATCGCACTGCGCATGCAGGAAGTCGTGTTCGCGCGCAAGGGCGGCAACGGCAAGACGCTCGGCGAACTCAAGGCCGGTGTGGAACGCGACGTCAAGCATGGCGTGTACATCGCGAAGATCACGCGGATGGGCCAGCCTTTGCCGATTCTCGACGACACCGTCGTTTATCACGGCGACGTGGTCACGCTGTACGGTGCCGACAGCGACGTGCAACGTGCCGCCAAGGAAGCGGGTTATCCGGTCGCGTACTCGGTGAAGACGGACTACGTGTACATGGGCATCGGCATCGTCGTGGGCTTGCTGATCGGCTACATCGTGGTCAAGGTCGGCGGCATTCCGCTGACGCTGGGCAGCGGCGGCGGTGCGCTGCTCGCGGGGCTGGTCTTCGGCTGGCTGCGTGGCAAGCATCCGACGTTCGGCGCCATGCCGCTCGCGGCAAGCTCGCTGCTCAAGGAGTTGGGGCTGGCGACGTTCGTGACCTGCGTGGGGCTCTCCGCCGGCGCGCAGGCCTGGCAGACGTTGCAGCAAAGCGGCGTCTCGATCTTCGTCGCCGGGGTGATCGTCACCATCGTGCCGCTGTTGCTCACCTATCTGTTCGGACGCTATGTGCTGCGCTACGACAACGTGGCCATTCTGGCCGGCGCGCTGTCCGGCTCGCGCAGTGCGAACCCGGCCTTCGGCGAAATCCTGGACAAGGCCGAGAGCAACGTGCCGACCGTGCCGTTCGCCATCACCTACGCCATCGCCAACGTGCTGCTTACGCTGCTCGGACCGCTGGTGGTGTCGCTGACCTGAGGCGACGGCCGTCCCCTGTTGCTTTTATTTAATCGATGCATTCGTCCCGATCGTCCGTCGCTGCCCCCGCAGGACGGCATCGCTATGGGTTGTAAGTGGTTGTTCATGGAGAAATTGCTATGAAATCGAAGGAACTCGACGCACTCGCCAAACTCAGCCCGTTCGAATTCAAGGACACCCTGATCGAACTCGCGCAGGAAAATGGCGCACAGCGCTCGATGCTCAACGCCGGTCGCGGCAACCCGAACTTCCTGGCGCTCGAACCGCGCCATGGGTTCTTCCAACTGGGCCTGTTCGCGCTGTCCGAAGCCGAACGCCAGTTCACGTATATGCCCGAAGGCGTGGGCGGCATTCCGCCGGGCAAGGGCGTGGAAGCCCGCTGGCAAGACTTCGCCCGGGAGAACCAGCACGCGCCGGGCGTGAAGTTCCTCGAAAAATCGATCTCGTACGTGCGCGATCAGATGGGGCTCGTCGTCGAGGATTTCCTCACGGAGATGGTGCACGGCATTCTCGGTTGTAACTATCCGGTGCCGGACCGTATGCTGCGCAATACCGAAAAGATCTCGGCGAAGTATCTGCGTCGCGAGATGGTCGGACGTCATCCGTTCGTGGGCAACTTCGACCTGTTCGCGGTCGAGGGCGGCACCGCAGCCATGACGTACCTGTTCAACACGCTCAAGACGAACCACCTGCTGCAAGCAGGCGATTCGATTGCGCTGGGCATGCCGATCTTCACGCCGTATATCGAGATCCCGGAACTGGCCGACTATCAGCTTCACGAAGTGAATCTGAACGCCGATCCGGACCTGGGCTGGCAGTACTCGAAGAAGGAACTCGACAAGCTGCTCGATCCGAAGATCAAGGCGTTCTTCCTCGTGAACCCGAGCAATCCGCCGTCGGTGAAGCTCGACGACGCCTCGCTCGAACATCTCGCCGGCATCGTCAAGAAGCGCCCGGACCTGATCATCCTGACCGACGACGTCTACGGCACGTTTGCCGACGACTTCCGCTCGCTGTTCGCGATTGCGCCGTACAACACCATCCTCGTGTATTCGTACTCGAAGTATTTCGGGGCGACGGGCTGGCGTCTCGGCGCGATTGCCACGCATGAGAAGAATGTCTTCGACGACAAGATTGCCAAACTGCCCAAGGCGCAGCGCGAAGGGCCCAATGCACGCTATTCGTCGATCACGACGGAGCCGGAAAAGCTCAAGTTCATCGACCGTCTCGTGGCCGACAGCCGCGCTGTGGCGCTCAACCACACGGCAGGTCTGTCCACGCCGCAGCAGGTGCAGATGGCGCTGTTCTCGCTGTTCTGCCTGATGGACGAGCCGGATGCGTATAAGCACGCTGTGAAGCGCATCATCCGCCGCCGCAAGGCCGTGATGTATCGCGCGGCGGGGATCTCGGAAGAAACCGGGCCGACGGCCGTCGACTACTACAACATCCTCGATCTCGAGGTGTTGGGTTCGAAGATCTACGGCAAGGCGTTCGTGGACTGGTTCATGAAGAACATCGATCCGTCGGAGGTGCTGTTCCGTCTGGCCAAGGAAAGCGGCGTCGTGCTGCTGCCGGGGCGCGGTTTCGGCACGTTGCACCCGTCGGGCCGCGTGTCGCTCGCGAACCTCAACGAACCGGACTACATCCAGATCGGTGCGACGGTGCGCAAGCTCATGGATGAGTACAACGAACGCTTCCTCGCTGGCGGAAAAGGTGGGAAGAAGAAGTAATCGACGCGACGACGAGGGTGCTGCGTCCTGACCGGGACGCGGCATCGGCTGGCCCCCCTCGGTCGCCCCTCCATGGCGATCGACCATTGCCCGGGAACCCACTCCCCGGGCTTTTTTTGCGATGTGGAATCGCAAAATAAAACGCCCGCACGAGGCGGGCAAAAATCACTACAGGGGAAGTCACGCGATATGAGTGGCAATCCCATGAAAGAGTTCCCAGGGGTTTTGGGCGTTTCGTGACTGGCAGAGCGTCACCCGATCGACGTAAAATAGGCCCTTGTCGCTACATCACCCCCCCTCATGTCGAACGCGGCGCACGACGCTTGGCTGACGGCAACGGTGCGGGGTGGGATTTTCAGGTGTCGAATGTCGGTAAAACCGGTCGTGCGGAGTTGCCTCCTGCTGGCCGCGTGTCTGAGTGCCGGAATGCCGGTGGGCACGCACGCACAATCTCTCTTCTCGGATCCTAATCCGCCGTGTTTCACTGAGCAGAATGCTGTGTCCTACGGATTGTGGGACCGTGGACTGGCACCTCAGTATTTCGTGCCGCCCCCACCACCGCCGTCACCGCCGGTCGTGCAGGACCCGGGTGCGGCGACCGATCCGATTGCACTGTTCGCAAGCGACGACCCGAATGCGGTCGCTGCGGCCGTCGATCGCGAGGCGGCCACGCGTGCCGCCGATGCGGCCGCAGCTGTGGCTTCGAGTACAACTGCGGCGACTGGTGGCGCGTCCACGTCGTCCGATCCGTCGCAAGCCGTCGCAGCAGACGGCGCGAGTGGCGCCTCTGCCGAGACGGCGGACGCGACGTCGGTCGTCTCCCCGACTCCGCCGTCACCGCCACTGCCCGCAGCCGAATTTGCCGTTGCGCCGGAATTGAGCGCGGACGGCACCGCGATCCATGCCGTCGATATCGACGCCGTGGCCTCGGGCGCTACCGCCGCTGCCACCGACCCGCAACCATTGCCCGACGTTGCACCGCCCAACGCGTTCCTCGCACGCGCATCGTGCCTGCGCGGCATGCCACGTCATGAGAGTCTGGCGAACCGTAACATCCGCATGCTGATGCGTCGCGGACTGGTGGTGCGCGACGACCAGTTGCCTTTCGTTGCGACCCGTAGCCGTACCCCGGGCGAGGGGGCTATCGGGCTACAGGTACTCAACGACCGTCCGTATCAGTTCAATGTCGGCATGAACAACAGCGGTATGACGACCACCGGCAAGATGCAGGGCACCGCCAATCTGCTGATGAACAACCCGCTGGGGATGTACGGCAAGCTCGATACGAAGCTCAGTCAGGATTTGCAGAATGCGCGACGTGACGCGACCAATCGCGATCTGACGGCCAACTATTCGTTGCCCATCGACGCCGACTGGACGGTCGGGATCACCGGCTCCACCAATGCCGCCACGGATCAGATTGCGACGGGCACCACGCAGACGCAGACGCTCCAGTGGCGTGTGCGCCGCGCGTTCGATGTGACGTCCAACGGGACGACCGGCGTCGAGCTGCGCTACAACCGCAGTCGCACCGAAGATCCGAACGCGATCCACACCTACGACAGTTACGCCGAGGTCGGGCTGAGTCACACGCATTATCTGGGGACGTCAAAGCTCGACTTGTCGGTGATGCAGCGGTTGAATGCGCCGTGGATGCCCGCAGCGAGCGGCCCGCCGGGTTGGTCCTATCGCTTCCAGTCCATCGACGCGAAGCTCACCGTACCGTTCTGACGAAGTCCATCACGGTATCGAGCGATACCGTTCTCACGAGCGACGCGGGCATGTCCGCGAAGTGCTCGCTCTCCCCGAAAAGAATCACGGGCTTGCCGTAGTGTACGGCGAGCCCGACTTCGTTGCGCGTGCCGTGATTGCCTGGCAGGGCGACGATGGCGTCGCTGGACAAAACGTTGATGTGATTGCGCGAAAGGGTCCCCGGCGGCGCGTCGGGCAGATGGCGAGGCAGCGGACTGAGGATCGGCACTTCGACGAACGGATTCGGATAGCCGGGCACGGCGCGCAAAGTGCTCGGCGCGTCCATGTGCCCATCGTCTGCCTCATCCGTGCCTGCGACGGTCTCCGTCGGCACGATGCCGATGCTTCGGCCGATGCGTTGCGGCACGGAGCAGAACGCTTCGCTCACGCTCGTCATTACGCCTTGTCCACCGCCGGTAAGCAAGTGAAAGCCAGCGAGCGCCAGCGCACGGCCGAGCGGCACGGCAAGTTCGGGCCACGGCTGTTTGCCGGACCCCATAACGCCAATGGTCTTGGGACGCAGGGGAAAGGTCATATCGGAACGTGAGCCACGCAGAGTGGGGAGGTCAGGGCGCTGCCGATGATAAACGAAGTGTGCAGACGATGTACGTAGACGAAGTGTCCGGGCAAAAAAAACCCGCCGGGTGGCGGGTGAGGAAGCAGGCCTCCCACGGGGAAGTGAAAGCCTGGTCTCGCGAGGTGTTTGCGAGACCCGTGTAGTATCGTGATCCAGACGTCTGTTGGCTATGGGCTAAGTCCTAAAGTGCATGTCAGACGCTTTCCAATTCTGTTTCCTATCCTTTCTGACGTAACCCGGTGCCAGAGATGACCGAACCGACCGAAACCACACCCGCCAGTGCTGCCCAGATCGCTGCCCTGAAGGCGTTGCGTGCCGCGCTGCTTGCCCAGCACAAGGTGCTGATCGACTATGACCGTCAGCAATACGAAGCGGTTTTCGGCGCGGTGCCGACCGGCCGCTTCGTCCAGTTGTTCACCGAAGACCCCTGGTTCCGCTGGCTCGATCCGGTCTCGCGCCTGATCGTCGCACTCGACGAATGGCAGGAGCAGGAACCACCACTGGCTGAGGCGGGCATTGCGCTGGCCGACGAAGCCGCCAGACTGTTCCGTCGTACCGGCGGCGAAGTCGACGAGTTTGGCGAACGCTATCTGCTGGCACTGCAGAAGTCGCCGGAAGCGGGCATGGGACAGAGCCAGGTGATGGCCGCGTTGCGTGCTACGCCGCAGTCGCCCGCCCCCGACGCCTGAAAGCGCAGCGTGCCCGTCGCCTCAAACTGAGAAGGATGCCGAGATGTCGTCCCATGTGTCGGCAAATGAGGAGGCGGGCCGTTGAGCAGGGAGGGGACAGGCCGTCAAGTCGAATATTTGTTCCTTCGCTGACCGTTTTTTGAGCAAGGCTCTTGACAGCCCCTGTTCACGGGGCGACTCAGAAGTCGATGTCAGGTTATCCAGTGGGTTATCCACAAAGGGTGTGGACAACTTTCGGTGGCTGATGCCCTTGCCGCCGACGCGCCGTTTTCAGCGCCGGTTTTTGCGCCGTTTTTTGTGCCCTTGTCAGCCCACTTCCGACACACCGCCGCTGCATCCGATCGACATGACCACCACGCCCATCGTGCTCCTCGTGCTGCTCTCGGCACTGATGCACGCCACCTGGAACGCTTTCCTTCACGCGAGTCCCGATCGTCTCTGGCAAGTCGGCATGATGGCCGTGCCGCAATTGCTCACTGCCATCGTCGGCATTGCGGTGCTGCCGATACCGCCGGTCGAAGTCTGGCCGCTCATTGTGCTGTCCGCATGTGCGCAGGTGGCGTACACGGCGGCGCTCATCCGCGCCTATCGCGTGGGCGAGTTCGGACAGATCTATCCGATTGCGCGTGGCATCTCGCCGCTGCTGATCTCAGGGGCGGCGCTGCTGCTCGCGGGCGAACTGCCGCGCTGGATCGCGGTGGTCGGCATCGCGTGCATCTGCACCGGCATTCTGACGCTCGCGTTGCGTGGACGGCGTCTGTCCGGCGACAGCGTGCCTGCGGCCTTGCTCACCGGCGTGTTCATTGCGGCTTACACGATTGTGGATGGCTTCGGCATTCGCTTAACGAACAGCAGCGGCGGGAACGGCTTCGCCTACATCGCCTGGGCGTACTTGCTGGCGAGCGTGCCGCTGGTCGGGGCGGTGTGGACGTGGCGGGGCGGATGGCGCGGCATGTTCCTCGCGCCGCGCCGCCGGGTGACGCAAGCGCTGGGGGCTGGCGTGGTCGCACAATGCGCCTACGGCATGGTGGTCTTCGCGCTGCAGTTTCTGCCGATGGGGGCGGTGTCGGCGTTGCGCGAATCGAGCGCCATCTTTGCGGTGCTGCTGGGCTGGTTGTTCATGCAAGAGAAGCTCAACGCGCGGCGTCTCGTCGCATGCAGTCTGGTCGTCGGCGGTGCGGTACTCATCAAGCTGGGTGCCTGAAGGCTTGAATGGGGGCCTGAAGCGGCATTGACGTCTGCCAGCGACATCAGGCGCAATCGTTTCCACGACTGCGCCTGATGTTACGGCCGGACTTCGCGTCCCGCCGATCGGCCTCGACGAATGTCAGCCGCGCGGCCAGAGTTCGGCGCGATGCGTGGTGATGGCGGCCACGACGATCTCGCGCATGCCATGCCCGTCCGTCGTCTCCAGATGCTCCAGAATCGTCATGCGCATGCGCGGCGCCCAGAAGCGACGCAGATGCCCGGCGATGTTCTCGAGCGCTTCGCCGCGATCGGGCATCGTCTCGAAGAAATCCCCGATCTGATTGGCCATCTTGACCAGATTGTCCGTGTCCATGATCTGTCTTGTCCCCTGTGATCGTTCTCTGTCGATGCGTTGCACCGGTTCGCTTGGCCAATCTCGCGTCCGCCGCGCCGTCTGCAGGCAATAGACGGCGAAGCTCGTCGGCACTATGCGCATGCGACGATGGACGCGGATTGTCCGTGGCGGCACACGGCGGTGCGGTCGTTCGACCGGCGCCGTCGCGTGCCTGATTGCCGGCTCAGCTCGCGCTGGCCGCCGTCGTCCGGTCGTGTCCGAGGAACGCTTCCTGCTGACGGTTGAAGTCCGAGTACTGACGCTGCCATTCCGACGGTTGTGCGACCGGCGTGACCTGCACCGCCGTCACCTTGTACTCGGGGCAGTTCGTCGCCCAGTCCGAGTTGTCGGTGGTGATCACGTTCGCGCCCGACTCCGGGAAGTGGAACGTCGTGTACACCACGCCCGGCTGCATGCGGTCGCTGACGATTGCACGCAACACCGTCTCGCCCGCCCGGCTCTGAATGCCGACCCAGTCGCCGTCCTTGATGCCACGTTCTTCGGCGTCATGCGGATGAAGTTCCAGACGATCTTCGCTGTGCCAGTGGTTGTTGTCCGTGCGACGCGTCTGCGCTCCGACGTTGTACTGCGACAGAATCCGCCCGGTCGTGAGGATGAGCGGGAAACGGGGCGTGACCTTTTCGTCCGTCGGCACGTATTGCGTGATGAGGAACTTGCCCTTGCCACGCACGAATTCGTCGATGTGCATGACGGGCGTGCCGTCCGGCGCGTCGTCGTTACACGGCCACTGCACGCTGCCCACGCGGTCGAGCTTCTCGTAACTCACGCCCGAGAACGTCGGCGTGAGACGCGCGATTTCGTCCATGATTTCCGACGGGTGCGAGTAGTTCATCTCGTAGCCCAGACGCTTCGCCAGCTGGATCGTCACTTCCCAGTCGGCGTAACCGGCGCGCGGCGGCATGACCTGACGCACGCGCGAGATACGACGCTCGGCGTTGGTGAACGTGCCGTCCTTCTCCAGGAACGACGAACCCGGCAGCAGCACGTGTGCGTACTTCGCAGTTTCGTTCAGGAAGATGTCCTGCACGACGATGCACTCCATCTGCTCCAGTGCATGCGTGACGTGTTGCGTGTTCGGGTCCGACTGGACGATGTCCTCGCCCTGGCAGTACAGGCCCATGAAGGTGCCCGCCAGTGCTGCGTCGAACATGTTCGGAATACGCAGGCCCGGCTCCGCTTGCAGCTCGACGCCCCATTCGGCCTCGAACAGTGCGCGGGCGCTTGCGTCCGACACGTGACGATAGCCCGGCAGTTCGTGCGGGAACGCGCCCATGTCGCACGAGCCCTGCACGTTGTTCTGACCGCGCAGCGGGTTCACGCCCACACCTTCGCGGCCGATGTTGCCGGTGAGCATCGAGAGGTTGGCGATGCCGATGACCGTCGTCGAGCCTTGTGCGTGTTCCGTCACGCCCAGACCGTAGTAGATCGCCGCGTTGCCACCGGTTGCGTACAGACGGGCGGCGCCGCGCACGAGGTGGGCAGGCACGCCCGTGTGGGCTTCGGTCGCTTCCGGCGAATTCTCGGCACGGGAGATGAAGTCGCGCCATTGCTGGAAAGCGCGATCTTCGCAACGCTCGGCGATGAACGCGTCGGCCATCAGACCTTCGGTGACGATCACGTGCGCCAGCGCGTTGACCATGGCCACGTTCGTGCCCGGACGCAGTTGCAAGTGATAGTCGGCCTTGATGTGCGGGCTGTTGACCAGATCGATACGACGCGGGTCGATCACGATAAGCTTGGCCCCCTGGCGCAGACGCTTCTTCATGCGCGAGCCGAACACCGGGTGACCGTCGGTCGGGTTCGCACCCATCACGAGAATCACGTCCGAATGCTCGACCGACTTGAACGTTTGCGTGCCGGCCGATTCGCCGAGCGTCGCCTTCAGGCCATAGCCGGTCGGCGAGTGGCACACGCGGGCGCAGGTGTCGACGTTGTTGTTGCCGAACGCGGCGCGCACGAGCTTCTGCACGAGGTAGTCTTCTTCGTTCGTGCAGCGCGACGACACCAGACCGCCGATGGAGTCACGGCCGTACTTGGCCTGGATGCGCTTGAACTCCGACGCCGCGTAGTCGAGCGCCTCGTCCCACGACACTTCCTGCCACGGATCGGTGATTTTCTTGCGGATCTTCGGCGTGAGGATACGGTCCTTGTGCGTGGCGTAGCCCCAGGCGAAGCGACCCTTCACGCAGGCGTGGCCTTCGTTGGCCTGACCGTCCTTGTGCGGCACCATGCGCACGACTTCGTTGCCCTTCATCTCCGCCTTGAACGAGCAGCCCACGCCGCAATAGGCGCAGGTCGTGATCTTGGCATGCTCGGCCTGACCGAGATGGATGACGGACTTCTCCTGCAGCGTTGCGGTCGGGCAGGCGGCCACGCAGGCGCCGCACGACACGCACTCCGAATCCATGAACGCCTGGTCCTGGCCCGCCGAAACGCGCGCTTCGAAGCCGCGTCCCGAGATCGTCAGTGCAAACGTGCCTTGCGTTTCTTCACAGGCGCGCACGCAGCGGTTGCAGACGATGCACTTCGAGGCGTCGTACGTGAAGTAGGGGTTCGACTCGTCCTTTTCGCTGTCGAAGTGGTTCGCACCGTCGAAGCCGTAACGCACTTCGCGCAGGCCCGTCACCCCGGCCATGTCCTGCAACTCGCAGTCGCCGTTGGCGGCGCACGTCAGGCAGTCCAGCGGGTGATCGGAGATGTACAGCTCCATCACGCCCTTGCGTAGCTCCTGGAGCTTCGGCGATTGCGTGCGGACCTTCATGCCGGGTTCGACCGGCGTGGTGCACGACGCGGGGAAGCCGCGACGGCCTTCGATTTCCACCAGACACAGACGGCACGAGCCGAACGGCTCCAGCGAGTCGGTTGCGCACAGCTTGGGCACGTTCACGCCACCCTCGGACGCCGCGCGCATGATCGACGTGCCCGCCGGCACGGTGACCTGTTCGCCGTCGATCTCCAGCGTGACTTCCTTCGTCGATTCGCGGCGCGGGGTGCCGTAATCCTTCTCAAACATCGGATCCATCATGATCGGGGGTCTCCTAGGCGGCCTTGGTCGGCAAGTTCGACGATTCGGCCGCGCCGAAGTCTTCTGGGAAATGATTCAGCGCAGACAGCACGGGGTAGGGCGTCATGCCGCCCATGGCGCACAGCGAGCCGTTGAGCATCGTGTCGCACAGGTCGCGCAGCAGTTTGATCTGCTTGGGACGGTCGCGCCCGTCGATGATCTTGTCCATCACTTCGACGCCGCGCGTCGAACCGATGCGGCACGGCGTGCACTTGCCGCACGATTCGATGGTGCAGAACTCCATCGCGTAACGGGCGAGCCTGGCGAGATCGACGGTGTCGTCGTGCGCCACGATGCCGCCGTGACCCAGCACGGCCCAGTGCGCGGCGAACGCTTCGTAGTCGAGCGGGGTGTCCCACTGCGATTCCGGCAGGTACGAGCCGAGCGGGCCGCCGACCTGTACCGCACGCAGCGGGCGACCGGTCATTGCGCCGCCGCCGTAGTCGTAAAGGATCTCGCGCAGCGTCACGCCGAAGGCCTTCTCGATGAGGCCGCCGTATTTGATGTTGCCCGCGAGCTGGATCGGCAGGGTGCCGCGCGAGCGTCCCATGCCGAAGTTCTTATAGAACTCCGCGCCTCGGTCCATGATGATCGGCACGGAAGCGAGCGAAATCACGTTGTTGATGACCGTCGGCAGGCCGAAGAGACCTTCGATTGCAGGCAGCGGCGGTTTCGCCCGCACCACGCCACGCTTGCCTTCGAGGCTTTCGAGCAGCGCCGTTTCTTCGCCGCAGACGTAAGCCCCGGCGGCCTTACGCACTTCGAGGTGGAATGCGTGGCCCGAGCCGAGAATGTTCTCGCCGAGGTAGCCCGCCTTGTTCGCGTTGACGATGGCTTCGTTGAGCACGTCGATTGAGTGGGGGTATTCGCTGCGCACGTAGATATAGCCGCGCGTGGCACCCACGGCGATGCCAGCGATCGTCATACCTTCGACGAGCACGAGCGGGTCGCCCTCCATCAGCATGCGGTCGGCGAACGTGCCCGAGTCGCCTTCGTCGGCGTTGCAGACGATGTATTTCTGCGCGGCGGGCGTGTTCAGCACCGTCTTCCACTTGATGCCGGTCGGGAAGGCTGCGCCGCCTCGGCCACGCAAGCCCGATTCGGTCACTTGCGCGACGATGGTCGCGGCGTCCAGTGCGAGGGCGTTGCGCAGGCCGCGATAGCCGTCGTGCGCGACGTAGTCGTCGACCGAAACGGGATCGGTGATGCCCACGCGTGCGAACGTCAGACGTTCCTGCTTCTTGAAATACGGAATCTCTTCGGTCAGACCGAGCGCGAGCGGATGATCGCCGCCTGCGGTGACGTTCGCATCGAACAGGGAGGCGACGTCGTCGACGTCGACGGGCCCATAGGCGACGCGACCCGCCGGGGTCACGACTTCGAGCAACGGTTCGAGCCAGAGCATGCCGCGCGTGCCGTTGCGGATCAGCTCGATCTCGATGCCGCGTTTGGCAGCCTCAGTGGCGATCGCGTCGGCGACTTCGTCGGCACCGAGCGCGAGTGCGGCGGAGTCACGCGGCAGGTAGAGGCGCACAGCCGTCTTGGCGGAAGTAGTGGACTGGCTCATACGGCTTCCTTGGCGCGGGCGACCAGACGGTCGAATTTCTCGGGCGTGACGCGCGCGTGCAACTTGTCGTCGATCGTGATCGCGGGGGACGTCGCGCACTGACCCAGACAGAACACCGGTTCGAGCGCGACGTCGCCGCTGTGGCTGTGCATCGCGCAACCCAGCGCGCGTTCGGCGTGTGCCACGAGCGCGTCGGCACCCATGCTCTGACAGGCTTCCGCGCGACAGATCTGAATGACGTGTCGCGGCGGCGGGGTGGTGCGGAAATGGTGATAGAACGTGATCACGCCATGCACTTCGGCGCGTGACAGGTTGAGGGCGTTGGCAATGACGGACACGGCATCCGGGGGAACGTAGCCGAAAGCTTCCTGAACATCATGGAGGATCGGCAGAAGGGGGCCTTCCTGAGCAGCATGATGGTCCAGAATCGCTTGCACCGTCGCGATGGAATAAGCCTCGCGCATGGCTGATGTCTCCTGTTTGGCGCACGGTGGGGAACGGTGCGCCTGAGGGTGGTTATATGTTCTTGTCCTGCCCCGGGGCGAGAGACCCATTGGTCACATCCGACGCTGCTTCTCGGGTCTAGTCGATCAGCGCGACGCCGGATGAGCGTGCGACACATAGCCCCCACCATATGCCGCACGGGCTCGGCCTCTCGCCCGTTGCTGACTTCCGTCAACCTTCGGTCAGTATGTGAAACACGATATATCATATACGGTATACGTGCAATACCGAGACAAGCGGTTTCGCGGGATCGTTTACCCGAATCCGGAAAGGCAATGCCGGTGGGCGTGACAGGCGGGAGGAGGGTAGAAAAAAGCCAGCGACACTTCCCTGTCACTGGCTTTTTCGCAGACGCGCGGTGGGCGCGTCGTGAAGACGTCAAACGCGGGTCAAACCCGGATCAAGCGCTCACTCGAGGAAATCGCAGTGCTCTTCGACGAACGCGGCCAGACCGAGGGTGTGGTCGCGCGCGAGCTTCTCGGCGAGTTCCGTATCGCGCTTTTCGAGCGCGGTGATGATCTTCAGGTGATCGACAATCGAGCGCGCTGCCCGGTCGTTCTGAGCAATCGTCACCTTACGGATGGCGCGTACGTGAATGAACAGGTTCTTGATCGTGTTGGCGATGGCTTGCGAGCCGCCAAGATTGATCAGGGCCTGGTGGAAGTCGATGTTCGCGTCCGAATACTCTTCAATATGGTCGGTCGGCGGTGCATTCACGAACTCGTCGAACAAATGACGCAGCTTGGCAATCTCTTCGTCGCTCGCGTTCAGCGTGGCCAGACGCGCAGACATCCCTTCCAGGGCGGCCCACATCTGAATCATTTCCACGATTTCACGCTTGGTCTTGCGGATGATGAAGATGCCACGGCGCGGCACCGTGCGCAGAAAGCCTTCCTGTTCCAGCAAGGTCATGGCTTCACGAATCGGTGTGCGCGAAACGCCAAGCACCTGGATGAGCTGACGCTCGTCCAGGCGAATTTCATCCTTCTGATTATAAATATCGGCATCGGCGATGGCTTTTTTCAGCAGCGCATACGCCTGATTACGAAAACTCGTAGTGGTGTCGATCGGCTCCAGTGCGAGTGGCGTCACGCGCACCGGAGTTGGGGTGATCAGGGACATGCAATAGTCTCCTAGGTATTACGGCCCCTTCAGAGGCGCAATGCTTGCTGCCCCACGAGGGTCGCCAGCTTCGTGACGAGTTTACCCGATTCGTTTGCCTGCGTGGTTTCTGCCAGATAGGCGAAATGGCCGTTGGTTTCAGCCTTTTCGAGCATTTTGGCGGGCAGGGCGACGAACAGATGAACCATTGCAACACCGGCGGCGAGGGCAGAAGCCAGGGCGAGAAGCGTAAGGGCAGCGACTAACATGGTGAGACTCCAGATAAAGGTTGACGGATCGTAATGTGGGGGAGAACTTGCTTTGCATTGTATGTCGCGCCGCAACAAGTCTCAAGATATACCACATACCGAATATCAAAATTTATCGTTTTTCGGGACGTTCTTCAGGTCTCACTGCGCTTACACGTCTCGGATTTGTCTCTTTTTCCGATGGTCTTTGTGTGATCGATAATGGCGATGAACCTCCTCGGATGTCCGTCTGGCTTGCAATGGTGCGAATTTCGGGACGCCAGTGGCGCACGCAGTTTTCAGTGATTCGGGTGCTACTTCCGGGGTGGACCAAACTGACGTTATTGCGTTGCCGCGAAACCACAGCGGTGATGACCCTGCATCGGCGATAGAGCGCCGGGGTTTTCGGCAAAAAATCGGCCGCGACCGGAGGTCCGGTGGCGGCACGGATGAGCGTTTGCGGGGTGGGGTTGGCGACGCGTTGTTCAGACCCGTCGCATCGCCCTCTATATATATAGTCAGTGCCGATTCGGGCAGGGCAGGCCACGGTGCCCTGCGATCGGGTGTTTCAAACAAACAACGATGACGTCATGCCGCTTTGGCCAGACGTTCCTGCGCGGCCGCCACGGCATCCGGCTTCGTCATGAACTCACGTTGTTTGATTAGTGCGAGTACGACGTCGAGCGTGGGCGTCGGCACGTTGGCCAGGCGTCCCATTTCCTGAACGACGGAGACGAGCGGGTCGATCTCCATCGCGCGGTCGCGCTCCAGATCCTGAAGCATCGAGGTCTTGTGCGCGCCCACCGCACCGGCACCGTTGATGCGACGTTCGACGTCCACGCGGAAGTGCACGCCGAACTTGTCGCCGATGGCTTTCGCTTCGAGCATCATGGCGCGCGCAATGGCACGTGTCCCCGGATCGCTGGCGATGATGTCGAGCGTGCCGTGGGTGAGCGCCGAAATCGGGTTGAAGCAGAGGTTGCCCCAGAGCTTGAGCCAGATTTCGTCGCGAATGTTCTCGCGGATCGGGGCGTCGAGCCCACCGGCGATCATGATCTGCGAGAGCTTCTCCACACGCTCGCTGCGCTCGCCGCTGGCTTCGCCCAGCGGGAACTTGTTGCCGTAGACGTGTTGAATCACACCCGGCGCGACCACTTCCGTGGCCGGATACACCACGCAGCCGATTGCGCGCTCCGGGCCGAGTTCGCGCCACTGACGGCCACCGGGATCGATGCTCTCCAGCGTCGTGCCTTCGAGCGCGCCGCCGTGCTTATAGAAGTACCAGTAGGGAATGCCATTCACGGCCGTGACGACGGCCGTGTTCGGGCCGATCAGCGGCTGCATCGCGTCGAGTACCGACGGTACCGAGTGCGCTTTCAGGGCGATGATCACGTAGTCCTGATGCCCGAGTTCGCGCGCATCGTCGGTGCAACGCAAGTGGGCGACGCGCTCTTCGCCATCGATGAGCAGCTTGAGTCCGTGCTCGCGCATGGCCGCGAGGTGCGGTCCACGTGCCACCAGACTGACATCGGCTCCGGCGCGCGCGAGTTGCACGCCGAGATAGCCACCGATGGCACCGGCGCCATAGATGCAAATCTTCATGAAGTCTCTCCCTCCAAAGGTCAATCGAAACCCGGGCCTGGTACTGGCCGTTTTATTCTTATGATTCTTCTAATACCAAATGTTGTATATCGTATATCACAAGAAGAATAGCGCCAAGCCTTCGTAGCCCTTTTGCCCTCATGGTTTCCCCGAACAGGTCTGAGAAAAGGGGTTTCGCGGGCTTTCGCATGTGTGAGCTTTGCGGTCATGAACTGCACTTGTGAAATGTTCGGGGACCGCCTGTGAGTGAATTATTACGGTGTGTTACAGAGATTCGGGGGCGTGGAGGAGAGCGTTGTGTTGTGAGAGGAATTAGCAAAAATATCGCCTTATGCTCGTTTTAAAAAATCCCAAGGAGCCCGATATAAAAGGGCTGAGCGCCTTGTTGGGCAAGGTTCTCGGATCAGGTTAACTCCTTAGTGTTTTCGCATTGCGTTGTTGCGCCGCTCCGTCCTACAGTTGCGTTACTGTATCTAGCCGCCACTTAGGACAGTGCCTCGCGTGCCGTAGTTGTTTTCGATGCAATGGACGAAAACGACTTCGGCACGCGAGGTGGAAAACGAGGACAGCAATAAATTAGTGTTGACTTATATCTGATATATCGTATATTTCGTTCGGTATATTTACGGGAAGTGCAATGGACTCCCGTGAGCATCAGAGACAAGTCGACGAGGCATAGACCTCGTAAAGCATACCCAGGGGGCACAGACCCCATCCGGAAGGTGTTGTTGTTGTGAAGCTGCCAAACAACTGAAAACCGATGGAGGAGGTACAAGTGGAGACGACAAATCAACACGGCAAGCAATCCGTGTTCGCGAGCCCGTGGGTTCAGCTCGTGTTCGGCGTGATTTGCATGGCGATGATCGCCAACTTGCAATACGGGTGGACGCTGTTCGTCAACCCGATCGATGAAAAGTATCACTGGGGCCGTACGGCCATTCAGGTGGCATTCACGATTTTCGTCGTGACGGAAACCTGGCTGGTGCCGATCGAAGGATATCTGGTCGACAAGTTCGGTCCGCGCCCGGTGGTGGTCGGTGGTGGGCTGTTGTGCGGTATCGCATGGGTGCTCAATGCCTATGCGTCTTCGCTGCCGATGCTGTATTTCGCAGCGGCGGTGGGCGGTGTCGGCGCGGGAGCGGTGTATGGCACCTGCGTGGGTAACGCACTGAAGTGGTTCCCGGACCGCCGTGGTCTTGCCGCAGGTATTACCGCCGCCGGTTTCGGCGCCGGTTCGGCACTGACCGTGGTACCGATCGCCAACATGATCAAGACCAGCGGCTATGAGAACACTTTCCTGACCTTCGGGCTGGGGCAGGGGATCATCGTGCTGGTGCTGGGTCTGGCGCTCGCCAGTCCGCCCGCGTCGATCGAAGCGCTCAAGAAGCTGGCACCGGGCGCAATGCGCTACAACGCCAAGCCGACGGAAGTCATGCGCTCCCCGGTGTTCTGGCTGATGTACCTGATGTTCGTGCTAATGGCCGCTGGCGGTCTGATGGCAACGGCACAGCTCGGCCCGATCGCCAAGGACTACGGTCTGGATCAGGCACCTGTCTCGCTCCTCGGTCTCACGCTGCCCGCACTCACCTTCGCACTGGCCATCGACCGTGTGCTCAACGGGGTGACGCGCCCGGTGTTCGGCTGGATATCGGACAAGATCGGTCGCGAGAACACGATGTTCATTGCCTTCGCGATGGAAGCCGTGGGGATCTACGCACTGGCAAAGTACGGCCAGCATCCGGTGGCCTTCGTGCTGCTGACCGGCCTGGTGTTCTTCGCCTGGGGTGAGATCTACAGCTTGTTCCCGGCAACCTGCGCCGATACGTATGGCTCGAAGTATGCCGCGACCAATGCGGGGATGTTGTACACCGCGAAGGGGACCGCCGCCTTGCTGGTGCCGTTCTCCAGCGTCATCACCTCGATGACCGGTAGCTGGCAGGCTGTATTCATGGTCGCTTGCGCCATGAACGCCTTCGCCGCCTTCCTCGCCTTGTTTGTCTTGAAGCCGATGCGTGCCCGTCTGGCACAGCGTTACGCCAGCGACTACAAGGCGGAGTCGAGCGAGCCGGTCGTGAAAGCCGCGGACCTGAGCCGCAGCACCACGTAAAGCAAGTTCGATACGTCACCTGGACGTTGAGCAGTACTAATTAGAGGCAGATTGGCTGGCTTGATTAGCAACATGTTTGACCGGCGTGCAACCCGGGCCCTCGCGGGTTCGGGTGCACGGCCGGGTGAGCAAGTAGAGAAGCAGTACAGGAATACCCACTAATCGTCAGACAAGACGACGCAACACTGAAACCGGAAAAATTGGAGGAGAGAATTATGTCCATTGCGATGACCGTGCCAGTCGGCAAGGCGGAAAACGAGACGCTCGAAGAGAACAGCCGACACGCGAACATCGTGTCCGAGGCAGCAACGACCGATGGCTTCCATCTGGTCATCGATGCCCTGAAAGCGAACGACATCGACACCATCTTCGGTCTGGTGGGGATTCCCATCACCGATCTGGCCCGCCTGGCGCAAGCCGAAGGCCTGCGCTTCATCGGCTTCCGCCACGAACAGCACGCCGGCCACGCCGCCGCGATCGCTGGCTACATGACGCAAAAGCCGGGCATCTGCCTGACGGTGTCCGCACCTGGCTTCCTGAACGGCCTGACGGCACTCGCCAACGCCACCACGAACTGCTTCCCGATGATTCTCATCAGCGGTTCGAGCGAGCGTGAAATCGTCGACCTGCAACAAGGCGACTACGAAGAAATGGATCAGCTCAATGCGGCCAAGCCGTATTGCAAAGCGGCTTACCGCGTGCTGCACGCCGAAGACATCGGCGTGGGCCTCGCCCGCGCGATTCGCGCGGCCGTGTCGGGTCGCCCCGGCGGCGTCTATCTGGATCTGCCGGCCAAGCTGCTCTCGCAGACCATCGACGCACAAAAGGCCAAGGATTCGCTGATCCGCGTGATCGACGCCGCACCGCGTCAGATCCCGGCGCAGGACGCTGTCCAGCGCGCACTCGATGTGATCAAGGGCGCCAAGCGTCCGCTGATTCTGCTGGGCAAGGGCGCTTCGTACGCTCAGGCCGACGAAGACATCCGCGCGCTGGTCGAGAAGACCGGCATTCCGTACCTGCCGATGTCGATGGCCAAGGGCCTGCTGCCCGACACGCACGAGCAATCGGCGGCCGCTGCACGTTCGTTCGTGCTGCAGGAAGCCGACGTTGTCGTGCTGATCGGTGCGCGCCTGAACTGGCTGCTCGCGCACGGCAAGGGCAAGACCTGGGGCGCTGCGCCGAAGAAGTTCGTGCAGATCGACATCTCGCCGACGGAAATCGACAGCAATGTCGCGATTGCCGCCCCGGTGATCGGTGACATCGGTTCGTGCGTGAAGGCCCTGCTCGCCGGTGTGGATGCCAACTTCGGCAAGCCGTCCGCCGAGTGGACCGGCGCGATCGCCGAGCGCAAGAACAAGAACCTGACGAAGATGGCGGCCACGCTTGCGCAAAACCCGTCGCCGATGAACTTCCACAGTGCACTCGGCGCGATCCGCGACGTGCTCAAGAAGCATCCGGACATCAACCTCGTCAACGAAGGCGCGAACACGCTGGACTACGCGCGCAGCATCATCGACCAGTACCAGCCGCGCAAGCGCTTCGACTCGGGCACGTGGGGCGTGATGGGTATCGGCATGGGTTTCGCCATCGGCGCGGCGGTCACGAGCGGCCTGCCGGTCGTGGCGATCGAAGGCGACAGCGCCTTCGGCTTCAGCGGCATGGAACTCGAAACCATCTGCCGTTACGACCTGCCGATCACCACCATCATCTTCAACAACAACGGTGTGTATCGCGGCACCGACGTCAACCCGACTGGCGGCAAGGACGTGGCCCCGACGGTGTTCGTCAAGGGCGCGCGCTACGACAAGATGATCGAGGCGTTCGGTGGCATTGGTTACAACGTGACCACGCCGGCCGAGCTGACGAAGGCCCTCGAAGAAGCTATCGCTTCGCGCAAGCCGGTCCTGATCAACGCCGTGATCGACGAATCCGCAGGCACCGAAAGCGGTCGTCTGACGAACCTGAATCCGCAAAGCGCGGCGATGAAAAAGTAAGAGCCGAGTCAATCAAGGAGACATGACATGAGCAAACCCCTCGAAGGAATCAAGATCATCGACTTCACGCACGTGCAGGCCGGCCCGGCTTGTACTCAGCTGCTGGCCTGGTTCGGCGCTGACGTGATCAAGGTGGAACGCCCGGGTTCGGGCGACGTGACGCGCAGCCAACTGCGCGACATCCCCGACGCCGATGCCTTGTACTTCACGATGCTCAACAGCAACAAGCGCTCGTTGACGCTGGACACGAAGACGCAGGAAGGCAAGGAAGTGCTCGAAAAGCTGGTGCGCGAATCCGACGTGCTGGTGGAGAACTTCGGTCCGGGCGCCCTCGACCGCATGGGCTTCTCGTGGGAACGTCTGAACGAACTCAACCCGAAGCTGATCATGGCCTCGGTGAAGGGCTTCTCGGACGGTCACCACTACGACGACCTGAAGGTGTATGAGAACGTGGCGCAGTGCGCAGGCGGTGCAGCGTCGACGACCGGTTTCTGGGACGGCCCCCCCACGGTGTCGGCCGCAGCACTGGGCGACAGCAACACCGGCATGCACCTCGCGATCGGTATTCTGACGGCCATCATCGGCCGTGGTCAGACGGGCCGTGGCCAGAAGGTCGCTGTCTCGATGCAGGATTCGGTCATCAACCTGTGCCGCGTGAAGCTGCGCGACCAGCAGCGTCTGGACCGTGTCGGCTACCTCGAAGAGTATCCGCAGTACCCGCATGGCGAGTTCACCGACGTCGTGCCGCGTGGCGGTAACGCCGGCGGTGGCGGTCAGCCGGGCTGGGTGCTCAAGTGCAAGGGCTGGGAAACGGACCCGAACGCTTACATCTACTTCACGATTCAGGGCCACGCCTGGGAGCCGATCTGCCGCGCGCTGGGCAAGCCGGAGTGGATCAGCGATCCGAACTACGCCACCGCACAGGCCCGTCAACCGCACATCTTCGACATCTTCGCGACCATCGAAGCCTGGCTGGCCGACAAGACGAAGTACGAAGCGGTCGACATCCTGCGCAAGTTCGACATCCCGTGCGCACCGGTGCTCTCGATGAAGGAAATCGCCAACGATCCGTCGCTGCGCGCATCGGGCACGATCGTGGAAGTGCCGCACAAGGAACGTGGTTCGTACCTGACGGTTGGCAGCCCGATCAAGTTCTCGGGTCTGAAGCCGGAAATCACGGGTTCGCCGCTGCTGGGTGAGCACACCGACGAGATCCTGGCCGAGCTGGGCTACAGCAAGGATCAGATCGCTAACCTGCACACGTCGCGCTCGGTCTAAGACCGTCACGCAACATTGCGATGTCGCACGTGCCGTCGCCGCCTGCGGGCGGCGGCGGGGCGGGCATCTCGCAAGCAGGCCAGGTGTTCATGGGTGCGGCTCCCTGCGGAGTCGGCACCCATTTTTATTTTCGGGACCGTGTTGTCCTCTAATTGATGTACTTTATTGGCATGTTTGGTCGTCCTGCCAATCGCATTCCCCACAAGATTATTGGAGACATCATGAGCGCATCCGTCGACGTCGGGCAGTTGGTAGAAGTGGTGGGCGACGCCATCGTCGTAGCCGACCCGCAAAACATCATCACGCTCTGGAATTCCGGTGCGCAGAAGATGTTCGGTTTCTCGGCCGAAGAGGCGGTCGGTCAGCCGCTGGACATCATCATTCCGGATCGGCTAAGGGCACGTCACAACGAAGGCTATGCCAAGACGATGGAGACCGGCCAGACCAAATACGGCAGCGACCTGCTCAAGGTGCCCGCCGCACACAAGGACGGTCGCGCCATGTCGATCGCCTTTACCGTCGCGCTGCTGCATGGCGAGGGCGGCGAAGTGACCGGCATCGTTGCCGTGATTCGCGACGAGACCGCACGCTTTCAGGAAGACCGCCAGTTGCGCAAGCGCGTGACCGAACTCGAAGCCAAACTCGCCGCCACGGCAAGTTGATGGACTGACAGCGGTCGGGGGAAGTCCGTCGGCATCACGGCGATGCCTGCCCTTCCAAAGCGACAAACGAAGCACCGATGCGCGATGCGCATCGGTGCTTTTTTGTTTTCAGCGGCAGTGAAAGGTGAGGGTATCGCCCGATAAGTATTTTGTATTCAATATATTTAAAGGGCCACAGTACAAACCCAGTGCGTCCTTCGCCCCGATTCATCGCTGTGACATATGCCTGTAAACCCGTATTCCGCCAGAAGACGTCAGGCAATGTTGCGATGCGGATTCCCTTTATGGATAGGGATTTGAGAGATTTGGCCGCCGAAATGCCGCGACACAACAAATCGCATCGGCAACAAAAAGCCGTTGATAAAATATCGTGTATGAAATACCGTATATCACAAGATTTTGATCGACGAACGGGATGGCGCCCGAAGAGGCGACAACCGTTGTCAGATCCGGTGAGACCCACGTGTGAGGCTGCTTTCAGAACGGCTATCGGGGGACTCTCGCGCACCCATTACATAAACGCCGTCGCATCAGGAGGAGACAAACCATGGGAAAGGCACTCGAAGGTGTGGGCATTCTCGACTTCACGCATGTGCAGTCCGGGCCAACGTGTACGCAATTGCTGGCCTGGTTCGGCGCAGACGTCATCAAGATCGAACGCGCGGGGCACGGTGACGTGACGCGCGATCAACTGCGCGACATTCCTGACGCGGACAGCCTCTACTTCACGATGCTCAACAGCAACAAGCGTTCGATCACGCTCGATACGAAGCACCCGGAAGGCAAGGCGGTGCTCGAGCGCATGATTCGCGACTGCGACGTGCTCGTGGAGAACTTCGCACCCGGCGCGCTCGATCGCATGGGTTTCACCTGGGAGCATATTCATTCGCTGAACCCGCGCATGATCGTGGCCTCGGTGAAGGGCTTCGGCCCCGGTCCCTATCAGGACTGCAAGGTCTACGAGAACGTGGCGCAGTGCGTGGGCGGCGCGGCCTCCACCACCGGTTTCGACGACGGCCCGCCGATGGTGACGGGCGCGCAGATCGGCGACTCGGGCACGGGCCTGCATCTGGCGCTGGGCATTGTGACGGCGCTGTATCAGCGCACCATGACCGGCCAGGGCCAGCGCGTGCTGGCCGCCATGCAAGACGGCGTGCTGAACCTCTGCCGCGTGAAGCTGCGCGACCAGCAGCGCCTTGAGCGTGCGCGCGTGATGGAAGAGTATCCGCAGTTCCCGAACGGCCAGTTCGGCGATGCGGTGCCGCGTGCCGGTAATGCGTCGGGCGGCGGTCAGCCGGGCTGGATTCTCAAATGCCAGGGCTGGGAGACGGATCCGAACGCGTACATCTACTTCATCACGCAGGCCCCTGTGTGGGGTTCGATCTGCAAGGTGATCGGCAAGCCTGAGTGGGTCGAGCATCCCGAGTACGCGACGCCGCGAGCGCGTCTGCCGCGTCTGCGCGAGATCTTCGACACCGTCGAGCAATGGACCATGACGAAGACCAAGTTCGAGGTCATGCGCATTCTCAACGAGTACGACATTCCGTGCGGACCGATCCTGTCGATGAAAGAAATTGCCGAAGACATGTCGCTGCGCGAAACCGGCACCATCGTCGAAGTCGACCACCCGAAGCGCGGCAAGTACCTCACCGTCGGCAACCCGATCAAGCTCTCCGACAGCCCCACGCACGTGGAGCGTTCACCGCTGCTGGGTGAACACACGGACGACGTGCTCGGCGAATTCGGCTACAGCCCGCAACAGATCGCCGCGCTGCGCGAGGTCGGCGCAGTCTGACGCATCCGAATGGGCGCATGTGTGTAGAAGGTGCGCCCAGTGTCTGCAAGAGGCAGATGTGAATGACTTCAAGACATCGAGCCCGGCGCGCACACGGCGAACGTTGCCGTGCTGCCGGGCCGCTACAGGAATGGCAAACGCATGAAGCTCTGGACCCGTTTCAAGACCTCACATGGCCGCATCGGCTTCGGCCTGCTGCAGGGCGATCAGATTCTGGAACATCGCGGCGATCTCTACGATCAGCCGGTCGCCACGGGCGCGACGATTGCGCGCGACGCGGTAGATCTGCTGTGCCCGTGCGAGCCCTCGAAGATCGTGGCGCTCTGGAACAACTATCACGCACTCGGCGCGAAGCTCGGCAAGGCCGCGCCTTCGCATCCGCTCTTCCTGATCAAGCCTGCGACCACGCTCAACGGTCCCGACGCGGTGATTCGTCGTCCGGCGTCGTATGCCGGGAAGATCGTCTTCGAGGGCGAGCTGGGCATCGTCATCGGCAAGGTGGCGAGCAACGTCAGCGAAGAAGCCGCACGCGACTACATCCTCGGCTACACGCTGGTCAACGACGTGACGGCCGCTGAAATTATCGAGCAGGACGGCAACTTCGCACAATGGACGCGCGCCAAGGGCTTCGACACCTTCGGCTGCCTCGGTCCGTTCATTGCCGAGGACTTCGACTGGCGCGAGGCCGAACTGATTACGACGCTCGACGGCACGCAGCGTCAGCGTTACCCGCTCGCCGACATGATCTTCAATCCGTGGCAGCTCGTTGCCCGTTTGTCGCAGGACATGACGTTGCTGCCCGGCGATGTGATCGCGGTGGGCACGTCGATCGGCGTCGGCTCGATGAAAGAGGGCGCGCTGGTCGAAGTGAGCATCGATGGACTGGGCACGCTGGCCAACCGCATGGGCGGCTGACCGGCGCCTCGCAAGCGATTTCACGGTGGTCGGCCGGGGTGGCAATGGCCTGAGCCGATCGCCCTTTTTCATTCGGCAGATCTTCGCGATCTGCCCGGGCATGGGAGCAGTGAAGGCGTGGGTGGTCTGGGTGGTCTGGGTGTTCTATTTCGTGCCGCTGCCTGAGGGCGGCGGCACAGTGCTTTTGTAGGCCATCATCCCGTCGATCAGCGCCGCACCTTCGGAGAGCAGGAACTGACGGAAGGCGAGCGCGACCGGCGGCAGCCGCTTGCTGCGGCGATGCACCACGTACCAGCTTTGCCACGCCGGAAAGCCCTGCACGTCGAGCACCGTCAATTGCCCCGTCTGCAACTCCATGCCGACGGTGTGTGCGGACAGGAAGCTGATCCCCATGCCCGCAATCACTGCTTGCTTGATGGTTTCCGTGCTGGAAATTTCCATCGCAATTTTCAGTTGCTGGGTGCGATGACCGAAAGCGTCCTGCAAGGAGTTCCAGGTGTCGGAGCCACGTTCGCGACTGATGAACGGTTCTTGCGTCAGTCGTGAGAACGGAATCTGCTTCTCATCGGCCAGCGCATGGCCAGGCGGGGCCACGATGATGTAAGGGTGTGGCGCGAAGGCTTCGTTGATCGTGTCGATCTCGTGAGGCGGGCGCACCATCACCGCAAGATCGGTCAGGTTCTCGGTGAGCTGGTGCAGCAGTTCCTCCCGGTTATGCACCGTGAGGTTGAGCGTAACGCCGGGATAGCGCGCAGTGAAGGCTGCCAGCAGGCGTGGGAAGAAGTAGTCGCCCGCGCTGATGACGGCCACATTGAGCTTGCCGCCGGTAATGCCTTTGAGGTGATCCATCGCCTCTTCGGTTTCGCGAAAGAGGGCGATGATCGCGCGGCTGTAATGCAGCATCTCGGCACCCGCCGGTGTCAGGAAAATCTTCTTGCCCAGTTGCTCGAAGAGCGGCAGTCCGGCGTGCGTCTCAAGTTGCTTGACCTGTGTCGAGACGGCCGGTTGGGTGAGGTGAAGTTCTTCGGCGGCGCGCGAAAAGCTCAGATGGCGCGCGACGGCTTCGAAGACTTTCAACTGACGTAGTGTGGCGTGTTTCATGTTTGATCGATGTGCATGACGGGCATGATGAGCTTCGTGAAGTATAAGTAATCGTTGATGGTTTGCATAATTAACTTTAACTGTCTTTTATATGTCGGGCTGCGTAATCTGCAATGGCAGCCCGCATGAAGGCGGTGTGACAGCAAAGTGTTGGAGGACGCGTCACGCCAGATAAGTACGCGGGTTTGGACGATCACTATTTTGGGAGACGCCATCATGTCGGTCATCGAATCGCATATCAAACCCGCCGCTCTGGCACCGGTTGCCAACGCTCATCTGCATGCGTTCAACAACGCATTCGTCGAACTGGGTCTGGACTGGTATTGGGATAACCACACCTACACCCGTTTGCTGCACACCACGGGCAATCAGGATTTGCCGCTGGCGTATCTCGAAGGCGTCTCGGCGCAAGCGTTGCGCATGGCTGAGCTGGTGATGATCGGGGCCTACCTCGACGGACACCAGCCGCACCTGCTGCGCGCTTACGAGCCGGAATTCCTGTGCGATCTGATTCACTGCACCAAGGTGCGTTGCTTCGAAGCGGCCAACGGAGGTCGTTCGATGCAAGCGCCGTCCGCGAGAGGTATGGCTGCGGCCTGAGTTTCACAACACGACAGGGGCTCAGACCCCGAGACAATAACTATGCATATTGGCATTCCAAAGGAGACGGCCGACGGCGAATCCCGCGTCGCGGCCACACCGGAAACGGTGAAAAAGCTGGTGAGCGCAGGACATCGCGTCACCGTGGAGCAGAGCGCTGGCGAGGCGGCGAGCGTACCGGATGCGGCGTATGTCGCAGCGGGCGCGTCGACCGGCAGCGCTGCCGAGGCGTTCGGTGCCGAGATGGTGCTGAAGGTCCGTGCACCGTCGGTCGCCGAGATCGCGCAGATGCGTCGCGGTGCGGTGGTCGTCGGCATGCTCAATCCGTTCGATGCCGAGAACAATGCGCGTATGGCCGCCGCTGGCATCATCGGCTTCGCGCTCGAAGCTGCGCCGCGCACCACGCGCGCGCAAAGCATGGACGTGCTGTCCTCGCAGGCCAACATCGCCGGTTACAAGGCGGTGATGCTTGCTGCGAACCTCTATCAACGCTTCATGCCGATGCTGATGACGGCCGCCGGTACGGTGAAGGCCGCGCGTCTGGTCGTGCTCGGTGCCGGTGTCGCGGGCCTGCAGGCCATTGCGACGGCCAAACGTCTGGGTGCAGTGATCGAAGCGTCGGACGTGCGTCCGGCGGTACGTGAGCAGATCGAATCGCTCGGCGCGAAGTTCATCGACGTGCCGTTCGAGACGGACGAAGAGCGCGAGATCGCCAAGGGCGTGGGTGGCTATGCGCGTCCGATGCCCGCTGCCTGGCTCGCTCGTCAGGCACAACTGGTACACACGCGTCTGACGCAGGCCGACATCGTCATCTCCACCGCCCTGATTCCGGGCCGCGCTGCGCCGACGCTCATCAGCGAAGACACCGTCAAGGCGATGAAGCCCGGTTCGGTGATCATCGATCTGGCGGCCGGACGCGGCGCCAACGGCGGCGGCAACTGCCCGCTGTCGGTGGCCGACGAAGTCGTCAAAGTCCACGGCGTCACCATCGCGGGGTACACCAACCTCGCCGGTATGGTGGCCGCAGATGCCTCTGCGCTTTACGCACGTAACGTGCTGGACTTCCTCAAGCTCGTCATCGACAAGGAAGGCAAGTTCGTCATCGATACCAACGACGACATCGTCAGCGCGTGCCTGATGTGCCGCGACGGTCAAGTGCTGCGTGCGGCTTAAGGGGAGGCTCTGCCATGGAATTGATTAATCACACGGTGATCAACCTGATCATCTTCGTGCTGGCGGTGTACGTCGGCTATCACGTGGTGTGGAACGTCACACCGGCACTGCATACGCCGCTCATGGCGGTGACCAACGCGATCTCGGCCATCGTGATCGTGGGCGCAATGCTCGCCGCCGGTCTCACCGAGGGCAACCTCGGCAAGACGATGGGGGTCGTGGCGGTGGCGCTCGCAGCGGTGAACGTGTTCGGGGGCTTCCTCGTCACGCAGCGCATGCTGGAGATGTTCAAGAAAAAGGATAAGGCCCCTGCAAAGGCGGCCAACGACGAATCGGCAGCAAAGGGAGCGCACTGACATGAGCATGAATCTTGTGACGCTGTTGTATCTGGTCGCGTCGATCTGTTTCATTCAGGCGCTCAAGGGCTTGTCGAACCCGCGCATGGCGCGGCGCGGCAACGCCTTCGGCATGATCGGCATGACGATCGCGGCCGTGACGACCGTGGCGCTGATCTTCGAGTTGCGCAAGCTCTCGGGCGGCAACTTCTCCGGTCTGGGTCTGATCCTCGCGGGGCTCGTCGTCGGTGGCGGTATCGGCGCCTACGTCGCCCGTAAGGTCGAGATGACGAAGATGCCGGAACTCGTGGCCGCCATGCACTCGCTGATCGGTCTGGCCGCCGTGTGTATCGCGGTTGCCGCAGTGGCTGAACCGGCCGCGTTCGGCATCGTCGCCGCAGGCGAGGCACTGCCGCCGGGCAACCGTATCGAACTGTTCATCGGCACGTTCGTCGGCGCGATTACGTTCTCGGGGTCGGTCATCGCGTTCGGCAAGCTTTCGGGCAAGTACAAGTTCCGCCTGTTCCAGGGCGCGCCGGTCGTGTTCAAGGGGCAGCACTTCGTGAACCTGGCGCTCGCGATTGCGATGCTCGGCTTCGGCATTGCGTTCTTCACGACGCTGAGCTGGACGCCGTTCGTCATCATGACCGCCATCGCGTTCGTGCTCGGCGTGCTCATCATCATCCCGATTGGCGGTGCAGACATGCCGGTCGTGGTCTCGATGCTGAACTCGTACTCGGGTTGGGCGGCGGCGGGCATCGGCTTTTCGCTGAACAATCCGATGCTGATCATCGCCGGTTCGCTGGTCGGCTCGTCGGGTGCGATTCTGTCGTACATCATGTGTAAGGCCATGAACCGCTCGTTCTTCAACGTGATTCTCGGCGGCTTCGGCGCAACGCCGGGCACGAGTGCGGCGGGCGGCGAACAGCAGCAGCGTCCGGTGAAGTCCGGCTCGCCCGACGACGCCGCGTTCCTCATGAGCAACGCCGAATCGCTGGTGATCGTGCCGGGCTACGGCTTGGCGGTGGCGCGTGCCCAGCATGCCCTCAAGGAATTGACGGACAAGCTGATCGAGAAGGGCGTGAGCGTGCGCTACGCGATTCACCCGGTCGCGGGCCGCATGCCGGGTCACATGAACGTGCTGCTCGCAGAAGCCGAAGTGCCGTACGACCAGGTGCTGGAGATGGACGAAATCAACGGCGAATTCGGCCAGACGGACGTGGTGCTGGTGCTGGGCGCCAACGACGTGGTGAATCCGGCGGCGAAGAACGATCCGCAATCGCCGATTGCCGGGATGCCGATCATCGAGGCTTACAAGGCCAAGACGATCATCGTCAACAAGCGCTCGATGGCGGCGGGCTACGCCGGGCTGGATAACGATCTCTTCTATCTCGACAAGACCATGATGGTCTTCGGCGATGCGAAGAAGGTGATCGAGGAAATGGTCAAGGCAGCGGCCTGACCGAAGTACGTACGGGGGCGCGCCGCCGTGGGCGGCGCGCCTGAGTCATTTGTGGCGGGTTCGAATACTTACGGGCAGGCTTTATGAACGTATCGCTGAGACAACTCAAGGTCTTCATGGTCGTAGCGCGCAGCAAGAACTTCAGCCGCGCGGGCGCCGAGATCGGCCTGACACAACCGGCCATCAGCCGCTGCATCAACGAACTCGAAGGGCAACTCGGCCTGCGCCTTGTCGACCGCACGACGCGAGAGGTCGCGCTCACCGACGCGGGTGTCACGCTCGCGGGCAACCTCGATCGCGTGCTGGACGAACTCGAAATCGCGCTACTGCAGACCCACGGGGCGGAGGCGCGCACCACTGGCCGTGTGCGCATTGGCGCAGCACCGACGATCTCCGCGACGCTCATGCCGCGCGTGTTGCTCGCGTCGCAGGCCACCTATCCGGACATCGCGCTCGCACTCGTCGACCAGATGCAACGCGCCGTGCTCGACAGCGTGCGCGCGGGGGATGTGGACTTTGGCATCGTGGTGGCGCCGCAAGGTGCCGACGATCTGACGACCGAGCATTTGATGAGCGAGCCGTTCTGTCTGGTGTGTCGCAACGATCACCCGCTCGCATCGCAAGGCGCTGTGCACTGGTCGGAGTTGTCGGGCGAGAACCTCGTGCTACTCAACCAGAGTTCGGGCAGCCGTGCGCTGATCGACCGCGCGCTCACCACGCAGAAGGTGCAGGGGACCATCACGCAGGAGCTCGGGCATGTGAGCACGATCTTCCGCATGGTGCAGGAAGGGCTGGGGGTGAGCGTGCTGCCGCCGCTGGCGTTGCCGCTGCCGGAGAATTCCACGCTCGCCGTGCGTCCGCTGCTCCCGGCCTTCGAGCGCAACATCGTGCTCGTGCGTCGCAAGAACCGCTCGCTCTCGCCCGTCGCGCATACGGTGTGGGAGTTGATTCATCGCGTGGTACGCGAGCGCAACAAGGGATTCGCACTGACGCCGGAACAGATCAGCGCTGCTTCGACGCTTGCTGCCGAATGAATCTCTGAGTTGAATCAATCACTTGCGTCCTCTCATCAAGGACTTGTCCACAGACTTGAACACAAAATCTGTGGATAAATCGGCCGTGCCCGCCTGTCTTTTGCCTGCGGGTACCGCCTTCTGATCCCCTGCGTCGAAAACACCATACCGATCAAGTGCTTGGCACGTTGTCTCCGTTCGTTGTCCACAGCTTTGTGAACACAAACGGTGGATAAGTCGCTCGCGGTCGCGCGGGGCGTCGCATTGACGGGGTGCAGACGCACCCGTTGAGCGGGATTCCCGCCGACGTTGCAGAACGTGCGCTGTGCTGTCACACAGAGTGCGTTAGAATTCTCAACATCGATTGCGAGTTCCGCAACGCCGGACGCTCGTCGACTGCACCGAAACGTTCATTAGGACCAGGCCGTGTTCTCTGCCAGGTCATTCCCGCACTTCTCCAAATCCCATGACTTCTGATATCGCGAAGCTGCGCACGGGCTTTTGGCCTGCGCGCGCGGCAACGATGGCATTGCTGTTTTGCAGCGGATTCCTGTATGCGACGTGGGGCGTGCATGTGCCCACCGTCAAGGCGATGTTCGACCTGAATGACGCGAGCCTGTCGGTGGCGATGTTCGCCGTGGCGGGCGGCGCAATCGTCACCATGTCGCGCATGGCCCGCTGGGTCGGGCGCGCCGGTAGCCAGCGCGCGAGCTTGCACTCCGGCATTGCGCTGGCGCTCACGAGCGCGTTCATTCTGTCGATGCCCAGTTACTGGGGCCTCGTGGGCTGGCTGGCGCTCTACGGCGCGGCGAACGCGACGTACGACGTTGCCGTCAATGCGCAGGCGGCAACGCTCGAAGCGCGTTATCGCAAGCCGATCATGGCGTCGCTGCACGGCTGCTTCAGTCTGGGGGGCATGGCCGGTGCGCTTGTGGGCGGCGCGTGGCTCGCGCATCACGGCTCGCCGCAGTGGCATATCGGACTCGCGGCGCTCGGCTGCGCCGTGGTGATCGTTGTCGGTGCGCGCTTCATGCAGCGAGACATGATGCCGGACGAAGCGCCGGTGACGCATGCGGACACGGGCGAAGCGGGTGACGCGGCATACAAGCACGCGCCGCCGCCCGCGCTGGACGACGTGTCGCGTCGCAAGCTGCATCGCAAACTGACGGGCTTTGGTGTCCTCGCGTTCCTCGGTCTGGTGGTGGAGGGCGCAATGTACGACTGGACAGCGGTATACATGCGCGAAGTAGTCCTTGCGCAGGGCGCGTGGATCGGTGCGGGCTATGCGGCGTTCTCCGTCGGCATGGCCGCCGGTCGCTTCGGCGGCGATCCCGTACGAGCCCGCATGGGCGGCGCGCGTTTGCTGCGCGTGAGCAGTTTGCTGTGTGTCGGCGGGGTGTTGCTTGCGTTGTTCTGGCGTGAACCGGTGGTCGTAGTGGCGGGCTTCGCGCTCGCGGGCCTCGGCTTGTCGAACGTGATGCCGGTGATGTTTGCGGCGTCGGGCGAAGTGGCGCGCGGTGCCGGGATCGCCAGCGCAGAAGCGATTGCCGTCATGGCGAAGCTTGCTTATCTCGGGCTGCTGATTGGCCCGGTGCTCATCGGTGCAATCGCACACGGCATCAGCCTGCCGTTCGCCCTCGGCGCGGGGCTGCTGTGCATTGTGCCTATCGCGGTGCTCGCGCCGAAGATGCTGGCCGGTGTTGACGGACGCACCGCGCAACACTGAGTCAAGCACCCGCATCGCTTCTTCGGTGGGAGCGCGTCGCGAAGCATCGACGCTTCGCGACGCGCCGCCGTGCCAATTACTTCAACGTCACGGCGACTTCACCCACGCCGTCGATCACGCCGCGTAGCTCGCCCGGGCCGGTGGCGGGAATCATGCCGACGTACGAACCGCAGGTAACGATCTGGCCCGCGCGCATCGTGATGCCGCGCTTGCCGTTGTGATTGACGAGCCACGTGAGGAGCGTGCGCGGGTCGCCGCCCGTGTTGAAGACCTTGGCGGGCGTGATGTCGCGGCCGTCGAGCGAGAACACGGCCTTCGGGCGCGTGTAATCGAAATGTGCCTCGTATCCGCGACCGCTACCGATCACGAGCGCGCCGTTGTTCTGAAGGTCGGCCAGCGCAAATCGGCTGTCGAGTCCTTTTTCCGCGAAACGGCTGTCGGTGATTTCGATGGTCGCGAGCATGTCGTCCACGAACATCATGGCTTCGCGTTCGTCATAGCGACCCGGCTTGATGTCGCGCGAAAGACGGAAGGCGATTTCCAGTTCGAGTCCTGGACGGAAGAAGTCGTTCAGCACCAGTGCACCGCCAGTGCTGCTGACCACCGACGCCGGAATCGGTGCGCAATTGGGCAGGTCCGTCGGGGTTTTCGCACCCACTTTCCATGCCGCAATCGTTTCGCCGAGCAGATCGAGCGTGCGCAGTTGTACTGCGTATGCGGCGTTGGCGTCGACCGGCAGCAGCGCCGGGGCTGGCGAGTCGATGGGCGTGTCGCCACGGCGCGTGTCGGCGAGCAAGCGAGCCAGCGATTCGACGGCGGGTTGGGTCTCGAACATCTTGCAAATCTCCAGAGGGAAGGGCGCTGCGCCGATCACTTGCCGACGGCAGTCGCCCACATCGTATACAAAATCCGCCCGATGTTGCGGTGCGGCGCAAACATGTCGCGTATTCAGTGAAAACACCACATAACGTAGTCAAAACAGCATCGATCTGCGAGAATCTGTCTTCGTAATATTTCGTAATATTTCGTCGCAAGCCGAAATGTTTCGTGTGGCGTGGCTTCGGTCCGGTTGCCGTTGCCCGTGAAGGTGCTTTGCATGCAGTCGCTGTCTTTCTTCCTAAAACGAATGGCCAGGGCGAGCTTATGCACTCCGTGACACTGAATGCCGTACGCGACCACACCATCCACCCACCCAACGCTGGTGGGAGTCAGCCGATCAGCCGCCAGGCGCTGCATCTGGCGGTCATGGATCGACTGCGCAGGATGATCACCGAAGGTTCGTTGCCGCCCGGCGCACATCTGAACGAACGTGCGCTGTGCGAGCAATTGGGCGTGTCTCGCACACCGCTGCGCGAGGCGCTGAAGATGCTCGCCGTCGAGCGTCTCATCGATCTGCTGCCGAATCGTGGGGCGCGCGTCGTCACACTGTCCGCGAGCGATGTTTCCGATGCCTTCGAACTCCTGAGCGGTCTGGAGGCGCTCGCCGGTGAGCTGGCTTGCCAGCGCATCACACAAGCGGAGATCGACGAGATTCAGGAACTCCACAGTGCGATGGACGCCTGTCATGCCAATGGCGATCTGTCGGGCTACTTCGACTGCAATCAGCGCATTCACGACCGCATCAACGCCGCGGCGCGCAATCCGGCGCTCACGCAGATGTACCAGTCGGTCAATCACCGGCTACAGGCACTGCGCTTTCGCTCCAATCTGCATGTGGGGAAGTGGGATCGCGCTATCGAAGAGCACGTCGAGATACTGCGTGCCTTGCGTCAGCGCGACGGCGCCACGCTCGGCCGACTGCTGCGCGCGCATCTGATGGCGAAGTGCGCAGCAGTGCTTGCCAACAAGCGCGTGGCGGCCTGACGAACGATTCGGCATAGGCAGTGCCCCTTGCCCGCGTGCCATCACACTGCCATTGCGTCCCCATCACTTGCATCAGGCGGCGCGACTCATGCTGACGAGCCCTTCGTTGAGCATGGCCGCCACATAGGCGTCGGTCTTGCTGCGCAAGTGCGCTTCCATCAACGTGCGCAACCGCTTTGCATCGCGTCGGCGCAGCAAGGCCAGCATCTCCGCATGTTCGTCTACAGCCTGACGCCACCGGTCGGGCGTCGGTGTCAGGCGTTCCCGCACGTGGCGCAAGCGTGCGTTGAGATTGTGGAAGTACTCGGTCAGCGGTCCGTTGTCCGCCATGCGCAGAATGCTGAGATGGATTTGCTGATTGAGGGCAAAGTAGGCCGCGTGATCGGCGCGTGCGTACGCCGATTCCATCTCGTTCTGTAGCCGGGCGAGTTCAACGAGATCAGCCTCCGAGGCCTTTTCGCAGGCCTGCTCCCCCGAGAGTCCTTCCAGTACGGCCATCACCGCGAGCAGGTTCACGACTTCATCGACACTCACTCGCGCCACCCGTGCTCGCCGTGTCTCCGAGATTTCCACCAGTCCTTCGTTGGCCAGCCGCTTGAGCGCTTCGCGCAGCGGCGTGCGCGACACCGCGAGTTCGTCGCACAGCGCGCGCTCGGACAGCGGTGCGCCGGGGCGCAGATCGCCGCGCACGATGCGTGCCTTGAGGGCGTCATAAGCGGCGGCGTTCAGCGAAGCGGTGGTGACCATGGGTGGGGACGTCGAAATTGGAATGCCAATTCTGATGTCAGTGTCCGAAAGCGTCAATCGGCAATCGTCCGATATTCAACGTTAACCCTGATTTTTTCGATTGATGCTTGTCAATCGAACACGTCTGCTTCTATCGTTAACCAAAAATTGGTATACCGAAAATCGTTATCTGCCGACGTGGCATGCATGTCGGCGACGCCAGGAGGCAATGTGACATCGACCGTTCTGACCGAGCGACACGGCGCGATTGCGCTGGTCACGCTCAATCGTCCCGAAAAGCTCAATGCGTTGACCAAGCCGATGTGGCAGGCGTTGGGCGACACGATTCTGACGTTGTCCGGGTCGCCCGATGTGCGCTGCATCGTGTTGCGAGGGGCAGGTGAAAAGGCCTTTGCGCCGGGCAACGACATCGCCGAGTTCGAGACCGATCGCGCCAACGTGGCGCAGGCGCGAACGTACGGCGCGCTCATGCATCGCACGCTCGATGCGCTCACGAACTGTCCGGTGCCGCTCGTCGCCATGATTCATGGCATCTGCGTGGGAGGCGGCATGGAAATTGCGGCGTCCTGCGACATCCGCATTTGCGGGGAGTCGAGCCGCTTCGGCGCACCGATCAACAAGCTCGGACTGGTGATGGCGCATGCGGAGCTGTCCGGCCTCGTACGCTTGCTCGGCCCGACCAAGGCGCTGGAGATTCTGCTTGAAGGCCGTATCTTCGACGCGCAGGAAGCGTTGCGCATCGGAGCTGTCACGCGTGTGGTGGCGGATAGCGACGTCACCCGCGAAGCGCTTGCAACGGCGGATCGCATCGCCGCCGGTGCACCGCTCGTCGCGCGCTGGCACAAGCGCTTCGTGCGTGAACTGGTGAGTGGCAAGCCCCTCACCCCCGCGCAGATCGACGAAGGGTTCGCGTGCTTCGGCACCGCCGATTTTCAGGCGGGTTACCGCGCGCTCCTTGCGAAGACGACACCGGTGTTCGAGGGCCGCTGAAATGACCGATGCGAAAGCAGACACGGCAAAAAAAGGCGGGCCGTTACAGGGCGTGAAGGTGATCGAACTGTCGCACATCATGTCTGGCCCGGTGTGCGGGATGATGCTCGCGGACATGGGCGCGGATGTCATCAAGGTCGAGAAGATGGACGGCGACGACGCGCGCCGTTTCGCGCCGATCCTCTCGCACGGCGAGTCGGCGTCGTTCATGATGCTCAACCGCAACAAGCGCGGCATCGCGCTCAATCTCAAGACAGAGGGGGGCAAGGCCGTGTTGCGCAAGATGCTCGCGAGTGCCGATGTCGTCACCGAGAACTATCGCAAGGGCACGATGGAAAAGCTGGGCCTTGGCTACGACACGTTGCGCGAAGCCAACCCGGGGCTGATCTACTGTTCCATCTCGGGCTATGGGCGCACGGGGCCCTATGCAGACAAAGGCGGATTCGATCTGATCGCACAGGGCTTGTCGGGATTGATGAGCGTGACGGGCGAGCCGGGGCAAGCGCCCATCAAGGCCGGGTCGCCGATTGCCGACATCAACGCGGGCATTCTGGCGGCGCTCGGCATCTCGGCCGCTTACGCGCACCGGTTGCGCACCGGGCAGGGGCAGATCGTGGACACATCGCTGCTCGAAGCAGGTTTTCAGCAGATGTACTGGGCGGCTGCAAACTTCTTCGCCAGTGGCGAGAATCCGCCGAAGTTCGGCTCCGCCAATCCGACGAGCACGCCGTATCAGGCGTTTCGCACGCAAGACGGCTGGATCAACATCGGTGCCGCGAATCAGGCCAATTACGAACGTCTGCTGCAAGTGCTCGACGCACCGGAAATCGCCGACGATCCGCGCTTTGCCACCAATGCGGGACGCACCGCCCATCGCGACGAACTCGTCGAGCGCCTCACCGCCTATCTGGTGCGCGATACGACGCAACGCTGGGTGGAACGGCTCGACGCGGTCGGTCTGCCGGTCGGGCCGGTGCTGCCCATTTCCGAGGCCGTGTCGCATCCGCAGATCGTGGCGCGCGAGATGGTGGTCGAAACGCAGCATCCGCTCGATGGCCCCACGCGCAGCATCGGTCTGCCGATTCGTTTCTCCGAGACGCCGAAGTGCACCGGCGGGCCCGCTCCGCGGCTGGGCGAGCACACTTCCGAGGTGTTGGCCGAATATGGCTTCGATGCCGCGCACGTGCGCGACCTGATCGCGCAAGGCGCGGTGCATGCACTGGAAGAGGGGGCTGCAATGACGACATGATGTATGTCTTGCTGCCGAAGTGCGGATTCTCCGCGAGTTGACTCGCGAAACTTCACCGAGCGGTAATTTCAGCGAACTTCCCTTCCGGTCGCCGGTCGGTTTTTGAACTGGCGGCGACATCTTCATTTCTCGACGACGTGCGCGAAGTGGGGGCGCTCGCCCGCCCCGATCAATGCGACCCGACGCAACGTCGTGAGGAGGGAAGGCATGACCCCTGGCACAATCCCCGGCAATTCACCCATTGCATCACCCACACGGTGGCTCTACGTCCGCGAGGCGCGTACCATTGGACCTCGTACGCTTGCGCTCCCCCGGTCATTGGCGACGATGTCGCACAGGGTGATGGCTTCGGGGGCGTTGGTCCTCTCCTGTTCGCGAGGTGAGCATGCCGGCACGTATTGAAGATTACGCAATGATTGGCGACTGCCGAAGCGCCGCGCTGGTCGCGCGCGACGGCTCCATCGACTGGCTCTGCTGGCCGTACTTCGATTCCCCGGCGTGCTTCGCCGCGTTACTCGGCGGCCCTGAGCATGGCCGCTGGCGAATTGCCCCCGAAGATCCGCGCGCTACTTCCACACGCCGCTACCACGACGACACGCTGATTCTCGAGACGCGTTTCGAGACGGTGGAAGGCTGCGTCGCCGTGATCGACTTCATGCCGTTGCGCGATGGTGCGGCGGATCTCGTGCGGCTGGTGAAAGGCGTGCATGGCACCGTGACGATGTCGATGGAACTGGTCCTGCGCTTCGATTACGGCGCATCGGTGCCGTGGTCGCGTCCGCTCGATGCCGACGACCCGACCGGACCTGGTATGCGCCTCATCGCCGGGCCGGACAAGGTCGTGATGCGCACGCCCGTCGAGATTCAGGATGTGCCGGGCAGCCTGCGCGCGCGCTTCGAGGTGACGGCGGGCGAGACGGTGCCGTTCGTGCTCTCGCGTGTGCCGTCGCATCACGCCGATCCCCGCGAGATCGATCCGCTCGCCGCATTGGCCGATACCGAGCGCTACTGGCGCACCTGGGCCAATCGCTGTCAGCTTGACGGACGATGGTCGTCGGCGATTCGTCGCTCCCTCATCGTGCTCAAAGCGCTCACGTTCGTGCCGACGGGCGGCGTGGTCGCGGCACCCACGACATCGCTGCCGGAACAATTGGGCGGCGAGCGTAACTGGGACTATCGCTATTGCTGGTTGCGAGACGCCACGCTGACGTTGCAGGCGCTCATGCTCGGCGGCTATTACACCGAAGCGAACGACTGGAGTCACTGGCTCGTGCGTGCGGTGGCGGGCGCGCCGTCGCAGGTGCAGATCATGTATGGCCTGTCCGGCGAGCGGCGTCTGCCCGAATGGGAAGTCGGCTGGTTACCGGGCTACGAAGGCGCGAAGCCGGTGCGGGTCGGCAACGGTGCGGTGGGCCAGTTGCAGTTGGATGTCTACGGTGAGGTGATGGACGCGCTGCATCAGTCCCGTCTCGGCGGATTGCCGCCGGTCGACGCCACCTGGGAGGTGCAGACGAAGCTCGTCGCGCATCTCGAAACCGTGTGGCGCGAGCCGGACGAGGGTATTTGGGAAGTGCGTGGTGGGCGACAGCACTTCACGTATTCGAAGGTAATGGCGTGGGTCGCATTCGATCGCGCGATCAAGTCGGCCGAGCGTTTCGGTTTGCCGGGGCCGGTGGATCACTGGCGTCGGCTGTGCAAGGAGATTCACGCCGACGTCTGCGCCAACGGTTTCGACAAGGAGCGCAACGCGTTTATGCAGGCGTACGGTTCGTCGGAGATGGATGCGAGCGCGTTGATGATCCCGCTCGTGGGGTTCTTGCCCCCGGACGATCCGCGCGTGGTCGGTACCGTCGAGGCGGTCGAGCGCGAACTCATGCGCGACGGGCTGGTGGAGCGTTACCGCACGAGCCGCGTCGACGACGGGTTGCCGGCGGGCGAGGGCGCGTTCCTCGCATGCAGCTTCTGGATGGTCGATTGCCTTGTAATGATCGGCCGTCAGCGCGATGCCCGGGCGTTGTTCGAGCGGTTGCTGTCGTTGCGCAACGACGTCGGGTTGCTCGCCGAGGAATACGACACCGCGCATGGGCGTCAGGTCGGCAACTTCCCGCAGGCGTTCTCGCACATTGCACTGGTGCATGCGGCGATTCGTCTGGACGCCCTCGCCGACGAGGACCGGGCCGACGACGACGCCGGTGCGCGTCAGACGGACGACGAAGCGCGCTACGAGCATGTGGGCTATCGCGCGGATAAGGCAGTCAGAGTCTGACGTCTTATTCGGTCAGATCGAAATCGTCTTCCTTCGCGTTCAGAATGTCGGCGAGCGTGCGCAATCCTGTATCGAGCAACTCGATGGACGGTCCGGCCAGCGCCAGGCGCACGGCGTTCGGCGCATGACCGTTTGAAATGGCAAACGTGGTCGACGGCGTCAGCCCGATGTCATGTCGGGCGGCCGCGGCCACCAGCGCCTGCGAGCGCCAATGCGCGGGCAGCGTCAGCCAGAGGTGGTAGCTCTTGCTGCTGGTGCGCACGTCGAATCCCGCGAGGCAAGTCGCAGCGACTTGCTGACGCGCGCGTGCGTCGCTGCGTTTGAGCTGCACGAGCGTATCGACGGTGCCGTCGCTCATCATGCGTTGCGCGGCGGCGAAGGCATAGCCCGATGCTGTCCATCCCCCTGAGCGCACGGCGGCCATCACGCTGTCCCGCAGCCTCGGCGGCGTCACGAGAAATCCCAGATTCAGTCCCGGCGCGACCTTCTTGGACAGACTGTCGACCACCAGGCAATGGTCGGGCGCATCGGCCGCGAGCGGCGTTGCGTCGTCGAGAAAACCGTAGACGTTGTCTTCGATCACCGTGATGTTCAGCTTCTCGACGATGCGCAGTAGCTCGGCACGCCGTACCGGGGGCATTGTCATCCCGAGCGGACTTTGAATCGATGGCTGAAGGTAAACGGTCGAGAGATTGCCGTCCCGATGAGCGCGCTCAATCGCCTCGGGTCGCACGCCGGACTCATCCATCGCCAGCGGCACCAATGCGATACCGAGTCGCGCCGCAATCCCTTTGATAAACGGGTAGGTCAGCATCTCGACGCCGCAGCGCCCGCCCGGCGGCACGACGGCGGCCAGTGCTGCGGCGATGCTTTGCCGTCCTGCACCAGTGAAGACGAGTTGATCCGGAGACGGCGTCCACGGTCCTGCGGCGAGAAATGCCGCCGCCGTGTTGCGTACGGCGACCGTGCCGCCACTGGCCGCCGGACGCAGCGCCAGTTCGAGATCCATCGGCCGTTCCAGCCCCGCAAGACTCTTCGCGATCAGCGCTGATTGTTCCGGGAGGATCGGAAAATTGAATTCGAGATCGATGCGAACACCCCGCGGTTCGCCCGGTGCCGCGACGCCGCGCTTCGCTTCTCCCGACACAAACGTTCCCCGGCCGACCTCACCGACGACCAGCCCGCGCCGGAGTAATTCGGCGTAGACGCGGCTTGCCGTCGAGGCTGCAATGCCGTGCCGATCGGCAAAGTCGCGCTGAGGCGGGAGCCGGTCGCCGGGCCCGAGCGCGCCCTGCGCAATGTCTGCTGCAATCCGGTCGGCAAGCGTCAGATAGTCGGCCTTCGTCATATATTGCACCGAGAGCAATGTTTCAATTGCACCGAATTTAACATCGGAGCATTCTGATTGCACCTGATCTTGGCGATGACTTTCACGCCGCAGGTTTCATTGCTCTGGAGATACCGTCTTGCCCGTCAAGCGATTGCGACGTAGTTCGCCCGATAAGGCTGTCGTGTCTTCAGAACGCCGAAACACAGATGCACAAGCTTACGCATTGCAGCGCCGAGTATAGACATGGTGGATTTGCCACGCGCTGCCAAGCGTTCACACAATGCCTTGATGTGGGGGTTATAGCGTTTAGCGACGACGGCCGCCATGTAGAGAGTTGCCCGTACCTTGGGCGGCCCGGCCTTCGATAAACGTGAAGGGCCCTGGATCGACGATCCCGACTGCCTCTGCACCGGCACCAGGCCGAGATACGCCGCAAGTTGTTCTGCAGAATCGAAGTGGCGCGCGTGCATGATGGCAAGCAGCGTGCGGCCTACCTGAGGGCCAACTGCCGGGATACTTTGCAGCAGCATCAAGTTTGCTTTAAGGCCCGGATGGGCAGCAATGTGATCATCGATCTCGCGTTGCAGGCTGGCTAAATGGCGCTCCAAAAACTCGATCGTCTCGAGAATCGAATGCAGGACTAGCGCCGTTGGAGCCGTGATTTCCGCTTTCTCATGCCGGTTGCGCTCACGCTGAAGATCTTGTGCAAGCGCTTCACGGCGCGCCATCAGTGCTTGAAGTATGCGAGCCTCGGGCGCTGGAGGACTCCAGCGCATTGGCTGTGCGTGCATCGCAAAGCGCGCTAACACGTGGCTGTCTACCATGTCGTTCTTCGTGCGCACGCCCATTCCCGTCGCAAAAGCACGCACCTGCGCAGGATTAACGACAGACACGGAGAGCCCGGCATCGTGCAGGCCACACGCGGCCATCTCGTGATAGACGCCGGTACCTTCGAGCGCGACATGTACGTGGCTCGGCTCGGTGTGTCTCTTGCCCAACCAGCCCAACAGATCGGTTAGGCCGGCGCGGCTATTGGCAACAACCTTCGTACTACGCTTGCCGTTTGTCATGTCCAGCAGGCAGCAATCCAGCTTGGCTTTGGCAACATCAATACCGAGGTAGAACATCAATTTGATCCTTAATCGAGGAATCAATACCAACTCACCCACTTGCCTTGTACATACAGGGTCCACGCCCTTGGCTACCGTTCAGTGTCTGTGCTGGTGAGGGCGAGGCGAAGGGCATTATCTCCACAGCAAGGTCCAAGCCTTCAGGCTCCAAACATGCTCACTTCACCTCATGTGACGGTAGCTAACCATCACGAAGACGAAGATACAAGGCTCCGTGTTGGCACTGTCGTGGTTTTCCGTACTCAGCGTATCGTTGTCGATGTCCCCGGGGAGGGCATGATGGCGCTGCCTTCGTACGTCTCTGAATTGACGCTCGCGTCCATCGTCGTGGCGTTCGCCGCCGTGTTCCTGATTTCGTTCATGAAGGGCGCCTTCGGGGGCGGCTTCTCCATCGTCGGCATTCCACTGCTGTCGTTCGTCATGGACCCGGTGAGCGCGGGTGGCCTGCTCGCGCCGTTGTTCATCGCGATGGATCTGTTCGCGCTGCGCTATTGGAAACCGTCTACGTGGTCGCGTCCCGACCTTGCGCGGTTGGTGCCCGGATTACTCGCAGGGATCGCGATGGGGTACTTGCTATTTCGCGTGCTCGACCACCGCGCCATCTCCATCGTGATGGCGCTGATCACATTGGCGTTCGTGGGCTTGTGGCTGATCTCGGGCGCGAAGCAAGGCGTGCGCGAACGCTCGACACCGAAGGCCATTACGGCGGGTGTGGCGTCTGGGGTGACGACGATGGTCGCGCACTCCGGCGGCCCGCCGCTGGCGATGTATCTGCTGCCGCTGGGCCTGAGCAAGGAGGTGTACGCGGGCACTACCAGCCTGTTTTTCACCGTCGGTAATGCGGCGAAAGCGGTGCCGTGGCTCTTGCTGGTTCGCCCGACGGGGTCGGTCTGGGTGCTCATGGGGATCTGCCTTTTCGCCATCCCTGCGGGCGTGCTCTCGGGCTGGCGACTGCACGCGCGTCTCGATCAACGCCAGATTTACCGGGCTTGCTACGGACTGCTGGTCGTCACGGCGATCGAGCTGTTGTGGGACGGCATCTCCGGCTATCTCGTCTGAATCTCATTGCGGCGGTGCGGGGCAGGGGAACGTGGGGCGTTAAAGGATTTCGCGAAATATGCCGTAATACTTTCGGATCCTTACTTTCTCTCATTCATTCCCCCATTCCTCGGAGACCCCCTCGCTCCATGACGATCATTATTCCGACCAAGGGCAACGCGACTTCCAGCATGCTCGAGATCTGGCAGTCGCATATCCAGCAACAGCAGGCGGATAAGGCGCAGGCGGCGACCAGGACGGCAGCCGCTACGGGCACCGTCAATCAGGCGGCTCCGACGAAGTCGACCGGTGCCGACGACACGGCCAAACCGGCGGCCGCCAACACGGACGCCACGACCACCGATGCTGCCGAGAACAACGGCGTGAGCCGGCTGGGCGACAAAACGCTGGTGGATCTGCGCTCGATGAACGAAACCGCCAAGCAGCAGGGGCAGGCGCAGGCCGCGACGGACGCCGGCGCAGGCGACGACATCAAGTCGCAGACCATCCGCAAGCTCAAGGAAATGCTGGCGAAGGTGATGAAGCAGTTGGACGCGGTGCGCGCCAACGACCGTCTGCCGCCCGAGGACAAGCTCCAGCAGACAAACGCGCTCTCCGCTCAGGCCATGTCGATTCAGGCGCAGATTCTCGCGCTCATGGCCCCGACGAAGGCCACCGGCAACAACGTCGACACGACCGCCTGACGACCGCCGTTTTCGGCCGGCGTATCTCTGCGCATCTTTCACATCGCAGTGATGCGCCGGACGGATCGATTGCTGCAAAACATGCAACGATGCGCACCTGTGAAGCGCGCTAAAACTCCGCTTTCGCTTAATTCTTCTCCGAGCCCCGGCTGACGGCCGTGTCTCGTCCCCGTGCCGCATGAAGCAAGACAAGACGCTCACCGCCCTGCTATGGATCGTCGCGGCGGGTTTTTTCATGCAGGCGCTCGATACGACCATCGTCAATACGGCGCTGCCCGCCATGGCCGCGAGTCTTGGCGAGAACCCGCTACGCATGCAGCCGGTGGTCGTCTCCTACTCGCTCACGATGGCCATGCTCACGCCCGCGTCCGGATGGCTGGCCGACCGCTTCGGCACGCGACGCGTGTACTTCGTGGCGATCCTGCTGTTCGTGCTCGGCTCGATTGTCTGTGCGATGGCGCATACCCTGCCGCAACTCGTCGCCGCACGCGTGCTGCAAGGCGCGGGCGGTTCGATGTTGTTGCCCATCGGACGTCTTGCCGTGCTGCGGACCTTCCCGGCCGGTGAGTATCTGGCGGCGCTCGCCTTCGTCTCGATTGCGGGGCAAGTCGGCCCGATGATCGGCCCGGTGCTGGGCGGCTGGCTGGTGCAGGTGGCGTCGTGGCACTGGATCTTCCTCATCAATGTGCCCATCGGCCTGATCGGCAGTCTCGCCGTGCGTCATTACCTGCCGCGTCCCGCGAAGGACGAAGTCATCGATACCGGTTTCGACTGGGGTGGGTTCGCCTTGCTGTCGTTGGCGATGGTGTCGTTCACGCTCGCGTTGGATCATCCGTTCCCGGAGGCCGGATGGGCGCCGTCTGCCGTCCTCGCGCTGCTTTGTGTGGCGACGACACTCGGCTACTGGCCATACGCCCGCCGTCGCGCCGCGCCGTTGTTCCCGCTGGAATTGTTCGAGACGCGCAGCTTCACTCTCGGTTTGCTGGGCAATCTCGTCGCGCGCATCGGCAGCAGTGCCGTGCCGTTTCTGTTGCCGCTGCTGCTTCAGGTGGCGATGGGGTATAGCCCGCTCGCATCAGGGTTGATGATGTTGCCGGTGGCCCTCGCGGGCATCGTCGTCAAGCGCATGGTCACGCCGCTCGTGGTGCGCTTCGGCTATACGCGATTTCTGATGGTGAATACGGCGGTCGTCGGCGGCTCGATTGCGAGTTTCGCACTGTTCGGGCCGGGCTGGCCGATCTGGCTGGGGCTCGTGCAGCTGGCGGTGTTCGGCGGGGCCAACTCGATGCAGTTCGCGGCCATGAACAGTGTGACGCTGAAGGATCTCGGCACGCGTCGCGCGAGTGCGGGCAACGGGCTGTTTTCGATGGCCCAGATGCTCGCCCTCGGGCTGGGTGTGACCATCGGGGGCCAGTTGCTGGCGCTGTTCGGTCATCTGGCGGGAAAGGCAGGCGAGCTTGGCGTAGGCGGCACCGTCGCAGGCTTTCGCATGACGTTCGTGTGCGTCGGGCTGATTACGCTGGCCTCGGCGCTTGTGTTCCGTCGCGTGGAAGACCCGGCGGCGGGACCGTCGCACGACGGTGGTCAGACGCAGACCGCGTCTGCCACCGATCTCAAGCGCTGAGCGTCGAGCCGCCACATCCCGTTGGCTGACGCTCGGTCGCCCCTTACTTCTTCACCAGCGCACACTTCGAATCGGCCAGCGGGGCGAATGCCTTGTCGGCCGGAATCGTCTCCAGAATCTTGTACAGATCCCATTCCGACTTCGATTCGGCGGGCGTCTTCACCTGCACCAGCAGCATGTCGTGCACGAGCTTGCCGTCCGCCCGGATCTGGCCGTTGCGAATCACCGGGTCGTCGATCTTCATCGACTTGAGCCTGGCCATCACGGCGTCCGCTTCGTCGGTGCCCGCCGCCTGAACTGCCTTCAGATAGTTGAGCACGGCCGAATACACGGCGGCCTGCATCATCGTCGGCATCTTCTTGTGCTGCGCGTAGAAGCGTTGCGCGAAGGCGCGCGAGCGATCGTCCTGGTCCCAATAGAAGCCGTTCGTGAGGATCATGCCCTGCGCGTTCTTCAGGCCCATGCCGTGGATTTCGGTGATGAGCGAGAGCAGCGGCGTAAATACCTGCTTGCCGCCCTGAATGATGTTGAACTGCGAGGCCTGCTTGACGGTGTTGAGCGTGTCGGTGCCGGAGTTGGCCAGCGCGATCACCTGTGCGCCGGACGTCTGAGCGCGCAGCAGATAGGACGACAGGTCCGGCGAGTTCACCGGGTGCTTCACCGAGCCGACGACCTTGCCGCCCTGACGCGTCAGGATCTCGCTCGCATCTTTCTCCAGCGCCTGCCCGAACGCGTAGTCGGCGGTGATGAAGTACCACGACTTCAGACCGCGACGCAGCAAGGCTTGCGAGGTCGAGTTCGCCAGCGCGTACGTGTCGTACATCCACTGCACGCTGTGTGCCGTGCATTGCTCGTTGCTGATGGCGGACGACCCCGCGCCGGTCACGAGCGCGATCTTCTTCTTTTCGTCGGCAATCCGGTCGACGGCCAGCGCGACGTTCGAGAACGTGAGGTCGGTGATCATGTCGACCTTGCCCCGGTCGTACCACTCGCGCGCGATGGTCGCACCGGTGTCGGTCTTGCCCTGCGAGTCGGCGGACACCAGTTCGATGGGCGCGCCGAGCACTTTACGATCGCGCGAGAAATCGTCGATGGCCATGGTGGCGGCGAGTACGCTGCCCTTGCCCGCGTTGTCGCTCGACACGCCCGAGAGGTCGGTGAGCACACCAACCTTCACGACACCGTCGGAGACCGCGGCGGCCTGCGCCGGGGAGGGAAGGGCAATGAGGGGGCCAAGGGATGCAACGGCAAACGACGCGGCGACGGCGATCGTGCGGCGCAAACGACCGCTGAGCCCACTGATGCCGCTGAGGCCGCTGAGGCGGCTGAGGCCGCGGAGGCCGGTAAAGCTGGACATGGCTTGTCTCCAATGTTCGAGTTATGACGACCCGCCACCGCCCATCTCTGCCGGAGGACGTGTGCGGCGAGTCTCGAACATCTTAAACATCACGTAATCGATTGCGCAATCCGTAATGATGAGAATCCATGCGTAAATCGCGTCAGGATTTTCCAGACCTTTCGCGAAGCGGTGAGACGGCGTATATAAGGGATCCGCCGTCTCGCCTCGCGATCAATTCTGGCAGCGGGGCGTTGCGCCCTGTGCGCTGGTGGCGATGGCGTTGCCGATGCCGTCGGCCAGACGGTCGACGAGCTTGCGCTGCGCCGCGACAACGTCTGCAATGCCCGACGCGGCGGGCTCCGTCCCCGAGAAGCGACACGTCAGCACGATGTCGCCCGGCACCTTGCGAACACTCCAGACAGCCGTGAGCGCGGCTTGTTCGCCCGGCGTCGATTCGAATCGCTGGACGGACGTCGACACGCGATAGACCGCAAGCCCGTCGGCGCGCGGCAAGCCGTAGACGTCCATCGCGCCGAGACGTTGCGTCAGGTTGCGCGAGATCGTCGACGTCAACTCGGTCTTGAGCGGCGCAGCCCAGCGGGATTCCTCGAGAATGTCGACGCGTCCGCCACCACGGGTGACGACGATCTGCGGCCGGTCGACCTGTTCGGGCACGGCCACCGGCGACACTTCCAAAGCGTACGGCGTTGCCGGCGCTGCTGTGCCAGTGGTGGCGTTGGTGGCATTGGCGGCGGCGCTGCCTGTCGCGTTGGTCGCGTCCGTCAGGGTATAGAAGGTCGACGACGGCGAAGCACAGCCAGCAAGCGCCAGCATGAGGGCCGCCGCAGCGGCAAGTCCTGCTTTCCCGACGATGGCGGGCAGGGCAGAGGTGTCGCCGTCCATCGGCGTTGCACGCAGGCGCGGGCTACGGGTCATGTCGGTCGGCCTCGTCATGGTTGCGGGTCCTTCGGTTTGCCGCGCAGCAGCGCTTCGGGATGCTGCTGCAAGTAGTCGGCAAGGGTGTTGAGGGAGCGCAGCGTCTTCGTCAGTTCCTGCATGGCCTGACGGACGTCCTGCTGCACGGGCGCGTCTTCGGAAAGCGTGCGCTCGGCCGCACCGAAGCTCTTCTTCGCTTCGCCCAGCGTGGCCCTGGCTTCCGGTGCGATCTCGCCGTCGAGCTGACGGAACAACCCTTGTGCGCTATCCATCGTCTTGTCGAGCTTGCGCAGCGTCGAGTCCAGATTCTGTCCGATGCTGTCGAACGGAATCTTGTCGAGCTTGCTGGCAATGTCGGCAATCTGAAGCTGCAACTGGTCGAGCGTATTGGGCACCGTCGGCATGGTCAGTACGTCGTCAACCATCTCGGCCTTGGCAGGCTTCGCGTTCGGGAAGAAGTCGAGCGCCACGTACAACTGGCCGGTGAGTAGGTTGCCGGTACGCAACTGGCCGCGCAGGCCGCGCTGCACGAGGGCATCGAGAATCCGGTGGCTGTTCCGTTCCGTCGGCGGCACGCTGTTCTTCGGGTCGCGACGGCGCAGACGATCCGGATAGACATCGACCGTCACCGGCATGTTGAGCTGCTTGGTGGCCTGATCGAACTCCACGCCAATCGACGTCACTTCGCCCAGCGTGATGCCGCGGAAGTCGACCGGCGCACCCACGACCAGCCCGCGCAGCGACTGCTGGAAGCGGAACACGACCCGCACCGGGTGCGTGTCGGGGGCCTTCATGGCCGTGGCTTCGTCGGCGGCCAGACGGAATTCCTGTCCGGCCTTGGCCATGACGCCGGCACCCGAGTCGCTCGGGGCCTGGAAGGCGATACCGCCGATGACCACCGACGCGAGCGACTGCGTATTGACCTGGAAGCCGCTCGAATCGAGTCGCAGGTCGATGCCGCTGGCGTGCCAGAAACGCGTATTGGAGCCGACGTACTGGTCATACGGTGCTTGCACGAACACGCGCAGCGTCACGCCCTTGCCGTCCGAATCGAGCGAGTACGCTTCGACCTGACCCACCTGAATACGGCGGTAGTAAATCGGCGAGCCAATATCGAGCGAGCCGACATCGCTCGCGTGCAGCACGAACTGCTTGCCCGGTTGGCCGCTGGAGACGACCGGTGGCACTTCCAGTCCGACAAAGTGATTCGCGGAGTCCTTTGCCTTGCCGGCGTCGGCGCCGATGTAGGCCCCGGAGAGCAGCGTCGACAAGCCGGAGACGCTGCCACCGGCCACGCGCGGGCGCACAACCCACCAGCGCGAATCCTTCACGGCGAAGTTCTTCGCGTTCTTGGTGAGATCGACGGTGACACGCACATGCGAGAGATCTTCCGACAGTTCGATGCTCTTGACTGTGCCGATATCGACCTCCTTGTACTTGACCTTGGTCTTGCCCGCTTCGAGCCCCTCGGCCGTCTTGAAGTCGATGGTCACGCTCGGCCCGCGCTCGATAAGCACCTTCGCCACCAGCGACAGCCCGATCACGGCGGCGACCAGCGGTATCAGCCAGACGAGCGAGGGCGCCCAGCGCTTGCGCGGTTCGATGGCCGGCGTCGGCAGATTGTCTGCGCCGGGCGGTGGCACGGCTTTCGAGTCTTGCGGGTCTCTCGGGTCAGTCATGATCGTCCTGTTCGGTATCGTCGTCGCGGATCTGATCCCAGATCAGGCGAGGGTCGAACTGCATGGAGGCCACCATCGTGAGCACGACCACGGAGCCGAAAGCCACGATGCCCGGACCGGCCTGAATGACGGCCAGCGACTGAATGTTCACGAGCGCCACCATCAGCGCGACGACGAAGACGTCGAGCATGGACCAGCGTCCAATGAACTCGACCATGTGATACAGCTTGGTGCGTTGGTGCGGTTTCCAGCGCGTGCCGCGCTGCGCGGTAAAGCACAACAGCGATAAAGCGATGAGCTTGAGCATCGGGACGAGAATGCTCGCCGTGAAAACGACGATGGCCAGATCGTACTCGCCGCTCGTCCAGAAATAGATCACGCCGCTCATGATCGTGTCGCTGGAATTACCTAACAGCGAGCGCGTCTGCATCATGGGCAGGACATTGGCGGGAATGTACAGGATCGCCGCCGCAATCAGCAAGGCCCAGGTGCGCGTGAGGCTGTCGACTTTGCGTTGATGAAGCACCGCGCCGCATCGCGGGCAACGCTCCTTTTCGACGGTTTGCACTTCGCGCGACAGACGCCCGCAGACGTGGCAGGCGACCAGTCCCGCCGCTTTGGCCGAGAGATATTTCATCGCGTCACCGTTCGGGATTCGTTGGCCTTCTGCGCCTTCAGCGCTTCGACTGCCGGATCGGGCGTGCGGTCGATCACGATCCACAGATTGCGCAGATCGTACGACAGCACCAGCGCGAGCAACATCGTCAGCGCGCCGAACGCCCACAGCGCAATGCCGGGCAGCACGCTGGCCATGGCCGAGAGTTTGACCAGCGAGACCAGTACCCCGAGCATGAACACCTCGATCATGCCCCACGGGCGGCAGAACTCGATGGCGCGCATCACCTGAAAGACCCCATAGGGCCGTCGGCCAAGCGAGAGCGGCGTCACCAGATGGATCAGCGCGAGCAGTTGCGACAGGGGAAACAGTACGGTCGTGGCGAACACGAGCAGCGCGACGAGCCACATGCCCTCGCGATACAGCGCCCAGGCGGCACCCACGAGGGTCGTCTCGGTATAGATGCCCTGCACCTCGATCTCGACGATGGGGAACGCGTTGGCGATGGCGAACACGATCAGACACGTCAGGGTGAGCGCGAGCACGCGCGACAGGCGCAGGTCGGGGGAGCGGTAAAGAACCGAGTGACAACGCACGCAGCGAGCGGTCTCGCGCGGCGGCAGGTCCATGCGACGGTGAAGCGTGTCGCAATTCGGACATGCGATCAGGTTCGTCACGTCATCTTCAGGGGGCAATGTGTCCATTACCGGGGACGGTCACCAGAGTGACGCTCAGAATACCAAAATGTCAAGGAAGTTCCCATGAAATCAGTTGCAGTTGCGCTCAACGCAATATGCGGCATGGTTTGTGCTAAGTCACGGAAATCATTACTCGTTTGCTCTATACTCAACACACTCCCGCAAAGTTACCCAAAATTTGAGGAGAATTCCCCCATGCTTAACATGTCCAGGCGCCAGTTCCTCAAAGTGAGTGGCGCAACGCTGGCAGGGTCCAGCCTGGCAATGCTCGGGTTCGCGCCCGACGCGGCGCTGGCGGAAGTCCGTCAGTTCAAGCTCGCGCGAGCGACCGAGACCCGTAATACCTGTCCGTACTGTTCCGTGGCCTGCGGGCTGCTCATGTACAGCTACGGCGACGGTGCGAAGAATGCGAAGAAGAGCATCTTTCACATCGAAGGCGACCCCGACCACCCGGTCAATCGGGGCACGTTGTGCCCGAAGGGCGCCAGCCTCATCGACTTCATCCACAGCCCGAACCGTCTCACGCATCCGGAGTACCGCAAGCCGGGGTCCGACAAGTGGGAACGTATTTCGTGGGACGACGCGCTCGATCGCATCGCCAAGCTGATGAAGGCCGACCGCGACGCCAACTTCGTCGAAAAGACGGACGACGGTCTCACGGTCAACCGTTGGCTCACCACCGGCATGCTGGCCGCGTCGGCGTCGAGCAACGAAGTCGGGTACATCACGCACAAAGTCATCCGCAGTACCGGGATGCTGGGATTCGATAACCAGGCACGTGTCTGACACGGCCCGACGGTGGCAGGTCTTGCCCCGACGTTTGGCCGTGGCGCGATGACGAACCATTGGGTCGACATCAAGAACGCGGATCTGGTACTCATCATGGGCGGCAACGCAGCCGAGGCACACCCGTGCGGTTTCAAATGGGTGACCGAGGCGAAGGCGCACAACAAGGCGCGCCTGATCGTCGTCGACCCGCGCTTTAACCGTTCGGCATCGGTCGCGGACTATTACGCCCCGATCCGTACCGGCACGGACATTGCGTTCCTCGGCGGGTTGATCAACTACCTGCTCACGAACGACAAGATCCAGCACGAGTACGTCAAGAACTACACCGACTTCACCTTCCTGGTGAAAGACGAGTTCTCGTTCGAAGACGGCATCTATTCGGGCTACAACGACGAGAAACATACCTACGACAAGTCCTCCTGGGATTACCAGAAGGGCGCGGACGGTTACGTCCTCACCGACCCGACGCTGCAACACCCGCGCACGGTGTTCCAGTTGATGAAGCAGCACTACTCGCGTTACACCATCGATATGGTGGAGCGCGTGTGCGGCACACCGGCGGACAAGGTCGAGTACATCTACAAGCAGATCGCCGAGTGCTCCACCCCGACGCGCACCATGACGATCCTGTATGCGCTCGGCTGGACGCAGCACTCGATCGGCTCGCAGATCATTCGTACCGGTGCCATGGTGCAGTTGCTGCTGGGCAATATCGGTGCGGTGGGCGGCGGCATGAACGCGCTGCGCGGTCACTCGAATATTCAGGGGTTGACCGATCTGGGGCTGATGACCGACCTGCTGCCGGGCTATATGTCGTTGCCCAAGCAGGCGGAGCAGACCGTCGAGCAATATCTGACGGCGCGCACGCAAAAGCCGCTGCGTCCGAACCAGCTCAGCTACTGGCAGAACTATCCGAAGTTCTACGTGAGCCTGATGAAAGCGTGGTGGGGCGATGCCGCCACGGCTGAGAACAACTGGGGCTACGACTATCTGCCCAAGCTCGACAAGCCGTACGACATGCTGCAAGTGCAGGAGCTGATGAGCAAGGGCAAGATGACGGGCTACATCGCGCAGGGTTTCAACCCCATCGCGGCGACCCCCGCCAAGGTCAAGTGGGATAAGGCGCTCGCCCAGCTCAAGTTCCTTGTCGTCATGGACCCGCTGGCGACGGAGACGTCGGAATTCTGGCGCAATTTCGGCGAGCACAACAACGTCGACTCCAGCAAGATTCAGACGGAAGTGTTCCGCTTGCCGACTACCTGCTTCGCCGAAGAAGACGGTGCACTGGTCAACTCCGGTCGCTGGCTGCAATGGCACTGGAAGGGGGGCGAGCCGCCGGGCGAGGCCCGAACCGACATCGAAATCATGTCGGCGCTGTTCCTGCGTCTTCGCGAGATGTACAAGACGGAGGGCGGCAAGTATCCCGACCCGATCGTCAACCTGTCGTGGCCGTACGCCCAGCCGGAGAGTCCGTCGCCCGAAGAACTCGCCAAGGAGTACAACGGCCGGGCGCTCAAGGACATCGTCGACCCGAAGGATCCGACCAAGGTCACGCGCAAGGCAGGCGAGCAGTTGTCCGGGTTTGCCGAACTCAAGGACGATGGCAGCACTTCGTCTGGCTGCTGGATCTTCGCCGGTGCCTGGACACAGGCAGGCAACCAGATGGCGCGACGCGACAACAGCGACCCGACCGGCATCGGTCAGACGCTGAACTGGGCGTGGGCGTGGCCGGCAAACCGTCGCATCTTGTACAACCGTGCGTCGGCCGACCTCGCGGGCAAGCCGTTCAACCCGAAGCGCAAGCTGGTCTACTGGAACGGCAAGGCGTGGACCGGTGCCGATGTGCCCGACTTCAAGGTCGACGAGGATCCGGCCGGTGGTATGAGTCCGTTCATTATGAACCCCGAGGGCGTGGCGCGCTTCTTCGCCAAGGGGGCCATGGCAGAGGGCCCGTTCCCCGAGCATTACGAGCCATTCGAGACGCCGCTGGGCTACAACCCGTTCCATCCGAAGCAACCGAAGGCCACGCGTAACCCGGGGGCCCGTGTGTTCCCGGACGATCTGGCGACGATGGGGACGGCCGAGCACTTCCCGCATGTGGCAACGACTTATCGCCTGACCGAGCATTTCCACTACTGGACCAAGCACGCGTTGCTGAACTCGATCATCCAGCCTGAGCAGTTCGTCGAAATCGGCGAAGCGCTTGCGAAGGAAGTCGGGGTCGTCGCGGGCGACATGGTCAAGGTGTCGTCCAACCGGGGCTACATCAAGGCCAAGGCGGTCGTCACGAAGCGTCTGCGTGCGCTGAAGATCGACGGCAAGACGGTTCACCATGTGGGGATTCCGATTCACTGGGGCTTCAAGGGGTTGACCAAGCCCGGGTTCCTCGCGAATACGCTGACGCCGATTGTGGGCGATGCGAATTCGCAGACACCCGAGGTGAAGTCGTTCCTCGTGAAGGTCGAGAAGGCCTAAGGAGGCGCCATGGCATTGCAATCACTGGATATCAAACGGCGCTCGGCAACGACCTTGCCGTCGCCCTCGGTGCGTGAAGCGCACACGGGCGACGTCGCCAAACTCATCGACGTCTCGAAGTGCATCGGCTGCAAGGCCTGCCAGACGGCGTGCATGGAGTGGAACGACCTGCGCGACGAGGTCGGGACCAACGTCGGCGTGTACGACAACCCGGCCGACCTGACGGCGGACTCGTGGACGCTCATGCGCTTCACCGAGTACGAGAACCCGAAGGGCGACCTCGAATGGCTCATCCGCAAGGATGGCTGCATGCATTGCGAGGATCCGGGCTGCCTGAAGGCGTGCCCGTCGCCGGGCGCGATCGTGCAATACGCGAACGGCATCGTCGACTTCCACGAAGAGGCCTGCATCGGCTGCGGCTACTGCATTACCGGGTGCCCGTTCAACATCCCGCGCATTTCGCAGAAGGATCACAAGGCGTACAAATGCACGCTTTGCTCCGACCGCGTGTCCGTGGGGCTGGAGCCGGCCTGCGTGAAGACGTGCCCGACGGGCGCGATCATGTTCGGCACCAAGGACGCCATGAAGGATCAGGCGGCCGAGCGCATCGAAGACCTGAAGTCGCGGGGCTTCGACAATGCCGGGCTATACGATCCGGCGGGCGTAGGTGGCACGCATGTGATGTATGTGCTGCATCACGCCGACAAGCCGTCGCTGTATCACGGTCTGCCGGACAACCCGCGCATCAGTCCGATGGTGACGTTCTGGAAGGGCATTGCCAAACCGCTGGGCGTGGCTGCGATGGCGCTTACGGCGATTGCCGGTTTCTTCCACTACATCAAGACCGGTCCGAACGAAACGACCGAGGAAGATGAAGAGGAAGCCCGCCGGTACGATGCCTCCCGCAAGGGAGACGGTCCCGACGGCCAGAAGGGCGTTGTCACGCACGAGGAGGTCTGACCATGTCGATTGATTCGAGTGATCACAAGCACGGCAAGGACGAACTGATCGAGCGCTACAACGCGGCGGAGCGCATCAACCACTGGATCGTCGCGGGCACGTTCATTCTGCTCGCGCTGTCCGGGCTGGCGTTGTTCCACCCGTCGATGTTCTGGCTGACGAATCTGTTCGGCGGCGGGCCGTGGACGCGGATCTTGCATCCGTTCGTCGGCCTGGTGATGTTCGTGGCGTTTGTGTGGCTCGCCATGCGGCTTGCACGCTACAACAAGTTCGAGCAGCGCGACACCGAGTGGATGAAGAACATCGGCGACGTGCTCAACAATCGCGAAGAGCATCTGCCGGAAGTCGGGCGTTACAACGCCGGGCAGAAGCTGCTGTTCTACGTGATGGTGTTGTGCATGCTCGGGCTGTTGCTCTCGGGCATCGTAATCTGGCGCGCGTACTTCGCGTTCTACTTCCCGATCTGGGTGATTCGTCTCGCCTCCGACGTGCACGCGGTGTGTGCATTCGTGTTGATTTGCGGCATCATTACGCACATCTACGCGGCGATCTGGATCAAGGGTTCCGTGCAAGCCATGACGCGCGGTACCGTCACCCGCGGCTGGGCGTGGAAACACCATCGCGCCTGGTACAAGCAGCTCAACAAATAAGTCCGGCCCTGCTGGTGGCCGGACGCTCTTACGAGGCCGGCCACCTTGCAACGCATTCTCGAACCCGGACAGATCGAGTCCCTCGATCGCACCTCCATTCCCCGCCTGCGCATGCCGCAACGCGCCGAAGTGTTTTCGGCGCGTGCGGCACGCCTGCGTCAGTTGGCCGACGGCCATCCGCTGGGCGATTACCTGCGACTAATGGCCGCACTGGTCGACGCGCAGCAACGCGTGCTCGACAACTTTCAGACGGAGCGTCCGTCCCCCGAATCGATTGAACAGGCACAGCAGCACTGCATGCCGCTCGTGCCCGCAACCGGTGGCTACGATGCCGGTCGCTGGCAGCCGTTGCTCACGCCGTTGCTCGATGCGGTGGCGTCGCAGCCCGGCGTGTCCCCGGCGGTGAAGGCGGTGATCGATCGCGTGCGCGCGGCCGACCCGGCGTCGCTCGAAGCGGGCGCGCAGGCGCTGCTCGCCGGGCACGGCAAGGGTGTGGATGCGGCGAGCGCGCCGTTTCTGATGGCGGCGCTGCAAGTGCTCTGGACGGGCGTGGCCAGCACGTTCGACGCAGGCGAAGTGCCGATGCTCGACGTGCCCAATGTGTGCCCGGTGTGCGGCACGTTGCCGGTGGCAAGCGTCGTTCGCATTGGCGGCGCGCACGAGGGCTACCGCTATCTGGCCTGCGGGTTGTGCTCGACCGAGTGGCACATGGTGCGCGTGAAGTGCACGCACTGCGAAGCGAGCGAACATGTCGCGTATCACGTCGTCGACAAGGCGGGCGATGCCGCTGCCTCGGGCGAAGACGTAGCGGCAGCCGACGGCGGCATCCTCAAGGGCAAGGACGGACGGCCCAAGCTCGACGAAGCTGCCAAGCGCGTTGCATCGTCACCCATCCGGGCCGAGTCGTGCGACGACTGCCATAGCTACCGCAAGATCTTCTATCAGGACAAGGACCCGTTCGTGGAGCCGGTCGCCGACGATCTCGCGAGTCTTGCGCTCGACGTGCTGATGGGCGAGGCGGGATACGCGCGCGCGAACGGCAATCCGTTGCTCTGGCAAAACGCCGAGGAAGCCTGATGAAACACGCAAGCGGGGCAATGCCCGTGGCCGATCAGGCCGGTCCGCGCGCGGGCGCGGCGGATCTGCCGTCGCTCGACCGGCTGTTGGGGACGCCCGAGTTGCACGCGGCGGTTGCCGACTTCGGACGCACTCAGGTGACGGCGGCGTTGCGTCGCGATCTGGACGAGTGCCGCACGGCGGCGCTTGCGGGCACGCTCCCGTCCGACGCGTTGCGTCCGGCGGCATTCGGTGAGCGCATCAAAACGGGATTGACCGAACGCAATCGCGCGACACTGCGCCCCGTCTTCAATCTCACCGGCACGGTGCTGCATACGAACCTCGGGCGCGCGTTGCTGCCCGAGGCGGCCATCGAGTCGGTCGTGCAGGCGCTCACGACACCGGCCAATCTCGAATTCGATCTGGCGACGGGCGGGCGCGGCGATCGCGACGACCTCATCTCTCCGTTGCTCTGCGAACTGACCGGCGGCGAAGCGGCCACGGTCGTCAATAACAACGCGGCGGCCGTGCTGCTGATGCTGGCGACGCTGGCAAAGCGTCGCGAAGTGGTGGTCTCGCGCGGCGAACTGGTGGAAATCGGCGGGGCGTTTCGCATCCCCGACATCATGACGCATGCGGGGGCGAAGCTCGTCGAGATCGGCACCACGAACCGCACGCATGCAGCCGACTATCGCAACGCCATCGGCGAGAAGACCGCGCTGCTGATGAAGGTGCATTGCAGTAATTACGAGGTGACGGGTTTTACCAAGAGCGTCGATGTGTCGGAAGTCGTGGAGATCGCGAAGCCGCATGGCGTGCCGGTGGCCGTCGATCTCGGCAGCGGCACGCTCACGCCGCTGGAGCGCTGGGGATTGCCGCACGAGACGACCGTGCAGGAGACGATTGCGGCCGGTGCCGATCTCGTCACGTTCTCCGGCGACAAGCTGCTCGGCGGGCCGCAGGCGGGCATGATCGTCGGTCGCAAGGAGCTCATCGCGAGGATCAAGAAGCATCCGCTAAAACGCGCGCTTCGTGTTGGCAAGCTCACGCTTGCGGCGCTGGAGCCGGTGTTGCGTTTGTATCGCGATCCCGACCATCTGCCGGAACGCTTGACGACGTTGCGCCTGCTCACGCGCACGCGCGCCGAGATGGCCGCGCAGGCGGCGCGGCTGGTGCCGGTGCTGGCGAAGTCGCTGGGCGACGCCTACACCGTAACCGCCGCGCCGATGGTCAGCCAGATCGGCAGCGGTGCGTTGCCGGTCGAGCAGTTGCCGAGCTATGGGCTGGCGATTGCCCCGGCGGGCGGCGGCAAGCGCGGCAGCGGCCGTGCGCTCGCGACGCTCGAAGCGGCGCTGCGAGGTCTGCCGTATCCGGTGATCGGGCGTATTGCCGATCAGACACTCTGGCTCGACCTGCGTTGTCTCGAAGCGCAGGACGAGATGCGTCTTTCGCTTCAGTTTGAGGAATTGCGCGCATGATCGTCGGCACCGCGGGTCACATCGATCACGGCAAGACGAGCCTCGTTCGCGCGCTGACCGGCGTCGATACCGACCGTCTCAAGGAAGAGAAGGCGCGCGGTATTTCCATCGAACTGGGCTATGCCTACACGCCGTTGCCGGATGGTGAGGTGCTGGGCTTCATCGACGTGCCCGGGCACGAGAAACTGATTCATACGATGGCGGCGGGAGCGGTCGGCATCGACTTCGCATTGCTGGTCATTGCCGCCGACGACGGCATCATGCCGCAAACGCGCGAGCATCTGGCGATTCTGACGATGCTCGGTGTGAAGCGCGGCGTGGTGGCCTTGTCGAAGGCCGATCGTGTGGACGACGCGCGTCTGGACGCCGTGAGGCAAGAAATCTCGCAGTGGCTCGCGAATACGCCGCTCGCGCAGGCCGACGTGGTGCCGGTGTCGGCGACTACGCCCGGCGACGCCGGTGTGGCGACGTTGCGTGAGCATCTGACGCAGGCGGCCCAGGCGTTGGGTGAGTCGGGCAATGCGACGCGTCGCGACGATGCATTGTTCCGTCTGGCCGTCGACCGCGTCTTTACGCTGGCGGGGCATGGCACGGTCGTGACGGGCACTGCGTTCGCCAGCACGGTGCGCGTGGGCGATAACCTCACGGTCATGCCGCAGGGTTTGCCGGTGCGCGTGCGCAGCATCCATGCGCAGAACCGGCCGGTAGAGGCGGGCAGGGCGGGCGAGCGATGTGCGCTGAATCTGGCGGGTATCGAGCGCGATCAGCTCAGCCGTGGCGACTGGATCGTCGCGTCGGGATTGTCGTCGCCCGCCAGGCATGTGGACGTCGACATGCACTGGCTGGACGGCAGCGCGCCGCTCACGCAATGGTTTCCCCTGCATGTGCATTTGGGAACGACGCACGTGCAGGCACGCACCGTACTGCTGGGGGGCGATACGCTCGCTCCCGGCGCGTCGATGCGCGTGCAACTGGTCTTCGATACACCGGTGTGCACGATGCCGGGCGATCGCTTCATCGTGCGCAATCCTCAGGCGACGGCCACCGTCGGCGGTGGACGCGTGCTGGATCCGGCGGCCCCCGAGCGCAAGCGACGCTCGGCGGGGCGTCTGGCGTGGCTGGATGCCGTAGCGCAGTACCTCGACGGCAACGGCCTGGATGCATTGCTGACGCAGGCGCCGTTCGGGCTGACGAGTCAGCAGGTCATGGCAATCACCGGTTTGCCTGCTTCGCAATGGTCGTGGCCGTCGGACGCCGTTGTGCTGTCGGGCGGCGAGGGCGAAGCGCTGGCTTTCTCGCCGCAAGCGTGGGAGGTAATGCGCGCCCGGGTGGTCGCATCGCTTGGCGACTATCACGCACGCGTGCCCGACGAGCCGGGGCTCGATGCGGCGCGCCTTGGGCGCATGACGTGGCCGTCGCTGGACGCGGGTCGCTGGCGCGTCGTCGTGCAGGCGCTGCTGAGCGAGGGGACGGTGGCCCGCACGGGGGCGTGGTGGCATCTGCCGACCCATCGTGTCGAAATGACGGCCGAGGAGACAGCGTTGGCCGAGGCGTTGTTGCCGAAGGTCGCGCAGGGTCGTTTCGATCCGCCGTGGGTGCGCGATATGGGGCGCGAACTGAATGTGCCTGAGGACCGTGTGCGTGCCGTGTTGCGCAAGCTTGCGCGTCAGGGGCGGGTGCACCAGATCGTGAAGGACCTGTTCTACGACGATGCGTGCGTGCAGACGCTCGCGGGCATCGTTGCGCAGGGCGACGGTCGGGTCGAGGCCGGAGCGTTTCGGGATGCGACGGGTCTGGGGCGCAAGCGTGCGATTCAGATTCTGGAGTTCTTCGACCGTGCGGGATATACTCGCCGCGTTGGTGACCGGCATGTGCGGCGTCCCGGGGTGGAGTGGGGCGCGGCGTAGCGATATTGGCCGGTCGCGGCATCAAAGGCGGCGGTTTCGCGCGGTGCGTGGACGCACGCCTCATCATCGAGCAAGTGAAATTGCTTCGTCTGAAGGAAGGCATCCGTATCCGGTGATGCGGCCGGGCTTCAAACCCGGTTGGGGGCGTCAGACGCTCCCAGGTCGGTTCGACTCCGGCTGCTTTCCGCCACAAGACTTTCAGGGATATTCGGCTGTCTGGTTTTCGCCCGTCGACACCACCGCCCCTTGGTCCGCGCTGTGTGCCGCTCGCGTTTTGGCGCGCTTAGCCTCGAACGGTAGAATGGACTTCAGATGGCGCGAAGACGCCGTTTAGTTCATTCATCACGTGGAGAACCTCACAAATGCGCAAACTCACTTTCCTGCTTCTCGCCAGCACGGTCTTGCTCGCAAGCTGTGCCGTGTACGTTCCCGACGACGGTCCGCATGGCGGACGCGGCGGCCCCGGCAATGGGTTCTGCCCGCCAGGACAAGCGAAGAAGGGGAATTGCTGACGGCGTAAGCTTCATGCCCGCCAGCGTCTCCAACAGAGATGGCGGCGCTGGCTGGGTAGTTGGCCGCGCGGGCCGATCGTCCTTCCTTGTGGCGCGGGTGCATAAAAATACCGCATTGGGATCCCTCAACTTGATGATGCGCAAGCCGGTTACTGCGACGTAGAATCGGCGAAAACACAATCGGGGAAATCAAATGCGGGGATTGATTGGGGCGTGTCTTCTGATGGTGTCGACCATTGCTTTTGGACAGGGCAACAATTGTGACTGTCAGCAGATTGTCGGCACATGTGCGGTGTCGGTGAGCGTTATTCCCACCGAGTCCACGAAAGGCAGCTACGGCGCTGACCTGAAATTGACCTCCAGCGCCCCCATCTGCTCGAAGGTCGATTACTACGTCGACGGGACGCCGTATTTCACAATTCTGAGTCAGGGAAATCGCGGCGAAGACAGGGTGTTCGGGCAGAAGCCGATTACGCGAGCCAATCTATCCTCGATCTCGTGTCAGATATGCAAGCAGGCAGGCACCCCCGCTGATAATCCGGGGCGAACCGCCTCGCCTGACCAACCGTCGCAGAAAATCGATTTAAGCGGTACCTGGAACTCAGTTCAGACATGTAGCTTTGGTACGGGTACGAGCACGATCACGATCACGCAGACAAATCCCGGTGACGCATCCATCAGCGGCAGACTCGCCAATGCCACAATCGATTCCGGCCGCATCGAAGGGGATACCGTCACGATTCAGGCAAGCAACTGGCTCGGAAACCAAGTCCAGATGGAAGGGCGCGTAGTGGGGCCTGGCAGAATTTCGGGAACATATACGCAGACGGCAAGTGCCGGTGTACGCCAGTGGAGCGCTACGAAGACGTAAATTTTCGGTTCATTGAGCATTACCGGGGAAGGCGGCGCGGATTTTGAGGAAGAAGTATTCCTGGTCTCGGTAGCCGTAGGCGCGCCGCTTAATGACCTTGATAGTGTTGTTAATGCCCTCAACGATGCTGGTGTTTAGACGATGTCGGCATCTGGCCAGGATGCCATGCAGATAGCCTTTCAGACGCTGAGCGAAGGTGTTCAAGGGGGCTATTCCGCTTTGCTCGGCCTGCTCGCACCAGTGGTGCCAGGCTTGTTTTGCCCAGGCAGGTCTTCGGTAGAACCAGAGCCGCTTGAGTTCGTCCCTCAGGACATAGACCGTCAGCAGCGGCTGGTTGGCTTGCAGCAATTCGTCGAGCCGGACGGCCTGCTGCCGGTCTAGCTTGTCGCGGTTGCGCAATAACAGCCAGCGGCTCGATTTGATGACCCGGCGCGCGGGACGGTCCTGGCGCAGTTGGTTGGCCTGATCCACGCGCACCCGATCAATGACCTCTCGTCCGTACTTGGCCACGACATGGAACAAGTCATAGACGATCTCCGCCCGTGGGCAGTGGGCCTGGATTTCTAACTCGTAGGCCGTAGTCATGTCGATGGCTACGGCCTTGATGCGTTGGGCGACCCCACGCGGCAATTGCTCGAAGAACGCCCGAGCCGTCTCGCGTGAGCGTCCTGGGCCGATCCACAGCACCTGCCTGCTGATCGGATCGACGACTACCGTCGCGTACCGATGCCCTTTATGCAGGGCGAACTCGTCCATCGCTAAATACTCGATCCTGGACCAATCCGGTTCGCGCACTGACGCTCGGAGCCGGGCCTTGTCCAGCGTCTTGACGGTATGCCAACCCAGCTCGAAGAACCTCGCCACCGCCTGCACGTTGCTCGATTGCAGCAATTGGCTGCAGGCCGCCGCAAGCCGATCCGTCACCCGCTGGTAGCGACCCAGCCAAGTAAGCCGCTCCAGGCGCGGGCCACCGCATTGCTCACACAACAAGCGCCGGCGTGGAACATGAAGAACAACCCGGTACTCAAATAACGGCAGATCTCGCACCCGGCGCACCGTGGTCTCATGGACCTGGCGACATCGTGCGCCGCACTGCTCGCACAGCATCACCTTGGCGGTTGGCTTCAAATAGATCGACAGCGTGCGCCCTGTGCCCTCGGGCCACTCCACGCGTTCGACGGCATAGCCCTGCCAGCCTCCCAGCGACTCCAGCAGCTTGCGATCCAGCATCTCCACGCACTCCTGATGGCAAATTCCTGCCATCAAGAGTACGAAAACTTGTCAAATCCCTCCACGCTATTGCGCGATGAACCAAATTTTCGAGTACCTGTTTCTCTTATGCCACTAAGCCGACTGAATGCACGTCAACTGGAAACGTTTCTCGCGATCGTGGATTGCGGGAGCATTGCGCGTGCAGCGGATCGGGTGTGTCTGACACCGTCAGCCGTGAGTCAGTTGCTCGGTGACTTGGAGCGGGAGGTCGGCTTTCGACTCTTCGACCGGACGACGCGACGCGTCACGCTGACTGTCGCGGGCGCCGACTTTCTACCCGCCGCCACCGCTGCCATGGCGCAGCTCCACGCGGCGGAGCGGTCTGCAAAAAACATACGGGACCGTGCGTCGGGCGTCATCCGAGTTGGTGCGCCACTCGTACTTTGTGCAGCCGTGTTGCCCGACGCCATTGCGGCGTATCGCGAACTTCATCCGAAGGTGGCGATTCGACCGACGGATGTCGAAGTCGAAAACCTCGTGTCTTCGGTTGCCGACGGGGAGATCGATATCGCGCTCGGGCCCAATCAGCCGCTGGGCGATCGTGTGAGTGCGACACCATTGTTCGACAGTCCGTGGGTAGTCTGGTGTTCGCCCAAACACGCACTCGCGCGATATGACGTCGTGCCGTGGGAGGTGTTGCGCGAAACCGCCATCGTCGCCACCGGACGCGATCACGAGTACAGCGTCACGCGCATGCTCAGCGATCAGCCTGAGGGCAGCCGCGTTTTTCCCGTCGAGATCGTCGAGAACGTCACCACGGCATTCGGCATGGCGCGTGCCGGACTGGCAGTGACGCTCGCACCGGACTATGTGCAGGGCTTTGCCCGCAGCCAGGAACTGGTCATGCGGCGCACAGGCAAACCGGAAACGATCCGGCAGATCTGTCTCTATCACGCCAAAGAGCGCGAGCTATCGCCCGCAGCGGCCGGGTTCCACACCTTCCTCATTCGCTGGGTCGACGACTGGTATCGGGCGCTGACACGGTGATGCGAGATGTGCGGCGACGCGCCGGATTTGCGCATTCGTAAGCGCCATTAACGAACGCTTAAGCAGAAATCGCGAAGCGCGCCGTGGGGCCGCGTAGACTCCTCAGGGCTATCAGGAGACACGCAGAACCATGAAAAACGAACCTTCCTCACAGTCCGCCTTTGCATCGCTGACGCGACCGAACGGCATGAGCGACGCCGAATGGGCGGCGCGATGCGAACTGGCCGCCTGTTACCGCGCTTTCGACTATCTTGGCTGGACCGAGCTGATCTACAACCACATTACGCTTCGTGTGGCGGACGCCAGACCTCCGGCGTTTCTAATCAACCCGTTCGGTCTGCACTACTCGGAAGTGACGCCGCTCAATCTCGTCAAAGTGGATGGCCTGGGCAATATTCTCGGCGGCAGCGATTACCCGATCAATCCGGCGGGATTCACCGTGCACGCGGCATTGCATCAGGGATTGCCGGGGGCGCACTGCGTGATGCACACGCACACCACGGCGGGCGTTGCCGTCGCATGTTCCGCTGCGGGGCTGCGCAGCGACAACTTCTACAGCGCGCAATTGCAGGAGCGCGTGGCGTATCACGATTTCGAAGGCGTGACGGTGCATGCCGACGAAGGTCCGCGCTTGCTTAACAGCATCGGTGACAGGAAAGCGGTGATTCTGAGAAACCACGGTCTGCTCTCGTGGGGCGGCAGCATTCCGGAAGCCTTCACCTATCTCTGGACGCTGAACCGCGCCTGCGAGATTCAACTGGCGACGAGCTTGATGGGACCGTCGCTGGCCATTGCGCCCGAGATCACGGCGAAATGCGCGCGCGATGCGCTGCAATTCGACCCGGCCTACGGTGCGGGGCGAGATGTCTTCGAGGCGTTGACGCGCATCGCACTCAAAGCGTAGCGCGACACCGTTAGGAAAAAGTCTGCGGGAATGCCGTAGATAGCGACAAATTCGGAAATTCGTTGTGCGCGACGGCCAGATGGCCGCGCGCTGTAGTCTCGCACGGCATTCCTTGTAACCTCGCTTTCGATGCGTCTACTTCGACGTGCCGTTCGATGTCGCCAGCGCCGCGACGCCCAGCCCCATGTAGAGCAGGCCCGCGATGTACTTGCCGATCCCGGGCTTCTTGCTGCGGTTGGCGAGCGCGCGGCCGACGGTGCGCGCGAGGGCAGCATAGGTCGTGTCGCTCACACCCCCCACGAGGACCAGCAAAAGACCCAGCGTGACGATCTGCAGCGGCACATGACCGAGCGACGGCGTGACGAATTGCGGCAGAAACGCCGCGATGAAGAGGCCTGTCTTCGGATTGAGCAGATTGACGAGGAAGCCTTTTTTGATCGTCTCGCCGAGCGCACGGGATTGCGATTGCGGTGCGGCAGTCGTCCCCGACGCCGGTGGCTTGCTGCGAATGACCTTGACGCCCAGATACACCAGGTAGCCCGCACCCAGCAACTTGATGGCACTGAACAGCCACGGCGACGCCAGCAGCAGCGCCGTGAGACCGGCCGCAGCGAAGCTCACGTGCACGAGCGTGGCGAGCATCACGCCGAAGCAGGACGCGAGGCCGAAGCGAAAGCCCTGACTAGCACTCGTCGTCGAAATGTAAATGGTTGTCGGACCGGGAATCGCCACCATGATGAGCACTGTGGCGAGAAAGAAGGGCAGTACGTGGAGGTCGATCATGACGGAATACGCGAGACGGATAGAGGGGCATCCTAACACCGGGCACGTCGTCGGTTGGAGCGACGGCGCAATTCAGGGCATCGACCTCGCCATCCGCTATCCGGACCGTGTGGGCAAGATCGTGGCGTTCGGTGTGAACACGATCAAATCGAAAGTACTGATCCTTGACGGCGAGCACGACGAAGGCATCAAGCTCGAACACAACATCTACATGGCGCACACGATCCCGGGCGCGCAACTGATGATCCTGCCGGGCGTGAGCCACTTCGCCTTCATTCAGGATCCGACGATGTTCAACTTCGCGATCACGCATTTCCTCGATCACTGAGGCCACGGCCTGGCGGGAGGCGGAGCGCCCGGCTCCGGCTCATCGTTTACCCGCAAACCCACCCATTCCACAGCTTTGTCGTTGACGGGCAAATTGTTTTTTGCTGGTATACCAGTCATGAACCAGACCCAACGAACCCCGGCCCTGAGCGAATCGGCGTATAGCGCCATTCGCCATCTGATCGTTTCCGGCGAAATCCGCGCGGGCGAGGCGCTGTCCGAGCGCGCGCTCTCGGAGCGTTTCGGCATCAGCCGCACGCCCGTACGCGAAGCGATTCGCGCGCTCGCCAACGACGGCCTGCTGGAGATCGTGCCCATGCGCGGCACCTTCGTGCGTCAGTTGTCGGTGCGGGATCTGAGCGAAATTCACGAAGTGCGTCTGGCCCTCGAAGGCATGGCGGCATGGCTGGCGGCGCAAAAGGGCGTGACGCCCGCACTCGAAGAAGTCGCTGTGCGCCTGCGCGCGCTCGACGCACAGGGGACCGACGGCATCGAACTCGACGTCGATATCACCCAACGTGTGGGCTGGCAGTTCCACGAAGCGATGTTCGCCGCAGCCGACAACGTCCGGCTCACCGAGACCTATCACGCGTTGCGCACCCAGAACGGTCTGGCGCTGCAACGCATTCCGCATTACGACGCCGAGCGCACCCGCACCGCCGTTCGCGAACACCTCGCGATCTTCGATGCCATCGCCGCCGGGCGTCCCGAGGCGGCCCAGCGTCACGTCTGGGACCACCTCACGCACGCCATGCAGGCTCGCTTGCAGGCGCTCGTTCCTCCTGCGGCGCCGTCCGCGGTGCCTGCCGCGCAGTCGGCGGGGGCACCCGCCGCGGCACCCGCAGGCAAAAGCCGCAAGCGCTAACGCCGCTCAGCACGTGATTCCGTGCCAGTCCAGGTGAGCCGCAGCGCCACGTAATTTCCGGAGATAGTCGTCATGTCGTCAAGCACTGCCAGCAAGAAGAAGCGCCTCCTTCCGTTACCCATTCAGATGCTGATCGGTCTGGCGCTGGGCATCGGCTGCGGCATGGTCGCCCCGGCGCTCGCCACGAAGCTCATGCCTGTGGGCACGGCCTTCGTGCAGGCCGTAAAGATGATCGTCGTGCCCCTTGTCTTCACGGCGATCACGCTCGGCATCTATCAGATGGGGCACAACGCGCGCGCGCTCGGCCGCGTCTCCGCCATCAGCCTGATCTATTTCTTCATTGCGACGCTCGTCTCGATCGTGATCGGACTCGGCCTGAACGCGATCTTCCATCCCGGGCTCGGTGCGAATCTCGCGGCGGCACACGCGTCGGCCAAGCCGATTGCCGCCTCGGTGGACTGGACCAAGTTTTTCCTGGAGATGATTCCGTCGAATATCTTCGCGGCGATGAGTGGCAGCAATCTGCTGCCGGTGCTGGTCTTTGCCGTGTTGCTCGGCCTGGCGCTGTCGTCCATCGGCGAGCGCGCGAAGCCGCTCGTCGGCGTGCTCGACGCGCTCATGGGCGCAGTGTTCAAGCTCACCGACTGGATCATCTCGCTCTCGCCGCTGGCGATCTTCGCGATCATCTCGTGGCTGTTCGCCACGCAGGGCATCGGCACGATTCTCGCGCTGGTGAAGCTCGTCGGCACGATGTACCTCGGCCTTGGCGTGCTGCTGGTGCTGTTCTGGATCCTGCTCAAGGCGATTGGCGAAAAGCCGTGGGCGACGACGCGCGCCATCGGAGAGCCGGTGATTCTCGCGTTCGCCACGCGCTCGTCCGAAGCCACGCTGCCGCTGCACATGGAAAAGCTCATCGCGATGGGCGTGCCGAAGGCCATCGCCTCGGTCGTGCTGCCGCTGGGTTATGCGTTCAATCGCGACGGCTCGATCATGTACTTCGCGCTGGCCGTCGGCTTCCTTGCCGATGCTTACCACGTGCCGCTCGACATGCCGACGCTGCTCTCGATCGTGCTCGTTACCACGCTCGCCAGCAAGGGCAGCGCGAACGTGCCTTCGGGCGGTCTGGTGGCGATTGCGATGGTACTCACGACCATCGGCGTGCCCATCGAAGCGCTCGCCATCATTGCCGGTGTCGATGCCTTCCTCGACATGGGCCGCACCGCCATCAACGTTTTCAGCAACACCGTGGCCATCAAGCTCGTCATGAAGCTCGCCGGTATTCCGTACGAATCGCCCGAAGCGGTGCAGGCGGCGCTCGCCGCCGGGTCGGAAACCGCGCGCGCGGGCAGCCATGCCCACGGTCAGGAGTTCGCATGACCTCAGGCAATACCGAACGTTTCGTCGATCTGCGAAGCGATACCGTCACCCGGCCCACCGCACTGATGTGGGAGGCGATGCAAACCGCGTCGCTGGGCGACGACACCCTCGAAGGCGATCCAACCGTGCGCGCGCTGGAACATGTGGCGGCGGTCGTCACCGGCAAAGAGGAGGCGATGTTCGTGGTCTCCGGCACGATGGGCAATCTGATCGCTTCGCTGTGCCACGCCACACGCGGTGGCGAAGCGGTGCTCGACGCGCAGGCCCACATGGCGAAGTCGGAGGCGGGCGGCATGTCGCGGCTCGCACATCTGTACCCGGTGCTCATTGCATCGGTGCGCGGCGAGATGGATCTCGATCAGCTGGCCGGGGCGTTGCGTCCCGGCTTTTCGCGTTATGGGCAGCCGACAGCAATGGTCGCGGTCGAGTCCACGCATAACCACTCCGGCGGCTACGTGCCGTCGCTGTCATATCTGGCGGATGTTCACGCGCTCGCGTCGCGTGCGGGCGTGCCGGTCCATATGGACGGTGCGCGCGTGTTCAACGCGGCGGCGGCGCTGGGTGTGGACGTCGGTCAGATCACCGCGCATTGCGACAGCCTGACGTTCTGCCTCTCGAAGGGGCTGTCGGCACCGATGGGCGCGATGCTCGTCGGCTCACACGCCATGATCGAACAGGCTCGCACCTTCCGTCGCATGACGGGCGGCGGGTTGCGTCAGGCGGGCATCATGGCGGCGGCAGGGAAAGTGGCGATGGAGACGATGGTTGTGCGACTGGCCGACGACAACGCGCGTGCGCAACGTCTGTGGGACGGGCTCGCGCAGATCGATCCGCAACTGGTCGATGCGGTGCCGTCCACGAGCAACATCGTGCGTCTGCGTGTCGGCGAGCAACGCGAGACGAACCCGAAGGCATGGGAGGCGGCGCTCGCGGCGTACGGCATTCTGGCGCGCGCGAGCGGCACGTCGATGCTGCGACTCGTGACGCATCGCCATATCGGTGATGAGGATATCGACGAAACCATCGCGGCCATCGCGTCGATTCGCGATACGTTTGCCTCGCGCGCTACGCCGCTCGGGGTGGCTTGATCGGGCGATATGTCGACACCGATGCCGATGCCGATGCCGATGCCGACGCCGCTCAGCGTTCGGCCACGGCCAGATATTGTTGCGGCGCTCGGCCGAACAGCCGCCTGAACATCACGATGAAAGCGCTCGGGCTCTGATAGCCGAGCGCGAGCGCCACGTCGCCGACCGACGCCCCGAGCGCCAGTCGCGTGATCGCCTCGGATGCCCGCATATGCTGGCACCAGCGCCCGAAGGTCATCCCCGTCTCGTCCTTGAAGCGGCGCGCGAGCGTCTTGCCGCTCGCCCCCAGTTCTTCTCCCCAGCGCTCCAGCGAGTAATCGGTCGCCGGGGCCATCATCATGTGCTCGCAAATGGCCAGCAGCTTCGCGGAACTGGGCAGCGGCAGGCCATGCTCGCCCGGGGCAGCCGCCTCGCGAAGCAAACGCAGGAGCAAAGGGACGCAGAGGGCGGTGCGGCTGTCGGGGGCGTAGTGCAGACCGTCGGACAACATGTCCACGGCCAGCTCGCGCAGGAGCGGGCCGACGGTCAGCACGAGCGCGTTCGGCCACAGCCACGACACCGTGCCCGGCTCGACGCTGATCGTGCAGAACTGCATGCGCCCCACGGCGTGCAGTTCGTGCGGCGTATTAGGCGGCAGCCAGAGCGCGCGCGATGCGGGCAGTGTCCACGTGTGCGCAGGCGTGAGCACGCGCACCACGCCGCGCAGCGCCATCACCACGTGACCGTGCTGATGCTGATGCCACGGCTGGCGCTCACCATCCTCACATTCCATGCCGCTAAGCGTGACGTCGCGCGGTAAATGACGGCGCGTTTCCGGATAGCGACGCAGCAGCAATTCCTTCATGACGACTTCCCAACCGGACCGATCCATTCGGTCAGAGGACGTGTCGTTTGTCCCGTCACCCCGCGTGAGGCAGACCCGACACGCCAAAGCATAGCGAAAAGGACAAAAATTGTCCTTTTCTCAACATTTTTTGCGATTCACAGCAAAAGCATCGCCGGTATTCTACCAACTGCCATCGGGGTTCAGGTGGAAGATACAAGTGATAATAGTAATGCGTCTCATTTATTTTAATTCGTCCCATCAGGATGGCTCTGACGCGAAAAGCGGACGTAAAGTGAAACGAAATCACACGGGGAAAGCGACCCATTCGAACGGTGGGCGACGAATGACGGTCATGGCGGCAGTGCTCGCGGCCGCGGTTTTCGGGCCGCACGCTGCGATGGCGGTGGACGCGAGCGAGATGTCGTCGACCGGTGCAACGAATGCATCGGGGGCAGGGGGTGTGGCCGGTGCAGCGAATGCGGCGGGCGCAGTGACATTGCCCGCAACGCAAGTGCGTGACAGCGCGCTTGCCGAGCAGCCGAACGGGCCGGGGCGGGATTATGTCGCCAAACGGATGACGACCGTCACCAAGACCGACGCATCGACGCTGAGCGCGCCGCAAGCGACTTCGACCGTCACGCGTGCACAAATGGACGATCAGGGCGCGATCACGATCGATCAGGCATTGCGCTACACGACCGGCGTCTATACGCAGGACGGGACCGACGTGCGCTTCGACCAGCTTCGCGCCCGTGGCTTCGATATCGACGCCTATCTTGATGGCCTCGGCATCTTCCCGTCGCCGCGCTTCGCGACCGCCCGCGTCGACCCGTATCTGCTGGAGCGCATCGACGTGATGTTCGGACCGTCCTCCGTGCTGTACGGGCAAGGCAACCCCGGTGGCATCGTCAACTACAGCAGCAAGTTGCCGACGGATCAGCCTGTGCGCGAAGTGATGCTCCAGATCGGCAATCACGACACCTATCAAACCGGCTTCGATCTCGGTGGCGCCCTGACGCCGGACGGCACGATCCTCTATCGCGTCGTGGGTCTGGCGCGCGATGCCAAGACGCAGGTCAGCGCCATCGAGGACCAGCGACTGGCGATTGCGCCTTCGATCACGTTCAAGCCGGATCGCGACACGTCGCTCACCTTGCTCGCGGGTTATCAGCGCGACCCGGCGGGCGGGCTGTTCAATCCGGTGCCCGCCAGCGGCACGCTGTTCGTCAATCCGAACGGCCGTCTCGGCCCGGATCAGTACTTCGGCGACCCGAATCGCGATGGCATGCAGCGCACGCAATACTGGTTCGGCTACCAGTTCGCGAAGCAACTGAACGATACGTGGCGCATTTCGCAGAACGCGCGTTATCTGCACATTGACCAGAACTACTATCAGACGTCCGTCACCAGCCCGTTTGCGGCCGACCAGCGCACGGTGGCCATGTGGGGCAACGCCGACTTCGAACATGTGAGCCAGTGGCAGATCGATACGAACGCACAAGCGAAGTTCGCGACGGGTCCGGTCGAACACACGATGCTCTTCGGCTTCGACTATCGCCGCGTGCTCGAGGGCGATAACTACGGCGGTGCGGTCGTCGGTCAACTGGATCTGTTCAATCCGAACTACGGCGCGCTGGCGGGCGTGAGTCCGAACACGCGGCTCGACTATTCGTTGAGTCAGGCCGGGCTGTATGCGCAGGACGAACTGCGGTACCACCGCTGGGTCCTTACGCTCGGCGTGCGAGAAGACTGGGCGACGACGCGCTCGACCACGAACGGCGTGCAGCGCTCAGCAGACAACAGTGCGTTCACCTGGCGTACGGGACTGTCCTACGTCTTCGACAACGGCGTCGCGCCGTACGTGAGCTATGCGAAGTCCTTTGCGCCGGTGCTGGGGACGAACTTCGCAGGCGACGCGCTTTCGCCGACCCAAGGCAAGCAGTACGAAGTCGGCGTGCGCTACCAGCCGAAAAACTACGACGCATCGCTGCGCCTCTCGGCCTTCGACCTGCGTCAGGAAAACGTGAGCGTGGTCGATCCTGCGCACCCGACCTTCCCGACGCAGACGGGCGAAATCCGCTCGCGCGGATTCGAAGCCGAAGCGCGCGCCAACGTCACCCGCGATCTGAAGGTGATCGCGTCGTACACGTACATCAATCAGGTCAACCTGCAAAGCACAACGGCGCAGGACAAGCGCCCGCAGATCACGCCGCGTAACAGCGTCGCGCTCTGGGCCGATTACACGCTGCACGAGGGGGCGTTGCGCAATCTGGGGTTCGGCGCGGGCGTGCGTTACATCAGTTCGTCGGCCAGCGACGCCGCCAACACGTTCGAAGTGCCGAGCCGCACACTGGTCGACGCCGCCGTGCACTACGACTGGCAGCAATGGCGCTTTGCCGTGAACGTCAGCAATCTCTTCGACCGCGAATACCTCTCGTACTGCACAACGTCATCGGTGTGCTACTGGGGCTCGACGCGAACCGTTCTGGGGACGGCCCGATATCAATGGTGATGCAACGACAATCGTTTGCTGCACGACGCCGCCTTCTGGCGGCGTTTGGCGTTGGTGCGCTGGCGCCGTTCATGGGGGCGGGGGCCGTACTCGCGTCGCCCGCCGAGGCTTCATCTGCGGCTTCTTCCATCGCCTCGGGCCGCACGCCGCGCGTGGTAGTGCTCGACTGGGGGCTGGCAGCGCAGGTGCTGGCGCTGGGAGTGACGCCCGTGGGCGTGGCGCGTCCGTTCTGGTATCGGCTCCTGTCGGGCACGCCCGCCATGCCCAACGATGTCGTCGACGTCGGTCTCCTCTTTCAACCGAATTTCGAAGTAGTGCAGGCGCTGCGTCCCGACCTGATCGTTATCACCCCCGCGCACGCGGCGCTCGCCGATTCGCTTGCGCGCATTGCGCCGCTATTCGTCGCTCCGCGGCCCCATCCGCATGAGGACGGGTACCAACTCGCACAGCGTCGCGCGCGGGCATTGGGCGATGCGCTGGGGCGTCCGACGCAAACGTCGCAGTTGCTGGCTGCAACCGACGCGCATCTGGGAGAGGTTCGCGAGCGCTTGACGAAGCACGGCGTCACACAACGCCCGCTGTATCTGATGAGCCCCATCGACACGCGTCTGACGAACGTCTTCGGCCGTGAAAGTGTGTTCGGCGGGACGCTGGCCGCCGTGGGGCTGACCAACGCGTGGCGACGCCCGAGCGATACGGAGGGGATGGCGCAGATCGACTACACGCAGCTCGGCGCGGATGCCTCGGCGCGCGCGATGCTGATCGGTGCGCGTCCCGGATTGTTGGGCATGCTCGGGCAGAGCCCGCTGTGGCAGGCGCTGCCGTTCGTGCGCGGGGCGCGCGTCGGTCAGTTGCCGATCATGTTGCCGACGGGCGGCACGCCCACGGCGGTGAAGCTGGCCGACGCGTTGAGCGTCGCCCTGTTGGGAGCAGCGGCATGAGCACGGGGCATCCGCTTCAACCGATGACGGCCGATAAGCCGCATGGGGCCGCGACAAGCCCTGAGATGCGTCATCTCTGGCTTCTGGCGACGATCGTCGGCGTGCCCGCGATGGGGCTCGCGCTCGTCACGTTGCTGTCGCTGCGCCCGGCGGGCGTCGACAGCGGCACGTTCCTCGCCGCCGTTTGGCACGCCGTCATATATCCGACGCTGGACCCAAATGCGTCGGCTTCGGCTGCCGCGATGTCGGGCCTGCTCGTGAGCTACGCGTGGCTGCCGCGACTGGCGATGTCGGTGCTGGCCGGTGCCGGGCTTGCGCTCGCGGGCGTGATGTTTCAGCAGGTCCTGCGCAATCCGCTCGCCGAGCCGTTGACGCTTGGTGTGGCATCGGGCGCGTCGCTTGCGCTGTCGGCGGCGACGATCTGGTTGCCTGCCGTGGCCTTCGCGTGGCGCTCGGGCGTCGCGTTGTTCGGCTCGGCGGCGGCCATCGCCGTGGTGATGGCACTGACGTGGCGCAGCCGCTTCGCCCCTATCCCTGTGATTCTCGCGGGCATGATCGTCAACCTGTATTGCAGCGGGCTGTCGATCATGGTGTCGATGACGCACGAACGCGCGCTCGTCGGTGTCTTCGCATGGGGCGCCGGGTCGCTGGTGCAAAACGGCTGGCACGACTTCGCATGGCTGTTGCCCCGCGTGATCGTGGCCGTCGTTGCGGCGGCGCTGCTGCTCAGACCGCTCACGCTGTTCACGCTCGACGACCGCAGCATGACCCAGCTCGGCGCGCGCGTTGCATGGATTCGCGCCGCTGGACTGGGGGTGGCCGTGGCGCTCTCGGCATGCATCATCAGCGTCGTCGGCATCATCGGTTTCGTCGGTCTGGCCGGACCGCAACTGGTGCGGCTTGCCGGCGCGCGACGTCTGCGCGATCAGGTGATCTGGGCACCGTTCGTCGGCGCGCTCATGCTGATGCTGACCGACCAACTTGTGCAGTGGTTGCCACTGTTCGACGGCGCGTCGTTGCCCACAGGCGCCGCTGCTGCGTTGTTTGGCGGACCGCTGTTGCTATGGCTGCTGCGCCGCACGCGAGCCGGGGAAGTGGCGAGCGCGGATGCTGCGCCGCCCGCACGCGTGCGTCGACCGTTCCGATGGCTCGTGTTGGCACTCGTGTTGGGGGGCGCGCTCGTTTGGGCAACGCAGCATCTCGGGCGTTCGTTCGACGGCTGGGAATGGGCGACGCACGCGTCATGGGTATCGCTTTCGCCGTGGCGGCTGCCGCGCATGCTGGCGTCGGCCGCAGCCGGAGTCGCACTAGCGCTGGCGGGCACGCTGTTGCAACGGATCAGCGGCAACCCGATGGCCAGCCCGGAACTGCTGGGCGTGAGCGGCGGCGCCATGCTGGGGGTGCTGATCGTGACGTTCGCGGTGGTCGGTCCGTCGGCGTCGGCACTGTTCATTGCCGCCTTCGCAGGCGCTGCGCTCAGTCTCGCGGTCATGCTCACGCTCTCGCGCAAGGGCGGTTTCTCGCCTACGCGCATGCTGCTCGCAGGGGTGGCGATCTCCGGCATGGCGCAGTCGCTGGTGGCCATCGGGAGCGCGAGTGGCACGGCGAATGCCTTCCTGCTGCGCTCCCTGATGCTGGGCCTTACTTACATCGTCGGTCCCGGCATTGCCGTGGGCACGGTCGTCGCTTCGTTGGTGGGGCTGTTGCTGACGTGCCTGGCATCGCGCTGGCTCGATCTGCTGCCGATGGGCGACGCTACGGCGAGCGCCGTCGGCGTGAACGTGCGGCGTGCGCGCCTATGGATGTGGTGCCTGGCCGCGACGCTCAGCGCCGTGGCGACGCTCGTCGTCGGTCCGCTGTCGTTCGTCGGTCTGCTCGCGCCGCATCTGGCACGCATGGCCGGGTTCGGCAAGGGACGCTCGCAGGCCATCGCGTCGGCGGTGTCCGGGGCGTTGCTGATGATCGCCGCCGACTGGCTCGGACGCAATCTGCTCTTCCCGCAACAACTCCCGGCGGGTGTGCTCGCGATGCTGATCGCTGCGCCGTATCTGCTGTGGCACCTGCGTCGGCAGGTGGCGTGACATTCCCGACATCCCCATAAAAACAGAGATCTCTTATGTCCTTGTTCTGGCAATTGGTTCGTGCGTCCCGATGGCCGTTGGCCATTGCATTCGCCGGTAGTCTGATCAGCGGTTTCGGCAACGCGGGTCTCGTCGCGCTGATCAATCGCGCGTTGACGGCCCAGCGCGAACATCTGGGCGGGCTCGGCCTGCAATTTCTCGGCCTTGGCGTGATCGTGCTGGTCACGCGCGCGCTGTCGCAAACGCTCTTCATGTCGCTAGGTCAGCGCGCGAAGGCGACGTTGCGCATGCAGGTCGTGCGCCGCATCGGTGCCGCCCCCTATGCGAGTCTCGAGAAGCACGGCATTGCCCGCGCGATTGCCGTCCTCACACAGGACCTCGACACCATCGTCGTGCTGTTCGTGAACCTGCCGGTGCTGGCGATGCAGGGCGCCGTGATCGCCGGATGTCTCGTGTATCTCGGCTATCTGTCGTGGCAGATTCTGCTGTTCGCCGTGGTGACGATCTTCATCGGTGCGGCGGGATTTCGCTTCGCCAACCAGCGCGCGCTGCTGCATCTGCGCAGCTCGCGCAAACGTGAGGAATCGCTGGTGAAGGACTTCCGCGCGTTGTTCGACGGTGCGAAGGAGCTCAAGCTGCACCGTGCGCGTCGCGATGCCTTCATCGAAGACCGTCTCGCGAGCAATGTCGAGGCGGTGCGTGTGCAGCGCACGCGCGGTTACGTGCTGTATGCGGCGGCGGCCAGTTGGGGCAGCTTCATTCTGTTCGCCTTCATTGGCCTCACGCTGTTCGTGGTGCTGCGTCACGTCGACCTGCCGCCGCAAGTGGTGTCCGGTTACGCGCTCGTGTTCCTGTACATGATCATGCCGATCGAGGGCGTGCTGTCGGCGATGCCGTCGCTGGGCAGCGCACGCGTCGCGCTGGAGCGCATCGCGCAAGTCGAGAACGAACTGCCGCGCGAACTGCTACCCGCGCCGGGCAGGCAGGCGTTACCTGCGTTCCACGAAATCGTGCTCGAAGGCGTCACGCATCGCTACTTCCGCGAGCAGGAAAACGAAGTGTTCACGCTGGGGCCGGTGACGCTCACGTTCCGTCCCGGCGAACTCATCTATCTGGTCGGCGGCAACGGGAGCGGCAAAACCACGCTGGCCAAGCTGATCGTCGGCCTGTATGCGCCGGAGCAGGGGCGTATCGTGGTCGACGGCGTGCCCGTGGGCGACGCCGAGCGTGACCACTACCGTCAACTGTTCTCCGTGGTGTTCAGCGACTTTTTCCTGTTCGAACATCTGCTCGGGCTGCCGCCGGAAGGGCTAGACGCGCAGGCGAAAACGCTGCTCAAGTCGCTGCAACTCGATCACAAGGTGACGATTGCGGACGGACGCTTCTCCACGCTCGATCTCTCGCAGGGACAGCGCAAGCGTCTCGCGTTGCTGGTGGCGTATCTGGAAGACCGGCCGTTCTATGTCTTCGATGAATGGGCGGCGGATCAGGACCCTCTGTTCAAGGACGTTTTCTACCGCCAGATGCTGCCCGCGCTCAAAGCGCGCGGCAAGAGCGTGCTGGTCATTACCCACGACGACCGCTATTTCGATCTGGCGGACCGTCTGATTCGTCTCGACTACGGTCAACTGCGCCAATCACGTGAGCCGCAAGCCGACGTCGAGGCGCCCAACGAACCTGCCGAACCAGATTCACCGAATGCTCATGACTGATATCCCGATGTTCGCTTTGCAAGACGTTTCGTTCGCGGTAGAAGGGCGCACGCTGCTTGCGCCACTGACGCTGGAACTCGCGGCCGGACAGGTGCACGGACTGATCGGCCACAACGGCTCGGGCAAGTCGAGCCTGATCAAGTTGCTCGCGCGCCAGCTTCAGCCGATGAGCGGCAACATCGCGTTTGAGGGACGGGGGCTGGCGTCGTGGGGCGCACGCGAGTTTGCGCGGCGTGTGGCGTATCTGCCGCAGCAGCCGCCCGCCGCTGCCGGGATGACGGTGTCCGAACTGGTCGCGCTCGGTCGTTACCCGTGGCACGGCGCGCTCGGACGCTTCGACGTCCATGACCACGCGGCCGTGCAAAACGCGATGGTGCAGACCGACGTGCTCGGCTTTGCCGACCGTCTCGTGGAATCGCTCTCGGGCGGGGAGCGTCAGCGCGTGTGGCTGGCCATGCTCGTGGCGCAACAGGCGCAGTGTCTGCTGCTGGATGAACCGACCTCGGCGCTCGACGTGGCGCATCAACTGGACGTCCTCAAACTCGTGCGCGAACTGGCCGACGCGCATGGCCTTGGCGTCGTGATCGTGCTGCACGACGTCAACATGGCCGCGCGCTTTTGCGACACACTGCTCGCGCTCAAGCAAGGCAAGCCGATTGCGCGTGGCACGCCGGCGGAACTGATGTCGCCCGATACGTTGCAGACGATCTATGGCGTGCCGATGGGCGTCCTGCCGAATCCAGATGGCGGGATGCCGGTGAGTTATGCGCGCTGACGTCGCGCACTGAGTGCGATCAAGGCAGACGCCCGCGTTCGACTCAGGCGTCGGCGAGATAGCGTTGCGGGGAGCGTCCCGTGACCTGTTTGAACATGGCGATGAAGGCGCTTGGGCTGGCATAGCCGAAGGCGTCCGCCGTCGTCGCCACCGACGCGCCCTGCGCCAGCGTCGAGATCGCTTCGGACACGCGCAGATGCTGGCGCCACGTCACGAACGTCATGCCCGTCTCCGTCCGGAACTGACGCGCGAGCGTGCGTGCGCTGACCCCGAACTGTTCCCCCCAGAAGTCGAGCGTCAGCTTGCTGGCAGGCTCGTTCATCAGATGCTCGCAGATCGCCTGTAAGCGCGCGTCCCCCGGCACTGGCACGCCCCGTTCGGGCACGGGGGCAGCGTCGTGCAGCAGACCCATCAGGGGTGGCACCGAGAGCGCCGCGCGGCTCGTGGGGCCGTAGGTGTCGCCGTCGCGGCTCACGGTCACCGCCAGTTCGCGAATGAGCGGCGTGACGAGGATGACCGTCGGGCTGGTCCAGTCCCACGGGAACGCGCGCGGCTCCATGTAGAGGTTGCCCATCTGTCCGTCGCCCACGGCATGCAGTTCGTGCTCGATGTCCGACGGCAGCCAGAGCGCACGCGAGGGCGGCAACGTCCAGATGGCGGACGGCGTGAGCACGCGCACGATGCCGCGCACCGGGAATACCAACTGACCGTGTCGATGACGATGCCAGATCAGCCGTTCGCCATGACGAAAGGGCGTGACCTGCGCAAAGACATCGCGCGGCAAGGGACGCACGGCATGGGGAAACCGTTTGCGAAGGAAGTCACTCATGGGGGAATGCGGGTCTCGCGTCACGATGTCGCTAATTGGATGGAGATTGTCAAAAAATCGACATTTATTGTCGTCCTTACCTTTTTCGAACCCGATATTCTCCATAGCTATCAATGTGTTGTGCCGGATCATACGCAAATTTAGTAATGAGTCTCATTTGCGATATTTCCGCCAGTGTAGCGGGAATTGGACGAAGGCGGGCGCGACACGATCTTCCGCACGAAACACCCGTACGCCAATTTTTGATCGCCGGTGAAGCCCGGCAACAAGGGGAAGTGTTGTCAACGATGCAAACGATTCAGAACCAGAAACCTCGCCGCGCGGCACGGGGCCGCACTCTGTACGGCATGAGGGCAGGGCAGTCGCGCCATAGGCTCACGCCCCTCGCATTTGCGATGCTCATGGTGGGCGTGGCCACCGCGCATGCGCAAAGCGCGACACCGGCGGCAGGCGCCGGTGTCGCATTGCCCGCCGCCAACGTGACGGCGCAACGCGATGCGCAGACGGAAGGCTCGACGTCCTATGGTGCGTCGATCACGACCCTCGGCAAGACGCCGCAAGCCATCAAGGACGTGCCGAATTCCGTGTCGGTCGTGACGCGTGCACGCATGGACGATCAGGCGATGACATCGGTCGCGGACGCTTTGCAGTTCACCACGGGCATTACGGCCGTGAACTATGGTGACGGAACCTACTACTTCAATTCACGCGGCTACAGCGTCGGCGTGGAGTTCGACGGCGTGTCGATTCTGAGCGGCATCCAGTACCAGCCGCAATTCGACCTGTCGATGTACGACCGGGTGGAGGTTTTCCGCGGTCCGGCAGGGCTGCTGGACGGCACGGGCGAACCGGGCGGCACCGTCAATCTGGTGCGCAAGCGCCCGGGCGACACCTTCGCCGTACGCAGCGAGACCACCATCGGATCGTGGGCAAACTACCGTCAGATGATCGATGTCACCGGGCCGCTTAACGAGTCCGGCACCATTCGCGGACGTGCTGTGCTGACGGGCGATACCGGTAACAAGTCGGTCACCCGTACCAGCGAGAGCAATTTCCTCGCCTATGGCGCGTTGGAATTCGATCTCACGCCGCGTACGTTGCTGTCGCTATCCGGGTCTTATCAGGTCAACCCGCTGCACGGGTTCGATTACGGTCAGTCGCTGCTGACGAATCGCTCGTTCCTGAACGCGCCGAACAACTCGAATTTCTCGCCGGACTGGAACTATGCCTGGACATCGATGCAGGAGGTCAACGGCAGGCTGGAGCACCGCTTCGATAACGACATCGTCTCGACGACGACGATCAACTATCGTCACGTGCTCCCCAACAGCAAGTACGCATATCTCGGCCCGGGGATCAACGCTTCGACGTTGACGGCGCGCTATTTCGGCCAGTCGCAGCGTGGTGAAAACAATCTGCTGGGCATCGATTCTCACCTGTCCGGACCGGTGCAGGCGTTTGGTCGCAAGCACGAGTGGCTGGTCGGGATGAACTACCAGATGACGCAGCAGCGTAGCTTGTCTGGCGGCGAAAACCTCGGCAACTTCAGCATCTTCTCGCCGCCTTCGGTCGAACCGACGATCCCGTTCGATTCGGGCAACAAGCTTCAGGCGCAGCAGTTTGGCGTGTACGGACAGGCGCGCGTGCGCGTGCTGGATCCGCTGACTGTGGTGCTGGGCGGGCGCGAAGCCTGGTTCCAGCAGCAAAGCCAGAATCTGTTGCCGACCGAAGGACCGTGGGAGACGACGGCACGCGCGAACCACAAGTTCATTCCGTATGGCGGCATCGTGCTCGCGCTTACGCCGCAGATCAACGCGTACTTCAACTACTCGAAGATCTTCGCCCCGCAGACCGCGACGACGTTCGATGGTCAGGGGTTGCCCCCGCGCGAGGGACAGCAATATGAAGTCGGCGTGAAGGGATCCTTCCTCGATGGGCGCCTGAACGCGACGGTGGCGGCATTTCGCATGACGGATACCAACCGTGGCGTGGCGGACCCGCTCCATGCCATCGGCTCCGTGGCGGCAGCCTCCGCACAGAGTCAGGGCTGGGAGGCGGAAGTCACGGGCCAGGTCACGCGTGACTGGAACGTCTACGCAGGCTACACGCTGCTCAACACGCGCTACAACAGTGACCCGAGCCAGGTCGGTCAGGCGCTCGACGGCGAGGAGCCGCAGCATCTGTTCAAGTTGTACACGACCTATCGCTTCTCTGACGGTCCACTCGGTGGTGTGCTCAATGGCTTGCGCGTTGGCGGCGGCGTGCGTATCCAGAGTTCGACCTACCGTACCGTGGGCGCAGCGCAGGGCGGCTACGCGGTCTGGGACGCGATGCTCGCTTACCGCGTGAACCGCCATCTGGAAGCGCAGTTGAACGTGAACAACGTGTTCAATCGTGACTACTATGCGCGCGTGCCGTCGACTTTCTATGGCATTTACGGCGAGCGTCGTAACGTCACGCTCACGCTACGGGCCGATTACTGATCGCCGTGCCCGTCGATTGAGCAGCCCCGTGCAACAGTGTGTTGCACGGGGCTGTCGGCTGAAATTCGGAAATGGCGGTACACTCCGAGCACACGCCATCATTGTCCGGTGGCACGCAACTCCAATTTCAGCCCGTTCGAACGTCAACATGAAGTCCCCTGGTACTGCCCCTGCCACGCTCAATTGCGACGCTGGCGAATGCGTCGAGCTTGTCGCTACGGCAACGCTGCCCACTCGCTACGGCACCTTCACTTCCCACGCGTTTCGCGTCAAAGACAGCGCCAACGAGCATCTCGCGCTGGTGATGGGCGACGTGTCGGGCGAGGGGGGCGCGCTGCCGCCGCTGGTGCGTCTGCACTCGGAATGTCTGACGGGGGACGTTTTCGGCTCCTATCGCTGCGATTGCGGCGAGCAACTGGACGCCGGTATGCGCAAGATTGCCGAAGAAGGGCGCGGCGTAATGCTGTATCTGCGCGGCCATGAAGGGCGCGGCATTGGGCTGAGCAACAAGATTCGTGCGTACCTGCTGCAAGAGCAGGGGCGCGACACGGTCGAAGCCAACCTCGATCTCGGCCTGCCCGACGACGCTCGCGAATACGATTCCGCCGCTGCCATCCTGCGTATTCTCGGTGTGGGTTCGGTGCGGCTCATGAGCAACAATCCGAAGAAGTTCGACACGCTCATCAAGCACGGCATCCCGGTGAGCGAGCGTGTGGCGCTCGACATTCCGGTGCGCGAAGAGAACGAACGCTATATCCGCACCAAGCAGGTCAAGTTCGGACACTACTTCGAAGAGAACGAGTAATCGTCGTCTGACGGTTCCTTGACGATTCTCCGATATCCGTCGGCCAGTCTCTCAGCGAGACTGGCGGCGGCGCTCCGCCAGAATGAGCGTCAGATACACCAGACCGGCGGCCATGCTGGTCTGTCCACTGTAGTTCACCAGTCCGAATCCCCATCCCCGATGCATGACCGTTGCGCCCAGCGCCACGGCCAGCGCCGTCCATCCGACGATCCGGCCATTGCGCGTGCGCACCGGTGAAACGGTCTTGAAGCGCGCTTCCTGCTGACGCTGCGTCGACATCGCCAGTGCCGCAAAGCCCGCAAGGCAGAGCGCGAAAGTGACGAAATGACTCATGCGCGGTCCTCGTTCAACGACGCATTGATCGGCGCATTGATCGGCGCGCTGGCCGTCGTGCGGACCGGTGCCATGACGCGTGCGGGCTTCGCCTTCGGCTTGTGACGCGCGGTGCGAATCGCGAGCCACGCATGCAGCGCTGCGAAGGCCCAGAGCATCAGATCCACGCCTGCGTACACCCAGTCGCCGGTCGTCAGGCTATGCCAGAGACCGCGCGACGTCGTGACAGCGTTAAGCACCGGTAGCAGCGCGAGTACAGCAGCGCCGAACCACAGCAATTCCACCCACGCACGTTTGGCAGGGCGCACCAGCGCGTACAACAGCGTCGCCGCCCATGCCCAATAGAACACGTCGACTTCGGTGACGCTGCGCCTGAGCGCATCCGCCGGAATCAGGCGGTTGCCCCAGAGGAAGGCCGTCATGGCAATAGAGAGCCCTCCAATCGCTGCGATGTTCAGACGCTCGACCACGTGAAAGCCGAAATGGGGACGCGTCGGATCGGGCAGCTTGGTGCGACGCTTGACGGTCCACATCACCAACCCCGAGCCGACCATCGCCGTGCCGCCGAGACTCACGAGGAAGTACAGCCAGCGCAGATGCAGATCGCTGAAGCGCCCGAGGTGCAGGGCGTACATCACGCCACGCGTTTCGGCCGCCGGGCCGACGCCGTCGTGAACGTCGATCAACTTGCCGGTCGTGCCGTCGAACAGCAGGTACTGCGGGCTCATCGAGACACGCGTGCTTTCGCCGCGTGTGACGGCCACGCGCGCGGCGGCGTCGCCCGCATGGGTGACGCTCACGCGGCCGACGTCGCTCGCGCCCCAGCGCGCCTGCGCCTCGCGCACCATCGGGGCAATCGGCGCCAGCGGTACTTTTTCGCCGGTCGCTTTACCCGGCGGCGGGAAGGCGCTTAGCTGCGCGCTGAGTTGCGCGCGGTCCATTGGCGTCTTGAGCGCCGTTTGCGCGCCCCACGGCATGTACATCGCCATGAGCGTGACGAGGCCCGTGTAGGTGATCATCAGATGGAAGGGCAGGCCGAAGACCGACAGCGCGTTATGCGCATCGAGCCACGAGCGCTGCCCCTTGCCCCATCGGAAGGTGAAGAAGTCGATGAAGATTTTCTTGTGCGTGATCACGCCGCTGACGATTGCCACGAGCATGAACATCGCGCAGAAACCCGCGAGCCAGCGTCCCCACAGGACGGGCAGCGGGTGAAACTGAAAGTGAAACCGGTAGAAGAAATCGCCGCCGAGCGTCTCGCGCGCTTGCAGCGTGCGGCCGGTCGACGAGTCGAACGTCGCTTCTTCGAAGGTGCGACGTGGGGTGCTTGCATCGGCTTTGAGTGCGCCTTTGGGCGCAGGCGGATTGCGCCAGAAGACGCCCGCGACCGGATTGCGCTCGGTCGGCAGATAGATGCTCCACTGAGGGCTGCCCGCAGCGAGCGTCACGAGTTGGTCGCCGACGTGCTGAGCGACTACGGCGGGATCGGGCAACGACTGCCGGTGCGGCACCTCGGGGCGCATCCATTGCGACAGTTCGTCCTTGAAGTAACTCACGGTGCCCGTGAGAAACATGGCGTACAGCAGCCAGCCGACGAGCAGGCCGGACCACGTATGCAGGTCCGACATCGTCTGGCGGATGCTTCGTGCCTGAGGTTTCGTTTTTGGCGCGGGCGTGGACGTCATGCCGTACCTCCCGTGGCAAGGCTCGCCATGTGGCCAGACGCCACCGCCCACGTCACCAGGGCAAGCGGGGCGGCAACGATCAGCAGACCGGCCCAGGCGCGCCACGCACTGCGCACGGCGAACACCCAGACGACTGCACCGGCATAGATGGCGAAGCTCGCCAACTCACCGGTGATGACCGCCTGCGTCTTGCTCATCGGCAGCGCGAGTACGGCAACGCTCGCGAGCGCGGCCACGGCGTAACCGCCGCCGACGGCCGCCACGATGCGCGAGAGCAGTGCCCCGATGTTGACGATGCGTTCGCAAAGCCCAGCGTTGCCGAGCTTGCCGGACAGGGCGCGACGAGGCTGAGCCATGATGCGTGTCGCTTACTTGTTGGGTGTGGCGGCGGGGCCCGCCGGGAGCGGTTCGATGCCCTCGGCTTGCATGACGGTCGTCGTCGTCACGTAGCTCACACCCTGATAGCGCTCGCCGCCCTTGGCGCCCGGGCGCTCACCCGGCGTCATGTCCTTGTGACTGACTTCGGCAACGTACACCCCCTTCCACGGCATGTCGAAGGTGACAAGCCCCTGTTCGTTGGTATGCGCCTCCTTGGCCCAGCCCGATTGCGTGACGAGCGAAACCTTCGCCTTGGGCAGCGGCTTGCCCTGGAAGAACAACTGGAACTCGCCCTGCTTGCCTGCGGGCACGAGGTCGAGCGTCAGTTGCGGTTTCTGCTTCGAGAAGTCGGTCGCCAGACGCGCCGCCGGGCGGTACCAGTTCGTGACTTCCTGGCCGTCGCGCCTGGACGTGAAGAGCGGGTATTTCGCTTCTTCGGCGATCAGCGATTCACCGGCGCTCGCCTTGAACGGGAGTGCGAAGCCGTTGGCCGTCTTGGTGGCGGCGGCCGTCTTCTCGCCCTGCGCCGAGCTCAGCGTGCCGGTGGGCGCGACGAACTTGTCGAGCAGACCCGGCGACGCTTCACGCAGGTTCTCGCCGAATTCGCCGAAGCGGATCACGGCGTTCTGACCGGCGGGCTGTTCGATCCAGATCTGGTGTGCCTGCGCGGCCCCGGCGAAAGCGATGAGGGCACCGGCGGTGAGCCTGGCCAATTGGGGCAGTCGGTTTAAACGGTGGATGGCAGTCGTCTTCATTGCGGTCTCCTTGGAGAGGTGGCAGAACGGAAGGAATGAGGGGAGGCTCAGCGGCATCTCGTTCGTCTTCAAAAGTCGATCTGCGCGGAGAGCAGGAACGTGCGCGGTGCCGCCACGGTGGCGTAGGTACCGCTCATGAGCCAGTAGTTCGAGTTGAACAGGTTCTCGATGTTGGCGCGCAGTACGACCGACTTGCCCGCGACGCGCGTGCGATAGCGCGCGCCGATGTCGTAACGCGTCCACGCAGGCAATTCGAGCGTGTTGGCGGCGGTGAAGTACATGCGCGAGGTGTTGATGATGCGGCCATTGAGCGAGAGGCCCGGCACCCACGGCGTATCCCAGTCGACACCGAGGTTGAACGCGCGCTTGGGCACGCCGTTCGCATCGTTGCCGTCGTTGGTGCCACCGGCGGTCTTGGTGAGCTTGGCGTCGTAGAACGTGGCGCTGGCCATCAGGCGCAGACCCTTGACGACTTCGCCGTAGGCGGACAATTCGATGCCGCGATTACGCTGTTCGCCGTCGAAGCTGTAGAGATTGGTCGACGGATCGGTAATCGCATTCGGGCGCTCGACCTGGAATACCGACACCGTCGTCGTCACCGGACCCCAATCGGTCTTCACACCGGCTTCGTACTGCTTCGACTTGTACGGCGGGAACACCTGTCCGGCGTTGACGGTGCCCACCGGCGCGGTGCCGCCACGCGACAGCCCCGACGTGAAGTTCGCATACACCGACACGTTCTGGAGCGGCTTGACGACGATGCCCGCGAGCGGCGAGACGGCGCTCTGGTCGTACGTTCCGGTGAGTGCGCCGGTGACGGTGCTGAAATTGTCGAGCGCGACGCGCTGGTGACGCAGACCGCCGGTGAGCAGCACGCGATCGTTCAGGAACGACAGGGTGTCGGTCACGGCGATGCTGGTCAGCGCCGATTCGGATGCCTTCTTTGCCTCGGTGCGCGCCGCGCCGATGCCAGGCAGTGGCGAAGGGTTGTAGATGTTCGACGCGACCGACGTCGAGCCCGGCACATAGGCGTTGCCCGAGTCCTGCTCCAGACGCGAGGCCTGCACCGTCAGGGTGTGGCCGACGTCGAACGTCCTGAAGTTCACGCGTGCGCCCACTTCGCCCGTGCGCGAGCGTGTGTACGAGTCGTAATACGAATTCATGACGGTGAAGTTGCCGAGCGCGTCTGCGGGGCCGCTCGGGAACGTCTGGTAGGCCGTGGCGTAGTGATAGCCCACGGCGCCCCACACCGTCACATTGCGCAGCACGTCGTATTCGAGGCGTGTGGTCACGGCCGAATCGTGCAGATGCAGTTCGCTGCCGGGGTAGAAGTTGCGATAGCCCGAGGGGGCGTCCGGGATCTTCTTGACGGACGATTGGAAGCCGATCTGCGGACGGAAGTTGTCGTCGCCTTCGTGCTGCGTGTAGGCGTCGAGCGTCCAGCGCAGTCGTTGTGTGGTGTAGTCGAGGCCGACCGAGCCGAAGCCGATGTTCTGCTTGCCGTTGTCGAGCGTGGTGTTGCCGTCGCGGAACACGCCGTTCAGACGCACGCCCCATTCCTGGTTTTCGCCGAAGCGACGGCCCACGTCGGCTTCGACCCCGAGTTGCGATTTGCTCTGGAAGGTCGTCGTCAGACGCGTGATCGGCTCGCTCGTCGCACGCTTGGTCACCACGTTGATTGCGCCACCGATACTGCCGCTCGGGCCGATGCCGTTCATCAGCGTGCCCGGTCCCTTGAGGACTTCGATGCGCTCGACGATGGCCGCAGGTACCCGGCTTGCCGATGCCATGCCGTACAGGCCGTTCAGACCGACGTCGCTGCTGGAGACGGTGTAGCCGCGAATCTGGAAGTCCTCGCCGAAGCCGCCGCTGGAAGTCAGCATGCGCACCGACGATTCGTTGATGACGACGTCGGCGAGCGTGCGCGCCTGCTGGTCGCGCACCATCTGCTCGGTGTAGTTCATCGTGCTGAACGGCACGTCCATGGCGTCGGCCGAGCCGAGCATGCCGAGGCTGCCGCCGCGCGCGATCTGGCCGCCCGCGTAGGCCGGTTGCAGACCGTTGTCGTACGTGGCGGTGACGTGGGTCGTCGGCAGGGCGACTGCGCCGTCCATGCTTGCTGCGCCACTTGCCGGGGCAATCAGAAAGCTGCCGTTCGATTGCGGCACGACTTCCACGCCCGTGCCTGCGACGAGCGCGTCTAGGCCGTTACGCGGCGTGTAGGTGCCTTTGAGGCCGTTGCTGTGACGTCCGGCCGTGACTTCGGGTTTGAAGGACAGCATGATGCCCGCGTCGCGACCGAAGCGGCTCAGTGCGTCTTCGAGCGAGCCTGCGGGAATGTCGAACGCGCGCGCGCCCGGTGCGGCCACGTTCTGCGCCTGTGCTGCGAGCGGCGTGAGGACGACTGCGAGGACCGCGCCCGTGGGTGCGGCAACGGCTGCGCCAAGGGCGATGCGGCCCAAAGCGCTGGCCAGCCGCGTGCGGCGATGGACCCAATTTGGTTGGCTGGGGCGCTGTTGCTGCCCACGGACGTGACCCATGATCTGACCTTTCGTGTGGAAGTAGAGCGGTGGTGCTCGACTTCCATGACCCGCGAAAAACAGAAACGGATCACCTTTTTTCAAAAAAATTGTTGAGCCGCCTTAATGAGGCTCGGGTGAGGCTCGGGTGAGGCTCGAGTGCGGCTTGGTGCGGCTGGATCCGGTCGTCCGATCCTTGCTTCAGGCCGGAACGAGCCGGATCTCCCGGGTGCCCCAGAAGCGCGTGACCGCTTCGGTGCGCACCGCGAGCGTGGTGCCGAGGGTGTCGAGCACCTTGCCGACATCGTCGAGCGGAAACGTGCCCGACACGCGCAAATTGGCCACGCTGGCGTCGCACGAGAGCGAGGCGTTGCTGTAACGCGCCAGATCGGCCACGAAATCAACGAGCCGCATGCTGCGCGCGACGATGAAGCCTTCGGCCCACGTCGCGTCGTCCGTGGGCGTTTCCGTGGCTTCGGAGAGGCTGTCCGTCGTGTAGCGCGCGTGGTGTCCGGCCTGCACGATCAGCGCCTTTTCGGGCGCCGCGCGCGGGCGAATCTCCACTGCGCCCTTGAATACGCTGACATGCGTGCCGTCGTCGAACTGACGCACGGTGTAACGCGTACCGAGCGCGCGCGCCGTGCCCTGCGAGGTTTCGACGAGGAACGGGCGGGGCGGCACATGGTTGTCCGGCGCGGTCGTGATCAGCACTTCGCCGCCGATCAGCCTGACGCGACGTTCGTCGTCGCGATAGACGATGTCGATGGCGCTATCGGTGTTGAGCACGAGTTGCGTGCCGTCATCCAGTTGCAGCTTGCGACGCTCGCCCACGGCGGTTTGCACGTCGGCCGACCAGTGCCGCCACGGTGACGAATGCAGAACGCCCCATGTGCCGCCACCGGCGAAGAGCAGCACTGCCAGCGACTTCACTGCGCGGCGGCGCTGAGGCGACGCGGGCGATGCCAGCGCGGCCTGTGCGACGACCGATTCCACAGGGGCGGCGAGCGGTGCGAGCTTGCCTTTGACGGACTCGATGCGTTGCCACGCACGTTCGTGGTCGGGGTGCGCGTTGCGCCATGCGTGCCAGTCGGCAACGGTCTGCGGTGAGACGTCTTCGCCCTGCAACTCGATGAGCCACTCGACCGCGCGCTCGGCCACCTCTGCCGGTAGATTGCCGGCATCGGTGGTGGCGTCGTACCAGCTTGAGCGAATCGCAGGCATGGCGTTCTCGGGGGGCGGGGACGGCCGTGGTTGACGTGTCGGCATCACTCGAGAAACGACAGGTCGGCGAAATAGCAGCGCTGCAAGGCTTTCGCAAGATAGCGCTTGACCGTCGGAATCGAGATGCCGAGCGTGGCCGCGATCTGGGCGTGCGTTTGTCCGTCCAGCTGCGAATACAGAAACGCCTGCCGCACGATGACCGGCAGGCCGTCGAGGAGGCGATCCAGTTCCAGCAGCGTCTCAAGCATGATGGCGCGCGTCTCGGGCGACCACTCGACGTCGCGCGGCACCTGCGCGAGCGCTTCGAGATACGCGCGTTCGAGCTTCTGACGTCGCCAGTGATTGGAGACGAGATTCTGTGCGACCGTCGTGAGGTACGCGCGCGGTTCGTCGAACGAGGCGGGGACCCGCTCGCTGCCGAGCAATCGCACGAAGGTGTCGTGCGCTATGTCGGCGGCTTGTTCTGCACTGCCCAGACGTCGATGCAACCAGCCCTTCAACCACGAATGGTGATGGCTGTACAACATCTCGACGGTGGAGGGGAGGGTGCCCGGGGTTTGCATGATCCAGCCTGATGCTCGGTCTACTCACGACGCTCAGGCCCGACGCGAACGCCGGTGACGGTCATGCAGCAGGTGAGACGAATGCCAATAATTTGTTAATGATAATCATTATTAATACCGTATGGGAAATATCCCTGTCAATGGGAAGTGCTTTCGGCATAGACAAAACATCGGAGTGCCGAATTCGGGGAGCGTCGCTCAGGGCCGTGGCATGGGGGTGAGCGGTCGACGCCGGTGTTGTATTAAGGAGAATTCCGAAGATGTTTGCGATGCAGCATTTATTGCTTGACGCTCCAATTTGGCCTCAGTTACCATCCGCCCTGTCTTCAATCTAAGGGGTTAGTCCGTGAATTCCGATGCCAGTAGTCCTCGATCTTTGATCGATTGATTGCCTGAGGATCCACAGCCTTCCCTGTGCCGCGTCCTCATGCAGGATGCGGTGTCTAACGCCACTTGAACGCTCGCCCTGAGCGTATGTTTCCGGCGACATTCCCGCAAAAGGTTCCACTGTCGTGCCTGTGATGGGCGCTGTCGTCTTGCGCATGCGTTTCGTGCCGTGCGTTGCAACGATGCGTTCTCGCGAGCCGACCGTCCGTGCCGCGCGCTCACATGCGGCACGGACACTTCGCAGCCATGCGAGGAAATCATGCGAGCTTTTCAAACCTTCCAGGCTTTTCAGAGCCAACCGACGCGCACCACACCGGTGTCGCATCTGACCATCGTTTGTCTGGCCGAGGCCCTCGGGGCCTTGCGCAAGCAGATGTTCATCGATCTCACCGCGCTCGGCCTGCGCGCCACGCACGTCAGCATCACCCGATGGAGCGATCGCGACGAGGCGTCCGCCACCGTCACGCTCGACTGCCCGCAGGGTTCGCGCGCATCGCTCACGTCGCTCGTCATGCGGCTGTCGGGCGAGTGCAGCGTGCGCCGCGTGTTCTGGTCCGACGACGCCGCGCGTCGCGCGGCCACGACGGGCATGCCCGCGCACGCCTAGTGCCGCGCGGCTGACCGGGCCGCCCCATCACTGCCGGATAACGCAACACTCGCTTTCCGGCGTACCGCATCAACGAACATAAGGAGTCCGAAATGGAAGACGGAAGTAGCCGAATGTGGCCCGTCGGGACCATACCTTTGACGTATGGCTTCCCGGCGGGCGATTCGATGCCAAAACCCCATACCCGTATTTTTGCTTTCACCGACCGCGCGCTGCGCGGCGCGGCTGGGTGCGTTCGCGCTTTTTTCCGGAGAGATGACCTTCGGTAGCGACTGACGAGACCGGCCGGCCGCTCCACCCATCAGGGCAAGCGTCGGTCGCGCCAGGAACTCGTCATGACAAATAACCACCGCTCCCGCCATAAGCAGCGCGGCTTCGTCGACAACGCAACAGCGTCCGACCTGCCGCTCTCGGGCCCCGAAGTCGTCGCACGTCTTGCGACCGAACCCCTGCACCAGGTCCTGCACACGCTCGGCACCGATGTCAGCGGCCTGCCGCTCGCCGACGTCGGTCAGCGCCAGACGCGCTACGGCCCCAATGAGATCGCGCACGACAAGCCGCCGCACTGGACGCGCCAGCTCGCGAGCGCCTTCAATAATCCGTTTGTCTTCGTGCTGCTCGCGCTCGTCACGATCAGCTTCTTTACCGACGTCTATTTCGCCGATCCGGGCGATCAGGATTACAAGGGCATCATCATCCTGTCGACGATGGTGACGATCAGCGGCCTGCTGCGCTTCTTCTCGGAGTTCCGTTCGTTGCAGGCAGCCGAGAAGCTCAAGGCGATGGTACGCACCACGGCCAGCGTGCGCCGCCGTCTGTCGGCGTCGGGCAAGTCTGAGCGTCACGAGGTCGCCATGCGCGAGTTGGTCGTGGGCGACATCGTGACGCTTCAGGCAGGGGACATGATCCCGGCCGATCTGCGTCTGATCGAATCGCGCGACCTGTTCATCAGTCAGGCCGTGCTGACCGGCGAGGCGCTGCCCGTCGAGAAGTACGACACACTGGGTGCCGTCGCACAGAAGTCGGCGTCCATCGTAGCGGGCGAGGGCAATGCCAGCCTGCTCGACCTGTCCAACGTCTGCTTCATGGGGACGAACGTCGTGAGCGGCACGGCCGTGGGCGTGGTCGTCGCCACCGGTGGCGACACGTATTTCGGCGCGCTGGCGAAGAACGTCGTGAGCCACAAGCGTGTGGAGACGAGCTTCGACCGTGGCGTGAACAGCGTGAGCTGGCTGCTGATCCGCTTCATGCTGGTGATGGTGCCGATCGTCTTCATGATCAACGGCCTGACCAAAGGCGACTGGGTCAGCGCCCTGACGTTTGCGCTGGCGGTGGCCGTAGGTCTGACGCCCGAAATGCTGCCCATGATCGTGAGCGCCAACCTCGCACGCGGCGCTTTGGCGATGTCGCGCCGCAAGGTGGTGGTCAAGCGCCTGAACTCGGTTCAGAACTTCGGTGCGATGGACGTGCTTTGCACCGACAAGACCGGCACGCTCACGCAGGACCGCATCATTCTCGAACAGCATCTGGATGTGGCCGGCGACGAGCAGGAAGACGTGTTGCGTCTGGGCTGGCTCAACAGCTATCACCAGAGCGGTCAGCGCAACCTGATCGACGTGGCGATCATCCGTCGCGCTAACGAGATCGGCGAATCGGTGCAGCCGCGTGCGTTCGCCAAGATCGACGAACTGCCGTTCGACTTCGTGCGTCGCCGCCTGTCGGTCGTGGTCGCGAACGATCGTGGCGAGCATCAGATGATCACCAAGGGGGCCGTCGAAGAAATGCTGTCCGTCGCCACGCACGTGAAGACCCCGCAGGGTGTGCGTGCGCTCGACGATATGGCACGCGCCATGCTGATTGCGCGGGCCGAGGCATACAACGAAGACGGCTTCCGCGTGCTGGTCGTGGCCACCCGCGACATTCCGGCGGGCGAGACGAAGGCGCAATACAAGACGTCCGACGAACGCGAACTGACGGTGTGCGGTTTCCTGACCTTCCTCGATCCGCCCAAGGATTCCGCTGCCCCGGCGATTGCTGCGCTGCGCGAGCATGGCGTGACGGTCAAGGTGCTCACGGGCGACAACCCCATCGTCACGATCAAGGTGTGCCGCCAGGTCGGGCTGGAGCCAGGCACGCCGCTGCTCGGTGCGGACATCGAGCCGATGGACGACGCGAGGCTGCGCGAAGTCGTGGGACGCACGACCGTGTTCGCCAAGCTCGCCCCGCTGCACAAGGCGCGCGTGGTCAAGGCGTTGCAGGCCAACGGTCACACCGTGGGCTTCCTCGGCGACGGCATCAACGACGCCCCGGCGCTGCGCGATGCCGACGTGGGCATCTCGGTGGACACCGGTGCGGACATCGCCAAGGAGACTGCCGACATCATCCTGCTGGAAAAGAGCCTGATGGTTCTCGAAGCGGGCGTGATCAAGGGCCGCGAGACGTTCGGCAACATCCTCAAGTATCTGAACATGACGGCCAGTTCGAACTTCGGCAACGTGTTCTCGGTGCTGGTGGCGAGCGCGTTCCTGCCGTGGGAGCCGATGTTGGCGATGCAGTTGCTCATCCAGAACCTGATCTACGACATCTCGCAGATGTTCCTGCCGTGGGACCGCATGGATCCGGAGTTCCTGAAGAAGCCCCGCAAGTGGGATGCCAGCAACATCCGCCGCTTCATGCTGTGGAACGGGCCGACCTCCTCGGTGTTCGACATCACGACCTACGCGCTGATGTGGACAGTCTTCGGCGCGGGGGCGCTGTATCACGCGCATGGTGGCGATGCCGGTCAGGTCATCATGAATTCGGGCTGGTTCATCGAAGGGCTCGTCTCGCAGACGCTGGTCGTGCACTTGCTGCGCACGCAGAAGATTCCGTTCCTGCAAAGCACGCCGGCGCTGCCGATCATGCTCTCGACCTCCGTCGCCATTGCGATCGCCTGCTGGCTGCCGTACTCGCCGTTCGCAGCGACGCTCGGCTTCGTCAGCCTGCCGTTCTCGTACTTCTACTGGCTCGTGGCCACCATGCTTGGATACATCGCGCTGGCGCAGATGGTGAAGACGGTCTACATCCGCCGCTTCGGCCGCTGGTTCTGATTCATGAGCGAAGCCTGAAAGCTTGCCTCGCACATTGCAGTTGCAATGCCACCCGCCCCGATGGGGCGGGGGCGCTGCCTCCACACACTTTCGTCCTGGCGCATGCGTTGACGTGCCGCCCGGGGCGGCATATGAGAAAAGAGAACGACTCATGAAGAAGCAACTGATGTATCTCGCGCTGTTTTGCCCGCTCAGTGCGTTCGCGGCACACCCGCTGACCTCCGACGACACGGGCACGCAGGGCGACGGCAACTGGCAGTTCGAGACGAACGGCGAAGTCACGTCGAAGCAGGAGGACATCGGCCGTCAGACGCTCTGGAACAATACGCTCACGCGCGGTGTCGGCGAGGCGCTCGATCTGTACGTCAACGTCCCCTACACAAATATCCAGAACCGCTCCGAGAGTGCGGGCAGTGGCGTTGGCGACGTGGAGACGGGGGCCAAGTGGCGTATGTACGACGACGGCGCATTCAGCATCGGCCTCAAGCCGTATCTGAGCTTCCCGACGGGCAACGATCAGCGCGGACTGGGCACGGGGCGGGTGAACGCTGGCGCGACGCTGCTCGCCCAGTATCAGATCGACGACTGGACCTTCCTCGCTAACGCCGGCGGTGCCTATCAGGCGAACCGACAAGGGCAGCGACAGGGGGTGTGGAAGGCGTCCGCTGCGGTGTTGTATCGCGTACTGCCGTCGACGCAACTGATTCTGGACGTCGGCACGTCGCAAAACCCCGACTTTGCGCAGAAGACGAACCCGGCTTTCATGATTCTCGGCGCCATCTATAGCCCGACGTCATGGATGGATCTCGACGTCGGCTATCGACGCGGCCTGAACCCGCAAACCTACGACTATTCGTGGATGGGCGGGCTGACGATGCGCTGGTAAGCGCTTGACGGTAAGTCCTTCTGGCGACAGGGGAATTTGCTCGCCATACACGTCCGAACATGATGCAAAAGTCGGGTGGCGTATGGCGGCTTCGGGACATAAGATGCATACCGGGGCCATGTTAAACTGGCTCGCATCGTCATCAGAGGTGGCGCCCTGTGCGCCGCCTGGTTCGTTCCCGCTTTCGTTTCGCTTTTCGCCTACGTCCGCTGTCGATGCGACTTACCGACCATACCGATTACAGTCTGCGCACCCTGATCTACGTCGCGGTTCATCCCGACGAGCTTGTGCACGTGCAGTCCGTGGCGGACGCCTTCGACATTCCCAAGAATCACCTCGTGAAGATCGTGCAAAAGCTCGGCCAACTGGGCTTTCTGCACACCGTGCGCGGACGCTCGGGCGGGATTCGTCTGGGCCGTGCGCCGGAGCGCATCGGACTCGGGGAAGTGGTCCGCGCGATGGAACCCGATTTCGCACTGGTGGAGTGCTTCCATCAGGGCGACAACGCTTGCGTCATCACGTCGGCGTGCCATCTGCGTGGCGTGCTGGGCGAGGCGCTGCGTTCGTATTTCGCGGTGCTCGACCGCTACACGCTGGCCGACCTCGTCGACCAGCCCAATGTGTTGCGTCGTCTTCTCGGCGACACAGCGGCGGCGGTGGTGCCGGTCTCGGACATCAAAGTCAGGCGGCGGGCCACCAGCGTCTAAGACGCTGTGCGACGGCCGTCATCCCCCCTTTTTCGGCCATCCGATCAGCGTTCGCTATCGACGTCATAGCGCTCGCCAATCACGTTCGTCAGAACTGGACGAATGGTCGCATCTTGCAGACGTCCTGCCGTGCAAGTCGCGCTGCCCTTTCGTAATCTCTAGTTATGCCCGCTAGCGCTCCTCCGGTGATTCGGACGGACGCACAAGGGAAAACGACTTACGGCACACGCTGCCGACCGAAAGGAGTTTCATCATGAACGCTCGTATTTTCGCCGCCGCCCTGATCGCCACCGCATCGCTCGCTTCCGCTTCGGCGTTTGCCGAGACGCAAACGGCCGACGCGGGTCAACCCGTTGCTTCGCAGGGCGTGAGCCGTGCTCAAGTGCTTGAAGAATTGCGTGTGGCACGCGCATCGGGCCAGTTGGATCAATCGCTACAAACGTATCCGTCGCTGCTGCAACAAGGTGCGTCGATTGGCCGCTCGCGCGCTGAAGTGCGTTCGGAAATCGGGACGACTGCGCCGGTCGCTGCTGCCGCCGACAATCGCGCCTGATCGCGCCTGATCGCGTGTCAGGTGAATACGTCTGTTGAGCTTCTGCCAAGGCATAACAAGGGCAAGGCGCAGGGCGAGGGGCGGTCCAAGCAAGGGTTGCGTAAATCCTCCATAATCGGCGCACCGGGTTATTTCGACGAGTGCGCCATGGACCGGCTCTCCACCCTGATTTCGAATTTCGGCGTTCGCGCCGGTGTCTTCCATAGCGGTGGCCTTTGTGGCCTCGCCAGTTACGGTGTCGACGCCCACGACGGCGGCCATCTGCATCTGCTTCGTTCGGGCGAAGTGGCGCTCGTGATGGAGGATGGCTCGCGACAGCAGATCGTCGAGCCGTCGCTGATTTTCTTCCCGCGCCGCAACCATCATCAATTGCTCTCGGGCGAGGCGGACCGCACAGAACTGGTCTGCGGATCGTTATCGTTCGACGGCGGCCACAACAATCCGCTCGTCGCCGCATTGCCCGAGTTTCTCGTGCTGCCGACGAAATCGCTCTCCACGCTCGAACTCACACTGAACTGGCTGTTCGCGGAAGCGTTCGGGCAGAGCTGCGGACGTCTGGCCGTCATGGACCGCCTGTTCGAACTGCTCGTGATTCAGTTGTTGCGCCATGTGCTTGAGCATCGCCTGGTGAGCTTCGGCATGCTGGCCGGACTGGGCGATCCACGTCTCGCGCGCGCATTGAACGTCATTCACAATCAACCCGGCGAAGCGTGGACGGTCGAGTCGCTGGCGAGCACGGCCAACATGTCGCGCGCGAACTTCGCGGCGCAGTTTCGTGAGGTGGTCGGCCAGTCGCCTGCGGACTATCTGCTCGACTGGCGCATCGGTCTGGCGCAAAAGCGTCTGCGTGACGGTCAGCCGATTGCTCGCGTGGCGGAGGAGGTCGGGTACGACAGCGCGTCGGCGCTCGCGCGCGCCTTCCGTCGCAAGACCGGCAGCAGTCCGCGCGACTGGCTGCGTGCGCAGATGCACGCGGTCACGACGCTGCCGCGTCCGCGCGTCGAGATTGTGCCTGCGCTGCCCGCGCAGGCGGCGTAGTCCGGACGTTGGCGGCTCCCATCCGTTACACGTGTTTGCGCACGCGCTGCGCATGGACGCGGTATCGGCGCTAAGCGCCCATCTCGAAGCGCCGCTGCGGCGATTTGTGCGTGAGCGCCCGCATGTCTGGATGACAACGGCCGATGTCGTCGTCGGCCGTTGCGCTCAATCGCTGCTTTCAGCTTTCCTGCTTCAGAACACGTGGCTGACGCCCAGCCGCACGACCGTCTGCGAGTTGGTGGCGGACGACATGCCGTTCGCCGCGTCGCCGACGGAGGCGGTCGCGTCGATCACGTTGCCGAAGGCGTCGAGCGTGCTGCCCGATGCTTTCTGATAGCCCGCCAGCGCATACAACTCCGTGCGCTTGGACAAGTTGTAGAACGCGGCCAGGTTGAACTGGTGATACTTCGCGCCCGAAGCGTTCGCCGCCGGAGCGTTCACGTTCGTGAAGCTATAGCCGCCGCCCAGACGGAAGGCGTTCGTGAAGCGATACATCCCCAGCACGCCGACCGTGTCGAACTTCGCCGTGCGCGTGAAGCGCGAGTACGTGCCCGCCGAGTATTCGGTGTGGCTGTAATTCGCGCCCAGCGTGGTGTTGCCGATCTGGTAGGTCATCGACGTGGCGATCACGTCGCGCGCCTTGGCGCTGGCGTAGCCCGCATTGATCGACGACGCAAAGGCCGACTCCGACGAGCCTGCCCAGCTACCGATGGTCGTGTCCGTGGCGCTCGCCTTGTCGTTGTTGGCGTGCGAGAAACCGACACCCCACGTCAGCGGGCCGTTGGCATACTGTCCGGCGAAGCCCCAGGTGTTCTGACGTCCCATCGTGCCGGGCTGCCCGCCGAAGCCGTACATCGCCCCGAACGTGAAGCCGCCCCATGTCGGCGAGCGGTACTTGACGCTGTTGTTCACGCGCGAGCTGTGGTCGAGGTTGTCGACGTCGCCCGGGTGCGCGGCAACGCCCGAGAGCAGTGCGGTGCCGCCGACGGAGCCGACGAGATCGATCAGCGGATCGTACTGACGGCCGAGCGTCACGGTGCCATACGCTTTGTCCTGCAAGCCGACATACGCGTGACGGCCGAACTCTGCGCCGCCCTGACTGGCGGTGCCGTTGCCGAGGTTGAAACCGTTCTCGAGACGGAACAGTGCCTTCAGGCCTCCGCCGAGATCTTCCGTGCCCTGCATCCCCAGCGGCTGCCTTGCCACGTTCCGCTCTGGAACGCGTAGTTCGACGCCCCGGTCATGGTGGCCGGGCGGCCTGCTGCACCTGCGCGGGTCACGCTGGCGACATTGCTGGCGTAGCCGACGCCGCCGTCGACAATGCCGTAGAGCGTGATGTTGGACTGGGCGTGCGCGAGCGCAGCGGCGCTGCAGCCGATGACCAGTGCGACGGCACGGGCGAGGGGCGAGTGGACAAAAACCTTCATGGCGTGTTTCCTGAGCGAGGTGAGGCTAAAGGGTGAAGCGCGTTCCGATGTCGTTTCCCGGAGTTTCGCGTCACATGAGAAATTAGGAATCCTAAAAATATGAAGCTGAACTTCCCGCATGCGTAAGGCAGAGGATCGGCGGGAAGTCGGGGCGCGTCGGATATCGATGCGCGTCCCGGGCGCTACGTTCTTATGTTGTTCTGCCGTGAGTGCGCGTATTACTTCGCGGCGTCTTTCCCCTGATTCGACAGTGCGGCGCGCAAACGCGCCGGGGAGTCTGTCATCACGGCGTCGAAGCCCAACTGCGACGCGGCCTCAAAGTCCTGCGGCGTTTCGACACCGAACGCGACGAGGTGCACGTCGCCCCGCGACTTGAAGCATTGCACGGCGGCGGGCGTCCACCAGTTCGCGACGATCTTCGACACGCCTTCACCGAGCGTGAAGCGCTCCACCACTTCCACCTGTCGATGGAATTCGATGCCTGCCCAAGTGCCCGGTGCGGGCGGCGCGGCGCACTGGCCCGCGAGGGCGGCGGCCACCAGACGGTTGCGGGTGGCGTCGCGCGACTCGAAGCGCTGCGCCTGCGGACGACGGGCGCGCATGCGGTCCGTCGCCTCCGCTTCCGTCGAGTAGAGACGTACGCGCGACCAGGCGTTCGTGTCGTCGAGCACCTGGATGACGGCTTCGACCAGCGGCGCGACAGGCGTCTGCTTCATGTCGAGCAGTACGGGCACGTTGGCGGGCACGGCGGCCAGCGCTTCGCGCAGCGTGGGGATCGGCAGCGGGTGGTCGCGAAAGGGATAGACGGTCTGGCCGTTGGCGTCCTTGCGGGCGAAGGCGTAACCGGCGTTCAGCTTCTTCACGTCGGCGTAGTCGAGATCGGCGAGCTTGCCGCGACCGTCCGTGAGCGCCGAGACATCGGCCGGACGGTACATCACGGGGACGCCGTCGCGCGTGACCTGCACCGTCATCCAAAGTGCCTGCGCGCCGTTTTGCAGCGCGTTGGTAAAGGCTTGTACGGTGTTTTCGGGGGTGTCGCCCGTGCCGCCGCGATGCGCAACGATCAACGGGGCGGCGCTGGCGGCAGACGACGCAAGCGTGCCGAAAACGCAGGCGAGGGTGGCCGCGCTAATGGCCGCGAGGCGGACGGTGGAAGCGCGAAACGAAGCGGATGGCATGATGTGCGGTCTCTAGCGAAGGTGTCAGCGATGAGCGACGAAGTGGTCGAAGCGGTCTAATCAAACGACGAGAATTTCGGGCGAGTCGCCGCAAACGCGAGCGTTCACCGGGGCAGGCAGCGGGGCGTCGGTAATGACGAGATCCTGCTCGTCGAGCTGCCCGCCGCGCACGCTGGGCTTGCGAGTGAACTTGTACGCGTCGGTAACGAGAATGCGATAGCGGCTGGCGTCTCGCAGTGCTTCGCGCGAGGCCGCTTCAACGCGGTCGTAATCGAGTAGCGTGCCGTCGTCGTCGATGCCGCCTACGCTGTACACGCCCACGTCGGCGCGATAGGCACGAAACAGCCGGTCGGCTTCGTCGCCCAGAATCTCGGGGTTGGGTGAGCGCAGTTCGCCGCCGGGGACGATCACGCGATGTTCCGGGTTACTCGCCAGCACCAGTGCGGCACGCAGATTGTTCGTGATGACGCACAGACGTTTGCGATGCACGAGCGCCACGGCCACCTGTTCCGGCGTGGTGCCGATGCCGAGCAGAACGGTCGCACCGTCCGGAATGCGTTCGGCTGCGGCGTGACCGATGCGCAGCTTGGCTTCGAGGTTGCGCACCCGCCGCACTTCATAGGGCTGGTTGGCTCCCGGCGTCATCAGACGCGCACCGCCGTGATAACGGCGCAGCACATTCGCGTCGCATAGCGCATTCACGTCGCGACGAATCGTCTGCGTGGCAACGCTGAAGTGCTCGGCGAGGGCGTCGACACTCATTTCGCCGTGCTGGCGAAAGAGGGCGACGATGCGGGTCTGACGGTCTGAAAGGTCCATCGGGCGGTCGTGATGTGGCGCATTCGTTCTGGAATGGGCGCCACTTTGACAGCCGAGAGTGACATTCAAATGACGATATCGAATGTTCGAATGAACATTTTCATTCAGCGAGAAGGATTCGGATGAACCGGCGTCACAGGCGCATTCGCTTCGAACTTCGCGCGACGCGTGGAAAAGAAGGTGCGCACGTTGCGAATGTTGGCCGAGCTTTTGAAGAGCCGTCGGGCGAGTTCGTCATAGGCGGTCATGTCGCGGACCTCGGCGATGACGACGAAGTCAGGCCCCGGCGAGACGCGATAGCACTGCGTGACGGCGGGTTCGTCGCAGATGTAGGTCTCGAAAGCGTCATAGTCCTCGGCGGTCTGCCGGTCGAGGCTCACCTCGACGACGGCCGTCAGTGTCGGCCCGAGCTTCGCTGCGTCGACGATGGCGATCTGGCGGGCGATGACACCCGCCTCCCGGAGCGCGCGCACGCGTCGCAAGCAGGTGGGGGCGGACGCGTGCACCCGCCGCGACAGTTCCAGGTTCGAGATCGATGCGTCCTGTTGCAGTGCGCCGAGGATGCGTAGGTCCAGATCGTCGAGGGTGAGGCTTGGCATGAGGTTTCCGGGCAGATGCTGATTGAGTGAAATTTTATTTCACACTGGTAGATATATGAATTTAAATTTCATATCATCAAAAAAATTGATGCTTAATTTCATTGCGCCAACTCTACCATCGCTTCACTGGCTGGCAACGAATCATTTCGGAGAAGCGTTATGTGTGGAATCATCGGCGCGGTCGCGCAGCGGGACATCATTCCCACTCTGGTCGACGGTCTGAAGCGTTTGGAGTATCGCGGGTACGACTCGTGTGGTGTCGCGCTGTATCGCGAGCGTGACCTGGTGCGTGCCCGTAGCGTCGAGCGCGTGGCGAATCTTCAGGAAGAAGTCGCTCGTCTCGGCTTGACCGGATACACCGGCATTGCCCACACGCGTTGGGCGACACACGGTAAGCCCGTTACCGACAATGCGCATCCGCACTTCTCGCCGAATGCCGAGACCCCGCGCATTGCGCTGTCGCACAACGGCATCATCGAGAACCACGAGGAACTGCGTGCGTCGCGCGAGAAGCAGGGCTATGTCTTCGCGAGCCAGACGGATAGCGAGGTCATCGCGCATCTGATCGATCATCTGTATGACGGCGACTTGTTCGAAGCGGTGAAGTCGGCAGCGGCCCGACTGCGCGGCAGCTACGCGATTGCGGTGATTTGTCGCGACGAGCCGCATCGTCTGGTCGGGGCGCGCGATGGCATGCCCTTGATTCTCGGCGTCGGTGACGGCGAGAACTTCATCGCGTCCGACGCGATTGCGCTCGCCAACGTCACCGACCGAATCGTCTATCTGGAGAACGGCGACGTCGCGGACGTGCAACTGCATCGCTACTGGATCGTGGATGCTCAGGGACAACGCCTGGAGCGCGCGGTGAACCGGGTGGCGGCGCATAGTGGCGCGGCGGATCTCGGACCGTATCGCTATTACATGCAGAAGGAAATCTTCGAGCAGCCGCGCGCAGTGGCCGATACGCTGCTGGACGTCACGTCGATCATGCCGGAGTTGTTCGGCGATAACGCGTGGCGCGTGTTCAATGCGGTGGACTCGGTGTTACTGCTGGCTTGCGGCGGCAGCTACCATGCGGCGCTCACAGCGAAGTACTGGATCGAGAGTCTCGCGCAGGTGCCGGTGAACGTGGAGATCGCGAGCGAGTATCGCTACCGCGACAGCGTGGCGAATCCGAAGACGCTGGTCGTCGCGGTCTCGCAGAGCGGGGAGACGGCGGACGTGCTCGGTGCGGTCCACGTCGCCAAGCAACGCGGGATGTTGCACACGCTGGCGATCTGCAACGTGGCGACGAGCGCACTGGCGCGCGAGTGTGCGCTGACGTTCTTCACACGGGCGGGGGTGGAGATTGGTGTGGCGTCGACCAAGGCATTCACGACGCAACTGGTGTCGCTGTTCATTCTGGCGCTGACGCTGGCGCAGAGCCGTCAACGATTGTCCGATGAGGACGAGCAGCAGCATCTGAAGGCATTGCGTCACTTGCCGGATGCAATTGCCAAGGTGCTGGCGCTTGAGCCGCAAATCATCGCGTGGGCAGAGCAACTGACGCGACGTCAGGACATCCTGTTCCTCGGACGCGGCTTGCACTTCCCGGTAGCGATGGAAGGGGCGCTAAAAATGAAGGAGATTTCGTACATCCACGCGGAAGCGTATCCGGCGGGGGAGCTCAAGCACGGGCCGCTCGCATTGGTCAGCGACGAGATGCCGGTGGTGGCGGTCGCACCGAACGACCGTCTGCTGGAGAAGCTGAAATCGAACATGCACGAAGTGAGCGCGCGTAACGGCAAGCTGTACGTTTTCGCCGACAGCGATTGCGGGTTATCGCCGGGTCCGGATATCGAGGTGATTCGTTTGACCGAACATTACGGGTTGCTCTCCCCGATTCTTCACACCATCCCCATGCAGTTGCTGGCGTATCACGCAGCCGTCGCGCGTGGGACGGATGTGGATAAGCCGAGGAATCTGGCGAAATCGGTGACGGTGGAGTGAGTCGGCGGTGGGGGCAACTCCCGCATGACGCCAAAACGACAAAGCCCCGCGCTCGGCGGGGCTTTGTTTTGGTTCATTGAGCATTACCGGGGAAGGCGGCGCGGATTTTGAGGAAGAAGTATTCCTGGTCTCGGTAGCCGTAGGCGCGCCGCTTAATGACCTTGATAGTGTTGTTAATGCCCTCAACGATGCTGGTGTTTAGACGATGTCGGCATCTGGCCAGGATGCCATGCAGATAGCCTTTCAGACGCTGAGCGAAGGTGTTCAAGGGGGCTATTCCGCTTTGCTCGGCCTGCTCGCACCAGTGGTGCCAGGCTTGTTTTGCCCAGGCAGGTCTTCGGTAGAACCAGAGCCGCTTGAGTTCGTCCCTCAGGACATAGACCGTCAGCAGCGGCTGGTTGGCTTGCAGCAATTCGTCGAGCCGGACGGCCTGCTGCCGGTCTAGCTTGTCGCGGTTGCGCAATAACAGCCAGCGGCTCGATTTGATGACCCGGCGCGCGGGACGGTCCTGGCGCAGTTGGTTGGCCTGATCCACGCGCACCCGATCAATGACCTCTCGTCCGTACTTGGCCACGACATGGAACAAGTCATAGACGATCTCCGCCCGTGGGCAGTGGGCCTGGATTTCTAACTCGTAGGCCGTAGTCATGTCGATGGCTACGGCCTTGATGCGTTGGGCGACCCCACGCGGCAATTGCTCGAAGAACGCCCGAGCCGTCTCGCGTGAGCGTCCTGGGCCGATCCACAGCACCTGCCTGCTGATCGGATCGACGACTACCGTCGCGTACCGATGCCCTTTATGCAGGGCGAACTCGTCCATCGCTAAATACTCGATCCTGGACCAATCCGGTTCGCGCACTGACGCTCGGAGCCGGGCCTTGTCCAGCGTCTTGACGGTATGCCAACCCAGCTCGAAGAACCTCGCCACCGCCTGCACGTTGCTCGATTGCAGCAATTGGCTGCAGGCCGCCGCAAGCCGATCCGTCACCCGCTGGTAGCGACCCAGCCAAGTAAGCCGCTCCAGGCGCGGGCCACCGCATTGCTCACACAACAAGCGCCGGCGTGGAACATGAAGAACAACCCGGTACTCAAATAACGGCAGATCTCGCACCCGGCGCACCGTGGTCTCATGGACCTGGCGACATCGTGCGCCGCACTGCTCGCACAGCATCACCTTGGCGGTTGGCTTCAAATAGATCGACAGCGTGCGCCCTGTGCCCTCGGGCCACTCCACGCGTTCGACGGCATAGCCCTGCCAGCCTCCCAGCGACTCCAGCAGCTTGCGATCCAGCATCTCCACGCACTCCTGATGGCAAATTCCTGCCATCAAGAGTACGAAAACTTGTCAAATCCCTCCACGCTATTGCGCGATGAACCTTTGTTTTACGACGGCATCGAACCTAAGTCAGTGCGCGCGCTTTCCAACGAGTCGCAAACCGCTGGCGAGACACCCGGCTGCCGAAAACGCTGCCCCCCATGCCAATGCCCACGTCGAACCGTGCGTGCCGAACAGGCCCAGCGCCAGTGCGACGAGTGCCGCCCCCGTCGCCTGCCCCAGCAGACGCGACGTCCCGACCATCCCGCTCGCGCCGCCGCTGCGCTCCGGCGGTGCACTGTGCATGAACGCCTTGAGGTTCGGCGACTGGAATAAGCCGAAGCCCAGCCCGCACAACGCCATGCGCCAGCCGATGTCCCACAACTGCGCATGCTCGGGCATGATCGCCAGCAACGCCATGCCCGCACTCAGCATCGCCAGTCCGATCGCACCCAGTGCACCGGGCGGATACTTATCCGACATGCGTCCGGCCACCGGCGCTATCGCCGCCACGAAGAACGGCCACGGCGTCATCAGGAAACCCGTCTCGATAGGGCTGCGATGCAGCACGTTCTCGAAATAGAAGGGCAGCGAGACCAGCCCCAGCCCTTGCGTCGCGAATGCGCAGATGGCTGTTAGCGTCGACAAGGCAAACGCCGGTAGACGCATCAGATCGACCGGCAGCATCGGCGCGCGATGGCCGCGTTCGCGTCGGATCAACGCCCAGCCGAACACGAGCGCGCCGATGAAGCAGGCCAGCGTCAGATGCCAGTCGGCCTGTTGTGCACTTTGGCTGAGTGCAAAGATCAGCAGCGAGAACGTCAGTACATTGAGCAACGCCGCCATCATGTCCGGCTTGTGTTCGCTGCGCGGCGTGTCGGGCAGGTTGCGACGCGAGAATGCGAGCGCCAGCAGTCCCGTCGGCACGTTGATCAGGAACAGCCACGGCCAACTTGCGAACGCCAGCACGAGCGACGCGACCGTCGGCCCGATGGCGAACGAGATGCCGACGATCAGCGCGTTCAGCCCGACACCGCGTCCCAACTGCGCTGCCGGATACAGGAAGCGGATCAGCGCAATGTTCACGCTCATGACCGCCGCAGCGCCCACGCCTTGCATCACACGCGCACCCGCAAGGAAGCCGAGCGATGGCGAGAGCGCGCACAGCAGCGACGCGGCCAGAAACACCGCCACGCCCCACATGAACACGCGCTTATGGCCTACGCGTTCGCCCAGCGATGCGAAGGGCAGCAGCGTCGCGACCATCGCGAGTTGGTAGGCGTTGACGATCCACACCGACGCGGACGGCGTCGTATTCAGATCGAGCGCCATCTGCGGCAAGGCCGTGTTGGCGATGGCGGTATCGAGACTGGCGAGCGAGACGGCGAGCAGAATCGCCGTCATGGCGAGCCCGCGTCCGGTGGCGGGAGGCTCGTGCAATTGCGCCGCGGCAGGAGCGGGCGGCGCGCTTACCGCCGATGTGTCGGCGGTCGGAGGCAACGACGACATGACGGATCAGCCCTCGGCCACAATCTGACGAATGGCTTGCTCGAAGACTTCCGGCGGCTGACCACCGCTCACGAGATGGCGATTGTTAAAGATGATCGCCGGTACCGAACTGATCCCGAGATTCTGATAGTGACGCTCCAGCGCACGCACCTGGTCGGCATACTCCTGCGTCGACAGAATCTCGCGCGCGCGAGCCGTATCGAGACCGGCCTGTTGCACGGCGTCGACGAGTACTTCGGGATCGCTCGTGCGCTTGCCGTCGACAAAGTACGCGCGGAACAGCGCTTCCTTGAGGGCAAGCTGCTTGTCGTTGCCCACCGTCTGCGCCCAGTGCAGCAAACGATGCGCGTCGAACGTGTTGTAAGCGTGCGTGCGCAGATCCATGCGCATCGGGAATCCCTCGGCGGCGGCGCGGGCTCCGATGTTCGCCTGATTCTGCGCCAGCTGTTCGGGGGAGAGGCCGTACTTGCGCGACATATAGTCGGCAAGCGGCACACCATCGGCGGGCATGTCGGGATTCAGTTCGAAGGGGCTGAAGTGCAGGTCGGCTTCGACCTCGTTGCCCAGACGGGCGAGCGCCGTCTTCAATGAGGCAAGACCGATGGCGCACCACGGGCACGCGACATCGGAGACAAAGTCAATCTTGAGAGTGGCAGGCATGATCTGACGGCGCCAAAGCGGCGCGTGCAATGAAAAACGCGTCGCCTTGCGCGACGCAACATGGCAATCGTCGCACAAATCGACAAAACTCGCCGACTCCCACGCGGTCATGTCCGGAACCCTTTGCCCGTGCGCATTTTGGGCTAAGGTGACGGGATCGCGCGACGCAGATGGGGGTTTTGAGGGTCGGAATGATCGTTTCGACTGATGAATCGGCATCGTGCGCGCCAGCATTGTTTCCCCCCAGACTGACCTACAAGGAGTCCGATATGCCGTCCGCTGCCGATCTCGTCGCCTCGCTGAAGCTCTTGCCACACCCCGAGGGCGGGCATTATCGCGAGACGTATCGCGCCGCCGGCACGGTCGCCGCCGATGCGCTGCCGGGTGGTTTCTCCGGTCCGCGCAGCGTCTCCACTGCGATTCTCTACTTGCTCGAAGCGAACGACTTTTCCGCGTTTCATCGCATTCGCAGCGACGAAGTCTGGCACTTTCATCTCGGCGGCACGCTCTGGATTCACGAGATCGATCCGTCCGGCCAGCTCACGACAACGTGTCTCGGACACGATGTCGAGAACGGCGAACAGTTGCAGCATGTGGTGCCCGCAGGGCACTGGTTCGCGGCGCAGCCCGCACCGTCGACAAGTCTTTCGCTGGTCGGATGCACCGTCGCGCCGGGCTTCGCTTTCGAAGACTTCGAGATGGCCGACCCGGCGGCCCTCGCCGCGCAGTGGCCCGCACATGGCGAACTGATTGCGCGGCTCGGGCGTGGGGCGTCTGCGTGAGCACGGGCGAATGGCGATGAAGCGGTCGGCCGACGCAACCTTGCAGAGTGCGATAGCATCGACGCAATCCCGCAACATAGTTGATGACTGACCCTTATGTCCCATCCCGACGACGTTCACTTCTACGACCCGGCCAAAGGCCACGGCCTGTCTCACGATCCATTCAAGGCGATTGTCGCGCCGCGCGTGATCGGCTGGATTTCGAGCCGCGACGCGCAAGGCGGCGTCAACCTTGCGCCCTACAGCTTCTTCGGCGCCTTCGCTTCGTTCCCGGCCATCATCGGTTTTTGCAGCGAGGGCTACAAAGACTCTCTGGCGAACATCGAGGCCACGCGCGAGTTCGTCTGGAATCTGACGAGCAAGTCGCTCGTCGAGCAGATGAACCGGACGTCTGCCCCCGTGCCGCACGAGGTCGACGAATTCGAACTGGCTGGCTTGACCAAAGCCCCCGGCGTCAATGTGGACGTGCCGCACGTGGCAGAGTCGCCCGCGTCGCTCGAATGCAAGCTGCTGCAAATCGTGCGGATGCACGATCTGGACGGCAAGCCGATGAACAACTGGCTTGCGCTGGGGCAGGTGGTTGGCGTACACATTCGTCGCGAGTTCCTGAGCGAAGACGGTCTCTTCGATACGGCCAAAGCGCATCCGGTCATGCGCGCGGGCTATCTCGGCGACTATGCCGAGATCGGTCCGATGTTCGACCTGCGTCGTCCGAAGGCCTGAACGACGCGCAAGGTTTCTGGCGCACGCGTGACATCTGCTCACGCGCGACAATCGCCAACCGGCCGGTCGGACGAAGCGCTCGCAATCATTTGTAAAATTTGCTGCGGTGCAAAATGTATTTCGGACGCGTATGCTTGCCACCTTCGTTGACGCCCCAGCGCCCGGCGTCCCCTCCTGGAGGCATTGAAAAGCCTTGATTTGCGCGTTTCGCTCTCGCGATGCGCGCGGGGGAGGTTCATCCCTGGCGCCGTCGACGTAGCGCAATTGCGCTCGTTTTTTGTTGCGGCACACCAGGACCCCCCCAATGTTTCCCATCCTGTCCCTTCTGATCTGGCTTCCCATCGTGGCTGGCGCGCTCGTCATGCTGCTCGGCCAGGATCGATTCCCCAATACCGTTCGCTGGGCGTCGCTCGTCGCCGCTGTCATTTCGGCTGCGCCGCTCGTGCCGCTTGTGCGTGGCTTCCGGACCCCTGTTTCCAGTTTGCAGTTCGTCGAGCGCTTCCGCTGGATCGACGCGTTCGACGCGTCGTGGCATGTGGGCATCGACGGCATCTCGCTATGGCTCGTGGCGTTGACCGGTGCGACGACGATCATCGTCGTGCTCGCTTCGTGGCGCGCCGTGACCACGCGCATGAGCGCGTACTTCGGCAGCTTCCTCGTGCTCTCCGGTCTGATGCAGGGCGTCTTCACGGCGCACGACGGCATGTTGTTCTTCGTCTTCTTCGAAGCCACGTTGCTGCCGTTGTACCTGCTGATCGGCGTCTACGGGCGGGCTAACAGCACGCGCGCAGCGGTGAAGTTCTTTTTCTTTTCGCTGACCGGTTCGCTGATGATGCTGGTCTCGATGCTGTATCTGTACATGCAGACGCAGAGCTTCGACATCGCTCGCTGGCAGACGCTGCATCTGCCGCTCGCGGTACAGGTGATGCTGTTCATCGGTTTTCTTGGCGCGTTCTCGGTCAAGGTGCCGATGTGGCCGGTCCACACGTGGCTGCCGGAGGTGCACCTCGACGGACCGACCGGCGCGGCGGTCATGCTCGGCATGTTGAAGCTGGGTGGGTATGGCCTGCTGCGATTTAACCTGCCGCTGTTGCCGGACGCCAGCCATTTCCTCGCGCCGCTGATGGTGGTGCTCTCGCTGGTCGCGGTGATTTACGCGAGTCTCGTGGCGCTGGTGCAGACCGATTTGCGCAAGCTGCTGGCGTACTCGGCGGTGGCGCACATGGGCTTGGTGACGCTGGGGCTGTTTCTCTTCTCCGAGATGGGGACGGATGGCGCCGTGATGCAGATGATTTCGTACGGCATCGTGTCGGGCGCCATGCTGTTGTGCACGGGGATGTTGTATGACCGCACCGGTAGCTCGTCCATCGATGCCTATGGCGGTGTGGCCGCCACGATGCCGCGCTTCGCGACTTTCGCAATGCTGTTCTCGATGGCGAACGTCGGTATGCCGGGCACGTCGGGCTTCGTGGGCGAGTTTCTCGTGCTGATGGGCGCGATCAAGGCGAACTTCTGGATCGGCGCGCTCGCGTCGCTCACGCTGGTGCTGAGCGCGGCTTACACGCTGTGGATGTACAAGCGCGTGATCTTCGGTCGTGTGGGCAATGCCCGTGTGGCGTCGCTCAAGGACGTGAGCCGCCGTGAGTTCGCGCTGCTCGGCGCAATGGCCGTGATGGTGCTGGGCATCGGTCTCGATCCGAAGCCGCTGACCGACGGCATCGACGCTACGGCAATTCAGGTCGTGCAGGACATCGAAAATCACCGTCTGCCAGTGGGCGACCCGGGCAGCAGCGAGATGGCAGGGCGTCGTCATGGTGACGCTGCCGGACACGCGGCGGCGGTGGTGAAAGGCACGCGTCCGGATGCGTAATTCGTCGTGACTCAAGAAGATGGGCGCAGTGATGCGCCCATTTTTTGGCTGCCAACGATTCAGTGAATCATCTTTTGCTACAGACGGCATCGCCGACCGCCGATGCGACCGATTTGCCGTTCAGCGCCATGTCCCACTTGTCGGAAACGCCGCCGTCGAAGTTCAGTTCGTACAGCGTGCCGTAACCGCGTTCGCAATCCGCCGACGCAATGACGATTTCGTTGTAATCGAATGTGTTTTCGCGCAGATTGTCGAAGCGCGACAGAATCGACACAGACGGCTTGCCCTTGTACGTACGCTTGCGCGCTGTATCGTTCTTCAGATAGACCTTGTTGCCCGAATCCTTGACCGACGCGACGAACTCCCAAGCGTCTTTTTTCTCGGCAAGCGAGGTTTGCCCCGTCTCGTTGTCCCAGCTCAGGCAGGCCATGGTGCCGATATTGTCGGCCACCGTCGGGCCGAATCGCACGAACTGGTCCTTGCTCACGTACTGGCCTTCCATGCCGTTGTAGTACACGAACCCGTAACCCTTTCGGCACGCTTCGAGCAGCACAACGGCCTGCCCGTAGTCGTAGGTGTTGTTGGCCTTGTTCCTCTTCTGATAGAGGTACTTGTAACCGTTGTTCTTCTTGCCGTCGACATTGGTCATCGCACCGCTACCGCGCTTTCCCTGCCAGACTGACTTCGACGTTTCCGCCACCGTCATCCAGTCTCCCGCTTCGTCGGCATGCGCCGCGTGCATCATCACCACACCGGCGAGCGTGCCCAGTACTACTTTCGCCAACATATAATTTTTCTCCTCGACATCTGACTTCCAAGGCGTACCGCTGCCTTTCCCCGCGTGTACCCCGGGTCGTGCATTTCGTCGCAGAGCGCTAATGGTGCGACATCAATGCTCAACTTTTCGGGGCATGAGATCTTTCTTCGGCACGTAAGCCAAAAACTTTAGCGAGGCCGGGCATCTCGCCTGCCACAATTCTTTAACGATCCCTCGCCAGAATGACGGTCATGCCATGCAAGCGGCATTTTTCAGTGATGTGTTTGCACACGTGTGCAAACAAAGCTCGATGCCATCGTCAACCCAGTGAGAGATCGCATGAAACTGTCTATTCGTCTGCGCGCTTTGTCAGCCGCTGTTGCCGCCGCCGTGGGCTTGTTCGTCGTGGCGACGAGCGCGAGCGCGGCCGATCTCGTGATCGCCGGGCGCGACGATATCTACGGCAAGGGCCTCGCCGAAGCCGTTGCTGGCTTCAAGAAGTCGCATCCGTCCGCCGACATCGAGCTGCTCAAGCTGCCGAACGCGAACCTTTATCAGAAGCTGAAGCTGTCGATGCGCGAGGGCACGGGCGCCTACGATCTCGTGATGATGGACGACACGTGGTCGCCCGAATTCATGGCCAACGGCTGGCTCAAGCCGCTGCCTGCGACGCTGGTCGACGCCGACATGGTCGCATCGACCGTGGCGCTCGGCCGTGCGCCGAACGGCAATCTGTACGCGCTGCCGGTGGTATCTGACGTCGCGCGAAACGCAGACGCGTCTGGCCGTCATGGGCATTCCGCCCACGCGCAAGAGCGTGTTCGAAGATCCTGCGCTCGTGAAGCAATTCCGCTGGTATCCGGATCAGTTGAAGGCGCTTGAAGCCGGGCGTGCGCGTCCGCGTGTGAAGCACTGGGAGCAGATCGAGAGCTTGCTGGGCGACGCCCTGCAACTCGTGATGACCGGGCAACTCACGCCGGAAGCTGCGCTACGTCAGGCGTCGCAAAAGATCGCGCCGGTGCTCACGACTGCGGCCAACTAACGTCCCGACGATTCCATGCGTGCTGCACGTCGCTGGTGGCCCCTGATCTGGCTGGTGGGGCCTGCATTCCTCGTCATCGCCGTGCTGGCGCTGTATCCGGTACTGCAAGTGCTGTTCGATTCGTTCTTCCAGGTCGACTACGCGTCGCGACACCGGGCGTTCACCGGGCTGAAGAACTATCGGACGGTGCTGGCCGACGACAACTTCGCCGCGAGTTTCTTCAACACGCTGCACTTCACGATCGTGGCGTCGGTGTGCGAAGTGGTGCTCGGCGCAGCGTTGGCATTGCTGCTCTCCCGAGCGTTTCGCGGGCGACGCTTCGTCATGCCGCTGCTGATTCTGCCGATGATGCTCTCCACGCTGGTGTGCTCCGCCATCTGGCGTAACTGGCTGAATTTCAGCGAGTTCCTGAACGCGCTGCTCGCGAAGTTCGGTCTTCCGGGTGTGCAATGGTTGTCCGATCCGGGGCTTGCGATCTGGTCGTTGATTCTTGTGGACGTCTGGCAATGGACGCCCATGGCGTTCCTGATCGTGCTCGCGGGGATCCAGTCCATCGATCCGGAGCTGTTCGAAGCGGCGCGCACCGACGGCGCGAGCGAGTGGCAATGTCTGCGCGACATCACGCTGCCGCTGCTGGTGCCGCAGTTCGTGCTGGCCATGCTGCTGCGCTCGATCGACACGTTCAAGCTGTTCGACAAGGTCTACGCGCTCACCGGCGGCGGCCCGGGTAATGCGACGCAGACACTGTCGACGTACGTCTACGACACCGGATTTCGTTTTTTCAGTGTGGGACCGGCGAGTGCGGCGTCCGTGCTGATGTTGCTCCTCGCGTCCATGCTCGTCTCGGTCAATGTCTGGATGTCGATTCGTAAGCGGGGGGCGCGATGAGTGCAGGTACGCCGTCTCCCGTGTCTCTCACGTTCCGCCGGTCGGGGCAGCAAACGCTGCTCTGGACGTTGCGCATCGCTGCGCTGGCGATGCTGCTGTTGCCGTGTGTCTGGATGCTCGGTGCGGCGTTCACGCCGACGCTGGAGCGTCTCGATCATCCGCTGGCGCTGTGGCCGCAGACACCGACCTTGCAGCACTTCCAGACCGTATGGGAGAGCGGCATCGGCCGTCAGGTGCTCAACTCCCTGCTGGTGAGCTGCGGCACGACACTGCTGTCGCTGACGCTGGCGTTTCCGGCGGCCTACGCGCTGGTGCGCCTGCGCTTCCCGGGGCGGCTCGACGTGGTGTTTCTGATGCTTGTGCTGGCGGTCAAGCTGATGCCGCCCATTACTGTCGCCGTGCCCCTGTTTTCGCTGGCGAAGACGTTGCATCTGCTCGACTCGGAAGTCGGGCTGATGCTCGCTTATCAGGTGTACACGCTGCCGCTGTCGATCCGGATGCTGCTGGCGTTCGTGCGTGAGATTCCCGTCGATTACGACGAAGCGGCGTGTACCGACGGGGCGGGGCTCCTTCGTCGGCTGGTGGACATCATGTTGCCGCTGTGTGCGCCGGGGTTGGTCGCGACGGCCATTTTCGTGCTGATCGCCGCATGGAACGAGTTTCTGCTTGCGCTGCTGTTCGTCTCGTCGCCGAGCAAGTTCACCTTGCCGCTCGCCGTGGCGGGCTACGTCACGGAGAACGGTATCGATTGGGGCGATCTGATGAGCGTGGGCATGATCGCGTCGCTGCCGACGTTGGCCGTCGCGGGATACGTGCAGCGCTACTTGCTGCACGGATTTTCCGGCCGACTCAAGTGATGAGGGAGGGCGGGGTCCGGATCGTCAGGCGCAGGTTTTCCGCACGACGCTCGTGACCGGGACGATGCGCGTTCGCGAGACGCCCGAGAATGCGTTCATGCGCTCGACGAGCAATTCGATGGCGGTGTCCGCCAGCGCATGCGTGTCCTGAACGATGGTCGTGAGCTGGTAGTTGTCGTAGTTCGCGGCGGGAATGTCGTCGAAGCCGACGACGCGGACGTCCTCCGGCACGCGCATGCCGAAATGTCGGCGCGCCGTGTCGATGAAGCCGAGCGCAAGCAGATCGGACGAGCAGAACACGCCGTCGGGGCGCGGCGCTTGACGCTCGCGCGGCGCGAGCAGGACATGCGCTGCGGCGACGCCGCATTCGTAGGTATCGCCGGGCGTGCTGCGGGTTTGGACCGGGTGAGCGAGCGTCGGGTCTTCCTTGGCGATGTGTTGCGTCGCGCGAAGGAAGCCAGCGCAGCGGGCGCGACCGTTGTAACTGGGTTTGGTCGGACCGACGAAGGCGAGGCGTGTCGCGCCGGCGTCGATCAGGAGCCGGGCCGCGAGCGCGGCGCCTTCGGCGTTGTCGCTCACTGCAACGTCTGCGCCGGGCAGGTTCGACGCGCGGTTGATCATCACGACCGGAATCTCGCCTTCGAGGTACTGGCGGGCAAGGCCGAGCGGCGCAGAGGCCGACGTCATGACGATGCCGCCGATCCGGTAGCTTAGCAGCGTGTCGAGCGACTGCTGGATTTGCACGGGATCTTCCGCGTTCACCACGATGGGGGTGAGTTTGTGACGGCCGAGAGCGGCAATGATTTGTGCGAGGAGTTTGGCGCGGAAGGGGGGCTCGAAGCCAGCGGTGACGACGCCGATCATGCTGCTGCGCTGCATGATCATTTCGCGGGCGATCAGATTGACCTGATAGCCGAGCGAGCGTGCGGCTTCCATGACGCGCGCCCGGGTCTCCGGGGCGATGCTGGCGGTCGGCGAGAACGCGCGCGAGACGGTGGAGCGCGACACACCCGCGTGGCGGGCGACGTCGGCTGCGGTGACCCAGGACGGTTGTTTCTTCGGCATGGCGTGGCGAGTAAGGGGACGCAAAGCTTGCTTCGCGCAGCGTGCACGACGAAAAGGGCAAGAAGATGACGAACGAACAAGATGCAACGGTAGCACGCGTCGCGCCGACCGCCTGGATGACGGATCTGCGTGACGACGTCCCGCTCAACTGCCTCACGTTACCCGGCAGTCACGACACGTGCGCTTACACCGTGGACGACGCGCTTGCCCGGACGCAGCGTGCGAGTCTGGCGGTCCAACTGGCGCGCGGCGTGCGGGTGCTCGATATTCGCTGTCGTCACGAGGACGATGTGTTTCACATCAATCATCAGCGCATTGCGTTAGGGCTGAGGTTCGACGAGGTCATCGCGACGTGTGCGGCGTTTTTCGTGCGGCATCCGGGCGAGTGCATCGTGATGTCGGTGAAGGACGAATGTGGCGACCGGGACTGCACGCGCAGCTTTGCGCAGACGTTCGCGTCGTATGTCGCGCGGTACTCGGCGCATGTTCGCTGGTATCTCGGCGAGTCGATTCCGCGATTGGGCGACGTGCGTGGCGCGATCGTTCTGTTACGGCGTTTCGCCAGCGTATCGCCGGTGGGGATCGACCTCACGGCGTGGCCGGATAACGCGACATTCGAAATCGACACGGCGGGCGCGTGGTTTGCGATCCAGGACGAGTATCGCGTTCCGGTCGAGGCATCCATCGATTACAAATTTCAGCGAATCGACGCCTTGCTTGAACGCACTGAGCGGATCGGCGATGTGCGTTGGGTGATCAATTTCTGTAGCGGCACCGGTATGGGGGCGAATCCCTTTCGGGTGGCTTGCGGCGGTGAGCGGGCCAATCAGCGTGGTATCAACGTGAGGCTGGCTGAGCGGCTCGCGGCACGTCCCGGGGCGTGCGGCACGATGATGATCGACTTCTGCGAATACGCGGATTGGGCGCTGGTTCGCGCGCTGGTGGCGCGCAACCTGTGATGCCGCATTGTCTTTTTGCCGTCGGTGGTTTGGTTTGTTGGATGGTCGTCGTGACCGTTTTTTTTGACAGGATTTCGTTCCATGCATCCCATGCTTAATGTCGCGGTCAATGCCGCCATCGGCGCCGCACAAGTCCTTCATCGCGCATCGGCCGACCTCCACCGGCTGACGGTCAGCAAGAAGCATCACAACGATTTCGTGACGGAAGTCGACAGGGCATCGGAAGCCGTGATCATCGATACGCTGAAGGGAGCCTACCCGGATCACGCGATTCTGGCGGAAGAGTCTGGGCGGTCGGGTGGCAAGGATGGCGGCTCCGACTTCCAATGGATCATCGATCCGCTGGACGGCACGACGAATTTCATCCACGGCTTCCCATACTTTTGCGTGTCGATTGCGCTGGCGTATAAGGGTGAGGTGGTGCAGGCCGTGGTCTACGACCCGAACAGCAACGAGCTGTTCACAGCGTCGCGTGGCGGTGGCGCGTTTCTGAATGAGCGCCCGATCCGGGTGGGGGCGCGAGATCGTCTGGCCGACGGACTGATCGGTACAGGTTTTCCGTTTCGTGAGACGGATGACGTCGAGACCTTCACACGCCTGTTCGTCGAGATGAGCGGAGCCTGTGCAGGGCTGCGTCGTCCGGGCGCTTGCGCGCTCGACCTTGCGAACGTGGCGGCCGGGCGTCTCGACGGCTTTTTTGAGCAGGGTGTCAACGCCTGGGACATGGCCGCAGGGAGCCTGCTGGTCATGGAAGCGGGAGGACGCGTGGGTGACTACGCTGGTGGCGACGCGTTTTTGAACATCGGCGAAATCCTCGCAGGTAACCCGGCCGTCTATGCGGAGATGGTGCCGAAGCTAAAGGGGTACAGCCGGGTGACGCAGTGAGCGGCAGCGAGCGGCGCAGGTCTTCATTTCATTGAAATTTCACTATTGCGATAATTTCAATGAAATTTGTCTAACAATTTCATGTAGGTGAAATCGCTAATATCGACACGGAATTCGGCTGCCCAGAATGCAGGCTCAGATCACTGCAATGTTTCGCTCTGGAAGGTCGCATATGGAAACCACCAAGATCGGCTGTTACACCACCCGGGAACCCCGTAGAGGAAGCCGGACCCGCGATGTCATCGCGGCGAACTTCGGCACGTTTTTCGAGTGGTTCGACCTGCTGGTGTACGCGATGTTTGCGATCACCATCTCCAGGCTGTTCTTCCCGCAGGGCGACCCGCAGTCCGCGCTGCTGTTCAGTCTGATGACGTTTGCGAGCTCGTTCCTGATTCGTCCTGTCGGGGCCGTGGTGCTGGGAATTATGGCCGACAAGGTCGGGCGCCGTACCACCCTGAGCTTTGCCGCGATGCTGATGCTGGCGGGCACGGTGCTGATCGCCGTGTCGCCGACCTATAGCTCGATCGGCGTCTGGGCCCCGGTCATCCTCGTTACCGGGCGTCTGCTTCAGGGCTTTTCGGTTGGGGGCGAGTTCGGCACCGCCAACTCTTACCTGACGGAGCAGAGCGCATCGCGCAAAGCATTCTTTGCGAGCCTGCAGTTCTCGGCGTCGGGGCTGGCCGTGCTTGCCGCATCGCTCTTCGCCTACTTCTCCAACCACTTTCTGACGCAAGACCAGATCTTCGCGTGGGGCTGGCGTCTGCCGTTCCTGTTCGGTTGTCTGATCGGACCGGTCGGCCTGTACATCCGGTCGAAGATCGAGGAAACGGCCGACTTCGAGAAGGTCAAGAGTACCGGGGCGACAGTACAGAATCCGCGCGCGGAGACGTTCAAGTCGCACAAGCGCTTCGTGCTGATCGGCGCTGTGGTGGCCGCCGCCGGGGTGGTGGCCAGCTTCCTGAATCTATACATGCCCACGTTCGCGATCAACAACCTGGGCCTGACCAAAGATGATGCCTTCATCGCCTCGATCTGCAGCGGCGTGGTCTGCACGTTCGTGCCGATGCTTGGCGGTATCACGGCCGACAGGCTCGGTACCGTCAAGGTCATGCGCACCGCACTGATTCTGGGCGTGATTCTGGTCTTTCCGCTGTTCCAGATGCTTACGCGTTCACCTTCGTTGCTCACGCTCGCGATCTTCCAGTGCACGCTGTCGGTCGTGTTCTACAGCTTCTATTACTCGCCGATTGGCTCGCTGCTCTCGCAGCTGTTCCCGACCTCGTGCCGCACCACGGGCGTGTCGATCGCTTACGTGATCGCGCAGACGTTCTTCGGCGGCATCACGCCGCTGGTGGTCGGTTTCATGGTCAAGACCACGGGCAGCGTGATGGCGCCGGCGTATTACATCGTGATCATCGCCGTATTCGCGCTGATCGGGCTCTACGCGAGCCGCAAGCATGTGAAGTGACTGTCAGACGAGATATCCCATGACGACTGATCGCAAGATGAAGCTTGGCCTGTCGATGCGCTACCTTGGCTACCACGTCGCCGCGTGGCGTCACCCCGACGTGCCTGCCGACGGTGCGCTGGACTATCGCTACTTCCTCGCGAATGCGCAAAAAGCCGAGGCAGCGAAATTCGACATGATCTTCTTTGCCGACGGGCTGGGGATTCGCGCGCAGGACAATCCCCGTGGCGCGCTGGCACGGGACATGCGCAACGCCGAACTGGAACCGCTTACGCTGCTCGCCGCCATCGCGACGCACACGTCGCATATCGGGCTGGTGGCGACCGCATCGACCACCTACAACGAGCCGTTTCATGTCGCACGGAAATATGCGTCCATCGACCACATCAGCGGCGGGCGCGCGGGCTGGAATGTGGTGACGTCGTGGTCCAACGAAGAGGCCCGCAACTTTGGCCGCGACGAGCATCTGGGTTACGAAGAGCGCTACGAACGGGCGGACGAGTTCGTCGAGGTCGTGAGTTCGCTCTGGCGCAGTTGGGAAGATGACGCGTTCGTGCGCGACAAGACGAGCGGCGTGTTCTACGACGAGAGCAAGCTGCATGTGCCGAACCACGCGGGCAAACACTTTCAGGTGCGCGGGCCACTCAATTCGGCCCGTACGCCGCAGGGAAGGCCGCTCATCGTGCAGGCGGGCGCTTCCGAGGCGGGACGCGCGCTGGCGGCGCGTGCGGCCGATCTCGTTTACAGCAATTCGCACAACCTCGCGCATGCGCAGGCGTACTACCGGGATCTGAAGGGGCGTCTTGCCGCGCATGGCCGTGAGCCGGGCGATCTGCTGATCATGCCGGGGCTTATGCCGTTTGTCGGGCGTACGCGTCAGGAAGCACAGGACAAGTTCGATCAGTTGCAGGCGTTGATCGATCCGGCCAGCGGGCTCGCCAGTCTGTACGATGCGCTGGGCGACCTCTCTGGCTATCCCGTCGACGGGCCGGTGCCGCAGGTCGAACCCAATCGCAACATTCGCAGCATCGCTGAAAACCTGCTCGCGATGGCGCGCGACGAAAACCTGACGATCCGGCAGTTGTGTCAGCGCGTGGCGGCGACCTACACCGTGCGCATGGTCATCGGCACGCCCGCAGACATTGCGGATCAGATGGAGGAATGGTTCCGCAATGAAGCGGCCGATGGTTTCAACATCTGTCCGGCCACGTTGCCGCACGGCATCGACGACATGGCTGAGCTGGTGGTGCCGGAACTGCGCCGCCGGGGATTGTTTCGCACGGAATACGAAGGCACAACGTTGCGCGCGAATCTCGGCCTCAAGCCGTTGCCGCGTTGACGCTGTGGCGAAACGAATCTAAGATTTTTTAGTGTGATTGAAATTTGTCGGACGTTTGTTTCACTCGCGTCCGTTGTCGTCTCTATCGCGATCCCGGATCTTTTTTTGCCATGCCACCGAAGCCGAAAGCTGCTGCCGCTCCGATCCCCACTGCTTTCTCCGAGCATGAGCCCGACGCGTTTTCCCGTCTGGCGGGCGACCTGCCGGAGGACGCCGCCGTACAGGCCAGCGACATGGAACTGGGCATGCGGCTGCGAGCCATGCGTACCGAGCGCAAATTCACACTCAAGGACCTTGCCGCGCGCACCAACATGTCGATCGGCATGCTGAGTCAGATCGAGCGTGGAGTGAGTTCGCCGTCGATGCGCTCGTTACGGCAGTTGTGCCATGCGCTGGGCGTGGACGGGGCGGCGCTGTTCACCTCGGCACCTGCAGCGTCGGCAGACGTCCAGGGCGCCGCCGAATCGAGCGAGTTCGTCGTGTGGGCGAGTGAGCGCAAACCGTTGCGGCTGGCGGGCTCGGGGGTGACGAAATCGCGCATTACGCCGTCGAACTGCGCTTCGCTCGAGGCATTCATGATGGAACTTGAACCTGGCGCAGCTTCCGACTCGAATCTGTTGGTGGCGAGTGGCGACAAGGTCGGCTACGTGCTATCCGGAAAATTGCGCGTTTTCATCGACGGCACCACGCTGGTACTCGGTCCCGGCGACACCTATGGCTTCACGGGCAACCGGCCTTATCGCTGGGAAAACGCGTGGGAAAAACCCACCGTCTTCATGGTCGTGAACAGCAACCACTTCTACGTCTGAGCCCGTCGCGCTCAGGCGTTGCCGTTTCTTTTTCCCCTATTGTCGATTGGTGATTTATGGCAAGCGTTCTCCCCAGGCAGGTCGATGTTGCGATCATCGGGGCAGGCATCATCGGTATGAGTACGGCGTGGGCGCTGGCGAAAGCGGGCGTGCGCGTGGCCGTATTCGAGAAGGGCGTGATTGCCGGAGAGCAGTCCTCGCGCAATTGGGGCTGGATTCGCACGGTGGGCCGTGATCACAAGGAATTGCCCTTGGCGATGCGCGCCATCGATCTGTGGAAAGACATTCAATCGCAGCACGATGTCGGCTACCGCCAGACGGGCGTGGCTTATCTTGCCGAATCGCAGTCCGATATGGACGGCTATCGCAAGTGGCTCGACAAGGCCGAGCCACTGGGCGTGCCTGCGCAATTGCTGGCACGCGACCAGTTACCCGACCTGTTCAAGTCGCGGTCCGAGCGCAACTGGATCGGCGCACTGCATTGCCCGGTAGATGGTGTGGCCGAGCCCGAGCGCGCAACACACGCGATTGCCAAGCTCGCCATCGCGGCGGGGGCGCAGGTGTTCGAGCAGACCGCCGTGCGTTGTCTCGATCAGTCGGGCGGGCGCACGAGCGGCATCGTGACCGAGCGTGGACGTGTCGCGGCCGATGCTGTCGTATTGGCCGGGGGCGCATGGTCGCGGCTATTCTGCGGCAACACGGGCGTGAGCTTTCCGCAGTTGAAGGTGCATGCGTCGGTGTTGCGCACGACGCCTGTCGACGCAGGGCTGGATCTGGCCATCAATGGCAAGGACTTCACGTGCCGCAAGCGTGCGGACGGCGGCTATTCGGTGTCGCAACTTGGCGCCTCGGTGGCTGATCTGACGCCAGATAGCATTCGACTTTGCCGTCAGTTTTTCCCGGCGTGGCTGTCCGAGAAGAAGTATCTCAAACTGCGCGTTGGTAGGCGCTTCCTGGATGAACTGATGATGCCGACGCGCTTCGGCGCGCAAGGGCCAACGCCGTTCGAGGCGTATCGCACGCTCGACCCCGCGCCTGGAATGAAGTCTATCGGCGTGGCGCTCGACAAGCTCAAACAGGCCTTCCCGGAATTTCAATCGGCGCAGGTCGCGCACGCGTGGGCCGGGTTTATCGATGTGACGCCGGATGCGATTCCCGTCATCTCCGGTGTCGAAAGCGTTCCCGGCTTCTATCTCGCGTCGGGCTTCTCGGGCCACGGGTTTGGTATCGGCCCGGCCGCGGGGGCGTTGATGGCCGATCTCGTGCAGGGAAATACGCCGCTCGTCGACCCGCACGCGTTCCGTCTGTCCAAGTATGAAAGGCCCTGATTCGTCACACTCGTTGCCACGTATCGATGCGTGGCTTTTGTTGCATCGTTAAGTGATCGAAATTGATTGAGGAATAGATTGTGGCTGAAATAAATTCGCGTCTGGTGCGCTTTAGCGCGGGCCCTTTGCAGAACCCGGAGATCAGCAAGCCGCGCCGTCCGATGGAAGGCGACACGGTGTTTCGCGGGATGAAGGCGTTCGAGGGTAACGGCGGGCGCGCGTCGTCGGGGATCTGGGAAAGTACGGCAGGCAAGTTCCGCTCGGATACGACCGGGTATATCGAGTTCGGCTACATCCTCGAAGGCGAGTGCCGCATCGTTGACCCGGACGGCACGGTGCATGCGCTCAAGGTCGGCGATCCGTTCGTGATGCCCGAGGGATACAAGGGGCATTGGGAGGTCGACGAATTCGTGAAGAAGGTCTGGTTCGTCTCGCTGACGGATTGAGGCAGAGCCGCAGTGCGCGGCGGCGGGCATCGACAGAATGTCGTTCACGATGTCCGCGCGAGACAAACGAAAAAGGGCTGCACGATGTGCAGCCCTTCTGAATTCGTTTGGTAGGCCGTGCGGGATTCGAACCTGCGACCAACGGATTAAAAGTCCGCTGCTCTACCAGCTGAGCTAACGACCCAACGAAGAAAAAGATTATAGCGGTGAGGTCGCTGAAGTGTCAAGACTTCTGTGACGCGGATGTATCCATTTCGAGGCTATTTCTCGCAGTTGCGCGCGAATTACGCTCAAACGCTGCGCTCAATGCGCCACATCTGATACTTGAACGCGCAGACCCCGCCCACGAGAATCGCCGCGATGGCGACGAACGATCCGACCGCCAGCGTCGACACCCCCGACAGCCCCTGTCCGACCGTGCAACCCAGCGCCGTCACGCCACCGAATCCCATCAACGTACCGCCGACCATGTGATTCGCCGTATCTTCCGTCCCGTGGAAGCCTTCCCAGCGGAAGTTGCGCGATACGAGGGCGTACACGAACGAACCGGCGATCACGCCCAGCACGCTCGAAATCCCCAGCGTGATGACGTTGCTCGCGTCGCTCCACATCATCAGCCAATACAGCGAGTAAGCCAGCGGCGAGACAAACGACAGCGCTTCCATCTTGCCGGAGTTCGTCGCGACAAAACTCTCTTCGAGCGTGTTCGGATTTTCGGCGACGTAACCGATCTTGCCCGAAACGTACCAGAGCGCCACGATGATCGCGCCCACCACGAGGCCGCCGAGCAGATTGTCGAATGTCCAGAATTCGCGTCGGGCAACGGCGGCGATCACGAATGCACCGCCGACGATCAGACCGAGCACGAGTTGCGCACGGTGCACGTCGCCCCCGAACAGTCCGCCAAGGAGCGTGGGCAGATCCTGCGACGTCGCAAACGTCGTCTGCACGCTATCGAGCGCGGCCACGCGCAAGACGGCGAACAGGCCCTTGAGCGTCATATACGCCGACACGCCGATCATCACGAAGACGAGCAGCGATTTCAGATTGCCACCGCCGATGCGCACGAGCGTCTTGCTGCCACATCCGGACGCGAGCACCATGCCGAAGCCGAAGCACCCGCCGCCGACGAGATACGAGAGCCAGGTGAAACGCGGTGTCGTGTAAATCGCCTTGGCCGGATCGACGATGCCCTGCGAGGCGAGTACCCCCGTGCCTATGGTCGCGACGCCGATGGCAAGCCACCACATCCGCATGCGATTCCAGTCACCGATGTTCACGATGTCGGAGAGCGCGCCCATCGTGCAGAAGTGTGTGCGTTGGAGCACGGCGCCAAACACGAAGGCCAGGCCAAAGGTGAGCCACACGACAGTGTGGGAGAGGGCGTTCAGATCGACGTCGGTCATGAGGCGAGAAGACGATTGCGGCCGGGCTGGCCGTTCGATACGTTGACGCGAGCCACGGGGCGCGGCCGGCTGTGTTGTTATCAGGCGTGATGCGCAACCTGTGCACGATCACATCGCGGGTACGGTCGCCATGACGTGCAGGACACTGATGGTCCACACGCATCCCCTGAGACGCCGCGCCTCGAACGTTTGGAAAGTCCGTATTCTACTTGAGGTCATGCCCATCGCTCGCAAAGCCCCGCAAAGCCCGGCAACCCGTTACCCAGCGCCGACCCATAGAGACTGACGGTGGGAGAGATGCATCGCCAGCCAATGCGATGCGTACGCCGGAAACGACAACGCCGCCCAGGGGGCGGCGTCGTTCGTTTGACGAGTGACCTCACACGGAAGATTGGTTCGCTCAACCTCCCAGGGGGCGTCTTACTTCAGCTTGGCCGCGCGCTTCTTGGCCTCCGCTGCCGATTCGGTGTCAGGGAACCTGGCCACCAGATCCTGCAACGTTTTCTTCGCTGCCGCAGTCTGCCCGGATTCCGCCTGGTTGCTGGCAATTGCCAGCATGGCCTCGGCAGCCTTCGGGCTCGTCGGGTACTTCGTCACGATCCCTTGCAGCGTCGCAGTCGAACCCTTCAGATCCTTGTTGGCGTACTGCGCATTGCCAAGCCAGAACTGCGCTTCGGGTTGATACGGGCTGGCGGGATACTTCGCCGTGAAGGTCCGGAAATCCGTTTGCGCACCCTTGTAGTCACCGTTGCGGAATTTCGTCAGCGCGGCGTCGAAAACTTCCTTCTCGCCCGGCTGGACGGTGCCGGTCACGCCGCCGACGGTCATCTGCTGCGGTTCGAATTTCTTCAGACGGCCGTCGAGGTCGTTGTAGAAATCCTTTTGACTCTGTTGCAGGTTCGCAAGCTGGTTCTTCAGATCTTCGTTCTGGCCGCGTTGATCGGCCAGATCACGTTGCAACTGCTGGATCTGGTTGTTCAAATCCAGCACGTTGCGCGTGAGCCCCTCGATCCGCTGCTTGTCCGAATCCAGACGGCTGCGGATATCGAGGATCGCTTTGCGCGCCTCGTCGTCGTCGAACAATCCGGCATGCGCGAGCGGGCTCAGCACCGAAGTGCCGAGCGTCACCGCGCAGATCATGTTTTTAAGCAAACGAGACGTCATGACGATTCAATCAATAAGCCAGGTCGACGCGACGGTCCTGGGCCCAGGTGGCTTCGTCGGTACCCGTAGCCTTTTCCTTGCCCAGCGACACGGCTTCCATCTGGCTGGCGTTGGCGCCCAGTGCCGTCATGGTCTTCAGGACGGCCTCAGCACGCTTCTGACCCAGCGCCAGGTTGTACTCGCTCGTGCCGCGCGGGTCGGTGTTGCCTTGCAGCAGCACGCGACGTTGCGAGTACTTCGAGAGGAAGGCCGAGTGAGCCTGGAGCAGCGGGGTGTATTGCGAATCGACGCTGTACGAATCGAAACCGAAGTACACGCTGCGCTTGGCGAGCGGGCCGTTCGGGTTGTTCAGTTCGTCAGCCGATGCGTCGACGGGGGCGACGGCGCGTGCGTCGGTCGTGGTCTGACCCTTGTTGGCGTTAGCCTGGTCGTCAAGCTTCACGCCCGACGAGCAAGCGGCCAGAGCGGCCAGCGAAGAGATGGCGAGGATATTACGAAGCAGGGAACTCATATGAGCCTCCGTTTGATGTTGCTGTTGATGTTATTGCATGAAAGGGCCCCAGGAGGGTTCGCGAACTTCCCCTCCTCGAACCTGAAGAATCTGCCGGGTTTGCCCGTCCACCGAGACTGCCGCGAGAACCTTGCGGCCCCCGGACTGCGTTGCATAAAGAATGTACTTGCCGTTCGCGGCAAAACTCGGTGACTCGTCGTGGCTGGTGTCGGTCAGAGCCGTAACATCGCCAGTGCTCATATCCTGCACGCTCAGCTTGAATCCGCCACCCTGACGCGCGATGAACGCGAGCAACTTGCCGTCGGGACTGATTCGCGGGCTGACGTTGTAACTCCCCTTGAAGGTCACGCGCTGTGCGCCGCCTTCACTCTCGCCACCGGCCGGCATCTTGTAGATTTGCGGACCACCTCCACGATCGCTCGTGAAGTAAATCCATTTGCCGTCCGGGGAATACTGCGGTTCGGTGTCGATCGCGCCGCTGCGCGACAGACGCTTGAGGCCACCGGCATTGGCGTTGACCTGATAGATCTGCGTGTTGCCGTCGCGCGAGAGGGCCACGGCGAGCTTGCTGCCGTCCGGCGACCACGACGGCGCCGAGTTGTTGCCGCGCTCGTTGGCCAGCACGGCACGGCGGCCGCTCGGCAGGTCGTGGATGTACACGACCGGCTTGCGCTTCTCGAAGGAGACGTATGCGACCTTGGTGCCGTCCGGCGACCAGGCCGGCGAGATGATCGGCTCGCGGCTGTTCAGGGCGACGCGTGCGTCCTGACCGTCGGAGTCCGAAATCTGAAGCTGGTAGTTCGGGCCGTTGTGCAGCACGTACGACAGACGCGTGGCGAACACGCCGCGATCGCCCAGCAACTTCTGGTAGATGTAGTCGGCGATCTTGTGCGCAGTCAGACGCAGGTTGGCTTGCGACGACGTCAGCGCCAGACCGCCGAGCGGCTGGCCGTTCACGGCATCGTAAAGACGGAAGCTGACCTGGAAGTTGCCGTTGCCCGCCGGGGTGATGGTGCCGGAGACGAAAGCGTTCGCACCTTTGGCGCGCCACGTGCCGAGATCGACCGAATCGTCCACGCCCACGGTGGCACCACCCGTATCGATCTGATTGAAGCGACCGCTATTACTCAGGTCGGCCTTGACGACGGCGACGATATCCGTCGGCGCCGTGCCTTTGAAAGTCGACACGGCAATCGGGTATCGGTTGGAGCCGACGCCCGTAATGTCGACGGTCAGCGGTGTCTGCGCATGGGCGATCGTGCAAGCCGCGGTGAGCCAGGTGGCCACCAGCGCACGCCATGCATATTGACTGGAGATTCGCATGCGTTCGATTGGTCAGTTACGCGTTGCAAGGGCCATTTTTACCACATTCGAATGAAAATGGACTCGCATCGCTCGGTTTTCGTTCCCGTTTGACAACACACTCAGCTTTTTGGACTGAAGCGCAGGTTGACGCTGGGGGGGGCTTTGCCGTTCGTGTCGCGCGGCAACGGATCGGATTTGGTGATGGCGGCCTGTACGGCGGCGTCCCACGCGGGATTGCCGCTCGACTTGACCAACTGCATCGACAGTACGCTGCCATCCGGCGCCAGACGTACTGCAACGACTGCCGTGGGATTGCCCTCGGTGTCGCCACCATAGGCGATGTTCGGCTTGACCTTGGCGCGCACCCGGTCGGCGTAACCCGCCGATGCCGTGCCGCCGGCGCCCGAGCCGGTACCGCCCGCCTGCGAGCCCAGACCGTTGCCGGTCGCGCCCGGAGTGCCTCCCGCCATGCCGCGCAGCGAGGCCAGACGATCGGCTCGCGCCGCCTCCGCCGCCTTTTGTGCGGCGGCTTCCTTCGCGGCCTTGGCCTTGGCAGCCTTGTCGTCCGCAGCCTTCTTCTCGGCGTCCGCTTTCTTCTGCGCGTCTGCCAATTGTTGCTGCTTCAATTGTTCGGCCTTCTTGGCGTCTTCTTCCTTCTGACGCTTCTGTTCGTCAGCCTTCTTCTGATCGGCCAGCTTCTGCTGGCGCGCCGCGTCCTCTGCCGCCTTCTTGCGTGCGAGCTCGGCAGCCGCCTGCTGCTCGGCAAGTTGCTTCTGCTTGAGCGCTTCCTGGCGCGCCTTCTCCTGCTGCGCTTCGAGCAGACGCGCCTGTTCGGCCGCTTGCTGTTCCTGCTTGCGCTTTTTCTGCTGGAGGGCGATGTCGGCGTCTTCGGCCGGTGGCGTGGGAGCCGCCACGGCCGGCGGGGCCGGGGTGGGCGGCGGCGTCACGACGGGCGGCGTGGGTTCGGCCACTTCGGTCGGCGTCCACAGTTCCGCTTCGGAACCGGCGGGCGAGCTGTTTTGCCAGCGCATGCCGTAGAAGAGCAGGGCGAACAGCAGCGCATGCATGAGCAGCGCGAGAAGGAATGCCCGTCCCGTGCCGCGCTCATCCTTGCGCGGGCCGATGGGAAGGTCGGAGCGAGCTACGGTGCGACTCATTTCTGCTTGACGAGCAGGCCCACGCGTTTCACGCCCTGAGCCTTGAGATCGGACATCACGTTCATGACGATTTCATACCGCACCGACTTGTCGGCGGCGATGACGACCGGCTGATCCGGATTCGCCGCCTGACGGCCTTGCAGGAAACCGGTCAGATCGCCCGCGCTCATGCGTTGCTCGATGGTGTTTTCACCATCCTTGTAACGCACCAGCATGCGATTGTCCGCTTCGATATTGACGACCACCGGCGGCGTCTGCTGCTGCGGGCTCGCGTTGGCGACGCTCGGCAGATTGACGATCGACGGCGCGACCAGCGGGGCAGCCACCATGAAGATGACGAGCAGCACCAGCATCACGTCGATGTACGGTACGACGTTGATGTCCGCCATGGCGCGACGGCCGCGGCGAGCGTTGCGCATAGAACCTGCCATGTCTCGGCGCTCCCGGAATGCTTAGTGAATCTGCCGTTGCAGGATGTTGGAGAATTCTTCGACGAAACTCTCGAAGCGGATCGACAGCCGGTCGATGTCGGTGGCGAAGCGGTTGTAGGCAACCACGGCAGGGATAGCGGCGAACAGACCGATGGCAGTCGCCACCAGCGCTTCCGCGATGCCCGGCGCCACGTTGGCGAGCGTTGCCTGTTGCACGTTCGAGAGGCCGCGGAAAGCGTTCATGATACCCCACACCGTACCGAACAGACCAATGTACGGGCTGACCGAACCGACCGATGCGAGGAACGGCAGATTCGCTTCGAGCGAGTCCATTTCACGTTGGTAGCAAGCTCGCATGGCACGGCGCGCGCCGTCCAGAATGGCGTGCGGATCGTTCAGGCCTTTCTCGCTCGCCTTGATGTATTCGCGCATGCCCGATTCGAAGATGCGTTCCAGTGCACCGGTCTGGTGACGGTTGTTCAGTGCGCTTTGATACAGCGCCTGAAGATCGCCGCCGGACCAGAAGTCGCGCTCGAAGCGCTCGGTCTGGGCGCGTGCGCGGCGGATCGCGAAGATCTTGCGGAAGATGTGGGTCCACGAGAGCAGCGAGAGCAGCAGCAGCAGGCCCATGACTGCCTGGGCGAGAACGCTGGCATGCATGACCAGCGAAATGATGGAAAGGTCTTGATCGGGCATGGTGTGGTTATTGACTGACCGGAATTATTGTCCTGGCTTCAGGCGGCTGCCGATCGGGCAGCTGCATCCGCTAAGGCTTGAGCCGTCCTGGCTGCCGATTGCATGGCGAGACGCACGTGCGCGGGAATCTTGCCGGGGCGCAATGTGTCCGAGGCCACGCAGCCGATTTTGATGCTCCCGCGCGCCAACAGTTCGCTGCTGCCGTCGGGGGCGTCGCGCCAGGCTTCCTGAAGGAAGTCGACGGAGGCGCCGCCAATTCGTTCGATGCGGCTTTTGATGACGACGAGGTCGTCGAGCCGGGCAGGGCTCAGGTAATCGAGTGCCGTGGCGCGCACAATAAAGATCATTCCGGTATTGCGGGCCAGTTCAAGCTGCTCGATGCCGAGCGAACGGAGCCACTCGGTTCGGGCCCGTTCGAAGAATTTCAGATAGTTGGCGTAGAAGACGACGCCGCCGGCGTCTGTGTCCTCGTAGTAAACGCGAATTGACCAACGGGTATCAAAATCAGCCATGCCGCGCATTGTATCGGAACGCAGCGGTAACGCCAGTCACGGAAACACAATTTTTCAAACAGGCCCGAACCCCCGATTGTTACGAGCGATTATTGAATGCCGTCCGGACGGTCCGGATGAGCACCAAACTGGGGCGAAATCGCCGTGACGCCCCGTGCGACGGGGGATAGCGCTGGCGCGCGGGCGGCTGCCGTCTCTATAATGACGGCTCGCAAGCCCCCTGTATTTCAGATAAGACCGACGTCCACGCACGCCTGCACCGTGCGCCCTGCGGTCACTCATAGTGAACCAACCTGCGAGGCCCTTGAATTGACTTCCCCCACAACGCAATCTCCCGCGTCCCTTCGCGTCGCCTTTCTCGGTCTGGGCGTGATGGGATACCCGATGGCTGGCCATCTGCAACGCGCCGGCCACTCGGTGACGGTCTATAACCGTACGGCGGCCAAGGCGCAGCAATGGGCCAAAGAGTACGGCGGCAATGCTGCGGCCACGCCTGCCGAGGCCGTGCGCGACGCCGACATCGTTGCCGCATGCGTGGGCAACGACGACGATCTGCGCAGCATCGTGCTGGGCGAGCATGGCGCGTTCGCAGGAATGAAGGCCGATGCCGTCTTCGTCGACCACACCACCGCCTCGGCCGATGTGGCGCGCGAGCTGTACGCCGTCGCGCGGGAGAAGGGCCTGCATTTCGTCGACGCCCCGGTCTCCGGCGGCGAAGCGGGCGCCAAGAACGGTGTGCTCACCATCATGTGCGGCGGCGACGCCCCGGCGTTCGACCGCGTGTCGGCCACGCTCGGTGCTTATGGCCGAGCCGTCACGCGAATCGGCGAAGCCGGAGCCGGTCAGTTGGCCAAAATGGTCAACCAGATTTGTATCGCTGGACTGGTGCAAGGGTTGTCGGAGGCCATCAACTTCGGTCAGCGCGCCGGGCTCGACATGCCGCTCGTGCTCGACGTCATCAATAAGGGCGCAGCGGCCAGTTGGCAGATGGACAATCGCGGCCAGACGATGATCGACGGCAAGTTCGATTTCGGCTTCGCGGTGGACTGGATGCGCAAGGACCTTGGGCTATGTCTGGCCGAAGCGCAGCGTAACGGCGTTTCGCTGCCGGTCACGGCGCTCGTCGATCAGTTCTATGGCGACGTTCAGGCACTGGGCGGTTCGCGCTGGGACACGTCCAGCCTGATCCACCGTCTGCGCGTGTTGTCGGGCAAGGCTTAACTGTCAGGGCGTCAGGGCGTCCGTGTTCGGGCGTCCGGCACGGGTGCGCTACAGCGCGGACGGTTTGTGACGCGGGTCGCAGGCCGTCCGGGACGCGCTGTCTTCCGCGCGCTGTGCGTGGGTATGAAATATCCGGCATCTCTTCGGGTTTATCTGCAATCGTCTGAATAGACGATTGGCACTAGAATGCGGAAAACGGGACGTCGCGGCGCGACGGCACGGCGGCGTGGAAGCTTGGGAGCGGGCTGGCGCGGTGGCGTGTCGATGTGGGACTGGAGGGAGCCGCCGCGAGCGATAACGATCTAGAACACAACTCGAACCCGAGACCCAACCGGCATGAGCAATCAGTCGAACGCCGCGGCCGTCCGCGCATTTCGTATTCTCGAAATCCTCAGCGCCTCAGGCGCCCCGATGACACTCGCGGAGATCGTCGCCGCGATCGGTCTGCCCAAGCAGACGGTGCATCGCATCCTCAAACAACTCGAAGCCGCATGGCTCGTGACCCGTGAAGCGGGCAGCCGACACTACGAACCGTCGTCGCGCGTGCGCGCCATGGCCGTCAATGCCCTGATGCACTTAGGGCCGGCGGCGGCGCGCCATGCCGTGCTTCAGCAACTGGTCGACAAGTTGGGCGAGACCTGCAATCTGTCGATGCTGTCGGGCGACGACCTCGTCTATCTCGATCGCGTGGAGACCGACTGGTCGCGTCACCTCAAGCTCTCGCCCGGCTCGCGCGTGCCGCTGCACTGCACGGCCAGCGGCAAGCTGTTGCTGGCGTTCCTGCCCAGAGCGCGACGCGAGAAGCTGATCGCGCACCTGCCGCTGCGCCCCCGTGCGGAGAACACGATCACCGATCTGGAAGATTTGCGCCACGAACTCGTCGAGACGCGCAAGCGCCGTGTCGGCACGAACAACGAAGAGCACGTGCCGGGCATGATCGCCGTCGCGGTGCCGGTGATGCTCGACCGCAACCGCGCGTGTGCGGCCATCGCCGTGCAGGCGAGTGCGCAGCATTGCACGCTCGAAACGCTCATGACGTTCCTGCCCGAGCTGCGGCATGCCGCCGAGACGATGGCGGCGACCTTCAACGAGTAAGCGTCCACGGACAGTGTGGACGGGGTGGACAGGAACGGCGCAGGCCGTCGCTTACTGCCCCGCGCTGCTGGCGGTGTTCGGCACCGATGCCGGTGACGGCACGCCCGGCGCGAGCGCCTCGAATACCTGCTCAAGCTGCGAGGCCCCCTGCGCCGACTCGGCGCGCATGCGCGGGCCGATAAAGACCGGATCGAGGATCAGAAACAGCAGATTCGGGGTGCGATACATGAAGTCGCGCCTGAAGCGCGTGCCCGTGCCGTCCGGCGTGAGCGTGTAGCGCACTGCACCCGACGGCCGCCGGTTGACCTCGCCTTCGATGCGCCATTCGAACGGCGGCTTCGCCTCCACGACCTTCCAGTGAAGGATGCCGTGACGTCCCGCGAGCCGGAATTCTTCCGCCACCTCTTCCCCGACCGTCAGCGGATGATCGGTCACGCCTTGCACGGCGAGCGATGCCGGATGCCATTTCGGCCAGTTCGCCGGCGTCGTCACGTAGTCGTAGACGGCTTGCGGCGGGGCACGCAGCGTGACCACAGTCACGACATGTGTCTGGCGCTCGAACGGCAGGGGCAACAAGGACAGCAGGGCGACGATGGCCACTGCCCCGAGCAGAAACAGGAAGACTCGCTTCATCGGCACGCGCTCACGCACCGGGAGGCGAATCGAGTTCGACATCGACCATCAGGTCGTCGGCAAGGCTTTCCAGCACCTCGCGCAATGCGTCGGTACTCACGCTCGCGGGCACATGCAGGCGCGCCGTCGCACGAAACAGCGTGCCGCCCGACATCGAGCCCTCGACACACTCGGTGGCGAGTTCGTCGATGGAAATGCCGCGCGTGAACAGCACGTGCGAGATTTCCTTGACGATACCGGGATGGTCCTGTCCGACCAGATCGAGCTGAAGTGCCCGCGCGCCCGGATCGGCGGCGGCGCTTTGTGCGGGGGTGACGGAGATTTGCAGGCCGTGCGTCTGGAGTGCGTGCAGCGCTTGGGTAAGCGCTTCGGTGTGCTCGTCGGGAACCTGAAGATGGACGATGCCGGCGAACTGGCCGGCAAGATTGGCGAGGCGACTTTCCAGCCAGTTGGCACCGGCGGCGGTGGCGCGATCGGCGATCGCATTGACCAGACCCGGGCGATCCGGACCGATCACGTTGAGAATCAGGGACGTCGTCATCACAGGCTCCATCGACACTGAGGGGCAAGAGGCGGCGCATGCCGCGCACGCATGATTCGGGATGAACGGGTCACTCAAGGTGAGCCGACCGATACGTTGTGCGCAGCAGGCTCAAGTGTAGTGCAATCGCGGGGTGCGCCGCTACGGCGGGCAATGCCGGATACCCGGCCATCGTCGCGGAGGCTCATGCGACGGTGGCTGAAGGGCGCTGGCGGGCGTCCCTGATGGATGACGACGACGAATCAAGGCATCAGGGACGATCCGCGGCCATCGCCAGCAGGGCCACGACGGTGGCGTCGTCCGTCTGCGCAAAGTCGCTGTACGCCACGCTGACCGCATAGAACGGCTGCGGCGTTTCCAGACAGACGACCGCGTCGGCCAGTGCGCTCAGGCGCGCGATGGCGTCGCGCGCGCCGACCGGCGCACACGCCACGAGCGGCGTCGCGCCAAGCCGTCGCATCGCGCGCAACGCGGCCGTCATCGTGGCGCCCGTTGCAATGCCGTCGTCGACGATGACCACGGGGTGTCCCGTGACGTGCGGTGCGCCGCGTCCGGGCGTATAGGCCTGACGCCGCTGCTGAATCAGCGCCCGCTGACGGGCGCTCTCATGCGAGAGATACGTGCCGGTTGCGCCGAGCGAAAGCGCATGGTCGGCAAGAAAGATGCCGCCGAATTCGTCGACTGCGCCGACAGCGAGTTCGGCCTGATGGGGCGCTCGCAGCTTGTGCGCGAGCAACACGTCGAGCGTGCCGTTCAACTGGCGCGCGATCGGCATGGCGACCGGCACACCGCCTCGCGGGATAGCGAGCACGAGGGGAGGTGCACAGCGCGACAGCAACGCGTTCGTGGCGAGCACTTCGGCCAGCGCATTGCCTGCGGCGGCACGATCGAGAAACGAGGCTACGGCAGACATGGCAGGGGCGCGGGGCGAGCCCGATAGCGACGAGAATCTTCCCATCGTAACGCCGTGGGCTGATGCTCGTTTGCATCGGACGCGTTTCAGACGTGCTTGTATTCGCTTGTCCTTGTGCCGACGTCTTAACGTGCGAGCAGTTCGGGGACCGTGCCGACGAGCAACGTCACGCCGGAGCAGGCCAGCAGCGCCAGCACCATGCGCCGGAACATGTGATCGGAGAGGAACTTGTAAGCCCACGCGCCCGCGAGTGTCGGCAGGATCATCGACGGCACGGCAATCGCGAACACATGCAGTGTCTGCGCCGTGATCACGCCATGCACGGCGTACAGCGTGATGGTGAGCGTGTGCATGACGATGAAGAAGATCTGCATGACGGCGCGCTGCATGTCCTTGTCCCATCCGCGCAACGTGCACCAGAGCGTCGGCACCACGCCGACGAGCCCGCCAATGCCGCCCATCACCCCGCCGATGAAACCGACAACGCCGTCGGCCGCGCGGCCGCCGTGTGCAATGCGTGGCAGGTGCGCCGCGAGCAACAGGATCGAACAATAGACGACGAGGATAGCCCCGATACTCGCCCGAAACCACACCGGATCGAGGTAACGCAGAATCCACACGCCGACCGGCACGCCCACCAGTCCGCACAACACGAACGGCGCGAGACGCGCCAGCGGCACGGCCCGACGCACCGTCCGCAACGCGAGGATCTGGCCGACGAGCGAACAGAAGGCGGCAAGCGGACCTGCGAGCGTGGGCGGCAGTGACCACGCCCAGAACGACAGGGCGACCAGACTGAACGCAAAGCCGGACAAGCCTTGGACAAAGCCGCCGATACAGGCGCCGACGATGAGCGGGAGGAGGGGAAGCAGTGGATCGGCGGTCATGTTTTTTGTTTTCCGCCGACATTATGCTGCGATCCCATGCGCAGATGCACGGGATCGTGGCGTGCGTGAGGCGCTGCGCTATGCGCCGTTCGGACCGTCGTACGCGTCGTACGCGTCGTTCAGGCGTGACGGCTGGCCTGCCGGTGCTGCCAGCCCATGACGAAGAGCGAGCCGACGGCGATACCGAGGGCAGCCCCGGCGAGCGCGTCGCTCGTCCAGTGATAGGCGGCGGCGAGTTGCCCGAAGGCCGTCAGTGCGATGGCGATGGCGCACGGCACGCGAAGCACTTGATGACGCAGCGCGAGCACGGTGGTGAACGCAAGCATCACGGTAAGGTGGCCAGAGGGGAACGACGCGAAGGCCGCGCTGCCGCCGCCGAAGAACCGGAACTCGAAAACGCCGTCGCGCAAATACGACGGATTCTCGTGGATCCACGTGGCGGGCCAGGTGCGTCCGAAGACGAATTTCAGCGCTTGCTTGGCCAGGCTGCCAACGCCGACAGCGCCTGCTGCGAGCCACAACGTCACCGCCCACGACGGCAGCTTGCGGCGGAAGAACAACACCGCGCCGACGATCAGGAACGTTGGCCATGCCGCCACGAACAACGGCGCGGGCAACTCTGCGATGTGCTGAATCCAGCGAGTGCCTTGCGTGTGTGCATGTGCGAAGTCGACGACAGGCCGGTCGATCCAGGGAATCGCGACGAGGGCGAGCAGCAGGCAGGCCAGCGCGCAGAACCATGCAGTGCGCAGACAGGGAGTCGAAGTGGCGGCGGCGGGCGGGTTGGCGGGGGCGGCGTTCGGCGAGAGTTCAGTCATGACGCGAATTCGGAGAAGAGGAGGCAACCGCCGGAAGTCGGGAGCAAGCGGCACCTGGCGACGTTCAGCTAGATCGCGTCATGGTAGTCGCCTTTGCTGTCCCGCAGACGAGCTCGTCCCAAAAGCGGGGTATTCACGCGGCGTTGAGCCGCGTTCGGTACGCGAACCCGCCGACGTACGTCATCGAAGGCCGTTGGCGTTGCCGACCCATGCGTCGCCCGTCTGCCGGGAGGGCGCGATGGCGAGGCCCCGCCCCCGGAGCTTGCCCGGAAGCGATGGCGGATTGATGACGATCAGTATGCTGGCGTTGCAACCGTGACATGCTCCGATCTCTTGCGAATCAAAGATTTTTTTGCGGCGAACCGGGGCAACGTCCTACAATCGTCCCCTACGCAATTGTCGGATATCGTCGGCGGCCAATGGCTCGCCCGCATGACAATGCCGCGAGAAAGACAGGCCGTTCTGGCGCATCTCGGCCACTGTCTGAGTACGGTCTGAGGTATGGCAGTCAATTCGCTCGTCAAAACAAAATCAAAATTGCATGCGGGGGCAGTAGTGAATCGGGGATTCGAGAGCATCATCGATCGGCTGGCGCGCGAGTTCTGGCGCGCAGCACACACGCGCGAGCAGCAGCACGCACAATCGCAGTCGCGCTCGCTGGCGGAAGTCCGCGCGCTGGATCAGGCGCAACGCGCCTGGGAAGAGGCACCGGCCGCCGACCCGGTGGCGAGCGAGCGCCTGCGGCTGGCATGGCGACAGGCGGAAGCCGCCGCCCAGGGCGCACGCGCGAAGTTCGAAATGGCGCGACTGGCGCGTCTGCTCTCCGACGGGCTCACCCGCGACCTGCGCATTCCTCCGGCCGATCTGCGCGCGCGCAACACGCCCCCCGTGCTCGATACGCGACATTTGCCGAAGATTCTGGCGAAGCCCGAGTGGGAGACGTTCGCACCGGAAAAGCCGGGGCGACTGGCGCTGGCGATGCCCGGTGCGTCCGGACGCTACGAGCAGGCCGTCGCCAAGGCGCGCAGCGAGTTCGTCCACGCGGAGCGCGAATACGAAGCGTCGAAGATTCGCCGGACCCAGGGGTCGATGATCCTTCAGATCGCGCAGCAAAAGGCGACGGAAGCCGCGCGCGCCGAGAGCGCCCGTCAAAACGCGGCCGTGGCCGATTTCGAAGGCGCACTCCTGCGCGGCGAGGCCGCTGCCGTGACGGGGTACGCGCGCATCGTGCTCAGCCGCAGTCCGTATCCGGAAGCGTTCCAGCAAACGCTCGCTGCGCATTACGTCGAGAACCTCAAGCTGCTGGCCATCGGGTACGACGTGCCGACGCTCGACGCTGCCGTGCCGACGGCGCTCGACTATCACTACAACGCGGCGGAAGACGCCATACAAGGGGCGACCGTCGGTGACGCCGTCCGCGCGCAGGCCTATGCCGGTGCGCTGCAACAGATCGTATTGCGTTCGCTGCACGAGTTGTTCGCCGCCGATCCGCTCAGACACGTGAATGCGGTTGTCCTCAATCTGTACGCCAGTGACGGCGACGCGCGCATCTGCCTCGCGAGCGTGCACGCAGCGCGCGCCGATTTCGCGGCGCTCGTGCTGACCGAAGGCGACGCCGCCACGCATCTGGCGGCGCTCGGCGCACGCGTGTGGGCGCGACCCGACGCGCTGCAAGCGGTAACGCCGGTGGCAGGTGTGGATATGACACAGGTCGTCACCGATGCCGATGTGGCCGTCGACCGCCGTTTCAATCTGATGACGCTCAGCGACAAGGACTTCACGCAGGTGATGTTCCATCTGCTGCGTTCACATGGTTTCGAAGGCCCTCCGCTGGTGCCTGGCGAAAAGGGAGGCATGCTGATGTGCCGCGCCTGGGACCCGCATCCGATTTTCGGTGGCGATGTCGTCGTCCACATCTTCCGCGAGATGGATCGCAGCGCACGGCTGGAACTGACGGCGGCGCGTGCGATGCTCTCCGAGATGCAACAGATCGGTGCCGCACGCGGCATGCTGATCACGACCGGCGAGTTCGACGACGGCGTGGAGGAGTTCGCGCGCGACCGACGCATCGAACTGCTCTCCGGACATCATCTCGTCTTCCTGCTCAAGGAAAATGCCGGAGTCGACGCCAGTGTCGTCGTGCCGGAAACCGTGGATGCGACTGCGGCGCCGTTCTGACGCGCGCGGGATGTGAGGACCGTGGGAGACGGCCTGCTATAGTGGCTCGGTGGCTCGACCTGACCCCACGTCATTCACATCCCGGAGGATCATATGTCCCGACGTATGGAATGCAAGGCAAGCCCCGCAACCACAGCGGGCCTGAAACGATGGGCCGGTGTCGGCGCAGCGAGCGTCGCACTGGCGATGGCCGCGGGTATGCCGACCGCGGCGCATGCGCAACTCGATTTGCTGAAGAACGCCGTCGGCGGCGGTAATTCGGGCGGCGGCGATAGCGGTGGTCTGGCGAGCAGCCTCGGCGGCCTGGCGTCGGGCGGGAGCGGATCGCTCACGTCGAGCAGCATCGGCAATGCGACCGGTATCCTCCAGTTCTGCATCAAGAACAGCTATCTCGGCGGTGCGAATCTGAATTCTGCGACGGACGTGAAGGACAAGCTGCTCGGCAAGATCGGCACGCAGTCCGGCTCACCGGCCGCCAGCCCCGGCTATCTCGACGGCGCGAAGGGACTGCTGTCGTCACCGGACGGCAAGACCGTCGATCTGAACGGCGGCGGCCTCAAGGAACAGCTCACCCGCAAGGTCTGCGACAAGGTGCTCGATCAGGCCAAGTCGTTCCTTTGACCGTTCCTCCGACTGCGCGGTCCTGATGCCTGACGGGCGGCGAGTGCCTTCCGTCAGGTTGCTTTTCGACACTCAGGCGTGGCATCAAAAAAATCATCGATATTGGGTCTTGGCCCAGAGCCACGCGTGGACGTACGCTTAGCGTCATACCAACCCCACCGCCATGTCCGGAGTCATCGATGTATCAGCCTGCCGCCTTCACCGAAGATCGCCCCGAAGTCCTGCACGATCTCATTCGTACGCATCCGCTCGGACTGCTCGTGAGCGCCGGAGCGCAGGGGCTGATCGCCGATTCGATTCCGTTTCTGATGTACGCCGACGAAGGTGAGTTCGGGACCCTGCGCGGGCATCTGGCACGCGCCAATCCGCATGGACCGGCGTTGCGCGATGTGGACGATTGCCTGGTCGCGTTCACGGGGCCGCAGGGATACATCACGCCGTCGTGGTACGCCGCCAAGGCTGAGCACGGCAAGGTCGTGCCGACGTGGAACTACGCGGCCGTGCAGGTGTGGGGCAAGCCGCGCGTGATCGACGACGCGGCCTGGCTGCGGCGTCTGGTGGCCGACCTGACGAACTCGCAGGAGTTGCGCCTGCCCGCGCCGTGGGCGGTCGAAGATGCGCTGGCGGACTTCATCGACGGCATGCTGCGTGCCATTGTGGGTGTGGAGATTCCGATTCGTCGCATCGAAGGCAAATTCAAGATGTCGCAGAACCGCGCGATGCCCGACCGCGTCGGCGTGGTGAACGGGCTGCGTGCGTTGGGGGCGGACAGCGAGGCATTGGCGGCGCTCGTCGCGCAGCGTGGCGACGTGCCCGACGCCTGAGCGGGGCGCACGGCGGCGCGCTCGCGTCGCTGACGTTGGTAACGAAACGAAACAATTCTGCGCGGCACGGATGGGCTTTGTGCAGACATCCCCGCATACAATGCGGCAACCCAACCCGGATGCCGCAATGAAGACGCTGCTTCTCATGCTCGCGTTGATGCTCTGCCTGCTCTTTCTCGAGCAGGCCTGGATGCCGAGCGCGCAGGCGGACGAGTGTGACAATCTCGGCCCCGCGCAGACATTGCAATGCGCCGCTTACGGCGCGGGGAGCGTCGTCCCCGAATAGCCGCTCATCCGCTACAATCGCACCCCCTTACGTCTTCCCCAAAGCAGTGCGATGAAGCAGTCTCGATGGACGGTTACCGCAGTGCGCGCAAGCCGCTTGCGCGCGATGGCCGGGCAGTTGGCAATCTCTCTTTCCCTTTCTTCCATACTCGCCGTCGGGGCAGTCGCTGCGGTTGTGGCGTTCCCGAACGCAGCCAAAGCTGCGGCATCGGCCTGCGGCGATCACTACTGGTCGGGCACGGCCCCCGACATCGCCAACAGCGCCATGACGCGTGCCGCCCGTGAGGTGTGCTTCAGTGCGTTCGGCGTGATGCACTCGGGCGTGACGCGCACGCCGCTCTGGTCCGCCGAACATCTCACGCGCGCCGGACTGAGCGACGCCCGTCGGATCTCGCGCGTGAACAACTTCCACGCCGAGTCGCAACTCCCTGCAAGCGAACGCGCCGAGTTGCGCGATTACGTGCGCTCGGGCTACGACCGTGGGCACATGGCGCCTTCCGCCGACATGCCGGACCCGCAGGCACAGTCCGAAAGTTTTTCGCTGTCGAACATGGTGCCGCAGAACAGCGAGAACAATCGCTACCTGTGGGCGGGCATCGAGTCGAGTGTGCGCAAGCTCGCGCAGGACCGAGGCGAGTTGTTCGTGATCACCGGGCCGCTTTTCAAGGGCAAGACGATCACTCAGGTGGGCGACCGGGTGATGGTGCCCACGCAGCTCTTCAAGGTCGTCTACGACCCGAAGCGCAAGCAGGCGGGCGCGTATCTGGTGGCGAACGAGGCGACGGGCGACTATTCGGTCGTGAGCGTGGCCGAACTCGAAAAGCTCGCTGGCATCGACTTCTTCCCCGGCATGCCCGCGAGCGTCAAGAGCACGGCGATGTCCCTGCCTAAGCCCAAGGCGGCGGGCGGCGGCAGCAAGCGAAAACGCGAGCAAGACGTGCCGACGTACCGCGAAGTGCAGACGGTGCTCGACATCTTGCGTACGATCATCCGTTAAGCTGCTCTGGCAGCATCCGGGATGTCCCCGAATGTTGCCGGGCGCCGCCGCCCAACCGGTCTTACGACCGATTTCCCCCCGATTCAGGAGTCCTCATGACGTCATCGTCTTCCGCCAATGACCGCTTCGCGCCGTTCGCCAACGATGCCGATGCCCTCTCGCTCGGCGAGCTGAACGTCGAAAACCATACGGATCACGTTGTGATCTTCGGCAATCTGGAGTTGCGCCGCGACGCCGAAGGGTTGCGCCACGCGCGGGCGCTCAAAGCGGTGCTGGATGCCGTGGTGAACGAGCTTGCCGACGCCGACTTGCCTGCGCATGCCGAAATGCCCGCCGGGACGACCGCGAAAGAAGTCAAAAACCCGTTTGAATCCTGACGGGTATGGACAGCGTCGCGCCCCGGGCGGATCGCTTCCCCCGGATTTACCCCAGATTTGTCGTTTATTTAAAAAATCGATGTTGCGCCGCACGAAACGCGATGCGCGATGCCTGTTCCCTGGCCGACCACGTACCTCTGCGGTCCTGATTGCCCGAGTGCGAGCTGCGGCATGCCCGCGTGTGTCGCACTCACGGAAACGATGGATGCCACGGTTCATGCGGGTTGCGCGACAACTTGTCGCACCTGCGACATTCTGTCGCATTGACACGTTCCGCCAAAAATTGGGAATCACGTCATCGTGACGGTATTCGGGGTCGCACTTTACTGTCTCGAAAACCATACGAATCAACCGTTTGGCTTGCGGCGACGCAGCACGGATAAGGGGTTTACCGTTCGCAGACAAAGCGCATACTAGCCCTGCGTCTCGTCGATTCCGATAGCGAGAATCGATGACCGGCAAGGCTACGAGCACTAAACAACGCGAGGTAACTTATGCACATCCGTTGGAAAAAAGTGTATTCGAGTGGGTGGGGAACGATTCATCACGATGCACCCCGTTCCCATCGCAGCGCGAGTGAGCGCGAGCATCTCTTTCAACGCCTGTTGGCAATCGCGATCGCCTGTAGTGTCGGCGGATTCGTGCTGTTGTCAGTAGGGGCGGCCTTCCTGGGACGCTAAAGTCACATTCCCCTTCCTTTTCGTGCGCGGCGCCGCCTCCGGCGGGTCGCCGCGCTACGTTGCCTTCAGCCCTCCAGACCGAAGGGTCTTCGGTTTTCTCCGCCATTGTCGCGACACGTTAAGGTTCGTCGACACGCTTTGACGCGCCCGTTCAATCGCTCGATTCGAACGCGTGCTTGTCCCGCATTGAAACGTCTTGTTACAAGCGCGCAGTATCTGCGTAAAAGCCGTTCCGGCACAATTCTTCGAAGTCTTCGCAATTCATCGTTAAATCGATTCGGCGCGCCACAATAAAGCGCACTGAAGATCGCTTTGAACGTTGATAACCATCGTCGATGACGTGGTCTCTCGTGGCTTTGGCGTCGTATTCTGCGAGTTCACGCTATTGCAATTCCTGAAGAATAGTGCGATCTTGAAGCGACGGCGCGGTGTCGGAATTTTAGGAAGATTCCGGGGTATTTCATGCTATGGAATGTGCCCGGATTTATCCGAATTGTCTTGCGCCTCAAAACTCTCGATAAAGAAGAAAAGAAGTGCGGGCTGGTTTGATCGATTTGTGAGGTGCGCCATGGAAATTCGCTGGGAAAAGCTGTATTCGGGCGGATTGGGTCGTTTCTACGACACGTCGGAATCCAGCCGTCGCCGTGCGCGGCGTGCGCAGTTGGCATGGTTCGGCGTGGTCATCTCCATTGGTGTCGCCATTGGCGCCATCGCCATTGCATGGCGTTGGATCTGATGCCGATCCACGGAAAGCGGCACTCGGGGATTTCAGGCTTGCTGGTGGTTCTCGCCCTCGGGGCGAGCGGCACGTTGCACGCGCAAACACCCGCAATGCCCACGGAGCCGCTGGACAGCAGCGCTCAACCGTGCGGCGCCATTCGCGCGCTGCCCGCCAACGTCACCGACTACCGTTACGAAGTCACGAATCGCTGCGAGCGCCAGGTGACTTACTACTGGCGCTGCAACGCAACCGACACCGAGCATTCGGTCGACGTGCCGGGCAAAGGCCAGCAAACGGTCACGTGCGTGAAGGCGAGCGGTGCGGCAGGCGAGATCGTGTTCCGGTTCGGGCCGCCGGGCGCTGGCAACTGAACGGCGTCAACTTCGGCCACCGAAGCGGCACGGAATGGCTATCATGACGCCATACGGCCAGCGCGCGCCCGACTGATTTTCGACCGTCTCGAATCCACGGCGCAGGATCTGGCTGCCTTGACGGGCCGCCCAATTTGATCGATTGGACCGATTGGCGCGGTGCGGCGCGGCACGTCACTGACCCCGACATCCCCAAGGACTCCCCCATGAACGACATCGTCACCCCGACTCAGCCGTCGCTCGACACGGCCGCACTGCGTGAATTCGTCGAACGCAAGTGGAACGACGAAATCCTGCATGCGCTCACCGACTACATTGCGGTACCGGCCAAAAGCCCCGGTTTCGACGCCGACTGGGCGCGCAACGGCTACATCGACCGCGTGGTGCGCGACGCCGCGCAGTGGGCGGAGCGTCAGCCGGTCAAGGGGCTCAAGCTCGAAGTGATTCGTCTGGAAGGCCGCACGCCGGTGATCTTCTTCGAAGTGCCCACCACGCGTTCGGGCAGCACCGAGACCATCGTGCTGTACGGCCACCTCGACAAGCAGCCCGAGTTCGACGGCTGGCGCAAGGACCTCGGGCCGTGGACGCCGAAGTTCGAAGACGGCAAGCTTTACGGCCGAGGCGGTGCGGACGACGGCTACGCCATCTATTCCAGCGTCACGGCACTCGCTGCGCTCGACGCGCAGGGCGTGGAGCGTCCGCGATGCGTCGGTCTCATCGAGACCTGCGAAGAATCGGGCAGCTACGATTTGCTGCCGTATGTCGACGCACTGCGCGACCGCCTCGGCCGCGTGAGTCTCGTCGTGTGTCTGGATTCCGGCGCGGGCAATTACGACCAACTGTGGCTCACGACGTCGCTGCGCGGCCTGATCTCGGGCAGTCTCGAAGTGCAAGTGCTCGACGAGGGCATCCACTCGGGCGGTTACGGCGGGATTGCACCGTCGAGCTTCCGCATCATGCGTCAGTTGTTCGAGCGGCTCGAAGATGCGGGCAGTGGCAACGTGTTGCCGAAGGGTTTCCATAGCCCGATTCCGCTGCAACGTCTGAAAGAAGCCGAAGCCACTGCGCACATTCTCGGCGACGACGTCTGGAAGAAGATGCCGTGGGCCTGCGGTCAGGACGGCTTGTCCGTGCTGCCGACTACGACCGATCCGAAGGAGGCGCTGCTCAACTCGACGTGGCGTCCGTCGCTGTCGGTGACGGGGGCGGCGGGTCTGCCCGCGCTGGCCGACGCGGGTAACGTGCTGCGTCCGCGCACCGCTTTCAAGCTTTCGCTGCGTCTCCCGCCGCTCATCGATGCGGCGCAGGCGGTGCAAGAACTCAAGGCATTGCTCGAAGTCGGCCCGCCGTACAACGCGAAGGTGACGTTCAAGTCCGACGCAGGCGCGGCTTCCGGCTGGAACGCACCCGATGTGGCACCGTGGCTTACGTCGGCACTGAACACGGCGTCGCAACGCCACTACGGTGCGGACGTCGCGTATATCGGGCAGGGCGGTACGATCCCGCTGATGAACACGCTGCAAGCCGGTTTTCCGACGGCGCAGTTCATGGTGTGTGGCGTGCTCGGGCCGAAGTCCAACGCGCACGGACCGAACGAGTTCCTGCACGTGCCGTACGCGAAGAAGCTGACGGCGGCGGTGGCGGAGGTGATTGCGCTGGCACCATAAGACGTCTGCCGGTCTCGCTCGCAACGCAAAACGGGTCGCTTTGTAGCGACCCGTTTTTCATGGACGTGGCGCGTCGTCAGATCCGGTGCGTTGCCGCTTCCATCACCTGCACGCCTCGCATGAAGTCGTCGAGTTCCATGTGTTCGGCGGGGTTGTGCGAGCCATTGGCATTGCGCACGAACACCATGCCGCTTGGAATGCCTGCGTTGGCGAAGATGGCGGCGTCGTGTCCTGCACCGCTCGGCACCCGTTCCTGAGGCAGGTCGAACGCCCGGCAGGCATCTTCGAGTAGCGAGGACACATGCTTGTCCATGACGGCCGGTGCCGACGCCAACCGTCGGTCGAAGACGAACTTCACACCCCGGTCGCGTTCGATGGCGCGGCATTCGGTGCGCATCAGCTCATAGAAGACGTCGAGCGTATCGAGGCTCTGGCTGCGCACTTCCAGACTGAAGTCGACCTTGCCCGGGATGCGCGAGATCGCGTGCTCGGCGGGATCGGTGCCGACGATGCCGGTCGTCACCACCATGTCGATACCGCGCTCGAGCAACGCACGCCAGTGTTCGTCGAGCCGCGTGATGAGGTCGGCGACGGCGAACATCGCGTCGTGGCGTAGCCAGCGCGGCACCGCGCCCGAGTGTCCGGCCTCGCCGACACACGTCACCCGGTTGTGACGCACATTGCCGCGAATGCCCGGCACGATGGCCACCGGCATATTGCGCGCAATCATGACGGGACCCTGCTCGATGTGAAGCTCAAGCCATGCTTTCGCCCGTGACGCGTCGAAGAGCGTCGCGCCTTCGCGAATGGCATCGACGTCTGCACCGGCCTGCGCCATGCACTCGCCCAGCGAGCGGCCGTGGCTGCGATGCGGCATGGCGAGATCGGCGTCGGTCAGCTTGCCGAACAGCGCGCTCGATCCCATGTAGGCGCGACCGAACCACGCGCTCTCTTCGCCACGCAGCGCGAGTACGCGCACCGGTGTCGCGGTGTGTCGCTGGCTGCGCATTTGTTCGACGAGGCACAGCAGTCCGGCGACGATACCGGCAAGACCGTCGTAGTTGCCCCCTTGCGGGACGGAGTCGAGGTGGGAGCCGATCCATGTGGCCGGGGTGTTGCCGTCGTCCTCCGGCAACGTGAAGACGAGATTGGCTGCGCGGTCGCGTGCGACGCTCAGGCCTTGGTGGCCAGCCCATTGCGTCAGATATGCTGCGGCGGCGTTCTCGCCGTCGCCATAGCTGTCGCGGGTAATACCGACGCCGTCGTTGCCGAGTCGGCGCAGGTCGGTGAAAAGTTGCTCGGCCAGCGGGGCCAGCGCGTTCAGTTCCATGAGTGTGCTTCTTTTCGCTTGATGCAATGCAGGGGGTAGGCGTTGCGGGATAAATCAGCCGGACTGCTGTGCAAAGCGCAGCCAGCGGTCGGACAGTTGCGCGTCGAGCGCGACGGCACCGGTGAGCGTTGCGATCCGCTCGACGTCGTTCGCGCCGCAGTATGCATCGAGCCCGTCGACGATGTGCCCCATGACCGCCGGATCGCGGAACGACGCCGTGCCGACCTGCACGGCCGTCGCACCGGCGAGCATGAATTCCACGGCGTCGTCTGCCGTCTCGATGCCACCGCAGCCGATGATCGGGATGCGCACGGCGCGGTGGCATTGATGCACGAGCCGCACGGCGAGTGGCTTGATTGCCGGGCCGGAGAGTCCGCCCATCACATTGCCGAGCTTCGGCTTGCGCGTGCGCACGTCGATGGCCATGCCGAGGACCGTATTGCCCATGACGATGGCGTCGGCCCCGGCATCCTCGGCCGCACGTGCAATCAGCGCAATCTGACCGGCGTTCGGTGTGAGCTTCACCCACAGCGGGTGCGAGGTGCGGCGTCGGATCGCGCTCACGGCTTTGTACGTGCTCTCGGCCTGCATCGCGAAGGCCATGCCGTCCGCTTCGAGATTCGGGCAGGAAATGTTGGCCTCGATGGCCGCGACTTCCGGCAGCGACAACGTCTCGCAGGCTTCACCGAACGACTCAGCGGTGTCGGCCGACACCGAGACCACGACCGGTGTATCGAAGCGCGTGTAGGCGGGCAACACGTCGCGACGGTACGCGTCGAGTCCCTTGCTCGGAATGCCGATGGAGTTGAGCATGCCGCTGGCGGTCTCGGCCACGCGCGGCGTCGGATTGCCTGCCCGCGCATCGGGCGACACGCTCTTGACGACGAGCGCGCCGAGACGATTCAGGTCGAGCGCCTCGGCATACTCGACAGCGAAGCAGCCCGACGCGGGCATCACGGGATTGCGCAGCGTGAGCGCCCCGACGCGAACGGAAAGATCAGCCAAAATCCACCTCCCCGACGACATCGCGAATGGCAAACACAGGGCCTTCACGGCACACGCGCAGGAATTGCTTGTCGCCGTCGCAATCGAACAGGCGCACGCACGACAGGCACACGCCCATGCCGCAAGCCATGCGCTGCTCCATCGCGACTTCGCCGGTGATCTCCGGATGTGCGGCCAGCACACGCTGGAGCAGCATCAGCAGACGATGCGAGCCGCAGGTGTACACCGCGTCGTGCGGGGCTGCGGCGAGCAGGGCGCGAATGCGCGGCTCAAGCGCCGCGACTGCCGACGAGCCATCGCTGTCGAACACGCAATGCACGTCAGCCAATGCGCGGGCTTCGGGCGAGCGCAGAAATTCGTCGCGCATCAGATCGGCTTCGCTGCGCGCCGACATGACGACCGTCAGCCGCAGACCGGCCGCCGCGGCGCGTTGCACCAGCGGGGCCATCGTCGCCAGACCGACGCCACGGGCGACGACCATGACGCGCTGCCATTGCGTGTCCAGTGTGAACGTGTTGCCGAGCGGGCCGACGATGTCGAGCGATGCGCCCTCGGTCAGCGTGGCGAGCGCGCGGGTGCCGACACCCGTCACGTTGTAGAGAAACTCCATAGTGTCCGGCTCGGGGCCGGTGCCGTAGACGCTCATCGGACGTAGCAGGAACGGCGCGTCGTTCTCCGTCACCGGACACTTCAGTTGATAGAACTGCCCGGGGCGCGTGGTGAGCGCGACGGGGGCATCGGCCTGCAACCGCAGATAGCGATAGCGCGCGTTGACGGCGTGATGGGTGAGCACGCGGCAGCGATGCGTAGCGACGAGGTGCCCGGCGGCCGACCCGCAGGCGGTAGTGTCTGGCTGCGCTTCGTGCGGATGGCACGTCGGCGAAGGCACCCGCGCCAATGGGCGGGTGGCGTTGTTAGGCGTCAGGGAGACGACGGACATGGTGGGGGGCTCCGGAGCGTGGGGGCGAGGGCTGGCCGAATACGACGCATGCGTCATTCGAGTTCGGTGCCTTTGAGTTCGGGAATCAGGAAGCGCGTGGCGATCATGTCGAGCACGTAGAGGCTCGCGAGCAGCGCAATGGCGATCTGGAAGGAGTAACGTGCGGCGAGCGCACCGACCACGAGCGGGCCGAGGCCGCCGATGGCGCGGCCGATGTTCCACAGCACGTTCTGCGCAGTCGCGCGGGCTGCCGTCGGGTAGGCCTCGGACATCAGCGTGCCGTAGCCGCCGACCATCCCGTTGACGAACATCCCCATGAACGCACCGGCGAAGAGCATCACGCCCGGGTCGGTCAGCTGCGAATAGACGATCACCATGACCACCGCACCCGCCTGATACAGCAGGAACGTGGGACGGCGTCCGATGCGGTCGGCCAGTTGCCCGAAGGCCCACACGCCGAACATCATGCCGACGACCGTCGCAGCGGTCCAAAGACCGGACTTCGTCAGCGAGAAGCCGAGCTTCTGCGAGAGGAACGTCGGCAGCCAGATCATGATGCCGTAGTAGCCGAAGTTCTGAACCGAACACAGAATGACGATGCCGAGGCTCACGCGCGTGGTGCGCGCATCCTTCACGAGCAGACGAAACGCATTCGAGCCGCCGTGCTTTTGCGGCGTGTGCGTGCGGCGCACGAACACTTCCGGCTCGTGCAGCTTGTTGCGCAACACCCATGCGACCAGCGCGGGCAGTACACCCACGAGGAACATGCCGCGCCAGCCGATGTACATCAGCAACAGCGGCGTGAGCAACGCGGCAGCGAGCACGCCGGTCTGCCAGCCGAGTGCGACGTAAGACGACACGCGTGCCCGCTTGGACGCTGGCCATGCCTCCGCCGCGAGCGCCATGCCGATGCCGAACTCGCCGCCGAGACCGATGCCTGCAATGGTGCGATAGACCAGCAGATCCCAGAACCCCTGCGCCAGCGCACACAGACCGGTGAAGACCGCAAACAACAGAATCGTCCACGTCAGCATGCGCACACGACCGTAACGATCCGAGAGCGCACCGAACAGAATGCCGCCCGCGACCGCGCCGATCAGCGTCCACGTGACGAGCGCACCGGCTTGTCCCGCCGTGAGGTGCAGACCGATCGTGATCGCAGGCAGCATGAAGCCGAGAATCAGCAGGTCGAAGCCGTCCATCGCATAGCCGATGGCAGAGCCCGCCAGCGCCTTCCATGCGTAAGGGGTGACGGTGTTGTCACCGACGTTGGGCGAGGCGCTCGCGTGTTCTCTACGCGATGAATTCAGATTGGCTTCCATGATCGGTTCCCGTGGGAGGCGAATGCCGTGGCGATCGATTGCGCCGTCGCATTCGTCAAATTGTCTATATTTTTAGACAATCAGGTGAAAAAAACGCGTGACGTCACGCGTAGACTTCGGTCGTCAACTGGGCCGCGAACTGGTTGAGCGAAGCGAGAAAGCTGGCGTCGGAAGTGGCGGCAGCGTCGCGCAACATCGTCGCGTACGTTTTACTGCGGGTCAGAAAGGCGTGGAACGTTTCGCCGTTGGTGGCAATGCCGGACTGCCTTTCTACGAAAGCCTGGGCAGCCTGTGCGAGCAGCAGCAACGCGGCGGATTCGCGCGTGGCAGTGCGCGACGCATTCAGGCACCGTGCCGCGAAATCTTCGATGTCGGACAGACCGACCGTGTCGCGCTGTAACCAGGCGCATGCGAGTTGCAGATCCATCGTGCTCTCCATCTGTCTAAATATTTAGACTAATCGAACATCAAAGGGCAGGCAAGACGAAAATAATCGGGGCTAACCCTGAGGCGAAGGGGGGGCGACGACAGCGGGCGAGACGTTTGTGCGTCTGGCGCAGGAGAAGACGGCACTGACGAGCGGGGGCTCGACAGTGCCGTCCGTTTCATTGCGTTGCCTTAGAAGCGCACGCGCATGCCTGCGCCGTACGTCTGGCCCGTCGACATATCGCTCATGTGGTCGTACTTGTACGCGACGTAGACGTCGGTCCGCTTGGACAGCGGATAGTCGTAGCCGAGCGCCCAAGTGGTGCGGCGCTGGTTGTCGCCCGAGCCGTTGGAGCCGGTGTAGGCCACCGACGCCAGCACGCTGCCCAGACCGAGCGGCACCGACGCGCCGAGTTGTCCCGTGTTCGCATGGAAATTGCCGCTGGCGGCCTGACTCGCGACAAGCATGTACTGCGCGAAGAACTTCACCACGGCCAGATCGTACGAGAGGCCGACCTGCACCGTGTTCTGATTCGTCAGCCCGGTCACACCCGGCAATTGCGCGCCGAAGTCGCCCGGCGTGGCGCTGAAGTTCACGTACTGGTAGTTTACTGCGGCGGCGAACGGGCCGTTGGCGTACGTGAGCGCAGCGGCCCACTTCTTCGCGCTGTGATCCGAGGCGCTGTTGCCGGTGGCGTAGAGCAGCGTGCCCGCCAGTCCTGCGTAGGACGGCGTGGTGTAGGCCACTGCGTTGTTCCAGGCCGAGTCACCCACCACGCCCTGTGTTCCCAGACCCTTGTAGGTGTGGAAGACCATCGGCGAGAAGGTGTACGAGTTGTTGAACGGGTTGAACTGGATCGTCGCCAGGTACATCGGCGTGGTGATGCGGCCGATACGGAAGGTGCCCAGTCGCGTGTTGGACAACCCGACGTAAGCGTTGCGCGAGAAGAAGCTGTCGCCCGCGAAACGGCCGTAGGTGCCGTTGTTCGGCTGGAAATAGCTCTCCAGCACGAAGAGCGCGCTATTGCCGCCGCCGAGGTCTTCCGTGCCCGACAAGCCCCAGTACGACGTGGTCATGCCGCCGCCTTGCTGCACGGCGGCTGCGTTGCCGCCGGGGTTCTTCACCGAGCCGACGTAGGCGTCGGCCAGGCCATAGAAGCTCACGCTCGACTGCGCATGTGCCGTGCTTGCGAGTGCCGCAGCACCCAGCGCAACAGCACCCAACGCGACGGCGCTGGCCTTGCGTGCTACCCGAGTCGTCCCAAACACCTTTTGCCAGGTCTTCATCATTCCCTCTTTGTTTGTATAAATTTCTGGACGGCGCGCAGGCTATCACCCCCGGCGCGTTGGGTCATCCCCCGAAAGCTGTCAGGCCGTCTGCGAGTGACGGTATTCTCACGGCACGGGGGCGCCGTGTCCCGAATCGTGCGTAAATCTAAAAAATTAGACAATCGGAAAAATATTCGGCCGGTCGATCTGTGGCGTAGACGGCACGGCAAGGGCGGCTTGCTCGGGGGAGGATTTCGTTCGGATGGTCGCCGCACAGCCCGTCAGGTGCGCGGGGCGACCGGTATAATCCCGGCACTGCCACGCGGCACGACGCGATCTGCGGTATTTCAACGCTTCGCGATGGGCCGCAACGTCTCGCACGAAGGCGGTTCCACGAGGTATCCAACAGGGGGCGATTTGACTCGAGCTGCAACGACATCCCGGGCGCCACGAGGCGCGCGCTTCAATTTCCGCGCCATCGGCGAGCGCTTGCGTGCCTATCGGCTGGCAGCGGAACTACGTAGTGAGGATGTCGCCGAGCAACTCGATATCTCGCGCGCCGCCATCTACAAGCTGGAGCGCGGCGAGATCGTCAAGATCGATACGCTTGAGCGGCTCGCCGCCTTGCTGGGCGTATCGCTCGCGAACCTGCTCGGGGTGGAAGTCGAGTACCACGACTCGGCCGTGAGCTACTTCGAGCGCATGCGTCAGCTGGAAAGTCGTTCCGAGCGCATCGTCGCGCATTTCGATCCGATTTCGTTCCTGCTGACGTCCGACGACTACGACGTCTGGTTGCGTCACATGCTCGACGAAAGCATTCCGCCGACGCTCGTCGACCGGCACTGGGAAAACACGATCGATCGCGTGCTGGGCATCTTGCAGGAGCGCAAATCGAGCTTCTCGCGTCAACGTCTGGCGGTGACCAGTCTGATCGGTCTGCGCCAGATCGAGCAGTTCCTGCATCATGGGCTGGTCGGGCGACTGGGGCTGCCGCCTGGCGTGCAACTGGAGCGCAAGATGGCGGCCCGTCGCGAAGTCGCACGCATCGTCGAATTCCTCGAAGCGGATACGGCGGGCGTGCAGATCGGCATCGTCAGCGACAACATGCCCAACGAGACTTTCCAGATTTTCGAAGCGCAGGGCGAGGCTTACGTTGCGGTGTCGCCGTTCCGTCTCGGCGAGTTGCCGAACCTGCGTACCGGCATCGCCACCATCACCACGTCGCCCGACGGCGTGGGCATGTATCGCGCCATGATCGACCGGCTGTGGGCCGATTCCGCCAAGGGCAAAGAAGGGGCCGCATTGCTCGGCCAGTTGCTCGCGCGGTTCTGACGGTTGGCTTCACATGCTGATCACGCGTTGATCACGCATGATGCGTCGGTGACGACGGTAGTCGCGTACCGGCGCACTCTCAATAGGTGCCACAAAGCGAAGTTTTCCCACGGAATCGAAATCCGTTCCCGGTAATCCTGTCTAGTCTGCGTGCCCGAAGGTCATCCGGCCTTCCTCACCCTAATCACGTTACGAACGGGAGATGAATAATGGGAACACCTTTCGGGGATTATTCGCAGCGAGGGTCGTCGGTATCGTCTGCGCCTGTGTTGCTCTCAGGCGGGCCGCTGTCGTGCGAATGTGGTCACAGCTTCGGCTCGGACTTTGCGCGGCTCGGCGCTGCGCCGCCGGCGGCGGCGGGTTCGCTCGGCAAGGCATGGCAGACCTATCCGCAGCGCACGAGAACGGTTGAAGACAGCAGCGGTGTATCGATCGGTCGCTGGCAAGCGTATCGCGAGATCGAGAGGGTCAGGGCCGACGATCTGATGGCCCAGCCGCTCGTCGCCGAAACCGTGAAAACGCGCATCGAAAATTGGCACACGCTGTTTCAGCGCAGCCTCGAGCATGACATCTCGTTCGAAGACAAGCGCACCGAGGCCATGCAGCAGGTGCGCTATGGCGTTCCGCCGGAAAACAGGGCGTTCGTGCGTACCTTCGATTCAACACCGGTCGTCCGTCAGCTGGGCGAAATCGCGCACGTGAACGACGAACTTGACCGAATGACCCAGGCAACGGGCCGACTGCCGAAGGGCCCCGCAAAGTTGATGGGGCTGCAATACCTCGCCGACATGGCGAGGATGCGCGACACCATGCTCGCGCTCACCGTCAACATCCACGACCGGAAATTCAACGAACTGACGGCCGAGCGAAATCTGCTCATCGCGCTGAACGACATGGCGCGTGAAGCGCAACGCGAAATGTCCCGAGGCGGTGCCGATGTCCCGCTTCGACTGAAGATTCGTGGCGGTAAAGTGGTGCTCAAACCCGCAACGTCCAAATCGCGCTTTCAAAAGAATCACATTCGTGCCCGTAACGATGCAGCGCGGCTCGCGCTACTGCTCGGGTATCCGGCCGACCGGACGGTGACGTTGAACGATATTCGCGCCAGAGGACTTGGCTTGTACGAGTATTCCGCGGTGCTGGCGGATGCCAAAGCCTCGCCACCAGGGCAGACGGCGTCGTGGCTTGGTGCGCGCGCGCGGGAGATCGATCAATGGAAGCACGCCGCGCGCGAGTTGCGGGACGACCTTCGTCACACGGATGGCGGCCGGATGATCGGCGCACCGTCCGAGTCGGCGCACGACGACGCGCAGTTCGATGAGGTTGACGCATGGCAAGACGTGTCTGAGCTGGCGGCAATCGAAGGACCGGTGCCCGTGACGACGCCAAAGCGTCTCGATACGCGTGCCTCACCGATCGGCACCTCGAATGACGAAGTGTCGCCTGTGCCGACTGGCTCGAAGGCAACTGCCGCTAACGGTGCGCAAAAGAACTTGCGCGCGCAGCGTGCCCCGGCAGTATCCGTGACGAAACCCGCGAAACCCACGCAACCGAAGGCTCAGCCGACCTCGCGCCGCGAACAGTTCGTCGAGCAGTTCATCGGCACCCATCAGGGACGTGCAGGGCGTTTGAGCGTCATCCTCGAACGAAGCCGGTCGGTGGAGCGACTGGCCGAACAGCCGGACGACCGGGATCCCGGGGCCCAGCGCGCACATCCTCCTGTGCGCCGCCTTTCAGGGGAGGTGGGCAGTTCGATGTCGCGGTCGGTCCGTCGCCCCGCCGGTCCCACGGTGGACTGGATCAACGAAACGCCTGAGCAAATGGCATGGCGAACGGGGGCGCGTCCGAAGACCTATCGTGCACTGCCACTCGTCGCGGACCCGTCGGATACGCAGGCGCCTGCGCTGCCCATGACACCACCCCCCCGACCTGGAATAAGTCACCTCCCGGTCGTCAAAGTAAAACCTGCCGCCATCGGTTTTCGATGGCGTCTTTTTGCGTACTCGCATCGCATTCACCGAATATCGGGCCGCGCAAACCCTCTCGGTTCGCATGCGGATTTCGCCGTATATTTTGCTTGGCGAAACCCTGCGCGCACGCGTAATAGTAAATATTTTAATTATCTGCAAGCCTTTTCAATCAATAAGTTGCGCGATTGACGCAATAATCTCTTTCTTTGCCATGTAGGGAACTTGTCAGTAGAATGGCCGCGTTGTTAATAGCGCTACGCGAGGTGAATAGCCTGTCAGGTTTTCTTCACGCATGGCTCGCCCCCGCTTGACTGTCATGCGTGATTCGTCCCCTACAAAACGGAGAACTCCATGTCACAGGACAAGGAACCGCGCCGGCGCTTTCTGCGCCAGGTGCTGGCGATCGTGCCTGCCACGACCCTCGCCACCGGTGCGACGCTTACGCAGTCCGCCTGCAGCAGCCAGTCCGCTGCGCCCGCCGCCTCAGGCCAGGCTTACGAACCCAAATACTTCACTGCCGACGAATGGCGTTTCGTCAATGCAGCCGTCGACCGTCTGATTCCCGCCGACGATCTCGGCCCGGGCGCATTGCAGGCCGACGTGCCGAAGTTCATCGACGGGCAGATGGAAACGCCGTTCGGTCATGGCAAGCTCTGGTACATGCAGGGGCCGTTCCACACCGATCAGCCGCCCGAGATGGGCTACCAACTGAGCCTCGCGCCGCGCGACATCTATCGCCACGGCATTGCCGCCTGCGACGCGCACTGCAAGAAGCAGTACAACAAAGCGTTTGCCGACCTCGACCACGCGACGCAGGAAGCCGTACTCGGCGATCTGGAGCACGCGAAGATCGAATTCGACGCAGTCCCCGCACGCACGTTCTTCTCCTACTTGCTGGCCAACACGAAGGAAGGGTTCCTCTCGGATCCGATCCATGGCGGCAACAAGGACATGGTCGGCTGGAAGCTTGTGGGTTTCCCGGGCGCGCGCGCCGACTTCATGGACTGGGTGGACCAGCCCAACGTCAAATACCCGTACGGGCCCGTGTCGATTTCCGGAAAGCGGGGCTAACTCATGGCAATCAAGAAAGATAAAGTCGACGCCGTCATCGTGGGCTTCGGCTGGACCGGGGCTATTCTCGGCCAGGAACTGACCGACGCCGGACTCAATGTCGTCGCACTCGAGCGTGGCGCGATGCGCGACACGCCCACCGACGCGCAGTACCCCAAAGTCATCGACGAACTCGAATACTCCGTGCGCGGCAAGCTCTTTCAGGAGCTTGCGCGTGAGACCGTCACGATTCGCCACACCCCTGACGATCTCGCTGTGCCGTATCGTCAAAACGGCTCGTTTCTGCTGGGCAACGGTGTGGGCGGCGCAGGCTTTCACTGGAACGGCATGCACTATCGGATCCTGCCGGAAGAGCTGAAGCTGCGCAGTCATTACGAAGAGCGCTACGGCAAGAAGTTCATCCCCGAAGGGATGACGATCCAGGACTTCGGCGTGAGCTACGAGGAACTGGAGCCGCACTTCGACTTCGCGGAAAAAGTGTTCGGCACGTCGGGCAAGGCCGGTAACCTGAACGGCAAGATCGTGCCGGGCGGCAACCCGCGCAAAGGCGCGCGCTCGAGCGAGTTCCCGACGCCGCCGCTCCAAAACACCTACGGTGCGCAGCTCTTCGAGAAGGCTGCACGCGAAGTGGGTTTCAATCCGTACCCCGCACCGGCAGCGAATACGTCCGAGCCGTACACGAATCCTTACGGCGTACGCCTCGGGCCGTGCAACTTCTGCGGGTTCTGCGAGAACTACGGTTGCTACATGTATTCGAAGGCATCGCCGCAGACGACCATTCTGCCGGTGCTGCTCAAGAAGCCGAATTTCGAGTTGCGCACGCATTCGTACGTCATCAAGGTCAACCTCGACAGCGACGGCAAGAAGGCGACCGGCGTGACCTACATCGACGCGCAGGGCCGTGAAGTCGAACAGCCTGCGGATCTCGTCATCATGGCGGCGTATCAGATGCACAACGTGCGTTTGCTGCTGCTCTCGGGCATCGGCAAGCCTTACGACCCGAAGACGGGCGAGGGCGTGGTCGGCAAGAACTATGCGTACCAGATGAACGGCGCGGTGAACGTGTTGCTGCCCAAGGGCACGCAACTCAACCCGTTCGTCGGCACGGGCGCAGGCGGCGTGTCGATGGACGACCTGAACGGCGACCAGTTCGATCACGGACCGCTCGGCTTCGTCGGCGGGGCGAGCATTCGTCACGTTCGCTACGGTGGACGTCCGATCAAGATGACGCCGACCGTGCCGGGCACACCGGCCTGGGGCAGCAAGTGGAAGGCGGGGATCGCCGATGCGTATCAGCGTTACATGACGATCGGGATTTCCGGTTCGGTCATGTCGTATCGCGATGCGTGTCTCGACCTCGATCCGACCTACAAGGACGCCTACGGCGTGCCGCTGCTGCGCATGACGTTCGACTGGCACGACAACGAATACAACATGCTCGGCTACATGGGCGACCGGATGGAAGAAGTCGGCCGCGCGATGAATCCCGAGAAGGTGTTCCGCGCCATTCGCAAGAAGGGCACGCATTACGACACGCGGATCTATCAGAGCACGCACACGACGGGCGGCGCCATCATGGGCACGAACCCGTCGAACAGTGTGGTCAACAAGTATCTGCAAAGTTGGGACGTCTCTAACGTGTTCGTGATGGGGGCTTCGGCGTTCCCGCAGAACATGGGTTACAACCCCACGGGCGTGGTGGCGGCGCTGGCGTACTGGTCCGCGAAGGCAATTCGCGAGCAGTACCTCAAGAACGCCGGCCCGCTGGTCCAGGCCTGAGGAGCGCAACCATGATCCGCAAAACGATGATGAAACGCTCCGCTGGCGTGGTCGCTGCCGGTGCGCTGGCGCTCGCGGCCGTGGCCGTCTGGGCGCAGAATGCGGCCGCACCCTCCGGCGCTGCCGTCTCCCGGGTGCCCACGCCGGCCGTGCCCGCTGTGACGGTGGAAGGCGGTAGCGCGCCGCAGACAGCAGCCGCTAACGATCCGCAGGCGCAATTGCTCAAGCAGGGCGAATATCTCGCGCGCGCCGCAGATTGCGCGGCGTGCCACACGGCGCCCAAGGGCAAACCGTTCGCAGGGGGTCTGCCGATCGCCTCGCCTATCGGCACGATCTATTCGACGAACATCACGCCGGATAAAGACACCGGTATCGGCAATTACAGCCTCGAAGACTTCGACAAAGCGGTGCGTCACGGGATCGCGAAGAATGGCTCGACCCTATATCCCGCCATGCCGTACACGTCGTATGCGAAGGTGCGTCCGGCAGACGTGAAGGCACTGTACGCGTACTTCATGAATGGCGTGCAGCCGGTCTCGCAGGCGAACAAGGCGACGGATATCCCGTGGCCGATGTCGATGCGCTGGCCGTTGTCGCTCTGGCGCAAGATGTTTGCCCCCGCCGTCGTGGCCGATGCAGCATCGACCGATAACGATCCGATCTCGCGCGGACGCTATCTCGTCGAAGGCCTCGCGCATTGCAGCGCCTGCCACACGCCGCGCGGCTTCGCGTTGCAGGAGAAGGCGCTGACCGACGACAGCACGGCGTTCTTGTCGGGCGGCGTGGTCGACAACTTCCTCGCGAAGAACCTGCGCGGCGATGTCACGGACGGCCTGGGCAACTGGAGCGAAGGCGACATCACGGCGTTCCTCAAGTCGGGACGTAACGACCATTCCGCTGTTTTCGGCGGCATGACGGACGTGGTGCAGCACAGCACCCAGCACATGAGCGACGACGATCTCGCAGCGATTGCGAAGTATCTGAAGACGCTTAAGCCGGTCGATCCGAACGCCAAGGCGCTCGCATATGACGACACCGCCGCCAAGGCGTTGCGTGTAGGGTCGGACAAGAGCAACGGTGCGCTCACGTTCCTCGACAACTGCGCTGCATGCCACCGCAGCACGGGCAAGGGCTACACGCAGACGTTCCCGACGCTCGCGCTCAGCTCGACGGTGAACTCGGTCGATCCGACCTCGCTCATCCACATCGTGTTGCGAGGGGCGGAGATGCCCTCGACGAAGTCGGCCCCGACGCACTATGCGATGCCGGGCTTCGACGACCGTCTGACCGACCAGGATGTGGCCGACGTGCTCACGTTCGTGCGGTCGAGCTGGGGCAACAAGGCCCCGGCCGTGACGGCCGCGCAAGTGGCCAAGGTGCGTAAGGACGTCGCCGCCGCGCCGCAACCGCAGCGTTGATGGCGAGGGTTGCGGCGATGTGCCGATTCACGTCGGCACAGATGCCGCGCCCGTGATGAAATGAAGCCCCGCCGGGCGAGTCTGACGGCGGGGCTTCTTGTTTTAAACGCAGTTTTCGATGCGGGGGCATACGTGCCGTTTATTCTTCTGGCGCTCGTCGTCATGGCGGGCATTGTGTATGGCGCAGTGCGTCTGTATGCGGCCGTCGCGCTGTACTTCGGTACGCTCGCAGCGGTGGCGACGATCGTTGTCTGCGTACTCATCGTGGTGTGGCTGGTGGTCGACGCGGTGCGACGCTATCGTGCGCTGCATGGCGTGCGGCGTGACGGCAAGCGTCTGGTGAGCGTGTCGGGTGAGTGGGGCGAACTCACGTTAGATGCTGAACGCAAGATGGGGACGCTACGCGTGGACGGTCATGAGACACGCTTCGTGTTTTCGGATGTGACCTCCGCCCATCCGGTGAACGAGGGCGGACGTTGGTCGCTGGCGCTCGAACTCGCGCACAACGCGCAGTCGAGCTGGCGTGTACCAATGCCGGACCGCGCGCTCGCGCAACGCTGGACGAAGATTTTCCGTCTCGTGAACGCGCACCGGTTGTAAGGCTTCGCGCGGACGCTTATGCGTTCGCGGGCATCGGCGGGCGCAGCGGCGGCACGACACTTTCGTCGTTGATCGGGAAGTGAAGCGCGGCGGCTACTGCACCGAGGATCGCCGTTGCGGCCCAGATCAGGTTGTAGGACCCGGTGACATCGAGCACGAATCCACCCAGCCACGCGCCGAGGAACGAGCCGACCTGATGGCTCATGAAGCACACGCCGAAGAGCGTGCCCAGATGCCGCGTGCCGAACACCTTCGCCACCAGACCGCTGGTGAGCGGCACGGTGCCCAGCCACGTCAGCCCCATCACGGCGGCAAAGATCACCACGCTCGTGTCGGTTTTCGGCAGCACGAAAAAGAGGGCGATGGCCGCGCCACGCACGAGATAGAGCCAGCCGAGCACATGGTGCTGACGATACCGTCCACCGAGCCACCCGCACGCCCAACTTCCGAGCATGTTGAACAGACCGATCAGCGCGAGCGCCGTCGCGCCAAGCCCGACCGGCATGTGGCACATCAGCAGATAGCCCGGCAAGTGCGTTGCGATGAAGGCGAGCTGGAAGCCGCAGGTAAAGAACCCGGGCGTCAGCAGTTGGTAGCCGCGATGCGAGCGGGCCTGCCGAAGGACCTCGCGAAGCGACATCGGCTCGCCGTCGTCCGGTTTGGCCGTTGGGGCGGGGGCGGCGCTGCCGGGTGTGCGCTTGCTGCGACGGGACATCGTCATGAACAAGCCGAGCGGCGCAGCGCAGCACAACACCAGGGCGAGTACGAAGAGCGAGGTGGAGACGCTGTACGTTTCGCGCAGCCCCTGTGCGACGGGCACGAGGGCGACCTGTCCGAGCGAGCCGCCCGCGCTGACGAGTCCCATGGCCATCGTGCGCCGCTCGGGCGTGACGGCACGGCTCACGGCGGGCAGCACCACGCCGAACGTCGTGCAACTAATGCCGAGGCCTACGAGCACGCCCAGTCCGATTACCAGCCAGACGCCCGACGGAGCGAGTGCGGCCATCGCCAGTCCGGCGGCGAAGGCGAACGCACCGAACGCGACGACCGGTGCAGGGCCATGACGGTCCGCCATCGCCCCCGCAAACGGCTGCGCGAAGCCCCAAACGAGGTTGTGCAGGGCGATAGCGAACGCGACCAGCGTGACGGGCACGCCGCGGTCGTAGGAAAACGGATTGATGAAGAGACCGAACGTCTGGCGCGTACCCATTGCGGCACTGAGTACGAGCGCGCCGGCGAGAATGATGAGGGTGACGCGTCCCTGTAGCGACGCCGATGCGGGTGGGATGGTTTGCGACATGATGGTGAATCCTCCTCACCAAAGTGTCGCAACGATGCCTCGGTCTGGCAAAGGAGTTGTGTAAGCGTGTGGGTGAATTTTATTCACCTTGATGGGTGCTTGCCTGGTCGATGACCCAGTCTCGGAACGCCACGCATTCGGGGTGCGGCTCGATATCGGGGGCGCTGATCAGCCAGTACGCGCCTTGAGATTGCGTGGTGACGTCGTGTGCGGGCACGAGGATGCCGTTCGCGAGATATTCGTCGACCAGCGGGCGGCGTCCTATCACGACGCCAAGGCCTGCCATGGCGGCTTCGAATGCCAGTTGGATGCTGTCGAAACTCAGTCCGCCCCGGGTATCGAAGTCGTCGATGCCTGCGCCTTCGGCCCATACCTGCCAGTCTTCGCTGGCGCTGCTCACATGAATGCGCGTCGCCTTGCGCAGGTCGATGGCGCCGTCCTCACGGGTGTGCATCGCGAAATAGGCCGGGCTGCACACGGGGACGAACCGTTCGCCGAACAGCCGGTGCCACGTATCGCTGGCGACGGGCGCGCGCGAGAGGCGGATCGCGAAGTCGAAGCCATCGGTGGGGAAGCCGACCTGGCGGCGCGAGGTGTCGACGGTGATGTCGACGCCCGGCATGCGGCGCATGAACATGTCCAGACGCGGCAGCAGCCAGCGTGAGGCGAGGGTGGGGGCGCAGGTGATGGCGATGGCGCGTGAGGTGTCCGGGGTGGGTAAACGTCGCGTGCCGGTGAGCAGCAGCGAGAACGCCTCGGTCACGTACGCGAGATAGTCCACGCCTTCGGGCGTGAGCGTCAGCCCCTGCGGCGAGCGCGTGAAGAGCGCCACGCCCAGTGACTGCTCCAGTCCGACGATGCCGTGGCTGACCGCACTCGGGGTGAGATGCAGTTCGGCGGCAGCACGTTTGAAACTCTGATGGCGTCCCGCCGCTTCGAACAGGCGCAGCGCGGATAACGGTGGCAGACGTGGCGGCATGGAATGAGTGTCGAGCGTTCGAGGAGGGGCTTGGCGCGCGCTTGTGACGCATGTGACGCTTGCGGTGCCTGGGGCCTACGGCAACGGGCGATTCAGGCGGCGTCTCGCCCCCGGTCTTCGACGGCTTCGAGATTTCGTTCGGATGACGTCGATTTTCGCACGCCATTGGCGCAGGTGGTGCGTGGCGTGCGTGGCATGCATCTTCCGGTTTATCACGCTGTCGCGTGACGTCGAGCGATAGGCCGCAGTGCGTAGCGTGGCTCAACTGTCATGGTCTGCGACCGGTACAGGCCCGTGCGGATTCGGCGAAGTGTATCGGGTGTGCGGCGCCACGCGTGCCTATGCTGTCACACCGTGTCTTTTTCGTGTGTTCGCATGATGCGGCACTGGCGCGGCGTTTCAGATTGACGACTATGACGACCGAACAACTTCTGGCCTTCTGCGCCTTCGCTGTCATCACACTGGTGACGCCCGGACCCAACAACATGATGGTGCTCGCCTCGGGGCTCAATTACGGCTTCGTGCGCACGCTGCCGCATCTCGCGGGTATCGCCTTCGGTTTCGCGTTGATGGTGTTCCTGACCGGGGCGGGCCTGCATACGGTTTTCGTGCGTTTGCCCGTCATCCATACGGTGCTGAAGTACGTTGGCGCGGCGTATCTGCTGTGGCTGGCGTGGCATTTGGCGCGCTCGGGGCCGATGGACGACGAACGGCGGGGGCGCGAGCGCCCGATGGGCTTTATCGGTGCCGCGGCGTTCCAGTGGGTGAACCCGAAGGCGTGGGTGATGGCCGTGGGCGCGATCAGCACGTATCTGCCCAACGCGTCGCATTTGCCCGACGTCGCTTTGCTGGCCGTGATCTACGGCATGCTCGGCGCGCCGTGCATCGGGCTGTGGGCGGGCTTCGGCGTGGCGATGCGCCGCGTGCTGACCGACGCGCGTTCGGTGCGTATCTTCAACGGTGTGGCGGCGGCGCTGCTCGTCGCTTCGTTGTATCCGATTTTGGTCGAGTGACGCCCGGCACGGCGGGTATGGGCGGCGTCTGTGGCATGGCAAGGAAGCAGGGGATTGACGGAATTCCGTCGTTATACTGACTGTTCTTGCGTACCCTTCCCCCAAATGTGAGGTATCGCCATGCCCCGTATTGTCAGGACGTTGCCTTGTCTCGTTGCTGCGGCAACGCTCGCCTTGTCTCCACTCTCGTCGCTGGCCTGCACCCGTGTGGTGTATCTCGGTGCGAACGACGACGTCATTACTGCCCGCTCGATGGATTGGAAGCAGGACGTCGCGACCAATCTGTATGTGTTGCCCCGGGGCATCGCACGCACGGGCGAAGCCGGCCCGAATTCTATCCGCTGGACGGCGAAGTACGGCAGTGTCGTGGCGACCGGTTACGACGTGTCGACGACCGATGGCGTCAACGAGAAGGGCTTGTCCGCGCAACTGTTGTGGCTCGTGGAGTCGCAATATCCGAAGTTCGGCAAGGATTCCAAACCGGGTTTGACGATTGCCGCATGGGCGCAATACGTCCTGGACAATTTCGCGACGGTCGCCGAGGCTGTCTCGGCGTTGGAGAAGGAGCCGTTCACGGTCGTGACGGATAACGTGCCGGGCGAGGACCGGCTCACGACGTTGCATCTGTCGATGTCGGACAAGACAGGCGACAGCGCTATCGTCGAATACATCAATGGCAAGCAGGTGATTCATCACGGCAAGCAGTATCAGGTGATGACGAACTCGCCGACGTTCGACGAGCAGCTTGCGCTCAATGCGTACTGGACGCAGATCGGCGGCACGACGTTCCTGCCGGGGACCAACCGCGCATCGGACCGATTCGCGCGGGCGTCGTTTTACATCAACGCCATACCGAAGAGCGAAGACCCGGTGCAGGCGCTGGCGAGTGTGTTCGGCGTGATTCGCAATGCGTCGGTTCCGTTCGGCATTACGACGCCGGGGCAGCCGAATATCTCGTCGACGCGGTGGCGAACGGTCGTCGATCACAAGCGCATGCTCTATTTCTTCGAGTCTGCGCTCACGCCGAATACGTTCTGGGTGGATCTCAATAAGGTCGACTTTTCGGCGGGTGCGCCGGTCTTGCGCCTCGATCTCGGGAAAGACCAGCGCAACACATTCAGCGGCGAAGTTTCCGCGAGTTTCAAAGCCGCGCCGCCGTTCGCGTTCCTTGGGCTGAAGACGGCGAAGACGGGGTGAAATCCACTTTCATGCGCACGCGTTGGCGCAGCGAGAAGGGAGTAAAGTAGCAGCGCCGAGCTCGCGCTTCCCCCCGACGCTCTGGCGCCGGAATTCCCGCTAGGGAGGGAACCTCATTTGAGGTCTTCGTTGGCCGACGCGAACCGAAATGGAAAAGCGGAATCTTTTCACGACGTTGAGGAAGTGGGCGCGCGCAATCAAGCGCGACGCTCACGTGCTGTATCTGGCTGCACGGGACCCTCGTGTTCCCTGGTACGCGAAGGTGTTGGCGCTGTTCGTGGCCGGTTACGCACTCTCGCCCATCGATCTGATCCCGGACTTCATCCCTGTGATTGGGCTATTGGACGACGCCATCATCGTCCCGCTGGGTATTTTGATCGTGATAAAGCTCATCCCGTCGGACGTCGTTGCGGAGCACCGGGCCACAGCGGCGGCAGCGAGTGAAAGGCCGGTAAGTCGCATCGCGGCGGTGGTGATCGGTACCTTGTGGCTAGGGTTATTCGGTGTAGCCGCCTGGATGACCTACCGTTACTTCGCCGCGTGATCTTGCGTACCGTTTACGTGCCGTTTTCAAGACAACTAGCGACAACGACGCAGAAATGAAAAACGGGCCCGAAGGCCCGTTTTTACTTGGGGTTGACCGTCTTTCGTTGTCGTCGACGATCAGAATATTGGTGGAGCCGGCGGGGATCGAACCCGCGTCCGCAAGCACTCTACGACCAGTTCTACATACTTAGTTCTGTCATTTGATTTAACTGTTTTGTCGCGGACGAACACGCTACGCAACAGCGATTCACTAAATTTTCGACCTTGGCGTCGTGACGCCACCAAGGCTTAACTGACGTATATGACCTCTGGCGGTATTGCTACCGGTCTTGCGACACTAGTCCGTCAGTGAACTAGGCAGAGGACGGCGGCCCTTAGGCTGCCAGTGCGAACGATTCGTCGTTTGCAGTTACGTTTTTCCCATTGATTAACGAGGTGACGGGTCCTCGGTATGCCCTGCATCGCTTTATACCCACGTCGAAACCATGTCGGCCCCAGTGGAAAGGTCAATTATGACACAAATGCCTCACTTGAGTGCGAAGTCCACCCGGGTGGTGGCTCCCTTGTCCTTGATGCCGTCCGCATTCAGCTTCGGCGCCACCACAAACAGCCGGTCAGAAGCGATCTTGCCATCCAGCCACGACCGCACCCGCTGTGCGCGCCGCTCGGCCAGCGCCCGCAGTTCGTCGTCGCCTACCTTGACGTTCGTCTCCATGAGCTTTTCCATCTCGTCATCCGGCAGCGACTTGGTCAGTCCGATCATGTTGCGCGGTTTCGCGAAGTCGGCCGCCTTGTAGGCCGCCGTGAGGTACTTGCTGCGTTCCTCCGGCGTTACCGTCACGCTGTCGACGTCGATGCTCTCGCCCTTGCCGACCATCGCCTTGACCTTCTGCGCCTTGATGGCGCGCTCGACCGCGACGCTACGCAGGCCGTCGGTATCCTTGGCAGGATCTACGCGACCTACGATGTCCAGCTTCAGCGCTTCGCGATCGTTCAGCGCCTTGACCAGCGTTTCGAGACGCTTTTCGTCGGCAGGCGACAGACGCGCACTGCCCGGGGCGAATTCAACGTACCCCAGCTCCTGATCGCCACCGCCGAAGGCGGACGCCAATAAGCTGAACGGTGCCGTGACCGCCTTGACGATCAGATTCACGAACGCTCGGAAAATCACCCCGCCGAGGCTGAACTGCGGATCGTCCAGCGAGCCGGAAATCGGAATATCGACGTCGATTTCACCACGCGAGTTCTTGAGCAACGACACCGCCAGGCGCACCGGCAGATTGGTCGCCGTCGGGCTGTCCACATGGTCGCCGAACGTCAACTGGTCGATGAAGATGTGGTTGTTCGCGGTGAGCTTCGCCTGATCGAGCAGATAGTGCACGTCGACCGTGAGCTTGCCCTTTTCGATGGGGTAACCCGCGTATTTCGTGGAGTACGGCGTGAGGTTGGTCAGTTCGATGCCGTCCGCTTTCGCCCCGAGATCCACGAACGCCATCGGCGCCAGCGGGTTGATCTTGCCGTTGATATTGATCGGCGCGTTGCGGTTCACCTTGCCCTGCAACGCGACTTCGGCCGGCTCAGTGGTGGCGGTGCCAAAAGCGCCGATCCGTCCGCCGATATCCGTCAGGTTGGCCGTGTAGTTCGGCTTGACGAAGTTGTCCGTGAAGTTGATGTTGCCGCCTTGCAGCGTGATACGTCCGATGTGGACGTCCGCAGGTAGCGCCTTGCCCGTTCCGTAGCCGGGGCCGCGTTCGGCCGTCGTCTTGCCAGGCGATTGCTCCTTCTTCTCGACCTCCGTCGGCTGCCCGGCTTCTACCGCCGAGGCCGCCGCATCGAGCGGGGGCTTCGCTGCGGACGCCGCATCCAGCGGTATGCCTTCGTTCGCGCGCGTGAGCGAGCGGGGCGCCTGGTTGTTGCCCACCACGTCGGCCAAATTCAGGCGGCCGTTCGCATTGATGATCAGACGCGCGTAAAAGCGCGACAGCGCAATGCTGCCCAACTGGACGTTCGGTTTGCCGCTGCCCACCGCCAGATTGATCTGCTGCACCGCCAGCGCATTCCAGCGCACGAAGTCGTCTGTCGTCACCTTGTCGAGCAGGCGTACGTTGCCGAGTGTGGCATCGCCGCGATACGTCACTTGCGGTGACTCGCCCTTCATCACGAAAGTGGCGCGTCCATTGCTGGAGAGCAGGGCGCTCGCGATGCTCGCGTTCAGTTCGTCGCTCATGTACGAATCGAACGCCGCCAGATCGAGCTGCTGGGTTTTGACCTGAAGATCGCCGGACAACGGCTGCGGCGTGACGTTACCCGTCGCGTTGAGCGAGCCCTTTTTGTTCAGCGTGCCGTTCACCTCAAGCTGCAACGGCTTGGTCATGTCTTGCGACACGCCGTGGACCTTGATGTTGAGCGGGGCGAACTTCGCATTGATCGGACGGCCTTTGACCGCGCGATCCTCAAACCCGATGCTCGCGTTATCGACCGAGACGTTGCCGACCTTCCACTGCCATCCGCCCGCAGCTTGCGTGTTCGATGCAGCGGCTTTGGCAGACGTACGTCGACCGCGTTCGGCGCCGACACGGGCATTGATCCTGCTGCCGCTGCTTGCGGACGCCTTCGGCTGGCCGTCGCCGGTCAGCGCCAGCAGGTTGATCTTGCCGTCCTTGTCGCGGCGTGCCGCTACGTCCAGGCCACTGAGCGTCACTTCGTCCACGACCGCCTGACGGGCACCAAGGTCGAAGTGCGAGAGCTTCGCCTGTGCCTTGGCCAGCTTCACCGGGGCGTCGCCCTTTTGACCCGTCAGCCACTCGATTTTTTCCAGTGTTGCCGTAGCAGGCGCGATCTGCACATTGGGCTGCTTGTCGGGGGCAAACGCGGCATTGAACGTTGCTTGCGCACCGACTGTGCCGCTCTTCAGGTCGCCTGCGAGCGCGCCTTGCGCAAACGGCAGCAGCGGTGCAAGCGCGATCGACTGTGCGTCCAATTCGCCGCTGGCGTTATACGCAGGCAGGCTGAACTGACCGTGGGCCTTGAGCGAGCCACCGCTTTGGATACCTAGCGACGCATCGTAAGTTGCGGGGTCCTTACCCAGCGTAGAAAACTGTTTCACCCCGAGCTGTACGTTCTCCAGCGCAATGCTCGCGGGCTTTGCGCCGCGCTCATCGGTGAAACGTAGCTTGCTGTTGACCAGCGAAACCTCGCCGACGAGTAAGTCGAGCGGCAAGGGTTGCGCTGCGGCAGCCGCCTTCGCCTGCGCGGCTTCAGCGGCCGACGCGGGCGTGGCGGGGCGTGCCGTTTGTTCGGCAGCGACCTTCGGTGCGGACCTGGCGGCTTCGCTCGCCTTGGGCGATGCCGCCGCTTCGTCGACCGCTTTGCCGACAGCCTTCAGCACTGGCCGTTGCGGCAGCAGGGCTTTTGCGACGTTGATCGACCCGTCCCTCTCCAGCGTGACACGCTGGTCAAGTCCATCGATCCGCACGCTGTCGACGTGATAGATGTTGCTCAACGGCTCGACCTTGCCCAGCTTGACGTCGATTTGTTTGATCGCAACGAGCGGTGAGCCGTCAGCCTCGTTGATCACCGCGTCAGCCAACCCCGCAGTTCCCGTCAGGACTATGTGGTTGCCGTCCTTGTCTCGGGTAAAGCGCAGTTTCAGATCGGTACTGACCGCGCCGCTCTTGATCTGCGCGGGAACGGTCATGGGCGAGTAACCGAGGTACTTCGGCACGTCGAGCCGGTCGAGCTTGATGTCGACGGTCGACTCCAGCGAGTCGGCAAACGGTTTGGTCTGCCCGGAGATATGCAGCGGTGAGCCGTCGATGGATGCCTGCAACAGCGGCTGTACGAAGATATCGGTGTCGGCCGGCAGGTTGGCAATGAATGGCACGCCGACCTGCAGATTGTCGACAACGTGCTTTTCGTTCTGATACGCATCGTCGATGCGAATCGTGCCGTTCTTGATCTGCACATTGTTCAGTGCAAAGCGCGCAGGCTTCGAGGGTTCGGGCGAGGGCGGTCCCGATGTCGCGCGATCGACGATGTCCGAGAAATTGAACCGCTGCGGCGCGGTGCGCACGATGTTCACGACGGGCGTGTCGACGTACAACTCGCCGATCACCGGCGCAAAGCGGAACAGCGAGCTCCATGAGGCGTTCACACGCAATTCACCGATATCGACGAACGGCTGGCCGGGTGTCTTGTCGCCGATATGCACCTGATGCAGATCGAGGCGCAACGTGTATGGATTGAAACTGACGTCGCCGACGCTCACCGGCCGTTCGAGATAGGCGGAGAGTTTGTCGACGGCGTAATGCTTGAGCACGGCCGGCACAGTGAAGTAGCCGACGACGCCAAACACGGCAATGATCCCCCGCGGCCCACAGTCCGGTCTTGCGCGCGCGGCGGCGCACGTCCGGGTCGCGTCCAAGCGCTTGTGCGCGTGCGAGGCCTTGCTGCAGGCGGGTGCCGCCTGCGGGGGAATTTTTTGAGGATTCGCGATCGTTCGCTTGCTCGGCCATGCGGTCTCCCGTAAGTAGCCTGTGAAGCATACGCAACGCCATCGGGGCGCGGCGGGACATTCCCAGGACGCGCCGTGCGTGTCGCGACGGCGTCCTGGCGGGCGATGGTTGGGTGGCTTACGCCAGCGACATCACCAGCGGGGCGATCGCACCCGCGCGTTCGACGACGGCATCCGCCTGCCACTGAGCAGGCGCGAGCGAGTCGCCGCAATAACCGTAGGCCGCCGCAATCGTCGCCATTCCGGCGGCCTTGCCAGCCTGCACATCGCGGAGGTCGTCGCCAACGTACACGATATGGGCAGGCGCAATGCCAATACACTCGGCTGCGTAGAGCAGGGGCGCAGGGTGCGGCTTGCTATGCGGTGTCGTGTCACCCGAGACAACGCAGGCTGCGCCGTCCGCGAGTCCGATCAGCTTGACTAGCGGATTCGTCAGGCGCGCGGCCTTGTTCGTCACAATGCCCCACGGCATGCCACGTTCGCTCAGGGTAGCGAGCAAGCCCGGAATGCCTTCGAACAAGCGGCTTTGCACGCACAACCCGGCTTCGTAGTTGGCAAGGAATGCGTCTCTCAGGCCCGGGAAGGCGGCATCGTCGGGGGTTACGCCGAATGCACTGCCAATTAATCCGCGCGCACCATGGGACGCTTGCAGTCGAAGCGTCTCGTAAGGGCCTGGCGGCAGACCCCGATCGGTACGCACCTTGTTGACCGCAGCGACGAGATCGGGGGCCGTGTCGGCGAGTGTGCCGTCCAGATCGAACAGGACAGCGCGAATCTCGCCGTGCAGCCGCGTTGACGCGGCGTCGAGAGAGGAGGGGGCGCGGGCGGGGGGCTCGAACATATCAGGCGTCGCGTATGCAGGCGACCAGGTAGTTGACGTCGGTATCGCGATTGATCGCGTAGCGTTTGCTGATCGGATTGTAGGTCATGCCACGCATGTCGCGGATTGTCAGGCCGCTCGCACGGGTAAACGACGCCAGCTCCGACGGGCGGATGAACTTGGCGTAATCGTGCGTGCCGCGCGGCAGCATCCGCAGTACGTACTCTGCACCGACCACGGCGAGCAGCCATGCCTTCGGGTTGCGATTGAGCGTGGAAAAGAACACATGACCGCCCGGTTTCACAAGCGTTGCGCACGCAGCGACGATCGATGCCGGTGACGGCACGTGTTCGAGCATTTCCATGCAGGTCACCACGTCATACGTACCCGCGTCACGCGCAGCGAGCGCTTCGGCGGCGATTTCTTCGTACTCGATGGACAGGCCTGCTTCGAGGCTATGCAAATCGGCAACCCCGAGCGCCTTTTTCGACAAATCGATGCCTTTGACGCGCGCACCCTGACGCGCCATCGATTCCGACAGAATGCCGCCACCACAGCCGATGTCGAGCACGCGCTTGCCCTGCAACTGGACGTGCTGTTCGATCCAGTCGAGGCGCAACGGGTTGATCTCGTGCAGCGGCTTGAATTCGCTGTGCGGATCCCACCAGCGGTGGGCCAATTCACTGAATTTATTGAGTTCTTGCGGGTCGGCGTTCATCACTTGCTCATAGACGTTGACGGCTCGGGCAGGCGGAATGCCGAGTGGCTGAGCGTGCCCTCCATGCCGGTTGGTCGGCGGGCGCCGTCGAGATGGAGGAAGTATAACGAAGTGAGTGCGCCCATGTCCAAAGCGCAAGGCGTGGCGGGGCCGGGCGGTCAGCGGTGCGGCGGAGATTTGCGCCGGGCCGGGGTGACGCCCGATGGCCCTGACGATCCGATTTGAGCTCAGGCTGCGGCCGGCAGGTTCGCCAATACCGCGTGCGGATCGTGGTAGACGAGTCCCAGCGCGTCGGTCACCCCGCGGTTCGTCACCATACCGCGCGCGACGTTCAGTCCGGCCAGCAAATGCGGATCGGCGCGCATGGCGGCCACGGCCCCGTGATCGGCCAGTTGCAGAATGAATGGAAGTGTCACGTTGTTCAGGGCAAAAGTCGACGTGCGCGGCACGCCCCCCGGCATGTTGGCGACGCAGTAGTGCACCACGCCTTCGACCACGTAGACCGGGTCCGCATGCGTGGTCGCGTGCGACGTCTCACAGCAACCGCCCTGATCGATGGCGACGTCCACGATCACGGCACCCTTGCGCATCAGACCCAGCATCGCCCGGGTGATGAGCTTGGGGGCGGCGGCGCCTGGGATCAGGACGCCACCGATGACCAGGTCGGCATCGCGCAAATGCGTTTCGATTGCGTGCTGCGTCGAATAGACCGTTTGCACACGTCCCCCGAACTGGGCACTCAGCCGCCGCAACGCGTCGACCGATTTGTCGATGACCGTGACCTGCGCCCCGATGCCGACGGCCACGGTCGCAGCATTCGTACCCACGACACCGCCGCCGAGAATGACGACCTTGCCCGCCTCGACGCCGGGCACACCCGAGAGCAGCAAGCCAAGCCCGCCATGCGTCTTTTCGAGCGCAGTTGCGCCAGCCTGGATGGACATGCGGCCCGCGACTTCGGACATGGGCGCAAGCAGCGGCAGGCCGCCATTTGCGGACGTCACGGTTTCGTACGCGATGCACGTCGCGCCGCTCTTGATCAAATCGTTGGTTTGCTCGGGATCGGGGGCGAGGTGGAGATACGTGAAGAGCGTGTGATGAGGCCGCAATCTGGCGCGCTCGACAGCCTGCGGCTCCTTGACCTTGACGATGAGTTCGGCGCGATCGAAGACGTCGACAGCGTTGGCAGCGATGCGGGCCCCTGCGGTGGCGTAGGCCGTGTCGTCCATCCCGATGCCTTCGCCGGCCTGCGTCTCGATCCACACCTCGTGCCCGCGTGCCACCACTTCGCGTACGGCTGCGGGCGTCATGCCTACGCGATACTCGTGGTTCTTGATCTCCTTGGGTACACCGATCTTCATGATGCGTCTCCTTTGTTGTGATGTGACTACGAACAGCGAATTCGACAACACGTGATGCCCAAACAAAAACGGCACCCGAAGGTGCCGTCTGGAAGGTCAGGCGAAGGCCGGTTCGGCCTGCGCGTGGGACGCGCCACTGTAGCGCGCCACCGATAGATCGTCGGCCAGAATGGCCGGGCGGCGTCCCGACATCAGGTCGGCCAGCAGTTGGCCCGAACCGCACGACATCGTCCAGCCGAGCGTGCCGTGTCCCGTGTTCAGGAACAGGTTACGCAGCGCTGTCGCGCCGACGATCGGCGTGCCGTCCGGTGTCATCGGGCGCAGGCCTGTCCAGAAAGACGCTTCCGCCGTGTTGCCGGCACCCGGGTACAGATCGTTCACGACCATCTCCAGCGTGGCGCGCCGCGCCGGGTTAAGGCGCTTGTTGTAACCCACGACTTCTGCCATGCCGCCGACGCGGATACGGTCGTCGAAGCGCGTCACCGCGATCTTGTAGGTTTCATCCAGGATGGTGGAAACCGGGGCGCGCGATGCGTCGACGATCGGTACGGTAATCGAGTAGCCCTTGAGCGGATACACCGGAATATCGACGATCCCGCGCAGGAACGGCGTGGAGTACGAACCGAGCGCAACGACATAGGCGTCCGCACGTTGCAGCGAACCGGCGCACACCACGCCATCGATCTTGTCGCCGACGACGTTCAGGCCGTCGACCGGCATGTTGTAGCGGAATTTCACGCCTAGCGCTTCAGCCATGGCCGCCAGACGCGTCGTGAACATCTGGCAGTCGCCGGTTTCGTCGTTCGGCAGGCGCAGGCCGCCGGTCAGCTTGTGCGACACCGCTGCCAGTGCCGGTTCTGCGCTCGCGAGCGCCTTGCTGTCCAGGAGTTCGAACGGCACGCCGGCCTCTTCGAGTACAGCGATATCGCGCGCCGCGTTCTCGAGTTGATCTTCGGTCCGGAACAATTGGAGCGTGCCTGCCTGACGGCCCTCGTAAGCGATGCCGGTCTCTGCGCGCAGTTCACGGAAACAGTCGCGGCTGTACTCGGCGATCCGCACCATGCGTTCCTTGTTGACGGAATAGCGCTCGGGCGTGCAATTGCGCAGCATCTGATAGAGCCACTTCAATTGCGTGAGCGTGCCGTCCGGACGAATGGCGAGCGGGGCGTGTTTCTGGAATAGCCACTTGACGGCTTTTGCCGGAATCCCCGGTGCGGCCCACGGGGACGCGTATCCGGGCGAAATCTGACCAGCGTTGCCGAAGCTGGTTTCGAGCGCCGGTCCTGCCTGACGGTCGAGCACCGTGACGTCATGCCCGGCCTTTGCCAGGTAGTAGGCGCTCGTTACGCCGATGACGCCGCTGCCGAGAACGATGACCTTCATTGCGTTGACTCCTGTAAAACCATAGTTATGCAGTAATAATTCGCATGCTATTCTCGCAATCGTAGGTTTAGTTAATGTATATGGCCTGAATTCAGGAAAAAATCATGAGAGTTCAGCAGCAATCCGTCCGAACACTGGACCGGCTCGACCGACGCATCCTGACGTTGCTCCAACAGGACGGCCGAATGTCGATGAAGGACCTGTCGGAGCAGGTTGGTCTGTCCATCACGCCATGTATCGAGCGCGTGAAACGCATGGAGCGGGACGGCGTGATCATGGGCTACTTCGCCCGCGTCAATCCGGCGGCGCTGGGCGCGGCACTGCTGGTGTTCGTCGAAATCACGCTCGACCATAAATCCGGCAACATGTTCGACCAGTTCCGCAGGGAAGTGCTGCGCATTCCGGAGGTCATGGAGTGCCACCTGATTTCGGGGGATTTCGACTATCTGATCAAGGCGCGTATCCGCGAGATGTCCGAGTATCGGAAGTTGCTGGGCGACATTCTTCTTCAACTGCCCGGGGCCGTGCAGTCGAAAAGTTACGTTGTCATGGAGGAAATCAAGGAAACGCTCACCGTTCATGTCGACGAGTGAGGGGGGCGGCTAAAAAAGTGGCATCTGCGGATCTGCCGTATTCGCCGGTCCGCTGGTGACGGCTTGCCGGTCAGGACGCGCGCGACGACTGTAATTCGGCCCATTCCCGTCACTGGCCTGTGGGGGCAGTTCCGGGACGCAGAACTGATCGTTTCTCAATGGCGGTCTGGCCTGATTGAGTCCCAACTTGCGTGCGGTCAGGTGAAAGCGCTGCCGAATCAGTTCGGCGTGTAATCCGGTGCCTTTCATCCGTGTACCGAACTCCGAGCTGTTGTGCTTTCCGTCACGCACTTGCTCGATCAGGCTCATAACGTGGCGAGCCCGCAACGGGTAATTGGCTTCCAGCCATTCAACGAAGACGTCGTGCACTTCTCTGGGAAGTCGCAACATCACGTATGCCGCGTAGGTTGCGCCGGCATCGGCTGCAGTCGTCAGCACTCGCTCGATATCGAAATCGGTCAGCGCAGGCACGATCGGCGCGACGATGACGCCTGTCGGAATACCGGCATCCGTCAGCTTGCGGATGGCGTCGATGCGTCGCGACGGCGTGTTCGCGCGCGGTTCCATCTTGCGGGCGATATCCGCATCTAGCGTTCCCACCGAAATGAAGACCCGTGCCAGACCGCGCGCGGCCATGCGCGAAAGAATGTCGATGTCGCGCGTGACGAGCGCCGATTTGGTGGTGATGCCGACAGGGTGCCCAAAACGCTCCAGCACTTCCAGGACGCTGCGCGTGATCCCGTATTCCCGCTCGATTGGCTGATAGGGATCCGTGTTTGCGCCAAGCGCAAGCAATGCGGGTTGGTAACCGCGCTTGCGCAACTCGGCGTCAAGACGCTCTGCCGCATTGTGTTTCGCGTACAAACGGGTCTCGAAGTCAAGGCCCGGAGAGAGTCCCAGGTAGGCGTGCGTGGGGCGCGCAAAGCAATAGGTGCAGCCGTGCTCACATCCACGGTAGGGATTGATCGAGCGATCGAACGGAATGTCCGCCGAGGTGTTACGGGAGATGATCGTTCGCGCATTTTCCAGTGCGACCTGGGTCACGAATTTGACTTCGCATTCTTGGGCAGCGTCTGATTCATGACGGGTTTCATCGCTCTCGCGCCGGAACGCCGAAAAGCGCGATTCGAGATTGGCGGTGGCGCCTCGGCCCTTGCGCGACGGGGGCGGCGCGAATGAGGATGCCATGACTCATCTCCTGAATTAGCTGTCCCTGTCGCGGCCGTCGGACGGCAGCAGGGAATGCTTGTCATTATACTGTGTTTTTATACAGTATTGAGGCAAAGGAGAAACATGAAGACTGGGGTGAATCGGGTGAGCGGCATCCCGCTGGCACTGGTCGGACCTGCGGCGCTGACGATCCAGGCCGCAGCGATAGGGTGGGCTGTTTGGGAGGCTTGGCTGAACCTATGTGTGACTGCCGGGCGTGACCGGAGGGATAAAGGGCGCGATCGCCCGTGCGATGTCGTCGAGGGCGGCGTTGTCCGGGGTCGGACGCTGACGCGCCAGATGAATGGCGCGCAGGGTCAACAGCGAGTAAAGCGTTGCATGATTGCCGCCCATGGCTGCGAGCGCTTCGACGTGGCGGGCAACGATATTGGCGTCGCCGCGCGACACCGGTCCGGCAAGCGCGCCCGGGAGCCCGCGTTCGCGCGCAGCGTTGAGCGTGCCCATGACCAGCGGCCACATAGCATCTTGCGCATCGCCCTCGGGCATGCCGATGGACTTCCAGAGGTGAGTCGCCTCGTCGAGCAGGCAGAGCAGAAAGCTGGCGGCATAGTTGGCGCCCGCGTGGTATCGCATGCGCTCGCCCGCGGGGATCGACAACGGGCGGCAGCCCATATCGCCCGCGAGACGCTGAAGAATGTCGTTCAGCGGCGCTTCGGCCTCGATGGTGATCGCACATCCCTGCAAGCGGGTCGCATCGTCGTCGAGTCCGGCGAAAAGAAAAAGCGGATGAAAGCCGCCAATTTGTGCGCCGTGGCGCGTCGCGGGCGTAAGCAGCCCGACATCGGATGCGCCGCTGCAATGCACCAGTGCCTGGCCCGCTCGCGGCGTGAGGTGCGCAGCGCAAGTCGCTATGGCGTCGTCAGGCACCGTCAGGAAGACCAGATCGGCGCGCGAAAAGACGTCGCTCATGGTCTCCGACCGTTCGAAGGCGCGGGCCTCACAATCAGGCAAGGCCGTCGCAATGCGGCTCGAACTGTCGATATGCCGGCTAGCAACGATCGTCACTTCGTATCCGGCTCGGGTTGCGGCTTGCGCGAGCGCACGAGCCACACGCCCGGCACCGATGAAGCCCAGCGTCGGCCGATGGGAAGGGGCGGTGGGAGTGGGCGTCACGATCGGTTTTTACTGCGACAAGCGGTTCGGCGTGTCGTGGATCTCAAAGTAGGTTTGAAATGCAACGGCCAAACCGACCATCATCAGCATGGCGCCCACAAACAGCGACACGCTGACGATGATGACCGCGATCCAGCCCGACCGCGACTTGTTCGAGACGTGGGTGTTGAACTGCGCGTTCCAGCGCTCGTCTGGACGCAAGCCGTAGACAATCGCGGCGAGAAACGCCGAAAAAAGCGAAATGGCGCCCAGAATCGTGAGTATCCATCCGGAAACGGAATGCAGTTCGCTCGTGACCAGAAGTCCCCAGCCGGCTACGCCGCATGCCGAACCCACAATGTGGGCCCAGCCGAAGCGGTCTCGCACGCCATACAGATAGAAGCGATGCAGGCCGAGCGTGCCGAACAGCATGGCGAGACCGGCGGTCAGGGTTTTGGACTTGTAAGCGACTGCGTTCATTTGGAATGGTTATCGAGCAGGCGTTTCCCGAATGACTTCGACGAGCGTCCAGCGCATGCTCGACGCGTCAGCGGGCGGATTGGTGACAGGTTCGCCGTGAATTTTCACGCGGTATTCTACGCCGGGCTTCCACTCGAAGCCATCGATGTGGGCATACCAGAGTTCCCATTGCGATTTGCCGGAGTCGTCGGGGGCGCGCACACGCAAGCACTTGCGCGGTGCCACGCCGACACAGTCCGCCATCTGCGAATCGACATCGAGAATGCGATCTTCCGTCGCCGCCGTGCCGCTCGCACCAGCCACCGTGCGGTTGAGCAACGTTTGGGATGCATAGGTGAGTGTCGGTCCGTTCGGTGCGCTCAGAATCAATTGCGTGTCGCGGCGCTCGAAGCGCGTCATGCTGGCGAGCGTCTTGAGGTAGCGGTCTTCGAAAGCCATCGAATCCGGGCAGGCCATGCGTGTTGCTGCCGGGGTTTGGATGCTGAGTTGTCCCTTGCCGGGGCCGATCGTGTATTGCCCAAAGATGCGATTACAGCCGCCGGTGCCGGAGTAAGCCCCCTTGTCGTTGAACGTCAGATTGATGGCGCGGCCTTCCGGCAGGTTCGGCGCGTCGCTCGTGCCTTCCCATTTCATCAACTGCCAGGTGCCGAGAATGTCGGCAGGGGCGGTCGCTGCTGCGGCGTTATCCGGCGTACCCGATGCGGGATTGGCACCTCCTCCGGACGGCGCCGCACAACCGGCCAGCATGGCGGCAGGCACGAGGAGCGTGACCAGATACGAAGTCAACGAGGGGGGCAGAAACGAGAGTAGGCGTTGAGTCATGATGTTGTTTGGGCGTAGTTGCGAAGAGGGCAGGGACGGCGAAAACGTCGCGCTGAACGTGGGGCAATGTGTTATGGCGGTGCCGTGAGTACCATTCATCGTTGACCGGGCAGGCTTGGGGTCAGTTCCTTGCGTAGGTCTGACGATATTTCCCATTGGTGTGAAATGTGTCATCGCGGGACCTCATGGCTTTCGGTACGTGATTCGATATATTGCGCCGGCATGGTCGTCGCTGATCAGGAGCGATCCGTCCGGCAGGGTCAGCAGATCGACGGGGCGACCCCACACGGCGTCACCGTCACCCAACCATCCCTGCGCAAAAACTTCCTGCTTGCTGACGTTGCCTTTCGCATCCAGAACCACGCGAACGACCCGGTATCCCACTTTGCTGCTCCGATTCCACGAACCGTGCTCAGCAATAAAGATACTGCCGCGATAATCGTCCGGGAACTGCTTGCCTGTGTAGAAGCGCATGCCGAGGGCGGCTACGTGGGCACCCAGTTTGGCCATGGGAGGCGAAAAAGTGCGGCACGCCTTTTCGCGGCCGAAGTCGGGGGCGGGGACATCACCGGCGTGGCAGTACGGAAACCCAAGATGCTCCCCTGTGCGCGTTAACCGGTTGAGTTCGTCGTCGGGAACGTCGTCGCCGAGCATATCGCGACCGTTGTCGGTGAACCATAACGCATTGGTGCCGGGCTGCCAGTCGAACCCCACTGTGTTGCGCACGCCGCGGGCGACGACCCGCCAGTCCGTACCGTCGGGCTTCATGCTGCCGATCATCGCGTAACGATTCTCGTCGCGCTTGCAGACATTGCAGGGTGCGCCGACGCTAACGTAGAGACGCTGGTCCGGGCCGAAGGCGATATATCGCCAGCCCTGGTGGCTTTCGGTGGGAAGTTTGTCGTAGACGACGGTGGGTTTGCCTGGGTTGTCGAGATGGTTTTCGATGTCATCGAGTCTGACGATGTGCGACACGGCCGATATATAGAGAGCGCCATTGCGCATCGCGACGCCGACGGGCATGTTCAGGCCTGACGCCACTGTGCGGACCTTGGCCGCGTAGGCGCGCGATGGATCGAGCGTAATGGCGTAAACGTTGCCCTGCGCCCGGCTTCCGACAAACAACGTGCCTCTCGAACCTAACGCCATGCCTCGAGCCCCGGGCACCTGGTCGGAAAGGACTTCGACGTAGAAGCCTTGAGGTAGCGAGAGGCGCTCGATGGGAAGGGCGTCGCGCGCCGTCGCCAGTTGCGGGGCGCACGTCAGCGCGGTGCTTACCAGGACGGCTACGCGTGTCACGGCAAAACACGTGGCGAACTTCGTCGCAGTCATCCGGGTGCCCCGAGCTACGCCGACATGGGAGGTCGCAACGAATTGAGGCGTTTCATGGGTTTGAGGGGTTGGACCGATCAGGCGAACAACCCGGCGAACCTCCCGCGCGGCAATCTGCGCGTGCCGTGGCAGGCGGAATGGGAATGAGTATCCATCGGGAAATCGTCGCATGCAGGGCTCGCTTCACACCAAGGATGCGTGCATTGTAGACCAGCGGTTATCGGGCGCTGGCGCCGGCGCACAAGCCCCCTAATATAGGCGTGCCTATATGGGGTGTACTTTCCCTTTGGCGAAGTGTTTGTTTTGACGAGGGTTTTGCGCTATAATCACGCGTTTTCTGTCCGAACACTTCTGGATTCACAAGGATTTAATATGGTCGTTATCCGCCTGGCTCGCGGCGGCGCGAAGAAGCGCCCGTTCTACAACATCGTTGCAACCGACTCGCGTAACCGTCGCGATGGCCGCTTCATCGAGCGTATTGGCTTCTACAACCCGGTCGCTGCCGAAGGCACGGAAGGTCTGCGCATCGCTCAAGACCGTCTGACGTACTGGCAAGGCGTTGGCGCACAACTGTCGCCGACCGTGGCTCGTCTGATCAAGCAAGGCGCCAAGGCTGCTGCCTAAGCTTTCAGATAGTCGAGTGGTACGCATTGCTGTCAGTTTGCCGATGGCATGAGAATTGAACGGCGGTGCATGCTCTAGAGCAATCTGGGGCACGCATCGCCGTGTGTTCGTCACAAGGTTGGATTGCATGGTTCGTTCCGCACGTGAGCGTGTACCGCTGAAAATCGGTGCAGAAGCGCGTCGCGCCTCCGGTATGCGCGCCGAGCAGGTGCTCGCCCCGGTAACCGAGGTGCCCGACGATCTCGTCGAGCTGGGTTATATCGGCGATGCCTACGGGATTCGCGGCTGGATCAAGGTGCAGCCGCACACGGGTGACGGCGAAGGTCTGTTATCCGCAGATTGCTGGTATTTCCGTCGTCCCGGCGAGTCGGCCTACACCAAGGCCAGCGTGCTGCACAGCCGGGGGCATTCGGGAACGGTTGTCGCGCAATTGTGCGGCAGCGAGAGCCGGACATCCGCTGAGGCGCTCAAAGGCCTTCAGGTCTGGGTACCGCGCAGTGCATTCCCATCGGCCGGCGAAGACGAGTTTTACTGGGTCGACTTGATCGGCGCCCAGGTGACGAATTTGCAGGATGAGTCGCTCGGCAAGGTTGTCGGTTTGCTGGACAACGGCGTACACACCGTTTTGCGCGTGATGTACGACGTGCCCGCTACCGATGGCAATCCGGCGAAGACCGCTGAGCGGTTGATCCCGTTTGTTGGCCAGTACGTACAGACCGTCGACACCGAGGCGGGACGCATTGTGGCTGACTGGGGTCTCGATTATTGAGATACCGATTGACCGCCTGGTCGTTATTGCGTCCGGGCACCTCTGGACGGAACCGGTCTGATGCAGTTTGACGTCGTCACGCTCTTTCCCGAGATGTTTCGGGCACTGACCGACTGGGGCGTCACCAGCCGGGCGCTGAAGCAGTCGCGCTACGGTCTGCGGTTTTGGAATCCGCGTGACTTCACGCATAACAATTACCGCACGATCGACGATCGCCCTTACGGCGGTGGTCCGGGCATGGTGATGCTGGCCAAGCCGCTGGATGATGCGATTGCCGCCGCAAAGGCCGCTCAGGCGCAGGCTGGCGTGCCGCGCGGTCGCGTATTGCTGATGTCGCCGCAAGGTAAGCCGTTGACGCATCGTCGAGTGGTCGAGTTGCGTGAGCAGGAACAAGGCTTGATTCTGCTCTGCGGCCGTTATGAGGCGATCGATCAGCGCTTGATCGATCGCGTTGTCGACGAGGAAGTCAGCGTCGGCGATTTTGTGCTGTCGGGTGGGGAGTTGCCTGCCATGGCACTGATGGATTCGCTGATCCGGTTGCTGCCGGGTGCGCTGAACGACGACCAGTCGGCAGAGCAAGACAGCTTTGTGAATGGCTTGCTGGATTGCCCGCACTACACGCGGCCTGAAGAATACGAGGGCGTGCGCGTGCCCGATGTGCTGTTGGGCGGGCATCACGCAGAGATTGAAAAGTGGCGACGCCGTGAGGCGTTGGCCAATACATGGCACAAGCGTCCCGATCTGATCGAGAGTGCGCGTGCCAACGGATTGCTCAGCCGTGCCGACGAGGCGTGGCTGACAAGCCTGCGGGCCGATACGTCGGCCAAGTAGGCAGCGGATGTCGTCATGGGGACGGCATTCGGTTTGAACCCATCCTCTGTCGGGGCCGGCTCGCCGGTATATAACGCCGACACGATGGCACAAGGAGTGGTAAATGAATCTGATCGCTAAGATCGAGCAGGAAGAAATCGCGCGTTTGACCGCGAACAAAACGATCCCCGAATTCGCCCCGGGCGACACCGTGATCGTTAACGTGAACGTGGTTGAAGGTACCCGCAAGCGTGTTCAGGCTTACGAAGGCGTTGTGATCGCCAAGCGTAACCGTGGTCTGAACTCGGGCTTCATCGTTCGTAAGATTTCGTCGGGTGAAGGCGTTGAGCGTACGTTCCAGACGTACTCGCCGCTGATCGCCAGCATCGAAGTCAAGCGTCGTGGTGACGTTCGTCGCGCTAAGCTGTACTACCTGCGTGAGCGTTCGGGTAAGTCGGCACGTATCAAGGAAAAGCTCACGTTCAAGAGCAAGACCGTCGCTGCTGCCGAGTAAGTCGGACGCCGCTTCGCCTGGCGACCTCGTGGCCGGGCGCAGCAAAGCCGCATGGAAAAAGCACCCCTCGGGGTGCTTTTTTCGTTTCAGCGCGGCGCGTCGATTCAAATGCGGCGCTGCGTCATAACGCCGGTATGCCGCGAATTGCCGGGGGAATGGCATTTTCTTCGTGCGCACGCATTTTGCGCATCCTCGCTAAAATAGCGAAATTCTTCATCTCCAAAGGTCTACGTGGCGCCACCTCTCATCCTGCATCCTGAAGCCTTACCCATCGTCTCGACGGGGGAAGGGGAGCCGGTGCCGGCAGAGCGGTTGACCCCCTCGGCGTTACGCGACCGTCTTGCCCGACCGCCAATCTGGACGCCCGAGTCGGGTGTCGGCGATCTGGTGCCCCCCACGATGTTCACGCCAAGAGCCGCGGCAGTGCTGGTGCCATTGGTAATGCACCCGCACGGCACCACCGTGTTGCTCACGAAGCGCACGCAGCATTTGAGTACGCACGCCGGCCAAGTCAGTTTTCCGGGCGGGAGCCGCGAACCGGACGATCCGACGCCGATTGCGACCGCGTTGCGCGAATCGCGCGAGGAAATCGGGCTGGACGCCGGTGCCGTCGAGGTCATCGGCAGCTTGCCGGATTATGTGACGGGTACGGGATTTCGCGTCGCGCCGGTCGTCGGCCTGGTCAAGCCGCCATTCGATCTGGTCGCAGATACGGGCGAGGTGGACGAAATCTTCGAAGTGCCGCTCGATTTCCTGATGAATCCTGCCCACCATCAGATTCGCGTCTTCAACTACCAGGTCGGCGAGCGTCGTTTTTATGCGATGCCCTATCCGAAGGCAGCAGGCGGCGAGTATTTCATCTGGGGCGCGACGGCGGGTATGCTCAGAAATTTCTATCGACTTCTGCGGGCCTAACTACGGACCCACCCGCGGACCCACCTGCGGACCTGACTGCGGGCGTCGTGCGAAAGTCGATTCGATTCTGCAGATTGCCTGCTTGAATTGACAGGCAAGTGCGTCGCGAAGGCACGCGGGGCGGGCATTTGCGAGAAGCTGTGCTATCGTTACACCATTCCGTCCGGTGATCTGATCGCACGCATGACATTCTTCTCGGTACTCCTCGCGCTGATCTTTGAGCAGGTGCGTGCCCTCTCCACGCAAAACCCGATCTACAACCTGATCCGCTCTCATGCGACCCATACCTCGCAGTCGTTCGACGCTGGGCAGCCACGCCATGGTGTCCTCGCGTGGCTGGTCGTCGTAGTGCCATTCGTCCTGGTTGTCGGCGTCGTCTATTACCTGCTCATGCGGGTCAATATTTTCCTTGGCTTCGCCTGGAACGTGCTCATCGTCTACCTGACGATGGGGTTTCGGCAGTTCAGCCACTATTTCACCGATATCCATGTCGCGTTGAATAACGACAACGTCAACGAAGCGCGCGAAATTTTGCGTCAATGGATTGGCATCGACACCGTCGATATGCCGGTGGACGAGATTGTGCGTCACACGCTGCTGCATGCTGTGATTGCCTCGCATCGTCACGTGTTCGGTGTGTTTTTCTGGTTCCTGATGCCTGTGGGCCCGGCCGGAGCGGTGCTGTATCGTCTCGCCGAATATCTCTCGCGCCGCTGGACGGAAGCGGCACCCGACCGTAGCCCGGCCTTCGGTGCGTTTGCGCGCAAGGCGTTCTATGTGATCGACTGGGTGCCGGCGCGTCTGACGGCCATCGGCTTCGCGATTGTCGGTAACTTCGAGGATGCCATCTACGCGTGGCGTCACTATGCCAAGCAGTGGCCGAACGAGAACGAAGGCATTTTGCTGGCGGCAGGTAGCGGTGCGCTCGGCGCACGATTGACTGGCCCGCTCGCGGAGGTCTCCAGTGTCGATGCACTCAACCAGGGGGATGACGCCGTTCTGCCGGTCGGCGGCGAATGCACGCCGCGGACCTTGCAGGCGGCCGTTGGACTGGTCTGGCGAGCCGTGTTGCTGTGGATGCTGTTGTTGCTTCTGCTGACGCTCGCAGTATGGCTGGGCTGATTGCGGCGATTGCGCTGACGGTTGGGCGCGAATCGCGATAGCGCAAAAGAAAACCCCGCAAAGACGGGGTTTTTTGTTGCTGCGAGGACGACGTGCGTCGGCACGCCGTCCTAATAGGGGATCTGCTGCTCCGACTCGTGAACGAGTTGCGCATAGAGCGCGTGACGCTGACGAGAAATGCGCCCGTGCTCCACGGCTTCGAGAATCGCACAGCCCGGTTCTTTCAAGTGATGGCAGTTGTAGAACCGGCACCCGGTGAGCAGCGGACGAAACTCGGGAAATGCACGTTCAAGCGCCCCTTCCTTCAGGTGATGCAACCCAAACTCCTGAAACCCCGGCGAGTCGATCAGTAATCCGCCTTCGGGTAGATGGAAGATCCGCGTGAACGTCGTCGTGTGCTTACCCGAGTTCAACACCGTGGAGATTTCGCGCGTCGCAGCGTCTGCATTGGGGACGACGAGGTTCACCAGACTCGACTTCCCCATGCCGGACTGGCCGAGCAGCAACGACGACTGATGGGCCAGCCGTGGCAAGAGTAGCGCGGTAGCGGCGTCGGGGGCAGCGCGAACGGAGAGTTCGAGCACTTCGTAGCCAAGCGCGCGATACGGCGCAAGACGTTCCCGCGCGGCGGGCAGTGCCGCCGTGACGTCGGTCTTGTTCAGCACGATAAGCGGACGCAATTCGTTCGCCTCGGCCGCCACGAGCGCGCGCCCGAGCAGGTCTTCGCTGAAATAGGGCTCCGTCGCCAGCATGATCACCAACTGGTCGATGTTGGCCGCAAACAACTTGCTTTTGAACTGGTCCGAGCGGTAGAGCAGATTGCGACGCGGCAGAATCTCCTCGATGACACCTTGATCGCCCGTGCGCGCCCACGCCACCTCATCACCGACGGCGATCTCGCTCTTCTTGCCGCGCGGGAAACACAGCACCGTTTCCCCATCGTCGGCTTCGACAACGTAGTGGCGGCCGTGCGCTGCGGCAACACGGCCGTGGCGTCGTTCCTGCGTCGTCGTCTCGATGGGCGCAGCCTTACCTTTCACGCCGCGCTTCATGCATGCCCCAGCAAACGGTCGATGCGTTGCGACGCCGGAGGATGCGAGTAGTAAAACGCTGTGTAGACGGGGTCTGGCGTGAGCGTCGATGCGTTGTCCTGATACAGCTTCACGAGGGCATTGACCAGATCGCCTGCTTGCGTTTGGCTCGCGGCGAAGGCGTCCGCCTCGAACTCATGCTTGCGCGACGTCAGGCTGTTCAGCGGACTGGCAAAGAATCCGAATACAGGCAACACAAGGAAAAACAGCACAAGCGCGAGCGCATTGTTGCTGCCGGTCATCGACGGCATGACGCCCAGTTCGGTGTAGAACCATGTGCGTCCGATCAGCCAGCCGAGTAGCGCCAGGAAGGCAAGCGACAACGCGAAAGCGACGACCAGGCGCTTGGTGATGTGACGACGCTTGAAGTGCCCCAGTTCGTGCGCGAGGACGGCTTCGATTTCGGCGGGCGAGAGACGCTCGATCAGCGTGTCGAAGAAAACGATGCGCTTGGCGCGGCCAAAGCCGCTGAAATAGGCGTTGCCGTGCGCGGAACGCTTCGAGCCGTCCATCACAAAAAGACCGCGTGCAGCAAAACCGCAGCGCTGCATCAGCCCTTCGATACGTTGAGCCAGTGAGGCATCGGACAGCGGTTCGAATTTATTGAATATCGGCGCGATCACGTGAGGGAAGATGAACTGGACGAACAAATTGAACGCAACCCAGACAACCCACGTGTACAGCCACCACAAGGGGCCGGCGCGGTCCATCAGCCACAGCACCACGAACAGTAGCGGCAATCCCAGCGCCACACCCACAGCGGTGCCCTTGACCATATCCGCAATGAACAGCCCGAGCGACATACGGTTGAAGCCGAAACGTTGCTCGATGACGAATTGACGAATGTAGGTGAAGGGCAGGTCGACGATGCCCGAGATGAGCAGCACGGCCGCGATCAGGGCGATTTGACCGACGTAGCCTTCGCCAAGCCATTCGGAGATGCCGATGTGCAGCAGATTCAGTCCGCCGAGCAATGTAAAGGCGACCAGCAGCACCGCCTGCGCGAAGATCTCCGCCATGCCGAGGCGCGTGCGGGCGACGGTGTAATCGGCCGCACGCTGATGATCGGTCAGCGTGATCGTATCGGCGAAGCGCTCGGGGACGGCGGCCCGATGCGCGACCACGTAGCGGACTTGCCGGGCCGCCAGCCAGAGCTTGGTCATGACCATCGCCAGCAGGAAGATCACGAAGAGATAAGTGAACATGCGCTTAAGAAGAATCTGAAGTATGCGAGAATTATAAGTTCTTTCGACCGGCGGGGCGCCGTGCCGGTCGCCATCCGATGCGATTTCCAGAGTCTTCCGATCATGTCCTCCATTCCATCCCAAAATCCCACGCCTGCCGACGCGGAGAAGACGCTCGCGCGCGCCGAATTCAATTTGGTCTGGCTCGACATGGAAATGACCGGTTTGCAGCCTGATAGCGACCGCATTATCGAAGTGGCGGTCGTTGTCACCGACTCGGCGCTGACGCGTCGTATCGAGGGCCCGGTCTTCGCCATCCACCAATCGGACGCCGTGCTCGACGGCATGGACGACTGGAACAAGTCGACCCATGGCCGCTCGGGACTGATCGATCGTGTGAAGGCATCACCTGTGGACGAGGCGTCCGCCGAGACGCAACTGATCGAGTTTCTGAATCAGTATGTGCCGCCGAACAAGTCGCCGATGTGCGGCAATTCGATTTGCCAGGATCGTCGTTTCATGGCGCGCTACATGCCCAAGCTCGAAGCGTTTTTCCACTACCGGAATCTGGACGTCAGCACGCTCAAGGAACTGTGCCGCCGCTGGGAGCCCTCGGTGTACAAGGGCTTCACCAAGCGTGCCGCGCATACGGCGCTGGCGGACATTCACGAGTCGATCGACGAACTCGTGTACTACCGCGAGCACTTCCTGAAGACGTCGGTGCCCGGCGCTTCGGCCTGATTGGTGCAGTATCCAGACACAAACGCCAGCGAATTCGCTGGCGTTTTGTTTTGACTCGCAGAAAGAAGGGGGAGGTCGCTCTGGCAGATTCCGCCGATCAAGCGGATTTCGGCGCTCGAATCGCGTTCTTGGGGCGGAAAGCCTTGCAGACGGATTCGTTCGTCTCGATGTACGGACCGCCGATCAGATCGATGCAGTAGGGCACGGCTGCAAAGATGCCGGGGACGATCGACTTGCCATCGGCGTCGCGCAGACCTTCGAGCGTTTCCTTGATCGACTTCGGCTGACCAGGGAGATTGACGATGAGCGCGGCACGATCCGCCGTCTCACGAATCACGGCCACCTGACGGGACAGAATCGCCGTCGGCACAAAGCGCAGGCTGATCTGACGCATCTGTTCGCCGAATCCCGGCATTTCTTTGGTGCCCGCGCGCAACGTCGCTTCCGGCGTGACGTCGCGTCGCGCCGGACCCGTCCCTCCGGTGGTGAGCACCAGATCGCACTGCATCGTGTCGACGAGCTCGATCAACGTGGCGGTGATGCCCTCGGCATCGTCGGGGATCAGGCGTGTCTCGGTCACCCAGGGCGAGGTGAGCGCGCTGCCCAGCCAAGCCTGAAGGGCCGGAATGCCCTGATCCTCATACGTGCCCTGGCTCGCCCGATCGCTAATCGAGACGAGACCTACGCGAAGTTCGTCCGGATGTGAGCGGGCGACCATCAATAATCCTCACGGGTTGGGAATTCCGGCAGATCGTTTTCGGCATCGTCCGAAGTTTCGGCCGCAGTCGATCCCGTGCCGAGCAGATCCTTGAGGACCTGGAACAGTTCGCGGAAGGCCTTAGGCGGTTTTTGCGCTGCCTGTTCACGGCGCGCATTGCGAATGAGCGTGCGAAGCTGCTGGCCATCGGCATCCGGGTGCTGGGTAAGCAGCTCGGTCAGTGCCTCGTCCTTGGCCAGCAAGCGTTCGCGCCAGCGTTCCAGGGCGTGCAGTTTGGCCGTTTCCGCCTTCGAGACGCCCTTGATCACGTCGAGCGCGCGTTGAATGGCCTCGATTTCCTGCTCATCGAGCGTGCGCATTTGCTTGCCCACGTACTGCATTTGACGGCGTCGGCCTTCGTGGGCGGTGATCGTGCGGCAGTCCCGGACGGCGCGTCCGAGGTTTTCGGGCATCGGCACGCGCGCGAGCGCGTCCTTGGCCAGGTTGACCAGTTCTTCACCCAGATCCTGCAGGGCATGCGACTCGCGCTTGCGCTGGGATTTGCTCGGGCCTTCGTCGGAAAGCTCGCTGTGGGCGATACGGTTAAAGCGATGAATGTGCGTCATAGGCGCTATTGTAACGCGACGCGCGGCGTCCAAATAGTTGCCGGACCTCTGCACGACGGCGTGCAACTCGCGCTAAGATGGCGATTCCTATTTAGCCACTGACCCAATCGCGCCGATGTCCCAAGCGACCCAGCACTTCACGCATACCCAGGATCAACTCAAGGAAATCGTCAGCGACGTGTTGCAGTACGCCCGTTCGCTCGGCGCAACGGACGCTGCGGCGGAGATCTCCGAGGGCGACGGTCTGTCGGTCTCGGTGCGGCGCGGCAAGGTCGAAACCATCGAACGCAATCGCGACAAGCTGGTCGGCGTGACGGTTTTCATCGGCCAGCGCCGTGGTAACGCGAGCACGTCCGATTTCTCCCGCAAGGCGCTGCACGACACGGTCGATGCGGCCTACAACATCGCCCGTTTCACGGCGGAAGACGACTGCGCGGGGCTTGCGGAGTCCGAACTGCTTGAAATGCATCCGCAGGAACTGTCGCTCTTCCATCCGTGGGATATCACCGCCGACGAAGCGGTCGAGCTGGCCCGGCGCGCCGAGAAAGCGGCGCTCGACGTCAGCCCGTTGATCAAGAATTCCGAGGGCGCGGGTGTTTCCGCCCAGCATTCCCAATTCCTGCTCGGTACGACCCGCGGTTTCCTCGCCGGCTACCCGTATTCGCGCCATTACCTGTCCGTTTCGCCTATCGCGGGTTCGGGCAGCCATATGCAGCGCGACGACTGGTATTCGTCGAAGCGCGCGGCCGGCGACCTGGCGTCGCCCGAGGCCGTCGGCCAATACGCGGCTGAGCGCGCACTGGCGCGCCTGCACGCTCGCAAGCTGTCGACGCGCAAGTGCGCGGTGCTGTTCGAAGCGCCGCTGGCGGCCGGGCTGCTCGGCGCATTCGTGCAAGGCGTCAGTGGCGGTGCGCTGTATCGCAAGGCGACGTTCCTCGTCGACACGTTGGGTAAGCCGGTGTTTGCCGATCACGTCGGTATCCATGAAGACCCGCACGTCCCGCGCGCCATGGGCAGCGCGCCGTACGACGAAGAGGGCGTCAAAACGCGTGCTCGCGACGTAGTCAGCGACGGCGTGGTGCAAGGCTACTTTCTGTCGACCTATTCGGCCCGAAAGCTCGGCATGCAGACGACGGGTAACGCAGGCGGGTCGCATAACCTGCGCATGTACAGCAAGCTCACGGCGCCGACGGACGACTTCCGCGCCATGCTGCGCAAGCTCGGCACCGGCCTGCTGGTGACCGAACTGATGGGGCAGGGCGTGAACTACGTGACGGGCGACTATTCGCGCGGCGCCTCCGGTTTCTGGGTCGAGAACGGGGAGATTCAGTACCCGGTCGAGGAAATTACGCTCGCAGGCAACCTGAACGACATGTTCCGACAGATCGTAGCCATCGGCGCGGACACGCTGGTGCGCGGCACGAAGGAGGTCGGGTCAATCCTGATTGAACAAATGACCATCGCCGGTCATTGATGCTGCCAAAATCCGTTATGGCGCCACAAACGCGTTGCATTTGTGCGCCATTGCGGGGTAAATGCTCAATTATCGTGTCCGTCGCAAGCCGTTTGCGATATCCTTAGGGGTTTTCTTAAGCCGTGGCTTAAGAACGGACACGGTAGTTAGGGTAATGGGCGCGCTCATAAGGCGCGCCTTCTCATAACTAGAGACTAGGTATTGGAGGAAGAGGACTCATGAAAAGCACCATGACCAAGTTGCTGAGCGCACTTGTCGCGACGGGGATGGTGGCTGCGGCCCACGCAGCCGATCTGAAGATCGGTGTGGCCGAAGCACTGTCGGGTGGCGCTGCGCAATACGGCGCGGCCATCAAGAACGGTTTCCAGCTTGCCGCTGACGAAATCAATGCCGCAGGTGGCATCAACGGCAACAAGCTCGTGCTTCAGATCGAAGACGAGCAGGGCAAAAAGGAAGAGGCGATCAACGTCTTCAAGAAGCTGATCTTCCAGGACAAGGTGCTCATGGTCTTCGGCCCGACGCTGTCGAACTCGGCGCAGGCAGCCGATCCGATCGCGCAAGCCGGCAAGACGGTTGCGTTCGGTACCTCCAACACGGCTGACGGCATTACCTCCATCGGCGATTTCATCTTCCGCAATTCGGTGACCGAAGCCGACGTGCTGCCGGAGACCATCAAGGTCGCGGCCAAGCACACGGGCATCAAGAAGGTTGCCGTGCTGTACGGTAACGACGATGTCTTTACCAAGAGCGGTTACGACAACTTCAAGAAGGCGCTCGAAGACCTGAAGATCCCGGTCACGACGACCGAAACGTTCGCCAAGGGCGACGTGGACTTCAAGGCTCAGCTCACGAAGATCAAGGCCTCGAACCCGGACGCCATCGTGCTGTCGGCGCTGATCGCCGAAGGCGCGCCGATCATGGTGCAAGCCCGTCAATTGGGTATCAATGTACCGTTCATCGGCGGCAACGGCATGAACTCGGTCAAGATCTTCGATCTGGCCAAGGGCAGCTCGGATGGCCTGTGGGTGGGTAGCCCGTGGTCGATCGAGAACAACACGCCGGCCAACACGAAGTTCATCGCTGCCTACAAGGCGAAGTACAACGTGGCACCGGATCAGTTCGCCGCACAGTCGTACGACGCGATGTACATCGCTGCCGGCGCGATCAAGAACGTGAAGATCTCCGGCAACCTCGACGCAGACCGTAAGGCACTGCGCGATGCGCTGCCGAAGGTCACGCATGATGGCGCAACCGGCAAGTTCGCGTTCCGTCAGGCAACGGGCAAGGGCGGCAAGCCGGCTGGCTACGATGCACAACAAGCGCCGATCGTCAGCGTGACGAAGGGCGGCAAGTACGTCATCGAGAAGTAAGCCCGGCAGTACTTGAAGAAGTCCGCATGGGCGTAGGGCCGAAAGGCGCTACGCCCATCGGCGTTTCTGGTACACGTCGCCCCCCCTCGCGACGCGTGCCTCCGTCCCTCAGGCTGGAATACACACCATGCTGGAACAGCAACTCGTCAACGCGCTCTCCCTCGGGTGCGTGTACGCCTTGTTCGCGCTCGGGTTCACCCTCGTGTTCGGCATCCTCGGCGTTATCAATCTCTCGCACGGCGCGGTCTTCATGGTCGGCGCCTACGCGGCGCTGCAAGCCGTCGTGCATCTGCATCTGCCGCTGTGGGCGGCCATTGTGACGGCCGTGATCGTGTCGGGCCTGCTCGGCCTGGTCATCGACGTGCTCGTGCTCAAACCGCTGCGCAAGCGCGGTGCGCCTCACCTGATTCCGATGATTGCCACCATTGGCGTGGGCATTTTGCTCAACAACGGAGTGCAGGGCATCTTCGGCGCAGAGAACCTGCGCTTCCCGTACGACGTCGTCTCGCAGGACACCCTGACCGTGGCGGGCGTCCACATGACGGTGCTCGAACTTGCGATCATCTTCATCTCGTTCGCGCTGATGGCCGTGCTCATCACCACGATCAAGAAGACGCAGCTCGGACGTGCGCTACGCGCGATCGCCGAGTCGCCCAAGGCGGCGTACCTGCTCGGCATCAACGTCGAAGGGCTGTTCCTCGCCACGTCGTTCGCCGCAGCGGGGCTGGGCGGTATGGCCGGTGTGCTGATCGGCCTGTACTCCAACGCTGTGTTCCCGCTCATGGGGCAACCCATGCTGCACAAGGGCATTGCGGTGATCATTCTTGGCGGCATGGGCGATATTCGCGGCGCGATGATTGGCGGCTTGTTCCTCGGTTTTGCCGAAGTGTTGTCGGTGGCTTACATCGGCTCGAACATGCGCGACGCCGTGGCGTTCGGCCTCTTGTTCCTGATCCTGCTGGTGCGTCCGCAGGGGTTGTTCGGCAAAGTGCTCGAACGCAAAGCGTAATCACGGGGGCGCAATGGACTGGTTCAATAATTTCTGGGCGGTATATAGCAATCTGGTGCTGACTCTCGGCACCAATGCGCTGCTGGCCCTGTCGATTTATCTCACGCTGTCGTGCGGCATGCTGGCGATGGCCAACGCCGCGTTCATGGGAATCGGAGCGTACACCGCAGCCTTGCTGACGATGAACTACGAGACGCCGTTTGCGGTGTCGTTGGCGGGCGGCATGGCCGCACCTGCGCTGGTTGCATTCATCATCGGCAAGCCGACGCTGCGTCTGTCGGGTGTGTATCTGGCGATGGCGACGCTCGGTTTCGGCGAAGTCGTGCGTGTGCTCATCCTCAACACGGAAGATCTGACGGGCGGTGCGCTCGGTCTGAACGGCATTCCGCAACTCACGCAGTGGTGGCATGTGGCCGGCGCGGTGGTGATCGCGCTTGCCGTGCTGTGGCGTCTGCGTCGCTCCAAGGTTGGCCGTGCGTTCGAGGCAATCAAGGAAGACGAGACGGCCGCAGGGCTGATGGGCATCAACGTGACGGGTTACAAGATGCTGGCGTTCGTGCTCGGCGCGGTGCTGGCCGGTCTTGCCGGTGCCCTCAATGCGCATCTGACGTTCTTCATCGGACCGAACGAATTCGGGTTCGATCGCGGCGTCGAGATTCTGACGATGGCGATCCTCGGCGGCATCAATGGCCTTGTGGGGCCGGTGCTCGGCAGCACGATTCTGACGCTTCTGCCCGAACTGCTGCGCGCATTCAACGACTTCCGTCTGGTGGTCAACGGCCTGATTCTGGTGCTGATCGTGTTGTTCCTGCCCAAGGGCATCTGGGATCCGGTGCGTTTTCGCCGTTGGTTCCGTGCCGGCAAGACGCGTTCGGCGTCTTCCACGTAAGCGGACGGGGAACACGACATGCTTAAGCTTTCCAATATTTCCAAGCGATTCGGCGGTCTGCACGTGCTGCAGGACGTCAATATCGAGGTGCCGCAGGGCACCATCTTCGGCCTGATCGGCCCGAACGGTGCGGGCAAGACGACTGTCTTCAACCTGATCACGGGCTTGTTGCAGCCTACCGGCGGCAGCATCACGTTCAACGGTGAGAGTCTGGTCGGCGAAAAGCCGCACCGGATCACGCAGCGTGGTATTGCCCGCACGTTCCAGAACATCCGCATCTTCAAAGAGATGACGCTGATCGAGAACGTGGTGGTCGGCATGCACCGTCACCTCTCGTATGGTCCGGCGGGCTTGCTGCTCTCGTTGCCGGGCTTCCGCGACATGGAGAAGCGCTCTCGCGAGCGTGCCCATGAACTGCTGTCGTGGGTCAAGCTCGACCACAAGGCGTACGACATTGCCGACAATCTTTCGTACGGCGATCAGCGCAAGCTCGAACTGGCGCGAGCGCTGGCGACCGAGCCCAAGCTGCTGCTGCTCGACGAACCGGTTGCGGGCATGAACACCGGCGAGAAAGTCGATCTCATGAGCGAGATCGAGAACATCAAGGCACGCGGTTACACGATCTTCATGATCGAGCACGACATGCGTTTCGTGATGGGCTTGTGCGAGCGTATCGCGGTGCTGAACTTCGGACGCATCATCGCCGAAGGCAAGCCGGACGAGATCAAGAACAACCCGCAGGTTATCGAAGCCTATCTGGGCCGCGATGACGACGACGATGCGGCTGCGTTGGCGGCTGGCGCGGAGGACAAGGCATGAGCGCGCTGCTCGAAGTGAAGGGTCTGAAAGTGGCCTATGGGCATATCGAGGCTGTGAAGGGCGTCGATTTTGCGTTGCGCGAGCATGAAATCACCTCGCTTGTTGGGGCGAACGGTGCGGGTAAGTCCACCACGCTGCTGGCGCTATCCGGCCTCATCAAGAAGCAGGGCGGCACGATTCTCTTCGAAGGTGAGGACATTGGCGGGCTGGCACCCAACAAGATCGTGCAACGCGGGCTGGTGCAGGTGGCCGAGGGGCGTGCCACGCTCACGACGATGTCCGTTCGCGAGAACCTCGAACTTGGAGCCTATACGCGGCGCGACAAACAAAACGTGAAGCCCGATCTGGATAAGGTGCTGGAGCGTTTTCCGCGACTCGCCGAGCGCATCGATCAGATGGCCGGGAACCTGTCGGGCGGCGAGCAGCAGATGCTGGCGATCGGTCGTGCGTTGATGGCGCGCCCGAAGCTATTGCTGCTCGATGAACCGTCCATGGGCCTCGCGCCGATCATCGTCCAGGGGATTTTCGCTACGCTCAAAGAGATCAACGCTGACGGCCTGACCATCTTCCTGGTCGAGCAGAACGTGCGTCAGGCGCTGAAGATTGCGCAGCACGGCTATGTGCTGGAGACGGGCAAAGTTGTGCTCGACGACACCGGCCGGAATCTGCTGGGCAATCCGCGGGTGCTGGAGGCGTATCTGGGCGGCTGACGACCGCATAAGGCAAGTCTGAAGAATCTCGTCATGTTTAACGAGTTCGTCACGAAGAAGCAAAAGGCGCCGATGGATCTTTAACGATTCATCGGCGTTTTTTTGTGCCGTCACCCGCTTTGACTCAGCATGAGGGACAACTGCCGATTGAACAGCGATTCCGGAATGCTCGTGAAGTACCCGGCGGCCATCGCGGCCTCAATGAGCTGTGTGCGGTTGGTCACCTGGAATGCTCTGCGCAGGGCGTCGATGTGTGACTCGACGGTTCTCGGAGAGAGGGTTACATACCTATCCCCATCGAAGGTAAGGCATTCTTCGACGCGTTCACCTGCGGTGACACCTGTGTGCCCGATGAAATACTGCGCACGTTTTGCGAGGTGTTTCCATACTGTGCCTTGCGTACGATGTCCGTCGTACGTGGGGAACCGCAGAAATATTGGGGCCGTGGAGCGTAAATTGAGGCGCTTGCCTCGAGAAGAACAGGTCGCCCGGCGGGCCGCGCCGATGAATATGTCCATGATTCTCAGCCGTTGGCATGGGGCGGAATTTGGTGCATGCTTCCCGAATCTCCAGTCCTGATCTCTCGACGGATGCACCGGACCGGAGTGCGCCTTTCGAATATCACACCACGACAACGACCCGCGAGGGAGCAAGGGGCCTTCATGGACGGCTTTCTGATGGAGCGTGCATCGCGAGGGCAACGGGCGTTTGCTGGCTGTCTGGCGATCGCCATCCTCGCCGCCTTGATACTCGCGGCACCGCAAGCCACGGCTGTGCTACCCGCCGTCGCGCCGTTCCTGCCGATGTGCGGGCTAACGGTGTTCACGACGGCCACGATTGTGGCGTACTTGCTCTGCGGACAGTTCCACGTGACGCGTCTGCCCGTCTTCGGCTTGCTCGCAGGCGCTTACGCCTTCACGGCGCTCACCGTCGCCATGCAGTTGCTTACTTTTCCAGGCCTCTTCGCGCCGAGCGGGCTATTGGGCGCAAGGCCAACGACCTCCGGGTGGATCTGGGTCTTCTGGCACGCTGGTTTTCCTACGCTGGTCCTGATCGCCATGATCTCGCGACGGCTGTTCGCGCCCCAATCCATCACGCAATTGCCCTCACCGGGTAAGGGCATCGGCATCTACGTCGGCATGCCGCTTGCTGTGGGCGTCCTGCTTTGTCTGGTGGCATTGACCGTCCCGCTCCCGCCCGCGCTCTCGCCTGCCACGTCCCCCGGCGATTTCTCCAGCGGTGTCGTTGGTATCGTGCTGCTGGTGCTGAACCTCGTTGCGCTCGGGGCCGTGCTGGGCATCGGAAGGTTGCGCACGGTGCTCGACCTCTGGGTGGCGCTTGCTGTGCTCGCCTGTGTGACGGATACGGTACTTAGCCTGATGAGTACGGTTCGCTTCTCACTAGGTTGGTATCTCGCGCGCTTTTTCAGCATGTCGGCGCCGGGCCTGCTGGTCTGCGTGCTCGTGTGGGAAGTGACGCGGCTGTATCGCGAACTTACCCGGGCCCACCTGCGCCTCATCGAATACAGCAATCGTGACGCGCTGACCGGCATCTACAATCGCCGGTATTTCAACGACCGGTTTCCCAGCGATTACGAGCAGGCGCGCCGCGCGGGCCGACCGCTATCGCTGCTGATGATCGACGTCGACCATTTCAAGCGCTACAACGACGCCTACGGTCACCCGGTGGGCGACGAGTGTCTTGAGCACGTCGCGCTTGCGCTGATGCGGGCGACGCATCGGCCCGCCGATCTCGTCGCCCGCTACGGCGGCGAGGAGTTCGTTATCGTGCTGCCCGATACGGACGAGCGTGGCGCGCTGTTCGTGGCGACACGGGTCACGCAGAGCGTACGAGCGTTGGCGAAGCCCGGCCCGGGGCCGCAAGGCTATGTCACCGTCAGCGTCGGATGCGCAACCCACGTACCGCAGCAAGGGAACGCCGAAGACACGCCCGACCGGTTGATTGCGCTAGCGGACGATGCACTCTACGCAGCCAAGCGCCTTGGTCGCGACCGTGTTGAGGTGGCACAGGGAGTGCCGGCTGATAGTGAAGACGTTGGCGGCGCCGCCGCCGATGCGTCGCATGCCAACCTGAGTGCGTGAACTAGTGCGTGGGCAGGTGTCTGAGCCGATCGGCACAGACACCGGAGCGAGCTGCGTCAGACGCGCTCGTAGGTCACGATCGAATAGTCGAAATCGTTCGGGGCAGGGGAATGGTGCGTTTCGCGTGCCGTCTCACGCCATTGGGCGGCCGGGAGGTCGGGGAAATGCGCATCGCCCTCGAACGCTTTGGCGATCTCCGTCACGACGACCTTGTCGGCACTGGCAAGCGATTCGGCATAAAGCTGCGCACCGCCGATCAGACAAATTTCCTCCGCACCGACGCACAGCCGCATGGCGTCCACCAGCGAGCCAGCGACTTCGCAGCCGTCGATTTTCAGGTCGGGATTGCGAGAAACCACAATGTTGCGACGTCCGGGCAGCGGACGGCCGATCGAGTCGAACGTCTTGCGTCCCATGACGATGGGCTTGCCCAGCGTGGTGCGCTTGAAGTGCGCAAGGTCCTCAGGCAGACGCCACGGCAACTGATTGTCACGCCCGATCACGCCATTCTCGGCGCGGGCGACCACAAGCGTCAGAATCGTCATACGGCCACCGGCGCCTTGATGTGCGGATGCGCTTCGTATCCCGCGATATGGAAGTCCTCGAACTTGTAATCGAAGATCGAATCGGGCTTGCGCGCGATCTCCAGTTTCGGTAGCGGGAACGGCGTGCGCGCGAGCTGCGTCCGCACTTGTTCGAGGTGATTGTTATACAGATGGCAGTCGCCACCGGTCCAGACGAAGTCGCCCACATCCAGGCCCGTTTGCTGCGCCACCATGTGCGTCAACAATGCGTAGCTGGCGATGTTGAAAGGCACGCCGAGGAAGATGTCCGCACTACGCTGATAGAGCTGGCAGGACAACTTGCCGTCGGCAACGTAGAACTGGAAGAACGCATGGCACGGGGGCAGCGCCATACGTGGAATCTCGCCGACGTTCCATGCGGACACGATCAGGCGGCGCGAATCCGGTGTCGAGCGGATCTGGTCCACGATCTGCGTAATCTGGTCGATGTGACCGCCATCGGGTGTCGGCCACGAGCGCCATTGCGCGCCGTAGACGGGGCCGAGTTCACCCTCGGCATCCGCCCATTCGTTCCAGATGGAGACACCGTTTTCCTGCAAATAGCGCACGTTGGTGCTGCCTTGCAGGAACCACAACAGTTCGTGCACGATCGATTTGATGTGCACTTTTTTCGTGGTGACGAGCGGGAACCCTTCCTGCAGGTCGAAGCGCATCTGATAGCCGAACACCGAGCGCGTGCCCGTGCCCGTGCGGTCGGTCTTGTCTGTGCCATGTTCGAGTACATGGCGCATGAAGTCTAGGTACTGTTTCATAGGCCCATCCGTTTTGCGGGATTTTACCAGCCTCCGAGTGACGATGTGCTTGCCTGCCCTCAGGCGGTGGCGAATGCGACCGGATGCTGCACCGTCAGGCGCAGTCCGACACGCTCGCCGGTCTCGTGCGCCAGTTCGCCGTCGACGCGCGCGACCACTTCGATGCCGGACGCGAGACGCAGCGTGTACAACTGATCGGCCCCGCGAAATGCACGACGCACAAGTATGGCTTCGAATGGACTGGCAGGGTCGTGGGCAATGTCGTCTGCGCGAAGCAGTACATCGACACTCACGGGATAGGTATCGCGGGCGGCGCTTCGGATCAGCTTGTCGGCAAGCGTGGGCGAGACGGGGATTTCCCCGATTTCAAGCGAGATGCCCCCGCCATCGGCGTTGCCGCGGAAGGTGCCGGGAATGAGCGCGCCACGCCCGATAAAGTCTGCGACGACGCGATTGGCCGGGGACCGCCAGAGCTCACGTGCCGCAGACCACTGCGCGATGGCACCCGCGTGCATGACGCCGATGCGGTCGGCCATCGCGAAGGCTTCGTGCTGATCGTGCGTGACGAGAATCGCCGTCGCGCCGCTGGCACGAATGATCTCCCGAACCTCCACCGCCAGACGCTCGCGCAGGTCGAGATCGAGGTTTGAGAAAGGCTCGTCGAGGAGGAGCAACGCAGGCGCGGGCGCCAGCGCACGGGCAAGCGCGACGCGTTGTTGTTGCCCCCCGGACAGTTCATGCGGGTACTTCTTTAGCGTGCCCGCCAGACCGACCCGCTCGGCCAGCATCTCGACGCGAGCCTGGCGCTCCCCCCGCGCCATGCGGCTAATGCCAAAGCCGATGTTTTGCGCGACGTTCAGGTGCGGAAACAACGCGTAGTCCTGGAACACCACGCCGACATGACGCCGCTCAGGCGGCTCGCACAACTGTGCGTTGGCGACTTCGTGACCGTCAAGCACGATCCGCCCGCCTGCCAGCGGCTCGAAACCGCACACCGCACGAAGCACGGTCGTCTTCCCGCATCCCGATGGCCCCAGCAGGCAGCCGATCTCACCGCGGGCCAAGGACAGCGACAGATCGCGGACCGCAATATGCGTCTGGCCTGTGGTGTCGTAACTAACCGAGATGTGGTCGAGCAGCAGATAAGGCAGTGGCATTGGTGTCGGAACGAACGTAGGTCGGGGGATTGGGTCGCGGAGGAAATCAGGTGCGCGAACGGCGGCTTTACGCAAAGTGCGGGCACTTTCCGCGAGTGGCCGCGTCAGAGTCGCAGTTGCGAATGCGTATAATTTACAACGAAATTACAACGCTTTAGACCGGAGAATAACTCGCGGTTCCCTCAGGCAATACGTACTTTGAGTAATCTGGGGCTTGAGGACGACGGCCGACGACGCAGATTCGTTTTCCATTTTCCACACATTCACCGCTTTTCCAGATCCTGATCCCGACCTTTTCCATGTCATCGACGCCCCAGTCACGCGCCGCCACCGATTCTGTTCCTCCCGACTTGTCTTCTGGCCGGTTGTCCGGAGATTCGCCTGCATTGGCCACTCCGGTCGCCAGCGCCGCTGTGGTGCAAGCACAGACGGCGTCGTCCGGCGGATCGTCGCACCTCGGGGGGGCTAGACGAGGCTGGCGCTCTGCGAGTGTCTTCGGCTGGCGGCTCGTGGCTTGGATTCCCGCGCTGATCGTGCTTGTGCCAATGTTCGGCATCGTGGCGGCGCTGGGGGCGGGCGATGCCGACACGCGCGCCGTGCTTGCCCATATGCTCGACACGGTGTTGCCTGAATACGCGCTCAACTCACTACGCATCTCGCTGGCCGTGAGCGGTGGGGTGTTACTGATGGGCGTCGGTACGGCGTGGCTTGTGGTTCACTATGCATTTCCCGGCCGTCGGGTGCTTGAGTGGGCGCTGATTCTGCCGCTGGCCATGCCCGCCTATGTCACCGCCTACGCATATACCGATTTCCTTCAATTCGCCGGGCCGGTGCAAAGCGCGCTTCGTCGAGCGCTGGCCGTCGATCGCGTGACGTGGTTTCCCGAGATTCGCTCGTGGTACGGCGCGGCATGGGTCTTCGCGGGAGCGTTCTATCCGTACGTCTATCTGTTGGCGCGTACGGCGTTTGCGGAACACAGCCAGCGCTTCTTTGAGGCGGCACGTACGCTGGGGTGCACACCGTTGCAAGCGTTCTTTCGCGTGGCGTTGCCGCTAGCGCGTCCGGCGCTGGTGGCGGGCGTCGCACTCGTGCTCATGGAGACGCTCGCCGACTACGGCGCTGTGGCTTACTTCGGGGTGCCGACGTTCACGACGGGCATCTACCGCGCGTGGCTGTCGATGGGCGACCGCGTCGCGGCGGCTCAACTGTCGGCATGCCTGCTATTCGCCGTTTTGCTCTTGCTGACGGCAGAAGCGCGTAGCCGAACGCGACTGCGGTATTACGGGGCACCGGGGCGTGCGCCGACGACGTCACGCCGAACGGCGCTGCGCGGATGGCGTGGCGCTCTGGTTGCCGCTGGTTGCGCCCTGCCGTTGATCGTGGGCTTTGCACTGCCGGCGATCATCATGCTGCGCCTGGCTGTCTCGGAATTGGATCAGGTGCCTTGGCCGCGCTATGGTGAGTGGGTCTACAACACCGTGCGGTTGGCGGCGGTGGCGGCGGTGGTCGCGTGCGCGTTCGCCATCGTGCTTGGCTACGCCCAGCGACTTGCGCCCGGACGTATCACACGTATTGCCGTACGCCTCGTAGGGGTAGGCTACGCGATCCCCGGGGCGGTTATTGCGCTGGGTATTCTCACTCCTGTGCTGCATCTCGACACATGGATGGGGAACGCGCTCGGGGCAAACGGGCTGGTATTGGCCGGCACGGGCGGCGTCTTGATCTACGCTTACCTTGTACGCTTCCTGCCTGCGGCGCTGCAAAGCGTCGATGCGGGATTCGCCCGTATCGCACCCAATCTCGACGCCAGTGCGCGCAGTCTCGGGGTGGGCGGATGGGCGATGCTGCGTCGCGTGCATTTGCCGCTGTTGCGAGGCAGCGTACTGACGGCAGCCCTGCTGGTGTTCGTCGACGTCATGAAGGAACTACCGGCCACGCTTGCGTTGCGGCCGTTCAACATGGATACGCTCGCCGTGGTCACCAGCCGTCTCGCCGCCGACGAACGGCTCGCCGAAGCCGCCGTCCCGGCGCTGACCCTGGTGCTGGTGGGGCTGCTACCGGTGTTGGTGCTGGCACGGGCCATTGCCCGGCGTGCCTGAGGGGCGACCGGTCCGCTGGTTTCTTCACGCAAACTGCCGCGTCGACAACCGTGGCAGAACGATGATCCGCCGTGCGTTTTATCGAATCTAGAGACGTTTCACAGTTGCCGCCCCGATAGCGCCGCACTATAGTCGAATCATCCCGGCAACTCAGCCGGGATGATTGAGCGTCAACAAAAATGATTGCGATCGTCATTTGCAAATGTTGGCTGTTCATGGCCTTGGCGTTGGCACCACCGCCCACGGCCGCACCGCTCAACACGGCTGACGGCGGCTGGAGTGCCGTGTTGCTGACCGGAGCGATGCGCTAGGCGGTTGTCCTGGGAGGGACCGACGCGAGGACATTTCACCGGACGCAAGGCGTCCGATGGTGGCGTGCAACCTTTTGGTCCCCGGTGGGTTCTGTGTCATTGACGTCACGCCCGTTTTGCATGCCCGATACTCCTTCCCCCAGAGACGTTGCGCATTCTATTGGACGCTTCGACTTCGCCTTGATAGCGCCGACGGCATAGGTTGGCGTAGGCAGACGTAGATTGATGGACGTTGGGCGCCGGACAAGTTGTTGTTTTCCGGTGTCGTCAGGGGCGGCTCCGAGTGGCGTTTTTGTCACCCGCGCCGCAGAATCGCTGGCAATGCAGTGCCTTCGGGAGACCGGCATGGCGCTATGGCGGATCGATCTTGTCTCATTGCGGCTGTTTGTCGCTGTTTGTGAAGAGAGCAGCATTGCCCGGGCGGCCGAGCGTGAGTTCATCGCGCCCTCGGCCGTCAGCAAACGGATCAACGATCTCGAGTCGCTGGTCGGATCGGCGCTCCTCCAACGCCACAAGTGGGGGGTGCGGGCGACGCCGGCGGGCGAGGCGCTGCTGCATCACGCACGCAACGTACTGCGCAGTCTGGAGAAGATGCAGGGGGACCTGTCCGAGTACACAAGTGGCGTACGCGGCCACATCCGCATCTTCGCCAACGTTTCCTCGATTGTCGAAACATTACCCGACGAACTGGGCGCATTTCTGCGTCGCCACGAAGGCGTGAAGGTCGATCTCGAAGAACATACAAGCGCGCAAGTGGTGCGCGGTGTGGCGGACGGGGCGACCGACATCGGTATCTGCTGGGACGCGGTCGACACGCGCGAGGTCGAGGTCTTCCCGTATCGCCACGATCAGATCGTCACGGTACTGCACCGGGATCATCCGCTCGCCTGCGCCGAGCAGCTCGCGTTCATCGAAACCCTCGACTTCGATCAGATCGGCGTGCATCCGGATAGCGCGATGTACACCGTCTTCAGACGCCTTGCCGCCGAACAGGGCAAGACGGTCAAGTTCCGAATCCATGTTTCAACGTTCGAAGCGGTGTGTCGTATGGTGAGGGCCCAACTTGGCCTGGCGATCGCGCCGCGCGAGGCGGTTGGCATCTATTCGCAGGTGCCGGACGGAGAAGCGTTGCGTATCGTACCGCTGACAGATCCCTGGGCCGAGCGGCGGCTGGTTGTCTGCGTCCGCCGGTACGATGCGCTGCCCGTTGCGTCGCGCATGCTGGTCGACCACCTGTGCGCACGTAACGTAACGGGAACATCGGGGGGAACGCAGGGAACGGACGATTGCGGACGCGCGGACGGGGCGGAGAACGCCTGAACAGCCGCGCGACGACGACGTGCCCGACGGTGGAGGCAAGCCCTCGCCAGACCGTGCCAAAAAGGGATGTCGACGCGGCAAACATCGTGAACCGCGATGTCTGGCATGCCGAAACACCTCTTGCCGTCGCCTCTGGGCCGACGGATGCTCTGGGAGCCGATAGCGATTCCGGCCGACGAGCCGGGGCGCGCCGTATCTCGCATTGTGCGGGAGGAGACACGCGATGACACATGCCGAAGCGCGCCGTGTGCGCGAAGCCGTGGGACGTCTGATTCTCGTTCTCACGCTGATGGCGTTGGCCCTCATAGCACTCAGCCTGAGCGGGGGAGCCTCCGCTGCACCGGCGCAACCCCTCGAAAAACCGAAGATCACCATCGCCGTGGGCGGAAAGCCCGGCCTCTACTACTTGCCCCTGACGATTGCCGAACAACTGGGCTACTTCAAGGACGAAGGCCTCGACGTCACGATCGACGACTTCGCCGGGGGGGCCAAAGCGCTACAGGCGGTCGTTGGCGGTAGCGCCGATGTCGGCACGGGGGCGTTCGAACACACACTGCTCATGCAGACCAAGGGACTGACTTACCAGGCGTTCGTTGTGCTGGGGGCTGCGCCGCAACTGGTCCTTGGCGTCGTCAAGTCCAAGGCGGGCGAAGTGAAGTCCGTGAAGGATCTGAAAGGAATGCGGGTTGGCGTCAGCGCACCAGGATCGAGTACGCATATGTTGGTGAGTGTCGCCCTGACCAAAGCGGGTCTCAAACCCACCGACGTCTCGATAGTGGGAGTGGGCAGCAATGCGACGGTGGTCGCGGCGGCCCGCAACGGGCAGGTCGATGCCGTTTCCAACGTAGATCCGATGATGACGTTGTTGCAGGAGTCGGGCGACGTGAAGGTACTCATCGACACGCGTACGCAAGCGGGCACCCGCGCAATGTTCGGCGGTCCGATGCCCGCGGCGGTGATGTACGCGCCGCAGAGCTTCATCCAGAAGAACCCGCGTACGGTGCAGGCATTGGCCAACGCGATCGTACGTGCGGACAAATGGCTGCAACATGCATCGGCGAAAGAATTGCTCAAGACGGTGCCGGAACCCTATCTCCTCGGTGACAAGACGCTTTATCTGAAGGCGTTCGCGAATTGTCGTGAAGCCTTTTCCCAGGACGGCATGATGCTCGCCGATGGTCCGGCGACCGCATTGAAAGCGCTGGCGTCGTTCACGCCGGAGGTCAAGCCGTCGCAGATCCGGTTAGGCGACACCTGGACCAACACGTTCGCTACGCAGGCGAATCGCCAATATCCCTGAGCGCTATCCGACGAACGTGCGTTTGGACGAAATGACTTCACTTTTTCCACGCTGCCGCATGCTGCGTCGGCACGTAACTTGCGATCGAAATGGGTGAACCCATGCGGGAACATTCGAGGAGCGATCTCATGCAAGCCACCGTGCAACTGAACGGCCGTGTGCTGTGGTTGAGCGCCAGCGCCGAAGCCATCACCCGTCAATTGGCGGGGGAAACACTCACGCGATCCGAAGCCGGCTCGCTGCGCGACCAGATTTCCACCGACGAAATGACACCGGCACGTGCTTGTCTGGCGTTTGACGAATCGCTTGGCGACTACGTCTACGTAGGGTTGCGATGCCATGACGATTCGAGCGATGCAGCAGGCGTGTTTCCTGTCACGCAGAAGGCGGTGCGCGAAGGCGGTTTTGCGTTGTCCGTGGCAGGCCTGCGACGTGGCAAGGGGTCGTCGCGTGAAGCCAGCCCGTTCGCGGAACGGTGCGCCGGCATCCGCATCGTGATCGCCGAGAGCTTCGAGCGCATTTATGCACAGAACTGTCAGAACCTCGGTCTGCTGATGTCGACCGATCTGACGTTGGCTGAGCGCTTGCAGGACGGCGAGACAATCCCCATCGAAGCGTTTCTCGAAGATTGCGATCCACTGGCCGAGGCCATCGTGCGTAGCGGTGGGCTATTCGGCTATACGCAGCGAAGGTTGTCCGGAGCTATCGTACCGCCGCAGCCTGCGCACGCCCCCGGCGCGATGACTTACGGAGAAAAGATCATTGCGCGAGCGATGGGGATCCCGCGTGTAAGGGCGGGGGACGCGGTGTTCGTGCCTGCAGACTGGCGCTTCTCTCATGAATACGTGACGCCGATGGCGGTGAGTTTCCTGCGCCACGCCTATGGCGACGAGATACCTGCGCTGCGCGACGTCGCTTCGGTACTGTGCTTTGAAGATCATCTGACGCACCTCGATGCCGTTTCCGCCGATGGCAGTCGGCCCCCGCAAATCGTGGACGCCGCGCGACGTCTCGGCACAGTCCAGCGCGAGTTTTGCGCCCGGCATGGGGTGCGTCTGCACGGCCGTGCCGCAGCCGGTGGTTCGGAGGGCATCTGCCACGCGTTGATGCTCGAACGCTATGCGCTGCCGGGGCAGGTAATCGTCGGCACCGATTCGCACACACCGCATTGCGGCGCCATCGGTGCGTTCGCCTTCGGTGTCGGGGCGACCGAAATGGCCAATGCGTGGCTTACCGGGGACGCACGACTCGCCGTGCCCGGTACGTGCCTCGTGCATCTGCGCTCGCGATTGCCTGCGGGCGTCGGCGCGAAAGATCTGGCTTTGCACCTGCTGCATCTGCCTTACATTCGCGACGGACGCGCCATCGGACAGATCGTAGAGTTCGCCGGTGAAGCCGTTGCGCACCTGTCGACCGACGAGCGCGCGACGCTCACCAACATGGTGGCCGAAATTGGCGGACTCACCGGACTGGTGGTGCCGGACGCGGAGACTGTCCGCTACCTGCGCGAGCGGCGTGGCATCGATTTCACGCTTGATGCGTGGATGGAAAGTGATCCGCAAGCATCGTACGCCCATGTCATCGAGATCGATTGCGCGTCGCTTAGCGCGATGGTGGCGAGTCCCGGCGATCCGGGTAACGGTATTGCGCTGGCAGATTTGTCGACGGAGGTGGCCATCGATATCGCTTACGGCGGGTCGTGCACCGGCAGCAAGCGAGACGATTTACGGGCCTGTCATGACGTGCTTGCCTGGGGGTTGACGCAAGGGCATCGCGTTGCAGACGGCGTGCGCTTCTACCTGCAATATGGCAGCGAAGACGTGCGCGCATGGTGCGAGGCGCAAGGGTATGCGGACGTTTTCAAGGCGGCAGGTGTGACGATGCTCTCGCCCGGCTGCGGCGCATGCGTCAATGCCGGACCGGGCGTTTCCAAAACGTCGAACGAGGTGGTCATCAGCGCACAGAATCGCAATTTCCCCGGGCGTTCGGGCCCCGGGCAGATGTGGCTCGGCAGCCCGGCTACCGTGGCTGCGAGCGCTTTGGCGGGCTATATCGTGGGTTTCGATCAGTTACAACGCGATGGATTTGCGTCTCATCCGGTCTCTCACCCCGCCGCGCTTGCCGCGCCGGGCCGTGGGGACGGCGGGGCGTCGCACGCGGGCAGGGGAGGGTAGCCGATGCCGGATGTCACCTCTGCGGCACCGATGCCGTTACAAGGCATTCGTGTCGTGGAATTCTCACACATGGTCATGGGGCCGGCCTGCGGCATGGTGCTGGGCGACCTCGGGGCCGATGTCATCAAAGTGGAGCCGATAGGCGGCGACGCCACGCGTCATCTGCTGGGGACCGGTGCGGGATTTTTCCGCGCCTTCAATCGCAACAAGCGGAGTCTGGTCGTGGATGTCACGCGGCCCGAAGGGCGAGAGCTGATACTTCGACTCATCAGTACGTCGGATGTGGTGACGGAGAATTTCAAGCCCGGGCGGATGCGGCAAATCGGACTGGATTACGCCACGTTGTCACGGCTGAATCCGGCGCTGATCTATGTTTCGCTGAAGGGATTTCTGCCGGGGCCCTACGCTACGCGCACCGCGTTGGACGAGGTCGTGCAGATGATGGCGGGACTTGCGTACATGACGGGACCGCCGGGCCAACCGTTGCGTGCGGGGACATCGGTCAACGACATCATGGGCGGTGTGTTCGGTGCACTGGCTGCGTTGGCTGCACTCTACGAGCGAAAGACCACGGGGCGCGGGCAGGAAGTGCAGGGCGCGCTCTTCGAGAATTGCGTACTGCTTGCGGCGCAGCACATGCAACAGTACGCAGTGACGGGCGTGGCACCCGATCCGATGCCGGCGCGCGTGTCCGCGTGGGGTATTTACGACGTCTTTGCTGCGCGCGACGGCGTGCAGATCTTCCTCGCCGTCGTCAGCGATACGCAGTGGCGCATTTTCTGCGACCTCTTCGGCCGTCACGATCTGGCAGACGACCCGCGACTGTCCACGAACAATGACCGCGTGAGGGCACGCGACTGGTTGCTCCCGTTGTTGCGTGAAATGATGCAAGGTTTCGACGCCAGCTATCTGGCTGCGGCGTTCGAGCGTCACGGATTGCCTTTTGCGCCGATCGTGCAGCCTGCCGCGCTGTTCGACGACCCGCATTTGCTCGCCAGCGGCGGCTTGGGCGACCTGACGACGGAAACGGGTGAGCAAACGCAAGTGCCGTTGCTGCCGATCACGATGGCGGGGCAACGGTTGCCCGCACGCCGTGCGTTGCCGGTGGCGGGTGAGCACACAAGCGAAATTCTGAGAGATTTGGGATATCCCGATCACCAGATCGAGCGTCTGTTGAGCGAGGGGGTGGTGGCGGGACCGGAGGACGGATCGACGCCGGACGATGCATCCGGCGCGGGCGATACCGCCGGTCCCGTTTTTTGGAAGGACAGCCCAGGTCAACGCGGAACGCGCTGAAATAAGAGTTTTCCGAAGGAGGTCGGCGTGTTGTCTGCTTGCGGGCACCGGGTAGGGCGCGGTACGGTATGAACGTCTACCGCCAACACGCCACCCCACCGTCATGACCGAACCGCTCGACGCCGCCCACGCCCGCCAAACGTCTACTTCGTCTGCTTCGTCGTCTTCGTCACCAGTCCCGTCGCAGTCCCAACAGCTCGATAAGCCGCTATCGGGCGTGACAGTGCTCGACCTCACGCGTCTGCTGCCAGGTCCGCTCGCCGGGTTGCGTCTTGCGCAAATGGGGGCGCACGTCATCAAGATCGAAGACAAGGGCGCAGGTGACTACGCCCGGGAAATGATGCTGGCCGATGACGAATCGCCCCCCAGCGCCTTCTGGCGACTGCTCAATCGCGGTAAGACTGTCGAACGTCTCGATCTCAAAAGCGACGCGGATCGGAAGACCTTCCTCGATCACGTTGCCCACGCCGATGTACTGCTTGAGGGGTTTCGCCCGGGCGTGATGGCGCGTCTGGGCTTCGGCTACGAGGCGCTGGCACGTGTGCGGCCATCGCTGGTGATGGCGTCGATTTCCGGTTATGGCCAGCAAGGGTCGATGGCGCAAGCCGCCGGGCACGACATCAACTACATCGGGTACGCGGGCGTCCTCGATCAGCTTTGCGATGCGCAGGACGCGCCCATCGTCCCCAACTTTCAGATCGGCGACCTGTACGGCGGCGCTCAGGCTGCCGTTCAGGAAGTGCTGGCCGCGCTGGTCGCCGCACAGCGCATCGGGCACGGGCGATGGCTGGACATTTCGATGACGCATGAGGTGTTCCGCTCGAACGTCGTGCCGGCGGTGGCGATGCATCGTCGGGGGCACGTCTCGCGCGCCGGAAAGGATCTCCTCAACGGGGGTGTGCCCTGCTATCAGGTCTATCGCACGAAGGACGGCCGGTACATGGCGGTCGGTGCGCTCGAACTGAAGTTCTGGGAATCGCTGTGCGATGTGCTTGGCCGCAGCGACTGGAAGGCCCGGCATTGGACGCTTGGACAGGAGGTTGGGGGAGACGATGCACTCGCATTGCGTGCAGAGTTGGCGGTGGTGTTTGCTGCCGCAACGCAAGCCGACTGGGTCGCGCGTTTCGCCGATGCCGATTGCTGCGTGACGCCGGTGCTCCGGCTGGAGGAGGCGATGATGCATCCGCTGTTTGCGCAATTGCGCGACGCGCTGCTGCCATGAGATCGATTGTCGCCAGCCGGATGGCTCGACGCTTGCAGGCGCGTTACCGAATGTCACAATTTTTCGACGTCGGGAGACGCGAAGTCCGCAGGCCCATCGCGTAGAGTCGTTGCTGATCGAGAACGACACGCCCATGACCCGACGGTTCGACTTGCCCCATCCACCGACGCCGACTTTCCGACCCGCGCGACGACGTTTGGCGGCGACCGCCATTCTCTGTGCCGTGTCGACGACCGCGACCCTGACCGGATGCGTGTCGTATCAGGACGCCCCTCTGGATCGCGGAAAGGTCCGCTCGACGTCGATGACGACGGCGGATCTCGCGCAAACGGATATCAATCGCATGGCGACGCTGGGCATGCGGGCGAATCTTGAGAGTTTGTATCTTCTGGCCGACAAGCTCTATAAGCGCAATCCCCGCGAATGGCGCAAGGGTGGCGCGGCGACGCAAACCGAAGCCATGGCGCAGCTGCGTGCCGCGATTGAGGGGCGTCGCGCACTGGCGGATCTGAAAGACTTGCGCGATGTTCGCGCCCTGTCGTTGTCGCTGGATCCGACATTCACCGGCGACCGTGTGGCGGCCTTCGTTTTCAGTCTCTCGGACACGATCGTCACGGCGCATGGCGGCACGACCGTGTTCTATCTGAGCGACGGACTCGATGCGCAGCGTATCTACAACGCGGCGCGCAACGTGGAGATCGCGGCGTGGCTGCTGGGGAGTCGCCGGGACATGGCTGGCAAGCCGTTGCTGTTGGCCAATGAAATGGCCGACGTGCGCAACGTGAGCTTCGAGCGGGAGTTCGGCAAGATCATCGGGCGGCTGGATCTGTTGGCCGAGATGCTCGACGAGAAGTATCGACGGGCAGGGATCGGCTACGTGCAGAACTTGCTGGGCGCGCAGTTCCTCCAGTTTTTGCCTGTGCGTTGATGTGCGCTGACGTGAGTCGATATGCGATGGCGAGCAGGTGAGCTTCGTCGGTGCAGGCGAGCGGCGCAGGGTGGCCGCAGAATCTACCGAGGCCAGGATGCGGCGGTGTTACGGATAAAGCGCGAAAAATGCACGGATGCTGTATATTTGCACAGTGTTTTCGCCTGCCACCGTGACCGCCTCTCAGCGCAAGATCATCCATTGCGACGCCGATTGTTTCTACGCCTCCGTCGAGATGCGGGACGACCCGTCGTTGCGCGGCATACCACTGGCCGTCGGCGGCCAGCCGGATCAGCGCGGTGTGGTCGCGACGTGCAATTACGAAGCGCGTGCCTTTGGGGTGCGTTCGGCCATGCCGTCCGCGCAGGCCGTCAAATTGTGTCCCGACTTGCGCATCATCCCGCCGTCGATGCATCGGTATCAGGAGGCGTCGAAGCGGATCATGGCGATCTATCGCGATTACACCGATCTGGTCGAGCCGTTGTCGCTCGACGAGGCGTACCTCGACGTTACCGACAGTGAACACTGCGGGGGTTCGGCCACATTGATTGCGCGTGAGATTCGTGCGCGTACTGCGGATGAAGTCGGGTTGACCGTGTCGGCTGGCGTCGCACCCAACAAGTTCATCGCCAAAATCGCCAGCGATTGGCGTAAGCCTGACGGCATGTTCGTCGTGAAGCCTGCCGAGGTCGATGCTTTCGTCGCCATACTACCGGTCGAGCGTCTGTTTGGCGTGGGCAAGGTGACGGCGGAAAAGTTACGGGCGCTGGGCGTCGATTCCTGCGGTGATCTGCGCAGCCACTCGATGGCCGATCTGACCGAACGCTTTGGCGTGTTCGGGCAGCGGCTGTTCGAGCGCTGTCGCGGTATCGACACCCGGGAGGTCAGCCCGGATCGCGAGCGAAAATCGATCAGCGTCGAGACGACTTACACACGTGACCTGCGCACACTCGCGGAGTGCGAAACGGCGCTGGAACCACTGCTTCATCAGTTGTCCGAGCGAATCGGACGCGCGCGCCGCAGCGAGCCGTTGGCGATCGCGAAGGTCTTCGTGAAGATTCGATTTGCCGATTTTTCGCGGACGACCGCTGAGGCTGGCGCGTTGGGTGTCGATCCGGTGCAATGCCGCGAGCTGCTGGCAGAAGCGGTGGGGCGCAAGCGGCGTGCGGTGCGATTGATGGGGGTCGGGGTGCGTTTGCTCGAAGCGCAGGCGACACGTCAGTTGCGCCTGTTTGACGACTGGGATGACGGAGCGTCCCGCACATCGCCCGCATCAGGTGATAATGCACCATCGGAAACTTAGATCGCGTAGACGAGCGAGGTGAGGGATGGCGGAGATCATCGAGGTCACATTGCGGCTCACAGCGGCATTGATTCTTGGCGGACTGGTCGGGCTCAATCGCAATTTGCACCACAAGTCGGTCGGTTTGCGAACGCTCGCCATTGTGTCGTTCGGGTCAGCGTTATTCGTGCTCGCGGTCGTGCCGTTTCCAGGCACGGCACTGCCTTATGACAGCTCCTCCGTGAGCCGGGTCGTACAGGGCATTGTGGCGGGGATCGGGTTCCTTGGTGCCGGCTGCATCATCCGGCCGAATCACGGCGCTTCCGTGCACGGCTTCACCACGGCGGCAGCGCTGTGGAGTACCACGGGCATCGGCATCATCTGCGGGCTCGGCCGCTGGCATATCGCACTCGCCGCAATGGTGTTGTTACTTATCGTGCTGGCACTCGGCGGGCGTATCGAATCGCTCGCGCACCGTTGGCTGGGGCACGACGACCCCACGACGGGTTCGCCTGACGAGGACGCGTCGGCGCGGCATGGGCACGACGGCAAGTGACATCTACGCAGTTGATGCTGAAGACACACATCGCGGCCTCCTCGCCCTCGACGTCATGGGCAAATTCCTGCGGATACCGAAGAAAAATGCCCGCCGAAGCGGGCAAATGACGTTGTCGCAGTACCCCCAAAAGGACGTAAGAGGGCGATTTCATTTTGGTCGCCGGACCATCTTTCGCCAATCGGGGCTTGCCCGATTAGGGAAAGCACGTTCGGGTGACTACGTAATCGACGCCCGCTCTTGCGACTAATTTTCTTCCGAGCGTTTGAAGCATGAAGCCGCGTGCGTTGCGTCATTGAAGCGCGCGCAACTCTGTCGCCCGGGCACGGGCCACCCGCAAACCGTCGGCTTGCAGGGAGAGCGTGGCCGCGTCGGCTTGCTGTGCGGCATCTGTCGGGGAGGTGTACGTCACGATGGCCGCCTGACGTTCGCGATGGAATCGCTGGGTAATCGGGGCGCATTCGGTGGCGGCTTCGTCGGCCAGGCGAATCGGGTCGGGGACCAGATTCACGTAGCGTGCGACGTGGCCATACAGACAGGTGCGGTACTGATCCGCAGCCGCGTCCGCGGCGGCCAGATGACGCTCGCGCAACGTGGCCGAATCGATAGCCGCGGGGCGTTGTGCCGACGAGGTGTTCGCGTTCGCGTGAGGGCTCGAGGGGGCGGCACAAGCCGTGAGCATCGCGACGACGGCAAGGGAACACAGCACCGGGGCGGCGCGGCGGGGAAAAGCCAAAATCGGAAACTTCCGAGTCATGAGGTAATCGAGGCCGATGGCGTAAAGTCCGCGATCTCGCTATGGTAAGGGATTTGACGGATCCGGCGCGTCGTTGTGGCGCTACTCAGACATGAGCGAATTTCAAAAAGGGCTGGTATGGCTGCGGCGCGATCTGCGCTGTAACGATAACGCTACGCTGGCACAGGCGCTTGCGACATGCGGTGAAGTGTCCGTGGTGTTCGTCTTCGATACGACGATTCTCGGCGGATTACCGCGAGACGACCGACGCGTCGCGTTCATTCACGACAGCGTGAGCGAATTGGCGCAGACGTTGGCGGGCTTGGGGGGCGGGCTGATCGTCCGGCATGGCGACCCGACCGAGGAGATTCCCGCGCTGGCGAAGTCGCTCGGCGTGCAGGTCGTCTTCACCGGGCGGGATTACGAGCCGGACGCTGTCAAACGGGACCGTTCGGTCGCACGCTCGCTGGAGGCGCTGGACATTGCCTTCGAGACGGTTAAGGACCAGGTGATTTTCGACACGAGCGAGATTCTGACGGCGCAGGGTGAGCCGTACAGTGTCTTCACACCGTACTCGCGCGCCTGGTTGAAGCAGTTGCGCCCGGTCGACCTGGCACCGCACGGCCGGAAGGCGGATTGGCTCAGGCTTGCGAAGCCGTCGCATGGGGCTGGAGAGGTGCCGTCGATGGCATCGCTGGGCTTTGAAGTGCCCGACGCGCGCCGGATGGCCCTTGCTGCGGGCGAGTCCGGCGCCAAGCAGTTGCTGGACGATTTCCTGCCGCGCATGACGCACTATCACGAACGGCGCGATTACCCCGGGCTGCGCGGTCCGAGCTATCTGTCCGTGCATCTGCGCTTCGGTACGGTGTCGATCCGGACCTTAGTGCGGGAGGCACACGCCGCGATGCTCAAGGGTGGGGACGCAGGCAATGGCGCGAAAACATGGCTGAGCGAGCTGATCTGGCGCGAGTTTTATTTCATGATCCTGCATCATCACCCGGAAGTCGTCGGCCACGCGTTCAAACCCGCATACGACGCCATCGAGTGGGCCACGGGGGACGCGGCGGATGCCGACTTCGAGGCGTGGTGCGAGGGCCGTACGGGCTATCCGCTGGTCGACGCGGCCATGCGTCAGATCAACCAGACCGGCTATATGCACAACCGGCTGCGCATGGTGACGGCCAGCTTTCTGGTCAAGGATCTCGGCATCGACTGGCGCCGTGGCGAGGCGTATTTCGCGCGTCAGTTGAACGATTTCGATTTGTCCGCGAACAATGGCGGATGGCAATGGGCCGCTTCCACCGGGTGCGACGCCCAACCGTACTTCCGCATCTTCAATCCGATTACCCAGTCCGAAAAGTTCGACCCGCAGGGGCGCTTCATCCGGAAGTACGTGCCCGAACTGGCGCATCTGTCCGACAAGGCCATCCATGCACCCTGGCGCGCCGATGCGCAGACGCTGGCCGACGCGAAGGTGACGCTCGGACGCGATTACCCCCAACCGGTGGTGGCCCACGACCTCGCCCGCAAGGAGACGCTGGCGCGATATGCGGTCGTCAAGACGCCAGCGGTCTCTTCCCGGCCGGCGAATAGTGACGATGAGGATTAAGTCCCCGGTTTACCCCGATACGTGTATACCCCGGTCAACTTTTTCCGTTATCGGCCGTTTATACGGTTATGGCACGCAAGAGGCCTGGGCTTCGGTATCGGTTCGCAACGTCGGGGGGCGTTAGTGGGCGTCAGGGAGGAAGCAGTAAAACAATAGCGATGTGCTCACAATGCTCTGAAACGAGCAAGGGCAGGCCAAAACCACACGGGGAAGCTTGGAGAAAATCCTTCGCCGCACAGACGGTAGCTTCGAACCACGGGGTTCGCGTTGAGCGAGTGCCCGGAACGTCAGCGTTCCGGGTATTTTTTTATGCGCCGCCTGCGCGTCGACCCGGCCGATCCCTGGCCGTCACACCCAGAACGATCCACACGGCCAGATTGAACGGCAACGTGAAGTACGGCCATCCGCGTGGCGTGAGCCAACTGCCCAGAATCACGCAAATCACGGCCGCGAGCGCGGCACCGGTGAGTCGCATTGTGAGGCGGCGTCCGAAAACGCCAAGACCCAGCGCGGCGAGGAAAGCGTTGATGCCGACACCGCTCGCCTGAGCTGCCATTGACGGCCAGCGCGAAGCCAGCGTGACCAAAAGCACCCAGACGGTCACCCCGGTAGCCAGCGCCCACACGGTCGCGCGGGCATTCCAGAGCGCCAGCACGTACCAGGTCAGCAAACCCAGCACCAGCGGCGCAACGAAGACGACCTGTCCCACGGAGCAGAACACGAAGCTCGGCGAGCCCATGTCGCAAGCGAGCGAACGTGTCCGTGGCGAGAGTTCGAGCCACGGCAACATGGCCCAGGAAAGGGCCATGACGGCCACGAACGGCCCCGTCAGTGCCGGAAGTTCGCGTCGGACGAGGGCGGCCGTTGCCACGACGGTCAGGGCGACGCAAAGGGCCAGCCACGCGGCAAATATCGCGTCCGGCTGCCACAGGGCGCCAAAGGCGACCCCTGTCAGCGCGCCGTTGTAGCCAAACAACCCCGTGTGACGTTGCGCGTGCGGCAAGCGCATCGCGACGGCGACGCCGGATGCCGTGACGCTCGCGGCCAGTCCGGTCACGGCGGCAGCCGGATCCGAGAGGGTCAGCAGGGCCAGCAGCAGAGCACCGATACCGGCCGACGGGATGAAATAGATTTGGGCGAAGTTGGCCATCGTTCCACGCAGTTCGCCCATCAACCCATGCGGTTGAGCAGTCGGCGAGGGCGTAGTCATCGAAGAAGGCGATGCCGGAACGGATGGTGGATGAGACAGGGACATGAGGGTGACGATGGATCGGGCGAGTCGGATGACGAGCGCGTAATCGACCACTGTGCGTCGCGTCATAGCGGACAAGCGGACATAGCGCAGCGCTGAGCCTAGGGCGCGAGGTTACGCCGAACCCCGATATTCAGGTGCGTCAACGCCTTATAGTCGGTATTGCAGATTTCAAGGGGCTGGGGCCGAGGGGCGTTTTGACCGTTGCCCGCCGAAATGCAAAAAGCCCGCGCTTGGCGGCGCGGGCTTTTGCGGACGACGGGGCAGGGCTGACTTACTTGCCGCCGCCCTTGGCTGGCTTGACGGCCCAGCTGTCCTTGAGCGAGACGATACGGTTGAAGACCGGCTTGCCCGGGGCCGAATCGTGACGGTCGGCCACGAAATAACCGTGACGCTCGAACTGCACGCGATCGTCCGGTGCAAAGTTCAGCATGCCGGGTTCGACGTAGGCTTGCGTCACGCGCTTGGCGTTCGGGTTGAGGGCGTCGAGGAAGTTCTTTTCCCCGGCATCCGGATTCGGATCGAGGAACAGACGGTCGTAGATGCGCACTTCCGCCGCCAGCGCGTGCGACGCGCTGACCCAGTGGATGTTGCCCTTGACCTTGTAGGTGTCTGCGCCCGGCGTACCCGAACGGCTGTCTTCGAAGTAGTTGCAATGCACGGCCGTGACGTTGCCGTCGGCATCCGTATCGAAGCCCGTGCATTCCACGACGTAACCGTAGCGCAGGCGCACCTTGTTGCCCGGGAACAGACGGAAGAAGCCCTTGACCGGCTCTGCCTGGAAGTCCTCACGCTCGATCCACAGCTCGCGCGAGATGGGGAACGTGCGCATGCCGCGCTCCGGAAAGTGCGGGTGCACCGGGGCGTGGCAGTCTTCCTGCTTGCCTTCCGGATAGTTGTCGATGACGAGCTTGAGCGGATCGAGCACGGCCGTGGCGCGCGGGGCCTTCGGATCGAGGTCGTCGCGCAGGGCTTGCTCGAGGATGCTCATATCGATCCACGACGCCGATTTGGCCACGCCGATGCGATCGCAGAACAATTGCAGGCTCTCGGGCGTGAAGCCGCGGCGGCGCAGGCCGACAAGCGTCGGCATACGCGGATCGTCCCAGCCGTCGACGTATTTTTCGTCGACCAGTTGACGCAGCTTGCGCTTGCTCGTGATGGCGTACGTCAGTTGCAGGCGGGCGAATTCGATCTGCTGCGGCGTCGGACGCGAGAACATGCCTGCATCGGCCAGCTCACCGAGCACCCAGTCATAGAACGGACGCTGATCTTCGAACTCCAGCGTACAGAGACTGTGCGTGATGTTCTCGATGGCGTCTTCGAGCGGGTGGGCGAACGTGTACATCGGGTAGATGCACCACGCGTCGCCCGTGCGGTGGTGATGCGCGTGGCGGATCCGGTAGATGGCCGGATCGCGCAGGTTGATGTTCGGCGACGCCATGTCGATCTTCGCGCGCAGCACGTGCGTGCCGTCGGCGAATTCGCCCGCGCGCATGCGACGGAACAGGTCCAGGTTTTCCTCGACGGTGCGATTGCGGAACGGCGAATCCTTACCCGGCTCCACGAGCGTGCCGCGGTTGGCGCGCATGTCGTCGGCGCTTTGGCTGTCGACGTAAGCGCTGCCACGCTGGATCAGGATCTCGGCCGCCTGATAAAGCTGCTCGAAGTAGTCGCTGGCGAAATACAGATGTTCCTTCTGCGGCGTCTCGTAGTTGAAACCGAGCCACTTGACCATATCGATGATCGAGTCGACGTATTCGGTCTCTTCCTTCTCGGGATTGGTGTCGTCAAAGCGCAGATGGCACACGCCACCGTAATCACGCGCCATGCCGAAGTTCACGCAGATAGCCTTGGCGTGACCGATGTGCAGATAGCCGTTGGGCTCCGGCGGGAAGCGCGTTTCCACGCGCTGGCCCCATTTGCCCGAGCGATTGTCTTCGTCGATGATGTTGCGGATGAAATTGGATGCCGCGTTCAGCTCTGTGCTCATGCCTGTCCAGTGTTCGGAGTTTGGCGAATATTCTACCGTACCGCATTGCACCACGGGCGAGCGTCTGATCGGGCGTCGACGCAACATCACCCCGTGATGCCGGACGTCGTGGTTCACAGTCGATGGATCCGGGACCGCCCGGGGCCCCGATCAGGTTGTCTGCACCGAGGTGCGCTGGATCGGCCAACTGGCGTAAGACAGAAGCCACAGAGAGACGACGTTGACGACCGGAATGAACGCCAGCACTGTGAACCAGGGGGAGAAGCCGAGCCGGGTGAGAATCCGCCATACGGGAAAGCCGATGAGCACGATGCTGGCGAGCAGAGCAAGCAAACCTGACGAGTTAGCCATGAGATGTCTCCCGAAGCGCCCCACCCATTGCAGGGCGTACCGGCAAGTATAGGCAGACGGGCGGAGGGCTTTGCCCGGCTTCCCAACGGTTCCCGGATTGTGTCCTATCCTGAAAACACTGCCGGTCGCACCGGTGGGGCCAGTCGTGCTTTGGTCCCCCTCAAGGGAGGAAGTCATGGAACTGCATCTCAGCTCGCATCGCTATACGCACCGCTCGCCGGACTGGGCGGCCGCCGCCGTCGCCGGCTTCGTCGCCTGCGCTTTCTTTTCTGCCGTCGAAATGCTCATGGTGCTGCTCGTCTCGGGGCAGAGCCCGTGGGTGCCGCCCCGCATGGTGGCCGCCATCGTACTTGGCCCCGGCATCCTGTCGCAGCCCGCGACGTTCGATGTGTCGATCGTGGCGATGGCGCTGATGGTGCATGCGGCCATCGGTGTCGTGCTCGGCGTGGTTCTCGGGGCCATCATCGCGCCGTTCCGACTGGACTCGGATGTCGTTACGGTGTCGGTTGCCGGTGGCGTCTTCGGGCTGATCGTGTACGTCGTCAATTTCTACGTCATGACGCAGATGTTCCCGTGGTTCACCGAGTCGCGTGGCTGGACGATGCTGGCGGGACACATCATCTTCGGTGCTTTCGCGGGCTACATGTACTGGGTGCTGCGTCAGATGGAGGAGCGGGCGGAGACCGCCTGAAAGCCTCATGAAATGTCCCGCAAACTCTTGCGGGACGGGGCAGTGACCTGGCCGGTGGAAGCCCGCGCGTCGAGCCGTCGGCCGGTCGATATGTCGGGTGAACGCACTTTGGTGCAAATAACAGATTTTTCTGTTATGATGCCTTAACTGCATCCATGCGTCCGTCATCTTCGGATGTGCTGAAGGCAGTCTTCCGTGGCATGAAGCGCCCGGCAGGTGTTTCACCCGCCCGGTACCCTCAGCCCACGTGTGGCACGAAAATCACTACAGATGTGTCGCACGCTGTGCCGACACATGTCACCTTGAACGCTTAAACGTTCACGCCGCCGTTACGACAAAACGGCTGGCCATCGATCCCCGAAACAGGAAGTCGTACGGAACACCCGAATTGCGCCTTGCGTGCGCATGACGGAACGCACCCGGTTTTTTGCCGTATGCGACGTCCAGCAGCGTCATCTGTCGTATGTCAGTCATGCTTATGTCGCATTACCGTCATATTGGGCAGATAGGCTGCGTGCACTTCACGGAAACATTTGTGCGAAATTGCACTCTCATCACCGTAAGCCGATTCGAGAGGGATAGTTATTAGTCAAATTTTTTGCAGTAAAGAAGGATACAAAATGAAAACATCGCAATACCAAGAATTCCAGTACAGCGTCCATGCAGTCGAGCGAGACAACGCCCGTTGGGACGCGTTCTACGAGATTCACCGCCCGACACAGCGCGGCATGGAAAAAGTGGGTGCCTATCAGGTTCAGAGCGCCTACGGTTTTGCCACGCAAGGTAACGCCCTCGACGACGCCGAGCGCAACGCCCGTGCCGATATCGAACAGGGCATCGTCTACTACCAGTAAGGTCGACGGCCGCTTGCGCATTACCTCGTCCCGATTTTTCCCGGTTTTTCCCGCTTCTTTCCCCCATATCTGATGTGCGCGATGCTGGCATCGTCGCTTTGCGACGGTGCTATAGTCCGGCCTTTCGCACTGCAATGGCTGGAGAGTCGGTAATGGAATGGATGTGCAAGTCGTTCGATGAGCTGGGCAGCGCGCTGCTTTACCGAATCCTCGCCGCGCGCAACGCAGTATTCGTGGTCGAGCAGCAGTGCCCGTATCAGGACATCGACGGTCGCGATCCGTACAGCCTGCATCTGGTCGGGCAAGTGCGCGACAGCGCGAACCCGGCAAGCGACCCGCGAATCGCCGCGTATTTGCGACTTCTGCCGCCCGGGTTGGCCTACGACGAAGCGTCGATCGGACGCGTGATCACCGCCGCTTCGCATCGCGGCACCGGTCTGGGCCGCGAATTGCTGGCGCGGGCGGTGGCCATTGCCGAAGCGCAATGGCCGAGCGCTGCCGTGCGCATCGGCGCGCAGGCGCATCTCGAGGTGTTTTATGGCGGGTTCGGCTTCGTCAAGGCGAGTGAGCCGTATGACGAAGACGGCATCATGCACATCGAAATGGTACGCCCCGCAGTGCAGCCGCAATAGCGACCGACAGCGCGTTTGCGGATCGCGCAATCGCACGATCGCACGCTGAGCGAAGCAGCAAAATGCAATATCGGCCGGGCCATCGCGCTCGGCACTACAATATCTCCCATCGTAGTTCACGCGCTTCCCGACACATGGCCTTGTATTCCATCACCGGCGCCCAATTGGCGTTCGGCCACCTGGCATTGCTCGACAATGCCGATTTTTCACTCGAAGCCGGTGAGCGCGTCGGGCTTATCGGGCGCAATGGCGCCGGCAAGTCCTCGCTGCTCAAGATCGTGGCGGGCATTACCGCGCCGGACGACGGCCTGGTCGCCCGTCAGGCCGGTTTGCACACCGTCTACGTGCAACAGGAGCCCGAGTTCGATCCCGAGCAGTCCGTGTTCGATGCCGTGGCGCTCGGCCTCGGCGAGTCGCACGTGTTGCTCTCCGAGTACGACCGCACCGCAGAAGCGTTGTCGGTGGCGCCGGAAGGCGCGGAACACGACGCGCTGCTTGCCCGCCTGAACAGCTTGCAATCGTCGTTGGATGCAGCCGACGCATGGCAACTGAAGACTCGCGTGGAGACGACGATCGCGCAGCTCGGACTCGACGGCCACGCACGTGTGGGGGCGCTGTCCGGCGGGATGCAAAAACGCGTCTCGCTCGCGCAGGCATGGGTTGCCAAACCCGACGTGCTGCTGCTCGACGAACCGACCAACCACCTCGATTTCGACGCCATCCGCTGGCTCGAAGAATTGCTCATCGGCTATCGCGGCGCGTTGCTGTTCATCACCCACGATCGGAGCTTCCTCGACCGCGTGGCCACCCGCATCGTCGAGCTCGATCGCGGACGTCTGCTGTCCTATCCCGGTAACTTCACGCAGTATCAGGAACGCAAGGCCGAACAGCTTGAAATCGAGCGCGTGGAGAATGCGAAGTTCGACAAGCTGCTCGCGCAGGAAGAGGTGTGGATCCGCAAGGGTGTCGAGGCTCGCCGCACACGCAGCGTGTCACGCATCGAGCGTCTGAAGACGATGCGCAACGAGCGGGCAGAACGTCGTGAGCAGCAGGGTAACGTGCGCATGGACGTGGCGCAGGCCGAGAAGTCCGGCAAGATCGTGGCCGAACTCACCAACGTGACGAAGGCGTACGGCGGACGCACTATCGTGCGTGACTTCTCGGCGACGCTCATGCGCGGCGACAAGGTTGGCCTGGTCGGCCCGAACGGCGTGGGCAAGACGACGATGCTCAAGTTGATCCTCGGCGAGATCACGCCGGACAGCGGTCAGATTCGCGTCGGCACAAACCTCCAGGTCGCGTACTTCGATCAGATGCGCGCGCAGCTCGATCCCGAACGCAGCCTGCTCGACACCATCAGCCCGGGCAGCGACTGGATCGAAATCAATGGCGCGCGCAAGCACGTGATGAGCTATCTCGGCGACTTCCTTTTCTCGCCCGAGCGCGCGCGCTCTCCGGTGAAATCGCTTTCGGGCGGTGAGCGTAATCGTCTGTTGCTGGCCCGTCTGTTTGCGCGTCCGGCCAATGTGCTGGTGCTTGACGAACCGACCAACGACCTCGACATCCCGACACTCGAACTGCTCGAAGAACTGCTGGAGGAATATACCGGTACCGTGTTCCTCGTGAGCCACGACCGGACGTTCCTCGACAACGTGGTGACGTCGGTGATTGCGGCCGAAGGCGACGGCTACTGGCGCGAGTACGTGGGCGGTTTCACCGACTGGCAAGTGCAGAGCGAACGCTCGGCGGCGCTCGCTGCGCAGCGTGCGCCAGTGGACGACTCACCGAAGGAATCGGCGGCAGCGCCCAAGCGCGGCACGAACCGCACCGTCAAGCTCAGCTACAAAGAGCAGCGTGAACTGGACGGATTGCCGGAGCGCATTGCCGCGCTCGAAAACGAGCAGAAGGACGCGGCAGCGAAGATCGAAGACGGGTCGATCTTTGTGAAAGATCCGGCTGCGGGTGCGGCGCTGTCCGAACGTTTCGAAGCGATTGAACTGGAATTGCTCGAAGCGCTCGAACGCTGGGAAGTGCTTGAAGCCAAGCAGCGCGGCGAGAACGCGTGAGCACGTGAGCACGCTTGCGTCGTAACAACGTCGTTGGCGGCCGGTTTTCCGGCCGCGTTTCATTGGGCCGATGGTCCATGTCATTCGAGTGCAGTGCGAGTGACAGTACAATAGGCCGCGATTCATCGGGCGCCATGGCCCCGCCGTTGTCGGCAGGCATCGTGCGCACCCGAAGTGCCATTCGAAGTGCCCATTATGTGGGCGCCGCAACACAAGTCGTTGATCCGGCGTCACTTTTGTCATGTGTTAATGGGTTTTCCCCGTGGTTGTCCACAGGAAATGTGGATAAGCGCGCGTCGTGCCCTAATTTAGTCACGCTATGTCGAAAAAAAATACGCCTGCCCAGTACAGCGAAGCGTCCATCAAGGTCCTGAAAGGTCTTGAGCCGGTCAAGCAGCGCCCGGGCATGTACACCCGCACCGAGAATCCGCTGCACATCATTCAGGAAGTCATCGACAACGCTTCGGACGAAGCGCTGGGCGGTTACGGCAAGCAGATTCTCGTCACCCTGAACAAAGACGGTTCGGTCAGCGTCGAGGACGATGGCCGTGGTATTCCTGTCGGCATTCACCCGGAAGAGGGTGTGCCGGTGGTCGAAATCGTGTTCACGCGCCTGCACGCAGGCGGCAAGTTCGATAAGGCGGCTGGCGGCGCTTATACGTTCTCCGGCGGCTTGCACGGCGTTGGCGTGTCGGTAACGAACGCCCTGGCGACCCGGCTGGCCGTGACCGTCTGGCGCGACGGTCAGGTCTCGGAACTCGAATTCGCAGATGGCGGCAACGTCAACGTGGCACTTCACTCGCGTGCGTCGCAACGTGGCGAGAAGAAGAGCGGCACGCGCGTGACCGTCTGGCCGGATGCGAAGTACTTCGACAGCCCTGCATTGCCGCTGGGCGAACTGCAACGTCTGCTGCGCTCGAAGGCGGTGCTGCTGCCGGGCGTGCGCGTCACGCTGCGTCAGGAAAAGAACGGTGAAGAACAGACGTGGTTCTACGAGCACGGCCTGCGGGGCTATCTCGTGGAATCGCTGGGCGGTGCAGAGCCGCTGATTCCGCTCTTCGAAGGCGAGCGCTTTGCCGAAGGCGACGAAGACAGCTTTGCCGAAGGCGAAGGCGCTGCGTGGGTCGTGGCCTGGACCGAGGATGGCGCGCAGGTCCGCGAGTCTTACGTCAACCTGATTCCTACGCCTGCTGGCGGCACCCACGAATCGGGGTTGCGTGAAGGTCTGTTCCAGGCGGTGCGCGGCTTCATCGAATTGCACAATCTTCAGCCCAAGGGCGTGAAGTTGTTGCCCGAAGACGTGTTCTCACGCGTGTCGTTCGTGCTGTCCGCGAAGGTGCTCGATCCGCAGTTCCAGGGGCAGATCAAGGAACGTCTGAACAGTCGCGACGCCGTGCGGCTCGTGTCGTCGTTCACGCGCCCTGCGCTGGAGCTGTGGCTCAACCATCACGTCGAGCATGGCAAGAAGCTCGCCGAACTCGTGATTCGTCAGGCGCAGGCGCGTACGCGTGCCGGCCAGAAGATCGAAAAGAAGAAGAGTTCGGGCGTGGCCGTTTTGCCGGGCAAGCTGACCGATTGCGAGACCGAAGACATTACCCGCAACGAACTGTTTCTGGTCGAGGGCGATTCGGCCGGCGGCTCGGCGAAGATGGGCCGCGACAAGGAGTTTCAGGCGATTCTGCCGCTGCGCGGCAAGGTCCTCAATACCTGGGAGACCGAGCGCGATCGGCTGTTTGCCAACAATGAAGTCCACGACATCGCGGTGGCGATTGGCGTCGACCCGCACGGTGCGAACGACACGCCCGATCTGTCCAATCTGCGTTACGGCAAGATCTGTATCCTTTCCGACGCCGACGTCGACGGTTCGCATATTCAGGTGCTGCTGCTGACGTTGTTCTTCCGTCACTTCCCGCAACTCATCGCTACCGGGCACGTGTACGTGGCGCGCCCGCCGCTGTATCGCGTCGATGCGCCTGCGCGTGGCAAAAAACCGGCGCAGAAGCTCTACGCGCTGGACGAAGGCGAACTCGAAGCCATCCTCGACAAGCTGCGCAAGGACGGCGTGCGCGAAGCCGCGTGGTCCATCAGCCGCTTCAAGGGCCTGGGCGAAATGAGCGCCGAACAGCTTTGGGAAACGACGATGAATCCCGACACGCGCCGTCTGAGTCCGGTGGCGCTCGGCCATCTGGATTTCGACGCCACCGTGGCGCGCATGAACATGCTCATGGGCAAGGGCGAGGCGGCGCAACGCCGTAGCTGGCTTGAAGCCAAGGGCAATGAAGTGGAAGCCGACATCTAAGCCTGACAACACAGGAAGGGTCGCGGGCGCGGCGTCGGTACTTGCAGGTACAGTACGTGAAGCGTAGCGAAGTCGCACTCACGCAGGCCAAACCAGCGTGAGTGCTCACATAGTGGGATAATCCTTCCTTCACCCTTCCGGGAGTCGCGTTATGTTGCGTTCTATGCGTTGCATTTTCGTGCCGATGTTGCTTGCCAGCGCAAGCGCCACCGTATTGGCACAGTCGGCCCAGCCGCGCGTCTTCTTCGTTGCCCCTGCGGACGGCGCAACGGTGTCCAATCCGGTAAAGGTCCAGTTCGGCGTCGAAGGCATGGCGATCAAACCGGCGGGCGAAGTGTTGCCTAATACCGGCCATCACCATCTCATCATCGACGGCGATTCGATTCCGGCAGGTCAGGTCGTTCCTACCGACGACAGCCACCTGCATTTCGGCAAAGGTCAGACCGAAACGAGCGTCAATCTGACGCCGGGCGATCACACGTTGACGATGCAATTCGCCGACGGTGCCCATCGCTCCTACGGTCCGGCCATGAGCCAGACGATCAAGGTGCATGTCAAAGGTCAGCAATAATCACGTTTCGACGGCGCAGTGCCTCCAGGCCCTGCGCCGAAAGCTCTCTCTGCGGCAACTCGCAGGGCCCGCGCTGGCCGCTGCGCTGCTTGTCGCGACGCCGCTCGCGCACGCCGAACTCTACGGTTACGTCGACGAGAACGGTGTCGCGCATCTGGCGGCACGCAAACTCGATGCGCGCTATCGGCTCGTTGTTGGCAATGGCGGCAACGTCGACTTGCGCGCACAGCAGCAGGGCGGGGTCGTCACCGGTGCGGACCGCTCGCGTCTGTACGATGCGCTGGCGCGTCATCCCAATCTGAGAAAGCTCGCGCCCGTCATCGCGCAGGCAGCGCAGAAGTTTCACGTCGACGCGGCCTTGCTCAAAGCGGTCATCGCGGCCGAGTCGGGGTTCGATAGCGACGCCGTCTCGCCCAAAGGGGCGGTGGGTCTGATGCAGGTGCTGCCCACGACCGGGGAGCGTTACGGCGTGCGCGCCGATGCGCGTCGCACCGTCGCCGACAAACTTACCGACCCGCGTACCAATGTGCTGACGGGCGCTCGTTACCTGCGTGATCTGCAAGCGCGCTATCCCGATCGCCTCGAACTGGTGCTCGCCTCGTACAACGCGGGCGAGGGGGCTGTGGCGCGTCACGCCGATCAGATCCCACCGTATGCGGAGACGCGCGATTACGTCGCCGCCGTGCTGGAACTCTATCGACGCTTTAACCCGGAGGGCGACGACGCCGCACCGGGCAATGGCGTGCTCCGCGCGAGCGGGGGCGGCGGCAAGATTGGCAACGCGCGCGTCAACGGATCGCGCGACGGCCGCATTCACGTCATTCTGGGCGCGCCGCAAGGGCTGCCCGTCGTGCCTGCTACCATGCCGAACGCGTCGATACGCGACTCGACTGCGTCGACACTGTCAGCGCCGTCAGCCACCGACTGAGGCGTCGGTTGACGCCGCTTGGCGGCATCTTCGGATTCGCCTTCGAAGTCTCGCGTGTCTTCCGGTGGTCGGCTCGGAATTCTCCGAAATCCGCACGCAATCCCGGCAATTTGGACGGTCGTCACTCCGAAATCACGTCTTGCTTTGCCATTCGGACGCGTTTTTGCCGAAATGTGCCGGTGAGCTTGGTATGATCTCGCGGTCGACGTCCACTCGAACTCTCGTCAAACGTTCGCAGCAAACCCACAGGTTTTATGGAACAAGTAGAAGATCTCTTTACGCAACCGTCGGATGACGACACGCTAACGCTCGGCGCGTATGCCGAGCGTGCTTATTTGGACTACGCGATCAGCGTGGTCAAGGGCCGGGCACTGCCGGATGTCTGCGACGGCCAGAAGCCGGTACAGCGCCGCATTCTGTTCGCGATGAACGAAATGGGCCTCGCGTCCGATGCCAAGCCGGTTAAGTCGGCGCGCGTCGTCGGCGACGTGCTCGGCAAGTTCCACCCGCACGGCGACCAGTCCGCGTACGACGCGCTGGTACGTCTCGCGCAGGACTTCTCGATGCGCTATCCGCTCATCGATGGTCAGGGCAATTTCGGCTCACGCGACGGCGACGGCGCGGCGGCCATGCGTTACACGGAAGCCCGTCTGACGCCGATTGCCAAGCTGCTGCTCGACGAAATCGATGCGGGCACCGTCGACTTCGTGCCGAACTACGATGGTTCGACCGAAGAGCCACGCCTGTTGCCTGCGCGCTTGCCGTTCGTATTGCTCAACGGCGCGTCGGGCATTGCTGTGGGTCTCGCGACGGAAATTCCGTCGCACAACTTGCGCGAAGTGGCCTCGGCGGCCGTGGCGTTGATCCGTAATCCCAGGTTGGATGACGCTGAGTTGATGACTCACGTGCAGGGACCGGACTTCCCCGGCGGCGGGCAACTGATTTCGAGCGCAGCCGAGATTCGCGCCGCGTATGAGAGCGGACGCGGTAGCCTCAAGATGCGCGCGCGCTGGAAGATCGAAGAAATGGCGCGCGGCCAGTGGCAGGCGGTGGTGTACGAATTGCCGCCGAATACGTCGGGCCAGAAGGTACTCGAAGAGATCGAGGAACTGACCAACCCGAAGGTCAAACTCGGCAAGAAGTCGCTCACGCCGGAGCAACAGAACCTCAAGCAGTCGATGCTGGCCATGCTCGACGCCGTGCGCGATGAGTCCGGTAAAGACGCACCCGTGCGTCTGGTGTTCGAGCCGAAGTCGAGCCGCATCGATCAGCAGGAATTCATCACGATGCTGCTCGCGCATACGAGCCTGGAGTCGAGCGCATCGGTGAACCTCGTGATGGTGGGGGCCGACGGCCGTCCGGGCCAGAAGTCGCTGCGCGACATCATCACCGAGTGGATCGGGTTCCGCTTCGAAACGGTCACGCGTCGCACGCGTCACCGTCTGGGCAAGGTCGACGACCGTATCCATATTCTCGAAGGCCGCATGATCGTCTTCCTGAATATCGACGAAGTCATTCGCATCATTCGCGAGTCGGACGAGCCGAAGGCCGCGCTGATGAGCGCGTTCAAGCTGAGCGAGCGTCAGGCGGAAGACATTCTGGAAATTCGTCTGCGTCAGTTGGCGCGTCTGGAAGCGATCAAGATCGAGCAGGAACTGGCGTCGTTGCGCGACGAGAAGGCCAAGCTCGAAGACTTGCTTGCCAACGAAAGCACGATGAAGCGTCTGATCATCAAGGAAATCGAAACCGACGCGAAGCAATTCGGCGACGATCGTCGCACGCTGATTCAGGAAGAGAAGCGTGCGGTCGCGGAAGCCCGCGTGGTCGACGAACCGGTCACGGTCGTGGTGTCGGCCAAGGGCTGGGTGCGTGCGCTCAAGGGCCACGGACTGGATGCACAAGGTTTCTCGTTCAAGCAGGGCGACGCACTGTATGGCGCGTTCGAATGCCGCACCGTCGATCCGCTGATTGCTTGGGGCAGCAACGGACGCGTCTATTCGGTGGCCGTGGCCCAGTTGCCGGGCGGCCGTGGCGATGGTGTGCCGCTGACGTCGCTGATCGAACTGGAATCGGGGTCGCGTCTGCTGCATTACTACGCAGCGTCCGGCGATCAGCCGCTGCTGCTCGCGACGTCGTCCGGGTTCGGTTTCACGACCAAGCTCGGCGATATGGTGAGCCGGGTGAAGGCGGGCAAGTCGTTCATGACCATCGATGATGGGGCGGAGCCGCTTGCGCCGACGCCGATCTGGCAGGGCGCCAGTGCGGTCGCGTGTCTGTCGAGCGACGGGCGCTTGCTCGTGTTCGGCATGGACGAAATGAAGGCACTGACGGGCGGTGGGCGCGGCGTGACGTTGATCGGTCTCGAAGCCAAGCAGACGCTGGTGTCGGTCGTGCCGATCAGCGAGGCAGGCGTGACGGTGTACGGCGAAGTGCGCGGCGGCAAGATTCAGTCCGAGACGCTGTCGGGCGCATCGCTTGCGCCGAACATCGGCAAGCGTGCGCGCAAGGGCCGTTCGCCGAATGTGAAGTTTGCGACGTTCAAACCGCGTTCGCTCGAGCCGGTGTTGCCGGCCGCGCCGAAGGCATCCTGACGGAGTCCCGCATGAGCGTTTACGCCTTCAGTCTGTTTCTGCATCTGGTCAGCGTGGCCGTATGGATCGGTGGGATGTTCTTTGCGCTGGCCTGTCTGCGGCCCGCGTCGTCGGAACTGTCGCCGCAGCAGCGTCTGCCGTTGTGGGAGGCGGCGCTCACACGGTTCTTCACGTGGGTGGGCGTTGCCATCGTGCTGATCCTGCTGTCCGGCGGGCACATGATGATGGGCATGGGCGGTCTGCATGCCCGCTGGCCTGTGCACGCCATGGCGGGGGGCGGCGTGCTGATGATGCTCGTCTTCGGTCACATTCGCTTCGCACTGTTCCCGCGCTTGCAACGGGCCGTGCAGGCGCAGTCGTGGCCGGAGGGCGCGGCGGCGGTCAACGGTATTCGTCGTCTCGTGATTCTGAATCTCGTGCTCGGCATCGTTACGATCGGACTGGCGGCGTCGCTTCGCGGCTGATCGGTGCGATCGGTGCGATTGCTGAGACTCACGCTGGCCGGGCTTCGTCGTTGACGGTCCCGGCCACTTCATGGCACAGGGCGACGAACGCTTGCACGAGTGGGCTGTTATCGTCGCGGCGCTTGCCGAGTAGCAGCGCCGAGTGCGCGTCCGGTTCGCTGAAGTCCATGAAGTGCGCGCCTTCAATCTGAATGCAACGCACGGCGGCTGGCAGTACCGCAACCCCCAATCCACTTGCCGCGAGGGCGACGATGGTCGTCGACTCGCGCGCCTCCTGAACGACACGCGGTGTAAAACCCGCGCGCTCGCACATCCTTCGAATCTGTCCGTCGACCGCCGTCCCGACGCCGTTGGGATGCATGATGAACGCTTCGTTGGCCAGATCGGCAATCGACACGCTGGCGTGCTTGGCCAACGCATGTCCCTGATGCAGGACGACGACCAGCGCTTCGTCGATCAACGTCTCGAAACTGAGTCCCGCGACTGGCGGCGCGTTCTCCGCCTGACGGAGCAATCCGATGTCCAGCGTCCGTTCGATGAGGGCTTCCCGTTGGCGCTCCGACGGCGCCTCACTGAGCGTTAGCGTCACGCGCGGGTAACGCTGACGGTAAGTCGTCAGTACGCGTTTCATCAGGTTCGTCATGGGCGCCGACGTCGTGAACGCAATACGCAACTCCCCGGCATCGAGCCCGGCGATTTGCTGCACTTCGAGTCGGGCCGCTTCGGCATCGGCAAGAATCTGGCGTGCACGCACGAGGAACGCGCGACCCGCGGGCGTCAGGAAGACACGTCGTTGCGAGCGCTCGAAGAGCGGCACGCCCAATTCATCCTCAAGCGCCCGAATCTGCATCGATAGCGGCGGCTGCCCGATGTTCAGGCGCTGCGCGGCCCGGCTGAAATGCAGTTCCTCGGCGACGGTGACGAAGTAGCGAAGGTGTCGCAGTTCCATACCTCAAGCCTCGATTGATCTGTTTTATATATAAAAATAAGCCTTAAATATATATTGGACGCGAGGTAACGGCAAACCTATCATTCGTCGTATACATTTCACCCTTGGTTCGCGTGAGGCGGGCCAGCGTCATGGCATCAACCAACTCCCTACCTTTGTCTTCGAGTTAAAGTCAAATCTGGTGTACGGGGCGTGAGCAAGATTAGGCGGCCAGGGGCTGCTGAGCCGGTGTGCTGTCGGTCACCGGCTCTCCATCCTTGAACGTCATCCCGTCAAGCATCGTCGCGATCTTTTCGGGGGCGCGGATGCGCCGCCACGAGTCTTCGGCCGACTCGATCAGCTTGAATGCCAGGCCGAGGAACGTCGCGCGCGAGACGCAGTTACGCGTGCGCTTGGTGCGGTGACGCACCGTCGCGAAGGTCGATTCAATCGGATTCGTCGTGCGCAGATGCTGCCAGTGTTCGGCCGGGAAATCGTAAAATGCCAGCAGCTCGTCGCGATCTTGCGTCAGCTTTTCGACCACCTTCGGATACTTTGCCGAGTGGGTATCAACGAAGTGATTGAAGGCAACCAGCGCTTCGGCACGCGTGGCGGCCATCCAAATGTCCTGCATCGCCTTTTTGGCGCGGGCCTGCTGCGATTTCGGCAGCGCGTTGAGCACGTTGCCCATCTTGTGGAACCAGCAGCGCTGATGCTTGGTCTGCGGGAACACTTCTTCCATCGCTGCCCAGAATCCCATCGCACCATCTCCGCAAGCCAGCAGCGGCCCTGACTGCAGACCGCGCTTTTTCAGATCGAGCAGCAGTTCGGCCCACGACGCCTTCGATTCCCGATACCCGTCACTGATCGCCACACGCTCTTTCGTTCCGTCCGGTTTGACACCAATGATCACCAACAGGCACTGGCCGTCGGAATCGTCGCTGCGCACGCCGGTGTGAATGCCGTCAGCCCACCAGTACACCCAGCGCGCCAACGACAACTCACGCTGATTCCACTGAGCATGCTCATCGGCCCATTGCGCCTTCAGACGACTCACCACATTTGGCGACAGGCCGCTGACCTGGCCGCCCAGCATGATGCCCATGGCTTCGCTCATGTCGCCCGTCGAGATGCCTCGCAGGTACAGCCACGGTAGTGCGGCCGACACGCGTGCGGATTTGCGAACGTACGGCGGCACGACCGCCGAATTGAAGCGGATGCCCGAACCCGAGCGATCACGCACCTTCGGTACCCGAACCGGCACCGGACCGATGGCCGTGACGACTTCGCGCTCTGGTAGGTAGCCGTTGCGCACCACGGCACGCCGACCGTCGATCGACCTCACGTTGCTGTACTGTTCAAGCATGCTCGCCAGTTCCGCTTCGACTGCCTGCTCGATGATCTGCCGCGCGCCTTGCTGGATCAGTTCATCGAGCGCGCTCTTCGTTTGTGCTTTTCTGCCGTTCGTTTCTTTCATAATCTTCTTCATGGTGGTCGGGGCCGGCTCGCGCCGGCTTTGCTCGGTGTGCCTTCGACAAGCAACATTCTCAGCTAAACCGCCACCGCCTTCTCATATTTCCCAAAGCACCCCGTACACCAGATTCGACAATAGCTCTTTGTCTTCCGGCGGCGCGCCCGCCGGTAGTGCGTCTGCTCCCAAACTACCGGCGGGCGTTGCGCGCGGCACGCGCGAATACGCCGTCATCAGCCGAGCCCTGTTCTTCGGTGGTTTTTCGACGTTCGCGCAGCTTTACTGCATGCAGTCGCTGCTGCCGTTGCTCACCACCACGTTCGGCATTAGCCCGGCGCAGGCCAGCTGGTCCGTATCTGCAGCCACGATGATGATGGCGCTCGGTTTGCTCGTGACGTGTGTCGCGGCCGACCGCGTGAGCCGCAAGCGGATGATGACGATTGCACTGCTCAGTTCTTCCGTCCTCACGCTGGCCAGCGCCTTCTCGACGAACTTCGAGACCATCGTGATTCTGGCGGCGCTCAAGGGGCTGGCCTTGTCCGGACTACCGGCAATCGCCATGGCGTATCTGAGCGAGGAAATCGATCAGCGCTCGCTCGGTATGTCGATGGGGCTCTATATCGGCGGCAACATCCTCGGCGGGATGGCGGGGCGGGTGATGGCGGCGTTTGTCGCCGACATGTTCTCGTGGCGCGTGTCGGTAGGGCTGATCGGCCTCGTGTGTCTTGCAATGCGCCTTGAGTTTGCCCGCAGCCTGCCGCATTCGCGCCGCTTCACCCCGCGTCATATGACGGTACGTGAAGCGCTGGGGCATGCACGCCGACATCTGGGTGACCCGGCGTTGCTCGGCTTGTACCTGTTCGCCGGCCTGATGATGGGCAGCTTCGTCAGCGTCTACAACTATCTCGGGTTCTATCTGTCGGCGCCGCCGTTTCATCTGCCGCATGCAGCCATCGGTGCGATTTTCACGATGTACCTGATCGGCGTCGTGGGTTCGTTCATTGCAGGGCCGCTGTCGGATCGCGTGGGCCGCCCCCGTCTTTTGTGGGCGCTCGTTGCGCTGGCGATGGTGGGGCTTTTCACGATGCTCGCGTCGCAGGTGTCCGGGGTGGTGATCGGTCTGGCGATCTTCACGTTCGGCTTCTTCGGTGCGCACACCGTGGCGAGCAGTTGGGTCGGCCGACGTGCCACGGAAGGGCGAGCGATTGCTTCCGCACTGTATCTGTTCTTCTACTATCTGGGGTCCAGCCTGCTTGGCAGCTTCTCGGGCGTCATGCTCAAGTCGCACGGCTGGCACGGCGTGGTTGCGTTGTTGTCGGTGGCCGTGGTGCTGTCGCTGGGTGTGGCGATTGCCATGCGTCGTGCGTACGGCACCGGCAAGCCAGCCGCCCTCGTTTAGCCGATTTCACTTCACCGGCATTCCCATAAAACAACAGCCACCCTCGGGTGGCTGTCGTCGTTTTCGACGCAAGTGACTGCGAACGAGGTCAGGTCGCAACTTGCACCACGCAGATTCGCGTGGCGCAAACGATCACCGACTTACGCAGCGTGCCGTCAGGCAAGTTCGGCGATCAGTTCGATTTCGACACATGCGCCAAGCGGAATCTGCGCCACGCCGAAGGCCGAGCGCGCGTGCTTGCCTGCGTCGCCGAACACTTCGCCGAACAGTTCCGATGCGCCGTTCGTCACCAGGTGCTGCTCGGTAAATTCCTGCGTCGAGTTCACGAGGCTCATCAGCTTCACAATGCGCTTGACCTTGTTCAGGTCGCCCGTGTGGGCGTGCAACGTGGCGATCAGTTCGATGGCGGTGGCGCGCGCCGCCGCCTTGCCGTCTTCGACGCTGACGTCCTGACCCAGCTTGCCGGTCCAGATCTTGCCATCCTTCTTGGGCAGGTGGCCGGAGAGGAACACGGTGTTGCCGGTCTGCGCGGCCATCACGTAAGCGGCGGCGGGCGCGGCGGACGACGGCAGTTCGATACCCAGTTGCTTCAGTTTGTCGTAGACGGACATGTACGGCTTCCTTGCAAATTCGTTAATGGAACAAAATCGCGGATCATCGAATCCGGTGGCGGATCAGGCGGCGCGGCGCGTGAGCGCGTCGGCGATCAGCGCGCCAAGACGCGCGACACCGATTTCGATTTTCTCGGGCGGCACCGTGACGAACGACAGTCGAAGCGTATTCGATTGCGGCGTCCCGACATAGAAGGGCGCGCCGGGCACGAACGCGACATTCTGCGCGATCGCTTTCTCCAGCAACTGCATGGTGTCGATGCCTGCAGGCAATGTCAACCAGATGAACATGCCGCCTGCAGGCGTGGTCCACGTGGCGTCGGCTGGCATGTGCTCCTTCAGCGAAGCGAGCATGGCCTGCGCCTGTGCGGCGTAGAGCGTGCGAATCGACGGGATGTGCGTGTCGAGAAAGCCATCCTTGACCACTTCGTATGCGATGCGTTGCGTCAGGCTCGGCGTATGCAGATCGGCGGCCTGCTTGGCCTGCACCAGCTTGGCGATCACCGCCTTCGGGCCGATGATGAAGCCGAGTCGCAATCCCGGTGCGAGCACCTTGGAGAACGATCCCATGTACAGCACGCGCTCCGGCGCGAGCGACATGAGGCTCGGCAATCGCTGGCCTTCATAGTCGAGTTCGCCATAGGGGTCGTCTTCGATGATGGCCAGGCCGTCGCGTTTGGCGATGGCGGCCAGCGCCTCGCGTCGTGCCATCGGCAGACGTCGCCCCGTCGGATTCTGGAAGTTCGGCATGGCGTACAGGAAGCGTGCGCCTGCCACCAGTTCCGGCGTCAGTGCCTCGGGCAGGAGGCCGTGATCGTCGGTCGGCACCGGCACGTACTTCGGGGCGAACAACGAAAACGATTGCAGTGCGCCCAGATAGCTCGGTGCCTCGACAAGCACGCGGCTGCCTTCGTCGATGAAGGTCTTGCCGATCAGATCGAGGCCCTGCTGCGAGCCGGTGGTGATCAGTACGTTCTCCGGCGCAATCGTCAGGCCGTCGCGTGAGTAACGCTTGGCGACCCATTCGCGCAGGGGCGCGAAGCCTTCCGTCGCGCTGTATTGCAGCGCCGCTTGCGGCGATTCGGTCAGGACGCGATCGGCGGCCTCCCGCATTTGTGCGACGGGAAACGTGGCGGGCGAGGGCAGGCCGCCAGCAAATGAAATGACGTCCGGGCGCTCGGTTACCTTGAGAATTTCGCGAATGGCCGAGCTGGTCAGATTGCGGGCGCGTTCGGAATATTGCCAATCGTGCATGATGGTCTCGCTTTGAGAATGCGGCCTTTTCTGAGCGGCCGCGAGTATCGAGCGTTGCGGTTGCCGGGCGCGTGAAGGCGCGCGCAACGTCAGGGGGGCTGACCCATCGCGGCGCAGGGATCGCATGCGCCGCGACGTGTCGTCAGACCGGTTTGCCCGTGAGTCGCGAGGCGCCGATCTTCATGTTTTTGCCGAGTGCAATGGTCAGTACGACACCGGCGGCGAACAGCCAGGTGAGCGCATCGACCTGTTCGCCGAAAAAGAGCGCGGACAACGCAATCGTGAAGAAAATCTGAAGCAATTGTACTTGGCCCACGCGCGCGATGCCGCCCATGGCGAGACCGGCATACCAGGCGAAGAAGCCGATGAACTGCGAGAAGAGGGTGACGTAGGCGAACGCGCCCCAGGCCTTGCCGCTCACGGGCCATGGTTGCTGCCACGCAAGCCAGCCGACCGGCACCAGCAACACCGGTGCGCAGACGACGAGCGCCCAGCAGATCACTTGCCAGCCGCCCATGTCGCGCGCGAGCTTGCCGCCCTCTGCATAACCCAGTGCGCCAATGACGACGGCAAGCAGCATCAGTCCGTCCGCCACATGCAGGCTACCGCCACCGGCACGAAGCGCGAAGGCAACCACGAGGGCGCTGCCGAGCAGGGCAAACACCCAGAAGCCACGCGAAGGACGTTCGCCACCCAGCCAATAAGCGTAGATCGCGACGAAGAAGGGTTGCAGGCCGTTGACCACGGCCCCGTGGGACGCGGGGATGGTTTTCATGGCCCACGCCGAGAAAACGGGGAAGGCGATAATCACGCCGAGCGAGGTGATGGCCAGACTCTTGACTTGTGGCCACGTCGGCCACGGTTCCTTGCGCCACCAGAGCAGTGCGCCCGCGAAGACGGCCGCAACCAGCGCGCGTCCCAGTCCGTTAAGCAGCGGATTGACTTCCGCCACGACGATGCGCGTCATGGGCAACGTCAGACTGAAGATGAGCACGCCGATCAATCCGATCAGCATGCCCCGGGATTCGCGCGAATTCATGGTGTCGCCTCGTGGTTCTCTGTTTCTATGTTGTCCGCCCGCCATGCACTGTGCCGGGCGTTTGGATCGGGTGCGGCCTAACGCAAGGTGCGCGGGCCGTCGGGGGTTTCGATTTCTGCCGCGAGCGACGGCTCGACCAGCGTTGCTTCGACGTTGATGAGGGCATCGGCGCCCAGCCACTGCAATTGTTCTGCGATCACCGTCGCCTGCGGATGGAACCCACGCAGCTTGGTGACGGCGCAATCCGCAGACGGCAACGCATCTGCGGGATGTTGCGGTGAATCCCACTGGATCAGCGTCGGCAGCAGGCCCTGCCCCGCACCTTGCCATGACGGCAAGCTGCCGTCGTCGGGCACGCCGATCTGCCACGTCAGCGCGCCGCGCTGCATCGCCACGACCGGCGCCAGGCGTTGCGGATACTGCGCCTGCCAGCGCGGCAGCGACCGCGGACGATCGACGCGCGCCACCCAGTGCGCAAGGTAGGGACCGCGAGCAAGGCGCGTCCGAACGGTTTCATCGTCGAGACCGAACCAGCGCGCACGGCCCGGTGCGGGGGCTTCCGGATCGATGGCGATGATCTCCAGATAGGCGCCGCCCCACAGACCCAGCAAACTGTTGTGTGTCCCCATGCGGGCGTGCTTGCCGCCGCGTTGCGGCACGACGTCCGTGAGGCCGAGTTGCTCGATGACGTGCGCTTCGCCCGCTTCCAGCGTTTCTGCGGCGACGACGAGATGGTCCAGTTTCAGGGCGTGAGGTGCGGTCATGTTCGGTTCGGGCAGCAAAGACGGGCGACAAAAAACGATAGCTTACTCTGCCTGCGCGCCGATGCCGCGTCTTCCGAGGCCAGCGTCGGCAAGTCCGGCAGGAACGGTCGACAGCATGACCTGCGCGTCTCGTGTTGCCTGAGTTAACCGCGCGAGAGTCGCGCTACCGTCCCGTCGGCTCGCTTCGTGCGATTCGCCAGACGCACCGCAAGGTTGCGCCACACCACCCGCAATCCGGTACCGAGTACGCGTCCGCGGCCCAACGCAGAAAGCGTTTTTGCGGGCTGACTCACACGCATGCGCGCGCCTTCCTGCCAGGTGCCCAGCCACACGCGCTGCCCGCCGCGAATCTCGAAGCTCTCGCCTGCACGCAGCCAATGGTCGTGCGGTTCGCCTTCCACGGTCAGCCAGAGCAGGCCCTGCAACACTTGCAGCGACTGCGGCGGTTCGGCAGCCGGGCTCTGCCAGACGACGGTCTGTTCCCGGTCCAGTTCGAAAAATCGGATTTCACGCATGGCGGTCTCCAGTTGAGAGGACACTTTATCGGTTAACTCCGGTACAGTACCGATACAGATGGTGAGGTAGTTCTCGGTACAGTTATGAGTTGACAGGGATACTGGCTGGCGTAGAGTGGCAATCCATGAGCGGCAGGGGCAGACACTTCGATACGAATGGGGCTGTCAACCGGGTGGGGGCACCGATCGCTGCTCCCCGAAGCACTGCACGCGCGGGCACGACCTGCGCGTGATGCGTATCTCGCGTGTCCTGCCGGGGCACGACACAGGTGAATGAGGATGACGACAACGAACCGCATTTCTCCGCTGATTCTTGCGGACAACGCCGCGCTGGACACCGCGCGAATGACGCTTGTCGATCAGTTGGTGCACTGGGCAAGGCTGCGTATCGAGGAGCGGGTTTTTCTGCCGGGCATGCGCATGCCGTCGATCCGCTCGCTGGCGGAAGACAAACGCGTTTCGCGTTTCTCCGTTGTCGAAGCGTACGAGCGACTGGTGGCACAGGGGTATCTCGAAGCCCGGCGCGGGTCCGGTTTCTACGTGCGCGAGCGACCGGTTATGCCGCCGCAAAATGCGGCCGCACCGATGGTCACGCAGGGGCCGCTGGATGTCGCATGGCTCGTACGTAGCATGCTGCATCAGGTGGCCCCCGAGCGCGGCCCGGGCATGGGGTATCTGCCTGCGACGTGGCTCGACGCGGACATGATGACGTCTGCGATGCGCTCGATGAGCCGACAGTCGAGCGCGCATTTGCTCCAGGCGGGCAATCCGCTGGGCTTTCTGCCGCTGCGTGTCCAACTACAGACGCAACTCGCGGAGCTGGAAATCGGCGCGAGGCCCGACCAGATCGTGTTGACGTCCGGGATTACGCAGGCTGTGGACTTCTTGTTGCGGCTGTACGTGCGTGCGGGCGATACGGTACTCGTCGGCGATCCGGCGTGGTTCGTCGTGTTCGGCCGAATCGCGTCGCAGGGGGCCAATACCGTCGGCGTGCCCTACACGCCGGACGGCCTCGACATGCAGGCATTGGAGCGGCTCGTGCAGCAGCACCGTCCCAAGCTGCTCATTCTGAATTCGATTCTGCAGAACCCGACGGGCACGTCGCTGACGCCCGCCCGCGCATTCCAGATTCTCCGTCTCGCGGAGCAGTACGACTTCATGGTGCTGGAAGACGATATCTACTGCGATCTGTGTCCGCCGCATCAGCAGGTGGCGCGTCTGGCGAGTCTCGATCAGCTCAAGCGCGTGATCTACATGGGGAGCTTTTCGAAGACCCTCGCGGCGAACCTGCGTGTGGCGTTCGTCGCCTGTTCGCCGGAGTTGGCGAAGACGTTCGTCGACCACAAAATGCTGTCGGGATCGACCACGCCGGAGATCAACGAACGCATCGTCTACAAGGCGCTGACCGAAGGGCATTACCGACGTCACGTGGAGCGGTTGCGTACCCGTCTGGACGAGGTCCGCGACGGCGCGCGACGCAATTTGGAGCGTATGGGGTTGCGCATGTTCGGCGAACCGACCTCCGGCATGTTCTTCTGGGTCGATACCGGCATCGACACGAACGCCATTGCGGCCGCCGGGCACGAGGCCGGTTTCCTGTTTGCGCCGGGGGCGTTGTTCTCGCCGCGTCAGGCCCCCAGCACGTGGATGCGCATGAACATCGCGTGCTGCAGCGATCCGTCCATGTTGTCGTTCCTGTCGCGACAATTGGAGTTGGCGGCATGAGACGGAATGAGCCGGTGGCGACGGCGGCCAGTACGCCCTTATGCGAGCCCTGGCTTTGGGCTTTTGCCGGGTCTTGCGGCTTTTCCCGCTAATTTGGCTCATTCGTCAGCAAAATAGCGTTGAAATAACCTTGCTGGTGGCCTTGAAATGCACGCCGCCCGTCCCTATGTTCCGACCTGTACCGCCGTTGCGGCAGCGCGCGCGCACAAGTGCGCCCGGCGGCGATACGGGCTGACACGCCGGACATTCCATTCATCTCACCGATTCATGAGGGTTCCCGACCATGGCGCAAGAAACCATGAGCTTTCAGGCAGAAGTCAAACAGCTTCTGCAACTGATGATTCATTCGCTGTACAGCAACAAGGAAATCTTCCTGCGCGAGCTGATCTCCAACGCCTCGGATGCCGCCGACAAGCTGCGATTCGAAGCGATCAACAACGCAGCGCTGTACGAGCAGGATCCGGAACTCAAGATTCGCGTGTCGTTCGACAAGGACGCCCGCACCATCACTATCGAGGACAACGGCATCGGCATGAGCCGCGATGAAGCCGTTGCGCACCTCGGCACCATCGCGAAGTCCGGCACCAAGGAATTCTTCTCGAACCTGTCCGGCGATCAGCAAAAGGACGCCGCCCTCATCGGTCAGTTCGGCGTGGGTTTCTACTCGGGCTTCATCGTCGCCGACCGCATGACGGTCGAATCGCGTCGTGCCGGGCTGCCCGCCGCAGAGGGCGTGCGCTGGTCGTCGGCAGGCGAGGGCGACTTCTCGGTCGAGACTATCGAACGCGCGTCGCGTGGCACCGCCATCACGCTGCACCTGCGTGAGGGCGAGGACGAGTTGCTGTCGTCGTGGCGACTGCAATCGATCATCCGCAAGTATTCGGACCATATTTCCCTGCCGATCGTGATGCGCGGCGAGTCGTGGAACGAAGAAAAGCAGGCGATGGTCCCCGCCGAGACGGACGAGACCGTCAATCAGGCGAGCGCGTTGTGGACCCGCAGCAAGAGCGAGATCACCGACGAGCAGTACACGCAGTTCTACCAGCACATCGCGCACGACATGCAGGCGCCGCTGGCATGGACGCATAACCGCGTAGAAGGGCGCAGCGAATATACGCAACTGCTGTACGTGCCGGGTCACGCGCCGTACGACCTTTGGGATCGCAATTCGCAAGGTGGCCTGAAGCTGTACGTGAAGCGCGTCTTCATCATGGACGATGCGGAGCAACTCCTCCCGAACTACCTCCGCTTCGTGCGTGGTGTCGTCGATTCGGCAGACCTGCCGTTGAATGTCTCGCGCGAAATTCTTCAGGAAAGCCGCGATGTGAAGGCCATCCGCGAAGGGTGCGCGAAACGCGTGCTCGGTCTGCTGGAGGATCTGGCAGAGAACCAGCAGGATAAGTACACCCAGTTCTGGGGCGCATTCGGTCAGGTGCTCAAGGAAGGCACCGGCGAAGATCAGGCCAACCGTGAACGCATCGCCAAGCTGCTGCGTTTCGCGAGCACGCATAACGATTCGGCCGAGCAGACGGTATCGTTGGCCGATTACGTCAGCCGCATGAAGGAAGGTCAGGACAAGATCTACTACGTGACGGCGGAGAACTGGGTGGCCGCAAGTCACAGCCCGCATCTCGAGGTGTTCCGCAAGAAGGGTGTGGAAGTGCTGTTGCTGACCGACCGTGTGGACGAATGGATGCTCTCATACGTCCATGAGTTCGACGGCAAGGCGCTCGTGAGCGTGGCGCGCGGCGATCTGGATCTGGGCGCGCTGGAAGACGCCGCTGAGAAGGAAGCGCAGGAGAAGACCAGCGACGACCTCAAACCGCTCGTCGAAAAGATGAAGGAAGTGCTCGCCGACAAGGCCAAGGACGTGCGGGTGACGTTCCGTCTGACCGATTCGCCGTCGTGTCTGGTGTCCGACGAGAACGACATGAGCGGCACGCTTCAACGCCTGATGAAGGCGGCCGGTCAGAAGATGCCGGCGTTCCGTCCGATTCTCGAGATCAACCCGGAGCATGCGCTGATCAAGCGTCTCACGGCCGAGAGCGCCGACCTCTCCGACTGGACACAGCTCCTGTTCGAACAGGCGTTGCTGGCCGAAGGCGGCAATCTGGAAGATCCGGCGGCGTTCGTAAAGCGTACCAACGCCTTGCTGCTGTCCGCACGCTGATCACATAGCACAGACGACGGGACTGTTTTGGCGTAACGCCGTCTGCGTAGTGTTGTCCTCGTAGCGACGAAGGCCCCCGTGACGAAATGTCGCGGGGGCTTTTTCTTGTCCGACGGAATCCGGCAACGGCCGGTGACGCCTTTGTTTGCGGGGGGCATAGCCGCAGCCGACTGACGCCGCGTGAGCGGCGCGCCGACATGTTGCGCCCTTATAATGCCGAGCCATGACTTTCCGATTCGATGTAAGCGGGCGGCGCTGGCAGGCTGTCCCGGCACCGGCGCTGTCGCGTCGTCACAAGGACTGGCTGACCCGGGGCGGCGCACTCACGCGTCATTTGTCCACGCTCGGCCGGGTGAGCGTGCGCGTGGTGGCCGAACGGGTGATGCCCGCCGACGCAGATCAATGCCGTGCGATTGGCGTGCCGTTGCGTACGCCGATGTGGGCGCGCGACGTCATCCTGCTGGTCGACGACGAGCCGGTCGTTGTGGCGCACAGCGTCACGCCGCTCACGCATAGCCGTTCAATCTGGCAGACGATGCGTCGCCTGCGTACCCGTCCGCTCGCCGATCTGCTCTATCACGATCCTACGGTCACCCGTTCCGAGCTGGTGTCCAGTCCGCTTGGACCACGCCATCTGTTGCACGGTCGTGCGCGACACGATGCACGGGACCCGCTCGTCAATGCCCACCCGCGCGCGCGATTGTGGGCCCGTCGTTCGGTGTTTTTGCGTCATGGTGCCCCGCTGCTCGTCACCGAGGCGTTTCTGCCGCGCTTCTGGCGTCGTTTGCAAGCGATGCATGGCGAGACGGTGAACGATTGAGCGCCATGCCAACGCCATCCGTGCCCGAACTCAAACGCAACTTCCCGCCAGTGGTGGACGCCAACACACGTGTCCTGATCCTCGGCAGCTTGCCCGGCGAGGTCTCGCTCGCGCACCAGCAGTACTACGCGCATCCTCAGAATCGTTTCTGGCATCTGGTGGGCGAGGTCGTGGGCGAAGCGCTGCCGACGCTCCCCTACGAAGCACGTCTCGACGTGCTGCGCGCCCACGGCGTGGGGCTTTGGGATGTGGTGGCGGAGGCGCGTCGCGAGGGCAGTCTCGACAGCAACATCCGATTGCATGCGGGCAGCGACCTCGCGGGCCTGATCGGCACCTTGCCGTCGCTGCGCGCGATCGCCTTCAATGGCGGCACGGCAGCGCGCATTGGCCAGCGCGCACTCGCCCAGGCCAACGTACCGTTGCCGGTCGTGCTGCTACCGTCGAGCAGCCCCGCCTATACGATCCCGTTCGCGACCAAACGCGACGCCTGGCTGGTACTGCGTGACTGGCTGGGAACGCCGGACGTCTCATCTGCTCGCTGAGGGCGACGTGAAACGTTGCGCTTACGGCGGGGAGAACCCCGTCACCGACAGGCGAAGCGCGTGAACCCGGTACAATGCGAACCCATCGGAATATCCCGAGCAATACTGAAGGACACATGACCCTCATCAAACGCAAATCCATCGAAGCCGAAGCGTTCGTCGCCGACGACCGTGCCGCCCGTTCACCGCGCCCCACGTACAAGCCGCGTTTCGCGCCGGTGACGTTCTCTGAAATCGGTGGCGTGCGTTACCTGCATTTCGGCACGGAATGGGTGCAAGGGGCGATGCGTCTGTCGAAGCCGGATCGTATCGAACTGGAATATGCGCAGCAGATGATGGCGTGGTTGCTGTTCATGCGCGCACCGAAGCACGTGGTGCAACTGGGCCTCGGCACCGGCTCGATTACGAAGTTTTCGGCCAAGCAGTTCCCGCGCACGCAAGTGACAGCCGTTGAGTTGAACCCGGCCGTGGTCGTCGCTGCCCGCACGATGTTCGATCTGCCGAGCGATTCGCGTCGACTGAAGGTGCTGGAAGTGGATGCGTGGGACTACGTCACCGACACCGCAAATCACGGTGCTGTCGACGTCCTGCAAATCGATCTGTACGACGCCACCGCCCGCGGCCCGGTCCATGACACCCCGGCGTTCTACAAGGCATGCCGCGCCACGTTGCGCGAGCCGGGCATGCTGACCATGAACCTCTTCGGCGATCACGACAGCTATCCGAAGAATATCCGTCGTCTGCGTCAGGCGTTCGACAACCGTGTGATCGAATTCCCGGAAGTGCATGACGGCAACGTCATTGTGCTGGCGTTCAACGGTCCGCTGCTGTCGGTGGAATGGAAGGACGTGGAAGCGCGCGCCAAGGTGGTGGAAGCCGCGACCGGCTTGCCTGCGAAGCGTTGGGTCAAGCAGCTTCGCGAGAAGAATGGCGACGGCGGTCCGGTACTGACGGTCTGACGTTGTTCGCGTAGCTACGCGTCGCTGTATTGCAGAAGCCGCCGTTTGCGGCAGACGCAAAAAAGCCAGCCGAGAGGCTGGCTTTTTCTTTTGCGCGGCGTGCAGTCCCTAAACGCAGGGACCGTACACCGACCCGCGTCAGGCGGCGACTTCGTCGATCGTCAGCGCTTCGCCACCGGCGACGATCGCCAGCAGGCGGTCGACGTTCGGGTGCGCGCCCGGACGGTTGCGTGCATCCGCGGTGTGCTCGCCGAAGACCGCCAGTGCATGCTCGGCGGCCTTGGCGTCGAGCGTACCGAAGGCTTGCTTGAGGTAGTGGTAGACGGCGAGCGAGCCTTGCTTGCCCGGTGCATTTTCGATGGTGCCCACGACGGCGCCGCCAGCATTGCGCAAGTCGATGCGCGCGATGCCTTCGATGCCGCCGATAGAGGCCATCTGGGCGAGGTTTTCCTTGAACACCGGGGTCGGTTCGATGACTGCCATGGTTGTACTGCTCCTGCGGTTACGTCAGATGAATTGAAATCGCTGCGGGCCGAATGTTATCACTCCGGCCCGGGCGGAATCAGGTGCGTCGCCATTGCAGAATCGCCAGCGTCACCACCCCGGCGATCAGTCCCCAGAAGGCGGACCCGATGGAGAGCAACGTCAGGCCCGAGGCGGTCACCATGAACGTGATGAGCGCGGCTTCGCGTTGCTTCGTGTCGTGCATGGCGTTCGCCAGCCCGTTCATGATCGAGCCGAACAGGGCCAGTGCTGCAATGGAGACGACCAACGCCTTCGGAAATGCCGCGAATAGCGCAGCGATGGTCGCGCCGAATGTCCCGGCGATCAGGTAAAAGACGCCTGACCACACCGCTGCGGTGTAACGCTTCGCGGGGTCTTCATGCGCTTCGCGTCCCGTGCAGATGGCTGCCGTGATGGCCGCCAGGTGGATGCCGTGGGAGCCGAACGGCGCGAGCAGCACCGACGCGATACCCATCGTCGAGATCAGCGGCGATGCGGGGACCTTGTAACCATCCGCACGCAGGACGGCGAGTCCGGGTACGTTCTGCGACGCCATGGCCACCACGAACAGCGGGATCGCGATGCTGATCGTCGCCGACAACGAGAACGACGGCGTGGTCCATACCGGCTTCGCCAGCGATACGTTGAAATGACTGAAATCGAGCAGCCCCAGTCCGCCGGCAACGGCTGTGCCCACGATCAGCGCCGACAGAATGGCGTAGCGCGAGGCGAGTCGTTTGACGATGAGGTACGTGAAGAACATGGAGAGCACGAGTGCCGTCTGGTGCTGCGCGGCGACGAAAATCTCCAGTCCGATGCGAAACAGAATGCCCGCCAGCAGCGCGGACGCCAACGCGGGCGGCACGCGCCGCATGATCGTCTCGAAGCCCCCCGTCAGTCCGCAGACTGCGATGAGCGCATTGCAGACGATGAACGCACCGATGGCTTCACCGTACGGCACACCCGGCAGCGATGTGATCAGCAAGGCCGCGCCCGGCGTCGACCACGCGACAACGACGGGGGTGCGGTAGCGAAGCGATAGCCCGATGGTCGTCAATCCCATGCCGATGGACAGCGCCCAGATCCACGACGAAATCTGTTCAGGCGTGAGATGGGCGGCCTGTCCGGCCTGGAACATGAGGATGAGCGAGCTGGTATAGCCGGTCATCATCGCCACGAAGCCGGCCACGATGGCCGACGGCGAAGTGTCAGCCAGCGGGCGCAGCGGGGGCAGGGGAGCGGTGCTCGACGTCATGATGGCGTGCTGTCTCTTTGGTTGCGTTGTGGTTGTAATGTGCGGCGGTTCTGCCGCATGGTACGGCGTGCCGTTGTGTGCGGACGGCGCGCTATGCCGTGCATCTGCGGTGTATCTGCTGTGATGCGGGGATTTCGACGTTACTTGCTTAGCACCCGCATGGCCGATTCCAACCCCGCGAGCGTAATCGGATACATACGATTCGCAAAGAGCTGGCGGATCACCGAAATCGACTGACGATATTGCCAAATGGCTTCCGGCTCAGGGTTGAGCCATGCGTGATGCGGGTACCGGTCGATGAAGCGGCGCAGCCAGACCGCACCGGCTTCCTTGTTGTTGTACTCGACGGAGCCCCCCGGTTGCAGCACTTCGTACGGACTCATCGTCGCGTCGCCCACGAAGATCAGCTTGTAGTCGGCCGGATATTTGCGCAGCACGTCCCATGTCTCGAATCGCTCGTTGTGACGGCGACGGTTCTGCCGCCAGAGATAGTCGTAGACGCAGTTGTGGAAATAGTAGAACTCGAGATGCTTGAATTCCGACTTCGCGGCCGAAAAGAGTTCTTCCGTGCGCGCAATGTGATCGTCCATCGATCCGCCCACATCGAGCAGCATCAGCACCTTCACATTGTTGTGACGCTCGGGCACCAGCTTCAGATCGAGCCAGCCAGCGTTGGCCGCCGTGGCGCGAATCGTGTTGTCGAGATCGAGCTCCTCGGCCGCGCCTTCACGCGCGAACTTGCGCAGACGGCGTAGTGCGACCTTGATGTTGCGTGTGCCCAGCTCTACGGTGTCGTCGTAGTCGCGGTACGTACGTTGGTCCCATACTTTGACTGCGGTGCGATTGCCGTTGCTCTCGCCGCCGATGCGGATGCCTTCGGGGTTGAAGCCGCCGTTGCCGAACGGCGATGTGCCGCCCGTGCCGATCCACTTGCTGCCGCCTTCATGCCGCCCCTTCTGCTCGTCGAACAGTTGCTTCAGACGTTCCATGAGCTTGTCGAGTCCGCCCAGCGCCTGAATACGTGCCTTGTCTTCGGGGGACAACTCGCGCTGCATCCGTTTCTTGAGCCAGTCGAGCGGCACTTCGCCGGAGGCGTCGACGATGTGTTGCACGCCCTTGAAATACGCACCGAACGCCTGATCGAACTTGTCGTAGTGCTTCTCGTCCTTGACGAGCGAGAGGCGCGCCAGATAGTAGAACTCGTCGAGCGAGGGCGCGATCACCTGACGCTGCAGCGCTTCGAGCAGCGTCAGGTATTCCTTGACCGAGACCGGCAATTTTGCCGCGCGCAAGGTGTAGAAGAAGTCGATCAGCATGACGTGAGCGCGCTTATCGGTTGGCGCGATTCATGAAGACGAGCCGCTCGAACAGGTGCATGTCCTGCTCGTTCTTGAGCAAAGCGCCCGCAAGCGGCGGAATGGCGAGTTTGTTGTCGGCGCTACGAAGCGCTTCCGGGCCGATTTCCTCGGCCATCAGCAGCTTGAGCCAGTCGATCAGTTCCGACGTCGACGGTTTCTTCTTCAGGCCGGGGATCTCGCGCACTTCGAAGAACGTCGCCATGGCGGCGTTCACCAGTTCGCGACGGATGTTCGGGAAGTGGACGTCGATGATCGACTGCATCGTCGCCGGTTCCGGGAACTTGATGTAGTGGAAGAAGCAACGGCGCAGGAAGGCGTCGGGCAGTTCCTTCTCGTTATTCGACGTGATGATGACGAGCGGACGGTGGCGGGCTTTCACCAGTTCCCGCGTCTCGTAGACATAGAACTCCATGCGATCCAGTTCGCGCAGCAGGTCGTTGGGGAATTCGATGTCGGCCTTGTCGATCTCGTCGATCAGCAGCACGACCGGCTGGTCGGCCTCGAACGCCTGCCAGAGCACGCCCTTGACGATGTAGTTGGCGATGTCGCGTACGCGCTCGTCACCCAGTTGCGAATCGCGCAGCCGCGACACGGCGTCGTATTCGTAGAGTCCCTGCTGTGCCTTGGTGGTGGACTTCACGTGCCATTGCAGCAGCGGCATATCGAGGGCTGCGGCCACTTCCTCGGCGAGCATGGTCTTGCCGGTGCCGGGTTCGCCCTTGATGAGCAGCGGTCGTTGCAGCGTGGCCGCCGCGTTCACGGCGAGCTTGAGGTCGTCGGTGGCGACGTATTGGGAAGAGCCTTCGAAGCGCATTGTCAGAGCCGTCCGCAAACAGCCGGCCAACCGGCCGGGCAGGGAAAAAGTTCAGTATAAGACATTGCGCATATGGCTCGCTCGCGCGTTGAAAATGTGCATTCACATCAATGGCTTGCGGAAAAACTTCGGAGAACTGTGCGGGTCAGCACCGAGTTTGCGCCTCGGAGGGTGTGGGTTATAATCGATTGCTTTTTTCACAGGTCGACCGCCTTGGAGCCGGGACGTCGATCTGCGTGTTGCGGGCCGGTATTCCAACCAAAAACGTTCCCAAGAAGACCATGAAAAAGTTCCTCACGATGATGGCGCTGGCGCTTGGCAGCACGTCGTTCATGTCGGTCAGCGCTCTTCATGCGGCCGAACTCAAGCCCGATATGGAGGCGGCGAAGAGCAAGGTGGCCATGTGTATCGGCTGCCACGGCATTGCCGACTATCGCACCGCGTTCCCCGAGGTGTATCACGTCCCCAAGATCGGCGGACAGAACGCGAAGTACATCGAAAACGCCCTGAAGGAATACTCGAAGGGCGATCGCAAGTTCCAGACGATGCATGGCATCGCAGCCACGTTGACCGAACAGGACATCGTCGACATCGCCGCGTACTACGCGGCGCAGACGGCGTCGACGCCGGTCAATCCCCAGAAGTAAAACGTGCGTGGCTGAGGAGAACACGATGAAGCATTCGATGCATTCGATGGCAAAGGCCGCTGCGGCGGTGTCCCTGACGCTGGGCGCGATGCTCGCCGCAACGAGCGGCAATGCAGTCGCCGCGGGCAATATCGCCAACGGCAAGGCGCTCGTCGACAAAGGTATGTGCGCCAGTTGCCACGGCGCTAACCTGAACGCGCCGATCACCCCGGAATACCCGAAGCTGGCTGGTCAGTACGCGGATTACGTCTATAACGCATTGCGTGCGTATCAGAACGAACACAGTCTGGTGTATGGCCGCAGCAACGCCATTATGAAGACGCAGGTCATGTCGAATCCGGCGACGCTCGACAAGGACGGCAAGCCGCGTCCGTTCACGTCACAGGAGCTCAAGGACATCTCCGCTTACATCGAGTCGCTGCCCGGCGATCTCGTGACGAAAAAGTAAGCGTTTCGACGTCTGCATGAAAAAACGACGGTTGCTGTGAGGGCAACGGTCGTTTGCGTTCGTGCGCTCGTTGATGCGTGTGCAGTGCGCGCCGACGGTGCCACGTCATATGCGTGCTGCCGCTATCACCGGAGGGCGCTTAGCGCGATGCCTGCTGCTCGATGCGCTGGAGGTAGGCGTCCGAATCGGGCGGCTGACCGCTGCGCTGGGCTTCCCACAGCGTCTGCCCCAGACACTCCATGATGCGGTGCTGCGCTTCGTGCGGTGAGTCGAGACGATTCGTCAGCTTTTCGTACGCGGCGCGGATACCGGGCGGCTGATCGATGGAGACCTGCTCGCTGATCGCCAGGTGCATGGACAAATGCAGGAACGGGTTGGTCTGGCCCGCCTCCGGCGAGTAATCGCGTGCGCTGGCGTCTTCGGTATCGGCGAGCGCGTCGTGGTACTCGGGATGTTCGTTGATCCAGTCGGCGGCAATCGTTTCAAGTGGCGTCAGGATATTGCCGTCACGCTGTTTTTGCCACGTGGTGCAGAAGAATTGCCGGACTTCGTCGCGGCTCGGATTGAACATGGGGACTCCGTGGGGTTCTTTTGAGGCGTCTTGCGGCGCGCCTTGCGGTGGCCACAATGGCGAATCCGTTCGCACGAGACCGCAAGACGCCGGGCGTGCCGGTGATGGACGGGACGCGCCAGTAACGCATGTAAATCACGCTGTATTGTCCCTCAAATCGCGTAATCATGTCGCAAAGCCCCCGTATCCCCGCCGCAGGCACCGCACCGAACGGCGTTCCCGCCTCGCCTCACACCCCGCCGTCCGCGTGGGGCGGCATTGCATTGATCGCCATCTCGGCATCGGCGTTCGGGGCGATGGCGATTTTCGCGCGCGCAGCTACGGCTTCCGGGGCGGACATGTTTGCCATGCTGCTGTTCCGTTTCTTCGTCGCGGCCATGCTGCTGCTTCTCTGGTGCCGCATACGGCGGGTCCGCTTTCCGTCGCGCCGCCAGTCGTTGCATATCGCGCTGATGGGCGGCATCGGCTACGTCGGCCAATCGCTGTGTTTCTTTGGCGCGTTGCAGTATGCACAGGCGTCGCTCGTCGCATTGCTGCTTTACCTCTACCCGGTGTTTGTCACACTTCTTGCGGCCGTTTTTTTGCATGAACGCCTGACGCCGGTAAAGCTCGGTGCGCTGGTACTTTGCTCGCTGGGGACAGCCCTGACCGTCGGCGGCGGTGAGGGGCAGCCGTTGGGCATGGCGCTGGCCGTTGCCGCCGCGTTGATCTATTCGGGATACATCGTCGTGGGTGCCCGGCTGACGTGGGGCATCGACGCACGGGCGACGGCAACGCTCGTTTGTCTCGCGGCGACGGTATCTTTCGGGGGAATGGCGGCGATACGTCACTTGCAGGGACTGCCGTTGCGTTGGCCTCCAGAGATCGGCGGATGGGCGGCGCTCGCCGCGATCGCCGTCTGTTCTACCGTCATCGCGATTCTGACGTTCTTCGCCGGTTTGCAGCGTCTTGGCGCGGGACGCGCCTCCATGCTCTCGACGCTGGAGCCTGTGGTGACGGTGCTGCTCGCGGCCATGCTGCTCGGCGAAACGCTCACGGCGGGACAGTGGGCGGGCGGGGCACTCATTCTGGCGGGCGTGCTCTGGCTGTCCGCGCGTGGGACATCGGCAAACGCCTGATTCCACGTGCATTTTTGGCGCGCCAGCGCCCGTCGGGCGGCAACGGTACAATCGCCCTTCGTTCGCTATTCAACACCCGAGGTCACTCGTCATGAGCATCATTGCCAAAGAAGCCATCGCCCAATTGTTCACCGATGCCCGCACGCACAACGTGTGGCTCGATAAGCCTGTCAGCGACGAGACGCTGCGCGAACTCTACGATCTGGTGAAATGGGGCCCGACGTCGGCCAACACGACGCCTGCCCGGATTGTCTTCGTGAAGAGTGCGCAGGCCAAGGCGAAGCTGATCGACTGCATGGCGCCCGGGAACGTGGACAAGACGCGTACGGCCCCCGTGACGGCCATCATTGCGTATGACCTGAAGTTCTACGAGCACCTGCCCAAACTGTTCCCGAACGGTGCGGAGAAGATGGTGCCGATGTTCTCGGGGGATGCCGCCAAGGCAGCAGGCGCCGCCCACATGAACAGCTCGCTGCAAGGCGGCTACTTCATTCTGGCTGCCCGCGCACTGGGTCTGGATTGCGGTCCGATGGCCGGTTTCGACGCTCAGAAGGTCAACGATACGTTTTTTGCTGGCACCGAATGGCGTGTGAACTTCATCTGCAATCTGGGCTACGGCGATCAGGACAAGCTGTTCCCTCGCAACCCGCGTTTGTCGTTCGACGAAGCGGCGCGCATTATCTGACGTAAGTTTGGCGACGCTACACGACAGCATGTGATGCCTGAGGCGTAGAAACAAAACGGGCGGTCCCGATATGGGGCCGCCCGTTGTCGTTTGTGCTCGCACCCACCGTGGCCGATGTCGACGAGCGTTAATGATGTGTCACGCTTTCGGCGCCGGTGTTTTCGGCCGGAAGTCGCAGAGCGGTTCGATGGCGCAATGCCAGCACTCCGGCTTGCGTGCCTTGCATACGTAGCGGCCGTGCAAAATGAGCCAGTGATGCGCGTCATGTCTGAACTCGCGAGGTATCACGCGTTCCAGGGCCAGTTCGACGGCCAGCGGATCTTTGCCGGGCGCCAGTCCCGTGCGGTTGGCAACTCGGAAAATGTGCGTATCGACGGCAATCGTGTCTTCGCCGAACGCCGTATTCAGTACGACGTTCGCGGTTTTGCGGCCAACCCCCGGCAATGCTTCGAGCGCCTCACGCGATCGCGGAACTTCCCCGCCATGCTTGTCTAACAGCAGTTGACAGGTGGCGATGACGTTTTTCGCCTTCGTGCGATACAGCCCGATCGTCTTGATGAAATCGGACACGCCAGCCTCGCCGAGCGCAATCATTTTTGCGGGTGTGTTCGCCACGGCGTAAAGCTTGCGGGTGGCCTTGTTCACCGAGACGTCGGTCGCCTGTGCGGAGAGCAGCACCGCGATCAACAACTCGAAGGGCGACGTGTATTCCAACTCCGTCGTCGGTGTGGGGTTGAGCTGTTGCAGTGTCTCGAACAGGGCACGGCGTTTGGCGTCGTTCATGGCGGGGGCGCGTGTGGCGTGGCGTTTGTCTTGTTATCGGGGACGTTGAGAAGCCCGTCGGGTGGCTAGTTTGTCGTCCGTCCTAAGCGTCCGAGCTTCGCACTTCTGGCGAACAGGCCCTACATCAATCGTTGTCTTTAGCGTTTTCGGCACCCGGAGCGTCGCTGCCTGCTTCAAGTCCCAGCCGCTTACGCCGAGCCTCCGCTTCGTCGATCTGCGCCTGCACCGCCGCTGACACATTTTCGGTGTTCTTGGGACCCAGGCCTTCGGCGGCCAACGCGGCCTTCTTCTGGCGAGCGCGTTCGAGCGCAGCCTGAATGATCGCGTGTTTGCGTGCCGCTGCCGCTGCCGTTGCCGCTTCGTCGTCGGCGGCCGCTGCGCCTGCGGTTCCATCTTTCGAAACCGACGGTGCTTCCGCGTGAGGTGCCGTGATCTGCGGCTGGACGTTTTCTGCGGTGGGCGTGCCTTGCGGTTCGGGTGCAACGCGCGCAGCGCGTGCCGCGAGACGGGCTTCACGCTGCGCCTTGTCCTTTTCCAGACGCGCCTGATGGGCCTCAAAGTGGACGCGAGCCTCGTCGGCTTGCGTTTGCGACCAGGCGTCCCAGCCGGTACGTTCTCCGGTCACCGGCACCATGTCGATGCAGTCGACGGGGCAGGGCGGTACGCAGAGATCGCAGCCCGTGCAGCGGTCTTCTATGACCGTATGCATCAATTTGGCCGCGCCGACAATGGCGTCGACCGGGCAGGCCTGAATGCACAGGGTGCAGCCGATGCAGAGCGATTCGTCGATCACAGCCCGTGGGCGCGGGCGTTCGACGCCGTTCTCCGGATTGAGCGCAATGACGGGGCGGCCGAGCAGCTTCGCAAGGCGCTCGACACCTTCGGCCCCGCCCGGCGGGCATTGGTTATAGCTGGCTTGCCCGCTCGCGATAGCGTCGGCGTACGGACGGCAACCTGCGTAACCGCATTTGGTGCATTGCGTCTGGGGCAATAGGGCATCGATGCGCTGGGCGAGCGCGCTGACTTCGGACACGTCTTTTGTAGGGGATTCGGCGGAAACTAGAATTATCCTGCATTTTGCAGAAACACTGAAACCGTTGTGCCATAATTCCGCCCGATGAGAACGACCGGCCGATCATGACAACATCAGAAACGAAGATCAAACGTGACCCGGAACGCACCCGCCAGCGCATTCTTGCCGCTGCGATCGAGGAATTTGCGGAACGTGGTTCCAGTGGTGCTCGCGTGGACAGCATCGCACGCCGAGCCGACATCAATGAGCGAATGCTCTATTACTACTTCGGCAACAAGGATCAGTTGTATCTGGCCGTGCTCGAAGAGGTCTATGGCGAATTCAATCGCGCCGAACATGCGCTCAAACTCGATCTGCTTGCGCCGCTCGAGGCCGTGGCCGAACTCGCCCATTTCGTGTGGGACTACTACGCCGATCACCCCGAACTGATCCAACTCATCAATAACGAAAATCTGCACGAAGCGAAGTCGATGCGTCAGTCGACGGAAATTCGTCAGCAGGTCTCACCGATCGTGGAACTGCTCGCGCAGACCCTGAAGCGCGGTCAGGCCAGTGGCGAAATTCGTCAGGGCGTCGATCCGGTCGACCTGTACGTGACGATCTCGGCGATGGGGTATTACGTAATGTCGAATCGACATACGCTTTCCATCGTGATGGGGCGCGATGTCATGAGCGACGAGTCGCGAAAAACGTACTCGTCCTTCAATACGCAGATGCTGCTGGATTCACTGCGCACGCGATAAGTGGATGGCCGCGATCTGCGGAGTTCGATGAGACCTCCGACGAGGCATCCGATCCGAAGGCCGCAAAACGAAACCGCCGCGAGAGCCCATGCTCTCGCGGCGGTTTTCGTATGTCCGTCGGGATTACCGAACGACGGTCAGGCGTTCTTCGCGATGAAGTCGCGAATCTGCGGATAGATCACGTTACGCCAGCGGCTGCCGGAGAAAATCCCGTAGTGCCCGCACTTCGGCGCGGTGAAATGCGCGCGACGTTTGGCCGGGATGCCGGTGCAAAGGTCGTGCGCAGCTTGCGTTTGCCCGCTGCCGGAGATGTCGTCCAACTCGCCTTCAATGGTGAAGAGCGCCGTGGTCTTGATGTCCTGCGGACGCACGCGCTGGCCCGCCACATCCCACGTGCCGCTCGCGAGGCTGAAGTCCTGGAACACCGTCTTGATGGTGTCGAGATAGTACTCGGCCGCCATATCCAGCACCGCGTTGTACTCGTCGTAAAAACGGCGGTGCGAGTCGGCGTCATCACTGTCGCCGCGCATCAGATCGAGATAGAAGTCCCAGTGCGACTTCAGGTGGCGGTCCGGATTCATGGCGACGAAGCCGGCGTGCTGCAGGAAGCCCGGATACACGAGGCGTCCGGCGCCAGGGTAGTTCGAGGGCACCGCATGAATCACGTGGTTCTCGAACCATTCGTACGACTTGTTCGTGGCGAGCGAGTTGACCGACGTCGGGCTCTTGCGAGCGTCGATCGGGCCTCCCATCATCGTCATGGTCCTGGGCGTCTTCTCGCCGTTCGACGCCATCAGCGAGATCGCGCCGAGCACAGGCACCGTCGGCTGGCAGACCGAGATGACGTGCAGGTTCTCAGCGCCGATGTGGCGGATGAATTCCTGGATGTACGCAACGTAGTCATCCAGATGGAATGACCCCGCATCGAGCGGCACCATACGCGCATCGACCCAGTCGGTGATGTACACCTTGTGGTCCTTAAGCAACGTAGAAACGGTGTCGCGCAGCAACGTGGCATGGTGACCCGAGAGCGGGGCCACGACCAGCACGACCGGGTCGTCCTTGAGTTGCCCCACGGCGCTCGCGTCGTCGGCGTATCGCTTGAAACGCAGCAGACGGCAGAACGGCTTCTCCATCGCGGACATTTCCACGACCGGGATGTTGTAACCGTCCACTTCGACTGCCTTGATGTTGAATTCGGGCTTTTCGTAGTCCTTGCCAAGCCGGTAGAGCAATTCATATCCGGCGGCGATGCGGGGCGCGCCCGGCATCATGGCAAGCAGGCTGCCCGGGTTGACGAAAGTCGTCGCCGCCGCCTTTGCCCACGTGGTGAGAGGATTCAGCCACGCACGGTTGTACTCATGAATCTGATACAGCATGTTATGTGCCCTGAGGCGGATGATGGGGGAATTATGCAACCGTTTATCGCGGGTGTGCAACGCAGCATAACCCTGATATATGGCATTTGTGCATCAGGTCGATAGTTTTAGATTATTCGACCCATTGTTATTAACTATCGTTGCTGCAATGCAACAATTCGGGGCGCAAAAAAGCCCGCCGGTGGGCGGGCTTTTCTGTCGCAACGGTAGCCCCGATCGATGACCGCGGCAAACCGTCGATCGATCAGCGCAGCACTTGTGCAATGGCGGACGCCACGGTGTCGATGTTCTTGTCGTTGAGCGCGGCCACGCAGATACGGCCGGTGCTCACGGCATAGATACCGAACTCTTCGCGCAGACGCTCGACCTGATCGGCCGTCAGGCCGGAGTACGAGAACATGCCGCGTTGCTTGATCACGAACGAGAAGTCGCGTTCCACGCCGTGAGCGCGCAGCTTTTCGACCAGTGCAAGGCGCATCGCGCGGATACGCTCACGCATTTCGGCCAGTTCCTCTTCCCACAGGGCGCGCAGTTCGGCGTTGCCCAGCACTGCGGCGACGACCGAGCCGCCGTGCGTCGGCGGGTTCGAGTAGTTGGTGCGGATCACGCGCTTGAGCTGCGAGAGCACGCGGGTCGATTCGTCCTTGCTGCCCGTCACGATCGACAGGGCGCCAACGCGTTCGCCGTACAGCGAGAACGACTTGGAGAACGAGCTCGAGACGAAGAAGTTCAGGCCGGTCGAGGCGAACAGGCGCACCACGGCAGCGTCGGCGTCGATGCCGTCGCCGAAGCCCTGATAGGCGATATCGAGGAATGGCACCAGCTTGCGGGCCTTCACGACTTCCACCACTTGCGCCCACTGATCCATCGTCAGATCGACGCCGGTCGGGTTGTGGCAGCAAGCATGCAGCACGACGATCGTGCCTTCCGGTTCCTTGCCGAGCATGTCCAGCATGCCGGCGATGTTCACGCCGTGCGATTCGGCGTCGTAGTACGGGTACGAGACGACGTTAAAGCCAGCCGTCGTGAACAGGGCACGGTGGTTCTCCCAGCTCGGATCGCTGATGGCGACGGTGGCGTTCGGGTTCAGTTGCTTTAGGAAATCGGCACCGATCTTCAGTGCGCCCGTGCCGCCCAGCGCCTGGGCGGTGATCACGCGGCCTTCGGCCAGCACAGGCGATTCCTTGCCGAACAGCATTTCCTGCACGGCCTTGTCATACGCAGCAATGCCTTCGATCGGCAGATAGCCACGCGGCAGGCCCGCTGCCACACGTTGTTCTTCCGCTGCCTTCACGGCCTTGAGCAGGGGCAGTTTGCCTTCTGCATTGAAATACACGCCAACACCCAGATTCACCTTATCGGTGCGGTGATCGGCGTTGTAGGCTTCGTTCAGACCAAGAATGGGGTCGCGCGGGGCGAGTTCGACAGCGGAAAAGAGAGTCATTTCGACGGCTCGAGGCAGGTAGTAGGAAAATGCTGCGGGTCGGCCGCAACTTACGCAGGTTCGGCCCAGCTGGCTATTTTAGCGAAGATTACCCGCGCTTGTGGTAAACACCGGCCCGCTGCGCACGAAATCGTGCCTTTTCGGCACGAAAACTGCCACGCAATGCCAGAATTTGACGAAATCGAGGGGGGGCGTGACGCGCGGGCGCCTCCCGCGAACTGCGTCAGCGTTGTTTGCGGTGGCCCGATGGGATGGCCGTCACCCATCGGACTCAGGGAATCGTCCGACGCGCTAAAATGCCGGATTACGTCCCTCATGCTCGCGCCCCCGCCATGACCCCTGCGGCTGACACCGATCTCGACGAAAGCAAGTTCCTGACGTTCCCCGACTCGCCTTATCAGCTCTATTGCCCGTTTCCTGCGGCAGGCGATCAGCCCACGGCCATCACCCAGTTGACCGAGGGGATCGATGACGGGCTCGCGTTTCAGACCCTGCTGGGCGTGACCGGTTCGGGCAAGACGTTCACGATGGCGAATGTGATTGCCCGTATGGGACGTCCGGCCATCGTGTTTGCACCGAACAAAACCCTGGCGGCACAGTTGTATTCCGAGTTTCGCGAATTCCTCCCGCGAAATGCGGTGGAGTACTTCGTCTCATACTACGACTATTACCAGCCGGAAGCGTACGTGCCGCAGCGCGATCTGTTCATTGAGAAGGACTCGTCGGTCAACGAGCACATTGAGCAGATGCGGTTGTCGGCGACGAAGAGCCTGCTGGAACGCCGCGATGTCGTAATCGTCGCGACGGTGTCCGCCATCTACGGTATCGGGAATCCGAGCGAGTACCACCAGATGATCCTGACCGTGCGTCAGGGCGACAAGCTGGGGCAGCGCGAGATCATCGCAAGACTGATCGCGATGCAGTACACGCGTAACGAGACGGATTTCGGGCGCGGCACGTTCCGTGTGCGTGGTGACACCATCGATATCTTCCCGGCGGAACACGCCGAGCTGGCGCTGCGCGTGGAGTTGTTCGACGACGAGGTCGACTCGTTGCAACTCTTCGATCCGCTCACGGGGCGTGTGCGCCAGAAGGTGCCGCGATTCACGGTGTATCCGTCCTCACATTACGTGACTCCGCGAGAGACGGTGCTGCGAGCGATCGAAACGATCAAGGACGAACTTCGCGAGCGGCTCGACTTCTTCTATAAGGAAGGCAAGCTGGTCGAAGCGCAACGTCTCGAACAGCGGACTCGCTTCGATCTGGAGATGTTGCAGGAGCTGGGGTTCTGCAAGGGCATTGAAAACTACTCCCGACATCTGTCGGGGGCAGCGCCCGGCGAGCCGCCGCCGACACTCGTCGACTATTTGCCGCCGGACGCCTTGATGTTCCTCGACGAGTCCCACGTGCTCATCGGCCAGTTCAACGGCATGTACAACGGCGACCGTGCGCGCAAGGAAAATCTGGTCAATTACGGCTTCCGTCTGCCGTCGGCGCTGGATAACCGTCCGCTGAAGTTTGCCGAGTACGAGCGCAAGATGCGTCAGGCGATCTTCGTCTCTGCGACGCCCGCAGATTACGAGGCCAAGCGTACCGGGCAGATTGTGGAGCAGGTGGTGCGTCCGACCGGGCTGATCGATCCGACGATCGAAGTGCGTCCGGCCCGTACGCAGGTGGACGACGTGCTCTCGGAAATCAACAAACGCGTGGCGGTAGGTGAGCGCGTCCTCGTGACGACGCTCACGAAGCGAATGGCAGAGCAATTGACCGAGTACCTATCGGATAACGGCGTGAAGGTCCGTTATCTGCACAGCGATATCGACACCGTTGAACGCGTAGAAATCATCCGTGACCTGCGTTTGGGCGCATTCGACGTACTCGTCGGTATCAACTTGCTGCGTGAGGGGCTGGATATTCCGGAGGTGTCGCTGGTCGCGATTCTGGATGCGGACAAGGAAGGCTTCCTTCGCGCCGAGCGTTCACTGATTCAAACGATCGGGCGGGCCGCACGTAACGTGAACGGTACCGCCATCTTGTACGCAGACAAGATGACCGAATCGATGAAGCGGGCGATTAGCGAGACGGAGCGTCGTCGCGCCAAGCAGATGGCGCACAACGAAGCGCACGGGATCGTGCCGCAAGGCGTGAAGAAGCGCATCAAGGACATCATCGACGGTGTCTACGATCCGGAAGACGCCAAGGCGGAAATGGCGGAGGCGAAAGAGCAAGCGCACTATCAGGACATGTCCGAGAAGCAACTGGCGCGCGAGATCAAGAAGCTCGAAAAGCAGATGCAAGAACATGCGCGTAATCTCGAGTTCGAGAAGGCGGCCAAGGTGCGAGACCAGTTGCTGCACGTCAAGGCGCTGGTGTTCGGTACCGATGGCGCCAGCGAGGCGGAATTGGGCCCGAAGGCCTGAAGATGACGGTAGCGAGGCACGTCGATGCCTCGCGCCTTCGATAAACTGAATCTAAATGAAGAAAACCTCCGTCTTGTTCGTCTGCATGGGCAACATCTGCCGCTCCCCGAGTGCCGACGGCATTTTTCGCGACCGACTCGCCAAAGCGGGCTGGTCCGATCTCGTCGCAGTGGATTCGGCGGGGACGCACAGTTATCACATCGGTCACGCCCCGGATGAGCGTACGCAGGCGGCGGCCGAGCGGCGGGGCTACGATCTGAGCGCACTGCGGGCGCGTCGCGTCGAAGCGAGCGATTTCGAGCGCTTCGAGTGGATCGTGGCCATGGACAACGCGAACGTCGCGGAGCTCACAGCACGCAGCCCCGCAGCGTTTCGTCACAAGATCGTCCGGTTGATGGATTTTGCGACGCGTCATGACGCGACTGAAGTGCCCGATCCTTATTACGGCGGCGCGCAAGGATTCGAGACGGTGCTCGACTATATTGAAGACGGTCTTGATGGCCTGCTCGTCCGTTTGGGACAGGCCGACTGATCGCTTCGCGGCGCGTGCATCCTTGTGGGGAACAGTGTGTGCGTCGTGATCGGTGACGAGATCGCTTCGCGAGTTGCCCCAACAAGGCTATCATTCGACCCTCTTTGACGGGATGAGGCCGGGCAGTGCGATTTGTCGTACACCAGACGTGCCTGTGACTCCCGTGTCCCTCCTGTTTCTGTCGCTGACGCTGTCGCTGACTACGCACTTTCCGATCCATGTTCAATTCGCTCACTTTGTACTGGCGCAAGTGGCGCGCCTCGCGCCATGCCGGCCATCAACTCGACGAACTGCTCGCGCACGCGGATCCCGCAGCGCCGCTGGCCGTACGCAATCAATGGTTGATCGAGTTGGCCCATTGGGTACAAAAGCGCGGCGCGATTGCCAACGAAGTGCGCGCAGAGGGGGAGGCCGCTCGATACCGGCCGCACACGCGCCTACGCTATTTACTGCAAATGCTGGAGCGCAATCCACAGTGGCGACTGCCGGTCGCGCGCACGCTGCGTAGCGTTATCAACGAAAGCGATGCCATTTCGCTGCTCTGCGACACCGGTATGCCGGTACGGCCTGGCTTTTGGGGGGCGTTGGCCGAGCGCATCGAAAAAGCGCTGATTCCGCCGCCGCCAACGCGACGGGACCTCTCTGCCTTGTGTTCTCTGATGTTTCCCGACGGGGATGCCGCCGACTGGATCGCTGCCTTGCCCGCCGAGTTGCTGGGCGATCTGATTGCGCTGCTTCATCACGGCGAGGCGGACGACGACGACATGGACTGGAATCCGTTCGCCGAGGATCTCCTTGCCGCGATGCATCACCTCGTCGACCAGATCGCGTCGACGGGGCTTTCACAGGCCGTCCGCTCGCGTCTTACGTATTCCCGCGTCACCGATTCGCCGTTTTATCGGCTCGGGCGCGCGATGCAGGCGCTTGAGGATGCCGGTCAGGAGTTCGCGCACGGCGCGCCGCCGTCGCAATTGTTCGTGCAGCAGATCAATGTCTTTCGCGCATTGCTGGACGACTGTGGCCGCGCGGTCCGTGACGTGTATGCACACCTCGACGAGAACGGTGTCAGCGTCGATATCGTGTTTCAGGTCGAGCGTGCGAAGGCGCGGATTCGTCGTCTCGAACGTTTGCTGGAGGCGTGGCTGACCTACGGGGATCGCGGCGATAGGGCCACAGCGCGCGTACGGTTGCTCGCGGACCTGGTGAGGGCTAACCGGGCGAGTCAAAGCGTGGGCGAACTGGCGCGAACGTCGTTTGGCTTGCTCGCGCGCAAGGTCGTCGAGCGCAGTGCCGAGACCGGCGAGCATTACATCGCACGCAATCGCAGCGAGTATTTCTCGATGTTGAAGATGGCCTGCGGCGGCGGATTGGTGACGGTCGTGACCGTCTATATCAAGTTCATGATTGCCGGGGCCCACTTCCCGACCGTGGTGGAGGGTTTCTTTGCCGGGGCCAACTACGCATTGTGTTTCCTGTTCATGCACTTTTGCCATTTCACGCTGGCCACCAAGCAACCGGCCATGACGGCGCCAGCCATCGCCAGCAAGCTCGACGATGTCAATACGCCAGCGGGGATGGATGCTTTCGTCGGTGAGGTGATTGCGCTGGTGCGTACCCAGGCAGCAGCCATCTTCGGCAATCTGGCGATGGTCTTCCCGTTCTGCCTGCTGGTGCAGTGGGCGGTGTCGGCGGCGCTGGGTGCAAACACCATCTCACCGGAAAAAGCGCACGCAACGCTGAACTCGTTTTCGATTCTCGGTGTGACGCCGTTCTTTGCGGCGCTGACCGGTGTGCTGTTGTGGTGCTCCAGCCTGATTTCAGGCTGGGCGGACAACTGGTTCGCCCTCCATGGCATTGGCGACGTTCTTGCGTACAACCGCCGTCTACGTTTCGTTTTTGGACGCCAAGGGGCGGCGCGGCTTGCCGACTGGTGTCGACGCCATATCGCGCCGGTGCTGGGCAATCTCATGCTCGGCTTCATGCTGGGACTCGTGCCGGCCGTGCTGACGGCATTTGCTTTGCCGTTCGAGGTCCGTCACGTGACCCTGTCGACCGGAGCGATCGCGACTTCGATTGGCGTGTTGGGTGGTTCCGTGCTTCACGACCCTGCGCTGTGGCTGGCGTTCGCCGGTGTGGCGGCCATGGGGCTGCTCAACGTCGGTGTCAGTTTTGCGTTAGCATTCCATATGGCGCTTCGATCGCGTCCACTGCGGTTGGGAGACCGTCGGCAAATTCACCGCGCCATCTGGCGCGCTGTGTTACGCAATCCCCTGGTGCTGCTGTTTCCCCTAGGCTCGCCCCGGTCGGAAGCCCGTCCCGAAAAATAAGAACTTTCACAGGCGGACGAGGGAACTTCTGCAAAAAATGAGCCAGAAGTACTTGACTAAATTCGTAGGGAATTTATACTTGACGAAAATAGTCGAGATTAATCCCCTGCATCATCATGAGACTTACCACGAAAGGCCGTTTCGCCGTCACGGCGATGATCGACCTGGCCATGCGCCAGGACGCGGGTCCCGTGACGCTTGCGGGCATTAGTCAGCGTCAGCGAATTTCGCTCTCTTATCTGGAGCAACTGTTCGGAAAGCTTCGCCGCCACGAAATCGTGGAGAGCGTGCGTGGTCCGGGCGGTGGTTACAGTCTTGCGCGCCGCGCAGAAGAGGTGACGGTCGCCGACATCATCATTGCGGTCGACGAACCGCTCGACGCCACACAGTGCGGCAGCAAGGGCAATTGCGAGAAGGGCCAGGACGGCCATCGCGGCCACTGCATGACGCATGAACTGTGGGCGACGCTCAACCAGAAGATGGTTGAGTATCTCGATTCCGTTTCCCTGCGTGACCTCGTCGAGCAGCAGCGCAGCAAGCAAGCCCAACAGGCTGTGCTGCGCGACACGCGCGAGTCTGGCAACAATAACCAGACGATGACGACGCGTATCCCCAATTCGGTCTTTGATATGGCCCGTTCATAACAGGCGCCACGGCACGATCCTGGAGCACCCCATGAAAAACGACACCCTCAACCTCCCCATCTACATGGATTACAGCGCCACGACGCCGATTGACCCGCGCGTCGTGGACAAGATGTTGCCTTTCCTGCGCGAGCAGTTCGGCAACCCGGCGTCGCGCAGCCACTCGTTCGGGTGGGCTGCGGAGAAGGCCGTGGAAGAGGCTCGCGAGGAAGTCGCCAAGCTGGTGAATGCCGATCCGCGCGAAATCGTGTGGACGTCGGGCGCGACCGAGTCGAATAACCTCGCCATCAAGGGCGCGGCACACTTCTATCAAGGCAAGGGCAAGCACCTCATCACCGTGAAGACCGAGCACAAGGCTGTGCTCGACACGATGCGTGAGCTGGAGCGCGAAGGCTTCGAAGTGACCTATCTGGACGTCAAGGACGACGGCCTGCTGGATCTGGAAGTCTTCAAGGCGGCGCTGCGTCCGGACACGATTCTCGTGTCGATCATGGCCGTGAACAACGAAATCGGCGTGATTCAGGACATCGCCACGCTTGGCGAGATCTGCCGCGAGAAGGGCATCATTTTCCACGTTGACGCTGCGCAAGCGACCGGCAAGATGCCGATCGATCTGGCCGCACTGAAGGTCGACCTGATGTCGTTCTCGGCGCACAAGACGTACGGCCCGAAGGGTATCGGCGCGTTGTACGTGCGTCGCAAGCCGCGCGTGCGTATCGAAGCACAGATTCACGGTGGCGGTCATGAGCGCGGTATGCGTTCGGGCACGCTCGCTACGCACCAGATCGTCGGCATGGGCGAGGCGTTCCGTCTGGCTCGTGAAGAGATGGCCGTCGAGAACGAGCGCGTGCGTATGCTGCGCGATCGTCTGCTCAAGGGCCTGACGGAGATGGAAGAGGTGTATGTGAACGGCGACATGGAACAACGTGTCCCGCACAACCTGAACATCAGCTTCAATTTTGTCGAAGGCGAGTCGCTGATCATGGCGATCAAGGATGTGGCGGTGTCGTCGGGTTCGGCGTGCACGTCGGCCTCGCTCGAGCCTTCGTACGTGCTTCGCGCGCTGGGTCGCAACGACGAACTGGCGCACAGCTCGATTCGCTTCACGGTGGGTCGTTTCACGACCGAGCAGGAAGTCGACTATGTGGTCGAACTGCTCAAGAGCAAGATCGGCAAGCTGCGCGATCTGTCGCCGCTGTGGGAAATGTACAAGGACGGGGTCGATCTGAATTCGATCCAATGGGCCGCACACTGAGTATTCAAGGAGTTAGCCATGTCGTACAGCAAGGAAGTTCTGGATCACTACGAAAACCCGCGTAACGTCGGTTCGTTCGAGAAGGGCGACGACGCCGTTGGTACGGGCATGGTCGGCGCACCGGCCTGCGGCGACGTGATGAAGCTGCAGATCCGCGTGAACGAAGCCGGCGTGATCGAAGACGCCAAGTTCAAGACCTACGGTTGCGGCTCGGCAATTGCGTCGTCGTCGCTGGTGACCGAGTGGGTCAAGGGCAAGACGCTGGATCAGGCGCTCGAAATCAAGAACACCGAAATCGCGCAGGAACTGGCTTTGCCGCCGGTGAAGATTCACTGCTCGATTCTGGCCGAAGACGCCATCAAGGCGGCGGTTGCCGACTACAAGCAGAAGCACGGCCAGTCGGCCGATGCCGCTCAGGCTGCCTAAGCAGCGCGACGAATAAGGAATCAGGCAAGATGGCCGTTACATTGACCGAGAAGGCCGCGCAGCACGTTACGCGTTATCTGACGCGGCGCGGCAAGGGCGTGGGCCTGCGGCTGGGCGTGAAGACGACCGGCTGCTCGGGCCTGGCCTACAAGCTGGAGTACGCCGACGACGTGGCGGGTGAAGACACAGTCTTCGAAAGCCACGGCGTGAAGGTGATCGTCGATCCGAAGAGCCTGCCGTACATCGATGGCACCGAGCTGGACTTCGCGCGCGAAGGCCTGAACGAAGGATTTCGCTTCAACAATCCGAACGTCAAGGACGAGTGCGGCTGCGGTGAGTCGTTCCGCGTCTGAGGCTGCACCGCTGCGCGAGATCATCGGGTTTCGGCACGACGACGAAGGCCAGTGGGTCGCGCGACTCGCGTGCGGGCATGGGCAACATGTCCGGCATCTGCCTCCGTGGCAGATCCGGACGTGGACGCAAAGCCCGGAAGGCCGCGAAGCGATGCTGGGCAGCGAGTTGCCGTGCCGCAAGTGCGAGCGCGGCGAGCCAGTCGACGAATGAAGCTGGGTCGGTCTGGCAAGCGGGGCGTAGTAGCGTAGGCAACAAGGCGGCGCGAGCCGCTTTTTTTACGGGCCGAATGCGAGCCCGGAGCGCGATGAGTGCATTGACTGACAACTATTTCACGCTGTTCGATCTGCCGCAGGGCTTCGCGCTCGATGCCGAAGCGCTGGAGGCAGCCTATCGTGCGGTGCAATCGCGCGTGCATCCGGACCGGTTCGCAAGTGCGAGCGACGCAGAGCGTCGCGTGGCCATGCAATGGGCCGCACAGGCGAATGCGGCGTACCGTACGCTGCGTGATCCGTTGCAGCGCGCGACTTATTTGCTGACGTTGCAGGGTATCGATGTGGGCGCGGAGAACAATACCGCGATGGCCCCCGACTTCCTGATGCAGCAGATGGAGTGGCGCGAAGCGATCGACGACGCTGTCGCGGCTCGCAATATTGGCGCGCTCGACGCGCTTGCCAGGTCCTTGCGCGACGACCGTCGCGTGCGGCTGTCGAAGCTGGGCGACTGGCTCGACAGCGCGGCCTGGCAGCCTGCGGCGGAAGCCGTGCGGCAACTGATGTTCATTGCGCGCGCCGAGGAAGATATCGCGCAGCGCATCGAAATGCTGGAAAACGCGTGATGGCCCGGTGCGGCGCCGTCACATGTCATTGAGAACTGCTTGAGAACAGGGTGACGCGCTCACGCGTCGCCCGCATTGCAAAGTCATGGCCCTTCTGCAAATTTCCGAACCCGGCATGTCCCCCGCGCCGCACCAGCGGCGACTCGCCGTGGGCATCGATCTGGGCACGACGCATTCGCTCGTGGCCTCCGTGCGCAGCGGTGTGGCCGAAGTCCTCCCCGACGATCAGGGGCGCGTATTGCTGCCGTCCGTCGTCCGTTATCTGGGCGGTCACCGCACGCAGATCGGGTACGACGCCAAGACGGCTGCCGCCACCGATCCGCGCAACACCATTATCTCCGTCAAGCGATTCATGGGCCGGGGTCTCGCTGACGTCGCCCACGCAGACAACGCCCCCTACGATTTCGTCGACGCGCCGGGCATGGTGCAGATGAACACGGCAGGTGGCGTGAAGAGCCCGGTGGAAGTGTCCGCCGAGATTCTCGCGACGCTGCGTCAGCGCGCCGAAGACACCCTGGGCGACGATCTCGTCGGTGCCGTGATTACGGTGCCCGCGTACTTTGACGATGCGCAGCGGCAAGCGACCAAAGACGCCGCGCGTCTGGCCGGTCTCAATGTCCTGCGCCTGCTCAACGAGCCGACGGCAGCTGCGATTGCGTACGGTTTGGACAACGCAGCCGAAGGACTCTACGCGGTCTATGACCTCGGCGGTGGTACGTTCGACATCTCGATCCTTCGTCTGACGAAGGGCGTGTTCGAAGTCCTCGCCGCGGGCGGCGATTCGGCGCTGGGTGGCGACGACTTCGACCTGGCCATCTACCGCTGGGCGGTGCAGAGCGCCGGTATCGAAACGGCGTCGCTGACGCCCGAAGACGTACGCAGTTTGCTGGACCACGCACGTACCGTGAAGGAGGCGCTCACGGATGCCGAGCAAGCGCCCCTTAGCGTGACGTTGTCCGGGGATCGCAACCTTTCGTTGGAACTCACGCGTGAGCAGTTCACCGCGCTGGGCGCACCGCTCGTGCAACGCACGATCGGCCCGATGCGCAAGGCGCTGCGAGACGCCGGGATGGGACCGGAAGACGTCAAGGGCGTAGTACTGGTGGGCGGCGCGACGCGCATGCCGCAGGTGCGGGCGGCTGTCGCGAGCTTCTTCGATCGCGAACCGCTGGTCGACCTTGACCCGGATCAGGTCGTTGCCTTGGGGGCCGCCGTGCAGGCGAATCTGCTGGCCGGCAATCAGGCCGAAGGCGACGACTGGCTGCTGCTCGACGTGATTCCGCTCTCGCTCGGTGTCGAGACGATGGGCGGTCTGGTCGAGAAGATCATTCCGCGTAACGCCACGATTCCGGTGGCGCGCGCGCAAGAATTCACGACGTTCAAGGACGGTCAGACGGCCATGGCCATTCACGTGCTGCAAGGCGAGCGTGAGCTGGTGTCCGACTGCCGTTCGCTGGCGCGTTTCGAGTTGCGCGGCATTCCGCCGATGACGGCGGGTGCGGCACGCATTCGTGTCACGTATCAGGTCGATGCCGACGGGTTGTTGTCCGTGTTCGCGCAGGAAATGCACTCCGGCGTGGCGGCGTCCATCGAGGTCAAGCCGTCTTACGGACTGGCCGACGAGGACATCTCGCGCATGTTGCAGGACAGCTTCGGCTCGGCCGAACAAGACATGCGCGCCCGCGCGCTACGTGAACAACAGGTGGAAGCCGAACGTCTGCTGGTCGCCATCGATAGCGCGCTGCAGGCCGATCCGGAACTGCTCAATGCCGAAGAGCGCACGCAAATCGACGGACTACTCGCCGATCTGCGTCAGAAGGCTGGCGGCGACGATCAGGTCGCCATCAAGACGGCCACCGAAACGCTTTCGCACGCCACCGACGAGTTCGCCGCACGCCGCATGGACAAGAGTATCCGTGCCGCGCTGGCCGGGCGACGCGTTGCGGATATCGACAAACTGTAAGACACACACGGAATTCAAAGCCATGCCGCAAATCGTTGTATTGCCTCACGTCGAGTTGTGCCCGGAGGGCGCTGTGCTGGAGGTTGCGCCGGGCACGTCGGTGTGCCGTGCGCTGCTCGATAACCACATCGAGATCGAGCATGCCTGCGAGCTGTCGTGCGCCTGTACGACGTGTCACGTGATCGTGCGCGAAGGTTTCGAATCGCTGGAAGCCGCAGAAGACGAAGAGGAAGATCTGCTCGACAAGGCCTGGGGTCTGGAGCCGACGTCGCGCCTGTCGTGCCAGACGCTGATGCCCGACGACACCGATCTGGTGGTCGAGATTCCAAAGTACACGATCAACCACGCCAAGGAAAATCACTGATCGACGCCGTTTGGCCTCGTGCAGTGACGAGACAACAAAGGAGCTTCCCCATGAAATGGACCGACAGCCTGGAAATCGCGATTGCGTTGACTGAGGCGCATCCCGACGTCGACCCGCAATATGTGCGGTTCACCGACCTGCACAAGTGGGTGATCGCGCTCGATGGTTTCGACGATGCCCCGGATCGTTCCGGCGAGAAGATCCTGGAAGCCATTCAACTGGCATGGATCGACGAAGCCGACTAAGTCGGGATGTCGTGAGAGACGAAAGGATGCGCTGTAAGTCATCGCATCTCAAAACAAAAGCCGCTCGGGAGAGCGGCTTTTGTGTTTCTGGGAGACGAATGCTCGTGCTGGCGGTGACAGGCCGCCGACGCCTCAGCTTGCGCGAACGAGTCCGTTGTTTTCCAGGCGCACGCGGTCACCCGGTTGAACACCCGGTTCGGACTGATAGGTCCAGTAGCGCGTCTTGCCAGTATCCATGCGGACGTAGACGCGATACACGGTGTCGGAGCGCACGCGCTTTTCGACTTCGTTACCGGCCAGACCCCCGCCGAGCGCGCCGACCACCGTCATTGCCGTACGGCCGTTACCTGCGCCGAACTGATTGCCGAGCAGACCGCCAGCAACGGCGCCCCCCACGGCACCCAAGCCCGAGGCATGACCTTCCGTACGGATCGGCTGCACCGATTGCACCGTACCGCACGTAGAGCAAGCTGCGGCTTGCTGTTGCGTCGGTTGTGCCGGTGCTGCCGTTTGTTGCGCATACGAGGGCTGCGGAGCCGGGGCGCGCCCTGCCGCTTGTTGCTGCGTCGCATATTGCGCTTGCTGCGGGGCGGTCGTCGCGGAGGGTTGCGATTGCGATTGTGCCGAGAGCGACGGCGGTTGCGGCGACGTCAGCGCATATTGCGAACTGTTGCCCGACGGCGCGGGGCCATCCGTACTCTTGGCCACGGGCAGCACGCCGGTAATGGCGGCGACGCCCAGCAGACTGACTACGACGACGCTGCCAGCAGCGGCAGCGACCAGGGGATGCATGCGGCGCGGTTGCACATCGTTATCCATGTTCTTTTCTCCATCGTGCGGTAAGTGCGAATCCCCTTCTGCGTGCTGGCGTGCACGGGCGATTTCGCATGAGAAAAGTTTCCGTCACGGCAAGCGCGGCATCCGTTTCATTTTGTAACGCGATGTAAGATGTGCATCGCTGCGACCTGTGCCGATCGATCCTGATGTTTTTCTAAGTTATTGAAAAATATAAACATTGTTCATCGGTGACAGCGAGCGTTCCCCAAGTCGGACGGGGCGCAATTAACAAAAGAAACAAGCCGTGGGGGAGGCAAGACGTGAATCGACAGACGGTGACGTCAAGTGGGCCACTTCGGCAGCCAGGCAAGGCTTCGGGGGCCATCACATTCTCACGCGGGGTCGTCGTCGCAGCCGTCGTCGTCATGCTCGTTCAGTGGCTTGCACTGGGTGCGTGGGCCGCGAGTTGGTTGACGAGCGACGGCAGCGGCGAGAACGGCATGCCACCGCTCGGCCACGATCTGCGTATCTACTGGACGGTGTCCTGGATGACGACGCATCTCGGTCCGATGTCGGCATTTCACCCGGACACGCTCGACGCCGCACAGCTCCAGTTCTTTCCTGCCTACACCGAACTCGGGCATTGGCTCTATCCACCGACATTCCAATGGCTGATCCAGCCGCTCTCGTGGTTGCCTTATTCGTGGACGTACGCGATATACGTCGCCGTGAGCGTCGCGTTGTTTGCGTTGGCGGTGATGCAATGGCGACGATGGGCCGGTTGGCCGTGGCGCGTGGTGATGGCCTTTCCCGGCCTTTGGGTGGCCGTGCTTGTCGGTCAGAACTCCATCGTGACGTTGTTGCTGATGACCGTCGCACTGACTCAGGCGAGTGTGCGCCCGCTGCTGGCGGGGGTGTGCGCGGGTTTGCTCGTCATCAAGCCGCAGTTCGCGCTGCTGTTGCCCCTGTGGTGGCTATGCGGCAGACAATGGCAAGCGCTAGGGGCGATGGTGCTTGCAGGGGGCGCTTGTTGCGCCCTCACGCTGCTGTGGGGCGGATGGCCATTGTGGCAGGCGTTTTTTGCGGCGGTGGCAACGTTCAACGCAGACATCGTCCAGCAGGGCGCGGGAGATATCTGGCACGCGATGCCTACGGTGTTTGCGATGGCGCGGTTGCAGGGCGCGACGCTGCCTGCGGCGTACGTGGTGTACGGGCTCGTAGCGATACCGTCGGTGCTCTTTACGGCGTGGTTGTGGGTGAGACAGGCGCCGTTGCCGCTGCGCGTGGCTGCCGCCATGGTCGCTACGCTTCTCGTCCAACCGTACTTGCTCTACTACGAGCTGGCGTGGTTGATCGTGCCTTTGCTATGCCTTGCCGTGCCGATAGATCAGGCACGGCTGGGTTCGCATCAAACCGATGTGTCGCGCGGACCATGGAAACGGCTGGATGACTTGCTGCTGGCGGTTGCCTGGGTGTTGCCGCTGCAAGCGTATCTCGCTGTGCTGTGGACGCCGATGGGGCAGTGGGGGGTGTGGGTACTGCCGACGCTAATGATACTGATCGTGATGCGCGCGCGCCGATGGACGCATCCGCGCCCGACGTGACGCGCGCATAATGGCGCGCATTGTCTGTGAACGTCATTCCCATCGACCTGTCCCACCGTCATGATCGATACGCTACCCGCTCTTGATACGCCGCTCGATGCGGCTAGCCATCCGCATATCTATCCGTACGTCGTGCAACGTGCGTGGGTTGACGCGCACGATCCCGAGGGGGAGGTGACCGAGCCATTTTCCGACGACGTGTTCGTCACGCTTGTCCTCGATAGCCCCACGGGACTTCGACGCCTGCACGGCAACGATCTGCAGACGGCCGACCTGACCTTTGAAGCGGTATTCGCGCAGGCCGCCGCGAATCTCTCGCGGGCCTGGACGGCGCGTCACTTCGAGTTCGGTATTGCGCGTCTGGACGACGGCACGATGATCGGCGGCTCGCGAGGCAACTGGATGGCCCCCGCCGGTGCACTCGTGCTGGGCAATCTTTACCAGTCGATGGTCGAGCATTTTGCGACGACGGAATTTGCGGCCATCGCCGTGAACCGAACCTTCGTCGTGGCGTTTCCCACCGACGCGAAGACGCTTTCGTCGCTGGCGCTGCGTCAATTGGTCGAGGGTGCATCGAACGGTGCGGTGCTCCCCATCTCGCGTAGCTGGTTGCGTCTCGATGGCGACTGGCCGTCCGCTTATCGAGGAAGTCCGGCTTTCTAAAACCGGACTTTTGTATTGACTCGTTTCACATAGCTGCTGCTCGCGACCCGAAAACGTGACATCGATGCCTACCTAGACTCATTGACGGCACATTTCGCTGCCGTCATTGGAGACTACGTATGCCAGCTTTGCCATCGATACCGGGCCACGCTGCAAGCGCCTATGCCGCTCCCTCTCTCAATTCAATCGGCGGCGGACTTCCTGCACTGTCGCCGATAGCTTCCGACCGCCCACCGAACATGACCATGGCGTCCGATCTCGACAGCGCTCGGATTCTGCGTGCCGTCGCCGAACCGGTGTCGCGCGCGTCGTGTCGGGCGCTGCTGCCGCGTGATGCGCCTGTAGAGGTGCACATCGACGGGCGCACCATCATGCGTTTGAATACCGAACCGGACCGCGTGGCGTTTCTGAAAGGGCACCGGGCTGGCGTGCTCTGGATGGAGATGCTCGACGCGACGCGTGCCGCAGACGGATGTCCTGCCAACGTTCGCGCGGGCGACGTGCCCTCGGAGATTAGTCAGCGTATGGCATGCCTCGGTGTAGGCGCGTCAGAGCCGGGGCGCGAAATTCATCCACCTTTGGAGGCGAACGCCGCAGCGGTCTCGGACACCCCTGTGGCGGCAGCGCCAAACGTGGACGTCAGTGAATTCGCTACCGTCGAGGCGTTATCGCTACCGTCGGTGTATATCCGTGAACCGGGCTTCGAGCCGGGAACGATGGCGGCGCTCGAGTACGACCTCGGCTGGCGTGCATTGGCCCCGTCGTGGCGCGCGGTGATACCGGTGATCGACGAAGCCATGTGGGCAGCCGATCCGAATACGGCGCTATTTTGTGCAGTTGGCCGCGCCATTCTTCCGCATCTTGCCACCCGCAAAGAGGGGGACATTGCGGATACTATCTGCGCGCGCATCGTAGCGTTTCACATGCATGCGGGCGGGCTTGTCGATTGTCTTGGGAACGTAACTCGATCGGTGGAGCGAATGGGGGAGGCGGGCGAAGCGGCAACCGTTTCGGTGATCGAGATCAACGACGTTCTCGTCGCATGTGCAGGGACCGACTGGCGGAAGTCGGTGGTGGGCCGGGAAGGGGAGGATGCGCTCACACGTCGTCGTGAAGCTTGCACAGAAGCGGTGACGAACACATCGACGATAGCGGTGCCTGCGCAAGTGGAGGGGACCACACCTGAATTGCAGGCGGCGGCGGGCGAAGACAGGGGACAGTCGTGGATCTCGCAACGCTTAAATTACCTGTGGCGATGAAAAAAAGCCGCAACCCGAAAGGGCTGCGGCTTTTGCGTTGCCGGGCGGTATGAGATGAGCGTTGACACGTCATGCCGCGTCAACGCGATCCATCCTCCGATCAGTCTTCGCGGCGCAGGTGCGGGAACAGCAGCACGTCGCGAATGTTCGGGCTGTCGGTGAGCAACATGATCAGACGATCGATGCCGATGCCGCAGCCGCCCGTCGGGGGCATGCCGTACTCGAGTGCACGAATGTAGTCGGCGTCGTAGTACATGGCTTCCTCGTCGCCGGCGTCCTTCTGCTCGACCTGCGCACGGAAGCGCGCAGCCTGATCTTCCGGGTCGTTCAACTCCGAGAAACCGTTGGCGATTTCGCGGCCCGTGATGAACAGTTCGAAGCGCTCGGTAATGCCCGGCAGCGTGTCCGAGGCGCGCGCCAGCGGCGAGACTTCCACCGGGTAATCGACGATGAACGTCGGTTCCCACAACTGGCTCTCGGCGGTCTCTTCCAACAGCGCGAGTTGCAGCGCGCCGAGGCCTGCGTTCTTGAACTGCGGCGCGTCGACCTTCACGCCGTACTTGCCCAGCGCGCCGCGCACGAAATCGATATCGGCGAGTTGTGCATCGGTGTACTCCGGTGCGTACTTGCGGATCGCTTCGACGATCGTCAGGCGATGGAACGGCTTCGACAGGTCGAGTTCGCGGCCCTGATATTCGATGGTCGCGGTGCCGCGTGCGTCGATCGCAGCCCGACGGATCAGCGCTTCGGTGAAGTCCATCAGCCAACGGTAATCCGTATAGGCTGCGTAGAACTCCATCATCGTGAATTCCGGATTGTGGCGCGGCGACACGCCTTCATTACGGAAGTTACGGTTGATTTCGAACACACGCTCGAAGCCGCCGACGATCAGGCGCTTCAGATACAGCTCAGGCGCGATACGCAGATACATTTGCATGTCGAGCGCGTTGTGATGCGTGATGAAGGGCTTGGCCGCCGCACCACCCGGGATCGGGTGCAGCATCGGCGTTTCGACTTCCATGAAATCGGCGCTCGTCATGTACTGACGAATCGATGCGATAGCCTTCGCGCGGGCGCGGAAGGTGTTGCGCGTCTCCGGCGACGTGATCAGATCGACGTAGCGTTGACGGTACTTCGTTTCCTGATCGGCCAGACCGTGGAACTTGTCCGGCAGGGGACGCAGTGCCTTGGCGAGCAGTCGCAGTTCCTTGACCTTGACCGACAGTTCGCCGGTGCGGGTGCGGAACAACGTACCGGTTGCCGCGATGATGTCGCCGATGTCCCAGCCCTTGAAGGCGGTCATCGAATCGGCACCGACGTCGTCGCGCCCGATGAAGAACTGGATCTGACCGCTGCCGTCCTGCACGGTAGCGAAAGCGGCTTTGCCCATCACGCGCTTGAGCATCATGCGACCGGCCACCGACACCGCGATGGGCTCGGCTTCGAGCGCTTCGTTCTCCACGCCCTGATAGCGGGTTTGGAGATCGCCGGCGTGCTGTTCGGGACGGAAGTCGTTCGGAAACGCAACGCCGCCCGCGCGGATCGCCGTCAGCTTCTCGCGACGCTCGGCGATGAGCTTGTTGTCGTCCTGCGGCAGGTCGTTGGCCTGATTGGCCGAGTCGGCCGGAGTGTTTTGATCGGTCATGATGCGAGCGATGAAGTTATTCGGTAAAACGCAGCGTGTGGAGCAGCGCATTCTTGAGCGAGCCATCGGGCGCGCCCAGCCAGATCAATTCGGTGCGATCCTGATGCGGGCTGGCATTGGCCGCAGCGCTCGGGTCCCGCACAAACAGCGCCGCGATCGACTGCGAGCGCGGCTCGTACAAAATGTGGACGTACTCGCTAGGGCAGTCGTGCGGCTTGCAGCTCTGCACCAGCAACCAGGGCTTGCCGGCGACGCTCACCCGTTGCGACGGCGTCGAGGTTCCCCCCTGACGCACCCACGCGGGCACATTGCGCGGTGCAACGATGCGTGCATAAGCGCCCGAGAAATCCGGGCGCTTGAGCAGTTCATGCAGATACGGTCCCGTCTCGGGATTCGCACCCGGTGCACCCGGCGTACTCGCCGGGGCAGCCACGGCGGCGCGCTGAAGACACAGCGCACTCACCACCCACACGGCTAGCGTGCGGACAAACGCCATTCCTTACACTCCCTGCTTGAGGCTCGCCGAGATGAAGTCGTCCAGGTCGCCGTCGAGCACCTTGCCGGTGTTGCCGGTTTCCACACTGGTACGCAAATCCTTCACACGCGACTGGTCGAGCACGTACGAGCGAATCTGGTGACCCCAACCCACGTCGGTCTTGCTCGATTCGAGCTTGTCCTGCTCGGCACGGCGCTTGCGCATCTCGTGTTCGAACAGACGCGAGCGGAGCATGTCCCACGCTTCGGCGCGGTTTCGGTGCTGCGAACGGTCGTTCTGGCAGGCGACGACGATACCCGTCGGAAGGTGCGTCAGACGCACGGCGGAGTCGGTCTTGTTGATGTGCTGGCCACCCGCGCCCGACGCGCGATAGGTGTCGGTACGCACGTCGGCCGGATTGATGTCGATTTCGATCGAGTCATCCACTTCCGGATAGACGAACAGGCTGGCAAACGAGGTGTGACGGCCGCCCGACGAGTCGAACGGCGATTTGCGCACCAGACGGTGAACGCCGGTCTCGGTACGCAGATAGCCGTAGGCGTAGTCGCCCGTGACCTTGAGCGAGGCGCTCTTGATGCCGGCGACGTCACCGTCCGACACTTCGAGCACTTCGGCCTTGAAGCCCTTGCGTTCGCAGTAGCGGAGGTATTGGCGCAGCAGCATGCCGGCCCAGTCGTTGGCTTCGGTGCCGCCGGCGCCGGCCTGGATGTCGATGAAGCAGTTGTTCGGATCGGCCGGGTTGTTGAACATCCGGCGGAACTCCATGTCACCCACGCGCGCGGCGAGACCCTGCGTGTCGCTTTCGAGCGCCAGGAGCGAGTCTTCATCGCCCTCGTCGCGGGCCATGTCGAACAATTCCTGCGTGTCGGAAAGGCCGGTGTCGAGCTCGGTCAGGTTGGTGACCACGCTGTCGAGCGCCTTCTTTTCCTTGCCCAGTGCCTGGGCGCGTTTGGAATCGTTCCAGATGTTGGGATCTTCGAGTTCCTTGTTGACTTCCGTCAGGCGAGCTTGCTTGACATCGAAGTCAAAGATACCCCCTGAGCTCGCCAACGCGGGTGCGCAGGTCGGCGAGCAGGGATTCGAGGGCGTTGAGGCGTTCGGCTTCCATGAGCTAGGGCGTTTGCAAATTCGGGAAAACCGGAATTATAACGCAGCGAAGCCCTCGTTTCCCCCATTTTTCGGGGGCTTTCAACGACTTTCGGACAGTGGCTTAGCGCGATGTGTGGCGCAGACCGAACGCATCGCGCGCGTAGCCGGCATCCGCGAGCGACGTATCGTCGAACGTGGCGAGCACTTCGACCTGGCGTTGTTGCTCGTAGTGCAGACGCCATTGATCGACGGCGCGGAAGAACAGGCCGAGCGGTGTGACCGGCGCAGCAACGACCGGCGCGGTGGCGTTCACGGTGGCGTTCAGATCGGCAGCGGCGGACAGAGGGCGATACATGATGTGATTTCCTTCACAGGGCGCGGCGTGCAGGCCGGAGACGGGATGTCATGGCTGACGTCGCATTAGGGATAACCCGAAGCTTATTCCTTTCCCATGCGCTGAAAAAGTGAATTGTTTAGCTGATTTTGTTCACTATTATTGAAGTGACGTCATTCGTCGCTTAACATTCGAATCGCCCGACATTCTCCCGGTATTGTCCCGGACAGACAGGTGCAGCCGCCGCTCCCCAATGGATTCCGGCGATTTGCCTTCGTTGTTTCGCGGCGCCTCGATTCGTCGATTCCTCAATTCCTCAATTCCTCAATTCCTGCTGGCCGCCCCCGGAGCATCGTCATGGACTTTCTGCAACTTCAGACCTTCAAGGCCATCGTCGACGAAGGCAGCGTGCTGGGGGCCGCCGAGGCGTTGCATTGCGTTCAGTCGAACGTGACGGCGCGCATCCGCTCGCTCGAACACACGGTGGGCGTGAAGCTCTTCCATCGTCAGGGACGCCGTCTGCAACTCACGCCCAGCGGCCGCACGCTGCTCGGTTATGCCGACCGCATTCTGGCGTTGTCGCGCGAGGCAAGCGCTGCGCTCAATCCGGCAAACGAGCCGTCCGGCGACTTCTCGCTGGGCGCGATCGAATCGTCCGCGACCTCGCGACTGCCGGCTGTGCTCGCAAGGTTCCACGCGGCCTATCCGAAAGTGCGTCTGAATCTGGTGACGGATACGTCGCTGAATCTGCTCGACGAAATTCAGCACGGCCGGGTCGACGCCGCGCTGATCGCGGGCACCGCGTGTCTGGAGGCACAGGCGCAGACGTCGGTCGTGGCCGACGAGATCTACCGGGAGCCGATCGTGCTGGTGGCGCCAGCGCGCGCCGGGCGGGTCCATGAAGCGGCCGATCTCTCGGGGGCGACATTGCTCATGTGGCCGCCGGGCTGTCCGTATCGAGGCACGATGGAGCAGTGGCTCGCCGCAAATGCGGTCACGCCGGGGCGCATTCTCAGCTATGGCAGCTACGCAACCATCGTGGCGTGTGTCGGTGCGGGGGTCGGCTATTCGCTGGTGCCGCGGGGGATTTACCTGCGTTACCGTCAGGAAGCGAACATTGTCGGGCACGCGATGGAAGACCTCGCCTCGGTGCCGAACTTCTTCGTTCGTCATCGGGGCGTCGAGGTCCATCCGGCACGCGAAGCGTTCCTGCGCGTGATGCGTGAATACGTTGCAGAGGCGCAGCCCGAAACACGTCTCGGTGAAGCACGTGTTCAGCCCTGAGCGTGCTCGATGATCATTTGCACACGCGATACGCCATTAAACGTGTCCGCAGCTAAGCGATACGCGAATTGCGCGCGGCTTGGCAACGTGTCGGCGTGATTGAACCAGATCGCGTTGAAGCGCATGCGGCCCCGTCCGAGTTGCAGCTTCAGGTGCTTGTCTTTCAGGATGGCTTGCGAGAGCACGTCGAACTCGCCGGAGAACACGGGGGGCGGAAAGCCCTGTCCCCAGACTTGGGCGTCGAGCATGGCGACGAAGGGTGGGACGAAGCAATCGTCACCGATGTCGCCGTCGGTTTCGATCACGCGGGAGAGCGTCTTCTCGTCGAGCCATTCCTGTCCGACGGCTTCGAACGCGGCCTGAAAACGCGGCAGCGCGTCGGCAGCGATCGTGAGACCGGCCGCCATCGCGTGGCCACCGAACTTGCCGATCAGGCCGGGTTCGCGTTTGGTGACGAGGTCGAGCGCGTCGCGCAAATGGAAGCCGGGGATCGAGCGTCCGGATCCTTTGATCTGACCGTCGTCCCCCGGTGCGAACACGATGGTCGGGCGGTAGAACCTCTCTTTGAGGCGGGCCGCCACGATACCGATCACGCCTTGATGCCACGTTTCGTTAAACGCGCAAAGCGTGGTCGCGGCACGTGGATCGAAACGCGCCAGGTCGGCCAGCGCTTCCTGCTGCATGCCCGCTTCGATTTCGCGACGCTCGCGATTCATCGCGTCGAGTTCCTGCGCGAGCGTCCAGGCGCGGGCGTCGTCGTCCGTCAGCAGGCATTCGATGCCGAGCGACATATCCGCGAGGCGTCCGGCGGCGTTCAGGCGCGGGCCCAGACCGAAGCCGAGATCGAAACTCCCGGCCTGCCGTGCGTTGCGGGCGGCGGCGCGAAAGAGGGCGTTGATGCCGGGGTGCATCCGTCCTGCGCGCATACGCGACAGGCCCTGTGCCACCAGAATGCGATTGTTGGCGTCGAGCTTGACCACGTCGGCCACGGTGCCCAGCGCGACGAGGTCCAGTAACGTATCGAGCCGCGGTTGTTCGCGTGCGTCGAAAGCGCCACGTCCACGCAATTCGGCGCGCAACGCCAGCAGCACGTAAAACATCACGCCGACCCCTGCCAAATTCTTGCTGGGGAACTCACAGCCCGGCTGATTCGGATTGACGATGCAACGCGCGTTGGGCAGTTCGCTACCCGGCAAGTGGTGGTCGGTGACCACGACTTCAATGCCAAGCAATTGCGCAGCAGCCACGCCATCGAGGCTGGCGATGCCGTTGTCGACGGTAATCAGGACATCCGGCGGACCTTGTTTGCCGCGTGCGGCGAGCGTCACGATTTCCGGTGTGAGTCCGTAACCATATTCGAAGCGGTTCGGCACCAGATACTCGACGTTCGCGCCAAACATGCGCAGCCCGCGTACGGCCACGGCGCAAGCCGTCGCCCCATCGCAGTCATAGTCGGCCACGACGAGCATGCGTTTGCCCGCGGCGATGGCGTCTGCGAGGAATACGGCGGCCTCTTGCGCTCCCTTGAGCTGCGTCGGCGGAATCAGGCGAGCGAGGGCGGTTTCGGTCTCGGTGCTCTCGAGGACGCCGCGCGCGGCGAACAGACGGGCCAGCACGGGGTGGACGCCGTCACGCGAGAGGGTGTCGGCGGTCGTCTCGTCGACGCGTCGGGTGACGATATCGGTCATGCCACTTCCTCGCCTAGCCGGGCCAGCGGCACCATGCGTGCCGTGAGCCCCTGGCGACGCCAGAACTTGCGAAGGTCGCCGCTACGGGCGCGAAGGGTCACGCAATGGCTGTCGCCACACAGCGTGAGCGCGACTTCACGCGCTTGCCCTTTTTGCAGACGCTCCAACGCCGGTGCCAGCCAGCGACGGTCGAGCTCGACGAGGGCGTCGCGCCAGCGTGCCCAGTCTTCCACCAGAAAATACGATGTCAGTGTGTCGATTTGCACCAGCGTGCGGCCGTCGGCAGCATCGATACCCGCCGACGTTGGGTGCAGTGCGATCTGCATATGATTCGCCAATCCGCGCGTGGCGGGGGCGTCGGCCAGGACCGTGACGCACGGACGATTCATGCGGGGCGCGGCAATGCGCTGACCGCCGCCGAACAGCCAGATCGCGTTCACGGGCGGCAAGCCGCGCGCTTCGCGCGCCTGATTGGCCGGGTGGTCGTACCAGGCCATCTGCACTTCGTTTTGCCATTTGCGCCACGTCAGTTCGGCCTTGCCCTGAGGCAGCCAGATGTCGACGTTGCGCCCGGCGGCGCGCGCAGGCGACGCCGTGAGAAGGTCGCCCAGCGCGGGGGCGCTCAGATACCACCGGTCGGGGCGCGGCGCGATCAAATCGCCGCCTTCTTCGGCAAACAGCCCGTGCGCCGTCGCGAAAAGGGCGGCAGATTCCTCCGCGCTCAATGCCAGTTCGGCCGGGTCCGTCAGCACGAGATGGTCGGTGGCGATGTGAATGTGAGCGGGTTGTGCGCAGTACCAGAACCGGGTGTCGAGCGCGCCGCTGTCGTCAAACAACATGAACGGCGCGAGCGGCGCGCGCGCAGGGCCGCCGGGCAGCCCGAAAGCGTCGGCGAGCCAGCGTTCGTGCGGCAGCGTGGGGACAAACGGGTCTTCCGGCACGTCCTGCGCCGACTGAACGCCGCGCGCGAGCAACTTTTCGAGCGCGGGCAACTCCAATTCGGCCAGCAGTGCGGGCAAATGGGCCGACGCGGGGAGCGCGAACGGCAAGAGAAAGTGCAGGGCAGGTGTATCCATGTCGAGGCGAATTGTATGGCAAACTTCGCGCTGGCAGTTGGGTGACCCTGACGTCAGGTACGGAACGTACCATTCACCGCGCCGGGCAGGGGCCGGGGGCGGAGTTTGGGTACTGGGCCCGCGCGGTTGCAAACCGGCGCCGGTACGCTCCGATCGATCCTTATCAAGAATCAGGAATCCGTTTGAAATTCCCATACGAATGGCAGATCGGCTGGCGCTACACGCGCACCGGCAAGCGATCATCCGGCAACGGTTTCATTTCCTTCATCTCTTTCATCTCCATGGCCGGCATTGCGCTGGGCGTGGCGGCGCTCATTGTGGTGCTCTCGGTGATGAACGGCTTTCAGAAGGAAGTTCGGGACCGCATGCTCTCCGTGCTGGCGCACATCGAAGTCTTCGCGGTCGACGGCAATCTGCCGGACTGGCAGCGCACCGCCGCCGAAGCGCTGCAAAACAAGAACGTCATTGCGGCTGCGCCTTACGTGGGCGAGCAAGCCATGCTTACGCGAGACGACAACGTGCGCGGCGTGGTGCTGCGCGGCATCGTCCCGAGCGAGGAAGCGAAGGTCTCCGACCTCGGTAAGCAAATTACGGATGGCACCCTGAATAACCTGACGCCGGGCAGCTTCGGCATCGTGCTCGGACGCGAGCTGGCGCGGGCGCTAAGCGTGAGCATCGGCGACAAGATCACGCTCGTGGCTCCTCAGGGGACGATCACGCCCGCAGGCGTGTTGCCGCGCGTGAAGCAGTTCACGGTGGTCGCGATCTTCACGGCGGGGCATTACGAATATGACAGTTCGCTCGCGTTGATCGACCTGCATGACGCGCAAACGCTATTCAGACTCGACGGCCCGACGGGCGTGCGTCTGAAAATTCGGGACATGGAGCAGGCGCCGCTCGTGGCGCGCGAACTGGCCAAGACGCTCTCCGGCAACATGTGGGTGCGCGACTGGACTCAGCAGAACAAGAACTGGTTCGTGGCGGTGCAGACCGAAAAGCGCATGATGTTCATCATCCTGACGCTCATCATCGCGGTGGCTGCGTTCAACCTGGTGTCCTCGCTGGTGATGACGGTGACCGACAAGTATGCGGACATTGCCATTCTGCGAACGCTGGGTGCGCAGCCCGGCTCGATCATGAAGATCTTCATCGTGCAGGGGGTGACGATCGGCTTTGCCGGGGCGTTGCTCGGTGTCGGCCTTGGTTGTCTGATTTCGGTGAATATCGGAACGATTGTTCCGTTCATCGAGCATTTGCTGGGGATCCACTTCCTGCCGCAAGACATCTACTTCATTTCCGAATTGCCCTCGGATCTGCAATCGTCCGACGTGATCCGCATCGGGGTGATCTCCTTCATCCTCTCGGCGCTTGCGACGATCTATCCGAGCTGGCGTGCCTCGCGCGTCAAACCGGCGGAGGCCCTGCGCTATGAGTAATGCGAATCAATCGATGGCCCCGGTGCCGAATCTGGCTTACGACGGTCCTGTGTTGCGGGCTCGCGATCTGCACAAGACGTTCAAGCAAGGTCAGTTGAATGTGACCGTGCTCAACGGGGCGAGTCTTGACGTTGCGCCGGGCGAGAAGGTGGCGATCGTCGGCGCGTCGGGTTCCGGCAAGAGCACTTTGCTTCATGTGCTGGGCGGGCTCGACGATCCATCGCGCGGCGAGGTGTCGTTGCTCGGCAAGCCGTTTTCGTCGCTGCGCGAGCGCGACAAGACGGCGCAGCGTAATCAGTCGCTCGGCTTCGTCTATCAGTTTCACCATCTGCTGGCCGAGTTCTCCGCGCTGGATAACGTGGCCATGCCGCTGCGTATCCGCCGTCTGCCGACCGAGCAGGCACGCGCAGCGGCACAGGTGATGCTGGAGCGGGTCGGTCTGGGGTCACGGATGAAGCATCGTCCGTCGGAGCTGTCGGGCGGTGAGCGTCAGCGAGTCGCGATGGCGCGGGCGCTGGTCACGCAACCCGCATGCGTGCTGGCTGACGAGCCGACCGGTAACCTCGACGGACATACTGCCGAGACCGTGTTCGAACTCATGCTGGAGTTGTCCGAGACGCTCAAGACCAGCTTCGTGATCGTCACGCACGATATCGATCTGGCGCGTCGTTGCGATCGGGCCTTGCGTCTTCGCGAAGGGGTTCTGGAGTCCGCGTAAGGTTGTGCAAGGCGAGTTGTCGCTCGTCATGGCGGACAGAGAAGCGCCGGGGATTTCCCCGGCGTTTTGCATTTTCGGGACGGCGTGCGAACGCGTTTTTCGGCAACGTCCTAGACCATGATGCGGTGTTGTCCGATGGTCACGACAACGACGACGTGCGAGCCTTGTCGTCGCCCCGTAGAATTGACGCGTAAGGACACCTGACCATGTGGATCGATACCCATTGCCATCTCGATGCGGCCGAGTTTGACGCCGACCGCACCACTGTGATTACCGACGCCGTCGCTGCGGGGGTGGTCGGCCTTGTCGTGCCGGCGGTCGAATGTGCGACGTTCGACGCGGCCCGTGCTGCCGCTCGCGCAGTGCCGGGCGGCGCGTATGCGTTGGGCATTCATCCGCTCTACACGCCACGTGCGCGTGAGGAGGATATCGCGACGCTGCGTCGGGCGGTCGAGCTTGCCATGGGGGATCCGCGCTTCGTCGGCATTGGCGAGATCGGGCTGGATTTCTTCGTCAGGACGCTCGACCCCGAGCGTCAGCAGTTCTTCTACGTCGAGCAACTGAAGATCGCACGCGATTTCGATCTGCCGGTCATTCTTCATGTGCGTCGCTCCCAGGATGCCTTGCTCAAACAGCTTCGGATCTTTAAGCCGCGAGGCGGCATCGCCCACGCATTCAATGGCAGTCGGCAGCAGGCGGACATGTTCGTCGAGCGCGGCTTTTGTCTCGGGTTCGGCGGGCAAATGACATTTGATCGCGCTTTGCAAATTCGTCGTCTGGCCGTGGACATGCCGCTGGAATCCATCGTGCTGGAGACGGATGCGCCCGACATTGCGCCTGAATGGCGCTACAAACAACGCAATAGTCCCGTGGAGTTGCCACGCATTGCGCAGGTGTTGGCGGCGCTGCGCGGCGTCGCACCTGAGGTGCTTTCTCAGGCGACGTGTGCCAACGCCTGGCGCGTGCTGCCGCGCTTGTCCGGTGCCATGGCGATGGGGCCGGGTGACGGTCCCGCCACAAACCTCTCTCTGATTTCCCCCGACACTTCCGGGCAATCGCGCTGACGCCCGGGCGTCGCGCGACTGTCGAAACATGACGTGGTGACGTCATGAGAATGGTGCTGCTCGCCTGGGTGGCGGGCGTCTGGTGGCTGCAACAAGCCTCGGCGCTGCCCACGGGGCAAGGGTTTGCGATAGCGGTCGGCATTGCCGCGTGTGTATTCGTTGCGGGTGCGCTGCGCGTGATTTGGGTGGCAGGAGGCACTCGGTCATATGCACAGCCGTGGGGGGCGACGAGCGGGCGATGCCGTCCTGGAGGCAAGGCAGCACTGGCCGGTCGTGGTGTCGATGACCGTCAGGCCGGTGGCGCAGCGTCTGTGAACCACGGCTGGCCGCGATGGCTGGCGGTGGCGGCGTTCGCGTTGAGTGCAGGCGTTGGCGGATATGCGTGGGCAGCCTACCGGGCGGAAGTGCGGCTGGGGGACAGCTTGCCCGCTGCACTTGAGGGTCAGGACGTGCTGGTGACCGGCGTGGTGGCGGGGCTGCCCATTACCACGGGCGATGGCGTGCGGTTCGTGTTCGACGTCGAACGCGCACACGCCCTGGCGCGGGGCGATGAACGCATCGGCGGATGCGATACATGTGGCGCACCGTCGGTGTGTGGGAATGGCAAAGGCATCGGCGATGGCGGAGGCGCAGGGGCATCGCTTGCGCCGAGACGACTCACCGGCGGGGGTGACTTGGCATGTGGTGCGGTGCATGTGCCGAAGCGCATCGAGTTGGTTTTGCCAATGCGTTCGGCCTTCGGTGGGAAAGGCGGCAAACGCTGGAAGGGCGAGGAGCTCGGGGGACGCGGCGTCGCTGACCTCGGTGCAGGCGACGCATCGGAGGGTGCTGCGGCGGTGGCCGGGACGCAACTGCCTCGCGCAGGTGAGCGATGGCGAATGCCGGTTCGTCTCAAGGCACCGCGTGGCTTCGCCAACTGGCACGGCTTCGATGCGGAATTGCTGGCGCTGGTTCGGGGCATTCGGGCATCGGGATACGTACGGACGTCGTTTGGCAGAGGTGGACAAACGAACGCGGTTCGCTCACGTCGCCTGCATGCGGGGCCGTTGCCGGGGTATGGATTCGCGGCATGGCGTGAGCGATTGCGAGACGATTTTCGGGCTGCCCTCGATCCGTCGGCGAGATATGGCGGCGTGCTGATGGCGTTGGCGCTGGGAGAGCGCGGCGATATCGCGGATGACGACTGGCAAATGTTTGCCGACACCGGTGTGAGTCATTTACTGGCGATCTCGGGGTTACACGTCTCGCTGGTCGCCGGGGCGATGGCTGTGATCGTTGGCGGGCTGTGGCGTCGAGCGAGCTTTGGGCGACGGCGCTTGCCATTGTGGTTGCCAGCGCCGAAGGCGGCGGCTGTCGCAGGGTTGCTGGCGGCGGTGGCGTATGGCGCAATTGCGGGTTGGGGTGTGCCTGTGAGACGCGCCGTCGGCATGGTCGCCATGGTGGTGCTGGCGTTGCTCACGGGGCGATTTGCCGCGCCGTCTTATGCGCTGGCATGGGCGCTCGCGGTTGTCGTTACGCTGGATCCGTGGGCCGTCGTCACGCCCGGTTTGTGGCTGTCGTTCGGTGCGGTGACGGCGCTCGTGTTGGCCGCGAGGCGGGGCGACAGGGCCCGCTCGAACTCGAGCGGACGCCCAGATGGCGCACGGGACGCTGAGGGGGCTGAAGATGCCGACGTCCGGCGGAAACGCGGAGCCGCCACACGGTTGGAGGCCGTTGCCGCAACCCCGGCATGCGAGACGTTGGTGCCGAAGACGGGCACGTTGAAGATCGATGAGGCGAGCAGCGCCTCGGCAGCTTGGCGAGCCTTAGGATGGATGGGGCGCTGGGGAGTCGCCTTATGCCGCCGATTGGCACCCGCTGCCCGCGCACAGTATGCGGTCACCATCGGTCTCATCCCGTTGACGCTCGCGTGGTTCGGCTCAGTGCCGTTGCTGGGACCATTGGCGAATGCCGTCGCCATTCCGGTGATGACGCTGATCGTGACGCCGCTCGCGCTCGCAAGCCTGATGCTGCCTTCCGGTCTTGCGCACTGGGCGCTCTTTGTTGCGCATGCGGTGGTCGTCTGGCTGGCGGACTGGCTGGGCACACTTGCGGCAATGCCCTGGGCTGTCTGGCGAGCGCCGGTCGCACCGGTTTGGGCGCAGATGGTGGCCGTCGTCGGTGTCGTGGTTTGTCTCGTGCCGATGCCGCAGTGGGTTCGTGCGGCGAGACGGTGGGTGATCGGCATGCGGCTTGCCGGGGTGGCGCTGATGGGGCCAGCGGCACTGGCGTCCCCGCAACGGCCCGCGATGGGCGAGTTTCGCGTGACCATGCTCGACATTGGTCAGGGCAACGCTGTGCTGGTCGAAACCGCGACGCGAACGTTACTGTTCGACAGCGGCCCGCCTTTGGGGCGGGGCGGCGATGCGGGGCGGCGTGTCATCGTTCCCTATTTGCGCTCGATGGGGATAGCGCGGCTCGATCGGATGGTCGTCAGCCACGCGCATGACGATCACTTCGGCGGCGCGTTGAGCGTGTTGCGGGCGTTTCCGGAGGCCCAGGTTCTGTCGTCGTTGCCCGAAGGGCATCGGGTTCGGCGCGCCTCGGCAACGCATCGCACTTGCCTTGCCGGGCAGCAGTGGCAGTGGGAGGGCGTCACCTTCCGGTTTTTGCACCCGGACAAAGCGGCGTTGCGTGACGGCCGACGTGGGAGGGCGGGGCCCAACAGTGTGAGCTGTGTGCTGCGAATTGCGAACGGACGGCACAGCGCGTTGCTCGCGGCCGACGCGGAAAGCCCCCAGGAACGCACGATGGTGGCCCGCTATGGGCGGGCGCTACGCTCGGACGTGCTGCTTGCTCCGCATCACGGCAGCCTGACGTCGTCGAGCTCGGCGTTCGTGACGGCGGTATCGCCAGCCCACGTGGTGTTTCAAACGGGGTATCGCAACCGCTTCGGGCATCCGAAAGCAGCCGTGGTCGCCCGCTATCGGTCCGCGGGTGCGACGCTCTGGCAGAGCGTGACGCACGGCGGGATTCGGTTCTCCAGCACGCCGGACGGCATGACGGCCCAAGCTTACCGTGCGAGTTATCGGCGTTACTGGCACGCCTTATCGCCCGATTCGTCCTGAAAAGCGGTGGCGTGTCACATGTGTGTGCACTTTTCCGGATGACACCGCACGGCAATTCGACGGAAACCTCTACGGGCACTCTACGAGCGGTTAGCTAGAATGGTCCGGCGAATGTCATGCGGCCTGATCCTCGTGCCGAATGCACATGCGTGCGACGCCGCGCGCCGTCGTCCCTGGGGCGCATGACGCGCGCTCGCCAAGACAACGAATTCCATGACAAGAGACATCATCCATTTTTCGCACGGCAACGGCTTTCCCGCCGGGGTCTATCGCAAGATGCTCGGTGCGCTGGCCGACGAGTACGACGTGCGCGCCATCGACCGTATCGGGCATGACCCGCGTTATCCGGTGACGCCGGGTTGGCGGTATCTGCGCAACGAATTGGTCGACACGCTGGTGCGTCAGTATCGTGGCGAACCGGTCTGGCTCGTGGGGCATTCGCTTGGTGGCTTCCTGAGTCTCATGGCGGCACTCAAAGCCCCGCAATGCGTGCGTGGCGTGGTGATGGTGGACTCGCCCATCGTGACGCCGGGCTGGCGCACTCAAATGCTCCGCCTTGGCATGCTGACCGGACTTTACGAACGGATGTCCCCTGCTGGCGTGACCAAGAAGCGTCGCGACCAATGGCCGGATTGGGAAAGTGCGTGGCAGCATTTTGCGAGCAAACCGGCGTTCGCCAGTTGGGATCCGGACGTGCTGCGCGATTACATCGATTGCGGGACGTTGCCGACGGGCGAGGGCGAAGCCCGGCGTCTCGCTTTTGCGCGCGAGATCGAGTACCGGATCTATCTGACGTTGCCACCGTTGCTCGCCGTGCGCGCCATGCGAGGCGTGCCGGTGCCGGTCGGCTTCCTCGCGGGGACCGAGTCTCGCGAATTGCGTCAGGCCGGGATTGGGGCGACGCGCCGGATTGTCGGCACGCATCTGCGTTACGTCCCCGGCACCCATCTTTTTCCGATGGAGCGTCCGCTGGACACGGCGGCCGCCATCAGCGACATGCTCGCGGAATTGCGCGGCGGGCATCGCCGTTCGCTGGCCGCCTGAAAGACGGGCGGTCCCGGCATTCTCGACGTCTCGTCTCGTCCGCCGGTGGTCGTGCGCTTCGGATGCCGGTCAGATGAAGACGGAAGGGGGGCGATACGCTTGTCAGTCGGCACCGGCAGTAGTTTGTGCTGAGCAGGGCCTGGGATCGCAGAGTTTCATGCCAGAGCGCGCCGGTCGTGACGGGACGCCGCGCAGGGCGCCTGTCAAGGCCAAAATTTGCCGCGCAGCCCCTCGAGGGCGGGGCCGGTTTCGGGTATAATCCGGCTTTCCCGCGAGCAATTACTGCGATGACCAAATTCGTTTTTGTCACGGGCGGCGTGGTTTCCTCTCTTGGTAAGGGAATTGCTGCCGCATCTCTGGCCGCGATTCTCGAATCGCGTGGCCTCAAAGTCACCCTCCTCAAGCTTGACCCCTACATCAACGTCGACCCGGGCACGATGAGCCCGTTCCAGCACGGCGAGGTGTTTGTGACCGAGGACGGTGCGGAAACCGACCTCGATCTGGGTCACTATGAGCGCTTCATCAGCGCGAAGATGCGTCGTGCGAACAACTTCACGACGGGCCAGATCTACGAGTCGGTGATCCGTAAGGAACGCCGTGGCGAGTATCTCGGCAAGACCGTTCAGGTCATTCCGCACATCACCAATGAAATTCAGGCCTTCGTCGAGCGCGGTGCGCGCTCGACGTGGGACGGCCATCCCGACGTCGCCATCGTCGAAATCGGCGGTACGGTCGGTGACATCGAGTCGCTGCCGTTCCTCGAAGCCGCGCGTCAGATGAACCTGCGCCTGGGCCGCAACAGCGTGGCCTTCGTGCACCTGACGCTCGTGCCGTACATTGCGACGGCCGGTGAGCTCAAGACCAAGCCGACGCAACACAGCGTGCAGAAGCTACGCGAGATCGGTATCTCGCCGGACGTGCTGCTGTGCCGCGCGGACCGTCAGATTCCGGAAGACGAGTGCGCCAAGATTTCGCTGTTCGCGAACATCCCGCAAGACGCCGTGATTTCGGTGTGGGACGTCGACACGATTTACAAGATTCCGCAAATGCTGCACGACCAGGGCATGGACAAGATCATCTGCGACGAGCTGAAGATCGAAGCCAAGCCGGCTGATTTGTCCATGTGGACGCGTCTGGTGCATGCCGTCGAGAATCCCAAGCACGATGTCACGATCGGTATGGTCGGCAAGTACGTCGATCTGACCGAGTCGTACAAGTCGCTGATCGAAGCGCTGCGTCACGCTGCTATCCACACGGAAACGCGCGTGAATATCGAGTACATCGATTCCGAGCAGATCGAGAAGGACGGCACGGATGCGCTCAAGCATCTGGACGCGATTCTCGTGCCGGGCGGTTTCGGTCGTCGCGGTACGGAAGGCAAGATCAAGGCGATCCGTTACGCTCGCGAAAACCGCGTGCCGTATCTGGGCATCTGCCTCGGTATGCAACTGGCCGTGATCGAATTCGCGCGCGACGTCGCCAATCTGGCCGACGCCAACAGCACGGAATTCGAGCCGGCGACGCCGCATCCGGTCGTTGCACTCATTACCGAGTGGCAGGATCGCGATGGCAAGGTCGAGCAGCGTACCGAAGACTCGGACCTGGGCGGCACGATGCGACTCGGCTCGCAACGTGTGCCGGTCAAGGCCGAAACGCTGGCGTCGCGCATTTATGGCGAGACGGTCAACGAGCGTCACCGCCACCGTTACGAAGTCAACAACCATTACGTCCCGCAGCTCGAAGCCGCCGGTCTGGTGATCTCGGCACGCACGCCGACCGAGAATCTGCCGGAAATGATGGAGCTGCCGCAACAGGTGCACCCGTGGTTCGTGGGCGTTCAGTTCCACCCCGAGTTCACCTCGACGCCGCGCGATGGCCACCCGCTCTTCAAGGCTTACGTTGAAGCAGCGCTGGCCGGTCAGCAAGCGCGCAAGAAGGCCGCCTGAGCCGCGCAGCGAGCGAGAAACAAGGAGTTCCCATGAAACTGTGCGGTTTCGATGTTGGCCTGGACAAGCCGTTTTTCCTGATCGCGGGTACCTGCGTCGTCGAGTCGGAGCAAATGACGATCGACGTCGCGGGGCAGCTCAAGGAAATCACGAGCTCGCTCGGCATTCCGTTCATCTACAAGTCGTCGTTCGACAAGGCGAACCGTAGCTCGGGCAAGTCGTATCGCGGCCCGGGCCGCGAGCAAGGCTTGAAGATCCTGGAAGAAGTGCGCCGCCAGCTTGGCGTACCGGTGCTCACCGACGTGCACACCGAAGAGGATGTGGCGGTTGCCGCGCCGATCGTCGACGTACTGCAAACGCCGGCGTTCCTGTGCCGCCAGACCGATTTCATCCGCGCCTGCGCCCAGTCGGGCAAGCCGGTGAATATCAAGAAGGGGCAGTTTCTCGCGCCGCACGACATGATCAACGTCATCGACAAGGCCCGCGACGCTGCGCGCGAAGCCGGTCTTCCCGATGACGTCTTCATGGCCTGCGAGCGGGGCGTTTCGTTCGGCTACAACAATCTGGTCTCGGACATGCGCTCGCTGGCGATCATGCGTGAGACCGGCGCGCCGGTGGTGTTCGACGCCACGCACTCGGTGCAACTGCCGGGCGGACAAGGCACCAGTTCGGGCGGTCAGCGCGAATTCGTGCCGGTGCTCTCGCGTGCCGCCGTGGCCGTCGGTGTCTCGGGCCTCTTCATGGAGACGCACCCGGATCCGGCATGCGCACTCTCGGATGGCCCGAATGCCGTACCCCTGGGACGCATGCGCGAACTGCTCACCACGCTCAAGACGATTGACATGGCGGTGAAGCAGGGCGAGTTCCTGGAAAACAATTTCAACTGAAATGAGACACACCGTCCTGGGGCCACTATCAGCATGCCCACAGGACGGGTATAGCGGCCTGACGCCTTGGCAGCACGGCGTCGAGTCGTTAAGCTTGTCGCGCAGTGGTCGTCAACGGCCGCCGCGAGGGCGAGTCCCCGGAGGAGAGGTCCGCGTGCAGCACGCCGAGTGCACCGTCGACATCGAAGTCACCCCACAGGCCGCCGTGCCTCATTTCGAGGCGCCGTTGTTCCCCCGTCTACGTATTGCCCACCGGTGCGCGCACATGCGCGGCATCGGCCGCCACGTCAGGATTCGGCGCGCTGCCGGTTCGCGGTCAGCGCCCGACGTGGAAGCGGCAGGTGTCAGGCAGGATCGCGGCGCGAAGCTGGTTCCCTTTAGCGTTTTTGTCTTATAGATACCGAGGAATACATGAGTGCAATCGTAGATATCATCGGGCGCGAAGTGCTGGACTCGCGCGGTAATCCGACGGTCGAGTGCGACGTGCTGCTGGAGTCGGGTGTGATGGGCCGTGCGGCAGTGCCGTCGGGCGCATCGACCGGCTCGCGCGAAGCGATCGAACTGCGTGATGGCGACAAGTCGCGCTATCTCGGCAAGGGTGTGCAGAAGGCTGTGGAGCACATCAACACCGAGATTTCGGAAGCCATCATGGGGCTGGATGCTGCCGAGCAGGCCTTCCTGGACAAGACCCTGATCGAACTCGACGGCACGGACAACAAGTCGCGCCTCGGTGCGAACGCCATGCTGGCCGTGTCGATGGCCGTCGCGAAGGCAGCCGCCGAAGAAGCCGGCCTGCCGCTGTATCGCTATTTCGGCGGTTCGGGCGCGATGCAAATGCCGGTGCCGATGATGAACATCGTCAACGGCGGCGCACACGCCAACAACAGCCTGGACATCCAGGAATTCATGGTGATGCCGGTCGGTCAGTCGAGCTTCCGTGAAGCCCTGCGCTGCGGTACGGAAATCTTCCACGCACTCAAGTCGCTGATCGCCGAGAAGGGCTGGAGCACGGCTGTGGGCGACGAAGGCGGCTTCGCACCGAACTTCGAATCGAACGAACAGTGCCTCGCGACCATTCAGGAAGCTGTCGAAAAGGCTGGCTATCGTCTGGGCGACGACGTGCTGCTCGCGCTGGACTGCGCGTCGACCGAGTTCTACAAGAACGGCAAGTACGAACTGGCCGGTGAAGGCCTGTCGCTGACCTCGGAAGAATTCGCCGACTACCTCGCCAATCTGTGCGACAAGTTCCCGATCGTCTCGATCGAAGACGGCATGTCGGAAGACGACTGGGCCGGCTGGAAGATCCTGACGGACAAGCTGGGCAAGAAGGTGCAACTGGTCGGCGACGACCTGTTCGTGACCAACACGAAGATCCTGAAGCAAGGGATCGAGCAGGGCGTGGCCAACTCGATCCTCATCAAGATCAACCAGATCGGCACGCTGACCGAGACGTTCGCCGCCATCGAAATGGCCAAGCGCGCCGGTTACACGGCTGTCGTGTCGCACCGTTCGGGCGAAACCGAAGACTCGACGATTGCCGATATCGCCGTGGGCACTAACGCAGGTCAGATCAAGACCGGCTCGCTCTCGCGCAGCGATCGTATCGCCAAGTACAACCAGCTTCTGCGCATCGAGGAAGATCTCGGCGATATCGCTTCGTACCCGGGCAAGGAAACGTTTTACAATCTGCGCTAATTCCGTTTCCCCGGGGGCACTTAGGGCCAGACGGTTGTCAGGCCCTTCTTCCCGGAATTCTTGCCAGGCGAAAGCATGCGAATGGTGACCTTGGTACTGGTGGCGTTGTTGGTTGTCATCCAGTATCCGCTCTGGTTCGGCCACGGTGGTTGGTTGTACGTGCACGAACTGCGCGACGAACTGAGCGCCGAACAGCAGAAGAACGAGCAGTTGAAAGAACGTAACGATCGCCTTGCCGGCGAAGTGCAGGATCTGCAGGACGGCACTTCGGCGATCGAAGAACGCGCTCGTTTCGAGTTGGGGATGGCCAAGGACGGCGAAGTGTTCGTGCAATTCGTCGGTGCGGATGGGACTGGCGCGCCGCAAGGCGCATCCGGTGCCGACGCGCCGCTCGTCTCGTCGACCGAACCGGCTCACAAGACGGTCGCCGCTGCGCCACCGCCCCCACCGTCTCAGACGAAGGGCAAGACGCAGTCGGCGCCCAAGGCGCAGCATCGCTGATCCTCACTGGCCGCTGCCGCCGTCCCTGGCAGTCTCGCACAGACGCAGTACAAAAATGGCGCTCCCTCGGGAGCGCCATTTCTATTGGCCGTCAGATACCGCAACTCAAAAGCCGATGCTCACGCCGACCGAGGATCGCGGGCCATACCCACCGGGACCGTACCAGCCTGGCCCGTACCAACCGGGGCCATACCAACCCGGGCCACCCCAGCCGCCATCGAAGTAGGCGTTGCTGTAGTAGCTGCGGACGGCGTCGTTCAGCGCACGCTCGGCACGCTCACGCTCAATCGCGGATTCCTGCTCGTCGTAGATGTGCTTGTTCAGCCGCGTCAGGTCCTGCTTTTGCGCCTCCGTCATGGCAGGCGCGCTTTCCTGCGATTGCGGCAGCCGTGCAGAAGGCGCGTCGGGCGGCGGCAACTGCAATTGCGCACAGCCGGTGGCAAGCGTGAGCGCCAACAGCGCGATGAAGCTTGCCGGCGCGCGCCACGGGCGCGCCGCGTTTGCGGTGTGTGCGGCGATATCGGGGGAGGCTTCGGAGGTGGCTCGGGGCATGATGGCGCGATAACCCGGTGTGGTTCCGTCCTTTCCGAGGGCGGAGGGCAATGGCATCCGATGCGGGGCGGCCCCGCATCTCGCCGGATGTGAACTCAGATTCCCCGGCACGCGGGACGTTCCGCGCGCCGCAGGAAATCTGTCGTTCAGTGCTGCCCGGCCGGGGCGGCGTGAGACTGCTGAGTGAAGAGTTGGGCCGCGTCGACCTTGTCGAAATGATAGGTCTGACGGCAGAACTCGCAAGCGACTTCGAGGCTGGGGCGTTCGTCGAATACGCTCATGACTTCGGCTTCGCCCAGCGTGCGCAGCATATTCGACACACGGTCGCGCGAGCAGGTGCAGCGAAACGCCGTGGGCAGCGGGTCGAACACACGGACCGTTTCTTCCCAGAACAGACGATGCAGCATCGTCTCGCGGTCCGTGCTCAGCATTTCGTCGCGCTTTAGCGTGTTGCCCAAATGGCAGACGCGATCCCACGTGTCCTCGTCTTCCTCGGGGGCACGTTCGGCCCCGCTGCCAGCCGTGCCGCCGTGGCCCGGCAGCTTTTGTAGCAGCATGCCGACCGCGTGGTCTTCGTCTGCGGCCAGCCAAAGGCGCGTGTCGAGCTGCTCCGAATGGTGCATGTAATGCTCAAGCACCGACGCCATGTCGGGCAGCGGACCGTGTTCGTCCGACAACGGCACCACGCCCTGATACGGCTGCTGGCCGGGCTGCTCCACGCGCGGATCGAGCGTGATGGCGAAGCTGGCGCGACCATTCACGTCGAGCATCGACTTGAGCGTCGCGTCTTCCGGGATCTCGCCGCTGTACTTCGCGGTGGCGCGCATCGTGAGGTCGGCATTGCATTCCACCACCACCATGCTGACCGGGCCGTCACCGTGCAGTTGCAGGATGAGCGCGCCGTCGAATTTGACGTTCGCGGTCAGCAGGGCGGCCGCCGCCATCATTTCGCCGAGCAGGTTGCGCACGGGCGCCGGGTAGTCGTGGCGTTCCAGCACAGCGCGCCAGGTGGCGTTGAGGCTGACGTATTCGCCGCGCACAGGGGCGGCGTCGAACATGAATTTCTGAAGTTGGTCGGACACGGTCGAATTCCTGAAAAATGCGGCAACGGCGGTCGGTGCAGTGGGCCGGCGGGCGCGGTATGCCCCGCGGGCGTTGGCGACCCTCTGGTCCACGAATCGCACGAGTGCTTCTGCATTCGCTCGTTCTGACGGACCCACCAGCGCACAATCGCCGGCGATTGGCGCGTCAATGTTGCGATATCTGGGGGCGCGCGCCGCATTTTCAACACGTCGGCAGCGAAGGCTAGCGCTCCCGACTGGCCGCGCGCGCCGCTGCCGGACGTGCGTTCAGCCGATGCGCACCAGTTGTTCCTTGAAAACCTGCCGACGCGTTGCATAGACGTCGGCATTGCGCTTGAGATTGGCGACTTCCTCATCGGTCAGTTCGCGTACGACCTTGGCGGGCACGCCGAGAATCAGCGAACGGTCCGGAAATGTCTTGCGCTCGGTGACCAGCGCACCTGCGCCCACCAGGCTGTCGCGGCCGATGACGGCGCCGTTGAGCAACACGGCCTGAATGCCGATCAGCGAATTCTCGCCGACGGTGCAGCCGTGCAGCATGGCCTGATGACCCACGCTGACGCCATCGGCCAGCGTGAGCGGATAGCCCGGATCGGCATGCAGCACAGCGCCTTCCTGCACGTTGGTGCCGACGCCGACCTTGATCGGTTCGTTATCGCCGCGAATCGCCACGCCCGGCCACACGCTGCTATTTTCCGCAAGAATCACCTCACCGATGATGGTGGCGGTGTCGGCCACGAAAGCACTCTCGTGGATCTGCGGGGTCTTGTCTCCAAGTTTATAGATCGGCATGGCGGCTTCGGTTCGCGGTTAAAATCGACGAAACCCCTATTGTAACGTCATGGCCGATTTCACTCCTGCACCCGGCGCCGATGCCGCGCGCCACGCCGTTTCCGGCCAATCCGTCGGAATTTCCGCTGCCTGCGCTGCTGTGTCGTCGTCGGCCGATGTGTCCGACTGTGCTCGCGAACGCGCGCTCGAATTGCTGCGCGTCTGCGATCCGTTCGAGAAGGCCGCAGGCGTCACGGCGTTGCGCGATGCCGTTCGTGACGGGGCGGCACATTGGCATCCTGCGCGTCAATTCCTGTGTGGGGACGGTGAGCATGAGGCCGGGATTCCGGGGCGTCCCGCGACACCGCAACTGGTTTCGCCCAGGGAGTTGAAGCAGCGAGCAGTGACATCGGTCGACGGGCGCGCCGCGTTGTTGCACGCCCTTGCTCACATCGAATTCAACGCCATCAATCTCGCACTGGACGCCCTGTGGCGCTTCGACGGCCTGCCGAGCGCCTATTACGACGACTGGCTTCAGGTCGCGGCAGAGGAGGCATACCACTTCTCGCTGCTCGTCTCGCATCTGCGAACGTTGGGCGATCGGTACGACTACGGCTGCTTTCCGGCGCACGACGGGCTCTGGGATATGGCGCGACGCACATCCGGCGATTGGCTGGCGCGCCTCGCGCTCGTGCCGCGAACGCTGGAAGCGCGCGGCCTGGACGCCAGTCCGCCCATCAAGGCCAAACTCTCCAGTGCGGGCGACAAGGCCGGTGCGGCGATTCTCGACATCATCCTGCGAGACGAGATCGGGCATGTCGCCATCGGCAATCGCTGGTATCGCTGGGGCTGCGAGCGCGCGGGCTGTGAACCTGTCGAGACGTACGCGCGACTGGCCGCACAGTACGGCGCGCCACGCCTGCGCGGACCGTTCAATCTCGAGGCGCGCAGGGCTGCCGGGTTCGACGATGCCGAACTCGCGGCGCTTCAGGCCGGGGAGTGAGGGCGGCGTCGTCGGGAAACTGCGTGCGTGAGGGTGCATTCCGCTTTTTGACGCCGCTTCCGAGGTGGCAACGTCCGTCGATATACTCGACGTTCCTCATTCGTTCAGATATTCATTTTCTGCCGGTGTCATGACTGACGTGACCGATATGACCGATTCCCGATCCGAGTTTCTGATGGTGCGTGGCCTGCGCCACCACGTTCGCCAGTGGGGCACGCCCGGTGCGCCGAAACTGTTTGCGCTGCATGGCTGGATGGACGTATCTGCGTCGTTCCAGTTTGTTGCGCAGACGCTCGCGCAGCGTTGGCACGTGCTCGCGCCCGACTGGCGCGGCTTCGGCCTCACCGACTGGCCCGTCGCCGATGGACGCGCCGCTAGCTATTGGTTCCCCGACTACATCGCCGATCTCGACGCGCTCGTCGACGTCTACACCGAACCCGGTGAAGCCATCAATCTGATCGGCCACAGCATGGGCGGCAACGTGGCTTGTCTCTACGCGGGCGTGCGTCCGGCGCGGGTGCGGCGTCTGGTGAATCTCGAAGGCTTCGGTTTGCCTGCGTCGCCACCGGCCGCCGCGATCCGTCAACTGAGTCGCTGGCTGGACGACGTACAGACGCCGCCGACGCTTCGCCCGTATGCGTCGCTCGACGACGTGGCGGCGCGCCTGCGCAAGACGAACCCGCGTCTCACGCCCGAACGCGCGGCATGGCTTGCGCCGCGCTGGGCACGTCAGGTGAACGACGGCCAGTGGCATTTGCTTGCCGATGCGGCCCACAAGATGGCCAACCCGTATCCGTACCGGCTGGATGAAGCCATGGCGGTGTGGAGCAACGTGAGCGCGCCCGTGCTGCATGTCGAGGCGACGGATTCGGACGTGCTGCAACACTTCTGCGGGGCGCAGGGTAAGGAAGCCTTTCGCGAACGGTTCGAGGTCTTTCCGAATTTGATGCAGGCGTTCGTCGACGATGCGGGGCATATGCTGCATCACGACCAGCCGGAGGTCGTCGCGCGCCTGATCGAGGATTTCTGCCGTGACTAGTGGCGTGCCAGCGCAGCGCGACAAGTTCGTGCAGCGCGCGGCAACTCGCGTCGCGTGCACTTGAGCGGTAGAATGAGGGCGTCATTACCACGTCATACGCCGGTGTCGGAGGGTCAATCACGGAGCGATGGGGCTGAACGGGCAGCGAGGCTGCCGAGGTCACTGAAATCCGGTATCGCGCCATCGTCCGGCGGCTCATCATGCTCAACGCGGATCTTCACTGTCATTCCAAGGTGTCGGACGGCACGCTAACGCCGTTCGAAGTGGCGCAGGTCGCTTTTGAGGCCGGTGTCGACCTGTGGGCGCTGACGGACCACGATGAAATCGGCGGCCAGCGCGAAGCGCGGGCGGCGGCCGAAGCGCTGGGCATGCGTTACGTGAGCGGTGTCGAAATCTCGATTACGTGGGCGAACCGCACGGTGCATATCGTCGGACTGAACATCAACCCCGACAATCCGGCATTGATCGACGGCCTCGCGGCGACGCGCGGCGGTCGTGCCGCCCGGGCGCAACTGATGAGCGAGCAACTGGCGGCCGCCGGTATTCCCGACGCTTACGAAGGTGCGCTGCGCTTCGTCGGCAACCCGGATCTGATTTCCCGCACGCACTTCGCGCGCTTTTTGGTGGAAATCGGCAAATGCGCGTCGGTCTCCGACGTTTTTGCAAAGTATCTTTCGGAGGGACGCCCAGGCTACGTGCCGCACCGTTGGGCGACGCTCGAGGAGTCCGTCAAGTGGATTCGTGGCGCGGGTGGCATTGCCGTCGTAGCCCACCCCGGGCGCTATAAATTCACGCCGCTGGAATTCGGCGCGCTGTTCGATCAGTTCCGCGAACTGGGCGGCGAAGCGATTGAAGTCGTGACCGGCAGCCATACGCCGGATCAGTACCGCGAGTATGCCGACGTCGCGCGTCAGTACGGTTTTCTGGCGTCGCGCGGCTCGGATTTCCATGGACCGACCGAGAGCCGTGCGCTGCTCGGCAAGCTGCCACCGTTGCCCGACGATCTCACCCCGGTCTGGAGCCGCTGGCAGTAACTTACCGCCAACATGTCGCAATTCTTCCAGATTCACCCGGAAAATCCTCAGTCACGTCTCATCAAGCAAGCGGCACAGATCATCGATAAAGGCGGCATCGTGGCGTTGCCGACCGATTCGAGCTACGCGATTGCCTGTCATATCGACGACAAGCAGGCCGTCGACCGCCTGCGGCGTATTCGCGGGCTTGACGAGAAGCAGATGCTTTCGCTGCTCGTGCGCGATTTGTCCGAATTGGCCGAATTCGCCATCGTCGACAATCGGCAGTACCGGCTGATCAAGGCGACGACGCCGGGGCCGTACGTCTTTATTCTGGAAGCGACGAAAGAGGTGCCGCGACGCCTCTCGCACCCATCGCGAAAGACGATCGGCCTGCGTGTGCCGGAGCATGCCATTACGCTGGCGCTGCTCGAAGAACTGGGCCAGCCGCTGCTGGCCACGACGCTGATTCTGCCCGATGAAACCGAGCCGCTGAACGACCCGGAGGAAATCCGGGAGCGCCTCGAGAAGCAACTGGACCTCGTGATCGACGGCGGAGCGTGCCCCAAGGAGCCGTCGACGGTGGTCGATCTGACGGTGACGCCGCCGGAAGTGTTACGCCGCGGACGCGGCTCGCTGACACCGTTCGGTCTGTCCTGATGGCGTGGATGTCGCCGTGCCTGTCCGCTTGCCCGCGTCGGCCCCAAAATCTTTGTAAGGGTGGGTAATACTGGCGTGCAGGTCTGCTTGTTACAATAGTCGGCTATGAATGCAGACCTGATCCAGACCATCGCGGTCTACGCGCTCCCCGTCCTCTTCGCGATTACTTTGCACGAGGCTGCGCACGGCTACGTCGCCAAGCATTTCGGCGACCCCACGGCATTTCTGATGGGGCGCGTCACCCTCAATCCCCTCAAGCATATCGACCCGATCGGCACGATCCTCGTGCCGCTGGCGCTTTATTTCATGACGAGCGGCGCTTTCCTGTTCGGTTACGCGAAGCCGGTGCCGGTCGCGTTCGGCAGCTTGCGCAATCCGCGCGTCGATACGATCTGGGTGGCGCTGGCCGGTCCGCTGTGCAACTTTGCGCAGGCGATCCTTTGGGCCTTGGTCACCGTCGGGCTTCAGATCGCGGAGGTTCGCGAGCCATTCTTCATGATGATGGCGCAGGCCGGTGTCGTGGTGAACCTCGTGATGTGCATGTTCAACCTGTTTCCTGTGCCGCCGCTCGACGGCGGACGCGTGCTGGTATCGCTGCTGCCTGCGCGTGCGGCCTATACGCTCTCACGCGTCGAGCCTTACGGCTTTTTCATTGTGATGGCGCTGGTTGTCAGCGGCGTGCTCGGCCGTGTCTGGCTGTGGCCGTTGATTCAGTGGGGGCGTGACGTGATCGTGTGGATGCTCACGCCGCTGCTGTCGCTGGCTTCCTGACGTTTTTGCAGACTCATAACTAGACCATGTACCCCGAACGCGTTTTCTCCGGCATGCGACCGACCGGTCGTCTGCACCTCGGCCACTATCACGGCGTGCTCAAGAACTGGATTCAGCTCCAGTCGGAGTATCCGTGCTACTTCTGCGTGGTCGACTGGCATGCGCTCACCACGCACTATGAGACGCCTGACGTCATCGAACAGAACGTATGGGACGTACTGATCGACTGGCTGGCCGCCGGGATCGATCCGAATCAGGCCACGCTCTTCATCCAGAGCAAGGTGCCCGAGCATGCCGAACTGGCGCTGCTCATCGGCATGAGCACGCCGCTGGGTTGGCTCGAACGGGTGCCGACGTACAAGGAGCAGATCGAAAAGCTCAAGGAGAAGGACCTGTCGACGTACGGCTTCCTTGGCTATCCCGTGCTCATGGCGGCGGACATTCTCCTGTATCGCGCGCTGCATGTGCCGGTGGGCGAAGATCAGGTGCCGCACGTGGAAATGACCCGCGAGATCGCACGTCGCTTCAATTATCTGTATGGTCGCGAAGCGGGCTTCGAAGAGAAGGCGCTGGCGGCCGCACGCAAGCTCGGTGGCAAGCGCTCGAAGCTGTATCTCGAGTTGCGCAATGCGTATCAGGAGAAGGGCGACGACGAGGCGCTCGAACAGGCGCGCGCCATGCTGTCCGAATCGCAGTCGTTGTCGATGGGCGATCGCGAGCGTCTTTTCGGTTACCTCGAAGGCGCGCGCAAGCTGATCCTGGTGGAGCCGCAAGCGCTGTTGACGCCGGCGTCGCGTATGCCGGGGCTCGACGGTCAGAAGATGTCGAAGTCCTATAACAACACCATCGGCTTGCGCGAAGACGCGGAATCCATCACCAAGAAAGTCCGCACGATGCCGACGGATCCTGCGCGCGTGCGTCGCACCGATCCGGGCGATCCCGACAAGTGTCCGGTGTGGCAGTTGCATCAGGTCTATAGCGACGACGACACACGCGAGTGGGTCCAGAAGGGCTGTCGCAGCGCGGGCATCGGTTGCATCGAATGCAAGCAGCCGGTCATCGAAGGCATCCTGCGTGAGCAACAGCCGATGCTCGAACGCGCGCAAAAGTACATGGACGATCCGTCGCTGCTGCGGGCCATCGTGGCCGACGGCTGCGAAAAGGCCCGCAAGTCGGCGCAGGAAATCATGCGCGACGTGCGTGAAGCCATGGGGCTTCAGTATTCATGATGGCCGACGTCGTGACGGTCGCTGCCTCGGGTGCCGCACATGGCACGGGTGCGCCGTCTGCGTGGCTGGTGCGCTGGGCGCATCTCATCGCGCCGGGCGCGCGCGTGCTCGATCTTGCGTGCGGGCATGGACGTCACGCCCGCTGGCTTGCCGGGCGGGGTGTGCACGTGATGGCGGTCGATCGCGACGACGCAGCGCTTGCCACGATGGCAACGCTGCCGAACGTGACGACGCTCAGCGCCGATCTGGAAGGCGCGCCGTGGCCGCTGGCGGCGCACGCGCCGTTCGACGCCGTCATCGTCACTAACTATCTGCATCGTCCGCTGCTTGCGCAAATCGCTGCGAGCGTAGCGCCGGGCGGCGTGCTGATTTACGAAACCTTTGCCCAGGGAAACGAAAGGTACGGGAAACCGTCCAATCCGCTGTTTCTGCTGGCGCCGGGCGAGTTGCTCGACGTCGCGCATGCGGCGGGCCTGCGTGTCGCGGCTTACGAGGATGTCACGCTGCCCGCGCCGCGTGCGGCGTGTGTGCAGCGAATGTGCGCAACACGCGCGGCGGTCCCCGGGGAAAACCCCGGCATCGCCGCCCTGTACGAGGCGACAGCGTAATCCGCTACAATCCACCCTTATCGCTGAATTGTTCGATCAACCATGACTACCCAAACTCCGATTCAAGGCAGTATCGTCGCGATTGTCACGCCGATGGCAGAGGACGGCAGCCTTGACCGCGAAGCACTGCGTAACCTGATCAACTGGCACGTCGACGAAGGCACGGACGGTATCGTGATCGTCGGCACGTCGGGCGAGTCCCCGACGGTGAACGTGGAAGAGCACTGCGAGCTCATCGAGATCGCCGTCCAGCAAACCGCGCAAGCCGGCCAGTCGCGTGGGCGCAAGGTGCCCGTGATTGCCGGTACCGGCGGCAATTCGACGGCCGAAGCCATCGAACTGACCCGGCATGCGAAGAAGGTCGGTGCGGATGCGTCGCTGCAAGTCGTGCCGTACTACAACAAGCCGACGCAGGAAGGCCAGTACCAGCACTTCCGCGCCATTGCCGAAGCCGTTGAGCTTCCGGTCATCCTCTATAATGTGCCCGGCCGTACCGTGGCAGACGCGAGCAACGATACGCTGCTGCGTCTGGCGCAAGTGCCAGGCATCGTTGGCGTGAAAGACGCCACGGGCAACCTGGATCGTGGCATCGACCTCATCCGGCGCGCTCCGAAGAGCTTCGCCGTGTACAGCGGCGACGACCTGACGGCTGTTGCGCTCATGCTCATGGGCGGTCAGGGTAATATCTCGGTCACCGCCAACGTAGCACCGCGTGCGATGCACGATCTGTGCGTCGCTGCACTGGCTGGCGACGTGACAAAGGCACGTGAACTGCAATTCAAGTTGTTCGAACTGCATCGTGCCATGTTCGTCGAAGCCAATCCGATCCCCGTGAAGTGGGCGCTGCAAAAGATGGGCATGATTGCGTCGGGCATCCGCCTGCCGCTCACGCCGCTTGCGCAGCCGTATCAGGACACGGTGCTCGAAGCCCTCAAGTCGGCCAACATCGCCGTTGTCTAAGCTGTCGTTCAGGCACCCGGGTTCGATTGCCCACCCATTTTTTTGCGACTCATGAAACGAATCGTCAGTAATTCCGTAGCTCGTCCCGTGCTGGCATGGGCCGCTATTGCCTCGTTGGCCCTCGTCGCCGGATGCAGCTCGCTGTCGAGCGCCTTGTCTTCGGACAAGGTCGACTACAAGAGCTCGAAGACCGGCCCCTCGCTCGACGTCCCGCCGGATCTGACGAACGTTCAGGCCGCTGACCGCAAGTACGTGACGCCGGGCGGCACCGCCACGCTGTCGACCTACGAGACGCAGCAGAAGGTCGTTGCCGCCAATCCGACGGACACGGTGCTGCCCGCCGTGCCGGGCATGAAGGTGGTGCGCGACGGCAACGAGCGTTGGCTCGTGATTCAGAAGCCGGCCGGCGAGCTGTGGCCGACGCTGCGCGAATTCTGGCAGGAAAACGGTTTCGTGCTGACGATCGACTCGGCCGATACCGGCGTGATGGAAACCGACTGGGCGGAGAACCGGGCCAAGCTGAATCAGGACATCATCCGCGATCTGCTGGGCAAGGTGCTCGACGGTCTGTATTCGACCGGCGAACGCGATCGTTTCCGTACCCGTGTCGAGCGTGATCCGAACGGTGGCACGGACGTCTACATCACGCATCGTCGCATGGTGGAAGTGTTCACGAACTCGCAGAAGGACACGACCAAGTGGGAGCCGGCGCCGAACGATCCGGGTCTCGAAGCCATCATGCTCACGAAGCTGATGCAGCGCTTCGGTGCGCAGGCCGATCAGGCCAAGGCCCAAGTCGAAAGCGCGAAGGCGGGCGGTCCGACCAGTCAGGTCGTGAAGACGGCCGATGCGTCGTACCTCGACATCAACGAGCCGTTCGACCGCGCATGGCGTCGTGTGGGTGTGGCGCTCGATCGCGGTAACTTCACTGTGGACGACCGTGACCGCGCGAAGGGCCTGTATTTCGTGAGCTATGTCGACCCGGCATCGCTGGCGAAGGACAACGGTTTCTTCTACAGCCTGTTCCATGCGAAGGAAGTGCAGGATCAGAAGAAGGCCAAGAAGTACAGCGTGAACGTACAGGGTCGCGGCGACAGCCAGACGCGCGTGCAGGTGCTCGACGACAAGGGTAACGTCGACAACTCGCAGATCGCGCAGACGATCATCAGCGTGATCGGCAACCAGCTCCGTTAAGGCGGGCGTGCGGTTCGCCAGTCTAGGCAGCGGCAGCGAAGGTAATGCCCTGCTGGTGGAGGCGTCGGAAGGCGCTTCCACGACACGCATTCTCCTCGATTGCGGTTTCTCGATGCGAGAGGTCGAGCGTCGCCTCACGGCACGCTCGATCGACGTGGCGTCGCTCGACGCCATTGTCATCACGCATGAACACGCCGATCACATCGGCAGTGCACTTTCCCTCACACGCAAGTATCGAATCCCGCTCATCATGAGCTGGGGAACGGGGCAGGCCGTCAAGGTCGCCACGACGCTCTCTGTCGAGGACAGCCACGCGCTCGTGCGGTGGTGTCGTTCCGACGAGCGCCTGACGGTGGGCGGCCTGGAGCTGCATCCCTATACCGTGCCCCACGACGCGCGCGAGCCTCTGCAATTCGTGTTCTACGACGGTGCTCGCCGCTTGGGTGTGCTGACCGATGCCGGGTGTCCGACGGCGCACGTCATCGCTACGCTGGGCGGTTGCGACGCGTTGGTGCTCGAATGCAATCATGACCGCGAGATGCTGGCCAACAGCAAATATCCGCCGTCGCTCAAGGCGCGCATCGGTGGCACCTATGGGCATCTGGCGAACGCCGCTGCTGCGGAGATTCTCGGGGCGATCGACCGGGCAAAACTTCAGCGTGTGGTCTGTGCGCATTTGAGTGAGCAGAACAATACGCCGGAACTGGCGATGGCGGCGATGACCGCAGTCATCGGCACAGAGGCCACAGAGATCCTGGTGGCGACGCAGGCGGGCGGATTCGACTGGCTGATGTGCTAAGGCGTCTCGCAGCGTGCGCCGTTCGTCGGTGTGATGTATGTGATGCGAGGCGTGCAAATACGAAACGTACAGACGTAAAAAAGCCGGTCGGAAGACCGGCTTTTTTTGCTCAACTGCCTTGCGGCAGCGAGAGCTTACTTGCTGGCAGCAGCGTCAGCAGCCGAAGCAACGGCGTCAGCAGCAGCACCAGCAGCCGAAGCGGCCGTGTCAGCAGCAGCACCGGCAGCCGAAGCAGCCGAATCAGCAGCAGCGCCAGCAGCCGAAGCGGCGTCCGAAGCAGCCGTAGCAGCCGAAGCGGCAGCGTCAGCAGCCGGAGCAGCGGCTTCTTCCTTCTTGCCGCAGGCGGTCAGGGCGATAGCCAACAACGAAGCGACGAGGAGAGACTTCTTCATGATCACGTCCTTTTATGGTAGAAGACAAGCGAATTGAATATTAGTTACGGTAATACGCTCTTGCCAGCGCAAAGCCGATTGCGAGACATTGGCAATTGAGGATTACCCTTGGTCATGCAAGCTGCTTGGCGAGAAATTATATTGGGTTTTCCCCAAGGCGTCACGTCAATCTCGCGGATTTACCCCGCTTTTTTCCTTACGGCGCGCAACTTTCGCACGCCTTTCGCGTCGGGTCCAAGCAGCAGCCATCCCGAAGCATACCAATCGTACAGAATTTCAACGATTTCTTGGTCTTTTTGCTCGAAATCCGCACATTCTGCTGCATCCAGCTCGCGCTGATCTGCAAGGATTCGTAATGTAGATCGCGCACTGATAGGCACTTCAAGTGGTTCGCCGTTGACGAAGTACCGGTTGCGTCGATACAACAATTGCGTCTTCGCCGAGAGCGTCACGCCTCGTGTAGATACTTCGTGCACGAAGCGTGATGTCGAAAGCGGCTTCTCGGGGGGATCGAAAAACACATGCGACTTCGGTTCGCTCAGCCATCGCCCCAGGAAATCTTCGACTTCCTTTTGCCCCCAGCGCACACGTTCGAGCTGCGAGATGAGTGTGTCGATCATCGCATCGGGCAGTGCGGCCGGATGTTTGACGGCGGGTTGCTTCGGATCCGCGTATCGCCCAGCGAAATGACGCGCAAACGGCAGGTCGGCGGCGTTTTCCGCGAGGTAATACAGGAAGTTCTGAAGCATCTCCTGTTCGAGCGGCGCGCGGAATCCGATGGAGTACGTCATGCACTCGCCTTCGGCCACGCCATCGTGCGCGTAGCCCGGCGGCAGATACAGCATGTCGCCCGGCTCCAGTACCCATTCCTCTTCGGCCTCGAAGTTTTTCAGAATGCGCAGCGGCACGTCGTCCAGCCACGTCGTGTCGCGTTGCGCTCCGATGCGCCAGCGGCGCTTGCCGTGCGCTTGCAGCAGAAACACGTCGTACGAATCGAGGTGCGGGCCGACGCCGCCGCCGTCGCTCGCGTAGCTGATCATCACGTCGTCGAGACGCGCGTCGGGAATGAAGCGAAACCGTTGCATGAGGGCGTCGACCGCGGGCGCGTGAAGGTTCACGCCCTGCACGAGAAGCGTCCATTGCTTGCGCGTGAGCGGCGGCAGAGCGTCGATGTCGAACGGGCCGTGATCGAGTTGCCAGCGTTTGCGCGCATGGGTGATGAGGCGGGACTCGACATCGTCCTGCGCAGCAAGGGCGAACAGCGCCTCACGCGAGAGCGGTGCGGAAAAGCCCGGGATCGCCTGACGGATGAGCAACGGGCGCTTGTGCCAGTAGCGCTTCATGAAAGCGTCGGGAGCGAGGCCGCCGAGCAACGGCAATGGGGAGCGAGAGGTCGTCATTCGTGGGAGCCGGGCCGCTGTCATACGGCTGCGCGTATAATGCGGGCTGTTTTTCGGAGAGTTTGATGAAGATCGAAAAGAATACCGTCGTCTCGGTGACTTACAAGTTGTCGGACGCTCAGGGCAACCTGATCGAAGAAAGCGGCGCCGAGCCGATGGTCTATCTGCACGGCGGCTATGATGGCACGTTCCCCAAGATCGAGGAAGCGCTCGATGGTCAGGACGTCGGCTTTGAGACCCAACTGCAACTGGAGCCGACGGACGCCTTCGGCGACTACGATTCCGAGCTGATCAAGATCGAAGAGCGCGGCCGTTTCCCGGATCCGCTCGAAGTCGGCATGCAGTTCGAAGGCACGCCGGAAGATGGCGACGAAGAGGCCGACACGCTGATTTACACGGTGACCGACGTGGCCGACGACAAGGTCGTACTCGACGGCAATCACCCGCTCGCGGGCATGGCACTGCGCTTCGAACTGAAGGTGACGGACGTGCGTCAGGCCACCGAAGAGGAAATCGAGCACCAGCACGCGCATGGCGCGTCGGGTCTCGAGATCGTCGACGAGGACGAAGACGACGCGCCCACGCTGCATTAATCGCGGTACGAGCTAAGCGTCACCCCGTGACGCGGAGCGCGCGAGCAGTATGAGCAAGAGCGCCGGACAGGCGCATCGTGAAATGCGATGCGCCTGTCCGGCGTTTGCATTTTCCAGACGTGAATTTGTGTAATGCGTGGCCGGGTAAGGCGGGCGGAAATGCGGTCCTGATCCGCATTGCGACGCAAACCGGCTCAGTTGCCGTGCGCCGTGCTGCGAGACGTGGCTTTCGGGAGCATCGCGGGGCCGATCGGCATGATGCCCTCGTTCGGGTCCAGGCTGATGGCGGTGTTGCTCGTCAGTCCAGAGGCCGGGTAGAGCACCGCATAGGGCACGGATGCGGGTGTTACGCTGGATGGGGTGGACGCGGTGGATGTCGATGCAGGTGTCGCCGACGGCGTCGCGTGGCTTGCGGGCGCAGCCCCGGGCACCGCAGCCGGTGCCAATATGCCACTCCCTGTCGTCGCCCGTGTCACATCCGCCCCCGAGGCGGTGCTTTGTGCGGCTGTCGCACCGCTACTGCGCTGACCGCTGACCGTTGGCGCGGCGGTGCTGTTCGGCGGCAGGAGTGCGCTCTCGAAGCGAAATAGCGAAGACGTTCGGGGATCGACGTGTACGCGTACCCACCGATTGCTCGTGGGAGACCCGAAGGTGCTTAGCCGCGTGAACGTCTTCACCGGTGCGCCATGAGCGTCGCGCAAGGGTTGCGAGTGATGCATCGTCTTGCCGCTGTCGATCAGCAGCATCGGCCCTTTAAAGCGCGCCGCCAGGCGTTGCAACTGCGTGCGGAAGTCCTTATAGCCGTCCACGCCGCGACGTCCTGCTCGATCCGAGAAGATGCCGCCCAGTCCGCCGCCGCGCGCTGGCTCGAACTCCGGGTCGGCCTGCGCGATGACGACCATGCCGAGCGCGTCCTTCTGCTGCGCATAGACGAGCGCATGTTGCAGCCAGACGCGCGTCGCAATGACCCGATCCTCGTACTCGCCATTGCGTCCGCCAGCCGAGCGATAGTTATTGTTGTTGCCCGGGAGATTCACGCCGACGAAAACCACACCGCGATAAAACCATCGCACGTTCTCGTGATACTGCCGAAACCGCGCCATGTCGCTCTGACGCGTGAGGTCGAACTGCGCATAGCCGACCGGGCCGGGGCCCAGTAGCGCGTCGTCGTCGAAGGCGTGATCGCGCAGGAAGTCGAGCCGCTCCACCGGGTTGTAGCTGCCGTCGGTTGCGCGTTCGCAATCGGCCCAATCGTTCGCGCCGGGCACGTAGATCATCGGCTTGGGCGAACTGGCCAGCAGACTCAGACGCTGCGTGACGAGGTCGTCGCGACACGATTCCGAAACGCTTTTGAGATTGCCTGCGTGTACGACGAACGCCGCTGGGGTGTCGCCGATGCTCGCCAGTACACTGCGCGTGACGGGCACCTCGGTGCTGTTGAACGGGGTATTGCCGAGCACCGCAAACTCGAACGGCGGTGGCTTGGCCGGTGCCTTGGGTTGTGTCTTCGCGGCGGTTCGGGTCGACGCTTTCGCGCCACCCGAGGTCGCCATCGCCGCTGTCGAGCCGATCACCAAAGAAAGCGTCACGAGACACACGACCAGCAGGCCGGTGCGGGTGTCATGCATGACGGGTGGGCGACGAAGGCTCGACATAGGGGCGTCAGTCGGGCGTTCGGCCGCGCATCAGGCCTCGCAGTTCATAAAGCAGATCGAGTGCTTCGCGCGGACGCAGATCGTCCGGATCGATTTCCGCCAGACGCGCCAGTGCTGCCTCCGATGCCGGATCGAGGGTGGGGGCGCTGTGCGCTTGCGCCCCGTTTGCGCGCGGTGCGATGGCGTCGTCGGCCGCATCCGCTCCCGCAAGCTCAACGGCCGCGCGCGGCGCAAACAGATCGAGTTGCGGCGCGGCCGGGTCGAGCGCCTGCTGTTCGAGCAGCGCGAGATGCTTGCGCGCGGCGCGAATGACCGGCATCGGCACGCCCGCGAGTTGCGCCACCTGCAGGCCGTAGCTCTGGCTCGCGGGGCCGTCCTGCACGGCGTGCAGGAACACGATCCCCTCACCATGCTCCACCGCCGAGAGGTGCACGTTCGCGCATTGCGGGAACTCGTCGGGCAATTGCGTCAGTTCGAAATAGTGCGTCGCGAAGAGGGTGTAGCAACGGTTGTGGCCGAGCAGGTGACGGGCGATGGCCCATGCGAGCGCGAGACCGTCGAAGGTCGACGTGCCGCGTCCGATTTCATCCATCAGCACAAGGCTCTGATCCGTGGCCGTGTGCAGAATCGCCGCCGATTCGGTCATCTCGACCATAAACGTCGAGCGACCGCCCGCAAGGTCGTCCGACGCGCCGATACGTGTGAAGATCGCGTCGAGCGGTCCGAGTCGCACAGCTTCGGCGGGCACGTAGCAGCCGACGTACGCCAGCAGCGCAATCAGTGCGGTCTGACGCATGAACGTCGACTTACCGCCCATGTTCGGACCGGTGATCAGCAACAAGCGACGCGGATCGCCCAGCGAGCAATCGTTTGCGATGAATCGTTCGACTTGCTGCTCGACGACGGGGTGTCGGCCCTGACGAATGTCGACCACACGGTCTTGTACGAGTTGGGGCTTCACCCAGCCGAGCGTTTCGGCGCGCTCCGCGAGCGAGGCCAGCACGTCGAGCTGCGCTAGCGCCTGCGCAATGCGCTTGAATTCGGTGATGTGCGGCAGCAGCGATTGCAGCAGCGCGTCGTAGAGCATCTTCTCGCGCGCGAGCGAGCGCTCCTGTGCCGACAGCGCCTTGTCCTCGAACGTCTTCAGTTCCGGCGTGATGTAACGCTCGGCGTTCTTGAGCGTCTGGCGCCGGCGATAGTCGTCGGGCACCTTGTCCGTCTGACCGCGCGTGACTTCGATATAGAAGCCGTGCACCTTGTTGAACTCGACGCGCAGATTGTTGATGCCGGTGCGCGCGCGCTCGCGCGTTTCCAGATCGACGAGGAACTGGCCGCAGTTCTCGGAAATGTCGCGCAGCTCGTCGAGATCGGCGTCGTGGCCGCGCGCGATGACGCCGCCGTCGCGCAGCATGGCTGCCGGTTCTTCGGCAATGGCGCGCGTGAGCAGCGCGAGCGCGTCGTCTGGAATCGCGAGGTCTTCGTGCAGGATCGCCAGCAGCGGCGAACGCGCTTCGACCGCGCGCAACGTCGTGTGCAACTCGGGCAGACGGCGCAGCGCGTCGCGCAGGCTCGACAGATCGCGCGGACGCGCCGTCAGCAACGCCAGACGCGCGGTAATGCGCTCGACGTCGGCGACATGACGCAGTTCGCTATTGAGCGCGCGCCACGTGCCGGGGCCTTCGAGCAGCGTCGCAATCGCCAACTGACGCGACTGCGGCACTTGCTGATCGCGCATCGGATGGTGCAGCCAGTGACGCATCAGACGACTGCCCATCGTCGTGCCGCAGGTGTCGAGCAGCGAGAGCAGGGTGGGCGATTCGGTGCCGCGCAGCGTCTCCGTGAGTTCCAGATTACGGCGCGTCGCGGCGTCGAGGCCAATATAGGCCGCTTCTCGCTCCACGTTCAGACTTTGCACATGTCGCAGCGACTGACCCTGTGTGGCGGCTGCGTACTGCAACAACGCACCTGCCGCGCCCAGCGCGGGATCGAGACCGTCACAGCCGAACGCCGTCAGGCTCGCAACACCCAGTTGGTCGCGCAGACGCTGCGTGCCTGCGGCGGTGTCGAAATGCCAGTCGGGCACGCGCGTCGTGGTGCCGAGCGAGAAGTTGCCGAAAGCTTCGACGGCGCTGTCGGGCACCAGCGTTTCCGCCGGACGGATGCGTTCGAGTTCGCGCGGCAGTTTGTCGGCGGCCACTTCCATCAGTCGCAATTCGCCGCTGGCCAGCGATAGCCACGCGAGACCGGCCACGCGTTCGCTGGCGCGTCTCGCGGGCGGCATCTGCACGGCGAGGAGGTACTGATCGACCTTGTCGCTGAGCAGGGCGGCGTCCGTGAGCGTGCCGGGGGTGACGATACGTACGACCTTGCGCTCGACCGGCCCCTTGGACGTTGCCGGGTCGCCGATCTGTTCGCAAATGGCGACGGATTCGCCGAGCTTGACCAGCTTGCCGAGGTACTGCTCGACAGCGTGGTGCGGCACGCCCGCCATGCGGATCGGCTGGCCCCCGGACTGCCCGCGGGCGGTGAGCGTGAGGTCGAGCAGGCGCGCGGCCTTGGCAGCGTCGTCGTGGAAGAGTTCGTAGAAATCGCCCATGCGGTAGAACACCAGCATGTTCGGATGCTCGGCCTTGATGCGTGTGTACTGCTGCATCATCGGCGTCATGGCGGGTGTCGCAGTGGTCGCGGCCGGTGCCGCGGGAGTCGCTTGGGTGCTCGTCATGAATGAATTCGGGTCGGGCAGGTCGGGTCACGATGCGCGCCGGCGGGGATTTCCGCCCGGCACATCTCTCAGTGAGTCGGCAGGCCAATTTCGTCGGTCTTGCCGGTTTGCACCATCGTGGCGCGTTGGATGCGCAATTTTACGACGGGTTCGGGGTGCGCCGTTATCCATCCTTTACCCATGTCATTCATCGCTGCCGATGAGGATGTCGCGTGAAAGCATCAAGGGGGCGTCGAATATTTCTCAAGTTTCATGAAAATGTGCCGTTTCGGGTGGTAATCTCTCGCCAAAATAAGCGAAAGCAAGACAAAAGCTACTCTCGTACGGGCCAGCATGGTGAAGTCGTTGAAGGGACGAGTCGCAGCGGCGACCGCACTCGTCTCGATGATAGTGATCGTCGGATTGGCGGTCGGCATCGAGTTTTTCGTCTACGGAGAGTTGCGAAACTCGATGCAGGCGCAACTCGACACGCACGTCAAGCTCGCGGCCGATCAGCTCGACGACAAGCTGCGCGCCAAATTCATCGAGCTGCATCGCATGGCGCGCAATATCGGCGACCCCGCCGCGATGACGCCTGCGCAGTTCGAGACCTTCGTGGGGCGCTCGGTGTCGATGCCGGAGACGTTCAATACGATCTTCGTGGCCGCGCCCGACGGTCATCTCTTCTACGATTCCACCTTCGCCGCAACCTCCATCAATATCGCCGACCGCGACTATTTCCGTCAGTTGCTGGCGGGCGCGCCGCAAGCAGCGTCCAGCGTGATTGCGGGCAAGATCACCGCCTCGCCGGGTATTGTCCTCGCGGTGCCCGTGACAAACGCGCAGGGCAAGGTGATCGCGGTCGTCGGCGGTGCGGTCAATCTGCTGCGTCAGAACTTCATCGTCGATCTCGCCAGCAACAGCGTCGGTGAGACGGGGCGGTACTGTCTGATCACGAACGAGCAGCCGCCGCGCTACGTGATTCAGGCGGACGTCACCAAGATTCTCACGCCGGTCGGTCCGGTGCAGACGATGTGCGGCGTGCGCGACGCCGGCTCGAACGACATCGTCCATATGCATCCGCTGGTGGCGCGTGCCCCGATGACGACAACCGGCTGGAACGTCGTGGCGGTGCTGCCCGGTGCGGAGGCGTTCGATCCGATCTCCCGCGTTCGGCGTCAGGTAGTGCTGCTGGCCATCGCCGCGATCGGCATCGCTGCGCTCGTGATGTGGTGGGTGGCGCGGCGCTTGCTGCGGCCGCTCGACACGCTGCGCGATCTGATCGAGCGAAGCGCAGGCGACATGCGCGCGGTGCAATCGTTGCCCGTGCAGCGCGCCAATGAAATCGGTGCGCTGGCGAACAGTTTCCGCAGCATGATGGAGCAATTGAGCGAACGCACGGAAGCGCTTGAGATGTCGCGTGAGGCGGCGCGCGCGAACGTGCGACGGATGCAGGAAGTGGCAGATCGCGTGCCGTATCTCGTTGCGTTTCTGGACGGCGACGAGCGGTTTGCCTTCGTGAACCGCGCATGCGAGGTGCGGCTGCGGCGTTCGCGAGACCGCATTCTGGGCGTGACGGCGCGCGAGTTGCTTGGGCCGTCGCTGTATCGCGAGTTCGCGCCGCATCTTGCGCGCGCCTTCGCTGGCGAGGCGGCCACGTTCGTCTGGGACTTCGGTGAAGACACGGCCTATCGATGCTTCGAAGTGAGTTTTCAGCCGGAGTGGGCGACGCATAACGTGCTGGCCGGCGTGCACGTGTTCGTGCGTGACATCACCGTCGAGCGCTCGAACGAGCGGCGCTGGCGGCGCGAGTCGCATACGGACCATCTGACGGGGCTGCTCAATCGCAAGGGCTTCGATCAGGCGGTGTCGGGCGCGGTGCGTCGTGCGCGTGAAGGGGCGGGCGCACAGGCACTGCTCTTCGTCGATCTGGATCGCTTCAAGCTGGTCAACGATACCTGGGGCCATTCGCTGGGCGACGAGTTGCTTCGGCGTCTGGCCAAACGATTGCTCGCGAGTGTACGCGAGGGGGATGTGATTGCCCGCTTCGGGGGCGACGAATTCGCCGTGATCATGCGCGACGTGCAGGACTTGCTCGATGTCGAGCGCGCGGCGATGGCCATTCTCGATACGGCGTCGCGACCGATGATGCTCTCGGTCGGTGAGGTGTCAGTGGGTGCTTGCGTCGGCGTGGCGATGGTCGCGCGCAACGAGGACAAGACGCCGGACATGCTGTTCGAAGCGGCCGATCGCGCGCTCTACGAGGCGAAGCACGGCGGACGCGGGCGGTTCGTCCTCAGCAACGGCAACGCCGAACGCGCACCGTAAGCAGATGCCATCGGCAGGCACCGCAGCAGGCACCACAGCAGGCACCACAGCAGGCACCACAGCGGGCACCAGAGCAGGCACCATCAGCAGGCACCGTCAGCAGGCACCGTCAGCAGGCACCGTCAGCAGGCACCGTCAACGGATGCAGTAAGCGGGCGCTCACAGGGGTGGCGCGCCGTTGCGTCGAGCGTTGCCCTGCATTGGGCGCAGGCAATCGAAACGGTGCCAACGATCATCTTCCCTGAAGTTACGAGCGTCGATTGTCTGACGCACAATGAGCGACGCCCGTCGTCGGCGGTGTGTTCGTTGGCCGTTCTCGACGCCGCCGCCGGTCGGGGGTGAGGAAGTTCTTCAGGAGGTTTCGAAAGTCTTCGTAAAAAGGAGGCGGGCATGAAACTGGAAAGCGGACGAGGCCGTGCAGTCACGCGGGCGGCTTCCGACGCAGGGTGGCGCGACGCCGGCCGGACAGGCAAGGCAGCCGGTGAGGGCGCGCGCCATGATCCACCGCGGGCCTGGCATCGCAGACCACGAACGCGCTCGGAGACCGACGCGCGGGACAACGATGCAAGACATTGCAGTCTGTCGGTTCGTGAAAACGAAGTGTTTCATATGCTGGTCGACGGCCTGGCCGTCAACGAGGTCGCCCACGCGCTGCATCTGAGCGAGCGCACGGTCGCGTCGCACGTCGCCCATATTCTGGATAAGCTCGCGCTGGGAGACAGCGCAGAACTGATCGGCTACGCCGTCCGGCACGGTCTGATCGATGAAGGGAGCGAGGGCGTCGCCTGAGGCGTATTCGGTGCGAAGCAGATCCTCACATGGCAAGTCAACCCGGCGCGTCGCGAGCGGTCGTCATGATCGTTGCGGCGCGCCCGTCACGGGCGTGTCTGCGAAGCGCGTCCCCGGCGCTTGCGTTGGCGCTCGCACCGCCTTCCGTTCGTTCGGCATCGCTTTCCGCTTCCTGCCCACCTCCCGCCCACCTCCCGCCCGCGTCCCGATTAATTCGGAATGGCCCGGCCGTCGCGCTCTGTGTGCACTCACGACCGACGCGATTGTGCAGTCGGTGATATGGTGCAGGCTCAACAAAATTTTCACGGAAGGTGCGTGTCATGACGGACGAGCCGCGCGCTAAGCGTCGGTCCGAATGTCTGCGCGTCACCGTCGACACCCCAACAAGTAGGGGCGGCGCTTTGCTTGCGTGGCGAGACCGCTTCAGGAATCGAGGACAGACACGATGAAGGCCATCGAAATCACCCAGTACGGCGCACCGGAAGTGCTCAAGCTCACCGAGCGTGCGCGTCCCGAACTCAAGCCGGGCGAAGTGCTCATCAAGGTGAGCGCCTCGGGCGTGAACCGTCCCGACGTGCTCCAGCGCATCGGGCAGTACCCGGTCCCGCCGGGTGCATCGGACTTGCCGGGGCTGGAAGTGGCGGGCGAAATCGTGGAAGGCGCGCAAGGAGTGCTTGAAGGCGCGGACAACCGCTGGGGCCTGAAGGTTGGCTCGCGGGTATGCGCGCTGGTGCAGGGCGGCGGTTACGCCGAGTACTGCACCGCGCCGCTCGCGCAGGTGCTGCCGGTGCCCGATGGGTTGTCGGACGTCGAGGCGGCGTCGTTGCCCGAGACGTTCTTCACGGTCTGGAGCAATATGTTCGATCGCGCACGTCTCGGTGAGAACGAAGCGGGCGAGAAGGAGACGCTGCTGGTGCAGGGCGGCACGAGCGGGATCGGCGTGACGGCGATTCAACTGGCCGTCGCCCTCGGCCATCGTGTGTTCGCCACGGCCGGCTCCGAAGACAAGGCGCGTGCCTGCGAGACGCTCGGCGCAGAGCGTGGCATCAACTACAAGACGGAAGACTTCGTCGCCGTCACGAAGGAACTCACCAAGGACCGCGGCGTGGACGTCGTGCTCGATATGGTGGGCGGCGATTATCTGCCGCGCGAAGTGCAGGCGCTGGCCTTCGACGGGCGTATCGCCATCATCGCGTTGCTCGGCGGTAGCAAGGCGACGCTGGATATGGGGGCGCTGCTGCGTCGCCGACTCACCGTGACGGGCTCGACGCTGCGTCCGCGCTCGGTGGCCTTCAAGGCGGCTATTGCCAGGAACCTGCACGACAAGGTCTGGCCGTTGCTCGCCGCAGGCAAGATTCGTCCCGTGATTTATCAGACCTTTCCGGCCGAACAGGCGGACAAAGCCCATGCTTTGATGGAGACGAGCACGCACGTCGGCAAGATCGTGCTGACCTGGTAAGCACGTTCTGTCCGATTCGCCGGGCCCGGTGCTGTGAATCCGCGTGAATGACCCATTCCATGCGGTTTCGCACGTCGGAAAACCGGCGAAATTGACCCCTATGCCCCGGACGCACTAGAATGAGAGGTTTTTCGTCTATACGCATTGGGGGATAAGGCGTGACAACTGGTACCGCAGCTTCGGCTCGCACTATCAGCCGTAAGGCTGGCAAGCTCGTCGTGGGCAATTGGAAACTGCACGGCAGTCTGGCCGGCAATGAGGCGCTGCTGGGCGACCTGCTGGCTTCGCCTGTGCTGAGCGCACCGGGCGTGACCGCGGCCGTTTGTGTGCCGTTCCCCTATCTCGCCCAATGCCAGGCCCGCCTCTCGGGGCAGGTGCTGGGCTTCGGTGCGCAGGACGTATCGGCGCATGTGAACGGCGCGTTCACCGGCGAAGTTGCCGCGCAGATGATCGCCGAATTCGGCGCGAAGTTCGTGATCGTCGGTCACTCGGAGCGTCGCGCGTATCACGGCGAGACGGATGCGAGCGTGGCGGCCAAGACGCTGCGTGTGCTCGATGCCGGTATGACGCCGATCGTGTGCATCGGCGAAACGCTGGCCGAGCGCGAAGCCGGTGAGACGACGGCAGTCGTCACGCGTCAGCTCGAAACGGTGCTCGCGGCACTGACGCTCGAGCAGGCGGCGAAGATCGTCGTTGCCTACGAGCCGGTCTGGGCGATCGGCACGGGCAAGACGGCGACGTCGGCGCAAGCGCAGGAAGTGCATGCGCATCTGCGTTCGCTGCTGCGTGCAAAGGGTGAGGCGGTTGTGGATGTGGCGGTGTTGTACGGCGGTAGTGTGAAGCCGGATAACGCGGCCGAACTGTTCTCGATGGCGGACGTCGATGGCGGTCTGATCGGCGGTGCGGCATTGAAGGCAGCAGATTTTCTGGCGATTTGCGAGGCAGGTCTGTCGCGCTGACGCCAATACCGTTTGTTGTAACGGTATGAAATAGTCATGATGCAGCGCATCAATTTCGCTGCGAATCGAATGAATCGGATTCTTCTATACGGGTGGTGAGATGGGGTTGTTGAAAACGTTGTTGATCGTGGTGCAGGTGCTTTCCGCGCTGGGCATCATCGGTCTGGTGTTGTTGCAGCATGGCAAGGGCGCCGACATGGGCGCGGCATTCGGCAGCGGTTCGTCGGGGAGTCTTTTCGGCGCATCGGGTTCGGCCAACTTCCTGTCTCGCACCACGGCTGCACTGGCTGCCGTGTTCTTTGTGACCACGCTGGGCCTCACTTATCTCGGTTCGTACAAGCCGGCATCAAACATCGGTGTCCTTGGTAATTTGCCTGCGGCGACTGCGCCGGCCACGGCTTCCGCATCCGCTGCTGCAAGTGCTCCGGCACCCGCTTCGGCTGCGAATCCGCAAGATGTGCCGAAGTAATGGGCATCGCGTTTGTGACAAGTAATACGCTGTAAAGAAAGTTGAAAAAAAATCGATTTGTGCATTGAACAAAATGCTGAAGGGCGCTACTATAGCGGTCTTGAAGCGATTCGTAAGTGACAGCGGATTGCAGACTATGAATGCCGACGTGGTGAAATTGGTAGACACGCTATCTTGAGGGGGTAGTGGCGAAAGCTGTGCGAGTTCGAGTCTCGCCGTCGGCACCACAGTTCTACGATGCCAGCCTTGCGTTTATGCTTTGGCTGGCATTTTATTTTGTGCTCACCGTTCATCCGCTTTCCGGTCCCCACACCATCGACGAGAGCGGTTCTTTGAACTAACCGAAAGAGGGTAGAGTTGAACCTCGGAACCTATTATCCCGTCCTGCTGTTTCTTCTGGTAGGTGGCGGTCTTGGGGCGGTACTGATTGGCGTCGGTAAATTCCTCGGCCCCAACAATCCCGACAGCGAAAAACTCTCTCCGTACGAGTGCGGCTTCGAGGCTTTCGAAGACGCGCGCATGAAGTTCGATGTGCGCTACTATCTCGTCGCCATCCTTTTCATCCTGTTCGATCTCGAGACGGCATTTCTGTTTCCGTGGGGCGTCGCCCTGCGCGATATCGGCTGGGTGGGCTTTATCTCCATGATGGGTTTCCTGCTTGAACTGCTCGTCGGTTTCGTTTTCCTGTGGAAGCGCGGTGCGCTCGACTGGGAATAAGACCGTCAACGTAATTGGCAGCATTGCAGAAGGATTCAGGGTAAGCATATGAGCATCGAAGGGGTTTTGCGCGAAGGGTTCGTCACCACCACGGCTGACAAACTCATCAACTGGACGCGTACGGGTTCGCTTTGGCCGATGACGTTCGGTCTCGCGTGCTGTGCGGTCGAAATGATGCACGCCGGCGCGGCGCGTTACGATCTGGACCGGTTTGGCGTGGTGTTCCGCCCCAGCCCGCGTCAGTCGGACGTGATGATCGTGGCCGGTACGCTGTGCAACAAGATGGCGCCCGCGCTGCGCAAGGTCTACGACCAGATGGCCGAGCCGCGCTGGGTGATCTCGATGGGGTCGTGCGCCAACGGCGGCGGCTACTATCATTATTCCTACTCGGTGGTGCGCGGTTGCGATCGCATCGTGCCGGTCGACGTCTACGTGCCGGGCTGTCCGCCGACGGCCGAGGCGCTGGTCTACGGCATCATCCAGTTGCAGTCGAAGATCAAGCGGACTGCGACGATCGCGCGTAAATAACCGCTACCGCCCATGTCTACACTAGAAAAACTCAAGACCACCCTGCAAAACGTGCTTGGCCCCCGGGCCGAGCAGTTGGTGGAAGCCCTCGACGAGCTCACGCTCACCGTCAAGGCTAGCGACTATCTCGAAGTGGCGCGTACGCTGCGCGATCATCCCGAGCTGAAGTTCGAGCAGCTGATGGACATTGCCGGTCTCGATTACTCGGCTTACGGCGATGGCGCCTACGACGGTCCGCGTTACGCCGCCGTGTCGCATCTGCTCTCGCTCACCCACAACTGGCGTCTGCGCGTGCGCGTGTTCGCACCGGAAGACGATCTGCCGGTCGTGGCCTCGCTGATCGATCTGTGGAGTTCGGCCGACTGGTTCGAGCGCGAAGCATTCGATCTGGTCGGTATCGTGTTCGAAGGTCACCCGGACCTGCGCCGTATTCTCACGGACTACGGTTTTATCGGTCACCCGTTCCGCAAGGACTTCCCGACGTCGGGTTATGTCGAGATGCGTTACGACCCGGAGCAGAAGCGAGTGATCTATCAGCCGGTGACGATCGAGCCGCGCGAAATTACGCCGCGCATCATCCGCGAAGAGCATTACGCCGGTCTGAAACATTAAGGTGGCCTTGTGGCAGACATCAAGAACTACACCCTGAACTTCGGTCCGCAGCACCCGGCCGCGCACGGCGTGCTGCGCCTGGTGCTCGAGCTGGACGGCGAAGTCATCCAGCGTGCCGATCCGCACATCGGCCTGTTGCACCGCGCGACCGAAAAACTCGCCGAATCGAAGACGTTCCTGCAATCCGTGCCGTACATGGATCGTCTCGATTATGTGTCGATGATGTGCAATGAGCACGCATACGTCATGGCGATCGAGAAGCTGCTCGGCGTCGACGTGCCGATTCGCGCACAATACATCCGTGTGATGTTCGACGAGATCACGCGTGTGCTGAACCACCTGATGTGGATCGGCTCGCACGCCCTCGACGTGGGCGCGATGGCCGTGTTTCTGTACGCCTTCCGCGAGCGCGAAGACCTGTTCGACGTGTACGAAGCCGTCTCGGGTGCGCGTATGCACGCGGCCTACTACCGTCCGGGCGGCGTGTATCGCGACCTGCCGGACACGATGCCGAAATATCGTGCGTCGAAGATCCACAACGAGCGCGCGATCAAGAAGATGAACGAAGCCCGCGAAGGCTCGCTGCTCGACTTCATCGAAGATTTCGCCATCCGTTTCCCGAGGTGTGTCGACGAGTACGAAACGCTGCTCACCGACAACCGTATCTGGAAGCAGCGTCTGGTGGGTATCGGCGTGGTGTCGCCTGAGCGCGCGATGCAGCTCGGCTTCTCCGGCGCGATGCTGCGCGGTTCGGGCATTGCCTGGGACTTGCGCAAGAAGCAGCCGTACGAAGTGTACGACCGCCTCGATTTCGAAATTCCGGTGGGTAAGGAAGGCGATTGCTACGACCGTTATCTGGTGCGCGTGGAAGAGATGCGCCAGTCGGCCAGCCTGATCCGCCAGTGCGTGAAGTGGCTGCGTGAGAATCCGGGTCCGGTGATCACCGACAACCACAAGGTGGCTCCGCCGTCGCGCGTCGAAATGAAGTCGAACATGGAAGAGCTGATTCACCACTTCAAGCTCTTCACGGAAGGCTTCCACGTGCCCGCCGGCGAGACGTATGCCGCTGTCGAGCACCCGAAGGGCGAGTTCGGTATCTATCTGGTGTCGGACGGTGCCAACAAGCCGTATCGCCTGAAGATTCGTGCGCCGGGCTTTGCCCACCTTTCGGCGCTCAACGAGATGGCGAAGGGTCACATGATTGCCGATGCTGTGGCGATCATCGGCACCCAGGACATTGTGTTCGGCGAGATCGATCGCTAAGTGCGCAGCGGACGCATTGCGCGTCCGCGAGTTTTATTCGGCGGGGTTTCGCAGGTCGATTCCGTTGCCGTTCCAGTAGCCGTGCCAGCAGTGCGTGGGCAGTCGACAAAATCGGCGCGCCCGCGCTGGCACGAGCGGGGATAACGTTTTAGAGAACAGTCGGATCGGAAATGCTTTCTCCCGAAGCCCTGAAGAAAATCGACCGTGCCGTTGCCAAATACCCTGCCGAGCAGAAGCAGTCGGCAGTGATGCACGCCCTTGCCGTAGCGCAGGTCGAAAAAGGCTGGTTGTCGCCCGAAGTGATGCAATTCGTGGCGGACTACCTCGAGATGCCCGCAGTCGCGGTGCAAGAGGTCGCAACCTTCTACACCATGTTCAACACGAGCCCGGTGGGCAAGTTCAAGTTGACCGTGTGCACGAACCTGCCTTGCCAGCTCACGCGTGGCGAAGAAATGGCCAAGTACCTGAAGGAGAAATTGGGCGTCGAGTATGGCGACATCACGCCCGACGGCCTCTTCACGGTCAAGGAAGGCGAGTGCATGGGCGCTTGTGGCGACGCTCCCGTCATGCTGGTGAATAACCATCGCATGTGCGGCTTCATGAACGAAGAAAAGGTCGACGCGCTCATCAACGAGCTGACGGCCAAGGGCGCAGCAGGAGAGAAAGCATGACGTCGCTGCACAACCGTCACATCAAGCCGCTGATTCTTGCCGATCTGAACGGCGAGAACTGGCACCTCGAAGATTACGTCAAGCGTGGTGGTTACCAGCAGCTCGCACGTATTCTGAAAGAGGGCATCACGCCGGAGCAGGTGATTGCCGACGTCAAGGCGTCGGGCCTGCGTGGCCGTGGAGGCGCTGGCTTCCCGACCGGTCTGAAGTGGAGCTTCATGCCGCGCGCGTTCCCCGGTCAGAAGTACCTCGTCTGCAACTCGGACGAAGGCGAGCCGGGCACGTTCAAAGACCGCGACATCATGCGCTACAACCCGCATTCGTTGATCGAAGGGATGGCCATCGGTGCATACGCCATGGGCATTTCGGTTGGCTATAACTACATCCACGGTGAAATCTACGAAGTGTACGAACGCTTCGAGGAAGCCCTGGACGAAGCGCGCGCAGCCGGTTATCTGGGTAACAACATTCTTGGCACGGACTTCTCGTTCGAGTTGCACGCTCACCACGGTTACGGTGCGTACATCTGCGGCGAAGAGACCGCGTTGCTCGAATCGCTCGAAGGCAAGAAGGGGCAGCCGCGTTTCAAGCCGCCGTTCCCGGCGAGCTTCGGTCTGTACGGTAAGCCTACGACCATCAACAACACCGAAACGTTCGCAGCCGTTCCGTTCCTGCTGGCCACCGGCCCGCAGCAGTATCTGGAACTGGGCAAGCCGAACAACGGTGGCACCAAGATTTTCTCGGTGTCGGGCGACGTCGAGCTGCCGGGTAACTACGAAGTGCCGTTGGGCACGCCGTTCTCCGAATTGCTCGAACTGGCCGGTGGTATGCGCGGCGGCAAGAAGCTCAAGGCAGTGATTCCTGGCGGTTCGTCGGCACCGGTCGTGCCGGCCGGACTGATGATGGAAACCACGATGGACTACGACAGCATCGCCAAGGCTGGCTCGATGCTGGGTTCGGGCGCGGTGATCGTCATGGACGAAACGCGCTGCATGGTGAAGTCGCTGCTGCGTCTGTCGTACTTCTACTACGAAGAATCGTGCGGTCAGTGCACGCCGTGCCGTGAAGGTACTGGCTGGCTGTGGCGCGTGGTCAATCGTATCGAGCATGGTGAAGGCCGCCAGGAAGATCTGGACCTGCTCAACTCGGTGGCCGAGAACATCATGGGCCGTACCATTTGCGCGCTGGGCGATGCCGCAGCGATGCCTGTGCGCGGCATGCTCAAACACTTCTGGGACGAGTTCGCCTACCACGTCGAGCACAAGCATTGCTTGGTCGGCGCTCACTAATCCCTTTTGACGCTTGGCATTGAACCGCTATGGTTGAAATCGAAATTGACGGCCAAAAGGTCGAGGTGCCCGAAGGCAGCATGGTGATCCAGGCTGCCAAGAAGAACGGCACCTATATTCCCCACTTCTGTTACCACAAGAAGCTGTCCATCGCTGCGAACTGCCGCATGTGCCTGGTCGAGGTCGAGAAGGCCCCGAAGGCTGTGCCGGCATGCGCTACGCCGGTGGCCAACGGCATGATCGTGCGTACGAACTCCGAGAAGGCTGTGAAGGCACAGCAATCGGTGATGGAGTTCCTGCTGATCAACCACCCGCTCGACTGCCCGATCTGCGATCAGGGCGGTGAGTGCCAACTGCAAGATCTGGCAGTGGGTTACGGTAAGTCGGCTTCGCGCTATCAGGAAGAGAAGCGCGTGGTGTTCCACAAGAACGTGGGCCCGCTCATCTCGATGGAAGAGATGTCGCGCTGCATTCACTGCACCCGTTGCGTGCGTTTCGGCCAGGAAGTGGCCGGCGTCATGGAATTCGGCATGCTGGGTCGCGGCGAGCACTCGGAAATCACGTCGTTCGTCGGCAAGACGGTCGACTCCGAACTCTCGGGCAACATGATCGACCTGTGCCCGGTCGGTGCGCTGACCTCGAAGCCGTTCCGCTACAGCGCCCGCACGTGGGAACTGTCGCGCCGCAAGTCGGTGAGCCCTCACGATGGCGTGGGTGCGAACCTCGTGGTGCAGGTGAAGAACAACAAGGTCATGCGCGTTGTGCCGCTCGAAAACGAAGCGGTCAACGAATGCTGGATCTCGGACAAGGATCGCTTCTCGTACGAAGGCCTGAACAGCGACGAACGTCTCACCAAGCCGATGCTCAAGCAGGGCGGCGAGTGGCACGAAGTCGACTGGCAGACGGCGCTCGAGTACGTCGGTCACGGTCTGACGGACATTATCCGCGACTTCGGCGCCGACGCCGTTGCCGCGCTGGCCTCGCCGCACGCCACTGTCGAAGAACTGCACCTGCTGCAGAAGTTCGTGCGTGCACTGGGTAGCGACAACGTCGACTTCCGTCTGCGTCAGACGGATGTGTCGGGCGGCACCCAGGGTGCACCGTGGCTCGGCCTGCCGATCGCCGAACTCGATACGCTGCAAAGCGCGCTGGTTGTCGGCTCGTTCCTGCGTAAGGATCATCCGCTGTTCGCCTCGCGTCTGCGCTCGGCCGTGAAGGCCGGTGGTCAACTGAATCTGCTGCACGGCTCGGACGACGATCTGCTGGTGAAGCTCGCCAACAAGATCATCGCGGCACCGAGCGCCTGGGTGAGCGAACTGGCAGGTATCGCCGTCGCCGCTGCGGCTGCCAAGGGCGTTGCCGCCCCGGCAGAACTGGCCGGTGTGAGCGCCAGCGACGCCGCCAAGGCGATCGCCGCTTCGCTGATCAACGGCGAGCGTCGTGCGATTCTGCTGGGTAACGCCGTTGTCCAGCATCCGCAATTCGCTCAATTGCACGCCATCGCACAAGTGATCGCTGACATCACCGGCGCGAAGCTGGGCTTCCTGACGGAAGGCGCGAACACGGTGGGCGGTTATGCCGTGAAGGCGTTGAGCGCGAAGGGCGCTGCGGCACTGTTCGCACAACCGCGTCAGGCTTACCTGCTGCTGGGCGCCGAGCCGGAGTTCGACTCGGCCGACGCGAAGCAAGCACTCACGGCATTGACCGCCGCGAAGATGGTCGTCTCGCTCTCGCCGTTCAAGCACGGCCTCGAATACGCCGACGTGCTGCTGCCGATCGCGCCGTTCACGGAAACGGCGGGTACGTTCGTCAACGCCGAAGGTCTGCCGCAACACTTCAACGGTGTGGTGCGTGCACTGGGCGACACGCGTCCAGGCTGGAAGGTGCTGCGCGTGCTGGGCAATCTGCTCAAGCTGCAAGGTTTCGAGCAAGATACCGCCGAACAGGTGCGTGACGAAGCGCTGGCCGGTTTCTCGCCTGCGTCGCTCGACAACCGCGCCCGCGCGGCACTGGTTGCGCCGAAGGCTGCAAGTCAGGGTCTGGAGCGTCTGGCCGATGTGCCGATCTACGCTGCCGACGCCCTCGTGCGCCGCGCACCGTCGCTGCAACTGACCAACGATGCCAAGGCTGCGCTGCGCGCAACGCTGCCGGCTGCGCTGTTCGACAGCCTGGGTCTCGCCAAGGGCGACGCGGTTCGCGTGCGTCAGGGCGACGCCGTGGTCACGCTGCCGGCCGCTCGCTCGGAAACGCTGCCTGCCAATGTGGTGCGTGTGCCGGCGGCCACGCCGGCGTCCGCCGCGCTTGGCGCGATGTTCGGTGAAATCTCGGTGGAGAAGGTGTAAATGAGCCTGAACGAAGTCATCAATCAATACGGCACGCAGCTGCTGGGCGTTGCCTGGCCGACGGTGTGGGCGCTGGTCCGCATTCTCGTCGTCGCCGTGATTCTGCTGCTGTGCGTGGCCTATCTGATTCTGTGGGAGCGCAAGCTCATCGGCTGGATGCACGTGCGTCTCGGTCCGAACCGCGTGGGTCCGGCAGGTCTGCTCCAGCCGATCGCCGACGTGCTGAAGCTGTTGCTCAAGGAAGTGATCACGCCGTCGCAAGTCAGCAAGGGCATTTACGCTATTGCGCCAGTGATGGCCGTGTTGCCGGCGTTCGCGATCTGGGCGGTGATTCCGTTCCAGCCGGGCGCGGTGCTGGCCGACGTGAACGCCGGTCTGCTCTACGCGATGGCCATTTCGTCGATCGGTGTCTACGGCGTGATTCTCGCCGGCTGGGCCTCGAACTCGAAGTACGCCTTCCTCGGCGCCATGCGTGCATCGGCTCAGATGATTTCGTATGAAATCGCCATGGGCTTCGCGCTGGTCACGGTGCTGATGACGGCCGGCTCGCTCAACCTGTCGGACATTGTGCGCTCGCAAGAGCACGGCATGTTCGCGGGCATGGGCTTGAACCTGCTGTCGTGGAACTGGATTCCGCTGCTGCCGATGTTCGTCGTCTACTTCATCTCGGGTATTGCGGAAACGAACCGCCACCCGTTCGACGTGGTGGAAGGCGAGTCGGAAATCGTGGCCGGTCACATGATCGAATACTCGGGCATGGGCTTCGCCCTGTTCTTCCTGGCCGAGTACATCAACATGATCATCATCTCGGCGCTGGCCTCGGTGCTGTTCCTGGGTGGCTGGAGTGCGCCGTTCGGCTTCCTGTCGTTCATCCCGGGTGTGTTCTGGCTGGCTTTCAAGGTGTTCCTGCTGCTGTCGGTGTTCATCTGGGTGCGTGCGACGTTCCCGCGCTACCGCTACGACCAGATCATGCGTCTGGGCTGGAAGGTGTTCCTGCCGTTGACGATCCTCTGGGTGATCGTGGTTGGGGGCTGGATCATGTCGCCCTGGAACATCTGGGGCTGAGGCGAACGGAGTAGAGGAATCCCATGGTAAGGGCAATCAAGGACTTTTTCGGCAGTTTCCTGTTGTTGGAACTGCTCAAGGGCATGGCGCTCACAGGGCGCTACACGTTCGCACGCAAGGTGACGGTGCAGTTTCCGGAAGAGAAGACGCCGCTGTCGCCGCGTTTTCGCGGTCTGCACGCACTGCGCCGTTATCCGAACGGCGAAGAACGTTGCATCGCGTGCAAGTTGTGCGAAGCCGTGTGCCCGGCAATGGCAATCACGATCGAATCGGATGTGCGTGACGACAATACCCGTCGTACCACGCGCTACGACATCGATCTGACCAAGTGCATCTTCTGCGGCTTCTGCGAAGAAAGCTGCCCGGTGGACTCGATCGTCGAGACGCACATTCTCGAGTATCACGGCGAGAAGCGGGGCGATCTGTACTTCACCAAGGAGATGCTGCTCGCGGTGGGCGATCGTTACGAAAACGAAATCGCGGCGGCCAAGGCGGCCGATGCGCCGTACCGTTAAAGCAGGGCAGGGCGCGGTGCTTGGGTAGCGCGCCCGGTACGGCAACAGACGTTGGCTAATTCTCGGCACACCCGGTGATTATGGAATTCACAACTTTTCTTTTTTACGTGTTTGCGCTGATCCTCGTGATCTCCGGCCTGAAGGTCGTGACCTCGCGCAACCCCGTACAGTCGGCACTGTTCCTGGTGCTGGCCTTCTTCAATGCTGCGGCGATCTGGATGCTGCTCGAAGCCGAGTTTCTGGCCATCATGCTGGTGCTCGTCTACGTCGGCGCGGTGATGGTGCTGTTCCTGTTCGTGGTGATGATGATCGACATCAATCTCGACGAACTGCGTCGCGGCTTCGGTAAGTTCATTCCGCTGGCGAGCACCGTCGGCGCGATCATGATCGTCGAAGCGGCACTCGTGCTGATGCGCGGCTACGGCGCCACGCGTGCCCCGGTGAAGGCCGTGTCGGCACCGGACGTGTCGAACACCAAGGCGCTCGGCGTTGCGCTCTACACCGACTACATCTTCGCCTTCGAAGTGGCAGGTCTGATCCTGCTGGTGGCCGTCGTGGCAGCCGTTGCGCTCACGATGCGTACCCGTAAGGACCACAAACAGACCGACCCGAGCAAGCAGGTGCGCGTGAAGAAACGCGACCGCGTGCGTCTGGTGTCGATGCCCGCCGAAGCCCGGCAGCAATCCACCGGCACCGACAAGCCGGCGGCGGAATAAGGAGACAGCATGATGTCGTTGTCGCTAGCGCATTACCTGGTGTTGGGCGCGATTCTGTTCGCGATCAGCATTACCGGTATCTTCCTCAACCGCAGAAATGTGATTGTGCTGCTCATGGCCATCGAGTTGATGTTGCTCGCGGTCAATCTGAACTTCGTCGCGTTCTCGCATTACCTGGGCGACATTGCCGGCCAGGTATTCGTGTTCTTCATTCTTACGGTGGCCGCCGCAGAAGCTGCGATCGGTCTGGCCATTCTGGTCACGCTGTTCCGTAAGCTCGAAACGGTCAACGTCGAAGATCTCGACCGCCTCAAGGGTTAAAGCGAACGCTGTTATGGCATCCACATTGAATCCCAACCTGCTGCTCGCGATTCCGCTGGCGCCGCTCGTCGGCTCCATGATTGCCGGCCTGTTCGGCAAGCAAGTCGGACGCGCGGGCGCCCACACGGTCACGATCCTCGGCGTGCTGGTCGCGTTTGTCCTGTCGGTCATGACCTTTATCGACGTGCTGAACGGGGCGAGCTTCAACGCCACGGTCTACGAATGGGCGCGCATCGGCGAGCTCAAGCTCGAGATCGGTTTCCTCGTCGACACCCTCACCGTCACGATGATGTGCGTGGTAACGTCCGTCTCGCTCATGGTGCACATCTACACCATCGGCTACATGGCGGAAGATCCTGGCTACCAGCGCTTCTTCTCGTACATCTCGCTGTTCACGTTCTCGATGTTGATGCTCGTGATGAGCAACAACTTCCTGCAACTGTTCTTCGGCTGGGAAGCGGTGGGTCTGGTCTCGTATCTGCTGATCGGTTTCTGGTACACGCGTCCGACTGCGATCTACGCCAACATGAAGGCGTTCCTGGTCAACCGCGTCGGCGACTTCGGTTTCCTGCTCGGCATCGGCCTGCTGCTGGCCTTCACCGGCACGCTGAACTACGGTGAAGTGTTCGCCAAGGCCAACGACGTTGCGGCCCTGTCGTTCCCGGGCACCGACTGGCGTCTGATTACGGTGGCCTGTATCTGCCTGTTCATCGGCGCGATGGGTAAGTCGGCGCAGTTCCCGCTGCACGTCTGGCTGCCGGACTCGATGGAAGGCCCGACCCCGATCTCGGCACTGATTCACGCGGCCACGATGGTGACGGCGGGTATCTTCATGGTGAGCCGTATGTCGCCGCTGTTCGAACTGTCGGACACCGCGCTGTCGTTCATCACGATCATCGGTGCGATCACGGCGTTGTTCATGGGCTTCCTGGGCATGATCCAGAACGACATCAAGCGTGTCGTGGCCTACTCGACGCTCTCGCAGCTCGGTTACATGACGGTCGCGCTCGGCGTGTCGGCCTACCCGGTCGCCATCTTCCACCTGATGACGCACGCGTTCTTCAAGGCGCTGCTGTTCCTCGGTGCGGGCTCGGTCATCATCGGTATGCACCACGATCAGGACATGCGCAACATGGGCGGCCTGTGGAAGTACATGCCGATCACGTGGATCACGTCGCTGCTGGGTTCGCTGGCGCTGATCGGCACGCCGTTCTTCTCGGGCTTCTACTCGAAGGACTCGATCATCGAAGCCGTCGCCGCCTCGCATCTGCCGGGTTCTGGCTTTGCCTACTTCGCAGTGGTCGCGAGCGTGTTCGTCACGGCGTTCTACTCGTTCCGTATGTACTTCCTGGTCTTCCACGGCAAGGAGCATTTCGGTCAGGCGCATGCGCACGATCATCACGACGCGCACCACGAGGAAGAAGAGGATTCGCCCGACGAGCACCACGGTCTGGCCCCGGGCCAGAAGCCGCACGAGTCGCCGGCTGTCGTCACGATTCCGCTGATTCTGCTGGCGATCCCGTCGGTCATCATCGGTGCCATCGCGATTGCGCCGATGCTCTTCGGCGAGTTCTTCAAGCAAGGCGTGGCGTTCAAGGACGTGATCTTCGTCGGCGAGAATCACCCGGCGATGGAAGAACTCGGCCACGAGTTCCACGGCTGGGTGGCGATGGCGCTGCACTCGTTCGGCACGTTGCCGATCGCATTGTCGGCGCTGGGCATCATTCTGGCGGCGTTCTTCTACCTCAAGCGTCCGGACATTCCGGAAGCGTTGAAGAACCGGTTCTCGGGCGTCTACAACCTGCTCGATAACAAGTACTACATGGACAAGATCAACGAAGTGGTCTTCGCCAAGGGCGCGCTCAAGATTGGTCGCGGCCTGTGGAAGGCAGGCGATCAGGGTCTCATCGACGGCGCCGTCGTGAATGGCAGCGCGCGTCTGGTGGGCTGGTTCGCCGGCGTCATCCGCTTCGTGCAATCCGGTTACATCTACCACTACGCGTTCGCCATGATCATCGGCATGCTCGGGCTCCTGACGCTGTTTGTGACGTTGAACGGCAAGTAATAGGGGGAGCCAATAACAATGCAATCGCTACCGCTTCTGAGTCTGGCCATCTGGCTGCCCATCATCTCGGGGATCGTTGTCCTCGCGGTGGGTAACGACCGCAATCCGGGCGGCGCACGCGCGCTGTCGCTCATCGGCTCGCTGCTGAGCTTCCTGGCCACGCTGCCGCTGATCTCGAACTTCGACGCCAAGGCCTCTTCGTTCCAGTTCGTCGAGAAATCGAGCTGGATCGAACGCTTCCACATCAACTACTTCCTCGGCATCGACGGCATCTCGCTGTGGCTTGTCGTGCTGACCGCCCTCATCACGGTGATCGTGGTGATCGCGGGCTGGGAAGTGATCACCGAACGCGTGGCGCAGTACATGGCCGCGTTCCTGATCCTCTCCGGTCTGATGATCGGCGTGTTCTCGGCACAGGACGGCCTGCTGTTCTACGTGTTCTTCGAGGCTACGCTGATCCCGATGTATCTGATCATCGGTGTCTGGGGTGGTCCGAACCGCGTGTACGCCGCGTTCAAGTTCTTCCTGTACACGCTGCTCGGCTCGCTGCTGATGCTGGTCGCGCTGATCTATCTGTACAACGCGACGGGTTCGTTCACGCTGACCGACTGGTACGCCGCGAAGCTGCCGATGAACGTGCAGATATTGCTGTTCGTGGCCTTCTTCATGGCCTTCGCCGTGAAGGTGCCGATGTGGCCGGTGCACACCTGGCTGCCGGACGCCCACGTGGAAGCGCCGACGGGTGGCTCGGTCGTGCTGGCCGCCATCATGCTGAAGCTCGGCGCGTACGGTTTCCTGCGCTTCTCGCTGCCGATCGCACCGGACGCCAGTCACTACCTGTCGGGCTTCATGGTCGCGCTTGCGCTGATCGCCATCGTCTACATCGGCCTCGTGGCCCTGGTGCAGACGGATATGAAGAAACTGGTGGCTTACTCGTCGATCGCTCACATGGGCTTCGCGATCCTCGGCTTCTTCATGTTCAGCGAAATCGGCATGCAGGGCGCGATGGTGCAGATGATCTCGCACGGTTTCGTGTCGGGCGCCATGTTCCTGTGTATCGGTGTGCTGTATGACCGCATGCACTCGCGCAACATCGCCGACTACGGCGGTGTCGTGAACACGATGCCGAAGTTCGCCGCGTTCCTGATGCTGTTCGCCATGGCCAACAGCGGTCTGCCGGCAACGTCGGGCTTCGTGGGTGAGTTCCTGGTGATTCTGGGCGCTGTGAAGCTGAACTTCTGGGTGGGCCTGCTGGCTGCCACCTCGCTGATCACCGGCGCGGCTTACTCGCTGTGGATGTACAAGCGCGTGATTTTCGGCGCCATCGCCAACGATCATGTGCGCGAGCTGGTCGACATCAACAAGCGCGAGTTCTTCATGCTCGCAGTGCTGGCGGCGCTCACGTTGTTCATGGGTATCTATCCGAAGCCTTTTACGGACCTGATGCATACCTCCGTGGTTAACCTCCTCGCCCACGTGGCGCAGACCAAGCTGCCGTAATCGGGGAGGACATCTAGATCATGCAAAACATTAATCTGCTGCCTGCGCTGCCGGAAGCCATCCTGCTGCTCATGATCCTCGTGATCATGATGTGCGACGCGTTCTTCGGCCAGACGCGCAAGCTCAACTACGTGCTGGCGCTCATCACGTCGGCTGTCGTGTCGGTGCTGTGGGCTTGCAACGCCGCCGACCCGGCGTCGCATTACCTGTTCGGCAATGTGTTCGTCGCCGACCCGATGTCGAACCTGCTCAAGGCCTTCGGTGGTCTGGCCACGTTCGTCACGTTCGTCTACGGCCAGAAGTATCTGGAAGCCCGCGGTCTTGCCCGAGGCGACTTCTACGTCCTCAGCCTGTTCTCGCTGCTGGGCTTGTCGGTGATGATCTCGGGCAACAGCTTCCTGACGCTGTATCTGGGTCTGGAACTGATGTCGCTGTCGCTGTATGCGCTCGCTGCCGTGTGGCGCGATTCGACGAACGCGACCGAGTCGGCCATGAAGTACTACGTGCTGGGCGCGCTGGCTTCGGGTTTCCTGCTGTACGGGATGTCGATGATGTACGGCGCGACGGGCTCGCTCGAACTCGCCAAGGTCTTCGAAGTGATCGCTTCGGGCGCCGTGAACAAGATCGTGCTGGTGTTCGGCGTGGTCTTCGTGGTCGCGGGTCTGGCGTTCAAGCTGGGTGCTGCGCCGTTCCACATGTGGGTGCCGGACGTCTATCAGGGCGCACCGACCCCGGTCACGCTGCTCATCGGCGGCGCACCGAAGCTGGGTGCCTTCGCGCTGCTGCTGCGCTTGCTGGTGGAAGGCATGCTGCCGCTGGCGATCGACTGGCAGCAGATGCTGATCATCCTGGCGGTACTCTCTCTGGTGATCGGTAACCTGACGGCTATCGTGCAGACCAACGTCAAGCGTCTGCTGGCGTACTCGACGATCTCGCACATGGGCTTCGTGCTGCTGGGCATGCTCTCGGGCGTGGTGGGCGGCAAGATCGACGGCATCGCCGACGCGTACGGTTCGTCGCTGTTCTACAGCGTGATCTATCTGCTCACGACGCTGGGTACGTTCGGTATCGTGCTGCTGCTCTCGCGTAAGGGCTTCGAAGCCGAGAACCTCTCGGATCTGAAGGGCCTGAATCAGCGCAGCCCGTGGTTTGCCTTCGTCATGCTGATGTTGATGTTCTCGCTGGCTGGCATTCCGCCGCTGGCAGGCTTCTACGCCAAGCTGGCCGTGCTGCAGGCCGTCGTGAACGCCGGTATGGTGTGGCTGGCAGTGGTCGCGGTGATCGCGTCGCTGATTGGTGCGTTCTACTACCTGCGTGTCGTGAAGCTGATGTACTTCGACAAAGCCGACGACACCCATGCGCTTGAAGGCAGCGGTACGATGCGCTTCGTGCTGTCGATCAACGGTCTGGCCATGCTGTATCTCGGCCTGATGCCGGGTTCGTTGATGGACTGGTGCCTGCGTACGATCAAGCTGACGCTGGCGAGCTGATTCGTCAGACACGACGGAATAGGGAAACGCACAGGGCAGATCGGCACGATCTGCCCTGTCGTTTGACAGAGATAGCAAGGCGAGCAGGGGAGACGAACGATGGGGATGTCCGCAGGCGGTACGCTAGTCATTCTGCTGGCCGTGCTGGGCGCGAACCTGCCGTTCGTGAACCAGCGCTTGTTTGGGATTCTCGGACGCAAGTCGGCGGTCAAGCCGCTGTGGCTTCGACTGATCGAGATGGTGGTGGCGTACTTGGTCGTGGGTGCGCTGGGTTACCTGATCGAGGCCGGCATCGGTAACGTGTTCGCGCAGGGCTGGGAGTTCTATGCCGTGACGGCGAGCCTGTTTGTCGTGTTTGCGTTTCCGGGCTTCGTCTACCGGTATTTGTGGCGCCATCGACCGGCGGCCGCCGCGTGAGATGGATGCTTTGCAAGACGCCGCCCCCGAGGCGGCGTTTTGTATTCAGGGTTTGCCAATTTTCAGCCGTGGAGGGCTTATGACCCAACAGCAAGACGACCAGCACCTGATTGAGACCGGCATCGAGAGCGATACCGTCTACGAAGGCGCGTTCCTCACCATCAAGCGCGATCGCGTGCGTCTGCCCGACGGCAAGACGGCGATTCGCGAGTACACGACTCATCCGGGGGCGGTGATGGTGATCCCGTTGTTCGAAGACGGTCAGGTACTCATGGAGCGCCAGTATCGCTATCCCCTGAAGCGCGTGATGACGGAGTTGCCCGCGGGTAAGCTCGACGAGGCCGAGGGCGGTCTGGTGTGCGGTCAGCGCGAATTGCTGGAAGAAACAGGCTATCGCGCCGAGCGCTGGGATTACCTGACCCGCATTCACCCGGTGATTTCGTATTCGACGGAGTTCATCGATATCTGGCTGGCACGCGATCTGACGAAGGGCGAGCAGAAGCTGGACGAAGGCGAGTTTCTGGACGTTTTCAAGATGCCCGCGACGGACTTGCTTCAATGGGTGCGCGAAGGGCGCGTCACGGACGTGAAATCGATTATCGGCGCGTTTTGGCTGGAAAAGATATTATCGGGAGTCTGGCAGCCCGGCGAACGTACGCCGTTGCGCTGATTCGCCGTCTTACGGTCATTATTCGATCCCGGTCCCGTCAATGTCATCGAACGGCGGGGCGGGGACACATCCGTTGCATCATGAAGGTTTTTGATCTGCGTTGTGCCCATGAGCACACCTTCGAGGGCTGGTTCGGCTCGGAGGACGATTACCTCTCGCAGCAGTCCGGAGGGCTGGTGGCGTGCCCGGTCTGTGGCGACACGGCGGTCGTGCGCATGCCGTCCGCGCCGCGTTTGAATCTGTCGGGAACGACGTCGCGCGCTGAGACCTCGGCGGTGCAGCCGGGTGGCGCGCCGGTGCGTGCCGATGCGCCGCCTCCGGAAGTTGCGCAAGCCCAGCGTCAATTGCAGACGTTGTGGATGAAGGCCGTGCGCCACGTCATTGCGAATACGGAAGACGTCGGCAATCGATTCGCCGAGGAAGCGCGCAAGATTCACTATCAGGAAGCCCCGGAGCGCAATATTCGCGGCACGACGTCGCGAGAAGAAGCCGAGGCGCTTGCCGACGAAGGTATCGACATCATGTCGTTGCCGCTGCCTGACGGCGTCAAGGAAACCCTCCAGTAGCGGTTCGCCGGGGGGCGTTGTGGCGGCCCTCGCTTGCCTTGACTTCACCCCCACGTCGAAATCGCCATCTCGGCCACCTTCGTTCCCCCTACGTCGACCCGGGCGAGTCTTTCCGCGTCCACTCGCTTGAGGACGAACTGCATCTCGCCCACGCCGTCGAACGCCCCGTATTGACGCGCCAGATCGCCTCTCTGCATCAACGCCCCGAAAGCCTTGAGCGCGTCGCCCGTCGAGCGAAATTCGGCAACGCCAAAATTCGGATCGTAGACGATGGTGCCGGCACGCTCGACCACGATGGACATGGCATGACGCCGCGTAGTGACGAGATACGTCGCACAGGCAGGGCCGTCGGCGATCGCTTGTTCCAGCCTGACGAGGTCGAACAGTCCGAGATGCGTCTCCGCAGCGCTGGCCTCCACGCTGGAATGCAGTCGTATGAGCTTCTCCCGAAGCGAAAGCGCGTGAGGCGATTGCGGCCTTTGAACGGCATTTTCTATCGTCCTGATGAACGACGTGATGTCCCCCCGATGTTGCGCGACCGCCATCATGCGCACCAGCGGCAAGCAGAATCCGGTACGTCCATCGCCGTTGCTTGCCGTATAGGCCATTTGTGGCAGGGGTCGAAATTCTCCGGAGGCGGCACGAATATCTCCTGCAATGCGCTGAGCGTTGAGCGCAGCGCGCTCCATGGCCTCGACACGCATGGCTTCTTCGATACGGCGCGAGAGAATGCCGAGCAGTCGGGGGTCGCTGGTCGCGGGATCGACGAAATCCAGCTTGAGCAGTTCCGACGGGCGCGCTTCCGGGGGGCGATTCAACGGACTCCGCTCTGCTTCGCTTCGTCCCGCCCGAAAGGCTTCCCGATGGGGGGCCGACGCCGCATGATGCTGCGCCGAAAGCTTCGAGCGGTATTCGAGATCGAGGAAATTCAGGCTCACGTCGTCATGGAACACGGTTGCACTCACTGCGCCGTCGGGTGTGGAGGGCGCGCTCAGATCTCTGAGAATCCAGTCGTAATTCGCGGTTTGCGAGATCGAGGGGCCGGGCGAGCCGGGCCTGCCATGATCGATCACGTTCCAGGACCTGCGGTCGGGAAAATAGTCGACATTGAAATAATGCTCCCCGGAACGCACCACCATGCCTTGTTCGCCGCGATATAGGTTGGGCATCAATTGATGCAGCCGTTGCGCTGACCCGGACACCAGAAACGGTCGCAACTGCGCGCGCACCGCAGCGGCGGCATCCATATACCAGCCGATGGGCAGCCCGGCCCCCCCGGAAAGCATGGCGTTCCAGCCCGCACGTCGAGTCGGTGCGTCGCCGAAGGCAACGGCGGTAGTGCCTATCGCGAAGGTAATCGCAGAGAGCATGCCGGAAGTCGCGCCGATACCCGGCAACGCGCCCCCGAAGACGGACGCAACGCCAAATACAAAGTTGGTGGCGGCAAGCGTGTCGAGCAACGGTGCGATGACACTACCGGCTGGCCTCGGAGCCCGGGGATGCGTTTCTTCCTTCATGCGCGCCCGGAACGCATCGAGGTATGCGGCGAAGGGGTCGCCGGAAATAGGCGATGTCGAGAATGACAAGGCGGGGAAGATGCCTCTGCCAGGCGCTGGCGCACCGATGAGGCCGGTGCGAATCGCGGTTTCGCGATCGGCTTCGGAGAACGCGCTCACCAGCCGTTCGCGGGCATTCGAATCTCTGATTTGTTCGGTAAGCCAACTGTGCAACGCCGAAGGCCGGGCAAACGCGATCAGATGATCCGACAGCACGCGAGGGGCATAAACGAGCATCCAGCCGGTGCCGACATCTTCGAAGATTTGAATGTCCGATTTCGCGCCACCGATGTGCAGCCACGACATGCGAATACCGGGGTCCGGAATCGACGGCATGTGCATCGGTTCGAGATCCAGCGAATATAGGCTGGCGCATCCGGCGACGCGTCGCGCGATGTCCACCGCTGCGGGCGGCAGGCGACTTTCCTGCTGTTGTACGAATGCCTCGATGATGAAGGCACCCTTGAGCGACACATACATATTCTGCGAGTGATCTTGCCAGAAGGTATCGAAGACCTCGGTTTGCCGATCGATGAATGACTTCGCGTCGATGGCGTTAAGCAAATCTGCCGGTGTCAGGTTCGGAATCGTCAGTTCGCGTGCGTCGACGGGGTTTGCATCGTTCGAGAAGATCGCCCGGGTGCCCGGTGAGAGCGCTTCGGTTTTTGCGCCGCTGACCCGGTTCGCCAGGTATTGCGTCAGCGACGACGATTCGATGGGGGTCTCCGGGCCGTTCCAGTCGATCGTCGGAAATTCGAGCGTGGAACTCACACGCTGCCGGTAGACATGGAGGTAAGTTCGCGGCGTCAAGACCGTGCGACCGCTCAAGGTGCTGATCAGTGCGGTCATGTAATCCTCGGTCGCGCGCGATAGATCGGGCAAGGCTGCGGCGACACAGACCCGCAGTCGGCCCACCCGGTGAGCCGCTCCGATAGCGCCACGGTCGAGTTGCAGACGCCGTTCGCGGGGGAGCGCGTCGGGGGGGAAGCCGGAGGGAAAGCCTGTGTTGCCGGGCGCAGCTTCCCGCATTCCCGTGTCGAAGTCGGTGGTATTCGCACCGGCCAGCCATGTTGTCCAGACGGCACTTCGCCGCCCGTCGAGCAGCGCGCTGCCACCGTCGTTGAAGTCGTGGCGAATGACCCTGAAGCTCGCGCTCAGTGCGAGACGGATCACATCGCCCCGGGCGGCGGGAAGCATCACCCGGCACGGGGTGTCGCCGAAGCACCCGGGCTGCATATCGAGGGGAATCCGACCGACCAGTTCGCGGTAGATGACGGAGCCTTCTCCTCGGGCCAGATCCCGTTCGAGACTCTGTTCCGATTCGTACTCCCTCAGCGGAAAACCACTTCCCAGTACGGCGACAAGTATCCTTCCCGGGTGACGTGTCATCCTTGCGGGATACTCTGAAATGGCAAATGCACCCGCAGGCCTGACGTGGCCTCTGCCGGGTACGTCGATGACGATCTCGTGTCCTTTGACATTGCCGATGTCGGCGTCGGGGTGTGATCGACGATGCGCGGCGTCGGGTGCGTACGCGACGATCTGTGCCAGAACGAGACCATCGCCGGAGATGCGTCCGGCGTTGTACGCGATGGCCGCCTGCTGATCGAGTGCGCTCAACGCCCGGTCGTACAGCGCCTCGATGTCAGTGGCGTCGGCGGGAGGGACTTCCAACTCACGCAGATGGCGAAGCCAGCGCTGTCTGCAAGCGTCGATCGTCGTCTCGAAAGCCGGGACAGTCATCCCCCTGACCTCGTCCTGGGGGACATAGTGACTCTCCTGCGTGCGGTTATGCACATAAATGCCGTAGGCGAGCGGGGTCTCCCTGATGTGGTTCTGCCGTGTCGCAAATTGGCGTGCGGCGTCGCGAAGCGTCAACGATTCGATCAGGCCGCTGCGCGCGAGGGTCTCCGGCGGCAGTCCCATTTTCTTCGGGCGTCCGAAGTATTTGAATCGATTCAGGTAGAGGCGATCGGGATCTTGCGTGATGCCGACGCTGGCGAGCGCCGAGATCAGTTCGCGGTCGACGAATTGCCGCAAATTCAAAACTGGCGAGATTGCGTCGATCAAGGCTTCGCGGGTCCGGGCGCGATTTTCCTGTGCATCGGCGAGGGAAACGATGCGTCGCATTGCGGCCGAATTGTCCAGCGGGGACTGTTTCGGCGTTTGCATTTGGCCGGGATGACCTGACGCATGACGCGCTGGAGGTGCACCGTCCGGCGCGGGACGCAGCGCGTTCGGGGACGCGGTCGATACCGCTGCGCTTGCCGTGGCCGGGAAGCGCAGCGGATCGTAACCCGGCATGGCGTTCGTCAGACGCTCCGCGCCCTCGGAGATCACGCGCAAACAGGCGTCGACCGCTTCGCCGATGGCTTCCCGAAATAAGGGGCGCCCGCTGTCGTCGGGCAGGACGCGGCCAGGTGCGGGCAACTGGCCTGCGATGCCGATTTCACTCAGGATGCATGAGGCACTTGCGTAGGCGTAAAGCAAGCCGGTCAACGTGCCGATGGCGCCGCGTCTGTCGAAGCGGAGCGCTGGCGTCGCACAACTCACCTTGTGCGCCAGTTCGCGCGCGCGTTGTTCGTAATCGGCCTCACGGAGGTTCGGATCGAATCCGCTGCCCGCCATGCGCAACCATTGGAACGTGTCTGTGACGTTCTGCGTCCAGCTCTTGCCGCAGACCGCCATTTGGATAGGCTCGGATTGGCCATCGCGCGCGGTGGCCCGCGTCATCGACCGCCGAATGTCTCGCAGATTCGAGGGCGACGTCACACGCAGGCAGGTCGCATCCAGAGATTCGGCGGGATGCCGTCGCGCCAACGCGCTCTCCCAGGAGATCAGGATGCCGTGCGCCAGATCGGGCGAGGCATCGAGCGCGTCGGCCAGCACCTCGATACCGCTGTCCAGAAACTGCGCGATCTCGGCAAGCGGGACGTTGCCGAGAAACCATCGAAGGCTCGTGCGCAGCGCCGGATGGTCTTCGCAGATTTGCGTCATCCTGTCGGCCCAGTACGGCGCATCGGAAGGCAGCGACGCGGTGAGCAGCGTTTGCAGCGTGGGTGGCCGATCCGGGGGAAACGCCGCCGCAGTGACGGTACGATGCGCGTGTTCCGTTGCGGGCCAGCGTGAGATCGGCGTGAGCGGAAACTGAGTCGAGCGGATCATTTTTCGACGGCTCCTGCTTGTGAGAGGGAGATTCCGGCGCACGGGGGAGGCCTGCGAGCGCTGAGGGCACTGGCGTTTATGGTGAGTGCGCCAATAGCGCAGGGACTTTCAGATATCGCTTGTCGATTGCGGGGGGCTTTGGGGGGAGGTGCGGCGCGCAAAGTCTGCCAGCGAGAGCGTCGTGCGGTCATGCATAATGTCCCTCACGCGCAGCGATTTTCAGCGCCAGTCGCATCACCGGATGCATCACAGGAACGGCCGGAATTGCTCGAATCCACTCGGACTATGCGTATAGCGGGAGGTTGGCATGGCAACGCTTGAGTACTACTTTGAGGACTTCGCAGTCGGTGACACCTTCGACCTTGGCGAATACACATTCACTGCCGACGAGATCGTCCAGTTCGCGCGTCAGTTCGACCCGCAGCCCTTTCACGTCGACGAAGCCGCAGGACGCGAATCGCACTTCGGCGGGTTGGTCGCCAGCGGTTGGCATACGTGCAGCATCATGATGCGGATGAATGTCGACAAGTTGCTGTCGCGCTCGTCCAGCATGGGTTCGCCGGGCGTGGAGCAGATCGAATGGCTCAAGCCGGTGCGTCCCGGCGACACGGTGACGGTCACGAGCAGCACGCTCGAAGTGCGCGCGTCGAAGAGCCGTCCGGATCGCGGTGTCGTGCGCCAGCTGTGGACCGCAACGAATCAGCATGGCGAAGAAGTGTGCCGTTTTCGGGGGACCGGCCTGTATCGCAAACGCGTGGTCTGAGCGCATATTTACCGGATCCTCGCCATCGAGCCGACCAGGCATCCGGTCGCCGATGCATCCGACGGGACGCACGAAGAGATGTCACTCACCAGAGAGTGACGGGGACGAAGAGCCTCATGATGGGATCGATATGACGTGGCGGGCGTGACGAAGCTACGATGTCACCCCCCTCGCACTTAAGCGTCGCGCCGGCCAGGCGCACAACTCGTCAATGCGACAAATCGCTCACCGATGCCGCCGGTGCGTCTCGCTTGACCTGGGTAATCCCGTCTTCCATCTGCTCGGCGGTCGAGAACATCTGGCTTTGGCCGATGATCTCGCCGTTGCGCGCCTTGAGCACGAAGTAGGGGCGCCCGGAAGTCGACGTTTTGCGCTCGAATCGGTGATCCTCAGCGGAATTCTTGCGAACGGATTCGATGCCGTTTTGCGCAGACGCTCGCGCCTTGTACGTCTCGGAGGAAAGGATGGTATGCCCGCTGTCGCCCAGCAGATGAAAGTGGAATTCACCGTTGGGGCTGCGCTTGAGTTCGAACTTGCCTGACATTTGTGGATCTCCCGGATCTTCCAATGGCCAGCGGCGAGGGACTGCGAACTGCAAGTGACGGCGGCAGAGCGCCGCGTCGAAGAATGCGCCTAGATTAGCACCGCCAGCGCTTTGGCGAAACCGCACTTTGTTTCGAAGTGTAAACCACCTTGAGTGACAGCCCGTCGAACGGCCCGGGACGCCGCCGTTCGACGGTCACACCGCGCTCAGCGGCGGGTGTATTGCGTCGCGCCGAAGAGCATTTCGCGCGCTTTGTCGTCCTGAAGCGGCTTGCGGGCGTCGGCGAGCACCTTGATGCCGCGTTGCACCGCCGGGCGCGCTTCAATGGCTTCGAACCACTTCTGCACGTTCGGGAAGTCCGACAGCTCCACGCCCTGATTCTTCCACGAGCGCAGCCACGGCCAGATGGCGATGTCCGCCACGGTGTACATGTCGCCCGCGACGTACGGATGATCGCCAAGACGCTTGTCGAGCACGCCGTACAGACGTCGCGCCTCGTTGGTGTAGCGCTTGATCGCATAGTCGATCTTCTCGGGCGCATAGATCCGGAAGTGGTGCGCCTGACCGAGCATCGGCCCCACGCCACCCATCTGGAACATCAGCCATTCGAGCGTTTCGTATTTGCCGCGCACGTCTTCCGGCAGGAAACGGCCGGTCTTGCCCGCGAGGTACAGCAGGATTGCGCCGGACTCGAACAGGGAGATCGGCTTGCCGTCCGGGCCGTCCTCGTCGACGATGGCCGGGATCTTGTTGTTTGGCGAGATGGCGAGAAATGTGTCCTTGAACTGATCGCCCGCACCGATATCGACGGCGTGTGCGTGATAAGCCAGCCCGCATTCTTCGAGCATGATGTGGACTTTGTGGCCGTTGGGCGTGGCCCAGGAGTAGACCTGAATCAATTGCGGCTCCTCAGGGAGGCGTCGAGCGAGCGACGCCGGCGGATCACGTCGTGCGTGGGTCGCTCAGGCGGCCCCGGAGGCACGGTGATGGCGCAAATGGCAAAGGGGCCGGGAGGGCGGCATCGTCCTCCCGGGGAAAACTGCCGGGAAATTACACCACAGAACGTTTTTCCCTGCCGGACGCCCGGTCGGCGGGGTCTGGCAGGCCCCGCCCGTTGCAACCGGGCGGTCACTCTCACTCGGGCGCGACGTCTGGATACTTCGCCAGTTCCAGCTTTGCGATGGCGTTGCGATGGACTTCGTCGGGACCGTCTGCGAAACGCAGGGTGCGGGCGCTGGCGTACGCGTACGCCAGCGGAAAATCGCCGGAAAGCCCCGCCGCCCCGTGGGCCTGAATCGCCCAGTCGATGACCTGACACGCCATGTTCGGTGCGACGACCTTGATCATCGCGATTTCTGCGCGCGCGGCCTTGTTGCCGACGGTGTCCATCATGTAGGCCGCCTTGAGCGTGAGCAGACGTGCCTGTTCGATCAGACACCGCGCCTCGCCGATGCGCTCGCGCGTGACGCCCTGCGTCGCGATCGGTTTGCCGAATGCCACGCGCGAAAGCGTGCGCTGACACATCAGCGACAGGGCACGCTCCGCCAGTCCGATGAGTCGCATGCAGTGGTGGATGCGGCCCGGACCGAGCCGTCCCTGTGCGATCTCGAAGCCGCGCCCTTCGCCGAGCAGCAGACTGCTTGCGGGCACGCGCACGTCGTCGAGCACGATCTCCATGTGGCCGTGTGGCGCGTCGTCGTAACCGAAGACCGTGAGCGGACGCACGCGCGAGACACCTCTCGCGTCGGCCGGAATCAGGATCATCGACTGCTGGGCGTGTTTCGGGGCGTCCGGGTCGGTCTTGCCCATCACGATGTAGAGCGCGCAGCGTGGATCGCCCGCCCCCGTCGACCACCACTTGCGACCACTGACGACATAGTCGTCACCGTCGCGACGGATACGGCACTGCACGTTGGTGGCGTCGCTCGATGCGACGTCCGGCTCCGTCATCAGAAACGCCGAACGGATCTCGCCGCGCAGCAGCGGTTCGAGCCATTGCGCCTTCTGGGCGTCGGTGGCGTAGCGCTCAAGCGTCTCCATGTTGCCGGTGTCGGGCGCATTGCAGTTGAAGACCTCCGGGGCCCACGGCACCTGTCCCATGATCTCGCATAGCGGCGCGTACTCGACGTTGGTCAGGCCTGCACCGCGACCGGAGTTGGGCAGAAACAGGTTCCACAGTCCGGCTTGCTGCGCGAGCGGCTTGAGACGTTCGATGACTTGCGAGGGCTGCCACGCGTCGCCATTGCGGCGGGCGATCTCGATCTCCTCGAGATAACGCTGCTCGTTCGGAAAGATGTGCTCGTCGAAGAACGCTGAAAGACGCGAGCGCAACGCGTCGACTTTCGGGCTGTAGCTGAAGTTCATGAGGTCTCCGTGCGGTGACTGTCTGCTGCATCGGGGCGGGTCGGCGCGTAGTCAGGCATCACGCGGGCGCGTCGCGTTCATTGCACGCTGCGCATACGTCCAGGCGAGTTCGGCCACCGGGCGAGCACGTTTGCCTGCGTCCAGCGCCTGTTGGCTCGCGGCCGTGCCGTCGCTCACACGCTTCATGATCCCTTGCAGAATCGCGGCGATGCGGAACATGTTGTACGCCAGATAGAAGTGCCATTGCGCAGGCGGAACGGTGCCCGTGCGCTCGCTGTATCGACGAATGTAGACGTCTTCACTCGGAATGCCGAGTGCCGTCCAGTCGAGTCCGGCGATGCCGCGGAACACGCCCGGACTGACGTGCCACGCCATGCAGTGATAGGCGAAGTCCGCAATCGGGTCGCCGAGCGTCGACAATTCCCAGTCGAGCACGGCGAGCACGCGCGGCTCGCTTGGATGGAAGATCAGGTTGTCGAGACGGAAGTCGCCGTGGACGATGGTGGTGCGCTCGGGTGCGTGCGGCGTGCCGACCGGCAGATGGGCGGGCAGCCACTCGATGAGCCGGTCCATCGCCTCGATGGGTTCCGTCTCCGACGCACGGTACTGTTTGCTCCAGCGTGCGATCTGACGCGCGATGTAGTCCCCCGGCTTGCCAAACGATGTGAGACCGGCGGCGCGGTAATCGACACGATGCAGCGCTGCGACGACGCGATTCATTTCGTCGTAGATCTCGCCGCGCTGCGTCGCCGTCATGCCCGGTAACGACGGGTCCCAGAGCACCCGCCCATCCACGAAATCCATGACGTAGAACGCCAGCCCGATCACGTTTTCGTCCTCGCATAGGCCCCGCATGCGGGCCACAGGGACGTCGGTGCTGGCGAGCGCGTCCATCACGCGGTATTCGCGTTCGATGGCGTGCGCAGAGGGGAGAAGCTTCGCCGCCGGGGCCGGTTTGGTGCGCAGCACGTAAGCGGCCGAGGGCGTGGTGAGACGGTAGGTCGGATTGGACTGGCCGCCGTTGAACTGCGTGAGCGTCAGCGGCCCGGAGAAGCCGTCGACGTTGGCGGTCAGCCAGCGTTCCAGCGCGGCGGTGTCGAACGGCGCACGACTGCCCAGCGCCCGTTCGCCTGCAAATGCGGAAAAGTCCTGTACAAGCTCCTCGGCCATGCTGTCTCCTGCATTTCCGGTGCTGCGTTGATCGAGACTGATTCTTGGGTTCGGCGTTTGCTGTTGTACGGCGGCGCGCTATGAAACAGGAGGGGCCGGGGCGGTCCCGGCCCGCAATGACGACGACGCGTGCCGTTCAGCCGCGCTGCCGCGTACGGACGAACGAGGCGAAAATCTTCTCCATGACCGTGAGCCGGTTATCGCGATGCAGCGGCTGTGGCGGGGCGAAATTCATGAGGCGCACCACCCAGTCCTGCGGCTTGTCGCCGACGTCGAGCGCATTGATGCACGCAGGCGTCTGGGCGAGCTGGCCGAGGAAGAGGCGTCCCAGCGGATGCAGGGCATGCGACAGAATCGCGCGATTCACGCCACCGTGCAACACCAGCAGCACCGTGTCCCACGACCTATCGGCGCGCAGTTCCGCGAGCGGCGGCACGACCCGATCGAGCAGTTCGCGCACCGATTCGCCGTTCATGAAGCGTGTGTCTTCCGGCACAAGACCGTCGAACGCGGCGAGAAACGCTTGTGCCAGTTCGGCGGGGGGCAGGTCGGAGATCTTGCCCGCACGGATTTCCTGCCAGCACGGCCACGTCTCGATGGCGACGTCCTGTCCGGTTTCTGCGAGCACACGCTCGGCGGTCTCGCGCGTGCGCGGCAGGCCGGTCACGATGACCCGGTCGAAGCGAATGTTCTCGGCGGCGAAGGCGCGTCCGGCGGCGCTGGCCTGCGTGCGTCCCAGTTCGTTGAGCGGGACGGTGTCGGCATCGATCGGGTGGCCGCTGTCGTCGAAATACGTGACATCGCCGTGACGCATCAGATAGATGCGCCGACGTGCCGACGGCGTGAAGGTCAACGGGCCGGTCTGGGTACCGAGTTGGCCGAGTGAACTCATGCGAGGAATCTCCTGAACGAATGCGGGCAGCGGGCTAGCAGGCCAGCGAGACTTGATGGCCAGATGCTGCGCCAAGGCATAAAGAGAGGGCGCACGCCGGTGGTTCGGGTACGCCCTCTGCGGGTACGCGTTTCAGGGGTATTTTGCCGGACGTTTTTCAAGGAAGGCACTGATGCCTTCCAGGCCGTCGGCATGGTGCAGCGACGCGACGAAATTATCGCGCTCGGCACCGAGTTGCGAGGTCAGCGTTTCGCTGGCGCCGCTGTCGATGAGCGATTTGATGCGGCCGACGGCGTTCGGCGAAAGTTGCGCCAGATCCGTCGCCCAGTTCAGTGCTTCGGCGCGGGCTTGTCCGGGGGCGACGACCCGGTTGACGAGTCCCGCGGTGGCGAGTCGCGCGGCCGATACCGGCTTGCCTTCGAGCAGGATCTCGGTGGCGAGTGGACGGGGCAGGGCCTGCGAGAGGAACCACGAACCGCCGCCGTCGGGCGTGAGGCCGACTTTGACATACGCCATCACGAACTTGGCGTTATCGGCGGCGACGAGCAGATCGCAGGCGAGCGCGAGCGAGAAGCCCGCCCCGGCGGCCGCGCCTTCGACGGCGGCGATGATCGGCTTCGGGCACGCACGCAGCGCCTCGATCCATTCGGCCAGCGCGTCGATGCTGGCCGCCTGCACCGTGGGGTCCTTCTGACGATTTTCCAGCAGGCGGTTCAGATTCCCGCCCGCGCAGAAGAAGTTGTCGGCCCCGGTGATCACGACAGCGCGCACGGACGCGTCGCGCTCGGCCGTGGTCAGCGCTTCGACGCCGGCGGCGTACATGTCGGGATGCAGGGCGTTACGCGCGCCGGGATTGGACAGCGTCAGCACCAGCGTCTGGTCGACGCGTTCCGCGAGCAGTTCAGCAGGCATGAGTCGGTCTCCGGATCACGCTTCTTCGGTGAGCAGCGACACGCCGAGTTGCGCGCGACGCGTGAGCCACGGCGACGGACGATAACGCGGGTCGCCGTAGAACGATTGCAGATGACGCAGAACCGTGAGCAACTGACGCGCCCCGACGGCGTCGCCCAGCGCGAGCGGCCCCCGGGCGTAACCGAGCCCCAGCGTGACGGCGCGGTCGATGTCGCCCGGCGTTGCGATACGTTGTTGTGCGATATCGGCGCCGATGTTCACGATGGTGGCGATCACGCGTTGTGCGACGAACCCGGCCGAATCGCGGATCACGGTCACCGGCGTGCCGCCGTGGGCGAACAGCGCGTGGGCGGCGTTGCGTGCGTCGGCCGTCGTCACGGGCGTGGTCATCAGCGTGTGACGCTTCGCGCCGGCGAGCGGCAGGAGCGTGTCGATGGCGACGGTGCGCGTCGCGTCCAGACCCTGTTCGACGGCGCACGTCGTGGCGTCGAGACCGAGCGGCGTGACGACGATCACGGCGGTCTCGGACGGCTTCTCGCCGCTTTCGATGGTCACGCCCGTCGCACCCAGCAACTCGACGACGGCCGCAAAGCCGCGCGTATCCGCACGGCTCACCCAGACGCTCGCGGGCAGCGCGTCCGGCGCTGGGGCTTCGGGCGGCACCTGCTGCTTGCCGTCGACATAGCGATAGAAGCCTTCGCCGACCTTGCGCCCGAGCAGTCCGCCCGCGAAGCGCACGGCGGTGATCGGCGAGGGACGGAAGCGGGCTTCTTCGTAGAACTGGTGATAGATCGACTCCATCACGGGGTGCGAGACATCGAGCGCCGTGAGGTCGAGGAGTTCGAACGTGCCGAGGCGAAAGCCCGCCTGCTCGCGCAGGATGCGGTCAATGTCCGCAAAGCTCGCCACGCCTTCGCTCGCCACGCGCAGGCCTTCGGTGTTCATGCCGCGCCCGGCGTGGTTGACGATGAAGCCCGGCATGTCCTTGCAACGCACGGCCGTGTGGCCCATGCGCTGGCCGAGGGCGAGCAGCGCGTCGCCGACTTCCCGGTCGGTGCGCAGGCCGTCGATGACTTCGACCACCTTCATGAGCGGCACCGGATTGAAAAAGTGATAGCCCGCTACGCGTTCGGGCCGCTCGCACGCTGCCGCAATCGCCGTAATCGACAGCGACGACGTGTTGGACGCCAGAATCGCGTCGGCGGCAACGATGCCTTCGAGCGCGCGGAAGAGGTCGCGCTTGATCTCGATTTTCTCGACGATTGCCTCGATGACGAGCTGGCAATCCGCCAGGTCCTCCAGCGCGTTGCACGCGTGCAGACGTCCCATCGTCGCCTCAACGCTCGCCGCGTCGATCTTGCCCTTGGAAGCGAGCTTGTCCAGCGTGTCGCGCAAGGCGCCCAGCGCGGCTTGTACGGCGGCGGCGTTGGTGTCGTACAGCTTGACCGTCAGACCGGCTTGCGCGGCAATCTGCGCAATGCCACGCCCCATGGCGCCGGCACCGACGATGCCCAGAACGTCGATGGCCTTGCCGGCAGCGGCCGCCACGTTAGACGAGGAAGACGAGGGGGATGCAGTCATTCGGAGTGTCTCGAAGTTGGTGTCGATGTCGTCGATCGGTATTGTGTGGGCGCTCAGGGCCTGCGCGAGGCTTAACCAGGCACTGCGTGCACGGGACTCGTCATTCTATCGTCCGACCGGTCGGTCGGGAAATGAATTTCCTGCCGAATTGCCGGACGATGCAAACCGATGCCCAAACGCGTTGCGGCTATTGTCGCCGATCTCGCCGCCGTTGCCAGCGCTTGTTCCGCTGCGCGGTCGAGTGCGTGGATGTCTGCTCTTGCGGGCGCGAGGGGCGCGTGCACCGGCGGAGCGTCGGAATTCGGGACAGCTGGGGTTGAATTCAATTCACGCATGGTAGAGGCGTGCCGGTACACTTTCGGTAACCGGTGGACGCGTCCACCGGCTCACTCACATGGGAGACATCATGTTGAAGCTGTACGGCTTTCCGGTAAGCAACTATTACAACAAGGTTAAGGTTGTGCTGTACGAGAAGGGCGTGCCCTTCGAAGAGTCCGAATCCATTCCGTGTCAGGACGAGCCGCTGCTGCAATGCTCGCCGCTCGGTAAGGTGCCGTATCTGCAAACGGAACAAGGTTTCCTCGCTGAGTCGCAGGTGATCTGCGATTACCTTGAGGTGACGCATCCGACGCCGGCGCTCTTCTCCAGCGATCCGTGGCGACAGGCCAAGGAACGTGAGTTGCTAACGATGCTGGAATTGCATCTGGAGCTGGTGGTGCGTGAAGTGTACGGGCAGGCGTTCTTTGGCGGCACGGCGTCGGAAGGCACGCGCAGCCGCACGGAGAAGCTGTTGCGCCGGAATATCGTCGCCTTCAAGCGCCTCGCGAAATTCGCACCGTTTGTCGCGGGCGACACGTTCACGATGGCCGACATCGCGGCAGGTATTCATCTGCCGATTCTCGGAATGGCGACGCAAGCCGTCTATGGCGAGGACTTCCTGCAAGCTGCCGATATCGACTGGAAGGCGTACACGAAGCGCCTTGCCGAACGTGAATCGTTCCAGCGCGTGCGCGCCGAACAGAAGGCTTATCAGCAGGCGAAGAAGGCCGGGTAAGCTTGTTTGGACCGCAAATGGAGACGGCCGCCATCCGAGGGATGGCGGCCGTTTTCGTTGGAGGCGACGCCGGTCGCCAGCGACGTGCTTAGATCTTCGCCAGACGCGCGAGCGCTTCACGCAAGGTCGCGTCCTGCTTCGCGAAGCAGAAGCGCACGACACCCGACTCGTGCGGCGCGTGATAGAACGCCGAGACCGGAATGGCGGCAACACCGATTTCGCCGGTCAGCCACAGCGCGAAGTCGGCTTCGCTCATATCGCTGATCGCGCTGTAGTCCACGCACTGGAAGTAGGTGCCCTCGCACGGCAGCAGCTTGAAGCGCGTACCGGCCAGACCTTCGCGGAACAGATCGCGCTTCTTCTGATAAAAGCCCGCCAGTTCGAGATACGGCGACGGATCGCGCATGTAGTCGGCCAGCCCGACCTGCATTGGCGTGTTCACGGTGAACACATTGAACTGATGCACCTTGCGGAATTCTGCGGACAATGCGGCCGGTGCGGCCACGAAACCGACCTTCCAGCCCGTGACGTGATACGTCTTGCCGAAGCTCGACACGATGAAACTGCGGCGAGCGAGTTCGGGGTGGCGCGCCACGCTCTCGTGACGCTTGCCGTCGTACACCATGTGTTCGTAGACCTCGTCCGAGATCAGCAGAATGTCGGTGCCCGCCACGATCTCGGACAACTTCACGAGGTCCTGCTCATGCCACACCGTACCGCTCGGGTTGTGCGGCGTGTTGAACAGGATCAGGCGCGTACGCGGCGTGATGGCCGCGGCCAGTTTGTCGAACGGAATACGGAATTCAGGGGCTTCGAGTGTGATGAACACCGGCTTGCCGCCGGCCAGCTCGATCGACGGCACGTAGCTGTCGTACGTCGGCTCGAACACGATCACTTCGTCGCCCGGGTGCACGGTGGCGAGAATCGCGGTCAGCAATGCCTGCGTCGCCCCGGCCGTCACCGTGATTTCGGTGTTCCAGTCGTAGCGCTGTCCGTAAAGATTGCCGATCTTGTCGGCGATGGCCTGACGCAGCGCGGGCACGCCTGCCATCGGCGGGTATTGGTTGTGGTCTTCGCGCATGGCGCGTGCCACGGCGTCGACGATCTTCGGATCGCACGAGAAATCGGGGAAGCCCTGCCCCAGATTCACCGCCTGCTTCGCGGCAGCGAGCGCCGACATGACAGTGAAAATGGTGGTGCCGACGTTCGGCAGACGCGACGCGAGCGGCGGGGCAACCAGCGCAGGCGTGGTGGATCCAGTGTGAGGCGCGTTCATGGGGTGGGTGGACGAAGCAGTGATCAGGCCGCCATTCTACCGCCGTCGCGCCCGGCTTGCGGGCGGAGTCGCCGGGGGCGCCGGGGTCGATTAACCGCCAACCACGAGCAATGACGTAAAAGCGCTCGCCGTGACGATGCGAAAGCCGAACTGACGCGTCACCCGGCTACGCAGCTTCAGTACGGCCTTGTCCTTGCTGACGAGCCAGTGGGCGTGTCCGTCGCGTGCTGCTTCGAGGAATTTCTGATCGTCCCGGTCGCGGCAGAGCGGCAGTTGTGCGGGCGGCGCAGCATCGTCCGGGACAACGATCCGGTGTGTGTGCGCATCGACCCATGCGAGGGCGGCGTCGTTGTCGATCTCACGCGAGGCAAATTGGGGGTAGGTCAGCACGACAGCGAGTTCGTCGCGACATCGCTGGGCCATCAGGGCCATGAGGCGGTGTTCGGCGAGCGCGTCGCGCATGGGGCGGGCAATCGGGTCGTCGAACACGAGCAGATCGATCCAGACATTGGTGTCGAGCACCACGCGCGGCGGCGTGGCGAGGGTGTCGAGATGCTCGGCGAAGGCCCGCTCGGCGGGCGTGGCAACAGCGTTTTGAAGCATTGGATAGAATGACGGTTTTACGATAATTTCCTGCGCAGGCAGGAACGCCTCACCCGATATGATAATTGTTCTCTCGCCGGCCAAATCGCTCGACTACGAAACGCCGCCGCACGTGAGCACGCACACCGTGCCTCAGTTCGTCGACGACGCGGCCGAATTGATCGAAGGCCTGCGCGAACTGAGCCCGGCACAGGTCGGCTCGCTGATGAGCATTTCCGACCCGCTCGCCGCGCTCAACGCGACGCGCTACGCCGAATGGTCGCCGCGCTTCGATACCTCCAACGCCAAGCAAGCCGTGCTCGCCTTTAACGGTGACGTCTACGAGGGTCTCTCCGCCCGCACGCTCGACGCCACGCAGCTCGACTTCGCGCAGAAGCATCTGCGCATCCTGTCGGGCCTGTACGGCGTGTTGCGTCCGCTCGATCTGCTCCAGCCGTACCGTCTCGAGATGGGCACGCGCTTCGTGAACAAGCGCGGCCGCGATCTGTATGCGTTCTGGGGCGAGCGTGTCACGCAGACGATCAACGCGTCGCTCGCCGAACATAGCGAAACGCGTCGCGTGCTGGTGAATCTGGCGTCCGAGGAGTACTTCAAGGTCGTCAAACGCCGTCTGGTCAATGCGCCGGTCATCACGCCCGTGTTCGAAGACTGGAAGAGCGGCAAGTACAAGATCATCAGCTTTTACGCCAAGCGTGCGCGTGGGCTGATGGCCCGCTACGCCATCGAGCGCGGTGTGACCGATGTGCAGCAACTCAAGGCGTTCGATACCGAGGGCTACGCGTTCGACGACAGCGTGTCGAACGATTCGCTCTGGGTGTTCCGCCGCCGCGTGGCCTGACGTCAGCCTGTCCGCACGCCCCGGCCAAGATCCCGGGGCTTTTCATTTTCGCCAGCGAGATCCGTCATGACCGTCCAAATCAGCAGCCGATTCGACAGTGGTGCCATCCATGTGGTGAGCGCCGAGCGCGCCGACGACATCCATGTGCGCATCGCGCAAGACGGCGCGGCCGAGTTCGCGCAGTGGTTCCATTTCCGCGTGCAGGGCGTGGGCGGTACGCCGTGCCGCATCGTTTTCGACAACGCGGGGCAAACGTCCTATCCGCGCGGCTGGGAGAACTATCGCGCGGTGGCGTCTTACGACCGCGTGACGTGGTTCCGTGTGCCGACGTCTTACGACGGGCAGGTGATGACAGTCGCCTTCACGCCGGAACACGACAGCGTGTATCTCGCGTATTTCGAACCGTATTCGGAAGAGCGTCACTTGGCGTTGCTCGGCACTGCGCAGAATTCGTCGCGGGTGAGTTCGCGCTCACTGGGGCAGACCGTCGACGGGCGCGACATGACGTTGCTCACAGTGGGCGAGCCGCGCGCGGGCAAGCGCAATATCTGGGTGATTGCGCGTCAGCATCCCGGCGAGACGATGGCGGAGTGGTTCGTGGAAGGCATGTTGCGTCGTTTGCTTGGCGCGGGGGACTGGGCAGGCGATCCGCTCGCGACGGCGTTGCTCGACGAAGCGGTGTTCCACGTCGTGCCGAACATGAATCCCGACGGTTCGGCGCGCGGCAATCTGCGCACCAACGCGACGGGCGCGAACCTCAACCGCGAATGGCTTGAGCCGGACCTCGTGCGCAGTCCCGAAGTGCATCATGTGCGCGCGGCCATCGAAGCGACCGGTTGCGACATGTTCTTCGACATCCACGGCGACGAAGCGCTGCCCTACGTCTTCCTGGCGGGTAACGACGGTGTCGAGTGGGGCACGGAGGCGGTGCTGGCGCGCGAGAAGGCGTTCAGCGAGCGCTTCAAGGCGGTGAGCCTCGACTTCCAGGACAAGTTCGGCTACCCCCCGGGCAAGCACGGCATGGAGTCGCTCAAGCTGGCCTCGAAGTGGGTGGCGCATCGCTTCGGCTGCCTGTCGCTCACGCTGGAGATGCCGTTCAAGGACAACGCGAACCGGCCCGATTCGCAAGTCGGTTGGAGCGGTGCGCGAAGTGCGGCCCTCGGCGCGTCGATGCTTGCCGCGATCTGGGCGCAGATGCAGGCCGATCAGGCGTAAAGCGCAGTCGAAACGCCCAAAACGCATGAGGTAACGGCAGGGACGTGTCCTTTGCGTTACAGAATCTGACAGGTGACGGGGACGCAGCGCGTTCCCATTTCATTTTGTCAGGGGACGGCATGCGTATCGGATTCGACGCGGGAAACGGGCACGCCCCCGTTTCCTCTGCTCAATGGGCACCTGAAGTGCCCGCGACTTTGTTCTCCACATTCTCATCGGCCTGGCAAGGTTTGCGTCAGGTCGATTCGCTCATCGCGAGTCTCGACGCGGGCGCGGGGGAAGCCCGTCACGCTCTCTCTGACGCTCCCTCATACGCTCCCTTATACGCTCCCTTATACGCTCCCTTATACGCGCCCGATCCGTCGCACGACCTTCCGTGGAGACCACCGCCGGTTGCCACGCCTGTGGAGTTTACGCAAATCATGGCAGGCGTCCGTGCGGCTCACGAGGCTAAAGCGTTGTGTCCAGACGGCACCTCGTGGCCACGGACGTCGCCGCACATCACGCATACGGAACGAAATCTGACGCCCGCCGACATTCATGGGATCGTGGCGCACATGCGGCTACAGCGAACGGCCCATGCAAGTGGTGCGGCCGAAGGCCCTGCCACGACACCCTCGGGGCAACCGCCGATGTCCGGCACGGACGCCAGGCTCGCTGCAGGCGATAGTCCCATGTCCGTTCAACCTCGCAGTGCAGCGCCAAATGCCAGGCGTAGCGGGCGCGGCCGCAAAGTGACCGGCGAGCTCTTGCTCCGCATTGAGGCCTTGGGCGCGAGTGGCATAGCGGCCAAGGGCGGCATCGGCCGGATAGCGGATGCGCACGGCATCGCGCGAAGTACGTTGAGAACCTATGTTTCCAAATGCGGCAAGTTGTACTCGGAGGCGAGCGACCGGGCGGCTGAAACCGGTCGGTTCCGCACGGGAAAGGTGACCGTCGGCTTGTTGCGGGCACTTGAAAAGATGGGACCTCAACGTATCAAGTCGAGGGGTGGCCTTCGCGCCATTGCCCGGGACGAGGGTATTCCGTTTCGCACCCTGAAGGGTTACGTCGACCGGTACGGCAAGCCGTCCGTTCTGGGACGCGCAAGACTTCTTGACCACGGTGATCCCGCTCGTCTGGCCGCCAAGGTGCCAGTGACGCCTGAATTGCTGCGCAGCATTGAGGGGCTTGGCGAGAGCGGTATTCGCGCCGCAGGCGGGCTGGGTGCCCTGGCTGACCGACATAACGTTTTTCTTAGCAGCCTGAGAAGTCACATCAATGGCAAAGGCGTGTTGGGGCACCTCGGAAAGCGGTTGATGAAGGGCGAGCGGCGCGCGCGCATTTCCAAGATATCCAACGAGCTATTGCGCGATCTCGAAGCGTTGGGTCCGCAAGGCATCAAGGCCGCGGGCGGACTTGTCGCCGTGGCGACGGCGAACCACGTGGCGTTTGATACGTTAAGAAGCTACATCGACTGCCGAGGCCAGTTGACGCCCGTCGGCCGGGTCAGACTCTACGGCGTCGATCCGTCCCATACCACCCGAGTCACGCCGACGCTGCTCAGGGAGATCCAGGCGCTAGGCAAGCACGGCATCGCGTCCGAGGGCGGACTGGATGCCGTGGCGAGCAAACGACGCGTTGCGCCGCACATTCTGAGGCACTACGTCACGTCCAGCGGGACGTTGAAACAGCCGGGACGCGTCACGATGGCGCGGTTCGAATCGAACAACGGCGGCGCATAGTGCGCGCGACGCAACGGCGACGGCGCTCTCGAATACGCGCTTACAGGCGTGACGACGCGTAGCGCGATCTCTCGCGCTACGCGTTCCGACATTCGCTCAGACCGGGTCGCGCCAAGGAATCGGCGCGCAGCGATCAGTTCTTCTTTTTCGTCGCGCTCTTCTTCGTGCTGGCCGACTTCGACGACGAGGCTTTTGCCGAGGACTTGCTTCCCGTCGACTTGGTCGTCGCGCCTTTCTTTCCCGACTTCGCGGTGGCGTGAGCAGCCTTGCCCCGCGCAGTGCGCTTCACCGGTTGCTCGACCTGAGAGAGCGGCGACGTGTAGTCGAAGCCCATCATGCGGCCGTCGGCGTATCCGCAGCGGATGTGGATGTTGTCGGTCTGGCCGTTCGTGCGCTTGCCGACGCCATCGAGTTCGACCATCTGCGTGACGTCGACCCGTTGTTTGCGATCGTCGAACGGACCATTCCAGGGTGCGATTTTCGCGTGTTCGGGATCGAGTGCGGTCTCGCCGTATTCGACACTCTCGTAGCCGGGGAGCGTGGCGACGACGAAACTCGCGTGCGCAGCGCAGTCGGCCACCATCGGATCGGCGTGACGCGTGTTGACAAATTGCTCGACCAGGGCACGATGCTGTTCGAGCGTGAAGGCCTGTACCGGGGCCGTGAAGGCCGACAGGCAGAGCGGCGCAGCGATGGATGCGATGCCTGCGACCTGGCGCACGGCACGCATCACGACGCCTGCGGCGCGTTGGAAAAATCGATTCGACATTGCTTGACGTATTCTCGGGGGCGTAAGGGCCATGTGTGCGAACCGGCCCTGAGCATTGCAGAGCAATGCGGGCATGCGAGAACTCATCTTATGAGTCGCTGGCATGCGCCGCTCGCGAAGAAGCTTGACCGCATTTTGAAAGACAGCGGCGAAGCGGCATCCATCTTAACCGAAAAAAAGCCGCTCACGCCCGCCGGGTAAGCCAGTAGACCGCATCGCACCGCGCGTGAAAGTTACGACGCGCTACAATGCGGGCCATTCACGCCGCATGGTGACGTTTCCCGACACGAACGTCGGCGTGGAAAGCGCTTTTCTTTCTTGCAGGTTTCTTGCAGCTTCCAGCGCGGTGATGCGGCAACAGGGGGCGCATTGTGTCATCGCAGACGTTGACGCAATTGCTCGAATAGCGGCACATTTCGGGGCTTTTCACGCGGACCGTGCCGTTCATGCGCGTTGCATTCGTGCATTGCCCTGCGCGTATCCTCGATTTTTCTATTCGGCATGTTTGCAAATTCACGCACGGTCGGCAGTGCTCAGACCGGTCCACACGAGAAATTGGCGGATCTGGTGAGCCGTCATCGCGACGCCGCCTTTCGCAAGCCACTCGCGGCCTACAGCGCCGCAGCCTTCGACGCGGCGATCGCCGCATGGCGCAGCGCGGGCGCCGCACCGCTGATCATCGACGCCGGATGTGGTGTGGGTGAGAGCACGCTGCGGCTCGCCTCGCAATTTCCCGACCACTTCGTCGTCGGCATCGATCAGTCGGAGAGCCGCATTGTGCGCGGCAAGGATTGGTGGGACGGCGAATGGCCCGAGAACTTTGTGTGGGTGCGCGCCGATCTCGTCGACTTCTGGCGGCAACTGTACGACGCGGGCATTCGTCCTGCGCGTCACTACATCCTCTATCCGAATCCGTGGCCGAAGATCGGACAGCTCTCGCGTCGCTGGCATGCGCACGCCGTTTTTCCAACGGTCGTCGCGCTCGGGGGTGTGCTCGAATGCCGCAGCAACTGGGATATCTACATCGAGGAATTCGCGCTTGCCGCCGAATGGCTGAGCGGCGTGTCTCCTGAGGTGGAGGCGTGGGTGCCGAAGGACAGTGCCGCGACCATGACGCCGTTCGAGCGAAAGTATCTGGCGTCAGGACATACGTTGCATCGTTGCGTGGTGACGCTGGCACCTCGCTGATCGTCGCAAAAGCCAATCGGCCGGGCGCTCATCACGCACGGCCGACTTATCTTGACGCACGATCAATGGAAGTGCGGGCGGCTCGGTTCGGCGTCTTCCGGCATTTCCGCATGGACGACTTCGCCCACGGGGTCCGGATAGAGCGGCACGCCACAGTCGTCGCAGTATTCCGGATCGAAGCGGCCCGGATGCTTTCGGATCTCGGTCACGCCGCAAGCCTTCAGCAGGTCCGTGACTTCGTCGAGCGCACCGCCTTCGACTTCACCGTTCTCGCGACCATAGAGCGGCCACACCACACCGTAGATCACGTCGTTGCTGCCGCGTTGCGTGAAGCCGATGCGGTACTCGTCGATATTCTGCTCGCCGAAGCCGGCGACCACAGCGCGCAATTCCGGCGGCGTGAGCGTGAGGACGTCTTCCAAATAGCGCAGCGCCGTACGAATCGTGTGCGGACGAATGCGTTCGTCGGCTTCGCGGCAACTGGCGTAGTAAGCGTCGGGCAGGAGGCACTCGATCTCGCAGCCGGGCAACAGCGCATTCAGATTCGGCCCGCCTTGCGCCGACCAGGCTTCCTGGCATTGACCGCGTTCTGCGTGACGCGGACCGTCTTCCTGCCAGCGGAACATGGCGGCACCCTTGGGTACGGCGACGGCGGCGAGCAGGAAACGCGGATCGGCGAGGATGGGGGCTGTCTCTGGCAGGTCGTTGCCGGGCTGCTTGACTTCGGCGTTGCTGACGGCGGCCTGCACGAGTTGCTGCGTCACCTTCCACGATTCGCAGTGCGTACGCGGGAGCTGGTCGATGCTGTAGAGGTACGGCGAAATGGCCACGCGTGCCGATTCGGCGAGGACATGCGCGTGCAGATGGGCGCGCACCGGCATGAGGGCGTCCGGCTTCACTGCACCGGACGGAATGGCGTAACGCGTCCAGGCGAGGATCGGAATGGCGACGAGCAGGCCGTCCCACGTCTGGCCTTCGGCCTCCGGTTCGGCGGATTCGCTTTGCGACTCGATCAGATCGGCGAGTGCGCCATAGGCTTCGCTATGGTTGGCCTGGAGATGGTCGAGTGCGGCGTCGATAGCCGGCTGGTTGCCGGTGCGCAGCACGCGCGTGAGCAGCGTGTCGAGCTGGGCTTCCCAGAAACGGTCTTCGATGCGGCTACCCGAGGCAGCCAGCGCGAGTGCGTGGCCGACCAGCTTCTCGGCGTCGGGGGTCAGTCGTTTGGCGGTGCGTGAGCGCATAGTCGTGCGAAGCAGAAACACATGAACTCACGATTGTACGGCATGCGTGAACGCGATAGATGGGACGCTGTCACCAAACGCGTCGACTCCGATGGCGATAGGGGGTGTCGCCATCGATGAGCCGGTGCCAAACGGGCAGTGTGCCGACGGCGTTTGACGCCGAATCAGAAGTCGAACGCGAGATTCGCCGGGGCGGACAGGCGCGTATGACGCGTCGTGGCGGCGCTGGCGCCGATGACGGGGGCGAGTGCTGCGCCTTCGAGCGAGAGCAGGGCGAGCTTGCGCTCTACGCCGCCAGCGTAGCCCGTGAGCGTGCCGTCGGCGCCGATCACCCGGTGGCAGGGCACGATCAGCGTGATCGGATTGCGCCCGTTGGCGGCGCCCACGGCGCGCGACTTGTTTGCGTCGCCGAGTGAATGGGCGAGATCGCCGTAGCTGCGTGTCTCGCCGAACGGGATGCGGCGCAGTTCGTCCCAGACGCTTTTCTGGAACGGTGTGCCGTCCGGGGCGAGATCCAGTTCGAACAGACGGCGTCCGTCGTGGAAATACTCGTCGAGCTGTTGCCTGGCGGCGTCGAGCACTTTGATGCCTGCACCGTCGCGACGCGTCTGGCCATCCCCGGGGAAGTACTTCTGCTGGGTGAAATAGACGCCGGTCAGCGCGTCGCCATTGGCGACGAGCAGCATCTCGCCGAGCGGGCTGTCGTAAAAGGCTTCGTAATGTGTTGTCGTACGGATCATGCAACCACCTCCTGCAAATTCACGACCGGCTGGCGAGCCGGTCCTTGTGCCGCAGCACGCCAGACGTGCAATGCGGCGTACGCGCGCCACGGTGCCCACTGGGCGGCACGCGTTGCGACGGCGCGGCCGTTGGGCACCCCGAGCGCCTGACGCAGCACCAGATCGTCCACCGGCATGGCGTCGGGCGAGCCGAGGGCGCGCATCGCGATGTACTGCGCAGTCCACGGGCCGACGCCTTTGATGGCGAGGAGCGACGCCGTCGTCGCGTCCAGCGGCGCGAGCGGATCGAGCCGCAGCTTACCATCCACGATCGCTTGAGCGACACCGTGAATTGCGGCGATACGACTTCGAATGATACCGGCTTCGCCGAGGGCGTCCACGGGGACGGCGAGCATTTGTGCGGCACTCGGAAAGGTGTGCGTCAGACCGTGGACGGGGGTCGGCAGTGGCGTACCGAATCGTTCAGCGAGTCGTCCGAGCAGGCGACGCGCGCCCTTGACCGTGATTTGCTGGCCCACGATGGCCCGCACGGCGATCTCGAAGCCATCCACCGTGCCGGGCACGCGAAGGCCGGGCGTGGTGAGGGCGAGGGGGCCGAGATGCGCGTCGATGACATCGGGGCGCGCACCGAGGTCGAACAGATGACGGAGTTTGCCGAGCACTTGCGGCACGTTGCCTGCGAGGGCGGGGGGAAGTGTCACCTGCAAGGCGTGGCGATTCGTGAGCGGCGAGATGCGGCACCATCCGGCGACGGTTTGCCCATCCTGACGTTGAAGACTCAGCGTGCGGGTATAGACGTCGCCTTCACGGGACTCGACGCCGTCGATGGCGCGGTCGCCGAGAAAGTCGAGGAGGGCGTGCCATGCGAGGGGCGGGCGATAGGCGAGTTGAAACACTAGATCGCCGTCGGGAATAGCGGCCAGGCGGGCGTTGTGCGCGCTCAGGCGCAGGCGTCCGGGGGCGAAGCCATAGCGGGACTTGAAGAGTCCGTTGAAGCGTCTGACGCTACCGAAGCCAGCGGCAAGCGCCACTTCCGTTACGGGCAGCGCGGTATCGGTGAGCAGACGTTTGGCGAGCAGCAGTCGTTGCGTCTGGGCGTATTCGACGGGCGAGACACCGAATTCGTCGGCAAAGATGCGTCGCAGGTGGCGTTCCGTGATACCGATACGGGCGGCGAGATCGGGCAGAGGCGCGTGATTAAGGAAGCCTTCGTCGATCATGGCGGCGGCTGCGTCGGCGAGTTCGCGGGAGGCGTCGAAGCGTGCGCCGCCGGGCGCCAGTTCGGGGCGGCACTTGAGGCAGGGCCGGTATCCGGCCTTTTCCGCGGCGGCGGCGCTACCGTGGAACGAGCAGTTCTCGAAGCGGGGGGTGCGAACGTTGCAGACGGGACGACAGTAAATGCCGGTCGAAGAGACGCCGACGAAGAACCAGCCGTCGAAGCGTCGGTCGCGTGCAGAGACTGCTTTGTAGCAGACATCCGGATCGAGCTTCATGGGGTTTGGGGAGGGGGAAACATGGTGTCACTCTACGCGCGCGCCGGACGTCCGGCTAGTCATTTTCGGACATGACAGCAGGGAGGAGGGGAGCGAGGTGGCGGGAGGTTCGTGGCCCTGGGCAAGACAGGCAGACGCAAGGAGGCGCTTACCGAAGCGACTTTCAGTGGAGCGCCGGGAAGTGCCTGCTTGCGTCTGTCCCGCTGCGTTGTGGGAGGGTGTGGGCGGTGAGGGCGAGAGGGTTTTCAGGGGTGAACTTCAGGGGGAGGTTCAGGGGTCAGCGCCAGAGATCGAAAACCCAAGAAAAAACCCGGCGCGGAGGCCGGGTTTCGTCATTCTGGGAACTGGAAGACGACGACATCGCTATCCAGCCCCTTGCGTCACATCGACAGCGACCGAACTTAAGCGGCTGCCAGCAATTGACGCAGCACGAACGGCAGGATGCCGCCGTGCTTGTAGTAATCCACTTCGATCGGCGTGTCGATACGCAGCAGGACCTGCACCTTTTGCGTTTCGCCGTTCTTGCGATGGATGACCAGCGTGACGTCTTGCTGCGGCTTGATGTCGGCCGTCAGACCTTCGATGTCGTACGTTTCTTCGCCCGTGATGCCGAGCGATTCGACGCTGTCCGTGCCCTTGAATTGCAGAGGCAGAACGCCCATGCCGACCAGGTTCGAGCGGTGGATGCGTTCGAACGAACGGGTGATGACCGCCTTCACGCCCAGCAGTTGCGTGCCCTTGGCTGCCCAGTCGCGCGACGAACCGGTGCCGTACTCTTCGCCACCGAACACCACCGTCGGGGTGTTCTCGGCGACGTACTTCATGGCGGCGTCGTAGATCGAGAGCTGTTCGCCGCTCGGCTGGTGAATCGTCAGGCCGCCTTCCACGCGCGAGCCGTCGGCCTTTGCGGGGATCATCAGGTTCTTGATACGGACGTTGGCGAACGTGCCGCGCATCATCACTTCGTGGTTACCGCGGCGCGAGCCGTAGCTGTTGAAGTCGGCCTTGAGCACGCCGTTTTCCAGCAGCCACTTGCCAGCGGGCGACGTTTCCTTGATCGAGCCTGCCGGGCTGATGTGGTCCGTCGTCACCGAGTCACCGAACACGCCCAGTGCGCGTGCGCCCTGGATCGGCTTGATGTCGGCGTTCGGTTCCATCGAGAAGCCGTCGAAGAACGGCGGCTCGGCGATGTACGTCGACGTCGGCCAATCGTAGACCTGCCCCGTCGAGCCCTTGACCTTCGCCCACAGCGGGCTCGGTTCCTTCACCGAATCGTAGTTGGCCTTGAACACCTTCGCGTTCATGGCGAACTTCATCAGCTTGTGGATTTCTTCGCTGGTCGGCCAGATGTCGCCGAGGAAGATGTCGCGGCCACCCTTACCCTTGCCGACCGGTTCGGTCATCAGGTCGCGGGTGACGTTGCCAGCGATGGCGTAAGCCACGACCAGCGGGGGCGAGGCGAGGAAGTTGGCGCGGATGTTCGGGTGAATACGCGCTTCGAAGTTACGGTTGCCCGACAGCACGGCGGCCGCGACCATGTCGTTCTTCGTGATCGTCTCGTTCAGTTCGGCCGTCAGATCGCCGGCGTTACCGATACAGGTCGTGCAGCCGTACGCCGTCACGCCGAAGCCGAGCTTCTCGAGATATCCCAGCAGACCGGCTGCGTGCAGATACTCGGTGACCACACGGCTTCCCGGGGCGAGCGACGTCTTGATGTGCGGGGCGACCTTCAGACCGGCTTCCACAGCCTTCTTCGCCAGCAGACCGGCGGCGAGCAGCACGCTCGGGTTCGACGTGTTCGTGCACGACGTGATGGCGGCGATGAGCACATCGCCGTTGTGCACGTCGATGCCGCTCGCCGTCTTGTACGTCGCGTCGAGTTGCTCTTGCGTCAGATTGAAACCGTTCTCGGCGACCGGCTTCGTGAACAGGTCCTTGAACGTCGACTTGACGTTGCCGATTTCGATACGGTCTTGCGGACGCTTCGGACCGGCCAGCGACGGTGCGACCGTGCCGAGGTCCAGCTTAAGCGTCTTGGTGTAATCGATGCTGTCCGTCTTCGGCACGCCGAAGAGGTTCTGGGCCTTGAAGTACGATTCGAACGCGTCGATTTCGGCCTTCGTGCGACCCGTGCCCTTGAAGTAATCGATCGTCTTTTCGTCGACCGGGAAGAAGCCCATCGTCGCGCCGTATTCCGGGGCCATGTTGGCGATGGTGGCGCGGTCCGGCAGTGCGAGGCTCGACGTGCCTTCGCCGAAGAATTCGACGAACTTGCCCACGACCTTCTCGCGACGCAGCATTTCCGTAATCGTCAGCACCAGGTCGGTGGCGGTCACGCCTTCGCGCAGACGGCCGGTAAGCTCCACGCCGACGACGTCCGGCGTCAGGAAGTACACCGGCTGACCCAGCATGCCGGCTTCGGCTTCAATGCCGCCCACACCCCAGCCCACCACGCCGATACCGTTGATCATGGTCGTGTGGCTGTCCGTGCCGACGAGCGTATCCGGATAGAACACGTCGTCCTTCTTGTGCACGCCGCGTGCCAGATATTCCAGGTTCACCTGGTGGACGATGCCATAGCCCGGTTGCACGACGCCGAACGTGTCGAACGCCTGCATCCCCCACTTCATGAACTGGTAGCGCTCGTTGTTGCGCTGGAATTCCAGTTGCATGTTCAGATCGAGCGCCTTCTTCTCGCGGAAGTGATCGATCGTGACCGAGTGGTCGACCACCAGATCCACCGGCACCAGCGGTTCGATGCGCTTCGGGTTCGTGCCCTGACGTTCGGCGACGTTACGCATGGCGGCCAGGTCGGCCAGCAGCGGCACGCCCGTGAAATCCTGCAGCACGACACGCGCGACGACGAACGGAATTTCGTCGGTGCGCTCGGCGTTCGGCTTCCAGTTGGCCAGTTGTTTGACGTGCTCTTCGGTCACCTTCTTGCCGTCGCAGTTGCGCAGCACGGACTCGAGCACGAGGCGGATCGACACCGGCAGGCGTTCGACGTTCACACCCAGGGCCTTGCCCAGTTGGGGCAGCGAGTAGAACTTGCCTTTCTTGTTGCCGCCGAGCTTGAACTCTTTAAGCGTTTTGTGGAGGTTATGGGCCATGATCTTTCCTTGAGTGATACAGAAAAACAAAGCGTGGTGAAGCGATGAGTGGGGGCCGGTATCGCGCAGGCACCTGCCTGGGGGCCCGCTACGATGCCGGTAGGTCATGCGTCCGGCGTGCCGGGTACTGCGAAGACTTCCGATGATTACCGGTAAAACCAAATGTGCAACAGTGCATCAGGAAAGCGGCTGGCGCATCACGTGAGCTGCGCCGGTGTCGACCCGGCGCCAGCTCAGTTGGTTACCTTGATCAACTCGTTCGATTGCGTCGGTGCTGTCTTGTTCTGCTCCGACATCGCTTGCGTCATGCACTCGTCAGCCAGACGATTGCCGCCGTCGCGGTGCGTGAAGAGCATGGCCTTGGTCGGAATCACGACCAGATCCATGCCGCTCGCTGCGTCATAGAAACGGTCCGCGCCGGTCGTCGTCCCTTGACGCGGCAGCTTGTAGTTACGGCCTTCCCAGAACATCGTCAGGATCTGGTCGCGCTTCATGTCGCCCTTGATGTACAACTTATTGTTCTCCTTGCAGCTCCAGAGTTCCGAGCCTTCGTCCGGTTGCGCGGGGGCTGCAGCGACAGCGGCCTTCTTCTTGGCCGGGGCCTTCTTCTTCGGAGCGGCCTTCTTGGTCGTGGTGGTCGGCTCAGCGGCAAATGCCGTCGGGACCAGGGCAACGGAGCACAGGGCAACCAGCGCAGTCAGACAAAGCTTCTTCATGGTGAGTCTCTCCAGAGGGTAAGAACCGTCGTTTGCAAAAGCGCAGATTATCGTACGAAGTCTGCGTCGTTCGACGTCACCACACAAATTTTTTCAATTCCTTTCACGCAAGCGCGACAAGCGACGGCGGTAAGTACCGGCGTCGCGACGGATTGTGTTGCGGTGCGCAAAGCTAAGAGGCTGGCCAAATCGGCGTTTGACCGAATTCGACAGTGTTTCGGGCGGCGTGCTTGGCGAAACGAACGCGAAGGGGCGCGGGTGAGGGCGTTCCGTTCCCCGTGCGGCAGGGCGTTCACGACGTTCGCCGCAGGCATTACGCAGGCGCCGGAGATCCGGGGCGGTGCATTGCTTGCGGCTATCGGACGCTGCATTCGCTTGGCCAAGAAATCGCTCGATGATGCGTGAGGGAGTGGCGGGATCATAACGCCGTAGCAAGTGATAGCGTGCTACCGAGGCGCGGTACGTCGTCACTCTGGATTCAAGGAACGTACGGGTGCTGCTTGTGAAGCGGGGAGTTGCGCCGGCTCTGGGGGGAGCCGCCGGCGCAGTTTCGGCCCGTTGCGACGCTTTTGGCGTCGCGCGGGGCCGGATCCCGGGGTATTCCTGGGAAATCAGCCCAACAGATGGGCCACGCCAGCGCGCTCTTCTTCGAGCTCCTTGAGCGTGAAGTCCATCTTTTCACGCGAGTAGGCGTCGATCTCGAGGCCTTCCACGCGCTTGTACTTGCCGTTTTCGCAGACCACCGGCACGCCGTAGATCACGTCTTCCGGGATGCCATACGAGCCGTCCGACGGAATACCCATCGTGACCCACTTGCCGTTCGAGCCCAGCACCCAGTCATGGATGTGGTCGATGGCAGCGTTGGCAGCCGAAGCCGCCGACGACAGGCCACGGGCTTCGATGATGGCGGCGCCGCGCTTGCCGACGGTCGGCAGGAACACGTCGTTGTTCCACACGTCGTCGTTGATCACGGCCTTCACGCTCTGACCGTCGATCGTGGCGAAGCGGTAGTCGGCGTACATCGTCGGCGAGTGGTTGCCCCACACGGCCAGCTTTTCGATGCTTGCGACCGGCTTGCCGGTCTTGGCGGCGAGTTGCGACAGGGCACGGTTGTGATCCAGGCGGAGCATCGCGGTGAAGTTTTCCTTCGGCAGGTTCGGGGCCGACTTCATGGCGATGTAGGCGTTGGTGTTCGCCGGGTTGCCGACGACCAGCACCTTGACGTTGCGGCTGGCGACTTCGTCCAGGGCCTTGCCCTGCACCGTGAAGATCGCGCCGTTCGCTTCGAGCAGATCCTTACGTTCCATGCCCTTCGAGCGGGGACGAGCGCCAACCAGCAGGGCGACGTCGGCATCCTTGAAGGCGACCTTCGGGTCGTCGGTCACGACCACGCCGGCCAGCAGCGGGAACGCGCAGTCTTCGAGCTCCATCACGACGCCCTTGACGGCGGCTTGAGCTTGCGGGAGGTCGAGCAGTTGCAGGATGACGGGCTGATCCTTGCCGAGCATGTCGCCATTGGCGATACGAAACAGCAGGGAGTAGCCGATTTGGCCAGCGGCGCCGGTGACGGCGACACGCATTGCGGGTTTTGCCATGAGAATCTCTCCAGACGTGTACAAATAATCCTGCGAAGCTCAGGATCGGCTCACCGTCCGGGTGGCAACGTTTGCCAGGCTGACAGCGCCGCGTCACATCAAGCTTCTAAAATTCCTTGACCTACGGAAGCTTGCGGGCTGCGCGGGGAGTGCTGCCGTCGACGTGTGCGAAGCACCGGACTCTCTTATCTTATAAGATAGCCGTGCTGCAGCTGCAGGCCCCTGTTAGCCCGCGCCAGTGTAGGAGTCGCCAGAACGAATGTCAACTCTATCTTATGTCTTATATAAGACATAGGATTATTGCTGTTATTCGATGGACGAAGGTCTTGATTTGTGGTCAAATCCCCGCCATGAATGCGAACGTTCGCGACACATCCAACACCACGCCGCCTGTCGACGCGCCGCAGCGATCGGACAGCGCGCGCGATGTCGCTCAGGTCTCCCCGGCTGCATCGGCTGCTCAGGCCGTGCAGGGTGGCGTGAGCGCCGGGGCGTCGCCGACCTTCAGTCCGCTGTACCAGCAGATCAAGGGGCTCATTACCCAGAGCCTGCAAGCCGGCGAATGGAAGCCCGGCGAAATCATTCCCAGCGAAGTCGATCTGGCAGGCCGCTACAAGGTCAGCCAGGGAACGGTGCGCAAGGCCATCGACGAGCTGGCGGCCGAGAACCTGCTGGTGCGCCGTCAGGGCCGCGGCACGTTCGTCGCTACCCATCATGAAGACCGGGTGCAGTTCCGGTTTCTGCGTCTCGCGCCCGACTCGGGCGAACCCCATCACCCGCCCAGTCGCCTGATCGAGTGCCGCCGTATGCGCGCACCGGCGGAAATCGCACGTCAGCTGGATCTGCGTGCCGGCGACGGCGTGATTCTCATCCGCCGCATGATGGATTTCTCGGACCGTCCGACGGTGCTCGACGAAATCTGGTTGCCCGGGTCGCTGTTCCGTGGGTTGACGGCGGAAAAGCTCAATGAATACAAGGGGCCGATGTACGGCCTGTTCGAAGACGAATTCGGTACGCGCATGATCCGCGCCGTGGAGAAAGTCCGCGCCGTGGCCGCAGACGACATGACGGCGGATCTGCTGAAGGTGCCGAAGGGTTTTCCTCTCCTGAGTGTGGAGCGCGTTTCCTACACTTATGGAGATAAACCGGTGGAAGTGCGCCGGGGTTGGTATGTCACCACGGAACATCATTACCAGAACGAACTAAGTTAAAGACGAAGTCGGGTCTGACGTGAATTTGTTGAGAGGGTAGGGCGACTTTTCCCAGGGATGCGCCGGTGTCGTGGCCGGCAAATGCCTGAAAGTCGAGGCTTGGGGGCGGCGTGTCGTGCGCCGTTGGCAGGAATTTCCGGAGCGTTGGAACCGGTATGGTGCAATGCACTAGAATCGGCGCTAAAATCCGGGGCTGATGTAACTACATGGGGTCTAGCATGGCTGAAGTGGTAAAAAAAGAGCGGCCAGTCTACAGGAATATCGGTATCGGACAGATTGTCACGTACCGTCTCCCGCCGGCTGGTATCGTTTCGATCCTGCACCGTATTAGCGGTGTCATCTTGTTCCTTCTGTTGCCGTTCGCGCTGTATTTGTTCGAACAGAGCCTCACGTCGGAACTGACCTTCGAAACGCTTCGAAGCGTCGCCTCCAACTGGTTTGTCAAACTCGTCATCCTGGCGTTGTCGTGGGGCTTTCTGCACCACTTCTGTGCCGGCGTGCGCCACCTGCGCATGGACTTCAATCACGACGCAGTGAGCAAGGAAGGCGGCAAGAATTCGGCAGTGGTCGTGCTGGCCGTGTCGCTGGTGCTGACGCTGGCCGTCGCCCTCAAGCTGTTCGGAGCGTTCTAAGATGGCACAGAACAATATCGGTTCCAAGCGCCTGGTCGTCGGCGCCCACTACGGCCTGCGCGACTGGATTGCGCAGCGCATGACCGCAGTGATCATGGCCGTGTACACGGTGATCCTGCTGGTGTGGTTCTTCACTGCCAAGAACTTCTCCTACGAAGGCTGGGCCGGCATCTTCTCGCATCAATGGATGAAGTTGGCCACGTTCGTTACGCTGCTCGCGCTGTTCTATCACGCGTGGGTCGGCATTCGCGACATCTGGATGGACTACGTCAAGCCCGTCAGTGTGCGACTGGCGCTGTATGCGCTGACGATCGTCTGGCTGCTGGCTTGTGCCGGCTACGCCGCGCAGATTTTGTGGAGAGTGTAAAGAATGGCTGCAATTAAAAATTCGCTGCCGCGCCGCCGCTTTGACGTCGTCATCGTGGGCGCAGGTGGTTCGGGCATGCGCGCTTCGCTGCAACTGGCCAAGGCCGGTCTGTCGGTGGCGGTGCTGTCCAAGGTGTTCCCCACCCGTTCGCATACCGTGGCCGCTCAGGGCGGCATTGGCGCTTCGCTCGGCAACATGAGCGAAGACAACTGGCATTACCACTTCTACGACACCATCAAGGGCTCCGACTGGCTCGGCGACCAGGATGCGATCGAGTTCATGTGCCGTCAGGCACCGAACGCCGTCTACGAGCTGGAACACTTCGGCATGCCGTTCGACCGTAACCCGGACGGCACGATTTACCAGCGCCCGTTCGGCGGCCATACGGCCAACTACGGCGAAAAGCCCGTCCAGCGCGCTTGCGCGGCTGCTGACCGTACCGGTCACGCCCTGCTGCACACGCTGTACCAGCAAAACGTCGCTGCCAAGACCCACTTCTTCGTGGAGTGGATGGCGCTCGACCTGATCCGCAACGAAGAGGGCGATGTCCTCGGCGTGTCGGCACTGGAACTCGAAACCGGCGAAGTCTACCTGCTCGAAGGCAAGTGCACGTTGTTCGCGACCGGCGGTGCCGGCCGTGTGTACGCCGCTTCGACCAACGCGTTCATCAACACCGGTGACGGTCTGGGCATGGCTGCGCGTGCAGGCATTCCGCTCGAAGACATGGAGTTCTGGCAATTCCACCCGACCGGCGTGGCCGGCGCGGGCGTGCTGATCACCGAAGGTGTGCGCGGCGAAGGCGGTATTCTGCGCAACTCGAACGGCGAGCGTTTCATGGAACGTTACGCCCCGACGCTGAAGGACCTGGCGCCGCGTGACTTCGTGTCGCGTTCGATGGACCAGGAAATCAAGGAAGGCCGTGGCTGCGGCCCGAATGGCGACTACGTGCTGCTCGACCTCTCGCACATCGGTGCCGAGACGATCATGAAGCGCCTGCCGTCGATTCGCGAAATCGCACTGAAGTTCGCCAACGTCGACGCGATCAAGGAACCGATCCCCGTCGTGCCGACCATCCACTATCAAATGGGCGGTATTCCGACGAACTACAACGGTCAGGTCGTGCTGCAGAAGGACGGCTCGTCGGTGCCCGTCAACGGCTTCTATGCTGTGGGCGAGTGCTCGTGCGTGTCGGTCCACGGTGCCAACCGTCTGGGTACGAACTCGCTGCTCGACCTCGTGGTGTTCGGCCGTGCCGCCGGTAACCACATCGTCGACTTCGTCAAGAACCACGGCGACCACAAGCCGCTGCCCGCCGATGCCGGCGACAATGCGCTGGCGCGCCTCGGCCGTCTGGAAGCCTCCAGCTCGGGCGAGTACGCACAGGACATCGCCAACGACATCCGCGCGACGATGCAAAAGCACGCTGGCGTGTTCCGCACCTCGGAGCTGCTCAAGGAAGGCGTGGACGAGATCAAGCAAGTGGCCGAGCGCGTGTCGCACGTCCACCTGAAGGATAAGTCGAAGGTGTTCAACACGGCGCGTATGGAAGCGCTGGAAGTCGACAACCTGATCGAAGTGGCCAAGGCCACCATGATCGCAGCGGAAGCCCGTAAGGAAAGCCGCGGTGCGCACGCACACAGCGACTACCCGGAGCGCGACGACGCCAACTGGATGCGCCACTCGCTGTTCTTTAGCGAAGGCAACCGTCTGGATTACAAGCCGGTGCAGATGAAGCCGCTGACCGTCGACTCGGTTCCGCCCAAGGCGCGGACGTTCTAAGGGATTCGCAAGATCATGAAACGCATTTTTGAAGTCTACCGCTACGATCCGGACAAGGATGCCGCACCGTACATGCAGACCTACGAGGTCGAACTCGACGGTCACGAGCGTATGCTGCTCGACGCATTGGTGAAGCTCAAGAAGATCGACGAAGGCATCGCTTTCCGCCGCTCGTGCCGCGAAGGCGTGTGCGGTTCGGACGCCATGAACATCAACGGCAAGAATGGTCTGGCCTGCCTGACCAACATGAACGATCTGCCGAACAAGATCGTGCTCAAGCCGTTGCCGGGTCTGCCCGTCATTCGCGACCTGATCGTCGACATGACGCACTTCTTCAACCAGTACCACTCGATCAAGCCGTACCTGATCAACCCCGAGCCGGCACCGGAGAAGGAACGTCTTCAGTCGCCCGAGCAGCGTGATGAGCTCGATGGTCTGTACGAGTGTATTCTGTGCGCATCGTGCTCGACGTCGTGCCCGAGCTTCTGGTGGAACCCGGACAAGTTCGTCGGCCCGGCCGGTCTGCTCCAGGCTTACCGCTTCATCGCGGACAGCCGCGACACGGCGACCAGCGAGCGTCTGGACAATCTGGAAGATCCGTACCGCCTGTTCCGCTGCCACACGATCATGAACTGCGTGGATGTGTGCCCGAAGGGTCTGAACCCGACGAAGGCCATCGGCAAGATCAAGGAGCTGATGGTGCGTCGCGCCGTCTGACCCAACGATCATGCCGGATATCAATCACCAGTCCGATCCGGTCAAACGTGCCCGCCTGCGCTGGCGGGCACGCCGCGGTTTGCTGGAAAACGACCTCATTCTCGAACGATTCTTCGCCAAGTACGAAGCTTCGCTGACTGACGAGGATGTGGGCGCCCTCACGAAGCTGCTCGATTTGAGCGACAACGATTTGATGGATCTGCTGCTAGCGCGTAAAGAGCCCGAGGCGGATCTGGACGGGCCGGACGTGCAGCGCCTGCTGGCGCTTTTGCGTGCCGTGTAGGGGTTTTGGAATTTTTTTGAGGAAGCGATATGACTCCGTCTGATGTTAAAGCCACCCTATCTTTCTCCGACGATTCGCCCAGCGTAGAGCTGCCGATTTATCAGGGAACGATGGGCCCGGATGTGATTGACATCCGCAAGCTGTACGGCCAGACCGGCAAATTCACGTATGACCCCGGCTTCATGTCGACGGCGTCGTGCAATTCGGCCATCACCTACATCGATGGCGACAAGGGCGAGCTGCTGTACCGCGGCTACCCGATCGAGCAGTTAGCCACCCACTGCGACTTCCTCGAGACCTCGTACCTGCTGCTCAAGGGCGAACTGCCGAACGCCGAGCAAAAGAAGGAATTCGTCGACACGGTGACCCGTCACACGATGGTTCACGAGCAGATGAACTTCTTCTTCCGTGGCTTCCGTCGCGACGCTCACCCGATGGCCGTGCTGACGGGTTCGGTGGGCGCGCTGTCGGCGTTCTACCACGACTCGCTCGACATCAATAACCCGAACCACCGCGAAGTCTCGGCGATTCGTCTGATCGCCAAGCTGCCGACGCTCGTCGCCATGGCGTACAAGTACAGCATCGGTCAGCCGTTCGTGTACCCGAGCAACGACTTGTCGTACAGCGCGAACTTCATGCGCATGATGTTCGCCAACCCGTGCGAAGAGTACAAGGTCAACGACGTGCTGGTGCGCGCACTCGACCGTATCCTGATCCTGCACGCCGATCACGAGCAGAACGCTTCGACGTCGACCGTCCGTCTGGCCGGTTCGTCGGGTGCGAACCCGTTCGCCTGTATCGCTGCCGGTATCGCATGTCTGTGGGGCCCGGCGCACGGTGGTGCGAACGAAGCCGCGCTGAACATGCTCGAGCAGATCGGTTCGCCGGACAAGATCCCCGAATTCATCAAGCAGGTGAAGGACAAGAACTCGGGCGTGAAGCTGATGGGCTTCGGTCACCGCGTGTACAAGAACTACGATCCGCGTGCCAAGCTGATGCGCGAGACGTGCTACGAAGTGCTCAACGAACTGGGCCTGCACGACGACCCGCTGTTCAAGTTGGCCATGCAGCTCGAGAAGATCGCTCTGGAAGACGAATACTTCGTGTCGCGCAAACTGTACCCGAACGTCGACTTCTACTCGGGCATCGTTCAGCGCGCGCTGGGTATCCCGACGTCGATGTTTACCTGCATCTTCGCGTTGGCCCGTACCGTGGGTTGGATCGCGCAGTGGAACGAAATGATCGGCGAGCCGGATCAGAAGATCGGCCGTCCGCGTCAGCTGTTCATCGGTCACACGCCGCGCGAAGTCGCGCCGATCGACAAGCGCTAAGCCTGTCGAGGCGTCCGGCACGGCCCCCGCTTGCCGTGCCGACACCGCAACCTTGCCGAAACGGCAAGGCGGTGCGGCCCGCAACGAGCCCTCGTTGCGCTATATTCGAATACACGGCACAAGCTGCCGTGATTCGCACAAATCCCCGGTTCATCGTGCGTTTACCGCCCGGTTTCCCGGGGATTTCGTATTCCGCCGGCGCGAAAGCGCTATGGCATAATCAAAAGTTCACAGAACCGTAATTTGCGTTCTCAGAACACTATTTCGCCCCCGCGTTTTTATCATGGCCAAGACGCTGTATGACAAGTTGTGGGATGCACACGTCGTGCATACCGAGGACGATGGCACGACCGTGCTTTACATCGACCGTCATCTGTTGCATGAGGTGACCAGTCCGCAGGCGTTTGAGGGCCTAAAACTCGCGCAGCGTCCGGTCTGGCGTTTGTCCGCCAACCTCGCGGTGTCGGACCACAACGTGCCGACCACCGACCGCACGCAAGGCATTGCCGATCCGGTCTCGCGTTTGCAAGTCGATACGCTCGACGCGAACTGTGACAACTACGGCATCACCCAATTTAAGATGAACGACGTCCGTCAGGGCATCGTGCACGTGATCGGGCCGGAGCAGGGCGCGACCTTGCCCGGCATGACGGTGGTTTGCGGCGACTCGCATACGTCCACACACGGCGCTTTCGGCGCATTGGCGTTCGGTATCGGCACGTCGGAAGTCGAACACACGCTCGCGACGCAGACCTTGCTCATGAAGAAGAGCAAGAACATGCTCGTGAAGGTCGAAGGCACGCTGCCGCGCGGTTGCTCGGCGAAGGACATCGTGCTGGCCGTCATCGGCAAGATCGGCACGGCTGGCGGCACGGGCTACACGATCGAGTTCGCAGGTTCGGCGATTCGCTCGCTCACGATGGAAGGTCGCATGACGGTGTGCAACATGGCGATCGAAGCCGGTGCGCGCGCGGGTCTGGTGGGCGTTGACGATACGACCATCAACTACGTGAAGGGTCGTCCGTTTGCGCCGACCGGCGTGGAGTTTCAGCAAGCCGAAGCCTACTGGCGCGGCTTCCATACCGATGCCGGTGCCGAGTTCGACCACGTGGTCGAGATCGACGCGAGCACGCTGCGTCCGCAGGTGAGCTGGGGGACGTCGCCGGAGATGGTCGTGAGCATCGAAGATCGCGTGCCGGATCCCGAGAAGGAAAAGGACCCGGTCAAGCGCAGCGCCATGGAGCGCGCGCTCGAGTACATGGCGCTGACGCCGGACACCCCGATGTCGAGCATCAATGTCGACAAGGTGTTCATCGGTTCGTGCACCAACTCGCGCATCGAAGACATTCGTGCGGCGGCTTATGTGGTGAAGAAGCTCGGTCGACGCGTGGCGTCGAACGTGCGTCTGGCGATGGTGGTGCCGGGCTCGGGGCTGGTCAAGCATCAGGCAGAGCAGGAAGGGCTGGATCAGGTCTTCAAGGCCGCCGGTTTCGAGTGGCGCGAGCCGGGCTGCTCGATGTGTCTGGCGATGAACGCCGACCGTCTGGAGTCGGGCGAGCGTTGCGCTTCCACGTCGAATCGTAACTTCGAAGGCCGTCAGGGCGCGGGTGGACGTACCCACCTGGTGAGCCCGGCGATGGCGGCTGCGGCTGCCATCGAAGGCCATTTCGTCGACGTGCGTCGCCTCGTCTGACGGGCAAGCATCGATTTATCCGTTGTCGGCCATTTTCTTTGATAGAGACAAGACCATGAAGAAACTGTGGATGCTGATCGGTGCGGTGCTGCTGTTGGGCGTGGCGGGTTGCAACACGATGGCGGGCCTCGGCAGAGACACGCAAGCCGCTGGCTCGGCGCTCGAAAACGCCGCGAAGAAGTGATGCGACGGTGTGCGTCGCGCGGGCAGACGCCTGGCACGCACACCTATAAATTTCCGGTTTGACGGCCCGCCATACACGCGGCAGGCCGCGGCCGAACTGTTTTGATCAGGTGGTTCGTGATGGAAAAATTTACCGTCCATACGGGGTTGGTGGCACCGCTGGATCGCGAAAACGTCGATACCGACGCGATCATCCCCAAGCAATTCCTGAAGTCGATCAAGCGCACGGGTTTCGGCCCGAACCTGTTCGACGAGTGGCGTTATCTCGATGTCGGTCAGCCGGGCCAGGATTGCAGCACGCGTCCGCTCAACCCGAATTTCGTGCTGAACCAGCCGCGCTTCCAGGGCGCGACCGTGCTGCTCGCACGCAAGAACTTCGGCTGTGGCAGCTCGCGTGAGCACGCCCCGTGGGCATTGCAGCAATACGGTTTCCGTGCCGTGATCGCGCCGAGCTTCGCCGACATCTTCTTCAACAACTGCTACAAGAACGGGCTGCTGCCGATCGCGCTGTCCGAGATGCAGGTCGACCATCTGTTCAACGAGACGGCTGCGTTTAACGGCTATCAGTTGACCATCGATCTGGACAAGCAGGCGGTCATTACGGCCGACGGTCGCGCTTATGAGTTCGACATCGCACCGTTTCGCAAGTACTGCCTGTTGAACGGTTTCGACGATATCGGCCTGACGCTGCGTCACGCCGACAAGATTCGCGCCTATGAGGCCGAGCGGCTTGCCAAGCAGCCGTGGCTCGCAACGCGTTTGCCGGGCTGAGTCCCGCGCTGCTGAGCACATCCAAGGAGATTGCATGAAAATCGCTGTGTTGCCGGGTGACGGCATTGGTCCGGAAATCGTGACGGAAGCCGTCAATGTGCTTAACGCGCTTGGCGAGAAGTTCGAGATGGAAGAGGCGCCGGTGGGCGGTGCGGGCTATGAGGCGGCGGGGCATCCGCTGCCGGACGCCACGCTCAAGCTGGCCAAGGAAGCCGACGCCATCCTGTTCGGGGCTGTGGGCGACTGGAAGTACGACTCGCTGGAGCGCGCGCTGCGTCCCGAGCAGGCGATTCTGGGGCTGCGCAAGCACCTTCAGCTGTTCGCCAACTTCCGTCCGGCCATTCTGTACAAGGAACTGGCCGACGCGTCGAGCCTGAAGCCGGAGATCGTCGCCGGTCTGGATATCCTGATCATTCGCGAGCTGAACGGCGACATTTACTTCGGTCAGCCCAAGGGCTTCCGTCAATCGCCGGATGGGGCTTTCGAAGGTGCGCGCGAAGGTTTTGATACCATGCGCTATAGCGTGCCCGAAGTGGAACGTATCGCGCACGTGGCTTTTCAGGCTGCGGCCAAGCGCGACAAGCGTCTTTGCTCGGTGGACAAGGCCAATGTGCTGGAGACGTCGCAACTGTGGCGCGACACGATGATCGAGGTCGCGAAGCAGTATCCGGAGGTCGAGCTTTCGCATATGTACGTCGACAATGCCGCGATGCAACTGGTCAAGGCACCTAAGAACTTCGACGTGGTGGTGACGGGTAACATGTTCGGCGATATCCTGTCGGACGAGGCCGCGATGCTCACGGGGTCGATCGGCATGCTGCCGTCGGCTTCGCTGGATGCCAATAACAAGGGGTTGTACGAGCCGTCGCACGGTTCGGCCCCCGATATCGCCGGAAAGGGCGTGGCCAACCCGTTGGCGACGATCCTGTCGGCTGCCATGATGCTGCGTTACACACTGGGTCGTGCCGAACAGGCCGACCGTATCGAAAACGCTGTGAAGAAGGTGCTGGCGCAGGGGTTGCGCACGCCCGACATCTGGCAGGAAGGCGCGACCAAGGTCGGTACGCGCGAAATGGGCGCAGCAGTGGTTGCTGCGCTATAACGTTGACGGGGCGTCGGGAGACGCCCCTCGGCGCAATTGCAACGATAAGAGAGTGGATAAATGAAAACCGTAGGTCTGGTAGGTTGGCGGGGCATGGTCGGTTCTGTTCTGATGCAGCGTATGCAGCAGGAGAACGACTTTGCCTTGATCGAGCCGGTGTTTTTCAGCACCAGCAACGCGGGCGGCAAAGCCCCGTCGATGGCGAAGAACGAAACTTCGCTGAAAGACGCCAATGATGTCAACGAACTGAAAAAATGCGACATCATCATTACCTGCCAGGGCGGTGACTACACAACAGAAATCTTCCCGAAGCTGCGTGCAGCGGGTTGGAACGGTTACTGGGTGGATGCGGCGTCGACGCTGCGCATGAAGGACGACGCGATCATCGTGCTCGATCCGGTCAACCTCGACGTCATCAAGAACGCGCTCACCAAGGGCACGAAGAACTTCGTCGGCGGCAACTGCACGGTCAGTTGCATGCTCATGGGTCTGGGTGGTCTGTTCCAGCACGGTCTGGTCGACTGGCTGACGTCGATGACGTATCAGGCGGCATCGGGGGGTGGCGCGCAGCACATGCGTGAGCTGCTCACGCAGTTCGGCACGATCAACGCCGAAGTCAAGGCGCTGCTCGACGATCCGCATTCGGCGATTCTCGAGATCGACCGCAAGGTCCTGGCCAAGCAACACGCGCTGAGCGCTGACGAAACGAAGCAGTTCGGCGTGCCGCTGGGCGGTAACCTGATTCCCTGGATCGACAAGGATCTGGGCAACGGGCAGTCGAAGGAAGAGTGGAAGGGCGGCGCCGAGACCAACAAGATTCTGGGTCTGGGCGACGGCTTCCCGGGCACGCGTGCCATTCCGGTCGACGGTCTGTGCGTGCGTATCGGTGCGATGCGTTGCCACAGCCAGGCGCTGAGCATCAAGCTTACGAAAGATGTGCCGTTAGACGAACTGACCGACATCATCGGCCAGGCGAACGACTGGGTGAAGGTGGTGCCGAACACGCGCGAAGCGTCGATGACCGATTTGACGCCTGCCGCCGTGACCGGCACGATGACGATCCCGGTGGGTCGCTTGCGCAAGATGTCGATGGGTCCGGAGTACCTGTCGGCATTTACGGTGGGCGATCAACTGTTGTGGGGCGCGGCAGAACCGCTGCGCCGCATGCTGCGGATCCTGCTCGACGCGTAAGCGTTGCAGCGTATCGTGAAGAACGGCGGCCCGCGAGGCCGCCGTCGGCGCTTTGGGAGGCCACTCGTATTGCATGAGTGGCCAGTGACAAACGACTGACAGGCTAGACAAGACACAGTGCGGAAATACTCGACCGGCAAGCGCGCAAATTCGTCCCGCAATTCGTTTCGCTTGAGTGCGGCGGCAGCTGTCTTGTGGAGCCTCGGGCTCCTGAACGCCGGCGCGGCCGAGTTCGGTCCGCAACAGGTTCGCTCGGGTCCGGGCCAGCCGTTGCGCGCCGTGATCGTGCTGGGCAATGTCTCGCAGGCCGAGGCCGATGGCTTGTCGGTGAAGCTCGCGCCGCGCGATGCCTTCAGGCAGGCCGGGCTGCGCTACGACCCCACGCTCGACAAGCTGTCCGTGTCGGTGACGCCCACGGGCGGTCGCGACGCGGGGTACAGCGGCACGTACCTCGTGCACGTCGATTCGGCGGAGCCCGTCAGCACGTCGTTCCTCGATTTGTTGCTGGTGCTCGAATGGCGCACGGGGCGTCAGTCGAATGCCGTGACGCTGTCCGCCATTCCGGAAGCCAGCGCTGCACAGCCGCAGGCTGTCGTGCCTGCCGCTGCGGCCAATTCTGCCGCCGGTGCCGACGCATCGGCTTCCACGTCTCGCTCAGCGACCCCCGCTGCGACTGCCGCGCCAGCGCGCGCTGGTAATGGTGCTGAGAATAGCGTTGAGAATAGCGCTGAGAAGCGTGCTGCGGCCTCGGGCGAGAGCGCCCGCACGGTGACGCGCGGCGACTCGCTGTCGTCGATTGCCCGCGAGTACACGGGCGGGGAAGGCGGCACGACGCTGGCCCAGATGATGACCGCGCTGTTCGAATCGAATCGTTCGGCGTTCATTGGCAACGATCCCAACCGTTTGCGCCAGGGGGCGACGTTGAATCGTCCCGCCGATGCGCAAGTGCAGAGCATTCCGCCTGCGCAGGCACGCAAGTTCGTGTCTGCTGCGCGGGAACAGTTTGACGCGTATCGCGCGCGGCTGGCCGATTCCACGGCGCAGCAGGCAGCACCGGCCGGTGGCCGCAGTGCACAGGGCGCGATCGAGGCGGGCAAGGCACCGGAAGCTGCCGCCCCCGCCACACGCGATGAGTTGAAGTTGTCGCGACCCGGCAAGGGAGGCACGGCGGGCCGTGCCGGCGGCAACGAAGAAGAGCAAATCGCCCAGGGCAAGGCGCAGACCGAGGCTCAGGGCAGGGTGAATGAGTTGCAGAAGAACGTAGCAGATCTCCAGAAGCTGTTGGCGATGAAGAATCAGGCCGTCGCTAATCTGGAGCAGCAGGCCGCCACCGCTTCCGGGGCGTCTGCGCAAGAGAAGACGGCGAAATCCGCCGATGGCAAGACGACCGCGCCTGCGGTCGCAGGCACCCAACCGGCGACGAATGCGGCTGCGAACGCCGACGCCAAACCGACAGATGCCGCTGCGAGCAACGCGACGGCGGCGGCTGCGTCCGGCGCAGCCGCGAGCGATGCCGCCTCGGCCGCCTCGACCGCATCGGCCGACGCGAACGCCTCCGAAGCGACGGCGGTGGCTGCTCCGGCAAGCGATGCGGCCGCAGCGTCCGCGGCATCGGCCAGCGCACCGGCGGCCGAGTCGAAGCCGACGCCTAACGCCGCCATGAACTGGCGTGCAGTGACGCAGAATCCGTATGTGCTGCCGGGCGCTGGCGTGCTGGTGGTGTTGCTCGGCCTGTGGTGGCTCATGCGCCGTCGCCGCGCCGAGCCGCCGGTGGGCCAGCCGGGACCGTACGACGATGGTCGGGATGGTCAGGGGGGCAACGTCGAGCCCACGTCCTCGCAAGACAAGCCGCACGCCGTCGATGCTGTCAATGCCGCTGAGCCGACGTCGCACGGCGCTGCGACGGCTGCGGGCGTCGCCGCTGCGGGGGCCGCAGGGGCTGCCGCGCTGTACGCCGCGAATCAGGCCGAGGCCGACGAACATCTCCATCCGGAAGCCGACGCAGCGTGGTCGGCGCCGGAGACCGAAGCTGCCGCCCACGACGAAGTCGCTCTGGATGCCACCGCCGGTGCATCGAACGAGCCGGATGCGTGGGACGCCGAGCAGACCCCGGTGACCGACGAACTGGCTGAGACGGCGCATGCCGAAGGCCTTGCCGAATCGCAGGACGCAGGGCAAGCCGAGCAAGTCGCGTCTGAGGCCTTCGACGCGCCTGCAGAGCCTGTGGTGGATGAAGTGGCGGCCTACGAGCCGGAGTCGGTGGCAGAAGCCGCCAGCGAGCCGGAAATCGATTGGGATGCGGCATTTGCCGAAGAAGCGGGTCAGACGTCTGCCCCGCAGGCGTCCGCCGATGCGCACGCCGACGATGCGCTGACGTCGCTCGAAGCACTGGGCGCAACTGCCACAACCGACGGTGCTGCCGCCGGGACGCTCTCTCATATAGGGCATGCGGCGCAGGTGGGCGCGACTCCCGAAGGCGGTGTGGCGGGCATGCTCGGCGATCTCGATCTGGGCATTCCGGGCCAGCCGACGAATGTCGGCACGATTTCGAGCGACGCCTTGCCGTCGTTGAGCCGCGGTATCGGCTCGGTGCAGTTCACGATGGCGCCCCCGGGGGACCCGCGTCTGGAAGCCGCCCACACGGCGGATTCCGGCGATATGACGGATATGGCGGACCTCGACGATGAGCTGAGCGACGCAGACTTCGAGGCCGCGATGCAGCAGGCCGCCAGCGCCACGGAAGCACCACGCAGCTTCACCGATGCGGCGCACGAAGCCCCGTCGCTGCGTCCGATGTCGTTCGATTTGTCGGACTTCAGCCTCGATTTGAAGGGTGACGACGCACCGCCCGACGCGACCCCGGCATTCGTCAGCGCCCCGGCACTCTCGGACGTGACTGGCGAGGAAGCGCTGGTCGAACACGAGACGCTGGAGACATCAGCACCGCACACGCCTTACGCCGAAGTTCCCGCAGCGCCGCAGCATCAGGCGGCCGCCCCCGAAGCCGTGGCGCATGCGCCTGAGGCGATCGTCCCGCATCCGGTCGAGGCCGTGTCAGGCGCTGCTCCGGTGGCGCCGGCGGCCGAACCCGGCGTGCCGGACGAGTTCCACACGAAGCTCGAACTGGCAACCGCTTACCAGACGATTGGCGACGATGACGGCGCGCGCGAGTTGCTCGAAGAAGTGATTGCCGGTGGCGACGCCGCACAGCAATCCGTCGCGCGCTCGCGACTGGCGGAGCTGGGCAAGTAATCCCTGTTCATCACGTCTCGCAACGCGCCTGCGGGTGCGTCGCGAGGCCCGACCCGAACAAGACTGATTGACCGTAGTTTGGGGCGCTCGTGGGTTGAGCGCCCATTTTTCTTTTTCCTATGCGAATCGCACTCGGTATCCACTACGACGGCACGGCGTTTTCCGGCTGGCAATCGCAGCCGCACGGCAACACCGTGCAGCAGACGCTAGAAGCCGCGCTGCGCGAATTCGGCGGTGTGGCGCTGCCGACCACCGTCGCGGGCCGCACCGACACCGGCGTTCATGGCATCGGCCAGGTGGTGCATTTCGATACCGATCTGGACCGTGCGATGTTCTCGTGGGTGCGCGGTGTTAACGCTTTTCTGCCGAAGACCGTCGCCGTGCAGTGGGCGAAGGCGATGCCGGACGATTTTCACTCTCGTTTCGCCGCTTTCGAGCGCACGTACTTCTACGTCCTGTACGCGAATCCGGTGCGCTCGCCGTTGCTCGAAGGTCGTTGCGGCTGGCTGCATACGCCGCTCGATCTCGAGGCTATGCGTGAGGCGAGCCGGGCGCTCGTCGGCGAGCATGACTTCTCGGCGTTCCGTTCGTCCGAATGTCAGGCCAAGACGCCCGTGAAGCACCTATACGCCATCGATGTCGAGCAGCACGGCGACTTCTTCCTTTTCCGCTTTCGTGCGAGCGCCTTCCTGCATCACATGGTGCGCAACATCATGGGGTGTCTGGTCGCGGTCGGCCGTGGCCGGCAGCCGGCGAGTTGGATGACGCATGTGCTCGCGAGCGGCGACCGCCGTCAGGCCGCCCCGACCTTCATGCCCGACGGCCTGTATCTGGCGCGCGTCGGGTATCCTGAGCGATTCGACGTACCCGAGCCCAATTGGGCTGCGTGGCCGTTCCCGATGCCGTGGGCCAAGTCATGAAATCCCCGAATGCTGTGAAGTCTCGTACGCGTATCAAGATCTGCGGCCTGTCGCAGGCTGCCGACATCGACCACGCCGTCGCGCTGGGCGTCGATGCCATCGGCTTCGTCTTCTACCCGCCGAGCTCGCGTTACCTGGATCTCGCGCGTGCGGCCGAGCTGGCCCGCCGGGTGCCCGCATATGTGAGCCTCGTGGGACTGTTCGTCAACGCGAGTGCCGACGAGATCGCCCGCACTGTGGACGCCGTTGCGCTCACCGCACTGCAATTCCACGGCGACGAATCGCCCGAGCAATGCGCGGCGTTGGCGGCGGCGGCGGGCAACCGTCCGTACATGCGCGCTATGCGTATCGGCCCGGACACGAAAGACAGTGGCGATTTGCTACAATTCGCCAATACATACACCGCCGCGCAAGGCATCTTGCTCGATGCCCTGGTCGAGGGCTACGGCGGTGGAGGAAAGGTTTTCGATTGGTCACTTATTCCAAAAGACATCGCGCGTCGGGCCGTTTTGAGTGGTGGCTTGAACGCACACAACGTTGCTGAAGCCATCCGCCGGGTGGCGCCTTATGCCGTCGACGTGTCGAGCGGTGTGGAGGCGTCGCGGGGCGTGAAGGATCACGCCCGTATGACGGCGTTCGTGCAAGCGGTTCTCGCTGCCGACGCACAGTGAAGCAACCCGCCGGGGTGGACGCCAGGGCCTGTTTCCCCAGTTTCCCCGCCCTCCGGCAACCGATGAGTGACGACCATGTACGATTTACCTGACGCCAGCGGCCATTTCGGCCCGTACGGCGGTGTCTTTGTGGCCGAGACGCTGATCCACGCGCTCGACGAACTGAGTGCGGCCTATGCCAAGTATCAGCACGATCCGGCCTTCCTCGAAGAATTCCACTACGAACTGAAGCACTACGTCGGCCGTCCGTCGCCGATCTATCACGCCAAGCGCTGGAGCCAGGAATTGGGCGGCGCCCAGCTGTACCTCAAGCGCGAAGACCTGAACCACACGGGCGCGCACAAGGTGAACAACGTGATCGGGCAGGCGCTGCTCGCGCGTCGTATGGGCAAGCCCCGTGTGATCGCCGAGACCGGCGCAGGGCAGCACGGCGTGGCCACGGCGACCATCGCGGCGCGCTTCGGCATGGAGTGTGTGGTGTACATGGGCGCGGAAGACGTCAAGCGTCAGGCCGCCAACGTGTATCGCATGCAACTGCTCGGCGCGACCGTCGTGCCGGTGGAATCCGGCTCCAAGACGCTCAAGGACGCCCTGAACGAAGCCATGCGCGACTGGGTGACGAACGTCGAGAACACGTTCTACATCATCGGCACCGTGGCTGGCCCGCACCCGTACCCGATGCTCGTGCGCGACTTCCAGAGCGTGATCGGCGAAGAGTGCAAGGTGCAGATGCCCGAACTCGCGGGTCGCCAGCCGGACTACGTGCTGGCCTGCGTGGGCGGCGGTTCGAATGCGATGGGGATTTTTTACCCGTACATCGACGTGCCGGACGTGAAGCTCGTGGGCGTGGAAGCGGCCGGCGACGGCGTCGAGACCGGCCGTCATGCGGCGTCGATCATCGGCGGCACGCCCGGCGTGTTGCACGGCAACCGCACTTATCTGCTGCAGGACGCCAACGGTCAGATCACCGAGACGCATTCGATTTCGGCCGGTCTGGATTACCCCGGCGTCGGTCCCGAGCACGCCTGGTTGCACGACATCAAGCGCGCCGAGTACGTGGGCATTACCGACGACGAGGCGCTGCGGGCCTTCCACGATTGCTGCCGGATCGAGGGCATCATCCCCGCGCTGGAGTCGAGCCATGCGCTCGCTTACGCGTGCAAGCTTGCACCGACGCTGCCGAAGGATCAGATCGTTCTGGTCAATCTCTCGGGGCGTGGCGACAAGGACATGCACACGGTGATGGCGCTGGCCAGGCCAGAGCCCTCGGGCACCTGAGCGGCGCGGCGAGACTCCATCGATCCTAAGGTTAAGGACAACAGAACCAGCATGACCGATCTGACTGATCGCAAGGCACAGAATGACGTCCTCGGGACCGAGCGTCCCATGGACGCCACCGAAGCCGCCGCCGCACGTCTCGAGGCCATGGAAGCGGCCGGCGAGTTGCGCGCGCGTTGGGCGCCGGGCGACATCACGTTGCGTCATGCGGACTTTCTGCAACATCTGCACGAACTGGAAGACGGCAGCGTCGACCTGATCCTTGCCGACCCGCCTTACGGGCTCGGAAAGGACTACGGCAATGACTCCGACAAGCGCTCCGGCGAGGACTTCCTCGGCTGGACGTACGGTTGGCTCGAAGCGGCGATTCCGAAGCTCGCGCCGCGCGGCTCGCTCTACCTGTTCTGCACGTGGCAGTACGCCCCGGAACTGTTCGTCTTCCTCAAGCAGCGCATGCTGATGATCAACGAGATCATCTGGGATCGCCGCGTGCCCAGCATGGGCGGCAGTACGCGGCGGTTCTCGTCCGTGCACGACAACATCGGCTTTTTCGCGATCTCGAAGGACTATTACTTCGACCTCGACGCCGTGCGCGTGCCGTACGACGCCGCTACGAAGAAGGCGCGCTCGCGCCGCATCTTCGAAGGCAGCAAGTGGCTGGAGCTGGGCTATAACCCCAAGGATCTGTGGTCGATCTCGCGATTGCACCGGCAAGACCCCGAACGCGTCGATCATCCGACGCAGAAACCGCTGCATATCATCGAGCGCATGGTGCTGGCCAGTTGCCCGCCCGGCGGTCTCGTGCTCGACCCGTTCATGGGCAGCGGCACGACAGCCGTGGCCTGCGCGCTGCACGGCCGGCGTTTTGTCGGCTATGAGCTGAACGCGCACTACCACGCGCTCGCAAACCAACGACTTCAGAGACTTTCCGATCATGTCCCGCATTCAAGCGACGTTCCAAGCCTTGCAAGCGCAGGGTAAAAAGGGCCTTATTCCGTTCATTACCGCCGGTGACCCGGAGCCGGGGTGGACGGTCAAGCTGATGCATGCACTGGCCGACAACGGCGCCGACGTCATCGAACTCGGCGTGCCCTTCTCGGACCCGATGGCCGACGGTCCCGTCATTCAGCGCGCCTCCGAGCGCGCGCTTGCGCGTGGCGTGAGCCTGGCCGAAGTGCTGGGCTATGTCGCCGTCTTCCGTCAGACCAACGACCGCACGCCGATCGTGCTCATGGGCTACGCCAATCCGATCGAAGCGATGGGGCTCGACGCCTTTGCCGAACGTGCCGCCAAAGCGGGCGTGGACGGCGTGCTGGTCGTCGATTACCCGCCCGAGGAGGCCGAAGGCTTCGCCGGTGTCGTGCGCGCGCAGGGCATCGATCCGATCTTCCTGCTCGCGCCGACGTCGACCGATGCGCGTATTGCTGCGGTGGCGCGTCAGGCCAGCGGTTATCTGTATTACGTCTCGCTCAAGGGCGTGACGGGCGCGGCAAGTCTGGATCTGGACAGCGTGGCCTCGAAGATTCCCCAGATCAAGGCGGTCGCCGACCTGCCGGTGGGCGTGGGCTTCGGTATTCGCGACGCCGAAACGGCCCGCGCGGTGGCGAGCGTGGCCGACGCCGTCGTGATCGGCAGCGCCATCGTGCAGCGTCTGGAAAACACGCCGCGTGATCTGGAGGGGCAGAACGCGGTAAAATCGCTGGCTGAATTTATCGGCGGTATCCGTCAGGCGCTCGACTCGGGCGCCAAATCGGCGTAAATTCGCGGCAGAAATTTGCCCGAATGGCGCTGCACGACGCAGATCTGCTCGGTGAAACGCTGAATTGAAACGACCGTATTACACGGTCGCCTTGAAATGCCCCGGAAACGCCCGTCCCCTCTTGGGGGCGGGCGTTTGGCAAGGAGAAACTATGAGCTGGCTCGACAAGCTGCTGCCCCCGAAGATCAAGCAAACCGATCCGACGCAGCGCAACAAGAGCATCCCGGAAGGGCTGTGGATCAAGTGCCCGTCGTGCGAAGCCGTGCTGTATCGCGCCGACGTGGAAGCCAATCTGCATGTCTGCCCGAAGTGCGACCACCACATGCGCATCGGCGCGCGCGCGCGTCTGAATGCGCTGCTCGATCCGGAAGGCCGCTATGAGTTGGGCCAGGAAATCGTGCCGGTCGACGCACTGAAGTTCAAGGACAGCCGCAAGTATCCGGACCGCATCAAGGAAGCGATGGACGACACCGGCGAGACCGACGCGATGGTGGTGATGGGCGGCGCGATTCACACGCTGCCGGTCGTCGTCGCCTGCTTCGAGTTCTCGTTCATGGCCGGCTCGATGGGCTCCGTCGTTGGCGAGCGCTTTGTGCGCGGTGCGCAGAACGCACTGGAGCAGGGCGTGCCGTTCATCTGCGTGACCGCTTCGGGCGGTGCGCGTATGCAGGAAAGTCTGCTGTCGCTGATGCAGATGGCGAAGACCACGGCCATGCTGACCAAGCTGTCCGATGCCAAGCTGCCGTTCATCTCCGTGCTGACCGATCCGACGATGGGCGGGGTGTCGGCCAGCTTCGCCTTCCTGGGCGACGTGGTGATCGCAGAGCCGAAGGCGCTGATCGGCTTCGCCGGTCCGCGCGTGATCGAGCAGACCGTGCGCGAAAAGCTGCCGGAAGGCTTCCAGCGTTCGGAGTTCCTGTTGCAGAAGGGCGCGATCGACATGATCGTCAACCGTCGCGACATGCGTGACGAGATCGCTCGCCTGATCGCGCTGATGCTGCGTCAGCCGGCAGACGCCGTTGCCTGATACGCGATGGCCGGCGCGCGCAAGTCGCACATGACGCACATGACGCACATGACTTGCGCGTGCTCACGCTGGCGATGACGTTATGCGCGCGGTTGCGGCGCCCCCAAGGGCGGTGCAACGGCGTAGAATGGCGCAACGCCACGCAAGCGCTGCACCCGCGGCGCCTGAAAGCATCACTTAGCAGGATAGGAAGCGCGGACGTTCGTGACGTCCGCGTTTTTGTTTTTCTGCCCGCACATCATGCCGACATACTCCACTCTCGACGCCTGGCTCGCCCATCTTGAAACCGCTCATCCTGTGGGCATCGACATGGGTCTCACGCGCATTGGTCGCGTGAAAGACGCCCTCGGCCTGCAATTTCCGTGTCCCGTCTTCACGGTCGGCGGCACGAACGGCAAGGGCTCGACCTGCGCCATCATCGAAGCCATTCTGCTGTCGGCGGGTTACCGCGTCGGCTGCCATACGTCGCCGCATCTGATCTCGTTCAACGAGCGCGCGCGTCTGAACGGCGAGATCGTCGACGACGCCACGCTGCTGCCGCATTTCGAGGCGGTGGAGAAAGCCCGCACGAGTTTCGACGAACCGGTCTCGCTCACGTACTTCGAATTCACCACGCTCGCGATCATGCATATGTTCGCGACGGCCGGGCTCGATGCCGTCATTCTCGAAGTGGGCTTGGGCGGCCGACTGGACGCCGTGAACATCGTCGATGCGGATTGCGCCGTCATCACGAGCATCGACATCGACCACCAGCAATACCTCGGTAACACGCGCGAAGCCATCGCGACCGAGAAGGCGGGCATCTTCCGTGCAGGCAAACCGGCGGTTTGCGGCGACCCGATGCCGCCCAAGACCCTGCTTGACGAGGCCGAGCGCATCGGCGCCGATCTGTGGCTGTTCGGTCGCGACTTCAACTATCAGGGCGACAAGCAGCAGTGGAGCTATGGCGGACGTCAGATGCGTCGCCCGGCGCTTGCGTATCCGGCGCTTCGCGGCGCGAATCAGTTGCTCAATGCATCGGCGGCGCTCGCGGCGCTCGAATCGATGCGCGACATGTTGCCGGTCTCGGCGCAAGACATTCGACTCGGGCTCGCGTCGGTCGAGCTGCCGGGGCGTTTTCAGGTGCTGCCGGGGCGTCCGGCCGTGGTGCTCGATGTGGCGCACAACCCGCACGCCGCAGCAGCGCTGGGTCACAACCTCGACGGCATGGGCTTCTTTCCGTACACGTACGCCGTGTTCGGGGCGATGGCCGACAAGGATATCGAAGGCGTGCTGCGGCATCTGGTCGACAAGGTCGATCACTGGCGTTTGTGCGCGTTGCCGACGGAGCGCGCCGCGAGTCCGGCGCTGCTCGAAGAGAAGCTTCGCGCGGTCGGGTTTGTCGAAGATGCGGATCATTCGGTCGAAACCTTCGAATCCCCTGAGAAAGCCTATGCTGCCGCGCTCGAGCAGTGCGGCGAGAATGATAGAATTGTGGTTTTTGGATCGTTCTTTACGGTGGCGGGTGTGATGTCGCACCGCAAATTGCAACGCCATTGAGCGCGAAAGCGCGCATGCCGTGACTTTTGCTTACGAGAATTGTCATGCGCACGACGCACCGGATGCGCGATGATCAGTCCAACGACGCAAGTTTCGACCTGAGCCAAGGGCCTATGGGATTGTTTTCCTTCCGCAAGAAAGACGCCGAAGCCGTTCCCCCGAAGCGCGGTAGCCGCAGGAGCGGCCGCACCGGCACCCGTACGGCGGGAGGAGGGGGCGAGTACAGCGAGCACGAGCAACTCGACCCGTTGCTGCCCGAAAAGCAACGCGCGCGCCGCCGTCTGGTCGGGGCGTTGGCGCTGGTGCTCGCGGCCGTCATCATTTTGCCGATGGTGCTCGCGCCCGAGCCGAAGCCGACGGCCGACGATATCGCCATCCAGATTCCCGGCAAAGACGCCAACTCGCCGCCCGTGCGCGTGAAGCCGCAGGCGGCTGCCGTGCCGCCCTCCGATGCGTCGCTCGACAAGGGGGAGGAGGCGCTCGACAGCAGTTCGCTGGCGAACAACGCCAAGCCCGCACCGGCACCGTCCGCCGTGCCGCCGTCTGCCGCCGCACCGACACCGGCGCCGAGCGTGGTGCCCGAGCCGCAGGTGGCGCAGGCCAAGCCGGAGCCTAAGCCGGACGCCAAGCCCGATGTCAAGAAGCCGGAACAGCACGCCGACGTGAAGCCTGCGCCCAAGCCGGACTCGCATGACGCGGCCAAGGCGCAGACCAAGCCTGCGCAAGTCAACAACAACGTCGCCGACCCGATCGCGCAGTTCGCGCAGAACAACACGGCAGCCAAACCCGCCGCCAAGCAGGACAGTCACGACACCGCGCAGAAGACCGCCTCGAACGGCAAGTTCCTGGTGCGCATCGGCGCGTTCTCGACGCAGGACCGTGCGCAGGCGTGGCTCGTCAAACTCAAGCTGGTGAACGTGCCGAGCTACATGGTCAAGAGTTCGGTCGACGGCCGTGAACTGTATTTGCTGCGGGCAGGCCCGTTCCCGGATCGCACGTCGGCCGAAGCGGCCGGCAAGAAGATTCGCGACGCCGGTCTGACGGCGCAGGTCGCCGAGGCGGGCTGAGTTGGGCGATACGGTGCATAGCGGTCTGTTGACCGTGGTGGATTACGCGGCCATCGCTATTCTGGTCGGGTCGATGTTGCTCGGCATGTTGCGCGGTCTGGTGCGCGAGTTGTTCAACCTCGTGGGCTGGGTGGTCGCGTTCTTCGTCGCGCGCGCCTTCGGTCCGAGCGTCGCTCACTGGCTACCGGCCGATTTGCCGGGCGGCGAACTGACGCAAGGGGCGCTGGGTTTTCTGCTGGTGCTCGTGGCCGTGGTGTTCGGCGCCGGGATCGTCAGCGCGCTCGTGGGGCGCATGACCGACATGATCGGCCTGCGTCCGGCCGATCGCGGGTTGGGCATGCTTTTCGGCATTGTTCGCGGCATTTTGCTCTTGATGTTGTTGATGGTCGCCGCCAAGTTAACGACGTTGCCCCAACAACCGGTCTGGCAGCATTCGGTGACGCGTCCGTGGGTCGAGGCGGGGCTGGAGCGGCTGATGCCGTATCTGCCGGAGCCGGTGCAGTACTACCTGCGCAAGCCGGACGCCGCCGTGCCGAGCGTCAATCCATTGGGAATGACGGTTCCCTTGCCACAAATGGAGCCTTATCGTGGTGCGCCTGAGGCAAGCGGCCAGGGCGGCCAGGGTGGTCGGGGCTTGCAGCCCGGTGCGCCGGGCCAGCCGACGGGCGGACAGAACGGACAGAGCGGTGCGTCGAACGGCGTCGTCGATCAGGTGGCGCGCGGCGTGACGACCGAAGTGGTGAACGAAGTGAAGACAGGCGCTACGAAGGCCGTCTCGACCCGATTGTCGAACCTGATGGGCGGCGCGGGAACGGGATTGAGCGCGCAGGGCGCGGGCGACACGGCGAATGGCCAGCAGCAGGGGTGGGGAATGCGCAGTGGCGGATCCAACGGATCGTCCACGCCATCGACCGGCCTGCACAACGTTTCCGAATGACGGATAATACAGTTCGTTTGATGCAGATTTCGATGTTTTTTGAAGGATTCATGCCATGTGTGGCATCGTCGGTGTAGTCTCCAAATCCCCGGTCAACCAGTTCATCTACGATAGTCTGCTGCTGTTGCAGCACCGCGGCCAGGACGCCGCCGGTATCGCGACGACGGATGGCCAGTCCTTCTACATGCACAAGGGCAACGGCATGGTGCGCGACGTGTTCCGCACGCGTAACATGCGCGACTTGCCGGGCACGGTGGGCATCGGTCAGGTGCGCTATCCGACCGCAGGCTCGTCGAGTGCGGCACAGGCCCAGCCGTTCTACGTGAATGCCCCCTACGGCATCGTGCTCGCCCACAACGGCAACCTGACGAACTGGGAACAGCTCAAGGACGAGATGTTCCGTGTCGATCGTCGCCACATCAACACCACGTCCGACTCCGAAGTCCTGCTCAACGTGCTCGCGCACGAACTGCAGGAAAGCTCGCGCGACGGCCTGTCCGTCGACTCGCTGTTCCAGGCCGTGGGCAAGGTGCACAACCGTCTGCGCGGCTCGTACGCCATCGTCTCGATCATCTCCGGTTTCGGTCTGCTCGCCTTCCGCGATCCGCATGGCATTCGTCCGCTGTGTATCGGCCGCTTCGACGGCCCGAACGGTACGGAGTGGATGATTGCATCGGAGTCGGTGGCCCTCGAAGGCATGGGCTTCGCATTCGAGCGCGACGTCAAGCCGGGCGAGGCGATCTTCATCAGCAACGACGGCGAACTGACGTCGCAGCAATGCGCACCGGCATCGTCGATGCATCCGTGCATTTTCGAACTCGTGTATCTGGCCCGTCCGGATTCGGTGCTCGACGGCGTGCCCGTGTACGACGCTCGTCTGCGCATGGGCGACTACCTCGCCGAGAAGATTCGCCGCGAGATCGATTACAAGGACATCGACGTCGTCATGCCGATTCCGGATTCCAGCCGTCCCGCTGCGATGCAAGTCGCCAAGCGTCTGGGTCTGAACTATCGCGAAGGCTTCTTCAAGAACCGTTACGTCGGCCGTACCTTCATCATGCCGGGCCAGGCGATGCGCAAGAAGTCGGTGCGTCAGAAGCTCAACGCGATGCGCGTCGAGTTCAAGGACAAGAATGTGCTGATCGTCGACGACTCGATCGTGCGCGGCACGACCAGCCAGGAAATCGTGCAAATGGCGCGCGACGCGGGTGCCCGCAAGGTGATCTTCGCCTCGGCTGCGCCGCCCGTGAAGTTCCCTAACGTGTACGGTATCGACATGCCCACGCGTAGCGAACTCGTCGCCCATGATCGCAGCGACGAGGAAGTGGCTCGCATCATCGGTGCGGACGAACTGATCTATCAGGACGTCGAGGACATGAAGGCCGCGGTGCGCGACATCAACCCGGCGCTGTCGGACTTCGATGCCTCGTGCTTCGACGGCAACTACATCACCGGCGACGTCACGCCCGAGTACCTGAATCGCCTGGAGCAGCAACGCAAGGCACCGAAGGCGCCGGTCGTGGAAGCGAGCGAAGGCGATGACGGCGAGCCGCGCGGCGCGCAACTGGGCCTCTGAACCTTGCGCGGCCGGGCCTGACATGGCCGGAAGGCTTGTCGGGCCGGGGCTGCCGAGGCCACAGGAGCGGTCGGCGGAGGTTTTCCTTCTCCTGTTGCAACGTGCTACACTGCTTCTCACGTCGATTTGATTTCAGCTTGCGGACGTGGGGGAATATCCCCGAAACAGCTAAAGCGAGGCCTAGACAGATGGATTTCGAGCCCGTTTTGCTGACAAGCGAAACGGGCTTTTCTTTTTTTGGCTGGCGAGTGCGCCGACCCAATGACGAGACACACGATGGATTCCTTCGACTTCGATACCCTGGCGGTGCGCGCGGGCACGCAACGCTCCGAGTTTGGTGAACACTCCGAGGCGCTGTTCCTGACCTCGAGCTTCGTTTTTAAGAGCGCGGCCGAGGCCGCCGAGCGCTTCGCCCATTCGGAAGAAGGGTTCACATACTCGCGCTTCACCAACCCGACCGTATCGATGTTCCAGGACCGTCTGGCCGCACTCGAAGGCGGGGAGGCCTGCATGGCGACGGCGTCGGGCATGAGCGCCATCGTCTCGGTCGTGATGACGGCCCTGTCGGCTGGCGACCACCTCGTCAGTTCGCAGAGCATCTTCGGCTCGACGCTGAACGTGTTCTCGCAGATCTTCAGCCGCTTCGGCGTCGAGACGACCTTCGTCGACCCGACCGACCTCGACGCCTGGCGCGCCGCGATCCGTCCGAACACGAAGATGTTCTTCCTCGAGACGCTGTCCAACCCGCTCACCGACATCGCCGACATCGAAGCCATCGGCAAGATCGCGAAGGAAGCGGGCGCGCTGTTCGTCGTCGACAACTGTTTCTGCACGCCGGTGTTGCAGCGTCCGATCGAGTACGGTGCAGACGTCGTGGTGCACTCGGCGACGAAGTACCTCGATGGTCAGGGTCGCGTGCTGGGTGGCGCGATCGTTGGCAAGAAGGACTTCATCATGGGCAAGGTCTTCACGTTCGTGCGCAGCGCGGGCCCGACGCTCTCGGCGTTCAACGCATGGGTGTTGCTCAAGGGACTGGAAACGCTGTCGCTGCGTGTCGAGAAGCAATCGGCCAACGCACTGGAGCTCGCACAATGGCTGGAGCAGCAGCCGCAGATCGGTCGTGTGTACTATCCGGGCCTGCCGTCGCATCCGCAATACGAACTCGCGAAGCGTCAGCAGAAGGCGGGGGGCGCGATTGTCGCCTTCGAACTCAAGGGCGCGACGCCTGCCGAGCAGCGTGAGAACGCATGGCGTCTGATCGACAACACGCGGGTGTGTTCGATCACGGGCAACCTCGGCGACACGCGTACGACCATCACGCACCCGGCCAGCACGACGCACGGTCGCATCACGCCGGAAGCGCGTGCCGCAGCGGGCATCACCGAGGGGCTGATCCGTCTGGCCGTCGGTCTGGAGTCGCCGGCCGACATTCAGGCCGATCTGGCGCGCGGTTTCGTGAGCTGAGCGGATCGAACACGTCATGAGCAAATTCTGGAGTGCGGGCGTCGCCGAACTGACACCCTATGTCCCCGGCGAGCAGCCGCAGATGCAGCGGCTCATCAAACTCAATACCAACGAGAATCCGTACGGCCCGTCGCCGCGCGTGCTCGCCGCCATTCGCGACGCGCTCGGCGCGGATGCCGATGCCCTGAAGCTGTATCCGGACCCGGATGCACGCCGCTTCAAGCAGGCCATCGCGACGCGCTTCGGTCTGGAAGTGGCTAACGTGCACGTGGGCAACGGTTCGGACGAAGTGCTGGCCAACGTGTTTCAGGGCCTGCTCAGGCACGACAAGCCGATCTTGTATCCGGACATCACGTATAGCTTCTATCCCGTGTACTGCGGGCTGTACGGCGTGGCGTTCGAGAACGTGCCGCTGACCGACACGTTCGAGATCGACGTCGACGCTTACCTCAAGCCGAACGGCGGCATCATTTTCCCGAATCCGAACGCGCCGACCGGGCGCGCGCTGGCGTCGGGCGAGATCGAGCGTCTGCTGGCAGGCAACCCGGATTCGGTGGTAGTGATCGACGAGGCTTACGTCGATTTCGGTGGCGAGACGGCGGCGACGCTGATCGCGAAATATCCGAATCTGCTCGTCGTGCAAACGCTGTCGAAGTCGCGCTCACTGGCGGGGTTGCGTCTCGGTTTCGCCATCGGTAATCCGGATCTGATCGAAGCGCTGGAGCGCGTGAAGAACAGCTTCAACTCGTATCCGCTCGACCGCCTGGCGCAAGCGGCGGGGGTTGCGGCCATCGAAGACGAGGCGTATTTCAACGAGACGCGTCAAGCTGTGATCGCGAGTCGCGATGCGCTCACAGTGCGGCTGTCGGCACTCGGCTTCGACGTGTTGCCGTCGACGGCGAACTTCGTATTCGCGCGGCATCCGTCGCACGATGCGGCGCAACTGGCGGCGTCGTTGCGTGAGCGTTCGATCATCGTGCGTCACTTCAAACACGCACGCATCGCCCAGTTCCTGCGAATCACGGTTGGCAAAGAGAGTGAGTGCACGGCATTGACCGATGCGCTGCGTGGGGTGCTCGGGACATAACGCGTAGACGGCAGGCCGGTCGCGACTTGGAGGCGATGGGGGAGGGGCGCAACATTGAGCCCTTCCCCCATCGCGTTTTTGTTCGTATGTCAGCGGGGGACGCCTGCGCCCGAGTGCGGACCTGTCAACGTTGACAGTTGTTGCGCGTAAGGAGCCCGGATCAGTATGACGGCGAGACGTCCGCGTCTCCTGGGGTAGCCGTCTTCGTGCGGGAAATGGGTGGCACAGACGGACGGTGGCCTCTTCACTTACACAGCGTGGAGGGCATCATGAGTAAATCGTTGCGCAGTGGCGAGTTCGATCCGACATTCGGTCAGGGTGGGCACGTGGATATGTCGGTGCAGATGCCGGCTGCAATGTTGCTGCCAGATCAGAAGATTGTTCTCGCCGGTACGCTGCCGAGTGCTGTGGGTCTTATGGTGTACCGGTTGATGCCCAACGGCCGCCCGGACCCGTCGTTCGGCGAAACGGGCGTCGAGGTTCGTTTTCCCCATGACTTCTTTGGTAGTTTTAGGCCGTTCAAGCTGATGCGGCAGTCCAGTGGCAAATTCGTGGTCGCGGGCACGCTGGATATCACCGATACCGTCAGCCGTGGGCTCGTAGCGCGACTGCATCCCGACGGCCGCCTCGACGAGACTTTCGGCAATGGCGGCGTGACCCTCGTCGAGGTTCCGGAAGGTCCGGGCAACCGGATTCGGGGCGCAATGATGTTGCCCGACGACAAGATTGTGATGGTCGTTCATTGTGTCATGGGCCTGGACAACTTTATTGGAGTTTTCGTCCGTCTGGCGCCCGACGGCACGTTCGATTACACGTTTGGCGAGGGTGGCTTTGCCCGCACCATTGCCAGGGGGGTGAACGTTCTCCATGCGAGCTTGCTGCCTGACGGCAAGATACTACTTGCTGGAGGTGGGGCATCTCCCGCCCCGACCAAGATGTTGGTGGCGCGTTTCCTAAGCAATGGACAGGCCGACGTGTCGTTCGGTGCGGATGGTTATGCCTATCTCGAGTATTCGGAGACATTTCCGGACACCTCGGCCTGGCAGGTTCAGGGGGTTGTTCCGCAGGCCGATGGGAAGTCCATGCTGATGGGCAACTGTCGTGACCCGGGATTCAAAAGCTTGAGCTGGTACTCGCGACTGCTTCCCGACGGTTCGATCGACACGTCTTTCAACGGTGGTGAACTGCTTTTTTCCCAGGCGGGCGACGTTCAGTGGTCGGGACTCGCGTTGGCGGTCACGCCCGACGGCAAGGGCGTAGCCACCGGTGCGACCCTGGGTGTCTCGAAAGCCCTGTTCGAGCGCATCGGGCCGAATGGTGAGCCCGATCCGAGCTTTGGCGACGGGGGTATTGTGCTGGCCGAACTGCCCACTCCGAATGCACTATGGACGCCTTATCAATTGCTGGTCCAGTCAGACAGCGAACTGTTGATCGTTGCGTTTACGCTCCTCCATTCCTCGCCGACACGGTTGAGTCGAATGCTTCTCTGAGTGTGCAACTGCCAACGTTGGCATCAACTGACAACCGCGACAGATGCGCTCAGCGTTCTCAATCGCGCCGCAGGCGAGCGGAGGATGATCGTGAGTTGCAGCGCGAAGCCCAACACCATCGCGATCAGGCACGCCTTGATGCCGAGCGACGATGCGACCCACGCACTCAGAAAAGCGCCGAGCGGACGCGCACCGAAGGTCGCCGTCATCGTCGCGGCCGACACGCGCGCGTTCAGACCGCCCGGCGTGACCACCTGGCGCAGCGACGTCGTCGAGATCGTCCACACAATCGGGCCGAATCCGAACAGAAAGAACGCGATGAAGACGAGCGCGTGGGCCACACCGTGCTTATCGCCGACGCTCAGCACCGATGTCGACGCCAACGTTAGCGCCGCGACCGCCGCGCAAACCGGCCCCAAAAGGATTTGTCGTCCGAACGACAGCCGCTGCGCGATGCGTGCGTAACCCATCGCGCCGCACACCATCCCGAAGCCATATACGCTCAATGCCGCGCCGACGGTCTGTTCTGCGGACGCCCGCAATGCAATCACCGCCACAATCGGAATGACGGCCAACGTCATCTGTTCGCTGAACTGTGCGGCGAGATTCGCGCGCGACAGCGACGTGACGAGCGACACAACGTGCGTATCGGGCGACGCGGTGTCTTGTACGGTGGGCGCATCCGCCCCGGCTGTGGCGGTGGCTGCGCTCGGGCACGACGAGAGCGGCGGGCGCGCGTCTGACATGGGACTCTCTTCGAGATCGATATCACGAAGGGAGTCTAGGCAGATCCCGGTTTGCACACGCTCCGTTTCTCACTATTGAATTGACGTTTCCCGCTGTTGGCCCGCGTCGGCCGGTAGGGCTGCGTGCCCTGACGGCATATTCGGCACATACGTTCGTCCGTTGATGCGGCGGGGCATGGGCATGAATGCATCGCTAAGCACGTCGTGCGACGCGTTGTAGTACGGCGTGTCGATGTCGAGCAGGCCGAGCATCGTATGGTCCAGACGATCAGTCTGGTACGGGCGCTGCTCCAGCGCCGGGCGCGCTTTCGCATCGACGGCGTGGCGAGACCAGACCAGCATCGGGATCTCGTAACCGGACGCGTCGGCCACCGACTGGCCCGAGTGATTGCGCGTATGGCCGACCTCCTGCGCGTGGTCCGAGCTGAACAGCAGACTCGCGTCGGACGATCCGGTCGCTGCCATCGTCTTGCGAATCAGACTGGAGACGACGAAGTCGTTGTAGGCGATAGCGTTGTCGTAGTCGTTGCGCGCATGACGTACCCAGAGCGAGCGCCCCTGTGCTTCGAGCGTGGCCATCACGCTGTCGTCGGTATTGTCGAAACGTGCGAACTCGTCGGGGTAGCGCATATCGTAGGTCGGGTGCGCGCCCAGCAAGTGCACGACGATGAGCTTGCGCGGTGCGTCGCTCGCCAGCGCCGCTTCGAAGTCCGGCAGCAGATTGCCGTCGAAGTTGTTCTCGCCGCGTCCGGCGCCCTTGTTGATGAAGACACGCTCGTGTGCGCGGTTGGCGACCAACCCGAGCCAGCCGTCGTTGGGCATCTGATTCGAGATCCAGTACGTGCGGAATCCGGCCTCTTTGGCGAGCATCACGAGGTCGGGTTTGCTCATCCACGCGTCGGGGTCGTTCAGATGCGCGGGGGTGAGCATCTTCATGAGCGAGGCCATCGTCGCCGGTTCCGAGGACACGACGTCGCGGAACACGATGAGATCGTCGCGCATCGTGTCGAGCATCGGTGTGGTGTTGCGTGCGTAGCCGTAGAGCGACATGTTGTTGCGGTTCGAACTCTCGCCAATGACCCACACCACTGTCTTTTGCGCCGGTCCGCGATACTGCACTTGCCAGTCGGCACGCTGCGCCATGTTGCGATCGAGCTGACGCTGCAATTCGTCGGCGTGCGCCAACTGTCCCTTGTAGTCGAGGTAACGATGCGGCCAGTAGAGGACCGGATTTTCCTTGGCCATCGTCGGGTTCAGATGCAGCGCGACGAAGCCGGTGAAGAGCGTGGCCACGGCGAGCTTGCTGCGGCGTCGCAACGGGCGCAGTGGACGGTGAGCCTCCGCGCGCGACAGGCGGCGCTCCAGCACGGCGACTGCCGTCATCAGCATCGTGAAGACGGCACTGGCTTCGGCTACGTCGCGCCAGTTATGGCGAAAGAACTCGCCCGTCTCGGCCGGGTTGGTATTGAATACCGCCTGCAAGACCAGCAGGTGATTCGGACGCAGGCCGAAATAATCGCGCAGGAAGCCCTTGGTTGCGGCATCGAGAAAGAACAGGGCGATGACGCCCAGCGTGGTGGCGCTGAGCCATGCCGGTCTCGCGCGCAGCAGGAGGCACAGGCCGCCGAGCCCCGGCAAGGCCGTTGCCATGATCGCCGCGCTCTTGCCGAACTCGTTCGCGCTGAGCATGCCGAGCGCCCAGAACAGGGCGAGTCCGCCGAGGCCGAGCCCGAGGCGGCAAAACAGTGATTTCAAGATGGTCGTCCCCCAAAGCTGCCAACACGTCAGGGCGTGTCTTTCGATTGCTGCTGCGGGGGCCTGGGCGCCAGCAGCAGCAATCGGGTCGCAGCTTCGACCGCAGATCGCGTATTTGGTGTCGGGGGGACGCAATTTTTGGGACGAATGCCGTTCGGTATTCCGAAATGACTGAGGAACTTGTTGCGCCGAAGGTCGCTGAAGCTCAGTGCAAGCGCGCACCGTTAGGCACTTTGCGCTCCACACCGGCCAGGACGATGGCCCCGTCGGCGTCGGCAAAGCCCGTCACCAGCACCTCGGACACGACGCCCGCGATGCGCTTCGGCCCGAAGTTGCAAACGCACAGTACCTGTCGGCCGACGAGGGCCGGCGGTATGTAGTGCACCGTGATCTGTGCGCTCGACGTCTTCACGCCCAACTCGCCCAGATCGACTTCCAGCACGTAGGCGGGCTTCTTCGCTTTTTCATTGACGCGTGCCGACACGACCGTGCCCACGCGCAGCTCGATCTTCTCGAAGTCCTGCCATTCGATGGTGTTCGGGGTCTCGGTCTTGTGCTCGGAATCCGTCATTTGCTGCTCCGTTCGCGGTGCGATGGGGAAGGAACGGAAGAGCGTAACGCGTCGCGCGTGGAAGAGGCTTGTGAAATACGGCAGACGGACCGCCGCGTCTGTCAGTTGGCGCTCCGGGCGCTCCGGGCGCGTCGCCAGGCGGCGGGCGTCAGGCCGTAGTGCTGACGGAAGGCATGGGTCAGTGCGCTTTGGTCGTTGAAGCCGACGTCAAGTGCGATGTCCGCGAGCGGGGCATCCTCACCCAGCAGCAGCGAGGCAGCGCGGGCGAGCCGCAGGCGCATGAGATGCCGGTGAGGCGTCTCGCCGGTCATCGCGACGAAGCAGTCGTGAAAATGCCGCACGCTCATGCCCGCTTCCCGCGCGAGCGTGGCAGTGTCGAGCGGTGTGGCGAGGTCGGACTGCAAACGCGCATCGACTTGCGACACATCCAGCCGCACAGTGCGCGAGGCATGACGTGCCGGTGCCAACCGGGGGGCAAGCGCGGCGAGCCATTCCCGTACGACGGGGTCGTCGGCATCGAGCGGGCGTCCGCTATCCACGCTGGCGCTCACCCGATGGACCAGCGCCAGCAGTCCGGCGTCCAGCGCGAAGAATGCCTCCCGCGCGAAGGCGCGCGACGTGCCGGTGGCGTGCGCGATCGCGGCTGGGACATCCAGCACGATTTGCCGGTTCGGCCCGTCGCCCCGATAGCCATGCCGTACGCCCGCCGGAATGACCGCGCCGTTGCGCGCACCCACGCGTCCGTGCTGGGTGGCTTGACCGTCGAGCGAGAGCGACATGCGTCCGGACAGTCCGATCACGACCTGGTGGAAGTCGTGCGTGTCGGTGCTATCGGTGGGACGGTACTCGCGAAGTTCGAGGATCGGGGTGGACATGGCAATGAGGTGGTGCGGCAATCACCGCCGGAAGGAATAAGGCGGCAAAGGTGCATGACTTCAGGTTATGAGAAAACGCGCAAAGCTATCCCGGATTGATTGGTTCGGGCGCGCGGGACGCCTCGCTACACTGGTTCACCAGTGGCCGACGGCGCGTACTTATCGACGTCCCGGCCTGCATCGCGGGCACCGCTTACGTGCCCGTGGCGCGCTTCGATTCCACAGGGCAGTGGCCCGTCTTTGGCAGGGAAGTATGACATACGCCGTCACGATCTCGGGCAGCCCGTCGGCCGCCTCGCGCAGCGCCCGGTTGCTGCGTTTCGTCGAATCCGATCTGGCTTCGGCCGGTATCGAGGTGCGCCGCATCGATATCCGTGCGCTTTCGCCCGCTGCGCTGCTCGCCGCCGATACCTCACACGACGATCTGCGTCATGCGCTCGCCCAAGTGGCCGGTGCACAGGCGGTCGTCGTCGCAACCCCCGTCTACAAGGCGGCTTATAGCGGCTTGCTCAAAGCCTTCCTCGACGTGCTGCCGCAAGATGGTCTCGCGGACAAGCTCGTCGCCCCGTTCGCGACTGGCGGCAGCCCCGCGCATTTGCTTGCGCTCGACTATGCGCTCAAGCCCGTGCTGTCGGCGCTTGGTGCGCAGCACATTCTGCGCGGCGTGTTTGCCGTCGATCTGCAAGTACCGAAAGAAGAGGGCGCCACACTCGATGCGGGCATCGCCGAACGTCTGGGCGCGACCGTCGATCAGCTCTCGCAATGGCTGCATGAGCGCGAGGTGATCCGTCAGTGGCCCGGCAAGGTCGCCGAAAGCGTCCGGAATGCCCGCGGTGCGCGCGCCGCGGGCGCAACGCTCGCCGCCTGAGCGCCGGAGTCCGTATGCAAGTCTTCTGGTTTATTCCGACGCATGGCGATACCCGTTATCTCGGCACGTCCGACGGCGGGCGCGTGTTCGATTTCGACTACGCACGACAGATCGCGAGTGCAGTCGACACGCTCGGCTACGAAGGTGTTTTGCTGCCCACGGGGCGTTCCTGCGAAGACGCCTGGGTGACGGCGTCGAGCCTGATCGGCGCGACGCGTCATCTGAAGTTTCTCGTCGCGATTCGCCCTGGCATCGCATCGCCTGCGCTCACTGCGCGCATGGCGGCGACGTTCGATCGCCTGTCGGGGGGCAGGCTGCTGATCAACGTCGTCACGGGCGGCGACGCCGGTGAACTCGAAGGCGACGGCTTCTTTGCCGATCACGCCCAGCGCTACGAAGTGACGGACGAGTTCCTGCGCATCTGGCGTTCGATTCTGGAGAAATCGCATCGCGGCGAGAGCGTCGATTTCGACGGCGAACATCTGCGCGCGAAGGGCGCAAAGCTGCTGTATCCACCGGTGCAGACGCCGCATCCGCCGCTGTATTTCGGCGGGTCTTCGGAGGCAGCGCGTCAGATCGCGGCCGAGCAGCTCGACGTCTATCTGACGTGGGGCGAACCGCTGGCCGACGTTGCCGAGAAGATCGCGGACGTGCGTGCGCGCGCCGCCAAACTCGGGCGCACGTTGCGCTACGGTCTGCGCTTGCATGTGATCGTGCGCGAGACGGAAGACGAAGCATGGCGTGCCGCCGACTCGCTTATCAGCAAGCTCGACGACGAGACCATCGCGCGCGTGCAGACACAGTTCGCGAAGATGGATTCGGAAGGGCAGCGACGCATGGCCGCGTTGCATGGCGGACGCCGTGACAAGCTCGTGATCGCACCGAACCTGTGGGCCGGTGTGGGACTCGTGCGCGGCGGTGCGGGTACGGCGCTCGTGGGCGATGGCCCGACCGTGGCCCAGCGTCTGCGCGAATACGCGGATCTCGGCATCGACACGTTCATTCTGTCGGGCTATCCGCACCTTGAAGAAGCGTATCGCTTCGCCGAACTGGTGTTCCCGCATCTGCCGCGCGACGTGCGCGAGAAGCTAGGGAACGGTCACGGTCCGTTGGCCGGGCCGATTGGCGAAGTGATGGCCAACAACATCGTGCCGCAGGCGTCGCAAAGCTGATTCGCGAGCCTCGCCGCCGATACACATCGACTTCATTGGATTGAACGGAATCGGGGCCGCGATGCCCCGGGGGATATTCGCATGACCCAACCTACGCTGACGACTTCGCCCACCGACGTCACTAACGACGTCACCAGCGGCGTCACCCCCGACGCCACCACCGGCGGCGGCATCTCCGCTACCGGTGCGGCGGCGCCCGGCGTGTTGCAACGCTACGGACGTAGCGCCGCTCGCCGTCTCGCGCCGTGGGCCGTGCCTGTCGTTCTCGTCGCGCTCTGGCAACTCGCCGCAGAGCAGGGCTGGCTCTCGACACGGGTGCTGCCTGCACCGTCCGCCGTCGTGGAAGCCGCGTGGCAACTCGCGATCACGGGGCAGATCTGGCGCGATATCGGTGTATCGACCGGACGCGCTGTCATCGGCTTTGTCATCGGCGGCGGTCTCGGGCTGCTGCTGGGCATGCTGACAGGGCTGTCGCGCGTGGCGGAAACGGCGCTCGACTCGTCGTTCCAGATGCTGCGCAACATCCCGCACCTGGCGCTGATTCCGCTGGTGATTCTGTGGTTCGGCATCGACGAGAAAGCCAAGCTGTTCCTCGTCTCCATCGGTGTGTTCTTCCCGATGTATCTCAATACGTACGCGGGGATTCGTGCCGTCGATCCGGCGCTGGTCGAGATGGCGCGCAGCTACGGATTGCGCGGATGGGCGCTGTATCGCGACGTGATCCTGCCCGGGGCGTTGCCGTCGATTCTGGTGGGCGTACGCTTTTCGCTCGGCCTGATGTGGGTGACGCTGATCGTGGCGGAAACCATCTCGGCGCAATCGGGCATCGGCTATCTGACGATGAACGCTCGCGAGTTCCTGCAAACGGACATCGTGCTCGTGGGGATTCTGCTGTACGCGCTGTTGGGCAAGCTGGCCGATGTGCTGGCCAAGGAACTGGAATTTCGCTGGTTGCGCTGGCATCCGGCCTTTCAACGAGGAGCCGCCGCATGAGCGCACAACAACTGGCCCCGGTCGCGGGTGCAGACATCGAAGCCGAATGGACGGCCGAGCAGCGCGCCACCGGCCACGCCCACCGGCTGTCGCTCGATCCGCAGATCGACCCGTTCGGCACGCGGTTGCCGCTCGGGGCGAACGTGGCAGCACAACGTGGCGCGGTGGGGACGAATCTTAAAGTCGTGCATCCGACGGGTGACGCGCAAGCATCAGCGGACCCTGCTTCCGGCGGATTGCGTGTCGACGCCGTGGGCAAGCGCTACGGCGCACGTTCGGTACTGTCGGACTTCTCGCTGACGATTCCGCGCGGTGGATTCGCGGCCATCGTGGGACGTAGCGGTTGCGGCAAGTCCACGCTGCTGCGTCTGATCGCCGGGCTGGAGACGCCGGACGCGGGACGTATCACGCTCGACGGTCACGCGCTGGGCGACGCGTCCGGCAAGGTGGCCACGCGCATCATGTTCCAGGACGCGCGTCTGCTGCCGTGGCGCACCGTGCTGGAGAACGTCGCCATCGGTTTGCCGAAGTCTTCGCATGCGAAGGCGCTCGAGGTGCTGCGCGAAGTGGGGCTGGCCGAGCGCGCCGGCGACTGGCCGAGTCAGCTCTCGGGCGGTCAGCGTCAGCGCGTGGCGCTGGCGCGTGCGCTGGTGCACCAACCCGATCTGTTGCTGCTCGATGAGCCGCTCGGCGCGCTCGACGCGCTCACCCGCATCGAAATGCATGCGCTGATCGAGCGCCTGTGGCGCGCGCACGGTTTCACGGCGCTGCTCGTCACGCACGACGTGCAGGAGGCGGTAGCGCTGGCCGATCGTGTCGTACTCATCGAACAGGGGCAACTGGGGCTCGATCAGACGGTGTCGCTGGCACGTCCACGAGCCCGCGGAAGCGCCGAATTCGCGGGGCTCGAAGCACAGGTGCTGGCGCGCGTACTGCAAACCGAGGTCGCGCCGTCCTCGCATGCGCCGGTCCCCGAGCCGCTGTGGCCGGCGGCGACCGTGCGGTGGGCGATCTAACCGCATTTCTACCCGCGTCCCGACGCGCTTATCTACGACTACTCGATCACATCTTTTCGAACACAGGAGTTCATCATGGGTATCACCGCCATCAACGTGCGCAACCAGTTCAAGGGCCGTATTCGCGAGATCCTGCGCGGTCCAGTGCTCTCGGAAGTGGACGTCGAGACGCCGAGCGGCATCGTCACGTCGGTCATCACCACGCGCTCGATCGACGAACTGCGTCTGGATGTCGGCTCCGAGGTCGTGGCGCTGGTCAAGGCCACCGAAGTGTCGCTCGCGAAGCTTTGACGAGTTGTCCGTCCCGCTTTTCCTGAGGCGTCGGCCTGCATCGGGCGCGCGCGGGGGCGACGTCCCGATGCAGGTTTCAGGAAATTCCGAGTCCCGTCTCGGACTGTGCCGCGAATGCACGCACTCGGCTGATATAATGACGGCTTCCAAATGTTGGTGACCCGCCTGCGCGAATCCCTCCGCTGCGGGCGTTTTTGTTTGTCGCCAACGCGATGCACCGAAGCCAAACCATGACCACTGTCCGCACCCGCTTTGCGCCTAGCCCGACCGGTTTCATCCATCTGGGCAACATCCGTTCCGCTCTCTATCCGTGGGCCTTCGCGCGTCACAACAACGGCGCGTTCGTGTTGCGCATCGAAGACACCGATCTCGAGCGCTCTTCGCAGCAGGCCGTGGACGTCATTCTGGAAGGCATGGAATGGCTCGGCCTCGATTACGACGAAGGTCCGTTCTATCAGATGCAGCGCATGGATCGCTATCGCGAAGTGCTGGAGCAACTGAAGGCGGGCGGTCACGTCTATCCGTGCTACATGAGCATGGAGGAACTGGACGAACTGCGCGAGCAGCAACGCGTGCGTGGCGAGAAGCCGCGTTACGACGGTCGCTGGCGTCCGGAACCGGGCAAGCTGTTGCCCGAGCCGCCGGCCGGCGTGCAGCCGGTGCTGCGCTTCAAGAACCCGCTGACGGGCAGCGTCGTGTGGGAAGACGCGGTCAAGGGGCGCATCGAAATCTCGAACGAAGAGCTCGACGATCTGGTGATCGCGCGTCCCGACGGCACGCCGACGTATAACTTCTGCGTGGTGGTCGACGACATCGACATGGACATCACGCACGTGATTCGTGGCGACGACCACGTGAACAACACGCCGCGTCAGATCAACATCTTCGAAGCGCTGGGCAAGCCGTGGCCCGTGTACGCGCATTTGCCCACGGTGCTCAACGACCAGGGCGAGAAGATGTCGAAGCGCAACGGCGCGATGAGCGTCGTGCAGTACCGGGAAGAAGGCTATCTGCCGGAAGCCGTGGTGAACTATCTGGCGCGTCTGGGCTGGGCGCACGGCGACGCGGAAGTGTTCTCGCGCGAGCAGTTCGTGGCGTGGTTCGATCTGGAACATCTCGGCAAGTCGCCCGCACAGCACAACCCGGAAAAGCTTCAGTGGCTGAACAATCAGTATCTGAAGCAGGCGGACAACGATCGTCTGGCCGGGCTGACCGAGCCGTTCCTGCAAAAGGCGGGCGTCTCGATCGAGGGCGGTCCGTCGCTGGCCGGTGTCGTCGGTCTGTTCAAGGATCGCGCCAACACGATCAAGGACATCGCGGCCAGCGCCGAGATGTTCTACCGTGCACCGGCCCCGTCTGCGCAAGACATGACGCAGCACATGACCGACGCCGCACGCGCTGCCGTGAAGGATCTGGCGGCTGCGCTGGCTGCGTTGCCCGAATGGAAGAAGGATGCCATTTCGCCGGCGTTCAAGGCCACGCTCGCGCAACACGGCATGAAGATGCCGCAACTCGCGATGCCGGTGCGTCTGCTCGTCGTAGGCACCACACACACGCCGGCCATCGACGCCGTGCTGGAACTGCTGGGCCGCGACGCAGTGCTGGCGCGTCTGTCTGCCTGACCGGTTCGAGGTCATTGCGCGAGATTCATGCGCGGCTACGGCGGCGCTGGAAATAAAAAACCCCGGGATGCGTGAGCATCGCCGGGGTTTTTACTGGGGACGCCGCCAGTGCCGCGTCCCTGATGTCTCGCAGGGATTTACGCCTGCGAGCTACCTTCCGCGGAGACGGAGAGCGTGCCCGTCTTGGCCGACGGGGCCGGGCGCTTCGTGAGCGAATAGCCTTCGAGCAGCTTGACCATCTGTGCGTAGATCTTCGGGTTGCCCGCGAGGATTTCGCCTTCGAACAGGAAGTCGGATTCGCCCGTGTAGTTGCCGACCAGACCACCGGCTTCGGTGATCAGCAGGCTACCGGCGGCCATATCCCAGGGGTTCAGACCTTGCTCGAAGAAACCGTCCATGCGGCCGGCGGCGACGTTGGCCAGATCCAGTGCGGCAGCGCCCGGGCGACGGATGCCAGCGCAATGCTCGGTCATCGTGCCGAACATCTTCAGGTAGTTTGCCACGCCTTGCAGATCGCGGAACGGGAAGCCCGTGCCGATCAGGCCGTCGGCCAGACGATCTCGGCGCGAGACGCGAATACGCTTGCCGTCGAGGAATGCGCCGCGGCCGCGCGAGGCGGTAAACAGTTCGTTGCGGGTCGGATCGTAGATCACGGCTTGCGAGACGACGCCCTTGTGGGCGAGGGCAATCGACGTGCAGTAGTAGGGCAGGCCGTGGATGAAGTTGGTGGTGCCGTCGAGCGGATCGATGATCCACTGGAATTCCGAGCCGGAGTTGCCGTGCTCTTCGCCCGATTCTTCGGCGAGGATGGCGTGGTCGGGATAGGCTTCGAGGAGGACGCCGATGATCGCTTGCTCTGCCGCTTTGTCCACTTCCGTTACGAAGTCGTTGTGCTGCTTCTTGCTGACCTTGACGGTATCGATGTCGAGGGAGGCTCGGCTGATGATGGTGCCGGCGCGGCGCGCGGCTTTCACCGCGATATTGAGCATGGGATGCTGCATGACAGATTCCTGTTAAGGCCATCGCTCGCGAGACGCGCGACCCCCATTGGGCCGGTCGGCAAGCGTGGCAGACAAAGCGAACAAATTGAGCAAGAGCGATGCCCCGACAAGCGCCGCGCACGATGTGGCGGCTCGTTTGCAGGGGCGAAAACGCGTATTTTAGCAAAAATGCGGCGGGCGCGCTTCGGAACCTGTTTGTTCTGACCCTTTTTGCAGTTTTTGCGCCATGTCATGGTGGGTCGGCAGCGCTGTCGGCGGATGTTCGTCGGGCATTACGGCGGCATCACGGTGAGCATTACGGAGGCATCATGTCCGGCGTTGCCCTCCGTCGCGCCGAATAAGGCAAAATAGCGCCGTTGTGCGCTGTCGCAGGCTCCTGCGCTGCGCGTCGTTTCCGCTCCCGCTCCCGCTCCCGATCCCCGTCCATTGCCGTCTCATGTCACAGTCTGCTGCGTCCGCTCCCCATTCCCCCTCGTCGTTGTTCGATCAGGTGCGTTTCGTGCTCAACGAGACGAGCCATCCCGGTAACGTCGGCTCGGCCGCGCGTGCGATCAAGACGATGGGTTTCGGCCGCTTGGTGCTTGCCGCGCCACGCGCCGGGGCGGACGTGCTGCGCGATCCGGAAGCCATCGCGCTTGCCAGCGGCGCCGACGACGTGCTCGCCAACACGCTGATCGTGCCCGATCTCGTCGCGGCATTGCAGGGCGTGAGCTGGGCCGTGGCGCTCTCCGCGCGCTCACGCGAGTACGGACCGCCGAACGCCGAGCCGCGCGAGAGTGCGGCCATCGCCGTGCAACATGCGGGGCAGGGCGAAGCTGTGGCGTTCGTGTTCGGCAGCGAGCGTACCGGTTTGTCGAATGCGGATGTGGACCGCTGCAACGCGCTCGTGCACATTCCCGCGAACCCGGTGTATAGCTCGCTCAACCTTTCGCAGGCGGTGCAACTGATCGCCTGGGAAATGCGCATGGCGTGCCTGGCGCAGGCGCGCGGCGACGCGCCACAGGTCGTGACGGTGGCGACGCCGCTCGCCGATGCTGCGTCGCATGACGCACTGGCAACACGCGACGACGTCGAAGGCATGCTCACGCATCTGGAGCGTGCGCTCGTCGAACTCGATTTTCTCGACCCCGACAATCCCAAGAAGTTGATGACGCGATTGCGTCGTCTGTTCGCGAAGAGCCATCTGGAGCGCGAAGAGGTCAACATCCTGCGCGGCATCTCGAAGCACATTCTGGAGCGCAAGGTGCGCCGCTGATTGCTGCAATTCTCGCGAAAACGCCCTACAATCGTCAGTCATATACTTATACGCTTTTCGCGGATATGAATCGTTTGCGCCAGCGTTGCGCCGCCTCTCTGCCTTACCACGTCCACTGTTGTTAGCCCTGCGCTGACCTGCGGGATGCATTGCTTCGTCGGCGTGCGTCACCGCTTCGCCACTTCGCAATGCACCGCCGCCACGGCCGCCGCACTGCATTCCCGTACTCCCGGAATCACCCGCTAATACGCGACGATCCGTCCCCAAGACGGCCGGACGCCGCATGACAGGACAGAACTCAGGCTTATGTTCACTCGTCTTCGCGAAGATATCGCCGCCATCCGGCAAAAGGACCCCGCTGCCCGTAGCAACTGGGAAGTCTTCACTTGCTACCCCGGGCTGCATGCCGTGATGTTGCATCGGGTGGCGCATCGCTGCTGGACGGCGGGTTTCAAATGGAGCGGACGCTACATCTCGCAATACGCTCGCTTTCTGACCGGCATCGAGATTCATCCGGGGGCGACGCTTGGCCGGCGCGTCTTCATCGATCACGGCATGGGCGTGGTGATCGGGGAGACGGCGGTGATCGGCGACGACTGCACGATCTATCAGGGCGTGACGCTCGGCGGCACGTCGCTCACGCGCGGCGCAAAGCGTCACCCGACATTGGAGGCGGGGGTGATCGTCGGTGCGGGGGCGAAGGTGCTCGGTGGCTTTACGGTGGGCGAGGGCGCGAAGATCGGCTCTAACGCGGTGGTCGTCAAACCGGTCCCGGCGGGTGGCACGGCGGTGGGCAACCCGGCGCGCGTCGTGCGGCCCGGTGCACCGCGCGAAGGCGCAAAGGTTGGCGAGGGCGAGTGTCAGCCGGGTAAGGCGAATCAGCCGAATAAGGCGAATCAGCCCGAAACGCCGGAGTTCTCGGCCTACGGCATTACGCCCAACGCCGATGACCCGGTCTCGCTTGCGATTCACGGCCTGATCGAGAACGCCACGGAGCAGTCGCACAAGATCGATGTCATGGTGGCGGCGCTCAACCAACTCGGCGCGCATCTGGAAGCGCTCGGCGCGAGCAAGATCGACACGGCCGAGTTGCGCAAGTTAGGCAAGGAAATTCAGGACATGTGACGTGGTGGGGCGTTTCGTCGTCACCGATTCAAGCAAAAACGGCTCGTTTGGCAACGAGCCGTTTTTACGTTGCAACGCTTATGTCGCGGAGGGGGCAAGGTCGACGGCCCGCAAGCCGTGCGTGTCCCACTGCAGATAGCCGCCGCGTGGCGGGTCCACATCGAATTCCCAGTCGGGCAGGACCCAGCGTATGCGTCGCCCGTCGACGTGACGTGCCGGACGATGCGTGTGACCGTGCACCAGCGTGCGCTCGCCCGCGGCGTCGAGCAGCGTCGCGATGGCATGGGCGTTGGCGTCGGCGTAGGCCATGCGATGTGCGCCCTTGGCGGCGCTGCGTCGGCGGATGCGATCTGCAATCCTCATGCGCACGCGCAGCGGCAACGTCAGGAAAAAGGCTTTACCGAGCGGCGAGTGCGCGACGCGGCGAAAGCGCTGATAGCCCACATCGTCAGTGCATAACTGGTCGCCGTGGCTGAGCACGAGCGCCTGACCGAGAAACGAGAACACGCAGGGATCGTCGAGCATGACCGCGCCTACCGCCCGCGCGAAGCGCTTACCGAGCAGGAAGTCGCGATTGCCGCGCATCACCGCGATGGGCACACCGCTGGCCGAGAGTTCCGCCATCGCAGCCGTCATGCGGCGCGCGAACACGCCGAGCGGTTCGCTGGCTGGCGTGGCGGGAGCAGGCGCATGTCCGCTGGTGCGGTCGGCGTCGAGCATATCGTCGCCTATCCAGTATTCGAACAGATCGCCGAGGATGAAAAGGATGGACGCTTCACGCGCGGGACCGCGGAGGAAGTCTTCGAAGACTTGCACCGTCCGCGGCAGGGCCGGCGAGAGGTGAAGATCGGAAATGAAAAGCGCGGGCCCGTCGCCCCGTGGTGTCACGGGGCATTGCGGGCACCGCGCAGTCGATACTGGCATCGAGTGTCGCAGTTCGCGTGAGGGCGCTTACGCGACGATCACAGCCTTCTCGATCACGACGTCGTCGACCGGCACGTCCTGGTGGAAGCCCTTCGAGCCGGTCTTCACGCCCTTGATGGCGTCAACCACTTCCTGGCCTTCGACGACCTTGCCGAACACGGCGTAACCCCAGCCTTGCGGCGTGGGCGAGCTGTGGTTCAGGAAGTCGTTGTCGTTCACGTTGATGAAGAACTGGGCCGTGGCCGAGTGCGGATCGTTCGTGCGGGCCATGGCCAGCGTGTACTTGTCGTTCTTCAGGCCGTTGTTGGCTTCGTTTTCGATGGTTGCTTCGGTCGGCTTTTGCTTCATGCCAGCTTCGAAACCGCCACCCTGAATCATGAAGCCGTTGATGACGCGATGGAACACCGTGCCGTCATAGAAACCGTTCTTGACGTAGTTCAGGAAGTTCTCGACCGTCTTCGGTGCCTTGGCAGCGTCGAGTTCGATGCGAATGACGCCGTGATTGGTGTGCAGTTCAACCATGATGCTTTCCTTCTAATGAAATGGTCCCGGCGGGCCGGAGGATTTTCAGCGTTTGACGACGCTGGCCGATTCGATCACGACCGTCGTGGCGGGCACGTCGGAATACATGCCCTTGCGGGTCGTGGCCACACCCTTGATCTTCTCGACGGTGTCCATGCCGGACACCACCTTGCCGAATACCGTATAGCCGAAGCCATCCGGGTTGGGGTAATCCAGTGACGCATTATCCTTCACATTGATAAAGAATTGCGCGGTCGCGGAGTTCGGATCGGAGGTGCGCGCCATGGCGATGGTGCCGATGGTGTTCTTCAGGCCGTTCTTCGATTCGCTGGGAATCGCGGCGCGCGTGGGTTTCTGGTCCATGTTCGGGGTGAAACCGCCGCCCTGAATCATGAAGCCGTTGATCACGCGATGGAAGATCGTGCCGTTGTAGAAGCCATCGTTGACGTACTGAAGGAAGTTCTCGACCGTCTTCGGTGCAGCCTTCGGGTTGACTTCGACCACGAAATTGCCGAGCGACGTCTTGAATTGCACCTGCGGCTGCGCGCTTTGTGCAAAGGCCGGCAGGCTCGTGCCGCTCAGGACTGCGGCCGCTGCCACGGTGGCAACGCCACCGAGCATGGCGCGACGCAGGCGATTCGGAAAGGACATGCGTGTCTCCCTGTATCGATGAGAAGGGGGAAGGTGGAACGGAGTTCGAGTCGCTGCCCGGGGCTTAGTTGCCCGACTTGCCGATGTTTTTCACGGCCGCGTCCTCGCCCGGCTTTTGCGGCGACGGCGTCTGACCGACAGGCGCGGCGCGTTGCGGGCTCAGCATATTGGACAGCAGCTTTTCGCGGTTCGACACGCGAGCGGTCGGCGCGAGCTTCAGAGATTTCTGATAAGTCTGCTGCGCGAGCTTGGCGTAGACGTCGCCCAGATTCGAATACGCGGTCGCGAAGTTCGGGTTATTGCGAATCGCGCTCTCGAGTGCGGCACGGGCCTTGTCGTACTCGCCGGCCTGCGCGTAGAGCGCGGCCAGGTTGTTGAACGGCTCGGGCAGTTCCGGGAAGTCCTGCGTGAGCGCCGTGAAGGCGTCGATGGCTTCGGCATTACGGCCCATTTCCATCAGCACACGACCGCGCGTGAAGCGCACCTGCGCGTCGCGCGGGTACTGTTTCAGATGCTCGTCGATCTTAGTCAGGGCGTCGTTGAACTTGTCTGCTTCGACCAGCTTGTTGATGGCCGATTCGCTCGCTTGTTGCGGCGTTTGCAGCGGCGCGGGCGGGGGCGGATCGGTAATGGCCTGCGCGCCTGCGGGCAGTGCGAACAGCGCGCTGGCCACGCCGAGCGTCGCGGCCGCAAGCGTGAGTGCGCGTGCGCTGCGCGTGACAGCGGCGAGCGGGCGCACATGAGAAAGAAGGCGCGAAGGAACGTGCGTCAGGGGAGACAAAAGTGACCGGCTTCGTTGCGTCATAGTGGGTGCTTGGGATGCCTGAGAGGTGCGCAAGAGATGCTATACTCGGCCGCATTCTAACAAAACACCTGCGCCCGGCCCGCGCCATTTCTCGATGTGGCGGTGGAGGCGGTTCGCAGGTTCGTTTTTTCTACCGCACGGCGCGCAGCCCGCCTCGCGATATCGCTCTCGTTTCACACGGGGATATCGTCGCAGCGTCCAGCGCTGTTGCCGCCCGGTCAAGCGCATATCTATGGATTCACTCCGTGTCTACAACTCGCTCGCGCGAGATAAACAGCCGTTCGCACCCCTCGTTCCCGGCGAAGTTCGCATGTATGTCTGTGGGATGACGGTGTACGACTACTGTCACATTGGTCATGCGCGCGTGATGGTGGTGTTCGACATGGTGCAGCGCTGGTTGCGCACGCTCGGCTATCGCGTGACGTACGTGCGCAACATTACGGATATCGACGACAAGATCATCAAGCGCGCGGTCGAGAACGGCGAAACCATGCGCGACCTGACCACGCGTTTCATTGCTGCGATGCACGAAGACGCCGATGCGCTCGGCGTTCAGCGTCCCGACCATGAGCCGCGTGCGACCGACTTCATTGCGCAAATGGTCGACATGATCGGCACGTTGCAACGCAACGGCTATGCCTATCAGGCCGAAGACGGCGACGTGAACTATGCCGTGCGCAAGTTCTCGACGTACGGCCAGTTATCGGGCAAGTCCATCGAAGACCTGCGCGCGGGCGAGCGCGTGGCGGCCAACACGGCAAAGCAGGATCCGCTCGACTTCGTGTTGTGGAAGCGCGCGAAGGACACCGAGCCGGAAGAGTCGAAGTGGGCGTCGCCGTGGGGCGCTGGCCGTCCTGGCTGGCACATCGAGTGCTCGGCCATGAGCTGCCAGTTGCTCGGCAACCATTTCGACATTCACGGTGGCGGCGCGGATCTGCAATTCCCCCATCACGAAAATGAGATCGCGCAGAGCGAAGGGGCGACGGGCGAGACGTTCGTCAATTACTGGATGCACAACGGCTTCGTGCGCGTGGACAACGAGAAGATGTCCAAGTCGCTCGGCAACTTCTTCACCATTCGTGAAGTGCTGGCGAAGTTCGACGCGGAAGTCGTGCGCTTCTTCATCTTGCGCGCCCAGTATCGCAGCCCGCTCAACTACAGCGATGCCCATCTGGACGATGCGCGCGGCGGTCTGACGCGGCTGTACACGGCGCTCAAGGATGCGGCGGGCGACGGTGCGCCGCTGGACTGGAGCGAGCCGTTCGCGCAGCGATTTGCCGCGGCGATGAACGACGACTTCAACACGCCGGTCGCCATCGCCGTGCTCTTCGAGCTGGCGGGTGAAATCAACAAGCAGCGCAATCCTGTGCTGGTGCGTCAGTTGCAGGGGCTGGCGGCGACGCTGGGCCTGCTCGGCCGCGATCCGCAGTCGTTCCTGCAAGGGGCGACGGGTGGCGAGGATGCGGGTGATGGAGACGCGTTGCGTGCTTCGGTCGAGGCGCGTATCGAAGCGCGTGCCCAGGCCAAGCGTGATCGTAATTTTGCGGAAGCCGATCGTATTCGTGCCGAATTGCTGGCCGAAGGGGTCGTGCTGGAAGACCGTCCCGGAGGCGCCACCGAATGGCGTCGTGCCTGAGCGCGACGCATCGAGGCAAAACACTCATGGTGACTCGTAAATCCGTAGCCGCGAAGGTCCCAACCGGGACCCCGTCGGCGAAGCGTTCGGCAAAAGGTTCGACGACGGCGAAGCCGGTGTCGGCATCGGTCGACGGCGCGCGTCGCAGTCCGCTGAAGTCGACCGGCTCGATCGCATCCGCGACGCGAACGACGGCCATCAAGCCGACAACCAAGCCGACAGGCAAGCCAGCGGCGAGCAAGACCGCCAAGGCGCCTGCGAAGACGTCCGGCGTGGGTGCAGCCCGCAAGGCGTCGGTGTCGAAGGCCGGGAAGGTGGAGAAGGTTGCGAAGGCCGGACCCGTCGTGGCAAAGAAGGCGGCTTCGAAGCTGCCGGTGAAGACGCCTGTGAAGCCGTCGCGCAAGACCGCCGTGAAACCGGACGCGTCCAGCGCTGCCACTACGCGGCGCGTTATCGCCAAGCGCGACGGTGAGACGCGCATCGTTACGCCGGAGATCGAACGTCTCGAACATGAGGTAGTCGAGCAGGCGGTGACGGGCGTAGTGCCTTTGCCGGTTGCGCCCGACGCAACACGTCCCGACTTCTGGGATCAGGCGTGCGCCGATCTCATGAGGCGCGACCGGATTCTCAAGAAGCTGATTCCTCAGTTTGGCCCCGCGCATCTGACCGGACGTGGCGAGCCGTTCGTCACCCTCGCGCGCTCGATCGTCGGGCAGCAGATTTCCGTGAAGGCGGCGCAGGCGGTGTGGGATCGTGTCGTGGCGATTTGCCCGAAGCTTTCGCCGTCGCAGTTCATCAAGGCGGGGCACGATGCGCTCGCCGGCTGTGGGCTGTCGCGTCGCAAGGCCGAGTACATTCTCGATCTGGCGACGCATTTCAAGTCCGGCGCCTTGCACGTGGATGCGTGGGCAAGCATGGACGACGAGGCGGTCATTGCCGAACTGACCGGTATCCGTGGGATTGGCCGGTGGACGGCGGAAATGTTCCTCATGTTCAACCTGCTGCGTCCCGACGTTCTGCCGCTCGACGATGTCGGGCTTATCAACGCCATCAGCGTCAACTATTTCAGCGGCGAGCCTGTCACGCGAAGCGAAGCACGCGAAGTCGCTGCCAACTGGGAGCCCTGGCGCTCCGTCGCCACGTGGTACATGTGGCGGAGTCTCGAACCAGTGCCGGTCGAATATTGATCGATACCGATCATTTACGGTTTCTATAGACGTGAGGACGTATAATCCGCGTCCAATCCGTCTCATCCAGTCATTTTTGACGGCTATTGCGGATCGACGGGCGATGAAAGTTGCCTATCTCATCCGGGTAGACGTTACCGGCGGTACAATACGCTGCCGCATTTCCGGGGAAACCTGATGAAGAACACCTTTTTGGATTTTGAACAGCCGATCGCCGAACTCGACGCGAAGATTGAAGAGTTGCGCTTCGTGCAAGACGATTCAGCCGTCGATATTTCCGAAGAGATCGAGCGCCTCTCCAAGAAGAGCCAGCAGCTCACCAAGGACATTTACGCAAACCTGTCACCGTGGCAGGTTTCGCAGATCGCACGCCATCCGCAGCGTCCTTATACGCTCGATTACATCCGCGACATCTTCACCGACTTTCATGAGCTTCATGGCGACCGTACCTTCTCGGACGATCACGCCATTGTGGGCGGCATGGCTCGCTTTAATGGCCAGGCCTGTATGGTCATCGGTCATCAGAAGGGTCGCGACACCAAAGAGCGCGCCATGCGCAACTTCGGCATGCCGCGTCCGGAAGGCTATCGCAAGGCCTTGCGCCTGATGAAGATGGCGGAGAAGTTCGGTCTTCCGCTCTTCACGTTCGTCGACACGCCGGGTGCCTATCCGGGCATCGATGCCGAGGAGCGCGGTCAGTCGGAAGCCATCGGTCACAACCTGTACGCGATGACGGAACTCAGAACGCCGATCATCACCACGATCATCGGTGAGGGTGGTTCGGGCGGCGCGTTGGCCGTGGCGGTTGCCGATACCGTCATGATGTTGCAGTTCTCGACGTATTCGGTGATTTCGCCGGAAGGTTGCGCATCGATTCTTTGGAAGAGCGCGGCGAAGGCCCCTGAGGCTGCCGAGGCGTTGGGCCTGACGGCACATCGTCTGAAGGCGCTGGGTCTGATCGACAAGATCGTCAACGAGCCGCTGGGTGGCGCGCAACGCGATCCGCTCGGGATGGCCGGTATGCTCAAGCGTGCGCTGGCCGACTCGCTGCGTCAGTTCCAGGGCATGAGCCATAAGGAACTGCTTGAGCGTCGTTTCGAGCGCCTGATGAGCTATGGCAAATTCAAGGAAGCCGGCGCGAAGTAAAGCGCGTGCCGATGCGTCGTCGCCCGTGGTGGCGATGACGCCGAATCCGATGCCTCATCACGAATCCTCTGCTGCCGCGTTCGCATCTGCCCGATGCGACGCGGCAGTTGCACATGTGGACGTCGCTTTACGTCTTGCGTTAAGTATTGCACTGACGGCGCACGTCCTGCCCCCTCGCGAAACTGTCTCATCGCCCACGCCACGTCTCGCACTCGCGCTCAGTGGCGGCCTCGATTCGATGGTGCTGCTCGATGCATTGGCGCATTGGGTGCAAAAGCGCCGCGAAACCGGGGCGTCGGGCGAAGCGGTCGAGGCGATGCCGCAGCCGCTGGCCATCCACGTCCATCACGGGCTTTCCGAGCATGCCGACGACTGGCTCGCCGTGTGCGAGCGCGAGGCGCGCCTGCGTGGATTTGCCTTCGAAGCGCGGCGCGTGAGTGTGCCGACCCATGCGCGACAAGGCATCGAGGGTGCGGCGCGTGCGGCGCGCTACGAAGCGCTCGCGTCGACCTGTCTGGCGCATAACGTCGGGTGTTTGCTGACGGCGCATCACGCCAACGACCAGGCGGAGACCGTGCTGTTGCAGATGCTGCGCGGTGCCGGATTGCCGGGCGTCGCCGCGATGGCATTGGAAGGTGTGTTGCCGGTTGTTGGGCGTGGCTCGGATCGTGTGCGTCTGTTGCGTCCGCTGCTCGACGTGTCGCGCGAGACCCTGCGTGCGTACGCGAAGGCGCGATCGCTGACGTGGGTCGAGGATCCGTCCAACGAAGACCGTCACTATTTGCGCAATGCGTTGCGTCACGACGTGATGCCTGCGATTGCGTCGCACGTGCCTGCTTATCGCGAGACCCTGGCGCGATTTGCGCGTCATGCTGCGCAGGCGCAGACGTTGCTCGACCAATTGGCGCAGATCGATTTCGAGAGGGCGCGTGCGTCGACTGCGAATGGCGACGAGCGTTTGCAGCGCACGCATTTGCAGGGTCTTGACGCTGCACGTCTGGCGAACTTGCTGCGTTACTGGGCGGCACGTCGCGGGCTGGCGACGCCACCGGAAGCGCGTCTGGATGAATGGGTGCGTCAGATTCGCGATGCGCAGCCGCAGGCGTCGCTCGAATTGCCGCATGGTGAAGCGGTGTTGCGTTTGTATCGCGACGAATTGCAGTGGACGGCGATCTACGAGACGGCGGATCCGGACGATGTGGCGTCCGACGTCGTGTTGCGTTGGGCGGGCGAGCGAGCGTGGCATTTACCCCAGTGGAAGGGCAGTATCGTTTTCACGCCGTTGGGCGACGATGAAGAAGTGACGGGAAGCATCGACGAGGGGGTATTGCGCGCATCCGCGTTGGTGGCAAGGGCGAGGATGGGTGGCGAGCGCTGGCGGGAACATGCGCAGGGGCATTCGCGGTCGCTGAAGCATTGGTATCAGAGTCGGGGTGTTGCGGCGTGGTCGAGAAACGTGCCGATCGTGTGGCAGGGGGGGGCAATTGTTTTCGTCCCGCGGCTTGGTATCGACGGCGCGGCGCAACGGGAGGCGGGTGGCAAGCGATGGGCGATGGCGTGGCGAGACGAGGCGTGAGCCGGTGCGAGCTTCGATAAAAGATATGACGAGGTTAGTGGTGGGATCCGGGCGTTTGAGGGGCGGGGATTGGTGGCGCCCTGGCGTAGCGACTTTCAGTGGAGCCTAGCCGGGTGCTGCCAATCCCCGCGGCCCGGAAGGTAGCGAGGGCTGGGCGGGCGGATGCCGGAGCGAGGGGCCTGAGTGTTCCAAGGCCCAAGGCCCAAGGCCCAAGGAAATGGAGCGGAGCCTGAAGAGAAACGAGCCACCGCCGACTAAAACTTCCGCGAAATTCAGCATAACGTGCTGTCGGATGCGGCTTCGTGGGTTCATCGCAGCGCAATGTGCGTCAAACCGACGCCAACGCGATACATTCGTGCGATAATCAAAAGTTCCGCGAATCGAAACGTCACCGATATCCATGAAGGGGTATCCGCGCAGGATTCATAAACGGTTTTAAATCAATGTGTTAGCAATGTTATGGCTCTGATCGTACACAAATACGGCGGCACGTCGATGGGCTCGGTGGAGCGCATCAAGAACGTCGCCAAGCGCGTGGCCAAGTGGCATAAGGCCGGTCACAAGATGGTGGTGGTGCCGTCGGCGATGTCCGGCGAGACCAATCGTCTGCTGGGTCTGGCCAAAGAGATTTCGGCCAATCCGGATCCGCGCGAACTCGACGCCATTGCCGCCACGGGCGAGCAAGTGAGCGTTGGCCTGCTGGCAATGGCCCTCAAAGAGGCCGGCGTCGATGCCGTGAGCTACGCCGGCTGGCAAGTACCGATCAAGACCGACAGCGCTTTCACCAAAGCGCGCATTTCGGAAATCGACGACAAGCGCGTCATGGCCGATCTCGATGCTGGCCGCGTGGTCGTCATCACCGGCTTCCAGGGGATCGATCCGAACGGCAATGTGACCACGCTCGGTCGCGGCGGCTCGGACACCTCGGCGGTGGCGGTCGCGGCCGCCCTCAAGGCCGACGAGTGCCTGATCTACACCGACGTCGATGGCGTGTACACGACGGACCCGCGTGTGGTCGACGAGGCTCGCCGTCTCGACAAGGTGACCTTCGAAGAGATGCTGGAAATGGCCAGCCTCGGTTCCAAGGTGCTGCAGATCCGCTCGGTGGAATTCGCTGGCAAGTACCAAGTCAAGACTCGCGTGTTGTCGAGCCTGACCGACCCGATGATCGCGCTCGACGAAGAAGCGCGCTCGGGCACGCTGATTACTTTTGAGGAAGACGAACAAATGGAAAAGGCCATCATCTCGGGTATCGCATTCCAGCGCGACGAGGCCAAGATCACCGTGCGTGGCGTGCCGGATCGCCCGGGCATTGCGTACCAGATTCTCGGCCCGATCGCCGACGCGAACATCGATGTCGACATGATCATCCAGAACCTGAGCGTCGAGGGTAAGACCGACTTCACGTTCACCGTGCCGCGCGGCGACTACCAGCGCGCCATGACGCTGCTGCAAAGCGACGTGCAAGGCCATATCGGTGCGGCCGAAGTCCTCGGCGACCCGAAGGTGTCGAAGGTGTCGATCGTCGGCGTGGGCATGCGCTCGCACGTGGGTATCGCCAGCAAGGCGTTCCGCACGCTGTCGGAAGAGGGTATCAACATCCAACTGATCTCCACGTCCGAAATCAAGATCTCGGTGCTGATCGACGAGAAGTACATGGAGCTCGCCGTGCGCGCGCTGCATAAGGCGTTCGAACTCGATCAGGCGTGAATCGGCGTAAGTGACGGTTGACGATCGTAGCGATGGCACGCCGTCGCTTCGGATGGCAAAAAGACGTGCCGCATGTGAGCGTGATGCATGCGGCGCGTAACGGAATTTTCGGGCAGCGATGCGGGAAAATTCCCGTGTACGTGTCGAGTGCATGACAGGTACGCAAAAAAAGTTGGGTTTCGATGCGGATAATGTTTGACGGCATCGAGAACAGCCGGTAGTATCACGGTCTCGTTGCATCACCTCCCTGGTGCGACGACAAGTTTGGGAGACGTGGCCGAGAGGTCGAAGGCACTCCCCTGCTAAGGGAGCATCTGGGCCAAAACCTGGATCGAGGGTTCGAATCCCTCCGTCTCCGCCAAGTCGCCTTGGCGGAACACCCCCGGCTCTTCGCGGAGAGCCGGGGGTTTTTTCTTTCCAGAGTTCGCGCGTTGGCGATACCTCGCGCGTCGATATCCTCTCTTCTTCGAGCGAGAACAACCATGTCGACTGTCACTACCGATTCCGGCCTGCAATACGAAGACCTGCAAGTGGGCGATGGCGCTGAAGCCACCCCGGGCAAGACCGTGACCGTGCATTACACGGGCTGGCTCACCGACGGCAAGAAATTCGATTCCAGCAAAGACCGTAACGATCCGTTCGCCTTCGTGCTTGGCGGCGGCATGGTGATTCGCGGTTGGGACGAAGGCGTTGCCGGCATGAAGGTCGGCGGCAAGCGCAAACTCATTATTCCGGCCGAACTTGGCTACGGTGCACGCGGCGCAGGCGGCGTGATTCCGCCGAACGCCACCCTGGTCTTCGAGGTCGATCTGTTGGACGTCTGAAGCATCGAAACGCCGCCCGAACCACACTGAGGCGGCACAGTCGAAGCAACAGACACCCCCGGTGCCTCGCAGGCACCGGGGGTGTTGTCTTTTGGAGTTCAAATACATGTGTGCCGACGTCACGAGCGTGGGTCGCACAAAGGAGCCTTTACGAGGTGTCTCACTCTGTAAGTCCGCTGTCCCCCAGGTCGCCCGTCTCGAGATTCTGGTTTCCCTTTTCGCTGGTGCTTTTCGAGTTCGCGGTCTACATCTCCAACGACATGATCATGCCCGGCATGCCGCTCGTCACGCGCGAGTTCGGCGCGTCTGCGGAAATGACCACGCTGGCGCTGACCGCCGCCATGCTCGGCAACGCGAGTCTGCAATGGCTGCTGGGCCCGCTCGCCGACCGCTTCGGTCGCCGTCGTGTGCTGCTTTGTGGCCTTGTCATGTTCATCGTCGCGTGTCTGGCGGTGCATTACGTGCAAACGATGCCGCAGTTCATCGCGCTGCGCTTTCTGCAAGGTATGGGCTGCTGCTTCGTGCTGACGGTGGGGTACCCGACGGTGCATGAAGCGTTCGAGGAGAAGACCGCCGTGCGTGTGATGGCGCTCATGGCGAACGTGTCGCTGCTCTCACCGCTGTTCGGGCCGCTCGCGGGTGCTGCCGTCGTGTCGTTCTGGCCGTGGCGCAGCATTTTCTGGCTGATTGCCATCGTCGCGGTGTTCTCGTTCGTCGGGTTGTATCGCACGATGCCCGAGTTGTCGCGTCACGATCGTAACGCGCTGAACGCGAGGCAACTTTGGGCCGGCTACAAGCTGCCGCTTTCCAGTGGACGGTTCTGGCGCGGCGCGGTGCTCACGGGGCTGGCGGTGACGCCATTGCTCACGTGGATCGCGCTCGGGCCGGTGTTCCTGATCGAGCGCGCCGGGCTGTCGCAGATGCAGTACGCCATGCTGCAAGTGCCGGTGTTCGCGGCGCTGATTCTCGGCAACGTGCTGCTCGCGCGTCAGGTGGGGCGCTGGTCGAACGGGCGTCTGCTGGCGACCGGCGTGGCGGCCATGCTGATCGGTGCGGCAGTGTCGCTCGTCGGCACCGCCATCCTCGCGCCGGGCTATCCGGCGCTGCTGATCGGCACGACGCTGCACGCGTTCGGCATGGGCATGTGCTACGGCGTGGTGTATCGCCAGTCGCTGTTCGCCGTCGACAGTCCCAACCGGGCGACGGTCGCAGGCATGCTCAGCATGATCACCATCGTCGTGGCCGTGGCCGTCATCGAAGCGATGAAGTTCGCCTACCTGCATTTCGGCGATGCCGCGCTGGGCATCGGTGCGATGCTGGCGGCGGCGCTCGTCGCGGTGCTCGCGGCGAATTTCGTCCCGCCGCCGACGCAAGACGCGCTCGCGCAGCCCGCACGAAAGGCGTAATGCCGACGGTTTCATTCGTCACAATGAAAAACGCCAGCGAAGACGATTTCGCTGGCGTTTTTCGTGTGGGTGACGGATGCCCCGTCAACAACCGCGATCAACCATGCGCGCGTTCGTCGGCGACCGTTTCCGCATGCGTGTCTTTCGCCGCACCGCTCTGGGCGGGTGGGGTGCCGGATGGTGCGCCCGATGGCGATGCAGACGTGGCTGTCGATGCCGTTGGCGTGGGCGTGGGCGTCGCGTAATAGTCGCGCTCCCACTTCTCGTGATTGGTCTTGGCTTGCTGCAACTCCGGTGTGAGCGGGGCAAACGACAGCAGCAGTTTGTTGAGCCATGAGACAGGTGCTTTGCAAGGACGCTCGAAGTCGACGAACAGCACCACGCGCGTCTCGTCGGTGTCGTTGTGCACCTGATGCTCATAGGCGTCGTCGAAGATCACGGCGCGATTCGCCTGCCAGACATAGCGTTGTCCATCGACCTCGATCCAGCACTTCTCGCGCTCGCGCGGCACTTTCAATGCCAGATGCAGCCGCAGCACACCGTTGTACGGGCCGCGATGCAGCGGAATCTTCTTGCCCGGCGACAGAATCGAGAAGAAAGCCGTGCGAAGGCCCGGAATGCCGTCGAGGGCGGCGGCAGTCGCGGGGCAGCGGGCGAGGTTGCGCTCGGCACGCATGCCGTAGCCGAGGAAAACGAATGTCTGCCACTGGTGGTCTTGCGTGATGGTGGCGACGTCGGGAGAGATCTCGTGGAACGCGGGCAGGCGCCCCGGTGTGGCGAGCACGGCTTCGAGTTCGCGGGCGATGGCCGGTGCCTGGGCCTCGATCGCTTCGACCCAGGGGAACTGGGCGTTATCGAAAATGGGCTTGTCGCCAACCAGCGAGTGACGGGCAATACTCCGTTGCGCCGCTTCCACACACTGAAAGAAAAATCTGGCGAGCCAGCGGGGCAGGGTACGGTTGGGGTTCTGCGCGGGCGATCGTGTGGCACTCAACGTCGGCCTCCAGGGCGGAAATGAGGGAACCGGGCCGCCGAGCTTGTGTCTTTCAGTGCGGTGAACGCCGGGCTTTTGGGTACAATTGTCGCGCGGTCCGGCCGTGACGCCAAGCCTCATGCGGGAAATGTGCGTGAGGGCGTGGTTACGGGATGTTTCTGGCGGATCGAAGGGGCGGGGCTGGATGCGTCCGGACCCCGGGGCAGGCTGGCGCTGGCCGACCAACACAGGAGACGCATGAACGCGCGCACAACACGGCATCCACACATGAACCGGGGCTCGCTCCACAGTTTCGTGACCTCTATGGCGTCATCGCTTCTCCCGACGCCGCGCGCCGATCTTGCCGTTTCTTCCGTTCGCGCCGTGCGCTTCGGCTTCCGGCGCATTTCCCGAGTGCTCACGGTGTCGCGCACTGCGCCCGTCGCAGCGGCACTGGCTGCCGGTCTGCTGGCGACGTCCCCGGCGCACGCGAAGTACGCCATCGCCCAGTACGGTGAGCCGAAGTATCCGCAGGGGTTCACGCACTTCGATTACGTCAATCCCGATGCGCCGCGCGGCGGCACGTTGACGCTCGCGAACCCCGACCGTCGCACCAGCTTCGATAAATTCAATCCGTTCACATTGCGAGGCACGTCTGCGCCCGGCGTGTCCGGCCTCATGTTCGAGACACTCGGTATCGGCAGCGCCGACGAGCCTGCGACCGTCTACGGTCTGCTGGCCGACGACATCGCCGTTGCACCCGACGGCGCCTCCGTCACGTTCCACCTCAACCCGGCGGCGCGGTTCAACAACGGCGACCCGGTCACGGCGCAGGACGTCAAATATTCCTTCGACACATTGATGAGCCCGCAGTCGGCACCCGGTTTCAAGGTGATGCTCGCCGATGTGAAGGGCGTGAGCGTGCTCGACAACGGTCGTGTGCGGTTCGATTTCAAGCGCGTGAGCCCCGATTTGCCGCTGCTCGTGGCGACGGTACCCGTCTTCTCGCCCAAGTGGAGCGTGGGGGCGGACGGCAAGAAGAAGGCCTTCGATGCGCTGACCTTCGAGCGTCCGGTGGCGAGTGGTCCCTATCTGATCGAATCGTACGACGGCGGACGTCGCATCACCTTCCGGCGCGACCCGAAGTATTGGGGCAACGACCTGCCGGTGCGACGCGGCACCTACAACTTCGAGCGCATCGTCTACAAGCTGTACTCCGACGACATCGTGCGGCTCGAAGGCTTCAAGGCGGGCGAGTTCGACGCGATCACCGAATACCGTGCCCGGAGTTGGGTGCGCAGTTACGTCGGCAAGCGCTTCAAGGACGGTGAGCTGATCAAGCGTGAGTTCTCGCATCACAACGCGGCGGGCATGCAGGGTTTCATCGTGAACACGCGTCGCGACTTGTTCAAAGACGTGCGCGTGCGCAAGGCGCTCGATCTCGCGCTCGACTATCAGTGGCTTAACCGTCAACTGTTCTACAACCAGTATCAGCGCATCTACAGCTACTTCACGAACAGCGACCTCGCCGCACGCGGCATGCCCGGCGAGGCGGAGTTGAAACTGCTCGAACCGCTGCGCAAGAAGCTCGACCCGGCGGTATTCGGGCCGATGGTCGTGCAACCGACGACGACGCCTCCCGCGAGCCTGCGCGACAATCTGCGCGAGGCGCGCGAACTGCTGGCGCAGGCGGGCTGGACGTACCGCGACGGTGCGCTGCGTAATGCGAAGGGCGAACCGTTCGTCTTCGAGTTTCTCGACGATGGCGGGGCGATGGGACCGGTGGCGTCGGCCTATGCCCGCAATCTCGCGAAGCTCGGCATCACGCTCAATTTCCGTCAGAGCGATTTCGCGCTCTATCAAAAGCGCATCGAGACGTTCGACTTCGACATGATCTCGCTGCGCTATCCCGATTCGCAGATTCCCGGCACCGAACTGCTGGACCGCTTCGGCAGCCAGTCGGCGAACGTGGATGGGTCGGATAACGTGATCGGCCTGAAGGATCCGGCGGTCGATTCGCTGCTTGGCAGCCTCGTGCGCGCGCATACCTACGACGATCTCGTTGCCGCCGCGCGTGCGCTCGACCGGGTGCTGATGCACGGCTATTACATCGTGCCGCACTGGTTCTCGTCGACGCATCGCATGGCGTTCAAACGCAATCTGCAATTCCCGGAGAAACTGCCGTTGTACTTCACCGCCGAAGGCTGGCTCGTCTCGATGTGGTGGGATGGTGGCGCGAACGCGGCGAAGGGTGAGCCGCAAGGCGCGTCCGCCTCGGCAACTTCGGCAGCTTCAGCAGCTTCGAAAGGAGCGACCCGTTAATCATGTGGTCCTACATACTCAAACGACTGCTGATCATGATTCCGACGTTGCTCGGCGTGATTACGCTGACCTTCGCGGTGATTCAGTTCGTCCCCGGCGGCCCCGTCGAGCAGGTGATGCTCGAACTCAAAGGGCGTGGCGGCGGTGGCGAGGCCAGCGGGGGCGGAGGCGGCAGCGACTATCGCGGACGTCGCGGCATCGACGCCCAACAACTCGCCCAGATCAAAGCACTCTACGGTTTCGACAAGACGCCGATGGAGCGTTACTGGCTCATGCTCAAACGCTTCGCGCGCTTCGATCTCGGGCAGAGCTACTTCCATCACCAGAGTGTGTGGTCGCTGATCGTCTCGAAGCTGCCGGTGTCGATTTCGCTGGGACTATGGACGTTCTTCCTCACTTACCTGATATCGGTGCCGTTGGGTATCGCCAAGGCGGTGCGCAACGGGTCTCGCTTCGATACGCTTACGAGTCTGGTCGTGCTGGTGGGCTACGCCATCCCCGGCTTCGTGCTCGGCGTCTTGCTGCTGGTGCTGTTCGGCGGCGGCACCTTCTGGCAATTGTTCCCATTGCGCGAACTCGTCTCGGATAACTGGAGCGACCTGTCGTGGCCAGCGAAGATCATGGACTATCTGTGGCACATCACGTTGCCGGTGACGGCGTCCGTGGTCGGTAGCTTTGCCGTCATCACCATGCTGACGAAAAATGCATTCCTCGACGAAATCCGCCGTCAGTACGTGCTGACGGCGCGCGCTAAAGGTTTGTCCGAGCGCAAGGTGTTGTTCAAGCACGTGTTCCGTAATGCGCTGATTCCGCTTATCACCGGTTTCCCTGCTGCATTCATCGGCGCGTTCTTCGCGGGCAGTCTGCTGATCGAGACGTTGTTCTCGCTCGACGGGCTCGGCCGTCTGTCGTATGAATCGGTACAGCGCCGCGACTATCCGGTCGTGCTCGGTTCGCTGTATCTGTTCACGCTCATCGGGCTGGTGACCAAGCTCATCTCCGACCTCTGCTACGTGCTGGTCGATCCGCGTATTCAATTCGATCGAGTGGAGCACTGACGTGACCCGATCCGCCACGCCATCGCAACGCCCGACGTCCTATACCGCATCGCGCTCACCGCGCTGGCGTGTCTGGCGGCGCTTTCGCAGCCACCGGCTCGGTTACTGGAGCCTTGTCGCCTTCGTCGTGCTGTTCGGCATCAGCCTGTTTGCCGAAGTCATCGCCAACGACAAACCGTGGGTCGTGCGCTACGAGGGGCAGTGGTACTTCCCGCTGGTGAAGACGTACCCCGAAGCGACCTTCGGCGGCGACTTCCCAACGCCGACGGACTATCTCGATCCGTTCATCGAAGACCGCATTCGCGCGGGCGATAACTTCGCGATTTATCCGCCGGTGCGCTACAGCTACGACACCATCAACTACTTTGCAAAGGTGCCGAACCCGGCGCCGCCGTCGTCCGAAAACTGGCTCGGCACGGACGATCGTGGCCGCGACGTCTTCGCGCGGCTGCTCTATGGTTTCCGGCTATCCGTGATCTTTGCACTGGCGCTCACCGTCTCGGGCACACTGCTTGGTATGCTCGCCGGTGCGGTGCAGGGCTTTTACGGCGGACGCATCGACCTCACGTTGCAGCGACTGATCGAAATCTGGGGATCGTTGCCCGAGTTGTATCTGCTCATCATCTTCGCGTCGATCTTCGAGCCGCATTTATGGCTGTTGTTCGTGCTGCTGTCGCTGTTCGGCTGGATCGGACTGTCCGACTACGTGCGGGCCGAATTCCTGCGTAATCGTCAGTTGGATTACGTGCGCGCGGCGCGGGCAATGGGGCTGTCGAACTGGCAGATCATTCGACGTCACGTATTGCCCAACAGCATGACGCCGGTGATCACGTTCCTGCCGTTCCGTATGAGCGGGGCGATTCTGGCGCTGACCAGTCTGGACTTCCTCGGGCTGGGTGTGCCGCCGCCGACACCGAGCCTTGGCGAACTGCTCAACCAAGGCAAGGCGAATCTCGACGCGTGGTGGATTTCGCTGGCGACGTTCGTCGTGCTCGTACTGACGTTGTTGTTGCTTACGTTCATGGGAGACGCCTTGCGCAATGCGCTCGACACGCGTGTCGCGGACAAGCAGGCCGCGGCCGGGGGGGCGATGTGAACGCGCCGCTCCTCAGTATCGAAAATCTCTCGGTGCGCTTCGGCGACACCGAAGCCGTGAAGGATGTGAGCCTTGCCATCGAGCGCGGCGAGCGGGTCGCGCTCGTCGGCGAATCGGGCTCGGGCAAGAGCGTGACGGCGCTCGCCATTCTGCGTCTGTTGCAGGACGCGCAGATTCAGGGGCGCATTCTGCTCGACGGCGTGGATCTCGCGTCGGTGAGCGAGCGCGAAATGCGCGGGCTGCGCGGCAACGACGTCGCCATGATCTTCCAGGAACCGATGACGGCGCTCAATCCGCTCTATCCGGTCGGTGAGCAGATTGCCGAAGCGCTGGAGCTGCACGAAGGGCTGTCCAAGAAGGACGCCAGGTCGCGTGCCATCGAACTGCTGCGCCGCACGGGCATTCCCGAGCCGGAGCGTCGCGTGTCGCATTTCCCGCATGAGCTCTCGGGTGGTCAGCGCCAGCGGGCCATGATCGCGATGGCGCTTGCCTGTCGTCCCAAGCTGTTGCTGGCGGACGAGCCGACCACGGCGCTCGACGTCACCATCCGCGCGCAGATCATCGAATTGCTACTGGAGTTGCAGCGCGATGCCGCCGAGAAGCGCGGCATGGCGGTGCTGCTCATCACCCACGATCTGAATCTGGTGCGCCGCTTCGCGCAGCGTGTGGCGGTGATGGAGAAGGGCGTGCTGGTCGAGTGCGCCGACACGGAGACGCTGTTCACGAATCCGCAGCATCCGTATACGCGCAAGCTCATCGACAGCCGTCCGCAGCGGGAGATTCATCCGGTGCTCCCGATCGCGCCGGTGTTGCTCGAAGGGCGGGGCGTGACGGTGGACTATGCGACGGCGCAGCCGGGCGTGCGCGGCTGGTTCCGGCGCGGTCGATTCCGGGCAGTGCATCCGGTCGATTTGTCGCTGCGTCAGGGCGAGACGCTCGGGGTGGTCGGCGAGTCGGGGTCGGGCAAGACGACGCTGGCGATGGCCATGCTCGGACTTCAGCACACGAGCGCGGGGCAGATCGAGTTCCAGGGCGAGCCGCTGGCGTCGTATCGCGGCACGAAACAGCGCACCTTGCGCTCACGCATGCAGATCGTGTTTCAGGACCCGTTCGGCTCGTTGTCGCCGCGCATGACGATCGAGGAAATCGTGGGCGAAGGGTTGGCGTTACATCGCCCGCAGATGAGCGAAGACGAGCGGCGGGCCAAGGTGGCGGAAACGCTGCGCGAAGTCGGCATCGACGCGCGCGCCATGTCGCGCTACCCGCACGAGTTTTCCGGTGGTCAACGGCAACGGATTGCCATTGCCCGCGCGCTTATCGTCGATCCGCAAATTCTCGTGCTCGATGAGCCAACGAGCGCGCTCGACGTGTCGATTCAGCAGCAGGTACTCCATCTGCTGGCCCAATTGCAGATCAAGTACAACCTGAGTTACCTCTTCATCAGCCACGATCTGGCGGTCATGCGGGCGATGGCGCACCGGGTTCTGGTGTTCAAGGACGGCCATCTGGTGGAGCAGGGCGATACGGAATCGGTATTTTTTGACCCGCAGAACGCCTACACCCGGGAGCTGGTTGCGGCGGCCATGCTGTAGGTCCGTGTCATTGCCGTGAAACGTCACATAACGTCGCAGAACATCGGCTAAATCGCAAACGCTTGATTGTTAATGAAAATTTCCTGATTGCGCTGATTGTTTTTTTCTATTACCTTTTGACATCATGTGACGTTCACATTACTATCGCGTACCAATTAAGTTGATTATTCAACGAGTTAACCGGTCTCGTCAGAGGTCGGTTCATGCAACAAGTTCGGCGGTGGGTCAGCCGGGCGTGACTCGAAGGTTTTCAACACAGCAGCATTCTGTTGCAACTGACGAGCTACTTATCGGCCATCCGACTCAACCAACCCGGCAACCAATGCAGACGAAACCTCCGCGCACCCGCAAGACACTCCTTCTCGCGTTCACTGCCGCTGGCCTCGTCACCGCCTCGTTGACGGCGAAGGCTGACGACTACAACAATGGCCCGACCGCCGCAGCCCGCGCTGCCGCAGCGGCCATTCAAGCCAGCAACGCTTCCCCGAACACCGCAAACGTTACCACCGTGCCCACCGACGCTGCTCAGCCGGTCGTCGAAGAGTCGCGTGTGCAACGTGCGCAGAAGCTGCTGTCGAATGTGACGGACAAGGCGTCGGACGTCGTGCTTGGCGCGCTGAACTACATCGGCGTTCGTTACAAGTACGGTGGCAACACGCCGGACAGCGGTCTGGATTGCAGCGGCTTCGTGCGCTATGTGTTCCAGGACACGCTCAATTTCATGCTGCCGCGCCGCTCGGAAGAAATGAGCCAGGTGGGCGAGCGCATTGCCAAGACCGATTTGAAGCCGGGCGATCTGGTGTTCTTCAACACCATGCGTCGCAGCTTCTCTCACGTCGGTATCTATATTGGCGGCGACAAGTTCGTGCACGCCCCGGCAACGGGCGGCAAGATCCGCGTGGAAGACCTGCGCGAATCGTACTGGTCGGCCCGCTACAACGGCGCTCGCCGTGTCGAGACGCTCAAGGCCAGCGCCGAACTCACGCGCGTCGAGCAGCTCTTCAAGAACGACCACCCGATGTAAGTCGTCGATTCCCGCGAACAGCGCGGGGTTCGACGCAACTGAAAATGCCGCCCATAGGGCGGCATTTTTTATTGGGCGCGAGCAGCGGGCGCGTTGCGCCGGGCGTCATATGCCTTCAGGAGGCGACGTTTCGCCGTGCGGGTGGCGCGCGCCGCCGATCCGACCGACGGGCGGCGCATCGTGCTTAGCGTAAGGCCTGCGGCATGCCTTTAGGCGCTTCCGACTGGGCGTCGGCCAGTTTGCGCTGGATCTCCGGCCACATCCTGGCGACGGCTTCCTCGCCCGCCAGAATCGCCCGGTTGCGCCCCTGGAAGTCCGAAGCCGCCATCTTCGCCAGCGACGGACGAATGACGACGTCCGCATTCTTCTCCAACTCGTATTGCTTGGTCGACTGTCCCATGATCGTAAACGTCTGCGTCAGGATGTCGAACTGGCCTTGCGTGGCCTGCGCCGTCGGATTGGCCGAGATGTCGACGGCAATGACAAAGTCCGCCCCCATCTGACGCGCATACTCCGCCGGTACCGGCGCAACGAGCCCGCCGTCGACGTAATCGCGGTTGCCGATATGCACCGGCTCGAATACGCCCGGCACGCTGCTCGACGCACGCACCGCTTGCCCGGTGTTGCCGCGACGGAACAGAATCGGCGCGCCGCTCTGCAAATCCGTGGCGACGATGCCCAACTGGCGCGGCATCTGCTCGATCGTGCGGTCCTTGAGCACCTTGTTGACGTACGACTGGAGCGCCTCGCCGCGCAACATGCCGCGCGAGCGGAACGGCATCGTCCAGTCGCTGATCGAGGCCTCGTCCATCGTCGATGCCAGACGGTTCAGCTGAAAGCCGTTCAGGCCCGAGGCGTACATCGCCCCCACGACGCTCCCGGCACTGGTGCCGACCACGATATCGGCATGAATCCCGCGGGCTTCGAGTGCCTTGATGACACCGACGTGTGCGAAGCCGCGTGCGGCCCCGCCACCGAGCGCCAGACCGATCTTGAGCGGACGGATGACCTTGGGCGGGGTCATGGGCGTGACGGGTATCGTCGGCGTCTGAGCGACCGGCGGGACCGTCGTGGTCGGCGCCGGGGAGGACGTGTCTTGCGAAACGGTCGGCGGTGCGCTGGCACACCCGGCAATCAGGGCGGCCACGGCGAGCGCGGCGAAGGAGGTGCGCGCGGTTCGTGCGGGACTTGGCCTGCGTGAGCCACTGATCTGGCGGGCAGACGCGGGGGCGGGCACGGACACAACGGGGGCATCGGCGGCTGCGGACTTCGCAGCGCGACGCAAAATAGAGATCGACGACAACAAGGGGAAACTCCGGCAGGGCAGGACAGACGCGCACGGCACCTTGAATCGTTGTGATGGGGCGGCCGGTGCGTCGACGCGCAATTTTACGGCGATTGGAGCGTCGAGGACACCGATCGGTTCACTTTTCGAGGGTGTCATCAATGGAAGGTGACCTGATGCGGAACCTTTGACGAAGTGCTCCGTCCTATCTGCCGTTACCTGCGTGGTTCCGCGCCACCTCTCGTCGCCGTTCGGCATCTCTCCTCTCCCCGCGATTTTCCCGTCCCCGATAGTGAATATGTGAATCAATGCGAATGGGAATCGTTTGCGTTGGTAAGGATTTTTCATTATCCTGTTCCTCTCTGTAAAACCATGACTGCGAGGGGAATAGCCCATGAAGGCGAAGACGATCGGCAAACTGGCGCGACTGACGGTGCTCGGCACCGCAATGTCCGCAGCATTCGGCGCGCAAGCGGACACTCATGGCGTGCTGAATCTGTACTCGGCACGTCACTACCAGACCGACGAGCAGCTTTATGGCACGTTCACCAAGCAGACCGGCATCAAGATCAATCGCATCGAGGCAGACGACGCAGCGCTGCTGGAGCGTCTGAAGAACGAAGGGGCGAAGAGCCCGGCAGACGTCATCCTCATGGTCGACGCGGCGCGTCTGGCGAAAGCGGACGAAGCCGGTCTGTTCCAGCCGACCAAGTCGGCCACGCTCGACGCGCGTATTCCGGCCAAGCTGCACGCTGCGAGTTCGAAGGCGGGCACGGATTGGTACGGCTTCTCCACGCGTGCGCGCGTTATCGTCTACAACAAGGACAAGGTCGATCCGAAGACGGTGCAGACGTACGCGTCGCTGGTCGATCCGTCGCACAAGGGGCAGGTCTGCACGCGCTCGGGATCGCACCCGTACATGCTCTCGCTGGTGGGCGCGCTGGTCGCACGTGAAGGTGCGCAGGCGACCCAGAAGTGGGCGGAAGGCATGGTGGCAAACTTCGCTCGTGCGCCGCGCGGTGGCGACACCGATCAGATCAAGGCCGTGGCGACGGGCGAGTGCGGCGTAGCGCTTGCCAACTCCTATTACTACGTGCGCATGGCGCGCTCGGATAAGCCGGAAGACAAGGCGCTCATGTCGAAGGTCGGTTTCATCTGGCCGGATCAGGCGGGCAAGGGCACGCATGTGAACGTGGCGGGGGCGGGCATTGCCAAGCACGCGCCGAACCACGCGAATGCCGTCAAGTTCCTCGAATATCTGGCGAGCGACGAAGCGCAGCAATACTTCGCCAACGGCAACAACGAGTGGCCGGCCGTGCCGACGACGAAGGTCGACAACGCGGCGCTCGCCGCCCTCGGCGAGTTCAAGGCGGAAGACGTGCCCATCGGCACGATCGCCAAAAATCTGCCGGAAGCCCAGCGCATTCTCGATCGTGCGGGCTACAAGTGATGCGGTGATGGGAAGGGCGTCGTGAGGTCATGACGTCCTGAAAAAACGGGCGCCGGAGAGAGTCCGGCGCCCGTTTTCGTTTGAGGCGTTGCTCGCTCATGACGTCGATCGTGCGATGCCCGACGACGCCATGCCAGTTCACTCTTCCAGCAGATCGCCTTCTTCGCCCGGCTGGTACATGTGGTAATCGCCCGTGGCGTAGACACCCTTGTAGGCCGTCGACGATGCGGCTTCGGCATCCTCGTCGTCATCGGTCTCGATGGGGTGCGTCTCGGCAATACGAAGCGATTCGCGCACCTGCGGCGGTTCGCATTCGGCGATCAGACGCAGCGCCTCGGCTTCGTCGTCCGCCACGACGTCGTAAGTGGTCACGAACTCCGGGGCGGGGCCATCCGGATCTTCGTCTTCCAGCGGCTCGTACCATTGGCCTTCCACGATCAGATGCATCGCGCGGGCGGTGTCCGACTGTTCATTGCGGGCGGCGCGCAGGGCCCACAGGGCGGCATCGCTCCATTTGTAGCGTTGCACGGCTTCCAGGGCGGTCGCGAGTGCCTTGTCGCGATCGCCCGATTGCTTGTAGGCGTGCGAAAGCTCGGCCAGTACGTCGGCCATCGAGACGTTGCTGCCTTCTTCGTCGTGTTCCTGCGTGCGCAGCGCTTCGTAAGTGGCGATGGCCGCCTTCGGTTCGCCCTGTGCGTTGAGCAGGTGCATGCGCAGTGCGATGGCGTTCTCGATGAAGGCGCGTCCAGTCTGGGCGAGATGCGGGCTTTCGAGCGTGCGGTCGAGGCGTGTTTGTGCGGCTGCGAAATCGCCCTGGCGGGTGAGGGCGTTGGCGTGATTGAAGTCGACGATGACGAGGTCCTCATCCGGCGCGCAATTGCCTGCGGCCTCGTAGGCTTCGATGGCGGCGGGGAAGCGTCCGAGATCGGAGCGATAGTTGCCGAGCAACTGCCAGAGCAGCCAGACGCCGGGTGCGTGGGCGACACCGGCTTCGAGGACCGTCACTGCCTGTTCCATTTCGTCCATGTCGGCGTAGGCCATTGCCTGCACCTCATAGGCGCCCGAGTACTGCATCGACTCAAGCCGTTTGCCGATCTCCAGGGCCGTTTCGGGATCTCCGGCTTCCAGGTGGGCGAAGGCTTCCGCCATCAATTCGTCTTTCTCGGACATTCCAATTTCTCCTTCGGGAACCGCTTTGGGGGAAGGCGTACCGGCGGCAAGCGCACGGTATCGTCCCATCATATAACAGGCATCGTGACAGCCAGCATCGTCGCAGCGCGATGTAATGCGTGGGCGGCACGGCGGGGTGGTCGGGGGCAGGGGGGGCACGCGCCGCAGCGGTGCAATGAAAAAGCCGCGACGGCGTGTCGCGGCTTTTTTCGTGATGCGCTGGCGTGGGATCGTAACGATCAGCCGCCGCGGCGCATCAGGTCGAAGAACTCGGCGTTGTTCTTCGTCTGCTTGATCTTGCCAAGCAGGAATTCCATGGCTTCGGCTTCGTCCATATCGTAGATGAGCTTGCGCAGCACCCAGATCTTTTGCAGGATTTCCGGCTTGATCAGCAGCTCTTCGCGACGCGTACCCGACTTGTTCAGGTTGATCGACGGATAGACACGCTTTTCCGCCAGGCGACGCTCAAGGTGCACTTCCATGTTGCCGGTGCCCTTGAATTCTTCGTAGATCACGTCGTCCATGCGGCTGCCGGTTTCGATCAGCGCCGTGGCGATGATCGTGAGCGAGCCACCTTCTTCGACGTTACGCGCAGCACCGAAGAAGCGCTTCGGGCGTTGCAGCGCGTTGGCGTCCACACCGCCGGTCAGCACCTTGCCCGATGCCGGGATCACGGTGTTGTAGGCGCGGGCCAGACGCGTGATCGAGTCCAGCAGAATCACCACGTCTTCTTTCATTTCGATCAGGCGCTTGGCCTTCTCGATGACCATTTCCGCAACCTGAACGTGACGCGTGGCCGGTTCGTCGAACGTCGACGCGATCACTTCGCCGCGCACCGAACGCTGCATTTCCGTCACTTCTTCCGGGCGCTCGTCGATGAGCAGCACGAAGAGCTTGGCTTCCGGATGGTTGGCCGTGATCGCGTGGGCGATGTGCTGGAGCATCACGGTCTTACCGGACTTCGGCGAAGCGACCAGCAGACCGCGCTGGCCCTTGCCGATCGGGGCGATCATGTCGATGATGCGGCCCGTCACGTTCTCTTCGCCGCGAATGTCGCGCTCGAGCAGCAGCGGCTTGTTCGGGTGCAGCGGCGTGAGGTTCTCGAACATGATCTTATGTTTCGAGGCCTCGGGCGGGTGGCCGTTGACTTTGTCGACCTTCACCAGCGCGAAATAACGTTCGCCGTCTTTCGGCGTACGCACTTCCCCTTCGATCGTGTCGCCGGTATGCAGGTTGAAGCGGCGGATCTGCGACGGGCTGATATAGATGTCGTCCGTGCTGGCCAGATACGACGTCTCGGGCGAGCGCAGGAAACCGAAGCCGTCCGGCAGCACTTCGAGCGTACCGTCGCCAAAGATGGTTTCGCCGGACTTTGCGCGCTTCTTAAGAATGGCGAACATCAGCTCCTGCTTGCGAAGGCGGTTGGCGTTCTCGATTTCGAGACCGTTCGCCATTTCTAGCAGCTCGGAGACGTGCTGGGACTTTAGTTCGGATAAATGCATACGGAGGTGCCGTCCGCTGGACGACAAGTGGATGATCAGGGAAAAGTGAGCGAACGCTCGAAGAACTTTGGGGTGCTTTTGGGCGGATTATATAGCAAGCAGCGTCAGGCGCAAGCACTGTGCCGCTTGGCCCGTGCCGGGGTGTCGTACTGCGGCGACAAAGGCCCCGGCACTTGCCGTCGACGTTTTACAGATTGCCGTCGAGGAACGAGGTCAGTTGCGACTTCGACAGGGCGCCGACCTTTTGGGCGGCGACAGCGCCGTTCTTGAACAGAATCAGCGTCGGGATGCCGCGAATGCCGAACTTGGCCGGCACGCCCTGGTGCTCGTCCACGTTGATCTTGGCGATCTGCACCTTGTCGCCGTATTCCTTCGACACTTCGTCGAGGATCGGGGCGATCATCTTGCAGGGGCCGCACCATTCTGCCCAGAAGTCGAGCAGCACCGGCTTGTCGGATTTCAAAACGTCCGCGTCGAAGCTGGCGTCGGTGATGTGCTTGATAGTTTCGCTCATGAGAATTGTTGCCTCGTCTGACTATTCGGAAACGTCCGATGAAAATGGCGCCATACGCCGCTTGTTTTCACCGACGCTGGAGATGTCACCCAGCTTTCGCGGGCGTGCATTCTCCATATGGAGGCTGCAATCGCGGGCTTCAATAGCGTTCGCCAATGCAGTTTGTGCTCATCTTAGCGGAAATTGCCAACGCTTGCGCGCGCTGCTCCCACGCGCGGCGACGCGCCCGCGAGCGCTTGCCGTCCCACTTTCTTGCGCGTCGGGCTTCTGTTGACGCGTCGACTCTGATAGAATCTCTCCCTGACGGGCCTCCTCGCATGGTGGCGCGGCCAATCTGGTCAGGTCGGGAACGAAGCAGCCACAGCCGTTTTCTACCAGTGCCGAGGGTCAGGCTCGTCACCTACCTCCTTGTTTTATCGATGTTCCTCGCGCGTTCTGCGCACTCACGATTTCCCTTGAAGCCTCGTCGCGTTGCCTCATTGTCGATGGACGGGATACGTTCGTCGTCGGCTTTGCCATATCGGTTGTGATGACGACGCTCGTCGTGTCCCGCGTCTCGCGTGGTCTCGACGGGCTTGGTAGAATCGCCCAACATTTTTTTCTATCGCACCGATAGCCTGTCGAATCTGGCAGGAAAATCGGCCCGAACGACGTCCGATCGGGCGTTGACATCGGTGCGGAAGCCCAACGCCGAACTGTTACAATTTGGCATGACCTATCAAGTACTCGCGCGCAAATGGCGCCCCAAAGGCTTCTCGACCCTGGTGGGCCAGGAGCATGTCGTGCGTGCGTTGACGCACGCGCTCGAGCAACAGCGCCTGCACCACGCCTATCTGTTTACCGGCACGCGCGGCGTCGGCAAGACGACGCTTTCGCGCATTCTGGCCAAGGCGCTCAATTGCGAGACGGGGATCACGGCGGAACCTTGCGGCGTCTGTAAGGCGTGCAAGGCCATCGACGAAGGGCGCTTCGTCGATTACGTCGAAATGGACGCGGCCTCGAACCGTGGCGTCGACGAAATGACGTCGCTGCTCGAAAAGGCGGTCTACGCACCGGCGGACGCGCGCTTTAAGGTCTACATGATCGACGAAGTGCACATGCTCACCGGGCACGCCTTCAACGCGATGCTCAAAACGCTCGAAGAGCCGCCCGCGCACGTCAAATTCATTCTCGCGACGACCGATCCGCAGAAGATTCCGGTCACCGTGCTGTCCCGCTGTCTGCAATTCAATCTGAAGCAGATGCCGGCAGGCCATATCGTGTCGCACCTCACGAACATCCTCGGCGAAGAAGGGATCGAGAACGAACCTCAGGCATTGCGCCTGCTCGCCAAGGCGGCGGGCGGCAGCATGCGCGACGCGTTGTCGCTCACCGATCAGGCCATCGCCTACGCTGCCGGACCGCTCACCGAGACGGCCGTGCGCGGCATGCTCGGCGCAATCGATCAGAGCGTGCTGGTGCGTTTGCTCGACGCGCTCAAAGACGAGTCGCGTACCGATCTGCTTGCGATTGCCGACGAAATGGCCGAGCGCAGTTTCTCGTTCGCGTCAGGGCTGCAGGATCTCGGCAGCCTGCTCCACAAGATCGCATTGGCGCAATATGCGCCGCAGGCCGTGTCCGACGACTGGCCCGAAGCGGCAGACGTGCGACGTCTGGCCGAAGCGCTGTCGCCCGAGGCGGTTCAGCTCTATTACCAGATCGCCACGCGTGCGCGAGGCGAACTCGGTCTGGCGCCCGATGAATACACCGGTTTCTCGATGGCGCTGTTGCGCATGGCGGCGTTCACGCCGCTGCTCGCGGGCGGCACGCTCGCCGAGCCGCCGACGCCACAGGCCGCAGGCGCGGCGCGGGCGATGCCTGCCACCGCGTCGGCCGCGCCAGCCCCTTCGCGTGCCCCGATGGGGGGCGAGCCGGCACCGCGCGCATCGGCCGCGCCGTCCGCACCTGCTGCCGGATCGGCGGCACCGGCAGCACAGCCGGAAGCGCGCCGCGCACCGGCCGCACGCAGCAGTGCACCGACCGACGGTGCGCCGATGTCGCCTGCCCGTGCCGCACTCGCTGCGCTGAACGCGGGACGTAAGGGTACGGCAGGGCGCACCGGCGGTGCGACCAACGCCAATCGCGCTGGTACGGCGAGGGCGTCGGACGAAGCCCCGGCCGGTGCCGATCCGGAGCCCGAGCCTGCGGCATCTGCGGGGGCGTCAGCTGCTGCACCCACCCCGGCGGCGGCACCGCGCGCCTGCGTCTATCGCGAAGCCGACGGCGTCGCCCCGGTCTTTAAGGGTGAGTGGCCGGCACTGGCCGCGGAAATCCCGGCACGGGGTCTCGCACAGCAATTGGCCTTCCAGAGCGAACTGACGGAAGTGGCGGGACGCGCCTTGCACCTACGCGTGCCGCTGCGCCAACTGGCGGATGCGGCGACCACCGACAAACTACGTCAGGTGCTTTCGGAGCACTTCGGTGGCGACGTGCAACTGCACGTCGAACTGGGACAGGTCGGGACCACTGCCGCTTCGCTGGCGGCGCAAGCCGCCGCGGCGCGGCAGCGGGCGGCCGAACAGGCGATTGCCGACGATCCGCTCATGCGCGAGCTGATCGAGGAATTCGACGCCCAGATCCTTCCGGGAAGCATTCGCCCGGTACAATAAGCAAGTTCGCTTTCGCAAAAGGACGACGGTTTTTCGAATCCTTCGTCCTAAACGCGCGTTTGGTATGTTCCCCTCATCAGGACGGGCCCCGAACGCGCTGCGTGCAAAGCACCCACCCGGCACCCCACACGATTTATTCAGGAGTCAAGATGCTGAAAGGAAACATCGCGGGTCTGATGAAACAGGCTCAGCAAATGCAGGAAAACATGAAGAAGGCGCAGGAGCAACTGGCTCAGATCGAAGTCGAAGGTCAGTCGGGGGCGGGGCTCGTGAAGGTCGTGATGACCTGCAAGAACGATGTGCGTCGCGTGACCATCGATCCGAGCCTGCTGGCCGACGACAAGGACATGCTGGAAGATCTCGTGGCCGCCGCGTTCAACGACGCCGTGCGCAAGGCCGAAGCCACCGCGCAGGAAAAGATGGGCGGTCTCACCGCCGGTCTGCCGCTGCCGCCGGGCTTCAAGATGCCGTTCTGAGTCTCGCCTGTCAGCTTCCATAGAAAGACGACGCATGCCCCAGCTCCAGCTCTCGAGCCTGCAGGAACTCGTCGACGCCTTGCGCGCGTTGCCGGGTGTCGGCCCGAAGTCCGCCCAACGTATCGCCTACCATCTGCTGCAACGTGACCGCAAAGGCGCGGTGCGTTTGGGCGAGGCGCTGGTGCATGCCTCCGAGCAGATCCGCCATTGCGCGCGCTGCAATACCTTTACCGAAGTGGAAATCTGCGAGACGTGCCTCGATCCCGAGCGCGACACGAGCCTGCTCTGCGTGGTGGAAACGCCCGCCGATCAGAACATGCTTGAGCAGACGATGACCTTCAAGGGTCTGTATTTCGTCCTGATGGGCCATCTGTCGCCGCTCGACGGCGTGGGGCCGGGCGAGATCCATTTCGAGCAACTGATTCGCCGCGCCACCGACGGCGTGGTCAAGGAAGTGGTGCTCGCCACCAACTTCACCAACGAGGGCGAAGCCACGGCCCATTACATCGGACAGACGCTCAAGGCGCGCGGTTTGCGTGTCAGTCGGCTCGCGCGAGGCGTGCCGGTCGGGGGCGAACTGGAGTATGTGGACGCAGGCACAATCGCCCGCGCGGTCCTCGACAGGCATACGCTCTGAGCATGACGCGGACGTGACGCCATGCGCCTTTGCGCGTAGGTACTCGTACTCTCATCCAATCGGATTAGCTGTATTCGCTATATCTGGGCCTACCCCCGTCCCCTAGACTGAATCTGCCGACTTGGGGACCCAACAACACGGGGAACACCATAACTCCCGGGCGGCGTGGGGCCGTATAACCTGTTGTGCATATACCGGTCTGAGACCCAATAATTTGCGCGCAGGCACTGCTTAGGCAGGGAGTTAAGGTATGGCTAACGATACCGGGCGCACCCTGATTTACGCTTCCCGAAAGCACAACGACGGTTTGCTGTCGTTTTTGGGAGAGCAAGGCTGGCAAGTCGTGCCGGCCAAGAGCGCCAGCGACGTCGGTCGCATTCTCAATCCGGGGGTCACCAGCGCAGCACTCATCGACCTGGCGAGCGGTTATAGCGACCGCGAGATGGGCGCGTTCGAGTCCTGCATGCAACCGGCCACGGTCGGCTGGGTTGCCGCGACAAATCCCGAACAACTTTCGACGACGTCGATCCGTCGCCTCATTCGCGACTATTGCTTCGACTACGTCAACGTGCCTTGCACGAACGACCAGCTCGCGCATTCGATCGGGCATGCCTGGGGCATGGCGTCGCTGTGTGAAGTGCCGATCATCACGCCGCAAGTCGGTGGCGATCAGGAAATGGTCGGCACATGCGAAGCGATGCAGCAACTCTTTCGCACCATTCGCAAAGTGGCCAACACCGATGCCCCGGTCTTCATCTCGGGCGAGTCGGGCACGGGCAAGGAACTGAGTGCAGTGGCGATCCACGAGCGCTCGTTGCGCGCGAAGGGGCCATTTGTTGCGATCAACTGTGGCGCGATTCCACCGCACCTGATGCAGTCCGAACTATTTGGCTACGAGCGGGGGGCCTTTACCGGCGCCAACGCGCGTAAAGTCGGGCGTGTCGAGTCCGCCAACGGCGGCACGCTGTTCCTCGACGAAATCGGCGATCTGCCCATCGAGAGTCAGGCGAGCCTGCTGCGTTTCCTGCAGCAGGGCGCGATCGAGCGTCTGGGCGGGCACGAAGTCATTCCGGTCAATGTGCGCATCATTTCCGCGACGCACGTCGATCTCGAGACGGCCGTGAAAGAAGGGCGCTTCCGCATGGACCTGTTCCATCGTCTGTGCGTGTTGCGCGTGGATGAGCCGCCGCTGCGCGCGCGCGGGCAGGACATTGAGATTCTTGCCCATCACGTGCTCCAGCGTTTCAAAGGCGACAACCATCGCAAGATTCGCGGCTTCACGCAATGCGCGGTGCAAGCGATGTACGAATATCACTGGCCGGGCAACGTGCGCGAGTTGATCAACCGCGTTCGCCGGGCCATCGTGATGGCCGATAGCCGCATGATTTCGGCTAAGGATCTCGACCTTCTGCCGTGGGTGCCGACGCTGGTGCGCACGCTGGAGGAAATTCGCGCGGAGGCCGAACGAACGGCCATCGAGCAAGCGTTGCTGCGCCATTGTCACCGACTGACGGATGTGGCTGCAGAGCTGGGAATCTCGCGCATTACGCTGTACCGCCTCATGTGCCGGTACGGATTGCGCGGCGACGAATCGGGCGTGCCGGCCTGATATCTTCTGGCGAAGAGAGAGCGACCGTCCTGCGATGAGCAGGGCGGTCGTTTCTTTTTGGGCTCCTGAATATCGTGCGCTCGACGCGCCGTGCAAGGGTCTGCGAGATGCGCCGACCGATGCGTCCGTATGGCGTGAAAACATCGCGCATCAAACGCAATTTCCCCCTCCCGTTTTGCCCCGCCGTCGCATTTTGCGACTGCTGCCATCGCCAATAACGACGGGCGATTCCGGGCATTCCCATGGTGTCTCTCGACGCTGCCGTTTCATACGCTTTGCGTTACCTCAAGTTTCGAAATATCGCGTGCGAGGGTTGTCCCGAACACACATCAAAGATGAAACATCCGGGGGGAAAAACGCGGCTTCGAAAAAATCGCGCGACTGTGACGGACCTGTGTCGTTTCGTTCCGGCCCTAACAATCTGCCGCAATTCTGTCACGCGAGACCCTTGTGAACAGGGCGTTTTCGGCATGCGTCGCTGCTCGCGCCGATATCGTTCGTAGTTCGGAATGTTTGGGTTGTGCGCCGATGGTGTGACAAGCGGTGCCTGAACGCCCCCACGTATCAATGCTGAAACGTTTTCGGCCACTCGTCCCGGCGTGCCAGCGAGACTGAAAATTTAACGTCAATGTTTTCAAACACTTAAACCGGGTGGCACGGAAGTCGCTTTGTTGGTCCGGGCAAGGAGGACACAGCGATGCGAATTCTCACCACCGAAATGCAGTACCGCGTACGACACGGTGCAGGCGCACTGAGTGCGGCCATCGTTGTGGCGCTCGGACTGTGTGCTGCACCGGCGCAAGCGCAGGACAACATCTCCCGCTCGCCGCTCATGCAGTTGGCAATGCTCACCGGCTCGATGGTGCCGGCATCGTTTATGACGACGTCGCTGCCCACCGCCTCGATCTCCGATGCGGATGTCGCCGTCGCGGCCCCGGTCGCCGACGCTGTGGTGCCGGAGCAAGCACCCGCAGTGGCGGGCAACGACGACAGTCGGACCGTGGGCGCCTCGGGCATGCCGCTCGCTGCCGCCCGTATCGACGACGAACAACTCGGAAGCCAGCGCGGCCGCAATTTGCAGGGCGCCGCGATGGTCAAGTCGCCCGGCATGGCACTCGCCAATGGTGTGACGTTGTGGGACGAACTGCCCGGTGGTATCACGCCGACGCCGCGTCCGCAGCAACTGTCGAACGGCGTGGGCAATGTCCAGGTGACGCGTGTGACCTACACCACGCGGTGATCGACATGACCCAACTCTCATTCTCGCCCGCTGTGTTCGCCACGTTGCTCGTGGCGCCCGCACCGGCCGTACTCCCGGGTCAGGCCAAGGCCGAACCGGCGACCCCGGGCGACATCGTGATCGAGCGCAACATCGGCCCGCGGATTGCCTATCGCGGCCTGCCGCGCGAAGAAAACCCCATCGGTCTCGCCGTTCCGGCGTTCCCCGCGGGGCCGTTCAACACGGCGATGGGCGCGGTGACGGCGGTGACGGATAACGAACTGACGGCGCATGCCTCCGCAGGGCTCGTTACGGGCGCCGTGCGCTCGGGGATGGACCCGGTGATGGGTGTGCTCGTGGGCAACGCCCGTGGCGGCAATGGCTTGAACACCAGCAACGGTGTCGGCGGCGGTTTCGCGGCGGGATCAGCCGGCGGCGGTATCGGCAGCATCGGCACGCTCGTCCCGTCGGTCATCAATTCGGCGCTGGCGCCGCTCTCGACGCTGGGTGCAGCAGGAGCCGCGAAATGAGCGCACATCGCAACCCCAGGGGTATTTCGCACGCCCTCTCGCTGGCTGCCGCTGCGGCGCTGACGTTCGCGAGCGGCATGTCGCAGGCACAGGACATCTGGATCACGAACGGTGAGCTTCTCGGCACGCACGCCACCATCGAGAACGGCGCTGCGGTCGGTGTGGCCGGCGCGCTCGGGGTGAATCAGGCGGCGGGTGTGAATAACGTGCAGGCAAACAGCACCGTGCTTTCCAACGGCGGCGGGCTGACGGTCGGCACGTCGAGCACGAATCAACAGGCACTCGTCACGACGACGACGGGCGCTGCCAGCGCCGCAATTCAGGGCAATGCATTTTCAGGCACCTCGGGGGTGACGCAAGTCAACCAGGCGAGCGGTGCCGGCAATCTTCAACGCAACGCGACCGTCATTGTGACTGGCGATGCGTCTGGAGTGGCGAGCGTATCGGATACGGCACTATCCGCTGCGATCTCCAAGGGTGGCCCGACTGGCCACAACAACCTCAACGATCAGTTCCGCACGGCGTCCATTTCCGGTGACGCCTTCCGCGGGGTGAGCGGTGTGTTGCAAGTGAACCAGTCGGCTGGGATAGGCAATGTAACCGCAAATGTTTTTGTGCTCCGTCCCCCGGCGGGCACATCTTTTTAACTGGGTAACTCTCTCGTCAAGGAGATGGTCATGAAAACGAAAGCAATTGCAGCGGCTGCACTGCTGGTAGCAACGGGAACCGCCATGGCTTCCCCCAATCACCAGCAATATAGCTTCTCGTTCATCGGCAACGAGACCAACGTTCTGAACCTGGTCGGCATTTTCGGTCTGGTCGGTATTCGCGGCTGCGTCACGGTGGACAACACCGGCAACGCCGTCGTGCAAAGCAACCAGAGCGTCGACGTGCACCACGTCAACCTGAAGGGACCGCTGCTTGGCAGCTATGCCACCGGCAAGGTGACGTACGGCGTCGATTCGAAGACCACCACGGTTTCGAATCAGGGCAGCGCATACCTTCTGGCTGGCAAGACGGAAACGCACTTCGACAACACCACGTCTTGGGTGAACGCGTCGGCTAACGGCCATCTGAACACGAGTCAGGCCTTCCAGGCCGGCGCAGCCTATGTTGCCGGACAGTCGAGCTCCGGCTCGGGTGGCTTCGTTGCGGGTGGCGGGTATCAATACTCGAACATCGCCGGCGGCGGAGGCATCATCGGTGGTGGCGTGATTCCGATTCCTGGTGGCCTCGCGCTCTACGGCGGCTACCTGGCTGGCAACTTCGGTGCAGGTCAGGCCTCTGCCTGGGGCGGTTATGCCTACGGTCAGCAGTCGCAACAGGCCGCCGGGTTCCTCGCAGCGGGCTTCCTGAACACGCAGAAGAGCTTCGATGCGGCTTTCCACGCAGTCGTGAACCACGGCAGCAGCTCTGTCGAGAGCGATTCCGTCGCGGCAGCGGCATTGTGGGGCTTCACCAATACGTTCACGAAGTCGACCACCTGGGCGAAGGGCGCGATCACGTATCACGTCAACACGGCGCAGTACCAGACGATGGGCGCAACGCTCGGCAGCGGCGCATTGGCTAACGCCAACGGCAACGTCGGTGTGAACGTGGCAGCAGGTGCCGACAACGCTCAGGCCAACAACGTCGCGATCGCTTCGCTCAATGCTCAGCCGGTGTATGCCTCGGCTCAGGTGTTTGCGAACCAGTCGTCGAAGGGGTCGGCCAGCCTCTCGCAGTTCCTCGTCAACGCCAGCGTGGGTGACGGCGCACTTGCCAACGCCAGCGGCAACGTCGGCGTGAACGTGGCTTCGGGTATCGGCAACGTGCAGGGCAACAGCATGGCGGCGGCAGTGTCGCAGTCGAGCGGCTGGTACAAGGGCGGTGCAGCCAATGCAACGGCTCAAACCGACCAGTCGGCCAGCATGAAGGCTTCGGGTGACTTCGTCGCCAATGCCTCGCTCGGCGCCGGTGCTCTGAAGATGGCAACGGGCAACGTGGGTGTGAACGTGGCAGCCGGTATCGGCAACGTTCAGGCCAACAGCCTGTCGATCTCGGCAATCAAGTGATGTAGCTAACCGGTCCGGGCGTCTTCCCGGACCGGTTTTTTCATGAGGTGTGTCATGAATGATGCGCGTCGTGCCGTAGTACGGATCGCTACTGTTTGCGCTCTGGCGTGCGCAAGCGTGGCCGGGCACGCGCAGTATGCATCGGTGAGCCTGGAGTCTTCGACCGGTGTACCGGCGGTCAAGAAGATGCGCTCGTTCAAATCGATGCACTACGTGAATCTGGTCCAGCAGGAGTACGACTTCAGTTGTGGTTCCGCAGCACTGGCAACGCTGCTGCGTTATGGCTACGGGATCAACATTCCCGAGACCGAAATGATTCAGCGAATGATGGCGTTCTCCAACCCGGACACCGTCATCAAGAACGGCTTCTCGATGCTCGACATGAAGAAATTCGTCGAGACGTTAGGGCTCGAGGGGCGCGGCTTCAAAGTGGATGTCGGTGCGCTGTACGACCTGAAGATCCCGGTCATCGCGCTCATCGATGTCAACGGCTATCAGCACTTTGTGGTCATCAAGGCAGCGAAGGACGGACGTGTGTTCGTGTCCGATCCGGCGCTGGGCAACCGCATTATCGAGCAGGCCGATTTTGCCAAGCAGTGGAATGGCTTGGTGCTGGCGGTCATCGGCAAGCCGTTCCTGGAGGATTCACCGCTGCTCAAAGGAAACGAATCCCTGGCTGCCAAGTTGCGCGATGGCGCGCTGGCGACCGGGACGTCACCGACCCCGATGGTGGACTTCGGCATCATCCGGGCGGACCTGTTTTGAGATCAGACCATCATGAATCGATACGTCCCGATGCTGGCCATCCCGTTGTTTGCAAGCGCCGTGCCGGCGTTCGCGTCCAACGTGGTGCCCGAGGGCTGGACGCCTGTGAGCGATGAAGTGCTTTCGCACGCGACCGGCAAGTACGCACAACAGAACATGATCTCGGGCTTTCAGCTCGTGATGCAGTCGCAGTGGCAGATGCCCACCGGCGCGAGCCTGCTCGCCACCGGCGTGCTTGGCGTGAACCAGGGGCAGGTGCAGACCGGCTCGTCGACGGTCGTCATCCCGGGCGTCGTGAATGCCGTCGCACCGACCACGCAAGCGGTGACCGGCACCGCCAATGCACTGGTCAACGGCGTCGCACAGATTACGCAGGTTGCGGGCGATGCCAACAACGCGCTGAACAAGGCCATCATCCAGTACGGTCCGGGCGTGTCGCTCGCGCTGCTGGTACCCATCAGCAACAAGTCGACGAGTAACTCCAGCACCACGGTCGGCAACCTGAGCGCGAGCGTGGCGATCAGTTCGGCCGGTATGCAGCTCTCGCTCAACACCCCGAACGGCAATCTTGGACAAAGCATTGCCGGCGGCGCAGGGGGCGCCATGAACCAGATCATGCAGGTCGTGCAGGTGGCAGGGAATGCACAGCAAGTCATGAACACCATGCAACTGAGTCTGCAGACCAGTGCGCTGACGTCGGGCGGACTACGTCAGCTCGGCATTCAGAACGCGATGGCGAATATGGTCGCCATTCGGCGTTGATGGCATGGACGGCACTCAGTGCATCGAGTGCGCGTGAACGCATTTGAAGTGAACGGAAGTGAAAGGTAAGGCGCAGCAAGCGAAGTGACGGCGTCGTGGTCGATGCATTCGGTGCGACGCCGGCAGCAACGTCCGGCAGATCTTTGTCGGACGCCATGACAACTAGACGTGGGGCGCCGCCGCAAAACACTCGCGGCGTACAAGAAGGTGATGTCGGCAGGGCCCGGGCAGGGTGCATCGACAATGCTCTTGACGCTTTCGATCTCTGTCTCGTGTTCCGTACGCATCACCCCGCAGTCGAGCAGCAAGGACAACCGTTGTTGCAACACGTGTTTGTTGGATTGCGCGCGGACACCCGTCCGCTTTTTCACCCGGGGGGGATCATGAACACTCACCGCTTTTTTCCCGTTGCCGCTATTCCGTTGGGGGTACTGCTTTTCACGCTATCGGCCCAGGCTCAGGAGCATACGGACCCATCGCCGGATAACCGTCTCCAGATGTTGATGGACATGGTTGACCGGCAGCAGCGGGAAATTTCTTCTCTGAAGCAGCGCCTCACGGATATCGAGATGGCGCAACGCGGTCGCGGTCTGACCGCGTGGGATACCGCGCAGATCGCGCAAGTCTCGCCGGGCGATGGCTCGGCCGCCGGCTCTGCGGGCACGCCCGGTGGCGGCGCTGCCGGGGCTGCCGGACCTACCTCGGCCACGCCTATCGGCGAGACGCAGCAGATGCAGAAGAGCGAGACCGAATCGCAACGCACGCCTGCGGAAGAAGCGGTCGTTCAGGCGCAGCACGCGCCGTTGTTCGACCGCAAGCTCACCATCGATGCCGGTATCAGCTACAGCTACTACGACCGGCGCCAACTGGTGCTGAGCGGCTTTCTCGCCCTCGACGCCATCTTCCTCGGTCAGTTGAACCTCGGCCAGACCAAGGCCAACGTGTGGACGTTCGACGTCAACACGCGTTACGGCGTGACCGACCGGTTGAGCGTGGCGTTCGATGTGCCGTACCTGTATCGCAACTCGGACTTCATCTCCGGCGGGGTGGGCGGTGCGGCGTCGTCTATCAGCGATATCAGCAAGAACTCGGCGAATATCGGCGACGTGAACGCGTCGTTGTACTACCAGCTCATGAAGGAAAACGCCAACTGGCCCGATATCGTGGCGTCGTTGCGCGTGACCGCACCGACCGGCACGTCGCCGTTCGGCATCAAGCTGGGTACGCCCGATCCGACGAACAACAACCTCACGACGCCGTCGCGGTTACCCACGGGTAACGGCATCTGGGCGATCACGGCTGGCCTGTCGTTCCTGCGCACCTACGACCCGATCGTGTTGTTCGCGAACGTGGCGTACACGTACAACGTGGCGAAGACGTTCGACGACATCTCGACGATCGAAGGCGTCGTGCAGCCTGCCAAGGTCAAGCTTGGCGACATCGTGCAGGTCGGGGCGGGGATGGCATTGGCGCTCAATGACAAGACGGCGCTGTCGATCTCGTATTCGACGGCAATCTCGCGTGCAACGAAGACGGCTTCTCCGGGCGGCCCGTGGACCACGGTGGCAGGCAGTACGACCAATGCGGCGTCGCTCAACTTCGGCATCAACTACGCCATCAACAAGCATTGGACGGTCAACGGTTACGTCAACGCTGGCATGTCGCCGGACGCACCGAACTACGTGATCGGGGTGCGTTTCCCGTACACGTTCTGAGGCTTGAGCGGTTAGGAGAAATCAGCGAGCGGCGGCAGACCCCATGCGGCCGCTTGCGTTGACCTTGAGGTTCGTGGCCATCATGCCGGTCGTCTGCGGCATCGAGGAAGCGGCAATGGTCGTACGCGGCTGCGCCGTGGCAGGCAGCGACGCCTGAGTCGGTTTGGGTGAAGGGGCGGGTGGAATCACTTCGTCCCAGAGACGAACGTTGTTGGCGACGGTCGCCGTCGAATTGACGGGTGCAATGCTGGTCGGACCAGCGTGACCGATGCTGGTGACGAGACTTCGCGATACGTTGGCGGCGTGGGTGCTGGCGAGCAAGGCGTCGCTCACTGTCGCCGGGATGCCGCCCACGCCGATGACGTCGGCCTGTGCGGTACTCGCAATGCACGCGGCGGCAAGACAAAACACCGCACGGCGCGTTGTGCTGACGGAAATCTTGAACATGGCGTGCCCCCCGGCCTCCGCTGACTGTCCTCTCAGACTTTTTGTATTTTATTGCGTCGGATGGGAAAAGAAAGGGAAAAAAGTAATAGCGGAATTTCCGAAATTTGAGTAAATAATTTACGCAAATTGCGGAATGTCGCGTTGAGGCAACAGGGATAAGGCTCCGCGCGAAACCGATTCGCCGCCATGCGGGCTAAGCGCATAAACTGCCTTGAAAGCAAGATGACGCCTTATGTGTAAACCGCGACAGAGGCTGGAGGATTCCTTCGGTTTTTGTCCTGTTAAAAACAACGCTAAAGGCGCGTACGTTCGAAAAAGAAAGCGGGGCGGCGGCGTGGGGATGCCGACCGGAATGACAGGGGAAATCATGCGTGTGCTGGTCCTTGGAGAGGCTGCCGCCTGGCTGAGCGGCCTCCAGATCGCGTTGCAAACCGAAGCGAGCGCGACGCCACCGGTCTTGCGTCACGTCGATAGCGTGGCGACGCAGGACTGGGTATGGCTGCGCGAGTTGCCTTCGCGTCGTGCGCTCGTACTCGATGAGTCCGTGGCGCGTACACCCGCGCTCGACACCTTGTGCTCGGCGGCCGCCGAGTGTGTTCCGCCCGTGCCGGTCATCGTCGTCGGCGATGCGGGTTTTCCCGATGAGATCATCCGCTGGCTACAAGCGGGCGTCACGGCGTGTCTGCCGTGGCCGAACTCGGTGGCGCGTATTCGTTCGGTGTTCGACCTGGCGTTCTCCGGCGGACGCTTTGTGCCGGAAGAAGCGCTCTCGGCGCTGCTGGTGCTGTGGCGCCAGGAGGCTTTGGGCGAGGCGCTGCCGCTTTCCCGTCTGCCGGTGTTTCCGTTGGGCGGGGACAAGGCGACGCAACTGGCCGAGTCTGCATTGCTGGGCATCTCCCAGCGGCAATACGAAATTCTGGCGTTGCTCTCCCGAGGACTGTCCATCAAGACCATTTGCCAGCAGCTCGTGATCTCGGAAGGCACGGCGAAGACGCACGTCTCGGCGCTTTACCGACGTCTGGGGGCGCGCAATCGCGGCGAGGCCATTTATATTGCAGCGCAACGTGGCGCGCGTCATCTGTTCGAGACGTGATCGACCGCCGACTGGCATGCCCCGCCGTATCGACGCTGAGTTGTCTCTGAGGTGCCGCGGATTCGTCGCGGATTCGTCTCGGATTCGCCTCTGAGTTGGCGCAATCGTCGGAATCGACGACGAACTGCATCGGAATCGTCCGGAATCGTCCGGGATTGCCCTTGGGGCTATTGGCCGATCGCAGACTGCCGAATTACTATACGAACTTCATTTGCCACCCATATGCCCGGATGCGGTCGTCATGGCAGCGTCCCCCACTCGACGGTGATGGCCGTCGACGAGGCTCAGGAGTCCAAGCGTTGTCCAAGTCGTCTACGCCGTTCGCATCCACTACGCCGCAGGGCGCCCATGCGCCTGAGGCACCCGCCAACCAGTCTTCCGACGCGTCTCGTCAAACTCCCGAATCGGCCAATGCGGCCAGGCCACCGCTCGGTATGCCCGGTTTCGGCGCGCTCGCCGGCGTGAAGGTGCTCGAACTCGGCACGCTCATCGCCGGTCCGTTCGCGGCACGCATGCTGGGCGAGTTCGGCGCCGAGGTCATCAAGATCGAAGATCCGCAGCACGGCGATCCGTTGCGCAAATGGCGCAAATTGCATCCCGACGCAGGCGGCACGTCGCTGTGGTGGGCCGTGCAGGCGCGTAACAAGAAGTCGGTGACCATCAACCTGAAGTCGCCGGAAGGTCAGGCCATCGTGCGCAAGCTCGCGGCGCAGGCGGACATCGTCGTCGAGAACTTCCGCCCCGGATTACTGGAACGCTTCGGATTGGGCTACGAACAGTTGTCCGCCGACAATCCCGGGCTGGTGATGGTGCGCCTGTCCGGTTACGGTCAGACCGGCCCGTATCGCGACCGGCCGGGGTTTGGCGCAATTGCCGAGTCGATGGGCGGATTGCGGCATATCACAGGCTATCCGGAATTGCCGCCGCCGCGCATCGGCATTTCCATCGGCGACTCGATTGCCGCGCTGCATGGTGTGATCGGCGCGATGATGGCGCTGCACCACCGCAACGTGAATGGCGGGCGGGGGCAGGTCGTCGACGTCGCGCTTTACGAAGCCGTCTTCAACCTGATGGAGAGCGTGGTGCCCGAGTACAGCGTTGCCGGGATGGTGCGCGAGCGCACCGGGGCGTCGCTGCCGGGCATCGTGCCGTCGAACACCTATCCGTGCGCTGACGGCATGATCGTCGTGGGCGGTAACAGCGATCCGATTTTCAAGCGGCTGATGCACGCGATTGGTCGCGCCGATCTGGCGGAGGACCCGGGTCTGGCGCATAACGACGGTCGCGTGCCGCGCACGCAGGAAATCGACGACGCCATCGGCGGCTGGACGCAAACGCGTCCCATCGACGAAGCGTTGGCGGTGCTGCAGGGTGCGGACGTGCCCGCGAGCCGCATCTACACCGTGGCCGACATGTTCAAGGATCCGCAGTTCATCGCGCGCCAGATGATCCAGCGTCATACGTTCCCGGATGGCACGCCGATCGATCTGCCAAACATCTCGCCGAAGCTCTCGCAGACCCCCGGGCAGACCCAGTGGCTCGGCCCGGAACTCGGCGCACACACGGACGAAGTGCTTGGGCAACTGGGTTATGATGCCGGGCAAATCAAAGCATTGCGCGAGAGCGGCGTCATCTGACACGGCACTACGCGCAAAGCGCTACGGGCGCGGCAAGGACTGCGGCCCGTCATCAAGCACGTCGAACTCACAAAGAAAGAACGCTGCAACCACGGAGACAACAACACCATGCAAAGACGTCAATTCGTCACGGCACTGGCCGCGACCGGCCTGATCGGCGCAGGCATTCGCCCCGGCTTCGCGCAAAACAAGCTTGAGAAGACGAAGGTCGCGATTGCGGTCGGCGGCAAGAACCTGTTCTATTACTTGCCGCTCACGATTGCCGAACGCCTGAACTACTTCAAGGACGAAGGGCTCGACGTTGAAATCTCGGACTTTGCCGGTGGCTCCAAAGCGCTGCAAGCGCTGGTCGGCGGCAGCGCCGATGTGGTGTCGGGGGCTTACGAGCACACGATTCTGTTGCAGGCGAAGAACCAGTACATCCGCGCATTCGTGCTGCAAGGCCGCGCGCCGCAGATCGTGTTCGGCGTGTCGAACAAGACGATGCCGAACTACAAGTCGATTGCCGACCTGCGTGGCAAGAAGATCGGCGTGACGGCGCCGGGGTCGTCGACCAACATCATGGCGAACTTCGTCCTGGCCAAGGGCGGTATCAAGCCCAATGAGGTCGCGTTCGTCGGCGTGGGGGCGTCGTCCGGGGCACTTGCCGCGATTCGCTCGGGCAACGTCGATGCCATCGTCAACCTCGACCCGGTCATCACCATGCTGGAGCGCGACAAGGAGATCCGTGTGATCTCGGATACGCGCACGCTCAAGGAGACGGTCTCGGTGTTCGGCGGCAATATGCCCGCCGGTTGTCTCTACACCAACGAGTCGTTCATCCAGAAGAATCCGAATACGACGCAAGCGCTGACCAATGCGATGGTCCGTGCGCTGCGCTGGCTGCAGACTGCCGGACCGGGCGACCTTATCAAGACGGTGCCTGAAGCGTATCTGCTGGGCGACCGCGCGCTGTACCTCGATGCCTGGGGCCGAGTGAAAGAGGCGATCTCGCCCGACGGCCTGATTCCGGCGGATGGCCCGGCGACGGCGCTGCGCACCTTGCAGGCGTTCGACGAGACGGTCAAGGGCAAGACGATCGATCTGTCGAAGACGTTCACGAACGAATTCACGAAGAAGGCCGACGCCAAGTACAAATGATGACTGCGCCGGCTCTGAGTTTCGACAGCATTACGTGCACCTTCGTCGCCCGCGACGACCGTTCGACGCGTTATACGGCCGTGGCCGACACGTCGCTCGACATCGCGCCGGGCGAGTTCGTTTCGGTCGTCGGGCCGACCGGGTGTGGCAAATCCACGTTGCTCAATGTGGCCGCGGGTTTGCTCACCCCGTCTTCCGGATCGATCAAGGTCTTCGGTGAACCGCTCAAGGGCATCAATTCGCGTGCCGGATACATGTTCCAGGCCGAAGCGTTGATGCCCTGGCGCAACGCGATCGACAACGTGACCGCGGGGCTGGAGTTTCGCGGTGTCGCGCCGGAAGAAGCGAAGGCGCGCGGACATGAATGGCTCAAGCGCGTGGGTCTGGGCGGTTTCGGCGATCGATATCCGCATCAGCTCTCCGGCGGCATGCGCAAGCGTGTGGCCATGGCACAGACGCTGATCCTCGATCCCGACATCATCCTGATGGACGAACCGTTCTCGGCACTCGACATCCAGACGCGTCAGCTCATGGAAAACGAGTTGCTGGATCTGTGGGCCGCCAAGCGCCGTGCCGTGCTGTTCATCACGCACGACCTCGATGAGGCGATTGCGTTGTCCGACCGGGTGGTGGTGCTGGCCGCAGGGCCGGGTACGCATCCGATCGGGGAGTTCCGGATCGATCTGCCGCGTCCGCGCGACGTGGCGGAAATTCGTAACCATCCGCGCTTCACCGAGTTGCACGCCCAGATATGGGATGTGCTTCGCGAGGAAGTCCTCAAGGGCTACGCACAACAGTTAAAGGCGGTCTGAGTGGTCATGTGGCAAATCGCCGGCATTCTCACGGTCTCGCTGAACTGGCTGAACTGGCCGGGGTGGCTTGATTGGATGGACTGGTTCGATTTGCCGGACGGCTTTGGCCTGTTCGACTGGCTGGTCTGATGACCGGTCCGGCCGCACGTCTGATATTCCCGGAATTCGTTCGTCATGCGTAATCGTTCCATCATGCGGCACCTGCGCCTGTGGCAATGGCTGCTGCTGGTCGTGGCATTTCTCGTCTGGTATGTCCTCACCAGCCCGACGCTGCTGCCCGCGTTCTATTTCGATAGCCCCGATAAGGCGGCGTTCTTCTTTGGGGAGCCGCAGAAGGTGCTGCTCCAGATCTGGCAGTGGTTCGCCAGCGGGGAGATTTATCTGCATCTGGGCGTCACGTTGCTCGAGACCGTGCTGGCGTTCGCCATCGGTACCGTGTTCGGACTCGGCGTGGGGCTTTGGCTGGCGCTTTCGCCGAGCGCTGGCGCGTTGCTCGACCCGTACATCAAGGCGGCCAATTCCATGCCCCGCGTGATTCTCGCGCCGATCTTCGGCGTGTGGTTCGGGCTCGGTATCTGGTCGAAGGTGGCGCTGGGGGTGACGCTGGTGTTCTTCATCGTCTTCTTTAACGTTTACCAGGGCGTGAAGGAAGTCAGCCCCGTGGTGCTCGCCAATGCGCGGATGCTGGGTGCCAATCAACGTCAGTTGTTGCGCCGTGTGTATTTGCCCAGTGCAACCAGTTGGGTCTTCTCCAGTCTCCACAACTCGGTCGGACTCGCGTTCGTCGGTGCGGTGGTGGGCGAGTATCTGGGGTCGTCGCGCGGCGTCGGCTACCTGATCTTGCAGGCCGAAGGCACATTCGATATCAACGCGGTGATCGCCGGGGTGCTGATTCTTACGGCCTTTGCGCTGGTGCTCGATGGACTGGTCGGCGTTGTGGAGCGGCGACTGCTGGTCTGGCAACCGCAAGCCGGAGAGACGGAGAAGATGTAACCGGATGTGACGGTATGGCGCCATGACGCGAGCGGGATACAACGCCATCGATGCCTTGACGGCGTCATATCCGAGCACCTTTCCTCGGTTACAATTGCCGCATGCGAATCCTGCTCAGCAACGACGATGGGTATCAGGCGCCAGGCCTGGCCGCGCTCTACGAAGCGTTGGCGCCGCTTGGCGACATTACCGTGGTGGCGCCCGAACAGAACTGTAGCGGTGCGTCCAATTCTCTGACCCTGCAACGGCCGCTTTCTGTCTTCAAAGCGCCCAACGACTTCACTTTCATCAACGGCACGCCGACCGACTGCGTCCACGTGGCGTTGACCGGACTGCTCGACGAGCGGCCCGATATCGTGGTCTCCGGCATCAACAACGGCCAGAACATGGGCGAAGATACGCTGTACTCCGGTACGGTGGCGGCGGCGACCGAGGGCTTCCTGTTCGGGATCCCTTCGTTTGCCTTCTCGCAAGTCAATAAAGGCTGGGATCATCTCGACAGCGCTGCCCGTGTGGCGCGCGAGGTGATCGAGCGCTATATGGAGCGGCCGCTGGGCGCGCCCTTCTTGTTAAACGTCAACATTCCCAATTTGCCGTACGCGCGCCTCAAGGGCGCGTTGTCGACGCGTCTTGGGAAGCGACATCAATCGCAGCCGGTCATCCGTCAGGTGAATCCGCGCGGCGAAGCGATTTACTGGATCGGTCCGGCTGGCGACGCGCGCGACAGCAGCGAAGGCACCGACTTCCATGCCGTGGCGCACGATTACGTCTCGGTCACCCCCTTGCAACTGGATCTCACGCATACCGCACGACTTGGCGTCGTGCACGATTGGCTGGCCAGCGCAGGGGTGGCCCAACGATGACGACACCGCCGAAGCGTTTTCCTCTCCCTCTGGCCGAAGTGATGACCCGCCGGCAGCGCAAAGCGCCGGTGCTCGACAAGGCGTCGCGCGCGAGCCCGGCCGGTGCGCCGCCCGCCGCGATGACGCGTGGTACGTCGCAAGCGAATCAGGGAAGTGGGAAGACGCCGACCGGCGGTAACAGTCACAATTTGCGGGCGGCATCGACGCCGATGGCGGGGGCTTCTGCGCGCCCGGCTGGCGCGCAGACCTCGCACGCGGTCGTGCCGAAGGGGGTGGCGCGGCGGGCCGCCGCGCCGCACGCGCAACCTGCACCGCACGTCTCGCACGTCGTTAAGCACGCACCGAAGCCGGTGGCCAAGGCGCACGGCGCGGGCGTCGCCCAGAAGGGCGGTGTCGTCGGTGGTGTTGTGGGCAAAGGCACAGTCAAGACGACGGCAAGGACGGCCACGACGCAAGTCGGGACGGCCAAGCCGTCAGCGGGCGTCGGCGCGGGAGCCATCGTGCGCACGAATACCGCGTCGGTCCTGAATTCGCCGGAGGGCATCGGACTGACGTCGGAGCGCGTGCGTGCACGCATGGCTGAACGCGTCGCGGCATCGGGCGTCGAACACCCGGGCGTACTGGCGGCGCTCGCCACTGTGCCACGTCATGGCTTTGTGGACGCCGCGCTTGCCAATCAGGCTTACGAGGACGCGGCGCTTCCCATCGGTCATGGGCAGACGATCTCGAAGCCATCGGTCGTGGGGCGCATGATCGAGTTGCTGCTCGCGAGCGGACGTCCGCTCGAAAAGGTGCTGGAAATCGGGACCGGATGCGGCTATCAGGCGGCGGTGTTGTCGTGTGTTGCACGGGACGTGTACTCCATTGAGCGGGTTCGTCCGTTACATGAACGTGCCAAAGCCAACTTGCGTCCGTTGCGCGTGCCGAACATCCGACTGCATTACGGCGATGGACGGCTCGGATTGCCTGCGGTCGCGCCGTTCGACGGCATCGTGATCGCTGCCGCCGGTCTGGAAATTCCGGACGCGCTGGTCGATCAGTTGGCCGTCGGCGCACGGCTTGTCGCCCCGGTGGGCGGCGAGCAACAAATTTTGACCCTCATCGAGCGCATCGGTGCGCGCCAGTGGCGCGAGACGCAGCTTGATAGGGTGTTATTCGTCCCCTTAAAATCGGGCATCATTTAAGCCCGTCGGGCCTATTCTGCGGAGGAATTGAGTGAATTTGCGAGCGGGTTTCCAACAACGCGTCGCCAGTGTCCTGTTGCTGAGCATGCTGGCAGCGTGCGCATCGCGACAAGTCGGGGCGCCGGTCGTCGACCGTACCGTAGGCGGTACGACGACCGACAGCAGTCTGCCGGGCGCGACTGCGCCGGTGATCGACAATACGCCGGTGCCGCCGGGTTTCTATCGCGTTAAGCCGGGCGACCGCCTATATCGCATCGCGCTGGAGAACGGGCAGAACTACCGCGATATCGCGCGCTGGAACAACATCCAGAACCCGGACCAGATCGAGGTCGGTCAGGTATTGCGCGTGAAGCCGCCTGCCGGCGACACCGGCACGCCGCTGCCGCCGCCGGTGGCCAGCACGCCGCCGAGCAATGGCAGCAGCCCGGCTGCCGTGCCGCCTGCCGTGGTGCCGCCGCCTGCGACGTCGTCGAACGCTACCGCGCCTTCGGCGGTCTCCAGCGGTGCGCTCCAATTGTCGTGGCCGGCCGCCGGTAGCGTCATCGGCCACTTCGACGACTCGAAGAACAAGGGCGTGAATATCGGTGGCAAGGTCGGCGACGCCGTCTTTGCCGCAGGCGCGGGCAAAGTCGTGTATTCGGGGGCGGGTCTGCGCGGCTATGGCAACCTCGTCATCATTAAACACGACGGCACCTTCTTGACGGCGTATGCGCACAACAGCAAACTGTTGGTCAAGGAAGGCGACTCCGTGACGCGGGGTCAGAAAATTGCCGAAATGGGTAACTCGGATGCGGATCGCGTGATGCTGCATTTCGAGGTACGTAAGGATGGCAAGCCTGTGGATCCGGAGAAGTATTTGCCGCCTCGATAAAAAATAGGCAGGGTCGAATGCTCAAGAGAAAGCGTCGCACTTCGCAAGAGGAAGACCTCGCTGTCCCGGAGTCCGATCAGGAAGCAGACGATCGGCAATCCCGGCAGGACGAGGACGTGGACGACGCTTTCGACGAGCGCGAGGCGGAGGATGACGACGCCTCGCCGTCCGATGCCGGGGAAGAGGGTTCAGCCTCTTCCGCCACCGGACGCAAACGCAAGTCCGCCGACGCCGACGACTTCGGCACCGTGCTGCAGGCCGAACTCACGGCCGACACCGTTCAGCACTATCTCAATCGCATCAGTGTCAAACCGCTGCTAACGCCCGCGGAGGAGCTTGATTACTCCACGCGCGCGCAAGCGGGCGAATTCGCGGCGCGTCAGGTCATGATCGAGCGCAATCTGCGGCTCGTCGTGAGCATCGCCAAGGGATACCTCAATCGTGGCGTGCCGTTGCTCGATCTGATCGAAGAGGGCAATCTCGGCCTGATGCACGCCATCGAAAAGTTCGATCCAGGGCGCGGTTTCCGTTTCTCGACGTACGCCACCTGGTGGATCCGTCAAAGCATTGAACGCGCCATCATGAATCAGGCGCGTACGGTGCGTTTGCCGGTGCATGTCATTCGCGAACTCAATCAGGTGTTGCGCGCGAAGCGTCACCTTGAGAAAAGTGCCGCTTATGTCGATGCGGGCGAGCAGCGCGACGCGCGCATCGAAGACATCGCCGACTTGACGGGGAAGACGCCCGAGGAAATCACCGACATTCTTGCGCTCAACGAGCATGTGGCGTCGCTCGACGCGCCGCTTGACATCGACCCCGGCAGCAGTCTGCTCGATCTGCTTTCCGACGATCGCAGCGAGGCGCCGGAACACGAGGTGCAGCATCGCGAACTGGAAGACCTCATGCGGCTATGGTTGTCGCGTCTGTCGACCAAGCATCGCTATGTCATCGAACGCCGGTTCGGACTCAACCGTGTCGAGCCTGCGACGCTGGAAGAACTGGCGGACGAAATGGGCCTCACGCGTGAGCGCGTGCGCCAGATTCAGCAAGAGGCGCTCGTGAAGCTCAAGCGCTATTTCGCCTCGAATGGCGTGCGCAAGGACGCGGTGCTCTGATCGTCGGTGCACCACCGTCGCGTGCATGGCCGTCACTTGTTGCTCATTTCTCTGATGCATCGGCGCCGAATGCCGATGTTTTCTGATTTTTTCTTCTGATTTTCATCATGCCATCTCCCGTTCTCGTCTTCGATATTGAAACGATCCCCGATGTCGATGGCCTTCGCAGGCTTGAGCCCGCGTACGCCGGGCTGTCGGACGACGCTGTTGCCGAAGCGGCATTTGCTGCCCGTCGCGAAAAAGTGGGGCACGACTTTTTGCCGCTGCATTTGCAGCGCGTCGCGGCGATCTCCTGTGTCTTTCGCGACCGCGATGGCTTTCGTGTGAAGTCGCTGGGCACGCTGGAGGACGGGGAGGGTGCGCTGGTGTCCGGTTTCTACCGAACGATCGAAAAGTATGCCCCGCAACTCGTGTCGTGGAACGGCGGCGGTTTCGACCTGCCCGTGCTGCACTATCGCGCCATGATTCACGGGATTTCCGCGCCGCGATACTGGGACCTGGGCGAGGACGATCGCGAGTTCAAATGGAACAACTACATCAGCCGTTATCACCAGCGCCATCTGGACCTGATGGATGTGCTCGCCATGTATCAGGCGCGCGCAAACGCACCGTTGGACGATCTCGCGAAACTGTGCGGTTTTCCGGGCAAGCTCGGCATGGACGGCAGCAAAGTGTGGGAGGCGTATCGCGACGGCAAACTCGAAGAGATCCGCAATTATTGCGAGACCGACGTAGTCAATACGTATCTGGTCTATTGCCGGTATCAGCTAATGCGCGGCGGCTTGCGTCAAGCTGAGTACGAGCAGGAAATCGAATTTGTGAAGCGGTCGCTTGAGCAGGAGCCTGCTGCGCACTGGAAGGAGTATCTCGGCGCCTGGGGGTAATCCGTCTCACTTGCGGACGAATCGATTAAAATGCCGGGTTTGCTGTCGCACATGAGAACAAAGACGTGACCCGCTCCTCCCGAAACTCCTCGCGCGGCCAGCCCAGTGCCGAGCCCGGCATTATCGATATCGAATCGCTCGACATGGAAGCGCGCGGCGTTGGCCGTACCGCGCCGGAGGGCGGGCCGGGTACGCCGGAATTCAAGCCCGGCAAGGTCATTTTCGTCGAAGGCGCACTGCCCGGCGAGCGCGTCACGTATCTGAGCTATCGCCGCAAGCCCAAATTCGAGCAGGCAGAAACGGTGAGCGTCCTTCGGTCGAGTCCGATGCGTGCCAAACCGCAATGCCCGCATTTCGGCAAGTGCGGGGGATGCTCGATGCAGCATCTGGAGCCGCGCGCGCAGATCGCCATCAAACAACGTGTTCTTGAGGACAACCTCGCCCGACTCGGGAAAGTGAAAGCCGAGGCGATGCTTCGTCCGATTCAGGGCCCCGACTGGGGTTACCGCTTCCGCGCTCGCCTGACGGTGCGCTATGTGCCCAAGAAGGGCGGTGTGCTGATCGGTTTCCATGAGCGCAAGAGCAGTTACGTCGCCGATATGGACTCGTGCGAAGTGTTGCCGCGCCACGTGTCGGACATGCTGGTGCCGCTGCGTCGTCTGGTCGAATCATTATCGATTCGTGAGCGTCTGCCGCAAATCGAACTGGCGATCGGTGCCGATGTCACGGCGCTCGTGCTGCGCATTCTCGAACCGCTGACGCCTGCGGACGAAGACATTCTCCGTGCGTTTGCGGACGCGAATCACGTCCAGTTCTGGGTTCAACCGAAGGGGCCGGACACGGCAGTTCCGTTCTATCCGCTTGAGCCGGAACTCCATTACACGCTGCCGGAATACCAGATCCGGATGCCGTTCAAGCCGACGGACTTCACGCAGGTCAATCATCAGATCAACCGCGTGCTTGTGCATCGTGCCCTGCGTCTGCTCGCGCCTCAGTCGAACGAGCGCGTGCTCGATCTGTTCTGCGGGCTGGGCAACTTCACGTTGCCGCTGGCGCGTCGTGCCGGCACGGTGATGGGCATTGAGGGCAGCACGGCATTGACCGAACGCGCACTGGCCAACGCGCAACGCAACGGCGTGGCCGAGCGGACCGAGTTCGCGTGCCGCAATCTGTTCGACATCACGGCGGACGATATGCGCGCGCTCGGCGCGTTCGACCGCTACCTGATCGATCCGCCGCGCGAAGGTGCACTGGCCGTGTCGAAGGCGCTGGCCGAACTGGCTCAGCAAGGGTACGAGGGGCTGCCCAAGCGTATCGTGTACGTTTCTTGCAGCCCGGCAACCTTGGCGCGCGACGCCGGTTTGCTGGTGCACGAGGCTGGATATCGTTTGACGCTTGCGGGTGTGGTCAACATGTTCCCGCACACCTCGCACGTAGAATCGATGGCCGTATTCGAGCACGAGAGCATCGGGCAGCCTTGGGTGCCCCGCGTGCGCATGTCGGAGGATGCGGAGGATGTCGTCGAGGGTGCTGCCGACGAGGGTGTCGAGGCGATTGCCGGTGCGACCGGTGGCGACGGCGTGATCCACGAGAACGCCTGAATATTTGCAGACGGGCTCGGATAGGTTGGGATGGTGGGGATATCCTGCGCCGTGCGGGCGACGCTCCACTGCGAATCCGAGTCCCCAAAGAAAAAGCCAGTCCCGAAGGACTGGCTTTTTTATCGCTGCTGGTCAGCGCCGCTGGCGGACGGGCTGGCCGCCGACCGTTGGCTCTGCGCTTAGTTGCGGTTGCCGCCGAACACGCCGAGGATGGCGAGCAGGTTGGTGAAGATGTTGTACAGGTCAAGGTAGATCGCGAGCGTCGCGGTGACGTAGTTCGTTTCGCCGCCGTTCACCACGCGCTGTACGTCGAACAGGATGTACGCCGAGAAAATCGCGATGGCGAGGACCGAGACCGTCAGCATCAGCGCCGGCAGATGCAGCCAGATGTTGGCGATCGAGGCGAGCAGGATCACGATCACGCCCATGAACAACCACTTGCCCAGGCCGCTGAAGTCGCGCTTGCTGACCGTTGCCACCGTTGCCATCACGGTGAAGATCACGGCCGTGCCGCCGAATGCCAGCATGATGAGCGATGCGCCGTTCGAAAAGCCCAGCACGAAGCTCAGCAGGCGCGTGAGCATCAGGCCCATGAAGAACGTGAAGCCCAGCAGCAGGGCCACGCCGACGCCGCTATTCTTGAAGCGCTCGATCGCGAACATGAAGCCGAAAGCAATCGCGAGGAACAGAATAACGCTGACCATCGGGCTGCCCGCGAACAACGCGAAGCCATAAGTCACACCCAGCCAGGCGCCCGCAATCGTCGGCAGCATCGACAGTGCGAGCAGCCAATACGTATTGCGCAGCACCTTGTTGCGCACCTGAGCGGTCGCGACGCCCCCCGTTCCGCCGTAGCCGAAGCGTTGGAAATCCTGGTTCATATATTGTGTTCTCCGTGGTCGTTGTGCCTGTTGGCGGGGCCGGCAGGCGCCTGATGACGCATACGATGACCGGCAACCCTTGCCGGTGAATCCCTCGCAGCCGTTGGTCTAGCTTGTCGCCGAAGTGCAAGGATACCGAAATCTCCTGCGCAAAACGCTCGGACGATTCTTGAAATCTCGGGGCAAAAGTCCCAATTTCAATCGGTCGTCGCGCTCGTCAACCCTCCCATCGAGGGAAGGCGCTGGAATCACACCCTTGTGTCAACTTCGCGAAAAGCCGGATCGTCCCGGCCGTCCTGCGTTTGAGCGGTACGCGCACTGTAGGTTCCGTCCCCATCATAACAGCCTTCGTGCTACAATTACGGGTTCATGTTGGTTATATAACTGCTTAATTTTTTGGAGTTTTTCATGGCAGTCGAACGCACTTTGTCGATTATCAAGCCCGATGCCGTTGCTAAGAACGTGATCGGCCAGATTTACAGCCGCTTCGAAGCCGCCGGCCTGAAGATCGCCGCTGCCAAGCTGGTGCACCTGTCGCGCGCTGAAGCCGAGCAGTTCTACGCCGTGCACAAGGAGCGCCCGTTCTTCAAGGATCTGGTCGACTTCATGATCTCGGGCCCCGTGATGATCCAGGCACTCGAAGGTGAAAACGCCATCGCGAAGAACCGCGAACTGATGGGCGCCACCGATCCGAAGAAGGCAGAGAAGGGCACGATTCGCGCCGACTTCGCCGACAGCATCGACGCCAACGCCGTGCACGGTTCGGACGCTGCAGAAACGGCCGCTGTGGAAGTGGCTTTCTTCTTCCCGGGCATGAACGTCTACTCGCGCTAAGCCGCGTATAGTCGCTCAATCGCAGGAAGTTACCGAAGGGATGTTGACGGACCAGGGCCATGACCAACCTTACGAATCTGCTTGATTACGATCCGGACGGTCTGGCCGCCTATTGCGGCACGCTCGGCGAAAAGCCGTTCCGTGCTCGCCAGCTCCAGCGTTGGATCCACCAGATGGGCGCCGCCGATTTCGACGGCATGACCGATCTGGCCAAGTCGCTGCGCGAGAAGTTGAAAACGCGCGCGCACATTGCCGCGCCTGCCGCCATCACCGACCATCTGTCGGCGGACGGTACGCGTAAATGGCTGCTGGACGTGGGCAACGGCAATGCCGTCGAGACTGTCTACATCCCTGAGGAGACGCGTGGCACGCTTTGCGTTTCGTCGCAAGCGGGCTGCGCTGTCAATTGCCGGTTCTGTTCGACCGGTAAGCAGGGTTTCTCGCGCAATCTGTCGCTTGGCGAAATCATCGGTCAGTTGTGGATGGCCGAGTTCGCATTGCGCCGCGATCTGGGGCGCGAAGGTAAGAACGAGCGTGTCATCACCAACGTGGTGATGATGGGCATGGGCGAGCCGCTGCTCAATTTCGATAATGTGGTCGGCGCCATGCGCCTGATGCTCGACGACAACGCCTACGGGTTGTCGCGTCGTCGTGTGACCTTGTCGACGTCCGGGGTGGTGCCGATGATGGATCGCCTGGGCCAGGAGCTGCCCGTGGCGCTTGCCGTCTCGCTTCACGCGCCGAACGATGCGCTGCGCGATGTGCTCGTGCCGCTGAACAAGAAATATCCGTTACGCGAACTGATGGGCGCGTGCGAGCGTTACCTGGAAGTGGCGCCGCGCGATTTCATCACGTTCGAGTACTGCATGCTCGACGGTGTGAACGACACCGAAGCGCATGCGCGCGAGCTTGTCGCATTGACGCGCGACGTGCCGTGCAAATTCAACCTGATCCCTTTCAATCCGTTCCCCGAATCCGGTCTGCTGCGCTCGAAGGATCCGCAAATCAAGCGATTTGCGCAGATTTTGCTCGACGCAGGCCTTGTCACGACGGTGCGCAAGACGCGCGGTGACGACATCGACGCCGCCTGTGGACAGCTGGCCGGCGAAGTGCAGGATCGCACGCGGCTTGCACAGCGCGGCAAATTCGGGAAAATCGCGGTCGAGGTGCGTAGCGTATGAGGCTGCGCATGGGCGGGCGTGGACCGTGGCGAGGGCCGTCGGCCCCGCACGTGCCATGCCTTGCGTCGGATCAGTCGTGCACTAAAGCATTCCTTGCGCGGGGCGCGTTTCGCGTTCCGCGCAATTTCGTCAGTGACATGCAAAATCGCCCGATGCGCCGCGCAGATCTGCACGCCGCGCGCACGGGGGACGATGTAGCGAAACTGTCGCGAGCATATCCTCAGCCGCTGCGGGCGGCTGCTTACGAACGGGGGCGTATCGATGGATAACCAGAATCAGGCGGATGCAGGCGGACAAACCGGGGCTCAAGGCCAGGGCTTGCCGCAGGGAGCACCTGCCGGATGGGCTGAGCTGGGTGCGCAAGTGGGTGCGCAACTGGCCGCTTTGCGCGAGAAGCGCGGCATGTCCATTGAGGACGTATCGGCGCGTTTGAAGGTCTCGGTGCAGAAGCTCAAGCGTCTCGAAGCCGGTGAGTGGGATGCCTTGCCGGAAATGCCGTTCATTCAGGGCGTGGTGCGCAGCTACGCGCGCATGGTCGGGGGCGATCCCGAACCGATGATCGAGTCGCTGCGTCGCGTGAGCGGCACGGCGCCGGTCCCCATCGATATTCCACAACCGCAGTCCGGGCAGCCGAGCATCCCGAAGAGCCCGGTCCGTTTCCGCTCGCCGGTCGCAGCATCTCAGGCCAAGTGGCCCTGGGCACTGGCTGCGCTGGTCGTGATCGCGGGCGCTGCATGGTACTTCGGTAATGCCCACAAGGCTGGGCGCGGCAGCATCGAGGCGGCTGACCTAGCAAGCGGCGCGTCGGCACAAGGTGGGGCAGACGCCGTTGAGCCAGCGAGCCAACCGGTGGTCGCCGACGTTAACGGCACGCCGCCGGGGGCAGAAGGCGGCGCTGCCACGAACGTCGCCAATGCGACGAACAACGGTAATACGGAAAGTACGGTCAATAACGCATCGGCCAGTGCGGCCGCTGCAGGCCCGGGCCTGATCGCCGCAGTCGATCCGACGCACGTGGTCGCCGGGATCGCGAGTGCCGCAGCCGCGACGAGTGTGGCCGCGCCTGCGGCCCCGGCGAAGGCGTCGAGCGCCGGTACGCCGGGTAATGGCAAGATTGCGTTGCATCTGAAGGCAGATAGCTGGGTGGAAGTGCGTTCGAAGGACGGCAAGGTGCTGTTCTCCCAACTGATGCGTGCAGGTGCCGAACAGGAAATTACGGGCGATGCGCCGCTTAAGATCGTTGTGGGTAACGTCGCGGGCGTCGAATCGCTGGAATTCAACGGTCAACCGGTCGAGATCAAGTCCCGCAATGCGGGCAACGTGGCGCGTTTGACGCTCCAGTAAGACCGAAAGAGGGTAATCATGGCTTCTGTAGAATGCATGCCGATCATCGGTGGTCCGGCACCCCGCCGTCAGTCCCGCAAGGTCGGGATTCGCTGGGGCGGCCAACTGGTGACGGTTGGCGGCGATTCGCCGATTCGCGTGCAATCGATGACCAACACCGACACGGCGGACGTGATCGGCACGGCGATTCAGGTCAAGGAGCTGGCGCAGGCCGGCTCCGAACTCGTGCGGATTACGGTGAATACGCCGGAAGCGGCGGCTGCCGTGCCGCATATCCGTGAGCAACTCGATCGCATGGGTGTGATGGTGCCGCTGGTGGGCGACTTCCATTACAACGGCCACAAGCTGCTCGCCGACTATCCGGAATGCGCCGAGACGCTGTCGAAATACCGCATCAACCCGGGCAACGTCGGGCAGGGCGCCAAGCGCGACACGCAGTTCGCGCAAATGATCGAGATGGCGATCAAGTACGACAAGCCGGTGCGTATCGGTGTGAACTGGGGCAGCCTGGATCAGTCGTTGCTCGCTCGCATCATGGACGAAAACGCCGCACGTGCCACACCGTGGGACGCGCAAAGCGTGATGTACGAAGCGCTGATCACGTCGGCGCTCGAATCGGCCGAACTGGCGCAGCGCGTGGGTCTCGCGGCCGACAAGATTCTGCTGTCGTGCAAGGTCAGCGCAGTGCAGGACCTGATTGCGGTGTACCGCGAACTGGCCAAGCGTTGCGACTATGCACTGCACCTCGGTTTGACCGAAGCAGGCATGGGCTCGAAGGGTATCGTGGCCTCGACGGCCGCGCTGTCGGTGCTGTTGCAGGAAGGCATCGGCGACACGATCCGTATTTCACTGACGCCGGAGCCCGGCGGCGCGCGCACGGGTGAAGTCGTCGTGGCGCAGGAAATCCTGCAGACGATGGGCCTGCGTGCGTTCGCGCCGATGGTGATTGCTTGTCCGGGTTGTGGCCGTACGACGAGCACGGTGTTCCAGGAACTGGCATCGAATATTCAGACATACCTGCGTGAACAAATGCCGGTGTGGAAGGCTCAATATCCGGGCGTCGAGAATATGAACGTCGCGGTCATGGGCTGCATCGTGAACGGTCCGGGCGAATCGAAGCACGCGAACATCGGCATCAGCTTGCCGGGTTCGGGGGAATCGCCGGCTGCGCCAGTTTTCGTCGACGGCGAAAAGGTGCGCACGCTGCGTGGCGATCACATCGCCGAGGAATTCCAGCAGATCGTCGACGATTACGTGAAGACGCATTACGGTCAGGCCGAAGGTGCAGTGGCTGCCTAAGTCGGCATGCGCGGGCTTGCGCAGAGCGCGCCGACACACCGTAAGCAGCACGTCGCAGGGACGCAGGCAGAACACAAGAGAATATGACTGACGCAAAGAAGAATCGCCTCGCCAAACTGGCCGGGGTCAAAGGCATGAACGACATCCTCCCGCAGGACGAAGCCCTGTGGGAGTTTTTCGAGGAGTCGGTACGCGCCATGTTGCGCGCCTACGGCTATCAGCAGATCCGTACGCCGATCCTCGAACAGACCCAACTGTTCACGCGCGGTATCGGTGAAGTGACGGACATCGTCGAGAAAGAGATGTACAGCTTCACCGACTCGCTCAACGGCGAACAACTCACGATGCGTCCGGAAGGCACGGCGGCAGCAGTTCGCGCAACGCTCGAACACAATCTGCTGTACGGTGGCCCGAAGCGTCTGTGGTACTTCGGCCCGATGTTCCGTCACGAGAAGCCGCAGCGCGGCCGCTATCGTCAGTTCCATCAGGTCGGCGTGGAAGCGCTCGGTCTGGCGGGCCCGGATGCCGACGTCGAAATCATTCTGATGTGCCAGCGTCTGTGGGACGATCTCGGTCTGACCGGTATCCATCTCCAGTTGAACTCGCTGGGACAGGGCGAAGAGCGCGCGCGTCACCGTGCCGATCTGATCGCCTATCTCGAAAAGCACGTCGATCTGCTGGACGAGGACGGCAAGCGTCGCCTTTATACCAACCCGCTGCGCGTGCTCGATACGAAGAACCCGGCGATGCAGGAAATGGTCGAAGGTGCGCCGAAGCTCATCGACTATCTCGGCGAAGCGTCGATCAAGCACTTCGAGGGCGTGCAGTCGCTGCTCAAGGCCAACAACATCCCGTTCACGATCAATCCGCGTCTCGTGCGCGGTCTGGATTACTACAATCTGACCGTGTTCGAGTGGGTGACGGACAAGCTGGGTGCACAGGGCACGGTCGCCGGTGGTGGTCGTTACGACCCGCTGATCGAGCAACTGGGTGGCGATGCTACGCCGGCGTGCGGTTGGGCGATGGGCGTCGAACGTATTCTCGAACTGCTGCGCGAAGACGATCTCGTGCCGCAGGCCGAAGGGGCTGACGTCTACGTCGTGCACCAGGGCGAATCGGCCGTGGCCCCGGCGTTGATTGCAGCAGAGCGCATGCGCGATGCCGGTCTGAACGTCGTGTTCCATTGCAGTCCGGACGGCAACGGCAGCAGCTTCAAGTCGCAAATGAAGCGCGCGAACGCAAGCGGTGCCAACTTCGCCGTCATCATCGGTGAGAACGAAGTGGCGTCGGGCACTGCCGAAGTCAAGCATCTGCGTGCCGCCGAGCAGACGAATAACCAGACAAGCGTGCCGTTCGACGGCCTCGCCGAGTATCTGATCGACGCGATTGTCGCGAGTGCCGACGAGAGCGTGAACGAAAGCCTGGCCGATGGCGGCGCAGGCAACGAAACGCTTCATTAATCCACGACGCCAGACACGGAGAACCCCGGCGAATGAGCAGCTATCACGAGGAACAGGAACAGATCGAGAACGTAAAGGCCTGGTGGAAGCAGTACGGCAATTACGTTATCTGGACGCTCGTCGTCATCATGCTGGCCTATGGCGGCTGGAACCTGTGGCGCTATTACGAGCGCAAGCAGGCGGTGGAAGCCGGCGTGCTGTATGGCGAACTGGAAACGGCTGTCGAAGCGAAGGACAAGGCGAAGGTTGCCCGTATCGCGTCCGACATGGAAAGCAAGTTCAGCGGTACGCCGTATGCGCAGATGACCGCGCTGCTTGCCGCCAAGACGTTGGCCGATGCCGGCGATACGGCAGGCGCGAAGGCGCAACTGCAATGGGCCGCGTCGAACGCCAAGGACGACGAGTACAAGCAACTGGCCAAGCTGCGTCTGGCGGGTGTGCTGCTCGACGAGAAGGCCTACGACGAAGCGCTCAAGATGCTCGACAACCCGCCGGCACCGTACGCTGCGCTGTTTGCCGATCGCCGCGGCGATGTGCTCGTCGCCCAGAGCAAGGTGGCCGACGCACGGACCGCTTACAAGCTGGCGCTCGACAAGCTCGATAAGCAGGATTCGGGCATGCGCCAGTTCGTGCAATTCAAGCTCGACGCGCTGGGGGCCTGACGCGCGTCGGCATTCCGTAGGCAAGTATTACCCTCCCATAACGCATAACCGGGTACATGATGATCCTTAACGACTTCCGTCGATCGATGCCGCAAACGATGGCCATGTCACAGTCCGTGCAGGTCGCCCAGACGGTTTCGCCGCGCCGTGGCATTTTCAAGCGCGCGGGCACCGCTGTGATGACGCTGGCAGTGTTGGGCACGCTGGGTGGTTGCGGCCTGTTCGGCAGCAAGCCGGCGCATGAGCCCACGCCGCTCACGGAGATCAAGCAAGCGCTGACCGTCAAGCAGATGTGGACGGCGAGCGTCGGTAAGGCAGGCGCCTACAGCTTTGCACCGGTTGCCGTGGGCAATGCCGTGTTCGCGGCAGGTGCGAACGGCAGCATCGTGCGAGTGGATGCGGAAACGGGAGCGTCGACCTGGTCGGCCAAGGCGGATACGAACATCACCGCCGGTCCGGGCAGCGACGGCGAGACGACGGTCGTCGCCACGCACAAGGGCGATGTGATCGCCTTCGATCACGACGGCAAGCAGTCGTGGAAGGCGAATGCCGGCAGCGAAGTGCTGACGGCACCGCTGGTGGGCCGTGGTCTCGTGGTGGTGCGTGCCATCAACAACCGTGTGACTGCGTTCGATTCGGGCACGGGTTCGGTGCGCTGGTCGTACTCGCAACCGGCAACGTCGCTCACTCTGCGTACCGGCACCGGCATGGCATTCGTGGGTGACCGTTCGGTCATCTCGGGCTTCCCGGGCGGCAAACTGGTGGCGCTCGACGCCAATACCGGCAATCCGCAGTGGATCACGCCGCTGTCGTACCCGAAGGGTGTGACGGAAGTCGAACGTGTGAATGACGTTACGGGCACGCCGGTCGTATTCGGTCGTCAGGTGTGCGGTGCGACGTTCCAGGGCCGCGTGGGTTGCGCCGACGTGCAGACCGGCAACGGTTTGTGGGCGCGCGATTTCTCGTCGCCGAACGGTGTGTCGCAGGATGAGCGTGTGGTGGCCGCGGTCAATACCGATGGCGCCGTGTACGCGTTCAACGCTGCCGATGGCAGTACACTGTGGCAGAACGACAAGCTCAAGTACCGCGACCTGTCGGCGCCTCTGGCGCTCGGCCGTGTGGTGGTCGTGGGCGACAAGCAGGGCTATCTGCATTTCCTGTCTCGCGACAACGGTGAGTTCCTCGCCCGCGTCAAGCTGAGCGGGGCCATCGGCGCACAGCCGGTCATTGCCGGTCAGACGCTGGTTGTGCAAACCCGCGACGGCAACATTTATGGCTTCCGTCCGGAATAACCGGTAACCGGCAAGCACCCGGGCATTTTCCGGGAACGGCCGGCAGCGCGCCGGCCGTCTTCGTTTTTAGGGCTTATTCATGAAACCCGTGATCGCGCTCGTAGGGCGCCCCAACGTCGGCAAATCGACGCTATTCAACCGTTTGACCCGCTCGCGCGACGCGCTCGTCGCCGACATGCCCGGGCTCACGCGCGACCGTCACTATGGCGAGGGGCGTGTTGGCGAGCATCCGTATCTGGTGATCGATACCGGCGGCTTCGAACCCGTGGCCAAGGAAGGTATCTTCCACGAGATGGCCAAGCAGACGCGTCAGGCCGTGGTCGAAGCCGACGTGGTGATCTACATCGTCGACGGCCGTCAGGGCCTGACGCCGCAAGACCAGATCATCGCCGACTATCTGCGCAAGACGGGGCGCAAGATCATGCTCGTGGTCAACAAGGCCGAGGGCATGAAGTACTCGGCGGTCGCGAACGACTTCTACGAACTCGGTCTGGGTGATCCGCTGGCGATTTCGGCCGCGCACGGCGACGGCGTGAAGGAAGTCATCGACGAGGCCATCGCGCCGTTCTACGCGAATCCGGACGAGAACGAGGACGACGACAAACACGATGGCCGTGTGAAGATCGCTATCGTTGGCCGTCCCAACGTCGGGAAGTCGACGCTGGTCAATACGCTGCTGGGCGAGGAGCGCGTGATCGCGTTCGACATGCCGGGCACCACGCGCGATTCGATTCACATCGACTTCGAGCGTCAGGGCAAGAACTACACGCTGATCGATACGGCGGGTCTGCGCCGTCGCGGCAAAGTGTTCGAAGCGATCGAGAAGTTCTCGGTGGTGAAGACGCTGCAATCGATTGCGGATGCGAACGTCGTGATCCTCATGCTCGATGCCCGTCAGGACATTTCCGATCAGGACGCGCATATTGCCGGCTTTATTCTGGAGTCGGGCCGTGCGGTGGTCGTGGGCGTGAACAAGTGGGACGGGCTGGACGAATACACCCGAGACCAGGCGAAACAGAAACTGGAGCGAAAGCTCAAATTCCTCGGTTTTGCGAACTTTCACTTCATTTCCGCCGCGAAGGCAACGGGCATTGGTCCGTTGATGCGTTCGGTGGACGAAGCGTTCGCCGCAGCGATGACGAAGTTGCCGACGCCGAAGCTCACGAAGGCGCTGATCGAAGCCGTGGAGCACCAGCAGCCGCGGCGTGCGGGCTTCTCGCGTCCGAAGCTGCGCTATGCCCACCAGGGCGGCTCGAATCCGCCAATCATCGTCATTCACGGGAACAGTCTGGATGGCGTGACCGATAGCTATCGCCGTTACCTTGAGAACCGTTTCCGCGAAACTTTTAAGTTGAAGGGCACTCCATTACGCATAGAGTTCCGGAACAGCGCGAACCCTTACGCCAAGGGCGAGTGAAAGCCCGCCTGGGGCGGGGTTTTGCTGGCGACGCTAGCAAAATCGGCTATAGTGTGGAAGTCAGGGTGGGAAGCGCGCACACGCCCTGGCTTACGGTCATTTGCTAAAAATACAATGGAGTAACTTATGAGCAACAAAGGGCAACTTCTACAAGACCCGTTTCTGAACGCCTTGCGTAAGGAGCATGTTCCCGTCTCGATCTATCTGGTCAACGGTATCAAGCTGCAGGGAAACATCGAGTCGTTCGACCAGTATGTCGTCCTGCTGCGCAACACGGTCACTCAAATGGTTTACAAGCATGCCATTTCGACGGTCGTGCCTGCGCGTCCGGTGAATTTCCATCCGGAAGCCGAGCAGTCCTGATTCAGGCTCGCCCGACCGGGAGTCTCCGGCCGGGCGAATTTCTCTTCCCCACCGCCCGCTCTTGTCCAACAGTCCCAATTCCCAATCCCAGCGTAGCTTGACCACCAACGCCGCGCTCGTCGGCATCGATTTCGGCAAACTCGATTTCGAAGCCAGTCTCCAGGAACTCGACCTTCTCACGCAATCCGCTGGCGCCAAGCCTGTCGTGACCATTACCGGCCGTCGCCACAGCCCGGATGCCAAGCTGTTTATCGGCAGCGGCAAGGCTGAAGAATTGCGCGACGCCATTGCGGAGTACGACGTCGAATTGGTGATTTTCAATCACGCACTGACCCCGGGTCAGCAGCGTAACCTCGAACACCTGCTGCAACGCCGCGTGGTGGACCGTACCAGCCTGATCCTCGATATCTTTGCGCAACGCGCAAAGAGTCACGAAGGCAAGCTACAGGTCGAGCTGGCGCAGTTGCAGTACCTGTCCACGCGCCTCGTGCGCGCCTGGACTCACCTTGAGCGTCAGAAGGGGGGTATCGGGCTGCGTGGTCCGGGTGAAACGCAGTTGGAAACCGACCGTCGTTTGCTGGGTGAGCGCGTGAAGTCGCTCAAAGTGCGGCTCGAGAAATTGCAGCGTCAGCACGATACGCAGCGTCGCGCGCGTCAGCGCAGCGGCACGATGTCGATTTCGCTCGTCGGCTACACGAACGCGGGCAAATCCACGCTGTTCAATTCGATGACGAAGGCCAACGCCTACGCCGCCGATCAGCTGTTCGCCACGCTCGATACGACCTCGCGTCGTGTTTATCTTGGCGATGTCGGGAACATCGTGCTGTCTGATACTGTCGGATTCATCCGCGAGTTGCCTCACCAGTTGGTGGCGGCATTCCGGGCGACGCTTGAGGAGACGGTGCACGCCGACATGCTGCTGCATGTGGTGGACGCGTCGAGTCAGGTGCGCAAGGAGCAGATGGCCGAGGTCAACGCCGTGCTGGCGGAGATCGACGCGGCCGATATCCCGCAGATTCTCGTCTGGAACAAGATCGACGCGGTGCCGGAACTGGCCGCACAAGGGCCGAGAATCGAACGGGACGAGGCCGGGCGCATTACGCGAGTCTTTTTGAGCGCGCGCACCGGCCAGGGCCTCGACCTGCTGCGCGAGGCCATCAGCGAGGCGGTTGTGGCTGGCACTGGTGGGTTACAATCGCAGCACGAAGCGCCCGATGTCCGGCTCATCGACCGTTGGGACGATGTGCCGCGCGCAGAAGACAGATAACACGAGACGTCGCACCGTGATGGGCGCGTTGCCACGGGGAACACCGGCAGCACGTCCCGACTCGGGTGACGAACTGGCAAGAGACTAGACGGAGGCCGGGTAAGGCCACCGATCGGCAAACCAGATTCGGGAAACACGCGCGAACCGGCAGCATGCGCGCTCCGATATGAGGCGCGCCGGTCGCAACGCCCAACCCGCTTCAGTCACCACGCTTCTACCTATGCTTCCAAGAGCTTTGATGCGACGAGTTGGCTTGATTTTCTCCCTGAACGACCCGCGCTGGGGGCGGGACGGCGGCGGCGATTCGCCGTCCGGCAATCAGGAGCCGAACCGCCCAGATCGTGCGAACAATCCGAATTCGCAGGATCAGAAGGAGCCGCAGCGCGGACCGCAAGGCCCGCAGCAGGATGGCCCCCCCGATCTCGACGAACTGTGGCGCGATTTCAATCGTCGTCTGAACCGCATCTTCGGCCGTAAGAACGGCGGAGGCGGCAACAACGGCGGCTCGAACAATTTCTCCGGTGGCTCGCGCGGCTCGGGTATCGGCGTGGGCGTAGTCGTCGCGCTGGCATTCCTGATCTGGCTGGCCACGGGCGTCTTCATCGTCCAGGAAGGTCAGGTCGGCGTCGTCACCCAGTTCGGCAAGTACAAGTACACGACCACCTCGGGGATTCAATGGCGCTTGCCGTACCCGTTCCAGTCGGTCGAAATCGTCAACATGTCGCAGATCCGATCGGTGGAAATTGGCCGCTCGAACACGATTCGCGATACCGATCTGAAGGATTCGTCGATGCTCACGGGCGACGAGAACATCATCGATGTTCGCTTCGCCGTGCAGTACCGCATCAAGGATGCGACCGAATTCCTGTTCAATAACGTGGACGCCGAATCGTCGGTGAATCTGGCTGCGCAGACGGCCGTGCGTGAGATCGTCGGCAAGAGCAAGATGGACTTCGTGCTCTATGCCGGTCGTGAAGAAATCGCGAACGAACTCGTCACGTCGATCCAGCGCATTCTGGATAGCTACAAGACAGGCATTCTCGTCACAAGCGTGACGATGCAAAGCGTTCAGCCGCCAGAGCAGGTGCAGGCAGCGTTCGACGACGCGGTGAAGGCTGGTCAGGACCTCGAGCGTGCGAAGAACGAGGCGCAAGCCTACGCCAATGATGTGATTCCGCGTGCCAAGGGTACGGCGTCGCGTCTGACGGAAGAGGCGGCCGGTTACAAGGCGCGTGTCGTGTCGCAGGCGCAGGGTGATGCCGATCGCTTCAAGTCGGTACAGGAAGCTTACGCCAAGGCGCCGGGTGTTATCCGCGAGCGTATGTATCTCGATACGATGCAGCAGATCTACTCGCGCACCACGAAGATCATGGTGGATTCGAAGAACAACAGCCTGTTGTATCTGCCGTTGGACAAGATCATGGAGCGTTCGCGTAGCGACGCATCGACCCCCGCACCGGCCTCCGGTGCAGGCACGGGGGCTGCGGCGGGTGCGCCTGCCGCAAGCGACAGCAGTGATGTCGACCATGATCGATCGCGCGCGGCACTGCGCAACCGCGACCGCGATTCACGCTAAGGGGATAAGCGCATGAACCGTATTGGAACCGTTATCGTCGCGCTGATCGTTTTGCTGATCGTGCTCGCCTCGACCATGTTCGTGGTGGACCAGCGCCGTTATGCCGTGGTGTTCTCGCTTGGCGAGATCAAGGATGTGTACAACCAACCCGGCCTGAAATTCAAGTTGCCGCCGCCGCTCCAGACCGTGCTGTATCTGGACAAGCGCATCATGACCATCGACAACCCGGAGCCGGAACGCTTCATCACGGCCGAAAAGAAGAACCTGATCGTCGACTCCTATGTGAAGTGGCGCATCATCGACCCGCGCAAGTTCTACGTGAGCTTCAAGGGCGACAACCGCCTCGCGCAGGATCGTCTGACGCAGCAGATTCGCTCGGCGTTGCAGGAAGCGTTCACCAAGCGCACCGTGACCGAAGTGGTCTCGACGCAGCGTGATCAGGTCATGCAATGGGTGAAGCAGAAGGTGGGCGACGAAGCCGCGCAAGTCGGTATCGAGATTGTCGACGTGCGCATGCGCCGCGTGGACCTGGCAGCCGGTATCAGCGATTCGGTGTATAGCCGGATGGCCGCCGAGCGTAAGCGCGTGGCGAACGAACTGCGTTCGACGGGCGCTGCCGAAGCCGAACAAATCCGTGCCGACGCGGACCGTCAACGCGATGTGGTTGTTGCCGAGGCATATGCCAAGGCACAGCAGGTCAAGGGTGAGGGCGACGCCGTTGCCGCGGGTATCTACGCTCAGGCGTTTGGCCGCGATCCGCAGTTTGCCCAGTTCTATCAGAGCCTCGAAGCGTACAAGGCGACCTTCCGTGACAAGAAGGACGTCATCATCGCCGACCCGAACAGCGACTTCTTCCGATTTATGCGCGGTTCCGGTGGTGCTGGCGCGTCAGCCGGAAACGCGGGAAAATAGCCGTTCTGACATCCGAGTAGCTGCCACCGCCCGCGTCGACGCGGGCGGTGGCGTTTTGGCCGAGCCCTCCTGTGACCAGCAGCACGATAATTCTCGCTTTCGCCCTCATGCTGATCGTGGAGGGATTGTTTCCGTTTGCCGCGCCGGAACGGTGGCGGCAAAGTTTTCGTAAAATAACGGAAATGCCGTCCGGCCAGATTCGCTTCTTCGGCCTGGCCGCCGTCCTGCTGGGGCTGATGCTGATGCTGCTGGCCGATTACTAAAAGGCGCTTTCACGCGCCGTCTGAATTCCGAAATACCCATGCCGAACTGGCTACTTCCCGAAAATATCGCCGACGTGCTGCCGTCCGAGGCGCGCAAGATCGAAGATCTGCGCCGACTGATGCTCGATCGTTTCCGTACGTACGGCTATGAACTCGTCATGCCGCCGATGCTCGAGTATGTCGAGTCGCTGCTGACCGGCACTGGCCACGATCTCGACCTGCGCACCTTCAAGCTCGTCGATCAGCTCTCGGGGCGCACGATGGGCCTGCGCGCCGACATCACCCCGCAGATCGCCCGTATCGATGCCCACTTGCTCAACCGCAAGGGCGTGACGCGTCTGTGCTATGCCGGCAGCGTGCTGTTTACTCGTCCGCGCAACTTGCTGGCGACCCGTGAGCCGTTCCAGATCGGTGCCGAAATCTTCGGTCATAGCGGCCTCGAAGCGGATCTCGAAATCCAGGAGTTGCTGCTGTTCTGCTTGCAACTTGCCGGCCTGAAGCAGATTCGGATCGATCTTTGCCACGCTGGCGTGCTTGAGGCGCTGCTCGAAGGCGTGCCGGCTGCCGAAGCCATCGAAAGCCAGTTGTTCGGTGCACTGGCGACGAAGGACGTGCCTCAGTTGCAGGAATTGACGCAGGACCTGCCGGCGCACGTGCGGGATGCCTTGCTGACCCTGACCACGTTGTACGGCGACCCGGCGGATACGCTGGCGCGTGCGCGCAAGGTCTTGCCGGATCTGCCGGGTGTGAAGGCTGCACTGGACGATCTCGCCTATCTGGCGGCGTCGCAGAGTAAGGACGGTCCCGCCGTGCTGTCGATCGATCTGGCGGACTTGCGTGGCTATCAGTACCACAGCGGCGTGATGTTCGCGGCGTATGTCGACGGCATTCCCAACGCGATTGCGCGCGGCGGGCGCTACGACAAGGTGGGGCAGGCGTTCGGGCGTGACCGTCCGGCAACCGGTTTTTCGCTCGATTTGCGTGAGTTGGCGGCTATTTCGCCGGTTGAAGCGCGCAGTAACGCGATTTTGGCGCCAGCCGACGATGTGCCGGGCCTTCGCGCCAAGATCGACAGCCTGCGCGACGCGGGCGAGGTCGTGATCCGCATGCTGCCGGGGCACGATCAGGATTTCGAGGAGTTCACGGGAGACCGCGTCCTTGTCGAGAAAAACGGCCAGTGGGTTGTGACGCCCCGGTGAATTCGCTGAAAAAAGCGGCACTCCCGTGCGCCAACACGGGTAGAATACGTTTTTAACCAAACCAACTATTGTTATGTCCGGCAATGCTTTGAATCAGGGACGCAACGTCGTCGTTATCGGAACCCAATGGGGCGACGAAGGTAAGGGTAAGGTCGTCGACTGGCTGACCGATCACGCGCAAGGCGTGGTGCGTTTCCAGGGTGGTCACAATGCCGGACATACGCTCATCATTGGTGGCAAGAAGACGATCCTGCGCCTGATCCCGTCGGGCATCATGCACAAGGAAGTCACGTGCTACATCGGTAACGGTGTGGTGCTGTCGCCCGAAGCCCTGTTCAAGGAAATCGAAGAGCTCGAAAGCGCTGGCCTGAACGTTTGCGGTCGTCTGCGCATTTCCGAAGCCTGTACCCTGATTCTCCCGTACCACGTTGCCATCGACCAGGCGCGCGAAGCACGTCGCGGCGCGGGCAAGATCGGCACGACCGGTCGCGGCATTGGCCCGGCCTACGAAGACAAGGTTGGCCGCCGTGCACTGCGCGTGCAGGATCTGTTCGATCCGAAGGCGTTCGCCGAACGTCTGCGCGAAAACCTCGACTATCACAACTTCGTCCTGACGCAATACCTCGGCGCGCCGGCTGTCGACTTCCAGGAAACGCTGGACAAGATGCTCAGCTACGCCGAGCGTCTGCGTCCGATGATTGCCGACGTTTCGCAAGAGCTTTATGCCGTCAATCGCGAAGGCAAGAAGCTGCTGTTCGAAGGTGCGCAAGGCACGCTGCTCGACATCGATCACGGCACGTATCCGTTCGTCACCAGCAGCAACTGCGTGGCAGGTGCCGCTTCGGCTGGCGCAGGCGTCGGTCCGCAACAACTCCACTATGTGCTCGGCATCACCAAGGCGTATTGCACGCGTGTTGGCGCCGGCCCGTTCCCGAGCGAACTTTACGACGCGGATAACCCCGCCCGTCAGGAAGCCATTGGCCTGCAACTCGCGACGGTGGGTAAGGAATTCGGTTCCGTCACGGGCCGTCCGCGCCGCACGGGTTGGATGGATGCTGCTGCGCTCAAGCGTTCGATTCAGATCAACGGTGTGACCGGTCTGTGCATGACGAAGCTCGACGTGCTCGACGGTCTCGAAACGGTGCGTCTGTGCGTCGGTTACAAGATCGACGGCAAGGCGATCGACATTCTGCCGCGCGGCGCAGTGGACGTGGCCCGCTGCGAGCCGGTCTACGAAGATTTCCCGGGCTGGACGCAGAGCACCGTTGGCGTGACGGAGTGGGACCAACTGCCGGTTCAGGCTCAGAACTATCTGAAGCGTATCGAGGAAGTGAGCGGTATTCCGATCGATATGGTGTCGACCGGCCCGGATCGTGACGAAACGATTCTGTTGCGCCACCCGTTCAAGAACTAAAAACAGCACGACAAGCAAGACACACCATGAATCTGCCGCAAAACGACGATAAGAACCTCTGGGTCTCGTGGGACGAATATCATCGACTGATCGAGCGCCTGGCGCTCAAGGTCCATGAGTCCAACTGGAAGTTCGACAAGATCCTGTGTCTGGCCCGTGGCGGCTTGCGTGTGGGCGACCAGCTCGCACGCATTTACGACGTGCCGCTCGCGATCCTGGCGACGAGTTCGTATCGCGAAGCCGAAGGCACCATTCGTGGCGACCTCGATATCGCTCAGTACATCACCATCACGCGCGGCGAATTGGAAGGCCGTGTGCTGCTGGTCGACGATCTGGTCGATTCGGGTGTGACGCTCGAGCGTGTCGGCAAGCACCTGAAGGAGCGTTTCACGAAGGTGACGGACGTGCGCTCGGCTGTGCTGTGGCATAAGGCTTGTTCGAAGGTGGCGCCGGATTACGCGGTCGATTTCCTGCCGACGAATCCGTGGATTCACCAGCCGTTCGAAGAGTACGACACGCTGCGTCCGCACAATCTGGCGGCTTGGATCAAGCGCGGCACCTAAATCGTTCCGACGCATCAGGCGCACCGTGAGGTGATGCCTCGCTCGAGGGAGACTTCGGGTGACACAGGCGGTGTCATCGAAAGATGCACCGCCTGTCTTGTTTGGTTCGCCGTATCCGCAGTATTCGCTGTTGCCCCCCTTGATCCGCCTTGACCCTAGGCTCACCCCCCCCCACCTCAATCGCAATAAGCAGGCAATTCCCCCTTTGATTGCCGCTTGTGTCGGTTTCGCCCTGTGTTCTGATGGGGACTCTCATCATCCCTTGCAGAGTTTTTCTCACCGTCTTGCCATGATCAGGTTGTTTCGCCTCTTTCCCGCGACGTGCGCCATTGTGCTTGCAGGCCTGCTGACCTCGGCGAGCCAGTCGAGTTTCGCGGCGTCTGCTGTGGCGGGGGTCCACACGGCAAGCGGGCTTCGATATGTCTACGTCACGAATCAGGCGTCGATGGAGAAGGCCAAATTGGCCGCGTTGAACCGATGCAGAACTCAACTTGCATCGGGAAGCCGAGGAGGGCGATGCGAAGTCCTGATGGCGGGAAATGGGCCGGCCTACTGGGCGGTGGTGCATGCCAGCAATGGCGAGGTTGGGGTGGCCATAGGTGACACCCAGGACGCCGCGTTGCAAGACGCGTTTGTCGTTTGCCAGCGGGGTGGACAATGCTCGACGGACGGCGCGCAAGCGTGGTTCGATAGCGGTCAGCGTCCCGGGAAGCGCTTGCCGCCACCGCGGGCTGCTCAGGCAGCCCCGGCTCAGTGTCGGATACCTACTGGGCAGGTGGTCCGCATGCGCACCCAATGCGTCAACGGTGAATGCACGCGGACGTATGAGAACGGTTGCACCGTTCGCTTTCAGGCCGCCCGATGCCTGGATAAGGAGACGCGCAGCTATACGTGGCGCCCGAACGGTTGCGACGACGATAGCTGAGGGCTGAGGGCTGAGGGCTGAGAGCCGACGTCCGTCAGCCCCCGTTCCTCATGTGAAGCAGGACGTCAGCTCGCCGACATTCCGCTGTGGCGCAGTAAGGCATCGACCTGCGGCGCGCGCCCCCGGAATGCGATGAACGACTCCATTGCCTCGCGACTGCCACCGACGGCGAGAATCTCGTCACGATAGCGTGCCCCCGTCGAGGTATCCAGCACCGTGCCACTCACCTTGGCTGCTTCTTCGAAAGCGGCATAGGCGTCGGCCGACAGCACTTCAGCCCACTTGTAGCTGTAATAGCCTGCCGCGTATCCGCCCGCGAAGATATGGCTGAACGTGTTCGGCCAACGCGAGAAGTCCGCTTGCGGGGTGACGTGCAGGCGATCGTTGATGCGTCGCGACACTTCAAGCACCGACTCCGGGCCACGCGGATCGAAGTCGTAATGCAGATGCATGTCAAAGTCCGAGAACACCAGTTGACGCAGCATCATCAGGCCACTCTGGAAATTGCGTGCGGCAACCATCTTGTCGAAAAGCGAGCGCGGCAGGGCGGCTCCCGTATCGACGTGCGCCGTCATGTGCTCAAGGACGTCCCACTCCCAGCAGAAGTTCTCCATGAACTGCGACGGCAATTCCACGGCGTCCCACTCGACGCCATTGATGCCAGCAACACCGGCATCTTCGACTTGCGTCAGCATGTGATGCAGGCCGTGACCGAACTCGTGGAACAGCGTGATGACATCGTCGTGCGGCAGCAGGGCGGGCTTTTCTCCGACGGGGGCGGGGAAGTTGCACACGAGGTAGGCGACAGGGGTTTGTAGCGCACCGTCGTGCAGACGCTTACGCGTTCGCGCGCTATCCATCCATGCCCCGCCGCGTTTGCCTTCGCGGGCGAACAGGTCCATGTAGAACTGCGCGACCAGTTCGCCGTTGCGTTCGATGCGGAAGAAGCGCACGTCGGGATGCCACGTCTCAGCCTCTTGCGGACGAATCGTCACATCAAATAATGTGCCTGCAACTCGGAACAAGCCGTCGAGGACCTTGGGGAGCGGGAAATACTGACGCACTTCCGTTTCGGAAAAAGCGTACCGTTGCTGGCGCAGCTTTTCAGACGCGTATGCCGTATCCCAGGGCTGCAGCTTGTCAATGCCGAGCGACTTGGCCGCAAATGCCTGAAGCTCTTCCCAGTCCTTCTCCGCATACGGACGAGCGCGACGCGCAAGGTCTTCGAGAAACTCGAGCACTTGCGCGGGCGATTCGGCCATCTTCGGCTCGAGTGAGACTTCTGCGTAGTTCTTGAAGCCCAACATTTGCGCCTCTTCGCGACGCAGCGCGAGTTGCTCCACGACGATACCGGTGTTGTCCCAACCCGCGTCGCCATCGCCGAATTTGGGTCCGAGTTCGGATGCGCGTGTCACATTCGCCCGATACAGCTTTTCGCGCAGTGCGCGATTGTCGGCGTACTGGAGCACGGGGAAATACGACGGGAAATGCAGCGTGAACTTCCAGCCTTCCAAGCCATCGCGATCGGCAGCGGCGCGTGCGGCCGCCTTGTCGTCGTCAGGCAGACCCGCAATCTCCGTTTCATCGGTCACGACGAGGGAGAACTTGTTGGTGGCGTCGAGCACGTGATCGGAGAAGCGCTTTGCGAGGCTGGCCTGTTCTTCCTGAATCTCGGCAAAGCGAGGCTTCTGATCTTCGGGGAGTTCTGCACCGCCGAGGCGGAAGCCACGCATCTCATTGTCGAGGATCTTCTTGCGAGCGGGCGATAGTCCGGCAAATTCCGGTCCGGCGGCAATGGCCTTGTACTTGTCGAACAGCGCGAGATTTTGACCGACACTGGCCGAAAACTCGGTGACACGCGGCAGATTTTCGCTATAGGCGGCGCGCAGTTCGGGAGTGTCGGCGACGGCGTTCAGGTGTCCGATGATTTCCCAGGCGCGTCCAAGTCCTTCCGTGCCGTCTTCGACAGCGTCGAGGATATTGGCCCATGTCGCCGGCGTTGCGGGGTCGGCTGCGCGATCGACGGCCGCACGCGCGTGCTCCAGTAGCACGTCGACGGCTGGCGTCACATGCTCAGGGCGAATTTCGGAAAAACGGGGGAGTCCCTCGATGTCGAGAAGAGGATTGCTTTTCGGCGTATTCATGCGTTCGTTATCCACTTGAAGGGGCTTACGAAGAGTGTGGGGGCAACCTGTCGAATTTTCCAGTCGTTTTTTCAACCGATGCCATTGACGTCGCCAACCGGGAATTGCCCGGAAAGCCTTGGTGGGATTGACTTGGCGCGGTTTTGCGACGGCCGCGCGTTGGTAGGAACATCTGTTTTGTCACTCGCTGCGGGCCGGGTTTTCGGGTGATTCCGACGTCCCGCTTGGGTATTTCTCATCGCGCCTGCGTGATGCACAAATGAAGAGGGCGCGTACGACTCGTTGGCCGTACGCGCCCCACAAGGCGTTGCTGCGGGAAAACCGTCGCTTTCGGTCAACGGTCCAACTGGCGATCAGCCAAGCGCCCGCTCCGCCGCCTCGATCGTGTTGACCAGCAACATGGTAATGGTCATCGGGCCCACGCCGCCGGGCACCGGTGTGATGAAGCCAGCGACTTCCTTGACGCCTTGGAAGTCGACGTCGCCACAGAGCTTGCCTTCGTCGTCACGATTCATGCCGACGTCGATCACTGCGGCACCCGGCTTGACCATGTCGGCAGTGACGATATTGCGCTTGCCCACTGCGGCAACGATCACGTCGGCATTGCGCGTGTGCGCCGCCAGATCGCGCGTCTTGCTGTTGCAGATGGTGACGGTGGCACCGGCCTGAAGCAGCATCATGGCCATGGGCTTGCCGACGATGTTGGACGCGCCGATCACGACAGCGACGGCGCCGCGCAGCGGGAACGCCACCGATTCGAGCATCTTCATGCAGCCGTAAGGCGTGCAGGGGCGGAACAACGGTGCGCCCGTCATGAGTGCCCCGGCGTTCGAGACGTGGAAGCCGTCGACATCCTTTTCCGGTGCAATGGCTTCGAGCACCTTGTGGCTGTCGATGTGTTTCGGCAGCGGCAGTTGCACGAGAATGCCGTTGATCTTCGGATCGCGATTCAGCTCATCGATTCGTGCAAGCAAATCGCTCTCGGTCAGATCCGCCGGGTAGCGATCGAGCGACGAATACAGGCCGTTGTCTTCGCAAGCCTTCACCTTGTTGCGCACATAGACCTGACTGGCCGGGTCCTCGCCAACCAGAACCACGGCGAGGCCGGGTTGAGGGCCACGGGCGGTGAGTGCAGCGGCGCGTGTGGCGACTTCGGAACGAATACGTTTGGCGAGGGCGTTGCCGTCGATGAGGGTGGCGGTCATGATGCGTGGATATCGAATGAAGGAAGGGGGCTGGCCCAAAGGGCCGTGTACGGCGACGCGGGTCGGGCGGGCGACCAGCGCAAAGACCACATTATACCGGCGCGTCGGAGCTCACGGGAGCGGGGTGTGGGGTGTACGCGTTAATGCCAGCGTTAATGTCAGCGCTAATGCGAGCGTTAATGCAGCACTAGTGCCAGCGTTATCGCAAGTGCCGTTGGGGAGAGGGAGAAAGAGCGCAACCCGACGGGCGCGACCGGTGGTTGGTCGGCGGAAGGGCGCAGTGAGGCACCGGACTTGGCGTCGGCGCGTGTCCGAAGGCTCGCTACCCTGCACCCTAAGGTGCAGGGTGACCCGGTTTATCGCTTGGACAGCGCGAGGCGGAGTAGATCGGCAACGGTGTTAACGTTGAGCTTCTCCATAATGTTGGCGCGGTGCGCCTCGACCGTCTTGATGCTGATGCCCAGATCGTCGGCAATCTGCTTGTTCAGGCGACCGGCGATGATGCGCTCGAGCACCTGGTGCTCGCGGCTCGTCAGCTTCCTGAGCAGTTCTTCCGCCGCTTGCTGTTCGCGATGGCGGCCAGCCTCCTCGCGTGCGGTTCTCAGCATGTTTTCGACCTGTTTGCGCAGTTCGCCCTCGTCGAACGGCTTTTCGATGAAGTCCGTCGCCCCCTTCTTCATCGTCTCGACAGCCATCGGCACGTCGCCGTGGCCCGTCACGAAGATGATTGGCAGGTTGATACCGCGCTCGATCAGGGCGTCCTGAAGCTCCAGTCCGCTCATGCCCGGCATGCGGACGTCGAGAATCAGGCAGCCAATCAGGTTGTTCTGGCGGTTGCTTTGCGTAACGTCTGCGCAAAACTGCAGAAAATCGTCTGCACTGCCAAACCCTCGCACGTGATATCCATTGGCTTCCAGAAGCCAGCGAAGCGAGTCGCGGACAGCTTCGTCGTCATCGACAACAAAGACGGTTTCTTGATCGGTATTGATATTGGGTGTCGTCATAGTCCTCCCCCGGATCCGGATGTCGTATCGCTTTCTAACGGTAACAGAATACAAAAAGTACAACCATTCCGCACGCCGTCGATTTCATTGTTTTCTACCCACAGACGGCCGTGGTGCGATTCGATGATCGAACGGCAGATATTCAGGCCCATGCCCATGCCGTCCGACTTGGTACTAAAGAACGGTTCAAACAATCGTTCGATAGTCGCTTCGTCAACCCCAGGGCCGTGATCGGACACCTGGAATTCAATAGATTTATCCCGCCGTTCCACATGCAAACGCACCGTCGGGTCGCGTCGTTGTCCCGGCGGAGGCGTGTAGCCGTGCATCGCTTCGGCGGCGTTCTTGAGCAGGTTCATGAGGACCTGTTCGATCAACACCGGGTCGACGTTGATCTGTGGCAGTCCTGCCGGAAGCTCCGTGACGATACGGATGCGACGCTTACGCGCTTCGATTTCCGCCAGGCCGACGGCGTCCGCCACAATCTCATAAATGGATGACGGTTGTCGCTTCGGCTCGCTTCGTTTCACGAAGGCCCGAATCCGCTTGATGATCATCCCGGCCCGCACCGCCTGTTGAGAGGTCTTTTCCAATGCCGGCAACAGTGTTTCAGGGGACGTGCGGCCGGCGCGCACCAGCGCGGCCGTGCCCATGCAGTAGTTGTTGATGGCCGCGAGCGGCTGATTCAGTTCGTGCGCCAGCGACGACGCCATTTCACCCATCGTCGTAAGACGACCCGTGAATTGCAGGCGTTCTTCTTCCTGACGGGCCAGCTCTTCCGCGTGACGGCGGGCCGTAATGTCCGTCGCCACTTGCAATTGCGCCAGATGGCCGTCCACCCACTGAATGTACTGACGTCGAACTTCGAACCATTTCTGGTGCGTCGGCAGGTAGATTTCCTGCGTTTCCGCCGCCGTATCGGTCAGCGACGCTGCGGGCAGTCCGGCAAAAGCATCGACCATGTCGATGTGGTCGAGCGACGTCGGCGACAATTCGCCCCCGCCCGACAGTTCGAGGTGGCCTTCTGGGCGCGTGCCGAACAGTTGCCGGTAATAGCGGTTGGCGAAGAGTAACTCTGCCTTGTCGACGGCCAGCACCGATACCGAGGCGTCGAGGCTTTCGAGCACCGTCGTGAACCGTTCGTGCGCGGCGGCGAGCTCTTCACGGGCCCGTTTGGGCTCGCTGATGTCCGTCAGCGAGGACATCCAGCCGGTCTGGCGGCCATGGGCATCGACCAGCGGCGAGACAAACATGCGCGCATAGAAAATCGTGCCGTCCTTGCGTTGCACCCGAATTTCGAAACCGTGCGACGGGGCTTTGCCGCGCAGCGTCATATCGATGCGGCGCTGCATTTCGTGAATATCGTCCTTCGGCCAGTACGGATAGGGCGGCGCACGATTCATGAGATCCGGCTCGTCCCAGCCCGTCATCCGACAAAATGCCGGATTTACGTAGGTGATGTGGCCTTGCAGGTCGAGGACCCGCATACCGATCACGATGGAGTTCTCCATCGCCCTGCGGAATGACGTCTCATTAAACAGCGCCTGCTGCGCTTCGAATCGCTGGCGCGTGTGGCGCCACAAACTCCAGAGACTCCAGAGCACGAAGCAGGACAACCCGGCAATCAGCCAGACGAGCGTGTTGTTGACGAAGTTGCCGACCGCCGGATACGAGTAGATGCGCACAGCCAGACTGTGGCCGGGCGGGTCGAGCAACAACTCGTACGACACGTCGCGTGGTAGCGGTGGTCGCGTGGATGTCGTCGCCAGTTCGTTGTTGTGCGTGTCGATGAACGACACCTTGAACTTGTCGCCGAGTTCCTGGGGCAACTCATGAATGAGCAAGCCCTCGACCGAATACACCGCACTAATCGTGCCGAGGAACTCGCGCTCACGCAGCACGGGCACCTGAACGACGATGTAGCTGGCCCCCGAGGCGTCGTAGATCAGGGTGGAGTAGGCGGAGCGACGCGAGTCGCGCGCCGCGCGAAACGCCACTAACAGCTCGTCCTCCATGGGATGCTGGGCCGAGCCTTGTAGCCGTGAAGCGAAGGGGGAGTCCGCCGGAGCTGCCCACCTCGGCCGCTGCGATGCATCGAGCCAGTTCATGAAGACGATGTCTGCATGATTTTGCATCAACTCGCTTGCCGTGTTCTGGAAGTGCGCCACGTCCTGCGGTTTGGCCGCCGTGTCGCGCGCAAGGGAACTGACCTGGTCCTGAATGGCCAGCATATTGAGGCGGATCTGCTGCTGCGCCCAAGCGACGTTTCGATAAAGCGTGTCCTGCTGCTGCTCCGTTTCGCGACGGTTCAGGCTCCACAGAATCAAACTCATCACCACCAGAAAGATCACAATGGAGACGAGCGGTACCAGCAAGTAGTAGTGCGACTCCGCAAACCCCTGCAACCAACGGTTGGAGCGGGCTGGCGTAGCAGCGGACCGGGACGGCGGGGATGAGTTTGCGAGGCGTGGCGAAAGCATGGCGAGATTGTAGCGCAGGCCGACCGGTTTCCCGCTGTCGGAGTCCGTCAGGCGCTGCTTTTCGGAAGCGTCCGATATTTTTCGTAAGACGGCCGCTCAATTCACGGTTGAGACCGATCGGTACGCCCAAGAATCGTGATCTGATGGTGTCGGCAACCCATTGATTTTATGTGCAGTGCAGCAGATTTCCGCATTATGAAAATTGCTATCGTAATCTGAAATTTCGCTTGCGAAGGCGGGAATAACCTTCGTACAATGCCCCGGTAAAAATGCCGGTAGGCCCGTCCATGAAGCGGGTTACGACCGTTACGCCAACCCGCTAACGACAGACAAGGAGACACCATGTCCGCCGTACCTGAAGAAGCCCTGAAGATCGTATCCCCTGCGGACGCCGATCCCCAAGAAACGCAAGAATGGCTGGCCTCGCTCGAAGGCGTGCTGGCTGCCGAAGGCCCGGAGCGCGCGCATTACCTGCTTGAGAAGCTGATCGAATTCGCCCGCATCAACGGCGAGCATCTGCCTTTCTCGGCAAATACCCCCTACATCAACACCATCCCCGTCGACCAGCAGGCCCGTATTCCGGGCGATCAGGACATCGAGCACAAGATCCGCTCGTACACCCGCTGGAATGCGATCGCGATGGTGCTGCGTGCCGGTAAGGACACGAACGTCGGCGGCCACATCGCCTCGTTCGCCTCGGCCGCGACTCTTTACGACGTCGGTTTCAACCACTTCTGGCACGCCCCGTCCGACAAGCACGGCGGCGATCTGGTCTTCGTGCAGGGCCACTCGTCGCCGGGCGTGTATAGCCGCGCATTCCTGCTGGGCCGTCTGGAAATGACGCAGCTCGAGAACTTCCGTCAGGAAGTGGACGGCGGCGGTCTGTCGTCGTACCCGCACCCGTGGCTGATGCCGGACTTCTGGCAGTTCCCGACGGTCTCGATGGGGCTGGGCCCGATCATGGCGATCTACCAGGCTCGCTTCATGAAGTATCTCGAGTCGCGCAATATCGTGAAGACCGAAGGCCGTAAGGTCTGGGCGTTCCTCGGCGACGGCGAGACGGACGAGCCGGAATCGCTGGGTGCGATCGGCATGGCCGGCCGTGAACAGCTCGACAACCTCGTGTTCGTGATCAACTGTAACCTGCAGCGCCTGGACGGCCCGGTGCGCGGTAACGGCAAGATCATCCAGGAACTCGAATCGGAATTCCGTGGTGCTGGCTGGAACGTGATCAAGGTGGTTTGGGGCAGCCGTTGGGATTCGCTGCTTGCCCGTGACAAGCAGGGCTTGCTCATGAAGCGCATGATGGAATGCGTGGACGGCGAATATCAGACGTACAAGTCGAAGGACGGTGCTTACGTTCGCGAGCATTTCTTCAACACGCCGGCGTTGAAGGCGATGGTCGCCGACTGGTCGGATGAGGATATCTGGGCGCTGAACCGTGGCGGCCACGATCCGCACAAGATCTACGCGGCCTATCATTCGGCCACGACGCACAAGGGTCAGCCGACCGTCATTCTGGCCAAGACCATCAAGGGCTATGGCATGGGCGAGGCCGGTCAGGCCATGAACATCACCCACCAGCAGAAGAAGATGCCGGTGGAGTCGCTCAAGAAATTCCGCGACCAGTTCAAGCTGCCGATCTCGGACGATCAGATCGCCGACGTGCCGTACATCAAGTTCGAGGAAGGTTCGAAGGAACTGGAATACATGCGCGCCCGCCGCATGGAACTGGGAGGCTACCTGCCGCAACGCCGCACCAAGGCGGCTTCGCTGCCGGTGCCCGCGCTGAACGCATTCGACGCACTGCTCAAGGCGACTGCCGAAGGCCGTGAGATTTCGACGACGATGGCGTTCGTGCGTATTCTCAACGTGCTGCTCAAGGACAAGGCGCTGGGTCAGCGCATCGTGCCGATCGTGCCGGATGAGTCGCGCACGTTTGGTATGGAAGGCTTGTTCCGCCAGATCGGTATCTGGAGCCAGGTCGGCCAGCGCTACATCCCGCAGGATCAGGACCAACTGATGTTCTACAAGGAATCCGAGAGCGGTCAGATTCTGCAGGAGGGCATCAACGAAGCCGGCGGTATGTGCGACTGGATCGCTGCCGCAACGTCGTATTCGACGCACGGCGAGACGATGATCCCGTTCTACATCTTCTACTCGATGTTCGGTTTCCAGCGTATCGGCGATCTGGCCTGGGCGGCTGGCGACATGCGCGCGCGCGGTTTCCTGGTGGGCGGTACGGCCGGTCGTACGACGCTTAACGGCGAAGGTCTCCAGCACGAAGACGGTCATTCGCTGCTGTGGGCGTCGTCGATTCCGAACTGCCTGCCATACGATCCGACGTTCGCTTACGAACTCGCCGTGATCGTTCAGGACGGTCTGCGCCGCATGGTGCAGGATCAGGAAGACGTGTATTACTACCTCACCGTGATGAACGAAAACTACGCGCACCCGGCGATGCCGGAAGGCGTGGAGAACGACATCCTGAAGGGCATGTACGCCTTCCGTCGCGGCACGGACAACAGCAAGGCACCCCGCGTGCAACTGCTGGGTTCGGGTACGATCTTCAACGAAGTGATCGCCGCTGCCGAAATGCTCAAGAACGACTGGGGCGTCGAATCGGATCTGTGGAGCTGCCCGAGCTTTACGGAACTGGCTCGCGAAGGCAACGACGTGGCGCGTCACAATCTGCTGCATCCGACCGAGACGGCTCGCCTGTCGCACGTCGAGAAGTGCCTGAACGATACGCGTGGTCCGGTCATCGCATCGACCGACTACATTCGTACGTACGCCGATCAGATCCGTCCGTTCGTTCGTGGCCGTTATGTTGTGCTCGGCACCGACGGTTATGGCCGTTCGGATACGCGCGAAAAGCTGCGTCACTTCTTCGAGGTGGATCGTAACTGGGTCACGGTGGCTGCGCTCAAGGCGCTGGCCGACGAAGGCACGCTGCCGGCCAGCAAGGTTGCCGAGGCGATTGCCAAGTACAACCTGGATCCGAACAAACCCAACCCGATGACCGTCTAAAGGCCGCTGCGTGCGGTGAGCGTGCCGGTCAGTCGCCCCCCAGCGACAGTCCGGCGTGTGCCGCACGTCAAGCGCAGCCTCGAGGAGACTGTGGAAAATGAGTCAAGTGATCGAAGTGAAAGTCCCGGATATCGGTGACTTCAAGGACTTGCCCGTAATTGAAGTGCTGGTGAAGGCGGGCGACAAGATCGACGCCGAGCAGGCCCTGATCACGCTGGAGTCGGATAAGGCCACGATGGACGTGCCGAGCCCGGTCGCAGGTGTCATTAAAGCGCTGAGCCTGAAGGTCGGCGATGAAGTGTCCGAAGGTTCTGTGATTTTGACGCTCGAGACCGCCAACGGCTCGGGCGCACAGGCGAATGGCGCGGCTGCACCTGCCGCTGCGGCCGCGGCACCGCAAGCTGCTGCACCGACTGCCGCCCCGGCAGCGCCCGCCGCTCCGGCAGCGCCCGCGGTCGCCAGCGGCGGTACCAGCAAGATCGACGTCAAGGTGCCGGATATCGGCGGTTATGACGACGTGCCCGTGATCGAAGTGCTGGTGAAGGTGGGCGACACCGTCACCGCCGAGCAATCGCTCGTGACGCTGGAATCGGACAAGGCGTCGATGGACGTGCCGAGCCCGGCCGCAGGTGTCGTAAAAGAACTGAAGGTGAACGTCGGTGACAAGGTCTCCGAAGGTTCGCTGATCCTCGTGCTCGAAGGTGCGGCTCCGGCTGCGGCGCCTGCCAAGGCAGAAGCCCCGGCCGCCGCACCGGCACCCGCCGCCGCAGCGCCCGCTCCGGCACCGGCTCCGGCTCAGGCAGCAGCACCTGCACCGGTCGCTGCTCCTGCCCCTGCAGCAGCACAAGGCCATCAGCCGATCAGCCACGCTAGTCCGTCGGTGCGTAAGTTCGCACGCGAACTGGGCGTGGATGTCACGCAGGTCAAGGGCACGGGTCCGAAGGGACGCGTGGTCGTCGACGACGTGCGCAATTTCGTCAAGAGCGCGCTTTCCGGCAACCGCCCGGCCGCTGCAGGCGCTGCGCCGGCAGGGGGTGGCGAGTTGAATCTGCTGCCGTGGCCGAAGGTCGATTTTGCCAAGTACGGTCCGGTCGAGCCGAAGGCGCTCTCGCGCATCAAGAAGATCTCCGGCGCGAACCTGCATCGCAACTGGGTCATGATCCCGCACGTCACGAACAACGACGAAGCGGATATCGGTGAACTCGAAGCGTTCCGCGTGCAGTTGAACAAGGAAAACGAAAAGGCTGGCATCAAGGTCACGATGCTCGCGTTCGTCATCAAGGCCTGCGTGCTGGCTCTGAAGAAATTCCCGACGTTCAACGCCAGCCTCGACGGCGACAATCTCGTCTTCAAGCAGTACTTCCACATCGGTTTCGCCGCCGACACGCCGAACGGTCTCGTGGTGCCGGTCGTTCGCGACGCGGACAAGAAGGGCGTCTTCGAGATCGCTCGCGAAACGTCGGAACTGGCAAAGCTCGCCCGCGAAGGCAAGCTGAAGCCGGATCAGATGCAAGGTGGCTGCTTCTCGATTTCGTCGCTCGGCGGCATCGGTGGCACGACCTTCACGCCGATCATCAACGCACCGGAAGTGGCCATTCTGGGTCTGTCGCGTTCTTATCAGAAGCCGGTGTGGGATGAGCGCAAGCAGCAGTTCCTGCCGCAACTGACGCTGCCGCTGTCACTGTCCTACGATCACCGCGTGATCGATGGCGCAGAAGCCGCTCGCTTCAACGCCTACCTGGGCCAGTTGTTGGCGGACTTCCGTCGCGCGATGCTTTAATGGCTGTTGCCGCCGGTGGCGCGTAAGCGCGCCGGCGGCACTCGCGCAAGCTTCAGGATTCTGGACGGGGAGGGCATTATGACCACCGTGGTAGTCGTCAAGAAGGCAGGGGAAATCGCCATTGCCGCCGATTCGCTCGTCACGTTCGGCGATACCCGGCTGTCGCAATCCTACGAAGAGAACCGCAAGGTTTTTCACGTGGGGGATTCTTATGTCGGTCTGGCCGGCACGACGGCACATTTCCCGGTCATGCGCGCCATTCTTTCCGGTATGGCGGATGAGTGCCGTCTCCATTCGCGAGACGAAGTTTTCCGCACGTTCTGCCGGGTCCATCAGAAGCTCAAGGAAGAGTATTTCCTCAACACCAAGGAAGAGGAAGACGACCCGTACGAGTCGTCGCAGATCACGAGCGTGATTGCGAATCCGACTGGAATCTACGGGGTCTATTCCTACCGGGAAGTGTTCGTTTTCGATCGGTTCTGGGGGATCGGCTCGGGGCGCAATTTCGCGCTCGGCGCCATGTATGCCCTCTACGACCAGGATCTGAGCGCACGTGCCATCGCCGAAGCCGGCGTGAAGGCGGGGGCGGAATTCGACAAGAGTTCGGCCGGTCCGTTTCAGGTACATGAGTTTCCGATCGATACCACCATCAAGTCATAAATGCGACAGGGAGACCCCGCATGAGTCTCATTGAAGTCAAGGTGCCGGATATCGGCGCAGAGGGCGTAGACGTCATCGAAGTGATGATCAAGCCCGGCGACAAGATTGCCAAGGATGCGTCGCTGATCACGCTCGAATCCGATAAGGCCTCCATGGAAGTGCCGTCCGAAGTGGCGGGCACGGTCAAGGAAGTGAAGATCAAGGTGGGCGATAAGGCCAGCGAAGGGACGTTGATCGCTATCGTGGAAGCGGAAGATGCCGGCGCCGCCAAGGCCGCCGCGCCCGCCGCCGCACCGGCCGCAGCGTCGGCACCTGCACCTGCACCTGCTGCTGCTGCTGCTGCTGCTGCTGCTGCTGCTGCGAGCGCACCGGCTCCGGTCGCCGCCAAGCATAGCGGCAGCGCCGACATCGAGTGTGATGTGCTCGTGCTGGGCGCAGGCCCGGGCGGGTACTCGGCTGCATTCCGTAGCGCGGACCTGGGGCGCAAGACGGTGCTCGTCGAGCGCTATGCAACGCTCGGCGGTGTGTGCCTGAACGTGGGGTGTATTCCATCGAAGGCCTTGCTGCACACGGCCGCCGTGCTTGAAGAAGCGCAGTCGCTGGGCCACCACGGCATTTCGTTTGCGAAGCCCGAGGTCGATCTCGACAAGCTGCGCGCCTACAAGGAAAGCGTCGTTGGCAAGCTGACCGGTGGTTTGGCCGGTATGGCGAAGATGCGTAAGGTCGAAGTCGTAACTGGCGTCGGCGCATTCCTCGATGCGAATCACGTCGAAGTCGTAGACAAGGACGGCAAGAAGACGGTCGTGAAGTTCGCGCAGGCCATCATCGCTGCGGGCTCGCAAGCCGTGAAGCTGCCGTTCCTGCCGGAAGATCCGCGCATCGTCGATTCGACCGGCGCGCTTGAACTGCGCCAGATTCCGAAGAAGATGCTGGTGATTGGTGGCGGCATCATCGGTCTGGAAATGGCCACGGTCTACAGCGCGCTGGGCGCGGAGATCGACGTCGTCGAAATGCTCGATGGCCTGATGCAGGGCGCTGACCGCGATCTGGTCAAGGTCTGGCAAAAGATGAACGACAAGCGTTTTGGCCGTGTCATGCTCAAGACCAAGACCGTGGGCGCGGAAGCCAAGGCCGACGGCATCTACGTAAAGTTCGAAGGCGAAGCTGCGCCGGCAGAGCCGCAGCGTTACGACCTCGTGCTGGTCGCCGTGGGTCGCAGCCCGAACGGCAAGAAGATCAGCGCCGAGAAGGCCGGTGTGGTGGTGGGTGATCGCGGGTTCATCTCGGTGGACAAGCAGATGCGCACCAATGTGCCGAACATCTTCGCGATTGGCGACATCGTCGGTCAGCCGATGCTGGCGCACAAGGCGGTGCATGAGGCGCACGTCGCTGCCGGAGCCGCGAACGGCGAGAAGGCTTACTTCGACGCGATCCAGATCCCCTCAGTGGCTTACACCGATCCGGAAGTGGCGTGGGCCGGTAAGACGGAAGACCAGCTCAAGGCGGAAGGCGTCAAGTTCGGCAAGGCCGTGTTCCCGTGGGCCGCGTCGGGCCGCGCGATTGCAAACGGTCGCGACGAAGGTTTCACGAAGCTGCTGTTCGACGAAGAGACGCACCGCATTCTCGGCGGCGCTATCGTCGGCACACATGCGGGCGACCTGATCGGAGAACTTTGCCTGGCCGTGGAGATGGGCGCGGACGCTGTCGATATCGGCAAGACCATTCACCCGCACCCGACGTTGGCTGAGTCGGTCGGTATGGCCGCCGAAATCTACGAAGGCGTTTGCACCGACGTTCCGCCGCCGCGCAAGAAGTAAGACCGCGCATTCGGCATACCGCGCACGCGAGCGCGCAGAAACAAAAAACCGCTATTCCCTCGGGAGTGGCGGTTTTTTATTGGGTGTCGCAAGCGGGGGGGAGCGTGCCTCGTACTTCCGCGAATGAGGCCGCACAAAAAGAAAAACCCGGCTCAAGGCCGGGTTCGAAAGGTACCTGCGGTACCGAGGAGACAACTGGGTGTTGCTACAACTTGGGGTGCAGCGACAAACGGTTGGCGTCCTGGGTAACGACTGGCAGGACGCTATCGATTACTTCTTGGCGGTCGCGGCACGCGAAGCCTGAGCCGCTGCCTTCGAGGCGACGTTCGTCGCAGCAGCGAAGTTCGTTTCGGCGATCTCGACGGCTTGCTTGGTGGCCTTCTGGACGCTGTCGAACGCGCTGTTGGCAGCGGACAGGGCCGACTTGGCCAGTGCAACGGCGGACTCCGAACCGGCCGGGGCGTTCTTGGCCAGGTTGTCGAACAGCGCTTGCACGTTATGCGAGCCTTCGGCCAGTTGGGCTTCAGCCACCTTGGTCACTTCGGCTTGCGTCGACGAAGCGATTTCATACAGATGACGGCCATACGCGAGTGCCTTTTCGGCAGCCGGCTGAACCAGGTTGGCTTGCAGGGCGAGCAGCTCTTGCGCATCTTTCACAGCGAAAGCCTTTTGTGCGGTCGATGCGGACTCGGCCAGCGATGCCTTCACGGCTTGCAGGTTCAATTCGACCAGCTTTTCAACGCCTTCGAAGGCTTTGTTGGTCAGACCGAACAGGGTTTCCAGATTGGCTTTGTGTGCGGCGGCGAGTTGCTCGGGGGTCAGAAACGACATGGCGTTCTCCTATGGTGTCATACACAACATATCGACCCACTCCGTGTTCGCTCGTTGGTTCTCACCTTATCCCGGTGAAAACACGGTTGGGGCCTTCTCAGTAAGTGCGATCTCTTTTGTGCATCGCACAATTGCAAGTTTAGAGATATTTTTGTGGCTGTCAAGACATTTTTGTGCGTTGCAGCAATTCTATAAAAACTTACAAAATCAGCAACTTGGGATCCCGTTAAGGATGAATGACACCGCGTCGCGGCAAACCTTCGTCAAGACGCAAATCCTGTCGTGGCGCGGCTTTGCACCGTATGCGACATCGGATCTTGCACCACTTTGGCGCTGGGGCGGACCCCGGCGGCCGATGGTACTATCGGTTCGTTCCGGCACTGGCGGAGCGGTCACGTGCGTCTGGCATGCTTGCGATTAGAGGAATGCCTCGCGACTGCCGTTCTCCAGTGCCGCTGTCATTCAACGCTTTTTCGCGTGCCGTTCGGTCGGCCTCTCGCATCGATGCAAGCGTTTTATAGCGATCACTTCGTTCTGCCGCTTCCCCCCGGACACCGTTTCCCGATGGAAAAGTACGCTCGGCTGCGCGAACGCGTAGCCGGAGAGCTGCCGCACGTCGAATTGACTGAGGCGTTGCCCGCAGATGACGTGATGCTCGGGCGAGTCCACTCGCGGGGATACGTCGAGCGCGTAAGTGCAGGTGAGTTGGATCCGAAAGAGCAGCGCAGTATCGGGTTCCCATGGTCGCCGCAGATGGTCGAGCGCTCCCGACGCTCCGCCGGGGCGACGGTGGCAGCGTGCCGCGCAGCATTGATCGACGGCGTGGCGGCCAACCTGGCCGGTGGCACGCACCACGCCTACGCCGATCGCGGCGAGGGCTTCTGCGTCTTCAATGACGCCGCCGTTGCGGCGCGAACGATGCAAGTCGAGCTGGGGCGCGGGACACGCGTGGCGATCATCGACCTCGACGTGCATCAGGGCAACGGCACCGCAGCCATTTTCGAGCACGATCCGAGCGTCTTCACGCTCTCGCTGCATGGCGAACACAATTACCCCTTTCATAAGGCGACGGGCGACCTCGACGTGGCGTTGCCCGACGGTTGCGGCGACGACGAATATCTCGTCGCGCTCGGTCATGCGCTGACGGATCTGTTCGCGCAATTCACGCCGACGCTCGTCATTTACCTCGCTGGCGCCGATCCTCTGGAAAACGACAGGCTCGGCCGTCTCTCACTGACGCACGACGGCCTGCTCGCACGTGACCACCGTGTGCTGACGGCTTGCGCCGAGCGCGGGTTGCCGGTGGCGATCGCGATGGCGGGCGGGTACGGTCGCGATATCGATCAGACGGTTGCCGCGCATTTCGCAACGATTCGTCTCGCCAGTCGGTTCCATCGGACCGTGCGCGGCAGATTTCACGCAAGCGCTGGCGGTGTGCTCGTATGAGTGAGCATCGAGCGGCCCCGCCTGCGCAGCCCCCGTCGGCCACTTCGGCATCGAGTTCAGTGCGCGCACCAACGACATCGGCCGGCTCGGCCATGGCGATCTGGAGCGCGACCATGCCGTGGTGGTTCGTGTTGATCTGGAGTACCGGGTTCATCGTCGCGAAGTACGGCATGCCGAATGCCGAACCGCTGACGTTCCTCGCATGGCGCTTCGGCTTTACATTGGTTGTCATGTTGCCGATTGCGCTGCTGACACGCACCCCCCCGTGGCCGATGCGTCCGGTCGCGATGGAGGGTGACGTAGCACGCGTGTCTGCGACGATGGCGACTCCCCAACAACGCATCGACTGGCCGCTGCTTGCACACTTGGCCGTTTCCGGCATCCTGATTCAGGCGGTGTATCTCGGCGGCGTCTGGGCGGCGATCAAACAAGGGGCACCCGCAGGACTGGCGGCACTGGTCGTCGGCATTCAGCCACTCCTGACGGCGATCTTCGCACGCGTTGTCGGCGAGCCTGTATCGCGTCGCCAGTGGCTGGGGCTGCTTTGCGGCTTTATCGGTGTCGGCCTCGTGGTGGCGAACAAGGTGGGCGTTCGCGGCGTCGGCGCTGGCGCCGTCATGCTGTGCGTGCTGAGCCTGTTCGCGATTACGGCGGGCACACTCTACCAGAAGCGTTTCTGTGCGCGTTTCGATTTGCGTGTGGGCACCGTCGTGCAATTCGGTGCGGCCTTTGCGGTGACACTGCCCGCAGCATGGGCGCTCGAGACGATGCAGGTGCGATGGAATCTCGAGATGATCGGGGCGCTCGCCTGGTCGGTGCTGGCGCTGTCTATCGGCGCGATTTCGCTGCTTTTTCTACTGATCCGTCACGGCGCGGCGACCAAGGTTTCCAGCCTGATGTATCTGACGCCGCCGACCACCGCCGTCATGGCGTGGCTCTTGTTCGGCGAGACCCTCTCGCCCCTGAGTGCGGCCGGTATGGTCGTCGCAGCCCTTGGCGTCGCGCTCGTCATCGAACGGCGGGCGACGTCGTCGGGGACTTGAGCCTCGTACCTGGCATGATCGTTCAGGGCAGGGCGTCGCCTTCCATTCACGATTTGTAGTGAGCGTATTGGCTATGAAGCATCACCCTCCGCACACCGAAGGCGCGTCGGCCGCGCCAGCCGCGACATCGGCACCGACGCAACTCGCTGGGGAAAGTACGCATCCGTCGTCTGTCAACGAGAACGCCGGGCTGCGCGTGAAATATGTCGACGAGGCGATTCGCAGTCGACGTTCGATCCGAGCCTACTTGCCGACGCCGGTGCCGCAAGCCACCATCGCGGACATCCTGTCGGTGGCATCGCGAGCGCCCTCCGGCAGCAACATCCAACCGTGGCAAACGTATGTGCTCACAGGGCGGGCGTTGAAACGGTTGACGTCGCGCTTGCTGGATGCGTTCAACGATCCGGCGCAGCGGCTGATGCATCAGGAGGAGTACGCGTACTACCCGCGCGAGTGGACCGAGCCGTATCAGGCGCGGCGTCGCAAGGTGGGCTGGGATCTGTACGGCTTGCTGGGCATCGGTCGCGCCGACAAGGCGCGCATGCACGGTCAGCACGCCCGCAACTTCACGTTCTTCGATGCGCCGGTCGGGTTGCTCTTCACGATCGACCGCCATCTGGAGCAGGAGAGTTGGCTGGATTACGGCATGTTCCTGCAAAGCGTGATGGTCGCGGCGCGGGCGCGGGGTCTGGATACCTGCCCGCAGGCGGCCTTTGCCACGTTTCATCAGGTCATTGGTGCGGAACTAAATCTGCCGGAGACCCGAATGGTCGTGTGCGGTATGGCGATGGGTTACGCAGACCCTGCTGCGGTGGAAAACAGTCTCGTCACCGACCGCGCGCCCCTCGACGAGTGGGCGCACTTTTTGACCTGACGGATATCAAGAGGTTGGCATTATTTGGCAAAATTTGGCGAATGTGTAATTTGGCGCGTTGCGCCGCACAAAACTGCCAGATGCCGGTTTAAGTATTTCAGCTAAGTCATTCATATTGCTTATTTTTTCGGAAGTTACTAAACTTCTCCCAAACTCGTTGCCTGCCAACCTTACGCTACTCCCAATCTATGTACGCGATCACCACCCTTGCGCGTCTGTGCCGCTCCCGTCTCTGGGGTGCTGCCGTCGTGGCGATCTCGCTCGCCGCCGGTGCCCCGGCAGTCGTTCACGCCGCCGGTAAGACGAGCGAATGCTCGCCGAAGGCGGCCCAGACTGCTGCTCAGAAACGCGCGTGCGCGAATCCCAAGGCGACGAAAGCCGTCGCCACATCCAAATCCGGTGCCAAACGCGCTGCCGCCACACCTGTCGCTCGTGAAACTACGAGCGCCAAGGCTGGCGGCAAAGCCCGTAAGCTCGCTGCCGTCGAAGACGATGGACCCGCAGCAAAGAAGGTCGCCGTCAAACGCGTCGTCTACAAGAACGGCAAGCGCCGTGTCGTGACGTCGTATCGCACCGTCAATTTTGCGCCGCAAGCGCCCGAACGTCTCTCGACGGGCCGTGCGTTCGGTCTGCATGAAACGCCGGACGTGCTTGCGCTGCGTTCCTCGGTCGCCTACGTGGTCGACGAGCGCACCGGCGAATCGCTGTTCGACAAGAACTCGCAAGCCGTGCTGCCGATCGCCTCGATCTCGAAGCTGATGACGGCGATGGTGTCGCTCGACGCCGGCGTGCCGATGACCGACGTCATGGAGGTAACGGACGAAGATCGCGACTACGAGAAGGGTACGGGTTCGCGCCTGTCGGTCGGCTCGCGTCTGTCGCGTGAAGACATGCTGCATATCGCGCTGATGTCGTCGGAGAACCGTGCGGCCGCAGCGCTGTCGCGTTACTTCCCGGGTGGCCGTCCGGCGTTCCTCGCCGCGATGAACGCCAAGGCGAAGCAACTGGGCATGAACGACACGCACTTCAACGATCCGACGGGTCTGTCGAGCCAGAACGTGTCGAGTGCGCGTGACCTCGTCAAGATGGTCAAGGCGGCTTATCAGTACCCGATGATTCGCCGTTTCTCGACGGACAGCAATTACGACGTGCACACCGGTCGTCGCGAACTGCACTACGTGAGCACGAACCATCTGATCGGCCATTCGGGCTGGGAGATCGGTCTGCAGAAGACGGGTTACATCAACGAAGCGGGGCAGTGCCTCGTGATGCAAGCCAACGTCGAAGGCCGTCCGGTGATCATGATTCTGCTGGATTCGACCGGCAAGTATTCGCGCTTCGCCGACGCCACGCGCGTTCGCAAGTGGCTGCTGGAAGGAGGCGGCGTTACGCCGCAACGTACGGCCGGTACCACGCCGACGGCCCAAGTGGCGACTAACAACGGACACGCGCTGTAATTCACCGCTGTAATTCACCGCTGTAATTCACCTTACGCGGCAGAGGCAAAAGAAAGGCGCTCCGTCGGGAGCGCCTTTCTTTTTGTGTGACGGAATGGGCGTCGGCGTGGGGCGCAAGCGCATCGCGCCTTACACCCTGCGGCGAATCACTCCGCCGTTGCGGCCTGCGACATGCCGCCACCCACATCCGGGTCCGGCGAATGAAAGCCGAGCGACGACGAGATTTGCAGCGCCGTTTCGTTCAGATTCGCCAGCCAGGCGTCTTGCAGGCGATCGGCCGGCGCTGAGAGCGACAGGCCTGCCACGAGCTTGCCGCTGTCGTCATAGATCCCCGCCGCGATACATCGCACCCCTAACTCAAGCTCTTCATTGTCGCGCGCGTAGCCTGACTTGCGCACGTGCGTCAGCTCGCGTTCGAGCTTTTGCAAATCGGTGATGCTGTTACGCGTGTGGCCCGAGAGTCCGGTGCGCGTGGCATAAGCGCGCACGCGCGATGCCTCGTCGGCAGCCAGGAACAGCTTGCCGACCGACGTGAGGTGCAGCGGCGCGTGGCCACCGATGGCGCGCACCACCTGCATGCCGGAGCGCTCGCTGTAAGCGCGTTCGATATAGACGATTTCGTCGCCCTGACGTACCGACAGGTTGACCGTCTGTCCGGTGATGCGGTGCAGGCCGCGCATGGGGGTGAGTGCCGCGTCACGCACCGACAGGCGCGCTTTGACCAGATTGCCGAGCTCCAGCAAACGCATGCCGAGGCGGTAAGTGCCCGGGTCGCAGCGATCGACGAAGCGGCACGCCACCATGTCGTTCAGGATGCGGTGCGCGGTCGACGGATGAAGTTCGGTGGCTTGCGCCAGCTCTTTGAGACTCACGGGATCGGCATGTCCGGCTAGGGCGTCGAGCAAACGCATCATGCGCTCGATCACCTGAATGGACGTGCGCGACTCCGCGCCTTGACTGGTGTCGTCTTTCATGAGGTAGGGCCGAGTTTCGTATAGCGTCGATTCTATATCATATGGTGAAAAATTCGCAGGTTTCGGGTAGACGATTCCTGCAAAAAAGCCTGACATCCACTGGCTACCACGCATACAAAGTGCCTCCACCACAACATGCATCGAGTGACGAGTAGCGTTCATTCGGTGACGGAAATCTAAAGTGGGCGGTCGCTCGCCTCATTACCATGCACTTCAGTTCCGCGACGATGTCTGGCCCTTGGCGCAGCGAGGGAAGGTGCCGACACCAACAAGGAGGGAGTGCATGCATGGCGAATATTTAAATTATCCGGGGTATTCGATCTTCTCGATGGCGGCCGATCAATCGGTGCTGCCTGGGAGGATGTACAAAAAGGGGCTATCGATCGCACAGAGGCGCCAGGAAATTGCATCGCAACTCACACAAATTCGAAATGCACAGCGGGCTATGGGGGTGAGCACCTATGCGGTTGACAGGCTGTCATCGGCCTTCGAGAAGTCGTACACCAAGTCAACGTCCGGATACTGGCGAGGTGGCCTACGGGATCCGTTTTGGCGATGCCTCACTGTGCCGGATGCGCCGGGATTCTTTTGCTCGATGGTCGCAGACCAGCTCGATGAACAGTCCGTGGAGTGCATGACGTCATCTGCCAGGCGATTGCTGACGATTCTGACGTCGCTTAGCGAGGCGCTTGAGCACGAGCAAACGATGTTGCGCGAGTATGCGTCGCTCGTGTCCAAGACCGGTGATCTTCAGAATGACACGATTGACGGTGTCGTAGCCACCTGGGAGGCGTTGGAAGACACAAAGCGCAGGTGCATGACGTTTCGTTCCCAAACGGCACCGCTTATCGAACACATGCGGCGCGCCGTGGATGTAGCTCGCTCACGTGTGAAGCCGGACAGGAAGCATCACGGGAAGCGTGAAGGGATCAACGGGGGACTCTACGCCGTTGGGGCGATCGTCTCGGGTGCCGCTTTGCTCGTTTCGGGCTGGGTGGTGGCGATCATTGGCTTTTGCGTCACCATGGTGATTCGGTGTGTGAGCTTGGGGAGTATTCGCGGTTTCGATAGAGAAAAGGGCTGGAAGGCGGTGGGCCTGTCATTAATTTCGTGTTTGAGGCATAACATGTCGCCAAGGAGTGACTATGCCTCGCAAACCGAAGACCCCGCCGGTAGAGCTACCGGCAATTCCCGCTGAATTGCTTGAACAATTCGGTAACGGCCCGATGACGGCCGAAGCCATCCACGCCGCGACGCTTGCGCTCAAGAAGGCGCTCATAGAACGCGCGCTGGGGGGCGAGCTCAATCACCATCTCGGCTACGCGCCTGGCGCGGCCAAACCGGCCAGCGTGACCAATCAGCGCAATGGCAAAGGCGCCAAGACGGTTCTGACTGAAGGCGGCCCGATTCGCATCGGGGTGCCCCGCGACCGTGATGGCAGCTTCGAACCACTGTTGATCCCCAAACACGAACGACGCTTTACAGGCTTCGACGACAAGATAGTCGCCATGTACGCCCGGGGTATGACCGTGCGCGAGATTCAGGGCTTTGTTCTGGAGCAGTACGGCACCGAGGTCTCGCCCGAGTTCATCAGCTCAGTCACTGACGAAGTGATGGCTGAAGTCACGGCGTGGCAGGCTCGGCCACTTGAGCCGATGTATCCGGTCGTGTTCTTCGACGCGCTGCGCGTGAAGATCCGCGAGGATGCCGTCGTGCGTAACAAGGCCATTTATCTCGCGCTGGGCATTCTGCCCGACGGCACGCGCGACATCCTGGGCCTGTGGATCGAGAACACCGAGGGGGCCAAGTTCTGGATGAAAGTGTTCAACGATCTGAAAACGCGCGGCGTGGGCGACATCCTGATTGCTGTGACTGACGGCCTCAAAGGCATGCCCGAGGCGTTAGCCGCGGTGTTTCCAGCGACGACGTTGCAAACGTGCATCGTCCACCTGATCCGCAACAGTTTGGATTACGCGAGCTGGAAGGATCGTAAGGGGCTGGCCGCCGCAATCAAGCCGATCTATACGGCACCAAGCGCCGAGGCGGCTCTGGCCGAATTGGACGCATTTTCCCAAGGGCCGTGGGGCCGGGCCTGTCATTAATTTCGTGTTTGAGGCATAACATGTCGCCAAGGAGTGACTATGCCTCGCAAACCGAAGACCCCGCCGGTAGAGCTACCGGCAATTCCCGCTGAATTGCTTGAACAATTCGGTAACGGCCCGATGACGGCCGAAGCCATCCACGCCGCGACGCTTGCGCTCAAGAAGGCGCTCATAGAACGCGCGCTGGGGGGCGAGCTCAATCACCATCTCGGCTACGCGCCTGGCGCGGCCAAACCGGCCAGCGTGACCAATCAGCGCAATGGCAAAGGCGCCAAGACGGTTCTGACTGAAGGCGGCCCGATTCGCATCGGGGTGCCCCGCGACCGTGATGGCAGCTTCGAACCACTGTTGATCCCCAAACACGAACGACGCTTTACAGGCTTCGACGACAAGATAGTCGCCATGTACGCCCGGGGTATGACCGTGCGCGAGATTCAGGGCTTTGTTCTGGAGCAGTACGGCACCGAGGTCTCGCCCGAGTTCATCAGCTCAGTCACTGACGAAGTGATGGCTGAAGTCACGGCGTGGCAGGCTCGGCCACTTGAGCCGATGTATCCGGTCGTGTTCTTCGACGCGCTGCGCGTGAAGATCCGCGAGGATGCCGTCGTGCGTAACAAGGCCATTTATCTCGCGCTGGGCATTCTGCCCGACGGCACGCGCGACATCCTGGGCCTGTGGATCGAGAACACCGAGGGGGCCAAGTTCTGGATGAAAGTGTTCAACGATCTGAAAACGCGCGGCGTGGGCGACATCCTGATTGCTGTGACTGACGGCCTCAAAGGCATGCCCGAGGCGTTAGCCGCGGTGTTTCCAGCGACGACGTTGCAAACGTGCATCGTCCACCTGATCCGCAACAGTTTGGATTACGCGAGCTGGAAGGATCGTAAGGGGCTGGCCGCCGCAATCAAGCCGATCTATACGGCACCAAGCGCCGAGGCGGCTCTGGCCGAATTGGACGCATTTTCCCAAGGGCCGTGGGGCCAGAAATTCCCGCCGGTCAGTGCCGCGTGGCGCAATGCCTGGGATCGTGTCATTCCGTTCTTCGCGTTCCCGCCCGCTGTGCGCCGGGTGATCTACACAACGAACGCTATTGAGAACATCAACTCGCAGCTTCGCAAGATCATCAAGACCCGAGGCCATTTCCCAACCGATGATGCGGCAACAAAGCTGATCTGGCTGGCGCTGCGTAACATCACCGCAGATTGGGGCCGCGCCGCTCAAGATTGGAAGACAGCTATGAACCAATTCGCTATCCTTTACGAGGATCGTTTCGTCCGGCCATCCGTGTAAACCTCAACCCCGCCTTGAACACGGAATTTCTGACACCCCCGTGGGGCCAGAAATTCCCGCCGGTCAGTGCCGCGTGGCGCAATGCCTGGGATCGTGTCATTCCGTTCTTCGCGTTCCCGCCCGCTGTGCGCCGGGTGATCTACACAACGAACGCTATTGAGAACATCAACTCGCAGCTTCGCAAGATCATCAAGACCCGAGGCCATTTCCCAACCGATGATGCGGCAACAAAGCTGATCTGGCTGGCGCTGCGTAACATCACCGCAGATTGGGGCCGCGCCGCTCAAGATTGGAAGACAGCTATGAACCAATTCGCTATCCTTTACGAGGATCGTTTCGTCCGGCCATCCGTGTAAACCTCAACCCCGCCTTGAACACGGAATTTCTGACACCCCCAAGGCCGTAGAAGGCCTTCTCGATCAGGCGAAGGAATTCATTAATAATCAGGAGACCACCATGTACACAACGTTAGCTGGACGAATCTCGACAGTGCAGGCCAATCAAGACCAATTGGTGTGGCAGCAACTGCAAAAAAACTGGGCGACGCTTCAGCAGAACTCGGCGACACTTCAACAGAACTCGGCGACACTTCAACAGAACTCGGCGACACTTCAACAGAACTCGGCGACACTTCGGCAGAACTCGGCGACACTTCAGCAGAACTTGGCGACACTTCAGCAGAACTCGGCGACACTTCAGCAAAACTCGACGACGCTAAAGCAGCATTCGGCAACGCTGAATCGGCACTCGGAAGATCTGCGCAGCATCAAGGACGACGTCAGTTCGATCAGGCAGGAGCTCGCGCAAACTGCGACGTCGCTGCACGGCGACTTCTCGAACTTGAGCGGTGAGGTGTCGACGTTGCGCAAGGATTTTGAGGCGTTGCGCAACACGATCCTGTTTGATAAATCGTCTCGCCATCCGGGGATTCCTGAAGGAAGGCCCGTGTCGCCTGGTCATGGCGAGGTGCCACCCCGTGTCCCAATGGAGCGTGCCACGTCGCTCGAAACGTTCCGCCCACGGCAGATACAGGGGCAGCCCAGAGCGTGAAGCGCGACCGCCTGTGAGCGGTGAATACGGGAATCCACGCTGGGCCGGTTCGGCCCGGCGACTTATAATGGCGCATTATTCCCGAAAAGAGGATTCCCCCAATGCGCGTCGGACTGTTTGTCACGTGTCTGATCGACATGATGCGGCCGGAGATTGGCTTTTCTACGCTCAAGCTGCTCGAGACAGCCGGCTGCGAGGTCGTGATCCCCGATTCCCAGACCTGTTGCGGCCAACCGGGCTACAACTCGGGTGAGCGTGCCATCGCTCGCGACCTCGCTCAGAAATTCCTCGACGAATTCGAATCGTTCGACTACGTCGTCGTACCGTCCGGCTCGTGCGGCGGCATGGTCAAGGCGCATTACGGCGACCTCTTTGCCGACGATCCCGAACTGATGGGCCGTTATGAACGTCTGCGTCCGCGCGTGTACGAACTGACGGACTTCCTCGTCAATGTGCTGCACGTCGACACGGTGCCCGGCGACTACAACGGCGAGGTGACGTATCACGATGCCTGCTCCGGTCTGCGCGAACTTGGCGTGAAGACGCAACCGCGCGCGTTGCTGGCCAAAATGCCCGGCGTGAAGATGACGGAGATGAAGGACTGTCAGGCATGCTGCGGCTTCGGCGGTACGTTCGCGCTCAAGTACGGCGATATCTCGACGGCGATCGTCGACGAGAAGTGCGCCAATATTGCCGCCAGCGGTGCGCCCGCCGTCGTGCTGGGCGACCTGGGCTGCATGCTCAACATCGAAGGGCGACTGCGCCGCACCGGCGACACGCGTACGCGTGTGCTGCACATTGCGCAGGTGCTCGCCGGCGATGCCTGAGCGCGCCGCCGTCTTCCCGACCTTCAGGCCTGAGCGCGCCGACACCGTTGCGCGCCCAGGCCGTCATCACTTCACGTGAGTCGCGATGCAAGTTCAATCGATGCAATTCAAGGCGCGTGCCGGGCAGAAGCTTGCCGACCAGCGTCTGCAAGCCAACCTCAAGAAGCTCTCGACCAAGTTTGTGACGGCGCGCGCGAGCGCCATGGAAGAGATCGATTTCGAAGCGACGCGTGAGGCGCTCAAGGAGCGCCGTAATCGCGGGATCGAGAATCTCGACGTCTGGCTGGAGATCTTCGAGCGCGAAGCCACGCGACGCGGCGCGACCGTCCTGTTCGCCGAATCGACGCAGGACGCAGCGCGTCTGATCGCCGAGATCGCGCGCAAGCACGACGTCAAGAAGGTGATCAAGTCGAAATCGATGGTCACCGAAGAGTTGCAACTCAACAAGGTGCTCGCCGATATGGGCGTGCAGTCGGTCGAGACCGACCTTGGCGAGTATATTCTTCAGATCAACGACAACGAGCCGCCTTCGCACATCATCGCGCCGGTCGTGCATAAGGATAAGGACGAGGTCGCCGATCTGTTCGCGCGCGTGCACCAGAAGCCGCGTCTGACCGAAATCCCGTTGATGACCCGCGAAGCGCGCGAGATGCTGCGCCCGCAGTTTCTGTCGGCGGACATGGGCGTGACGGGCGGTAACTTCCTCATCGCAGAAACCGGCTCGGTGGCCGTCGTGACCAACGAGGGCAACGAAGGCATGTGCACGATCATGCCGCGCGTGCACGTGGCTGTCACTGGCATCGAGAAGGTGCTGCCGACGCTGGAGGATCTCGCCACGGCAATGCGTCTGCTGCCGCGCTCGGCCACCGGACAGGGCACGTCGAACTACTTCTCGTTGCTCACCGGGACGCGCGCCGAGGGTGAGGTCGACGGGCCCGATCACATGTACTTCGTGATTGTCGACGGTGGGCGCTCCGGTCTGATCGGCGGCGCGTTTCAGGAGATGCTGCGCTGCATTCGCTGCGGCGCGTGCATGAACCACTGCCCAGTGTATCAGAAGATCGGCGGCCACGCGTATGGATGGGTGTATCCGGGGCCGATGGGTTCGGTGCTCACGCCGAGCTACGTCGGGCTGGAGAAGACGCTTGATCTGCCGCAGGCTGCGACCCTGTGTGGTGAGTGCAATCGCGTTTGTCCTGTGGGGATTCCGATTTCGGATCTGCTGCGCAAGCTGCGCGAGCGTCAGGTGGATCGCGGTCTGCGTCCGTGGCGCGAGCGGGCGGCGCTGGCGGCGTGGGCCTTTGCTGCGCGTCGACCGCGTCTGTACGCGACGCTGTCGGGCCTCGGTTCGTGGGCGTTAAAGCGCATGGGCCGCGATCGCGGGAGTATCTCGAAGCTGCCTTTCGGTGGCGGATGGTCGGACACGCGTGAGATGCCCGCGCCGAGCGGTAAGACTTTCCGCGCGATGTATCGCGAGCGTCGCGCGCCGCGCTGATCGCGTCGACAGCCAATGAAAAAGCTGGCCTCCCTGCGGAGCGCCAGCTTTTTTTACGTTCCGCCGAAGTCGGCGGTGTTCGGCTGTGCCCAGGTGCGTTCAGGTGCGCTCAGGTACGTGAGGGCAGGGCGAGGCGCTTTTCAATGCGACGTTGCAATGCCGAGAGTCCCGTCGACAGCACCCAGTAGATAGCAGCGCATGCGAGGTACAACGGCAACGGCTGATACGTGGACGCGATGACTTCCTGCGCCGAGCGCAGCAACTCCGTCACGGTAATCACGGAGACCAGCGACGTGTCCTTGATCAGGCTGATGAGACTGTTGCCAAGACTCGGCACGGCGATGCGCAGCGCTTGCGGCCCGATGATGTAACGCAGCGTTTGCCAGTACGACAGTCCGAGACTGTAAGCGGCGAGCCATTGTCCGCGCGGCATGCCTTCGAGCGCGCCGCGCATGCTTTCCGACAGATAGGCGCCGACGTTCAGGCTGAGCGTGAGTACGCCGGCGGCCGTCGGTTCGAGCGAGATGCCGACGCCCGGCAGACCGTAATAGATGACGAAGATCTGCACCAGCAGCGGCGTGCCGCGCATGATGCTGACGTAGGCGCGCGCAATGGCTCGGAACACGCGTACCTTGCCGATGCCCATGACCGCCACGATGATGCCGATCGCCAGACCGAACACCATCGACATCAATGCGAACTTGATGGTGAGCACGGTGCCCTGCAACAGCACTGGCAAGGATTGGGCAGCGAGTTCGAATGGATTCATGGGGGGAGTGTCTTAGGGGATGTCTTGCGACGGATAGACAACGGCCGGCATCCGCAACGTGGGCGTGATGCCGGCCGTGGTCCGACGCGATTGTCGTCTCTATCGCCGTCGTTACCGTATTACTGCGCCGGTTTGGACGTGTCCTTGCCGAACCATTTCTGCGCGATCTTGGCGAGCGAGCCGTCCTGCTTCATGCCGGTCAGCGCATCGTCGATGGCCTTGGCGAATGCCGGATTGCCCTTGCGGAACGGAATGCCGACCGCCTGATTCGTGCCCGGCAATACGGCACCGGCTTCGAGCGGGAGCTTAGCGTTCTGGAGCAGATACGCCATCATCAACTGGTCGTTGAGCGCAGCGTCGACACGGCCCGCAGCGAGGTCGGCGAGATACTCGGGGGCGCCCGGATAGGTACGCACGTCGATGCCCGGCACGGCCTTCGCCATCTTGTCGTAGTTGCTGCCGAGACTCACGCCGAGCTTATGGCCCTTGAGCGCGTCAAGCGTCTTGAATTCGCGCTTGTCGTCCTTGCGACGAATCAGTTGCGCCGCCGAGTATGTGTAAGGCTCGCTGAAGTCGAGCGACTTCTTGCGCTCGTCGGTGATGGCGACCTGATTGACGATGACGTCGAACTTGCCTGCCTGAAGACCGCCGATGATGCCGCTCCACTCGGTCGTGACGAACTGAGGCTTCACGCCGAGGCGCTGAGCCACGGCTTTGGCGACATCGACGTCGAAGCCGTCGAGCTGACCGGACTTGTCGCGATAGTTGAACGGCGGGTAGGTGCCTTCGATGCCGATCTTCAGCACGCCCGCAGACTTCACGGTGTCGAGCAGGTCAGCGGCGCGGGCGGGCGACGTGTCGATGAGGGCCGCGGCGGCCAGCGGTACGAGGCAAAGCGTCTTGAGCCAGGTTTTCATGATGTCTGGTTTTCCCTGTGTCAAATGAAGGGGACGCTGACATTCGGTCTGTCAGACCGTACGCAGCGCTTGCACGCATTCTCGCACCAGCTCGGGGCCGCGGTAAATCAGGCCACTGTACACCTGGACCAGACTGGCGCCTGCATCGAGCTTCGCCTGTGCGTCCGCGCCCGACAAAATGCCGCCGACACCGATGATCGGCAGTGCGCCGCCCAACTCGCTGGCCAGCGCGCGGATGACGCGGTTGGACGCGTCGAACACCGGACGTCCCGACAGCCCGCCCGTTTCGTTGGCGTACGGCAGGCCTGCAACGGGCTCGCGCGAGAGCGTGGTGTTCGTTGCGATCACACCGTCGAAGCCGTGACGGGTGAGCGTACCGGCGATCACCTTGATCTGCTCGTCGTCGAGATCCGGTGCGATCTTCAAGGCGATCGGCACGTACTTGCCGTGGCGGTCGGACAGCGCGCGCTGCTTGTCCTTGAGCTTGCCGAGCAGGGCGTCGAGTTCGTCGCCGCCTTGCAGTTGACGCAGGTTCTTTGTGTTCGGCGACGAGATGTTCACCGTTACATAGGTCGCATACGGATAAACCTTCTCGAGGCAGATCAGATAGTCGTCGACGGCGCGCTCGATGGGCGTATCGGCGTTCTTGCCGATGTTCAGGCCCAGCGGCCCCTTGTAGCGCGCGGACTGCACGTTTTGCAGGAATTGCTCGACGCCGCCGTTGTTGAAGCCCATGCGGTTGATGATGGCTTCGGCTTGCGGCAGGCGGAAGATGCGCGGCTTCGGATTGCCCGCCTGCGGACGTGGCGTCACCGTTCCCACTTCGACGAAACCGAAGCCGAGGGCGGCGAGACCGTCGATGCAACTGCCGTCCTTGTCGAGACCGGCCGCGAGGCCGACGGGGTTCGGGAAGCGGATACCCATAACCGTGCGCGGCGATTCGGGGAGTGTCTGGCCGATGAGACCGGCCAGGCCGAGCGAGGCGGCGCCGCGCAGCGTGGCCAGCGTCAGATGGTGGGCTTGTTCGGCGTCAAGGCAGAACAGGGCGCGACGGGCCAGAGGGTAGAGAGGCGCAAGCACGATGTCGGGTTCGGCAGAATCGGAAAGTCGCCATTTTACCGGTATCCCGGGCGCGGAGCGCGTCTTTTTCTACGCTCTGCGTACTCCTGTCTTGCGTAGTTGCGGATAGCGGATGAGCGCGATGCGCACTGACGCGAAGCGACCCGTGCGACGGGCGGACGGACTATTGACCCGATGACTGACCGGCAGCGTCGAGCATGGCCTCGGACATGTCTTGCCATTGGCCGTCGAGCAGGCCTTGCAGCGGGCGGAAATTGGCCTTGTAGACCATTTTGCGGCTTTGCTGAATCCAGTAACCGAGGTAGACGTGCGGCAGGCCGAGCGCGCGCGCCTGTTCGATCTGCCACAGGATGTTGTACGTACCATAGGATGCCCCTTCGACATCCGGATCGAAGAACGTGTAGACCGACGACAGGCCGTCGCTCAGGATGTCGACCATGCTGATCATGCGCAGCGTGCCGGCCCCCTGATGGCCCGGCGGCTCGCGAAATTCCACCAGACGCGAGTTCACGCGGCTTTGCAACAGGAACTGCTCGTACTGCTCGCGGCTATCGTGATCCATGCCGCCGCCAGCGTGGCGTCGCGACTGGTAGCGCATGTAGAGCTGGTAGTGCTCTTCGGTGTAGTGCAGTCCGGAGACGTTGACGGCAAGTGCCGCATGGCGCTTCCAGATCCGACGTTGCGTTCGGTTGGGGACGAAGCGGGCGATGGGCACGCGCACGGGAACGCAGGCGCGGCAGCCGTCGCAGTACGGGCGGTAAGTGAACACGCCGCTGCGACGAAAGCCGGAGCGCACGAGTTCGCTATAGACGTCCGAATTGATCAGGTGGCTTGGGGTGGCGACCTGCGAGCGTGCGGTGTGATTGTCGAGATAGCTGCAGGGGTACGGCGCCGTTGCGTAGAACTGAAGGGCGGACAGCGGAGAGAGCGGCAGTTCGTTCGGATGGGTCACTGCGAAACCTCGTGAGCCTTGTCTGCTGCGTTACCGTAGGCCAGTGCGCTGAGCATCTGTTTGTTCAGACGCCAGACCGGCGCGGGGGCCACGACCGCCTTTTGCACATGCGTCAGAAAGGCCTGACGGGGGATTTCACCGCCGCCAAGTGACGCCAAGTGCGCGGTACTTTGCTGGCAGTCTATCACCTCTATTGCGTGTGTGCGTGCAAACGAGACGAGCGCGGCGAGCGCGATTTTCGAGGCGTCGGTGCGTTTGGCAAACATCGACTCGCCGTAGAACATGCGCCCGAGCGCAACACCATACAGGCCGCCGACGCGCTCCCCTTCGTAGTACGTCTCTACGCTGTGTGCGAGTCCGGCGTCGTGCAGCGCGCGGTAGGCGTTGACGATGGCGGGGGTGATCCACGTGCCGTCCTGACCGCGACGCGGGGCCTGGGCGCACGCCTGCATGACGGCGGGGAAGTCGACGTCGAGGCGAATTTCCCAGGCGTCGTCGCGCAGTACGCGGCGCAGCAATTTTCGAAAGTTGTGACTGACGACGAAGTGCTCGGGCCGCAGCACCATGCGCGGATCGGGGCTCCACCAGAGTACCGGCTGGCCTTGCGAATACCACGGGAAGATGCCTTGCCGATACGCGGCAAGCAGGCGTTGCGGTGAGAGGTCGAGTCCGGCCGCGAGTAATCCCGGCGCGTCGCTCGATGCGTCGAGCGCTTCGTCTACGGAAGGGAAGGGATCGTTTGCTTCGAGCCAGACGACCATGACGACGTCAACCTTGCGGGGGTTTCGTCGACATCGCAGGCCAGGCGCAGATGTCGACGCAGCGGGCGACGGTGCGTTCAGACACGCAGCATCGGCGTGAGAATGTCCTCGGTATGCGCCGTATGCACGGGCAGCGAGGGGGCCGGCGCGCCCGGAACGGCGGCGTCTGCCGAAGCTTCGACGTGCACGCCGAAGGCACCCGCACGGCGATCCTCGAAGAAAAAGCGCAGCGTCTTGGCGACGGTCGGAAACGCGATGTCGTCCCACGGGATTTCGTCTTCCGAGAAGAGGGCGACTTCCAGGCTCTCTTCACCGGCGGAAAACTGCGGCTCGCGCATCTGGGCCAGATAGAAGATATGCACCTGATCGACGTGCGGCACATTGAGCAGCGAGAACAGCGCACCGACTTCGACGATGGCACCGGCTTCTTCCAGTGTCTCGCGTGCGGCGGCTTGCGACGTCGTCTCGCCGATTTCCATAAATCCGGCGGGAAGCGTCCAGTATCCGAGTCGCGGCTCGATGGCGCGCTTGCACAGCAACACCTGATCGCCCCACACAGGCACCGTGCCGAGCACGTTGCGCGGGTTCTGATAGTGGATGGTGCCGCAATGGGTACACACGTGCCGCTCGCGGTTGTCACCGGGCGGAATGCGCAACTCGACCGTATGGCCGCAGGCGGAACAGAATTGGATGGGAGGACGTCGGTTCATGGTTGCTGCGAGTGTATCACCGGCGACGCGCGCTGTGCGGCGACGCGCACCGGCTGCCGGGATAACCCCGGTGTTGACGATATACAGCGGTTTGCAATGACGCTCGCGGGAGGTGCGAACGCACCGCAGGAAAAATATTCGTCGCGTCATGTTGCACTGCGATGGCAATTGTCATATAATCTAATTCTTCAGACGCGGGGTGGAGCAGTCTGGCAGCTCGTCGGGCTCATAACCCGAAGGTCACAGGTTCAAATCCTGTCCCCGCAACCAAATTCGAAAGCCTGATTTCCAAAAGAAATCAGGCTTTTTGCGTTCCGGCTTCCGCTTTGCGCGATGCCCACGATGGGGCACGCGAATGCGCCAGGGATCGTTGGCAAAGCGGCGCAACTCGAACGCTCACGCTAACGAAATCCAACCACGGGTCCCTATGTCTGGCATCTTCACTCCCGGCGAGAACGAATTCGACGCCATCACCGAGCTTTGGGAAGCGTCGGTGCGCGCGACGCACGATTTCCTTAGCGATGACGATATCGCGTGGCTACGTCCGCGCATTCGCAACGAATATCTCGGCGCAGTGACATTGCGGGTGTTCCGCGACGACGCTGGCGTCATTCGAGGATTTCTCGGCGTGTCGCCGGGCAACGTGGAAATGTTGTTCGTCGCGCCGCAAGCGCGTCGGCAGGGGATTGGCGCTGCACTCCTCGCGTACGCCGTTCGCGAGCTGGATTGCACCGGTGTCGACGTCAACGAGCAGAATCCGCAAGCGCTGGCGTTTTACCAGCGTGAGGGATTCGAGGTGACGGGGCGCTCTGCGCTCGATGCTCAGGGACGTCCGTTCCCGCTACTGCACATGCGGCTCGCGACGGCGAAGCCGGGGCAGTAACGCCGTGAGTGACCGCGGCAAACGACGTTACCGCGGGCAGTAGCCCGGTTTCTTATAGAGGTAACCCTTCTTTTCCTCGATTTCGGGCCGATAGACGGCTTCATACCAAATGTCTGGCGGGACGTCCTGAACGGCAATGGAAACCGCGTTGGCGTCGACGTCGAGGACAATCTGTAACGTCTCGACAATGCGATCTGCCAGCGTTTGCTTCTGGTGTTCGCTACGGCCTTCGGACAACTTCACGATTACGTGCTGCATCGCTTTCTCCTGTCGCATGTGTTTTTGGGGAACGACTTATCTCTCGACCGCGATTGCGGTTGTGTCCGGTGCGCCATCGTGCGGCATACGTCGCTGCCGGGTCTGACTTAGCGCCACGCCGAAGATCGTCAGTCCGCCTCCCAGCAGGTGATAGGCGTGGAGCGTCTCGTGCAAGGCGAGCGCTGCGCCGATGGCGGTAAAGACGGGGATGAGGTTCATGAAGATGCTGGCGCGATTGGCGCCTAGATGGCCGACTGTAAGCATCCAGGCGTATGGCGCGATGATCGAGCCCGGGATGGCCGCATAAAGCACCATCGCAACGTTCGGCGCGGAGTATGTCATCGCGGGTTCGAGCAGAAACCCCGGCATCAGAAAGACCAATGCGAACGCCATCTGGACGTAAAGCGATGTGAAGGTCGGCAGCAAATTCGCCCAACGTTTCAGAAGAATGCCGTACCCGGCGATGGACAGTGCCGCAACGAGCATCAGAAGGTCGCCATGTCCCACGCCTTGCGAGAGCAGGATGCGCGGGTCGCCCTTGCCGATGACGAGAAGAATGCCTGCGAACGAGATGGCTACTCCGAGCATCGCGCGCCGCGACGGCACGTCGCGAAAGAGGGTCGCGCCCAGCAATAGGGTCAGCATCGGCACCAGCGACAACAAGATCCCGATGTTCGTGGCCGAGGTAAAGCCTGCGGCGTAGTACGCGATGCCCTGGCATGCCGCCATGCCGAGCAATCCCATGAGCGCGAGTTTCGGGAGATGGGTGCGAATCGTCGAGCGATGTCGCCAGACGTGCGTCGCGACAAAGGGTGTCAGCGCGACGAACGCCACGAACCACCGATCGAACGCAATCACCCCCGGCGGAATGGCGCCGGCGGCGAGCTTCACGACGATGGCATTGCCTGCCCAGATGCACACGGCGAGCAGACACAAAAAGAGATATCCGGGGTTCATCGAAACGCCTCGAAAGCAGAGTGAGGCTAGAATAGCGAATATCGTTTAATCGTTATATAACGACTTTCAGACAATTATGAAGCGAACCGGACAGACGATGCCTGAGCGAGCGGCTGGCGCTTTGGTGGCCCCGGCCCCCATCTCATTTCGAACTGCGACGTTCGAGGGCGGCGAGGTCTTCGAGGCGCGACGTCAACCGTGGGCAAAGGTCGGCTTTGCCTTGACCGGGGTGATGGAGGTGAGTGTCGAGGGGAAACGTTTTCTATCGCCGCCTCACTATGCAACGTGGATACCTGCAGACGCATCGCATCGGTGTCATAACCGGGACAGCGTCAAATTCGTCACGATCTATATCGATCGCGAGTGGTGTCGGGAAATGCCGGACGCTGCGTGCACGCTGGTATTGAGCCCGCTGATACGCGCGATTTTCTCGGACTTTCTGTCCCGTGACGTCATGACCCCGCAGGGTGACGACGACCTGCGTCTTGCGCATGTGCTCATGGACCAACTGCGAAAGGCGCCGCGGCGCGATAGCTATTTGCCTGTCTCGGACGATCCGCTGGTGAAGTCGATCACCGACGCGCTTCAATTGAACCCGAGCGATCGGCGTTCTTTGGCTGACTGGGCGGAGAGTTTCGGCGCGACGGAGCGAACCGTCTCTCGCCGCTTTCAGTCGTGTCTGGGAATTTCGTTCAATGAGTGGCGACAGCGTCTGAGGCTGGTCGTCGCGCTGTCGCAGATCGAAGCGGGCAAGCCTGTGCAACGCATTGCCGACGACCTGGGCTACAGCACGCCATCCGCGTTCATTGCGATGTTCCGGCGTCAGACGGGGACGAGCCCGTCATTCATTGGTACCGAAGGTGGGTGAGCGCTGCGTAGGCGCGATTGTGCCGTGATGCGAGGCAGGGAGGGGCGTAAGGGGTGGCGCGGGAAGCAGTCTCAGGTGGCGGTGTGGCCGCCACGAGCAAGCGACGAAGCGGCGGCAAGAGGGGGCGTGAGAAGGCGGTGAGGACGCGGCGAGCAAGCGGCCACGCAGCGGCCGCTTGCGCCGCCGCCGTCGTCGTCATACGGGCTCAGCGAGCGGAAGGCAACAGACGTTGTTTGATGCGTGCGCCGAAGACGTTGACGGCGAGGCCAGCCATGACGAGTACCGCGCCCGCAATCTGTGGGACGGTGAGTTGTTCGTCGAGCAGCAATGCCGCCGACGCCAGCCCGATGATCGGCACGAGCAACGAGAACGGTGCAACCTGACTGGCGGGGTAGCGGGTCATCAGGCGGCCCCACAACGTGTAGCCCACGAGTGTGGCGATGAAGGAGAGATAGGCGATGGCGAAGATCGACGATCCCGAGATGTGGATCAATGAATTCGAAATCTGCTCGGGGCCTTCGAACCAGTAGGACAGCAGTGCAAACGGGATCGGTGGAATCAGGCTTGCCCAGACGACGAGTCCGACCAGATCGACGTTGCCGATCCTTTTCGTGATGACGTTGCCGGTCGCCCAGCTAAGCGACGCGCACAGGGTGAGTACGAAACCGACGAGTGTCATGGCGCCACCCCCTTGCATGCCGATGACCGCGAGGCCGACGGCTGCGATCAGCAGGCCGACGACGTTTTGCGCGCGGAAGCGCTCTCCCAGACAAATGACGGCAAGCCCCAGGGTGAAGAAGGCTTGAGCTTGCAACACGAGCGACGCCAGCCCTGCCGGCATGCCGACGTACATCGCTGTAAACAGCAGCGCGAACTGGCCAAACGAAATGGTGGCGCCGTATGCGATGAGCCATTTCAGCGGCACTTGCGGGCGCTTGATAAAGAAGATGGCGGGGAATGCGGCGAGCAGAAATCGGAGGGCGCCCAACAGCATGGGCGGCACGCCATGCAGGCCGACTTTGATGACAACGAAGTTCACGCCCCAGGCGAGTACGACGATCAGAGCCTGCAAGAGATCCTTCGGTGCCATGGTGGCGTCTCCAGTTGCCGAATAGTTAATTTGTTATCGACGGAAGGCGAAAGTGTACTCCCGGTGCGTCGACGTGTCGTGCGAAAAAACCTGTCGGAAGGCTAGCAGGTCGGACGGTGGGCGTGCTTCCCTCGGTGCCTGTGGTCCCGGCGGCCGATGATGTGCATGGCGAAAGGCTTGGCATGAAATTGAAACGGCTCGCGCGCTTGAGGGCTGCGCGATGCAGTAAGGGCGGCCGAAATATGTGGGGGGCCATGCCGTTGGCAGAGTCAGGTGAACTGCTGGGAAGACTATGCGTCGAGGCAGTCAGCTTTCAACTTGTGGCACTCACAGACGAGTTCTACAGTCATTTCGCCAAGCTCTTCGAAGATCGCGACGAGGAACCGATGAGGTATTTCGTTGCCGGTGTCCGTGGTCGTACAGGTCGTGAGCGCGAGGATGCGTTCGGAGAGTGTGTTGAGTTTGTCGACGGACGCGTGGACCAAGGAAGCTGCGGGAAGATGAAGCGTCATGCTGGGCACCTCTAACTAGCCAATCTGAGATTCCCGCCACCCGCTGCATTGCGCAGGGGTGGGCGGGCACTGGACTAGGTTAGCGAACCGCTGATGTACCAGGCTAAAGCGGCACACCCGAAGGTGTCCCAATCCAGGCCCACCCATAGATTGGATGTGCGTGGCAAATCGCACACGAAAGCCGCAATGTTCTGCGGCTGTGTGCCCTGGTATTCATCATTCGGGTCGCTAAACCCGGTCGCGTTTGGAGCGCGACGGGAACAAGATTATCGAGCCGACGTTATGGGCACCACGCGTTCGGAGTCGCATTCTAGGTCACTCGTTGAGATTCAGATCATTCCGATGCCTCAATAGGGATTCTCCTTGGTCGACGGACCAGAGCTATTGTCGAATCTGGTGTACGGGGTGCTTTGGGAAATATGAGAAGGCGGTGGCGGTTTAGCTGAGAATGTTGCTTGTCGAAGGCACACCGAGCAAAGCCGGCGCGAGCCGGCCCCGACCACCATGAAGAAGATTATGAAAGAAACGAACGGCAGAAAAGCACAAACGAAGAGCGCGCTCGATGAACTGATCCAGCAAGGCGCGCGGCAGATCATCGAGCAGGCAGTCGAAGCGGAACTGGCGAGCATGCTTGAACAGTACAGCAACGTGAGGTCGATCGACGGTCGGCGTGCCGTGGTGCGCAACGGCTACCTACCAGAGCGCGAAGTCGTCACGGCCATCGGTCCGGTGCCGGTTCGGGTACCGAAGGTGCGTGATCGCTCGGGTTCGGGCATCCGCTTCAATTCGGCGGTCGTGCCGCCGTACGTTCGCAAATCCGCACGCGTGTCGGCCGCACTACCGTGGCTGTACCTGCGAGGCATCTCGACGGGCGACATGAGCGAAGCCATGGGCATCATGCTGGGCGGCCAGGTCAGCGGCCTGTCGCCAAATGTGGTGAGTCGTCTGAAGGCGCAATGGGCCGATGAGCATGCTCAGTGGAATCAGCGTGAGTTGTCGTTGGCGCGCTGGGTGTACTGGTGGGCTGACGGCATTCACACCGGCGTGCGCAGCGACGATTCCGACGGCCAGTGCCTGTTGGTGATCATTGGTGTCAAACCGGACGGAACGAAAGAGCGTGTGGCGATCAGTGACGGGTATCGGGAATCGAAGGCGTCGTGGGCCGAACTGCTGCTCGATCTGAAAAAGCGCGGTCTGCAGTCAGGGCCGCTGCTGGCTTGCGGAGATGGTGCGATGGGATTCTGGGCAGCGATGGAAGAAGTGTTCCCGCAGACCAAGCATCAGCGCTGCTGGTTCCACAAGATGGGCAACGTGCTCAACGCGCTGCCGAAATCGCAGCAGGCCCGCGCCAAAAAGGCGATGCAGGACATTTGGATGGCCGCCACGCGTGCCGAAGCGCTGGTTGCCTTCAATCACTTCGTTGATACCCACTCGGCAAAGTATCCGAAGGTGGTCGAAAAGCTGACGCAAGATCGCGACGAGCTGCTGGCATTTTACGATTTCCCGGCCGAACACTGGCAGCATCTGCGCACGACGAATCCGATTGAATCGACCTTCGCGACGGTGCGTCACCGCACCAAGCGCACGCGTAACTGCGTCTCGCGCGCGACGTTCCTCGGCCTGGCATTCAAGCTGATCGAGTCGGCCGAAGACTCGTGGCGGCGCATCCGCGCCCCCGAAAAGATCGCGACGATGCTTGACGGGATGACGTTCAAGGATGGAGAGCCGGTGACCGACAGCACACCGGCTCAGCAGCCCCTGGCCGCCTAATCTTGCTCACGCCCCGTACACCAGATTTGACTTTAACTCGGTCGACGGGGTGCGTTGTCGCAATGCGCGCAGAAACGGAAACGGAGCCAAAAGGCTCCGCTGACTTGTGCGCACAGGCGACTTTATCCGTACCGTTTGACCAGCAGCCCGCTAGCGACGAGTCCCGCGATCGTGGCAATCACCGTAGTGGTTACGCTGGGTGTCATAGTCGCTACCGCGAGGCTTACTGAAACTGTTCCGGCGAGAGCGGAGGCCACTTTTATCAACCCGCTAGAAGCCTGTGGGCGACGTTGATGCGGAGTGCTGCGATGTTTGAAGCGAGTCTTAGGAATGGTGCGCGCTTTCGCTGAGCTAGCTGCAAGTTTCTTCCGCGCTGGTGTCGCGTACATGGTTCGCTCCATTCGTATCTTCGAGTTCTTACGGCGGTCCGCATGCTATCAGTCGATGCGGAGTAATGCTGCCCGCGATGCATGGGGCGGGCATGCGACGGCGGGCACTTCGAGCAGTGTGTGCTGTGGGAATCGCTTTCGTACCGGGATGTCGCCGCATGCGTAACTCCCGTCCGGCGCGCAGGTGAGCGGCAGCCAATTCTCGGAAATTTGAGAGCGAGCCTAAGCAAACCAGTGCCGCCGCGTCGTATCCGAGCGGGAACAAGAAACTCTTAAAACTCCAAAGTTGAGCAATTTCGTACCTGGTCGGGAACGAAATCGTGATATGAGTGCGATTTTTCTGATTTCGTTTCCGAGCGGTAACGAAATATGCTCCAGAGGGATCTCGTTGCTATATCGTATCCGTTCGGGAGCGAAATCTTAGATAAGTTGGCTGTCTGAACCGCCCCGGATTTTGTGGAGATACCGTCTTGCCCGTCAAGCGATTGCGACGTAGTTCGCCCGATAAGGCTGTCGTGTCTTCAGAACGCCGAAACACAGATGCACAAGCTTACGCATTGCAGCGCCGAGTATAGACATGGTGGATTTGCCACGCGCTGCCAAGCGTTCACACAATGCCTTGATGTGGGGGTTATAGCGTTTAGCGACGACGGCCGCCATGTAGAGAGTTGCCCGTACCTTGGGCGGCCCGGCCTTCGATAAACGTGAAGGGCCCTGGATCGACGATCCCGACTGCCTCTGCACCGGCACCAGGCCGAGATACGCCGCAAGTTGTTCTGCAGAATCGAAGTGGCGCGCGTGCATGATGGCAAGCAGCGTGCGGCCTACCTGAGGGCCAACTGCCGGGATACTTTGCAGCAGCATCAAGTTTGCTTTAAGGCCCGGATGGGCAGCAATGTGATCATCGATCTCGCGTTGCAGGCTGGCTAAATGGCGCTCCAAAAACTCGATCGTCTCGAGAATCGAATGCAGGACTAGCGCCGTTGGAGCCGTGATTTCCGCTTTCTCATGCCGGTTGCGCTCACGCTGAAGATCTTGTGCAAGCGCTTCACGGCGCGCCATCAGTGCTTGAAGTATGCGAGCCTCGGGCGCTGGAGGACTCCAGCGCATTGGCTGTGCGTGCATCGCAAAGCGCGCTAACACGTGGCTGTCTACCATGTCGTTCTTCGTGCGCACGCCCATTCCCGTCGCAAAAGCACGCACCTGCGCAGGATTAACGACAGACACGGAGAGCCCGGCATCGTGCAGGCCACACGCGGCCATCTCGTGATAGACGCCGGTACCTTCGAGCGCGACATGTACGTGGCTCGGCTCGGTGTGTCTCTTGCCCAACCAGCCCAACAGATCGGTTAGGCCGGCGCGGCTATTGGCAACAACCTTCGTACTACGCTTGCCGTTTGTCATGTCCAGCAGGCAGCAATCCAGCTTGGCTTTGGCAACATCAATACCGAGGTAGAACATCAATTTGATCCTTAATCGAGGAATCAATACCAACTCACCCACTTGCCTTGTACATACAGGGTCCACGCCCTTGGCTACCGTTCAGTGTCTGTGCTGGTGAGGGCGAGGCGAAGGGCATTATCTCCACAGCAAGGTCCAAGCCTTCAGGCTCCAAACATGCTCACTTCACCTCATGTGACGGTAGCTAACCATCACGAAGACGAAGATACAAGGCTCCAACTCTTGAGAGAATGGAGCCATGAACAAGAGATCGAGCAAGTTTTCCCCGGAAGTCCGGGAGCGCGCAGTGCGCCTGGTGCGCGAGCAGCGTAGCGAGCATCCGTCGCTGTGGGCGGCGGTCGAGTCGATTGCGCCGATGATCGGCTGCACGCCGCAAACGCTGAACGATTGGGTCAAGCGCGACGAGATCGATAACGGCGAACGTGCCGGCCTGAGCGCGAGCGAGCGTGATCGCCTGAAGGCGCTGGAGCGCGAGAACAAGGAATTGCGCAAGACCAACGAGATTCTCAAACTGGCCAGCGCGTTTTTCGCCCAGGCGGAGCTCGACCGCCGTATCAAGTCCTGAAAGCCTTCATCGATCAGCATCGCGACACCTTCGGGGTCGAGTCGATCTGCAAGGTTTTGCGGATTGCCCCGTCGGGTTACTGGCGCCATGCTGCCCAGCTTCGCGATCCATCCAAGCGCTGCGCCCGAGTCAAGCGTGACGACGTGCTGTGCCCGGAAATCCAGCGTGTCTGGCACGCCAACATGCGGGTCTACGGCGCAGACAAGGTCTGGAGGCAGATGAACCGGGAGCAAATTCGGGTGGCCCGCTGCACGGTCGAGCGACTGATGCAGCGGCTGGGATTGCAAGGCGCGGTGCGCGGCAAACGGGTTCGCACAACGATTCCCGATGTCTCGGCACCTCGCCCGCTGGACCGGGTCAATCGCCAATTCAAAGCCGACCGGCCGAATCAGCTCTGGGTTTCCGATTTCACCTACGTTTCGACGTGGCAGGGCTGGCTGTACGTGGCGTTCGTCATCGACGTGTTTGCACGACGCATCGTTGGCTGGCGGGTGAGTCGTACCATGCGCACCGACTTCGTACTCGATGCGCTTGAACAAGCGCTGTATGCCCGCCAACCGGGCGACGACGGGACGCTGATCCATCACTCCGACAGTAAGAATACGGGTATCAGATGTTTCCGGGCTTCTCGCGGCTTTCAATGAGGGCTGTCCGGCGACTTTTGGTGCCGTAAAGCGTTCCGGGCGACCTGACCCACATTCCGATCGACGTAGTGTCTTTCCCCTGACCTGTCGATCGTCCGGAACCGCCGAGCGGCGAGGTTTCGCCTCGTCGATACGTGTGACTCAAGAAGGGCCTGACGCTCTGTCGCTTTACTGTCTTGTCCAGGTACTCGATGCCGGTGAAATCGCCTCAATCTCATCGGCAACCGGAGCAAGGCTCATGAAAGAAGAACCGGCTATTTCTGGATATCGCAACGTTGTGGGCGGCGTGGATACCCATAAGGACGTGCATGTTGCAGCTGTCGTTGACGAACACGATCGTCTGCTCGGCAGTGAATGCTTCCCTACCACGCGGCATGGCTACAAACAGATGCTGCTCTGGATGCGCTCATTCGGAGAGCTTGCCCGGGTTGGCGTCGAATGCACCGGCTCCTACGGAGCGGGCTTGCTTCGCTACCTTCAACTGGCCCACGTAACGGTGCTTGAGGTCACGGCACCCGACAGGAGCGACCGGCGCAAACGCGGCAAGGACGACACGCTGGACGCTTGCAACGCGGCGCATGCTGCCTTTGCTGGTGTGCGTACAGTCACGCCCAAGACACGCGACGGCATGATTGAATCGCTGCGCGTTCTGAAAGTCTGCCGGAAGACCGCCATCTCCGCGAGGCGCGTTGCATTGCAACTAATTCACAGTACCATCATCAGCGCGCCTGACGAGTTACGCGAATCGCTGCGCAAGATGACACGGATGCAGCTTATTCGAACATTGGCCGCGTGGCGTCCCGATCTGTCTGACTATCGGAGCCTGATCTCTGCCAACCGGATTGCATTAAAATCACTGGGGCGTCGGTATCTCGAGTTGCACGACGAGATCGCCGACCTCGATGTCATGATCGCGGCTCTGGTCGATGAACTCGCCCCCGATCTGGTCTCCCGGTATTCAATTGGCTATGAGTCCGCTTCGCAACTGCTACTGACCGCTGGCGACAACAGCGACCGGCTTCAGTCAGAGGCCAGCTTCGCCGCCCTCTGTGGAGTGAGTCCCGTCCCGGCGTCTTCTGGCAAGGTGACACGACATCGACTGAATCGCGGTGGAGATCGCGCGGCCAACAGCGCCCTGCACATTATCGCCATCGGTCGATTGCGAACCGACGATCGCACAAAAGCCTATGTCGCCAAACGCGTCAGCGAGGGCCACTCAAAGCTTGAAGCGATTCGATGCCTCAAGCGCTATATCGCACGAGAGGTCTTCTACGCCATCCGGCAACGTTACCGCCAGATCGCGCAGACCCAATTTACCTCTTGACCTTTAGAAGGGCGTCAGGGGATCGCAATATGTTTCCATTCGGTACACCGAGCGACTTGCCCAAGCGGGCATTGAGCCATCGGTCGGCAGCCGCGGCGACAGCTATGACAACGCCCTGGCGGAAACGATCAACGGTCTATACAAAACGGAACTGATTCACCGGCGAGCGCCTTGGAAAACGAAGGAATCCGTCGAGCTCGCCACCCTGGAATGGGTAGCCTGGTACAACCATCATCGGCTGATGGAACCGCTGGGCTATATCCCGCCAGCCGAGGCTGAGGCAAACTACTACAGGCAACTCAGAAATACTGCTGAAGCGCCTGCGTTAACTTAAACCAACCGGCCTCCTCGAAAGCCGGGGCGATTCACTGATTATGGATTGCGAGAACTTTGATGATGCATATCGATTCACGGAGTTACCGGACCTAGCCTCGTATGCCACGGCCAGTCAGCGAATCGATTGCCGGTCTCGCGGATATGCGTATACCTCTTTAGGCTTGTCCAACTTCGGTGGCCGGTTACGGCTGCCACGCGAGGTATGGACAGGCCTTGCTCGAAGAGCCAACTGGTGCCTTCGTGGCGCAGGTCGTGAAATCTTAAATCCTGAATTTGTAGAAACTGGCATGCCCGTGTGAACGCTGCGCCTACCGCATCGGTGGTGTGGGGGAAGATTCGGTCTTCGCCTTCGCCTTCGCCTTCGCGTCGCGGTATCACCGACAGAATGCGTATCGCTTCCGACGGAAGGTCGCACCAGATGTCGTTGCCGATCTTTTGTCCAGGGTGTTTCATGTCCCGTACCAATATCCGTGAGCCGTCCCTGTCCAAGTTCGACCACTTGATCGTCACGATCTCTTCTTGGCGTCGGGTCGAGAAGATCGCGAAGGGCACTATGTATTGCATTGGCACGCTATTTGGATAACGATTGCGGATGCCCGCGAAATGTTCGAGAGTTAAAGTCAAATCTGGTGTACGGGGCGTGAGCAAGATTAGGCGGCCAGGGGCTGCTGAGCCGGTGTGCTGTCGGTCACCGGCTCTCCATCCTTGAACGTCATCCCGTCAAGCATCGTCGCGATCTTTTCGGGGGCGCGGATGCGCCGCCACGAGTCTTCGGCCGACTCGATCAGCTTGAATGCCAGGCCGAGGAACGTCGCGCGCGAGACGCAGTTACGCGTGCGCTTGGTGCGGTGACGCACCGTCGCGAAGGTCGATTCAATCGGATTCGTCGTGCGCAGATGCTGCCAGTGTTCGGCCGGGAAATCGTAAAATGCCAGCAGCTCGTCGCGATCTTGCGTCAGCTTTTCGACCACCTTCGGATACTTTGCCGAGTGGGTATCAACGAAGTGATTGAAGGCAACCAGCGCTTCGGCACGCGTGGCGGCCATCCAAATGTCCTGCATCGCCTTTTTGGCGCGGGCCTGCTGCGATTTCGGCAGCGCGTTGAGCACGTTGCCCATCTTGTGGAACCAGCAGCGCTGATGCTTGGTCTGCGGGAACACTTCTTCCATCGCTGCCCAGAATCCCATCGCACCATCTCCGCAAGCCAGCAGCGGCCCTGACTGCAGACCGCGCTTTTTCAGATCGAGCAGCAGTTCGGCCCACGACGCCTTCGATTCCCGATACCCGTCACTGATCGCCACACGCTCTTTCGTTCCGTCCGGTTTGACACCAATGATCACCAACAGGCACTGGCCGTCGGAATCGTCGCTGCGCACGCCGGTGTGAATGCCGTCAGCCCACCAGTACACCCAGCGCGCCAACGACAACTCACGCTGATTCCACTGAGCATGCTCATCGGCCCATTGCGCCTTCAGACGACTCACCACATTTGGCGACAGGCCGCTGACCTGGCCGCCCAGCATGATGCCCATGGCTTCGCTCATGTCGCCCGTCGAGATGCCTCGCAGGTACAGCCACGGTAGTGCGGCCGACACGCGTGCGGATTTGCGAACGTACGGCGGCACGACCGCCGAATTGAAGCGGATGCCCGAACCCGAGCGATCACGCACCTTCGGTACCCGAACCGGCACCGGACCGATGGCCGTGACGACTTCGCGCTCTGGTAGGTAGCCGTTGCGCACCACGGCACGCCGACCGTCGATCGACCTCACGTTGCTGTACTGTTCAAGCATGCTCGCCAGTTCCGCTTCGACTGCCTGCTCGATGATCTGCCGCGCGCCTTGCTGGATCAGTTCATCGAGCGCGCTCTTCGTTTGTGCTTTTCTGCCGTTCGTTTCTTTCATAATCTTCTTCATGGTGGTCGGGGCCGGCTCGCGCCGGCTTTGCTCGGTGTGCCTTCGACAAGCAACATTCTCAGCTAAACCGCCACCGCCTTCTCATATTTCCCAAAGCACTCCGTACACCAGATTCGACAATAGCTCAATGTTCGAGCAGCAGATCTAACTCGGCAAAACTCACGCGTCGTTCCCTTTTCGCCGACTTGCCGGTGTGGCCTAGATGTGAGAGAACCCGCCGCGCATCTTTCAATGCTTGCTCAGACAGCGGATAGCCCCACGCAGGACGAGCTACGTTCACAACGGCCCCGATGTGGGACATATAGTTACTCGCGGTCTGCGGAAGGACGTCGAGGCTTTTGGCAAAGTCTACGTAGTCAGTGCTGCCGAGTTCGCTACAGCGCTTTTCCCCGATGGGCGCTCGCGCGACGGCGTTCAGCACCTGAGCCTTCGTCCGCCCGATCTTCTTGATCGATTCGCGGACGTACTTCTCAATCACCTCACTAAATAGTGGGTCGACCTGCGCCGCAGCTTCTATTCCTCCCGGCCTCGCCAACTCCTTCTCCCTCTTAACGATCCACGCAGCCGCAGCCTGCTTGCGGTCAAACGTCTTCGCCTCGGTGTAGGCCACCCGTCCGCCGCGCTTCAGGCGGATCTGAGCCGTATACCCTATACTTTTGTCCTTTCGTTCCCGTACTGAGATTGTTCCCATAGGTTTTCGTCGGTGCTACACGGCTTTTTTCGGTGCTACACCGTAGCACTTGGGTGCTGAAACGAGCCTAAATGGCGTCTAAAATTGGGAAATTCGGCACTACGCTTTTTGCTGTAATCGACTGTTTTGTAAGAGATTTTCAATGAATTTACCTCCCCGCCGCGTTAGCGTCGCGCCGATGATGGATTGGACGGACAGGCACTGTCGTGTCTTTCACCGTCAGCTTTCGCGACACACGTGGCTGTACACCGAGATGGTGACGACCGGTGCGCTGTTGCACGGCCACGTCGCGCGTCATCTCGATTTCGATGCTGTGGAGCATCCCGTCGCGTTGCAATTGGGCGGGAGCGAGCCGCAGGATCTGGCGCGCGCGGCGAAGTTGGGCGAGCAGTGGGGGTACGACGAGATCAACCTGAATTGCGGTTGCCCTTCGGAGCGCGTACAGCGCGGCGCATTCGGTGCGTGTCTGATGGCTGAGCCGACATTGGTCGCGGATTGCGTGAAGGCAATGCGCGACGTGGTGCAAGTGCCGGTGACGGTCAAGCATCGCATTGGCATTGACGACGTCGAGTCGTTCTCGTTCGTCGAGGACTTCATGGGCAAAATCGCGGAAGCCGGATGCTCGACATTCATCGTCCACGCACGTAACGCGATTCTCAAAGGCCTGAGTCCGAAAGAGAACCGCGAAATTCCCCCGCTGAAGTACGACTATGCCTACCGTCTCAAGCAAGCGTTCCCGCAGCTTGAAATCCTGATCAACGGTGGCGTCAAAACACTTGATGAAGTCGAACTGCACTTGCAGCACGTCGATGGCGTGATGTTGGGCCGCGAGGCGTATCACAACCCCTATGTACTGGCTGAGGTCGACGCGCGCTTTTATGGCGACGCGTCGCCGGTGAAGTCGCGTGAAGCAGTGGAAGATGCGTTGATCGAATACGCGGCGTCGCAAGTGGAGAAGGGGCAGTATCTCGGCGCGATCACGCGTCACGCGCTGGGCTTATATCGTGGCATGCCGGGCGCACGGGGATGGCGTCGCGTATTGTCGGATCCGAAGCGTTTGAAGGCTGGCGTGAGCGCATTCGAAGAAGCACGCGCTCAGTCGCGTGCAGGTGCATTCTCGGAGCGTGACGAAGCGCATTCGATCGTTGCTGCGTGACATGTGGCGTGTGAATGGCGACGTTCGGTAACGAGCGTTCGCCGCGTGAGATGACGATGTCGCGCATCGATCATGCACGTGAGAGAAGAAATATTTCGAAGAAACGAAAAAAGAGTTGGCAACGCGATAAAAACGTCGCTATAATCTTGTTTCTGTTCAGCGAGCAAGTCAAGGCGCTGATCACGGCGGTGGCCGTAGCTCAGTTGGTAGAGTCCTGGATTGTGATTCCAGTCGTCGTGGGTTCGAGTCCCATCGGTCACCCCAAAATCCCCTTGTAGTTCAAAGCGTTACGCGCACACTCTTCGTTCCACAAAGCGAAATTCGGAACGAAAATCCCAAATTCGGAATTTATTCGGTAGCCTGCGACCTTCGTTTTGCGACGATCGTAGCGTCGATGCGTTGTCGACGGGGTCGTGTGTGCTGCGAAATCGTACGCGTCTGCGGCGCGCTGTTCGAGCATCGAAGTGATGGCAGTGGGGTGGATGTCGAGCCACGAGAAGTATGCCGGATGCTTCGTGAGTTGAAGCGCCAAGTCGGCTATAGGGTAATGCCCCCGTTTTCCACGGTCAGCAGAAGTAGAAACTAAGCGACCATGGCAAGCCGCTGCTTCGGGGTAAAACCGCCCAATGCCATATTCGGGCGCTCGTGATTGTAAATCCACATCCAGTCGGCCGCCGCTTCGCGAACCTGCTCCAGGTCCTCCCACAGGTACTGCGACAGCCATTCGTATCGCGCAGTCCGGTTGAACCGTTCGATATACGCATTCTGCTGCGGCTTGCCCGGCTCGATGTATTCCAGCCGGATGCCTTGCTTCTGCGTCCATGTCACGATGGCCGCACTCAAATATTCCGGGCCGTTGTCGCACCGGATGACCTTCGGCTTGCCTCGCCATTCCATATGCTGCTTCAGCGTGCGAATCACCCGCTCGGATGGCAACGAGAAATCCACCTCGATGCCCAGCGCCTCGCGGTTGAAATCATCAATCACGTTCAGCGTCCGGATACTGCGCCCGTCAACCAGTTGGTCATGCATGAAGTCCATCGACCACACTTCATTGATGGCCTCCGGTACCGATAGCGGCTGCGGCGTTTCGCGCACCAGCCGCTTTTTCGGCTTGATGCGCAGGTTCAGCTCCAGCTCCCGGTAAATCCGGTAAATGCGCTTGTGGTTCCAGCCGAATCCCTTCACATTACGCAGGTAGAAGTAGCACAGCAGAAAACCCCAGTTGCGATGGCAGCCCGTAATACGCAGTAGCCAGTCGGCAATCTCTTCGTTCTCCGTGTTCAACTTCGCCGCGTACCGGTAGCACGACTCGCTGATGCCGAGCACCGCGCACGCCACACGAATTGACACGCGCCGCTGTTGCACAACTTGCTTTGCCATCTCGCGCCGACGAGATGGCTTCAGAACTTTTTTTGCAGGGCCTCCGAGGCAATCTCAGCCTTGAGCTTCTCCTCGATGTACATCTTGCGAAGCCGGGTATTCTCCGCCTCCAGCTCCTTCATGCGCGACATCATCGACGCGTCCATGCCGCCGTACTTCGAGCGCCACTTATAAAACGTTGCCGAACTGATGCCCAGTTCTCGGCACAGCTCCGGCACCGCCAGCCCAGCCTCCGCGCGCTTGAGCGCCTCCAGTATCTGGCTGTCCGTGAATCTCGACTTCTTCATCTGCAGAACTCCCTCTTAACGAGAAAATTCTACTTCTCCTAGCGGTGGATTTCAGGGGGCATTACCCATCCAGCCGCGCCCATCGTGCGGAAGTCCTGCTTCTGTTTCACCGACCATAGACAAGAACGGATCACCTGGCTGCGCACGACGTTGCGCACTATCACGCTCTGCACGCCATTGTTCCAACATCGAATGCGCAACCCGCACCGCGCCGACGCACGCGCTGGCTGGCCGTATCTCAATGGGCTGCAACTCGTCGCCGGACTCCGTGCGGAATGTGGCGACGATAAATCTGGTTGCGCGTGGGTCTTGCATGGCGGCCTCCCTTGTGGCGCTGGTGAGGGCGGTGAACTAGCATAAATTCTGTATAAGAAAACAGTATTCGTGTCCTTCAATTTGATGATGTGAAGGCCGGTTGCTGCGTCGTAGAATCTGCGAAAACACAGGCGGGGGGCGATCGAATGCGAGGACTTATCGGGGGGAGCCTATTGGCCGTGTCGACGATTGCCTTTGGGCAGGGCACCAACTGCGACTGTCAACAAATTGTCGGCACATGCGCTGTGTCAGTGAGCCTCAGTCCTACCGAATCGACGAAAGGAAGTTATGGGGCGGACATTAAATTCACGTCCAGTGCCCCCATCTGCTCGAAGGTCGACTACTACGTTGACGGGACACCGTATTTCACAATTCTGAGTCAAGGAAACCGGGGCGAGGACAGGGTTTTCGGACAAAAGCCGATCACTCGCTCAACCGTCAGCGAAATTAGTTGCCGCGTGTGTCGCCGAGTGGATGGAAATGGAGATAAGTCGACCACCGGACCTAGACCCGCGTCAGGCGATTCCCAAGTCACGTTGTTCCGTCCTGCGGGAGAGCGAGGGTCGGCGGTTTCGAATCAGGTATTCGTTGATGGATCTGCTGTCGGAGTTCTTGGAAACGGCCAAAGTGTTTCCGTGAATCTTCCCTCTGGTTCGCATACTTTCAAGAATGTTCGAATGTACCAGGGGGCTTGGCAGGGAGAGTGCAGCCAGACGGTCCAGATCGATGGGGTATCGCAGTACCGCTACGAGGTGAGGTTGGAGCAACTTGTAGGGACGACCGCTACCTCTTCGGCGGAGACATCATGCCAATTCGTCGTGCAATAAATGCCCTCACATGTACACGAGCTGTCGCGTATCGACTGGCAGTTGTTTGGTGACGAGTACAGCATTGGTCCGACGTCTCCCAACCTCTGGCTCCACAGTTTTTGGCTTGCCTGGGACTAACACGGAAACCATGAGTCCCTTACGCTTGACGGCTTGAATCAGCCGACAAATGGAGACTAGGCATGACCGATTCGACGCTTGAAGTCCGCGCCATTAAGCGGGAAGATTTCGACGCATGGCGGCCGCTGTGGGATGGCTACAACCGCTTCTACGGCCGCTTCGATGCAACGGCGCTTCCGGAGCACATTACGCGCACAACCTGGTCACGCTTCTTCGATGGGTATGAGCCCATGCACGCGATCATCGCCAAACGTGGCCAACACATGCTCGGTCTCGTTCACTTCCTCTATCACCGCAGCACGACGATGGAAGGGCCGATCTGCTACCTACAAGATTTGTTCACCGTCGAAGCGGCGCGCGGGCAAGGGGTAGGCCGCGCGCTGATCGAAGCCGTCTACGCACACGCGAAGGCATCCAATTCGTCGCGGGTGTACTGGCACACGCACGAAACGAACCTCACCGCCATGCGGCTTTACGACGACGTCGCCGAGAAGCCGGGCTTCGTCATGTACCGCAAGAACCTTTGAATCGCTCAGGATCGGCTGAGTCCGAAAAGTTGGTCCCGCGTCAGGCGGATATCGCCGCTACGCAATCCCGCTCCGGCGGCAGCCACCGCCGCGAGCGTCGCCTTGTCTTCCGACGAAAGGTCGTGCAAATTCAAAGCCTCAGGCGGGATCGAGTACCACCACCGCACACCGGTAATCTGATTGCGAGATGCTTGCGTGGGCGTCAGCGGTGCTTTCGCGGTGTGCACCAGCGACGTCGATTTTTGCGAAAGGTACTTGTAAATCGTCTTCTGGTCCTGCTTGCCCGAGGTCTTGTTTTTCAGCGTATTCATGTCTTTGCCGTTCTCGATCAGATGCAGCACCCCCGCACCGTCGATATACGACACGTCGACATCCTTGTTCATTTCGGCGTTATCCGCATCGGTGTACTTCGAGCCGCTGAAGACCATCTCACCTTCGGCAAGTTCGTCGGGGTGAACGTTAAGGATGGCGTCAAGCTCAGACGTAATGCCCAGGAAGGACAGCGGAATCCCCCCTTGCTTTGAGACGCCGTAGAAAGCGTCAAAGCGCGGTCCGCCAAATGGGCTGTAGTCCTTCGGCGTACCTTGCAGATCGCTGGTGATCATGCTGAGCGTCGCGGCAATGCCGTGCCAGTCGTATGGCTGCCGGGTCTTGAAGGCTTGTCCTATGTCTACGACCCGACGGATGAACGCACGGGCAATATCGCGATTAAATTTCGCAACAAGCGCCAATCGGTAGCAGATCAGCAAGGCCTTTCTAGCCTCGACAATGCCTGCGAGCGATTTGCTCAGCGGAATCATTTCCGCCGCAAAGGCCTCCCAGTCACCTTCCCACGCATCCTCCGACGTCGCCGACTGATACCTCGTCACCTTCTCCTGAATCTTCGGCGCCTCATCTTCATTGCGCTTTTCCCGCGCCTCGGCCTTAGCGCCACGGATCTCGGCATTAATCGCGGCCGTCAGTGCCTTGATGTTGTGGAATTCGCGATCTTTCCAGGTCTCATCGATCAGTGTTTTCAGGGCGTCGGGCTCCGGGAACCGACGTTGATAGTTTGTGACTGGCAGTGCTTGAGAGAAGTCCTCAATTCCCATCAGTGTGGCGTAGCTCGTGGGAACGAAGGTCTTGGGCTCTTCGGTGCTCTTGATCTTGACGCGCTGAACAAGCGCTGACGTTGCCGAATCGGGGCGGGCGATAGAGAGTTGCCGCGGGGCGCCGTCACTAGCCCCCTCGGAAGTGGCGGGATGCTCGACGTTCGCCGATAGAGAGGACGACGCACCGGAGAGACCGACGGCTGCGGCACGGCTTCCCATCGCGTCCGCTTCAGCTTCCAGGCCGACGTCGTCGTTCAGCGATTGGCCGTCGGCCATCTGCATCGTGGGTTTTACGCGGCCCTGAGCCTGCTGCACGACGTGCCATGCCTCGTGCGGTAAATGCTGTTCCTGGCCGGGCGCAAGGTGAATGTCGCTATCTTGCGCATACGCGTGGGCCTGCATCTGCGCCGGTCGGGACGAGTTGTAATGCACGCGCACGTGATCCATGCGCTGGCCGGATAGGGATTCGATGCCCTGTTTGAGTCCGACTGGCAAACCGTCAGCTCGATCCGATGCCGAGGCCGCGCGCTGTACAGGCTGATGTTCCGACGACGTGTCCTGCTCGCCGAATAATGTCTGCATCCGCTGCCGTTGCGCGACCATGCGCGGACTGGCATCGACCAGCGTCTGCATCGACGCCGAAGGCCCCGCTTGCGAGCGATTGTCGGCGGGAAGATGCCCGTGGGAGGGCGTCTCCCGAGAGATCGCATGTGATTCTGGCAACCTCGACTGCGCTTGCTTCAGGGTTTCTTTGTGCGATCTCACGGCATCATTCTCCTGCCCGGGCGGTGTACGCCCGGCGATAGAGTGGTGAACCAGCCTGAAAACTCTCCGGATTCTCCCAATGTCCTCGATGGCAGGCGATTTGGGATGTCCGTTCAAATCGATGGCGTAGTATCGCAAAATCGATCGAAAATTGTTACAGAACCGATTGCGACGTCAAAGTTTGATCTACATCTAATTCCGTGCTCGAAGGGTGCCGCGGGGTCGGTCAGCGCCGTCCATAATGGATTCGTCATGTTTCATGACCCTGTCTTCCCGGTGCCCATGGTGCCCCATGCGTTCCGGTTTTTACGCTCGCCTCCCTCAGGCGGGCTTTTTTTAGGTTCATTGAGCATTACCGGGGAAGGCGGCGCGGATTTTGAGGAAGAAGTATTCCTGGTCTCGGTAGCCGTAGGCGCGCCGCTTAATGACCTTGATAGTGTTGTTAATGCCCTCAACGATGCTGGTGTTTAGACGATGTCGGCATCTGGCCAGGATGCCATGCAGATAGCCTTTCAGACGCTGAGCGAAGGTGTTCAAGGGGGCTATTCCGCTTTGCTCGGCCTGCTCGCACCAGTGGTGCCAGGCTTGTTTTGCCCAGGCAGGTCTTCGGTAGAACCAGAGCCGCTTGAGTTCGTCCCTCAGGACATAGACCGTCAGCAGCGGCTGGTTGGCTTGCAGCAATTCGTCGAGCCGGACGGCCTGCTGCCGGTCTAGCTTGTCGCGGTTGCGCAATAACAGCCAGCGGCTCGATTTGATGACCCGGCGCGCGGGACGGTCCTGGCGCAGTTGGTTGGCCTGATCCACGCGCACCCGATCAATGACCTCTCGTCCGTACTTGGCCACGACATGGAACAAGTCATAGACGATCTCCGCCCGTGGGCAGTGGGCCTGGATTTCTAACTCGTAGGCCGTAGTCATGTCGATGGCTACGGCCTTGATGCGTTGGGCGACCCCACGCGGCAATTGCTCGAAGAACGCCCGAGCCGTCTCGCGTGAGCGTCCTGGGCCGATCCACAGCACCTGCCTGCTGATCGGATCGACGACTACCGTCGCGTACCGATGCCCTTTATGCAGGGCGAACTCGTCCATCGCTAAATACTCGATCCTGGACCAATCCGGTTCGCGCACTGACGCTCGGAGCCGGGCCTTGTCCAGCGTCTTGACGGTATGCCAACCCAGCTCGAAGAACCTCGCCACCGCCTGCACGTTGCTCGATTGCAGCAATTGGCTGCAGGCCGCCGCAAGCCGATCCGTCACCCGCTGGTAGCGACCCAGCCAAGTAAGCCGCTCCAGGCGCGGGCCACCGCATTGCTCACACAACAAGCGCCGGCGTGGAACATGAAGAACAACCCGGTACTCAAATAACGGCAGATCTCGCACCCGGCGCACCGTGGTCTCATGGACCTGGCGACATCGTGCGCCGCACTGCTCGCACAGCATCACCTTGGCGGTTGGCTTCAAATAGATCGACAGCGTGCGCCCTGTGCCCTCGGGCCACTCCACGCGTTCGACGGCATAGCCCTGCCAGCCTCCCAGCGACTCCAGCAGCTTGCGATCCAGCATCTCCACGCACTCCTGATGGCAAATTCCTGCCATCAAGAGTACGAAAACTTGTCAAATCCCTCCACGCTATTGCGCGATGAACCTTTTTTTATGTCACGAACGATTCGGAATGTGCGCTTTGCGTAACGCCACGACGTCCCCTATGAAATACGAACGTGCTACGATTTTTGGCAATGCAGGGCGTTTTCGACTTTCAGGACAGTGTGGAGGCAGCAATGAGTACCTTTTTGCACGGTGGCCTCGGCCTGGGGAGTGACGGCGAGTCCGTGCGTTTCAATGTGCATGTCGACGGCCGCGTCTGGACGTGCCGGATTCGTCGCGCGGCGCTCAATCGCCTGTCAGGCATCGATGCCGGGGGCGAAGCGCTATTCGATCAGTTCGTCGACTTCGAAGACGAAATCGTCGACCTCGCCGCCAAGGCGATTGCGCAGGGTGCGAACGTCGAACCAATCGAAGTCGGCACGCAGTGAGCGTTTGATATTCGGACGGAACGTTGCAGCACCTTGTCGCCAGTCAGGCGGCATCTCGCTAACCGGAAACACGGAGTCCTTCATGAGCTACGCATCGCATGAGCAGGTCTACGATTACCGCGCAGGCTATCGAATCCGCGTTCGGGCGTTTCAGAACGAGTACGCGGGGCCGTGGGACTATCTGGTGCAAGTGCTGCGACACGACAAGCCGGAAGGGCCGGAAGTGCGCTCTCCCGACGGTCATCGCGACAATCGGCTCGACGCCGAAATGGCCGGACGCAAGGCCGGTGAGCGCATCGTCGACGAACTGCTGGGTGACGGGGACGCGTGACCGTTCCGGGCATTTCGCACGCATCGGGCATTCGCGTGCCGAGGGGTTAGCTGCGGCGCGCAACGCCATCGTGTAGCGAGCGCCCGTTGTCGGCGAATCGCGCGCCCTTAGCCAGCCTCGGTCTCGCCACGCAAACGCCATACCCCGTCCGCCGAGACGACCGCACGGCCGTCCTCCGCGAGCTTATCGAGGTGCGCGCGCAGCGACCGTCGCGCGACACCGTGCCGCGTCGCTGGCACGTCCGCATAGACCACCGGTGTGAGTATGTCGATGCTCGCCGGACCGACGTCCGCGAGCGCCGCCAGCGTGCTCGCTTCGCGCGCAAGCCGATGTGCCACCAGCCGCGCGATGCGCTGCGCCGGACGATCCATCACGAAGCCATGCCCCGGCGCGAGCCACTGCGGCGCTAACGCCGCCAGCTTTTCCAGCGATGCCAGATAGGTCGCCATGTGTCCATCCGGCGGGTTGATGACCACCGTCGAGCCTTGCATCACGTGATCGCCGGTGAAGACCAGCTTTGCGTCGTCAAGCGAATAGCACAGATGATTCGCCGCATGCCCCGGCGTATGAATGGCGCGCAGCATGCGCCCATCCGGCAGTGTCACTTCATCATCGTCGGCAAGGGCAATGTCCGGCACGAATGCCGTGTCCTGCCCTTCGTCATGACGCGCTTGCATGCCATACGTCACAGCACCGGTCTTCGCCTTCAGTAGCCGCGCACCCGGCGAATGGTCGCGATGCGTATGCGTGACGAAAATCTGTCGGATGGCACCCGGCGCTGCACGCAGGATCGTCTCGGTGTGCACGGGATCCTCGGGGCCGGGGTCGATGACCGCCCATTCGTTCTGCGGCCCGCCGCCAATCAGATACGTGTTGGTGCCGGGGCCAGTCATCATCCCGGGATTCGACGCGGTGACGCGAAGCACGCCAGGCATAAGCGTCACGACGTTTCCCGGCACGATGTCGTAGCTGCCGGCGCCTTGCTCCTGTGGGTCGGTGAGCGCGAGTTCAGCCCACGCAGGTTCGTCCGGCGTGACGGGCCAGCGGCCGCGTTTGCCGTTGGCGAGGCGGGGCTGAATACGCGGGATTTCGCGCCTCGCGGCCAGCGACGATGCCGTCGCCATCGCCCGCACGGCAGTGCCCATACTTTCGAGCCACTGAACCAGTTTGCGTGTGGGCGGTAACAGACGGAGTTGGTCCGCGTGCTTCAACGCATAGTGTGGACGCATCCAACGGTGTGCCGCCGTCTCGATCTGATCGACTTCGACCGATTGGCCTTCGGGGAGCATCGCCAGGAAGAAGCGCGTGTCGAAACGCTTCGGCAACGCGAGCGGCGTGACCCAGTGACTTAGATAGTGCAGTCGGTCGGGCGTGAGCCGAACGTTGGACGCACGGCACAACGACGCGATATCGATCTTGCCGTCGTGCAGCGCGTCACGTTGCGCGCGCATGTCGTCGAGCGCAGAGGTAGCGATGGGTCGCCCCCCAGCATCGACCGCGAACAGCACCCCCGTTTCCTCGAAGCATTCGCGTACGGCCGCGACGTAGTAGTCGAGGCCATGCTCGCTCAGTAGGAGACGTTCGCTCGCCGTGGCGTCGTCCAGCCCGATGCACACTGCGTGCCCTTGCCGATCGGCCGCATCGACGACACCACCGGGAAAGACATAGGCGTCGGAGCTGAAATCCCCAGCCCGGACGGCGCGCCGTAGCAGCAGCACTTCCAGACCGCTCGGACGCTCGCGTAGTACGACGAGACTCGCCGCCATTCGCAGGGACGTTGGCGAGCGCCGTGAGGGCGGCTGGGCAGAAGAAGGATGCTGGCCGTCGGGCGGAGACGATTGCGCTTCGGGACGATCTGCCATGAGACGTGCGCACCGAGGGCGCGCGATATCGGAAAGTCCCTAGTGTGCCATCGGAATCGCGACGCCGCAGGCGGGGCGATCCCGAACTTGCGGCGCGCTGTGTGTTACGTCATCGAAGCGGAGAAATCGGGACGGGCATCGCGATGCTTTCGCGACGATCAGGCGGCGTCGTTCGCGGCGTGCGTCGACACCCTCGTCACATCGTGGCGGGGGCGATAGTTGTGTGCAGACGGCATGCGCGCCGCGACCTCGCTCAGCCACTGGGCGGTCAGCTCGGGCTGCGTGACAGGGAGCATGTGGCCGCCGTCGACGAGCGTCAGTTGCGCACGTGGGCTCGCCACCGGCAGGGTCTCGCCGTGCTGGCGGTAGTCGAGAACGCGGTCGCTGCGACCGTAAAGAATATCGACGGGCACCGTCAACTCGTCGTATCTCGCGGCCAGCCCGGGCATGTCCCGCTCCGCCGCGAGGATGTCGACGCTGCCTGCTTCGAAATTGCCGGGACGATAGCCCAGCACGCCGCCGCCGCGAATGAGAAAGTCTTCGGGCGCGTTTTCAGGGCCGAAGACATACGCGAGCGTCGTGCGCCCCGTCATCATGCCGATGGGGACGGCGAGCGTGCGTCCGACCCAGCGGCGCCACCACGCACTGCGAATGGCGAGGCCACGGAAGGGCGCAGGCACGTCGGACACTGGCTGCGTCAGCGGCGCGATCAATGCGAGCGCGCCCACGCGTTGCGGATGGTCGAGCGCGAGCGCCAGCGATACCGCTCCGCCCAGCGAATGGCCGACCACCAGTGGTCGATCCAGCGCGAGCGTGTCGATCAGCTGCGCGACGACGTTCGCTTGCCACGCGATGGCGGCGTCGTGTTGCGGTCCACGTGTGGAGTAGCCGGCGCCGGGCCGGTCGACGAGCACCACGCGATGCGTGCGCGCCAGCGCGGCCAGCGGCAAATAAGCGAAGTTGCGCAACTGCCCGCAGAGCCCGTGAATGAACACGATGGCGGGGCCGTGCCCGAAATCGACGTAATGCAGGCGCTCGCCGTCGATGTCGAGAAACTGCCCATCCGGCGGCACGGCCGCTTCGGCGCGTTGGGCGACGCGACGTGTGAAACGCATTAGCACGAGCACCACAGCGGCGAAGGCGATGACGAGGCAGGCGAGCAAGTAGACGATGAGCATGGTGTCGGGCCGAAGGGCAGGCAAAGAGGGATGCGCAAAACATGCGCCTCAAAACGCATCCTAACAAGGGGTTGCGAGGTCCGACGATGCGACGACACGTCGCAGCGTTGCGTGGACCGCGGTCGGGCGGCGCTTAGCGATCCGGATAGGCCGGTGTTGCCACAGCGTTGACGTCACCCGGCGAAGCAGGCGACGCGCAAGCCTGCTTCGCCATGCTGCCTGTCGCTCGGGCAGCCTCCGTCGTCTGTGCGGTCTGTGCCGTCTGTGTCGCGCGACGCTCGAAACGCATCGCCCCGTCGTCGACACTGCCCCAGCGCATCAGTCGCAAGTCGCGCAGATAGTTCTGATAGAACACCCACGGCTCGCGTCCGCCTTGCCGGGGCAGCGCACCGGCGGCGCGTTGAATGTACCCGGACGTCAGGCCGATAGCGGGCAGTTCGCCATGTTCGCCGTCGCGCAGATGGGGCACGCACGTGTCGGCGTCATGCGCATTCATGTGGTTGATGAGACGGCAGACGTACTGTGCGATCAGCTCTGCCTTGAGCGTCCACGAGGCATTCGTATAGCCGAAGATCGACGCGAGATTCGGCACGCCGCTGTACATCATCCCCTTGTAGGCGACGGTGTCGGAGAGCGTCACGGGCTGTCCGTCGACCCGCAGGCGCGCACCGCCCATCAGTTGCACACGCAGGCCGGTTGCCGTCACCACGATGTCGGCGTCGAGCGTCTTGCCGCTCTTGAGCGCGAGACCGGAAGGGGTGAACGCCGCGATTTCGTCGGTGACGATGTCGGCACGCCCGCTGCGCAGCGCCTTGAAGATGTCGCCATTCGGTGCGAGGCACAGCCGCTGATCCCACGGGTTGTAGCGCGGGGTGAGATCGCGCTCGACGTCCGCATGCCCCTGCGCTTGCTGAGCCGCGCGCTTGATCAATATGCGGCGGATGGCGTTCGGCCAGCGTCGCGCTGCATTGTAGAAGCCGAGTGTGATCAGCACGTTCTTCGTGCGCACGAGCCGGTGCGCGACACCTGCAGGCAGCCATTTGCGCAGACGCTCGGCAATGCCATCGCGCTGCGGCATCGACAGGATGTAGCTCGGCGAGCGCTGCAACATCGTGACGTGCGACGCACACGTCGCCATGCTCGGGAGTAGGGTGACGGCCGTCGCGCCGCTGCCGATGACGACGATGCGCTTGTCGCGATAGTCGAGATCGGCGGGCCAATGCTGCGGGTGGACCACGGTGCCGCCGAACGTCTCCATACCGGGCCAGGTAGGGGCGTGACCGGCGTCGTATGCGTAGTAGCCGCTGCACATGAAGAGGAAGCGGCACGTGAGCGTTTCGGTGTCGCAACGACCGTCCTCGTGCGTGCGCTCGACGTCGAGCGTCCATCGGGCGATGCCGGAATCCCAGCGCGCTTCGCTCACCTTATGTCCATAGCGGATCGCGTCGTCGAGACCTTCTGCGTGGGCCGTCTCCTTGAGATAGTCGAGAATCTTGCCGCCCTCGGCGATAGTCTGATCGCTCGCCCACGGACGAAAACTGAAGCCGAGCGTGTACATGTCGGAGTCGGAGCGCACGCCGGGGTAGCGGAACAGATCCCACGTGCCGCCCAGCGACTGACGCGCTTCGAGCATCGCGAATCGGGTGCCGGGGCAACGCTCGCGCAGATAATGCGCGGCGGCGATGCCCGAGAGTCCCGCGCCCACAATGATGACGTCCGGATCCTTCCGGATGCGGGACGCGCTGGCTATATCGGAAACGGTCGTGTTTGCCGTCATGACGAAATCCTCCGGCCGTCAATCTTCAGTGTGTGGATGATTCGGTCGCAGCGGTTCGCGCGCTTGCAGCGTCCGCGGACCGTTTGCCCGACATGGCCGAGCGCCGGTAGAACCAGACGACCATCGCCTGGTAACTTGCGCCGAGCAGGCGCGCAAGCTTGTCGACGCGGCGTGCGTCGGCGCCTACGAGTACGCGTCGCGCATTGCGCTGGACCCCGGCGAGTATCTGACGCGCCGCCGCGTCGGCACTCGTCACGTCGATCAGCTTGTTGGCGCGGCGGCGATGCGTTTGCGCGTCGATGCCGGTGAACGCGGCAATGCTGTCGTCGATGCGCGACGCCGTCACGATATTGGTGGCCACGCCCCCCGGATGCACGCACGTGCATGACACGGGGGCGCCCGCCAGTTCCAGCTCCATACGCAGCGCTTCGGTGAAGCCGCGCACGGCGAACTTGCTGGCGTTGTAGGCCGATTGCGTCGGCATGGCGATGATGCCGAAGAGACTCGATGTGTTGACGATGTGACCGTCGCCGGACGCGGTGAGGTAGGGGAGAAACGCCTGTGTGCCATGCACCACGCCCCAGAAGTTGATGTTCATCAGCCACTCGACGTCCTCAAAACGCGCGGTCGCGACCGGCACGGACAACGACACGCCTGCGTTATTGAAGACGAGGTTGACCTTGCCGTGTGCGGCGGCGGTGTCGCGTGCCCACGCAAAGACGGCGTCGCGATCGGCGACGTCGAGCCGTTGCGACGTCACGCGCGCGCCGAGCGCACGACAGGCGATGGCGGTGTGCGTGAGGCTGGCCTCGTCGATGTCGGATAACGCGAGATGCGCACCCCGGCGCGCCAGTTCCAAGGCGAGCGAGCGTCCCATGCCCGATCCTGCTCCCGTGATGGCCGCCACCTTGTCCGTGAACGTCTTCATCGTGCCGTCTCCGTGTCCCCCCAGCGGGGATGCTTGGCGCGTCGCCATTTATGGTTTTGAGTCGTCTTGCGGCGGCGCTCGCGTTGCCTATAATGAGGTCACGCAAATTTGGTGTTACGTGTCACCACTTTAGTTTTCCGTCCCGGTGATGTCAAATAGCGAAATGGAACAAGGACTCGAATCGAAGGATGCCGCACCGATGGCCCGGGAAGGCGGGCGGCGCTATGGGGGCGTAGCGCAGGCGCAGCGGGAACAGGCGCGCCGCACCGCGCTGATCGATGCTGCCACCGAGGTGTTCGGCACGGTCGGCTTTCGCCGCGCCACCGTGCGCTCCGTGTGCGGTCTGGCCAAGCTCAACGACCGGTACTTTTACGCGGCGTTCGACAACATGGAGGATCTGCTACGGGCGACGTACGCGCATCATGCGCAGACGCTGCTCGAACGGTTGCAGGCGGCCATCGCCGACAGTGCGCCAACGCTCGACGCGCGGCTCGACGCTGGCCTGAACGCCTTCTTCGCGTTCCTGCGTGAGCCACATGCGGCCCGCGTGCTGCTGCTTGAGGTGATGGGGGTGAGTCCGGAGACAGATCTGACGTATCAGCGCTACATCTTCGAATTCGCGAAGCTGATCCTCGCCATGGCCGAGACGCCGCCGCCGACCGGTGACGATGCACAGGCACAGGTCCGGATCGTCGGGCTGGCGCTGGTGGGTGCAATGACCAACGCAGGAACGGCGTGGGTCCTCATGGGCTATCAGGACACGCAGGCGTGCATGGTGGCGAGCTGTCGTCGCGTGCTGCGAGGCGCGCTGATGTGATTTGCCCGACCCGGCTGACTGACCGGCCGACTGAGCGCGCGACGCTCTGCTGCGACCTGCGCGCAGGGTCGCCACCGATGCTGCGAGGCGCCGCAGCGACGGCATGGCTCGCTACAATACGGCTTTCACGTATGACGGCCATGACGGCTATGGAGCGGCTGAGCGCTCGCCGTCCCCGTCGTCCTTCCTAATTTCTCACTCTCCAAAGGTCGCAAATGACCACTATCGGAACCCCGCTGTCGCCGAGCGCGACGAAGGTCATGTTGTTGGGCGCTGGCGAACTCGGCCGTGAAGTGCTGATCGCCTTGCAGCGTCTCGGTGTCGAGACGATTGCCGTCGATCGCTACGAGAACGCCCCCGGTCAGCAGGTGGCGCATCATTCGCGCACCATCGCGATGACCGATCCCGAACAGCTCAAAGCCCTGATCGAAGCCGAGAAGCCCGATCTCGTCGTTCCGGAAATCGAAGCCATCGCCACGCCAATGCTCGAAGCGCTGGAAGCCGACGGCGTGGTGCGCGTCATTCCGACGGCGCGCGCGGCGCGTCTGACGATGGATCGCGAGGGCATTCGTCGTCTGGCCGCCGAAACGCTGGGCCTGCCTACGAGCCCATATCGGTTCTGCGATTCGCTGGAAGAACTGCAGGCCGCCATCGATGGTGGCATCGGCTATCCGTGCATCGTCAAGCCGGTGATGAGCAGTTCCGGCAAGGGGCAGAGCAAGATCGACAGCGCGGCCGACGTGAAAGCCGCCTGGGACTACGCCATGGCAGGCGGACGCGTGAGCCATGGCCGCATCATCGTCGAAGGCTTCATCGACTTCGATTACGAGATCACGCTGCTGACCGTGCGTGCACGGGGCGCCGATGAGCAGGTCGAGACGCACTTCTGCGCACCGATCGGCCATAAGCAGGTGAGTGGCGATTACGTAGAGAGCTGGCAGCCGCATCCGATGTCGTCCGTCGCACTTGAGCGTGCGCGTCTCATTGCACGTGACGTGACAAACAACCTGGGCGGGCAGGGCATCTTCGGTGTCGAGTTGTTCGTGAAGGGCGACGACGTGTGGTTCAGCGAAGTCAGTCCGCGTCCACACGACACAGGCATGGTGACGATGATCACCCAGTGGCAGAACGAGTTCGAACTGCATGCGCGGGCGATCCTCGGTCTGCCGGTGAACACCACGCTGAAGACGCCGGGCGCGAGTGCCGTGATCTATGGCGGCGTGGACGCCAAGGGCATCGTGTTCGACGGCGTCGATCGGGCCTTGCAGGTGCCGCAGACGGACATTCGTCTGTTCGGCAAGCCGGAGAGCTTCGTGAAGCGTCGGATGGGGGTGGCGCTGGCGTACGACGAGAATCTGGACGTCGCGCGCAGCAATGCAGTGGAAGCAGCGAGTCGGGTGAAACCGCGCGCTGTCTGAGCATCCGTCCGGTTGCATCCCATAACGAAAAAACCCCGCTTTGGCGGGGTTTTCAGTTCGGGCAGTCGCTAGAGTTTAGCGTACTGCCCGAGGCGCGTCGATCGCGTTAGCGACCGCTCAGCGAATCGCAGACCTTAGATGGGCTGGATGTTGCTGGCTTGACGGCCCTTCGGTCCGTTCTTCACTTCGAAGCTGACCTTCTGGTTTTCTTGCAGCGACTTGAAGCCCTTCGCTTGGATTTCCGAGAAGTGAGCGAAGAGATCTTCACCGCCTTCGTCCGGCGTAATAAAACCAAAACCCTTGGCGTCGTTGAACCACTTGACGGTACCAGTTGCCATTTCTTAAATCCTTAAAGTTTTCAAATGAGCGAGCGAGATGCTCAGCGAGCGCATGACATTAAAAAGCTGATCAGGTACAACCGAGTTGACGCAGAGGGCGACATTAGATGACACAAGACTCGCCATACAACGTTCATGCACCCGTTTTTTTACGGGAAAGGTGGGAAGGTGTCAAGCAGGGAAACTGTGGGATTGTTGATCCACGCCAGTTTCGAGCCGATTTTCGCTGCGTTGCGACATGCGGTCGGTCATGCCGGACGGCCGGACGTCGTCCTGTTCTCTGTCCTTTCCTCTCGCTCCACGATCCACATCCAGTCGCCTCGCTTTGACGTCATCCAGATTCCGAATCATCGGGTTGCGCGTCGACGCGTTTTGCATAGTCGGCAGGTAACGGGTTCCCGTTTTCCGGGAAGTTGGGATGACCAAGTGAGAAGCGGTCGATGTCTGCCTCCATTTCAGTGAATGCCCTAAACATTCGGCGAATATCCCATTCGACAGAGCATATGTGGCGTGGGCACAACGGGGCGTGACATCGCCATGTGTCACCGGGTCGTCACCGTGTTATGCCTCAGCGCAACCGACCGATAAGTGGCGATCGGTCAGGCGTCGAACGCAAGGCGGTCGACCGACCGCCCGGAAATCCCATGTCGGTCGGCACAGGGTTTTGTGCGTCGCGACACGATTGTCATGGAGGGTAGGTATTTTCCCTAGTCAGACGGAATCCGCGCGCCAGTGCTCGTTTTCGAGACGTCAAAATAGATCCTCATTACCCTCAGTTTTGGTAAATGCCTGCCGTTAACGGCCTCATGGTCGCCTCAAGACGGCGTTGCAAGACGCGCATTTGCGAGGCCATCATCGTGGGGCAAACACGCTAGGCGGCCGCGCAGTGCCGCGTGTCTTTCGAGACCTTACGTGGCAACCAATCAGGCACCGACGCTCGACGCTTTGCAATCGCTGCTGGCAACCGTCCAGCGCAACGAGCGCTCGCTAAAACGTTTTCAGGACATCGAGCTGGCGCTCATGGGCGCGCCGGACTTCGGACAATTCCTGGAGGTGGTGCTCAATCGTCTGCGCCACGACTTCGACCTGTCGGGGGTGCGTCTGATGCTGGCCGAGGTCGACGATACCCTTCGCGATCTCATCGACACGGCCGAAGGCATCCGCGCGCTCGATGACGGTCTGTGCATCGCGCAGGACCCCGGGACGTTTGCCGCTGTGTGCGGCGACGGTCAGCTCTGGATCGGCGCACCGCGCGAGCGTCACGCGGCGCTGTTCGGGCCGCGCGCACCGGCGAGTGCCGTCGTCATGCCGTTGGCGCGCAACGGACGTTACATCGGTGTGATTGCACTGGGCAGTCGCGACGCACGCCGCTTTGCCCCCGACATGGCCACCGACTTCCTCGAACGGTTCGGCGCAGTCGTCGCCGTGTGTCTCGAGAACATGTGGAATCGCGAGCGCCTCAAGCGTATCGGTCTGACGGACCCGCTCACGGGTTTGTCGAACCGTCGCTACTTCGATCAGCGTCTGCGAGAGGAGGTCGTTCGGGGGGCGCGCTATGGCGCACCGCTCGCGTGCCTGCTCATCGACATCGACCATTTCAAGCGTGTCAACGACAGCCACGGTCATGCGACCGGCGATCGCGCGTTGCGTGCCGCAAGTGTCTGCATGCGTGCGCAATTGCGGGTGACGGATACCCTCGCGCGATACGGCGGGGAAGAATTCGCCGCACTCCTGGTACAGACCGAGCAGAACTGGGCGGGGACGGTGGCCGAGCGGGTGCGTCGTGCGGTGGCGCGGCTGGAAGTGCCCGACGACGACGGGATTCTCGTGCCGCTTACCATTTCGATTGGATTGGCCAGCGTCGATCCGCGCGACATCGCCGATCCGGAATCGCTGCCCATGCGCCTGCTGAGCGCTGCGGACGCCGCGCTCTACGCCGCGAAGCGCTCGGGACGCGACCGCGTGGTCGTCGCCCCGACGGCGAGCCTTCGTTAGCCGACCGTCCACCGCCCCCTACATCGATCCGGTCCGGGGCGTGTCAGACCGGGCGGTTATCGAACGCTGAACCAGCCGATCAGCAACGACACCGTCACCACCGACAACACCGTCGAGATCAGAATGGCGCGCGACGCCACGGCCGCCTCGCGGCCGTACAACTGCGCCAGCATGAACGGCCCGGTGCCGATGGGCAGCGCCGACAGCAGCAACGCGCTGTGCGCCCAGATCGTTGGCAGATCGAACACGCGAAACGCCAGAAACGCGGTAATGGCCGGTTGGAAAATCAGCTTGAGTCCGACGAGGCGTCCCACGGCGCGCGCCATCCGCGGCTCTTTTGCCGCGCCCGCGCTTTGTGCGAGGAACATGCCGATGGCCACCAGTGCGCACGGGCTGGCCGCGCCGCCGAGTAACGTCGTGAAGTGGAGGGCGGGGGCGGGCAGCGCGATGCCGAACGCCGCGAACGCCATACCGGCGAAGGGCGAGACGACCAGTGGATTGCGAATGAGCGCACGCGCAACGAAACCCGCCGTGCGACGCCAGTTCGGCGTGGCTTGCAGATCCGTTTCGATAATTCCGATGGAAATCGCGAAGAGCACCGTCGCCGTGAGCAGCATGGCCACGACGACGGCGGGCACGCTCGCCGGACCGAACGCTACGAGGCACAGCGGCAGCCCCATGAAGCCCGCGTTAGGGTACGCCGCGCCCATCCCCTCGATGCTTGCGTCGGTCAGGCGTCCGCGCACCGTCCGGTCGAGCAGGAAGGACAGCGCGAAGGTTGCGGCCATCCCGCCGCCGAACGCGCCCAGAAAGCCGGGATTGACGAGCTCGGCCCACGTGATCTGCGCCATCGACTGAAACAGAACGGCGGGCAGCGCAAGATAGACGACGAAGCGATTGAGCGCATCGAGCGCGGCATCGCCGAGCCAGGCCCTGCGGGCGCAAAGGTACCCCAGGAAGATCAGCCCGAACACGGGCAGGGCGGCAGAGATAACGGCTTGCATGGGTTGCTTCGTCAGTTCGTCAGTTCGATTGCGTGAGACGGATCAGCCATTCGCGACGCGCGTTGCCACCGTCGGCTTCCGTATGTTCGCGGGCGGCGGTTTCGGCACCGTTGGCGTCACCGGCCGCAATGCGCGCGACGATTTCCCCATGCTCATGCCAGACGACTTCCTGCATCGGCATCGCGCCCAGCGTGGCGGCCATCGCGCGCATGATGTGCGGCCACTGCGGGGCCACCGTCTGTGCAATCAGCGGGTTGCCCGACGCGTCGTGCAAGGCCGTGTGGAAGGCGACTTCGATACGGACCTGCCGCACCACCGGCGTGCCTTTGGTCATGGCCATGCCAGCGGCGACGGCGTCTTGCAGGCGGCGCAGCGCATCGTCCGGCAACGTGCCTTCGGCGCGGCGCATCGCGGCCAGTCGCGCCGCCAGGCTGTCGAGTGCGGTGCGCACCTGATAGAGCTGACGCAAATGGTCCGCGTCGATCGGGGCCACTTCGAGCCCCTGACGTCCACTGTCGCACACCAGTCCGTCGCGCTTGAGCAATTGCAATGCATGGCTCACGGGCTGACGCGATACGCCCAACGAGTCGGCCAGTTCGGCCTGGCGGATGCGCTCGCCGGGCGGCAGCGTGAGGTCGGCGATGGCGTCGCGCAGCCGCGAGTACACCTGATCGATGAGCACCGGCGTGCTGGCGAGCGGCGCAAGCGGGGCCATCGGCGAGGGCATGGCGTCGGTCGTCGGCCCGTCGGTGGTATCCGCGGGGGATGAGGCGGAAGATGAACCGGGCTGTGGCATGGCATTCCGGCGAAGGCCGGTATCCCTGATATCTGGAATTCCGAATTCTACGCGCGATGGCGGATGTCGACACGGTTTATTTCCGTGGACGTCCGTTTTGGGGGCGTGGAGGCGAGCGGGGGAAGGAGAGACGGAAAGTCGCGCGGCGGCGGCGCGGCGGGGAGAGGGAGACGGCGCTCTGCTGGCGCGCCCTGGACTCACTCGCTCGGGTCAAGCTCCGGCGGCGAGCTGGACGTGGCGCGCGCGGGCGTCTGAAGCAGCGTCTGCATGGTGATGCGCGTGCGCTGGAGACGCCGGGCCAGGGCCCAGGCTTCGGCTTCGGTCTCGAACAGGCCCACGATCAGATGCGGTTCGGCGGCGAAGCCATCTGAAAACAGGCCGATGTTCTTGGCGATCATCTCACTCGCCCGCTCGATCGAGACAGTGTATTGACGCGGCGAACGGTACTGGTTGACGACGACGGCAAAGGCGCGGGAGAACGCGTCGGACATTCGGAAACCCCCTCTGTCTGCGTGGCGCGACACCCCCGGCGTGACCAGTCGAAGGCACGCACACGGCGTTGCACTTCCGGTGATTGTAGGCGATGGGGCGGCGCCTGTCGGGGCAAAACGATGACGGTGGAAGCACCAATGCAGCAGGCGGTCGATTCCCTCGCACATCCCCACAAAAAAAGCCGCGAGCGGGTCGGCGGCGCAACAGAGAGGGTGACAGCGCAACCGGAGTTGCCGTAATTCAGATCAAATCGTGGCGATGACAATGCCGTGACCGACGCACGTGCAGGGTCGGTCGACAGCCCACGCGTTCCACACGCGTTACACCTCGCAAACCGCAGGCGGCTTGCGAAGGGTCATCGAGGAACGAGGTTGGGAAAATCCTGGAGGAAAAGCTATCCGCCGCGCGCAACGCGCGTCCTTCACCCTGCCTCGTTCGGTGCGGACTGACGCGTGCGCCGACTACACCAGCACGGGCAACGCCTCCACCACGAGGAACGCGACGAGCGCCCCAACCATCGCACCGACGGCACGCAGACCGTAGCGGGTCGAGCGCGTGGCCACAGGAATACCGCCAACGAGTAGCGCACCGGCCACTGCCATCGGCAGGAACAAGGTCAGGTCGTAGAGATTGAAGTGGATTGCGGGCATCTTTCTTCTCTCCTCTCCTATGTGCCTTTCCACTATAGAACGGTCTTCGAGGATGCCCAAGTTTGGCGCAATGCAGCATGTTGCTGCGCCTGTTCAGTCTTCCTGACGAACGGCGTGCATCTTGCGACGTGCGTTCCACATCGCCATGTCCTTACGGGTGCGGATGCGTTCGCCGACGTTGATGCCCGCAGGTTGCGAGCGCGGTGAAGAGGCGGCAACTTCGTTGGCTTCGCTGCGCGCCTGTACCATCATGACGAGCGTGAACAACGAGGCGGCAAGCGCCAGCAGGATCAGTTTCATAGGGCCCCCGGTCAATCTCTGGTGAATCTGGTCTGTCTTTTGTTTGTCGTACGTCGCGGCCATCGTCCTGACCGGCCCGCCTCAAAAGGGGGCCGTGCCGGCGATCATGCCGCAACGCTTCGGTCATGCACTGCTGAGGGACTTCGGTGCCGCAACTGCCTGATGGGGCGGGGGCCTCGGGACGTCTCGCATCGACGGCATCATAGTCTGTCAATGTGACAACTTTCCCGGACTTCCCAAACGCAGGGCGTGCAGCGGCGCAGCACGCTCTGAAACGTATAGCGACACGCGCCGCGAAAAGTTTAGCGATCATGACAATTTTTTGACGACACGGGCCGATGGCGCGACAGCGACGCCCCTTCGGCCCGTGCCAAACCCGTCACATGCGGGCAAAGCAGGCTTACGGCTGTCGGGAAATGCCGTCGTTCGGGCGAGCGCGCACCGCATTCTCCGGTAATGCCATGGCCGCGAGCGACGCCAGTGCCGCTCCTGCCTGCGCCAGCTCGTGCATGACGTCAGGCGAGGTGCCGAGCGAAACCGCGAGGCCTGTGAGGCCCGCCCACGTCGACGGTTCCAGCAGCCGGGACAAGAGGAAGCGCATGGTCAGTCCTCCGTCGAGGAATCGTCCAGCGACGTCTTCCCGATGAAGTAAAACGGCGTCATGTCGATATGCGATGCCGTCGCTTTCTGCCCAAGCCCCTCATGTGCCGCATTCGCCAGCACGCCGTTGTCCTGGTCGACGGTCCAGGTGAACAGGCCGCCAAGCCCGTTGCGCCTGACGTAGTCGCCCTTGGCTCGCACGGTACGTGGCGTGTCGAGCGACATGAACATGCCCGTCGAAGGCTGGTACAGGAAGTCGGCATCGGCCACCGTATCGGTGTACAGAACGAAGCCGTTGCGCGCCGTACCGTGTTCGAGATCGAGGTAATTGCGCAGCACGTCGTAATACTCCGTTGTCCCCGATTCGAAGGTGCCGGTGGTGATGTCGTCGCCCGGGGAGTAGGTGCCGGAAAGCGCAGCGACCTGTGCAATCTGCGCCTGAAGCGCGTTGCGCGAGTAGGCTGCGTAACCGATGTGCACCTTGGCGAGCGGAACGCCTGCCTGACGTAGCCAGTTCACCGCGCGATCGATCGAGTAGCCGTCGGGCGCGGCCGGGTCCGTGTCGTGAAGATTCGTGTGATGAGCGAGCGCGGGCGCCCACGGCGTGCCGAAGAAGTCGTACGTCATCAGATTCAGACGTGAGACGCCCGCCGCGATCAGGCCCGGCAGGTTGGCCTTTTGCATGTCGGCCACGCTGGCCGACGCCGCAATCGAGATTTCGACGTCACGGCGACCGGCGGCCACCAGCGCCCGCTTCAGATCGCTCACGAGCGCGACGTAGTTCGGTCCGTCCGAGTCGTCGTAGAGGTTGCCGTCGTCACCCGGCGAGCCGGGATACTCCCAGTCGATGTCGATCCCGGTGAACATTGGGAAGCGGCGCAGCAGATCGACGACGCTCGCGCAGAACGTCTTGCGTCGCGCGCTGCTGCCCGCCAGTCCATGAAACGCCTGGCTCATCGTCCAGCCGCCGATGGCGATGGCGAGTTTGAGTGCCGGGTTCTTCGCGTGCAGCAGACGCAAACCGCCGAGTACGCCCTGTGCCCGCGACTGCTGGAACATCGGCGTCACGTCGTTGCTCACCCAGCCGGGAAAGCCGCAGTTACGATAGGAGAGCACGTCCCCCCAACTGTCGACGAAGGTGGCCTGATCCGGCTTGCGTACGAAGTCGGTGGCTGCGCGGGCGATGGTCTGCGCCTTCTCGCCCTGATCGCCTACGATGCCCGCGAATCCGATGATCAGCCGGTCGTAGGCAAACGGATCGAGCAGCATCAGATCGACGCCGCGTCCGGCCGCGTCGTTGCTGAAGTCGCCGTCGAGGCGTCCATCGTATTGCGACCAGTCGGTGTAATAGCCGGAGACTTCGAATGCGTTTTTCGCATATCGGTTGTAGACGCGCCTGGCGACACGCGCCGACGTGTACGACAGTTGTGTCGTGCTCGTCGCCGGATCGAATCCGTTCTGCGCATAGGTGGTTTCCGTCGCGCCGTCGAGCGGGTCCGTGGGGTAGACGAGTGCGCTGAGGGCGTCGGTGGCGCATGCAGCGCAAGCGGGAGACGAATTGCACGGTGCAGTCATGAGGTGGCTCCTGAGAGTGAATGGACAGGTGCCGTTGCCGGGCGATGAAACATGAGGCTCGCGGCGACATCGGCGTGACCAGCGTCGCGTTCGCTCAGCGGCTTCGCCAGCGCAAATGCCGTGTCAGTGTGCGCAAGGCGCGTGGGAGCGTCGTCGGCAGCCAGTCCCGGAGCCGACCGGGCCTGCCTGTCGACGGGCGGGGTGGGGAGGGCGTGGGTGACGTATCCGGTGCCTCGGGCATGAGCGCGGTGTCAGCGTCGACGCAAGACTCGAAGCGATAGCCGATGCGCGGCACCGTCACAATGTGGCGATGCAATCCGAGCGGAATCAGCTTGCGGCGCAGGCGCGAGACCACCTGCATCAGATTGGTGTCGTCCTGATCGGGACGCGTCGGCCACAGCATCGCGATCAGCGTACGTTTGTCATGGGCGACATTGGCCGGGGAGCGCAACGCACACAGCAAGCGGTACTCGATCTGCGGGATCCGGACGGTCACGCCGTGTCGCCGCACCTCGCCGTGCCCGTCGCATGCGACACCGTGCGAGAGCGGCGGTGCGCACGATGCGGAGGCCGTGGCGTCGACGACCGTCACGCCGTCGTGGCTGCTGTTTAAGCACACCGACGACGTTTCGCGCGCTGCTTCGTCTGAAGGGTTCATATCGGAAGGGGTCATGGAAGCGTTCATGGAATCGATCGCGGAGGTGGACGACGGGACGTCGAAGCGATAGCCGACGCGCGCCACCGTCACGATGGCGCGTTGCAGGCCGAGCGGGGCGAGCGAGCGTCGCAAGCGGGAGACGAGTTGCACGAGCGCGGCGTCTTCCATCCACTGCGCGCGTTTGCCCCACAGCGCCGACATCAGCGCGTGCTTGTCGAGCGCGGTGCCCGCACGGGCGGCGAGCAGGACCAATAAACGCTTTTCCTGCTCAGACAGGCGCGCGGCGATGCCGTCGCGTTTTACGAGATTGGTGACCTCGTCCAGATCGAATGGTGACATCGGCATGGGCTGCTCCTGGTATCGAATAGCGGAGGCTCACCGTAGCGATGCGCGCTCACCTGTCGCAAGACAACAAGCGACGACAAGCGCGACATAGCCGTCGCCGTTCGGTACGTTGATCGGCGAGATGCGCTCGTCGAGTGCCTAGCCAATGTCACGCGTCACATCGCGAGGTAAGATAGCAGCCACATTTCCTGGATTTCGCCATGCTCGAACTCATTTCCGAACACCGCTGCTTTGGTGGCGTGCAGCGCTTCTATCGCCACACTTCGTCCGTGATCGGGCTGCCGATGCGTTTTTCCGTGTTTGTGCCGCCGCAGGCGCGTGACGGACGCGCCGTGCCCGCGCTGTTCTATCTCGCGGGCCTCACGTGTACGGAAGAAACGTTCATGATCAAGGGCGGGGCGCAGTGGCTCGCCGCAGAACACGGGGTGGCGATCATCACCCCGGACACCAGCCCGCGAGGCGCGGGCGTGCCCGGCGAGACGGACGCGTGGGATTTCGGCGTCGGCGCAGGTTTCTATCTCGACGCGACGCAAGACCCGTGGTCGAAGCACTACCGGATGTACAGCTACATCGTCGACGAACTGTACGGCCTCGTCACCCAGTCGCTACCCATCGACGCGGACCGTATCGGCATCTTCGGCCACTCGATGGGCGGTCATGGCGCGCTGACGCTGGCGCTTCGCAATCCCGGCAAATTCCGCTCGGTGTCCGCTTTCGCACCGATCGCCGCGCCGATGCATTGCCCGTGGGGCGAAAAAGCGTTCACCGGCTATCTGGGGACGGATCGCGAGACGTGGCGTCAGTACGATGCCAGCGAACTGATCGCCAAGGCGGGAACGGTGGTGTTTCCGGGCGGCATTCTGATCGATCAGGGGTTGAACGACCCGTTCCTCGAAGCGCAATTGCATCCGGACATCTTCGAGCGCGCCTGTCAGAAGGCGGGGCAGCCGTTGAATCTGCGCCGCCACAATGGCTACGATCACGGCTACTACTTCATCCAGACGTTCATGGCAGATCATCTGTCGCATCACGCCGAGCATCTGCGCGCGTACTGACCCGCCGTCTTCCTTTCGTTGTATTGCGACGTCACACCGCCCGCGCTTCGTAATAGCGCGGCGGCGTGACGATCCCGTCCTGCGCGCGCACGATCTCCAACTCGTAGCGTCCGGCGAGGTGTGTCACGGACAGTACTGCATCGACCGCAGCGAGCGTATGTTCGAACGCAGCCCGCACCGTATCGCCCTTGAGCAGGCGCGCCAGAAAAACGCCCGACGTCAGATCGCCGACCCCGACCGGGTGACGCGAGAAAGGGTAGAGCGGACGCGAACCGTGCCAGGCTTCGTCGCGCGTCACCACCAGCATGTCGAAGCGATCCGCAGGCTTACCGGTGTACTCCAGATGCTTGACGAGCACCATCCTCGGTCCGCGCGCGAGCAGGGCACGGCAAGCGGCGACGGCGTCGTCGAACGAATCGATGGGATGCTCCGAGAGCTTTTCGAGTTCGAGATGGTTGGGCGTCATGATGTCCGCCATCTCGGGCATGTGCTCGACCAGATACCGTTCGATGCCGGGCTTGACCTGACATCCTTTCTCCGGATGGCCCATCACCGGGTCGCAGAGATATATCGCCGCCGGATTGGCCTGCTTGACGCGCTGTACCGCCGCGCGCACGAAGCCCGCCTGCTCCGGGGCGCCGAGGTAGCCCGAGAGCACGGCGTCGCAGTTGCCCAGTTCGCCGATGTCCGCGATGCCCTCGACGAGTCGCAGAATCTCGTCGCTCGGCAACGCCTGCCCCGTCCATTTGCCGTATTGCGTGTGGTTCGAGAACTGCACGGTGTTGATCGGCCAGACGTTCACGCCGAGACGTCGCATCGGAAACTCGGCGGCGCTGTTGCCCGCGTGGCCGAATACGACGTGGGACTGGATGCTGAGGACGTTTTTCATGTTGACGGGGGCGGGGGCGGGGGGCGGCAAGGGCGTGGCGCGAAGCCATCGCCCTTGCCGTTAGTCGATGATTACTTCTTCGACGTCACGGCCTCGGCCACGTTCTTCGGGGCTTCGGTGTAGTGCTTGAACTCCATCGTGTACGTGGCGCGTCCTTGCGTGAGCGAGCGCAGTGAGGTGGAGTACCCGAACATCTCGGAGAGCGGCACTTCCGCGCGCACGATCTTGCCGCCGCCCACGATGTCGTCCATGCCTTGCATGATGCCGCGACGCCCGGAGAGGTCGCCCATCACGTTGCCCATGAACTCCTCGGGCGTCTCGACTTCCACCGCCATCATCGGTTCGAGCAGCACCGGCCCGGCGCGGCGCATGGCCTCCTTGAAGGCCATCGAACCGGCCATGCGGAACGCGTTTTCGTTCGAGTCGACGTCGTGGTACGAACCGAACGTCAGCGTGACCTTCACGTTCACGACCGGATAGCCGGCGACGACACCGTTGTTGAGCGTGTCGCGAATGCCCTTGTCGACCGCCGGGATGTACTCGCGCGGCACCACGCCGCCCTTGATGGCGTCGACGAATTCGTACAGCTTTTCCTTGTCCGGTTCGAGCGTGATGACCACGTCGCCATACTGGCCGCGTCCGCCCGACTGCTTGACGAATTTGCCCTGCACGTTCTCGACTTTCTTGCGGACGGTTTCGCGATACGCGACCTGCGGCTTACCGACGGTCGCTTCCACACCGAACTCACGGCGCATGCGGTCGACCAGAATTTCCAGGTGCAGCTCGCCCATGCCGGAGATGATCGTCTGGCCCGACTCTTCGTCGGACTTCACGCGAAACGACGGATCTTCCTGCGCCAGACGGTTGAGCGCGATGCCCATCTTTTCCTGGTCGGCCTTGGTCTTCGGCTCGACCGCCTGCGAGATCACCGGCTCCGGAAACTCCATCTTTTCCAGAATGATGATGTGGTTCGGATCGCACAGCGTATCGCCGGTCGTCGCTTCCTTCAGGCCCACGGCGGCGGCGATGTCGCCCGCGCGCACTTCCTTGAGTTCCTGGCGCGTGTTCGCGTGCATCTGCAAGATGCGGCCCAGACGTTCCTTCTTGCCCTTGAGCGGGTTAAGCACGGTGCCGCCCGACTCGATCACGCCGGAATATACGCGGAAGAAGATCAACTGACCGACAAACGGGTCGGTCATGATCTTGAAGGCGAGTGCCGAGAACGGCTCGTCGTCCGACGGATGGCGCTCGATCTCTTTGTCGTTCTCGTCGTGACCCGCGATGGCGGGCACGTCGACGGGCGAAGGCAGGTACTCGATGACGGCGTCGAGCATGGCCTGCACGCCCTTGTTCTTGAAGGCCGTGCCGCACAGCATGGGCACGATCTCACCGGCGACCGTGCGCTTGCGCAGCCCGGCCTTGATCTCGTCCTCGGTCAGCGTTTCGCCGCCCAGATACTTTTCGAGCAACGTCTCATCGGCTTCGGCGGCCGCCTCGATCATCTTCTCGTGCCATTCTTGTGCGAGGTCCTTGAGGTCGTCGGGTATATCGACGTACTCGAACTTCACGCCTTTCGATTCTTCGTCCCAGACGATGCCTTTCATCTTCACGAGATCGACCACGCCCTGGAAGTGATCTTCGGCGCCGATGGGGATCTGAAGCGGCACGGCATTGCCACGCAGACGTTCGTGAATCTGCTTGTGTACGCGGAAGAAGTCGGCGCCCACGCGGTCCATCTTGTTGACGAACGCGATGCGCGGCACCTTGTACTTGTTGGCTTGACGCCAGACGGTTTCCGACTGCGGCTGCACGCCGCCGACCGAGTCGTAAACCATACAGGCACCATCGAGCACACGCATCGAGCGCTCGACTTCAATGGTGAAGTCGACGTGTCCCGGCGTGTCGATGATGTTGATGCGGTGTTCGGGGAAGTTGCCGGCCATGCCGCGCCAGAAGCAGGTCGTCGCGGCGGACGTGATCGTGATGCCGCGCTCTTGTTCCTGCTCCATCCAGTCCATCGTGGCAGCGCCTTCGTGGACTTCGCCCAGCTTGTGATTGACGCCCGTGTAGAACAGGATCCGCTCGGTCGTCGTAGTCTTGCCAGCGTCGATGTGAGCGCTGATGCCGATATTTCGGTAGCGCTCGATGGGGGTCTTTCGGGCCACAGTGCACCTCTTTTCAGACGGTGAGGAAAAAGAACGGGAGCAGCCATCATACTCCAATGTCCCGATACCTCGCTGACGGTCACATCGTCCGCAAGTCCAGCGCAGACGGGGCTTTGCGGCAAGGACGCAGACACGCGTCGCACGATGCCCGAGTGCAAAAAAGCAAAGCCCCGGCGGGGCGGCCGGGGCTTTGGCGGTGAGGGCCAGGTCGACGTCTAGGCGACCACTAATGCGGCAGGCTGTGCCGCAAAGAACGCGACGTCAGGCAACCTGGCGCTCACGCGAAAAGGCCAGTACGGCACCACGCGGGCCATTGGACGCGATAGCAGCGGCGTCGTCGTAACCGGCGTCTGCCGTGTCGCCGCCCGGCAGACGGAAGACCGCCACGGCCTCGCGCAGATTGCGCGCCTGATCTTCGAGGGAGCCAGCGGCCGCCGTCGCTTCCTCGACCAGCGCGGCATTTTGCTGCGTGACCTGATCCATCTGCATCACGGCCGTGTTGACTTGCTCGATACCCCCCGACTGTTCGCTCGATGCGGCCGAGATTTCACCCATGATGTCCGTCACGCGCTGCACCGCCTGCACGATTTCCGTCATCGTGCGCCCTGCATCGCGCACTTGCGACGAACCGTCTTCGACCTTGCCCACCGACGTTTCGATGAGCGACTTGATCTCCTTGGCCGCCGCAGCACTGCGTTGGGCGAGGGTGCGCACTTCACCGGCGACGACGGCGAAACCGCGTCCCTGTTCACCGGCGCGCGCCGCTTCTACTGCCGCATTCAGGGCGAGGATGTTGGTCTGGAAGGCGATGCCGTCGATCACGCCGATGATGTCGTTGATCTTCGTCGAACTGGCCGCGATTTCCTGCATCGAGCTGACGGCACGTTCGACCACGCGCCCGCCCTCGCCAGCGATCTCCGAGGCGTTCGCCGCGAGTTGGCTCGCCTGGCGCGCATTGTCGGCGTTCTGTTTGACGGTGGCCGTCAACTGCTCCATGGACGACGCCGTTTCTTCGAGCGACGCGGCTTGCTCCTCAGTGCGCGACGAAAGATCGGTGTTGCCCGCCAGCAGTTCGCCTGAGGCCGATGCGATGGCGGCGGTGCCGCTGCGCACACGTCGCACGATCTGATCGAGGCTTTCGTTCATGTGTTTGAGGGCCGCCATCAGTTGGCCGGTTTCGTCGCGGCTGGTGACTTCGATGCGGCTCGTCAGGTCGCCTTGTGCGACGCGCTCGGCCACTTCGACGGCGCGCGCGATCGGACGCGTGATGCTGCGTGTCACCGAGTACGCTGCGCCGATGCCGACGACTGCGGCCACCGCGCCGAGCGCCACCAGCAGCCATTTGGCGAAGGCGATGTCGGCGGCGGTGGCGGCACCCGTGTCGTCCACGATCTTTTGTTGCAACGTGACGAGATTGGCGGCTTCGGTCTGCATGGCGTCGAGTGCGGGCAGCGCTTCGCGTTCCACGAGACCGATGGCGTCCGCGCGCTGGTCGGCGTTCAGCTCGGCGACGACCGTGTTGCGCGACTTTCGGAACGCCTCGTTGTGCTGACGCAGGCTCGCGACCAACTCCTTACCGCGTACCGACGTCACATATTTATCGAGCACTTCCTGCGCCGCAGCAATGCGCCCGAGATTGGCGTCGATGCGCTCGTCGAAGGCTTTACGTTGCGCAGGATCCTGCGCGGTGGCGACCTCGAGTATGCGACGGGCGTTGCCGCGCACCATGGCGTCGATACTGTGGGCGGCGTCGGCTTTCGCCCACGCGCGGGTGAGCAACTCTTCGTTGGAACGTTCGATGGCGATGAAGCGTATCAGCGCAATGACGAGCATGGTGAGCAGCAGCAACAGCAGGGTGCCGAAGCCGATGGCCAGCCGGGTTCGGATCTTCAGGTCGGCGATTCGCATAGGGAGAGACTCCTTGTAGTGATTTGATGCCAGGACAACACGGATGACGTGTAACTGTCGGCGTTTTCGAGGAGTGGTCGCCGGTCTGCTGCGTAAAAGCATCGGTACCCGGATCAGGCGCGACGCCACGCAGCTCACGCGCCGGGAGCGACACGTGTGACATGTCCGGCGACGCGTGACGGGGGGGATTCGATGAAGCCAGTCCGTCTGATTTCGTATACGACAGGAAATATGCGAACTGAAGGCTGCTTTTAGCGCGGCGGGGTAAACGACGAGTTGAGCAGAAAATCGGGACGCGCAGCGGGCGACGCTCGCGATGGCGACAAACGCCACGATTCAGGCGGCGGGGTGCAATGAGGCCGCCGAATTCGTGCGCTTCGATGCACCCGCGTGCGAGTTAGAGCTATCACACAAAACGCACGGCATAGATCGGCGGCAAGTGAGCCGACAGCGATTGCCATTGCTCGCCCGCGTTGTCGCTGATCCATAGCGCGCCGGTGGTCGAACCCATCGCGAGCGTGCGACCGGTGGCGTCGATGTCGAGTCCGTGCCGGTAGATAAGATCGTAGGAGGGCGTCTCCGGCAAACCGTGCGAGAGCGCGGTGAACGACTCGCCACCATCGCGTGTGCGTGTGACGACGAGACGCGCGTCGACGGGAATGCGGCATGCGTCGCGCTGCGCGGGCGCAAACCACGCGACGTCGGGGTCATGCGGATCGACCGCCACTGCGAAGCCGAAACTCGACGGTGCCGCCTGAATGCGTCGCCACGTCGCGCCGTAGTCGAGGGTGCGGAAGATGCCGTTGTGATGTTGGGCCCACAACGCATTGGGGGCGTCGCGACACTGCACGAGACGGTGAACGTCCTGCGCATTCGGATCGAGTCGTCGCTCGGGCGGCATGTAGTCGGCTTCCATGCCCGATGCGGCGAGCGCCCAAGTCTGACCATCGTCGCGCGTGCGCCAGACGCCGCCCGTCGACACGGCGACCATCACCTGTCGGCTGTCGTGCGGATCGATGCAGATCGAATGGATGCCCGCGTGATCGTAGCCGCCGCCCATCCATTCGGCACGTTCCGGCCGATCCCACAAACTCTCGATCAGTTGCCAGCTTTGCCCGTGATCGCGTGAGCGAAACAGGCCGCCGGGAATGGTGCCTGCCCACAGCACGCCGGGTGCGTCGGGGCCTGCCGCTTCGAGGGACCAGAGAAGCGCCACCGAAGGCGCTTGTGTCGCTTGTGTCGCTTGTGCCGCTTGCGCCGCTTGTGCCGCCGATGCGGCGGGCTCGGACGGCGGGGCTTGCGTATCGGATGCTTGCGCGAACGCGGGCGGCGCCAGTTCCGTCCACGTGCTTGCGTCACGCGCGCGGCACCAAAGCTTCACGCCGAAGTGACCGAGGTTGAGCGCCGCGTAGTCCGTGCCGTCGCGGGCGTCGTGCAACACCATGCTGACCGGCTCGCCGGGAAAGTCCGGTGTACTCGACGTCAAGCGCCATTCGGCGCCTTCACGCTGCCATGTGAACAAACCCTTGCGTGTGGCGACCAGGAGGGTGGCGCCAATGACGTGTTCCATGTTGTCTCTCCCTCATCCGCCCGAAAGCGCCTGCGCGACGTAGATGCTGCTCGCACCGGTCAGTGCATCGCCCAGGGTGTGACGATCGCGAATCAGCCGACCGTCCACAAAGACGGCGACATGCGGGCGCAAACGTCCCTGATCGTTGAACAGATAACCGCGCAGGGCAGGGGTCTGCGCCACACATTGCGCCAGCGCGTCGTGCACGTTCAAGCCCTCGACGTGTTGTTCGTCGACGGGCACATGACGCTGTATTGCGGGCGCAAAGATGACGGTCGCCATGTCGGGCTCGTGGGTGTTTTGTAAGTCGTGGCTCGCTTGTGCGTTGTCTTGCTGCCGACAAACGTTCGAAAGATTTGCGTGTGCGGCCATCCATCGTCGGCAGTCAGACTTGCAGTGTAGACAATGAGGATCAACTGCGGCGGAAGCGTCCCGGATTCATGCGCGAGTGTTGCGTGTGCGCCGCGCTATGTATGCCGGGAAATAACGTATGTTGCGGACGAGCGCGATATGCGGGGCGCGATTTGGTGTCCTTTGCATGACGGCCGACGAGTTTCGATGCGCGTGAAGCGTGATCGTAGGGTGCGGCCTCGCATATCGGACACTCCCCAACCCCATTCACCCCGTTATGTTTCACCATTATCGGAGTGCCCGCGAGTGCGGTGCCGCAACCGAAACCAGGAGGACACAATGGCGAGAGCGAAAGGAAAGGACATCGGGATGGGACGTTGGCCGGAAAGCGCGGCCAAGCGTCAATGGCGTTTGCACAAGGAAGGCGAGCCGTCGTCCAAGGAAGACCCGACGGTACGGCGTCCGCCTGAACTGGCGAAGTGCGAAGGGCATTTCGTCTGGAGCGTGCGACAGGCGGCCTTCATCGGTCGCGACGACGATACGCGTGACACTCGTGAATCGCGCGATTCGCGGGGCCTGCCCAAAGGCGGCGTGCGTCACTATGTGCCCTGTACGGCGCACGCGCAACGCTATGGCAGCGTGGCGCAAGCGAGGGCGGCGGGAGATACGCTGGTGGGCGACGTGCTCATCATGTACGGCTACGCCGCCAACGGCCCGCTATACATCGTAGGGCGATGACGGTGTAGCCGATCCGGGTGCGCGGACCGGCATGGTTGGGCGGCGACGGATCGATTCGGCGGGTTGCTTGGGATCACTTGCCGAGTTCGTGGCCGATCACGCCGCCGACGACGGCGCCGCCGATGGTGCCGGCGGTGCTGCCACCGGTGGCTTCGTGACCGATGACGCCGCCTGCCGCTGCGCCACCCAGCGTGCACCCGATGATGGACGAACCCATCGCAAGCGCGGTGATGACAACGAGAATCGACTTGGCCATTTTCATGATGCGTCTCCTGTAGCAATTGCCGGGCGCGCTTTGCGCGGCAGCACGACCTCAGCGTAGTGCGCAGGTGTTTTGCGCACTATCGGCAGCGACTGAATCGGCTGTAGGAATCGGACGACATGGAGCGAGGCTTCGGGCTACCGGCCCATGAGCCATCCGACGACGCCCGCCCGATGGCCTGACACCATGCGACTGACTTGATGCAGAACACAGCTAGGAAAAGCCACCACGCTCCCTCTTGCCCGAAACGCCGGATCGATTAGCTCGGCATGGCTCGCATCCCGGAGCATAAAGTCGCCCCCTTCGTAACTTCCCCCGTCAGAGAGCATGATGATCACCGTCACGACTCTTCGCGGTGGTGTGGGAGCGGCGTGTGGTTGATCCGCGCCAGGGGCGCTGTCGCGATGCCAGTTGAAGAAGTCACCCGCTTCGTAAGTGCTGAATTGTGTGCCCTGCATTTCGGCGATGTCGTACTGCCAGAGGTCGCGGTTTGCGAGACATCCGTAATGAAGGCAGATCTGAGAAATCCAGTGGGCTTTGTCGAAGAATCCGACTTTCGCTTTTCTGACCTTGTCGTTGTGCACGAGGCCGGAGGTCGCGGATACGACAGCGGCGTCCGATAAAGTGATCGCACGTCCGGTGTCGTACAAAAGGTCACAGAATTCGTCGGGCAGGTGCGATGGCCATACGCGATAGAGCGCGGGTGGATGGGGCGGGCGTGTCATCCCTGGTCCTCGAGAGCGTGCGGTGGCGGCCCTTCGGCAAGGGGCTTAAGCGTGCCACGCAGTGTATGAGCACACTCGGCGCCGCGAAGCACATGCGCGCTTTTTTCGGGAGGATGTCAGGGGGAATCCGATGCTCACTTCCCAAGGGCCGGATCACGCCTGGCGAAGTTTCGCGTGGAAACGAAAAAGGGTCTGCAAGCGCAGACCCTTTTTCGTTACATCAATACTTGGTGGGGCGTGAGTGACTCGAACACTCGACCTACGGATTAAGAGTCCGCTGCTCTACCAACTGAGCTAACGCCCCGGTGCGACCGGGAACAAAAAAGGCTGCAAGCGTCGCAGCCTTCCTGTAATGCTGTGGTGGGGCGTGAGTGACTCGAACACTCGACCTACGGATTAAGAGTCCGCTGCTCTACCAACTGAGCTAACGCCCCGATGCTACCGGGAATAAAAAAGGCTGCACGGCATCGCAGCCTTTTTTAACAATTCGTTTGGTGGGGCGTGAGTGACTCGAACACTCGACCTACGGATTAAGAGTCCGCTGCTCTACCAACTGAGCTAACGCCCCAACGAGACCGAGATAATATCGGCTCTTCCGCATGGGGTCAACCCTTAATGGTGAAAATCCGCAAAAAAGGTCTCAGGCGAAAAGCGGAACCACCTCGAACGCCAGGACCGCGAGCACCGAGCCCACGACCACGAGCAGCGATCGCCAGCACATTCGAACGGTCCCTTTGCACGGCATTGCGCCGACAACGATCGCGCCGAATACCGCGATCGCAAACATGCAGACCAGTTGGGCATTGGAAAGGTGGGGCGCGATCATGCTGGATCTCCCTGTCGCCACCAGGCGATGCACGAGGTTAGTCGCGTCTCCAGTATAGAAAACGGCTTCCCTCAAGCAAAGCGGCGCGACAACCGGGGTTTCCCCAGTGGCCGCGCCGTGCTTTCCGGACAGGTCTGCGATCCGTCCGAATCAACGGCAGGCGCTTCGGCTGCCGATGCTTCGGACGGATCGCATGCCCCTCAGGGGGGGACGTCGTCGTTATTCCGGAAGATCCAGGATCAGGATGATCGTCCAGGCGTCTTCGCCTTCGTGGTGGTACTGACGCTCCACCACAACGAACGGTTGCTTCTTATCGCCCTTGCCGAGGAACATCACGTCACCTTCCTGCGGCAGGCATTCGAGCGGCGGCAACCCGAGCGGGGTGTCTTTCGGAACGAGTCGCTCGGCCTTCTTCGCTGCGCGCTCGGTCCACTCGATATCTAGTTGGATGTCACTCACCGGATGATCCTGTCTATGCAAATTGAAACGGCTGCATGGTAGCACGCAGCCTGCGCAGTCCACCGCCGTCCACCAACGCCGCCATGAAAAAAGCCCGCACTCCAGGGCGGGAGCGCGGGCGAAAGTCCCATGCGATGACGGGGAACGCATGGCGACAGGAGATGCGCCCGTGGGAAGCCGTGCGTGACTGCCGGGCCAGAGGGGAAGCACTGGACCGACGCACCACAGATCGCCCGGTAAAACGTCGTTGGGCGGGGGCGCGCGCCTGTCGGCGGGACTAGGGAGGAATAAGGTGACGCAACGCAGGCCGACGATGCCATTCGGCCTGCGCGCGTCGGTCACACCGCCCTAGGGAGGCGGCATGACGAGGGCCGGTTTGGCGGTAGCTTACGGATTCGAGTACTTCATCTCGCCGTTCTGGCGCGCACGCACGAGTTCGTCATAGACCTGTGCACGCGTCTTGCCCGGCACGTTGGCGTTGCTCATCGTGTTGAACGCCGGGTAGTCGTAGTCGTTCTGCGGAATCAAGCCCTTGGCGCGCGCGTCGACCAGTTCCTCACGCACCTGTGCGCGGGTGAGTTGCGACGTTTGCGGCACCCAGCCGAACGGCGAACCGTCGGGGTAAGCGTCGCTCGATAACTGCGATTGTGCGAAAACGGAACCTGCTGCGGTGGCCATCGTGGCCGAGATCAGTGCCGATGCAATGAGTTTGCGATTGAGGGTGCGATTCATGACGTCAATTCCTGTTCTTCTGTGTTGCGGGGGCGCGCAATGCATCGGTATCGAGCGACTGTTGGTAGGACGCGGTATGCGTTGTGCGCGACCGGTGAAGCCAGTCTATGCCCCGGGCTATCACAGAAAAACGGCAATTAAGCGAATGCATCATTACGCGAGCCGCAATAATGCGACGCGCGTTCTCACTCGATGAGAGGCGCTCGGCGACGCGGCATCAATAAAAAACGCCACCCGAAGATGGCGTTCGTCATGCGGTGGCGATGCGGAGATAGCGGAGATGCTTCGGATGCCTTCAGCGAGTGGCGATGGCAACCGCCGCACCAGCCATCACGGTGCCCGTCGCGCGATTCAGGCGTTTCACGGCGCGCGCTGAACTGAGTAGTCGCCGTGCGCGCGACGCCAGCGCGATATAGCTGCCGAACACGATCGCGAGAACCGTCAGTGTGACGCCGACGACTTCGACATAACCGAGTGCCGTCACGCGTTGGAGATCGAGCAAGTTGGGCAGTAATGCGAAATAGAACACGACGACCTTCGGGTTGCCCATCGTGACCGACAGTCCGCCCAGAAACAGACGCCAGGACTTCTCGCGCGGTGCGGCGGCGAGCGGCTCCGTCGGCGCAATGGCCGGTGCGTGCCACATCTTCCAGGCGAGATAGAGGAGGTACGCCGCGCCAGCGTACTTGATCGCGAGGAACACGCCGGAGAATGTGTGCGCCAGCGCAGCGACGCCCAGCACGGCGAGCGTGAGCCAGACGACGTCGCCGATGGCGACGCCTGCAGAGAAGGCAATCGCGCCTTGCGTGCCACGTCCGAGTACGCGTGCGACGATGGCAGCGATACCGGGGCCCGGCGTGCCCGCGCCCACAAACAGGGCGAGCGCGAAAGTCAACAAGTGAGTCCAGTCCATCGCTGCGTCTCCTCGCGTTGATGTCGTTCTGAGTGATCTATGTGTTGTCTACACGATGCTGCCCCGCCCATCGCTCACTGTCCGGGCGATGACCGATGTCCCGATGTCCCGATCTCACGCACCGAACCACGGCAGGCCGCGGAAGCACCAGCCGCTCACATTCTTGCGGTGACCGTTGCTGTCCTTGTCGCCTTCGAAGCCTTCGAGGATATCGAACGATTGTGTGAAGCCGGCTTCGTAGGCGCGCGTTGCGGCGGCCTTCGAGCGGGCAGCACTGCGGCACAGGAACAGCAGCGGCGCTGCCTTGTCCGTCGTCTGCGACGTCAGTTGTTCGAGGAAGTGTTCGTTGGGCACGCCTCCGGGATAGCGCACCCATTCGACGTTTGCGTACTGCCCGTCCGGCACTTGGGGGCGCCCGACCCAATCGAGTTCAGCGCGCGTACGCACGTCGATCAGACGAACGTTCGCATCGGCGTTGAGCAATGCCAGCGCCTCTTCCGGCGTGAGCGCGCCTGTGTAGGCGAGCTGGCCCGTGGCGCGACGCTCCGTAGCTTGGTCGAGAATGGCTTTTGCGCTTGTCATATTGCTGTGATCTCGTTAGTCGATGGTTGTCCTTCATTCTAGCGTGCAGCACACGCAAAGATGCGCTTTAAGTGACATCGCGCGGCATTGGGAGTCGTCTGGATATTCTGCGGTCCGAATCCACCGCGCCCGACGACGGTGCAATATGGCGCACAACTTCGGGCCGACGATGCGGCCCGACAGCACTTAAAAGGTGCATAATCTGCAAATGCACCAATATGGTGATATTTTGGTGCGATGTGCACCGAAATAGAGAATTAAAGCCCGCGAGCGGGAATTCGGCGCTGGCCGCACCAGCATCGAATATTTCCTTAGAAATCAGTGGGTGAGGGTGAGGCACAGCAGTGAAGCGATGCGTTGGCACGCTTCCTGCTTATCATTGGCGAATTCGAACACGGAGTTCGTTAAGAGGGTGCGGCGACGCGGGCGATGAGCGCCAGCAGCGCCAGATTGAATCTTTCGGGAGATAGCATGAGCAAATCTGTGGCAGATGTGATGAACCTGGTTAAGGAAGAAGACGTCAAGTTCGTCGACTTCCGCTTTACGGACACGCGCGGCAAAGAGCAGCACGTCTCGGTGCCCGTGTCGCACTTCGACGCCGACAAGTTCGAGAGCGGTCACGCTTTCGACGGTTCGTCGATCGCTGGCTGGAAGGGCATCGAAGCCTCGGACATGCTGTTGGTGCCGGACGCCAACACCGCTTACATCGACCCGTTCTACGAAGAAAACACGCTGGTCCTGACCTGCGACGTGATCGAACCGGCCGACGGCAAGGGCTACGACCGCGATCCGCGCTCCATCGCCAAGCGCGCTGAAGCCTACCTGAAGAGCACGGGCCTGGGCGACACCGCCTTCTTCGGTCCGGAGCCGGAATTCTTCATTTTCGACTCGGTCCAGTGGAACACGGACATGTCGGGCACCTCCGTGAAGATCAACTCCGAAGAAGCCCCGTGGTCTTCGTCGAAGGACTTCGACGGCGGCAACACCGGCCACCGTCCGGGCACGAAGGGTGGCTACTTCCCGGTCGCACCGGTCGACACGTTCCAGGACATGCGCTCGGAAATGTGCCTGTTGCTCGAACAACTCGGCGTGCCGGTTGAAGTGCACCACCACGAAGTGGCTGGCCAGGGCCAGAACGAAATCGGCACGAAGTTCTCGACGCTGGTCGAGCGCGCCGACTGGACGCAGATCCTGAAGTACGTCGTGCACAACGTGGCGCACAGCTACGGCAAGACGGCCACGTTCATGCCGAAGCCGATCGTTGGCGACAACGGTTCGGGCATGCACATCCACCAGTCGGTCTGGAAGGACGGTCAGAACCTGTTCGCAGGCAATGGCTACGGCGGTCTGTCGGAATTCGCGCTGTATTACATCGGCGGCATCATCAAGCACGCCCGTGCCCTGAACGCGATCACGAATCCGTCGACGAACTCGTACAAGCGTCTCGTGCCGCACTTCGAAGCCCCGGTGAAGCTGGCCTACTCGGCCCGTAATCGTTCGGCATCGATCCGTATTCCGTACGTTGCCAACCCGAAGGGTCGCCGCATCGAAGCGCGCTTCCCGGACCCGATGGCCAACCCGTACCTGGCCTTCTCGGCCATGCTGATGGCCGGTCTGGATGGCGTGCAGAACAAGATCCACCCGGGCGAAGCCGCCGACAAGAACCTGTACGACCTGCCGCCGGAAGAGGACGCAAAGATCCCGACCGTGTGCTCGAGCCTCGAACAGGCGCTGGAATACCTGAACGAAGACCGCGAGTTCCTGACCCGTGGCGGTGTGTTCACCGACGGCATGCTCGACTCGTACATCGCACTGAAGACGGACGAAGCTCGCCGCGTGGCCATGACCACGCACCCGCTCGAGTTCGAACTGTACTACTCGCTGTAATCGGGTCGCTGCGCAGCAATGCGCCGGCATGACGGAACGCCTGCGGCCGACCGTCATGCCCGACAAGCACGGGGGGATGGCCGCGGCCGTCCCCCTTTTTTATCCGCAGCGCGCGCGCCATGCATCCCCAATGTGCATTGCGCTAGCCGCCTGCCACGAACTTAACGCCTAGATCCTTGATGAAAAGTGTCCGCGCTGGTGAGAAAGGGCAGACGAAGCGGGCCTCGCATTCCGCTGATGCCGTCGATGTTGCTGCCGATGTGACGGTTGACGCCGCAGGCATCGCCGCACCGCTGTCCGCGGTGCCTGCCCTGGTCGACCCGTGGGAAGCGAAGCTTGCCGCGACCGGCATTCTGCCCGGCCTGGAAGCGTTGCCGACCGTGCTGCTGGTGCTGGAAAAGCACTCGTTGCGCGTGGTCTTCGCAAATCCGGCCGCCGAAGCGTTGCTGGCCTTGTCGCGTCGCTCGCTCTCGCAGATGACGTGGAACGATGTGTTCACGAACGGCGAAGTGCTGTCGTCGACGATGACGGAGCTCATCGCGAATCACTTCCAGACCACGCGCCTCGATCTGGTGCTGGAACGCACCGCACAGGAGCCGTTGCACACGCACGCGATTGTGGCGGCCCCCGAGGCAGCGCCCGATTTCGTGATCGTCGAGCTGATCGAGAACGAGCAAAAGCTCAAGAACGAGCGCGAGGAGCGGATCATCGATCAGGCGTTGATGAACAAGCAGCTCATCCGCAACCTGGCGCACGAGATCAAGAACCCGCTCGGCGGCATTCGCGGTGCGGCACAGTTGCTGGAATTCGAGCTGGATCAGCGCGAATTGCGCGAATACACGCAGGTGATCATCAAGGAGTCCGACAGGCTTCAGACGTTGGTGGATCGCTTGCTGGAGCCGCATCGCCATCCGTATATCGCGACGGACGTGAACATCCACGAAGTCTGCGAGCGCGTGCGTTCGGTGGTGCTCGCCGAATTCCCGCAAGGCCTGTCGATCGAGCGGGACTACGACGTCAGCCTGCCCGATTTTCGGGGCGATAAAGAGCAACTCATTCAAGCGCTACTCAATATCGTGCGCAACGGTGCCGAGGCGCTGCGCGAGCAGATCGCGCGTGGCGACGCACGCATCGTATTGCGCACACGCGTGGCGCGAAAGATCACGATTGCCAAGCGATTGCACAAGCTGGCATTGGAATTGCATGTGATCGATAACGGGCCAGGCATCCCTGCCGACATTCGAGATCGCATCTTCTATCCGCTCGTCTCCGGGCGAGAGGGGGGAAGCGGTCTGGGACTCACACTGGCGCAATCGTTCATTCAGCGCCACGACGGTCTGATCGAATGCGAAAGCCGGCCCGGACGGACGGATTTCCGAATCCTGCTGCCCCTGGGCTGAAGCGGCCCTCACGCCGTCGGCCGTAACACCTGCGGCCGGGCATAGACGTTACACGGTGAACAATGAAGCCGATCTGGATAGTAGACGACGACCAATCCATCCGATGGGTGCTGGAAAAGGCACTCTCGCGAGCCAATCTGCCGGTGCGCAGCTTTACCGGCCCGCGCGAAGCCAGCGCCGCGCTCGAACACGATTCGCCGCAAGTGCTGGTGTCGGACATCCGCATGGCGGGCGGCTCCGGCCTCGAATTGCTGCAAACCGTCAAGCAACGGCATCCCGGCCTGCCCGTCATCATCATGACGGCGTTCTCGGATCTGGATAGCGCCGTCGCCGCGTTTCAGGGCGGTGCGTTCGAGTATCTGGCCAAGCCGTTCGACGTGGATCGTGCGGTCGAGCTGATTCTGCGCGCCGTCGAAGAAAGCCTGCGCGAAGCGACGGACGACGAACGGATTACCGAAGAGCCCGAGATTCTCGGACAGGCGAGTGCGATGCAGGACGTGTTCCGCGCCATCGGCCGTCTGTCGCATTCGAGCGCGACGGTGCTCATCACCGGCGAGTCGGGCTCGGGCAAGGAACTGGTCGCACGCGCATTGCATCGACATTCGCCGCGCGCTTCGGGACCGTTCATTGCGCTGAACACGGCGGCCATTCCGAAAGACTTGCTCGAGTCCGAGCTGTTCGGACATGAGCGCGGCGCGTTTACCGGGGCGCAGGCAACGCGTCGCGGACGCTTCGAGCAAGCGGAGAGCGGCACGCTGTTTCTCGACGAAATCGGCGATATGCCGCTGGACTTGCAGACGCGGCTGTTGCGCGTGCTCTCCGACGGCAACTATTACCGTGTCGGCGGCCACAGTCCGATCAAGGCGAACGTTCGCGTGATCGCGGCCACCCACCAGAACCTGGAAGATCGCGTGCGTCAGGGACTGTTCCGCGAGGACCTGTATCACCGTCTGAACGTGATCCGGTTGCGCTTGCCGTCATTGCGCGAGCGTAACGAAGACATTCCGCTGCTCGTGCGTCACTTTCTGCAGAAGAGCGCCCGCGAACTGGGCGTCGAAACCAAACGCATCAGCGAGGCGGCGCTCACGCATCTGACGCGCTTCCCGTTCCCGGGCAACGTGCGTCAGTTGGAAAACCTCAGCAACTGGCTGACGGTGATGGCGCCGGCGCAGACCGTCGAGATCAAGGATTTGCCGCCGGAATTTCAGACGACGGCCGCGCCTGCTGCGGTGGTGGCAGGTGTGCCTGCGTACGCGAACGGTGCGCCGCATGGCGGCGCCGCGACGCCGGGGAGTATCGATCCGACGCAGGGCACGGCGGGATACGGCGGCGTGGGTGCGGTGCCGTCGGTGCCCGTCGGTGGCATGGGCGGCATGGGCGGTAGTGCGGGCGAAGTGGCAGGCATCCCGGGCGTACAGAACGTGGAGAGCTGGGAGCCGATCCTGCGCCGCGAGGTCGCGCGACTGTTGCGCTCGGCCTCGCCGGACGTGATGGATCAGCTCACGCGTCGCTTCGAGACCGCGCTGATCAACGAAGCGCTGGACTTCACGCGCGGGCGTAAGGTCGAAGCCGCCAGCCGTCTGGGGATCGGGCGCAACACGATCACGCGCAAGATCCAGGAGCTCGGGCTGGAAACCTGAAGCGAAACCGGGTAGGCTCCCTTGTTTCCTCACATCGCGACAAGGGAGCCGTATCATGGCAAGACGCATCCTGCTGACGGGCGCTACCGGACAAGTGGGCTGGGAATTGGCACGTTGCCTGCAAGGCATGGGAGACGTGCACGCCCCCGGACGCAGCGAAATGGATCTGCTGGACACCGACAGCGTGGTGCGGACCGTGCGCGACTTCGCGCCCGACATGATCATCAATCCGGCCGCTTACACGGCCGTCGACCGTGCCGAGACGGAAGAAGCGGCGGCCTATCAGGTGAACGCCGTGGTGCCCGGCATCATGGCGGAAGAGGCGAAGCGTTTAGGCGCGCTCGTCGTTCACTACTCCACCGACTACGTGTTCGACGGCACGTCATCCACCCCGTATCGCGAAGACGAACCGACCAATCCGCAAAACGCTTACGGCCGTACCAAGCTTGCCGGTGAAGCGGCTATTGCTGCGAGCGGCGCCAACCATCTGGTGCTGCGTACGAGCTGGGTGTACGGCGCGCGCGGCGCGAACTTTCTGCTGACGGTTCAGCGGCTGGCCCGCGAGCGCGACGAACTGCGTATCGTTGCCGATCAGCACGGCGCACCGACCTGGTGCCGTACGATTGCGGAACTCACGTCGCAGGTGCTGGTGCAAGGGTTGGGCCATGCCGGTGAGCGTGGCATCGATGCCGACTTCTGGCGCGAGCGCGGTGGCCTCTATCATCTGACGGCCGCCGGCCAGACGACGTGGCACGGTTTCACCGAAGCCATTCTCGATCTCACCGCACCGGAGAAGCGCCCGAACGTTGTGCCGATTCCGACATCCGCCTATCCGCTGCCCGCCAAACGTCCGGCCTTCTCCGTACTCGACAACGACAAGCTCGCGCGTAACTTCGGCGTTCGTGCGCCCGACTGGCGCGACGCCCTCCAACTCTGTCTCGCCTGAGGCGACGACCGTCCCCTTCGGGGCTGTGCGACTAATTCGGAAATTCCTTAGCGCGCAGCCCCGGGTTCTTTCGGCAACATGGTGGCTTTTTGCGCATGCGCCCAAGCGTGTGCCGAGGAGCGATGCATCACGTGGTCTCAGTCCGCTGTCATTCGTGGCGCACACACGCAGGCAGGCGCTACGGCCCCGTTTCCTTCGGCCCGCGTCGAGGGTGCCCCAAACGCCAATGGCGGCTTGGCGTCGTCCTGTTCGACATCCTTTGGCGAAGCGCCCCCCGAAGCCCCCCACGAAGCCCCGCCCGAAGCATTACGTTGCGCAATCCTGCGCGCCGACCCGGCCGAGCGCCGTGCGATCGCATTGCTGGTCTCGTGGCTGACACACGCACTTGCGCGGGATGCGGCGCGGGGAGGGGGCTGCGGCAGCATCGAACGCTTGTGTGCGAGCGCCCACGCCGTACGAGGCGACTTACCCTTCGATAAGGCCGCGTTGACGCGGGCGTGGAACACGCGATATTCGCATCTGTTGTACGGCGCGCGCGCCGCGGACGTTGCGCGAGACATGGTGACGTGGTGTTCGCCGTCTCGCGACGGCCACGCGCGCGCGCCGCAGTGGCATTGGCTGCCTTCGGCGGATGCCGTCGCATTTGACGCAGCGGCAATGGCCGATTTGCCACTGCGCGAGTGGCCACCGGACATTCTGGGCACGGCGTTGGCGCTGACCAATCTACGGGACGGCGTGCTGCCGGATCTGTCGCTGTCGAACAGCGACCTGCGGGGGGTTCACGCACCGGGCGCACAGTTTTGCGGCGGGCAGTTCAACGGAACGGTCTGGGCGGCGGCGCGGCTGCGTCGCGCCGGGTTCGCACACTCCAATCAGGTGAATGCCGACTTCGAGCGGACGGATTTGCGTGACGCGTGCTTTCGCGCGGCGGTGCTGAGCGGCGCCCGCATGGTGGGGGCCGATCTTCGTGGCGCAGAGTTCCTGCATACCGTGATGAGCGGGGTCGATCTAAGCGAGACGCAGTGTCAGGGGGTGACGTTCGAGAAGGTGCGCCTCGACGACGCGTCCTTTCATCGGGCGAGAATGGACGGTGCGTGTTTCACGAACGGCAGTGCGCGCCGCATGATGCTCGTGGGCGCCCGGGCGAGACGTTCGAGATGGACCTCGGTCACGATGAGCCATGGGCGGGCAGCCGGTGCGGACTTGCGGGATGCCGAATTTCGTCGGTGCGACGTCGTCGCGTGGGATGCGCGAGGTGCTCGGCTCAATGGCGCGTTCTTCGAGTCGTGCGACATGCGCCGCGCACGTTTTTGCGGTGCCAGTCTCAAGCGCGTGTGCATCGGCCGCGACTGCGATCTGAGCGCGACGCAATGGCAAGGTGCCCGGCTTCGGCTGAACGAGACTTGGCTCCGCCGACTGACCCCATTCGAACTGGCCCAGGTGGTCCGGTCCCTGATGACCTTTCCTGTGGATCAACCGACGATGCGTGCAGACATCTTCCTGCAATTGCTGAATGCGCTGCGGCATCGGTCTGCGGTGTCGGCTGTCACCGAGACTTCCTACGACAGGGCGCCGCCATTGCATCGCTTGCCGGAGCACGTTCAGCGCAGCGACTGGCTTGGACATCTGTTGGCTGCGCCGGGGGAGGCGGGCGGCCTGGCGGATCATGCGTGTTTCGCGACGCTGCGCGCGCAATGGCTGGCGCGCAAAATCGATGCGCTGAACGAGGTGCGTCTGACGCACGATGAGACTGTGTGGGTGATCGAAGCGCTGATCGCTACGTTGCACCGCTTGTGTCTGACGGCGTCTCCCGAGACTGTCTGGTCGCACGCCGGTGCGATCTGCCAGACGCTTTATTGGGGGGAGGAGGGGCTGGGCAGCGTCGGCGATTCGCGCACGGCGGCCTTGCGCGCGGCGTGGTTCAACATGCTGCCCGAGCAGGTGCATGTCGCGCTGTCGGCGGACGGCATCGATGCGCTGGATCCGGCCTACCTCGTGTGGATTCGGGCCGACGGCGAGGTGGCGGCGCGTCTGCCGAAAGCATTGACGGCGGGCGTATGGGGCGTGTGGGGCGCGGCGGGTACAAGCCAGCCGAAGGAGGGGGAGGTGGGCTTCGCGGGCGACCCGCTCCCCGGCTGGCGCTGGGCGGGCACGCGGGTGGTCGTGCGCGATCTGATGTCTCCCGGCGACTTCGTGCCCGGGACCATGCGGCAACTTCAGGGTTTGCTCAGGGAGTTCGGGTGCCTCGCCGGTCTATGGCCGGTGGAGCGACCGCTCGCTGCATTTGTCCGGCTCACTGGCCGGTGGCTTGGCGATGAGGGCGAGGTGCGAGCCCATGCCGCACTCCAGGGCGGATGGTCACCCGCCGTCGGCGCTCGGGTCGGTCCGCTGGCGGACACGGCGAGTGAACTGCCCGTGGCGGTGCCGTCGTCACGACATGCCGCATTGAGTTCGGCCAAATTGAGTCCGGCGGAGCGTCTCGACGCCACGGTCGGCACATCCCTGTCGTCCACCTATGTGCGACTGCATTCCGCTGGCCGCGCCGATATCGACGAAGTGTTTCGCGACCATCCGCTCTCGACGTCAGCCCCCGATGTGACGTTGGGCATCTCCCTGTCACGCCGTGTCCGGCTCGTTTCCGTCGCAGCCGGTCTGGCCTGGCTGGCGACGCAGCCGGAGTGGCATCTCTCGCTGCCGTCGATCGATGTGGGCCGGGAGAGCGCAGACGGCGTGCGCCTTGCCTGCCGCCGCTATGCACTTGCGGTGCTCAACGAGACGATGACCGAAGAGGCCAGGTGGCGCGCGTTACCGCAGGCGATTGCCCTACGGGCCTGTCTGTCGGACGATGCCATCGCGTCGCGGCACCTGGCCGAACGATTGGCGCAATGGCTGACCTGCCCTGAGATCATGGCACTTCCCGGACTGGCAGAGGCCTGTCGTCAGACGCTCCCGTGGTTCTGGGCCATCCGATTTCCGCTTCCTGCCCACATCGTCACTGAAGCGACCCACACCGGTGTTTCGCCCCCGCAAGGCTCGGATGGGGTTGCGATGGATTGAGGCGCGTTTTGCCTGATATTCCGCCATCAGCGCGATCCCACTTTCGTGGTAAAAATACGTACGCGCCTTACGTTGCATTACGTCAGACATGCGTCAGACGACGTCGCAAAACGTCTTACCGAGCGTCATGAAGCCACATTGCGTACGTCGCGCCTCCTTAATCCGAGACTTTCCGGGGTGTTACGCCCCTTTCAGGCATCATGCACTCGACTTGTATTGCGTCAGGCTATCCGGGGTTCGTGGCGGTCAATCGTCGCGAGCTTGACGCTCACGTCCCACTCTCCTGGCCACTGTTCGACGCCGACGGCACACCGTTGCTTGCGGAGGGCGAGCGTCTGCCGTCCGAGGCCGATCTCGACTGGCTTTTCACGATGTTTGCGCCTCACCGGCCGCTGCCCGAGGGCGCGACAACGGGGGAAGCCGCCGGTCGGACGGAGGCTGCGAATTCGGCGTCGTCGCTCGATGCAGGCGCATCGACCGTCTATTTGCACGGTTTGCCCGTTCCGCTGCCGATCGGTGCGTGGATTCAGGTGCGAGTGGCGCCGGACGCCGAGATGACGCGCGTGCGTGCCCGCCTGATTGGCCGGGCACCCAACGGCATGCTGATCGTCACGCTTCCGACGGCGGGAGACGCGCGCATGCCGATGGAAGCGGGGGATCGGCTGGCGCTCTGGACGTTCCCGGGCGACAACCTCTACGAATTTACGTGCGACGTGCATAGCGTGCATCACGGCCCGTTCGATTACGTGGTGCTGTCGCGTCCGTCGCAGGTGCGGGAGACGCCGGTGCGTCGTACGCCGCGCGTCGACACACGACTCGTGGCGCGGCTGTCGCCTATCGACGAGACGTCACGCGCGTCGCTTACGCGCATGCTGGCCGATCCGCAGGATACGCCGGAGTGGCTCGTACTGGTGCGCGACATCAGTGCAGACGGGGCGGGCATCGTGGCGAAGGCCCCGTTGCCGGAGGGATGCCTTCACGTCGCGGTGCAGTTTCGGGTGCCGATCGGCGCGGATATCGTACCGATTGTCGGGCGGGCGGCGGTACGCAGCGTCGAAGGGCCACGGGCGGACGGCACGTGGGCTTATGGTCTCGAGTTCATGCAGATGGAGACGCGCAACAAGGCCGCGATTCGTTGCTTCGTCTATGAATCGCGTCTCACGGATCCGCGCGCGGGCCAGTAGTGCGGACGTCGCGAACTGCGACGCGACAAGCACGTGCCGAGGCGACGTCACGGCGAGAAAGAAAACGGCACCCACGGGTGCCGTTGCGCTATCGGGCCGCTGCCCGACAACGGGCAAGCGCGGCGTCAGTCCTTGAACGTGGCGACGACCGGCGTGTGGTCCGACGGCTGTTCCCAGGTGCGCGGCACGCGATCGATCTCGCAGCCGGTGCAGCGCTCGGCCAGTGCGGCGGAGGCGAGCACGTGATCGATGCGCAGTCCGGCGTTGCGTCGGAATGCGCCCATGCGGTAATCCCACCAACTGAACGTCTTTTCCGGCTGCTCGAACATGCGGAACGTGTCACGCAAACCGAGCCCTTGCAGGCGCGCGAACGCCTGGCGCTCCTGAGGCGACACCAGGTTGCAGCCTTCCCATTTCGCCGGATCGTGCACATCGCGGTCTTCCGGCGCGATGTTGTAATCGCCGAGCAGCGCGAGTTGCGGGTGACGCTGCAATTCGTCCGACAGCCAGTGGGTGAGCGCGTCGAGCCAGTTGAGCTTGTAGACGAACTTGTCCGATTCGAGCGACTGACCGTTCGGGAAGTAGCCGCACACGACCCGCACGCCGCCAATGGTCGCCGTGATCAGACGTTGCTGTTCGTCGGGGAAATTCGGCAGGTTCTTGACGAGGTCGGTGGCCTCCCCGACCTTGGTGTGATTCACGAGCAGCGCAACGCCGTTATACGTCTTCTGTCCGGTGAAGTGCGACGTGTAGCCGAGCGCAGCGATTTCGGTGATCGGAAAGTTCTCGTCGGTGAGCTTCAGTTCCTGAAGGCAGAGGACGTCGACGGGGTTACTGCGCAGCCAGTCCTGCACATGTCCGAGACGAACCTTGAGCGAGTTGACGTTCCAGGTGGCGAGTTGCATGAAAGTCCTTTGAAAGTGAACGCAGGGCTCGGGTCTTACCCCTGATGCCGACTTATGCCTTGTCGGAGGGCAACTTCGGCACGCCGACGAAGTCGTCGAGCGAGAGTCCCTTTTCCTTGAGCAGGGCTTCGAGCACCGGTTGCAGGCGGCCGAGGCTTTCCTGCACCGCTTCGCGGACCGTGTCGACGACCACCTGCGTGCTACGTTCGATTTCGATATTGACGCGCGAACCGGTACCCTTGTCCTCGAACGTCGTCATGCGGCGCGTTTCCGGAATCAGCCACACCTCGAACCAGCCTTCCTGCCGGTTCACTTCGGAGACCGTCAGGCTCGCGCCGTTGATGGCGATGTAGCCCTTGGCGAAGACATACTTGCGGAACGCTTCGGGGATCGCGATGCGCAGCACGCGGTTCGTATCCGAGGTGCGCACGCTGAGGATCTCGGTGGAGAAGTCGATATGGCCGGAGAGCGGATGGCCGCCGATTTCCGCGCCATCCTTGGCCGCGCGCTCCACGTTGACCTGTGCGCCCGTGCCGAAGCTGCCAAGCGTCGTCACGTTAAGACTTTGGAGAATGACGTCGAACGACGCGGCGGTGGGCGAGAGCAGTTGCGTGACCGTCAGGCAGCAGCCGTCGACCGAGACGCTGGCGCCGAGGGTCAGGTCTTCGCAGAAGCCTTCGGGAAACGCCAGCTCGAGCGTGCGCATGCCGTCGCGATCTTCGATGGACGACAGCGTGGCCGTGCCTTGAACAATTCCGGTGAACATCGTGATGTCGGTATAAAGAGTCGTAGGTTGCTATGCCGCAGTATTCTACTGCGTAGCGACGGTATGCCGCTCGTCGTGCGTCGTGCTACGATGCCGCCTTTTCACGGGATCTCGACGGATCGCTATGGGTTTCGAAGGCTGCCTGCTGGCGGAAGACTTTTATTACTGGGCGGAGACGTCGCCCGCGCCGCAAGGACAGTTCTACGGGGTGGTGCACTTTACCGGATGGCGAGACGTGGACGACGTCATCGAATCGCTCGATCCGCCGCTCACCTATACCACGCCCGACGCCTACCGCTGGGCAAGCGACGCGCTCGAAGCCGCGCACGCGCTGGCCAGGAAGCTGGCGGCCGAGGGTGACCTGGGCATCGAACCCTGAAGTAACGGACAACACGCGGACAACACCATGACACAGACTAAATTTGAGATTCAGAAGCGTCGCGGCCTGAAAATCGACGCCGGTGTGCGTCGCGGCCCGCCGACGGGCAAGGGGGTGGGTGCACAGGGCAAGCGCGGTGGCGGTGGCAGCAAGCTGCTGGGTGCGCTGCTCGGCACGCCGTCGGATGCGGCGGAATCGACTGACGCCAATGACGTCAAAGATGACGCGGCCACGGCGGACCGGAAGGCGTCCAAGGCTTGAACGGCTGGGACACTGAAGCACGAAGCGCTGGCGGCCTAACGGCCTAGCGGCCTAGCGGCCTAACACGGGCCAACGCTTCGGGACAGGAACGCATCACCGCATCACGGCACGATCGCCAGGAACAGGAACGCCGCGAACAGCACCAGGTGGACGGCACCTTGCAACACGGTCGTGCGTCCGGTACCGAGCGTGAGCACGCTCACCAACAGCGTGATGGCAAGCAGTACCGTCTCCTTCGGCGCGAGACCCAGTTCGATCTGCTGATCGAGCACGAGCGACACCGCAGCCACCGTCGGAATCGTCAGGCCGATACTGGCCAGGGCCGAGCCGAGCGCCAGATTCAGACTCGTCTGAAGCTTGTTGGCACGGGCAGCGCGCAGCGCGGCCAGCCCTTCGGGCAGCAGCACCAGCGCAGCAATCACGATCCCCACCACCGCCTTCGGCGCCCCTGCCGTTGCCACCGCCTGTTCCACGGCGGGCGAGAGCTTCTTCGCCAGTCCCACCACGGCCACCAGCGCCACGACCAGCAAGCCGAGACTCAACACTGCCGTACGGCGCGAGGGCGGCGGCACGTGGACTTCTTCGCTCGGCGCTTTCGCCAGGAAGTAATCGCGGTGGCTCACCGTTTGCACGAACACGAACACCATATAGAGCACCAGCGAGATCACGCCTTCGAACGCCAGCTGCGACGCCGTGAGGCCCGGTCCAACCACGGAATTCGTGTAGTTCGGCAGCACCAGTGTGAGGACGGACAGCGCGCACAGCACGGCGAGCGCAGCGCTCGCACCTTCCACATGAAAGCCCTGCGTGTGGTGACGCACCCCGCCGAAGAGCAGGCATAAGCCGACGATCCCCGTCGAGACGATCATGATGGCGGCGAACACTGTGTCGCGTGCCAGCCCGGCCTTGTCCGGTCCGCCGGAGAGCATCACCGAGACGATCAGCGCCACTTCGATGATGGTGACGGCCACGGCAAGAACCAGCGTACCGAACGGCTCGCCGACCTTGTGAGCGACGGTCTCGGCATGGTGCACGGCCGAGAACACGGCCCCGGCGAGCGCTGCTGCACATAACGTAAGCGCCGCGGCGTTCGGCAAAAACGCGGCAACACCGAGGGCAACGAGGGCCAGGATTGGCATGTACGCCGTCCAGTGGCCCAGCTTGGCGGTCTTTGAGGAGGACATCGTCGGAGACTCCAGAATTTCGGGGAACGGATGCAGCCAGGGGCACGGCAGATCAAGCGACGGCGGGAACATTGCCCCAATGAGAACCTCGGAGCGGCAGATCATGGTCGCAGAAAAGTGACACCCAGACAACAAGAAGGCGTTGACTTGCGACGCAGTGCACTCTCGCAATGCAAATTTACGGAGATCCGCATGAACAAACGATCTTGCGCGATCGCGTGTTTGACTACGAGTCGGAAACGTCCGATAAATTCCGATGACTTTGTCAAAAATCAAAAGCCCGCGATGCCGTCGATGGGGTAGGTGAAATTTTGCGTTGACACTCGATAGGTGACGGGGGCAACATGGCGTTCATTGGTCTTACCACTGAACGGCATCATGTCATTCGATCCCATCGTGCAGCTTTCCGTCTCGGAGCAGGTCGCGCAGCGCTTGCTCACGATGATCCGCACCGGCCTGCTCAAGCCCGGCCAGCAACTGCCGCCCGAGCGCGACCTCGCCAGCATGCTGGGCGTTGGCCGCCCGGCCGTGCGAGAAGCGATTCGCGGGCTGGCGCTGCTGGGGTTGCTGCGCATTCGGCAGGGTGAGGGGACGTTCGTCGGTTCGCTCGAGATGCGGGAGTTGCTCGAACCACTGGAGATGGTCATCGAGCTTAACGCGGGCACGCTGGAATCCCTGTTCGACGCGCGTCTGGTGATCGAGCCCGGCGTGGCCGCGCTGGCGGCGACGCACATCAGTGACGAGGATATCGCACGTCTGCATGCGCTCGTCGAAGACGAACAGGCGCTGCTGGGCAATCCCGAAACGTTCTCGGCGGCCGATATGGCCTTTCACGAGACCATCATCGACGCTTGCGAGAACCCTTTCCTGCAAAGCATCGCGAACAGTCTGTATTTGCTGGGCAAGAAGAGTCGCCGCGTGACGTCGCAGGTCGAGGGGGTGCTCGAGCGCAGCTTGCAGGATCATCGCCACATTCTCGACGCGCTGGAGGCGCGAGACCCGGAACGGGCCGCGCTGGCAATGCGCCAGCATCTGTGCCGCGTGCGCGACGCCTATGCTGTGTCCGTCACGTCGAGCGTGACTGCGAATGACGAAGACGCCGCTGTAGCCACGCACGCGGCCACGAACATCTGAGTCGGCTCATCCGGCACATCCCTAAATCCCCAACGACCCACAGGCTCACGAGGAGACACTCATGACTGGCCGACTGACGGGCAAAACCGCCGTCATTACTGCTGCGGCACAAGGCATCGGACGCGCCTGCGTCGAGGCCTATCTGCGTGAAGGCGCGCGCGTGATCGCTACCGATCTGAACGCCGACGCGCTCGCGCAACTGGACGACCACCCGAACCTGACGCGGCGAACACTCGACGTGACCGACGGCGCGGCCGTGACCACGCTCGCGAGCGAACTCGGCGCGATCGACGTGCTGTTTAACTGCGCCGGCTACGTGCATCACGGCTCGATTCTCGAGTGCGACGAAGCCGCGTGGGACTTCTCGTTCGATCTGAACGTGAAGAGCATGTACCGCACAACGCGGGCGTTCCTGCCCGCGATGCTGGCCGCAGGCGGCGGGGCGATCATCAATATGTCGTCGGCGGCGTCCAGCGTTAAGGGGGTGGCCAATCGTTGCGTCTACGGTACGAGCAAGGCGGCCGTGATCGGGCTGACGAAGTCCGTGGCAGCCGATTTCGTCGCGCGCGGCATCCGCTGCAACGCGATCTGCCCGGGCACGGTCGAGTCGCCGTCGCTGCGTCAGCGCATTGCCGCGCAGGCCGACGCGGCGGGCGCGAGTCTGACCGCCGTACGCGAGCAGTTCGTGGCGCGTCAGCCGATAGGGCGTGTGGGCACGCCAGAAGAAATTGCGGCACTCGCCATCTATCTGGGTTCGGACGAATCCTCGTTCACCACCGGCGCCATCCATCTGATCGACGGCGGCTGGTCCAACTGATTTCGCAAGGAGATTTGCTTTGAAACTGCTGCGTTACGGCCCGAAGGGCCAGGAAAAGCCGGGACTGCTCGATGCGGATGGCCAGGTGCGTGATCTCTCCGGCGTGATGGCCGACATCACGCCGCAAACGCTGAGCCCGCAGGGGCTGGCGGCGCTGCGCGCGCTCGATGTCACGACGTTGCCGGTGGTGGCGTCGCCGGGCCGGTTGGGCGTGCCGTTCTTGGGGCTGGGCAAGTTTCTCGCCGTCGGTCTGAACTACAGCGATCATGCGGCAGAGTCGGGGCTGGCCGTGCCGTCGGAACCGGTGCTCTTCACCAAGTGGGACAACTGCCTGACGGGACCCAACGACCCCGTGGTGCTGCCCAAGGACTCGGTCAAGGGCGACTGGGAAGTCGAACTGGGCTTCGTGATCGGCACGACGGCGCGTTACGTGCCACTGGAGCGTGCGCTCGATTACGTCGCCGGGTATTGCGTGGTCAACGATGTCTCCGAGCGCGAGTACCAGATCGAGCGCGGTGGCACATGGGACAAGGGCAAGGGTTTCGACACCTTCGGTCCGGTCGGTCCGTGGCTGGTGACGACCGACGAAATCCGCGACCCGCAGCAACTCGGCCTGTGGCTCGACCTCAACGGTGTTCGCCGCCAGACGGGCAATACGTCGACCATGATTTTCAGCGTGGCCTATCTGGTGCATTACATCAGCCAGTTCACCACGCTCAAGCCGGGCGATCTCGTGACGACGGGCACGCCTCCGGGCGTCGGTCTTGGTCAGAAGCCACCGGTCTTCCTGAAGCCGGGCGACGTCATGCGACTTGGCATCGACGGACTGGGCGAGCAGACGCAGCAAGTGCACGCGTACGACGCACGCTTGCTCGACTGAACGCGTGTCCGATGCTTTTCACATCCATCCCGTAAGTTGATGGGCACGGAGGGCGGCGCAAGCGGCCTCCCGCTGACATGGCGAACGACGCCGGGCGCACCGATCGTGCTGCCGTGCGCGGCTTTGCAACGTCAGGCACAGCCCATCGACGACATTCTTCGGAGCGATTCATCATGCAAGATTTGAAAGGCAAGTTCGTGCTGATCACGGGCGCGAGTACCGGCATCGGGGCGGCAGCGGCGACGGCGTTTGCCGCGCAGGGCGCGAACGTGGCGGTGCACTTCAACCGCTCGGCCGACAAGGCGCAAGCCGTGGCCGAAGCGGTGCGCGCGCATGGCGTGAAAGCCATGACGGTCGCGGCCGACGTGCAGGACACCGGCGCCATCGATGCCGCTGTGGCCCACGTGCTCGACGGCTTCGGCCGCATCGACGTGCTGATCAACAACGCGGGCAGTCTCGTCAAACGCACCCCGTTCACGGAAGTGACGGACGCCTATTTCGATGACGTCCTCAACGTCAATGCACGCTCGGTCGTGGCGTTCTCGCGCGCGGTCGTGCCCGCCATGCGTAAGCAGGGCGGCGGCGCGATCGTCAACGTGACGTCGATTGCGGCGCGCCACGGTGGCGGTCCGGGCGCACTGATTTACGCAGCGGCGAAGGGTTTCGTGAGCACGCTCACGCGAGGCATGGCCAAAGAGTTGATGCCCGACCGTATTCGCGTGAATGCCGTCTCGCCGGGCGTGATCATGACGCCGTTCCACGAGCAATTCAGCACGCAGGCGCAGATCGACGCCTTCCGTCAGAGCATTCCGATGGGGCGCCTTGGCGAGCCCGACGAGTGTTCGGGGGCGTTCCTGTATCTCGCGTCTGAGACGCTGGCGAGCTATGTGACCGGTCAGATCATCGAGGTCAATGGCGGACAACTGATGCTGTAACACGCAGGGGCGGCCGATGTCGGAGGCTCGGAAAATTCCGCATCGGCATTGCCTGGCGGCCCAATTTCGCGGAGGATGCGGGGTTGCGGGTTCGCTTCTTCGGTAATTGCTGGCACACTTGCCCCATTCGTCCGCATGCCTCGGTCACGTCGAGGCGCGAGCACAACTATCGAGGGGCAAATGGAACGCTGTCCGTGGAGTGAAGGCTTCGAGCAATATCGTCAGTATCACGATCAGGAATGGGGCGTGCCGTTGCGCGACTCCCGCGAGTTGTTCGAATTGCTCATGCTCGAAGGGGCGCAGGCCGGGTTGTCGTGGTCCACGATCCTGAAGAAGCGCGAGACCTACCGCAAGGCCTTCGACAATTTCGACCCGGCCCGTATTGCGAAGTACGGACCGGAGGACGAAGCGCGGCTGATGGCCGATCCCGGCATCGTGCGCAATCGTCTGAAGGTCAATGGCGTCATCAAGGGGGCCAAAGCGTATCTGGCGATGGAAGCCTCGGGGACGCGCTTCAGTGACTTCGTCTGGCAGTTCGTGGGCGGTGAGACGTTGCAAAACCGCTGGACGTCCCTTAGCGAAGTCCCGGCAACGTCCGCCGCGTCGGACGCCATGAGTCGTGCGCTGAAGAAGGCGGGATTCACGTTCGTGGGATCCACCATCTGCTATTCGTTCATGCAGGCCGCTGGCATGGTGAACGATCATCTGGTCGCGTGCCCGCGTCATAAAGCGGTGAAGACGCTGGCGGCCAACGGGGCAAAAAACAGCGACGCACCGGCCCGGAAACGCCGGGCAGGGGCGTCGTCGGCTACAATCGCGCCTGACGAATCAGGATCTGCCTAATGTTTAGCTACCGCCACGCCTTCCACGCCGGCAACCATGCCGACGTACTGAAACACTTCATCGCCGTTGAATGCATCGATTACATGCGCCAGAAAGACACGGCGTTCTGGTATATCGACACGCACGCCGGCGCGGGCGGCTACGCGCTCGACGGCAAGTGGGCCGACAAGACGGGCGAGTACGAGACGGGCATCGGCCGTCTGTGGGCGCGTAACGATCTGCCTCCGGCGTTGGCGGACTACGTTGCGCTGGTCCGTGAGTTCAATCCGGACGGCAAGCTGAGCTACTACCCCGGCTCGCCGTACTTTGCGCTGCAACTGCTGGGCGACCGCGACCGTCTGCGCTTGTTCGAGGCGCATCCGACCGAACAGGAAGTGCTGCGCGAGAACTTCGAAGCGCAGGGGCGTGCCGTCGCACGCCGCACCATGATTTTCGGGGCCGACGGATTTGCCGGTCTCAAGACGATTCTGCCGCCGGCGCCGCGCCGGGGGTTCACGCTCATCGACCCGTCCTACGAGGACAAGCGCGATTACACGCGCACCACGCAGACCGTGCAGGAAGGGCTCGACCGCTTCCCGACCGGCATGTACGCCGTGTGGTATCCGCTCGTGCAACGTCGGGAGGCTGCGCAATTGCCGGAGCGCATGAAGCGGCTGACGATCGACGAGAAGCCGATCAAGAACTGGCTGCACGTTGCGCTGACGGTCTGCAATCCCGTGCCGGGTGGTATGGGGTTGCACGGCAGCGGCATGTTCATCGTGAACCCGCCGTACATGCTGCAAGACACGCTCAAGACGACGATGCCGTATCTCGTCAAGGCGCTCGGACAGGACAAGGGCGCGCAGTTCCTGTTGGAAGGTAAGCAGAGCTGAGGCTGTCCGCGCGAATATCGGCGAACCCAAAGGGAAACGCCCAACGCTGGCATGCGTACCGGCGTTGGGCGTTTTTGCGTTTGGACGCGATCGGAGGAGGGGTCGCATCCCCAAGTCCGATCACTTGGCGGACAGCGGAACCTCGTACGGCAACGACAGCAATTCGTCCGGCGACAGGTAACGCCATTCACCGAGTCCGAGCGTGCCCATCGGCAAGCCGCCGATGGCGGTTCTCACCAGACCTTCCACGCGATTGCCTGCGGCGGCCACCATCCGCTTGACCTGATGGTATTTCCCTTGTGTGATCGTGAGAGCGATTTCGTGCGATGACGGGCTCATGACGTCTGTTGCAGAGAGCGGCTCGGTCTCGTCGCGCAACAGTACGCCGTCGCGCAATGCCTGCAACATCTCGTCCGTCACTGGGTGCTTGGTCGTCGCGACATACCGTTTGGGCACGTGGCGGCGTGGAGACATCATGGCATGCAGGAAGGGACCGTCATCGGAGAGCAGCAGCATGCCGGTGGTGTCCTGATCGAGACGGCCGGCCGGTTGCACGCCACGTACGGCGAGCGGGAGCGGCAACAGCGAATGCACGCCCTCGTGATGCGTCGGGCTCGTCGAGCACTCGAAGCCTTCAGGTTTGTTGAGCAGAATGTAGACGTGCTCGCGGTAGTCCCAGGACTCGCCGTCCAGCGTGAACTGAAGGCCCTTCGGATCCACCGATTCCCGGAAGTTGTCGTGCACAACGCCGTCGATGGCGAAAGCACCGGATTGAATGAGCTTGCGGCACATCTTGCGACTGCCGAAGCCCTGCGATTGCAGTAAACGATCTAGCTCGATGATGCGTCTCCGTCAGGCATCTGGATTCAGGTCGCTATTGTAACGGCCTGTCCGCGTGTATGCCCGTTGAGCCTATTGGCCCGCTACTCGTCCTGCATTGCGCCACTGAAGCGCCGGTAGATGAAGCGTGCTGCCCAGTCGAGCGCGAAGCCAAGCACACCGATCACCAGAATGACGGCGGTCAGTTCCGAGTACGCCAGCCGGTCACGCGTATCGAGGATGAGATACCCCAGACCTGCATTCACGCCCAGCATCTCTGCGGGCACCAGTACGATCCACAAGATTCCGATGGCTAACCGCACACCCGTGAGGACATGCGCTGCAATGCCTGGCACATAGACATGCCAGAGCATTTCCCAGCGGGTCGCCGCCAGACTTTCACCGAGTTGTACCCAGCGTCGGTCGATATGCGTCACACCGGCCGCCGTGCTCATCACCAGCGGCCACAAGGCGGCGAAGGCCAAGAGAAAATACACGGCAGGGTCGCCCACGCCGAGCGACATGACGGCAATCGGCATCCACGACAGCGGCGACACCATGCGCAGGAATTGCAACGATGGTGTGAGGGCCTTGTCCAGCCAGCGCACGCGCCCGATCAGAAAGCCCAGCGGTACGCCCAGCACCACAGCCCACGCCAGCCCGACCGCAATACGTCGCAAGCTGGCGAGGATGTGCAGGCCAAGCTGCTCGTCGCGGATCAGGTCGGGCAGGGCGTTCAGTGCGGCCGCAGGCGAGAACTGCGACGCGAGAGAGCCGGGCGTGGTGAGTAGCGAAATGCCCAGCCACCAGATCAGTACGATGCCTGCGAGCCCCGCAAGGCCGAGCCACGCGTGGCGCGCAGAGCGGGGCGTCACTGTGCCTGCGTTCGACGCGGAGGGGGCGGTGGCGCCGGAGGCAGACTCCACCGAACCGACCGGTTGCTGCACGCGGCTGGGCGCGAAATCAGACAACGATCACCTCCTGACGGGTGAAACCATCCGGCAGCCCGAAAGCCTTCATGCCACCGGCGGCGGCAATGCTCTTTTTCACGAAGCGGTCGTCGACGAGATCGCGTGCGACGAACGACGGGTCGAGCTTCGCAAGGAACTGCGCATTCCCTTCGACCTGCGTCTTCTGCATGTGACGCACAAGCGCCTCCGTGTAGCTTGGATAGGGATAGGGCTGGAAGTCGATGCGTTTCTCGTGCCAGTCGGCATGCAAGATGGCCTTGTCGGCGAGATAGCGGCCCTGCTCGGAAGCATCCGGCGCCAGCACGCGCTGCAACACCTGGAACGGGTGCGGTGTGTAGCGGTTCTGACCTTCCTTGGACAGCAGGCGCGCGGCATCTGCGGGGTGCTCGCGTGTCCACGCCTGCGCCTTGACGATGGCGTCGACGACCTTCTGCGACCATTCCGGGCGCGAGGTCAGGTCGCGCTCGTGCATCGTCACGACACAGCACGCATGGTTCTTCCAGACGTCGCCGGTAAAGCGCAGCACTTTGCCGACCTTGAGGTTCTCGGCTGCCGCATTGAACGGCTCGGCGACGATATAGCCCGCGATCTGTTTTGCGGCGAGGGCGGGCGGCATGTCCGACGGTGCCATCACGATCAGATTGACCTCGTTGGCGGCGGGCGTTCCGCTCTTCTTGAGTACCGGCGTCAGGCCGTTCGCGGCAAGCAATCCCTGCAGCACCACGTTATGAATCGAGTACCAGAACGGCACCGCAAAGGTCTTGCCGCCCAGATCCCCAATCTTGTCGACGTCGTTGGCCACCGTGATGGCGCTGCCGTTGACGTGATTCCAGGCGACGACCTTGGCCTGTGCCTGACTGCCGTACCGCGCCCAGACCGTCATCGGCGAGAGCAGGTGAACGACGTTGACCTGTCCGGACAGAAACGCTTCGATCAGTTGCGCCCAACTGCGCAACAAGGTCGGCTTTTCCGCCTTGATGCCCGCTTGTTCGAAATAGCCGTTGTTATGCGCGACGAGAAGGGGCGTGGCGTCGGTAATCGGCAGATAGCCGATGCGCAAGGGCGCGTCCGGCTCGGCGGCGGCACGCGCAGCGGCCGATGCGAGCAACGGGGCCGCTCCTGCGACGGTCATCATAGAAGCGAGCTTGAGCCATTCGCGGCGGGAAATTTGGCACATGGTCTGAGAATCCCCGAAGGTGGGTGCTTAACGTGTGTGAGGTGATGTGTGAAGTGCCGCCTGAGCGGATGTTGTGTCGCGGGACATCGCAAGTTGCAGTGCTTCCAGAATTTCGATGCGCAGGGCGCCAAGCGCCTGTACCTGGGCTTCGCGCGGAGAGGGGACATCGATCTGCCATTGCGCGAGCGTGCGACCTTGATTGCCAAGCAGCACGATCCGGTCGGAGACCAGCAACGCCTCGTCGATGTCGTGCGTGACAAGGACCGTCGCCGCGCCGGTGTCGCGCACCACGGTCACCAGCAGACGTTGCATATCGGCGCGTGTGACTTCGTCAAGTGCGCCAAACGGCTCATCGAGGAGCAGCGCACGCGGTTGACGCGCGAGACAACGCGCGAGTGCCACGCGCTGCGCCATGCCGCCGGAAAGCTGGCGAGGATGCAGATGATGCGCATGGGACAAGCCGACTTCGGTCAGCGCGGCGTCGATACGCGTGCGCCGCGTTTCACGCGAGAGTGCGGGCTGTCGTGCGAACGTCAGGCCGAACGCCACGTTGCGCTCCACCGACAGCCAGGGCAGCAGACACGGGTCCTGAAAGGCGAGCGCCACGTCGGGGCGTGGACCCGTGAGCGGGGTGCCATCCACAATGACGGTGCCGTCGCTCGGTGCAAGCAGTCCGGCGGCAATGCGCAACAACGTGGATTTGCCTGAACCGCTTGGGCCGAGTACGGAGACGAGTTCGCCCGGCGCGACCGCGAGGTCGACGCCGCGAAGGATTGCCCGTTCGCCGTACGACAGGCAGATATTGCGCAGCGTCAGGAATGACGATGCGCGCGAGGTGCCCTCGCGCGCTGCGGCGAAATGTGCGTACTCGTGGGCGGTTGCGTGCGCGCGTTGCGTCGCCGTGGGTTGGGTCATGTAACCGTTCCGGTCTTGAGTTGCCGTGCGCTTTGCGCCGCCAGTTGGTTCTTTAGTTGCACGAGACTCGGCGTCACGATAGGCACGAAAGCGGCCTCGCGTTGACGTCGGGCAACGCCCGAGAGTCCGCGCAGATAACCCCGTCCGCCCGCGGTCTGCACTTCCAGTGTGGCGGCGTCGTGAACCAGTTCCGCGAGCGAGATGCGCAATTTGAACAGGGTTGCTGGCGTGTCGACAAATTCGCCTTGCAGGACGCCCGATTTCAGACGCGTTGTGAGGGACGCGAGATGATCGGTGAGCGCGGCCACGTCGTCCGCCACCGCAGCACGGGCTGCCGGGCCGCCTGCGCTGGTGGCGTCGAGGCTGCGCCGCGCGAGACCCAGCGACATGCCGCATTGCAGCCCGAGAAAGGCCGGGCGCACGCGCACGAGCCACGCCGGTGCATTGTCGGTGATGCGGTCATCATCGCTCAGCGGTGTGTCCGTCATCTGAAGTGCGGCGGTGTTGGTCCCGCGCAGACCGATCAGATCCAGGTCGTCGCTGCGTTGCACCCCCGGCGCGTTGTGTGCGATGGCGAAGATCGACGGAGGCCCGCCCGCCTCGTGGTCGATGGCTGCGGCGGCAACGAAGCCTTGCTTGCGCAGGTTCGTGATCCACGGCAAGCCACCGTTCACGCGCCACGACGATGCGGCGCTACCGGCGCCAGACGAGGCCACGGTGGGCACGTCCGTCGCCCGGATTTGCAACGGCTCGATGGTCGACAGGTATTTCATCGCGTTCGACAGGCCGGTCGCGCCCGCCAGGTCTCCGCGGAGCAAGGCAGGCAGCAGACGATCGCGCAACGCCTGATTCGGGCTTTGCAGCAGGTACTCGATGAACGTGCGTTGTCCCCAGAAGACGAAGGCCGCCGCGAACGAATGCGCGGCAACGTCGGCAACGCTTTCGATCGCATCGCCAATCGTGCCACCGGTACCGCCCAGCTCAACCGGAACGCCAACGCGCAGTAATCCGGCGCTGGCGAGTTGCGGCACCACTTCACCGCAAAGCGTGGCGTCCGTGTCGAGCGTCTCCGAGTGAGCGTCGAGCCACGTTGCGAGTGCCGGTGCGCGGGCGGCGAGACCCTGCTGGCTGGCGGAGGTACTCATGCCGCCTGCGCCTTCGGTTCCCAGCGATAAGCCGCCAGTTGCGGGTTCAGTTCGTTTTGCGAAAGATTGTTCGCGAAGTTGCACAGCGTGGCGAGCGAGACGCCAAGCACCACTTCGAGGGCGGCGGCATCGTCGAAACCCGCAGATTTGAAGGCGGTGAATTCGGCATCCGACACCGCGCCGCGCGTGGCGATCACGGCGCGCGTGAAATTCGCGACGGCGTCGAGGCGGGCATCGGAGAGTTTGGCCTGATCGCGGATTTCATTCACGAGGGCTTCGGGGAGTTGCGCCTTCTTCAGCGCCACGGCCGTATGCCCGGCAACGCAAAAGCCGCAGCCGTGAATCCCGGCCGCCGTGATCTGCACGACCTCGCGCTCGGCCAGTGTCAGGCTCGCGCGACCATTGATCGCGCCCACCGTCAGATAGGTTTCGAGTGCCGTCGGTGCGTTCGCCAGCGACGCCACCAGATTAGGCAGGAAACCATTCGCCGCCAGTGACTTCTCCAAAAACGGACGGCTCGCCTCCGGGGCTGTCTCAACAGTGTGCAATGGCAGTCGGCTCATATCGGGCTCCTTACAGTCGAGCCTCCATTGTGCGCAAGCCCGGGCGCATGCTCAATGCGCGCCCGTCTGGAAATTCTGCGGATTCGTCTCATCGGGGGACGGAATTTTCCGAGGTGGCAGGGAGGCGCGCGCTCGAAGAACCCATTTGGGCCTGATCGGAGGGTGGCAAACCATTGCACGCGAAGCCACGATGGTGCAGCGTTGGCCGGTGACGGCCTTCGCTGGCGTTAGTGCACCGGGTACGTGGCGACGGCGGTTGCCGCGGGCTGAGCGCCCGCGCTGGCCGCCTGCCGACGCCATGCCCCCGGCTGGATGCCGATCACACGTTTGAAAGCCTGTGCAAAGGCCGACTCCGACTGGTAACCCACCTGCTCGGCCGCCTCCGGCAAAGAGACGCCCGCGCGTAGGAGTGCAGCCGCCGTCTTCATTCGGACCAACGTTACGAAGTGCGCTGGCGGCTGTCCGCCAACCTCCGCAAATTGCTTGCAGAATCGCGCGCGCGACATGTGCACGAAGTCCGCCATGCTGTCCGTCGTCCAACGCTCGCCCGGGGACTCGATAATCGCCGCCGCCAGTCGGCCGAAGGCGTCGCGGCGCATTAAACGCCACATCCCTGGGGCAACGTCCTCTGCGTGTACCGCTTCGCGCAATGCGTAGTAGAAGAGCAGGTCGGTGAGACGGGCGAGTAGTGGGGAGGGCGTGTCGCCAGGGCGGCGTGCTTCTGCCTGGATTAACGCGAAAACCTGCGTCATGCCGTCGAGTCGACCGCTCGCGTGACGCGCAATGATCGGGTTCGGCAGCAAGCCAAGTACCAGCATGTCGAGATCGGTGCGGAATTCGAAGAAGCCGCAAGCGAGGGCAACAGAAGATCTGGAGGCTGATCGGATGGGTTCGTGCGGCGCAGGCGGTAGCGGCGTCATCTTGCCTAATCTGACGCTCAGGTCCGCCGGAGGTGTCGCGGATGGCGTCAACGCGTGAGGAACGTCAGAAAGCAGGAAAACAGCATCCCCCGCACTCAACTCGGTCGTGCTTGCCTCGCGGCCCCCGTCGGCACCCACGTGCAAATAACACCCGCCATCCAGCACCACATGGAAACTCGCCCGCTGATGCCCACCCGTCGACGCCTGATACACGCCACAGTACTCACCCACATGGAACAGCGTGCTCTTTAATTCCAACCCCGCCAGCAACCAGTCGGCAACGCGGTCGGTCTCGCTCGCGAGTTAAAGTCAAATCTGGTGTACGGGGCGTGAGCAAGATTAGGCGGCCAGGGGCTGCTGAGCCGGTGTGCTGTCGGTCACCGGCTCTCCATCCTTGAACGTCATCCCGTCAAGCATCGTCGCGATCTTTTCGGGGGCGCGGATGCGCCGCCACGAGTCTTCGGCCGACTCGATCAGCTTGAATGCCAGGCCGAGGAACGTCGCGCGCGAGACGCAGTTACGCGTGCGCTTGGTGCGGTGACGCACCGTCGCGAAGGTCGATTCAATCGGATTCGTCGTGCGCAGATGCTGCCAGTGTTCGGCCGGGAAATCGTAAAATGCCAGCAGCTCGTCGCGATCTTGCGTCAGCTTTTCGACCACCTTCGGATACTTTGCCGAGTGGGTATCAACGAAGTGATTGAAGGCAACCAGCGCTTCGGCACGCGTGGCGGCCATCCAAATGTCCTGCATCGCCTTTTTGGCGCGGGCCTGCTGCGATTTCGGCAGCGCGTTGAGCACGTTGCCCATCTTGTGGAACCAGCAGCGCTGATGCTTGGTCTGCGGGAACACTTCTTCCATCGCTGCCCAGAATCCCATCGCACCATCTCCGCAAGCCAGCAGCGGCCCTGACTGCAGACCGCGCTTTTTCAGATCGAGCAGCAGTTCGGCCCACGACGCCTTCGATTCCCGATACCCGTCACTGATCGCCACACGCTCTTTCGTTCCGTCCGGTTTGACACCAATGATCACCAACAGGCACTGGCCGTCGGAATCGTCGCTGCGCACGCCGGTGTGAATGCCGTCAGCCCACCAGTACACCCAGCGCGCCAACGACAACTCACGCTGATTCCACTGAGCATGCTCATCGGCCCATTGCGCCTTCAGACGACTCACCACATTTGGCGACAGGCCGCTGACCTGGCCGCCCAGCATGATGCCCATGGCTTCGCTCATGTCGCCCGTCGAGATGCCTCGCAGGTACAGCCACGGTAGTGCGGCCGACACGCGTGCGGATTTGCGAACGTACGGCGGCACGACCGCCGAATTGAAGCGGATGCCCGAACCCGAGCGATCACGCACCTTCGGTACCCGAACCGGCACCGGACCGATGGCCGTGACGACTTCGCGCTCTGGTAGGTAGCCGTTGCGCACCACGGCACGCCGACCGTCGATCGACCTCACGTTGCTGTACTGTTCAAGCATGCTCGCCAGTTCCGCTTCGACTGCCTGCTCGATGATCTGCCGCGCGCCTTGCTGGATCAGTTCATCGAGCGCGCTCTTCGTTTGTGCTTTTCTGCCGTTCGTTTCTTTCATAATCTTCTTCATGGTGGTCGGGGCCGGCTCGCGCCGGCTTTGCTCGGTGTGCCTTCGACAAGCAACATTCTCAGCTAAACCGCCACCGCCTTCTCATATTTCCCAAAGCACCCCGTACACCATGCATGGACGCCCCCGGCTTGCCAAGCTCTCATTTGTAACGGAGGGCAGGTAATGATTGCGGCCATGCATCCGGACTTCGATGTCCCGGCGCGAGGCCGGCGGTCCCTGATGGAATTCGCTGGCCGGACTCTCATCAGATTCGCGTGCTGGTGCGCACGTTGGTGTACTCAGAGTTTCCCGGCCACGGTCTGACCTGTCTCGCCATCACGTCATGATCGCCTGAGCAATCGGAAGTAGGCTACCTGCTGGTAGTTACGGGTTGGGCATGCGGCGGACAGTTAAACAGTCGCTGCAGGCGCGTGGTAATCAGGGTGAAACTCACGGCCGTGGACCAGTAGCGCCCAGACGATCCGCGCGTTCTTGTTCGCGAGTGCGACGGCGGCGACATTTGCGTTTCGCCGCTGCAGCAAGCCATGTAGCCAGCCGCTTTTGCATTCCTTGCGTTTGGCAACCTGCAGAAGGGAACGCGCACCGTGGATCAACAATGTTCGCAAATACACGTCACCTCGCTTGCTGATGCCCAGCAGCACGTTCTTGCCGCCGCTCGAGTTTTGCCGGGGTACCAGACCGAGCCACGCCGCAAGTTGTCGGGCGCTACTGAAGCTCTTTGCGTCGCCGACAGACGCAACGAGCGCGCTCGCGGTAAGGGGCCCGATGCCCGGGACGCGCGCGAGCCGTCGACTCCTTTCGTCACTACGGTGCCAGGCCTGAATCTGCGCCTCGAGCTCCTTGACCTGTCGGTCAAGCTCCTTCAGTTGGTCCATGAGGCGCTGGATGAGCAATCGAAACGAGCCAGTCAGTTCGTTCTCCGCATCTTCGATCAGTTCAGGAACCTGACGCTCGAGATGCCCGATTCCCTTGGGAGCAACGATCCCGAATTCGGCGAGCAGTCCACGGATCTGGTTGGCCTGCGCGGTGCGCGCCCGCACGAAACCCTGGCGTACGCGATGCAGCGACAACACCGATTGCTGCTCAACGGTCTTGACCGGCACGAAACGCATGTTCGGCCGTGCGACTGCCTCGCAAATCGCCTCGGCATCCGCCGCGTCATTCTTGTTTGTCTTGACGTACGGTTTGACGAACTGCGGTGCGATCAGTCGTACCGTATGCCCCATGGCCTGCAGCTTGCGAGCCCAGTAGTGCGCGCTGGCGCATGCCTCCATTCCGATCACGCAGGTGGGGAGGTTGGCGAAGAACTCCGCAACATGATTCCGCTTGAGCACTTTCTTCAGCACCGTTCGGCCATGCTCATTTACACCATGGACGGCAAAAACGTTCTTCGCCAGATCGATGCCAACTGTCGTAATCTTCATGATGGGCGCTCCCCTCGGTCAGGTGGTTGCTTCGACACTTCCACTTTGGCACATTGATGCCGCTTCGGGTGGGGGCGTCCATCCCATTAGATTCGACAATAGCTCCTCGCTCGCTCCCAACACCTCTTGCAACATAACCCGCTCCACGCTGTCATGCCCCCAACGGCAAAACAATCATCCTCCCCACCGACATTCCCACAGACAACTATTTTTTCGTTGGATGCTTATTACTGCAGGGGGATTGGGGGGGCGAAGGGCGAGTGGCGGCGGGCGATTGTGCCGGTGGGCAAGGGGGCGCGATTGGATGTGCCGGAAAAAACAAACCAGCGATGCGGCCTTGTATCTGCGGTGGGGGCGCTTTTTCTAAAACCGTCGATAAGGCTTTGCTTCAGCAGTGCCCCTTCATTCCCGTACGGCGCCCCCGGCGCCGAGAGGACTCGGTCACGTTCCGCGACCCCGGCATCGCTTGCAAGCGATGCCTTTCGAGTCCCCACGCAATGTGCACTGGCACATTGCTTTCTGGGCAAGTATGAAAAAAGCCGATGATCTCTCGATCATCGGCTTTTTTGTATTTTTTTGGTGCCCAGAAGAGGACTCGAACCTCCACGGTGTTACCCGCTAGTACCTGAAACTAGTGCGTCTACCAATTCCGCCATCTGGGCCCCGTCAGCTCGCTTACTGCGTGCTCGCTGCGAAGAAGTGAGATTATGCCGAGGGTGTTACATACTGTCAATATCTGGGAGCCAAAAAATTCAAAAAAACTTTCACGTACCCCCAAACACCCCCAGCCACCCCCCACTCACTCCAAAAACACCTCAAGCCGCCCGCCCCATATGCTCCGCACGAATCATGTCGATCAGATGCCGTAAGCCCGGCAACGTCTGACGCCGACTCGGGTAATACATCGATAACGGCGGCCCATCCACCGCCCATTCCGTCAACACCGCCTCCAACGTGCCATTCGCCAACTCGGCCGCCACGTTGCGCTCCAACACATATCCCAAACCCAACCCGCCCAGGGCCGCCGAAATCACGCCGTCACTCTCGTTGATGCTCAACGCCCCCGGCACATCCAATTCCACAGCCGTCGACCCATTGCCCAACTCCCACTTGTACAAGGTGTTATCGCCCAGTCGCATCCGGATGCAATTGTGCGACATCAAATCCTGCGGCACCTTCGGTCGACCATGACGCGCAATGTACGCCGGCGAACCCACCACGATCCACTTCAATGCCGGCGTCAACGGCGTCGCAATCATGTCGCCAGGCACCGTGTCGCCGTAGCGCATCCCGGCATCGAACCCCTCCGCCACAATGTCCAGCATCCGGTCGTCCACCGTGACATCCAGCTCGATGTCCGGATAAGACGCAACAAAGCGGGGCAGGATAGGGTCCAGCAACAACCGCGCCGCATCGCGTGGCACGTTCAGACGCAACCGGCCCGCTGGCGATGCACGATATCGGTCCAACGCACCTATCGCCGAGGCAATCTGCTCAAGACCCTGCTCCAATTCCTTCGCCAATGCCGATCCCGCCGCCGTCGGCGACACGGAACGACTCGTGCGATTCAATAACTTCACGCCCAGACGCGCCTCGAGATTGCGCATCGCATGACTCAAGGCAGAGGTCGTCACGCCCAACTCAGTGGCGGCCTCCCGGAAACTCTGCCAGCGGCAGATGGTGACAAACACGTTCAAATCGGCAAGCTCGCCGCGAGTGAAGGCAGGCATGTATTTCCCAACAAGTATCAAGCAACAAAAACCAAAAACACCCGACAAGCGCAACGAATTAAGTGTCCGTTGAACAATATTCAATTTTTTATGAGGTAAATTCTACAGATTTCCCTATGCTCTGGAACGACGCCATAGCCGTCGTGACGGAAACGCTACACATTCTCACTACGCTTTGGCTCGGGTGTTTCGTTGTGCAGCACGGACGGTGCGGGCGGCGTCGATCGGTGAGGGTCGGGCACGCAAAAAGGGCGATCCGCTGGGAATCGCCCTTGTTTTTTAGCGCGGAATGGACGACGGATTAAGCGTCCACGAAAATGACCTGTCCCGTGATAAAGCTGTCGACGCACCGCTCGAATGCCTTGCCAACCAGCGCCCCAGGCACCGGCTGATAACCCGGCATCATCTCGCCATAAACCGACCAGGCCTCTTCGATGACCGTCGGATTGACGGCGTTAATGCGAATGCCACGCGGTAATTCGTACGCGACACATTTCACGAACGTATCGATCGCGCCGCTCGTCGTGGCGTCCGCAATACCCTCGGGCATCGGCTTGACGTTCAAAATGCCCGAAATCAAGGTGAACGAACCGCCATCTTCGATATGGTCGAGACCGACTTTTACGATGTTCATCTGGCCGACAAGCTTGCCCTGAATGGTGGCTTCCCATTGCTCATCGGTCATCGACGTGAAAGGCGCGTACTCGCAATGCCCTGCGGCACTGACCACCGCATCGAATTTACCCACCGATTCGAACAGGGCGCGCAATGATGCCTTGTCCGTCGTGTCGACGCGATAATCGCAACCCTCGCCAGAACGGCTGGCCGTGATCACCCGATGATTCCCAAGCCCCTTCATCGCCGCCTGACCGATCTTGCCGCTGGCGCCTATGACGATGACAGTTTTCATTTCTGCTTACCTCGTTTTTTGAAGATGAGGTGGCATGTTAAAAATGGCAGACACCCGCGTAAATCAAACGCCGGTTGTATCCGTTACAAGGACTCGTTGTGCACAGTATCGACCTCAAACATATGCGCGTTTTCTTGCGACTGGTGCGCGAGAAAAGTGCTTCCAGAGTTGCTGCGGAAATGGGAATGTCGCAGCAAGCGATTAGCGGATATTTGAAAAGGCTTCGAGAGGCGCTGCCGCATGAGATCTTTCTTCGGCATAGTACTGGGATTGAACCCACGGACTTCGCGCTGGATATTGCCAGGAAGTTTGAGCGGATTCTTTCGGATGTGGATGACGTGGTGCTGGCGGATTTCGATCCGACGAGGCTGGAAAGATGTGTTGGGATGGTTGCGAATGAATACGCGCAACTTTCCATATTGCCGAGGTTTATCGCGAAGATCCGGGCGAGGGCGCCAAAGGTTTCAGTGCGTGTAATGGATTTTTGCCAGGAAACGCATGCGCAACAACTTGAGCGCGGCGATGCGGATATTGCCGTTGGGTTCGCTAAGTTTTTTGATGATTCGCTAGCGCGGATTTCTCTCAACGATGAGCAGTACTGTTGCGTGGTCGGGGAAAGGTCCGGGATCGCTGATGGGCTTCGTAATATTGCCGATGTCGCACTGTTTCCTCGCGTGGATTTTGCCGACAGCGCAAGTTATTCGCAGGACGCCATCTCGCAATTTCTTGCCGCGCATGACGCGCTCATCCCTCCCGTCGCAACGCTCGCTTGCTATACCTCGCTTAAGCCGTTTCTCGAATTTAACGACGTGGTCGCGTTTGTACCCTCAGCCATCGCCAACGCGTTTCAGTTGACACGGCTACCGCTGGACTTGATGCCGGAGACGTTTACTACCGCCGTCGGCTGGCACCGCAAACGCTCAGGGAACCCGCTAGGCATCTGGCTGCGGGGAGTGCTGAAAGAGCAGGTGGAAGAGTAGGGGGGGGCGGAAAAAGCGAAACCGTCGATGAGGCTTTGCTTCGGCGGTACCGCTTCATTCCCGTACGGCGCCCCCGGCGCCGAGAGGACTCGGTCACGTTCCGCGACCCCGGCATCGCTTGCAAGCGATGCCTTTCGAGTCCCCACGCAATGTGCACTGGCACATTGCTTTCTGGGCAAGTATGAAAAAAGCCGATGATCTCTCGATCATCGGCTTTTTTTGTGTTTTTTTGGTGCCCAGAAGAGGACTCGAACCTCCACGGTGTTACCCGCTAGTACCTGAAACTAGTGCGTCTACCAATTCCGCCATCTGGGCCCCGTCAGCTCGCTTATTACTTGCTCGCTGCGAAGAAGTGAGATTATGCGGATGCGACGCGGGAGTGTCAACACTTTCGGACAAAAAGTTTTCGTTTCTCTCACCCACCTCCACCATCACGCTCAAATTCCGCACAGGTGGCAGTTTTCGTGAGGTTTGCCGTATGATTGTCCCTGACTGTAAGACGCCGCTATGCGCGCATCCTTACAACCCCACGGACCGTCGGGCGCATGGTGCGCCACTCGGCCGGACTCAACCGGCACAGTAACGCTACCGACCTTTGAGCAAATATCCCTATCCGATCCCGAGTCGCGAAGAGATCCTCGGTGTCCTGCGCACCGCAGACTCCGCGCTGTCCGCCAACGATATCGCCGAAGCCCTCGCTATCAAGAAGCAAGAACGCGAAGGCTTCTTCAAGCGCCTCGCCGCCATGGAACGCGACGATCAAATTCGTCTCGACCGCCGCGGCTACTATCAATTGACCCACCCGTCCAACTTCATCGCAGGCCGTGTCATCGGCCACCGCGATGGCTACGGCTTCGCCGTGCGCGACGATGACGGCGACGACCTCTTCCTCCCCACCGAGGAAATGAAGAAGGTCATGCACAACGACCGTGTCCTCCTGCGCGTCGCCGGCTGTGACCGCCGCGGTCGCCCCGAAGGCCATATCGTCGAAGTCGTCAGCCGCGCCAACACCCATGTTATCGGCCGCCTCCTCAACGAGAACGGCGTCATGGTCGTCGCCCCCGAAGACAAACGCATCAGCCATGACATCCTGATCCCGCCCCGCGCCCAAGGCAAAGCGAAGGTCGGACAGGTCGTCTCCGTCGAACTCACCGATTACCCCAGCCGTTACAGCCAGCCCATCGGCCGCGTCTCGGAAGTCCTCGGCGATATCGACGACCCCGGCATGGAAATCGAAATCGCCGTGCGTAAGTACGGCGTGCCCCACCAGTTCTCCGCCGAAGCCCTCGCCGCCGCCGGTGCGCTCCCCGACGAGGTCCGCGCGCCCGATCTGCGCCACCGCATCGACCTGCGCGATGTCCCCCTCGTGACCATCGACGGCGAAGACGCCCGCGATTTCGATGATGCCGTCTACTGCGAACCCGCCAAGGTCGGCCGCACCAACGGCTTCCGCCTGCTCGTGGCCATCGCCGACGTCTCGCATTACGTCGCCGCCGGTGGCCCGCTCGATGCCGACGCCCTCACGCGCAGCACCTCCGTCTACTTCCCGCGACGCGTCATCCCGATGCTCCCGGAAAAGCTCTCGAACGGCCTGTGCTCCCTCAACCCGGATGTCGACCGCTGCGTACTCGTGTGCGACGCACTCGTCGCACCGAACGGCGAAGTGAAGGCCTATCAGTTTTATCCGGCCGTTATCCACTCCGCCGCACGCCTGACCTACACGGAAGTCGCCGCCGTCCTCGGCAACACGAAGGGTGCCGAAGCACAACGCCGCGCAACGCTGCTGCCGCACCTGCAGAACCTGTACGACCTCTACAAGATCCTCGCCAAGGCACGCAAGTCGCGCGGTGCCATCGAGTTCGATTCGACGGAGACGTACATCGTCTGCAACGCCCAGGGCAAGATCGAACAGATCCTTCCGCGTACTCGCAACGACGCCCACCGCCTCATCGAGGAATGCATGCTCACAGCCAACGTCTGTGCAGCCGACTTCCTCAAGCGTCACAAACAACCCGGTCTGTATCGTATTCACGCCGGACCCTCGGGCGAACGCCTTCAGGTGCTGCGCACGTTCCTCAAAACCCTCGGGCTCACGCTCGGCGGCGGGGACGAACCGGCCACGTCCGATTACTCGGAACTGATGACGCAGATCGAGTCCCGGCCCGATGCGCCCATGCTCCAGACGATGCTCCTGCGCTCGATGCAACAGGCCGTCTACAGCCCGGACAACATCGGCCACTTCGGTCTCGCTTACCCGGCCTATACGCACTTCACCAGCCCGATTCGCCGCTATCCGGACCTGCTCACGCACCGTGCCATCAAGGCCATTCTCGCGGGCGAGAAGTACGAGCCGGAAATTCCTGCCGGTGTCGAGCTGACGACGGGCCTCTCGCCCCACGCGCGCAAGTTGCAAAAGGACGACGACAAGAACAAGAAGTCGCCGAGCGCGAAAAAGCGCGACGCGATATGGGACGAACTCGGCCTGCATTGCTCCGCCAACGAACGCCGCGCAGACGAAGCGTCTCGCGACGTCGAAGCCTGGCTCAAGTGCTACTTCATGCGCGACAAGCTCGGCGAGGAGTACGGCGGCACGGTCAGCGCCGTCACGTCGTTCGGCATCTTCGTGCAACTCGACGATCTCTTCATCGAGGGCCTCGTGCACGTCACGGAACTGGGCAGCGATTATTTCCAGTTCGACGAAGTCCGCCACGAACTGCGCGGCGAACGCACCGGTATCCGCTATCGACTCACCGACCGCGTGCGCGTGCAAGTCAGTCGCGTGGATCTGGACGCCCGCAAGATCGACTTCCGCCTCGTGCGCGAACCGAACGCCCGTTCGCTCGCGAAGACGTCCGGCCGTAGCGAGCGCGGCGGTGCCCCGGTGCCGACGCCCGCCGCCGGCACACCCGGCGTCGCAGGCTCTGCCAGCGCCGGCCCGACGATCCGTCAACTGCCCAAGGGCGGCGCGCTGCTCAACGGCGTGCAACCTGCACCGGCCGGCAAACGGCCCGCCAAACCCAAGTCCGCGAAGGTGAAAGCCGCGCGTGCCGATCGCGGCGCAGCCCCGGCGAAGCACAGCGGCAGCGGCAAGGCACCGGCAAAGCGACAGGGGGGGCAAGGTGGTCATGGCGGTCATGGCGGCCCCGGTGGACAGACGAAGAAGCCGCGCCGTTAATCGATACGTGTGCCGTGCACAGCCCCTGCGCTGCGCGCGGCACGATGCGTCGAACGGCGGCGCAGTGAGCGGTTTGCAGTAAGATGGGCGCCTTTGCCGGAAATCACCGGCATCCGGTACCCGCGATGGATTGCGGCGGCGGCGGCCCATGTGGCTCCCGCCGCCGTCGTGCTTTAGGCGACGACAGTTGTGCGCGAGTGAGCGACAGCATCGGCTGCCGTCATGGCAACCGACGGCACGGCACACGCTATTTTGAGGAAATGAAATGAGTAAATTGAAAATGCTGTTCGGCTTCCATGCCGTGACCGCACGCCTGCGTCACGACGCCACCAGCGTCAAAGAGATCTACTACGACCCCACCCGGCGCGACCGTCGCATGACGGATTTCCTCAAGGCCGTGGAGTCGTACAAGAACGCACCGGGCGTCAAGATCAAGCTGGTTCAGGCGGACGGCAAGCGTCTCGATGGCATGACCGGAACGTCGCGCCACCAGGGCGTCGTGGCACAGGCCGAGGAAATCTCGCTCGCGCTCAATCTCGACGAACTGCTCGACGGCATCTCGGGCGACCCGCTGCTGCTGATCCTCGACGGCGTGACCGATCCGCACAACCTCGGCGCTTGCCTGCGCGTGGCCGACGGTGCAGGCGCGCACGCAGTGATCGCCCCGAAGGACCGCGCAGTCGGTCTCAATGCGACTGTGGCCAAGGTCGCCAGCGGCGCCGCCGAAACGGTCCCGTACATCATGGTGACGAACCTCGCCCGCACGTTGCGCGAACTCAAGGACCGTGGCATTTGGGTGGTCGGCACCTCCGACGACGCGCCCGCCGATATCTACGGCACAAAGCTCACCGGTCCGATGGCCATCGTCATGGGCGCGGAAGGCGAGGGCATGCGCCGCCTCGTGGGCGAGACGTGCGACGAACTGATGAGTATTCCGATGGCGGGCGGCTGCGAAAGCCTCAATGTGTCGGTGGCAAGCGCCGTGTGCCTCTATGAGGCTGTGCGTCAGCGCAAGGTCGCGGTGAAGGGCAAGTAATCGTTGCATCGCCCCCAACCGACGTCGAGGCTGCAAGGAGGGCGATTTCGCGTCGAAAGTGGGCCGTGAATCACTGTGTCGACGTCAGCGCCACTCTTGAGCGCGCTTCGGAAGTCTCGCCAGCCTTGTTCGCGTCACCGACGGGGCTGGATTCGACGGAGAGTCGCTCAATCGCACCCAACTCGCCGTATCGCAACACGTCAAGCCTGACTTGAAAGCGCGCCTCGGCGTACTTGTCGTCCAGAGGCCGACTTCGGTTCTCCCTGGCTTGGGTGTAAGCCGTTCGCCGTTCGGCGATTCGCTGTTTGACCACCGTCTCCGCGCGCATGCGGGCCTCTCGTTTGGCTGCGGCCGTTGCTGCACGGATTTTGTCTGCTGCAATTTTTGCCGTGGCCTCCCGGGCCTCGCGCTGACTTTTGATGAGCGCCTCCTTTTTGGCATTCTCCATCACCCTGCGAGTTGCGTCTTTCGTCGCCCATATCGCGGCTCGGTGGATTTCCTCTTTCACGCGAGCCTGGGCCTGTGCTCTGGCGCGATTCGACGTGGAAGACATCTCCCGCTGCGCCTCTGCACGCGCTTTGGCGGCCGCATATTCGGCGGTTCGCGCTGCTTTGCGGGCCTGCCTTTCCTTGAGGATACGGGCCTCCACGCCGACCTGAGTCTGAATCTCAGGCCGTACGCCACCGGAGCCCGATGTGTCGGAAGTCACGTCGTCGGCGAGCAACGCTGCATATCGGGTGCCAGCCGATCTCAGGTGCTCGCGGTACGCCGCCGCCATCTGTTCTTCCGTCGCATCGGCGTATCGGTATAGATGCTTTCCGTAGCGCTCAATCGTCGCCTCGATGATTTCACGAATGGCGGGGCCTCTGAGTTCGGCGAGGTGTCTGCCGAGTCTCGGCCCAACGCTTGCAAGCACGCTTTGCGTAATATCGGACGGTGGTGATTCTCCGGGAAGCTCCGCTCGCCAGGCCTCGTCGACCATTGTCGTGACCATGTCTCTCAACTTGCGCTGTTCGCCGAGTGTCATCGTGGGCATCGTCTCGCGCAGCTCGTTTCGCAGACGCTCCTGCTCCAGCTTGATCACGTTACTTTCCGAAATCACCGTTCGGATCGCCTCGAGAACGTCGGGGATTGATTTCCCGGCGCTGGCGAATCGATCCGCCGTGGCGGGGGCCCGGCGTGAGATTTTGAGATAACGCAGCACCCGAATGCGCATGGCCTCCACAAAGCCACGCTCGCGGTGCGCGTTCGTGAGCGACGGGTTCAGGTCGTCTTGCTTCAAAAGGTGATACACCTGATCCAAATGATTCTCACGCGTGGTCGAGCGTGCACTCAACAGCTCCAGCCAGAAGCTGCGAAGGTGTTGGTTTGCCCTGGCGAGGAGAATCGCTTGCAACGTTTCGGCCGAGACGCCCGAAAGCGTTAGTTCGCGCATCAAAGTGCACCAGGCGCGTGCCAGGTACGCATCGTTACGTATTCGATAGCCGATCAGCGCGACGTAGATTTTGCCTTCGTCGGAACGGAGCATGGCAACGGTATCGTTGCCGAAGCTGCCATTCGCACGGATGAGCGACGCTAATAAATGCAGGTACAGCGCGTTGGCGATGGGGTAGATCCTCGGAAATGTCGCTGACGTTGCCGAGATACGAAGTGTGCTCGCAATCACGCCGAGCATTTCCGGCACCAGGAGGGTCTTCGATACTTCGCGCAGCGTCGTGTAATCGTCGTTCAAGAGCGCATCGCGCAGCCGGTTAGCCGATGTGGCCAGCATCTTGAGCATACGAATTCGACGATCTTCGCTGTTCGGACTCGTCACACCGTAGTCGCGGTGATAGACAAAGGTGATGTCCTGGCCGGTGATCTGTCCCAGTAAGGGGAGTGCCACGGCGCAAGAGTCGCAAGTATCGAGAAGACTGTTCACGTGAATACCGGTGATGATCGGGTCCTCTCGCATATCGTGTTCGATGACCGCCGCGAGTATCTGCTCGGCGTCGCGAAATCGCTCGGGTTGCCGCGCGCCGGGCGGGGTCAGGGTGGGCAGATTGACACGTGCCCGCGATGCTTTCGGCGCCTTGGAGATGGTCGCGATCCGTTCGAGCCGCCGTTTTGCATCGATGAAAGTGATGTCTCCAATCGTGACGGAATCCTCGTCGCCCATGGCCTCGTGGATATGCAGCCGCAAGCCTTCGAGGCGTTCACTGTCGGAAGTGGCGAAGTAGACATTGACGCCGGACTCGGCGCCGAGTGCCGCAAACGCGAGGTTGCCGGACATTAAATGCATGCGTAAGTCGGCAATGCCCGCATCGTGCGAAAGGTTCCACTGACCGTTCTCCTTGAATACCAGATCGTCGCCCAACAAGGTCCTGTAAATCTCCAGATCGCGTTTGTGGAAGTAGGCGTCGAAGCGTTGACGGCTACGCAGCTGTGCACGGCAGTTCTCGACGTAGCTCGTCAGTTCGACGGGGGAAATAAGTGTGTTTAGCGCCGTGCGGACGGTATCGATGTCGGGAGGGCCGGCGCGTCGCGTCAACGTGCGGGCCACGTTCATTGCCGTGAGCGGTGGGTTGTTCACCATGGCGTCGGCTTTGAGCTGACGCTTATGCGCCAGATACTCATCGATTTTTTGTTGGTCGTCCCGGTTGTTCGGATCTAGTCGCCGAAGGCGCACCCGATTGGCGCCCGAGGGAACGGTGCTCGTGGCGTAAAAGGCGTCTGCATCGGCACAGACAACGATGTGTCCGGTGTCCGTGAGCTGCACCCCCACCACAGACTTTTCAAACGGTACGCCATCGACGATATCCGACAGATCCACGCGAACAAGCGCGGCGTCGTCTTGCCCCTCGCACGAGGCGGCGTTTCTCGCCGGGACCACACCGGTGATGTAGGGGCGGTAATGGGGTTTGGGGGGCAATCCGAAACGTCGCGCACTGCGTGCGGATAAGGCGCTCGGCTGTAAGTCCTCCTCGGATACCGTGGCGAACAGTCCCTCGATGGCAAAGAAGGCGCGCGCCGTGTGACTTTTGTTTGTCCCAATCGCGCTCTCCGACACCTGACGTCTGCGCCCGGGTAACGAGACCGGGACAACACTGACTTCCGAGATCGACGAGCGCGTACGGAAAAGTCGCTCGGGAAGATCGTCGGTGCTGGTGGCCACATCGGGCTCATCGGGGGCTTCGCAAGCGTGGAGAAGGTCGGTGAGACGAGGGTGCGAGTTACTTGCCGTCAAGCGCGGCCAGGTTCGTGTTGAGGCGGATACGCTGTCCCGCGTCTCACCGGAGGCAATGAAGTCGCTGCTCGGGCGAGTCCGAGTGGCGGCAACTTCATTGGAAGGCGATCCGCGCAAGGGTACCGGCGGCGGGTTGTTGATAGAACCTGGTCGCATGAATGGCTTAGCGCGTAGCGCCCGCGATAGGCTGACTTCGAGTCTTGCTCGAAAGCCACTTGCTGCCATCGGGCAGTTCCGAGGCGCTCGATGAGTTGAGAACAACGCCAATGTGTGGCCCGGTCCGAGCGGTGACTTCCAAAATTTGTCCGGACGCCTCGCTGCGATTGGCTCACGATCAGCGCTAGCGGCTGGAGAGTGCGCACCGGAAGGCTTCAAATCTTCGCTCGTTCCAGTTCGCACAGCGATTTATGGAAGGCTCCGGCCCGGCGCGACACTAGTGTCACAAGTCCCTCCACCGACGAGCCGAAAAGCGGCGCTGACATTTTGCTTTCCATCAATCGAACTTCCGCAGTGGCCTCACCCTCGGCGCAGCACGCGACAACCGACACGCTCGACAATCTCCCCCGAGAAGCCGCCGCACGGCCGTCGGCCGGGACCCGGGATCGGAGAGAGTTTGTCCGTCCACCCACCGATGCAGCGTCGCCCAACCGCCTGCCCGAGTGGCCGAAACTGATCACGAGTAAGTCTCCGCGAAAGATCAGCGATTTTGGCCTCCCGCCCAAGGCACCCAAAGAGCCCCATCTCTCCAAAGCAACGCGTCAGTGCTTTGCGCCGCCTGCCTCGACCAACATCACGTCGGCATTGTCGAGTTTCCGCGTCTGCCCGGCATCTGTCCCGTCGCCAGCATCGGAGATAGCGCCGGGCACGTCGCATGGCGTGGCAGTGAGCGGCGACAGGCATGTGAATTCGATAGGTCTGTTCGTCCACAATCAGCAGTACGTCAGAGTGAATCCCGCAGGCTCTCGCGTGAGTGCGTTCTCTGCGGTGGATGCCCAAGCGCAGGGGCTGCCGCCGACACCGGCTTTCAACGATTCGATCAAGGGGAGGATTTCAGGCGAATTACCCGCGCCGGGTTCCCCCGGTGTCGGCCCGATGGGAGAGGAGGGCGCGTCGCGCCCTGTACCCTCGTTGGTGCCGCTGGTGCTTTCCGACATCGTGCAAGGCGTGCCGTTCGAAAAAGAAATTTTTGGGGCGCGTATTCCCGGCACGGCGTCGACAGTGGTCGTCCAGGTGGAGCCGAATCGCTTTCACGCCTCACGCATGCGGCATGACCATTGCGGGCAGGTGACCTTCGAATGGCTGGATCCTCGCGTCCCGGAAGACGGCCGTCTGATCACCCAGTTTCGGGAGATCAAGCATCAAATCAAAACCGATACCACCGAACTTCATCGCACAGAGAGCTTTTGCAACCTGGTTCATCAGCTTGAGGCTGAACAAATTCGCTCAGGCAAAACGAAGCCGTCACCTGCTGCCAGCGACGCAGCCTACCGGATTTTTACCTCGGAGCACGCACAGCGAAAATTCGTCGAGGGCAGCAAGGCCAGCATGTCGCGCCGTGACATATTCAACGCCGAGCGCGACGAATTCGATCTGGCCGTTTATCGAACGGTGCTCGGATCGGACCTCGTGTTTGAAACCGACGGCGAGTGGAATATTGGGAACCCCGCAGGGGTTGCGGATCTGAAAGCGAGTTTGCGCGAGAGCAACTTTGCATTTGCTGCAGTCGATACCACCGCAGGGCGCAAAGTCTATTTCTCACTATCCGGAGGCGCTCGCGCAGACGGTCTGAAGCTTGCGATACACGATTCGATGGGCGATGGCGACGAGATCGGTATCGACCATCTCACGTTTGTCGATGCCAAGCGGCGTTTGGCAAAGTACACACGTGAAGCCCAGCACGCATTGAATCGATCCGGTGTGCAGATGAACTTGCCGGTGCTGGACCCCGAATGCAACACGAACATCGACCGCCGATACGACGCCGAACAGATTCTCGCTGCGGTCATCGCTTACGAGGCGCGCGAGCATCCTGTCACCGGTAGCATCCACTTCAACACGCTGCTCGATACCTGCGATTCGTGCGCCGGTGCGCTGGGGATGTTGCAAACGCAGACGAAGCAACCGGTCGGCGTCGTTTATCACCGCGATTATGGTGTCACGACGGCAAACAGTCGGAATCCGGCAGTACGCGCCCTGCAGGAATTCAGTGCCGCCATCAACGAGCTTCATGGACATCTCATCACGGGGAATTTTGCGCAGATGTACAAGATCGGCCGTCGCCTGCCGACACCGGAGATGCTGGGTGCATTGACGGATAGTCTTCTTGAGGCCAATGGCAGCTACACGAACACTGCGCAATTGGGGATCTTCGGCAACAGTTACTACCTGCGCTTGTTAGGGGTTTTGACTCGCACGGAAGTGGTGCGCTCTGAGAACGTCGCCGATGCGCTGCTGTCCCCCGAAGGCCGCGCCTACGTGTCGATGCTCGGAAGGTGCGTGGCTGCCCATCCCATGCTTGCCCGAGCATGGGCAAGTCTCTTGCATGAGCTCAAGGAAGCCGGGATGCCTCGCGACACGCTGCTCGAAGTCTTGTTAAGCAAGCCGAGCGGCAGTGCACGCTGCTTCTATGTTGAACTGCTGCGCGCCCCGCATTTTCCGCGCGATGGGCGCGACTCGCTGGTCGCGTGGCTCGAAGAGGCCGAATTGGTGCCCGGCATCAGGGAGTTGCCACACTATGTCAGCTTGCGCCGGACGCTGACATTGGCAACGCGTCTGTTCGTTCAGATTCAGTCGGCGCAATGTCTTGAGTTCAACCATGTCACGCTCAAGGAGGTCCTCAGCCAGGCGCGCGAAGTGCTCTCCCTATCCGCACTTGACGCCGCAGACAACCAGCGACTGGCCAATCGACTGCGAGAGGCCATGCCCACGATAACGATCGAGGAACAGCGGGCGTTTCGCGCGATGATTCACGACACGCTGAAGGAAGAGTGGCACAAGGTCATCCCCGACACCGAGCCACCGTCGCACATCGCCACAACCCTGATCGAGGACCTGGGGCCGTCGTATGGCCGTGCCCTCGTGGGTGGTCGTAAAGCCGCCGTTGACGAGATCATCGCGCGGCGAACTGCGGCTTATGCCGAATTCCAGCAGCGTAATCCTTCTGCCAGTCAGAAAGCGCTTCAGGATGTGTTCGATGCGCAGATCAGGGAGGCACGCAAGGAGTATCGGGCGGTGCTTTCCGGCGCAAGCGATACCGCGTCGGAAAACTTCACGACGTCGGCAAGTCAGGCGGTGCAAAGCGTGAAAACCACCCTGGCCAAACAGAAGGTTCGACAACACGTCGAGGATGCGGCGCAAGCGGCGCGAAGCGAGGCAGCCGCAAGCGCCAAATCTCAGGCCGAACAGGCATCGGGCAACGCGGCGAAAATCGCTGCCCAACGGGAGGCAAAATACATGGCGCTGGACGCAGCAAGAGTGGCATCGCTTCAGGCTTATAACGAAGCGAGTAAAGCGTCGAAGCAGCAAGTGGCGGCGCAGGTTCGAATCGACGCAGCGGCCTACGCCCGACATTCGGCGGCGAAGCAAACGAAGCAATCTGCCCAGGAGTTTGCGAGAAAATACTTCAAGAAGGAGGCCGCCGCTGAGCGCGATAGAGACATCAAAAGCCTGCACGCCCGGCTGGAAGCCTTGAGGGCAGATCCGAGAGATGTGGCGTTGCAGGAAAGACTGGATGCACTAAGAGGGTTGCCGACGAGCAGCGAACTTAAGGACAGATTTGCGAATTTACGCGCCCCGCAACCCGGCAGTTCTGCCACGTCATCGGGACGCACGCGTCTACTTGCCCCCTGACGTGAACCGTCGCTGATGACGGGCCTCGGTCGTTTGTCGGCCGTGGCCCGCCGGACCTTAGCGTGCGGCGTCGATCAGCCCTTCGAGCTTGATGGCATCGGCCGCAAATGCGCGAATGCCTTCCGCGAGTTTCTCGGTGGCCATCGCGTCGTCGTTGAGGGCGAACCGGAACGACGGTTCGTCCGTTTTGACGCGTGCGATGTCGGCCGAGCGCGCGTCCTTCACGTCGAGCTGGCGTTTGACCTCGCCTTCGGTCGTGCGTAGTTGTTCGAGCAGGACGGGACTGATCGTCAGCAGATCGCAGCCGGAGAGCGCCAGAATCTGGCCGGTGGAGCGGAAGCTCGCGCCCATCACTTCCGTGTCGTGGCCGAAGTGCTTGTAGTAGCGGTAGATGGCCGATACCGAGCGAACCCCCGGATCGTTGACGCCAGCGTTCGCCGCTTCGTCCCAGTTGGCACCGGCCGACTTCTTGTACCAGTCGTAAATGCGTCCGACGAACGGTGAAATCAGCCGGGCGCCCGCTTCAGCGCAGGCAGCAGCCTGCACCAGCGAAAACAGCAGCGTCATATTGCAGCGAATCTTGTCGCGCTCCAGAATTTCGGCGGCGCGAATGCCTTCCCACGTCGAGGCGATCTTGATCAGCACGCGATCGCGCTCGATGCCTTCGGCTTCGTACATGGCGATGAGCTTGCGGGCGCGCGCGACCGTGCCTGCCGTATCGAACGACAGGCGGGCGTCCACTTCCGTGGAAACGCGGCCCGGCACGATATCCAGAATCTCTTTACCGAAGGCGATCAGCAGACGGTCGATGATCTCGTCCGTCGACGCGGCGCGATGCTCGCCGACCACACGCGCGAGGATCGGGCGGTAGGCGTCTTTCTGGACGGCGCCGAGGATCAGCGAGGGATTGGTGGTGGCGTCTTGCGGCTTGTAGGCATCCATCGCCTGAAAGTCGCCGGTGTCGGCAACGACGATGGTGTGACGCTTGAGTTGATCGAGCAGATTCATGAGAGCGGCCTTGCGAGAGAAGCACTGCGTGACATGACATCCGGCGCGGCGCCGGAACAGCAGGACGGCGACGGGATGACGAAAAACGGCGCGTCACGCCCGACTCCGGTAAACTTCCGACTTTACCAAACTTTGCCGGAATTCCCCATGACCCAGGACGAACTCAAACGCCTGGTCGGCCAGGCTGCTGCCGACTATGTGAACCAACACGTGCCCGAGGGCAGCGTGATCGGCGTGGGCACCGGGTCCACCGCCAACTGCTTCATCGATGCGCTCGCCGCCCACAAGGGCCGGTATCGCGGCGCGGTCTCCAGTTCCGAAGCGAGCACCGAGCGTCTGCGCAAGCACGGCATCGAAGTGTTCGATCTCAACCAGATCGACAGCCTGCCCGTGTACGTAGACGGTGCGGACGAAATCAATGCGCTAGGCCACATGGTCAAGGGCGGCGGCGGGGCGCTCACGCGCGAGAAGATCGTCGCGTCGGTGGCAAAGGAATTCGTCTGCGTGGTGGATGCCTCCAAGGAAGTGGCCGTGCTGGGCGTCTTCCCGCTGCCGGTCGAAGTGATCCCGATGGCACAGGCAAGTGTCGCTCGCGCGCTCGAAGCGTTGGGTGGCAAGCCGCAGGCGCGCGTGCGTGCCGACGGCAGCCCGTACATGACCGACAACGGTTGCGCTATTCTGGATGTGCATGGATTGCAGATTCTCGACCCGGTGGCGTTCGAGACCAGGATCAACCAGATTCCCGGTGTGGTGACAGTGGGCCTGTTTGCACAGCGCGGCGCGGACATTACGCTCATGGGTACGTCCGAAGGCGTACGCGCCATCGACTATAAAAACTGATCCCGGGAGGGCAGGATGGCTGGATCGCGTCGTCTCCCCGAAACCTGGTTCCGTCGTGGCCTGTGGCTGATCGCCGTGTTGTTCGCGGCGTTCCTCATCGGGCTGGGCGGTCTTGTCGTCGACAGATTGCCGGGCGTAGCACCCGCGCCGACGCTCGACGCCTTCCTTGACCGGGCGCAGGCTGAGCGTGCCGACGCCGCGATCAAGCAGGCGCAGACGCAGGAGGAAGACGTCGGTGCCCAGTTGGAGACCGCGCGTTTGCAGCTCAAGGCGCGCAGTACGGCATACCGCAATGCGCGCGAGTCGTTCAACGACTGGGTGGCGACGCGAACCGCGACGGCGCAGGCCAGTCAGGACGCCGAACTCGTCTCCCGCACCCGTGCCCTCGACACGCTAAAGGCTGCGGAGCGCGATGCGCAAACGCAGGTCGACACGCTTGAAACGAAGCAGTTGGATGCCCAGCGTGCCGTGCAGGCGGCCCGTACAGCGCGCGTCGCACTCGACGTCACGGCGGGGGAGCAACTGGCGGCGATCCAGCGCTCGCAGGAGCTAAAAGTCTTCGGCATCCGGTTGGCGCTGACGCTGCCATTGCTGGCGATTGGCGGCTGGTTGTTTGTGCGTCAGCGCAAGAGTACATGGTGGCCGTTCGTCTGGGGCTTCATCTTCTTCGCGCTGTTCGCGTTCTTCGTCGAGTTGGTGCCGTACCTGCCGGATTACGGCGGCTATGTGCGGTATCTCGTCGGCATTGTGTTGACGGTGCTGATTGGCCGGTACGCGATCGTGTCGTTGCAGCGTTATCTCGCGCGACAAAAAGCGGAAGAGCAATTGCCGGACGAGCAGCGGCGCAAGACACTGTCATACGATCTGGCGCAGGCAAGACTGGCGAAGTCGGTGTGTCCGGGGTGTGAGCGAGCGGTGAAGCTGGACGATCCGACGCGGGACTATTGCGTGCACTGCGGCATCTGTCTGTTCGATCATTGCGGCACATGCAAGACGCGGAAAAATGCGTTTGCGCATTTCTGCCATCACTGCGGTGCGCGGTCTACCGGCGTGAATGCCGATCCCCAATCGCAGGCCAACCCTGCGTAGTCCAAAGCGTTCGTTCGCCGGTTCTCTGCTCACGTGAATCGCGCGAACCTACGCGTCCGGCCGTTGCGGCCTTCGCTTAACCTGCGAGCCGGGCGGCCAATCCCTCGATAAGCGCGTTCAGACCGAATTCGAACGCGACGTCCGGACCTTCCGTCTGCACTTCATCGAAGATCTGCGCAAGGAATGCCGACGGGCATTTCGCATCGATGGACGCCGCTTCCCGACGCACATCGGCTTCGGCTTCGCTACCTTGTTGCTCCATCGCGCTGCCCACTGTGTAATGGCTGATGGCGATCAGCGCGCGTGCAGCGTCGGCCGGCGCAAATCCGGCTGTGCAGAGCAAGCGGATTTGCGCCTCGACCTTCGCGAACTGAGGGGCTGACGGGCGGGTGCCTGCGTTGATGCAGGTGTTCTTCGCGCCGATATTGGGGCGGTTATCGGACGGGTATGGTCGACGACCCGTGTTGATGTCGTCGTTGGCGGGCGCGACGCTCGATTACGCGATCATGGCCGCAGCACCGGTCCTGTGGATGCTCTACGTGGGGCGAAGCATCCCCGGCGTGACCGGGGCGGTGGCGGCATCGACGGTAGCCGACTTGATGGCGCCTGCCGAGCGCACGCGGTGGTTTGGTTTTACTGGGGCGAGAACGTCGTGGCCGGGATGTGCGTGGCTAATGGGGGCGGGGATGTATGTGTTGTGCGCACCGGTAGTGATGCGTCTGGCAACGACGCCATCCGGGGATCCGAAATAGAAAAAGGGCACATGCTGGTTGATGGCATGTGCCCTTAATCGTCGAGCATACGTCCCGAGGGGAAGCACTGAGAGCGTATGCGGGGCGGATCGGCGCCCTGTTCTGGAGCGAGTTGGGTTTATGTCTGAGCGCCGGAATAGGGTGCCGATCTGCCCGGAGGGAGGTTTCAAGGTTTTAGGTTCAGGTCAACAAAAAACCTAAAAAAAGCTCACTCGGAAGGCGGCGGCACGTAGCCTTGTGCGACGTCGGCACCGTCGCCGAAGAAGTACTTCTCGGTTTGCTTCACGAGGTACTGTCGGGCGCGGGGATCGGCCATGTTCAGGCGGTTCTCGTTGATGAGCATAGTTTGTTGCTTGAGCCATCCGGCCCAGGCTTCTTTCGAGACGCTTTCCCAGAGGCGTTTGCCGAGTTCACCGGGCATGGGCGGAAAATCGAGACCTTCGGCTTCGGTGCCGAGTTTGATGCATTGAACCATGCGGGCCATGAGGGAACTCCTTCGTGATCGTCGAGTGTAGTGTGAATGGGGGCCGCGCGTTGGTGACGGGAGGGGCGCGAGGGGAAGCTCGCAAAAGTCACGTCCCGAGGGCCAACTGCGGCGGCCGATGATCGGATATGGGGGCAGGGGCGCGGGATGCAAGGGATGGGACCGAGCGTCACGCGGGACCTGCCCGCCCTGCTTACAGTTTCTTGATGAGCACCAACGAGCGGCGCTGCCAGTTGTAGAGGCGGCGGCGGTCGGCGGGCAGATCGTCGACGCCTGCTTTGACGAAGCCGCGTTTGAGGAACCAGTGTTCCGTGCGGGTCGTGAGCACGAACAGGCGCTCCAGACCTCGGGCGCGGGCGCGTTGCTCGATGTGTTTGAGCAGACGTTCGCCGTCGCCTGAGCCCTGCGCTTCCGGATCGACCGTCAGGCAGGCCATCTCGCCGATGCGCTCGGAGGGGTACGGATAGAGCGCTGCGCAACCGAAGAGGCGTCCATCGTGCTCGATGACCGAGAAGTGGTCGATGTCGCGTTCGAGCTGGTGGCGGCCGCGGCGGACCAGCGTGCCGTCCGATTCCAGCGGTTCGATGAGTTGCAGAATACCGCCGACGTCGTCGATGGTCGCTTCGCGCAGGCTTTCCAGATTCTCGTACGAGATCATCGTGCCCACGCCATCGTGCGAGAAGAGTTCGAGCAGCATGCTGCCGTCGAGCGAGAACGGCACGATGTGCGCACGGCCTACGCCGGCGCGGCAGGCGCGCGTGGCGTACTTCAGGTAGAAGGCCGAGTCACGGTCGATGGTGCCCTGAGACTGCATGCGCTGGGCGTCTTCCAACGTCAGTTCACGCTGCAACTCGTTGTATTCGTTGAGAACGCCAGGCGTCTCGGTGATGAAGATCAGCTTGTCCGCGCGCAATGCGATGGCGGCGGACGACGCCACGTCTTCCATCGTCAGATTGAACGACTGGCCGGTCGGCGAGAAGCCGAGCGGCGAGAGCAGCACGATCTTGCCGTTCGCGAGCGACAGGCGGATCGACTCGGCGTCGACCTTGCGGACCACGCCCGTGTGCTGGAAGTCCACACCGTCGACGATGCCGACCGGGCGACCGGTCACGAAGTTGCCCGATACGACGCTGATGCGCGCGTTGCCCATCGGCGTGTTCGGCAGCCCCTGGCTGATCGATGCCTCGATATCCAGACGCAGTTCGCCAGCCGCTTCCTTCACGGCCTCGAGCGCGGCGGCATCCGTGATGCGCAACTGCTGAGCGAAGTGCGATTCGATATGTCGCAAGCGCATCTGCTCCTCGACCTGGGGTCGCGAGCCGTGCACCAGCACGATGTGCATGCCCATGGCGCACAGCAGCGCGACGTCCTGAATCAGGGAGTCGAGTCCACCGGCCGCGACCAGTTCGCCGCCAAAGGCGACCACAAAGGTCTTGTCACGGAAGGCATGGATATAAGGAGCGACCGAGCGCAGCCAGTCCACGAACTGGGCTTGATGGGCGGTCTCTTCGTCTTGGAGGGCGGGGTCGGGTTCGGTCAGCATGGGTGTACGTGCGCAAACATGCGCAGATTATATAATGCGCGCCCATGGCAAGTGATGAACGAAATCGACAATCTAAGCCCCCGAAGCCGAAAGTGACGGCGCCGGGGCAGACGCGTGCCCAAACAACGGGCACCACGCAAACTCATAACCCCAAAAATTCGGGCAAAACGGCCGGGCCGCGCGTGTCGCCACCAGAGCGCGCGGCGCGTGAAGCCGAGCGGCTCGCAGCCCGTCAGGCCGCCGCCAACCGCGTGCCCGAGATCCAGTTTCCCGAAGCGCTGCCGGTCTCCGGCCGACGCGAGGAAATCGCGCGCGCCATCGCTGGCCATCAGGTCGTGATCGTCAGCGGCGAAACCGGCTCGGGGAAAACGACCCAGTTGCCCAAGATCTGCCTCGAACTCGGGCGCGGTCTGGGCGCAGGCGGCACTGGCCTCATCGGTCATACCCAGCCGCGACGGATTGCCGCGTCGGCCACCGCGCGTCGCATTGCCGACGAATTGAACACGCCGCTGGGCGAAATCGTCGGCTTCAAGGTGCGGTTCAACGACACGCTCTCCAATGGCGCATCCGTCAAATTGATGACGGACGGGATTCTGCTCGCGGAGACGCAGACCGACCCGCTGTTGCGTGCGTACGACACCCTCATCATCGACGAGGCGCACGAACGCAGTCTGAACATCGACTTCCTGCTCGGCTACCTCAAGCAACTGCTGCCGCGTCGCCCGGATCTGAAGGTCATCATTACCTCGGCGACCATTGACGCGGACCGCTTTGCCCGGCACTTCGGCACGGGCGAGGGCGAGACGCTGCGTCCCGCACCGGTCATCGAAGTGAGTGGACGTCTGTATCCGGTGGAAGTGCGTTACCGCCCGATTCAGGACGATGCGCGCATTGCCAATGCCGAAGGCCGTGAGGGCAGCCGTGCCAGCGCGCGGGACCGTGAGCGCGATCTGATGGACGGCATCGTCGACGCGGTCGACGAGCTTTGCCGCGAGGGCTCGGGCGACGTGCTCGTCTTCCTGCCCGGCGAGCGCGAGATTCGCGAAGCGGCCGAGTCGCTGCGCAAGCACCATCCGCCGCACACCGAAATCCTGCCGCTGTTCGCGCGCCTGTCCGCGGCCGATCAGGAACGCGTGTTCAAGCCGTCCAACGCGCGACGCATCGTGCTCGCGACCAACGTTGCGGAAACGTCGCTGACCGTGCCCGGCATCCGTTATGTAGTCGATGCCGGTACGGCGCGCGTGAAGCGCTACTCGTACCGCAACAAGGTCGAGCAACTGCAGATCGAGTCGATCTCGCAGGCGGCGGCCAACCAGCGGGCCGGACGATGCGGTCGTGTCGCCGACGGTATCTGCATTCGTCTCTACGACGAAACCGACTTCCAGTCGCGCGCGCGCTTCACCGACCCGGAAATCCTGCGCTCGTCGCTGGCTGCCGTCATTCTGCGCATGCAGTCGCTGCGACTGGCCAAGGTCGAGGAATTCCCGTTCATCGAACCGCCGCCGGGGCGCGCCATTGCCGACGGCTACCAACTGCTGGGCGAGCTGGGCGCCGTCGACGACACCAATCAGTTGACGCCGCTCGGGCGCGAACTGGCGCGTTTGCCGCTCGACCCGCGCGTGGGGCGCATGATCCTTGCCGCGCGCGATCAGCAGTCGCTGCGCGAGGTGCTGATCATCGCCAGCGGTCTGGCGGTGCAGGATCCGCGCGAGCGCCCCATCGAAGCGCAGGACGCCGCCGACAACGCGCACAAGAAGTTCGCCGACGAAAAGTCCGAATTCCTGTCGTGGATCAAGATCTGGAAGTGGTTCGAAGAGGCCATTGCGCACAAGAAGTCCAACCGGCTGCTGGCGCAAGCCTGCCGGGAGAACTTCCTGTCGCAGTTGCGTCTGCGCGAATGGCGCGACGTCCATAGCCAGTTGCTCACCGTGGTGCGCGAGCAGGGCTGGCGTCTGAACGAATCGGAAGCGACCTATGAGCAGGTGCATCTGGCGCTGCTCGCAGGTCTGCTCGGCAACATCGGCTGCAAGGCCGACGACGATCCGCATTTCCTCGGCGCGCACGGCATCAAGTTCCACATCTGGCCGGGTTCGTCGCTGGTGAAGAAGGCCGGACGGTGGGTGATGGCGGGTGAACTGGTGGAGACGAGTCGTCTCTACGCGCGCTGCATTGCCCGCATCGAGCCCGAGTGGATCGAGCGCGTGGGCAAGCATCTGGTGAAAACGTCGCTGTCCGACGCACACTGGGAGAAGAAGCCCGCGCAGGTCACCGCCTATGAGCGCGGCACGTTGTACGGCCTGACGATTTACGCGCGCCGACGCATGAACTTCGGTCCACGCGATCCGCGTCGCGCGCGGGAAATCTTCCTGCGAAGCGCGCTGGTGGAAGGCGAATGGGAGACGAAACTCCCGTTCTTCGCCCACAACCGCAAGCTCATCGCGGATATCGAGCAGCTCGAACACAAGTCGCGTCGGCAGGACGTACTCGTCGACGACGAACTGATCTACGCGTTCTACGACGCTCACGTGCCCGCCGACTTGTACGACGGCGCGAGCTTCGAGCATTGGTATCGGGAGACGGCCAAGGGTTCGCCCAGGCTGCTCTACCTCGTGCGCGACGATCTCATGCGCCACGAGGCTGCGGGGGTCACGACCGACCTGTTCCCGAAGAAGACCGTCATCGCGGGCGTTGAAATGGCGCTCACGTACCACTTCGAGCCCGGCTCGCCGCGTGACGGCGTGACGCTCGCCGTGCCGCTCTACGCGCTCAATCAGGTCGATGCGCGCCGCTGCGAGTGGCTCGTGCCGGGCATGCTCAAGGAGAAGGCGCATCTGCTGATGAAGTCGCTGCCGCAGAAGCTGCGTCGGCACTTCGTACCGTTGCCGGAGTACGCGGCGGGCTTCCTCGACCGGGCGACGTTCGGTCAGGGGGCGCTGCTCGATGCGCTGATGGCCGACGCGCGCGAGCTGACCGGCGTCATGCTCAAGTCGAGCGACTTCAAGCTTGAAATGCTCCCGGCGCACTTGTCGATGAACTTCAAGGTGATCGACGAGCACGGCCGTCAGCTCGGCATGGGACGCAATCTGGCGCAACTGCGAGCCGAACTCGGACAGCAGGCGCAGCGCACGTTTCAGCAAATCGCAGCCAGGAGCGGCGCGACGCCCACGGGCAGCGTCGCCGCCGAGCCGCAAGCGGGCGGGGTGTCGAAGGGCGGGCAGGTGTCCGATGCGGGCAAGACCGGCAAGGTCGGTGGCAAATCGCCGGTGCCAGGTGCTGCACCGGCCGCCGCCGTCGAACCCGGGCGCTACGACAATCTCACGACCTGGAGCTTCGGCGAGTTGCCGGAGATGCTGGAGATTCGTCGGGGCGGGCAGACGCTGTTCGGCTACCCGGCGCTGGTCGACCGTGGCGATCATTGCGATCTCGAAGTGTTCGACGATCCGGACGAGGCACAACGCCAGCATCGCGCCGGGCTGCGACGTCTGTTCGCCATTCAGTTGCGCGAGCAGGTGAAGTATCTCGAGAAAAACATCCCCGGCTTGCAGCAGATGGCGATGCAGTACATGGGGCTCGGTACGCAGGAAGAACTGCGCGACCAGATCGTCGATCTGTCGCTCGAGCGGGCGTGCCTGCAACTGCCTTGGCCGGGCGATAACGCGTCGTTCGTCGCGCGCAAGGACGAAGGGCGGGGTCGTCTGACGTTGCTCGCCCAGGAAATCGCCCGGCTCGCGGGGCAGATCCTTACCGAGTACGCCGCGCTCCAGAAGAAACTGACGCAGGCCAAGCCGTTCGCGCAAGCGCACGCCGATATGACAGCGCAGCTGCAACGTCTGATCGGCAAGCGTTTTCTCATCGACACGCCGTATGCACAGTTGGCGCACTTCCCGCGTTATCTGAAGGCGATGGCGGGGCGCATCGACAAGCTCAAGGCCGATCCGGCGCGCGACGCCCGCGCCATGAGCGAACTTGGGCCGCTGCTTCAGAACTGGCAACGGGCGACGTCGCAACGTCGTGACTCGCACGACGCGCGGCTCGACGAGTTCCGCTGGCTGCTCGAAGAGCTGCGGGTGTCGCTCTTCGCGCAGGAGTTGCGCACGCCCATGCCGGTGTCGGTCAAACGTCTGCACAAGGTCTGGGAGGCGTTGCAGCGCTAAGGGCGGTGTGACGAGTCGTTCGATGGCGTCCGGCAGTCTTGCCGGACGCTATTTTTGTATCCGATTCGTCTCTGAGTTTTGCGGTAGTTTGCGTTGTGTCATGAAGTGTTGGAATTGTGTTTCGTCTGATCAAAAAAGTCCGCAGGATGCGGGTTGGCAGAGCGTTCCCGGCCTACAATAGCGGGACTTTTTCCGAGCGATTTTCGAGAGACTCCGTAATGCGCAAACTTCTGATCGCCGCCAGTCTGGCGGCTTCCTTCGGTCTGGCGGCGCTGGTCGGCCCCGTGCGGGCTGCAACGCCGACGCCCGACAGCGTCGTGGTCGTGCTCAATTCGGCCGACGCGAGCGTCAGCCTGATCGACAAGGCCACGCAGAAGGTCATTCAGACGTTTCCGGTCGGCAAAGAGCCGCATCACCTGATGGCCACGCCGGACAACCAGTCGCTCATCGTCGCCAACTCGGTTGGCAACAATCTCGTCTTCCTCGATCCGAAGACGGGGCAGATTCAGCGCAAGATCGAGAACATCGAAGATCCGTATCAGATCGGCTTCTCGCCGGACAAGAAGTGGTTCGTGGCGAACGCGTTGCGTCTGGACCGCGTGGACGTCTATCGCTTCGACGGCAAGAACCTGAGCGTGGCGCAGCGCATTCCCATCAAGAAGATGCCGAGCCACCTGGTGTTCACGCAGGACAGCAAGCTCGTCTTCATTTCGTTGCAGGAATCGAACGAAGTCGCCGCCATCGATCTGGCGACCCAGAAGGTGATCTGGAAGATGAAGGTCGGCGACAGTCCGGCCGGTGTGTGGCTCACGCCGAACGACAAGTACCTGCTCGTTGGCATGACCGGTGCGGACTACGCCGCCGTGGTCGACTGGCGCAACCAGAAGGTCGTGAAGACGATTCCGACGGGCAAGGGCGCGCACAACTTCCGGTCGCTCGCCGACGGCAAGCACGTGCTGATCTCGAACCGCGTGTCGAGCACGATCAGCATCATCGATCAGGACGCGCTGACCAACGTCGGCAACATCACCGGGCTGCTGCCGGGACCGGACGACATGGAACTGACCGCCGACAAGAAGCAACTGTGGGTGACGTTCCGCTGGGCGCGCAAGGTCGGCATCATCGATCTGGCGTCGCGCAAGCTGATCAACACCATTCCGGTCGGTCGCTCCCCTCACGGGATCTATTTCTACGACCGCGCGCCGGTGCTGTAACATCGAGGCCTTACTTTCCAAGGCCTGACCGTCCGGGCGTCGCGCAGACACCCGGACCGGTCGTACCGCACCTGCATGAACGATATACTTCGCGCGCTTGGCCGCGCGCTCGTGAGTCTGCTGCATCCCCGCATGCTGTGGCTCACCGCAATGCCCTTCATCGTCTCCGGTCTTCTCTGGGGCGCTGTGATCTGGTTCGGATGGGAACCGTTCACCGATTTCCTTCGCGTCTGGCTCGAACAGTGGGAATTCACGCAGTGGATTTACCGGTTTTTCGGCTATTTCGGCGTCGACAGCGTGCGCATGGCGCTCGCACCGTTCATTCTCGTGGCGCTGCTCGTCCCGCTGATTGTCGTCACCGCATTGCTGCTCATTGCGGGGTGGTCGATGCCCGCGGTGTTACGCCATCTCTCGCGGCGGCATTTCATTCATCTCGAGGCGCGTCAGGGCGGCTCGTTCTGGGGCAGCCTCGGGCAATCGCTCGGCGCGACGCTCGTGTTTCTGATTGCGGCCCTCGTTACGCTGCCGCTGTGGCTCGTGCCGCCGTTCTTCGCCATCGTGCCGCCACTGCTGTGGGGCTGGCTGACGTACCGCGTGATGACGTACGACGCGCTGGCGTATCACGCGAGTCCGGAGGAGCGCCGTCGACTGGTTCGCGAGAAGCGGCTGCCATTGCTTGTGATCGGGGTGGCGACCGGATTGCTCGGCTCGTTGCCGACCCTGCTGTGGGTCTCGTCCGTCGTCATGATCGTGCTGTTCCCGGTCATTGCGCTGCTCGCGATCTGGCTGTACGTGGTGATCTTCGTGTTCTCCGCGCTGTGGTTCGCCCACTATTGCCTGCGCGCGCTGTCGCGCATGCGCGCCGAGGACGCGCATCGGGAGCCGACCTTCGCCGCGACGGTGCTGCCCGAGGCGGGTGTGCCGCAGCCGGAGAGCGAGGATTTGCCGCCGCTGCTGCCGGGGCCCTCCGAGTCGTCGGGTTCGCCGAACGGTTCTCCCTGAAAGTGGCACAATCGTCACACTGCGCGCTGCCGCCGGGCAGCGCCGCAATATCACCCGGGGCACCCGGGGCGCCCACGGTCTGACGACAAGAGAAAAGGAAGCATCATGGCGGTCGGCATCATCATCATCGGCGACGAGATTCTCTCGGGACGCCGTCACGACAAGCATCTGCCCAAGTTCATCGAATTGCTTGCCGAGCGCGGCATGCAGCTCGGCTGGGCGGAGTATGTGGGCGACGATCCGGCGCGTATCACCGCCACGCTGCGCCGTACGTTCGCGAGCGACGACATCGTCTTCGTGACGGGCGGCATCGGCGCCACGCCGGACGATCACACGCGCCAATGCGCCGCGGCGGCGCTCAATGTGCCGCTGGTGCTCACGCCGGAAGCCGAGGCGCTGATCATGGAGCGCATCGCCGACACGAGCCCGGACGGCCGCGCAGACATGACGCAGGCCGACAATCGCCATCGTCTGAAGATGGGCGAATTTCCGGTCGGCGCGCGCGTGCTGCCCAATCCGTATAACAAGATTCCGGGGTTCTCCGTCGAGCAACACCACTTCATGCCCGGGTTTCCGGTGATGGCGTGGCCGATGATGGCATGGGCGCTCGACACGTACTACGCTGATCTGCATCATCTGACGAAACACACCGAGCGTTCGGTGCTGGTCTTCGGTCTGGCCGAATCGACGCTCACGCCGCTCATGGAAGCCATCGAGGCCGAGTACGACGGCATCAAGGTGTTCAGCCTGCCGAGCGTGGGCGATGCCGAGCGCGGCGCGGTCTATGCGCGTCGCCACATCGATCTCGGGGTGAAGGGCGATCCGTCGCTGGTCGGTGCGGCTTTCGAGCGTCTGATCGCCGGCGTGGAGGCGCTCGGTGGCGAGATCGTCCACCCCGCCGAGGCAGTGGCGTTGCCGGAGGGCACGGTGCCGCCAGCAGAGTGATGGCGTGCGCTGAGGCCGTCTGACCGACGTAGGAAAAGCGTCTCATAAACGCCAAAACGGCGCTTGCCTTCGCGGGCAAGCGCCGTTTTCGTTTGCGGGGTGTCGCGACGGGAAGGGGCAGGCGCGGAAGCTGCGCGGTCCGTCGCGTGACCTGACGCCCGGCGCTCGCGTCAGAATCCGGCGAGCACCAGCTTGCCGATGGTGCGTCCGCCTTCGAGTTGCGCGTGGGCGCGACGCAGATTCGTGGCGTTGATCGGGCCAATGACCTGACCGACCGTCGTGCGCAGCGTGCCTGCGTCCACCAGACGGGCCACTTCGGTCAGCAGCTTGTGCTGCGCAATCATGTCCGGCGTCTCGTACATGGCGCGCGTGAACATGAACTCCCAGACGAACGTGGCGCTCTTGCTCTTGAGCAAACCGATTTCCAGCGGCCCGGCGTTCTCCACAATCGAGCAGATCTTTCCTTGCGGTGCGACGGCTTCGGCCATCGCCGGGAAGTGCGTGTCGGTGTCGTTCAGGCACAGTACGAACTCGACTTGCGGCAGGCCGATCGCTTTGAGCTGCGTCGGCATGTCCTGATAGTGGTCGATGACGTGTTGCGCGCCGAGCTGACGGCACCAGTCAGCCGACTCCGGACGCGAGGCCGTGGCGACGACGGTGAGCTTGGCCAGACGTCGCGCGAGCTGAATCGCGATGGACCCCACGCCGCCTGCGCCGCCGACGATCAGGATCGACTTGCCTTCATCGCCGCCATCGGGGGCCACGCCGAGGCGGTCGAACAGGGCTTCCCACGCCGTGATCGTCGTGAGCGGCAGGGCAGCGGCGTTCGCGAAGTCAAGCGACACGGGCATATGGCCGGTGATCCGTTCGTCCACCAGATGGAACTCGCTGTTCGCACCGGGGCGCGTGATGCTACCCGCGTAGTACACGGGGTCGCCCACCTTGAAGAGCGTGACGTCGGGGCCGACGGCCGCGACGGTGCCTGCGGCGTCCCAGCCGAGCACGCGCGGACTTGCTTCGACCTTGTCCTTCGGGGCGCGCACCTTGGTGTCGACCGGATTCACGGAAATAGCTTCGACTTTGATCAGCAGATCGCGCCCGGCCGGGGTCGGCGTGGGCAGTTCAACGTCTTCGAGCGACTTCGGGTCGTCGATCGGCAGATATCGGGTCAGTGCAATGGCTTTCATCGTTTTCTCCTGAAAGTGGGGTGCAACGCCTGCGTGGGGTGTTTTGGCGGCGCACCGGATGCGATAGCGAAAGACTACGGCTAGTCGATTGCTTTGATAATTCGGATAATGCGGAAAAGATTTTTTGGGAAATCCATCAAATGGCATTGGACCTCGATACCGTAGCGTTGTTCGTTCGGGTCGCCGCGCTGGGCAATGTGTCGGCGGCGGGGCGCGAGCGGGGGCTGTCCCCGGCGACGGCAAGCACACGGCTCGTGCAACTCGAAGGCGTGCTGGGGGCCCGGCTGTTGCACCGTACGACACGGCGCGTGGCGTTGACGCAGGAGGGAGAGGTGTTCCTCACGCAGGCGCAGACGTTGCTCGCGGCGGAGGCGCAGGCGCTGGCGAGCGTCGGGCAGGGGTTCGCCGCGCCGCAGGGCCTGTTGCGGGTGTCGTGTTCGTCGTCGTTCGCACGTCAGCATATTTCGCCCACATTGCCCGAGTTTCTCGCCCGCTATCCCGGTATTTCGCTGGATTTCCGGTTGACGGACCGTGTCGTCGATCTGCTGGAAGAGGGCGTCGACATGGCGATTCGGGTCGGGGCATTGCGCGATTCCACCCTGATCGCCCGGAAGCTCGCGGCCAATCGGCGCACGCTGTGTGCGTCGCCCGCGTATCTCGCGGCGCATGGCGCGCCGAAGCATCCCGGCGATCTCGCGCAGCATGAGTGCCTGACGCTCGGCGACCAGCGCGACTGGCGCTTTGTGACCCCGGGCGGCCCGATGAGCGTGCGCGTATCCGGGCGACTGGTGTCGGATAACGGTGAGGTGCTGCGTGACGCGGTGCTGGCGGGGTTAGGCATTGCGCTGAAGTCGACGTGGGACGTCGCGGCTTACTTGCAGCGGGGAGAACTCGTGCCGGTATTACCGGCGTATCCGCTCGCGGAGGAGGTCGCCATCTGGGCCGTCTATCCGAGCCGGGTGTTCGTGCCGCCCAAGACGCAGGCGATGATCGAGTTTCTGCAGGCGCGCTTCGGCCCGGTGCCGTACTGGGAGGCGCAGTGGCCGACGAAAGCCGTCGGGCGCGACGAATAGGACGCGTCAGGAGGCTCGGCGCAACGTTGGCCCGGAACGCTGTGCGGCGCGGGTAACAGCGAGAGGGCGCACGAGCCAGTGAACGAGTGAGCGAAAGCGGGAAAGTGCGAGCGGCGTTCAGGGCTGCACGTACTTGCTCAATGCAGACGGTGCTTCCTCGGCAACTGCGAGCCGGTGTCCTCGTGGCCGATGGCCGGGCTGGCGTGATGCAGCACCAGACGCCAGCCGTCGGCTTCTTTCAGATAGACGTTCGTGGCGAGCACGAAAGCGAAGCGCGCTTCCGGCTGCCGCTCGACCTGAATCTGCTCAAGGACATTGTGAACGGCGCACAACGGGTTGTGGGCTACTTGAAGTTGATTCGCGATGACCTGCATGCCGCCCTTGGCGAGGACCTCATGCCAGCTCGCTCTGACCGCCGCCGGGCCGACGTGCCGTGGCCCCGCAGGGTGAATGCATACCACTTCCTCGTCTTCGGACCAGACCTCCATCAGCAAGTCCGTATCACCGGCGCGCAGCGCTTCGTAGAAGGCGTGTTCGGCGTCTTCCGGACTCAGAAATATGGCAGCGGGCATAACGGCGTCCTCCGTCGGAGACAAACGCGTGTCGCATGCGTGTCGTAAGCGTGGTCGCCCTCGACCCACAGTCGGGGCGGCGAACGCGCCGATTATGGAGCGTTTGCCGAGGCTTGTCGAACATCGGTCCTTTTGATCTGGCGCAAAGCGCCGGGATGGTCAGGCCGTTAGCGTATCGGTAACGGGTTAGTCGCGGATTGGCGACTGATCGGCAACGCGAGAGAGTCGCGGTGGGCAGCGGCAGGGTTCTGTGGGGAAGTGCGAGCGAGTCGGCGCGGGGGCGTGTGAGCGGGGGCGCTCCGCGCCCCCGGCAGCCGCATCAGCAGTGATGCACGCCGACGCCGGCGAGTTCGCGCAGGGCAACACCGTCTATGATCTTGACGTGGCGTTGACGGATTTCGATCATCCCATTCTGTGCGAAACGCGAGAACAGGCGGCTGACCGTCTCCAGTTTGAGGCCCAGGAAGCTGCCGATTTCCTCACGGCTCATGCGCAGCACGAACTCGTTGGCAGCGTAACCCCGCGCAGACAGGCGCTCGGAGAGATTGAGCAGGAAGACGGCCAGGCGCTCCTCGGCGCGCATCGTCCCCAGGGCGAGCAGTTGCTGGTGCTCGTTGCGGATTTCCTGGCTCATCAGACGATGCAACTGGCGTTGCAACGACGGTACCTGACGCGAAAGCGTCTCAAGCTCGCCGAAGCGCGCGATGCACAGTTCGCTGTCTTCGAGCGCCACGGCGGTGCTCGGGTGATGGTTGTCGGCCACGGCATCGAGGCCGATCAGCTCACCCTGAAGGTGGAAGCCGACGACCTGCTCACGGCCGTCGGGGGCGGTGACGCAGCTTTTGAGCGACCCGAAACGAATGCCGTAGACGGCGGTGAGGTCATCGTTGGCGTGATAGAGCACTTCGCCCTTCTTGAGGCGGCGGCGTTCGCTCACGAGTGCGTCCAGTCGTTCCAGCTCCGGCTCAGGGATGCCGACGGGCAGGCAGAACTGCCCCAGCGAGCACGTGGAACAACGAGGCTGGGCAACCGGAATGGGGTTGCCGGGAGTGCGACCGATGTCGGTGGTCATGGAGGCCCCTGAAGTTATTTTGCGAGTTTACCATGAGGCGTCGACCCGTCGTTTCGGCGCTCGGCACGCCAAGGTTTGTGACGACGCTTTACGGGCGTGGATGTTTCAGTAATAATTGCGCACATACCGGACGTCCGTCTTGCCGCACTATCGGCTTGGGCGTTTTCCCGGCAGGTCGTTTCGAAGCATTCTGGTCGCGCCGCCGTCACTACGACCGAACACAATAGGGCGCGCGCTTATGCGAAACGGTAGTCTTCCATCGACGACCGTTTTCTGGTTCCAAGCATCCATTTATTCCTGATACCGGGTTGCCAAGCCCCCGGTCTGCTTAGTCGCACATGAATACCCAAGAGGCGAAACTCGTCCTCGAGACCGCGTTGATTTGCGCGCAGGAGCCGCTCAAGGTCGGCGATCTGCGTAAGCTCTTCAATGACGCCGTGTCCGGTGACACGGTGCGCGCGCTGCTCGAGGAAATCCGCGTGCAATGGGACGGCCGAGGTGTGGAATTGGTGGCGCTGGCCACCGGCTGGCGTTTCCAAAGCCGTCCGCGCATGCGTGAATACCTTGACCGCCTCAATCCGGAGAAGCCGCCGAAGTACTCGCGCGCTGTGATGGAGACGCTGGCGATCATTGCTTACCGGCAACCGGTTACGCGCGGCGATATCGAAGAGATTCGCGGCGTGACGGTCAATACGCAGATCATCAAGCAGCTCGAAGATCGTGGCTGGATCGAAGTGATCGGACATCGCGACGTGCCGGGACGCCCCGGTCTGTATGCGACGACCAAGGACTTCCTGGACGACCTCGGCCTGCGTGCGCTCGATGCGTTGCCGCCGTTGGAAGACCCGGCCGCGCAGGCGCAGATCGATCTGCTGGCGCAACAGAACATCGAATTCGGTGAGCGTGCCGAGGGCGAAGAAGGCGAGGCGGAAGCCACGGACGACGCGCCGGTGGCCGATGCCGAGGCGCTGGCCCGTCTGGCGCAAACGCGTGCCGACGATCTGCCGCTCGCACAGGGGGTGCCGGAAGGTCAGCGCCCGCCAGCGGTCGGCGACGAGGCGCTGTCGGATGAGGCACTACTCGACGCCATGATGGCCGAAGGCGAAGCGCAGGCACCTGCCGATGTCGCGGTGCTCGACGTCGATACATCGGCAGAGATTTCGTCCGATGTGGCGGAACTCGCGGACGCAGCACACGTCAGTGAGCAGGACGATGCCGATGAGGCGGCTGGCAAAAGGGCAGACGGGGCAGACGGGAAGGACGATACGTCGTTGGCCGCCCTTGATGCCGGGACTGCCGAAGTGCCGGGCGACGACGACATCGACAGCGGATCGGTATTGGCATCTGATGCGCAACACGAGGAATTTTCCGAAGTATCGGAATCTGCGGTTCCTGTCGGCGACGATTCGCCGCAAGATGTGCAGAGCGTCGATATAGAAGAAGGCGCGCAAGAAGGTGCGACGCAGGCGGAAGATCCCGCGGCGTCGTTGGCGCAAGAGGTTTCCCCGCACGCTGTCGACCCGGCAGCGAACGAAGCCGCCGCCGGGCAGCCCATGCCCGGTGCGATAGACGACGAGAACGACGGGGACGACAAGAATCTCGTCACCGGTACCTGAGGCGGCGGCGCTCTGCGCCGCGCATACCTTCAGGGCCGTTTAGCGATAAGAACGAAGTCGCGGCAGGCTTTTGCCGCGCATTCATGGTGCGAACACGGATCAGGACAGCGACCCAAGCCTGCCCACGACGATCCCGTTTTCCAATGAGGTTGTGTTGAAACAAAACGAAGAATCCCAGGACCTGCACGCACGCGATGCCGGTGCCGAAGCGCGTTCGCCGGAAGGCGAGGGTGGCGATGAAAAGGCGCGCCGTGGTTTGCGCCGTGGCCCGCGCAGTCTGATCGCTCGCCGCCGTGCGGCTCAGCAAGCCAAGCGCGAAGGCGACGATGCCGGCGAATTCGCCGGTTCGGACGCCACGTCAGGCCAACCCTCTCCCGAGGCTCAGCAAGGCCCGGCGTCCGGCGCTGAAGGTACGCCGTCTGCTGCGCAGACGCGAGGCCGCGCCAACACGCGCAAGCCGCGTGGCGGCAGGCGTGACGACGCCCAGCAAGCTACGCAACCGGCACAGGCTGGCGGTGTAGCGGCGGGTGGCCGTCAGAAGCGCGGCGCTCAGGGGGCTCAAAGTCAAGGTGCTCAAGGTGGCCAGGGCGGCCAGGGTGCCGCAAGCAAGACGCAGGGCCGTGGCCGCAAGGGCTCGGCGGGCGGGCCGCGCAGCGGTGCAGGTGGTAAGGGCGGTGCAGGCCATGCTGGCGACAGCGATCTGTTCGCCTTCGTGACGTCCGGCGGTTTCGATGGTGATGACGCCGAGGGCGACAACGCAGCCGCCAAGCGCGGTCGCCGTCCGGCCGATCGTCGCGTGCTCTCGCCCGACGACGAAGCGCCGAAGCTGCACAAGGTGTTGGCCGAGGCCGGTATGGGCTCGCGTCGCGAGATGGAGGAGCTGATTCTCGCCGGTCGCGTGTCGGTGAATTCAGAGCCGGCGCACATCGGGCAGCGCATTTTGCCGACCGACCAGGTCCGCATCAACGGCAAGCTCGTCAAGCGTCGTATCACCAGCAAGCCGCCGCGCGTGCTGCTGTATCACAAGCCTGCTGGCGAAATCGTCAGCCATGCCGATCCGGAAGGCCGCACCTCGGTGTTCGACCGTCTGCCGCCGATGAAGACAGCCAAGTGGCTCGCGGTCGGGCGTCTGGACTTCAATACGGAAGGTCTGCTGATCCTGACGACGTCGGGCGATCTGGCCAACCGTTTCATGCACCCGCGTTACGAAATCGAGCGTGAATACGCCGTGCGCACCGTGGGGCAACTGAACGAAGCGTCGCGTCAGCAACTGTTGCACGGCATCAAGCTGGACGACGGTGAAGCCAACTTTCTGCGCCTGAAAGATGGCGGCGGCGAAGGCTCGAACCACTGGTATCACGTCGCGCTGGCCGAAGGGCGCAACCGCGAAGTGCGTCGTATGTTCGATGCGGCCGGGTTGATGGTGAGCCGGCTGATCCGTACGCGTTACGGCCCGTTGACGTTGCCTCGCGGTCTCAAGCGCGGTCGCTATGAAGAGATGGACGAAGCGCAGGTGCGTTCGCTGTTCGCCGCCGTCGGTATGAAGATGCCCGGGGCAGCCTCGGACGAAAAGGGCGCGCGCAATGGTGCAAACGGTGGCCGCGGCGGAAAGCCCGGCGCCGCGAAGGAGCCACGCCGTCAGCCCGATCCGATGCAAACGGCGCTGGGCGTCTTTGCTCGTGAGCCGGGGCAGTCGCGTCGCCCGCGCGCCAATCCGTTGACCGCGTTTGTCGGTCCGAGCGGTGGCTATCCGGGGCAGACGTCTTCGCCGCGCGGCGAAGGTCGCCGCTTCGGCGGTGGCAACAGCGCGGGTGGCTTCGGCGGGCAGTCGCGCAGCGGTAACGGCAGCGGCAACGGCGGTAATGGAGGAAACGGTGGCTATGGCGGCGGCAACGCCAACGGCAATCGCAGCCGTGGCGGCAACCGGACGGGCGGCGGCGGAGGCCAGGGCAACCGTGGCAATCGCGGCGGCAACCGGTCGCGCTGAAGGGCGCCGATCTTGCATTGCGGCAATGTGACACTGTGGCCTGTTCCTCGGGCATTTCGGGCGTCAAGCGTTGCAAATCGGCCCAAAACCATATAAAATCAAAGAATAAGCTGGTTTGCGTGTCGGGCGTTCTGCTGCGATGCGCACCTCATGCGCAATGAGGCTGTAAGAAATGGGCGTTTCGCCCATTTTTTTTTTGCCGCGAGCGTTTAGCGCGGCCGATGCCGCCACGTCGGGGAGTGGGTGTGTCGACTCAGGCACACCGGCCCGGACGGTCGAGGCAGGTATCGTGCGACGTCCCATGCGGGGCGCGCAGACATGTCGGGCGCTGCTGATGCGCGCGAGTTTTTCTAGGGTGAGCAAAGTTGCAATTGCCAGAACTGATCGAGACCACGGTCGAAGGCCTGGGTTACGAGCTGGTCGATCTTGAGCGCGCGGGCGGCGGACTGCTGCGCGTATATATCGATAAGCCGGAAGGCATCTCTATCGATGACTGCGAGACGGTGAGCCGTCAGCTCTCGCACGTCCTGATGGTCGAGAACGTCAATTACGACCGACTTGAAGTGTCGTCGCCGGGGCTGGACCGTCCGCTGCGCAAGCTGCGTGACTTCGAGCGTTTTGCCGGCGTCGAAATAAGTCTCACGTTGCGTGTGCCGCTCGAAGGCCGCAAGCAGTTCCGCGGCATTTTGCAGGCAACGCAAGGCGAAAACTTGAGCCTTGAGTTCGAAGGCAAGGGCGGCCCGGCGCTGCTCGAATTCACCCTCGCGGATATTGACCGTGCGCGCCTTGTGCCGCAGATTGATTTTAGGAGTCGCAAACGATGAGTCGCGAAGTATTGCTGTTGGTCGATGCGCTCGCGCGCGAAAAGAACGTCGACAAGGATGTCGTGTTCGGCGCGCTTGAAGCAGCATTGGCTTCGGCCACGAAGAAGCGCTACAGCGAAGACGTCGACATTCGCGTGCACATCGACCGCGAGTCGGGCGAGCACGAGAGCTTTCGTCGCTGGTTGGTAGTGCCGGACGAAGCGGGTCTGCAGGATCCGGACAAGCAGATTCTGTCGTTCGAAGCCAAGGAAGACGATCCGTCTCTCGAAGTCGGCGACTTCGTCGAAGAGGCGGTGGAATCGGTCGAATTCGGCCGTATCGGCGCGCAGGCGGCCAAGCAAGTGATTCTGCAACGCATTCGCGATGCCGAGCGCGAGCAGATCCTCTCCGACTTCCTGGAGCGCGGCGAGAAGATCATGACCGGCACGGTCAAGCGTCTCGACAAGGGCAACCTGATCGTCGAGTCCGGCCGTGTGGAAGCACTGCTGCGTCGCGATCAACTCATCCCGAAGGAAAACCTGCGTATCGGTGACCGCGTTCGTGCGTACATCGTGAAGGTGGACCGCACTGCACGTGGCCCGCAGATCGAACTCTCGCGCACGGCGCCGGAATTCCTGATCGAGTTGTTCGGCATGGAAGTGCCGGAAATCGAGCAGGGCCTGCTGGAGATCAAGTCTGCGGCTCGTGACCCGGGCATGCGCGCCAAGATTGCCGTGGTGGCTTACGACAAGCGTATCGATCCGATCGGCACGTGCGTGGGCATTCGCGGCACGCGCGTGCAGGCTGTGCGTAACGAACTCGGCGGTGAGAACGTGGACATCGTGCTGTGGTCGGAAGACCCCGCGCAGTTCGTGATCGGTGCGCTGGCGCCTGCGGCGGTGCAGTCGATCGTCGTGGACGAAGAGAAGCACAGCATGGACGTCGTCGTCGACGAGAACGAACTGGCGGTGGCGATCGGTCGCAGCGGTCAGAACGTGCGTCTGGCGTCGGAACTGACCGGCTGGCAGATCAACATCATGACGCCGGACGAATCGGCCGAGAAGCAGAACGAAGAGCGCGGCACGCTGCGCACGTTGTTCATGCAGCGTCTCGATGTGGACGAAGAAGTGGCGGACATCCTGATCGAGGAAGGTTTCTCGAGCCTGGAAGAGATCGCCTACGTGCCCCTGAACGAAATGCTTGAAATCGAAGCGTTCGACGAGGACACGGTCCATGAGCTGCGCAATCGTGCACGCGACGCCCTGCTGACACAGGCAATTGCCACCGAGGAGAAGGTTGAGGGCGTTGCGCTCGATCTGAAGAGCCTCGACGGCATGACGCCCGAGTTGCTGGCCAAGCTGGCCGAGCATGAAATTCAGACGCGCGATGATCTGGCCGAGCTGGCCGTCGACGAACTGACCGAGATGACCGGCGTCGACGAGGAAGCCGCAAAGGCCCTGATCATGAAAGCGCGAGAGCACTGGTTCCAATGATGACCTGCCCCGGCATGCATATGGAACAGTGAACTTTGAAGTTAACCGCAAGGCGCCTGGCCTTGCTTGAAGAGGTTTGAATGGCGAGCATCAACGTAGCCCAATTTGCTGAAGAACTGAAAATGCCGGCCGGCGTGTTGCTGGAGCAACTCAAAGCCGCCGGCGTGGACAAACTCAGCGCCGACGATTCCGTGACGGAAGCCGACAAGGCCCGTCTGCTGGAGCACCTGCGCCGTTCGCACGGCGCTGGCGACGGCGACAAAAAGAAGATTACTCTGACGCGTCGCCAGACCTCGGAAATCAAGCAGGCCGACGCGACCGGTAAGGCGCGTACGATCCAGGTCGAAGTGCGCAAGAAGCGCACCTTCGTCAAGCGTGACGACGTCGCCGAAGGCGTGGACAACGCGGCCGCTGCTGCGGAAGACGAGGCGCTTCGTTTGCGTGAAGAAGATGCACGCCGCGAAGCGGAGCGTCTGGCTGCAGAAGCGGCCGAGCTGAAGCGTCGCCAGGAACAACTGGAACGCGAAGAAGCCGAGCGTCGCGAGCGCGAAGAGAAGGAAGCTGCCGAGCGCCGTGTGCGTGAGGAAGCTGAGCGCGTTGCTGCCGCTGCGAAGGCGGCCGAAGAGCAGAAGGCCAAGGCGGAAGCCAAGGCCGACGCCGACGCCGAAAAGCAGGCGCAGCAATCCCGCGAGGAAGCCGACAAGGTTGCCAAGGCCGACGCCGAAAAGGCAGCAGAAGCAGAGAAGGCTGCGGCTGCCAAGGCTGACGCTGAGCGCGAGCAAGCCCGCAAGGCCAGCGAAGAAGCCCGCGCTGCCGCTGAAAAGGCGAGCGCTGCTGCCGACAAGGCCCGTGCCGAAGAGGAAGCGATTCGCAAGCGTCGTGCGGCGGCGGAAGCCGAAGCGCGCGCCATTCGCGAAATGATGAACGCCCCGCGCCGCGTGCTCAAGGCACCGGAGCCGGCGCCTGCTGCGGCCGCACCGGCCAAGGCGGACGCCGCCAAGGGCACGCTGCACAAGCCGGCCAAGCCGGAAGGTGCCGCGGCCAAGCCGGCAGACAAGAAGCCGGCCGCCGCACCGGCGTCGACGACGGCTGGCGCAGCGGACAAGAAGGACAAGAAGCCGGGCGCGTGGCAGAAGGATACGGACAACCGTAACAAGCGTGGCGGCATGAAGACCCGCGGCGACGCGAGCGGCGGTTCGGATGGCTGGCGTGGCGGTGGCCGTGGCGGCCGTCGTGGCGACCGTCATTCGCAGGACGATCGCAATGCATTCCAGGCACCGACCGAACCGGTGGTGCGCGACGTGCACGTGCCGGAAACGGTCAGTGTTGCCGATCTGGCACACAAGATGTCGGTCAAGGCCGCTGAAGTCATCAAGCTGATGATGAAGATGGGCCAGATGGTGACCATCAACCAGGTGCTCGATCAGGAAACGGCGATGATCGTGGTGGAGGAACTCGGCCACCGCGCAATCGCCGCCAAGCTGGACGATCCGGAAACGCTGCTCGACCTCGGCAACGACGTGACGGAAGCCGAAGCGCTGCCGCGTCCGCCGGTGGTGACGGTGATGGGTCACGTCGATCACGGCAAGACCTCGCTGCTGGACTACATCCGTCGCGCCAAGGTGGCGTCGGGCGAAGCCGGTGGCATTACGCAGCACATCGGTGCATATCACGTCGACACGCCGCGCGGTACGGTGACGTTCCTCGACACGCCGGGTCACGAGGCCTTTACGGCCATGCGTGCTCGCGGTGCACAGGCAACGGACATCGTGATTCTCGTGGTCGCGGCGGACGACGGTGTGATGCCGCAGACGAAGGAAGCGATTGCTCACGCGAAGTCGGCAGGTGTGCCGATCGTGGTGGCGATCAACAAGATCGATAAGCCGGATGCGAACCCGGACCGCGTGAAGCAGGAACTCGTGGCCGAGAGCGTGGTGCCGGAAGAGTACGGTGGCGATTCGCCGTTCGTCGAGGTTTCGGCCAAGACGGGTACGGGGATCGACGATCTGCTCGAGAACGTGTTGCTGCAAGCCGAAGTGCTGGAGTTGAAGGCGCCGGTGGATGCGCCGGCCAAGGGTATCGTGATCGAAGCGAAGCTGGACAAGGGTAAGGGCCCGGTCGCGACCATTCTGGTGCAGTCGGGCACGCTCAAGCGCGGCGACATGGTGCTGGCAGGTCAGGCTTACGGTCGCGTTCGCGCCATGCTCGATGAGACCGGCAAGAACACGAAGGACGCAGGTCCGTCGATCCCGGTGGAAATCCAGGGTCTGTCGGAAGTGCCGGGCGCCGGTGAAGAAGTGCTGGTGGTGCAGGACGAACGCAAGGCACGTGAAATCGCGCTGTTCCGTCAGGGCAAGTTCCGTGACGTGAAGCTGGCCAAGCAACAGGCCGCGAAGCTCGAGAACATGTTCGAGCAGATGGCCGAAGGCGAAGTCAAGACGCTGCCCCTCATCATCAAGGCAGACGTTCAGGGTTCGCAGGAAGCACTGGCTCAGTCGCTCAACAAGCTCTCGACGCCGGAAGTGCGTGTGCAGATCGTGCACGCTGCGGTCGGCGGCATCAGCGAAAGCGACGTCAACCTGGCAACGGCTTCGAAGGCGGTCATCATCGGCTTCAACACGCGTGCCGATGCACTGGCCCGCAAGCTGGCCGAGTCGAACGGTATCGACATTCGCTACTACAACATCATCTATGACGCAGTGGATGAGGTGAAGGCGGCAATGTCGGGCATGCTGGCGCCGGAGAAGAAGGAACAAATCACGGGTATGGTCGAAGTGCGTCAGACGTTCAAGGTGCCGAAGGTCGGTACGGTGGCCGGCTGTATGGTGCTCGACGGCTTCGTCAAGCGTTCGTCGCACGTGCGCGTGCTGCGCGACAACGTGGTCATCTTCACGGGTGAACTCGATTCGCTCAAGCGCTTCAAGGATGACGTCAAGGAAGTCAAGTCAGGCTTCGAGTGCGGTCTGTCGGTGAAGAACTTCAACGACATTACGGAAGGCGACCAACTGGAAGCGTTTGAAATCACGGAAGTTGCGCGCTCGCTGTAACGCGATTTGCACAACAGAAGTGGAATGGCCCACCAAGCCGGGAAACCGGTGGCGTGGGCCATTGCATTACTAGCGAGTTTGTTATGGCAAAGAAACGTGGCGTTCCCGGTCGAAACCTTCGCATCAACGATCAGATCCAGCGGGATCTCTCGGAGTTGATTCAGCGCGAAGTGAAGGACCCGCGCATTGGTCTGGTCACGCTGCAAAGCGTGGAAGTGACGCCCGACTACGCGCATGCGAAAGTGTTTTACACGACGCTCACCGGCGATCCGAAGGCGACCGGCGAAGCGCTCAACGAAGCGGCGGGCTATCTGCGCAATCTGCTGTTCAAGCGGTTGCACATCCATACGGTGCCGACGTTGCACTTCCACTTCGATCAGTCGATCGAGCGTGCGATCGAGATGTCGCGTCTGATCGACACGGCCAACGCTACCCGCGCGAAGGAAGATTCGGAAGCGGCCGAGGGCGAAGACGGTGACGACGTCGACAGCGACGATGGCAGCGTCAACAAGGACGAAGGCAAATAAGCCGCTCGTCGACGATGTCGCCTGCCGGACCGACCGGGCCAACGCGAAGCGCGCCCGGTAGTCTTGCGATGCCTGTGCCTGCGCGACGCAGGCCTGGCAACATCCCACCAGAATTTCTCACGTAATCCCGCACATGACGGACCCGCGTTCGCAGGCACCCCGCCAAAAACTCCCTCGTTTCCCGCTCGACGGCGTGTTGTTGCTCGACAAGCCGCTGGGCCTGTCGTCCAACGATGCCCTGATCAAGGCCAAACGTCTGCTTCAGGCATTGAAGGCCGGTCATACCGGCACGCTCGACCCGCTCGCGACGGGCTTGCTGCCGTTGTGTTTCGGCGAGGCGACGAAGTTCTCGCAGGACTTGCTCGAAGCCGACAAGACCTACGAGGCACGCGTGCGTCTCGGCGAGACGACGACGACGGGAGACGCGGAAGGGGAGGTGCTGCAAACGCGTCCGGTGACGGTGGACGAAGCGGCGATTCGCGCCGTACTGCCGCGCTTCACGGGTCCGATTTCGCAGGTCCCGCCGATGTATTCCGCGCTCAAGCGCGACGGCAAGCCGCTGTATGAATATGCGCGTGCAGGGCAGACACTCGAACGTGAAGCCCGCAACGTCACCATCCATCTGCTGGAGATGACGGCGTGCGCATTGCCCGACGAAAACGAATTCACCTTCCGGGTGACGTGCAGCAAGGGCACTTACGTGCGCACGTTGGCAGAAGACATCGGCGAAGCGTTGGGATGTGGCGCGCATTTGCGCGCGTTGCGTCGCACGGCGGTCGGCCCGCTGACGCTCGATGGCGCGGTGACGCTCGAAGATCTGAACGCGCTCGATCACGCGCAGCGCGTGGAGAAACTCGCGCCGGTCGATGCGTTGCTCAAGACACTCCCGACGATCTGGCTCGACGACACGCTGGCCAAGCGCTTCAACCACGGTCAGCGGTTACGTCTCGATGAGGTGCGTTGTCCGCAATCGCTGCGCACCTGTGCGTCGACGCATGACGGTATTGAGGTCAAGGTCTATGCGGAAGCGTCTGGCGATGTCACCGCGCGTCTGCTCGGTGTCGCTCGTCTCGATGGCGAAGCGCTGCTCACCCCGCAACGGTTGCTGAAGACTCAGTAATGGGTGCCGCTTCGGAAGCGTCAGTGGGCGCTACACAGCGTGCCACTGACGCTCCCTCCCGGCTCGACACGACCCGACAGGTGTCACGACGAGCGAAGCGCTTTGACGTTCATCGCCTGTAATCCCTTCGGACTTTTCGTCACGTCGAATTCGACGGGCGTGTCTGGTGAAAGCGTTCCCTCACCACCGTCCGTCACTGCGGAAAAGTGAAAGAAGACGTCCTCACCGCTATTCTCCAGGATGATATAGCCGTAGCCCTTGCCGCTATCGAACCATTTGACTTTGCCTTGAGCCATTTCTTTCTCCTTCGTTGATTGCCTGACGAGCGTTGAAACACGGCGCCACGCCACCGAAAAATCACGGCAGCATGCGTGCGCCTTGCCACCAGTCGATACCGTCAAGTAGGTTGTTGATCCCGGCCTTGGCAAAACCGGGGGCGGTGGTGCTCAGAGTGGGGCGACAGAACCCGCCGTCGACATCCTTGTACACGTAGTTGGCGTTGCGCAAGATGTTCATCGCCTGCTCAAGCGACATGGGGTTCAATGATCGTGAAACGTCCACGCCATATTGGTGGGACAGCCGGGTGAACACTTCAGCAGCATCGAATGCGGGAAGCTTGGCAAGGGCGGGGATGTCCTTGAGGTAGCTGACTGCCTCGGGTTGGGATCGCAAGTGGTTCGTCACATTCGTCGAGGACTCGTAGTAGTTCTTGGGGGAACCTCCGCTGCCGATCAGATCTCCATCGCCGCGCCCCGTTGTGCTGACATTGAACATCTGTTCAGTGGAGATGCCAGCCCTTTGCATGACGCTGGCCGAAAAGTACTCCGGTACCGGGGCGCCGCCCATGTCGAAGGCATCCTCGGCAGACCCGGGCGAGAAAACGCCGAGCCTTTCCAGGTGCGGTCCGACTGCCTGCAGCTGGAATGGGTCGGAGATCGAGTCCAGGGCCAATATGTTCTTGCCGAGCCGTATCCGGGTCGTGCACTCACTCGCCAGTGCTGCGACGCGTCCACGCAAAACATTGCTGCCAAAACCTGAACTCCTGCGCGCCGCCAACCTCGCCGCACGGCTCATAAGTCGCGACTGCAGCGCATTGGGAGCGACTACGCCGAGCCCCATCCCAAGATAGCCCAGAATGTCGGACAGCTTCGGATCGCTGTCCTCCAACAGCGTCGATGCAATGCTGAACGCACCGGAAACGATGGCTAAGCCAGTCAAGGCAATGGCCATCGCGAGGGAGGCACCGGCAGTGAAGGGCGCTGCCAATATTTCGACAACGCCTGCGACGATACGGAACTCCTTCGTGTACATGGCGGGCATCGTGTCCAGACGGCTGTATTGCGCCACGGGTTGATGCCCACTCGGATCGTGATAGTTCACGGGGTCGCCGCCGCAATAGGCATAGGCCGCATAACCGCCCACATCGAATGGACTCATGTTGTCCGGTGTCTGGAAGCGGCAAGCTTCCGGATCGTAATGTCGGTAGCCGTTCCCAAGATGGTAGAAGCCGACGTAATTCAAGGCTTCGCCTTTGAAACCCAGCCACGTCACGGCGCTGGGTTTGACGTTCCGATAGCCATAGGGCGAATAGCGATAGTAGGTGATGGCCTTGGTTGCCACATCGACGCTCGCGAATACCGTGCCCGCCTGATCGCGCAGCTCGAACGAATACGACTCGGTGGTCGTGTCGCCGACGCTCGTCAACGCCTGTTGCAGAAGGCACGATGGACTGTCGTTTTTCAATGCCAGGATGCGGTGCTGAAAGCCCTGCTTCTTTTCGTCGTCCTGCTGCACGACGGCATACGCCTTTGCTCCACGATAGTGGTAGGTGTCCGTCCATTTTCCCTTTCCGGCGGAACCACCGCGCACACGCCCCAAATCGTCGTAGCTGAAGACGTAGTCCCCGTCTTTGCTGTCGGCGGTCGCAGAGCAGCTCTTCAATTGACCGTTTGCGTGGTAGGTGAGGCTCCTGTTGGCGCGTTTGGTCAGTCGGCCTGCGGCGTCGTTTCCCATCGTTACGCCGTCGAGAGCGGTGAGTACGCCGGGTTTCGCCGAGTCGTAGTCCCGCCGGGTCGTCGATGTCGACAGTGTTTGTGGACGGCTATTGCCGGTGTAGAACTCGTTGGCGCTCGAACGTACGTTGCCGAACCTGTCGTAGCTGAAAACCTGTTTGACGAACTTCTTGCCGCTATCGCCCTCCGCACCTTCATGTGAGCAATACCAGGCGGACAGGCGATGCGAATCGTCATACTCGAAATAGTCGCCGCTCACAATCGTGTCGTCGACCTTGAGCAAAACGCGGTCGATTCGACCGTCGTCCATGCGTCGACTTTCGATGGAGTGCGTCTTCAGTTCCGTGCACAGGAAGTCCCGGCAAGTTTCGATACCTGATCGGTTATAGGTGTAGAGCACCCTGATGGTGAGGCCGCTCTTCACGGCCTTGATGTTTTCTTGCTTTAGCAGACCGTTGTCGTAATAGAAGAATTTGCTTTCGCAAACGTCGCTTTTCATGCCGATCAGGCGGCCGAAGGCGTCGTATTGATACTTCGTATTGGTGCCCGTCACGTCATCGAATTCGAGCATCAGGCCTCGCCGACCGGACGTGGTTTTCGAAATGCGTGTGGCGGAATCGTCGGTAATGGTTTCGGTGTATTGGAGTCTGCTGCTGTCCAATTCGCTCTTGTAACCCTTAAGCGTTTCGGGACGAGCGCCCAGATCGTCGCGTCGGCTCCAGCGCGATGACCCTTCGTAACTGAACTTGACGGTGTTGCCGTTGACCGTTTCCGTTGTGGGACGACCAAGTCCGTCAATCGTTTGCGTGCCCAGGATTTTTGCCGATGTGAGGTCTGCAAAACTGTCCTTTACGTAACTGCGGGTCGCAACGTTCGCCAGGCTTGCAGCGGAATAGGCGTTGCCGATTTCGATGTCATTGGTTGTCGACGTGATCAGACGGTCGAACCGGTCATAAGTAAAGGCTGTGGCCGCGCCGATTTTCGGCGTTAGCGTCTCAAGACGACCGTAGTTGTCATAAGACAACGTCGTCTTGTCGCCAGCGAAGACTTCCCCGTTGGCATCAATGGTTTCGATGCTGACGGACGTCAGATTGCCGCCAACGTCGAATGTGCTGCGTTTTCGGAACGCGGGGGCGTTCGGTGCGCCGGAGGTTTCGATAAGCATTCGCTTGGCGGCATCGTAGCTGCGCACCGTCTCGGCGGTCCCCATGAGCATGGTCTCGCTCATGGCTTTGCTGGTGAGGGTCAGCGTCTTGGTATCCAAAACCTTGTCGCTTGCATCCTTGAGCGTCTTTGTGACGGCGCACTTGTTGGCGTCATCGTCAAAAGTCCACGTCGTCGTCAGCGTGCTGCATTTCGTGTTCGTAGGGTCGTAGTCGAATTCATCGGTGCGCGACAGACGGCCTTGCGGGTCGTAGTCGCTCCTGAGCATTTGCAGCCATCTTTTTCCATCCGGACTTATCCACGCTTCGCGCTCGCGCGAGAGTTCGTCCCTGATGACGCGGGCATATTGTTTGCAAGCGGATTCGGTTGTTTGATACTGCCATAGCTGGCCCTTGAGGGGCGTTAGCGAGTAATCGCGCTGTCCAAGTGTGACGTCGCCCCGCATGGATTTCGCACTCGTGAGCAAGCCGGATGTGTCATAGGTGAATTGGGTCCTGAGATTTTCGCCATCGATGGTTTCATACACGCGGCTCGTCAGCGCAGAGCGGGTCCGACTCGTGGTGACCGTAATTCCCTGCGCGGCTGTGGTCGTGGTTCGGACGGTGACTTTGCGTTTGTCTTTCGCATCCTTTTCATAGACGAATGTGGCTCTGATTTCCGAGCCGGGTAACTTGTTGCCAAACTCACCGAGCAGCCAGGTAGTGTTGGCGCTGAGTTGACCGAAACCGGGGTCGTCAATCTTTGTCTGATACTCGTTTTCCTCGAGGTGCATCGACCCTTCGGGCCACTTGCCGGTTGTATTGTTGAGCCGGAACCCGCGGGCGTTGGTCTTGCTCTGCACGCTGAGGCTCTTGTTCAGATCGTCGATCAGGGATTGAACCTTTGCTTTTTCATCTTTGTCTTTGGTGCTGTTGTACTGCTTCGTGAAGCTGTCCAGGAGCGCTTTTGCTGCGTTTTTGGCGACGATCAATTGTTCCGCGCTGACGTCGACTTCTTCATAAGACGGTTGGAATACTGTTAGCTTTCTATGAGGAAGCGGGACATGCGGGCGGTCGACATTGGGGACTGCTTTTGGGATGAACTTGAGGTAGCTGAAATAGGCGAGGCGCCGCGCGTATCGCTTGTCGCCGTCCTTCCGGTAGACAATTTCCGACTCCACGTGCGACGTAAACCCACTGGGGTCACCGGGATAATTCATTGCGTAGGGGAGTTGAAAGGCGGCCTGCGCATAGTCATTGTCGGTGACGGCCATCTCGACGATCGTGTCGATTTTGGTGCCCCACGTGATGCCGCCTGAACCAAACGCCACGAATCCCAGGCCAACAGGATTGACGTAATCGACCAGTTTCAGCAGAAGACCGAAGAAACTCGTGTCCTGATAAACGCTTGCTTTCTCTTCAACGGTGTAGGCGTTGTAGTTGTTGAAGTATGTCCATTCCGTCACGGTGTCATCTTTGGTCGACCTGACGAGGTTGCCAGCCGCGTCGTATTCGAGCGCAAGCTCGTCGACGACCACGTTACCAATCTTCCTGGTGGTCTTCTGTGTCGCGATGCCGAGTTTCTCGTCGATGCTGACGCTCTGTTCCGTGAGTACGGTGACATCGGCGGCGGTGACGGCCTCGGTCTGACAATTGTCTGCGAAGGTGTACACGCGTGTGAGCGCAGTCTTGTCCCTCTGCGTGCAGGTTACCGTGGTTTTGCTTGTTTCGAACTTGTAGCTTTCGATAAGAGGGGTGATGCCGCCGCCCGGCGATATGGTGTGTTTTACGATTCGGTTGCCATTGAATTCCATGGATTCGGTGTGCGTAGAAGTTTCTACGACATTCGGATCGTCGGGCTTGTCTGCGGGAACCGATGATTCCCGGCAAACTTCGAATTTAACGACGCTTCGATAGTCATGGAAAACGCGGTAAATCGTTTTGGCGGATCCGGTGACGCCTGCCATTTCAATCGTTTGGACGACCCCGAGGTCTTTGGCGTCGCCTGTCGCCGCATAGGTGACTTCCTGGTCGCTTTTAGGGAATAAGACGGCTTTCTGCAAGGCCGGAGAGGAAGTGCCAAAAACCATATTTCTGCGCTCCGTCTCGATCCATTCAACGTCCAATATCCGCCCGTCGTCGTCGTTGATGGCAGTGATGCGCGGACCGCTTCCGAATTCCTGCCACTCAAATGTGAGCGACCTGCCGGAAGGTGAAACATAGCGTATGGGATAAATCCAGCCCGTGTTCTGAAGAGGCAGCTCACGGTAAATCGTGGTCGTGCCAAATGTCTCGCACGCACCGTTCTTGTGATACACGACGACATTAATGCCGTCGCGCTTTACCAGGAAGTCCCCGCCGTTGAAGGTCGCTCCCGGGTTCATTTCGAAATCGAGGGAACGTCCGTCGCAAAGCGGAAGGCGCTCAAAGCGATCCTTTGCCTTTGGAACTGGGACCAGTTCACTTGGCGTAATGAACCCGCAACGAATGATATTCAAATCGCCGGTATGCAACTTGCACGAGAAACTGAGATTGAACGACGGAGAAGCGCCGGCATCCGCAAACAGCCCCGCAATCGGAATTCGCAGCATGCCTTCACCGCTTTGGGGGCTGATGAGGACATTCCGCTTCAACGCGGCATAGGTTTCAAAAGCCAACTGGTCATTGCTGCTGAAGTGCTTGATCGCTTGCATGATTCGGCTCCCATCAGGATGGTTGCTTCACAGAAGCATCCGGGCAGTCACTCTCCACCACACGACCATTGGACGCGATCACGCGTCTTCTCTTGTTCTTCACCGTTTGGTAGTCGGCCGTATGGTCGACGGTCGGCTCGCGGGGATTGGCACCCCTCGATCACGGAAGTGCGTCGATGCTTTGGGCGGCACCGCTTCCGCCTCCGCCTCCGCCTCCCGGTGTGATGTGGCCCGAGCCCTTTCCTTGTTGAACGACTCAATTGCTCCGCCTGACAGAGTGATCTCCCTGGCGGAATTGCGGATCGACCGGGATTTGCCGAACGCTTCAGCGCGTAAGACGGGTGGGGGAAACGAATCGGTTGCACGCCGCCATTCCAGCACCTCATCGAAGCGCCGGTAACTGTCAACGTTGACAGGTACCGCCGCCGCTGGGCATGCGCAAGGTAGCCCGACATTGGAAAGCGCGAAATGGATCTTCCGAAAGGGGCGGCGCGTATCGTCGCCGTGCGGGGAAATGCCGTGTGCCGGGTGAGCCGTACGCTCACCGGTATTCGATCACTGGAGAATGCTGGTGGTCACTGTCAACGTTGACAGGGAGGCGATTCGGAGACTTTAGTCCGGCGCGTTGCGAACGTTCGTCGCAAGCAAGTAGGCGTCTCCACGGGTGGTCTCATACTCGACGACCTGACCCGTCTGAAGCAGGGGGCAGCCCGGCGTGCAAATCTCGCTTTCATGGACGAAAACGATTTCACCGCCCCCATGCGGCGTGATGAACCCGTACCCCTTTTCCGGGTAGTAATCCTTGACGGTTCCGCGCGGCATGATTTGCTCTCCTTCGAAACGACAAATCGAAACCCGATGCCTGAATCTGCCATGGCCGCACCACCGGCGGCCTACCTGCTGTGCGGACGAAGGGCGTCCGCATAACCCGATCGGACGCGTCAGCTCGCGACGTTTTCCGGTTTAAGTTCGACGATGGCGTCGAGCGCGGCTTTCACATCCATGGCGTACTTGGCCAATGCCTTCTGCTCGTCGGTTTTCGGCTCGAAGGACGGCACACCGACGGGGTGGTTGCTCTCGTCGACCGCGACGAACACCATCAGGCAGTCGGTCGTCTGACGCAGTTCGCCCCACTTGGGATCGCCCGCATGCACCGACACATGGATGTGCATGCTCGTGCGGCCCGTGGCCACGATACGTGCGCGCAGTTCCACCAGATTACCCACCAGAATCGGACGACGGAAGCGGATATTGCCGACGCTGACCGTCACGCAATAGCGGCCCGACCACGTCGCAGCGCAAGCGTAGGCCACTTCGTCGATCCACTTCATCAGTGAGCCCCCGTGCACCTTGCCGCCGAAGTTGACGGCAGCCGGTTCGGCCAGAAAGCGGAAAGTGACTTCGGAGCGTTCGATCGGGTTCTGCGGGGTATTCATGGTGTTGTGTTTTTGCTGACGGATAGTACTTGCCCGACCGTCGAACGGTGTCTGACCGTGGGGGCGTCGGGCCGGGGGATGCGCAATGATACTGCGATTGCGTGACACCTGCCGATGCCCGGCCCGATCCACCTTTTCCCGCCCCGGCGCCTGGGAGCGAATTCCGCAAGCGTGCGGTGCGGCGCGCGGCGCACAGTGACACGGTTGTGCCAGCGCGGGCCTCGGTCGTGGCGAAGCTCGTCAGGGCCGAATCCGACGAGCAGGGCGGTGTGTCATGATCCAAACTTCAGGTGGTTCGCCACACGTTTGCATTCCGATCGAGTGTCGGCAGGCAGCGCTGCGCGAGGCTCAGACGCACGAGCACGAAGCGTCGACGGTTCCCCTGCTCAAGGACTTCGATCATGCACGCAATACGAGCGTGCCCGCGCCGTCAAATGCGCGGTTTGGCGACAATTGTTCGATGGCAGAGATCGAAGCGGGGATGGAGGTAATGCTGCGCGACGTGATGTCGCGGCAATTCGCCGCGAACGCCTTGCATTCCAAGGACAGCCTCAACAATTCGAAAGTCGAAGACGCGGGTTCTGGCGCATCTCATTCATTGACGGCACCGGGCGCGTCCCTGCAGTCGCTGTCACCGCCCACAGACGCTCTCGCACCCGCCGAGCCATCGGAACCCGCTGCCGTTGCAACGCCGACCCGCTATCCCACGCTGCTCGGAATCACGGTGGTGGCGACCCACGTTGCCAATCTGGCGAGTCAACTGCTGAGTTGCCTGTCACCGTATATTGCCCCCGATCTCTTCGCCCGATGGGCGAACGTCATGGTGTGTGAACTGGTGCGACCGGGAAAGCCGCGCGTGACCCGGGCGGCGAGTTGCAAAGTGCTGCTCGTCGGTAACGCGGTTTTCACCCCGGGGATGATGGTGGCGCCATACTTTGCTGTGCTCGCGTTGGGCGACCTGGTCTGTTGGGGGAAGGAATTCCGGAACCCCGGCAGTCAGCCGTTCCAGGGCGACAGTCTGGCGAATCTGATCGCGTGGATCAATTCGCGCGGCGGGTTTGCGAAGGTGCTGGATGTGTTGGGGCAGGGGCCACATGAAAGCACGGGCGACGATTCGCCCGTCAAGGGCTCGTTACCCAAACGCGCGGTATCGGGGCTTTTCGATAAGCTTCGCAACACGCTGGCACATCACGACGATCCGGCGTGGCAGAAGGCTGTCGCCAGCCAAATTCGCCAGGCGTCTGCTGCGGCATTCGTGATTCTGATTGCGCGTTTGCCCTTCAGCGACGACACGGCGTCGCTGCCTGCCGGGTTGCTGGACTTCTACACGTGGCTGGAGAAGGCAGGGGCGGCGACGAAACTGGCAGCGGCCAGCGCCGAGTCGCTCGTGAAGTCTGGGCAGGCAGAGGCCAGCGGTGGTGACGACGTAGACGCGGGCAACGGTGACGAGATCGACCCGGCGGCGCTTCAGAGTGTCCACGTCGTCGCACCTGATCTCCCCGATCAGTGACGAACCCAAACGCCGCGCCATCTTCCTCGTGCTGCTTCGTGGGATGTGGCGCGGCATGCGCAAGAGTCTGCCGTGGCTGGTGAGTCTCGTCGCCGCCGTGCTGACGTATCTGTATGTGCCGGGGGCGTGGTACGTGGCCGCCGGTGCGCTCGCGGGTTTGCTGGCCGCCGTACTGATGGAGCCGCGCCATGGTTGACGCCGCAGTGTTTCTGCCCATTGCGACGGTGGCGCTGATGGCGGCCACGACGTATGCCACGCGTATCGTCGGCTTCCTGTTGTTGCGCGATCGCGTGCTGAGTCCGCGTACCCGTTCGGTGATGGAATGCCTGCCGGGTTGCGTGCTGATCTCGGTCATTGCGCCGTCCTTCGTATCGGACCGGCCAGCGGATCTGCTGGCGCTGGCTGTGACGCTGCTCGTCGCGTTGCGCTTTTCGCTATTGCCTACGGTGGTCATCAGCATTGTGGCGACGGGGGCATTGCGCTATCTCGTCGGCTAGGCGTCAATCTGCCTTCTCCCGTGTGAACTGCACACTTGCTCATTTTTCAGCGCGAATAAAAAAACCCCGCCAACTTCAGCGGGGTTCAAGAAGTGCCCGGTAGTACAGAGCAGGGCCGGGCACTCGGGGGGAAGCCTTGGCTTCAGTGGGCACCGGCGGCGGCATCTGCGCCGCCACCACCGCCACCTCGAATCGGTCGTGTAATCCACACCATCGCGATCATCAGCACGAACAGCACCGCCGAGATCCAGAAAATATCGTTCGCACCGAGCATCGCCGACTGTTGCGTGACCAGTCGGTCGATGTAACCGTGGGCCTGCGGCGTCGACATGCCGAGCTGATTGAGCGACTCGACCGAGCCGTTGAACGTGGCGTCGTAGGGCGTCAGATTCTCCGTCAGCTGCGCGTGGTGCAGCGAAATGCGGTTGTCCCACACGGTCGTCGCAATCGAGGTACCGACCGCACCGCATGTAATCCGCACGAAGTTCGACAACCCCGCCGCCGCCGGAATGCGATGCCCCGGCAGGCCCGACAGAATGATCGCTGTCAGCGGGATGAAGAACATCGACATCGGCACGCCTTGCAGGAACGTCGGGATCATCAGCGTGCGCGTGTCGACGAGCGTGTTGAAGTGCGAGCGCATCAGGAACACGAGCGCGAACAACAGGAACGAGACGGTCACGACCCAGCGCGCATCGAGCTTGGGCAGGAATTTGCCGATGATCGGCGACAGGATGATCGCGAACAACCCCACGGGCGCCATCACCAGACCCGCTTCCGTTGCCGTGTAGCCGAGATAGATTTGCAACCACTGCGGCAGGATCACGAGGTTGCCGAAGAACAACCCGTAACCGACCGAGATAGCGACCACGCCGCCGGTGAAGTTGACCCGCTTGAACAGCGTGAGATCGACCACCGGGTGCTTCTCGGTGATTTCCCAGACGACGAAGAAGCAGAACGACACCAGCGCAACGAGCGCGAGGACGACGATCGTCGACGAATTGAACCAGTCGAGTTCCTTGCCCTTGTCGAGCATCACCTGGAGCGAGCCGACCCACAACACGAGCAAGGCCAGGCCGACGGTGTCGATAGGCTTGCGCTGTGTCGGCGTCTCACGCTTTTTGTAGATCATCCACGTGACGTAAGCGGCCGCGATACCCACCGGAATATTGATGTAGAAGATCCACGGCCAGTGGTAGTTGTCCGAGATCCAGCCGCCGAGAATCGGGCCCATCACCGGGGCGACGAGTGTCGTCATCCCCCATAAGGCGAGGGCCATCGAACTCTTCGCGGGCGGATAGCTCGAGAGCAGCAGCGACTGAGACAGTGGAATCATCGGCCCGGCCACGGCACCTTGCAGCACGCGGGCGGCCAGCAGAATTTCGAGCGTGGGCGCCATGCCGCACAGCCACGAGGCCAGCACGAAGAGCAGGATCGATGTGATGAACAGTCGCACTGCACCGAAACGCTCGGTGAGCCAGCCCGTGAGCGGCACCGAAATGGCGTTGGCGACGGCGAACGACGTAATCACCCACGTTCCCTGGCTCGACGAGACACCGAGGTCGCCGGAGATGGCGGGAATCGATACGTTGGCAATCGAAGTGTCGAGCACGTTCATGAACGTGGCGAGCGACAACGCGATGGTGCCGAGTACCAGCTGCCCTCCCGAGAGCGGGGCAGGAGCGTTTTGAGTTGCCATGAGTTGTCAAAGGGGGTGGGGGGCACCCCCCTCCGATTTACAGGGGACGAGCCCGGGCCGGCTGGTTACGCGTGTTGTTGGCATCGCCTGCGCTCGCGCCTGCATTGGCAGCCGCAGCACCGGCGTTCTCGGTGATGATCTTGGCGACGATGTCGTCGGCGTCGTGGCCGACTTTGTCGTACACGTCGGTCGAATACACCGGCAGGGTCGGCGCTTCGCCCAGTTCCTTGCCGTCGGTATTACGCACGTTCACCTTGACCTGCATCGACAGACCCACGCGCAGCGGATGCTGCTGCAACTGCTTCGGGTCGAGCGCGATACGCACCGGCAGACGTTGCACCACCTTGATCCAGTTGCCCGTGGCGTTCTGTGCCGGCAGCAGCGAGAAGGCGCTGCCTGTACCGGCCGAGAAGCCGGCGACCGTGCCCTTGTACTCCACCGACGAGCCATACACGTCTGCCGTGAGCGTGACCGGCTGGCCAACGCGCATGTGCGAGATCTGCACTTCCTTGAAGTTGGCGTCGACCCACACTTCGTTGAGCGGCACGAGCGCCATGAGCGGTGCGCCCGTGGCGACACGCTGGCCGACCTGCACCGAGCGCTTGGCGACGTAGCCGTCGACCGGGGCAGGGATGGACGTACGGGCGTAGTCGAGATACGACGCGCGCACCTTCGCGGCCGCCTGTTGCACGTTCGGATGGGTGGTCACCGATGTCTTGTCGGTGAGCGCCTTATTCGATACGAGTTGTGCGCGTGCCTGTTCGAGCGCGGCTTGTGCCGACTTCACGGCGTCTTGCGCGTGGGCCAGTTCTTCGCGCGACACGGCGCCGGTGGCGATGGCCATTTCACGGCGCTTCACGTCGGCCTGCGCCTTCGCGAGTTCCGACTGGCGCATGGCGACCGTGGCGGCGTATGCATCGTTGTTCACGAAGTACGTACGGACCTGACGTACGGTCTGCGCGAGGTTGGCTTCGGCTTGCAGCAGGGCGACGCGGGCATCCGTCTGATCCAGCGTGACCAGCGGCTGGCCAGCCTTGACCATCTGGGTGTCGTCGACCTTCACGCCGGTGACGGTGCCGGCCACCTGCGGCGTGATCTGCACGACGTTGCCTGCGACATACGCGTCGTCGGTGTCTTCGTAGTAACGGGCATACAGCCCGTAATAAGCGCCGTAGCCGATGGCCGCAATCGCGATCACGGCCGTGAGCGTCAGCATCATGCGGCGGCGCTTGCCATTGTTCTGTGCCGGTTGGGCAGGCGCTTGTTGTTGGTTCTCGCTCATCATTTGCTCCGTACTAATCTCTCAATGTGCTTTTGACGTTTGTCTTGTTTTGCGTGACGTTCAGTGCGTTTGTGCGTTGGCCGCATCTGCTTCTGTACCGCCGGACTTTGTCGGGCGCTCCTGCCCCAGGACGAGTCCCGCCGACTGCGCCTCGAAACCGCCGCCCAGTGCCTTGATCAGGCCGATTTGCTGGTCGCGACGTGCGCTGTCGATGTTCACGCGCGCCTGTTCCTGCGCCAGCAGCGACGATTCGGCCGTCAGCACGGTCAGTTGCGGTGTCAGCCCCGCCTTGTAGCGGTCGACGGCGAGGTCGTAGGCGCGTTGTGCGGCTTCCTGTGCTACGCGTTGCGACACCATCTGCTTGTCGGCCGAACGGATCGACGACATGCGGTCGGCGATGTCGCCGAGCGCCTTGTTGAGCGTCGAGTCGTAGTTCGCCACGGCGCTTTCGTATGCGGCGTACTGACCCTTGAGGTTGGCACGAAGGCGTCCGCCGTCGAAGATCGGCAGCGTAATCACCGGACCGGCCTGAATGGTCTGGCTGCTCGGATCGATCAGCTTGCCCAGCCCGAAGGTGGAGAAGCCGAACGCGGCGTTCAGGTTGACGTCCGGATAGAACCGGGCCTTTGCAACGTCCACGCCTTGCAGTTGCGATTCCACGCTCCAGCGGGCCGAGACGATGTCCGGTCGGCGACCGAGCAGGGCGAGCGGCAGGTTGTCCGGCAGGGCCGGCGTGGCGAGCTGCGCGAGCTTCGGCGGCGCGATCTCCAGACCGCGATCCGGGCCTTTGCCCAGCAGCACGCCGAGTTGGTGACGCGTGAGCAGAATCTGGCCGTCGAGCTGTGCGATTTGCGTCTGGATGTCGGCGCTGTTGCTGTCGGCCTGCTTCTGTTCGACTTGCGTGTCGAGACCGGCGCGCACGCGATCGGCCGTGAGCTTGCCAAGGTTCTGGCGCTGCTTGCTGATGCGCTCAAGCACGTCGTGCAGGGCGTATTGCTGCGCGAGCTGGTTATAGGAGCGGGCGACGGCCGTCGACAGCGCGAGACGCACTTCCTGGTCTTCGGCTTCTTCGGCGCGCTCGGCCGACGTGGCTTGCGCCCGTGCCGAACGGTTCTTGCCCCACAGATCGAGTTCCCACGACAGCGACGCATTCAGATCGCCCTGCGTGAACCACGTGCCGCCATAGCCCGGCGGGTAGATGGTGTTTTCGGTGAACTTCTCGCGATACACGTCGCCATTGAAATTGACCGACGGCAGGAGCGCGGCTGCGGCGCCTTCCGTCTGCGCCTGCGCCGCCTTCAGACGGGCGGCGGCCATGGCGAGATCGGGGTTGCCCGCGAGGGCTTCGTCGATCAGGGAGACCAGTTGCGGGTCGCCGAAGCGTTGGGCCCAATCGGTGCCCGGCCACTGGCCACCCTCGGAGGGCAGGCTGCGTTTGGTCTGATAGTGCTCAGGCGTGGTGATCTGCTTGTCGCTATGAATGCCGGCGAAGTTCGCACAACCGGCAAAACCCAGCGTCATAGCCGCCAGACAGAGGGCGGAAATCGCTGAGCGGGCCCGCAGATGCGGGAGGAACGGTGAGGCCGCTTTCATCGCAAAACCTTTACGAGTGAAGTCTTGTATTGACAGTAATCGGGAATCAGGGGCTGACGAGGACTTGCAATAGTGGACTCGGCAAACTTTTCTGAACGGGAATCGGGGCAATTCGGAGGGCAGGCGTTCGCGCCGTCATCCACTCTCGCCGTTGGCGATCACCCGTCGCAGCAGACTCTTCAGAAACCCGATTTCCTCGATGCTGAAACCGCGCATCAGATGGTCGGCCGCACGCGTGAAGATGTCGGGCATCCGGTCGGCCATCGCATTGCCCGCCTCCGTTGCACTCAGGTTCACGGTGCGGCGGTCCGTCTTGCTGCGCTCGCGAACGAGCAATCCGTGCGCTTCGAGCCGGTCGAGCAGGCGGGTGACCGCGCTTGCATCGATGCAGTAGTCACGGGCGAGATCCGCTGCCGTCTTGCTCTTGCCGGACGCCACCTTGTAAAGCATGGTCGCCTGCGTGCTGGTGAGGCCGTACTGCGAGGTTTCCTTCGTCAGTTCCGCCATGATCAACTGACGCACACGTGCCACGAGATACCCGAGGGAATCGTCGATGTCGTAACCGTTACGCGGGGGATCGGCTTGCGGTGCGTCCGGCTGAGACGTCGGCGCGGTCGCGGAGAAAGTGACGGAAGGGTCGGACATTTTCGTGCAGCTGCAATAGTTGACTTGTCACGATTATAGCGGTTACTTAATTAATTTCAAGTCGATGCAATAGTTGTCTAGGCAAATATTGCGGTCGAAATTAGATGGAACGCTCTAAATGGATGCGTTGCATCGAGAATGCGGGCACGCGGAGGGAGACGAATCCTCGGTAGGTTTCGTGACGAATGTGAGGCAATCGGTGCATCGATGGTGCATGCCGTTGTTGCAATGCAGAAAGGCCATGACGCGAGACATGCGCAAGTGGTAGAATCGCGGATTCCTCAAAGGCTTTTTCGAGCACCCCTTTCATGACCCGCGCTCTCCGTAATATCGCCATCATCGCGCACGTCGACCACGGCAAAACCACGCTCGTCGACCAGTTGCTGCGCCAGTCGGGCACCTTCCGCGAAAACCAGCAAGTCGCTGAACGCGTGATGGACTCGAACGACATCGAAAAAGAGCGCGGCATCACGATCCTCGCCAAAAACTGCGCCGTCGAGTACGAAGGCACGCACATCAACATCGTCGATACCCCGGGACACGCGGACTTCGGCGGTGAAGTGGAGCGTGTGCTCTCGATGGTCGACAGCGTGCTGCTGGTCGTCGACGCCGTCGAAGGCCCGATGCCGCAAACGCGCTTCGTGACCCGCAAGGCCCTGGGCCTCGGTCTGAAGCCGATCGTCGTGGTCAACAAGATCGATCGCCCGGGCGCACGTCCGGACTGGGTCATCGACCAGACGTTCGATCTGATGGACAAGCTCGGCGCCACCAACGAACAGCTCGACTTCCCGGTCGTCTACGCTTCGGCCCTGAACGGCTTCGCAAGCCTCGATTCGAACGTTCGCGAAGGCACCATGAAGCCGCTGTTCGACGCGATCCTCGAACACGTGCCGGTTCGCGATGCCGATCCGGACGCGCCGCTCCAGTTGCAAATCAGCTCGCTCGACTACTCGACGTTCGTCGGCCGTATCGGTATTGGCCGTATCACGCGTGGCCGCGTCAAGCCGGGCCAGCAAGTGGTGATGCGTTCGGGCCCGGACGGTGAAATTCTCAAGCGCAAGATCAATCAGGTGCTGACCTTCAAGGGTCTGGAGCGCGTGATGTCGGACGAAGGCGCCGAAGCCGGCGACATCGTGCTGATCAACGGTATTGAAGACGTGGGTATCGGCGTGACCATCTGCGACGTGGATACGCCGGAAGCGCTGCCGCTGCTGACCGTCGACGAGCCGACGCTCACGATGAACTTCTGCGTGAACACGTCGCCGCTCGCCGGCCGTGAAGGCAAGTTCGTGACGAGCCGTCAGATCCGCGACCGTCTGGACAAGGAACTCAATCACAACGTGGCGCTGCGTGTGAAGGACACCGACAGCGACTCGGTCTTTGAAGTGTCGGGCCGTGGCGAACTGCACCTGACGATTCTGATCGAGAACATGCGTCGCGAAGGCTATGAACTGGCCGTGTCGCGTCCGCGCGTGGTGATCAAGGAAATCGACGGCGTGAGGCACGAGCCGTACGAAATGCTGACCATCGACCTGGAAGACGAACACCAGGGCGGCGTCATGGAGGAAATCGGTCGTCGCAAGGGTGAAATGCTGGACATGGTGTCGGACGGTCGTGGCCGTACGCGTCTTGAGTACCGCATTCCCGCGCGTGGCCTGATTGGCTTCCAGGGCGATTTCCTGTCGATGACGCGTGGTACGGGCCTGATGAGCCACATCTTCGATGCCTACGCACCGGTCAAGGATGGTTCGCTGGGCGAGCGTCGTAACGGCGTGTTGATCTCGCAGGACAACGGCGATGCCGTGGCCTACGCACTGTGGAAGTTGCAGGATCGTGGTCGCATGTTCGTGAAGCCGGGTGACGCCCTCTACGAAGGCATGATCATCGGTATTCACAGCCGCGATAACGACCTCGTGGTCAACCCGATCAAGGGCAAGCAGCTCACGAACGTGCGTGCGTCGGGTACCGACGAAGCTGTGCGCTTGGTGCCGCCGATCGCGATGAGCCTCGAATACGCCGTGGAATTCATCGACGACGACGAACTGGTCGAAGTCACGCCGCAGACGATTCGCCTGCGCAAGCGTCACCTGATCGAACACGAGCGCAAGCGCGCCTCGCGCGAAGAGAAGTAAAGCCGGCGATGGCAGCGCGGTGCAACGGATGGCAAGTCCGTCGCGCTGCGGGATCCGTCCGTTGGAAGAAAAGCCGGTGCCATGCGCCGGCTTTTTTGCTTTTGTTGGCCCAGAACTTTCATCCCCCCATCCGTTGACGTTTCCGGAGTCCTTGTCTGACATGACCGATTTTGTTCGAACCGAAATCCGTGGCCGTATCGGCTTCGTCACGCTGACGCGCCCGAAGGCACTCAATGCGTTGTCGCATGACATGATTCGTGCGATGGCTCTCGCGCTCGATCAGTGGCGCGACGATCCCACGGTGCTGGGTGTCGTACTGCGAGGCGAGGGCGAGAAGGGGTTGTGCGCGGGCGGTGACATTCGCTACTTCCATGAGGCTATCAGCGCGGGTCGCACCGACATCATGGATTTCTTCACCGACGAGTATCGGCTCAACTATACGATCGCGTCGTATCCGAAGCCGTACATCGCGCTGATGGACGGCGTGGTCATGGGCGGTGGCATGGGCATCTCGCAAGGGGCGACGTTGCGCATCGTCACGGAGGCGACGCGCATGGCGATGCCCGAGACCGCCATCGGTCTGTTCCCGGATGTCGGCGGCGGGTTCTTCCTTGCGAATCTCGCGGGGCACCTCGGTGAGTACCTTGGCACCACAGGGATCGTGTTCGGCGCAGTCGATGCGTGTGAAATCGGTTTGGCGGACGTGGTCGTGCCGCGCGCGTCGCTGCCCGAGTTGTGCGACCGGCTGGCCAATGGCGACTGGCAGGATAGCGATGCAGTGCTGGACGCGGCGCGCACGTTCGCGCGCGAAAGTCTGCCACCTGCCGGTCTCGCACCCGGTAAGCTCGCGCCGTTACGCAGCGTGATCGACGAGCACTTCGGTCTGGCAGACATGCCTGCGATTCTGAAGGGCCTCAAACTCGAAGCACGTTGCGAATACTCGGGCTGGGCGGAGGAGACGGAAGACCTGCTGCGCACCAGGCGTTCGCCGTTGATGACGTGCGTGGCGCTTGAGCAGGTGCGTCGTGCCCGCAAGTTGTCGCTCGCGGACGAACTGCGTGAAGAGTGGTTGATGATGCGCAGCGTCTTCAATCTCGACGGCCGCACCGGGGCCGAAGGCGTCGAGGGCATTCGCGCGATGGTGATCGACAAGGACCACAAGCCGCGTTGGCAACACGCGAGCATCGAAGCGGTGACGCCGGAAGACGTCGCGCGATTCTTCGACGGCGAGCGCTGCGGTGCCGATCATCCGTTGCTTACGCTGGGGCAGTGACCCCGGTAAGTGCGTTTCACAACGCAAGCGAGCTTGACTGCGAGTCGTCGCGAATAAGCCGCACGCACCGGAGTGCCGTGCTGGCTTCAACTCGTCTTCGCGCAACGCGCTAACGAGCTAACGAGCCAATGAGCTGAAGGGCCGGTGCAAATCGTCAAACCGCCGCCTGGCAGAACTGTTCGCCAACGGCCTGATCGAGTTTGCGACAGATGTCGGCGAACGTGCCGACCATCACGATGTGCGACCTGTCCCGATAAACGCGCACATCGTGACCTTCCTGCGTGTCTTGCACCTCACGACGCGCCTGCTGTTCCCGAACATTGCGCAATGCCTTCACGGCTTTCCCGGCGGGGCAACCCCGGCGGGTGGCCGACGCGACGGCGGCGGCAATGGTGCGCGGCAGCGTGGTGGTGCGCGTGCGCGTGGGTACGGTATAGGAGCGGGCGATGGCAGGCGCCGACGCAAACGGTCCGGACAGCGCGGAGAGACCGTACACCGCAGAGAGTCGCGTTTGCGACGACACGCGCACAGGCGATTGACCGAGAGACGTACGCAGCAAACCAAAGAGTCGAGCCATGATGCGATCCTTCTTTCAAAGCGGGTCAGAGGGACGTGTCTCGCTGCGAATGGCGCTCGTCTCACGAATCGTAGGCGCAGCAGGGCACGGGCGCCGGACCCAGCCCGGCGCAATCAAATGCAAATCTTCAGGGAGTGGGGCGAGCCGCAGTGTCGCGCTACCCCGGTTCGCGATGAGCGACCGTCAGCGGCCGCTCATTGATCGTTCATAGATCGTTGTTGCGAATCAGACCGACCGCAATCCCTTCCAGCGCGAAATCACCGCTGCCTTCGTCGACATTGATGTTTTCGAAATCGGGGTTCTCGGCAATCAGTTCGACGCCGCCCTTCACGCGGTGAAAACGCTTGACGGTCACGTCGTCGCCGATGCGTGCGACGACGATCTGACCTTCGCGCGCGTCGGCCGCCTTCTGCACGGCAAGCAGGTCGCCGTCGAGAATGCCCGCGTCGCGCATCGACATTCCGCGCACCTTCAGCAGGTAATCGGGCTGACGCGCAAACATGTTCGGATCGCACTGGAAGTTGCGTTCGATATGTTCCTGCGCCAGGATCGGGCTGCCTGCAGCGACACGGCCGACGAGCGGCAGCGACAACTGCATGAGGCCCATGTGCGGCAGTGTGAACTGATGCGTGCCGCCAGCGTCGTCCAGACGCTTCAGGCGAATCCCACGCGATTGACCGGCGGCCAGCTCGATCACGCCTTTGCGCGCCAGCGCCCGCAGGTGCTCCTCGGCGGCGTTGGCGGAGGAGAAGCCCAGTTCTGCGGCAATCTCCGCGCGCGTCGGCGGAAAGCCGGTGCGCTCGATCGCTTGCTGAACCAGTTCATAGACCTGCTGTTGACGGGCGGTAAGTTTGATCATGGCATCACTGTATGGAAGCACAGGTGGCTGTATTTTTGTACAGTGTTTGCAAAAACGCAAGGGAAAACTTCATGTACTGCATGAAGTTTGCGCTAGACATGCCCGTCTCACGACGGTCCGTCCAATCCTTGAGGGCCGTCGCGCCCCGGAACACCGGGCTTCCCGTCATGGAAGCCCGGTGCTCGTCGCGCGGCTGCCGTGGCGCTTACTTGTCCATGCGAACGATCATGAGCGTGCCGCCGACGTTTTCCACGCGCACCCGCACCTTGTCACCCGGATGCACGCTCCTGGCCATGGCAGCATCCTTCGCCTTGTAGGCCATCGTCATGGCGGGCATGGCGATGTTGGCCATCGCGCCGTGCGCGAGCATCACCATGCCGGTCGACGTATCGATGCTCTTGACCGTCGCGTCGGTCAACGCGCTGTCGGCACTGGTGTCGACGGCCGGTTTGCCCGGCATCGCCATGTTGCCCATATGGCTTGAATCGCCGGCTGCGAATGCGGACGATGCCGAAGCACCCCAGCCAGCCAAAAGCACACCGGAAACGATCAGGACTTGTTTCATTGCATTTCTCCAGAGGAAGTGGACGGCACGTCGGTGCCGTGTGGAACAACAGAGGGGACAACTGTGGACGGGCCGGCATGCGGCGCATCTGACAGACCGGCTGTCCGGGGCGCCAGCGGTGGCACCGCGCGCCGCAGGCGCCGCCGCTGCAACAGCAGCCATGCGGCGGGAATGACGAACATGGACAGCAGGGGGGCGGTCACCATGCCCCCGACCATCGGGGCGGCGATACGCTGCATGACTTCGGACCCTGCGCCGTGGCCGATCATGATCGGGATGAGGCCGGCCAGAATGACCGCGACTGTCATGGCTTTCGGCCGCACGCGAAGGACCGCGCCTTCGCGAATCGCCTCGACGATCAGCGCTTCGTCGGGTGTCGCGCCGTTTGCCAGTCGCCGGTCCAGCGCACCACGCAGATACAGCAGCATCACAACGCCGAATTCCGCCGCCACCCCCGCCAGCGCGATGAAGCCCACGGAGGTTGCCACCGACACCGCATGCCCCAGCCCCCAGATCAGCCAGAAGCCGCCAACGAGCGCGAAGGGAATCGTCGACATCAGCATCAGCGCGTCGACGGCCGAGTTGAATGTCAGCAAGAGCAGCACAAAGATGACCGCGAGCGTGATCGGGATCACCGTGCGCAACTTGGCCGCTGCGCGTTCGAGGTACTCGAACTGCCCCGACCATGCAATCGAATACCCGGGCGGCACGGCCACTTTTTCGGCGACGAGGCGCTGCATGCCAGCGACAGCCGTTTGCAGGTCGGTGTTGCGCAGGTCGATGTAGACGTACCCGGACAATCGAGCGTTTTCACTGCGGATCATCGGTGGCCCGTCTTCGACCCGAAGTGTCGCCACGTCGCCGAGTCGAATCTGTGCCCCGCGATCCGTCACGATCGGCAGGTCGCGCAGTGTCTCTACCGAGTCGCGGAATTCACGCGGATAGCGCAAGTTGATCGGGAAGCGCTCGCGCCCCGCAATGACTTCTCCGACGTTCTCGCCGCCAACTGCGGACGAGACGACGGCCTGAATGTCGGCAATCGCCAGCCCATAGCGCGCAGCGGCAAGGCGGTCGATATCGACGTCGACATAACGTCCGCCGTTCAGTCGTTCCGCGAGTGCGGACGTCACCCCCGGCGCATGCTTCACCGTCGCCTCGATTTGCGACGCGATCTTGTCGATCCCCGCAAGATCCGGTCCCGAAATCTTTACGCCCACGGGCGTTTTGATGCCGGTCGAGAGCATGTCCAGACGGTTGCGGATAGGGGGGACCCAGACATTCGACAGCCCGGGGACTTTCACACGGCTGTCGAGTTCGTCGATCAGCTTCTGCGGCGTCATGCCCGCACGCCATTGACTGCGCGGCTTGAACCGGATGGTCGTCTCGAACATTTCCAGCGGGGCGGGATCGGTGGCTGAGTCGGCGCGCCCCGACTTTCCGAACACGGTCTGCACTTCGGGCACCGTCTTGATGAGCCGGTCGGTCTGCTGCAACAATTCGGACGCTTTCTGCACCGAGATCCCCGGCAACGCCGTCGGCATGTACAGCAGATCGCCTTCGTCGAGCGGCGGCATGAATTCACCGCCGAGCCGGGAGATGGGGATCGCCGTGACCGCCAGCGCCACGAGCGCCGCGCCGAGCGTGATCCACGGGCGGCGCAATGTCGCTTCGAGCAGCGGACGGTACATTGCCATCAGCACCCGGTTGATGGGGTTGGCGGCCTCCTGCGGGATGCGTCCGCGAACGAGGTAGCCCATCAGCACCGGCACCAGTGTCACCGACAGCCCGGCAGCGGCGGCAATCGTGTACGTCTTCGTGAACGCGAGCGGGGAGAAGAGTTTGCCCTCCTGTCCTTCGAGCGAGAAGACAGGGATGAACGACAGCGTAATGATCAGCAGCGAGAAGAACAGGGCAGGGCCGACTTCCGCGGCGGATTCGGCAACGAGTGCCCATCGTCGCGATGGTTTTAGCGTCTCGCCCGGATGCGCATGCGCGAACGCTTCGAAATGCTTGTGCGCGTTCTCGATCATGACGATGGCGGCATCGATCATCGCCCCGATGGCAATGGCGATGCCACCAAGCGACATGAGGTTGGCGTTCACCCCCTGATAGCGCATGACGATAAACGCAGTGAGCACGCCGAGCGGCAGCGAAAGAATGGCGACCAGCGCGCTGCGCAGATGGAACAGAAAGATGGCGCAGACGATACCGACGATGACGAACTCTTCGATGAGTTTGTCTTTCAGGTTGTCGACTGCGCGCTCGATGAGTTGCGAGCGGTCATACGTCGTGACAAGTTCCACGCCCGGCGGCAGCGAGTGCTTGAGATCGGCGAGTTTCGCTTTCACGGCCTCGATGGTCGCCAGCGCATTTTTGCCCGAGCGCATCACGACGACACCGCCCGCGACTTCCCCCTGTCCGTTGAGCTCCGCCACGCCCCGGCGCGCTTCCGGTCCGATCTGAATGCGAGCGATGTCGCCGAGCAACACCGGTGTGCCGGCGGCATCGGCACGGATGACCACGCGACGGAAGTCGTCCGGCGAGCGCAGATACGCTGTCGAGCGCACCATATATTCCGACTCCGCCATCTCGACGACCGAGCCGCCCGAGGCCTGATTCGCTTTCGCGAGCGCTTCGGCGACGGTGGCCTGCGAGATGCCGAACGCGCGCAACTTGTCCGGATCGAGCACGACCTGGTACTGACGTACCATGCCGCCGAGGGAGGCGACTTCGGAGACGTCGGGCACGGACTTGAGTTCGAACTTCAGAAACCAGTCGTTGAGCGCGCGCAACTGGCCGAGATCGCGATGCCCGGTACGGTCGACGAGCGCATACTCATAGACCCAGCCGACACCCGTGGCGTCCGGTCCGAGCGACACCTTTGCGCCTTGCGGCAAACGGCTCTGCACCTGATTCAGATATTCGAGCACGCGTGAGCGCGCCCAGTACTGATCCGTCTTGTCGTCGAAGAGGACGTAGACAAAGGCGTCGCCAAACGACGAGTAAGCGCGGATCGTCCTGGCGCCGGGCACGCCGAGCAGCGTCGTGGTCAGCGGATACGTCACCTGATCTTCGACCACCTGCGGCGCTTTGCCCGGATACGACGCCTTGACGATGACCTGCGTATCCGAGAGATCCGGCAGGGCGTCCAGCGGTGTCTGCGTGAGCGAGTAGGCACCCCAGACGGCCAGCAGCAACGACGCGAGCAGCACCAGCAACCGGTGGTGTATCGACCAGCGAATGAGGCGCGCGATCATTGGCGGCCTCCGCTGGCTTGGGCGCCATCCCTGCCTGGCATGGCCGACATGGCAGAAGCGCCTGACGATGCGTCGGAGGACGCGTCCGATGAGGCGTCCGATGATGCGCCGGATGCCGCGCGCTCAGACGGAGTCGCCGTCGCATCGGACGCGTTGCTTAGCTTTGGCAGCACCGATTTCAGACTGGCTTCGGAGTCGATCAGGAACTGTCCCGATGCGACGATCTCCTGACCCTGCGTCAATCCCTGAAGCACCACGGTGTTCGCGCCGACATCGATGCCGGTAGTCACCGTGACAGGCATGAGCGCACCGTCGGCCTGGCGCACGATGACGACGCTGCGCTTGCCCGTGGCGATCACCCCTTCGGACGGCACGAGCAGTTGCGACACGGCCTTCGCGTCGCTCAAGTGCGCGCGCACGAGCATCCCCGGCGTGAGCCGCTCGCCTGCATTGTCCAGCTCCAGGCGCGCCTGCAACGTCCGGGTGCCGGGATTGATGCCGGGGAGAATTTCGCGCACGCGTGCGTCGATGTGCTGCGTTTCGTCGGCGGCGAGCGTAGCGTCGACCTTCATGCCGGGATGCACGCGCAGCGCCATCGCCTCGGGAATCTCGACGACGAGCCATAGTTTCGACAGGCCGGCCACCTTCGCCAGTGTCTGCCCCGGTGAGACCATCGCGCCGTTGCGCACGTTGAGCTCCGTTACCACACCGGTGCGCGGTGCGCTCAGCACGACATGCGTTTGCGCTTGGCCGGTGCGCTCCAGGCTGGCGATCAGCGTGTCGGGTATCGACAGGGCGCGCATGCGCGCGCGCGAGGCGTCGAGCAGCGCGCCGCTCATCCCGCTACGCACGAGCGCGAGGTATTCCTCCTGCGGCGCGAGCCAGTCGGGTACGAACAGCGCTGCCACCGGCGCGCCCCGCGAGACACGCTGCATCGGGGCGTTCGCGTACAGACGGTCGATGTAGCCGGTCACGCGCGATTGCACGACATCGGCCTGCGATTCGTCGAATTGCGTGGTGCCGACGACATCGAAGCCCGGCGCGACGGCGGCGCGTCGCACCGTGGCGTAACGGATGCCGAGGTTCTGTTGAAGGCCGGAATCGATCCGGACACCGTCGTTACCGGCTTCGTCGGCATACACGGGCACGAGTTGCATGTCCATGAAGGGCGACTTTCCGGGCTTGTCGAAGTGCTGCGCCGGCATCATCGGGTCGTGCCAGTACAGCACGCGACGCTGACCGGCGGCGGGCGCGCCGTCGAGATTGTCGGAAGCGGCGGATGCGCTCGCGCTGGCGTGGCCCGGCGCAAAGTATTGTCCACCGGCATAGCCCAGTGCGAGCAAAGCGCAAGCGGCGAAGAGGGCCGTGCCGGCGTAAATCGCAGTTTTCTTTTTCACGGGGAGGTCTCTTAACGGTCGGCCATCGAAGGCGGGAGCACTTGAAACTCGAGCTGCGCCCAGACCAGCGCCACATCGCGCTGGAGATCGAAGACTTGCAGTTGGGAATCGAGCAGGCTGCGGCGAGCGGCGAAGACGTCGGCGAGGGTGCCGGCGCCACCGCGATAGGCGGCATTCGCAAGCGCGACGCGTTGCTCGGCTGCGGGCAGCAACGACCCTTGCAGGTTCGCAATGCGTTCGCGCCCGTTCGCGAGCAACGTGCCGAGCGTGCGGATGTCGGCTTCGACCTGACGTTGTGTGTCCTGATAGCTCAGGCGAGCGCGCTCGGCGAGTTCGGTTTTCTCGGCAACGTCGCGATCCTGACGTTGCGAACGGTTGATCGGCAGGGGAATGCTCACGCCGACCGACACCATGTTCGAGAACTGTGGGCCGCGCTGCTGATATGCCACTTCCCAAGTCCAGTTGGACGAGCGGTTACTGGTGGCGACGGCGGTGTCCGCATCGGCCACGGCAATGTCGTCGGCGCCCGTGACGAGCGTCGGTTGCACGCGCGCGAGTTGGTCCGGTGCGAGCGCAGGGACGGCGCTGTCGAGCGACGGCGGCTCGCCCGAGACGTCGCTCACCGGCGTGACGGTCCAGCGCGACAGGCCGATGAGCGCCGTGCGCTCGGCCTGCTGCGTCTTGAGTGCCTGATCCTGTGCCTGCGCGAGCATGAGACGCGCCTGCGTAACGTCGGATGCCGTGGTTCTTGCGCCGCGGTACGACGCGGTGGTCGCGGCCAACTCGTGCGTCATGTGGTCGACGAGCGCCTGAGCGACAGCCGCAGACTTCTTGGCGTAGAGCGCGTTCAGCCAGGCGATGGCCGTCTGCTGACGGATGTTGGCGACCTGCGTCAGATAGCCGGAGCGCTGGCGGTCTACGACGCGCTCACCCAGGTCGGAGCGCAGGCGTCGCTTGTCCGACGACACCCACTCCTGCTCGATGCCGATGCGCCGCATCGTCATGAAATCCCCACCGACGGTAAAACGCTGATCGCCGTTGACGGGCAGATTGTCGACGCCCGCCTTGAGGGTGGGATCGGGCAACTGACCGGCGCGTGCTGCGGCCTGCGTGCTCGCACGTACCGACGCCAGCGCCGCTTGAAGTGCGGCGGAATGGTCCGTCGCGGATTGCAGCGACGCTTCTAGCGATAACGCCGCTGCTTGCACCGACGCGGCGGCACTGGCCGTGCTGGCAGCGCATAGCAAAGCAATGACGGCGCACGCGCGTGCGCTGACACGCCGGCGACCCGGCGCGTTGAAAATGGAATGCATGTGAAAACCTCACGCGTACGAATGCCGTTTGGCATTCGCGTCCTGACAAGGACGATCTCGCCGCTTATGCGGCGAACCCGGAGCTGGATAGGGGCTGTCGAAGGCGTCGGCGCATGCGTCGCGTCAGCCGTCGAGGCTGCGCGTGACACGGTCGAAGCGGGAGGGACAGACGCCTGCGGAGGGTTACAGCGAGGTAGGTGGCCGCCAGAGGCCGTCGGGGGCGCGCAGGCGCAGGGCGTTGGCGTAGTGGAAGCCGGTTTTGCGGGTGATGCTGACCGGACGCGCGACGTCAGGTGTGAGCGTCGGGTGGTAGAGACTGCCAAGGTTGCATTGCGCCGTCACCTTGCAAAAGGGACCCCCCGGCTTCCCCTCGGCGGGCATCGACATGCCGTCGCAGTGATCCATGGCCATCTCCGTCGGGGGAGATACGGCGACGTTGGCGGGTGCCGCCGTCGTTACGACCGCCGTGATCATCACAGTGGCCTCGTCCGACGCCGCTGTCATCTGCATCGGACACGCGCCTGCCATGCCGCTGGCCGCCAGCCCGCTTAGGGGCAGCACAGCGCACAACAGCAGCACGAGAACGAGACGGAGCAGTTTCACGTCGCGGAGTATAGCGCCAATAGGCCAGCGCCGAGTGCCGCGTCGTGCGTCTTGATGTGTCCCGCGCCGACGTTGGCTCGTCGAAGGGATCAGGCGGCGATCCAGCGGCGCAGCGCTTCTCCCAGTCCCGCGAGTTCGTCGGTGCAATCCGGCTCACTGCACCATGCAATGCAGGCGTCGGGCCGTAGCAGCCACGATGGCCCTTCCGGCATCGAGAGGCAGCGCACCTGCGTCGTCGTCGACTGCACGTGTTGCGATGCGCGTCGGTCCGCAGTGCCGTCGAGGAGGACTGCGCGACCGTCTTGCATGGCGTCGAAAAGGCGGGTGCCGTCGAAGAGTTGCCAGTCGCCCGCGAGGCGTCCGACATCGGGATGCGATGTCTGGCGTTGGCCGAGGTCATAACGCGTGGACACGCCGGTCATCATCTCCCCGATGAAGCGGTTCACGTCGTCGAAATCCATCAGCCTTGCGATGAGATCGCGCATCGCACCGGATTGCGGGTCCGGCCGCAGGATAGCGACTTGCGCCCGCGTGTTCGCCAGTACCGCTTCGGCCACCGGACGCCGCTCGGCGGTGTAAGTCGAGAGCAAGGATTCAGGCATATCGCCGCGAATGACGGCGGCGAGTTTCCAGCCGAGATTCGCCGCATCCAGCAGGCCAAGGCTCAACCCCTGACCGCCGAAGGGCGAGTGAACATGTGCGGCGTCGCCTGCGAGGAACACGCGTTGCTGCTGGTAGGTGTCGACGAGGCGCGTGTTGTCTGCCCAGCGACTGGCGGTATGCAGCGCCTTTACGCGTACCTCCTGGCCGCTGGCGCGGCGCAGGACCGCTTCGATCTCTTCGCGCGTGACAGGCGCTTGCCGGTCCTCGGGCGGCCCGGAAAAGTCGAGCATGAACAGGCGTCCGGGCACGGGGCCGTAGCAAAACACGCCTCGCTCCGTTCGATTCCATCCGATCGGCAATAAGCGCTCCGGATGATCGACATCGGCGCTCGCCTGATAAAACGTGAGCGTCGGCGCGGTGCCGGGGAACGCGAAGTCGCGCAGCTTGCGCACGGTGCTGCGCCCGCCGTCGCAACCGATGAGGTATGCCGCGCGCACGCGCCTCGGCCTGGCGGGCGACGCCCACGAGACTTCGACGCCGTTATCGAACTGCTCGATCCCCGTCACTTCATGCTCGCGTCGCACCTCGATGCCGAGCGCCCGCGCCCGTGCGCCCAGCATCGCTTCCAGCGAGGGCTGATCGACGTGACGCGGGCGCCTGTCGGGGTCGACCTGCGCGTCGCGCCGAATGAGGGAAAGCCCGGCGAAATGGCCATTAAACTTCGAAGCACGGACGCCCAGATCCGCCCCCGTCTGTTGAGTGAACGCCTGCATGGCGTGTGCGCTGCGTTGCTGCGCGTCGTCGATGGCCGTACGCATGCCACGACGCAACAGCGCTTCGCCCGCGAGCGGCCCGAAGGACAACGCCTTCATCGCCTGACTGGGCGACGCCAGCCGTTCGAGGACGAGCACCTGTGCGCCGCCCAGCGTCAGTTCAATGGCGGCGAGGAGCCCGACGGGACCGGCGCCGACCACTACAACATCAATGGAGTTTGTCATATACTTCGTATAAATATGTACTGGGTACATGTAAACTAGATCGTCAGGAACCTCATGTCAACGCCAACCGATTTGAGATCTCGCAAGCGCCTGGCCACCCGGCAGGGCATTTCCAATGCAGCGACACGGCTTTTTCACGAACACGGCTTCGATCAAGTGACAGTCGATCAGATCGCGGCGGCGGCCGACGTCGGGCGCATGACCGTCTTCAATCACTTCCCCCGTAAGGAAGACATGTTCTTCGACCGCGACGAGGAGGGCCGCGACGCGCTTCGGCAAGCCATCCGTGAGCGGGATGCGGGTATCGCGCCCGTCGAGGCGCTGCGGCGTCTGGCGCATCGCCTGGTGGCACAGAACAGCCCCTTCGTGGACTTTTCGGCCCAGAGTCAGGGCTTTATCCGAACGATCGAAGGCAGCGAGACGCTCAAGGCGCGCGCCCGGGCGATCCGGGACGAACTGGCCGACGTCGTGGCGCGGGCACTCGCCGAGACGGCCGACCGGCAGACGCCGGACACCGAAGCCCAACTGGCCGCCGCACTGTTGCTCGCCGCCTGGACGGTCGCCTTCCTCAACGCCCATCGCATATTCGGCCTGACGCAGGACACCGCTGCGGCACAGAAAACCTTCCTGAGCCTTGTAGACCGGGGGTGTACAGGGATTGCCGCCGCCCTCGACGGCACCCCCTACGTCTGATGGCTGGCTCGTCAGCACAATTTCTCTAATCCTTATTCCGGCATAAACAAAAGAAAAAATATTATTTTTAATTATTTAGACGCCCCCATAGACTGGCCTCCTACACACGAGAAGCAAACAAGGAGTGCAAGTCATGAGCAAAGCAGCACGGGGATGGAAAGCTAAGAAGCTGGCAGTCGCGCTGGGTGTCTGGCGCTGGCCGCCGGCATGACGATTCAGGCGCAGGCCGCAAGTCTGTCGCTGCTCAACGTGTCGTACGACCCGACGCGTGAGCTGTACGCCGACTACAACAAGGCCTTCGAGGCCCACTACAAGCAAGTCGCTGGCGACACGGTGACGGTGAAGGCGTCGCACGGCGGCTCGGGCAAGCAGGCCCGCACGGTGCTCGATGGCGCGCCCGCCGACGTCGTCACGCTCGGCATCTCAGCCGACATCGACGAACTGGCCACCGCCGGTCTCGTGAACAAGGATTGGCAGAAGCGTCTGCCGGACAACGCCACGCCGTACACCTCGACCATCGTGTTGCTCGTGCGCAAGGGCAATCCCAAGGGCATCAAGGACTGGAACGACCTCGCCAAGCCGGGCATCAGCGTGGTGACGCCGAACCCGAAGACCTCGGCTGGCGCCCGCTGGAACTACCTCGCCGCATGGCTTTACGCGCTCAAGCAGCCGGGCGGTAACGAGCAGAAGGCGCAGGATTTCGTGAAGGCCATTTACAAGAACGTCGGCGTGCTGGATTCGGGCGCGCGCGGTGCGACCACGACCTTCGTGGAACGCGGCATCGGTGACGTGCTGATCGCCTGGGAAAACGAAGCGCTGCTGTCGGTGAAGGACCTCGGTCCGGACAAGTTCGATATCGTGGTGCCGTCGTCGTCGATCCTGACGGAACCGCCGGTGGCCATCGTCGACAAGAACGTCGACAAGCATGGCACGCGCAAGGCCGCCGAAGCCTACCTGCAATGGCTGTACCCGCCGCAGGGGCAGGAGATTGCCGCGAAGCACTTCTATCGTCCGCGCTCGCCGGAAATCGCCAAGAAGTATGAGTCGCAGTATCCGAAGCTCAAGCTTTACACGGTGGACGCCGATCTGGGCGGCTGGACGAAGACGCAGGCGAAGCACTTCGCCGACGGCGGTATCTTCGACCAGATCTACACTAAGAAGTAAAGGCAGGGACCATCGCATGAGTACCGCACTCTTTCCAATGTGGCGCAAGCCAAGTGCCTTGCCGGGCTTTGGCCTGACGATGGGCTACACCGTCGCGTACCTGAGCCTCGTGGTGCTGGTGCCGTTGCTGATGGTCTTCATCAAGGCAAGTTCGCTCGACTGGGCGAGCTTCGTCGCCGCAGTGAGTTCGCCGCGCGTGCTGGCGTCGTACCGCCTCACGTTCGGCATCTCGCTCGCGGCGGCGACGCTGAACGCATTTTTCGGCTTCATCCTGGCGTGGGTGCTGGTGCGCTACACGTTCCCGGGCAAGCGTTTCGTCGACGCGCTGATCGATCTGCCTTTCGCCTTGCCGACGTCGGTCGCGGGCATCGTGCTGGCCGCCATCTACGCGCCGAACGGCTGGATCGGACGCTGGTTCGAGCCGCTCGGCATCAAGATCGCCTTCACGCCGCTGGGCATTTTCGTGGCGCTCACGTTCATCGGCCTGCCGTTCGTCGTGCGTACGCTTCAACCCGTGCTCGAAGAGTTCGAGCGCGAGCAGGAAGAGGCGGCGGCGTGTCTGGGGGCGACCCGCTGGCAGACGCTGCGTCACGTGATTCTCCCGGCGGTGCTGCCTGCGTTGCTGACGGGGTTTGCGCTGGCGTTTGCGCGTGCGGTCGGCGAGTACGGTTCGGTGATTTTCATCGCGGGCAACATTCCGATGGTCTCCGAGATCACGTCGCTGCTGATCATCACCAAGCTCGAACAGTACGACTTTGCAGGGGCGGCGGCGCTGGCAGTGGTGATGCTGCTGATCTCGTTCGTACTGCTGCTCCTCATCAATACGCTGCAATGGTGGCTGCAACGCCGTCATTCGGGGCGTCGCGCCAGCGGCGCGTGACTCAGAAATCACGAAGAGAACGTTTCGATCATGTCCGATTCACTCGCACTCTCGCAGGCTTTGCCGCAATCGGTGAAGGCACGCAAAGCCGATCCGACCGACGAGCCCGCGTTCGTCAAAGTCATCCTCATCGGTGTGGCCCTGCTGTTCTTTACGCTGTTTCTGTTGCTGCCGCTCGCGTCGGTCTTCGTCACCGCGCTGGGCAAGGGTTTCGCCGCATACTGGGACGGGCTCACGAACGACGATGCGCTCTCGGCCATTCGTCTGACGTTGCTGATCGCCGTGATTGCAGTGCCGCTGAATCTGGTGTTCGGCGTGGCGGCGTCGTGGGCGATCGCGCGCTTCGACTTCAAGGGCAAGAGCATTCTCACCACGCTGATCGACCTGCCGTTTTCGGTGTCGCCGGTCGTCGCGGGCCTGACCTTCTTGCTGATCTTCGGTCGTCAGGGCCCCCTGTGGGACTTTCTGGACGCGCACAACCTGAAGGTCGTGTTCGCGTTGCCCGGGCTGGTGCTCGCGACGGTGTTCGTGACCTTCCCGTTCGTCGCGCGCGAGCTGATTCCGCTGATGCAGGCGCAGGGCAGCGAGGAAGAAGAGGCTGCCCGCGTGCTGGGCGCGAGTGGCTGGCAGGTGTTCACGCGCGTGACGCTGCCGAAGATCAAGTGGGGCCTGCTGTACGGCGTGATCCTCTGTAACGCCCGTGCAATGGGCGAGTTCGGGGCGGTGTCGGTCGTCTCGGGGCACATTCGCGGCGAGACGAACACGCTGCCGCTGCATGTGGAAATCGAATACAACGACTACCACACGGTCGGTGCATTCGCAGCGGCGTCTATTCTGGCGCTGCTTGCACTGGCCACGCTCGGGTTGAAGCTCTGGGCGGAACACAAGCTGGCGCAGGACAAGGCTGCGCGTCGCGAAGACGCCGTGCTGGCCTGAGCAGGTATCCACGGACACCGGACGAGTCGCGTCGAATAGCATCGAGGAGCAAGACAAATGAGCATCCAGGTACAACAGGTTTCCAAGCGTTTCGGCGATTTTGCCGCACTCGACGACGTCAGTCTCGAATTCCCCACGGGGGAACTGGTCGCGCTGCTCGGGCCGTCGGGCTGCGGCAAGACGACGCTGCTGCGTATCGTCGCCGGGCTGGAGTTTGCCGACGCGGGACGCGTGGTCCTTAACGGCGAGGACGTCGCGTCCGTGGGCACGCGCGAGCGTCAGGTCGGATTCGTGTTCCAGCACTACGCATTGTTCCGTCATATGACGGTGTTCGAGAACGTGGCGTTCGGCCTGCGCGTGAAGTCGCGCCGCGATCGCCTCTCGGACGCGCAGATTCGCAACAAGGTGCATGAGCTGCTGGGCCTGGTGCAGTTGGACTGGCTGGCCGATCATTACCCGGCAGAGTTGTCGGGCGGGCAGCGTCAGCGTATTGCGCTCGCACGCGCGCTGGCGGTCGAGCCGAAAGTGCTGTTGCTCGACGAGCCGTTCGGTGCGCTCGACGCCAAGGTGCGCAAGGAACTGCGCAGCTGGCTGCGCCGTCTCCACGACGAGCTTCACATCACGACGATTTTCGTCACGCACGATCAGGAAGAAGCGCTCGAAGTGGCCGATCGCATCGTGCTGATGAATCGCGGCAAGGTCGAGCAGATCGGCGCACCGCAGGACGTCTACGACACCCCGCAGAGTGCGTTCGTGTACGAGTTTCTCGGCGCGGCGAATCGTCTGTCGGGCGAGTTGCAGACGCACGATTTCATTGCGGACGCGGGCAAGTATCGCGTGACGGTACACAAGGACGATCTGCCTGCCGTGCCCCAGGACGGTCGGGCGATTGCGTATGTGCGTCCGCACGATCTGGCGCTGGTGCCGGCGGGCGATGGCGGGCCGGGCATCGACGTGGCGGTGCGTCGCGCGATTCCGCTGGGCGGCACGGTGCGTGTGGAGCTTGCCGCACCCGGCGACGCCGTGTGGGAAGCCGAACTCACGCGCTCGGGCTGGAAGGCCCTCGGCGCGGATGCGGGAACGACGCTGCGCGCGGTGCCGCGTCAATTGCGGGTGTTTTCGGCACAGGCATAACGCGCGGCACACGTCAAAACTATAAGCAGTACTTCATCCATAGACGTCACGGACAGACAAGCAACAGGGCGGAGTTAGATCATGAATTTTCAGCAATTGCGCTATGTGCGCGAAGCAGTTCGGCAAAACCTCAATCTGACGGAAGCGGCCAGTGCGCTGTACACGTCGCAATCGGGCGTGAGCAAGCAGATCAAGGATCTGGAGGACGAACTCGGCGTGGATGTTTTTGTGCGCCGCGGCAAACGCCTCACGGGCCTGACCGAACCGGGCAAGGCGGTCCTGCAACTGATCGAGCGCATGCTGCTCGACGCCGAGAACCTGCGCCGTGTGGCGCGTCAGTTCGCCGATCAGGACAGCGGGCACCTCGTGGTCGCCACCACACACACGCAGGCGCGCTACGCGCTGCCGCAGGTGATCAAGGAGTTCACGAGCGTCTTCCCGAAGGTGCATCTGGCGTTGCGCCAGGGCAGCCCGCGACAGATCGCGCAGATGGTGATCGACGGCGAAGCGGATATCGGCATTACGACCGAGGCGCTCGACCGCTTTCCCGACATCGTCACGTTCCCGTGCTATTCGTGGCATCACGTGGCCGTTGTGCCGAAGGACCATCCGCTGGTCGGACTCGAGAACCTGACGCTGGCCGACATCGCCGAATACCCGATCATCACGTATGACGGCGATTTCACGGGCCGCTCGCACGTAGACAAGGCGTTCACCGATCAAGGGCTGGTGCCGGATATCGTGCTCACCGCACTCGATACGGACGTCATCAAGACGTACGTCGAACTCGGGCTGGGCATCGGTATTGTGGCTGCGATGGCGGTCGACCCGCGTAAGGATCAGGATCTGGCGGTCCTGGAGCTCGAAAATGCCTTCGAGCCGAGCACGACGCGCATCGGCCTGCGACGCGGTGCGTTCCTGCGCTCGTACGCGTATCGTTTCATCGAAATGCTCGCGCCTGCGCTCAAGGAGCAGGAAATCTCGACGCAGTTGCGCGAGGCGCTGGAGTTTGCGGCCTGACGTTTCCCGCCGGATGTTGGCGCTGCTGAGCCGATCCCGCCCCGGTGGCGGGATCTACGTTTTCAGCGATCGGAAGGATTGGGAAGCGGGGCAGTATTGGATACAATCGCTGGCATGACATTGACCTCATTCAACCCGATTCCTCATTACACCGTGTCCTCGGGCGAATTGCCGCGCATTGCGCTGCTCGCCACGGGCGGCACGATTGCGGGCAGCGCGGCCGACGCCACGCGCACCGCCGGTTATCAGGCCGGAGCGCTCGGTGTTCAGGATCTGCTCGCCGCCGTGCCCGCGCTGGGTAACGTGGCCCACATTCACGCCGAACAGGTCGCGCAGATCGACAGCAAGGACATCAGCGTTTCGCTGTGGCAGAAACTGGCCGCCCGCGTGAACGCCTTGCTGGCGCAGCCCGATGTGGCCGGTGCCGTGATTACGCACGGCACCGATACGCTCGAAGAGACGGCGTATTACCTGCATCTCACGATCAACAGCCGCAAGCCGGTCGTCATGACCGCGGCGATGCGGCCTGCGACGGCACTCTCGGCCGACGGCCCGCTCAATCTGCTCAACGCGGTGCGGGTGGCCACCGACCCGATCTCGGCCGGCCGCGGCGTGATGGTCGCCATCAACAATCAGATCCACTGCGCCCGCGACGTTATCAAGACAAGCACCTACAAGGTCGACGCGTTCCATTCGCCGGAAATCGGCGTGATCGGCTGGGTGCAGGACGAGCGCGTGGCGTTTCAGCGCGAGCCGCTCCAGTACCACACCGTCGAGAGCGAATTCGTCGGGCTGTCCGGCGAGTTGCCTGCGGTGGAAGTGGTATCGAGCTACGCGGGCGTGTCGCGCATTGCGGTCGACGCGCTGGTGGAAGCGGGCGTGCAGGGTATTGTGGTCGCCGGGACCGGCAACGGCTCGCTGCACTCGCTGTTGCAGCAGGCGTTGGCCGAGGCGGTGCAACGCGGTGTGACGGTCGTGCGTGCGTCGCGCGTGGGTAGCGGTCACGTGATGCATAACGGCGCGGCGCCGGACGATCAGTACGGCTTCGTGAGCACCGGCAACCTGCATCCGTACAAGGCGCGCGTGCTGCTGATGCTGGCGCTGCAAGCGGGCGTGCCGCGCGAGCGCATGCAAAGTCTTTTCGACGAGTATTGAGCGACGCAAAAAATACGGCGCGAGTCCTGCTTTCGCTTGACTGGCGCCGTGACGCTCGGCGTGGCGTCTGTCGACGCGCGCGCCCCATCCCTCACCTCACCCTGCTATTGCCGACGGCTTTTCTGATGGCCGTTTTCTTCGTCTTCTCGCGAAATGCGCGGTGCGGTCTCGCGCCGCGACACGACGTCGCGGCGGGGCCTGTCTTTTAATCTCAGGCGACGGTGTGGTTCGCGAGCATTTCCAGCGCGCGCACCATGCCCGAGTGATCCCATGCTGCGCCGCCGTTGGCTGCGCAGGCATTGAACAGTTCCTGCGCCGTGGCCGTGTTGGGCAGCGACACGCCGAGGGTCTTCGCCGTTTGCAGCGCCAGGTTCAGATCCTTCTGGTGCAGCGCGATGCGGAAGCCCGGTTCGAAGTTGCGCTTGACCATGCGCTCGCCGTGCACTTCCAGAATGCGTGACGAAGCGAAGCCACCCATCAGGGCTGCACGCACCTTCGCGGGATCTGCACCGGCCTTCGACGCGAACAGCAGGGCTTCGCCCACGGCTTCGATCGTCAGTGCCACCACGATCTGGTTGGCGACCTTGCAGGTCTGTCCGGCGCCGCTGTCGCCCACGAGCGTGATGTTTTTGCCCATCAGCTCGAAGAACGGCTTCACGTCGTCGAACGCGGCTTGCGAGCCGCCGACCATGATCGACAGCGACGCGGCCTTCGCGCCGACTTCGCCACCCGAGACCGGAGCGTCGAGGTATTCGCAGCCCAGCGCCTTGATCTTCTTGGCGTATTCCTTCGTTTCGATCGGCGAGATCGAGCTCATGTCGACGACGATCTTGCCCGCCGTCAGACCTTCTGCCAGACCGTCCTCACCGAACAGCACAGCACCGACGTCAGGGGTGTCCGGCACCATCACGAACACGATATCGGCGCGCTTGGCGACTTCCTTGGCCGACGTGCAAACGGTGGCCTGACCGTCGATCAGGTCTTGCGGCGGCGTGCGACGCTCGTACAGGAACAGCTTGTGACCGGCGTTTTGCAGATGCTTCGCCATCGGCGCGCCCATGATGCCCAGACCAATAAAACCGAGTTGTGCCATTTCGAGACTCCTTGTTGCCAAAGTTTGAAGTTGTTGTTGCCGACCGTTGGACGGGCAGGCCATGCGTGCGTGAGTGCTACAGGCAATGAGCGCTCACGCATTCCCCGTGCTCCGGCCGCATGCCCCCTGCATGCGGCCGGCGGGGCCCTTCCTCGTCGAAACCCGGTCGGTTATTGCGAGGGTTACGCTGACTGACGTCGGCTTATGCAGCTTCGCGCAGGCCTGCGGCTTTGAACCATCCGAGGCCGTCGGTGGTGGTCGTTGCGGGCTTGTACTCGCAGCCGATCCAGCCGGTGTAGCCAATGCGGTCGAGGAACGCGAACAGGTAGGCGTAGTTGATCTCGCCCGTGCCCGGCTCGTTGCGGCCCGGGTTGTCGGCGAGCTGCACGTGAGCGATGCGCGCCAGATGCGTCTCGATGGTCTTGGCGAGCTCACCTTCCATGCGTTGCATGTGATAGATGTCGTACTGCAGGAACAGGTTGTCCGAGCCGACGGCGTCGAAGACTTCCAGCGTCTGCTTCGTACGGTGCAGGAAGAAGCCCGGAATGTCGTACGTGTTGATCGGCTCGACCAGCAGGCGGATGCCTTCGGCCTTGAGCGCGTCGGCCGCGAAGCGCAGGTTGCCCACGAGCGTTTCGGTGGCGGCCTGCGTCGACAGATCGGCGCCTTGCTTGCCCACGAGGCAGTTCAGTTGCTTCACACCCAGTGCCTTGGCGTAGGTGATGGCTTCGCCCACGCCGTCGCGGAATTCGGCCACGCGATCGGGGAAGATGGCGATGCCGCGCTCGCCTGCGTCCCAGTTACCGGCGGGCAGGTTGTGCAGCACGAGGTCGAGCTGATACTGGTTCAGCTTGTCGGCGATCTGGTCGCGATGAAACGCGTACGGGAACAGGAACTCCACGCCGCGAAAGCCCGCTGCGGCGGCCGCCTTGAAGCGGTCGAGGAACGGCACCTCGTTGAACAGCATGGTCAGGTTGGCGGCAAATTTCGGCATTGCGCTGACTCCTCTCTCTCTCTTTTCTTAGGGGGTGGTTTCGACGATTCGATGCAAGGGTGAATACTGGGTAAAGCTAAGGTCACGCGGGGTACTGCAAGGTTGCGGAGCGCATGCTTTGGCCGTTTCACGGGGTCTAGCCGAAAGCGCAGGGGACGCATGCGCCCCGCAAACCGTTGGCAGTGCCGGCAGGCTTATGCCGACACTGCGTCGTCTTCTTCCACGACATCGACGATTTCTTCGAACTCGTTGATGTTGTTGATTTCGGTGCCCATCGCGATGTTGGTCACACGCTCGAGAATCACTTCCACGATCACCGGCACGGAGAACTCGGCCATCAGCTTGCGGGCCTGAGCGAACGCGGGCTGAATGTCGTTGGGCTGGAACACACGGATCGCCTTCACGCCGAGGCCTTCAGCGACCTTCACGTGGTCGACGCCGTAACCGTTGACTTCCGGCGAGTTCACGTTTTCGAACGCGAGCTGCACGCAGTAGTCCATGTCGAAGTTGCGCTGTGCCTGGCGGATCAGACCCAGGTACGAGTTGTTCACCACGACGTGGATGTACGGCACCTTGAACTGCGCGGCCACGGCCAGTTCTTCGATCATGAACTGGAAGTCGTAGTCGCCCGAGATGGCCACGACGTCCGACGACGGCGATGCGACCTTCGCACCGATGGCGGCCGGCACGGTCCAGCCGAGCGGGCCTGCCTGACCGCAGTTGATCCAGTGACGCGGCTTGTTCACGTGCAGGAACTGTGCGGCGGCGATCTGCGACAGACCGATCGTCGAGACGTAGCGCACGTCGCGGCCGAAGAAGGCGTTCATTTCCTGATACACGCGTTGCGGCTTGATCGGCACCTGCTCGAAGTCCGTGCGGCGCAGCATGGTGCGCTTGCGCTTCTGGCAGTCGGCGACCCATTGCGAGCGGTCCGGCAGACGCCCGGCGGCCTTCAGTTCTTTGGCGACTTCGACGAACAGCTTGAGGGCGGCCTTGGCGTCCGAGACGATGCCGTAGTCCGGACCGAACACGCGGCCGATTTGCGTCGGCTCGATATCGACGTGCACGAACTTGCGACCCTGCGTGAAGACGTCCACGCTACCTGTGTGACGGTTCGCCCAGCGGTTGCCGATGCCCATCACGAAGTCGGACGCGAGCATCGTGGCATTGCCGAAGCGGTGCGACGTTTGCAGGCCGACCATGCCCGCCATGAGCGGATGGTCGTCGGCGATGGTGCCCCAGCCCATGAGCGTGGGGACGACCGGCACGTTCACCGTCTCGGCAAATTCGACCAGCAGCTCGGCGGCGTCGGCGTTGATCACACCGCCACCCGACACGATGAGCGGGCGCTCCGAAGCGACCAGCATCTGAATGGCCTTCTCGACCTGAGCACGCGTCGCGGCAGGCTTGTACACCGGCAGCGGTTCGTACGTGTCGGGATCGAATTCGATCTCGGCGACCTGCACGTCGAACGGCAGGTCGATGAGCACCGGACCCGGACGACCCGAACGCATCAGGTGGAACGCTTGCTGGAACACGCGCGGCACAAGGGCCGGCTCACGCACCGTCACGGCCCACTTCGTGACCGGCTTGGCGATCGACTCGATGTCGACGGCCTGGAAGTCTTCCTTGTACAGACGGGCGCGCGGCGCCTGACCCGTAATGCACAGAATAGGGATGGAGTCGGCTTGTGCCGAGTACAGGCCGGTGATCATGTCCGTGCCTGCGGGGCCCGACGTCCCGATACAGACGCCGATGTTGCCCGCTTCCGCACGGGTGTAGCCTTCGGCCATGTGCGATGCGCCTTCGACGTGGCGGGCGAGCACGTGCTCGACGCTGCCAGCCTTGCGCAAGGCCGAGTAGAACGGGTTAATGGCGGCGCCGGGCACGCCGAATGCGGTAGTGATGCCTTCCTTCTCCAGCACGCGGACGGCGGCCTCTACGGCGGTCATCTTGGCCATGTGACTCCTCCAATGGGTAATGACGAATACGGAACGTATAGGGATGAATCTTGTTGGAGGTCACTTTAAGCCGGTACGATTTGTTTGATAAGATCACAAAAGATCGTTTTTTTAAGAACAAAAAGTATCGAATGGAGACGTGATGGACCGCTACAAACAGATCGAAACCTTCGTGCAGGTGGCCGAAGCCGGCAGTCTGGCTGCGGCGGCGCTCAAGGAAGGGGTCTCGCCGGTGATCCTCGGGCGGCGTATCGACGCGCTCGAAAAGCGTCTCGGCATCAAGCTCATGTACCGGTCGACGCGCCGGCTGGCCCTCTCGGAAGAGGGCGGCGCTTTTCTGGAGCGCTGCAAGCAGTTGCTCGGCGACTGGGAGATGGCGGAGAACGAAATCAGCGCCGGTCGGCACGCCGTCTCCGGTCACCTGATCGTTTCGGCCCCGGCGGCGTTCGGTCGCAAGCACGTGGCCCCGCACGCACCGGCATTCCTGCGTCTGCATCCCGAAGTGCAGATCTCCTTCAATCTGACGGATCGCGTGGTGGATATCGTGCGCGAAGGCTACGACATGGGGATTCGTATCGGCGGCTCCGTCGACCCGAACTTCGTGGCCGTCAAACTCGCGCAGAACCGGCGCGTGGTGTGCGGCACGCCGGCCTACTTTGCGCGCCACGGCCGCCCCAAGACCCTGGAGGATCTCGCGAAGCACAACTGTCTCGCGTTCAACCTTCAGGGTGGGCAGCAGCGCGGGTGGTACTTCAAGCGGCAGGGCAAGCTCGTGACGATTCGCGTCGCTGGCAGTCTCGATTGCAACGACGGCGAGTTGCTGCACCGCTGGGCGCTCGAAGGGCTGGGACTGGGCTGGCGCTCGACGTGGGAAATCCAGCGCGAGTTGCTGTCCGGGGAGCTGGAGACCGTGCTGGACGAATATGCGCTGCCCGATTACGACATCCTCGCCGTGTACCCGCAGCAGCGCTTCCAGCCCGCGCGGGTGCGGCTGTTCATCGAACAGTTGCGGCAGATTTATGCGCGTCCGAATTACTGGCTGGAGAATGGCTGATGTCGAGCCGCGCGCGATTGACGGTTGCTTTCCATCGATGGGAAGCCTAGCCCGGGAGGTGGTCGGGTGGGGCAGTGAACGTCACCGATTGAGCGGGAGTTGATGATCGACATGAAATCCGCTAGAATCGCGGGTTCTGCAACCTTGCTGCACTGGTTCTGACGCCCAGGCAGCTTTGTCCATAAGGAGCACCCTATGCGTCATTATGAAATCGTATTTATCGTTCACCCCGATCAGAGCGAGCAAGTGCCTGCAATGATCGAGCGCTATCGTGGCACGGTCGAAACCCGTCAGGGCAAGATCCACCGCGTCGAAGACTGGGGCCGTCGTCAACTGGCCTACATGATCGAAAAGCTGGCCAAGGCTCATTACGTTTGCATGAACATCGAATGCGACCAGGAAACCCTGGACGAGCTGGAACACGCATTCAAGTTCAACGACGCCGTTCTGCGCCACCTCGTCGTCAAGATGAAGAAGGCTGAGACCGCACCGTCGCCGATGATGAAGGAAGTGGCCCGCGAAGAAGCCAAGAAGGCTGCCGCCGTGCCCGCGACCGAAGCTGCCGCTTCGTAATTAGCGCACCGGAACGCATCAGGGTGCCAACGACAACATCGAACGCGTGAATCGCTTACGGCTAGAGGCCAGCATCGTCGAAATCGGCACGCTGCGCTATACCCCGGCCGGGCTTCCCGTGATCGATGTCACGCTGGCGCACGAGGGAACAGCCGAAGAGGCGGGCGTGGCCCGTCAGGTCGAGTTCTCGATACCGGCAGTTGCGATCGGTCCCATCAGTGCCAAAGTCATGGCGTTGGGACTCGAGAAACCGGCCCAGTGGGCAGGGTTTCTGGCCAAGAAGCATCGCAATAGCCGCACCCTGGTGTTTCACATCACAGCATTGCAAGCATTTGAAAAGGATTGTTGAACATGCCGCGTCCTAACGGTAAAAACAAGAAGTTTGATCGCCGCCGCCAACAGCAAAACCCGCTGTTCAAGCGCAAGAAGTTCTGCCGCTTCACCGTCGCTGGTGTCGAGCAGATCGATTACAAGGATGTCGAAACGCTGAAGGACTTCATCGGCGACAACGGCAAGATCACCCCGGCTCGCCTGACGGGCACCAAGGCGCACTACCAGCGCCAGCTCGATACGGCCATCAAGCGTGCGCGTTTCCTCGCGCTGCTGCCGTACACCGATCTGCACGGTGCTTAATCGCCAGTCGACGAAGGAGAATAGATAATGCAAGTGATTCTGCTGGAAAAGGTCGTCAACCTGGGTAATCTGGGCGACATCGTGAAGGTCAAGGATGGTTTCGCACGTAACTTCCTGATCCCGACGAAGAAGGCTCGCCGCGCCACCAAGGACGCGATCGCCGAATTCGAAGTTCGCCGCGCCGAACTGGAAAAGGCTGCCGCCGACAAGCTGGCTGCTGCTCAGGCCGAAGGCGAAAAGCTGTCGGGTCTGACCGTGCAAATCTCGCAGAAGGCTGGTGTTGACGGCCGTCTGTTCGGTTCGGTCACCAACTTCGACATCGCCGAAGCCCTGGGCACCCAAGGTTTCAAGGTTGAGAAGATGCAAGTGCGTCTGCCGAACGGCCCGCTCAAGACCGTGGGTGATTTCCCGGTTCAAGTGGCGCTGCACACCGACGTCGTGACCGACGTCACCGTGTCGGTGCTCGGCGAGCACGCCTAAGTCGTACCCGCGTCAGCTTCCCGACGCGAATAAAAGACGGAAGTCGGAGTACCGGCTTCCGTTTTTTTATGTCTGTCCGTTCCGTTGTGTTGGCTGCCGGAATATCCGGTCGCCGGTCTCGCATTGCCGTACGCCGACCGCCTCCCGGTTGCTCGCTCCCTTCCATCCAAGTCATCGTTCGATAGCGCCACCTTATGCTGCCTCCAGGGAAACTGCTGAACAAACAACGTCCTGAAAAGTCGTCACGCAAGCGCGATTTTGCCGGGACTGACCGGGATCGCGGGGACGGTATAATGCCCGGCATGAACGCGCCCGATCCCCAGTTAGATTCGCTCAAGGTGCCACCGCACTCCATCGAGGCGGAGCAATCCGTGCTCGGCGGTCTGCTGCTCGATAACAGCGCCTGGGATCGGATCGGCGACTTCTTGTCTGAATCGGACTTCTATCGCTACGACCATCGTCAGATCTATCAGCACATCGGGCGTCTGATCTCCAGCGACCGACCTGCCGACGTCATCACCGTCTTCGAATCGCTCACTTCCGCTGGCAAAGCCGAAGACGTGGGTGGCCTGGCTTACCTGAACGCCCTCGCGCAGAACACCCCGAGCGCGGCGAACATTCGCCGTTACGCGGAGATCGTGCGCGACCGGGCCGTGCTGCGTAAGCTCGTGACGGTGGCCGACGAAATTGCTTCGGATGCTTTCAATCCGCAAGGCAAGGAAGTGCGTCAGATGCTCGACGAGGCGGAGGCGAAGGTCTTCGCGATTGCGGAAGAGGGCTCGCGTAGCACCAACGGCTTCCTCGAACTGCAACCGCTGCTCACGCAGGTGGTCGAGCGTATCGACGAGTTGTACCACCGTGAAGGCGGCAGCGACATTACCGGTATTCCGACGGGCTTCGTCGATCTGGACCGCATGACGTCCGGTTTCAACGGCGGCGATCTGATCATCGTGGCCGGTCGTCCGTCGATGGGTAAGACAACGTTCTCGATGAACATCGGCGAACACATCGCGGTGGAAGAGGGCTTGCCCGTTGCCGTGTTCTCGATGGAAATGCCGGGCACGCAGCTGGCCATGCGTATGCTGGGTTCGGTGGGACGTCTCGATCAGCATCGTTTGCGTACCGGCAAGCTGGTCGACGAAGACTGGCCGAAGCTCACGCACGCGATGCAGAAGATGAACGAGACGCAACTGTTCGTCGACGAAACGCCTGCGCTCAATCCGATGGAACTGCGTGCGCGTGCGCGACGTCTGGCGCGTCAGTGCGGCAAGCTCGGTCTGATCATCATCGATTACTTGCAGCTCATGAGCGGTTCGGGCGGCGGTGAAAACCGTGCGACCGAAATTTCCGAAATTTCGCGTTCGCTCAAAGGCCTTGCCAAAGAATTGAACGTGCCCGTGATTGCGCTCTCGCAGCTCAACCGAAGTCTCGAACAACGCCCGAACAAGCGTCCGGTCATGTCGGATTTGCGCGAATCGGGTGCTATCGAACAGGATGCCGACATCATCCTGTTCATCTACCGCGACGAAGTCTACAACCCCGACACCCCAGACAAAGGCACGGCCGAAATCATCATCGCGAAGCAGCGTAACGGTCCTATTGGCCACGTCCGTCTGGCGTTCATCGGTGCCTACACGAAGTTCGACAATCTGGCCGGTCCGCAATACTGACGCCCCGATTTCTGTCTGTTCGGATGCGCATGCGGCATCGCATGCCTCCGACGAGGTAGAATGTGACGTTTTTGTGTCGAACCGTCCCCTATTAATACCCGGAGTTTCCCCATAATGTTCGGTCGCTTCATGCCCACCGAGGGCAAGTTCTTTGACCTGTTCAACCAGCACGCGGCGTGCATGGTCGCAGGCAGCCGCGAGCTGTCCGCCATGCTCAACGACCTGCCAAACGCCGAGGCACGTACCGTTGCCGTGCAGAACAACGAGAAGAAAGCGGATCGCATCACGCACGAGACTATCGACTTGATGCACAAGACGTTCATCACGCCTTTCGACCGCGACGAGATCCATAAGCTGATCAGCACGATGGACGACATCCTGGATCTAATGGAAGACGTGGCGACGGCCGTGTGGATGTACGACATCAAGAGCGTGCCGTCCGAGGCCCGCATGCTGGGCGAAATCTGCGTGAAGTGCTGCGAGCGCGTGCAAAGCACCGTCGCGCTGCTCCACGACATGGATCGTGCCCGCGAAATTCTGAAGTTCTGCGAAGAGATCGACGGTCTCGAGTCGGAAGCCGACCGCCTGCTGCGCGCATCGCTGTCGAAGCTCTTCCGCGAAGAAGCCGACGTGAAGGAGCTGATCAAGCAGAAGGCTGTGTCCGAATTGCTCGAGTCGGTGACCGACAAGTGCGAGGACGTTGCCAATATCATCGAAGGCATTGTGCTGGAAAACGCCTGAGCGGAGACTTTCGATGGCAACGCTGCACATCAGCCTTTGGCTGGTCGGACTATTGATCGCACTGGCGCTCCTGTTCGACTTCATGAACGGTTTTCACGACGCCGCCAACTCGATCGCTACGGTGGTCTCGACGGGCGTGCTAAAACCGCATCAGGCGGTGGCTTTCGCCGCCATGTTCAACGTCATCGCGCTGTTCGTCTTTCACCTGAAAGTCGCGGCGACGGTGGGCAAGGGCACGGTACACCCCGAGATCGTCGATCACTATGTGATCTTTGGCGCGCTCGTGGGGGCTATCGCCTGGAACATCATCACCTGGTACTACGGTATCCCGTCGAGTTCGTCGCACGCCCTGATCGGTGGTCTGGTCGGCGCGGCGGTGGCCAAGGCCGGCACGGGTTCGCTCGTGGCGAGCGGCCTGCTGCAAACCGTGGCATTCATTTTCGTTTCGCCGCTGCTCGGTTTCGTGCTCGGTTCGTTCTTCATGCTGCTCGTGTCGTGGCTGTTCTTCCGCACGCCACCCGCACGCGTGGACCGCTGGTTCCGTCGCCTGCAACTGGTGTCCGCCGGTATGTACAGCCTCGGACACGGCGGCAACGATGCACAGAAGACCATCGGCATCATCTGGATGCTGCTGATCGCTGCGGGCATGTGGCCGCAGGAAGCTCCCGAGCCGCCGTTGTGGGTGATCATCGGCTGCTATCTCGCGATCGGTCTGGGGACCATGTTCGGTGGCTGGCGGATCGTGCGCACGATGGGGCAGAAGATCACGAAGCTCAAGCCGGTCGGTGGTTTCTGTGCCGAGACGGGCGGGGCGTTCACGCTCTTCTTCGCCTCGTGGCTCGGCGTGCCGGTCTCGACGACGCACACCATCACGGGCGCTATCGTCGGCGTGGGCGCGACCCGCAAGCTGTCGGCAGTGCGCTGGGGCGTGGCGGGCAACATCGTCTGGGCCTGGGTGCTGACGATCCCGGCATCGGCGTTTATCGCCGCCATCGCCTGGTGGGTCGGCAAGCAGATCCTCTGACGGATCGGGCTACCGAATGGAAAAAGCGGCTTCGGCCGCTTTTTTTACGTCTTCAGTCAGTGCAGTCAGTGCGGGTCGGGCGGATTGAAGGCGCTAATCGACGTCATCGGGAGAATCAATTTCAATAGTTTATTGCGATTGATTACTATTTCCTCATAGTGTTTTTGATTGCACCGGAGGCTACTATGACGACATTGATTCAATCCCTGCGCCACCGTCCGTTGAGCATGCTGATGGGCGCGGCCATCAATATCGGCGGCGCGGCAACGCTGCTTGCCCATTTGCGCTAATCCCCCGAGGCGCATATCGCATCGGACTGCCGTGGGTTACATCGCGCTGTTGGCGAAGCGGGCAATCGGATCGTCGTCCTGCGACGGCGACGACGTGAGATTGGCCGTGCTGCTCGGTGATGCGGTTTGGGGGGTGCCGAGCGGTGAGGGCGTTGCTGCCGTCAATGGACGATTCGGTGGCGGACTGACCGGTGCCGTGGTCGTCGTCGGTGCTGTGGCCGCTGCTGGCGCCGCTGCCACCGTGCCAGGTGCCGAGCGATTGACGTAGGTCGTATTGCCCGCTGGTGCTTTATTGGCTGCGACGCGTCGTACGCCGTCGATACGCTTGGCCCAGTACGGGATGAAGATGCTCTCCAGCCGCACCGTGCCGCCCGAATTCGGTGCATGCACGAATTTACCCTGTCCCACGTAGATGCCCACATGCGAGTGAGCGCGTCCCGTGGTGTTGAAGAAGACGAGGTCGCCCGAGGCGAGATCGTCGCGTTCGAGCACGGTGCCGATGCCGCTCATGTCGGCCGTCGTGCGAGGCAGATTGACGCCTGCCGCGCGCGCCACCACATAGCGCACGAGACCGCTGCAATCGAATCCGGAGTCGGGGGTGTTGCCGCCGTAACGGTAAGGAATGCCAACGAGGCTCATCGCTTCGAGCGTGATCTCCTCCTGACCTGCGCTAAGCTCCGGGCCGACCGTGCGATTGCCGAAGTTCGCGTTGCCGCCTTGCCGGACCGTCGGGCCGGACGAACATGCAGCGACCAGCAGCGTCAACGCCAGTACCCCCGCCGAGCGCCACGGCACCCACGAAGTCTTGGTGGACGTTGCGGGCTGCGTCGTGTATCGGGCCATCGGACGAGTCGGAGATCGAGACATGCTCAGAGGGCGCTGGATTCGCATGCGCCGAGTTTACGACGCTTAGCGCACGAATGCATCGCAAAAGTGCCCAAATCCGGGCGTTCTGTGGCATCGACGTCACAAATCCGCGGCTCGCCGGGCGATTTTGCCGTCTTGGGCCGATGCGCTATGGGGTGTCGCACGCGGTGTCCCGGTCATAAAAAAACGGCGCCCGGAGGCGCCGTCGTGTTGAGCGTCGAAGCGCTCGATGGCATGGGTCGGCGTCAGAGAATTTCCGCTGCGTAATCCGCCAGACGGGAACGTTCGCCGCGCGCGAGCGTGACGTGTCCACTATGCCCCCAGCCCTTGAAGCGATCCACCACATACGTGAGGCCCGAGCTGCCTTCGGTCAGGTACGGCGTGTCGATCTGCGCGATGTTGCCCAGACAGATCAGCTTGGTGCCGGGACCGGCGCGCGTGACGAGGGTCTTCATCTGCTTCGGCGTCAGGTTCTGCGCCTCGTCGATGATGACGAACTTGTTCACGAACGTACGGCCGCGCATGAAGTTCATGCTCTTGACCTTGAGTCGCGAGCGAATCAGTTCCTGCGTGGCCGCACGGCCCCATTCGCCAGCGGAGTCGTCGGTCTTTTGCAGCACTTCGAGGTTGTCGTCGAATGCCCCCATCCACGGTTGCATCTTCTCTTCCTCGGTGCCCGGTAGGAAGCCGATATCTTCACCGACGGGCACGGTCGCGCGCGTGATGATGATCTCGTTGTAACGCTTCTCGTCGAGCGTCTGCGCAAGACCGGCGGCGAGCGCCAGCAGCGTCTTGCCGGTGCCTGCCTGTCCCAGCAGCGTGATGAAGTCCACTTCCGGATTCATCAGCAGGTTCAGTGCGAAGTTCTGTTCGCGGTTGCGTGCCGTGATGCCCCACACGTTGTTCTTGTGATGGCCGTAGTCACGCAGCGTTTGCAGCAGCGCCGTCTTGCCGTTGATCTCCCGCACTTGCGCGTAGAAAGGTGCCTCGCCGTTGTTCGTCTCGAGATAGACGAACTGGTTGATGAGGAAACTCGCGCAAAGCGGTCCGGTGATGCGATAGAACGTGGTGCCGGTCCGGTTGTCCTGCCAGCTCTCCATGCCCTTGCCGTGCTTCGTCCAGAAGTCCGGCGGCAAAGCCATCACACCCGAGTAGAGCAGATCGCTGTCCTCGAGCACCTTGTCGTTAAAGTAATCTTCCGCAGGCAGACCGAGCGCATGCGCCTTGACGCGCATGTTGATGTCCTTCGACACCAGCACGACCTGGCGATCGCGGAACTTGTCCTGCAGTGCGCGCACGACACCCAGAATCTGGTTGTCGGCCTTGCCTTGCGGCAGGCCTTCGAGCGGCGGAACGTCGGACAGATCGGTCTGGAAGTACAGACGCCCGGTGGCGTCCTTGTTGCCGAGTCGCGAGAGCGGAATGCCTTCGGCCATCGACTTCGTGCCGCTTTCCGCGACCAGCCCGTCGAGCGTGCGGCTCACCTGACGCGCATTGCGCGCGACTTCCGACATGCCCTTCTTGTGATTGTCGAGCTCTTCCAACGTCATCATCGGGAGATAGACGTCGTGCTCTTCGAAGCGGAACAGGCTGCTCGGGTCGTGCATGAGCACGTTGGTGTCGAGCACGAACAGTTTCGCCGGTTCCTGATCTTTACCGCGTGTACGTTTCGAACCCTGGCCCGCCGCCGTCGACTTCACGGCCTTGAGGGACGGGCTGGCGCCGCTGGAGTCTGCCGACGGCGGCGACTGGGGCGAACGTGCAGCGGGCGACGGCTGTGGTGCAGTCTGCGTCGCCGGAGCGGTTTTGGGGACGACCTTCAACTCAGTCGCGCTGGCGGCTCCCGCGGCACCGGACGTTTCGCCCAGTGCTTGTTGTTCAGACGAGGGGATCGGTTTCTTGGCCTCCGTGCGCGAAGGTTTGAGGCGAGTGGGGAATTGTTCCGGGGCAAGCAGCGAGCCCGGTTTGGTCGGCGCCGATGGCAATGGCATAGATTTCCCGTTCAAGAAAACACAACACTACTCGGCCGGGACAAACGGCAATACATCACGTCCCGGCAACAAAAAAGCCGCCTGCCCGGACGCACCGGAGAGGCGGCTTGGCTGAAGGCGCCGCCGTGGCGACGCCTGCAATAGTCTCGTTCAATGCGCTTGATCATTACGGCCGACTATAACGTCTCTTGCCGTGCTTGTATAGCGTCGAATGCCCTCACTGGCGGTCGCTATCGGCCCCTGCGCAACACCGGCCCGAATAGCGCTCGCACGCGTGCCCGACGACTCGCTTTGTGCGCGTGTCGTGCACGCTTGCCGGTTCAGATCGCCTGCACGGCGGCCAGCACGTCCGACACGTGATCGGGGACACGCACACCACGCCATTCCTTGCGCAGAACGCCTTTCTCGTCGATCAGAAACGTGCTGCGTTCGATCCCGAGATGCTCTTTGCCATACAGTTTTTTCAGCTTGATGACACCGAATAATTGGCAGACCGCTTCGTCGCCATCGGAAATCAGCGGGAAGGGCAGTTCGAGCTTGTTCTTGAAGTTCTCGTGCGAACGCAGACTGTCGCGCGACACGCCGACGATCTGTGCACCGGCCGCCTGAAACTGGTCGTAACTGTCGCGGAAGTTCATGCCTTCCGTGGTGCAGCCGGGCGTGTTGTCCTTCGGGTAAAAGTAGATCACCACCTTCTGGCCGCGATGGGCCTTGAGCGAAAAATCGCCGCCGGTGGCCGGTGCGGTGAAATCGGGCACGGGAGTGTCGATGGCTACCGTCACTATGGTCTCCTTGGGTGGCCTCGCAGGGCCGGTTCGGAAAGTCTTTCGAATATGGGGGTGTGGTTCAGGCGGCCTGGCCTTCCAGAATCAGGTCGCCGGAGCGGCCCGGAATCTGGCCCCACACGACCGGATGGGCGGGCAGTGCGGCCAGATCGAGCGTCTCGTAATAGTCGCCCATCGTGACCAGATCGTGGCCCTGCCGACGCCAACCGGCAAGCAACTGACGGAACAGCGGCGCCAGCTTCTGACCTTCGAGTTCCGCATGTAGCGTGAACACGTGATCTTGCGCCGGATCGCGGGTCAGGGCAAGCAGATGCTCGGCCACACCGTTGAGGTCGCGGCCATCGACGCCCAGCAGCTCGTCGACCGTCGGCAGGGTGGTGGGCATCTGGACGTGGTTCAGACGCACGCCGTCGACGATCGGGTAGTGCGGAGCGTCGCCGCGCCCGTCCGACGAATACTTCATGCCCCAGGCGTCGATCTGACGGAACGCGTGGTTGTTCATTTGCCAGCCTGCCGCGCCGTGCGTGAGCGGGGGCGCGCCGAAGATCTGCGCGAAGCGTGCGTGCGCCTGCGCCATCTGGTGCTGCGTCCATGCCGCGTCGCGCGTGCGCACGTTGTCCTGCCAGTACGTGTGATCCCACGTATGGATACCCGTCTCGTGGCCCGCGCTTTGTACCGTGCGCATGACGTCCGCCGCACGCTTGCCGATGTCCGGGCCGGGCAGCAGCGTGCCGTACATGAGCGTCTTGAAGCCGTAATGCTCGACCACCGATGTGCGGGAGACTTTCTTCAGAAAGCCGGGGCGGAAGACGCGCTTGAGCGCCCAGCCCGTGTGATCGGGGCCGAGGCTGAACAGGAACGTCGCCATTGCCCCGTGTTCGGCGAGTGCGGCGAGCAGATTGGGCACGCCTTCGCGGGTGCCGCGCAGCGTGTCGACGTCGATCTTCAGGACAATCTTGGCCATAGCCACCCTTGCGTAGTACATCGAAGCCATCGCTGCCGGGAGGCGCGATGTCGCGAATGTCGAATCAGATTACCCAGTCAAACGGCTGAGTCAAAAACGCCCGATGCGCCGAAGGCGCACCGGGCGTGTCGTGCGGTGTTCCGGTCATGCCGCCATGTCGCGAACGCATCGCACCGGCAGACTGGCACAGGGCACTGGCGTTATTCGCCCTCGACCAGACGACGCGCTTCGGCGACGTGACCGCGATACGCTTCGAAAATCTTGCGCAGGGCGTCTTCCATCGACGTAGTCGGCTTCCAGTCGAGTTCCTGCATCGTGTTCTCGATCTTCGGCACGCGGTTCTGCACGTCCTGATAGCCGTTGCCGTAGTAGGCGCCCGACGTCGTTTCGACGAGCTGAACCTTCTTGGCCGTCTCGGCGTATTCCGGATACTCGCTTGCCAGCTTGAGCATCATGTTGGCAAGTTCGCGCACCGAGAAGTTGTTCGTCGGATTGCCGATGTTGTAGATCTTGCCGCTCGCAACATTGTTCTTGTTGTCGATGATGCGAACCAGAGCGTCGATACCGTCGTCGATGTCGGTAAAGGCGCGCTTCTGGTTGCCGCCGTCGACCAGGCTGATGTTCTCACCACGGGCGATGTGGCCGAGGAACTGCGTGACCACGCGCGACGAACCTTCCTTCGGCGTGTAGATCGAGTCGAGGCCGGCGCCGATCCAGTTGAACGGACGGAACAGCGAGAAGTTCAGGCCTTCCTGCATGCCGTAGCCCCAGATCACACGGTCCATGAGCTGCTTCGAGCAAGCGTAGATCCAGCGCGGCTTGTTGATCGGGCCGTAGATCAGCGGCGAGTTTTCCGGATCGAATTCGCCGTCGGTGCACATGCCGTAGACCTCGGAGGTCGACGGGAACACCAGGTGCTTGCCGTACTTCACGGCCGAGCGCACGATCGGCAGGTTCGCTTCGAAGTCGAGTTCGAACACGCGCAGCGGGGCCTTCACGTAGGTGGCCGGCGTTGCGATGGCGACCAGCGGCAGGATCACGTCGCACTTGCGAATGTGGTACTCGACCCATTCCTTGTTGATCGTGATGTCGCCTTCGAAGAAGTGCATGCGCTCGTGGTTGACCAGATCGCCGAGGCGATCGGTGAGCATATCCATGCCATAAACTTCCCAGTCGGTCGTCTCCAGGATGCGCTTCGACAGATGGTGGCCGATGAACCCGTTGACACCGAGAATCAGGACTTTTTTCATATTACGGTCAGTGATTGAGCTGGGAAAACTGTGCCGGCGCGAGAGGCTTGCCGTCCAGCGTTAGTTCATGAATGACGATGGCATTTCCGTCGCCGCAAATGCCGAGGAGCGCATTATCCACTACTTGCAGTCCGCAGGGCAAACCGGCCGGGGCGGGCGAGTGGGACAGGCGGGCCCGATTGACCGCGAAACGGCGCTCGCCGACATCGGCAAAGGCCCCCGGATAGGGCGGTGCGACGGCGCGGATCAGGTTGTAGACGCACTGCGCCGATTGCGTCCAGTCGATTCGGCCGTCTTCGGGCTTGCGACCTCCGAAGTAGCTGCCGGCAGCGAGGTCGTTGGTCAGGCGAGGGGCGGTCCCGGCGATCAGGCCCGGCAGGCAGCGCCAGAGCGTCTGTTCGGCCGCGACCGTGACCTTCTCGAACACTTCGCCCGCGGTGTCGTCCGGCAGGATTGGCACCGACGTCTGGTCGATGATCGCCCCGGCGTCCGGCTTGAGCGCCATTTCGTGCAGCGTGGCACCCGTTTCCGTTTCACCTTGCAAAACCGCCCAATTGACGGGCACACGCCCGCGATACTTCGGCAGCAGCGAGCCGTGCATGTTGAACGCGCCGCGCGGCGCGATATCCAGCACGGCCACCGGGATCATGTGACGGTAGTAGAACGAAAAAATAAAGTCCGGCGCGATGGCGCGAATACGCTCGGCGAGCGCGGGATCGGTCGGATCGTCGGGGGTGACGACCGTGATACCGTGCTCGGCGGCGACGCTCGCGACGCTGCCGAACCAGATGTTCTCGTTCGGGTTGTCCTGATGCGTGACCACGAGTGCGACGTCGACGCCGCGCGCGAGCAGCACCTGCAGGCAGCGAACGCCGACGTTGTGATACGCAAAGACAACCGCCTTGGCTGCCGGCGTGACGGGCGTATTGCTCATGACGTGTGCGACCCCAGCTCGGTCGCGCCGGTGCTCAGCGTGGCGCTCTGCGAACCCGATTTGTCGCCATGGGCGACGGGGTGGGCATCATGCGACTCGTGCGCCTGCAATACTGCCTGCACCAGATAGCGGGGACGCTGGCGAACCTGTTGATAAATACGGCCGATGTACTCGCCGAGCAGCCCCATGCCGAACAGGATCACGCCCAGCAGGCAGAACGTCACGGCGAACAGGGTGAACACGCCCTGAACTTCCGAGCCGAACAGGAAGCGTCGCGCCATCAGCACGACAAACAGTATCCCCGAGGCCGCCGACAACGTGATACCCACGCCCGAGAGCCATTGCAGCGGTACGACCGAGAAGCCGGTAACGAGATCGAAATTCAGACGAATGAGCGAATACAGGGAGTACTTCGACTCTCCGGCAAAGCGTTCTTCGTGGGCGACGTCCACTTCGGTCGGGTTCTGGGCAAACGTATAAGCCAGCGCCGGAATGAACGTATTGATCTCACGGCACTGATTGACCGTATCGACAATGTGGCGGCTATAGCCACGCAGCATGCAGCCCTGATCGGTCATGCGAATGCGCGTGATGCGCTCGCGCAGACGGTTCATCGCGCGCGAGGCGTGACGGCGGAACCACGTATCCTGACGGTTCATGCGCACCGTGCCCACGTAGTCGTGTCCCGCGGCCAGTTGCGCCACGAGCTTGCCGATTTCTTCCGGGGGATTCTGCAAGTCGGCATCGAGCGTGACGACCCATTCGCCGCGTGTGTGCTCGAAGCCCGCCAGAATGGCCATGTGCTGGCCGTAGTTGCCGTTGAACAGCACCACGCGCGTCACGTCCGGGCGCGCGCGATACTGTTCGGCAAGCATGGCCGCCGAACGGTCGCGGCTGCCATCGTTGACGAACACCACTTCGTAGGTCACACCGAGCTTATCGAGCGCCGGGTAAAGCCGTGCGAAGAGGGCGGCGAGGCCAGCCTCTTCGTTGTAAACCGGGATGACGACAGAGAGTTGTGGTCGATTCATTTTTTGTAATCAGCGCAAATAGCATTTACGGCTTCGCAGACGCGCGCAACGTCGGCATCCGTCATGGCGGGGTACAGCGGGAGCGTCAGGATGGCACGGCCCAGACGTTCCGTATGCGGGAACTGGCCTTCCTTGAAACCCAGTGCACGATACATTGTAAACAGGTGGATGGCGGGGTAGTGCACGCCGCTGCCGATACCGCGCGCCTTCAACTGTTCCATGAAGCCTGCGCGGTCGATCGTGAGGTGTGCCAGCGGCAGTTCGATCTGGAACATGTGCCAGTTCGAATTCGTGAAATCGGCGTGCGGCAGGCCCACACCCAGCGCGACGGCGGCACCGCCTGCGAGCTTGTCGAAATACTGGCGTGCCAGTTCGGTGCGGCGGCTGTTGAATGCCGCCAGATGCGGCATTTGACCGAGGCCCACGCGTGCGGCCACATCGGTGAGGTTGTACTTGCCCCCCAGCACGTCGACATCCATGCCGTCCAGACCGAAACGGGTCACGCCCTGCAGGCGGTACTTCTCGGCAAGACGCGCTTCGTCGTCCGTGTTGAACACCAGCGCACCGCCTTCGATGGAGGTGAGGTTCTTGTTCGGGTGGAAGCTGAACGAGACCAGATCGCCAATCGAGCCGATGCGCTTGCCATTCCAGCTCGCCCCCATGGCCTGAGCGGCGTCTTCGACCACGCGCAGCTTGTGGCGGCGTGCAATGTCGTACAGACGGTCCATGTCGACCGGCAGGCCGGCAAGGTAGACCGGGATAATCGCGCGGGTCTTGGGCGTGATCGCCTTCTCGAGCAGATCGAGGTCGATATTGCGCGTGGCAGGATCGACGTCGACGAACACCGGCGTGGCGCCCACTTCGAGAATTACGTTGGACGTGGCGACCCACGACAGCGGCGTGGTGATGACTTCGTCGCCGCTTTGCACGCCGGCGATGCGCAGGCCGATTTCGAGTGTGGCCGTGCCCGAATTGAAGACCCGCACCGGACGGCCACCGAAATATTCGGAAAGCGCCTTCTCAAAGGCCTGGACTTGCGGCCCCGAGGTAATCCACCCCGAGCGCAGCACTTCCGTCACGCCGGCGATCGTCGCTTCGTCGATGCTCGGGCGCGTGAACGGGATGAACGGTTGATTCGGTTGGGAGGTTGCCGAGTCGCTCATGATGTATGACTAAGCCTCAAATTAGCTCGAATATGCATGGAAACGCGCAAGCCCAGCGGGGTGCGCGTACGGCGATTTCCTCGGACGGCAGACTTAGCTGCGCGCCAGAATATAAACACCCACAAGAATGATGCCGATGGCCACCACGCGCTGCATCGACAGCGTTTCGCCGAACAGATACCACGCGGCGAACGCATTCACGACATAGCCCAGGGAGAGCATCGGGTAGGCAATCGAGACTTCGACGCGCGAGAGCGCCAGAATCCAGACGACCACGCTGATGGCATAGCAGACGAGCCCGCCCATGATCGGCACCTGCGTGGCAAGTTTGATACCGATGGGCACAATGTTGGCGCGCGTGAATTCCAGGGCGCCGATGGTATTGGCGCCCGCTTTGAGCAACAGCTGGGCGCACGCGTTGAGCAGCACGCCGGTGAGGATAAGGGAAAACGTCGCGAGATTCATGGAACGTTTGTGAACGTTTGTGAATAATTATGGATGCCGCAAATGGTCTCGGGAAACCCCAAGCGCGCTATTTTACGTTGTCTTCGGGCTGGGGTTTCGAGATTACGACTCGGCGGGCGTCGCGCGCGACGATACGCATCGGCAAATGCGCCGCTTCGAGCTTGCCGAACGTGTCCGGATCGATCAGCGCGAGCGCCTTCGGATCGGCGCGCCAGCGTGCATAGAAATCGTCGAGTGTCGGCACCCATTTCTGTGGCTCCTGCTTCACGCCGAATTCCAGCTCGTCCGGGTGTTGCACCATGATCATCGTGTGCCCGAGGTAGTAGGGCATGGTGTGATCGAGGACATTCACGGAATAGAACGGCACGTTTGGCCCGAGGCGCTGCATCTCGGCTTTGACGGCGGGCACGAGCAGCACGCCGGTGCTCTGGCGTCCGAAGACTTCGTGCCCCATCCCACCGATGGTCACGAGCAGCAGCATGCCAGCGGAGAACGCCAGCAAGGCGCGACGGGCGCTGTGGCGTGCGAGACGCCATGCAACGAGCGTGCCGACGAGGCCAGCGCCCACCGCGAAGTACAGCCAGACCTGGAAGGCCTTGTACAACTCGTTGGGGTTGCGAACGCTGCCTGCGCGTCCGGCAAAGATGGCGACCATCACGAGGGCGGCAATCAGGAAGACGGCATAGCCCGCCATATGAACGCGCACCGTATCGCGACGCAATTGCGCCAGATATAGCCCGAACAGGAGCGCCATGGCCGGGGCGATCGGCAGCAAATACGAAATCAGCTTCGAGTGCGACGCACTGAAGAACACGAAGATGAACACCGACCACACCCACAGCATGGCCGTCGGGGCGAATCCGTTGGGCTGACGCGGCATGCGTAGCGTCGCGCGCACGGTGCCCGGCACTATCGATAGCCACGGCAGGAAGCCGACGATAAAGACCGGCACGAAGTACCACGGTGCGCCGTCGCGGTTGTGGCCCTCCATCGCGAAGCGGCGGAAGTGCTCGTTGATGAAGAAGAAGTCGAAGAACTCGGGGTTGCGCATCTGCACGAGCACGAACCACGGCACGGCAACGGCAAAGAAGACGATCAGGCCGCTGCCCAGATAAAGACGCCGCCACAGGGCCCAGTCGCGCGTCACCAGCGTATACAGGACGAGCACGGCCCCTGGCAGCACAATGCCGACGAGGCCCTTGCTTAACACGGCGAGCGCCATGGCGGCCCAGCACAGCCACATCCAGCCGCGCACGGCGGAGCGTCCGAGCCCGGGGCGTTGCGCGAGCAGCAGCGCGCACAACGACAGCCCCATGAAGAACGACAGGCCCATGTCGAGCACGTTGAAGTGCCCGAGCAGCGACCACAGCGGGGCTGCGGCCAGTGCGGCGGCGGCGAACAGGCCCACGCGGGCGTTGAATACGTGCCGGCCCGTGAATCCGACCATCAGCACGCCGGCAAAGCCGGTCAGTGCCGTCCAGAGTCGGGCCTGCCACTCGCCCAGCCCGAAAGCGGCGAAGGTGAGCGCATTCATCCAGGTTTGCAGCGGCGGCTTCTCGAAGTACTTGTAGCCGTTGTAGCGCGGCGTGATCCAGTCGCCGGTCGTCCACATCTCGCGCGCCATCTCGGCGTAGCGGCCTTCGTCGCTGGCAATCAGGTGACGATAGTCGAGCACCCCGAACCAGACGAGCGCGAACGCCAGGAGCAGCAGCCAGAAGGCGGCCGGGGACAGCGGATAAGCAGTGGACGGTGTGCCGGAGGCGGAAAGCGTAGGCACTGGAGGCGGAGGAGGCGGCGCGATCGTGTCTGCGGTCATCAGGCCGGGAGCGGGCGGGCGGCGGCTCACTCAGTCGCCTCGGTTTCGATGAGCACCGCGAGAACGACGCGGCGTCCTTCGGTCATCAGAATGTTGTACGTGCGGCATGCGGCCTGCGTGTCCATGGAATCGACGCCGACCCGCTGGCTCGTAAGCGCCGTGGTCAGACGCGGGTGGGCAAAGCGCAGACGCTCGCCGCTGCCGAAGATGACGACTTCCGGTTCGCGCGCGCGCAGCAGGTCGAAGTGGGACGCGTCGAGCGCATCGAAGCGCGACACCGGCCAGGGCGTCACATCGCCCTCGGGGGCAATGATCACGCTATGGTCGTAACGTACCTTGTTGACTTCAACATAGCCGGGGCCGTAGCCGGTGACCGTGTTCAATGCCGCTTGTGACGGATCTTGATGCAGTTTCACTTTCGGAGATTCCCTACCCAGTGGTGGCTGAGCGTCGGCAGGTCGTGTAACGGGCGGGCATCTTGCCCTGCGTGCCGCAAACCGTCAATGATGCATTGCCGAAGTCTGTCATAATTGGCTAAATTATAGCTTTTTGCCGTACGCAGCACGGCAAAACCGTTGCAGTGCGGCATTTGTCACTTCATCCCGCCTGTTGCCGGCCCGTCCGGATCCCTGCGCCGCCCGTCAAGACCACAATCGCCGTGAAACCGATCCTCAAATCGCAGAAATTGCAGAATGTCTGCTACGACATTCGTGGGCCCGTGCTCGAACATGCCAAGCGCATGGAAGACGAAGGTCATCGCATCATCAAGCTGAACATTGGCAATCTGGCGCCGTTCGGCTTCGAGCCGCCTGACGAGATCGTTCAGGACATGATCCGCAATCTGCCGAACTCGGCCGGATACTCGGACTCGCGGGGGGTGTTCGCGGCGCGCAAGGCGATCATGCACTACTGCCAGCAAAAGCGCATCAAAGACGTTCAGCTCGACGACATCTACCTCGGCAACGGGGCGTCCGAACTGATCGTGATGGCCATGCAGGCGCTGCTCAACGATGGCGACGAAGTGCTGGTGCCCGCGCCGGACTATCCGCTGTGGACGGCCGCCGTCAGCCTCTCCGGCGGCACGCCGGTGCACTACGTCTGCGACGAGCAGGCCGACTGGCAGCCGGATCTCGCAGACATTCGCAAGAAGATTACGCCCAACACGCGCGCGATCGTCATCATCAACCCGAACAATCCGACCGGCGCGCTGTATTCGGACGAACTCCTCAAGGAGATCGTCTCGCTCGCGCGCGAACACAAGCTGATCATTTACGCCGACGAGATCTACGACAAGATCATCTATGACGGCGAAGAGCACACGTCCATCGGCTCGCTTTCCGAAGACGTGCTCACGATCACCTTCAACGGCCTGTCCAAGAGCTATCGCGCGTGTGGCTACCGCGCGGGCTGGATGGTCGTGTCCGGCGACAAGCGTCCGGCGCGCGACTATATCGAAGGGCTGAACATTCTCGCCTCGATGCGCCTGTGCCCGAACGTGCCCGGTCAGTACGCCATTCAGACGGCGCTGGGCGGTTATCAAAGCATCAAGGACCTGATCGTGCCGGGCGGTCGCCTGTACGAGCAGCGCGAGATCGCCTACCGCATGCTCACCGACATCCCCGGTGTGACCTGTGTGAAGCCGAAGGCGGCGCTGTATCTGTTCCCGCGTCTGGATCCGGCGGTGTATCCCATCGCCAACGATCAGGACTTCATTCTCCAGTTGCTGCTCGAAGAAAAGGTCCTGCTGGTGCAGGGCAGCGGCTTCAACTGGATGCACCCCGACCATTTCCGCGTAGTGTTCCTGCCTCACGAGGGCGACCTGGAAGACGCCATCAGTCGCATTGCCCGCTTCCTTGACGGTTATCGCCGTCGCCACGGCAAGTGATGCGCGCCAACCGATTCCGACTTTTGAGTAAAACTGCATGAAACCGATCAAATTGGGCCTGCTCGGCCTGGGCACCGTAGGCTACGGCGCCTTCCAGGTACTGGCTCGCAACCAGGAAGAAATCCAACGTCGCGCCGGCCGGGGTATCGAGATTACGAAGGTCGCGGTGCGTAATGTCGAACGGGCCAAGGGGCTCGTGGGCCACGCGGCGGTCGTCACGGGCGACCCGTTCGAGGTCGTGAACGATCCGGCCATCGACGTCGTGGTCGAAACCATCGGCGGCTACGATCTCACGAAGGAACTGGTCCTCAAGGCGATCGAGAACGGCAAGCACGTGGTCACCGCCAACAAGGCGTTGCTGGCCGTGTACGGTAACGAGATCTTCGCCGCCGCCCGCAAGGCCAACGTGATGGTGGCGTTCGAAGCCGCCGTCGCCGGGGGCATCCCCATCATCAAGGCGTTGCGCGAAGGCCTGACGGCCAACCGCATTCAGTGGATCGCCGGGATCATCAACGGCACCACGAACTTCATTCTCTCGGAGATGCGCGACAAGGGCATCGACTTCGACGTGGCGCTTGCCGACGCACAGCGTCTGGGCTACGCGGAAGCCGATCCGACGTTCGACATCGAAGGCGTCGACGCCGCTCACAAGCTCACGCTGATGAGTGCCATCGCGTTCGGCGTGCCGGTGCAGTTCGACCGCGCCTACGTCGAAGGCATCACCCAGCTGTCGGCGCTCGACATCAAGTACGCCGAGGAACTCGGCTACCGTATCAAGCTGCTGGGCATTACGCGCCGCGCAGAAAACGGCATCGAACTGCGCGTGCATCCGACGCTGATCCCGGCCAAGCGCCTCATCGCTAATGTAGAAGGCGCGATGAACGCGGTGCTGGTGCAGGGCGACGCCGTGGGCGCTACGCTCTACTACGGCAAGGGTGCAGGCGCTGAACCCACGGCGTCGGCCGTGGTGGCCGACATCGTCGACGTGACCCGTCTGCAGACGGCCGACCCGGAGCATCGCGTGCCGCATCTGGCGTTCCAGCACGACTCGCTGTCCGACACGCCGGTGCTGCCGATCGACGAGGTCACGACGAGCTACTACCTGCGTCTGCGCGTGGTGGATCGTGCCGGTGTGATGGCGGAACTCACGCGCATTCTGGCCGACCTGAACATCTCCATCGACGCGTTGCTGCAAAAGGAATCGCGCGAAGGCGAGCACCAGACCGACATCATCATCCTGACGCACCAGACGCTCGAGAAGCACATCAACTCGGCCATCGCGAAGATCGAGGCGATGGACACGGTGCTGTCCAAGGTCACGCGCATCCGTATGGAAGCGCTGAGCTGAGCGGCACCCGTAACCGATACGACAGGACACGATCTCCATGAAATACATTTCCACGCGCGGCGCGGGCCTGACCTCTGGCGAACCGCAGTCGTTCTCCAGCATTCTGCTCGGCGGCCTTGCCCCGGACGGCGGGCTTTATCTGCCGACGGAGTACCCGCAGGTGACGGCCGACGAGCTGCGCGCCTGGCGTCAACTGTCGTACGCCGAACTGGCCGCCAAGGTGCTGGCCAAGTTCGCGGGCGACATTCCGGCCGAGATCCTGGCCGATCTGACGAAGCGTACGTACACCGCCGAGGTGTATCGCAACGTGCGTCCGGGCGAAGACGCCGCGGACATCACGCCGCTGCTGCCGTTGGGTGTCGAGGGTGACACGCAGTTGTCGCTGCTCGCGCTCTCGAACGGCCCGACGCTCGCGTTCAAAGACATGGCCATGCAACTGCTTGGCAACCTGTTCGAATACGCGCTGGCGCAGCACGGCGACGCACTCAACATTCTTGGCGCGACCTCCGGCGACACCGGCAGCGCGGCGGAATACGCCATGCGCGGCAAGGAAGGCATTCGCGTCTTCATGCTCTCGCCGGCGGGCAAGATGAGCGCGTTTCAGACGGCGCAGATGTACAGCCTGCAAGACCCGAACATCTTCAATCTCGCGGTCGAAGGCGTGTTCGACGACGCACAGGACATCGTCAAGGCCGTCTCGAACGATCACGCCTACAAGGCGCGCTACAAGATCGGCACGGTCAACTCGATCAACTGGGCGCGTGTCGTGGCCCAGGTCGTGTACTACTTCAAGGGCTATTTCGCGGCCACGGGCGGCAAGTCCGGCCACGATGGCGAAGTGTCGTTCACGGTGCCGTCGGGCAACTTCGGCAACGTCTGCGCCGGTCACATCGCGCGCATGATGGGGCTGCCAATCCGCAAGCTGGTCGTGGCGACCAACGAGAACGACGTGCTCGACGAGTTCTTCCGCACCGGCCGTTACCGTGTGCGCAAGTCGGCCGAGACGTTCCATACGAGCAGCCCGAGCATGGACATCTCGAAGGCATCGAACTTCGAGCGCTTCCTGTTCGATCTGCTGGGCCGCGATGCTACGGCAACGGCCGATCTGCTCTCGAAAGTTGAGCGTGAAGGCGGTTTCGATCTGTCGGGCAGCGAGGCGTTTGCGCGCGTCGCGAAGTTCGGTTTCGTGTCGGGCCGCAGCACGCACGCGGATCGTCTGGCGACGATTCAGGACGTGGCCAGGCGTTACGACGTGGTCATCGATACGCACACCGCCGACGGCGTGAAGGTTGCGCGCGAAGCGCTCGAACCCGGCGTGCCGATGGTCGTGCTCGAGACGGCGCAGCCGGCGAAGTTTGCCGAAACGATTCGCGAGGCGTTGCATCGCGAGCCGCCGCGTCCGGCGGGCTTCGAGCAGCTGGAATCGCTGCCGCAGCGCTTCGAGACCGTGCCGAACGACGTGGAACGCGTGAAGGCCTACATCGCCGAGCACACCGGCCTGTAAGGCGTTACTTCGCATTCCACGCTTACTGACTCCGGGCCATTTGCATGCTGAGTACACAAGAAGCCCTCGACGCCGTGCTAGCGGCGGCGCGTCCGCTCGACGAGCGTGAGACGGTCGACACGCTCGCGGCCAACGGCCGCGTGCTTGCGGCCGACGTCGTCGCCACGCTCGACGTCCCGCCGATGGACACGAGCGCGATGGACGGGTACGCCGTACGCACTGCCGATCTGACGGGCGACGCCACCGTGTTGCCCGTCTCCCAGCGCATTCCCGCCGGGCATGCGCCTGAGCCGCTCGCCAGCGGCACCGCCGCGCGCATCTTCACGGGGGCACCGGTGCCCGTGGGCGCCGACGCTGTCGTAATGCAGGAGCAGTGCGAAACGCGTGAGGACGGGACGGTCGTGATTCGTCACGCCCCGGAAGCTGGCGAGTTCGTGAACCGTCAGGGCGCGGACATTCGTCGCGACAGCGTGGTCCTGACGGCCGGTACCCGGCTGCGCGCGCAATCGCTGGGACTGGCGGCGTCCGTCGGCATCGCGAAGCTTCAGGTGGCCCGGCGTTTGCGCGTCGCCGTGTTCTTCACGGGCGACGAGCTGACGATGCCCGGTGAGCCGTTGCGTGCGGGCAGCATCTATAACTCCAACCGCTTCGTGCTGCGCAGCCTGCTGGAGAATCTGGGCTGCGAGATGACCGATTACGGCATCGTGCCCGACAACCTGGCGGCCACCCGCGCGATTCTGCGCGACGCCGCTCGCGGCAACGATCTGATCATCACGTCTGGTGGCGTGTCGGTGGGTGAGGAGGATCACGTCAAGCCGGCGGTGGAAGCCGAGGGGCGTCTGAGCCTGTGGCAGATCGCACTCAAGCCCGGCAAGCCGCTCGCGTACGGCGAGGTCAACCGCATGGGCGGCGGCACGGCGCACTTCATCGGCCTGCCGGGAAATCCGGTGTCGAGTTTCGTGACGTTCCTGCTGTTCGTGCGTCCGTTCATCCTGCGTTTGCAGGGGGTGACGGACGTGACGCCACGCCGCATCGCGATGCGCGCCGATTTCACGCAGAAGAAGGCGGATCGTCGCAACGAATTCGTGCGGGCGCGCCTGAACGATCAGGGCGGTCTCGACGCCTTTCCGAACCAGAGTTCGGTGGTCCTCACGTCGACCGTGTGGGGCGACGGCCTCATCGACAACCCGCCGGGACATCGCATCGAAGCGGGGCAGACGGTGGCGTTCCTGCCGTTCTCCGACCTCCTATATTGAGAGACAGGTGCATGACCCGACGCCTCGGGCCATGCATCGAACAGACTATGCAGATCGATCTTCGCTTTTTCGCCAGCGTCCGCGAGGCGCTCAACGTCGCCGAGGAACGTGTGGACGCGCTACCTGCCGGGATTGCCACGGTGGGAGACGTGCGGGAATGGCTGTGCGCGCGCGGCCCGGTCTGGGCCGAGACGCTCGGCCCGCAGCGCTCGCTGCGCATGGCGCTGAATCACACGATGGTGCCCGCGTCCACCCGCCTGACGGAAGGCTGCGAAGTCGCGTTCTTCCCGCCGGTGACGGGCGGCTAAGCCACACGCGCGCACCACATAGCCAAGGAGACGTTATTTCATGCCGATTCGAGTGCAGACCGAGGATTTCGACCTGTCGGAGGAAGTCCGGCGCTTGCGTGCAGACGATCTGCGCGTTGGCGCGGTGGCGACCTTCGTCGGAACCGTGCGCGATCTGAACGACGGGAAGGACGTCTCGCGCATGACGCTCGAACACTACCCGGGCATGACGGAGAAGGCGCTGGAGGCGATTGTCGTGCAGGCGCGTGAGCGCTGGCGCCTGTTCGACGCGCTGGTGGTCCACCGCTACGGCGACCTGGGGCCGGGCGATCAGATCGTGCTGGTGGCGGTCACCTCGGCGCATCGGGGCGACGCCTTTGCCGCGTGCGAGTTCATCATGGACTATCTGAAGACCGAAGCGCCGTTCTGGAAGAAGGAATCGACGCCGCAAGGCGAGCGCTGGGTCGACGCCCGCGAGACCGACACGGCTGCCCGCGAGCGCTGGACGAGCGGCGAGAAGCCCTGAGGTTGTCTTCGGAGGGTGAAAATCCTCCGATTTTCCGTCTATTTCAATCAACGTCGCCAAAATTCTCCAATTTTGGACGATCGTGTCATTCGTGCTGCCGGGTCGGCCGTCTTTGCTTGATGCTGTCGAGCAAGGTGCGCTGCGCGGGCGGCAACGTGTATTCCCATCCGAACAGGTTCAGTTGAAGGCTCTCCGCAATGCGGATGGCCGGCTCCGCGAAGGCGAACGCCGCCTGCGGCTCGAACAGCTTGTCGAGCGTATCGAAGAAGAGCGAGAGCCAGCGGCTGAAGTGCTCGCCGCTCAGATGCCCGAAAGGCTGATGCGCCTGCGTCACATTGCCGCGATACCGTTTGGCCCCGAGCACGATGCTCGACCAGAACGCGACCATCTTTTCCAGATGCATGTCCCAGCGGCCTTCGAGGGCCTGCCGGAAGACCGGGCCGAGCATGTCGTCGTCGCGAATGCGTCCATAGAACGTATGGACGAGCAGGCGCACCGCGTCCTCGTCGATCTCGGCAATACGGGCGACCGGGGCCGTTGGCCATTCCAACGGATCGATGGCGGAATGGCTGGCGGATCTTGCCGTCGTGGGAAGGGGGGATTCGGCTGACATTTCGGCGGGTGCGGGGGCCGACAACGGTGTCGTTCGGTGTATTTCGGTGGGCCGGACGACGCATGGTGCGGCGTGCTGAAAGTCGTTATTATGAGCCTCAAACCGTGGCCTGTCCTGCTGCCCTGCGATTGTCCCAACGCATCACGCGTCCGGCGCCGGGTGGCGATTCCGTCGTCTTCCCCGCCCGGCAAGCCTGAAGTCGCCGTCTCATCCGGCGTTGCGCGAAATGTCAAATGTCGCGCTGTAATGCCCCTTGAAACCGCAGGGGCTTGTCCGCACATCCGATCCAGAGAGATTTCTTACCGGAGCACTAGATGCGACAAGACAAATTCACCACGCAGTTCCTGGAAGCGCTGGCTGATGCCCAAAGCATGGCAGTCGGTCGCGACCAGCAATACATCGAGCCGCTGCACCTTCTCGCCGCGCTGATCGCACAACCCGAGGGCGCTGCGCGCTCGTTGTTGCAGCGCGCAGGCGTGCAGGTTCAGCCGCTGGCGCATGACATCGAAACGGCCATCGCGAAGCTGCCGGAGGTGCAGGGCACCGACGGCAACGTGCAGGTCAGCCGCGAACTCGCGGGCCTGCTCAATCAGGCTGACAAGGAAGCACAGAAGCATGGCGACAGCTACATCGCCAGCGAGATGTTCCTGCTCGCGCTCGCCGACGACAAGGGCGACACGGGCAAGCTCGCTCGCGGCCGTGGCCTCACCCGTAAATCGCTGGAAGCCGCCATCGAAGGCGTGCGCGGTGGCGCGTCCGTCGATAGTCAGGATGCCGAAAACCAGCGCGAAGCCCTCAAAAAATACACGCTCGATCTCACCGAGCGCGCCGCGTCCGGTAAGCTCGATCCGGTGATCGGTCGCGACGACGAAATTCGTCGCACGATCCAGATCCTGCAACGCCGTACGAAGAACAACCCTGTGCTCATCGGTGAGCCGGGGGTGGGCAAGACGGCGATTGTGGAAGGGCTCGCACAACGTATCGTCAACGGCGAAGTGCCGGAGTCGCTCAAGAACAAGCGCGTGCTTGCGCTCGACATGGCCGGGCTGCTGGCCGGTGCGAAGTTCCGCGGCGAGTTCGAAGAGCGTCTGAAGAGCGTACTCAACGACATTGCCAAGGACGAAGGCCGCACGATTCTGTTCATCGACGAAATTCACACGATGGTCGGCGCGGGCAAGGCCGAAGGTGCGATGGATGCGGGCAACATGCTCAAGCCTGCGCTTGCGCGCGGCGAGTTGCATTGCATCGGGGCCACCACACTCGACGAGTATCGCAAGTACATCGAGAAGGACGCCGCACTGGAGCGTCGCTTTCAGAAGGTGCTGGTCGAAGAGCCGAGCGTCGAAGCGACGATTGCGATTCTGCGCGGCTTGCAGGAGAAGTACGAACTGCACCACGGTGTGGAGATTACCGACCCGGCCATCGTCGCGGCGGCTGAACTCAGCCAGCGCTACATCACCGATCGCTTCCTGCCGGACAAGGCCATCGATCTGATCGACGAAGCTGCGTCGAAGATCAAGATGGAAATCGACTCGAAGCCGGAAGTGATGGACAAGCTCGACCGTCGTCTTATCCAGTTGAAGATCGAGCGCGAAGCCATCAAGAAGGAAACGGACGAAGCGTCGCAGAAGCGTCTGGCGCTGATCGAGGAAGAAATTTCGCGCCTGGAGCGTGAGTACGCCGACCTCGAAGAAGTGTGGACGGCCGAGAAGGCAGCGGTGCAGGGCAGTGCGCAGGTCAAGGAAGAGATCGACCGCGTGCGCGCCGAGATCGCCAGGCTGCAACGCGAAGGCAAGCTCGACAAGGTGGCCGAGTTGCAATACGGCAAGCTGCCGCAGCTCGAAGCGCAGCTGAAGGATGCCGATGCCGCCGAAGCGGCGGGTCAGCAGTCGCAGCCGCGTCTGTTGCGCACGCAAGTGGGCACGGAGGAGATTGCGGACGTCGTCTCGCGGGCCACAGGCATTCCGGTGTCGAAGATGATGCAGGGCGAGCGCGAGAAGCTGCTCAAGATGGAAGACAAGCTGCACGAGCGCGTCGTCGGACAGGACGAGGCGATTACGGCCGTGGCGGACGCCATCCGTCGTTCGCGTGCGGGGTTGGCGGATCCGAACCGTCCGTACGGTTCGTTCCTGTTCCTCGGACCGACCGGTGTGGGCAAGACCGAGCTGTGCAAGGCGCTCGCGATGTTCCTGTTCGATTCGGAGGATCACCTCATCCGTATCGACATGAGCGAGTTCATGGAAAAGCACAGCGTGGCGCGTCTGATCGGGGCGCCGCCGGGCTACGTCGGGTACGAAGAAGGCGGTTATCTGACCGAAGCCGTGCGTCGTAAGCCGTACAGCGTGATCCTGCTCGACGAAGTCGAGAAGGCGCACCCCGATGTCTTTAACGTGCTGCTGCAGGTGCTGGACGATGGCCGCATGACCGACGGTCAGGGACGTACCGTGGACTTCAAGAACACGGTGATCGTGATGACGTCGAACCTCGGTTCGTCGATGATTCAGTCGATGGTGGGCGAGCCGCAGGACCGGATCAAGGACGCCGTCTGGACGGAGATCAAGGATCACTTCCGTCCTGAGTTCCTGAACCGGATCGACGAAGTCGTGGTGTTCCACGGACTCGACCAGAAGCATATCGAGTCGATCGCCACGATTCAGATCGAGATCCTGCGTCAGCGTCTGGCGAAGCTCGACATGAATCTCGAAGTCACCAAGGCGGCGCTCACCCATGTGGCGCGCGAAGGCTTCGACCCGGTGTTCGGGGCACGACCGCTCAAGCGTGCGATCCAGCAGGAGGTCGAGAACCCGGTCGCCAAGCTGGTGCTCGCCGGCAAGTTCGGCCCGAAGGATACGATCCCGGTCGACTGGCGCAATGGCCGCTTCACCTTCGAAGGCGAGACTGCCGCGCAGGTGAACAAGGCGACCGAGGCCGCCGCTGAGTAAGCCTTATCGACTGACTTGTCGCATCATCCCCGCGTTTCGCAAGAGGCGCGGGGATTTTTTTCGTCTGTGAGGCGATGCGTCGTCCTGTCACAATCGTCGGCGAAAATGCGCGGCCGCCGCGTCGTCTTGTGGGTGGGAGTGTGGTCGCGTGCCGAAGCGCGCACCATTCGCGCCGGTGAGGCTACCGTTGGCGTCGACGGCAAGCCGTTCGTCGCAAGCCGGCTGCGATACGCGCCGTGCTTGCTTATCGTCAGTCCATGATTCGAACCCTGTGAGGACGACATGACGACGATAGTAGCGATACACGTGGCTGTAGCGACGGCCGCCATCCTGTTGGGCGCGGCCATTCTGCTCATGCGACGTGGCACGTCCCGGCACCGGTGGGCGGGACGTCTGTGGGTGTCGGCGATGACGGCGACGGCAACGACGAGCTTTGGCATCCGGGAGTTGGGTCACGGCAACTTGTCGTGGCTGCACGCGCTGTCGGTGTACGTGCTGGTCGGGCTGGCGCTTGCCGTGCTGGCGATTCGGCGCGGCGACGTGATGGCGCACCGCCGACAGATGATGGGGCTATTCACCGGGCTGGTCATCGCGGGCGTCGCGGCGGTGGCGGTACCTGGGCGCACGCTCAGCAGCGCGTTCGCACAGATGTGGCACCATGACGCACGGCCGGTGGCGGTCATGGGTGGGAGCGAAGCCGGGGGCGCGCAACAATGACGTCGACAATGAAATCATCGCAATCCGCTCAGGCTGCGCAGGCGGGCCGCGTCATCGAGACGCGTGGCCTGTGGCTTCGATTTGCGCGCGAACTCGTGGGTGTGCTGCTTTTCAACACGGGCATCGCGCTGGCACTCTGGTTCATCGGCTTCGGTGGCTCGTTCGTCCAGAATCTGGTGTTTGCGCAGTGCATCGGCATTGCCATTACCGTGTTTATCGACGGCGGACGCCGACTGATCTGGCGCGATGCACGACCGTCGATGGCGGGGTTCCTGCTGCTCGTCGCGTTCGGTTGCGCAGCAGGCCTGGCGCTCGGCATTGCGGCGGGGACGATATTGCTCGGTCTGCCGATCGCGATGTGGCGTCCGGTCAATGGCCATTCGATGCCCATCGTCCTGCTGATCGCGCTGATTGCGACGGCGATTGGCAGCTATCACGGCTGGTCGCGGGCGCGCATCGCGCAGTTGAGCGAGGAGACGGCGCATCAGGCGTTGCGCGAAGCTGCGGCCGACCGTCAACTGGTGTACGCGCAACTGCAGACGCTTCAGGCGCAGTTGGAACCGCACTTCCTGTTCAACGTGCTGGCGAATCTCGATTCGCTGATCGCGAGCGACCCGGCCCGGGCGCGCGTACTGCTCGGCCACCTGAATCGCTTCTTGCGTGCGTCGCTGGCGGCGGCACGCTCTGAGACTACATCGCTTGCAGACGAGTTTGCGTTGCTTGAAGCGTTGCTGGCCATCCAGCAGGTGCGTTTCGGCGAGCGTCTGCGCTACACGTTCGATTTGCCTGACGAATGCTGCGCTGTGCGCGTGCCCCCCATGCTCGTGCAGCCGCTGGTCGAGAATGCGGTGAAGCACGGTGTCGAACCGCTGTCGGGCGGCGCGAGCGTGGCGGTGAGCGCGTGGTGCGAACGGACGGCCTCCGGCGAGGAGCACATCGTGGTGCGCGTGACGGACGACGGTGCAGGCTTTCCCGTCGCAGGCGCGAATGCTGGCGGCGATGCGACGCAACGGACGTTCGGCATCGGCCTTGCGAATATCCGGGAGCGCCTGCGCGTGCTCTATGGCGACGACGCACGACTCACGCTCACCGAGGGCGTACCGCGAGGCGTCGTGGCAACATTGCGCTTGCCTGTGGTGTCGCCCGGGCAGGGAGCGAAGCGGGCGGCGCAAATGGCAGAGGTTTCTAGTCGCAGAGAGTGGAGTGCATGATATCCCCCGTCGCCCTGATCGCCGAAGACGAACCGTTGCTCGCCGACGCCTTGCGCGCCATGCTCGCGCAGGCATGGCCCGACTTGCAGATACTGCCCGTCGCACCCGACGGCACATCGGCGATTGCCGCCATCGCCCAGTCGCAACCGGACGTGGTGTTTCTCGACATCTCAATGCCGGGGGCGACCGGCATCGAAGTTGCGCAGGCGTGCGCGCGGTTGATCCAGCCGCCTCAGATCGTGTTCGTGACGGCGTTCGACCGGTTCGCGCTGGAGGCTTTCGACGCGGTAGCCGTCGATTACCTGCTCAAGCCGGTGGCCCAGGAGCGTCTCGCGCGCACGGTCGCGCGCGTGCGCGAGCGGTTGGCCGCGCCGACGGGCGACACACTCTCGAAGTTGCTGACGACCTTACGTACACGTCTGGAGGCGGGCGAGGAACTGCCGCCTGCGTCGTCCCGGAGCACGCCTGCGGGGCAGGTGAGTCAGATCGGACAGCCTCCCCGCGAGTATCTCCAGTTCGTGCGGGCATCGGTGCGCGACGAGATCCGGATCGTGCCTGTCCAGGAGATTTGCTTTTTCGAAGCGGCGGACAAGTATGTCGTGGTGGCGACGGTCGAAGGCGACCTGCTCATCCGCACGAGTCTGCGCGAGCTATTGCCGCAGCTCGATCCGTCGCGATTCTGGCAGGTGCATCGCAGTACCGTCGTCAATGTGGGGGAAGTCGTGAGCGCGCAGCATACGCCGCTCGGACGTCTGACACTCAAACTCAAACGCCGCAAAGACCGCGTGGCGGTCAGCCGTCAGTACGCTCATCTGTTCCGACAAATGTAGCGTCGGGGGCGGTGGCGAAGAAGTCGGTCGGCGTACGTCCGAAGGTGCGCTTGAACATCGCGGAGAACGCGCTCTGACTCCGATAACCGAGTTCGCGCGCGATCCGCGAAAGCGGATAGCCTTTGGACGCCAGCGGAATGGCCTGTGCGAGCAGCGCTTGCTGACGCCATTGCACGAAGCTCATGTTCAGTTCCTGACGGAACAGACGTCCGATGGTGCGCGGGCTGGCACCGGCGAAGCGCGCCCATTGATCGAGCGTCCAGGCGCGGGCCGGATCGGCGAGCATCGCCGTACATAACGTGAGCAGGCGCTTGTCGCGGGGAAGCGGGACTTCCAGAGGCAGCGGGGAGGCGCGTCGCAGTTCGTCGAGAATCAGTGCGCCGAGCAATTGCTCGCGAGGCGGATCGAGATCGGGGCCGGGCACGTCGATGGCGGCGATCAATTCCCGCAGCAGCGCGGAGACTTCCACTACGCGGCATTGATCGAGACCCGACGGGATCACGTCGGGATGCACGTACAGCGTGCGCAGATACGACGGCTCGTTGACCAGCAGGCTGTGTTCGATGTCGGGGGGAATCCAGATCGCGCGTGAGGGCGGCACGATCCATGCGGCGTCGGCCACGGCGATCTGAATGACGCCACGCGGCGTGTAAGCCACCTGTGCCCACGCGTGGCGATGATTCGGGACGCGGATGCCATCGCGCAACGGACGGGCGCGCAGGCGCACCGGGCGCGACGGTGTCGGCGTGAAGGTGTCCGGTACGACGTAGTTGTCGAACTCGGCCTCAGAGGCGGGCAGGGGGACGGGGCCGGGGCCCGTCGGCCCGGCATCCATCGGACCGGCTGGCGCGGACATGAGGGTCGGCATGACGTGTGATGGCGACAATTGGAATTTTGTAAGTGTAAACTCGTTGCCTGTCACTTTCGAACCGGATGCCTGTCATGCCTACCGTCGCACCTGTTGCGCCCGCTGCCCAGGAGGTGTCTGCTCGATCCATGCCGGCCGACGCGCGACCCGACGCCGTGCACGTCTTCGTCTACGGCACGTTGCGCGCTGGCGAGATCAACGACATGATGCGCGCGGCTGAGCGTCACGGCATCGCGGCACCGACATACGTCGGCACCGCAACGCTGGGCGGGCAGCTTTACGACTTCGGTCGCTATCCAGGTATGGTGTTGGGCGTAGGCGTGGATGAGCGCGTGAGCGGTGACGTCTACCGGATAGACGCGGCGCTGATCCCGGTGCTCGACGAAATCGAAGCCGTCTATCCGGGCGAGGCAGGCCTGTTCGTGCGCGAGATGCTTGATGTAGCGTGCGCCGGTGCCACGTACGCGTGCGTCGTCTACCCGGTGGATGCGGCAGCCGTCAGCCAGTTACCCCGCATTCCGGACGGCGATTGGGTCGCCTATCGCCAGGCACGGGACGCCGACGCGGCGTAGCTGGCGAGGCGCATAGGGCAATTCATCATTTGAGGGTGCCGACGCATCGCAGCACCTTCGTCGGGCAGACGTCGCCATGTCCGATTATGACCAGCACTCCCCGTCCCGATGTGGGAGGATTCACGCATTCCGATCCTCTCATGATGGCCGCTCCGGCCGTCTGTCCGACCATGCGTTCATCCGACATCGCCCGTTTGTTGACCCTCTCCGCCATCTGGGGAGCCAGCTTTCTTTTCATGCGTATCATCGTGCCTGCGCTCGGACCGTTACCGACCGCGTTCTTTCGCGTGACGCTCGGTGCCATCGGACTCGCGGTCATTCTGCTGGCCATGCGCGTTCGTTGGGAGTTCAAAGGGTTGCTCGGGGCCGCGATGGTGCTCGGCGTCATCAACTCGGGTATTCCGTTCGTCATGTATTGCCTCGCCGCGCGCGTGCTGCCTGCCGGATACTCCGCAATTCTCAATGCCACCACGCCGCTGATGGGGGCTGTCATCGGCACGCTGTTTTTCCGTGAACGTCTGACGGGCGCGAAGAGTCTGGGCGTGCTGCTGGGGTTGATCGGCGTGGCCGTGCTCACGCGCACCGGCCCGGTCACGATGTCCGGGCCTGTTGTGATGGGCGCGCTGGCGTGTCTCGTCGCCACGTCGTGCTACGGCCTGGCCGGTTATCTCACCAAGCGCTGGATCACGGAGCGGGGCGGCCTCGACGCCAAGCTCGTCGCGTTCGGCAGTCAACTCGGCGCCGCCATCGTGTTGCTGCCGTTCTTCGGCTACGTCTCGGCAACGTCCGGTATCCCCGGACCGGCGACCGGGGGTGTATGGGCCGCCATGGCCGCGCTCGGCTTCCTGTGCAGCGCCGTCGCCTATATGTTGTTCTTCCGTCTGATCGCCGATCTTGGACCGTTGCGCTCGCTGACCGTCACTTTCCTGATCCCGCCGTTCGGCGTGCTATGGGGTGCATTGTTCCTGAACGAGGCCGTCACGATGGCTCACTTCTTTGGCGGATGTTTTATCGCGCTGGCCGTCTGGCTGGTGTGCAAGCCGCCGAAGACCGTGCCGTCGACAAGCCGCGCGGCCTCATAAGTTCCTTCCGCAGTCCCCTTTCGAAGGCCGATGACCTGTGTCATCGGCCTTTTTTCATAGTGTGGAATGTCTTTGCGGTGCGTAAAAATTTGCGCTGCTTGGCACAACCTAATGATTTCAGGAAGGAAAACAACGTTTCACATCAAGAAATTATTTTGTTATGTCATTGATTAATATAAATAAAAAAGATTGTATGGAACGCTGATTCGTTCTGTTGCGATGCATGAGAAATCCCTAAACTCTTATACAAGACCTGCCGATTTGGAGACGCCGAGCGCGGTCAACCGCGGGGCCGGCGATCACAGGCAGCAAAGAGTCACCCCCTTTTATTTGTATCGAGAAACCAGGAGAGATCATCATGACGACGCGCCAAGAGCAAGTGAAGCAACTCGAACAGGACTGGGCGAACAATCCGCGCTGGAAGGGCATCAAGCGTGGCTACTCGGCTGAAGACGTGGTGCGCCTGCGTGGTTCGATCCAGCCGGAACAAACGCTGGCTCGCCGTGGGGCCGAGCGTCTGTGGAGCATGATCAACGAGAAGCCGTTCGTGAACGCGCTCGGCGCACTGACGGGCAATCAGGCCATGCAGCAGGTCAAGGCAGGTCTCGAAGCCATCTACCTGTCGGGATGGCAAGTCGCTGGCGACGCCAACCTCGCAGGTGAAATGTACCCGGACCAGTCGCTGTACCCCGCCAACTCGGTGCCGCAGGTCGTGCGCCGCATCAACAACACCTTCACGCGCGCCGACCAGATCCAATGGTCGGAAGGCAAGAACCCGGGCGATGAAGGCTATATCGATTACTTCGCCCCGATCGTGGCCGACGCGGAAGCGGGCTTCGGTGGCGTGCTCAACGCCTTCGAACTGATGAAGGCGATGATCGAGGCCGGTGCCGGCGGCGTTCACTTCGAAGACCAGCTTGCTTCGGTCAAGAAGTGCGGCCACATGGGCGGCAAGGTGCTGGTGCCGACGCGCGAAGCGGTGGCGAAGCTCGTTGCGGCGCGTCTCGCGGCCGACGTGCTCGGCGTGCCGACGGTGCTCATCGCCCGTACCGATGCCGAAGCGGCCGACCTGATCACGGCCGACGTCGACCCGCTCGACCAGCCGTTCTGCACCGGCGAGCGCACGGTCGAAGGCTTCTACCGCACGCGCAACGGTCTGGATCAGGCCATCGCTCGCGGTCTGGCCTATGCACCGTACGTCGATCTGGTGTGGTGCGAAACGGGCAAGCCGGACCTCGAATTCGCCAAGCAATTCGCGGAAGGCATCCACAAGCACTTCCCGGGCAAGATGCTCTCGTATAACTGCTCGCCGTCGTTCAACTGGAAGAAGAACCTCGACGATGCGACCATCGCCAAGTTCCAGAAAGAACTCGGTGCGATGGGCTACAAGTTCCAGTTCATCACGCTGGCTGGCTTCCACAGCCTGAACTACTCGATGTTCAACCTGGCACACGGCTACGCCCGTCGTCAGATGAGCGCCTTCGTGGAGTTGCAGGAAGCCGAATTCGCCGCCGCCGACAAGGGCTTCACGGCGGTCAAGCACCAGCGCGAGGTGGGTACGGGCTACTTCGATGCCGTCACGCAAACGATCGAGCGCGACGCATCGACCACGGCCCTGAAGGGTTCGACGGAGGACGAACAGTTCTTCGACGAAAAGAAGGCGCAGGTCAAGGCAGCCTGACAGGGCTGAGGGAGGGCGCGATGCGTCCGTCGGCGGCGATGCGCGTGGGGGCACGTCGTACGCTGGCGGAACAGTATCGCGTCAGGACCGCGCGTCCGGCTTATCCGGCCGGGGCAGTTGGGGCGGCGTTCCCGTCGTCGCCTTGACTGCACTGCACGCCTGAACGAGAAAAGGCTCGCGAGCTTATCCCGCTCACGGGCCTTTTTTCATGGCGTCGACGATGTCGATGGCATCGATGCCATGCGCTTCGTCAACGCACTCAACGGTAGACGAGGACCGGAATTTTCGAGTGCACGAGCACGCGTTGCGTCTCGCTGCCGAGCAGCAGGCTGGTGAGGCCGCGCCGTCCGTGCGAGGCCATCAGAATGACGTCGCACCCGTGACGCTCTGCGGCATCGATGATGCCCAGATATGGGGCGGGGAAGGTCGAGCTGTCGCGGTCGAAGGGCACGCCCGCTGCGGCGGCCGCCTGTGCGAGCTCGTCGAGATGCGCGCAGGCTTCTTCGGCAATGCGTTCACTGAACGTCGCCGGTGCTTCGAGCACGTATTCGCTAAATGGGGAGTAGGGATACTCGGCGAGACAGCAGTAGCCGGTGACTCTGGCGTTCAGGGCGCGGGCCAGTTCGAGGCCCCCCGTCACAGCCTTTTGGGATAGCTCCGAGCCGTCGGTCGGAATGAGGATGTGGGTAAACAACATATGACCTCCCGCAGTTGGCGTTGCCGAACACGCGTTCACAGGCTCGCGCAGGTAATACGGTCTTGCACCCAGTCCGCTGTCTTGCAGCCGCCGATGCCTGTCGAGCATCGCCTGCGGACCCTTCGCTTCGATTTTATGGCTTCGGCGCAATGCAACAACGGGGGCAAACCCGATATTGAGACGGGCTATCCGCAGCAAACGTTCCTCGCGCGCACCTCGTCGAGGGTGGGTATGCGGCCCGCGCCCTGCTGGCCGGGTGTCTCACGCGGTGCGTCAAATCGACGCGCTTCGACGCTTATGGCGACGCGCTTTGGTGCACGTTTTCGTGCAAATTTTGAGACGCGTCGTCTTGCCAGTACGCCGAACTGCCGTAGTGATGTCTGAGATGGTCGATGAACAGACGCACGCGCAGCGGCAGGTGACGGCGCTGAGGAAACACGGCGTGAATGCCGATGGGCGGCGCGGCGAACGCGTCGAGCACGGTCGTCAGCCGCCCGGCGCGAATGTCGTCGCCCACCTCCCACCACGAGCGCCACGCCAGTCCGTAGCCCTCCAGACACCAATCGTGCAGCACCGCGCCGTCAGTGCATTCCATCGTCCCATTCACGCGGATGGTGACGACCTTGCCGTCCTGCGCAAAAGTCCAGCCGCGCTGCTGGTTGGCCGTCGAGCCGAATGCGAGGCAATTGTGACGGGCGAGGTCGTCGAGCGACTCGGGACGACCGTGCGCGGCGAGATAGTCGGGAGATGCCACGCACACGCGCCGGTTGTCACCGAGACGCAGCGAGACGAGGCTGGAGTCGGGCAACTCACCGAGCCGGATCGCGCAGTCGAAGCCCTCGTTGACCAGATCCACGAGCCGATCCGACAGATCGAGCGTGACGGTGACGTCCGGATGCGACGCGATGAACACTGGCAGTAGCGGGGCGACGTGGCGTCGCCCGAAGCCGGCGGGGGCCGACAGTCGCAAGTGCCCGCTGGCTTTCACGCCACCGGCCGACACGGCCGCTTCGGCGTTGTGCATTTCGTTGAGAATGCGCTGGCAGTCCTCCAGAAAGGCAGAGCCTTCGAAGGTCAGCGTGACGCGCCGGGTCGTGCGCACGAGCAGCTTCACGCCCAGCCGGTATTCGAGCGCGTCGATGCGTCGCCCGATCACGGCCGGGGCCACGCCTTCGAGCGCCGCAGCCCCGGACAGACTGCCCCTGGCGGCGACGGCAACGAACGTTTCGATTTGTTTGAAGCGATCCATGACGGCGATTATGTACTAAAAAGTCATAGATAAAGTGATTTCTATGCATCTTTATGATGATCGGCATCAATAATAGAATCGGCGGGCAATGCTGCCGGATCGCGTGATCCCCCGGCATTGACGGAAGTGCGCGTCCTACACGCCCGATGAGGTGTGAGGGCCCTGTGCAAAGCCCCTGATGTGCCTCCTTGCGGCGCGCTTCCGAACATAAACGAGCTGCTGGAGATCCCCGATGCCTTTGAGTCTGCCCTCAGGCATGCAACTGCATGTCGACGCCACCGATATCCGTCCCGAATACGAAGCCATTCTGACGCCTGAAGCGCTGGCGTTCGTCGCGAAGCTGCACCGCGCGTTCGAGTCGCAACGTCAGACGTTGCTCGCCGCCCGTGAAGCGCGCGTGGCGCGTCTGGATGCCGGTGAAGTGCCCGATTTTCTGCCTGATACGCAAGCCATTCGCGACGGCGACTGGCGCATTGCGCCGCTGCCCGATGCGCTGCAATGCCGTCGCGTGGAGATCACGGGGCCGGTCGAGCGCAAGATGATCATCAACGCGCTGAACTCGGGCGCGGACAGTTACATGACCGACTTCGAGGACTCGAACACGCCGAACTGGCATAACCAGTTGCAAGGGCAGATCAACGTGCGCGACGCCGTGCGCGGCACCATCAGCCTCGAGCAGAACGGCAAGCGCTATCGGCTTAACGACAAGGTCGCGACGCTGATCGTGCGTCCGCGCGGCTGGCATCTCGACGAAAAACACGTGAGCGTGGACGGTGTGCGCATGTCGGGCAGCCTGTTCGACTTCGGCCTGCATTTCTTCCACAATGCGAAGACGTCGCTCGAGCGCGGCTTCGGTCCGTACTACTACCTGCCGAAACTGGAAAGCCATCTCGAAGCGCGTCTGTGGAACGACGTGTTCGTGCTCGCCCAGAACGAACTGGGCGTGGCGCAAGGGACCATCAAGGCGACGGTACTCGTCGAGACCGTGCTTGCGGCATTCGAGATGGACGAGATCCTGTACGAGCTACGCGAGCATAGTTCGGGCCTGAACGCAGGCCGTTGGGATTACATCTTCTCGTGCATCAAGAAGTTCAAGGTCGACGCCGACTTCTGTCTCGCCGACCGCAGCCGCATCAACATGACGGTGCCGTTCATGCGCGCCTACGCGCTGCTGCTGCTCAAGACCTGTCACCGCCGCAATGCCCCTGCGATTGGCGGCATGAGCGCGCTGATCCCGATCAAGGGCGACCCGGAAGCAAACGAAAAGGCGATGGCCGGCATTCGCAGCGACAAGGCGCGCGATGCGACCGACGGTTACGACGGCGGCTGGGTCGCACACCCGGGGCTGGTGCCGGTCGCGATGGAAGAGTTCGTGAAGGTGCTGGGTGATCGTCCGAACCAGTTCGACAAGCAACGCGACGACGTGAGCGTCAAGGGCCGCGACCTCCTGGCGTTCAAGCCGGAAGCGCCGATCACCGAAGCCGGGCTGCGTAACAACATCAACGTCGGCATCCACTATCTGGGCGCCTGGCTGGCGGGCAACGGCTGCGTGCCGATCCACAACCTGATGGAAGATGCAGCCACCGCCGAGATTTCACGCTCGCAGGTGTGGCAGTGGATCCGTTCGCCGAAGGGCAAGCTCGACGATGGTCGCAAGGTGACTGCCGAACTGGTGCGCGAACTGATTCCGCAGGAACTCGCCAACGTCAAGGAACTCGTGGGGCAGGTCGCGCCGACGTACGACCGCGCCGCCGTGATCTTCGAGACGATGAGCACGAGTGAGGACTTCGTCGACTTCCTCACGCTGCCGCTTTACGAAGAGGTTTGACGGCCGTGTTCGCCGTCATGCTCCGCCGATCACAGGCAGCATGACGGTACAACGCTCAGAAGCCGGACGCAAGAAAGACAACGCAATGGGACGATGGCGACATCGTCCCATTTTGTTTTGCGCGTACTTTGTCTTGTTTGAGTCGCCGCGCTACACTGAACTTTGAGGTGCTGGTCCTCGTCCTACTCGTCCACGTTTTGAGAGGATGCCGATGTCGCCCGATATTCCAGAGGTTCCGCAGACTTCCGTTAGTGCTTCCGACATCGCAGCGCTGACGCGCACGCCTCGCGGACCCGGCAAGATCGTTGAGGAAATCCCTGCGTCGCCACGCCGTTTGTATCCCCACATCGAGCCTTTCGAGTCCGGCATGCTCGACGTCGGCAACGGGCACAGCATCTATTGGGAGCGCTGCGGCAATCCCGGGGGAAAGCCCGCGGTGTTCCTGCACGGTGGCCCCGGCGGTGGCTGTTCGCCCGAGCACCGGCGCTTGTTCGATCCTTCGAAGTACTGCATTACGCTGTTCGATCAGCGCGGCTGCGGACGTTCGTTGCCGCACGCCAGTCTCGACCACAACACGACATGGGATCTGGTCGACGATATCGAAGCCTTGCGCACGAAGTTCGGCTACGCGCAATGGCTCGTCTTCGGCGGCTCGTGGGGCAGCACGCTGGCGTTGGCTTATGCGCAGGCCCATGTGAGCCGTGTGAGCGAACTGGTCGTTCGCGGGATTTTTACGGTACGTCGCGAAGAGCTTCACTGGTACTACCAGAAGGGCGCGTCGTGGCTGTTCCCTGATCGATGGGAAAAGTTCCTTGCGCCGATTCCGCTCGAAGAACGCGGTGATCTGATGCGCGCGTATCAGAAGCGACTCACGCATCGCGACGCGTCGGTGCGCATCGACGCGGCACGCGCATGGAGCATGTGGGAGGGCAGCACGATCACGCTGCTGCCGGACGATCAATTAGCCGAAGCGTTCGGCGATCCGCATTACGCGATTGCGTTTGCGCGCATCGAAAATCATTACTTCGTGCACGACGGCTTCCTGAAACCGAACCAGCTGATCGGTGGCGCACATGCGTTGCGCGACGTCCCCGGTGTGATCGTGCAGGGACGCTACGACATGGCGACGCCCGCCCGCACGGCGTGGGAGCTTCACAAGGCGTGGCCTGAAGCGGACTTCTACTGGGCACCGGACGCCGGACACGCTTTCAGCGAGCCGACGATCCAGCATTGGCTGATCGAGGCGACGGATCGGTTTGCTGCAGGATAACGGGCCGAGGGGATCACGGCATGGGGTCGCGCGACGACCCGCGTGGCGAGATACGAATTTGCCCGGATCGTCAATTTTTGCAATCGCAGGCGTGCGCGCGGTGAGATGTTGGGACCGTCTTACTGATCGACGACACGCCTGCCATGCAAACGAGCATCGGTGCGCAGCGCCCTGCGCCATGAATTCCATCACCGAAGTGTCCGCCCAGGCGGTTCCCGACAGCGTTGTGTTGGATGCCGAAGGGAATGCGCATGCGCGAGCCGAGTCCCGCCTCGAGTCCTGCTTCGACGCCCTGGAAGCGGGGCTCGCCGCTTGCGAGAACTCGTTTTCGCAACCCATAGAGCGCTTCATCAACGATGTCCTGGAAATTGACGATTGGGGCGACCCGGCACGCGCGGGCCGTCTGTTCTCCGAGGACGCGGATGTCGCCGAGTTGCGCATGGCGATGGTGAACTGCCACGTCGCGTCGTTCGCGGAAGGTCGGCATTATTTAGCCGAAGTGCAGGGCAGCTTCCCCGTCGACATCGGCCAGCAATGTCTTCAGGTGTTGCGGCACTTGAGCCCGGCGTCGCGACTTGCGCTCCTGACGCCGTCCACCGACGAAACCAAGCGGGTGACTGTCCGCCTGAACTACGACGGCACGGTCATCGTGAGGTTGCCGGCGTCTCGTTGGCTTTTTCCACTGATGCCGGAGTGCGTCTCGGATGCCGCCGGTGCGCTTACCCTTCACGAAATGCAGTCGCTGCTCCAACGGCCGCTGAACAACGGATCGACCGTCGCGCAAACGATCGAAGAATCGCGAGCGGAACTGACATTGGACGACTGGCGAACGCTCGCGCAGTGGCACGCGTTCAAAGCGCAAAAGTACGCAAGCGCTGGCCGACACGATCTGTCGTCCACCGAGTTCGTGTCGGCGTGCGAGGCAGCGATGTGCGGCGACGACTGGGGTGGGGCCGTGCTGTATTGCGAGCAGGCGCTAAGTAACCTCAAGATATGTGCAGACGCAAGGCTGGCAATGCTCTTGGGGGGCCGGTTGAAGCAAGCGTTCGACGCGCGTGGCTTTACGCTATCGGGGGCGGAGGTGGCGTGGGCGTTGGCGGAGCATGTTCTGGAGCCGCTGGGACTCGCACAGAGCGCAGCACGTCATCGTCAACAGGCGACGCAATGCTTCGAGGCTGCGGGGTTGACCGACCCGGCCGCGAGCGACAGGCGACAGATGGCGGGCGTGATCCGGGACGTGTTGTCCGCGCACAGTGCGGCATTTTCGACATCCGGGCTGACGTTGGCGTCATACGACGTCCGTTTCGATGACATGGAGGATCGGTGGTCACGAGAGCGTTTCGACCCCAACGACGATGTTGAGTGGTGTCTGATGCGGAGTTTGCCGAGCGGCACGGATCGGCAAGGCGTACTGGATGTGATCGCGGCGCGAACGGTGAATCGGTTTCACGCATCGGGCGGGCAGAAGCCGGATCGTTTGCATCCGCTGACCCGTGAGACGTTAAGCAAACGGGACTTCTATGTCGGGCGACTCATGCTCGACATCATGAACGTCGCAAAGCAGAACACAGAGGTAAAGGCGCAACCGGCGATATGGAAAAATGCGGCGTTGCAACAGTTCATGGACGACAACCTGTCGTCGCTCCACACGTGCATTGATCGCCTTGACGAGAAACTACTCGGCGGCGCAGCGCCTGAGGATGCCTGCGAGGCATTCGTCGCGGACGTGACCGGTGTCGGCGGCTGGGGCGGTTTGAAGCCGCTGCTCGCTGGCAATTTTCAGGTCGGTGACTTCCGGGTGGCGCTGGCCGAGTGTTTTCTTGCCTCCTTTCCGGCGGGGCAGGCCTACCTGGTCAACGGTGGACGGAATTTTCCGGTCACCCATCGTTTTCGTCCTCGGACGTCGCCGTCGAGCTTGACGAATCGCTTGATCGGAGAGCCGGATTTTCCTGTCGCGACGGGCGAGCGCAGCCTGAGGCTGCTGCAGAGTCTGACGCCGGAGGCGAGAGCGGCGATGCTCCTCCAAACGCAGGACGCGGCACGGACGGCGTCAAAATCGACCACCGCCTTCCTCTATGGTTTGATCGCGCTAACCATTCCCGGCACCCGATGGCGGTTCGCACTGATGCCTTCGTGTATCGGGGACGTCGCGGCGGGCGTCACCGCCGAGGAATTGGCGCGATTGAAGGAGACCTTTGTGGCGCCCGGCGAGACGATTCGTCAAGGCATCGCGAATGCCTCCGCGCGTGCGACGCCAGAGGTGCTTCGGAGTATGGCGGACTGGGCCAGTGTGCTGGGTGAGCGCTACGCTGCGGCCGGGCGTCACGAATTTGCCGTCGACGAGTTCAGGAACGGTTGCGAGGCCGCGCTGCGTGCAGATGCCTGGGGCGTGGCCGCGATCATGTGTCACGCTGCGTTGGACAGTTTGCGTGCCTTCGGCAGTATCGATGCGGCGCAAGCGGTGGGGATGCAGCTCGTCAAGATGTTCGAAGACCAGCGTCTGCCGTTGTTTGCTGCCGCGATACGATGCCGGCTCGCCGACCGGATATTCGATGTGTGGAACCGTCAGGAAACGGCGGCGGCCATGCGATGCGCGGCGAAGGAGATCTGTCAGGCGCGTGGTGTTATCACGGACGTGCTGGTGGCAGGCGACAGGCTCAATCATGCGGTTCGCGCGGCGATCGAGGCGCGACGCACTCAATGGCAATCCGGTGACCTGAAGCTGCATCGGTCCTCGATCCGGTTCGACAACATGCAGGACAGGTACTTGCGTAACGATTTCGATCCGTGCGAGAACCGGGCATGGGGACTGCTGGTGAGGACCGAGCGCGAGTCAGGACGTGACGCGATATACGACGTCGTCAGCTATGAGACCGTCGAATTGCTGAATACGCATGGAAACCAGCTTCACCCGACGATGTTCCGGGATCTGCGTGCCGACGACTTCATTGACGGCGTACTGGTGCTGGACATTCTGCAGGCGGCGGGGGAGATGTCGGTGGCGCAGGTCGCGGTGCCTTCGGAAGACACACCGGTAGATAAAGCAAAACCCCGGCAAAGACGTTAGCCGTCAATGCCGGGGTTTTGTGTCGAAGCTTGCGAGACCGGAAAGTCACCGGTCCCGCCGGGCGTCGATGGACTTAGTCGCCGCGACGCTTGTTGTAGCCGCCACCGTTACCGCCGTTGCCGCGATTGCCGCCGAAGCCGCGATCCTGACGTTGGCCGTCGAAGCTGCGGGTGCCACGGTCCTGGCGATAGCCGCCTTCGGACGAACGGCCACCTTCGAACGAACGCGGGGCGCGTTCCTGACGGTTGCCGTCGAACGGACGCGGCGAGCGGCGCTCGAAGCGATCCGTTGCGCTACCGTTCGAGAAACCGTTGCCGCCCGTGTTGCCACCTTCGGCTTGCTGGTAGCCACCTTGGTAGCCCGTGTTCTCACGACGCTCGAACGTGCCAGCCGGCTTGTTGCCGCCGAAACGCTGACCGCCCTGATAACCGCCGCCGTTGCCACCGCCGTAGCCGCCGCCATTGCCCTGGCGCGGACCGTTGTTGCTCCAGCGGCCACCGCCGTTGCCCTGACCATGACGCGGACCGCCACGGCCCGGACCGCCCGGGCGCTTGCCACCGGCACCCGCCTTCGGCGGCGAGCGGCGCGGCTCGAAGCCGGCCACGACATTCACCGGCAGCGGCTGACGCGTGTAGCGTTCAATGCGCTTCACCGCACCGATTTCGGCGTGTGCGGCGAGGCTCACGGCCACACCACGACGGCCAGCACGGCCCGTACGGCCGATACGGTGGACGTAGTCTTCTGCGAACTTCGGCAGATCGTAGTTGAACACGTGCGTGATGCCCGGCACGTCGATGCCGCGAGCGGCAACGTCCGTGGCCACCAGCACGCGCACACGACGCTCGCGCAGGGCACGCAGCGTACGGTTACGCACGCCTTGCGGCATGTCGCCGTGCAGCGCGGCGCTGTCGAAGCCGGCTTGTTCGAGCTGGTCGGCCAGCAGGTCGGCGTCGCGCTTGGTCGACGTGAACACGATGGCCTGGTCGAGCGAGTCGTTGCCGAGCAGGTGCGTGAGCAGACGATCCTTGTGGGCGCGGTCGTCCACATAGTGCAGCGTCTGTTCGATGTTTTCGTTGGTGCGTTGGTCGTTGCTACGCGTGATCTCGATGGTTTCCGGATCGCGCAGCAGACGACGCGTGATTTCACCCATACGGCCGTCGATCGTTGCCGAGAACAGCAGCGTCTGACGTGCTTCCGGCGTGGCGTCGACGATGGTCTGGATGTCGTCGATGAAGCCCATGTCGAGCATGCGGTCGGCTTCGTCGAGCACCAGCATCATCAGTTGCGACAGATCGATCTTGCCGCTGGAGATGTGGTCGAGCAGACGACCCGGCGTCGCCACGATGATCTCCGGCTGCTTCGCGAGCATCTCGAGCTGACGCGGGTAGGGCATGCCGCCCAGAATGCTCACCGTGCGCAGACGGCGCAGTTGTTTGCCGTACGTATCGGCTGCGGTCGACACCTGTTGTGCCAGTTCACGCGTCGGCGTGAGCACAAGCAGCAGCGGTTGCGCGGCGACACGGCGCACGCGCTGGCCCTTGCGGGGTTTCTCGCCCGGCGCGGCCGGCTGGTTGCGCGGATGGGCTGCCGGTGCGGTGCGAGCGCTCAGTTCGCCGCTGGCCTGCATTTCTGCGAAGCGGTGGATAGCCGGCAGCATGAAGGCGGCCGTCTTGCCCGAACCCGTGGGGCTCGACACCAGCAGATCGCGACCGGCCAGCGCGGCGGGAATCGCACGCTGCTGGACAGGCGTCGGGTGGGTGTAACCGGCGGTAGTCAGGGCCGAAAGAATGGCTTCGTTCAGGCCGAGTTCGGCGAACGTGGGCTTGCCGTCGTTGTTGTCGACAGTCGCGACTTCAACAGATGCGGCGGCGCCGTTTTCATTTTCTTCGGACGACGGGAAATACGTCTGCGCGATGGCAGACAGCTTGGAAGGCTGTTCCATGAATCCTCTTGCGGATTAAGGGTTATGTCGGGGCGTTGGCGCCAATCGGCAAACCCAATTCGTCGCAAGCAGGAAGCAAATCGCGGATGGGGCAGAAAGCGGATCGAAATCCGTATCGTAAGCCGGGGGACGGTGGCGGGTCGTTCCTAGGAACGCCAGTACCGGCAAGAACTACAGCGGCTTATCACAGGATTGGGGCAAAACGCAGTTTTTCGTCGCCAGACGGGGTAACACTTGGTGCCCCGCGAAGCGAAGGGCGGATTATATACCCATTTCATAAAAAATGCACGTTCGGATTTGCACGGAGTGGTGAGGCGTCCGTGGACGGGGCCCAACGGCGGGGCAAATGCTCGGCAAACCCGTCGGGGACGGCGTGAGGCGTGCTCACGGGCATGCCTCGGTATCGCTCGCGCCGTTGCGCGCGATCCCTTCATCGCGCTGGATCGCGCGCCGCGCCGCCGATTACAATAGCGCCATGTCATCGATTACGCTTCTTGCCCTCGATACCTCGACCGAGTTCTGTTCGGTCGCCGTGTATCGCCATGATCCCGCCAGCGGCGCACCGGCCTTCGTGGCCGAACGCCGTCTCGACACTGGCCCGGTTTCCAGTACGCACATTCTTCCTGCCGCCCGCGAGGTCTTGCGCGAGGCGGGTCTGACGCTGGCCGATTGCGACGCAATCGCCTTTGGCGCAGGGCCCGGCTCGTTTACCGGGCTGCGCACGGCTTGCGGCGTAGCGCAGGGGCTGGCGTTCGGTGCCGGGTTGCCGGTCGTGCCCGTCGGTACGCTCGCTGCCTGTGCCGAAGCGGCGCGCGCCATGCGTGTGGGCACGCAGCGCGTGCTCGTCGCGCTCGATGCGCGCATGAATGAGGCCTACTGGGCCGATTACGTCTGGGACGACGCGACGGGCGACTGGCGCGAAGTGCAGTCGCCGTCGTTGGATGCCGCCGAACAGGTGCGCGCACCCGACGCCGAATTTGTGATCGCAGGCAACGCCGTGACGGCCTTCGGCGAACGTCTGCAGGCGGGCGTGCGGGCGCAGGCCGTGCTGGCCGACGCCATGCCGCGCGCCCGTCACGTCGCCGAACTCGCCGCCCGTGCATTCGCTCGCGGCGAGGCGATTCCGGCCGATCAGGCCATGCCCGTCTACATCCGCAACAAAGTGGCGCAGACCACCGCCGAGCGCGCAGCCATCAAGCAGGCAGAGGCGCAGGCGAGTGGCAAGGGGGCGTCCTGATGCGGCAGGTCGGACCGAACCACTATTCGCCGATGACGCCGGCAGACCTCGACGAAGTCGTCGCGGTCGAAGTGCGCGCGTACCCGTTTCCGTGGACGCGCCAGAACTTCGCGGACTCGCTCGAAGCCGGGCATCAGGGCGTTTGCCTGCGGGCAGTCGATGGCACATTGCTCGGCTATTTCTTACTGATGCCGGTCGTCGACGAATCGCATCTGCTCAATGTCTGTGTCGTGCCCGAAATGCAGGGCAACGGGCTCGGCGTGCAGTTGTTGCAGGAGATCGTGCGCGTCTCGCGCGAGCAGGGCATGGGCGGGGTGCTGCTGGAAGTGCGTCCGTCCAATGTGCGCGCATTGCGCATTTACGAGCGTTTCGGTTTCGAGCAGATCGGCCGGCGCAAGGGATACTATCCAGCCAGTGGGCGTCGTGAAGACGCCATTGTGATGCGCCTGTCGTGGGAGACCGATCGTGCCGTGGCCTAAAGCGATTCTGGAAGAGTTCGGGCTGTGGCCGGTATGGATGTCCAACGACGCCGTGGCGAATGCGGCCCATGCGGCCCGTGCGGCGCAGGCCGCCGGTGTTGCGGCTGCGGCGTCAGCCGAGCACGGCGACGTGGCGACGCTCGATGCGCCGGGTGCTGCCCACAGCGACGATTCGCCGCCGTGGGATGTCGCGCCGTCGACCGTGCCAACAAGCGCGCCGGTGAGTGCGCCGGTGAGTGCGCCGGTGAGTGCGCCGGTGAGTACGGCACGTCCTGCTGCCCGTGCGTCCGCGTTCGACGATGCGCTTGCGCGTCCGGCGTCTGCGACACCCCCCGCGCCGCGCGACTTCGCGCCCGCGCCGGTGGCACGGGAGACTTCGCGTCGCGCCGCTTCGGACATGCCGCCGGACGACATCCCGATGTGGCTGGACAGCGAAGGCAACGGCGATGGCGATGCCGCCGCCGATGCCGCGCTGTGGTCGATCGTGCGCGATGCGGGCGAGGACGCACCGTCGCGTCCGGCATTGCCGGGCGTGGAGACGCTGGACTGGGAGGCGCTCACGGAGCGCGTTGCCGGTTGCCGTTTGTGTGGTTTGTGCGAGAAGCGCACGCAAACGGTGTTCGGCGTTGGCGACCGTGAGGCCGACTGGCTTCTGGTGGGCGAAGCGCCGGGGCAGCAGGAGGACTTGCAGAGCGAGCCGTTCGTCGGTCAGGCGGGTAAGCTGCTCGACAACATGCTGAGGGCGTCGGCCTTGCGGCGAGGCGAGAACGTGTACATCGCCAACGTGCTCAAGTGCCGTCCGCCAAACAACCGCGATCCCGAGCCAGCTGAAGTGGCGAGTTGCGAGCCCTATCTCAAGCGTCAGGTCGCGTTGCTCAAGCCGCGCGTGATCGTGGTCATGGGCCGCTTTGCGGCGCAGAGTATTTTGCGCACACAGGCGAGCATCGCCAGCTTGCGCGGACGCGTGCATGAGTACGAAGGGGTGCCGGTGATCGTGACGTACCATCCGGCCTATCTGTTGCGCAGTCTGCCCGACAAGGCCAAGGCCTGGACGGATTGGTGCCTGGCGCGGGCTACCTACGAGGCCGTGTGCGAAACGACTCCGGACCACAAGCCTACGGCGAACTGATCGAAACGCTGCGCGAGGCGCCGGTGCGGGACCTCGCGTGGTTATTGCTGTCCGCCGATCTGCTCAGTGCCACCCGATTCCCGGCGGCGCTGGCGCACTTCAACGCCGAACCCGTCTTTCCCTCCCAAATTCTTCACGACTGGCTGCTTGCCTGCGACGCCGATCCCGCGCCGTTACACGAGATGCTGGCCCGCGGCGAAAGCCACCGTCTGGGGCGCTATGCAGAGCAACTGCTGCACTTCGCATTGCTGCATAGCCCGCACTTCGATCTGCATGCTGCCGGGTTGCAGGTTCGCGACGCCCGTCGCGGCAACATGACGCTTGGAGAGTGCGACTTTCTTCTGACGCGTCTCGCCGATCGTCAGCTGTTGCACTGGGAACTGGCGGTGAAGCTGTATCTGTACGTTCCGCCGGAGTCATCGGCTATACCGGTGATGCCGGACATGCCAGGCGTGCCGGGTGCGCTCGACGAGCGTGCCCTCCAGTTCCGTTGGCTCGGACCTAATCTCGCCGACAGTCTCGCTGACAAGGTGGCGCGGTTGCTCGGTCATCAATTGCGCCTGACCACACTCGACGCAGCGCGCAGTGCGCTACCGGCCGAAGGGCCGTGGTTGCCTCAGGTGTATCTCAAGGGGTGGCTGTTTCATCCGCTGGGACAGCAGGGGCGGCTGCCGCAACTGGTGTCCGAGGGGCATGGCAGAGGCTGGTGGGCGACGCCCGATGCGTGGTGGTCGCACGCGCAATCGGCGTCACCCCATCAGGCGTGGGCCATGCTGCCGCGCGCGCGCTGGCTTGCGCCCGCACGCGTGGACGCTTCGGCGGTGCTCTCGCCGGATGCCATGCGCGCCCGCATTGAGACGCACTGGCATGAGCGAGGCGTGGCGGAGCCGCTGCTGATCGTTGCGTTGAGAAGAGGCGTTGGCGAGCAAGCCGACGGTGCCTGGTTCGAATGCGAGCGAGGTTTCATCGTCCCCGACTTCTGGGCGCCGCGTGCGCGGCATCGCATCGAAGAGCTGAGTGAGCGGGCAGACGCCGCTGCGCGACGTGCGCTCGCGCAGGGGGCCGACGACGCGCCATCGATCTGATGCCGGATCAGGAGCGGCGGTGAGACCGCGCGGCGCAGCCGCTTCCCGATCGATCGCTCAGTCTTTCGGCCAGACGGCGTGAAAGTGATGGACCGGCCCAATGCCTTTGCCGATCCGAAGTTCGTCGCTGGCGGCCAGCGCGCCGTTGAGATACGCCTTCGCGTCGCGCACGGTGTCCGGCCAGTCATTGCGACGCGGGCGCAGTGCGGCGAGCGCCGCGGAGAGGGTGCAGCCGGTGCCGTGCGTATTATGCGCAGCGATGCGCGGCGCATTGAACCGCTCGACGCCAGCCGCACTCACGAGCCAGTCCGGGCTCAGATCCCCCGCCAGATGACCCCCTTTGACCAGCACGTTGCGTGCACCGAGCGCGCGCAGGGCCTGTGCCTGACGCTCCATCCCGGCTTCGTCCGTCGCTGCTTCCACCCCCAGCAATGCTGCCGCTTCTGGCAGATTCGGCGTGATGAGATCGGCCAGCGGCAGCAGTTCGTCGCGCAAGGCAGCGACTGCGTCTGGTTGCAGCAGCGCGTGACCGCTCTTCGAGATCATGACCGTGTCGAGCACGACGAAGCGCGGCTTGTACCGACGCAGCCCGGCGGCTACCGCACGCACGACATCCGCGTTAGCGAGCATGCCAAGCTTCACGGCGTCGACCTCCAGGTCCTGAAAGACGGCGTCCATCTGCGCCGTCACAAAACTCGCGGGCGTCGTGTGAATGCCCGTCACGCGCTGCGTGTTCTGCGCGGTGAGCGCCGTAATCACACTGGCGCCGTAGGCGCCGAGGGCGGAGAAGGTCTTGAGGTCGGCCTGAATGCCTGCGCCACCGCCGGAGTCGGAACCGGCGATGGTGAGGGCGATGGGAATGGACGATGGACGCGTTTGGGAAGGCTGACGCAAATTCATATCAATGCTTGACTTCGCCAATGAGCGCGACCGAATCGAATTCGCGCTGATTGGCCTGGTGACGCTTCATGACGAGCCACATCGTGCCCGACACGAACACCCCGAAAAGAATGATCACGACCCCGACCGGTACGTTGAACCAGATCAGCAGTGCGTAGAGGCATAGCATGATCAGCACCGACAGGTTCTCGTTGAAGTTCTGCACGGCGATGGAGTGACCGGCCGAGAGCAGTACGTGGCCACGGTGCTGGAGCAGGGCATTCATCGGCACCACGAAGAAACCCGCGAGCGCGCCGACGATGATCAGGAAGATATACGAGACGATCAGATACAGCGGCACCTTCCATTCGGTGCCCCAGGGCAGCAAGTCCTTCGAGAAGAAGGCCATGGCCATGACGGCAATCCCCATCGCAATGCCGACCGGCAGCACCGACAGCGAGCGCTTGAGTGGAATGCGCGAGGCGGCGACGATCGCGCCGATGGCGACGCCTACCGCCGATACGGCTTGCAGGATTGCACCTTCGGAAAGCGTCATGCCGAGGGCCTTTTCGGCCCAGCGCAGCACGATGAACTGGAGCGTCGCACCGGCGCCCCAGAACAGCGTGGTGACGGCGAGCGAGATCTGGCCCAGCTTGTCGCGCCACAGCGTGACGAAGCAATCGGCGAAGTCGGAGATCAGCTTGATCGGATTGCGCTCCTGACGCGCATAACGTGCGCCGGTATCCGGAATGCGCAGATTGAACAGCGCGGCAATCACATAAATGCCCATGATGATGATCATCGCGGCCATCGCCGGCGAGTTGATCACCTCAGGGGTGTGCTGCAGCACCCATGCGGATATGTGTGGACTGATGAGCGCGCCGCCGAGTACGGTGCCGAGGATGATCGAACTGACGGTCAACCCTTCGATCCAGCCGTTCGCCGCGACGAGTTTCTCGGCGGGCAATAGCTCCGTGAGAATGCCGTACTTCGCGGGCGAGTACGCCGCTGCGCCGAAGCCCACCACGCCGTACGCAATCAGCGGATGCGAGCCGAACAGCATCATCAGACAGCCCGCGACCTTGATCGTGTTGCTGATGAACATGACCTTGCCCTTGGGCATCGAGTCGGCGAACGCACCGACATAGGCGGCGAGAATGACGTACGAGAGAACGAAGAAGAGTTTGAGCAGCGGTGTCATCCACTGCGGGGAATGCAGATCCTTCAGGAGTGCGATTGCGGCAATCAGCAATGCATTGTCGGCCAGCGACGAAAAAAACTGCGCGGCCATGATGGTATAAAAGCCTTTCTTCATCGGTACTTGAGTCGATCCCGTGCGGCGTAAAACTTGCGTGTCTCGGTTGTCGGAATCCGCGGTACCCCCGAGGGATACCCAAGCGGGAAGAAACCGGGCTTAAACACAGGGGTATCTGCGCTCATCGGCCATGCAAAAGTCGCTAATGGACCGTATGTTCGGTCTTGAAGCCCCCGTGTCGGGCGCCCGGTCGCCCTCGGTCTGAGACCGATATTGTTATCGGGAAAAAGATTTCGGCAAAACAAGTTGTGCGCACGGCTTTATAACACGAAAATATGCCGATGCGTTATGCCGCCGGCCTGTGCTGGCGCAGCTTCCCCTAAGATTCGATCCCGCCATGCCTCGTCCAATCAAAGCTTCGATTCATACCGCAGCACTCGCCCATAATCTCGATGTCGCCCGCCGTCACGCCCCCAACAGCAAAGTCTGGGCGGTGGTCAAGGCCAATGCCTACGGCCATGGCATCGAAAACGCTTATCCCGGATTGCGTGACGCCGATGGCTTCGGCCTGCTCGACCTCGAGGAGGCCGTGCGTCTGCGAGAGCTGGGCTGGGCCGGGCCCGTCCTGCTGCTCGAAGGGTTCTTCAAACCGGAAGACCTCGCCATCGTCGACAAGTACGGTCTGACGACCACGGTGCATAGCGACGAACAGTTGCGCATGCTCGAGACCACGCGTCTGACCAAGCCCCTCAATATCCAGCTCAAGATGAACTCCGGCATGAACCGTCTCGGTTTCGCGCCGGAACGCTTTCGTGCGGCGTGGGAGCGTGCACGTGCGATTACCGGCGTGAGTCAGATCGTGCTGATGACGCACTTCTCCGACGCCGACGGCGAGCGGGGCATCGCGCATCAGATGGAGACGTTCGAGCGCGGTGCTTGCGATGTGCCGGGCGAGCGCAGCCTGTCCAATTCGGCCGCCACGCTGTTCCATCCGGCCGCGCACGGTGCGTGGGTGCGTCCCGGCATCATGCTCTACGGTTCCTCGCCGAAGGGGCTGGAAGTGACGGCCGCGCAACTCGACCTTCAGCCGACGCAGACGCTCGAAGCCGAACTCATCGGCATTCAGGACGTGCCTGCCGGCGGCTCCGTCGGCTACGGCAGTTCGTTTGTCGCGCAGACGCCGATGCGCGTAGGCACCGTGGCATGCGGTTATGCGGATGGCTATCCGCGCGTCGCACCCACGGGCACGCCGATTCTGGTGGACGGTGTGCGCACGCGTACCGTCGGACGCGTATCGATGGACATGTTGTCGGTCGATCTCACGCCGGTGCCGCAGGCGCGCGTGGGGGCGTCCGTCACCTTGTGGGGGCGCGGCCTGTGTATCGACGAGGTCGCCGCGTCGGCCGGTACGCTGGGTTATGAGCTGATGTGTGCGGTGGCGCGTCGCGTGCCGATTCACGCCGTCTGAACCTCGCGACAGGATTGCCTGCATGGCTAAAGCTAAGACCGTCTATATCTGTACCGAATGCGGTGGCCAGACCCCCAAGTGGGCTGGCCAGTGTCCTCATTGCAACGGCTGGAATACGCTCGTCGAATCGGTGGCGGAGGCGTCTACCGGCCATCGCTATCAATCGCTGGCCAAGAGCACGCCGATTCGCAAGCTGGCGGAAATCGAAGCCTCCGATGTACCGCGTTTTTCCAGCGGCGTGAGCGAATTCGATCGCGTGCTGGGCGGTGGTCTGGTCGCGGGCGGGGTAGTGCTGATCGGTGGCGACCCGGGGATCGGCAAGTCGACGCTGCTGCTGCAATCGCTCGCGCATCTCGCGCGTGAGCGCCGTGCGCTGTACGTGAGCGGGGAAGAATCCGGCGCGCAGATTGCGTTGCGTGCGCAGCGGCTCGGTCTCGGCGCGGCCGGTGAGGGCGGTGGCGAACTCGACCTGCTCGCGGAAATCCAGCTTGAGAAGATTCTCGGTGCGATCGAATCGGAGAAGCCCGACGTCGTGGTCATCGACTCGATTCAGACGATCTATTCCGAAGCCCTGACATCGGCCCCGGGATCGGTCGCGCAAGTGCGCGAGTGCGCAGCGCAACTGACGCGCACCGCCAAGCAAAGTGGCGTGACGGTCATTATGGTCGGCCACGTGACGAAGGAAGGCAGCCTCGCCGGGCCGCGCGTGTTGGAACACATCGTGGACACGGTGCTGTATTTCGAAGGCGATACGCATTCGTCGTATCGTCTGGTGCGTGCGTTCAAGAACCGCTTCGGTGCCGTGAACGAACTGGGCGTGTTCGCGATGACGGAAAAGGGCCTGCGCGGCGTGGCCAATCCGTCGGCGCTGTTCCTCTCGCAGCATGAGCAGAGCGTGCCGGGTTCGTGCGTGCTGGTGACGCAGGAGGGCACACGGCCGCTGCTCGTCGAAGTGCAGGCGCTGGTCGATACGGCGCAGGTGCCCAATCCGCGACGTCTGGCCGTGGGCCTGGAGCAGAACCGTCTGGCCATGTTGCTGGCGGTGATGCACCGTCATGCGGGCATTGCCTGTTTCGATCAGGACGTGTTTCTCAATGCCGTCGGCGGCGTGAAGATTACCGAGCCGGCGGCCGACCTCGCGGTGTTGCTCGCGATCCATTCGTCATTGCGCAACAAACCGCTGCCGCGGGGCATCGTGGCTTTCGGGGAAGTGGGGCTTGCCGGGGAAATCCGGCCGAGTCCGCGCGGTCAGGATCGTCTGAAGGAGGCGGCCACGCTGGGCTTCTCGATTGCGATCATTCCGAAGGCGAACGCGCCGAAACAGCCGATCGACGGACTGGAAGTCCACGCCGTCGACCGTCTGGAACAAGCCATCTCGGTCGTAGCCGGTCTGTAGGTGACGTTCGTCTGAGTGCCGAACGACGCCTCGGCACATCGCGTGCCGAAGCGAGCGGCCCGGTGGCATTACGTCACATTAGGTGACATTAGGTGGCATTCGGTGGCATTAACTGCCACCGAGTGCCGCGCTGGCGGAGGCAAGCGCCTCCGTCTGTGCCTTCAGGGCGGGTTCGAGCTCGCTCACCCACTTCAAGCGCATCAAATCGAGCTGGATCAGTTCCACCAGCTGCTCGGCTTGTGCATTGGACGTCATCCCCTCGCGCTGGAGCGATTGGTAGGTCACGCTGCGCGCTTGAGCGCCAGCATCGGTGCCGACGCTCAGCCACGTTTCGTCGTGCAGTAACTGCGTACCGACGGCACGCATGCGCGCGATCAGCGTCTTCTCGACGGGGGCGTTTTGCCCGATCAGTTCGGCAAGCGAAGCGAAGGCAGTGCGAAACGTGTCCGCTTCTCGATTTCTCACGGTCGCAAATGTTTTCAAATGCGCGACCATCGTCCGGAAAATCGCCTGATGTTCGACAAGCCGTGGCGCTGAGCCGACATCGCTGGCAGCTTGCGGTACTGACGTGGGCGCCTGCGCATATAGGCGACGCCACTCGTCGAGCAAGTCATCCATCGAGACGTGCGACAGGAAGTGCATTTCTCCGGCGAGTTCTCCCAGCGCCACCGAACTGGTGGGCTTTCCCGCAGACTGCGGCTTCGACGCGCTCAGTGCCGCCTGGGCGAGTCCGAGCGCCGTGCGGTCCGTTTGAGCAAGTGTCTTAAGCACTGTCTCGGTCGCCGCCATGGATGCGATCAGCGCATCCATGCGTGCATCAATCGTCGATGTCGACATCGTGTTCCATTCGGTTTCAGATCGGTAGAAGGTCTCGCTGAGGACACCTGTCAGACGATCTGCTCCATGGCTTCCTGCGCTTCGAGCCATTCGGCTTCCACGTCGGCGAGCCTGGCGGTGACATCGGCCTGCTGCTTGAGGCTATCGGTCAGGAGCGATTTGTTCGCCTCTTCGTACGTGGCGCTGTCGGCGAGGATGGCATCGAGCCGGGCCTTCTCGTCCGACAGTTGGCTCATCGACGCTTCGAGTTTCTCGATCTTGCGCTGGAGCGGCTTGCGCAGTTGCGACAGACGCTGGCGTTCCTGCGCCTCGGCGCGCTTCTGATCGCGCCGGTTGACGCCATCGTCGCCACTCGCGCTATCGCCGGCGCCCCCGCTGGCTTCGCGTGCGGCTGCGCGCTGGTCGGCCGCGTGTTGCAGCAGCCAGTCGCGGTAATCGTCGAGATCGCCGTCGAACGGCTTGACTTCGCCGGCGGCCACGAGCAGGAACTGATCGGTCGTTGCGCGCAGCAGGTGCCGGTCGTGCGAGACGAGAATCAGCGTGCCGTCGAACTGTGCGAGGGCCATCGTCAGTGCGTGGCGCGTTTCCAGATCCAGGTGGTTGGTCGGTTCGTCCAGCAGCAGAAGGTTTGGCTTTTGCCAGATGATCAGCGCGAGCGCGAGACGTGCCTTTTCGCCGCCCGAGAAGGGCGCGATGGACGACGTCGCCATATCGCCCCGGAAGTTGAAGCCACCGAGGAAGTCGCGTAATTCCTGCTCGCGCGTGTCGGGCGCGAGACGCTGCAAATGCTGCAACGGCGAATCGTCGTGACGCAAGGTTTCGACCTGATGTTGCGCGAAGTAGCCGATCTGTAGTCCCTTGCCGGTCTTCACGTCTCCGGCAAGCGCTGCAAGCGTACCGGCCAGCGTCTTGATCAGTGTCGATTTCCCTTGGCCGTTGGCGCCGAGCAGGCCGATGCGTTGCTCGTTCTGCACCGACATCGTCACATGCGGCAGGATCACCTTTTCGCTGCCATCGTCGAGGTGATAGCCGCAGCGAACGCCTTCGAGCACGAGCATCGGATTCGGTGCGCTGTCGGCCGTTCGGAACTCGAACGTGAACGGCGACGCGACGTGGGCGGGCGCGATGCGTTCCATCTTTTCAAGCGCCTTCATGCGGCTCTGCGCCTGACGTGCCTTGGTCGCCTTGGCTTTGAAGCGCGTGATGAACGATTCGAGGTAAGCAATCGTCTTCTGCTGTTTATCGAAGGCGTTCTGTTGCAGCGCCAGTTGCTGGCCGCGCGTGATCTCGAACTGGCTGTAATTGCCGCCGTAGCGCTTGATCTGCTGATTCTCGATATGCAGGATGACGTTACAGACCTCGTCCAGAAATTCGCGATCGTGGGAAATCACGATCAGCGTGCCTGCGTAGCGCTTGAGCCAGTCTTCGAGCCAGACGATGGCGTCCAGATCCAGGTGGTTGGTCGGTTCGTCGAGCAGGAGCAAATCGGACGGGCACATCAGCGCCTGCGCCAGATTCAGACGCATGCGCCAACCGCCCGAGAAGCTCGTCACCGGGAGCTGCGTCTGTGCAAGCGTGAAGCCGAGGCCGAGCAATAGCGCCTCGCCGCGTGCGGGGGCGGTGTAGCCGTCGGCGTCGGCAAACGCGCTGTGCGCTTCCCCCTGTGCGTGACCGTCGTGCGCGGCTTCGGCCTGGGCAATGCGAGCTTCGATGTCGCGCAATCGCGTATCGCCGTCGAGCACGTAGTCGAGCGCAGTGCGCTCGACTGCGGGCGTCTCTTGCATCACGTGCGCGATACGCCATGCCCCGGGGATGAAGACGTCGCCGCCGTCGGCATGCAACTGGCCGCGCAACAGCGCGAACAGAGTCGATTTGCCTGCGCCGTTGGCCCCGACGAGACCTACGCGCTCGCCGGGGTTGAGCGTGACGGAAATGTCTTCAAAAAGCTGCTTGGTGCCGCGCGCGAGGGTAAGGTGTTCGAATCGGATCACAGCGTATGGGGAGGCGAGGGAGGTGAAATCAGAAAAAAGGGCGAAATACGTGGCAAGCGACGCCGAGTCGGGCGCGACGAAGCCGATATTTTACCGGGTGTGAGGGGCGCGCGGCATTTGTTGGTGACCTGTCGACGGATTGACGGCTGGACGCACGTCTGCGCTGGCACCTGTCAACGTTGACAGTTGTCCCGGTGCACGGGGAAACCTATCGTCTAGTGGAGGCCGCACGATGTTTGCGCTCGGGCGGTTGTTCGATGTGCGATCGGATTGCGCCCTGCGCGACTTCGCGCGACGGAGGCGGTGATGACTGAAAAACAAACTTCGGGCGAGTTGTTCGTCAACGGCGATTTTGCGACAGGTGATTTTTCCGGCTGGTCGGTCGGAAGCGACGCGTCCATGTCTGTCGTGCCGAACGAGGGGCGGCACATCGCGGTGCTAAAGCCAGTTCCCTATGGTGTCCCAATCACGCTCAACCAAACCGTGGTTCGAGAGCGTTCGGATGGCGATTACGTCTTCGGATTCTGGATTCGCTCGTCGGATGCCGACGGTAATGCCGTACCCGGAGTGCGGTACATCACCGTCGTGACGATGCTGATCCATCCCCGCGACAATCTGGGCTCCGGAAAAATACGCACCATGAATGCCGTCGTAACGTCGTATTGGGTCAAATACACGTGGCGATTTTCCATTGAGGGCAGGCGAAATCAGGACTTCGAAGTCGTCTTCAAAAATGAGCGGAAACGGCCCGATGATGCGTTGATTTTGCCTGCGGGGCGGGACGGTTATGAAACTGTCATTGTGCCCAACGAAGACCCTGCCCCGAAAACGCTGAACGACGACGACAACAGCCCGTTCGCCATCCGCGACGTGACGCTCTTCAGAGCCTAGCGTCCGGCGATCAAATTATTGGAGGAACGACGTGATGCCCTCGCTCACGGTCTGACCTGATGCGCAGTCTGGCAATCATTCGGTGTGGCGGCAGCGGATCTATGCTTTGCGCGAATTTTCGCGATGGAGGCTGTGATGACGGAGAAACAAACTTCGGGCGAGTTGCTCGTCAATGGCGACTTTGCGACGGGCGACTTTACGGGATGGTCACTTTGGGACGGCGTGTACATGTCGGTAGTACCGAATGAGGGCGGGCATGTCGCCGTGCTGAAGCCGGTCCCCTATAACATCGGTCAGTGGTTGGGCCAGTTGGTGGTTCGAGACCGCTCGGATGGCGATTATGCCGTCGGATTCTGGCTTCGGACGTCGGATGCGTACGGCAACCCAGTACCCGGGGTAACGCGCAAGGTGACGTCTGTGATGTCGATTCATCCGTACGATGATTTGGGGATTGGATACACTTTTCACTTTCCTTCCGTAGCAACGTCCTCCTGGCGCAAATACACGTGGAAATTTTCCGTTAAGGGGCGACTCAATCAGGGCTTCTCGTTTTCATTCCTGAATGAGCGGAAACGACCGGATGGTTCGTTGGCGCTGCCTGAAGGAACGCAGGGGTACGAAATGGTCATGGTGCCAAACGAGGGGCAGGAGCCGGAAACGCTCAACGAACCAGACGACGACAATTGCTCGGTCGCTATCCGAAATGCCACCATCTTCAAGGCCTAACCTCGGGCGATCAGAGCGCTGGGGCAACGTGCCGTGGCACTGCATCGGAATCTGACGCCGGATGTGCAATCCGGCTATCTCGGTGAAGCTGTATCGAATTCATGCCTTGCGCGAACTCGCGCGTTGGGGGGCTGCGATGGCTGAGAAACCAACTTCAGGCGAGTTGTTCGTCAATGGTGACTTTGCGACGGGTGACTTCACTGGCTGGACCGTCGTCAATGACGAGTACATGTCCGTCGTGCCAAATGAAGGACGGCGTGTCGCTGTGCTCAAGCCAGTCCCCTATGGCGCGCGTATTTATCTGAGTCAGTTGGTTGTGCGAGATCGGTCGGACGGTGATTACGTGGTTGGCTTCTGGGTTCGGACGTCGGACGCGAACGGAGATTCGGTGCCGGGGGTAACGCGAAGGACCGCTGTGCAGATGTGGGTACATCCCCGCGACAATTTGGGCGACGGATTATGGCGGAGCATGTCCGGCGCCGCAACGTCCTCCTGGGCCAAATATACGTGGCAGTTTTCAATCAAGGGACGACGGAATCAGGACTTCGAGATCGTTTTCCAAAATGAGCGAAGACGGCCCGATGGTCTGTCGACACTGCCCGCCGGACGCGACGGCTATCACACTATCCTGGGGCCCAATGAAGGTGCCGCACCGGCAGCACTCGATGACGATGACAACTGCTCGTTTGCCGTTCGCGACGTGACGCTCTTCAGAGCCTAGCGTCCGGCGATCAAAGAACCGGTGCAAAAAGGCGCGCCACTCGCATCACGATCTGACGCCATTTCGGAATCGTCCGGAAGTCGTCCTTGCTGAGCAACGTGGCGTGCTCGAAGTCGTTGGTCAGCATGTAAGCGACGTCGTCCGCGAAGCCTCGGTCAACCGTCAGCAACATGATTTCAAAGTTCAGGCGGAACGACCGGTTGTCGAGGTTCGCGCTGCCGACCGCCGCCGCGTTGTCGTCGATCAGCACGACCTTCTGATGGACAAAGCCGTGGTGATAACGGTAGACGTTGATGCCGCTGCGCGCCGCCTCGTAGGCATACGACGTCGTCGCCTCGAATACCACATAATGGTCCGCCCGGTCCGGAATCAGTAGGCGCACATCGACACCGCGCAGTACCGCCAGGCGCAGCGCCGCGAATACCGCTTCGTCGGGGACGAAGTAGGGCGTGGTGAGCCAGATGCGCTTTTGTGCGGCATTGATCGCCGTGACGAAGAAGAGCGAGGACGTTTCCCGACGATCCGCCGGGCCACTCGGCACCACCTGACAGTGCATGTCTTCGCCCGATGCGACGGGTTGACGATTGAGCTCCGGCACCAGTCCCGTACACCAGTGCCAGTCCTCGGCAAAGGCTCGCTGAATACCCACCACGGCCGGCCCACGCACGGAAATGTGCGTGTCACGCCACGGCGCGAGCGGCGGCTTCTCACCGAGGTATTCCACCCCGACGTTGTGCCCTCCGATGAACGCTTCGTTGCCGTCGATCACCACGATCTTGCGGTGATTGCGGAAATTGAGTTGAAAGCGATTGACGAAGATGCCGCGCTTTTTGGCTGCAAACTCATGCACCTGCACGCCACCCTCACGCAGCTTCTCGCAATAGCTGCGCGGCAGGTCGTGGCTGCCGATGCTGTCGTAGAGAAGATAGACCTTCACGCCCGTTGCAGCGCGCGCCAACAGGCGAGCGGATAGGGCACGTCCGAGCGCGTCGTCCTTGACGATGAAGAACTGAACGAGGACGTAATCGCGTGCGCGGTCGATCGCGGCGAAGATGGCGTCGAACGTGGCCCGTCCGTTGACGAGCAACCGGACGCGATTGCCTGCCACGAACGACATCCCCGTCATGGCCGTGAGCGCTGCAAACTCCGGGTGCGCTTCCATCGCGACAGGCGGCTCACCGCGCCACTGCGTCTCGCCCATTCGGGATTGCAACACCTCGTTGCGCGCCCGGCGCGCTTCGACGTAGCCGATGAACTTCGAGCGTCCGAGAAACAGATAGGGGATGAGCGTGAGATAGGGCATCGTCACGAGCGAGACGGCCCAGGCGACGGCGCCCTGCGAAGTGCGCACCGTCAGAACGGCATGGATCGCGGCGGCGATCCCCAGTGCATGTAGACAGGCGACGGCAAAGCCGACGTCGAGCCAGTTGAGCACCATGACGGTTCACATACCTCCATGCCGTGAGTCGCGCGGACTCGGGACCCTGAGTGTAACCGGGGTGCGTGAACTTAGGCGAGGGCTCGCGGCGCTGATGACAATATCGACATCGACATCAGGCTGCGCGAGCCCTTGAGGCAAAACTTATTGCTGCGGCAGATCGGCGGCTTGCACCAGGAAGACCATGTCGTCGCCGGCGCTGGTAGCCAGCCACGTGATCGGCAACTCAGGGAACGCCGCTTCGACAAAGTCACGCTCGTTACCGATTTCCACGACCAGCACGCCGTCGTCCGTCAGGCGTTCGCGCGCCCCTGCGATGATCCGTCGCACGACGTCCATGCCGTCGTCGCCACCGGCGAGCGCCAGACGCGGCTCATGGCGATACTCCGCCGGCAGGACCTGCATCGAGCCTTCGTTGACGTAAGGCGGGTTGGTGATGATGACTTCGTAGCGCTTGCCGTCCGGCAGTGGTGCGTACAGGTCGCCCAGATGCAACGCGACACGGTCGTCGAGACCATAGTCGGCCACGTTGATCTTCGCCACATCCAGGGCATCGTGCGAAATATCGACGGCGTCGATCTGCGCGGCCGGGAACGTCTCGGCAGCGAGGATCGCCAGGCATCCGGAGCCGGTGCACAGTTCGAGCACGTCGGCGACGTCGTCGGGGTGATTGACCCACGGCTGCAATGCGTCTTCCAGCAATTCCCCGATGAACGAGCGCGGCACGATGACCCGCTCGTCCACATAGAACCGATGGCCGTGCATCCACGCTTCGTTCGTGATGTATGACGCGGGAACGCGCTCGCCCGCACGACGGTTGATGACCGACAGCGCGCGCTCGATTTCTTCCGGCAGCAAGCGGGCGTCGAGAAACGGATCGAGCGTGTCGATGGGCAGGTGCAGCGAGTGCAGCAGCAGGTACGCGGCTTCATCGTACGCCGTGGCGGTGCCGTGTCCGAAGGCCAGTTCGGCCTCGGTGAAGCGCGAGACCGCGTAGCGCAGCAGATCGCGCAACGTCTGGAATGGGTGAGTCTTCTGAGTCGTCATGATGGATTCGCCTCGTGTGCCGGTGTCTTACGCCACCAGACGCTTCAACACGCCGCGATAGACGTTCTTCAGCGGTTCGATGTCGGCGACCGCGATGTGCTCGTCGATCTTGTGGATGCTGGCATTGCACGGCCCGAATTCGATGACCTGCGGGCAGATGCGTGCAATGAAGCGACCGTCGGACGTGCCGCCCGTCGTCGACAGTTCCGTCTCGAGGCCGGTCTCTTCGCGGATGGCGCTCGACAGTGCATCCGAAAGATCGCCACGCGGCGTGAGGAACGGCTGGCCGCTGATCGACCAGTCGAGCGTGTAGGTGAGGCCGTGGCGGTCAAGCAATTCATGCACGCGCTGCTGAAGGCCGTCGGACGTGCTGGCGGTCGAGAAGCGGAAGTTGAACATCACCGTCAGTTCGCCCGGAATGACGTTGGTCGCGCCGGTACCTGCGTGAATGTTCGAGATTTGCCACGTCGTGGGTGGGAAGTATTCGTTGCCGTTGTCCCACACGGTCTGTGTCAACTCGGCGAGCGCCGGGGCAAACAAATGCGTGGGGTTCCTGGCTAGATGCGGATAAGCGATGTGGCCTTGCACGCCTTTGACGACGAGCTTGCCGGACATCGAGCCGCGACGACCGTTCTTCACCATGTCGCCGAGGCGCTGGCTGGACGTCGGTTCACCGACTACGCAGTAATCCAGACGCTCACCGCGCGTCGTCAGGGCTTCGACAACTTTCACCGTGCCGTCGGTGGCGGGGCCTTCTTCGTCGCTCGTGAGCAGGAAGCCGATAGCGCCGGCGTGATCCGGGTGCTGAGCGACGAATTCCTCCGAGGCGACGACGAACGCGGCCAGCGACGTCTTCATATCGGCCGCCCCGCGACCGTAGAGCATGCCGTCACGATGCGTGGGCGCAAACGGATCGGAATGCCACTGCTCGATCGGTCCGGTCGGCACAACGTCGGTGTGGCCCGCAAAGACGAGCAGCTTGCCGTCGGTGCCGCGCGTGCCGCGTTTGACCGCCCATAGGTTGGTCACGCCGTTCGAGGCGATGGTTTCGCAGGCAAAGCCGATGGCTGAGAGCCGGCGCGCCAGAATGGCCTGGCAGTCGCGGTCTTCGGGGGTCACCGAATGACGAGCGATCAGTTGCTCGGTAAGCGCCAGCGTGGCGCCTTGGGAGGAAGTCATGAAGTCAGAATCGTGAGGCGTAACTGTCGGGCGTGAAGCCCACGGAAACCTTGCCGTCGGCCACCAGCACGGGGCGCTTGATGAGCGAGGGATTTTCGATCATCAGGGCGCGGGCAACGGGCTCGTCGGCGGCGCGCGCCTGTTGCTCCGGCGTGAGCTTGCGCCACGTCGTGCCCTTGCGGTTGAGTAGCGTGGACAGCGGCACTTGTGCGAGCCACGTGCCCAGCAGTGCGTCGTTCACACCCGCCTTCTTGAAGTCGTGGAAGTCATACGCCACGTCGTGCTCTTCGAGCCACGTGCGCGCCTTCTTCACGGTATCGCAGTTGGGAATGCCGTACAGCACAGCGGTCATTGCCGGTACTCCTGAGATGGCGATTGCAAAACAATAGGTACAACAACGTCGATGCAAACATCGACGCGGATTTCATAGCGCGAAGGTCAAAGCCAGCGTCGCAGCACCGCCGCGACGTTGGCTCCTTGGCGCCTGCGCGGAATTATTCGCCGCGCAGCAGATCGTTGATGGCCGTCTTGGCGCGCGTTTGCGCATCGACCTTCTTGACGATCACGGCGCAGTACAGGCTGTACTTACCATCCTTCGAGGGCAGGTTGCCCGGCACGACGACCGAACCGGCGGGCACGCGGCCGTAATGAACTTCACCGGTTTCGCGGTCGTAGATCTTGGTCGACTGACCCAGATACACGCCCATCGAAATCACCGAGTTCTCCTCGACGATCACGCCTTCCACGACTTCCGAACGGGCGCCGATGAAGCAGTTGTCTTCGATGATGACCGGGTTGGCTTGCAGCGGCTCGAGCACGCCGCCGATGCCGACGCCACCCGACAGGTGAACGTTCTTGCCGATCTGGGCGCACGAACCGACGGTGGCCCAGGTGTCGACCATCGTGCCTTCGTCGACGTATGCGCCGATGTTGGTGTACGACGGCATCAGCACGACGTTCTTGCCGATGAACGAACCACGGCGAGCCACGGCCGGCGGCACGACGCGGAAGCCGCCACGGGCGAAGTCTTCTGCGGTGTAGTCGGCGAACTTGCTCGGCACCTTGTCGTAGAACTGGCTGAAACCGCCAGCGGGCATCACGGCGTTGTCTTCCAGTCGGAACGACAGCAGCACGGCCTTCTTGATCCACTGGTTGACGATCCATTGGCCGTCTTGTTTCTGGGCGACACGCAGCGCGCCCTTGTCCAGTTCGGCAATGACGTGGGCGACGGCTTCGCGCACGTCGGCGGGCGCGGCCTTGGCCGAGATCTCGGCACGGTTTTCCCAGGCTTGATCGATGAGGGTTTGCAGTTGTTGCGACATGGCGAGAATCAGTTGCAGTTGGGATTAAAGGGATTGGCAGAATTGCACGATGCGCTGGGCGCCTTCGGTGCATTCGTCCACATCGGCCACGAGGGCGATACGGACATAGTTCTCCGCCGGATTGGCGCCGTGCGCTGCACGTCCCAGATAGGATCCGGGCAGGACGGCTACATTGTATTGCGCCAGCAACTGGCGCGTGAATTCCGTGTCCGACAGGCCGGTTTTCGTGTCGACCTTTGCCCACAGATAGAAACCGGCGTCGGGCAGCCGCACGTCAAGCACTTCGGCCAGCATCGGTGTGACCGTCTGAAATTTCTTGAGGTACTTGCTGCGGTTCAGGCGCACGTGCGCCTCGTCGTTCCATGCGGCGATGCTTGCGGCCTGCACGGCCGGGCTCATGGCGCACCCGTGGTAGGTGCGATACAGCAGGAATTTCTTGAGAATGGCGGCGTCGCCCGCCACGAAGCCCGAGCGCATGCCCGGCACGTTCGAGCGCTTCGAGAGACTCGAAAAGACCACCAGGCGCTCGAATCCACGGCCCAGTTGATGGGCGGCAGCCAGACCGCCCAGCGGCGCGCGTTCTTCGTCGAAGTAAATCTCGGAGTAGCACTCGTCGGACGCGATCACGAAGCCGTATTCGTCCGACAACTCGAACAAACGCTTCCAGTCGGCCAGACTCAGCACGGCCCCGGTCGGGTTGCCGGGCGAGCAAAGATAGACGAGCTGAACGTCGCGCCACACGTCGGCCGGCACGGCGTCGTAATCGGGCGCGAAGTTGCGCGCCGGATCGCTGTCGGCGTAGTAGGGCGTTGCGCCGGCGAGCAGCGTTGCGCCTTCGTAGATCTGATAGAAGGGGTTCGGGCACAGCACGCGCGCGCCGGGTTTGCTGCCGTCGACAATGGCCTGGGCGAAAGAGAAGAGCGCTTCACGCGAGCCCGTGACCGGCAGCACTTCGGTGGCCGGGTTCACGTTGGGCAGCGCGTAACGGCGTTCCAGCCATTGGGCGATGACCGCGCGCAGCGGCTCGCCGCCGGCCGTGGCCGGATAGTTCGAGAGACCGCCCAGCCCTTCGATCAGGGCTTCCTTGATGAACTGTGGTGTCGGATGCTTCGGCTCGCCGATACCGAAGCTGATGGCCTTGTAGGTATTGGCGGGCGTGACGTCCGCCACCAGTGTCTTCAGGCGTTCGAAGGGATAGGGCTGGAGCTTGTCGAGTAATGGGTTCACTTGGATTCAAACAGACTCAGGGCTAGGGTTCGCAACGCCAGTCGAGGCGTCGTCGAGCGGATTCGGGGCCACCCGGGAACGCACAGGGCGGCTGGGCGAGACGGAAGGCGCACCGGCGGACGCACCGGCGCGCTAAGCGACACCGTGCCTTCCCTGCCTCAGACTCGACGGATCGCAGGCCGGGCATAGGCTGGCGCTTATCCGCTTCATCACGCCAAGGGGTTCCCGGACGCGTTCAAGAATGGCAAGATCGGCAAAGAGAAAATTATACCGTTACGGCGCTCACAAAGCGCGACCGGCGCGTAATTCAGCATATTCCGAGGCGCCAATGGGGCAAGTCTGCGGAGTATCTCAGGTTTTTCAGGAGTTAAGCGTATGACCGTAGCCGGCAACGGCGCGGGTGGCCCGGAACCCGAATCCGGCGCCTCCAGCATTTCCTTCGGTACCCGGGCAGCGCCTGCCCTGGCCATTCTCATCGGATCGTCCGTCTGGGGGCTGGCCTGGTTCCCGTACCGCGTTCTGGCTCAGTGGGGCGTTGCCGCGGTGCCGGCCCAGATCTGTACGGCCACCGTGGCCATCCTGCTGCTCTCGCTCGTCTACCGACGCTCGCTCGGCACGCTGCGCTGGTCGTGGCTGCTTGTCGGCGTGGCGTTCGCCGGCGGCACGACCAACGTCGCCTTCGTCTGGGGCACTACGCACGGCCACGTCATGCGCGTGTTGCTGCTGTTCTACCTCACCCCGGTATGGACGGCGTTGTTTGCCCACTGTCTGCTCGGCGAGCGGGTCGGCCTGCGTGGTGTCGGGCTGATTGCGCTGGCGCTGGGCGGTGCGGGCCTGATGCTTTGGTCGCCCGCGCTGGGCTGGCCGGTGCCGAACAATCCGGGTGAGTGGGCCGGTGCTGTCGCCGGGGCGGCGTTTGCGCTCAATAACGTGCTGTTGCGTCGTGTCAGCCAGGCGTTGCCCGGCGTTCCGGCCGAAATGCGCAGTTGGACGCTCTATTTGGGCTGTGTCGTAGGCGGCTTGCTGGTCTTGCCGTTCGACGGTGGAACCCAGGCCGGGCAGGCGGCGGTCTCGGCGCTTGCGTCCGGTGCGGCAACGGCTGCGGTCGCGCTGGCGCTGGGTTGCACCATCGCGGTGACCAACGTCATCGTGCAATTCGGTCTGGCGCGGGTGCCGGCCAATCAGGCGGCGCTCATCATGCTCTTCGAAATCGTGGTGGCGGCGATATCGTCCTGGTGGCTGGCCAGCGAAGGCCTGGGGGTGCGGGAAATCGCCGGCGGGCTGTGCATCGTGGCGGCGGGTGTGCTGTCCGGAATATTGCCCGACTCACGACGTTGTAAATCCGCGACGGCGGGGGATGCGATGGTATGATGCGTACCGTCGTTGTAACGCCGTAAGCACGCCTAAAGCGGCAAAAATGCGGCAGGGCAGCAGCAAAAAAAGTGGCCCGTGCACGCCAGCGTGCGCAGGCCCGACAGGACCAGCTAGCGCGTCTGCGTCTTTCCTATCATTCAATGACCGATAAAGCGAACCTGCCGTGCGTCTGACTTCCATCAAACTCGCTGGCTTCAAATCCTTCGTCGACCCGACGAACTTCGCGGTGCCCGGCCAGTTGGTCGGGATCGTCGGCCCGAACGGGTGCGGCAAATCCAACATCATCGATGCCGTGCGCTGGGTGCTCGGCGAGTCGCGCGCTTCCGAGCTGCGCGGCGAATCGATGCAGGACGTGATTTTCAACGGATCGACCGCCCGCAAGCAGGCGAGCCGCGCAAGCGTCGAACTGGTGTTCGACAACAGCGCCGGGCGCGCCGCCGGGCAGTGGAGCCAGTACGCCGAAATCGCCGTCAAGCGCGTGCTCACGCGCGACGGCACCTCCAGTTACTACATCAATAACCTGCCGGCACGCCGCCGCGATATTCAGGACATCTTCCTCGGCACGGGCCTGGGGCCGCGCGCCTACGCCATCATCGGCCAGGGGATGATTTCACGAATCATCGAGGCGAAGCCGGAAGAGTTGCGCGTGTTTCTCGAAGAAGCCGCGGGCGTCTCCAAGTACAAGGAGCGCCGTCGCGAAACCGAGAACCGTTTGCAGGACACGCGCGAAAACCTCACGCGCGTGGAAGACATTCTTCGCGAACTGGGCACCAACCTCGAAAAGCTTGAATCGCAGGCGGTCGTCGCCAATCGGTTCAAGGACTTGCAACGCGACGGCGAAGAAAAGCAGCAGTTGCTCTGGCTGCTTCGCAAAAACGAAGCGCAGAACGAGCAGGAACGCCAGCAACGCGCGATCGAGTCGGCGCAGGTCGATCTGGAAGCGCAGATGTCGCGCCTGCGCGGCTCCGAGTCCGATCTCGAAACGCTGCGCGCCGCGCACTATACCGCCACCGATGCAGTACAGGCCGCGCAGAGCGCCATGTACGAAGCGAACTCGGAAGTCAGCCGTCTTGAAGCCGAAATTCGTTACGTGGTCGAGTCGCGCAATCGCGTGCAGGCCCAGTTGGCGGCGCTGACCTCGCAGCGCGAGCAGTGGCAGGCCCGTTCGGCGCAGTCGGAGGAAGAACTCGCACTCGCCGAAGAAGAACTCATCATCGCCGAGGAGCGCGCGGCGACTGCGCAGGATCAGGCCGCCGATCAGAACGAGGCGCTGCCCGCGCTCGAATCCGGTTGGCGCGACGCGCAGAACCTGCTCAACGAGCAACGCAGCGAGATCGCGCAGGTCGAGCAGAATCTCAAACTTGAAGCCGCGCATCAGCGCAATGCCGATCAGGCGTTGCAGCAGTTGCAGCAGCGTCAGGAGCGTTTGCAGGGTGAGGCGCGCGGGCTCGACAAGCCCGACGAAGCCGAGCTTGAGATCCAGCGCGGCGACCTCGCCGAACATCAGGCGATGCTCGAAGACGCGCAGGCCGAACTGGCGGACGCTGAAGAACGTCTGCCACGACTCGAAGCCGAGCGTGCCGAAGCGCAGGCGCGCGTGCAGTCGGAAGCGGCGACGATCGCTCAGCTTGAGGCGCGTCTGACAGCGCTCAAGCAACTCCAGGAAAGTGTGCAGACGGAAGGCAAGGTCCAGCCGTGGCTCGACAAGCACGAGCTGGCGCAATTGCCGCGTCTGTGGAAGAAGTTGCATATCGAGCCGGGCTGGGAGCCGGCGCTCGAATCGGTGCTGCGCGAACGTCTCGCTGCGCTCGAAATCAGCAACCTCGATTGGGTGAAGGCCTTTGCGAGCGATGCGCCGCCGGCCAAGCTGGCGTTCTATTCGCCGCCACCGGCTGCGCGTGCGGTGGAAGCGCCGGCGTCGCTGCGTCCGCTGTTGTCGTTGCTGCGCATCGACGATCCGGGCTTGCGAGCCGTGTTGCAGGAATGGCTCGGCCACGTGTTCGTTGCCGACGATCTTGCGCAGGCGATGGTTGCCCGCGCGCAGTTGCCGGAAGGCGCGTCGATTGTCGTCAAGGCAGGCCATCAGGTCACGCGTGTTGGCGTCCAGCTTTATGCGGCGGACTCCGAGCAGGCCGGTTTGCTCGCCCGTCAGCAGGAAATCGAGAATCTGGGCAAGCAACTGCGTGCACAGGCATTGCTTTCCGACGAAGCCAAATCGGCTGCCGTGCGCGCCGAGGCGGCCTACAGTCAGGCAGCGCAGTCGCTGAGCGAAGTGCGCGGACGCGCCGAGCGCGCCACGCAACGCGTGCATGCTTTGCAGATGGACGTGCTCAAGCTCACGCAGGCTTACGAGCGTTACAACGCCCGCAGCACGCAGATCGACGAAGAGCTGCGCGAAATCGCCGCACAGATCGAAGAGCAACTGGCGATGCGTGCCGAGTCGGAGGCGAACTTCGAACAAAGCGATGCGCGTCTGGCCGAGTTGCAGGCGACGTTCGAAGACGGCCAGCTTGAATTCGAATCGCTCGACAGCCAGTTGTCCGACGCGCGTAATCGGGCCCGTGAACTGGAGCGCCTGGCACAGGAAGCGTCGTACGGACAGAAGGGCATCTCCAGCAAGATCGACGAGCATCGCCGCAACATTCAGACGGCGCTCGAACAGGCCGAGCGCCTCGTCGTCTCGATCGAGCAGGCGCAGGCGGAACTCGCACAGATTACCGAGCAGACGGCCGAAAACGGTCTGCAGGACGCACTCGAACTGCGCGCCGAGAAGGAAGAGATTCTGGGGGCTGCCCGTATCGAGCTCGACGCACTGACGCAAAAATTGCGTCAAAGCGACGAAGAGCGGCTGGCCGCTGAGCGTGGTTTGCAGCCTCTGCGCGATCGCATCACGGAATTGCAATTGAAGGAGCAGGCGGCACGCCTGAATCGCGAGCAGTTCGTCGAGCAACTGACGACGGCCGAAGTGGACGAGGAGGCGCTCTCCGCGAAGTTGACGGCGGACATGAAGCCGTCGTATCTGCAGGGCGAGGTCACGCGCATCAACAACGCGATCAACGCGCTCGGACCGGTCAACATGGCCGCGCTCGAAGAGTTGGAGACGGCGCGCGAGCGCAAGGTCTTCCTCGATGCGCAATCGGCCGACCTGAACGACGCCATCGAGACCCTCGAAGGCGCCATCCGCAAGATCGACGAAGAGACGCGTGTGCTGTTGCAAGGCACGTTCGACGAAGTGAACAAGCATTTCGGCGAACTGTTCCCGATGCTGTTCGGTGGCGGCCAGGCGAAACTCATCATGACCGGCGACGAGATTCTCGACGCCGGTGTGCAGGTCATGGCGCAACCGCCGGGCAAGAAGAACTCTACGATCCATCTGCTGTCAGGGGGAGAGAAGGCGCTCACGGCCATTGCGCTGGTGTTCGGGATGTTCCAGCTCAATCCCGCGCCTTTCTGTTTGCTTGACGAGGTGGACGCGCCGCTCGACGACGCTAACACCGAGCGCTACGCCAAGATGGTGGCGCGCATGTCGGACCGTACCCAATTCGTATTTATTTCGCATAACAAAATCGCGATGGAAATGGCCAATCAGCTCATCGGCGTCACCATGCAGGAACAAGGGGTGTCGCGGATCGTGGCGGTGGACATGGAGTCTGCGATCAATCTGGCCGAGATCGCCTGACCCCGCGCCTACGATGGAGAAGAGAGAGGAACGCCGCGCATGAATGAACTGCAGCTGAGCTTGATTGCCGCAGGGGTAGTGGTACTGCTGGGAGTGGTGGCATATAACGCCTGGCAAGGCAGCAAGGCACGCGCGCGCATACCGCGTCGCATGCCGGTCGACGGGGCGGGTATCGACGCGACCGCCGGCACGCCCGACACCGACGACGACCGCCCGTTCATCGAACCGACGCTGTCGCCGCCGCGCGTGCCCACGCTTGGACCGGCTGCGGCCGGCACGTCGGTGCAAGACGCTTTTGCCATCAATGAAGATGCCTGGGACGCCCCGCCGGCAGCGCGCAAGCGTGCCGCGCAGGAGGCGGCTGCACGGGCTGCAGAAGGTGGCGATTCGGACGTGGTTGCCGACACTGCGCCCGTCCAGCCGGGTGACGTCGATGAGGCGCAACGCCGCGATGCGCAGGAAGCGGCGACAGCCAGCGCGGTCGCACGCGTCGACGCTGAACTGGCCGCCGACGACACGGTAGACGCTGCCACGGCAGGTGCTGCCGCTAACGCCGCAGCGGCGGCCGATGCCGAAGCGGTTGCGCTGCAAGTCGATGCTGCCCCGACATCCACCGACGCTGCGGTGCCCGCACCGGCAACGCCCGCAGCGCCGGTTCCAGCCGCGCGTCCGGCGGCGCCGAGCGGACCGCCCCCGATCATCGACGAGCGTATCGACTGCGTCGTCGAGTTGCCGTTGGCGAACTTGGTGGCCGCCGAACGGTTGATGCCGCTGACGGTGCGCATGCGCCGCGCGGGCAGCAAGCCGGTGAACGTAGAAGGCCGCATTGACGAAGCGTCCGCATGGGAGCCGATTCGCACGGGTGGCCGATATCATCAGTTGCGCATGGCGGTACAGTTGGCCAATCGCGCGGGCGCCCTGAACGAAGTCGAGTTCTCCGAGTTCTCGAATCTCGTGCAGACGCTGGCGGATGCCGTCGATGCCTTGCCTGAATTGCCCGACATGATGGAAACGGTCGCCCGCGGCCGTGAACTCGACAGCTTTGCCGCACAATGCGACGCTCAATTGTCGGTCAATGTGCTGTCGGACGGCGCGCCGTGGTCGGCCAACTATGTACAGGCCGTCGCGACACAGGACGGCTTGCTGCTCTCGCGTGATGGCATGCGTTTCGTCAAACTCGATTCGCGTCAGAATCCGGTGTTCATGCTGCAATTCGGCGACACCAACTTCCTGCGCGACGACCTGACGTACAAGGGCGGCGACCTGATCACCATGCTGCTCGACGTGCCGGTGGCCGACGAAGACCTCCTGCCGTTCCGTCTGATGTGCGATTACGCCCGTTCGATCGGCCAGCGTATCGGTGGCCGCGTGGTGGACGATCAACGTCGACCGCTTTCGGATGCTGCGCTGCAAAACGTCGACAAGCAATTGCTCAAGCTTTACGAACGCCTTGAGGCGCGCGGTCTTCCGGCGGGTTCGCCCGTCACCCGCCGTTTGTTCAGCCAGTAAGTCCAGGGCGATTTGCTGCGTTTGGGCACGGCCGGATTCACGCGGCCTGCCGTCGCATTCGATGCACGCCGTTCACCGTCGGGTGAGCGGCGTTTTTGTTCCGTTTTTGTTCCGATGGATTGCACCTGTCGACGACGCGCAATGGCGCACGTCGAAGGCATAATGTTCTGACTTCTCGTATTCCGAGTCTTGCACGCATGTCCCAAACTTCCGTTCCGGGTCAGGGCGCGAACGCCCCTACGCCAGCCGATGCTACTGCCGTCGCGCAACGTGCCGCCGAGTTGCGCAACGAGCTAGCCCGCCACAACCGCGCCTATTACGAAGACGATGCCCCGCTCATTCCCGACGCGGAGTACGACCGCCTCTTTGGCGAACTCGTCGCGTTGGAGAATGCGTTTCCCGAGTTGCAGCAGGCCGATTCGCCCACCCAGCGTGTCGGTGGGAAGCCCGTCGACGGATTCGCACCGGTGGTGCACCGTGTGCCGATGCTTTCGTTGAATAACGGGTTCGCCGACGAGGACGTCGAGGCGTTCGACCGGCGCGTGAGCGACGGACTGCGTCCCGATGCTGCGGGTGCTGCGGGTGCTGCGGGGGCGGGCCATGCGTCATCCGGCGATCTGTTCGGTGCGCCGGTCGAGTATGCCGCCGAGCTGAAGTTCGACGGTCTGGCCATTGCGTTGCGCTACGAGCAGGGCATGCTCGTGCAAGCTGCGACCCGCGGCGACGGTACGACGGGCGAGGACGTCACCGCCAACATCCGCACCATCAAGAAAATCCCCCTCAAGCTCGCGACGGACAACCCGCCCGAAGTACTCGAAGTGCGCGGCGAAGTGTTGATGTTCCGTGCGGACTTCGACAGGCTCAATGAGGCGCAGGAAGCGGCTGGCGAGAAGGTTTTCGTCAATCCGCGCAATGCGGCCGCCGGAAGTCTTCGCCAGCTCGATTCGAAGATTACGGCCAAGCGTCCGTTGTCGTTCTTCGCCTACGGCGTAGGCGAACTGGTCGGCGTGCCGATGCCGGAGACGCACTCGGCCTTGCTCGACTGGTATGTGACGCTGGGTATTCCGGTCAACGACAAGCGGGAGGTCGTGCAGGGCGCGCAAGGACTGCTGACGTTCTACCGCGAAGTCGGTGAGGCGCGCGCCTCGTTGCCTTACGACATCGACGGCGTGGTCTACAAGGTCAATCGTCGCGACGAGCAGGATCGTCTCGGCTTCGTCTCGCGCGCCCCGCGCTTTGCCCTGGCGCACAAATTTCCGGCGCAGGAGGCGCTGACGACGTTGCTCGACATCGAAGTGCAAGTCGGACGCACCGGGGCGATCACACCGGTGGCGCGACTTGCGCCGGTGTTCGTTGGCGGCGCGACGGTGACGAATGCCACGCTGCACAACGAGGATGAAATTCGTCGCAAGGACGTGATGATCGGCGATACGGTGATTGTGCGTCGCGCGGGCGATGTGATTCCCGAAGTCGTCGGATCGGTGCTGGACCGTCGCCCGGAGGACGCGCGTGCTTTCGTGATGCCCACTGAGTGTCCGGTATGCGGTTCCGCCATCGAGAAGCTTCCGGACGAAGCGATCGCACGATGCACCGGCGGGCTGATTTGCGCCGCGCAGCGCAAGCAGGCGCTGTTGCACTTCGCCCAGCGTCGCGCCCTCGATATCGAGGGGCTCGGCGACAAACTGGTGGAGCAACTGGTCGATCAGCAGATCATTCGGACCCCGGCCGACCTGTTCAAACTGGGCGTCGCCAAGCTCGCTGCGCTTGACCGGATGGCCGACAAATCGGCCGCCAATCTCGTCGCGGCGCTCGATGCGGCGCGTCATACCACGCTGGCGCGCTTTATCTTTGCACTGGGTATTCGCCACGTCGGTGAAGCGACGGCGAAGGATCTCGCGCGGCACTTCGGCAAGCTCGACAACCTGATCGCCGTCTGCAAACGCGATTCCGATCTCGCGGAACTGCTGGCCGTTCCGGACGTCGGACCGATTGTGGCCGAGTCGATCAACAATTTCTTCTGCGAAGATCATAATGTCGAAGTGATCGAGCAACTGCGGGCGGCGGGGGTGACGTGGCCGGAGTCGGAACCGGCGGCCGTCGCGCCGTTGCCGCTGGCGGGCAAGACGTTTGTGTTGACTGGAACATTGCCGACGCTCTCGCGTGACGAAGCGAAGGCAATGCTCGAAGCTCAGGGAGCCAAGGTGGCTGGCTCGGTGTCTGCGAAAACGGACTACGTGGTCGCGGGCGAAGAGGCGGGCAGCAAGTTGGCAAAGGCCGAGGCACTGGGTGTGCCCGTGCTCGACGAGGACGCTATGCGCGCGATGTTGGCCGCGCTTTGATGTGAGGACCGAACCGATGATCCGTGACATTCTGAAGATGGGCGATCCGCGCTTGCTGCGTATCGCCAAACCTGTCGAGCAGTTCGGCACGCCCGAGTTGGACGAGCTGATTGCCGACATGTTCGAGACCATGAAGCATGCGAACGGCGCCGGGCTTGCCGCACCGCAGATCGGCGTCGATCTGCAGGTGGTGATCTTCGGCTTCGAGCATAACGAGCGCTATCCGGACGCTCCGGAAGTGCCGGAAACCGTGCTGATCAACCCGGTCATTACGCCGTTGACGCAGGACATGGAAGAGGGCTGGGAAGGCTGCCTGTCGGTGCCGGGCCTGCGCGGTATGGTCAACCGCTATTCAATGCTGCGCTACGAAGGATTCGACCAGCACGGTCACGCCATCGACCGCGTGGCGGAAGGATTTCACGCCCGTGTCGTGCAGCACGAGTGTGACCATCTGATCGGCAAGCTCTATCCGATGCGGATTACCGACTTCAGCAAGTTCGGTTTTACCGAAATCCTTTTCCCGGGGCTCGATCCGAATAGCGACGATTGAGTGGGACGCCGGGGTTAATGTGTCCCTGATCTGCGATTGACGTTTCACTCCGGCGTTTGCCGGTGACGATAAAAAAGCCCGCCTGATGGCGGGCTTTTTCATGGCCGCGACGAGTGAATCGTCGCCGAATCAGAACCCTTCGCCAGCACGCAGGTAACGCCATTCGCCCACAGGCAGATTGCCCAGGGTGATTTGTCCCATGCGAACTCGTTTGAGGCCCGTCACGTGCAAACCGACCAGTTCGCACATGCGGCGAATCTGACGCTTCTTGCCTTCCTTGAGCACGAAGCGAAGTTGCTCCGGGTTCTGCCAGTCCACCTGTGCGGGCTTGAGCGGTTGGTCGTCAAGCTCAAGTCCGTGACGTAGCAGCGCCAGGCGGTCGGCCGGGAAGTGCGCCTGCACGTTCTGCGAGTGCTCGTTGTACGACACGCGCACGAGATATTCCTTCTCGATGTCCGAATCCTCGCCGATCAACTGCTTGGCAATGCGGCCGTCCTGTGTGAGGACGAGCAGGCCCGTGGAGTCGATGTCGAGGCGTCCGGCAGGCGCCAGACTGCGCAGATGCGACGGCGAGAAGCGCACGCCGGCGTCGTCTTCGGCCCAGTGATGCTCGCTGGTCACCAGCACGACAGCAGGATCGTAGCCGTCTTCCGCCTGACCCGAGACGTAACCCACCGGCTTGTGCAACAGGATCGTGACACGATTGGCCTGTTCCTTCTGCGCGGCTTGCACGACGGTGATTTCCTGCGTGGGCAGAATCTTCGTGCCCAGTTCCTTCACCACCTTGCCGTCGACACGGACCCAGCCCTTGGCGATCCACTCGTCCGCTTCGCGCCGCGAGCACAGGCCGAGTTCGGACATCCGTTTGGACAAGCGCAGCGAGCCAGCGGCGTCGTGGTGGATCTTGATATCGTCGTCATCGTCGTCGCGCTCAACTCGCGGTGCACGCGAGGGACGTGCGGTGCGGTTCGCCTGACTGTCGCGATCGTCGCGCGAGAAGCGGCCACGCGGGGCTCCCTCGGCAGTGCGGCGCGGACGGTCGTCATCGAAGCGACGGGGCGCACGATCATCGAAGTCACGCTTGGCAGGGCGTGCGAAGTCGCCACGTGAACCACCTTCGGTATTTCGACGCGCACGGTCTTCGTCGAAGCGACGAGGCGCGCGGTTGTCGAAGTCACGCTTGACCGGACGTGCGAAGTCGCCACGTGCACCACCTTCGGTATTACGACGCGGACGGTCTTCGTCAAAACGACGCGGTGAGCGACCATCGAAGCCCCCACGTGCACCACCCTCGGTGTTGCGGCGCGGACGGTCTTCGTCAAAGCGACGCGGTGAGCGATCGTCGAAGCCCCCACGTGCACCACCCTCGGTGCTGCGGCGCGGACGGTCTTCACCAAAGCGACGCGGCGCGCGATCATCGAAGCCCCCACGTGCACCACCTACGGTACTGCGACGCGGGCGGTCTTCGTCAAACCGACGAGGCGCGCGGTTATCGAAGTCACGCTTGACCGGACGTGCGAAGTCGCCACGCGCACCACCTTCGGTGTTGCGACGCGGACGGTCGTCGTCGAAGCGACGCGGTGCGCGATCGTCAAAGTCACGACGTGCGCGGGACTCGTCGTCGAAACGGGCGGCGCGTGCACCGGCGACGCGCTCGCGTTGGCCGCGTGCTGGCGGACGTTCGCCCGCTGGACGCTTTTCGTAAGGCGCGCCGCCGCCTGCTGGCTTGCGCGGCGCCGTGCCGCTGCCGACCGGGCGACGAGCGCCACCGGATGTCGCGTCATTGTCCGCCGGACGCGGGCGAGCCGGCTTCCCGGCAGGCTTCTTCGCGCCGCTGGCGTCGAGCATCGACGCGGGCACTGCCTTGGTCGGACGGCGCAATGCGCCAGCCGAGCGCACAGGGGAGCGCGTCTTGTCGAGGGTGCGGGGGTGTTTGGCGCTCAATTTGGCGCGCGGGGTATCGCTCATGGTTCCAATGCTTCGAGTAATTCGGTCTCGACGGCAATTTGCAGGCGACTATCCTGCAAACGGCTGCCGTCGAGCAGGAACGTGTCTTCGACACGTTCGCCGAGGGTATTGATGCGGGCGGTTCGCACGCTGACGCCGTGACGCGCAAGCACGCGAGCGACCGCGTAAAGCAAACCGGTGCGGTCGTTGGCCGACACCGATAGCAGGTAGTACTGACCACGTTCATCGGGCCGAAGATCGACACGCGGCGTGACCGGGAAGCTGCGCGAGCGGCGCGGCAGACGCCCCTTGCTCGGTTCTGCCAGAGGCTCTTCCCGCGTGAGCAACGACACCAACTCGCTTTCCACCAAATTGATGATGTCGCGATAACTCGTGTCGAGGCCCGGGTCGGTCAGCAGGAAGCTGTCGAGCGCGAAGCCCTGGCTGGTGGTGTGCACTTTGGCGTCAAGAATCGACAGTCCCTTGCGCTCGAAGTAGCCACAGATACGCGCGAACAGATCGACCTGATCGCGCACATAAACCAACACCTGCAACCCTTCGCCGATGGGCGATGGGCGCGCCTTGACGATGGGCGAGGCACTGTCGACATGTCGCCACAGATGGCGCGTTTGCCACGCCACGTCCGCCGGGTCGTTGCGCAGAAAGTACGCGACGTCCAGCGTGTTCCAGAGCGCTTCCTGCGCGCGTTCCGGCACGGTGTACAGGCGCAACAGTCCGAGCGCTTCTTCCTTGCGCGTCTTCAATTGCGCGTGCGGGTCCGGGTTGGCGCCGCCCAGCACCTGCAACGTCAGACGATAAAGGTCTTCGAGCAGCTTGCCTTTCCAGGCGTTCCAGACTTTCGGGCTGGTGCCGCGAATGTCTGCCACGGTGAGCAGGTAAAGCGCGGTCAGGCGACGCTCGTTTTCCACTTTTTCCGCAAAACGTCGGATGACTTCCGGATCGGTGGTGTCCTGCTTTTGCGCCACGGTGCTCATCGTCAGATGTTCACCGACCAGCCAGACGATCAGATCGGTGTCTTCCTTCGAGATGCCGTGACGTGTGCAGAAGGTGCGCGCGTCGACCATACCGAGCGTCGAATGGTCACCACCGCGACCCTTTGCAATATCGTGGAAGAGGGCGGCGATCGTCAGCACCCACGGACGGTCGAAGTTCGCGATCAGCTGACTGCAAAACGGATACTCGTGCGTATGCTCCGCGACCGCGAAACGGCGAATGTTACGCACGACCATCAGAATGTGCTGATCGACCGTGTACACGTGATACAGGTCGTGCTGCATTTGCCCGACCACGCGGCGGAAGTTGATCAGATACCGGCCCAGCACACTGGTCTGGTTCATCAGCCGCAAGGCGTGGGTGATGCCCTGCGGCTGCTGCAAAATCTCGAGGAATGTACGGCGGTTCTCAGGGTCTGCACGCCACTGCCCGTTCATGAGCTCGCGCGCGTTGTAGAGCGCCCTCAGGGTTCTGGCAGACAACCCTTTCACCCCGACGACTTGCTCGTACAGCAGGAACGTTTCGAGAATCGCATTCGGATGACGTGTGTACAGTTCGTCGTCGACGATCTCGATCATCCCTTGCTTCTCGACGAAGCGCTCGTTGATCACGCGAGTGACGCCGCTGGTTTGAGGGAACAGTCGGGCTTCAACGTTCAGCAGCAGCACCGTATTGAGCTGCGAGACCGCCTTTGCCGCCCAGTAATAGCGTCGCATGAGTTGCTCGCTGGCGCGCTTGGTCGTTGTGGCGTCGAAGCCGAGGCTCTGCGCAAGGGCCGTCTGAAGGTCGAACACCAGTACGTCCTGACGACGCCGTGCCAGCAGATGGAGCCGCGCTCGCAAACCCTTCAGAAATTGCTCGTTGCGACGCAACTCCTTGAGTTCGCGATCCGTCAGCAGATCGCGCGTGAAGAGCTCCGCCCAGCTATTGCCGAGTCCAGCCGCCTTCGTCATCCACAGAATCACTTGCAGGTCGCGCAGGCCGCCCGGGCTTTCCTTGCAGTTCGGCTCGAGGCTGTACGGGGTGTCCTGATACTTCGCGTGGCGCTGACGGATCTCGAGTTGCTTGCTCCGGAAGAACGCGAGCGGGTCGAGGTCGTCGGCGAAGCGTTGTTGAAATTTGTCGAACAGCGCCTGATTTCCGATGAGCAGACGCGCCTCCAGCAGGCTCGTTTGCACGGTGATGTCAGCCTGTGCTTCCGAGATGCACTCGTCGACAGTGCGTACCGATGAACCGATCTCGACGCCGATATCCCAGAGAAATCCGATGAACGGCTCGACGTGCGACGTCAGCGCCTCGCCATCGGTGCCCGGATGCAGCAACAGAATGTCCACGTCCGAATACGGATACAGCTCGCCGCGTCCGTAACCGCCGACCGCCACGAGCGCGAAGTCGTCCGGCATCCGGTACTCGGTCCACGCGTCGCGCATGGCCTGATCGACGGCGTGGCATAAACCGTGCAGCAACCCGTCGATCTTGCCGTTTGCGACAAATCGTTCGACGAGTTCGGCCTTGCGGTCCTTGAGGGCCTGACGTAGCGGAGAAGGGGCGTGTGCACGTGCGTGCATGGCGGCTTCCAGGGAGTGGATAAACGAATCGGGCCGGGCAACGCGCTGCGAAATGCTGCGAGGCCGGGCCGGGCGGCCGCCAAAGTTCGGCGGCCGGACGTGACTGCTTCGTTGGAATCTGACGGTTCTTACGTTGTTAAGCCGCAGTTGCGAACGACGTGACGTACGACGAGCCCGGCGGCGGTGCGGGCGTCTGGGCGGAATGAGTCAGCACCTCGTGGCCCGTCTCCGTCACCAGCACGGTGTGTTCCCACTGGGCCGACAGGCTGCGGTCTCGCGTCTTGACGGTCCACTGATCGGGCATCGTCCGAATTTCGCGCTTACCAGCGTTGATCATCGGTTCGATGGTAAAGATCATGCCGGCCTGCAATTCCAGGCCGGTCCCTTGACGTCCGTAGTGCAGGATTTGCGGATCTTCATGGAACACCTGGCCGATCCCGTGGCCGCAATATTCGCGCACAACGCTGTAGCCCTGCGCCTCGGCGTGCGTCTGGATCGCCTGCCCGATGTCGCCGAGACGCGCGCCCGGACGCACCTGGTTGATGCCGAGCCACATGCACTCATAGGTGACTTGCGCCAGACGCTTGGCCAGGATTGTGCCGTCGCCGACGATGAACATGCGGCTCGTGTCGCCGAAGTAGCCGTCCTTGATGACAGTGATGTCAATGTTCAGCGCGTCGCCGTTTTTGAGGACCTTATCGCCGGGAATGCCGTGGCAGATCACGTCATTGACCGAGATGCAGGTGGCCTTGGGGTAGGGCGGGTAGCCGGGCGGCTGGTAGTTCAGCGGCGCAGGGACGGTGCCCTGCTCCTTGATCATAAATTCGTGGCAGAGGCGGTCGAGCTCCCCGGTGGTGACGCCGGCGCGCACGTGCGGTGTAATGAAATCGAGCACTTCGCTGGCCAGGCGGCAAGCGACGCGCATCATTTCAATGTCGTGGGCATTTTTGAGAGTGATGGCCATTGCGGAATCGGACAAAGTGCGGAAACAGTGACGCATTATCGCACCAATGGAGGGTTTTGGCCGGGTTTTGCCCTTGTCCGGCGTGGTTTTCGGAGCATTCCGATAGCGAATTTCCATCGTTCCGATCGAGGCGTCGGAAGCGATGCCGAACCGGCCGGGATGCCGCACAAACCGGGCATTTGCGGTCTGTCATCGCAAGTTCACGAGCCTCTTGAGTGATGGCGCGGTGCGATGCTATAATCTCGGGCTAAGTCGAGGACGAGTTGTCAATATGGTCAAGGGTTTCCCCTTGGTTTTTGGTGCGATTAGCCGGGGTTTTGGGGTGTTTAGCCCCAAGTTGGTGCCGAAAGGCGCCGAATTCGGTGATTCGTCGGGCAACGATCGGTCTTCTCGGCTTGGAAATTTTGAAATCGCGGGCCGGCGCACCCAGGGTGCCCGATCTTCGCAGGCGGGTCATGCAAAGCTGTATGGCAGTCTGACGAAACGGGTACGGCAGCCGGTCTAAGACCTAACCCTCACGGAGAATCACATGTCTGTCACGATGCGTCAGATGCTGGAAGCGGGCGTCCACTTTGGTCACCAAACCCGTTTCTGGAACCCCAAGATGGCCCCCTATATCTTCGGCCATCGCAACAAGATTCACATCATCAACCTCGAAAAGACGTTGCCGATGTACCAGGACGCACTGAAGTACGTGCGTCAACTGGCAGCAAACCGCGGCACGATCCTGTTCGTGGGCACGAAGCGTCAAGCGCGTGACATCGTGGCGGAAGCCGCAGCACGTGCCGGTATGCCTTACGTCAACAACCGTTGGCTGGGCGGCATGCTGACGAACTTCAAGACGCTGAAGTCGTCGATCAAGAAGCTCAAGGACATGGAGCAGGCTCTGGAAGCCGGCGAACAAGAGCGCATGAGCAAGAAGGAAGCGCTGCTGTTCGATCGCGAAATGGCCAAGCTGCAGAAGTCGATCGGTGGCGTAAAGGAAATGGGCGGTATGCCCGACGCCATCTTCGTCGTCGACGTCGGCTACCACAAGATCGCCATCACCGAAGCCAACAAGCTGGGCATTCCGGTGATCGCCGTGGTCGATACGAACCACTCGCCGGAAGGTGTGGATTACGTGATCCCGGGTAACGACGACTCGAGCAAGGCTGTCGAGCTGTACGTGCAAGGCGTTGCCGACGCAATCCTCGAAGGCCGTGCAAACGCCGTCAAGGAAGTTGTCGAAGCCGTTCGCGGCGAAGGCGACGAGTTCGTCGAAGTGAACGAAGAGGCGTAAGCGGCCACCGCTGCGTAACAAAAGGGGCTGCTTGTGGCGCCCCTTTTTTTTAGTCCGATTTCCCCGCGTCGGGTGAGTGGGGCGCCAAGGCCGGGCAGTGAGGCCGGTCTTGTGAAACCCTCTCCCGACTGATTCGATATACAGGAGTAACGATATGCCGGCAATTACTGCAGCAATGGTGGGCGAACTGCGCGCCAAGACCGATGCGCCGATGATGGAATGCAAGAAGGCGCTGACCGAAGCCGACGGCGACATGCTTCGTGCTGAAGAAATCCTGCGTGTCAAGCTGGGCAGCAAGGCCAGCAAGGCTGCAAGCCGTATCACGGCCGAAGGCGTGATCTCGGCTTACATCGACGGCGGTAAGGGTGCCGTGGTTGAAATCAACTGCGAAACCGACTTCGTCTCCAAGAACGACGACTTCCTGAAGTTCGCAGACGACGTCGCCAAGCTGGTCGCCGAGAACAATCCGGCCGACGTCGCTGCGCTGTCGGCGCTGCCGCTCGACGGCAAGACCGTTGACCAGATCCGTGCCGACCTGATCGGCAAGATCGGCGAGAACATGACGATTCGCCGCTTCCAGCGTTACGAAACGTCGGGCAAGCTGGCGTCGTATCTGCACGGTACGCGTATCGGCGTGATCGTCGAGTATGAAGGTGCCGACGCCGAAGTGGGCAAGAATGTCGCGATGCACATCGCTGCCATGAAGCCGGTCGCCGTGTCGGGCGACCAGGTCGCGGCAGATCTTATCGAGAAGGAACGCAAGATTGCCGCCGAGAAGGCCGCCGAATCGGGCAAGCCGGCCGAGATCGTCGCCAAGATGGTGGAAGGCAGCGTGCAGAAGTTCCTGAAGGAAGTCTCGCTGTTCAATCAGACGTACGTGAAGGACGACAAGGCAACCGTCGAGCAGATGCTCAAGGCCAACAACACCACGGTCAAGGGTTTCACCATGTTCGTGGTTGGCGAAGGCATCGAGAAGAAGCAAGACGATTTCGCTGCAGAAGTGGCTGCTCAGGTGGCCGCTGCAAAGCAGCAGTCGTAATTCGCGCAGTACCGTAGTATCCGGGGGCGGCGGTGTCGTCCCCGTTGTTTCATCCAGAATACCCCAACAGTGCCCGACCAGACTTCTTAAGGACCGCCATGTCTACTCCTTACAAACGCGTACTTCTCAAGCTCTCTGGTGAAGCCCTCATGGGTGACGATTCGTTCGGCATCAACCGCGCAACCATCGAGCGGATGGTTGACGATATTGCCGAAGTCGTTCGCCTGGGCACGCAATTGGCCGTCGTGATCGGCGGTGGCAATATCTTCCGGGGTGTGGCTGGCGGTGCCGCAGGTATGGACCGCGCGACGGCCGACTACATGGGCATGCTCGCCACGATGATGAACGCCCTGGCGCTGCAGGACGCGATGCGTCACGCCGGCATCGAAGCGCGTGTGCAATCCGCGCTGCGTATGGACCAGGTCGTTGAACCGTACATCCGCCCCCGCGCGATTCGTCAGCTCGAAGAGGGTAAAGTCGTGATCTTCGCCGCTGGCACGGGCAATCCGTTCTTCACCACCGACACGGCCGCTGCGCTGCGTGGCTCGGAAGTCGGCGCCGAAGTCGTGCTCAAGGCGACCAAGGTCGACGGCGTGTACTCGGCCGACCCGAAGAAGGTTCCGGACGCAGTGAAGTACTCGACCATCAGCTTCGACGAGGCGATCTCGAAGAACCTGCAGGTCATGGACGCGACGGCTTTCGCGCTGTGCCGCGATCAGAAGATGCCGGTGCGCGTTTTCTCGATCGTGAAGCCGGGTGCGCTCAAGCACGTCATCCTCGGTGAAGACGAGGGAACGCTCGTCCACGTTTGAGTTCGAATTGCGGCGTCGACGCGTATTGGCGCGTCGACGCCGTATCATTTTATGTTTGCGTAACAATTTAGGTTTGGAGGTTGCCATGAGCGTTGCTGACGTCAAGAAGAATGTCGAGCAAAAGATGAAGAGCTCGATCGAGTCGTTCAAGAACAACCTGGCGAAGATTCGTACTGGCCGCGCGCACGTTGGCCTGCTCGATCACGTCCAGGTCGATTATTACGGTTCGATGGTGCCCATCTCTCAAGTTGCCAACGTGAGCCTCGTCGACGCGCGTACGATCGGCGTGCAGGCGTGGGAAAAGAACATGGTCCCGAAGGTCGAAAAGGCCATCCGCGAGTCGGATCTGGGCCTGAACCCGGCGACGCAAGGTGACCTGATTCGCGTGCCGATGCCCCAACTGACCGAAGAGCGCCGTCGTGAAATGACGAAGCTGGTGAAGTCGGAAGGCGAAAACGCCAAGGTTGCCGTGCGTAATCTGCGTCGCGACGCCAACGAGCAACTCAAGAAGCTGGTGAAAGACAAGGAAATCTCGGAAGACGACGAGCGCCGTGGCGGCGACGATGTCCAGAAGTTCACCGACAAGTTCGTCGCCGAAATCGACGAGCTGGTGAAGCAGAAGGACGCCGAGATCATGACGGTTTAAGTGCTCACGGCACTTACCGCTCAATCTCCGCAGACTTTCGCGCCCGACTCCGCGCCGTAATTCAATGGGTTTTCTCAGCTCTACGCTTTCTGCTCCTGAGACAGCGAGCATTCCGCGCCACGTTGCCATCGTCATGGACGGCAACGGGCGTTGGGCTACCAGTCGTAAATTGCCCCGCGTTGCGGGGCATAAGCGTGGTGTTGACGCCGTGCGTGAAGCGGTGACGGCATGTGCCGAGCTGGGCGTCGAGTATCTGACCCTGTTCGCGTTCAGTTCCGAGAACTGGCGTCGTCCGCAGGATGAAGTCTCGACGCTCATGCAGCTTTTCATTCTTGCGCTCGAGCGCGAGGTGGGTAAGCTGCATAGCAACGGCATCCGTCTTCGCGTCATTGGTGCGCTCGAAGCGTTCGAGCCTCGCATTCAGGAACTCGTCCGGCGTGCGGAAGAGCGCACGCAGGACAACAAGGGTCTCACCCTGACCATCGCCGCCAATTATGGCGGGCGGTGGGATATTCTCCAGGCCGCTCAGAAGCTCGCCGCTGCGCGTGTCGCGCAGGGTGGGGCTGCGGCGCTCGAAGCATCTTTTTCGGAAGACGATCTCGCGCCTTATCTGAGTATGGCCTATGCGCCGGAGCCGGATCTCTTTATCCGCACCGGTGGCGATCAGCGCGTCAGTAATTTTCTGCTTTGGCAACTGGCGTACACTGAACTGTATTTCACCGAAGAATTCTGGCCGGACTTCAACGCCAATACGCTTAAGCGGGCGGTCGCCGAGTTTCAGCAGCGCGAACGCCGTTTCGGCCGTACCAGCGCGCAAGTCCAGAACCCCTCGGGACAATCCGCCTGATGCTCAAGACACGCGTTATTACCGCTGTCGTACTTCTCGCCATCCTTTTGCCCGTGATCTTCGTCGGTACCCCGGCGCAGTTCGCGCTGCTCGCGGCCGTGATCGTTGCGGCCGCCGGGTGGGAGTGGGGGCGTCTGGTCGGCCTTAACGGCACGGGCGCCGTCTTTTATGGTGCGCTGGCCCTGTTGGGTGTCGGGTTGACCTGGGCGGAAGGCTGGACGCTGTCGTCGATCTGGCTAAAACCTGCCGCCGTCTTCTGGATTCTCGCCGGGCCCTACACCCTCGCACGTAAGCCCGCGACGCAAGGCGCGTGGCGTGGTCTGTTGCTGGTGGCTGGGCCGGTATTGCTGATTGCTGCCTGGCAGGCGCTTTGTCTCGCTCGTGAGCGTGGCGTCGCCTTCCTGCTGTCGGTGCTCGTCATCGTCTGGCTCGCCGACACCGGCGCCTATTTCGCCGGGCGAGCTTTCGGCAAACGCAAGCTTGCGCCCTCGATCAGCCCCGGAAAGTCGTGGGAAGGTGCCATCGGCGGCTGGTTGCTTGTACTCGCGATAGCTGCGGTGGTACTCGTCAGCGGATTGCAGGCGCCGACCATCGTTTCTCATCTCGCCAGCACGTTGGGCCTCGCACTCGGCGCATTGGCGCTGACCGTGCTGGTGGCTTTCTCGGTCGTGGGCGATCTGTTCGAATCTCAACTCAAGCGGCAAGCGGGCGTGAAGGATTCCAGCGCGCTGCTGCCCGGTCATGGCGGTGTGCTCGATCGAATCGACGCGCTGCTCCCGGTGCTCCCGCTGGCTATGCTCTTCGTCTGATCATGTCGCAACGTCTTTCCATTCTCGGCTCCACTGGCTCCATCGGCGTTAGCACGCTCGATGTCGTGGGGCGTCATCCGGATCGCTTTTCGGTCTACGCGCTATCGGCGCACCGTAATCTCGATCGTCTTTTTGAACAGTGTGTTGCCCATCGTCCGCAAGTGGCGGTCGTGGCCGACGCAGAGGGCGCCCGCACGCTGTCGGCGCGTCTGGCCGAGGCGGGCCTGAAGATCGAAGTGACGTACGGTCCGCAAGCGCTGATCGAAATCGCCGAGGCTGGTGAGATCACGATGGTCGTGGCGGCTATCGTGGGCGCGGCAGGTCTGCAATCGACACTCGCCGCCGCGCGCGCGGGCAAACGGATTCTGCTGGCGAACAAAGAGTCGCTGGTGCTTTCCGGTGCGTTGTTCATGGCGACGGCCGAACGCGCGGGCGCCACATTGCTGCCGCTCGATAGCGAGCACAACGCCATTTTCCAATGCCTGCCGCAAGTGGCGGGCGAGAGCCGTATTTCGACGCGTGGCGTCGAGAAACTGGTGCTAACGGCTTCGGGTGGCCCGTTTCGCGAGCGCGAGCTGGCGTCGCTCGAGAACGTGACGCCGGACGAAGCATGCGCACACCCGAACTGGGTGATGGGGCGCAAGATCTCGGTGGATTCGGCGAGCATGATGAACAAGGGCCTTGAAGTCATCGAGGCGCACTGGCTGTTCAATATGCCGCCGGAAAAGATCGAGGTACTGATCCATCCGCAAAGCGTGATTCACTCGATGGTTACGTACACCGACGGCTCGACACTGGCGCAACTCGGTAACCCCGATATGCGCACGCCGATCGCTCACGCGCTGGCGTTTCCCGACCGGGTGACGTCGGGCGTTGCCGGACTGAATCTCGCGGACATCGGCAAGCTGACGTTCGAAGCGCCGGATCTGCGCCGTTTCCCGTGTCTGCGTCTGGCGTTCGATACACTGCATCGTGGTGGTACGGCGGGTGCTTTGCTCAATGCGTCCAACGAAGTGGCCGTGGCGGCGTTCCTGGAAGGACGCATCCGTTTCACCGCAATTGCGCAGGTAGTCGAGCGCGTGCTCGATGCGGTCGCCGTGGGTGAGGCCACCTCGCTCGAGGTCGTGCTTGAAGCCGATCGTCGTGCCCGCGAACTGGCGACGGAGATCGTTGCCGGTTTGCCTGCACCAGCGCGTTCCTGACGCCGCTGCCCATGTCGTAACTTCCCCGGGGCCCGTTCGCTCATGAATTTGCTGACCACGTTGCTAGCGTTCGCCGTCGCCATTGGTGTTCTGGTGGTGTTCCATGAGTTGGGCCACTACACGGTCGCAAGGCTTTGCGGCGTGAAGGTTCTGCGATTCTCCGTGGGCTTCGGAACACCGCTCCTCAAATGGACGATGGGGCGCGATCGCACCGAATGGACGGTCTGCGCGTTGCCGCTCGGCGGCTACGTCCGCATGCTCGACGAGCGTGACGAAACACAGATCGTCGCCCCGGAAGACCGGGCGCGTGCGTTCAATCAGAAGTCTGTCTACAAGCGTTTCGCTATTGTGGCGGCCGGTCCGGTCGCCAACTTCCTCCTTGCCATTGCCCTCTATGCGAGCCTGAATCTGGCTGGCGTGACGGAGCCTGTCGCGCGAATCGCGCCGCCGCCGGCCGGCACGCTCGCGGCCCGTGCAGGGCTGTCCGGCGGTGAACTGATCACGGGAGTGCGGGAAAACGGCACACGTCCCGATGAGGCGGTCGGGGAGGAATCTGCCGTGCGTTCCTGGGAAGATCTTCGCTGGCGTCTTGTCGACCCGATGATCGAAGGACAACGCGTGACGCTGGTGGCGCGTACGCGCGATGGCCGTGCGGAATACGCGCTGGACGCGGCCGGGCAGCGTTTCGATGCGGACGGCGAGCAGGACTTCATGCAGCGTTTGGGCCTGGTGCCTTCGGCGCGTGTGAAGGTGGGGCAGATCATCGCAGGCGGCGCTGCGGGGCTCGCCGGGTTGCGCGTGGGCGACGAGATTACGGCGGTGGACGGCACTCCCGTAACCTCGGCCAAGGCACTCGTCGATGCCGTTCGCGCCCACCCCGGCAAGCCGATGACCCTGACGGTGCGTCGGGACGGCAGCCCTCGAAACGTCACGCTCACGCCTAATGTGGAAGTCGATTCGGCAACGGCGGGTGGCGAGCGCGTGGGTAAGATCGGCGCAGCGCTGGCCAGTCAGGTCGATTCGGTGACTGTCCGCTACGGGCTGTTCGAGGCGATCGGCCGCGGGGCGCAGCGCACGTGGGACGTGACGGCCTTCAGCGTGCGCATGTTTGGGAAGATGATCACTGGGCAGGCATCGCTCAAGAATCTGAGCGGTCCGGTGACGATTGCGGATTACGCAGGGCGTTCAGCGCGGCTTGGTCTGGATTATTTCATCGCCTTTCTGGCGCTTGTCAGCATTAGCCTCGGCGTATTGAATCTATTGCCAATTCCGGTTTTGGACGGTGGCTATCTGTTATATTATGCGGTCGAAGCGATGACCGGTCGGGCAGTTTCCGAACGGTGGCAGGGCGCGCTGCAACGAGTGGGCATCGTTTGCATCCTTGCGCTCTCTGCCGTAGCACTTTTCAACGACCTGTCGAAGTTGTTGCACTAGGACAGCGTCACGTGCCTGCCGGTCGCAGGCAAATCCGAGTTTTTCACGATTCAATTGTTTCTTGGGGAAGCAAGTTGTCGAATAAATACCACCTTGTTCCGAAGACCCTGGTGATTGCGGTTCTGGCGGCACACAGTTTCCTGGCACGGGCCGTCGAGCCGTTTGTGGTCAAGGATATCCGAGTGGAGGGCTTGCAGCGTATTGAACCCGGTACCGTCTTCTCGTACCTCCCGGTCAAACCCGGTGACAAGTTCAACGATGATAAGGGTACCGAAGCAATTCGTGCCCTTTATGCCACGGGCCTGTTCTCGGACGTGAGCGTTGAAGCGCAGGGCAGCGTGCTGGTGGTGCACGTCAACGAGCGTCCCGCAATTGCTTCCATCGACTTCCTCGGCATCAAGGAATTCGACAAAGACGGTCTGAAGAAGGCACTGCGCTCGGTCGGCCTGACCGAAGGTCGCACCTTCGACCGCAACCTGCTCGACAAGTCTGAGCAAGAACTCAAGCGTCAATACCTTACGCGCGGTTACTACGCTGCCGAGGTCAAGACGACGATCACGCCGCTCGAGCGCAATCGCGTGGGTATCCAGTTCGCCGTGACGGAAGGCCCGAAGGCGACGATTCAGCAGATCAACTTCGTGGGCAACAAGGCTTTCTCGTCGTCGGACCTGACGGCCGAGATGGAACTGGGCACGCCGAACTGGCTGTCGTGGTACTCGAAGAACGACCTGTACTCGAAGGACAAGCTCACGGGCGATCTGGAAAAGCTGCGTTCGTTCTATCTGAACCGCGGTTATCTGGAATTCAACATCGACTCCACCGACGTCTCGATCACGCCGGACAAGGACGAGATGTTCCTCACGATCAACATTCACGAAGGCGAGCCCTACAAGGTGTCGGACGTCAAGCTCACGGGCGAAATGCTCGGCAAGCAGGACGACATCCAGAAGCTCATTCAACTCAAGGCCGGCGATACCTTCTCGGCGGCCAAGCTGCAGGCGAGCACGAAAGCCATCTCCGATTTGTTGGGTAACTACGGTTTCGCGTTCGCGAACGTAAACGCCCAGCCGAACATCGACCGTAACAACCACACCGTTGCGCTCAATCTGACGATCGATCCGGGCCGTCGTGTGTATGTGCGCAAGATCAACATTGTGGGCAACTCGCGTACGCGTGACGAAGTGATTCGCCGCGAACTGCGCCAGCTGGAAAGCTCGTGGTACGACGCCGACCGCCTGAAGCTGTCGCAGGACCGTATCAACCGTCTGGGCTACTTCACCGACGTGAACGTGACGACCGAGCCGGTGGCCGGTTCGAATGACCAGGTCGACCTTCAGGTGAAGGTGGAAGAAAAGCCGACGGGCACGATCAACGTCGGTGCCGGTTTCTCCTCGACCGACAAGGTGGTGTTGCAGGCCGGTATCAGCCAGGACAACGTGTTCGGCTCGGGTACGTCGCTGTCCGTGAACGTGAACACCGGTAAGACGTACCGTACGTTGGCCGTGACGCAAGTCGACCCGTATTTCACGGTTGACGGTGTGAGCCGTATTACCGACATCTACTACCGTACGTATCAGCCGCTGTTGCTGACGAGCGATTCGGATTTCCGTATCAACACGCTCGGCGGCAACCTGAAGTTCGGCGTGCCGTTCTCGGAAGTCGACACGGTCTTCTTCGGTCTGGGCTTCGAACAGACGCGTCTGCACCTGACGAGCGACGGCACGACGCCGCAACGCTACATCGACTATGCCAACCAGTTCGGCTATGTCAGCAACAACTATCCGCTGACGGTGGGTTGGTCGCGCGACTCGCGTGACAGCGCGCTGATCCCGAACCGCGGTCACTACCAACAGGCGAACCTTGAAATCGGTACGCCGATCGGAACGACCAAGTACTTCCGCGCGTACTACCAGCACCAGTACTACTACCCGGTGAGCCGCGGCTTCACGCTGGCGCTGAACGGCGAAGTGGGCTACGGCCACGGTTTGGGCGGTCAGCCGTTCCCGATTTTCAAGAACTACTTCGCGGGCGGTATCGGTTCGGTGCGTGGTTATGAGCCGAGCTCGCTGGGTCCGAAGGACACCAACGGCGAACCGCTGGGGGGGGCATCGAAGCTGATCGGTAACATCGAGCTGACGTTCCCGCTGCCGGGCACAGGTTACGATCGTACGCTGCGTATCTTTACGTTCCTCGACGGCGGTAACGTGTTCGATAACGGCCAGGCGATTACCTTCAATAACCTGCGCTATTCTTACGGTTTCGGTCTGTCATGGATTTCGCCGATTGGCCCGCTCAAGCTCTCGATGGGCTTCCCGCTTGTCAAGAAGACGGGCGACCAGTATCAGAAATTCCAGTTCCAGGTCGGTACGTCGTTCTAATGACGGCAGATCGACCGGTTCCGAACGTTTCATCGTTGTAAGGGGTAATACATTGAACGGTATCCGTAAGCATTGCCTTCGCGGCGTCGCCGCGGCGTTGCTGGCCGGTGCGGCCTTTGCTGCCACGGCTCAGGATGCGCGCATCGCCGCTGTGAATTCGGATCGTATTCTGCGCGATTCCACGCCGGCCAAGGCCGCACAAGCCAAACTTGAGGCCGAATTCTCCACGCGAGACAAGGCGCTGCAAGACATGGCCCAACGTCTCAAGGCGATGTCGGACAAGCTCGACAAGGACAATCCGACGTTGAGCGACGCCGAGCGCGCCAAGCGTCAGCGTGATCTGGCCGCCGCCGACACCGAGTTTCAGCGCAAGCAACGCGAGTTTCGTGAAGATCTGAACCAGCGTCGCAACGAAGAACTTGCTGCCGTGCTCGATCGCGCGAACCGCGTCATCAAGCAGATTGCCGAGACGGACAAGTACGATCTGATCGTGCAGGAAGCGGTCTACGTCAGCCCGCGTATCGACATTACGGACAAGGTGCTCAAGACGCTGAACGCAAGTTCGGGTGGCGGCGCCAGCGGCAAGTGACGGGCGGGCATTCCATGTCGGGATCGTCTACACCCTCCGTGCCATCCGTCACACTGGCCCAACTGATCGCACGCTTCGGCGGCGAACTGGTGGGCGATGGCAACGTTGCCGTGGAAGGCCTCGCGCCGCTCGATCGCGCGGGTGCAAAGCAACTGGCCTTCCTGTCCAATCCGCTTTATCTCGCAGAAGTGCCCAACTCGGGTGCGGCTGCTGTCATTCTCTCCAAAGCCGACTTCGACAAGCTGCCTTCACATGAAGGTCGCGCGTGGATCGTTGCGCCGAATCCGTACGCGTACTTTGCCCGCGTGGCACAGATGTTCGCCGACGCGGCGACACCGGTGCCTCCTGCTGGCGTCCATCCGAGTGCCGTCGTCGATCCTTCGGCCGTCGTGCCGGCCTCGTGCGTGATTGGGCCGAACGTTGTGATCGAAGCGGGGGTGCGTCTGGGCGAGCGCGTCCGTCTGATGGCGAACGTGTTCGTCGGCCGGGGTACGACGCTGGGCGACGATGTGCTCGTGTATCCGAATGCCACGCTGTATCACACGAGTGTGATCGGTGCGCGTTGCGTGATTCACGCGGGCACGGTCATCGGCTCGGACGGTTTCGGTTTCGCGCCCGATTTCTCCGCGACAGGCGGTGAATGGGTGAAGATTCCGCAGGTGGGGCGTGCGGTGATCGAAGACGACGTCGAGATCGGCGCGTCGACGACCATCGACCGTGGCGCCATGGCGGATACCGTCATCGAGCGCGGCTGCAAGATCGACAATCAGGTGCAGATCGCGCACAACGTGCGTGTCGGCGCCTTTACGGTTATTGCTGCATGCACCGGTATCGCCGGCAGCAGCACGATCGGTAAATTCTGCATGCTGGGCGGCAACGTCGGCATCGCGGGCCATGTGACGCTTGGAGACAAGGTCATCGTGACGGCAAAGTCAGGGGTGTCGAAATCGATTCCCGGCCCGGGCACTTACACCAGCGCGTTTCCGGCGATCCCGAACGCCGAATGGAATAAAAACGCGGCGATCATGCGCAATCTGGACAAGATGCGCGACCGCGTGCGTCAACTTGAAGCGAAGGTCAAGGACCTGCAAGATAAATGAGCGAGACCACTATTACTATCGACATCCACAAGATCATGAAGCTGCTGCCGCATCGGTATCCGATGCTGATGGTGGATCGCGTGATCGGACTGGAGCCGCACAAGAACATCAAGGTCATCAAGAACGTCACGATCAATGAGCCGTACTTCACCGGCCATTACCCGCAGCGTCCGGTCATGCCGGGTGTGCTGATCGTTGAAGCGTTGGCGCAGGCCGCAGCGTTGCTCACTTTCTCGGAAGAGGCGGTGCACGACGAAAACACGCTCTATTATTTCGTGGGCATCGAGAACGTACGCTTCAAGCGTCCGGTCGAACCGGGTGATCAGCTCATTCTCTCGGTCGATTTCATCAGCCACAAGCGCGGTTTTTATAAGTTCAAGGGTGAGGCAACGGTGGACGGCAAGCTGGCTGCCGAAGCCGAGTTCATGTGCATGGTCAAGAAGAACGGCGAATAACCGGAACTGAGACGCTCATGACGAACATTCATTCCACTGCCGTCGTCGATCCGAAGGCGCAACTCGCGGCCGACGTCGTCGTCGGTCCGTACGCGATTGTCGGCCCGAACGTGACGGTCGGCGCCGGTACGCAGATTCTTGCGCATACGGTGATCGACGGTCATACGACGCTGGGCGAGGGCAACAAGATCGGCCCGTTCGCATCGGTCGGCGGTGTTCCGCAGGATATGAAGTATGCGGGCGAGCCGACCAGGCTCGTTATCGGTGATCGCAATACGATTCGCGAGTTCACGACCATCCACACCGGTACGGTGCAGGACGGTGGTCTGACGAGTGTCGGCAACGACAACTGGATCATGGCCTACGTGCACATCGCGCACGATTGCCACGTTGGTAATCACACGGTGTTCTCTAGCAACGCGCAGTTGGCGGGCCATGTCCATGTCGACGACTGGGCCATCATCGGCGGCATGACCGGTGTGCATCAGTTCGTGCGCATCGGTGCTCACGCGATGGTGGGCGGTGCGTCGGTGCTGGTGCAGGACGTGCCGTCGTTCGTGATCGCCTCGGGTGACCGTGCGGTACCGTACGGCATCAACGTCGAAGGGCTGCGTCGTCGCGGGTTTTCCGCCGATGCAATCACGGCACTGCGCCACGCGTACAAACTGCTCTACAAGAGCGGGTTGACGTTGGACGAAGCCAAGGTGCAAATCGAAGCCTTCGGCAATGCCGGTGCCCCGGACGTCTTCGAGGCAGTGCGCGCACTCCTCGATTTCCTCAACGCAAGCACGCGCGGTATCGTGCGCTGACCTATGCCGCCGACCCTTCCCGGCGCCGGCCAGCGAACCCTGGCGATGGTGGCCGGGGAGCTGTCAGGCGATCTCATTGCCGGCAACGTGCTTGCCGGTCTCAAGCAGAGTCTTCCGGCCGACATCGCCTACGCGGGTGTCGGAGGTCCGCACATGGCGGAAGAGGGCTTCGACGCCTATTGGCCGATCGACAAGCTCTCCGTCATGGGCTACGTCGAAGTCATCAAGCATCTGCGCGAAATCCTATCGATTCGAAAGCAACTGCGCGAGCGCTGGCTGGCGGAAAAGCCGATGGCGTTCGTCGGCTTCGATGCGCCGGACTTCAACTTCGATCTCGAAATCAAGCTGCGTGAAGCGGGCATTCCGACGATTCACTTCGTGAGCCCGTCGATCTGGGCGTGGCGCGGTGGACGCATCAAGAAGATCAAGCGCGCCGTCGATCACATGCTGTGCCTGTTTCCGTTCGAACCCGAGATCTATCACCGTGCAGGCATCGACGCCACGTTCGTCGGTCATCCGATGGCGGACAAGATTCCGATGGTGCCCGACGTCGCAGGGGCGCGCGCCACATTGGGGCTTCAGGGCGATGGGCCCGTCGTTGCGATTCTGCCGGGCAGTCGTACGTCTGAAGTGCAGCGTCTCACGCCGGTGTTTTTCGCGGCGATGCGTCTGCTGGCCAAGCGAGATCCGTCGATTCGATTCGTTCTGCCGGTTGCAACGCCCCGTCTGCGCGTGCTGATGCAGCCGATTTTCGATGCGCATAGCGACTTCAATCTGACGGTGATCGACGGACGTGCGCCGCTGGCATTGGAAGCCGCAGACAGCGTGCTTCTTGCCAGCGGGACAGCAACGCTGGAAGCCGCGCTGTACAAAAAGCCGATGGTGATCTCGTATAAGGTGCCCTGGCTGACGGCGCAGATTATGAAACGCCAGGGCTATTTGCCTTACGTCGGCTTGCCGAACATTCTGTGCGGCGAGTTCGTCGTGCCGGAGCTGTTGCAACATTTCGCAACGCCGGAAGCGCTGGCCAATGCGGTCTGGCAGCAATTGACCGATCCGGCGTTGCGCGCATCGCTGCAAGCGCGTTTCACGAAGATTCACGAGGAATTGCGTCAGAACACGGCAGCGCGTTCGGCGGAAGTCATCGAGCGTGTGCTGCGCGAAAAGGGGCGGCTATGACGAACGACGGGACAGGGCGTCGGACCACGCGCAAGATTGCCGTGATCGATGGCGTGCCGTCTCCCGCCGCTAAGCCCCGGACGCGTGCGGTAAAGGCAACGCCTCCTCAAATGGTGTTCGACCTTTTCGCGGATATCGCGGCCGATCTGACTTGCGGCGTGGATGAGGTCGGGCGCGGACCGCTGGCGGGGCCGGTCGTGACCGCAGCGGTGATTCTCGACCCATCGCGCCCGATCAAAGGGTTGGCCGATTCGAAGAAGCTCACGGCACTTCGTCGCGAGGCGCTTTATGAGGAAATCGTCGAGCGCTCGCTGGCGTTTTGCATTGCCGAAGCGAGCGTGGCGGAAATCGATTCCCTGAATATCCTTCACGCGACGATGCTCGCCATGCAGCGCGCGGTGAACGGACTTACGCGTGTGCCGGCACTGGCGCTCATCGATGGCAATCGATGCCCCGTGTTGCCAATGCGTGCCGAGGCCGTGATCAAGGGGGACGACAAGGTGCCTGCGATTTCGGCTGCGTCGATTCTGGCGAAAGTCACGCGTGACCGTCAGTTGGCGGCACTTCACGACGAGTTTCCGCAGTACGGTTTCGACGAGCACGTCGGATACGGCACGCCCAGACACCTCGAAGCGCTGCGCGCCCATGGACCCAGTCCGCATCATCGCCAGTCGTTTGCGCCTGTGCGCGAAGCGTTTGAAATTTTCGGCACGTTGACGGTGTCACGCGCGGTCCGCACGTCATGAAGCTCATCAGTTCCAAAGACAATCCCTTCTACAAGCGCCTGAAGGCACTCGCGCAGTCGAACCAGCAGCGCCGCAAGCTGGGGCAGACGCTGCTCGAAGGCGTGCATCTTGCCGACGCCTATCTCGGTGCGCTAGGACAGCCACTCGTTTGCGTCGCGGCAGAATCGGCGCTGGATAACGACGAAGTCGCTCAGATTTGGGCACGGGTCGAGGCGGATCGACGCGTGTGTCTGCCCGAGGCGCTGTTCGAGCCGTTGTCGACGTTGGTCAACGGCGTGTCGCTGCTCTTCGTGGTGGAGATGCCTTCGGGGCGTTTGCCGTCATCGCAAACGACCGACTGCGTGATTCTCGATGCTGTGCAGGACGCAGGCAACGTTGGCTCCATCCTGCGCAGCGCAGCGGCCGCAGGCGTGCGCGACGTCTACTGCATGTCAGGCACGGCGCTTACGTGGTCGAGCAAAGTGTTGCGCTCGGGCATGGGCGCGCATTTTTCGTTGAACATCGTCGAGCATTGCACGCCGGATTCGCTGGCGCCGCGACTGTCGGTGCCATTGTTGGCCACAAGCCTGCAAGCGAGTACGTCACTCTACGAGCAGGATTTACGTCATCCGGTGGCGTGGGTGTTCGGCAACGAAGGGGCGGGGGTGTCGCCCCATTGGCTTGAACGTGTGCAGACACCGATCCGCATTCCTCAGCCGGGCGGCATGGAGTCGCTGAATGTCGCGGCGTGCGCAGCGATTTGCTTGTTCGAGGCGGTGCGACAGCGCTTGTCGTAAGTTGGCCGGTGCGAATGAAAAAGGGACGCTTATGCGTCCCTTTTGCGTTGCTATCGTGCTGAATGGCACTCAAGCAGGCGTCGACCGACGTTAGTTAGTAGACGTCGCGCTCCAGCTTGATTTCCTGAAGGATCGTCGTCGCGATTTCCTCAATCGACTTGTGCGTCGAGGAGAGCCACTTGATCCCTTCGCGGCGCATCATGGCCTCGGCTTCGTTGACCTCGTAGCGGCAGTTTTCTAGCGACGCATACTTGCTGCCCGGACGACGCTCGTTGCGGATTTCGGAAAGTCGTTGCGGATCGATGGAAAGTCCGAAAATCTTATCCTTGTACTGGTCGAGTGTGGAGGGCAGTTTCTCGCGCTCGAAATCGTCGGGGATCAGCGGATAGTTGGCAGCCTTCACGCCGTACTGCATGGCGAGATAGAGCGTCGTTGGCGTCTTCCCGCTGCGTGACACGCCCACGAGAATCACGTCGGCGCTTTGCAGGTTCTTGTTGGACTGGCCGTCGTCGTGGGCGAGCGAGAAGTTCACCGCCTCGATCCGGTTCTTGTACGCTTCGCTGTCGGCGTTCTGGTGCACGCGGCCGATAGCATGCATCGACTTGAGATTGAGTTCCTGCTCCAGCGGCTCGATGAACGTCTGGAACATGTCGAGAATCACGCCCTGGCAATTGCGCAGGATTTCGTTGGCCCTGGCGTCCACCAACGTGCTGAAAATGATCGGACGAACGTTTTCGGTCCGATACATTTCATTGATGCGTTGGGCCGTCTCATAGGCTTTATCGACGGAATCCACGAACGGAACGCGAATCTGACGGAAACGCATCTCGAATTGCGCCAGGATCGAATGCGCAAACGTCTCGGCCGTAATCCCTGTGCCATCGGAGACGATGAAGACGGGCCGCGCGGCAACCGGTTTGACCGGCGCGGCGGGGGCGTCAGGGGCGGGTGTCAGGGAATCTCCGGGAGTGAGGGCGTCGCTCATGCGCAGAATCGCAAAATGGTGCATTGCACGGTAGAATAGCGGCAACTTGTTGGATAAGCAATTGCGCGACCATCGCGCCCGGTTCCATGTCAGCCCCGCCTGACGGGGCGCTCCGGGAAATGACGGTGGTTCGATGCAGGACGTCGGGCGGTAGCCCCTGGTTCCCGGCGCTGCCAAGGCGCGATTTCTTATCCAACAGGTCGACCGGCCCATGTCAGGCCCAGCCGGTCCGCCGAGAATTTTTTTTCTTACCTTAGGGGCTTTTATGACTAACGCAGCACACGACGGCGCCTACGTGGTGCCGTTTGAGCATCTGCGCATGACCGACGTCGAGTCGGTCGGCGGCAAGAATGCATCGCTCGGCGAAATGATCAGCCAACTGGCCAACGCAGGCGTTCGCGTGCCGGGTGGGTTCGCCACCACGTCTTTCGCATTTCGCGAGTTCCTCCAGCACAACAACCTGACCGAGCGCGTTGCCAAGCGTCTCGAGGGTCTGGACGTCGATAACGTCAAGGCGCTCGCGGAAGCCGGTGCCGAAATCCGTCAATGGATCGTCGACGCGCCGCTGCAACCGCAGCTCGAAAAGGACATCCGCGAACAGTTCGCACGCATCGCGGCCGACCAGCCGGACGCGTCGTTTGCCGTGCGTTCGTCGGCGACCGCAGAAGACCTGCCGGACGCCTCGTTCGCCGGTCAGCAGGAAAGCTACCTGAACGTCGTCGGCATCGAAGACGTGCTGGATCGCATGAAGCACGTGTTCGCGTCGCTGTATAACGACCGCGCCATCTCGTACCGCGTTCACAAGGGCTTCACGCACGCCGAAGTGGCGTTGTCGGCCGGTGTGCAGCGCATGGTGCGCTCGGACTGCGGCGCGTCGGGCGTGATGTTTACGATCGACACCGAGTCGGGCTTCCAGGACGTGGTGTTCATCACGGCCAGCTACGGCCTCGGTGAGACGGTCGTGCAGGGCGCGGTGAATCCGGACGAGTTCTACGTCTTCAAGCCGACGCTCAACGCCGGCAAGTACCCGATCATCCGCCGCACGCTTGGCTCGAAGTTGCTCAAGATGGAATTCACGCAGCCGGGCGAGCCGGGCCGCGTGAAGACCATCGACGTGCCGATGGAGTTGCGTAACCGCTATTCGATCACCGACGACGACTGCGTCGAACTGGCCAAGTTCGCGCTGATCATCGAGAAGCACTACGGTCGCCCGATGGACATCGAGTGGGGCAAGGACGGCAAGGACGGCAAGATCTACATTCTTCAGGCGCGTCCGGAGACGGTGAAGAGCCAGTCGGTCGGCAAGGCCGAACAGCGCTTCAAGCTCAAGGGCGACGCCCCGGTGCTGACCACGGGCCGCGCGATCGGCCAGAAGATCGGTGCGGGTCCGGTGCGTGTGATCCTGGATCCGAGCGAGATGGAGCGCGTGCAGCCGGGCGACGTGCTGGTTGCCGACATGACCGACCCGAACTGGGAGCCGGTGATGAAGCGCGCTTCGGCCATCGTGACGAACCGCGGCGGCCGTACGTGCCACGCGGCCATCATCGCGCGTGAGCTGGGTGTGCCGGCCGTGGTCGGTTGCGGTGACGCCACCGACCTGCTGAAGGACGGCGCGCTCGTGACCGTGTCGTGCGCAGAGGGCGACGAAGGCAAGATCTACGACGGTCTGCTCGAGACCGAAGTGACCGAGATCCAACGCGGCGAGATGCCGAAGATCCCGGTGAAGATCACGATGAACGTGGGCAATCCGCAGCTGGCCTTCGACTTTGCACAACTGCCGAACAGCGGTGTGGGTCTGGCGCGTCTGGAATTCATCATTAACAACAACATCGGCGTGCACCCGCGTGCGATTCTCGAGTACCCGAATATCGACGCCGACCTGAAGAAGGCGGTGGAATCGGTGGCTCGCGGTCACGCGTCGCCGCGCGCGTTCTACGTCGACAAGCTGGCTGAAGGCATCGCCACGATTGCGGCGGCTTTCTACCCGAAGAGCGTGATCGTGCGTCTGTCGGACTTCAAGTCCAACGAGTACAAGAAGCTCATCGGCGGCTCGCGTTACGAGCCGGATGAAGAAAACCCGATGCTGGGCTTCCGTGGCGCGTCGCGTTACATCTCGGAAGACTTCGCTGAAGCATTCGAGATGGAGTGCCGTGCGCTCAAGCGCGTTCGCGACGACATGGGTCTGACGAACGTCGAGATCATGGTGCCGTTCGTGCGTACGCTGGGTCAGGCGGAGCGCGTGGTCGACATGCTCGCCGGCTATGGCCTGAAGCGTGGCGAAAACGGTCTCAAGCTGATCATGATGTGCGAAGTGCCGTCGAACGCGATTCTGGCTGACCAGTTCCTCGAGTACTTCGATGGATTCTCGATCGGTTCGAACGATCTGACGCAGCTCACGCTGGGTCTGGACCGCGATTCGGGCATGGAATTGCTGGCAAAGGACTTCGACGAGCGTGACCCGGCAGTGCAGTTCATGCTCAGCCGTGCCATCAAGGCCTGCCTGGCGCAGGGCAAGTACGTCGGCATCTGCGGTCAGGGCCCGTCGGACCATCCGGATCTGGCCGAATGGCTGGTCAAGGAAGGCATCGTCTCGATGTCCCTGAACCCGGATACGGTCGTGGAAACGTGGCAACAACTCGCCAAGGTGGCGAAGTAAGCGTCGCGAGAAACACCTGAAATAGGAAGCGTCCGAGCGGCATCTCGGACGCCACTGAAAGGCTGCGTCACCCCTTGGGACGCGTGCGCTGATCGGTGAGTTTCGTGCTATAAACCCCGGTATAAAACCGGGGTTTTTTCGTTTCTGGGAGTTGCGATGGAGCAGGCTTGGCTTTGGTTCGGCGTGGCTGGGTTGATCGTGGTGCTGGAGCTGGCGAGCGGGACGTTCTATCTCCTGATGGTGGCGCTTGGCGTGGCGGCCGGCGGCGTTGCGGCGCTGCTGCGTGCCGACGGGCCGTTGCAGTGGGTGGTGGCGGCAATCGTCGCCGGGGTGGCGGTCTGGTTGTTGCGACGCAGCCGGTTCGGGCGGCGTCGTATCAAGGTCGATGCGTCGGCTGACCCCAACACCAACCTCGATATCGGTCAGCGTTTGCATGTCGAGGCATGGCGTCCCGATGGTCAGGCGCGCGCCATGTACCGGGGCGCAGAGTGGGATGTGGAACTGATGCCGGGAGAAGTGCCCGATGCCGGATGGTTCGTCATCCGCGAGGTGCGCGGTAGCCGGTTGTACGTCGCGCATGTGGCGGCATAGATCGCACAGATCGCGCAGATTGCGCAGTTCCATGGCCGACGTCGATGCTTCTCGCCCGATGTCGGTCCGTGGACAGAACACTTCGGCGTCGTTGCGGTCAGACGACATGTCCCGCCATTGCGGGGCGTCGGGGAACTAGCTGGCCACCAAGGTCGGCGCTTCAGGGGAAAACATGTTATCCAACGTCGCATTCATTCTCTTCATCATCGCGGTGATCATCGCGGCCCGGTCGATCAAGATCGTGCCGCAGCAGCACGCGTGGGTGGTGGAGCGTCTCGGTAAGTATCACGGGACGCTTACACCGGGCCTGTCGATCGTCGTGCCGTTTGTCGACCGTGTCGCTTACAAGCACGTGCTCAAGGAAATTCCGCTCGACGTTCCGAGCCAGATCTGTATCACCAAGGACAACACGCAGCTGCAGGTGGACGGCATTCTGTACTTCCAGGTGACGGATCCGATGAAGGCGTCGTACGGCTCGAGCAACTTTATCGTGGCCATTACACAGCTCGCACAGACGACCCTGCGCAGCGTGGTCGGCAAGCTGGAACTGGACAAGACGTTCGAGGAGCGGGAGTTCATCAATCACAGCGTGGTGAATGCGCTCGATGAAGCGGCGGCGAACTGGGGCGTGAAGGTCCTGCGCTACGAGATCAAGGATCTGACGCCGCCGAAGGAAATTCTGCACGCCATGCAGGCGCAGATCACGGCAGAGCGTGAAAAGCGTGCGTTGATCGCAGCCTCGGAAGGGAAGAAGCAGGAGCAGATCAACCTGGCGTCAGGTGCGCGCGAGGCGGCGATTCAGAAGTCGGAAGGCGAGCGTCAGGCGGCGATCAACCAGGCGCAGGGCGAGGCGGCGGCCATCCTTGCCGTGGCGGAGGCCAACGCCGAAGCCATCCACAAGATTGCCACGGCGATTCAGACGCAAGGCGGGATGGAAGCCGTCAACCTGAAGGTCGCCGAGCAGTATGTCGACGCCTTCAGCAAGGTCGCCAAGACGAACAACACGCTGATCGTGCCGGGCAACTTTTCGGACATGAGCGGCATGATCGCATCGGCACTCAAGATCGTGCGTGGCACCGAGGGTGGCTCGAATGCCCCTGTCGACGGTAGCACTGGCGGCTTCGGCAACTCTGCGCCGCGCCGTTAAGTGAAAGCGGGCGGACGAGGGTGCCGGGAGGCGCCCTCAGTCGCGCAGATGACTGACGAAATGAAAACGGCCCGAGCGGGCCGTTTTCTTTTGCGCGCGAGCGCTGTCGCGCTTCATTTGTCCTTCAGCGTCTATCTCAGGTCGGATTGCGCATGAGGCGCGCTTTCTCGCGATTCCAATCGCGTTCCTTTTCCGTCTCTCGCTTGTCGTGCAGCTTCTTGCCCTTGCCCAGCCCGATCTCGCATTTCACGAGGCCCTTGCTGTAGTGAAAGTTAAGCGGGACGATCGTGTAGCCGCGTTGCTCGACTTTGCCGATGAGTTTCTTGATTTCATCGGCTTTGAGCAGCAGTTTTCGGGTGCGGACCGGATCGGGGTTGATGTGCGTCGATGCCGATTGCAGCGGGCTGATGTGCGCGCCGATCAGAAAGATCTCGCCATTCTTGATGACGACATAGCCTTCCTTGATCTGCGCCCGCCCGGCGCGAATAGCCTTGACTTCCCACCCTTCGAGCGCGATGCCGGCTTCGAATCGCTCCTCGATGAAGTAGTCGAAGAAGGCCTTTCTGTTGTCGATGATGCTCATGGATCCTTGGCGGGGTAACTTGGTCGGACCCGGTGAGTCGGGCTCGGGTAAAATAGCGATTTTAACAAAGAGTCTCGGCAAGAGGCGGCTTGCGACACACGCGCATCGACAGCGCACGTATCGCATGCACTCACAGCCCGACAGACGATGGCCGAAGTCAGTAAAACCGTTCTCGTGCATTTTTCCGACGAGCAAATGTACGATCTGGTGACCAATGTCGCCGATTACCCTAAATTCCTGCCGTGGTGCGGCGGTGTCGATATTCGGCATCAGGACGAGCACAGCATGGAAGCGTCGCTGATCATCGACTTCAAGGGGCTGAAGCATTCGTTCGCGACGCGCAATATCCAGGAGCGTCCGCACTCGATCCAGATGACCTTCGTCGAGGGGCCTTTCAAACGTTTTCACGGCACGTGGAAGTTTACGGCCCTACGCGAGAACGCCTGCAAGATCGAATTCGGTCTGCACTACGAGTTTACGAATTTCCTGCTCGAAAAGGTCATCGGCCCGGTGTTCAGTCACATTGCGAACACATTCGTAGACGCCTTCGTCAAACGTGCGGAGACGGTTTATGCCAAGTGAGCTTAACGTCGAAGTCTGCTACGCACTGCCCAGCGAGCAAACGATTATCCCGCTGACGCTGGCACAAGGCGCGACGATGCGCGACGCGATCGAGCGCAGCGGATTGCTGCAACGGTTCCCGGCGCTGGATCTCGGCCGCATGAAGGTCGGCGTTTTCGGCAAGGTGCGCGCGCTGGATGCTGCGGTGGAGGCGGGCGATCGTGTCGAGATCTACCGCGCGCTCAAGGCGGATCCGAAGCTGGCGCGTCAGCGCCGCGTCGAAAAAGTCCGCAACGAGGGCAGCCGCGAAGGGCAGAAGTGGCTGGGCAGCGCCCGCAAGGGTAGCTGAGGCCGATGGGGCAAGGCTGAGGCGGACCGGACGGTTTCGTGCCGGATCTGCCGTCGATCAGTGCGTCGATCCCCGCGAGTGCAATCGCACCGATGCGCTGACGCCCGCCAACAATAACGTCACCGCGGCGATCTCCAGCAGACGCGGCAGCCGGTGCTCGTAGATAAAGCCGTAGACGAGCGCGAACAGCGTTTCAAACACGATCAGTTGCCCCGACAGCGTGAGCGGCAGCGTCCGGCTCGCTGCATTCCAGAATGCATTGCCGATGGTCGACGCGCCGATGGCCACGGCGATATTCACGATCAGAAACATCTGCCAGTCACGCGGCACGTCCGCTGTCCCCGGATGCGGCAGCAGCAGGGCGGCAATCGCCAGTGCGCATGCCAGCACCCCTGTCGCCACCCCCGTCAGCAACGACCATTCTTGACTCGTGAAATGCCCGAATTTCGCGAGATATCGGGCGTTGGCGACGGCATACCATGTCCAACTCGCCAATGCCCCCACCGCGCAAACGACGCCAGCAAGCGTCAGCCGCCAGTCGCCACCGCTCGCGGCGGCATGCGTGAAGACGTCGACATTGATGCAAACAATCCCGGCGACGACCAGGGCCAGCGGGCCCGCGAGCTTCGACAGCGGGAGGGCGCCATGATCGCGACTGCCGATCAGAGTGACCGTCACAGGGAGCACACCCACGATCAGCGACGCCGGCGCGATGCCCGCCATCTGCACCGAGGCGGCGACAAACAGGTAATAGACCAGATTGCCGACGAGACTCAGGCGGAATAACGCCCGCCAGTCGTTACTCGTGACGGTATGGCGCAAGCGCGGCCAAAGTGGGGCGAGGAATACTGCCGAGACCAATCCGTACAGGACGTAGCGCGCTGCCGACAACTCCAGCGGCGAGAAGCCGGGCAGCAGGCGTGGGGCAAGGAACACCAGTCCCCACAGCGCGCCCGCCGCCAGTCCGTACGAAATGCCTTTCCCCATGAAATCTAGCCCGTGGTTGGTGGTGAATGCGTGGTTATGCGGTGGTTAATGCAGGAAGCGCCCGGTCGAGTGCCTGCCGTAGAGGGCGCAAGAATAGCACTCGCGCCGTGCGGGCTGATTGTGAAATCCGGCACTTGGCGGGGGCGAGGTCCGGCCCATGACTTCCTGCCGGGCGATGGCGGGTTTTGCCCTCAGCGGGGGGGCGAATCTGTCCCTCGGGGAAAAAGCCCCTTGACATGTGGGGCAGACCTGCCATGCAACGCGCGATTTCTGTATAATTCGGTTTTGCGCCTATAGGATTTGCCATGCGTCTGATCCAAAAAGCACTCACATTCGATGACGTGCTCCTCGTCCCGGCCTACTCTGCCGTTCTCCCGCGCGACACCAGCCTGAAAACCAAGCTCACGCGCAACATTACCCTGAACATGCCTTTGCTGTCGGCCGCCATGGATACGGTGACCGAAGCACGTCTGGCCATTGCCATGGCGCAACAGGGCGGTATCGGCATCATCCACAAGAATCTGAAGCCGGCTGAGCAGGCGCGGGAAGTCTCGAAGGTCAAGCGTTTTGAGTCGGGCGTTCTGCGTGACCCGATCACGATTCCGCCGCACATGAAGGTGCGCGATGTGATCGCGCTGTCGCGCCAGCATGGCATTTCCGGTTTCCCGGTCGTCGAGGGCGCGCAGCTCATCGGTATCGTGACCAACCGCGACCTGCGTTTCGAAAGCCGCCTGGACGAGCCGGTGCGCGTGATCATGACGCCGAAGGAAAAGCTCATCACGGTGCGTGAAGGCGCTTCTCCGGCCGACGCCGAGCGTCTGATGCACGATCACCGCCTCGAGCGCGTGCTGGTCGTCAACGACGCGTTCGAACTGCGCGGCCTGATGACGGTCAAGGACATTACGAAGGCGACGGAATACCCGCTGGCAAGCAAGGACGAACACGGCAAGCTGCGTGTCGGCGCTGCCGTTGGTGTGGGTGCGGATAATGAAGAGCGCGTCGAGTTGCTGGTCGCGGCTGGCGTCGACGTGATCGTGGTCGATACTGCGCACGGTCACAGCCAGGGTGTGCTGGACCGCGTGCAGTGGGTCAAGAAGCACTTCCCGCAGATTGAAGTCGTTGGCGGCAACATTGCGACGGCAAGCGCCGCGCTGGCGCTGGTCGAACACGGCGCAGACGCCGTCAAGGTCGGTATCGGCCCGGGCTCGATCTGCACGACGCGTATCGTTGCAGGCGTGGGTGTTCCGCAGATCACGGCGATCGCGAATGTGGCCGAGGCACTGAAGGACACGGGCGTTCCGCTGATCGCCGACGGTGGTATCCGTTACTCGGGTGACGTGGCCAAGGCGCTTGCCGCCGGTGCGCACACCGTGATGATGGGCAGCATGTTCTCCGGCACGGAAGAAGCGCCGGGCGAAGTGTTCCTGTATCAGGGCCGTTCGTACAAGAGCTATCGCGGCATGGGTTCGGTGGGCGCGATGAAGGACGGCGCAGCAGACCGTTACTTCCAGGACCCGGCCAACAACGCCGACAAGCTCGTGCCGGAAGGCATCGAAGGCCGCGTAGCGTATAAGGGTAGTGTGAACGCGATCCTGCACCAATTGACCGGCGGTATCCGCTCGTCGATGGGTTATCTGGGTTGCCCGTCGATCAAGGACTTGCACGAGAAGGCAGAGTTTGTCGAAATCACGGCCGCCGGCATGCGCGAATCGCACGTGCACGACGTCCAGATCATGAAGGAAGCCCCCAACTACCACGTGGAGTAATTGCCCATGAAGGCCATGTTGCGTACGGTACTGTTCCTCGATGCGGCGTTGAATCTGGCACTCGGTGTGCTGCTGATTGCGTCGTTCTGGTCATCGCTGTATGCGGCCATCGATGTGCCCGCGCCATCGCCTGTGCTGTATGCGCAGGTGCTGGGCGTGGCCTTCATCGGCGTGGCCTGGCTGCAATGGCACGCCACCGTGAATGGCCAGTTGACGTCGACCGTCGCGAAAGTGACGGGGCATATCAACTGGATCAGCGGTGCGTTCGTGCTGGGGTGGCTGATCTCCGGCCAGTTGGTGGCGTCGAGCGGTGGCAAGTGGATGCTTGCCATACTCGGGGCTGTCCTGCTGGTAGTGGGCGGGATTCTCGTCAAGCTGGCGTCGAGTGTGCGCACGAAGGAGCGCGTACAGGCGGCGCAGCAGGCCGGCGAGCGGGTGCGAGGCGGTGTCGTGAGCGACACGCGACGCGACGCACCGAGAGATTATGCCGATGCCCGGGTCGTCGACGAGGCCCGTGGCACGCGCGCTGAGCCGCGCATGGAGACGCCTCGCGGCGGCTCCGCACCAGTCAATACCACGCCGGTCGCGCCTGTGGGCGCCACCGGCATTGTCACGCCCGTGCCGTCCGACACGGCGCCGACGTCCAACGAATCCACTTCATCCGTACCTCACGATGCACGACAAAATCCTCATTCTTGACTTCGGCTCGCAAGTCACCCAGCTCATCGGACGCCGCGTTCGCGAAGCGCACGTCTACTGCGAGATTCACCCGAACGACGTCACGGACGAATTCATCCGCGAGTTCAATCCGAAGGCGGTCATTCTGTCGGGTAGCCACGCGAGCACCTATGAGGATCAGGATCTGCGTGCGCCGCAGGCTGTCTGGGATCTGGGCGTGCCGGTACTGGGCATCTGCTATGGCATGTTCGCGATGACGGTCCAGTTGGGCGGTCAGGTCGAAGCCAGCAACCATCGCGAATTCGGTTACGCCGAAGTGCGCGCCCATGGCCATACGCCGTTGCTCGACGGCCTTGAAGATTTCCGTACCGACGATGGTCACGGCATGCTCAAGGTGTGGATGAGCCACGGCGACAAGGTCACGCAACTGCCGGAAGGTTTTGCGCTGATGGCGTCCACGCCGAGCTGCCCGATCGCCGGGATGGCCGACGTCAGGCGTCATTACTACGCTGTGCAGTTCCACCCGGAAGTCACGCACACCGTGAAGGGCCGCGAACTGCTCGAGCGCTTCGTGCTGGAGATTGCAGGCGCGAAGCCGGACTGGATCATGCGCGACCACATCGAGGAAGCCGTCAAGGCGATCCGGGAGCAGGTGGGCGACGAGGAAGTGATTCTGGGTCTGTCGGGCGGCGTGGATTCGAGCGTTGCGGCGGCGCTGATCCATCGCGCAATTGGCGATCAACTGACGTGCGTGTTCGTCGATCACGGTCTGTTGCGTCTGAACGAAGGCAAGATGGTGATGGAAATGTTCCGGGGCCGTCTGCACGCGAAGGTCGTGCACGTCGATGCCACGGCGCAGTTCATGGGCCACCTGACGGGCGTGACGGATCCGGAACAGAAGCGCAAGATCATCGGCCGCGAGTTCGTGGAAGTGTTCCAGGCGGAAGCGAAGAAGCTGAAGAACGCGAAGTGGCTGGCGCAGGGCACGATTTATCCGGACGTGATCGAGTCGGGGGGCGCGAAGACGAAGAAGGCGACGACGATCAAGAGCCACCACAACGTGGGTGGCCTGCCGGAGACGCTGGGTCTGAAGTTGCTGGAGCCGCTGCGCGATCTGTTCAAGGACGAAGTGCGCGAACTGGGCGTGGCGCTTGGCTTGCCGCACGACATGGTCTACCGTCACCCGTTCCCGGGCCCGGGTCTGGGTGTGCGTATTCTGGGTGAAGTGAAACAGGAATACGCGGACCTGCTGCGTCGTGCCGATGCGATCTTCATCGAAGAACTGCGCAACACGGTCGAGCCGAACAGCGGCAAGACGTGGTACGAACTGACGAGCCAGGCGTTCGCGGTGTTCCTGCCGGTCAAGAGCGTGGGCGTGATGGGCGACGGCCGCACGTACGAGTGGGTTGTGGCACTGCGCGCCGTGCAGACGCAAGACTTCATGACGGCGCACTGGGCCCACCTGCCGCACGAACTGCTCGGCAAGGTCTCGAACCGCATCATCAACGAAGTGCGAGGTTTGAACCGGGTTGTCTATGACATCTCGGGCAAGCCGCCGGCGACGATTGAGTGGGAGTAACTGACGAACCTCTGCGTTAACCGGCAGAGGCTATTCGTTGAAGTCTCGTAAGCGAGAAGGGCGGACGCGTTGGCGTCCGCCCTTTTTTGTTGTCGGATGAAATCGCTCAGTCCGCCGACGTCACCGAGTCCCGAAACCACCTCACCAAAAAATCCGCCAGCGCATCCGTTTTGGCGCAGGGTGACTTTTCGTTGGATAAACAAGCTTGATGTCGGCGGTCGGCAACGTCCAATCAGGCATGTCACCGGGCGGGCAGTCCCATTCAGGTCTGCCATTGTTGCAGGGCGAAGTCGTTGCGAATCAGGCGACCACCGAGCAAAAAGCGTTTGACGCCGTCGAGGAGCTGGATCCCCGACGGGGGAAATGCTTCGACCGGATAGTTGGCGATGGGGTGCGAGATTTTGATCGTCTCGATCGGAATCCCGCTCGTGCGCTGGTGGAAATCGAAGTAGGCCGCAGGGTCCCGGTCGATATCGGCCAGCGCGGCGCGTCGCGCCCGGTTCCACGCCGCAGGCAACTCCGGTGCGCGGCTCAGCAAGTCGTTCGAGGACACGATGACCGACGATCCAAGCAGTTCGGGATGTTGGTTGGCTTTGTCGATGACGGGATAGCCGAGCGCTGCGAGCGTTGGCCCGAGGTCCGATTGAGCGGCGTAAGCGCCGATGGACCCATGCTCGAGCGCTGCGCCCGCATCGCGGCCGAGCATGTGAACCACGCGCACCCGGCCCGTGAGTCCTGCACCGTTGAGCACGCCGAGCAGATAGCGATGGATGTACGAACCGAGCGGCACGCCGACGGTCTTGCCCTCCAGAGCCTTAACATTGGCCGCACCGCCGCGGGGCGTCAGCAACCAGGCCGCGAGGCCGATTTCTTCGAACCCGATCAATCGTGCTTTGAGGCCCTGCGAGCGGGCGACTACGGCGGGGGTGTCGCCATAGATGCCGACGTCGAGCGTTCCCGAGAAAAAGGCTTCATTCAGGTCGGGGCCGTTCGAGAACATATCGAAGCGGACGTTGTTAAAGCCAAGGGGCGCCAACTCGCGCAGCAGATAGCCGCGATCGAGCGCATAGCCGGTCGGTGCCGCCGGGGCGCGTGCCGGGCCGATCACGCCGAAGCGCAGCGTCTTGCCGTTGCCGCTTGCCGCCCGAACGCCGTTGCCGGCAAGTAGGAGTCCGCCGGCCGCCGCGCTTTTCAGTAGCGTGCGGCGGGTGCGCGAAACGTTGAGTCGAGTGTCTTTCGTCATCAATGTGCCTTCGTCAACAAAACATAACTGGCGTCGAGCGACGCCGTGGCGCGACGTCCCGGTCCCCAGCCGAGCGCGTCGCGATAGCTGCCCCAAGTGGCGTCGCGCAGCACGCGCGCGTCGTCGGCATTTGCGACGTTGGCGGGACGGTCTGCCTGTGGGGCCACGAACAGGGCGTCTTCGGGGCAATACAGTTCGCACATGAAGCAGGTCTGGCAATCGTCCTGCCTTGCAATCCGGGGGATACCCCCCGCGACGGCTTCGAAAACGTTGGTTGGGCAGGCGCGCACGCAGATGTTGCAGGCGGTGCAACGCGTTTCGTTCACGATCTCGATCATGCGAGCGCTCCTTGCAGGCTGACGCTATGCACCGCACGAAGGTTGACCGGATGTTTGCGCACCCAGATCTCGTCGAGTCCGCCGCTTAGCAGGCGGTGGTGCTGCGCGTCGTCGGTAACGGTGTATTCCACGCGCCGATGCATGCCGCGCGTCTCCGTGCGTTGCTGCGCGCTGCGGTACATCCACCGCGCCGTGGCGAGCATCGCGGCGGCTTCGCGCGCACGCACGGCGTCCTGCGCGTTGCGCACTGGGGCGCTGGTACGCAAACGTTTCCACAGCGCATCCAGCCGCCCGAGTGAATCGTCCAGAAGATCGGCACTGCGCCACCAGTTGCGCTCGAATGGGAAGACCTCGTCCTGTACGGCCCGAATCACCTGCGCGCTATCGATGTCGCCCGCCCCGGACGTTTCCTGCAACGCCACGCCGCCCGTGTGATACCGCGACGCGCCAGGCGCACGTCGATTACCTGCCGCGAACGTGGCTGCACCCGCGCCCGCCCAGAATCCCGAAGACATGGCCCATGCGGCGTTGTGGCTGCCGCCGCCGGTGAAGCCGCCGCAGATCAACTCGCGCGTGGCGGCGTCTCCTGCCGCATAGAGGCCTGTGACCGAGGTGGCACAGTCATGTCCCGCGACGTTCAGGCCGCCAGTGCCTCGCACGGTGCCTTCCAGGCGCAAGGTCACGGGGAAATGCTGGGTGAAGGGGTCGATGCCAAGCCGGTCGAACGGCAGAAAGAAGTTCGGTTGCGCCGTGCGCATCCATGCGCGAATTTGTTCATCGGCCTGATCGAGACAGCCGAACACCTTGCCCGTGCACAACTCGCGGGCGATGACGCCGCGTCCGCGTGCCGAGCCAGCACCTTCGATCTTCTGGCCGGCTTCGTCGTAGAACGTCGCCCATTTGTAGAACATCGACTTGGTGACGGAGGCGAAGGCGGGGCCGAGACCGTAGGCATTCGAGAATTCCATCCCGGACAGTTCGGCCCCCACTTCGGCTGCCATCAACTGACCATCGCCGGTAAGCACATTGCAACCGAGTGCGCGACTCAGGAAAGCGCATCCGCCCGTGGCAATCACGACGGCGTTGGCTTGCACGAGCCATGTCTCGCCGGTCTGACGGTTGACGCCGGTCGCGCCCGCGACCGCACCGTCATCGTCCACCAATAGTTCGAGCGCCGGGCTGTGATCAAGAATGCGCGCACCGCTTTCCTTCACGCGCTTGCGCATGAGGCGCATGTAGTCCGGTCCCTGCACGGATGTGCGTTGCGATTCGCCGAACTCGTCCACGGGAAACGGGTAACCCCAGTCGGCCAGTTGCTGGACGTTGGCCCACGTCTGGTCGAGCACCCGGTCCATCCATTCGTTTTCGGCCAGTCGTCCCCCCATCTCGAAGCGGCTCGCCTTAGCACGTTCGCGCGTTTCGCCGTCGTCGGGAACGTACCAGACCGCGGTACCGGATGGCGCGGTCGCCCCGGACGTGCCGCAATACCCCTTGTCGGCCAGCACCACCCGGGCACCTCTGGCGGCCGCGCTGATGGCGGCCCATGTGCCTGCGGGGCCACCGCCGATCACAAGCACATCGACATCGTGCCGCTTGCCGACGAAGACGTCGTTCACTTTGCGTTTTGTCATCTTCATACGCTCCTCAGTCGAATTTCCATATGTCGATTCATCACTAAGCAGGGGCGCGAAACGCGGTACGGTGGATACCCGCGAACGTACTCCCACTGAACTTTCAGCGTTATGCAGCAAACTTCCGCGCATCCTCGCGTGCCGTTGGCGACGTCAGCGTCGGCACCTGACGTCGGTTTCAGCCAGTCCAATGCCGGGCAGGACATTGCGGCGCAGGCGGCCTCGCATTTGCCGTTGCGCTCGAACGGGCGGGATCTCACCGTCAGACAGCGCGAAATCATCTGGACGGCCTTTCGAAACAACCTGGGCCTGCGCACGTGGTCAGACGACGTGCTGGGCGCGCTGATTCGGGCCGGGCATTTACAGACCTATCCCGACGGCGCACTCATCTACGCGGCGGGTGATCCTTGCCCGGACATACACGTCATCCTTTCTGGCGTGCTCGAATGGGAGTGGACCAGTCCGGACGGCGGGCGCGCCGTCGAAGACTTCATTCCCCCGGGCGAAGTCGCGAACTTCATCGCTGTGCTCACTGGCGAAACCTCCGTTCACCATCAGCGCGCCCGAGGACTGACGCGGTTATTCCACATCCCCGCACAGGCGCTGCATATCCAGTTCGAACGCGACGCGACACTCATGGCATCGTTGCTGCGTCTGATTGCCGCCCGGGCGCGTGGCCTGCATGATCGGCTCGGACGTCACAGCCTCATGCCGTTTCGTTCCCGGCTCGCCTATCAGTTACTCGCACTCGCGCGTCGCTACGGTGTGCCCGACGCGCACGGCGTCACGCTGAGCCTGCGGCTCTCGCAGGAAGATCTGGCTGCCTTGCTCATGGCGTCGCGGCAATACCTGAACCGGGAGTTCCGCTGGTTCCTCGACCGACAACTCGTGCGTGTGGGCTACGGACGCGTGACGTTGCTGGACGTTGAAGCATTGCGGCGTATCAGCGAGGGCGGTGAGGTGGCGCCCTGACCGACCCGGTGGATGCCGCTGGCTCGACGGGTGCGATGCGCCATTGTGGTGGCGGGCGTGTGACGCGATCTGTCGCCAACCGGACAGTGTTTCGCGAGATTTCTACTTTCTAAAGCGTGACAATTGCTAAAGTGCGGGAACAGCACTCGACGAGTGGCAACGGGTGGCGTCCGACGTGCGTGGGCACCCGCTGCCTTGCGGCCATTACATTGCGGAAGAAGCGCCCGAAGTGCTGCTGGCCGACGTCCTCCCGTTCCTGTGCGACGTCACACCGAGCGCGTAAGCCCGCCGTCGACGCGAATGTTCTGGCCCGTGATGTAACCGCCACCTTCGGACGCCAGGAAGGCCACCGTCGCCGCGATTTCTTCGGCTTTCCCGTAACGCTGCATCGGAACGTTCTCGCGGCGCACCTCCTGCTGCGGCAGGCTGTCGATCCAGCCTGGCAGAATGTTGTTCATGCGGACGTTGTCCTTTGCGTACTTGTCCGCAAACAGCTTCGTGAACGATGCCAGCCCGGCACGGAACACGGCCGACGTCGGGAACATCTCACTCGGCTCGAACGCCCATGCCGTCGAAATATTGATGATCGCGCCCGCACCTTGCTGTTGCATGATCGGCGTGACCAGACGCGTCGGGCGGATCACGTTCATCAGATACGTGTCCATGCCGCGATGCCAGTCCTCGTCGCTGATCTCCAGAATGGCAGCGCGCGGACCGTGGCCAGCGCTATTCACGAGCACGTCGATACGTCCCCAGCGCTGCACCGCTAAATCGACCAGTGCCTTGAGCGATTCGTTGGACTGGTTCGAGCCCGTCACGCCAACGCCACCCAGTTCGGCCGCCAGCGCCTCCCCCTTGCCGGACGAGGACAGAATGCCGACCTTGAAGCCGTCCGCGGCGAGACGTCGCGCCGCCGCTGCACCCATGCCGCTGCCACCGGCCGTAATCAATGCCACTTTTTCTACTGTCATGCTGCTATCCTCCGATGACGTCGGGTGCCGCTCGATGGGCACGTCAGACGGGTTAACACTGTTCTCAAGTGTTCGAAGCGTAACACCGTGCGACCCGGTCGACGAATCAGATTTCGACACGTTACTCAGCAGAAACATCCTGGCAAAACGAATGGCTCAGGGAGCGCTGGGAGCCTGCGAGGTCATGCTTTGCTTCACGACGCCCACAACGCCTGGCCGCAGTTTCTCGATCTCAGCTTACCCAAGGCGCAGACGTCGGAAGCGAAGAACGTATGGTTCAACCAGACGGCGCTGGCCATCTATGCCGCTGTCGCAGGGCAAGGTCTGGCGCTCGCACATCGCGACTTCGTCGCAGCGGATATTGCCGCAGGGCGTCTCGTGCCGCTCTTTGATACCGTGCTGCGTACTGGGGCGGGCTTTTACATCGTGTATCCCCGCCGCACCCGGTACGCCGCGCAAATCGCCGACGTCCACGAATGGCTCTTAAGGATGGCCGTCGCACAGCGTCTGACGGCTTCCGCAAGCTGAGGAGGGCGCTCACCGCGTGGTCGCAATCTGATGCGGCGTGCGCGTCGCAAATCCGTGGCGTCGTGCGGCGAACGCGACGACCCACGCAGCGAGTGCAAGCGTCAGGAGAACATGAGGCAGCGCTGCGGCCCCCCACGTTGCCAGCACAGTCCCGCCCAGCACGCCGCTCGCGGCAAACGAAAGATTGAAGACCGTCACGAGCATCGACTGCGCCACGCTCTCGTGCTTGCCTGCGGCGTTGCCCAACGCGGTCTGCAAGATCGTCGGCGCACCACTGAAGCTCAGTCCCCAGAGCACGGCACCCGCCATCAGCACGGGCCACGACGTCGGCCAGCAGCCAAAGGCGACGATCACGACGACGAACGTTGCCAGTGCCGTCAACGCGAGTCGGCGCAGCCAGCGGTCCACCCACAGGCCAATGCCCCAGAGCCCGACGAGCGTGAAGATGCCGAAGACCGAGAGCATCGTCGCGAGTCGTTCGCTCATGCCGGACGACGCGAGAAATGGCGCGATGTACGTGTAGAGCGTGTAATGCGCCACGACCCACAGCATGACCACCGCAAGTACCGGACGCACGCCCGGCAAACGCAATACGTCCATCACGCTGGCGCGGGCTGCCGGAGCGAGGGTAGCGTCGCTCTTTCCATCGCCAGGTGCATTCGCTACCTCCGGCACGATCAGCAACATCCATCCGACAAGAATCAGCGCGCACGCCGACAAGCCGCCGAAGACCCAGCGCCAGCCGATCAGATGGCCGAGGGTCGTGGCGGCAGGAACACCGACCGCAAGCGCGAGCGGTATGCCAAGCATGGCGAACGCGAGCGCACGACCTTGCCGTGACGGACTCACGAGGCGTCGTGCGTACGTGGCAATTTCACTCCATGCGAGCCCCGTCGCGAGTCCGACGACAAAGCGTGCGGCGAGCGTCAGCACAAAGTCCGACGAGAACGCCGTGACGGCGTTGCACAACGCGAAGCCGAGCAGGGCGACAACGAGGACCATGCGACGCGACCAGCGGTGCATCAGTACCGTGAGCGGCACGGCGCCGAGACCTGCGCCCAACGCACACAGCGTCACCATCTGACCGGCCCACGATTCGGAAATGCGAAAGCTGCCCGCCAGTTGCGGCAGCAATCCGGCGGGGACGGTCTCGTTCGCTGCGGCGACAAAGGTCGCGAGCATCAGCGCGGTGAGCGATGCCCATGCGGTGGCGTCGCTCCGATGCGCCGGGGAGGCCGAGGGGGACGTTGAGGGCGGTGGCGGGACGGCTGGCGAGGAAGCGGACATGGGCGAGCGTTGAACGTGAATGTCCCGGCGGGACGATGCGATGTAGTCTGCCGATGCGCGTTGTATTTGATAATCTGTCGCCAATTTGAATGACTTTCAAAACCAGATAGAAAATGGCGACGGACAAACTAGGCGACATGCGCCTGTTCACCACGGCCGCGACACTGGGCAGCCTCTCGGCGGCCGGACGCAAGCTGGGGCTGTCGCCTGCGGCGGCGAGTGCGCGGCTGGCGAAGCTGGAGGCGTCGTTGCAGACCCGTCTTTTCGTCCGCACGACGCGTCAGCTACGGCTCACGGAGGAGGGGCGCGTCTACTTGTCGCATTGCCTGGTCGCGTTGCAGGTCATCGACGATGGCGAGGCGGCGCTTCAGGCGGGGTGCGAAGCGATTCGCGGAAAGATTCGGCTGTCGGCATCGACCGATTTCGGCACCCATAAGCTCTCGCCGTGGCTGGATGCGTTCGTTGCGCGGTACCCGGACATTCGGCTATCGCTGACGCTCACCGACTCGATCGCCAATCTCGTTCAGGACGATGTGGATATCGCCATTCGCTTCAGTGAGCCGGAGGACGGCACGCTTGTGGCCAGGCGTCTTGCGCCGATGTGCCGGGTGCTGTGTGCGTCGCCCGACTATCTGGCGCGCTACGGAGAGCCGCAAACTCCGGACGCGCTGGGCGCGCATCGGTTCATCGTCCTCGTCACGTCCTCGGGGCCGCTCAACGAGTTCCATTTCAAAAAGGATGAGACGACGTGGCAATTCTCGGTGCCGATGGCGCAGGCGTGGGAGACGAACGACGGCACGATTGCGCGCCGCTGGGCGCTCGACGGCCGGGGAATCGTGCGCAAGACGTTGTGGGACGCCGCCGACGACGTCCGCGCCGGGCGGCTGAAGATATTGCTGCCGACGTTCGTTGCGCAGGAGGCCGGTGTGTATGCGGTGCGACATCGCACGCGTTACATGGTGCCGCGCGTGCGCGCCATGCTCGACTTCCTGATCGAACGTTTCGCGCAGGAGTCGACCACGTTGCCGGACATTTGTCGGTTGAAGCATGGCGGTGACGTGGGTGCCATGCCGTTCGGGGCGCAGTGAGGCGTCAAGACGCGGGATCGGGGGGGGCGCCCGGAATACCGGGGCGACGCGTCACATGACACTTGCAGAGGACAACTTCATGTCATCATATGGCATGGCACAGATCCCGCTCTTCCCGCTCGGCAACGCCTTGTTCCCTTCCGGGGTGTTGCATTTGCGCATCTTCGAGGTGCGCTATCTCGACATGATCAAGCGATGTCTGGCGGACGGCACCGAGTTCGGTGTCGTGGTGCTGCGACAGGGCAGCGAGGTCAGGCTGCCGGACAGCGTCGAGGAGCCCGCGATGATTGGCACCATGGCACGTATCGAAGACTGGCGCGCACCCATGCCTGCGTTGCTCGAACTGGTGTGCCGGGGCACGACCAAGTTCCGGCTGTCGTCCGTCGAGTTGGGCAAGTACGGGTTGTGGACGGGCGAGGCGAAGATGTTGCCCGCCGACGACGGCGTCGCCATTCCCGACACGCTGCAAGTCAGTGCGGACACCCTGGGCAAGCTGATCGCCGGGTTACAGCGCGACCCGGCCCGGGCGGCCAAGTTGCCGCTGGCGCCGCCGTACCGTCTGGACGAATGCGGTTGGGTGGCTGACCGTTGGGCCGAACTGCTGCCATTGCCCGCGCATGAGAAGGAGACGCTGCTGGGCATTGCCGATCCGGTGGCGCGTCTGGCCCGGATTCAGGCATTTCTGACGGACCACGGCGTACTGTCCTGAGTGCGCCCGGCGATTTCGTCAATCCCGGCCGGACAGGCGATAATGTCGCCTGCCCAGATTTTCCATGCCGTTGCCTCGGGCGACGGCATCGTCACACACATCCATGACAGTCCAGATTAACCAAGAACTCAAGGCGTACATCGATCCGCTCACGCCTGACGAATACGCTGCCCTCGAACAGAGCCTGCTTGCCGAAGGTTGCCGCGACGCGCTTGTCCTGTGGGGCGACGTGCTGGTCGACGGCCACAATCGCTACGAGATCTGCCGCAAGCACGACATCGAATTCCGAACGGTCCAGAATTCGACGTTCCAGTCGATGGACGACGTGCATCTGTGGATGATCGACAACCATCTGGGGCGTCGCAGCGTTTCCGATTACCAGCGCGGTGTGCTGGCCCTGCGCAAGAAGACCATTCTCGAGGGACGAGATACTCCGGAAGCACCGGCGGCAACTGAACCGACGGCACCTGCGGCGGGCGACGCGTCGGCACCGGAGGCGGACGGATCGAAGTCGTCGATCCCGGCGCACACCATGGCGCTCACGCGTGCAGCGCTGGCGCGCGCGGCACGTCTGTCGAGCAATACACTGGGGCAGATCGAGCAGATCCACAATGCGGCGGCACCGGAGTTGGTGGACGCGGTCAAGCGTGGTGAAGTGTCGATCAACGCGGCGGCGGCGGTGTCGACCTTGCCGCAGGCGGCGCAGGTCGCAGCGGTGGTGGCAGGCAAGCAGGAGTTGCGCGAGTTGGCGCGTTCGGTGCGCGAGGCGCGTCCGGTCAAGCCGCGCAAGAAGAAAGAGGAAGAGATCGTCGAAGACGACGACGGCACACCCCCGTGGGACACCAGCGCCGATCCGTCCGACGAGTTGACGCGGCTGTCGAAGGAACTCAAGGCGATGACGGCCGAGCGCGACGCGCTCAAGAAGAAGGTCGCCCATCTCACCATTGCGTTGGCCGAGGCGCGCGCGGGCAAGTAACTTCAGGCGTCCGATAAACATCGACGACCGGCATCGCAACGCACGTCTCGCTGTGCGTTGCGATGCCCGCCGCGTCAGGCGGCGCGTCCTCCCAGGTACAACTCGCGTACCTGTTCATCTTCCAGCAAGGCGTTGGCTGCGCCCGTGAGCGCGACCGTTCCCATCGACAGCACATAGGCACGATCCGAGATTCGGAGCGCTTCCATCGCATTTTGCTCGACCATCAGAATGGTGACTTGCTCCTGATCGCGAACGCGGACGATGGCGTCGAAGACTTCGTGCAGCACCTTGGGCGAGAGACCGGCAGACGGCTCGTCGAGCAGCAGCAAGCGCGGCCGGGGCATCAGTGCGCGCGCGAGCGCCAGGATCTGGCGTTCGCCGCCGGACATCGATGCCGCCGGGGCATTGCGCTTGCGACCGAGCACCGGATAGAGCGTGCAAAGTTCATCGATGCGTCGGCTGCACTCGCTATCGCTCAGATAATGTCCACCGACCTGAAGATTCTCGCGAATCGTCAGCGTACCGAAAACGTTATCCGTCTGTGGCACGAAGCCGACGCCGCACTGGCGAATTTTGCGATGCACCGGTAACTGCGACACGTCTGCGTTTTCCAGAACGATGCGGCCCTCACGCGGCAGCACGAAGCCTGCGATAGTCTTCAGGAGCGTCGACTTGCCGCAACCGTTCGGGCCGAGCAGCGTGACGATTTCGTGCGGCGCTGCGTGCAGCGTCATCCCTTTGAGTATGTCGACCTCTGCGGTATATCCCGCGACGACATTGTCGATCTGAATCATGCGGACTCCGTTTCTCTCATGCGTGCGCTGGGCGTTGCCGTGTGAGCGCCACCCCCGAGGTAGGCCTGCAATACCCGTTCGTTGGACGACAGATCGTCCGGATGGCAACTGGCGACGATGTGCCCTCGATCGAGCACGATGCAGCGCGTGCACAGCTCACGGATGAAGTGCATGTCGTGCTCGACCACTACGAGCGTCATGCCCTGAGCGTTCAACCGCTTGAGTGCTGCGACGATGTCTCGTCTCAGATTCGGATGCACGCCCGCCGTCGGTTCGTCGAGCATCAGCATGCGGGGCGCGCCCATCAGCGCGCAGACGATACCCAACAGCTTTTTTTGACCGCCCGAGAGCGCGCTGGACGGTAAGTCACGGACATGGGTGAGCAGCAGTTCGTCGAGCAGGGCCGTTGCTCTGACACGTGCGGCGGCTTCCGCTTCGCGAGCGCCGCGCGTGCCCAGCAGCGTCGAGAACACCCCATGGTGCGCCGTGGCGGCGGCCATGGCGACTTCCATCACCGACATGCGTGCGGGCATCGACGGCAACTGGAACGTTCGCGCGACGCCTTGAGCCACGATACGGTCGGCCCGGAGCGTATCGATACGATGCGCGTCGAGTGAGATGTGTCCGGCGTCAAGGCTTTCGAAGCCGGTAATCGTATTGAGCAGCGTGCTTTTTCCCGACCCGTTCGGGCCCAGCAGACCGACGATTTCGCCAGGCATGACGTCGAACGTCACATCCTGGAGGACCTTATTGCCACCGAATGCTTTGGCGACGCCTTGCACTTCCAGTAAAGGTTTGACGGGATGCGTCATGCGATTTTCCTCAGTTTTTCCGGCACGAGTCCTTCGCTGCGCCACATCAGGCAGGCCAGCAGGATCAGACCGATGACACCCAGTCGAAGCGCACCGGCGCTGTCCGAGCCGAAATGCAGGTAGTCCTTGGCAAACGGGACCAGCGTGTACGCCCCTTGTACGATTGCCGTGCCTGCGAGTACGCCCCATACGTTGCCGATGCCGCCAATCATCAGGATCGTCCACAACGCGAACGTCTCCGAGGAGAGGAGATAGTCGGGGCCGGTGAAGCTCATGAAGTGTGCATACAGCGAACCGGCCACGGCGGTGACGGCGGCGCTGGTCATCACGGCGCGAGATTTGAGCGAGCGCAGGTTATAGCCAAAGCAGGCGGCGAGTTTCGGCTCTTCGCGCATCACACGCAAGGCACGACCGAAGCGGCCGTCGGCGAGGCGCTTGGTGAGCCACGTGAAAGCGGCCAGTATTGCGATCACAAGGGCCAGAAACGCCAGCGTGTCGTAGGGGCGTGGCAGCGAGTCGAAGAGCATCGGAATCGGGCTGATGCCATTCGCGCCTCCCGTGAGCCAACCCTCGTTGGTGGCGATGGTGCGCAGGATTTCCGCAATCGCGAGGGTTGCGATGCCCCAGTAGTCGGCACCCAACTGACGTCCGAGACGCGCAATACCCGCGCCGAGTGCGACAGCGGCAACGACGCCGATCGCCATGCCGAGGAGCGGCGATCCACCGGCTTGCATCGTGATGGCGGTGGCGTAGGCCCCGAGCCCGGCGAACGCAATGTGACCGAAGTTGAGCAGCCCGGCGTAACCTGCCTGAAGGTTCAGGCCGAGGGCCATGATCCCGTAAATGCCGGCCACCGTGAGGGTGGCAACAATGAACTCAAACACGGCGCACCTCGCGATCGAACAGCCCGTAGGGCTTGAAGAGCAATGCCAGCAACAGGATAAGAAACGCACCCGCATTGATGTAGCCCACTGGTAGGAAGGCGACGGTCTTGCCGAGCATCGGGCCGAAATTCAGGTTCGTCACCAGCGTTTCCGTCAGCGCGATGAGTACGGCCCCGGCCACTGCGCCGAGCGGATTGCCCAGGCCGCCCAGAATCGCGGCGGCGAACACGGGAAGCAGCATGTCGTTGCCGAGTTGCACGTGCGCACCGGCCGACAGGGCCAGCAGTCCGCCGCCCAGACCGGCGACGGCGCCCGATGCGAAGGTGACGCCTCGTGTGATCCATTCGGCGTTCAGGCCCGACGCGGCGGCGAGCGACGGATTCGTCGCGAGCGCGCGCATGGCACGTCCAGCGCGTGTGTAAAAGAGGACCAGCGCAAAGACGGCCAGCAGCGCAATCGTGGTCGACACGGAATAGAGCTGCAACTGCGTGATGCGGGCGTCGCCGATAAGCATCGGGGGTGTGAGGGGCAGGTTGAACATTTTCGGGAACGAGCCTGCGATGCCCTGGCAGAAGGCGATCACGAGCATCGAGACGGCGAGCGAGCCGATCATGGCGATGGCCGGTCCGCCGCGCAACAGTTTGCGAAAGACGAGCCGGTGCATGGTTAGCGTGAGTGCGCCGGTCATGAGCGCGGCAAGCATGAGCGACGCCCAGAGCGGCAGACCGAACGTCGCCATCGCATAGGTGAGGTAGGCCCCCGCCATGGCGTACTGCACGTGGGCGATATTCGGAAACTTGACGAGTCCGTAGACCATGGACAGCCCGAGGGCGATCAGGGCCAGATCGGACGCGCGTAACAGCGTATCGACAAGAAGTTGGAGCATGAAATGAATTCGCAGTGAAGCGTTGGCATGGGCGGCGATCGTTCGACGCCGCCGGACACGACATCGGCAACGCCGGTCATGGCGTTGCCGATGCGCATCACGTTCAAACCGAGGTAGCTAACCTGGCCAACGAGAGGAGTGGCGATTTAGCGCGGCACCACCTTGCCGTCGTACTTCAGCTTTGCATACGGCGGGTCGATACGTTGACGATCCGCGTCGAACGAAATCGGGCCAGTGACCCCGGCAAAGTTGTTGCCAACGGTCTTCAATGCAGCTTGCACGGCTGCAGGCTGAGTCGACTTTGCCTTGTTGATGGCGGCAGCGCTCAGCATGACGGCGTCGTAGGCGTAACCCGTGTACGACGTCTTCGGTGCCTGACCGTACTTCGCCTGGAATGCGTCGATGTACTGCTTGCCGACGGTCCCCTGGACCGAGCCGACTTCCATGCCGAGTTGGCCGTTGGCGATATTCGCGGGGGTATCCGAGAGGCTCATCGACAGCAAGATCGCGTACCAGGGCTTTTGACGCAAGCCGAGTTCGAACGCTTCGCGATTGAGGACGGCCGATTCCTGACCGTACGCGGTGTAGATGTAGGCGTCCGGATTGCTGCGCGAGGCCTGCTGAAGTTCGCGGCGATACGTGGATTGGCCTGCGGTGTACAGCAGTTCCGTGGCGACCTTGCCGCCGAGCTTTTCGAATTCCTCCCGGAAGCCGTGCGCCACGCCCTGACCGTAAGCGTTGTTGGGTGCGATCAGGGCGATATTGCGATAACCGAGATCCCACGCGTCTTTGGCGGAGAATTTGTTGCCGAGGTTCTCCAGACCGATCAGATTGAATGAAGTCGCGCCGAGATCCTTAACTTTCACGCTCGTGCTGGCGATGTTGATGTGCGTCACGCCTTCTTTCACCAGATATTGCGCCATCGGCAGCGTAATGCCGGACGAATATTCGCCGATGACCACGGGCACTTTGTCGACGGTGGCGAGCTTGCGTGCGGCATTCAGAGCGGTGGTCGGATTGCCCCCCGAGTCTTCGACGACGACGTCGAACTTCTTACCCATCACGCCGCCTTGCGCGTTGACCTTTTCCACCGCAAGCGCAACGGCACGGCGAACATCTTCGCCCACCGTAGCGTTTGCACCGGTCAGCGAGAGTACCGCCCCCATGCGGACCGTATCGTCTGCCGCGTTGACATGCGAAGCAAAGGCGAATGCCAGTGCGGCCGGGACGATCAACTTGCGAAGTTTCAATGACATGAATTTCCCCCGAAAAGAGTCAGTTGAGCCTGCAGAAAAAAGCGCGTTTGGCCGATGACCGTGCGTCCACATGTCGGCGGCGACGCTCGGGGGAGCGCCGCATGACGACCGATGTCGTCATGTGGACTGTCTCCCCTGGTAGAACCCATTTGCACCTGTCAAAACAGGATTGATTTGGATCCAAAATAATATATTGGATCCAATGCTAGACGATTGGATCCAGAATCGCAATATGGGTAAAAAATATGCTCTAATCGCGCCATATGCGAACCCCCGGACCCCAAGCACTTCATCAGGCCATCCGCGACACGCTTCGAGACGAGATCTTGAGTGGCGTGCTCCCGGGTGGATTTCAATTGCGTCAGGAAGCGCTCGCCGAGCGTTTTCGGTCAAGCCGGGTGCCTGTGCGCGAAGCGCTGCGGCAGCTCGAAGCGGAGGGATTGGTCACGCACCATCTGAACCGTGGTGCGACGGTTGCGAGCATGAATCTCGAACAGCTGATGGAGATGCTCGACATTCGCGTGGCGCTCGAATGCCATGCCGCCAAGCTGGCGGTACCGAATATGGCGGAGCGCGATTTCCAGTTGATGGAACAGATCCTGGCCGAGTATTCGGCCTCCGAGGTCGTCTCCGAATGGGCGGAATACAACCGCCGTTTCCATCTGGCGCTTTCGGCGCCGGCGAACAATCGCCGTTTGCGGATCCTGATCGAAGAGTATTGCCTGAACACCGATCGATATTCGCATTTGGCAATGTCGCAGGCGACCGGCAAGGAAAAGCCGCAGCACGATCATTACGAGATTCTTGCGGCCTGTCGTCGACGTGATGTGGCGGCCGTCGTCTCGATGCTCGAAGCGCACATCCTCACAACGCGTAACGAGATCAAGGCGCTCGCCCGCGAAGATCTCAGCTTCCTGTCGCGCGCGTCGTTCTGACGCCCACGGCGCGTCCGGTGAATTGCCCGAGTGGACGCTGTGCGAGAATAGTGCATTGCCGCTTGCGGCCAATCGCGCCGGACTTCGTGGATACCGGGATGATTCCGTGATCGGCGATGTGCGGCGGGCGTGTCCGACTTCTGCAACATCCGCAACTTTCAAAGCGTTTCATGAACCGAGATTTACCCGCGACCGACGAGACCTACATGGGCCTGGCGCTTGCTCAGGCCCGCGCCGCGATGGCGCAGGGAGAGGTGCCGGTTGGCGCCGTGGTCGTGTGCGACGGACAGGTAGTTGCCGTCGGGCACAACTGTCCGGTGGGCGGTCACGACCCGTCGGCCCATGCCGAAATGCAAGCCTTGCGTGCTGCGGCGCAGGCGTTGGGCAACTACCGTCTTCCCGACTGCGAGTTATATGTGACGCTTGAACCGTGCGTCATGTGTGCGGGCGCGATCATGCACGCGCGCATCAAGCGGGTCGTGTTCGGCGCCTCCGACCCCAAGACGGGGGCGTGCGGCAGTGTCGTCGACCTGTTCGCGGAGCCGCGTCTGAACCATCATGCCGACGTCGTCGGTGGCGTCATGCGCGACGAGTGCGTGAGCATCTTGCAAACGTTTTTCAGCGAGCGTCGTGCGGCAGCGAGAGCGCGTCGTCTGGCTCAGTCGTCGTCGGCAGCCGAGGTGGCCGTCGATACTTCCGTCCCCCCATCGGAAACTTCCAAGTGACGCAGACTCGTCTTATCGAACTGATTGCGCCGTCCGGGTATGCGCCGGATTCCGACGTTGCGACGCGCGGTATTGCGGCGCTGGAGCAACTCGGCTACACCGTCGGTAATCGCGACGTCACCTCGCGGCGCTTCCTGCGTTTTGCTGGCACCGATGCCGAGCGCGTCGCGGAGATCAACGATCTTGCGCGGCGCGACCATCCGCTGCCGGACATCGTGCTCGCGATGCGAGGGGGGTACGGCGCGGTGCACCTGCTCGACCAGTTGGACTACAAGGCGTTGCATGACCGGCTGTGCGGCGAGCGTGTCGCGATCGTCGGGCACAGCGATTTCACGGCATTGCAACTGGCGTTGTTATCGCAATCGCATGTGACGACGTTCGCGGGTCCGATGCTACTGGCCGACTTCGGGGCAGAGACGCTGAGCGAGTTCACCGTCTCCCAGTTCCAGTCGGTGTTGCAGTCCGAGTCGCACGTCGCCCGATGGACGGGGGATGGTGCGGGTGGCGATATCGATGTGTCGGGTATGTTGTGGGGCGGCAATCTGGCGATGGTGTGCAGCCTGATCGGCACGAGATACCTGCCTCAGATCGACGGTGGCGTGTTGTTCGTGGAGGATGTGAACGAACCGCCGTACCGCGTCGAGCGCATGCTGTACCAGTTGCATCAGTCGGGCGTTCTGGCGCGTCAGCGTGCGTTGGTGATGGGCGACTTTTCGCAATATCGTCTGACCGACTACGACAATGGCTACGACATGGCGACCATGATAGAGAGCATGCGCCGGATCATCGGCATCCCGATCGTCACTGGCATGCCGTTCGGTCATTGCCCCGACAAGCTGACTTTGCCGGTGGGCGGGCAGGCCAAATTGTCGACGTCGGGTGCGCAGGTCACGCTCACGCTTACGGGATATCCCTATATGGCCGCGGCGTGAACGAACGCCGGGTGTGCGGGCATCCGGAAATGTGGGAATCGCGAGTAACGGAAGCACGCCGGGAGGAGTTCGTCGCCCGGCGTGCTTTTTTGTCGTCCGGAAGAATGCCGTGATTTTGCTGATGTTGAGGGTGATTTGGTGGGTGTTTGAGAGGAATTGCGGCACAGGGCGTAAGTGGGGAAATAAATGCCGCCTGTGCGTTCGGTATGGCGGTCCGGCGCCTTGATAGTGCCGTTACGGGGGGCGACTATATGTCAAAGCGCAGGCTGAATATCTGAATATGGCTATGTTTCGTGCGGATGTATTTGGCTAAACTTCTTCGATCGTTCCGCCATCAGAAGGACGCCAAGACATCATGGCCAGCAGCAACGCGAATTCCAAGGATTATCCCCGCGACCTTATCGGCTACGGCCGTCATGTCCCGTTTGCCGACTGGCCGGGACGTGCGCGCATTGCCGTGCAGTTCGTGCTGAATTACGAAGAGGGCGGCGAGAACTGCGTGTTGCACGGTGACAAGGCGTCCGAGCAGTTCCTGTCCGAGATCATTGGCGCGGCCGCTTACGAGGCCCGTCACATGAGCATGGAGTCCATCTATGAGTACGGATCGCGCGCGGGCGTGTGGCGCATCTTGCGCGAGTTCGAGCGGCGGGGCTTGCCGCTGACCGTGTTTGGCGTGGCGATGGCGATGCAGCGTCACCCGGAGGTGACGGCAGCATTCCAGGCGCTTGGGCACGAGATTGCGTGTCACGGCTGGCGCTGGATTCACTATCAGAACATGGACGAGGCGACAGAGCGTGAGCACATGCGCATCGCCATCGACATCTTCAAGGAAATGACCGGTAGCGCACCGTTGGGTTGGTACACCGGTCGCGACAGTCCGAACACCCGCCGTCTCGTCGTCGAGCAGGGTGGTTTCGTGTACGACTCCGACAACTATGGCGACGACCTGCCGTTCTGGACGCAGGTGCAGACCAGCAGTGGCGAAGTGAAGCCGCACCTTGTGGTGCCATACACGCTCGACACCAACGACATGCGCTTTGCTGCGCCGCAGGGTTTCAACACGGCGGACCACTTCTTCCATTACCTGCGCGACGCGTTCGACGTCTTGTACGCCGAGGGGGACGAAGCGCCGAAGATGCTGTCGATCGGGATGCACTGCCGGTTGCTGGGTCGTCCGGGCCGTTTCGCAGCGTTGCAGCGATTCCTCGATCACATCGAAAAGCACGATCGCGTGTGGGTGTGCCGTCGTATCGACGTGGCGCGCCACTGGCAAGAGCGCCATCCGTTCGTCGCGGCGTGAGCGGGCGATTGAATCGCAGATCAGGTCTTTGATAGGGGCGTGTCCGGCAGGACGTGACCGCCCGACATTGAATTCGAATCCGACAGGCGTCATCGGGCTGCGCGAGAAGTGCGGCGGGGCGCCACCGTTGTTCTCCAGGAGAGCAGTTAATGAACGCCCCGTTGCCTATGACCCAACGTACCGTTGCCGAGCTGTCGGCGCTACCGCGCGCCGAATTCATTGCCGCGCTCGACGGCATTTTCGAGCATTCCCCGTGGGTGGCCGAAACGGCGTGGGAAGACCGCCCGTTCGCGACCGTCAATGCACTGCACGACGCGATGTGCCAAGCCGTGATCGATGCGGGTGAGACGCCGCAACTCGACCTCATCCGCGCCCACCCGGAACTGGCTGGCAAAGCGGCTGTGCGTGGTGAGCTGACTGCCGAATCGACGCGTGAGCAGGCAGGTGCCGGACTGGACCAGTGCAGTGCAGAAGAGTTTGCGCGACTGACTGCGCTGAACGACGCCTACAAAGTCAAATTCGGCTTCCCGTACATCCTGGCCGTGCGTGGCCACACCCGCAGCAGCATCATCGAGAACTTCGCGACGCGTCTGGAGAACAGCCGTGCGGACGAAATCGAAGAATGCCTGCGCCAGATTTTCCGTATCGCCGGTTTCCGGCTGCAAGACCTCGTGCGCGACTGAGCGTACGACACCGTCATATTTTAAGTTTCAGACATTACCGAGCAACAAGGAGTTTGCATGGCCCTCGTCCCGCAAGACCCGAACGCACCGGACTTCGTGCGCCGTTATGTGAATCTGGCCGACCCGCGTCTGGGTGCCGAAGCGCTTGTCGCGACCGACGAATTCTTCGCGGCCAAAGAGCGCATGCTCAACCCGGAGCCCGCTGTCTTCATCCCGGGCAAGTACGACGAGAACGGCAAGTGGATGGATGGTTGGGAGACGCGTCGCAAGCGAGTGAACGGCTATGACTGGTGCATCGTCAAGCTGGCGCGCCCGGGCGTGTTGTTCGGCGTCGATCTGGACACGAGCCACTTCACGGGCAACTTCCCCCCGGCCGCGTCGCTTGAGGGTTGCTACAGCCCGGACGGCGCACCGACCGAGTCGGCCGAATGGTTCGAACTGCTGCCGTCGACCACCTTGCAGGGCAACGCACACCACTACCATGCCATCACACAGCAGCGCGCGGCGACCCACGTACGCGTGAACCTGTACCCGGATGGCGGTCTGGCGCGTTTGCGCTTGTATGGGTTGCCGCAGAGCGACTGGGCGGGCCGGTCGCGAGATGAGCTGATCGACCTGATCGCGATGGAAAACGGCGGTTACGTGGTGGCGGCAAACAACCAGCACTTCGGTTTGGCGTCGAACTTGTTGATGCCGGGCCGTGGCGTGAACATGGGCGATGGGTGGGAGACGCGTCGTCGTCGTGAGCCGGGCAATGACTGGGCGATTATTGCGTTGGCGCAGCCGGGCGAGATTGGCAAGATCGAAGTGGACACGGCGCACTTCAAGGGCAACTTCCCGGACCGCTGTTCTATCCAGGCGGCGTACGTGACGGGCGGGACCGAACAGTCACTGATTACGCAATCGATGTTCTGGCCCGTGTTGTTGCCGGAGCAGAAGTTGGCGATGGACAAGCAGTTCTACTTCGAAGAGCAGGTGCAGAAGTTGGGGGCGATCACGCACATCCGTTTCAACATCATTCCGGACGGCGGCGTCTCACGCCTGCGTCTGTGGGGACGGTTGAGCGACAAGAAGGCGTGATGAGGTGACCGCGAAGGACAGCAGCACAGCGAAACGAACAGAGAGAACAAGGAGCGTGACATGGCGGGACCGGCATTGAAGATCGAGCGGTTGACGCGAGAGGCGTTCGCGCCGTTCGGCGATGTGATCGAGTTGGAGGGTGCGAAGCATTTCGCGATCAATGGCGGGACGACGGAGCGTTTCCATGATTTAGCGACGGTGGATCTGGGCCCGGAGGGCGGACGCACGTTGGTCAACGTCTTCCGAGGCCAGCCGAGACAGTTGCCGTATGAGGTGAAGATGTTGGAGCGTCACCCGTTGGGCAGTCAGGCGTTCATCCCGTTGAAGACGACGCCGTATTTAGTGGTCGTCGCTCCGGCGGGCGAGTTGGACGTGAGCAAGCTGCGTGCGTTCGTCTCGGATGGATGGCAGGGGGTGAACTATGCCAGGGGCGTGTGGCATCACCCGTTGTTGGCGTTGGATGAGGTGAGTGACTTTGTGGTGGTGGACCGGGGTGGTGAGGGGCACAACTGTGACGAGCAGGATTTGCCGGGTGTGTATTTGCTGACGCAGGCGGCGCTGGATGCGGTGGTAGGAGCGCAGAAAGCTGCGTAAGTGAAGAAGGAAGCGAAGGAAGCGGTAATAAGGGACGCCGGGCGATGCTCGGCGTTTTTTATTGGGCGGGGGAAAAGCGAAGTGAGGCGTGGAGGAAAGGGGTGAGGCGTGGGGAGGGACAGGAGACGTGTGGGCGGCGTGGAGCGGCCCCATGAAACACCGGACACAGCGACCCACTTACAATAACGGGTAGGCATAAGACTGTGTTTTTGACTAACACCAAGCAGGAAGTGATGGAAGTGTTGACGGGCCCAGAGCGCCGGCGTCGCTGGACGGCGGAGCAGAAACTGTCGATGGTTCGCGAGAGTTTCGAACCGGGAAAATCGGTTTCAATGGTCGCGCGCCATTACGGCGTGAACCCGAACCAGCTATTCCACTGGCGCAAGCTGTACCAGGACGGTAGCCTGTCAGCGGTCAAGGCTGGCGAAGAAGTGGTTCCGGCATCGGAGTTGGCTGATGCGCTCAAGCAGATTCGCGAGCTGCAACGGATGCTCGGCAAAAAAACAATGGAGAACGAGATTCTCCGGGAAGCAGTTGAATACAGCCGAGCAAAAAAATGGATAGCGCACTCGCCCTTGCTGCCGGAGGACGGCCAGTGAAACTGGTCTGTGAAGTTCTCGGCGTGTCGCGCTCGAACGTATCGGCACGACTGTCGCGTCCGGCGACGTGGCGCGATGGCCGGCAATCAAGGCCGACCGACGACGAAACTGTAGTCGAGGAAATCCGCCGTGTCGTCGGCGATTTGCCCAGCTATGGCTACCGGCGGGTTTGGGGCACGTTGCGCAACGAGCGCGTTGCAGTTGGACTGGCGCCGTTCAATGCCAAGCGCATTTATCGCATCATGCGAACGCATGGGCTGCTGACGCAGCGCCGACCGATTGCGCCGCGAGCCCACCGTCGACATGATGGCAAAGTGGCCGTCGCGCGCAGCAATCAGCGATGGTGCTCGGACGGCTTCGAGTTCCGCTGCGACAACGGCGAGCCGCTGCGTGTGACGTTTGCGCTGGATTGCTGCGACCGAGAAGCGATGAGCTGGGCGGCGACGACAGCAGGCCACAGCGGCGACATTGTGCGCGACGTGATGCTGGCCGCAGTGGAAAATCGGTTCGGCAACGAGGTGCATACGCCGTCCGAAATCGAGTGGCTGAGCGACAATGGTTCGGGCTATACGGCTGACGATACGCGCCGGTTTGCGATGAACATCGGACTAAAGCCATTGACCACGCCCGTGTGCAGTCCGCAAAGTAACGGCATGGCCGAGAGCTTCGTGAAAACGATGAAGCGCGACTACGTCGCCTTCATGCCGAAGCCGGATGCTGCAACCGCTGCTCACAATCTGGCCATTGCATTTGAGCATTACAACGAGAAGCACCCCCATAGCGCGCTGAAATACCGCTCGCCTCGCGAGTTCCGGCGCTCGATGGATTCAGCAACCTTAGTGTGATGGTGTGTCCGGTTTTACAGGGTCAACTCCACGGCGTCACGGCCCCTTTCTGCAGCGAGTTGGGTTTATGTCTGAGCGGCGGAAAGGGGCCCCGGTCCGTTAGGGGGAAGGTGTTAGGGGGCGGGGGTAAACACAACAGTCCGAGTAGAACCCCAACTCCTATACTTCGAAACACCGATGTGGTGCGTAGGCGGTGGTGCAGGGAGGTGGGCGCACCGAAAGCGTGCGGAAAGCGGCAAAAGGTTAAAAAAGGGCGGAAAAACAGCTCGGGCATGGATATTGCTCGATCTCGACACAGCAATCTGCGGAGAAGCCTATGGTCGAGAGCTATAACGAGATGGCGAGCATCACGGGTGCGACGCGTTCGCACTACCGTCGGTTTGACGACTGGTTGAAATGTCAGACAGAAGATGTCTTGCACCATAAGCGAGCCGAGGCCGATCTGGCGTTCAGGCGCGTGGGGATCACGTTTGCTGTGTATGGGAATGAGGCGGGCACGGAGCGTCTGATCCCGTTCGATCTGATCCCTCGGATCATTCCTGCGCATGAGTGGCATACATTGCAGACGGGTTTGCGTCAGCGAGTCGAGGCGCTCAACAAGTTCATCCACGACGTTTATCACGACCAGAACATCCTGCGTGCGGGCGTGATCCCGGCGGATCAGGTGTTGAAGAATGCGCAGTACCGTCCGGAGATGCAGGGTGTGGACGTTCCCGGCGACATCTACTCGCACATCGCGGGCGTCGACGTAGTTAGAGCGGGAACGGGAGACGATGGCGTCTTCTACGTCTTGGAAGACAACTTACGGGTGCCATCCGGCGTGTCGTACATGCTGGAGAATCGCAAGATGATGATGCGGTTATTTCCGGAGTTGTTCGCGCGCAATCGCATTGCACCGGTGGAGCATTACCCGGACTTATTGCTCGACAGCCTGCGGGCCGTAGCGCCGATCGGCGTGGACGATCCCACCGTCGTCGTGATGACGCCGGGCATCTACAACTCTGCATACTTCGAGCATGCGTTCCTGGCGCAACAGATGGGGATCGAGCTGGTCGAAGGGCAGGATTTGTTCGTCGAGGACAACCTCGTCTACATGCGCACGACCAACGGTCCGAAGCGTGTCGACGTTATCTATCGCCGCATTGACGACGACTTCCTCGACCCGCTTGCTTTCCGCGCCGACTCCACACTGGGCGTGCCGGGGTTGCTGAGCGTCTATCGTGCGGGGCGCGTGACATTGGCCAACGCCATCGGTACGGGCGTCGCCGACGACAAGTCTATCTACCCGTTCGTCCCCGACATGATCGAGTTCTACCTCGGAGAGAAGCCGATCCTGAATAACGTGCCGACCTACCAGTGCCGTCGGCCCGACGACCTTGCGTACACGCTCGACAACCTCGGGGAACTGGTCGTCAAGGAAGTCCACGGTGCGGGCGGGTACGGCATGCTCATCGGTCCGGCGTCCACCAAGGCCGAAATCGAAGCCTTCCGGCAGCGGCTTATCGCGAAACCCGACGGCTACATCGCACAACCCACGCTGGCACTCTCCGCATGCCCGACGTTCGTAGAAGCCGGTATCGCCCCGCGACACATCGACCTGCGGCCGTTCGTGTTGTCCTCGGGCAAGGGTGTCACCATGGTGCCGGGCGGCCTGACGCGCGTAGCGCTCACGGAGGGTTCGCTGGTCGTCAACTCCTCGCAAGGGGGCGGGACCAAGGACACCTGGGTACTGGAAAAGTAAGCGGCAGAGGCCATAGAGAGCGCGCAAGTCAGCCAGACCGCGCACATCGGAAAATTATCGGGAAGAGATCATGCTCAGCCGTACCGCCGACCACTTGTTCTGGATGGCCCGCTATATGGAGCGAGCTGAAAACACCGCTCGCCTGCTCGACGTCAATTTGCAAAACCTCCTGCTTCCGCAGGATGCCGTCGACGACGAAGACGATACCGACATGGCGCAGGTCCTCGCTGGCGGCATCGACAATGAAGCGGGTTGGCGCGCCACCTTGCGCATCTCCGAGCTGGAGCCTGCGTTCAACCGCAAACATGGGCGCGCGACGCGCGCCAACGTGCTCGACTTCGTGGTGCGCGACCCCGAGAACCCGTCGAGCATCGCCTGCTGTCTGGCCGCCGCGCGGGAGAACGCCCGTGCCGTACGCGGCACATTGACCACCGAGCTATGGGAGAGCGTCAACAGTACCTGGCTGGATTTCCCGCGCATCCTCGATCTGCTTGAGCGCGATCCCGCGCACCTGTTCGAATGGGTCAAAGTGCGCTCTCACCTGTCGCGGGGCGTGAGCTTCGGCACCTTGTTTCAGGACGACGCCTTCTACCTCACCCGGCTCGGCCTGTTCCTGGAGCGCGCCGACAACACCGCCCGCATTCTCGACGTCCGTTTCCACGAAGCGGTGCGAGCCGACAAGGCGGGGCCGGACGCGTCGCATCCGACCGACTTCTACTACTGGTCGGCCGTCCTGCGCAGTGTCTCCGGCTTCGAGATCTACCGGAAGGTCTACCGGGACGTCATCACACCCGAGCGCGTCGTCGAGTTGCTGATGCTCAACGCGCACATGCCGCGCTCGTTGCTCGCGTCGCTCACGGGCGTGTGCGAAAACCTCGCCACGCTCTCCAATGCCCAGTCCGGCGAGGTCGAACGCTATGCAGGCAAACTACAGTCCGAACTCAAATACACCGACATCCAGCAAATTCGACAGCAAGGCCTGCACCCCGTGCTGACCGAATTCCTCGAGCGAGTCTCCGTGCTCGGCAACAAGATCAGTCAGACCTTCCTGATCCCGCTCGCCGCCTGATGCCATGCGCCTGACCATCCGCCACGAAACCACCTACCGCTACGACACGCCGGTGCGCTACACCATCCAGCAGCTTCGGCTCACGCCGAGCGCGTCGGAGGTGCAGCGCATCGTGCAATGGCGACTGAACGCGCCGGGCAAGGTCACGCCCGCACGTGACGCCTTTGGCAACGACATGCATACGCTCGTGCTGCATCAACCGCACGATGAGATCCATCTGCTGGCCGAAGGCGAGGTCGAAACGACACCGCTCATCGACGGCAGGCTGGGGGAAACGAGCCATGCCGTACCAGTGTTATGCTTCGCCAGCCCTACGCCGTTGACGGGGCGCAGCGACGGCATCGACGCACTGGCGGGCGACGCCGGGGTTGCCACGCCGGGAGAGTTGCTGGCGCTGGCGGCGGCCATTTGCGAGCAGGTCGATTACGAGTCGGGGATCACCGCCGTGACCAGCACCGCTGCACAGGCACTCGCACTGGGACGCGGCGTCTGTCAAGACCACGCACACCTCATGCTGGCCGTGTGCCGCGCGCGAGGCGTGCCAGCGCGCTACGTCAGCGGGTACATCGATCCGGGCGACGTGCCGCACGCGGCCAGCCATGCCTGGGTCGACGTGTGGGTAGAGGGCGCAGGGTGGGTCAGCATCGACGTCACGCATGCCTGCTTCGCCAGCGGCAACTACTGCCGTCTTGCAGTGGGGCGTGATTACGAATCTGCGGCGCCCGTCAGAGGCATGCGCAGCGGCGGTGCGACCGAGAAGTTGCACGTATCGGTCAGTGTCGATACGGCACCGCTCGATCAACAATAATAGCTTTTCAACGTAGCGAGGCAGCGCGCCTTGCACGGCAAGACAGGAACGACATGACGTATTGCGTGGCCATGAAGCTCGATGCCGGGCTGGTCTTTCTTTCCGACACCCGCACCAACGCGGGCGTCGATCATGTGAGCACATTCCGCAAGATGCTCGTGTTCGAGCGTCCGGGCGAACGCGTCATCGTGCTGCTCTCGGCGGGGAATCTTGCGTTGACGCAGGCGGTACGCCAGCAACTGGTCGAGGCGCGCGACACCGAAACGCTGTGGACCGCGAAGACCATGAGCGACGTGGCGCGCGTCGTCGGGCAGGCCATTCGCGACGTCTATACGCGCGACGCCAAGTCGCTCGAAGCGTTCGGCGTCGATTTCAATTGCAGCTTCCTGCTCGGCGGGCAAATCGCCGGTGCGCGCAGCCGTCTGTTCCAGTTGTACTCGGCGGGTAATTTCATCGAGGCGTCCTCCGTCAATCCGTACTTTCAGATCGGCGAATCGAAGTATGGCAAGCCCATCATCGACCGGCTGGTCACGCCCGCAACGTCGCTCGACGACGGCGCGAAATGTGCCCTCATTTCGATGGACTCCACGCTGCGCTCGAACGTCTCCGTCGGGTTGCCGCTGGATCTGCTCGTCTACGAAGAAAACAGTTTGCGCGTGACACGCTTCGCGTCGCTCGACGACGAGAACGTCTACTACAAGATGATCCACGACACCTGGGGCTCGCGTCTGCGTCAGGTGTTCGACGAACTGCCCGAGCCGCAGTGGGCGACGTCCGGCGCGGCCTGTGCGCCCGCGTCGCTGCCGCCGCGGGCCGAGCCGCCCGAAGGCATGCCCGGTGCGGATGAGCCGGGGAGCGTTCAGTCGCTCGCACAGACCGTATCGCTCAAGATGCCGTCCTAAGCCTCAGGCGCAGATGCGCGTCGGCCTTTGCGCGACACACATCTGCGCAGCCATTACGCCAACCCGAGACTGCGGTGCTGCTTCCGATACAGCCATGCGCTGAGCGCGAGCGTCGTCGCTTCCGTGGCGAGTAGCGTGTACCAGATCGCGCCGCCGCCGAAGCGCGCGTCGAGCAACCAGAGAATGCCCAGCAGCAGAATCCAGCTGCGCAGCATCGCGATGGCCGCCGACGGGCCCGGCGCTTCGACCGCCGTCAGATAGCCCGCAACGATCAGATTGCCCGCTGCGGGCAGAAACGCCAGCGCGTACCAGATGACCGCGTGTTCCAGAATCGACCAAGCGTCGCCACCGGCAGGCAGGAAGAGGAACGTCAGCGGACGCGCCAGCGCCGCCATCGCCAGGGCGACCAGCAGCGAGAATCCCATCACCGCGACGACGCCCAGACGGAACGCCCCCTGGAGCGCCTTCGCATCCCGCGCACCGCGATAAAAGCTGATCATCGGCTGCATGCTCTGCACGAGTGCGACCATCGTCACCGTGGCCCCGAGCGTCATATATTCGAGGATGGCGTAAGCGGCCAGCCCCGGCTCACCGAAGTTGACCAGAATCACGCGGTTGAAGACGAACACCGTCACTGCCGGTGCGATCGCGCCGAGGAACTCCGACGCGCCGTTGTACATCGCCCGCCACACATACGACACGTGCGTTTCCCCGCCACCGAAAGCGTGACGGGCAGGCACCACTTGCTTCGCCAGGCAGAGGTGATACGCCAACATCACGCTGCTCGACACCATCATCGACAGCCCGGTGGCCAGCGCGGCGCCGTGCATCCCCATCTCACGAACCACGATGAACCAGTAGTCGAGCGCCACGTTCGCGAGCGCGCCCATCAACATCGCATACAACCCGAAACGGGCGGCGGGCGCGCCTTCGACGCGCAGGAACAACTCCATCGCGTAGAGGCCGTTGGCAAACAGCACGAACCAGCCCCAGCCGGAAAGATAGGCGACGACGTGCGCCGTGATTGCGCCTTGCGCACCCAGTGCAGCAGCGATCTCATGCCTGAAGACGAGTACGGCAGCACTCATCGCGACGCCCGAGACGAGCATCACCCACAGCACCTGCGAGAACGCGCGACGCGCCTCGGCATTGCGCCGCTCGCCCAACAGGCGGGCGATGAGCGTTGCGCCCCCGACGCCCACCATCACACTGAGCGCGTACGGCACATAGAGCACGGCACCACAAGGTTCAGCGCGGCCAGCGCTTGCTGGCCGACATAGCGGCCGATGAAGATCCCGTCGATCAGCGTGTAGATCGTGTACACCCAGCCGGAGAGGATCGTCGGAATCGCGAGAGACGTAAATTCCTTGAGCAGAGACGTCCTTGCGCCCTGCGAATGACTGCAATGATGATTAGACGTGGAAAGAGACATGGTCCCCCCGATGACTTCGCACCGTGTCGTGTCGGGACGCGGCTCACCGTGGCTTGCACATCAAAGGCTTCAGAACTTCAGAGACTTCGGAGTGGAGAGAGTCGTCGCTCACGCGCAAGCGATGGCGTGAGCGCTCCGCCCCGCTGCGTCACGCCCGGGCGGGTGGACGCAAGCGAGGCAGTCAGACGGACGGAGGGAACATCGCCTGGTGCAGATGCACCCAGACGACGCCTTGCCGGGAGGAACAGAAGAGGAGGAAATTCATGATGTTTGTCGTTCGGCCCGAAAAGCCGGGCGCGTATGACAGACAAGCGGTGTCACACCGAAGTTCCCGCGCTTGACGTCAAGCGGTGGCTGACCTCATGGGAACGTCACGACAAAAAAAGGGGCGCCTAAGCGCCCCAACATGGGTCCAGCAAGAAAGACGGTGTCGCCGTTATTGTTGTGCGCCGCCGTTAAACCACGCGGCAATTTTCTGGCGCTCTTCATCGGTCATTTGCGTCACGTTGCCCAGGGGCATCGACTTGAGCGCGACCGATTGTTGATAAATGCGTTGCGCGTTCTGCGAGATCTCCGCGGGCGTATCGAGCATCACGCCGGCCGGCGCGCTGCCCATCATCGTCGGCTTGGCCGAGTGGCAGGTGGCGCAACGTTGCGTCAGGATCGGCTGGATCTCCGAGAGCTTCACGGCCGGGGCCGCCGCTTCACCGTGCGCACCGGCGGCAGGGGCCGGGGCGGAGCGCGGGGCGGCAAATACGGCGACCCCTGCGAGCAGTGCAGCACCGACAACCGGCAGCGCGTACAGATTCTTGCCTGCGTGACGCAGCACGAAGAACTGACGAATCATTGCGCCCGCGGCCGTGATGATCGTGAGGATCACCCAATTGTACGGATTGCTGTACGTGAACGCGTAGTGATTGCTGATCATGATGAACACGACCGGCAGCGTGAAGTACGTGTTGTGCACCGAACGTTGCTTGCCGAGCTTGCCCCAGATCGGGTTCGGGACTTCGCCCTTCGAGAGCGCATCCACGCTCTTGCGCTGTCCCGGAATGATCCAGAAGAACACGTTCGCCGACATCGACGTCGCCATCATGGCGCCGACGATCAGAAAGGCGGCGCGACCGGCGAAGATCTGCGTCGTTGCATACGTTGCGGCCACCACGAACAGTGCCACACCCATACCGAGCACACGCTCGTTCTTGCCCAGCAGACGGCACAGGAAGTCATAGACGAACCAGCCGCCGATCAGGAACGCGACCGCAAGGCCCACAGCCTGACCCGGTTGCAGATCCATCACGTTCTTGTCGATCAGATACGTCTGCGGTTGCAGCAGGTACAGCACGCAGAACAGAGCGAAGCCCGAGAGCCACGTCGTGTACGACTTCCACTTCGACCAGTGCAGATCTTCCGGCATCTGCGGCGGCGAATTCAGATACTTCTGCGCGTGATAAAAACCACCGCCGTGCACCGACCACATCTCGCCGAACACGCCTTTCTGTTTGTCCTCGGCCGCTTTGGGCGGCTTCAGGCCATTGTCCAGCATCACGAAATAGAACGACTCGCCAATCCAGGCGATGGCCGCCACCACATGCAGCCAGCGCAGCAACAGATTGACCCAGTCGGTAATAAACGCTTCCATCTTATGTTCTCCTCAACTGCCTGACGTTCACGTTCGCGATTTAGCTACCGCGATACGTTGAAAAGCTCCACGGCGACACCAGAAGGGGCACGTGGTAATGCTGGGACGGCTGCGCGATGCCAAAACGCAGCACCACGCGATCCACGAAGCGCGGCGACGGCACGTCCACGCCCTGTGCGGCGAAATAGTCGCCCGCGTGGAACACCAGTTCGTATTCGCCGGCGGCGAATTCCTCACCTTCGAGCAGCGGTTTGTCGCAGCGGCCGTCGGCATTCGTCTGCACGTCGCGCAGCGAACGGCGCTCGCCGTCCACGCGCCACAACTCGACACGGATGCCCGCGCCTGGCTTGCCGTGCGATGTATCTAGTACGTGGGTAGTCAGTCGTCCCATGATGTCTCCTGTGATGGATGGGTGCATTGTAGGGAGATGGCGGCGCGGCAACGCGCGCAATACCAAAGATAAAAACGCGCACATACCCCGTTATGCAGGACAAAAAGATGACGCGCATCAATAGGGCATCGCGACGTCTGAAGCGTACGCTACGTGCACCGGAATTGGGATTTTTTGGAGGACTATCGGATTCTGTTATCCAGCGAATAACACGTGACGTATGAGCCGTTATCGCGACAGGAGACGCATCGTCCGGGAAGCCCAATGGTTACGTGCGTGCTTGGGGAAAACCCGAGACGCAAGATAAGCATTCATGCATACGTTTCATGAAAAAAACACTATAGCCTCCGGCGGTCTTGCCGCAAAGTGCGTCGACCTGCACCATTGAGTCACCCTAAAAAATAGACATTAAACAGCCCCCCGAGGGACGGAGACGCAATGAGTGTGACAACCAATGCCGTGGATCCGGTCGATGAGCGACTGCCGATCGGAAAATTGTTCATGCTGGGCCTGCAACACGTTCTGGTGATGTACGCGGGCGCGGTGGCCGTGCCGCTCATCATCGGCGGCGCGCTGGGCCTTCCCAAGGATCAGATTGCGTTTCTGATCTCCGCCGATCTGATGTGCTGCGGCATCGCCACGCTGATTCAAAGCGTCGGTGTGGGCCGCTTCGGTATCCGGATGCCCGTCATCATGGCGGTCACCTTTGCCGCCGTCGGGCCGATGCTCGCCATCGGTACGAACCCCTCGCTCGGCTTGCCCGGTATCTTCGGGGCGACCATTGCCTCCGGCATCATCGGCACGCTGATCGCGCCGCTCGTCGGCAAGCTGCTGCGCTTCTTCCCGCCGATCGTGACCGGCATCGTCATTACGTCCATCGGCCTGACCATCATCGGCGTGGGCATCAACTGGGCGGCAGGTGGCGTGGGCAATCCCGACTACGGCGACCCGGTCTATCTCGGTGTGTCGTTCGCGGTGCTCATCTTCATTTTGCTGATCACGCGCTTCGTGAAGGGCTTCTTCTCGAACATCGCCGTGCTGCTCGGCATCCTGTTCGGATTCGGCATCGCGCTGTTGCTGCACAAGGTGAATTTCGACGGTCTCGATCAGGTGAAATGGTTCGACATCGTGCTGCCGTTCCACTTCGGCATGCCGGTGTCGGAAATTTTCAAGCTAGTTGTCGCCTCCACGAATAAATTTCAGGCGGCCTTTCTCTCCTGACTACGGCGCTGTGCGGCGACGTCCTGGTGGTCGATGCGATCCGGGTTCAGGTGCACAGCATCGACGCGCTGCCAGTTGCGCGTGCGGCCTTTCCAGCGCAGCGGGTGGCGTTGCCGGGCGGCCTCATAAAGCGCTGCTCGTCGATCCAAAATGGTCTGGTCGAGATTGGCATGGCGCTGCGCCGGCGTCACGAACCGGATCGCGCTGTGACGGTGCTCTTCGTTATACCAGCGCACCAGCGCGCCCACCCAGGTGCGTGCGGCGAGCAGGGTGTCAAATGCCCTCAGCGGGTAAGTCGGCCGGTACTTTAGGGTCTTGAACAACGATTCAGAATAAGGGTTGTCGTTGCTCACGCCCGGGCGGCTGAGCGAGTGCATGACGCCCAGCGTCTGGAGGGTGGCGAGCATCGTCGCACCTTTCATCGGGCCGCCGTTATCCGAATGCAGAATCACCTGGTCGGGTGGTATCGCTTCGCGCGCACACAGGTCCTTGAGCACTTCACTGGCCAGTGCGCTGCTTTCCTGCGCATAGACCTGCCAACCAACGATCTTTCGGCTGAACACGTCCAGAAACAGGTACAGATAAAAATACTGCCCGCGAACCGTGCTCGGCAGATAGGTGATGTCCCAGCTGTACAACTGGTTCGGCGCACGCGCGCACACCGCACGGGGCTTGCTATGGGCCTGGGCCGGCCGTTCGCTGCGCCGGTGGGCGAGTTGCTTCTCGGCCTTCAGGACCCGGTAGAAAGTCGATTCCGAGGCAATATAGCGTTGCTGATCTGCCAAGCGCGGCACGATCTGGCTGGGCGGCAGATGACCCAATTCGGCCGAGTTCGCCACCGCCAGAAGCTCGGCGCGCTCCTCGGCGCTAAGCTTATGGCGCGGCTCGTGGTGTCGTAATGTGCGCCGGTCCACTGCGTCAGGTTCGCCGCGCTGCCAGCGCTGAACGGTGCGGGCACTGAGCCCCAGAATGACGCACGCGCGTGCTTGGCGAGCCCCGGCCCGAGTCGCCTCGGTGATCAGACCAATCAATACTTTGCGCTGCTCAGACGACGTCATTCGGCCTCGTCCCCGAGCAGCGCACGGTACTTTTTTTGCAGCACCAGTAGCGCCGCAGCCTCAGCCAGCGCCTTCTCCTTGCGCTTCAACTCGCGCTGCAGTTCAACATTGGCCTGCTTCAGAACCCGCACCTCTTGGGCGCTTTCGCGCCGGCTATCACCGTTTCTGCCCGCGGCACAGAACTGCGCTCGCCACTGCGCGAGATGATGCGCAAACAAGCCGCGCTCCCGGCACCAGCCATGCAAGGCTTCGTCGACCAGACCATGGCTCTCCTGCAAGGCCATTAGCCGTTCCTCCAGCGACCAATCTTCCGGTCGTTTTGCGTGTGCAGAGCCCGAGCTCCGATTCGCGGCAGCGGCGCCTCTCATCCATTTCCTCAATGTCAGTACGTTCACGTTCAATTCGTCGGCCACCGCGCCAACCGTGCGGCTCCCACGCCGCAGGACCTTCGACAGCGCTTGCTCCTTGAACTCGACAGAATACGTTTGTTTCACTTTCAACTTACACCTCTGACGCTACTTAATAAGGAAGTTCAGAGGCGACAACTAGTATGACGCCGGGGGGTGTTCGATCCGTGGGCCATTGTGACGCTCACCATCGTGATTCTGATTACCTTCATCGAATCGACGGGCATGTTCCTCGCGCTGGGCGAAATCGTCGGCAAGCCGGTGGACGAGAAGGCGCTGGTCGCCGGTCTGCGTGTCGATGGCGTTGCAACGGTCATTGGCGGCCTGTTCAACACCTTCCCGCATACCTCGTTCTCGCAGAACATCGGTCTTGTTGGCGTGACGGGCGTGAAAAGCCGCTGGGTGTGCGCCTCGGCCGGCGTCATCCTGCTCGTGTTCGGCCTGATTCCGAAGATGTCGGTCGTGGTGGCGTCCATTCCCCAGTTCGTGCTGGGCGGCGCGGGGGTCGTGATGTTCGGCATGGTGCTCGCCACGGGCATCAAGATCCTGTCCAAGGTCGACTACTCGCATAACCGCTACAACCTGTATATCGTAGCCATCAGCATCGGTATGGCGATGATCCCGGTCGCGTCGAACAAGTTCTTTGCGAAGATGCCCGAACAACTCGCGCCGTTGCTGCATAGCGGGATTCTGCTCGCTACGCTGTCCGCCGTGATCCTGAACGCCTACTTCAACGGCTTCAAGGCGCCGGTGACGCACGGCAACGGCCACGGCGAGAAGAACGGATCGAGCATGGGGCTGGAGGCGCATTGATGAAAACGTTGCTTGTCCGGAATGCCGAAGTGCTGGTCACGATGGACGCCGGTCGCCGCGAGATCGCGCGCGGCGGGCTGTACATCGAAGACAACCGGATCGTGGCCGTCGGCACCAGCGATATGCTGCCGACGCACGCCGACGAGGTGCTCGATCTGACGGGGCACGTCGTCATTCCGGGGCTGGTCAACACGCACCACCACATGTACCAGAGCCTCACGCGGGCGATTCCGGCCGCGCAGGACGGCGAGCTCTTCAACTGGCTGACGAATCTCTATCCGGTGTGGGCGAACCTTACGCCGGAGATGATTCGCGTCTCCACGAAGACTGCGATGGCCGAATTGCTGCTCTCGGGATGCACCACGTCGAGCGACCATCTTTATGTCTACCCGAACGGCTGCAAGCTCGACGACAGCATCGAGGCTGCGGCCGAGATCGGCATGCGCTTCCACGCGAGCCGGGGCAGCATGAGCGTCGGCCAGAGTCAGGGCGGACTGCCGCCCGACCGTGTGGTCGAGCGTGAAGACGACATTCTTAAAGACACGCAACGCCTTATCGAGACGTACCACGATGAAGGCCGTTACGCGATGCTGCGTGTGGTCGTCGCCCCCTGCTCACCGTTCTCGGTGAGTCGTGACCTGATGCGCGAGTCGGCCACGATGGCGCGCCACTACGGCGTGTCGTTGCACACCCATCTGGCCGAGAACGTCAACGACATTGCCTACAGCCGCGAGAAGTTCGGCATGACCCCGGCCGAGTACGCGCAGGATCTCGGCTGGGTCGGTCACGACGTCTGGCACGCCCACTGCGTTCAGCTCGACGACGCGGGTATCGCCCTCTTCGCGAAAACCGGCACCGGCGTGGCGCATTGCCCGTGCTCGAACATGCGGCTCGCCTCGGGTATCGCCCCGATTCGCAGGCTGCGCGATGCCGGTGTGCCCGTCGGACTGGGTGTGGACGGTTCGGCGTCCAACGATGCGGCGAGCATGATCAACGAAGCGCGTCAGGCGTTGCTGCTGCAACGGGTCGGGTTCGGCCCGAGCGCGATGACGGCGCGCGAAACGCTGGAGATCGCGACGGTCGGCGGCGCACGCGTGCTGGGTCGCGACGACATCGGCGTGCTCGCGGCAGGCATGGCGGCGGACTTCGTGGCGTTCGATACGCGTGGCGTCGGCATGGCGGGTGGTCTGCACGACCCTGTGGCGGCGCTCGTCTTCTGTAATCCTGGACAAGCCGCGTACAGCGTGGTGAACGGACGGGTGGTGGTGCGCGAAGGGCGTCTGACGACGCTCGACCTGCCGTCGCTCGTCACGCGTCACAACGCGCTGGCGCGGCAACTGGCCGAGGCTTCCCGGTAAGGCGTTGCCACACCGGCCGCACATTCATGGTGTGAGGCCGCGGGACTGCTCACCCTAATCGGCAGATTCGGGTGAGCCGGTTCCGGCGTGGCGATGGGCAAGCGGGGAGTCGGGGCGGCGTTCCTGTGCATGGGGAACGCGGCCGTGCGGTTCGGCGGGGCGGTGGGGGCCGCTCCGCCGGTAAAAACGGCACAGCCCCATCGATCGAATCGATATCAGGACGGCGTGCGCGATTCCAGCAGGGTGCGCGTTGCGTCGGAAATCACACTGCGCAGCCAGCGCACTTCGTCCGAGTAATGCGTGCGCTCGTGCCACAACTGGTAGTACTGCATCGGCGGGAAATCGATGGGCGTCTCCAGCACCGTGAGCGGCAGGAATTCCGCGTAGTGGTCGGCAAACAGGCGTGTCGTCGTAAAAATCAGATCGGATTTGAGCAGGACGTACGGCGCGAGATTGAAGTACGGAATCGTGACGACGACATTTCGCTTCAGGCGTTCACGCGCGAGGTGCATGTCGATCGCGCCGCGCTGGGCGACGGAATAGGGCGTTGGCGCGAGGTGCGGGCTGCCGAGGTATTGCTCGAGCGTGAGCCCGCGCTTGGCGTACGGATGCGTATTACGCACCAGACACACGATCTGGTCGACGAACAGATTCGAGAGGTGAAGCTGCTCGGGCGGTTCCGGCCAGTTGCCGATGACGATATCCACCTTGCCGTCTTCGAGCGCGTGCTCGTAGTCGAAGGCGGGGCCGAGCGAGTGCAGTTCCAGTTGCGCGTTGGGGGCTTGCTGGCGGAAACGTTCGACGACCGTCGGCACGAACAGCGTATTCAGATAGTCGGGCGAACCGATGCGAAACGTGCGCACCGTCGTGGCCGGGTCGAAATTCGATTGCTGCACCGTAATGCGCTCGATTTCGCGCAGTGCGTTTTGCGTCGGCTCCAGCAACGACTGACCGTATTCGGTCGGCACCATGCCCGATTTGCCGCGAACCAGCAGCGGATCGCCGGTAATGTCGCGCAAACGGCGCAGCGCGGCGCTGATCGCCGGTTGCGACTGATTCAGTTTGACGGCCGCACGCGTCACGCTGCGCTCGATCAACAGGGTATGAAGAACGCGCAGCAAATAAGTGTCAATCGGTTCGCGGTTTTGGCTCATGAGAAATATAACGATCCGAATATGTCGGACCCTGTAGTGCATAAGTAAATCATTATGAAGGACAAGGTCGGGGGCCTCTATAGCGGAAAGTCCCTATCACGCGCGTCGTTCGTAAGGTGGCCTTAGATGTCCCTGTTAATGACACAGACTCGACATTTCGCCGCGAATTGGGTATTTTCGGACCGCCCAAGCCCCGAACTCAGACTCAGTCAGACTCCGCAAGTGACCCTTCCCATGCAATCGACGCCACGTCTGGCGCTGACCGGCATCATCAAACGCTATCCGAGCGTGGTGGCCAACGACGACATCGCGTTGAGCGTATTACCCGGCGAGATCCACGCCGTACTGGGTGAGAACGGCGCAGGTAAAAGCACGTTGATGAAGATCATCTACGGTGCCGTACGCCCCGACGCCGGAGAAATCCTGTGGGAAGGTCAACCGGTTCGCACCGACAGTCCGGCCGCGGCACGCAAGCTCGGCATTGGCATGGTCTTCCAGCATTTCTCATTGTTCGAGACGCTGACCGTCGCCGAGAACATTTCGCTTGCGCTCGACGACGCCGACCGTGACCTCAAGGTGCTGGCCAAACGCATCCGCGAGGTCTCGACCCAGTATGGGCTTGAGGTCGATCCGCTGCGCCACGTACATAGCTTGTCCGTCGGCGAACGTCAGCGCGTGGAGATCGTGCGCTGCCTGTTGCAGAATCCGCGTCTGCTCATCATGGACGAACCGACCTCGGTGCTCACGCCGCAGGCCGTCCAGAAACTCTTCACGACGTTGCGCCGCCTCGCCGCCGAGGGATGCAGCATCGTCTATATCAGTCACAAACTCGACGAAATTCGCGACCTCTGCGACCGCGCGACCGTGTTGCGTGGCGGACGCGTCTCCGGTCACGCCGTGCCGCGCGAGGAAACCGCCGAGACGCTCGCGCAGATGATGATCGGACGCGCGTTGCCGCAGATCGAGCGTCGTGCGCATCAGCCGGGTGACGTGCTGCTGTCTTTGAAGAACCTCTCGATGCCAAGCGAGGACCCGTTCGGGACCTCGCTGCATGACGTCAATCTCGACGTGCATGCGGGCGAAATCGTGGGCATCGCGGGTGTGTCCGGCAACGGGCAGGCCGAGTTGCTGGCAGCACTCTCGGGCGAGGCGCGGGCACCGCAAGCGGAGGCCATTGCGCTGCACGACCGCGCGGTCGGCCGGATGGGCGCGGCCACACGGCGACGGCTCGGACTCGCCTTCGTCCCGGAGGAGCGTCTGGGGCGCGGCGCAGTGCCGAGCATGTCGCTCACGGATAACGCCTTGCTGGGCGCTTCGGGCACGGCGCATCTCGGCTTGCTTCGCGGGGGATGGATTCGTCGTGGCACGTTGCGCAAGTTCGCGACGTTGTGCATCGAACGCTTCAACGTGAAGGCCGGCGGCCCTGACGCTGCCGCGCAAAGCCTCTCGGGCGGCAATCTGCAGAAGTTCATCGTCGGACGCGAGATTTTGCAGGAGCCGCGTGTGCTGGTGGTAGCGCAGCCGACATGGGGCGTGGATGTCGGGGCGGCGGCCTTCATCCGTCAGCAATTGCTGGACCTGTCGGCGCGTGGCGTGGCCGTGCTGGTGCTCTCCGAAGAACTCGACGAGCTGTTCGAGATTTGCGACCGGATTACCGTGCTGGCGCAGGGACGCTTGTCGCCCGTGCGTAAGCCCGAGCAGACCGACGCGCGCGAGATCGGTCTGTGGATGGCGGGAATGTTCCCCGGTGGCCCGGGAGAACGCGCCGCAGCGGCAGCCTGACGGGCAAACACGGGCACACACGGGCATACGCAGCATTTTCCTTTTTCGACGTGTTTCGGTGCGTGACGAACGACTGCTCGCCCGCCGGAACACCGTAATGTTTTCATCGGTTTTCATCGATTCATCAGACACCATGTTCGATCTCACGCTTGAGCCACGATCAGGTCCCTCCCGCACCATGCGGCTCGCGATGCCGCTGGTGGCTACGCTCATCACGTTGGCTGGCGGCGTGCTTATCTTCAGCTTTCTCGGCAAGAATCCTGCGCAGGCGATGGCGGCGTTCTTCCTCGCGCCGATCAGCAGTCTGAACGGCTGGTCGGAGTTGCTGCTCAAGGCGTCGCCGCTGTGCCTGATCGCGTTGGGGCTTGCCATCGGCTATCGCGCGAACGTCTGGAACATCGGCGCGGAAGGGCAGTTGTTGCTCGGCGGGATCTTCGCGTCCGGCGTGGCGATTCATTTCGACGGTCATGGCGGTGCGTGGCTGCTGCCGCTGATGATGGCGGCCGGTGCGCTCGGCGGCATGCTGTGGGCCGCGATTCCGGCGCTGCTGCGCGTGCGCTTCAATGCCAACGAGATTCTCGTGAGTCTGATGCTCACCTACGTCGCTACGCAGTTGCTGATCTATCTGGTCAGCGGACCGTGGCAAGACCCGCATGGGATGAACTTCCCGCAGTCCATCAACTTCAGCCGCGAAGCGCTGTTCCCGCGCTTCTTCGGCGACTGGCGCTGGGCGACGTGGCGGGGCACGCGTCTGAATGCCTCGATCTTCATGACCGTGGTGGCGGTGCCGCTTGCGTGGTTCTTCATGCGCAAGAGCTTCGCGGGATACCGCATGGAAGTCGGTGGCCTCGCACCGCTCGCTGCACGCTATGCCGGTTATTCGGAACCGCGCGCAGTGTGGGTCGCGTTGCTGATCGGTGGCGCGGCGGCCGGACTGGCCGGGACAGGGGAAGTGGCCGGGCCGGTGGGGCAGTTGCAGGCGACGTGGGCGCCGGGGTATGGCTTCACGGCTATCATCGTCGCGTTCGTCGGCCGCTTGCATCCGGTGGGCATCGTGCTGGCGAGTCTGCTCATGGCGCTGCTGTATCTCGGCGGGGAAGCGGTGCAGACGTCGCTTCAGTTGCCCAAAGCCATCAGCGGCGTGTTCCAGGGGCTGCTGCTGTTCAGCCTGCTGGGCTGCGACGTGTTTGTGAACTACCGACTGCGTCGGCGCGCTCGCGCGCTGACGCGCGACGCCTGAGGAGCGCGGCATGGACTGGATCAATCTGCTGACGCCGCTGGCCGCAAGTGCGGTGATCGCCGCCATCCCCCTGATGCTCGCTGCGCTGGGCGAACTGGTCACCGAGAAATCGGGCGTGCTCAATCTCGGCGTGGAAGGCACGATGCTCATGGGCGCTATTGGCGCGTTCGCCGTCACCGTGCAGACGGGGAGCCTCTGGCTGGGTGTCGTCGCCGGTATCGCGTCGGGCGCCGTCATGTCGGCCGTCTTCGCGTGGCTCACGCTCTCGCTCATGGCCAATCAGGTCGCCGCAGGTCTGGCGCTGACGATCTTCGGCATCGGCCTGTCGGCGTATGTCGGTCGTCCGTACACCGATGCGACGATTCCGATGCTGCGCGATATGCCGATTCCCGGTCTGTCGTCGATTCCCGTGCTGGGCGCGTCGATCTTCTCGCTCAATCCGCTGGGCTATCTCTCGGTCGCACTGCTCGCGGCGATTGCATGGTTCCTTTACCGTACCCGCGCCGGTCTGGTGCTGCGCTCGATTGGCGAAGCGCCGTCTGTCGCCCATGCCATCGGCTATCCGGTGGTACGGATTCGCTATTTCGCGACGCTGTTCGGCGGTGCGATGTCGGGACTTGCCGGGGCCTACTACTCCGTCGGCTATCTGCGTCTGTGGCAGGAGAACCTGACCGCCGGGCGCGGCTGGATCGCGCTTGCGCTGGTGGTCTTCGCCACATGGCGGCCGGGGCGCACGGCGCTCGGTGCGCTGCTGTTCGGCGTTGTCATGGCGCTGCAATTTCAGGCGCAGGCCATGGGCATCCGGATCCCGTCGCAAGCGCTCGCAAGCCTGCCGTATCTGGCGACCATCGTCGTGCTGGTGATCATTTCTCGCAATCGTCAGACGATTCGCCTGAACGCACCGGCGTCGCTGGGTAAACCGTTTTTTGCCGGGTCGTGATGCCGTAATGATGCCGGGCTGACGACGGCGTGCATGCAGTATGCGATACAAGCATTTCACTGAAACAATCGATGACGAGGAGAAAATCGATGCGACGTAAAGTCCTGATCACAATGGCAAGCCTGGCGGCCGCCATGCTGGTCTCCGCCTGCGGCAAGCAGGAGAACACGAATGCCAACGCACCGGCTGCGGCGTCCGACGCACAGGCCTCCGCAGCACCGGCAGGCAAGGGCCCGATGGGCGTGGCGTTCGTCTACATCGGCAACCCGGGCGACGCAGGCTGGACCTTTGCGCATGAGCAGGGCGCGAAGGCGGTCGAAGCCAAGTACGGCGACAAGGTGACTGTGACCCGCGTGGAGAATGTGCCGGAAGGCGCGGACTCGGAGCGCGTGTTCCGCGATCTGGCGAGCAAGGGCAACAAGCTGATCTTCGGCACGTCGTTCGGTTACATGGACTCGATGGTCAAGACGGCCGCCGACTTCCCCGACGTGACGTTCGAGCACGCCACGGGCTTCAAATCGGCGCCGAACCTGGGCACGTACGACGTGCGCACGTACGAAGGCGCGCATCTGGCGGGCGTCGTCGGCGGTTACGCCACGAAGTCGAACGTGATCGGCTACGTGGCGTCGGTGCCGATTCCCGAGGTGATCCGCAATATCGATGCGTTCACCATCGCCGCACGCGAAGTCAATCCGAAGGTCAAGGTGAAGGTCGTCTGGATCAATAGCTGGTTCGATCCGGGCAAGGAGCGTCAGGCCGCAGAATCGCTCGTGGGGCAGGGGGCGGACGTGCTCATGCAGAACGTCGACTCGGCCGTGGTCATGCAAGTGGCCGAAGAGAAAAAGATCCACGCCTTTGGCTGGGATTCGGACATGAGCAAGTTCGGCCCGAACGCGCATCTGGCATCGGCCGCCATCGACTGGAGCAAGTACTACATCCGCACGGTCGGTGAAGTCATGCAAGGCACGTGGAAGAACACGCCGGTCTGGGGTGGCATCAAGGAAGACGAAATCAACCTCGTCGCCATCAACGACAAGGCCGTGTCGGAAGCTGCCCGCAAGGCGGTGACCACGCGCCACGATGCGATTCGCGACGGCAAGTACGACCCGTTCACCGGCCCGCTCAAGGGGCAGGACGGCAAGGAAATAGTGCCGGCGGGCAAGACCCTCAACGACGACGAAAAGCACCAGATCAACTGGTTCGTGGAAGGCGTCGAGGGCTCGCTGCCGAAGCAGTAATGGCTTCGCAAGGTGTGACGCCGTACACAGGGCGCGTGACACGCATCGGTGTTAAAATGTCAGGTTTCGTGGCGCAATTTCGTGCCGCCGCAACTCATCACCCCGGATACCGCCTGTGCTGTCTACTGCCAATATCACGATGCAATTCGGCGCCAAGCCGCTCTTCGAGAACATCTCCGTCAAATTCGGCGGGGGCAACCGCTATGGCCTGATCGGCGCCAACGGTTGCGGCAAATCGACGTTCATGAAGATCCTTGGCGGAGACCTGGAGCCGAGCGCCGGCAACGTCATGCTCGAACCGAACGTGCGTCTGGGTAAGCTCAAGCAGGATCAGTTCGCGTATGAGGACATGCGCGTGCTCGACGTCGTGATGATGGGCCACACCGAAATGTGGGCGGCCATGAGCGAGCGCGACGCAATCTACGCCAATCCGGAAGCGACGGACGACGACTACATGCACGCCGCCGAACTCGAAGCGAAGTTTGCCGAGTACGACGGTTACACCGCCGAAGCGCGTGCAGGCGAGCTGCTGCTGGGCGTGGGCATTCCGACGGATCAGCATCAGGGTCCGATGAGCAATGTCGCGCCGGGCTGGAAGCTGCGTGTGCTGCTCGCGCAGGCGCTGTTCTCGAATCCGGACGTGCTGTTGCTCGACGAACCGACCAACAACCTGGACATCAACACGATCCGCTGGCTGGAAGACGTGCTCAACGAGCGCAACTCCACCATGATCATCATTTCGCACGATCGCCACTTCCTGAACGCCGTGTGCACGCACATGGCCGATATGGACTACGGCACGCTCAAAATTTACCCGGGCAACTACGACGACTACATGCTGGCGTCGGCGCAGGCCCGTGAGCGTCAGATGGCGGCGAACACCAAGGCGAAGGAACGCATCACCGACCTGCAAGACTTCGTGCGCCGCTTTTCGGCGAACAAGTCGAAGGCACGTCAGGCAACGAGCCGTCTCAAGCAGATCGACAAGATCAAGGTGGAAGACATCAAGCCGTCGTCGCGTCAGAACCCGTTCATCCGTTTCGAGTTCGAGAAGAAGCTGCACAACCTCGCGTTCGAATTCGAGGGCATTTCGAAAGCCTACGACCGCCAGATTTTCAAGAACTTCACCGGTGCCGTGCGCGCGGGCGAACGTGTTGCGATCATCGGTGAGAACGGTGCCGGTAAGACCACGCTTCTGCGCAGCCTGATGGCCGATCTGCCGGTCGACAGCGGCCACGTGAAGTGGGCGGAAAACGCAAACATCGGCTATTTCCCGCAGGATACGTCCGAAGCATTCCCTGAAGACCAGACGCTCACCGACTGGATGACGCAATGGGGCAAGGAAGGCGACGACGATCAGGTGATTCGTGGCTCGCTCGGCCGTCTGCTGTTCGGTGGCGACGACGTGGGCAAGTCGGTGCGCGTGCTGTCCGGGGGTGAAAAGGGCCGCATGATCTGGGGCAAGCTGATGCTGGGTCGTCACAACGTCATGATGATGGACGAGCCGACCAACCACATGGACATGGAATCGATCGAATCGCTTCAGATCGCGCTCGACAAGTATCCGGGCACGCTGATTTTCGTGTCGCATGACCGCGAATTTGTGTCGGGGCTTGCCATGCGCATCATCGAAGTGAAGAACGACGGCACGCTGGTCGATTACGCCGGGACTTACGAAGAGTACCTGGCCAGCCAGGGCGTGGAAGTCTGATGGGCGACGACGTTCGCTGACGCCCGCTGACGTTCGGCAACTCGGTCGTTCGGTCGTATCAGGTGAGCAGGGCGCTTGCATCGCAGGCGCCCTGTTCGCGTTTACGGAGGGCGGACTACAATGGCCATTCGTTGCTCAACGCCAGCAGGAGGCAATGCATGAAGACGTACGACAAGTTTTTCATCGACGGACAGTGGGTGACGCCGGTCGGGCGCGGTGCGCTGGACGTCTTCCATTCGGCCGACGCGAAGCTCATGGGCCGCATTCCCGAAGGTGCGGCGCAGGATACGGAAGCTGCGATTGCGGCGGCGCGCAATGCGCGTGACGCATGGGCGGCCACACCGGCTGCCGAGCGCGCCGGGTATCTGCGCGAGATTGCGGCGGGCCTGAAGGCGCGCACCGACGAGCTGGCGCAGGTCATGACGGGCGAGACGGGCATGCCGATCAAACTCGTGCGTGCTATTCAGGTCGGCGGTCCGGTGTATCACTGGAACAAGTACGCCGAGCTGGCCGAATCGTTCGAGTTCGAGGCGCGCGTCGGCAATTCGCTGGTGGTACGCGAGCCGGTTGGTGTTGTGGGGGCGATCACGCCGTGGAATTACCCGCTGAACCAGATCACCCTCAAGGTCGCGCCCGCGCTGGCTGCCGGTTGCACGGTGGTGTTGAAGCCGTCGGAAGTCGCACCGTTCAACGCGTTCATTCTGGCCGAAGTGATCGAAGCGGCTGGACTGCCGCCGGGCGTGTTCAACCTGGTGACGGGGCTCGGGCCGGTCGTCGGCGAGGTGCTTGCAAGGCATCCGGACGTTGACATGGTGTCGTTCACCGGATCGACGCGTGCAGGCAAACGCGTGTCGGAGGTGGCGTCGCAGACCGTCAAGCGTGTTGCGCTGGAGTTGGGGGGTAAGTCGGCCTCGGTGGTGCTCGACGACGCAGACCTTGCCGCAGCCGTTAAAGGAACGCTCAACGCCTGCTATCTGAATTCGGGGCAGACCTGTTCTGCACACACGCGCATGCTCGTACCGGCGTCGCGTTATGACGAGGTCAAAGCGTTGGCGAAAGAGGCGGTGGCGCGTTTTACGCTGGGCGACCCGCGCGAGGAAACCACGCGTCTCGGGCCGCTTGCGTCGTCTGCGCAACGCGAGCGTGTGCAGACCTACATCCGCAAGGGTTTGTCGGAAGGTGCAGAGTTGATTGCGGGGGGGGATACGGTACCCGAGGGCTTCGAGGCGGGCTTCTTCGTACAGCCGACGGTGCTGGGGCGTGTAACACCGGACGCCACCGTAGCGCAGGAAGAGATCTTCGGCCCCGTGCTGTCGATCATCACGTACCAGGACGAAGCCGACGCAGTGCGTATCGCCAACGATTCGATCTACGGGTTGGGCGGTGGCGTGTGGTCAGGCGACGAGGCGCGCGCGGTACGCGTGGCGCGTCAGATTCGCACCGGACAGGTCGACATCAACGGCGGGGAGTTCAACGTACAGGCCCCGTTCGGTGGATTCAAGCAGTCGGGGCACGGGCGGGAGAACGGCGTCTACGGCTTCGAGGAGTTCCTGGAATACAAGTCGCTTCAATTCAAGTCTGCGAAGTCGTAGAACTGCTGTCGCAAAAGCGCATCCCCGTGCCTTCGCGGATGATGCGCTCCCACACCGCCGCCTTCTCCTGCTCGGTGAAGAACACCCAGTTGGAGACTTCGTAGGCGGTGCGGCCGCAACCTTTGCAGACGTCGTCGAAAAGTGTCGAGCAAACGCCAATGCAAGGGCTGTCGGGGCGGTCGTGCAATTCGGACATAGGGGAGAATTCGGCCAGGTCTGGCGGGGTGACACAAGATGTTGCCATTATCGCATCGATGGCCGGGGCAGTTTCGATTCCCCTACGGGCGGGCGCGGACGGTGGACATTTGCGCCCGTTTCAGGTTGGCAAGGGTATTCATGGGTGACGATGGTTATGCTGCGTAGCTGGCAACTTTTTGCGCTGGGCTCGGCGTTTTTCGCTGCGCTGACTGCGATATTCGGCAAACTCGGGGTGGCTCAGGTCAACTCGAATATGGCCACGTTGATTCGAACCGTCATCATTTTCGGGGTGACGCTGGCTATCGTCGGCACGCGCGGCGAGTGGCAAAGGCCGACAAGCCTGAGCGCCAACACGTGGGCCTTCCTCGTTCTGTCGGGGGTCGCCACGGGGCTGTCGTGGCTCTGTTACTTCCGGGCGTTGCAACTGGGGCCGGTGTCGGGCGTCGCGCCGCTCGACAAGCTCAGCGTGGCGATGGCCATGCTGATCGGGTGGGTGGTGCTAGGCGAGCCGTTCTCGCTTAAGGAGGCACTCGGCGGCGCGTTGATCGTCGCCGGTGCCCTCGTGCTGGTGTTGTGATGCCTCACCAACGGAACACGCTGTAGCCAATGCGCACCTGCGACGGCGAGTGGCGATTGTAGTCGAGCATGTCTTCGCCGTAGCCAGTGAAGTAACCGAGCCAGATGTAGCCACCGGTGCCCGGAATCAGCTTGCCGAGCGGATAGGTGACCTGCACATCTACGCTACCGTAGTTACGCTTCATGCCCTTGCGAAGCGTCGCGCCGATCTGCCAGCCATTGGGCTTGCCCCACAACACGAGCAGGTCCATGTAGCCGCGATAGTCCTGAATGTCGGAGTTGTCCTTCTTCTCCAGATAGGCATAGAGCTTCGGCGCGATCGTCCAGTGATACTCCGATGGATTACCGAACGTGAGGATCGGTTTGACGAAGACGGTGTTGATGCTGCGCGAGTCGTCACCCGCTTTGCCGTTGGACTCATGCTCGATACCGGCGGCGATACCCAGCGACGAGAACCAGCCAGCCCGCACGCCGGTGTCGGGAACGTAATAGAAGAAGCTCGGACGGTAATTCGAGTCGCGGAACGGCGCGGACTCGGCTTCCAGATCCCAAATCGACAACTGGGTGTAGCCGAAGTACAGATTGTCGAGGAAGGACTTCGACGAGGGATTGTCGGGTTTCAGGATGTGTAACTTGAAGCTGAGCTGAAAGCGTGCGTTCGCGTCGCCATTCTTGCCAAACGCGATGTACATCGGCTCGTGCGACGAAATGCGGGCAAACTCGGTGTCCGCTGTCGGGGCAATGGCCTCTGACGACGTGGCAGCCGGTGCCGCCGCAACTGCGCCAGACGGGAGGGCTGCGGTGCGGTTGCCAGTCCCGGGGGCCGTGCCGCTTTCTGCTGGGATCGGCGCAGCGGCGACCATCGGCTCGGCGGGCGCGGCGCGATCGAGCACCACTGTGGTGATCGAGGCGTCCCAGTCGACCGGCTCGATGCGTACGGACCCGCGTAACTCTTTGGGCAGGACTGCTGAATAAGGGACGCGGCGGAACTGTCCGTTGGACAGCGTGAGCTGAGTGGGGACGATGGCCGCGCGCTTCAGATGCAGTAGCGTCGGTTTGAAGTCGTCGTTAGAGATGCGAACGACGATTTCCTCCGGCAACTGGACGGTCTTGCGGCCTGGCGAATCCTGTGTGGCCAACAGCATGAGCTGCAATGGCGCGCCTCCCGCGAGGGCGCGCGGCGGTTGCAGTAGCGAGAGATCCGCATGTGCGGCGCTACTCAGGGCCAGGCAGAGAGCGGCCGCACCGACCTGAATGGCGCGAAGCGGCGATGGGGCGAATGTGGCGAGATTCGTCTTGAGCATCGGTCCGGTCTGAGTTGGCGACTTCAGGCCGGGATGCCTGAAGCCGGTTAAGTCCCGCCTCGGGTGAGTACCCGTAGGTCGGATTCGCGGGCGCAGCGATCGCGTCCGCGCGATTTGGCAAGGTACAGCGCTGCGTCGGCACGTTGCAGCCAGGCATTGTCGTCGTCACCCGCGTGCCATTGGGCTACGCCGGCACTTATCGTGAACTTAAGTGATCGACCGTCGACGTTGATGCGTGCTTCGCGAACGGCGTCGCGCAGCCGTTCAGCGGCGTCGAACGCCCGTGCTTCCGTGGCGCCACTCAGGATAATAGCGAATTCTTCGCCCCCCAAACGACCGCAGATGTCATCTTCGCGTAACGATTCGTGACAAAGCCGGACAAAGGTGGCCAATACCGTATCGCCCAGCGCATGTCCCCACGTGTCGTTGATCTGCTTGAAATGGTCCAGGTCGACGAGGATGACACTGGTCGGCACGTCCGCCGAAGCCGCTTGCATGACGCCGACACGCAGGCGCTTGAGGAAGTGTCCGCGTGAGAGCGCGCCGGTCAGTGCGTCGTACTTCACTTCGTGTTCGAGGGCTGCATTTTTTGCCAGCGTGTCCGTCAACTGGAGCTTTTCGCGGCGCAGGTAACGCACGAGCAGGTAGAGCGCGCCAGCCGAGATGAGCAGCAAAGCGAATACCAGTGAGGCATAGCGGCGTCGCTCTATCGAGAGACTGCCGAGCGTTGGCGCTTCGCTCATGGTGTAAATCACCATGTCGCCGTCCGAGGACGGTTCGACATCCAGCAAATAGGGCTGATTGTCAGGGCGTACGCGCACCAGCCGCGCACGGTGTTTGTTGTCCTCGTCGTCCGGCCCCATTTGCAGGAAGTTGGGCGTGCCGGGCGTCAGATCGTAGTTTTCGATGGGCACGACAGTGAAGTCTTCCTGCAAATACAGATGACGGCGCTCTCGGCGCGTGAGGTTGAACACCGCCGCACCCGGCACTGCCAGCCCGGTAAAGGTCGGGTCGTTGGCGAGCACGATCACGCCATTCTTATCCGTGATAAACGAAGCGCCGCTGTCGACCCAGTGCGACAACCGGCGAATGCCGAGCTTGACGACAAGGACGCCGACCAGAATGCCGTCGTGATAGACCGGCGCGGTGAAGTACATGCCGGGCATGCCGGTCTTGCGTCCGGTGACGTATTGCTGCCCCGCGCCACCCAGCACCGCCGTGTTGAAGTAGTCGCGGTCGCCGTAGCGGTCGCCGATCAGCGGGTTCGTGGTATTGAAATCGCTGGACGCAATGGTGATGCCGTCGGGCGCGCCCAACCAGACAAGATCCGCGCCGAAGTACAGTTGCGCGGCGCGCAGCAGCTCATTGACGGGCTTCAGCACGGGATTTGCCAGCAACATCTGGCGCGCTTTGTCCTGCGGAACGCCCGTTAGCGGATGGGTGGCTATCGTGTTTGCTGCGGACTGGATCTGCCCGATCTGCGCGAGGACCTGCGGGATGCCGCGAATGAGTATCAGGTCCTGATCGACCGTATGAACGGTGCCGTGCGCCAGCCGCGTGGCGATGCTGCGCTCCTCGTAAAGCAGGCGCGCGGCGCGATTCGCTACGAGTTGATCGGCAGCGAAGCGCGCCAGACCCCAGGCGATCAGGACACACAGCAGGACGACGACGCCGCACAGAAAGGCGGAAGCGGCATGTCGACGGGAGAGAGGAGCGTTGACCAACGGCAAAGGCGGTTGCTGACGCGTTTACAGGCGCCCGTGCCAGTCTCGAATGAACGTTTCGATATGCCCGGGCGGTAAGGGACGCGTGCAATGATACCCCTGCCACGCGTGACAGCCCAGCGATGCAAGCGCATCGCGTTGCGCACTGGTCTCCACGCCTTCGGCCACCGTTTCGATTTCGAGCTTGCGGGCGATGGCGATGATCGCGCGGATCAGTTCGGTATCGTAGCCGCCGAGCAGCACCCCGGCCACGAACTGATAGTCGATCTTGACCGTGCCGAATGGCCAGCGTTTGAGTCGTACGAAGCTCGAATAGCCCGTGCCGAAATCGTCGAGCGACAAGCGCACGCCCATCGCGACGAGTTCGTTCATCAGCGTGGCGGCTTCGTCGAGATGCGAGATTAGCGAGGACTCGGTGATCTCGATCTCCAGCTTGTCCGGCGGCACGCGGTGGTGTTTGAGGGCGTAGCGAACCGTCTCCAGCGTCTGCACACGCATTTGCTGAGCGGAGAGATTCACGGCCACGCGAGGGTACTCTTCACCGTCCGTATGCCACTTGTCGAGCTGACGGCAGGCTTCGTGCAGTGTCCAGTCGCCGATGGGGCCGATGACGTCGCAACGCTCGGCCGCCGGGATGAACTCACCCGGCATGATGAGCTCGTCGTCCCGTTGCCAGCGGATCAGGGCTTCGAGGCCCGTCAGCCGGTGCGTGCGCATGTCTATCTGCGGCTGATAGTGCAGGCGGAATTCCGAGTCCGACAGCGCGCGTCCGATGGCGCCGCGCCAGTAATGCTCGTTGCCTGCGTCGTCCGGCGGGGCAATGCCCTCGGTCGGCGCGGCCGGGGCTTCGGTGACGAGAAAGCGCGACGCGCTCTCGCGAATGGCCTGATCGGCGACGTCGGACGTATGTTCCAGCAAGGTGGCCGGCCACACGGGCACCTGCGGCAGATGCGTGATGCCCGCCGAGACAATCGGATAGAGCAGCCCGTTACCGCAGGGCACTGGCGATTCGCCAGCCCGAATGAAGCGGCGCGTGATCTGTACGGCGGCCTCGCGGCTGCTCAGGTCGCGTAGCAGGATCGCGACCTGCTGATCCGAAACGCGGCCGATGAGGTCGCGGCGTCGAATACGCGAGCCGATGCGAAATGCCACCGTCGCGAGCAGATCCGCGTCGGAGATGGCCTGTTGGCTGGACGCCGTACGCTGGCCCCGGCCCACGTGCAGCACGACCAGCGCGCTGTGACTATTGGGCGGACTGGGGGTCCTCAGCTCAAGACTGAGGGCGCGCAAAAGCCGCTGGCGATCCAGCAGCAAATCGGCGAGGACGACTTGCCGTCGCAGCGCGTTCGTATCGTTCATCTCGGCAGGCAGGCAAACATCGCCTGAACGGTTGAGCGATTGTCACCGGCGCGTTCAATGCTGGCGAGGCCATCCAGCAGGAAAAGCCCACGCGTCGAACAGGTCGTGCCGCCAGAAAACCCTTGAATCATGTTCTGCATAAGACGCGTAAATGTGTCGGCCGTCATGCGAGGGGCGAAGCGTGCAGACCGGTGCGCCGCTTCCCTCGCGTTGCGGCAGACCGCGCGCAAGGCGTGGCCCGACTAGAAGCTCGTTCCCGATCGCGAGACCGGGTCCTTTGACCTTTAACGGCACCCAAATTTGAAAATTGAGTGCGGGTTTCACCTACGGTCAGCTCAGCGTGGGCGTGCGAGCCATTCGCGGCCCCGAAGCATGAAGTCCCAATAAACCTTTGGCAGCACGTATTTTTTCAGCACCCATGCAAAGCGGTTCGCATGCGTACCGTCGATAGGGAATGTAGGGAGAAGTTTCCCGCCATAGCCGAATTCCGCAAGCACAATCTTGCCGTGCTCCACGGTCAGCGGACAAGCCCCGTAGCCGTCGTAATGCAGCGAGAGGGGACGGCCGTCCATCGAAGCGAGCAAGTTCTCGGCGACGACAACGGCCTGCTTGCGCGCGGCGGCGGCGGTTTTGGCGTTGGGCGCCGAGATCGCGTCGCCGAGACCGAAGACGTTGGCGTAGCGCGCGTGGCGCAGCGTCTCCGGGACGACTTCACACCAGCCGGCGGCGTCGGCCAGCGGACTCGCCCGCAAGACGTCCGGCGCGCTTTGCGGCGGCACGACGTGCAGCAGATCGAAGGGCTTGTCGACAAACCGCGATTGCCCGTCGGCATCGAAAATCTCGAAACGCGCCACACGGCGCTCACCGTCCACCGCACGCAGATGCGAGAGGTGATTGAGCGAGATGCGATAGCGCCGGACGTACTCCATCAGCGCCGGGATGTAGTCTTTGACGCCGAACAGGGCGGGCGCCACAAGATGAAACTCGATCTTCGTCTTGTCCAGCAGACCGCGTTGACGCCACGTATCGGCTGAGAGATACATGGCTTTTTGCGGCGCGCCCGCGCACTTGATGGGCATCGGCGGTTGCGTGAACAGGGCATTGCCGCCCTTGAATTCGCGAACCAGCGACCACGTGTACGGCGCGAGATCTAAGCGGTAATTGGAGGTCACGCCATTGCGACCGAGCGTTTCGCTCAAGCCGTCGATGGCTTCCCAATTCAATTGCAGCCCGGGGGCCACAATGAGGAAGCGGTAGCCGAGGCGACGCCCGTCCGAGAGCAGCACTTGCTGGCGCTCCGGTGCGAATGCCGTGACCGCGGCCTGGATCCAGTTCACGCCTTCGGGAATCACGCTCGACATCGGGCGAGCGGTGCGGGCCGCATCGAATTCACCGGCACCGACGAGCGTCCAGGCGGGCTGATAGTAATGCGTGTCGGCCGGATCTACGATCGTGATCGAGAGCGTCGGACGGCGGCGGCGCAGGCTTGCGGCGACCGAAATGCCGGCCGCCCCCGCACCCATGATGACGATGTCGGCGTTGCTCTCCGTCGCGGGTGCTGGCGTCGCGGATACATCGCTGGACATAAGGTCTCCGACAAGTGATCAAAATTGAAACGGATTACGACATATCGATGCGTATCCGGAGCGATGCGTAACGTGCGATGTAAGGCAGTCGCAAAACGTGCGGGACATTCTACGTTCACTTGTCCCTTAATTCGCGGGAAACAGGCCGATTTCTCACAATTTTTACGTTTTTATCAATTGTGAAACGTGTAGGGCGTGTGCCATCGGCGTGAAGTCGCTGCGTTTGCTCGACCGCAGATCGTGACGCGCATGTCATGCGATACGATTTGTCTTGTGCGACGGTGGCCGCGCAGAGCGCCGCAGCGAACGGCGGACGTCTGCGCGGAGATCACGTATGTGATGCCCGGGAACGTTTGTGTAACGTGAAGAATGGGTTTGGGTCGCCAGGTATGCGACGCGAAAAGAAGCGGGAACGTTGGCGATTTACGCGTGATCGTGATTGTGGTCGTGCTCGCACGCGACCTCGATGGGTTCCGTCTCGTTGTGACAAGGGCAAGCTTCACCCTGTGCGCCTTGCATGAGTGCGCGCAAGATGCCGCAGTCGCTCGTCTCATGACGGCTGCGGCATTGCGCTTGCAGATGCAGAAGCTGCTGCTCGAGCGCCTGCAATTCGTGGATGCGTGAATGCACACGTGCCAGATGTGCCTCGATCAGTTGGTTGGCGTCTTCACACGTCACGTGGGTGTCGTGCGCCAGTTCGCCGAGTCGTTTGGCATCGGCGAGTGGCATGTCGAGCGAACGGCAGTGACGAATGAAGCGCAGGGCTTCCAGGTGTTCGTCGCCGTAGGTGCGATAACCCGCGTCGGTTCGCGGCGGCGACGGTAGCAGGCCGGCGCGCTCGTAATAGCGGATGGTTTCAACATCGGTGCCCGCCGCCCGGGCCAATTCTCCGATTTTCATGCTTGACTCCGTAGTCACTACAGGGTTTTGAATGAAGGGTAACACGAATCATGTAACCAGGAGTTCACATGACTGACGCTTCGGAATCGGCCCATTCGGCCCATTCGGCCCGTTCGGCCCGTTCGGCGGGTCTGAAGACTACGGCGACGGCGGATCGGGAGATGCCCGGCCATGGAAATGGTCCGGCACAAGGGCATGATCACGAGACCTGTCACGGGCATTCGCATGAACGGGCGACGCCACCACAGGCGCATCGGCATGCCCAAGATCACGGCCATTGTCACGACGGTCATGCTCACGACCGCGACCACGACCACGACCACGACCATGACCATGACCATGACCATGACCCCGGCAGCCATGGCGTAACCGCCGCCCATACGCATGACGAAGCGTCGTGCTGTGCCGGCGGCGGGAGTGTTGCGCCGTCGGCACCGGCCCCCACGACGGATGCCCCGCAAGCGCGCTTTCGCATCGATCAGATGGACTGTCCCACGGAGGAGCGTCTGATTCGCGACCAGCTTGAGCGTCGTCCCGGTGTCGAGACGTTGTATTTCAACCTGCTCAAGCGTGAACTGACGGTCGTTTTCGACAAGCGCGCGTCGGCGTCCGACATCGCCGGTGAGCGCGACGCCGTGGCGGACACCCTGCGCAAACTGGGGATGACGCCGGTGCTGCTGTCCGGCGAGAACGCTGGTGCAGCCGCACCGCCGCCCGCCAACCGGGCAAACGACGCCGCCCGGCTCATAGCCGGTGGTGTGCTGGCTGCGGCGAGCGAGGTCGCTGTCTGGTCCGGCGTGCCCGAGCACAGCCTGTGGGTGGGGGGCATGGTTGTCGCCGCCATCCTTGCGTGCGGCTTGCCGACCCTCAAGAAGGGCTGGATCGCGCTGCGACACTTCACGCTGAACATTCACTTCCTGATGTCGCTTGCCGTGATCGGCGCGATGTTCATCGGTCAGTGGCCCGAAGCCGCCATGGTGATCGTGCTGTTTGCGTTGTCCGAAAAGCTCGAGGCGGCATCGCTGACCCGGGCGCGTCGCGCCGTCGAGGCTTTGATGCGTCTCGCGCCGGATCAGGCGTCGGTGCAGCAGGCCGATGGCACCTGGGCAGACGTCCCTGCTGCAACGCTTGTCGTGGGGGCGCGGGTGCGCGCGCGTCCGGGCGAGCGCATTGCCATCGACGGCGTGATCGAGGAGGGGGCCTCGGCACTGAATCAAGCGTCGATTACCGGTGAGAGCGTGCCCGTCGACAAGACGGTTGGAGACGACGTCTTCGCAGGCAGCATCAACGAAAGCGGTCTGATCGTGTATCGCACGACGGTCGCCCCTCGCGATACGACGCTCGCGCGCATCGTGCGCATTGTCGAGACGGCTCAGCAGCAACGCTCGCCGACGCAACGCTTCGTCGACAAGTTCTCACGCATTTACACGCCGGTCGTGGTGCTTTGCGCGCTGCTGGTCGCGATTGTGCCGCCGCTGGTGTTTGGATTGGCCTGGTCGCCGTGGATCTACAAGGCGCTCGTGATGCTGGTCATCGCATGCCCCTGCGCGCTGGTGATTTCCACGCCGGTCACCGTCGTGAGCGGGCTGACCGCTGCGGCGCGCGCCGGGATTCTGATCAAGGGCGGGGCATTTCTGGAGAGCGGACGCCTGATCCGTGCCGTCGCGCTCGACAAGACCGGCACGCTCACGCGAGGCGAACCGCGCCTGACCGATGTCGTGCCATTACGCGGCACCTCTCGCGACGATGCGCTGACGCTCGCTGCCGCACTCGACGCCCAGACGACTCACCCGATCGCTCGCGCTGTTGTCGACGGTCATGCGCAGGCGGGGCTTGGGGCGTTGCCGTCCGTCACCGATTTCGAAGCGCTGGTGGGCATGGGCGTGAAGGGACGCATCGGCGAAACGCTCTACTTCCTCGGAAACCATCGTCTGATCGAATCGCTGGGCGTGTGCAGTGCCGAGGTGGAAGCCGAGCTGACGCGTCTCGAAGCGCAGGCGCGCACCGCTATCGTGCTGGCAAGCGAAACGCAGGCGCTGGCAGTGCTGGCGGTGGCCGACACGCTGCGTGAGGAAAGTCGTGAGGCCATTGCCCGGTTGACGAAAATGGGCGTACGCACCGTCATGCTGACGGGCGACAACCGAGCCACTGCTCAGGTCATCGGTGAGCAATCGGGTGTGAGCGATGTGCGCGCCGAAATGCTGCCGGAAGACAAGTGGCAAGCCGTGTCGTCGCTGCGCGAAAAGTACGGGCACGTAGGGATGGTGGGCGATGGCATCAACGATGCGCCCGCGCTGGCCGCGGCCGACGTCGGCTTCGCGATGGGGGTGACGGGCACGGACAGCGCGCTCGAGACCGCCGACGTCACGCTGATGGACGACGATTTGCGCAAATTGCCAGCCTTTCTGGCGCTTTCGCAACGCTCGGCGACGGTACTTAAGCAAAACATCGCTGTCGCCCTCGGGATCAAGGCCGTGTTTTTCGCACTCGCGGTAATGGGCCTGGCATCGCTGTGGATGGCGGTGTTTGCGGATGTGGGTGCGAGCCTGCTGGTGATCGCCAACGGCATGCGCCTGCTTCGTACCCGGGTCGTTTGAGTCGTGTGACGTTCGCTTGCCCGATGCCTAAGCGCGGCGCATGCCGCGCTCAAGGCGATGGGCATCGGGCAATTGGCATAGCGCGTGCGCGGCGCGGCTGGTAGCGTTGACGATGATCGCGTCGAGGCGTCCCGTCAGCGTCTCGCGATGTTCCATCGAGATGAGCATATCCTCAAGCGCCCGCTGCGCGAGCGCAGCGTCGTTGATATGCCCGAGCAACGTTTGCGCGGTGCGCAATGTTTCGTGATACGGCGAGCGAAACGATTTCCGTAGCCACGGCGTGAGCGCCTCGGCGCTGTAACGCGCCTTCTTGATCTTCACACGCAACGCGTGCAACTGCTCGGTATCGAGCATGGCCAACTGGCGACAATCAGGAAATAACTCAATGTATCGTTCGCGAAGCACGTTGTGCGCGTGTTTCGCCAGGGCGCGTGGCCGCTTGCCGGGCGTACGCGACGGACGTCGCAGGGCTTTGGCCGCACGCGCATCGGTCGTACCGTTGTCCTGGACGCCAAAGGCATCGCGCAGCAGTCCATGCAACGCGCGCTGGCGGTCGCTGGTCAGCGCGGCGGCGGCTTGCGCGCGGGCGTCGCTGCGAACCTTCGACAGATGCGCATCGACGGCAATCCAGTCGACTTCCGGATATTCGAGGCGTAACGCCGGAAGTGTCTCGGTGGTCAAAACGTCCGCGTCGCGCGCGGGGCCCATCGAATGCCCGAGCCAACGCAGTTCGGCGACGAGTTCGCGGTGCCAGCGCGGTTTGAGCCACGGCGAGTAGATGTCGATCAGCGCACGAAGACGACGCGTCGCGATACGCAACTGATGAACGGCTTCAGGAGGAATGGCGTCGATGTGGGCCACGTATTCTCCCGCATCGGTCAGCGCGGGCCATTGCGCCAACGCAGACGCCGCGTGCATGACCAGCAGACGAGACGCCGACATACGCCGCATTTGGGCAGACGACGGCAGCGCGATTTCCTCTGCCTGACGAGCGCCGGCAGCGGAGAAAACTTCGGAAGAGGTGGCGGAAGCCGCCAACGGCGCGCGTGTCATGTTACGCAACATAGCATAGTTGCCGGAGCGTATGACGCGGCAAAACGGGTGCAGCGCTTTGTCGCGGGCGCCTGCTTTCCGCAGGGCGGGGCACAGGCCACCCGCGAGGCACGCAACGTCACATCAGTCGTGGACCTCGCGAGAGGATGACGTGACGCTTTCTCGTTGCTGCGCATGGCGCATCGGAATTCAGACGCGGAATCCCGCAGGGATCCTGTTGAAACCGAGGGCCGGATGCGAGCAAAAAAGATAGGCCGGCACGGAGGCCGGCCTGCGCGCAACTGGTTTTACTTCTTGTTCACAGCGTCCTTGAACGCCTTGCCAGCCGTGAACTTCACGGTCTTGGCTGCCGGGATCTTGATCGCTTCGCCAGTCTTCGGGTTGCGGCCGGTACGCGCAGCGCGCTTGCCCGAACCGAACGAGCCGAAGCCGATCAACTGAACCGAGTCACCCTTGGCGACAGCCTTCTTGACGGTCTCGAGCAGAGCGTCGATGGTTTCGCCAGTTTGAGCCTTGCTTGCACCCGTAACACCAGCGACGGCGTCGATCAGTTCCTGTTTGTTCATGTGAGTGTTTCCCTTGAGAGGTGGTGAATACCGGCGACAACTCTAACACTTTCGCCATTTGACGAGTGTCGGTGTTGTATCCGCGCCATAAGGCACGCGGCACACGCCAGATTGTCGCCTTCGCGGCACGTCACGCGAACCTGATCCGAAGACCGGTTTCGTCACGCATCGTGAGGGCGCCGGCACTGGCCGGGCAGCCGCATTATAGAGCCTTCGGCGGGCTGTGGGCCAGTCCTGACAACGGTTTGCGGCGATTTTGTTGCGCAATGCCGCGTACTTTCTTGTTCTTGGTGGCAAAACCCCGGTATCTGCGGGCATCTCCGGTCATGCCTCCGCGCAATCCCTTGCTGGGCGGGCTTTGGGAGTTTCCCTAGCGTTTTAGGGCTTGCGCGGACGGGCGTCTTTTGGTTGGTCATTCGGGTGTCATTTACGATGGCTAGCGTGACGCCGCAAATCGACATTGAGGAACCGTTTCATGCTGCTCTGCCAGATCACCGACCTCCACATCACGCGTCCCGGCATGCTCGCCTGCGGACGCGTCGACACCGCGCGCGCCTTGCGCAATGCGATCGCCACCATCAATCGCTGGACGCCACGGCCTGACGCCGTCATCGCGACGGGCGATCTGATCGACACACCGCATCTATCGGAATACGAAGTACTTCGCGCGTGCCTGGCGGACCTCGAAATACCGCTCTACCTGGGGGTCGGCAATCACGATCACCGCGAAGGGCTGCGCGACGCTTTTCCGGAACACGCCTATTTGCATACGAACGACACGTTCGTGCAATACCGCGCCGATCTCGGCCCGCTCACGGTGTTGACCCTCGATACGCAAGACCCGCCGAGCGCGGGTGGCCATTTGTGCGAAGCGCGACTCGCATGGCTCGACGCGCAGCTCCACGCCTGCGAGGGACGCCCGACGATCATCGCGATGCACCATCCGCCGTTCGATACGGGCATCGAGTTCATGGACGGCTACGGCCTCTCGGCGGCAGGGCGTGCAGGGTTTGCGCAGGTGGTATCGCAGCATCGTCACATCGAGCGAGTGATCTGCGGACATTTACATCGCAGCATTCATGCGAGTGTGGAAGGCGCACCGGGGATCATGGCGAGCACGTGTGTGTCGACCGCGCATCAGATCACGCTCGGGCTGGCTGCGGGAGCACCGGGATCGGTCACGCTTGAGCCGCCGGGCTTCGCCATGCACCTATGGCAACCGGGCGCGGGCGTGCGTACGCATCTCGCTTACGTCGGTCCGCATGCGGGGCCGTTTTCGTTCGACGGCGAACCCCGGTAAGCGGGTCGCTTGCGTCGGTGTCCTGAGCATCCATGCGGGTTGGCGGCGAGCCAAAATGGGGACGAAAGTAGGACTACGCGTGTGTACAGTGCCTCTCCATCAAACATACGAGATCAGTTCGGATCAGCAGTCAAAGGCCGTCCCGGTGCGCAAGATTCGCGGGACGGGAGCGACGGGTCTTTCACAGGAACTGTCGATCCGTGGCCCATGACCCAGGCATGAATGAAAAGGCCGGGCAGGGCGCTTTCTGATAACGGGGAATCATGCATACCGATGCCGAATCGGCGAGCGCCCATCGCGCCGGTGCTTCGTCATCTCCTTCCGCTTCTTCGGCTTCCGGCGCATCGACGCCATCACCGCCGCCAACGTCATTGACGACGCGCATACGCCGATCGCAACCGCTTGGAAATCTGGGACGCTGGGGGCGCCGGGTTGCACCGGCCATGGCGCGTCCCTTTGCGCTGCTGGAGGTTTTGATCGCCACGCTGATCGCGGTGCTTGTAGCCTGGCGGCTGCGTCCTGACGATCCCTTGTTGCTCGCCACGCAATTCCCGTGGCTCTGGCTCATTTCGCTTATTGGCGCCTTGCGCTACGGCTCGCTGGCCGGGGCAGCGAGCGGTGCCATGCTCATGGCGGCGTGGCATGTCCTGTGCGCTCCTTCCGGCGCGCCGTTTCCGATGGCGCACTTTGCGGGCGGCATGACGATGGCGCTCGTCGCCGGTCACTTCTGTGACATCTGGTCCCATCGCGCGCTGAGATCGCAGGGCATCAACGCTTACTACAGCGACCGCCTCGTCGCGATTACCCACAACCACTATTTGCTGCGCGTGTCGCATGAGCGTCTTGAGCGTGATCTGCTTGCGCGCCCCGTCACATTGCGCGATGCATTGACGCGTCTGCGCGACCTCACCGTACGGCGTTCGGCGGACGTGCATGGTGCGCCCGGCGGTCTGCCCAACGCACAACCGATGCTCGAATTCGCTGCGCTGACGTGCCAGATCGAAGTTGCCGCCTTGTTTCCGGTGCGTGCAGGCGAACTGACGACGACGCCCATCGCGCGGGTCGGGGAAGGGTTCGAGCCGGACGTCGACGACCCATTGGTGCGGCACTGTCTGAGCGAAGGCGCGCTGGCTCACGTGAAGGCCGATGATGCCGCCAGCGGCAGCAGCCTCTATCTGGCCTGTGTGCCACTGATTGACGCCGAGGGGGCGCTGACGAGCGTACTGATCGTGCGACGCATGCCGTTCCTCGCGCTCAATCACGACAACCTGCAACTGTTGCTGGTGCTGCTCGCGTACTACGCCGACGGCGTCGCGCATCAGCCGCTCGTAGCGAGCGTCAGAGCGTGGGTGCCACAAGCCCCGTATGACTTCGCACTTGAACTCGGACGGCTCTCGCGCCTCAAGCGCGCGAGCGGCATCGAGTCGTCGCTGGTCGCGTTGGCGTTTCCGCGTGGCGCACGAGGCGACTCGTTGTTCGAGCAGACGGCGCGCCAGCGCCGGGCACTCGACGCCATGTGGACGATCGGCACACCGCGCCGGCAAATCGTCATCGCACTCATGCCCATCACGGACGAGCACGGCATCGACGGTTATTTGATGCGTGTGGAGACATTGCTGCGTCAGCAGTACGACGTCGATTTTCAGAGCGGCCATATTGCCGTGCACACCGCGCACGTCGACGCCGACGCTCCGGGCGACGGCCTGCTCAAGCTAATGGAGCGCTGCACCGATCATGTCTGAGCGCCATTCGACAAGTGGTCGCGCGAGAGCGGTCTGGCGACGCCGGCAACGGGGGGCGACGCGCGTCGTGCGGGTCATTCGGTGGACGCTGACGCTGGTGCTGGCAGTGCTCGCCGTTGCGGCGCAGTGGCACGTGCTGCGGCTCGTTTTGGCATCGGCAACGTGGGACACACCGCTCATTGCGCCCGCCACCACTGGCCGTGTTCCCGATGCCATGCCCGCCGTGCTGGCATGGCAAGCGATCGCAGCCCTGCTTGCCGGCGGGTTCGTGACGTGCGCGCTGCCCGCAAGCTATCGCGATCGTCGTGGGGTGTTCGGACATATCGCGCTGGCGACCTTTTTCCTGCCGGTAGCGGGCATGGTTGTCGTAATGAGCGTGCTGCTGATGGGGTATCTCTTCCCGCCGCCGCGCGAGTCGCTGTCGGCGGGCAGCGTCGAGTCACCGGGGTTCGTCTCGCATCTGGTCGCGCGCGTGCGGCACGGTGAGGGCATGCGTTTGCGCGCCCGGTTGCGTAACGTGCAGGGCGAGCGGGACGACCGCGTTGCCGCGCTGACCCCGTGCAGGCATTGCCCTCGCGGGTCACGAGCGAGATTGCGCGCGACTTGCTGGCGGACCCGGTGGAGGAGGTGCGCCTGCTCGCGTACGGCATTCTCGACGGAATGGAGAAGCGGATCATGCAGCAGATCTTCGCGATGCGCGATCGGCACGAGGCGGCCGGGGACGACGATGAGCGCGCACACGCCTGCGTCTGTCTCGCGCAACTCTACTGGGAACTGATTTACCAAAACCTGGTGCGCGGCGAGGTCCTGCGTTTCACGCTTGAGCGCGTGGAGAAGTTCGCCCGCGACGCACTTGAGCAGCACGAAGACGATGCGTCCATGTGGTATCTGCTGGGCCGCTGTGCGCTGATGCGCCAGAACCCCGACGTGGCCGAAATGCATTTGCGTCAGGCGCAGTTCCACAGCTTTCCGACCGAGCGCCTGTTGCCGTGGCTGGCGGAAGCCGCGTTCCAGCGCCGTCGCTATGACCGCGTTTCGCTGTTGCTCGGCGGTCTGGGCGCCGGTGTGACCGGGGCGAAAGGCGTGTCCAATGTCACGGCCTCCCCGGTCGTTCAGCCCGCCGTGCGTTTCTGGACGCGCTGAATCCCATGGCTTCGTCAACGTTCCACGCGACGCCCGATCCGTCGTCCCCGTCGTCCCGAACAGGGGCAGACATCACTACGACGCCCGCGATGGCAGACGTTGCGCTTTTGCTCGAAGGCACCTTTCCGTACGTGCGTGGCGGCGTGTCGTCGTGGGTCGATCAGCTAATCCGGGCGTGTCCCGACCTGACGTTCTGCGTCGTGTTCATCGGCAGCCGCCGCGCGGATTACGGTGCACCGGTTTACCCGATGCCCGCGAACGTCACGCATTTCGAAGCGCATTACCTGTACGAGACCGACGCGTCGTCAGCGACGCAGACAGACGTGGACGGCGCCCGCACTGCATACCGGAAAAGCGCAGGCGACGCCGAAGCCTTTGCCCACATCGCCCGGATGCACGATCTGTTTCGTCAGCGGTACGAGAGCCGGTCGGGCAGAGCGGGTGACGCAGGGATGGCGGACGTGGCGGACTTGGCGGGGTACATGAAAGTCGATGGTCTGCGCAGCATGCTTGCGCACCTCCTTGCGCTGCTGCGCGACGGCCAGCCGCTGTCGTCCTCGGCGTTCCTGCACAGCGAGCGGTCCTGGGAATTCATCACCGAGCGCTATGAAAGGTTTTGCCATGATCCGTCGTTCACGGACTACTTCTGGACGATTCGCGCGATGCATCGTCCGATCTGGCAACTCGCACGCATCGCCGGCGCTTTGCCGCCTGCGCGCATGTATCACACGGTGTCGACGGGCTACGCGGGGTTGCTCGGCGCAATGTTGCGCATGACGAACGGGCGCGCATTGCTGGTGACCGAGCACGGCAGCTACACGAAGGAACGCAAGCTCGACCTGCTGCAAAGCGAGTGGCTGCGGGACAACCGAGGGCCATTCGAGCGCGATATCTCGCGTGTGGGCTACTTCCAAAGTCTCTGGATGCGGTTCTTCGAAGCCATCGGGCAGGTTTGCTATGACACGTCCAACGAGATCGTGTCGCTATACGAGGGCAGCCGGCTGCGACAAATCGGCGATGGCGCGTCTGCGCACAAGACGCGCTGCATCGCCAATGGGGTCGACATTGCACGCTTTGCGACGCTTCGGGACAAACGCGTCAAAGGTGTGGGGAGCGTCGCACACGACGACATCCCGCCCGTCGTTGCGCTGATCGGGCGCGTGGTCCCGGTCAAGGACATCAAGACCTTCCTGCGCGCGCTCTTCATCGCTTATCGCGCACGGCCCGACATGCAGGGCTGGATCGTCGGTCCGGACACCGAAGACCGTGCGTATGCACAGGAGTGCCGCGACCTCGCGGCGAGTCTGGGGATGGAGTGTCAGGTGAGGTTCATGGGCTACCGAGCGGTCGAGTCCGTGTTGCCGCAGATCGGCGTGCTGGCGCTGTCGTCGGTGTCCGAGGCGTTACCGCTGGTGATGCTCGAAGCGGCGGCCGCCGGGGTGCCGGTGGTGGCGACGGACGTCGGCGCATGCCGTCAACTGATCGAAGGCGGCGATCCGGAAGACCGCGCGCTCGGGCGGTCGGGGCGCATTGTGCCGATGGCCGACCCCGAAGCGCTGGCCGCCGCCATCGTCGACGTGATGGAGCCATCGGCCTGGCAGGCCGCAAGCGTTGCCGGTATCGCGCGCGTCGAACGGCACTATCGTCTCGACACCGTTCGCGATGCTTATCGCACGCTGTACCGACGCTGGATGGACGACGGCGGGACACGGCCCCTGCCGGGAGGCGAGCGCTGATGGCCGGGATCGGGTTCGAACTTCGGCGTCTGCTGCGCCGCGATACGCTGTCGGGCACGTTCGCGGCTTACAGCTACGCCGGGATCATCAGTGCGGGGCCGCTGGTGCTGTCGATGGTCGGGGTGATGCTGGTCGGGTTGATGAGTCTTGCGCAAGTGCATCCGCAGATCGTCCTCACGCAGTTTCAGGTATCGGTGACGTACCTGATCGCGTCGAGCGTGATCGTGACCGGGCTGATCCAGCTCGCTTTCACGCGTTACCTTAGCGACCGGCTCTTCGCCGGAGAGCCGCAGGCGGTGATGCCGTCTTTCAACGCCGTGTCGCTGGTGACGACGGTCGTGCTCGGCGGCATGGGCCTTTTGCTGTCGCAAACGCTTTTCGCCGAACAGCCATTGACCTATCGCTGGCTGATGTGGATCGGTTTCGTGTTGCTGGGCAACCTCTGGATCGTGGTGCTGTTTCTGACGAGCGTCAAGCAGTACCGGGCAATTCTCGGCGTGTTCTGTGCGGGCTACAGTCTGAGCGTCGTCTGCGCCGTACTGCTGGGACGGTTTGGCCTGACAGGCCTATTGGGCGGTTTCGTCATCGGTCATACGGCGCTGCTGCTTGGGTTTACGGTCATCGTCGCGCGCAATTACCGCACGTCCACATGGCTTTCATGGGCGGTGTTCGTGCCGCGCAATTTGCGGCTCTCGCTCGTCGGGGTCGGCGTTTGCTTCGGGCTGGGCGTGTGGATCGACAAACTGATGTTCTGGGCGTGGCCTGCAACCGGCATGACGGTGATTGGCCTGCTGCGGGCTGCGCCCCTCTATGATCTGCCGGTCTTCCTGTCCTATCTCAGTGTGATCCCGGGGATGGCGGTGTTCCTGCTGCGCATCGAAACCGACTTCGCCGAGGCTTACACCGCCTATTTCGACGCGGTGCGTCACGGCGGCACGCTGCGCCAGATTTCGGCGTCGCGGGTGCTGATGGTACGCGCCGTGCGTACCGGTCTGTACGAGATCCTGAAGGTGCAGGCCGTCGTGACGTTGCTCGTCTTCGCGTTCGGCGAAGATATGCTGCGGCTCGTCGGGGTGCCCGGCGGGTGGCAAACGCTGCTGCGTATCGACGTCGTCTCGGCCGGTTTGCAAGTCCTCCTGCTCGGCGTGCTCAACGTGCTGTTTTATCTCGACAGGCGTCGCGACGTGTTGATCCTGACGGTTCTGCTGGTGTGTCTTAACGCGTTGTTCACCGGGATCAGTCTGATCTACGGGCCCGCGCTGTACGGCTACGGGTTCGCGCTTGCACTGCTGTGCGTGCTGGCGTTCGGCGCACGTCGGCTGACGCGGCGACTCGCGGCGCTCGAATACGACACCTACATGGGGCCGAACGACTGAACGTCCATGGGGCCCGTCGCAGCGACCGCGAGTGGCATGGCGCGAACGGCTGGAGTAAGATGCCGGGTCTCGCGATTGCAATCGTCGTGCACATTTGTGCGAATCGGCCACGCCACACGGGCGTTGCCAAGGCATCTTCATGAACCATCTGGGCACCATTCTCGTTACCGGCGGCGCCGGTTACATCGGCTCGCATACGTGTGTCGAGCTTCTGGCGGCGGGCTACGACGTCGTCATTCTCGATAATCTGTGCAACAGCCACCGCGACGCCGTAGCGCGCATCGAACGCATTGCCGGGCGCGCGCCCGTATTCGTCGAAGGCGATGCGTGCTCGGCGAGCGTCATGGAAGACGTATTCACCCGTCACCGCATCGACGGCGTGATCCACTTCGCGGCACTCAAGTCCATCGGCGAGTCGCTTCAGAAGCCTTTCCTGTACTACAAGAACAACCTCGGCAGCCTGCTGACGCTTATCGAGACGATGGACCGTCACGACGTGCGGCATCTGGTGTTCAGTTCGTCGGCGGCGGTGTACGGCAATCAGGTGTGCGTGCCGGTCGAGGAGACGGCGGCGCTGTCCACGGCCAATCCGTACGGCCATACCAAGCTGATGGCCGAACAGATGCTGACCGATACGGCCCAATCGGACCCGCGCTGGCGCATCGGTGTCTTACGGTACTTCAACCCGGTCGGCGCGCACGAAAGCGGACTGATCGGCGAAGATCCGGGCGGCACGCCCAACAACCTGATGCCGTTCGTCGCGCAGGTCGCCGTCGGCAAGCAGTCGGTCCTCAAGATCTATGGGGGCGATTGGCCTACGCCGGACGGCACCGGGATTCGCGATTACATCCATGTCGTGGATCTGGCGCGGGGTCATCTGGCGGCGCTGGCCGGGCTGGGCAAGCTCGACGCCGGGTTCACCGTCAATCTGGGCACGGGGCAAGGGCGCAGCGTGCTGGAAGTCGTGCACGCCTTCGAGGCCGCCAGCGGCCGTAAGGTGCCGTTCCAGATCGTCGAGCGCCGCTCGGGCGATATCGGTATGTCCTACGCCAATCCGGCGCGGGCGCAGGCGCTCCTGGGCTGGCGCGCCGAGTACGATCTGGCGCGCATGTGCGCAGACCACTGGCGCTGGCAGCATCAGAATCCGAACGGCTATCGCTGATTGGCCAGCCCCGTCCGATATGCCTCTCAGGCATATCGATATGTCTTTAATGACGTTGGGGACAAATGAAAGCTATTCCCAATTGGGGTAAAATGGCGGGGTTTTCCCGTCCATAACCGATAGTGCGTACACCTGATGCGCCTGGAGTTCGGGCATCGGGCCGTCAAGGATGGCCTGCGAAAGCGTCGTTCAGGCAAGTCTGGTTGTACGGGGCAATGACCCGTTCGACCGTGCCGAAGCGCTGTGCCGCCGCCTCCGTTAAACGTCAAGTCAATATGAGCATTCAGAATCAACAGACCGTGCTGGAAGTCCACCACTGGACCGACACGTTGTTCAGCTTCAAGACCACTCGCGACGCTTCGTTCCGTTACGTCAATGGCCAGTTCACGATGATCGGCCTGGAAGTGGATGGCAAGCCGCTGCTGCGCGCCTATAGCATGGCGAGCGCCAATTACGAGGAAGAGCTGGAGTTCCTGAGCATCAAGGTGCAGGACGGTCCGCTCACCTCGCGGTTGCAAAACATCAAGCCGGGCGACAAGGTGATCGTTGGCCGCAAGCCCACGGGCACGCTGATCGACGACAACCTCCTGCCGGGCAAGAATCTGTATCTGCTCTCGACGGGCACGGGCCTTGCACCGTTCATGAGCATCATCCGCGACCCGGAAGTCTACGATCGCTATGAGCACATCATCCTGGTGCACGGCTGCCGCTTCACCAGCGAACTCGCCTACCGCGATCTGATCACCCAGCATCTGCCGGAGCACGAGTATCTGGGCGAGTATGTCCGCGACAAGCTGATCTACTACCCGACGGTCACGCGTGAAGATTTCGAAAATCAGGGTCGTATTACGGAACTGGTCGAGTCCGGCAAGATCTTCACGGACATCGGTCTGCCGGAGTTTTCGCCGGAACACGACCGCGTCATGCTGTGCGGCAGCCCGGCCATGCTCAAGGACACTCGTGAACTGCTCGAAAAGCGCGGCTTCGTGGAAGGTCACAACCACGCGCCGGGCCATTACCTCGTCGAGCGCGCCTTCGTCGGCTGATCGACGATTGCACAGTAGGCAGAACAAGCAGAAGAGAGGGGGCGGGGCTAGCGTCATTTTTCGCCAGTTGTCCCGCCGCCGAGAGAAGGGCCGCTCATCGAGCGGCCCTTTTTCATTTCATGAACCTCTCGGCCGACGATCAGAAATCCATCGTCGCACTGGCGAGGAACGTGCGGGTCGAGCCGGGCAGCACGAACCCGTTGTACGTGGTCGTCCAGTAGTGCTTGTCCGTCAGGTTGTTGATGGCGGCACGCAACACCACCGACTTTCCGGCAATACGCGTGGCGTACTTGGCCGACACATCGATCGTCGTATAAGCCGGAATCGACAAGGTGTTGGCGGCGTCGACTTCCTGCTGTCCCGTCACCTTCACGCCCGCCGCCACGGTCAGGCCGCGCACGAACGGGGTGTCGTACTCGACACGACCGGTGACGACATAGCGGGGTGCCGCAAAGACACGCTTACCTGCAACGTTCGGATCGTCGACGTCCACGGCCTTCGTATTGAGCAGCAGCACGCCGCCCATCACGCGCCAGTCACGCGCCAGCCGCACCCAGCCGCTGGCGTCGAGCCCCTGGAAGCGCTGCGTGCCGTCCTGGACGTAGAAGTTCGACGCGTTGGTGTAGCCGTAGCCGCGCTCGACACGGAACAGCGCCAGATTCGCGCCCCACGACTGCTTGTCGGCCTTCCAGCCCACTTCGTATTGCTTGCTCCTGAGCGGCCCGTAGGTCGTCGGATAGTTGCTGTCGGTGATGGCGGCCGAGCCGCCCGGTTCCAGCGATTCGACGTAGCTCGCGTACGCGGTCGAATCGTTGTCCGTCTTGTACATCAGTGCCAGCGTCGGGGTGACGGGCTTGGCTTTGTACGAGGCCGTCGTCTGTGCGTTGATGTCATACAGATCGTCGTTGAACTGTGTGTAACGCAAGCCGACCAGCGCGGAAATTCGCGACGTGATGTCCACCGTATCGCTCGCGTAGGCGGCGCGTTGCGAGATCTTCTCGCTGCGGTACGGCTGGTAGTCCATGCCGATGTCCTGATTCGGCAACAGCGACGGGTTGTAGATGTTGCTCGTGCCGAGCGAAATGCCGTTGCCGCCCAGACCGTTGTCGTTGAGCTTCACCTGGCTTTGGTAGGCGACGCCGAACACGACGTTGTGCTTGAACGGGCCGGTGGCGAATTTGCCTTCGACCATGGCGTCCCATGCCTGGTAGTAGTACGCCGTCTTCCATTTGTACTGCGTGTCGGTGTAATCGCCGGCCGAATTCGTGACGAAGAGGAAGCTGTCGCCGTTCAGGCGATTCTGACGTGCGAAGCGATACTTGAAGTTCGCCTTCCACTGATCGTCGATGCGGTAGTCGAGGGCGGTACCTGCGGTCAGCGCATCGGTTTCGTAGTACGTGAACGGTTGGGCGAGATTGCGCGCGACCTTGTTGGCGTCGGGGGCCGCCGTCGCGCCACCGAAGCTCATGCCGAACAGCGTGCCCGTCGTCTGACGCTTCCAGTACGCGATGTCGGCCGACCACGTCAGATCGGGCGTGATGCGCAAGTCGGTCGCGAACGAGATCGTCTTACGACGCACATGGTTATTCGGCTCGGCGGTATTGCCTTCCTCGTTGACGAGGTTCAGGCGATAGCCGAAGCGGTTGTCGGGGCCGAAGCGTCCGCCCAGATCGAGCTTCTGGCTCCACACGTTGTTGGCTTCGCAGCCGACCGAGAACTGACGCAGCGGCTCGTCCGTCGGGCGTTTCAGCACGTAGTTGACGATGCCGCCCGGCGCACCGAAGCCGTACATGAAGCCGGACAGCCCCTTGAGCAGCTCGACCTGTTCGAACGGTTCGAGCGGAATGTCGGCCTGCCATGAGACGAAGTTCTGACCGTCGATCTTGGTGCCGTCGAGCATGTCGACGCGCATACCGCGCACTGCAAAGTACGAGTTTTCGTTGCGCTTGTTTTCCGAGAGCGTGGTGACGGCCGGGTCCCACTTGAAGGCATCCGTCGCCGTCTGCGCCATCTGATTCCTGATCTGCTCGCTGTTCACGCCGACGACCGAGAACGGCGTGTTCACGGCACGCCGCGTGCCGAGTGCGCCGCTCGTCACCCGCTCGACCTTGACGTCTTCATCGCGGTTGCTCGACACGGTCGTCGTGGGCAGCACCGCAGTGTCTTTCGCGGCGGGTTGCCCCTCCGACACCTGCGGCGCCTGCTGTGCGTAAGCCGTACCGGACACGACGGTCAGCGATGCCGCGCATATCGCAAACACACCAGCGATGGCGCGCGTGATGGGCGAGGGGGCTGGAACGTGGTGAGGCTTCAGGTCGTGCGCGGCGTGAGGACGAGCGAATCCTCGCCCTGCAAGCGGGCGGTGTTGCAACATCGGTACATCTCCCTGTAGATGACGCGCCGTGTGCCAGCGCGTCCGTCGTGAATCGATCTTTTATTTGTGGGGTGTGTGCGGCATGACCTGTGCCGTGGTTTGGGCTGACGCAGTCGGGCGTGCCCAGACGCTGTTCGGATCGCCGAGTCGTGCACGACGCCAGGTCGCACGCGCGAACAGCGCGAAGATCGCGGCACCGGCGAGGGCGATCAGATCGACGCCAGCGAGCACCCAGTCGCCATTGGCGAGCGTGCGCACGAGATTGTCGGGCGTGAACATCGCATCGACGGCGGGAATTGCTAGGCAGGCGAGCGCAGTCGCCACGAGCAATCCGGTCGCGGCCAACGCAGGCGCGCTCAGCGCGGCAAAGAGCATCGATAGCACGATCGTGACGACAAAGATCGACAGCGACGTCGCACCCGGCGCGACCACGGCAGCGACGAACGCCACAGCGATGCCGAGGCAAGTGCCAAGGAATACACCAGCCGTTGCCTTCGCCATCCATCGCAGGTTGGCGGGCTGAATGGCGGCGTTGCGCTTGCGGCGCGATTCGAGCCAGAGCAGATTGCCGCTGTATACCAGCACGGCACCCATCAGGCCGAGGATGAAGTACACCCAGCGCATGACGTCGCCCGCGAAATTACCGAAGTGCGCGCCATAGATCATGCTGAGCACGGCGTGATTCGTGTCGCGCACGCCGGGGCTGTGCTGGCCGACGATCTCGCCGTCGTTCAGGCGAACCGCCACGGCACCGAAGACGCCCAGCGAATCGTTTGCTTCGCCATAGACTTCGGCCACGGCGTCCGGTTTGCCGTAGCGCGACCAGGCGACGGCCGTCGTCTCCAGATCGGGGGCGGCGTGTTCGGCGCGCGCCAGCACTGCCTGAAGATCGAGCGGCTTGCCGTCGACCGGTGCGATCCTGGCGGGCACGGCGCCCGTCATCTGCAAGAACTGCGGGGCGAGCTTGTTCTCGAACGTCAGCACGTTGAACGCCATCATCAGCGGCAGGCTCAGGCACAGCAGTGCACCTGTGAGCGCAAAGACGATATGAAACGGCAGGCTCAGCACGCCGATGGCATTGTGCGCGTCTTGCCAGAAGCGCTTCAGATTGCGTCCGGGGCGCAGCGCGAAGATGTCGCGCGTCACGCGCGGCAGGTGCACGATCACGCCGGAAATCAGCGCCATGCCATAGAACAGCGACACGACGCCCATCAGGTACAGGCCGTACGTCGGAATCGAGAGCGAGTAATGCAGCGAATTGACGGTGTTCGGCAGACCGGGGCGCGCATCGCCCGTGACGAGCGACGACGCAGTGCCGTCTGCATTCAGACGCAATCGCGCCCGCATCCATTCGCCATCGGGCTGCTGCCAGTAGGCGAAAGGCATGGGCGAATGGTTCGGCAGCACCACGCCCATTTGCTCGCGGGCGGCCGGATACTGCGCACGAACCATCTCGGCGAGCTGCTCCGTCTGCGCGAGCGAGAGTGGCGCATGACGCGTCACCGGTTGCTCCCAGCGTTCGATTTCGTGATGAAAGACGGTCAGCGCGCCGCCGAGCATGGCGACGAACAATGCGAAACCGGCCACGATGCCGGCCCACGTATGGACACTCAGGTATTGACGAAGGGTTTGGGCGCGCATCGATCGATCCTTACCAGACAGTGCGCGCCAACAGCAGCGCGGCCCATGCGACGACAGTGGTCGCTCCGATGCCGACCCATGCACGCGCCGCAGTGCGGCTCGCGTAGACGACGGCGAACAGGCCCAGCCACACGAGCGGGAAGAGGGCGATGACGGGGATGGCGGCGGTTTGCCAGCCGGCCGGTGTCATGTAGGCGATGGCGCCGCACACGGCGATGGCCGCGAAGAAGCCGAGCACAAGGCCCGCGAAGGTTCTACTCCACATGGGCGTCTCCGCGCAGCCAATGCCAGCCACCCGCCGCATACGGCCAGAAAAGCAGGCCGAAGCACAGCGACATGAACGCGGAGGCAATACCGGCCGACGGACCGGCGACCAACCACCAGCAAACGAGGCTCGCAATGGCTGCGATCAGGGCTATCGCGCGCGCAGGCTGTGCCGCCAGACGTTGCGCGCACAGTCGCTGGTGTTCCGAAGTGAGGTAGCAGGCGGCGCCTGCCACCCATGCCAGTGCAATGGCCAATGCAATCAACATGCTCGCGAGTGACTGATAAGTGAGCGCAAAAAGCAGGAATACGGACGTTATGCCGAGCGCCTCGCATCTGTCGTCAGGCTGCAACGGAAACGAAAACGCCGCCCTGAGGCGACGTGGCTGGCAGCGCAAATCCACAGACGGCGTCGGTCGCTCGTTACATCGCGCATTCAGAGGAATGGTGATGTAAACGTTAACGAAAACGATTCGCATTTATATCATGATTCGGACAAATCCTGAAAGGATAGGTCCGAAATCCACAACAGGCCGCGCGTCTTGCGTGGCGCGCAGACAACGACGCCCGGGGCGTCGTTGTCATTAAGGCGCGAAGGCGCTATTGCGCGAACTGGACGGTGGTCGTCAGGCTGCTGGCTGGCAGCGGTCCGCGGAACTGGCGGAGGATGGCCTGCCAGTAAGGAATGACCGGGCCGGACGAAGGTTGCGCGGCGTCGATTTCCGGCAGCAGGTGCCAGGGCGCAGTGGGGTACTGATGGTGAACGCGGTGCAGATGGTGATTGAGCACGAGCAGGCGTGCCCACGCGGGCGAGCGGAAGTTGCGCGAGCGTGCGGGTTCGTCCATCGCCACACCGTAGTGCGGCAGGTTGTCGGCGATGGACAGCCAGATGCCGCGCGCGACGAACGTCACCGCAAATACCGGCCACCAGGGACCGTACGCCCACACCGCAACACCGAGTGCGAGGAGCATCACCAGGAAATCGCGTCGAATACGGCGACGTCGCACCGGATCGGAGGCGAACATCACGACACGGCGACGCACATCGTCGTCCTGCGGGTCGGCCCCCAGTGCGCTCACGGCAAGCGAGGGCAGGCGCTTGACCGGCAACCAGGCGATGAGCGGTGCGAACAGTTCCGTGAACCACATGCCGCCCAGCAGGCGCGACTGATAGCCGAGCCAACGTCTGGCACGCGCGACGAACGGCGCATCGGCGGGCAAGGTCGAGATGTCGGGGCGGTCGTAGGGGTGACGCGTGAACCGGTGATGCATCAGATGCCCGAATCGCATGATCTCGAAGGGCAGCCCAAGCAGCAAGGAGAGCGAGCGGCCGGTGCGTTCGTTCGCGCGGGGCTTGAGGCGTAGCTGGCCGTGGATGGACTCGTGGATCAGCCCCCAGTGCATGGGCGTGAGAAGCAGTACGGGCAGCAGCGTCAGCAACGCCATCTCACCCCCATGGCGCAGCGCCCATCCCAGTCCCAGCCATTGCCAGAATCCGGCGAGCGTCGTCACGCCGATCAGCACGGGGTTCCAACGCGACGGTCTGGCGTGACGCCACAGCGCTGGCGAAGGCGTCGCAACGCTCTCGACCGTGGCGCTGACGCAGGGCGTGGCGGCGTCGATCTCGACCGGGCGCGCAACGACGTTCTCCATGAAGTCTCCGGGGCATGGCGGACATGACGTGGCCTGACGTCGCCGATGTCGAACGGATCGCATGGGGCGCGCGGATCGCATCGGGCAACGTAAGCGCCCGGGGCGGCGATCCACCCCGTAGCGACGAGAGTGTACGCCGGGTGCCAGGATGGAAATATGTCAGTCGTATTGCGGCGCCTTACTTTCGTCGCGTTTCCGTCGTACGCGGCTGATTCTTTACGGACGGGCAGGTTACTGAGGACTGCCAAGGCTATCGAACTGCTCAGCCCCCGTCGAGGTCAGCCGGGCGAGTTGCAGGCCGCGCTCACCGTCTTCGAGGGCGACCCACCCGGCCTCAGTGAGCACGCTGAGATAGCGCAGCAGCGTGCTCATGGGCAATGCGCTGCGCTTGGCCAGACGCGCGAGCGACATCGACTCGCGGCCTTCGCGACGCCCGTCGGCGAGCGTTTGCAGCAAGCGGGCGAGTTCTTGCTCCGCCTGTGCCAGTTCGCCGTCGGCGGTGCTGGGGAAGTCAGCCAAGGCGGCGCTCCAGCAACACCGGCACGGACTTGGATGTCGGGGTGCCTGCGCCGTCGGCGACGGCGTCGAGCGGCACGAGCCCGTTCGTCTCCGGGTAGTACGCGGCGATGCTGCCGCGCGGAATGTCGTAGGCGACCAGCAGGAAGTCGTCCGCGCGCCGGGCGATGCCGTCGTTCCATACGCCGATGAGGTCGATCCGCTCGCCTGCGCGCAGACCGCGTGCATCCAGATCCTCGATGTTCGCGAAGACGACGCGACGCTGACCGAAGACGCCCCGATACCGGTCGTTCAGCCCGTAGATCGTGGTGTTGTACTGATCGTGCGAGCGGATGGTGGCGAGTTGCAACACGTCTGCGCCGCGATCCCCCGCCTGTTTGCGGGCGACGTCGATGGGCAACTCGGCGGGGAGCGGGTGCGTGGTGAAGTTCGCGCGGCCGTTGGCGGTGAGCCATTGGCGCTCCGACGGCGGCACCGATAGGCGGAAGCCGCCCGGATGGCGCACGCGGCGGTTGAAGTCGGCGAAGTCGTCGAACGTGGCGGCAATGGCGTCGCGAATGCGGTCGTAGTCTTCGGTGTACCAATGCCAGTCGTCATGGCCACCGACGGCGCGGCCCATCGTCGCCTGCGCCATGCCCGCGACAATGGCGGGCTCCGAGCGCAAATGCGCCGACGCCGGGGCGTTGATGCCGTACGACAGGTGCACCATGCTCATCGAATCTTCGACGCTCACGCCTTGCACTGCACCGTTCTGCCTATCGATTTCCGTGCGGCCGAGACACGGCAGGATCAGTGCGTCGCGACCGTGCACCAGATGGCTGCGGTTGAGTTTCGTCGCCACATGCACGGTCAGGTCGCACTGACGCAGACCTTCCCACGTGCGTGGCGTATCGGGCGTGGCCATCGCGAAATTGCCGCCCATCGCGATGAAGACCCGGATCTGTCCGGCGAGCATTGCCGAGATCGTGTCGACGACGCCCAGGCCTTCGCGGCGCGGTGGCGCGAAGTCGAAGACCTGCCCGATCCGGTCGAGGAATGCGGCCGTCGGCTTCTCGTTGATGCCGACGGTGCGGTCGCCCTGGACGTTGCTGTGACCGCGCACGGGGCAGAGCCCTGCGCCCGGACGGCCGATGTTGCCGCGCAGGAGCATGAGGTTGACGATCATCTGGATCGTTGCCACCGCCTGCTTGTGTTGCGTGATGCCCATGCCCCAGGTCGCGATGACCCGCTCGCCGCGCAGATAAACGTCTGCAATCTGGCACATCTGCGCCTGCGACACGCCGGACGCGCGTTCAAGGTCATCCCAGCGCTCGGCGCGCACGTCGGCGGCGAAGCCGTCGAAGCCGTGCGTGTGTTCGGCGATGAAGGCGTCGTCGAGCAGGGCGGGGTCGCCGTTGGCGCGGGCCTCGGCATCACGCGCCAGCACGTGTTTGATGACGCCCTTCACGAAAGCGAAGTCGCCGCCGCTCGCCGGCGTGACATAGTGGCCGCTGATGGCCGTGCCGCCCATGCTCAGCATTTCCCCCGCACTTTGCGGGTCCGCGAAGCGCTCGAGGCCGCGCTCATGCAACAGGTTGATCGAGACGATGGTCGCGCCGCGTTTGGCCGCTTCGCGCAACTCGCCGAGCATGCGCGGATGGTTGGTGCCCGGGTTTTGCCCGAACAACAGCAACGTATCGGCCTGTTCGAAGTCTTCGAGCGTCACCGTGCCTTTGCCCAGACCGACGACCGGGGGCAACCCCACGCTGGTCGGCTCATGACACATATTCGAACAATCGGGGAAGTTGTTCGTGCCGTACCGACGCACAAACAGTTGATATAGGAATGCCGCTTCGTTGCTCGTGCGTCCCGAGGTGTAGAACGCCGCCTGGTCGGGGTCGGGCAACGCACGCAGATGCTCGCCGATCATGGCGAACGCGGCATCCCATTCGATGGGCAGATAGCGATCGGTGGCGGCGTCGTAGCGCATCGGATGCGTGAGGCGGCCGTAACCTTCAAGCGTGTAGTCGTCGAGTTCGAGCAACTCGGTGACGGTGTGCGCGGCGAAGAACTCGGGCGTCACCCGGCGCTTGGTCGCTTCGGCCGCGACGGCCTTTGCGCCGTTTTCACAGAATTCGAAGGTCGACGCATGCTCGCGGTCCGGCCAGGCGCAGCCGGGGCAATCGAAGCCGCTGGGCTGGTTCGCGCTGAGTAGCGTGCGCGCGCCTTTGAGCGGGATGCCTTGCGTGACGAGTTGGATGGCGACGTTCTTGAGCGCGCCCCAACCGCCGGCAGGGCGGTCGTACGGGGCAATTTTCGGGGCAGACATGGCGCGTGTTCGGGCAAGAGTGACCGGCGCATTGCGCCAACTTCGGGGGAGCGCAACGTCCAGAGGAAAACGGTTGACGTAAAATAGGCAAATTGATGCATAATTGCGAGACATTTCGCCCGCAACTTCGCGCGAATGTCGAGCGGGTAATGCCCGTTAGATCGACGTTTGTAGGCATGGTATCAGGATTTTGCATAAATTGATTTATGCAATTAATAGCATATAAGGTGAGCTCATGAAGCGTATCTCAATTGCCCCGCAACTTCGTTTTCGCCATGACGGCAACGACCTGCCGCTCGACAAGGTGTTGTCGCTGCTCACGGAGGTGCAGGCGCACGGCAACTTGCAGGCCGCCAGTCAGGTGCTGGGGCAGTCGTACCGTGGCGCATGGGGGCACGTGAAGGAAGTGGAGTCGCTCATGGGTGCGCCGTTGCTCACGATGGCGCGCGGGCGCGGCGCCGTGCTTACGCCGCTCGCGCAGCGATTGCTCTGGGGGCAGAAGCGCCTGCAGGCAAGGCTCGGGCCGTTGCTGGAGACGATGGCATCCGAATTGCAGACCGAACTCGACGATTTGTTGCTTCAGGAAACCGGCCAGTTGCGGCTTTTCGCGAGTCACGGTCTGGCGGTGGCGGCGCTGGTCGATTTCGCGGGACGTGCGGGGTTGCCCATCGACGTCAGCTATCGCGGCAGCATTGAAGCGATTGCCGCGCTGGCCAAGCACGAATGCGAAGTCGCGAGCTTTCACGTGCCGATTGGCGCGCTCGCCGAGCCGGTGCTCGAGCAGTACATGCCGCTGCTCAAGGGCAAGTCGTATCGCGTGGTGGATGTGGCGTCGCGGCGTCTCGGTTTGCTCGTAGCGCGCGGCAACCCGCTCGGCATCAGGACACTGGCCGATCTGCCGCGCACGGGCGCGCGCTTCGCGAACCGCGAGCGCGGGTCAGGTACGCGCATCATTTACGACCTGCTGCTGGCGCAGGACGGCATCGATCCCGCGACCGTGGCCGGTGCCGAGAACATCGAATTCACACATGCCGCCGTCGCCGCCTATATCGCCAGCGGACGCGCCGACGCGGGTCTCGCCATCGAAGCTGCCGCGAATCAGTTCGGCCTCGATTTCATCCCGATCCTCACGGAGCGTTACTGCCTGATGTTCCCTGAGAGTGGCGGCGAGTCCCCGCATCTTCAGGCTTTGCTTGAGATTCTTCAGAGCGGCGAATACCGGCAGGCCGTTCACGCCATCCCGGGCTACAGCGAAGGGGCGACGGGGTTGGTGGCGTCGCTGTCCGAAGCGTTTCCGTCGTTGGGGTAATGTTTTCCATGTGTATTTTTATGCATATATGGTGCGGGACGTTTTTCAATGACCGAGGCCCGGCCCGCATGGGCTGGATGTCTGCATCATGCTGCGATGCAGCGCGAATGCTCGCGTGAGGATATCGGTATTTGCACGAGGCTTGTTGGGGCGGAGCGTTTGGTCTACTGTCATAAGGACTGAGCCCCCAAAAGACTTATCGTCATCATATGCAATGAAGAACATATGAGATGAGGTCTTGCCCCAGGAGACAATTCGAGATGGTGCCCACACCTCATGCGACGCTCGCGTCGCTGCTGGCTCGCCACGCCGGCCGCGCACACGAGTTGTTGCCGTTGCTGCATGCCTTGCAGGACACGGAAGGCTATGTCGATCCCGCCCACGTGCCGGCCATCGCTGCCGCGCTGAACCTCTCGCGTGCCGAAGTCCACGGCGTCATCACCTTCTATCACCACTTTCGCAGCGCGCCGCCACCGTCGACCGTCGTACAGGTCTGCCGGGCGGAAGCCTGTCGCAGTCGCGACGGCGAAGCGCTCGTCGCCCATGTGCAAGCCCGTACCGGCGCGCACATCGATGGCGACGCATGTCATGGCGTGGGTGTCGAATCGGTCTACTGCCTTGGTCAATGTGCGTTGTCGCCTGCCGTGACGATCAATGGCGAATTGCATGCGCGCGTCAGTCCGGCGCGTTTCGACGTGCTGCTCGCCGATGCCGTTGCCAGCAAGGAGGGTCGTCATGACTGAGACGGCGAAGTCTTTCCGTATCTACATTCCGCGTGACTCCGCCGCGCTCGCGCTCGGCGCAGATAGGGTTGCGGCGGCGGTGGCTGCCGAGGCGACCCGGCGTGGCGTTGCCATCGATATCGTTCGCAATGGCTCGCGGGGCCTGTTCTGGCTGGAGCCGCTCGTCGAGGTGGCGACGCCTGCGGGACGCGTGGGATACAGCAACGTGCGGCCGTCGCAGGTCGCAGCGCTGTTCGACGGCGGTTGGCCCGCATGCGCGGCGAAAGATGCGGAGCGCGATGTCTCGCACGAAAATCCCGACGGAAGCTGGGATGCGGCCATGCCCGCCTGCGTGGGGCGCGTCGAGGCGATTCCGTATCTGGTGCGTCAGCAACGATTGACGTTCGCCCGCGTGGGCGTGACCGACCCGCTGGACCCGGCCGACTACGAGGCGCACGGCGGCCTCGCGGGGCTTCGCGCCTGTCTTGCGCTCGACGCCGAGGCGGCCTGTCAGACGGTGCTCGACTCGGGGCTGCGCGGACGCGGCGGTGCGGCATTCCCGGCAGGCATCAAGTGGCGCACGGTAAGTCGCGCGCAGTCCGTGCAGAAGTACGTCGTGTGCAATGCGGACGAAGGCGACTCCGGTACGTTCGCCGACCGCCTCATCATGGAAAGCGATCCGTTCGTGCTTATCGAAGGGATGATGATCGCGGCGCTGAGCGTGGGCGCGAGCGAAGGCATCGTCTACGTGCGCAGCGAATATCCGCACGCCATTGCGGCACTGGAGGCGGCGATGGCCGTAGCGCGCCGTGAGGGCTGGCTCGGGCCGGATGTCCTCGGCTCCGGACGCGCCTGCGAATTGCGTGTGGCGAAGGCCGCTGGCGCTTATATCTGCGGCGAGGAAACGGCGCTGCTCGAAAGCCTCGAAGGCAAGCGCGGCGTGGTGCGTGCCAAGCCGCCGATCCCCGCGCTGTCCGGTCTTTTCGGACAACCCACGCTCATCAACAACGTGATCACGCTGGCGAGCGTGCCGTTCATCTTCGCGCATGGGGCGCAGACCTATCGCGAGTACGGCATGGGCCGGTCGCAGGGCACGCTGCCGGTGCAACTGGCGGGCAACATCCGTCGCGGCGGGCTGGTGGAACTGGCATTCGGTGTGACGTTGCGCACGCTGCTCGACGACTTCGGTGGTGGCACGGCGAGCGGGCGTCCCGCGAAGGCCATCCAGGTCGGCGGGCCGCTCGGCGCTTATCTGCCCGAGGCGCAATGGGACGTGCCGATGGACTACGAGGCCTACGCGGCATTAGGTGCTGTGGTGGGGCATGGCGGTGTTGTGGTCCACGACGACACGGCCGACATGGCCGGACTGGCGAGCTATGCGATGGAATTTTGCGCGCTCGAATCGTGCGGCAAATGCACGCCGTGCCGTATCGGGTCGACGCGGGGCGTCGAGGTGATCGAGCGGATCCGGCGCGGGGATACGTCCGCGCGTCAGGTGAAGCTGCTGCACGACCTTTGCGACACGATGGTGTCCGGCTCACTCTGCGCGATGGGCGGCATGACGCCGTTCCCCGTGCGCTCCGCACTCGAACACTTCCCGGCGGACTTCGGTCTGCCCGACGGCGCCGGATGCGCCGAAGCCGCCTGACACGTCAAGGTCCGAAGCCTGCACGTCTGAATGGGAGAACGACACATGATCCATCCGAATGCACAAGTCGTGCCGGGCTACGGTCCGGACATGGGCACGCCGCGGCGTGAGAGCGAAGTCGAGGTCACGCTGGAGATCGACGGTCTGAGCGTGACGGTTCCGGCCGGCACCTCGATCATGCGCGCCGCAGCGGGCAACGACGTCAACATCCCCAAGCTCTGTGCGACAGATTCGCTCGAACCGTTCGGGTCGTGCCGCCTGTGTCTGGTCGAGATCGAAGGGCGGCGCGGTTTCCCCGCCTCGTGCACGACGCCCGTCGAACCTGGCATGAAGGTACGCACCCAATCACCGAAGTTGCAGGACCTGCGGCGCAACGTGATGGAGCTTTACATCTCCGATCACCCGCTGGACTGCCTGACGTGCGCGGCCAACGGCGATTGCGAGTTGCAGGACATGGCCGGTGTGACCGGACTGCGCGAAGTCCGCTACGGCTTCGAGGGCGATAACCACATTCACAGCGCGAAGGACGAGTCCAATCCGTACTTCACCTACGACCCATCGAAATGCATCGTGTGCAACCGATGCGTACGGGCTTGCGAGGAGACGCAGGGTACCTTCGCGCTGACGATCTCCGGGCGTGGCTTCGAGGCACGCGTCTCGGCCGGGCAGGATCAGCCGTTTATGGACTCGGAGTGCGTGTCGTGCGGCGCTTGCGTGGCGGCATGCCCGACGGCCACGCTGCAGGAAAAGACCATCGTCGAGATGGGGCAGCCCGAGCACGCGGTCGTGACGACGTGCGCGTACTGCGGCGTCGGCTGCGCGTTCAAGGCGGAGATGAAGGGCGGCGAGGTCGTGCGCATGACCCCGTACAAGGACGGTCTCGCGAACGAAGGCCATGCCTGCGTGAAGGGCCGCTTCGCCTGGGGCTACGCCACACACAAGGAGCGCATCACCAAGCCGATGATCCGCAGCAAGATCACCGATCCGTGGCGCGAAGTGTCGTGGGACGAGGCGCTCGACTACGCAGCGTCGGAGTTCCGTCGGCTGCAGGCGAAGTACGGTGTCGACGCCATTGGCGGCATTACGTCGTCGCGCTGCACGAACGAAGAGACGTATCTGGTGCAGAAGCTCGTGCGGGCTGCCTTCGGCAATAACAACGTGGATACCTGCGCGCGCGTCTGTCATTCGCCGACAGGCTACGGACTGAAGCAGACGCTCGGCGAGTCCGCCGGTACCCAGACCTTCAAGTCGGTCGAACACGCCGACGTGATTCTCGTGATGGGCGCGAACCCGACGGACGGGCATCCTGTGTTCGCCTCGCGACTCAAGCGTCGTGTGCGCGAGGGGGCGAAGCTCATCGTGATCGATCCGCGTCGCATCGACATCGTCGACGGACCGCACGTGAAGGCGGCATTCCATTTGCCGCTGCGTCCCGGTACCAACGTGGCGATGGTCAATGCGCTGGCGCACGTGATCGTCACCGAGGGACTGCTCGCCGAGGCGTTCATTGCCGAGCGGTGCGAAGACCGCGCGTTTGCGCAGTGGCGCGATTTCGTGGCGCTGCCGGAGAATTCGCCCGAGGCGGTGTCCGTGGTGACGGGCGTGCCTGCCGAGCAGATTCGCGGTGCTGCGCGCTTGTACGCGACGGGCGGCAACGCGGCGATCTACTACGGGCTGGGCGTCACTGAGCACGCGCAGGGCTCGACCACGGTCATGGGCATCGCAAACCTGGCGATGGCGACGGGTAACGTCGGGCGCGAAGGGGTCGGTGTGAACCCGTTGCGCGGACAGAACAACGTGCAGGGCTCGTGCGACATGGGCTCGTTCCCGCACGAATTGCCCGGCTACCGGCATGTGTCCGATACGGTGGTGCGCGAGGAGTTCGAAGCCGCATGGGGCGTGACGTTGCAGGCCGAGCCGGGGCTGCGGATCCCGAACATGTTCGATGCGGCCATCCACGGCAGCTTCAAGGGACTTTACTGTCAAGGCGAGGACATCGTGCAGTCCGACCCCAACACGCAGCACGTGGCGGCGGCGATGGAGGCCATGGAGTGCATCGTCGTGCAGGACATCTTCCTGAACGAGACCGCCAAGTATGCACACGTGCTGTTGCCGGGCACGACGTTCCTCGAAAAGGACGGTACGTTCACCAACGCCGAGCGACGCATTTCGCGCGTGCGCCGGGTGATGGCGCCGTTGCCGGGCATGGCCGACTGGGAAGTCACCATCGCGCTGGCCAGGCGGCTCGGCTACGACATGCCTTATGCGCACCCGTCCGAGATCATGGACGAGATCGCGCGGCTCACGCCGACGTTCCATGGCGTGAGTTATGCGCGTCTGGACGAAGCGGGCAGCCTGCAATGGCCGTGCAACGACGAGGCGCCCGACGGCACGCCGATCATGCACGTCGACGCCTTTGTGCGCGGCAAGGGGCGCTTCATCATCACGCGTTACGTGCCGACGGACGAGAAGGTCACACCGCGCTATCCGCTGCTGCTCACCACGGGACGCATCCTCTCGCAATACAATGTCGGAGCGCAGACGCGCCGCACGCACAACGTTCACTGGCACGACGAAGATCGGCTCGAAATCCACCCGCACGATGCGCAGGAGCGGGGTATCAAGGATGACGACTGGGTCGGCATCCGAAGCCGGGCGGGCGAGACCGTGCTGCGCGCGGTGCTCAGCGAACGTATGCAACCCGGCGTGGTTTACACGACGTTCCATTTCCCTGAATCGGGCGCGAACGTCATCACGACGGATAACTCGGACTGGGCAACGAATTGCCCGGAATACAAGGTGACGGCCGTGCAGGTCCTGCCAGTGGTGCAGCCCTCGGCATGGCAGGCCCAGTATTCGTCCTTCAACCGCACGCAGCTCGAACTGCTCGATGCGGCCCGCAACCCTGCCGAACCGGTGCCGGCGAAGTAGGGCGCGAACCCTGGAATGACCTGGAGTCAGTGTTTGACGATGTCCAACCCGTTACGTGAAGTGGCTGAAGGCCGCGAAGCCGGTGAATTGTCCGGCGATGCCAGCAATGAGATCGATGGCATCGCCGCCACCGTGTGCGACGTCGCGCCAACAGCCATCGACCCCGAAAGCCTCTCGCCGCACGCGACATTCGCCGTGCGGCGCTTCCGTCATGGCGCGTGGCAGGCGGCTAGCGACGAACTCGCCGAGGAAGTGCCCGTCGCGCTGGAGTTCAACGGCATCTCGCATGTGGTGATGCTGGCAACGCCGGCCGATATCGAAGACTTCGCGCTGGGGTTCGCGCTGTCGGAAGGCATTCTGAACGACCGGCGCGAGTGCTACGGCGTTGATGTCTCGGCGACCTCGCTGGGCATTACCGCACATCTCGAAGTGTCGTCGCGCGCGTTCGCCGGACTCAAGGAGCGACGCCGCAATCTGACGGGCCGCACCGGCTGCGGGCTTTGCGGCACGGAGAGTCTCGATCAGGTGTTGCGGCCGTTGCCGTCCGCTGGCGAGCCGTTGCGTGTGACCCATGCGGCACTGGCGGCGGCGCATGCGGGGCTTGCCGCGCATCAGGCACTCAACGGCGTGACCGGAGCAGTGCACGGCGCGGCGTGGTGCTCGCCGCAGGGCGAGATCGTTTGTCTTCGGGAAGACGTCGGCCGTCATAACGCGCTCGACAAACTCATCGGCGCGCTGGCCCGCGAAGGGCGCGCATTCGACAGCGGCTTTGTCCTGATGACCAGTCGCGCCAGCGTCGAAATCGTGCAGAAAGCGGCGCAAGTCGGCATTCCGATGGTGGCGGCCGTGTCGGCGGCAACGGCGCTGGCGGTGCGCACGGCGCAGGCGGCGGGTGTTGCACTCGTAGGCTTCGTGCGTGGTGAACAGTGTGTGATTTACACCGGCGGGACGGCGCTCGACGCGCGCGGCTGATCGCCTTGACCCTGATGGAGCGGGAGACTTTCGATGGACGGCAACAACCTCGTGCGTATGGCCAACCGCATTGCAGACTTCTTCGACTCCTTGCCCGATCGCGAGGAAGCGCTGGATCAGGTCGCGACGCATCTGCATAAATTCTGGGATCCACGCATGCGCTCGCAGATTCTGGCTCTCGTCGACACCCCGGACGCGCGGGCCATGCATTCGCTCGTGCGAGAAGCGCTGACGCGTCATCGCGCGCGCCTGACGCCCGCGGCCTGACTGGGCGGACGCGGGCCTACGCTGCTCGCGGTATAGTAGGGGTGACGGTCGCGCACCGGCGCGGCCTTATCAGCGGAGGACTTGATGAGCGATACCCCCACGCGCAAGCCCGGCCCACAGCAGCCGCACAAGGAGGACGCCGTGGAGCGCGACCTCGACGAAGCACTTGAGGAGACGTTTCCGGCGAGCGATCCCGTGTCCATCGAAGTCGACAAGCCGAAGCGGGTTCCCGCGTCACGACCTGGCGAGACGAAGCGTCTCGACGAGGGGCTGAAGGAAGCCTTCCCGGCAAGCGATCCGGTTTCCATCGACACGGGTAAGACGCCGAAGCCGTAACAATTGCTGTGCGATGCCGGGAGATTGCGTCCCGATGCTTCCACAACCTGCTCGCAGCCCCGTCCGGCGGGGCCGCGGGAGAAAAATAAATCTCCGGTCCGACGCGGGTTTGCCGCCCGGGCGGGCCGAATTCGTGGCAAAATGCCGCGCCTGACTCTCTCAGGCTGGGACTGTAGGAAATAAATGGCGGCAGGTACGGTAAAAAAAGTTCGACGCTACGCGCTGGAAACCATCGACGTGATGGGACAGAGCGGGCTTGGCGTCGTCGAGCGCCCGGATGGGCGTTTCGTCATGTATCCGGAATACTGGACACAGACGCAGGCGCTCAGCCAGAAAATGCGCACGCTGTATCGCCGTAACTGCCAGCTCGAATACCAATTGGCGAAGCTTACGCGTGAGCTCGACCGTCTGCGCAGCGTGGTCGACACGCCGCGTCCCGCCGGCAATCCGCAGGCGTCGTTGCCCGGCACCGACGTGCCACAGCCCGAACCCAAGCTCGAACGCAAGACGGCCGGCGAACTGCCGCCTCGACGACGTAAGCGCGCCGCCTGAGCGCCATAGCCGTCACGACGTCACGAGATGCAGCAGCGACGTCAACGGCCATGACCCTGCAAGTCCGCCCGATTCATCCGCTTACAGTAAAACTCCAAGTCCTCGTCATTTCCGATTAACAGCCAGCTTATTGCCCGCTTCGCCGACCATCATGGCGCTTACCGCATCGCAACTCGAAACCTTCCGTAACGACGGTTATCTGATCCTTCCGCGCTATGTTGCGCAGGCCGACTGCGAGGCGATGCTGGCAGATGTGCGAGCGCAGTTGGCGGCGGCCACGCTACCGCTCGAGTTCGAAGCCGATGTGGGTTACGAGGGCGCACCGCAATCGCGTGATGCCGAGGGCGGCCAAACGGTTCGCCGTCTGCTCAAGGCTTACGATCGCGGCGATGCGCTGCGCAACTGGGCGACGCGCCCGGACCTGATCGAATCGCTTGCCCAGATCTTCGGCGAAGACGTAGTCCTGACACTTGCGCACCACAACTGCGTGATGACGAAACATCCGCACTTCGGTACGGCGACCGGCTGGCATCGCGATATCCGCTACTGGTCGTTCCCGGAGAACTCACTGGTTTCGGTCTGGCTGGCGCTGGGGCCGGAGACACGCGAGAACGGCGCGCTTCGCTTCATTCCCGGCTCGCACCGCGAGCAGCTCAAGCCGCATCAGCTCGACTCGCTGGACTTCTTGCGTCCCGACGAGCCCGACAACGGGCCGCTTGTCGCGCGCGGCAAGCAAGTCGAGCTTGCTCAAGGCGACGTGGTGCTGTTCCACAGCGGACTATTTCACGCCGCTGGCCGCAATGAAGGCGACACCACCAAATTCTCGGTCGTGTTCGCATACCGGGGCGAGAGCAATCCGCCGAAACCGGGAACGCGTTCTGCCTCGGCAGGCGAGGTCGAACTCGGCCACTGATGCCAATTTGGGTGCTTTCCTAAACCGGTAGGCACCTTTTCCCGCGTAGACTCTTCGGCCACCCTTATGGTGTCGCGCGCTGGCGCACGTGAGCCGCATCGTTCCGATATCGATGCCGTGCCGCGCCAGTAATCTGCCTGACGCCATTCCATGAACCAGTGACGTGTCGCTCCCGCGCGGTGCAAAGCCGCGTGGACCGAGTGGCTGCACGTCCGTTTCCGGAAGAGACACGTGTCCCATTTACCCCTCTCACCTGCTGCCCCGGCGGCGTCGCCCACTGCAATCGATGCTTCGGGCGAAGCGTGCCGTGCCACCTGGGGATCGCGGCTGGGTTTCGTGCTCGCCGCCGCTGGCTCGGCCGTTGGCCTCGGCGCGGTCTGGAAATTTCCGTACGTCGTCGGGCAGCACGGCGGTGGTGCATTCCTCGTCATCTACCTGGGCTGTGTGCTGACGCTCGGCGTCGCCCTGTTGCTGGCGGAGATGACGGTTGGCCGCTTGACGGGGCAGTCCATCACGACCGCGTTGCGCACGCTTGGCGGACGCGCCTGGGCCTGGGTCGGTCGTATTGCCACGTTCAATGCGTTCGCGATTCTCTCGTTCTACGTCGTGGTCGGTGGCTGGACGGTGACGTATCTGATGCGCGCATTCACAGGTTCGGTGCTGGCGAACGATACGCAGCGGCTGGTCGCCGAGTTCTCGGCATTCACGGCGAATCCGGTGGCGTCACTCGCGAGCATGGGCGTGTTTCTCGGCCTGACGGCGTTGATCGTCGCGGCCGGTGTACAGAAAGGCATCGAGCGGGCAGGCAAGTGGCTCATGCCCGCGCTGTTCCTGCTGATGTTGCTGGTCATTGCCCGGGCGCTCACGCTGCCCGGCGCAATGGCGGGGGTGGCCTGGTTCCTTACGCCCGACTTTTCGATCATCTCCGGCGACACGTTGCTCGAAGCGCTGGGACTGGCGTTCTTCTCGTTGTCGCTGGGCGCGGGCATGATCGTGGTCTACGGATCCTATTTGCCGCGCGACGCACGGCTCGCCGGCTCGGCCGTCTGGGTCGCGACACTGGCGACGCTGGCGTGCTGCCTTGCCGGTCTGATGATCCTCCCTGCCGTTTTCGCGTTCGGCGTGCCGCCCGACGCCGGTCCCGGCCTCACATTCATCACGATGCCGGCCATCTTTGCGCAGATGCCGTTCGGGCATGCGATTGCCATTGCATTCTTCCTGCTGTTGCTGTTCGCCGCGCTGACCTCTGCTGTCTCGCTGTTCGAGCCGGTCGCGGCCTTTCTGATCGACGAGTATCAATGGCGGCGTAGTACGGCGGTCCTCGCCGTGTTCGTCGCGACATTCCTGTTCGGTGCACCGGCGGCGCTCTCGTTCGGTATCTGGTCGGACGTGCGACTGTTCGACCGCACGATCTTCGACCTGATGGACTACGTCACCGTCAATCTGCTGATGCCTGCGGGCGGCTTGTGCATCGCGATCTTCGTCGGTACAAGCATCTGGCCCAAGGCGCGCACTGTGCTGGAAGGTTCGCGCGCGCAGTGGTTTGTGCCGGTATGGCGCGTACTGCTGCTGGTACTCACGCCGATTGCCATCTTCGGCGTCTGGTATCAGACGTTCTAAGGGTTCGAATTGAATCGGCGGAGGCGGGCGCTGAACTCGACAATGGCTTCGGCACCCGCATCGGGTGACGCCCGCTTTACGCCACAGGCGTGCGCATCGTCACCCATTCTTCCGCGGCCGTTGGGTGCACGGCCAGCGTGCGATCGAAGTCGGCCTTCGTTGCGCCCATCGACAGCGCGACGCCCAGCAACTGCACCTGTTCTCCTGCGTGATCCCCGACCATATGCGCGCCGACGATCTTGTCGGTGGCGCCATCGACGAGCAGCTTCATCAGCATCTTTTCCTGACGGCCTGACAGCGTCGCCTTGAGCGGACGGAAGGTAGCCTTGTACACCTTGAGCTGCGCGTACTGCCCGCGCGCGTCACTCTCGGTCAGTCCCACCACACCGATTTCCGGCGTGCTGAAGACTGCCGTCGGAATCAGTTTGTGGTCGACGCGCGTGGTGCGCTCCCCGAACACCGTATCCGCGAACGCCTGACCTTCGCGAATCGCCATCGGCGTGAGGTTCACGCGATCGGTCACGTCGCCAACGGCAAAGATCGATGGCACATTGGTGCGCGAGAACTCGTCGACGATCACCGCCCCCTTGTCGTTGAGTGCCACGCCGCTCGCCGCCAGCCCGAGTCCTTGCGTGTACGGCACACGCCCCGCAGCGCTCAGCAGCACGTCCGCGTCGTGCGTGCTGCCGTCCGACAGCGTAATGCGCAAGCCGTCCTGAATCTTCTCTGCACGTTCGACCGTGCGCTCAAGCAGGATCTCGATGCCTCGCTCGCGATAGGCGGCTTCGAGCGTCGTTCGGACTTCCTCGTCGAATCCGCGCAGCAAATGCGGCCCGCGATGCACGACGGTCACCGTCGAGCCCAGCCCGGCGAAAACCCCCGCGAATTCCAGTGCAATGTAACCGCCGCCGATGATCGTGATTCGCTCGGGGAGCGATTCGAGATGAAACACTTCGTTCGACGAAATGGCGTGCTCGCGTCCGACGAAGTGCGGCTGATCTGCTGGGCGGCCCCCTGTCGCGATCAGGATGTTGCGTGCGGTAATGCGTTCACCGGTGGCGGGCAGCACGACCGTGTGCGGGCCTTCGACCACGGCGCGCGCCGCGACGAGTTCGGCCCCCGCGCGTTCGAGATTGGTCGTGTAGATGCCTTCGAGTCGCGCAATCTCGGCGTCCTTGCGGGCGATGAGTGTCTTCCAGTCGAACTTGGGGGAGGGGACTTCCCAGCCGAAACCTGCGGCGTCTTCGAATTCGTCGGCAAACCGGCTGGCATAGACGAGCAACTTCTTCGGCACACAACCGCGAATGACGCACGTGCCACCCACGCGAAACTCTTCTGCGACCTTCACGCGCGCGCCGTATTGCGCGGCGACGCGTGCGGCCCGCACACCCCCCGAACCGGCACCGATCACGAACAGATCCACATCGAACTGGGACATTGCTGACTCCTTTATGTCATTGGGCACACCGGACAGTCGGTCGATGGCCCTGTGCTGCTAGCGTTGAGCGATTGTGCCAGAGACATGCTCCCAGCATCGGCAGGGCCCGAGGATTTTCGGAGGCATCCGAGTCCCCGGGGCAGTCAACGCCGCGTTGACTGCCGTTGAAACGCCTTCGCGCCTCGCCATAAGGTGCATCGTCCGTCAATTCGGGTTTTCGCACGGTCGTGCGCTTTCGTTGATCCACGTCAATGCGACAGACGAAACGCAGGACGACAATCGAAGGCGTTGAAAGTCGATCAATGCTTCACCGGCGAGCGCGGACACCGGCCCACAAGGCGGTTGAATCGTATCGTCGATGATCAATCGCGGGTTGCCGGATGTTTCTGAAGTGAAACAAATCCTGGGAATTCTTCGGACATCTGCGCATGGTGGAATAAGAAGTGCATAAGAATCAAATAGTTGTCTCTCATGGTCCGAAATTTGCTGTGATTTTCTCAAGACAGGCGGGGATCACCGCCGATACACGAGGATGTCATGACGAAGTCGCTTACCCGCCTGATGGGCGCCAGCTCGGCGCTGGCGTTGTTGTGTTGCTTCTGGATGGTGGCATCGGCACATGCCGCCAATTCGCCGCAGACTGTGAATTCCACCGGTGTGCAGGCGACGACGAAGTCCGCGACGGCGCAAGCCAAGTCCGGCGCCCGGCCGACCCGGGCCGCACGTTCGAAGCGTGCGGCCCGGGTGTCGTCCCATACACCGCCGGGTTCGCCGCCGCCAGCACTCGTGGGCGTGGCGCCTGCGCCGTGGCACGACGTGTTCGCGGATGCGGGGGCATGGGCGGCAGACCCGGTCATCGTCAGCGGTCGCACGTTAGGCGGGACGCTCGGCAATGCCGGGCTGACGTCAGGCGCGCACGGCATGGTGACGGGACCGCGCGCCGGACTCACAGGGCTGTATCAGACGCTCTGGCATCGCGCGTTGACCAATCCCGTCCTCAACACCCAACTGTTTGCCGGTGCGCCGGAATACTTCGGACTGCATTTCTAGGCGTTCGCGCTTCGCGGCGAGTCCTATCGTCTGTATCGTCGGTTTCGCCTGCGCGGATCGCGTCACCGTGCCATTTGCGATGCATTTCCGGCGGCCGGAGCGTCCGCTTTCACCGCCGCGTTGATCGCTGTCCCGTGCGTCTGAAAGTGCGCAGGACTGCCGGACCTCGCCCATTCCCCGCCACGCTTGCCTATGCCGCGCCCGTATGCCCTTGCAGGTCTGCGGCCGACGGTGCTCGCCTATGTCCCGTGCTTGCCTCGTCAAGTTCAATGCGGGTAGGATTGACCCGCAGTTCAAGCGTGGCATTTCCTCAAGACATGCCGACTGCCGGCATGCCATTCCGCTCTGGAGCCCCCTTATGAGCACGCCTGACGTTTCTGTGCAAAGCCCTCCCCAGAAGAAAGCGATTCCCATCGGGCTGATGGCCGGTGTGATCGTGATGATTGCCGTGCTCCTGATACCGATGCCTGACGATCTGCCGGTCGCGGGCCATCGCATGCTGGCCATTCTCGCCTTTGCCGTGGTGGTGTGGATTACCGAGGCCGTCTCGTACGAGGCCAGCGCCATCATCATCACCTCGCTGATGGCGTTTCTCGTGGGCACCGCACCCACGGTGCAGGATCCGAGTGTCGAGTACGGCACCTCGCGCGCCATCAGCATGGCGCTTGCCGGGTTCTCCAACTCGGCCCTCGCGCTGGTGGCCGGTGCGCTCTTCATCGCTGCTGCGATGACCCTCACCGGGCTCGACCGTCGCATTGCACTCGTGACCCTATCCAGGATAGGGACCAGCACGCGCCGCGTGATGATCGGCGCCGTTGCCGTCACCATCCTGCTCTCGCTTGTCGTGCCCAGCGCTACTGCCCGCAGTGCCTGTGTGGTGCCGATCATGATGGGGGTGATTGCCGCGTTCGGTGTCGACAAGCGCTCGAACATTGCCGCAGGCATCATGATCATCGTGGCGCAGGCAACCAGTATCTGGAACGTCGGTATTCAGACGGCGGCTGCGCAGAATCTGCTGACCGTGGGCTTCATGGACAAGATGCTCGGCGACCGCATTACGTGGGCCGAGTGGCATGTCGCAGGTGCACCGTGGGCGATCATCATGTCGGTGGTGCTCGTGGTGCTCGTGCTCAAGCTGATGCCGCCCGAGGCCGACGCCATTGCCGGTGGTAAAGAAGCCGTCGAAGCGCAACTGCGCGAAATGGGGCCGATGACGAGTCCGCAAAAGCGTTTGCTCGCCGTGTCGATCGGACTGCTGCTGTTCTGGGCGACGGAAGGCAAGCTGCACCGCTTCGATACGACCTCGGTCACCTACGTCGGACTGGTGGTGCTGATGCTGCCGCGCTTTGGCGTGATGACCTGGAAAGACGTGCAGTCGCGCATTCCCTGGGGCACCGTGATCGTGTTCGGAGTCGGTATCAGTCTTGGCACCGCATTGCTCACGACGCAGGCGGGGCAGTGGCTGGGCAATCACGTGGTCGCCGCAACGGGCCTCGATTCGCTGCCGACGCTGTCGATCTTCGCGATACTGGCCGCATTCCTCATCCTCATTCACCTGGGCTTCGCGAGCGCGACGGCGCTAACTTCGGCCATGCTGCCGATTCTGATTGCCGTGCTGCAAACCTTGCCGGGCGACTTCAACCGGCTGGGCATGACCATGTTGCTCGGCTTCACGGTCAGCTTCGGTTTCATCCTGCCGATCAACGCACCGCAGAATATGGTGTGTCTGGGCACCGACACGTTCACCGCCAAACAATTCGCCAAGGTGGGGATCATCGTCACCGTTGTGGGTTACGCCTTGCTGCTGGTGTTCGCCGCGACGTACTGGCGCTGGCTGGGCTGGTTGTGATGCGCGCCTGCTGCGCTCGATGAATAAGGAGTCACTATGCGTATCTCCCTGAAAGACGCCGTCGACTTCGGCAAACAACTGCTGCTCGCGCAGGGCGTGCCGGACGACATCGCGCTCGACGTCGCCGAGCATCTCGTGGAGTCCGACCGTGTCGGCTATGCGAGTCACGGCCTGTCGATTCTGCCGACCTATCGCAAAGTGCTTGAGGACGGACAGGTCAATCCGAGCGGACGTCCGAGCGTGCTCACCGATCACGGCAATCTGTTGTTGTTCGAGGGCAATCGCGGCTTCGGTCAGCACGTCGGCAAGTTCGTGGTCGAGCATGCGATTGCACGCGCATTCGACAAGGGTGTGGCGATTCTGACGCTGCGCAACAGCCACCATCTGGGACGCATGGGCCAGTATGGCGAGATGGCCGCGCATCAAGGGCTGGTGTTCATGGCGTTCACGAATGTGACGAACCGTCAGCCGATGGTCGCACCGTTTGGCGGCAGCGAGCCGCGCCTGACGACCAATCCGTTGTGCTTTGCGGGGCCGTTGCCGAATAACCGGCCGCCGCTGGTGGTGGACATGGCAACGAGCGCCATCGCCATCAACAAGGCACGCGTGCTGGCGGCCGAAGGCAAGCAGGCGCCGCCGGGCTCGTTGATCGACGGTTACGGCAATCCCTCGACCGATCCGAACGCGCTCTTCACCGAGCCGTTCGGTGCGTTGCTGCCTTTCGGCGGGCACAAGGGCTATGCGCTGGGCATCGTGACGGAGTTGCTGGCGGGGGTGCTCTCGGGTGGCGGCACGATACAGCCGGAACACCCGCGTGCCGGTGTGGCGACGAACAATATGTTCGCCATCGTGCTCAACCCGCAAGTCGACTTCGCCGCGACGTGGCGCTCGCACGAGGTGGAGGCGTTCATCGACTATCTGACGTCATGCCCGCCGCAGCCTGGCTTCGACCGCGTGCAGTATCCCGGCGAATATGAGGCGGATAATCGCAAGAAGCACCATGACCACATCGACCTCACGACGCCGATCTGGGAGTCGCTGTTGAAAATGTCGACGGACCTCGGTGTGGCGACGCCACGAACGTTGTGATGTTCATGGCGGACTCGGCGCGCGCAACGGTATGTGCGCCCGCGTTCGCCAGACCTCAAGAAGGACACGACCCGACGACCGCATCGCCGCAGGCGAGGGCCGTCGCGTCGCAGGGAGAAGTGAAATACATGGCAATACTCAAGGTAGATGTGGTCAGCACCGAGCGCGCGATTTTCTCGGGGGAGGCGCGCTTTGTGGAAGTCCCCGGCTCGGCGGGTGAATTAGGGGTGTTGCCGGGGCACACGCCGCTGCTCTCGGGGGTGCGTCCCGGAACGGTGCGCATCGAGGGCGTCGACGGTACCGAGACGTTTCTGTACATCGCCGGTGGCTTCGTCGAGATCCAGCCCGACCGGGTGACGGTGCTCGCCGACACGGCCATGCGCGCCGACAGCCTCGATCAGGCGCGCGCCGAGCGTGCCCGCGAAGCGGCTGCCGCAGTGCTGGAGCAACAGACCGGCGACATCGATTACGCCAAGGCGCAGGCCGAACTGGCCGAAGCCGTGGCGCAACTGCAAGCCATTCGTCGTCTGCGCAAACAAAAGTCGCGTGCGCAAGGCGATTAACCGTCGTTAGTCTTCAGGTCGCCCCGTGGGCGACCTTCACCCCGGCTGACCTCCAGCCGCTCAAAGCCAGTCGGTCCTCACCGGGCCGAACGTCGCGTTTTTTCTCCCCCGATCCCCTAAAGGACGTCGCCTAAGCGCCCTCGACCGATGACGCTGCGCAGGCGCGCGCCACCTCCCGTCGACGCTCGACGATTCCGTATTGCGTTTCGCCGTCGAATCCCCGAGGTGCAACCGCCTGAGGTAAACCCTGAACCGATTCTGCTTGCACCATTTTTTTGGAATAACTATATTGCTCTCAGATAACAGTTATTGCACTGAGATAACTGTTTAGCGAAAAATGCGTTGATCGCATTGTCGCCATCTCAATGCACGCGTGATGTCCACGCGTCGGTGCCCTTGGAGTTCAAATGAGCGAGACAGCAAAGCAAACGGAGCAGGAAGTTCTCTTCACGCAGGTTGGCAAGGTGGCGGTCATCACCTTGAATCGTCCGCAGGCGCTCAATGCCTGGACCATCGCCATGCGCGAACTGATCATCGACGCGCTTGAGCGTTTCAATGCCGACGACAACGTGGCGGCCGTGATCATGACCGGTGCCGGTCGCGCGTTCTCGGCCGGACAGGATCTGGCAGAAGCGAAGCATTTCGACGGCGACACGGCCATCGAGTGGATCAAGGGCTGGGAGCATTACTACGACGTGATTCGTAGCCTGAAGAAGCCGCTGGTCATGGCGCTGAACGGCACGGCCGCAGGCTCCGCCTTCCAGGTATCGCTGTTGGGCGACATTCGCGTCGGCCACCCGGGCGTGCGTATGGGCCAGCCGGAGATCAACGCCGGTATCGCGAGCACGACCGGTCCGTGGATCATGAATCACATGCTGGGGCTGTCGCGCACGATCGAATTGACGCTCACCGGGCGTTTGATGGACGCGGACGAGAGCCATCGCCTTGGCCTGATTCATCACCTCGTGCCCGAAGACAAGGTGTTCGACAAGGCGCTGGAAATCGCGTCGGAACTCGCCGAGAAGCCACCGGTGGCGATGCGTCTGGACAAGCAGCGCTTCCGGGAAATGACCGAAGGCACGTTCCAGGACGCTATCGAGGCGGGCATGCGCATTCAGCGCGAGTCGTACGAGTCGGGCGAACCGGCGCGCATGATGGCCGCGTTCTTTGCCAAGCGTGCCGCGAAGGCCGAAACGGCCAAAGCCTGACGCTGCTACCCCCGGCCGATCCGCAAGAGATCGCCATCGACTGAAGCGCTGCCCCCGTCGCCGCCTGCGGACAAACAGTCACAACGGCGCGACGCGCGGCAACCCACACAGGGCAGGCGTGTCGCGTCTGTCCATCGCACAAGCGGAGTTCCTTATGTCTCATTCGCACGACCCGCAAAATCCGTCCCGCCGCCGCCTGCTTCAAATGGCCGGTGTCACTGCACTGGCAGGCTCGGTGCCGATGCTGGCGTCGCACACTGCGTTCGCTCAGGCGAAGCAACTGATCGTCTCCGATCCGGGCGGCCCGTACACCGCTGCATATCGCCGGGCGTTCTACGACCCGTTCGAGAAGGCGACCGGCATCAAGGTCGTGAGCGTGGCGCGCGATTCGCAGCCGGTGGCGCAGTTCGCGGCGATGGTGCAGACGAAGAACTTCGTGTGGGACGTCACCACGCTCACGCTTTCGGCCGATATTCCGTATCTCGAATCGAAGGGCTTTCTCGAGCCGGTCGGCATGAAGGCGGCCGACTTCCCCGGCCTCATGCCCGAGGCCGTGACGTCCGACTGGTTGGGTGTCGACGTCTACTCGACCGTACTGGCGTACCGCACCGACAAGTTCCAGAAGGAAGCGCCGCAGACGTGGGCCGACTTCTGGGACGTGAAGCGTTTCCCGGGCCGCCGTTCGCTGCGCCGCAGCCCGCTCGACACGCTGGAACAGGCGCTCATGGCCGACGGCGTGCCCATCGACAAGCTGTATCCGCTCGATCTCGACCGCGCCTTCAAGTCGCTCGACAAGATCAAACCGCATATCAACCTCTGGTGGACGTCGGGGGCGCAAGCCATGCAGGCGATCCAGAGCGGCGACGTCGACATGATGTCGACGTGGAACGGGCGTGCGCAGGCGGCCATCGACAACAAGGCACCGGTGAAGATCGTCTGGAATCAGGGGTTGTATTCCATCGAAGGGTGGGGGATTCCGAAGGGCACGCCGCGCGCCGAATTCGCGAAGCAGTTCGTGCGCTTCTGCGGCGATCCGGCCCGACAGGCGCTCATCACACAGGACCTCGCGTACGGTCCGACCAACCTCAAGGCATTCGACGCCATTCCCAAGGAGCGTGCGCCGCTGCTGCCGACCGCGCCTGCCAACCTCAAGGGCATGCGTCTGCCGAGTCCGCAGTGGTGGGCCGAGAACCGTACGAAGGCCACCGAGCGTTTCAACGCGTGGCTGCTGTCGTAAGCATCGATGCGAGTGTTGTGAATACCGGAGCAGGATGAGCACGAATATGAGCACCAAACTGGAAACCATCGGTCTTGCCAAGACGTACCGCGAGACCCCCGCGCTTCTGCCGACGGATCTGCGCGTCGCGGCAGGGGAATTTCTCACGTTGCTCGGGCCTTCGGGCTCGGGCAAGACCACGCTGCTGCAAATGATCTCCGGGCTGGTCGAGCCCAGCGCGGGCCAGTTGCTCATCGATGGGCGCGACGCCACGCACGACGCACCGGGCAAACGTGGCATCGGGATGGTGTTCCAGAGCTATGCGCTGTTTCCGCACATGACCGTCTGGGAGAACGTGGCGTATGGCCTGCGCATGCGCAAGCTGCCACGCGCCGAGCTGGGGCCGGCCGTCGACTCGGCGCTCGCCATGGTCAAGATGCAGGCGTTCGCGCAACGTCTGCCGTCGGAGTTGTCGGGCGGTCAGCAGCAACGTATCGCGCTGGCGCGCTGCTTCGCGTTTCGTCCGTCGATCATCCTGCTCGACGAGCCGCTCGGCGCGCTCGACAAGAAGTTGCGCGAGCACATGCAACTGGAAATCCGGCGTCTGCATCAGGAACTGGGCGCAACGTTCATCTATGTGACGCACGATCAGGATGAGGCGCTGACGCTGTCCGATCGCATCTGTCTGATGAATCAGGCGCGCATCGAACAGATCGGTACACCGGCGCAGTTGTACGACCGTCCGGCCACCCGTTTTGCCGCCGACTTCCTCGGGCATTCGAATCTGCTCGACGGCGTGGTGGAGGGTCTGGCGGACGGGCGCGTTGCGCTGCGCGTGGGTGAGCGTCTGGTACCCATTGGCCCGAGCCCCGATTTGCCTGCGGCCGGTGCGGCGAGCCTGCTCGTGCGCCCCGAGGCGGCGCGGCTGACCACGCCGGAAGACGGTGCGCTCGCCGGGACGATTCGCGAAGTGGTCTTTCTCGGCTCGGACACGCGCGCCATCGTATCGCTGGGGCAGGGCGCTGAATCTGCCTCTGCCTCCGCCTCCGCCTCCGCCTCCGCTGCCGACGCCGAGCGCGCGCATTTCACCGTGCGCTGTCCGCGTGAGCTGACGCCACGCGTGGGCGAGCGCGTCGGCCTCGCGTGGGATCACGCTCGCGCCACGTTGCTCACGCGCTGAGTCTCCTTTCGCCCAAGTCATCCGCTTCAGGAGTATTTGCCATGTGGCTTGTTCAACGCCTGCCTCAGGCGGGGCCCCGTATCGCCTGGCCGAAACACGTGGCCCGGTGGTTGCCGGCGCTGCCCGCGTTGCTGTTCCTCGCTGTGTTCTTCATCGTGCCGGTCGTCGAGATCTTGCAAGGCGGCCTTTACGATGCCGACGGCGTGCTGTCCGTCGCGCAATTCGCGCGCATGACGCACTCGGCCGTCTATATCAAGGTGCTCGGCTCGACCTTTTGGATTGCCTTCCTGACGGCCGCGTTATCGGTGCTGCTGGGCTATCCGGTGGCGTATTTGCTGGCCCGGCTGTCGGCGCGCTCGCGCGAGCGCTGGCTGTTGTGGATCGTGCTGCCGTTCTGGACGAGCTATCTCGTCAAGACTTACGCCTGGATGTTGCTGCTCTCCAAGACGGGCCTGCTCACGACGCTCGCCACGCACCTCGGTCTGCTCGACGGCGCAGGCACGCTCGCGCCGTCGATGACGGGCGTGCTGATCGGCATGGTGCACGCGATGCTGCCGCTCGCCGTCATGACGATGCTGCCGATCATGCGCGGCATCAACATGCAACTCGTGCAGGCGGCGCAAACGCTCGGCGCAGATCGCTCGACGGGGTTCTTCACGGTGTTCCTGCCGTTGTCCGGGCCGGGTGCGGCGGCGGCCGGGCTGCTTGTCTTCATCACCAGTCTCGGCTTCTTCATCGTGCCCGCACTGCTGGGCTCGCCGCGTGAGTCGATGGTGGCGCAACTGGTCATTTCGTCTGTGCTTGAATTGTTCGATCTGCGATTCGCAGGCGCGCTCTCGACGGTCCTGCTGCTGTGCTCCATCGTCGTGTTCTTTGTTTACGACCGGGTGGTCGGTCTGTCGTCGTTGGCCGGAGAAGCGCCGGAGCGACGCGCAGGGGCAGGCGGGCGCATGCTGCCGGTGCTGATGGTCATCGGACGTCTCGCGGGCAAGCTGTCGTTTTCGCAGGGCGGCGAACGGGCGAGTGGCGGTCTTGGCCTGAAGGCCTATACGTGGGCCGTCGTGCTCGCGCTGGTGCTGCCGATTGCATTCGTCGTGCCGCTGGCATTCACGAAGCAATCGTTCGTGTCGTTCCCTCCGGAGCTTTTCACCTTCAAGTGGTTCGTGGCGTTCCTCGAATCCAGCGTCTGGCAGGCGGCGTTGTGGCGCTCGCTGGGCGTGGGCTTCGCGACGGCTGCGCTTGCGCTTGTCCTCGGCTTCGGGGCGACTCTGGCGCTCGTGCGGTTGCCGTCGCGCTGGCGCAAGCCGCTGTTCGCGGTGTTCATCGCGCCGCTGATCGTGCCGCGCATCGTCGTCGCCGTCGGTCTGCTGTATCTGTTTGCGCGGTGGGAACTGGCGGGCACAAATGCGGGCCTCGTCATCGGTCACACCGTGCTGGCGATTCCGTACGTGGTCGTCACCTTGTCGGCAAGCTTCAAGCGCTTCGACTGGCGACTCGACGACGCAGCCAAGATGCTCGGGGCGTCGGCCTTCACCCGCGTGCGCACCGTGCTGCTGCCCTTGCTCGCGGCAAGCCTCGGCTCGGCGTTCCTGTTTGCTTTCATCGTGTCGTTCGACGACCTGACGATTGCCATCTTCGTCTCCGGCGGGATCAACACCACGCTGCCCAAGCAGATGTGGGACGACATTCAGCTGGCCGTCACGCCGACACTGGCCGCTGTCGCCACGTCGCTGGTGTTCCTGATGGTGTTTGTCGTCTGGTTGTCTTCCATTTTCAAACGCAAGAGCTACTGATACCTGCGGATTCTCGTATGTCCATGTCTAACGTTGCCCGAGTTGCGCCGGTGAGTGCGCAGACGTCTTCGGCGTCGGAATCGTCACACGCATTACCTAGGTCGTCGCATCCTTATCTTCAGTACTTCCCGCAGCGGGCCGAGGGCGACTCGCTCGATGTCGTGCCGCTGCTCATGGCGGGGCTTAATCAACGTGAAGGGGCTCCGTCAAAGCCGGTCGTCGTGTTCGAGGGCGAAGCCATCGACCGTGCGCAGATCGCCGCGCGCGTCGGTGCGATGCAGGCGTGGTTTGCCGTGCAGGGACTCGTGCCGGGCGATCGCGTGGCGGTCATGCTGGGCAACAGTGCCGCGCAAGTCGCCCTGATCTACGCGCTCATGCTCTCGGGCCTGGTGTGGGTGCCGGTCAACACGCGTCTGAAAGGCGACGGCATCGAGTATCTGCTGGGGCACGCCAAACCGAAGCTGCTCATCGCCGAGCCGTCGTTCGCCGAGGTACTCGACGCTGGCGTCGCGCTGGCCGCAGGGCAGCCGGGGCACCATGGCACGCAAGTCGTGCGCTACTGGCTGTCGGACGTCATGGCGCAGGCCGCGGCGCATGCGGGGAAGGCGCCGGTTGCGGCGGCGGTCACTCCGGCATCGGTGCTTTGCATCATCTACACGTCGGGGACGACGGGCGCGCCCAAGGGCGTACTGTTCACGCACCGCATGATGCGCATCGCCAGCGAGGCGGCCATGCAAGTGGCCGATGCGGGCGACGGCGACCGCTTGTTCCTGTGGGAGCCGCTGTGCCACATCGGCGGGGCGCAAATGCTATTGCTCCCGTTTCTGGCAGACGTCGAGATGCACGTGGTCGAGCGATTCTCGGCGAGCCGCTTCTGGCAGCAATGCGAGCAATCGCAGGCCACGCACCTCCACTATCTCGGCGGCATTCTGGACATCCTTATGCAACTGCCGCGCGACGCGCAGCCCGCCACGAATTCCTTGCGCGTTGCGTGGGGCGCGGGTGTCTCGGCGAGTGCCTGGCAGGCAACGCGCGAACGTCTGGGTTGTGTGCTGCGCGAGTGTTACGGCATGACCGAGTGCTCAAGCTTTGCCACGCTCAATGACGCCGATCAGCCCGGCTCCATCGGCCACGCGTTGCCCTGGTTGACGCTGGAATTGCTCGATGATGCGGGCCAGCCGGTGGCGGATGGCGAGCCGGGGGAAATCGTCCTGTCGAGCGATGTCGATGGGGTGTTCCTGCCGGGATATCTCGATAACCCCGACGCGACGGCGAAAGCGTTGCGCGGCGGCAAGCTTTACACGGGCGACAGCGCGCGCCGCAATGCTGACGGTAGTCTGGTGTTCATCGGACGCCGCACCGACAGCATGCGTGTGCGGGGCGAGAACGTCTCTGCATGGGAAATCGAGCGGGTATTTGCGCGGCATCCGGCAGTGGCGGCGTGTGCGGCGATCGGCGTGGCGAGCGAGATCGGCGAGCAGGACGTCATGTTGTACGTGCAGTTCCGCGAATCGGCCGTCGACTGGACGGCGTTGTCGACGTGGGCGGCGGAGCGCCTCGCCAGCTATCAGCGGCCGCGCTACTATCGCGAGACTGCGCAGTTCGAGACAACGCCATCGGAGCGAATCCGTAAGCACTTGTTGTCGCGAGATACGCAAGGCGCCTGGGAGTGGGTCGCAACGAAATGAGGTAGCACGCACGCGGGCTGAACGTAGATTTGGAGTTATCGCATAAAGATAGATACCTATTTTTATGCGATAATCCAGCCAAATCCGTCAAAACACCCATCTGACTGTGGCCACCACCAAAACCCCGCGCAGCCGCGCTAAAGAAAAGTCGGCCGTCACATCCGTCTCGGCAGAGACCCCGTCGGCGGCGTCGTCCACGGAGTCTACGCTGTACGTCAATTCCGTCGAAAAGGCGATGAAGGTGCTCACCGCGTTCGACGGCTCGAAGCGTCATCTGTCGCTGTCTGAGATTGCAGTGGCGACTGGCCTCGACATCAGCGCCGCGCAGCGCTTCACGTTCACGCTCTCGGCGCTGGGTTATCTGCTCAAGGATCCGCAGAGCAAGAAATACGAACTCTCGCCGAAGCTGCTGGACTTCACTTATCACTATCTCGTCTCGAACGAACTGGTCAGTCGCGCGGCACCCTATTTGCAGCAGTTGGCCGCGGAGACGGAGGAGGCGACCAACCTGACCGTGCGACTCGATACGGATATTGTTTTCGTGTTGCGTATCGTCAGCCGGAGTGTGTTCAATGCCAACGTTATCGTCGGCTCGCGCCTGCCCGCCTATTGCACGGCGCCGGGGCTTGCGATGCTCGCCACGCTCGACGACGCGCAGATCGACGACATTCTCACGCGCACCCATCTCGTCCAGTTCACGCCATCGACGGTGTCGCAGCCGCGCAAGATCAAGGAGCGGCTCGCCCGCATCCGCAAGCAGGGGTATGCCCACACCGAAGACGAGTTCTTCATGGGCGACATTTCCACGGCGGCGGCTGTCGTCAATCAGGATGGCCGGGCCATCGGGGCGATCAACATCGCCGTGCCGCGTGTGCGCTGGAATGCGGAGCGCGACGAGCGCCGGTTTGCCGATCTGGTGATTCAGACGGCGGGCGCATTGTCGGCGCGGCGGCGTCAGGAAATGTAAGAAAGGCAGTGTAAGGAAGTTTGAGACGTCGTTCTCGGGCAAGGCCGAGCGCTTCTTGTCGTCTCAATTTGACGTGCTAGAATCCCGCCGCATGGACATGGAGCAGTGCTGAATTCAGGGACTTCCGGCGTCGCGCGTCAATAAACACAGCGGGTCCACGACCGTGTGGGCTTCAGGGAAGCGCGAGACACGCCAGCGACGACGGACACTCCTCAGAGAAACCGATGGCCGGACCGGGGCGGCCAGACGGTGCGCCGCATACGGCGCGCAAGCGGCTGCCACGTATTGCCATCTCCAAAATAACGAACCGCTGGTCATTCAGTCAGGTTTTATCCCCCGTATTTCAAACTGCGCATGCGCCCGGGACGGTGATGACCGCCCACCGGCCGTGCGTACGGGGGACGGAGCCATGGCTCTTGGTTTGTCGCTGCCGGCGCTGGACCTGCCGACGCTACAGTTTGTGACCTTCTTGTTGAGCATTGCGACAGGCATCCTGTTCATGCTCGACGCTTTGCGCCGCGACGAGGCCGAATCGCCACGATGGTGGAGTCTGGCCTTCCTGCTCGCGACGTTCTCTCCCGTGCTTTATCTGTTGGCTTCCCGAAGCGTTCAGCTCGCGGTGCTTTATCCGCTGGGCAATGCCGTCGCCACGCTGGCGTTCGCGATGGTGTGGAGCGGTGCGCGTCGCTTTTACGGTCGAAGCGTGCAGTGGGTCGCAGTCTTCGGCGGTCCGGCAATGCTGCTTTGGGGGACGTGGCTGTTCGCCCGGCCGCTCGGCGCCTGGAGCGGCGGCGTGCTGTTCTTCTCGTTGTTGGCGTTCTACAGCCTGATGGCGGCTAGAGAATTCTGGCAGGCCTCAGGGCTGCGGCTGCCGAGCAGCATCGTGCTGGCGGTGGTCGCGGTGCTGCATGGGTCGTTTTACACGGCGCGTGCCGTTGCGCTCGTGTGGCTCGGTCCGACCGATTCGCAATTCCTCACGTGGTTCGGACCGCAAGTCTCCACGACCGAGATGCTCGTGCTGATCGTCGTGGCGAGCTTTCTGATGGTGTCGTTGGGCAAGGAGCGCTCGGAAATTGCACTCCACCGCGCGGCGACGCGCGACGGCCTGACGCAGGCGTTCAACCGCCCCGAGTTCACGCGGCTCGCCCGCGAGCAGTTGCGACGTCACGGCGCAGCCCGTGCGCCCGTTGCATTGCTGCTCCTCGATCTGGATCACTTCAAACGTATCAACGACACATACGGCCATCCGTTCGGCGACACGGTGCTGCTGCTGTTCGCGCGCACGGCGTCGCAGCAACTTCGGGCAGACGATATCTTCGGACGTTACGGCGGTGAGGAGTTTGCATTGTTCCTGCCGGGGGTCGGCGCGAACGAAGCGCAGACCATTGCCGAGCGTGTGCGCGAAGCGTTCGAGCGTTCGGCACGGACCGTGCAGGGCGAGACGGTCGCCGCGACCGTGAGCATCGGCATCGCGTGCGACGAGCGCTCACGTGGCGAGCTGTCGTCGCTCGTGCAACGGGCGGATCGCGCCTTGTATCAGGCCAAGGCGGCCGGACGCAATCGTTGTGTGCGCTATACACCGCAGACGACCATGCCGGTCGTCGATCCGTCTGCCCACCGTACTGACCTTGCCGAACCTGCCGATGTGGCCGCACCGTCGTGGCAAGCGGCGGCGGGCGGCTGAGGGGCGTCTGCTCAGTGCCCGAACGTAAAGTTCACGCCTGCGAAGATCTGCCATTTGGGGACGTTGCCCGAATGCGCAACGGAATACTGCGGTTCAATAAAGGCGTTGACGATGGTCGTCCCCATTTTCCATGCCTTGCCCGCACCCAGACCTACGGGAATGTAATAACTCCCGTGCTGTAAATCGAATGTCCAGATACCGGTCGAGCGCAGATACCAGCCTTCGGGCAGGTTAAAGATGAGGAACGGCTGACCGGTCAGGGTTTGTACCGTCGGACGGTCTCCCTGACCGGCGAACGAGTGCTGCCACTGCACCAACGCACCCAGCAATCCCGCCTTGCTTGCATGCACCGCCACAGCGGCCAGACCCGCCTGCCATTTCCCTGTCCCCAGCGTTTTGTCCGTCGCCGTGGGTATCGTGACTAGCGGACCCACGCCGAATTCCACCCCGCCCCCCGGGTTCACCAAGAAGATATCGAAAAGGTTGATGTCGCCGAGCCCGGTCTTGTAGCCCCCGTTGGGATCGGGACGGGTACTGATCGGAATCGTGCCGCGCAGAATTTGTGGCACTGGCACGATGCCATTCGGACCCATCGGCATCGTTGGACGCAAAAGGAAATCGTTCGTATGCGTGTTGGTCCCGAAGATCGACGGCGTGTAGTAGTTCTGCACATTGAACGACGCCGCCAGATTCAGCGGGTTATTGCTCTTGTTCGAATCCTCCGCAGAGGTCTGGGCCTGCGCAGCGGCCATGCCGACCATCAACGCTCCCGCAACAAGGCACCGACGGCTTGGCGTCATCGTGGTCTCCTTCGACGAATGACCGGTTTTGTTTATGCCAATGCAGTCGGATTTTAGATTTATCGATGATGAATTACGACGGATATTTAAATAAATTCATCTCGTAATAATTAAAATTATCAAATGATATGTTTGGCGATAATTCTGCGTTTCCGGAATGTTGTGTGAGGCCGCTTCCGGATCTACAAGCCGGAAGCGGCAGCGTTCGACAAGTCGTGAAAGCCGGGGGGCTTCGTGCGTCAATAGGTCACCAGCGCCAGCGCAATCCCAGTGTGGCCGACACGCTTTGCTGGCGGGTATCGTCGATTTGCGTGAGGTAAGCGAGCGTGGCGTATACGCTCGCGTGTTTATTGAAGCGTCCGGCGACGCCGATACCGAACTGGGCCGCCGTGGTGTTCGCGCTGCTGACGATCGGCGTGGTGCCGCCGAAGATGGCGCGGCCGTCGTTGCCGAACGTATGCAGCAGATTGAACAGCAGGTAAGGCCGCAGTAATCCGCGTGCGCCATCGTAATTTCCTTCCAGACGTGCACCGATGCGCGCAAGCCAGCTATTGGTGTTGGCGAACGTCACCGACGAGACGGCGTCCGTCAGATCGTTGAGCGACTGATGCTGATAGACGATCTGCGCTTGGGGTTCGAGGATGAGGCCGGGTGTCAGCCGAATCGGCCAACCCGCTTCGAGCGACGCGGCCACCGCCTTGCCGTGCGTACTCGTGTTCATGCCGCTCACAGGCTTCGATTCATATTGAAGCGCAGAGCCAAGCACGACCGCGTCGACGTAGGCGAGGTTGGGCATCACGTGGGTCCAGTACAGACCCGCGCTGTACATATCCAGCCCCAGCGATCCGGTGTGCGTGTCCATCGACCCCAGTGCGCTGCCTTGCGTGTCGCCGTAGGCGCGCGTCCATCCCGCAATGACGCCGATATGGTCGTGATGCCCGCTGTCCGTGCTGCGCGCGAAGAGATCGTGGCCGACCTGCACGCCACCGATGTTGCCGTCGAACTGCGGCGACACGTCGCCCTTGGCGCGGAACTGTTCGGTTTGTCCCCACACGCGTGCCCAACCGGCCGGTAGCACACCGTTCTCCGTCAGCAAGCCCTGTTGTCCCTGTCGTTCGTGAAACGTACCCATTTGCGCGAAGCCCGCGACGCGTGCGATTTCCGGCATCGCCGAATAGACGGGGACTTCGACGCGATAGATGGGCATGGGCGTCGATCCTGCAGCGGCCGTGGGCGGGCTGCCCGCTGCGCCGACAGGCGTCAGCACCGTGGTGACGGTCTGGCCGGTCACCGGGTCGACGTAGGTCACAGCGGTGGCCACCGGCACTGTCGAGCGCAGGAACCAGCTGTTTTCCGAACCGAGGGTCGTACCCCCGCGATACAGGTAGTAGGCGTATGCCCCTTGGCTGACCGTGCCGCCGAGCGCGAACGCGTTGGCGCTCGACGTCGCGCCGCCCACAGCGTTGACCATTGGAATGCCGTTGCCGGTCGTCAGTCCGCCCGCGCCGCCCATATTGTTGACGGCAATCGTTGTGCTGCCGCCGATGGTGCCGCCGCTGACCGTGAGCGGGGCGACTTTGGACGCGTCGTCGCCCAGCACCGTATCGATGGCGAGCTTGCCGCCGCTACCCGTGTAGTTGCCAGCAACGGTCAGCGTGCCGTTGCCGCTGCCGTCGCCGGGGTGGACCGTGCCCCCATTGGTCAGGGGATGGCGGTCCCTGCATCGCTTTCGATCAGGCCTGCGTTCGTGATCGAGATCGTGCCGTTGACCGTGCGCACGCCGTAGCCTTGCCGACTGATGATCTGGCCGCCCGACTGATTCACAATGGACGACGTGAAGCCCGATGCGGTGTTCGATACGACTGCGTCGCTGTTGACGCCGCGGGCTTCGATGTAGCCACTGTTCGTGACGTTATTGTTGTTGCCCTGCATGAAGACGGTGAACGACCGGTTCGACGCCGTGCCGCCTGTGGTGATCAGCGTGCCGCTGTTCGTCACGGTGCTTTGTCCGCCCACGACGCTGATTGCACGGCTGCCGCCGCCATTCGCGGTGATCGTGCCGGTGTTGACGAAGGTGCTATTCAGGCCGAGGCCGGACGATTGTCCCCAGGCCGCGGTCATGCCGAAGGCGTTCGGGCCGTTGACGGTAATCGTCCCGTTGTTGGTCAGCGAACCGTGGTTGCCGTTGACGGCCATGCCGTCGTTTTCGTAGCCCGATGTCGAAATGACGCCGGTGGATGTGTTGACCAGCACGTTGTTGTCGTGCGCACCGAGAATGGCGGCACCGCGCCCGGGCTGGGGCGAGTTGGTCCCTGTGATGCTGACGGTGCCGCTGTTGGTGATGGTGCTCGAGGTATCGACGGTGATGGTGGCGACGTCGGCGGTGGTCCGGACCGAACTGATGGTCGCCCCTTGCTGTACGCTCACATTGACACCTGTGCTGCCGGTTTGCGCCGCGACCACGCCGTCGGTGCCCGTGCAGGTCACGGTTGTCCCGCTGGCGGGCGCAACGTTATCGCATGCGGCGCGCGCCTGAGCAGTGAGGCAGAGCGTCAGGGCGATAATCAGGGGCTTGAGAGGCAGAGGCGGCGACTGACACGGCGAATGCCGGACGAACTCAACTGCACGTGGCGAGATTGTCATATCGCACTCCTGAGGGTGGCGAGTTTTTATTTCATCGAGCGCAAATCGAGTGAGTTCAAATTAGATGTTCAATTCAATAATGACAAATGTCGGCGTTGTATTTTGGTGAGTTGTAATAAGTTGTTACTTTTATCTAGATTTTCTAAGTTTCATTGAGGTGTTGAGGGTATGCCATCTTCCATTCGCAATTCGCTTCTCTGGATTTTCGATGCGTTCGAGCGTGACGACACCTTCATGCACAAGCGGATGTTCGGTGCGCAAGCGGCGTATTTGAACGGGCGGCAATGCGTTGCCGTGATCGACCGGGAATCGCCGTGGGATGGTCTGCTGGTGTGCACGTCGCATGAACACCATGCGTCGCTCATTGCGGAGATGCCGACGTTGCGTCCGCATCCGGTTCTCGGGAAATGGCTTTATATCCCGCAATCGGAAATTGAATTCGAAGCGGTTGTCGAGCGCGTGACGAAATTGGTACTTGCCGGAGATTCGCGTATTGGTATTGAGCCAAAGCCTAGGAAACCACGTAAATCCGTAAAGAAGCGCGCGTCGAATTTATAAGATATTGATTAATAACCCGCGCGCTTCGGCATTGCCAATATGGCTTTAGTCGGCAGCGACGTGAACCATCTCGTCGGTTTCGCCGGGCGCCTTTTTCTTCATGCGGATGAACAGCAATAGCGGCATGACGATAATCGTCAGGAACAGCATCAGCCGGAAGTCGTCCAGATAAGCGATCATCGCCGCCTGACGCGTCACCTCCGCATTGAGCGCAGCCATCGCGGCCGCTCCGTACGTCTGCGCGTAAGTCTCGACACCTTGCGTGAACGGCGTGATGTGCTCCGACAGCACCGCATGATTGACCTGCGTGTTTTGGGTCAACAGCGTTTGCACGACCGAGATGCCGATACTGCTGCCGATGTTGCGCGACAGGCTGTAGATGGCCGCGCCGTCGGCACGAAGCTGTCCGGGCAGGGTCGCGAAGGTGACCGTCGTCAGAGGCACGAACACGAAGCCCAGACCGAAACCCTGAATTACGCCCGGCCAGACGATATCCGACGGACTGAGCGTGAGCGAGTAACCTGCCATCAGGTAGAGCGAGTAAGCCGTCAGCGCGAAGCCGAAGCCGAGCAAGTAGCGCACGTCGACCTTGCCGACCAGCCGTCCCACCACAAGCATGGCAGCCATCGTGCCCGCGCCCGAAGGTGCCGTGACGAGTCCGGTGAGGATCGCCGGATAGCCGAACAGGCTTTGCAGCATCGGCGGGAGCAGGGCCCGTGTGGCATAGAGAATGATGCCGACCACGAAGATGTAGACGACGCCCGTATTGAAATTCCGGTCGCGTAGCAGTGCGCGGTTGAAGAACGAATGCTCGCCCGCCGTCCATGTATGGACGATGAAGTACGCAAAGCAGATGATTGCGCCCAGCATCTCCAGCCAGATTTCCGTCGAACTCAGCCAGTCCTGCTGTTCGCCCCGGTCGAGCAGGAGTTGCAGCAAACCGATGGCAAGACCCAGTGTGACGAAGCCCAGCGCATCGAACTTGCCCACTTTCTGTTCCGGCGGCTCCTTAAGATAGGCGGCGATGCCGAGGAAGGCGATCAGCCCGATGGGCAGGTTGATGTAGAACACCCAGCGCCAGTTGTAGCTGTCGGTGAGCCAGCCGCCGAGCGATGGTCCGAGAATCGGTCCCACCATCACCCCCATGCCGAAGACGGCCATCGCCGAGCCGTGCTTGTGCGGCGGATTGATGTCGAGCATGGTCGCCTGCGACAGCGGCACCAGCGCTGCGCCGCAGATCCCCTGAAACAGACGCGCCGCCACGATCTCGGTGAGCGAGTGCGCCATGCCGCACAGCGCGGAGGCGATGGTGAAGCCTGCAACGGACCACAGGAAGACGCGTCGGCGTCCAAAGCGCGCGCACAGCGTGCCGGTGAGCGGCGTGGCGATGGCGGCGGCCACGATATAGGACGTCAGAACCCACGTGATCGAGTCCTGCGATGCGGCCAGACTGCCTTGCATGTGAGGCAGTGCAACGTTGGCGATGGTGCTGTCGAGTGTCTGCAAGACCGTTGCCAGCATGACGGACACGCTGACGAGCGCCCGGTGTTTGCCCGAGTCGTCGGCCATTTTGGGGGATGCCACGGTAATTCCTCTGGTAGATCGTCGTTCTGTTCGTGCCCGACGTTGTTATGCGTTGCTAAGCGCGGCAATGGCGCTTGTCTCCTCCGGCTGCCGTGTTCTCCGACGCCTACTCCGGATCCACCTCCTCACGTCGACGCACCGGTGCCGGGCATTCCGCCTCGGCGCGCGTCAGATTGGCCAGCACCTTGCCGAGCAGCCGGGACAGTTCGGTGCGCTCGGCGGGGGTGAGATCGGCCAGCGCCTCACGCTCCGTGACGTTGGCGAAGGCGACGATGGTGTCGATCTTGGCTTCGGAGGCGTGCGTCAGATAAAGCAGATGGGCGCGCTTGTCCTTGGGATCGCGCTCGCGGCGCACCAGCCCCTTTTCCCGCAGACGGTCAAGCAGGCGCACGAGCGCCATCGGCGTGAGCTCCATGCGCTCGGCGAGTTCGGCCTGCGTCTGCACGCCGTAGCGGTGCAGCATCACCAGCACGCGGCATTGAGCGCGTGTCAGGTCGAAATTACCCCGGGCGCGCCGGTCGAACAGGCGCGAATAGACCCGTGCCGTGTCGTGCACCAGCGTGCCAAATCGGGAAGACCAGTCGATTTTCGCCATGGTCGGGAGTGTCGTGGTCGATCGCCGGGCCGACGTCGAACGGCACAGCGGCACGTCGCATCGGTTTGGAAAATTAGTAAATAGGTTTAGCATTTTGCCAGAGTCCTTCTTCGGACGGCAACTGTCGCAAATAGGTGACAAAGGGATCGGAAGGAAAGGGCGGGGACGTCGGGTTTTGGGGCGTTTCATACGGCGCGACGGGGGTTCCCGGGCGGTTGGGACGACGAACCGACGGGCGGGCGAAGCCGTGCAGCCAAACTGTGAAAAACCTAACGAAAATAAGCACTTGACACTTCGCCTCGGCGGGTCAAGAAAGGAATGGTGCGATGCACCGGCGTCAGCGCCCGTGCACGGCACCCGCCCTTTCATTGACCTTAAGGAGTGTCAATCATGTTTGACCTTGCACAAGCTTCGGATGTCCTCTCTACGACCCATGCAGACCGGCCAGCCGACAACCTGCGTCCTGCGTCGTCACCTGCGGCCGCCCGGGCGCCGGCGTCAGCCGTGCCCGGCATGGGTGCGCTGCGCGAAGAACGTCTGCCGTTTGTCGTCACCATCGCGAGCGACGAGTCGTCGTTGCGCGATGCCGTTGCGATGCGCCAGGCGGCCTATGGCCGCCATCTGCCCGAACTCGCGGCAACGCTGAGCGAGCCGGAGATCAGCGACCGGGAACCGGGCTGCGTTGTTCTGGTGGCGCGCGCCCGGCTCGATGGCGCGGTGCTCGGCACGATGCGCATCCAGACCAATCGCTATCAGGCATTGCATCTTGAGGATTCCGCACCGCTGCCCGACTGGCTCGACAGCGCAGCACTGGCGGAAGCCACACGTCTTGGCGTGGTGGCGGGTCCGGTGGGACGCGTCGTGAAGACAGCGCTTTTCAAGGCGTTTTATCAGTACTGCCTGATCTCGGGCATCGACTGGATGGTGATTACGGCACGCCCGCCGCTGCATCGGCAGTACGAAGCGCTGATGTTTGCGGACGTCTTCCCGTCGCGGGGGCTGATCCCGATGGCACATGTCGGCGGCATCGGGCATCGGGTGCTGGCGCTGGATGTGGCGCAGGCACGTACGCGCTGGCAGTCGGCAGGTCACCCGTTGTTTGCCTACATGTGCCTCACCCATCACCCCGACTTGCGTCTTGGCATGTCGCGCGAGGCAGAGGTTGGGCAGGTACGGAACGACGACGGGTCAGTGCCGGTTGAAGCCAGTGCTGGCGCGCATTTGCGGGATTTATCTTTTGGTGCCGACGAGGTACGATGCGTAGCAGCAGGCTACAGCCTGGCGGTGTAATGCCGTTATTCGAAATTACGTTATCCCGTCGATTGCAACAGGCAATGTTTTGCACGACGGCGGTAACGGGTAGGACGGGCGAGAGACACCTGACCGTGATGGCCGGACGACGGCCGCACGGGACAGGGCCGGCCCGGCCGGGGAGGCGAGCTTCGATGCTCGCCTCGTCCGGAGATCGACACGGGGGCGACCAACGAGATAAGGGCACAAAAGTCATATGGCGGGGGAACTCGGCAACGAGCGCGACGACGGCCGTAATACGAACGATTTCTCCGATGAGTTGAGCGAACTCACCGGCACGCGGCGCCGTTGGCGCATCACGGCCCGGCTCGACGAACTCTTTCGCAGCATTTCCCTATACGCGGTGCCCGCAGCGATCATGCTGCTCTCCGGCATCGTGCTCATGTTCCAGGAAAGTCAGTACGCCGTGCGCGGTGCGACCACGGTGAGCTTTCGGGCGCAGGGCGATTTTCCTGCGACGTTCAATCCGCCGATGGCGCAGGGGGCGCTGGAGCGCGCGCCGCTGGTCCAGCAATTCAGCACGCATCTGTCCGAAGCGCCGGTGTGGTTTCGCTTCTCGGTGCCGCCGGTGGGCGGGCAGGAGCGAACCGTCATCGAGTTTCCCTCGCGGCATGCGCAGACGCTCGCCTGCTGGCGAAGCCCCGACACGCCTGCCATCGGCCGCGCCGACCGGGGCGATGTCAGCGGTGCGATTCGCATGTCGAAGGCGGGCTTCGCGATTGACCTCGGTCATCTGGTCGAGCCGGTCACGTTGCTGTGTCAGGGCACATTCTCCGGCCCGGCGCATCTGTCGCTCGTCGCCTGGCCCGGACCCGAGCTGCGCATCTCCGAGAAGGAATTTCATCGCAGCAACGGCCTGCTCGAAGGCGGTCTGTTGACGCTCTCGGCATTCGTGCTCGTCACCGCGATCATCAATAAGGAATGGTTGTATGTGCTGTTCGCCGCCTGGCTGATCGGCAACCTTCGGCTAGCGGCCAATTCGCTCGGCGCGGACACGCAGTGGCTGGAGCGCGCCATTCCGATGGAGTGGGACGCGCTGGTGCGCAAGGCGACGTTCGCCATCTATTACGTGCTGACCTATTCGCTGTTCACGCAGCTATTCAAGAAGGAACTGCGTCTGATCGGCCTGCGCTGGATGGTGATGGTCCTGCAATGGGCTGGCGTGGTACTGTGCTGCGCTGCCATCGCGTTGCCGTACGCGCACTTTATCCCGGTGCTGTGGGCTGTGGCCGCGTTGGGCATCGTGATCGTGCTGGTATTGCTCGTGCGCATTCTGGTGCTCACGCGCTCCCGCGTGGCGGTCTGGTACAGCGCGTCGCTGGCCATCGTTCTGTTCGCGACGTTCTCCGAGGTCATTGCCGCCGCCTTCAATGCGCGCGCGTTGTCGTCGGCGCTCAATAGCGTGACGGCGGCGTTGTTCTCCAGTCTGATGGCCGCGCTGGCGATTGCCGAGCAGATGCGTCTGGAGCACAAGGGCAAGCTCGAAGCGCAGACCCAATTGCGCAACGCCTACGACGTGACGCCGGTTGGCCTGTTCACGCTGAACGATCAGGGCGTGTTCGTCCGGGGCAACGCGGCGCTGCATACCATGCTCGGCATTCCCAACGCCGAGGGACGCACGTTCCGCTGGGACCAGTATTTCGGTCAGAGCACATGGCGCATGTTGCTTGACGTCGCCCAGCACAGCGACGAGTCCGAGCTTGAAATCCTCTCGCTGCCTCGCGACGACGGGCGTATCAGCCGTTATCTCGTCAAGGCGATTTTCTCCGACGGGCGTATCGAAGGGTCCTTGCAGGACATCACGGAACGCGCCCGCACGATGGAGCAACTGCGGTATCTGGCGGAGAACGACCCGCTCACGGGCGTCTCGAATCGACGTGGCATCGAAAAATCGCTGGGCGAAGCCATTCGCACGCTCTCCGATGCGCGTCCGGCGGCGCTGGCGTATCTCGATCTGGACCGCTTCAAACTCGTCAACGATCTGTTCGGGCATGCGGCGGGCGACGAGGTGCTGCGTCAGGCCTGCGACCGGATGCGTGCGCGATTGTCGACGGAACAGAGCGTGGGGCGCACCGGCGGCGACGAGTTCATCGTGGTGTTCCGCGACGCCACTATCAAGGAGGCGGCGGCGGTCGCGCGTCGTCTGGTGGACGCTATCGCCGGAGAGCCGTATCAGATCGGCGAGCGGGCGTTTCAGGTGCGCGCATCGGCCGGTGTCATCGAGCTGACGACCGATATGCGCGTGCCCGACGCGATTTCGTCCGCCGACCGGGCCTGCCGTGAGGCCAAGAAGAGCCGTCGCGAACTCGTCGTCTACGAACGCGGGGCGGCGGCGTTCCGGGAGCGTCTGGCGGAGTTGCGTCTGATCGACGCGCTCGATGCCGGACTCACGCCCAACACGTTGTTCCTGGAAATGCAGCCGATCATGGAGATGGCGTCGCCAGGCGACTCGCTGAACTTCGAGGTGCTGCTGCGCATGCGCGATTCGGACGGCAATATCGTGCCGGCGTCGCGCATCATCAGCGCGGCCGAAGAGAACGGCACCATCGGCATGATCGACAAATGGGTGCTCACGAATACGTTGGCGTGGATCGATACGCATCGGGATCAGCTATCCAAGACGCGCTTCGTTTGCGTCAACCTCTCGGGGGCATCGCTCAACGACGAGCATTTCGTGCGGGATATCTTTGCGACGCTGGCCGCGCATGAGCGTTCGGTGGGGCTGCTGTGCATCGAAATCACCGAGACGGTCGCGTTGCACGATCTCGACAACACGCGACGCTTCGTCGATCGCATCCACCAGTTGGGCGGGCGTATCGCGCTCGACGACTTCGGCGCGGGCTTCAGTTCGTTTTCCTATCTTAAGGACCTTGCCGTCGACGCGATCAAGATCGACGGCGCGTTCGTCAAGAGCATGGCGGCACATCCGGCCAATCTGGCCATCGTCGAGGCCATCGTGGCGCTTGCCAAGAACCTCGGCATTCGCAGCGTGGCGGAGTGGGTCGAAGACGCCGCAACGCTGGAAGCGCTCTCCGAGCTGGGCGTCGACTACGTGCAGGGCTTTCTCATCGCACGGCCGCAAACGCCTGAAGCGATCCTCGCCGCCGACTCTGCCGCAAGCTTCATTCGCGATCCGCAACTGGCGACTTTGCTCGGTGAACTGGAACAGTCGTTCTACCGACGCCCGGGCACCCGTTCCGCACTGCACTGACCGTTTTGCCCGACCTTGGCCTCTTCGCGAGCGCGTGAAGAGGGCGATACCTCGCGAATTCCGTCCCAAAGACGCTTGCGGACGACGCATTAATCGCCAAAGTGTGCTGCGCATTGTGTGCATTCTGCGCAATGCTCTATTTCTCGGCGAATTTCCTTTCCTTCGCTGTCTCGTCATGCACAACGTGCCGGAAACCCGCATGGATCGCGGGTTTCGCTGTCAAGCATGTCATTCGAAAACGGCGCACAAAGGTAACCCGACGTAAGATTTCCAACTGGAATAAATCTTGTCCGGCGTTGAGCTGGAATGGCAGAATTTGCGCATCGACGTGATGGAGCCAGGTCTCCATGCCATCGTGAGTTATACCGCGAGACAAGGGGAGTCGCGGGGGAAGTCGGCTCACAGGTGCTCGGCAATCGACCGACACGCGCTACGAACGGGGTTAGGACCGTATCACTGCGAGGTGAGCGCGGCGCAACCAGAACACCTAACCAGAACAACGACAATGCTTTCGACATTCCTCAAACTCGCCTACCGCTTCAGCCATTCGGAGAAGTGGCGGCACAACGAACGCCTGTGGCCGCACGCGCAGATTGCGCGCGATGCGATGGGGGCGATCGAACGATTCACCTGGCGCGGATGCAATGTGCCGCTCGCGCGTCGTGCCGAGCTGCAACGCCTGCGTCGATTGCCTTGCCACATCATCGCCAGCGGTCCTTCCGTCGCCGACATCGACTACGACGCGCTGCCGATGCATCACGTGATGGGCGTGAACGGGGCCATCGCGCTGACCGAGCGCGCGCCGGTCAAATTCAACTACTACTGCATTCTTGATGCGGGCTTCGTGCGCCAGCGTCCCGACCTGGCGCGCCGTATCGTGGCGTGCGATCTGGTGCTGTTCGTCACGCCGGTCGTGCTGGCCCGCTTGCTGGACATGTTCCCGATGTCCGCCTTCGGCTGCCGCTTCTATCTTGTCGACGACATTTTCAAGCGCGGGCTTGAAGCGGCCCGCACGACGCAGACGCTGCGCGCAGACGTGCAGGTCTCGGCCAGTGCGGCGTTCTTCGGGGACGAGAGTCGACTGGGGTTCAGCTTCGATATCGACAACGGCTTTTTCCACGGCGGCACGGTCGCGTACTTTGCACTGCAAGTTGCGACCTGGCTGGGTTTCAGCGAGATGTACATGCACGGGCTGGATCTGCGCGACGCCGCAGCGACCCCGCGCTTTTACGAAACCATGCAGACGCGTGCGCAGACGCGTCTGGACGCCGAATTCTCGACGTTGATCGAGCCATCGTTCCGGCTGGCCGCCAACGTATTGCGCGCGCGTGGCGTGCGCGTCGAGAACCTCTCGCGTACGAGCGCACTGGGCGAAGACATTTTCGCGAAGGTCGACTGGCGTTCGCTGCGTCGCCGGAATCTGAGCCTGGTCATGCCCGACGAGGCGTTGCCGGTCGCACCGCTCGACATGGTGGCGGCCGATGGCGCGCCGTCGCTGCGGCCAACGGGAACGCACGGCCACGCCTGACGTCCGTCGGCCACACATCATGCGCGCGATGCGGCACGCGCCCCGGCACGCATGATGCGCAAAAGTCCGTGCGTAGGGCCGCCGCGCGGTGGCCTACCTGCTACAATCGCTCTCCGGGTTTTCCTGAAGCAATGAGCGATTATGGGGTTTGGCTGGTTCGGACTGTCGACGTTTTGGTTGCTGGCACTGTGCTGGCCTGGCGTACGGGGTCTGCTTGGCGGTGAGATACGAATCTTCGGCCCCGGCACACTCCGTATGCTGCTTGGCGTTCCGCTGGCGATGGTGTCCAGCGCCACGCTGGCTGCGCTCACGGGCGGCGACAGCCATGCTGCCGGTGGCAGCATCGGCCAGTCGCTCTCCCATGGTTTGAGCGTCGCGCTCGGCGGCACGCTGGCCATGGGCCTCTCCGGCTTCGTCCTCCTCTTTTCTCTCCCGCTTGTCTTCGGCACCACCTGGTGGGGCATGTTCTCGCGTCGCCCATCGGCCGACGACGAGGACGAAGCGCCTGCGTTCGAGCCGCGCGATTCTCGTTTAGACACGGGCACGCGTGAGCCGGTCCGGGGTCTGTCACAGGTATCGTTTGACACGGGAGAGCGTGGCGAGCGCGGCAGCTACACGCCGACGCTCGGACAAGGTCACCACAACGTCGGCAGTCTGATCGAAGAACCGGTGCCGCGTCGTCGCGGCCTGGCGGCACAACCGCGCTGGAAGCTGTCGGACGAAGAGCGCGCGCGTCTGGATGCCATGCAACCTCCGCCGCTGACCACACGCGGTGCGCCGCGTGCCGAGCCGACGTTTGGCGCCAATGCGGCGACGCGTCCGGCAGGGAAGGGGACTTCGGTCGGACGTACAACGCCAGTCGTTGCCGCGGCAGTGGGTGCCGGTGCGGTCGCGTCATCGGGTAGCGCTGCTGCAACTACCGGAGTGACGCGCACCGTCATCCCGCGTGGTGCGTATGCCGCGAAACTGAGCCGTGGCGAAGCGCTGCGGACGACGGAATTCGTGCGCGCCGAACCGGGCATAACGCCTCGCGAGCCGCGACCGGCCGCGTCGCCGTCGTCATCTGTCGTGCAGCGGCACGCCCCGCCATCGACGAACTCAACCTCCGTACCGAATTCCGCTTCGCAGACCGGGCCGCTGAATTCCGCATCGATGCCTGGCGCGACCGGCTATCGGCGTCCTGTCGGCATGGCTCCGGCGCACTTGCGTGGCACGGTCGTGCACAGTCCGTTCCGCAAGCCGCAGTTGGGTCTCGAAGATGTTCCGCCGCGAGGTGCCCCGCCGCGTTCGCAAGCGCCGATGTCGCAAATGTCGTCTCCTGCGGGCGACGCGGTGTCGACGCAGAGTGCATCGAATGCCGCCGAGTCGATCCCCTTTGCTCCCGCAACACCCGCAACGCCAGCGACGGCGGTCATGCGTGGTGCAGCCTCATGGTCGGCGGCAGACGCTGCTGTCCCGCTGGCGTCCGACGTGGCAGCGTTTTCTCCCATCGACTGGTCGGTCAACGACGTCGTGGAACCGACCGCCCAGCCGATGCCCGAAGGCCCGAGCCTGGCGATGCTGGCCGAACAGGAAGCCGCGCGCGCAGCCGAGCAGGCCAGGATCGACGCGATGATTGCGCTGCGTCAGGAGGCGGAGGCATTGCTGCGCGACTTACGAGACTGGGCGTCGCCTGTGTCGTCGGACGCACGCGGTGCACCGGTTTTGGCGGAACCGTCTGACGCTGTCGACGTAGATACGCACGACGCCGCGCCGACGTCGCGCGATAGCGATGTCGACATCGCGGTACCTGACATTCCTGCACCGGCGGGGGCGCCCGAGGTCGTTGTGGCTGAGCCGCTCACGCCTGCGGAAGTCCTCAATTTGCCGCCGATGATGCAACTGCGGCAGCCGGTCGTTCCCGTATCCGGCACAGCGATGCCCTGCGCTGCGCCACCGCGTCCGTTCGTCTTTGCGGACGTGCTGGCGAGCGTCGAAGCGTACGACGCTACCGTCACGGCACCTGCAACTCAGACCGTCGCCGCACAAACCGCTGCCGTGTCGGCGGGGATTGCAGCCGAAGCATCGGGTGGAGACGATGAACTTCCTCCTTTCGACGTTTCCGGCGCTACCGATGTGATCGATGTTGCGGACGTTGCTGACGTTGCGGGGCAGGTAAGTCCTGTTGCGCCTGCATTCGTGCCGTCTGTCCATGAGGCTGCGTCGAGATTGCCCGATGGGGCGGAGGCCTTAGACACCTCTGCGCGTGTCATTCCACCGGACATCGACGAAGCCCTTGAGCCCTCCGTGAAGCCGCATTACGTTCTGCGCGCCGATGGCACGTGGGCGAGGGCGGATGGGTTGCCGCTGACGTCGGACGATACGACGCCGCTCGCACAGCCCACACCTGAACACCTGTCGCCTGCTACGCCGGTGATCCCTGCGATCCCGTCGTTCGGTGCCGCATCCGTAGCACCGTCGGCCCCCTTCGGTGTCGCGCCTTCCACTGCGACGCCAGCGGCAAACTTCACCGCAGCCACGCCTTACGAGCTACCGCCGCCGCGTGTCGCCATCGATTACGACCTGCCTGCGCTGGACCTCCTGGCACCGGCAACGGCCAGCGACCATGCCAACGTTGTTTCGGACGAAGCGCTCGCTGCAGTGAGTCAACTGATCGAGCAACGCCTCGCCGAATTCAAGGTGCCGGTGACGGTCGTCGGCGCATCCGCCGGACCGGTCATTACGCGCTTCGAAGTGGAGCCGGCGGTCGGTGTGCGCGGCGCGCAGGTCGTGGGTCTCATGAAGGATCTGGCGCGTGCGCTGGGCGTTACGTCCATCCGCGTGGTCGAGACGATTCCCGGCAAGACGTGCATGGGGCTTGAGTTGCCGAATGCACAGCGTCAGATGATCCGCCTTTCGGAAATTCTGACTGCGCCGGTCTTCGATGCGCATCGCTCGCGTCTCGCGCTGGCGATGGGCAAGGACATCACGGGCGAGCCGATCGTGGCCGATCTGGCACGTGCGCCGCACTTGCTCGTGGCCGGTACGACGGGCTCGGGCAAATCGGTGGCGGTCAATGCCATGATCCTGTCGCTGCTCTACAAGGCGACGCCGGACGACGTTCGTCTCATCATGATTGACCCGAAGATGCTGGAGCTGTCCGTCTACGGCGGTATTCCGCATCTGCTTGCACCGGTCGTCACCGACATGAAGCAAGCTGCGCATGCGCTGAACTGGTGCGTCGGCGAAATGGAGAAACGCTACCGGCTGATGTCGGCGCTGGGCGTGCGTAATCTGGCGGGCTACAACGACAAGATCGATGCAGCGCGCGCCGCTGGCGAGAAGGTCGGCAACCCGTTCTCGCTGACGCCGGACGCGCCCGAACCGCTGGACCGTTTGCCGTTCATCGTCGTGGTCATCGACGAACTGGCCGATCTCATGATGGTGGCGGGCAAGAAGATCGAGGAACTGATCGCGCGTCTGGCCCAAAAGGCGCGTGCCGCCGGTATCCACCTGATTCTGGCGACGCAGCGCCCGTCGGTCGACGTCATCACCGGTCTGATCAAGGCGAATATTCCGACGCGGGTCGCCTTCCAGGTATCGTCGAAAATCGACTCCCGCACGATCCTCGATCAAATGGGGGCAGAGTCGTTGCTGGGGCAGGGCGACATGCTGTTTCTGCCACCGGGCACGGGGTATCCGCAACGCGTGCACGGCGCGTTCGTCGCCGATGACGAGGTGCACCGCGTGGTGCAGCATTGGCAGCAGTACGGCGAGCCGGACTACGACGAGGCCATCCTCGCAGGCGATCCGGCCGACGCAGCGTCCGCCGATCTGTTCGGCGACACGGCGGGCGACGCCGAAGCCGATCCGCTCTACGACGAAGCCGCGGCTTTCGTGCTGAACTCGCGGCGCGCGTCGATTTCCGCCGTGCAGCGGCAATTGCGCATCGGGTACAACCGGGCGGCGCGGCTGATCGAGCAGATGGAAGCGGCCGGGCTCGTTACGCCGATGGGCCGCAACGGCACCCGCGAAGTGGTCGCGCCGGGCGAATAGTGCATCGGGCATGCGTCGTCCGGGCGGCGATCATGCGTCGCCCCGGCACTGATTAATCGCCTTCGCTTACAACTCGCTTACGACCCGTCATACGAGTCGAACTCTTTGGCACTCCGTGCCGTTCTCCTGACACGCGCCGTACATGGCCGCGCGGCACAAAACCCCTTGGAAACCCGCGCCAAATGGCGATAACGGGGCGCAAACCCACGCCCCCGTAGGGGTATTCCCGCCTTTGCGGGCGAAACTCAGCGATCACATAATCGGCGCGCTAGGTTGGTCGTTCGACGCGTGCTTGACGGTATCGCCCTGACACGAAATACAAGGACCGGGGCGGTGCGACGGGGGGGAGACATCCCGGGATTCGCGCATCCACGGCAGGGCCTGCGACACCAAGGAAATCGCAGCAAAAAAGCGTCATATCGAAACGCATCGCACCGAAGGAGACCCTTATGCAATTCCGATTCAAGCTCATGGCTGGCGCCGTCGCGTTCGCCCTGTCCGCCTCGATGGCCATCGCGGCCGATCCGATCAAGATCGGCGTGTCCGGCCCGTTCACCGGCGGCTCGTCGTCGATGGGCGTTTCCATGCGCGACGGCGTGCGTCTCGCCGCTGCGGAGATCAACAAGTCGGGCGGTGTACTTGGCCGTCAGATCCAGCTCGTCGAGCGCGACGAAGAAGCCAAGAACGAGCGCGGCGTGCAAGTCGCGCAGGAACTGATCAACAAGGAAAAGGTGGTAGCCACCGTCGGTTACATCAACACCGGCGTGGCGCTCGCGTCGCAGCGTTTCTATCAGGACGCCAAAATTCCGGTGTTCAACAACGTGGCCACGGGCACGGTCATTACCGACCAGTTCAAGCCGCCTCAATATCCGGACAACTACGTCTTCCGCAACGCCGCCAAGGACAGCATTCAGGCACCGATGATCGTGGAAGAAGCGATTACGCGCCGTGGCTTCAAGAAGCCGGCCATTCTCGCGGACTCGACCAACTACGGTCAGCTCGGTCGTGAGGACCTTGAAAAAGCGCTCAAGGCCAAGGGCATCACGCCGGTCGCCGTCGAGAAATTCAACATCAAGGACGTCGACATGACGGCCCAGTTGCTCAAGGCCAAGCAAGCCGGCGCCGACGTGATCCTCACGTACGGTATCGGCCCGGAACTGGCGCAGATCGCCAACGGCATGGGCAAGCTCGGCTGGAAGCTGCCGATCGTGGGCAGCTGGACGCTCGCGATGGCGAACTACATCGACAACTCGGGTGCGAACGGCGAAGGCGCGCGTATGCCGCAGACGTTCATTCAGGAGCCGAACACGCCCAAGCGCAAGGCCTTCATCGACGCCTACGTGGCCATGTTCAAGCCGAAGAATAACCGTATCGACTCGGCGGTGTCGGCTGCGCAAGGCTATGACTCGATCTACCTGCTGGCCGCTGCCATCAAGCAAGCCGGCAGCACGGACGGCCCGAAGGTGCGCGCAGCACTGGAAGACCTGAAGACGCCGGTCGAAGGCGTGGTCACGACGTACGATCGTCCGTTCACGCATGACGATCACGACGCCATCACGGCCAACATTCCGGTGTTCGGCGAAGTGAAGGGCGGCCGTGTCGTGTATGCCTACGACAGCGACCTGAAGGCGGGTAGCAAGGTTCGCGAGAAGGCGGGCGCGACGGCCTCCAAGTAAGCCGCACCTCCTCCCAAGGCTGCCGTTGCAGCCATGACGGGTGAACGACGGCGCGCACCGTCTCTTCCGCCTCTTACGCCCGCGCCCCGAGCCATCGGCTTCGGGGCAGTCGGGCGAGGCGGGCGTGCCGTCTTCACGCAACTGTCGCCTGCCGCCGGCACTCGGGACCGGTGTGCGGCACAAGTACCGAATGCCTCCCGAGCATCGCTCGTAGGCTCGCACTCGCGAGAGAGGACCGCATGACCATCCTGATTCAACTCGTCTACAGCGGTATCGCGCTGGGGATGATTTACGCCGTGATCGCCTTCGGTTACCAACTGACGTTTGCGACATCCGGCACGCTGAACTTCGGCCAGGGCGAAGCGCTGATGCTCGGCGCACTGGTCGGCCTGACGCTCGTCGACACCCTCGGGCTGAACTACTGGCTGATGATTCCCATCGTCTGTCTGTTTGGTCTCGTGCAAGGCGCGTTCGTCGAACGCATCGGCGTGAAACCCGCTTTGCGGATCAAGTCGGAATTCGGCTGGATCATGTCCACCATTGCGCTGGGCATCATCTTCAAGAACGTCGCGGAAAACCTCTGGGGTCGTGACGACCTCAAGTTCCCGTCGCCGCTGCCCGAAGCCCCGATCAATCTGCTCGGCGCGAACGTGCTGCCGATGGAACTGCTGGTGGTCGTGGGCGCGCTGCTCATGATGGCCGCCGTCGAGTTCTTCAACCGTCGCTCTATCTACGGCAAGGCCGTGGTGGCCACCGCGAACGATCGCGACGCCGCCGGGCTCATGGGCATCAACACCAGTCTGGTGATTACGTTCTCGTACGCGCTGTCGTCGATGGCTGCGGCGTTTGCCGGTGTGCTGGTCGCACCGCTCACGCTGACCGGCGCCACGATGGGTGCCGTGCTCGGCCTCAAGGCATTTGCCGTGGCGATTATCGGCGGGCTGTCGAGCGGCATGGGGGTGCTCGTCGGTGGCGTGATTCTCGGCGTGGCCGAAACCACGACGGCGTTCTACATTTCCACCGGCTACAAAGACGTGCCGGGTCTCGTACTGCTGCTGCTCGTGCTGGCTGTGAAGCCTGCAGGTCTGTTCGGCAAGACCGCCATCAAGAAGGTGTAACCATGACCGCACAGACCTCCACTGCACGCGGGGCCGGCGATCTCGGCGGCATGCGTACGTTGACCAAGATCGCTGCCGTACTCGGCATCGTCGCGCTGTTCGGCTTTCCTCTGGCCATCGGCAACCCGTATTACATCCACATGATCGAGACGATCATGATCTACGCGATCCTGCTCTTCGGGCTGGACATCGTCGTGGGTTACACGGGACAGGTGTCGCTGGGCCACGCCGGGCTATTCGGCATCGGCGCCTACGTCGCGGGTGTGTTCTTCGCCAAGCTGGGCCTCTCGCTCTGGCTCGCGCTGCCTGCCGCGATTCTCGTCACTGCGGCCTTCGGTGCAGTCCTCGCATTACCTGCCTTGCGCGTGATCGGGCCGTATCTCGCGATGGTGACGCTGGCTTTCGGCACGATCATCCAGATTCTGATCAACGAGATGGATTTCCTGACGTCCGGTCCGATGGGCATCAAGCTCACGAAGCCGGTCATCGGCGGTCATCCGATCGACGAGGTCGAGTACTACTGGATCGTTGCCGTGCTGCTGCTGTTGAGCATGCTCGTGGCCCACCGCATCCTGAAGTCGCACCTCGGTCGCGCGTTCGAAGCGTTGCGCGATTCGCCGGTGGCGTCCGATTGTATGGGCGTGTCGGTGTATCGCTACAAGGTGTATGCGTTCGTGATCAGCGCCGGGTTTGCCGGTCTGGCCGGTAGCCTTTATGCCTACTCCGAGCAGTACATCTCGCCGAACACGTACAACTTCGAGCTGACGATTCTGTTCCTGCTGGCCGTCATCATGGGCGGACGCAAGACGCGCAGCGGTTCGCTGCTGGGCGCGGCGATCATCGTGTTGCTGCCGCAGTTGCTCGACGACATCAACATCTTCCGCATTGTGGCGTCGGCCATCGCTGCCGTCACGACGGTTGCAGCGGTAGCCGCAGTCGCACGTGGGCGGACCACGCTCGCCAAGGCCGCCGTGCCGGTCATCGGCACCATCGCACTGGCCGGTGTGACGTGGTGGCGCGACAGCATTACCGACTGGCGTCTGACGATCTTCGGTCTGATGATTCTGTTCGTCGTGTACTACCTGCCGGACGGCATCATCGGTTTCCTGCGCTCGCGCATTCTCCATCGTCGCCGCACGCTCACGGTGTCGGCCACGCAGGTGGACGAAACGGCCGCCAGCAGCAGCGACCTGGTGCTCATGGCGGCGGCCAGCGGCCCGGACGAGTTGCTGAAGGTGCGTCAGTTGCTCATGCAGTTCGACGGCCTGAAGGCGCTCAATCAGGTGGACCTGACGGTCAAGCGCGGCACGATTCACGGGCTGATCGGCCCGAACGGCTCGGGCAAGAGCACGATGATGAACGTGCTGACGGGCATCTACGTGCCCACGGCCGGGAGCATCGAGTTCGCCGGTGAGTCGCTGGCCGGACGCACGTCCGCCGACATTGCCCTCTCGGGTGTCGCGCGTACGTTCCAGAACGTGCAGCTCTTCGGTGAAATGACGGCGCTCGAAAACGTGCTGGTCGGTCTGCACCACACGTTCCATTCGACGCTGGTCGATGTTTCGCTGCGTCTGCCGCGCTACAAGCGCGAAGAAGACGGTGCGCGTGCGCGTGCCATGCGTTTGCTGGAGTTCGTGGGGCTGGCGTCGCTGGCCGACGAGGAGGCGCGCAACCTGCCGTACGGCAAACAGCGCCTGCTCGAAATCGCACGTGCGCTCGCACTCGATCCGCGTCTGCTGTTGCTCGACGAACCGGCAGCCGGGCTGACGGCACCCGACATTCGCGAGTTGCTTGCCATCATCCGCAAGATTCGCGATCACGGCATCACGGTGATTCTGATCGAGCACCACATGGACGTGGTGATGAGCACCTGCCAGACGGTGTCGGTGCTGGACTTCGGGCAGAAGATTGCCGAAGGGCTGCCCGCGCAGATTCAGGCCGACGAGAAGGTGATCGAGGCGTATCTGGGCGGCGCATCGACCGCGCACTGACCGGGATAGACGGACAAACGGAACCACTATGCTTTCCATTCGTAATCTGCAAGCGGGATACGGCAAGGTGCAGGTGCTGCACGGCATCGACATCGATGTGCCGGGCGGTCAGGTCGTCACGCTCATCGGCTCGAACGGCGCGGGCAAAACAACCACCATGCGTGCGGTGTCCGGCATGATCAAGCCCTCGTCGGGCGAAATCACGCTCGGCGAGAAGCGTATCGACGGACTGGACTCTCACCGCATTGCGAAGCTCGGTCTGGCGCATTCGCCGGAGGGGCGTCGTGTGTTCGCCACGATGTCGGTGACGGACAATCTGCGCCTCGGCGCATTTCCGCGTCTGACCGGCAGCCGCCCGCGCGGCGACGTCGCGGCGGATCTGGAGCGCGCAATGGACTTGTTCCCGCGCCTGAAGGAGCGTCGAAATCAATTGGCGGGCACGCTTTCCGGCGGCGAGCAGCAAATGCTGGCGATGGCGCGCGCGGTCATGCTGCGTCCGGACATCGTGCTGCTCGACGAGCCGTCGATGGGTCTTGCGCCGATTCTGGTCGACGAGGTATTCCGCATCATCAGCAACCTGAAAGCGGAAGGCGTGACGATGCTGCTCGTGGAGCAGTTCGCCGCCGCCGCACTGGCCGTGGCCGACTATGGCTACGTGCTGGAGAACGGCAACATTTCCGTGCACGGCCCGGCGGAAAGCCTGCGTAACGACGACAAGGTACGCGCGGCCTATCTGGGGGGAAGTCACTGACGCGAGCGTTGCACGTCGTCGTCAGTTCGGAGGGCAGCCAGTTGGCTGCCCTTTGTCTTTGCTGCGGATGTTGCTGCGGATGCGGAAATATCAGCGATTCACATTCACGACCACGCGGCCGTGGATCTCGCCATTGACGATGCGTTGACCGATGCCGATGGCGTCTGCAAGGCCGACGTCATGGGAAATGCCGCCGAGCTTTTGCGGTTCGAGATCGCGCGCCAGCCGTTGCCACGCTTCTTCACGTATTTCACGCGGCGCCATCACGCTGTCGATGCCGTGCAACGTCACGCCGCGCAAAATGAACGGTGCCATATTGGCCGGAAAGTCCATGCCTTGCGCGAGACCGCATGCCGTTGCGACGCCGCCGTAATGCAATTGCGCGATGGCGTTGGCCAGCGTGTGCGAGCCGACGGAATCGACCACCGCCGCCCAACGCTCCTTCTGCATCGGCTTGCCCGGATCCGACATCAGACGACGGTCGATGACCTCCGACGCACCGAGCGCCTGCAAATACTCCATCTCATGCAACTTGCCGGTGGACGCCACGACGCGATAGCCGAGCGAACTGAGGAGCGCGATGGCGACCGATCCCACACCGCCCGAAGCGCCCGTCACGAGCACATCGCCGTGATGCGGCAGCACACCGCTGCGCTCCAGTGCCATGACCGAGAGCATGGCCGTGTAGCCCGCCGTGCCGATGATCATGGCGTCGCGCGGCGTGAAGCGTTCGGGCAGGCGCACGAGCCAGTCGCCGCGCAGCCGGGCCTTTTGTGCGAGGCATCCCCAGTGGGTTTCCCCCACACCGTAGCCGTTGAGCACCACGCGATCGCCCTTTCGCCACGAGGGGTGCGACGATTCGAGTACGGTGCCTGCCCCATCGATGCCAGCGACCATCGGCCACGCGCGTACGACGGGCGCTTTGCCGGTGATGGCGAGGCCATCCTTGTAATTGATGGTCGAGTAATCGATGGCGACGAGGACATCGCCGTCGGCGGGCAGTGCATCGTCTTGCAGTTCGGTCACCTGGGCGTGGGTGACACCGTCCGACTGCGTCAACAGGATTGCATTGAACATGCCTTGAAGTCTCCGAAGCGGGTGGGCCGTGAGGCTACGAGCACAGGCGGCAGCGACGCTCTTCGCGGGGGCGAGACAACCGTCGCCAGGAAGTGGCTTTAGCCGGAGATGGCCGCCGCAATAGCGTCGCGTGTTTCCCGCGCGAGAACGTCGATGAGTTCCGCTGCGGGAAGTGCACGCGCAAGCGGTGCCGCCTGACCGGCCCATTGTGCCGCATAGCCACTTTCCTTGTGCGCCTTTGCGGCTGCGTTGAGCGTTTTGCCCGCGTCGTAGGTGATCGGATAGTCCGGGATTGCGGGCCGGTCGGCGACTTGCTCCAATGCCCAGAAGCGATTGGCGAGACCGCGCGCCGGACGTCCCGAGATGGCACGGATGAGCGCGGTGCGCGGCGGTTGCCCGCCGAGCAGCGCATCGCGATAGGCCATGTCGGCACCGGATTCCGCACAGGTGACGAAGGCCGTTCCCATTTGGGCCGCTTGTGCACCGAGGGCCAGGACGGCCGCAATGCCCGCACCATCCATGATGCCGCCCGCTGCAATGACGGGCAGCGACGTGCGTGCCACCAGCCGCCGCACCAGCGCGAAGGTGCCGAGTTGCTCGTCTTCGCTTGGCTGGCGGTCGCCTTCGTCGTTGAAGCGTCCGCGATGTCCACCGGCTTCCCAGCCCTGCGCCACGATGGCGTCGATGCCTGCGGCTTCGATGGCGTCGGCCTCCGCTTCATTCGTGGCCGAAGCGAACAGCACGATGCCTGCGGCTTTCAATGCGTCGATCCAGTCCTGCGACGGAAGGCCGAAATGAAAGCTCACGACGGCCGGTCGTTCCTCAAGGAACATCTCATACATCGCGACGTCTTCGACAAAGCTCAGATAGATCTCGCGCAGGGCTTCCGGCGGCTTTGCGTCGTAGCGCGCAAATTCCGGTGCGAGGTAGGCGAGCCATGCGGCTTCGCGCACGGCGTCGGCCTGCGCGGGCGTGTGCGTGAACACATTGACGTTGAACGCGCGGGAGGTCAGCGCGCGGGTTTGGCGGATCACGTCGCGCGCGGCGTTGGCATCCATATTGCCGACGGCGAGCGAACCGAGGCCTCCCGCGTTCGAGACGGCGGCGACGAGCGCGGGCGTCGACGCGACAGCCATCGGCGCCTGAATGATCGGCGTCGACATGCCGAGACGTTGCGTGATGCGGGCCGACGGAGACACTGTGGTAGTCATGGTCTGGGCCTCGTCTCAGAAACTGGCGGCCAGATCGCGCAGCGCGTCGAACGTTTCGTGCACTTCCGCACGCAGCACGCCCACGAGTTCAGCGGCTGGCATCGCGCGCACAAGCGGCGCAGCCTGACCGGCCCACTGCGCGGCGTAGTCGCTGTTCCCCTTGGCCTTGGCGGCGGCGTTGATGGCCTTGCCTGCGTCGTACGTCACAGGATAGGCGGGCAAGTCGGGACGCTCGGCGGTTTGTTCAAGCGCAAAGAGCCGATTGACGAAGCCGCGAGCGGGGCGTCCGGAGATGGCGCGAATGAGGGCGGTGCGCGGCGGATTCGGTCCGGTGAGTCGCGCCCGGTAAGCCGCGTCGGCCGACGATTCCGGGCAGGCGACGAAGGCCGTGCCGAGTTGTGCGGCTTGCGCGCCGAGCGCGAGCACGGCGGCGATCCCTGCCCCGTCCATGATGCCGCCAGCGGCGATCACGGGAACGGACGTGTGCGTCACGATCAACCGCACCAGCGCCAGGGTGCCGAGCTGCTCGTCGTCGGTCGGCACGCGGTCGCCGAGATCTTCGAAGCGTCCGCGATGGCCACCGGCCTCGTATCCCTGCGCGACGATGGCGTCCACCCCTGCCGCTTCAATGGCGCGGGCCTCGGCGAGATTCGTCGCCGTGGCGAACAGCATGATGCCAGCGGCGTGCAGCGCGTCGATCTTCTCTTGCGAGGGCAAACCGAAGTGAAAGCTGACGACGGCCGGGCGCTCTTCGAGCAGCATGGCGTACATCGCGTCGTCGGCGACGAAGCTCGTATAGATCTCGCTGAGCGCGGCGGGCGGCGTGGCGTCGAAGCGCGCGAATTCCGGGGCCAGATAGGCGAGCCAGGCGGCATCGCGCGAGGCGTCGAGTTTGGCCGGCGCGTGGCAGAACACGTTGACGTTGAACGGCTTGCGCGTAAGGGCACGCGTTTCGTGAATGGCTTTGCGAGCCGTTTGCGCATTCCCCGCCGCCACGCCGATGGAGCCGAGCCCGCCTGCGTTTGAGACGGCAGCAGCAAGCGCCGGTGTGGACGTGCCCGCCATCGGCGCCTGAATGATGGGAGTGAGCAGGCCGAGTCGCTCGATGAGCGCGCGATTACGGGATTGGGAAGCAAGGGAGCTAGGCATGACGATCTGCACCTAAGAGTGTTCAATGGGGGGAACAGCAGCAGTCACAGCAGGCGGTATGTTCACTATGGCATACGCCCAACGCCACAAAAGATACCACTTAAATACATCTTTATGCCAACCACCCTTGACGCTGTCGGGGCATCTCGCCGTGGCATGCGCTCGCCGGGCAATAGCTGAGCTTCGCTCACGTAATGCTTATTCGTGCGCGCCGTCGTCGGCGCCCATCAAATCGGAGGCACGCGAGCGTTGCATGTCTGCCCGACGGAAGTATCCGACGACGGTGGCCACGCTGGTATGTCCGGTCATCGACATCGTCTCGGCCAGTGGCACTTGCCGAAGTGCCGCTTCCGTCACGAAGCCTGCGCGCAACGAGTGTGCCGAGAAATCGCCCTCGAGGCCCGCCAGTGCGCAGCGCTCACGCACGATATCGCGCACTGCGGCCTCCGAAAGCGCTTCTCCGATATGGCCCCCGCGCCGCACCCGCCGAAAGATCGGACCGCCATCGATGCCCGACGCTGCCAGCCAGTCCGTGAGCGCGGCGGCGGCAGCACCCGTCACCGGCTTTTCATTCTCCGGGCGGTCGGTCCCCTGCTGGTTCGTCTTCGACCAGCCCAGCGTGTAGACGTAATGTTCCGGTCCACTTCGTCGCACGTTCTCACACGTTGCGCGAACGACTTCGGAGCGTCGGCGTCCGCCGCTCGCCCATGCAAAGAGCAGCAATGCCCGGTCGCGCTTGCCGCGCAGCGAGTCGTCGCAGGTGGCCAGCAGCGCGCGCAACGGTTCGCGGGTGAGCGCATCTTTCTTGGCGGTCTTCACGCCACGTTTCGCATAGGCACGCCGCGTTCTGGCGAGCAACTCCCGAACTGCCGGTTCGGCGCAGGGATTGGGCAGATCGCGCGAGGTGTGCAGCTTGGCGATGACGCTGATCCGGTGGCGCAGTGTCGCGAGCGCGGGCGGACCGGTGCGCGCTTTGAGCCCTTGTGCGACCAGCGCCGCATCGAGGGCCTCTGGCATCTCCGTCGTCAGCCCATGCTTGCCCTGACGCTGTGCGTGATCGACAACGAATTGCACGATCACTGCGGGCGTTAGCGGGGGGATCAGCGGCGCACCGTAGCGCAACCGATACCAACCCATCCAGTAACGCATGGCCGACTGGTAACTCTGGCGTGTATTTGCCGAGTCGCCTTCACGAACGAGCGCCTGCGCGGCTTCCCGAGCGTCGGCATTCAGCGTGGCCGGATCCAGCGGCGTAGGGAGGTGGGTTGCATCCACGATTTTCACGAGATCGCCAGCGTTGCTTTTGCGCATTGAACCGCCTTGAAACGTAATTTTTCTACAGAACATATGAATTTTTATGTGATATGTAGTAAATATAACGTATGCGAGAAATAAGTATCGATAATCTTCCATTATCGTGACCTATTTGGCAATGCCGTCGAATTCAAGGAGTATTCACGATGACTGCGTCCCACACCCCGAAATCCGCCACGCTCGCGCCGTCGCCTCGACAGGGCGGTCGCGGTATTTCCGAGCATGACGTATGGACGGCCGCCGATACGTTATTGATGTCGGGGCAGCGTCCGACGATTGAGCGGATTCGCCAGCAACTGGGGCGCGGATCGCCGAACACCGTGAGTCCTTATCTGGATGCGTGGTTTGCGGGATTGGGGGCGCGTCTGAAAGGTGCGGACGGTGCCGGTGGCGGCGTGATGGGTTTGCCGGACGGAGTGCCCATGCCGGAGCCAGTGGCCCGGGCCGCATTGGATTGGTGGGCGTTGGCGATACACGAAGCCCGTACGGCGCTGGCCGAGGAGGCTGCCGCGCAGCGCGCGGCGCTCGATGCGCGGGAAGCCGAATTGGCGGCGGATCGCGAAGCGCTGGAGCAAGCCCGCGCTGTGCTGCACGAGCGGATTGCTTCGGCGGAGACGGCTGCGGCGGATGCCCGTCAGGCGCGCGATGAGGCGCAGGCACAGGCACGTCGCGCCGAGGCGTTGCTCATCGATGCGCAGGCGGATGCCGTGGCCTCGCGTCAGTCGCTTGCCTCGGCGCGCGACGCGGCGCAGGCGATGCAGGACGCGCATGCCTCGCATCGAGCAGACTGGGATGCCGAGCGCGCGAAGCTGGTGGAACGTGCCGACGCCAACGAACGTCGCTTGATGCTGGAGCTGGATACGGCGCGCGAATCCATCAAGTCGTTGCAGCAGGAGCGCAAGCAGGCACAACGTCAGTTGCAGGACGCCGAGGCCAGTCTCGCGGCGATGACCGAAGCGCAGCACGAGATGCGTTCGGCCAAAGCGTTGCAGGACGTCGTGATCGCGCGCCTTCGCGAACAGGTCGGCACGCAGGAAGCACTGGTCTCGACCTATCAGTCGATGTTGGCGGCGCCGCCTGCATCGGTGGCCGGACGCGGCGTGGCGTCGAGCGCGACATTGGGCGTCAAGCGGCGTCTTAGCAGCGCCGTCGCGCCGACGGCTTCAGTGTTACGTCGGGCGCGGCGTCCGTGACATTCGGCGATGGGCTACCTGGACCTTCACTTCGCCTGCGCGAGCGTCGGTGTGCTGGCCTCCCATCCACCTCCCAGCGCGCGGAACGTCGCAACGGCCGCCCGAGCGTTGTCTGCCTGTGCGCGGGCATCGGCGTCGCGCACCGTCAATAACTGGCGGTCGGCGTCCAGCACTTCGTAAAGACTCACGGTCCCGCCCGTGTATGCCTCCTGCGCGCTGTCGCGCGCGCGTGTCTGCGCGTCGACGGCGCTCGCCAGATCCTTGCGTTGCTGTTCGAGTTCCACCAGTGTGACGATGGCGTTTTCGACGTCTTCCGTGGCGTGCAGCATCGACAGCCGGTACTCCGCCAAGGCTTGTGCGTTTGCGCCGCGCGCCTGAGCGACTTCGGCGTCGATGCGTCCGAAATCGAACAGACGCCAGCGCAGGCCCAGCGCGGCAAGCGGCTGGAACGTCGCGGCGCTCGGCACACGTGCGCCAGCGAGCGTGTCGAATCCCAGCACACCGGAGAGCGATAGCTTGGGGTAGTACTCCGCGAGCGATGCGCCAATCCGTTCATTGGACGCTGCCAGTTTGCGTTCTGCGGCGATGACGTCCGGTCGGCGGCGCAGCAAATCGGTGGGGGCGCTGGCGTCACCGATGGCCGGAATCGTCAGCGGACGCGCCTTCAGATCGTCATCCTGCGTGACCACGCTCATGCGTCGCGCATAGGTGCCAGGTGCTGCGCCCATCAACACATCGAGTCGATTGAGTTGCGTCTCACGCTCAATGCGTAGCGGTGGCAGCGTTGTACGCGCCTGTGCCAGCAACGCTTCCGATTGCGCGAGTTCGCGCGCCGTCGCCAAGCCATCCTTCAGCCGCAATCGGACGATGTCCATCAACCGCGCGTCGGTGTCGATCTGGTCCTGTGCAATCGCCAATCGTCGCTGGGCGGCCCTGACGCGGAAATAGGCATCGGCGGCCTCGGCCACGATGCTCACACGCACGCCGTCACGCTGTGCCTGCGCCGCTTGCGCCAACGCACCTGCGGCTTGTGCCGAGCGTTGCAGTCCGCCAAACAGATCCAGCTCCCAGCTTGCGCCCGCGCCGATGTCGTAAATCGTCATGTTGCGGTTATAGCCGGGGAGGTTGCGCGCCACCACGCCAAGCGGGCTTTCCAGCGACTGATGCTCGCGCGTGACGCTGCCGTCCAGGGTGAGCGAGGGCAGTCGTTGCGCGCCAGCCGCACGCGCCTGTGCCCGGGCTTGTTCGACGCGTGCCACGGCAGCCTGCAAGTCGAGGTTCTGCGCGAGCGCCTGCTCGACGATCCCTGTTAGCACCGGGTCATGAAAGCGCGTCCACCAGGTCTCCAATGCCACGCCGTTTTCTGGCGGCGAGTCCGTCAGTCCATGGCTCGCATCGCGTTGCGCGAGCGCTGCGCCGCCCTGGAAATGCGTCGGCAAATCGGCCTTCGGCGCGACGTAATCGGGGCCGACCGCGCATCCGGCCATTGCGCTGACAGACAGCGCCAGTAAGGCATTGCGCAGAATCGACGGGGTAGCGCCGGGCACCGTGAGCAGGGTTGCATTCATGGAATTTACCAAGTTACTTGCAAGATGATAGTCACAACTCTATACTCACTTCCATTATGAAAGCAACCCCTGGTTGCGATTTCCCGTTCTCTGTCTCATGACCGCCTTAAGCGCGAAGAAGGATCGACCCATGACATCCCCGAGCACTCCCGCCCAACACGCCAGCCAACCGGGCGGTCCCTCTGAGAAGCGCAAGTTCCTGCGCAGCCTCGCCATGCGCGGCGCGGTTGTCGCCGCGGCGATCGCGGTGCTGGGTTACGGGACTTACTGGTGGACGACGGCGCGCTATCTGGAATCGACGGACGATGCCTATGTCGGTGGCGACGTCACCGTGCTCGGCCCCAAGGTGCCGGGGTACATCGCGCAAGTGTTGGTGACGGATAACCAGACCGTGCATGCGGGTGACGTGCTGGTGCGGCTGGACGACCGCGACTACCGCGCTGCATTGGCGAAGGCCGAAGGCGCTGTTGCCGCGCAGCAGGCGCTGATTGCGAATCTCGATGCAACGGCGAAGCTGCAGGCGGCGGTCATTGCGCAGGCGCGCGCCAGCGTGGTGGCGGTGACTGCCGACGCACGACGTGCGCATGACGACCAGGTGCGTTATCAGGATCTCGTCGCCAAGGCGGCGGTGTCGGTGCAGAGCGCGCAGAAGGCGGACGCCGACTACAAGCAGATCGTCGCGAATCGCGATCGGGCGGAGGCAGGGGCCGTGGCGGCCGAGCGTCAACTGGACGTGATTGCCACACAGAAGCAGCAGGCGCAGGCGGCACTGGCACAGGCCATCGCCGAGCGCGACATCGCCAAACTCAACGTCGAATACACGGTCCTGCGTGCGCCGGTCGACGGCACCATCGGGAACCGTCGGGCGCGTCCGGGCGCGTACGCGCAAGCGGGCACGCAACTGCTGGCCGTCGTACCGGCGCACGGACTTTGGGTCGATGCGAACTTCAAGGAGGGGCAGGTGGCGCATCTGCGTCCCGGCATGCCCGTGAAGATCGAGGCAGACGTGTTGCCCGGTCGCGTCTTCCACGGCCGAGTGGCGAGTCTTGCCCCTGCGACGGGCGCGCAATTCAGCGTGTTGCCGCCGGAAAACGCGACGGGCAACTTCACGAAGATCGTGCAGCGCGTGCCGGTGCGAGTGCAGCTTGACGATGCGGATGCGCGTCTGGGGACGTTGCGCCCCGGTCTGTCGGTGACGGCCGAGGTGGATGCGCGCGGCGAAGGTAGCGGTGATGGCAGGGGCGACAAGTCGTCGGCCCCGGCACCCGCCAAGGTAGCCGCGCGATGAGCGCCACGAACCCGGGGGGCGCGCAACCGCTGCCTTCCAGTGGTGACGCCGGTAGATCGCCGGCGCACTCTGCGAATGACGAGCGACCGCGACTGGCGGCGGCCCCGGCACCGGCGGGTGGCGGCTTCTCGGTTGACGCCATGTCGACGCCCGCCAAGATCATCGCCTTCGCCACGATGGTCGTCGGCATGTTTATCGCGCTGCTCGACATTCAGATCGTGTCGGCCTCGTTGCGCGATATCGGCGGCGGCCTTTCGGCGGGCGCGGACGAAACGGCCTGGGTGCAGACCAGTTACCTGATCGCCGAGATCATCGTGATTCCGCTCTCGGGCTGGCTGTCTCGCGTGATGTCGACGCGCTGGATCTTCGCTGCCTCGGCGGCGGGCTTTACCGTGGCGAGCCTGCTGTGCGGCGCGGCGTGGAACATCCAGAGCATGATCGCGTTCCGTGCGCTGCAAGGGTTTCTCGGCGGTTCGATGATTCCACTGGTCTTCACCACGGCGTTTGCCTTCTTCAGTGGGCCGCAGCGCGTGGTGGCGGCGGCTGTGATCGGCGGTCTTTCGTCATTGGCGCCGACACTCGGGCCGACCATCGGCGGGTGGATCACGGACAACTACTCGTGGCACTGGCTGTTTTTCATCAACATCGTCCCGGGCATCTTCGTGACGGTGACGGTGCCGTTGCTGGTGCGCATCGACCGTCCCGACTTCTCGCTGCTGCGTGGTGCGGATTATCTGGGGATGGTCCTGATGGCGGTGAGCCTCGGGTGTCTCGAATACACGCTGGAAGAGGGGCCGCGCTGGGACTGGTTCGGTGACGACACCATCCGTGCGACGGCGTGGCTGGCCGGGCTGTGTGGCGTGGCGTTCATCTGGCGCAGTCTGGTGTATTCGCAGCCGATCGTGGATTTGCGGGCGCTCAAGCAGCGGAACTTCGCGCTCGGGTGCTTCTTCTCGTTTGCAACGGGCATCGGCATTTTCGCGACGATTTACCTCACGCCGCTGTTCCTTGGACGCGTGCGTGGATTTTCGGCGTTCGAGATCGGCATGGCGGTGTTCTCGACCGGGGTCTTCCAGTTGTTGTCGATTCCTATCTACGCAATGCTGGCCAACCGGATCGATTTACGCATCCTGATGATGCTCGGGATCGGTGGGTTTGCCTCGTCGATGTGGCAGTTCGCGCCCATCACGCACGATTGGGGTTCGCTGCAACTGATGCTGCCGCAGGCGCTGCGCGGTGCGTCGCAACAGTTCGCGGTGGCGCCGATTGTCACGCTGACGCTGGGCAGCCTTGCGCCTGCGCGATTGCGTCTGGCGTCGGGGCTTTTCAATCTGATGCGCAACCTCGGCGGTGCCATTGGCATCGCAGTCTGTACGACGGTCCTTAACGACCGGACAAATCTGCACTTCTTCCGGCTCGCCGAGCGCATGGGTGAGGGCAATCCGGCGGTCGGCCAGTGGTTGGCGAGCGTGGGCGCTCGGTTGGGTGCGACAGGACTGGACCTGGTCGATGCGCAGACGGCTGCGCTTCGACAACTTTGGCTGCTGACGCTGCGCGAAGCCCAGACGATTACGTTCGGCGATATCTTTGGCGGGCTGGGGCTGATTTTTCTGGGGGTGACGCTGATGGTGCCGCTCATGCGTCGGGTTGCACCGCCCAAAGCGCCGAGCGCAGATGCGCACTGAGGACATCGGTCGGAGAATTCACTTTAGATTATTTACGTCCCAAACCGTCTGTAAATAGTTGATTTTTAATAATTAAGAACGGTGACGCCTCGTTGTTCAAGTGAAATGTGAGGTTCTTGAGACGCGGTCGGCTTGCCCGCAGGTGTTGACGCGCTTATGCTCACTTGCATGGTAATAGGCAGCGGTCGTCATCGACGGCGCTGAACAGGGGGAATCCTTATGCAACGAAAGACATTCCGCGACATGCAATGCCCCATTGCCCGCAGCCTTGAGCGCGTGGGCGAATGGTGGAGCATCCTGATCTTGCGCGAGGCAGGCTACGGGACCACGCGCTTCGACGATTTTCAGCGTCGCCTGGATATCGCGCCCAACATGTTGACCCGACGTCTGAATGCGTTGGTGGAAGAAGGCTTGCTGGCGCGTCGTCAGTACTGCGATCGCCCGCCGCGCTTCGAATACGTGCTCACCGACGCCGGTCGGGATTTCCGTCCGGTGCTGTGGGCATTGCTCGCATGGGGTAATCGGCACTTTGCGCCGGAAGGCATTGCGGCTCAGTTGGTGGACCGGGAGACGGGGCAAGTGGTCGAGCCGGTCGTGGTCGATGCAGTGACCGGGGTGCGACTGGACCCGAAGCGGCACGTGCCTAGCGCAGGTCCGGTGGCCACCCAGGGCATGCGTGCGCGCCTGGCGCGAGCCGCAGCGTTTGCGACGGGGCAGCCTGTGGCGGAGGCAGAAGGAAAAGCGGAAGCCAGTTCTGAGGAAGTGGCGGCTGATCGTTGATTTTGTTTGGTTTTCTGGCGGCCGCTCAGGCCATCACAGGCGTGCCCGGGATGCCCGGCAGCGATGCGAGCAGGCGGGCAAAGGCGTCACCGGTCAGCGGTTTGCCCAGCAGGAAACCCTGTAGCTCGTCGCAATCGAGTGTCTTGAGCGCTTCGCGTTGCGACGCCGTCTCGACGCCTTCGGCCACCACGTCCATATCGAGCGAGTGGGCCAGCGCAATGATGGCGGACACCACAGCACTGCCTTCGCGTCCGCAAGTATCCAGTCCGTTGGTGAAAAAGCGGTCCATCTTCAGCTGCTTGACGCGGAAGCGTTGCAAGTACGCCAGACTCGAATAGCCCGTCCCGAAGTCGTCGATCGCCACCTCGAAGCCGTGATCCTGAAAGGCGCGGATCACGTCGATCGTGTGCTGTGCGTCGAACATCGCCACCGTCTCGGTGATCTCGAACATCAGACGCGTGCAGGCGATGCCAGCGTCCTGCACGATTTGCACGATGTTCTCGACCAACTGCGACTGCGCCATCTGGCGCGGCGACAGGTTGATCGCCACCTTCACCGGCGGCAACCCGGCCGCATCCCACTCCTTGATGTGCTTGCACGTGGCACGCACCACCCAGTAACCGATCTGCACGATCTGACCCGTGCGCTCGGCGACCGGGATGAAGTCGGCCGGCTGCAATTCGCCGAAGGTCGGGTGCGTCAGGCGTAGCAGGGCCTCGGCACCCGCCAGCGCTTCCGTGTCGCCACGATACTTCGGTTGAAAATTCAGCGAGAAGTACTGCGCGCTCTCGGCGTCGTGCAGCGCTTGCTGAATTTCCCAGGTGCGCTGGGCCGCCGCGTTCATGCGCGGCTCGAAGTACCGGAAGATGCCCCGGCCCGCGCGCTTGGCTTCGTACATGGCGGTGTCGGCGTGCTTGAGCAGCAAGTCGATGCTGTCGCCGTCGTCAGGAAACAGCGCCACACCAATGCTGGGCATGACGTGCAGCGACTGGGTGCCGACCTTCAGACCGTCGCGCATGTCGTCGAGCAGTCGCTGTGCCACACGTCCCGCGACTTCGGGTGACGACAGCGAGCCGAGCAGCACCACGAACTCGTCGCCGCCCAACCGGGCCACCACGTCGTCGCCATTCACGTTCTTGCGCAGTCGCTTGGCGAAGGCGCGCAGTACGTCGTCGCCTACGTTGTGGCCCAGCGAATCGTTGATGGTCTTGAAGCCGTCCAGATCCATGAACAGCACCGCAAACCGGCGCTGGTCGCGACGCGAGTTGATCAGCATGCGCGCGGCCGCGTCATGCAGGGCGCGGCGGTTGGGCAGATCCGTCAGCGCGTCGTACGTCGCCATGCGGGCGATCTGGGTGTTCAGTTGCAGGACGGAGTTGGCCAGGAAGCTCGTACGCGCGTCCAGACGGGAGACCAGCATCGTGGTGATCAGAATCAGGAAGGTAAACAGGCTCACGGTCGTCACCAGCCACGGCGAACTCACGCCGTTGGCTGCGCCGCAGACGGCGCCCGCGGCGAACGTGGCGGCCGACATGCCGGTGTAGTGCATCGCGGTGATGGCAAGCCCCATGACGACGGCGGCACCCATGCGCTTGGCCATCACATACCGCAGGCTGCCGTCGCGCAGCGTCCGGGCGATCCACAGCGCCGCCGTGGCGGCCGCAATGGCAATGGCGATCGACGCGGCGAAGAGCAGCGGATCGTAGCTGATGGCTGGGTCCATCTTCATGGCGGCCATGCCGGAGTAATGCATGGCGGCGATGCCGATGCCCAGCGTGACGCCCGCGCATCCGAGGCGCCACCGGGTGAAGCGTTCGCTGGCGACGAGCCAGAGCGCTGCCCATGAAATCGCGATGGCAATGCCGAGCGACGCCGCCGTGATGGCCGGGTCGTAGCCGAGGGCGAGCGTGGCTTTCGAGTCGAGCGGCGACCACGAAGGCGAGAGCGACAGGGCGAGCATGCCGATGAAGTGCATCGACCAGATGCCGATACCCATGGCGGTCGCGCCTACGGCAAGCCACGCCTGGCGCATGCCACGGTGGGTCAGAAGATAGATGCGACCTGACAGGTCGAGCGCCGTGAACGACGCCAGTACCGCCACTGCTAGCGATAGCGCAACAAGCCAACCACTGTACGAACTGGACATATGAAAACCGACCGAAAAGTCCCGCTTAACTGGTTATCGGCACGCAGCGCCAATAGTTGAGGATTGCGGTGGAATATTGCCGAGAATCTGGGAACCTGCGACTGCCTGCACCTCGCGCGCGCGTATTCGCGCCTGCTGCGTCGATGCTCGACAGTGCCGATGCCATAGTGAATAATCCGTCCATACCCGCCCGCGCGGGGCGAAATACAGCAGCCCTAGATTTTGCCTGATTTCCTTGGGATTTCCTCTCACTGAGTGCAATCTTGGTGGCCAACGTGCCCGCAGGAGCCGTGATATGCGCATTCGCATGAGGCTGTTGCAAGTGCTGGTGGTGGTTGGAATGGCCGTCGCGCCGCTCACTGAAGCGGTATCAGCGACATCTGCGGTCGCGGCTTCGCCGCCGGCGTCCTCGGGCGTGGCAGACGCGTCCGCCAACGCGCCGAACGACGGGGCCGAGCTTCGCTTCATGGACCGGCCGGTTGTCACGTTCCGCGGCACGCTTGGCGGCGCAACCCCCGAGGTGCGGGCGGCACGGGCCCAGGCGGTGCTCGACAGTCTGCCCGGCGGCACCTTCGATTTGCCTGTCGACGTGCTGCACGCATCGCTCGGCGGTGCGTCCGGCGTGGCGTTCCGCGTGCGCGACCGAATCCTCTTTGCGCTGACGACCGACGACCTCGCACCGGGCGACCCGCGCCCGCTCGACGCCGTGGTGGCCGAGGTGCAGACGAATCTTCAGACCGCCTTCGCCGCGCGGCGCGCGCAGCTTCACTGGCCGACGATTCTGCGCGGCATCGCGCTCAGTGCGCTCGGGGCCGTCGTGCTGACGATCATCGTGATCGGCATCGGGCGCATGCGGACCCGGCTTGAGACGCGCCTTCAGACCGCCTTCGAAAAGCGTGTCCTGCAACGCACGGCCCGCACCTTCGACTGGACAGGGTCGGCTTTTCACCTTGTGCATCAGGTCGTGCAGATCGGGGCCGTGTGTCTGGCGCTGGCCTTCGCGTATCTTTACCTCATCTTCGTGCTGATGCAGTTCCCGGCCAGCCAGCCACTGGCCGGACGCCTGTCGGACTTCCTCTGGACGCTCGTGGACCGTTTCGGCATCGGCGTGGCCGCCGCCATCCCGGGCATCCTCACGGTCATCGTCATCTTTCTTCTCACGCGTGCCCTGCAGAGCCTCGTCAACAACGTCTTCGACGCGGTGCAAAGCGGACGCCTGTCCATTCCCGGCATGCACCCCGAGACCGCTGGCGCAACACGGCGTTTGGTGTCGGTGGTGGTCTGGGGTCTTGCGCTGACATTCGCTTACCCCTACATGCCGGGCGCGCAGAGCGACGTCTTCAAAGGTCTGTCGGTTCTGCTCGGTCTGATGGTCACGCTGGGATCCAGCGGCATTGTCAATCAATTGATGAGCGGGATGGTCGTGATCTACAGCCGCTCGCTGAAGAAGGGCGATCTCGTGTCGATTGGTGACGCTACCGGCGTAGTCGTCGGCGTCGATGCGCTTTCGGTCAAGTTGCGCAATCTTGCGCAGGAAGAACTGACGATCCCGAACGCCGTCGTCGTGGCCTCCACGGTACGCAACTTCACGACGCATGGGCGTGGGCACGGTGTTGCAATCAGCACGACGCTGACCATCGGCTACGACACGCCGTGGCGTCAGGTGCACGCCATGCTGATCGAAGCGGCGACGCACACGCCGCAAGTCGCCGCTGAGCCCGCGCCGTATGTATTGCAACGGGCGCTGTCGGACTTCTACGTCGAGTACGAAGTCTTTGCCACCTTGCGCGATCCGGCCACGCGTTTCGGGGCGATTTCCGCGCTTCACGAAAACATTCAGGACGTCTTCAACCGCTACGGCGTCCAGATCATGTCGCCGCATTTCGAAGAGCAACCCCACTCGCCGCTGACGATCCAGCCAGAACATTGGTATCCGGCCCCGGCGCGCGCACCCGTGGATGCGGGCAGCGCGCCATCGACATCCGCACCATTGCCGACATCACAAGAACAAGGAACCGGTCATGCCCGTTAAATCATTGACGACAAAGGAAAGTGCCGCGAAAGCGGCCCCAGCCGCACCGACCGCAGCGTCTGTCGCGCCCGTCTCATCGTCGCAACCGACGGTGCCCAGCGTTCCGTTCGAAGCCCGCGTCGCAGCGGGGCGCCAACTGCGCGAGAAGACACCCCGCAGCAGTCATTCGCACCTCGGTAACACCGACCGCGACATCGTGGCGTTGTTGCGAACGAGCAGCGAGGGGCGGGTGGCGGCGCTCGTACCGTTGCGTTACGGTCGGATGCTCGCGTCGCCGTTCGCCTTCTATCGCGGCAGCGCGATCGTCCAGGCGCACGATCTGGCCGGTACGCCGAACACCGGGCTCACCCTGCAGATCTGCGGGGATTGCCATTTGGCGAACTTCGGCGGTTTCGCCACCCCTGAGCGGAGCTTGATCTTCGATCTGAACGATTTTGACGAAACCGCGCCCGGCCCGTGGGAATGGGATCTGAAACGGCTGTGCGCGAGTCTGGTGCTCGCCGCCCGGCAGTTCGGCTTCGGCGACACGCTGGGTGTCGAGATGGTGCGCACGGCCGTAGACAGCTATGCCCGACGGCTGGACGAGTACGCCCACATGCCGACCATTGAACTCTGGCACGAGCAGATCACCTTTGAGCGCATGCTGAACCTGGCCGGGTCCGACCGGGTGCGCGAGGGCGTCAAGCGCGGCATCGCCCGGGCGTCCGGCCGCACCCATGAGCACGTTCTGCCGAAGTTCGCTCAGCAGATCGGCGATTACTGGCAGATTCGCGACACACCGCCCACGGTGTTTCACGTCCATGGCGCGACCACGCTTTTCGGTCCGGAAGACGACTGGCTGGGTCTGGGCGACTGGCGTACTTTGTTCGCTCCGGTCTACAAGAGTTACACCAACTCACTCCCGCCCGATCGCGCCCGCATGCTCGATAGCTACACGCAGCAGGACCTGGCGTTCAAGGTCGTGGGCGTCGGCAGCGTCGGTACGCGCTGTCTGGTGTTGCTGATGATGGATACCCACGCGCAGCCGCTGTTCCTTCAGTTCAAGGAGGCGTCGCGTTCGGTCGTCTCTCGCTTCTTCCGCAATGCCACACCCAAGCATGACGGACGTCGTGTGGTCGAGGGGCAGCGTCTCATGCAGGCGGCCTCCGACGCCTTCCTCGGTTGGGGTTCGGGACCGTTCGGTCGTTGTATCTATGGCCGCCAGTTGCGCGACATGAAGATCTCCGCACAGTTCGAGTTGTTTCGTGCCGACGGCTTTCGCGAGTACGCCAGTCTGTGCGGCTGGGTGCTGGCCCGTGCGCATGCCAAAGCGGGCGGATGCGCGCCCGAACTCGTGGGTTACGTCGGCAAGGGGATTCGTCTGGGCGAGGCGCTGATTCATTACGCGACGGACTACGCCGATCAGGTCGAGCGGGACTACGAAGTGTTTCGCAAGGCATGCCGTGACGGAAGGCTCGAAGCGCGCACCGACGCGGATATGGCCGCCGACTTTATGGCCTGAAGCGATGATGGGCCGACGTCGCCATTCGCTTGACGCTGGACCCGACTAAGGAAGGAGCGCATTGAAGTATGCCGCTGCATCGGTTGCAGGCACGTATCGTCGTCGCGTTGGAAACGGCGGTGCGCTGGGTCGTGCGCACGCCGACGCTCATCGTATGGAGTGGCGTGGGAATATCCATTCTCGTCATGATGGTGGCCGTGGCGTTGCTCTACGAAGGTCGGCTGCTGGTGCTCGCCCGTGCGGCCGATAACCAGCGCAACATCGCCGAAGTCCTGGACCGGGATCTGGAGCTCAACTTTCAGCTGTACGAGGCTTCGCTCGACGCGGTCGTGAAGTTGCTGGCGCGTCCCGACATCGAGGCCATGGCGCCCGCACTTCGTCGTGAGCTGATCTTCGAGCGGGCAGGGGCGTCGCGTTACATCGGGTCGCTCGTCGTGCTCGATCCCGAGGGAAACGTCGCTATTGACGCGCAGAGCGAGGTGCCGCGTCCGTTCAACTTCGCCGACCGGGACTATTTCGGCGTCCATCGCGCCAACCCGGATGCCGGATTGTACGTGAGCGGCTTTCTCCATTCGCGCCTTCGCAACGACGCGCCGACCATGGTCATGAGCCGACGCATCTCCCGCGCGGACGGCTCGTTCGGCGGCGTCGTATCGCTCGCGGTGGACATCGAGTATTTCCGTCACTTGTTCGATCACATCGAAGTCGGACGTCAGGGGGTGATCCTGCTGCTCGGCAAGGGCGGCGTAATTCTCATGCGCAAACCGTACGACGAAAATGTCATCGGGTTGACGATGGCGCAGAGGGGTCGCTACGAATCGTTGCCCCCGGGGCGTGACGAATATCGCATTTATCCGATCCGCTTCATGGGGCGCGACAGCCTGATGTCCCGCCGGTTTCTGAGTAATGCGCCCCTGACGCTGATCATCGTCACGTCCAGCAACGAGACGCTTGCACCGTGGCACAAGCGCGTCATCGAGTTCGGCGGACTGTTTCTCCTGCTCAACGCGGGGTTCGTGCTGACGTCGTTACTCCTCGCAGCCCAGTTGCGCAGACGCCTGCGGGCCGAGCGGGAATTGAGCCTTCTGGCCCGTACCGATGGTCTCACCGGCCTCTCGAACCGCCGCTCGCTCGACAAGATCCTTGCGACGGAGTGGCGGCGCATGCGCCGCGCCGGTCATTCGCTGGCCGTCGCCTTCATCGATATCGACTGGTTCAAACGCTACAACGACACGCACCGGCATCAGGCGGGCGACGCCGCACTCGCTGCGGTCGCCAGCGCCATCGGGGCGGCGCTGCAACGCCCGTCGGATGCCGCCGGTCGCTATGGTGGAGAGGAATTCATCGTCGTGCTGCCGGACACCGATGCACAGGGCGCTCAGCGCGTAGCGGAGGGTATCCGTCTAGCGGTCGACCGCCTCGACCTCGACCATGCATCGAGCGACTTCGGTCATGTGACGGTGAGCATCGGTGTGGCTTGCCGACAGCCCCGCGCCGGGGAGTCGGTCGATATGCTCGTCAAGGCTGCGGACCGCGCGCTTTATCGGGCCAAAGCCACCGGCCGCAATCGCGTGATCGTCGCTTCGGAAGACGATGCTACGGCCGCATTGGCATCGTAAGTCCGTCGATTCCCCGCGGGTCGTCCCCATCTCCTCGTAGGAATTGTCTGGTTTCGCACTTGCAACGGGTGCGGATCGACGATTCATGGTCCGCATTTTCTCGCGAATCTCTCGTTCTTCAAGAGGATCAAAAGACGGCTGTAAGTCTTTGATCCTTTGGTGACTCTTTGCGTATCGACGGAATGATGCATCCGTCATTTACGTCTTGCCAGCGCCCGCCTACACGTCTTTCAGATTCCGCCGATTCGCCGAATGCGGCGGGCTCTCTACAATCGATTTCAACAAGTCCGGTGCGAGATGCAATAGCACGGACGGCAGCCAAGGAGTTTGTCATGGCGAAGCGTAACCCCCCGTCGCCCGTAGCGCCCACCCACACGGGCAAGCGTGGGTTGGCGGAAGAAGAAGCGCGCAAAGGCACGTCGTCAAATCGGCCGGAACGCGAGGATCACGAACTCACGCATGAAGACGGCGATGCCGAAACGCACGGAGCGCCACAGCCTGTGACGGACGATGCGGACAAAGCACAGCCGCATGAGGCCAGGCAGGCGGCGGCGCGCGACGAACAAACGGCGCGCGCGGTCCAGCAAAGCGAGCCGGAATGGTTAGGGGCGTCGTCGCCGAAGCGCGCCGCGTCCCAGGGAACAGAAAAGAGGTCGACAAGTGGTTCGGGCGGTCACGGCTATGCGCCGCAGATCGCTCATGGCGAGGAGAGCGGCTATGGCCCGGCAGATGCAGTGCCGGGCGAGCACCCGAGATTCGGGCGGCAAAGCGCTTATGGTCCGCACGACGACTATGCCGGTACCGGACGGGATGCCTCGGGATCGATGCCGCCGGTGAGAAGTCCGGCGCAGTCGCGGCAAGTCGACTGGCCGAAGGGCACGGTCGGCGTCGAACCGGTGGATGCGCTCAAGCGCAATGCGAAGGCGAGCAGCGTCGAGGATATCGAGGGCGAAGCCGGACAGGCAGCAGGGCGTCGGGGCCGTAGCGGTGGGCGTGGCAATGAGAACGAAGACGTCAAGGCCGATGGCGCGATACACGACGCGATTCGCAAGTCGCTGTCCGACGCCATCGACCTCGATGTGTCCCACGTCGAAGTGAGCGTGACGTCAGGCCTGGTACTGCTGACTGGCTATGTGCCCGAACGCTGGATGCAACACGTCGTGCAGACGGAAGTGGAGAAGGTCGACGGCGTGAAGGGCGTCGACAACCGGTTGCACGAGCGGCGTATGAAATCGATGAGCCGCCCGGGCGAGAGCCAGGAAGGTCACAAGATTTAACGCAAACAACCTAATAAAGGACAAACCGGCATCGGGGGGTGCAGCGATACAGGCAATGCACCGAAGACGCCGGTCAAGAGGCAAGACCGGGCATCTCCGGGCGAGGGGATGTATCACCTAAGACTCGGTCGTCGTGTGGGCGCCGCGCGCTTGACGTGCAGGAGGTGACGCCCATAGGCAATGCGACGCAATGCCAGTGACGCGACGGCCAATTTCGGGAGGTCAACACAATGAAACAAGCCAATTTGCTCAAATTCGTCATGGCGGGTGCCCTTGCTACCACGGGTATCGCAGCTCACGCGCTCGATCAGGGCGGGATCATCAAGATTGCCGATAACGCGAGCGCCAGCAGCGTGATGAGCGATACCGGCCGCAAGATCGACGATTCGGCGCTGACCGCCAAGGTCAAGGCCGAGTTGCTCGCGAAGAAGGACGTGCCGTCGACCAAGGTCCACGTCACGACGCGCCACGGTGTGGTGCATCTGACGGGTTCGGTGCCCGAGTCGGCGCAGAAGACCCTCGTCGAGGATACGGTCAAGGGCGTGGATGGCGTGGTCGATGTCAAGAACGACCTCAAGGTGTCCGCCAAGTAAGCGCCAGTCATTGCAGCACGTTGCGGCGACTCATGTCGCCGCAATGTACAAGAGACCGCACTCTCGCCCTGTCGAAGACGCATTGTTGGGATGACGGCGTAAGTTACTCGCCGTTGTTCTGAAATGCGTGCTTCGACTTCATTAGCGAAGGAGGAATCATGAACATGCAATCAGGCCGGGGCCAGACGCCCCAACCCAATCAACCCGGTGCTCGCATCGTCGGCGCATCGCACAAGCTGCCCGATGGCCCGGGTCCGTCCGTGATGGCGGCCGACACGCTCGACGCGGAAGACGTCGTGAATACCGCAGGCGAGAGCCTCGGGAAGGTCAAGCACATCATGCTCGACGTCCAGCGCGGGACCGTGGCTTATGCCGTGTTGTCCTTCGGTGGCTTCCTCGGCATGGGGGACAAACTGTTCGCCATTCCGTGGCATGCCTTACAGCTCGACGTGGAGAACAAGCGCTTCATCCTGAACATCGACAAAGAGGCGCTCAAGAAGGCGCCGGGGTTCGACAAGGACCACTGGCCGAGTATGGCCGACATGCATTGGGCCGAGCAGGTGCATACGTATTACACCGTCGACCCGTACTGGCATTGAGCCGCACGAGTCTTTGCTCATGCCGAGCCCAAAACAAATTCGTCGGCTGACGCGGGTGCCCGGTCTGGAAGGGCATTTGCCGGAGCCGTTTGACCCGAGCAAACCGCCGGGGACACCGCCGCCGAAGTCGCCTCCTGACGAGGACGAACCGACGCCGATGCCGCCGCCCGACCGGCCGCTCGATCCGCCGGTGGAAGATCCCCCGGTCCGCCCGCCCGGCAAGTATGTCGAGCGGTCGTGCGGTTGGGGCGGGACAGCGTGCAGGTCGCCCGGATGGCTGGCAGGTGACGGACGTCGTCAGGTCGGCAAGGGAGGAAAGTCATGCTTGGCACCATCTTGTTGATTGTTTTGGTGTTGCTGTTGATCGGTGCGTTACCCGCGTGGCCGCATAGCCGGGAATGGGGGTACTACCCATCCGGCGGGCTCGGATTGGTCGTTCTGATTGTGGTGTTGCTCGTGGTGATGGGGCATATCTGACGGTTGGCCCCACCCAAGGAGGACAAGGAGGACGCGTCATGCCGTATCGACAGACTCACGATTTACCGGCGAGCGTGAAAGACAACTTGCCGGCGCACGCTCAGCAGATCTATCTCAAGGCGTTCAATTCGGCTTGGGATGAGTACAAGGATCCCGGCGAGCGACGCGGTCATGAATCGCGTGAAGAGACGGCGCACAAAGTGGCATGGAGCGCCGTGAAACAGACTTACGAAAAGGATGACAAGTCCGGGAAGTGGCATTCGAAGCATCATTGACCACTGACCGGTGGTTCCGGCGAGGGCGCGGAAGCTTTGCGCAGTGGCATCCGTGCGGCGTACGCGAAGCGGCACTCGCCGTTGACCCCCAATACGATTGCATTCGGTTCCCGCAACCGGAGCGCATTCGTAGCTTGCCGGCCCACCCACTGGGCCGGTTTTTTTTTACGTCGCCCCCGCGCGTGCACGCGTGTCGCGATGTTGATGGGGGCGCGTCTCGTCGCTTGCCATATTGCGGTGCGGCAGATGCATGCAAAAACGAGGCCAATTGCCCGCATTTGTGACGTTTTGATAATGTTGCAACGCCGCAGTGAGTCTGCAGACTTTGACGGCTTCGCGTAAAATCCTTGCTTGCTGTCATCTCCGAATCCCGATGAGTTCCCCCCAAATCCTCCCCGTCGAGGCGACCGAAACGTTGCCCCGTTCATCCATTCCCGTCTGGCTTTCGTTCGTGGCGCTCGCCATGGGCGGCTTCGGTATCGGGACCGGCGAGTTCGTCATCATGGGCCTGTTGCCCGACGTCGCCAAAGGTCTGGACATCAGCATTCCTCAGGCCGGTCACGCCATCAGCACCTATGCACTGGGTGTCGTGATCGGCGCGCCATTGCTTGCGGTGCTCGGCGTGCGTCTGCCGCGTCGCGCGTTTCTCGTCGCCCTGATGGCGATGTTCGCCATCGGTAATTTCGCAAGTGCGCTGGCCCCGGGTTATCTCTCGCTGATCGTGTTGCGCTTTCTCAGCGGTCTGCCGCATGGCACCTATTTCGGTGTGGCGGCGCTCGTCGGGGCGTCGCTCGTGCCGCCGCATCGCCGAGTGCATGCCGTCGGACAAGTCATGCTCGGACTCACGCTCGCGACACTCTTCGGTGTGCCGATTGCCGCAGGCCTTGGCCAATGGCTGGGCTGGCGTGCGGCGTTTGTGATGGTGGGGGTGATCGGCGCGCTGACGGCCTTGCTCGTGTGGCGCTGGGTGCCGGACGCGCCTGCACCGCATGGCGCGAGCCCGCTGCGCGAGTTGGGCGCACTGCGCAACTCGCAGGTCTGGCTCACACTGGGAATCGGCGCCATCGGCTTCGGCGGCATGTTTGCTGTCTTCAGCTATATCAAGCCGACGCTGATGCAAGTCGCCGGTGTGCCCGAGTCGTGGGTGCCGTTCTATCTCGCGCTGTTCGGCGTGGGGATGGTCGGTGGCACGATCATCGGCCCGCGTCTGGTGGCGGCGGCCACGTTGATGCGCGCCATCGGCGGCACGCTGATCTGGTCGGCATTGTTGCTCGTGGCCTTCGCGTTCACATCGTCGAGCCCCTGGCTGGCGGGAGTGAACGTGCTGGCGATCGGCACGATCATCATCATCGGCCCCGCATTGCAGATTCGTTTGATGGACGTGGCAGGCGAGGCGCAAACGCTCGCGGCGGCGCTGAATCATTCGGCCTTCAATATGGCCAACGCCGCCGGCGCATGGCTCGGCGGTGTGGCGATCACTGCGGGTTACGGCTGGACGTCGACCGGTTGGGTCGGCGCATTGCTCTCCTGCGCGGGCATGGTCATGTTCTTCTGGGCGCGGCACGATGCCCGCCGGAAGGCCCGGTAACACAAGCCCTGCATCGTCAGCATGGCGATGAACGCGAGCGGATACGCCCACCAGATGCCGGTGAGTCCGGCGATCCGCTCGAACATCCACGCGGCGGGCACTTCGATGCCCAACAGCCCGGTCATGCCGAGTAGCGTCGGCACCCACACGCGGCCGCTGGCGCGCATGGCGCCGGTCATCACTGCGGTGGCTCCCATCACCAGCACACTCCAGGCGACGATGTAGAGCAGGTGCGTCGCGAGCGACAGCACGTCGGGATCGGTCAGGAAGCCGCGAAGGAGCGTCGGTGCGATCGGATAGATCACCATGATCAGGCTGCCGGTCAGTCCCAGATTGCACAGCAGACCGGTGCGCACGATCGCGCCGACGCGCTCACCGCGTCCTGCGCCGATGGCATGGGCGCACAGGATCGACGCCGTGATGCCCAGCGTCATCACCGGCATCTGCAACCAGCTCATCACCTGCGTCACTGCGCCGTAAGCGGCGGTGGCATTCGCACCGTGTCGGTTGACCATGCTCAGCAGCGCCATCTCGGCAATCGCCATCGTCAGCATCTGAATCGCTGCGGGCACGCCGATGTGAAGGATGCCGCGCGCCAACGCCGGATTCCATCGAATCGCGCGCCACAGATCGGCGCTCGGCGCCAGCGGATGCCCCTTGCGTCGCCAGTGGATGGTCATCCAGAGCAGGGCGACGGTGAACGCGAGCATCGTCGACGCCACGGCACTCGCTACGCCCAGTGCGGGGAACGGTCCCCAGCCGTAGATGAACGCCGGTGTCAGACCAAGCGACAGCAGCGTTGCGATCAGTAGGGCGATGAGGGGAGACACTGCGTCGCCGGTGCCCCGGCTCATCGACGTCGTCAGCCAGAGCATAAAGATGACAGGCATGCCGATGAGCATCCATCGGGCGTATAGCGTCGCGGCGTCGAAGACGGGCTCGGGGGTACCGAACAGGCGCATCAGCGGCGTCGCAAACAGGCCACCCAGCACGCTGATCACGAGGCTCGCGCCGCACATCATCACGAGCGCCGTGCCTGCAATGTTGCGCACGAGCGCCCGATCCTGCGCGCCCCATGCCCGGCCGATCATGACGGTTGCACCGGCAGACAGACCGATCACGATGGCCAGCAAAAAGAAGAAGACGGGAAAGAACGCGGAGACGGCCGCAATCGCGTCGGTGCCGATCAGGTGGCCGAGATAGATGCCGTCGGCGGTGCCTGCAATGGACTGGAGCGCGTTGGTCAGCATCATCGGCACGGCGATGAGGAGCCAGGTCTTCCAGAGCGGTCTGGGCGGCTGCGGTGGGGTGGAGGGGTGTTGCGTCATGGTTCGTTTTCCTTGGTGAGAACGCAAACGTCGGACGGGACACGTCGGACAAGGACGTCGGTAAACAGGGACGTCGACAGGGGGGCATCGAACGGGATACCGCAAAAGCGACAGGCAAAGCGAGGCCTATCCGGGACGGCGGTCCGCCCGGTGAGCAGTGAAATCCGTGAAGGGGGCGCGAGGGCGCGGCGGCACCTCGCGCCGATGGCCTACGGCGTGGTCAGTCCGGTGTGACGGATGTCAGGCACCCTCGCCAGCAAATGGCCCGCCGGTGTGCATCAGGCCAACGCATCGACCAGATCGTCGGTGGACGTGAGGCGCATCAGGTGCGTGCGCACGTCTTCGGGCCATTCGACGATGCGCTGGGCCAGTGCGTCGAGATCGTTGGCGAAGAGCGCGCGAGACGCCTCTTCGAAGTGCGCCAGGTCGCCTGCCATCGTCGACATGAAGCTGTACGAACGCTCCTGCGCACGACGTTGCATATCGCGCTCGGCATTCGCGCGACGGGCTTCGTCGATCAGCTTGCGCAGGGCGACGGACGCGCCGCCGCGCTGCTCGGAGAGCCAGTCCCAATGACGCGGCAGCAGCGTGACTTCGCGTGCCACGACGCCGAGCTTCGGGCGGCCCCGGCCTTTGGGGGCATCGGCCGGTTCGGATGCACTGTCGGCACCCACGGGGCTGTCGGGGCTGTCGGCCACGGCGGCGGGGTAGCGCGCACGGATGTCGGCGGCGCTACCGCGTGCGTCTACATCGCGCGTGTCGCCCGTCAGGTTGTCGAAGATGAGGACCGACGCGTGCGGGTCGGCGAGCATCGCCTGCTGATAGGCAATGGCGGCGTCGGCAAGCGAACCGGAGGCAATGCGACGCTTGTCGCGAAAGACGGTATAGCCAAGAGATTGAGCAGCCACAGCGGACTCCGATAACAGTGACGGACGGTCGATGTGGCGAATATTACCCGGGTGTTATTTGAATTGCAATATCATCCGGGTAATATTGTCGGCGGTGTAGCAAGTCGGCGTTTCAGGCGGTCAGTGCCACGCCGCCGTTCAGTCGCTCCAGCACGGTGGCCTTGACGGCACCCGGTGCCTCGTCGAGCAAGGTGGGCCAGACGGTCTGCGCTTCACGAACTGTCTCACGGGCGATCGTCATCAGCCGTCCCACGCGCAGCAGTCCTGCGCCTTTGAGCAGCGCTTCGAGGGCGGGCCAGTCGAACGCCCGCAGCGTCTTGTCGATGGCCCGGTTTACGCCGTAGTGCGAGAGCGGTACATCGTGAAAGAAGGCTGCGACGCACACCGGATCGTAGACGGGGGCGAGTTGTGGTGTCTGCGCGTCGGGATAGATCAACGCCCAGTTCTTGAGATGCGCGTCGGTGTTGCCGAGCAGGATGAACGCGATCAGACGCCGCATGAACTCGCGCACGTCCCGTACGGGCTGGCCGGAGAGTTGGTCGAGCACGCGCAGCATCGTGGTGTAGTCGACGTCGAGGCCGCGTCCGTATTTGCTGCGCGGCGGGTATTGCAGCACCTGAGCGAACTCTTCCATATGCACACGTCGGCCATCGGGCAGCCGGTCGAAGCGCGGCACCGCAAGGATGTGCTCGAACGGTACGTGCTCAGGCAGATCGGCGTCGTGCCGCGAGATGATTTCGGCTTTTGCGCATTCGAGATCGAGGGCTTCGCACAGCCGATAGCCGGTGAATTCGTTCTCGACGAGATCGGGGTGGCGCGTGGTCGGCAGCTTGAGAATGACCGATCCCGCGCGCCCCTGACGCTTCACGATGTAGCGGCGGCCGTCGCGAATGGCGGAGAACTTCGTCACGACGCCGGGCAGCGACGCCGCATCTTCCACTGGCGTGTCGACGAAGCCCGGCTCGACCATTTCGAGTCCCAATGCGGTGTGCCAGCGATGCACGACGTCCGGCACGCCTTCGCGCGGCGGTACCGGCTCGACTTCCAATGCGCCCATCAGATCATGACCGGCGGCGGCGAGCAGTTCGAATTCGTCGTCGGGACTGCAATGGCGCTCGGCCGCGAGGCGTTCGCGGTTGTGGCCTTCGGGCAGCAGATTCTCGAAATACACAGGCCAGCGGCCATCGGTGCGCACGAGACGAACGTCCTGCGGAGAGGCGAGAATTTCGCGGGTCGCCGTCTCGTTGGCCCCGCGATAGGCGAGCGAGAGGACAGGACGTCGTGCGTCCGCAATGTAGTCCTCGTCGAACGACATGCGCAGGATGTCCCCGTACTGGGAGAGATAGCCGATGGCGCGACGGCTGCCGTCCGGCTGGTGCAGATAGGCGCGCAAGTACTTGATATTCATGGCGAGAGTCTCGTTCGGGCGGTCATGTGTCGAGGGTGCCGCCAGTGCCGATAATGCCCGTCGGGCGGGTTAGCCCCGAAGCGTATCCACGATGGAGGGCGGGGCCGACACGCCGCTCGGCTGCCCGAGATATTTGCCGCCGGAGCGCAGAAACGCTTCGACTTCCTGACGCAGTGCGGCGGGCACGAACATCGGTTCCAGTCCGAGCGCGCGCGCCGTCTCCAGCAAGGTCGACATACGCGGATCGAGCGCGCCCGACTCCATTTTTTGCACGGTCATGCGCGACAGCCCGGCCTGATCCGCCAGTTCGGCCTGGGTCAGTCCGGCGTCTTTGCGTGCCGAGATTAGCGGTTCCATGAAGCTCATTATCATGTGCTTTTCGGGATAAATGATGACTTATCTTAGCATTTTCCCGGGCGACGTGCAAAAAATAAGCTAATTAAAATTAGCTTTTATGTGTTAATGCTAATAAAAATTAGCCTTAACCCTCGTGTCCGGAATGTACCTTGCCTCTCGATGCTTTAACGCGAGAGCGCACCTGCTTGGCATCGCGGCGGCGCACCTGACTCGCGAGCGTGGGGCGCGTGGGCACGCGGCGGCGGGGGGCGATGGCTGCGGCGTCGATCAGCGCTTGAAGACGCGCCAGCGCGTCGGCGCGGTTGAGTTCCTGCGAGCGATGTTGTTGCGCCTTGATGATGATCACGCCGTCTTGCGTAATGCGGTGATCGAGCCGGGCGAGCAGGCGGGCTTTCACTTCGTCGGGCAGCGACGAGCGCATGACGTCAAAGCGCAAATGGATGGCACTGGAGACTTTGTTGACGTTCTGGCCGCCTGCGCCTTGCGCGCGCATGGCCGTGAGTTCGACGTCTTCGGGGGCGATAAGAATGCGACGGTTCATGGGCTCAAGAATAACGTTCCCGATGCGACGCCCACAAGCGACACCCCAAAAGCGATGCGGCAGCGCCGGAGATGATATCCGGTGCTGCCGACATGCGCGCTGAGATAGCTGCCTCAGTGAGGTGCCGTCACGACGACGAACTGGACGGTAGTGCCGGAATAGACCGGCTGATACCAGGTCGAGCCGCAACGCTGATAGGCAACGTTGTTGACGATAGTGCTCACGCAACTCGGCGGCAACGAAGCAACAGTTGAGCCGATGATGGCTGCCGATACCCCGATTGTGACGGCGGCCGCCACCGGGTCATACCAACCGCCACCCCAACCCCAATACGGCGGTGGGGGTGGTGGAGGGGGCGGCGGCGGATGTGGCCCGGGTCCTGGCCCCGGGCCAGGAGGGGGGCCGGGCGGGTGCGGCCCGGGTCCAGGTCCAGGTCCAGGTCCAGGTCCAGGTCCAGGTCCAGGTCCAGGTCCAGGTCCGGGGCCAGGTCCGGGGCCAGGCGGGTGCGGGCCGGGATTCGGTGACGGATTGGGGCCGGGGTTCGGATGCGGCTGAGGTCCCGGTCCGGGCGGTTGTCCACCCCCGGCATTGGCATGCATCGCGCCGCCGCCCGCAGGGCCGCCACCGCGCGTGGCACCGCTCAAGTTGCCTTGCGGCGCGCCGCCATGGAACCCGCCGCCTCCGTGGAAGCCACCACCGCCGCCAGCGTGAAGACTGGTGCGCGCGCCGCCCCGAAAACCGAAGCCATAACTGGCCGTGGACGTCAGGACGAGCACCGCCGCTGTGGCAAGGCACGTCGCACGAGCCACAGTGAGGATGCCGCGTGTGCCCACCGTCGCAGGTGTGCTTGTTGAAGAGGTCGTTCGCGTCATTGCTGACCTCCTGCGGCAGACGGCGGCCGCATCTCGATGCGTTGCGCGCCGGCCGGGGCCTTGTAAGTGAAGGTCCCTGACGGGAAAGTCGGATTCACGTCCCAGCGGTAATTCACGGAATGTCGCGGGCGCGACGGTTGCGACGTATCCGTGATCACGAAGCGGCATGGCAGCGGGCGCGAACCCACCCGAATCCACAGCTCCCAGTCGACGTCGGGCTGCTGGAACGCGTAATGGTTGCACCACTCGCCACCCACGCGGTCCAGACCGATAAACAGAGCTGAACGCAATTGCGTGGCATCGTCCGGGTCCATGCCCCAATAGAAGAGGTCGGCCAATGGCATACCGACCTGATATTTCTCGTCGATATCGCGTATCAGCTCGTCGATGGTCGGCGGAGCGCTTGCCTGACTGAAATACCGCTTGCCTTGCGATTCTTGATAAAGGGTGAAGGTTTTGCCGTCGTAGACGAACCCGCGATTGCGCGCCTGACCCGTCACAACAGCACGGACTTTATCGGGGCGTTGGACGGATAACTCGGTTTGGTGAAGAAAGCCGACATTCTGTCCGGTACTTAACACGGCATCGGTCACGGTATCCGCGTGTACCTGAAATCGTTTGAGGGAGCGCAAGTACCGACTCATTGTCGTCAACGCATCGACGGCGCCTTGCTGCATCTCCGGCATACCCTGTACTGGCAAAGTACTGTCCGATTCAGGGGCCTGCGCCCATGCCGGTGCGGCCACGAGCAGTGCGCCCGTCAACAAGGCCAGCCTCACGCCGCGGGGCGGATATCGTCGGATTTTTCGTCGGGAGAATGGAAAAAGCACTGTGTGACCTCATTCGAATGATGGAATTGAACGGGACGACCAACATGTGCGGACGCGACGCCAGATGGCGCGCAAACATGAACTTCAGGCAATACCCGGGCGGCATGGCGCGCGGTATGTGGGATCAGAATAGTGATTCGGATTGCAAACTGTCAAGCGGCGTAACCATCATCCGAACGGATTAAGAATTACTTGAACTTGACGAATAATTTTGTAACAAGCTGTATCCGGGGCGATGCAAAAAGAAAACCTATTACCCCGTGAACCGTCGGAAAAGCTTGATCTGCATCAACCAGCGATATTCTCGATTCCCATATTTAGTGAATATTAAGAGATTTCGTGGGAATTTGAGGGTAATTTAAATTACGTAAGTCGATGATGGAATTTGGTATGCAATTCGAAAGAAACTTGCGGCTTTGAATTATTTTGTTACTATCCGATGGAAACATCCGGGTTTTTACGAAGTCGGCGAATGCCCGGTGTTTTAGTTTGGACAATTAACTAGTTTGCGAAACAATATGCAACGTATGCATTCGATATGCATACATCGATAACAAAAGGACTCAGCATGAAGCTCACGAATGCCATGATTCTGGCCGGTCTGTTGTCGTTGGGGACGGTGGCGCACGCACAGGATGCGGCGCGTCCGGCACCGATCGTTGCAGGCGACGTCGTCGAATTCCGGACCACGTTGCTGGGCGTGGATGTTAAGAAGCGCACCATTCAGGTCGCCGACGATAACGGCAAGCCGGTCACCTTCGTCGTTGGCCCGGATGTCCGGAATTTCGATCAGATTCGCAAGGGCGACAAAATCATCGTGGCGTTTCAGCGCTCGGTGGCCATCTCCGTCGCGCCGGGCGACGGTATTCGCAGCCGCGTGCTGACCGAAGGGGCCGACCGCGCGACGCCGGGTCAGAAGCCTGCCGCCGACGCGGCTCGTAATCTGAAGGTCGTGGCGACGGTGCAGCGTATCGACCGTAAGTCGAATGTCGTGACGTTGCGTGGCCCGAATCGCACGGTCGACGTGAACGTGGAAGATCCGAAGTTGCTCGAAGGCGTGAAGGTAGGCGACTCCATGACGGTGAACTACACCGAAGCGGTTGCCGTGGCCGTGACGCCCGATCCGGCGGCAAAGAACAAGGCAAAGAGGGTGCCGTCGGTGCCTGCCTCGGCCCCGAAGCCCTAAGTTGTGTCACCCGGCGACTGCGCCGCGCAGCGCGCAGTCGCATTGACTGTCGTGTCCCCGGAGGGCCCGTGTTGGCTTTCCGGGGCGCGATACCCCCTGATACGGTAAGCACCCGGAGATCGCCATGGCACGGTCCGCCTTGCAATTCGACGATGCAACCTACGCTGCCTTGCTCGGCGCTGCACGCGATGCAGACGCCGCACACCCCCACAACAACCCCGCCTTCCTCGATGCCTTCCTGGCGGATGCATGGAAAGCCGCACGCCGGATCTACGGTGCGCAAACCTATCTGCGCTTCATGGCGCAGGCCGGTGTGACACGCCGTCCGAGCGCCGGTACCGTGCAAAAAGCCATCGTGCGTGCCCGCAGCATGTACGAAGTCCCGGTCATCCCGGCGTTCGGGGGAATACCCGTCGCAGGGCAGTCCGTCTGAGCGCAGCAGCTCGAACAGAATCTGGCGCGCGCCATGACGCTGCTCGACGCGATGCCCGAGAGTCACGGCACGGCCAGCGATGGCGTCACCGACGTAGCCGACGCCATGCGTCGTGTGCAGCATCTGGAACGGGAAAATCTGGAGCTACGGGCGCGTCTGGCGCAAATGACGGTGGCCGCCGCCTATGCCCGCGAGGCATTGGGCGAAACGCTCACGGTGTTCGCACCGCATGCCGTGCAGCAGGCGAGCGGCCTGGGTCGTCACGGGGTCTGACGCACGAGCTGAGTCGATGGGGTTGCGGTAGAAGCAGCGAAAGACGTGGCGGGTGGCGTGCCGACGGCACCTGCGTCTTCGCGATGGCTGACCGAAAAGCCGAACGCGTTGAAACCGTTCGCGCTGTGTGCCCACACCGTACCGCCGTGCATTTCCGCGATGGCCTTGACGATGGCTAGCCCAAGGCCGTGATTCTCACGGCTATTGGTGCGCGACGCCTCCGCGCGGTAGAACCGGTCGAACAGATGCTTGAGCACGTCCGCCGGGATTTCCGCCCCCGGATTGACGACTTCGATGCGCACTTGACGGGCACGGTTCGGCTCGGCGGCATTGATGGCCTCGATGGTCGAGGTGGTCTCGGTGGTAATACGCACGTCGATATTCGCGCCCGGCGCACAATGCTCGACGGCGTTCATCACCAGATTGGCCAGCGCGCGTCCGAACAACGCCTTGTTGACCTGCGCGAACGCGCTGCCATGCAGTCTGGCCGTGACCTGGGCCTCTTCCAGCGGAAATTCCAGAAATTCAAGGGTGTGCGCCGCTTCGCTCGACAGCGACACGGCCGTGAGGCCCGTCGCGCGTTCGCCCTGATCGGCGCGTGAGAGGAACAGCATGTCGTTGATGATAGTGCGCATGCGGCCGAGTTCTTCGAGGTTCGATTGCAGTAGCAGCCGCAGTTCCTCGACGGGCCGGTCGCGCGTGAGGGCCACTTCCGTTTGTCCGATCAGGATGGTGACCGGCGTGCGCAACTCGTGGGCGACGTCGGCATTGAACGATTCCAGCCGTTCGTAGGCGCCGTCGAGCCGAGCCAGCGCACCGTTGAACGAATGCGCGAGATCGTCCAGTTCGACGGGCAGCGAGCGGGTCACGAGGCGTTGCGAACGGTTATCCGGCCGGATTTCAGACGCTTCGCGCGTGAGCCGCGTAAGCGGCGAAAGACCCAGGCGCGCTACCGAGTAGCTGAGCAGCAGCATGCCCAGCGCGCCCAATCCGGAGATTGCCGCGAGACTCAGCCCGAACGCGCGCAGCGTCTGCTCGTTGGGGGAGTAACTGGCCGCGACTTGCAGCGTGACGGCCGGGCGCGCGCCGTAGGGCGGCAAGATCTCGCGGGTCGTCAGCATATCGTCGCCACCGCCGTCCGGGCTCAGGCGCACATAACCGTTGGATAGTCGTTTGACGAACATGCCGCTCACCGGCGTGCCGAACGTGTAGCGCGGGTCGTCGCTCGAGACCGCGTACGTCGTGGTGCCGTCGCGCGGGGTCATGTCGCTCAGTTTTTCCCGCACGATCTGCCACTTCTCGGGCGTGGCGCCGTGATACACGATGATGTGGGCGATCTGCGCGCGGTCGTCCAGCGACTCGCGCAAGTGCCGCTCCATTTGAACGCGCAGCACCAGATACAACGCCGCGCCGACGAGCGCGAACACCGACAGCGCCACGACGGCGAACATGGCGGCAAGGCGGCGGGAGATCGAGTGTTTCACGGTGAGGTCGTGGGTGTAGAGGGCGGGGGCGCTCAGGCCTCGCGCACTTCCAGCACGTAGCCCATGCCGCGCACGGTATGCAGCAGCTTGGTGGTAAAGGGGCCGTCGAGCTTGGCGCGCAGCCGTTTGATGGCGGTCTCCACCACGTTCGTATGGCTGTCGAAGTTGACGTCCCAGACCAGTTCGGTGATGGCTGTCTTCGAGAGAATGTCGCCCTGACGGCGCGCAAGCACCGACAAGAGCTGGAACTCCTTGGCAGTGAGATCGAGCCGGTGACCGTCGCGCGTCGCCCGGCGGCCGATCAGGTCGACGAACAGGTCGCCCACCGAGATCAGCGTCGATTCCTGCACGCGCGTGCGACGAGCGAGTGCGTGGAGGCGTTCGACCAGTTCGATGAACGAGAACGGCTTGGTGAGGTAGTCGTCGGCCCCTTCGCGCAGGCCGCGCACCCGGTCGTTCACGTGGTCGCGGGCGGTGAGCATGATGACGGGCGTGGACTTGCGCTCACGTAGCGACCCGAGCACGGCAAAGCCGTCGCGCTTGGGCAGCATCACGTCGAGCACGACGACGTCGTAGTCGAACTCCAGCGCCAGGTGCGTGCCTTCCTCGCCGTCGAGCGCAACATCGACCACCCAGCCTTGCTCTGTCAGCCCCGAGCGCAGATAGTCCACCACCTTTTGTTCGTCTTCAACGATCAGCACTTTCATGTCGTCACCTCATCTTTGCGCATTATACGAGTCAGGGGACGTCTCCGAGGGCTGCCATCCGCCGCCCAGTGCCTTGACCAGCGCGACCGACAGCACGAGTTGCTGCCCTCGGATCTGGACGTCCTGACGCTCACTCGCCAGCGCCGCCTGCTGCGCCGTAATCACGCTGAGATAGGCCGTCAGCCCGCCCGAATACCGGTCGTTCGCCAGACTCAGCAGGCGCTCGGCATCGACCACAGCTGCGTGCGATTCCTGCGCGGCGGCATTGAGGACCGACAGACCGGTCACGCCGTCCTGCACTTGCTGGAAGGCGGTGAGTACCGTCTGACGGTAGTTCGCTTGCACGGCGCGATAGCCCGCGCTGGCGTAATCGACCCCTGCCTGACGCCGTCCGCCGTCGAAGACGACCTGCGACGCCAACGTGCCCAATGTCCACAACAGGCTGGGGGCAGACAGCAGGTTGGCGAACTCGGTGCTTTGCCAGCCGATGCCGGGATTCAGCGTCAGGCTCGGGAAGAAGGCCGCTTTCGCCACGCCAATCTGTGCGTTTGCAGCGGCCATGCTACGTTCGGCCGAAGCCACGTCCGGACGCCGTTGCAGCACATCGCTCGGCACGCCGAGCGGGATCTCGGGCAGCGTTGCAGGCAGGAGCCCCTGCGGAATTGAGAACGCCGGCGCGGGCACGCCGACGAGCGCCGCGATGGCATGCTCGTACTGGTCGCGTTGCTGATGCAGCAGGCGAGCCTGCACGCGCGTGGTGTCGAGTTGCGATTGCTGCTGTAGGACGTCCAGCCCCGAGACCGCGCCGAGATCGTGCTGGGCGCTCACGTAATCGAGCGCTTTTTGCTGCAAGGTGACCGACTGGTCCAGCACCCTGATCTCGGCGTCGATGGCGCGCAATTGGAAGTAGGCCGTGGCGAGTTGTGTCGTGAGGACGAGTCTGGCATTCGCCAGATCGTCGCCCGCTTGCTCGGCGGACGCCTGCGCACCTTCGACCTGACGGCGAATGCGGCCAAACAGATCGGTGTCGTAGCTCACGCCCAGTCCTACCTGAACGTTGTTCTGCACGGTCGACATGCTGCTCGACGAGTAGCTCGTGACCGGGCGATTCGCCGAGATGCGCTGACGGGCCAGCCCGAACGAGGCATCGACTTCCGGCAGCCGCTGAGCCGAAATGCCGGACAGCGTCGCCTGTGCCTGATCGTAATGCGCGACGGCGGCGGCGAGCGTCTGGCTCTGTGCGAGGGCCTTGTCTTCGAGGGCGTCGAGCGCCGGTTCGTTGAACGCTTTCCACCAGTCAGGCTGCATCGCAGCGCGCGACGGTTGCGCGACCTTCCAGTAACCGTCTGTTTTCCAGACGGGTGGGGTCGAGACTTCCGGACGATGGTAGTCCGGGCCAACGGCGCACGCGCTGAGCAGCGCGACGACGGCGAGCAGCGTTGCGCTGAGCCGGATGCCGCTTTTGAGGCGACCCTGGCTGTCGTCGTCTACGCGGCTCACGATTCGCCTCCTTGCGCCTTGGCTGCGGGTTTGCTGACACCTTTGGTCTCAAGTGCCTTGGCCTGCACCTGGTCGCCGTCGTCCACCGAATCGCTCGGATTGACGATCACGCGGTCTTTGCGCGACACGCCGTCGGCCAGTTCCAGCGTTTGTCCGAGGTCCTGTGCGATCACGATCTTGTGCAGATGCACGATGCCCTGATCGTCCACGACCGCCACACGCGGGCCCTCGGCGCGGAACAGCAGCGCGTTGGCAGGCACGCTCAGATGCGGTTGCACGGCGCCGGGCAGCGCGAGTTGCACATACGCGCCGGGGCGCAGCTTGCCATCCGGATTCGGCAAGGCGGCTTCGATCTGGAGCGAACGCGTCGCGACGTCGATGGCGCCGGACACGTGCGTGATCTTGCCCTGGAAGTGCTGTCCGGGTAGTTCGGCTTGTGTCACGACCACCGGCTGACCGACGGACACGCTTTGCGCATAGGCCTGCGGTACTTGCGCGTAGACGCGCAACGGGTCGGTCTGCGCGAGCGAGAACATCGCCTGCGCGCTCCCGCTGCCCGCCGCGATGAGATCGCCGACGTCCACATTGCGCTGCGTGATCACGCCGTCGAACGGGGCGACGATGCGCTTGAACGATTCCAGCTGCTCAAGCCGTTTGACGTTGGCGTCGGCCGCTGCGAGATTGGCCACGCCCTGGGTGTAGGTGCTCTGACGTTCGTCCAGTTCCTGCTGCGAGACGGCGTCGCGCTGACGCAGTTGCTGCCACCGGTCGAGCGACGACCTGGCCAGGCCGAGGCTGGCGTTGATCTGATTGCGCTGGGCGATGGCCTGCGCCAGTTCCTGATCGGTTTCCGGCGTATCGAGGTCGGCGAGCAACTGACCTTGCTTGACCTTCGCGCCGATGTCCACGTAACGATGCAGCAAATAGCCCGTCGCACGGGCGTAGATGGGCGACTCGACCGCACCGCGCAGGGTGGCGGGCAGCAGCGTTTCGCTGGCGGCGGTGGCCTGTGGCGTCACTACGCTTACGAACTGCTTCGCGTTTTGCGACGTCACGTTGGCGACGGCCCGGCGTTGCAGAAAGTTGGAGAGGGTCGTGCGTGCTGCCCCTGCGACCAGCAGCAGGGCGACGACGATCAGCACGATCTTCGCGCGACGGAACTCGCCGTGACGCGGGGGCAGCTGCCGTCCGTCGGCAGGATCGTGCTCGGGAATGGCCAGTTCGGCGTGATGTTTCTCGGTCATGTCGTTCAACCCGTCAAATCTTGGTATCTGGTGTGTGGAGTGTCGGTCGCCGTGCCTTACTGGCTGGCGTTATCGTCATTCGCGTTGTCATCACTAGGGTCGCCATGCGTCGGCATGGCCGTGTTCCCTTCGCGACGGGCCTTGCGACGCACCAGTCGCGTGTGTACGCCTGCGAAGACCAGCGGCACGAAGAAGAGCGTCGAGACCGTCGCGAACATCAGCCCGCCGATCACGGCGCGCCCGAGCGGCGCGTTCTGTTCTGCGCCTTCGCCCAGACCGAGCGCCATCGGCACCATGCCGATGATCATCGCGAGCGCCGTCATCAGCACCGGACGAATCCGGCTCGCTCCGGCTTCGAGCGCCGCCTTGAGCGGCGCCATGCCCGATTCCGTCCGTTGCCGCGCGAACGCCACCACGAGAATACTGTTGGCGGTCGCGACCCCCATGGTCATGATGGCCCCCGTGAGCGCGGGCACCGACAGGCGCGTGCCGGTGAAAAACAGCATCCAGACGATGCCGGCCAGCGCGGCGGGCAGGGCGCTCACAATGATGAGCGGATCGACCCACGACTGGAAATCCACCACGATAAGCAGGTAGACGAGCACGATGGCCATGGCCACACCGATACCCAGCCCCATGTACGAGCTTTGCATCGTGCTGACCTGACCGCGCACCACGATCTGGCTGCCGCGTGGCAGATCCTTGCGAGCTTGTGCGACGAGTTTGTCGATATCGTTCGCCACGCTGCCCAGATCCCGGCCTTCCACGCTCACGTAGAGGTCGATGACCGGACGAATGTTGTAGTGGCTGACCACGGCGAATTGCTGCGTCGGCTCCACCTTCACGAAGTTGGCGAGCAACTGCGGCTGGCCGTTGTTGCCCGTGCCCGCCACCGGCAGGCGCAACAGATCGTCGATGGAACTGATACGGTACTGCGGTGATTGCACCGAGAGGCTGTACTCCACGCCGTTCTGTTCGTTGAACCAGAAGCCGGGCGACGTTTGCGAGCTGCCCGAGAGCGAAATCAGCACGTTCTGTGCGACGGCATTGGCGTTGAGATTCAACTGCTGCAGGCGCGTGCGGTCCATATTCAGGTGGATCGTCGGTGCGTTGACCCGTTGCTGAATATGGGTGTCGACCGTGCCCGGCACCTGACGCACCTGCTTGAGCAGCCTGGTCGCGACATCGAAGTTCGCCCGTTGCTGATTGCCGCTGATCTGGATGTCGATGGCGGCGGGCAGACCGAAGTTGAGAATCTGCGTGACGATGTCCGCCGGTTGAAAGAAGAACTCCACGCCGGGGAAGCGCTGCGGCAGCAAGGCGCGCAGTTTGGCGATGTACTCCGCGCTCGGACGATGCTCGGGCGTGAGCGCAATCTGGATCTCACCGTCGAGCGTACCGATCGTCCCCGCGTTGCTGTAAGAGAGGTTGATGCCGCTGTACGGCAGACCCAGGTTGTCGAGGATCGTTTCGAGTTCGTTGGCGGGCACGACCTCGCGCACGACCTTCTCGACCTGATCGGCCAGACGCGCGGTTTCTTCGATGCGTGTGCCCGTCGGTGCGCGCATGTGCATGCGAATGTTGCCCGCGTCGACCGACGGGAAGAAGTCGGCCCCCAATGCGAACACCAGTCCCATCGACAGCACGCAGAACGCCAGGAAGCCCGTGGCGAAGACACGGCGGCGCACCAGCAGGGTGGACAGCACGACGATGTACGCCGCGCGCATACGCTCGAAGCTGGCGTCGAAGCGCAGGTAGATGCGGCGGAAAACGCCGGGCGTCGCGTTCGGATCCGTGGGGTGCGCGTGCCCCATGAGCAGCATGGCGAGCGTGGGCACCAGCGTACGCGAGAGCACATACGACGCGAGCATCGCGAACACCACCGCCTCGGCCAGCGGCACGAACAGGTAGCGCGCCACGCCTGTCAGGAAGAACATCGGCACGAAGACGATACAGATACACAGCGTCGAGACCAGTGCCGGGACCGCGATCTCCCCGGCGCCATCGAGAATCGCCTGATGTAGTGGGGTCCCCATGTGGAGGTGTCGCTCGATGTTCTCGATGGTGACGGTCGCATCGTCGACCAGAATCCCCACCGCGAGCGCCAGCCCGCCCAGCGTCATGATGTTGATGGTCTGCCCGAGCGCATGGAGCGCGAGCAGCGACGAGAGGATCGAGAGCGGAATCGAGATGGCGATGATGCAGGTGCTGCGCCAGTTGCCGAGGAACAGCAGGATCATGGCCGCTGTGAGGGCGGCGGCGATCAGCGCTTCGTGAATCACACCTTGCACGGCGGCCTTCACGAAGACCGACTGGTCGAACAAGGCCGAGACGTGCAGGTCTGCGGGCAGGGCGGCGCGGGCCTCGGGCAGCAGCGCCTTCATGGCGTCGACGACGGACAGCGTAGACGCATCGCCCGTCTTCATGATCGACATCAGCACGCCACGCTGACCGTTTTGCCGCACGATGTTCGTCTGTGGCGAGAAGCCCGTGCGCACGTGGGCCACTTCACGCAGATAGGTGGTCGCCCCATTCACGGTGCGTACCGGAATATTGTTTAGGCCCTCGACGCTCGGCGGCGAGCCGTTCATGTCGACGGTGTATTCGCGAGGGCCGATCTTCGCTGTACCGGTCGGCAGGATCAGGTTCTGTGCGTTGACGGCCGCGACCACGTCCTGCGCCGTCAGGCCCTTCGCGAGCAGGGCGCGCGAGTCGATGTCCACCGAGATCAGTCGCGTCTTGCCCCCATACGGATACGGTACGGCGGCACCGGGAATCGTCACCAGTTGTGGGCGCAGGAAGTTCAGTGCCGTGTCGTTAAGCGCCGGTTCCGACAGGCTGGGGCTCGACAGGCCCAACTGCATCACTGGAATCGACGAAGCCGAATAACTGATGACGAGCGGTGGCGTCGCGCCGGGCGGCATCTGCTTGACCTGCGCCTGCTCGACCGCAACGACCTGTGCAATGGCCGTCTGAATATTGGCCGTCGGTTGCAGGAAGATCTTGATGATGCCGATGCCCGGCAGCGATTGCGACTCGATGTGCTCGATGTTGTTGACGGTGGTCGTCAAGCCGCGCTCGTTGCCGGAGATCATCCGGTCGGCGATGTCCTGTGCGGACAGACCGTTATAGGTCCAGATGATACTGATGACGGGGATGTTGATTTCCGGCAGCACGTCCACGGGCGTGCGCAACAGCGCGAGCGGCGTGGCGAGCAGGATCAGAATGGCCATCACGATGAACGTGTATGGCCGTTTGAGCGCAACGTTGACAATCCACATGATTCAGACGCGCTCGGGCGCAGTCACAGGCGTACGGACAAGGGCGGCGCCAACGACGCACACGCGGGCGCGTCACCGGTACCGGAAGGAACGCCGCCATGGTATGGGCGCACCCCCAACGCCAAAATGGCGCGAATATGGCGAAATTGACAGAATTCGCGACATCGCCCGGAAACCCCCGTTGCACAAGGCCCGACACACCGCCATATCGATGAGAGTGGCATATTACGGCGTGTTGCGTTATAACGTTGTCACACTAAAAGTCGCCGTCCGATAGCCTGGGGTCCACCCGAGGACCGGGCGTTGGCGGCCGACAGCGTCAAGAACTCCAGTCCCACGCAGGCAAGCAATGACCGAACGTCCGACGTCTCCTCCTCCCGAGCCGCAGCCGGTTTCCGGCAAAGTCACCCGAAGCGCTATCTTCCTCGTCGCCACGATTCGCGACGACGAGGCCGCGCACGCCGCCGTGCGGGGCTGGTGTGCCGATGTGGCCGCGTATGTCCGATCCGTGGGCAAGCGTGTGCCGACCGGCAATCTGACCTGTGTGGCCGGTTTCAGCGACAGCGCCTGGGACCGCCTGTTCGGCGATCCGCGCCCGGCCGAGCTGCATCCGTTCCGTGAATTCGGCGCGGGCAAGCGCCACGCCCCGGCCACGCCCGGCGATCTGCTGCTGCACATCCGTGCCGAACAGATGGACCTGTGCTTCGACCTCGCCACGCTCCTGCTGAACAAGCTGGGCGACGCGGTGAGCGTCGTCGACGAAGTGCACGGCTTCCGCTATTTCGATATGCGCGCCATGATCGGCTTCGTCGACGGCACAGAAAACCCGGAAGGTCAGGAGGCGCTCGACTTCACCGTCATGGGCGACGAAGACCCCGAGTTCGCTGGCGGCAGCTATGTGCTGGTGCAGAAGTACCTGCACGACATGACGGGCTGGAACGCGCTGCCGGTGGAAGTGCAGGAGCGCATCATCGGCCGCACCAAGTTCTCGGACGTGGAACTCGACGAGGACGTGAAGCCCAGTAATTCGCACAGCGCGCTGACCACGCTCGAAGTGGATGGCAAGGAAGTGAAGATCCTGCGCGACAACATGCCGTTCGGTCGTCCCGGCTCGGGCGAGTTCGGCACGTTCTTCATTGGCTACGCGCGCTCGCCGTGGCCCATCGAGCAGATGCTCGAGAACATGTTCGTTGGCAAGCCGCCCGGTAATTACGACCGCTTGCTGGACTTCAGCACGGCGGTGACCGGCGGTTTGTTCTTCGTGCCGTCGGCCACGTTACTGGAAGCGCTCGCCGACCGTGCGCCGCAAGCGGCCGCCACCGAGTCCAGCCATGTCATCAAGACGTTGATCGACGCACAGCCTGCGGGCGTGCAAGTGTTCGACGCCGCTACTGCTTCTCATCAGGCGAGCCCCGCAGTTGCGGACGGCTCGCTGCAAATCGGATCGCTCAAAGGAGTTTCTCAGGCATGAATAACCTGCATCGCGAACTGGCCCCCGTTTCGAGCGCCGCATGGGCGCAAATCGAAGAAGAAGTGGCCCGCACGTTCAAACGCACCGTTGCCGCGCGCCGCGTGGTCGACGTGAAAGGGCCGGGCGGTCTGGCGCTGTCTGGTGTCGGCACCGGCCATCAGACATCGATTGCATCGCCGTTCAAGGGCGTGGACGCCCGTCAACGTCAGGTGCTGCCGCTGGTGGTGCTGCGCGTGCCGTTCGAGTTGTCGCGCGAAGCGATTGACGATGTCGAGCGCGGCGCGAACGATTCCGACTGGCAACCGGCGAAGGATGCCGCGATCAAGCTGGCCTATGCCGAAGACCGTGCGATTTTCGACGGCTATAAGGCGGCGCAGATCACTGGGGTGCGTGAAGGCACGTCGAACCCGGTGTTGCCGCTGCCCAAGGACATTGCGGACTACCCGACGGTGATCGCCAAGGCGCTGGAGCAATTGCGGCTTGAAGGCGTTGATGGCCCGTACAGCGTGCTGCTGGGCGCGGACGCTTATACGGCGGTGGCCGAGGCGAACGACCAGGGTTACCCGATTCTCGAACATATCGGTCACATCGTGAGCGGCGAGATCATCTGGGCGCCGGCTATCGACGGTGGTGCCATCGTCTCGACGCGTGGCGGCGACTACGAGATGCACATCGGTCAGGACCTGTCGATTGGCTATCTGGACCACAACGCCGAAACGGTGCGGTTGTATCTGGAAGAGACGTTTACGTTCCTGATGCTTACGGCTGAGGCGAGTGTGTCGGTCGCGCCGGGTGCGGCGGCTAAGGCGGCAAAGGGCAAGTAAAGCCTGAAGTGGCGAAACGGGAAGGGCTGAGGACCGTGCGAGCGGTCTCCTCAGCCCTTTTCTGTTTACGGGGGTTCCCGATGCCGACGGCATACACATGCCCAAAGCGCTCCCTACGGCGATTGCGAGATTCTCACCTAAATAGCAGGTAAAACACATTTACGCTATATTCAGCTATTTCGCATTTACGCGAATATCAGCTAAAATTCACATTACCTGCATATAAGGTAAATTTCTGATGAACCAGCTCATTGCTTCGTCAACACACCTCGGCGAAATCTTGCGGTCGGCCCGTCGCTCGGCGGGGATGACGCAGCTTGAGGCGGCTACGCGGCTGGGACTGAGTCAGAGTCGTCTGTCCGCGCTGGAGCTTGATCCGAAAATCATTTCGGTCGAGCAGTTACTGGCGCTATTGGGCCTTTACCGCCTTGACCTCGTCGTCCAGTCACGCGATGTTGCTCCTGTTTCTTCCAACACGGAGTGGTAATCGATGGGGCGCAGGTCACATGCCCGGGCATTGTCCATCTGGGCGAATAATCAGCGTGTCGGCACGTGGCGTGTGCAGTCACGAAACCGGATGGCATTGCAGTACGACGACGCGTGGCGCGATTCTGCGGCAGGGCGTCCGCTTTCGCTCTCGTTGCCGTTCGGCATCGATTCGACACCGCTGACCGGGGACCGGGTCGGTCACTACTTCGAGAATCTTCTACCGGATAGCGATGTCATCCGGCGTCGGCTCGCAGGGCGGTATGGCACGCCATCCACCGATGGTTTCGATTTGCTTGAGGCTATCGGACGCGATTGTGTCGGTGCCATTCAGTTTCTTGGCGAAGACGACGTACCCGGCAATGTGCAAACCATTGAAGCGAGTCCCCTGTCCGAGGAAGCTGTCGCCGAGCATCTGCGCAAAGCCGCTGGCGATGCGTTGCCGGGGCGATATGCTCACGACGACTTGCGGCTTTCGATCGCGGGGGCACAGGAAAAGACGGCCCTGCTGCATCACGAAGGGCGCTGGTGTATGCCGCATGGCGCCACGCCAACGACCCATATCCTGAAGTTGCCGATAGGGCTCGTGGGCAACCGGCGGGCAGACCTGTCAACGTCCGTTGAGAACGAGTGGCTTTGCATGCAACTGTGCGCGGCGCTCGGTTTGCCGACGGCGGCGAGTGAGATGCTGACGTTCGGTGATCAGAAAGTGCTGTCGGTGACGCGCTTCGATCGTCAGATGCATTCCAGCGGTACGTGGATCATGCGCTTGCCGCAGGAGGACTTCTGCCAGGTATTCGGGCTGCCGCCCCATCTCAGGTATGAGGCAGACGGTGGCCCCGGCATTGCCGATCTGGCGGCCACCTTGCGCCAATCGCAGACATCGGACGATGACCTCGAAACGGTGTTTCGCACGCAGGTCGTGTTCTGGATGCTGGCGGCGACGGACGGTCACGCAAAGAACTTCAGCATCCACCTTTTGCCGGGCGGACGTTACCGTCTTGCCCCGCTCTATGATGTGCTGTCGATGTGGCCGATTATCGGCGACGGGCCGAATCAGGTGCCATGGCAACGTGCCAAGCTGGCGATGGCGGTGCCCGGAAAGCACCGGCACTATCGACTTCGCGAGATTCAGCGTCGGCACTTCGATGCAATGGCGGCGAAGTGTTATCTCGGCGCTGGCGCGGCATCGATCCTCGATGCGTTGCTCGCGAGCGTCCCGCGGGCTATTGCTGAAGTTGCGGGCAGACTACCCTCCGATTTCCCTGAACGCGTGGCGGAGCGCATTTTTTCGGGGTTGCAGCACGCCGCCGATCACTTGGCAGCGCCTGCATCCCCCTGATTGGCCTCGGTGTTGACCCGTATCCCGGTCAGTTTGCGCCAGCAGGTTTGGCACTCGCGCCGTCCGCCATCGGCTTTTCGATAATCACACGACGGTTGTCGCGCGCAATCACCTTCATCGGCAGATTCAGCGTCTCCAGCACGGCGAACTTGTCCGGATCGACCAGCGCGAGCGCCTTGGGGGCTTCCATCCAGACATCCACGAATTTCTCAAGCGTCGGCACCCAGCTGTCCGGGGCCTGCGAGATGCCGAACTCCAGCTCGTCCTGCACCGCGACCATGATCATCGGCTGACGCAGGTAGTACGGCATGGTGTGGTCGAGCGTGCCGACGGAGTAGAACGGCGTGTCTGGTCCGAGTCGATCCATCTCCGCCCGGACGGCGGGCACCAGATCGATACCGGAGCTGCCGCGTCCGAACGCCTCGTGCCCCGAGCCACCGATCATCACGAAGGCCAGCCACGTGGCCGCGAACGCCACCAACGCCTGCTTGGTGCTGCGCTTACTCAGCCAACGGGTGATGCCGATGCCGATCAGGCCGACGGCGCTCGCCGCATACACGTAGTACGAGAACGTACGGTACGCCTGCACCGGATTACGGCTGTCCGAGTGATGCGAGAGGAACACCAGACACGTGACGATCGTCGCGATGAACAGCACGATGGACACGATGAGGTGCTTGCGTAGCGACTCGCGCGTCATGGTGGCCAGACCGAGACCGAACAGCATCGCGATGGCCGGCACGATCGGCAGCACATACGAAATGAGCTTCGAGTGCGACATCGAAAAGAAGCAGAAGATGAAGACAGCCCACACCGTGATCATCTGCACCGGACGGAAACCGTTCGACTGACGTGGCACGGCGCGCGCACCGGCAATGGCGCGCGGAATCGTCGACAGCCACGGCAGGAAACCGATCAGCAGCACGGGCACGAAGTACCAGAGCGCGCCCGGACGATGGTGGTCCGGCTTCAGGAAGCGGTTGAAGTGCTCGTTGATGAAGAAGAAATCGAAGAACGACGGATTGCGCGACATCACCGCAGCAAACCACGGCACCGTGATGGCCAGCATCACGATCAGGCCGCTCACGATGTGCAGACGCTTCCACAAGGCCCAGTCACGCGCGATCAGCGTGTAGATGACGAGCACGGCACCCGGCAGGACCACACCGATCAGCCCCTTGCTCAGAATCGACAGGCCCATCGCCGCCCAGCACAGCCACATCCAGTTGCGGGTCTGCGTGTCGGTGAGCCCGGGGCGCTGTGCCAGCAGCAGTGCGCACAGGACCAGCGTCATCATGAACGACAGGCCCATGTCCAGCACGTTGAAGTGGCCGAGCAGGCTCCACAGCGGGGCGCTTGCCAGTGTCAGTGCGGCGAACAGACCTGCACGCGCGCTGAACACGCGCCGACCCGTGTAACCCACGAGCAACACGCCGCCGAAGCCGGTCAGTGCCGTCCACAGACGTGCCTGCCAGTCACCCAGTCCGAAGACCATGAACGTGAGGGCGTTCATCCAGGTCTGGAGCGGGGGCTTTTCGAAGTACAGATAGCCGTTGTAACGCAGCGTGACCCAGTCGCCGGTGGCCAGCATTTCGCGCGCCATCTCGGCGTAGCGGCCTTCGTCGCTGGGGATCAGATGGCGCAGGTTCAGAACACCGAACCAGACCAGCGCGAACGTGGCGATCAGCCAGAGCAGGGCGGTGGGAGAAATCGGCCAGGGTTCTAACCCGGCGTCACGTTGAGGACGTGTAGACATGAATACTAGGCTTCCGGTCTTGAGGATGAAGTTGGGGTCGAAGTCGGGGGCGTTGAGTGTTCGGTTCAGGACTGACGCGGCTGGCCGAGTCCACTGGAGTGGACGTCGGGCGCATGCGGTGAGTCGGCCATATCGGGATTAGGCAGCGTCACCCGGACATGCAGCCCGCGCGGCGGCGACAGGTGCGCGTCTGTCAGATGCACCTGCCCGCCGAGGCGGTCGACGATAGCCCGCACGATCGCCAGCCCCAGGCCGGTCCCGTCGCCACCGTGTTCGCGCGGTTCTCGGTGATCGGTGGCGCGGTAAAACGCGTCGAACACGCGCTCGCGCTTGTCGACGTCGATCCCGGGGCCTGAGTCGATCACGTCGATCAGGACGTCGGCTCCCTTGGCCGACAACTGCACGGAGACCGTGCCACCGGCGGGCGTATAGCGCACGGCGTTGCCGACAATATTGCTCAGCAATGTGACGATGTCGCGCTTCGACCCTGCAACACGCAGGCCTGGCAGGCCGGGCAAGCCGGAGCGGCCCGGCACACCGGTCGACGCGTCAGTCAGATCGAGCATGATCTGCTTGCGATCCGCCAGCACGAACGCATCTTCTAGCGCTTCGTGCACGGCGGGAAGCAACGTCAGGGGACTCGCGGGGACCGCCGGCGCGCTTTGGGCACGGGCCAGCGTCAGCAACTGTTCGATCAGTGTGCGTGTGCGATGCAGCCCGCTTTTGAGCTTGGTCAGCCGATGACGCGTTTCGGCGTCGAGTGCCGCCGGTGCGAGCGCACGGTCAAGGTTTTCGGACTGAATCACCAGCGCGGTGACCGGTGAGCGCAGTTCGTGCGCGGCGTCCGCCACGAAGCGGCGTTGCTCGTCGAGCGCCTTGGCCAGCCTTGCCAGCAAGCGGTTGATCGACACGATGAACGGCTCGATTTCCGTGGGTGCGCCTTGTGTATCGAGGCCGCGCAGATCCGTATCGCGGCGCTTGTCGACTTCGGCAGCCAGTTGTTGCACCGGACGCCAGGCGCGGCGTACCGTCAACACAATGGCCGCGATGAGCAGCGGCAAGAACCCGACGAACGGCATTGCGGTGCGAAGTCCGCTATTGCGCGCGATCTCGTCACGGCCTTCCGTCGGCTGCGCCACGACAATGCGCAGGTCCGGTTCGATCGTGCGCACGAAGGCCCGCCAAGTGTGGTCGCCGGTGTTGACGGTGTGAAAACCGTCGGACAGCGTCACGGGAAAGGTGCCGCCAAGGCGCTGGACGGTGAGACGGTAGTCATGATCCTGAATCGGCAGGCCGTGCATCGCAGAGTCGGCACGGGCCAGATTGCGCGTGTCGACGAGCGCGGCGAGTTGCAGCAGTTGGTCGTCCTGGAAGCGATAGGCTTCGCGAAAGGCCGCGCCGTACGAAACGAAGCCCGCGACGATGGCCAGTCCCAGCGCACAGGCCGAGAGCGTAACGACGAGCCGTGACTGCAACGAACGCATCATGCCTTGGGCACCAGCCATCCCGCGCCGCGGATGTTGCGAATGACGTCGGCGCCGAGCTTCTTGCGAATCGAATGGATCAGGAAGTCGATCATGTTGCTCTCGATCTCTTCGCCCCAGCCGTACAGGCGATGTTCGAGCGCGTCGCGCGAGAGGATCGTGCCGGGGCGCAGCATCAGTGCGTGGAGCAGCGCGTATTCGCGCGCGGACAGCACGCAACTGTTCTCGCCGTACGTCGCCTGATGCGTGGCCGGATCGAGCGCAAGTGCACCGTTGGTCAGCACCGGTACGGCCACGCCTGCGTGACGTCGGATGACCGCGCGCATTCTGGCGAGCAACTCACCCACTTCGAAGGGCTTGACGACGAAGTCGTCCGCCCCGAGGTCGAGGCCCTGAATGATGTCCTCAGCGCCGTCGCGGGCGGTGACGACAATGATCGGCGTGCGCCCGCCAGCGCCGCGATGGGCGCGCAGCACGTCCCAGCCGTCCCGGCCGGGCAGGCCGAGATCGAGCAGCATGAGGTCGTACGCGTGAGCGGCGAGGGCGGCGAGCGCGGCGTCACCGTCGCGACACCAATCGGCGGCGTATGAGGCGTCCTTGAGCGCCTGCATCATGGCCTCACCGATCATGGCGTCGTCTTCTACAAGCAATATCCGCATGGTTTTCCGTACGCATTCTGGCGGGCTGCGATCAGCCTACGCCTAATCCTTGCCGTCCGTGGAGGACGGCACGGGCGCACGATAGCGCGCGAAACTTAGGAGAAACTTAGCTCGTGCGCGTGTGCATTCGCGCGACTATGCCATGCAAACACTTAAGCAATCAATGACTTAGCGATGTTTCTTCAAGTGATGTGATCGCTGGGGCTGTTTCTGCGCCCCCAAAGTGAATGGGCCGGCATTTCGCCGGCCCATTCACTTGAAGTACTTTCCTAGTGCGCTAATCCGTGGGAATGCGCGCAGCGAGGGTGCGCGAGACATCCTGCAAGACCTCGATGAGCGCGAGGGTTGCAGCACTCGGCGCGTGCCCGTGGAGGACGCCGACGGTCGGCGCGACGTGAGAGAACGGCAGCCCGAAGTCATGAAGCGCCGACGTGAGCGGCGAGCGCACCACGCCCAGCGTCGACGCGAGGAAGAGGCACGGCATGGCCTGCGCTACGCTCGCGTTGGTCATGAGCGTGACCGACTCCATGACGACGCGCGGCAGCGGCAGGCCGTGATGGGCGAATTCGGTGTCGATGGCGCGTCGCATGGGGGTGCCGGGCGGCGGGACGATCCACGGATAGCGTGCGACGTCGGGCCAGCCGGGCGACGCGTGCGAAGCTAGTGGGTGGTTTCGTGCGCCGAACACCCGCACGTCGTCTTCATATAGCGGCACGGTGCCGAAGCCCGCATTCATGGCGGTTTCGTCCAACCGGCAGATGAGCAGATCGATCTCGTGCCAGCGCGCGCGGGGCAGCAGACGATCGAGCGTGTCTTCGAACAGATTGATGCGAAGTGCAGGCCCGGCGCGCTCCAGCCGCGCGAGCGTTTGGGGCATGAGCACGCTCGCCATGCCCGGCAAGATGCCGACGTTGACCGGCTGCGCAAGTCCGTCGCGCAACGCCTGCATGGCGGGGGCAACACCCGCCAGGTCCGTCAGCATGCGCTCGGCGCGTTCGAGCAGCGCGTCGCCATACGACGTCGGGGTCACGCGGCGCGTGGTGCGCTCGAACAACGACACGCCCAGCGCGTCCTCGATTTCTCGCAACCACTTCGACAGTGCGGGCTGGGTGATCGCAGCAGCTTCCGCCGTGCGGGCAAAACTGCGAGTGCGGCCCAGCCAGCGCAGCGTCTCGAGATCGCGGATGCGGAGTTTTCGGAGGACGGCCGGAATGTGGCGGGCGAGTTGGGATGGCGGTAAGGGAGACGAAAGCAAAGGAGACGGAAGCACGGGATCTCGGTCCGTGGGGGAATCTTCGGTCATGTGGGCGAGGCAATGCATTGATGAGTTGCGATACGTTACCGCATTATTGATGTCATCAGGGTAATGAATGCGGCATGATTTTTCATCGATCCGTTCAGAATTCAACCGAATAATGAGACTCCCATCCGGTAGTCGGCGCACGACACGACGCTGGCACCTCATCAGGAGCGAGACGCATGACGACACGAAAACCTTCATCCCCCACGACTTCCGACGATGCGACGCCGACTGACGGCGCGTCCGCTGCTCAGCCAGGCCGGCCCAGCCGGAACGCACGGCGCGATTTTCTGAAGCAGGCCGGTGTTGCGATGGCATCGGCGGGGCTCGCGCCGTCGGCTATATCGGCCACTGGCGCCGCATCCGCGACCCGGCACGCGGCCGACGACGGCTACGTCATGCCGACGCAGGCCCCGGCCGTTGCGCCCAAGGGTTACAACATCCTGTTCATCCTCACCGATCAGGAGCGGCACTTCGACAAGTGGCCGTTTCCGGTGCCGGGCCGCGAACGGCTGCGCCGCGAGGGTGTGACGTTCATGAATCACCAGATTGCCGCGTGTGTGTGTTCGCCGTCGCGCTCGGTCGTCTATACCGGCCAGCACATCCAGCACACGCGCGTGTTCGACAACTGCGGCATTCCGTGGCAGCCGGATATGTCGACCGATATCCGCACGATCGGCCACATGATGCGCGACGCAGGGTACTACGCCGCGTATCTGGGCGAATGGCATCTGAGCGGCAAACTGCATCACAACCACACGCCCTACGACACCCCGACGCAGGAATACAACGCGTTGATCCGCGCGTACGGCTTCGACGACTACTTCGGCGTGGGCGATCTGATCGGGCGCGTGCGCGGTGGCTATACCTACGACGGATTGACGACGTCGTCCGCCGTGTCGTGGCTGCGCGGACGCGGCGCACAACTGGCGAACGAACAGAAGCCGTGGTTCATGGCGGTGAATCTGGTAAACCCGCACGACGCGATGTTCCTGAACACCGATCCGGCGGGCGTGGATACGCAAAACGCCAGCAAGCCGACGCTGGGCAACGCCCGTGCGCCGAAGGACAGTCTTTACGACAAGCATTGGGACGTGCCGCTCGCCGCCACGCGAAAGCAGGCTTACGACGCCCCCGGGCGACCCGCTGCACACGGCGTCTACAACGCGTCCGAGGGCGTGCTCGTCGGCGACTATCCGCTCGACGACGCGCGTCTTCAGGTCTATCAGGACTATTACTTCAATTGCATCCGCGACTGCGACACCCATGTCGTGACGCTGCTCGATACGCTGCGCGAGTTGGGCATCGACAAGAACACCATCGTCGTGATGAGTGCCGACCATGGCGATCACGTCGGTGCGCACAAGCTCGTAGGGAAGGGCCCGACGACCTATCGCGAGCAGAATCACGTGCCGCTCGTGATTCGTCACCCTGCGTATCCGGGCGGGAAGCAATGCGCCGCGCTCAGCTCGCACGTGGATATCACGCCGACATTGCTCGGGTTGACGGGGCTAGACGCCGACAGCGTGGCCCGCATTGCTGGCAAGGCCGCGCATGGGCATGACCTCACACCGCTGCTGCGACGCCCTGAGCGGCAGGCGGTCGATGCGCTGCGTCCGGCCGCCCTGTTCAACTACGCCATGCTGCTGTTCTACGACAGCGAGTGGCTGGCGCAGGAATATGCGACGCTGCGTGAGAAGGGCCTGTCGGTCGACGAGATCCATCGACGGGTGATCGCACGTCAGCCGGACTTCCGGCATCGCGGCATGATTCGCAGCGTGTTCGACGGCCGCTATCGCTTCTCGCGCTACTTTTCGCCGAAGGCGTTCAACCGGCCGACGTCGCTGGAGACGCTGTTCGCCAGTAACGACGTCGAACTTTACGATCTGCACGCCGATCCGACGGAGTCGCGCAATCTGGCGCTCGACGCACGTAGCAACGGGGCTTTGCTGATGGCGATGAACACGCTGCTCAACGAACGGCTGGACGCGGAAGTGGGCGAAGATCGCGCCGACATCCTGCCGATCCGCGACGGGCGCGTGTATTTCACGTTCGAGACCCCGTCTCGCTGAGTCCACCGTCTGGCCGGATTCAATCGGGCGTTGACCTGACGGCACGGCCACCACGCCGTTGCCGTTGGTGCGCCGGATGACATCGGTGGTACGCTCTTGCGACCTCATGGGAGCGCGCCGAGGCTCCTCCCGCATGAGTCTGCCGCCTCCGTCATTCGCTATCGCCAACGCCATGAAGAAACGTGAATTCCTTGCCGGTGCCGTGGCACTGGGCGCATCGGTGCCTGTCCTTGCCAAGCCGGGCGCTGCGGGTAACCCCGTCACTGCCGCACCAGCGTCGACACCGCTCGTCACGCTCAGCGGCGCGATTGCACGTCACAACCGGGAGCCGGTCGACCCAGCCCTCGACCAACTGTTTCACAAACAACTCGTGCAATTCGACGCGGCGTACGCGCTCGACTTCGCCATGCTCACGCGCATGCCCGCGCAGACGATTCGCCCCACGCTGGAGTACGACGCAAGGCCGCATACGTTGCGCGGTCCGCGTCTGGCGGACGTGCTGGTGCAGGCGGGCGCACCGTCGAATCCGCTCACGCAGGTGTTGCTGCGCGCCATCGACGGTTACGTCGTGGCGACCACGGTTGGGCAGGTGCGGGAGTACGGTTTCCTGCTCGCCACGCGTGTCGACGACAAGCCGCTCGCGCTGGGCGGTCTCGGGCCGCTGTGGGCCGTATACGACCCGGCCGCGATTCCGGCGCTGGCGGGCAAGCCGCTCAAGGCGCAGTTCGCCCTGTGTCCGTGGGGCGTGTATCACATTCAGATCAACGCCGTTTCCTGATGCGGCAGATCCTGTCTCAGTACGAGGTCGGGCGTCCCGGCGTTGACGTCGCACGCGGCGGCGGATCGATCGCCTGATACGGGTTCGGACGCCCGGGCAACTTGACCGGATCGAGTTCGTCGACGTCCTCGTGCAGGATGCGACGGATCTCCAGAATCGCTTGCGGCGTCTCCTGCACGCTATGTCCGGCGACGATGACGCGCTCGGACTGCGCGCCCGCGAGATGCGCGCTCGTGTACGGCACCACACCATCGCTCGATGCCTCCAGCGGCCCTTTGGCATCGCGTCGCGCGATGATCGAGTGGTATTGCACGGACGGCGAGATCTTCAGTCCGGCGGCAGCCATAACGTAGGGATCGTCGTCACGTAACTGATCGACGCTGTTGGGCACGTAGCGGGTCTTGCCCTCCGACGGACTGTCTTCCGACCCTGTCGCGTAGTGCAGCACGTCGTCGATCCCCGAGAGCAGCGTGACCGGCAGCTTGATCAGGTTCGACACCCAGCGTCCGATGCGGTTACGGGCGAACGGCGTGCCCCGGTGCGGTGCGGCGATGAAGACGGCGCGCTCGAACTGCGGCACCGGCTTGAAGCTGAACAGCGGATCGAGTCGGTCGCGGGCACGGTCGACCTGATCTTCGTCCAGGTGGTATTCCTGCTGGAAGGTGTCCCAGAGCTGATCGTCCGAGCTGGACACCATCAGGCGCGCGATCACGCCGCCCATGCTGTGCCCGATGACGACGGCCTCATGCGATGCGGCGGACAGGCCGTCCGGGTCGAAGTGCTTAAGCGTCGTGCCGAACGCGTTGCGTATGGCCATCGCGTTCACGAGAATCGGCGCATTCGTCGGGTAATAAACCTGCCAGACCTGGAAGTGCTCGCGCAGCGTTGCATCGCCCTGAATTTCGTTTGCGAGATTCACCCACGCCTCCGGGCTGCTGGCCAGCCCGTGCAGCATCAGAATGACGCGGCGTCCCGGGTCGAAGGGCTGCATCAGGTAGATGTGGGGACGCACGATGCCGCGGTCGCGTCCGAACAGCGTGCGCAATGACTGCTCGGCAAAGCCCGAGCGCGCCAGCCACAGACCGTAACCGGCCGTGAAGTTGCCCGCGAGCGGCACCGTCTGGCGATTCAGTTCGACGGACGTCTGCCGGTATGGGTCGTAGACCACCAGCGTGGCGACCTTCGTCGTAAGGACCTGTTCGAGCGTGGTGCCGTCGAAGCGCAGCAGCAGCGTGAGCGACGGTGAGGGCATCTCGCTGAATACCGGCCCGGCGTTCGGGTCGGTGGCGCGCCGGAAATCGCGCGAGGCACGGCTTTCGCGTGGGTTCGGCCTTGTGTCGCGGTTATCCGGACCGGTTGCGGCGTCGCCCCGGGGCGTTGGGTTCTGACCGGCGTCGGCGAGCGCCTCGGCGGCAGACTTCTCGTCGAGCACGGCCACCAGCTCGGCGCCGAAACCGTCGCGTCGGTACGGACTGCGCAGTCCCGCGAAGGACAGTGTGGACGCGGGCAAGACTTCCCGTGGCTGGATGCGGTTATCGGCGAATCGCACACTACTCGCATCGACCGGGAGGAGCCATCCCGCTATCTTGTCGCTGCCCGTTTGCTGCACGCGACGGAACAACGCGACCGAGAAGTTCTGCACCGCATAGTTGTAGTAGTCGCGGACCTGCGTCTGACGGTCTTCGAAGGCCCGTTCGCTCGATGGACGTTCGCTGTAGAACAGGTACGCGTAAGCGTAGCGTGCCGAGCGCAGCCACAGATCGAATTGCGCATCGTTCCATTGTCGCTCGCCAGTGGGTGTCTGGGCGATGGCGAGCTGCATCGACATCTCGGCCATGGCCGCGCGCCGTCGGTCGACGTCGATTTCCTTCGCACGGCCTAACGCGTCGATACAGTCGAGCGACGATTTGGCGCAAACGGTGTCGTCGAGGCCCGCCACGCGAACGGTCTCGTCGGTCGACGCGCTGAGTTTGCCGGTCGACAGAATGTCGCCGCGCTTCATGGCGATGTACTGCTCGGGGCCGAGCGAGCGCGCTTCCACCATCGCACAGCCGGACAGGGCCGTCAGCCATACGGCAGCCATCAGCATGACCGTACGCCGCAGCGCGATCGCCTTGCTCTGCGGTGTCATGCCGGTCGACGGGTTCATGGCTTGACCTTCGGATCGTCGCCCGGCACGCCCTCGCGGATGAGGGTGGAGAACTCGGGCGAGTCGCCTGCGGCCAGCGCTCGCGCAACGAAATTGCCCCGTTCATACAGTTGCGCGTAGGTGAAGCCCGGTGTCAGACCGCCCTGATCGTAGGCGTACTCGGCGAAGTAGCCCGACAGCAGTAACCGGTAATCGAGCGGCAATCCCGGCGCGATGAGGCGGGCGATCTCGAAGACGATGGTCGTGCAGTTGCTCGTCAGCGTGTTGTACCAGGCGGGCGTATCGTGCAGTTCGCGCGCGCGGGCGAGATAGCCGAGGAACACTTCACGCAGTTGTTTGGGCGGGATGTTGAGTCGATACAGGTAGGTCGTTTCGCCGCGCACGTTGCTGCGAACGCGCAGAATGTCGCGCTCGTCGGCGGCTACGAGCGTGGCCTCGAAGTCTTTGAAGAACCCGCTGATGGCCGAGAACTTCTGACCCTGCTTCTTGCGAATCTCGATGGAAAACACCACGCGGCGGCCGTCGGAGAAGCCGAACGACACCAGCGTGTGGGCAATGGCCGGGCCCATCCAGTACGACAGGACCAGATCGGCATTCTCCAGCTTGTCGAGTTCGTACTCGCGGGTTTCCCAGCGCGGCGTGAAGTCGGTTTCCGTGCGCCATTCGAAGTTGCGCACGTTGTGCAGCGTGACGTGTTCGCCGTCGATTCGCGAATCGAGCAATTGCGCGACATCGGCCGCCCAGAGGCGGTCGTTGGACGCACGGATCGTCTGCCACCAACCGATCAGCAGCAGCAGCGCGATCAGAAAAGCGAGCGGCCAGCCCTGCAGCGGCATCCCGGCGCGCACGCGCAATAGCGCAACGATCGCGACGACCCCGAGCAGTGCCCACACGGCGGTCACGAGGTAGCGCACGAGCGCCGGACCGGGGCAACGGTGGGCGAGGGCCATCGCCCCCCAGGCGCACGCGCCCAGCACGAGCAAGGCGAGGAACGAGCGCAGCACATAGACGTACCACGCGATGTGATGGCTGGCGAGCGCGTCGCCAGCATGGGATTGCAGTTGCACCATATTTCGCAGAGTTCGATCCGGGGCGGCCGCGTCGCAACGGTTTGCGGCCACCTCGCAACGGCTAAGGCGACCGCTTTACTGCACAGCCAGCCGCTCGGCCCAACCCGCGCGGCGTACCACCCATTTTTCCAGTTCAGCGCCGAAGAATACCAGCAGACCGGCGCCCAAAACTTCCAGCCATTCGCGCGCGTTCAGCGGCGACGAGCCGAACGTCGCCTGCATGAACGGGACATAGGTGTAGAACAGTTGGAGCGCCAGGCACGCCGCAATGGTGATCAGTGCGATGCGATTGCCGAACAACCCCTGCCAACTGAGCGACGTCGCGAAGATCGAGCGGCTGCTGATCAGATAGAACATCTCGGCCATGACCAGCGCATTCACCGCCATCGTACGCGCCGCGTCCGCACTCGCGCCGTTGCGCCATTCCAGGTAGAACAGCCCGAACGTACCGATCATCATCAGTATCGAGACGAGCGTCACTCGCCAGACGAAGAACCACGAGAGCAGCGACGCGCCGGGCGGTCGCGGGGTGCGCGCCATGATGCCCGGTTCGGCACGCTCGAACGCCAGCGCGATGCCCAGCGTGCTCGACGTCACCATGTTGATCCACAGCACTTGCGCGGGGGTGAGCGCGACGACGCCCAGTGAGAGCATGACCCCGGCTATTACCACCAGCGCCTCGCCGCCGTTCGTCGGCAGCATGAACAGGATGAACTTCTTGAGGTTGTCGTAGACGCCGCGTCCCTGACGGACAGCCTTGGCGATGCTGGCGAAGTTGTCGTCCGTGAGCACGATATCGGCCGCCTCCTTGGCCGCTTCGGTGCCTTTGAATCCCATCGCCACGCCGACGTCGGCGCGCTTGAGCGCCGGGGCGTCGTTCACGCCGTCGCCGGTCATGGCGACCACCTGGCCGTCGTCCTGCAAAGCCTGCACGAGGCGCAGCTTGTGCTCGGGACTGGCGCGCGCGAAGACATCGATGTCCAGTGCAACGCGTCGCAGCTCGGCGTCGTCCATGAGCGCCACTTCGGCCCCGGTCACGGCCGGTTTGCCGATCCCGATGTCGAGCTGTGCGCCGATGGCCTTGGCGGTTTCCGCATGATCGCCGGTGATCATCTTCACGCGAATGCCCGCGCGATGGCACTCGGCCACGGCCGCAATGGCTTCGGGGCGCGGCGGGTCGATGATCCCGACGAGCGCCAGCAGGGTGAAGCCGTCTTCCACGTCGCTGAATTCCAGCCGTTCACCGGCAGGCTTGGCCTGCTTGTACGCCAGCCCGAGGACCCGCAGGCCCTGTGCCGCGGTGTCGGTCACCATGCGTCGCCAGTAATCGACGTCGAGGGGCGCACGCGGCTGGCCGCCGGGCGCGACGATCTGCGTGCGGCACATTTCGAAGATGCGCTCGGGCGCGCCTTTGACGAAGATCCATGGGGTGCCACTGCCATTGCTGTCGTCGCTGTCGCCCGCATTCCCCGACTTGTCGAGGTGATACGTCGCCATGAAGCGGTGCTGCGACTCGAACGGAATCGCGTCCAGCCGGGGCCAATGGGCCTGTAAGGCGTCGCGCGTGAGGCCTGCCTTCGCGCCGAGCACGAGCAGCGCGCCTTCGGTCGGATCGCCCTCGATTCGCCAGTGGCCTTCGGCGTCCTGCAACAGACGGGCATCGTTGCAAAGCTCGCCTACGCGCGCCGTGAGCGCCAGTTCGGGATGCCCGTGCAGATCGACGTCGGCGCCATCGAGCGAAAAATGGCCTTCGGGCACATAGCCTGCGCCGCTCACGTCATACACATGACCGGCCGCGACAACGCGCTGCACGGTCATCTCGTTGCGCGTGAGCGTGCCGGTCTTATCCGAACAGATGACGGTGACCGAGCCGAGCGTTTCGACCGCAGGCAGGCGGCGCACAATCGCTTTTTCGCGGGCCATGCGCTGCACGCCACGCGCCAGAATCACCGTCATGATGGCGGGTAGCCCCTCGGGAATGGCCGACGCAACCAGCGCCACCACGACGAGGAACATCTCGCCGACCGGCTCACCGCGCCACAGCCAGCCGAGGAGGAACGTCAGCACGGCCACGACCGCGATAGCGCCCGCCAGCCCATGACCGAAGCGGTCGATTTGCCGAAGCAACGGGGTCGTGCCGCTGTCGACATCGGTCAGCAGATGGTTGATGCGACCGAGTTCCGTGTGCGCGCCCGTCGCCACGACGATGCCGGTCGCCTGCCCATAGACCACGACCGTGCCCGCATAGGCCATACACCAGCGGTCCCCGAGGGCGGCGTCTTCCTTGACGGTGGTCGGTTCTTTCTGCACCGGCTCCGACTCGCCGGTCAGTGCCGCTTCGTCGACCCGCAGCTCGCGCGAGGCGATCAGGCGCAGGTCGGCAGGCACGCGGTCGCCGGACGCGAGCACCACGACGTCGCCGGGCGCGAGGGTGGTGGCGTCGATCTCACTGCGCTTGCCTGCGCGCACGACCGTGGCGTGTGGCGCGAGCATGCCGCGAATGGCTGCCAGTGCCGCTTCGGCTTTGCCTTCCTGAATGAATCCGATGAGCGCATTGACGACGACCGCCGCCATCAGCACGGCCGTGTCAAGCCAATGACCGAGCAGCGCGGTGATGACCGCCGCGCCCATCATGGCGTAGAGCAGGACGTTGTGGAACTGGGACAGCAGTCGCATGAGTGGCCCGCGCCGGGCGGGCTCGGCCAGCCGGTTGGGACCGTAACGGGTAAGGCGGGACTGCACTTCGGTGTCGGATAGCCCGTCTGGGCCAGTCTGGAGTTCGAGCTGGGTTTTTTCGACGGGAAACGTGTGCCACGGGCGTGACTGGGGGGCGTTGTCGTCGCGGTGCATCATGGGCCCTCGGAGCGGCGATGGCCGCGAACTGGCTCACGGCATTGCGCGTGGATCGGCGAGACGATGGTGACTTCCGCGCAGCATAGCGTAAGTTAGGTCTCCGAGGGAAGGCAAGACGTTCGGCTCGGATCCGGACCTCGGTCCGGCCGCGAACAAGCCCCGGTAGGTCAGCGCGTCGGCGCTGAGGCCTTCGCCGCTGCCCGGCCGGGGAGGCCGGTTCAGACCGGCTGGCGGGGCGACGTCCGGCGCGGTGAGAGACGCTTGATGATGCGGCCGAAGGCATGGACCTGCTGGGCAACGACGCCCAGACCGTAGCGGCGCGAACGTCCCGCGGGGGCGGGCAACTGGTCGCGAATGCCGGTCGGCTCCACCGTCTTTTCCCACGATGCTGTGCGGAACAGCATGTCCCACCACGGGAAGAGCACGCCGAAGTTGCAGCCATAGCGTGTGCCTTCGTGTCCGTAGCCGATGGCGTGATGGCGACGATGGAACGTCGGGCTCACGATCAGGCGCTCGAGCACAGGGCCGTATGGCAGGCGGGCGTTGACGTGCTGCACGCTTTGCAGGAAGTTGCCCACGGCCACCAGCACGACGTACTGCGCAGGCTGCACGCCGATGAACAAGGCGATGGCGGCGAAGAACGCGGCCTGAAAGATGTCGTCGAGGAAGTGGTTGCGGTCGTCCGACCACAGCGACATCTGCTGCTGGCTGTGATGCACGGCATGCAGTTCCCACCACACGCCGAAGCGATGTTGCCAGCGGTGATACCAATAGCCCGCGAAGTCGAGCACGGTCAGATACAGCAGGAACGACACGATGGGCTGGTCGGTCACGCCAGGAACTAGGCCGTCCAGATCGACGCTGGGCAGCCCGTGAATCACCATCTGGCTCTGCAACTCGTTAAAGAACGGCTGCAACACCACGAAGAACAGCAGATTCAGAATGCCGAGCTTGGCGATCCACGTGTAGATGACGTCCGCCCGTACCTGCTTGCGGTCCTGCCACTGCTCGACCGGACGCAGCGCTTCGAGCGGGCGCAACAGCATGTACGTCAGGCCGACCTGCAATACGCCGATGATCACCAGATAGAGGGCATCGTAGATATCGTCGTCGTAACCCATCAGGTTGAAGTGGAACAGCAGCGGCTGCACCACATCCACATAGACGAGCGTCTGGACGGCGGAAATGCCGCTGTCGACGCAGTTGAGGGCTTCCTGAATCATCTGTCGGCCTTATCAGTCAGGATTCGGCGAGAGAACCGGGGCGCGGTCGGCAAAATAGATGCCGTGCGGCGAACGGTTCACAGCAATGGTGTCGACCAGCTTGCGCGTCGTCAGGTCGATCACGCCAACGTGGCGGGCAAATCGGAACGTTACCCAAAGATAGCGTTTATCTGCGGACAATTCCATATCGTCGGGTCCCGGCATGAGACCGGTGAGGTCGGCCACCTTGGTCAGCGACTCGTAATCGAGAATGCTGATGGTGCTTTCCACGCGGTTGCTGACCGCGATATGGCGGCCGTCGGACAACGAGCGGAAGTTGTGTGCGCCACGACCGGTCTGGATGCGCTTGACGACCTTCTGCGCGCGCCAGTCGACCACGGCCACGTCGTCCTCGCCCGTCATGCCGACGAGCAGATACTTGTCGCCGGGCGTCATCCACAGGCCCGCCGGCGTCTTGCCGACCGGCATGCGCCATTTCACCGTCTGCGTCGCCAGATCGATGGCGGCCAGCTCGCCCGAGTCCTGCAGCGTGACGAACACCGTCTTGCTGTCGGACGAGAACGTCATGTGGCTCGGGGTCTTGGCCAGCGCAATGCGCTTGGCGACGGTGACGTTTTCACCGTCGTAGTGATACAGATCGACGCGGTCCAGGCGCAACGCTGCCGTCACGAACCACTTGTGGTCAGGAGAGAAGCCGAGCTGGTAGGGATCGTCGATATCCGCGACCTGACGCTGGAACTTGCCGGTGTTCGGGTCGAGGAACATCAGGCTGTTCGAGACCGAATTGGCCACGATCAGCGAACGTTTGTCGGGCGTAATCATCAGGTGATGCGGCTCTTTGCCCGTGGGCATCGTGCCAATGACCTTGTGTGATGCCTGATCGATGAGGGAAAGCTGCGCCGCCCCCGAGTCGAGCACGATGACCGTGCCCGCGTGGGCGGACGAGAACGTCAGCGGGAGTACGGCGGCTGCCAGCAGGGAGAGCGTCGCGACACGGGCGCGGCCGACCAGCCGGGAAAGCTTGGAGCGCTTGGAAGAAAACACCATGAATGCCTAGGGTCGAAAAACGTGACGTTCGCCGGTAAGCTTAACGTCGATTCTCACGTTAAACGCGCCAGACACCCCGTCCGTTGACAAGAAAATGGGACGAATTCGCGGCCGCGCACGATAGCATCAGGTGGCCTGATCAGGCTTCCTCAGGCGCAACGGTCGCGGGCCCGTCCCATTGCACCAGCAGGGCCAGTGCCTCGCGTGTCCAGTCCAGCCATCCTTGTTCGTAATGCACGCCAAGTCGCAGGATGTGACGTTGCAACGCGGTTTCGCGTGTCACCGGCGCGTCTGCCGGGAAGTCGCGTGCTTCGATGGCCTGATAGGCCGCCAGTTTCTGCGCGTGAAGCGCTGCGCGCCGCGCCAGTTCGGGCTGAAGCCGCAGGGAGCCGATGGCGGCGTCGGCGCGCAACCGGACCATGAGGTCGTCGCGCAAGTCGGACGGCTCGGTCGGCGTGGCAGCCCAGGCCAGGAGTTCGTCGCGGCCGCCGTCGAGCACCCTGTAGACGCGTTTGCGTGTGCGTCCCCCGTCCGGGGCGGCCGTCGAGACGATCCACCCGGCGGTCTCCATGCGCGCCAGTTCGCGATAGATCTGCTGATGCGTGGCGTGCCAGAAGAAGCCGATGGACTTGTCGAAGCGGCGGGCGAGATCGTACCCCGAGGAGGATTTCTCCAGCAGGGAGGTCATCAGGGCATGGGCGAGCGGCATGCCCGGTAGTCTAGGGATTCTAATCGCACTATGCAACGGGTTGCATAGTGGTCGGGACACGCTAGAATCGCCATCGAACTATGCAACCGGTTGCATAACCGGTCATACACGTGGTCACCCCCATCCCACAAGCCCCACGGCCCGTTATCGCCGGGCCGGACGACGAGAGAGACAACCATGAGCGCGACAACCGGCTATCCCCACCTGATGCAGCCCCTGGATCTGGGCTTTACGACGTTGCGCAACCGCGTGCTGATGGGTTCGATGCACGTTGGACTGGAAGAGGCACGTAACGGCTTCGCCCGGATGGCCGAGTTCTACGCCGAGCGCGCCCGTGGCGGCGTGGCGCTGATGGTGACGGGCGGTATCGCACCCAACGAGGCCGGGCGTCCGTATGCGGGGGGCGCCAAGCTCAGCACCGAAGAGGAAGCGGACAAGCATCGTGTCGTGACCGACGCCGTTCATGCCGCCGGCGGCAAGATCGCCATGCAGATCCTGCACTTCGGTCGATACGCCTATCATCCCGATCTCGTCGCCCCGAGCGCCTTGCAGGCCCCCATTACACCGGCCAAACCTCGCGAGCTCACGCGCGACGAGGTCGAGGCGACCATCGACTACTTCGTGCACTGTGCGACACTCGCGCAGCGCGCGGGGTACGACGGCGTCGAAATCATGGGATCCGAGGGGTATCTGATCAACGAGTTCATTGCCGCGTGCACCAACCATCGCACCGACGAATGGGGCGGCAGTTACGAGAACCGCATGCGCTTCCCGGTGGAAATCGTTCGCCGGGTACGTGAGCGCGTCGGGCGCGAATTCATCATCATCTACCGTCTGTCGATGCTCGATCTGGTCGAGGGCGGCTCCACGTTCGACGAAGTCGTCCGGCTCGCCCGCGCGATCGAGGCGGCCGGTGCAACGCTAATCAATACGGGCATCGGCTGGCACGAAGCCCGTATTCCGACGATTGCCACGAGCGTGCCGCGCGCCGCTTTCGCATGGGTGACGGGCAAGCTCAAGGGCCACGTGGGCATTCCGCTCATCACGACCAACCGCATCAATATGCCGGATGTGGCCGAGCGGATTCTGGCGGACGGCGAGGCCGACATGGTCTCGATGGCGCGCCCGCTGCTGGCCGATCCCGAATTCGTGAACAAGGCGGCCGCAGACCGTGCGGAGACGATCAACACGTGCATCGGCTGCAATCAGGCATGTCTCGACCACACTTTCAGCGGGAAGATCACCTCGTGTCTGGTCAACCCGCGTGCGTGTCACGAGACGGAGTTGCGCATCGAGCCGGCCGGGCGACGTCGCCGCGTGGCGGTCGTCGGTGCGGGGCCTGCAGGATTGGCGGCGGCCACCGTGGCCGCGAGACGCGGACACGACGTCACGCTCATCGAAGCCGATGCCGAGATCGGCGGCCAGTTCAATATGGCCAAGCGCATTCCCGGCAAGGAAGAGTTCTTCGAGACGCTGCGTTACTTCCGACACGAGCTGGACGCCAGCGGCGTCAACGTTCGATTGAACACACGTGCGACGGTGGATTCCCTTCGCAGTGGCGGTTATGACGACGTGGTCCTCGCGACTGGCGTTCTGCCGCGTACGCCGGACATCGAAGGCGTGGACCATCCGAAAGTGCTGCGCTATATCGATGTGCTTCGCGGCGGTGCCAAGGTCGGCAGAACCGTTGCGGTGCTCGGTGCGGGCGGTATCGGTTTCGACGTGGCCGAATTCCTCACGCAGGCGGGCGAGAGCGCCACGCTGGTGCCTGAGAAGTTCTACGCCGAGTGGGGCATCGATCCGTCGTACGCCCATGCGGGTGGGCTGCGTCCTCCCGTTCCCGGGACCTCGCCCCGCAAAGTCTTCCTGATGCAGCGAAAGACCTCGAAGGTCGGCGACGGTCTGGGGAAAACCACCGGCTGGATTCACCGTACGTCGCTCAAACATCGCGGCGTGGAAATGATCCCGGGCGTGACCTATCGGCGTATCGACGACGAGGGGCTTCACGTCACCATTGACGACGCACCGCACGTGCTGCCCGTTGACAACGTAGTTTTGTGCACGGGCCAGGAACCGCTGCGGGAATTGGCGGAAGGGTTGCAGGCGGCGGGTATGCGTGTGCATGTCATTGGCGGGGCCGACGTGGCGGCGGAACTTGACGCGAAGCGCGCCATCAAGCAAGGCACGGAGCTGGCGGTCGACCTATAAGTTTAGGGAGCTGCGCGGGGCGCGTCATACCGTTGTGCGACAATGGCGCCTCGCAATTCCTGCCTTGCTCAGGCGGTTTTCGCGATGCCAAGCGTATGTGCCGAGTGCCGGGCACGACGTTTCCGAGGCATGCCCCGGATTGCCGCCGTCACGGGGCATCCGTCGCGGCTTCAGTGGAACTCCGTACCGTGTGGCCGACGGTGTCATCGTCAATGAAGCGCAAGTTACTTTCGGCCATTTCGCTCACGGGCCGTCTCCGGTTACAGAATCTCGCCATCGTCTGCGCCGTCGTCGTGCTTTGCAGCGGGCTGCTGTGGGTGACGTGGGGAACGTACCGGCAGGCCAGCGACGCAGCGCTTGCGCTCGACGCCTTGCGCGCGACGTTGCTTGCGATGGAGAAGGCGTCCGCCGAGCGCGGGCCGGCGAATGCCGTTCTGGGCGCGGATCTCCCGCTGCCCGCATCGTCTGTCACTGCCTTGCGCAACGCGCGCGAAGCGACCAATGAACGACTTCAGGAACTGCTCTCGGCGCTGTCTTCGGACGACTGCAACCAATGTGCAAGCGGTCTGCGCGCCGTCGAGCGCGCGCGGCTCGATCTCGCTGCGGCCAGTGCGAACGTCGATCTGCTGGTGCAGCGTCCGCGCGAAATGCGCAGCGACGCCGCCGTGCGCGATGCCGTCGAGCGCATGGTTCGCGTCATCGCCGACTTCACGCCCGTGGCGTCGTCGCGCATCGATATCGTGTCGCGCGGCGCACCGGACGCACTGCATTACGTCATCCTTGCGCGTCTTGCGGCCGATCTCCGGGAGTACGCCGGACAACTCGGATCGCACTTCACCGCCGCACTCACCACCCGACAGACCCTGACCGAAGCCGATCAACGCGCCATCGAGCGCACGCTCGGCCGTATCGATCAGTTGCGCGACATGATCGTTGCACGCGTCAACGAACCGCCGGAACTGGGGCCCGACTCGCTGAGCGCGCTGAACGCCCAATTCGTCGCGACGGGGCTGCATTACGTGGCGACGGTCCGCACGCTGGCCGCGCAGCCCAAGCCGCCCGTGCTCACAACGGCGGAGTTCGCCCGCCGGTACGTGCCGACGATGCGCGCCATCACGGACCTGCGCGACCGCATGCTGCGGCTTGCGCAACGCAAGGTCGAGTCGCAACGCGCCCGGGCGCTGCGCTGGCTGATCCTGACGTCGTTGGCGGAAACGGTACTGGTGTTCGTCATCATCGTGGCGATGCGCAACTTCCGGCGCACCGTGGTGCTGCCGTTTGAGTCGGCAACTCGCTTCGTCGACGATCTCGCACAGGGTAATCTCGATGCAACGGTGCCGGTCGACGGTGTGCCGATGAAGCGCGCACAGGTGCGCGCCGTGTTCGACGCGTTGCGTGTGCTGCGGCTGAACGCCGTCGAACTGGTGCAATTGCGCCGCGAGCGCGCGCGACTCGTTGGCGAACTGGAGATGAGTTCGGATACCGATCCGCTCACACGCCTGATGAACTGGCGCGCCTTCGAGCGTCAGGCGCATGCGCTGTGTGCGATGCGTACGCCTGGCCACATTGCACTGATCAAGTTCGATATCGACAACTTCACGCAACTCAATGCCGCGTGGGGCCACAGCGTGGGCGACGACGTGTTGCGCCGTGTAGGTGCCGTCTGTCTGAATACGTGCCAACCGGGGGACGTCGTGGCGCGGCTGGGCGCTGATGCGTTCGTGATTCTGGCACGCGTGCTCGACGAATCGCGCGCCCGGCAGTTCGCGGAATTGCTGCGCGGACGCATCGAAGCCACGACGCTCGCCTTGCCGAACGGGAAGACGCTGACGCTGACCGCCAGTTTCGGCATTGCGATGACAGATCCCGCCGCCTTCGACGTCACCGGCACGGGCACCGGTGCACCGGCGAGCGTGTCGGCTTTGCTGAGTCAGGCGGAACGCCAGTTACACGCGGCACGTCAGGTAAAGCGGCACGCGGCGGGGTAAGCGCCGACGCCCGCACCCCCCCGTCACAGACGATTACGGCCACTGCGGCGTTGCCATTCCCAGGGCCAGCGCAGGTAATGCCCAGTCGACGGGCGTACCCGCCACCGACATCGGCGTGGCGACGCGTCGGACCGGCCCCCACGACGTGTCCTCGACGCGAGGCGACAAATCGCCTGCCGTCTCGGCGGCCAACGGTGGTGGCGCGTTCTCCGCCGTACGGTGCCTCACAAGCAAGCTGGCCGTTCTGGCCAGCGACGCCTTCACCGAACTTCCAACCCCCTGTGTCTGACGAAGCGCCAACGCATGCACGGCCGCCGCCGCCATCAGGTAGCCGGTTGCGTAATCGATGCCTTGCCCGGGCAACGGCACCGGACGTTCGGCACCGGCAGCATGCATCCCCGCGTCGGCAATGCCTGCGCTCATCTGCAGCAGACTGTCGAAGCCGCGTCGCGCGGACCACGGCACTTGCCAGCCATAGGCGTCGAGCGAAACGTCGATCAACGTCGGGTTGAGTTCGCGGCGGCGCGCGGCGCCCAGTCCGAGCCGTTCCAATGCGTCGGGACGATAGCCGTGAACGACGATGTCTGCGTCACGCAGCAATCGCTCAAGGGCTTCGCGCCCATCGGCTTGCTTTAGATCGAGCCGTGCACAGCGTTTGCCGAGCACGACTTCCGGCACCGTGCCGGGTTCGTCCCAGCCGGGCGGGTCGATGCGCAATACCTGTGCGCCGAAGCCCGCAAGGAAACGTGTGGCCGTCGGCCCTGCGAGGATGCGAGTCAGATCCAGCACGCGAATGCCGCTCAGCGGCCGTTCGCGCATCGGCTGCCACGTGCTGCGTCGCGTGTTGCCAGCGCATCCGGCGTCGAACGTCTCCCAATGCAGCAAGGGTTCGTTGGCGACGGCCATCCCTTGTGGGTGCGCACGCCATTGTGCGAGCGAACGCATGGCGCCAGCGCAACCGCCTTGCGTCACGACGGCCGCTTCGAGCGCGTCGGCCTGCCACGTCGAGACGATCCGGGCGACGGCGTCTCTGTCGGCTTCCACACCCAGTACCGCGAGTGCGGCCGCACGATGATGCGGGGCGTTGGTATGCAGTCGAATCCAACCGTCGGCCGTCCGATAGTCGCCCGCAATCGGATCCCACATAGGCGCTGACGACCAGCCCTGTGCGCGCAACGACGTCTGAAACCAGAACGACGCGAGTCGCCGGTCGACACTGACTTGCGGTGCCGCGGTGTGTGGGCTCAGGCCGTAGTCGCCCGCAGCGCCTGTCGTCAGACCGGCGACGGCGAGTGTCGCCGTAGCGATCGAGGCGGTCGCGAAATCGGTGTACGGAAATGTGCAAGGCAATGCACCGGCGCCACTGAGCGTCAGAGCGGTCGCCGCATGCTTGCCGCCGTCGACGGCATGGCGCATCTCGCACAGGTAGGACGCGACGACACCGGTGTCTTCCGCCAATGGGAGCGCAAGATTGGATGTCGCGGGGGAAGTCTCTGAAACAGGGGAACGCATGGGAAGTCCTCGAACGATTCGATACGCGGCATCGCAATGAGTCGCAATGCAAGACTGCCGGCGCATTGAAGCTTAAGCCGATGGATTTTGTTGTCAATATTGATTAACTTAATCAATCTGTTGGTCTTCCACCGGTTTCCACGATGCAATACTTCACTGCGAAACAAGCGGCCGAGCATCTCGGCGTGTCGCTCCAGACCCTCTATGCATACGTCAGTCGTGGCCTGCTACATGCCGAGCCGGGCAAGACGCATCGTGACCGTCGCTATCGGGCGTCGGATGTGGAACGTCTGGCGACGCAACGCACGCGCGGACGCAAACCGAAGGAGGTGGTCAAAGCCGCGCTCGACTGGGGCATGCCGGTGCTGGAGTCGTCCATCACGTTGATCGAAGACGGGCGATGCTATTACCGCGGCCGCGATGCGTTGGAGATGGCGCAGACGGCTAGTGTCGAAGCCGCCGCGGCGTGGCTGTGGCAATGCGATGAGGCGTCGGCATTTGGGGACGATGCCACCGCCTCATTCAAGCGCCTCGTCGCCGACTGGCCCGTGATGCTGCTTGAGCGGTATCGCGAGCGCCGTGCCGAAGACGCACTGCTGCCTGCATTCACCGTTGCAAGCGACGACGCGTCCACCGCGATCTGGCAACGCGATCCCGTGCGCGTTGCGCAGGGCAGCGCCGAGTTGCTGCGTACGATGACGGCCTGCTTGTTGGGCACATTACCCAGCCACGCACCGATCCACGAACAGTGCGCAGCCGCCTGGGGTGTGAAAGATGCTGAGGGCGCCGACCTCATCCGTATGGCGCTGGTGCTGTGCGCGGACCATGAGTTGAACGCATCGAGTTTCACCGCTCGCTGCGTGGCATCGACCGGCGCGAGCTTGCGCGCGGCGATCGTCGCGGGCCTGTCTGCGTTGACCGGTGGCCGTCACGGTGGCACCACCGCCCGCAATGAAGCGATGTGGGATGAAGTCGGTGAGATCGATACCGCTGCGCGTATGCGCGAGCGGCTCGCGCGGGGAGAGAAGTTGCCCGGCTTCGGCCATCATCTCTATCCGGCGGGGGACGTGCGGGCGAGTGCGATGCTCGCGCGGGTGTTGCCTGCGCATCCCGCGTGGCAAACGATGCTCGACGCGGCGGACGCGCTGATCGGTCAACGCCCGTCGCTCGATTTCGCCCTCGTGGCGGTGCGCCGACACTTGGGATTACCGGTCGGGGCCGCGTTCGGTCTCTTCGCCCTCGGACGCACCCTCGGCTGGATCGCGCACGCCAGAGAGCAGCGCGAGAGTACGCAACTGATTCGGCCGCGTGCCGCCTATGTCGGCGCGAGGCCCGCCCCGTCGCTCGCCGAGGGGGCCTAAGTGAACTTAAGCGCCCTAATCGCCCTAAGCGCCCGAACGTCGCCCGAACACTGCCCGGTCACCGGCCCAGACGAGCGCCATGGTCGCGCCCATGAGCGGGAAAACGCAGCCGAGCGCCACCATGCCGACGGTCCATCCGCGCATCGGCGGACGCGTTTGCGGGCGCGACGGCGCGCCGAGCGTGCGTGCCGGACGGCGCATCCACCACATGATCGCGCCCGTCGTCGCCATGGCAAACAGCCCCATCGAAATCGCTGCGCACAACCATTGATTGGCCGCGCCGAAGTACCGGCCCATGTGCAGCGCGGTGCCGTACGAGACCGCCTGTGCGATGGCTCCGTAAGCGTTGTAATCGATGTCGCGAAGCACGCGACCGCTGTACTGATCGATGTGAATCGTGCGCTCGGCCTTTGGATCGGCAGGGAAGTACGACACGGTATAGACGCCATCCGGGCGCTTCGGTACGACGAGGCTATAGCCGCTTCGCACACCCAGACGCGAGGCAATGGCCATCACGTCGTCGACGGACAGCGCACCTTCTGCGCCCAACGCAGCGGGCGACAGGCCTGCGTCACCCGCGGCGCTGTGCCCATTGTGGGTAGCATGCTCGTCGGCCGCTTCCTTGGCGTCATGCGCGGCAGGGTTCATGCGGGGCATGGTCGTCATCCCGGCCATCTCCGACATTCCGGCCATTCCATCGGCACGTGCAGGTGGCGTGGACTGCGGGACCTGCGTGTTCCCCACCGCCCATGGAATCTGAGCGACAGGCAGGTCGTCCATTTTCATGGGCTTGACCGGCACCTGCGAACGCACGGGTGCTTCGCCCCATACGCCGGGTGGCGAGCCCATGCCGATCTTCGACGTCAGCACCTTGAACTGTGCCCCCCACGAGCCGGACCACGGCAGCCCGGAGAGCACGAACGCGAGTCCACCGGCGGCGAGCCACAACCCCGCGACGCCGTGCACATTGCGCAGCAGCGCACGTCCGCGCAGCTGCAAACGCGGACGCAATGCGTTCGCCCACGTTGCGCCCGCACGCGGCCACCAGAGCGCGAGACCGGTCACGAGCATGACGAGTGTCCAGCACCCGGCCAGCTCCATGAGCCATTCGCCGGGCTTGCCCAGCATGAGTGAGCGATGCAACGCACGCGCCTGCGCCATCAGCCGGTGTTCGACGCTGAGCGTGCCGAGCACTGCGCCGGTGTACGGATTCAGATAGACGCTCTCACGCGCTCCATCGGGCAAACGGAAGATGAATTCCGCGCTGCGCGTCGGATCGCGATTGACTTCGACGGAGCTGACCTTCGCGCCTGCGGGCAGCGCCGCCGCCGCGCGTTCCATCAGCGCCTGCTCGGCCAGACGCGGTTCGGTAGACGACGCGACGATCAGCCGGTCGTGATAGAGCCATGCTTCGATCTGCGGCTGAAAGACGTAAATCGTGCCGGTAATGGCGAGCACCATGAGCCAGGGCATCACGAAGAGACCGGCATAGAAGTGCCAGCGCCAGAGGGTGCGGTATTGACCGGCGGCGGTCGTCGATTGCGCGTCACGGGCGTGAGGCGTCGGGGAGTAGGGCGGATGAGAGGTCTGCATGTTGCGACGATTCCGTCTCGTGTCGCCACTGCATGGCAGCGGCGCGCGCATGCTGCTGGCGCAAGCGTCAGACAGGCATTGGGCGCGAATGGGGAGCGACGCCGTCACCGGGTGTGGCGAGGCATCGGACTGAACGCGAGATCAGGAAACGGCAGGCGGGGCACGCGCAGGCGGCGTGTAAGCGAATGGGATGTTGGACGGGACGGCATCCGCGAACGGTCCGGCGCGCGCCACCCATGCGAACGAGATCGCTCCGGCGAGCGCGGGCATGACGAGCGGCGGATGATTGGCGAGCAGCGAACAGTAGCCGCAAAGGTCGCCCTGATTCTCATGCGCGGCATGTGACATGCCTGCACCGTGCGTCGCATCGTCGTGCCCGTGAGTCGTGGCCGCCACTAGCATAGCGGCCGACGTGTGCGCGGCGCCGTCGATGGTACAGAACGCTGCGTCCAGCACCCGCGCCTGTCCGGCGCGATGCGCCGCGAGTCCCTGACTGACGATCGGCATGCAAATCGCCAGCCACATGGCGGCGAGGCCGAGCCATGCAGTGAGACGTTTGCGGGAAGACGATGACATGCGTCGGAGAACCGTAAATTGCGGTGGGCTGTGGGCGCTGCAGCCGGAATGCTATCACGCGAAGCGTCAGATCATGCCCGCCGCCTCGTCGAACGTGTGGGCTGGCCGCCACGGACGCGTCGCGAGCAACGTTTCGAACGCGTCCGACGTGGCGAAGGTGATTCACGACGCGGTCGCCAGCGTCAAGTAAGACGCATCGTTCGGGGGACGGGGCGGCCAGCGTCGCTCCGCCCCTCGAATGACCCCGGGGAACCGGGTTTTTTGAATCCGTATGTGTCACTTCTCCGGCCAGATACATTCGGACATAAACGACGATGAACTCGCCGATATAACTAGGGGTAAGCGCTCCGCACGCACCGCAGGTGTGAGGTTGAAGCTCCCCCCGGCAGCCGCCGGAATATCACTCAGAGAGGTCATCAGTCATGTCGGATCCGGTCAATCTTCGCCGTCGTCGTCTTCTTGGCACCACGCTCGCAGGCGTCACGCTCGCCGAACTCGGGCTGTCGCAACTGGCTAACGCGGCGTCGTCCGCCGCTGCGTCGGGTTCGGTCGGTGCGCACACGTCGTTCGACGTCATCCGTCAGATCGATGCGGGCGACCTGGACGTCGGTTACGCCGAAGCCGGACCGAAGAACGGCAAGGTCGTCATCCTGCTGCACGGCTGGCCGTACGACATCTACAGCTACGTGGACGTTGCGCCGTTGCTGGCCGCCGCCGGTTACCGCGTGATCGTGCCGTACCTGCGCGGTTATGGCACGACGCGTCTGCTCTCGGCCAGCGCCCCGCGTAACGGTCAGCAAGCCGTGGTGGCGGCCGACGTCATCGCGCTGATGGACGCGCTGAAGATCGATCAGGCCATTCTCGGCGGTTACGACTGGGGGGCGCGTACGGCGAACATCGTCGCGGCCCTCTGGCCCGAACGCGTGAAGGCGATGGTCTCCGTGAGCGGCTATCTGATCGGCAGCCAGGCGGGCAACGCGGTGCCGCTGCCGCCGCAAGCCGAGTTGCAATGGTGGTATCAGTTCTACTTCGCCACCGAGCGCGGCGCGAAGGGCTACGCCGCCAACACGGACGCGTTCAACAAGCTGATCTGGCAACTGGCGTCGCCGAAGTGGCAGTTCGACGACGCGACGTACGCGCGCTCGGCCGCTGCGTTCCACAACCCCGATCACGTGGACATCGTGATTCACAACTACCGCTGGCGTCTGGGTCTCGCACAAGGCGAGGCGCGATTCGATGCACTGGAGAAACGTCTGGCGACGGCCCCGGCGATCACCGTACCCACGATCACGATGGAAGGCGATGCCAACGGCGCGCCGCACCCGGCCCCGGCCGCTTACGCGAAGAAGTTCACCGGCAAGTATCAGCACCGCGACATCGGCGGCGGGATCGGTCACAACTTGCCGCAGGAAGCCCCGAAGGCGTTCGCCGACGCGATTCTGGAAGTCGTCTCGCTGTAAGAGGGCATGGCTTCGCCGTCGGCTCGATGATCGGCGACGGTGAAGCCAGTGTGCGAATCGTAGGATCAGAAAACCAGCGTCGCTGTCGCCATGAACGTCTTCGTGCTCTTGAGACGGTTCGTCGCCGTGATCGTCGGCACCCAGCGGGCGGAAAACGACAACGGGTGCTTGCCGTCGATCTTGGTGTCGTAGGTCACGATCGGGCCCAACGCGAAGTCGTGGCCCCGGAAGCCGTTGAGCTGATCGGCGGTCGGGCCGCTGTCGCTGCCCAACTGCTGGGTGGTGCCCATGACCAGCCCGACCCCCAGTCCGTTCGAGAATTTCTTCAGGCCCATGACGTCGAGCGTGAAGAGCGGGGCGTTCTGGTAGTTGGTCGCCGTGTTGCGCGTGTAGAACTGCACGCCGGCGATGACATCGAACTCCAGATCGTACGCTGGCACGAACTTCGTGTAGGCCACCTGAGGAATGAACGTCCAGTTGTTCAGGCTCGGATTCGCCAGCGCATTGGGATCGTAACGGCCGGTCGGTGCCCAGATTGCGACCGAGAACGACATGTGATCGGTTTTCGAGAAGTGGTAGCCAGCGATGATCGGGGTGAAGGTGATGTCGAACAGGTTCGATGCGGTCTGCGACGTGCCCGCCGAGTTGCCCCGGCCGCCGCTCAGCGTCGCCGTCGCTTTGGTCCAGAGGTAAGGCAGCGTGAAGCTCGACGCGAAGTTCCACGCGCCGGTGTCGGTCTTCCACGTCTTCATCAGCGTGGCGAGCGTGAACGACAGTTCGCCGTTCAGGCCGAGCGACGTCGTCCCGGCAATCGGCGCCTGACGGCTGCCGCCGATGTTCCCGTCGAAGTAGATTTCCGCGAAATTGACCGCCCAGATCGGTTCCGGTGAGACGACGCCCGCATTCGGCTGCACGCCTGTGCCGCTGACCGGACGCCCGAGCGCGCCTTCCGTGGCGTTGGCGTGCGGTACGACGACCGCAAGTGCGACGAGTGCCGCAGCGAGCGCCAGCGGGGTACGGCGGCGTCGGCCGCGCATGGCGGAGGTGTTGCGCGTCGACGAAGCAGGCGAGGGGCGCGAAGGCTGCATGGTGTTGGCGTCGGGTGTCATCGGTGGGAACGAATGTCGGTGTCTTATCGTTGTCCGGCGAACCAGCGGAAGTACGGGTTATCGCTTTCCAGTTGCAGCGCCTGACCCAACTGGCGGGCCCAGGTGCTGCGGTCGCCGTCGAGGGCGGCCAGCGATGCGCCGTAAAACGCCAGCAATGCCTGTCGCGACCGGGCGATCTCGGCGGAAAGCGCCTCGTCGGCACCGGTCACCGGCGGCTCGCTTTGCAGTGCCAGCAGATTGCGAAGCGTGGGGGCGAAGGCCTGCCGTCCGACCCACGGCGCGTATTCGATACGGGGGTGGTCGTCGGTCACAGGCGCAGCGTCTTCCACGTAGTAGGCGAGCCCCGAGCGATCCGTCATCCATGTCGCCAGGAGCGCACCCGGCGAATCGATGCCGACCTCCCGAAGCGATTGCGCCACACCCGGCTGTGCGAAGCGCTGGCGAATCGACGCGGCGTCGAGGACTAACGGCGACTGGCCGCCCACGAGCAGCATTTCGTGCAGTTCGGTCGTCCAGAGACTGGCGTGCGGGAAGACGGCAATGAAACTGGCGATGAGCGCCTTCGTTTCGGCCTCGTTCTGCGTGGGTAACGGCAGCCATTGCGCGACGACGCCCCCGTCGTTCAGCCGTGACGATGCGAGCTTGTAGAAGTCGGTGGAGTAGAGATTGGCGACGCCCGCCGCGCTCGGCGGCGGCGGCTCCAGCGTGATGAGATCGTAGCGATCCGCACTGCGAAGCAGTTCACGACGGCCGTCGCGTACGCGAATGTCCATGCGCTTGTCGTCGGCCACACCATAATTGCCTTTGAAATGCGACGACGCCTTGACCACGGCAGGCAGAAGTTCTGCCGTCACACGGTGCGTGAGTCCCGGGTACTGCAACAGCGCGCCCGCCGTGATGCCGGTCCCGAGCCCGATGACCAGTGCGCTTTGCGGCTGCGTCTTGGCGACGATGAGCGGCAGCAGCGCCTGAAGCCGCATGTATCGCAGCGACGTCATCGCATCTCCCGAATTCGACACGCCCTGAATATAGAGACGCTCGAACCGGTTCGAACCGGACGACTGACGCAACACGGCGACCGTCGCGCCCCGGCCTTCCTCGTAGAAAGTCAGTTCGCCACCGCGCGCGTCGGTCAGCAAGGTCGCGAGCCGCTGGGGCGGCGTGGCGAGGGTGGCGACGCCAAGCAGCACGGCCAGTCCGATGACGGCACCGCGCGCGACCTTGCCGACACCCGCACCGCGCCAGACGGCAACCAGTGCCACGATGCACGCAATGCCTGCAAGCACGCCCAGCGTTCGCACCAGACCGAACGACGGGACCAGCCAGAAGCCCGTCGCGAGCGAGCCGACGATGCCGCCCGCCGTGTTCAGCGCGACGACCCGGCCGACGCCATGGCCGACGTAACCGGCGTCGACCGCCAGACGCAGCACGAACGGGAAGGCCGCACCGAGCAGCAGCGTTGGCAGGAAGACGATGCCCAGGCCCGCGACGAAAAAGCGGGCGCACATCGCGAGCGTGGCGCTTTGCGTCGTCGCGTAGACCATGCTCGCGAACTTGCCCTGAGCGATGAAAATCCAGTCGCCCAGCCCATACAGCGTGACGGCAGCGACAACACCTGCACCGGCGATCAGCAGCGCGAATACGCCCCACGGGTCACGAGAACGCTCCACGCGTCGCGATACGAGGGCACTCCCGAGCGTCAGCCCGCAGAGATAGGTAGCGAGCACGATGGCAAAAGCAAACGCGCGGGTGCTGACGAATTGCACGATGGCTTGCGACCACATGACTTCGTAGCCGAGCGCGACACCCGCGGCGAGCGCATACAACCAGACGGCGAGCGTGCTCCGACGACGCGCAAGCGAGGTGGCTGCGTCAGTCGTGTCGGTAAGCGTTTCGACCGGCGCCGAGGCCACCGAAATCGTCGCCGACGTGCGTCGCGACGCCACGATTGCCGCCAGTGCCAGCAGAAAGTTCAGACCGGCCGCAACACCCGCCGTACCCTGCATACCGAACGAGGGTATCAGCCAGAACGGCACCGCCAGCACGCCGACGACTGCGCCGACGGTATTGGCCGCGTACAGACGCGCACCTGCATGCCCGACGTAGCCGTCGATGGCGCCACGCGAGCGCATGAGGACCGGCAACGTGCCGCCCATGAAAACGGCGGGCACGCCAACAAGAACGAACGGCAGCACCCACGCGGCGAGCCCCACATGGGCTTCGAGCCAGGCAAAGGGCACTGCGGCGCGCGCGAGAATGAGGGTACTGACGATAGCCGTCAGTGCCACGGCGGCTTCAAGCGCCGCATAGAGCCGCATGGGGTTGGCGACGCGATCGGCGCGCCGTCCGAAATACCAGCCACCGAACGCCAGACCGCCGAAGAAGGCGCTGATCGCGATGGACACGGCATGCACTTCGACGCCCACGACGAGCGAAAGCTGCCGGATCCAGACCATCTGAAAGACGAGCGCCGATGCGCCCGAGAGCACGAGTAGCAACGCGGGCCATGCAAGCGATGGCGCAGGCGCGCTTGTCGGGACGGCGGGGGAGGCGGGCAAGGTCATGGCGGGCGACGCAGACGGCGATGCGCCTTTGCTGCGGCCGCGAGGCGCGGGAATCGACGGTGAAGCCAGCGTATCGGTCATATCGCGCATTGGATGTCGAAGGTGAGTCGGGTGAAACAACCCCGCCGGGCCGCAGAGACTTCAACTTCCGGCACGGCGGGGTTTGCGGTCGGATTTACTCCAGTCCGCGGTTCTTGAAGGACTGATCGATCTTCTTGTCGACCTGCTTGCGCACCTGATCGATGCTGAAGCTTGCCGGGCGCTGGCTCGGCGGGTAGTCGACAAAGGTCTCGAGGAATGCCGACGCCTTCATGGTCGCAATGCCGGTCATGTAGGCATTCTTAGCGAGCCAGTCGTTGTACGTATCCGAAGTGATATCGGCTCGCTCGTACGGATCCATTCGAAGATTGAAGAGCTTGGGCACTCGCAGGCAGACGAATGGGTCCTGCCAGATGTTGAAGTGGCCCTGCGCGCGCTGTTCGCAGAACACGGCCTTCCAGTTGCCCCAACGCATGGCCACCAGTTCACCGTCGTCGTTGAAATAATAGAACTCGTCACGCGCGCCCTTCGGCGCCTTGCCGGTCAGGTAAGGCAACTGGTTGTACCCGTCGAGGTGGTTCCGGAATTTGGTCTTATTGCCCTTGGGCGTCCAGCCCTTGAGCAGACGATCCTTGATGCCGTCGTCGCCAGCTGCGGCGAGCAGCGTCGGGAACCAGTCGAGACCGGAGAAGATCTCGTTGGACACGCTACCCGGCTTGATCTTGCCCGGCCAGCGAATCATCGCCGGCACCCGGAACGCGCCTTCCCAGTTGGAATCCTTCTCGCTGCGGAACGGTGTCATTGCCGCGTCGGGCCAGGTGAACATGTTCGGGCCGTTGTCCGTCGTGTAGATCACGATGGTGTTGTCCGTGATCTTCAGATCGTCAAGCAGTTTGAGTAGCTTGCCAACGTCCTGATCGTGTTCCCACATGCCGTCGGCGTACTCGTTGCCGGGCATGCCGCTCTTGCCCTTGAACTCCGGCCGCACATGCGTATAGATGTGCATGCGCGTGTAATTCATCCAGACGAAGAACGGCTTGTTCGCCTTGACCTGCTTCTGAATGAACTCGGCCGCCTTGGCACCCGTTTCGTCGTCGATGGTCTCCATGCGCTTCTTGTTGAGCGGGCCGCTGTCCTGAACCTTGCCGTCCGCCGTACTGTGAATCACGCCACGCGGCGAAAAGTTCTTCACATACGGATCGTTGGGGTCTTTCGGCCAGTACGGTCGCTCCGGTTCTTCTTCGGCGTTCAGGTGATACAGATTGCCGAAGAATTCGTCGAAGCCGTGTGCGGTCGGCAGATACTCGTTACGGTCGCCAAGGTGGTTCTTGCCGAACTGGCCGGTTGCGTAACCTAGTGGCTTAAGGGCTTCTGCAATGGTGATGTCGCCCTTTTGCAGGCCCACCTTTGCGCCCGGCGCACCGACCTTCGACAAGCCCGTGCGCAGCGGCGACTGCCCTGTGATGAACGAGGAGCGTCCCGCCGTACAACTGTTTTCGGCGTAATAGTCGGTGAAGATCATGCCTTCCTTGGCGACCCGGTCGATGTTCGGCGTGCGGTAGCCGACCAGCCCGTTGGAATAGGCGCTGATGTTCGTCTGGCCGACATCATCGCCGAAGATGACGAGGATGTTCGGGGGTTTGGTACCGCTTTGCGCTGGCGCGTCGCCGGGCGCAACCAGCACGTAAGCGGCCGTAACGGCAAGGACCGCTGTGCTGGTGAAGCTGAAGACTCGTTTAAGTGAAAATGACATCGTCGTCTCCGGTGAGGTCATTGGGAGGAAAGCGGAAACACGGTGGCCCAGTCGTCCTTCATGCTCACGACGGTCCAGCCTCGGGCGACGGCGGCGTCCCACGCGCGGTCGAGTCGGCCGACTTTCGACTGACGGTCGTAGGCAAACTCGCGGGCAGCGTCGTCGTGATGCACAAGCAGCGCCAGATGCGGGCCCTGGCCCGTGGTCGTGTACTCGAGCATTTGCAGATCACCGTCGGAGTTGCCGAACGCGAGGATCGGCTTGCGCCCGATGCGGCGGTAGATGCCGACCGGTTTGCCCGGACCGTCGTCGACGAAGTCGACCTTGGGTTCACGGACCAATTCCCCCTGACCGTCACGGCTTTCGTATTTGAGGCCCTCGTCGGTGCCGATCACCTGTTCGGGCGGCACGCCGTACACGCGCTCGACCCATGCACGCATGAACTGTGTCGTGCCGCCGGAGACGATGTACGTCTTGAAGCCGTTCGCGCGCAGGTACGTCAGCAGTTCAAGCTGCGGCTGGAACACCAGCGACGTATAGGGGCGATGCAGCGTCGGGTGCTTTGCCGAGGCAAGCCATGCCTCGATGCGCGCGTCGTAGTCGGCAACGTTCATGCCGCTGTTCGCCTGCGCGAGCAATTGCAACAGCGGTTTCTTCTGTGCGCTCAGTTCGCGCAGATCGCCCGCCATCAGGGCCTGGAACGCCGGATTGCGTTTCCATTCCGGGTGCGCCGCGGCCTGCGCCTTCACCTGGTCGATCATGAAGACGAACTGGAAGTACAGCGGCTGTTCGCTCCACAACGTGCCGTCGTTATCGAACACGGCAATGCGTTCGGCCGGTGGGACATAACTGGCCGAGCCGTCCCGGGTCACGTCGGCCACGAAGCGCACGATGGCCTGCTTGGCCGCGCCGTCACGCCATGAGGGCAGGGCGTCGGCCGTGCGGACGGCCGAGGATGCAGGGGCGGCTGATTGCAGCTCGGGCGGTGTCGGTGTCTGTGGTGCACAGGCGCTGCAAGCGACAGCGCCGCGACGGCGGCGGCCGCAGCCCGACTAAAACGCGAGAGAAGTCTCTCCATCCCCCAATCCTTGATCGTTGTAATGGTGCGGGTCCGTGGGCGTGAAGCGGTAAAGCGGTAAAACGACGAAGCGGTGAAGGGTCAGCGCGAAGGCTTATCCGATGTCGTCGATGCGAGTTGGTGCTGCGATGCCCGGCGCGACGCCTGCCACGCGCTCTCGTCCATCACCCGCCGGAAGCCGAGATGCGACATGCTGTTGTAGGGGTCGGTGCCGCGTCGCGCGCTCGGGCGATAGCTCAGGCAATACGCTTCGTTGCACAGGAACGAGCCGCCACGCGTTACGCGCTTGGGGGCCTGCACGGGTACGCCAGGATCGGCCGGATCCCATGAGTCGGACGGGCCGGTCGGGTTGTCCGCAAGTTTGCCCGCTGCCGCTTCGCGCCGGAATTGATCGGCGCGATACCAGTCCGCGACCCACTGCCAGGCGTTGCCCGTCATATCGGACAAGCCGTACCCGTTCGGAGGGAACGTGCCGACCGGACTCGTGCCGACGGCGCCACCGGCCTTCGGATTGACGACGGGGAACGGCTGCGCCTGTTCACCTTCCCAGACGTTGGCCATCTGCTTGCCGTTCGGCGCGAAGGATTCACCCCACGCATAGGTGGCCTGTTCCAATCCGCCGCGCGCGGCGAATTCCCATTCGGCCTCGGTCGGCAGCCGCTTGCCTGCCCACTTCGCATAGGCCTGTGCGTCCTCGAACGAGACTTGCACGACAGGGTGGTCGTCCTTGCCCGCGATGTTGGTGTCCGGTCCCCCCGGATGCCGCCAGTCCGCACCCGGCACAAAACGCCACCAGCGCGAATAGTCCTGCAGCGGGACGGGTTTGTCCGTGCCGACGAACACCATCGCCCCGGCGACCAGCGCGCTCTCCGGGGGACGCGGCGTGCCCGGCGGTAACTGCACCCGGAGCGTCTCCCAATCCGGTTTGCGCTCGGCGGTCGTGACGTAGCCCGTCGCGGCGACGAAACGACGGAACTGCGCGTTCGTGACGTGATGCGCGTCCATCCAGAAGCCGTGCACGCGCGCAGGATGGGCGGGCTTCTCGTTAGGCTGCGCCATGCGGCTGTCGCTGCCCATCAGGAATCCACCCCCGGGAATCCACGCCATGCCCTCGGGCCCACGCACGCCGTCGCCCATGACGACCTTGATATCGCGCGGGCTCGCAGCGTCGTTGCGGGTCATCGCCCAGGACATCGCGCCACCGGCGGCGACCGAGACGCCAAGCGCCGCGCCGGCCCACAGAAGGAACGTCCGGCGACCGCGCGTCGGCGGCGAGGCGGCGGGGACTTTGCCGGATGAGGTTTCGTGTTGCGCGATTCGCTTGCGTCGTGACATGTGTTGAAGCTCCCGCAATACGCGCTGGCGTACCTGGCTCTTTTCACGGGGTGGCACGTGAGGCAAATGCCTTTGCGATGGAAAGAGAGAGGTGCCAGCCTGATAAGTGGCTTAAAGATTATTATCTAATTTGCGTAAACTCAATTGAAATTTTTGTTGCAGTTGGAAATTAACCTTTGACGCGATTCGTTTGTTTGCTTAAGGTTCATGTGGGCTTTGATTTGCTTGGGAATTGCCGAGTTATTTTTAAAGTAATTTAAATTATCGGCACTATGAAAAATACCATTCTTGAATTTGAAAAACATATCGGCGATGCGGTCGTCGGGCAGGAGACGGTGGTTCGTCAGATCCTGATCGCGTTGCTCGCTGACGGGCATGTCCTGCTGGAAAGCTTGCCGGGGCTTGCCAAAACCCGCACGGTGAAGGCCATTGCGGCCCGGCTGGCCGTCACGATGCGTCGTATTCAGTTCACGCCGGACCTGCTGCCATCGGATATCACCGGGGGCGACACGCTGCTTCAATCGGGGACGGAACGCGTCCTTCAGTTTCAGCCCGGGCCGATCTTCGGCAATCTCATTCTGGCGGACGAGATCAACCGTGCGCCCGCCAAGGTGCAGTCGGCACTGCTTGAAGCCATGGAAGAAAGGCAGGTGTCGGTGTCGGGAAAGACACATGCGATGGCCGATCTGTTTATGGTGATGGCTACGCAAAATCCGATAGAACAGGAAGGCACGTATCCCTTGCCGGAAGCGCAAATGGATCGCTTTCTTTTAAAAATACTCATTACGTATCCGACACCGGAAAGCGAGCAGGCGATGTTGCGACTGCTCAGAAGCGAGACGAAGCAGACTTCGCCTGCGGGCGGGACGCTGTCCCAGGAGGAGGTCTTCGCCGCGCGACGGGAAATCGAGAACGTCAGCGTATCGCCTGCGGTGGACGCCTACATCGTCGCGCTGGTGAACGGCACGCGTCACGGCATCGCCAGCGATGCCGATCTTTCGCGCTGGATCGAGGTCGGCGCAAGTCCGCGCGGGGCCATCGGTCTCGACCGCGCGGCGCGTGTGCACGCGTGGCTGGAGGACCGGGATTTCGTGACGCCGGACGACGTGAGGGCCGTCGCGCATCCGGTATTACGCCATCGACTGGTGTTGTCTTACGACGCGAACGCGGACGGCATCGACGCCGATCGCGTCGTCGACCGTCTGGTGGAGACGACACCCGTGCCCGCCTGACAGCGTGGGTGACGAGTGAATCGGGCGCATCGACCTCGCCGTTGCGCCGGTAGCAGAACACCTTCCTGGAGCGTGCTCATGCCTGCATCGCCGCCGTTGCCAGCCAGCCGTCGCGAAGTTCCCGTCGACACGCTCGGGACGGTGCATGTCGACGTGCCGCATCTGATGCGGCTGCGGTTTCGCGTGCACGGACTGAGCTTCGTCGCGCCTGCACCGGTCAGGAGCGTGTTGTCCGGTAATCACGCCTCGCGGCTGCGCGGGCGAGGGCTGAATTTCGACGAGATTCGCGGCTATGTGCCGGGTGACGACATCCGGCACATCGACTGGCGCGCATCGATGCGCGTGGCGCGCCCCCTCGTGCGTGCCTATACGGAAGAGCGCGACCGGCCCGTGCAGGTGGTGGTCGATCAGCGCATGAGCATGCATTTCGGATCGCAACGTGCGTTCAAGTCGGTCGTCGCAGCCGAAACTGCGGCGTTGGCGACGTGGATGGGCTATGCGGCGGGGGATCGTGTCGGTGGCGTGGTCTTCAACGACGTGCGCATCGAGCGGGTGCGTCCCCTGCGAAGTCTGAGCCGTATCGCCCGGCTGTTTGGCGCCATCGCTGAAATGAATGCCGAATTGCGCGCGGACAGTCCGGTGCGGACCGACTACGCGCAGTTGAATCAGGCGCTGGGTCAGTTACTCCATATGGCGCCGCACGATCATCTGATTTGCATCGTGAGCGACTTCGCCGGTGCCGACGCGCGCACCCGGGCGTTGCTACGGCAACTGAGCGTGCATAACGACGTCGTGGCCGGTCTGGTGTTCGATCCGCTGTGGCATCACGTCGACGAGCGCAGTGCGCTGGTCGTGAGCGAAGGACATTTGCAGGTCGAGCTGCGCGTCGCGAACGAACGGGTGCGTACACCCGTCGCCGCGTTTTTCAAGGGACGCACGGCCGAAGTCGCGGAACTGCTGCGCACGAGCGGCGTGCCGTGGATGCCGCTCTCAAGCGCGGAAGCGGCGGTCGATCAGGTGCGCCGGTTGCTGGGCGCGCGTCATTCGGGCACGCACGGAGGTGGATTGTGAGCACTACGTGGGTTCTCGCCCAGACGGCCGCGCAACCGCCCAATATGCCGAACGACATGCCGGACGATGTGCCGGACACCATGGACGCCTCGCTCGCGTTGACCGGGCTGGACGAACTCTCGCTCCCGCCGGCCGTGTCGTATTCGCCGCAGACGTGGGGATGGGGCGTCGTGGCGCTGCTTTTGCTACTCGGCCTGCTGTGGTGCGGCTGGCGCGCCTGGCAGCGATACCGCCGCGATCGATATCGCCGTCTGGCGCTGGGAGAACTGGAAACACTGGCGTCGATGACCCGTGATCCGGCCCGACGCACGATAGCCGTTGCGTCCCTTGCTGCGTTGCTCAAGCGCACGGCGTTGGCCGCGTACCCGGGCGCGGGTGTCGGTCGCCTGCGCGGTGTCGCGTGGATCGACTTCCTGAACGCGCATCGTGGCCGCTTCGTGGTGGCCGACGGGCATTACCTGGCGATGGCCAGCTACGCGCCGCGTGGCGTGGACGACACCCCGCAGGGCGATATCGATGCGCTGATGCAGCGCGCCCGTGACTGGATCCGTGACCACCATGTGGAAGTTTGATCTGCCCTGGATGCTGGCGTTGTTGCCGCTGCCGATACTGGTCGCGTGGCTGGTGCCGCCGTACCGGGCGATGGCGCTTGCGCTGCGCACGCCGTTCTTTCACGAGATGGCGGATGCTGCCGGCGAGCGTCCGTCGCCGGGTGGCGTACGCTTGCGGCGCAACTGGTTGCAATGGCTGCTGTTGCCGCTTGTCTGGTTGCTGGTGGTGATGGCGGCGGCCCGTCCGGTGCATGTCGAAGCGCCGATTACGCACGAAACACCGGCGCGCGACCTGATGCTGGCCATCGATCTGTCGCAGTCGATGGGCACGACGGATTTCGTCAGCGCAGCCACGGGCGAGCGGACGGACCGGCTGACGGCCGTGAAACACGTGGTGGCCGACTTCATTGCAAAACGACGCGGCGATCGCATCGGACTGGTGGTGTTCGGCGACGCCGCATACCCGCAAGCGCCGCTCACGCTGGATCACGACAGCGTGATGATCCTGCTCGATCAGATGCAGATCGGCATGGCCGGTCCACGCACGGCGCTTGGCGACGCCATCGGGCTGACCGTCAAGCTGCTGGCCGATTCGAAAGCACCGGAAAAGGTGCTGATTTTGCTGACGGACGGCAACGACACCGCCAGCAAGATTCCCCCGGATCAGGCTGCGCGCATCGCGAAGGAGCACGGGCTGGTGATCCACACCATCGGCATCGGCGACGTCGACGCGACAGGTGAAGATCGCGTCGATCTGGCGGCCTTGCAGCGCATCTCGCAGGCGACCGGTGGCCGGTCGTATCAGGCGTTCGGTCGCGAACAGGACCTGGCCGACGTCTACACCCAGCTTGACCGTCTGACGCCCGAGCGCATCAAGCAGGAGGTCTACCGGCCGCAGACAGAGTATTTCTGGATGACGTTGGGCCCGGCCTTGGTGATCATGACGGCGTATCACCTGTGCGCGCTGCTCATCGCGATCCTCTGCGGCGCGGCACAGCGGCGGTTGCCGACGGACAGGGAGATCGACAGCGACACCGATAAGCCCTCCTTACCGGTGAACCCGCCGACATCCGAAGCGAAGCCCGAGGTCATGGCAGGAGCCGCACATGGAAATTGACCTGAGCGCGTTCCACTTTCTGCGTCCGCTCTGGTTGTGGGGACTCGTGCCCGCTGTCTTGTTGCCGCTGGTCTGGCGACGGCGCAGCGACGTTCGCGCGCGTTGGCGCAAGTTCATCGCGCCGGAACTGCTGGAGCATTTGCTCGTCGGCGATACGCGGACGTACCGCCTTCAGCCGGTGCATACGCTGGCGGTGTTGCTGGCGCTCGGCGCGGTGGCTGCAGCGGGACCGACGTGGGAGCAGGTACGGCCACCGTTTAGTCAGGACAAGGCGCCGATGGTCGTCGCACTCGCCCTGAACCGTTCGATGGACGCTGCCGACGTGCCGCCCACGCGGCTGGAACGCGCGAAGGCGAAGGTACTGGACATCGCGCGCTCGCGCAAAGGCGCACGCACGGGACTCGTCGTTTATGCGGGGACGTCGCATCTGGTCGTACCGCCGACGGAAGATCCGGCGATGCTCGAGCTCTATGTGCCCGCACTGGCCACCGGGCTGGTGCACAAGGACGGCAAGCGCATGGACCTTGCGCTCGACGTGGCTGAGCGACTGCTCTCGCATGACGCGGCGGCCGGGACGATCGTGTTCATCGGAGACGGCTTCGACGCGGCGTCGCGCGAGGCCTTCATCGCACGCGCGAAAGCCTCGAAGCAGCAACTGCTGTGGCTCGCGGCAGGGACGTCAAAGGGCGGTGCTGTGCGCAACGCAGACGGCACCGTCGCAACCGATGCCAGCGGCGTGCCGGTGACCGCCGGATTCGATGCCGATGGCATCCGCGAACTGGCGAGCGACGCGGGCATACCGCTGGCGAGCTTGCGAGCGGACGGCGACGACGTCGTGTGGGTGCAGCGTCGCGCGCAGACGTATCTCGCGGAGATGGACGAAGCGCATCGCGAGCCGCGCTGGCAAGAGAACGGGTTTTGGCTGGTCATCCCCGTGCTGTTGCTCGTGCTGGTGTCGTTTCGTCGCGGATGGACGGTGAAGTGGTTGCCGGTGGTGGTGCTTTCGCTGGTGTTTGCGTCAACGCCGGATGCCGTTCGCGCCGCCGATACAGCGCCGCAACATGATGGCTGGCGATGGATCGACGCCTTCGCAACGCGCGATCAGCAGGGCCGCTGGTATTACGAAAGAGGCGACTTCGCGACGGCCGCCGCGCGCTTCGAAGACCCGATGTGGAAAGGTCGCGCCCAATACGCGGCGAAGGACTACGACGACGCGCTTGCGACGTTCTCGCAGCTATTCACGCAGCAGAAAAACGAGACCGCCGCGTTCTACATGGGCAATTCGCTGGCGCATCTGGGCGACTATGAGGGCGCGGTCAAGGCCTACGAGATCGCGCTGAAGCTGCATCCCGGCTGGGCCGAAGCGACGGCGAACATCGCGCTGATGAAAGACCTGCTCAAGGCCGACGAGCAGACGGAGGAGGCGCACCAGCAGCCGTCGCAGGGGCAGGACAAGGAAGATACGAAAAAGGGGAAGGGGGCGCCGCAGACCGTGGTGTCGATGGCGCCGACGGAGGACGTCTGGATGCGCGGACTCAACACGTCCCCCGCCATGTTCCTTCGTCAGCGCTTCGAACAGGAGGCTGCGACGCCGTCGGTGAAGCCCGTGGCGCGCGGCGCGTCTGCACCGAGCGGCGGTGCAAAGGGGGCTGCACCATGACGAAGATCATGCAGCACGCCGTGCGACGCGCGATGGTACGGATCGCGGGGCCAGTCATCGGACGTTGGCTTTGCGTGGCGTGCCTCGCCGTCAGCGTGGTTTTCGCGCCGGGCGCGCGCGCCGACGAACCGCCGAAGACCATGATTCGCGCGCATCTCGAACCGGCAGGCAACGTGGTCGCGGGCACGCAAGTCAAACTCGTCGTCGATATTCTGACGACCACCTGGCTGAGCGACGCTCCCGACTGGCCACTGTTCGACATGCCGGGCGCCATCGTCACATTGCCGGACGAGCAGGCACGCAACCTCAGCGAGACGATCGGCGACGAGCGCTGGTTCGGCGTGAGCCGCGCGTATCGCATCGCACCGCAGGCCGGGCGGCGGTACACCGTGCCGTCGTTCGCGATCCATGTATTGCCGGGGGGCGCAACGGGGCCGGTCGCACTCCACACGCCATCGCTTTCCTTCGTCGCAACGGTGCCGCCCGGTGCCGAGGGCATGGCGGTGTTCTTCCCGACGAGCGGTCTGAGCGTCAGCCAGAAGATCGAACCGTCGCCGTCGCATCTTCAGGTGGGCGACACCATCACCCGCACGATTACCCAGCGGGCCACGGCGACCGAAGCGATCCTGATTCCACCCGCGCCGTTGGTGGACGTGGACGGGCTCCAGCGGTATATGCGTCCCGCGCAGACGTCCGACGACCTGCAAGGCAGTCGCGGTCTCGTTGCCGGCGTGCGCACGGACTCGGCGATGTACGTCGTCAACCGGTCCGGCCATATCGAGTTGCCTGCCATCGAGATCGAATGGTGGAACACCAAGGCGCAGCGACGTGAACACGTCACGTTGCCAGCGATTTCACTGAGTGCCCGAGGGGCCCGTGAAACGCCGTTGTTCGAGATTCCCGTCGATGCCGTCGGCCGTGCGGCGCATCGCGTGATTGTGCTGGATCGTTCCGACTTGTGGATCGCAGGTGCAGGCCTCGCCCTCGTGTTCGCTCTCGTGTGGATCGGCCCCCGGCTGCTGGGCGCGGCACGCCGTGCGCGGCGACGCGCTGCCGTCTGGCGGCGGACGATGACGACCGGGGAACCGCATGCGTGGCGCCAGTTGAAGCGTGCCGCGCGAGGCACGTCATGGCCCGCGTTCGTGGAGGCGCTATACGCCTGGCTGGATCGCCGGGCCGCAGCGCCGGGCGGGCTGACGATGGACGGCTCGCAGGACATGGCGGCACTTCGTAGCGCCGTGTATGCGCGGTATGCGCCCGACGCGTCGCATGAGGCCCCCGTCGATCCGCAGCTCGCGCAGCGATTGAAAGTCGTCCGTACACAAATGATCCGCGCGTCGCGCCGGTCGTCCCAAGCAGACGATCTGCCGCCGTTGTACGCCCCGGTGCCGCCGCACCGCCCCAGCCGTCGCTCTCCCAGTTGACGAGGAGCTCCGATGCCACGTACTTCCCCCCACTTCGACGATGTCACGCTGGGCGTTCTGCACGCAGCGGCCCGACGCGCCAACGCAGCGCATCGCGAGTCGAACACGGCATTTCTCGATCAGTTCATTCGCGACGCCACCGGCGCAACGCATCGTCTGCACAGCGCACAAACCTACCTGCGCGTGTTGGCGGGTGCGGGCATCGAGCGTCTGCCCAGCGCAGGCACGGTGCAGCGGGCGATTACGCGAGCACGGCTCGGCGCGGGCGGCATTCCGCCTGCGGGCGATGCAATGTCTTTCGGCATGCGTGCCGCAGAGCAGCAGACGCTGGCGCAGCACGTCGCGCGAGTCATGGCGCTGCTCAGCCCGGACGGGAGCGGGCGTCCGGTGATCGATCCGCCGGCGGACGCCCCGTTCGACGCGATGGATGCGTACCGGCGGTTGCAGCGTCTCGAAGGAGAAAATCGCGCGTTGCGCGTGCGCGCGGAGGAGCTCACCGCCATGCTGATGGCGGCGCGTGTGGCATTAGCCGAAGCGCTGAGCCGTCACGGGCACCGTGAAAGAGGGGAGATGGGGAGTGGCGGGCGCGTGTCCGACGCGCCCGGTGCCGAGCCTCCGGGCGCGAGGGGCCAACCCGACAACCCCGACAAGCCGGGCACGTCGCGTTACGACTGACCGGCGGGTTCGGGGCCGGTGTCGGCAAAGGCGGCGGCGCGTGCGTCGAACGCCGAGGTCGACCGTTGGGGCCGTCGAATGATGCGTAGTTCGCCGTCACCGTCGGGCGATGTCGTTCGAACCTGATGAATTTCCGTCATTCCGGCTTTCCCGAGGCCGCTGCGCACGACGTATCTGGCGAGGCCCGTTCGTACCAATGCTTCGAACGGTTCACGACACGAACGACGACAAGCATCAGCGGGACTTCGACCAGCACGCCGACGACTGTCGCCAATGCTGCCCCGGAGGAGAGTGTCTGCTTGGGACTGTTTGTTGCATATGCAATCGTCAAGTGGCATCATGCCTATCGATTGAATTGCAAATGCAATCGTGTGTGGCGCCAAGGCCTTAACGGTGCGTTTGCGCCTCTTCGACAACACGACGATTGGACTATCGCAATGACAATTCAGCTCTATGGATTCTGGCGTTCGAACGCTGCGTTTCGCGTGAAGGTTGCGCTTGCCTTGAAGAAGCGCCCGTTTGAGGAGATCGAGGTCGACATTCTCGCGGGACGCCAATTCGACACCGATTATGCGAATGTCAACGCCGAGCGCGTGGTGCCGACCCTGGTTCACGACGGCCACCGGGTCTTTCAGTCGATGGCGATTATGGAGTATCTGGGCGAGGTGTTTCCCGAGCCGCGACTGATGCCGCAGACCGCGCGTGAGCGCGCGTATGTCCGTGCGGTCGCGCAAGTACACGTGGCGGATTCGCATCCGTTTGTCGTGCCGCGTGTTCGCAAGCATCTGGCGCAAACGTTCGGCGTAGGCACGGATGCCATCGAGACCTGGTGCGCGCATTGGGGGAGGGAAGGGCTGGCGACATACGAGCGGATGCTGATGGCGCGCCCGGCCGCGCCGTTCGTTGTCGGCGCGACACCTACGCTTGCGGAAATTTGCATCGCCGGTCAGAAGATCATTGCCGATCTGTATCAGGTCGACATGGACGAATTTCCCCGGGTGGCCGAATTGACGAAGCGTTGCTTCGAGATGCCGGAATTTGCCGAAGCGCATCCGATCCGGCAACCGGGGTATCGCACCGTGGCGATTTAGGCTTCGGCGGCGGCGGGGGCGGGGGCGTCGGTGGTGAAGAAACGCTCACGCATTTCTTCGAGTCCCAGTGACGCCAGAACGCTTTCCAGACGTTCGGCGGGCCGACGGCGCGGCAGATCCTTGTATTGGGCGATGATGAGTTCGTTCTTCATCGAATGCTCCCAGCCCACCAGTTCGGTCACGTTGACCTGATAGCCGTGGGCTTCGAGCTGGAGGCAGCGCAGCACGTTGGTAACCTGACTGCCGAATTCGCGCGTGTGCAACGGGTGACGCCAGATTTCCGTCAACGGATTGCCCGCCAGCTGCTGACCCTTATGTTTGCGCAGCACGGCGGCGACTTCGGCCTGGCAGCACGGCACGAGGACGATGTGACGGGCCTGCTTGGCCAGCGCAAAGCGGATGGCGTCGTCCGTTGCGGTATTGCAGGCATGGAGTGCCGTGACGACATCAACCGTTTCGGGCAATGCCGGGGAGGTGATCGAATCGGCCACGGACAGGTTCAGGAACGACATGCCGGGAAAGCCGAGGCGTCGCGCCAGCGCCGTGGAGGTCTTGACGAGTTCCTCGCGGGTTTCGATGCCGAAGATATGCGAATCGTCCGCCAGTGCCTTGAAGAACAGATCGTAGAGGATGAAGCCCAGATAGGACTTTCCGGCACCGTGATCGACGAGCGTCACGCGCTGGTTGTCGTTCTTGACTTCCTGGAGAAGCGGTTCGATGAACTGAAACAGGTGATAAACCTGCTTGAGTTTTCGCCGACTGTCCTGATTCATCTTGCCGTCGCGCGTCAGGATATGGAGTTCCTTGAGCAGTTCGATGGACTGGCCGGGACGGATTTCGTGGGTATTCGACATGGGAAACTGAATAAGCTGCGGGGGGCAATGCCTCCCGGAAACCGACAGTTTACCGAAAATGCAGCGCATGCTCCCGATGTCACCGATCATGGCGCTATCGGGCGCCTCCGGCCGGTAACGGCGCATGGGCGATGGGGCGCGGATGCACCGCTGACGAGATTTCTGAAGTCAGCGGTCGTCGCGCCGTGGGTCCGGCACGGGCAAAGGGAGCGACCAGCCCTCATGCTCGACGACTGCGGCCAGTGCGTCTTCAAACAATGCAACGGCCATGTTGGCTGCATCGCCCAGATGTCGATGCAGCAGAGCGTCAGCCGGGGAGCGGGACATGCATTCGTCGCTATAACGCTCAAAGGCTGCGATTTGGAGTACGAGTTCGACGAGATGCTTGGGACATTCGCAGGCAAGGGTTGAAGACTGACGCGCCAGTTTGCTCAACGTCTTTTCATCGAACCGATGGGGTGATCGTGACCGAAGCCGGCGGCCCGCCGACGACGCATCATCCTCATGCGTTAACGACTGCACGAAATCGGAAAGCAATGCGCATGTGTGGATCAGGGCATCGAAAGTGCGCGCCAGTCGTATCCCCGCAAGGCGAGCCAGTTCGATGGCCTGACGCGTGCCGAATGCGTAGACGACGAGAATACGGTCGCAATGGGCTGACTGCGCAACTGCGACGATGGACAGGACCGTGTCCTCACGCAGCGCCTCGACCCGTACGGCCAGCCCGCTCGCTGCCCCCGCCTTGTCGGCAAGGGGCGGAATCTCTTCGATGCTATCGAACGACTCGTACCTGACACCTGCGGGCAAATCCGACGTCATGCTGCCCCCGAAGCCGACGACGAAAAGCGTTGCGCCGTGAGTGTCATCGGCAGGAGGCGCGCTGCCAGCGCCGCTCGCCAGTCGCTTCAGTTGCTCGTTATCCAGGCGTGCGATGACACCGATGGGACGCCCATTGTCCACCAGCACCTTGATCGTTCTCAGCCGACTCACGTCCTCGTCGGAATAAAGGCGCTGTCCCGAGGCGCTGGTAGGCGGGGAGATCACGCCATATCGCTGCTCCCATATCCGTAATGTCGCGGCGGGCATGCCGACAAGTTTTGCGGCCTCGCCGCTTCGATAACGTCGAGCTGAACTCACCGAGCGTTTCCTCCCAATGATGTTGCGATTCGAATCGATTCTTTGACTCAAACCGTAGTTCATGAATTCGATTGGGTCAATAATCGGACTCAAAATTACTGTTATCGATAATTATGAGTGTGCATTACGATTCGCTCGTAACTCACTGGATGTTCGGGCGCGTCGCACGGGAAGGCACGTCATTCGCGTCGCTTCGTGCGATGTCGCAGCCTGCGGCCATGCCGAGTTCGCCCGACCGGCCGTTGGGCTTGTTGTGGCGGATAAGGGATAATGGGCGTCGGTCGGGGGCGAATCATCGCTATGCAAAACGCTCGCCCGCGCACCGACGTCTTAACTCAGAGATTTGCTATGCGTGACATCATTGACGGCTTTCTGCGTTTCCAGCGGGAGGCCTTTCCTCAGCGCGTCGAGCTCTTCAAGCGGCTCGCCACGAGTCAGAACCCCAAAGCCCTCTTCGTGACCTGTTCGGATAGCCGGGTCGTTCCGGAACTGCTCACGCAGCGCGAGCCCGGCGAGCTATTCGTCATTCGCAATGCCGGAAACATCGTTCCGTCATACGGACCGGAGCCGGGGGGTGTTTCCGCTACGGTCGAGTATGCAGTGTCGGTGCTGGGCGTCCAGGACATTGTGATCTGCGGCCACTCGGACTGCGGCGCGATGGCCGCGATTTCACGCTGCACCTGCCTCGACCATATGCCCGCAGTGGCCAACTGGTTGCGTCACGCCGACGCCGCGAAGGCAATCAATGCAGCGCATTCTTACGAGACGCCCGCCGCAAAGCTCGACGGGCTGGTCAGAGAAAATGTGATCGCTCAGCTGGCGAACATTCGCACGCATCCGTCGGTGGCCCTGGCGCTTGAGCAGGGCCGTATGAACCTGCATGGATGGGTGTACGACATCGAAACCGGCGGCATCGACGCGCTGGACGGGGAGACGCGCAAGTTCGTCCCGCTGGCTGACTCGCCGACCACGGTGGCCGTCGCCTCTCGCGTTCGATAACGAGGGGGGTTGCGCAGCGTCCGTCGTGCGACGCTGCGCAACCCCCATATCGCGGAAGCTTGACAGGCCGGACGTGGCTTTCTTGCCTGGGTTCGCACGCCATCTGCCTAACTCGCCGGGCAAGTCATCCGATGCTGAGGCCCAAACCAATCACTAAGTAGAAAAGGCCCGCAGCCAAAAAGGGGAATGCGGGCCGACCGGCGTTTTGTCGAATGATGTTGTCTTGAAGAGACTGCCCGAAAAGTAGATGAAATTGCGTCTCCCCATATAACACAAGATTATTTGTAACGATAGATACTGCTCGGTAGAGTAAGCGACATGAATACGTGGATTGTCTTCATCACCAGCTTGCCGACTGAGAATGCGACGGCCCGCATGCGTGCATGGCGTGCCCTCAAGGCGTCCGGTGCGGCGGTGCTCCGCGACGGCGTCTATCTGTTGCCGGGGGTGCCGTCATGCCGTGCGGCGCTTCAGGCGGTGGAGAACGATGTCCTGACGTCCGGCGGCACGGCCTACCTGCTCGACGTTCAGGCGCCGCAGAGCATCGATTTCATCCCGATGTTCGACCGTAGCGATCACTACGCGGCGCTGATGGGGGAGGTCGCGCAGGCCCGCAGCACGTTGAGCGCCGAAACCGCACTCGACTCGCTGAAGCAGTGTCGCAAGCTACGGAAGGGATTTCAGACGATTTCCGATCTGGACTTTTTCCCGGGAGAGGCTCGACGGCAAGCGGACTCAGCGCTCCAGTCGCGCGAAGCGTTGGCCAATCAAGTGCTCTCGCCCAACGAGCCGCGTGCAAAAGCCGACGCGCTGATCGCAAGCGTTGCGGTGGGTGACTTTCAGGGGCGCACGTGGGCAACCCGTCGACGCCCTTGGGTGGATCGTCTGGCATGTGCATGGCTGATCCGTCGGTTCATCGACCGCAAGGCGCGAATGCTCTGGCTAGAAAGTCCGGAAGACTGCCCGCCGGACGCGCTCGGATTTGATTTCGATGGCGCCCGATTTACGCACGTAGGCGCCAAGGTGAGCTTTGAGGTGCTGGTCGAGAGCTTCGGGTTGGGCAGTTCCGCGCTCGACCGTATCGGTGCGCTCGTGCATTACCTCGACATCGGCGGCATCCAGCCGCCGGAAGCGGCGGGTGTGGAACAGGTGCTTGCCGGATTGCGGCACGCGCTGGATGACGACGACAAGTTGGTGGCGGCCGCAGCGCACATTTTTGACGGTTTGCTGACGGCGTTCTCGGCAAAGGAAGACGCGCCCGCGTCGGCGTAGGGCTGCTATGCGACTTCTCGATCGCCGTGCCACGGCGCTTAGCTGAGCAGGAAGCGTACAACGATTATCGACGCCGGGAAAAACCGATGGAAACGCAGGCGATGGATCCGACCAAATCATCCACTTCACCTATTGCGGACGTGCCCGCGCATGAGCGCCACGGGGTCTCGTTTCGCGACGCGTTTTGGGTGTGGGTACGCGTTGCAGCACTGAGTTTCGGTGGCCCGGCGGGGCAGATTGCGGTGATGCATCGCATCCTGGTCGAAGAAAAGCGTTGGATCAGCGAGACGCGCTTTCTGCACGCGTTGAACTATTGCACGCTGGTCCCCGGGCCGGAGGCACACAAGCTTGTGGTTTATGTAGGGTGGCTGCTGCATCGGACACGCGGTGGTCTGGTTGCGGGCCTTCTGTTTATTTTGCCCGGGCTGCTTGCCTTGGGCGTATTGAGTTGGATCTATGCCAGTTACGGCAATGTCGGGATCGTACAGGCGCTTTTCTTTGGTTTGAAGGCGGCAGTGCTGGCTGTCGTACTGGAGGCCGTGCAACGCGTCGGCCGCCGCGCATTGAAGACTCGCACGATGGTCGGTGTGGCTGCACTTTCGTTCATCGCCATCTTCTTCGTCGGCGTACCTTTTCCGCTAATCATTGCGGCTGCCGCAGTCATTGGCCTCGCTGGCAATGCGTTGGGGTGGAAGGGGATCAAGGTCGGTGCAGGGCATGGCGCAGGCGCGCAGGACGACGGGCCGCCGGCTGCCATCGACGCAGCGTTTGCCGTCGAGGTTCCGGAGCACGTCAGGCCGTCGCATACGCGAGCGCTCCGGATCGCTGCGATCAGCCTGACGATCTGGCTGGGGCCATTGGTCGTCCTGTACCTCACACTCGGGGGCGAAAACGTCTATACGCACATTGCTGCGTTCTTCAGCAAGATGGCGGTGGTTACGTTTGGCGGCGCGTACGCGATTCTGTCCTACGTCGCACAGCAGGCCGTAGAGCACTTTCATTGGCTCGCGCCCGGCGAGATGCTGGCGGGCTTGGGTATGGCGGAAACCACGCCGGGGCCGCTCATCAGCGTGGTGCAGTTCGTGGGTTTCATGGCGGCCTATCGTCAACCGGGGGCGCTGGATCCCGTGCTTGCAGGCACGCTCGGCGGCATCACCGCCAAGTGGGCGACTTTCGCGCCGTCCTTCCTGCTGATTTTCGTGGGTGCGCCGTACATGGAGGCTTTGCGCACTAACAAAGCGCTCAGCGCCACGCTATCGACAATCACGGCAGCGGTGGTTGGCGTCATTCTCAATCTCGCCATCTGGTTCGCGTTGCACACCTTGTTTGCGAAGGTCGACGTGCGGCACGCCTACGGTCTCACGCTTCAGGTGCCGTATCTCGCGAGCCTTGACCCGTGGTCGCTGTTACTCGCTACCGTCGCGACGTTTATGTTGTTTCGTCTGAAGGCAGGAATGATCACGACGCTTGTCGTGTGTTGTGCGGCGGGGGTTGCGATCTATTTGCTGGGATGGGCGACTTGAACTGCGTCTGAGCGCCGTTTTGGACTCTGAGAGGTCTAGGCTATTTTCAAATGTCAGGTCTAGGCTATTTTCAAATGTCCAGTTTACGGCTACGTTCAAATGTCCGCTTGTACATGACCTACGTGCTCTCAACTCTTTGACTTAGTCGGCGCTGTCCACCAGCGGCCAAGCTCGCTTTTGCAAGCGTTGCAATGCCTCCAAAACGTCATCCTCCCCCATGCTGCGTTGAGACTTCCTGCCCGGCGGCCGACCGCGTTTGCGAGGCGTCTCGTCATTGACCGACCCCGGCAAAGACTGGGACCGCCGATTGTCACGCTTCTCCTGTACTAACTGGGCAAGCTGCAGCACATGCCCGAGGCGCTTGTTATCCACGATCGCGCCTTGATCGACCTCAGAGAGCCGATCGTAGAGGATGAAGGGGAGGGCAACGCCTTTGGCCCGCGGCTCAATACGGCCATCCGGGTATTGGTAGACGTCAATGTAGTGGCCCGCCAGTTTGCGAGCCTCTGGCGTTTCCGTCAGAAGATACAGCTTCTTGTCATATTGAAGCGTGAGGCTCTTTGACACGCACCGCGGCTCGCGCCAGGTAAAGATCAACTCCAGATGCATGATGAATCGCCCCGGCTTTCGAGGAGGCCGGTTGGTTTAAGTTAACGCAGGCGCTTCAGCAGTATTTCTGAGTTGCCTGTAGTAGTTTGCCTCAGCCTCGGCTGGCGGGATATAGCCCAGCGGTTCCATCAGCCGATGATGGTTGTACCAGGCTACCCATTCCAGGGTGGCGAGCTCGACGGATTCCTTCGTTTTCCAAGGCGCTCGCCGGTGAATCAGTTCCGTTTTGTATAGACCGTTGATCGTTTCCGCCAGGGCGTTGTCATAGCTGTCGCCGCGGCTGCCGACCGATGGCTCAATGCCCGCTTGGGCAAGTCGCTCGGTGTACCGAATGGAAACATATTGCGATCCCCTGACGCCCTTCTAAAGGTCAAGAGGTAAATTGGGTCTGCGCGATCTGGCGGTAACGTTGCCGGATGGCGTAGAAGACCTCTCGTGCGATATAGCGCTTGAGGCATCGAATCGCTTCAAGCTTTGAGTGGCCCTCGCTGACGCGTTTGGCGACATAGGCTTTTGTGCGATCGTCGGTTCGCAATCGACCGATGGCGATAATGTGCAGGGCGCTGTTGGCCGCGCGATCTCCACCGCGATTCAGTCGATGTCGTGTCACCTTGCCAGAAGACGCCGGGACGGGACTCACTCCACAGAGGGCGGCGAAGCTGGCCTCTGACTGAAGCCGGTCGCTGTTGTCGCCAGCGGTCAGTAGCAGTTGCGAAGCGGACTCATAGCCAATTGAATACCGGGAGACCAGATCGGGGGCGAGTTCATCGACCAGAGCCGCGATCATGACATCGAGGTCGGCGATCTCGTCGTGCAACTCGAGATACCGACGCCCCAGTGATTTTAATGCAATCCGGTTGGCAGAGATCAGGCTCCGATAGTCAGACAGATCGGGACGCCACGCGGCCAATGTTCGAATAAGCTGCATCCGTGTCATCTTGCGCAGCGATTCGCGTAACTCGTCAGGCGCGCTGATGATGGTACTGTGAATTAGTTGCAATGCAACGCGCCTCGCGGAGATGGCGGTCTTCCGGCAGACTTTCAGAACGCGCAGCGATTCAATCATGCCGTCGCGTGTCTTGGGCGTGACTGTACGCACACCAGCAAAGGCAGCATGCGCCGCGTTGCAAGCGTCCAGCGTGTCGTCCTTGCCGCGTTTGCGCCGGTCGCTCCTGTCGGGTGCCGTGACCTCAAGCACCGTTACGTGGGCCAGTTGAAGGTAGCGAAGCAAGCCCGCTCCGTAGGAGCCGGTGCATTCGACGCCAACCCGGGCAAGCTCTCCGAATGAGCGCATCCAGAGCAGCATCTGTTTGTAGCCATGCCGCGTGGTAGGGAAGCATTCACTGCCGAGCAGACGATCGTGTTCGTCAACGACAGCTGCAACATGCACGTCCTTATGGGTATCCACGCCGCCCACAACGTTGCGATATCCAGAAATAGCCGGTTCTTCTTTCATGAGCCTTGCTCCGGTTGCCGATGAGATTGAGGCGATTTCACCGGCATCGAGTACCTGGACAAGACAGTAAAGCGACAGAGCGTCAGGCCCTTCTTGAGTCACACGTATCGACGAGGCGAAACCTCGCCGCTCGGCGGTTCCGGACGATCGACAGGTCAGGGGAAAGACACTACGTCGATCGGAATGTGGGTCAGGTCGCCCGGAACGCTTTACGGCACCAAAAGTCGCCGGACAGCCCTCATTGAAAGCCGCGAGAAGCCCGGAAACATCTGATACCCGTATTCTTACTGTCGGAGTGATGGATCAGCGTCCCGTCGTCGCCCGGTTGGCGGGCATACAGCGCTTGTTCAAGCGCATCGAGTACGAAGTCGGTGCGCATGGTACGACTCACCCGCCAGCCAACGATGCGTCGTGCAAACACGTCGATGACGAACGCCACGTACAGCCAGCCCTGCCACGTCGAAACGTAGGTGAAATCGGAAACCCAGAGCTGATTCGGCCGGTCGGCTTTGAATTGGCGATTGACCCGGTCCAGCGGGCGAGGTGCCGAGACATCGGGAATCGTTGTGCGAACCCGTTTGCCGCGCACCGCGCCTTGCAATCCCAGCCGCTGCATCAGTCGCTCGACCGTGCAGCGGGCCACCCGAATTTGCTCCCGGTTCATCTGCCTCCAGACCTTGTCTGCGCCGTAGACCCGCATGTTGGCGTGCCAGACACGCTGGATTTCCGGGCACAGCACGTCGTCACGCTTGACTCGGGCGCAGCGCTTGGATGGATCGCGAAGCTGGGCAGCATGGCGCCAGTAACCCGACGGGGCAATCCGCAAAACCTTGCAGATCGACTCGACCCCGAAGGTGTCGCGATGCTGATCGATGAAGGCTTTCAGGACTTGATACGGCGGTCGAGCTCCGCCTGGGCGAAAAACGCGCTGGCCAGTTTGAGAATCTCGTTGGTCTTGCGCAATTCCTTGTTCTCGCGCTCCAGCGCCTTCAGGCGATCACGCTCGCTCGCGCTCAGGCCGGCACGTTCGCCGTTATCGATCTTGTCGCGCTTGACCCAATCGTTCAGCGTTTGCGGCGTGCAGCCGATCATCGGCGCAATCGACTCGACCGCCGCCCACAGCGACGGATGCTCGCTACGCTGCTCGCGCACCAGGCGCACTGCGCGCTCCCGGACTTCCGGGGAAAACTTGCTCGATCTCTTGTTCATGGCTCCATTCTCTCAAGAGTTGGAGCCTTGTATCTTCGTCTTCGTGATGGTTAGCTACCGTCACATGAGGTGAAGTGAGCATGTTTGGAGCCTGAAGGCTTGGACCTTGCTGTGGAGATAATGCCCTTCGCCTCGCCCTCACCAGCACAGACACTGAACCGGAAATTTTCAAGCTAGTTGTCGCCTCCACGAATAAATTTCAGGCGGCCTTTCTCTCCTGACTACGGCGCTGTGCGGCGACGTCCTGGTGGTCGATGCGATCCGGGTTCAGGTGCACAGCATCGACGCGCTGCCAGTTGCGCGTGCGGCCTTTCCAGCGCAGCGGGTGGCGTTGCCGGGCGGCCTCATAAAGCGCTGCTCGTCGATCCAAAATGGTCTGGTCGAGATTGGCATGGCGCTGCGCCGGCGTCACGAACCGGATCGCGCTGTGACGGTGCTCTTCGTTATACCAGCGCACCAGCGCGCCCACCCAGGTGCGTGCGGCGAGCAGGGTGTCAAATGCCCTCAGCGGGTAAGTCGGCCGGTACTTTAGGGTCTTGAACAACGATTCAGAATAAGGGTTGTCGTTGCTCACGCCCGGGCGGCTGAGCGAGTGCATGACGCCCAGCGTCTGGAGGGTGGCGAGCATCGTCGCACCTTTCATCGGGCCGCCGTTATCCGAATGCAGAATCACCTGGTCGGGTGGTATCGCTTCGCGCGCACACAGGTCCTTGAGCACTTCACTGGCCAGTGCGCTGCTTTCCTGCGCATAGACCTGCCAACCAACGATCTTTCGGCTGAACACGTCCAGAAACAGGTACAGATAAAAATACTGCCCGCGAACCGTGCTCGGCAGATAGGTGATGTCCCAGCTGTACAACTGGTTCGGCGCACGCGCGCACACCGCACGGGGCTTGCTATGGGCCTGGGCCGGCCGTTCGCTGCGCCGGTGGGCGAGTTGCTTCTCGGCCTTCAGGACCCGGTAGAAAGTCGATTCCGAGGCAATATAGCGTTGCTGATCTGCCAAGCGCGGCACGATCTGGCTGGGCGGCAGATGACCCAATTCGGCCGAGTTCGCCACCGCCAGAAGCTCGGCGCGCTCCTCGGCGCTAAGCTTATGGCGCGGCTCGTGGTGTCGTAATGTGCGCCGGTCCACTGCGTCAGGTTCGCCGCGCTGCCAGCGCTGAACGGTGCGGGCACTGAGCCCCAGAATGACGCACGCGCGTGCTTGGCGAGCCCCGGCCCGAGTCGCCTCGGTGATCAGACCAATCAATACTTTGCGCTGCTCAGACGACGTCATTCGGCCTCGTCCCCGAGCAGCGCACGGTACTTTTTTTGCAGCACCAGTAGCGCCGCAGCCTCAGCCAGCGCCTTCTCCTTGCGCTTCAACTCGCGCTGCAGTTCAACATTGGCCTGCTTCAGAACCCGCACCTCTTGGGCGCTTTCGCGCCGGCTATCACCGTTTCTGCCCGCGGCACAGAACTGCGCTCGCCACTGCGCGAGATGATGCGCAAACAAGCCGCGCTCCCGGCACCAGCCATGCAAGGCTTCGTCGACCAGACCATGGCTCTCCTGCAAGGCCATTAGCCGTTCCTCCAGCGACCAATCTTCCGGTCGTTTTGCGTGTGCAGAGCCCGAGCTCCGATTCGCGGCAGCGGCGCCTCTCATCCATTTCCTCAATGTCAGTACGTTCACGTTCAATTCGTCGGCCACCGCGCCAACCGTGCGGCTCCCACGCCGCAGGACCTTCGACAGCGCTTGCTCCTTGAACTCGACAGAATACGTTTGTTTCACTTTCAACTTACACCTCTGACGCTACTTAATAAGGAAGTTCAGAGGCGACAACTAGTATGACGCCGGGGGGAACGGTAGCCAAGGGCGTGGACCCTGTATGTACAAGGCAAGTGGGTGAGTTGGTATTGATTCCTCGATTAAGGATCAAATTGATGTTCTACCTCGGTATTGATGTTGCCAAAGCCAAGCTGGATTGCTGCCTGCTGGACATGACAAACGGCAAGCGTAGTACGAAGGTTGTTGCCAATAGCCGCGCCGGCCTAACCGATCTGTTGGGCTGGTTGGGCAAGAGACACACCGAGCCGAGCCACGTACATGTCGCGCTCGAAGGTACCGGCGTCTATCACGAGATGGCCGCGTGTGGCCTGCACGATGCCGGGCTCTCCGTGTCTGTCGTTAATCCTGCGCAGGTGCGTGCTTTTGCGACGGGAATGGGCGTGCGCACGAAGAACGACATGGTAGACAGCCACGTGTTAGCGCGCTTTGCGATGCACGCACAGCCAATGCGCTGGAGTCCTCCAGCGCCCGAGGCTCGCATACTTCAAGCACTGATGGCGCGCCGTGAAGCGCTTGCACAAGATCTTCAGCGTGAGCGCAACCGGCATGAGAAAGCGGAAATCACGGCTCCAACGGCCCCCGGCGTCATACTAGTTGTCGCCTCTGAACTTCCTTATTAAGTAGCGTCAGAGGTGTAAGTTGAAAGTGAAACAAACGTATTCTGTCGAGTTCAAGGAGCAAGCGCTGTCGAAGGTCCTGCGGCGTGGGAGCCGCACGGTTGGCGCGGTGGCCGACGAATTGAACGTGAACGTACTGACATTGAGGAAATGGATGAGAGGCGCCGCTGCCGCGAATCGGAGCTCGGGCTCTGCACACGCAAAACGACCGGAAGATTGGTCGCTGGAGGAACGGCTAATGGCCTTGCAGGAGAGCCATGGTCTGGTCGACGAAGCCTTGCATGGCTGGTGCCGGGAGCGCGGCTTGTTTGCGCATCATCTCGCGCAGTGGCGAGCGCAGTTCTGTGCCGCGGGCAGAAACGGTGATAGCTGGCGCGAAAGCGCCCAAGAGGTGCGGGTTCTGAAGCAGGCCAATGTTGAACTGCAGCGCGAGTTGAAGCGCAAGGAGAAGGCGCTGGCTGAGGCTGCGGCGCTACTGGTGCTGCAAAAAAAGTACCGTGCGCTGCTCGGGGACGAGGCCGAATGACGTCGTCTGAGCAGCGCAAAGTATTGATTGGTCTGATCACCGAGGCGACTCGGGCCGGGGCTCGCCAAGCACGCGCGTGCGTCATTCTGGGGCTCAGTGCCCGCACCGTTCAGCGCTGGCAGCGCGGCGAACCTGACGCAGTGGACCGGCGCACATTACGACACCACGAGCCGCGCCATAAGCTTAGCGCCGAGGAGCGCGCCGAGCTTCTGGCGGTGGCGAACTCGGCCGAATTGGGTCATCTGCCGCCCAGCCAGATCGTGCCGCGCTTGGCAGATCAGCAACGCTATATTGCCTCGGAATCGACTTTCTACCGGGTCCTGAAGGCCGAGAAGCAACTCGCCCACCGGCGCAGCGAACGGCCGGCCCAGGCCCATAGCAAGCCCCGTGCGGTGTGCGCGCGTGCGCCGAACCAGTTGTACAGCTGGGACATCACCTATCTGCCGAGCACGGTTCGCGGGCAGTATTTTTATCTGTACCTGTTTCTGGACGTGTTCAGCCGAAAGATCGTTGGTTGGCAGGTCTATGCGCAGGAAAGCAGCGCACTGGCCAGTGAAGTGCTCAAGGACCTGTGTGCGCGCGAAGCGATACCACCCGACCAGGTGATTCTGCATTCGGATAACGGCGGCCCGATGAAAGGTGCGACGATGCTCGCCACCCTCCAGACGCTGGGCGTCATGCACTCGCTCAGCCGCCCGGGCGTGAGCAACGACAACCCTTATTCTGAATCGTTGTTCAAGACCCTAAAGTACCGGCCGACTTACCCGCTGAGGGCATTTGACACCCTGCTCGCCGCACGCACCTGGGTGGGCGCGCTGGTGCGCTGGTATAACGAAGAGCACCGTCACAGCGCGATCCGGTTCGTGACGCCGGCGCAGCGCCATGCCAATCTCGACCAGACCATTTTGGATCGACGAGCAGCGCTTTATGAGGCCGCCCGGCAACGCCACCCGCTGCGCTGGAAAGGCCGCACGCGCAACTGGCAGCGCGTCGATGCTGTGCACCTGAACCCGGATCGCATCGACCACCAGGACGTCGCCGCACAGCGCCGTAGTCAGGAGAGAAAGGCCGCCTGAAATTTATTCGTGGAGGCGACAACTAGCTTGAAAATTTCCGACGGCGCTAGTCCTGCATTCGATTCTCGAGACGATCGAGTTTTTGGAGCGCCATTTAGCCAGCCTGCAACGCGAGATCGATGATCACATTGCTGCCCATCCGGGCCTTAAAGCAAACTTGATGCTGCTGCAAAGTATCCCGGCAGTTGGCCCTCAGGTAGGCCGCACGCTGCTTGCCATCATGCACGCGCGCCACTTCGATTCTGCAGAACAACTTGCGGCGTATCTCGGCCTGGTGCCGGTGCAGAGGCAGTCGGGATCGTCGATCCAGGGCCCTTCACGTTTATCGAAGGCCGGGCCGCCCAAGGTACGGGCAACTCTCTACATGGCGGCCGTCGTCGCTAAACGCTATAACCCCCACATCAAGGCATTGTGTGAACGCTTGGCAGCGCGTGGCAAATCCACCATGTCTATACTCGGCGCTGCAATGCGTAAGCTTGTGCATCTGTGTTTCGGCGTTCTGAAGACACGACAGCCTTATCGGGCGAACTACGTCGCAATCGCTTGACGGGCAAGACGGTATCTCCACAAAATCCGGGGCGGTTCATGAAGGCGTTGACCGCCTCCATCGTGCTGATCCCGCGCAGCCTCATCTCCTTGACGAGTCGGTCCTGTAACGTCTTGTGCGTACGCTCGACACGTCCCTTGGCCTGGCTCGTGTTGGCGCAAAACGTCTCGACATTGAGCTCGTAGGCCGCCCGCCCAAACTGCGTCACGCCTTTGCCGGCTACGCTTTGACGATCTTTGACGTAGAACACGCTGAACTTGTCGCTGTACAGCGCTACGGGCTTGCCGTGGGCCGTCAGATACTTTCGCAGCGCTTCAAAATAGCTAAACGTCGACTCCGTCTGCGTGAAGTGCAGCGTCATCAGACGGCCCGTCGCGTCATCGATGAACACCAGCAACGTGCACGCCGGCGCCCGCTCCTCGAACCACCGATGATCGCTGCCGTCAATCTGGATCAGCTCGCCGAGGCACGCGCGTCGGTTGCGTGGCTGGTGGACCTTGGGCGCGCGCTGTTTGCGAGGAATCCACAGACCGGCAGCCATCATCAGCGTGCGCACGGTCTCGACCGACAGACAGATGCCATGGCATTCCCGAAGCTTTTCGCAAGCCAACGTTGGACCAAAATCGGCGTATCGCTCCCGAACGATGACCACTGCGCGTCGTGCTACACCGTCGGGCAATCGGTGGTTGCTCGCCCGACCTCGCTTGCCGCAGACCAAGCCAGCGATGCCTGCGGCCCGGTAGCGGTGCACGAGACGCTCTATCTGACGCACGCTTAACCCGAGCCGGTTCGCCGCCTGGCCAGGCTTCAGACGCCGCTCACAAACGGCCTGTACGACCTTCAACCGATCCAGCTCGGTCATCGACATGGTGATCGTCCCAGATGCGTTCATGGCCGGCGCTCCTCAAGCAATGCCGGCCACCAGCTTGAACCTTCAAACACGACATTTCAATTTAGCGCAAACACGACATTTGAACTTTGGACTTACATGCTATGTTCGCATAATGTACATTATGTTAAATGAGGGGCGTGGGCAGCATCCAACTCCAGCGCCCAAGCATAGGTGGCATTCAAGTCTTCGTCCGCAGGTCTGAGTGCAGAACGCTCGTCCAGCGCAAATGCACGTTACGGCAGCCAGTGCTTCGTTCCACTCCACGTCGGTCCGTGAGCGCACAGCTTGCGCAACAGGTCCTCGAAAGTCCGTAGCTCGGAAAATGATAAGCACGCCATCATGTCCTCCTCTCGCCGCGCCAGTGCCGGCATGAACGCGTCATGCAGCCGCCGCCCCTTCGCGGTGATGTAGATGACTAATCTTCGTTGATCCTTCGAGTCCACCTGACGGCGAATGAGGCCTTTGGCTTCAAGCGCCGTGACGGCGCGGCTGACGTTGTTCTTCAAGTGACCGGAAAAGTCGCAGATGTCTGCGGCAGAGACCCCGTCTCTGAAGTACAGAAATATGAGCGAAAGGATCTCAGGGCGCGTCAGGCCGTGCGCAGCCTCAATGGCCCGAAATGACGGCTCCCGGTAGGCGTTGATCAGGTACCCCAATTTGTATGCGAACGGGATCGTCACCCCGTCAAGAATTTCACTAAGCGGCTGATTCATGGCGTAGCAGCGTTGAGTGCGCCTCATCCTAAAGGAAAACCCGATGCCTTATATGGTTCCATATGGAACTATATAAATCTATACTCCGGTGCGTAAATACGCAAAAAGGAAGATGGGGACGATGAAACGGACATACCTATATTCCGGGACGGCGGAACACCCGGTGTACACCGATGTCGTAGCTGCCGCATCCGACGCGCGCAAGCTCCCCATCGTCATGCTGCATGGTGGCTTTCATAATGGCACCGCCTTCCTCGCAACGCCCGATGGGCGCGAGGGGTGGGCAACGTTCTACGCCCGCCGTGGCCATGACGTGTACGTAGTGGATTGGCCTGGCCATGGCCGCTCGCCGAGCACCCCGGCCTTCTTGCAATTGTCGATGATGGACGTCGGACGGTCTTTAGGAGCCCTGTTGCAGGAGATCGGCCCGGCAATCGTGTTTGCGCATTCGGCTGGTGGCCCTATCGCCTGGTGGGTAGCCGAGAACTACCGGGCGTTTGTCGTCGCGGTGGTCGGCATTGCGCCAGGCGCACCTGCGAACCTCATTCCGGCGCTTCCGGCTTGCGCCGGCACATCTTCCGATGACGACACAGGCGGTCATCCCGTTTATGCACCGATCGACCGTCCCGCGTTTGTGGACCGGGCGTTCATCAGGCAGTTCTGGGCAAATAGCCCGCGCTTTCCGCAAGAGGCATTTGAAGCCTACGCCCGCTCCATTGGACCCGAGAGCCCGCGCATCCTCAACGAGCGCTTCAACATCGGGGGAAGCGCCCTGCGCCTGACGCATGTTGAGCGACTCAAGAGCATTCCTGTTCTTGTCATCACAGGCGATCGGGACCCGCGCCATCCGAAGGAACTCGACGGAGCGCTCGCCGAATTCCTGGGAGCGGACTTTTGTTGGCTGCCCGACGTTGGAATCAAGGGTAATGGTCACATGATGATGATCGAAGACAACCACGAGCAATTGGCAGAATGCATCAGTGTCTGGCTCGCCGAGCGGGGTCTTTGAGGGGCCGTAAACCGCACCGCTTGCTGCAATCTTAGTCGGATGCGACATGCGTGCATGACTTCATCTGAGTTCTTGATCGCACGTCCCTGCTTGCGTCGGTAGCGCCAGAGTCATTTCCTCGATCTGGCGAAAACGGCCGTCCTGGCCGCGCTGCGCGAAGAGGTATACCTCATGAAGCAGACGCTCTCCATCGCGCATGCGCAAATCGATTATGTGGCGCTCTGCATAGCAGTTGCCGTTGACAAGCTCGTCACGCACGGTGATTGTGACCCGTTCAACGATGCTGCGAAGGCGGTCCATGCGCGCCTGAAACACAGAGTATTCAATCCATTCGCCGTTGACTCGTTGACGGAAGCTGGGATCGAAATGTCGTTCGATGGCTTCAGTCGTTGTCAGCCCCGAGTTGTTGATCAGGTCTTCAATGGCATTCTTTATCGTCGTCATGGTGGCTAGGTTCTGATCGTTGGAAGACCTGTTGGCAGGCGGTCGACTGCGCTTTTCATCGACTCGCTTCCAGTACGAGCTTGCCTTGGATATGCCCGCGAGCTGCTCGCGCATGCGCTTCATTGGCGTTCGCAAGGGGATAAGTGCTGTCGATCACAGGACGAATCGCGCCTGTGCTGAGTAAGCGGCCCAGTTCCGCAAGCTGTGCACCATTCGAGCGGACCTGAGTTGCCGAAACCGTCACGGCGCGCTGGTTCGCCTCTTCGGTTCCGGAAAATCCTAGAGGAAAGACGGGGAACAGGGCACCGCCGCGCTTGATCGTACGCAGGAAACGCTCGGTGGCCGGGCCGCCAACGGCATCAACGACGAGATCCAGATCGCGAAACACATCTTCGGGTGCGGTCTTGGTGTAGTCGAATATGTCGTCTGCGCCAAGGTCGCGCAGCAGTGTTTCGTGCCTGCCGGACGCGACCGCAATCACTCGCGCGCCCTTCAGCTTGGCGACTTGCACGGCGAAATGACCAACGCCCCCCGCTGCGCCGTTCACAAGTACGGTTTTGCCATCAAGCGCAACCGGGACATGCGTGTTCGACTGCAACGGATTGGGTTCGTCGTGACCGAGATCGACGAGGAACTGCCATGCAGTGAGCAACGACATAGGCGCACTCGCAGCGTGAACATGGTCGACGCGGTCTGGCTTGAGTGCTATCTCCTCCGCCGGCACACTGACGTATTGCGCATAGCCTCTGCTATTCCCGGCGAGACCCGTGGGGAACCTCACCATCGCGTACACCTCGTCGCCGATGGAAAAGCCTTCGACGTCCTCGGCGACCGCCTCGATCACCCCCGAGATATCCGTTCCAAGGACGAGCGGAAACGCGACCTTTGGCTGCCACTCGGGCGGCAGCATCTTGTATCCGTCGCGAAGGTACCAATCTGGTGGATTGATACCGACCGCATGCACGCGCACAAGGACTTCGCCTCCTCTTAGCACCGGCATCGGTGCATCTTCGTAACGCAGGACGTCCGGGCCGCCAAACTCGTGTTGTTGAACGGCCTTCATCATTTTGGGCAACATCGCTTTCTCCTGAAGCCAAAATCGGCTATTGTTTCGGAACAGTGCTCCGAATATATGGAGCACTGTTCCGTTTGTCAAGGAAACGAATGCGAGCTGATGCCCGAAAAAACTACGACCACCTGCTGACGATCGCTCGCGAGGTGTTTGCCGAGCACGGAGCGGAAGCCGCGATGCGGGATATTGCCCGGCGAGCCGAAGTCGGACTCGGCACGCTTTATCGCCACTTTCCGACGCGTGAGGCTTTGCTCGAGGCATTGTTGCGCTCAAGCTTCGGCGCGCTGGCCGAGCGAGCCAAAAGTCTTGAAGCGTCGATGCCCTCCGATCAAGCGTTGGTGTCATGGCTGAAAGAGATCATTGCTTTCACGCATGAGCATCGCGGCATCATCGCGCCGATGATGGGGGCGATTGAGGACTCGGATTCCGCGCTACATGCGTCATGTGTCACGTTGCGCAGTGCTGGCGCGTCGCTTCTGGCCCGAGCTCAGGCCGACGGGAAAGCGCGTGCCGATTTAAGCGGAGCGGAACTGTTCGATATCATCGCGGCACTGGCCTGGCTGCGCGAGCAGTCGTCGCACGCGTCTCGTGCCGAGCGGATTTTTAAGGTCATAGCCGGTGCAATCCTGAGCCATTGAACGTCCGATGTGTCGCGCCTCCGAATGAAGATGAACGCCTCGTCTGCCGGTCATCTGGTGTCGAGGCTCGTCGGCCGGACGTGATAAGTTGGCAGGGGCAGAATTCCATTGCTGCCGCACCCCACCCGGCTTTGTCTACCCTGCCCCGATACCCAGGCTGGCGCTACGTTTTCGCTTGATGCGGCGACGTCAACGGCCTCGTGCTTCGCCGTCAAAAGGTGGGGACGAGACGCTGGGCTGGCCTTCGAGGTGGGCTATGAAAGTCCTGCGCAGTTTAGCCGCGACTACACGAGAAAATTCGGTATATCGCCAAAGCAAGACATGGCGTCGCCTTGACCGACGGATTCGCCGATGCGCGATCTATGGCATCGGCTGTATCGGTGAAATTTCGCCGGCGGTGCCCTGTGCGCAGGCCACACGCGTGGCGCGCTGTGGTTCGCCGTCCACGAAATTGGCAATATCGCTCAGCACCGGAAAAAATCGGCGCAACGGTGTGCTGATCGCGCCCAGCATCAGCGCGTGTCCAAGGTCGTAATGCCGGATGTCCACCCGGACCCCCGTCTCTTGTAGCCGTTGCGCGAAACGATCGGTGTTCCCCGGCTCGACAATGAGGTCCGTGTCCCCTACCCCAAGGAACATCGGCGGCTCGCGCCCCGTCACGAATCGGATCGGTTGGCTCGCCTCACGCACAAGCACAGGGAAGACCCAGCGAAGCGTCGCACTTTGCAGCGGCAAGAAGTCGTAAGGACCGGCCAGCCCGACGACACCCGAGACGGCGCAGGTCGAAAGGCTGACGCCAAGAAGGTATCGTTCGTCGGTCGCCAGCAAGGTCACGATTTGCGCGCCCGCCGAATGTCCCATGAGAAACAGGCGACCGGGATCGCCACCAAAGTCTCCGGCGTGGTCGGCCCCCCATCTCACCGCCCCTGCCGCGTCTTCCATGAACGCCGGAAACGTGACCTCGGGAAATGTCCGATAGTCCGGCAGGATTGCGAGAAAACCCTGTGAGGCCAGGGCTTCACCGACGAAGCGATATTCCGCACGGTCTCCGCCTTGCCAACTGCCACCGTAAAAGAATACGACGACGGGCATGCCAGCATCAGCCACCCCTGCGCGCGTGGGCACATAGACATCGAGTCGCTGCCGCCCCAAGTCGCCATAGGCCACATCGGTGACGGATCGATACGTCGTGCCGGGCGTTAGCGCATTGATCACATTGATCGGGGAACACGCACAAAGCGTCACACCGGCGGACACAGCCGAAAGGATGTTGGAAAAGTGAATTTTTGGCATAGCGCATGGCGAAGTTTTTGGCAAGGAGCGACGGTCCATTCCTCCACTGGTTGACTCCGGGCGATAAAGTGCTTCATCGCCCGGTAGCCGGAAGTAGCCCCCTCGGCCCACCTTTCTTTCATGTGTCCTTACGGCAGCAATCCACGCGGATCACGCCGTTCGGTTTTCACCGCTTTCAGCAGTTCCCCGCCTGACAGACGACCCGAACGCGCATGGCCTTCGATGGCTACGTCGCTTGATGGCGTTTCGCCGATGGGGAATCCGTTACAGATACGCATGCCACGACATTCCGGATGCACCCTGCCCGCCCGCCTGCGTGTGCTTCGCAATTCATTTCCGCAATTTTTTTCATTGAAGGTGCATCCGGCAGCCTCCGATCTTCGTATACGTCACAACACGTCTGCACAACCCTTAATTGCCTGGCAGGTCCCCAATGCGATCGACTGTCGTGATGACCTTCTGCGGGATGATTTTCGCCTTCGCTCTGGCGTGGGTGCTGCAAAAGCGTACGAAAAACGCTTGCATGGTTGACCCTATCTGGGCTGCTGCCCTGAGTCTGGCGGCAATCTTCGTGGCGACTCAGGGCACCGGGAACGCGCTCAACCGGATTTTCGTCGGCGTCGCCGGTGGGTTGTGGGGCGCACGTCTCTCCCTGCATCTGTGGCGGCGCAATTGGGGCAAGGTGGAAGACGCGCGCTACCGGGTCTTCCGCGAGCGATGGGGAGCGAAGGCCGACCGCAACATGTTCTGGTTCTTCCAGTTCCAGGGCGTGATCGCAATGTTGCTTGCGGTCGCGTTCTTCTTGCCTTCGTTTAGCGCGCAGGCTGCATCGTCACCGAGTGTGATCGCCGCAGTGCTCATTTGGGCTTGCGCGGTCGTCGGGGAAGCAAGCGCCGATCGCCAGTTGCGCGACTTCGGCAGCGATCCCACGCATCGTGCACAGGTCTGCCGCAAGGGCTTGTGGCGATATTCACGTCATCCCAACTATTTCTTCGAGTGCCTGCATTGGTGCAGCTATGCCGCGCTCTGCATTGCGATGCCGTGGGGCTGGGTGACCCTCTTCCCCCCACTGTTCATGGCATGGCTGCTGTTGAAGGTCTCGGGTATCCCGCTGCTGGAGGCGCACTTGATGGCCACGCGCCCGGCTTACCGCGAATACATGCAATCCACTAGCGCGCTGGTCCCCTGGCCACCGAAACCCGCTCGTCGGACGACATCGTCATGACGGACATTTCGCAACCCTGGAGTTCGACACAATGACTGTCTCCCTTACGCGGCCACCCTCGGCCAGCACCGGCACGATCGAAGAATCGGGACTCGTTCGGCTCTGCGAATCGGGCCTGGTACCTGACGCGCTGCTACGTGCCGGAATGCGTCAACTCATGCGGCAACGACTGAAGCAGGAACATGCGCAGCATGTCGAGCGTGGCATGTCGGCACTGTCCGACCTTGTAAAGGAATTGCGTTCGAGCCCCATCGCGATCGCGTCCCACGAGGCCAATGCCCAGCATTACGAGGTGCCGAGCGAGTTCTTCCTCGCCCACCTGGGACCCGCGATGAAGTACTCGTGTTGCTATTACGAAAGCGAGTCGACATCGCTCGCGCAGGCCGAGCAGGCCATGTTGACGCGCTATGCCGAGCGGGCACAGCTCGCCGACGGCCAGCGCATTCTGGATCTCGGTTGTGGATGGGGATCGCTCGCCCTCTGGCTGGCGGCGCGATACCCCGGGGCGCAAATCGTCGGGCTATCGAACGTTTACGGTCAACGCCGATTCATCGAAGCGTGCGCCGCGAAGCGGGGGCTGCGCAACCTTCGGATCGTCACGGGCAACGTGGCCGACTTCGACTTTACCGACGACGTCCCCGCGCAATTCGACCGGGTCCTGTCGATCGAGATGTTCGAACACATGAAGAACTACGGTGCGCTGATGAAAAAGATCGCGGGCTGGCTGAACGATCGTGGAATGCTGTTCGTGCATATCTTCGCGCATCGCCATCTCGCCTATCACTTTCAGGACCGCGACGGATCCGACTGGATGTCGCGGCATTTCTTCACCGGCGGCACCATGCCGAGCGCCGATCTGCTGCTGCATTTCCAGGAGGACCTGCGCATCGCCGACCGCTGGTGGATGGACGGGCGGCACTACGCGCGCACGGCCAACGACTGGCTCGACGCACTCGATGCTTCCAGAGAGACGGTGCTGCCGATCCTCGAGGCGCACTACGGCGCGCAGGCGCGTCTTCAACTCCAGCGCTGGCGCATGTTCTACATGGCTGTGGCAGAACTCTTCGGTTACGCGGACGGCCAGCAGTGGGGCGTTGGGCACTTTTTGTTCGAAAAGCGAGGCGCGGGCGCAGGAGGCCAGGCATGATTCGCCATTCGCCACCGCCCCACCCGCTTGCCGCCAGGCGCTTTGCCGTGCCGCTGTGCACGCCAAGGGCTGCACGCGAACGCTGGTTCGCTGTCGCGGTACTCGCCTGCGCGGCGCTGACCAGTTGCTCCGGCGCACCTCCCAACCCGAATCCGCTCGCCAACGTCCCCCTCAAGGTGGCATCGGTAGATTTGTCGCGCTACATGGGCCGCTGGTACGTCATCGCCAACATTCCCTACTTCGCGGAACGCGATTTCGTCGCGAGTCGCGCCGAATGGGTGCTGCGCGAAGACCAACGCATCGACGATCACTTCTACGGTCGCAAAGGCGGATTCGACCAAGCGGAAAGCCATTATCAGTTTCTCGATAGCGTCGTGCCGGGCACGGGCGGTGGTCACTGGCGTGTACGGCTCTTTTGGCCGATCTACGTTTCGCAACTCACGTTGTATGTGGACCCGGATTACCGCTACACGCTGCTTGGTTACCCGGACAAATCGCTCGGCTGGGTTTTTTCACGTGAGCCGACGATGGACGACGCGACGTACCGATCGCTGCTGACCCGGCTCGAAGCGATGGGGTACGACACATCGCGCTTCCGGCGCGTACCGCAATTGCCGGAACAGCTGGGTCAGCCCGGCTTCGCCACGCCAGGGCGTGAAGACTGAGCGCCGACCACCCCACTGATAGAGAGATCGCACTATGAGCCCAACGACGATCGTTTTGCCTCCCGGCCAACGTGTCGCGGTGATCGGCGCCGGCATCGCGGGCCTGGCGAGCGCATATTTCCTCGCACAAAAGTACCGGGTGACGGTTTTCGAGGCAGGGCAATACGCGGGCGGACACACGAATACCGTCGACGTCGAGCTCGACGGAATGCATGCGCCGGTCGATACTGGCTTTCTTGTGTTCAACGAGCGCACCTATCCTAACCTCATCGCCCTTTTCGACGAACTGGGCGTGCGATCCGTCGCAAGTGACATGTCGTTTTCCGTGTCCGTTGGCGGGGGCGCGCTCGAGTGGGCCGGGACCAGTCTGAACACCGTTTTCGCCCAGCGCCGGAATCTGTGCTCGCCGAGCTTTCTCGGCATGTTGCGCGACATCCTGCGATTCAACGCTTCTGCCGAGCGGCACCTCGAGAGCGCCTCGCGCGAGCGGCAGTCTGTCGGCGAACTCCTGCTGGTGCATGGTTACGGCCAACCGTTTCAGCAACACTATCTGCTGCCGATGGCCGCAGCCATCTGGTCGAGCCGCGCCGCCGATATTCTGCGGTTCCCCGCGGTGACGTTCCTGAGGTTCTGTCTGAACCACGCGCTGCTGCAGATCCGCGACCGGCCCCAGTGGCGTACCGTCGCCAGCGGCGGTCGCGAGTACGTCAGGCGCATCTGTGCCACGCTGGACGACGTTCGACTCGGCGCCCCCGTGACGCACGTGGAGCGGGACGGCGAAGGGGTGACGGTCCGGTTCGGCAACGCTGCGGCGGAGCGCTTCGATGCGGTGGTGATGGCCAGCCACGCGCCGACCAGTTTGCAGTTGCTTGGCGACGCCGACCCGGCGGAGCGCCGAGTGCTTGGCGCCGTGGGCTATCAATCGAACATTGCCGTGCTCCACACGGACCCGACGTTGCTCCCCAGACGCAGGCGCGTGTGGTCGGCGTGGAATTACGTGAGCCATGCGAGCCGGACAACGGCGTCTGATCATCCGGTTTGTGTGAGCTACCTCATCAATCAACTCCAGGCCCTGCCCTTCACTACGCCGGTGATCGTGACCCTCAACCCGGTGCGCGAGCCTGCGGCGTCTACGGTCATCGGCCGCTACGTCTACGAACATCCGCTGCTCGATCTCGGCGCGGTCGACGCCCAGTCGCACCTCCCGGCGCTGCAAGGCCGTCGACGGACCTGGTTCGCGGGCGCCTGGACCGGTTACGGATTTCACGAGGATGGCCTCAAATCCGCACTGCGCGTGGCCCGGGATTTCGATGTCCTCCCCTCATGGGCGTCCCTATGAAACCGACGGATCCGAGCGCCGCGCCTGCAGCATGGCTGCTTCGAGGGCACGTGATGCACGAACGTCTGTCACCGGTGCGGCACAGGTTCACCTATCCCCTGTTCCAGATCTCGTGCGACCTCGCACGCATGAACACCTTGGCAAGTTGGTGGTTCGCCGCCGACCGACACCGTCTTCTGAGCCTGAAGTCGACGGACTACGGACCGAGGGATGGCCGCTCGCTCGATGGCTGGATGCGTGAGCGTCTCGCGGAGTCGGGGATTCGCGCCGACGGCGCTATCTGGCTGCAAACCATTCCCCGAATCGCGGGCTACGCGTTCAACCCCGTGAGCTTCTGGTACTGCCACGACGGCGAGGGCAACCTGCGCGCGATCTACGCGGACGTGAACAACACCTTCGGTCAGCATCACGGCTACCTGCTATGCGCGCCGGACGCGACCGCCATTCGCGGCGATGTCGCGCTCGAGTGCCGCAAAGTGTTTCACGTCTCGCCGTTTGGCAAGGTCGAAGGCGAGTATGCCTTTCGCGTCAATCGGCATGGCCGGTCGTGGTCGGTGGGTATCGATTACCGCGTGGACGGCAGGTTGCTGCTGCGAACCGCCGTCGGCATGCGCGCCGAGCCCTTTACGGGCGCCGGGGTGCTGAAGACCATGCTACGCGGACCGTTCGATGCGCTGAACGTCGTATTTCGAATTCATTGGCAGGCGCTGCGGCTATGGCTCAAGCGGGTGCCGTTCCATGGCAAGTCGCCATCGTGTCGGCCTCCCGGCACGCCGATACGCGGAGCAGGACGCGAGCGCGAATTGCCACCCGCTGCCACGCCGTCCGATCAGGAGATCAGATCATGACGATGCTTCGACTTTTCACCCCGCCCACGAATGTTCCGCTTGGCGCTCGAGTCTTCTGCGCCCTGTTGCAGCGCATTCGTGTCGGGCATCTGACGCTCGTCGCGCCCGACGGCTCGACACAGGTTTTCGGCAAGTCCAATGAGACGCCCGGCGCCACACTTCAGATCCGCGACTGGCGAGCCTGTCGGCAGATCATGCGCGCGGGCGACATCGGTTTTGCCGAGGCCTATATTGCGGGGTGGATCGATACGTCCGACATCGCCGCACTGCTGCGCCTGGCGCTGCGCAATCGGTCGACGATCGACCGTTCCATCGTCGGGTCGCGCTTGAGCCGGGTCTGGTTTCGTCTTAGGCATGCCTTGCGCCGTAATTCGCGCGCGGGCAGCCGGCGCAATATCCACGCACATTACGATCTCGGCAATCGGTTTTACGGCTTGTGGCTCGATCCGACCTGGACCTATTCGAGCGCATTGTTCGAAGGTGATGCGCAACGCTCGCTGGCCGACGCGCAACGCGCGAAGTACCAGCACATCGTCGACACGCTCGGCCTGCGCCCCGGCCAGCGCGTGCTCGAGATCGGTTGCGGCTGGGGTGGTTTTGCCTTGCACGCGGCAAGCCAGGGTATTGCGGTCCACGGCATCACCTTGTCGCATGAACAGCTCTCCCTTGCACAGGCGCGTATCGCCGACGCACGTGCGTCACCGTTGGCGACGGTCTCGCTCACGGATTACCGGGACGTGCAGGGGCAGTTCGATGCCGTGGTGTCGATCGAGATGTTCGAGGCGGTCGGTCAGGCCTACTGGACACGATATTTCAATGTGCTTGCCGAGCGTCTTCGTCCTTCCGGTCGGGCGTTGATCCAGACGATCACGATCGCCGATGCGGCTTTCGAGGCCTATCGCGGGTCCAGCGACTTCATTCGGGAGTTCATTTTTCCGGGCGGCATGTTGCCGAGCGTGTCGCGTTTCGTCGCGTCGGCGCGCCGGTCCGGCTTGCACGCCAGCGAGACCATGTCATTCGGACTGGACTATGCCCGCACGCTAAATCACTGGCACGCCGCATTCTCGTCCCGAATCGACGAGGTTCGCGCGCAGGGGTTCGACGAGACGTTTATCCGCACCTGGCGCCTCTATCTGAAGTATTGCGAGGCCGCGTTCGACGAGCGGCGCATCGACGTCAATCAATTCCTGCTCACGCGAGGGGCATGAGATGTTTGCGCGCGCATTTTTCGGTATCTGGCTCGACCCCCGCACCCGTGCCCCATCGCTGCGCGAGCGGTTGCTTGGCGAAGGCTCATGGACGATGGCATCGATGCACTTGTCCGCAGAGCGAGTGGCGGTGTTACGCGCGATGTGGCTCTATCTGGTTCTCGGGCAGTTGGGGTGGTTGATCTGCGTGTTGAGTGCGGCGCGCGGCGGAGGCTGGGGGCCGTCCAATTCGTGAAGGAGTCGCAAGCCTACGCGGTGCTCGCGTGCGGATGGGCCGTCATTCTGGCCGGTCTCATATCCGGTGGCGGTGCCGAGTTCGTCCTCTGGTTGCCACTCGCGTCGGACGGGCAAAGTGAGGTCCCTTGCCGCGACAGCGAGTCGGCAAGTATCCAGACACGTGGAGTAGCGTAGCCTTTCGCCCCTCGCCCGGATACCTGCCGCTTGCATCAGTAAGGCGGGTTGACGACGATGAACTGCGTCCCCTGAGGTTGATACCACGTGTTGCCGCACTGCTGATAGATCATGCCGCGGTAGTTCACAGGCACGCAGTTTGCCGGGACCGAATGCACGATCGATCCGACGACGGCGGCCGTCACGCCGACGGCCGCCGTGACGGCCGCGGCCGTCGCGACCGGATGGTAATCGTCATCCCATCCGCCGTGGTAGTAGCCACCGCCATGGTTGTCGACGTTGACGTTCACATTGCGATTGACGTTGACGTTATTGACGTTATTGACATTATTGACGTTGTTCACGCTGGTGTTGCGCACATTGCGGGTGCGGGCGTCGGGTTGTCGATTACCTGTATTACCCGCATTCGGGCGCTGCGCGGCGGGCTGACCGGACCTGCCACCACCACCGGCGTGCTCGCGCGCATGAGCCCCACCGCCGCCACGGCCTGCGGCCTCCGAGGGCGACATTGGCGCGAGAATTGCGGTCAGCGACGTTGCGACGACACACAGGCGTACGAAGGGGGAGCGTCGTGTTGTCATGATGTCACCCCTTGTTGGCCGGCAGTTGAACGGCTTCGATCCGCTTTGCGCCCGCTGGCGGCCGGAAGTCGAAGGTCGACGGCTTGATGGAGAAGCCCGGTTGCCAGGACAGGATCGAGACGGACTGCGGACGTGCGTCGTCGTCCGTGCGCGTTACCACGACCTTGCGTGGCAAGGGTTTGCTGCCGCTGGTGATCCAGATCTGCCAGTCGATCCCGGGCTGCCGGAAGGCATAGTGATCGCAAAGATCGTTACCGACATAGTCCTGTCCCGCGAACATGGCCGAATCGAATTTCTGATGCTGGGCATCGGGCATCCCCCACGAGAAGAGGTCGGCGAGCGGAAGTTCCACGCCGTACCGTGCGCGTAGTGCCTCGACCAGCTGGGCCAGCGTGCCATCGAACGGCACCGACGCGTAGTACTTGTGTTGCGGCGAGTACAACGTTGCCTGCTTCCCGTCGTAAATGATCTCGCGCTCGGTCCGCGCGCTCTTCATGACCGCGCGCAGCCGATGCGGCCGATCGACTTCGAGGGTGGCGTTCGCACCGTGCTGAAGCTTTTGCCCGTCCGCCAGCACACGCTCCCCGGTCAGATCCGTGAAAACGCGAAAGCGCTGGAGCGATTGCAGGTAGGTCCCCATCGAGTGCAGCGCCTGAACCGCGTCGGGATCGACGCTGCTCGCCGGTGCGGACGGTGCACTTGCAGGGACCGCCTGCTGTGCCCATGTCACCGTGACCGTCGATGCTGCACCTGTCGTGAGCAGCATCAGGATTGCCAATGCCTGTCGTCTCATCGTTATGCCTCGGTTGGGGGAGATGCGGTGAAGGGGAAATGCCGAAGGTTGGCGCATGCCGATGCGGAGATGCCCGGCAGACACTCTGAACCAATATAGCGCGCAGAACCGTCGAAGCCAAGGCGATTGTCCCCAATTGCCCGATGGGGAATCCGCGTTGCCCGAAGTCCCCGATGGCGGTTGGCTCGTATTCCAAAGAAAAATCCCGCTATATGGACACGACCGCCGTGTCCTGCGTGTCGGGACAACCTCATCGGGCTACTACAGCATTTCTTCCGCCTCGGTGGGCGCGCAACTGGGGAAATCGCGGCGTTCTCTATGTACATCCGGAAGACGCCTCTGATTTGGAAATGGAGCTGTCGGTCGCGTATTGCGTCACATCAGTTCGCGATACCACGCCGAAAGCGCGTCGCTACCTGCTACGCCATTGCGCCACAGGAATGCCGTCAACGCGTCCTCAAACTCCTCGGTGCCCTCCTCGAACTTCTCGTGGATCGCGTCGCTCGACAGGTCGTCCCGCAGAACTTCGATGGCGGCATCGACCGCTTGCCGTGCGCGCTGCGGAAGGTGCGGCAGCAACTCCGTCAACGCGTTGATTTCTGCCTGTACTTGGTCGTCGCTCTTCTTGGTCACGGTGCTTTCCTATCTAAAACATATTCGGTGTAGCAATCACTTTTCCGAACATCGGGGGATGCGATCCTGGCCGCTCAACGAGCGTAACTGTTTCCAGCTCGATTTCGGACACGCTTTGGGCTTCCTGACAGGTATGCACCACGCCCTGTATGTGTCGACTTGCTTGTCCGTAAGGCATTTGTCGAAATCCTTGATCCCAAGATATTTGGGTGGGAGAGCGGCAAAACCGTTTGTGAAGCCTGTCATCAAAGTCGTCGCAAACACGAAGTGTAATGAAAGTCGCATGATTCACCCCTCAATTCCAAAATGACTTCGAAACGCCGCAGGCGGCAATCCGTATTTCCGTTGGAAGGCCCGGCGCATTTGCTCGTCCGACGTGAATCCACATCGGTCGGCGATCAGTGAAATGCCGCTGGTGGTCGTCTCGAGCATCAATCTGGCTCGCGAAAGCCGTACGTCCTGTACGGCAGCGTACGGTGAGCACCCCATCGCAAGCTTGAAACGTCGCTGAAATGTTTGCGGCGTCTGGCCCATTTCGGCGGCCAGCGCTTCCACACTCCACCGCCTGTTCGGGCTGACGGAAACCTTGGTCATCAGCGCCGAAAACGCCTGTGCCCCCGCGCTTTCCTGCATCAACAGCGTTTCGCTGAATTGCGCCTGCCCTCCCGGCCGTCTCAGATAAACCACCAACTTCTTTGCAATCGAGGCCGCGACGCCGTAGCCGCAGTCGTTTTCGATAAGCGCCAGCGCGAGATCGATGCCCGCCGTTACCCCTGCCGAGGTCCACACATTGCCGTCGTTGACGAAGATCGGTGTCATCTCGACGGCGATTCGGGGGTAAGCGGCCTGAAGTGCATCGCAGCGTCCCCAGTGAGTCGTCGCGCGACGTCCGTCCAGCACGCCCGCGGCCGCCAGCAGAAAGGCACCGGTGCACACCGAGCAGAGCCGCCGGACAGTGGGTTGCGAGAGGGAAATCGCGTCGGTGATGGCAATGTCGGCGCAAGCCGCGTCGACGCCGGGACCGCCCGGAACGATGACCGTATCCGCTTGCGCGAGACGCTCCAGCCCTTCGTCCACCAGAATGTCCGGCCCCGCACTGGCATGCACCCGACCGGGCCTCGCCGTGATCGTCGTCAGCACATACGGCGGATGGAGAGCGTCCCGGTTCGCCAGTGCGAAGACCTGCATCGGTCCGACCAGATCGAGCGGTTGATACCCGTCGTAGACAAGAAAAACGACGTTGCGCGGCGGCGGTGACGGAAAAGGCGGGGTTTTTGAGTTTTTTTCCATTCCTCGCTACCTAGAGTCGGATCGTTCACTTTCGCCGAGAGACCGATGTTATGACGAATGCGCAACTCCGTGTGGGTGTGATGATGTTTGCGGGCATGACCCAGCTCGATATGACCGGGCCTTTGGAAGTCCTGAGCGCCGTGCCCGGCTGGACGGTTGATCTCGTCGCCCCGACGATGTCGCCGGTGCTCTGCGGCAAAGGGTTTGCGTTCACGCCGACCGTCGACTTCGAGAACGCACCCCAGTACGACCTGCTCGTCGTACCCGGCGGTCCGGGGGTAGACGACGCCATGCTTGACCGCACCATCGTTTCGTTCGCGCAGACGCAATCCTCTCACAGCCGTTACGTGTTCGGCATTTGTACCGGCTCCCTGCTCCTCGCCGCCGCAGGATGCCTCACCGGGCGTCGCGCCAGTTGTCATTGGCAAGCCGTCGAGTTCCTGCCGTACTTCGGCGTGATCCCGAGCCGGGACCGAATGACGATCGACGGTCGCTTCTTTACCTCTGGCGGTGTGACTGCCGGGATCGACATGGCGCTCAAAGTCGTCGGTGAACTGGCGGGCGTCGACGTCGCACAGGGCATTCAACTGCTCATCGAATACGACCCGGAGCCGCCGTTTCAGGCGGGCGTCCCCGAGACAGCCCCCGCTGCCGTCGTCGAGCGTCTCACGGCGTCCACCGCCGCGCGTCGGGAGCGACGATTGCTAGCCGTGCTAAGCGCGTCGAAAGCGGCCGGGTTTGCATAACGGCAAGGCAGGATTTAATGGTTGAGATCGATAAGCGCATCTAAGCGCATACGACATGGCAGACAGGACGCGTCAAATGAAAGCAAATGACATGGTGTTAGACGATCAGACGTTTGCGCACGGCGCGCAAGGCGTGTCCGAAAAAACGGTCGACTGGCGAACGATTCTTCTGGCCAGCGTCGGCGGCGGACTGGAGTTCTACGACTTCATCGTGTACGGGATCTTCGCCCCTTATGTTGCGAAGTCCTTCTTCCCGACGGGCAATGGGGCGACGTCGATGATCGCGACGTTTGCTGCCTTTGCCGTCGGCTATCTCGCGCGCCCGCTTGGTGGGGTCGTTCTCGGTCACATTGGAGACAAGTTCGGACGTCGGCTGGCGTTCCAGCTCTCGCTCGTACTGATGACCGCGACCACGGCGGGGATGGCGCTCATGCCGTCTTATCAGACGATGGGGGTGACGGCGAGCATCGCGTTCGTGGCATTACGTTTTCTGCAGGGCGCGTGTATTGGCGGTGAATTACCCGGCGCGATTGCGTACGTCGTCGAGTCGGCCCCCAGGAAAAGCGGATTGGCATGCGGCGTCATGTTTGCTTGCGTGAACTCGGGGAGCCTGCTGGCTGCAATCGTCAGCCTCGGTTTGCATGCGTGGCTGACGGACGCGCAGATGCTGGCTTATGGATGGCGGGCGGCGTTTCTCGTGGGCGGCGGACTCGGGGCTGTCGGCGCGTTGATGCGTAGCGGACTCAAGGAGACGGCACTCTTCCTGTCGATCAGACAACACAAGCGTACGAAGCTTCCGGCGGTTGAAGTCTTGCAACGTCACTGGTTTCAGGTCATCACTACCATTGGCATCGTCGGGCTCAATCAGGCGCTCATTGCGCTGCTGAGCGTCGCGATGGTCCCTGGAGTTGACCCTGTAAAACCGGACACACCATCACACTAAGGTTGCTGAATCCATCGAGCGCCGGAACTCGCGAGGCGAGCGGTATTTCAGCGCGCTATGGGGGTGCTTCTCGTTGTAATGCTCAAATGCAATGGCCAGATTGTGAGCAGCGGTTGCAGCATCCGGCTTCGGCATGAAGGCGACGTAGTCGCGCTTCATCGTTTTCACGAAGCTCTCGGCCATGCCGTTACTTTGCGGACTGCACACGGGCGTGGTCAATGGCTTTAGTCCGATGTTCATCGCAAACCGGCGCGTATCGTCAGCCGTATAGCCCGAACCATTGTCGCTCAGCCACTCGATTTCGGACGGCGTATGCACCTCGTTGCCGAACCGATTTTCCACTGCGGCCAGCATCACGTCGCGCACAATGTCGCCGCTGTGGCCTGCTGTCGTCGCCGCCCAGCTCATCGCTTCTCGGTCGCAGCAATCCAGCGCAAACGTCACACGCAGCGGCTCGCCGTTGTCGCAGCGGAACTCGAAGCCGTCCGAGCACCATCGCTGATTGCTGCGCGCGACGGCCACTTTGCCATCATGTCGACGGTGGGCTCGCGGCGCAATCGGTCGGCGCTGCGTCAGCAGCCCATGCGTTCGCATGATGCGATAAATGCGCTTGGCATTGAACGGCGCCAGTCCAACTGCAACGCGCTCGTTGCGCAACGTGCCCCAAACCCGCCGGTAGCCATAGCTGGGCAAATCGCCGACGACACGGCGGATTTCCTCGACTACAGTTTCGTCGTCGGTCGGCCTTGATTGCCGGCCATCGCGCCACGTCGCCGGACGCGACAGTCGTGCCGATACGTTCGAGCGCGACACGCCGAGAACTTCACAGACCAGTTTCACTGGCCGTCCTCCGGCAGCAAGGGCGAGTGCGCTATCCATTTTTTTGCTCGGCTGTATTCAACTGCTTCCCGGAGAATCTCGTTCTCCATTGTTTTTTTGCCGAGCATCCGTTGCAGCTCGCGAATCTGCTTGAGCGCATCAGCCAACTCCGATGCCGGAACCACTTCTTCGCCAGCCTTGACCGCTGACAGGCTACCGTCCTGGTACAGCTTGCGCCAGTGGAATAGCTGGTTCGGGTTCACGCCGTAATGGCGCGCGACCATTGAAACCGATTTTCCCGGTTCGAAACTCTCGCGAACCATCGACAGTTTCTGCTCCGCCGTCCAGCGACGCCGGCGCTCTGGGCCCGTCAACACTTCCATCACTTCCTGCTTGGTGTTAGTCAAAAACACAGTCTTATGCCTACCCGTTATTGTAAGTGGGTCGCTGTGTCCGGTGTTTCATGGGGCCGCTCCAGTCCCGTATCTGACGCAAGTCGCGATGTATTCGGCTGACGTGGCAAGCAAGCTTGTGATGTTCTCCATCGCCATCTTGTCGATCTTGATTGTGATCGTGGGATATCTCAGCGATTTCGTCGGCAAACCGACGCTCTACCTGATTGGTGCTTTGATGATTGCGGTGGGTGGGTATCCGTTCTACGTGTCGGTGGGGAGCGGTGCGATCAATCCCTATGTGCTCTTTGGCGTGGCGGCTCTTATCGTGTCATTGATTGCCGGGACGTTCGGCTCGCTTGCAGCCGATCTGTTTCCGACGAACCTGCGGTTCAGTGGACTGGCCATTGCCTACAACGCTGCTGCGGCGCTGCTTGGCGGATTCACGCCGTTGGTGACTTCATTGCTCACCGGCCTCACACAAGACCACGCCGCGCCCGGCATTTTCATCGCTGCGGTGTCGGTCATCGGAGTAGTTTCGGTCGTCGCGATTCTTGTGGCGAAGCGGCGCAATGGCGGTGACAAGGCGACGCTGGGCTAAGCGAAAGTTCGGCCAGGCACGCACTTGTATTTGTCTCAGTTTCGGATTTGAAGGCAAATGACGATACTTCATTCACCGGTTGACGCGACACAGCGAAAGTCGACCCACTCACTGAATCACGGATCAAGGAGAAACCATCATGAACCCGATCGTCATCGCCGCAGCCCTGTACGGTCTCGCCGGATCATTCGCCAACGACATCATCCGCTTGCTCAACTGACTTCCGATTTAGCCGATTCGCCCCCCTGCCTCACTCCGGATAAAGCGCAGCGCACACCGCCATGACCTGCGCGCGAAGCCAGCACTGCGCGGGGTCATGATCGAGGCGCGGGTGCCAGATTGCCGAGACATTGAATTCCGCTGTCTCAAATGGCAAAACAAACGGTTGCAGGCCCTGGTCTGTCGCGTAGTTTGGCAAATGCGAATTGCCCAGGCAGGACCGGGGAATGACCGTTAGCAGGTCCGACTGGCGCACCAGTTGCATCGCACTCGAGTAGGACGGTACAACGATAGGCAGCGCCCTCGTTTTCCCATCAAGCTCTAACGCTGCGTCGACCGGATTTTCAGCGTCGCCGGAGCGTGAAACCATCACATGACGAAAGGTCAGCCATTGCTCGATGGCGATCTGCTTTTTTCTCAGCACGGGATGTCCCTTGCGACACACGCCGACATACCGGTCGCGGAACAGCCGACGCGCGCGTACCTCCGGTGCCGACACCCTGACAACGCCAATTTCCAGATCGATCAAACCTTCCCTTAGCGGCTGAGCATTCCAGTCCGGCTTGGGCGTGAAGCGCAATTGAACGCCCGGCGCAGCGCGATGAATCCGCTCCACCAATGCCGCGCCAAGCAAGTCGATGAACCCTTCTCCCGCTCGCAAAGTGAAGCGCTGTTCGAGCGCGGCCGGATCGAATCGATATTCGGCCCGACTGAGCACCGCTTCGGCTTCGCGGGCCAGTGCCGGGATGCGTTGACTCAAACGCTCCGCGTAAGGCGTCAGCACAAGCGTTCGCCCCGCCTGCAACAGCAGACGGTCGCCGGTCGTCGCGCGCAGCCGTGTGAGCGTTCGGCTCATGGCGGAAACGCTGATTTTCATGCGCTCAGCCGCTTTCGTGACGCTACGTTCACTTAGCAGGGCATCCAGCGCCGTCAGAAGATTGAGGTCGATTCGTGACATTCGCTCAGGATAATCCAAATGCCGCGATGCATGGCGTCAGACGCAAGTCACGATTGCAGGTAAGGCGTCTTGTGCAACCAAGCGGTGGGTTGGAAAATTCACCAGGTCAACCGGTCAAGGGAGAACACCATGCGGACATTCATTGAACCTGTGCCCACCATCGTGCTCGTTGGCGCGTCGCGCGGCCTAGGGCATGCAATGGCCGTCGAATTCGTCAATCGCGGCTGGCGCGTTGTGGGGACCGTACGAGCAGGTCGCCAGGACACGCGACTTCACGACCTGGCCGCCGCGCACCCGGAACAAGTTGAGATCGAGACGCTGGATATCACGGTCCCTGAGCAGATCACGGCCTTGCACGAGCGGCTCGGGCAATGGAAATTCGACATTCTTTTCGTCAATGCTGGAACGACGAACCCGGATCCGACGCAGACCATCGGTGAAGTTTCCACCGAGGATTTCGTGGACCTGATGATCACCAATGCGTTAAGTCCGATGCGGGTCGTGGAAAGCCTGTGTGATCTCGTGCCCACGGATGGCCTCATCGGCATCATGTCCTCGGGGCAAGGCAGCATTGCGGATAATGAATCCGGCCAGCGCGAGCTTTATCGGGGCACTAAGGCTGCGCTGAACCAGTTCATGCGCAGCTTTGCGGCGCGTCAGGCAACGGCTACGAAGCGCGCCATGTTGCTCATCGCACCGGGCTGGGTGCGCACGGAGTTGGGTGGCCCCGAGGGACGCCTGTCGATTGAAGAAAGTGTCCCTGGTGTCGTGGATGTGCTTCTGGCAAAGCGCGGGCGACCGGGGCTCGAGTATCGGGATTACCGAGGGCAAACGGTTCGCTGGTGACAGCGACATCAGCCTCCGGTCCGCAGGCGTCAAAGCGATATGCCGGACGACGCAGTCATCGTCCGGCAGCGGCGAGCGTTTCGCGAACCTCAGTTCGTCGTCAAATACTTCCGAAAATCCCCGTCCAGCGACGCGAGTGCCCGATCGATGGTCTGGCGATGGGTGTCGATCCACTTACCGTCGGCGCTCAGTTCGCTATCGGTGCGCGTCAGCATGCGCTTCATCTCGGCCGGTTGCGGGCCGCCGGACGTTGCACGATGTTTGACGATGGCGACCGGATCGAGCGTCGCGCGGAATTGCGCCTCGCTCATCGGCAGGTCTCCTGCGCTCACGTTCATCTCCGTGAGCGTCTGCCTGAAGATGCGTTGGGCTTCCGAATACGGGAACTGGCTCGGACGCAGGTCGTGGGCCTTGGCGTAATCCACGATCTCCGACGCAAAGTGATGCCCTACGCGGAATGGCAGTCCATAGTCGCGCATCAGCACGTCGGCGACTTCCTGGGACGCCGTCCAGTCGCTGTCGAGTTCGTCGAGCGCGCGCTGCGGATCGATCACCAGTGCATTGAGCACACGATCCCAGCGCTTGAGCAGCGCCGTCGTTTTGTCGAGCACCGCCATGTTTTCGTCGATGTGCTTCGCATCGCTCATTCCGGGCGGGATGTTGTGCGCGGTGATCGCACGTCCGACGCCGAGCGTCACCACCATCGACGCCGCCGTGCGGGTATCGTTGAGCAGCCCGGGGTTACGCTTCTGCGGCATGGCGCTTGAGACGTAGGTGTTGCCACCGCCTTCGCGCAGCAAGATCCACGGACGTGGCTGTGCATACTGCACCATCACGTCCTGCACAAACGCGGACGTATGCAACGCCATGCTCGTCGCCAGCGCGCCGATCTCCACCGGCAGGTCCGTCGCCGCGATCTGGGCGGCATCGTACGCGTTGTCGACCTTGTCAGCGAAGCCGAAGGCGTGCGCCATCTTGTCGCGATCGAGCGGCCAACTGGTGCCGTTGAGCACGGTGGTTCCCATCGGCGACAGATCCACCCGTGCATACAGCTCATGCAGACGTTGAGCGTCTCGCTGCAATCCGGCCACGTGCCCTAACAAATAGTGCCCGTAGCTGTTCGGCTGCGCTGCGACGCCATTCGTGTAATTGGGCACGACGGTCGATTCGTACTGTTGCGCGAGTCGACGAAGCGTTGCCGTCGTCGTACGCAATTGGGCGGCGAGGACGAGCAACCGATCACGATACATCGCAGCGCGCACGGTCGCGAGCATGTCCTGACTGGAGCGCCCGGCATGCAGCAGTGTCGCTTCGACGCCCGCCGCCTTGATCAGCAACGGCTCGAACGTGATCACCAGATCAGGGCGCGCGCCGCCCGGCTGGAGTTAAAGTCAAATCTGGTGTACGGGGCGTGAGCAAGATTAGGCGGCCAGGGGCTGCTGAGCCGGTGTGCTGTCGGTCACCGGCTCTCCATCCTTGAACGTCATCCCGTCAAGCATCGTCGCGATCTTTTCGGGGGCGCGGATGCGCCGCCACGAGTCTTCGGCCGACTCGATCAGCTTGAATGCCAGGCCGAGGAACGTCGCGCGCGAGACGCAGTTGCGCGTGCGCTTGGTGCGGTGACGCACCGTCGCGAAGGTCGATTCAATCGGATTCGTCGTGCGCAGATGCTGCCAGTGTTCGGCCGGGAAATCGTAAAATGCCAGCAGCTCGTCGCGATCTTGCGTCAGCTTTTCGACCACCTTCGGATACTTTGCCGAGTGGGTATCAACGAAGTGATCGAAGGCAACCAGCGCTTCGGCACGCGTGGCGGCCATCCAAATGTCCTGCATCGCCTTTTTGGCGCGGGCCTGCTGCGATTTCGGCAGCGCGTTGAGCACGTTGCCCATCTTGTGGAACCAGCAGCGCTGATGCTTGGTCTGCGGGAACACTTCTTCCATCGCTGCCCAGAATCCCATCGCACCATCTCCGCAAGCCAGCAGCGGCCCTGACTGCAGACCGCGCTTTTTCAGATCGAGCAGCAGTTCGGCCCACGACGCCTTCGATTCCCGATACCCGTCACTGATCGCCACACGCTCTTTCGTTCCGTCCGGTTTGACACCAATGATCACCAACAGGCACTGGCCGTCGGAATCGTCGCTGCGCACGCCGGTGTGAATGCCGTCAGCCCACCAGTACACCCAGCGCGCCAACGACAACTCACGCTGATTCCACTGAGCATGCTCATCGGCCCATTGCGCCTTCAGACGACTCACCACATTTGGCGACAGGCCGCTGACCTGGCCGCCCAGCATGATGCCCATGGCTTCGCTCATGTCGCCCGTCGAGATGCCTCGCAGGTACAGCCACGGTAGTGCGGCCGACACGCGTGCGGATTTGCGAACGTACGGCGGCACGACCGCCGAATTGAAGCGGATGCCCGAACCCGAGCGATCACGCACCTTCGGTACCCGAACCGGCACCGGACCGATGGCCGTGACGACTTCGCGCTCTGGTAGGTAGCCGTTGCGCACCACGGCACGCCGACCGTCGATCGACCTCACGTTGCTGTACTGTTCAAGCATGCTCGCCAGTTCCGCTTCGACTGCCTGCTCGATGATCTGCCGCGCGCCTTGCTGGATCAGTTCATCGAGCGCGCTCTTCGTTTGTGCTTTACTGCCGTTCGTTTCTTTCGTAATCTTCTTCATGGTGGTCGGGGCCGGCTCGCGCCGGCTTTGCTCGGTGTGCCTTCGACAAGCAACATTCTCAGCTAAACCGCCACCGCCTTCTCATATTTCCCAAAGCACCCCGTACACCAGATTCGACAATAGCTCGCCCGGCTGATCGCCCGCGCGCAGCACCGTGTCGAGTCCCTGAGCGATGTGCGGCGCCAGCTTCGCATCGAGCAAACCTTGGCGGGTGTTGATGACGAGTGACGCCTTGTTGATTTCCCCCAGCCAGAAAAACGCGTCTCGCCGAGGCGCTGTGGCAGCCGTGGTATCCGTCGAGGTTTGCGCCATACCCGGCGCGCAAAGCATCGTCATAAGGCACACTCCTAGTCCGGCAATTCTTGTCTTGCGCACTGCGTGTCTCCTGATCCTGACGGCGTTCGAAGGGGGATCGGCGCCGGTGTTCTATGCAGTCGACCACGATACGCCGGTCGACGTTTGCGCGCCACATCCGGCGGCGCCGATATAGTACGATCTCGATATTGCGCTCACTCCCCTGCCTCATTTCATCGTGCCCACGAAAAGCGTCGAAATAGTGCCCAAATCCGCCAATGCGAAAGCCAAGGCGAGCGCCTCCGGTCAACCGGTAAAAGCCGCGGACAAGGTCACTGGGAAGTCCGTCGGCAACGCACCGCCACTCGGCACCCAGAGCGTCCATCGGGCCGTGACCGTTCTGCGCGAAATCGCCGCGCACGGCATGAAGGGGTTGCGCCTGTCCGACATTGCCGACGCGCTCTCGCTCGAACGTCCGACCGCCCACCGTATCGTCAAGGGACTGGTCGCACAGGGCATGCTCATGCAGAACCGGGAGACGCGGCACTATCATCTCGGCCACGTCGTCTACGAACTCGGACTCGCTGCGTCGCCGCATTTCAGCTTGCGCGAGCTTTGTCAGCCCACACTGCAAACACTGGCCGACAAGTCGGGCGATTCCGTCTTCCTGATGGTGCGCAGCGGCCTCGACGCCGTCTGTATCGATCTGCTCGAGGGCAGCTATCCGATTCAGACGCGCACGCTCGAAATTGGCGGCCGACGACCGTTGGGTGTCGGTGCGGGCAGTCTCGCTCTGCTCATCTCGTTGCCGCCCGACGAACGCGAGAGGGTCATGTCGACCAACGCGGGCCGTCTCACCACGTTCGGTAATTTCACGCCGTCACGACTGGAAAAGGCGATTGCCGCGTCGACGGACGCTGGCTATGCCATCAACGAAGAAGATGTGCTGCCGGGCGTGTCTGCCATCGGACTGTCGATCCGGCCGCGTCAGGGCACGCCGTATGCGGCGATCAGCATTGCGGCCATCGAATCGCGGCTTTCCGGCGCGCGACGCATCGAGATGGCCAGACTCCTGCAAAAGGAAGTGCGCGCACTGGAAAAGAAACTCGACGCCGAATCGCTCCTCTGGGGGTGATGCGGCGAGAAGAATCGCTCGCCGCGCCTGCATCAGCCCAGCGCGATATCCGGGTGCGGCGTGGGCACCCCATAAGCCCCGCCCGCATAGAGCAGCGGCACCCGGTCGCAGTGATGCAGATCCATCACCTCACCGACAAAGATGAAATGGTCGCCGCCCTCGTACTTGAAGGCGAGATCGCATTCGAACCACGCCACACACCCGTCGAAGAGCGGCATGCCGCCACGACCGCTGCGCCACTCCACCCCTTCGAAGCGATCCGGTACCGGAGACGCGAACCGCGCTGCGAGCGGCATTTGATCCGCACACAGTACATTGATCGCAAAGCGTCCGGAGGTCTCGAATACCTCCAGACTGCGCGAGCGCTTGTTGATGCTCCAGAGCACGAGCGGCGGCGAGAGCGACACGGAATTGAATGAGTTCGCCGTCAGGCCTACCGGCGTGCCGTCGGGCATGGTGGTGGTGACGATGGTCACGCCGGTGGCGAAACGCCCCAACGCGTGACGAAAGTGGCTGGCATCGAACGTGGTAGTCACGGAAGCCTCCTCGAGATACGTCAAAACGATCTTTGTGCGTCGTGCCCGGCGTCGCCGATGCACGACAGCGCTTGCGATTCCGTCAGTGCGCCAGCGGCGCGGCCACGACCGCGGCGCCGCTGGCGACCGTTTTCTGACCCACGCGCGCCACGATCTCGCATCGCAGGCGCTGACGTCCGTCGCTGCCGGGCGCGCTATCCGCCACGGTGCCGGTCACGACGACGACGTCGCCAGGCCGTACCGGTGCATTGAAGCGTGCCTCGATGTCGACGATGAACGCCGCCGGACCTGCCCATTCCGAGACCGCGCGCCCCATGAATCCCATGGTGAGCATGCCGTGGGCGATCACGCCGCCCAGACCAGCCTCTTGCGCATAGCCCTGGTCGTAATGGATGCGGTTGTAGTCATCCGACGCCCCCGCGTATCTCACGAGCTGCGTGGTCGTCACCGCCGGTATCGAAAGCGCGAAGGTGTCCCCCACGCATACTTGCAACAGAGGCCTCTCGTTCATGCCAGACTCCCCGACGCGACTTGCTGCGCCGATCGATAGACGGTAGTGCGTCGCACCGTGAATACGCATTCCCGAGCCACGCCGTCCTCGCCTATCCGGTAGCCGGACATCACCTGGCGCATCAGCGACATTGCACCTCGCGCGCCTGTCTTTTCGTCGACGCCGACGAACTGGAGGCGGCATTCGAACCGCATACCCGCCACGATGGGCCGAACGTAGTGAAACCCCATCTCTCCGGCGACGATGCGACGCCGGTCCAGCGTCGCTATCCAAGGGGGATCCTTCGGTGCGCGAAAGCAGGTCGGAAACGTGGGCGGCGCCACGATGCCGTCGTAGCCATGTCGACGCGCGAATGCTTCGTCGCGGTATAGCGGGTTGTCGTCTCCGATCGCGTCGGCGAATTTGCGAATCGCCCCGCGCTCGACTTCCACCCAAAACGGCGGTGCGCTCGTGCCAATCAGCGAATGGTCGATCTCCGTCATCGTCACGCTCCTCGTTCGTCGCTCGCGAGCCGCCTCACTCGACACGTTCCACAATGGTCGCCGTACCGAGTCCGCCGCCGCAGCACATCGACTGCAACCCGTACAAGCCCCCGCGCAACTCCAGCTCGTCGACCAGCCCGGCCATCAGGCGCGCCCCCGTCGACCCGAGCGGGTGCCCCACCGCGATGGCGCCACCATTCACATTCACACGTGAGAGATCGGGCTTAATCTCGGCAAGCCACGCGCCCAGCACCGATGCGAATGCCTCGTTGATCTCGAACAGATCGATGTCTTCGAGGGCAAGCCCGCTGCGCGCGAGAATCTGCTGCGTTGCCGGAATCGGACCGGTGAGCATCATCGCCGGATCGACACCGACCACGAGTTGCGCACGCAATACGGCACGCGGGCGCAAGCCGTACTCACGCGCCTTCGCCGCCGTCATCAGCAGCATGGCTGCCGCACCGTCGGACACCTGACTGGCATTGCCCGCGGTGACCCGGCCGTCTTCACGGAACGACGGTTTTAGTGAGGCCAGCTTTTCCAGCGATGTATCGCGCCGGACCCCTTCGTCCCGCGTGAGCGGCTGGCCGTCGGCCCCGGCTACGGGCAGAAGCTGACGCGAAAACCGGCCGGCGTCGTGCGCCGCTGCGCTCAGCGCATGGCTGCGCAACGCGAGTTCGTCCAGATAGGAACGTCCCAGCTTCCAGTGTGCAGCGATGCGCTCGGCGGCAATGCCCATGGAGGGCATCGAAAACCGCTCCACCAGCGACTCGGGATACCGGCGTCCGTAACGTGTGTCGTCGTTCCCGCCTTGCGTGGTGGACATCAGCTCGACGCCGCCGGCGACGACCACATCGCACGTGCCACTGCGGATCAGGTTGTCGGCAAAGTGAATGGCCTGCTGCGATGAGCCGCACGCACGCTGCACGGTCGTTCCCGGCACCGTCACCGGAAAGTCGGCCATCAACAGCGCGGTGCGGGCGATGTTGCCTGCCTGTTCGCCCACCTGCGTCGCGCATCCCGCGACCACGTCGTCGACATCCCCCGCCGGCACGCCGTTGCGTGTGAGCACGGCACTCAGGACCTGAGCAAGCAACGCCGCTGCATGCCATTGCCTGAGTGCGCCATTGCGACGCCCCACGGGCGTTCGCACGACGTCGACGATGACCGGCTCGCGGTCGGCAAGCGCTGTGACCTTCATTCGCCTGACTCCCCGGAGTTCGGTGCCCACTGGCTGTTCTTGCGGCCTAGCAGATGCCCGGCGATCATGTTTTTATGGATCTGCAAGGTGCCGCCGTAAATCGATCCGCCGCGCACTTCGCGATACAGCCCTTCGACGGGGTACTCCGCCATGTAGCCATAGCCGCCGAGAAGCTGAATCGCGTCGTCGCAGATTTTCTTCGCGGCCTGTGCCACATAGACCTTTGCCACGGACGTCTCGAGCGGCGATGGCAGTCCACTCGCGGTGTTCGATGCCGCACGGTAGGTCAGCATCTGGGCGGCTTCGAGCTTGACCTTCATGTCGGCCAGCATCCATTGCAAGCCCTGGAAGTCGGCCAGTTCGCGGCCGAATTGCTTGCGTTCCTGCACGTACTGCAATGCAAATTCGAACGCCGCCTGCGCAGAGCCGAGCATGCGCGAGATGCTGCCCAGCCGCTCCACGTTGTACACGCTGATCAGTTTCGCAAATGCGCGACTCTCGGCGAGGATGTTCGCCTTCGGCACGCGGCAGTCGTCGAAGTACAACTCGTACTGCCGTTCGCCTGCCATGTTCAACGTCCCGCCGCTGCACGAGAATCCGGGGGCATCGTGCGGCACCATGATCGCGCCGATGTCGCTCGCGCGGCCGGTGTTGCCGAAGCGGCAATAGAGCATCGTATAGTGATGCCCTTTTGCGGCGCTGATAAAGATCTTCTGGCCATTGATGATGACGTCGTCGCCCTCGATGCGCGCACGCGTCTTCATCGCCGTGGCGGCCGATCCCGCATCCGGCTCGGTAATGCCGATCGACACGCCGATCTCACCGCGTGCGACACCGCCCACGAAACGCGTCTTCTGCGCTTGCGTGCCCAGCTCCAGCACGGCGCCGATGGCGCCGGTGGAGGTGCGGTGCGCCAGACCGCCCAGCGTGGAGTCGACACGCTGGATGGTCTGAATGAGCAGCAGGGTCTCCAGCAGCGGCAGGCCGACGCCGCCATATTCCTGCGGCATGTTCAACGCCAGCAATCCGGCTTCTGCCATCTGCCGACGTAGCCGTTGCAGGGGCGCAAAGTCGCCCCTGGATTCGGCCTCATGCGCCTCCTTGGCGAACGGGAGCAACTGACGACACAACCTCTCGGTGGCGTCGATCAGTTCGCGCTGCGATTCGGTGAGCTGAAAATCCATGAAAACTCTCGAAGTCTTGGTTGACGGGATGGGTCCGATGTACCCGACGTATTAGCGCGGGGCTCAACGCTGCAACGTCGAATCGAAGGACTCGCCCAGTTCGGCGGCCCCGACGATCTGTGCTGTCTTGTCGTGTCCGACGTGCAGGATGTGCGTATTCAGATCGCGGATCAGACGCGCCAGCGGGAACTCGTCGAAGAGCGCCGTCGAGCCGGCCAGCATGATCAGCGTGTGCGACATCTCCAGTGCCGCATGGGCGCAGATCGATTTCGCCTGCATGGAGATGAGTTCCGCGCGTTGCACGTCGCCCGCACGCCACGCGTCGATGGCGTTTTCGAAGACGACTTGCGCCCCATGCAACTGGGTCTTCGCCTCGCCCATGCGCAACTGCACGAACGGGTCTTTGCCCCGACCGCGCTCGACCAGACTCTGTCGCACCCACTCGTACGCGCCTTCGATCATGCCGAGGTAGTTCGCTGTGAAACCGAGGTGGAAGCGCCCCTGCCAGCGTCCGCGCGGATAGACGCCGGGCTCGCCGAGCACGTGGAGTTCGTCGATGAAGACGTCGTTCAGGTAAATCTCCGGGCTCGGACACACGCGCATGCCGGTCGGGCGATACCAGTCGTGATTGATACTGAGCCCTTCCATTCCCGGTTCGACGACGACCATCAGGTGCGACTTGAAGTACTCCGTTTCGCCTTCGATGGTCGCGAACACGATGGCGACGCCGTTCTCGTAGCCATTCGTCGCATAGTTCTTGTTGCCGTTGACGATGTAGCCGCCGTCGACCTTCTTTGCCGTGGTCTTGAGCACGTACATGTGCTTGCGCCCGGCTTCGCTGCCGACGAACGAGGACACGCTCATTTTCTGCGTCATGGGCTTCACGAAACGTTCGCGCTGTGCGTCCGTACCCAGTTCGTCGAGTGCCCACGCCACGTGGTTCTGCACCTGCATGCAGTGCGCGGTGCCCGGTGACACCCGAGCCACGCGCCGCATCGCTTGCAGGAATGTGGCCGGATCGGACGACATGACGTTGCTGCCAAGGCCGCCGTGCTCTTTACGCACGGTGGCGGTGAGCAGGCCGAGCTCGAACAGGTCCTGCAAGTTCTCGAACGGCATGGCCGCCGCGTCGTGATACGCGCGCTCACGTGCCGGGAAGCGCTCTTGCACGACCGATTCCAGCGCAGCGAGCACATCGGGGTTGCCCTGCCTGGACAACGAAGGGGTTTCTGCAAAATTCATGTTGCCTCCTGAAAGGGGACCGCCTGAGCTTCCGGAGCGGAGGTCTTGGCGGTTTCTATCGCTTTCGGGCCGATGGCGCGCGCAGCGGTGTTCGCTGTCGCGACGGGAATCGTCTCCGCGAAATGACACGTCACCCAGTGGCGCGGCGCAATCTCCCGCGCGACCGGTTTTTCTTCACGACACCGCGCCGCCGCATGTGGGCAACGCGGATGAAACGGGCATCCCGAGGGGGGATTCATCGGCGAGGGAATCTCGCCCGCGACCGCCTGATCTGCGCTGCCACCGCGCGCATCGACGGACGCAATCAGCGCTTGTGTGTACGGATGACGCGCGCCTCGCATGAGCGTCGCGGTATCGGCGACTTCCATGAATTCGCCGAGGTACAGCACCCCGATGCGCTGGCTCATGTACGCTACGACCGCCAGGTCGTGCGAGATCAGCAGATAGGTGAGATCGAGCGTGTCCTGCAGGTCCTTGAGCAGGTTCAGAATCTGCGCCTGAATGGACACGTCGAGTGCGGAAACCGGTTCGTCCAGGATCATGCAGCGCGGGCTGAGGCTGAGCGCGCGGGCAATCGCCACGCGCTGACGTTGTCCACCCGAGAGCTCATGCGGGAACTTGCGCGCTGCGCCGCCCGGCAGCCCGACGAGTCGCAGGAGTTCGTCGACGCGTCGGGCGCGACCGGCCTCGTCGAGCGTGCGATGAATACGCAACGGCTCATCGATAATCCGACCGACCCGCATGCGCGGATTCAGCGCGCTGTACGGGTCTTGCAAGACGGGTTGCAGCACACGATGGAAGTGTTCGCGCGCCTGTGCGCTCAGTTGCCGGATGTCCTGCCCGTCGACCCTGACCTCACCACTCGTTGCCGGTTCGGCCAGCATCAACATCTTGGCGATCGTGCTCTTGCCGGACCCGGACTCGCCCACCAACCCGAAGGTCGCGCCAGGGTCCACGTCAAAGGTCACGCCAGCCACGGCATGCAGCGGTCGGGCGCGCCCCAGCAGCCCGCGGCGTACATCGTAGGTTTTTCGAAGATTGCGCACGCAAAGATACGGTTGAGACATCACGCCACCTCCCTGCGCGCGCGGGCTGCACGGTTCACTGCGGTCTCGGCGTCCGCCTCGGCAGTCGCGTCGCCGGTCGCGTGACTGCCCGGTGCGGACGGTTGTGTCCACATCTGCATCGTCTGCCAGCAGGCGCTGCGGCGCGCCCCACCCTGCCACTCGAACCAATCCGGATACTGATCGCGGCATTGCTGCGTCGCGAGCGCACACCGTGGCGCGAAGCGGCAACCCTGAGGCCATTCGGTGAGTCCCGGCTGCTGCCCCGGAATCGCTTCGAGACGCTTCTCGTAGCGACCCAGCGAAGGCACGGCCCGCAGCAAGCCTGCGGTGTACGGATGCGCCGGGCGGGCGAACACGTCGGCAATTGGCCCCGATTCGACAATGCGACCGCCGTACATGATCGCGACGTCGTCACAGAACTGCGATGCCAGATGCAGATCGTGCGTGACGAAGATCAACGCCATGTTGCGCTGCTGCTGAAGCTCGCGCAGGAGCTTGAGAATCTGAAGCTGCACGGTGACGTCGAGTGCGGTCGTCGGTTCGTCGCAAATGAGCAATTCCGGTGAGAGCGCAATGTTGATGGCGATCGATACGCGCTGACGCATGCCGCCGCTGAACTGAAACGGGTAGCTGTCCAGACGCTCAAGCGCAGCGGGAATCTTCACGCGTTCCAGCACATCGACACACAGACGACGCAGTTCGGCTTTGTCGCGAATGCCCCGATGTACGCGGAAGATCTCGGCAACCTGGTCGCCGATGGTCGGCAGCGGGTTGAGCGACGTCATGGCATCCTGCAGAATCATGCCGATCTCGCGGCCGCGAATTTTTGCCATTTCCGCATGCGAAAGCCGGGTGAGATCGCGTCCCTTGTAGCGCACCTCTCCCTGTACGACCCGCCCGTTCGACGGCAATAATCCGAGCAGCGTATTGCACGTCATGCTCTTGCCCGAGCCGGACTCGCCGACCAGCGCCAGCGAGCGCCCTGCTTCGACGCGCAGGCTCACGTTATCCACCGCAGTGACGACACCCTGCTTGCCGCGCAGCATCGTCGTCAGATTCTTCGCTTCGAGGAGTACGGTCATTACCACCCCCTCGACATCGTCGGACTTAGCCGGTCGCGCAACGCGTCGCCGAGCTGGTTCGCGAGCAGCACGGTCACCATCAGGACCATGCCGGGAATGCCGCAGATCCACCATGCGGTTTCCAGGTAGCCCCGGCCATCGGCGATCATGGCGCCCCACGACGGCGTTGGCGGCTGAACGCCCAGGCCCAGGAACGAGAGCGTCGCCTCAAGAATGATGATGGTGCCGATGTCGAGCGTGGCGAGCACGATGAAGGTATTGACCACGTTCGGCACGATGTGCGCAAACATCACGCGAAAACGCGATGCCCCGGCGAGTTTGGCCAGCAGCACGAAGTCGCGCGAGCGCAACGACAACGCTTCGGCGCGGGTCACGCGGGCGAAACGCGCCCAGTTAGCGAGACTCAGCACGATCACCAGATTGAAGACGCTGAAGCCGATGGCACCGACGAGCACCAGCGCGAGAATCACCGCCGGTAAAGCCAGTTGGATGTCGGCAATACGCATCGCGACGGCGTCGACCCGTCCGCCGAGATAGCCCGCCGCAATGCCGAACAGGCTGCCGAAGATGCCCGCGATCAGCACGGCACAAAACGCCACGTACAGCGAGATCTGCGAGCCCCAGATCACACGCGACAGCAGGTCTCGGCCCAACTGATCGGTGCCGAACCAGTGAGCGGCCGACGGCGGCTTGAGGATATCGCTCAGCGAAATTGCGTTCGGGTCGTAGGGGGCGAGCCATTGCGGCACCAGCGCAACGGCGATCAGCGCCAGCGCCAATGCCATGCACACCCAAAGCTGAACGTCGCGCCAGAGCCGGCGACGCGCACGTGCCTGCGGCACCGGCACACTGACCTCGGCCGGGCGTTGCTGCAGGTCCTGGGGAGTGACCTCATGCATAGCGAATCCTAGGATCGACGTAGGCGTAGAGCACGTCTACTGCCAGGTTGAGCAAGGTGAAGATCAGCGCACCGACGGTGACGGCGGCTTGCACGACCGTGTAGTCGAGATTGGAGATCGAATCGAGAATCAGTCGGCCGATGCCCGGCCACGAGAAGATGAATTCGACCGACACCGCACCGCCCATCAGAATGCCGAACTGCAACGCCGTGAACGTAATCATCGGCAGCAGCGCATTGCGCAGCGCGTGACGAAAGACAATGGTGCGCTCGGGCACGCCCTTGATACGTGCAAACTTGATGTATTCCGTGTCGAGCACTTCCGACATACTCGAGCGCGTCAGGCGCATGATCCCCGCCGCCGAATACCAGCCCAGCGCCACGGCGGGCATGACGAGATGTGAGAACGTGCCGTAGCCGTTCGTCGGAAACCACGACAGCTCAATGGAAAACAGGCGGATGAAGAGCAGGCTGAACAGGAATGGCGGTGCGGCCTGCCCGAGGACGGCAAAAAGTTTGGTTCATTGAGCATTACCGGGGAAGGCGGCGCGGATTTTGAGGAAGAAGTATTCCTGGTCTCGGTAGCCGTAGGCGCGCCGCTTAATGACCTTGATAGTGTTGTTAATGCCCTCAACGATGCTGGTGTTTAGACGATGTCGGCATCTGGCCAGGATGCCATGCAGATAGCCTTTCAGACGCTGAGCGAAGGTGTTCAAGGGGGCTATTCCGCTTTGCTCGGCCTGCTCGCACCAGTGGTGCCAGGCTTGTTTTGCCCAGGCAGGTCTTCGGTAGAACCAGAGCCGCTTGAGTTCGTCCCTCAGGACATAGACCGTCAGCAGCGGCTGGTTGGCTTGCAGCAATTCGTCGAGCCGGACGGCCTGCTGCCGGTCTAGCTTGTCGCGGTTGCGCAATAACAGCCAGCGGCTCGATTTGATGACCCGGCGCGCGGGACGGTCCTGGCGCAGTTGGTTGGCCTGATCCACGCGCACCCGATCAATGACCTCTCGTCCGTACTTGGCCACGACATGGAACAAGTCATAGACGATCTCCGCCCGTGGGCAGTGGGCCTGGATTTCTAACTCGTAGGCCGTAGTCATGTCGATGGCTACGGCCTTGATGCGTTGGGCGACCCCACGCGGCAATTGCTCGAAGAACGCCCGAGCCGTCTCGCGTGAGCGTCCTGGGCCGATCCACAGCACCTGCCTGCTGATCGGATCGACGACTACCGTCGCGTACCGATGCCCTTTATGCAGGGCGAACTCGTCCATCGCTAAATACTCGATCCTGGACCAATCCGGTTCGCGCACTGACGCTCGGAGCCGGGCCTTGTCCAGCGTCTTGACGGTATGCCAACCCAGCTCGAAGAACCTCGCCACCGCCTGCACGTTGCTCGATTGCAGCAATTGGCTGCAGGCCGCCGCAAGCCGATCCGTCACCCGCTGGTAGCGACCCAGCCAAGTAAGCCGCTCCAGGCGCGGGCCACCGCATTGCTCACACAACAAGCGCCGGCGTGGAACATGAAGAACAACCCGGTACTCAAATAACGGCAGATCTCGCACCCGGCGCACCGTGGTCTCATGGACCTGGCGACATCGTGCGCCGCACTGCTCGCACAGCATCACCTTGGCGGTTGGCTTCAAATAGATCGACAGCGTGCGCCCTGTGCCCTCGGGCCACTCCACGCGTTCGACGGCATAGCCCTGCCAGCCTCCCAGCGACTCCAGCAGCTTGCGATCCAGCATCTCCACGCACTCCTGATGGCAAATTCCTGCCATCAAGAGTACGAAAACTTGTCAAATCCCTCCACGCTATTGCGCGATGAACCAAAAGTTTGGCGCACTGATCGATCGCGCCACCGCGACGTACCGCGGCAATGGCCCCGAGCGGCACCCCGACCAGAATGCCCAGTCCGAGCGCGGAGGTGGTGAGCAGCAACGTCGGGCCAAGCGCGCCAAGTACCACGTCGAGCGCCGGGCGGGAGAACCGGTACGAAATGCCGAGTTGCCCCTGCAGCAGATGCCAGAGATAGCTACCGTACTGCAAGGCCACCGGGCGATCCAGCCCCATTTCGTGACGCAGCAGCGCGCGGTCGGCTTCAGTGGCTTCGGGCGGGAGCATCAGGTGCGTCGGATCGCCGATCAGCCGCACGATCAGGAAGATCACCAGCGTGACGAGCAACACCGTGATCAGCGACTGCGCCACGCGACGCGTGAGATAGCGAATCATGCGTGTGCGCCTCCATCGGCGGTCGCGCTGGTGGACTCGTCGTCGCCCTGGAGATTGCGCGTGGCGCGATCGCGCAGTTCCAGCTTGCGGATCTTTTGACTGCCGGTCAGCGGCCAGACATCGATGAACTCCACGTAGCGCGGCACTTTGTAACTGGCGATGTGCTCGCGACAATACTGTTGCAAGGCAAAGGGCGAGATATCGGCCCCTTCCTGCCGTTCGATGTACGCGTACCCCACCTCGCCAAGGCGCGCATCGGGCACGCCCACCACAACGGCCTGCCGCACCCCCGGATAGGTCTTGAGGAACACTTCGATTTCCTGCGTCGCGACGTTGAACCCGCCTGGCTTGATCATCTCCTTTACCCGACCCCGATACGTCAGATAACCATCGCTGTCGAGCTCGCCGAGGTCGCCTGTGAGCAGCCACCCGTCGGCGTCGATGGCTTTGCGGTCTTCATCCTGCATGCGGTAGTAGCCCTTCATGACCACGTAACCGGAAATGCAAATCTGGCCGATCGAACCGGCGGGCAGTTCCTTGCCGGTTTCGATGTCGGTAATGCGCACTTTCACCCCGCGCACCGGGCGTCCGTTCGTGCGCGAGCGCTTTTCGTACGGATCGTCCCAGCGCGTGCGAACGACCGCATTGGACGTCTCGGACATGCCATACGCGCTCACCAGTTCAGGCACGCCCAGCGTGCGGCTGACCCATTCGAAAGACGCCGTGGGCAGCGGTGCGCCGGTGCCGGTGCGCAAACTCGACAGGTCGTAGTTGCCGATATCGGGGAACGCCTTGAGGTCCTGCACGATGGTGTCGACGAAGAAGCTGACCGTGATGCGCTCGCGCGCAACGAGTTCGCAGAAGAGTTGCGGCGAGAAGTGATCGGCGATGACCATGGCCGCGCCGGAAAGCGCCATCGCCAGCGTGTAGAACGTGCCCGTTGCGGTGAACAGGGGCACACACGAGAGGTAGCGGTCTTGTGCGCTCAGCCGCAGACACTGCGCCGCGTAGTGGTTATTGGCGAGCAATGCGCCGTGGCGGACCATCGCGCCCTTCGGGAACGAGGTCGTCCCCGAGGTGTAGAGAATCTGGGCGACATCGTCGGCCTTCACCTTTGCAAAGCGGCGCTCCAGCGTCCCGTCGTCCAACCGGCTCTTTCCGTGTGCTTCGACAGCATGAAAGCTCTCCATGCCAGTATGCAGGGTGCGTTCATCCGGCAGCGCGATGACACGGCGCAGGGCCGGCATGCGCTCGCACTGCCACGCGCCACGCCGCTGTGTGGTCCAGTCGGGCACGAGCTGCGCGAGAATGTCGAAGTAACGCACGCCCCGCCCCGATGCGCCGCCTCGCTCCTGAACGATAAGCGTGGTGGCCTCCGACTGGCTGAGTACATATGCCACGTCGCTGTCGCGAAACCGGGTGTTCACAGGGACGAGCACCGCGCCGATGAGGGGCACGGCCCAGCGAGCGATCAGCCACTCCGTGCTGTCGGACATCCACAAGGCCACGTTTTCGCCGGGCCCGACACCCAGCGACATCAGGCCGCGCGCGAATGCATGAATGCGCTGCACGAGCTGGCCGAAGGTCAGGCGCGTGTCGCCATGGACCACAGCCTCGCGCTCGCCATGCGCTTGGGCGATCCATGTCAGCGCGCTCGCGAACGTCTCATGCGTCCAGTCGATCGCGTCGACCCGCGCGGCCGCCACCGCCGAGGCGGTATGCGCCGGAGGTGGGGCACTGTCCTGTCGTTTCATGTTCGGATTCATCGGTTCGGTTCTACTCTCGTTGCCTGAGTTCTCGACATCACGAAGGTCACTTCCAGCTCAGGCTGCGCAGGTTGTAATACCCGCTGCCGTGCTGCGGCTCCCAATTGAGCTTCACGTCCTGTGCGAAGGTGTAATAAAGCTCGGTGATCAGCACGGCATGGCCGTCGTCGTGCAACAGGCGGCCAATCTTTTTGAAGATCTCGTCGCGTTGTTCGCGCGAGGTCGCTGCGTCGCCCTGTGCCACGAGTTTCTCGACTTCCGGGTTGAAGTAATCCGACCACGTGCCGTCCTTCGTTGCGGCGCCGCTGATCGGATGGACCGGGTCGTAGATGGCATTGGAGAACTGCATCATCGTCATCGGGCCGCCCTTGTGGGTGTTGTTCAGGCGACTCCACGCGGCGTAATCGATGACCTTCACATTCGTCTTCACGCCGACGGCCGACCAGTACGCCGCGATCACCTCACAGAGTTCCTTCGGGTTGTCTGTCGGGCACAGCAGGTCGGTTGTAAAGCCGTTCGGATAGCCGCCTTGCGCCAGCAATTTCTTCGCCTGCGCGGGATCGTACGGATACGGCTTGAGCGTGCGGTCGACGCCGTACGGATAGCTGGACGAGACATACGAGGACATCTGAGCGCCCACGCCATGCAACGCCTGTCCGATGATCGCCTTGGTATCGAGCGCGTAGTTCAGTGCAAGGCGCACCTCGCGCTTCGAGAGCGGCGTGCCCGGCACGTTGGAGTACAGCCGCACGGCGAGCGGACTGCCCACGGGAACCGACTTGACGGTGAGGCCGGCGTTGGCCTTCAGGCGCGCTACGTCGACGCTCGGTACATAGTCGATTGCATCGACCTCACCGTTGAGCAGCGCATTGATGCGGCTACTCGCCTCGGGAATGACCTTGAAGACAAGCCGCTTGATGCCCGGTTTCGCGCCCCAGTAGCCGTCGGAACGCTCGAGCGTCACCGATTGCCCGCTCTTCTGTTCGACGAACTTGTACGGGCCGGAACCGACCGGCGCGCGTGCGAACGCCTCGGGCGACGCGAGTCCTTCGGTGTAGGCCTTCGGCACCAGCAGCAGATAACCTGCGATCTTGTTGAGAAACGCCCCGTCCTGTCGTTTCAGATGAAACACGACGGTCGTGTCGTTCGGCGCATCCACGCGGTCGACGAGGTTCGCGAAGTATGGCCGCCGCGTGCTCTTCGTTTCCGGCGCGACGATGCGCTCAAGCGAATACTTCACATCCCTGGCCGTGAGCTTCGCGCCGTTGTGAAATTTGACGTCGCTGCGCAGCGTGAACGTGTACTGAAGGCCGTCGGGCGCGATCTTCACGCCGGTGGCCACACTGGGCTTCAGGTTGCCGTCGATGTCGAACGCGTACAGCGAGTCGAACAACTGCCAGCCGTAGCGCTGAGAATCGCCCGTAGCGGCGACCTGAGCGTCGAGGTTATTGATATCTTTGCCGACGGCGAACACTACCGTGTCGCGGTCGAGGGCGGGCTTCCCGCCAATGGCGTGTGCCGCTGTCGACGTCAGAAGCGCCGCGCACAGCGCGATACCCAACCCGATCCACGCCACCTTGCGTGACCCTGCATGCAATGCCCGTGTGTGCATTGAATTCTCCGAAGAAGAGCGATGAACGAAGCGATACCCGGTTGACAACAATCAACTGAGGTTAGCGCAACGTTTCCGGCCCGCCCTTGACATAGATGATCTGCCCCGAAACGAACGACGCGTCTTCGCTGCAAAGGAAAGCGACGACATTGGCGATGTCACGAGGAACACCGACGCGGCCGAGCGGAATGCTCTTGGCGCGCTGCCGTTTGTATTCTTCGGGATCGATGCCACGACGCTCCGCCGTCTGACGCGTCATTTCGGTGTCGACGAACCCCGGCGCTACCGCGTTGACGTTGATGTTGAAGGGGCCCAGCTCGATGGCGGCGGTGCGTGTGAAGGCTTGTAACCCCGCCTTGGCCGACGAGTAGTTCGCCTGCCCGCGATTGCCGAGTGCCGATGTGGAAGAGAGATTGACGATCTTGCCGCTGCGTTGTTCGACCATGTGTCGCTGCGCGGCGCGCGTGCACAGAAAAGTGCCGCGCAAATGGACGTTCATGACGCGATCCCAGTCGTCCACAGACATCTTGAACAGCAGATTGTCTCGTGTGACGCCTGCGTTGTTCACGAGGACGTCCAGTCCGCCGAGTTGCGCGATCACCTGCGCGAAGAGCGTTTCGACTTGCGCCTCATCCGTGACGTCGCAGCCGAAGCCGACGGCGTCATGCCCGCCGTCGCGCTTCAGCGCTTCGGCGGCGGATTGCGCAGCGTCTGCCGAGATATCGCAGATCGCCACGCGCGCACCCTCCTGCGCGAACCGTTCGGCCGTTGCGTAGCCGATGCCACGCGCGCCGCCCGTCACTAGAACCACCTTTCCCTGGAAGCGATTGCTCATGCGCTTGCGTCTCCTGGTTGTGGCGCTGCCTGATCTGTGTCGGCAGTCGTCGTAATGGAAACCAGTCTAATCACGCATGATGCGACGGTCAATATTTGAAACAAACTACTTTGCTTGAATTTCATCAGGGATAACTCTCAGTTCAATCGATACACCATCGGTTATCTTTATAACGCAAGCGTGAGCCAGTCTTTATATGGATTTTTGCTTAGCAAATCACCGCACTTCGTTCGCGGTTTTCTGCGAAAATTAACGCGTCATTAATTCCACCATTTGAACATTAGGATAAGGTCGCAAGAATGGGCATCCGAGGTCCGGTTCATTTCAATCGCTCGAAGTACCCGGATGCCCGGCATGCATCAGGCGCGCCGCATGTCGACGGAATTCGCTTCGCCTCGTGCTGCCGCGGCGTCGCACGCGCGAGCTGCGTTCCGACCGGCAATTCGCCCGCCGACGATGCATTCCGCCAGATTGCCGCCCGCCATATAGATATGCCCGAACACACTGCCGAGTTCGCCTGCTGCATAGAGGCCGGCAATCGGCTCGCCGAAGGGGTCCAGTACCCGCTGAGCGGCGTCGTGTACAGGGCCACCTTGCGTGTTGATGACGACCGGCCACAGCGACGCGGCATAGAACGGCCCCTCAGTGAGCGGCGTCATCGTTTCGGGGCGGCGGCCGAACGCATCGTCGTGGCCCGCCTCGCAACCGGCATTCCATTCGCGCACCGTGCGCGCGAGTCCTGCCGCGTCGATGCCCAGTTTTTCCGCCAGCGCGTCGAGTGTGTCGGCTTTTTGCAGCAAGCCGTTCTCCACCTCCTTCAGGTTGTCGCTGCTCCATTCGTACCAAGCCTCGCGATCGTTCGTGATCGAGCGCCCCATCGGATACATGCGCCGTCCGGCCTCGTCAAAGATCAGGTACGACGGCAGGCGGTCATGCCGGTAGGCCGACGGGTCGTAGTGATCGAACTGGCGCACTCCGGTGTCGGATATGTACGGCGGATACTCATTGACGTAGCGGCGTCCGCGCTGATCCACGACGATCCATGCCATCTTCGGCAAGGGTTTTGTCTCGCGCTCGGGCGTCCACATTGGCAGGATTTTGGCGTAGATGCCAAACGGATACGACGGGTCGGGATGTCGGATGCCATACGGCCCGTGGTGGTGCCACATATGCCAGAGCGCCGCGCCTGCGGCCTGCGCCATGCGGATCCCGTCGCCAGTGTTGCCGCGAAAGCTGCCTGGCAGAACGGGCGTCGAGACAAAGAACTGACGCTTCATCTCCTCATCCGCTTCGAATCCACCGCAGGCGAGCACGACGGCGCGTTGCGCGCGCACGCGCAGCGATTCGTCGCCGCGACGCACTCGTACACCAAGCACTTCGCGCCGCTCACCCTGCTCCAGTCGTTCGACGCGGGTGGAGAGCCAGACGTCGATGCGCCCTTGTGCGCTTCGCGCCTCGACGTTGTCGAGCAGCAGCTTGAAGAGCAGACACCCTGGGCGGAATGGCCGTGCGGCGAGGTAGCCGGCCGGATCGCCGAAGCCGGGAATCGATTCAATGTCGGCATAGGCCAGCGAGTCGCAGCCGGGGAACGGATAGTTGCCGAGCGCCGCGTCGACGCGAACGACGGCGTCGTTCGTGCGCGCCAGTTCGCGCAGATAGTCGGGCACTTCCGTCATGCCGACGGCGAGCGCGCGCAACACGTCGTCCGGCGTGCGGCCACCGCACGTGTGTTGCAGGTAGGCAAATGCCGCGTCGGCATCGTCGCAGACGCGCACGCCGCCGGCGGACAAGATCGAAATGCCGCCGGGGTCGGGCATCTTTTCAATCAGCAGTACTCGCGCACCCGCATCCGCTGCCTCGATGGCGGCAACCGCACCTGCCGCACCGTAACCCACGACGACGACGTCGTAAGTCGCATGCCACTGCGCGTGCGCACCTCGCTGTTCCGAAGCTTTCAAGAATGCAACCATGTGTCGACGACTCCTCGTTGTTCACTGACCATCATCTGTTGAGCCATTTATCACCACCCGGAGGAAACCGAGATGTCCCACCAAGCTATTCGCTCTGAAATCACCGGCACCGTTTGTCATGTGCTTGTCGCCGAGGGCGACACGGTGTCCGAAGATCAGGCGCTGCTCATGGTCGAATCGATGAAGATGGAGATTCCCGTCATCGCGCCGCGCGCCGGGCGTGTGACGAAAGTGCACTTCAATGTGGGCGATCCGATTGGCGAGGGGGACGTTGCCGTGAGTCTCGACGCCTGAAGGCTGCGCCCTCGCCTGCCCGTTTGGTCGAGTCGCCGTGCGTCGCATCGCGTGACGCACGGCGAAACGCGTCTCAATGCCAGGCCACCTTGCGGAAGTTCAGGAAGCCCGAGCCTTGCTGCACTTCCCATGTCAGCGTCTTCTTCTTCGCGAAGACGTTGAAAAGTTCCGTCACGAGCACAGCCGAGGCGTCGTCGTGGAGGATCTTGCCGATCTTGCGGAAGAGCGCGCCGCGTGCTTCGGCGCCGGTTGTCGTGTCGAGTTGTTTGAGGAGTGCCTCGACCTCCGGGTTGTAGTAGTCGGACCAGGCGCCGTCCTTCGAGAACGATCCCGCTACCGGATGGATCGGGTCGTAGATCGCGTTGGTGAACTGAGTGGTCGTCATCGGCCCGGTCTTGTGCGTGTTGTTCAGGCGACTCCACGCGGCGTAGTCGATTCGATTGATGTCCACTTTGACGCCGACTTGCCCCCAATAGGCGGCCAGCGCTTCGGCAAACTCTTTGGGTGTCCCGACGGCGTCGTAGAGCTTGATCGAGAAGCCGTTCGGGTAGCCGGCCTGCTTGAGCAGTGCGCGCGCTTTTGCCGGGTCGTAGGGGTACGGTGCGACGCTCGGGTCGCCGCCATAAGGGAAGTACTTCGAGATGAAAGTGCCCATCGGCGCGCCAACGCCGTGGAAAACACCTTTGATGATGGCGTTGGCGTCGACTGCGTAATTGAGTGCGAGCCGAACGTCGCGCTTGGCCAGCGGCGAGTCCGGGACGTTTGAGTACAGGCGCACATGCATGGGCGACGACACCGGGTTCGTGATGACGTCCAGGGCAGCGTCCTGGCGCAGCCTCGCAACTTCGGCGAGGGGGATCATGGCGGCGATATCCACTTCGCCGGACACGATCGCATTCACGCGACTCGACGGCTCCGGGATGTACTTGAATACCAGCGTCTTGATGGCGGGTTTATCACCGTAAAAATCGTCGAAACGCTCGAGCTCGAGGTATTGCCCGACCTTGTTCGTCTTTACGCGATAGGGCCCTGAGCCGATGGGCGCTGCCGCGAACGCTTCTACGTTCGGCAGTGACGATGTGTACTTCTGTGGAACGATGAACAGGAAGCCTGCAATCTTGTTGAGGAAGACGCCGTCCGGCTGCTTCAGGCGAATGCGGACCGTCAGCGGATCGGGCGTGTCGATGGCGTCGATGACGGGGGGCGAAATATGGGCGTCGCGTACTTTTCGACGCAGGGTCGATCACGCGCTCGATGGAGTACTTCACATCGCCCGATGTGAACAGGTCGCCGTTATGAAACTTGATATTCGGCCTGAGCTTGAACGTATAGGTCAGACCGTCGGAGGACATGGTGTAGCTGCTCGCCATGCGCGGCACGATGTTGCCCTTGGTATCGAAGCCATAGAGCGTGTCGAAGATCGACATCGCGTAGCGCTGGGAATCGCCGCTCGCCGTGATGAGCGCATCGAGGCTCTGGATTTCCTTGTCGAGGGCCACGACCAGTGTGTTTCGATCGACGGCGGGCCCCGTCTTGTCGGCTGCCATCGCGCACGATGCCCCCATTGCGCCCAGCGCTCCCGCGGCCAGTGCGGCCACTGCCGCCCCTGCCCGCAACCCCGATGCCATGCGCGTTACGACGCGCCGTCCCGTCAAACGATTCATTTCGACCTCTCTTAATTTGTACACATATTGGAATTACAGAAGCATCGAAAACCCCACCCGGATTTGCGCCGATTTATCTGGCGCGTTGTTGAAATATCCGCTATAAAAGCTAGGAAACATGATTAACGATGTCAATAAGCGATCATACCGACACGACATCGATACTCGCGTGGCACACCATATAATCGTTATCTATTTCAATATATGGATATGCGGAAAGGCCCGCTTGCTTTCCGTGCCTATCGCACCGCCAGGACACTCATGGACAAACGCAAGATCGAAGAACTGCAACACCGCCGCGACGCCATCCGGGCGTCGACTTCGGCGTCCGCCATCGACAAGCTGCGCGAACAAGGCAAGCTCACGGCGCGCGAGCGCATCGCGTTGTTGCTCGACGATGGCAGCTTCATCGAAATGGGCGTGCATGCGCACAGCGCGCATCCGTCATTACGCGAACGCACCCCGGCTGACGGCATCGTGACCGGGCACGGCACCATCGACGGACGCATCGTCTACGTCGCAGCGGACGATGCGACGGTGCTGGGCGGCACACGAGGACGTGTGGGAGAAATCAAGATCGCGCGCGTGCGCGATGCTGCGTTGCGTCACAAAAAGCCGTTCATTGCGCTGATGGAAGCCGGTGCGGCGCGTGTGCAGGAGAGTTTCGGTGCGATGGCTGCAAACATGGGCGCGCGCTTTGCGGATCACTTCCGTATGTCCGGTCAGATTCCGCAGCTCGCCGCGATTCTCGGACCGGCATTCGGCGGTCCGTCCTTCACTGCCGCGCAATCCGATTTCACCGCACTCGCGCGTGGCACGGGCGTGATGGGGATGTCGGGCCCCCTCGTCGTGAAGGTCGGCACCGGCGAGATGGTCACTCCCGAGGCGATTGGTGGCGCGGAGGTCAGCGAGACCGTCACCGGTCAGGCCGACTACGTCGGTGACACCGAAGCGGACACGCTGCGCAGTCTGCGAACGTTCCTGTCGTTTCTCCCGAGCCACAGCGGCGAGTTGCCGCCGGTCGTCGAGGCGAAGCCTGCGGCCGTCGACACGGAAGAAGGACGCGAGAAGCTGCGCGCGCTCATCCCGGATATCGGGCGTCAGGCGTACGACATGAAGCGCGTGTTGAGCCTGATCGTCGACACAGGCGACCTCTTCCATTACCGACCGCGCTACGGCCCCAATCTGATTACGGCGCTCGGACGAATCGACGGGCAACCGGTCGGCTTCGTCGCGTCGAATCCGATGGCGCGCGGCGGTGTGATGGACGAGAAAACCGCACAGAAGGCGCGCAAGTTCGTCGACGTTTGCGACGCCTTTCATGTCCCGCTCGTCTTCATTTGCGACGCGCCGGGCTTTCTTGTGGGCCCCGACATCGAGAAGCACCGCATGGTGTCGCTCGCTGCCCGGCTGCTCAACACCGTGTGTGCTGCGTCAGTCCCCAAGATTACGTTCGTCGCCCGCAAAGCCATCGGTCTGGCGTATCTCGCGATGTGCGGCCGCGCCATGCGTCCCGACTATCTTGCGGCTTGGCCGGGGGCGCATTTCGACGTCATGGGGCCTGAAGCCGGTGTCGAACTGGTGTTCGGCCGGGAGATTGCCGCCGCACCGGATCCGGCCGCGCGCAAGGCGGAGATCATGGCGCGTCTTGACGAGCAGTCGAGCGCCTACGAGGCCGCGGCACAGGGCTGGATCGACGACGTGATCGACCCTGCGGAAACGCGCGACGCGATCCGGCAGGCGCTTGCGGCGGCAGCCGATTCACGTCAGCCGGGATTCAAGCACCGCATCGATCCCTGAGACAACCCACTACGTGCCTATCTATCTACGAATCCCGACATTGCGACCATGACTATCGACTTCAGTGTGAGCGACGGCGTCGCGACGGTGCGGTTAAACCGCCCCGAAGCGCTCAATGCTATCGACTATCCGATGCGCACGCGACTGCAGGCGCTTTGGCGGCACATCGGTGGCGCGCCGGAGATTCGCGCGGTCATCATCACGGGGGCCGGGGATCGTGCATTCAGTAGCGGCGCTGATCTTCGGCACACGCCGCCCCCGACGACATCGTTCGCAGCACAGATCTTTCGCGGCGAAGGCGCTGAACCGGAGACGGGATCGCTCACGCTGGGCATGGACTTCGACACTCCTATGATTTGCGCTTTCAATGGGCTGGCGTACGGTGGCGGACTCGAAATCGGACTGGCATGCGACATCCGCATCGCGGCCGATACGGCCCGCTTCGCATTGCCGGAGGTGACCGTCGGCGCCATGCCCGGCTCAGGTGGAACGCAGCGGTTGCCGCGTCTGATTGGCAGCGCGAACGCCATGTGGATGCTGCTGACCGGCGAAGCCATCGACGCCAAGACAGCACTGCGTATCGGCCTTGTGAGTCACGTTGTCGCGCAGAACGCGCTTATGGAGGTGGCGACGTCGATCGCACGCCGCATTGCAGACGGCGCGCCGCTCGCGGTGCGGGCGATCAAAAAGGCGGCACGCGACGGCATGGACATGCCACTGTCGCCTGCGCTGAACTACGAGCGTCATCTGTGGGGGCTGTTGCGCGACACCGAAGATCGCAAGGAAGGACGTGAGGCTTTCGCTGCAAAGCGCGAAGCGGTGTTTCGAGGCCGCTGACGGCGTACCGGTTTGCGAGACAATATCGGTTTACTTCGTCTTTCGAACACTGTGGCGCCACACCCGCTCGACGATGCCTCGCCACCTGTTCCTCAGCGTCACTTTGTCTGCCTTCGGCAGACACCGAAACGGATAGATTTTGATGAGCCTGCCCCCACGATATGCCAGCGATATTGCCGACCCCTCGTCCGAGGACGTTGCCGATCGCATCGCCGACGCCGCAGACTTCGTGCCCGACCTCACGACGAACGGTAGCCATGCAAGTGCCGCTGCGGGACGTCGCGCGAGCGAAGGCACGCAGAGCATTCAACGCGCCATCGCCGTGCTGCGCCTCATTGCCATGTGCGGCCCGCAGGGATTGCGTCTTCATGAGATCGCCGAGGGCCTGGCGTTGGAGCGCATCACGGCGCATCGCATCGTCAAAGGGTTGGCCTTCAGCAACATGCTGCAACTCGACCCGCAGGCGCGCCGTTACACGCTCGGCCATACGGCGTATCTGCTTGGCCTCAACGCGTCGCCGGCATTCGATCTTCGGGAGCGCTGCCAGCCAACGTTGCGACGGCTGGCCGACCTGACGGGCGACTCCGTCTTTCTGATGGTGCGAAGCGGGCATGAAGCCGTGTGCTTCGATCATTTGCAGGGCAGCTACCCGATTCGTACCCATAGCCTGAAGATCGGCGCGCGCCGGGCGCTCGGCGCAGGCGCGGGCGCCATGGCGTTGCTCGCTGCGTTACCCGACAGCGCCGTAGAAGCTGCCATCGCGGCGAACGCCGTGCATTTACCCCGCTATCGCGACATCTCGCCAGCGCGCCTGCGCGAGCTGGTCGCACGAACGCGCGCAGACGGCTATGCGACGAACGTGCAAACCGTGATCGCCGACGTGAGCGCCATCGGCATGACGTTGCCGCGCAAGGAAGGTCCGGCGTTCGTCTCGATCAGCGTTGCGTCGATTGCGTCTCGAATGACCGGTGCGCACCTTGAGGAGGCGCTGCATGCGCTGCGTCTCGAATCCGATGCCCTCGGTCGTCACCTTGACGATGCACGGGTTGCCTGGGGGGGATTGGCTGACAGCCTTTGTGGCTGACGCACGCCCGTACCGCGACTCCTCGGCAGCGCTTTTGCGCGCCCGTTGCGGTAGAGAATGAAAACGACGAAGGAGACAACATGTTTGCGAAGGTCCTCGTAGCGAATCGTGGTGCGGTCGCAGCACGCATCATCCGTGCGTTGCGCGAGATGAACATTCGTTCCGTGGCGGTCTGTTCCGAAGCGGATGCCACACTCCCCTACCTGGCGCAAGCCGACGAGGTGTACGCCATCGGTCCCGCACCCGCCATGTCGAGCTACCTCGATCAGGATCGTCTGATCGACGTGCTGGAACGCTCCAAGGCGGATGCCGTGCACCCGGGGTACGGCTTCCTTTCGGAGAACGCGGCCTTTGCGCGCCGCGTGATGGAAGCCGGGGCAACGTTCATCGGTCCGTCGCCGCGCTGGATCGAAGCGATGGGGCACAAGACCCGCGCACGAGAACTGATGGCCCGCTATGGCATGCCCATGTCGCCCAGTTCGGGATTGCTCGACGACCATGCCGACTCGATCAGTGCTGCCGCGCGCGCCATCGGATACCCGGTGCTGATCAAGCCAGCGGCCGGAGGCGGTGGCATCGGCATGGTGCCGGCGCGCGACGAAGTTTCGCTGCTTGCGGCGATCGCGCAGGCGCGCTCCGTTTCCCAAAAGAGTTTCGGCAACGGCGAGCTTTATCTGGAGAAGCTCATCGAGCGCCCACGCCACATCGAGTTTCAGATCCTTGCGGACAAGGCGGGTAACGCATGCCACCTGTTCGAGCGCGATTGTTCGGTGCAGCGCCGTCATCAGAAGGTCGTCGAGGAATCGCCTGCCCCGCTGTTGCCGCGTCGCGATATGGAGACCACGGCCGAGAAAATTGCCGGGCTGCTTCAAGAGATCGGTTACGACGTCATCGGCACTGCCGAAACGCTGTTCGGCGCCGATGGCACCTGCAATTTCCTTGAGATGAATACGCGCTTGCAGGTCGAGCATGCGGTCACGGAAGCCATCACGGGCATCGATCTGGTGACCTCGCAAATCCGTCTGGCCGAGGGGGAAGCGCTGGCGACGGTGATACCCGATTCGCCACGTGTGAACGGCCACGCTATCGAAGTGCGTGTGTACGCCGAGGATCCGGTGCGCTTCTTTCCGTCGCCCGGAAAGCTGGACACCTTCGATCTCCCCAAGGGAGAGGGCATTCGCGTCGAGACCGGATATGGGCCGGGCAATACCGTTACACCGTACTACGACCCGCTGCTGGCGAAGGTCATCGTGCACGCGACAGACCGCGCCGCGGCGATTCGCCGGATGCGCGAAGCGTTGAGCGCGACCGAAATCCGCGGGGTGAAAACGAATATCCCGTTCGCGCTCCAGGTGCTTGACGACGAGCATTTTCAGCTCGGACACATCCACACCGGGCTGGGGGCCGATATTCTCGCTGCCGCACGTCATTGAACCGACCTCGCCGCCCACCGGGAAACCGCCGTATTGCTTGGCCTCCGGAATGCCCGACAGTTGCAGCAAAGGGAGTGCAGCGCCGCCCGCGCCGGTGAACACATTACGTGCGTCCACCGTCTGGATCTTCGAGCTGTCGTTCATATCGAACGCGCACACGCGCCAGTTGCCGTCTTCGTTGCGGGTTATGGAACGCACTTCGTAACCGGTCGAAACTTTCACACCGAACTTTTCGGTCAGGTGCTTGTAGAACTGACGGGTAATTTCGCCCAGATTGACGTCCGTGCCGAGCGGCGAGCGCGTGGCGGTGACCACTTCGTCGGGCTTGCGGCCTTCCATCATGATCGGGATCCACTCGGCGATCTTCGCCGGGTCGGTCGTCATTTCCATGCCAGCGAACAGCGGCGACGCCTTCAAGGCTTCCACGCGCTTCTTGATGAACTCGCGGCTCTCTGCACCGAACACGAGGTTCATGTGCGGCGTGGAGTTGATGAATTCACGTGGATTGCCCAGCACGCCCTGACGGACCCGATGCGACCAGAACTGGCGCGAGATCTGGAAGTTCTCGTCGATGTTGATGGCCTGGGTGATATGGAGACGCGATGCGTTTTACTCACGGGGAACGTCTTTCGCGCGTCGCAATGATGCCCGGTGGCGATAGCGCAGACATCTGATCAACTCTTCGGTGTAGGGCAACGCGGCAAAGATTACTGCCGCCACGAGCACGCATAGCGTGTATGCCAACGGCACGGCGCTCGGCGACATTGAGAGGTCGGACGTCACGCCTCCGGCCAGCGTGTTCCACAACTCGCCAGCGTTGACGCCGATGATCAAAGTCACTGCGCAGATCGGCAAGAGTTCGAGAAAGCTATGGATATGCTGTTCGATCGTTGAAATGTCCCGGTGCTGCTTTGCATAGTGGACGTCCCATAGGGCCGTAAATTCGTGAAGCACGATCCCCAAAACCATAATGGCAATCACGATCGGGTTGATCTGAAAGAGCAATGCGATCATCAGCGGAATACCCACTTCCAGCATTTGCGCGACGTGCATGGCAGACTCTTTCGTGCCTGCGTTTTCTTCGATACGCGAGCGTCGGTGGCACACCCAGTCGGCAAACCCCGCCAGCAGCCATACCGGTATGATCCAGTAGCGGATGTACAGATCGACAAAGTCCGACAGGTCTGAAGTCAAGGGGTCCGAAGCATGGCAGGCACGGTGAGCAATGTGACAGTCGAGGGCAAGGCGGTACGTTCTGCGCTCCGCCCTCGCCTGACACGATCAATGACGTTGCGAAACCATCTTCTCGCGCGCCTGTTCCGCGCGCGACGCACCGATGGCCGATTCGACGTGCTTCCTTTCTTCGGGTGGCGGCAATACCGCCGGGAATCCCAACGTGTCAATCCATAGTTCGCGAGCCCAGCCCATCGTGTGATACAGATGGTGGTCTTCTTCATGCTCGACCGCCTTCACGGCTTCGGCCAGGACCTTCGACAGTTCTCCTCCCGATTTCTCGGCGACCGTGGCAAGCAGTTCCCAGTTCTGGTGATCCTTCGTTTCCGCCAGCACGACACACTCGGCTGCGGCGATTTCCGCCAGTGCTGCGTCGCCGGATCCGGCGGCCAACGTCATCGCCTTGACAAGCGAGGCTCCGTGATGCGCCACAACCTCACGTCCGGGCGTCTTTTCTTGCGGATTCAGCCCGAGCGCCGTCAGAACCTTTAAAAGCACGCGCTGGTGATTCTTTGTCTGACTGAGGTATTCCGTCCATTCTTTCCGAAGGTCTGCATTTTTTACGCACGTGAGCGCGGTTTCATAGACCTTTTCTCCACCCAGCTCGGTCTCGTAAGCCTGAAATAGAAGCTCGCGAATGCCTTGCTCGCTTGGTTGTTTCTTCGTAGACGCCATCATTTCTCTCCTTCAGCAATGGTTAGGGGCCAACTTCGATTTTCGGAGGACGCAAGGATCGTGCCGTCACACGCTGGCGCGGGTATTTGCAGCGACTGCGTCCGGCGACGCAGCGCGCCGCCGTCATGCCCGATGCTGATGTCGTACCCTTCGATTGCCCCGTCCGGCTCACGCACTTTCTACAAACGCGTGCCAATAGTCTCCGGCCCATCGACTGCGGGCCGCCGATAACTTGCGGGCCGCGGGCAAGGCACGGAATTTGCATTGATGACGATATCTATTGCCCGGCAGGGCTCGGGAGTTCGTCGCAATGTCCAACTCGCTGTCGCGAAAGTACGTCCCGGAGACGGGGCCGAGTACGTCCGCTGACGTCCGTGTCGGCGTGGATCCGCCACGCATCTACGCATTGATGGCGAGTCCCCTGCCCGGCGCGCAGGACTGGGCGTCACTGGTCGAGCGGGTTGCTTCACTGGGATTCTCGAGGCTGCTGATCGACGAGGCGGCTTTTACGCAGATGCCCCCCGGTCATCTGGACGTCAGCCACCGGCAGGGCCTGGCACTCGACGTTGCGCTCAGTGCGACGCTCACGTCCGGCGCGAGCGTGGACGCGGACGCGTCCACCTCACCGGCGCAGACACCGGACGCCAACGAACCTGGCACCAACGACGACCCGCCGGACCCCCGTCATCCGCCGCGCGCCCCGCTTCAACTGGCCCTTCCCCGCCATTCGTCGGCTGAGAACGCCCGACCGGGGGCGCTTGGTTCGACCAATCTTCCCGATCCGCTAAACGCCAGACTCCGTAAGCTTGCCGACCAGGGGGCGAACGGCTTCTGTCTGCATCATCTGGACGCCAGGCCGACGGCGGCGTGGCAACGTCTTATTGTCGATATGCGGCGTCACTACCCGGCGCTGCAATGGTTCGGCTGGACACCGGGTCTCCCGCGCGACCAGATGATCGCCGCGGCCGCCGCTGGCTTCGATGGCGTCTTCCTGTCGTCCTGCTGGTGGGACATGCGCGCCGCATGGCTCTATGACGAACACGCCGATCTTGCACGTTGCGCATGGCGTATCGCCCTTGCAGGCGATCCCTTCGACACGTCGGACGATCTCGTCGCGCGCAGCCACAACGTGCTCGAATGTGCGCGGGCGCTGCAACTGGCGTTCGAGTTGGGGGACGGCATCCTCATGCCTGCCGGTATGGAGTTCGGGCATGCGCATGCCGCGCGCGCGGTACCGGATGTTGGACCGCCTGGCGACGGCACCCCGCCCGATTCCCTCCATGAGATCGACTTTCGACAGATCGTGGCGGCTGGCAACCGACGCCTCAGCCTCATCGCGGCTGCGCAACGATCGACGCCTGCGTTGTCGGCGGACGACGACCGCGCGTCAGCGCATCGCAATGGCGCGGCAGTGTTGCGGTGCCTGTCGGGCGGCAACGCTGCAATTACATTGCTTACGCAGGAAATCCCCGGTGCGACGGACGGTCGCGTCGTCGCTGTCAATCACAGTCTGACGCACGCTGCGACGTGGCCGATGGCGGCCTGCGCAAGCGTCGATCGCGTCAGGCTCACGCCGCTGGACGCCCAGGGCAATGCGCTCGGAGATCCGGAAACCCTCACCCACATTGCGCTCGCGCCGGGTGAAGTCCGCATCTGGAAAGCGGAGATGGACCGCGATGTGTCGCGTCACGTCTGGCCGAAGGCCAGATCAGGTGCACTTGGCGAGGCCGACCGCCGCGCCGTGCGTGAAGCGGCCGCGCAGTCGCGTGTCGTGATCGAGTCCGTCTCGCCATCGCTCGACGGGGGCCGCTTTGCCGCGCGCGCGGTGGTAGGCGAAACCGTGTCGATTTCCGCAGACGTTTTCACAGACGGCCACGCACAGCCCAGCGCCGTGCTGCGCTGGCGGCCCCTCGACACGAATGTCTGGCGCGAAACGCCCATGACCCCGCTCGGCAACGACCGGTGGCAAGCCGAGTTCCGTCCGACGCGTCTGGGCCGTCACGAGTACCGGATCGAAGCATGGCGCGACCCTTATGTGAACTGGTGTATCGAAGTGGCCAAGAAGCTCGACGCGGGCCAGCCAGTGTCGCTGGAGATTCAGGAAGGCATCGAAGACCTCACACACATCGCGAGTCAGGCCTCCAGCGCCAGAGTGCGCAAAGCCATCGAGGCCGTCGCCAGGCTCGCGCAAGCGCAGGCGCCGTCCATTGCCTATGCGACGTTGAGCGCCCCCTCGGCAAAGGATGCCGTTGCGGCCGCCCGCTATCGTCCCTTCGTCATCGAGTCGCCGGTGCTTGCACTTGACGTGGAACCGCCGGAAGCCGCCTTCGGCAGCTGGTACGAACTGTTTCCGCGCTCGCAAAGCGGCGACGCGACAAAGCACGGCACGTTCGATGACGTCATCCGGCGCTTGCCCGCCATTGCCGACATGGGCTTCGACGTGCTCTACATGCCCCCCATCCACCCTATCGGACAGGCGCACCGCAAGGGCAAGAACAACCGGCTAGATGCCCAGCCAGACGATCCCGGCAGCCCCTATGCCATTGGCGACGCCACGGGCGGCCACGACGCGATTCACCCGGCGCTCGGTACCTTCGACGACTTCCGGCGTTTGCGAGACGCTGCGCAAGCGCATCACTTGCGCATCGCGCTCGACTTCGCCGTGCAATGCTCGCCCGACCATCCGTGGTTGCGCGAGCACCCGGGCTGGTTCGACTGGCGGGCGGACGGTTCGCTGCGTTACGCGGAAAACCCGCCCAAGAAGTATGAGGACATCGTCAACGTCGACTTCTATGCGCCGGATGCCGTGCCCGCGCTGTGGCTTGCGCTGCGCGACATTGTGCTGTTCTGGATCTCGGAAGGGATCGATCTCTTTCGGGTCGACAATCCGCACACCAAGCCGTTGCCCTTCTGGGAGTGGCTGATCGGCTCCGTGCGGGCGGCGCATCCGCGTACGGTCTTTCTTTCCGAGGCCTTCACGCGGCCGAAGCTCATGTACCGGCTGGCGAAGATCGGCTTCTCGCAGTCGTACACCTATTTCACCTGGCGAGAGACGAAAGACGAGATCACCGACTATCTGACGGAGCTTCAGCAACCCGAGATCGCTGCGTGCTTCCGTCCGCATTTCTTCGTCAATACGCCGGACATCAACCCCTACCATCTGCAACGCGGCGGCCGCCCTGTGCATCTGGCGCGTGCGGCACTGGCGACGACGCTCTCGGGTTTGTGGGGGATGTACAGCGGCTTCGAGCTTTGCGAAGCGACCGCGTTGCCCGGCCGCGAAGAATATCTCGACGCGGAGAAGTACGAGATCCGCGCCTGGGACTGGCAGCGCCCCGGCAACATCGTGAGGGAAATCACGGTGCTCAACCGCATCCGTCGCCGACATCCCGCCTTGCAGACGCATCGCGGCGTGACGTTCCTCAACGCCGACAACCCGCACGTCCTGTACTTCGAGAAAGCCACGCCGACACGGTCCGACGTCGTACTCGTTGCGATCAACCTCGATGCCGGACAGCCGCATGACGCCACGATAGAACTTCCGCTGTGGCGCTGGACACTCCCAGACGATGCGCCGCTGGCCGTCGAAAATCTGCTCGACGGCACGCAGTTCGAATGGCATGCGAAACACCAGCGGGTCCATCTGCCGCCGCATGCGCCGTATGCGATCTGGTCGGTGCGCCCGGCGCGCTCAGCAAACGCGAACGACGAATCCGCGGAGACCCCATGAAACGAGAACCCCGGCTCGGCATCGCGCCGCTGCGCGACGACCCGCTTTGGTACAAGGACGCGGTCATCTATCAGTTGCACATCAAGTCGTTCTTCGACGCCAACGGCGACGGTATCGGCGACTTCGCCGGTCTGATCGAAAAGCTCGATTACATCGCCGAACTGGGCGTCGACACGCTTTGGGTGCTGCCGTTCTACCCGTCGCCCCGCCGAGACGACGGCTATGACATTGCCGAGTATCGCGGTGTGCACCCCGATTACGGAACGATTTCCGACGTGCGCCGCCTCATAGCGGAAGCCCATGCACGCGGCATCCGTGTGATCACCGAACTTGTTATCAATCACACGTCGGATCAGCACCCGTGGTTCAAGCGCGCGTGCGCGGCGCGGCCGGGCACTTCGCATCGCGACTTCTACGTCTGGTCCGACACCGGCCGTGAATACGACGGCACGCGCATCATCTTCGTGGATACGGAAGTCTCCAACTGGACGTGGGAGCCGAACGCGGGCGCGTATTACTGGCACCGCTTCTACTCCCATCAACCCGATCTGAACTTCGACAACCCGCAGGTGCTGCGCGCTGTGCTCAGCGTCATGCACTTCTGGCTTGGTATGGGCGTGGATGGCCTGCGGCTCGATGCCGTGCCGTATCTCGTCGAGCGAGAAGGCACCAGCAACGAGAATCTGCCCGAGACACACGCCATTTTGAAGCGGATTCGTGCGGACCTCGACGCGAAGTACCGCAACCGGCTCCTCCTGGCCGAGGCCAATCAGTGGCCGGAGGACGTGCAACAGTACTTCGGAGCGGGCGACGAATGCCATATGGCGTTCCACTTCCCGCTCATGCCCCGCATGTATATGGCCATCGCGCGCGAAGATCGCTTTCCGATTACCGACATCCTGAGCCAGACGCCACAGATTCCCGACGCCTGCCAATGGGCCATCTTCCTGCGCAATCACGACGAACTGACGCTTGAAATGGTGACCGACAGCGAACGCGACTATCTCTGGGAGGTCTATGCGTCCGACCGCCGCGCGCGGCTGAACCTCGGCATCCGGCGGCGGCTCGCGCCGTTGCTCGAGCGCGACCGGCGACGTATCGAGCTGATGAACAGTCTGCTGCTCTCGATGCCCGGCACACCGGTGATCTATTACGGCGACGAAATCGGCATGGGCGACAACATCCACCTGGGCGACCGGGACGGCGTGCGCACGCCGATGCAATGGTCTTACGACCGCAATGGCGGCTTTTCGCGCGCCGACCCCGAACTGCTCACGCTGCCTGCCATTCAGGGCGCGCTGTACGGGTACGAATCGGTGAACGTCGAGAGTCAGGCGCGCGATCCGCATTCGCTGCTCAACTGGATGCGACGCCTGATCGCGACACGCCGCTCGCGTCGCGCGTTCGGCCGGGGCACCATCGAGTTTCTGCATCCGACCAACCGCAAGGTGCTCGCCTACCTGCGCGAGCACGACGAAGAACCGCCGCTGCTGTGCGTTGCCAATCTCTCCCGCGCGTCGCAGGCCGTCGAGCTTGACCTGTCCCGTTACGCCGGGCGCACACCCGTGGAACTGCTCGGTGGCACTGCCTTCCCCGCCATCGGGCAACTGACCTATTTGCTGACGCTACCGCCTTATGGCTTCTACTGGTTCGAGCTGACAGAAGCGACGCAGGCGCCCCGCTGGAACGACGAAGCCAGCGAGCAATTGCCCGAATTTACGACCTTCGTCTGGCGCGCCGATGCACCGCTGCTCGACGTTGCAACCTGCGACACGATCTCGAAAACCATCCTGCCGCGCTATCTGCCCAGGCGTCGATGGTTCGCGGCAAAGAACGCCCGGCTGCATGCTGCCCGGCTTCGTTGCACGACGTCCATCGCCCCCGTCGACAGCATGAATGCCGACGACGCCCCGATCTGGCTTGGTGAAGTCGAGGTACAACTCGATGTCGACGGCGAGCGGAAGACGCAAACGTATCTGCTGCCACTCACCGTTGTCTGGGAACACGTCGGTATGCGGCCGCTGCCGATCCAACTGGCGTTGGCGCGCGTGCGGCGCGGTCGGCGTGTCGGCTTCCTTGTCGACGCCTTCGCGAGCGAAACGTTGGGGCCGACCCTCGCATCTCTGATGCAGTCGAACGCCCGGATGCCTGCGCAAAGTGCACCGGGTGCCGACGCACAAGGCGATCTCGGCACTTTCGAGTTCGAAAGCGCCGACGTCCTGGCCGACGAGGCGATCCCGCCGGGCGAAGCGACGCAGTGGATGGCCGTCGAGCAAACCAACAGTTCGCTGGCGATGGGCAACGCGTTGGCGCTCAAACTGGTCCGTCAGATCGTACCCGGGGTGCACCCCGAAGCGGAGATGCTGCGCCGACTGAGCGAGTGCGGCTTCGCCAATTCGCCCCAGTGGCTGGGCGAAGTCCGTCATCTCGATGCCGATGGTAATCCGCATACGCTGGCGATCCTGCAACGCTTTGTCGGGAATCAGGGCAATGGCTGGAGTTGGGCTTACGACACGCTTTCGCGACTGATCGAAGCGCTCTCGCACGACGACGTCAGCGCCGGTGAAACCCGGGACGAAGCCGCGCCCTATCTTCAGTTCGCGACGCAGATCGGCAAACGCCTCGGCGAGATGCATCTGGTCCTCGCGCAGGACACCGACGACGATGCCTTCTCGCCCGTCATCGCCGACGACGACATCGTGGCCCGCTGGATCGCCTCCGCGCAGACGATGGTGTCGCAGGCGTTCTCGCTGCTCGAAGCGCATACCGCCCCGGCGATGGCCGACGCACTGGAGCGCGGCTCACAAGCCGCTGCCATTGCGTCGCTTCTGGACCGGCGCGACGCCATCATGGCGCTGGTCCCCCGTCTGCTCGCACACGGGCGCGGCACGCTCTGCGAGCGCGTACACGGCGACTTCCATCTCGGTCAGGTGCTTGTCACCCCGGGCGATGTCTTCATCATCGACTTCGAAGGCGAACCCGCCCGTGAGGTCGCGGTGCGGCGCGAGAAAACGAGTCCGCTACGCGATGTGGCAGGACTCTTGCGCTCGCTCGACTATCTGGGCCGCTCGGTCGCCAACTCGGAGGAGCCGCTGCCCACGCCGATGCTGGCGCGGCGTTCGGCACAGTTGCAACGCATCATGGAAGACGCGGCGGCTACGTTTCTCGACGCTTACGGCAACGCCGTCGCCTATGGCGCGCCGTCGCTGGCAGAGACCTTCGCGCATCGCGCACTGCTCGATGCTTTTTTGCTTGAGAAAGCCGCTTACGAGATCGTCTACGAATGCACCAACCGGCCTGCATGGCTGTGGATGCCGCTCGCGGGCTTCGAAGCGCTCGCTGCGCGCCTGCTCGACGAACGGGGGGATGTTTCATGAGCCGTGCCCAGCCGCGCACCCTGTCCTCGGCGCAATCGCCTCCGTCCCCAGATACGGAAGGCGGTGGGCCGGATCGACTGCCAGTCACACCGCAGCACGACATTCAAGCACTGGTCGGCGGCTATCATCCGGACCCGTTCGCCGTGTTGGGGCCACATCGCGATGGCGGTGGCTGGACAGTCCGTGCCTTCCTGCCGGGTGCGATGAGCGTCGCCGTCGAACCCTTGTCTTCGGACGATGCGCAGACAATTCCGATGCGTCGTGTCCATGCCGACGGCCTGTTCGTCGCCTGGCTGCCTGCGTCTGCCGATGCATCGGACGAGGCGGATGCCCCGCCGGACTATCGGCTTCATATCGACTGGCCTTCGGCGCGTCAGATCACCGCCGACCCTTATGCATTCGGCTTGCTGCTGGGCGACCTCGATCTACACCTGCTGCAGGAGGGGCGTCATTGGCACATCGGCGATTGCCTCGGCGCGCATCCCATGACCGTGAACCATATCGACGGAGTTCGTTTCGCCGTGTGGGCGCCGAACGCGAGCCGGCTCTCTGTGGTGGGCGACTTCAACGGCTGGGACGGTCGTCGCCATGCGATGCGGCTACGCTACGGCGCGGGCGTCTGGGAGTTGTTCGTGCCGCATCTCACCGCCGACGAACGCTACAAATTCGAGGTCCGTGCCGCTAACGGAACGGTGCTGCCCCTGAAGGCCGATCCGCTCGCGCGTATGACCGAAGTGCCGCCCGCGACAGCGTCGCGTGTGGCGTCCGATGCGCCGTTCGTCTGGCACGACGACGCATGGCTGGCCGAGCGTGCCCGTCGCGTTGCGCCTGGCGCACCGGTCGCTATCTACGAGGTGCATGCGGGGTCGTGGTTACCGGCGCAAGCCGACGGCGCGCCGTCGTCGCACTGGGACGCCCTCGCCGACCGCTTGATTCCCTATGTGCACGCGATGGGCTTCACGCACATCGAGTTTTTGCCCGTGACCGAGCATCCGTTCGCCGGGTCGTGGGGTTATCAGCCGCTGAGTCTCTATGCACCGACGGCGCGCTTCGGCGATCCGGCCGGACTGGCGCGCCTCATCGACCGCGCGCATTGTGCGGGACTTGGCGTCATTCTCGACTGGGTGCCTGCGCACTTTCCGTCCGACGTTCATGGGCTTGCGCATTTCGATGGCACGGCGCTGTACGAACACGCCGATCCGCGCGAGGGCTTTCATCAGGACTGGAAGACCAGCGTCTACAACCTCGGACGCCATGAGGTCGTCAACTTTCTGATCGGTAGCGCGCTGGACTGGCTGCGCCGCTTTCATGTCGACGGCCTGCGTGTCGATGCCGTGGCGTCCATGCTGTATCGCGACTACAGCCGCCGTCCAGGGGAATGGGTGCCGAACCGGTATGGCGGCCGTGAGAATCTCGAAGCCATCGCCTTCTTGCAGGCATTGAGCGAGCGCGTCGCCGAGCATGCGCCCGGGGCTGCATTGTTCGCCGAAGAGTCGACGGCATGGCCCGGCGTGAGCGCGCCGGTGTCGCAGGGCGGACTTGGCTTCGACTACAAATGGAATATGGGCTGGATGAACGACACGCTTCGCTATATGGGGCGCGACCCCGTGTACCGCCGTCATCACCACGACGATCTGACCTTCGGGCTCGTTTATGCGTTCTCCGAGCGCTTCGTATTGCCGCTTTCCCACGATGAGGTCGTGCACGGCAAAGGCTCGCTGATCGGCCGCATGCCGGGCGACGACTGGCAAAAGCACGCCAATCTGCGCGCATACCTTGGCTTTATGTGGACGCATCCCGGCAAGAAGTTGCTGTTCATGGGCGGCGAGTTCGCTCAGCGCGCCGAGTGGAACCATGATGTCCCGTTGCCGTGGTCGCAGCTCGATGACCCGGCCAGTCGCGGCGTGCAGCGCTGGGTGCGCGACCTGAACCGGAGCTACCGCGACCGGAGCGCACTGCATCGGCTCGACGCCGACGCATCGGGCTTCGCATGGGTCATCGGCAACGACCGCGACAACAGCGTATTGGCCTATCTGCGCTTCGGCGCTTCGCGCGAAGGCTCGCCGCCCGATGACGTCTGCCTCGTGGTCGTCAACCTGACACCGATTCCCCGGCACGACTATCGGATTGGCGTCCCCATGCGCGGCGGGTGGCGCGAGGTTCTGAACTCGGACGCCACGTGCTACGGCGGTAGTGGCGTCGGTAATGGCGGCGGCGTCACGACCCAAGGAATCTCGTCGCACGGCCATGCCGAATCGCTGAATCTGACGTTACCGCCATTGGGCTGCGTTGTGCTGGCCCCGGAGAGATAGCCGATGCCCCACTCGAACGTCGAACGACTGGAGCCTGGACGACCGACGCCGCTTGGCGCGACGTGGGACGGTCTGGGCGTCAACTTCGCCGTCTTCTCGGCCAATGCGCACCGGATCGAACTGTGCCTCTTCGAGGAGCGCGGGCGTAAGGAACTCAGGCGCCTGCCGCTGCCAGAATGCACCGACGAGATCTGGCATGGGTATCTGCCCGGCGCGGGGCCCGGACTCGTCTACGGGTATCGCGCGCACGGCCCGTACGCGCCCGAGCAAGGGCATCGCTTCAATCCCGCCAAGTTATTGCTCGACCCGTATGCGCGGGCACTACTCGGCAAAGTGCGGTGGTCCGATGCGCTGTTCGGCTACCGCGTGTCCTCGCACAAAGCCGACCTGTCCATCGACCGGCGCGACAGCGCACCGGCCATGCCCAAGGCGGTGGTCGTCGAAGCGCCCGACACGTTGCGGCACGACACACGCCCGCACACCGCGTGGGACGACACCGTCATTCTCGAGGCGCACGTGCGCGGGCTGACCATGCAGATAGACGGCCTGCGTCAGCCGTTGCGCGGCACATTCGAAGCGTTGGCGTCGCCGCGACTGATCGAGCATCTCCATCGGGTTGGCATCACCGCAGTCGAATTGCTGCCGGTGCACGCGTTCCTGCACGACAGGATGCTGGTCGACCGCGGGCTGCGCAATTACTGGGGCTACAACACGCTCGCGTTCTTCGCACCCGAAGCGTCTTATCTCGGCAACGGCGGCACCGACGCCATGCGGCGCGCGGTCCGGGCATTGCACGCAGCGGGCATCGAAGTCATTCTGGACGTTGTCTACAACCACACGTGCGAAGGCAACGAACTCGGACCGACGCTGTCCTGGCGGGGGCTGGACAACGCCAGCTACTACCGTCTCGTGCCGGGCGACGAACGCTATTTCATCAACGACACCGGCTGCGGCAACACCGTCAACCTGTCGCATCCGCGCGTGTTGCAGATGGTGATGGACTCGCTGCGCTACTGGGTCGAGACGATGCAGATCGACGGCTTCCGTTTCGATCTGGGCGTGACGCTGGGTCGTGAGGGTGATGGCTTCGATCCCGGCGCGGGATTCTTCGACGCCATCGGTCAGGATCCGGTGCTCGCGCGTACCAAACTCATCTCCGAGCCGTGGGACATCGGGCCGGACGGTTACCAATTGGGACAACATCCCCCCGGCTTCGCCGAGTGGAACGGCCAGTTCCGCGACACGGTGCGCCGCTTCTGGCGCGGGGACGACGGCATCCGTCCCGACCTTGCAGAGCGTCTGCTCGGCTCAGCCGGATTGTTTGCGCGCCGTTGGCGAAAGCCATGGGCGTCGCTCAACTTTGTCACCGCGCACGACGGCTTCACACTGGCCGACCTGACGACCTACGCGGAGCGTCACAACGAGGCCAACGGCGAGGACAACCACGACGGCGCGGGCGAGAACTTCAGCGCCAACTGGGGCGAAGAAGGACCGAGCGAGGACGCGCAGATCGTGGCGTTGCGCGAGCGTGTTCAACGCTCGTTGCTGCTCACGTTACTGTTCGCCAGCGGCACACCCATGCTGCTGGCGGGCGATGAGTTCGGCCGCACTCAGGGCGGCAACAACAACGCCTACTGTCAGGACAACGGCACCTCGTGGCTCGACTGGCGCGCGGCGGCGCAGCCCCCAGCCGTCGCCATGACCGGCTTTACGGCGCGGGCAATCGCGTTGCGACGGGAGTTGCCGCTGCTGCGCATACTTCGCTTTTCTCACGAGCGGGAGTGGGTGGAAGACGACTTCGAAACCGTGTCCTGGTACGACGAGCGCGGGTTACAACTGGCCGACGAAGACTGGCACAACACCACGGGCCGCGCGCTGGTGCTGCGTCGCGCCGTGCGGCACGACGACGGCACCATCGAAATCGCATTACTGATGATGAACGCCGCCGACGTGCCGCTGCTGTTTCGCTGGCCACCACCCGGGGGCGACTGGCAGTTGCATCTCGATTCGGCCGATCCGGCACGCGAAGCGACGCCTCTCGATGGTGAGGGGGTACAGATCGAGGCGCACGCCGCAATGGTCGTCACCGGCCGGTGGCGTGGCGATCGCGACGCGGCGGCCTGATGCGCCCGACCCGCTCCCCCGTTTTCCGCCCCCCGCTATCCCCGAGCCTCCCATGACATCGACCTTCGCTTTCCCGCTTCCATTCGGCGCTGCCGCTCAGGCCGATGGCACCACACGCTTTCGCATCTGGGCGCCCGACGTGAGCGCCATGCAACTGGTCATCGAGGGCGATGCGCCCGTGCCGATGCAGGCGGTCGACGGCGGTCATTTCGAGCTGACGGCGCCGTGCATCGCCGGGAGCCGGTACGCCTTCGTGCTACCTAACGGGCAACGCGTGCCGGACCCTGCGTCGCGAGCGCAGGACGGCGGTCCGCACGACATGAGCGTCGTAGTCGATCCGCGCGGCTACGTTTGGCAGACCACGGGATGGCGGGCACGACCGTGGCATGAGACCGTCATCTACGAATTGCACGTCGGCGCGCTCGGCGGCTATAACGGGGTTCGGGCGCGTCTGGCCTATTTCGCACAGCTTGGCGTGAACGCCATCGAGTTGATGCCGCTCGGCACCTTCGAGGGCCAGCGCAATTGGGGCTACGACGGTGTGTTGCCTTTCGCGCCGGAAAGCGCCTATGGCACCGTGGACGAGTTCAAGGCCCTCATCGACGCGGCGCACGCCGAGGAGATAATGGTGTTCGTCGACGTCGTTTACAACCACTTCGGGCCGAGCGGCAACTATCTTGCGGCCTACGCTGCCCGGTTCTTCGACGACACGAAGCACACGCCGTGGGGACCGGCGCTGAACTTCATTGAGCCGTCCGTGTGTCAGTACTTCATCCAGAACGCCTTGTACTGGCTCTTCGAGATGCGGGTGGACGGGTTGCGGCTCGACGCGGTACACGCCATCGGCAGCGACGCGTTCGTGCAGACGCTGAGCACGTGCGTGCATGACGAAATCGCGGCGCGCGAACCGGGCCGTCGCGTCCATCTCATCTTCGAAAACGAAGATAACGCGGCGGGCTTGCTCGCGAGAACGTCGGCGGCCCAATGGAACGACGACTTTCACAATGCTCTCCATGTGCTGCTGACCGGCGAGCGAGACGGTTATTACGCCGACTTCGCCGACGATCCGGTGGCGCATCTGGCACGCGCATTGGCCGAAGGGTTTGCGTTTCAGGGGGAGCAGATCGAGCGGCTAGGCAAGCATCGCGGCGAGCCGAGCAGCTTCCTGCCGCCGACGTCGTTCGTCGGTTTCTTGCAGAACCACGATCAAGTGGGTAACCGGCCGTTTGGGGACCGGCTCACGGCGCTCGCGGACCCGGACGCACTGAGGGCTGCCGTCGCGCTGTTGCTGTTGTGCCCGCAGATTCCCATGCTATTCATGGGCGAGGAATGGGCGAGCGTAACGCCATTCCTGTTCTTCACCGACTATCGGGGCGAGCTGGCCGACGCCGTTCGCAAAGGGCGCCGGGAAGAGTTTGCGCGCCTGGGTGCGGCAACCGAAGCTGCCGTGCCCGATCCGAACGACCCCGAAACGTTTGCGAAGTCCTGCCTGTGGCCGGGCGAAGACGTGTCGGCCACAGCCAATGACTGGCTGGCGTGGTATCGCGGGTTGATCGAAATGCGGCGCACATGGATCGTGCCGGGCTTGCCCGGTGCGACAAGCGCTGGCGTGGACGTGCTCAACGCTCACGCGCTATGCGCCCGGTGGCGTCTCGGCAACGGTGCGTTGCTCGTCATCCTGCTCAATCTCGGTGACCAGCGTGTCGTCATCGACGCCGCGCCCTATTCGCCGACAGGCGTCACCCTTTGCCAGACACCGGCGCACGCGATCCACGACCTGTCGACCGGCACGCTGTGCGCCCACGCCTGTGTCGCGTGGCTGGAGGAACCCTTATGACAACGACCGCATCCTTGCTGTCACCTCCGTCGCAAGATGCTGTGCAGACGCTCGCTCAGCGCGCCGGGTTTCTTGTGCGCTGGGACGATGCCGATGGCCAGACCCATACCGTAACGCCCGATGTGCTGCGCGCGTTGCTCGACGCGATGGGACTGCGGTGCGACAATGCCGCGCAGTGCCGCGACAGTCTGGCGTTTCTCGATTCGCCCGCGTCACTGTCGGACGACGTACAGATCGTGACGCGCGTCGGCATACCCGCGACGCTGCCTGCGCTGTCGCTCATCGCCGGGCGCAAGCGGTTGGCCTATCGGGTGCATCTCGAAACCGAAGGGGTCGTCGACGGTATGACCGAGGTCGACCCGGACTCCGGTGCATCGCTGCTGCCGCCCATCGACGTGGCGGGCTATCACCGGCTGGAACTCGGCAACAACGTGTATTCGGTGATCGTCGCGCCGCCGCACGCGCATCGGTTGCCGTCTGACGCACGTGAGTGGGGAATGAGCGTTCCGCTCTACGGACTGCGCCAGGAGGGCGACGGCGGTCTCGGACACTTCGGCGCGCTGGCCGACGCAGCGTCCGCCATCGCAGAACACGGTGCGCAGGCCCTCGCTATCAGCCCCGCGCATGCGATGTTCAGCGCGCGCCCCGGGCAGTTCAGTCCGTATTCGCCGTCGAATCGCCAGTGGTACAACGTCGCGCATATCGACCCGGCCGCGCTGTGCGGCGAGGCCGAGGCGCAGGAGGCGGCACGAAGGCTGCGACTGGTGCCGGGCTACGCACAGCGGGAGCGCCAGCGGCTGGTGAACTGGCCCGCCGCCTCTGCGGCGCGCCTGCAAGTCCTGCGTCATTTGTACGACCTTCGCGAGCACTGGTTGTCCGCCGGGCAAACCAGCGCACTGAAGCGCTTTCGCCGGGACGGCTTGGACTCGCTGGAAGCGCACGCGCGCTTCGAAATGCTCCACCAACGGCTGCATTCGACGCATGGCGACGACTGGCGACGCTGGCCTGTAGGCCTGCGCTCTCCATGGGCACCGCAAGTGGAGCGTATGGCTTATGAACATGCCGACGACGTGGCGTTTCACGTCTTCCTGCAATGGTTGGCACTAGAGGGGCTGCAACGCGCACAGGGGAACGCTCGCGACGCGGGCATGGGGATCGGGCTGATCGCGGACATGGCGGTTGGCGTCGACTCAACGGGCAGCGAGGCGTGGGCCGACCCGGGGCATTTGCTCCGGGGCGTGTCGCTTGGCGCGCCGCCGGACCTCTTCAATCGGGCAGGACAGGTCTGGGGACTGACAACCTTCTCGCCGTGGGCCATGCATCAGCATGGCTACCGGCCATTTATCGCGACACTGCGCGCAGCGCTTGCGTTTGCCGGGGGCGTACGCATCGATCATGTGCTCGGTTTGTCGCGCCTTTGGGTTTGCCCGGACGGGGCACCGGCGGCGTCTGGCGCGTATCTGCGCTATCCGCTCGACGCCTTGCTGGCGATCGTCGCCCTCGAATCGTCGCGACATCGCGCGCTCATGGTCGGTGAGGATCTCGGGACAGTGCCCAGCGACTTTCGGGCGCGTGTGGCGACGCAGGGGGTATTGGGAACGGATGTCCTTTGGTTTGCGCGCAGCGCACCGTCGCCCACGCAGTCGAAAAAGACACCGGCGTTTCTTGACCCGTCCCAATGGCGAGCGGATGCCGTCGCCACGACCAGTACCCATGATCTTCCGACCGTCGTGGGGTGGTGGACGGGCCGGGACATCGCCTGGCGCGCCCGTCTGGCCTCTATGTCGATGGATGCGCGCCTCGCCCGACGGCACCGCCGCGAGGATCGCACCGCGTTATGGCGCGCGATGAGTGCCGCTGGCGTCGTCAACGACAGCGGTCGCGCCGCCGCGCCTGCGGCGTCGGCCGAGATGACGAGCGACGTCGCCAGCCCCCCAGGACGCGCCCCAACGACGACACCGCTCGACGCCATCGTAAGTTTCGTGGCGCAGTCGCCCTCCCCGCTGGTGCTGCTTCCCATCGCCGACGCGATCGGCGCAAAGGAAGCCGATAACCTGCCCGGCACGACGACCGAACATCCGAACTGGCGACGCCGCCTGGGTGCACCCGTCGACGTGTTGCTCGGCACACCGGACGTGGCTTCGCGTATTGCCCGGTTTGCCCGTGTGCGGGCTGCCGCCGGCCGAAAGTGAACTGGCATTGAACCGGAGCCGTCATGATCCCGCTTGCTACGCTGCGTATCCAATTCAACGCCGATTACACGTTCGCAGATGCCATGCGGGACGTACCCGCGTTCGCAACGCTTGGCATCTCCCATCTTTACGCGTCGCCGGTCTGGACAGCCTCCCCCGAGTCCACGCACGGCTACGACGTCGTCGACCCTTGCACCGTCAGCGAGACGTTGGGCGGCGAAGCCGGACTGCGTCATTTACGGGACAGTCTCAAGGCGCACGGTATCGGACTGATCGTGGATATCGTGCCCAATCACATGGGAAACGGGCACCGAAACCGCTGGTGGCAGGATGTTTTGCGTCGTGGTCAGCAAAGCGCTTATGCGCCCTATTTCGATATCGATTGGGATGGCAATGCCGACGTGCCTGCTGGCAAGGTGCTGCTGCCCGTGCTGCCCGAACCGCTCGCGGACATCCTGTCGCAGCGCAAGCTCTCAGTCGTTCGGGACGCACGAGGAAACGCGTCGCTCGCGTACGACGGCGCGCGCTGGCCGCTCGCCCCTGAGACCGTCGCCCTCGCAGAAGCTGCACGCACTGAACAGGATTGGCGGCGGGTGCTTGCGCGCCAGCACTTCCATCTGACGCACTGGCCGCTCGCGCGCGATGCGCTGAACTGGCGGCGCTTCTTCGACATCACGTCGCTGGTGGCGGTGCGTGTCGAGCGCCCGGAAGTCTTCGACGCCGTCCATGGCCTGCTATTGCGATTGTTTGCCGATGGCGTGATCGACGGTGTTCGCATCGATCATGTCGACGGCCTGAGCGACCCCGGCGCGTACTGCCGGCGGTTGCGCACCGCACTGCGCGAAGCCGCCGATGGACGCGAACCATGGATCGTCGTCGAGAAGATCCTGATGGATAGCGAACGTCTCGATACCCGCTGGGAAACCGACGGCACGACCGGCTACGACTTCATGAACGACGTTGGCGCATTGCTGCACCATGGAGACGGCACCACGGAACTCTGCGCCCTTTGGCGTAACACGACGGGCGATACACAGAATTTCGGTGCGCACGTGCGCGACGCGCGTCTGCAACTGATCGACGAGCGCTTTGGCAGTGAGATGAATCGGGTAATCAAGGCGCTCACATCGCTGATCGACGCCGACCCCACTGGCCGGGCCCGCGACGCAGGCATCGCCTGCTTCAGACGCTGCACCATTGCGTTGGCCGCGTCGTTTCCTGTCTACCGCTGCTATCCGGACTGGCCGAATGCCGCCGAGGCCCCGAATAACGTGCTGACGACGGCGATGAGCGGCGCAAAGCGTCTGCTGCATCCGCTGGATCACGCGGCGCTTGCGCTGCTCGTCATGTGGTTGACGTCGGCCGACAGCGACGCGGGCGAACCAAGCGGACCGCATCGCGACCTTCGGATTCGCTTCGCGCAGATCACCGCACCGCTGGCCGCCAAGGCGGTCGAGGACACGGCGGGATATCGCTGGGGACGTCTGCTATCGCGAAACGATGTGGGAAGCAATGCGGCCCATCTGTCGATGCCGCTCGCCGATTTCCATGCGATCAACGCCTATCGGGCGAGCCACTGGCCTCGCGCCATGTTATCGACGGCCACGCACGATCACAAACGCGGTGAAGACGTCCGCGCACGGCTTGCCGTGCTCTCCGAGATCCCACACGGATGGGCGCAAACCGTCAGCGCATGGCGGGCGGAGAACGATCGCTTTCGAGCGGCGGCGCCTGATGCGCCTGATGTCGCGCACGAACTTATGCTCTACCAGACGCTCGTCGGCGCATGGCCTTGCGCGTGGCATTCCGTGCCGACGACGGCGGCACTGAGGGCGTTCGTCGAACGCATTGCGCAGTGGCAACGCAAGGCGATGCGCGAATCTGGCATACGAACGTCGTGGCTCGCGCCAGACGCCGAGTATGAAGCGGCTTGCGACGCCTTCCTCGAACGCGTGATGGGCACAACGTCGTTCGTCGACTCGATTCAGACGTTCTCCGACGCCATTGGCCCCGCAGGCGCGCTAAACGGTCTGACGCAATTGTTCCTCCGTATGACCTGCCCGGGCGTACCGGACACGTATCAGGCGAGTCTCCGATGGGACCAGACGCTGGTCGATCCCGATAATCGGCGTGCCGTCCATTTCAGTGCGGAGATGGCGGACGCGTCCACGCCCGGCGCGTTGCCCGACGATCAACAGTGGCATTCGCTGATGGATCGCTGGCGCGACGGCGACGTGAAGCGCTCGCTCCTGTGTGCTTTGCTGCACCGGCGTAAGCAATTCGCGCCTGCCTTCATGCTGGGCGATTACGTTGCGCTGACGACGCACGGTCCGTGCGCGGCGCAGGTCGTGGCCTTCGCTCGCGTGCCTGCGCCGGGCGAAGGCAGTCCGGTGGTCTGTGTCGCCACCCGGCATGCGACGCGTCAACTAGGGGTGCTGTCGACGGCAGCCAGTCCCGTTCCCCGAGTCCGGGTGCAGGACTGGCAGGATACCGTCGTGGACGTGAGCGTGCTGTCACGCGCGCCTCGCTGGCGAGGCCTGATCGACGGCGTGCGCGTTCCCGCGACCGCGAGCGGCATGCTGCCGCTCGCCGACATATTGGCTGCCTTGCCGGTGGCACTGCTCACGCCGGAGTGAGCACGGCGCCATCAATACTGCTGATCGATCCATTCGCGCGCCATGACCGCGGCCTCATCGAGCGCCGTTTGCTCATCGCTGTGTACGTCGTCCTTCAGCGTCTCGACCTCATGATGTCGGATCATGCCATCGCCTGCCTGCACCAACGCCTTGCCGTGGTACCCACCGCCCCGATGGGGCAAGGCCGAGCAGATGACGCTGAAATTGCGATACCGAAATGTCAGAACGGCTGCCATATCAAATCCTTGGCCATGCGGCGCTCTCCTCCCGTGCAAAATGCCGGTGCTTCGCAATGGCCTCGACGAAGCCATCGAGCGTTTGCGCATCCGGCGTTGCACCAAAAAATACGCCCGGATCGCCGTCCTCGGGCGCAATTCCTGCGGCGTCGAGCAGTCGTTTCCCTGCGCCAATCGCCAATAGCGTCTTGCAGTGACGGAACTGATTGCGGACGAAGTCCAGCGCATGCCCGTTCGCGCACAACCTGTCCACCGCCGGATCGCCCGGCGCGATCACGACGGCGTCGAACAGGAAGCCGGGCTGGCTGTCGAGCGCTGCGTCCGCGTCGATCGTGCCGCCATCCGCCGCGTCGCAAATACCGATGTGCTCCCCAACGAGGCGAACGTCCGCATGTTCGATGGTCAACGATTCGGTCACCTCTCTCACGACCTCGGCGTCTGTGCCATCGGCGACCAGCACGGCGATCTTGCGAGACGCGATGCCTGCCTCGCCCGGATGCGCCTCCATTGCCAGCGCGGGTGACCGGTCGACCTCGGGGGCCGCGGGCGCTTCGGCGGCCGGGGGCATCGGATCCGGGAGCGGCATGCCAAGCCCGCTGGCGATTTCCGCCGCCATGGGTTCCGACACGTTGCGCAACATCGACAGCATACGACGGCGAATGCCCGGCACCGTAACGTGACTCAGCTCGAAGCGAAAGGCGTCCACGATGTGACGCTGGCCGGCGGCGGACTGACTCTCGTAGAACAGCGTCGCCTGTTGAAAATGCTCGGCGAACCTAGCAGGCTTGCCACGCATTTCAACCCCGTTCTCCGGCACGGGTTCGGGGAATGGGAGGTACCCTGCCGAGCCGGTCTGGAACGGGCAACCGCCGCCCATCGAATTCGGATCGTACGCCACTCGCCCGCGATGGACCGTCTGACGATGCATGCCGTCGCGCTGATGATTCTGCACGGGCGTGACCGGGGCATTGATCGGCAATTCGTGGAAATTCGGTCCACCTAGCCGCGTGATCTGCGTGTCGAAGTACGAGTGGATGCGTCCGGCCAGCAACGGGTCATTGGTGAAATCGACCCCTGGCACGACATTGGCGACGCAAAACGCTACCTGCTCCGTCTCCGCGAAGAAGTTGTCGGGATTGCGCTCGAGCACCATACGGCCGATGGGCGTCACAGGAATCAGGTCTTCCGGCACGATCTTAGTGGCGTCGAGCACGTCGAAGCTGAACGTGTCGGCCTGCGCTTCGCTGAAGACCTGCACGCCCAGTTCCCACTCCGGATACTGGCCGCTCTCGATCGATTCCCACAGATCGCGCCGATGGAAGTCCGGATCGGCGCCGGAGATCTTTACGGCTTCGTCCCAGACCAGAGAGTGCGTACCGAAGCGCGGCGTCCAGTGAAACTTGACGAGTTTCGACTCACCGCTTGCATTGACGAAGCGATAGGTATGCACACCGAAGCCCTGCATCATTCGGAAACTGCGCGGGATGGCGCGATCCGACATGAGCCACATCATCATGTGCGTCGATTCGGGCGAGAGCGAGATGAAATCGTAGAACGTGTCGTGTGCCGACGCCGCCTGCGGCATGGCGTGATGCGGCTCGGGCTTCACGGCGTGAACCAGGTCGGGAAACTTCATCGCATCCTGAATGAAGAACACCGGCATGTTGTTGCCGACCAGGTCCCAGTTGCCCTGATCGGTGTAGAACTTGACGGCGAAGCCCCGCACGTCGCGCGCGGTATCCTTCGAACCCCGCTCGCCTGCGACCGTCGAGAATCGCACGAAGACCGGCGTGCGCTTGCCTGCCGCTGCAAAGGGCGCGGCGCAGGTCAGTTCTGCGAGCGCGTCGTACGATTCGAAATAACCATGCGCGCCGGATCCGCGTGCATGCACCACACGCTCCGGGATGCGCTCATGGTCGAAGTGCGTGATCTTCTCGCGCAGCACGAAGTCCTTAAGCAATGCCGGGCCACGCATGCCGCCGACGAGCGAGTTCTGGTTGTCCGCGACCGGCACGCCCTGATTCGTCGTGAGCGGCGTGCCCTCGGCATCGGCTCGAACGCGGGTCAGATCGCCGCCCACGGCGTTCACGCCGGGCTTTGCTGGACCGCCTGTTTTCCCCGTCGCAAGACGCTCGCCGACCGTGCTGGCGCGCGCGTGGGACGATGGCGACTTTGCCGTCTGTCCCGGTTCGGGTTTCGCGGCGCCAAGGCCATACTCGCTGGCCTTCTCAGCGTTGTACGGCATGGCGTCGACGGTCTGACCCAACTCGTGCGAGCGTTTGACGCCCGGGTCTTTGCTCGCCCCGGGCGCGCCAGCGGGCCCGCCGTCGGACTGCCGGAATCCACTCTCCGTGGCCAAGGCGTTGCCGGTAGCCTGCTTCGAAGGCGATCCGGATTGCGGGGTGGAATGCGGTGTCTTTCGGCGAGTCATGAATGTCTCCTTGAATGCCTCAATGCGCTCTGGCGACCGAGGTCGCGAGCTTGCGGGCCATCGTCAGGTGGCGTTGCAATATCGGTAAGGTGCTGCGCGCAAATGCCTTGAGTTCGGGGTCACGACCGGCATCGGCTTCTTGCTCGAACAAGCGAACGGCTTGTTGATGCGCTGCGGGACCTGCGGCTGCGACATAGGCGACGTCGAATTCGCGGCCCTGCTTATTGGTGAGCGTCTGCAATTCCGGATTGACCTCGGCTGCCGCAGGCACCCGGATGCCCTTGCGGGCGGCGATCTGCTGCAACTCGTTGCCGGCCTTCGTGTGGTCGGCCACCATCTGGCGGGCAAAGATCTTGACGTCGGTACTCGGCGAGCGCTCCAGCGCCAACTGGCTGGCCTGCACCTCGAGCATGCCGGCGCGCCCTGCGGCATCGACGAACGATGCGTCGACGCCACCCGGCGCATGCGTCATGGGCCCGGCGTCGCGAGGCTTGCCCGGATCGACCACGTCCGCACCGGCGGGCGTCGGTTCGCGCGGTGTGACGGGCGTCTGTGCGACGGCGAGCATGGGGGTCACCAGTGCGAGTTCCGCCAGCACGCCATACAAACGCTGGTGAGCGCGCCGGTAGAAGCGACCTTGGCTGCGATGTCTGATTTTCATGACGAACCTCCTGAGAATCGTAGCGCGACGTGACTATCCCCCCACAGCGGTACCGCCATTGGGATGCAGCGTCTGCCCGGTCATGTAGCTGCCGTCGCGACAGGCGAGCAGCACGTAGCTCGCGGCAAGCTCGTCCGGTTGCCCGGGACGCTTGAGCGGCGTGTTTGCGCCGAACTTCGCCACCTGATCTGCGCTGAAGGTCGACGGGATGAGCGGCGTCCAGATCGGCCCGGGCGCGACAGCGTTCACGTAGATGCCCTTCGGCGCAAGATTGGCGGCCAGCGCCCGCGTGAACGACACAATGGCGCCCTTGCTCGCGGAGTAATCGAGCAGCACCGGGTTGCCCTGATAGGCGGTGACGGACGCCGTATTGACAATGCGCGCATCCGGCTTCATATGGATGAGCGCGGCTTGCGTCATGAAGAACATGCCGAATACGTTCGTACGGAACGTCCGGGTCAACTGGTCTTCGGAGATTTCGGTCAGGTCTTCGCGAACGTGCTGCTCGCCCGCGTTGTTGACCAGTACATCCAGGTGACCGAACGCCTTCACGGCTTTGTCGACGGCTTCGCGCGCACGATCCCGCTGTCCGATGTCGGCCTCGATGGTCAGACACTTACGCCCCGTCTTTTCGATCAGTTCGCGCGTTGTCGCAGCGTCTTCCGACTCCTTCAGGTAGACGATGGCGACGTCCGCGCCTTCCTTCGCGAAGGCGACCGCGACAGCACGTCCGATGCCGCTGTCGCCACCCGTCACGATGGCCACCTTGTCGATCAGCTTGCCACTGCCGACGTACTCCTTGGCGGTGTCTTGCGGCTTCGGTTCCATCTCGGCTTCTACGCCGGGTTGATGCGACTGCGTTTGCGCGGGGGGTGTCTTGGCTTGCTGATTCGATGTCATAAATCGGGCTCCTGATGTGTTGCGGGCTGTGTGGGCGCAAGGGGCGAAAAGTCGCGCCATTCGCCGCCCTCCCAGACGCCCTCGGTATGCTGGATGTCTTCGGCCCCGGCATTGCGAAGGACCGTCATGGCCGAGTCGGCCGTCTGCTCGCTTACGTGGGCGGCGAGAATGACACCGGCGTCGCGTGCGTCATACGCTTGTGCCTGAGCACGTCGCTGACGCATGCGTGACAGTGCGCCTGCGAGCGCGCCCACGTAAGCGCCGACCAGTGCCCCGATGAGCGGGATGGGCCACCATTGCACGCCAAACCGGTGGATCGTCACGCCGATACCGCCGCCGACGATCAGCCCGCCCACGAGACCCAGCAGTGCGCCGATTCCGCCCGGACGTGCACCCGGATCGGCATGCATGTCGCCGCCTATCGGAAAGCGGGCATGCTGACCGGCCGGATTGAGAAAGAAGATAGACACGTCGCTCGCGCTGAAATGACGTGCATAAAGGCGGCGCGCAACTTCGCCCGCCTGATCGAACGTGTCGAAACGTCCCGCCACAATGGTTGCCATCGTTCGCCTCCGGAAGACCATCGATCGATGAGACGATCACATCAACTTGCCGAGTTCCTTCGAGACGGAGGCCGGCGACTTGTACTCGATATCCGGAATATGCTGAAGCGTGTCGAGTACCTTTCGGTCCGCATGTTGATCGCGCGCGCAGGCCAGCAGCTCCGCCTTGCTGCACGGGTAATCCATGCCCTTGAGCGCCTTTTGCACGTCGACGGGACTCGGCGGCTGATTGTGACCGGTCTGATGCCCGCCCTTGTCGCGCGTGGCTCGGTCGCCCTCATGCGAGCGCGTGCGGCTCAGTTCGTGACCGGTATGCTGCGGATGATGAGACGTCATGGTGTTGGCTCCTTTCGGTTGCGAGGGTGTCAGGATTAACCGGCGGCATGCCGACGCATTCGCGTGAGCGCGGCGCAGGCGAGCACGGTGGCGCCGATGGCGAGCGCTCCACTTAGGCGCGGACGCTTGGCCATTGCCGTGTACGGACAACTGCGAAAGACGACGCCGTCCATGCCTTCGCGCTCCTGCATGTCCCGGCCCGGCGCGTGCAGCGCATTCTCTTCGCGCGGCCGCGCTGGCTTGTCGGTCCGTTGCGAGCGCGAGAAGAGGTTCGACGCCATGCGGTCGAACAGACCCGGGGCGTGATAGGCGCTGGACGACATCAGCTTGGCGGCCGCGCCGACGAACAGATCGCGGTGCGGATGCGTGGCGGCATGAAGAATGGCGTCGGCGGCGAGTTCCGGGTCGTAAATCGGCGGCGGGAGTCTGGGCTCCACGTCGAGATAATTCTTTGCGTGCTTGACGAACATCGTGTCGAGCGCCGCAGGTTTGATGAGCGTGACGCTCACTGGCGCTTGTACCGACTCCAGTTCGAGACGAAGCGAATCGGTGAATCCCTTGACCGCGTGCTTGGACGCAACGTAGGCGCTTTGCAGCGCGATGGGCGCGTCCGACGCTTCGCTGCCCATGTTGACGATTGCGCCGCCGACACCGTCCTGCTTGCCGCGCAGGTATTCGGCCGCAACCAGCGAGCCATGGACCACGCCCCAATAGTTGGTGTCGAAAAGCTTGCGCTGATCGTCGAGCGGCACGTCCGACGCGGCACCGAAAATCGATACCCCGGCATTGTTGACCCAGGTGTCGAACGCGGTGAACGCTTCGATGGCCTTCACGGCAACATTGCGCATCTGCTCCGCGTCGCAGACGTCGGCCTTCACCGCGATCGCCTGACCGCCGTGCTCGCGAATCTCGTCGCACAGTTGGTCGAGCGCCACCTCGTTGCGTGCAACGAGCACGAGCTTCGCGCCGCGTCGCGCGGCCTTGCGCGCTGTCACGAGGCCTACACCACTCGTCGCGCCGGTAATCACGATCACTTGTTCTGCGAGCGGCTTCAATGTGTAGCTCATGAGCGACGCTCCTTAGTTGATGGCGAGCGGATGCACGGGCCGCATTCCAATGGCAGGACCGGTCGAATACCGGTATCGCCTTCCGGCACGATCACTGGTTTTTTCAAAGGCGCATAAGGCACTCTTTCGGCAGGAATATCGGGTACCCACGTCCACGGAGGAATAACCACGGCAGGCGAGAAGTGAAGCGGTGGTGGCGAATTGGCGTTGGACATGCTGACCTCCGAAGTTCTATGGGCGGCATCGCGAAATGTGGAAACTGCCGCTACGTCATCCAACGCGATGCAAGTCGCGTTCCATGCCACCGCAGGGCGTTCGTCAGGCGAACGAGCAAATCCGCGTAAAGGTGGCGACCCCGGGAGGCGACCCGCTGACGGGCGTCGCACGGCGGGTTTGACGAAGGCGAACTCACGCTCACGGATGGCACGGTGCATGAATCGTGTCGGCTCGTGAAGCGTTGCCCGGCCTTTTGTCCAACGTTTTGTAAGAAAGCCCGGTGACCTCACGACCGGCAAACGCGCTGCGGGCCCGCGAACGATCAGCGTCAGCGGAGCGCATCGCCCCATGAGAAGCGTTGCACGTCGTGAAATGCGATTCGCGACAGAGGATGTGACAGCGCTTCGCGACGTCCGGCGTCGCATGGCACGCCAATTGCACCAAAGGCATGACGGCGTCGAAGTCCGACGCTCCCTGCATAGCCGGAGTCACACGTCATGCAAAAAATAGCTTTGATCAGTGAGCACGCTTCGCCGCTGGCCGCCATCGGTGGCGTCGACGCCGGCGGTCAGAACATTTACGTCGCGAACGTCGCCAAACAATTGGTTTCGCGCGGTTACCGGGTCGACGTCTTCACACGGCGCGATAACACGTCGTTGCCGGACATCGTCCCCGTCGGCCACAACATCCGGGTGATTCACGTGCCTGCCGGGCCGCCCTGCGAGGTGCCCAAGGAGCAATTGCTGCCGTTCATGCCAGCGTTCGCGGAGTTCATGGTGCGCCACTGTGCACAGGCGTCTCCCGGATACGACGTCATGCACGCCAATTTTTTCATGTCGGGTCAGGTCGGTTTGCGCGTCCGCCAGGTGCTCGATATCCCGCTCGTCGTCACCTTTCACGCGCTGGGGCACGTCAGACGTCGCTGCCAGGGGGCATCGGATACGTTCCCGGATGAGCGCATCGATATTGAAAATGCGCTGGTTCAGACGGCAGACGCCATCATCGCAGAATGCCCGCAGGACGAAGCCGATCTGGTAACGCTCTACGGCGCAGACCCGCGGCGCATCGAGATCGTTCCCTGTGGCTTCGACGCACAGGAGTTCCATCCCGTCCCACGCGCTGCGGCGCGCGCCGCGCTCGGTTGGCGAGACGACGAGTTTTCAATACTCCAACTAGGCCGCTTGGTGCCGCGCAAAGGCATCGACAACGTGATTCGCGCCGTGAGTCTGCTGGTCCACGAAGTCGCGTGTGGGCGTCGGGTAAAGCTGTATATCGTCGGCGGACCGGACTACGAGGTGAATCTGGAGCGCTGCGAAGCGTTAGCCAGCCTCGCTGCGCTGGCCGACGAACTGGGCGTGGCGGACCACGTCAATTTTGTGGGACGTCGGGACCGAGGGGCACTGCGCTACTTCTATAGCGCGGCGGACGTGTTCGTCACCACACCTTGGTACGAGCCGTTCGGCATTACGCCCGTCGAAGCCATGGCCTGCGCGACCCCGGTGATCGGCAGCGATGTCGGCGGCATCCGCACGACGGTGGTTGACGCGCAGACCGGCTTCCTCGTGCCGCCGAAGGCACCCGATGCACTTGCCGGACGTCTTGCCCAACTGCGAGACAACCGGTGCCTTGCGCACCGGCTGGGGCTGGCGGGCGCGCAGCGCGCCAATCGGCACTTCACCTGGAGCGGCGTGGCCGACCAGCTCTGCGCCGTGTACGCGCGTGTGCTCAATCCGCAGCGCAGTCCGGCCAATATCGTGCCTCTCCCGGCCGTTCGCACGATGGCCGTCAGACCGGCGGCGCCGGTGAGCCCCGTACTCAAGGAGAGCGTCCGATGAAAGAACTGCACCGCAAGCGCGTGCTGGTGACCGGCGGCGCGGGATTTCTCGGCTCGCATCTGTGCGAGCGGCTTGTCGTTGCCGGACACGACGTGCTCTGCGTCGACAACTTCTACACGGGTGTAAAAGACAACATCGCACCGTTGCTCGATGCCGGCAACTTCGAGCTGATGCGTCACGACATCACTTTCCCGCTTTATGTCGAAGTGGACGAGATCTATAACCTCGCATGTCCGGCGTCGCCGGTGCATTATCAGCGGGACCCCGTCCAAACGACAAAGACGAGCGTGCATGGCGCAATCAACATGCTGGGACTCGCCAAACGCACGGGCGCGCGCATTCTGCAAGCGTCCACCAGCGAGGTATATGGCGATCCCGGCGTGCATCCGCAGACGGAATCGTACTGGGGTAACGTGAACCCGATCGGATTGCGTGCCTGCTATGACGAAGGCAAACGTTGCGCCGAAACGCTGTTCGTCAACTATCACCGCCAGCATGGCGTTGCCACGCGCATCGCCCGTATCTTCAATACCTATGGGCCTCGCATGCATCCGCTGGACGGTCGGGTGATCTCCAATCTGATGACGCAGGCGCTTAGCGGTGAATCACTGACCATATATGGCGACGGCACGCAGACCCGCGCATTGTGTTACGTGGACGATCTCGTCGACGGCCTGATCCGGTTGATGGAGACCGATGTGCCGCCGGAAGCGCCCGTCAACCTCGGCAGCGACAACGAACTCACGATGCTGGAAGTCGCACGTGAAGTGCTGCTCGCCACCGGATCGACGGCGTCCATCGAGCTTCGCCCACTGCCGTCCGACGACCCGCGCCGGCGGTGTCCCGACCTGAGCGCCGCGCGCGACTGTCTTGCGTGGTCGCCATCGACGCCTCTCGCCGAAGGTCTCGCCCGCACCGCCCGTTACTTCTCCCAGCGGCTGGCGATGGTCTCCCAGGTCTCGCGCATGGACGAACGTGCGACGCCGACCGCTTCACTATCCCCGCGCAGTAACGCACCGGTGTAATTCCGCAACATTTCCATCGTCATGTGCGGCGGAATCGGCGGAACGTTCGGGTCGGTCACGACATCCAGTACGACCGGCCGGTCCGCCGTGAATGCCTCGTGCCAGGCTGCGCTCAGATCGGCCGGATCTTCGACACGGATGCCGACCAGCCCCAACTGCCGGGCGTACGCCGCGTAGTCAAACGGCGGCAGCGATTGCGAAACCGCAAAACGCGGATCGCCCTCCTGTGCGCGCTGCTCCCAGGTCACTTCGTTCAGATCGCCATTGTTCAGCACGAGTACCGCCAGACGGGGATCCTCCCACGTCTGCCACATCGTCGAGAGTGTGATCAGTTCGTTGATGCCGTTCATCTGCATTGCGCCGTCGCCCTCGAGCGCGACCACCACACGCGAAGGATGGGCCATCTTCGCCGCCAGCGCATAAGGCATGGCCGCCCCCATCGACGCAAGACCGCCTGACAACGACCCCATCATGCCGTCGCGAAGTTGCACGTCGCGTGCGTACCAGTTGGCAGCGGTGCCGGAGTCGGCGGTGACGATCGCGTTGTCCGGCAACTGATGCGACAACTCGCGAAACACGCGCTGCGGGTTGATCGGCTGCGCGTCGGAGGCCGCCCGGCGGTCCATGACACGCCACCATCGCGCGACCTGCTCCTGGATTCGTTGACGCCAGTCGTCGTTCTGGCGTACATGGAGTCGCGGCAACAAAGCTTCGAGCGTGGCGCGGGCGTCGCCGACCATCGCAATTTCCATCGGGTAGCGCAGGCTCAGCATTCGCGGGTCGATGTCGATCTGTACGCCGCGCGCCTGCCCTTCTTCCGGCAGAAATTCGGCGTATGGAAACCCCGATCCGATCATCAGCAACGTGTCGCACTCGTTCATCAATGCCCAACTCGGCTGCGTGCCGAGCAGGCCGATCGCGCCGGTCACCCACGGTAACGTGTCGGGAATGACGCCCTTGCCCAGCAACGCTTTGGCCACGCCCGCTTCAAGACGGTTCGCTACTTCGATGACGCGCGCTCCGGCACCGAGTGCGCCTGCACCGACGAGCATCGCCACGCGATTGCCTGAGTTGAGCACCTCAGCGGCGGCGTCGAGTTCTGCGTCGGATGGCACGATGTGGCGTGGCGGCAGGCGCACGCCGTCACGAATAGCGCCGCTGCGCACCGTGCCGTGAACGCGTGGCGGGACGTCGACGGCAGGCAGGTCCTGCACGTCGTTAGGCACAATGATGCAAGTCACCGCGCGCTGGTCATGAGCAATGCGAAACGCGCGATCGATGACGTGCCGCGCCTGCGCAGGCGTGACGATCTCTTGCACGTATTCATGTGCGACGTCCTTGAACAGGGCGTGAAGATCGACCTCCTGCTGGAAGTCACCGCCGAGCGACGCGCGCTTTTGCTGCCCGACAATGGCCACGACCGGCTGATGGTCTGCCTTCGCGTCGTACAAGCCATTGAGGAGGTGAATCGCCCCTGGTCCCGAAGTCGCGAGGCAGACGCCCGTCTCACCCGTGAACTTCGCGTGGGCGCAGGCCATGAACGCGGCCATCTCCTCGTGTCGCACCTGCACGAAGGCCGGGTCGTTCTCCGAGCGGCCGAACGCGCCCACGATGCCGTTGATACCGTCTCCCGGATAGCCGAAGACCCGTTGTACGCCCCAAAGTCGGAGCCGCTCAAGCAGAAAATCCCCCACGGTCTGTGTCATGACGATGCGCTCCCTGTAAAACCATCGTCGCCGCAAGGTTCATGCCGCGTCCGATGTCACCTCCGGCGCTGCGGCTCCGGCGGCCGCCAGCGCGCCCAGCGGCGAGCCAACGGGTAGTTTCCACAGGAAACTTGAAAAAATGGCACGCTGCGCTGCCGGGTCATGGCGAGGTGAGCGTCAGAATCTGGCGGGCCAGCGCCCTGACGTCGACGGGTTTGGCGACGTAGGCCCGAAACCCTGCAGAATAGGCGTGACGCCGTTGCGCGTTGTCTGCGTGAGCGGTCACGGCCACCACTGGCACAGCGTCGCGTATTGCGAAGCGCTCGCGGAGCTGCTGCATCAGCCAGAATCCGTCGCCGTCCGGCATGGCGAGGTCGGACAGCACGATGGTCGGTGAATCGTCCTGCATCGCCGCCAGTCCATCGCGTCCGTTCACAGCCTCGCTGACCTGCGCACCAAGCGCACGTAAGGCCGCAGCAAGACTCTCGCGCGATGGCAGGTCATCGTCGATGAGCAGGATACGCTGACCTTCGAGCACAGCGCTCGGCCACAGCAGTGGGGCAGGCGCAGCGACGGCAAGGCCGGCAGCGACCGTCCCCTCAACCGGCAATCGGACGGTAAAGCGGCTGCCCATCCCGACGCCACGGCTCGACACCTCGACGCTGCCGCCGTGAAGCTCGGCAATGTGGCGCACAATCGACAAGCCAAGCCCCAGGCCTCGGCGCGGAGACACCGGCGAATCGGACTCCCGCCGAAACGCATCGAAGACGTGAGGCAGGAATTCGGCGTCGATCCCTTGCCCTGTGTCGGTCACCGAAAGACGCAGCCAGTGGGCCTCCTGTTCGAGCGACACTTTGACATGTCCGCCCTCGGGCGTGAACTTGATGGCGTTCGACACAAGATTCGTCAGCATCTGGCGCAATCGCTCGTCGTCGCCCAACAGGAGACCGGTTGCGGCCGTAACGCTCGAAGCGAGCGTTACGCCTTGCGCCGACGCAGTCGTCTGCATCGTCACGGTAACGTCATGCACGATGCGTTGTACGTCCACCAACGCGCGGTCCAGACGGAGTTTGCCTGTGGCCAGAGACGACGCGTCAAGTATGTCGTCGACCATGTGCGCCAACGAGCGCGCGCTGCGATCGATGGCGTCCACGGCCTGCGACCGCATAGATTGCGCCGAGGGATGCCGCAGTACTTCCACCCACCCGTAAATGGCATTCAACGGCGTTCGCAATTCGTGTGACACCGTCGCAAGCAACTCGTCCTTCAAACGATTGGATGTGTCGGCCTGATCGCGTTCGTCGCGCGCCCCTCGCAGGGATTGGCGGATGCGGCGGTTATCGAGGTGCTTGCTACCTTCGTCGCGCAGCAGGACGGTAGCGCCCACGCACTCACCGTTCTCACCCAGCAAGGGCGCGCTGGAGAACGTGGCGCGAAATGGCTTGCCGTTGGCGCGCACGCACACGAGATCGACCATCGACGCCGCAGCAGCATCGAGATTCTCAGGGCGTCTGAGCGGGTGACGTCTGAGCCAGTGCCTGGCGACGAATCGTCCCACGGGGGCGCCGATGGCATCGGCCTCGCGGACGCCGAACAACCTTGCCGCAGCGGGATTCCATTGCGTTACGCGAAGGTCGCGGTCGACGCTCAGGATCGCATTGGGGACGGCGCCAAGCACACGCCGGTCACGGGTGCGGGCGTCGCCGGAACGGAAAAGTCGCGCCAGGATCGATGTCCATCGTCCGGCATGGAAGTTGCTTTTCAAAATGGCCACCGCAACGATTGGGGATCTCCCACATGACAGAAAGTTACCCGCCCGAGCATTGGGAAACATCGAAATGGCTCGTCATCTCTCCTCATCTTGACGACGCGGTTTTCAGTTGCGCACGCCTGATGGCTGCCGCACCGGGCACGGTCGTCGTGACCGTTTTTGCGGGCGTGCCGCCCGAGGGCACCCCGGCCCCGCCGTGGGATCGGGCGGCCGGATTCGCTTCGGGGCGTGAAGCGATGCAGGCGCGCCATCTCGAAGACCTGTGCGCGCTCGACAAACTCCGTGCAGAACCCGTCTGGCTGCCGTTTCTCGACCGTCAATACGTCGACGCAGACACACCGCAGGTCATTGCGCCTGCCCTGCGCGAAATCCTCGACAAGTACCCGGAACGCCGTGTGCTGGCCCCGCTCGGCTTGTTTCATAGCGATCATGCGCTGGTGTTCGACGCGGTATGGCGCCTGATGCACGAGCAAACGCACGCGCTCGCAGGCGACATGACCGAGGCGGAGGCGAGCGTCGCGGAGCTTGGTCGGTGGTGGTTCTACGAAGACATGCCGTACCGCCGACTCGCCGGACTCGTGGCAGCACGAATCGCTGCATGGCGGGCACAAGGCTACAGCGCGCGGCGCGCGGATCCGGTGCCACCGGACATCGCCTGCGGCCAGTGCGCCGCCGATAAAGTCGAGGCGATGCAGGCCTACGAGAGCCAATTGGGTCTGCTTGACCCGGAGGCGCTGATCGATCTGAATACTTCCGAGAGTTATTGGCAATTGCAATGGTCTCCTGTCCCGCTTTAAGTGCGACTCCCGCGCGTGTCACCACTTCGCGAGATCCGCGTCTGACCGTCGTGGTCTTGTCGTACCGGCGGCCGTTCGAACTGCGGCGAACGTTACGGCGGCTGGTATCGTTGCCGGAGCGTCCGGCGATTGTTGTCGTAGACAACGGCTCCGGTCCTGCGTTGGCCAACATGGTGCGGGCGCAGTTCCCTAACGTCACGCTGCTCCGCTCGACGGACAATCTGGGCGCGTGTGCGCGCAATATCGGTGTGCGTCAGGCCGGAACGCCCTACGTCGCATTTTGCGACGACGACACGTGGTGGGAACCCGGCTCGCTGTGCCTCGCCGCCGACTGCCTCGACAAGCATACGCACATCGGTGCGATGACGGCGCGCGTACTCGTCGGTGTCGAGCGCCGCGAAGACGACACCAGTCGACGCATGCGCCGCAGTCCGCTTGAGAAGTTTCCGCGTCAACCCGGGCCCACCATTCTCGGCATGCTTGCCGGAGCGACGGTATTTCGCAAATCCGCCTTCGTCTCCGGCGGCGGCTACCATCCGAAGTTCTTTCTCGGTGGCGAAGAATCCTTGCTGGCGCTCGACATCGCCTCGCGTGGCTGGACGCTCGTCTATAGCGACCAGTTGACGGTGCACCACTATCCTTCGCTCGTGCGCGACGTTCCCGCACGGCGCGCCACGCTTGCCCGCAATGCCGTATGGACTGCATGGCTGCGCTTTCCGCTCGGTGCGGCGTTGCGGCAGACGTGGCGTCTTGCACCGAAGGTCTGGCGTGAAGCTGGCGGCATGGCAGGCTGGGTACGCACCCTTAAAGGCCTGCCGTGGACGATGCGTGAGCGTACTGTCATTCCCAAGCGTGTGGAAGCGATGCGCCGTCGCGTGGAAGCGGACGAAGCCGAGTCCACAGCGCCGATTTCCGCGACGTGACGCCCGTCGATCATCGATGACGCGGCGCCGGCCCGTCGTCCTTCTCCACAGGTTCGGCCAGTCGGCTATACAAGGTCTTCAGGCTGATATTGAGCATTTCGGCCGCCCTCGCCTTCACCCCGCCGCATCGCTCCAGTGTGCCCAGAATCAACTTCCGGTCCATCTCCTCGAGCGGCGTATCGAGCGGGACGGTAACGCTGTCGTCGTTGACCATGGCGTCGTCCAGCTCGGCCAGGATAGGCTGCGGTAACGTTTCGATCACGTCGCCGTCGTTCAGAATGTGTGCCCGGTGCACGAGATTGCGCAACTCGCGCACATTGCCCGGCCAGTCGTACGTGCTGAGAGCATCGAGGGTTTCATCGCTGAACCACATGGGTCGGCCATCCGTCTCGCTCAACGAAGTGAGGAACGATTTCGCGAGCATCTGAATGTCGCCGCCGCGTTCGCGCAGCGGTGGGAGTGTGATGGGGAAAACGTTCAGGCGATGATAAAGATCGAGGCGGAAACGGCCGTCGGCCACGGCAGCTTCCGGGTTGATGTTGGTCGCCGCGATGATGCGCACGTCGACATTGATTTCCTGCGTCGAGCCCAGACGCATCAGCTTCCCGGTCTCAAGCACTCGCAGCAATTTGACCTGCGACTCGGGCGGCATCTCGGTCACTTCGTCCAGAAACAGCGTGCCACCATCGGCGCGCTCGAAGAAGCCCTTGTGCTGGCGATCCGCCCCCGTGAAGCTGCCGCGATCGTGCCCGAACATTTCGCTCTCGACCAGATTTGCAGCAATCGCCCCGCAGTTGATTGCGACGAACGGGCCCTTGCGTCGCAAACTCAGATCGTGAACGGTTTGCGCGGCCAACTCCTTGCCGGTGCCCGACTCACCCATCAGGAACACCGATGCCTCGCTTGGCGCGACACGGCCGATGGACCGATAAACCTCCTTCATCGGCGGCGAATTGCCGAGCATACGGCCGAAACGTCCGAGTTCCTGCAGTTGCGCGCGCAGCGTGAGAATCTCGCCGCGAAGCTCGTCCGTGCGAGGCACGCGCGCAATAATGCCGTTAAGGCGCTGCACATTGATCGGTTTGACGAGATAGTCTGCGGCACCCCGGCGTAGTGCGTCGATGGCGGTCTCGAGGCTGGCGTGACCTGTCATCAGCACCACTTCTACGCTGGCCGCCTGAGGAAACTCGCTCAAAAGGTCCATCCCGCTGCCGTCAGGGAGGACAAGGTCGGTGAGGACCAGATCCGGCACCCGCGCCGCCGAGCGTTCTCGTGCCTCTCCCAGCGTGGATACAGCGTCACAGTGCAATTGTTGCGACTGTACCAACGCACGAAGCATGTCGCGCGTATCTGCGTCGTCCTCGACGATGAGAATGTACGGCATTGCTCAAAGCCCCTGTATGTTTGCAACTATCGCAACGCTCAGACATTGCGAAGATTCACTGGTTGCCTGTCCGTCCATGCAATGTGACTATCCGAAATGCATCGGGTACCCAAACAATCAATCCGTGATTGCGCTCGATGCGTTACCCTTTATAGATCGAAAATCAACGAGCGTCTGTCAGCGCCGTCTTACAGATCCGGCTTTTACCGGACGTTGCCGTCGGGGCAATCAGGGAGTGATGCATGACAGTGCATGAGGAAGTTCGCACGCGACTCGCGGGAGATTCGCCGGGTGTAACGGAACTGCGTAGCCGAATCGAACGGTTTGCCGGCGTGCCTGCCAGCGTGCTGATCGTTGGCGAAAGCGGCAGCGGCAAGGAAGTTGTCGCGCGTTCTCTGCATGACGCCAGTGCGCGTCGTTCGTCCCCTTTCGTTGCTATCAATTGCGCTGCCATTCCCCAGGAACTGGCGGAATCGCAGTTGTTCGGCCATGAGCGCGGCAGCTTCACCGGCGCGGTGTCTCGGCACACCGGCTTCTTCGAAGCGGCATCCGGCGGCACGCTATTTCTCGACGAAATTCAGGACATGCCGATGGCCCTGCAGGTCAAGTTGCTGCGCGCACTGGAGACCCGCACGGTGGTGCGCGTTGGCGGCTATGACCCCGTGAGCTTCGATACACGAATCATTGCGGCGACCCATGCCAGTCCGGGGCGCGCCGTGCGCGAAGGTCGCCTGCGTGAAGATCTGCTATTCCGCCTGGCTGCGTTCACGCTCTACGTGCCGCCGCTACGACGGCGCGAGAACGATGTGCTCGCGCTCGCGCAAACGCACGTCGACCGTCTCAATGCGTCCGGTGGCACCGGCAAACGCCTCACGTCGCAATCGTTGACGGTGCTTCGCCGTCATTCCTGGCCGGGCAACGTGCGCGAATTGCACAACACGATCGAGCGCGCGTTCATCATGGCCGACGTCGACCTCGATTTACAGCCGTTGCCCGTACCGAAACAACGCGAGGTAGTCCTCGACGGTGCGCTCAGCATTCCCATCGGTGCGACGCTTGCGCAAGCGCAGCAAGCGTTCATCGCTGCGTCGCTTCGATATTTCGACGGCGACAAGCCTCGCACGGCAAAGGCGCTCGGCATCAGTCTCAAGACACTCTACAACCGGCTGGCGCTGATGACGGACGTCGCTGCGCCCGCTGAAGTCGCCTGACGGCAGCGCACGATCTGCCGTCATTGCGACAGATCGCGCAACGCGCGGTCCCAATCCTGCGCAAAACGGCCGATGTTGAAGCGCGCTTCGGCATCGCGCCTTGCTGCCTGTCCCCATTCGCCGGCGAGCGACGGGTCGCGTATGAGCCGACGCATCGCATCGACAAGCACCTCCGGCCGGGTATCGGCCACACCGTTATGTCCGGAGCGAATGAGCATTGCCATCTCCGTCGTGGCGAGCGCCACCACGGGCAGACCAGCCATCATCGCCTCGATCACGGCGAGCCCGAGACTGGTGTAGCGGATTGGATTGAAGAAGAAGCGATAGGCAGACATGAAGCGCGGCAGTTCGGACGCGGTGATTTCGCCGATGCCGCCGAGCGCCTGCGCGTCCATGCCGACCAGATCGAGCGGGACCTCGCGGCGCAATTGCTCGAACACGTCGGCGCCAAGCCGCCGACCCCGCCGGGCAAGATGATTGACCACCGTAATGCCCTTGGGCAGGGTGCCATGCCAGTCGACCGGCTCGACCAGTTTCACGCCATGCTCGATGACCCGAACGGGTGTGTCGCCCGAATCCCACATCAACGCATTGAACGGCGTCACATGAATGAGCATGACATTGCGGTCCTGCACAGGATGACGCGTGTTCGTCGGATGCTCCTGCGGTGGATCGTGTTCGACGAAGGCCGTTGGCAAGCGTTGCTGTGCATCGCTCAACAGCAACGGCCCGTCCTTCAGAAAGTGACGGTGATGCTGATACAGCACGCAATCGAACGCCATTTGTGGAACGTCCTGATACGGCACCTCGATAACATTGGGCCCCCATGGCAATCCCCCGCCACAGCGGGCGTAACCCGCAGGATTGCCCGGCTTCGTCACGATATAGAAATCGTGCGGCGCGTGCGAGAGGTAAAAGAGGTAGTTGCCGTGCACCTGCCACGTAAGCACTTTCAACCGTCGCATTCCGGCCCTCCCGCTGCAAGCAAGGCGTTCACGTGCCGCATGACTTCCGGGACGGAAATGTCATGTGCGCACTCGTGGCCATACGGGCACGTATGAAACATGCAGGGCCGACAGGCCGGAAACTTCGCGACGACGTGGTGCCGCTCAGCGTTAAGCGGTGCCCAGCGCGACACGTCGCTGCCGCAGGCGACGACTACGCTGCGCGTACCTAGCGCAGCCGCAATATGCGAGACGCCGGTGTCGTTGCAAATCAGCAGCCGCGCGTGCGCGATGAGTGCTGCGAGCGTGCCGAGCGACGTCTTGCTGCAAAAGTCGACAACCGGCTCGCGCGCACGCGCTGTCAACGCTTCGGCGATCTCGCGCTCCTGCGCGCCTCCGGTGAGAATCACGCGATAGCCCTGTCGCGTCACCTTGTCCACGATGCTGGCGTAACGCTCGACCGGCCAGCGCCGGGACGGCATGCGTGATCCGGCGTGAACGATGACGAAGCGGCCCGCCTCCAATCGAAACTTGTCGCATAGCACGTGAAACGTCGCGTAATCGAGGGCCGCGAGCGGGAATTCGAGGTGATCGCCCCAGTCCTGATAGCCCATCGCCCGCACCAGCGCCAGACATCGATGGACTTCCGAACCGGATTCAGGCCACGGCAGGCCCTGATCCACGCCGTTTTCCATGATCGCCGGCGCGATCGATGAGGTGTCCGCTTGCGGCATGAACCCTACGCTGCACGTCGCGCCCATTCTGCTCACGATAGCATTGGAGTGCGTGCCGCTGCCGTGCAATTGCACCGCCAGATCGAAATGACGCTCACGGCAGCGACGCTCGAACGCGCTCAGTTCCCCGACGTCCACGCCCTGCTCGGGCAAACCCGGCGCACCGGGAAACGGCAGAAAATCGTCGATATAGTCCTTGAACCGGGTCGCGAACGCCTCGGCCCAGGGCAGCCCGACAAGCGTGATACGCGCCGACGGTTCGCCCAGACGAAGCGCCCTGAGCGCGGGTACAGCGCACAACATGTCGCCGAGCTGCAATGCGCGAAACACGACGATGCGTCGATGTGCGCCAAGCGTCGGGAGCGCCATTTGCGCAGGAAGGGCCGCAGCCGCGTGCGGCGCCTGTGGCAAACGATACTGCGCCATCGACGTTCGAAGTCGGCTCATAGGAATAGCACCTTGAAGTGAAGGTCGCCGCGAACCCGCCAGTACAGCGAAACCGGTGGAATGGCGATCGAGGTCCAGATCATCTCCGCGACGTGCGCGGGCGTTCGCGAGGTGTTTCGCAGGCGTCTGACGCAAAACACAGCGGTCGCAGCCCCCCAAACGACGAGCGCAGCGGCCGCCAACGGGTATTGCGCGAAAGCCAGCAGCGCGATTGCCGCGAGCAACGCGCCACCGGCCATGTAGTACAACCACGGTGGCGTTGGACGAATGTGCGTGCGGTACAGCGTCGGGTACTTCTTGTAGAGCAAGGCATCGAAGAACACCTTGGATTGCTGACCGACACTGACGCCCCACTTTGCCGGGCGCACCGGATGCAGAACGCGCGCATCCGGTGCGCGGGAGACGGTCCCGAGAGTGCCTAACGCAAACATCAGATCGGCATCCTCGCGCCATGCGCGTGTGAACCGCTCGTCGAAGCCGCCCACGGATACCAGTGCGTCGCGTCGCACGAAGCAGTTTGCCGTGGCGAACTCCGCATTGGCGAGACCGCTGGCGTCGCGTTCGTAGTCGGTCGGCGGATCGGAAATCGGCATGTCGATGTCGCCCGCCACGGCAACGGCCTCCGGCTCGCGAAGAAGCGCCGCACATCCGCCGCGCAGCCACAACGGGTCGGCAATCGTGTCGTCGTCCGTGAACGCGACGATGGCACCCTGCGCATGCCACCATCCGGCATTCCTTGCCGCCGCAGGGCCTTGCGTGTCGACGATGGGCAGATAGATCAGGCGTGGCGCGCCAAGCGTCTGGCGCTGAAACTCGAAGACAACCTCACGCGTGGCGTCGTCCGGCCCGTCATCTGCAACGAGGATCTCGAACGCGTGCGCGTCGAATCGTTGCGCGCACAACGCCGTCAGACAGCGGCGAAGCATGTCGGGCCGTCGCCAGGTGGGCACCACGACCGAGACGACCATGGCGGCATCCGTCGTTGCTTGCGCTAGCGTCATTGCGGCTTCTCCAGAAGGTAGGGACCGATCACCAGTGCGTCGAGTGGCGAGGCCCAGAAGCACTCGATGGCGTCGCGCGGGCTGCACACGATCGGCTCGCCACGCGTGTTGAACGAGGTGTTGACGAGCACGGGTACGCCGGTCAGCGCCTCGAACTCGGTGAGCAACGCGTGATAGAGCGGGTTTTGCGACGCATTGACTGTCTGTACTCGTGCGGTTCCGTCGACATGGCATACGGCGGGAATCCGCGCCGCCCGACCGGGGGCGATGCCGTAGACGAAGAGCATGTACGGTGCGTACAAAGCGTCGTGCGCCTCATGCGCCTGAAGCGAGGCGCGTGCTTCCGATGTGCGCCGTGGCTTCGCCTGAAACCACTCATGCGCCTTCTCTTCGAGCACGACCGGCGCGACGGGTCGGAAGTCCTCGCGATCCTTGATCTGGTTTAGCCGCTGTTGCATGCCCGGGTCGACCGGTGAGGCCAGAATCGAGCGCGCGCCAAGGGCCCGTGGCCCGAACTCCATACGTCCTTGAAACCAGCCGATGACACGATTTTCGGCCAACAATGCTGCCGTTTCGCGGGCAACGTCGTCGAGACGACGGTAGCGAAGCTTGGCCTCGTCGAGAAAAGCCCCGATCTCCGCTTCTCCGTATGAGGGACCGAGATACGCGTGCTCCATGCGCCAGTCGCTGCGCGTCCCACGTTGCTCGAAATCGACCCATAATGCCGCGCCCAGGGCTGTCCCGGCATCGCCCGCCGCCGGTTGAACCCAAACTTGCTCGAAAGGCCCGTCGTCGCGCACCCGCGCGTTCATGACGCAGTTAAGTGCAACGCCACCGGCCATGGCCAGACAGCGCTCGCCGGTCTCTTGCGCCAACCAGCGGGTCATGTCCAGAACGATGGACTCCAGCGTCTCCTGTAACGAGCGCGCGATGTCGAAGTGTCTCGCCTCCAATGGCCACCCGCGCTGCCGTGCGGGGCCGAGCAGTTCGGTCAGATCGCGGTCCGAGACGGTATAGGCGCCGTTGCCGCCGTAGCTTGCCAGCGCTTGCATTTCCGGCAAGAGCGACGGTTTCCCGAACGATGCAAGCGCCATCACCTTGTATTCGTCCGACGAATGGAGAAATCCGAGATGCCAGGTAATGCGCTCGTAGAGCAAACCCAGCGAGTTCGGCAGGTCGATTTGTTTGATGCGCTTATACCGGGCGCCGTCGAACACACCGTAACTGGTGGTCGCGACCTCACCGCGTCCGTCCATAGTGAGCACGGCACACCGCTCGAACGGGGCTGCCAGAAACGCGCTCGCTTCGTGCGCGAGATGGTGTTCAACGTTGTGCCACTTGCACGGGCCGTCGTGACGCAAGCCGCGAAACCGATTTTGCAGATGGTGTGGCGCACCGTCGGCGAGTTGACGCGGCGCATTGACGATATACGACAGGAACAACGGATCCCACGGCGAGCCGTCGCCGGTCGGACGTGCATGCGCCGACGGCATCAGGGGCAACTGCATGAAAGCACTGCGCGGGTCGCCTGTTTCGTCGCTCAGGTCGAGCCCGGGGATCGCCCCGCGCGCGACTTGCAGCCACGGATCGTAGGCATAGGCGACGTCCTGGACATCGCGCATTTCAATATCGGCGACCTGGAGGCAGTAGTCGATGGCGTGATACGGCAATTCCCATGCGGAGAACGGCACCGGGCGCTTGCCATGCTTGACGTGGGTAAAGCGTTCCTCTTCGGCCGCCGCGATGACCTGCCCGTCCTGAATGAGGCATGCAGCGCTGTCGTGAAAGGCGGCGTTGATGCCGAGGGTGTAGTGCGTGGCAGGCGACGGCATATCAGCGGCTCCTCGTAAGCGTTTGCGGGATTACATGTGAGGTGTTCGGCGTCGGATCCGGCGCGTGAGTGGTTTGCAAGCCTTGCGGCAGCGGACCGGGCAAAACGACGGGCGGAAGGTATTTCGAGGCGCCGGCGGGGACCAACTGACGGGCCGCCGCCACCACGGCGTCCGGCGACACGCCGGTCAGACAGGGGTGGCCGGGCTGGGCGCATTCACTGCGATAACAGTTGCGGCATGGCACATCGACATTGAGCACGCGATGCGGCACTTGCCACGGACGATGCTGCGGATTGGTCAGCGCATACAGATCGACGACCGGCGTGCCGAGCGCAGCGGCGATGTGCACCGGCCCGGTGTTATTGGCGACGAGCAGGTCGGCGCGCTCGATCAGCGCTGCGAGCTCACCTAGCGACAACGCACCCGCGAGCGGCAACGCCTTCTTGCCGATGCGTGCGCAGACGGTGGCGACGAGCGGCTGCTCGTCCTGTCCGCCCGTGACAGCGATGCCGTCGAAGTCACGCGCCAGTTGCGCCCCCGCTTCTGCGAAGCGCTCGGCGGGCCAGCGGCGCGACGGTGCGGTCGCTCCCGGATGAATGACGAGCCACCGGCCTGTCGTGCGGTGCGCTCGCCCGGCGGCCAGCCGCTCGGCGACAGTGAGGCGGTCACGACGCAGCACGTCGAATCCGAGCCGTTCGTCCGACGCCAGCGCGCCGACGGATCGCACCAACGCCAACTGACGCTGCACTTCATGGCGCGTGCCGTTGTGCGGCTCGGTCTCGGCGATTCGGTCGGTGAGCAGCGCGTAGGGATTCTCACGACAATGCGCCAGACGCAACGGAATGCCCGCCAGCCGACACATCATTGCGGCGGGTAACGGACTTTGCGAGTAGACGGTGAAGATGACGGCGGCGTCGAACCGCCCTGCCCTCAATCGTTCGATCGTCGCCAGATCGGTGTCGACACTCGACGCGACCGGGTGTTTGACCCACGGAGCATCGAACGCCCACACGTCGTCCACCATGTTCAGGTGCGGCGCGAGTTTCGCCGCGGACGAGGACGTGAGCAACGTGAGATGACGTCCGTCACCGCATTGCCGGAGCGCTCGCATGGCGGGCGTCGTCATCAGCACATCGCCCATGTTATCGAGTCGCACACATAAGATGCGTCGCGCCGCCCGCCAGAAGCTCATGACGGCCTCCCGGCATTCGCGAGCGCCACGTCGGTTGCATGCGCCGCGATAATCCGGGCCGCTGCGTCGATGCTCGCCACGGTGTGATCCGGGGTACGGTGGGCGCCGCGCTGCCAGACGGTCTCGTTGCCGCAGTCGACGAGAATCGTGTGGCATCCGGCGACATTGCCCGCTTCGACGTCGTCGAGAATGTCGCCGATCATCCAGCATGAGGACAACGGCACGCCGATGTGTCGGGCGGCCGCCTGCAGCAGACCGGGCGCGGGCTTGCGGCACGCGCAGGTCATGCGATAAGCGGCGTCGCGCCCCTGCGGGTGGTGCGCACAGTAGAAGAACCCGGCAAAATCCACGCCGAAACGCGCCATGACACGCGCCAGATGGACGCGCACCGCGTGCAGCGACGCTTCGTCGAAATACCCGAACGCCACGCCCGGCTGGTTGGAGACAACCGCAACCGGCCAGCGAAGCGACGCGAACTCGCTCAGCGCCTGCTCCGCGCCCGGCGCGAGCCGGATACGCGAGGGTTCGACGTTGAAGGGCTCGTCGTCGACGAGGGTACCGTCCTTATCGAGCAAGATGGCGCCGTCGACAGTGCCATGGCCGCCGATCATGGCCATGATGTTTCTCGCATCGGCAAGACCATGACCTCCGGGATGACCGTCCCGTCGGGCTGCATCAGGACGAAGCGCACCGTATTCGCCACGTTTTCAGGCGGTTGCAGCGTCGTTTCGTCGATGTCCGGGAAGCGATCCAGCAGGAACGGGGTGCGCATGCCACCGGCGACGATGGCCGAGACCTTGATGCCCGCATCGCGCAGCTCGGCATGCAAGGCATGCGACAGCCCGAGCAGGCCCCATTTGGTGGCGTGATACGCAGAGGCGTTCGGCCACGCGCGCTTGGCTGCCGTCGAGGCGATGTTGACGATGTGACCGCCGCCGCCTGCGCGCATCATCGGCACGGCGGCGTGGCACATCAGATACGGCCCGAAGAGATTGGTCATGAGCACGTCGTGCCATGCCGTCGCGCCCACTTCGTCGACCGGCGCCGTGATATCGATGCCCGCATTGTTGATGACCACGTCGAGGCCGCCCATGGCGGTGCGCGCGTCGTGGACCGCTTCGGTCACGGACGCTTCATGGCGGACGTCGAAGCATTGAAACGAGACATCCAACCCGCGCCCGGCAAGCGTCTCGCATGTGGTGGCCGCGGATGCCCGGTCGACGTCTGCTATCGTGACGCGAGCGCCGGCGAGCGCGAGGTTTTCTGAAATGGCCGCGCCCAGACCGCGCGCACCACCGGTAACGAGGACACACCTTCCACGCAGTGGCTGATCGGTGTTTGGACGCGCAACACGCTCTACTTTGACTGACATGCGGGCTCCCGTGAGACGTTATGAATGCGCTGGACTGGCACTCGGATGGCTCGACGCTTGATGCCACAAGCGACTGTCTCTCCTAGAGCGAATTGCGTGCCAGCGATGCAGCACGTGTCGTGCACTCCGCGAAAGTGTCTGGGTACGTCGTTGTTTTCTATGGCATTGCGTGACGGCACGGGCGTCCGAGGACGGTGCCGCCGACGGGCTTGTCCCGCCATCCGTGTATGCGCGGCCTGCCTTTCTGCCAGCCCGATGTAATTTGGCGTCGCCGCGCTGCCGGTGCGTTAGTCCGGCGCCAACGCCAACGTCTCGCCGGTGGCGTTGGCGCGATGCTGCGCAACGGCACGCAAGCAATGTGCGACACACCCTGCGAGCGCTTCGTCGAAATGCGGCTGTGCGCCGGACACGGCCACGACGATGCCGTGCTGGGCCACGCTGCCCCAGAGATTGGTGTCGCCACACCTCAGGCGATACGGCTCGCACAACTGCACCACCCGGCTGTCCTTGCCGGTCATCCATGAGACGCGCGCTTTCGCACGCGCGTAAGCGCCGTAGTCCGCGTCCCATTGCTTCGGATCGGGTAGCGACAGTTCATAGAGGATGGATTCTTCGAACGTAGCGACGTCCGGGCCCATGGCGGGGTCCATCACCACGATGTGAAGGCATCCGCTTTGCCCGACGGTTTCGTTTTGCAGGGCATTCAGCAGCGTGGGCATCAGCAGTTCGAGCGCCGCGACGGCGGCTGCGCGGTCTGCGAAGTGGCTTCCTTGATAGCGTGTCATGTCAGAGGCGGTGAGGTTCCGAAGGGTGTTGGGCCGTGGTGGTGCCGGGCTGCGATTGGGGCATGGCTGGCAATGGGATAGCGGAGACGGGCGCGGGACTCAGGATGGTGTCCTGCTCGATCTGTTCCAATTCGCGCTCCTGTTCCTGCAACTGCCACATCTGTGCGTAGACGCCGCCCAGCGCCAGCAGATCGTCGTGACGTCCCTGCTCGACGAGACGCCCGTGCTCCATCACCAGAATCCAGTCGGCCCCGACGACCGTCGATAGCCGATGGGCAATCAGCAGGCTCGTGCGATGTTCGGCGAGCTGCATCATTTCGTCCTGAATGGCCCGCTCGGTGCGCGTGTCGAGCGCCGACGTCGCCTCGTCGAACACAATGATCGGCGGGCTTTTGAGCAGCGCGCGGGCGATGGCAATGCGCTGCCGTTCGCCCCCGGAGAGCCGCATGCCCCGTTCGCCGACGCGCGTCTCATAAGCGTCGGGGAGCGCCTCGATGAACGGGGCCAACTGGGCGCTGCGCGCCGCCTTCACGACGTCGGCGCGCGTCGCACCGGGGCGGCCGTAGGCAATGTTGTAGGCGAGTGTTTCGTTAAAGAGGATGGTGTCTTGCGGAACGATACCGATCGCGTCGCGAAGACTCTGCTGCGTGAGCTCACGCAAGTCCTGCCCGTCGATGCGCACGGTGCCCGCGTCGGGCTGATACAGACGAAATAGCAGACGCGCCAATGTCGACTTGCCCGAACCGCTGCCGCCGACAATCGCGAGCGTCTTCCCGGCCCCGACGTGAAACGAAACGTCATACAGCAGTTGCCGACCCGGCTCATAGCTGAAGTCCACGCCGGAGAACTCGATCGCGCCCCCTTTGACGACCAACGCACGGGCACCGGGCGCGTCGCCGTCTTCGTCCGGCCGTCCTTTGGCGAACAGAAGCGCGAAAAGACGCTCGATGTTGGTCATGGCGTCGTTGGTCTCGCGAAACACAAAACCCAGCGCATTGAGTGGGAGGCTGACTTGAATGATGTAGGCATTGATCAGCACGAGATCTCCGATGGTCATCGTGTGCGCCAGCACGTGCTCCCCGGCGAGCAACATCACGGCCGCGATCCCGGCACCGATGCATGCGCTTTGTCCAATGTGAAGTGCCGACAGGGCCGACTGGTTGGCCACGCCCGCCTGTGACCACTCGTGCGCTACGCCGCGCAGACGTTCCGTCTCGAACGATTCCCGGGCGAAATACTTGACCGTTTCGGCGTTCAACAGGCTGTCGACGATGCGGCTGCTCTGCGTCGCTTCGAGCGCATTCACCTGCTTTTGCACACGCATGCGTCGGCGTGCGGCATAGGCTGTCCATGCGGCATAAGTCATAAACGTCGCCGCGATGATCGTCAGGAAGCCGCTGCCGTAGTTGCGCACAATGATGACCAGAATCAGACCGATTTCGACCAGCGTCGGCACGATGGCGAAGAGCGACACGCCCAGCAGGAAGCCGACGGCCGTCGTCCCTTTTTCCATATCCCGGATGACCGCGCCGGTTTCGCGCTGGGCTTGGAAGCGCGCGCCCAGATGATGGAGGTGTGAAAACGTCTTCACCGTGAGATCGGCGACCGTTCGTTGCGTCACGTCGGAAAACACGCCGTCCCGCACCTCGTTGAACGCGTTCGCCATGAAACGGATGAGCGCGTAGCCGAGGATCAGGAAGACCGGCAGCATGGCGACGTTCGCGACGCTGAGTTCGTCCACGATGTGTTTGAGCAGCACCGGGACCGATACGGAGGCGAGCTTCGCAGCCACCAGCAGGCCCAGCGCGACGACCACGCGCCATCCGTGGGCTTGCACTGCGTCCCATAGATAGGAGGCGATCTGCCATCGTACGTTGCGGGGAGTGTGATTCGGTTGTGCTTGCATGTCCTGGATGATGGGGCGTCGGACCGCGCCCGGCCTGAATTAAGGCACCCTGATCGATTGCGCAGGGCGACGCAAACTCAGGACGCTGCAAGAGCCGTACCAGTGTGTGGGCGTGGCGTCTGGCCCATTGGCATGAACATCGGCAGGAGGAAACTGCAAAGCGATGCAATTTGGACGCAAGCGCTGGCGCGACAGGCAGGCGCCGACGCCCCGCCACCGATTTCTTCAGGCGGCACGATGATTGCTTGACGTCGTTGAGCGGCCCGGTCGGCTCCCCCGCCGAGGCCGTCCGCCCCGTCGACATCGCCAACCGAAGGATTCGAATCATGCGTGGACAGACTGTGCTTGTCACGGGCGGCACCGGGTATATCGGTTCGCACACCTGTGTGACGCTGCTGGAGCATGGCTACGATGTGGTCATCCTCGACAATCTCGTCAACAGTTGCGAGACGGTGATCTCCCGCATTGCCGGCATCTGTGGACGCTCGCCGGTGTTCATCCAGGGGGACGTGTGTTCTGCCGAAGTCCTCGACTATGTGTTCAGGTCATTCGACATCTCGTCGGTGATTCACTTCGCGGCGCTCAAGGCCGTGGGCGAGTCGGTGAAACGCCCGGTCGACTACTACTGCAATAACGTTGGCGGCATATTGACGTTGGCTCGGGCCATGCGCGCGCATGGCGTTCACGATCTCGTCTTCAGTTCGTCCGCCGCGGTGTACGGCAATCCCGAACGGATTCCCATCGACGAGTCATGCGCGCTGTCCGCCGTGAGTCCTTATGGGCAAACGAAGCTGTTCGCGGAGGCCATGCTGCGCGATGCGGCACGCGCCGATTCCGCATGGCGCATTGCCGTGCTGAGGTACTTCAATCCTGTGGGTGCGCATGATAGCGGCAGCATCGGCGAAGACACCGTTGGCGCACCGAACAACCTGATGCCCTTCGTTACCCGGGTGGCCCTGGGCCAGGAGTCCAAGCTCAAGGTCTACGGTGGCGACTGGAACACCGTGGACGGCACGGGCATGCGCGACTATGTCCATGTGATGGATGTGGCGCAAGGCCACTTGATGGCGCTCGACGCGTTGAGGCGTCTCGACCGCGGATTCACGGTCAATCTGGGTGCCGGGCGAGGCTACACCGTTCTGCAACTCGTCAAGGCGTTCGAGAACACGTGTGGCCGGAGAGTGCCGTACGAGCTTGCGCCGAGACGCGACGGCGACGTTGCCTGCTGTTTCGCGTCAACGTCGCTCGCACGCCGCCTGATCGGATGGGAAGCCAGACACGGCATCGAGCGGATGTGCCGCGACCACTGGCGCTGGCAGGTGAACAACCCGACCGGCTATCGCTAGTCGAGCGCGAGATGGCGGCCCGCCACGGTGGACAATTCGACGGTCCCCGCGAAGATCGTCTGACCGCCCGTGTGATATGCCCCGCGCGCATGGACACTAAGCCCCGCTTCACGGCAAATGACCGACCCAGCCGCGATATCCCGGATGCTTGTGTGCTTTTCGAGATAGCCATCGACGAAGCCGAGCGCGGCGAAGCCAAGGCCGATGGTGGCGCACCGATACTCGGCTACGCCCCAGCCGGACGTCCTTAACGCGTATTCAACACCGGACTGACCTGGACGGCGACACGCCGACGTCACATCAAGGTCAGTCCGGCTGAAAGCGGCGAAGGACGCCCGTCAATGCGTGGCGTCGAATGCCTTTTGCACTTTGTCAGCGGCGCTGACGCCATTGCCGATGAGGAGTTGCGTGAGCACTCGGGCCTTTTGCGGATTCAGATCGTAGGAGACGACGAACCCCGTCTTGTCGTCGGAGACTTCGACGTTGCGGTTGACGAACCCGGCGCCCACGCGCGACGACCGGACCACCACGATGCCCGTGCGCGCAGCGGCTTCGAGCGCGTCGAGTGCCGCTTTGGAGGCATTGCCATCGCCCACGCCCGCGAGCACGATGCCCTTGGCGTCGTGTCGCACCGCGTCGTCGATCTGGGTGGCGTCCATGTCGGCATGCGCGTAGACGATGTCGACGCGCGGCAGACCAGCGTTGGGCACTGCCAGTGAGCCTTTTCGACCCGCCGGGGCTGCGGCCAGATACCGGATCGACGCAGGATCGACGTACCCGAGCGGGCCACCGTTCGGGTTTTGAAACGTCTGCACCGACGTTGTATTCGTCTTGGTGACCCAGCGCGGCGAGTGAATCGTGTCGTTCAGGACGACGAGCACACCCCGGTTGCGGGACTGCGCACTGGCGGCTACTTCGACAGCTTCGTAAAGATTGCCCGGGCCGTCGGCACTCACCGCCGTACTCGGACGCATCGAACCGACCAGCACGACCGGTTGGCTCGCAGCGAGCACGTTATCGAGGAAGAACGCGGTTTCCTCCATGGTGTCGGTACCATGCGTGATCACGATGCCGTCGGCCTCGTTGCGCTCGAACGCCTGCTTGATGCGCGCGGCCAGCTGATACCAGACTTTGCTGTTCATGTCCTGCGAGCCGATGTTCGAAATCTGCTCCGCTTTAATCGTGGCCAGCTTGTCCAGACCGGGCACGCTGGCCGTCAGTTGCTCGCCCGTCACGCCGCCGGCGTTGTAGCCGATGGCCGAGCGAGCGTCGCCCGTGCTGGCGATCGTGCCGCCGGTCGCGAGTACGAGAATGCGCGGCTTGGGTGACTCCGTTCCGGCCGCGGCGGCCGTCAAGGCGTAGCCGCCAGCGCTCAACGTCAATGCGGCGATTGCAATCGAGTGCATCAGAACCTGCTGAGGGGTCTTCGACAATGTCATGAATTCGCTCCTGTTATGTCGTTTATCAAGCATCGCGCCGAGGGCTGGCGTGACGTCCGACATATTGACAATTTTTGAACTGCGAAGGAAGAGGCTGAAGATTCCCACGAGGTCGACGTTTCAGTTGTCGTCGGGTGAGGTCTGCCCGCTCAAGCGTGCGGCTCAAGCATGGCGAACTCCACTGCGCCGCTGATCCAGCAGCCGGACTCGCGATTGCCGGGTTCGCGTAGCGCCACCCGAATGCAGGACGGACGTCCCATGGCAAAGCCCTGATAGATGCGCACAGTCGACTCGCCGTTTGCCAGCAGCCCGTAATGCAGCACGCCGTAAAGCGTGGCCGCCGCCGCGATGCCCGTGGCGGCGTCTTCCGGATAGCCCGACGAACGCGGGAACTGGCGAGCCTGCAACACCAGTGGCCGCTTGCGCTCGACGGCGAACGGATACAACCCGGTCGAATTGACGGCGTCGCACAGCGCAGCGACTGCGCTGAGTTTCGGCGTCAGCGCGTTCAGTTTTTCGACGGCCCGAAGGGGCACGAGCGTCTTCGTGCGGCTAGTACTGGCGTTGACGATGTTCATGGGCGCCAGATCGTCCGCGCCGATCCCTAACACTTCGCAAATGGCGGCCACGAGCGTCGGGGCCGCTACCGGTTCGACGCTGCCTCGCGGCTGACCGACGTCGATGCGCTGCGTCGCCTCGTCGAAACGGACATCGACCCGACCGCTCAGCGTCTCCACGGTCGCACTGGGTGTCGTCCAGCGCCCCGCTTCACGCAACAGCCACATCGCGCCGAGCGTGGCATGCCCGCACATCTCCATCTCATGCGCCGGGACGAAAAAGCGCAGACGAACCGTATTGCGCGGGTCGCTGGCTCGACAGACAAAGGCGCTTTCATGGCCGTAACGCGCGGCAATTGCCATCATGTCGTCGGACGAGAGGCTGTCTGCGTCAAACACGACCGGGGCCGGATTGCCGCCACCGGCACCGGCGGAGAACACGTTGACGAAGCGCAAATCCGGTGCGGCTGCCGCGGGCGAGGGAATGCTGGGGGGAACCAGGCTTGAGGTGGTCATCGGACACTCCTGATGGCAAGTGGCGCAAGCATGCCCGACGTCGGAACGGCGGTCGCCTTCAATCGGGCCAGTCCGTGCGTCCGATCGGGCCATACCTCGCTCGGGCCGGTAAGCGGATGGCGCATGCGCATCGGCGATTTCCCGAGGTATCGCGTCGAATGACGAGAATACGTCGCGTGTGCCATGACGCTCCCCACCGTTCCACTGACGTTTTGGACAAAGCCTATACTGGCCGCCTGCACGCCGGAATATGATCCGGCAACGTCGCCATTCGGGTTGACCCGCCAAGGAATCGAAAGTGAACCTTTATCCCACCGCATCGCGTCATTTGTACGGAGATCGCGTCGCCGATGTCCGGCATGTGAGCGTCGGTGAATATCGCACGCCCCCTCATGCGCATGACGACGAGTACATGTTTCTCCTCCCCAGGACCGGGCAACTCGTGCTTAACGTCGAGTCGAATGTTGCGCCGGTGCGCGTCGCACCGAAGTCGTTCGTCGTGGTGCCGCCGCGGCGTGTTCACGATACGCGGGGCCACCGGCCCGGGCAGGAACACGTGGCCGTCTATGTCGCGAGCGATTTCGTTGCCTTTTGCGAACGCAAGGCACGACGCAAGCTCGCATGCAACCGCATCTCGATCTGGTCAGCGCCGCTGGCACTGTTCGATGCGGTTCGTGTCGCAGACGACACGCGCACGACAAACGGTGCTCCATTCCCTGAGCTGGCCGCCTTCCGGGCGGACCTCGCGGTGCGTACGGTGGCTGCGAGTTGCGTCGAAGCCGGTCTGACGTCTGCTGCGATCCCGCAATGTCGTAGCGATGCCCATGCCGAGATCGTGCGCGATATCCGGACGTTTCTGGATGCAACGCTCGATGAGCCCATGACGCTCGATCGCATCGCCTATGAATTTGGCCTGTCACGACGCACGTTGACGCGAATCTTTCGGGACGCCACGGGCGAGTCCGTCGTCGATTACCAGTCGCGACGCCGCGTGGAAATCGCGGCAACGTTGCTGCGCGCCCCCGGCATGACGGTGCTTGCCGTCGCGGCGGCTGTGGGACTGGACTCACCGTCCTATCTCGCACGACTCTTCAGGCAACACGGGTACGCGCCGCCGAACGCCTTCAAGCAAGGCGCTCCGCGTATCGATTGATCCTCCCAGGCTGTTCAAAAACCTCCGCGATTTTCCACGGTGAACCAAAAAATTGGCGGCGTCTCCTGTCAACGTTGACAGTTGTTTTGGGCGTGCAGTGAGCCGACGATAGTCGGACAACCTCTGCAAAACGATCCTCACGACACATATTTCAGCGACACAGCAATTCCAGATTGCACGCAGCACCGGCGCGTCTTGCGCCCCTGACCACCCGCGCGTCGGCACTCTCTACGCGGCGGGAAGCCTTGGCATACGCGCCCCAGCGCACGAGGGAGACGCCGATGGCACGCAAACCGCGCTCATTGCATGAAACGAGTCCGCTACTGGGTCGGCTCACGGCATCGCGCTCGATGTCTCGTCACTTGACGAAGATGGCGGGAAACGTCGTCGCCCTGGGACGCTTGCCGCTGCGACGCATGCTTGAAATGAATCCCGATTTGCACATCGACGAGGCGCGCGAAGTTCATGAGCGCGCGGTGAGTGCCGGGATCGCCGTGGCGAGGCGTTTTCGTGAGCAGGAACTGGTCCGTACACCAGGTCTGGCGCCCGACTTCGCGCATGGCATGGAAGCGCTCGCGAGTGGCCCCGTATACGGCAATCTATTCGACGAAGACTGGAGCTCCATGGCAAAGCCCAATGCCATTGAGGCCCGCACGTCGCCCGTTGCCTATCTGCTCATGTTATTTCGTCGCGCCTGCGAGTTGGAAAGCTCGGGTGCGTTGGCGGACTTCAAGCTGAGACTCGACGAACGCCGCCCCGACATCGGCGACCAAGTCATCGACGATCAGGCGCTCAACGGCGAGATGCCAACACTCGACGCGTCGGCGCGGGTACTGGAGTATGCGATTTCAGCGTATCTGCGTGTATTGTCGGGCGATGAGGCGACACCGGACGTCGATCTCGCCATGTCCACCGTGCGCTATCCAATGTCGATGCCCTATGAACATTGGACAACCCAGATCGGCCATATCCTTCAATTGGCCGGCGGCGAGCCGCTCACACTGGGTGAAGTGTCGCGGCAAGCCGATCCGAATTACCACTACTTCGTCCGGCAAGGCATGCAGACTTCCTGGGGCGACGATGCCATGCTGCTCAGCCTGCCGCTCGGCCCCGCACGTCGCGATCTACTGCTGGAGACGCTCTATCGCGGTCAGTCGGGTGAGATCAATGCCGCCGATAGGTTTTACCGCGACACATACGGCGTCAGTGGCCTTGCTGCGCTCCAGGACACCGCTGTCTTTTGCGCGCGCACGCAAACCCCCAGCACTGACTTTGCGGGCCTGTTCGCGGTACAAACGGCAGCCCCCGTGGCGTCCGACAACATCGTCGGCCTTGAGCCCGTGTCCGGGGCCGGGTTCGGGGCGGTATACATCAACGGCGGCGCCGACCCCGCCATCGAGATCAGGCAAGGCACGCCGACCACAGCCTATCGGGCGCAAGACACTGCTGAGCCCGTCGACACGGAACCCGCGCACTGGTTGGAACATCTTGACGACGGTCGCGCCGACCGCATTCACCGGCTGATTCGGTTGAGCCGCTGGCTCGAACTGTCGTATGCGGCTACCGACCGACTGCTGGTCGCCTCCCACAAGGCCCAAGGACTCGACGCCCCCGTCACGATCACGACGAACACATTGCGCACACTGGGCATCTTCAAGGAAATGCAATCCCGATATGGCGTCACCGCGGAAGATTTCGCGGCGTGGACCGGGACGCTGGCGCCTTATGGGCAGGGGGACGACTCGCCATCCCAGTTCGATCGCGTCTTCAACGAGCCGCATCGGCATTCGATGCCGCTGGTACTCGACGGCAGTCCGTTGCTGACCCGGCGGTGGCCCCAGGACGATGACAGCCGCCGGACAGTCGAGCACATCAGTTCGGCACTCGGCCTCGATCCGGAGGCCTTCAGCTACCTCACGCGCTCGATCGCGCCGAGTTTCGGCAATGGCCCGCTGACGTGCACACTTGAGGTCGTCTCTGCGTTCTATCGTGTCACTAACCTCGCGAAATACCTCGGCATCTCGCCGGTCGTATTGACAGGATTGCTCGAAACCCTGAGTCAGGAAGGCGCTCCCGTGGTACGGCAGATGGTCGGTGTGCCTCAAATTCACTCGAGACCCGCCCTCGGCGAGACCGACTTTCTGAGCGCATTGATTGCGGTCGAGGGCTGTATTCGCTGGTGCCGCGCCAAAAGCATCGACGTCGCATGGATGGTGCAGCATTTGCGTGCGGATTCGACGCCGCAAATCGCAGGCGATTCCCAGCGGCAATTGATCGCCGATCTTCATAGCCAGGTGAACGGCGTTCGCATTACGCCTTCGATGCTCTACGAAGCCGGCGTGCCTCAAACGATTCCGATGCCGCACTTACGGACGGGACAGGAAGACGAAGACGAAGACGGGGACGTGATTCGACCGAACTGGCTTTGCGTGCTGTCCGAGCTGACCGATCCCGACGGCATTGTGCTTGACCACATCTCAGGTAGCGACGCCGACTACGAGGCAAGCGTCTCCGATATCGTCAGCGCCGCGGTTGCCGCGTTGTTCAACGGAGACTTCGGCATTTGCACACATACTCGCCAGTCGTCGCCTCGACGCCGAATCGAAGGGCCTATCTTCCGGGTAACGGCAGACGTCGAGCAAGCCGAGATCAGCACGATGCTGACTGCCGTGATTCTTCGCGCCCGCGCGGCACAACGCAGTGTGGTGGAAGCGCGGATTTCGGGCTATCTGGGCATTGCCGGTGAGCTGGTGCTGCCGTTGATCGATTGGGCACAGCAAAGCGTCTATGACCTACTGCGCTGGGCATGGGAAGCAAAACCGGAGCGCACCGCCGCCTCCGTTCGTGCTCAGCTCGCGACACGTCTCGCCTGGCCACGCGAGCTCGAAGACGACCAGGCGGGCTACGCATCGTCCGAGATCATGCTGCACAAGCTCGGCGAGTTGAGACGGCAAGCCGACATCGTCAGGCATTTCGCCCTCGATGGCGCGCTGTTATGGCGTCACGCACAGAACGCACGCCACTTGAGTTCGGGCGAGCCGGATGCATTCGGCTTCTCACCCGGTGCCACAGGCCTCGGCGACTTCTATCACCTCCAGACCTATCGCGACGTGATCGACCGCGGCTTGCGTGCGCCTGCTGAATTATTGGACTATCTGGCGCTCGTCAACACCCCCGGCGTCATTAACGAAGAAGCGCTCGCCGAAGGCAGTGCCTACGCACGGCTGATGCGCGACGCCGCAGCCGGCAAGGTCACCGCGCTCGTCGGTGCGAGTGCACGTGATGTCCTCGATGCCGCGTTGATCGTCAGCCCTATCGGCATCTTGCGTAAGCTCTCGGAGTTCTCGGGATTACTGCGCATTCTCGATCTCGCCGAGCGAACCGGGCTGAGCGTCGTCGCCCTTGACGGCCTCGGCCGCCTATCCGACTCAGCGACAGCGCAGGACTATCGTCGCGCGATTCGAGACGCGTTCAGTTGCCTGAGCGCCGCCGCTCAGGCCGAGCGTCGCGGGCAGCGCGCGGTGGTACCCGAAGTCGGTCAGAGCGTCACCAGTTCGAGTACGGTATCGCACGAGTCCCTGGTCGTCAGGGGTGACGATCAGGTCGACACCGAAGCACAGTTTGCGCTGACCATCCGAGATCTCGCCGGGCAGCCGATATCCGGAGCGCCCGTCAGATGGTCGCTCAGCGGTGCCGGCTTTATCGACTCGGATATTTCGACCACCGACGTGGACGGCATCGCCTACGTTACCCTGCACGCGGGACTGTCGATGGGAACTGCGCACATATTCGGCACGATCGGTCTGGATCAGCGCCTCGCCTTGCCCGCGGTTCGAATCGATGCTCACGAAGCCTCGCTCAAGCCTTATGACACTTTTCCTGACGACGATGTGGAGATTCTCGCCGGCGAGCGCGAAGGTGCCGACATTCGAGTGTTCGTTCACGACAATTATGGAAACCCCGGCATTAACCGTGAGGTGCACTGGTCTGTGCGATCGGGCCCTGGACGCGTACAGCATCGGGCGACCCGCACGGGCAGCGATGGCTGGGCAAGAAATACCGTCGTCAGCCGATATCCCGGCACGACGGAGGTGCGCGCCGAGTACGCTGGAGTGAACACGCTCCTGCCGAACGTCATTTCTGTAGATCGCCCGTTCATCGACAGTGCATACGGCATTCGCCTGATGACGCCAAATCTCGCGAACCTCCCCGCCAAGCTGATCTGTACCGTGTTGTCGCTGAGCGGCGAGCCTGAACCCAAAGTGAACGTGAGCTGGTCGGTCAACGACGAAGAACTGCCGCCAACGGAATCCGATCAGGACGGCATCGCAGTGCTGGAAGTGGAGCCGACAGGCGTCGGCATTCTGAGCGTCACCGCGTCGATAGACGGGCGCAGCGTGAGCGCGAATTTCGAGATCGTCGACGCACCGACCATCGTGCCGCTCAGTCCGTCCGAGCAGCGGCATATCCAGAATCCGCAGAAATTCGCGTTTGTTTCGATGCGAGTCGAAGCCGGGGAGTATCCGGGCGTGGACGACGGTAAACGCGACCCGCCTCCCGTCAGGTTCCTGCCTGTGACTTGGGATATCAATGGGGAGCAAACCGAGAATCGGTTGACCGATCTCGCCGGCCAGACCCGGATAGCTGTGTCACTGGCGAAGCCCGGCGACATGAGAATCACTGCGAGCATCAATGGCACGCAATCGAGCGAATCGTTCGGTATCACCGTCGTGCCCGAACCGAAATGGATCATTACACTCGACGGCGAACCTGTGTCCGACACGCTGTCGTTCACCGTCGGACGTGGCCCCGTCGCGCTGCATATCAAACCCGAGCCAGGTCAGACCTTCCTTGTCGATCAGGCCGTCGTGTTGACGTGGGACGGCGCCAACCCGACCGGTCAGGGCTTGTCGTCGACGCCGACTTATCTGCAGGCCGTACCGATGAAGGCGGCAGGCGTGACGTGGTGGCTGACGTGCGAGCGTGAGCCGTCGTCCGATGCCATCTTCTCGCTCGGCATACGTCTGATCGATCCGCGGCACGTCAGATGGATGCGACCCGTGATATCACCGGCCTGACGACGTCCATTAGCCCCACACAAGCGAGCGATCCGCTGCCGTCACGGCGACGCCCTTGTCCACCACGACATGTATCCCTTCACGGAGTCCTGCCATGAACGACATTCAACGCATGAATGCGTCGCTGGCCAAAGCCCGCCAGAGCGCCATGGTCGACTTCTACCTCGGGCAAGTTGTGGTCAATGCGGACATCGCGCAAGGCACGCCTGTTACGCCCGCCGACCTTAGTCACTACCATTTGCTCGATCACGAGGTGGAGATCGCGCCCACCACCTCGGTCGTAGCCGAACTTATCGCATCGTTGCAACGTTACATTCACGGCGCTTTCGCCGGTGAAGAACCGGGCTTCGTCGATCCGGTCGATCCCGAAGTGCTCGACTACTGGCGCAACTGGGAATCGCGTTACGACATCTGGTCTGGCGCCGAGTTGCTGCGCTCTTACCCGGAGAACTACCTCGATCCTACATTGCGCCTGTCCAAGAGCGGGTTCTTTCGCACCCTGGAGACCGACCTTCATCAGGCCCGGCTCAACAAGGAACGCGCTCGCGCCGCCATCCTGACTTACCTTCGTTCCTTCGAGCACGTAGCAAACCTCGATGTTGTGAGCGGCTACATCGACGGGTTGAACTTTCGCGACGCCCCCTATTTCTTCATCGGCAAGCAGAAAACAGCGCCGCCTCAGTTTTTTTGGCGCCGGGCCGATGTCACGTTGCGACAAGGACAAACGTCTCTGAGTCCCACGACCTGGGGCGAATGGCAGGCGATCGGCGTCAAGATGTCAGGCGACGTCACCCACATTCGGCCGGTGTGCATCAACGGTCGTCTCTTCATCGTATGGGTCGAGCGTCTGGAAATTCCGGAACGCCCGTCGAGCCCCACGGTGTGGCGCTTTACGTTGAAGTACGCCTATCTGGACTTGAACGGCCTTTGGTCGCCCGCGGAGGCGGTGGGCGATCTGGAAGATGCCAAAGACGCCAAATTCAACCTCCTGGCGATGGGTTTCGAATCGTTCGATCGACGCCAATCGGCACTCGCGGTAGCGTTGGTGCCTGCCACCGGTGAGAGCGCTGCGCTTTATCACGCGTGGGATCCGATTTTCGATCCGATCACGCTCACGGCGAAACAGATTGCGACGCTCAAGATCCTCACACAATCGATTTACCAGACGTCGGCGATCCTTCAGAGTCGAGCCGCCTCGATTGACGATATCGTCGAGGCCGAGGATCTGACGCTCGACAGAATCGAAGTCATCAAGGAGACATCGGGGCGCGCGGGCGTTCCCGGGTTCGCTTCGGAACTTTCGCTAGGGGCCGCCTACTTTGTGTCGAACCGCGACGGCGTCAAGCAAGGCCATCTCGATATCGAGGCCAGATGCTATGCCACGCGGTTTTATTTCCCGTTCAATGGCGGACGGTTGCGACTGATCGTCGAACGCGTGCAAGGACCTGCGGACAGAGGACTGCTCGCCGAGATCGATCTCAAAGTTCTGCCGTCCGGCAAACTCGGCGCAACCCTTGAGCTAGGACTCATGTTCGCGGGCTACGTGACCCTTCAGTTCCGGGACTTGTTTTCTGTGACGTTCGACTGGAGGGAGCTGATTTGGGAACGTCGTCGATATTTCGAGATCGACAACGAGGTCTTCAAAGCGCTAGCGAACCTGACACAAGAGGAATGCCTGGCTGGCGCAGGTTTTACGTTTGTCTCCACCGAGCTTTCCGACGCCGGCTGGAAGTGCCGTGTGTCCGGCGTTCACTTCTCCTATAACGCCCAGCCTTTCCGAACCAATTTCTCCCTGGCTCACGAAGGCACTCAAGTCTGGTCCAAGCCGCTTACGGTGAATGGCGGTATCGCCGAGCGGTCAACGCACGGGACGGGCGATCCGACGAAAACCGTCCATACCTTCTCCTTTGGTGCGACGGACGTCGCGCTTGGGCGCAACACCTACAAGGTCCACCTGAAGGCCAAGCCGTCGGTCAATCCCACGATTGTCGCGGGATTGCAGGGCAGCCAGTTCCTCGAGTTTGCGGCCGCCGATTTCGCGCCGGAGCGCGTGCGTCTGAATACGACATTCTCGGGGACGCTGATTCAACGTGCGTCCGTGTCTCTCGAGCACCTGCTGGGATGGGACGCCCAAAACACGCCCGAGCCTCCTTTCAACGCAGGTTCGGCGCCTGTTGTCCTCGACTTCAATGGTGCCAACGGCCGCTATTTCTGGGAGATCTTCTTTCACCTGCCGCATCTGGTTGCCAATCAGCTCAAGGACGAGATGAGCCACGAAGATGCGCTCGAATGGCTGAATTTCCTGTTCGATCCTGGCAGACCGCTGAATCCGGGAGAAACGGATACGCCGCGTTACTGGCGGGTGCGCCCACTGATCGAGGATGGAGATCCCAATCACGAAATCAGTGCACCCGCCGACCCGGACGCGATTGCCTACAGCGCGCCGGTGCACTATCGCAAGCGCATCTTTCGAGACTATGTCGAAACCCTCGTCGCCTGGGCCGATATGCTCTATCGCCAGGTCTCCCGTGACAGCCTTACCGAGGCGAAGATGTTATATCTGCGCGCCTCCCGCTTGATGGGACAGGCACCGGTGTTCAAGAGCGCCGCACAGTGGACACCGTCCTCGCTGACCGAACTCGATAACCAGGAAGATACGCAACGATTCGCCGCTATCGAGGCGGGTGTGTCTGACGAGGCACTGGCTAATCTTGCGCCGCGGGCGGGCGGTGCGCTGGGCGCGGATCTTCTGGCACATCCGGCATTTCGTCTTCCGCTGAACACCGACTTGCTGAGCATGTGGGAAACGCTGGCTTCCCGGCTATCCAACCTGCGCAATCACCTCACCATCGATGGCAAACCACTGCAATTGCCACTTTTCGACCCGCCGATTCATCCAACCGACCTCCTTCGCGCACAAGCCGCAGACGGGGGCTTTCATCGCCGCGATCTCGGCAACGACACGCTCGTACTGCCCTATCGCTTCATGTCGATCTTGCCGCGCGCGCAGCAGGCAGTGAATACCTTGTGCCGGTTTGGCGATCTGGTGCGGCAGTACATGGAACAGGGAGATCGAACCGAACAGGAGACGCTACTGCAACAGCAACTCATGGAGATGTCGCAGTTCACGCTGCAATTGCAGGAGGAAATGCTTCGGCATGCGCAAGCTGTCAACGTCACGCTGCGCGCTTCGCGAGATACCGTGCATATCCGTTACGACCGATACAAGCGGCTATATGACGAAGACCTTTCTCCATTGGAGATTCTCTCGAACGATCGATTGGCGACATCACGTCTGCTGACCGGCATGGTGGAGGTGTTCAATACGACGTCGAAGCTGGCCGACCTTGCCCCGAACATCTTCGGCACCTCCAGTGGCGGAGCCCGCTGGGGTTCCCTGGCCAAAGCAACCGTGCTTGCGCTGGACACGAACGCGAAGCTGTTCACGATGGAGTCGGCCTCGCACGACAGGACCGAAGCGTTCCGCCGTCGTCGCGCCGAGTGGGCGTTCCAACGAGACACGGCCGATGCCGAGATGCGCATGATCGACACCCAGATCGCCGCGCAGGAAATCCAAATCGAAGCGAGCCGGACATCGCTGGCGCAACAAACGCGCGCCATGGCACAGGCCGAAGAAATGTACACCTTCCTGTCGCAAACGCGCGGCAGCAAAACATCGCTTTACCGCTGGCTACTAAGCCGCACTGCAACGTTCTACTTCCAGGCATACGACGCCACGAACGCGCTGTGTCTGGCGGCTCAGGCCGGCTGGCAATACGAGATCGGAGACTACGACACGAACTTTATTCAGCCTGGCAACTGGTTCGACAACTATTACGGGTTGACGGCGGGTGAAGCGCTGTCCCTGACGCTTCTGAAAATGGAGTCGTCGTTCCTGCATCGCCACGAACGCCGTCTGGTCGTCAAGAAGATCGTGTCGATCAAGACTTTGCTCGGCGAGGACGGGTGGAACGCGGCGAAGGCGTCGTTAAAGGAAAGCGGCGCCTTTGAATTTCCACTGACCAGTTACCTGTTCGACGAAGATCATCCAGGTCTGTATTTGCGCCAATTGCGCCGCGTGGCCGTCACCTTACCTGCAGTGATCGGTCCGTATCAGACCTTGAACATGACGCTCACGCAGACGTCGAGCCTGATTGTGGTAAAGCCCGACATCCGCGGGGTGCAATACGTCTACGACCCAACGCATGACGACGCCAGTCCTGAGAACGTTCGGCATAACCTGCGCCTCACGCCGCAAGTCGCCATCTCGGAAGGCCTCGACGACGACGGCACAGGCATGCGCTTCCTGTTCGACAACGACCGGTACGAGCCTTTCGAGCGCATGGGCGCGATATCGACGTGGCAAGTCGCATTCCCCCGTCATGGCTCGGATAAACAGATGGAAGTCATCGATGCGATGTCGGATCTGATCCTCCACATCGAATACACGGCTGTCGATGGCGGCGCCGACTTCGCGGCGCAGGTGGAAGACCTGATGAAGGGGCAATCGCCGCAATCGCAGCAATCGTAAAGGGAAGTTCGCTGGTAGCACACAGCAGCACGGACAACGCCGGAGACCATCATGACCCGCATCAATCAACGCAAGACCGGGCGCAATCTGCTTCCGTATGCCGACATCGGCACTGACTGGCGAGACGGCTGGCAACCGTTGAATGGCATTAGCGGCGGCTTCTATCGAAGAGAGACAACAAGCGGACGCACCTACTTCGACATCCTGCAAAACACGCTGGTCTCCGCGCGCTTTACCATGCCGATCAATGCGAAGGCGTTGACCGCCCCGGGACTGGGTTATCGTCTGGACCTTTACTATCAACCAACGACACGTCCCGGACAGCCGGAACCGAATGCTCAGCTTTTTTGCTATCCGTCTGCGCGCTTCTCCTCGCTTATCCTGCCGACACCGGGTGACGGGTCGCAGGCGCGAGCGGCGCCGTGGCTGACACTCGACACCACCTTCGGTCCAGGCGCCCAGGACAACGAACTCGAGCTTCGACTGGCATCGGGGCGGCAGCCCGACGGCACCTCGCTTGCCCCCGCCGAGGATCCCGACTCCGCAGTCCCGGAAGACGGCCCCGACTGGCCAAGCGCACTCGGGCGAGTCCACATCTGCGGAGAAATCCCTGGCAGCGTCGGCACACCCGGCATGTCGGTCGGGCTGTTTCATGGTCCGTTGTCGCTGAATGCCGCGCACTCTTCTGTCTCCCTCGACGGCGTAGCCGCACGTTGGCTTATCGATGGCAAGATTCCGGTATGTAAGGGCGCGGAGCACCGCCTCGCCTTGTCCGTCGATGACGCCTGCGGTTGGGCTGGCGACACGGCGGCGGGAAACCCGGGAACGCTTGTGTACGCCTACTGGCGAGACGAGGCAGCGGCAGACGAACAAAAGTTGACGCTCACGCCAACGGAAGCCACACCCGATGACGACGCACAACATGTTCAGTCCCCATGGACTTTGACGTGCGATGCCACGTCCGGGGGCGTGCACGAAATTCTGATCGAGAGCGTTCATCACGCGCCACCTTTTGCGCTGCCCGCCTTGCTGGTAGGCGACTTCAAGCTGTTGATCGGCGCTGGCGTAGCGCCCGACTATAAACCTTGTGTAGCGCTGCAGGAAACGGCGGTCGTCCGTGCACAGGTGGTCAGTGCCATCACGGACATGCCTGCCGTCGATACCCCCGTTCAGTGGCGCGTGGACGGTGCGTCTGCCACGGAAACACGCACGGATGGCGACGGTTGGGCCACCTTCGAGTTTCGGCCAACGGCAGACGCAAACGTCACCGTCTCGGTTGAAGGTCCCTACAACGAGGTGCCCGATCTCGAATCGATCAGCGTGCAAACGATTGCGTCTCCGCCGTGGGAGCAGTTCCAGTTTCTTGTCGATGGCGAGCGCGTTGACTCGGAGTATGGCCGGGTGCTGCTATTTCCTGAGACTGCGGCGCACAAGCTGACCCTTAAGCCGCAGGACGCAAACGTGTCGCTGGGCGAGATGGTGTCGCTCGACTACGCCTTTCACAGTGCATCCGGCGCAAGTGGCAGCCTGACATTCTCGCCCGCGCCCGGAGTGCAACGTGAGCTCACGAAAGACGGACTCGAATGGACTGTCGTTGCGTCGGGTGACGCGATATCGCAGATGTTCGACATCATATTCACCTGCAAACCGTGGAAGACGCCGCCCGTACTGAGCGGCACCGTTGTACCCGAAGCATTCGAGTTGGTGGCGCTGCCCGGCAGCGAAACCAGCATGCAAGGTGATTACTTCGTCCTCGGACCGACCGATCAAACGCTGGCTCCCACGACGCACTCCATCGTCGTTCAGGCACGCGCCATTTCCGATGGGTCTCCCCTGCCCGGCGTGCCGTGTGCGCTAACCAATCTCGTCCCCGACACCGCCATTTCGAGCAACTACATGACCTTGAATATCGAGCACGCACAAATCACCGACGCAACTGGCAGTACAACGTTTCCCGCGACTTTCCACATGCACAGGAAGGAATTTCACGACGATGCCCGCATAACCATCGTGGGTGGCCCAAGCCCTGTGACCGCAGGCATCCGTTATCGCAGGCCCCCGTCGCGCTCGAGCCTTACCTGTGTGATCGCGCACATTTTCCCGGGCAGGCCAGACCTTGGGATACCTTACGCCACCCCGACTTTGCGGGTGTTTGTCCTGGCCCAACGCTACGCCACGGTTGATGGGCAGTTTCCAAATATCGACCCGGGAGATGTCGACGTCGTACTTGATCTCCACGACGGCTCGACGCTGGGTCCTTACAAGGCCATCATCCACCAGGACGCGCCATATCGCACACTTTCCGCGACACTCGATATTCTGCTGCCACCAGGCGACTACTCCCGTGTCGTGCACGCTCGAATTTCAGCGGGCGGAAGAATGGGCGGGCTGTGGCATTTCGACGTCGATACGGAAACGGTAGAGCACCACCCACAGGCAACGGACGGTAAGCCGACCCGTCTGATCTATGCACCGGTCCAGGAGGCACCGATCAACGAGTGGATCTACTTGCAGTGGCCGACCTATACGAACAAGGAGCCGTGGGAGCAATACTCGATCTATCGCGGAACCGGTGCCCCGTTAGATATCGAGATATTTCCGATCGAATACGGACAGACAGCCATGGCCAGAGTGCGCTCGACCCGAGCTGAACGCCGCCCGCTTACCCTCATTCGCGGTGTAAAGGACAGCATAGTCGTCCAGCTTTGCAACGTGGCCCTAACCTGGACGTGAGCCCCGTTTGCGACGCCCATCATGACCATAACCATGACCAACGATACCTACGCCGCGCGCATCGCCGCCCCCTCCCTTCCCAAGGGCGGCGGCGCGATTCAGAGCCTCGGAAAGGGCTGGGGCGCCGTGGGCGCCTCAGGCGCCGCGTCGATGGTCATTGCGCTTCCAATCTCGGCCGGACGCGGATTCACACCTGACATGTCGCTTAGCTACAGCAGTCAGGGCGGAAGATCGGAGTTCGGGCAGGGATGGCAGGTGGGCGTGCCGCGCATCGCCCGGCGCACCGGCAAGCGCACTCCGGCATACGACGATACAGACGAGTTCGTCGCACCTGACGGCGACGTGCTCATCCCCGAGGTCGGACTGAATGGCAACATCGTCTCACGAAAAATGTCGGCGTTTCGTGGAGCGACGATCACTGGTGAGTACACCGTCACACGCCATTTCACTCGCGTGCAAGGGAGCAACGACCGGATCGAATCGTGGCGCAACGCCACGGCCTGGTTCTGGCTGATTCATGACGAACAGGGCAATGTGCACGTCTATGGAAAGACGGCGCGCACCGAAGCGCCCAGGGTGACAGGAGAGGATGGCACCGTCACCCGGCGCATCGCCGAGTGGTGGCTGGAGGAGTCCGTCGCTCCGAATGGCGAGCGAATCCGCTATCGGTACTCGGTCGATACGGTCGATGCCGTCGATATGGGCGATGCAGTCGAGAACCTCGCGCCGCGTGTCTACCTTGACCGTGTCTGCTACGGCAACCTCCATGCAAGCGTGATCCCAACGACCCTGCTGGACGACGCGCCACCCGACGACGCATGGTGCTTCGAGCTGGTACTCGACTATGGTGAGCGTCCCACCGGCATGAAAGACGTCCCTCCCTACGACACCGACCTGCCTAGGCCGGAACGCGCCGACCCCTTCTCCTCGTTTGCGTTTGGCGTCGAAGGCCGCACCCGATGGCTGTGCCGTCAGGTGCTGATGTTTCACCGTTTCGCCGAACTCGGGAACACTCCGGCATTGGTCCGACGCCTGCTCATCGAGTACGACGAGAGTCCTATTCGTTCGTTGCTCGTCGCCGTACACGACATCGGCTACGACGCTCGGTCGGACCCGACGTGGTCCGCCCCCGTCGAGTTCGACTACACGCAATTCCCGCCACCTGACGAAGCGACGTTCCAGCCCCTTCCCACGATGCCGGGCCTGAACGATGGGATTCGGTATCAACTCGTCGACCTGTATGGCGAAGGTGTTCCGGGGATTTTGTACGAGACGATTGACGGCTGGTATTACCGTGAGCCGCTGCGCGCCGAAGCGGACGACAGCAACGATAGCAACGAAGACGCCGTCGCCTACGGGCCCGCGCAGTTACTGGATCGAATCCCGCCACGCAACGCGGCGTCGCCGATCTCGACGCATCTGGTGGACATGACAGGGGACGGACGCCTTGACTGGGTTGTCGCCACACCGGGTCTGGCCGGATTTTTCACCCTGAGGCCGGACCGACAATGGTCGGAATTTGTCCCGTTTGCGGCCTTCCCGGCGGAGTTCGCCCATCCGGACGGGCGACTCGCCGACATGATGGGCGCGGGATTGCCCGACCTCGCCTTGATCGGCCCGCGCAGCGTGCGCTTATACGCCAACCGGCGCGAGCGCGGGTTCGCAGCGCCGGTCGATATCCCTCATCCCCATGCATTGCCATGCCGCACCGATGATCGCAGCGAACTGGTCGCGTTGAGCGACATCCTGGGCACAGGCCAACCGCACCTCGTGCGCGTGCGTCACGACGAAATCACCGTCTGGCCCAATCTGGGGACGATTCGGCGCAGCGCGTCCATTCGGCAACCCGCCAACCTGGCCGGACGAATTCGATGCCAGCCGCGTGCGTCTGGTCGACCTCGATGGTTCGGGCCCTGCCGACCTGATTTATCTCCAGCCGGACGGCGTCGCAATCTTCCTGAACGAGAGCGGCAATGGCTGGTCGAGCATACGCAAGCTCGCGTGGCCCGATGGCGTTGTGTACGCTCCGACCTGTGAAGTCAGCATTGCCGACATCAACGGTCTCGGCTGCCCCAGCCTCGTCCTGAGCGTGCCGCATATGTCGCCTCGCCATTGGGTCTGCGACTTCGCTCGCGCCGGTAAGCCCTATTTACTCACGTCGAGCGACAACAACATGGGCACCGCTGGAGATGTGCGATTCCGTAGTTCGGCTCAGGAGTGGCTCGACGAGAAACGCGATTATCAAGGCGAGGGAAACGTCGCGCGGAGTGGTATTCCTTTCCCGCTTCACGTCGTCGTCGAGCAACGACAGACCGATCAGATTTCCAGCGCACAGTCGTGTCAGCGATTTCAGTACCGTCACGGCTACTACGATCCCATCGAACGGGAACTGCAAGGCTTCGGGCTGGTGCTGCAATACGATACCGAATTAACCCCCAAAGACGCGGCGGCCGAAGCGGGTTTCACAGCACCCGTAATGACGAAGACGTGGTACCACGTCGGATGCGACGACCGGCCCTGCACCGGCGATTACGACGCCAGCGACGCCGAAGCGGTCCCACTGGGTCCCACGCTCCGCTGCCATTTCGATGACAGCGACAACAGCGACACCCCCGCAGACGACTGGGACGACGAAACGCGCCACGACATGGCACGAGCACTGAGCGGCCACGTCGCGCACACGGAAATTTTTGGTCTTGACGCTCAGGGCACGTTCCCCTTCTCGGTGACCGATACGCGATATCTCGTGCGCCTGAAGCAGGCGCGCAGCGCACACGCGCGATATGCCGTCGTGCGTCCTCTCGTTGCGGAAAGTCGCATGTTAGTCTACGAGCGCCAGCCGTCGGATCCCCGCTGCGAACACACGCTGGGGTTGCGCTGGGACAGGAACGGGGCGGCCTTACACGGCGCCGCTGTGTACTACGCTCGCCGCAACAATCCGTCGCCATTCGGCGAGAACGACGCAGTGTCCACTCGCTGGTGGGAGGACGCGCACGACGTTGCGCAACGGCAGTGGTACGTCACCGATACCCGAGCCGCCCGGTACGACGTGGATCGGGATGACGCATGGCGTGTCTCGATTCCATGGCGTACTTGTGAGAACGCGCTGGTCTTCGGCTTTGACGGTCTCACGGCCGCATCGGTGAGTTACGAAGCGTTCGTTGCGACCGACAGTCCGTTGAATCAGGCCGACGAACGCCAACTCGCGGCAATGTCCGAAGTCCATTATTTTGAAGACGACGACGGCACCCCATCGCTGGCCGCGTTACCGGAATACATCGAACTCGCCGAACTGGACGACCACGCCCTCACCGCCTATGACGATGTGCTCACCGCAGAAGCATTGAACATTGAGCTCGCGGCCGCAGGATATGTGCCCATGCAGGCGTTTCCGAGCGAGCAGGCCATGACACTCTGGGCAGTGCATCGACAGTTTCCTACATTCGCACCGCTCGAAGACTTCCACCAACTCGTGGCTTATCGAGAAACGCGCGCATCTGGCCAGACGACGCTCGAATACGACGCGTATCACTTCGGCGCAACTCGCATAACCACACCGGATGGCTGCATCACACAGACGACATACGATTACCGGACGTTGCTGCCCGAGCGCATCGTCGATCCGAATCAAAACACGCACGAAGCCCGCTACGATGCCTTCGGACGACTTCAGGCCGCCAGCCTCCACGGCACGGTCCATGGCGAACCCGCAGGATTCATGCCGCTGTCCGACTACGTTCGCGACATCGCGTCGCCGACGGACGCCATCGCAGATCCGGAAGCTGCATTGCAGGGCGCTGCGTACGCGGCCTTCGAAGATGCGCTCAGTTGGATGGGCCGGGTCGATGAGGCGAGATTGGACGCGCGGCTCACGTCGGAGTGGGTCGCCTCCGGATGGATCCTGCCCGACGGCCATGTGCGAGCGAGCGCACGCAAGACCGCTCACAGGGCGCTGGCAACATTCGACGCGACCTCTGCGGCAGACGGTGCGCAACCGGCGTCGGGCGTCGCGATGCCGTTCGCGGTCGCGCAGGCGTTGCTCGCCGCTCAGCGACGCCCACCACACGCGGTTTTATTGGAGGCGGACCGCTATCCGGACGATCCGGCACAGCAGATTCGGATGCGGTTGACGGACTCGGACGGGTTTGGGCGCGCCCTGCAACAAAAGCAGCTCGCCCCGCCAGGCGAGGCCTATCAGGTGCTCGACGACGGCGGCCTGGCACTAGGCCCGGACCAACAGCCGTTGACTCACTACGCCGAACAGCGCTGGCGCGTAAGCGAGCGCGTGGAATACAACAACAAAGGGTTGCCAGTGCGCGTTTACCGCCCGTACTTCGCCGACAGCCCGGTCTATGTGCGCGACGAATCGCTACGCGACTTCGCTTGCCATGACCGCCAGCATTACGACCCGCTGGGCCGCCCCACCGTCACGCTGACCGCACCCGGATACCTGCGCAGACAAACCTATTGGGCCTGGTATACGGTCTCCGAAGACGAAAACGATACTTCGCATGAGCTCGAATGATGGACACCAGACTCCACGCCCACACGCCAACGCTATCCGCCGTGGATGCCCGCGGCCGTCCGGTGCGCACCGTTAGCTATCATCGGCGCTACGCGGATGATCCACCCCAGGCCAGACCTGAGCGGCAAGTCCGGGACGCACGCTCGCACGTCGTTGCGCTTTGGGACGCACGGCTGGTGCAAGGGGCGCATCGCTCGCCCAACGAGCGGGCGATATTCAGTCTCTCCGGGCATTCGTTACGCACCGAGAATGCGGATGGGGGACCCAAAATAGCGCTCGTTGGTGATGCGGGACACCCCCTCCTCGTCTGGGATGCCCGAGGAACACGCAAGCGTGTCGCCTACGACGATCAATTGCGCGAGATCGCCACCTTGGAGCAATCGTTGGGAGATGCTGAGCGCTACGTCAGTCGCACGACCTATGGGGACGCTTCGAGCGCAGCGTGCAATGGATGCGCCCAGATCGTCAGACTCGACGACGAAGCCGGAACGGTAACGTTCCCTTCGTTCGGTCTGAGCGGGCAGCCGCTCTCCGAACAGCGCCGATTTCTCGCTACGCTCGATGCGCCCGACTGGCCAGAAGACATCGACGAGCGCGACGCCCTGTTAGAAGACATCACATACCAAACCTGCTGGCAGTACGACGCGACCGATGCACTCGTCTCTCAGACCGACGCCGTCGGCAATACCCAGCGGCATCTTTACGCAGTTGACGCAACGCTGCGCGGCAGCACATGGGAGCCGCGTGACGGTGAGGCAATAACACTTGTAGTCGATGTAACCGTTGACGCTCTCGGTCGCATCGTTGCGCAGACGTTAGGCAACGGCGTGACGCAAAACGCCATCTTCGACACGGCATCGGAACGGCTCTCGCGCATCGCCTGCCAAACTTCCGACGGTGCGTCGCTCCAGGATGTGAGCTACGAATACGATCCTGCGGGCAATGTCGTCAAAATTACCGATGCGATGGTCCCGGTGCGATTCTGGCGAAATCGACGCGTCGACGGCATGCAGACGTTCGCGTATGACTCGCTTTCCCAACTGATCGAAGCCACCGGGCGCGAGAGCGCGACACGTCCCCCTTTCCCGGGATTGCCGGATTGGATCCCCGTACCTGACGCGACGCGAACTACGCCCTACACGCAGACGTTCTCCTACGACGCAGGTGGCAATCTCGTCGAGGCGGCGCACACTTCCGACACACGAGGCCAGAGCTGGAAACAACGCTTTGCGGTATCGCGAATGAGCAACCGAAGCGTGTTGTGGGACAGCGGCTCGCCTGAGCCTGACATTGAGGCGTCGTTCGACCCCAGCGGCAATCCCTTGACGCTGACCACCGGCCAGCCGATCCGCTGGATCACCGCGAATCGACTTGCGGCCGTCACGTTCATGACACGCGATGACGGCCCCGCAGACGAAGAGCGCTATGTCTACGACGCGCAAGGCGACCGCGTGCGTAAAGTCGGCACAAGACTTGCCGCGTCCACGGTCAATGTGCGCGAGACCCGTTATCTTCACGGACTGGAGCTGCGCCGGGACAGTGCCACCGGCGAGGTGATGCATGTCGCCATGCTCGATGCGGGCCGGACGCGCGTACAGGTATACGTTTGGGAGGCGGGGCTACCTGCGCGAGTCGAGAACCATCAAGTCCGCTACGTGCTTGCCGACCATCTGGAGAGCGCCACCGTGGAAATCGACGCGAATGCAGACGTCGTTTCTCGCGAGAACTACTATGCCTTCGGCGGCACTTCGTGGCGCGCGGCCGCCAGCGAAATCGCCGCCGGGTACCGCACGATCCGGTATGCCGGGCACGAACAAGACGCGACCGGACTCAGTTACTACGGGCAGCGCTATCACGCGCCCTGGCTGCATCGCTGGCTCAACCCGGACCCCGCGGGTAACGTCGACGGCCTGAATCGTTATCGTTTTGTCGCCAACAATCCGCTGACGCTTGCGGATCGCGACGGTCGGCAAGCCGTCACCATGGTGTACGGGATGGCTGATGTCCGAGCCCCATATCTCGAAGTGTATAACCGCGTACATCAGTCCGGCGATCTCGTCAGGTTCCGTATTAACGATTTGAACGGAGCACTCGGCATCACGGATCGTGGCGCATTGAAAAAAATCCAGAAAGGTATCGAGGTCAAGCGCAAACATGTCAAGCGGCTCATGCGATACGTCCCGCATTTTCATGCGCAAACTGCCGCTTCGCTGTTGCAACGCTGGTCCACCCATTTGCAATCTCGTGCCGACACCCTATCCATGCATCACCGATTTGGCAACGACACGGAAGATGGCCGATTTGCGCACCTGCAAAAGATAGTCAAAAAGAATCTCTCGATAAATTCGGGCGGCAGACTGTGGAACATCGCCGGTCGAGGCAGGGCGGACATGCGGCTTCGCCAGCACGCCCATGACCTTCGCGATCGGGAGGTCCGCAAGCCTCTGGAGGGGGACACACTGGACTCGGTATTGGAAGTCGCGTTTGACAATGCCTTCTTTCGTCGTGTCTCGAAAATTGGGCTGGAGTGGGCACGGATGGAAGGCCCGGAACGCGTTCCCGTGGAATTTCTCGTCTACAGCAAGGACGCCAACGGAAACTACCAGAACTTCGACGACGTGGGCGCTAAGCCGTCGGCGCAGGCGCATGCCGCGTGGATGGACACGTCCGTTGACGATGCCGGTCCGAATTACTTCCCCATCACCATGTCCGAATACCGCACAGTTCGGAAATTGGCGATGACCGTGCAAGTCATCCGGGCGCCCGTCGAATTGTGATGCGCTCGGACAGGCCGACACCCAGCAACCGGTGCTTTGGGTCGAGAATGTCGACGTCGATCTCGACCGCGTGCCGATGAAATACGGCATCACGCACTTCGCTGCAGACCGTGTCCAGTTGACGGTCGATACGTCGACCTAAGCAGCGCGGGACCGGCGACGACGGCATTGAACGATATCGATGCCGCGCCGCCGGTCCCGCCATCACCTCAATGACATCAGTTCGCCATGACCGAAACGGCCTTCGTCACGAGATAGGCTTCCATCGCTTCCGGTCCGCCTTCCGAACCGTAGCCCGAATCCTTCACGCCACCGAACGGCATTTCGGGGGACGGCGCGGCCGGCTGATTGATCCACAGCATGCCCACTTCCAACTGCTGCGAGAGCAGATGCACGTTGCGGAACGATTGCGTGAATGCGTAACCGGCCAGACCGAACGGCAGGCGGTTCGCTTCGGCAATCGCGTCTTCGAGCTTATCGAAGCCGCGGATGGCCGCCACCGGACCGAACGGCTCGTTGTTGAACACGTCGGCTTCCAACGACACGTCGGTCAGGACCGTCGGTGCGAAGAAGTTGCCCGACGTGCCGACGCGCTCGCCGCCCGTCGCCACCGTCGCGCCCGTCTTGCGTGCATCTTCGATGACGCGGCTCATGGCCGTGACGCGACGTGCGTTGGCGAGCGGGCCGAGCGTCGTGCCTTCGGCAAGACCGTCACCCAGCTTCAGCGATTCGGCGTGCTTGACCAGCGCCTTCGCGAACTCGTCCTTGATGCTGTTGTGCACGAGGAAACGCGTGGGCGAGATACACACCTGACCGGCGTTACGGAACTTCGCGCCACCCGCTGCCTTGATGGCCAGCGCGACGTCGGCGTCTTCAGCCACGATGACCGGCGCGTGACCGCCCAGCTCCATCGTTGCGCGCTTCATGTGCAGACCGGCCAGCGAGGCCAGTTGCTTGCCGACCGGCGTCGAGCCGGTGAACGTGATCTTGCGGATGATCGGGTGCGGAATCAGATAACTGGAAATCTCGGCCGGATCGCCGAAGACCAGCCCCACCACACCGGCCGGTACACCCGCGTCGACAAACGCTTGCAGCAGCGCGGCAGGCGACGCCGGGGTCTCTTCCGGCGCCTTGACCAGGAACGAACAGCCGCAGGCCAGCGCAGCGCTCAGCTTGCGCACGACCTGGTTGACGGGGAAGTTCCACGGCGTGAAGGCGGCGACCGGACCGATCGGCTCCTTGAGTACCGTCTGCTGCGCATTCAGATTGCGCGACGGCACGACACGGCCATACACGCGCATGCCTTCGTCGGCGAACCATTCGATGATGCCTGCGGCGGAGAGCACTTCGATACGTGCTTCGGCGAACGGCTTGCCCTGCTCCTGGGTCATGAGGCGCGCAATCGAATCGGCGCGTTCGCGCACGAGGACAGCGGCCTTGCGCATCGTCACGGCGCGCTCGGCGGCCGGAATCTTGCGCCACGTGGCGAAACCGCGCTGGGCAGCGTCGAGGGCGCGGTCGAGGTCGGCGATGCCCGCATGCGCGACTTTACCGATGGCGTTGCCCGTCGCCGGGTTGACGACGTCGAGCGTCTTGCCGCTGGCGGCATCGCACCACTCGCCGTTAATCAGAAGTTTGGTGTCTGTATAACCTGACGTAACCATATGAATTTCCTGAGAATGATTGGGCAAAGGCAAGGCGTACGAACCGATGGCCATCGGCCCGGCGCACGCCTCGCTGCGCATTACATCGACGCTTCCAGCATCTCGCGATAATCCTCAGCCGAGGCATCTCGCGGGTTGGTCTTGTGGCTGTGATCTTTCAGCGCACCCTCGATGATGCGCGGGAACTGCTCGCGAGTCACCCCCAGTTCCGCAAGTCCGCCCGGCAGGCCGAGTTTTGCGGTCATCGCGGCAATCGCAGGACCGACGTCGTCGCCCGACGCAAGCCTCATGGCCTGCGCCAGCCTGTCGAGCTTGGCATCCTCTTGCATCGAAGGTGCCGTGCGGTTGAACACGATCACGGCAGGCAACAGGATAGCGTTGAGCGTGCCGTGATGCAGACGAGGATCGATGCCGCCCAGCGAGTGGCTCAGGCTGTGCACGCAGCCGAGTCCCTTCTGGAAAGCGAGCGCACCTTGCATCGACGCACTCATCATGTTCAGGCGCGCCGCGCGATCGGACGGCTCGCGGGTTGCGCGCTCGATGTGCCGCCAGGCGCGCCACAGGCCGTCGAGCGCGATACCGTCGGCGGGCGGATTGAACGCCGGGGCCATGAACGTTTCCATGCAGTGCGCGATGGCGTCCATGCCCGTCGCGGCGGTCATTCCGGCAGGCAAACCCAGCGTCAGCGCCGGATCGCAGATCGCCACGCGCGGCACGACATACGGCGAGATCACCCCGACCTTGCGGCCATCGTCGAGGATCAGAATGGCCCCACGGCCGACTTCGCTCCCGGTACCGGCGGTCGTCGGAATCGCGATGACCGGGGCCGTCGCCGACGTGATGCGCGCCGCGCCCCCTTCGATCACGGCAAAACTTTGCAACGGCCCCTCATGCGTTGCACACACCGCAACCCCCTTGGCCAGGTCGATGGACGAGCCGCCGCCGAGTGCAATCACGCCATCGCATGCGTTCGCCCGGTACATGGCGACCGCCTCGCGCACGACCGATTCGTTCGGGTTGGGCGGCGTCCCGTCGAAGACCGGCACCGACTCGCCTTGCCCCAGCGCGCTCAATACGGTGTTGAGCAAACCGGCTGCCCGAATGCCCGCGTCCGTCACGACCAACGGGCGGCGGATGCCGATGCGCTCGCACTCGCTCGCGAGAAGCCGGATCGAGTCGAAGCCGAACTGGATCTGGGTGATGTAGTTGATGAGGGACATAGTGGATGACGAAAAGTTATAGGAAGGCTATGCTCACGCAGAGATTTCGCAGTGTATGGCCCGTCGCACTGCGGCGATATTGACAGCATTTGATAGCGATATAACTTTTCATCAAGACAATGATGCCCCCCTCGCTCAATTCGATCATCTCCCGGTTGCACGTCAAGCAACTCCGGTTGCTCATCGCCATCGAGGAGCACGGTTCGTTGCTGGGCGCGGCCAAACAGCTCGCGATGACGCAACCCGGCGCCAGCAAGGCATTGCATGAGATCGAGACGACCTTCGGCACCGCGCTGTTCGAACGCTCGAACCGCGGCCTCGAACCGAACGCCGTCGGGCACTGTGTGATTCGCTACGCGCGTCTGATCCAGTCGGATCTGGCGCACCTGCGCGAAGAGATGGTCGGGATCATGCGCGGACATGGCGGGCGCGTGTCGGTGGGCGTGATCATGGGGGCCGTGCCGCTGCTCACCGACGCCATCACGGCGGTGAGCGAGGCGCAGCCCGAAATGTCGATTGAAATCGTGGAAGATACGAGCGCCGCCCTGCTCAGTCAGATCGACGCCGGGCGACTTGATCTCGCCGTGTGCCGCACAAGCGTCAGCCAGACGCCCTACCTCTACGACAGCACCTTCGTTCAGGACGAAACGCTCGCCGTCATCGCCAATACTGCACACCCGCTGGCCAATGCCGCTCACGTGTCGCTGGAAGATCTCGCGCACTACCGCTGGGTCGTCTACCGGGCCAACATGCCGATGCGACGGCTGCTGGAGCGGGAGTTTCATGATGCCGGGCTGCGGTTTCCCGCGCATTTACTGGAAACGACGTCCGCTTTTGCGACGGTGTCGTTGCTCCAGAAGAACCCCTCGCTGGTGGCGCTGGTGTCGATCGACGTGGCGCGCTTCCATACCGGACATGGCATCGCCTGCACGCTTCCCCTCACGCTGTCGTCGCTCAGCGAGCCATACGAGCTGGTCACGCGGCGCGGTGCCCCGCTCTCGCACGGCGCGCAGATGTTGATGGACGCAATCGTCGCGAAGGGCGCCGCCCGGGGCGAATAAGCAGCGCTTGCTCGCCACCGCGTCGCAGGTATGCGTCCCTCGCATGGCGAAGGGACGCGACGCTGACGTCTGCTCTGAGAAAAAGTTATAGCGCTAACGCAAACGTTCAGTGTACTGGCGTCTCCCGCCTTTGTAGACTTCGTCCGGTCATCAAAAAAACAAGGTGGAGACAATGAGCGGAATAGCGCCCAACAGCGCAGGCACCCCCGGCCTGAGCTCAGCAATGAAAGAAGCGATGGTGCCCGACGCCGAGCGTCGGCGCGCACTCCTCGGCAGCGCCGTGGGCAGCACCATCGAGTGGTACGACTACTTCCTTTACGGAACGATGGCGTCCATCATCTTCGCGAAGCAATTCTTCCCGAGCACCGACCCGCTGGTCAGCAATCTGCTGGCGCTGGCGACGTTCGCGCTGGCCTTCGTCATCCGTCCGCTGGGCGGTGTGATCTTCGCGCACATCGGCGACCGCGTCGGCCGCAAGAAGACGCTGGCCATCACGCTCACGATGATGGGCATGTCGACCGTACTCATGGGCTTGCTGCCCAATTACGACCGGATCGGCGTGTGGGCGCCGATACTGCTCTGCGTGCTGCGGCTGATGCAAGGGCTGGCGCTGGGTGGCGAATGGGGTGGCGGCGTGTTGCTGGCGGTTGAGTATTCGCCCCGCCACCGTCGCGGCTTTTACGGTGCCGTACCGCAGACGGGTGCCGTGCTCGGGCTGGCGCTGGGCAACATCATCACGTCGCTGCTGAGCAACTCGATCAGCGACGCCGACTTCCAGAGCTGGGGATGGCGCATTCCGTTCGTCGGCTCCATCGCTCTCGTGCTGATCGGCATGTGGATTCGTAACGCCGTGGGCGAGACGCCGTCGTTCAAGAAGATCATGGCCACGCGGACTGAGACGCGCATTCCGCTCAAGGAAACCTTGCAGGATCACTGGCGCTCGGTGTTGATCGCCATTGGTGCGAAGGTCGTGGAGACGTCGACGTTTTTCCTGTACGCCACGTTCACGATCTCGTACATGATCGGCCACGGCTTCCAGCGCTCGGAAATTCTGAACATCGTGCTGGTCTGTGCGCTGATTGCCTTCCCGTTCATGCTCTACTTCGGGCATCTGTCGGACAAGATCGGGCGCAAGAAGGTCTTCCTGTGGGGCACGGTCGCGTTCATCGTGTGGATCGGGCCGTACTTCTGGTTGCTGAATCAGAAGTCGATTCTGCTGGCGTCGGTGGCCGTGGGCGTTGGCCTGAGCGTGATCTGGACGACTTATGGCTCGATGATCGGCACGTTGCTCGCCGAGGCGTTCCCGCCATCGATTCGCTACACCGGGATGTCGCTCGGCTATCAGATCGGTGCGGCGCTTGTGGGGGGGCCGATGCCGCTGATCGCGACCGCCCTCGTCGCGTACTTCGGTGGCAGCTACGTGCCGGTGGTCTTCTTCATGATCGCGTGTGCGTTGGTCTCGGTCGTCGCCGTCGCGCTGGTGAAGGACCGTAGCGGGTTGCCGCTGGACGACTGATCCGCCGGTCCGAATACCCCGTCATCTCGCAAAAAAGCCACCAGCGTAAGTTGCTGGTGGCTTTTTCGTTTCGTCGCCGAGTCCGACCTGTCTTAAGTCACGGCCGCCGGCAACTTAGCGCGCCGGGACCGGGGCCAGCGATTCGTGCGTGTCCGACGTGCGCTGGGCAGCCTTGTGCACCATCGTATAGGCGTAGTCGACCCCCATGCCGTAAGCACCGGCGTGTTCCTTGACGAGCTTCATCACGGCATCGTAGGTATCGCGGTGCGCCCAGTCGCGCTGCCATTCGAGCAGTACCTGCAACCACGTGACCGGGACTGCGCCCGCCTGCACCATGCGCTGCATGGCGAAATCGTGCGCTTCCTTGCTGGTGCCGCCCGAGGCGTCGCCGACCATGTAGATTTCGTAGTCGCCTTCGAGCATCGCGCACAGGGCAAAGGTCGTATTGCAGACTTCGGTCCACAGGCCCGCGACGATCACCTTTTTGCGGCCATTGGCCTTGAGCGCATCGCGCACCTTCTGGTCGTCCCATGAGTTCATCGAGGTGCGCTCAAGGGTCTTCGCGCCGGGGAATACGTCGAGCACTTCCGGATAGGTGTAGCCGGAGAACGATTCGCTCTCGACCGTCGTGATCGTCGTCGGGATATTGAAAATCTTCGCGGCCTTGGCCAGGCCGACCACGTTGTTCTTCAGCGCCTGGCGGTCCATCGACTGAACACCGAACGCCATTTGCGGTTGGTGGTCGATGATGATGAGCTGGCTGTTCTGAGGGGTCAAGACTTCGAGCTTGGGATTCGACATGGTCAGGGTCCTTTGACTTTACGTTGCGCGCGGGTGCACTGTGCAACCCGACGAAAGACTAGTCGACCCGGGGGATGCCGGAATATCACCTGATGGTATTAGTCCTCAAAACGGCGGCGCCGCGCGTGGCCATCCGTCAACGCGTGGCCGCCTCGCCGTTGGCTGCTCACCGGTCCCCGCCCTCGGCCGGACGCGCTTCCGTGTCCGGCGCGAGCACAGCGCAGTTCCTGCCGTTTGCCTTTGCGGCATAGAGCGCAGACGCGGCCTTTCTTGTTTCGGTGGTTAATCGCTGACGACGATCGGTCAAGACCCATTACGGCTGATCGTCGCGCGCTTTGAGCCGGTACTGGTACCAGGCGATCACTGCAATGATGAACAGCACCAGGAAAATCGGGATCATGTAGCCGCGCGCAAGCCATCGCAGGAACGGATCGCAGAACAGCAACGCCAGTCCCAGCAGAATCCATACGGCGGCCACGACCAGTGCAGGTGCGTGATGGTAGCGCGCCATCCACTCCCGCCAGCGGCACGACGCGTAGTACGCCACACCGCACCCGACCAGCAACAGCAACACGAGCTTTGTCGCGAGCCGGAACGCGTAGAGGTTCTCGCAGACCGTCTTGCACACGGCGGACGATTGTGCGCCGGGCGGATCCTGGTAGTGATCCGCAATGCACTCACTGATGCTGCGCGTCAGCGTGCAGGCCTGCACACCCTCCATCGCCTTGGGGACGAGCGCGTCGAGCGTCGGCGTCGCCGGATCGGTCTTCTGCGTCGCACCGGTGACGCTCAGTGGCATAGGCCAGAAGCCGATTCCGCCGAAATTGTCCTGCGCATAGACGATATCGTCTTGCAGTTGCTGCCAGTTGTCGTTGTCGAACGTGATGACGGGCACGATCTGGCGCAGTACCGTCATGCGCTCCTGACCGTGCAGCCCTGCTTCGACCGATTCGCGCAATGCCTTCTTCGAATCGGTGGTCGGCTCATCGAGCAGCACCAGAAAGTTCGGCCGACGCTTCCGGTCGCGGTCGACGCGGGCCAGCAGGTCCGTCACGGCATTTTTGTCGCTGTCCGCCACCAGTTGCATGAGGTTCGTATAACTGTAGACGCCATGCCCGACGCGGTCGTGCCGCAACATGACGTCGATGCGATCCCCCGCCCTTGCCTTGCGCAAACGGCTACGTAACTGATCCACGAACTGGTTGAAGGCCTGCACCGACACCGGGTCTTCCGGATAGCCGTCGAAGAACAGCACCACGCCGCTGCCGTTGGTCGGCGCAAAGCGCGTGCCGAATGGAAGGTGACTCGACACGGCGGCGGTCCAGTTTTTCAGTCCGGTCGAGAGCAGCCGAACGATGTCGTCGCTCAGACGATTGAGGACGGCGACCTTACGGTCCTTGTCGAGCCGGGTCCACGAGCGCCAGTCGTTGCGCTGAATGACCCATTGCACATTGCTCTGATGGCGCTGCGCGACCGACACGAAGTCTCCGGGCAACGACGCCGATGTCTGCGACAGATCGACGAAGCTACCCCCATAGTTGGCTTGTACCAGCCGTCCGGTATCGTCGAAGGTCGCCCCGTAGTAGCCAATGCGCGAAAGCGTGCTGAAGTCGACGTTCTGCTTCGGCCCGGCCATCCAGAACGGGAAGAAACCGTACACCTCTCCGTCCAGACGGTCCAGCACGCACCCGCAGCCGTTGCCGTCCCAACTGACCGGCTTGTTCGGGTCGAACGCGGGCTTCTTTCGCGCGGTGGCGACCAGCGACGGGCGGAACCGGTCGTACAGCGCCTGCATGAGTTGCGGCAGCGACAAAGCGTCGACGTTGCTGCATGCGCCCTTGCGCCACAGCGCTTCGAGTTGCGCGAACAGCGCCGGATCGCGCAGGACCGCAGACAGTTGCTGCATCTGTTCGGCGGAGACTTTGCGCGCGTCGGCCACGCTGCCCGGAATTCCCGTGGGACATGCGCCGACGCCCTCGCGCAAACGTGCCATCACGGCCCGGTCGAACAACCACAATTGGGGATATTGCAATCCCTGCAGCCCCTTGAGCATATCGAGGATCACCGGCGGCACCGATTCGTTCCTCCGACTTGAGGCCAGCTCCGCGAGCGCCTGCGCCGTCAGCACATAAGTGGTTTGCGATTGCGCCGCCCGCACGATCTCGGGGACATAAGGATCGACCGGGGTTTTGATGTCGGCCGTGGCGTCTAGAATCGCTTCGTTGAAGTCCGCCTGACTCGCGTACTCGTCCGTCAACCCGGCAACGGCATCGATGACCGGCGTAGGCACACGGGCGTCGTTGCGAAGTTGCGCAAGCGAGGCCTGCGTCAACTGATAGGTCGTTGTGATCGCGACTGCGCGCGCTTCAGGCAGATAAGCGTCCGCCTGCTTGCCAAGGTCCTTGAGCGCATCGAGCACCGCTGCGTCGAACAGCGGCTGGTTCAGATACGCCTTGTCCTGCAAGGCCGAAAGGTGGTCGACGACCTTCGACTTCGACGCCAGCAACGTGAAGTCGGCGGCGTCGAGCGTGTAGTTGTAGATCGTGAGCAGCGCGCGGTCGGGATCGGGACCTGCATTGCGGTTGCTGTCGGTGTCGAGGTGATACAGCCACAACATGGCCCCAATCTCGTCGTCCGTGCCCGCGAGACGTATCTGGTAGTAGCGGGCCTGTTCTCTCGGCTCGAAACCGTCGATCCACTTCCCGAGGTCCGCGCCGACCAGATCGGCCTTCCATTGCGGGTGCGCACGCACGATTGACGCAAACTTCAGCAGCGCTTGCACCGACGCGCTCGTCAGATTGCCCACGGGCTGCATCTTGAAGTCGAGCCAGAATCGATTCAGCCATGACAAGGTGATCGGGCCGACAAGGTTGTCGGACAAGGGCCGCGTGCTCTCGCGGTACGCCTGAAGATAGGCCGGATCTTCCGAGTAAATGATGAGCAAAGCCTGCTGGATAGCGCGACGCGTGGCGGGGGCAAGATGCCGCACGACATCCGCCGAAATCAACACGGTGGCCGGGCCTGACGTCGGCTCGGGCTTCACCTGAACGGTGTTCACGATGTGCCATGCCTGCTCGGGCGTCATCGGTTTGCCATCGCTGCCGATGGGCGGTGCCATGCGCGAGAACTTCGCCGTCGACGCGTCAGCGGGCGCCGCGACGGCTTGCGTGGGTGCGCCCTTGACGGCGACAGGTTGCGAAGCGAGTGCGGAGACGGTTGGCGCGACCGTGGCAGACGCCGCTTGCGGTGCCGACGCCCCCGCCGCGCTTGCCGACAACGCCTCAGCGCCGACGGCCGGTGCATGAACGACAAGCCCCAGGATCAGCGCGGCGAAAAACGGCATCCGCATGCAAGCACATCTCAGAAAGTCGACAGGGCTCATATCAGATCGTGCGTCCTTCCTTGAGGTGTTCGCGTCGGATCGCGCGCAGCAAGTCGCTTTGCATCACGACGTGACGGCCATCGCGCTCCGCCCACATGACGGCATGCCGCGCCACGTTGAGCAGCGCGCCACCGGAGAGCACGTGCTCGGCCGCGAGCGCGGGCAGATCCACGTCATCCGACAGTCCCCGGCGCGCGGGGAAGAGATTGCGCCACAGTTGCAGCCGCTGGATTTCGTCCGGCATCGGGAAATGGATCGCACTCTGGAAGCGACGGGCGAAGGCTTCGTCGATGTTGTCTTTCAGGTTGCTCGCCAGCAGCACCACACCGGGATAGTCTTCGATGCGCTGAAGCAGATAAGCGACCTCCTGATTCGCATGACGGTCGTTGGCGGTGCTGCCCTCGGTGCGCTTGCCGAACAGCGCATCGGCTTCGTCAAAGAACAGAATCCAGCGTTTGTTCTGCGCCTGATCGAAGACGTTTGCCATATTCTTCTCCGTCTCGCCGATGTACTTCGAGACGATCTTCGACAGGTCGATGCGATACACGTCCACGCCGGCCGCCTTGCCGAGCAGCGTCGCGGTGAGCGTCTTGCCCGTGCCCGGCGGACCGTAGAACAAGGCCCGGAAACCGGGTTTGACAATGCGATCGAGTTGCCAGCGTTGCATGATGCCCTCGCCGTCGTCGAGCCATTGCCGAATCTGGTCGATCTCCTCGATCACGTCCGGCGTGAGCACGAGGTCTTTCCAGTCGTGCTGCGTCGTGATGCGTTTGGCGGGAAATCCGGCGCTGTAGTCCGGCTTATGCTCGCGGCCTGAGGTACTGCGTTCGAGGAAATCCCGCTCGATATGCAACGCGGCGGCCAGAGCCGGTTCGCCATCCGCTCTGCGTTCGAGTCGCAGAATCGAGGCGCGCGCGAAGACATGGTCCGCGTCGAACAGCGCCATGACATCGAAGCGGCGGCTCAGGTCGTCACCGGCAAGCACGAACGCAGCGGTCTCACCGGTCGGCAGCAGACCGTTGTGATGCTGGGCGCGCCATCCTCCGAACTCGGTGAATTGGCGCTCGGTGTTCTTGTTCTGCGTGAACAGCAGATCGAGCGCCTGCGGGCGGACGTGCGGCAGCATGGCGAGCATGAGCACGATACGTGCGTCGAAATCGTCGGCCAGGTCGTGTTCGAGCAGGGCATGGGCAAACGGCGACGGATCGTGCGTCAGATCCGGCGGCGTATGGGCATAAATGTCGTGCGGCACGCCCTCATGCATGAAGTACGCGTGCAGCCGCGTCTCCAGCACGGCACCGAACCAGTCGATCTCGCGCGCCAGGCTCGCCGCGTTCGCGCCTAACGGATCTAAGCGATCTGATGGATCGGTCATGCCCACTCCACCCATAGCGTCTGCTCCATCCAGGACAGACGAATTGTCGAAATGCTCCACGGCAGACGATCCAGCAGCATGTCGTACGGCGCCCGTCTCACTTTCAAATGCCAGCCATCCTCCGCCAGCGACAACCGGCCTTCGCGTTGCAGGAAGCTTTCCCGAAGTCCGTCGCGAGACGTGTTGCCGAGCGCGGACCAGTGCTGGATGATCACGTCGAGCATCTGGTCGCAGATCGCCGACTCGTCTGCCGTAATGTCGAGATGGCGCGCGACCGGCGAGGTGAACGGCAGTCCGCAAAGCAGCTTGTGCATCGTCAGATGCGGCTCCGGCGCTTCGGTGAGGCCCGAGCCGACGTAGTGCAGCAGGAGCATGGCGCGCTCTGCGGCTTCGTCGCTGACGAACCGGTGTTCCCTGGTGAGGCCGAGTCTGTTCCAGAGCTGAGACGTGAACGGCCAGGTGAGCACAATCCCCGCGTAAGGCACCGTCAACGGGATTTGCAAGAGGTGGGCGTTGTCGGTGACGTCGGCAGTGCGCATATCGATCCCGGTTTGTTGTTGAACGCGTGAGGCGAGCGCAGGCGGCACGGCGACGTTCGCGTGACGAGCCAGTTCGGCCACGAGCGATGTTGCGAACGCTGCGGCGTCGAACGCACGCTGCGGCAGAAATAGCCATGGGAACAGGAAACGCCAGCGCGCCCGATGCAGACTCGCCGGTGCGACCGTCTCGACGCTCGTGGCGAACAGATCGGTGATGTCGCTGGCGACGCGCAGCATTTGCGCCACTTGCGGCGTGTCGCGGGACGACAGCCGCGCGATGCCGGGCCACAGCGGCGGCGCAATCAGATCCAGCCAACGCTCGGCCAGTGCCTCGTCTTCTGCGGCCATCGCGATGATCGGTCGCAGAACATGCGCCCCCGAATAAACCGACTGTCGAAGCCAGATGTCGAACCCGGCAGGCGGGGTCCCGCTCCGCCGAAAGTCCGTGGAGGTAAGGTAAGCGATGAAGTCTTCCGGCATGGCGGGCGGACGATTTGGGGATGTCGGGGGGAACGGAGAAGGTGCATTGAAATCCGGGTCGTCCGGGGACGACGAAGCGACTTGCGCAATCGCCGACTCCGCTAACAGATCAAGGTCAAGCACGGCATCGGCGGCGAGCGCGGCAGCCACACTCGCGTAATAGCGTCCGGTGGCATCGGGGGGGAAAACACTGACGTCGACTTCGCCCTCGATGTCGGGGGCGTTATCGAGAATCGAGCGATAAAGCACTTCCCTGTGCGCGTCGGGAATCGACTCGCTGACAGCGATCATCGTATCGACGACGGCTTGCCAGTGGTGCGCGTCGATCCCGGCAAGATCGGACCCGCGCGTCGAAGCTATTTCTGTGACGATGCGTCGAAGATCGAGTCGCTCAGGGGCGGACAACGACGCAGCGCGAGCGATCAGATCGCCGCCTTGTGGATTCACCTTTTGGCGTTGCCGGACGAGACGTCGGATCGCTACGGTAGACGTGCGGCGGCCCATTGGTTCGGCCACCGATGCTGGAGACGCTGCATCGGCAATCGATGACGTCGGCGCTCGGAGAACATGGCCATCGGCCGCCATGCTATCGGCCACTCTCGGGGAGGGGGCAACGGTGCCCGGCGAACCGATTGTACCTGAGGAACCGATGGCATCGGATGAATCGGTCGTATCGGCTGTGACGGTGGCTCCCCACAGATCAAACGCCCGACGCGCCCACGCTGCCCGCCCACGTGGCAACGCGATGGCTTCCAGCGCAGCGAACGACACCGACGAGATCGACGGCATGGACGACGTGGACGACGTGGACGCGACCGGCGAAACGGTACGTAATTGCATGAACAGCGCATGCCAGACTTCCCGCTTCCACCGATCGAGGTCGGTCTGCGACGGTATGTTCCGTGTGTTCGACTCGGCATGAGTCTCGACCCCGACCGCGTCGGCAAGACCGGGTGATCCAACGAGGGACGGGTCGCGGAGCAGCGGTTCCGTGGTGCTCGCCGACGCTTGTTCCGCATCCGCCAGCCGATCGACCGAAATCCCGGCGAGCGCCTCCCAAAGCGCCGCTGCGGATGGCACCGTCACGGTTGCCAGATCCACAAGCATCGTTTCCGGAAAGCCCTCCACGACGCGCATTAATACCGTGTCGTACGTCGAGTATCGACGCCAGATGGACGCAAGCGCGTGCCGTTCACGACCGATCCAATCCGCCCAATCGTCTTGAAGCGCCACGGCCGAACCGCTCAATAGCGCCCGGATAAGCCTGTCATTCCGGCTCGTCACTTCCGCACGCGCGTCGACGTCATCGGCGGCTGGCCACGTGAGGGGTACAGCGGGCGGAATTGCGGGTTCCGGTGCTCGCGCCGCTGGTTCAGCGGACGTCGCCTCATCGCCCACGCTTCGGTGTGTGAGTGTGTCCGATGGGTCGTCCGGAATCGAGTCGCCGGAAGGCGAAACCGTCGATGCCTCATGTCTTCCCGAGAGAGCAACATCGGCCCCGACGCGCACGTCGAACGAGGCGGCAGGAACCGCCGGTACGTCTGGCTGTGCTTCGTCTCGCAAGCCGATCCCGCGCATCACCTCGGCATCGGAGATGCCCGCTGCCGCAGCGATGTCATGAGACCACGCGTTTCGCCACGCCCACGTTCGCCCCATGTCATGGACTGTGCTCTCTGGGCGTCTCCCAACGCCGTACGCATCGGCTCGTCTGCGACTCGCCTGCGCCGATTCTTGCGTCGCTTCAGGACGGGCCGCCAACAGCAGCGCCAACATGTCCTCAAGCATCGACACCGGAAATGTCAGTGCGATTTGCTCGCGCAGATCGGATACGGACAGGTAGCGGCGCAGCGCTTCGCGCAGGGTGTCGGCCTCGTTGGTCACCAATGTCGGCCAGATGCCGTAGAGCGGCTTCGCCTGCGCGCGCATCAAGGCGGTCGAGAGCAAGGCTTTCAGGCCCGCCTGCGTGAAGGGAAAGGGGCGCGGGGATGCGTTTGCTGTCGGTACCTGCTCGTACAGCGGCCCATCGGATTCTTTGCCGCGAAACGCGGGGGGTGTCTCCTCACCGCTTGCGTGTGCGTCGGCAACGCGATGCAGAGCGTCGAGCATCGTGGCGGATTCCGAACCTGCTTGCGACGTCTCGTCCGCCCTCGTGGCGTCTATCGCACTCGCGCGCGCTTCGTCGGCCCGCACACTGCCTCGCACCTTCGCTACGAAATCAAACGCATCGCGCGCCAGTCCACGCGTCTGCGCGATCGACAGCACCGATTGCCAGACACCATGCCACGGCATGGCGCGCAGGCTGGCATCCGGCGGAAGCAGGCCCATTGCGAGCAATCGTGCGCGGGCGGCCGATTGCGCGTCGGCGCGTTGTGTCACGTTCCATCCGACGGTCGCAAGCAACTGATCGAGCGCATCGAGCTGTCGCAACCATCCGGACGCCTCTGCCGGACGCAACGCCCGAAGGAGCGCGTCGACGCCGTGAGCAGGAAACTGCTTCGTCAATCGCTGGATCAGCGTGTCCGGCGAAGCGTTTGCGCGAATGCGTTGCCGGACGGTCTGAATGTCGCCCGCCAGCACACGGGCCAGAAGCGCTTCGAGGCCGTCGGACACCCGAGCATCGGCCACCCCGGCGTCGGTGTCCCAACGCATCTCATCGTCTGGGCCCGACGCGTCACCGCGTTCGGTCTGCGCGGGTGCTGGCCCCACACCCGGAGTCGCCCAGTGGCCCGACGCCAGAAACGCAATCAGATCCGCCGCGTGCGTTGCGGATGCCGCCGCCCCCGCGTTCTGCTGCATGACCAACACACTCGCCAGCGCTTGCGCCAGTCGCTCCGCCAGCGTCTCGGGCAGATCCTCGTCGTACACCTCGCCAAGATCGACATCGAGCCGGTCGATACGGTAGATGTCCGCCGTTGCGCCATCGCCCGTCGCTTCATCCAACACCGACGCCACCACAGGCAGCAACTGGTCGACGACCAGCGCGCGCAGCGGTTCGCCCTGCGACATCGCCATGCCACCCGACGCAAAGGTCAGATCGAAATCGAGCGAGCGGATCCGATGTCGCGTGTCCATGGCTACACCCACAACGTCAGGTCGTGCGCACGGCGGCGTCGCATCAACAGCGTGCGCAAGCTGGCGCTCGCGGCGTCAAGCCGGTCCGGTGTGGCTGCCCGCTCCCGCAGCCTTGCGCGCCAGAGTCCGTATCGATGCTCGAAGTCGCGCATGGACACGTAATCCATCCAGTGAAACTCTGGCAGTAGGTGCGCTGGCAAATTGCGGCACACCGTCTCCTGCGCCAACTGGCGGAAATCCGGATCGCTGAATCGCGACGTCCACGCGGGGAAGACTACGCTCACCCGTGCGTTGAAAAACGACTCGGCTTCGTGCACCTGCGCGTCGGCTTCTGCCGTCGTTCCGTCGCGCGTCGCACCGCTACGCCTGGGCCGCAACAGCACATGCTCGACCAGATAGAAGCCCTCGGATGCCTGATTCAGCGTGCAGAGAAATTCGCGGAGAATTTCGACATAGCGTCCGGCGTAAGTCACCGCGTCGTCGCCATGAAATCGCGCGAGCAGCACTTCGCCGGGCGCGTCGCCGCCAAGACGCGCATCGTGTGTGCGGAAATGGACGTGCACCGCGTCATCGTGCTGTCGGAGGATGTAATTCTCCAGACGCACGCCATGCACGAGCAGTCTGCCAGGCAACGTGTCGCCGGGCTGCGCCTGCGCCCCGGTCGGGCGCACCTCAGGCTCGCCCTGAGACTTGAGCACGATCAGACGCGCCGCCGCGAACTCATAGCTCTCCTTCGTCGCCGTGCGATCCCCCTGCAACCGCAGATGCCAGCGCGTGAGCGCATCGCTCAGCGGTGCACCGGGGGGCTCGGCAGGCAAGCCCAGCAGGATCGAGATCTTCGCGTATACGCCAGCCACGTTGGGCCGTCCGTCCGCACGAACACCCGCCGCCGTGATATCGAACGCCGACGCCCGATCCCGCGAAAGCGTCGCAATATGACGCAGAAAATCCAGCTTGTTATCGATCAGCCAGCGCGCGCCGTGCACATCCTGATAATCGTCGAATCGACGCAGGGACTTCTGGGAGTATGTCTCGCCGTACATGGCCAGCAGCACGTCGAGCAGCCGACTGCGACGGTCTTGCGCGCGGTCCTTGCGCGAGACGATCCGGGCCAACTGGCTGCGGACGCCGTCAGGTGCGTCGGTATAGAACGCCTCGATGTCCGGCAACGCCTCGTTGTCGATCCGCTGCGAAAAATAGGTCTCGTACAGCGCATCGACCGAGAACAGGCGCCCGACCGATTGCAGGTTCTCGAGATAGTTCGCCATCAGTTGTTCGGCCAGATACAGATAGGCCTTCAACTGGTGCGCACTGACACGGTTCTCCAGCGGCGCCGTGGGCGGCACGCCGAAGCGATTGATGCCGTAGATCGCCGGAAAATGATGCTGAATCGAGAAGTACTCGCGCAACTCGCGCGACTGGCCAGTCGGCGCGGGTACCACGGTCGTCAGTGACTGCGCGGTATTGCGCAGCGTATCGAACTCGAAGCGCGCCTTGGCAAGCGCGACGCGGGCGTCCTCGAGCACGACCCGCGACTTTTCTTCACGTCGATGATCGCTGGCGGAGGTCAACGCATGCGAACCACTCCCTGCCTTCCCGCTGGCGAAATGCAGTCGCAGGAAATTGCTCTGCGTGTCGCTGGGAAACCGCAGGCGCAATACGGTGCCGGACGCGCCCGTCAAACTGTCGCCGCTCACGGGCGTTCCATCGGCGGTACACAGCGCAAGACGTTGCACGTGGGCCACGCCGTCCACCGCTTGCACCAAACCGACGAGACGTGCCACCGCCACCGGTGCGCCCTGCGCCTGCGCGCCCGTGCTGGCGACGTATCCGTGCACCGTTCGGGGTCCGGCGAACAACGTGTCGAGCGTCACACCGGCTTCGGACGCCTTCACATACCGTTCGATGCGAAATCCCGAATGCACGGCACGCGCACATTGGAAGAAGAGGTCCGCGAAGATGGACGCCGGGTCGCGCTCGCTGTGAATCTGAATATCGCCGCTCAGATACACCGGCTGAACCGGCACGACGCTCACGTCCGACAGGTCTTCCCCGAGATTCCGGTGCGCGTGAAAGACTTGCCGCACCCGCTCACACGCGGCGGCTTCGATCTGCGCGAGCGACGCCTCGTCGGCACTGTCGTGCAATGCATCGTTCAGTTTGATGGCGATGCGGCACAAGCCGTGCGCGGGCTGGCCGGTGCTCCCCGGGCGTTCGTCACGCGTCAGCCAGACGTCTTCCAACTCGGGGATCGTGTCGTAAAGCACCTTGCGATAGTCCTCGAACGTCAGGACTTCGCTCGGAAAAATCTCGTCCGCCGGATGCAGCGCGTGATGCCGGTAATCGATCTGTCCGTCGGCGTCGGTCAGGTAGTCCTCGGCCGGAAAGTCCGAGCGATAACCAAGTTCCGTGATCGCATAGCACAGCTGTTCGAGGATCGTGACGCCCGGGTCGTGCAGGTTGTAATCGGTCCAGCGATCGCCGCACAGCGCTTGCAACGTCGCAATCCCGGCGCGACGCAGCGCATCGAAATCTAGCCCCTGAGGATCGGGCGCAAAGCGGGCAATGGACTCCGGGGCGTTCATTGCACCCTCGCCCCTGGCCTACGGCCCGCACTTTCTGCCGCCGCGCTGCCAAACGCATGCCTCGCGGCATGCAGTTGCGCCTTCAGATCGTCGATCAACCCATGCACGCGGTGATACGGCAGATGTCCGAGCGCTTCGACGATGAGCGCGAAGCCCGACGCGTCGAGCGCACAGACGACCGGTGCCCCCGGGGCGACGGCGTTGGCTTGGCGATTCAACGCGCCGATCAGTTCGAAGACACGTTTGAACGGCAGTTCACCCAGCGCGGTCATCAGCAGTTGCGCGTCGTCGGTGCCGATGACGATGTCCACCGTTGCGGGCGTGGCACGTGCGTTCTCGTGGGTCATTGCGCCCCCTTGGGTTCCGGGTCGGTGGCGCTGCCCGTCATGTCGGGATCGAACCACAGCGTGGTGAGGTAATACGTCACCCAGGTCTTGGGCGCACCGGCGGCATCCCGCGTCGAGTCGTACGGACAGCCGACGCGCATTTGCAGCACATAGCTATGCTTCGCGCCGTCGGGTGCATCGACCCATTGCAATTGAAGACGATTGCACTTGCTGCCGAAATGGGACTGACGGTAGTCGATATCCCCTTTGCCGTTGTAGGCCATCACCGCATAGGCATGCATCAGCGCAAACTTGCCGCTGCCGCGTTTGCCGACACCGGCGGTGATCTCGAACGCCTGACATCCTGTGAGCGGGTCGGTGATGTCGTGCCACTTGCCGTCGGCCTGCACGCTGCGCGCGCCCGGGCGTCCGCGACGTCCGTCGGCGACCACGCGCCCGGCCACGTCCAATTCGAAAGTGGGAGCAGCCGCTGGCGCGCCCTGCGCCGCCCCCGATACCGTGTCACGCACAGGCTTGTTGCCCAACTGTCGCAAGGTGAGCGCGTTGGGGTTGTCGGGGTTGCCAAACGCCAGTCCGCCCGCTTCGCTGTCGAGCTGGATCGTCCAGATGGGGCTCTTCAGGTCGATGTTCTGATAGAAGCTGAGCAACTTGCCTTGATTGAGTTGGGAGACCTTCAGGCCATCGACCGGGGTCTTGTCGAACCCCTCGTCCACGATGTTGAGCATGGAGTCGATCAGTTCGGAGAAGGCCGTGGCCGACGGCATCTCGCCGTTGCCGAACTTACGCCGCAAGGTATCCCGGTTACGCCGGGCGATCGGTTTTCCGTTCATGGTCGTCATCCGAAATAATGAAGGTGGTGCCGATTTCCAACTGACTGAGCGTGGTCGGCACGCCCTCGTAATCCGTGTCGTCGTCAACGGCTTCGATGGCGTGATGCGCCACCGGGATCGCAATGCTCCACGGATACAGCGGAACGATGTCCGTCTGCGGCGCGGCGGCACCGTTCGAGCGCCGAGCGGTGTCGAACAGCGTGAAGGTCTGCATGTCGGTGCCCGCTGCCGCCGTCGCATCGGCGTCCGTGACGACCGTCGCGATGCGCAGCATCGAAAAGCCCGAGACGTATTGCACATAGGGCAACGCGCCGATGTACGCTTCGAGATCGTGCTGGCGGATGCACCACCCGAAGTGCGTGCGGTAGCCCACGTCGTCCTGCCACGGCGTGAGGTAGCGCGAAATCGCCGCGTCGAGCAGCGCAAGGTAGTGGCCGTTTCCGGCGCGATCGGCGAAGCGCACCTTGCAGCGCACCTGAATGCGTTCGTAGACCGGGTTCTCGACGGAAACACTCGCCCAGGGCGAAGACAACGCATTCGCAAACTCGGCGATCTGCTGGACGACGTTGCCGTCGAGCATCGGCATCTGCTCGCCGTCCTTCGTCGCGGGCCAGTACGGCAGCGGCACCACGAGCGCCTGCCCCGGGCGAACGCAATCGACCGGTCCGTGCCGGGTCGACAGGTTTGCGAAACACTTCACTTTGTAGACTTCGGCAAACGCCTCGAGAATCATCGACTCGAAGTCGGCAGGCGTGACCGCACGCTGCTTGTGGCGCAACCGTTCGCTCACACGCGTACGCATCTGTTCGCGCGTCTCCTGTGCCCGGCCACCGCACGACGGCAGCGGTTGCACGACGGACACGATGCCCGGCAGCGGACGTCGGCTGCGCACGATGGTCCCCGCTGGCAGGACCATCGGCACTTCCGGCGGCACATCAGACCCGCGCCGAACCTGAAGGGCTTGCGCATGAACGGCGTAAAGGCTGCAATACTTCTCCATGTCGCGATTGGCGCTCACGCGCAGCCAGTACAGTCCGTCGGGCATGACGGTGTTGCGGTTGCCGATATCGTCCGGCACTCGCAACGTCACGATGCCCGAGGTCATGAGCTTGTGCGTACCGTCCGTGAGGACGTCGCGAAGCGCGAGCGGCTTCCAGACGTTGTTGCTGAGGTAGCTCCAGCGCAAGCCTGTCGGCCGTGCGTTGTCGCTGGCGTCGTCCGCAGCCCCCGTCACCGGCCGGGAGTCTTCGCGAAGCTGGAACAGCAACGTCAGCGTGTCGCCGAGGTCGTTCGCATCGATGCCGATGTAGAGGTTGCCCGCATCTTCGAAGCGAGGGAGTAGCTCGGGGGCGGGATAGCTCGTCATGTCGAGCGATTCCCATCCGCACGGGAACAGATGCAGAAAGCGGCCGTCTTCGTCCCGATTCGCAATCCGGTCGACGCTGATCGCCCCCGTCGCGCTGTAATCGAACGAGAGGGTGTTGACGATAGGCGTGTACGGGGCGCGCGGCATCGGGCGCTGTCTGCGCCACATACGCTTGCGCGAGTTGGCGAGCATCGTCGACGACAGTACCTGCGGGTACGCGTCGTGCCCGAAAGCGAATGCGGGCGCAGCAAACGTGAACTTGAAAAAGCCGTTCTTCGCCCCTGGCCCCCACGTGAGCGGATGCGCGGGACTGACGCCCTCGTCCGGCTCGAAGAGATGCGCGAGCGAACCCGCCTCCCATACGATGGCGTTGTCGATGCGCTCGCCCTTGCTGGGTGTGACCCGCGTGTGAAAGAGCGGTACGACGGGGCGCGGCGCGTCCCCGGCGGGCAACCATCCGCCCTTGGCCAGCACCTCGACCGACGCCACGTAGTCTTCGTTCGTGAGACGCACGTCGTAGCCGTCGTACCATGTGCCGAAGCCCCCGGTCGCACGCGGCAGGTCCGCCCACTCGATACGAAGGCCGAAGCGCGTGATGCGCTTGGACGCCATTTCCGTGCTGCCCGCCACGAGATAGCTCCCCAGTCGCGGAAGCGGTCCGAACGGCGCAAAGGGGGTTGCCGCGCTGAGTTGGCCAATGTTGTTGTAAAGCACCAGATCGCGACAGCCATGCGCGTCGACGTCGATTTGCGCGCCGGTCACGGGCAGATTGCGCAGCAAACCATACGGGAACAGATACGCGCCGGGATTGATGACGCAGCGCACGAGCGGCGTGTCGACGTCGAAATTCTCACCGTGCAGCACCGGCGAATATCGCACGACCGACGGGGCCTCCGGCGCAAGCACGAAGCTGAGCGTCATCTGGTTGCCCAGCAGTCCCGGTACGTAGCCCGCAATATCGATCCACCCCTTCTCTCCGGTCAGTGAGACGGAGAACAAGCTGCGCAGAATCTTGAGGTAAAGATCCTGACGGCGCAGGTGGTTATCGTTCGCCGCCTCTCGTCCTTGGTCGCTGCCGTCAACGTTCAGGCGAGCACCTTCGACCGGCGTATTGAATACGGCGTCGGCAATGTGCCCGAGTTGCGTGACCAGCCGCTCATCGGCAAACGTAATCGTCAGCCGGATGACGCGCTCGCCCTCCTTGAGCAATAGCACCTTACTCGCCAGCGCAAAGCCGACACGCGCGGCACTATGCGGACTGTTACCCGCACCGGGCTTCGGCGCGCCAAGCACCGGCCAGGCATGCGGGTGTTCGACACCGGGTGGCCCACACGGCACGTCTTCGAACCACGCCGCTGTGGGCCACTTGCGCCCCGTCGCACCGTTGTCCGGATCCTCCGCCAGCAGATTCTCCGGCATGCTGTAGCCGTTGTGGTCGAGATACAGCGTCTGCACACGACTCACGCGCGCACCGCTCACGCGCAGTTCGTCTTCCGACTCGTAGACGATGTCTTGACCGTGCGCGTCGATCCCGGCAGGAAATGCCGTCCCTGCGGGGACCGTGACGTCCCGGGCGTCGGGATTGCGACGCAATACCAGCCACGTCCGATCGGGCACCACGCCGCGCGGCGTGCTGCCGAGCATGCGTTCGTAGTAGAAATCGATGAACTTCTGCGTGTACCCGTTGAGCTTGTTCTGGAGCTTTTCGAACTGTTTGACGAACGCGATCAGCAAGCCGACGGCCGGATCGTGATGACCGCTCTGGAGCGACGCAGGCAAGCGGGCCAGCGCCTCGTTGCGCACCATCTCGATGGCTTTCATGTACGCGTGAAAATCCGCGCGCACGTCGGCCTTGCCCGGCACAGTGTCAGGTTCAGGCGCAGCGGTGGTGCCCGCAGGCGCATGGGGCGAGCGTTCCGCTTCGGACCAGACGGGGTCGAGCGGTTCGCGCAACGACATCGATTCGATCACGTCCGGCACGCCGGAAGCCCGTCGGCTCAGTTGCATGATGACTGCCCGCAGCACGGTGCGCAGCGCCAGTCCGTTGTCCGTCTGCGCTTGCGAGAGCGCCACGTACCAGCCGTTGAGCGTGGCGACGAGTTCCGGCACCGGCGACGCGCCGATCATCGCGCGAATGCCCGCACCGTTGCCGCGCACGCCGTCATATTCCGGGGTGTCGCGCCACCACTGCGCGAACCGCTCCGTCTCGCGCGACAAATCGAACGCCAGAATGCGACTCATGACGACGGTTTCGTCGGCCCGGAAGAACGGCGACCAATCGCCATCAGGCTTGTCCTCGGCGTTATGAAAGCGCACCAGTGCCGCGAACTCGACCACGACATCGAGCAATTCGTGAAACGTCATCTCGTCGAGATGGAAATACCCGTCCTGCAACGGGGGCAGCGCCCGCATCGCCTGACTGGTGCCATCTCGAATGATGAGGTTGTGCATCGGTTCGTGTTGTCGTTGCGCGGATCGTGACGTTTCTTGTTATCGGGACATCGGGCCGATTTATCGCTGCGGCTCGATCTGCGCCGTCGGCACATTGGTGCCTTCGAGGAAATAGAACGGGTAGACCATGTTGCTGCGGGTATTCGTGGCACGCACCGTGTAATCGATCAGCACATCGACGCGCCCTTCCATCGCGTTCGACGCGTCGATCTCGATGCGCTCCACCGTGACGCGTGGCTCGAAAAACAGAATCGCCCGGTCGATGGCGTCGCGCATCTCGGTCATCACGCTTTCGCTGATTTCTTCGAAGACGTACGCCTTGATGCCGCAGCCGAACGTCGGCTGCATGATGCGCTCGCCCGGCACCGTGGACAGGATGATGCCGAGGCTTTCGCGAATATCGGCCTCGGCTTCGACCATCTGCGTGCGGCCGCTGCCCGCGCTGTCGCCGAAGCGCGGCGGAAACGCCCAGCCGGTGCCGAGAAACGATTTATCTGTGCTCAAACGTGCCTCCCGCGCTCAGCCGCCGATCATCACGGTGGGACATCCCATCACGATTGCGCCACCGTGCGCGCACGTGTCGCCCACGCGCGCGGCCGGTTTTCCCCCAATCATCACAGTCGTCGAGCCCATGACGATGCTGTCCGGCGGACCGACGCAAATGCAGTTGTCCGTGACCACGGCGGCAGGCAGCTTGCCGACCAGCACCGTGGGCACGCACGGACCGATGATCGGACCGCCGACGTGCGGGATCGGCGCAGGCACGGCGGGTGTCTGCATCGGGCAGGTGTGCATGTCGGTCAGTCTGGCGGCCATGGGCATGTCGTTATCTCCTGTGTCGTTTTCCTGCCGCGTGAGGCGCGGATCAATTGATCATCACGAGCGCGCCCTTGACGGTCGTCTGACCGCTGGCAGAAAGCTCGGCCGTGGCCGATCCTTTGGCCGTGAAGCCGACGTTCGCAGTGCTGGTAATGTTGAGCGCCTGACTCTTGATGTCTGCCTGCGCGGTCTGCTCGATATTTCCCACCGCGCTGATGCTGACCTTGCCCTTCGCGTTGATGACGATGTCCTTGGGACTGTCGAGGGTGATGCCGTCCGGTGTCATCTGGATTTTGTTGTCGTTCTGATCGGTCAGGCAGATCGACTTGGCGTCGTCGCTCATCTCGATCGTGTTCTTCTGCGGCGTGACGAGCGTAATGACCTTCTTGTCGTCGTCGAAGATGACCTTGAGCAGGCCCTTCGTCCAGAACGCTTTGGTGAAGTTCTCGGCGCTCAGCTCATAAGGCATTTTGTGCTGACTGCTGTAGACGCTACCCAGCACCACGGGATAAGACGGGTCGCCGTTGAGGTATCCCAGAATGACCTCGTCGCCGATCTCCGGGATGAAAAACGCTCCGACACCCGACGAACCGTAGAAGCTCGCGAGCCGCGCCCAGACACCGACTGTCTCCGCCTGCAATACCTGCACCGCAACCTGAATCCGGTACTGGCTTTCGGGGTCGGCGTCGAGCTTCGTGACGACGCCAATCTGCAAGCCGCCGACACCCGGCACAAGACCCGACGCCATGACGTCCCCCGCCCCCCGGCGCTCGGAGAACCGCTCCGGCGACATGCCGAAGTCAACTTCGGAGATCCAGTTGCCGTCGACAATACGATGCTGCACGGCGCTCACGAACACGCTGCCGCTGAAGCGTTTGCCTACGCCGTCAACCTCGATCATCGTGCCGGGCTTGGCCAACGCGCTGCCCTGAAACGACATGTGTCCGCGAATGCGGGCGAGTGCGGCGCGCATTTGCGTCGCGTCGCTCCAGGACTTGAGATCGTCGGACGGCACCGGCACCGTCGATTGCAGACGGAACGTGGCGGGCCCTGCGACGCTCGCCAGCGTCGATGCGCTTAAGTTGCCCTGCTCGTAGAGCGACGCAGCCCCCGCCGTTTGCTGCACCATCGCCTGCGTGGACGGGTCCCACGCCGCGGCCACGACGCTCTGCAATTGCGTGCGCGCATCGATGTCGGCCGAGAATGACATGAGATCTATGCCGTAAGTCACTTTCAACACGGCGGCTGCGCTGGTTTGCGGCGCTTTCACCGAGATCTTGCCGTCGTCGTCGGCGATGACCAGCGCGCCGTTTGCCTCGGCCCTGAGCAGCATAAAGTCCCAGTCCGTGCTGTAGAACTGCACGATTTCCTTGTGCTGGGTGGTAGTCGCAGCGACGTCGGACGTCGCCCCCGCCTTGCCGATCAACTGGCTGATGATGTCGCTGTCCTTCATGTCGATGTAGTTGGCGTTGTAACTGCCAATCGTCATCTTCACGGCCTTGTGGCGGCATTCCAGCACGAGCCGGGCTTCGTTGCCGCCCGTGATACGGATGCTGTGACGGATCAGCACGCCGTCGAAAATCTGGGTGGCATTCGATCCGTAGCCGGCGCTGATCACGATGGCCGCGCCGGGCGCAAACGTGTCCATGTCGCTCACCGGAAAGTCGTTGTCGGGCATATCGCCGTCGAGGATCTCGATGCGGGCCTGACATATGCGCCCGACGGCGCGCTCGATATCGACCGAAATTACGCGGATCGTATCGGCAAGGGGCGCGCCGTTGCTGGTGATCGTCAGCTTGAGCACGCCGCTGGTGTTCAGTGCGGGAGAGTCGGCCATAGCGTCAGACCAGCGGCGGGAAGCGCAGCATCATGCCCGGCTCCAGCTTGCGAAATCCGGTCAGATTGTTGATACGCGCAACTTCCCGGTAATACGAGGGATCGTTATAGATGCGGTTGCACAGCAGCGGCAGCGTGTCGCCCGCCGTGACTTCCACGAGGTGACTCAGGTCCGGTGAGCTGAGATTCGCACGCAGCGAACTCTCGGTTGCGCTCACCCAGCCCACGACGCCCAGCGACACGCGGGCGCGCAGCGGCTCGCCGGTGGGCTTGAACATCGTGTAGTCGAGCCCGATGGACTCGACACGTCCAAAGAAAATGAACGTGCCCCACAACAGACGCACGTAATTCGGCTCGTGTTTCTTGCCGTCGTACTTGTAGATCACCGCCAGCATGGCGTCGATCATGTCTTTTACGCTGCGCGAGCCGGTGCCCTCCACCACGCCGGTACTGTCGAGCACCAGGTTGTCGATGCTGATGGTCTCCGGACGCACGGCGCTAAAGCGCGGCGTCGCGCTCGGCTGTCCGAGCGTCTGCTTCTTGTTGTACTCGATGCTCAGCTTGCGCTTGTAGCCGACCGGATTGATCAGCGCCTCGAACGGCGTGCGACTGTTTTCCACGGCGATCTGGCCGCCCGACACGGTGCACGGCGCAATGCTGAACTTGCGACGGGTGAGACTGGATGCCACGGTTTAGCGCTCCTTCGCCCGTTCGAGCAGGTCGAGCACCAGCGAACGGCATTCGGCGAGCAAATCGGCTCGCGCCTGTTCGTCGAAGCTACGCGACACGCCCGGCTCGTCGGTCGGCGCCGTCAGTGCGCCGATGGTGTCGGAGGCACGCTGCACGACCGTCGATTTGATGCTCAGATGACCGATTTCGATTGGCATCGGCGAATCCCCTTGTACGCTTGACTTGTCTTTACGCCATGCGGTTCGAGTAGGTGTAGCTCAGTACGATCTTCTCGATGGCCACTTCGTTTTTCGTCGAACCGAAACTCTCGATTTCCCACTTCACCGGAAAAGCGTTCGCGAACGTCCAGATGCGAATCGGCAGGTGCAATTCGTCGAGCAACTGCACCATCAGCGACTGCGGCCGGATCGGCACGATGAACTCGCCCTCGAACACCGACCGGCACCACATCACCAAGGGCGACGTCATTGAAGCGATCCCCCGCTTGAGCTCCAGATGCGGATGCTTGACGCCCTTCGGCAACGTATGCACGAAGCGGTTCTCGCCGCCCTCGGGCACCGCTTCCGTATCAAGTTCAGTCGCGATACCCGACACATCGCGAAACGAAGCATCCATCGCGCCAGCGGTGGACGCGAACATCACGCGAAAATGAAAGGCTGACGGTGGGTAGAGATCGAACGGCGATGACGGCATAGCGCACACGCTTGGTAATCGGAACGGCAGGGACAATCGGAAAAATGGGGAAAAATGCGCACGAGCGGCGTCGAACGCATCCCCCGGACATGCACGACGACGGTCGGCGCTGGCGGCCCGCCAGGCGAGCGCACCAGTGCGGCACGCGCGCGTCAGCTATTGGCGATGGTCAGCCCTTCGTGCACGATCTCGATGGTCTCAATGGCGACTTCGTTACCTTCGGACTTCAGATCGGTGCCCGTGATCTTGGTCGGCCACGCGTTGGCGAGCGTCCAGACCATCGTCGGCTTGCCGGCTTCGTCGAGCAGGCTGATCGTCACCGGCACCCGCTTGATCGTGTTCATCTTGATCTGGTTGAACCAGTCCCAGAACTTGTTATCGGACTTGAACACGCCCTTCTTCATGGTTACGTTGCCGTACTTCTTCATGCCCGGCATTTTGATCACGGCGAACTCGGGGCTATCGCCATGACGGTATTTGATTTCTTCGGACTGCACGTCCAGGCCGCTCACTTCCTGAAACGACATGACCTGCGAGTCCCACTTCACCTGAAAGTAGAACTTGGGAAGGGGCCAAACCGTGGTGGATTGTTTCGAACCATCGTCTGCCATCACACACCTCGTCTATTGATTGCATGCGGAAAATGCCGGACCGTGCCCACGTTTCGCGCATCTATCGACACCTGTCGATCGCCTCTGTGCGCAGCGGCTATCGTCCGGCCAAGCGGATCGCGCCCGAGCGCGCTCAGGACTTCTGCATCTGCTGCTGGAACGTCAGCTCGATGAATTCGGCCGGACGGCTCACCGCCACCAGCACCGTCACCTTGAGCATGCCTTCAAGGATGTCCTCGCCGGTCATCGTCTCGCCCAGGCCCACGAAGACCTGGAAGGCATCGTCCGGGCTCGCGCCCGCCAGCCCGCCGCGCTTCCACACGCTGGTGAGGAAGTTGCGCACCATGCTCTTGATCGTCACCCAGGTATTGGCCGTGTTCGGCTCGAACACATAGGCCTTGCACGCGAGGCGCAGCGACTCTTCGATCATGATCATCGTGCGGCGCACACTCAGATAGCGCCAGTCGAGACTGTTGCCGTCGAGCGTACGTGCGCCCCAGACCATCACGCCTTCGCCGATGAAGCTGCGAATGGCGTTGACGGACTTGCCGGTCGTCGGCACGTTCAGGTCTTCCTGATCGGCATTCGAGATGTTCACGCACGGCGACACGACGCCGTTCAGGCTGATATTGGCCGGGGCTTTCCACACACCGCGCGTGTTGTCGACGAGCGTGTAAAGACCGGCCATGCCTGCAGCGGGCGGCATCAGGTTGATCTTCTTCTGAAGCGCCTGAAGCACCTGCACATAGACCGCACTGATGACGCTCAGCGTCTTGTGCAGATCGGCGATGGCGGCCTTCGTCATGGCCGGGGGCTTGGCGGCGGCCGTGGCGTCCGCCTTCGCAGGGGCGGCTGCGTCACCCTCGGCAGCGGGTGCTGCGGCGGCGTCCGCTGCACCCGCCGGTGCGGCCCCCGTCTTCGCTGCGTCTGTGCCCGTGAGCTTCGCCAGGACGGACTTGACCTGTGCGGCCTTGGCTTGCGCGGCCGGTGATACGGGCGCCGGCGGGTTGAGCACCGAATCGAGTTCGGTCGTAATCAGCGCCTGGAGTTGGTCGAGGTTGGAGAGCTTCGTGAAGTCGAGATCCTTCTCCGTCACGATCGACGTGTTGACCCACGGGTAATAGCCCGCACCGAAGTCGAGGAAGGAGGAACCGACGTCGTCGCGGAAGTCGGTGATGCAGTCGCCGCCCGGCGCCTGACGGTCCCACGCACCGCCGAACACATCGAGAATCGCAAAGCGATTACGCATTGTGTAACCGCAGTGCATGAGCATTTCCTTCTGCACCGAGGCACAGTCCTGACGCGACAGGCGCACCGCGTCGGGTACGAGGACCATCGTCGGTTCCTGTTCCTTCACGAGCGACTGAATGCCCTTGATCAGGTCGTCGGAGCTGACGCTGCCGCTATCGTACGTGCCGACCGACACGATGTAGCACGGGCCGCCGCCGTTCTGGAAGAAAAGCAACATGCTGTAGTACAGCAGGTACTCGATGCCTTGCGGCGTGAACTTGAACGGCTTGCGCGCGCCCTGCACACCGATGAAGAGGTCGGTGACGACAGGACGTGCGGGGGGCGCGGCGGCAGCATCGCCAGCAGCAGGTGCAGCGGCGGCATCACCCGCTGCGGCATCGGCCGCAGGCTTGGCCGGTGCCTTCGCTGCGGCCACCGCGTCGAGCGAGTAAGTCGTCGGCGGCGGGCCGCCGAAGTACATGAGGAATTCGGCCATCGAGCTGATACGCCACGGCGTGCCGGCCAGCGGCGTGCCCTTGTTATCGGCGAACTGCGTGTAGCCGATGAAGGCAGGTACGGCTGTGGCGACTTCGACCACGGAATTGGGAAACGCGTTTTGCTCGACTACGTATACGCCTGGTGTTTTGTATTGCGCCATGTGTTCACCTCGGTCATCGATGTCAATTGATGTAGATCTCGGATACCAGTACTGCCCGGCTTTGCGCCGCTAGTTCAGCGTCCTGCGGTTTGTGCACCTTCGGCGTCTTCTGCGTCAGGCTGCCGATGTCGGCATTGGGCAGTCTCCGGATCAACACGCGTTCACCCGACCGGCCCCGTTCCCGCAACTGAAATCGCTGCGGGTATTGCTGCTGCATTGCAATCGCTTGCTCACTCACGAAGATCACGGCGTGACGCCCGCCCGCGCGCGCCTCGCGGCCTGCCGTGACGAAACTCACCTTCTCGTCCAGATCGACGATGTTCAGCGCGTCCGCCCCTTCGTCTGCCTCAGTACACACGTAGTAGTAACGCCAGCAACTCTCTCGGGCGGCGAAATTCGCCACGTAATCGACGCCTCCCGGCTCGCCGCCCGCCACCTGATCGGCGAGGTCGATCTTGACGACGAGCACCGGCGGATTCACGCGATCGGTGCGTGCGAGATACGGCGTGAGCGATGGTGCGTCGACGGGCACGCCGTCGCTTGCGTCGACATAAGGCTGTGCATGCAACCGACGTGTCGACGTCTGCCCATCGACGGGCACGCTCCCTTCGCTGGTGACGAAGCACACCGAAGCGCCTTGCTGCGCGACCGGGGGTGTCGGCGACGTGTAAAGGGAAAATGCGACGTCCTGCGCGTACCACTTGAAGGTTGCCACTGCGTCGCCGCGTCGGAGGTCGTCGAGCAGAACGTCGCGACGCTCGGTAGCGCAGAAGACCGCCAATCCCTGACGATGCGGGCGCACTAGCAGGTCGCGACGGCGAACCCACTCGGCGGTATCCTGCGTGGCTTCATGGCGCAGCCATAGGTGCGGCACCGTCCAATAGGTGTGAGTGACGTCGATGGTAAACAGGCGTGTATAACCCGGCACCACCGGCGTGGAAGCAGAGGTAGGCATCCCCTCAGGTCCGCTCAGTGACTGATCGCCGGAACCGGCGCACGCACGGTCGGCACGGTGCCGGTAATGTCGCCGGTATCCGGCGCCATCAGGCGAACCTTGTACAACACGGACGGCAAATACTTGCCGCCGAGCATCGTCCAGAGGTTGCTGAGTTCGCGGATATCCAGATTCTCGATCTCGAGCATCAGCCGGTCGATGCGCGGATCGAGCGACGGCGACGAGCGATGATCGAATACGGGATTGCGCTGAAAGAATGCGATGGCCGCCGAGATCAGCTTGAGCGAATCCTGGTAATGGCCGCCCGTGAAATTGGCCGCCACCATCACATAGAGATTGAGATACAACGGTGCCACGCCGAGCGACAGGCTCGATGCGCCCGCGTCGCCCGGAATGCCCTTGCGCACCGGACCGGCGTCGCGCTCGATGTGCGTGAGCATCACGACCAGACGATTGCTGGTGTTGGCGACAGCCTGGCCGTTCACGTCGACAAGTCCGGACATCGTCACGATGTCGCCGTCGAGCGTATACGTCTGTTTTAAGTGTTCGTTGAGCCGCCCCGCAAGGTGCCCCACAGCAGCGTTAATCATGGTCCCCGATACCCTTTCGCAATGCGGTTGCAAAATCTGATTCGGTACAGCACTTTCGACTACTGGAACTGGCGTGTCGCAAAATTTCTTACATCGTGTCGTATGGCGAAACACGACGATCTGGATTCCTGAGCGTTCTTGCGCCGCCCGGGATGTTGGCTTTTGATTTTTGCTGCGGAACTGTAGCACAAGCGCGTGGAGAATAGCGCGCTCGAGAAAATTCGTAATGAATTGCACCGCCTTCCAATGAAAAAAGGTTCATCGCGCAATAGCGTGGAGGGATTTGACAAGTTTTCGTACTCTTGATGGCAGGAATTTGCCATCAGGAGTGCGTGGAGATGCTGGATCGCAAGCTGCTGGAGTCGCTGGGAGGCTGGCAGGGCTATGCCGTCGAACGCGTGGAGTGGCCCGAGGGCACAGGGCGCACGCTGTCGATCTATTTGAAGCCAACCGCCAAGGTGATGCTGTGCGAGCAGTGCGGCGCACGATGTCGCCAGGTCCATGAGACCACGGTGCGCCGGGTGCGAGATCTGCCGTTATTTGAGTACCGGGTTGTTCTTCATGTTCCACGCCGGCGCTTGTTGTGTGAGCAATGCGGTGGCCCGCGCCTGGAGCGGCTTACTTGGCTGGGTCGCTACCAGCGGGTGACGGATCGGCTTGCGGCGGCCTGCAGCCAATTGCTGCAATCGAGCAACGTGCAGGCGGTGGCGAGGTTCTTCGAGCTGGGTTGGCATACCGTCAAGACGCTGGACAAGGCCCGGCTCCGAGCGTCAGTGCGCGAACCGGATTGGTCCAGGATCGAGTATTTAGCGATGGACGAGTTCGCCCTGCATAAAGGGCATCGGTACGCGACGGTAGTCGTCGATCCGATCAGCAGGCAGGTGCTGTGGATCGGCCCAGGACGCTCACGCGAGACGGCTCGGGCGTTCTTCGAGCAATTGCCGCGTGGGGTCGCCCAACGCATCAAGGCCGTAGCCATCGACATGACTACGGCCTACGAGTTAGAAATCCAGGCCCACTGCCCACGGGCGGAGATCGTCTATGACTTGTTCCATGTCGTGGCCAAGTACGGACGAGAGGTCATTGATCGGGTGCGCGTGGATCAGGCCAACCAACTGCGCCAGGACCGTCCCGCGCGCCGGGTCATCAAATCGAGCCGCTGGCTGTTATTGCGCAACCGCGACAAGCTAGACCGGCAGCAGGCCGTCCGGCTCGACGAATTGCTGCAAGCCAACCAGCCGCTGCTGACGGTCTATGTCCTGAGGGACGAACTCAAGCGGCTCTGGTTCTACCGAAGACCTGCCTGGGCAAAACAAGCCTGGCACCACTGGTGCGAGCAGGCCGAGCAAAGCGGAATAGCCCCCTTGAACACCTTCGCTCAGCGTCTGAAAGGCTATCTGCATGGCATCCTGGCCAGATGCCGACATCGTCTAAACACCAGCATCGTTGAGGGCATTAACAACACTATCAAGGTCATTAAGCGGCGCGCCTACGGCTACCGAGACCAGGAATACTTCTTCCTCAAAATCCGCGCCGCCTTCCCCGGTAATGCTCAATGAACCTGAAAAAAGCCCGTCGGCGATCAGACCGGCGGGCTGCGCATTCGCCATCCCCCCACGTGGCACGTGGGGTTACCGCCGCGCGATCACGTGCGTCGGGCGAGCACTTCGTCTCGCGGACCGGCATCGACGACTCGGCCGCTTTCCATGACCACGATAGTGTCGAAACGGCTCAGCAGACTCGGCCGATGCACGGACGCCACGATGCACGCCGTCGGAAACGCGTCATACATGCGGTCGAACACGCGCGCTTCGGCCAATGGGTCGAGTGCGCTCGTCGGCTCGTCCAGCAGCAACAGCGAGCTGCCCTGCGCCGCCAACGCACCGCGCGAGAGCGCAAGCCGTTGGCGCTGACCGCCGGAGAGATTGCTACCGCGCTCGTTGAGCGTGCTCGACAGACCATCCGGGAGATGTTGCAGCACATCGTCGAACACACCCGCATGCACGGCGGTGTGGAGCGCTTGCGCATCGGCGGGTTCGCCGAACGTCAGGTTCTCTTCGACGCTGGCCTCGAACACTTCGGCTTCCTGGGGAATCAGCGTCGCCAATGTGCGCAGGTCCGACCAATCGATGACGTTGCCATCGCGTAGCAGTTCGCCATGTTGTGGAAGATACAGACCAGCCAGCGTTCGCAGCAATGTGCTTTTGCCACCGCCGCTGGGACCGATGAGCGCCACGCGCGACCCGCGCCGAAGCGTAAGGTCGACGCCACGCAGCCCGCCGCGCGCATTGTCGGCATAGCGCCACGAGACGTTGCGCAATGTCAGTGTTTGCCACGGTGCGTCGGCAATGACCGCCGCAACGACGGCATCCGGATCGCTCGGGGCGTCCCAGATCGGCTCGGCGCTGCCGTAGTCCGTGTGCATGCGCGCGAAGCTCTGGAAGTTCGACGCCATCGCGCCGACCACCGTCGCCGCCTGTTGCGCATACTGGTAGATCATGAACACCGTACCGAGCATCACCGCCTGTCCCGGCTCGCGTGACTGCAGCACGTAGACCACGACGAGTATCCACGTGAGGCCCATGCCGAGGATGTCGACGGCGAACCACTTCCCCTCGTTGACCGTCACCGTGCGTCGCAGCGGCATCACGGCGTCCATCCGATGACCGAGCAGTTTGCGCGATGCCGCCTGCAAGCGAAGACCGATCACCGTGCCCGCGTTACCGACGAAATCGAGCAGCGCCGCTGCATAGCGACGCTCCGCATCGTTCTCCGCACGCGCAAGCTGCATCAGCACACGGTCGAATCGAAGGATGATGATGGCGATGAGAACGTAACCGGTCACCGCAATCGCACCGCTGGTGCGCGACAGCAGCGCCAGTGCGACCAGCGGACCGACGAAATTGAAGACGCTTTGCAGATAACCGAACTGGTTCTGCGCGAAGTCCGACAATGCGCGACTTGACTGCACGATGCGATGCTGCAACTCGCCCGAATGTCGACCGTCTCGCCACGCCAGCGGCGCGGCGGCAGTGCGTGCATACAGCTGATCGGCCAGACGCACGCGCACCCGAACGCCGACGTTGCGCTCCAGAATTCGCCCCGGGCCATGCAGCAACCACGACAGAAGATAGATGCCGACGAGGTAGACGATCCAGCGTCCCGCGACCGTCATATCGCCCTGCTGAAGCGCATTGATGGCCTGCGCGGCAAGCCACGGCATGGTCAGCCGGAGCAACTGCGCCGCAGAGAGCAACCCTGCTGCGCCCAGCAAATGCATGCGCACACCCTGCGCATGTCGCCACAGCGCGCGATAAAGATCACGGGCGGCACTACCGAGCCCGATGGCGGGTTTGCGCGGGGAAGCCTGTGGCGCCGTCATGCGTTCTTCGCTCCTTAATGCCGAGATATCGCTGTGCGATGCAAGCGTGATGCAGGTGTCATGCAGCCGGGCCGCAACACGTGCTGGCGACCCGGGAAAGCATCACACGCCGCGATCGACAGCGTGACCGGTCAATATAGGGGAAAAACCCGCAGACGTCGCGCTTACAGGGTCGAATGCACGTGTGCGTCGTTGGCGCGAACAACTGTTCGGTCCGGCGGAAGTGCGGTCGCCGAAGCCTGCGTGACCGCTGGCGCTTCCTCGGACGGTGTCCGGGTGAGAGGCCCGGACGCAACGTAATAGAAGCGCAACGCCGCATCGGGGTAGTGATACGGCACCATCGCCAGATTTACCGCACAAGAGTCGCAGAACGGCAGGCGCGAGCACATGACGATGGAGCGAACGACGCCCTCGCCCGCCGGATGGTCCGCATAGATCTGCGCCAGAATCAGGCGCTCGGTGTCGAGCGTGCGCGACTTCGCCATGCCGGACGCCGCGTGAAATGTCGGCAGGTTGGCGTCGGCGACGACAAACCGTAATTCGGGCGGCTCGGTCGGGTACGCCTGCGCTCGCGAGCGCGGACCGTCGCCTTGCTGCGTGATGACGTTGTTTTCCCGTTCCAGATAGGCCCGACCGGCGTCGACGAATCGCACCGTCGGAGCGTTCGTCGGCAGCACACGCCGCTGGAGTCCGGAAAGGCAGTAGTAGATCGTACGCGTGCCATCTGCCAGCGTGACTTCCGCGAGGGCGATGTTGGCATTCAGAGACACGAGGCGCATATGGTTGTCGACCTCACGCGCGGCCCGGGCCTCGCCCGAGACCAACGATTGAAGGTCCGGCATGCCGGGGAAGACCTCCTCGAACAGGGCGAGGACATCGCGCGTCGTTTGCACGTCGGCGGTGAACGGCAGTTGCGACCATACGGCCAGCGGCGCCGGGCGCGAGACGAAGTCACGTACCACGGCGCCAATGAAAGCGTCCGCCTGACCGGGATAGCGCTGCCAATGCGACCAGAGACGATTGAACGCCGGCAGCAATGCAGGATCGACGTCGGGAGATGAGCGCACGGGGGAACCGTCCACTTCGTCGCCGCCTGCGCCTCTCGCCGAAGCCACGTGCCACTCGATGGCGTGCGTAAGCTGCCCCACCGCCTGGCGGGCGTCGGCGACCGACAGCGGAATGTCCTCCAGACCCTGCCACACCTCGGACGGCGATGGTGCCCGCTCCCACATGCGCAGATACAGTTGCAACAGTGTGCGCGTCTCCCCGTAGGAGATCGTTGGCAGAACGCTCGCGTTCTCCGCCGCCGCGCGATGATGCTGTGCGATCCAGTACTCGCGGATATCGCGGTTCCCGGCGTGGCGATACTGCAAACGCACGCGCTGCGGCATGCCGCCTGCACCTTCCCCCTCCGCGTCGGACAACGTGAAGCGGTAATAGACCTCACGCGACAACTGCACCACGCCGTGCAACACCTCGTGACGGTCGCGATACGTGCCGAATGGCGCCGCGACATGCATGTTTCCGAGCGTGAGACGTACGCGGCGTCCGCCCACCGGTCCGGAAGTCGTCGCCTGCTCGAAGTAGCCGAGTTCGCCATCCAATTCTCTTGCATAGACGTCACCCGCCACCAATGGAGAGTTCGACGTCACCCGGGGGATGCCCTGCGCGTCGAATTCGCCCAGACGTCCGAAAGCGAAGAACTGCCGACGTCCGTCCTCTGCTTCGAACGGTTGCGAATACACCGCGACACGTAGACGCGCCAGCGGCGATGCCTCAAGCACCTGGTGCTGCGCCACCGTCGCCCCCTGCTCTGTGACGGACACGTCGCCGTCCCGCTCCGTGTGGCACTCCAGACACATGCCGTCGACATCGATGCCGACGCCGCGCGAAATGCGGCACAACGCGAGCGGTCCGAGTTCATTGCGCATTTGGTCTAGCGGACGCAGGTCGGAAGCGTGCTTGCGCGTGCGCGCAACGGTTGTGCCATACAGCGTGCCGTCGATGTTGAAGACCTTCACGCCGTTCTGCGTGAGGTCAGGCCGATACTCGACATAGACGTTCGCGGGCAAGATCCATTGCACGCCACGTCCGAGCGGGCCGCTGAACGATTCGTGCGGGAACGTCGCCAGCGCGTGGGGCTGCGGCCGCGCGACGACGTCGGAAACCTGTACGGGACTCGCAGGCCAGAGATGCCGCAGCAAAGCCACGGCATCGTCGTCGAGCGTGCCCGCACCGATCACCGCAGCAAGGCACTCCAGGCCGGACGCGCTCAACCGCGTCGCCAGTGCCCGCGCGCCGCCCGCGTCGTTCATCGCACTTCGCCGGGGACGTGACCCGAGCCTTTCATTCGACGGCTCGCCACGAATCACCGTCTCCAGCAGGATTTCGGCGACCTCGTCCATATCGGGCGATTCAAGCACGGACGTGTCGGGCGACGGCCATCCCGGCGACACCGTTGCGCCGGCACGCATCGATATGAACCGTAACGTGTCGGTGTCGTCGATCTTCTCGGCAATCGACGCCCAGCGATCCCCCCAGAACAACGGGCCCAGTGTTCGCTTGATACAGTCCGCGTCGGACGGACTACGCACCCGGCAGGTCGAGAGCGGCACGACGAGTGCAGGCGCCTGCGCGGCGAGCGTGAGCGCGAAGGGTCGCCAGCGGCCCTGTTCGTCGCGCAGGTTGAGCGTGATGCCGGACGACGCGAAGAAGATGCTGGGCGGCGGCCAGCCCTTCGCACCCTTGTGGCCGACACGTAGCGTCATGTATCGGGGACGCAGCACCTCGGCGTTCGCGAAGGCTTCGCGCGTGTCGGCGTCGGCGTTGGCCACGGCATCACGGATCATGGCGACGACGACCCGCTGCAAGTCCTCGCGATAGACGGACAGTCCCAAGCGCAGCGCAGCGTCGCCGTCGGCTGCAGTTGGCGAAATGCCAATCGCCGACAGGCTCCGCGACGGCAGGCATTGCGGGGCAACACCGCCGTTATGCTCGCGTGCAGGGCGCAACTTCAGCAGCGTGCGAATGCCTGCGATGGCCTGTGAGTGCGCCAGTGTCACAGGGCGTTCTGTGCTGACGATGGGCGACGCCGTCCGGCTTCTGCCCATCGCCCGCAAACCGCTGAATGGCCCTCTCGGCGCACCCGCTGCGGCCAGATTGGCGACGCTTGCGACACTCGCGACCGCCAGCAGCGTCACGGCGAAAGCGGCGGCGGCCGTCTGATTGCGCGTTTTGGCATGCGTCGTACGCGACGACTCGACGTTGCCACGTTGTGCGCGTGCGCTGTTGTGCGCATGTCGGCGAGGCAATGCGCACCCGGCACGCCAATCGTGCACAAGGGCATGGCAGCGCCTGCGCGGTGGCGCATCGCGTACGTGGGTGGTGGGACGATGGGCATGATGTGGCGTCGATGGGTGCATGCGAGTCATGGAACGTCTCTCCTGAGCGTCGGGCCGCCAGCGGCCGCCGTGCGAAGGCACGACAGATCGCCGCGCGCGGCACGGGAACCAACGCTATCGCGCCGACACGCCCTACGATTGCTAAAACGAACCGGCGACTGTGCCGGAATAGACGATTGCCCCAACCTCGTTGCGAGATTGGGAACGCCCCGACGAATCGCGGCGACCAGAAGCAGGTGCATCTCCCCGCCAGGACCGATGCCGCTACCTATGTCGCGCTCGCCTTCGTCGCCTCCGTGCTGATTTTTGGTGGAAAACCCCGCCGCTGGCCGGCGTCGCGTTGTGCGTGATCGCCGGCGCGACGGGGCTTGTCTGATCCGCTAGTGCGGCTTATTGCCCCTCCGGCACGCGCTCGACACGCAGATGCTCCACCGACTTCGTCGCCCGGTTCACGTCCGCCGTGTCATGCCACAGAGGCTTACGGCCGAACGACGTGTACATCTCCACCTGATCCGCGTAGTGCGGCGAGGGCGTGCCGTCTGGCGCGATGAAACCGCTCTGCCCCGGCGCGACGATGTCGAACGCCTCGACCTTTGCGGCGCGGCCCTTCGGTCCGAACACGATCAGGTCGTTCTCCGTGCCCCGGTTCATGTAGACGGGTGCACGCACCGCTTCCGTCGCGTTGGCTTGGGGCACGCCGAAGAAGTTGCTCGCGCGGAACGTCAGCGGCACCGTGGGCGCGCGCCAGGCCGCCATGTCGGGACCAAGCTTCGTCCTGAGAGACGCGATGGTGTCGTCCAGCGCCGCCAGAATGACGTCGTCCTGACGCTTGCCGTCGAAGATGTCGAACGTTTGCGGCACGCCCGCCTTGTCGCCGCGCAGCGCTTCGTACAACACCTTGCTGCCGTTGCCGATGTTCAGCGAACCCGTCGGGCCGTCCTGCGGGGCGGCGTAACCGCTCGCCAGGAACCACTTGTCGTACGGGGCGGGCACCACCTGACCGAGCGTACGTTTGAGCATGGCGCTCAGCCAGGCGTCCATGACAGCCGGACCTGCCGTGTCGTAATGGCCCGTGTGCTTCTCATCGCGACTCAGGCCATTCCATGCGCTCAGTTGCATCGCGAGTTGACGGCGAGCGTCGCTGGCCGCGAGGTTCGCCGTCGCGCGTTCGATGAACGGCAGGAAGTGACTGCGATTGACGTCCACCGCACTCGTATCCTTGAGGATCTGCCACATCTCGTCGACACCGAGTTTGTCGTGTGCTTCGATGCGTTTATCGATCTCGACCACGCGGTCTGCACCGCCCCACAGGAACGCGAACAGATCGCTCGCCGGGTAACCCTTCTGCGGCGAATTGTTCCAGTTGGCGATCCACCCCTGCTTCGGGTTGTAGACCTTCGGATTGGTGGAGAACGGCAGTAGCCCCTTCCAGTCCCACTCGCCCGTGCCGGGCACCGGCAGACGCGGATCGTGACCGGGCTGACGCGCCGGATAAGCACCCGTATGGACGTAGCCGATATTGCCGGACACGTCGGCGTAGTACCAATTGATGGTCAACGCGTGACGCGCGGCCTGCGCCGTCCACGACTTCCAGTCCTGCGCCTGCGCCTGATGCGTCCACGCGAGCAGCGACTGCACCTCGAGGCCATCCCACGCGCGCGCTTTGGCGTAGGCGATCGGCTGCCTGGCGTCGCGTTGCATCACGATGCCGTGCACAGTGCGATACACCGCCTGCACGACCGGCTGAGCGCCCTTTACCTTGATGATCTCGACGCGCTTTTCCATGTCGCGCCACTGACCGTTGTGGAAGTAGCGGTTCGGATTGGCCGGGTCGAGCTTTTCGGCATAGATGTCGATGTCGTCGCCGAAGCCCGCCGTCGAGCCCCAGGACACCTTGCCGTTATGACCGAACAGAATGCACGGGTAGCCGAACGGTGTATTGCCGACGAGATCGAAGCCCGCGCCATGCAGACCGATGCCGTAGGTGTAGGCCGGTGCGAACCAGCCGAATTGCGGGCCGTTGAGCATGATTGCGCGAGCGTCGCGCGCTTTGTTCTTGCCGAGGATCCACATGTTGCTCGTCGTGGGGAAACCGGCCAGACCCGGCTGGCCCGACGCGGCAAATTGCGCGAGCATCGTCGCGGCATTGGCCTCGGTGTCCTGATGCAGGAGCACACCGTCGCTGCCGCGTGCCAGACGCGCGAACATCGGTGCCGGTCCGTCATAGCGTGCGAGCGGTTGCATGGGCGCGCCGGTGGCCGGGCCGACCTTCACTGCGTAGGTGCCTTCCGACGTGGGTACCGTCGACGGCGCGTCCGGATTGACGACCCACTTCAGCTCGTTGAACAGCGCCATGCCCTTCTGCGCGCCGTACTTGTCCTTGAGTGCGGTGAGCAACGCAAGGTTGTCGATCTCGCTGGTCGCATCGGAGAAACGATTCGCCATCGTGCCGACGAAGACCATCGCAACGTCGAACGCGTCCCAGTTCGTCGGTTGGAAACCAAAGTCGTTGAATTGCCTGGGCATGCGCTTGTCCGGCTGCGCGCGGATCCGCGCGATCCACGCGTTCATCCCAGCGGCGTAGCCGTCGAGAATATCCCGCTCGCGTTGCGGCAGATCGGCCAGTTGGCGACGGATCGACGCGGGCCAGTAGTTGCCGCGAATCGACTTGTCGAAGTCCACGAACTTCTCGCCCAGCACTTCCGCCACGGTGCCCTGCGTGCTGCGTCGCGCCATCTCCATCTGGAACAGACGATCCTGCGCAATGGCATAGCCGTAACCGTAAAACAATGCGTACGTCGTCGACGCGTAGATGTGCGGCACGCCGAATTCGTCGCGCTTGATGGTGACGTCTGTGCGTCCCGGCACTTTGTCGACGGCGGTGGCCGCCGGCGTTACCGGCACTCCCGGCGCGGCAGTCGCAACGCCCGGCGCGACCAGCGTCAGACTCAGCAGCGCCGCCGAGACGCTTGCAGACACCAGCGAAATCCGACGACGACCGGCACGCGCAGCTTGATGTCGAATGCCAGTCGATGTTGCATTCACCGAAACAGGCGAGCGAAAAATCAAAGTCATCAATGTCTCCGTAGTTTTTATGAGGAAGCGCATTGAAGCCTAACATGATAAAAACCGACCGGTCGGTTAATTATTCAGAAGATAACTCGACACTGATCTGGGGTTTGCGTAGCGTATGGAGCGGTCGTGGATCGTCACGACAAATCGCAAGGGCTTGACCCGCCCCCTGGGGACGGCTCGACGATGGCGTCACCCCGATCAATATCAAGAGGTGAACGATGAAGGATTCTGCGGTGAGCCTGAATGCGTCCGAGGCGGCCCGGCGGCTTGGCGTCTCGAACAAGGCGCTTCGACTTTACGAGCAGCACGGTCTGTTGTCGCCGAAACGAACCTCGGCCGGTTATCGCGCGTACGACAGTGCCGAGATGACGCGCGCGTCCGAGGTCGTCGCGCTACGGGCATTGGGCTTGAGCCTCGCGCAGGTGGCGAGCGTATTGAAGGGCAACGCGCAAACGTTGTCGAGCGCCCTTGAGGTGCACGAACGCGCGCTCGACGTCGAGATCCGAGAGCGACTGCGTCGACTGGAGACGGTGCGAAGCCTTCGCGCCGGGCTCGAGCGCGGCAGAATGCCCCCTCAGGGCGAATTGCCAAGCCTCATCGAGCAAGCGGCGCCGAGCGTAGCCTTCGAGCTCCCCTGGCCTTGGGGCGGTGAGTGGTTCGAAATGCGCGACATTCGTCCGCTGAATTACATTATCGGCTCGCTGGGTAGCGGGAAAACACGATTGGCGATGCGTCTGGCGCAAGCCTTGCCGAACGGAAGGTTTCTTGGACTGGACCGATTGGACGCGCTGCACGCGGCGGCTTGTCCCTCGGCTTCGAACGACGTCGCGCTGCAACGACGTGTCGATCAGGCGCTGACATGGCTAACGGACGACGGGGCCGAAACCTCCGATGCACTGACGATTCTGCTGACGGCGTTGGAAGCCGATCGTGCAGGTGCGCTGGTCGTCGACATGATCGAGCAGAATCTGGCGCAGCCGACGCAAGAGGCGCTGATTCGCTATCTGCGCTTGCGTGCGCGCACGCATGCACACCCGCTTTTCATGATGACGCGCTCGTCGTCGATTCTCGATCTGAGCGCCGTCGGCGGCGACGAAGCCATCGTCCTTTGCCCGGCAAATCACAGTCCGCCGGTGCGCGTCGCGCCGTATGCGGGCGCGCCGGGCTTTGAAGCGGTGGCGACGTGCCTCGCGTCGCCCGAGGTGCGCTCGCGCATCGCCGCGCCGCCGGCCGTCGCCTGACGGGGCGCCTCCCCGTCCCTCGGATCAGGAGCGATCGTTATCGCAGCCGGAGACCGGCGGCGAGCCAGCTTCGGTGCGGGAGCGTGCCTGCGTGATATTGCTGAACGGCGGCACGTCTTGCGTGAGCCACACGTTGCCGCCAATGACGGAGCCCTCGCCGATGGTGACGCGGCCCAGAATCGTCGCACCTGCATAGATGACGACGTTGTCTTCGACGATCGGGTGACGTGCAAGGCCTTTGCGCGGATTGCCGTCCTCGTCGGCCGGGAAGCGTTTGGCCCCGAGGGTGACGGCCTGATACACGCGCACACGCTGGCCCAGAATGGCCGTCTCGCCAATGACCACACCGGTCCCGTGATCGATGAAAAAGCCCGCGCCGATACGCGCGCCCGGGTGGATATCGATGCCGGTTTCGGAGTGCGCCTGCTCGGCGATGATGCGCGCGAGCAACGGCAGTTCGAGTCGGTACAGCTCGTGGGCGATGCGGTGATGAATCATCGCGTGGATGCCCGGATAGCAGATCAGCACTTCGTCGACGCTGCCCGCCGCCGGATCGCCCTGATAGGCGGCGAGCACATCCTGATCGAGCAGGTCGCGAATCTCCGGCAGCTTGCCTGCGAATTGCTGAATGGCGGAATGCGCGCGCTCTTCGATGAGCGTTGCCGTAATGGCGTTGTCGTGACGCGCCTTGTAGCGCCATTCGAGGCGCGCTTGCTCGGCCAGACCGTTCAGTGCGCTCGTCAGCGTATGGCCGACGTAATAGTTTTCGCCTTGCTGGTGCAGGTCCAGCGGGCCGAGACGCATGGGGAACAGCGCCCCCTTGAGTTGCACGACGATCTCCGCAAGACGTTCGCGCGACGGCAGATCGCGGCCACCGGGTTCGAGCAGGCGTCGCTGCCCGTCGCGCCAGCGCAGGCGGGCCGAATGCAATGAAGAAACGATATCGTCGATGTCGAACGCTGCCACGAGGGGGACTCCTGAGAAGCTTGGGATGCGGGGCGAACCTGAGCCGCCACCGGCACGGTGTTTTTTTGGTTCATCGCGCAATAGCGTGGAGGGATTTGACAAGTTTTCGTACTCTTGATGGCAGGAATTTGCCATCAGGAGTGCGTGGAGATGCTGGATCGCAAGCTGCTGGAGTCGCTGGGAGGCTGGCAGGGCTATGCCGTCGAACGCGTGGAGTGGCCCGAGGGCACAGGGCGCACGCTGTCGATCTATTTGAAGCCAACCGCCAAGGTGATGCTGTGCGAGCAGTGCGGCGCACGATGTCGCCAGGTCCATGAGACCACGGTGCGCCGGGTGCGAGATCTGCCGTTATTTGAGTACCGGGTTGTTCTTCATGTTCCACGCCGGCGCTTGTTGTGTGAGCAATGCGGTGGCCCGCGCCTGGAGCGGCTTACTTGGCTGGGTCGCTACCAGCGGGTGACGGATCGGCTTGCGGCGGCCTGCAGCCAATTGCTGCAATCGAGCAACGTGCAGGCGGTGGCGAGGTTCTTCGAGCTGGGTTGGCATACCGTCAAGACGCTGGACAAGGCCCGGCTCCGAGCGTCAGTGCGCGAACCGGATTGGTCCAGGATCGAGTATTTAGCGATGGACGAGTTCGCCCTGCATAAAGGGCATCGGTACGCGACGGTAGTCGTCGATCCGATCAGCAGGCAGGTGCTGTGGATCGGCCCAGGACGCTCACGCGAGACGGCTCGGGCGTTCTTCGAGCAATTGCCGCGTGGGGTCGCCCAACGCATCAAGGCCGTAGCCATCGACATGACTACGGCCTACGAGTTAGAAATCCAGGCCCACTGCCCACGGGCGGAGATCGTCTATGACTTGTTCCATGTCGTGGCCAAGTACGGACGAGAGGTCATTGATCGGGTGCGCGTGGATCAGGCCAACCAACTGCGCCAGGACCGTCCCGCGCGCCGGGTCATCAAATCGAGCCGCTGGCTGTTATTGCGCAACCGCGACAAGCTAGACCGGCAGCAGGCCGTCCGGCTCGACGAATTGCTGCAAGCCAACCAGCCGCTGCTGACGGTCTATGTCCTGAGGGACGAACTCAAGCGGCTCTGGTTCTACCGAAGACCTGCCTGGGCAAAACAAGCCTGGCACCACTGGTGCGAGCAGGCCGAGCAAAGCGGAATAGCCCCCTTGAACACCTTCGCTCAGCGTCTGAAAGGCTATCTGCATGGCATCCTGGCCAGATGCCGACATCGTCTAAACACCAGCATCGTTGAGGGCATTAACAACACTATCAAGGTCATTAAGCGGCGCGCCTACGGCTACCGAGACCAGGAATACTTCTTCCTCAAAATCCGCGCCGCCTTCCCCGGTAATGCTCAATGAACCGTTTTTTTGGGACGCACGTGCGCCAGTCAACGAAGCATAGCGGGTTTCGAAAGCACCTGTCCCGACGTGGTCTTGTCGGGCGCTGCGGCCCAAAATCCCGATGGTCGCTGACGACCGGCTCGATCCGGTCTCATTAGATCTCTGCTCATGTCGCAATCGACGCACGCAAACGCAAGCTCAGGGCCAACGCAGTCGCCCTATCCGGGATATTGGTGAAGCCGAGGAGCAAGGCCGATTGCGGCGGCGCGCTGCCGTACCAGTGACGCAGTCCATGCACCGCCAGCCCTTGCGCGTGCGCGGCAAGCGAGATGGTTTCATCGTCCTGTCCGGCGAATGCATGACGCAGATACGCCAGCGTCTGAATGCCGCCTGCCTGTGGCTGAACATACAGGTCTTCGCCAAAGACGTCGGCCAGCGCCTCGACGAGATGGCTGCGCCGTTCGGCGTACAACGCGCGCATTTTGCGCAGGTGCCGCGCGAAATGCCCCTGCTCCATGAAGTCCGCGACCGTGGCTTGCACGTGGACCGAGCCCGGTCCGCCCAGTTGATTGGCGGCTTGGGCAAAGCGCTCGATATGGACCTCGGGCACCACCAGGTAGGCAAGACGAAGTCCGGGGAACAGCACTTTGCTGAACGTGCCGGTGTACAGCACTCGCCCGTCGTGATCGAGGCTCTTGAGCGCGGGTAACGGACGCCCGTGATAGCGAAACTCGCTGTCGTAATCGTCTTCCACGATCCACGACTGCTGTTGATTTGCCCATTCGAGCAGTGCGAGCCGCCGGGGCAAGGACATCGTCGCCCCGGTGGGACTTTGATGCGTCGGGGTCACGACGGCGAAGCGGGCCTTCGGTGCGCGCCGAACGCCCTCGTCGACATCCAGCCCCTCCTCGTCCACCGGTATCGATGCGAGGCGCATACCGACGCTCGTCAGGAAATCCCGCGCGTAGGGGTAGCCGGGGTCTTCGAACCAACCCTGCGCGCCGGGTTCGATCAGCGTCCGGCAGACGAGATCGAGGGCAGCACGATAGCCCGCCGTCACGAAGACCTGCTGCGCGGAGCAGGCGATGCCGCGAGAGATACCGAGATAGGTGGCGATGGCATGACGCAGCGGCGCGTACCCGGCGGCTTCCGGATAGGCCATCGACGCGAGATCCATGGCCCGCAGACTTCGCCCGGCCAGACGCACCCACGTCTTTCGGGGGAATGCATCGAGTGCGGGAAGGCCCAGTTGAAACGGACGCGGCGTACCGACGGCGGCGAGTGCGTCCCTTGGCGGGAGCACCGACACCGCTGGGGGGGCGACTGGCGCGGCGGTCTCGCTACGGTGTTCCAAAAGTGGGGACACGAACGTCCCGGCTGCACCGCGCGGTGAGAAATAGCCTTCGCTGGTCAGCATCTGATAGGCCAGCTCGACGGTGCCGCGTGCGAGATTGAGTTCGCTGGCGAGGCTACGCACGGACGGCACGCGGTCGCCCGGCCGGAGTTTGCCTGAGGCGATGGCGTCGCGATAGCGGCGGTACAGTTGGAGGTAGAGCGGTGCGTCGTCGCCCGGGCCGGGCTTCAGATGAGCGCTCAAAAGCGGAAAATCCATTCGGGATGTCCTATTGATTCCGGCAATTCTTGCATCTGCCTGCTAGGCCATGATTCTCGTAAATTGGTGACGTTGCGACAAGCCCCCTGCCGTTCGCATCAAGCATTAGTTAATGCCCCTTGCGCAGTTCATTTCTGGAGAATTTCGATGAGTACGCTTCGCCTGTCTTATTTCACGCTGTCGAACGACGCCTATCAAGGTTTCGTCGCCACGAAAAAGGCGTTGGAGAAAAGCAGCCTCGGCAAACCGCTGATTGAGCTGGTTTATCTGCGCGTGTCGCAGATCAATGGATGCGCCTTCTGTCTGGAGATGCACAGCAAGGCGCTGCGTGCCGGTGGCATGGCGGATGCCAAGATCGACAGCGTTGGCGGCTGGCGGGTGAGTTCGCAGTTCGGCGACCGCGAGCGTGCCGCTCTCGCCTGGGCCGACTCGGTCGGTGCCGTCGATCGTACCAACGCCCCGGACGAAGACTTCAACCCGCTGCGCGAGCACTTCACCGACGCCGAAATCGCCGACCTGACGTTCGCCATCGCATTGATGAGCGCTTTCAACCGTCTGGCGATCGGGATGCGTCAGTAAGCCTTTCGGACGGAATGCCGTGATCGTCGCGTCACACGATCACGGTGCCTTGTCGACCGTGCGCAACGTAATCCCCGTCCAATGTCCATCCGCCTGCAATTCGCGGATTAGGTCGGCGATACATTGACGTACGGCGACCGTCGCCGAGCCTACCGGGAGTGAGTTGGACCAGCACACGCTGGCCGGGCGTTGCAGGTGGGGTGCGACGATGCGGCGCGACGGTGGGCGCAAGGCCGGGTCGCGCGACGCCAATGCAGACACCGGCAGGATCGAGCACGCGTCGCCCGAGCGGGCAATGTCGATGAGCGTCGGCAGCGAGTCGATATCCGCGACGATGTTCAACTCTGCGTTCGCCTGAGCAAAACTCCGCTCGATCAGCAACCGCAATCCGTTCGACGCGCTCGGTGCGACGATCGGTACGCTATCGAGCTTCGCCAGTGCGCAAGTCCCGTCCCCATTGTCCTGCGCATCCTCATAGATCGATGGACACACCCGGTGCCCGCCCAGCACATACAGTTCCTCGTCAAACAACGGCATCACCGAGATGCCTCGCGTTTCCGAGTCGCGAAAGAGCATCGCAAGGTCCAGTCGCCCGTTGGCAAGCAACTCGCCGATGTACCCGCTCATGCTCTCGAATATCTGCAAACGAATACCCGGATACTGCACCCTCACCCGCGCAAATAACGGCACGGCGAGAATCGACGCTATCGTCGTCGGGAACCCCACCGCCACCGGCCCCGCCTCGCTGCCGCCGCCCTCGCGCACTTCCTGACGTATCTGCTCCATCTGACGTAACACCACACGCGCATGGCGATACAACGCCTTGCCCGCTTCGGTCGGCGTCACGCCCTGCGCACTGCGCACCAGCAGTTGGGTTTGCAGTTCGTCCTCCAGCCCACGCAGTTGCGCGCTCAGCGACGGCTGCGCGATATGCAACCGCTCCGCCGCCTTCGACAAACTGCCGCTATCGACGATCGCCACGAAATTCCTGAGTTGTCTCACGTCCATAACGGCATCGGCCTCCGACGCAAGTCGGTTGGCAGCAGCGAAAAGCCATAGCGTACCGCTATATGCCCCATCGCGAAACTCAGGTTTCCGTTGCGAATCAACCCTTCGCCGCTTCATTCCCGTGCAACGAGACGGTTTGGCCATAGCCCTAACCTATACCCACATCCAAAATCGGTATTTCCTTCGACGCTGGCTACGCGCCTATAGTCCCGTCAACAAACCTATTCCAAATGCACGGAGACAGCAGGATGCGAGACGGACTCTCGGCCACTGCCGCACGACGAGGTCAGGGCGGCCACAGCAATCAAAGCGCTAAGACAACGACTCAGGCAGTACAGCACCGCCCCCTGCGCGACTTGTGGTGGCGAATCATGGACATGCGCGTGGGCATCGTGCCGTTGCCGGTCCATCTGGTACTCATTGCCGCCATCGCGACGACGGTTCTCACGACCGGCAAACTCTCTGCCGAACTCTCGCCGATCATCGCGCTGCTGGCCGTGTGCAGCTTCACCTGCATGGAAGTCGGTCAGCGAATCCCCATCTTTCGCAGCATCGGTGGCCCGGTGATTCTCGTGACGTTCCTGCCCTCGTGGCTGGTGTTCGCGAACGTGCTGCCTCCGTCCGTCGTCACACCTATCGTCGCGTTCTGGAAGCAAAGCAACTTCCTGTACCTGTTCATTCCCGGCATTATCGTCGGCAGCATTCTGAGCATGGACCGCAAGGTGCTGATCGGCGGCTTCGTGCGCATCTTCGTCCCACTCGCCATCGGCTCGGTGCTGGCAGGCATCGTCGGCACGGCCGTCGGCACAATGCTCGGCATGGGCGTGTTCCACACCGTGTTCTTCGTCGTCATTCCGGTCATGTCCGGCGGCCTGGGCGAAGGCGTGATTCCGCTGACCATCGGCTACTCGGAAGTCATGCATCAGGGCTCGGGCGACCTCCTCGCGCAGGCGCTGCCCGCCGTCATGCTCGGCAACGTCTGCGCCATCGTGTTCTCGGGTGTGCTCAACGCGCTCGGCAAGCGTTACCCCTCGTTGACGGGTAACGGGCAGCTCATGCGAACGGGAAGCGACGACATCGGCACGCACGACGTTCACGCCGAACCCGCGAAGGCGGTCGATGCAACCGATATTGCAGCGGCGGGCATGATCGCGGTGTGCCTGTACTTCGTCGGCATGCTCGCGCAGAACACGCTCGGCTTGCCCGGCCCGGTCATGATGCTGGTGCTGGCCGTCGCCGCAAAGATCGGCTTCGTCTTCTCGCCGAAGCTCGAAGCCGGTGCAGGCGTCGTCTACAAATTTTTCGCGACGGCCGTGACGTACCCGCTGCTGTTCGCCATCGGTGTCGTGATTACGCCGTGGCAGAAGGTCGTTGCGTCGTTCAACGTGCCGACGCTCGTGACCATCGTCGCGACGGTCCTCACGTTAATGGCCACCGCCTTCATCGTGGCGCGCCGTATGAACATGCATCCCATCGACGCGGCCATCGTCGTCGGCACGCACAGCGGGATGGGCGGCACGGGCGACGTCGCCATCCTCACGGCGGCGAACCGCATGCGACTCATGCCGTTCGCGCAAATCGCCACCCGCATCGGCGGCGCCATCACGATCACGCTGAGCCTTATCGTGCTCGCGAAGATCGTCTGACCCGGCCGCCGCTTCGCTCAACTCAACTGGTTTTCTCGGAGATTTCTGTCATGAGGCCCTTGGACGGCATCAAGGTCATTGCGCTCGAACACGCCATTGCGGCACCGTTCTGCACCCGTCAACTGGCCGATCTCGGCGCGCGCGTCATCAAGATCGAGCGACCTGGCGCAGGGGACTTCGCCCGTGCTTACGACGCACGCGTGAACGGCATGTCGTCGCACTTCGTGTGGACGAACCGCTCGAAGGAAAGTCTGACGCTCGACCTGAAGCAGGACGCCGCGCAGTCGGTCCTTCACGACCTGCTCGCCGACGCCGACGTCCTCGTGCAGAACCTCGCCCCCGGGGCGGCGGACCGCCTGGGCCTGAGCTATGACGCGCTGTCGGTGCGCTATCCCCGCATCATCGTTTGCGGCATTTCCGGTTACGGTCCGGACGGCCCTTACCGCGACAAGAAAGCTTACGACCTGCTCATCCAGAGCGAATCGGGCTTCCTGTCCGTGACGGGGTCGCCCGAAGCATCGGCCAAGGCCGGCTGCTCGATTGCCGACATCGCTGCCGGGATGTACGCCTATACGAACATCCTCAGCGCGCTGATCCAGCGCGGCAAGACCGGCAAAGGCTCACGCATCGACATCTCGATGCTCGAATGCATGGTCGAGTGGATGGGCTTCCCGCTGTATTACGCCGTCGACGGCCAGACACCGCCGCCGCGTGCAGGGGCTGCGCACGCAACGATCTTCCCGTACGGCCCGTTCGAAACCGGTGACGGGAAGACGGTCATGCTGGGCTTGCAGAACGAGCGCGAGTGGAAGATTTTCTGCGACAAGGTCCTCGAACAACCCGCACTCGCCGAAGACGCACGCTTTGCCTCCAACCCGAGGCGTCTGGACAATAGCGATGCGCTGCGCGCCATCATCCGCGAGGTCTTCATGAGACGCTCGGCACCGCAACTGGTGAGTCGGCTCGACGCCGTGGGCATCGCCAACGCCAACCTCAACGAGATGCACGACGTTTGGCAGCACGCTCAACTCGCCGCGCGCGAGCGGTGGGCGGACGTCGCAACGCCCAACGGCACGATCAAGGCACCGATTCCCCCGGGCATGCCGTCGGCGAGCGCTGCGTTCGCGCCGCGCATGGACCCGATTCCGGCGCTGGGGCAACACACCGACGCGATCCTCACGGAGCTTGGCCGCACGTCGGCACAGATCGAAGCGCTGCACGCAGCGCAGGCGGTGTAAGCGATGCAAAAACACCCCGCGATTCGTAGCTGGCTTTTCGTGCCGGGCAATCGTCCGGAGCGTTTCGACAAGGCCTGTGCTTCTGGCGCGGACGCCGTCATTCTCGATCTCGAAGACGCCGTGCCGCCCGCCGACAAACCGACTGCGCGGGAGCAGGTTGTGCAATGGCTGATGACGCTGAGTCCCGCAACGTCAACGCCGGTGTATGTGCGCATCAACGCTGCCTCGACGCCCTCGTTTGACGAGGATGTCGCAGCGCTCGCTGGCCTGTCGCAACTCGGCGGCCTCGTCGTACCGAAGACGGAAGATGCCGCCACCCTCGCCCGCATCGTGCAAGGCGCAGCGCCATCGCTGCGACTCGTGCCACTGATCGAGACGGCGCAGGCGTTTGCCGTGCTGAGTGAAATCGCCACTGCGCCACGCGTCGACCGGTTGATGTTCGGCACCATCGATTTCCAGTTGGACATCGGCATCGAGGGCGACGCCGACGAACTGCTGTACTTCCGCTCGCAACTCACGCTAGCGTCGCGTATCGCGGGCATCGCGGCACCGGTCGACGGCGTGACGACGGTGCTCGACGATCCGGCGCTGATCGAAGCCGCCACTCGCCGCGCCCGCGCGCTCGGGTTCCGGGGGAAGTTGTGCATCCATCCGCGGCAGGTCGCGCCGGTTCACGCCGCATTCGCGTGGCGGGACGATGAAATTGCGTGGGCCGAGCGGGTTGTCGCCGCAGCCAATGCCAGCGCAGGTGCCGCCCTCGCACTGGATGGCAAGATGATCGACGCGCCTGTCATCGCAAAGGCAATCGAGATTCTTGCCAGTCGCTGAACAAGGCGTGGCTGTCGGCCGCGTCAGGGGCGCCTTTTACCAGGAGCGCGCCGGGGCTCAGGCTCGGGTCTGTCGTCGGCACGACGCACCGACGTCAGCACACGTTGCGACGCGGCCCGGCAGTCTTCCCCTTCCTCGCGATGCTCGATGGCATCGATCAACGCCTTCAGATTGTGCTTCGATAGCGCCAGATTTCGCTCCAGCGCCTCGATCTCGTCCACCTTGCGGCGCAGCACTTCGAGCAATTTGTCGTGTGGCCAGTCGTTGAGGTTCGGCGGCAGGATCGCGCGGATCTCTTCCAACGAAAATCCGGCGTTTTGCGCGCGCCGAATCAAATCGAGACGCGTCAGCGCGTCTTCGTCGTACTCGCGATAGCCGTTGGTCTGTCGCAGCGCATTGGGCAGCAAGCCCTGCGCTTCGTAAAAGCGGATTCGCGACGCCGCCACGCCACTCACCTGCGCCAACGCTCCGATTTTCATTTTTCCGCTCCCAACACTTGACCTTGAAGTGAACTTTAAGGTTATGGTCATGGCATCGTCAACCGAAGATTCGAGGTATGGCCATGTCTTTCCAGTCGCTCTTCGCTCCGCTTGCCCTGCCGAATGGCACGTCGATCCCCAATCGCATCGCCAAAGCGGCGATGGAAGAAAACATGGCGGACGCCGATCACGCGCCGTCCGACGAACTGCTGCGCCTGTACGACGCATGGGGCCGAGGGGGCGCCGGTCTGATCATCACCGGTAACGTCATGATCGACGCGCGAGCGATGACCGGTCCCGGCGGCGTGGTGCTGGAGGACGACGCGCATCTCGAGCGCTTCCGCCAATGGGCGCTGGCCGCGCGGCAGTATGGCGCGCAGGTCTGGATGCAGCTCAATCACCCGGGTCGCCAAATGCAGTCCGCGCTGGGTCAGACCACGGTTGCACCGTCGGCGGTGGCCCTCGAACTCGGCAGCTTCTCGAAGCGATTCGCGATGCCCCGAGAATTGACGGAGACGGACATTGCGGACGTCATCGCCCGTTTTACCCAGAGTGCGCTGCTCGCCGAACGCAGTGGTTTTACTGGCGTGGAGATTCACGCCGCGCATGGGTATCTGCTCAGCCAGTTCCTCTCACCGCTGACGAACAAACGCCAGGATCGCTGGGGTGGGAGTCTGGAGAATCGTGCCCGCTTGCTGCTGGATATTGTGCTGTCCGTGCGTGCGGCTGTCGCGACCGACTTCGCCGTCGCCGTCAAACTGAATTCGGCCGATTTTCAACGCGGCGGCTTCGGACTCGACGACGCGCGACGCGTCATTGAAATGCTCGGCTCGCTGGGCGTGGACCTCGTGGAGCTGTCCGGCGGCAGCTATGAAGCGCCGGCGATGCAGGGCGAATCGCGCGATGGACGCACGCTGGCACGTGAGGCCTATTTTCTGGAATTTGCTCGCGAAATGATCGGCGTGGCGACGATGCCGCTGATGGTGACGGGCGGCATTCGTCGTCGCACGGTCGCGGACCAGGTGATCGCGAGCGGTGTAGCGATGGTGGGCATGGCGACGGCACTCTCCATCGATCCCGAATTGCCGAATCGCTGGCGACTGGGTCAGACGTCGGAGCCGCAACTCAACCCGATTCGCTGGAAGAACAAGATGTTGGGGTCGATGGCGAACATGGCCGTCGTCAAGTTTCAGCTCATGCGCCTGAGTACCGGCCGGGCGACAAACCCGACCGTCTCACCCGTGCGAGCGCTGATCGCCCAGCAACTTGGGGCGGCGTGTCAGACACGCCGATACCGTCGATGGATGGCGCGGGACACGACACGTAATTTGGCGCGCTGAGCGTCGACTTAGTGTCGGCGTCGCTGCCGAATCGCTTACTCGAACGCCGGATCGACCGGCACCCGATAGCCGACGGCGAGCCGGTTGGTTTCGTTGGCCATGCCTACGACGGCCAGCAGCTCGCCGAACATCTCGTCGGTCATCCCCGCTCGACGCGCGCCTGCCGTGTGACTCGCTACGCAATATCCACAGTTGTTGGTGACGCTGACCGCGATGTAGATCAGTTCCTTGACCAGCGGATCGAGCGCACCGTCCGCCATGATGTCCTTGAGACTGCCCCAGGTCCGCGCCAGGGTCGGCGGATGCTGTGCGATGTACTTCCAGAAGTTGTTGACATCGGGGACACCCCGCGTGGCTTTGATGTCGTCGAAGACGGCTTTGACTTCAGGTGTGGCGGATACGTATTCGACAGGCTTTTGCTGGCTCATGGATGATGTGCGCCCGACAGGCGTGCGAGGAAGGGAACGGGTAGGTTACAAGCTTTCGCGTGAGACCGTCGTTTCATCGCAGCATGGAATGCGCCCTCCCGTCGCACGCACCATTCGCAATGTTGCAAACGAGAATCATTTTTAATCTCGATCTGATCGAGCTTACGCCAGACGAAACACCGCGACGGCGGACTTCAGCGACTCGGCCTGTTCGGCCAGCGACTGAGCGGCCGCCGACGCCTGCTCGACCAGCGCCGCGTTTTGCTGCGTGACCTCGTCCATTTGCGTGACGGCGCGTGCCACCTGATCGATACCCGCCGTCTGCTCTTCCGATGCCGCCGAAATCTCTGCCATGATGTCCGTCACGCGTTGCACGCTGTTCGCAATGCTGCTCATCGCCGCCCCCGCCTCACCGACGATACGGCTGCCCGCAGCCGAGCGCTCGGCCGACGTCTCGATCAGCGTCTTGATGTCGCGCGCCGCACTCGCCGAGCGCTGTGCCAGCGTCCGTACCTCTCCTGCGACGACCGCAAACCCACGTCCCTGCTCTCCCGCACGTGCCGCTTCGACGGCCGCATTCAAGGCGAGGATATTCGTCTGAAACGCGATGCCGTCGATCAGCGCAATGATGTCGCGAATCCGCGCCGACCCGGCATCGATGGCTCGCATCGTGTCCGTGACCTCGGTCATTGCGGTGTCCCCCGCCCCTGTCTGATCGCTCGCCTGCCGCGCCAGTTGGTTCGCCTGACGCGCATGTTCCATGTTCTGACGCACCGTGCTGGTCAGTTGCTCCATGCTGGCCGCCGTCTCTTCCAACGAGGCCGCCTGTTGCTCCGTACGGGCCGACAGATCCAGATTGCCTGCGGCAATCTCGCGCGCGCTGGCCGCGATCGCTTCACCGCTTTTGCGAACGCGGGCGACCGTATCGTTGAGCTGCGTCTTCATCTTGGCGAGTGCGTCCAGTAACCGGCCCATCTCATCGGTCGACGTTGCATGCACGGCGCGCTGCAAATTCCCCTCGGCAATTTCCTGGAAGTGCTCGAGGACATCGTCAAGCGGCTGCGTGATCGCGCGGTTAAGCGAGCGCGCCGTCAGGAAGGCCGCAATAATCGCAAATGCAATCGCCCCGACGGTCACGACAAACAAGCGATCGTAGGTCGACACTGCCGAGTCGAAGCTGGACTTCGCCCGGTCGTCGTAAAGCTTCTTGAGCGCTTCGTTAGCGTTGACGTATGACGTGTAGCGCTTGCCCAGCACCGCCGCCTGCTCGTAGTAGACGTCGGTCTGTCCGGCGGCAATGCTGTTCTGGACCAACGTGAAGGCGTCCTTGAGCGCCTGGCGCGTGCCCGTCACGTCTTTCGCAAGCCGTTGTTCGTCGGCGTCCGACGGCAACGCCAGATAGGCCTGCCATGCTTTCTCGGACTCGCCCCAGTACTCGGTGCCCTTCTTGACGTCGGCCGTCTTGATCTCTTCAGACGGCGCTTGCGGGGCACGCAGCACGACCGCACGCGCACGCCCGATGTGAATTTCCGATTCGCCCAGCAAACGGGTGCTCGCCAGTTCCTTGTCGTGGACCTCACGCAAACTCCCTACGGTGTTGCGCAATCCAATGAGCGCCAATGCGCCGATGACCAGCACAAGGACCGCCAGACCGGCCACAGCCATCCGCAACCGCCAACGAATCGTCCAATTTTTCAACATTTGCGCTTCCGCCTTTCTTTCCATTTCGTGGCCACCGAGAGCGGTCGCCACCGTCTGCCCTCCGGCACGATACCCGTACCTTCATTGACAGCGTTAGCGGCTCCAACGGCGAGAAAGCGGAAAACTTGAGGCGATGGAGGAAGTCCGGCCGCTTCTTGTTGTTTTGACGCGGAAACGTTGCGATATACGCGTCATATATTGCATTGCCTCCAGATTAGCGACCGTTAGACGCCGTTCGCACGGGACGGGAAAGCCGTCCCGCGCCCCATCGCCGCGCCGTGGCAAAACTACATCGGTTTGTACGGATTCCCGTCACCGGAACGGGCGGGCGCAAGCTGCGCGAGATCCGAGCGCGCGCACAGAAATTGCTTGGACTCGGCTTACACCTACGAGCGCCGCCTGCTTGTCAGACGATTCGCCGGTCAAGGAGGACCGCCAGCCCATGACGTCAACCGCCCGCGCTGCATCACCCTCGCCCCACCCCCCCGCCGTACAGGGATCGCGCCGCCGTCTCGGCGCATGGATCACCGAAAACGAAACCGCGATCGCCGATTTGCGCGCCGACTTCGTGCGGCACGCCCGTCATCGCATGATGACGGAGCCGCTGAGTCCGGCGGTTGCTCGTTTGCGCGCGTGCATCTTCGACGATCCTGTGCGGCGAATGGACCTCAGCAAAGCCATCACGCAGGCGCTGGGAGACGGTCATCGACTGGGATTCGAAGACATCGACACGCTGATCCACACCATCGACTATGTCGTCACCACAGCGCCCGCGTTCGACAAGAAGAGCCTTATCGTCTGCCCGGTCAACGCGCTGCTCGACTGGCTGATGTGTATGCCGTCAGGTTATGCGTTCTTTCGCGATTCCGACTTCAACCGCTGCATGCGCGATGTGCTCACTCAGTGGTGCCAGTTCCTCAGCGGCCCCGAGTCACGCACCTTCCTGAATACCCGCGCGCCCGACGGCTGGCTCAGTGCAGACGCCAATGCCCGGCTCGGTCTGCATCAGTTCGAAGTGGATGTGTCGCAACCGTACGGCGGCTGCAATTCGTGGAACGCCTTCTTCACGCGCCGCTTCAAGCCCGACGCGCGCCCCGTCGCTTCGCCCGACGACTCGCGCGTCATCGTCAACGCGTGTGAAAGCACGCCTTACCACGTAAGGCGCGAGGTCCGCATGCGCGACAGCTTCTGGATCAAATCACAGCCCTATTCCCTGATCGACATGTTCGGCGCGTCGCACAAAGCGCTGGCCGCCCCATTTGCCGACGGCGCCGTATATCAGGCCTACCTGAGCGCGTACGACTACCACCGCTGGCATTCGCCGGTGGACGGCACGGTCGTCGCGGCCTATCGCTTGCCGGGCACGTATTTTTCGGAGACGGAATCGGAGGGAGACGATCAGGCAGGACTCAACGATTCTCAAGGCTATCTGACGGCGACGGCCACGCGGGCCGTCGTCGTCATCCGGGCGGACGATCCTGCGATCGGCACACTCGGCTGCCTGTTCGTCGGGATGGGAGATGTGTCGTCGTGCGTGCTCCAGGTCGAGCGCGGACGGCATCTGGGCAAAGGCGATGCACTGGGGTACTTCCAGTATGGCGGTTCGACCTACTGTCTGGTCTTCGAACCCGGCGTGGTGCAGTCGTTCACCGCCGACGAGGACCGGCTGCCGCACGACAAACCGGTCAAAGTGAACGCCGCGATTGCCATGACGGCTTAAGCGAACCCAAGCGCACGTTAGGGCGATTGCGCCGCGCGCGAACGACTTACAGCGCGCGCTTGACGGTGCGCGCAGCCCCCGAAATGTCCTGCCCGACGCCGTCGACCGTATTGCAACCCGCCAGGGCAAACAGCGAACCGATTACCAGAGAAAACGCCACGAAACGCGCCAACATATCGACCTCGATACAAAAAATCGCAAAAACTTGCGAAGACTGCATGACCCCGGATCTCTGGCCATCGATGCCCCCAATGCACAGAATCCGGATTCTTTTGACTGACTGCTGCACCTGCCCGGGACTTGGCCCGCTCGCCTGCGCAACGCGCAATTGTGCTTGAAAATCGTCGCGACGGGAACGCACACCGACGCCCGGTCGATGCCTGTCCGTCTTACAACACCGCCAGTGTCTGCCGAATGTGATCGGCAAACGCCATGCTCAGGTGACTGGGGCGCGCGCGATCGAACTTTACCGTAATCCCCACGGACGGCAACGTCGGCAAGGTATCAGCTGTAACAATGCGTAAGTCCGGTGGCACTGCCGTCTGTGTCATCACCGCAAACGCCTGTCCCGAGCGGGCGAGCGCCGTCAGTCCGGACAGATTGCTACTCGCGTAGGCGATCCGGTAAGCCCGTCCGGCCCTCGAGAGTGCATCGCAGGCGGCGATGTGGTCCAGCGTGTCGGGGTCGGAAAGCGCCAGCGGCAAGGGTTCGTCCGGGTTCGAGAGCACCCCGTCCAGCCCCGCGCTCCCGATCCAGACCAGCGCTTCGCGCCGGATCACATTGGCTGCGTCCACGCCATCGGGTAACGAAATCAGGGCCAGATCGAGTGCATGACGCGATAACTGCTCCAGCAATCTCGGTGTCGGCTCGCAAATTACCTCGACCTGTGCGTGCGGATGCACCACTGCGAACTCGCGCAACAGATGCGGCAGGAACGCCGCGGCATAGTCGTCCGGACAGCCGAACCGAATCGTCCCGGTCAGTCCGCGCCCCGACATGTCGGCCATCGCCTCGTCGTGTGCGCGAAGAATGCGTTGCGCATGACCGAGCAGACGCTCGCCAGCGCCGGTCAGCACCACGCCACGCCCCGTGCGCTGAAACAACGGCTGGTCGACGATCTCCTCCAGACGCTTCATCTGCTGACTCAGCGCCGACTGCGTTCGGGCGATGCGCTGCGCGGCGCGACTGAGCGAACCGGCTTGGGCAATGGCCGTGAACGAGCGCAGCAAATCGATTTCCAGTGTCGCACTCAAGCTATTAGCCACACTACTATCTCTCATTAACTTTATTCGCTTTTATGAAAGCAGAGCGCTGCTTAGACTGCAAGCGAGTGTTGTGCCCCCGTTGCTTTTCGTCCAATGCCGTTCCCCGGAGGTTTCCCTTGTCGAAGAACCAAGACGCCGCGTTCTGGCGCAACGCCCGCGAACATCTGATCCGCTACGGCGGCACCTTCGAGCCGATGATCGTCGAGCGCGCTCAGGGCAGCTTCGTCTACGACGCCGACGGTCGCGCGATCCTCGACTTCACCTCCGGGCAAATGAGTGCGGTGCTCGGCCATAGCCATCCGGACATCGTCTCGGTCGTAACGGAATCCATCGGCAAACTCGATCACCTGTTCAGCGGCATGCTTTCGCGTCCAGTCGTGGATCTGGCAACCCGGCTGGCCGAGATCACGCCCGAGGGACTGGACCGTGTGATGTTGCTCAGCACCGGCGCAGAGTCGAACGAGGCGGCCATCCGCATGGCCAAGCTCGTCACCGGCAAGTACGAAGTCGTGGGGTTCGCGCAGTCGTGGCATGGGATGACGGGCGCAGCAGCGTCCGCGACCTACAGTGCCGGACGCAAAGGCGTCGGCCCTGCGGCCGTGGGCTCTTTTGCCATTCCCGCGCCGTTCACGTACCGACCGCGCTTCGGCCCGGCCGGGCAGTACGACTATCTCGCCGAACTGGACTACGCCTTCGACCTGATCGATCGGCAGTCGAGCGGCAATCTGGCCGCGTTCATCGCCGAACCGATCCTGAGCTCCGGCGGCATTATCGAACTCCCGCCCGGCTATCTTGCAGCCCTCAAGCGCAAGTGCGAGGAGCGCGGCATGTTGCTGATTCTCGACGAAGCGCAGACCGGCATCGGACGCACCGGCACCATGTTCGCGTTCGAACGCGACGGCGTGACGCCTGACATTCTGACCCTGTCGAAGACGCTCGGTGCCGGGCTGCCGCTCGCCGCCATGGTGACGTCGGCGCAAATCGAGGAGCGCGCCTACGAGCGCGGCTATCTGTTCTACACGACCCACGTTTCCGATCCGCTACCGGCGGCTGTCGGCCTGCGCGTGCTCGACGTCGTGGCGCGCGACGGACTCGTCGCCCGCGCCAACGTGATGGGCGAGCGACTGCGCAATGGCTTGCTGGGATTGATGGAGCGTTTCGATTGCGTGGGCGACGTTCGCGGCCGCGGCTTGCTGCTCGGTATGGAGATTGTGAAGGACCGACACAGCAAAGCGGCCGCAGACGGCCTCGGCGCGAAGATCACGCGCGAATGCATGAACCTCGGCCTGAGCATGAACATCGTGCAGTTGCCCGGCATGGGGGGCGTGTTTCGTATCGCCCCGCCACTGACCGTCAGCGACGAGGAAATCGATCTGGGTGTGTCGTTGCTCGGGCAGGCGATCGAGCGTTCGCTGTAGTGGGCGCCGTCGCGCCAAACCGGTCGGCCCCTCGATCGCATGGATTCGAGGGGCCGATGTTGCATCGCTTCAACCGCTGGATCGGACGTCAGTCATTACGCTGCGGACGCTGAACATCGCGGAAGATGTACTTCAGCGCGTCGGGCAGCGTACTCGCCCAGACCGGCCACTCATGCTTGCCGTCGACGATGCGCAACTCCGCCGGTTGCTTGTTCGCGCGCAGCAACTCATAAAAGCGCGTGGCTTCCATCTCGATGTTGAAATCGTCGTCGTCGCCCGAGTTGATGTACATCGGCACCTTGATGCCTTTCTTCAGGAACTCGTCGAAATACGCCGGATAGTTGTTCTGCTGCCAGACACGTGCGCTGTACTCGCCATTCGTGTTCGGCTCGGCAAACACCTTCACGAAGCGGGCCGACGAGTCCTTCGGCGGCTCCGGATTGTAGATAGCCGGACTCAAGAGCGCAGCCGCCTTGAACTTCTCCGGATACTTGAGCGCGTAGCGCATCGCACCGTACCCCCCCATCGACAGGCCGCCGATCAGGCGTGCGTCGCGCGACTTGATCGCCCGATACGTCTTCTCGACGTGCGGGATCAACTCGCTGAAGAACGCCGTTTCCATGCGCTCCTTGAGGTCCACGTACCAGTTGGTATTGGCGTCCGGCATGATCACGATGGCCGGGGGAATGTCGCCGTGGCCGATCAGCTTGTCCATGGTCGACTGCATGCGGCCCTTGACCACCCAGTCGTTCTTCACGCCGTCGTTGCCGTGCAGCAGGTACAGCACAGGGTACGTCGTCTTGCCGCTGGCTTCGTAGCCCGTCGGGAGGTAGACGTTGTAGGTCAGCGGGCGCGACAAATTCTTGCTGTAGACCTCGCTCGACAAAACCTCGCTCGCGTGCGCCGGTGCACCGAGCAATGCTGCCGCAGCCATCAAACCCGACGCGAACTTCGGCAACTGCCGGGTCAGACGCCCACCCTGTTGATGGAACATTTCGAACACATACCCTCCTGATGTCAATCGATGTCTAGTGAATCGCTAGTTATGCATAACGTCCGCCATCAAGGACGGACGGGCAGAAGATTAACATCTGAAATGAATCTGAGGGCAGCGAATATGAGGGGTCAGAACACAATGTCGTCGCTTGTGCGGTTCGCGCGGTTCGTAATAGCATGTGCCATGCCCTGCGCCCGGTGTCATGACGACGGCCTGACGCCACTCCAATCGCCCCCATGAACGATCTTCTTTACCTCGATCACACCGCTTTCGCGGATCTCGCTGCTCTCGCCGAATCGTCCGCCAGCCACTGCGCCGATTGCCAATGCACCCGAACGCCGCTCGACGGCTGGGCAAGCTTGCCCAACTCGTTGCCCGACGCGCAGCTCGAAGTCGTCGGCACCTTGTTCGCGCCAAATGAGCCGGAACCGACGTTCAGCGAATATCACCCTGACGGCACGTCCTACTGGGCAACGAACGCGCCCATCGCGCCGCGCTACTTTCCCTACAACCGCGCGAATGTCTGCCGGTGCCGCGACTGTGGTCGTCTGTATCTGCGCTATCAGGAAGGCGGCGGCTATTTTGTCGACCAGCGCATCCGGCACGTGAACGCGGCACTGATCGTCGACGCGCCGCTCGAAAACGTCTGACGGGCGACGTCGTCGAACGAAAGTTTGTTGCCGTCCTTTTTCATTCGTTTTGTTTTGTTCACGTTTGTGAACAGAGTTGACCGAAAACGGCTGGCAACACGCTGCTTCAGCACGCGAAACGACAACAAAAACAAGAACATACGTCGATATTCATCAGCGCTTACTTTGGTTCGGATTGCAAACTAAGGTGAAGAACGTACGCGCATTCGTCCAGTCGAAGCGCGCATGCAAAATCACGCCACTACCTCCACATCGCCGACCGATACGTCAGTGCGTCGCACGCTCACGTTGCGAGCACTCGTCAGTCGAGCGGCCGTCGCCGTTCAGTTTTCGCCGTCGCTCTATGTCACGGTGTACGCCATCGTCTGGACGCTCACGAGCGCCGCCCTCGATCCCACCGTGCCCTTCGACGCTGTCGAAGCCCTGAACTGGGCCCGCAATGCGGAATGGGGAACACCCAAGAACCCCTGGCTGGTCGGGTTCTCGATGTGGCCAGCAATAGGGTCGGGGCTGACTGGTGAAGCGCTTGCGTTCTATTGGTATGCGTCGCACTTCGCGGTAGTTGCCGTCGGGATGCTGGGTGTCTGGCATCTGGCCGAACGGTTGTCGGGCGATCCGCGTCTTGCCTGGCTCGCCCTGCTGAGCCTGCACCTGAGCGGCGCGATCAACATCGACATCCTCCCGTACAACGACAACTATCTGCTGGTCATGCTCTGGCCGTGGATGCTCTGGCTCTTCGTGCGCGCGATGTACGACTCGCCAAAGTTCTGGCTGGCGTTCGGCGTAGTCGCCGGTCTCGCTGCCATGACCAAGTATTCGACGTTTGCACTGCTGGGCGCGATATTTGTCATGACGCTGTGGACACCGGACACGCGCCGCCACTACCGGCACCCCGCCTTCCTGCTCGGGCTGCTCGTCTTCTTCGCCCTGATTGCCCCGAACATCCTTTGGCTCGCACGGCACGATTTCGCAGCGTTTCGCTGGGTCGACGACCAGATCCACCCCAGGTTGAACTGGCGCGGCCTGCGCGGCGCACTCACCGCGTTCTATCCTGTGGCGACGCTCGCTTTCGTCATGCATCTGGCCGGTCTGCGCTTCAAACGTCCGACCGCGCCGGTCCGGTTCGTCGCGATGACAGTGCTCGCGCCGCTACTTCCCATCCTCATCTATTTCACGCTGCACGAAGGCGGACGCATCTCCGAATGGCTGCAACCGTTCGCCGTCCCGCTGCCCGCGCTGTTCGTCGCGTGTGTGTTACCGGTCACGGCAAAGCGCGCCCCGCGAATTTCGCGCTGGTTGCCCGTCGTCGGGCTGACGGTGTGGATGGGCTATGCCACGGTGCTGAGCCTGAACTTGCGTAACACCGGAGAGAAGTTCGCCGGTATCAAAGCGGCGAGCATCGCCCTGGAACAGCGCTGGCGGGCGCGCTATCACGCGCCGCTGGCTTACGTCGGCAACGACCATCTCGCAACGTGGCTGACGTTCTACGCACCGGGCCAGCCACGCCTGCTCACCCGCTGGTCGGCGAAAGTGCGCCCCAATATCTACACAAAGGACATCGACGAGGTAGAAGTCCGCGCGCGCGGGGCGATTCTGATCGGCCACCCCGGCCGGTCGTGCCGACGCGCCAGTTTCGCGCATACGCTCGCCCTGTGGCCGTCGCTGACCATCGACGCCCGCGAAACGCTGCCGTTCTCGTACCACGGCGGCAGCACGCCCGGCACGGCAATGCCGCTTTGCGTCGCATACATTGCACCGCAGCCATGAATATCTAAAGCAGAATCGCTTCGTTGCCCGCGCGGAGCCGGTCCGGATAATTCTTGTTCATCGACCGACATTCATTACAACGCCATTTCACGGGGCAACGCTCATGAAACCGCCTAAGGCCGTCTCGGCCATCTCACGCCGTCAGTTCCTTACGGTGCTCAGCGCAGGGGCCGCATCGGCCGCGCTCCCTTCGTTTTCGGCTTACGCCGCCTACGAGGCGGGCAAGTTCCGCATCGGCTACCAGAAGGCCGCCAGCACCCTCGTGCTAGCCAAAGCCAATGGCTCGCTGGAAGCGCGGCTCAAGCCGCTTGGCGTAGAAGTCACATGGGCGGAGTTTGCGGCTGGCCCGCAGTTGCTCGAAGCCCTGAACGTCGGCGCAATCGATTTCGGATACGTCGGCGAAGCGCCGCCCGTCTTCGCGCAAGCGGCCGGGGCCGACTTCGTCTACAGCGCCTACGAGGTGCCCACGCCCCTCGCCGAAGGTGTCGTCGTACCCAACAGTTCGTCGGTCAAAACGGTGGCCGATCTTCGCGGCAAGCGCGTGGCGTTCAACAAGGGATCGGACGTCCACTGGTTCCTCGTTGCGTTGCTGCGCAAGCACGGCCTCGATTACGGCGACATCAGCCCGGTGTTTCTTGCCCCTGCCGACGCCCGCGCAGCCCTTGAGCGCGGCTCGGTCGACGCCTGGGCAATCTGGGACCCGTTCCTTACCGCCGTGCTCGACCAGAGCCCGGTGCGTCTGCTGGCCAATGCCGAAGGCGCGGCCGATCACCATCAGTTCTTCCTGAGTCAACGGGCCTTCGCCGAAAAGCGCGCCGACGTCATCAAGGCAACGCTCGACGCCCTCGGCCAGACGGGGCAGCAGATTCGTGGCGACTATGCCGCAGCCGCCGCACAACTGGCCTCGATCCAAGGGCTCGACGCCAAAATTATCGAGAAGGGGCTGCGTCACTACGCGCATGTCTACAAGCCGGTGTCGCCGTCCGTGCTGGCCGCGCAACAACGGATTGCCGACACGTTCCTGCAACTCAAGCTGATTCCGCGACAAATTCGTGTGGCCGACGCCACACTGCGTCAGCCGATTGCGTGAGGTCTTCCTGGCCACCTGAGCGGATGCCGTAGCTTGGGTGGCCGCCCACGGTGGCGCGCCCACCCGCATCGCCCGTCCCTTCGCACGCCTCTCGCCGCCTCCCGCACTTTCCCGGCTTTCCCCGCGCGCTCCCGTCCAGCTTTCCGACTTGGCAAAGTCCTCACGAATGTGACAGAATTCGCAACTCAGTTGCATTGCAATTGGGTTGCATTTTATTTTGTCGCGATTTGTCGTCCGGTTATCGACGTCCCGAATTTCCGTTTCTCGTTCCGTTTCTCGTTCTGCTACTCGTCGGCTCATGCATCGCCGCTGGCTTCCTTTCTGGCTGATCGTCTGCGTACTCGTCTCGCAGATAGCCCTTGCACGGCACGTGGTGTTCCACACTGCGGCCGCGCTGGCGGCCGCGTCGGTGGCCGCCGAGGAACCGGCAGACGCGCAACGCCAATCCGGCGATGTCGGCAGCAGCGGCAGCAATGGTCAGCGTTCGGACGACGACGGGGTCTGCGAGCAATGCCTTGCATTCATTGCAGTCGACGTTGCGCTCCCCGCACTGCCCGTCTTCGCCTCGCTCCCGCCGCTGCGCGAGTGGCACTACCCGCCGGTGGCGCAGATGCAGATGCGCTCCGTCTTGCGAGGGCCGACGCGTAATCGCGACCCTCCACGCCCCTCAGTGTCGTTCGTCTAAATCAGAACACTCGCCGTCGCAGGTCGCGACGCGCCAACGCTGGCGCGTCTGCCACCAGTTGCGCGGCGTCCACACGTCAAACACACTGAGGTCCGGCATGTCTGCCCGATGGATTCCGTTCGTTCGTCTCACGCATTCCCAGCATTTCCCGCATTTCCCGCAGTTGGCCCGCTTCACCCGTCATGCGCTCGCAGCCGCTGCGGCGTCCGCCTTCGCAGTCAACGCACACGCCCAATCGACCGCTAATCCGGGCGACGCCAACGTCGCGCTCTCCGGCACGACCGTCTCCGCCAAGCGCCTCGACGCCGCACGCAACGCGCTCTCGCCTGACACGGGTAGCTCTGTCTACAACTTCGACCAGACGGATATCCAGACGCTACCGCTCGGCGCAAACACCCCCCTCAATCAGGTGCTCCTGCAAGCACCGGGCGTTGTGCAGGACTCATACGGCCAACTGCACGTACGCGGCGATCACGCGAACCTGCAATACCGTATCGACGGCGTGATCATTCCCGAATCGATCAGTGGATTCGGCCAGGCCATCGACGCGCGCATCGCGTCGCAAATCAATCTGATCACCGGCGCGCTGCCTGCGCAGTTCGGCTATCGCACGGCAGGCGTCGTCGACATTCACACCAAAGGCTCGCCCGGTCTCGCCGACGGCACTGCCGACACCGGTGAGCCCCCCAAGGCCTTCGGCGGCGAAGTCGGCGTGGTGTTCGGGAGCCATGCCGACCGCGAGGTCAACACCCAGTTGTTCGGCACCAAAGGCGCGCTCAGCTACTACTTCAGCGCGCGCGTGTCGGCCAACGACATGGGGATCGAGAATCCGACGGGCGAGCGCAACGCGATTCACGACCATACCAATCAGACGAACGCGTTCGGCATGATGTCGTACCTGCTGAATCCGGATAACCGCGTGTCGTTCATGTTCGGCACCGCGAATAACCGCTTCCAGATTCCAAACCTGCCGGGCGTTGCGCCACAGTTCACGCTGGACAACGGGGCGATTCCCGATTCGTCGAGCCTCAACGCGCATCAACGCGAACTCACCGACTTCCAGGTGCTGTCATGGCAAAGCCACATCTCGCCAAAGCTCGACACTCAGATCTCGCTGTTCCATCGCACCAGCCGCGTCGATTACACACCGGATCCGATTGGCGATCTCGTCTACAACGGCGTGGCATCGAATATCACGCGCCGCAATGAAGCCTACGGCGTGCAGGCCGACAGCAGCTACAAGCTCACCGACCGTCACACGCTGCGCTTCGGCCTGTTCGTGCAGCAGGAGCATTTCAGCGTGGACAACACGTCGAACGTCTTTCCGGCCGACGACAACGGTCAGCAGACGAGCGGTACGCCGCTGACCATCGTAGACAACGCCAACGACCGGGGCACCACGTATGGTCTGTATCTGCAAGACGAATGGAAGGCGACCGATCGTCTGACGCTCAACTATGGCGCTCGCTACGATCACGTGAATACCGTGACGAACGAGGGGCAACTGTCACCGCGTCTCGGATTGACGTACGACCTGACGAGCCGTACGCGTCTGCATGCCGGGTATTCGCGCTACTTCACGCCCCCAGCCACCGAGAAGATCGATACGACGTCGGTCGCTAAATTTCTCAATACGACCAACGCCCTTCCCTCCGACGCGAACACCGCCGTACGCGCCGAGCGCTCCGATTACTTCGATCTGGGTGTCTCGCATCAACTGACCTCGGCGATCACCGTCGGGCTGGACGCCTACTATCGTCGCGTGAACCATCTGCAAGACGAAGGTCAGTTCGGCAATGCACTCATCTATTCGACGTTCAACTACGAGAAGGGCCGCATTTATGGCGTGGAAGGCACCGTCAATTTCCGTCAGGGCAACGTCGGTGCGTACCTGAACGTCGCCGTCTCGCGCGCGATGGGACAAGGCATCGAGACCGGGCAGTTCAACTTCGGCGCCGACGAACTGGCGTACATCGCCAATCACTGGGTGCATCTGGATCACGACCAGCAGGTGAGCGCCTCGGCCGGTGTGTCGTATCAATGGGGCAGGACGCTGCTATCGGCCGATGCGCTGTTCGGCTCGGGCTTGCGCAGCGGGTTCGTCAACAGCGAACATCTGCCCGCTTACCTTCAGGTCAACCTCGGTGTCGGCGAGAAGTTCAACTTGCCGGGCGTCGGGCGCTTCGACGCGAAGCTGTCGGTCCTGAACGTCTTCGACCGCGTCTATGAATTGCGCGACGGCACCGGCATCGGTGTCGGCGCACCGCAGTTCGGGCCGCGCCGAACGTTCTATCTGGCAATGTCGAAGCCGTTCTGACAACGTCCAACCGAAAGCGCACCGCCGTCACAGCGCATGACGGCGGTGTGCCTTCGAAAACGCGCGGTTGTCAGGCCTTATGCTCGGCTGCCTGACGCCGAAACTCGGTGGTCGTCTGGCCCGCGTAGCCCCAGTTGTCGGTATCGACTTCCTCGATCACGATGTGCGTGAGGTGCGGCGGCTTGCCCAGTACACGTTGCAGCGTCTCGGTGACTTCGCGAATGACCTGCGCCTTCTGCTCGACGGTGTTGCCCTCGCGGGTGATGCGAATGCTGACGAATGGCATGACTGACTCCTTTGGACGTTGAGTGAATGAGGCGACCGACCCATTCCTGATGATCGGCCGTCACAGCCATCAGCGACCGGCAGCAAAACCCCCGTCCACCGGCGCAATCGTGCCGGTCACGTAATCGCTCTCCACGAAATACCGCACCGCGCGCACGACGTCCTCCACCTCCGCGATACGCCCCAGTGGATGCATATTGCCCAGCGCATCGTGCGTCTCGGGCGCATGCATCGGCGTATTTACTACGCCCGGAGCCACGGCGTTGACGGTGACGCCGAACGGCGCCAGTTCCAGCGCCAGCGCCTTCGTCGCCTGATTCATCCCGCCCTTGAGCACCGCAGCCAGCAACGCAGGCACGCCCGCATGCGCCTGAAGGGCGAGCGATGCCGTCACGTTCACGATCCGGCCTTTGCGGCGCTCGCTCATGTGGCGTGCTCCCGCTTGCGAGAAGTACAGCGCGCCCTTGAGATTGGTGGCGATCTGCACTTCGATCTCCTCCGGCGTGAAGTCGACGAACGGCTTCGCAGAGAAGATGCCCGCATTGTTGATCAGCACGTCGACGTGGCCGAACGCCTCGATGGCCTTCGCGAACGCCGCAGTGGCGGCAGACGGATCGGCAACGTCGCCCGCGACTGGCAAGAAACGCGCTCCGGCATTCAGCAGTGCTGCCGTCTGCTCAAGACGGGCCGCGCTGCGCCCCGTGCCGACGACGTTGTATCCGTCGCGCAAGAATGCCTGTGCCAGTCCCAGACCGATGCCGCTGGTGGCCCCCGTAATGATGACCGTATGTTCCGACTTGCTCATGATGTGTGTCCTTCATGTCGTTTCGCCTGCCGGGGCGTCGGCCAATCCGTCCGCCCCGCCGGTTGAACACACTCTATTCATGATTGAAGACGCGAAAAACGCATGCGATTACACTTGTCTTTTTACATGGTGTAACGAATAGCGAACATGCAACGTCAATTCGACGATGTGCTGCTTGGCAGCATCGAGCTGTTTTGTCTGGCGGCGGAGGCTGGCAGCTTCACGGCAGCCGCCAATCAGGCGGGCGTGACGCCCGCCGCCGTCAGCCGTTCGGTCGCGCGACTCGAGCAGCGACTGGGCGTGCGCCTGTTCGTGCGCTCGACGCGCAGCATTCGTCTGACGGAGGGCGGCAGCGCATATTTCGAGGAATGCCGGACTGCGTTGAGCCTGCTGGCGGAGGCCGAACGACGGGTGTCGGGCGCGCAGTCGCAGCCATCGGGCACGTTGCGGATCAGCGTGCCCACGACCTACGGTCATTACCGGCTACTGCCGGTGCTGCCTGAATTTCGCGCCCGTTTCCCGCTCATCAAGCTCGACATTCAGGTCAGCAACCAGAACATCGACCTGCACGAAGAGCGCTTCGACTTCGCGGTTCGCTTCCGGGCACAACCCGAGTCGCGCATGGTGGCGCGACATCTCGAAGACGCTGCACTGGTCGTGGTCGCCCACCCCGACTATCTCCGGCGCGCGGGCACGCCCGGGACGCCGGACGATCTCGCCGCCCACGATTGCATCGAATTCGATCTGCCAAGTACCGGACGTCCAATCCCGTGGCTCTTCCGCGACGCGGGCAACGACATCGAGTACCACGCACGCGGCCACTTTCGGTGTGCCGACGACGTGCTCGCCGGTGTGACGCTCGCACGAACCGGCGGCGGCATTTTCCAGACCTACCGCTTCATCGTCGAAGCGGATCTCGCGTCAGGTCGACTCGTCGAGGTGCTGGCCGATTACGCGGGACGTTCTCGCCCGGTGAGTCTGATGTACCCACACGGTAAGACGCTGCCGTCCCGCGCGCGGGTTTTCGTCGATTATTTGATAGAGACGCTTGCACATTCATCCGCGCCGCGTAAGAGTGACGTACGCGCCGCAGCCGTATCCGAGCATCCTCGCGCGGAATAGACTCGGCGCATCACCGTCGTCGGGCCGCGCTCGCGCTGCCTGCCGGTATGCGGATGTCGATGCCCTGTGCCGCGCGGGCATCGCGAAATACAGAGGTTTTTGTGAATCCCCCGTCCGAATCCAATCCCCCGAGCGCCAGTTACACCGAACGCAACCATCCTTACTGGCAACGCAACCTCGCCATCTGTGTCTTCGGCTCGTTCACGACGCTGGCCGGACTCAGCATGTTGCTGCCGTTCCTGCCGCTGTACGTCAAGCAACTCGGCGTCGCGCCGGAGTCGGCCGTGATCCAGTGGTCCGGCGTCGCGTTCAGTGCGACGTTTCTCGGCACCGCTGTCACTGCGCCGATCTGGGGCCATCTGGCCGACCGCTTCGGGCGTCGCCCGATGCTGATTCGCGCCGCTGTGGGCATGGTGATCGTGACGTCGCTCATCGGTATTGCGCACAACGTTTATCAACTCGTCGCGTTGCGTTTGCTCACGGGGCTGATCGGCGGTTACGCGTCGGCTTCCACGGTGATGATTGGCACGCAAGCGCCACGCGATCGTGCAGGCTGGGCGCTGGGCGTACTCTCGACCGGCGCACTCGCAGGGAATCTGACCGGGCCGCTTATCGGCGGTCTGTTACCGCCGCTGCTCGGCATTCGCGGTACGTTCTTCGCCTGTGCAGGCATGATCTCGATCACGGCGCTGCTCACCATTTTCGGCGTACGCGAAGACTTCGACCGCACGCGCGACAGCAAACGCAAAGCCGCGCGGGGTACGACCGCGCCCATGCCCCGTGCGCGCGTGGGCATCATCGCCGCGATCCTGTTGACCGGCATGATGGTGCTGCTCGCCAACATGTCCATCGAGCCGATCATTACCGTCTATATCGGACAGTTGGGTGTGGACGGTGCCCACCTCACGCGCGTGGCCGGTGTGGTCATGGCCAGCTCGGCGCTGGGCAGCATGTTGACTGCTGCGAAGCTCGGCGCGCTGGCTGACCGCGTAGGCAGCTGGCGCGTAATCGTCGGGTGTCTCATCGCCACGGCGCTGGTGATGATTCCACAGGCGTTCGTCACCGAATGGTGGCAGTTGGCTGCGCTGCGCGTGCTGATGGGGATGACGCTGGCCGGTCTGCTGCCCGCCATCGGCAAGCTGGCGCGTCACGCCGTGGACGAGCGCAGTACTGGCAAGTTGCTCGGGTATCTGCAATCGGCGCAGTTCAGCGGGCAGGTCATCGGTCCGATCATCGGCGGTCAGATCGCCGTAATGTTCGGACTCCCGGCGGTGTTCTTCATGACGGCGATCCTGCTCGTGTTGTGCAGCCTGCTGGCCAATCGGGCACGCGCCGTGAGCGCACGACTATCCCATCAACCGGCCTGAGGACTTCAGCGCCCAGTGCGTGCAGGACGTGGAGGCCGTGTAGGGCGGCGCGCAGTTGCCGACGTCGCCAGCGCCTCCTCGAGAAACGCCATCAGCGCCTGCAGACGTGCGGTGCGTCCGCGACGCGTCGGCACCAGCAGCGTAACGGGCGCACTGTCGAAGTCCCAGTCTGCGAGCACGCGCACGAGACGTCCCGCTGCCACGGCCTCGCGGGTGTCCCACTCGGAACGCAGCACGAGTCCCAGCCCCTGCTCCGCCCACTCCCGTGCGACGCTGCCGTCGTTGGTCGTATACGCAGGCACCACGCGCACACTGTCGCGCGCCGGGGCACGCCGGGACGACGGGGGGGCGGCGTTGGAAGACGTCTTCGTCCGACGTCGGAACCGCCACAGTGAAGCGTCTTCGTCGTTCTCCCGAATGCAGATGCAGCGATGCTGGAGTAGCGCGTGCGGCTCGGTCGGCGTGCCGTGTCGTTGCAGGTAGGCGGGACTTGCGCACAGCCAGCGGTCGTTCGGCGCAAGCGGCCGCGCAATCCACGACGAATCGCGCACGGCGCCCACATGAATGACGGCGTCCGAATCGTGTTTGTCCGGCCACGGGGTTTCACGCAGTTCGAGTTGCAGCTTCAAATCAGGGTGCAACAGCCCGAAGCGCGCAAGGACCGGGGCCACGTGGTGCCGTCCATAGCCGAATGGGGCCGAAATGCGCAGCGAGCCCGTCAGGCGCTTGTCTTCACGTCGAAACGACTCGGGCAGCGCGTCCAGTTGCGCGAGCAACGCCGAGCCTTCGCGGGCCAGACGCTCGCCTTCGGCCGTCAGGCTGAGCTGACGCGAGGTGCGTGTCGCGAGCGCCAGTCCGAGCAACGCTTCGAGTTTGCGCAGACGAGCGGACAATGCGGGCGGCGTCACGTTGAGCATGCGCGCCGCAGCACTGAGCGATGCCGACTGCGACAGCGCCTCGATCAGACGCAGGTCTTCGATCTGGATCATTCACCTGAGCTTAATGTTTGATGTGCCGTAATTTAACCACGGCACGCCCTATCCTTCCTACACTGCGTCCAGTCATCTCACGCAAAACCACAATGAAAGAGGCTGTCATGTCCGACACATCCCCCGACCGCGAGACCGGCTGGCCGCGCGCCGTGCTCTTCGACCTTCTGACCGCGCTGCTCGACTCGTGGACCGTGTGGAATCGCGCCGCCGGTAGCGAAACTGCGGGCCGGACGTGGCGCGCCGAGTATCTGCGCCGCACCTACGGCTGCGGTGCATATGTGAGCTACGAACGACTGGTGCGCGAGGCGGCAGCGCACGTCGGCCTGCCGCCGTCCGCGCCTCTCGCGCTCGAAGCCGAGTGGCTGACGCTTCCCGCCTGGAATGGCGCTCGCGAGTTGCTTCTGGCGCTTCGTCCGCACTGCAAACTGGGTGTCGTCACGAATTGTTCGAAAACGCTCGGACATCGAGCCGCCGCCTTGCTCGGCATCGACTGGGACGTCGTGGTGACGTCGGAGGAAGCCGGGTTCTACAAGCCCGATCCGCGCCCGTATCGTCTGGCGCTCGACAAACTCGGTGTCGACGCCAGCGATGCGGCCTTCGTCGCGGGTTCCGGTTACGACCTCTTCGGCACGTCGGCGGTGGGCCTGCGCACGTTCTGGCATAACCGTGTCGGCCTGTCGCGCCCCGAAGGTGCGCCCGCCCCCGACAGCGAAGCGCCCACGCTTGCACCTGCGCTCGAATGGCTTCGCCACTTCCACACCACCGCCTGAGATTGATCGCCATGACTTCGATCCACAACATTCCGCTCGCGTCGTTGCAGACGCTGGAAACACCTGCCGCCGTTATCGACGTGCCGCGTATGCAGCACAACATCCGCCGCATGCAATCGCGCATGGACGCGCTCGGCGTGCGATTCCGGCCGCACGTCAAAACCAGCAAGTGCATGGAGGTCGCGCAAGCGCAAATCGACGCTGGCGCCACGGGGATCACGGTGTCCACGCTCAAAGAGGCTGCGCGCTTTTTCGACGACGGCGTCACCGACATCCTCTATGCCGTAGGCATGGTGGCGAGCAAGTTGCCTGCGGCGCTGGCGTTGCGTCGCCGGGGTTGCGATCTGAAGATCATCACGGACAGTGTGGCTTCGGCGCAGGCCATCGTCGCCTTCGGGCGCGAGTATGGCGAGACGTTCGACGTGTGGATCGAGATCGATACGGACGGACACCGCTCGGGTATCCGTCCCGATGAAGACGCACTGATCGACGTCGCCCGCGTGCTGCACGACGGCGGCGCGACGCTCGGCGGCGTCATGACCCACGCCGGTTCGAGCTACGACTTCGACACGCCCGAAGCGCTCGCCGCCATCGCCGAACAGGAGCGCGCGGGCTGCGTGCTGGCGGCGACGCGTCTGCGCGATGCCGGTTTGCCGTGTCCGGTCGTGAGCGTCGGCTCGACGCCCACCGCGCTCGCCGCCGAACACCTCGACGGCGTGACGGAAGTGCGCGCCGGTGTGTATGTGTTCTTCGATCTGGTGATGCATAACGTCGGCGTGTGCACGACCGACGAGCTCGCGCTGAGCGTACTCACCACGGTGATCGGACATCAGGCGGACAAAGGCTGGGCCATCGTCGACGCTGGCTGGATGGCCATGAGCCGCGACCGTGGCACACAAAAGCAGAAGCGCGACTTCGGCTACGGGCAGGTTTGCCGCATCGACGGCAGTGTGGTGCCCGGCTATGTGCTGAGCGGTGCGAACCAGGAGCACGGCATTGTCTCGCGAGAGGGCGAAGCGGACCCGGATATTGTCGCGCGCTTCCCCATCGGCACGCTGCTGCGCATTCTGCCGAACCACGCGTGCGCCACAGGCGCGCAGTTTCCCGAGTACCACGCCATCGATCCGGATCGCGATGTCGCGACGTGGTCGCGTCTGCACGGCTGGTAAGCATCGCAACACAGCGTAAGGCGTACGCCACGCGACAATGCTGCTTATGCCGCCGCGCGGCATAACGTATCCCGATTTTCTTCGTTCACGGCGGGCCGCGCGCCCGCTACGCTCGCACTTTGCCTGTATGGAGTGCACTTATGAGCGTAGAAATTATCGGGATGATCACGGCAGCGCCGGGGTCCGAAGTCGATCAACCCACGGGGGCGGCGGTCGACCCGACGTTCATTACGCGCATGGCGCAGGCGCATGAGACCGCCGGTTTCGACCGCGCCCTCATCGGTTACTTCTCCAACGGCCCGGAAGGCAGCCTCGTGAGCAGCCATGTCGCCGCCGCGACGCAACGGCTGGGCATTTTGCTCGCCTACCGTCCCGGCGTCATCGCAGCACCGCTGGCGGCCCGTCAGCTTGCGACGCTCGATCAGTTCTCGCGCGGGCGGGTGGCGCTGAACGTCGTCTCCGGTGGCAACGACGCCGACCTGCGACGCGACGGCGACTTCCTCGATCACGACGCGCGCTATACCCGCACCGACGAATATCTCGACGCCCTCAAGCGCATCTGGACCGCCGACACTCCGGTCGACTTCGACGGCGAGCACTATCGTTTCGAACAGGCGTCGCCCGCCGTACGGACGTGGCAGAAGCCGCACATTCCGATTTACTTCAGTGGCGCGTCCGACGCGGCTATCGACGTCGCGGCGCGCCACGCCGATACGTATATGCTGTGGGGCGAACCGCTCGACGCGGTCGAGTCGCTCGTCAACCGCGTACGCACCGCCGCGCAGCGTTATGGCCGCAAACCGCGCTTCTCGATCTCGTTCCGCCCCATCGTCGCCGACACCGAAGCGCAGGCATGGGCGCGCGCGGACGACGTGCTGCGTCAGGTCAAGGCAACGCGCGCGCAGCTCGGTCTTCATGCCGAAGCCCCCGAGAACGTCGGCTCACAACGTCTGCTGGCGGCCGCCCAGCGCGGCGACGTCGTAGACGAACGTCTTTGGATGGGCGTCGCCAAAGCGACCGGCGCACGCTGGAACTCGACGGCGCTCGTCGGCACCGCCGAACAGGTGGCGCAAGCGCTGGGGCGCTATTACGCCCTCGGCGTCGACACGTTCCTTATCCGTGGCTTCGATCCGCTCGGAGACACGATCCGTTACGGCGAATCGCTGATTCCGGCCATCCGCCGCCATACCGCCGAACTCGACCGGCAACGCACGCCTCAGGCGGCGTGATTCGCTTCACGGCCTCACTTCTTCCCTTCTTTTCAATCGTTTTTCATAGGTGTCATGATGTTGCTGCGCTGGATTCGTCGCGCCCGCTTTGCCCTTCCCACCCTTCCCGCTCTTTCTCTTTGCGCTGTCACGGCGTTCGGCGTCATGCACGTTGGCGTAGCGAACGCGCAAAGCATCACATTGCGCGTCGGGGACCAGAACTACTACAACGTGCGGGCCTCGATGGAGGCTTCGGGCGCGCTCGAAGGGGCGAACTATCAGGTCGAATGGAAACACTTCCATTCGGCCGCGCCGGTAGCCGAAGGACTCAACGCGGGGGCGCTGGACCTCGGCTTCCTCGGCGATTCGGGCTTCCTGTTTCTTGCGGCAAAAGGCGCACCGGTCAAGCTGATCGCCGTCTCGCGTCAGAACCCCGACACGATTGCGTTACTCGTGCCGAAGGATTCGCCGGTCAAATCGATCCAGGATCTCAAAGGCAAGAAGGTCGCCTACTGGCCGGGCGCGTGGAGTCAGCAACTGACGCTGCGCGCGCTCGAGAAAGCCGGGCTTCCGACCGATTACGTCCAGTTCGTCAAGCTGATGCCGGTCGATGCGGCGGTCGCGCTGCCCAACGGTTCCATCGACGCGTTCCCCGTCTGGGAGCCGTACATCTCGCAGCAAGTCGTGCACAACGGGGCGCGTCCGATCATCACCGCACGCAATCTGATGCCGGGCCTGAGTAGCGTCGCCGCTTACGCGCCATCGGTCGGCTCGAAGCACGCGGCGATTGCCGACTTCCTCGCACGGCTGCAAAAGGCACGTGCGTGGGTGGAGAGCCACAAGGAGGTTTACGCCGATCAATGGGCGAAGAAGGCCGGATTGGATCGCGACGTCGCACGGCACTGGATCGGGCAGGCCGGGATGACGGTCGATGCCGTCGACAAACAAGCTGTGGCCGACTATCAGGGCACGAGCGATTTCCTGACGCAAACCGGCGCACTGCCGAATCGCTTCGATGTCAGCAAGATCGTCGACACGTCGTTCAACGCTGTGCTCGACGTGAAGGGACAGGCGACGCGTCAGAGCGCGTCGCGATGAACCACGACGCGCGCTTACCCCTGCGACGCCTGACCTAGCATCCACTCGCGGAAGTACCGCAAGGCCGAGCGCTGTTGCAGGCGCTCCTTCGGATAGCAGAGGTAATGCCCATGACGCGGCACATCCACCCCGGCATCCACAGGCACCACGAGGCGGCCGGCCTGTACCGCCTCGCGCGCCAGAAACTCCGGCACCAATCCGACGCCCATACCTGCCTCGGCCGCCTGTAGCAGCACGGCGTACTGCTCGAACCGAGGTCCCGGGCGCTGCCCATGCGGCCCGACGTCGTAGCAAGTCGCCCACGTCCCCCACACCTCTTCCGCCTGGTTGTGCACGAGCCTCGGTGCGCGAGCCACGTCCGTTGCGCTCGCCAGCGGGTAACGCGCGACGAACGAAGGCGCACAGACCGGCACAAACCGGCGTCCATCCAGATACTCGCTCACGACACCTTCCCACGAGCCATCGCCATAACGAACGGCGGCGTCCAGTGTGAACGGGAAGGCATCTCCATGCGCCAGATGACGACTAAAACTTAGCGTCACGCCAGGCGTGCTCGCCAGAAAGTCGGGCAATCGTGGGATCAACCACTTGGTCGTAAACGTCGGCACGCTGGCAATCGTCAGCAGATCGCTCTCACCACGCGACGTCATCAGTTCGAGCGACGCATTGCCGATCTCGCGAAGCGGCTCCGCCACACGGTCGTGATAGCGACGCCCCGCCTCGGTCAGCACCAGATGACGCCCCTCACGCACGAACAAGGCCGTGCCGACCAGCGTCTCCAGCGCCGCAATCTGCCGACTCACGGCGCTCGGCGTGAGGCCCAGTTCACGAGCGGCACGAGAAAAATTCAAGTGCCTCGCGGCGCTGGTGAAGGCGAGCAGTTCGGCGATGTTCGGATAGCAATGGCGCATCGGGGAATGTCAGGCTGGCGTTGGGTTCCGGTGGAAAACAGCGGTTCGCGATCGCTTCCGACTCGATTCCGACGACGCGTCAACTGTTCCGTTTTCGCACAGAACGATGCCCCAAACGTATGTTTTCTTCATGACAATGACATTTCAGACCGTGAAACTCTCGCCCAACGTCGATTCGGCTGTCTCCCCGTCTGCCCTTTTGCAGTAAGGGATTGCAAGACATCCGGCCGACCGATGCGAGTTTGTCACCGTATGCCGTTCAGGTTTCCCCAATGTCCGACGTCCACGCCGACCGCCTTGCCCAAACTGTGCCGCCCCGGCACAACCCGGCGCATGCCGCAACGCGTGCGAAGGCGGGCCCGCTGATATGGGGCGTGCGCGCCGTCGCGGCGCTATTTCTGATCTATCTCTGCTTGCCGGTGCTGTTGCTGCTGATCGGCGCGTTCGGCCAGACGTGGACCAATACCGTATTGCCGACGGGCGTGACGGGACACTGGTTCGCCGATCTGGCGGGCGACCCGTCGTTTCGCCGTGCGTTCTCGACGAGCCTCATCGTCGCGCTGAGCTGCTGTGCGATGACTGCACTGATCGGCCTGCCACTGGCGTACTCGCTGCACCATCGCTCACGCAGCGGCCGCGGAGCGATTGCACGGCTGGTGACGCTGCTGCCTGTCGCCGTGCCCGCCCTCACGCTCGGCTTCGGCTACATCGCGGTCTTCAGCGGCGACACGCTGCCGTGGCTCGGTTCGCTCTGGCTGCTCGTGCTGGCGCACGCCGTCCTCACACTGCCCTATCTCACGCAGACGCTGCTTGCCGATCTACGGCATCTCGACATTGCCAGGCTTGAGGATTGCGCGGCCACGCTGGGCGCATCGCCGCTGCGTCAGTTCCTGACAATTGCCGTGCCGAACCTCACGCATAGCCTGGTGGCCGGGTTGGTGATGGTCGCAGCGCTGTCCATCGGCGAATTCCAGATTTCCAATCTCATCGCGGGTTTCCACTATCGCAACTATCCGGTCGTCTTGCTACAGGCGTTCTACGGTGCGACCGGCTTCGCCTGCGCCGCCACCGTCGTGCTGCTTGTGCTCGCGCTTGCCGCAACCGGCATGTCGATTGTCGCGGCATCCCGCCAGAAGGTCAGTTCATGAGTCTCACTCTCGAAAATGTCAGCTTCCGCTACGCAGGCGCGGCCAACGGCCTTGACGACGTCAGCTTGCACGCGCGTCAAGGCGAGCTGCTTGCCGTGATGGGCCGCAGCGGCTCGGGCAAGTCGACCGTGCTGCGCCTCGTCGCGGGTTTGCTCGATGGCTATCGCGGGCGCATTGCCATCGGCGGTGAAGACGTCGGCGGCGTGCCGGTCTGGCGTCGTCATGTGGGTATGGTGTTCCAGCAATACGCACTGTTCCCGCATCTGAGCGTCATTGACAACGTCGCTTATGGGCTTCGGATGCAAGGGGTCAAGGCGTCCGAGCGTCAGCGTGCGGCCCTCGACATGCTCACGCGTGTCGGGCTGGCCGAGTTCGCAACGCGTCGTCCGACGTCGCTCTCCGGTGGCCAGCAACAACGCGTGGCGCTCGCCCGCGCGCTTGCCATCTCACCGCGCGTGCTGCTGCTCGACGAACCGCTCGCGGCGCTCGACGCCGGTATCCGTCAGCAACTTCGCGACGAAATCCGTGCGCTGCAACAGGCCAGTGGCGCGACCACGCTGATCGTCACGCACGACCGCGACGAGGCGCTGAGCATGGCCGATCGCGTGGCCGTCATCGATAACGGCCGCCTGCTGCAGATCGACACGCCGCAGCGCCTGTACGACGCGCCGGCGTGCGCGACGGTGGCGAGCTTTACCGGGCTGTCGACGGTGTTGCCTGCGCGTGTAACGCGTCCCGGCATGGTCGATACCGGCTTCGCCGAGCTGCACGTCGAGACCGGCGCATGGCGGCCGGGAACGACTGTCTCGCTGCTGGTGCGCCCCGAACACATTCAGTGCGACCCGCCGGTGAGCACCCTCAACCGCCTCGGCGGTCATCCGGGCGCGGTGCGCTTCTTCGGCGCGACCTGCCGATTCGACTTCCTGCCCGAAGGCGCGACAACCCCACTGCTCGGCGAGAGTCGCACGCCCGCGTCGTTCGCCATCGCGCTTGACCCTGCACATCTGCGCGTATTGCCGCCGGTGGAGGCGTGAGATGCCTGCCCTCATGACCGCACAACCTGTCAAACGTTTCCCGATTCACGTCCAAGACGGAGCTATGTCGATGATCCACCCCGCCGCTTCCCTGCGTCCGCGCGCCCTGCCCGCGCTGGCGACGCTCGCGACAGTCTTTGCACTGCTCTCGGGTACCGCAGGCTCCGCGCTCGCGCAAACCAGCGCTGCCGCGCCGCTATATCCGGGCGAAACCGAGCTGTATGCCAAGGCGGCCGAGGAAGGTCTGGTCGTGTCCTTCGACACCGGTCCGGAATGGGCCAACTGGAAGGCGCTGTTCGCCGAATTCCGCAAGCGCTATCCGAAGGTCGAGATCACGTACAACGACATCGGCTCCGCCGCGACCGTCACCGCACTGGACAAGTCGCGCCGCCGTCCGCAAGCGGACACCGCTTACTACTTCGCAGGTTCGGCGCTAGACGCCGTGCAGAAGGACGTTGTCGCACCGTTCAAGCCGATCAACTTCGACACGCTGCCGAAGGTCTTCCGCGATAACGACGGTCGCTGGTTCACCATCCACTCGCTCAACATCGCGTTCCTCGTGAACACGAAGCTTGTCAAGCACGTGCCGCAGTCGTGGGCCGACCTGCTCAAGCCCGAGTACAAGAACTCGGTAGTGTATCTCGATCCGCGCTCGACGGGTCAGGGTCAGGTCGCCGTGTTTGCTGCGGCTTACGCCTTCGGCGGCAACGTCGACAATCCGAAGCCGGGTGCGGAGTTCTTCGGCAAATTGCGCGATGCAGGCAACGTGATGCGCGTCGAAGGCACCACGCCGTACGCCAAGTTCGTCAAGGGCGAGATCCCGATTCTCATCGGTTACGAGAACGACGGCCTGAAGGCCAAGTACACCGACGGCATGGGCGACGCCGCACAGGTCGTGATTCCGAAGGAAGCCAGCGTCTCGGCGCCCTATGCCATCAGCCTTGTGAAGAACGGCCCCAATCCGGAAGCGGCCAGGTTGTGGCTGAACCTCATCATGAGCCCGGTCGGTCAGTCGCTGTTCGCGCAGGGTTATGTGCGCCCGGCCGTGCCCGGCACGCCGCTCACCCCCGAGATGCGCGCCCGCATGCCGGACGCCCCGCAGGTGCATCCGCTCGACGTCGCGCGCGCCGCTGCGCAGAAGGCTGAAGTCGATCGTCTGTGGTCGGCCGCTGCACTCGCCAAGTGAGTTCGCAGACCATGAAGTCAGCGCGTGCATCGACCGGCATCGTCGAGCCACCGGATCCCCACGTGTCGCCAGCGGCACTGCATGCGAAAGACACGCCGCGCGGCTGGGTGCGCCGCTTCGGCGGTCTGCCCGCCGCCGTGGTGCTCGCGCTGGGCTTCGGCTTGCCGCTCGCGTCGCTGGTCGTGGCGGCGTTCGAGGGACATGGCGCTGCGTTTTCCGCCATCGCCCTCGATCCGCTGGTGCGCGACGCGTTCGTCAACTCGCTGGCACTGGCCGTCGGCGCAGGTACCGTCTCGCTGATCGTGGGCGCGCTGATCGCCGTGACGCTTGCACGTCAGACGCCGCGCCGACGGCGGCTCTGGCTCGCAGCCATGGGTGTGCCGCTCGCCTTCTCGGGGCTGGTGATCGCCTACGGCTTCATCCTCGCTTTCGGACGTTCCGGCTTCGTGACAATGACTCTCGCGTCGCTCGGCGCAGATCCGGTGCGCTTCGGCGCGCTGATCTACACCGCGCCCGGACTCGTCGCCGCCTATGCGTATTACCTGATCCCGCGCGTGGCGCTGATGGTGTATCCGACCATCGCCAACCTCGACCGCCGTCCCATCGAAGCCGCACTGACCTTGGGTGCGACGCCGTTGCGCGCGATCGTCGACGTCGCCCTGCGCGAAATGTGGCCCACGCTGGCCGCCGCGTGGTGCCTCGTCACGGCGATTGCGCTCGGGACGTACGGTACGGCGCTGGCGCTTGCCGGTACTCAGATCAACATCCTGCCGTTGCTCGTGTTCCTGAAGATGTCGGACGGGCAAACGGATTTCCCTCAGGCTGCTGCGCTGTCGCTCGTCTTGATGGCGGTGTGCAGCGGTGTGCTCGCTCTCGGAGAGTGTCTTGTACGGCGTCATCCTCAATGAGTGGTCGGCTGTGGCCCGCCACGCCCTCGATCGACTCGCAGCCCGACAGGCAGGCCCCTCGCGTCATGTGACGCCCGTCGGTCTCATCGGTCCGCGCGAAGCCTCGCCCGCCCAACTCTACGCCGCGCAACGCATCGGCGAAGCGCTGGCGGCCGCCGGTATCGCACTGGTGTGCGGCGGCAAGGGTGGCGTAATGGAAGCCGCTTCCGCCGGGGCGTCGGCCGCCGGGGGCATCGTGATCGGCCTGCTGCCCGAGGAACATGCCAACGACGCCAATCCCCACCTGAGCGTGGCGCTGCCCACCGGGCTGGGCATTACTCGCAACGCCCTGATTGCGCGCGCGTCGATCTGTCTCGTAGCTGTGGGTGGCGGTCTGGGCACGCTCTCGGAAATCGCGCTCGGACTTCAGTGGCGTAAACCGGTTTTTACCGTCCTCGACGCCCCGGCCGTGCCGGGCACCGAGCGCTTCGACGATATCGACGCACTGGTCGTGGCGGTGGCCACCTGGCTGAGCGTCACCGGACTTCCCGGAGGTGACCACCCCGGAAAGTAACGCCGGCAGTTCGACAAAACCGACCCACACCGGGGAACTGCCGGTGCGTTTTCGTGATGTTCCTGCAATATAAATTTAGGACCACTAATATTATGAAACGTATTCTTCTCGCTGCACTCGGCCTTGGCGGTATGGCCGGCATCATGGCGCCCGTCTACGCTCAGAGCAGCGTGACCCTGTACGGCATCGTCGATGCTGGGGTGGGTTATGCCAGCGGTCAGCGCACGGCCAACTCCAAGGGCGGCGTCGGCGCACCGATCAACTACACGAACGGTTCGGTCTGGGGCTTCGCGAGCGGCACCTGGTCGGGCGACCGCTGGGGTCTAAAGGGTTCGGAAGATCTGGGTGGCGGCAATTCAGCCATCTTCCAGCTGGAAAACGGTTTCAACATCGGTAACGGTACGTCGGGTCAGGGTGGCCGTCAGTTCGGCCGTCAATCGTGGATGGGTCTGCAAAGCGCCTCGCTCGGCAAGCTCACGTTCGGCCGTCAGTACGATCCGATCGTCGACTACGTCGGTCCGATCAGCGCCGGCACGTTCGTGACCGGCATGGGTGCACACCCGGGCGACATCGACAACCAGGACAACCAGTCGCGCGTGAACAACTCGGTCAAGTGGGCCAGCCCGAACTACGCCGGCTTCCAGTTCGGCGCGATCTATGGCTTCGGCGGCCAACCCGGCAGCGTGAAGAACCAGAACACGTGGGGCTTCGGCGGCTCGTACGCCAGCGGCCCGTTCGCCGTGGCCGTGGGCTACCTACAGGCAACGAACGCCTATGGCACGTCGTCGAGCACGTGGTCCGGTTCCTATGACGGCACGTTCTCGTCGTCGATCAACGAAGGCTTCGCCTCGGCCGCCAGCCAGCGCATCGTCTCGGCCGCCGGTAGCTACACGTTCGGCGCCACGCAGGTCGGCATCCAGTACGGCAATGTGCAGTACACGCCGGGCACGCTGTCGACGTTCGCCAGCAGCTTCACGTTCAACACGATCGGCACGAGCATCGCTTACCAGTTCACCCCGGCCCTGCGACTGGCCGCCGCGTACAACTACACGCAAGGCAGCGACGTGAAGGGTTCGGGCGGTCCGAAGTACCACACGGTGAACTTCGCTTCGTACTACGCCCTGTCGAAGCGCACGTCGCTGTACGGTCTGGTCGGCTATCAGAAGGCGTCGGGCAACACGCTCGACACCTTCGGCAACGTTGTCTCGGCGACGGCTTCGGTCGGCGACGTGGGCAACGGCATCTCCTCCGCCACGGCGACGCAGACGTTCGTGCGCGTGGGTGTGCGTCAAACGTTCTAAGCGTCTGAGCGGATCGCCGTTGTAGCAACGTAGCAGATGTAGGGTAACGTTGGACTGTCCCCCGCCGCCCCACGGCGGGCGACCCTGGTCTCACCTTGGGGACTTCGCGAGAACCGGATCGGCACGCAACGTTGTGGACATGGTGTGGCGTTGCATGACGGACCGGCTCACCCTTGGGCACGCTTTCGCACTCCCCTCGCACGGCCTTGCCTCAAGCCGTGCTGTGTGCAGGCGTGCCGCTTTTTTCTGCACATCGCGGGCTGCCGGACCCGACAGTTGACCCTGAGGACGGAAATCCCCGGACGATCCAGCGTGGGTATCGACACCTGTCAACGTTTACAGTTGTCGGGCATGCGTTGTGAGCGCGAAATGGAGAAGCGGTATCCGATTTCCAATTTCGATCACCCCACACGTCGCCCCGCGTGTTGGGCCTCCCTCATTTCGCCGGTCGTCCGGAGGTCCGTCATGAAGACTCACGACAATCTCTCCACGCGCGTTTACAGCCCGCGTCCGCATGACACGTTGCCGTCCTATACGACGGCCGAGTTACCCAGGCCGATTGTCGAAGAAGCCGTAGGCGACACGCTCAACCCCGACGATGTCGACGACTTCGCCGCTGTGACGGTTATGCCGTATGCCGGTATGACGTCCGGCGACATGGTATGGATCTACTTCGGGCAGGGCAGCGGCGGAGGCGAGGAGATCGACGCCGCCCTGATTTCAGCTAATCTGGTCGGCCGGCCAGTGCAGATGTACGTGCCTAAAGAGAAAGTGTCGTTCTTCGACATGACGACGGTCACGGTCTATTACGCAGTGCACAGGGGCGGCGTGCTGTGGGCCCGCTCGGAAGATAGGGTGCTCAACGTCATGAAGCCGACGCGCTGGCCTGCCCCTTATGTGGAAGAAGCCGATGGCGATGACCTGCCCGAGGATGCCTATGGCGTGCGCGGGGTACGCACTGTCGTGCCACAGCATGCGGACATGCAGGTGGGTGACGTCATAAGGCTTTTCTGGGAGGGCGGAGGGAATCATTACGAGGACAGTATCCCCATCCTGAAGCCGATGGACTTCCGGTTCGGCGTGCAAAAGGAAACGGTGGATCTCTGGATCGGCCAGACCGTGCAGATCTTCTACACGATCACGCGCGGCGCCACGCTCATTCACTCCGACGTTCTGAATCTGCGCGTCGCCATTACCGAGACCTTGTTGCCTGCGCTCGTCATGGATCAGGTGGTCTACGGCAAGCTCAATCTGGCCGAGGTCGCGGACTTCGTCGACTTCCGTGTGTTGTCTTATGAAGGAATGCGCGAAGGCGACGTGGCCTTTGTCGATCTGGGGCCAGGTGCGGATCACGGTGGCGCGACGGTCACGATACAGGTGACCCAGAACAGCGTGGGCGTTCCTCTGGAGGCTGCTTTCGCGCGCTTGCAGGTCACGCCGTTTGTCGGCCAGACGGTGGAAATGAAATATCGCATCGAGAGTGCGACCGGCCATCGGGAGTCCGAGGTGTTGATGGTGGAAGTGATCGAGGCGGTGGCCACGTTGGATCCTCCCAACATCCCGGCGCTCAGCAACGGCGAGCTCGATCCCCGTCAGGTATTGGGCGGCGCGCAGGTCATCGTGCCGCTCGCCAGCCTCATGCAACAAGGCGACCGGATTGTCCTGACATGGGATTGCACCAAAGATGCGGGTGACCACACCGATACCAAGATTGTCGGAGGCGGCACCGGCGACATCTGGTTCACGGTCCCTTATGACGCGATCTCGAAAGGCATCGATGGTACCGTCGTTGCAACCTACGAATTGGTGCGCAGCGCGGTCGTGATCGGCACCGGTTCGGCAATGGCCTTCTCGATCAGGCGGCCTGAACTGCCAGCCGTGGTGCTGGTGGAGGCCGACGGCGGCAATCTGGATCCCGACGATGTGCCAGCGCAGGGGGCGAGTGTCGAGATTGCGTCTACCGCGCAGTTCGCGCTCGGCGATGTGGTGACACTCCTCTGGCAAGGTACGACCGAGTACGAGACGTCCCACACGATCGCTGCCCCCGATGTCGAGAACAGCCTTCTGATGAAGGCGGAAATTTTCAAGCTAGTTGTCGCCTCCACGAATAAATTTCAGGCGGCCTTTCTCTCCTGACTACGGCGCTGTGCGGCGACGTCCTGGTGGTCGATGCGATCCGGGTTCAGGTGCACAGCATCGACGCGCTGCCAGTTGCGCGTGCGGCCTTTCCAGCGCAGCGGGTGGCGTTGCCGGGCGGCCTCATAAAGCGCTGCTCGTCGATCCAAAATGGTCTGGTCGAGATTGGCATGGCGCTGCGCCGGCGTCACGAACCGGATCGCGCTGTGACGGTGCTCTTCGTTATACCAGCGCACCAGCGCGCCCACCCAGGTGCGTGCGGCGAGCAGGGTGTCAAATGCCCTCAGCGGGTAAGTCGGCCGGTACTTTAGGGTCTTGAACAACGATTCAGAATAAGGGTTGTCGTTGCTCACGCCCGGGCGGCTGAGCGAGTGCATGACGCCCAGCGTCTGGAGGGTGGCGAGCATCGTCGCACCTTTCATCGGGCCGCCGTTGACGCCCTTCTAAAGGTCAAGAGGTAAATTGGGTCTGCGCGATCTGGCGGTAACGTTGCCGGATGGCGTAGAAGACCTCTCGTGCGATATAGCGCTTGAGGCATCGAATCGCTTCAAGCTTTGAGTGGCCCTCGCTGACGCGTTTGGCGACATAGGCTTTTGTGCGATCGTCGGTTCGCAATCGACCGATGGCGATAATGTGCAGGGCGCTGTTGGCCGCGCGATCTCCACCGCGATTCAGTCGATGTCGTGTCACCTTGCCAGAAGACGCCGGGACGGGACTCACTCCACAGAGGGCGGCGAAGCTGGCCTCTGACTGAAGCCGGTCGCTGTTGTCGCCAGCGGTCAGTAGCAGTTGCGAAGCGGACTCATAGCCAATTGAATACCGGGAGACCAGATCGGGGGCGAGTTCATCGACCAGAGCCGCGATCATGACATCGAGGTCGGCGATCTCGTCGTGCAACTCGAGATACCGACGCCCCAGTGATTTTAATGCAATCCGGTTGGCAGAGATCAGGCTCCGATAGTCAGACAGATCGGGACGCCACGCGGCCAATGTTCGAATAAGCTGCATCCGTGTCATCTTGCGCAGCGATTCGCGTAACTCGTCAGGCGCGCTGATGATGGTACTGTGAATTAGTTGCAATGCAACGCGCCTCGCGGAGATGGCGGTCTTCCGGCAGACTTTCAGAACGCGCAGCGATTCAATCATGCCGTCGCGTGTCTTGGGCGTGACTGTACGCACACCAGCAAAGGCAGCATGCGCCGCGTTGCAAGCGTCCAGCGTGTCGTCCTTGCCGCGTTTGCGCCGGTCGCTCCTGTCGGGTGCCGTGACCTCAAGCACCGTTACGTGGGCCAGTTGAAGGTAGCGAAGCAAGCCCGCTCCGTAGGAGCCGGTGCATTCGACGCCAACCCGGGCAAGCTCTCCGAATGAGCGCATCCAGAGCAGCATCTGTTTGTAGCCATGCCGCGTGGTAGGGAAGCATTCACTGCCGAGCAGACGATCGTGTTCGTCAACGACAGCTGCAACATGCACGTCCTTATGGGTATCCACGCCGCCCACAACGTTGCGATATCCAGAAATAGCCGGTTCTTCTTTCATGAGCCTTGCTCCGGTTGCCGATGAGATTGAGGCGATTTCACCGGCATCGAGTACCTGGACAAGACAGTAAAGCGACAGAGCGTCAGGCCCTTCTTGAGTCACACGTATCGACGAGGCGAAACCTCGCCGCTCGGCGGTTCCGGACGATCGACAGGTCAGGGGAAAGACACTACGTCGATCGGAATGTGGGTCAGGTCGCCCGGAACGCTTTACGGCACCAAAAGTCGCCGGACAGCCCTCATTGAAAGCCGCGAGAAGCCCGGAAACATCTGATACCCGTATTCTTACTATCCGAATGCAGAATCACCTGGTCGGGTGGTATCGCTTCGCGCGCACACAGGTCCTTGAGCACTTCACTGGCCAGTGCGCTGCTTTCCTGCGCATAGACCTGCCAACCAACGATCTTTCGGCTGAACACGTCCAGAAACAGGTACAGATAAAAATACTGCCCGCGAACCGTGCTCGGCAGATAGGTGATGTCCCAGCTGTACAACTGGTTCGGCGCACGCGCGCACACCGCACGGGGCTTGCTATGGGCCTGGGCCGGCCGTTCGCTGCGCCGGTGGGCGAGTTGCTTCTCGGCCTTCAGGACCCGGTAGAAAGTCGATTCCGAGGCAATATAGCGTTGCTGATCTGCCAAGCGCGGCACGATCTGGCTGGGCGGCAGATGACCCAATTCGGCCGAGTTCGCCACCGCCAGAAGCTCGGCGCGCTCCTCGGCGCTAAGCTTATGGCGCGGCTCGTGGTGTCGTAATGTGCGCCGGTCCACTGCGTCAGGTTCGCCGCGCTGCCAGCGCTGAACGGTGCGGGCACTGAGCCCCAGAATGACGCACGCGCGTGCTTGGCGAGCCCCGGCCCGAGTCGCCTCGGTGATCAGACCAATCAATACTTTGCGCTGCTCAGACGACGTCATTCGGCCTCGTCCCCGAGCAGCGCACGGTACTTTTTTTGCAGCACCAGTAGCGCCGCAGCCTCAGCCAGCGCCTTCTCCTTGCGCTTCAACTCGCGCTGCAGTTCAACATTGGCCTGCTTCAGAACCCGCACCTCTTGGGCGCTTTCGCGCCGGCTATCACCGTTTCTGCCCGCGGCACAGAACTGCGCTCGCCACTGCGCGAGATGATGCGCAAACAAGCCGCGCTCCCGGCACCAGCCATGCAAGGCTTCGTCGACCAGACCATGGCTCTCCTGCAAGGCCATTAGCCGTTCCTCCAGCGACCAATCTTCCGGTCGTTTTGCGTGTGCAGAGCCCGAGCTCCGATTCGCGGCAGCGGCGCCTCTCATCCATTTCCTCAATGTCAGTACGTTCACGTTCAATTCGTCGGCCACCGCGCCAACCGTGCGGCTCCCACGCCGCAGGACCTTCGACAGCGCTTGCTCCTTGAACTCGACAGAATACGTTTGTTTCACTTTCAACTTACACCTCTGACGCTACTTAATAAGGAAGTTCAGAGGCGACAACTAGTATGACGCCGGGGGAAGGTGCCGAAGACCCAGGTGGTCGAGAGTAACGGTACGGTCGTCACTGTGCGCTACACAATCCGGCGGGCGTTAAGTGGTGACACCGAAGCCTCGCCTGTCTCGATGTATGAGGTGTATCGCAAGTCGAGCGGCGGCGACTTGATCGTCCTTGGCGCCCGCAATGGGGATCTGGGCCTCTGCATGTCGGGATCGGGCCGGTATCTGCGTGCCCTGAGCGCCACGACGCGCGACGACCTCGTGGCCGAGTGGCGATACGAGGGTGATGTGGCGTCGAAGTCCGGTGTGTCGTTCCTCGACACTGAACCCGGGCGATTGCTTCACGTGAGAACTGAAAACGCGTCCGTGTCCGTGCTTCCTTTACATCTGGTGGGCTCCGGGCTGAATCATACCTCGCCCAACGGGGCTGCCGCCTTCGCCGCGCGGCTCAGTACCGGTAAGCCGTATGCGTGGGGTCATGTCGACTATGGCGGGTATATTCCGCCGAGCCTCATGGAGCTGGATATTGATGAGATCCACCACACGTACGGCGCGTTTGCGGCCCTCCGAAGCAACGGCAACGTGGTGATGTGGGGCGATGGGCGCCTTGGTGGCGCAACGTCACCATCGCCGACCAACGTCGCACATCTAACAGGCGGTCACACGTCATTCGCGTGCATCAAGCGCGATGGAAAGCTTCTGGCCTGGGGCGATCCCCACGCCGGCGGCACGCTGACGCCTGAGGCGAGTGCGGTGGGCGATGCGAAAAGCGTGTTCGCCAACGGGTGGGGATTCTGTGCGATGCGAACCAATGGCCATCTGCTGACATGGGGGCCAAAGGACTACGGTGGCGAAATTCCCCCGGCATTCAAGGCATATCCCCACACGAGCGTGCGCGGCAACAGCAGCGCCTTTTGCGCGTTGCGCACTACTGGCGTTGTTAAGGCCTGGGGGGATCAGACTAACGGCGGCAGGCTCTCGACTGAAGTGGAGAGCGCGAGCAACATTGTCGAGATCGCCGCTTCGACGCTCGGTGCGTTTGCGGTGCTCACGTCCGAGCGCAAGATTCTCGCGTGGGGGCGCGGTGATTATGGCGGACAGGTGCCTGATCACATCAAGCAATACAACGACATTGTCGAGATCGTGGGGATTGATTACGCCTTCTGCGCGCGCCGTGAAGGTGGCCAGATCGTGTGCTGGGGACTCCCTGGCTATGGTGGCTCGCTCCCGCCTGAGTATGCGTCGGAAAAGTTCGTTCAGGTGACGGGAACGGCGGTGGCATTCGCAGCGCTCAGGCCAAATGGCACGGTAGTAACGTGGGGCGCTGCTGAGCGCGGTGGCGACTCGTCGGCGGTGCAATCACAGTTGGTCGACATTCGGGCGGTGTACGCCAACAGTCAGGCGTTTGCTGCCATCCCGGCGGGCGGCGGCGTGGTCACGTGGGGTCTGGCGGCAGGTGGAGGCACGCCGACCCCAAATCAAATGGCCGTTCTGAACGACTACCTACGCTATGACGTCCCCGGATCGGCCGTGTCGGCGTCCTCGCCGCAGGGACGTGCGCTCACTGCATTCAAGAGGGAGAGGATGGTCGCGTCGGCAGCGTAGCGATGAAGGCGTTGCGCAATCCGCGCGCTGAGCAGGTTGCGCAGGCCACGCGGGCTTGGGAAACTACGGTCGTCGGCATCTTTGTACCACGATGAATCTCTTTTTCTCGTCTCCGGCAGGCGATTGGCTTATCCTTCAGGCTTTCCCCACCCGCACACTCGTGACCGGAGAGGCCAACAAGGTGCCACGCCAAACTGCTCAGCCCACTGCCGAAACGCTCAACGAACAAGGGCCTGCGCCGCGCTATTTACAGCTCAAGCAGTTCATCTGCCGTCAGATCGACACGGGCGCCTGGCCACCGCATCACCGCGTGCCGTCGGAAAACGAACTCGTCGAACAGTCCGGTGTCAGCCGTATGACGGTCAATCGCGCGCTGCGTGAGCTGACCGCCGAAGGTCGGCTCGTGCGCATGCAGGGCGTAGGCACGTTCGTCGCCGAACCTAAGTCGCACTCGCCGCTGCTCGCCGTCAACAACATCGCCGACGAGATCTCCGAGCACGGCCATCGCCACCGCGCCGAAGTGAAGCTACTGCGCGAGGAGCTGGCCGGACCCGAGCGCGCATTGGCGATGGGATTGCAGGAACGCGAAAAGCTGTTCCATTCGGTCATCGTCCACTATCAGGACAACATTCCGGTGCAGATCGAAGACCGCTTCGTCAATCCTGCGCTCGCGCCGAACTATCTTGAGCAGGACTTCACCAAACTCACGCCCAACGCTTACCTGCAGCGCACCTCGCCGCTGACTTCGGGCGAGCATGTGGTCGAAGCCGTCACGGCGACGCCGGACGAAGCCCAGATGCTGCAAATCCAGCGCACCGAGCCCTGCCTGCTGATTCGCCGTCGGACGTGGTCGGGTAAGCGTGTCGTCTCCGTCGCCCGTTTGCTGCATCCGGGTTCGCGCCACCGTCTCGAAGGGCGATTCGGCGACGCCGAGTAATCTAACGTGATCGCGCGTGATTGCGAGCCATCACGCCGGGTCACGCGCCCTCACGCATAAGTCCGTCGACACGCAACCTCGGACGAGCGCCCTACTCGGGTTCGGCGTTCGTGAAAACCCTAGTTCCCGATTGGTTGTATATACAATACTGTACAAGTCATCATCTGCTCAGAACTAGAGGACTTACCGTGAGCCAATTCACCCGATATCGCGACGTCACGATCCGCGCCCCGCGCGGCGCGCAGCTCAATGCCAGAAGCTGGCTCACCGAAGCCCCGCTTCGCATGCTGATGAACAATCTCGATCCGGACGTTGCCGAGAATCCGAACGCGCTCGTGGTCTACGGCGGCATCGGCCGCGCTGCCCGCAACTGGGAATGCTTCGACAAGATCGTCGAGACGCTCAAGACGCTGGGCGACGACGAAACGCTGCTCGTCCAGTCGGGCAAGCCGGTCGGCGTGTTCAAGACGCATGCCGACGCGCCGCGCGTGCTCATCGCCAACTCGAATCTGGTGCCGCACTGGGCCACCTGGGAACACTTCAACGAACTCGACGCCAAGGGGCTGGCTATGTACGGCCAGATGACCGCTGGCTCCTGGATCTACATCGGTAGCCAGGGCATCGTGCAAGGCACGTACGAGACCTTCGTGGAAGCGGGCCGTCAGCACTACGGCGGCAACCTCAAGGGCCGTTGGGTGCTGACCGCCGGTCTGGGTGGCATGGGCGGCGCACAACCGCTGGCCGCCACGCTGGCCGGTGCATGCTCGCTGAACATCGAATGCCAGCAGACGAGCATCGACTTCCGCCTGCGCACGCGCTACGTCGACGAGCAAGCCAAGGATCTCGACGACGCCCTCGCCCGCATCGCCCGGTACACGGCGCAAGGTCAGGCCGTCTCCATCGCCCTGTGCGGCAACGCGGCCGAGATTCTGCCGGAACTGGTGCGTCGCGGCGTGCGCCCGGACATGGTCACCGACCAGACCAGCGCGCACGACCCGCTCAACGGCTATCTGCCGGTCGGCTGGACCTGGGACGAGTACCGCGAACGTGCCCGCTCGAAGCCCGCCGAAGTCGTGAAGGCCGCCAAGCAATCGATGGCCGTTCACGTGAAGGCCATGCTGGACTTCAAGGCCATGGGCGTGCCGACGTTCGACTACGGCAACAACATCCGTCAGATGGCCAAGGAAGAAGGCGTGCAGAACGCGTTCGATTTCCCCGGCTTCGTGCCCGCGTACATCCGTCCGCTGTTCTGCCGTGGTGTCGGCCCGTTCCGTTGGGCTGCGCTCTCGGGCGATCCCCAAGACATCTACAAGACGGACGCCAAGGTCAAGGAACTGATCCCCGACGACGCTCACCTGCACCGCTGGCTCGACATGGCGCGCGAGCGCATCGCCTTCCAGGGCCTCCCGGCGCGTATCTGCTGGGTGGGACTGGGTCTGCGCGCCAAGCTCGGACTGGCGTTCAACGAAATGGTACGCTCGGGAGAACTCTCGGCACCCGTGGTGATCGGCCGCGACCATCTGGATTCCGGCTCGGTCGCCAGCCCCAACCGTGAAACGGAAGCCATGCGCGACGGCTCGGACGCTGTCTCCGACTGGCCGCTGCTCAACGCGCTGCTCAATACGGCCAGCGGCGCAACGTGGGTCTCGCTGCACCACGGCGGCGGCGTCGGCATGGGCTTCTCGCAACACTCCGGGGTGGTCATCGTGTGCGACGGCACCGATGCCGCAGCCGCACGCATCGCCCGTGTGCTGAACAACGATCCGGCGACCGGCGTCATGCGCCACGCCGACGCCGGGTACGACATCGCCATCGATTGCGCCCGTGAACACGGCCTCAACCTGCCGATGCTGAACACCGCAAAGTAAATATCAAGACAAGACACCCCCCGATATGTCGAATCAAGGAAATCCGTCCATGGCACAACTGTTCGTGACGCCCGGCACCCTCACGCTGGCGCAACTGCGCGACGTCTATCAGAACCCGACCACCGTGACGCTCGATGAGAAGGCGTACGCCGCCATCGATAAGAGCGTGGCCTGCGTGGAAGCCATCGTGGCCGAAGGCCGCACCGCTTACGGCATCAACACCGGCTTCGGTCTGCTCGCCTCCACGCGCATCGCACACGAAGACCTGGAGAACCTGCAACGCTCGCTCGTGCTCTCGCACGCCGCTGGCGTAGGCGCGCCGCTCGACGATGCACTCGTGCGTCTGATCATGGTCCTGAAGATCAACAGCCTGGCGCGCGGCTTCTCGGGCATTCGCCGCAAGGTGATCGACGCGCTTGTCACGCTGGTGAACGCCGAAGTCTATCCGCGCATTCCGCTCAAGGGTTCGGTCGGCGCGTCGGGCGACCTCGCGCCGCTCGCCCATATGTCGCTGCTGCTCCTCGGCGAAGGTCAGGCCCGCTACCGCGGTCAGTGGATGAACGCGCGTGAGGCGCTCGCCATCGCCGGTCTCGAGCCGCTGACGCTTGCCGCAAAGGAAGGCCTTGCGCTGCTCAACGGCACGCAGGTCTCGACGGCCTACGCGCTGCGCGGCTTGTTCGAAGCGGAAGATATGTACGCCGCCGCGAGCGTGTGCGGCGCGATGACGGTCGAAGCGATGCTCGGCTCGCGTGCGCCGTTCGACGCCCGTATCCACTCGGCACGCGGTCAGCGCGGCCAGATCGACGCTGCAGCGGTGTTCCGTCACCTGCTTGGGGAGACGAGCGAAGTCGGCCAGTCGCATGCCAACTGCGAGAAGGTGCAGGATCCGTACTCGCTGCGCTGCCAGCCGCAAGTGATGGGCGCGTGTCTCACGCAGATCCGTCAGGCCGCAGAAGTCCTCGCCGTCGAAGCGAACGCGGTGTCGGACAACCCGCTCGTTTTCTGGGAACAAGGCGACGTGATCTCCGGGGGTAACTTCCACGCCGAGCCGGTCGCGATGGCGGCCGACAATCTCGCGCTGGCGCTGGCCGAAATCGGCGCGCTGAGCGAGCGCCGCATCTCGCTGATGATGGACAAGCACATGTCGCAGTTGCCCGCGTTTCTCGTCGCTAACGGCGGCGTGAACTCCGGCTTCATGATCGCGCAAGTGACGGCCGCCGCACTCGCATCCGACAACAAAGCCTTGGCACATCCGGCCAGCGTTGATAGTCTCCCCACCTCGGCCAACCAGGAAGACCATGTCTCGATGGCCCCGAATGCCGGTAAGCGGCTTTGGGAGATGGCCGATAACGTCAAGGGCATCATTGCGATCGAATGGCTGAGCGCCGCGCAGGGACTGGACTTCCGCGAAGGCGTGAAGACCACGCCGGCCCTTGAAAAGGCACGCGCACTGCTGCGCCGGTCGGTTCCGTTCTACGATAAGGATCGCTACTTCGCCCCGGACATCGAGGGCGCCAGCGAACTGATTGCGCAACGACAACTGAGCGCACTTGTGCCCGCCGGTACGTTGCCGAGCGTCTGAGTCACTGTTGATCCGCGTTTGAATTGGCCCCTTGCCGGGGCGAAACGAACCGTGATTCGCGCACCGGCATTGTGGCGTACCGGGTTGCCCCCTCGTTCGCCGGTCCATGGGTTCGCCCTTCGGACCGGTCCACGCACAACCCGAGTTCACCTGCCGCCCGCGCACGCGGGCCGGCTCATTAGGCATTCAGGAGACAGCTTGAAAAACCTGCAACGCAATCTGAGCGCGCGGCATATCCGCTTTCTGGCGCTCGGCTCAGCCATTGGCACCGGTCTGTTCTACGGCTCGGCGTCGGCCATCCAACTCGCAGGCCCGGCGGTCATTCTTGCGTACATCGTGGGCGGCGCCGCCGTCTATATGGTGATGCGTGCCCTCGGCGAAATGGTCGTTCGTCAGCCGGTGTCGGGCTCGTTCGGTCGCTACGCACGCGATAACCTTGGGCCGCTGGCCGGTTTCCTCACAGGCTGGACTTACATTCTGGAAATGGTGATCGTCTGTCTTGCGGACGTGACCGCCTTCGGCATTTACATGGGTTTCTGGTTTCCGGACGTCCCCCAATGGATCTGGGTGCTCGGCATCGTGATGCTGATCTGCGGGCTGAACCTCTGCAACGTCAAGGTGTACGGCGAGATGGAGTTCTGGCTGGCGCTGGTGAAGATTCTCGCCATCGTCGCGATGATTGTGGGCGGCGGGTTCATCCTCTTTACCGGCGTGCAACTGCACAGCGAGCACGCCCCGGCAGTCAGCAATCTTTGGTCGCACGGCGGCTTCCTGCCGAACGGCTGGGGGGGACTGGTGGCGTCGCTGGCGGTGGTGATGTTCGCCTACGGCGGCATCGAGATCATCGGCATTACGGGCGGCGAAGCGAAGAATCCGGAGACAGTGATTCCGCGTGCGATCAACGCTGTACCCGCTCGAATTCTGCTGTTCTACGTGCTCACGATGTGTGTGCTCATGACGATCTTCCCGTGGACCGGCATCGGCAGCCAGGGCAGCCCGTTCGTGCAGATCTTCTCGGGCCTCGGCATCAAGTCGGCCGCAGCGATTCTCAACGTGATCGTGATTTCGGCGGCGATCTCGGCGATCAACAGCAACATCTTCGGCGCGGGACGCATGATGTTCGGCATGGCCGAGCATGGTCAGGCCCCGGCCGCGTTCTCGGCGACCTCGCGTCACGGCGTGCCCTGGGTCACGGTACTGGTGATGACGTTCGCGTTGCTAGGCGGCGTGGTGCTGAACTACCTGATTCCGGAAGGCGTGTTCCTGATCATTGCGTCCATCGCCACCTTCGCGACGGTCTGGGTGTGGCTGATGATCCTGCTCTCGCAGGTGGCGATGCGCCGTCGTCTGTCGGCGCAGGAAGTGGCCGCGCTGAAGTTCAAGGTGCCGCTGTGGCCGGTGGGTCCGGCCGTCGCCATCGCCTTCATGCTCTTCGTGATCGGTGTGCTTGGGTATCGGGAAGACACGCGCGTCGCGCTCTACGTCGGTGCAGGCTGGATCGTGCTGATGTCGGTGGCGTATCAATTCGGTGTCAAACCCAAGGAAGCGCAATTACGCAACCGTATGAGTCTGGAATAAGCCTCACATGAAACGTACCTACTGGAAGCACTGCCATGTCGCGACGATGCGCGACGGCCGCTACAACGCTATCGAAGACGCCGTGATCGTCACGCGCGGCAAGCAGATCGAATGGGTGGGTCCGCGTGGCGAGCGCTCGGCTTCCGGCGCGGATGAATGCGTCGATCTTCAGGGCGCGTGGGTCACGCCCGGCCTGATCGATTGCCATACGCATCTGGTGTTTGGCGGCAACCGCAGTCTCGAGTTCGAGCAGCGGTTGCAAGGTGTGAGTTACGCGGAGATTTCGGCGGCCGGGGGCGGCATCAAGCACACGGTGCGTCACACCCGCGACGCCACGGAGGATGCCCTCTACGAATCCGCCCGCAAGCGTTTGGTCTCGCTGATGCGCGACGGCGTGACCACCGTCGAGATCAAGTCCGGCTATGGGCTGGATCTGAACAGCGAACGCAAGATGCTGCGCGTGGCACGTCGTCTCGGCGAGACGCTGCCGGTCACGGTGAAGACGACGTGTCTGGCCGCCCACACGGTACCGTCGGAGTTCGCAGGCAAGGCGGACGAGTACGTGAATTACGTCTGCTCCGAAATCCTGCCGACGCTCGCGCAAGAGCATCTGGTCGATGCGGTCGATGCCTTCTGCGAAACGATTGCGTTCTCACCGGCGCAGGTGATGCGTGTGCTGCTTCGCGCTCAAAAGCTGAAGCTGCCGGTGAAGCTGCATGCGGAGCAGTTGTCGCCGCTCGGTGGTTCGAGCATGGCCGCAGAGCTGGGCGCATTGTCGGCCGACCATTTGGAGTACATGACGCCCGAAGACGCTGCCGCGATGGGGCGCGCGGGTACGGTCGCCGTGCTGCTGCCGGGCGCGTTCCATATGTTGCAGGAGACGCGTCGTCCGCCGGTGGACTTGCTGCGACATCACGGCGTCGATATTGCGGTGGCCTCGGATCTGAATCCGGGCACGTCGCCTGCCCTGTCGCTGCGTCTGATGCTGAACATGGCCTGCACGCTTTTCGGGCTGACGCCGGAAGAAGCCCTGGCTGGCGTGACGCGTAACGCAGCCAAGGCGCTCGGCATGCTCGATACGCACGGCACGATCGAAGCGGGCAAGGCGGCGGACTTCGTGGCGTGGGACATCGAGCGTCCGGCGGAGCTGGCGTACTGGCTGGGCGGGGAGCTGCCCTCCCGCACGGTGCGCAACGGCGAGTGGCGCGATTTGTCGACGCGCTGAGCGTCCGCGAACTGGAGACATCTTCATGGCAACGCAATTGAAACCGGTCTCCGGCGACACGCCGGTCTGGCACGGTCGTACGGACGTCGGCGAGCGCGGCGACACGCGCCGTCTCTTTAATGTCGTGCGCGAGATCGATGCGCTGACGGATGCCCCGGCGCGCGGCGCGCCCGTATTACTCGGGTTCGCGAGCGACGCCGGCGTCAAACGCAATCAGGGCCGCATCGGTGCCGCCGAAGGCCCGCTTGCAATTCGTCGTGCATTGGCGAATCTGCCCGCGCACGACATCGCCTGTCTGTATGACGCAGGCGACGTGGTCTGCGACGGCGACGCCCTCGAAGCCGCTCAACAGGCCCTCGCCGACGCCGTGCACCGACAACTCGACGCCGGTGCACAACCGGTGGTGCTTGGCGGTGGACACGAGATTGCGTGGGGAACGTGGCAGGGCCTGCGCGCCCACCTCGACGCGCAGGGCGACCGTTCGCGAGTACTGATCCTGAACCTCGATGCGCATTTCGACTTACGCACAGCACGACCCGGTACGTCGGGCACGCCGTTCGATCAGATCGCTCAAGCTTGCGAGGCTGCGGGACTTCCGTTCGACTATGCCTGTCTCGGGGTCAGCCGCCTGAGCAATACGGCGTCGCTGTTCGAACGCGCCAAGGCGTTAAAAGCGACGTACGTCGAAGACACCGAGATGCAGGACCGTCATCTCGACGAGCGTCTCGCACAGATCGACGCACTGATTGCCGACGTCAGCCATGTCTACCTCACCATCGATCTCGACGTGCTCCCCGCCCCCGTCATGCCCGGTGTCTCGGCCCCGGCGGCCTATGGCGTGCCGATCTCCGTCATCGAAGCCATCGTCACCCACGTTCGCCGCTCCGGCAAACTCCGCGTGGCCGATCTCGCCGAGTACAACCCGCGCTTCGATGCACAAGGCACCGGCGCACGCGTGGCAGCGCGTTTGGCTTATCGGTTGTTCTGACTCGGCTTTCTGATGTCAACCGCCGAGGCGTTGTCGCATGCCTCGGCGCTCAGCTTTTGCCTCACCCGCCTGACGCGCCTCACCCGCCTGACCCGCTTCCTCCTCCCGCAGTCCGACGGACCGCTGCCCCCTTCCGCCTCTCAGACACAAACCCAACTCGATTCAGAAGGGGGCACCGGTCCGTCCCTCTCATCACCATCAGTCCCTCAACCGAAACCTCCCCCCCTTTCCCTTTTTCTTTTTCCGGTTTCCCTTTCCCCCTCCTCTCACAGATTTCTTCCGCTGAGACCGATACCCTCGGTTTCCCCCTCCACAGGCTTCGAATTCTCAGCCTCTAATACAAAGTATTAGTTTTTCTTAACTTTGTTTTGTTTTAGCCCACCATATCCCTACAATCGCCAGAAATTCTTATACCGATTCATCGCGGCGCCCCAGGAAAGTCCTTCTCACTCCCTGATACCCGCCGCCACGAATGGAGACACGCCGATGAAAAAACGCGCAGACCTCGACGTCCGATCACTCCGGATCTTCGAAGCCGTCGCCAGCGCCGGCAGTCTCTCTGGCGCCGCCGAAACCCTCGGCGTCACCCAGTCCGCCATCTCCCAAGCCATCGCACAGATCGAGCAAACCGTCGGCACCCGTGTGCTCGACCGGTCACGCCGCCCCCTTAAACTCACGCCCGCCGGCCTCGCGCTCTCGCGTCACGCCCGCCAAATCGTGGACGATATGGACCGGCTCATCGCTCAGGTGCAGGACGCCGATGTCGCCAGCCGCGCCGCTGTACGCGTGGGCATGATCGACTCCTTCGCCGCCACCGTCGGCCCCTCCATCGTCAGGCAGATGTCAGGGAGCACCAGCGAGCTGCTTCTTTGGTCCGGTCTCGCTAACGGTCACGCGCAAGCGCTCCTCGCCCGCCAACTCGATCTGATCGTCACCAGCGATCCGATGCACGACATGGAACGCCTCGTGCGCCGTCCGATTTTTACCGAGCCGTTCATTGTCGTGGTGCCGAAGGCGCGCGAGGCCGAGCTTGCGAACGCCGATCTCAGCGAACTGATCCGGTCGATGCCCCTGATTCGCTTTTCCGGACGCTCCCACTTCGGCGCGGTGATCGAGCGTCACCTGCGCCGCTCCGGACACTCGCCACGCATGCACCTCGAAATCGATACGTCGGACGTGGTGATGTCGATGGTCGCTGCCGAGGTCGGTTTCACGATCGCCACGCCACTTTGTCTGCTGCAAGGCCGCGCTTCGCTCTCGCAAGTCGCCGCCTTGCCGCTGCCGGGTCCCGCACTCTCGCGAACGATCTACCAAGTCTCGCGCGAAGGCGAGGTCTCGGAGATGGCCTCGCAGTGCTTTCTCGCCGGACGTCTCGCGCTCGCGCAGGAAGCCTTCCCCGAACTGCGCCGCCTGATGCCCTGGCTGGGCGAGCGGCTGGCGCTGTGCTGAACCACCGCCCGGGGCGCCGGGCCAGATGAATTCCACACCGAACCTCACCTGAAGCGCGCCCACCGTTCAACGCGAATAACACATAGCCTACAAAGGAGACACGCATGAACCTCTCACGACGCAAATTCCTCCACACGAGCGCCGCACTCTCGGCGCTGCCTGCTGCTGCCGCCGTCGGCGGTCTGTCGCTGTCGGGCTTCGCCCGCGCCGCCGACGCCACCACGCTCCAGTACGGCGGCTCGGCATGGCTCGGCCACTATCCCGCTTATCTCGCCATGAAGTCGGGTGCACTGAGCGCCGCTGGTATCGATCAGCAATGGCAATCGTTCGGCACGTCGTCGGCCCGCATGAGCGCCGTGCTCTCAGGCGGCATCGACATCGCCTGTACGGGGATCGTCTCGGCGCTCGCGCTGATGGCACGCGGCTCGAAGCATTTCTCTATCGTGGCCGTGCCGGAGAGCTTCGGACGCGTCGAAGGCCTGTTCGTGCGTGACGGGGTGAACTCCCTTCAGGACCTCAAAGGCAAGAAGCTGGGCGTGACGTTTGCGTCGAGCGCGCATTTGCTGGTACTGGATCTGCTGGGCAGTGCCGGTCTGTCGAATGACGTCACGGTGCTCAACGTCCCCGCCCCGGAAATTCCCGGCGCCATTCAGTCGGGGCAGATCGACGCCGCAGCCGCCTGGACGCCGCAGTTCAACCGCATCCGCGCGATGACGGGCATGAAGCTGCTCGCCGACGACACGCAGTTCTCTCTCTACAAGAAGTACAACGTGACGCCAGGGCCGGACGTCCTGATCGTTCGCAATGCATGGGCGGAAAAGAACGCGGACGTGGTGCGCAAGTACCTGAAGGTCTATTTCGACGCCTGCCAGACCCTGCGCGACAAGCCCGATGAAGCCGCACGCACGCTGATCGGCCTCACTGGCATGTCGGCGCTCGACCAGATCGAGACGATCAAGGGCGCGGAGTGGTACAGCCTCGCGCAACAGACGCAGTTGCTCAAGTCGCCGGGCAACTATGTCGACGGCCTCCAGCGTCTGGCCGAAATGCTCGTGACGTACAAGCAGATCGACAAGGCGCCCGCCGTGCGCCAGTGGATCAACACGTCGTATCTGTAAGCATCCGCGTGCCGGTACGCCCCCCCTTCTGCACCCCCGACACGTACCGGCATCCGCCTGAGGAGTCTGATTGTGAATCATCGTCAACCGTCCCGCGCCACGCTGCTGAGTGTGGGATTTGCGTCCGTGGTCGTCTTCCTGCTGGCGTGGGAAGCAGCCTGCCGCACCGGGGTCATCGACCCACTGTTTCTGCCGCCGCCCTCGGCGGTCGGTGAGCGCATCGTCGCGATGCTGAGCGATGGCACGCTGCTCTCGAACGTGCTCGCCTCCACGCGTCGCGTGATGACCGGTTTCATTGCCGCCACGGTCGTGGCCATTCCGCTGGGGATCGTGCTGGGTACGTCGAGCTATGCACGCGCCGCGTTCGACCCGATCCTGTCCTTCCTGCGCCCGCTACCGTCGATGAGCTGGATTCCGCTCTCGCTGCTGTGGTTCGGTATCTCGGAGACGCAAAAGTACAGCATCGTGTTCATGGGGACGTTCGCCCCGGCGCTGGTCTACGTGATCGAAGCCACGCGGAGCGTCGATCCGCTGCTGGTGCGCGCCGCGAAGAACCTCGGCGCGAGCAACTGGCAAGTCATGCGCGAGGTGATCCTGCCCGCGAGCCTGCCGCAGATCCTCTCCGGGATGAAGATCATTCTGGGCCTCTCGTGGACGTGTGTGATCTCGGCCGAACTGGTCGCCGCACGCGAAGGACTGGGCTTTCTCATCATGAACGGCAAGGAGTTCTTCCAGACGGAAGTCGTGGTGCTCGGCATGGTGATGATCAGCGTCACGGTGCTCGTGACGGATATCGTATTTCGCGCTATCGAGCGCAAGGTGTTGAGGTGGCAAGCATGAACGATCGCATCGATTCCCTCGCTGGCGCTCGCGCCGCAGATCATGGCAACGGCACGCCGTCCGACACGATGATCGCCATCGAAGGCGTATCGAAGCGGTACGGCGACTTTCAGGCGCTGGAGCGCGTCGACATGAACATCGCCCGCGGCGAGTTCGTGGTGCTGCTCGGCGCGTCCGGCTGCGGCAAGTCGACTCTGCTCAATCTGATCACCGGTTTCGACGCGCCAACGACGGGCCGTATCCGTGTGAACGGCCGCGAAGTGAGGGGCATCGACCCGCATTGCGGCATGGTCTTCCAGCAGTACGCGCTGTTCCCCTGGCTGAGCGTGCTCGATAACGTGGCGTTCGGCCTGAAGATGAAAGGCATCGACAAGACCACGCGCTATGCGACCGCACGACGCTATATCGACATGGTCGGCCTCAAAGGTTTTGAGGACCGCTACCCGAAGGCGCTCTCTGGCGGCATGCGTCAGCGCGTGTCGATTGCACGTGTGCTCGCGAACGATCCGGACGTGATTCTGCTCGACGAACCGTTCGCAGCGCTCGACGCCATGACGCGTCAGGTGTTGCAGGAAGAACTGCTCCAGATCTATCAGAAGAGCGGCAAGACCATCGTCTTCATCACGCACTCCATCGACGAAGCGCTGATGCTCTCGACGCGCATGGTGATCATGAGCGCTCGCCCGGGTCGCGTGGCCTGCGATCTGACGAACGATCTCCCGATGCCTCGCGACGCACAAGTGCAACTCTCGCCGCGCTACAACGAACTCAAATCGCAAATCTGGAACACGGTGCAAACCGAAGTCATGCGCAGCCTGGAGAGTCAGGCGGCATAACGCTTCACTACCTCAGCAACGTTTCGCAAGCCCCCGCAATTCACTCGTCATGTCCAATCAAGTCACTTCCTCCCGCGCTTCGCGGGGTACTTTCCCCGCCTATCAGGCGGGCGCAGGCTGGAACGCACTGCTGCCGTCTCGCGTGCCCCACACGCAAGCGCCGGTCGCGCGCAGCTTCGACGTCATCGTCATCGGTGCGGGCTTCACCGGGCTGGCGGCGGCACGTCGCGTAGCGGAACTCCGCCCGGACGCCACGGTGCTCGTGATCGACGCCACCACCGTCGGCAATGGTTCTGCAGGACGTAACTCGGGCTTTCTCATCAACCTGCCCCATAACACCGGCATGGGCGGCCACGGTAGCCCGGTCGAGGTCGCCCGCAAGCAGATCCGCCTGTACGACCTCGGTCTGAAATGGTTGCACGAACTGGTGACGACGTACGGCATCGATTGCGGATGGAACCCGGTCGGCAAGTACCATGCAGCCGCTACGCCCGACGGCGAGCAACGCCTGCGCGACACGCTCGCGCAGTACCGCGAGTGGGGGGTGCCTTACCGTGAGTTGTCGCGCGACGCCCTGCGCCGCGAGATCGGCACCGACTACTACGGCTACGGCTACCACTCGGACAACAACGTCTTCGTGCAACCGGCCGCCCTCGTACGCGGACTCGCCGACAGCCTGCCGGCGAATGTTCGTCTGTGGGAAAACGAGCCCGTCGTGTCGCTCGACGGCACGGGTCCTTTCACGGTGACGACAGCGACCACGCAACTGCGCGCCGGCCAGGTCATCGTCGCCAACAACGGCTTTGCCAGCAAGCTGGGGCTCGCGCGCGATCGCGTCTTCACGATCTACACGTATGCGGCGATGACGCCCGTGCTTTCCGCCGACGAACTGGCCAAGCTCGGTCCGGCGGCCGAATGGGGCGTGATCCCCGCGAACCGTTTGGGGACGACGTTGCGCAAAACGCTCGGCGGCCGGTTCGTCGTGCGCAGCGCCTACTCGTACGAGAAGGAGCGTCCGCTAGGCGACGTCAACGCCATGCTCACCGACGCCTATCAGCGCCGCTATCCGCAGATGGCCTCGCACAAGTTCGAGCACGTGTGGGGCGGTGTGACGGCGCTCACCCGCAACGGCGCGCTGTACTTCGGTGAGGTCCGGCAAGGCCTGTTCGCCTCGCTCGGCTGTAACGGCGCGGGCGTGCTCAAGGGCAGCATGTTCGGCAAGCTGCTCGGCGAGATGGCCTGCGGCCAGCAGTCGCCCGAGTTGGCGGACGCGCTAGGCTTCGAGCGGCCGACGTGGCTGCCGCCCGAACCGATCCGGCGCGTGGCCATCGTCTCCGCTATCCAATATCAGAAGCACCGTGCCGGGCTGGAGCGATGAGCCCACGCCGCATTTCCCAGCGCCCCCGCATTCGCAGCGACAGGCGGCGTGGTGGCGTACCGCGAAACACAAACCGATGGTGAAGGCCATACGACGGTGCGTCGCTCAACCGCGGTGTTCGAACGCGAGACAGACGGACCTATCGTTTGGCGGCATCTGCACGAAACACCGGTCAGCGCCCATTGATCGACGTGCCGCACGCGTCGACAGGTGAATTGCTAAACTGCCGTTCAAGCGGCAATCGCCGCGTTTTCCTGATGGGACTACCCTGATGTACATCGTCGAACTGACCTACATTCAACCGCTGAACGCCATCGATGCGCAGTTGCAGGCGCATCGCGCGTTCCTCTCCACACAGTACGAGCGCGGAATCTTCATCGCCTCCGGACCGAAAGAGCCGCGTAACGGCGGCGTCTTCATCGTCTCCGGCAAGGTGTCGCGTGACGAACTCGACGCGCTCATCGAGCAAGACCCGTTCCGCATTCACGGTCTCGCCGACTATCGCGTCACCGTCTTCGATCCGGTCAAATTCCATCCGCAGATCGCCGACCTGCTCTGAGCAACGTCGATCGCCGACCCGCGCTTTTGCGACACCCTAAGGTGTTTTCGCATCGCGCGGGCCGATTAGCAACCCGCTCTTTGCGCTTCATCCGCATCGATTCCACTTCAACCATCCGTTGAGCGCGTGAGCGTCTCCCATTGGCTGAACTCGTATTCCAACGCCGTCAGATTTTCCCGGACGAGTTTGAGCGCATCGCTACCGAGCAACAGGTGCGCGGGCGGATGTGCCGAGTCGATGGCTGCGAGCATGGCGCGAGCGGCCTTCACCGGGTCGCCAAGCTGCTTTCCGCTCTTCTCCTCGCGGGCGCGCCGCACCGGATCGAAACTGGCGTCGTAGTCCGGGATCGAGCGCGGCGTGCGCGCCATCGAACGTCCCGCCCAGTCCGTTCGGAACGAGCCCGGAGCAACGGCCGTCACGGCAATGCCGAACGGCTTGACCTCTTTGCCGAGACTCGACGAAATCCCTTCCAGCGCGAACTTACTGCCGCAGTAATAAGTGATGCCCGGCATCGTGATGTGCCCGCCCATCGACGTAACGTTCAGAATGTGCCCGCGCCGACGCTCGCGCATGAACGGCAGCACCGCCTTCATCATCGCCACCGCGCCGAAGACGTTCACGTCGAACTGTCGGCGCATCTCGGATAGCGGCGATTCCTCCATGATGCCCTCGTGCCCGTAACCGGCGTTGTTGATCAGCACATCGACGGGGCCGACGTTGGCCTCGATCTCCGCCACCACAGCGTCGATGGCGTCGAAGTCGGTGACATCGAGCAGACGACCGAACGCCGATGACGGCGACAGCGATTCGAAGTCACGCTTCGCCTGCGCGTTGCGCACCGTCCCAACGACTTTGTGTCCCGCCGCCAGCGCTTCCTGTGCCAGCGCACGACCGAAGCCGCTACTCACGCCCGTAATGAGCAAGATCTTTCCTGATGACATCGTTGCCGCTCCCAAACGTTAATCGATGGGTGCATACTAGTCTCGTTGAAATCGACGTTTAAGTCGAAATTCGCTGATTTTCTTGCCTAAAACTATGAAGTCGAAGATATCTGCGCATAAACTGCCAGCGGCGGGCACAGACGTGCGCTCGCGCACGATTGCGCTGTTACGAGACCTCGCGCCCGCCGAGGGCTACAACCTGACAGCGTTGCCCAGCGTCCGTATCCTGCGCTCGGACCGGGCGCTGTCGCGCACACCGGTCCTGTACGACCCGGGTATCGTCATCGTGTGTCAGGGGCGCAAGCGGGGATATTTCGGTGAGCAGTTGTACGAGTACGACGAAGACCACTATCTGGCGGTCTCCGTCCCCGTCCCTTTCAGCATGGAGACGGACGCGACGCGCGAGCGGCCGCTGCTGGCGCTCTATCTGCATCTGGATTTCACGCTGGCCGCAGAACTGGCGTCGCAGATCGACCGCGAAGGCGTAGCCGTGCATCAGGCTGCACCGCAAAGCATGATGTCCACGCCAATGGACGAACGGATGCAAACGTCCGTACTCCGCTTTCTCGAAGCGATGAGCGATCCCCTCGAAGCCGCCGTCCTCGGGCACGGTCTGCTGCGTGAGCTCTACTTCCGGGTACTCACCGGGGCGCAAGGCGGCGCGATGCGCGAGGCGCTATCGATGCGGGGACAGTTCGCCCGGATCGGCCGGTCGCTGCGGTTGATTCATGCCGCTTATGCCCAGCCGCTCGATGTGGGCCAGCTTGCAGACGAGGCAGGCATGAGCGTGCCTAGCTTCCACAGTCATTTCAAGACGATTACGCAGGTCTCGCCGATGCAATACGTGAAGTCGACACGTCTGCGTCAGGCAAGGCTGTTGATGGTGCGTCAGGACCTGACGGCCGAGGCGGCAAGCCATGCCGTCGGTTACACGAGTCCATCTCAATTCAGCCGGGAGTTCAAGCGGCTATTCGGTCTGACACCCGCCGCCGAAACGAGACGCATGCGCGAGCGCTTTGCGCTTCCCGAAGCGTTCGCCGATGGGATCTATGTGTCGTCTCACTGAGGCTGCGACAACGCCCCCTAAAGCAAAACGGGCTGAGGTCTGCTTGATGCTGAACCCAACCCGCTTGGACACGTCTGCGGCAATGCCGGGCGTTTGCGCCCCGCATCGCCTGTCGATGCGCTTCATGCACCCTTGTACAGCGTCATGTTCAGGTGGTCGATCTGGCCCGACGCTTCGGCGCTCTTCAATTGCGCCTGCACTTGCGCCGTGGTGAGCGTCGGACCGTTGTCCGGCGTCCAGTCAGCAGCGGACAACGAGTTGCCGGTGCTGGTCAGGATTTCATCGGTGCCTGCGGCGTAAGCGACGCCAGCGGTGCCGAGGGTAGCGAGCGAAACAGCGATCAGAAGGGCTTTCATGGTGTAACTCCAGAGGATGTAAAGGTTAGGTAACGCGCGGTGCGTTTCTGTTGCCCCGCCGTTGAAACCATTAGACCCTCCGGAGGTATCCGGGATTTGTCCAATATAGCGCCCAGTGCAATCGTAAGTACCTGCGACGCGCCCAGACAAACTCCGATACAAAGCGACCATCGATTCCGTCGTTCCGGCTTATGCCTTGAGCGACAGCCGCGCCTCCAACCCGCCGCCCTCGCGATTGCGCAACGTGAGCGTCGCGTCCATCGCCTGCGCCAACTGACGTGCAATTGCCAGCCCCAGCCCCGTGCCGCCGGTGTGACGGTTGCGCGACGTCTCCACGCGCACGAACGGCGCGAAGACCGCTTCTAGCATGTCTTCCGGAATGCCCGGACCGCGATCGGTCACGATCACATCGATCCGTCCGGCACGCCGCATCACGTCGAGACGCGCCTCGCTGCCGTACTTGAGTGCGTTGTCCACCAGGTTGCCCACAATGCGGCGCAACGCCTGTGGACGCGTCACGATCGGTTGTCCCACCTGCCCCGTCAGCGTGACGGGCGGCCCCGCGTCCACGTAATCGCAGACAAGACTATCCAGCAACGAATCGAGATCCACCTTGCAAGGCGCTTCGGACGCCCCGTGCAGCGTTCGGGCATACGTCACGCCTTCCTTGACCAGCGACTCCATCTCCTTCAGATCCTGTTGCAGACGCACCGCCGAGCTTTCGTCCTCCATCGTGTCCACGCGCAGACGCATGCGCGTGATCGGCGTCTGCAGGTCGTGGGAGATGGCCGCGAGAATCTGCATGCGCTCGGTCATGTAGCCGCCGATACGATCCTGCATGGCATTGAACGCCCGCGCGGCGCGCGCCACTTCCGACGGGCCGTCTTCGCTCAGACGTTCCGCCCGCAAATCCGGCCCCAACGTATCGGCAGCCTTCGCCAGCGCATTGAGCGGACGCGTCGCGACACGCACCGCCAGCCAGCAGCACCCGGCGATCAGCACCAGTTGCAGAACCAGCATCGCAGGCAGCCAGCCCGAAAGCGGCAAGGTCGGCGTGGGGAAGACATCGATGGTCAGCGGCGAGCCGTCGCGCAGGCGCAAGTGCGCCTGAAGCCGATCCGGGTCGCCAGGCACGCTATTGACCGTCACGGGATACGACACACCGATGGCATCCTCGATGACGCGCGCGACCTGTGCGGCCGCGCCCGCATCGGGCTTGCCACCTGCCGCACCGGTGCCGAGTTCGAACCGATAGCTGCGACGCGCCAGACGCGGTAACCACTGCGCCCGCTCGGCGGCCGGCAGATGGTCGAGCAACGCGACGGAACTGGCGACTTCGCTCTCGATATACACGCTCATCATGTTCGACGTCACGCGATTGCGCTCGGTCATGGTGAGCCAGAACGAGAGGGCCTGCGCGAGCGCCAGTCCCACGAAGAGAATGAGCGCGAGCCGCGCGAACAGTGAGCGCGGCCAGTGCCATTGGAACGCCCCGGGAGCGGGGCCTTGTGTCAGGGTGGGAGTCATTCGGGCGCGGCGACGACGGTGACAGCCGAGCAGAACACATAGCCTTCGTTGCGCAGCGTCTTGATGTAGCGAGGCTCACGCGCGCCGTCGCGCAAGCGCTGGCGCAACCGGCTGATGAGCAGATCGATGGACCGGTCGAAGGCGTCGGCCTGCCTGCCCTGCGTGAGATTGAGCAACTGGTCGCGCGTGAGCACGCGTTGCGGATGATCGAGCAGTACGCGCAGCAGGCGATACTCCGCGCCGCTGAGCGCGACCTGCGTGCCGTCGGTATCGAGCAGGTGGCGCGCTGTCGTGTCGAGCTGCCATTCGCCGAAGCTGAGAATCTCGGCCGTCTCCGTGACCTGCATACCCGGCGGCAACATGCGCGTGCGACGCAGCACCGACTTGATGCGCGCCAGCAACTCACGCACGGGGAACGGCTTGGCCAGGTAATCGTCTGCGCCCATTTCGAGGCCGACGATGCGGTCGGTCTCTTCGCTGCGCGCCGTGAGCATAAGTACCGGCACCGCCCTGAACTTGCCCGCCCGAAGCTCGCGGCACAGCACCAGGCCGTCGTCGCCGGGCAGCATCAGGTCGAGCACGATGAGATCGGGTGCACCGTCGGCAAGCACCGCGCGCATCTCACGTCCGTTGGCGGCTACGCTCACACGCATGCCGTTCTTTTCGAGGTAGTCGGCGAGCAACTCCCGAATCCCGCGATCGTCGTCGACGATCAGCACATGATCGATTTTTTCCATGTGAACGATTATAGCGACGACTCCCCACGTTCACGGCCACCGCCAGCGCCCGCCACATCGGGCGTTTTGCGACGCCGTGCCCGCTCCGTCTCCGGCAGCACGCGGCGGCTCGCCGGGGCCAGATCGCATTGCAGCGGGTGGACGGCTTCCGTCGTCAGGCCACCCGCCAGAAACGCCAGCACACTCAGCAGACGTCTCATGCGTCCCCCACCACGGAGAGCTTTTGACCGTCGCCCACGGAAGCTTCCAGCGCGTACGGATCGACGCCATCAAGACAACCGATGTTCGCGCGCAACATGCCCGGCATGGTGCGTGTCTCATGGAACGGATAGATGCCGCAGTGCTTGCAGAAGTAGTGCTTTGCCACACGCGTATTGAACTGATAGCAGGTCAGGTCGTGCGCACCGGAGAGAATGCGCAGATTGGCTTGCGGGAACGCAGGCGTCATCAGCGCCCCCTTGCGACGGCACAGGCTGCAATTACAACGCGCGGCCGGCTCGATTGGCGTGACGACTTCAAATCGGACGGCGCCACAGTGGCAGGAACCTTGCAACGTTTCGGACATGGATCGACTCCCGGATAAGCCCGCGCCGGCGGCACGGTCGTTGAGAGCTTTATAGCGCAACCGCCCGCGCCCGTTATCCCGGTTTGTATCTCAATGTATCTGGGCTGCGCTGCGATACACGACATTGCCGAAATGCGGCTTTTTGCACACACGGCAGATACGCGCGGACAGTGAAATACGGTGACCGACTCACCAAAACCGTTGCACTGTTCACAGGAGAAGAACCGCCATGCTGACGCTACTCAGAAGTGCCTTCGTCGCCCTCGCCCTCACCGGCCTTACCGCTTACGCACCGTCGCAAGCCCGACCGATCTCCGGCGGCACCGCGCCCGAGTTCACCGGCATCGACAACTGGATCAACAGCCAGCCGCTCACACTGTCGCAACTGCGCGGCAAGGTCGTGCTGGTCGATTTCTGGACGTACTCATGCATCAACTGCATCCACACCACGCCGTACGTGAAACAGTGGTACGAAAAGTACAAGGATCAGGGACTGGTCGTGGTCGGAGTGCACACGCCGGAATACGCCTATGAGCGCGACACCAAGAATGTGCAGGACGCCGTACGCCGTGCAGGCATCACGTACCCGGTGGCACAGGACAATCGCTATGCCACATGGAAGGCCTACGACAACCTCTACTGGCCCGCGTTCTATCTCGTCGACAAGTCGGGCAAGATCGTCTACACCCACTTCGGCGAGGGCGATTACGACAAGACGGAAGCGGCCATCAAGGCGCAGTTGGCGGCACGACCGTCGTAAGTCGGTCGAAAAAGCGCCCATTTCGTCGGTTTGAACCCTTTAGTGGCGAGACCGCAGACGCGTCTCGCCACGTCTGAAAACCGACGAATAGGTCCGGATTCCAGTCTCGCACGGCCCATCGAACGCTTAATGCACCGCCACCTCGTGCTGTAAGCACAGCGCACCGAAGTCCTGCGCCAGATCGGCGAGCGACACGGCACCGAGCCTTGCGATCAGGATCGCCTCCGCCTCGCGCAACGCCCCGTCGAGCGCCGCGTTCACCGCGCGCTCGACGGCGCACTCGGGGTTATCGCTTTGCACGCCGATGGCGAAGATGTTCGGACCACCGACAGCGCGATGAATGTCGAGCAGTGTCACCTTGTGCAAATCGCAGGCGATGCGCCAACCGCCCCCGTGCCCTTTGTCCGAGCGGACATATCCTGCGTCGCGTAACCCCGCCATCGTGCGTCGGACCACAACGGGATTGGTGCGCAGCATCTGCGCGAGCTGTTCGGACGTGAACGGCGCGTCGCGTCGCGCCATGTGCAGCAACACGTGCAGCATGCGCGAGAGTCGGCTGTCGCTTCTCATCGTCGCCCCTCGTTCACAGCGCCTGACGCGCGAACCACGCGTGAATCAGGCCGCTCTGAAAGAAGCGCACCGGTTCGTCGAAGCCGCCTTCCCAGATGATGTCGTCCATCGCCTCCGGCGGCACGACAGCCACCTGCGTCCCATAGATGGCCTTCGCCCGCTCGCGCGCCTCGGGCGACACCGACATCATCCCGAACCAGACGTCCAGCAGCCGTCGCCCTGCTTCGGACGTCATGTCGCACGCCAGATCCGCGCTTGCAAGGTAGCCCCCCGGCTTCAGCCGGTCGGCAATCCCGCGGAAGAACGCCCGCCGCTCCGCCGGGTCGGTCACGAACTGGGAGACGAGAATCGACGTCGCGGCGTCGAACGGCTCGCGCTCGGGCAGCGCGTCGAGAAAACCCTGATGGAAGACACAGCGCGACGCAATGCCCTGCGCGTCGGCTTTGCCGCGGAACACGTCCAACATCGGCCCCGACGGCTCGACCGCAGTGAACCTCCAACCCGGATGGCGCTCGGCCAGATACAGAATCTCCGCGCCCGTCCCCGCACCGACACACAAGACGTTCGCCTCAGGCGGCACCGGCGCGAAAACGTTGTCGAGCACCAGTTGCAGCGCGTCGCGCAAAGGCGTCATCGCACTCCAGGTCTGGTCGTACGTCGCTGCGTGCTGGTCGAACATCGCGATGGTGTCCTGGTGCATGGCTAGCTCCATATTCATGTAACTTTTGATGTTTCATCATGCCATGGGAGAAGCTGCCGATGCAAGCACCGTGTTCGACGAGCGTGCATCGCAATGGCCATCGAGCCCCCGTGCAATTTGATGGGTGCCACTAAATATTGGCGACCTTTGGTCGTTAATGCACAGGATTGGCCCCCTTCCTTACGGAGCCTTACCAGAACCCTCTCGACGACACGCCCCCCGATGACGTCTATCAACACAGCAACGAAACTGATTCCTCTGACGACGAGCGACATTGCGTCGCGTGCCGCCAGTCCGAGCGCGGTGTCCGGCGCGGTTCCCGCCGGCTCGGGTGCTTCGACAGTCGCCGAATCGACGCGCGTCACGCTCACGCAAACCCCACCCCTCGCCAACTGGCCGACCTACACTCAGCCGGTCGCCAACGGGGCCGCGCTGAACTGGCGGCAATTGCCCTCGGACGCCATCTCGCTGCTGATGTCGGGCAACCTGTCGACCTCCTGGCTGGGCAATCGTCTCGATCAGCTCGGGTCGACGTTGATGTCGGCCATCGCGACGGGGGCCACGTCCTTCTCGCAAAGCGTGGTGCGCTCAACGTCTGCCGCCCCCGCCACCGACGCCGAACTGGCATTGCAACAGTTCAAGCTGCAAACGAGCGCCGACAACCAGTTCGCACTGACGGTCACGACCGCAAGCGGCGCGCAGGTCAATGTCAAACTGGGCAGCAGCGACGACGGCCTGTCCGTCGAGTTCTCCGTCACGAAAGGCACGTTGACCGACGCGGAACGAGACCAGTTGGGCAAGCTGGGAGACGCTTTCCAGAGCGCCGTGAACGGACTCGCCAAGCAACCGCCCCTCGTGGACTTCAGCGCGCTGACGGGCTTCGACACGTCGGTACTCACGTCGGTGGATCTGAACGCCACGCTCAATGCGAACGGCACTACGCCGCAGACCTTCGCGTTCCATGCAGACGCCACGCAACGGTCGATGCACGTCGACGGCGCGAGCGGCAAGTTCGACGTGAACGTCGATCTGAAGCATCTTCAGGCCATCGGGAGTGCGAAGGCGCAAGCCGCCGCACTGGATGCCTGGCTCAGCCGCTTCGACACGGCGCAGGCGCGTGGCAACGGCGATGCATCGCTCATGAACATGTTCAAGGCCGCGTTCACGGGTCTGAACAGCCATTACCCGGCCGCGCCCACCCTGCCGCGCATCACGCTTAGCCATGCGGACAAGGCCACGTTAAGCGGTCTGGCAGACTTTAGCGCTTCGCTCTCGCAGACGAAGACGTCGCCGAATCCGATGCGGCCGTCGGAAGTCGACGGCTTCGATTACCAGATCTCGCAAAGCACCCAGATCGGCGGCACCGATACGCTTAACCGCAAGATCGAGCAGCAAACGCAGGCCACCCTGACGGCGAGCTATCACCGCTCGCTCTGGGCCGGGGTGCCGTTGCAACTGACGAGCGATCCGAAGTCGCAGAACTACGAATACGTGAAGGTGCAGGACTCGGCGTCGAGCAACGTCGACGTGAGTTACCGCGACGGCCTGCTCAACCATGCTCAGGTCAGCCGCTCGGCCAGCCAAAAGACGCAGGTGCAGCGCTATGAAATGGCCAAGCTGGTGAGCGACGTCACCACGCCGCTGTCGGCGTCAAGCACGTCCGATCTGATGACGTTGCTCCAGTCCATCATGCGCGGCGATGCGACGCGACCGTCCGGCAGCAACACGGGCGAAATCGGCGAAGACGAGACGACCGACGCCGTGCGCAAGCGCACCGCGCTGGAGATCGATCCCCTTCGTCTGGACGGCACCCGCAAGTCGTAAGCACGACGTGCCCGCCATCCCGCGACGGTCCGCGACCGTCGCGGGAGTATGATGACAGGCAAATATTGACGAACCACGGGGATTTCCGGAGTTCTCGAGCGCCTGATGTCAGAGACGAAAGACGAGACAAACACCCACCCACCTTCCCTCGACGCCGCACCGCATCTGGTCGACACCGACCTACCCGCGCGCCTCGACCGCCTGCCTTGGGGGCGCTTTCATACGCTGATCGTCGTCGCGCTGGGCGTCACGTGGCTACTCGACGGCCTTGAAGTCACCCTCGCAGGCGCCGTCGCCGGGGCGCTCAGGACGAGCCCTGCCCTGGCCCTCACCAACGCACAGATCGGTATCGCGGGCAGCGCCTACATTGCCGGGGCCGTACTCGGCGCGCTCGGCTTCGGCTGGCTCACCGACCGGCTGGGACGCCGCAAGCTCTTCTTCGTCACCCTGCTGCTGTATGTTGCCGCGACGGCCGCGACTGGCTTGTCGTGGAGCTTCGCGAGCTTCGTCGCGTTCCGTTTTCTGACGGGGGCGGGTATCGGCGGCGAATACACCGCCATCAATTCGACGATTCAGGAATTCACGCCCGCCCGGGTTCGTGGCTGGACCGATCTCGTCATCAACGGCACCTTCTGGGCCGGTGCGGCGCTCGGCGCTGCGAGCTCGCTCGTGCTGCTCGCACCGGGCGTGCTGCCGCCGGACTGGGGCTGGCGGACGTGTTTCTTCATCGGCGCGGCGCTCGGCGTTGGCATCTTGCTGATGCGCATGTGGGTGCCGGAAAGCCCGCGCTGGCTGATCCTGCGCGGCCACACGGCGCAGGCCGAGGCGATTGTCGAGGAAATCGAGCGCTCGATCCGCGTGCGCGGACAAGCGATTGCGTCGCACGCGCCTGCGCGTCTGCAGCTGCACGCCCGGCACGCAACGCCACTACGCGAGGTCTGGCACACACTCATCCACACGTATCGCCGCCGCTCGCTCGTCGGACTTACGCTGATGATGGCGCAGGCGTTCTGCTATAACGCGATCTTCTTTACGTATGCGCTGGTGCTCACGGATTTCTACGCTGTGCCTGCGGCAAGCGTCGGCTGGTATCTGCTGCCGTTCGCGGCGGGTAACGTGCTCGGTCCCATCGTGCTGGGCCGCGCGTTCGACGTGCTCGGCAGACGCGTGATGATCAGCGCAACGTATGCCGTCTCCGGCGTACTGCTCGCGCTAAGCGGCTGGGCGTTCGCACAAGGGTGGCTGACGACGGCCACGCAAACGATAGCGTGGTCCGTCATCTTCTTCTTTGCTTCGGCCGCCGCGAGTTCCGCGTATCTGACGGTGAGCGAGACGTTTCCGCTGGAGATCCGCGCGCTGGCCATCGCCGTGTTCTACGCCATCGGCACGCTGCTCGGCGGCGTGGCCGGTCCGGCGCTGTTCGGCTGGCTCATCGATACGGGGCACCGTGCGGACGTCGCCATCGGCTACGCCATCGGGGCCGCGCTGATGCTCGTGGCGGCCGGTGTCGCGGCGCGCTGGGGCGTCGCGGCCGAACGTCGGTCGCTGGAATCGGTGGCCGCGCCGCTGTCCACGGCACGGCGCGATCCCCCCTGACGGCGGGCATTCAACCTCAGTTACCTTGCCCCTGCGCAGGAACGGCAGCGGCGTCGCCACGCTGGCGGTACCAGAGTGCATACACCACCGACAGTGCGATGACGAACGGCACGCCGTAGACCAACGTCATACGAAACGCGTCGGTGAAGTAGGTCGTGACGAGCGTCGCCACCATCAGCAACGCACCCGCCAGACTGGCGTACGGATACCCCCACATGCGAAAGCTCAGCGATTTCGCGTCGTGCGCACGGCGGAAGAACAGATGCGTGACGAAGATCATCAGCCACGTGAACATCGCACCGAACATCGAGACCGACATCATCAGCGTGAACGACGCCTGCGGTGCGAGCACGTTGAGCGCCACCGCCAGCGCAATGCCGATGGTCGAGAGCATGAGCGCGGCGACCGGCACGCCATTGCGGCTGACTTCGCCGAAGCGGCGCGGCGCATACCCTGCTCGCGAGAGCGAGAACATCATGCGCGTGGTGATGTAGAGCTGACTGTTCATCGCGGACAGCGCGGCGACCAGAATCACCAGATTGATCACGCCCGCTGCGCCCGGGATATGCGTCGCCGCCATCACCTTCACGAACGGACTACCGTCCTCACCGGCTGCGTTCCACGGCACGATGGCAAGCGTGAGCGCCAGCGTAAGCAGATAGAAGAACACCAGACGGAACATCGTCGCGCGGAAGGCTCGCGTGATGGCGCGCTGCGGGTCCTGGGCCTCGCCCGCCGCCACGGCAATCATCTCGATGCTCAGATAGCTGAAGATCGACACGATCACTGCCACCCACATGCCCCACGCCCCCTTCGGGAAGAAGCCGCCGTGCGACGTGTAGTTCGCCAGCCCGATGCCGCTTTGCGCCGGGGCGCGGAACACGATGTACGCGCCGAGCATCAGAAACGCGACGATGGCCACGATCTTGAGCATCGAGAAGGCGTACTCGACCGCGCCGAACACCTTGACGCTCGCCGCGTTGATCGCGATGAGACCGACCGAGAAACCGACGATCCAGTACCAGCCCGGCACGGCCGGAAACCAGTACTTCATGTAGACGGCAATCGCCGTGACTTCCGTGCCCACGGCAAAGACAATCGACGACCAGTAGCCGTAGCGCACCAGAAATCCGGCCAGTGGCCCGATATAGTGCTCGGCGTACGCGCCGAACGAGCCGGACGTGGGATGCGCCACGGTCATCTCCGCGAGGCAGCCCATGAGCAGCAGCGCAATCGCGCCACCGATGGCGTAGCTCAGCAGCACGCTCGGCCCCGCAAAGCCGATGGCGAACGCGCTGCCCAGAAAGAGGCCAGTGCCGATTGCACCACCAATCGCAATCATCGATAACTGCCCGCTGGTCAGGCCGCGGTGCAGTCCCTTTTCTCGCTCGACAATGCTGTCGAAGCCCGGTTGTGTCGTACTCAAGATCGTCTCCTATATTCCTTGCGTTACTTCGCTATTGCGCTATTGAAATGACTAAAAGGTGTGTTCGATGCCGAAGCCGATGCCCCGGTAGTGCGCCCCGGGGGGCGCTGCGCCGCCATTGGTGGCGCTGAAGTTCGGACGTGGCGAGAAGCCATAGCTGCCCCACGCCCGGTTGATGACCTGGTAATAGGCGAGGTACACGTCGGTGCGTTTCGAGAAGTCGTAGCGGTAGCCGAGGTTCATCTGCGTCGCGCCGAGGTCGGCGGTGCTACACACCGCGCCGCCCACGCGCGAGCACGACCCGTTCATCGCATAGCCGCCGCCGAGCCAGACGGAATGGCCGCCACCGCCGAAGAAGTGCTGGACCATCGCGTAGACGGCGTCGCGGCGGTAGTGGTTGAGGTTGCCGCTGGTGCCGTCGTCCGTGCGATAGGTCAGCCGGTCCCAGCCCGCCACCCACTTCGTGTTGGCGTACGTGAAGACGACAAGCACTTTGTGCCCGTCGTCGCGAGACCCCCTGGCACGTGAGCCGACGTTGGACGGATTCGCACTCGCCGGTGCGCCGAGCCACGCCAGACCGAAGTAGTCCTTGTGCATCTCGTATGCGTAACGCACGCGCAATGGACCGTTCACGTACTCCAGCCCCGCACCGAAAACCTGGGGCGAAATGCTGCCTGCCGGTGTCGTCGCGCTGCCGTTGGAGAGCGAGTACGAGAACCGCATCTGCAATCCGTACCACTCGGGTGTCCAGTACTGAAGGCTGTTGCCCTGACGGCGGTTGAACGTGGCATCCGCCGCGTTGTTCACACGCCCCGACTGCGTCGTCGTGTTCGGCACGTTGAAGCCGGGGTTGCTCAGGAGGGTGCTGAGGTCGCCCGTGTAGGGATTGCGCACCGGCGAGCCGACGGACAGCGTCGACCACTGATACGGCGTGTCCCAGTTGCCCAGAAACGCCGTGCCGAACGGCCCCTTCAGCCCGACGTTCGAGTTGCGCCCGCCGATGGAGCCCGTGGCCTTCCCGTCGATGGAGACCGGTGTTTCGATCTGCCAGATCGCGGCATAACCGTCACCGAGATCTTCCTTGCCTCGCATGCCGAAGTACGAAATGCTCGAAAGCATGCGCGTGCCGGTCATCTCCGGCACATTGATCGCGCCTGCGGGCGCTTGCGTCGGACGCGGCGCGGAGGCCGGCACCTGACGTCCGCTCACGCTCACCCAGTCCGTCATCGGTGTGAGATGTCCATAGATCTGCACCTGCGCCTGCGACATCTCGCAAGCGCCGAGTCCGACGGCCATCGCCAGCATCGCACCGGGCATGCGCACGCCAACGCGCACAGACCCCGAACGTGCTGCACAACGGGTGTCCCGTCGGCGTGAGAACCGATACCGCAACGCGCCGCGCATGGTCGCTTAACCCGGCAACGTGAAACCGCAAGCGGCCAACTGCGCAAGCAGCCGCTCGTGTTGTTCATCCGACAACCGGGTGAGCGGCGGACGCACACGCGACCACGCCGGGTCGTCGCGATGCGACGCCAGCACCGCCTTGAGCGCCGGAATCATGGGGTACGACTGCACGATGCTGCGCACGGCGTCCGCTTGCGCCTGAAGCGCAGCGCCCCCGTCGCCCGCCCACTCGCGGCACAACCGACCGATGACTTGCGGGTTGACGTTGACCGTCGCCGAGATGCACCCCTTCGCGCCTTTGGCCGACGCGCGCGACACGAGCGACTCGGACGCCGGGAAGATGCCGAAGCCGGGGAAGGCGTCGAGCATGGCGTGCAGGTGGTTCCAGTCGCCCGAGCTGTCCTTGATGCCGACGACCGTTTGCGGGAAGTCGCGAATCAGCCGCTCGATCACCGGCAGTGTGATCGGCACGCCCGACAACGCCGGGATGTGATACAGGTACAGGCGCAGACGCGCATCGGCCACCTGCTCGATCACGCGGGCGTAGTATCCGTAAAGCCCGTCGTCGGAGATGCCCTTGTAGAAGAACGGCGGCAGCATCAGCACACCGGCGCAGCCGCGCTCGACGGCATGACGCGTGAGCGCCACCGTTTCCGGCAACGCGCAGCAACCCGTGCCGGGCAGCATGCGGCGCGTGTCGAGACCGTTGTCGACGAGCAAGTCGAGCAACGACATACGTTCGCTGAGTCCGAGCGAGTTCGCTTCGCTGTTCGTGCCGAACGGCGCGAGACCGACACCTTGCGAGAGCAACCATTCGCAATGCGCGAGAAAACGGGGGGCATCCGGCGTCAGATCCGCGTGAAACGGCGTGACGACGGGCGCGAACGCCCCGGTCAATTCGTGATCGACCATGACAGTTCCTAAGAGAGAGGGAGAGTGTTGCGGCGCTGCCGTCGCCGAACGTCCCCGTTCAGCGATTCAGGCAGGCGTGGACCGCATCAGGGCGATGGGTTGATTTCGTGCAGGAATTGCAGAATTTCGCGACCGAGCGAATCGTCGCCCGTGTCGAGATGCGCAACGACCGACGTGTGGTTGTGGTCATGCACCTGAACGAAGCGCGGCGCGTGCGCATCGCGCTTGGCCAGCCGATGACAGAATTCGAGCGCGTACGTATCGAGATGGGGATTCTCGAATTCGGCAACAACCGTCATCACCGGCACCGGCATGGCATCGACGTGCGCCATCGGGGCGTCCGCCTCGTAACGCGCTGCGTCGTCGCCGTAGTAGGCGATGACACCCGGGGCGTTCGGATTGTCCGGCAGGACGTCGGCACGCAGCCGCGCGCTGATCAGCACGGCCCCTGCCACTTCAGGCGACGCCGGACGCACCCGCGGATCGCACAGATAGCTGGCGACGTGCGAGCCGCCCGCCGAATGCCCGATCAGCAGGACGCGGGACAAGTCCGCCCCACCCTCACCCGCGTATTGCGCGACGTGCTCGCGGATCCATCGCATCGCCAGCGCGACATCCTCTGCGCCCCCCGGAAACGTGGCTTCCGGCGCGAGCCGATACTCCACGTTGACGGCCACGCACCCGTGACGCGCGAAGTAGCGCGGCACATTGCCGTAGATCTGCGCGTTGGCATTCATGTCGCCGCGCACGAACCCGCCACCGTGCACGAAGACCACAACGGGCGCTGGTGCGCGCGCCGCGCCGGTCGGCACAGTCGGACGGTAGACGTCGAGCCGATGCCGCGCATGCGGGCCATAAGCCAGATCCCGTACGACGGCGAAGCCTTGCGTCGACGCCTTCGCCAGCAACGGCGTGTAGGTCTCGAGCACGGCGCGGCGTCCGAAGGCGATGTCGTCGGTCCACGAGGGGCCGATGCCCCGCATGAGCGCGCGCGCGACTTCCCACTCGGCGACGGCCGACGTCTGTCCGTCCATCAATAGACTCCCATCAGCTGCGAAAGCTGCGCGATGTACCCGGCGTAGCGCGGATGCTGCTTGATCGTCTGCGGCGAGCGCGGACGCGGCAGATCGATCACCACTTCCTGCTCGACCTTGCCCGGGCGCGCCGACATCACGATCACGCGGTCCGACAAGAACACCGCTTCCTCGATGCTGTGCGTGACGAGCAATACCGTCTGCCGATGCTGCTGCCAGATGCGCAGCAGCTCGACGTTCAGGTTGTCGCGGGTGAGCGCATCGAGCGCACCGAACGGCTCCTCCATGAGCAGCACTTTGGGTTCGAGCGCCAGAATCTGGCCGATGGACGCGCGCTGACGCATACCGCCGGACAACTCGTGCGGATGATGGTCGGCGAACTGCGCGAGTCCCAGCATCTCCAGCAGCGCCGCCACTCGCGGCTCGCTCTTCTCCTTCGGAATCTTGCGCAGGCTGGTGCCGAGCAGCAGGTTCTGACGCACCGTGAGCCACGGCAGCATGTTGCTCGTCTGGAAGACGACGCCGATTTCGGGCACCGGACGCGACACGCGCTGCCCCGCCACGCGCACTTCACCGCCGTCATGCGCCACCAGGCCCGCCACGATGCGCAGCAGCGTACTCTTGCCGCAGCCGCTGGTGCCGAGAATCGACACGAACTCCTGGTCTGCGATGCGCAGCGATACGTCGTCGAGGATCTTCACCGGCGCAGTCTTGCGGTGCTTCGCCGGGAAGGTCTTGTCGATGTGGCGCACTTCGATCATGGCGTCCGACGTCTGGCGAGCTGCGGACGGTACTTCAGCCGCGCGCGTCGAATGCAGGGGCGTCACGATATTCGCCTTCGAATTAGTCAGGCTGCTCATACGTTGATCCCCCGCCACCAGACGAACCGCGCCAGCCGTTCGATGGCCCAATAGAGCACCACCGCCAGCAACGTGACCATCAGAATCGCCGCGAACATCACGTCGGTGCGTGCCGCAGCCGAGGCGAACACGATCAGATGCCCCAGCCCTTCTTCCGACCCGATGAACTCACCGACGATGGCGCCGATGACCGCGAGCGGCATGGCGATCTTGAGACCGTCGGCGAACGCGGGCAGCGCCGCCGGGAGATACAGGCGCCAAAAGGTGTCCCACGGGCTTGCGCCGAGCGCACGGAAGTGCTCGTCGAGATTGCGTGCCACGGACGCGAGACCGCCCATCGTCGCCACCACGACAGGGAAGAAGGCGAACAGGAACGTCGACGCCAGCTTCGAGGCAAAGCCGTAGCCGAACCACACGATCATGAGTGGGGCGAGTGCGATCTTCGGCATGCTTTGCAAAGCGGTGACGAGCGGATACAACGTGCGGCGCGCAAAGGCGCTATAGCTGATGACCACACCGATCACCAGCCCGCCGACGACGGCGGCGACGAACCCCGTCAGCACTTCGACGGTCGTCACCCACGTGTCCGCCAGCATCTGCGGATGCACTTCCCACGCGGCGCGAAAGATGGCCGACGGCGGCGGCATCAGGTACGACTGCACCTTGAAGTACGTCACGGCCATTTCCCACAGGGCGAGCAACACGCCCCAGAATACGATCGTCTGTGCGATGCGTTTCATTCGAATGTCTCCTCCGGATGGATGGGGCCTCAGGGCTTGCCGCCCGACTTCTCCTTGACCATCCCCGGCGGGGGCGGCACGACGAAACGCTCGAACCGGAACCGGTCGAAGCTCTCGATGTTGCGCTCCCACACCTTCGCCTCGTACGGATGCTCGGCGTCGATCTGCGTCATCTCGCAGTAAACCTCGACGTTGTTGCCGTCCGGGTCCTTGAACACGAGAAAGTAATTCGCACCGGGGCCGTGGCGACCGATGCCGCGCACGATCTCGACGTCATGTGCGCGCAGCACTTCTACGGCCTTCTCCATCTCCTCGACGCTGTCGACCAGATACGAGAAGTGCTCCATGCCGGGGCGGCTATAGCGCGGCAGATCGTCGATGTCGGGCGAGTGCTTCGGAATCTGCGACAGCGCCAGATCGTGGTGATCGCTGCCCGCACGCAGGAACACCATCTGGTCGTCGATCCAGTCGGAGACCGTGAGGCCGGGCACTTCGGTATAGAACTTCACCGACTTCTGAATATCGCGCACGACCAGCACCAGATGGCCTAGACGCTTCGGATTGAGTTTGGGTTTGGGGCTTGTCATCTCCACTCCTTGCATTGCAACAGTTCTCATCGGCTATCGATCGGATTCCCGAACGCGGGGAATCACTCGACGAACTGATTGGTATAGATGTCGGTGGCTTTGAGCGTGGGCGCGAGATTGAAGGCATCGCGCACGAACTTCGCGGTGGACTCCATACGCGGCACCGGCAGCCAGCCCGGCTTGTGGCCCTTCGTCTCGCTATCGGTCTGGAGCGTGCCGATCTGGCGAATCTGTTCGACCATGACCTGCTTGTCGAGCATCGGGTATTGCGAAACGATCACACCGGCGGACTCTTCCGGGTGCTCGCGCATCCAGGCATAGCCCCGGTAGGTCGCCTGCACGAAGCGACGCACCACGTCCGGCTTCTGCGCGATCATCGTTTCGGTCGTGACGATGCCGTTGCCGACCATGTCCAGCCCGAAATCGCGATAGCGCAGCGAGCCGATCTCTCGGCCCTGCTTCGACGCCAGCGACTTGAGCACCGGCAGATTCGCGCCTTCCCAGCATTCGGTCAGATCCACGCGCCCTTGCAGGAACGAGGGATTGATCGTGGACGGATCGAGGCGGAGCAGCTTGACGGACGTGGGCGGCAAGCCGTTCGCCTTGAGCCACGCCGGCACGATGTTCTGCAACGGCGACGCGCCGCCACCGCCCATCGACAGGCCTTTCAGATCGGCGGGCCGGGTGATGGGGCGTCCGGGCTTCGCGAGATAGCAGATCGCGCCCGGCCAGACCGCGTTGATCGAGGCGACCATCCGCGTCTTGCCGCCCTGTGCGCGATTGAGCATGACGCTGATCGGGTCGCCGTAGCCGAACTCGAACAGGCCCTGGTCGACTTCATTGACAGTGCGTTGCCCGCCGTGACCGACGATGGCCGATACGTCCAGCCCCGCCTCGCGGTAATAGCCCTTGTTGATCGCGACGAGCACGCCGCCGGTACTGCCCTGTGGCAGCCATGAGAGGTTGAACTTGACCTTGTCCTGTGCGGCGACCGGCGTCGCCCACAACGCGCCTGCGCCGACAATCCCTGCCGTGCCGATCGTGCCGACGCAGGCGAGCGCCGTCCACCAGCGCCGGGTCCACTGCCACTGCTGCATTGCTGCCTCCTCCTGACCGCCACACGAGCGGTCTTTCTTATTTGCGTTGTGCGACCACGCGGTTCTCGATGGTGCCGATGCCCTCGATACCCGCCACCATCACGTCACCCGCCTTGAGATACACGCCGCGCCCCATGCCCACGCCGGTCGGCGTGCCCGTGGCGATCAGATCGCCGGGCTTGAGCGTGAGGATTTCCGACAGGTAAGCGATCTGCTCCGCAATGTTGAAGATCATTCCTGCCGTCGTGTCGTCCTGCATCGACTCGCCGTTGACCGATAGCGTCATACGCAGGTTCTGAGGATCGCGAATGACGTCGCGCGGCACAAACCACGGCCCCAGAGGAGCGAAGGTATCGAAACTCTTGCCGCGAAACCAGTCGTGCGTGAACGGATAGTCGGTGCGACGGTTCAAATCCCGTGCGCTCACGTCGTTGATGACGGTGTAACCCGCGATCCATTCATGGGCTTGTTCGACCGGCACGTGACGGCCCGGACGGCCGATCACCACGGCCAGTTCGACCTCCCAGTCGACGCGCTCGGCATGCGGCGGCAGCACCACGTCGGTGCCGGTCGCCGTCACGCTCGTCTCGGCCTTCATGAACATGTAAGGCGAGCTTTCGCTGCGCGGCGCGAGCTTGGTGCCCATCTCCGCCGCGTGTTCGTAGAAGTTCGACGCCGTGGCAAAGATGCGGCCCGGCTGATACGGCACGCACAGACGGTAGCTGTCGGTCGCCAGCGCACCCACCCTGGCCGGAACACCGGCGTCCAGTGCGCGACGCACTGCCGCCGACACGACCTCGCCGTGCACGTACCAGTCCGAGAGCAGTGCCGTCAGGTCTTGCGCCGACGCGAGACCGTCTTCCGCCCCCGCGCCCATGTGACGCAGCACCGCTTCGAGGTCATACAGACGGCCGTGCTGCACCAGTGCCGTACGACGAGCGGCCACGGCGCCCGGCGCCAGCGATTCATAAGTTGCCAATCCAAACCAGGTCACACCTTCCTCCTTGTCTTCCATCGGTAACCGAACGCGTTTTCACGTCTCGGCTGTCTTTTTGATTGCTATGTTGAAACACAATACATAGCATATGTATACATAGCAACTAGTTTGTATTTTATTTTTCAATCCATCTCATCGAGACGATTAAGGCCCATGAACGACACGCCGCTGGTGCTCAATCTCATCCCGCTCGAACCGCTCGCCCGCGCGCAATTGCTTGCCGCCGGACTGCGTCTGCATGACGTCGACGCAACCCTGCTTTGCATCGCGGACGACTCCGTAACGTCCCACGTGCGCCTCGTGCTCACCAACGGCACCACTGGCCTCACGGCAGCTCAAATGGACGCGCTCCCCCAGCTCGAACTCATCTGCGCCTTCGGCGCGGGCTTTGAAAACATCGACGTCGACGCCGCTACGCAGCGCGGCATCGCCGTGGCCCATGCGCCGAACACGAACGGCGAGACCGTCGCAGACCACGCGCTCGCGCTGATGCTTGCAAGCGCACGCGGACTCGTTACGCTCGACCGCGCCGTGAAAGCTGGCGGCTGGGCAAAACATCGCGCACCGCGCCCCACACTGAGCGGCGCACGACTCGGCATCGTCGGCCTCGGCAACATCGGTCGGGCCATCGCGACGCGCGCGCAAGCCTTCGGCATGTCCATCGGCTATCACACGCGCACGGCTCGCACGAACTGTCGCTGGCAGCACTTCGACGACATCGGCGCACTGGCCGACGCGAGCGACTTCCTCGTGCTCGCCTGCCCCGGTGGCCCGGCCACGCATCACCTCGTGAATACCGACGTGCTGGCACGACTGGGCGCCCACGGCTTCCTCGTCAATGTGGCCCGAGGTAGCGTGGTCGATACCGTGGCGCTGATCGAAGCGCTTTGCGACGGCGTGATTGCCGGTGCCGCACTCGACGTTTTCGAGACCGAACCCGAGGTGCCGTCCGCACTGCGCATGCTTGAGAACGTGGTACTCACGCCGCACATCTCAGGCCGCTCTCCTGCGGCACTGCAAGCACAGATCGACCTGCTGCTGGCCAACGTACGCGCCCATCTGGCGGGTACGTCGCTACCTGCTGCCGTCAACGCCGTGGGGCATCGCAGCGCGTCGGAATAAAAAAGGAAGCAAAAAAAGAAGCGGGCAACCGGGAGACCATCGGAGGTTGCCCGCTTCAACACTTCACGCTTTGGAGGCCCTGTGAAGTCGGCGGTGACGGCACAAACCGATCCCTCCGGTCACGCCGCCCTTGACGTCGAATCGTTCGTTAGCGTGCCGGGTACGGCTTGGCGGGCGCGCCCATCACCGGCTCACCGAGCAGCGGGCTCGACAACGCGTAAGCGCCGTTCTCGGTGAAGGCCCACATGATGTTGCGGTCGTACTCGGTGTACATCGCGAACACGCCCTTACCCAGCGTGTAGACCGGCAGTTCCGTTTCGTCGGCCAGGCCCGGCACGAAGTAACCGGCGATGCGCGGCTTGGTCGGATCCTTCACATCGAAAATCTGCACGCCCGCGTTATAGAACGAGTACGGCACGATGCCCTGACGCCACGTCCCCGGCTGCCCGATAGAGTTCGAACGCTTCGGACCGTAGTTGCCGCCACGCTGACAGAAGCTGGTGAACGGCGCGCCTTCGGGCACTTCCGGCTCGGGCAGTTTGCCGGCCACTTTCATCTTCGCGGGATCGCGCGCGTCGACGACGAAGATGTCCTTGTACGGCTCGTAGCAGTCGCGGTTCATCGGGTAGCCGCTGGTGAGCACGTAACCCGTGCGCTCGTACTGGCTGACGTCAGCGTTGTCGTACTCCGTGCCGGCGAAGCTCGGTGCCGTGTTCACGTTGCCCACCACCTTCGGATGCGCCGGATCCGACAGATCGAACGACCACAGGCCGAGTCCGCCCATCGCACCGAAGCCCACCTTGCCGCCCTGCTCCAGCGGCTTGGGCAGGAAGATCGGCATACGCGAGCCCATCCACGACGTCCGGTTACCTGCGCGCGGGTTTTGCAGATAGGCCTGTTCATGCGCTTCGTTGCCGAGAATCTGGCCCGGCACCGAGATCTGCGAGATGAACTTCGGATTCGCGGGGTCCGACATGTCCCACACCTGATAGCCCGGCGAGTAGAGATAGTTCGGGTACTCGGTGAGTGCGTAGCTGTCGTCCGGCGCCGACGAGAGAATCATGTACTTGCCGCCGTAGAATTCCGGCGAGTCGAGCGAACCCGAGCCTTGCTGCTGACCGACGGGCGCATTCGGACGCTTGTAGTCGGTCGTGCGCGTGGCGATCAGCTTCCAGTCGGACGGCAACGGGCCGTCCATCACGAAGACCTTGAAGCCCTTGAGCGAGTTGTAATTACGTTGCGCCGCTACCTTGTCCGGCTGCTTCGACTTGTCCTGCAGCAGCCCATAGCGGCCGATTTCGAACGACGCGACGAGAATCGGCTTGCCCAGCTTCTTGTTCCACACGATGGTGGCGCCACCGAGGTAGTCCTGCACGTTGTTGGCGTCGAACTTCTCGCTCGATCCCTTCGGCCCCCACACACCGCCCTTCGAATAGACGACGCGACCGTTCGCCGGATCGGTTACATCCAGGATGCGCAGATAGTCGCGGTCATGAATGTAGAGGTATCGCTTGCCGTTGAAGTCGGCGATGTTGTTCCACGCGTGGAACGGCGAACCGACGCCCGGATAGAACGCCAGCACCTTCACGTTCTTCGTATAGCTCTTCTTGTCCCACGTGGTCAGTTCGCCGGGAAAGCGCTGGCCCGTGTGAATTTCGGGCGACGCCTTCGGCCAGATGAACTTGCCGGTGGCCGGATCCATACCGTAGTCGACACCCGCCTTGAGCGGCTTCGGTTCGCGGTCCGGCGTGAGACGCAGCCATCCGGCCAGATACGGGTCCTTGACGTTCGGCGTGCCGGGCGTACCGGACGGATTCTCGACCTGCGCCGGCTGCGCGACCGGCGCGCCCTCCGGGGCAGAAGCGTGCGCGGTGAGCGCCATCGTGAGCGCCGCGAGCACTGCCGTGGCTGTCAACATGGCGGGGGCTGCACCGCGTGTCTGCATGCGAAACATGTCTTCCTCCTTCGTCTCAAAAGTCTTCTCGCCGACGCTGTGAACGACCCTCGCCGGCGGCGTATTACTGAAAAGCGGGAATGCGAATGGCGAACGACATCCGCGTCAGAACGCGTGACGAATACCGAGCTGCACACCCGACGGGTTCTGCGTGCCGGTTGGCGTGACCTGGAACGTCACCGGGTAGTGGACGGTCGTGTCGTTGCTGTGCTGCACGCGAGCGTAGGTCGCATAAAGCGTGGTGCGCTTCGACAAGCCGTACATGTAGCCGACCACGAAGCCGTTGGCGTTGGAGAGCGCCTTGTTGTCGTCGTCCTGACGGTGGACAAAGCTCGCGTAGAACCGATGACGGTCGGTGAGCGCGTAGCGCACGCCCGCCTGAATATCCCAGCCGCGCACATTGAACGCGACGTACGGGGGATAAGCGTAGTAGCCGTTGTACGTGTGATAGATGAACGTCGGTTCGACGCTGCCGAACTTGTACGTCGCGGCGAAGTAGTTGTCGCGCGACGAACGGATCTGGCTGGCCGAATAGATGTCGCGGGTGTATTGCAGCTCGCTGACCGCGCCGAGGAAAAGGTCGCCGTGGCGATATTCCAATGCAGCGGAGTAGAAGCGGCCGGAGCGCGTGCCGTCGCCCACACCGGTCGTCGCCATGAAGCGTGCGTTCAGGCCATACCAGGTCGGCGTCTTGTACTGTATGGCGTTGTCGACGCGATACGATGCGTAGAAGAACTCCATGTTGTTGACCATACTGAAGTCGGCCGCCCAGCTCGGATCGGCGTAACCCGCGATCCAGTACGACGGCGTGAACTGGCGACCCAGCGTCAGATCGCCCCACGGCCCCTTGATCCCCACGAACGACTGGCGTGCCTGCGTCGATTGTGTGCCGTTGTTGGCTGAGAACATCGGCTCGTACGTAAAGAACGCGCGATTGCCGCCGCCAAGTTCTTCATAGCCGCTCAGGTTGAAACGAGAGTTGTTCAGCCCACCGCTGGACATTCTCGTGACCTTGCCGCCATTCGCGCCCGACCCCCACAGTTGCTCCATGTTCAGGTCGATGAACCCCGAGAGCGTGACACCCCCGGAAGACTGCGCGTACGCACCGCCCTGCATTGCACCCAGCAGCAATGCACACAACACTCGCTTCTTCATGCTGTCTCCTGATGTTTCTCGTTTTATTTGCGACGCCTCCCTGTCGAACTGCCGGGATGTCTGTCGCTCGCCCGTTGTATGTATACAATCTTTCGACGAATTATACATATCAAAGAAATTGAATTTCTACTGCTATTTGCTTATACAAACGGGCTATTTTTTTATAGCGGGTTACCCCTTAGGGCTCTGGATGATGAATCGCCGCCGACACACCGGGCGCAATGCGCGCGAGGTGACCGGCGGCGATTTGAGTGACTGCCGCGGGGAATATCGAGATGCGTCGCGGGCGGATCAAAGTCCGCTGCGGTCGGCCTGAAGGCCTTCGTGGCGTAGCTTCGGCGCGTTGTCGTTGCCGGTGCCGTCTTTCGAAGCGCCGCCCCAGCCGTGCGCGGTGACGTCGAAGATCACGCCGTTCGGGTCGAAGAATTTGACCTCGTAGAAGATGTTGCTCTTCACCGGCACTTCGCCCATGTAATAGCGTCCACCGGCCGCTTCGATCTTCGCGCGCGTGGCCGCCACGTCTTCCACCCAGATGCCGATGTGATGCAGGCCGACGAACTCGCGCCCACGGTCGCCCGCCGCTTCGTCGTTCTTATAGTTGAGCAGCGCGAGGTTGATGACGCCGTCAGAGAGGTAGACGCCCCGGGCGAGCGAGGAGTCCGTCTCCCCGACCTTCTTGAAATCGAAGGCCTGCATATAGAATTCGGCCGCCTTCCAGGGGTCCGGTACGGAAAGCGCAATGTGACGCAGTTTGGCCATGATGAATGTCTCCTTCGGATTGAGGTGATAGGCCTCGCCGGTATCACCGGCGATTGGCTTATGTATACTATCTCAGCACATTGCATTCAAAAACGAATTTTTGAATGCATATCTAGCTTCCTATCGTTCCGAAAATCGACCAACCCCCGTCCCTTATGGCGTTGCGCCCTTTTTCCGCGAGAACACGAGGAAAAATACTCGTATAATCCGCATGTATACAATCTGACTAAAACGACGCATCTACGGAGCGAGATAAATCAGCATGGCCGAAACCATTGCCGCACGGATCTGCCGCGTATTGACGGGCGAAATCATCGACGGCCGCCTGCCCCCCGGCCAGAAACTTGAAGAAGTCGTGTTGGCCGAGCGCTTCAAGGCGTCGCGCACGCCTATTCGTGAAGCGTTGCGCGAGTTGAACGCGCGCGGCCTCATCGAACTCACGCCACATAAGGGCGGTGTCGTCGCGAGCATCAGCGTCGACGACCTGTCCGACATGCTCGAAGCAATGTGCGAACTCGACGCGCTTTGCTGCCGCCTGAGTGCACAGCGCATGAGCGCCATGCAGAAGAAACAGCTGGAGATGATTCACGTCCAGAGCAAGCAGTGCATGGACGCGGGCGACGAAGCCGGTTATCTCGCGCTCAACCGCGAGTTCCATCAGTTGTTGAGTGCGGGCACGCAGAACAAGACGCTGATGGCCCTAATCGACAGCCACCGCGAACGGCTGGCCCCGTTCCGGGCGGCGCAGTCCGACGTCGAAGAACGCTTTACGGTGTCGTTCGACGAACACGAGCGCGTGGTGGAGGCCGTGCTGGCCGCCGATGCCGAAGCCGCCTATAACGCGATGCGAAGCCACACGGCGCGCCTGAGCATCCACGTCCTCGAACGTCTGCAACAGAGTCGCAAGGACGACTGATCCGGCGCGGTTGCGCGCGCATCGTGTCATCCAGCCCATGCCCGCCCTGCGCGTGCATGGGCTTTTCTTTTGTGTGTCCCCTTCCAATTCGTCGATTGGACCGCGCCGGGTCCGCGAGTGCCAATCGAGACGCCGCGCCGCTTTGCACGCAGACGTCACTAATAGTGTTCATCCGTTGCGAGGTTGAACATTCGCCACCGGCGCCTACCCTCCACAACGGAAACGCTAAGTCGTTTCGTCATTTCGGCGCCGTCGTCGTTGTCGTCGACGGCATTCAACTCAGCCTTTCGTGGAGACTCACATGTCGCAAATCACCGATGTGCTGGTCAGCATCGACACCAAGACCATCGTCGACCGGTACGGCAGGAATTCGAGCATGGCGAATCCGCCGGTCATCGACTTCAAGCATGTTTTCATGATCGTGACGCAGGGCAATGTGGTGAGCGGGCAAGCAGGCGGAGAACTGGACGTCGCGGCGACGGTCGGCGATGTCATTCGGTGGCGCGAATGCCCGCTCTCGCTGGGTTTCGAGCAGTCGTGCATCTTCTACAAGTTCGTGGGCAATCAGGGCAATGAGCTGATCTCGCCGCCCTCGCCGCGCGAAGCCGAGGTCACGATTCCCGTGCCGAACCCGCCGGACCCGACCAAACCGAAGAAGCAATCCTGCTCAAACTATTTCTGGTCGAGCGAAACGCTCAAGACCGGTCGCGTCACCTATCACTTCCAGTTCATGATTCTCGACCGTAGCGGCAATGTCTGCGGCTGTTATCAGTGGGATCCGTTCATCACCATTCGCAACCATTGAGGCTTCACGTCATCATGCCGGTCCGCCATTTGTTGTCCGCCCTTGGCACCTTAAGACGCGCAATGAGTGGCGGTCATCCCGGCCCACAGCAGGGAGTCTCCATGTCCGAAGCGAAGCCCTGCGGCAATACGGGGAACGAAGCCCGCAGTGCCGCCAGCACCGACGTATTGCTTGTCGTCGATACGGTGACGCTGCTCGAGCGCGCCTCCGGGGGTGACGAGAAACCGCAGCCCGCCCCCGACACTGCTTACTACGCGCTGGCCCCGAACGCCGACGCATTGGCTGGCGTCAACGGCGCAAAGTGGGTCATCCACGCGCGCCCCGGCACCCGCCTGAAGCTGCGTTGGACGCCGCTCGCGATGCGCGGCGAACACGCGGCATTGCTGCAATTCGCGCTCCTGGACGAAACGACGTTGGGACGGCCGAGCCTGCACGTCGAAAGCCACGCCACGCGCTACGCGCCGCAGTCGGGAAAGCTTGACGAGCCGGTTCCTCGTGAGGCACCGGATGCGTACTGGGAGACGGAGGTCATCGCCAGCGGGATGGCCGACGTCAATGTCGACGCCACGGTGACCGACCGCGACGCCAACGTCCTCGGGCGCTTCACGTGGTCGCTGCAAATCGTCGTGCCGTGAGGCGTCCGCCTGCCCGCCCTCACGCATCGCTACAACGCCCAAACTATTTAGAAATCGAATGGGATGCATTTTGATATTTAATTTGTCGATACCCGATCGGTTCGCTATCTTGTAAGTCTTACCCCGCAGTTTCACCCCCCACGAGACCCCGCAGCGCGGCTGCGCCCCTGCACACGACACGGTCATACGGCACGTTGTGAGGCAGCGCCAGCGAGGCCCCGGGCAGCATAGAGGCGTTCCCAATGACTCACCGCGTTTTCGTCGGCGCCGTCGGTGCCGACGGCAACCCCATCACCCTCGCTGTGCGCGACGGACGTTTCACCTACGTCGGCGCGCCCGAGTCGTACACCCCCGACGCCACCGGCGCTCAGATCGTCGATCTGCAAGGCAAGCTCGTGCTGCCCGGTTTCGTCGACGGTCACATCCATCTCGACAAGAGCTTCGTTGGCGATCGCTGGCGCCCGCACCGCCCGGCCGCGACCTTACGCGAGCGCCTTGCCGCCGAGAAGCAGGAAATCGCCGCCGCCGCGCCGATGGCCCAGCGTGCCGACGCCCTCATGCGTCAAACCGTGTCGTTCGGCACCGTCGCCATGCGCTGTCATGTGGACGTCGACGCCAGCACTGGGTTCACACACCTGAACGAAGTCCTCGCCATGCGCGAAAAGTGGCGGGAATGGCTGGATATCGAACTCGTCGCCTTCCCGCAAGCGGGTGTGATGACGTGCCCCGGTACGGCCGAGGTTCTGGAGGACGCCGTTCGCGCCGGTGTGCAAGTCGTTGGGGGCATCGACCCGACCACGCTCGACGGCGATCCGCATGGGCAACTGAGCGTGATCTTCGGCATCGCCGAAAAGCACGGCACGAAGATCGACATCCATCTGCATGAGCCCGGCGATATCGGTCTCGCGCAGTTGCATCGCATTGCGGCACGCACGCAGGCGGCCGGATTGCAGGGGCGCGTGTCCGTCAGCCATGCCTACGGACTGGGCGACATCGGCCCCGAAGCACTCGACACCATCGCCCGTGCGCTGGCCGACGCCGACGTCTCGATCATGACCAATGCCCCGGGCGAGCGCGCCTTCCCGCCGATTCTGCGCTTGCGCGAAGCGGGTGTGCGTGTCTTCACGGGTAACGACAACATTCAGGACAGCTGGTGGCCGTATGGCAACGGCGACATGTTGCAACGCGCGATGCTCATCGGCTATCGCTCCGGCTTCTATACGGACGAAGACCTGCACGTCGCACTGGACATGGCGACGACGGCGGCTGCCACCGTGGTCGGCAAAGCGGACTACGGACTGCACGCGGGCAACGAAGCCAGCTTCGTCGTCTTCGACGCACCGAACGCCGCCGCCGCTGTAGCGGCCGCACCGGCGGCGCGTGCAGTGATTCGTCACGGACGTTACTGGGGCGGCCCGGCGCAACTCGCGCTCGACCCCGCCCTGCTCGAGGACACAGCAGGAGCCACCCCGACCTGACTGTCATGCGCGACGCTGCCGCCTGCGCGAGGCGACGGCGTCGCTCACGTTCGTCGCACCGAGGTGAAGCGATCCGTGCGCGCCCCCAAGCGTGGATCGTGACCCGGGAACCCGGCGGAGGACGATGGGGAAAAAATCAGAACGACGCAACAGAACGACGCATCGGAATCATCAGGAGCCAACAAGCATGTCGAAGACTACGTATTACGCGCCGCACGGCGGGCATCCGGGCCAAACGGAACTGCTCACCGACCGCGCTATGTTCACCGAAGCGTACGCCGTCATCCCGAAGGGTGTGATGCGCGACATCGTGACCAGCCACCTCCCGTTCTGGGACAACACGCGTCTGTGGGTGCTGGCACGTCCGCTCTCGGGTTTCGCCGAGACGTTCGCGCAATACATCATGGAAGTGGGCGCGGGCGGCGGTAGCGAGAAGCCCGAGCAGGACGACAAGGCCGAAGGCGTGCTGTTCGTCGTGGAAGGCGAAATCACCGTAACGATTCAGGGCAAGGCGAACACGCTCACGCCGGGCGGCTACGCATTCATTCCGCCCGCGACCGACTGGCAACTGCGCAACAACAGCCAGAGTACGGCGCGCTTCCACTGGATCCGCAAGCACTATCAGGCCGTGGAAGGTCTGCCGCATCCGGAACCGTTCGTGAAGAACGAACAGGACGTCGAGCCGATCGCGATGCCGGGCACCGACGGTCGCTGGGTGACGACGCGCTTCGTCGACATTCAGGACATGCGCCACGACATGCACGTCAATATCGTCACGTTCCAGCCGGGCGGCGTGATCCCGTTCGCAGAAACGCACGTGATGGAGCACGGCCTGTATGTGCTCGAAGGCAAGGCCGTCTACCGTCTGAATCAGGATTGGGTGGAAGTCGAAGCCGGTGACTTCATGTGGTTGCGCGCATTCTGCCCGCAGGCCTGCTATGCCGGTGGCCCCGGCCCGTTCCGCTACCTGCTGTACAAAGACGTCAACCGTCACATGAATCTGACGCTGGGCGCTCAGCCGAAGTAAGCGGTATTCAGTCGTCGTTAAATAGTCGCTAAGCCGCGTGCGTCGCGCTCATTTCGACGCACGCGGTTTCGATTCCAGCATCCCGACAAGCACCTTGGCGAGCGCGCCCACCATCGGATCGGCCGTCTGTCGGTGAAAGATCGCCAGCTCGAACGTATCGACGACAGGCAACCCCTGCGTGCGACCGAGCACCACATGCCCCGGCAGCACCGCGCGTGGCGGCACCAGACTGATCCCCATGCCATCGGCCACCGCGCCCTGAATGCCGCTCAGACTCGAACTGGTGAAACTGATGCGCCAGTTGCGCCCCATCGCTTCGAGCGCGTTGATCATGTCGTCGCGGTACAGCCCGCGCGTGGGGAACGTCACGAGCGGCACGGGATCGAGGCCGAACGACGGATGCTTCGCGCTGTCGATCCACGCCAGCTTTTCCGGGCTGCTCGCCACCGACTCGCGACTGTTGCGGCGTTGCTTGACCAGCACGAGATCGAGTTCGCCGTGATCGTAACTGCCCAGCAGATCGCGGCTCAGGCCGCTCGTGACTTCGAGTTTGACCTGCGGATACTGACGGTTGAAGCGAGCGAGCACCTGCGTCGTCGCGCCCGTCGCGAAATCTTCCGGCACCCCGAGGCGTACCGTCACCGCCACGACCGCCCCCGAGAGCGCTTCGAACATCTGATCGTTGAGCGCGAGCATCTGACGCGCGTAACCGAGCAACAACTCGCCTGCGTCGGTGGCGTGCACCTCGCGATTGCCCCGGTCGAGCAGCTTATGGCCGACCATGTCTTCCAGACGCTTCACCTTCTGACTGACGGTGGACTGCGTCGAGTGCAGACGGGCGGCCGCCGTCGTGAAGCTGCCGCAATCGGCCACCATGATGATCGAGCGCAAGAGGTCCAGATCGAACAACGGTCGATTCGTTTTCGCACTGCCAGCCATGTCTCGTATTTATTTTTGCAATGAATGGCTGAACTTGTATCACGCGCGACGAATGCCCGGCAACTGGAGTTTGCGGCGGTGCCAGCGCCAGGATGGCTTCCGGCACCGCGTCGTGCATGTGGCGTTTGGCTAGACGCCCAGCGCCCGTCCGTCGCTGCGCGGATCGTGCGCGCCGCTCATCTGCCCTTGCGGGCCGATACGAATCGCGCCCGGATGCCCCGCCAGTTGGCTTTGCGGCGGCAGCGGACTCATCTCATGCCCTCGCGCCGCCAGCGCGGTGAACACCCCCGCCCCCGCGTCCTGCTCCAGCTTGAGGCTGTCGCGTGAATCCGAGAACGTCTTGCCCAGCAGGAAGCGTGGGCGCTTCAATGCTGTCAACGGGTCCATGTCGTAGTCGATGAGTCGGGTAAGCACCGCCGCCAACGTCTGCGGCTGCCCGTCTGCGCCTTGTGTACCGTAAAGCAATTGCGGACGACCGCCCTTCAGGTACATGCCGGGATTGAGCGTATGGAACGGACGCTTGCCGCCGCGCAGCACATTGGGACTTGCCGGGTCCATGCTGAACGACGCACCTCGGTTGTGCCACAGTACGCCGGTGTCACCCAGCACCACACCGCTGCCCCAGTCGAAGTAGACGGTTTGCAGCATGCTCACGCAGTTGCCCTGGTTGTCCGCTGCGCCGATGTACACGGTGTCGCCTGTCTTGAAGACGTGCGGCCATGGCATCGCGCGGTCCATGCGAATGCTGCGCGCATGGGCGTCGAGATTCGCACCGGACAGCAACCGATCCACCGGCACGTCGACGAAATCGGGATCGGCCACGTAGCGGTTGCGGTCGAGAAATGCCAGCTTCACGGCTTCGACCAGCACGTGATAGTAGTCCGCGCTGCCCTCCGGCATCGACTTCAGATCGAAGCGATCGAGGATGCCCATGATCTCGAGCGTCGTCACGCCTTGTGTCGGCGGACGCAGCCCGAGCAGTTCGCCGTCCCGATACGCCACGCGCAATGGCACTTCCTCACGCGCCTGCGCACGCGACAGATCGCTCGCGCGCAAGGGCGAGCCGACCTTCTTCAGACCAGCGGCGATGCGTCCGGCCAGATCGCCTTCATAGAATTCGCGTCCGCCGTGGGTGGCGATGCTGTCGAGACTTCGCGCCAGCGCTGGCTGATGAAAGCGCTCGCCCGCTTGCGGGATGCGTCCGTTCGGCATGAAAGTGGACGAAAAGCCCTCCCAGCCCGACAACTCGTTGGCCCGGAACGTCTGCCAGAAGTGCTGCGAAGGCGTGACCGGAAAGCCGTTCGCGGCATACTCGGTCGCACGCGAAAAGAGCAACGGCCACGATTGCTGGCCACCCCACTGCGTGCGACTCAATTCGAATGCCTTGTCCCAAATGGCGACGGTCGCGGCTGTGGTCAACGTGGCACCGGGGCCGCGCACAGGAATCGCACTGCCGTATTCGGGTGTTTGCGCGGCCGCCTGTCCGATGCCTGAAAGCGTGCGCACGTTGCCGTCACGATCGCCGATCACCATGAAGGCGTCGCCGCCCAGACCGGTGAAATGCGGATACGTCACGCTCAGCACCGCGCCGATGGCAATCGCCGCTTCGATAGCGTTTCCGCCTGCGCGCAGCACTTCCAGCCCCGCTTCGCTCGCCAGCGCATGCGGACTGGTCACCATGCCGCGCGTCGATTGGGCGAGACGTTCGTCCGGCTTTGCGCTGGTCTGCGCTTTCGCCGTTACCGACGGCGCGGCTGCCACAGCTTCGGCAGCCTCCACTGCCGAGAGCGGCAGGACGGCGCTGCCGGCGAGCGCCGCCGTTCCCATCAGAAAGTTGCGGCGCGCGTTGATGCCGGTCGCGTCGCTGCTGTTGGACGGTGGTGATTGCAGTGGTGTCGGAGTGAGGCCATCGGCCAGTTTTGGTGCGAACGTCATGCCGTCTCCCTTGGGGATGTCATTGGAAGGCGAAGCGCACCCGACACTGGCAGCGCTTCGCCCCTACATCGTGAAATCGTCAAATCGACAAATCGACAAAGGGTTGGCGTCAGACTTCCGCCTTCCAGCCCTTCCAGTTGCGCTGATGCGAGACCTCCGGAGCGGAGTAGCGCTCCTTGACCCAGGCGTAGACCGGACCCAGCGCGTTCATCGCGACGGCGGCGGCCAGTGCGGCCAGCGGGTCCTGGGCAACGGGGCCGAAGCCGCCGAATAGCGTGGCGAAGTAAGTCGCGAAGCCGAAGAACATGCCCGGGATGAAGTTCAGGCCGGGGAAGAAGCGCGCCAGCGCCATCATCGAGCCGTTGCCTGCGAACAGAATCACCATCTCCGCGACCACCAGCGTGTTGCCGCTGAACTGCGTCGCGGCCTGTTTGAAGCCCAGTACGATCAGGAACGCGAAGCACGATCCGATCGGTAGCGTCGCCCAGATGCGTTTGAGGTTCACCAGCGTCGGGCCGCCCATCGCGAACGTGGCCGCCCAACTGATGAAGATCGCCCATGGCGGCAGATGCAACGGCAGCATCGCAATCGGGATGGTGGTGACAGCAAGCAGTGAGGCAACGACTTCCGCAGGCAGCTTCTTCATGATTGTCTCCTTGAGTTTTATAAGCACTTCATTGCGCACAACAACATGAATGCCGGTGAATCTCGCAGCTATGCTGCGTCACGACCGTGATGCGGCCGCGTTTGATGACCCACAGACGTGGTGGGATATCGAGCAGCGCGTCGGCCACCCGGAACGTGTCGAGAATGATCAGATCGGCCTGCTTGCCCACGGCGATGCCGTAGTCGTGCGACAGCCCGATGGCGCGCGCGGCGTTATGCGTGCCCATGTCCAGAATTGCCTGCTGATGCTCGGGCACGCCGAACTGCGCCACGTGCGCGAGCAGATTGCCGATCTGCAACATGTCCGCCTTGCCGAACGGCGTGAACGCATTGCGCACGTTGTTCGACGAGTAAGCGACGTTCACGCCCGCGCTATGCAACGCCTTCACGGGGGTCAGCCCACGGCGCTGATTCTGCGCATCCTTGCGTCCACCGAGGTACAGATCCGTCGCTGGCAACGTCACGATGCTGATGCCCGCCAGCCGGATCTGTTCGATCACCGGTGCGAGTTCGTCGTTGTCGAGCGCGCCCAGACTCGTCACGTGGCCGAGCGACACCCGTCCCTGATAGCCCGTGTCGATGGTCCGCTGCGCGATGTAGGAGATCGCAGCGAAGCGCTGATCGCTGGTGTCGTCCGCGAAGTCCGCGTGCATGTCGACGGGGGCATCGAAGCGCTGTGCCAGCTCGAACACGATATCGATGTGGCGCTTCGTGTCCTCCCAGTTCAGCTCGTTGTACGGGCAGCCGCCCACGACGTCGGCACCCATGCGCAGCGCGTCGATCATCAGCTCGTAGGTGCCCTTCGACTTGAGAATGCCTTCCTGTGGGAACGCCACGATTTGAAGGTCGAGCAGGCTGTCGTATTCGTCCTTGAGCGTGAGCAGCGTTTCCACGCCGATGAGGCCCTGAATCAGGTCGACGTCGGGATGCGCACGCACGGCGACCGTCCCGTTCCTGACCGCCATGTCGAGCACTTGACGCGAGCGGTCGAGCACGTCTTCGCGCTCCTGCTTGCTCTTGAGAATGCCGGTCACGCGAATCGCCTCGTCGAGCGTGCCGAAGCGGGCGGGCAAGCGGCGGTGCAACAGCGCCTTGTCGAGATGCAGATGAGCTTCGACGAGGCCGGGAATCGCGGCCCTGCCCTGCGCGTCGATCTGCTCGTCGGCGGTGGCGTCGATGCCCGGCTCTATCGCGGCGATGCGTCCGCCCTTGATGGCGATGTCCACGAGCGGCGTGTCGTCGCGTACGCACACGTTGTTGATCAGCAGGTCCACATGCATGGTGCGGGTCTCCTTACGTCACGAAAAGCACTTGCGAATCACGTCGCAGAGTGAGGTTGTTGGACTTGGCCGACGTGCAGCGGCGGCCGGGGTGGCAAAGGTGCAAGAGAGGCTTGAACCAAGATTAGAAGAGCGCCCCGATATGGGGCATCGGGATTTGCTGGTTTTCGTCTAAGAATTTCCCTAGACGCGGTGCAGCAATCAAAACGTGGGGAAGGAGGCGGCCGGACAGAACGTCCGGTCCACTGAAGCGGACACCCGATCAGGCGTCGGTTCCGGCGACGATCAGCCCATGCTCGATGGCGTAGTGCACGAGCCCGGCCGTCGACGGAATGTCCATCTTGGTGAGGATGTTGGCTTTGTGCGTGCTGACGGTCTTGGCCGAGAGCGAGAGGCAGCGGGCGATATCGTTGATGCCATTGCCCTCGACGAGCATCTGGAAAATCTGAAACTCGCGCGCGGTCAGACGCGTGTGCGGCAGCGCCTGCGCTGGTTGCTGCAACTGACGCACGAGCTTGTCGGCCACAAGCGGCGACACGACCGTGCCGCCACGCGCCACGCGCCGGATGGCGCTCATCAGTTGCTCGGACTCGGCGTTTTTCGTCAGATAGCCCGCTGCGCCGGCACGAATGGCCTGCACGGCATATTGCGACTCGCGATACATGCTGAGCACCAGAATCGGCAGCGACGCATAGCTTGCCTTGATCTGGGCGATGAGCGCGATGCCGCTCTTGCCGGGCATCGACATATCGAGCAACAGAACGTCGACGGGGGTCAGGCGCAGCCGCTTCAGGACGTCTTCGCCGTCCACCGCCTCGGACACGACGACCATGTCGGGGGCCATCGATATGATCTTTTTCAGACCGTCGCGAATGATCGCGTGGTCATCGGCAATCATCACACGCATGGCCACCCCGCGTCGTGAGTTGCCTGAATCGTCGAGGCGTGCGAGGCGAGTGTCGTCGGTCGTGCCGGAATCCGCACGACGACGCGCGTGCCCTGCCCTGGCGCACTTTCGATGTCGAAGGCGCCGCCCAGCATCAGCGCCCGCTCGCGCATGCCCATGAGACCAAGCCGCTGGCCATGCCCCGCGCGCAACGGGTTCATGCCTCGGCCGTCGTCGCTGATGCACACGTGACAGTGACCGTCGCGCAATTCCAGCGTCACGCGGACTTGCGTCGGCTGTCCGTGACGGCTCGCGTTCGTGAGCGACTCCTGCACGATGCGGAAGATGGCCGTGCTGCACTCGCTGTCGAGACACGCGGTCACCGCTTCCGGCATCGCCAGTTCGCACGGCAGGCCGTGACGCTGCGCAAACGATTCCGTCAACCATTCCAGCGCGGCGTGCAGGCCAAGTTCGTCGAGCACCGCCGGGCGCAGGTCCGCCGCAATGCGATGCACGGCGTCGATGGTCTCGTCGACCAGTCCCTTGAGCATCTGAATCTGCGCCGACTGATCTGCGGCAGGCAGGTCCGGTTGCGTCTCCAGATAGTTCAGGCCGAGACGCAGACCGCCCAGCCACTGCCCGAGTTCGTCATGCAATTCGCGCGACAGGCGCGTGCGTTCGGCTTCGCGTACCGTTTGCAGATACGCCGAGAGTTGACGCAGCTGTGCGCGCGAATCGAGCAGCGCCATCTCGGAGCGCTTGCGGTCGGTGATATCGCGCGAGATGCCGACGGTGCCGACGATGCGTCCGTGTGCATCGCGCACCGGCATCTTGACCGTGTCGAACCAGCGCGGTGCGCCGTCTGCACCCGGGCGGCTCTCTTCGTAGCGACGACGTACGCCACTCGCGACGACAGCACGGTCGGTGGCGAGGTACACCCGTCCCCACTCGGAGGACCAGACCTTGTCCGGCGTGCTGCCAATGATGTCGGCCTCGGTGCGCCCGCATGCGGCCATGAAGGCGTCGTTGACGAGGATATAGCGCGACTCGGCGTCCTTGAGCCACGCCTGATCCGGGATGTTGTTCAGAATTGCCCGGTGCAGTTCGCCATGCGTCTCCACTGCGTCTCCTTGCCGTACCGATGAAATGGCGCGGTGCAGCACAGTCATACGCCCGCACCGGTCCGCAACCAATATAGCCAGACCGGTGCGCGGGCGCGCCTCTAGTTTTCCCGCATATCGACGTGCGGCATGGCTTCATGCGTTTTTCTGATGGATGCCGCAACTTGAAACGAACAGCAGGCAATCGTCATGCGTCATACCCACGGAACAGGCCACACAAACGGAACACATCTTCCGTGTAGGGCAGGTTTCTGACCTTGCAATAGCGGCTCGCGAGTTTCATCAACTCCTTGATGTCGCGCCCGCTCGCTTTCGGATATCGCGCGGCCAGCGTCTCGATCAGCCCGTCGTCGAGATGTGCGCCCACCTGCTCTGCCTGCATGCGCCAGAGCCTGCGCGCATCCGCTGCCGACGGCACTTCGTAGTGGATCGTGGCGATGCAGCGCGAGAGGATGGCGTCGTCCACGTCGCCGATGCGGTTCGTCGTCATGAACAACAACCCGTGGAAGTACTCCAGCGAGCGAAGGAACTCCGCGACGATGGCGTTGTGCTCCAGGTCGTTGTCGCGCCGCCGGATGTACACGTCGGCCTCGTCGAGCAACAGGATCGCGTTCCAGCGCATGGCGCGTCGCAAAATGCTCATGAGCATGGCGCCCACGGACGCCGCCGTCGTACCCAACTGCCCCGAGTGCACGCGATACAACGGCTTGCCGACCACTTCCGAATAGATCTCTGCAGTCAGCGTCTTGCCGAGGCCCGGCGCGCCCTGACACAGGATCGTCGCGCCCCCCGATTTGCCCGGGACGAAGTCCGGCATCATCACGTCCATGTTCGACGTCAGGATATCGATCAGATCGTGATGGTGGGCAGGCAACACCAGCTTGTCGCGCAGACTCGGCTGATATTCGTACTCGGTCATGTTCTGCACATGGACCCAGAGATTGCGGTGCCAGTCGAGATGGAAGACATGCACGTAGCAGTGCAGCGGAATCGTCTCGAATGCCTGCCCGATCTCGGCGTTGCGCCAGAAGTCGGCATCGCACGCCATCTCGAAGTTGCGCTCCAGCCGCTCTTCGTCGTTGACGCACTTGGCCGTCACGCCGTCGCCCACACGAATCAGTTCCGTCACGCCTTTCGGATCGACGGAGAACGCGGCGCGGCTCAGCACGAACTGCGCACCGAACGCACGCTGCACGCGCAGGAAGCGCTGCGCATGCTGTTCGTATTCGGTCTTGAACTCCGCACACTCTTTGTAGAAACCGAACTCCGCGAGCAATTCGGGAATGGTTCGATTCGCAATGTCGTCGCGTGTGAAGACGAGCGATGTCGTCATGCCCGAGCGGCGCGGGCGATGCTCCGTCGGACTCAGGTTCGCGGACTGCATGGTGTTCGCCAGCATGTCGACGACGACGTACGGCGAGCCCTGATCCGGTTCGACGTAGCGCAGCCGTCGCACCAGCCACGGCAACAACGCGCCGTCGCGATGACGCTGATAGAGCCAGCCGTCGATCACGTCGCGTGCCAGGTAGGCGACCAACCCCGGCACGAGTTTGTCCAAACTGGGAATCACGCGCGCTTGCGGCGCGTTGTAGACGTTATCGAGTGCGAGCATCTGGAACATCAACGCACGCTCGTTCTGCGACTTGCTCAGCACGTAGAGCGTGTTGAGCGACTTCGCATCGAACCATTCGCTCGATACCAGCATATTGCCGCGACACACGCCGTAGGCCGTCAGTTGCTTGCCCAGCGGCGAGTCGGTGCCGATCAGTTGCATCAGCGGATGAATCAGTGATTCGGGTATTTCGAAATCCATGGACGGCACTCCCCGTATGGCGTGTCGGTTCAGGCGAGGAAGAAGTCGATGGCACGCGCCACGACACCCGGCTCGATGATGTGCAGCCCGTCGAATTCGACGTATTGCACATCGTAGCCCGCCGCTTTGAGCTTGTTTGCGTTTTGACGGCCACTCGTGGCAATCGGTAATTGCTCGTCGATCAGCCCATGCGCGATAAACACTTTCGGCAGCCCTTCCTGCACGAAGATCGACATGAAACCACCGGAGAATGCGATGACGTGGCTCGCGATGTCGCCGTTCGTCACACCAATCGACAGTGCATAACTCGCGCCATCGGAGAATCCGGCGAAGGCCACGCGCTGCGCATCGATGCGATAGCGCGCAGCAACGCTTCGCAGCGCCGCTTGCAAACGCTCCAGATCGGGGCCGCTGCCGCCGATCACGATGTCCCACGTTGGGAAGGTCGAATGCGGCGCAAGCACGAGAAACTTGTGCCGATCCGCGTGCGGTTCGATGAACGGCAGCACCTTCTCCGGAAAACCGCCTGCGCCGTGAAACATCACGAACAGCGGCACCGGCTTGTCGGTGGGCAGATCGGCGGGAACGTATAGGACTGCGTCGCGTGTCTCGCTCAGGCCCAGCGAATGGCGGCCGGATGAGAACGGTTCAGGCAAAAGATCGGAGGGTGGCGCGGAAGATGGCGACGAAGCAGAGGCCGACGCTGGCGCGCTCGGGGCGCTGGACGCGATGACGTCCGGTGGCATGCGTCCGAACAAGGAAGGGTCGAACATGGCGCGATGATTGTCCCGTAATCGTTGATGTTAGTGATATATTGTATATCACACTATTCACCGATCACGTCCCATATTTGCTGTGCTGACCGCTTCTCGGCAGCTTATCCGGCCATGTAGGTGGTTAATCCGGCCACAAGCGCGTCGAAGGCGACTTTGCAGCGCGGATTGGCGCGCAGGTCTTCATGCATCGTGACCCACGTATGTAGTCGGAAGCGGAAAGCGCTCGGCAGCAGACGCACCAGTCGCGGGTCGCGTCTGGCCAGCGGCACCTGACACCCGCCTATTCCGTATCCGGCGCGAATCATCGCGAGTTGCGCCAGATCGCTGTCGGCCCGGAACGCGAACGTCTCCCGTGCCCACATTGGCACGCCTTTCGTCGCGTCTCGCAGGAACGGCGTCAACTTATCGAAGCCGATCACCGTGTGATGCGCGAGGTCCGCCAGCGAAGTCGGTGCGCCGTACCGGGCGACATAGTCGTCGCGCGCGTGCAGGCCGACATCGATGACGCCTACACGGCGGGCGATCAGCGCCTCCTGCTGCGGCGGCGCCATGCGCACCGCGATGTCCACCTCACGATGCAACAAATCCTGAATGCGGTTCGTCGGCACCAGCTCGATGGTCAGATCCGGGTGCGCGCGACGCAACGCTGTCAGGATCGGTGGCAAGACTTCCACCCCGACGACCTCGCTCGCCGAGATGCGCACCACCCCGTTCACCCCGTCGCCATGACTCGCCGCCGCACGCTCGAACGCCAGCGCCGTGTGCTGCATCGCCTGCGCGTGCGCGCGTAGCGACTGCGCTGCATCCGTCGGCAGCAAGCCCGTTTGCGATCGCGTGAAGAGCGTTTGCCCCAGCGCTTGCTCCAATGCGGCGATGTGCCGTCCCGCCGTCGGTTGTGTGATACCCAGCGCCCGCGCCGCGCCCGAGAGCGAACCCTCCGTCAGCACCGCGAGAAACGTTCGGTAGAGATCCCAGCTGAGATTCGATGTCATACAAAAACGTATAACCGATAGATTGTTTTAAGCAATTTTATTCTAATCGCTTCGCGCGGAGAATGTCCTCACCGACAACGAACGAGGCGTCTCATCATGAGCCATTCCACTCAGCAGACAACATCCCGCGCCCTGGTGCTAGGCGCTACGGGCGGCATTGGCGGCGAGGTCGCACGGCAATTGCTCGCGGCGGGCTGGAAAGTGCGTGCCCTGCGCCGCGGCGGCGCACCCGGTTCGAGGACGGACCTCGGCATCGAATGGATCGACGGCGATGCGATGCGCGCCGACGACGTTCTCGCCGCTGCCCGCAATTGCGCCGTGATCGTGCACGCAGTCAACCCGCCGGGCTATCGCAACTGGAACACGCAGGTGCTGCCCATGCTGGACAACACCATTGCCGCTGCGACACGCTTCGGTGCGACCGTCGTCCTGCCGGGCACCGTCTACAACTACGGTCCCCAGACGTTTCCCGTGCTGCATGAAGACGCGCCCCAACGGCCGCTGACCCGCAAGGGCCGAATTCGCGCGACGATGGAAGGCCGTCTGCGCGACGCCAGTCGTAACGGCATGCAGACGATCATTGTGCGCGCCGGTGACTTCTTCGGCCCGCTCACGCGCAATAGCTGGTTCGCTCAGGGACTGGTGAAGCCGGGACAGACGACGGGCGTGGTGCAGATCCCCAACGCGCCCGGCGTCGGCCATCAATGGTCGTATCTGCCGGACGTGGCCCGCGCGATGGTCATGCTGATCGAACGCCGCCACACGCTCGACGCGTTCGCCAACTTTCACATGGCCGGGCATTGGGATGCGGACGGCACGGAAATGGCCGCAGCGATCACGCGCGTGATGGCGCGTCACGGCGTCAAGGTCAAGACGCGCCGTTTCCCGTGGTGGCTGATGACGCTGGCGTCGCCCTTCGTCACGACGCTGCGAGAGTTGCAGGAGATGCGCTATCTCTGGAAGCAGCCCGTTCGCATGGACAACGCGCGTCTCGTCGACGCCCTCGGCGAGGAGCCGCACACACCGCTCGACGACGCCATCGGCACGACGCTCGAAGGCCTTGGGCGCCTGCCTGGGAAACCGTCCGCCAAAGGCTTCTCATACCCCTGATTTATGCAGGTGTTAGCGCAGGCGAGCGCCATTGCATGCGCGACACCGGGCCTCTCGACCCTGAGCGCGGCGCTCAGTTGCCGCGTCCGCTCCCGAGCAGCCGCGAGATACGCCGTGCGGCATCGGTGAGCGCTGCGACCGTCTGAGGATTGGGGTGCGCAGGCAAATAGTGAATCGAGCCGACGATGGCGAGCGTGCCGAACAACGTTCCGTCGTCCTGCACAATCGGCGCCGCCAGCGCGTTCACGCCGAGAAACACTTCTTCGGGCGCATCGGCCCAGCCACGCTCGCGCACCAGCGCGAGTTCGTGCGACAGGCGCATCGCGTCGGTGATGGTGTGCGGCGTACAGGCGTCGAGCGGGCCTTCGAGCACGGCGTCGCGCCGGTCCTTTGCGCCGAACGCCAGCGCAATCTTGCCCTGCGCCACGCTGTGCAGTTTGAACTGCGTGCCGGGGTGCAGCAGGATCTCCAGCGGACTGCGGCCACGCATCACGTCGAGCACCACCACATCGGTCTCGGTGAACGAACTGATGACGATGGTCTGTCCGACGGCGTCGCGCAATTCTTCCATGACCGGGCGTGCCAGCCCCACCACGTCGAACTGTTTGACGAGCTTTTGTCCGAGCAGAAAGAGACGCCAGCCGATCCGGTAACGGCTCGTGCGCGGGTTCTGCACGACATACCCTTCCTGACGCAGTGCCGTGAGATGCCGGTGAACCCGCGCCTTGGGCACGCCGAGCGCTTCCGCCAGATGCGTCACGCCGCACTCGGCATTGCGCTCGGCCAGCAACTCCAGAATGCGCAATGAAATGACCGAAGTCGACGACGTGTTGATTTCGTCGCCGCCCTGTTCGTCGCCGACGGCACTCGGCACAGCGGCGGTGCGCGGGCGGCGGATGACGTCGTTCGGGGTGTCCTTCGATCCTTTCACCGCGTGTCCTTTGTCACTGTCGTCGCGCGCCGATTACTGTGCGTCGAGCGAGATGAAACGCTCGCCGAACACGTGATAGCGCTGCGGCTTGTTCTTGTTCGCGTCCTCGGGGCGCACGTACCGAATCGAGCTGCGATTACGGCACGCCCGCGGCAGGATGAAGCAGCGGATGAACGTCGTATCGCGTGCCTCGGTCGTCGGCGCCAGCACCGGCGCATGGCCGAGTTCGAGCCAGGCTTGCCCTGCCGCATGGGTGTGCGACGCGCCCAACGTCTCGATCGTGATCTCGCCTTCGAGCGTGCAGCGCACGCCGGGCCCCTGATGCACGTGCGTATGCGCCACGCCGCCGGGGGGGAATTGTACCTTGTCGCAACGCATGAGCCACTGTTGGCGCGGGTCCAGTTCGACAGGCGCATCGAGCTTGAGCGTCGACGACGCCCCCGGTGCCGACGCGATCTCGCCCGGCGTCGGCTCGTTGCCCGACATCAGTTCCCAACGCCACAGCGTCGCCCCTTCACCGCCGGCGATCAGCGCGACGCTGTCGTCGCCCAGCCAGGCACTCTCGGCCGGATGATGCTGCGCGCCCGTGTCGAACTCGATGGCGACGTCGCCACGCACGACATAAATCGCGCGTCGCGCAGACGGCAGATACACGGGCGGATGGTTCGGTGCGATGACATCCTCGTACAGACGCAATTGAAACGGCTTCACTTCGATCTCCTGTAACCAGTCGTTTGCCCCGACCATCGAGACAACACTGGCATTGAGTATCGATCATCGATACGAAAAGTACCATTTATGGTTTACCACGAGACATGTTTTCTCAATGTGCTGATACCATTCAAACGAAATCATTCCCATGCGTATCGATGGTCGATACAAGAGGTCTGACACTAGGATGGTTCCATGAAGGAGACAAGAATGGACACTGGCACGACCGCCCTGAAAGCGGCGGGCACGGCACGTCGGCCGTGGTATCGCGGCGCGAGCCCTGCGCAATGGCGGGCATTTGGTTCGGCCTATATCGGCTGGATGCTCGACATCATGGATCTGATGCTGTTCGCGATGGTGATTCGCTACATCAGCGTCGACCTGCATTTCGACAAGGGCGTCGCGGGCATCATCGCCTCGCTCACGCTGCTGGCAACCGCTTTCGGCGGCTTGTTCTTCGGCTTCCTCGCCGACCGCATCGGCCGCACGAAGTCGATGATTCTCTCGATCCTGTGTTACTCCATCGGCACCGCGCTGTGCGGCTTCGCCGATTCGGTGACGTCGCTCCTGATCTTCCGTTTCCTGCTGGGTCTGGGCATTGGCGGCGAGTGGTCGGCGGGCGCTGCGCTGATTACCGAAACATGGCCGGCCGAGCATCGTGCCAAGGTGATGGCATGGGTGCAGAGCGCGTTTGCGGTGGGTTATGCGGTTGCCGCTATCGTGGCCGCAGTCATCCTGCCGCACTTCGGCTGGCGCTGGGTGTTCGCCTTCGGGCTGGTGCCGACGGTGCTGGCGTTCTGGGTGCGTCGTCACGTGGAAGAGCCTGCCATCTGGCGCGAGCAGCGCGTGCGACTCACGCTCGGCCAGACGCTCGGCATGCTGTTCGGGCCGTATGCGCGCAGCACGATCGTCGGCCTCGCCTTCACGGCGGCGGCGATGTGCGGTTACTGGGGGTTGTTCACGTGGATTCCGGCGTATCTGTCGACGCCGGTCGATCAGGGCGGCCCGGGCTTCGATCTGATGCGCTCGACAACGTGGATCGTCATCATGCAGATCGGCGCGGCGGCAGGGTTCGTGTGCTTCGGCTACATTGCAGACCGCATCGGATGCCGCAAGTCGTTCCTGCTGTTCTTCATCGTGTCGGCGATTACTGTGCCGCTTTATGTCGCGATTCGCGAGCCGATGCTGTTGCTGGTGTTCGGTCCGGTCGTGGCGTTCTTCGGCACGGGCTTCTATAGCGGCTTCGCCCCGACGTTCGCCGAGATGTTCCCGACGCAAGTGCGCGCGACGGCACAAGGCTTCATCTACAACACGGGACGCGCTGCGAGCGCCCTCGCCCCGGCCGCCGTCGGCCTGCTCTCGCGCGGCGAGAACGTGAGCGTCGCATTGGGCGCCACGGCGGGCTTCTTCCTGCTGGCTGCCCTCATCGTCTACTTCTTCCTGCCGGAAAGTCACGGCGAAGCGCTCGCCTGATCGTTGAGCGCAGACACTCGGTTGCGGCGATCTGACGCGCCGGTGGCATTCCCCGCCACCGGCGCGCCGTCGCGCTCACTTCCCCCACCTCTCAAGTTGTCGCACTGACCTCACGTAGACGGTAAGCGAATGACCGATGGGCAGTCCGAGTAAAGCCGTGTGACGTCGTCGGCCCGCAGCGTCAGCACCGCCCGCTGATTCACGTATCCCTTGTCTGTGATCTCCCCTTGCTCCAGCGACGGCGGCGATGCCAGGATGGCCGCACGCGCCGCGCGTTGCGAACTCCCCGCGTCATGCGCCAGTTGTGCGAGCGCCTGTGCGACGAGCGAGCGCACATCGTCGTGCATCGCGAGTGTTTTGCCTGCGTGATCGTCTGCGGACATCGGGGTAGCGCCCGCCTTCGCCCGCATGGCGGGACTCGGGAAGATTAGCAATCCGATTTCGTCGCGATCGTGCCCGGCGATCACCACATCCGACGCATACGGGGCCAACGCAGTCACCGCACGCAATCGCAGCGCACCTACGGAAACCCACGTGCCGCTCGTCAGCTTGAAGTCCTCCGACACCCGGCCGTCGAAAATCACGCCCGCGCCCGGATCGTTCACATCGGACAGACGGCCCGCATCGCCTGTGCGATAGAAGCCCTCTTCGTCGAACGCCTGCGCCGTTGCCTCCGGATCGCCCGCATAGCTGCGAAAGACCGACGGCCCCCGCACGCGCATCTCCAGCTTGTCGCCATTGGGCACGAACTTCAGCTCGTTACCCGGCGCGGGCAGACCGATATTGCCCGCGCCCGGAATCGGGAAGTGAACGCTCGTGATCAGCGGCGATGTCTCGGTCGCACCCCATGCGGACGTGAAGAACGGCAGCGTTTCGCAATGATGCGACGCCAGTCGCTCGAAGCGCTGCCATACCGCCGGGGGCAAACTCGCCGCCGCGTAGAACAGCACTTGCAGACGGCCGAAGAAACGCTCGGCGAATGCCTCATCGTCTTCGAGAAATGGGGCGAGCGCTTCGAACCCCTTCGGGACATTGAAGTGCAGCGTGGGCGACACGTCGCGCAGCGCCTCGACGGAACGCCCCACGAGTTCGGGCACAGGCCGACCGTCGTCGATGTAGAACGCCCCACCGTTGCGCAACGCCATGTGGAAGTTGTGGTTCGCGCCGAACGTGTGACTCCACGGCAGCCAGTCGACGACCACTGGCGGCGTCTCGTCGAGGAAATGCCAGCACTGCGCAATCATCTGCTGATTCGCGGCCAGCATGCGGTGCGTGTTGACGACGATCTTCGGCTTACCCGTCGAGCCGGAGGTCAGCAGCAGCTTCGCCGTATCCTCGGGACGCACGTGTGCGAAGACGGCATCCAGCGTCGCCGAGGCCGACGTCGTCGCAAGCGTGTCGAAGCGCAGCCAGTCCGCACGCCCATGACGCGTAGCGACGATGGGGCAACGGATCGGCGCCCCCTCCAGTGCCCGCGCGTAGGCATCGCCGTCTTCGACATACACGAGCGCCGGGTCGAGCCGCGCGAGAATGCCGTGCAGCTTGCTCATGTCCTTGGCGATGCGCGAGTACGCGGACGACACGATGGCCGTCTGTCGCCCCGCCATCATCGCACCGAGCACGAGCAGTGCGTGATTGACGCTGTTATCCGACAGAATCACCACGGGACGCTCGCGCGGCACGTCGAGATCGAGCAACGCCTGCCCGATGCCGCGTGCCATCGCGAGCCCTTCGCCGTACGTGAGCTCACGCCAGAGGCCTGCACCGGACGCGCCGCACGCGTCTGACGTTGTATCGCCAGGCTGCCGCCGCTCGGCCACGAACACCGCCTCCGGCGTGCGCGACGCCCATTGCACGAGCCAGTCGGCCGGACTGCGCGCGAACTCACCGAGTGCGGTGCGCGAGCGAATCACGAAGCTGCCGTCCGCACGCACCTCGCGTTCGATGTCGGGCGAGGCAAGGCGGCGCGCGCCCGCCGCAGGGTTTACTCGATGGTCCACTTTCCGCCCTTCACCGTGACGAGCACGCGACCGTCTTCGCCATAAGCCGAGTGGTCCTGTGCGTTGACATTGATCATGCCGTGCGTGGCCGCAAGACCCCGCGTCTGCTCGACGGCGGCCACGAGTGCATCGCGAAACGCCTGTGTGCCCGGTTGCGCCTGCTTCGCCGCCACCGCGACGGCACGGTCCAGGACCAGATAAGCGTCGTACGCATAACCGGCAAACAAGTTACGCGAGCCCGCACCGTACTGGGCTTCGTAACGCTTCGCGAAGTCCGTGGCGACGGCCTTGCCCTGATGGTTCGCCGACAATTGCTCAGCGACGAGAATGTTGCCCACCGGCAGAATCGCGCCCTCCGCACTCTTGCCCGCGACGCGCAGGAAGTCGTTGTTGGCGACACCGTGCGTCTGATAGATGCGCCCCTTGTAGCCGCGCTCGCGCAACGTGCTCATGGGCAACGCCCCCGGCGTGCCGCTCGCCGCGATGATGACGGCGTCCACGTTCGACGACATCACCTTGAGTACCTGCGCAGTCACGGACTGATCGTTGCGCGCGTAACGCTCGACCGGCGCGACCTGAATCTGACGGGCGGCGGCGCGCGCCTGAATGTCCTTGAGCCACGCTTCGCCGTAGGAATCGCTAAAGCCGATGAAGCCCAGCGTCTTCACCTTGTGCGCCTTCATGTCGTCGAGCACCGCATCGGCCATGACGGCGACCGATTGCGGCAGCGAGAAAACGTAGCGCATCTGCGTCGCGCTCGGCACGAACGGACACAGGCCGAGCTGCGGTGTGCGGGTATCGGCGGCGACGGCGGCGACGGCCAGACACGCGGGCGTGGTCGACGACCCGATGATCGCGTCGACCTTGTCCTCCGTGGCAAGACGGCGCGCGTTCTTCGTCGCGGTGGTCGGGTCGGTGGCGTCGTCGAGCACGATGTACCGCGCAGGCAGTCCGCCGAGTGTCGGCGGCAGCATGCCGATGGCCTGCTTCTCCGGGATGCCGAGCGACGCGCCGGGACCAGTCGTCGAGAGCGTGACGCCTATGGTGACGCCTGCCGGTTGGGCGCTCGCCAGCGAGGTCGCGCAAAGCATCGCTACACCGGCGAGCGTCGACAGCGAAAGGATGCGAGATAGCGCGAAACTGCGTGTGAACCTGTTTGCCGCCATGTGACTTGTCTCCTGGGATGTTTTCGTTCTAGGGGCCGGACAGCTTGCGACGCACACCTTCGCCTTACCGCACAGCGAACTCCGGCAGCACTTCGCGATTGCGCGGCAGACCCATGATTTCGCGGGCTTCGGTCGGCGTAGCCGGTTCGTAACCCATCTCGCGCACGAGTCGCACCACGCGCTCGGTGAGTTGCTGGTTCGTCGCGGGCACACCGTGTTCGTAGTACAGGTTGTCTTCCAGACCGACCCGCACATGGCCGCCGAGCAGCAGCGAATTCATCGCCGACGGCAGTTGCGCCGGACCGATACCGCTCACGCAGAAGATGCTGCCCTTGGGCAACAAATCGACCATCGACTGCAACACACGCGGCGTGTAGGGCATGGCGTTCCGGAAGCCGCGATGCACGCCGAGCACGAGGTTGACGAAGAACGGTTCGTCGTCGAATCCGGCGGCGGTGAGCGTGGCGAGGTCCTGCACGATATGCGTGGGGCTGAACACTTCCCATTCCGGCTTGATGCCGCGCTTCTTCATCTCGATGGCAAGATGCTTCGAACGCTCCGGCGAGGTGTGCATCAGCAGCTCCTTGCCACCGAAGCTCGCGATGATGGTCGTGGCGTCGAGCGTGCACATTTCGGCACCGGCATCCATGCCTTTCAGACGTTCTTCCCAGAGGATTTCCCAATAGCCGTTGTCGGCCTGCCCGACCATGTCGCCGTGAACCCCGCCGCCCGTCGAGTTATTGATGACGATGTCGCACTTGTCGCGAATGCGGCGGTTGATGTCGCGATAGATCGCCGGATCGCACGTCGCACCGTCGTCGCCCGGACGCCGCGCGTGAATCGCCACGACGCTCGCGCCAGCGTTGTAGCAGTCGTAGACGTCGCGCGCGATTTCGTCGGGCTGCGTGGGCAGATGGGGGTTCTGCGATTTGTATGCCATGCCGCCGGTGGGCGCGATGGTGACGATGACTTTGGGCTTGCTCATGCGTGTCTCCTTATTCGAATCGGTCGTTCGCTTGTTCGTCGGATTGGACTGGGTTCAGGGCTTGCTCGCAAGAATGCCGAGGATGACGGCGTCGCGCTGTGCTTCGAGACGTGCATTGCCGCGACCGGCCAGCTCGGCCTCAACACCCGCGGTGATACGCGCCTTGAGGTCGTCGGTCAGGACCGGCTCGCCCAGGTCTCCCCACCACGTCTCGATGGGCGGGCCAAGGTGTTCGAGCAGATGGGCGATGCCGCCCGCGCCGCCCGACAGATGCAGATTCAGAAACGGCCCCAGCGCCGCCCAGCGCAGACCCGGGCCGTAAGCGATGGCGTCGTCGATATCCGCAACCGAGGCCACGCCGGTGTCCACCAAGTGAATCGCCTCGCGCCACAGCGCCGCTTGCAGACGGTTCGCGATATGCCCCTTCACTTCCTTGCGCACGTGAATCGCGCGCTTGCCGATGGCGCGGTAGAACTGCATGGCGGTGTCGATGGCGGCTTGCGACGACTGTTCGCCGCCGATCACTTCGACAAGCGGAATCAGGTGTGGCGGATTGAATGGGTGGCCGAGCACCACGCGCTCGGGATGCGCACACACGGACTGCACCCGACTCATCAACAACCCCGACGAACTCGACGCGATCACCACCGACGGCGGTAACGCGTCGTCCATCTTGCGGAACAGATCCTGCTTGAGGTCTTCGCGCTCGGGACCACTCTCCTGCACGAAGTCGGCCCCTTCGAGCGCGGCGTCGAGCGTGTCGTGGAAGACTAGGCGCTCGCGGGTCGCGCCCGCCGTCAGCCCGATGCGGATGAGCGTGGGCCAGTGCGCATCGACGGCGTCGCGCAGGCGTTCATGTGCGCCGGGCGCGGGGTCCCACGCGCTCACGCGCAGACCGCGCGCCAGAAAGTACGCCGCCCAGCTCGCGCCGATGACACCGGTGCCGATGACGGCAACCTGTTCGATGTTGTCGTATTTCACATTCGTCTCCGTGGGGATGACCGGACGGCTAGCGCGCCGCGCGGCCCAGAAAGCGTTCCATACGCTCGCGCGCTTCGGGCGTGGCGAGCATGAGTGCGCTGGTCACCGATTCGGTGAAGAGGCCGTCGGCCATCGACATATCGTGAATGCGCGACAGCGCATGTATCGTCGCCCAATTCGACAGCGGGCTGTTCGCCGCCGTGTCGCGCGCCAGTTGCGTCGCCAGCGCGAGTCCGTCGCCGACGTCTGCCAGATAGTGTCCGAGGCCCAGACGCTCGCCGTCGACGGCGTCGTAACGGCGGCCCGTCAGCATCATCTCCGTCATCCGGTCCGGACCGAGAATGCGGGCCACGCGCACCGAGGCGCCGCCCCCGACAAAGATCCCGCGCTTGCCCTCGGGCAGTTGGAAGAACGCGTTGCGCTCGATCACGCGCACGTGCGCCGCCAGCGCCAGTTCCAGCCCGCCGCCAATGACGGCGCCTTGCAACACGGCGACCACCGGACGTCCGCCAAACTGAATCTCGTGGAAGACCTTGTGCCAGCGCTGCGAGACGCGCAGCACGTCGATGGGATCGCGCGTGCTGTTCTCCGCAAGATCCAGCCCAGCGCAGAAGTGCTCACCGGCACCGCTCAGAACAACGGCTCTGACACTGTCGTCGAAATCGCGGAAGGCGGCTTCGAGCGAATCGATGGCCGCATCGCAAAGCGCATTGCGCTTCTCGGCGCGGTCGAGAGTAACGAATGCGATGGCGTCTTCGACGCGCACGCGCACGCGCAGGTGAGGATAGGTCATGGTCTGCATCGCTCCAAATCGTGAAAAGTATCTTATAAGATATTTTCGCTGTTGCGCGGCTTGTGCAATGCAATTCAGGGTTAACAGGGACATTTTGCCAATATAGGCAATTTAATGCATCGATTGTGCTATCGATGCCGGACGTACAGCGCAAGTCATGCCCCACGTGCTATCTCATAGTATATTTAGCAGCAATCGCACCACACCCCGTCAGCTCATGAAGACACCGCCTGCCGCCACGCCACCGCTTGATCCGGCCGAAGACACCGACGCCGGGGTGACGTCGCGCCTGGCGTCGCTCGCCCGGCAGGTGCGCATGCTGCGCGCCCAGCGCGGCATGACGCGCAAGCAGCTCGCCGCGCAGTCGGGGGTCTCGCTGCCGTATCTCGCTCGTGTGGAAGCCGGTACCGGCAATGTGTCCCTGGCGGTGCTGCACAAGCTGGCCGAGGCGCTGAACGTGGGCGTCGAAACACTGGTCGCCGAACGCTCCATTCACGACGGCGATCTGCTCATCCTGATCGAGTACCTGCGTCAGCAATCGCCGGAGGTGCTCTCGCGGCTGCGCCGCCAACTCGTCGTGCCTGTCGCGGCCGACGCCGCACGCACGGGCCAGCGCATCGCACTCATCGGTCTGCGCGGGGCAGGCAAGTCGACGCTCGGCCCTCAACTGGCGCAAGCCATCGACGCGCCCTTCATCGAACTCGACAAGGAAGTCGAACGCGAAGCTGGCATTGCCATCGGCGAAGTCATCACCCTATACGGGCAGGCCGCGATGCGTCGTATCGAACGGCAATGCGTCGAGCGAATCATCGGCGAGCATGAGCATGTCGTGCTGGCCACCGGCGGCGGCATCGTCTCGGAGGCGCCGACCTTCGAGCGCGTGCTGCGCGCATTCCGTACGGTGTGGCTGCGCGCCCGCCCGGAAGTCCACTTCCAGCGAGTGATGCAGCAGAACGACGCGCGCATCGCCACCGTTGCCCTGCGCAACGAGGCGCTCGATCACATCCATCGCATGCTCGACGCACGCGAGTCTCTGTACCGGCTGGCCGACATCACGCTCGACACGTCCGACCTCACGCCCGAGGCAGCGCTTGCCGACCTCAAGTCCCGTCTGTCCCCCGCCCGCGCCGCCTGAATTCCGTCGCACGTTCTGCCCACGCATGTCACGCCTATTGCGTCGCCCCATGATTCACGCTTAGAATTAATAAGAATCATTATCATTTGCGGAACAGCGTCCTTTCTTGAGCGGCATCGCCCGTGGAATACGCGTCATGCAAACACGGGGAATCATGGAAAGTTATTTTCAGCGCGAGGTGGGCGCGCTTTACCGCGATCATCACGGCTGGCTGCGCGGCTGGTTACGTAAGAAGCTCGGCAATGCGTTCGACGCCGCCGATCTTGCGCACGACACCTATCTGCGCGTGCTCTGCACCGGACGTGCGCCGCACGTCGAAGATTCCCGCCGTTATCTGGCGCGCATCGCCAACTGTCTGGTGATCGATTTGTTCCGGCGGCGTCACATCGAGACGGCTTATCTCGATACGCTGGCCGCGCTGCCCGAGCCGGTGGCCCCGTCGCCTGAAACACGCGCCCTCGTGCTCGAAGCGCTCGTCGAAATCGATACCCTGCTCTCGCGTCTGCCTGCCAAAGCGCGCACCGCATTTCTGCTGTGCAAGCTCGAAGGGCTGGGTTATCGGGAGATTGCCGCGCAGTTGCAGGTCTCGGTGTCTTCAGTGGAAAAGTACATCGCGCAGGCGTTGCGCGAGTGCTATGCCGTGCAGTTCGGGAGCGACGCATGAGCTTGCCGAGCGCCCCCGTGACGCCCCTCGCACCGGAAGTCGTCGCGCGTGCCAGCCTCTGGCTCGCCCGGCTCTGGTCCGAAGCCGTGACCGCCGAGGACATTGCCGCGTGCGAGCGCTGGCGCGCCGCACATCCCGATCACGAGCGAGCGTGGCAACGTCTGGGCATCATCGGACAGAAGTTCGAAGCGCTCGACAAGCTGCCGCCACGGGTGGCCTTCGACACGCTGACTGCCCGCCCGGCCCCACGCGTGAGCGATGCCGGACGCCGACGCGCGCTACGCGTGCTAGGTGGTGTCATCACGTTGGCGGGCGCGGGTTACACGCTAAGTCGCTCGCCGATGTGGGACACCGTGACGGCGGACTATTCGACTGGCGTCGGCGAAATGCGTCGCGTCATGTTGGCCGATGGCACGCAGTTGTGGCTCGATACGGCTTCGTCGGTCGACGTGCGCTTCTCGCCGGGCGAGCGACGCATCGCGTTGCGACGCGGTCGCATCTGCATCGAGACCGGTCCGTCCAACAACACCCGCGGTGCGCCGCTGATCGTCGCCACCCGGCAAGGCGAGATTCGCGATATCGGCACGCGCTTTACCGTACGCGATGACGGTGCCCACACGCAGGTCGCTGTCTTCGACGGCATCGTGCTTGTGCGTCCCACACACGGCGCGCGCACGCAACGGCTCGACGCCGGGCAGGCGGCGAGCTTCTCGTCCAGCGCCATCGCGCCGTTGGCCGAGTCGAAACCGTTCGACGAAAACGCTGCGGCATGGACGCGCGCGCAACTCATCGTCGAGCGCATTCGCCTCGGCGATCTCGTAGAGACGCTCTCGCACTATCGGCGCGGCGTCCTGCGCTGCGATGCCGCCGTCGCCGACCTGCTGGTGAGCGGCGTGTTCTCGCTCGCCGACACCGACCGGGCGCTGGCGAGTCTGGCCGTCGGCCTGCCCGTCGAGACGGTCTATCGCACGCGGTACTGGGTGAGCGTCAAGGCGCGATAGCGATGGCATGTCACGGCTGACGCCCCGCCTCACAACGGCCTGCTAACTTTTTTCAGTTTTTTTGCAAATCGGTTGAGGGTTTGCCGATCTCGTTCGGAATACCTGTATGCGCCGGTGCGGCATGACCGCACCGGCATCCCTTTCCGAACCTTCTGGCTCTCCAGACCTGACCACCGTGTTTACGAACGTGTTGACTCCCGACGCCGCATTTCTGCGCCCGACGCCGCGCTTGAAGCCCCGCTTGAAACCCCGCTTGAAACCCTCTTCTGCGGCCCTTCGTCCCGCTGTCGCCCTGCTGATCGCCCTCGCAGCCGCAAGCGTTGCCGAGCGTGCCAGCGCTGCACCCGCGTCCACATCCTCCCCCGTCGCGCAAAACGCCGTCGATGCGCACCGCGCGTGGCAGATCTCCCCCGGCACGCTCGACGCCGTGCTCAACCGCTTTGCCAACGCGGCAGGCATCGAGCTGGTCGTCGATGCGTCGCTCACGCGAGGGCGTCAGAGCACCGGCCTGCACGGCGATTACACATTGACGCAGGCGCTGTACCAACTGCTTTCGCCGCATCAGTTGCAGGCGATGCGCAGCAGTCAGGGCGTCTACACGCTGCGCGCCGCCTCGCAAGACACCGGCGCGGCGCTCGCAGGCGATGGCGTGTTGCTGCCGACGACGCACGTCGTTGCACAGGCCGTCGGCCTGCCGGAAGCGTACGACGGCGGACAGGTCGCGCGCGGCGGACGTCTCGGCCTGCTCGGCAACAAGGACTTCATGGATGTGCCATTCAACGTCACGTCCTACACGGCCAAGACGATTCAGGATCAGCAATCGACCACGCTGGCCGACGTGCTCGACAATGACCCGTCGGTCCGCTTCACGACGTCGAGCGGCCACATGTACGAGAACTTCAGCGTCCGCGGCTTTCCGCTGACGGCCGACGAAGTCTCGCTCAACGGCATGTTCGGCCTGTCGCCGTACGGCCACGTGCCGACCGAGTTCATCGAGCGCGTCGAAGTGCTCAAGGGGCCGAATGCGCTACTTAACGGCATGTCGCCGTCGGGCGCAGTCGGCGGCGCGATCAATGTGGTGACGAAGAAGGCCGAAAGCGCGCCGCTCACACGCGTGAGCGCCGACTATCTGTCGGACTCGCAATTCGGCGTGCAGGCCGACATCGGCCGCCGCTTCGGTGACGACGAACAGATCGGCATTCGCTTTAACGGCGCGCTGCGCGACGGCCGCACCACGCTCGACGGTCAGAACAAGCGCCGCGAATTCGGCTCCGTCGCACTGGATCTGAAGACGGACCGCGTCCGTATCGGTCTTGATGCCTACACCGACTCGGAGAAGTACACCGGCGGCAGTCCGTGGATGGCGACCTTCGCCACGAATGTCGTCGCACCGCCCGCATCCGGCACCAACGTGCTGCGCGGCGAGTACGGAAATCTGGAGAGCACCGGCGTACAACTGCGCGGTGAGGTCGATGTGACCGACGCCATCACGGCCTACGCCGGTATCGGCGCACTGAGCTATCGCTACTCCGGCTTCATCACCGGCACGCGCACCGGCCCGATCAAGGCGGACGGCAGCTACACCGGCGCGACGTACTTCCAGCGCGGCTGGACCGATACTCTCTCGCTCGACGCGGGTGTTCGCACGCGTTTTCGCACCGGCCCGCTCAAGCATGAGCTGACGCTCTCGGCCACGTCGCTCGACACGACCAGCGGCAACGTGTTCACGACGAGCGCGAACTACAACTCGAACATCTACGCCCCGGTCAATCCGACCCTGGCGAAGGACCCCGGATCGGCCCCGAAAACCGCCGAATCCACGCTGTCGAGCTTTGCCCTTGCCGACACCGTCTCGATGTTCCAGGACCGCGTGACGCTGGTCGCCGGTTTGCGCAGCCAGCGCGTTCGCGCGGCCGCCTTCTCGGCGACGACCGGCGCGCGCACGTCCAACTACGACGAAAACGCCATCACCCCGGCCTTCGGTCTCGTGCTCAAGCCGTTCGGGCCGAACGTTTCGCTGTACGGCAATTACATCGAAGGCCTGACGCAAGGCGGCATGGTCACCGACGTGAGCGCCGCCAACTACGGACAGGTCTTCGCTCCGTATCGCAGCAAGCAAGCCGAGTTCGGCGTGAAGTGGGACGCGGGCAGCTTCACGAACACGCTCTCGTTCTTCCAGATCACCAAGCCAGGCATGATCAAGGACGTCGCGACCAACACGTACAACCCCGACGGCGAACAACGCAACCGTGGCGTGGAGTGGAACGTCTTTGGCGAATTCACGCCGCGCTGGCGTGTGCTGGGCGGTGTGGCCTACACGCGTGGCGAGCTGACCAGGACGGCGGGCAATCTCTACAACGGCAATACGCCTTACGGCGTGCCGAAGTGGACCGCCAACCTCGGCACCGAATGGGACTTGCCGTGGGTGCCGGGCGTGACGCTCACGGGCCGCATGATCACCACCAGTTCGCAATACGTGAACTCGGCCAACACGCAGCAGATCGGCGGATGGACGCGATATGACGTCGGCGCACGCTATGCCACGCGTGTCTACGGCAAAGCCGTGGTGTTGCGCGCCGCCGTCGAAAACGTGGCCAATCGCATTGCATGGTCGGGCACGTTCAACGACGGTTACGTGATCCAGAACGCGCCGCGCACGTTCAAGCTCTCCGCCAGCGTCGACTTCTGAGATTCGCCATGACATTTCCTAAGATTCGGGCGACGGCGGTCGCCGTTGCGCTCGTTGCGTCCGGTGGCATGACGAGCCTCGCACTGGCAGCCCCCGTCCCCTCCGACGCCGCTTGCGCGAGCGATCCCCACGCACCGCAGTACCGGCTCGGACTCGTCAGCCCGCGTTTGCTCGCATTGAATGCGGCGTTGTGCGCTGGTGGCAATACCGACGCCTTCTGGCAAGACGTCAGTGCGACGGGCACGCCGATGATCGAAGCCGTTGCACCGGGTGCCATCACCGGGGACGAGATGGCCTCGCCGCTCGCACCGCCGCCCGGCAAGGTGTCGCTGATGACCTTCCTCTGGCGCGGCCATCCGCACAACGTGCGCATTCTGGGCGCGCCGTCCGGCGATCACGACGACATGCGTCAACTGGGCAACAGCGACGTCTGGTATCGCAGCTATGTCGTACCCGACAGCACCCGGCTGTCCTACCAGCTCGCGCCGAACGTTCCCGACATCGAAGGCACGCCAATGGCGCGTCGACGGGCGGTCCTGAAGACGTTGCAGGCCGACCCGCTCAACCGCCATCCGTTCACGGTGGAAGGCTTCGACGGCAAGCGCAGCGTGAAGTCGTCGGTCGTCTTGCCCGACGCGCCGCCGCAACCGTGGATCGAACCTCGCGCCGATGTGCCGACGGGTACCCTGCAAGCCGCACGCTTCGCCAGCAAAGTGCTCGGCAATACGCGGGACGTCTACGTCTATCGTCCTGCGGGATATCGTTCGGATGACGCTTCGCGAGGTCTGCTCGTCGTGTTCGACGCGCACGCCTATGTGAACACCGTACCCACGCCGGTGATTCTCGACAACCTGATCGCCGAGGGACGGATTCCGCGAACGGCAGCGCTCATCGTCGGCGTGATCGACGGCAGCACCCGGGGCAAGGAACTGCCGCCGAATCCGACATTCGCGCGGTTCCTTTCCGATGAACTGATGCCGTGGGCCAAAGCACAAGGCGTGTCCGCGTCCGCCGAACATACGGTGGTTGCCGGATCGAGTTACGGCGGACTGGCGTCGGCGTGGGCAGCCCATGAAGCACCGCAGTGGTTCGGCAACGTGCTGTCGCAGTCGGGGTCGTATTGGTGGTCACCGTCACAAGGCAATGCCGACGCGCGCGAATCCGGTTGGTTGATCCGCCAGTACGCCGAAGGCCCGCGTCTGCCGGTGAAGTTCTACCTCGAATCGGGGCTGTTCGAAGACCGGCGCGGACCGACGGGCATCGGCACGTCAGGCCGTCACATGCGCGATGTGTTGCGCGCGAAGGGCTATCGCGTGGCGTACACGTCGACCGCCACCGGACACGACTATCTGAATTGGCGTGGTTCGCTGGCGTGTGGATTAATGGCGCTCATCGGCACACCTGACACGCAACGTGCCTTGCAAGCGCGTCCGGCTGCGCCGGGGAGTCTCGCGGCTGTGTGTTCGATGCCGTCGTTCGGAAACGGTGCCGACGGTCCGTAACCTCAGACGGCTTCAGCCTGCCTTCGCGACCTTGCCTGGCCGGGGCGAGCCCGTCTCCAACGGGGACGCCTTCGCCCCCTTCGTCCCCTTCGTCCCCTTCATGCTGGCAAGCCGCATCAGACGCTGAAACTGCGGGCATGCCAGATGCTCCGTCGCCGGACACTGCGCCGCATGGCGCAAGCCGTCACGCAACGCGCTTAGTTGCCGGATCGTCTTGTCGATATCCTCCGCCTTCGCCTGCAATCGCTCGCGATCGATATTTGCCTTGCCTTGCGGCAACAACATCCCGGCGATGTCGTCAAGCGAGAATCCGGCCGTGCGCCCCAACGCGATGAGCGACAGCGTCTGCAATACCGACGCATCGTATTGCCGTCGCAACCCACGTCGGCCCGTCGCGGCGATCAGCCCCTTCTCTTCGTAAAACCGCAGCGTGGACGGCGGCACACCCGCGCGTGCGACGACGTCGCCAATGTCCAGTGTCATGTCGAGACTCCCGCTTGACTTCAAGTTGACTTGAATTCGTATAGTGCCCTAATCGCTGACTCGCCGTCACGGCGCGGATGCGCTATCGATTCAGGAGATTGACGATGACAACACTCACGCTCGCCGCGCAGGTCCTTGCGATCGGCGTATTCGCCACGCTCGTGATGGACCTCTGGGCCCTGATGCTTCGCCGGGTCCTGGGCATCGCGTCGCTCGACTTCGCGATGGTCGGGCGCTGGCTTGGGCACATGCCCGCCGGTCGCTTCACTCACGCTGGCATCGCCCGTGCGACGCCCGTCACTGGCGAGAAAGCGCTCGGGTGGTTCGCGCATTACGCCATCGGTGTCGGCTTCGCGGCCGCCCTCGTCTGGCTCGCGGGGCCCGCGTGGTTGGATGCGCCGACGTGGCCGCCGGCGCTCGCATTCGGCGTGGCCACCGTCGTGATGCCCTTCTTCGTCATGCAACCCGCGTTCGGGGCCGGCGTTGCCGCCAGCAAGACGCCCAAACCGGCTCAGGCACGCCTGCGCAGTCTGATAACGCACACGGTGTTCGGTCTGGGTTTGTATGCGGGGGCGTGGGCGGCCCGTGGCGCAATGACCATCATCGCCGCCTCGGGCTGAGCGCAAGTCCGAGCGAACGAACGCTTCGCGCTTGAGCTGTCACGGACGCCGTACTATAGTGACCGACGCCATGCCGCACTCGTCGCGCCGTGGCGTCCTCACAAAATCGCATGGCGGCGCCGGGCATCGTGGCACGCCGACTCAAGGATTTCGCCCACTATGGACACCACCGTCGTCGAGAGCTGGAAGGATTTCATGGAACTGTCCTCCCGCTTCGAAGGCTGGGCGTTTCGAGGGCAGCAAGACGCCCGCTGGCATCTGCAAAGCTCGCTGTCCCGCTACCTGCACGCCTACGTGTCGGACAAGGAGCAGTGGCGCAGCCGCGAGGCCCGCGCGATTCGCATCTTCCGTCGCAAGGCGCACAACCACGTGCCCTGGCCCGAACTGCTGCACGACGACCTGCGCTGCCTCGGGCTGATGCAGCACCACGGCGCGCCCACCCGTATGCTCGATTTCACCAAGTCGCCGTTCGTGGCGGCGTTCTTCGCACTGGAACGCGCGACGTCGGACTCCGCCATCTTTGCGCTGAACACGCCCGCGCTGTACGACGACCGCGCGCGCCCGCGCCATGCACCGTGGCTCACGCGCGATACGATCGACCCGCGCGTCAAAGGGAATATGGAGAAGTACTTCCTCGGCAACGACCACGAGGTGGTCTGGTTCGGTGAGCCGGAGGAAATGGATGGCCGCCTGATTGCACAGTCCGGCACCTTCGTCGTGCCGGGGGTGATCGACCGGCCGATGCATCGCATTCTGGACGGCTACGAGAGCGACGAACCGCTGCTGCGCAAGATCGTGCTGCCGGTCGCGCTGCGCGCCGATGCCATGAAGTGGCTCTACCGGATGAATATTACGAACGCGTCGCTGTTTCCGGATCTCGACGGACTCGCGCGCTCGATTGCCGTCGAAATCGAAATGGTCTGGCCGACGCAGACGCTGGGGTAACGGGAGCGGCGCGGCGCAGCGACGCTGCGTGCCTCGTCACATCAACCGTTCGAGAAAACTGGCGCCCCCCGACTTGCGCGCGGCCTTGTTGGCATACATGCGCTGATCGGCCACCCGGATCAACTCACTCATCGACTCGCCGTCGTCCGGAAACACGGCGACGCCCACGCTCACCCGCACCGTCACGCTCGCCTCGTTTACCGAGACCGCCTGTTCGATCTGCGCGCGCAGCCGGTTCACGGCGAAGTCGATGCGCTCGACGATCTCTGCGTCCTGCACGATGGCGACGAACTCGTCGCCCGAATGCCGCGCGACAAATCCGCAGTCCGACACGCCGGCCTTCATGCGGCGTCCGATCTCCTTGAGCAGCAGATCGCCGCTCGAGTGTCCCAGGCTGTCGTTCACGTCCTTGAACCCATCGATATCGGCGAAGAGCAGCGCCAGCTTGCCATTGGTGCGCTGCGCGCGGCGCACCGCTTCGCTGGCGAACTCGCCGAACGTGCGGCGATTCGGCAGTCCGGTCAGTTCGTCGAACCGCGCCGCCTTGTAGAGATCGTCGATGAGCTGCTTGCGCTCGATAGCGAGCGCCGTCTGATCGCAGACGAACGCCAGCAACCGTTGCGCCGCTTCCGCCCGTAACGCCTTCACGGGCCCGTAGATCATGAGCGCACCGACCGCGCGGCGCGCCGTATGCATGGGCAATACGGCCAGCGCGTGCCGAGCAGCTTCCAGGTTATCGTCCAGTGACAATGGCTCGGTGCGAACGTGCATGACGCCCGTTGCAGGATCGCCATCGGGCACCGCCTCGATCAGTTGCCAGAGGGGCTCCTGCGCATTAGTGGCGTGCGTCGAGAGCTTTTCCGCCTGCGTCCAGTCAAGCAGCGGCACGTCCGTGCTGTCGCGGTACTGATATGCCTTGTCCCACACACGCAGGTCCGCGTCGCAGGTCGCAACGACAATGGCGTCGATGGGAAATAGCGTGCCCAGCGTGTCGTGAACGGCCTTGCACAGCGAGCGGATATCGGCGGCATCGTGGGCCGCTTCGGAAATCGAGTAGGTGGCGCGCTGCAAGGCTTCGGCCCGCTTGCGGGCCGAGACGTCGCGGGCGACGCCGATGCGCATACCATGCTCTTCGGACCAACGCGCCGACCACATGATGTGGACGTAATGGCCGTCCTTGTGGATATAACGGTTTTCGAAGCCGATCCGCTGGCGTCCCGCCATAACCAGCTTCGATTCTTCGATGGTCCTGTCGCGGTCTTCCTTCGCCACGAAATCGATCATCGAGCGCCCCATCAACTCTTGCGAGCTATAACCGAGAATAGCTTCGCAGGCCGGACTCACGTACACGAGAGTTCCGGACCGATTGACGAGAAACACTGCGTCCAGCAGCAACTCCATGCAACTTGCCAGGACGTCTTTTGTTACGAATTCCATTTATTTCGAACGGCCATGAAGCGCCCTGCCCGCACAAGGCGATCTCAACATGTGAACATTTCATCACGATGACAACGCAAGACTCGCGATTGCCTTCCTGCGACGGCCGTTGCCAGGACCGACTGGCCGGGTCGACCGATGTCGCTTAAAAAATCAATTGCTTGACCCAACGCGGTGTGACGACGTCCGCCGCGCATTCCGAGCGCACCTTGCTGCATGCCGCCGCGTACTCGGTGCGCAGCAGTTTGATTCTCGCCGCCACGAGGTGACGGAATCCCAACTCCCGGTCGCTGAAGCCCACCCGGTCGACGTATCGCGTGCCGTCCGGTAAAGCGCCTCGAATTTCGTAATAAATTACCCCGTCGCGGGAATACTTCACCACTTTGGCTGTCATCTCATCCCGATTCTTATTCGTTATTGCCCGCCCTTCTTTCCCTCGATATTTTTTTAACTGCCCGGGTTTCGGTGATTGTTACTTGGACTTTTCAAATAAGCAACCGGCAAAACTGACCCGTAGCGCCCGCGCGACGGGGCTTTTCGGGCAACGGAGGTCACCCGCCAGCCCACGATCCGCCACATGTTTTCGACGCGATGACCGCAGAAATACTTAAGATATTTTTATTCTCTTAACTATATCGGAATACGGATTAAATATCCGACGACGAGCAAAGATTCACCACCGATGCCATTCAGCGCTGCGATATAGTAATCGCTCGATGCTTTCGCAGGACATTCAGGAGAACGATTCATGGTGGACCGACGTGATTTTCTTCGAATTTCCGGTCACCTCGCGGGTGCCACCGCGGGTGCCTCACTCCTCGCAGGCACGCCGCTGCGTGCCCATGCGGCGACGGACCCGGCCTACTTCAGCGCGACCGATCTCATCGCACAATTCCGGCGCGGGCGCCTCTCCCCGCTCGACGTCCTCGACGCACAAATCCGCCGCATCGAGGCCTTGGACGGCAAAGTTAACTGCATCACCGTCCGGCATTTCGAAGACGCTCGCGCCGCAGCGCGCGAAGCCGCTGCGCGTTATCGACGGGGCGATCCCCGCCCACTCGAAGGCGTGACCATCGCAGTCAAGGACGAATATGCCGTCAATGGCTGGCGTACGACGATGGGCTCGACCCTGCTCAAGGATGCACCGCCAGCACAGGCCGACGGCCCGGTCGCCGAGCGCCTGCGCGCTGCGGGCGCCATCTTCCACATTCAGACCACCGTGCCCGAGTTCTACGTGTGGATGACGACGGCGACGAAGTTGTGGGGCACCACGCGCAATCCGTGGAATCTCGCTTACACGCCGGGGGGCTCGTCCGGTGGGTCGGCCGCAGCGCTGGCCGCAGGATTCACCACACTCGCGCTCGGTTCCGACATGGGCGGCTCGATCCGTATCCCGGCGTCCCAATGCGGCCTGTACGGCTTCAAGCCTCCGTTTGGCCGTGTGCCGACGAGCGAAGTGCCATATGAGTCCGACGGACCGCTCGCCCGTACGTTCGACGACATGAATCTGCTTACGGACGCAATGGTCGGCCCGCATCCGCTGACTCATAGCTCGCTGCGCCCGCGCCTGCGCTATCCCTCGCGATATGAGAGCGTATCCGGCTGGAAAGTCGCCTACGACCCGGCGACACATCTGACGCCGCTCGACCCAGCCGTCACCCGGGCGATGGAACAGGCCATCGCGACGCTGCGCCGTCTCGGCGCAACCGTCGAGACAGTGGACATCGGGTTCGACGCCGCTGACATGGAGACCTACCTGATCGGCCTGATGTCGTCTAGCATGGGAGGCATGATGACTGAGGCGATGCAGCATCCGGAACAGCTCATGCCTTACACCCGCAGCGTGTTCGAGCGGATGCAGGGCAAGACCGGGCCGCAGGCGCTGGTGGGAACGGAGGAATTGCTCAACGAGTATCAGCGTCGCGTGCAGGAAACCGTGTTCCTCAAGGGCTATCGCGCGCTCATCATGCCGACGCTGGGCACGCCGCTGGTGCCCGCGGAACACGGGCTGGAACCCGGAACCGACACGGTGAAGATCGGCGGCCGGCCAGTCACCGGCCTGAAGTTCGCGATGACGTGGGTATGGAACATGCTGGGTCTGTATCCGGTGGTCTCTGCACCTGCCGCCGTCGGTCCCGGCAACGTGCCGATAGGCATCCAGATCGTGTCCAACACCCTCGACGACCTCACGGCCTTCCAACTGGCGGCGGCGTACTCACGCGCGGCACCGCCGCTCTACACTGGCCGTGGGATGCCCGACTTCCGCAACGAACCGGTGTAGTAACCTGACTCGCCTTCGCCCGCTTCTTTGTGTCGGCGACTCACGACAGGAGACGTTCATGACGAAGCTCGTCACATGTGTATGGTTCAACGGTGAGGCCCGTCAGGCCGCCGAATTCTACGCAGCCACCTTTCCCGACAGTCACGTTCAGGCGCGTCACGTCTCGCCCATTCCTGGCATTGGCGCAGGACAGGAACTAACGGTTGAGTTCACCGTGCTGGGCCAGCCGTTCGTCGGTCTGAATGGCGGCCCGGAGTTCAAGCCGAACGAGGCGATCAGCTTCATGGTCGTCACGAAGGATCAGGAAGAGACCGACCGCTACTGGAACGCCATCATCGGTAACGGTGGTGCCGAATCGGCGTGCGGATGGTGCAAGGACCGCTGGGGATTCTCGTGGCAGATCACGCCGAAGCGGCTGCTCGACCTCATGGCCGATCCCGACGTCCCCAAAGCGCGCCGTGCGATGGAGGCCATGATGACCATGCACAAGATCGATATCGCCACGCTCGATCGCGCCGCAGCGGGCTGAAGCCGGTCCAGCTAGCGGCCGCCCACCACAGCGGCCACGGCTTGCGTCGCTGTCTCGAGGTCGCGGCGCGCACTGGCGCGCTGCGGCACCGGCACAGTAATGCGCAACACCGACACCAACGGCAGATGATCGGAGGCCCGGCGCGCGAGCGGTGTCGCATGGCTGCGCACAGTGCCGAGATGCGCGCGGGGCGACGTCCAGATGCGGTCAAGGGCGAGTATGGGCCAGCGTGACGGGAAGGTCGCCACATGCGGCGCACGCTCGAAAAAACGATGCAGCCATCGCAACGGACGCCCCCACAGGCACCACTCGTTCACATCCCCCACGAGCACCGTTGCCGCCCCCGGCTGATTCGCCAGACATTCCAGCAGGCGTTGCACCTGCTCACGCCGCTCGCCCGGCCGTAAGCCGAGATGCGTTGCGATCACGCGCAATTGCGTCTCCCGCCCGTGTGCGTCTTCCCAGGCAAGCGTTACGTCGATAGCAGCGCGCGGCTCGCGTCCTGCCACGCTCAGATCGATGTGACGCACGGCCACCGGCGTGAAGCGCGTCATGATGGCGTTGCCGTAATCCTGACCGCTGCGCCGGAGTGTCGGTCCCGGAATGAAATGCATGTCGCGCGCGGCGGCTAGCCGGGCTAACGTGCCGACCTCGGTTGCGCTGGCTTCGATTTCCTGCAACGCGACGATGTCCGCGTCGATCTCGTCGAGCACCTGCGCGATGCGGTCCGGCGAGTGAACGCCGTCCGTACCGACACATCCGTGCACGTTGTAGCTCGCCACGCTCATCTCGCGGCTGATGGTTTCAATGCGCGGCGACGAAACTTCATGGAACGCAGGACGCGCCGACTCGTCGTCGCCCGAACGCCGTGACGAACGGCCATCTTCCGACGCCTCACCGCCGATGCCCCGGATACGCCGCCGTAGCGCCACCACGCCCATGCCCGGCAACACGAGCACGGCGACAAGCAGCGCCGCCGTCCAGCCGCTCGGGCGCTGTGCCAGCGCCGCAACCCGGTCGACTAGCGCAGCCGCGATCAGAATGCCCGGCAACATGCCGATGACGGTACCCAGCAGACAATCGCGCAGCCGGATGCGCGACGCGCCCACGACAAGATTCACGAGCGTGAACGGCGCAATGGGCATCAGACGCATCACGACCATCGCCAGCAGTCCGTGATTGCCGATCTGGCGGCTCAATGCGTTCAGCCGCTCACCACCGAAGCGCTGCACCGCGTCGCGCCCCAGCGTTCGGCCGACGCCATACCCGGCCACCGCGCCGAGCGACGTTCCTGCCAGCGCGTACGCCGCGCCCGCGAAAGGCCCGAACACAACCACCGTGACGATAATGAGCACCGTCACCGGCACCATGACCAGCGTGCCCAGCAGGTACACCGCCATGATCACGAGCGGCGCGAGCGGCAGGAGGCGAATGCGCTCGACGACACGCAACACGCGCGGCAGATCGGCCCACTCGCGCAACGGCGTGTAACGCCACGCCAATGCAAGTCCGGCGAGCCCCAGCAAGAGGAGCACGAGCGCGACGATGCGCCCTGCCAGTCGTGGCCGCGCCTCGGTCTCGATAAACGTCCCCATTACGTTCTCGAAATCGATCGGCTCCATCGGGTCAAGCACGACCGCACCGGGCGACGCTGCGTCGTCGGCGTCCTTCAGCGCGGGCGTAAAGGCGGACAGCGTTCGCTCACCGTCGCGATGCAACACATCGATAGCCTCGTGCAGCCCTTTGTCTCGCGACAACGCCGAGGCCATTGCCGCTTCCGACACGCCGAGATGCTCGGCGAGCAGACGGTTACGTGCGCGCGCAATGCCCGCAGCGATCCGTGCGTCGCCATTGGCAGCGACGCACAGATTGCACTCGGTGTCGAGCGCCATCGACCGGTTGTTGAGGTTGGCCGACCCGATCACGAGCAACGCGTCGTCGACCACCATCACTTTGCTGTGGACGTTCACACACGCCGGTGCGATGCCCGGCACCTCAGGACAGTAAAGACGAAAGCGCCCCTGCGGATCCGCCTCGCGCAAGCGCCGGTGGAGCCGGGCACGCAGCACGCCCATGCTTTGTTCCTGCAACCAGCCCGTTTCTGCGCGGCGTGAGACGACGGCGACATCCGGACAGTCGGGCGACGCAAGACGCTCGATCAGCGCGTCGCCGATGCACTTGGCCGTGAAGTACTGGTTCTCGAGATAGAGACGGCGACGTGCGCTCGCAATGGCATCGAGGTAGAGCGACTGGATCTCCTGCACCGCTGGCCTGCCCTCGAACGCCGGTGCCGTGCGCGATATGGCGACGTCGACGTCCGTCAGGTCGGGGGCGACCGATACCGGCCACGGATCGAGCGGTGCGTAAGGGGCGTCGCGCTGGGTGCGCATGCGAAGGTCCACGTGCACGCCCGTCGCGCGATGCCATCGATCTTCGGCGAGTTCCGCGAGCGCGTACGCCGCCTGACCGTCCACCATTGCCTGCACGTCATGAAACGGCGGATAGGCGTGCCCTGACGGATCCTTGCGACCGGGGTCGTCGGGAGCATGTGCCGGGGTATCCCAGCGATTGCGCGTGAGATCGAGGCCGCCCACGAACGCCACCCGCTGGTCGATCACGACGACCTTCTGGTGATGCGACGCCGCCGTCGGATGGCGGCCGTCAAGCCGGAAGCTCAGCCGACGATGCGTCTTCCAGTCGAGCTTGACCGACGGCAGCCACTCGCGCTCCAGCGCGTAGAGCATCGCGAAATCCCAACTGAGACAGTAGATGCGCAGTGTCTTGCGGCGGCGCACAAGCGCGTCGAGGAAGTCACGTAGCCCAGGCGGAAATCCGTCGTCCGGCCCATTAGACGCGAGTTGCATCCGGCTGTCGATGTCCCAACCGAGAATGAACACGGTGTGACGCGCGGCCAGCAGCGCTTCACGCAGCGCGCTGAAGTACTGCTCGCCATCCACCAGCATGCGCATGCGCGCCGCCGGGGCGATTCGCCAGCAGTTCCGCCCTTCGCGCAGCAGTGTCGCGGGGGCTGCCGATGCCGATCTGTCGCTAGAGGTCGCGCCGGGCACTTACTTCCCCATTTCGACCTTGGCGGACACCTCCCGGGCTTCGCTCAGGTGATGACGAAGCGTCGGCAGCGTCTTCGTGGCGAAGGCCTTCAGATCGGGATCCTGCCCCTTCTCCGACTCGGTCTGGAAGAGGGTGACGGCCTTCTCATGAGCTTCCGGACCGGCGAGCGCCATGTAGGCCACATCGAACTCGCGCCCCTTCTTGTTCTTGAGCGCTTCGATATCCGGATCGACGGCGGCGTCGTTCGGAACACTCACGCCCTTTTTCGCGCCCAACTGCCGCAACGCTTCGTTCGCCTTGCTGTGATCCGTCACCATTTGCTGGGCGAAGCGCTTGACGGCGGGATTGTTGGAGCGTTGCACCGCCACCTGACTCGCCTGCACTTCGGCCTTGCCTGCCTTTTGGGCCTTGTCGACGAATTCGACGTCGATGCCCGCGCCGGGTTGTGCCGCGCGCGTGGGCTTCGGCGCCGCTTGGGTCACCTCGACCCCAGCAGTGGGCGACGCCTGATCGGTGCCACCACCCTGCCCCGGTTCGCCCTTCGGCAGTTCCTGCGCAATGGCGAACGGGCTCGCCATGAGCGCAGCGCTCAGCACCCAAGCGCTATGCACTTTCGTAATTCGTGAATACATATGCCCTCCCGGCATGGTTGTGAGATGTCTATGCCTGCATTTGCGCGAGCCGCGCGTACAGCGTTTTCAGACTGATGCCGAGCTGTCTCGCCGCCTGTGCCTTGACACCGCCGCATTGCGAAAGCGCGCCGAGAATGACCTGACGGTCGAGGTCGGCCAGCGGCGCGTCGAGCGCGATGGTCGTGCGGTCGTCGCGCACCGGAAAACGGGCGAGTTCGTCGAAGATCGGCGGCGGCAGAGCATCGATCACGGACGTCGCACTCAGAATGCGAACGCGTTGAACGAAGTTGCGCAACTCACGCACATTGCCCGGCCAGTCGTGCCGTCGCAACGCTGTCAGTACATGGGGCGCGAATCGCATTGCGCGGCCATCGCGCGCATTGGCCTCATCGAGCATCGTTTGCGCGAGCAACGTCACGTCGTCTTCACGCTCGCGCAACGGCGGCATGGTGACGGGAAAGACGTTCAACCGATGGTAGAGGTCCGGGCGCAGCTTGCCCGCGCGCATGGCAGCTTCGGGCGACACATTCGTGGCGGCGACGATGCGTACGTCCACCGCAATTTCCTCCGTGCCCCCCAGGCGCATGAGCCTGCCAGTCTCCAGTACGCGCAACAGATTGACTTGCGACGCGAGCGGCATCTCGGCGACTTCGTCCAGAAACAGCGTGCCGCCGTGCGCGCGTTCGAAGAAGCCGCGATGTCGGCGCTCGGCCCCCGTGAAGCTGCCACGGTCGTGACCGAACACCTCACTCTCGACGAGGTTCGGTGCGATTGCACCGCAGTTCACGGCAAGGAAGGGCCCCTCCCGGCGCTCGCTGAGATCGTGCACTGCGCGCGCCGCCAGCTCCTTACCGGTGCCGGATTCCCCGGTGAGCAGCACGGCGGCATCGGTAGGTGCAACGCGTGAGAGCGCATCGAAGACACGCTGCATCGCGGCGGACTTGCCGAGCAATGCGGCGAATGCTTCGGTGGTCGACGCACCGACGTCCGAAGCCGCCGCAGCGCCAAGGAATGCCTCGTTTGCAACGACATTCTCCGACGCCTTCGCGATCCACTCGCCCGCGCGCTGCCGGTCCCCCGGCAGCACGAGATAGTCGCTCGCGCCCCGACGCAGCGCCTGCACGGCGCTCTCCCAGCCAGGACGCGCCGTGCACATCACCACGTCGAGATCGCGGCGATTCGCCCAGCCGTCGAGCACGTCGAAGCCGGAGCCGTCCGGCATGTCGACATCGGTCATCACGAGCGAAGGCGGCGCAAGCGAAAGACGCGCATCGGCCTCGGCCAACGTACCGGCCCACGCGGGCGGCGGAAACGTCGGCGGGCAGACGGCATGACACAGGGCGGACAACGCATCGCGCGTCGCCGTATCCGCGCCGACCAACAAAATGGGCGACCGCTCGGCAGCATGGCGTGACGCGTCAGAAAAGACTGACATGAACTCCTCCGGGGTACCGCAGATGCTCTGTTCGACTACGTAATCTGCGACGCCGTTCGGCGCGACGTCATCGAAACTTCCTATGCCATACGCGCATCGGCTACAAAATTTCAATGTCGAATTTCGGATCGAACGGGATATTCATGGCGCACTTCGCGTCACAGCGGCATGAAACGTCAGTCCGGCACTCCTGACATACCCGACACTTCGCTGCTCGGCAACTCGACAGCGATTCGTACGTTGCGCGCGCAGATCGAGCGGGTGGCGCGAACGTCTGTCAGTGTCCTGATACTCGGCGAGAGTGGCAGCGGCAAGGAGCTTGCCGCACGCGCATTGCACGCCGCGAGCGATCGTCGTCGCGCGCCGTTCGTTGCCGTCCCCTGCGGGGCGATGCCTGCGGAACTTGCCGAATCGCAGTGGTTCGGGCATGAGCGCGGCAGCTTCACGGGGGCTGTCGATCAGCATCGCGGATACTTCGAAGCGGCGCATGGCGGCACGTTATTCCTCGACGAAATCGGCGATATGTCGCCCGCTATGCAGGTGAAGCTCCTGCGCGCGCTCGAATCCGGCACGCTGTGCCGCGTCGGCGGAAGTCAGCCGGTGCCTGTGAACGTTCGCGTGATTGCGGCGACGCGTCACAACGTTACCGAGGCGCTGCGCAGCGGCGCGTTGCGCGAAGACCTGCTTTACCGGCTCGCCGCGTTCGTGTTGCACGTGCCCGCGCTGCGCCATCGCGACGGGGACATCGCAACGCTCGCGCACGCCCATGTCGACGCACTCAATGCGAGGGCGCGAACATCGAAACGTCTGTCGGCTCCATCGATGCGTGCGCTCGGCGCGCACGTCTGGCCGGGTAACGTGCGCGAACTGCATCACGTGATCGAGCGCGCGTTCATTCTTTCCGACGACGTGCTGCATGTGACAACCGATACGGTGACACCCGCCGATCCCGTCGTCCATGACGGCACGCTGGAATTGCCGCGCGTCATTACGCTGGCCGACGCACAACATCACTTCATCGCGGCGTCGCTGGCCCATCACGAGAACGACAAGCCACGCACCGCACGCTCGCTGGGTGTCAGCCTGAAAACGCTCTACAACCGGCTGACGACATCCACCGGGCACTGATCGCGGCGACGTCCGCAAGTCGCGATGAAGTGGCGGCCGCTCCCCGTGTGCGCATACTGCGCGGCGGCCGCGATCCTTCTTAGTGGCGCTTGCCTGCGTCGCTGCCCGTGCCGGACGTCCCCGACGATGAGCCGGTCGAGCCTGCTGCGCTCGACGTTGTGTGCGCGCCGGGCGTGCCGACCGTACCTGTCTGCCCCGACGTCCGTTGGGACGCCGAGGTGCCCGAGCCGGTGCCACCCTGTGGCTGGTCGGCGTGCGACGACTGCGTACGAATGCGGTTTTCGACGTCCTGCACACCGAAGCACTGCTCTGCGCAGTCTTCGATGGCGTGCTTCATCCAACGCTCCGGCACGCTACCCTGCAAATCGACGCGACCATCCTTTACCTGCACGCTGACGTCATGGACCTCCAGCTCGTGCGCCATGCAAAGGCGTTCGCAGACGTCCTCACGAATGCGTTCGTCCGAGCGGCTGTAGCCCTTCGGACCTTGACGATCACGCATGGCCATCGACGCGCCGCCCTGACCGCCCTGACCACCCTGACCGCCTTGGCTTCCGTAGTTGCCGTAGCCCCGCTGCTGCGCCTGCGATTCCCAGCCTTGCGGCCCGCGCTGCATCGACGGCCCGCCGTAGCTCTGACGACGTCCGCCGCCCTGCGACACACGGCTGCCGTAATCGCGGTCATAGTCGCGCCCGTAATCCCGACCATAGTCACGGCCATAGTGGGTGCTGAAGTCGCCACCGTAGTCGCCGCCGTATTCGCCCATGAAAGCGTCCTCGTAATCTCGACCGTAGTCCCGACCGTAGCTGCGTCCATAGCCGCGCTCGCCGCCCGAACCACTGCGTGCCCCGTAGGCATCGCGGTTTTGCCCGCCTTGCGAACGGCCGTAGGTGTCGCGAGTGTCGCCATAGCGCGGATAGCCGCTATTGCCGCTGTTGCCGTAGCGTTGGTTCCGCTCATTGCGCGGATCGTCGACGCGCGCACGGCCTGCTTCGCTCCAGTCGGCTTGCCACTCCCCTCGTTCTCCCCGTTCGCCACGCTCGCGCGAAGACTGCGTCCCGTACTCGTCTTCCTGGTCGTACGCGGAGAAGTCGCGCTGCATGGCATCCTCGTCGAAATCGCGGCGGTATTGGCTGCGCTGTCCGCCACCTTGCAATTGCCGCTCGTTATCGCGCGGTGCGTATCGTCGTTGCATGATGATTCTCCAGATGAGCAGCACCGGCGGCCCGGAAGCGACGGCTCCCGTTCAACCGATCCGGCACCGGACAAATCGTTGTGCAAGTCGCATGCCATGCGGTGGACGCATATAGGACGTTTGCGAGGCCTGGCCGGGTGGACGACCGCCGAGGCTTTTTTTCCATTTGTGGCAAGTTCGTCCTGTCTGAGAACGTGCGGGCATCGCCGTGATGTTTCGCGTCGACGTGCGTGACAGGCTTGACGTTACCCGCGCATTGCGTATAGAGTCTCCGCATGACGAATTCCGCCCTCCTCCGCTCGCAGACGCTGCGCGTTGTCCTTTCGGGACAACGGGGTGCGTTCGTCAAAAGCAAAAAACAGTCGCTCAACTGACCGGAGCGTGCTGTTCCGTCAGTTGAGCGACGGAATAGCCACGTGGACCGGCAGTCCCGCCCAGCGCCCAGTGCGCGCCTGCAATACCGCACCGCCCCGCATCACCGGCCAATCTGCCCCGAACGCCACGCGTCAAATCTTGCGTCGCCCTGCTGAACGGATTCCGTACAAGGTCACCACACGTTCATCGCATTCGTACCAGGGAGACACCATGCAAGACACGCAATTGCCCATCGCCGCCGCCCAGCCGACCTCGCTTCACGCGTCGTCCAGCTTTCGCGGGATCTGGCTGCCGCTCATCACGCCCTTCAAGCGCGAAGGCGCACACACGCCGGTCGATCACACCGCACTGCGGCGGCTCGTGGCGCACTATCGTCATTCGGAGATTGCCGGATTCGTGATCTGTGGCACGACCGGTGAAGCGGCCGCCTTGGAAGACGACGAACAAATTGCCGTGCTCGAGACCGTGTTGGCAGAGAGCAATGGGTTGCCGGTCATCGCAGGTCTCGCGGGGAATCGTCTCGGGCATACGCTCGCGCGCATGGACGCCCTTAACGCACTGCCGCTCGCCGGTGTGCTGACGCCCGCGCCGTATTACATCCGTCCATCGCAGGCGGGGCTCGTCGACTGGTTCCACGCGCTCGCCGACCGCTCGGCAGCGCCACTCGTGCTCTACGACATTCCGTATCGCACAGGGTCCACGCTGACGTTAGAGACACTGCTCACGCTGGCCGCTCACGCCAATATTCGCGGTATCAAGGATTGCGGCGGCAACGCGCACACGACACAGGCGCTGATCGCCGATGGGCGTCTGTCCGTCCTCGCGGGCGAAGACCATCAACTGCTGTCGACGCTGACAATGGGCGGCCATGGCGCGATCATTGCATCGTCGCACTGCCGTCCAGCCCATTTCGCGGCGCTCTATCGTGCGGTACGCGCACAGCAACTCGACGTCGCGCGCGTGCTTTTTCATGCACTCACGCCGGTCGTGAAGTTGTTGTTTGCCGAAGCGAACCCCGGCCCGGTGAAGGCGTGGCTCGCGCGCGAAGGCTTGCTGGAAGACGTGCTGCGCGCACCAATGACGAGTGCGTCACCGGCGCTCGCGCAGCAGTTGGTGGATGCGGTCGCCGCCATCGACACGACATTCGGTGCGAAGGCAGCACAAGGGACGTCGGTCGCCGACGCCGCCTGATCGTCCAACGCACCGATGGCAGTGCGCGCGTCGTCAGGCGACGACGCGCAAATGCCTGTCGTCGGGGGCGGCGAGCCTCGGTGTCATGGACACCGGATGATGTGCAAAGTCACCGTGCGCGCCGACACCGCTGTCCACGCGGAACTTCGACGTCTCGCTCACGAGGTCGGCGGCCTGTTGTCGCATATGCTCGGCCGCCGCCGCAGCTTCTTCGACGAGCGCGGCGTTCTGTTGCGTGACCTGATCCATCTGTGCGACGGCCTGATTGACCTGTTCGATGCCGCGTGCCTGCTCGTCGCTCGCCGCTGCGATTTCGGTGATGAGTTCACTCACGCGACGCACGGACACGACGATCTGATCCATGGTACGACCGGCGACTTCCACGCGCGACGAGCCGTCCTGCACCTGCTGAACAGACGCCGCGATCAGCTCCCGAATGTCCTTGGCAGTGCCTGCCGAGCGCTGCGCCAGCGTGCGCACTTCACCCGCCACGACAGCGAACCCACGGCCTTGCTCGCCCGCGCGCGCGGCTTCCACGGCGGCATTGAGTGCAAGAATGTTGGTCTGGAAAGCAATGCCTTCGATGGCGGTGATCATCTCGCTCATACGTGCCGAGGCGCTGGCCATCGCCTGCATCGTCTCTACGACGGCACGCACACTGTGCGCCCGGGCATCGGCCACGCCCGACGCCTCTTGCGACAGACGCTTCGCCTCGACGGCGTGCTCGACGTTCTGACGCACGGTCGACGTCAGTTCCTCCATCGACGCCGCCGTCTCCTCAAGCGACGCGGCTTGCTCTTCCGTGCGCTGCGACAGATCCGTGTTGCCCTGCGCGATCTCACGCGCGGCGGTATCGATAGCGCCCGATGCACCCTGAATGTTGCGCACCAGATGGCTCAGTTGTGCGATGGCCGTGTCGAGCGCATTGGCCATCTCGCCGATTTCATCGCGGCTTTCCACGTGCACGCGATGCGTCAGATCGCCGTTGGCGAGTGCTGAAGCGCCGTCGGAGACGGCGCGCACCGGACGCGTCACCGAACGCGCAATCGCCACTCCCGCCACCACGGACAACGTCACCGACAGCAACAACGTCGCGAACAACCACACGCGAGCGGACAGATACGCGTCGTTCGCATCGGCGGCTTCCTTCGCGCTCACGGCCTTGCCGACGCCCATCAGGTCGTCGAGCGGCGAGAAGAACGCCACTTGGGCCTTCTGGAGACTGCCCAGCAGCTGCGCCTTGGCACCGGCGTAGTCGCCGTTATGCACGAGTGTTCTGAACACATCGAGTTGCTTGCCGTACTCCGTGCTGGCCTGCGTGAGCGTCTGATAGAGCGCCTTACCCTTCTCCGTGTAGAACATCGTCGCCATGCCGTCGATGCCCTTCTTGTTCGCCTGAAGCAACTCGTCGATCTTCGCCAGACGCGTATCGAGCTGCGAAGCGTCTTCGGACATCGCGATGTCGCGCAGCAGCACGGCCACATGGGCGGCGCGATCCTTCAGGTTATGGAACTCGAGAATCTTGTTGTTCAGGTCGGACACGATGAGCTGCGTGTTCGCGTCCATCGTCGCCATCTTCGTCACGGCGACGACCGCCACGACCAACAGCATGAGAACGTTGAGGGAAAATGCGGCGGCGAGCCGTTTGCTGATACTCAGATTCTTGAACATCGGTGGTTGCGCGATTGGTCCTGGGGGTCTTGGTTTCGCCCCGCCGCCAGCATGCGCGGCAGGTCACTGTCTCTCTCCGTACCGCTTTCGGTACCTCTGACGAGACTTAACGAGTGCTTTTGACGAAACTTGAGCCTTGCTGCGACAAATTCGCGCGATGCCCCGCAAACGCCCGCCAGGCATGGCGCTCCACCGGTGGAAACATGCATCGAAATGGGATTCCGACCACGCTGATTGCGTATGCGCCAGATATATCAAGCCCCCTGATTACATCGATGTTGAACGCAATGCCGAACGGGTGACGACGATGCGATGGCGTTTCCCCTCACGAGACGACGGACTTCGCAGCGACTGTCCCGACCGATGCGGGGCGTGTTCCCCACTGCACGACGACCATGCCCAGGACAATGAGCGCCACTCCGGCAATACGCGCGAGATTGACGGGCTTGGCGGCGAGTCCCATCAGTCCGAAGTGATCGATGATCAGCGACGCGACGACCTGCCCTGCCACCACACAGACGATGAAGTTCGCCGCCCCCAGACGCGGCGTGAGCACCAGCGCCGCTGTGATGTAAGCCACGCCCGCAACGCCGCCGATCCACAGCCACCACGGCCCGCGCGCGGCCGCGCCGATGTCCGGCACTCCCGCGCGCATTCCGATCAGCACGGGCAGCACAACGATGAGACTCACGAGCAACGACGCCACCGTGGCCCACAGAGGATGACCCAGAGCGCGCCCGAGCGCCGCGTTACTGCCTGCCTGAAATGGAACGACGGCCCCGGCCAGCATGGCGATGACGAGCGGCAACAGGACTGTCGCGGAGATTTGGGGTGTCATTGACGCATTCATAGGGTGACCTCTCTGTTCGTAAATATCGCTTGCCTTCAGCATGAATCATCCATTTCAATAATGGAAATTCGAATTCGTCACATAAACTATTCGTCATATGGATGATCTGCGTCGAATCGACCTCAATCTGTTGCTGACGCTGCATGCCTTGCTCGCGGAGCGCCATGTGTCGCGTGCCGCGCTGCGGCTGCATCGCAGCCAGCCCGCAGTGAGCCATGCGCTCGCGCAACTGCGCGGCATCTTCGACGACCCGCTGCTGGTGCGGCGCGACGGCAGCCTCGCTCTGACGTCGCGTGCGCAGGAACTGCAACGTCCGCTCGAAGACGCTCTCGATCAGTTGCAAGGGTTGCTGCACGCACCGGCGTTCGATCCCCGCCGGGCGAAGCGGACCTTTCGTATTGCGCTGTCGGATTACGGCTCGCGCGTCTCGCTGCCCAAGCTCACGCGACGCGTGCGAGAGCTAGCCCCCGGCATCGACCTTGCGGCCACGCAAGCGAGCCGCGAAGCGATGCTCACCCAGCTCCTCGACGGTGAAATCGATCTGGCGTTGGGGGTGTTTCACGAATTTCCGGGGGAATTGGAGACGCAGACGCTGTTCGAGGAAACGTTCGTCTGTCTGGCGGATCGCACCACGCTGCCTGCGCGCGGCGGTCTGACGATGGCGGCATGGCTGGCGCGCCCGCATGTGCTGGTCGCGATGCGTCCGGGGGCGGATAACGAGATCGATCAGGCGCTGGTGGAGTTGGGACACACGCGGCACGTGGCCGTCACGCTGCCCCACTGGAGCATCGCCCCGGAGTTGGTTGCGGGGACGGATTTGATTCTGACGGTCGCGCAAACGGCCGTCGCGCATCTGCGTCACGACCGGCAGTTGCGACGCTTCGCCGCGCCGTTTGCGATCCCGCCGTTCCTGTTTCAGGCCGTATGGCACGCGCGACGCGACGTCGACCCCGCGCACCGATGGTTACGTGAGCAGATTGCGGACATCTGCCGCTAAAACCTGCGCGTCAGGTCAGTTGTCTTCGAGGAAGCCACGCTCGATGGCGTCGGCGATCATCTGGTCGGCCAGTTCCCCGAGCGCGGGGGATGCGTCGCCGATCACATGCATCAGCTTGCGCACCTGCGACGCTTTGATCGAGCGCTCGCCCCAGACGCGACCGTGCGTGTGATAGCTGTGAAGCAGCGGCTGAAGCCGGTCCATCGCACGCGCGAACCTGGCATCGACTGTCTCGCGCGCTTCGAACTCCTCCCAAAGCGCGCGGTACGATTTCGCCTGATCCGTGGGCAACAGATTGAAGATGCGCTCGGCCGCCGCCTGCTCGCGCTCGTGCTGGTCCTGCGCGGCTACGGCGTCGTAAGCATAGGTATCGCCCGCATCGATCTCGACCAGATCGTGGATCAGCAACATGAGCATGACGCGGGGAATCCGGGTGCCCTGCGGCGCATACTCGGCCAGCACCGTCGCCATCAGCGCCATTTCCCAACTGTGCTCGGCATCGTTCTCGAAACGCTTGCCGGTAATCAGCAGCGTATTGCGCCAGGTCTCTTTGAGCGCATCCACTTCGCGCATGAACAACAACTGTGCCTTGAGACGCGCAGGCACGTCGATTCTGCTGAAATCGCTCGGGATGTTCACGCTCACCGCGTCCGGTTCCGCGTGCGATGCATCGCGTTGATTACGCTTGTCCATCTGATGCTCCATTGGGTAGCCCGCGATTATCGCCGCGATTCCCGTTCACGGCGCATCAGCGTGAGCGCTTAGCCTTTGCCCAACGGCGGACGGCTCGGAAAGCCCGCCATATTGCTCAGTTGCGCCAGCTCGTTGGCGGCTTCGCGCATCGGCACGGAGAATTCGTGGATCTTCTTCGCCGTGAGCCGCACGCGCGGCCCTGCGAGACTGATAACGCCCACACAACGCGAGCCGCTCACGACAGGCACGGCCACCGCCGCCATGCGGGGTGCGAAGACTTCGTCGATCATTGCGTAACCGCGCACGCGCGCCGCATGCAGAAAACCCAGCAATGCCTTGAGCGTCGTCGGCGCGTTCGGGCCGAACTCGTTCGCCTGTCCGAAGCCTTGCTTGAGCACGAGCGACGCCGCCTGTTCGTCGGTCATCGTCATGAGCCACGCATGGCCCGTCGACGTGCAGGAGAGTTGTGCAGCATGCCCCATGTCCGGGTCGTAGCGAAAGCCCGTTCGCTGACCATCGGCTCGGCCCACCCAGATAATGGCGTCGCAGTCGACCAGCGACAGACGCACCAGTCCGGCCGTCTGCGCGGCGAGACGTTCGATGATCGGCTGCGCGATGTCCGCAATACCCGTCAGACTCAGGAATTCGAGTCCGTTCGACGTCATGCGCATCGTGAGGATGTAGCGGCCGTGATCGACCAATTGCCTGACGTACCCGCTCTCGACCAGTTCGGTCAGCACGCGGTGGCAAGTGCTGCGCGGCAGCGACAGCGCTTCGGCGATCGCGACAAGGCCCGCGCCCTCTCCTTCCGACGCCAGCAGATCGAGAATTCTTAGCCCGTTTTTCAGAGACATTCGACGCTATATCCCATAATGTGGAATGGAGTTCCGGTCTGGAACGACCTTTTCGGTGCGCGCAAACAATAGCACTTGTTCGTCGCCAGAAACGAACGTTTCAATATATCGAGAACTCAGGAGACAACATGTCAACTTTGGTGGATTCGGACCTGAACGTGGAAGCACAATCCACGCAGGCCCAATTGATGGCGCGTCGGGCGGTCGCGGGCGCGACGGTCGGCACCGCGCTCGAATGGTTCGACTTCGCGCTCTACGGTGTGGTCGCGGCCACGATCTTTCCCAAGCTGTTTTTCCCGTCGCTCGATCCGACGGCGTCGCTGCTCGCGTCGCTTGCGAGCTTCTGGGCCGGACTGGCCGCACGCCCGCTCGGCGCGGTGATCTGCGGCATGCTCGGCGACCGATGGGGACGTCGCAAGCTGATGCTGATTACCGTGTCGGTGATGGGCATTTCGTCGTTTCTGATGGGGCTGCTGCCGACTTATGCGCAAGTCGGCATCATTGCGCCGACGCTGCTCGTCACGCTGCGCATCATTCAGGGCTTCGCCCTGGGCGGCGAGTCGACCGGTGCGCAACTCATGGCCGTAGAACACGCGAGTGCCGAGCGGCGCGGGTGGTATTCCGGCTTGCTGGGCATCTGCTCGCCGCTGAGCCAGATCCTCGCCAACTTCTCGCTCTTCGCGCTGGCCGGTCTGCTCTCGCCGGACGCCTTCGAATCGTGGGGATGGCGCGTGCCGTTCCTCGCCAGCTTCGTGCTCGTGCTGCTAGGGATCTACATTCGCCGCAAGGTCAGTGAGACACCCGCGTTCGAAGCGCTCAAGAAGGACGGGCAACGCGCGCGCGTATCGAACCCGCTCGGCATCGTCTTCAAATACCACTGGCGCACAGCCCTTCGTCTGACGCTGTTCTTCTGCGGTCCCGCCGCGCTGTTCTATCTGATCGTGGTGTTCTCGCTCAGTTACCTCACCAAACAGCTCGGCGTGCCCAAGCAAACGGGGTTCATGCTGTTGATGGTGGCGAACGTCTGCGCGATCGTGGGTGCGCTGGCGGGCGGCTATCTGAGCGACCGGATCGGACGCAAGCGCGCGCTGCTGCTCGGTTCGTTCTGTACGCTGGTCTGCTGCCTGATCTACTTCCCGATCCTGGGTCAGAACTCGCTGGCGCTGACGATGGCCATGATGGGCGCGTTCCTCGGCTTCACGCAGTTCCAGAGCGGCATTCAGCCCGTGTGGTTCGCGGAGTCCTTCCCGACCGAAGCCCGTTACACGGGGTCTGCCCTGTCGTACTCGGGGGCCAATCTGCTGACGGGCGGCCCGATGCCCATCGTCGCCGTGGCGTTGCTGGGTGCCTTTCAGGGTTCGCCCTGGGCCATCGTGGCGGTATGCGGCTCGCTGAACCTGCTCTCCTTCCTGATGATCGCCATTTCGCCCGAAACGAAGGGCACGCCCCTGGACCGATCATCCACTCACTGACGCCATGACCCGAAAACTCTACATCCTCAACGGCGCGAACCTGAACATGCTGGGTTTGCGAGAGCCGCAGCTTTACGGCACCACCACTCTGGCGGACATCGAACAGAACTGTTTGAAGCTGGCCGCGACGCTCGAATTCGACTGCGTGTTCCGTCAAACCAACAGCGAGCGCGAACTGGTCGAATGGATTCAGGAAGCGTTCCTTCAGGACGCAGCGCTGATCCTAAATCCCGCCGGTTTTTCGTTCGGACGGATTCCCGTGCTGGACGCCGTCAAGCTGCTGGCGCGGCCGGTGGTGGAGCTGCATATCACCAACATTCATCGACGCTCGGAGGAGTATCGCCATTCGACGGTTTCGGTCGCGGCGACGGCGGTGATATGCGGCGCGGGCGCCAACGGGTATCTGCTCGCCATCCGTGCCGTCGACGATCTGTGGAACGCCCCGCGCTGAGCTCGGAGACCTAGTCCCGTCAAAGGGCCATCGATCTGGCACGCCCAAGCCGTGCGCGAGCCTTCTCTCCGCCAAAACGCCCCCGCTTCATGGGGCGTTGCGAGCGGGACGCTCACCGGCCCTGCTCATGTCTTCGCCGTGAGCGACGTCACAAAGTCGAGAAACGCCCGCGTCTTGGCGGGCGGATGATGGCGAGACGGATGATAGACGTAGAGCGGAAACCGCTCGTCGGGCCAGTCCGGAAACAGATCGACGAGTTGGCCGCTCTCGCGCCAGCCTTCGGTGCCGAAGCCCATCACCTGGGCGACCCCGTAACCGGCCAGACAGGCGCTGAGCAGCGTGCCTGCATCGTTCACGACGAGCCGCCCGTTCGTCGGCACCACAAGCCGCTTGCGCTTGCGATGAAACTCCCACGGGAACGGACGTCCCGTGCGCGGATCGCGAAACTCGATGCAGGTGTGCGCGTCCGACGCCAGTTCCTCCGGTTTGAGCGGCCGCCCGCAGCGCTTCAGATAGGCCGGTGCGGCGACCGTCAGGATCGGTGTGTCGAGCAGTTTTCGCGCGACAAGCGTCGAGTCGGGCGGCACGCCGAAGCGCACCGCCAGATCGAAGCCGTCGGCAATCATGTCGCCCAGACTGTCGCGCGTGATCAGTTCCAGATGCAACGCGGGATATTGCGCGAGAAACGCTTCAAGACTCGGCCCGAGAATCAGACGCGAGAAAAAGGGATCGATGTTCACCCGCAGACGACCGCGCACGGCCGTGGCGCCGCCCGATGCAGTCGCTGCAGCGTCTTCCAGCCCGGCGAGCAACGGCGTGACCTGCGCGTAGAAGCGACGTCCTTCGTCCGTGAGCGACACCACACGCGTCGTCCGGTCGAAAAGCCGGATGCCGAGCCGCCCCTCCAACCGCGACACGGCACGACTCACGCCCGGTTGCGACATATCCAGCCGCTCGCCCGCCGCCGCGAAGCTGCCCGCTTCCACAATCGCTACGAACACGCTCATGCCGTTAAGCATGCGTTCATCGAAACCGGCCATGTCGCCCTCCCCGGCATCAAATGCCAAATTAGCATGAATCAAATGACATTGATGTTATCGCGAAATGCATGACATCTGCCGAGAATAGCGACCAGCGCGGTAGGGACCGCGATCTGTTCAAGGATTCGAGATGTACGCCATTACTGGAATTACCGGACAAGTCGGCGCAGTCGTCGCCCAAACGCTGCTCGATCAGGGCGACGCGGTGCGCGCCGTGGTACGTAGCGCTGCTAAGGGCGCAGGATGGCAAGCCCGTGGCTGCGACGTCGCCGTCGCCGATGTGGCCGATGCCGACGCCCTCACCCGCGCCTTCACCGGTGCGCAAGGCGTGTTCGTACTGTTGCCGCCGCACTTCGATCCGTCACCCGACTTCGTCGAGTCGCGCGCCAACATCGCGGGGATTGTCAAAGCGCTGCAGGCCGCCCGTCCGGCACGCGTGGTCTGCCTGTCGACCGTCGGTGCGCAGGCCACCCAGCCCAGCCTGCTGTCGCAACTCTCGCTGCTGGAACAGCACCTCGGCGCACTCGACCTGCCGGTGACGTTTCTGCGCGCGGCATGGTTCATGGAGAACGCGGCGTGGGACGTGGCACGTGCCCGCACGGACGGCGTGCTGGAGAGCTATCTGTCGCCGCTGGACCGGGCGATCCCGATGGTCGCCACCGCCGACGTCGGCACAACCGCCGCCCACCTGCTGCGCGAACCGTGGGAGGGCAAACGCGTTGTCGAATTGTGCGGGCCGGAACTCGTCTCGCCTGATCTGTTGGCAAAGACGCTGGGCCACGCACTCGGGCGCGCTGTCGTCCCGCAAGTCATTGCGCGCGACGAATGGGAAGCGCGATTCCGCGCACAAGGCATGCGTCACCCCACGCCGCGCATGCAAATGCTCGACGGCTTCAACGAGGGCTGGATGACGTTCGAAGGCACGCCGCGACGCGGCACGACCTCGCTTGCCGACGTCGTCAGAAAGCTCGTCGCTTGCCATTGACGCAACGTTTGCCCGACACTGGGTGCATTGCATCGCGTCCGGCCACATGCGTGGCTGGCGCGGCGCGCCCTCAGGGAGCGTCGAATGGCGAACGGCAAGCGCGTCAAGACTGGCAAAAAAAAGGTTCATCGCGCAATAGCGTGGAGGGATTTGACAAGTTTTCGTACTCTTGATGGCAGGAATTTGCCATCAGGAGTGCGTGGAGATGCTGGATCGCAAGCTGCTGGAGTCGCTGGGAGGCTGGCAGGGCTATGCCGTCGAACGCGTGGAGTGGCCCGAGGGCACAGGGCGCACGCTGTCGATCTATTTGAAGCCAACCGCCAAGGTGATGCTGTGCGAGCAGTGCGGCGCACGATGTCGCCAGGTCCATGAGACCACGGTGCGCCGGGTGCGAGATCTGCCGTTATTTGAGTACCGGGTTGTTCTTCATGTTCCACGCCGGCGCTTGTTGTGTGAGCAATGCGGTGGCCCGCGCCTGGAGCGGCTTACTTGGCTGGGTCGCTACCAGCGGGTGACGGATCGGCTTGCGGCGGCCTGCAGCCAATTGCTGCAATCGAGCAACGTGCAGGCGGTGGCGAGGTTCTTCGAGCTGGGTTGGCATACCGTCAAGACGCTGGACAAGGCCCGGCTCCGAGCGTCAGTGCGCGAACCGGATTGGTCCAGGATCGAGTATTTAGCGATGGACGAGTTCGCCCTGCATAAAGGGCATCGGTACGCGACGGTAGTCGTCGATCCGATCAGCAGGCAGGTGCTGTGGATCGGCCCAGGACGCTCACGCGAGACGGCTCGGGCGTTCTTCGAGCAATTGCCGCGTGGGGTCGCCCAACGCATCAAGGCCGTAGCCATCGACATGACTACGGCCTACGAGTTAGAAATCCAGGCCCACTGCCCACGGGCGGAGATCGTCTATGACTTGTTCCATGTCGTGGCCAAGTACGGACGAGAGGTCATTGATCGGGTGCGCGTGGATCAGGCCAACCAACTGCGCCAGGACCGTCCCGCGCGCCGGGTCATCAAATCGAGCCGCTGGCTGTTATTGCGCAACCGCGACAAGCTAGACCGGCAGCAGGCCGTCCGGCTCGACGAATTGCTGCAAGCCAACCAGCCGCTGCTGACGGTCTATGTCCTGAGGGACGAACTCAAGCGGCTCTGGTTCTACCGAAGACCTGCCTGGGCAAAACAAGCCTGGCACCACTGGTGCGAGCAGGCCGAGCAAAGCGGAATAGCCCCCTTGAACACCTTCGCTCAGCGTCTGAAAGGCTATCTGCATGGCATCCTGGCCAGATGCCGACATCGTCTAAACACCAGCATCGTTGAGGGCATTAACAACACTATCAAGGTCATTAAGCGGCGCGCCTACGGCTACCGAGACCAGGAATACTTCTTCCTCAAAATCCGCGCCGCCTTCCCCGGTAATGCTCAATGAACCAAAAAAAAGCAGTGGGCCACCCCAAAGGCCCGATTGGACCGACTCACCCGTGAACGCGAGCGCAAGATGGCGCGATCGCCTCATGCTTATGTGCGAGGCAGCACCGCACGATTCTACGAATGGCTGGACGAGGCCGACGTCAATCTGCCGCAAGGCCCTGCCATCTGGATTTGCGGCGACTGTCACACTGGCAATCTCGGCCCGCTCGCGGACGCACACGGTCATGTCGACGTATTGATCCGCGATCTCGACCAGACCGTCATCGGCAACCCCGTCCATGACCTCATCCGCCTCGCCCTCTCGCTAGCCAGCGCCGCGCGCGGCTCGGCGCTCTCAGGGCTGACCATCATCCACATGCTCGAAGCGCTCACGCATGGCTATATGGCGGCGTTCGATCGCGGCGATGGCAAGGACGATCGGCAAGGCAGCAAATCGCGCAGCACGAAGAACGGCAAGGGACGCAGCAACTCGCACAACGGCAAGGCACAGGACCAGCGCCCTGAGATCGTCGACCTGATCATGCGACGCGCAGTCAAACGCTCATGGAAGCACCTGGCACTGGAGCGCATCGAGGACATCCGTCCGAAGATTCCACTGGGCAGACGCTTCTGGCCGCTCAGCGCGACGGAGCAAAAGCAGATCGACACGTTGTTTCAACTCGACAACATCGCGCGTCTGGCCACGTCATTACGTGGACGGCCGAACGACGGCGCTGTCGAAGTGCTCGACGCCGCCTACTGGGTGAAGGGATGCAGTTCGCTCGGGCGTCTGCGCTACGCCGTTTTGCTCGACGTGGACGGTGGCGTCGTGCAGGGCGACGACCTCTGCCTCATGGACCTGAAAGAAGGCGTGAAGGCGGCAGCGCCTCGCTATGCGGGCGTTCGCATGCCGCGCGACAACGCCGAACGTGTCGTCACCGGCGCGCGGCATCTTTCGCCGTCGCTTGGCGAGCGCATGCGCGCAGCGCGTCTGATGGACCGCTCCGTCGTGATTCGAGAGTTGCTGCCGCAGGACCTGAAGCTTGAAATCGACACCCTCACGCAGCACGACGCCGCCGAAGTAGCGCAGTACCTCGGAGGTGTCGTCGGGCACGCGCATGCCCGGCAAATGGACGACGTCACCTGCCGCGCGTGGCTCGCCGACCTGCAACGCAACCGATCGAAGACCATCGACACGCCGGTCTGGCTGTGGAACAGCGTGGTTCAGCTCACGAGCGAACACGAAGCCGCGTACCTCGAACACTGCAAACGTCTGTTCTCCGGCGTCGCGCCCGACTGATGCGGGCGCGCGTGGGCGTGTCGTTAGCCGGGTAATCAGAACATCGAGTTGCCGCTGACGGTCTTCGCGGGAGTTTGTTGCGAGACGTCCCAATGCTCGACGATCTTCCCCTTCTCGAGACGGAAGATGTCGACGATGGCAATCGGCAGATCGCCGGGATGCGGCACCTTGCGGACATGCAGAATGACGAAGTCACCTTCCGCGAACGCGCGCACGATGTCGCTATGCGAGTCCGGCTGGTTCTTGCGCAGGAAGTCGACGAACTTGCCGAAACCCTCGACACCGTCGGGCGCATTCGGGTTGTGCTGAATGTACTTGTCGCCCAGATACTGACGCGCAGCGGCGAAGTCCTTGCGATTCAACCCCGCGTCATAGAAGGCCAGCACGGCCTGCTTGTTCGCGGCCAGTTGCGACGCAGGCACGGCGGGGGGCGTGCTGCCCGAAGCGCCCAGTCCTTCTGTGGCGGCCGCTGAAATCGCCGAGCCGGGCAACGGCGCCATGCCTTCTGCGGCATGAACGGACGCCGTTGCGACAAGGCAGACGGCGGCGGTGGCGAGCAACGAAGCAATCGGATTTTTCATAGCGTTTGGCGGATGTGTGGTCTGGCGCAGTCGGGCGATCAGCTTAGCAGTTCGTAAGGACCGCCGCGCGTCAGCGCGCGCCGGTAGGCGTCGCGGGCATGGTCTTCGGATCGCGTTCGTGGCGTTGCAGATCGTACGCAAGCCCAAGTTCTTCGAGCATCCACAGCACGCGTTGCGAGCGGGAGTTGTGCAGGTGATGAACCGTCAGCATGGTGTCTGGCTCCGGCGGGAAATCCGCACGCCATTGTCGCCGCATTGGCCCGTTTCGGGGGTTTCGGGTACGCTTGGCCGTCTTCGCCCTCATCTACAGCTCATGGACCGAATCGACGCCATGAAGGTCTTCGTCGCCACCGTCGACGAAGGCAGCCTCGCCGGAGCAGCCCGGCGTCTCGGACGCTCGGCCGCCGCCGTGAGCCGCGCCATCGCCTATCTGGAGACGCGCACCGGCACCGCGCTGCTCCATCGCACCACGCGCACGCTCAAGCTCAGCGCCGCCGGCGAGCGCTATGCGGCCGCCTGCCGACGCATTCTGCTCGACCTCGATGAAGCCGACGTCATCGCCGCCGGTGAGCGGTCTGCACCCCGCGGGCAACTGACCGTCTCCATGTCGCTCGCCGCTGGAGAGACGTTCATGCGCGAGATCGCCGAAGCGTTCATCGAGCGCTACCCGGACGTTGTGGTGCGTCTGCAAATGAGCGACCTGCCGGTGAACCTGATCGACGAAGGCGTCGATGTGGCGGTACGCGTGGCACACCTGCCCGACTCGTCGCTGGTGGCGACCCAAGTCGGCGAAGTGCGACGCATCATCGCCGCGTCCCCCGACTATCTGGCCTCGCACCCGCCCATCGAGACGCCCGCCGACCCGTCGAAACATCGCATCGTTTCCATGACGTACTTCGGCGTCGACTCGTGGCGTTTCCCGCCGACGGGGCGCAGCACCGTACCGCAGATCGTCCAGTTCACGCCGCGTCTGATCGTCAACTCGATCCGGGCCGCCATTGCATCGGTCGTGGCCGGGCACGGCGTGGCGCGCATGCTCTCGTATCACATCGTCGACGAACTGGAGCACGGGGCGCTGAAGATCGTGCTTCAGAACTATGAACATCCGCCGATGCCGGTGCACGTCATCACGCCTCAGGGACGGCTGGCCGTGCCAAAAGTACGCGCGTTCGTGGACTTCGCGGTGCCGCGTCTGCGCAAGCACTTCTCGCGCGCGCACAAGCTTGCGGCAGGCACGCCCTAACGGGCGACCGGCCAGGACAAGCCGTCGAAAGAGGGTCGAGGGGCGCCTCGATTCGTACGCCGCGCGGAAGAATGACTTCCGACGCACAGCCGTTCTCCGGCGCGCGGTCGCCGCCTAAACTGACTCCATCGCCTTTGCGCGCTGCGCCGTTCGATGCGCGACGCGACGCAGCGTCCCCCGGAGTCCTCATGTCCAATGCAGTCCTCGGCGGCACCTCGACCGCCCCTTTCAACGCCTGGCGCGCCACACTTTGCGCCGCTTGCGCAAGCCTCATCGGTATCGGCTTCGCCCGCTTCGCCTACACCGCGCTGCTCCCCGCGATCATCGGCGCACACTGGTTTGCGCCTTCGACGGCGGCTTATCTGGGTGCCGCGAACCTTGGCGGCTACCTCGCCGGTGCGCTGGGCGCGCGCGTGTTGTCGCGTCATGCGTCGAACGTGACGATCCTGCGCGTGATGATGCTGCTGGTCGTCGCGGCGTTCTTCGCCTGTGCGTGGCCGCTCTCGTTCCTGTGGTTCTTCGCATGGCGTTTCGTCTCCGGCTTCGCGGGCGGGGTGTTGATGGTGATTGCTGCCCCTTCGGTGCTGGCGCACGTTACCCCGTCGCGACGCGGCATTGTGAGCGGCGCCATCTTCGCAGGCCTTGGGTTGGGAATCGCCGCATCGGGCACGCTCGTGCCGCTGTTGCTGCGTCAGGGCCTCGCGCAAACGTGGATCGGGCTCGGCGTGTTGTCGCTGGTCCTCACGACCGTCGCATGGCACGGCTGGCCCGCGAGTGCACCTGCGACGGCAGCGACGCCTGCGCATCCGAAACACCGCCCCGCCGTCCCCCTCACGTTGCGCTCGCTCTACATCGAATACGCACTGAACGCCGTCGCTCTGGTGCCGCACATGATCTTCCTCGTCGATTACGTGGCGCGCGGTCTGGGCAAAGGTCTCGATGCGGGGGCCAACTACTGGGTGCTGTACGGACTGGGGGCCATCGTCGGACCGCTCTTCGTGGGCCACCTCGCCGATCGCATTGGCTTTGCGCGTGCGTTGCGCGTCGCGTATGTCTCACAGATGTTTGCCGTGATCCTGCCGGTGCTTGGCCTCGGGCTGCCCGCTCTGATCGTCTCCAGCATGGTGATGGGGGCATTCACGCCGGGTATCGTGCCGCTCGTTCTCGGCCGGGTGAACGAACTCCTCGCGCATCATCCTGCCTCGCAAAAAGGTGCGTGGAGTACCGCGACGACAAGCTTCGCCACCTTTCAGGCAGGCGCCGCCTACGGGCTGTCGTTCCTCTTCGCGGCGACGTCCGGCAACTACTCGCTGCTGTTCGTCGTGGGGGGCGTCGCCATGACGCTCGGGTTGGCGGCAAACCTCGTCGCAGCGAAGATGGCGCGAGCCTGACGTCGCGCTCACCGGGCACTTACCCGCTGCTTACCTGCTACTTACCCGCACCCATTACGCATCGGTCTCGTACGCGAGACCGTACTCGCCCTTCGAGCGGCGAATCCTCGCGAAGCCAGCCTCGCCCAGATGCATCCCTGCGATCAGCACGCCGTCCGCGCTGACGCTATCGAGCAACCGCGACCGGGTCGCCGCTGCAAGCGAGGCATCCTGATCGAACGCAATCGTGACCTCGGGCCGCTGGATCTGGATGTGCGGGAAGTGCACGATATCGCCCCAGACGAGCAGCCCCGCGTCGCGCGATTCGACGAGAAAACCCGTGTGTCCCTCCGTGTGTCCGGGCAACGACAGCGCTCGAACCCCGGGCAGGACCTCGCCCGCACCGAAGGTGCGCAGTTGTTCGCGGTAGGCATCGAAAACACCGCGGGCGATCCGGAAGTTGCCCTGCGCTCTTTCGCTGGCGCGCGCCAGATTGGCATCGTCCTGCCAGAACGCAAGCTCGCTCTTGTTGACCGCAAGCTCGGCGTTCGGAAATGCACGCTGCCCGCTTGAGGTCATCAATCCGCCCACGTGATCCGGATGCGCATGTGTGAGCAGCACCGTATCGATGGCTTCCGGTGCAACTCCCGCATGCCGAAGGTTCGCGTTCAAATGGCCGCCCCACTGCTTGATGCCACCCGCCCCGCTGTCGATGAGGACGGTGCGTCCTCCGCCTTGCACCACATAGCAGTTGATGTGGACGGCCGATGGATTGGACTCGCCGGCAGCACGCTGGATGTTGTCGGCGTCGGTGGCGTCGATGTTCGACAGGAAGTCGAAACTCGCCGTGAGATAGCCGTCGCTGATGGCGATCACGGTGAAATCGCCGATCCGCTGGCGCGGGAAGTGAGAAAAAGACATCTTGTGGCTCCTGAACGGGTAGTGGCGCACGCCGGGATTCGGCGCGCCTCAGCGCGGCGTCTCGCTGCGGGTCAGTTGTTCGCCCATCGGGGCGTAGAGATGTACGCCTGGCGGCGGCTCGGCGAGACGCACGGCATCGTTGGCGGACACCACGGCAAGCCAGCGGCGTGCCGGAACCTTCTCCAACGCCACCGCTCGCATGGCGAGCGGCTTAAGCCCCATATCGACCAGCGGCTCGGGTCCGCTCGCACAGAGCGCCAGACGCTCACCCGCGTGCACGGCAGGTGCCAGCCCGATGTCGCTGTACAGATTTCGGTGCCAGTCCGTGATGTGCTGCTGCCACCGCGCAAAGTTGCCGCCGCCCTTCTGGCGATATTCTTCGCCGGTCAGCACGTCCAGCCCGTCGACCGTGTGGATCGCGAGATAGACGGGGCATCCCGCGGTGACCGCCCTGAATCGTTGCGACGATTGAAAACCCGTCACCGAAATGAGGGCGGGCAGTTTTTCGCGACTGTAGAAGTCGTTCCATTCGGCTTCGCTCGCAGGGTCGGCGAAGGTGCATTCGACGGTGTAGATCATGATGTCTCGTCGTTCCGGGAGATTGAGCGTTCGCACGTGAATCGTGCGTTTTCATTGCATGAACGTAATGCTAATCTCGCATTTTCGACGTCCATAACGATTTCCGGTCAGTCTTCAGTGATATTTAATCAAGCTGACGGCCATTGCCTTTATATCGAGCGAACAAGATGCGACGCAAGATCCCGAGCCATTCCGCCCTACTCGCCTTCGAGGCCGCCGCCCGGCATGGGAGCTTCGCGCGTGCGGCCGATGAGTTAGCTCGCACCGAAGGCGCCGTCAGTCGTCAGATCGCACGGCTGGAGGAATTTCTGGGAGTGACGTTGTTCGAGCGCATCGGCAACCGGGTGCGGTTGCTGCCGAACGGCGCGCGATATGCCGCGCAGGTGCGCGAAACGTTGGACCGACTGGAGCGCGACAGCCTGTATCTGATGGGGCAACCGTCCGAGGGCGCGAGTCTCGATATCGCGGCGACACCGACCTTCGCCACGCGCTGGCTCATCCCCCGCCTGGCGGGTTTTCAGGAGCGGCATCCGAATATCACGGTCCACCTTTCGGAATGCATGCAACCGTTCCTACTGGCAGGCAGCGGGTTCGACGCAGCGATCCATTTCGAGCATCCGGCCTGGGCCGGGATGCACGTGCATCGTCTGCTGGAGGAAGTGCTGATTCCGGTGTGCAGTCCGTCGTTGCTGGCCCGCGCGGGGGAAGGCGCATCGCTGGACGATCTGCCGCGTCTGCATCGTCGTCAGAATCCCGACGCCTGGCAGCACTACGCGCAGGGCACCGGCATTACGCTGACCAACTCCGCCGTAGGTGCCCGGTACGACCTTCACTCGATGCTGATCGAAGCGGCATTGGCGGGTCTGGGCGTGGCGCTGGTGCCGCGTCTATACGTCGGGGCCGAGCTTGAACAAGGCCGTTTGGTCACACCGTGGCCGCAGGACAGCGCCGTGGCGAAGAACTTCTGCCTCGTGCTGCCCGAACCGCTCGAATTGCGTCAGGGACCGATTCGCACGTTCTCGGACTGGCTGCTCGATGAGGCAGGCGCGATGCCTGCCTGATGCCCGGAGGTCACCGGGACGACGGATGCGCCCACACGCGACTCAACGCCACGCCGCGCTCAGCATTACGCCACCGGAGACGACCAGCATCGTATCGAGCAAGCGCTGGAAGACGGTCGGCGACATGCCGAGGACGAAGCGCTTGCCGAGCATCGTGCCCAGCATCAGCGTCATGCCGACGATCAGACCATTGGCCCAGGCTTCGGGCGGCAGCGCACCCAGCCCCGAGAACATCAACACCTTGGCCACGTAGATGAAGACGGAACTGGCCGACTCCGCGCCGAGGAACGCGCCGCCCGACAGGCCGTACGCGGCGAATGCAGGAACGCTGAGCGGCCCCGTCGACAGCACGATACCGGTCAGGAAGCCGATCACTGCGCCCACCGCCGCCAGTTGCCAGAGCGACAGACGAAATTGATGGCGTCGAAGAAAGTGCCGGGTCGGCACCATGGCGACGAAGAACACCCCCAGCGCAATATCGACGGCGGTCGACGGGAGGCTCCAGAGCGTTTTCGCGCCGAGGGCGGCCGCAGGCGCCCCCGGCACCGCATAGGCCAGCACGGCCCGCCAGTCGATCTCGCGCCACCACGCCACCACTTTCGAGAGATTGCCGACGATGGCTGCGACGGCCATGATCGGCACCGCCTGTTTCGGGCCGTACGTGTACACCAGTACCGGCAACAGCATCATCGACGATCCCGTACCGACCACCCCGCTGACCGCCCCCGCCGCCGTCCCCACGATAGCGATCATGACCATGCCCCACACGTGCCCCGCCATGAATCCTGCCAACATCCGTGCCTCGCGATTTGCCGATTCCCTCACGCTTTCAAGCCGTCTCATGCGGCATGAACCTGAGTCGCGACGATAAAACATGATGCACACTCACACAATCGACAAATTCGCCGTCCTTCTGTGATAAAAAGTCACAGTTTATCGACGACGCCACCTTTCGGAACCCAACATGTCGCGCCAACTGCCGCCGTTGCATGCCCTGCGTGTTTTCGAGATCGCCGCACGCGCCGAGAGCCTCAGTGCCGCCGCGCAGGAACTGTCGATCACGCATGGTGCCGTGAGCCGTCAGATCGCTTTGCTCGAAGCGTGGCTGGGGCAAACGTTGTTCGTCCGTCAGGGCCAGCGCAATGTCGCGACGGACCACGCGCGGGCTTTCGCCGCCGAGATCAGTGCTGCGTTCGACCTCATGGGCGACGCGGCGCTGCGCTTCGGCAAAGCGCCCCAAACGCGCGTGGTGCGTGTCAACGCACAGACCACGCTTGCCATGCACTGGCTGATCGCGCGGCTGCCCGCATTTCATACCGCCTTCCCGGATGTGCAGGTTGTCGTCACCACGTCGAGCGGGGCCGACCCGGCGTTTCGCGGCGGGTTCGACGTCGCCATTCGACGCGATCCGCCTGCGCGCCCCGAATGGCAGCCTTATGAGCGGACGCCGTTGTTCACAGAGCGCGCAAGCCTCGTCGCCGCCCCCTCGCTGCTCGAAGCGCTGCCGTTACGTCGACTGAAGGATCTGGCGAAGCATACGTTCGTCGCCACGCAAACGCGCGTGGGTGCCTGGGAGGACTGGTTGAGTGTGGCCGGTGTGCCCGCGCTACGCCCGGTGCGATTCCATCGCTTCGATCACTATCACGTGAGCTTGCAGGCCGTGATGGATGGGCTGGGGCTAGGCATCGGTTGCACGCCGACGCTTGATCGCGAGCTGGCGGCCGGTCGCCTCGTGATGCCGTTCCCGGACATTCAGGCCGACGGCGCGACTTACGTCACGCTCGTGCCGCGCGACGCCGACAAATCGACGCCGTTGCGGGATTTCCTGACCTGGGTGCATGAAGCGGCGCGCGCCCCTGTCGTCGCGCTCACGTCCCCCGCGCGGCGCGCCACTTCCCCGGCGACACGCCGAACGCGCGCCGGAAGTACCGGGTGAAATGCGACAGATCGTTGAAGCCGTGTGCGAGCGCGACGTCTGTCGCCGAGGCCCCGGCGCGCAGCGCTGGCAACGCGCGTACGAGACGCAACTGATTGCGCCACGCGTGCGGTGCCAGTCCGGTCTCGCGGGAAAACAAGCGCGCCGCATGGAACGGCGAAAGATCGACGGCTTCGGCAAGTGCCGTCAGTGAGAGCGATTGAGTCAGATCGGCCGACAGACGCGCTTTCATCGTCTCGACACGCACGGCGTCGCGATGCATCTCCAACGACGGCACGCGCGCCTGCGCATGTCGGACCAGCATCATCGACACCGCTTCGATCAGCACGCTTTCGGCCAGCAGCGGATCCGCGCCGATCTGTAGCAGCCGATGCGCTTCGATGAGCCGCTCCATGGCCTGCACGTCGTAAATGACGTGTTCGCCGAACCAGGGCATCGCGTCGTCGTCCGACGCCGAACCGCCCGGTGTCTCCAGCGGACTTTCCAACTGCCGCTGCACGCCCTGCACGAAGCCGACGGGCAGGTAGAACACACGGTAACGCCAGCCAAAATCGGTTTCGCGCGCGCCCGTGTGGACTTTACCGGGATGGATGATGGCGATCGACCCGGCGTCCGCCACGTGCTCGCCGCCGCGATAGGCATAGCGCTCCGCCCCGGCCACGATGCACGCGAACGTGTACGCGTCGTGCCAGTGCGGCGCGAAGGTATGGTCGTTGTATTCGGCCGTGAGCATGTCGCCGCCGGGTACGAGCGTCGAGCGCCAGTACAAAGGGGCATTGCGGAACGGCTGAAACGGTTGTACGGGCTGAAACAAGGCATCCATGCCCGCTACTTTACACTGCGCTGCGCGTCGTCGCGGACCAGTCGCACGCCCCGCGCGACCGGACCCACTGTGTGCACGCTCGTGCCAGGGCAAAACACCCTACGACCCTGCGGCAGCTTGACGGCACACTGGCTCGATTAGCGCGTGGCTACGACGAAGAGTCGCGGGAACGGCAGCAGCACCGTGCCGTCGGCGAGCGCCGGATAAGCCTTCGCGATTTCTTCCGTGTAACGCGCGAGGAACGCCTCGCGTGCTGCGTCGTCCAGCTTCGTCAGGAAGGGGCGCAGCGCGCTGCCCTTGAACCATTCGACGACCGCCGGTGCACCGCCTGCGAGCGGATGATAGTAGGTCGTGCGCCAGATATCGACGCGCGAACAAACGCCGCGCAGCAGCGGATAGTAAAACGCGGCGCCATGACGCGCGGTGCGTTCGGTGCCTTTGAGCGTCGCGGCCCAGCGCGGGTCGGCGGCGACTTCGCGCATCAGCCGGTGAGCGGGTTCGTCGAGATTATCGGGCGTCTGCACCGCGAGCGAACCGCCGGGCGCGAGACACTCGACGAGACGCGGATACAGCGTTTCGTGATCGGGCAACCATTGCAACACGGCGTTCGCGAGAATCACGTCGAACGGGCCATCTTTCCACGCACCAATATCCGCGACGTCGAAATGAAACTGCGGAAGACGTTTGCGCGCTGCGTCGACCATATCCTGCGAACTATCCAGCCCGAGGACATCCGCCTGCGCATAGCACGCGGCCAGCACTTCGGTCGAGTTGCCGGGGCCACACCCGATATCCACGACGCGTGCGGCATCGCGCCCGGGAAGCTCGGGGATCGCGGCGACGAGATCGCGCACGGGACGCGTGCGCTCGTCTTCGAACTTGACGTACTGCGACGCCTGCCATGCCGGATTGGTCGGGGCGTGCGAGGTATCGGACGACTGGTTTTGCTGCATGAATCACTCCATCGGGGGGATATCGCTCAACAGCCGTCACGATATCAGCTCGCCGCCTGCAACGCCTCCACGAAGACACGCAGATGCGACGGCTCCGCGTCGGTGATCGCCCAGTACGTCATGCCATTGCGTCGCCAGCGGGCAATCGCATAGCCGTCGCTGCCGGTGATCGTGGGTGCGGCCGACGCCTTGTCGCGTGCCGGAAACACGTACACATCGATCGGATGCTTATCGGTGTGGTAGACGAGCACGGACACCGTGCGACCGCCGACGTAGTCCAGACGTCCGCCCGCGAGCGGGAATCCCTTGGCGGCCAGATCGACGACCGGCGGTGCGTAGTCGAGGCGTCCGTTGAACCACGGCTTGACCGTATGCTGGTCCGTCGAGATCACGTCGATCGGATGTTGCGACAACAGCGCGCGCGCATGGCTCGACACGATCTCCTGCGGCTGCAAGCCGGTCTGCGCGGCCGGTTCCTGCACCTGCGCAGGCGCTGGCGGACGCGCCACCAGCAACGCCATCGCAACGGCCAGCCCGCCGAGGATCGCACCGCCCGCCCCCCCGAACAGCCACGGCGCGAGACTTGGGCCCCACGCGGCTTCGACGCCGGTGGACCTCACGGGCTTCGCCGCACGGGGTTCCGGCTTCGCATCCTGCTTTCCATCTTGCATAGGCCCGCGCTGCAAGTCTGAGGCCGACGATGCGCTCGCCGCCTCCTGCGCGACGGCATGGCGTTCGGCATTTGCCAACTCATCGCGAAGCCGTTCACGCAATGCTTGCGGCGCTTTGTGATGCAACGCGCCGTCCCGCAGCATTTTGCCTAGCGTGGTGGTTTCGCTTGTCGTCGGCGGGTCTTTGGGATCGTCGTGCATGTCGTCATGCTCACTTTCGTGCTCATTTTCGTACTTACTCATCGCGTCCTCCTCGAGTCGTACCGTCGAGCGGCACGCGCGCAAGGCGTGTCACTTGCGCGGATGGGGACGTCGACGACGACGAAGCGTGCGCTCCACCCGCTTGCGCCGCGCGCAACGCCACCGCGAGCATCTGTCTGCCACGCGCGAGCCGCGACATGACCGTGCCCGCAGGCACGCCGACGATCGTCTCGATTTCCCGGTAGCTCATATCCTCCATCTCACGCAAAACCAACACTTCGCGAAACACGACGGGCAAGCCCGCAAGCGCCTCGCGCACCAGCGCACATTCGTCGCGGCGCACCGCCAGCATTTCCGGATCGCCCGGCGACGCGTCGTCCCAGCCCGGCAGACGATCCGACTCGTGCAAACCATGCATGGCCTCGTCGAACAGCGTGCCGTCGGCGGCGTCGGAGCGGCGTCGCCACTCGGTCATCCAGGTATTGCGCACGATCGCCAGCAGCCACGCCCTCGCATTCTCGCCACGAAAACCGTCGAAAAAGCGCAGCGCACGCAGATAGGCCTCCTGCACGATGTCGTCCGCATCGCTTGCGCTGCCCGAGAGCCAGCGCGCGAGGTTGTAAGCCGCATCGAGATGCGGCAAGGCCAGCGCTTCGAATCGTCCTGACGCCTGAGCGCCGGGGGTTTGCGCATCGGTCACCGGGATCTCCCGAGATCGGGCAACACGGTGCCCGTGTGAATCGGACTGACGCTGCGCGCGACATCGCGACGAACATCGCGAACAACGCCGCGATGTTCGTCGCAGGCACCCGCAGACAACGGCAGTGGGCTCATTGAATCACATCTGCTGGCGCGAACGGTCATTTCACGACAATCACCCCCGTCATATGGGGACGGATCGCACAGAAGTACGGGTACATCCCCGGCTTGTCGAAGGTAAACGCGAACGTGCCGTCGGTATCGAGCGCACCGGATGCGAACGAGCGAGGGTTCGACGAACTCGTGACGGTGTGCGGCTCGTCGTCGCGATTGGTCCATGTCACGCGCGCGCCCGCTTTGACGGTGAGCGTCGCAGGCGAAAAGGTGAAGTTATCGATGTGGACTGCGCCCGGATCTGTAGCAGCGGCGGCCTCGGCTCGCCCGGCGAGCACAAGCATACCGGTCGCCGCGACGGCGAAGCCCGCCAGCAGCGTGCGACGTTGCGCGGCATGCGGGCTCAGACGCGGTGAAGGAGACGAAGAAGACAAAGAGAACGATTTCATGACGGCACCTCCGGGTCATGACGCCAGCGTGGTGTCGCCCAACAGCGGCGCACCGTCCAGCGAGGTGAAATCGATGCGGCGAATCCCCAACGTCTGCCGCAGTTGCGATGCGTCGACCTTCAACGGTCCCGGCCCCGGGCCGTCACCCGGCGCAGGCTGCGGAAACGCCGTCGACATCGCCGTGTGCAATCGCACGTTGCCTTCGACTTTTTGCAATACCTGATGGATGTGACCGTTAAGCACCGTCACCGATCCGAACGGACGCAGCAACGCAAGCGCGCGCTCGCCGTCATCGGTCCCCCATCCCCACGCCGGATAGACGGACCAGAGTGGCATGTGCGTGAACACGACGAGCGGCGTGCTGCGGGAACGGCCCTTGAGATCGGCGGCGAGCCAGTCGAGCTGCGTATCGCCGAGGTAGCCCATGCCCCCCGCCTTGAGATTGAGGACGTTCACAAGCGCAATGAAATGCACGCCCTGCCGGTCGAAGCTGTACCAGCCGTTGCCCCCGCTGCGGGGCGAAAAGACGATTTATTCCCGAACGCCTGAGCAACGGTGCGAAGGGAGGAAATTCGAAGCTGGGATCAGAGCGGTGAGTAGTTCCACCGAGGCAGTGCGCCGGTACGTCCGTGCGTGTGCCAGGACGGCACCACGTTGAGTACGCTCTGACAGCCGCTGTTGGCCGTAGACATTGTTTGGACCTTGACGGCATTCGGCCCGCTCGGGCTCAGCAAAGGACGCGGGTCGACAGCAACACCATGACGGCGCAGTTCGAAATGCAGATGTGGACCGGTCGCCATCCCCGTCCGACCTACAGCACCGATAGGCTCGCCCGCTACGACAGCATCGCCGATGCGGAGATCGCGCTCTGTAGCGGACAAATGCGCATAGACGGTCTCGGTACCAAAGCGGTGCGAAATCACCACGTACCGTCCGAACCCGCGACGCTGGAAACCGATGAACTTCACACGACCGTCGGCAGCCGCAAGTACGGGGGTGCCGGCCGGTGCCGCGAAATCGACGCCGGTATGGTTATGCGCCACGCGTCGCACGGGATGGTGCCGCGTGCCGAATTCCGACGACACGCGCGCGCCAGCCACCGGTGTAACGAAAGACGTGGCCGATGACAGCGCACGGGCAGCCGTCGACGGTACGAACAAGCTGGCGCGGCCCTGCACCGCAGACGTATGCCAGCGACTGGCCGTCGATACGGGAATGGGAGACAACGGAGTGATCTTGCCGCAGACCGACTGACTGACGGATACCGCAGGCAATGCCGCAGCGGGTCCATTGTGAGCAAACAACGGCGCCGTCAGACGCGGATGCAAATGCAACGGGTCTCCTGCCGCGGCCGTCGCCGATAGCGGCGCGACCATGCAGACACCGAAGACGGTCGCGACCGCACCGCCGCGCACCGGCGAACGAGCGCGCTCGCCCAGCGTTTGCTGGCGTTGCGCACCGCTGTCCGATGCTGCGCGCGTGCGCTTGGCGAAAGGGGTAGAGAAAGACATCGCTCGACAGACTGAACCGGAAACGACGCAGTCTACGGGGCGAAGGGGAGAAAATTTTTAGGAAGTAACCCAACTTAGGCGCAGATAGCGGCCGAAATGGAGTGAATTGGGAGTTTGCACAACGTAATGTGCGGACCTACGAGCGTCGCGTGCCGGGGCGCGTGCGCTTGATGGCGTACATCGCCTCGTCGGCGTAATCCATCAGTTGCGTCATGTCCGTGCCGTCCTCAGGCAGCATGGCAATGCCCACACTCACCCCCAGTTCGAGCGGCTTGCCTTCGAATTCGAACGGCGCGCCCACTTCCTGCGCCAGACGTTGGCTGTGGACCTCGGCGTCTTCACGCGAGTGAATGCCGCAAAGAATCATGCCGAACTCGTCGCCACCCACGCGAGCGATCGTATCCGAGCGTCGCGCCGTGGCGTTCATGCGCTCGGCGGCGGCACGAATGGCGGCGTCGCCTGCGCGGTGGCCGTAGCGGTCATTGATGGGCTTGAGCCCGTCCATGTCGATGTTCAGAATGCCGAGCCGCGACGACGAACGCAGCGCCAGATGCACGGCCTGACGCAAGCGGTCGTAGAACAACGCCCGATTGGGCAGGCCGGTGAGCGCGTCGTGCGTGGCTTGCAGATAGAGCTGACTCGTCTCGAAGCGCGCCGCATGAAACATCGCCGCCGCAATGAGTTCGCTCATCAGTTCGAGCGTGCGGACATCGGCGTCGGGGAACGCCGACGGGGCGGGCGCGAAGACCTTAAGCACACCGACGGTCGTGTCCAGGTGCTTGAGCGGTGTGACGATCATCGAGCGCAGACCGACCTTGCGGCAGGCCTCGCGGTCGACACGCGGATCGGTCTCGGAATCGTCGCAGCGAAGGATCTCGCCCGTCTTCACGCACTGGCCCGAGAGCGAGCCGTCGCGCGACAGACGCATGCCCAACAGGTTGGCCGCGACACCGGACGCCGCCCGATACACCATGTCGTCGCCCTCGGCCAGCTCCACCACCGCGCCATTCGCCTGCGTCAGATGCTGCACCCGCTCCGCCACAAAGGCCATCACGCCACCGAGATCCAGGCCGAGTTTGGCAATTTCGGTCTGTGCTTTGACGATCTCCAAAAGCGTATTGCTTTCGGGCATAACGGCGACGGCATTTTGGCTCACGACCTGTCCTGTTCTTCAAAAAGCGTGAATCCGCAATGTACCATCGCGCGTTTGGAAACTCACCTCAAAACACCCGGCGCAGCGCCGCAAGCGTCAACGAATCACAACGCGGCGGCTGGCGTCACGCCTGGCTGACGCGGCAGTAGACGCCGTGCGGCAGGTCCACTCACGTGCCGGTGCAGTGCGCCACCGAGCAGCGTGCAGACGATCAGCACGGGCACGTAGACGAGGAATGTCCAGCGCATGTCGTCGCCCGCGAGCGCACGGTACGCTGGCGTCGCGGCCAGCACGACGAACATGTGGCTAAGGTAAATCTCGTAACTCCAACGGCCCATTTGCGTCAGCCAGCCGAAACCGTGCGGCATGGCGCGCATGGAGCGGTGGGCAGCGGCAAGCCACAGCGCCGCACTCAGACACAGCAGCAACATGACGTGGTCGTGCAAGCGCGGCCACAGCATGTCGTTGAAAAACACGACCGCAAGCAACCCTGCTGCGCCCAGCGCGCCGAGGCCCCTGGCAACACCGCGCGAGAGCGTTACGCGTTGCATCAGCAATGCCGTGAGCACGCCCCAGGCGATCGCCGCCATGCCCGGAAGATAAGCCTTCTCCTGCCAGATCTCGTTGCCTGCCAACGCCGCGCGCGTCCACGGTAACGAGACGGCAAGCGCCACGAGCGCGATCACGCGCCACGGCCCACGCAGCACCAGACAGAGCAAAGGGAACGCCAGATAGAAGCACTCTTCGATGGAGAGCGACCAGAGCACGTCCCATCCGCCCGGCAGCCAGTTCGTGCGGCCCTCGTACCAATTGAGGGTCATCGTGAGCGCCGACGTCACGGCGCCGGCGAGCGATTGCCCCGGCTGGTTGATCACGAACGTCGGCACACCGAACAGGTGCATCACCGACAGCACGGCCAGCAGCAGGAGCAGCAACGGGAAGATGCGAACGGCGCGCAGCGCGTAGAAGTGACGCCAGCGCAGGGCGTCAAGCGAGCCGTAGCGTTGCAGCGAACGACGCGTAATGACAAAGCCGGAAATCACGAAGAAAACGAACACGGCTTCGTAACCGTTGAAACTGATGCCCTTGACGATGCGCTCGGGCAACACGTCGCCCAGCAAACTCGGGCCGAGCGGCAGACGAAACTTCAGGGCGAGGTGGTGAACGACGACGAACAGAATGGACAAGCCGCGCAGCAGGTCGATGCCGTCGTTGCGCGTGCGCAGCGCAGGCGCTTGCGCCGGGGGGAAAGCCATGAAAACTCCGGAAGGTGTGCGGGGGGTCACACCGCAGACATCGTACTATGCCGCTGTCCCGGTGACACCCCGTCGAATTCGACGGGGATGTCGGGCGCCTATTACCGTGTGACGAACCGGCCCCGTCGGTCGAACAAACCGCCGCCGGCGCTGTCCGATGCGTTTCGATACGCAAGATCGCGCCGCCACACGACAATGTGGTTTCGTCATGGCGGCACGCGTAAGATAGCGCTTTCGCCCGGGGCGCCCTGCTCCCGGGCCGTCATTCGGCAGTCATGTCTAACTTCTGGATCACCATTACCGATTTCGGTAGCGCCGCCGTCACGGTGCCGCTGGCCGCTGCCCTCATCCTCTGGTTGCTTTGTGCACGCGCATGGCACGCCGCCTTCGCCTGGATTGCGCTGTTTGGCGCGGGCTCGCTCGTCGTGGCCGTCTCGAAGGTCATGTTCCTCGGCTGGGGACTCGGCGTTCGCGAAATCGATTTCACCGGCGTGAGCGGCCATACGTTTTTTGCCGCGACCGTCTACCCGGTCATCGCGTGGTTACTGCTGAGCAAGCTGCCATGGCCGTGGCGGGCGCTCGGCACGGCGGTGGCCGCTGCCGGGAGCGTCGCCGTGGGCGTCTCACGGGTTGCGCTGTCGGCGCATTCGGTCTCGGAGTCGATTGCGGGCTGTATCGTCGGCTTCTCCGTCTGCACGGCATTCGCGTGGTACACGCGCGGCGACGCTGCGCCCAAGCTGAAGACGCTGCCGATGGCCGCGAGTCTGTTCGTGCTCATGATGTGGCTGCACGGCGAGAGTGTGCCGACGCAACGCTGGATCACCGACATCGCGCTGATCATGTCGGGCCGCGAGCAGCCTTTCAAGCGCTATAGCTGGCTCGCGCGCAAGCCCGTGCCCACCCCGGCAATACCGGTGACGCCGGTGCTTCCCACGCCGGGGGCCAGTCCCGCGCCGGTGCGCTAGGCGGTCGCTGCGCGCGGACGCAACTTGTCTCAGATCAGAGTAGTCATACGTGGCGTGCGTTATATTCAGTGAAACGCGCGACCCACGTCGTGCGAACGAACGGAGTCCGCCATGCCTGCTCGCAGTGACAAGACGTCCCGCTCTGCAACTTCCCGATCCAACAAGTCCCGGACCACGGCGCAAGTGTCGCCACCACTGGGGTCGTCCACCGCCTCGAGGTCTCGCGGCGCACCCAAGACAGCCCGCCCGCCCTCGCGTCGCACGGTGCCTCAGGGGGCGACGGCCGGTGAAACGGCCGGAACAATGGCCGGAACAACGGCCGATCCCTCGGTGACGCACAAGGCCAAACCAGCCACGCCCGAGTCGACACCGTCGGAAGCCCTCTCGCCCGCCTCATCGCCTTCGGCCACACCCTTCACCTCGTTCACCGATCATCTCGACCGTGCCGCAATGGCGACGACTGCCCGTTTCACCGGCAACGTCTCGCCCGCCGCCGTCGCCCTCGCATGGGCCGACTGGGCCATGCACGCGGCGACCGCGCCCGGCCATCAGTTGAACGTGTTCAAAGCATTTGCCGCCATCGACAAGCCAGCAAGACCCGATGCCGCGAACGCCGGTGCTCAGCACGAGGCCGACCGGCGCTTTCGTGGTCCCTCATGGGACAAGCCGCCGTTTTCCTGGTGGCGCGAGCGATTCCTGCGCACGCAGGCATTTGTCGACGAGATGACCGGCGAGATTCCCGGGGTCGACCCACACCATCGCGACGTCGTGCGGTTCATGGCGCGGCAGTGGCTCGACGTTTTTTCGCCCAGCAATCAATGGTGGGCGAACCCCGAAGTCCTCTCGTCGATTCGCGAGACGCAGGGGCAGAACCTCGTCAAAGGGGCACAACGCTGGTGGTCGGATCTGCGCGATATGGCGGCAGGCAACGCCCCGGGCGCAGGCCCCGAGGCGTGCAAGGCGTTTCGCGTCGGACACGAAATCGCCGCCACGCCGGGCAAGGTCGTCTATCGGAACGCGTTCTTCGAACTTCTGCAGTACGCGCCTGCGCAGGCGCAGACCTGGCGTGAACCCATTCTGATCGTGCCGTCGTGGCTGCTCAAGTACTACATCCTCGATCTGGAAGCGCAGCATTCGCTGGTGGCCTATCTGGTATCGCAGGGCCATAGCGTCTTCATGATCTCGTGGCATAACCCGGGCCCGGAAGACCGTGACCGGGGCCTCGAAGACTATCTGGAATCGGGTCTGTTGACGGCCTTGCGCGAAGTGCGTCGCATGACCGGCAACGTGCCCGTCCATGCCTGCGGCTACTGTCTCGGCGGCACCCTGCTCGCCATCGCTGCGGCGACGCTCGCGCGTCAATCGGGGTCAGCCGGTCCGTCAGCGCAAACGAAGCGCAAGGCGGACGATGTCGGCATGCTCGCCAGCGTCACATTGCTCGCCGCGCAAACGGACTTCAGCGAACCGGGAGAGTTGGGCCTGTTCATCGACGCGAGTCAGGTGGCGTATCTCGAAGCGATGATGTGGCGGCAGGGATTCATCGGCGGGGAGCAACTTGCAGGCACTTTCCAACTGCTCAATTCGCGCGACTTGATCTGGTCACGCCTCATGCACGATTACCTGCTCGGCGAACCGGCACAGACGACCGACTTCACCGTCTGGAACGCCGATACCACGCGCATTCCCGCACGCCTGCACAGTGAATGTCTGCGCGAACTGTATCTGAACAACGCGCTGGCGACGGGCACACTCAAAATCGGCGGGCAACCGGTGGCGCTCTCGGATATTCGTGTACCGATGTTCGTCGTGGCGACCGAGCGCGATCACATTTCTCCGTGGCGCTCGGTCTACAAGATGCATCTGCTGAACCCCGGCGATCTGACGTTCGCGCTCGTCTCGGGCGGACACAACGTGGGGGTGGTGTGCGAGCCGGGACATGCGCGCAGCCATCACCGGGTCGCCACGCGCGCGGCCGGTTCGGCCTATCGCGACCCGGACGAATGGTTCGGCGCGACACCCGCTATGCAAAGCTCATGGTGGCCCGCATGGCAGGCGTGGCTGTTGGCGCAAGGCAAACACGGGGGCCGCGACAAACCTGTCGCAGCCCCCTGGCCGCCAACGACCTCGCTCGGCGACGCGCCCGGGACTTACGTGCTCGAACGCTGAGCGTGGCCGCCGCGCTTGGGCGGCACGCGCCCGTTAAGCGGCGACTGCTGCGATACCGCGGCTTCGGTCGCCTGGACGGCTTCCGTCGACATGCGACGCCACGCATCCATCGTGCCCTGCGTCGCTTCGTTGAATGCCTGGAACCACTTCTGCAACGGCGCTTCGGCTGCCTGCGTCGCCGCACCTGCGGCCGTGCCCGCACCGATCAGATCGGGCAACGTCATTGCGCCAGCCATGCCGTGCTGCAACTCCTCGCCCGTCTTGCGACAATGCTCGGCCCAGAGCAACTGGTTGTTCGCGCATACGGCCAGCCACTCGCGCCAGAACTCGTTCTGCTGAGCGAGCTGACCGTTAAGCAGTTGCAGTTGGGCGGTCAGCAGGCCATTGAAGTCTTTCGCGCCGCCCAGCGATTTGGCGGCTTCCGAATGGGCTTTGAGCAATTCGCCGTCGCGCTCGACTTGCAACTGGTGCGTGCGTTGCGCGGCTTCGAGCAGAATCCCATAAGCACCCAGTGCGCTCGCCGTGCCCAGTTTGACCAGCGTCAGTGCCGGATTCGTTTCCTTTGACATCGTCAATCTCCTAAGTCAGTAGTTTTGATGCGTCGCTGCACGTCACTCCATATGCATGCCGCCATTGATGGCGAGGTTGCTGCCGGTGATGAAACCTGCGTCGTCCGACACAAGAAAGGCGACGAGCGCAGCCACTTCGTCGGGACGACCGAGTCGGCCGACCGGAATCTGCGGAAGAATGCGCGATTCGAGCACATCTTGCGGCACGGCCGTGACCATCTTCGTCGCGAGATAGCCGGGCGAGATCGTATTGACCGTCACGCCCGATTTGGCGACTTCCAGCGCGAGCGCCTTGGTGAAGCCATGCATCCCCGCCTTGGCGGCCGCATAGTTCGCCTGCCCGAATGCGCCGCGACTGCCATTGACCGAGGAGATGTTGACGATGCGTCCCCAGCCACGCGCGACCATGCCGCCAAAAAGCGGTCGGGTCATATTGAAAACGCTATCCAGATTCGTGCGCAATACCGACTGCCAGTCTTCGGCCGTCATCTTGCGCAGGGTGGCATCGCGCGTAATCCCCGCATTGTTGATGAGAATGTCCACCGGACCGGCGTCCGATTCGACGGCTTTCGCACAAGCCTCGCAGGACGCGAAGTCGGCAACGTCGACACGATAAGCGGCGAAGTCACGGCCTGTCGCGCGCATGCGCTCGACCCATCCTTCGCAATCGTGATTTTGGGGTGAGCAGGTGACCGCAACGCGGTACCCGGCATCGGCAAGACGCAGGCTGATCGCCTCGCCCAAACCGCCCATGCCACCTGTCACCAATGCTGTTCGTGTTGTCATGGCTATCCGTCTCTGGTTAACGTCTGTCGTTAAACTTCGGATACATCCAGCATAGTCGCGAACGACCGACTTGCTGTGGCAATCGACACCCCGGCAAAGACTTCGCTTGACCCTGGTCAAGCCGCAGCACCACTCGGCGCCGTCAGCATCGGAAAACATGCTGCCGGCAGCGATCTCCTGTGCGGCGCTTGCTGTGAACTGCCGGGTGTCGACGCTGCGATGTCACCAGTCATTGCAACTGGCCCGAGTGCGACTCGAAGCGCGCGACAACGTTCCTCGGTTGTGACAATTTGTCCCGGAGAGTAGCCTTTCAGACATGCGCGTCAGCACGCGTCGTCACCGCGTCGATTGCATGCAATATGACGACCTGCTGACACCACACTCGCGTATACGCTGGCGGGCACGCCTGTCAGGCATCGTACTCCAAAATAATTTGTTGGTTGGTCGTTCGCGCCTCAGCAACAACAATCCAATGACCCGCCCCTGTCGATAGTCATAGGGGCATGCGCCAAACGCTTTCATGGCCGTTGCAGCGCACCGGCAATCCATATATCATCGCCCGTAGATTTTTTCCGGATCGCGCGGAGACGGCCGTCCCCGGGGCGCACGCCGCCATTGCGATCACGTCGTTGAAGTCGTCGTAACTCGTTGTTTTTCCTACCCGAATTCCTATTTTGTGGGTCACGAGCGCATGATGTCCTTTCTACCTGATACCGCTCCCCGACGTCGGCTCGTGCTGGCTGTCGCTACCACCGCCATTGCCGCCGCCGCATTAGCTGCGTGCTCGCGCAAGGCACCGCCGGAGCCGCCGCCCCGACCGGTCGTCGCAGTCGCCGCGAAGCTCACCGAACAAACGCCGATTGCATCGCTGCCCGCGCAGATCGAAGCGCGTTACACCACGCCACTGTCGTTCCGCGTGGCAGGCAAGATCGTCGACCGCTCGGTGCGCCTTGGCGACGCCGTCAAGGCAGGTCAGGTCGTCGCCAGACTCGACCCCGCCGATTTATCGAAGAATGCCGCCAGCGCCCGGGCGCAACTCGACGCCGCGCAGCATCAACTCGATTACGCGATGCAGACGGTCACCCGCGACCGCGCGCAGGCGCGCGAGAATCTGATCGCCCCCGCGCAGCTCGAACAGTCCGAGAACGCGTATGCCAGCGCCCTCGCACAGCGCAATCAGGCCACACAACAAGCCGCCCTAGCCGGCGATCAGTTGAGTTACGGCAATCTCAAGGCGGACCGTGACGGCGTCATCACGGCGGAGCAGGCGGACACCGGACAGAACGTCAGCGCCGGCCAGCCGGTGTATCAACTGGCCTGGACGGGTGACGTCGACGTCATTGCCGACGTTCCCGAAGTCGCGCTCGGCGCGTTCCGCATCGGGCAGACGGCCACCGTTTCTCTCCCGGCGATTCCGGGCAAGACGTGGCAGGCACGCGTGCGCGAAATCTCGCCCGCCGCCGATCCGATGAGCCGCACGTATCGCGCGAAGCTTTCGCTTCTGTCGCCCGGCAACGAGGTCAAACTCGGCATGACGGCGAACGTCGCCTTCGCTCAGCCGCTGCCGACGGGCGCTGCCCCCGCCGCGAATGCGTCCGCACCGGCTGCGGCATCCGGCGCGACGGCCGCCAACGTCGCTGCGCTCAACACGCAACCCATCACGTTGCCCTCCACCGCACTCTTCCATGATGGCAATCAACCCGCCGTGTGGGTGGTCAAGCAGGACGACACGCTCGCGCTGCGTCGTGTGACCATCGTTCGCTACGGCGAGCGCACCGTCACGGTCGCGGGTGGCATCGAGCCCGGCGAGCGCATCGTGTGGCAAGGCGTGCACACCGTGACCGCCGGTCAGAAAGTGCGCGTGGTCGCGCCGCTGCATCCTGAGGACTTCGCGTCATGAGCACGCAGGACGGGAAGCCGCCCGTACCCCAGGACCCGCAAACGGTTCCAGCCGCCTCCGCCGATGCGCCGAAGGACTATCGTCACGAAGAGGGGCACTTCAACCTCTCGGCGTGGGCGCTGCGTCACCGGTCGCTCGTGATCTTTTTGATCGCGATGGCGACGATCTTCGGCATTCTGGCCTACTCGCGTCTCGCGCAATCGGAGGATCCGCCGTTCACCTTCCGCGTGATGGTGATCCGCACGTTCTGGCCGGGCGCGACCGCCAAGCAGGTGCAGGAGCAAGTCACCGACCGGATTGCACGCAAGCTTCAGGAGATGCCCAATATCGACTTCCAGCGCAGCTATTCGCGCCCCGGCGAGTCCTTGTTGTTCTTCTCGATGAAGGATTCCGCCCCGCCTGACGAGGTGCCCGAGGAGTGGTATCAGGTTCGCAAGAAAGTCGGCGACATTGCCTACACGCTGCCGCCGGGCGTGCAGGGCCCATTCTTTAACGACGAATTCGGCGACGTCTACACGCACATCTTCACGCTTGAAGGCGACGGCTTCGGCCCCGCCCAGCTGCGCGACTATGCCGACGCGTTACGCACCGTGCTGTTGCGCGTCCCCGGCGTGGCGAAGGTCGATTACTTCGGCGACCGGGATCAGCGCATTTACGTCGAAATCAGCAACACGCAACTCACCCGCCTCGGTATCTCGCCGAATCAGATTGCGCAGGCCGTCAACGGCCAGAACGCGGTCTCGCCGGCCGGCACCATCGAAGCGCCGAACGATCGCGTGGTCGTGCGCCCAAGCGGTCAGTACCGCAATGTCGACGAACTCGCCGACACGCTCATCCGCGTGAACAATCGCACGTTCCGCCTCGGCGACATCGCGACGATCAAGCGGGGCTATGTCGATCCGCCCGTGTCGGAAATGCGCTTCGGCGGCAAGCCTGTACTCGGCATCGGTATCACGATGAAAAAGGGACAGGACGTCATCCACCTCGGCAAAGCGCTTGCGAACACGATGGGCGAGTTGCGCGCGCAGTTGCCCGCCGGGTTGAAGCTGACGGAAGTTGCGAGCATGACGCAGTCCGTGTCGCACTCGGTCGACGACTTTCTCGAAGCCGTGGCCGAAGCGGTCGCCATCGTGCTGGTCGTGAGCCTAGTCTCGCTAGGCTTCCGCACGGGGATGGTGGTGGTGATTTCGATTCCGGTCGTGCTCGCCGTCACGTCGCTGTTCATGTACATCTTCGACATCGGGCTGCACAAAGTCTCTCTCGGCACGCTGATTCTCGCGCTCGGTCTGTTGGTGGACGATGCGATCATCGCCGTCGAAATGATGGCGGTGAAGCTCGCACAAGGGTGGGATCGCAAGCGGGCCGCCGCGTTCGCGTACACCAGCACCGCGTTCCCGATGCTCACCGGCACGCTCGTGACCGTCTCCGGCTTCCTGCCGATCGCGCTCGCGAAGTCGAGTACCGGCGAATACACGCGTTCGATCTTCGAAGTCTCGGCGATTGCCCTGCTCGCGTCGTGGCTCGCGGCCGTGGTGCTCATTCCACTGCTCGGTTACAAGATGTTGCCGGAGCGTCCGCGCGAGGCGCATCACGGCGACGATCACGAACACGAGGTCTACGACACGAAGTTCTACAACCGTCTGCGCGGTTGGCTCACGTGGTGCATCGAGCGCAAGTTCATCGTGCTCGTCATCACTGTCGTGCTGTTCCTGATCGCGATGGCAGGTTTCTCGCTCGTGCCGCAACAGTTCTTCCCAAGTTCCGACCGGCCTGAACTGATGGTGGACCTGCGCTTGCAGGAAGGCGCGTCGTATCAGGCCACGCTGCGCGAGACGGAGCGCCTCGAGAAGCTGCTCGAAGGCCGTAAGGAGATCGATCACACGGTGAGCTTCGTGGGCACCGGTGCGCCCCGCTTCTATCTGCCGCTCGACCAGCAACTGCCCACGCCGAACTTCGCGCAGCTCGTGATCACCGCCAAATCGGTGGAAGAGCGCGAGGCGCTCGCGCAGTGGCTCGAACCGAAGCTGCGTGAAACCATGCCGGGTGTACGCACCCGCCTGTCGCGTCTCGAGAACGGCCCGCCAGTCGGCTTCCCGGTGCAGTTCCGCGTGAGCGGCGACAACATCGGCACCGTGCGCAAGATCTCCGAGCAAGTGGCGGACGTGATGCGCAATAACGGCGATACGGTCGACGTCCAGTTCGACTGGGACGAGCCGTCGCAACGCTCGGTGCGCTTCGAAGTGGATCAGCAGAAGGCCCGCGCATTGAACGTCAGTTCGTCGGACATCGCGAACTTCATCGCCATGACGCTGACGGGTTACGACATCAGTCAGTACCGCGAACGCGACAAGCTGATCGCGATCACGCTGCGCTCGCCGAAGGCCGAACGCGTGGACCCGGCGAAGCTCGCCACGCTGGCCATGCCCACGCCCAACGGCCCGGTGCCGCTCGCCACGCTCGGCCGTGTGGTGGACGAACTGGAGTATGGCGTGATCTGGGAGCGCGACCGTCAACCGACGATTACCGTGCGCTCCGACGTGCGCGCCGGCAAGCAAGGCATCGACGTGACCGAAGCCGTCTACAAGAAGCTCGGCGATATCCGCAAGGCGCTGCCGGTCGGCTATCGCATCGAGATCGGCGGATCGGTCGAAGAGTCGGGCAAAGGTCAGGCGTCGATCAACGCGCAAATGCCGATCATGGTGATCGCGGTGCTCACGCTGCTAATGATTCAGTTGCAGAGCTTCGCACGCACCATGCTGGTCGTGCTGACCGCGCCGCTCGGCATGATCGGGGTCGTCGCCACACTGCTGCTGTTCGGCAAACCGTTCGGCTTCGTTGCGATGCTCGGTGTGATCGCCATGTTCGGGATCATCATGCGTAACTCGGTGATTCTGGTCGATCAGATCGAGCAGGACGTCTCGGCCGGACACCCGCGCTTCGACGCCATCGTCAGCGCGACGGTGCGACGCTTCCGTCCGATTACGCTCACCGCCGCTGCCGCCGTGCTGGCCCTGATTCCGCTGCTGCGCAGCAACTTTTTCGGACCGATGGCGACAGCGCTGATGGGCGGCATCACCAGCGCAACCATTCTTACCGTGTTCTTCCTGCCTGCGTTGTATGCGACGGCGTTCCGTGTGCGTCACGACGAACGGGGCGATCATCCGTCGCAAGCAACGTCCGGCAGTTCGCAAGGAGACCGCTCATGACTTCGCGCATCGTATCAAGCGCCCTGCGGTTTGCCCCGCTCGCCCCGGTGTTCTGGCTGGGCGCGTGCTCATTCACGCCGGGCGACAAACCGCCGGCGATGCCGTCGCCGTCGCACTACGGCGCGAACGCCCTGCCCGAGCAAACCGTCACGGCGCAGGGGGCTTCGCAACGCTTCGACTTAGGCGGGCCGCCGGTGAGAGCCTGGTGGCAAGCCTACGAATCGGACAAACTTAATGCACTGGTCGACGAAGGCCTGCGCAACAGTCCGAATCTGGCGGCGTCCGACCATGCGCTGCAAGCCGCGCGTGAGCAGTTGAAGGCGCAGATCGGTTCGTCGCTGTTCCCTTCCATCGACCTTGGCGGGGAAGTGGCCCGTGAGCGCAATCTCGGCATCCCGAACCTGCGTCCGCCAACGGCCCTGTACAACATGTTCGTCGGACAGATCCAGGCGCGCTATACGTTCGACTTCTTCGGGGCGTCGCGCTTCGCCAATGCGTCGCTCGCCGCACAAGTCGATCAGCAGGCGTTCCAGCTGGAATCGGCGCGTCAGGCCCTCGCCGCGAATATCGTCTCCGGTGCGATTGGCGCGTCGGTGCTCGGCGCGCAGGTCAAGGCGACGGAGCGACTCGTCGAGCTGGCGCAGGCGGATGCCACCGACATGGCCCGCCGCGAAGCCCTTGGGGCGGTGTCGCGCGCCGATGCACTGGCGTCCGCCCAGAATGCCGAATCGCTGGCCGCATCGCTTCCGGGGCTGCGTGCGCAGTGGCAATCGACGCGCCACGCGCTGGCCGTCCTGCTCGGCCGTACGCCCGGTCAGGCACCGAACGATCTTGCGCTCGGCGAACTGAAGGTGCCGCGCATCGTGCCGGTGGTCGTGCCGTCGACGCTGTTGCAATCGCGCCCCGACATTCAGGCGGCGGAGATGGCGCTCAAGGCGGCCTCGGCCGAGGTCGGCGTGGCGACCGCGCAAATGTTCCCAAGCTTGTCGCTCAGCGCATCGATGGGCAAAGGCGGCTTCAACTGGCCGACGGTGATGTCCAACGCCGGGTCGCTGTGGAGCATCGCGGCGTCGATCTCGCAGCCAATTTTCCATGGCGGCGCGTTGCTTGCGCAGCGTCGCGCGGCACAGGCGACGTACGAGGCGGCCGTCGAACAGTACAAGCAGACCGTGCTGACGGCGTTCAGGAACGTGGCGGACACACTCGCGTCGCTCGAGGCGGACAATACGACGTTGTTGCATGCCGATAGCGCCAGTGCGGCCGCTGAGCAGATCTATCGCGATACGGCGGCACGGGTGCGTCTGGGGGCGTTGCCGGTGTCGTCCGCACGCGGGCGCGAACAGCAGTACTGGAACGCCTACCTGACGACAGTGCGTGCAACCGGCGCGCGTTTGTCGGATACTGCGCTACTGTTTTACGCGATGGGCTTGCCGCCCGAGCCCGCCGACGCTGCCCAAGCGCAGACCCCGGATGCGGCACAACCGGCCCCGTCGCAAGACGTAGCCAGACGATGACCACCCGAACCACGACCCGGGGCCGACGCCCCAAACACCTCCCCGATGGCCGCGCCGCCTTGCTCGGCGCGGCCATCGACGCTTTCTCGCACCTCGGCTACGACGGCGCAAACCTGCGCGGCATCGCGGCGGCCGCCAAGGTCGATGCGAGCCTCGTGCGCGTGCACTTCGGCTCGAAGGAACAGCTTTGGCGCGCCTGCATCGATACGCTCGAAGCCGCGCTGGCCGCCCCCGTTGAAATACTCCGCGCGATTTCGGTCGACGAAACACGGCCGGTCAGAGACCGCCTTCGCGACGCCATCGGGCTCATCGCGGCCTACGCGTTGCAGCACCCCGAACACAAGTGCTTCATTTCGCTGCATGCGTCCGAGACGGGCGAGCGCGGCGCGGTGCTCTACCGCCATCTGCTCGAACCGGTCTACAACTGCATGGAAAAGCTCATCGTGGAAGGGATGGCTGCGGGCGTGATTCGCGCCGAACATCCGGCGATGTACTTCTGCGTACTCGCCCACGCCCTGCACCCGCCCCCCGGCTCGCCGGTGCTCATGCAGGTGATTGCCCCCGAGGTCGGCGGTGAAGCCTTCGGCCCGGCGTTGCTCAAGCAAATCGAGATGGTGTTCTTCACACCGCCACAAGCGGACGACTGAACCGACGAACCGACGAGAGACACGCGCGTCATCCGGCGGTATCCGAGACGCTTTGCCGCCCCCGATGCATTACACTGGCGGCCAAATCCACTCGTTTTGTTCAAGCTTCCCACGTTTCCAATTCCATGTCCGAAGCCACCTCCACCACCGTCATTCTCGGCGCCGGCCAAGCCGGCGGCGAAACCGCCCTCGCGCTGCGTCAGCTCGGCTACACCGGCCGCATCGTGCTTGCGGGTAGCGAAACGCATCTGCCGTATCGCCGCCCGCCCCTCTCGAAAGCGTTCCTCGCCGGTCAGGCCGACGAAGCCAGTCTGCTGATCCGCCCGGCCGACGCCTATGAGAAAGCCGAGATCGACGTACGCCTTGGCGTGACGGCCACGGCCATCGACCGCACTGCGCGCACCGTGTCATTCGACGATGGCCAGACGCTCGGTTACGACCACCTCGTACTCGCGCTCGGCGGCCGTGTGCGTCCCCTGCCGATTCCCGGCGGCGATGCATCCAACGTCTACTACCTGCGCAACATCGCCGATGCACAGCGCCTGCGTGAAGCGCTCGCGCCGGGCAAGCGCGTCGTGGTCGTCGGTGGCGGTTACATCGGTCTGGAAGTGGCGGCGAGCGCCATCAAGGCAGGCGCTTCGGTGACGGTGCTCGAAGCCGCCCCGCGTCTGCTCGCGCGCGTGGCCGAAGCGGATCTCGCAGACTTCTTCGCAACGCTGCACCGCGAGAACGGTGTAGACGTGCAAGTGGGCGTGGGCGTCACAGCCCTGGAACAGGATGCGGCTGGCAATGTGGTGGCCGTGGTGGCCGGCGAGAAGCGTCTGGAAGCGGATGTGGTCGTCGTCGGTATCGGTCTGATCCCTAACGCCGAACTCGCGCAAGCCGCGGGTCTGCCCGTCGACAACGGCATCGTCGTGGACGAATTTGCCCGCACCAGCGATCCGGCGATTCTTGCCGTGGGCGATTGCGCGCATCACGAACACCCGGCACTCGGCCGTCGCATCCGTCTGGAATCGGTGCCGAGCGCCAGCAAAATGGCGAAGGTAGCTGCCAGCGTAGTGCATGGCGATGCACCGAAGGCCGTCGCGACCGCCCCGTGGTTCTGGTCGGATCAGTTCAACGCGAAGTTGCAGATGGTCGGTATGACCGAGGGTCACGACGCCGTGATCGAACGCCGTCTGCCCGACGCACAGGGCGCGGCCGTCTTCATGCTGTTCTATCTGCGCGATGGTGCGATCGTGGCCGCTGCGAGCATCAACCGCGCGCAGGAATTCATGACGGCGCGCGAACTCGTCGGCCGCCGTGCGGTGGTCGATCCGACGCGTCTGGCCGATGCCGCCACGCCGCTCAAGACGCTGCTGGCCGAGCTCGGCTGATCGCGTCGGATCGCCATCGCCCCATCAACCGCGCGCCGTCGGCGTTACTTGGCGGACGGCGCGTGGGCGGGTAACAGCAGGACCGGACGGCCCGCATGACGGGCCGTATCTTCCGCCACGCTGCCTAGCGTGAAGCGCCGGAATCCACGTCGGCCGTGCGTGCCCAGCACGATCAGGTCGACGTCGGCATCGCGGCCCGCAGCGATGATCTGATCCGCCACGCCCTCGCCCACCGGTTGAATCTCCCGCATCTCGATTTCCCCGGGTACTTCCGCCTCGCTCAAACGCTTCTGCGCCCAGCTTCGCACCTGTTCGGCCACGGCGCGCACGGCGTCGAGCAACGGCTCGGGATCGAAACCTGCGAGGAACGGTCCCGGCAAGTCGAGCACGTGCACCACCCGCATCGACGCGCCATGCGTGCGCGCCAGCGCCAACGCATATTCGAAGGCGAGCCGCGACGTCTCGCTGTCGTCCAGCGCGACGAGAATGCGTTCGTAATGGCCGCCCGCGCGCAGCGGCTGATGCGGCCGAGCCTCGCCCGCCACCAGCATCACCGGCACTTCCGCGCTGCGCAGAATCTGCTCCGCGACACTGCCGAGCATCGCCCGGCGCACGCCACTGCGGCCGTGCGTGCCGACGACGATGATGTCCGCGCCCCACTCGATGGCTTCGCGCGTCATCGCTTCGGGCACGGTTTCGCCGGTGGTGCGCAAGTCGAGCAGATGCGCTTGCGCGTCGAAGCCTTCTTCGCGCAAGTACAGCACCGCCCGTGCGAGATGCTCCTCGCCTTCGCGCTGCATGTCGCGGCGCACCTGTTCCAGATCGATGAGTTTTCCGAAGGCCGCCGTCAGCAAATTGACGGGGTCTTCCACAGTGTGAATGACGCGGATCGCGTCACCGTGGCGCGCAAAGGCAGCGGCCTCGCGCAATGCGCGGCGTGACGACTCGCTACCGTCGGTCGCCAGCAGAATGCGTTTTGTCATGAGCAGCCTCGCGTTGAGAGTCGAAGGAAGGCCATGCGCGTGTCCGGCCATCCCGATGTTCCATCTGACGAACCTTGCACGACGCTTCCACTATACCGCTCGATAGGGCGTGAAGGCCACCCTTCGCGCGCCTTGCACGGCCGGAATGGGCATCGGACTTCGCTTCCTTTGACGCAACGCAAAAACGCCACAGGCCCTGCATAGCGGGCCTGTGGCGTCAGAATGAGACGAAGCTTGCGGCGACCGCTCAGCGGGCGGCGTCGCCCCAGCGATAGGCGTGCGATGCGTCGTCGAGCTTTGCCTTGAGTTCCGGCGGCAGCGTGTAGTCGACGGTGCCCAGCGTCTCGGTCAGTTGCTCGACACGGCTCGCGCCGATGATGGCCGAGGTCACGGTCGGGTTCGCCAGCACCCAGGCGAGCGACAGGCGCGTGAGCGACTCGCCGGCATCCTTCGCAATGCCCTTGAGCGCTTCGATGGTCTCGAATTCGCGCTCATGCCAGTAGCGTTGCTGGTACATCGCCCCCGCCTTGCCCACTGTGGCCGACGTGAAGCGGCCTTCGGTCGGCGCAGCGTCGTGGCGATACTTGCCGGTCAGCAGACCGCCCGCGAGGGGGTTGTAGGGGATGACGGCCAGCCCTTCTTCGCTCGCCAGCGGCAGCAGTTCGCGTTCGATCTGACGAAACAGCAGGTTGTAGCGCGGCTGAACCGACACGAAGCGTGCGACACGCAGCACGTCGGCGCGGCCCAGCGCACGGGCCAGACGATACGCGAGATAGTTCGACACGCCGACGTAACGCGCCTTGCCCGACTTCACGATGGTATCGAGCGCTTCGAGCGTTTCGTCGATGGGTGTGTCGGTGTCGTCGGAGTGGAGTTGATACAGGTCGACGTAGTCGGTGCCGATGCGGTCCAGCGATGCGTCGATGGCGCTCAGCAAGTGCTTGCGCGACGCGCCCTTGTCCCACGGCGACGGCCCCATCTCACCGCAGGCCTTCGTCGCCACGATGAACTGATCGCGACGGCCCTTGAGCCAGCGGCCCACCACTTCTTCGGTGCGGCCGACGAGCGAGTTGTCGGCCCCCAGCGGATAGACGTCGGCGAGATCGATGAAGTTGACGCCAGCCTCTGCGGTACGGTCGAGAATGGCGTGGCTGGCGGCTTCGTCGGTTTGCAGACCGAACGTCATGGTGCCCAGGCAGAGGCGGGAAACGGTCAGGCCGGTGCGGCCGAATTTCGTGTATTGCACGGTAACTCCCGGAGGCAGGTACTGATGAAAAGCGATGCCCGGCGTCGCGGACAAGGTGCACAGTATGCGCGATTCCGGGAAAACGCGTGCGCCGCCCACCGCTTTCGTGGCGCACGCGCTTCGTTTGCTATTCCAGCGACTTCAGATCGAGCCAGACGCCATCCGCGCCGCGGATCATCATCTTGCCGCTGTACTTCATGACGGTCGTCTGCTCGTTGGCCGATACGAAAGCCGTCTGTGGCAGATCGTTAGCGTACTGCGCCAGGTCCGGCGTGCCCGCGAACGGGTTGTTGGCGATCAGGTGCGAGATGAGCGTCATCATCGCCAGATAGCTCGTCGGTGTGGCGATGGCCACAGGCGTGGCGTGCGAGGCGGCAGCACCGTCGCCGAAGCCGACGAGCTTCACCGCCACCGGCACGTGCGTAATCTCCGGCAACGGGATCTCGCGCATGCCCGAGATCTGCAACTTGCTGCCGCGCAGCGCTGCGCCGTGCTCCGGCACGAATACGACCACCGCCTTGCGTCCCGACTTCTGGATGGTGTCGATGAACTGACCGATGTCGTCGAACATTGCCTTCGCGCGCAGCGGATAACTCTGCACGCTGCTGAGTTTCGAGCCTTCGAGACGGTTGCCGTCGTGCAGCGAGATCGTGTTGTAGTACAGCGCCACGCGCTTGTCGGGCATGGCCGTGCGCTGCTTCCACCACGATTGCAGCACGTCGCCGTCCGAGCGGATCGGCGTCTCGTCGAACGCGCGCATCGCCACACGGGTACGCGTGTTGTCGAAGGGCGTGACGCCCTGCACGTCGAAATTCTGCTGCACTTCCTGCATGAAGTTGTCGAAGTGACCGTCGTGGTTCATCGCGAGCGTCGGCGTGAAACCGAGGTTCTTCAGATCGCTCATGATGTAACACTGCGGGCCTGCCGGGTCGTACAGCGCCTTGTGCTCCGGCTGTCCACAGCCTGCACGCAGCACGCGAATCGCCGCCGGGCCGCTATAGCTGGCGGCCGAGTTGAAGTTCTTGAAGATGAAATCGAACTTCGAGAGCAACGGCAGGTTATCGAGGTTGTCGACGTCGAGGTCGTCCTGCGCGAGCGAACAGATGTGCAGGAAGATGATGTCGTAGTCCGGACCGGCCCCCGCCTGCGCGGGCAACGAGACCGAGCGCGTGAGTTCGCGCGAGTAGAAGCTGTTGAGCGCCGCGTTCGGGTTCGCGCCCAGCGGCACCTCGCCGTCGCCCGTCAGGAACGCGCTGCTGCCGCTGGCCGCACCTGCTGCGCCCCCTGTCACGGCACCGGACGCGAGCGCCGTGGTATCGCCCTGCGCGGCCACGACCGGTGAGACGGAGATGAGCGTGCCGACACGCAGCACGCCTGGCACGATCAGCAACGCCAGCAGGACGAACGTCGTCACGCGCACCCAGCGATTCACGATCCAGTACGCGAGCACCATGATCGCGAGCAGCAACCAGTCGCGCGCCGGGACGAAGCGGCCGAGCAGCTCGACGATGTACGAGAAGCGGAACTGCATCAGCGCGGGCAACTGCTCGACGAAGCGCTCGAACGGCGGCAAATTCGAGTCGTAGTAAAGCAGCGCCGCACCGACCGGGATGGCGATGACCTGTCGCGCGATGCGCGCCCAGCGCGGGCGCAACCGCACCACGAGGAACAGCGCGAAAACGAAGTTAGGCAGCACGTGAAAGCCGAGGATGCCCGCCCACAGCAGCAACAGCTTCAGAATGAAGTAGAGGTTCCAGATGCCCATCGTATGGTTTCCTTGGTCTCAGGCACGTGTATCGGGCGCATCGCCCCACGCCCGCCGTGCGCCGCGCAGACGGTTCTGCCAGCGCGTCACCAGCTTGCTCAGCAGGTAATCGGCCAGCACCCGATACCCACGCAGCCCCATGGCCAGCATGTCGAACAACGCCTTGATCGGTTCGTCACGCGTACGCTCGTCGTCCCAGTCGCGCCACGCATCGGCACGTCCGAACGTGAATTGCACGAGATGTTTGTCCTGCTCGGCGGTGAGCGGCATGAACGCGAGGAAGAGCTGGTTGCCACGTGCACCGACGACACTCACCGGGAAGCCGTACTCGGTCGCGCCCCGTGCGAGCGCCACGTGCGCTTCGGTGCCCACGGCCGGATCGACCGCCACCGGCAGCACCAGCGCCAGCCCGCCGCCCGAGAAGTCGCGGGTGTGACAGGCCACGGTGCGGCCGTCCGGCAGATAGAGCGTGGCGGGCATGCGCATCGACACGCGGTGCGTGCGCCGCACCTGCTTGACTTCCGTCGCCACGGCCACCGCCGCCCCCAGCACGGCGAGGTTGAACATCACCCAGAGCAGGTTGAACACCAACGCGCCCGACTCGTGTGCAGGACCGTAGAAGTAGCGCAGAATGCCCGCGAGAAAGCCCGCGACGTTAAAGCCGAGCAGGACCAGATACGGCTTCGAAATGCTCCAGTCGAAGAAGCTTTGTTCGATCAGCCCGCCCTTCGCGGTCACGTTGAATTTGCCGTAGCGCGGGTTGATGAAGGCGACGGTCGTGGGCAGCGCGACGTACCAGGCCAGCACCGCTTCATAGACATCCGACCAGAACGAGTGCCGGTACTTGCCCTGAATGCGCGAGTTGGCGATATTCGCATGCGCGATGTGCGGCAGCACGTAAGCGCAGATGCTTAACGCTGCCGCTTGCACGATGTGCAGCCCGAAGAACAGGTAGCAGATCGGTGCGAGCAGGAAGATGATGCGCGGAATGCCGTAGAAAAAGTGCAGCATGCCGTTCGCGTAGCAGATGCGCTGACCGAGCTTCAGGCCTCGGCCGAACAGCGGATTGTCGACGCGGAAGATCTGCGCCATGCCGCGCGCCCAGCGAATGCGTTGTCCGACGTGGCCCGACAGCGATTCCGTCGCCAGACCCGCAGCCTGCACGACCTTGAGGTACACCGTGTTCCATCCGCGACGGTGCATCTTGAGCGCCGTATGCGCGTCTTCCGTCACCGTCTCGACCGCCACGCCCCCGACCTCGTCGAGCGCCGTACGACGCAACACCGCGCACGATCCGCAGAAGAACGAAGCGTTCCAGAAGTCATTGCCGTCCTGCACGATCCCATAAAACAGACGTCCTTCGTTCGGCACCGCGCCGCGTGTGGCGAGGTTGCGCTCGAACGGGTCGTCGGAGAAGAAATGGTGAGGCGTCTGCACGAGCGAACAGCGTTCGTCCTTGAGGAACGACCCCATCGTGGTTTGCAGGAACGAGCGCACGGGAATGTGATCGCAGTCGAAGATCGCGATGAACTCGCCCTGCGTCTTGCCGAGCGCATGGTTGATGTTGCCCGCCTTCGCATGACGATTGTCGGGGCGTGTCATGTAATGCACCCCGGCTTGCGCCGCAAATTCGCGCATCTCCTCGCGGCGGCCGTCGTCGAGCAGATAGATGTTGAGCTTCTCGGGCGGCCAGTCGATGCCGCACGCGGCATACACGGTCGGGCGCACCACAACCAGCCCCTCGTTGTACGTCGGAATGTAGACGTCGACGCTCGGCCATTCGCGGGTGTCCGGCGGCAGCGGCGTGATGCGGCGATGCAGCGGCCAGATCGTCTGGACGTAGCCGAACAGCAGAATCATCCACGTGTACATCTCGGCGGCGACAAGCATATAACCGACGGTGGCCTCCGCCACGGTGTCGAACGCCAGCGACTGCGTGAGACGCCACCACACGTAACGCACCGTCGACGTGAGCGACAGGCCGATCAGCACCAGCACCGAGTATTGGCTGTCGAGACGGCGGAATACCAGTGCGAGCGTAAGCGTGCAGATCGAGAACAGCAACTGCGAGAACGGATCGAACGGCGTGGTGACAATCCAGAACACACCGAACAACCCAAGCAAGGCGACAATGGTCGACGTCGCACGCCATTGCATGACTTTTTCCAGCTTCCGGTCGAAGCGATGCGCGAGTTCGGCGGGCGTGTCGGGCGGAATGCCGAAGAGCGACTGCACGAGCCACAGACGCAGCCGTTCGTTGCCCCGTCGGAACGCGAGCCATGCGGTATAGGGGGGGAATGCCGGACGCCGGTCGGCGCGACGCCACAGCAGCGCTCCCACGATCTGCCAGAAGCCCGCATCGGCTGGCACGTCGAGCCGTTGCGTCAGGCGTTCGTTGACCCGTGCGAAGGCCCGACCCGGGTAGTCGGGACGACCGGGCCGCGCCGGTTGAAATACTGCGCGCAGCCACCAGTCGCGCCATTCGTCCAGTTGACGAACGTCGAGCCGCACGGCAAGACGCGCCACGACACGATCCGACATCTGCGAGATCCACAACCGGTGTTGCGGCGAGCGCACGATCGCCGCCAGCATCCATTGCATGACGCCCGGCGAACGCCCGTCCGGCCGGTGCGGCACGGCCAGACGCATCGCGAGGATATCGCGGCCAAGCCGGAAGAGGGAACGCAGAGCGTCGCTGATCATCGGCGAGTGCCTCCCCTGGCGGTGCCCTCACTCCCTTCCCCTACATCCATCGCGCGCTGCAACCACGCTTCGAGATGGATGAAGTCGAGCGCGGCCTGCGAGCCATCGCCGGCCTTGGCCAGCGTCACGCCGTTCGCGGCGGCCATGCCGACGGCGATGTCGCGATGGATGCGCACCGGGACGACGGCGTCGCCACCGCGTCCCTGAATCAAATTCAGCAGATCGTTGTTGAGCGACGAATTGGCAGCCGCCACGTTCGGCACGATCTGCACACGACCGTCGCATGCGGTCATCAAATCCGGTTGCGTGACGTAACCGGCCGTCGTCACGGGCACGATGCCCAGCACCAGATCGGCCGCCGCCACAGCGGCCAGTGCGATGGCATCGGGCAAACGCTGCGTGTCGATCAGCACCCGCGCGCCGTCGGGCAAGCCGACGGCCGTCAACTGACGACGCAATCCGCCCACGTCGCCCTGCAACCATTGCGCCATCGCAGACAGGTTGGCGACGCTCGTACGGCCTGACGGCAGCAACGGCACGCCCGCAGGCGTGTCGCGCAACACCGCGCGCCAGCCGTCCGGTGCCACGCCGGACGACAGCACGCCGGTCTCGCACGTCTTACGCAACCCGAGCAGCGCACCGATCGCGTTCTGCGCGTCGAGTTCGAGCACGGCGACCGGCCGTCCGGCATGGGCGAGCTGCGCGGCGAGATGCGCCGTCACGGTGCTTCGCCCCGCGCCGCCCGCAGTGGAAACGATGGCGATGAGCGTCAGCATGCGCCCTCCCCGGTCGGGAACTCAGGCCGAACGACGTCGTTCGCCATCATGAATTCGGTATCGGCACGAGCGCTCATGTGTCAGTAACTCCAGATCGGGCGGACCGGCGACGGTGGCATCGGCACGTCGCCACGGCGGGCGTCGAAGTGATAGCGCATGTAGACGAGGAAGCGATTCGGCGCGTAGTAGTCGGAACGCTCGAACTGCACCTGGCCACCGATCACCCAATGGCGGTTGACCCAATACTCCGCGCGCCCCGTCACGGAGAAGCCCACGCCGAAGCCGCCGCCGGAGCCGTAGGTCAGATCGCCGCTCGCGGCCTGCAACGCGCCGTTCGTCGGGAAGTACGGCATGGCCTTCTCCTGACTCTGCGAAAACGACACCGAACCGCGCAGGTAGTACGACCAGCGTTGCGTGCGGCCATACCATTCGATCGGCAGCGTGAGCGACACATACGTTTGCGGGCTGTAGTAACCGCCGTGCCCGTACGTGTAATAGCGTTCGTTCTGCGCGAAGCTGTCGAAGAACAGCGTGAGGCCGGTGTTCAGGCGCATATCGCGCTTGTAGATCAACGGCAGGTCGACGCCCGCGCGGGCCGACACTTCCGAGTTGTTCAGCACGTTCTCGCCCGTGAGACGCGCCACGCTCGCCTCGCCGAAGATGCCCCACTTCGTAAAGTCGCGCGATGCGTGGAACGTGATCGCATCGCGACGCACACCGCCCCACTTACCGTCGCCGAACACTTCGGGCAACGGCAGATACTCCCCGGCGTAGGACACCATGCTGCCGGTCATCGGCCGACGTGATGTGTCGACCCAGTAGTTGTAGCGCCCGAGATTGCCGAACAGTCGCACGCCGCCCGTCACATAGGAAATCGGGAAGCCGACCGGCGTGTGGCCGATGTCGGCGCGAATCCAGTCGTTCTCATAGCCGAGCATGAGCGCCTGCCCGTGCGCCTTCTGACGCTTCGTGCCGTAGTCGCTCTGCACGCCGGGATTCGCCGCGCGGAACGACGGCACGTTCAGGAACGGCAGGGTGCCGAACTCGGATGTGCCATTGAGCGGCAGGTCGCCCGAATCGGCGCTGACGTAATCCGTCTGTGCGAAGACATGGCCGTCGTAGCCCACGGCGTACTGACCGTAGAGCGGGACGGCGCGGGCGTTGAACATCGAGATGCCGCCGTCGCCCTTCTTCTGGTCGATTTCGTAACCGGCCGCGACGTAACTGTTGCGGCGCGACGCCAGCGAGTCGATGGCCGACTCGGCCGACGTCATGCCGTCGTAGCCTGGCAGCGCGCCCTGCACGATCTCCTCCTTGCGCGCCTGGTCGTACCATCCCTTCGCTTCGTTGTAATGACGCTGAGACTGTGCGATGCGTCCGCGCTGCACGGTAACGGCCGAGGTATCGGGGAACTGCGCGCGCAGCCGGTCGTTGAGCGCGATGGCTTCGTCGTAGCGCTCCATGGCGCTCAGACGTCGCACGGCGGCGAGTTGCGTCCAGACGTCGTCCGGCGAAGCTTCGGCGAGCGCACGGTCGAGTTCGCGGCTGGCGGCCTCGTCGTCCTGCTGCTCGTAGAGAACGCGCACGAGCGACAGGCGGGCATCCTGATTCGTCGGATCCTGCCGGATCTGGTCTTCGGCAATCTTGCGGGCGTCGTCGAAACGGCGTTCGTCGAAATAGATGTCGCCCAGGGTCGACAATGCGCGCTTGTCCGGCGGTTGACGCGAGAGCAACGGTTCGAGTTTTTGCTGCGCCATGTCGAAGTCGCCCAATGCGCGGGCGCGGTCCGCCTGACGCAGTGCCAGCCGATCCTGAAGATCCTGCCATTCGTCGCGCTGGTCGGCACCGAGCGCGGACGGGTCCATGCTCGTGAGGAAGGTGCCCAGTTCATCATCGCGCTCTGCCGTATTGAGCAACTCGGCGTAGCGCAGTTGCGCATCAGGCTGCGGCTTGTCGGCGTGTGCCGCGAGCCAGTCGCGCATGAGCGCCAGCCCCTGATCGGGCTGCCCTGCCGACACGCGTGCCCGTGCGACCTCGCCGATCAGCTCGGGATCGTCGCCCGCCATCGCGAGGGCGTCGCCATAGCGGCGTTCGCTCCCGGCGTCGTTGCCCGCCGCATGCGCCTCGCGCGCCAGACGCGCCGTGTCGCGAATCGCCAGTGTCGTCTGCATGCGCTTGATCGACGGCGTGACGTTCGCCGCCGGTATCTGCGCGAGCGATTCGCGGGCACCGGCTTCGTCGTCGATCACGTTGAGATAGATGGCCTGCGCGTAGAGCATCTGCGCACGGTCGTCGGCCTCCAGCGGCTGGCGCATGCCTTCAGCCATGACTTCGCGCCCGATCTGCGGCAGACGAAGTTTGCGATAGAGGCTTGCGAGCGAGTAGCGCGTCCACGCATTGCCCGGATCGAGGGCGACGGCGCGCTCCAGCGCCGCGAGTGCGGGGCCGTTGTGCCCTTCGGCGATGGCGCGATCGGCGTCGTCGGACAGCGCCGCCGCCTCGGCCTTGTCGAAGCGCGCCCTGTCCTGCGGGAAACGGCGTCGCAGATCGCCCAGCAGGTTCGCCAATTCCGTGCGACGTTGCTGACGCGAGTACAGCGTGATCATGCCGCGTAGCGCCGTGTCGTTGTCCGACTCGATCTTCAGTGCTTGCTGGAACAAACGCTCGGCGTCCTTGTCGCGCTTGTCGTCGAGCGCAATGTCGCCCAGCAGCGCCAGCCCGTCGGGGTTGTTCGGATCGCTGGCGAGCGCTCCGCGCACAAGGCGGTCCGCTTCGTCCAGACGACCGGCATCGCGAGCGTCGCGTGCCTGCGACATCGCGCCCCAGAACTGCGACGTCTTCAACAGACTGCGCCACTTGCCCGCGTTATCGGGGTCCTTTCGCAAGGCCTGCGCGAACAGTTCCTGCGCGCCCTTGTGATCGCCCTGGCGCATCTTCACAAGCCCGAGCGAGCCAAGCAGTTCGCCGTCGTTGGGGCGTTTGACCCGCGCAGCATCGAGCGACTTTTCAGCGTCGTTGAGACGCCCCTGATCGAGCGCTTTGATGCCCGCCTGCCGCGATTTGTACGCGGGGTCGTTGAGCATTCGCGTGCGCGCCGCCTGTTGCGCATTCAGTTTGTCGTAGGCCGCGCGGATGTCCGCGTCGTTCGGGGCGAGTGCGAGGTAGCGTTGATAGAGCGGCAGCCACGCAAGATTGCCGTCGGCCTTGGAAAGCCCCTTTTGCCAAAGCGGCAGCAAGGCGTTCAGATCGGCGTTCGGACGCGCCGCCAGATCCGCGACCATGCGCGTGCCCGCGAGACGACTCGACGGCCGGTCGATCATCAACTCGGCCAGCGAGGCAGACGCACGCGAATCCTCGGGCGACGCCTTCGACAAGTTTGCCAGCCCCTGCTGCGCGGCAGGCCAGCCGTTCGTGGCGTTGGCCTGCGCCCGGTAGTACTCGACGCCGAGATCGCCCGTCGGCGGACCGTCGGGAAACAGCGCCTTGTATTCGGCAAAGGCGGCATCGGCCTGACCACTACGTTGCAGCAGTCGCGCACGGGCGATGCGCGATTTGTCGACGGTGTTGATGCGAATCACGTCGGCCAGCGCCTTCGTCGCCGGTGCGTTCGGATAACGGGCACGCAGCGTCTGCAATGCCTTGTTTGCCGCCGCTGGCTTGTTCTCTTCGATATCGATCTGTCCGAGCAACGACAGGACGTCCGGTTGCTCCGGCTGCACGAGCAACGCCTTTTCCAGCGCGGCGCGCGCGAGGTCGTTGCGATGACGCGAATGCCACAGCATCGCGCTCGAGAGCAGGTTGCTGACGTCACGGTTCGCCGCAACGGCGGGCTTGGCCGTGCTGTTCGCAGGCGCGGGCGCAGCTCGCACGTGCCCACCGCCTGCGGCCATCAGCAGGCACGTCATGCAAGCGGAGCGGATCAGGGTGTCGCGCAAACCGCCTCCCAGGGCACCTGCAACGTGCCGTCAGCCGCAAAACGGAAACGCGCTTCGTGCCATCCCAGCCCGAAGAGCGAGAGCACGGAACTGTAGTAGCCGGGGGGAGACTGGGCGTCGAGCGAACGCGCACGGTCAGCCTGCGCGCGTGCAAGCGCGGTGTCGCCGACGGCTTGCAGCAGTGGCACGAGCGCCGCCGAGAAGCCCGACCCGCCGTCCTGCTTCGCCGTGCCGTCGCGCGTGTTCACGCGCTCGGGCGGCGCGCCGTGCGCAGCCACGTACTTCAGCATGCCGGGGAACGTGTGCATCAGTGCCCGGAAATCGTCGCTGCCCGAGGCGAGCATGCCCGCCCACAGATAGACGCGAATGGCGTTGTAGCTGCCCTCGCCCTGCGTCTCGGGATCGATCTCGAAACCGCGTCCCGTGCGGTACATCGCCCACTCGGGTGCGAAGCCCAGCGGCGGCGCGGTCAACGTTATCTGTTTGAGCGACGACGCAATCAGTTGCCCCCGCCCGCTCTCGGGGAAGAGCCCCGCCAGACGCCGCACCACTTGCATCGGCACATAACTGGGGTTAAGACGCCAGAGATCCTTGGCGGGATGGAAACCGACAGGTGCGGGCAGCAGCGTGCGCCCGAGTCCGGGGATGAAGTCGGTTTCTTCCGACGCGATACGTCGCGCGACGAGCGCACCGAGCGCCGTGTACCGACGCACACGCCAGAGTCGTCCCGCCTCCACCAGCGCGTAAGCGATCCACATGTCGGCGTCGCTGGCGGGATTGCTGTCGAGCACGCCCCACTGGCCGTCATCCTTCTTGCCCCACAGCCGGGCGGGCAGATGCGCAGTAAGGTCGCCCTGCGCGAGATTGTCGACCGTCCAGTCGAGCACCTTGTCGAAGGTGGTCCGATCGTTGGCGATGACCGCGAACGTCAGCGCGTACGCCTGGCCCTCGGACACGGTGCGCTGGTCGGCCATGCTGTGATCGACCACACGGCCGTCGTCGGTCAGAAAGCCCGTCTTGAAGCGCGTCCACGAGGGCCAGTCGACTGGCGGGCACGCGTTGCCACCTGCGGCAGGCGTCGTACCCGTCGCAGACGCCCCCGACGGCTTCGCGGGCGCAGCATGCGCGGCAGGCGTCAGACCGGCAAGCGCCGGTCCTGCGCCACAGGCGACCAGCGCCCGCAGCACGGCGCGACGGCGCCGTCTGTCAGCATCGGCGCGTGTCATTTACTTCTCCAGTCGACGTGCGGCGCGACGCTGCAACCAGCCGAAACACTTGAGCGCTATCGCGAACGCCGCCAGCAACGCGACGAGACCGACCAGAATCGGATGACTCGAGAGGTGGTAACGAATGTGCGTCCACCAGCTCACGTCGCCCACGAAGTACGTCTTCCCCAATCGATACGACGCCGTGCTGGCACCGTTGACGACCGCCAGATCGCCGTGGATCGCATTGCCCTGCGTGTCGATCGCATCGACTACGCTCAGCAATCCGTCGTCGCTCGACGCGTTGATCGCGACCACCGAGCGTGAACTGCTCACTGGCGACTCGAAGCCGACCAGCGCCGCCAGCGGGCCTTGAGAGACCGCGTCCATGCGCTGCGGGCCGATGCGGCTGGCCGCGAGCGCAGAGCCGGTCGCGCCGTCGCCGCGGTAGCCCTGAGGTTCGGCTTGCATGACGCGACGCGTCTGGTCGATGACGAGCGGCAGATTCTTGCCCCACTTGGTCAGCAGATCGGCGGCATCTTTGCCGCCGACGACGAGCAGGTCGCGATCCTTGAAGCGATCCGTCTGCGTGGTATCCAGCACTTCGAAGCGATCGGCATACACGCCGGTGGAGCGGCCGAACTGACCGAGCGCCGAGAAGACCGTTTCCAGCTCCGCCTTATCAGGCGTTTTCGACATGACGACAGCCGTCTGCGCGAGGTCGGCGTATTTGGTGAACGGGAAGCCACTGCCCGCGAAGAAGCTCAGATTCGGCAACTCGGCGTAATGCGGCAGCCCGCTGAAGTCGATGGTCGAATCGGCGTCGATGGCCGGTCGGCCATCGTGCCGTCCGACAGCAGTTCGACGAGCATATGGCTCTTGTCGCTGCTCGCGCCCGCCGAGCGCAGGCGATACGCACGCACGAACTGGTCGTTGATCGACACGCTCATCGACGAGTCGTCCGGCTTGACCGGCGGCGTGTAGCGATACTTCAGATCCATCGGCACGCCGGTGTTTTGCCACGTCAGCAAATCGGCCGGGAGATTGAGCTGGATGCGGATCGGCCACGGCATATAGCCGTTCGCCTGCAAGTCGCTTGGATTGTCGACCAGTTCGCCCAGCTTCACCGGGCGGTCGGTGCGCACCCAACGCGGGGCGTCGTAAGCCGGACGCGGCGGCAACGGCCGAAGCTCGGCGATGCGGGTCGCGTCGCCCGAGAGCGCCGCACGGCCCGACACCAACGCCAGCGCGGCCGTCTCCAGATCCTTCGCGTCACGCCCCTGAATCACCAGCAGCTTGAGCGACGGATCGTTCGGATTCGACACCATGCGCAACGTCGGCGCATCGACCGTGGGCAGATCGAGGCCGGGCAGCATCGTGTCGTTGGTCACGAACGCAATGCCATGCTTGGATGGAAATGCATTCACGCTGACCGGGAAGCGCGTGCGACGGTAGTCGCCGATCGCACCGGCCCATGTCGCCACCACGCCCGCGGCGTGGACCACCGCCAGCGACGGCGGCGCACCGAAGACGAACGGAACGGACTGATCGCGGTTGTCGTGACGGTCGAAGAATGGGGTCGGCAGCGTCGACAGATCGTTGCGCAGCGTGAGCGGCTGGGTGCTCGTGACGATCTCGCTCTGCGGGCTGATATCGGCCCACAGACTCGAATGCATCGGGTCTTCGCACTCCATCGTGTAATGCCCGATGAGAACAAGGCGCACACGATTGAAGCCCGAGAGCATGCGCGCGTCGAGCGGGATGTCGCGCACGAGATTCTTGCCGCCGTCCTGCTTGTTGAACGGCAACGTCGCGATCAGCTCTTCGTTCAGATACACCTTGAGCTGCGAGAGATCGGGAATCAGCGCGGGGGAATAGGCGTATCGCAACCGGAGCAAGGCCGATGCGACCGACTGATCGAGTCGGATTCCGAAGTTGACGTCGCCCGACCCTTCGGTGCCGCGCAGCCGCAGCCCGTTCGTCTGCCCCAGCTGGGCGAACGTGACGGTGCGTTGACTCGTGCCGGGCACAGACGCGATGACTGGCGCCGTTGCGCCGGACGCATCCGCCGCCGCATTCGCACCAGAGGCGACCTCCGGTGCAGCCGTCGCACCGGTCGGTACCGGGGCTTTGCCGGTTCGACCTCCGGTGGGCGCTGCTCCCGCAAGCATGACGCCCCCCGGGTCCATCGCGGCGGCGACCAGCAGGCAGATGGCTGAGACCTTCGTGTAACGCGACCAAGACGCTCGAAGCTGCATGTGTGATGCCTCGTCTGTTCTTGCGCTGCATGTTCGCCACATCCGCACGAACGACGCCCCATTGACCCGACGTCACATCACGTCGTCGGCCATTCGAAGATTTGCCAAGGCCCGGCGGGACAGCGCAGTTCGTGTGTCTGGAAATGGCACGTTGCGCCATGCTAGCTTGCCTCGGTGCGAGTGAGCAAGCGGACCTTAGCCCCCGAGTGTCGTGCGGCAGGTACATCGGTCGACCGGTCGGCACGGGAATTGCCCAGTGTGCGACGCACCGTATAGAATGCCCGGCATGAGCCAGACCGAACCCTCCTTCTCCGCTGCCGGTCCGTCCGACGCGCGCATGGTCGATCATGCGGTTGGGTCGGATGCCGACGCTTTGACTGAGCATCCGGCGGAACACGCGTCCGAGCAGACCGCGGACGCGATGATCGAGCGTCGCTATCCATCGGATATCGACCGCCTGCGCGAAGTCGTGGGCACCGACGTGCTGCCCCATTACCGTGACGAGCAGGCGATTGCTGCGAGCGAACAGGCGAGCGAGCGCTGGCCGCATCTGGTGGCCGTCGCAGACGCCCGCGCAAGCGCAGCGTCGGTCTCGCCACTCTCTCAATCTTCCAAACATTCGGCCGGGACGCGCTGACCCGGCATGCGAGACGCTTCCATCGTCGCCGCGTTCGATTTCGACGGGACGCTCTCCACCACCGACAGCCTGCGCGTGTTCGTGCGCCGCACCGTCGGCACACCGCGCTTTGTGGCGGGCGCGTTGCTCGCCTCTCCCTGGCTGATCGGGGCGGCGCTTAAGCTCGTCAACCGGGGCACGGCCAAAGCGGCTTTCCTGCGTGCGGTCTTCGCAGGCCGCTCCCGCGCGCAACTCGAAGCGGACGCGCGCGACTTCATCGTCCATCAGCTACCCGGCCTGCTTCGTCCCGAGATGCTCGCACGCGTTCGCCAGCACCGCGCGCTGGGCCACCGCATCGTGCTGGTGAGCGCGTCGCCGGGCTTGTACCTGCGGCCCTGGGCGGCAAGCGTCGGTTTCGAGGCCGTGCTCAGTACCGAACTGGCCTTCGACGCGCAGGACCGCTTCATCGGGACCTTCGCCCAACCAAACTGCTGGGGTCCCGAAAAGGTGAGACGCCTCGAGGCATGGTGGGACGATGCGCTGCCGCGTGTGCTCTTCGCTTATGGCGACAGCCGTGGCGACAAGGAAATGGCCGAGCGTGCCGACCATGCGTGGATCCGGGGTCAGGGCAAGCTGATGCCGCTGACGGACGCCGACGCGCCGACGCGCGCCTCGTGAGTCCGGGAGCGCTTCCCTCGCGATGACGCGCACACCCCCGACATCGCCAACGCCCGACTTGCCCCCGCCGGGACGACGCGTCGCATGGATGTCGCGTCTGGCACGTCTGGAGCCGGTGGCGTTCTCGCGCTGGGACGCCGTGCACGCCGCCCTGTCGGTCGCCGTGCCCACGGCCATCGGCGCATCCATCGGCTACGGTGCAGACGCCTCGCTCATCGCCCTCGGCGCACTGCCCGCCATCACGGGTGACCGCACCGGCCCCTATCGCTCGCGCGCCCGCTCCATCCTGATCACTATCGTGACCGGCGTGCTCGGCTTTCACGCCGGGATGCTGATCCACACCGTGGGCGAGACCCATCCGTGGCTGGCCCACGTGCTGCTGCAAATCGCCATCCTGTTCTTCAGCTTCATCGGCACGTTTGGCAACGTGGCGTCCGCAGCGACGTTACAGGGCGCGGTCTACCTGATCGTCGGCTGGGGCCTCGCGCTGCCCCCGCCCGAATGGCGCGCGCCGTTACTGCTCGCCGCCGGTGGCATCTTCAGCATGCTGCTCATGGCCGTGCATTGGCTACGGCACCCCGGCGCGGCCGAGCGCGACGCCGTCGCCGCGATCTACCAGCAATTGGCGAACGTGCTGGATGCGAGTGGTACACCGCGCGTAAGGCTGGCCCGGCGCTCGCTCGAAAACGCCATTGCTGCCGCCTACGACACGTTGCTCACGGCTCGGGCGAGCACATCGAGCGGCTGGGAAGTACTGGAGCGCCGCGCCGCGCAGATCCTTGCCGCCGAGCCGATCACGTCGGCGGTCATCGGACTCGTGCAGAGCGGCCAGCCGGTGCCCGCACCACTGGGCAAGGCGCTCTACGGTTTGGCACGCAACATTGCGCGCGACCGCCCCGTGGCGATCGACACCGCCGTCACGGCGGCCAAGGAAAACGACGCACCGACGCTGGCCGCCGCCTTGCGTCGCGCCGAGCCGCTCCTGACCGGTGTGGTGCATGCGTCCGAAGCCCCCCTTGTGGCGCTGGCCCGTCATCAGGCCCGCGCCGCCGTGCACCCGCGCTGGATGCCGAAGTGGCCGTGGCCGGACGTCTGGCGTTACCTCGTGCGCATTGGCCTGTGCGTACTCGTCGCGCAGATCTTCATCGCCGTCGCGGCGCTCCCGCGCTCGTACTGGGTGCCGCTGATCGTCGTGGTGATCTTCAAGCCGAACTACGGCTCCGTGTTCGCGCGCGCGTTGCAAAGCGGCGTGGGCAGTATCGTCGGCGTGGCGGTCTCGGCCGCCGTCGTCGCCATCGACCGCAACGGCTGGTTCAATCTCCTCACGCTGATACCGCTGGCGGCCTGCCTGCCGTGGGCGTTGCGGCGTAACTACGGACTGTTCAGCGCGTTACTGCTCCCGATCCTGATGCTGGTGATGGGGGCCTTGCAGCCGGGCAGTCAGGACATTGCGCTGGCACGCTTCATCGATGCCGTTGCCGCCTGCGCCATCGTGCTGCTCGTGGGCTATCTGCCGTGGGCGAAGTGGGAGCGCCGTCAATTGGACGAGCGGGTGGCGAATGCACTCGACGCGCTCGGCCGTTACGCAGCACTGGCGGACACGCATGACGCGGACGCTGCGTTCGCGGCGCGACGCGCGGCTTACAAGGCATTGGACGACACACGCGTCGCCTTGCAGCGGGCGCTGTCCGAGCCGCCGCTGGTGAGCCGACGCGCCGCGCGCTGGTGGCCTGCGCTCGTGTCGCTGGAGCGGGTCGCAAATGCGATCACCGACACCGTCCCGCAGGGGGACGATCACGACGCACCGGTGCATCCCGGCGCGGCAATTCTCACGCACATCGCCGCCGCGTTGCGTCACGGCGGCCCCCTGCCCGCGCTGCCCGACGGGCCCATCGACGGCGTCGATCCGATCCTCGACCGGGCGTTGCGCGAGGCCATCGGCATGCTGTTCGGCGCGCCGAGCGCGTCCGACTGAAAGGCGGCTTCTCGGTCCGCTCGAGACCGGCTTTCGGCCCGGACACGTGCCAACGCAGGCATAATGCGGGCTTACGGCGCACCCACAGTGCGCCGCCACGCCCTTCAGAAGACCTCGCATGAACCATACCCCGACGCTAGACTGGACCGAAGACGGTCGCCCCGTCACCGCCCGCTGGCGCTCAGAAGCTGGCGTCACGCCGCCGCGTCGCGTCGAAGTCGTCGACGACACCGTGACGGCCGACGAAGCCTACCAACTCGCCTGCGGCGGCACCGCCCTGCTCTATCGTGGCGATTACCAGAACGCTCGTCAGTTGATGCAAGCGATGGCGCGTCGCGTCGACCGCCCGCCGCATCGCCCGCGCCGCAAACCGGCCGCCAAGGACGCTCCCGCCCCAACGCCCGCCGAAGGCTTCCACAAGCACCGCATGGCACAGGCGCAACGCGCGCGCATTCTCGGCATGGTGCTGATCCCGCTGGACGCCGACTATGGCATTCCCTTGCGTCGTGCACCGGACGTGCGTGAAGCCTGCACCGAAGCGTGGGGCGCACCGGACGCTAACCCTTCGGTCGCCTCGCTGCGTGAAATTCTCGGGCTGATCGGTGCGCACGAGTGGCGCAAGAAGGGGGTCGCGATTCCGGCCCTGGGTGCTTCCATCCACCCGTGGTACGGCGTGTTCTCGCCCGTGCGCGGCGAGTATCTGCAACTCATCGATCAGGCACCGCTGCCTGCCACGTCGCTTGCTTTCGACGTCGGCACCGGGACGGGGGTAATCGCGGCACTGCTGGCGCGTCGTGGCGTTGCGCAAGTCATCGGCACCGATCGCGATGCCCGTGCACTGGCCTGTGCGCGCGAGAACATCGCACGCCTTGGCTACGACCGCTCGGTGAAGATCGTCGACGCCGACCTGTTCCCGGAAGGCAAGGCCCCCCTGATCGTGTGTAATCCGCCGTGGTTGCCTGCGAAGGCCAACGCGCCCATCGAGCACGCCATTTACGATCCCGACAGCCAGATGCTCAAAGGCTTCCTGAACGGGCTGGCTGCGCATCTGAGCCCGGGTGGCGAAGGCTGGCTGGTGATGTCCGATCTCGCCGAGCATCTCGGCCTGCGCACACGTGAGACGCTGCTGCCGTGGATCCACGGTGCGGGGCTCGTGGTGCTGGCGCGTCACGACGTGCGCGCCCATCACCCGAAGGCCGCCGACGCCAACGATCCGTTGCATGCCGCCCGACGCGCCGAAGTCACGTCGCTGTGGCGTCTGGGTGTGCGTCCCGCCTAAGCGCGGGGACGCCAGACCGGTGGGTGACTCGGGAAGCGCCGACGGCGAATGCCGTCGGCAAGCATCGCTTCAGCGATTCGCGTCGAGGTAAGCAGCCGCGCCATCGCCCGCCACGCAAGCGCTCGCAAAACAGGCCGTCAGCAGATAGCCCCCGGTGGGCGCTTCCCAGTCGAGCATCTCGCCCGCGCAGAACACGCCGGGCAGCGTCTTCACCATCAGTTGGGCATCCAGCGATTCCAGCGACACGCCACCGGCGCTGCTGATGACTTCGGCAATCGGCCGGACCCTGAGCAACGTCAGCGGCAAGCGCTTGATGCCTGCGGCAAGCGCCACGGGATCATTGAACGTCTCGCGAGACAAACATTCGCGCAGCAACGCCGCCTTCACGCCCGCGATGCCCAAACGACTCTGCAAGTGGCTCGCCATCGAGCGCGACCCGCGTGGGCGCGCCACTTCACCCGCCACGCGCTCCGCACGCCAGTCCGGCAGCAAATCCAGATAGACCTGCGCGCTGCCGCTCGACCGGATGGCGTCGCGAATCGGCGCGCACATCGCGTAGACGAGACTGCCCTCGATGCCGTGTTCGGAAATCACGAATTCGCCCTGGCGCGTGGTGCCGTCCGGCAAGGTCATCGTGACCGACTTCACGGGATGGCCCGCGAAGCGCTCGCGCATGTGCGGCGTCCAGTCCGTCTCGAAGCCCGCATTCGCCGGAATCAGCGGCGCAACGCTCACGCCGTGCTCGCGCAATGACGGCACCCACGCGGCGTCCGACCCCAGTTGCGGCCAGCTCGCGCCGCCGAGCGTCAGCACCACCGCTTTCGCACGGACCTGACGGTCGCCGGTCGGCGTGGCAAAGCGCAGATGGTTCGGCCCTGCCGCGGCGTTCTCGTCCCATCCAAGCCAACGGTGCCGCACATGCAGACGCACCCCCTCCGCGCGCAACCGCGATAGCCATGCGCGCAACAACGGTGCGGCTTTCATGTCGACGGGAAACACTCGGCCGGACGTGCCCACGAACGTGTCGACGCCCAGGCGGTGCGACCACGAGCGCACGTCGTCCGCACTGAAACGACGCAACCACTGACCGACGGCCCCGGCGCGCTTGCCGTAGCGCCCCACGAATGGCTCGGCGGGTTCGCTATGCGTGAGGTTCATGCCCCCCTTGCCCGCCATCAGGAACTTGCGCCCGACCGAGGGCATGGCGTCGTACACGTCCACCCGCCAGCCCGCCGCCGACAGCACTTCGGCCGCCATCAGGCCGGCCGGTCCCGCGCCGATGACGGCAACATCGACAACATCGACGGTGTCGGTCGGTGCAGCGTTCGGATCGTCGGATGGGCAATGAGGTGCGTTCAATCGGGACATGCTGGAATCTGAGGAAGACCGGCGGCGGAAACCCCGCGCGGCAAGGCCGACATTGTCCCACATCGGTGACAGATGACGCCCTCGAAAGCCCTGTCGAAATGACTCATGGGCGCCACATCTGCAGGATTCTCGACGCTTTGGCGTTACAATCGCTCCCCCGCATTTTTCATCCGTCCCGTCGCCATCGAGACGCCTGCCCGGCCACCACTGCCGATGCACGCTCGCCGTTTGCGCCGAGGACGTCACACGTGGAGTCGCGCATGTCGTCATCCGAACCGTCGTCGATGGGACGCACCGCTTACGCCAGTTTCGCCGAACGTTACGCCGAGATTGCCGTCACCAAGCCGCACAACGCGCTGTACGAGCGCCCTGCCACACGGCAATTACTAGGCGACGTCGCCGGTTTGCACGTTCTCGATGCGGGCTGCGGGCCGGGCATCAACAGCGCGTGGCTTGTCGAGCAAGGGGCCACCGTCCATGGCATCGACGTGACGCCGGAAATGATTGCACTGGCGCGCGAGCGCTGTCGGGGTATGGCCGTCGCCTTCGACGTGCAAGACCTCGGTGCACCGTTCGCCACACTCGCCGACGACAGTTTCGACGCGGTCGTCAGCGCGCTCGCACTCGATTACGTCGAAGACCTCGGTCCGACGTTCCGTGAATTTGCGCGCGTGGCCAAACCGGGCGCCACGCTGGTCTGGTCCATGGGACACCCCATGCGCGACTGGCTCGACGAGCGCACGCGACGCAACCGTAGCTACTTCGAGATCACACGCTTCGGGATGTACTGGAGTGGCTTCGGCGAGCCGAAGCCCTTTGTGGAGTCTTACCGTCGTCCGCTGGCAGGCATTCTCAACGCCGCGGCAACGGCCGGTTGGCAGCTCGAACATATGGTCGAACCGCTCCCTCTGCCGGAGATGAAAGCCGTCAGCCCCCGGCTTTATGACGAGCTATCCCAAGCCCCCGCCTTCATGTGTCTGCGGGCACGGCTGCAGAAGCCCGCGTCTTAAGTCGGGTGCAGGCCGGGTGCAGGCCCGGGGCGGGCGGTGTCGATTTGCGTCCTCACGATTCGTCGCGCACGCCCCACGGAATCAGCATCGTGGCGGTGCACGTCGCACCCGCCAGCACGGCGGCCACGCCGTAGCGGGACACCTCGGGCAGGTTGAAGAGCAAACCGTGGATTGTGGCGAAAATGCCGCCCAGCATCACAAACGCGGCGATGGAGGCAATGCAGACGCGGGTATCGGAGCACATACTTCACCTCGCAACGAGGCCACGCCCGTTGCGAAGCCAGTGCTTCGATCGCGAGACTTCACGAGACCGGCGGCGTCACCCCATCGGCGCATGCCGGGGCCGCGCAAACTTCGGATGGCTTCGACGGCGTCCCTCGATTTCAGTGTAGGACGCCGTTGCGCAAACGGTAAGCCGACCAGCGCCGGTCCGGCCGTCGTGCGGCAAGCCTATCGAAAATCAGGACTTTGTCTTGGTCTGCGCCTCGGCCTCGCTGTCGCGCGGCCAGGGTGTGAGCATCACGACGACGAACAAGATGCCGAACAGCACCGTGATCACGCCGCCGTGCATCACGTGTGTCTTGTCGTAGAGCAGTCCGTGAATGGTAGCGAATGCCCCGCCAAGCGTCATGAACGCCGCAATTGAGGCGATGACGACGCGAAATTCCGAGCCCATAGCGACTCCTTATTGTTATCGGCAATGGTGCCGCGCACGAACCTTCTTGGGTTCGCCACATCAGTTCGCTGAGTAACTTCTTTCGCGGCAACACCAGTGTACGCCGAACACTATGGCGCGCCAATTGAGTCGTATGCCTAACCATCGGGGGTTTGATACGCATCAATATCCCGACCCTTGGCAGCCAAGCGAAACCCCGCCGGTCGCTACCTTTACCTCATTGGAAGAAAACTGGCTCGCCGGACGTCGCTCAACTGTCGCTCGATTCTCGCTTAGCGGCGTGCGCTCTGACTCTGCGCCCAGCGGAAATGCCCGCTGCGCAGCAGGACGGGACCGGGAAGTCCCATCGCGAGATATTCGCGCGTGAGGGCGTGGATGCGGCTGCGACCGTGTTCGAACGCGTGAAGCAGGTCGTCAGCGCGTGCCGAGTGGGCGTGGAAGTGGGATTCCAGCGCTTCGGCGGAGACGGCACAGTCGATCGGCCGACCATTGACGACGACCGCAAACTCGATCGTCAGCTCTTCGTAGTTGAACATGGGACGGTGATCCGGAAACTCGATCTGCATGGCGGCACCCCCGGTTGACGAAAGGACGCAATCGACGTGTCGGCCGACACGTTCCATCCAGCATAGTGCATCGATGGATGATCGGAAAATTGCGTCGCTTATCGGTTCGTCACGATCGATTGGGGAAGGTTCCGGATCACTCCGATCTCGATATTTAACGTTAAATAATCATTGCAAGTCCATGATGAATAACAACTAAATCATTTTGAAACATTGCCCTGGCCGACAAACTCGACGAAGCCCGCGACAAAATCCTTCAGTTGCGCACGCACAGCGTCATCGACAAGATTGCCATCCGCGTCGACGGCCTTGTTCGCATGCGAGACCATCAACCGCCCCTGCCACCAGGGCTTAGTTTGCAAGGTGCGCAGCACTGGCAACCAGGCGTTCTGGCCAAGGATCGTGCCGAAACCGCCGGGAGACGCGCCCATGATTGCGACCGGCTTGCCGCGAAAAACCCGCGCGCTATCGGCGGGCGGACGCGATAGCCAATCCAGTGCATTTTTGAACACGCCCGGCATACCGTTGTTGTACTCGGGGGTCGCGAGCAGCAGGCCGTCGGCCTGGGCAATGGCGTCCTTCAGGGCCGTGACCGCCGCGGGGATTCCCTCGCTCGCTTCGAGATCGCCGTCATACAGCGGAATGCCGTGAAGGGTTCTAACGTCCAGGGTGACGCCCGCCGGTGCCACCGCCTTAGCGGCTGTCAGCAGTGCCGTGTTGTAAGAGCCCTTGCGCAGGCTGCCGGACAAACCAATGATCGTCGTCATCGAATCGACTCCTTTGTCGTTGCAAAACGCAATGTATTGACGGCGGCGCGACACTTGGTATGGCTCACGCCACGCGTTGAAAGGGGTACAGGCTACCGAGGCCGAGCAGTTGGGTGAGTTCGTCGAGCGCGGTGCGGCACTCGTCCAGCAACGCCGGATCGGCCAGATCGGCCACCGCCAACCGGTCACGGTAGTGACGCTTCACCCAATCGCTCAACGTGGCGTAGCGAGCGTCGTCGATCCAAAGCCCCGCGTGCACCGCCTGACGCTGTTCGTCGGTAAGCACCACACGCAGCCGCAGACACGCCGGTCCGCCGCCGTTACGCATGCTTTCGCGCAAATCGAAGACGTGCAGCTCGCGAATAGGCCCACCGCTGGCGACCAGCGACTCCAGATAACGCCATACTGCCGGGCGTTCCCGGCATTCCTGTGGCACGACTAGCCGCATGCCGCCCCCCGCCTGTCGCGAGCGCGCCAGCAACTGGCTATTGAAAAGGTAGCTGCCCACGGTGTCTTCCATCGACACGTCGGCTGCCGAGACCTCGACGACTTCGAGCGACGTGCCCTGTGCGGCCAGGCGTTCGCGCAACGTGGCCAGCACGGCCGCCTGATCGAGGAATGCTTGCGCGTGGCAGAACAGCACGTTGCCGTTGCCCACCGCAATCACGTCGTTATGGAAGACGCCCGCGTCGATGGCCTCGGGATGTTGCTGAGCGAAGACGACGTCCGCCTCGTTCAATCCATGCAGGCGGGCGATGGCCTGACTCGCCTGCAGCGTCTGACGGGCGGGAAAGCGCCGTGGCGCTGCGGCGGTGGCGAGGTCGTCTCGACCATAGACGAAGAACTCGACGCCGCGCTCGCCGTACGCGCCGCATAGCCGCGTGTGGTTGGCGGCCCCCTCGTCGCCCAGCGACGGCCAGCCGGGCAACGCGTCGTGATGCGCAAAGTGGCTCTCGTCGGCAAACGCAGCACGCAGTACGCGGGACGTGGTGTCGTGCTCGATAGCGCGATGCAGCTTGCTGCAAAGATTCGCGGCGGTGAAGTGCACGCGACCGTCCGACGTGTCGGCCGACGGACTGACGGTGGCGGCATTGGCCGTCCACATGCTCGCCGCTGAGCAGGCGGCCCCAAGCAATCCCGGCGCACTGCGGGCAGCCGCGCGGATGACGGCGCCGTCGTCCCCTGAAAACCCGAGCGTGCGCAACAACGCGACCGACGGACGCTCCTGCGGCGGCAACACCCCCTGCGCATAGCCCATGTCGGCCAGCGCTTTCATCTTGGCAAGCCCCTGCAACGCGGCTGCGCGGGGGTTCGATACGCGATTGGCGTTGTTGGCTGACGCCACATTGCCAAACGACAAACCCGCGTAGTTATGCGTGGGGCCGACCAATCCGTCGAAGTTGGCTTCGAGGGCAAAGCGCGTCATGTGAAATCCTGAGAGAAAAACCCAATCCCTGAGACGAAAAACCTACGGCAGTGCGTACCGCAATCTGCGGCATTGTGCCTGAATCACGCCGCGCCAAAATCTAATCCCGGGCTCAGGCGTTCCGGCATCGCCACGCGGTCGGCCTCCATCGACGCTATTGGGTACGCGCAGTAGTCGGCGGCATACCACGCGCTTGGCCGATGATTGCCCGACGCCCCTACCCCACCGAACGGCGCGGCCCCCGCCGCCCCTGTCGTCGGACGGTTCCAGTTGACCACGCCTGCCCGAATCTCGGCGAGAAACTGTTCGTATCTTGCGGGATCGTCGGACAGTAACCCGGCAGCAAGTCCATAACGGGTGCGATTCGCGAGCTGGATGGCGTCGTCGAACGTGTCGTAGCGCAGCACCTGAAGCAATGGCCCGAAGTACTCCTCGTCGGGCAAGGCATCGCGCTCGGCGAGCGTCGTCACGTCGATCAATCCTGGCGTCAGCAACGCCGAGCGGCCATCGGGCTGAGACAACGGCACAATGGCGCGCGCCCCCCGCCCCACCAAATCGGCCTGCGCAGCCGTCATGCGACGTGCGGCCTGCAACGACACCACCGCGCCCATGAACGGCTGCGGCTCGGCGTCGTAACGGCCGACGCTGATACGTTGCGTGACGTACGTCAACCGCTCAATGAATGCATCGCCCTGCCCGCCTTTGGGCACCAGCAACCGGCGCGCGCAGGTGCATCGCTGTCCGGCGGACAGAAAGGCCGACTGGACGGCGACGTGTACTGCGGCGTCGATGTTCCCGGGCGTGTCGACGAGCAACGGATTATTGCCGCCCATCTCAAGCGCAAGCATCTTGTCCGGCCGACCGGCGAATTGCTGATGGAGCGCACGGCCGGTGGCGGAACTGCCGGTGAAGCACACGCCGTCGATAGCGTCGTGCGCGGCCAGCGCGACGCCGGTGTCGCGCGCACCTTGCACAAGATTGAGCACCCCCGGCGGCAAACCGGCTTCGATCCAGCATGCCAGTGTTCGCTGCGCGACGCCGGGCGCCAGTTCGCTGGGCTTGAACACCACGGTATTGCCCGCCAGAAGCGCGGGCACGATGTGCCCGTTGGGGAGATGCCCGGGAAAGTTGTAAGGACCGAACACCGCCATGACGCCGTGCGCGCGGTGCCGCACGACGCTCTCGCCGTCGGCGACCGGACTGCGTCGCTCGCCGGTTCGCTCCTGATAGGCTCTGGCCGAGTTGACCACTTTGGCGGACATCGTCGCGACTTCGGTACGCGCTTCCCAGAGCGGCTTGCCGGTTTCGCGGCCAATGGCGTCCGCAAGCGTCTCCGTGTTCGCAGTCACGATGGCCGCGAAGCGCTGCAACACGGCCAGACGGGCATCGACGCCGAGCCTCGCCCAGTCGCGTTGCGCACGACGCGCGGCCTGCACCGCAGCGTCGACGTCCGCCGCATCGGCGGCATGCCCGCGCCAGACGACGTCGCCAGACATCGGATCGAGAGAGCGGAATTGCGCACCGTTACCAGCACGCCAGACACCATCGATGTACAGATCGGTCATGAATCGCAGTCCCAGAGGCCACGCCCGATGATGCGGCGTGCGATGCGGATCATGATGACACGGATTCGACAGACGGAACAACGCACGGCCGTTGCACGCGGCGGCAAATGCTTGTCCGCCGGGCGTGCGCGACGTCGCATGACAGTCACGTCATGGACACGCATAGAATACGAGTCAGCTTTAGGAGAATGCTCATCATGACCGACGCCAAACGTTCGGCCCTTCGTCATTGGCTCAGTGACGTACGCGAATCGCGAGATCACCCTCACGACGCGGGCATCGATCCTTGCGGTGTGCGCTGGCAGCGGCACGCAGAGGGCGTGCTGGAATTGACGCCTGCTGCCTCCGACACGTCCGATGTATCGGATTCGTCGGGATCGGCCGACGCCGAACTCCCGTCTGCGGCAGGCCGTCCGAGTCATCGTTATGACGCCATCCTCTCCTGCGGCATTCACGGAGACGAGACAGCCCCCATCGAAATCGTCGACGGCATCTTGCGCGACATCTCCGACGGCAAACTGACGCTGCGCGAGCGTGTGCTCGTGGTGCTTGGCAACCCGGATGCCGTGCGCGCAGGCAAGCGCTATCTCGAATACGACCTCAATCGCCTGTTTCAGGGCGCGCACGCCAAGCGCGCCGAGTCGCCAGCCGTTCAGCGCGCACGCGAGCTGGAAGTCATCGTGGCGCAGTTCTTCGCAGGGGGGGACGGCGTGCGCCGCCGGCGACGTCACATCGACATGCACACTGCGATTCGCGCTTCGATTTTTCCCCGCTTCGCCGTCGTCCCGGGCACCCCGGAACACCCCCCTCAGGCCGCCTGGTTCCACGCCCTCGCCGCCGCCGACATCGAAGCGACGATGCGCACCGAACAGCCGTCCGTCACGTTCTCCTACTACACCTGTGCGCGGTTCGGGGCCGAGAGTTGCACACTGGAGCTGGGCAAGGTCGCGCCCTTCGGCGAGAACCGGCTGGCGGACTTCGCGGGCATCGACGCCGCGTTGCGCCGATGGTTGTCCGGCGGCGACATGGCCGCGCGCGAAGATGGGCAGGTGTTGCAGCCGAAGCGCTTTCGCGTGGCGGCTGAAATCGTGCGCCGCACGGATGCGTTCGTCCTCGACGTGCCCGCCGACACGCCGAACTTCACGGCATATCCCGCAGGCACCGTACTGGCGCGCGACGGTGAGAATACCTATACCGTTTCGCATCCGGAAGAACGCATCGTGTTTCCCAATGCGAATGTGGCTAACGGTCTACGTGCAGGCGTCATGGTCGTGCCCGAGTGAGTGAAGGAAGGCGTGAGGCAGGTGCGGGACACCCCCGGCGGTCGGCGACCTTTTACGTGGTTGTCGGTGATGTGTCACTGCCAATGCGCGACGGCGCCTACGCAGGATTGCGAATGAACGTTTCTAAACGCCTGTCCGGGCGTCGTCGTCGCGCGGGGATACGGGTAGCATCGCCCACTTCATTTCTCCTGCGAAACGGCCGCGGGCAGCGCGGGTAAGGGGCGTAGGGAAAACGCGCGTGTCCGGCCGTCCACCGACGACATGCCTCACGAACTCTCGCTAGCTCCCTCCTACTTTTCACGCGTCAACGCATTGAACGTCGACCCCGTGGCGGCCACCCCCTCGACCGAACCGGCGCGCCACCTCGTCGACGATTTCACCCGCGCGCAGCAGGCAGCCCTGATGCTGACGCAGGGTCATCGCGCCCCTCGGGTCACCGCTGTCGCACAGGCGATTCCGCGCGAACAGGGCGACGAGCTCTCGCTAGTGCTGCGGCGCGCCGCCAACCTGGCGTCGTCGCGGAGCGCACAACGGGGACGCGCCCTCGCGTCAGGCCTAACCATTGCGCGTGACGCCCCCGCCGCCGCCGATCAGATCTACACGATGCTGCGTGACGAGGTCGCCGTGCCCGCACTGCGCCGCTTCGAACGCATGCACTGCAACGACGCATCGCGCAGTGGTGGCCGCCCCACCGCCACAACGGCCACGCCGCCGTGGTTCGACGAACTACTCCCCCATCTGCGCACGGAATCGCAACTGCTGGCGCAACGCGGCCTGTGCGTCGACAAGGTCCGGCATCGGCTCGATGCGCTTGTGCGTCACGAGCATCCCGGCGTCTCGTGGCGCGCGATGCAAATCGGCCTGGAGCGCGACGCGTTTCCCTTCGCCCTTGGCTCTACCGTGCTCGCCATCCTCGCCGATACCGTCGATCCGCAGCGGCGTCTCGCCCTCATGTGGCCGCCCATCGAAGCGATGGGGGTTGTACTGATCAACCTGATCGGCATGGCACGCTTTACCGCCGGGCGTCCGGAACTGGCGAGCCGGATAGCGCGTATCACGCCAACGCAGTCGCTGGAAGCCGTTAGCGCCATGTTGCGACATCCGGTACGAGACTTCGCAGCACACGTGATCGGATTCGTGTTTTGCTACGGTGTTGTGCGCAATCTTGCGCGAATCGCTGCCGAAGCCGGGCTGTCGAGTGCGGTGCCGGGCATCATGGCGTATCGGTTTGGTAACACGATCCACGCCGCGCTCGAGATCCTGTTATGTCCGATTCCCGGCGCATTCCTTGGGCCGATCGTCGACCGCATCGCGCTGGATCCGGACCATGCCCGGCTCGAACCGCTGTTGCAGGATCGCTTTGCGGATCTGATCTGCAAGATGAGCGACGACGTCCCGCCGCAGACCGGCGAGTCGTTCTGGCCCGCGTTTCAGGCCGCCTTGGGGGGGTTGCTGCGCTCCGGCGCGCCGAAGGCCATCTGGCTCACGCTGACCCTCGGCTTCTATTTCCTGTCGACGTTCCACGGCGCCACCTCCGTGACCGGGGAGTTCGACGACGGGTCCAATGCACCCGGTCCCGACGAACCCGTCTGGGAAAGCGCGTTGGCGCTACGCGCTAACACGACCGCTGCCCCGGAGACCGGCAGCGCTGCGGGCGGGGGCGTCGACTGGCACACACAGGCAGTGCTCAGCGTGCTGTACGGCCTGATTGCGTCCTTTGTGTCGATGCAGGGCATGGCGTCGCGGCATGAGGCGATTGCCACGGCCTACACGCGTCGGCGGGGGCGGCCAAAGATCAGCACCGTCACACTGGTCTCGCAGGACGATTCGGGACATTCGTCCGGCAGTTCGCATTCGGATCTGCCTGACAGTCCAGTCAGCCCGGCCAGTCCGGCCAGCCGCCGTACGAACGCCTTTTCCATCGCCAACGGCCCGCACGCCGATACCGGTGACACGTCCGGCGACGACGCCGTCTTCGTGCCGATGAACGACGCCATCAGCACGTCGTCGGACGGCGACGTCGGTCGTCCCGTGTCCGCCGGTCCGGATGCCCCGCATCCCGGGCATCAGAGCTTTCAGGGACGCAAGCGGGGGACGTCGATCCCGCCCGCCGGTGTGTCTCCGCCAGCGAGACACCGGACTGCCACGGCCTCGATTGAGGACGGCGAACGCGAAGACATCCACACGCCTTTGTGACGAAGTGTTGCGCGCACTTGCCGTGACTGCCCCGGCGTGGCATCTTGCTCTCCAAGCGCGTTCTTTGCGCATGACACTTCTGACGGACGCACCGCAAGACGCGTCATCCCCCTGCCTGCCGGAGCGCCTATGCTTAATTCCACGCCGAGCGAACTCGCTCGTAATCTGCTGATCGTGCTGGTCCTCGGACTGCTGATCGTCGGCACTTTATGGGTGTTGCTGCCGTTCCTGCCCGCCTTCATCTGGGCCGTGACGATCGTCGCCTCGACCTGGCCGCTGCTCATCGGTCTCCAGCATCGCCTGTGGGGCAAACGGTGGCTTGCCACGACCATCATGATCGTCGGCATGCTGATCATCGTGGTGGCGCCGCTCTCGGCAGCGATCGGCACGCTGATCGGGCACGCTTCGGACATCAGCGATCAGGTGCATTCCTTCGGCCAGAAAGGACTCCCCATGCCCCCCGACTGGCTCGCGCGCATTCCCGTAGTCGGGCAGCGCGCCAGCGAAGAATGGCAGTCGCTTGCGGCCGCGGGTCCCGGTGGACTTGTCTCCAAGGTTCAGCCGTACGCCGTCAAAGCGGCATCATGGGGATTTTCGAAGCTGGGGTCCATCGGCTTGCTGGTGGTTCACCTCGGCCTCACGCTGATCATTTCCGGCATTCTCTTCATGCAGGGCGAACGGGCCGCACGGGCCCTGATCCGCATTGCGCGACGCCTCGGTGGCGATCGTGGCGAGGAGTCGGTGCGGCTTGCAGGTATGTCGATTCGCGCGGTTGCGCTTGGGATCGTCGTGACGGCCGTCACGCAGTCGTTGCTCGGCGGACTCGGCCTGTGGCTTACCGGCGTGCCGTTGCCGGGTTTCCTGACGGCGCTGATGCTGGTGCTGTGTATCGCGCAGATCGGGCCGTTCCCGGTACTGCTCTCGAGCGTGGCGTGGCTCTACTGGCAAGACAGCCCGACGCTCGCCACGTTGCTGCTGGTGCTGTCGGTTTTCATCGGCATGCTCGATAACGTCATGCGACCGATGCTCATTCGCCGGGGCGCCGATCTGCCGATGACGCTGATTCTCGCGGGGGTACTCGGGGGGATGTTGACGTTCGGCATCGTCGGACTGTTTGTCGGTCCGGTGATTCTCGCCGTGACATACACGCTGCTGATGGCGTGGATCAACGAGGGACTGAACCGTCCGGCGACGGCACCGAGCGGTGCACCGCTGGCGTCGCCTGCGGATGGGGAATCCTTGCCGGAAGGCACGCCGGATGCGGCACCGAAGGTGCTCTCGACAGCCGCACCTGACGTCAAGAAACCGCGCTGACCCCACGGTCGGCGGCGTGAACGCGGGGCGCGTACGTCACGCGCCCCGTACCCATTTTTCGGATTCTTTCACCTGTCGCGTATCACCGCGACGTGGCTAAATGGCTCCCACACCCACACACCTTCGGGAGCCACGTCATGCCATCGACCAAGACCACCGTCCAGACCACCCCACGTCCTCGGCGCTCGCTACGCGTGCCGCGTCGCGCCCGCCTGGGCGATCCGCCGCTGTTGCGACGCGTCGCCAATGAACTGGCCTACACGCCGACACGTTGCCGTGTCACCGCGAGCCTGCTCGTGGGACGCGTCAATCCGTGGTGGCAACGCTTGCCCGCGTAGGGAGATCAGGTCGGAGGCAGGGTCGGGGGCAGGCCCGACCCGAGCGTTCAGCGCGCCTTGGCAGGGAGGATCTTGCCGGACACGTTGCCGAAGCCGATGCGATAGCCGTCGCCCTGACACCAACCGCTCATCACGACGGTGTCGCCGTCTTCGATGAACGAGCGCTTCGCGCCGCCGGCCAGCGTGATCGGATTCTTGCCGTTCCACGTGAGTTCGAGCAGGCTGCCGAACGAGTCCGGCGTCGGGCCACTGATCGTGCCCGAACCCATCAGATCACCCACACGGACGTTGCAACCCGAGACCGTGTGGTGGGCAAATTGCTGCGCCATGCTCCAGTACATATGACGGAAGTTCGTGCGGCAAATCGACGTCGCCTCGGCATCGCCTTCCGCTTGCAGCAGGACTTCGAGTTCGATATCGAACGCGTGCTTGCCTTGCTGTTGCAGATACGACAGCGGCTCGGGCGATTGCGCCGGACCGGCCACGCGGAACGGCTCGAGGGCTTCCATCGTCACGACCCACGGGGAGATGGAGGTACCGAACGTCTTCGCATTGAACGGGCCAAGCGGCACGTATTCCCACTGCTGAAGATCGCGGGCGGACCAGTCGTTGAGGACCACCATGCCGAAGATCGCAGCCTCGGCGTCTTCCACGCTCAGCGCTTCGCCAATGGCTGTTTCACGACCGACGATGAAGCCGGTTTCCAGTTCGAAGTCGAGCTTGCGGCAGGCGTCGAAAATCGGGCGCGGCTGATCCGGCAGCTTGATCTGGCCGTTCGGTCGGTGCAGCGGCGTACCGCTCACGACCACCGAGCTGGCCCGGCCGTTGTAACCGATCGGAATTTCGAGCCAGTTCGGTAGCAACGCGTTAGCCGGGTCACGGAACATGCTGCCAACGTTGGTCGCGTGCTCTTTGGACGAGTAGAAGTCGGTATAGCCCGGCACCTGCACCGGGAGATGGAGCGTGGCTTGCGCCAGCGGCACGAGCGCTTGCGACTTGAGCGCGGCGTTCTCGCGCAGTGCGGCGTCGCCGTCGACAGCCAGCAGCGAGGTCAGGCGAGCACGCGTGGCACGCCAGACGGCACTACCGAGCGCCACGAACGCATTGATCGACGCCTGTGCGAAGACGGGCGTGTCGCCTGCCTTGAGCACGCCGGCGGCTTCAAGCGCCGCCAGATCGAGCACCTGATCGCCAATCGCGACGCCGACGCGCGGCGTGGGCAGTGCTTGCGTGCTGAACACACCGTAGGGCAGGTTTTGCAGCGGAAAGTCCGTCACACCGGTGTTGGCAGACGCGACCCAGCTTTGCAGGAGAGCAGACATGTGGAATTCCTTGTTCGAGGTAACGCTTCGGCCGACCGTGCGCGAGAGCAGCGCCGGGTCGGCCGTCAGGATGATCAAAGGTGTCGTGGCGCGATGGCGTCTGTGCCTTTCACGCCAACATCGGCCCTTACTTCTGGTTGGGGTTGAAGTGCTTCTTCAGGTCCTGCCAGCAGGTGTAGTAGTTGTCCTGCAACTGCTTGGTCTCCAGCGCGAAGCGCGTCGGGCGAATCACCGCCGGCGTTTCGAACATGAAGGCCATCGTGGCGTCCACCTTGTGCGGCTTGCTCGTGTCGGCCGCCGAGGCCTTCTCGAACGTTCCCGCATCGGGGCCATGACCCGACATGCAGTTGTGCAGGCTCGCGCCACCCGGCACGAAGCCCTCGGCCTTGGCGTCGTACACGCCATGGATCAGCCCCATGAACTCGCTCGCAATGTTGCGGTGGAACCAGGGCGGGCGGAACGAGTTTTCCATCGCCAGCCAGCGCGGCGGGAAAATCACGAAGTCGATATCGTCGACGCCCGGGGCATTGCTTTGCGATTGCAGCACCAGGAAGATCGACGGATCCGGATGGTCGTAGCTGATCGAGCCGATCGTGTTGAAGTGACGCAAATCGTATTTGTACGGCGCGTAGTTGCCGTGCCAGGCCACCACGTCCAGCGGCGAATGGCCGATATCGGCACGCCACAGCGCCCCACCGAATTTCGCCACCAGTTCGAAGTCGCCCTCGACGTCCTCATAAGCCGCGACAGGCGTCAGGAAGTCGCGCGGATTCGCGAGACCGTTCGAGCCGATGGGGCCCAGATCCGGCAGACGGAACAATGCGCCGTAGTTCTCGCAGATGTAGCCACGGGCGCGGCCGTCGGGCAACGTCACGCGAAAACGAACGCCGCGCGGCAGCACGGCTATTTCGTACGGCTCGACCTCTAGCACGCCGAATTCGGTGGCGATACGCAGACGCCCTTCTTGCGGCACGACCAGCAATTCGCCGTCGGCGTTGTAGAAAAAGCGGCCGTCCATCGACTTGTTGGCCGCGTAGACATGAATGCCGCAGCCGTGACCGGCGTCCGGACCGCCATTACCGGCCATCGTCACCATGCCGTCGACGAAATCGGTCGGCGCTTCGGGCATCGGCAGCGGGTCCCAGCGCATCTGGTTCGGCGGCGTGGGCACCTCGTCGAAGCGGCTCAGCCAGCGCGTGTTCTCGATCGCAGTGAACGGCTTATGCATGGCGGCAGGACGAATGCGGTACACCCACGAGCGGCGATTGTGACCGCGAGGCGCAGTGAATGCCGTGCCGGAGAGTTGTTCCGCGTAGAGGCCATAAGGCGCACGTTGCGGCGAATTCTGCCCGATGGGCAGCGCGCCCGGCAATGCTTCGGTCGCGAACTCGTTGGCGAAACCGGACAAATAGCCCAATTCCCCCTGAATCTGATCTGCTTGACGCATGAGTGCCTCGTCTCCTGTTTTCGAATGGCACAATTGTCCGCCAAGCGACCACATTTTGCGATATAAATAGACAAATCCACTATATTCACAACGCGAATATCACTCCGGTGATCCGCTGACGCTTTCTTTATGATTTCCTTGCGCGACGTCGATTTGAACCTGCTGGTGGTGTTCCACGCGGTACTCACGCACCGGAGCATCTCTCAGGCGGCACGGGAACTGGGGCTATCGCAGCCCGCCGTCAGCAATGGCCTCGCACGGCTGCGGCAAACGTTCGAAGACGAGTTGTTCACGCGCACGGGCACCGGCATGCAGCCCACGCCGTTCGCCGAGGCGCTGGCCGAACCCGTATCGGCCGCATTGGAGGGCATTTCGCGGGCCATCAACCATCGTGAGGCGTTCGATCCGGTGAGTAGCCAGCGGGAATTTACGTTGGCGATGACGGACGTCGGCGAGGTGTACTTCATGCCCGCGCTGATCGACCTGTGCACACAACTGGCGCCGGGGGTCCGTATCAGCACGGTTCGGGCGTCGCTGCCCGATCTGAAGGAGGCGATGGCCGCAGGGCGCATCGATCTTGCGGTGGGGGCGTTCGACGATCTGACAGGGCCGTTTTTCCAGCGAAGGTTGTTCCGGCAGCAATATGTGAGCATGTTCCGCATCGGTCACGCGCTCGACACGCCGAACGCTGGGCTGGCCGAATTCAAGGCGGCTCGCCACCTGTTCGTCGCCACCGGCGACAACCCCTATGCGCGCGTCAATCAGCTTCTCGCGCAGGCGGGCTTCGGTTGCGACGCCAACTTCTGGGTGCCCCACTTCATCGCGGTGCCCTACATCGTCAGCACGAACGATCTGGTGGTGACGGTGCCGCAGAAGTTTGCCGAACGCGCCGCCGCACCGTTCGGGCTGCACTTCGTCAAACCACCTCTGCGTCTGCCAGCGCTGCAAACCAATGTGTTCTGGCACCGTCGCTACCATCAGGACGCCGGGAACCAATGGCTACGTCAGTTGATTTCGGAACATTTCGTGGAATAGGGACGGCGGGCCAACCATTCCCGCCTCCACCCGCCGCGATCCCTTCCTACCTCACGCTCACGCGTCGCTGGCGATAGCGTGCCCTTGTGAGCGCAGCCAATCGTTCCAGGCCGTATCGAGTGCGTCGAAAGCCGCCTCCATCTGTCCGACCGACGCCTGCGGCGCGAGATGTTCGACCTGTGCGGCTAGGGACGCCAGCGAACTCAGACCAAACGCCATGAAGCCTCCACGCAGCCGGTGCGCCGAGTGGCGGAGTGTCTCGCGTGAAGACTCGGCGAGCGCCGCCCGACAATTCGCGATGTCCTGATCCGCAATCTTGACAAAGGTGTCGAGCATGTCCGACAAGGGCAAGCGCCAGTCCTTGGGTGACGCCGCCTCAGGCACAGGTCTGGGGGCATTCTCGATCAGTCGCGACGACGCCGGCAACGGCGCGATCTCTACGCAAAGCGACGGGTAGCGCGAGCGAACCAGTTCGATGACCCGCAGCAACGAACGGGCGTCCACGGGTTTGTAGACGACCGCATCGTAAGGCGATTTTGCCTCGCGATCATTGCGCAGCGTGACGTCGGCCGTCGCCACCACCACCGGCACATGGGGTGCACGTGCCTTGATCGCCGTCGCCAGCGCATGCCCGGAGAGGTGCGGCATGTTGGCATCGGTGATAACGAGCATGTGCGACTCGGCATCGAACGCGTCGAGCGCTTCGCGAGGGTCGTGATAGCAATCCACCATCGCGCCGAGTCCTTCCAACTGACGTGACAGCAACATGCCGCTGATCGGATGATCGTCTGCGACCAGCACGTACCAACCGGCCAACGGCCTCACGCGCGTCTGTGCATTGACCGTGCCCGGCACCGGAAGGTCGGCGTTGGTCGACAGGCCCGGGCGTGGCGTAGCGCCCAGCGCCTCCCAAAGTTCGGCCTGTTGCAGCAGGGCGATGTCGCGCGGCCACGTCGGTGTGCTTCCGGCTGGACGGTCCACCGGCGTAGCACGGAGTAAGTAGACTTCCGCGCCCGCCATGCCACGCACCGGCCATTCGTCAGCGAACATCAGGAGACCGGAATCCTGCTCGCGACCGGCCCCCGTCGACCACGACACGGCGTCGTCATATCGAACCGGGACGAAACCCGCACGACGGATCAACGCATCGAGGTACCAGTGACGACGCGACAATGCGCTCACATAAGCGAACGTCTCCTGCGAATCCACGACAACCGGGGCCTCGCTATCGGGGGCCCACGGCAGATGCAGCGTGAAGCGCATGGTCGTGCCCTGCCCCTGCTCGCTGTCGACGGCCAGAACACCACCGAGCATACCGACGAACTGATGCGAAATCGCCAGCCCCAGCCCCGTGCCATGCTGCATGCCCGGCTCGGTGGTGCTCTTGCCGAATGGCCGGAACAGATCGGCAAGATCGGCAGCCGCGATGCCTACACCGCTATCGCCCACCGTAAAGGCCACGTCGCAGCCCTGCATATCCGAGCGCGTCACCATTGCACTGAACGCCACGTGTCCCTTTTCGGTGAACTTGATGGCGTTGCCGACAAGGTTGGTCACGACCTGTCCGAGACGCAGCGCATCCGTGTGCACCGCACGAACGAGGAGCGGATCGATCATCCAGTCCAACGTGAGGCCCTGCAAACGCGCGCGACCTGTGAACGACAACCCCACCGCCTCAAGCTCCTTTAGCAGCGAGTAATCGCGAGAATTCAGTTCGAAGCGACCGACCTGAATGCGTGAATAATCGAGAAGATCGTTGATGAGATCGAGCAAATTACGCGTCGAACTCTCCATCACGTCCACGTAATAGCGATGCTCGTCGCCAAGGTTCTGCGCACTGAGCAATTCGAGCGACGCCAGCGTGCCGTACAGTGGCGTGCGCATCTCATGGCTGACGGTCGTAAGGAACACGTCCTTCGCGCGATTGGCGCTCTCCGCAGCAAGACGTGCCTTGCGTTGCTCCAGCTCGAAGCGGCGCTGTTCGGTGACGTCCGACAGTGTGCCGATCAACACCGGTTGCTCACGAAACACCGTATCGACGAAGCTCACCGCGTAGTGGCGCTCACCCGCGTCGTCGAGCGCACTGAGGAGACGCCGGACGGGACGTGCCGCCACGCCGCTGTGCAGTTGACGGTACATCCGCGTCAGCTCGCCATCGCCAAGATGTCTGAGCAAATCGACCGTACCGGCATACGCCGGATTACTCATCACCACGGCCGGCTCGAACGGATCGATGATCGCCATACCGACGGGTGCCGTCTCGATAAGCGTCTGGGTGAAAGCATCGCGCTCCAGCAACGCCGTCGTGCGCTGACGCGCAGGTTCGATGATGCGTTGACGCATGTAACGCATGCCAGCATAGACGCCGCCAGCGTACAGGAGCAATAGCAACGTCGCGCCGAGCAACACCGTCGCGTTCTCTTTCAGCAACTGCGCGGGGCGCACGGCGTAACGCACGAACCACGGCGTCGATGCCAATCGCCGCTCGAACACCAGACGCTGACCGTCGGAGCGCAAGGTCATCTGCGCGCCGCCAAAGAGCGGCAGCGTAACCAGCGTACGCAGATAACCCAAGGACGACATCGGAAGCCCGGCGCTCGCAATGACAAGGCCATCGTCCGAAATCAGCTGGAGCGCTTCGCCTGAACGTTCAAGATTGCGCATGCGTGGCGGCACGATCATATCCGGTGACATGCTGGTGCCGACATAAAGCACCAGATGGCCGTGTAGATCGCGGATCGGCACGAAACTCGAAACGGTTTTCAGATGCGTGACAGGATGCGTGTAGTTGTAAGTCCAGAACGGACCTTCACTGTTGCCCCGGATACGCGCGTGATAGCGCTCGACCTTGTTGATTTCTGCGAGAATCGCCTGCGTGTCGCGCGCCAGGTCGGCCGGGCTGAATGCTTCGCGGCCAACGGCGGGACGATAGGTCGCAAACGCTCCGTCTGCGGAGATGATGAAGGTCTCGTCCTGTGCGTCGAGCGGACTCCAGAAGTTGGCGTCGAGCACCATGAGGCGCAACGTCAGACGCGCGAGCAACGCTGCGCGCTCTTGCGTGATTTCCGCCAGTTTGACGATTTCGAATTCGCTGTCCCAGCCCACGCCGTTGATGCGCCGCGCAGTGCCCGCCGGCATGGAGATCAGCGGCTTCAGAATGCGGTCGGTCAGCGCCTGCGTAGCACCGCCGGGACGCACGGTGCTTGCCTGGGTCGCCTGCGCCATCGCGCGAGCCTGTTCGTTGAAGATCTCGAGGTCCCGGATTTCGCGCCCGACAGCCGCAAAGAACGACTCCGTCTTTTGTCCGCTTTGCCAGAGGGTGCCGAAGAGCGCATAGGAGACCGCTGCGACCCACACCGACAAACCGAACAGCAGGGCCAGCAGGCCACCAATGCGAAGCAGGCGGCCCGCGATCGCGATGTCGCGCGTCATCGTTCTGGCAGGCATAGACTCCAACGTCTGTGGTCGGGGCGGACTCAGGCGGCACTCGGCGCTTCGGCATCGCCGTCACGCGCAAACTGAACCGGGCTCGACACGTGCAGCTTGAATAACTCCATGTCGGTGCGGCAACCCAACTTGCACATGGCCATGCGTTTCTGGTTGTTGATCGTTTTGGCGGAACGCTTGAGCGCACCCGCAATTTGCGACACGTTCTGACCATCCAGATACATCCGCAACACTTCCATTTCCTTGGGCGAGAGCGGGCGGCGCGCCGTCGGCTTGCGGCGCATCTGCTCCTCGAGAATCTGCTCGGCGCGTCCACCGCGATAACTCATACCGCGCCGGCAGCGCTCCACACACACGGTGATTTCACGCAGGTCGTCGGACTTGGTCATCACACCCAACACGCCACAGCTGTCGAGTGCGTGAATAATGGCCGGCTGTTCGATCGACGTGAACACGATGATCTTGACGTCGGGATACTTGCGACGGACGCGGTTGATCATGACGAGGCCATCGCCGAATGCGCCACCGGGCATGCAGTAATCGGTAATGAGGACGTCGACCGAATTCGTTTCGAGCGCCTTGAACAACTCGGTCGAATTCGAGACAGGAGGCAGCACGTGAAAACCCGGGTCCGGGGACAGCATTTCACGTAGCGTGGAGGCGACGATCGGGTGATCGTCCGCAATCAGAATCTTTACCATCATTTGCTGGATCCTTTTAAAAGAAGTCAGCCGTGGGCGCGCGCGATCCCTCGCCGTGTCTTCGCGTCATGGCTTCCCAAAAGAGGAATGTGCGTCTTGCCGACGCACGCGTTGGTCACGAAGGCGTGACCGCATTGCTGCTGGGCGACGATTGCGGAACCCGACAGTCCGGCGCGTGGGCCGCTCAAGGCCCCTCGCCCGCTGCCTGCCTTATCCGGCGCTCCCGGCACGCCCGGCGACGACCGCACGCGGTTCATCGACGGTGGTCCACGCCGAGCACGTCTTGTGCCCTGTCAACTGAGTTGTGCCCGCGCCGATAACCGGCTTGACACAGTAACGAATGCGAACGCCGCGCAAACCTGCCGAGGGCATCATCTCGCGCGCCCGTCCGACGACGCGAATGCGCGTCGGTCCGGCCGCTGCTTCCCACAGATGTACGCTATCGGTCTCAGGCCAATCCGCCATCCATCGGTATGAGCCGCGCACCACCGCGCCTACCCTCGGCGTATCGCTCAGCTTCACCGCAGCTGCGACCGGGCGCATCCGCGTTTCGACCTCTGGCGATGACGCAACCGGGGGCTCCACTCGCGCCAGCGAAGCCCCGTCGCTCGCCGATTCCGTCGTGATGCCCGTCACATTCGCCGTCGACGCTTTGTATTCGCTACATCCCGCAAGCAGCGCCATCGCCAGCGCGCTGCCAAAGCTTATTAGTGTCGTCACAGCGCGCCGTCCCATTGCTTGTGTGGCAATTGGGCAAGAGGATTGGCCGGGCAGGAAAGCGTCAACGTGTGTTGGGGTCATCGGTCCATTACCAATCGTCTCGCCGCGTGACAAAGGAACGTTACGCGTCATTTTCACGACCAGCGGAAATATAGGATAAATCTACAAAACCCTACCGTTTTGGATCTCTTTATAGGAAACATCCTAGTCCAAATTAGGAGGAATACCGTTCGCGCCTTACACGCCCCGCGCGTCGCCATCGAATTCAGTGCGGAAATAACTCAGATGACGTAGCTCGAACGCTCAGGCAGCGTTCCGATTGACACGCAAATGAGGAAAAAATTCATTTGAAAGATGCCAGTCGTGTCAGCCACAGGCCGCACCTGGCGTGATACGCCGGCGCCGAAACGGCAAGAGGTCACTCGAACGACGTGGCGACTTTCGAAATACCTCCTATCTTTTGATCGCAATACGCAAAGCGCGTCCACCCCGCCGATACCGGCAGCAATTAAATTCGATGAAATTCTATTAACTACGATTAAAGCGGGAGATAAGGTGAAGGAAATCCAGGACCGAAGAGACTTGGCGACTTTGAATAAATAGATTCAAGCGCCAAACGCTTTGACGACCATGCCGAATGCCACGATGGTCATGAGCGCAGAGAAGATTTGCTGAAGCCGCGATGCGGCCAGACGTGGCGAGAGCGCACGCCCCAGCAACATGCCCGCCACAGCGCCTACGACAAACACCCACCCCTGCGTTCCCGGATGCATGCCATGCCACCACGCACTGGCGACCGTGCCCGCAGAAATCAGTGCGATGACGAAGAGTGACGTCGCCACGACGCCGTGCACCGAAATGTCGGTGAAACGCCGCAATGCAGGCACGATGACGAAACCGCCCCCAACGCCGAGCAGCCCCGACGCAAAGCCCGAGATGGCACCGATCGCACCCAACGTGCTCGCCACTCGCCGAGTCCAGTGCAAGCGCCCTGTCGCGGGGTCCATCCGACAAGGTGGCAACGGTGTACACGCCCCCGCAGCGTCCCCCGCGCCCGCACTACGCGCTCCACCTCGAGACGCCCGATACATTCGCGCGGCCCCAATCAGCATGGCCATGGCGAACAACCCGACAAGCCACCGCTCCGGCAACCGATGCGCCATCAACGAGCCCAGCGGCGCGAGACAAACCCCGATGCCCGCCATCAGCATTGCCGCCCGATAGCGAACGATACCGGCCCGCAATCCCTGAGCACTGCCCACGGCGGCACTCGCGCCCACGGCAAGCAAGGCGACTGGCCCCGCCTGCGGCACGCCCCAACCGAGTCCGAACACCAGCGCCGGCACCGCAAAGATGCCGCCCCCCGCTCCCGTCAAACCCAACACCAGTCCGACCGCTGCCCCAAGCAGGGTTGCCGTGGGCGAAGCACTCGAAAGGTCGGGGAACATGGGCGGTATCCTGCAGAGAGTGATCTGACACCGAATCCAAATCACTATATGTCATAAACTTATGACGAAGAATTATATAGAAGCGTCCGACGACAGAAAAGAAAAGCGGCGCTCCCTGAGCGCCGCCGTGTCTGAAATGCGGGAAACAACCAAAATGCCTATGACGTCGATGTCCGGACACTGATATGGACCGGCCGTTCGCTGGCACCGAACTCCGCGCCGAGATCGGCGTCAAGTTCCGCGATGATGGCTCCGGTGTGAGCGCCCGGCGCGGGTGGATCGAGACGTGTAACAGGGCTTTGTCCGTTAAGACGCACAGGGGAGACGATCGTGTGGGTCGTCTCGCCGCTGGGCAGCACCATCGGTCGCACCCAGCCCATATGAGCCACCTGGGGATCGGACAGCACACGGGAATAGGTGCTGATTTCCGTGCACGGGACGCCGACGGCCACCAGCCGCGCGAGCCAGGCATCGCGGTCTTCCAGCACGAATACCGCTTCGAGCACGTCGCGCAAGGCCGCCTGATGGCGTGCCCGCTCCCGCGCACTACCGAAGCGCGGGTCGTCGAGCAGATCTACCCGGTGCACGAGGGCGCAAATCGCCTCCCAATGCGTCTGGGCGTCGAGATCCATGCCGAAGTACCCGTCACGCGCCCGGAAGGTAGGCCAGGGGGCCGACGGGCCGCCAAAACGCTCGTCCCCGTCGGATAGCGGCGCGGAAAGCGGCACCGCCAGCGGCGACACCTTGCCATGGCCCGCTGCGTCAGCCAGCACCCGGCGCTGGCGCGCCCTGGTCGACACTTCGGCGTCGGTCTGCGCCGCGTTGCCCGCTTCCGCTCCGGCCATGGCGGCGGCAGGCACAAGTCCTGCGCGATGCGCAGCCTCCGCCCCGGCGTCACCCGCCCTCAGCGCAGCAATCGCCAGCGTCGCGCCGAGCATCGGCACATCGATGTGCACGCCCACGCCCTGCTGCTTCGCTGCGACGAGCGCAGCCGAGACGGAAAATGCGGCATACAGTCCTGCGGCCAGATCGGCAATGGGCAGATCGCGCGGAGGCTCGGCGCCGCTTGGCGCCACTCCCAGCATGCCCCTGAGCGCCTCAAGCGCAGGCACCCCCGGCTGCGGCACGGAGCGTGGGCCATCCTGTCCGAATGCGGAAATGGAAACGTAGACGAGATGCGGTTGCACAGTCGACAGCGCATCGTAGGTAAGCCCGGCGTGCGCCAACGTGCCGGGTGGCAGGCACTCGATGACGACGTCTGCCCCGCGCACCAGCGTTTGAGCGAGACTACGCCCTTCGAGCGTCAGCAGATCCAGCGCGACGGAGCGCTTGTTGCGACGCAATCCGACCTGCGCCGATTCGCTGATCGTGCTTTGGAATTCGTTGGAAATATCGTCGACGGGATCGTCGACCATGATGACGTCCGCGCCCATGTCGGCAAGCAGCATGCCGCAATAGGCACCCGCCGCGCCACGACAGAACTCAATGACGCGGATCCCCGTAAGTGGTGCATTCAATATCTGACCCCTATTTGCTTGCCTGGCGGTTTGTTGTTCTTCTCAACCCTTGGCAGCCGTCTGACGCGGCATTGAGCGCATTCTAGAACAGTTATTCAACGCCGGTCACTGCAAAAAATGGAGGTCGCACCACACGTTGCCACCGGGCAACAACCCGGGTAGCAACGCTTGCCGGGACACGCGCCTGACACAGATAGCGTGCCCCGCCCTCGGGTCTTCACGGCCTCGAAAGGGTCGTCACAGCCAGCCGGCCTTACGGAATTTCATGAATAGCAAGACATCGATGACAACCATCGCGGCAATACAGCCGGGATACCCGTATTGGAATTTCAACTCGGGAATGTCGGCAAAATTCATCCCGTAGATCCCGGCAATCATCGTCGGCACGGCAAAGAGCGCTGCGAACGACCCGAGCCGCTTCGTCGTTTCGTTCTCGGAGAGCGAAATCATGCCGAGATTGACGGAGAGCGCCGTCGTGACCATTTCACGCAGCAGATCGATATTTTTCGTAATGCGTTGGAGATGGTCGAAGACGTCGCGGAAGTACTCCTGCATGCCACCGCACAGCTTGGGCGCCATCGCTCCGAATAACTTGCTGACGGCTTCCATGAGCGGCACGCACGCGTGTTGCAGCGTAATGAGCCGGCGCTTGAGCTGATACAGATCCTCGATGATCGCGCGCCCCTTGTTCGGCGCGTTCGGGGTGAAGATCTGCGCTTCGATGGCTTCGAGCTGCGCCTCGAGGTCGTCGAACACGGGAAAGTAGCTGTCGACGATGGCGTCCATCAGGGCATAGAGGACGAAGATGGAGCCCTGACGCAGCAAATGCGGTTCCTTCTCTGCCCGGGCACGCACTGCGCCCAGTCCCTGCGTGGCGTTCGAGCGCACCGAGAGCACATAGTTGTGTCCCGCAAAAATCGCGACTTCGCCAAGTGTGAAATCGCCGTCGGCATCCTTATTGAGCACGTGCAGCACGGCAAAGAGCGAGTCGCCGTATTGCTCGATTTTCGGACGCTGATGCCCGTGCTGGGCGTCTTCGACGGCGAGGTCGTGCAGGCCGAATTCGTGCTGCATCTGCGCCAGTTCGCCCGGACCGGGATCCTTGAGCGCCACCCAGACAAAGCAGTGCGGACGTTCGAGATAGTCCGAGATTTCATCGGGGTGCAGATCGGCAATCTTGCGGCCATCCTCATAGGCCACACAGTTCACTAGCATGCGTCTTCCTGGTCGAGACGGCCGCCCTGCACTCTGCACTCTGCACTCTGCGCGTGGCGCGAGCGCCGGGCACTTCGCACGCCACCGCCGCCACCCTCGCGACCGTCAGCCCTTGCGTGCCTCCCGCGCCTGCGCCGTCTGTTGCAGCGGCAGCCGGATATGAACGATGCCCGCTTCCATCTCCTTGTCTTCGACAAAGCCGAGATGACGGGCGAGTGTCAGCATACGCGTATTTGCCGTGAGCACATAGCCGATGAGTTCCCCGGTGCCCCGCTTGCGGCTGTAGTCGACGATATGCTCCATGAGCGCGCGCCCCAGCCCCCGCCCCTGCGCCGCAGGACTCACCGTCACCGCGAACTCCGCCACGGTATTGTCCGGGTCGGCCATTGCCTGCACCACGCCCAGCAATCGTGTGTTGCCCGCCTCGTCCTTTTCCGTGGCGACGAACGTCATCGCCCGGTCGTAGTCGATCTGCGTGACGCGCGCCATCTGCGAATGCGACAGCTCCTTGATCAGACCGAAGTAGCGGAACTGCACGTCCTGCGGTGTCAGCGTGTGGAAGAATGCGTTGTAGGCCGGTTCGTCCTCCGGGCGGATGGGACGCACGCGCACGGGCTTTCCGCCAGCATCGACGGTGCTCTCCAGCTCTTGCGGATAGGGCGCAATCGACAAGCGTCCGTGCCCGGGAAGCGACGGCTTGCGCGCCACAATTCGCGCATCGAGCGCCAACACGCCATGTGCATCGGCGAACAACGGATTGATGTCCAGCTCGGCGATCTCCGGCACATCGCACACGAGTTGCGAAAGCTTCACCAGCGTCAGATAAATCGCCTCGTGATCGGCGGCCGGACGGCTGCGATAGCCTGCGAGCAACTTCGACACACGGGCGCGCGCCACCATGTCGCGCGCAAGGTTCAGGTTCAGCGGCGGCAGCCCGATGGTGCGATCCGCGATAACTTCGACAGCCGTGCCGCCCTGCCCGAACAGCAGCACCGGACCGAAGACGCTATCGGTCGCCACCCCCACGATCAGCTCGAACGCTTCGGCACCGTTCGCCATACGCTGCACCGAATAGCCGGTCACACGTGCGCCCGGTTTCGCGGCCAGTGCGCGCTTGGCGATCTGGCGAGCCGCTTCGCTCGCCTGCTCTGCAGTTTCGATGTTGAGCACCACGCCGCCCACATCGGACTTATGTGTGATGTCCGGCGAAATCAGTTTGACGGCGACAGGAAAGCCGATGCCCTTCGCGACTTCGCCCGCTAGCTCCGGCGTCTCGGCAACGAGCGTCTCGACCACCGGAATTCCATAGGCCGCCAGCACACCTTTCGCTTCCGGTTCGGTCAGCAAGTCGCGCCCTTCACGCATGGCGCTGTCGACGATGGCGCGCACGCGCGCGACGTCCGGCGCAAAGCCCGGCGGAATCGAGGGCGGCGTTTCCATCAGCAACTCCTGGTTGCGTCGATAGTTGACCGCTTCGAGAAAGGCACGCGCGGCGTTCTCTGGCGTGTCGTAGGTCGGCAGCCCGGCCTCGCGGCAGATGCGGCGCGCGCGCTCGGCCGTCTCTCCGCCAAGCCAGCAGGTGAAGACGTTCTTAGACGGACGCGGCAGCGCCGCCAGCGCGTTCGCCATATCGAGACTCGGCATGACGGCGGTGGGTGCCTGAATGAAGAGAACCGCCGCCGTCTCGGGGTCTTCGCATAGCGCGGCAAGCGTGGCCGTGTAGCGTTCGAGATTCGCATCGCCACCGATGTCCACCGGGTTCGCGCGGCCCAGCGTTTTCGGCAATGCGGCGTCGAGCGCGGCACGGGTCTCATCCGTCAGATGGGCCAGCTTGCCGCCATCGAGCACCAGCGCGTCGGTCGCCATCACGCCCGCCCCACCCCCATTGGTCATGATCGACAGCTTGTCGCCTGCGAACGGACGCAGGCGCGCGAGCGTCTCGACGGCGGCAAACAGTTCGTCGGTGGTATCCACGCGCAACATCCCCGCGCGGCGGATCGCGGCGTCGTACACGTCGTCCGAACCCGCCAGCGCACCGGTGTGCGACGCCGCCGCCTGCGCACCTTCAGGCACGCGTCCCGACTTGATCACGACGACCGGTTTGTTGCGTGCTGCGGCGCGCGCGGCGGACATGAACTTGCGCGCATCGCGAATCGATTCCATGTACATCAGAATGGCGTCCGTGCCGGGGTCGCTCGCCAGATAATCGAGCATGTCGCCAAAGTCGACGTCCGCACTGTCGCCCATCGACACGAAGTGCGAGAACCCGATTTCGCGCGCGTCGGCCCAATCGAGCACCGCTGTCGTGAGCGCCCCCGACTGGGAGACGAACGCGAGTTTGCCAGCGCGTGCGCCCATGTGCGCGAAGCTGGCGTTCAGGCCGATGCCGGGACTCAGCAGTCCGATGCAATTCGGCCCGAGGATGCGCAGCACGTGCGGCTTCGCATTCTTGAGCATGCGATCCTGCAACGTCACGCCTTGACGATCCTTTTCTCTTGCAAGCCCCGAAGTCAGCACCACCACCGCGCGCGTGCCGCGCTCCCCCAGGTCGCGAATCAGATCGGGCACAGTCGACGGCGGCGTACAGATCACCGCGAGGTCGGGTGCCTGCGGCAGATCGCCGACGTCTCGGTAGCACTTCAGACCGGCGAGCGTCGAATACTTCGGATTGACCGGATAGATGTCGCCCTTGAAGCCCCCGTCGACGATGTTTTGCAGCACGGTCGTCCCCACACGTCGCTCGCGATTGGACGCGCCGATCACGGCGACCGACTTCGGCTGGAACATCTGGCTCAGGTTACGGGTGGTCATGGCGGCTCCGTGGGTGAGTAAGACAGCGTGGAAAACGGCGAGACCGAGAACGTGAGAACGCGCGCTCCGGCTCAAGCGGCGCGCGCGTTCTTCGTCGTCTGTGATGCAGAACTATCGGCGGAACCGTCGACGTCGAAAGATGGGTTCGTCGCTCGGGCGCCCGGGCATATCGTCACTCGCCGCGCAGGTGCGCTTCCACCTTCCACAGGTGATCGTCGACACCGCGCGAGATCTCGGTGAAGACGTCCGACGTGGTGGCGTCGCCGATCTCGGCGGACGCGTCGATCAGGCCGCGAATGATCTCACCGTAGGCCGCAAGGGCTTCGGCCAACGCAGCGGCATGATCGAGACCGCGCTTGAACTCGTTCTTGTACGTCGGCAATTCGGTCTTCTGTGCAACGGTCTGTACGCGGCCATCGGCCACGCCACCCAGCGCCACCAGACGCTCGGCGCACAGATCGGCCCACTCGATGGCCGCGTTATAAACCTCGTCGAAAAGCAAGTGCAGCTCGATGAAGCCCGGGCCGTGCACGTTCCAGTGCGCCTGCTTCGCCTGACGCTGCACATCGATACCGTTGATTAGCCCGCGATTGAGCTGGTTGACCGATTCGATACGGATCTTCTCACCGAGGGTGTTACGCGTATGGTTCAAAGCCATTTGACACTCCTGACGTCTGGCAACCCGCAGGTTGCCGGGGGAAGCCGTCGGCGACGGGCGCTCGGCGCCCATGCGGACGAACGAAGACGCTGCGACTACGACCTGAGGTGTCCCGGCGACGCATGCGGCGCGCCATGCGCGGCACCTCGGAGTTTGAAACCTGCCAGCACCAGCAAAGCGCCCCAGATGATGGCCCAAGACCCGATGGCCCAGATCAGCGCCAACGCGCCCGCGCCCGGTTGCCACATGATGAAGATGGCAAACAGGATGCTGAAGGCACCGGAGAGAATGACCCACAGTTCGCCCTTGATCTCGCGACGCAGCGCGATACCGGCAGCCACCTGCAACACGCCGGTGACAAAACTCCAGGCCACGATATAGATAAGCAACGCAACGGCGGTCAACGCCGGGTTGAGATAAGTCAGGACTCCGATCACTATGCTCGCGATGCCTTGCAGCAACGGCAGCCACCAATCGGCATGCTCCTGGCGCGCACTCCACGCGCCGCTGAGCGAGAAGACCCCGTCCACAAACGAAAACGCGCCGAAACACAGCACCAGCACCGCAATCGTCACGCCGGGTAACGCAAAGGCCGCGATACCGAAAATCACGGCCAACACACCGCGCAGCACAAGCAACCACCAGTATTTCGACAGAAGTCTGAGCATGGCATCCCTCTCGTGAAATATCCGCAGGTAGCGAATCCGGACGACGGGCACCTATCACACACCTTCGACACCTTGGGTATGAATGGGCACACCAGATGGGCGTCAAGAACCCATTCTAGAGACGGCTGCGACGTGAGATCAAGTGAAATATACGCGAATGCTTGTGTCATCCGCACGCGCTTTGACAAGCATCATCCGACCTCGATTCTCCGCCCGCACGCCCACTGGCGCTTCTGCAACGACACCCGCGATCGCCCCGCCATCGCTGCGGCAATGCGTCGCATTCGCGCGCGTATCCCGAGGCGACCGTTACTTTGAGTGGCCCTCACGGGAATCGTCGCGGCGATTGGTGCCGAACGGGATCAGACCGCTTCGGCGCGCGGCGGTTTGAGCGGCAAGACCTGAAGGCGATCGCCGGTCTTCACGCCCAACGCCTGCGCGGCGAGCGGGCTGAGCGCAAACGCCCGACGCTCGGGGCGACCCGTCACCAGCGTCGCGCGAAAGCCTTCCAGGCCGAGGCACGCCACGAGATACGGTTCCGCGTTCGGAGTCGCCGGAACGGGGCTGCCGTCCTCGCCTGCGGGGACCACAATGTTCGCCGTCAGATAGCGGCTGTCGCGCGCGGCACGCAAATCGGCCACACGCGCTTCGAGCACCGGCCCGCTGTCGAAGATATCCACGTGCGCCCCGGAGCGCATCCCCTCCTGCTCCAGCAGACGCCGTGCGGGCAGCGTGTCGCGGTGCGTCACGCCGATGGCCGCTTGCGCCGACGGCGACAGGAAGTCGACGTAGATCGGGTACTTGGGCATCAGTTCGGCCACGAACGACTTCTTGCCGATGGACGTGAGGTAGTCCGCCTGATCGAAGTCGATCTTGAAGAAGTGCTGTCCGAGCGACTGCCAGAACGGGCTCTGCCCCTCGTCGTCGAAGAAGCCTCGCAACTCGGCGCACACGTGCGGACCGAATCGCTCGGGGAACTGTGCCATGAACAAAAAGCGCGCCTTCGAGAGCAGCGCGCCGTTGCCGTGTCCGCGCCATTTCGGGTCGAGCAGCAGCGAGCAGAGTTCGCTGTAGCCGGTGAGATCGTTCGAGAGCGAGAGCGTCAGCATGCGCGACCAGACATTCAGCTCCCGGCTCGCGTGGACAATCGTGTCCTTGCGATAGGTGTAGAACGGCTGGTCCAGGCCGACGGCCGCTTCCAGTCCGCAAACGCCCGCGGTCTCGCCGGTCCCGACGTCCTCCATCACAAACAGATAGCCTTGCTCCGCCGTAGGCGCATGTCCTTCGACGCTCGCCGCCACGCGCGCCAGACGCGCTTCAAGCGCCGCCCGGTCGGGCTTGAACGACGTCATGCCCGGACCGGCCAGCGCCGCCAGCGCCAGCAGGGCGGGCAGATCGGCGGGACGCGCGAGACGCACCACGCGCAGCGAATTCGCGGCGATGTCGTCAGAGGAGGCCGCACCAGTGTTCGCTGGAACGCCGGAGGTCCCCGTCGCTTTCGATTGACGCGTCATGGAAGCATCCCGTGAGTTGGATAAAACAAGGGCCGGAGCGACGTCATTCGTCGGTCCGGCCCGAAGTCCTGTGCATCGGCGCAGGTCTTGTTACGTTCGCCGCGTCGTGCGCTTAAGCGGCCTTCGCCGTGGCGGCCACCGTTGCGACCGCCTTCTCCAGCGAGGCGAGACCGGCGTCGATGTCGGCGAACGGAATGTTCAGCGACGGCGCGAAACGCACCACGTCACCGCCCGCCACCAGCAGCATCAGACCATTCTTCTCGGATTCGACGACGATGTCCTTGGCGCGACCGGCGAACGCCGGCTTGAGCACGGCGCCGATCAGCAGGCCCATACCGCGCACCTGATCGAACACGCCATGACGCGCGTTGATCGCCTCGATACCCTTGATGAAATGGTCGTGACGCGCCTTCACGCCGTTCAGCGTCTCGGCCGTGTTGATCAGCTCCAGCACGCGACCGGCGATGGCCGTCGCGAGCGGATTGCCGCCGTACGTGCAACCGTGCGTGCCCGGCGAGAAGCTTGCCGCAATCTTGCTCGTCGTGAGAATGCCACCGATCGGATAGCCGTTGCCCAGCGCCTTGGCGGTCGTCAGGATGTCCGGCGTCACGCCGTATTGTTCGTAGGCGTACAGCGTGCCGGTGCGACCGACGCCAGTCTGCACTTCGTCGAAAATCAGCAACGCACCGTGCTGATCGCACAGTTCGCGCAGACCCTTCAGGAATTCGGGATCGGCGGGCAATACACCGCCCTCACCCTGCACCGGTTCGACGATGACAGCAGCCGTGGCATCCGAAATCGTCGCACGAACGGTTTCCAGATCGTTGTACGGCAGATGCATGATGCCGGCCGGAATCGGGCCGAAACCTTCGGTGTACTTGGCCTGCCCGCCCACGCTCACGGTGAACAGCGAACGGCCGTGGAACGAGTTGTAGAACGAGATGATCTCGCTCTTTTCCTTGCCACCCCGCTCGGCGGCGTGGTCGTAGGCGTAGCGGCGCGCCAGCTTGAGTGCCGCTTCGTTCGCTTCCAGCCCCGAATTGCAGAAGAACGCCTTGTCGGCAAACGTCGCTTGCGTGAGCGCCGTGGCCAGACGCAGCACCGGCTCGTTGGTGTAACCGTTACCGATGTGCCAGACCTTGCGGGCCTGCTCTTCGATCACCTTCACCAGTTCCGGATTGGCATGGCCGAGCGCGTTGACCGCGATGCCGCCGGTGAAGTCGACATACTCGCGACCTTCCTGATCCCACATGCGCGAGCCTTCGCCGCGCACGGGCACCATCTGGGCAGGAGCGTAATTGGGCACCATTACGTCGTCGAACGTCTGGCGGGTCACAGCGATTTGCTGGCTCATGACTACCTCGTGAAATCGGAGTGCAATCTGCGATTGCGGGGCAGGCCCGGACAAAGGTCACTGCCCTGTGAAAAAACCTGGCGGGGCGCTCAGGGTGCCTGCGACGCGCCGGGGCCTTAAGTCACTCCGGTCACTCAGCGCGCGTACCCTCGCATTGTAATCAGATGCGGCGCGCGGATATACCTTTGCGCGCACCGCAATCGTGAGAATTACAGGACCTTGCGCAAGAATTCGCGCGTGCGCTCATGTTTCGGCGCCGTGAAGATCTGCTCGGGCTGACCTTCTTCCATGATCACGCCCTGATCGATGAAGAACACGCGGTCGGCAACTTCACGGGCAAAACCCATTTCGTGCGTCACGACGACCATCGTCATTCCTTCTTCGGCGAGCGACTTCATGACTTCCAGCACTTCGCCAACCAGTTCCGGGTCGAGCGCCGAGGTCGGTTCGTCGAACAGCATGACCTTCGGTTGCATGGCGAGTGCTCGGGCAATCGCCACGCGTTGCTGCTGACCACCGGAGAGCTGATTCGGGAAGGCGTCGATCTTCTCGAGCAGGCCCACCTTCTTGAGCAACTGTTCGGCGATGGTCACCGCTTCATCACGCTTGATGCCATTGACCTGCATCGGCGCGAGAACCAGATTCTCCAGCACCGACATATGCGGGAACAGATTAAAGCGCTGAAACACCATGCCGACGCTGGCGCGCATGGCATTCATGTCCGTCTTCGGATCTTCCACGTGAAAGCCGTTGACGAGCACTTCGCCACCGCTCACGTCTTCCAGTCCATTCAGGCAGCGCAGGAAGGTGCTCTTGCCCGAGCCCGACGGCCCGATCACGCACACCACTTCCTTTTCTTCGATGCGGCACGAAATGCCGCGCAGTACGTGCGCCTCGCCGTACTGCTTTTGCAGGTTATTGACGACGATCACCTTTGCCGTACCTCGTTTCCAGATGTTGAACAAATGCCGACAGCACCAGCGTGATCACCCAGTAGATGAGCGAAATCGTCAGATACGGCTCCCAGTAGCGCGCGTAAGCCCCCGACACCGTGCGTGCGGCGTACGCCAGTTCGGCCAGACCGATGGCCGATGCGAGCGACGAGTCCTTCACGATGGCAATCGCGTTGTTGCCCAGCGGCGGCAGCATGCGGCGGAACGCCTGCGGCAGCACTACCTTGCGCAGCGTCTGCATGTAAGTCATGCCGAGCGAGCGGGCCGCTTCGGCTTGTCCGCGGTCGATCGATTGAATACCGGCGCGGAAGATTTCCGATACGTAGGCGCCGGCGTTCAGCGAGATCGCCAGCACGGCCGACATGAACGCACCGTACTGCGAACGGATTTCGCGGGCGAAATCGCCGCTCACGATCAAGCCGCCCGACGGGTTGATCAGCAAGGGCATCAACGCGAAGTGGATCAGCAGGATCTGCACGAACAGCGGCGTGCCGCGGAAGAAGCTGACGTAGAAGCGCACGGGGAATTGCACCGCGTAGCGCAGGAAATACTTATAGAAGCCGTGACGCGCCTCGGCCAGACGGCCAACGCCAAGCACGAGCCCAAGTAGCGTGCCGGCGATCACGCAGATCACCGTGCACTTGAGCGTCATCAGCGTGCCCTCGACGAACAGAGGCATGTATTCGCTGATGATGTTCCACTGGAACCCACCCATGAAGCACCTTTCTCACAAAATGAAACGAACCGGTCTGACCGGCGGAAAAACGCTCGCGGCCCGGGGGTTGACGTCGATAAATGACGATCAGCTCACGGGCCGCGAGTGGCCAGAATCTCTGGCGCGCGTGGCGCGACGTTACACGCGTTGATTATTGTTGCGGCAACGTCGGCACGTCGGCGTCGAACCACTGCTTGTAGGTCTTGGCGTAAGTGCCGTCGGCCACGATCTTTTTCAGACCGGTATTGATCTTGTCGAGCGCGACCTTGTTGCCCTTCTTCACGGCGATGCCGAAGTACTGGCGCTTGAACTTGTTGTCGTAGACGAGCTTGAACGGCTTTTCCGGATGGCTCTTGATGTAGAACTTGATCACGCCGACGTCGCCCACTGCGGCGTCCACGCCACCGCGATACAGCTCTTCGAGCATGAGCGGCGTGTTGTCGAAGCGACGGATAGCGGTGCTGGCCTTGCCCAGCTCTTCCGAGACGGCGATGTCGCCGGTGCTCGAATTGACCACGCCGACCTGCAGCTTCTTCAGGTCGGCCAGACCGGCGACCTTCGCGCCCGGCGAAGTAATGATGACCTGATCGGCCGGGAAGTACGGGGCCGAGAAGTCGACCATTTCACGACGCTTGTCGGTAATGGTGATGCCAGAAATGATGATGTCGCGATCGCCCTGATCGAGCGTGGCGAAGATGCCTTCCCACGGGGTGCTCACCAGCTTGGTGTTGAAACCACCCGCCTTGCCGATCGCCTTGATGATGTCGATATCGAAGCCGACCAGTTCTTTTTGCGGCGTCTCGAACTCGAACGGGCGATACGTGCCGCCTGCGCCGACGGTGTAGGTCGGATCGGCGGCCTGCGCTGCCGGCAGCGCGGCAAAGGTCGTCAGAATACAAGCGGCGGCCAGCACCAGGCGCTTCGTCAACATAGTAATTTCCTTGGCGAGGATTCCAGAAAGAGCGCAATGATACTCCTCGCCGCCCTTGAAACGAAAAAAACCCGCCAAAGCGGGTTTCCTCGTTGCGATCTCGCGACGCGGGGCAGAATTCTCACGAGGTGGTAATGCCTGACCGGACGGACACGAGGCCAACACCGGGTCGCGCGACATCCACGTTGTGGCACAGCCTGCGAGTAACGGTGCCATTCGGAGGGGGCCGCGCCGCCGGGCAAAATCAGAATGCTCCCGCTGCAATCGGTCCGGCGGCCTGCCCCGGCCCGAAAACCACGTCGCGATACGTTTTGCCCGCCGGAATCATCGGGTAGACGTCGTCCTCGCGAGCGACCAGCACATCGAGCAAATACGGCTCGCTCGGGTCGGCCAGCATGCGCGCCAATGCGGCGGGCAGTTCCTCGGCACGAGTGACGCGTGCGCCTGCCACGCCATATCCTGCCGCAATCGTCACGAAATCCGGATACGGACGCCCGTCGTCGGCGCCATCGGGCACGTTCGGGTCGACCAGTGACGACGCCACCCGGTTGCGCGCATAAATCATGTCCTGCCATTGCCGCACCATGCCCAGCCACTGGTTGTTGATGACCAGCACCTTGACGCCGAGGCCGTAACGACGGCACGTCGACAGCTCATTGACGGACATGTTCAGGCTGCCGTCGCCGTCGATATCGATCACCGGCACGTCCGGCAACGCGACCTTCGCGCCGATGGCCGCAGGCAAACCGAACCCCATCGTGCCGAATCCGGCGCTCGACAGGAACGTGCGCGGCTCGCGCAAGCGCAGGTGCTGCATGGCCCACATCTGGTGCTGTCCCACGCCCGTCGTGACCACCGCTTCCGGTGGCAGCAGCGCCGCCAGCGCGGCGATCACGTCCACGCCGGTCAGCACCGAGGCATCTTTGCCGACACTCGCCTCGCCTGCCGCCTGCGGCGCACGCAACGGGTGTGCGTCGCGACGCTCACGCAAATATGCGTGCCACGACGGCACGTCACGCCGTTTGGCGTGCGCCAGCAGACCGGCGAAGGCGTCACGCAGATCCGCATGCACGCCCAGCGTCACCGGCTTGTTCTTGCCGATCTCGGCGGCATCCACGTCGATATGGACGATCTTCGCGTGACGCGCGAACGAAGCGGGGTCACCAATCACCCGGTCGTCGAAGCGCACGCCGAGCGCGAGTACGAGATCGGCTTCGTTGACCGCGACGTTCGCTGCATACGCGCCGTGCATGCCCAACGGACCGAGCAACAGGCGATGGTCGTCGGGCACCGCACCGAGTCCCATCATCGTGAGCGCGACCGGGCAATCGAGCGCTTCGGCCAGCGCAACCAGTTGCGCGCTGGTCCCCGACGCGATCACGCCACCACCGGCGTAGAGCACCGGCCGCTCGCTCTGCGCAAGCAATGCAGCAATGCGTTGTGCCGTCTCGTCGCTCATGCCCGCAGGCACTGCGGACGTAGAACGCTTATCCGTCGGCTGCTGCGGACGTGCCTGCTGAATATCCTTCGGGAAGTCGAGCAAGACCGGACCGGGACGTCCGGCCAGCGCACACGCCGCCGCTTCTCGCACCGCTGCCGGGATGTCGCGCGCTTCTCGCACTTGACGCGCGAGCTTCGTGACAGGCTTGGTGATCGCAACGATATCGACTTCCTGGAAGGCGTTCTTGCCCAGCCAGTGCGTGGCGACGTTGCCGGTAATGGCCAGGATCGGCACCGAATCGCTGGCGGCATCGGCGATGCCCGTCACGAGATTGGTCGCCCCCGGGCCGGACGTCGCCAGGCAGACGCCCAACTTGCCAGTCGCGCGCGCATAGCCTTGCGCCCCAAAGACAGAGCCTTGCTCATGCTCGGTACGCACCAGCGTGATCGATACGCGCGACAGCGCATCGAGCATTTCAAGATTGGCCCCGCCCGGGTAGCAGAACACCGTGTCGACGCCAATGTCGACCAGCGTGCGCGCAATCAGGTCTGCACCTTTGGCAGACAGCGGAGCAAGGGGCTGGGCGACGGCACCGGTCGCGGTTTCGGCAGCGGGCAGAGTCAAATCGAGTTTCATGGGTACGTGTTTTCCGGCTGTTTCAGTCGAACGGGAGGGGATCGTTGCGGCGAATATTACTGATGGGTGAAGTCTACGGGGTTCGAACGGTAAATGCTTCGCGTATCGTTGACAAAACCGCGTCAATTTCACATGCTTCATTCAAATTTACCAATTCTCAGGAATAAATCATGCAAATTGACGAATTCGATGAAAAAATCCTCGCAATTCTGCAAGAAGACGCCTCGCTCTCCGCAGCGCAGATCGGCGAGCGCATCGGGCTGTCGCAATCGCAATGCTGGCGACGCATCGACCGGCTCGATGCCGAAGGCGTGATCGAGCGGCGCGTGGCGCTAGTCGACCGTAAGAAGGTCGGGCTGAACGTCATGCTGTTTGCCCACGTAAAACTCGCGGGACACAACCGCAACGCACTGCCCGAATTCTCCAAGGCGATTCAGGACTTTCCCGAAGTTCTGGAATGCCATGTGCTGATGGGCAACGTCGACTTTCTGCTTCGCATCGTCACGCGCGATGTCGACGCCTACGAGCGCTTCTTCTTCGAGCGACTCTCCCAGTTGCCGATGGTGCAGGAAGTGAACTCGATGATTGCGCTCTCTCAGATCAAGTCCACCACGGTGCTGCCGATCGGCAGCGCACAGCCCGGCGCGCACAGCAACGCGTCCTCCGGCAATTCATGACGCTGTGCTGACGGATTCATGTCACAAATCCGACCGTAAACTATCTGCCGTCCGTCTGCCGCTTGTAGGCCGCCCGCTAAACATCAGGCATCCTTCGATCGTCCTGATAAACAAGGCGCGGTTCGCCACGTCACGAGGCGCATATGCTCTCGTCAACGACGCGGCGCACGTTGGACAGCGTCCCCGCAAGCCTCTATCCTTAAGCATCCACTTCGGGAGCCTTGCATGAAACGTTGGTTAGGAATGACCGCCGCTGCCGCGATTGTCGGTGTCACGGCCTGGTGCATGATCCCCGCCCATGCGGCATTGCAGAATGGCGCGTCGGCGCCGGACTTCAAGGCGCAAGCCTCGCTCGGCGGCAAAGTCTTCACGTTCTCGCTCGCGGACGCGCTCAAACAGGGCCCCGTCGTGCTGTACTTCTACCCCGCTGCATTCACCACCGGGTGCACGATCGAAGCACATGACTTCGCCGAAGCGACCGATAAGTTCAAGGAAATGGGCGCGACGGTGATCGGCGTTTCGCACGACAACATCGACACGCTCAATAAGTTCTCCGTGTCCGAGTGCCGCAGCAAGTTTGCCGTGGCGGCCGACACCGATCAAAAGATCATGAAGGCGTACGACGCCGTACTCGCCCTCAAACCGGACATCGCCAATCGCATCTCCTACGTGATCGCTCCCGACGGCCGCGTGATCTACAGCTACGTCAGCATGGATCCGGACAAGCACGTACAGAACACGATGGCTGCCGTTCGCAAGTGGCACGAGACGCATCACTGATGGCACCGCACGGAAATCACTGACGACTCCCCGATGAGGACGGCATGACCACGGCTACACCGACGGCGAGGGCCGTTGCCCGCGCGCAGACCCGCAGCGAAGAACTCGCCAACAGCGTCAGCCACGGCCTCGCCTGTCTGGCCGCGCTCGCAGCGATCCCGTTTCTCTTCACCGCCGTACGCCCGCCGCTGCCGAGCGCCGTGCAGCAGATCGGCATCGGCGTGTTCGCCGTCACGATGGTCGTGGTCTATCTGGCATCCGCGCTGTATCACGGGCTACCGGACGGCCGGGCGAAGCGCGTGTTCATGCGCGTCGATCACTGCGCCATCTTTCTCTTCATTGCCGGCACTTACACGCCCTTCACGGTCAAGATCCTGCACGACCCGTGGGGCTGGCCCCTGCTCACCGGCGTCTGGGCGATGGCGATCGCGGGGCTCATCGCCAAATCGCTCGGATTGCTCGACCGCCCGCTCGTCTCGACGCTGCTCTACATCGGGCTCGGCTGGATGGCCGTGCTCGTCGCCGGGCCGGTGCTGGCCGCCATTCCCGGTCCCGGCGCCGGATGGCTGTATGCCGGTGGTGCCGCCTACACCATCGGGGCGATCTTCTATTCGCTCGACGGACACATCAAGTTCGGGCATCTCGTCTGGCACCTCTTCGCCATCGGCGGCACCGTCTGTCATTATCTCGCCGTCTGGCGCTACATCTGACGCTTTCGGATCCTTTCCGATCACCTGTCGTCCCCTGAACCCTGCGCAGTGCGTCGGCAGTTCGCCAGCCTCTCGGCGAGCCGGTCGCACCGCTCGGTCAACGCCGGATCGCCGAACATGCGGCACGCGCCGCGCATGCGATGAATGAGGCCCTGAGCGGCTTCAAGATCTTCGCGACGGCGTCTTGCCAAAAGACGACGAAAGCGCGCCAGATCCTTCGCCATTTCATCTCGCATCATGCGTCGCGCGTAGGGGTCGTCCCTGAGCGACGACCTCGATTTCGGCAAGCTCTCTTCGTGGCCGAGCGATTGAGCCACCGGCGATGTTGCATCGCTGCCGACACGGCACGTCACATCGGGGGCGAGGCCATCATCGTCCTCCGCCAGCGCAGGCCAGCGCACCGCCAGCGTTTGCGATAACCGTTGACGCGACACCGGCTTGGTCAGCACCCCGTCCAGCCCGGCCTCACGGGCGGCGCGCGCTTCCACCACCGAACCTGTCACTGCGTACACGACCGGCTCCCGACGACCCAGCATCGGGGCGAGTGCGTGCAGCGCCTTCGCGAGCGCCAGACCGCTTACGCCGTCGAGGTGGACGTCGGTCAGCACGACATCGACGTCGAGCGCAATCCATTGCACGAGCGCGTCTGTCAGGTCTTGCGCACTGGCGACGTGACATCCGAGCGACGCTAACTGGTCGGCCAGAATCCTGCGATTCATCACATGGTCGTCCACGACAAGCGCCTGCAATCCGGGGCGCACAGCCACGTCGACGACCTCTCTCTCAGCCCCGCGCACCGGCGCCTCAAGTAACGTTGCACCTCCTTCGGCAGGCACGTCATCCCTGGCCTTGGCCGTCGCACCGCCTCCCGGCAGCGCGAATGGCACCGTCAATCGGAATCGCGCACCTGACGCGCACGGCTCTGCACAAAGCGTACCCCGCAGACGCCGCGTCCACTGGCGCGCGACCCAAAGCCCAAGCCCCGTGCCCTTCGCCGACGTTTGCGCGCGGGAGAACGCCGCAAACACCGCGTTTTCCATCCCGGCCGGAATGCCCGGCCCCGTGTCGGCGACGCGAACGGTCAGATGCGGGGTGCAAACGGTGTCATCGTCGTCTGGCAAATCGGCGTCGTCCGCCGTATCCGAACCCGTGGCTTCGCACGCCCACGAGACCTGCACCGCGACGCCGCCGAACTCCGTGTACTTCAACGCGTTATCGATCAGCGTGCGCAAGATCTGCCGCAGACGTGCGCTGTCGCCCCACAAGAAGACGGGCACCGCGTCCGCGATCTCGCACGTCAGATCGAGTCCTTTGCGACGTGCCAATTCGGCAAAGGCACCGACTTCGGCATCGAGGCTCTGGCGCACTTCAAATACCGCCTCTCGCAGCGGCAACTGCGCAACGTCGTCCTGCCCGAGATACAGAACATCGTCTACGGCCCCGGCGAGCACATCGAGCATGCTTCGCATGTTGCCCAGCCGCGCGCGAGGCCCGGATGCGCCTGTCGCCCCCGCGATCTCCCCGGCGTCGTCCCACAGCGCATCGAGATGTCCCTGCAACACCTGGAGCGGCGCACGCAACTCGTGCACCAGCGCCATGCGAAACGTGCCGACGTCTGCCCGGCCATGTTCGGCGGCATTCCTTACGAATCCTTCCGGCAGGCTGTCGCCCTCCGATGCGTACGCCCCCGGTTCGGGGCTTGCGGGATCGGCATGACTTCCATCACTTCTGTTTCGGAACTTGAATTTGTCGGGATTCATCGCATCGTTGACGCCGCATCACGATTCACGCGCTTCGGCGTACTGAAGAAAGTGAAACAGCCTTTAAGTCTGGCCGTTTGCGTGACGCTTGCGACTGCGCAAATTCCGAACTTTCTCCCGCGCAGGCGCACTTTCGGAATCCCCCGAGCCCGAATGGCTCAAGTTCTGCGTCTCATATGCCGATAATCCCTATGCCCCGTCTTGCACTCACCGATGGACGGGTAGGCCCGCGATCTCCTGGCGCGGCCTGGGCATTCAATCCATCGATCAATATGTATAAGAACATTACGATTCGGGCCAGCCTGACACTGGTCCTAGGTTTGCTTGGTGCACTTCTCGTCCTCGCCAGCGTGCTGGGCCTCTGGGCGCTCGGCTCCAGCAACGACTCCCTGAGCAAGATGGCCACGGAAGACACCCCCGCCCTGGCCGAACTCAAGGGAACCGGCGAGCAAATCCTCCGGACCCGTCTGTCGATGGCGACCTATGCGTCGTACGTCAGCCTCGGGGCCAACCCCGAAGAATCGGACAAAGTCCTTAAACGAGGCACCCAATACATCGCCGCTTCCGACGCGCTTTGGAACGATTATCTGAAACGTCCCAAAGAAGATGCGCACGAAGCGGAGTTGGCCAAGGCCGCCGACGAAAAGCGCAAGGCCTTTTTCGATAAGGTGATCACACCCGCACTCAACGCGCTCAAGCAAGGTGACGTCGCCGGGTTCCATCAGATTCAGGCACGCGTCGCGCCGGCCGCATACAACGGTGTCGATTCGCTCATGCGCGAGCTTCAGGACATCCAGGTGGCGCGTCAGAAAGCCCGCTACGACGCCGCTCAGCAACGCTACAACGTCATGCGCATCGCCATGGGCGCCACGCTCGTCGTCGCGCTGCTGCTTGCCCTGTGGGGCCGCGCCATGCTGGCGCGCGCCGTCCTGCGCCCGATTCGCGAGGTCATTGCGTACTTCGAGCGGATGGCCGCCGGTGATCTGAGCCAGCGCATCGAGCAACGTACGCGCAACGAGATGGGCCAGCTTTTCGGCGCGCTCGGCCGCATGCGTGACGGTCTCGCGACCACAGTCGGCACGGTACGCGAGAGCACGGAAGCGATTCACGGCAGCGCTCGCGAGATCGCCGACGGCAATGCCGATCTGTCGCGTCGCACGGAATCGCAGGCATCGTCGCTGGAGCAAACGGCCGCGAGCATGGAAGAACTGACCGCCGTCGTGAAACAGAACGCCGAGAACGCGCGTGCCGCCAGCCAACTGGCCGTGACAGCGTCGGAGACCGCTTCGCGCGGTGGCGACGTCGTTCAGGAAGTCGTGACGACAATGCGCGATATCGCCGAAGCTTCGCAAAAGGTCTCGGACATTCTCACCGTCATCGACGGCATCGCCTTCCAGACGAACATCCTGGCGCTGAACGCCGCTGTGGAAGCGGCGCGCGCGGGCGAGCAGGGTCGTGGCTTTGCCGTGGTCGCAGGCGAAGTGCGCACGCTGGCGCAGCGCAGCGCGTCGGCCGCCAAGGAGATCAAGGGATTGATCGAAGCGTCGGGCAATCGTGTGGAGGTCGGCACGCGTCTGGTCGAGCGTGCGGGCTCAACGATGGCGGAGGTCGTGCAGTCCGTCAAACGGGTGACCGACATCATGGGCGAGATCTCCGCGGCCAGCGTGGAGCAGTCGAGCGGCGTCGAGCAGGTCAACATGGCCGTCACGCAGATGGACGAGATGACACAGCAGAACGCGGCGCTCGTCGAAGAAGCCTCGGCCGCAGCAGCTGCGCTCGAAACGCAGGCCGCCCGCTTGCGCGAGTCGGTGGCGCTGTTCCGTCTGTCGTCGCACGAAGCCAGCCACCCGCAGCCGCACAGCACGGGTGGCACGGCTTCGGTCGGCGCGCCGGGCGCGCTGGCGCTTGCCGCCTGACGACACTGCGTCGGTCGTTACGCGTCACGCATTGCGTCGCGGTCCTACCGCCCCGCCCTTGCTCGCCGTCACTCCAGACGTCGGGCGGTGGGGCACGCACCGCCAGCCCCCGTATTTCGCGTCCGCCCCGGGCCTCGCCGGGCGGCACGCAGCGGCCTCAGATGCTCGCGCGCTGCTCGAAGCCTTTGAGCGGCGACTCCGCCACCCACGCCTTGTCGACGTCACACGACGACACCTGCGCCCCTCTCGGCCCTGCTCGCATCCACTCGCACAGCGCCAGTAGCTGCGCGGCCTCGCCTTGCGCGATGGCTTCCACGGTACCGTCGCGACGATTTCGCACCCATCCCGCCAGACCCAGCCTGCGCGCCTCGACCACGCACGCCGCGCGGTACCCCACCCCCTGCACCAGCCCGTGCACCACGATTTGCCACGTTGCCGTCATTGCGCCTCCTGCCGTCCCGGATTCGTTCGATGGAGATCGATGGAAATCGAAGAAAAAAGGGCCCGATAACGATCGAGCCCTGTCACTACGTTAGCACACCACCGGTACACGTCTAATAGATGTCGCGGCGATAACGTCCCTGTGTCGAGAGGTCCAGCAGCGCGTCTGCGCCGATAGCCTCGGCCAGTGCCGCATCGACCGCTGGGGCCATGCCCGCGAGACTGCCGCAGACGTAGATCGAAGCGCCGTCAGCCACCCATTTCGCAATCTCTTGCGCCGACTGGCGAACGTGGTCCTGGACGTAGATCCGTTCCGCCTGATCGCGCGAATAGACGCGGTCCAGACGAGCGATACCGCCTTGCGCCTGCCACTCGCGCAGCGTCGCATCGTGAAATGCATCGTGACTCGCCTGACGTTCTCCGAAGATCAGCCAGTTGCGAACCTGTCCCTTCGCGATGCGGGCTGAGAGATGGGCGCGCAGCCCGGCCAGCCCGGTGCCATTGCCAATCAGAATCATGCCCTGCGCGTCAGCCGGGCCGTGGAAGCCCGGATTCGGGCGCACGCGCATCGTCACGCTATCGCCCAGCGCCAAGCCATCCGTCAGCCAGCCCGAGCCAAGCCCCAGCGAGCCATCGGGATTACGCGTCTGGCGCACGAGCAGCATCAGCTTGCCCTCCTCCTGCGTCGACGCAATCGAATACTCACGCTCGGGCAACGGTGCCAGACGTTCGAGCCAATCCTGCAAGTCGACGCCAGCGGGCGGTGCGGCGTTGGGCAGTACGCGCTCGCGCAACGCCTCACCCAGCAACGCCTCGCGCCCGGCGACGTTCACGCGGACATCCGACGCCCACACGCTGCCCGCGAGGAACGCGTCGATACGCGCGGCCGTATGGCGCGGCAGCACCTCGACCAGATCGCCCGCGACCCATTGCGCGCCTTCCGGCGGCGTGAACGCGAGATGGTACGCAGGCAAACCGGTGCTGCCCGGATTGAGCACTTCGCGCTCGGCAAGCGCCCAGGACGCGAAGCGCGGACCGTCGTCGGCCTTCGTAGCAACCAGCGGACGACCGAGCCATTCGCCCAGACGTTCCTGCCAACTCGCCCAGGCGCCCGGATCGCCACGGTCGACTTCAATCGGTTCGAACGCCGCCACACCGCCCTGCGCCCGCAGCCAGCCGTCGAGCTTGCGACCGAAACCGCAGAAGGTGTCGTAATGGCTGTCGCCCAGCGAGAGCATGGCAAAGCGCAGCTTGGGTAACGCCATTGCCTGATTCATCAGTTGTTGGGAGAAACGACGCGCGCTGTCGGGCGGCTCGCCGTCACCGAACGTGCTGACGATGAACAATGCGCGTTTGGCCGCGCCTAGCTGCGCCTGGCCGATGCGTGCCAGCGGCTGAATCTGAGCGGGCACGCTGGCCCCCTGCAACATACCGGCCGTCTGCCAGGCGAGGCCCTCGGCCACGCCGCTCTGGCTTGCGTATCCGATCAGCACGCCTTCGTCGGCGAACGAATCGCTGCTCGACGGTGCATTCGCACCCTTCGCACCCTTCACGCCATCGGCACCCTGCGCCGGGCGCGACGCCGCCAATCCACGCTTCTTCTTGCGACGGTCGAGATAGAGCATCCAGCCGGTGACGAAAAATACCGGCATCATCAGGCTCGACAGCATCATCACGACAATACCCACCGGCCCGAAGAAACTGCCACGATGCAGCGCGTAGATGCTCGTCATCAACTGGCCGCCGGTCGTCTTCTCTGCGTAGCGCTCCTCGTTGCGAATCGCGCCGGACGCCGGATCGATATCCATCCGGCTGAACGCACGCTCATGTGGCACGGCCTTGTCGAGCCACGTCATTTGCAACGGGCCACCCGCCTTTTGCGACGGACGCAGATAGACCTTCGTGTAGTCGGGCACGCGCGTGATGAAGGCGACCCACGCGGTGCTCATGTCGTGCGCAGAGGTCGACGCCAGATCCGGCAGCGCCGTCTTGCGCTCGCCCTTGGCATTCGCGTCGCCCTGCTTCGCCATCCTGGGTTTTTCGGGCGGCTTGTTCCGTACAGGCTGTTGGACGCCAGCCATCGAGAACAGCATGCCGCGCCACCAGTCATACGACCAGTACAGTCCCGTCGTCGCCGACAAGAGATATGGCACCAGCACCACCGTGCCGATCACGGCGTGCAGATTCCACAGGAACGGACGTCCCTGTTTCTTGAAGTCGATGTGAAACCATGCGCGCCAGCTACCGATCCGGCGCGGCCAGCGCAGATACAAACCGCTCGCCGCGAGCAGGAACAGCAGCAGCGTTGCCGCCCCCGTGATCTGCTTGCCGATGCCGTCCACCGTCAGGAAACGGTGGATGTCCATGATGAAGCGGAAGACGACATCGGCCTGCGAGCGACCGAGCATTTGTCCGGTGTACGGGTCGACGAAATAGGTCTCGCCGCGCGTGCCGTCACCGATAGAGAGCCGTACACCCACGGCGTCCTCCGGATTGCGCATCACCGTCATCAACAAAATACGGCGATCCGGCACGGCCTGATGCACCCGTGCCATCAGATCGGGAACGGACAAAGGCGCGGTGTCGCGCACAGCCACGGTCATGACACCCGGGCTGAACGCGCGGGTGAGCTCCTCGTAATAGGAGAGCAGTGCGCCGGTCAGGCCAACGACCGCCAGCACCAGACCGGCCGTAATGCCGAAGAACCAGTGCAGTTGAAACCACAGTCTTTTCATCATTGTTGTCGTCCGACGCACGTCCGTGCGACGGGGGTGGCGCGTGCGTGGCAGGTGTGCCGTACCGCATTTCCCGGATGGAGCACTATGCGGCAATTATCGAATGTTATTGCAAACGATTCTCATATTCAATACCTACTTGCCTTTCTTTGTCTTGAGAATGTCGCCCAACGTCTCCCTCGCCCTCGTAGGCGTCATCCGACAGGAATTTCATAGAACGGACGACGCCTTGTCGCTTTTTGAGCGGTTAGGATGAATACATCCCGCGCGGATATCCGCGCTCCGCCCTTCAATATCGCCGCACGTCACGCCTCGTCTGCCCAATCCCTAGCCCTTTTGCTGGCCCTGGAACGACCTGTCGACTTGCGGCACGACAGCGACGGAGAGCCATGCAACGCACTACGTCTTCCCCGCCCGTCACCGATGTGACGCCAAAGGCCCCCTCGTCGGCGACGTCTGCTACCGCGTTCGCCGCCAGTCCGCCTGCGCAGCATGCCGTCAACGTTGCCACAGTGGCATTCTTCTTCGATCTGGACGGCACGCTGGCACCGCTGGCGGCGCGTCCCGACGCGGTCAAACTGCCGCGCGACACCGCCCGAGTGCTGGCCCGCCTGTTTGAACGCACAAATGGTGCGATCGCGGTCGTGTCGGGGCGCGCCATCGACGACATCGACGGCCTGCTCGCCCCGCTGCGCGTGCCGGCCGCCGGGCTGCACGGCGCGGAGATTCGTCACGCGCACGGCGGGCTGGTGCGTGCCGAAGGCCACGCCGCCGACACCGAAAGCGTCGCCGCCATGGCCGCCCCGCTGCAAGCGCTGGTCGCGCAGCATCCGGGGCTGTTGCTTGAGAACAAGGGCTGTGCACTCGCGTTGCACTATCGCGGCGCGCCCGAACTGGCAGGCGTGGCGCGCGACACCATGCGCTCGCTGGCCGATCTGCACGCCGACAGGTTCTCGCTACAGCCGGGCAAGCTGGTCTTCGAACTGCGCCCGCGCAACGTGAGCAAAGGCCGCGCCATTTCGACACTTCTGAACGAGGCCCCGTTTGCGGGTCGAACGCCGCTGTTTGCCGGTGACGACCTCACCGACGAGGCCGGTTTTGCCGACGTGAATGCGCTGGGTGGCATCACGATCAAGATTGGGGACGGAGAGTCCTGCGCGCACTACCGGCTGCCTTCGCCGGAGGCGCTCACCGCCTGGCTGCTCACGCTGCATGGCGACACCTCCCCGGCCCCGCCTCAACCCTCTCAGGAGACAGACGCATGAGTCGCTTAGTCATCGTATCGAACCGGGTCGCGCCCATGACCGAGGGCAAGCCCACCGCCGGCGGTCTGGCCATCGGCGTGTTCGACGCGCTCAAGGACACCGGAGGCATGTGGTTCGGCTGGAACGGCGAGATCGACTCGCAGCCCGCCACTGCCCCCGAGATCGCGCATCGCAACAACGTCACCTTCGCCACCGTGCCGCTCACCCGCCGCGACTACAACACCTACTATCGCGGCTTCTCCAATGCGACCCTGTGGCCGACGTTTCATTACCGCGACGACCTCACACGCTTTCAACGCGACGATTACAACGGCTATCGCCACGTCAACGCGCGCTTCGCCGCACTGCTCGCCCCATTGCTCAAAGACGACGATCTCATCTGGGTACACGACTATCACCTGCTGCCCTTCGCGCAGGCGTGCCGCCAGATCGGGCTGCGCCAGCGGCTGGGATTCTTTCTTCATATTCCATTCCCGTCGCCCCAAGTCCTGATGACGGTGCCGCCACATGAAGCGCTCGTGCGCGCCATGTGCGAATACGATCTGGTCGGCTTCCAGACCGAGACGGACCGTACGGCGTTTACCGACTATCTGGTCCGGCTCGCCGGCGCCACGCTCAACAGCGATGGCACGATCACCGCTTACGAGCGCACCTTCCGCACGGGCGTTTATCCGATCGGCGTGTATCCGGACGAGATCCAGAAACAGGCAACTGCCCGCGCGACCGTCAAGCACATCCTCGACCTGAAGCAAGGACTGCAGGAACGCAAGCTCATCATGAGCGTGGATCGTCTGGATTATTCGAAGGGGATGCTGGAACGCTTTCGCGCTTTCGAGCGATTGCTGGAGCTGTGGCCGAATCAGCAAGGGACTGTGAGCTTCGTTCAGGTAGCGCCGCCGAGCCGCTCCGACGTGGCGGGGTACGGCGAAATCCGGCGTCAGCTGGAGACCGAAGCCGGTCATATCAACGGCCGATTCTCGGACCTGGCGTGGACGCCGCTGCGCTACATCAACAAGCGCTACGATCACGAAGTACTGATGTCGTTTTTCCGCGCGTCGCAGGTGGGATACGTCACACCGTTGCGTGACGGCATGAACCTCGTCGCGAAGGAATACGTCGCCTCACAGGACCCGGCCGATCCCGGCGTGCTGGTGCTTTCGTGTTTTGCAGGGGCGGCACAGGAACTCGACGGCGCACTGATCGTGAATCCCTATGACATCGACGGCATGGCCGAAGCCCTGCGCTCGGCGCTGAACATGTCGCTGTCAGAGCGTCAATCGCGTCACGAGAGCATGATGAGTACCTTGCGCGAGCACAACCTGTCGACGTGGCGTGACCGTTTCATTACCGATCTGCGCGCGCCGACGGCCGCGACACCGGCCTTGTTGCGCTGCGCCCAACCCGCCGCGGCCTGACTGCCAGTCTTGCATCGGTCCGACACATGCGGGCCGGCGAGAACGCAGGACGGTCGTGGACGACGCCTTCAGGAGGCATGCCATGCGCCAACGGAGTCACACCTCTGATCCTGCCGACACCCCGTGCGTCGAAGTCGAGAAAGACGGGCCGGTGACGCTCGTCACGCTTGCGCGTCCGGCCCGTCGCAATGCCGTCGACCGCCGCATGGCGACGGCGTTGCGCGACGCGCTGCTCGCCTTCGAACAGGACGAGAAAGCGAGCGTGGCGGTGCTTTGCGGCAAGGGGGCATCGTTCTGCGCCGGGGCCGATCTTTCGGCCTTCGACGATCCCGAGCGCCGCAACGACGTCACCCCCGACGGCAGTGGCGACGGCCCGATGGGCCTTACGCGACGACATCTGGACAAGCCCGTGATTGCGGCCGTCACCGGTCATGCTGTGGCGGGCGGACTGGAATTGGCGTTGTGGTGCGACCTGCGCGTCGCGGACGACTCGGCTACGTTCGGCGTCTTCTGCCGACGCTTCGGGGTACCGCTGATCGATGGGGGAACGGTTCGTCTGCCGCGCTTGATCGGCATGAGCCGGGCACTCGACATGATTCTGACCGGCCGCGCGGTGGGCGCGCAGGAGGCATTCGAGATCGGGCTGATTAACCGGCTGGTGCCGGAAGGCATGGCGTGTCAGGGCGCGCTTGCGTTGGCACATCAGCTCGCCGAGTTACCGCAAGGCGCGCTGCGCGCCGACCGCCGGGCGGCCTACGCACAGTGGGATATACCGCTGGACGCAGCGCTGCGTCAGGAGGGGGCCGCCGGACACGACGTCGTCTTCTCGGAAGGCGTCGCGGGCGCCCGTGCGTTTCTGGCCGGGGCGGGCAGGCACGGTGCGCCGCGCGAGACGCCTTAATTCTGGCGCCAGTAGGTATAGCAATCGCCCCTTGGTGCCCTATCGGGCCGGTGCGGTGAGCGGCGGCAGTTGCGCCAGCCGCTTGCTCAGGCCGTCTGCAATTTCCTTCTGATTGGCCTGCTTCGCAAAGTCGATGGCCGTCATCTTCAACTGGTTCGCAAGACGAACGTCCGCCCCACCGTCGAGCAACACCTTGCACGTGCTGATGTGGCCGCCGCGCGCCGCCATCATGAGCGGCGTCGTACCGTTCGGCGATTCCGCATCGACATAAGCCGACGCATCGAGCAGCAGTTGCACGATGTCGTCATGACCGTTCGTGGCCGCGTAGTGCAGCGGCGCCCAGCCCTTCTTGTTGACTTCGGCGTCCTTGTCGATCAGGAGCTTCACCATCGGCGTGAGGCCTTGCAGCGACGCGATCATCATGGCGTTCTCGCCCGCGCGGTTCGTGGCATCCAGATCGGTGCGCTTGTCTTCGATGAGCAATTTGGCGACGCCAACGGACTTTTCGCGCATTGCAATCACCAGCAGCGGATCGCCCTTCTCGTCGCGCGTGTTCGGATCGACACCGGCCTTGAGCGCCTGTTGCACGGCCTTGGTGTCGTCGAACACCACCGCTTTGATCAACGACGTGTTGGAGGTCGCGGCCGTAGCACATGCCGTCAACCACAACACGCTCAGCAGCGTGAAGACGTGGATCACTGAAAATTTACGCATCGGGGGCTCCTGTCGGTCGTCCGGGAAGGTCGATTAAAAGCGTCGGCAAAAACGTCGACGAAAAACGTCGGTTCGAAAGCTACGCGCGATGCGAGTTCAATGCTTCGCCGTGGCAAAGAGGCGGAAGAAGTTCTCGCTTGTCGCCTCGGCGATCTTCTGCAACGGCTCGCCGCGCAAGTCCGCGATGAATTCCGCCACATGTCGCACATAACCCGGCTGATTGAGCTTGCCGCGATACGGCACCGGCGCGAGATAGGGCGAATCCGTTTCGATCAGCATGCGATCGAGCGGCACGCGACGCGCAACGTCCTGCAAATCGCGCGCGCTCTTGAAGGTGACGATGCCCGAAAACGAGATGTAAAAGTTCTGGTCGAGCGCACCCTTCGCGACATCCCAGCTCTCGGTAAAGCAGTGCATCACGCCTGCTGGCTCGCCAGCCTCTTCTTCGCGCATCAGGCGCAGCGTATCGTCTGCGGCCGAACGGGTATGAATGATCAGCGGCTTGCCCGTCGCGCGTGCGGCGCGGATGTGCGTACGAAACCGCGCTCGCTGCCATTCCATGTCTTCGATGCTGCGGCCTTCCAGCCGGTAGTAGTCGAGGCCGGTTTCCCCGATGGCGACGACTTTCGGTGTGGCCGCGAGACGCACGAGATCGTCGACGCTCGGCTCGGGGGTATCCTCATAGTCGGGATGGACGCCCACGGAGGCATAGACATTCTCATGCTGCGCCGCGATCTCCAGTACCTGCGGCAACGTCGGCAGATCGACCGAGACACACAGCGCATGGCTGACCTTGTTCTCGCGCATACGGGCGAGCAAGTCCGGCATCTGCTCGGCCAGCTCCGGGAAATTGATGTGACAGTGCGAATCGATGAACATGATGTGCGATCGGTTGCCGGTGATCTGCATCAAAGCGATGCAGGTCCCCCGAACAACTGTTTGTATTGCAGGAAAAGCGCTTCGAGCAGCACGCGCGTATTGAGCGGGTGATTCTGCACCTGACGCTGTTGCGCCAGTTCGCGCAGGAAGCCAAGCAGACGGACGTCGTCGGTCGCATCGCCGCAGCGACGCAACGCCTGTGCCTGCGCCGGGAAGAAGCGAACGGCACCGGCCATGCGCTCGGCGAGTACGTCGAAACACCAGCGTTGCAACGTCTCCAGAACGCCTGGCAAGCTGCCCTTGTGCAGTTGTTCGGCGCAGGCGAAAGCGTCAATGGCGCCGCCTTGCGCGAGTTGTCCCAGCAGCCAGTCGCGCCAGCCACGCTCGTCGGGCTCGGCCAGCGCGCGCGCGGCCAGCGGAGCGCCGCCAGCTTCCGCAAGCACGGCAGTGGCCGTGGTTGCATTAAGGCCAGCTTCGCCCATCAGCCATTGCGTGGCCTGTGCGTCGTCGGGACGCGTGAGCACCAGTCGGCGGCAGCGCGACAGAATCGTCGGCAGCAGGCGGTCGGGTTGCGTCGTCACCAGCAGGAACACGACACCTTCGGGCGGCTCTTCCAGCGTTTTGAGCAAGGCGTTCGCCGCGTGCACGTTAAGCGACTCGGCCGGAAACAGCAACACGACACGACGCCCCTGACGATGCGAACCAAGGCTCGCGAAGTCGATGACCTCACGCACCTGTTCGATCTTGATTTCCTTACTCGGCGTTTTCGTTTTCTTGTCGCCATCGGCCTCTGCCCGCGCGTCTGCGCCGGGGAGCGTGTCTGCCAGCGCTTCAGGGCAAATTACGCGGAAGTCCGGATGATTGCCGCTAACGAACCACTGGCATGCGCCGCAAGTGCCGCACGGAAGGTGGTCGGCACGCGGCGATTCGCACAGCAGGCCCTGCGCAAACGTCCGCGCAAGCGCGACTTCGCCAATGCCCGGCACCGCCTGCAGCAGCAAGGCGTGTGGCATCTGGGTTCGAAGGTCGTTAAGGCGTGTCCAGTCCTCTGACTGCCACGGATACAGCATGTGGGCTCCTTGGCCGGATGTTGCAGATGTTTCGGATGCTGCATTGGCGCTTCGACCGACGCCCGTGTCTGTGGGCGGAAATCGCTATGTGCCCAACGTCAGCCATCGACGTGGATATCCGAATTATGCGCGCGTCGGGGAAAACCGGATGAAGTCCATCACTTCCCGCAACCGCGCCTGGTGTTGCCTGATGTTGCTTAGTGTCCCGGCAATCCCAGCCTTGCGAATACGTCGGCGAGTTGTCCGGCAATGGCGTCGATGCTCTGCGCTGCGTCGATCAGTACGATGCGCCCGCCCGATTCCTCTGCACGACGCAGGTACTCCTCGCGCACCCGGGTGAAAAATGCGGCCGACTCGCGTTCGAACTTGTCGGGCGCGCGGGCGCCGGCCAGTCGTGCGGCGGCAATTGCCGGATCGAGGTCGAACAGAATCGTCAGATCGGGCTGGCGCGTACCCTGCACCCAGCGCTCAAGAATCGACAGCTTGTCGCGCGACAGGCCACGCCCGCCGCCCTGATACGCAAACGTCGCATCGGTAAAACGATCGGAGACGACCCAGTCACCGCGTGCGAGCGCGGGCTCGATCACCTTCACCAGATGTTCGCGGCGCCCCGCAAACATCAGGAGCGCTTCGGTTTCGATATCCATCGACTCGTCGAGCACGAGCTTGCGCAGCGCTTCGCCCAGTGGCGTGCCCCCCGGCTCGCGCGTCGCCACCACGTCACGACCGACGGTGGCGAGGCCCTGGCGCAGTGCGACGACAAAGGCGTTCACATGCGTGCTCTTGCCCGCGCCGTCGATGCCCTCGAAAGTCACGAACTTGCCCGACACCGCGGCCGGTGCGTTCGGGGATTGCGTCATTGCTCACCTCGCTGATATTTGTCCACGGCGCGATTGTGCTCCTGGAGATTGGTCGAGAAGTGGCTCGTACCGTCGCCGCGCGCCACGAAGTACAGGGCATCGGTCGGCGCAGGGTTGAGCGACGCCGCCAGCGACGCTACGCCCGGCAGCGCAATCGGCGTCGGCGGCAGGCCGGCGCGCGTGTAAGTGTTGTACGGCGTATCCGTTTGCAGATCGCGCTTGCGCAGACGTCCCGTGTAAAGATCGCCCATGCCGTAGATCACCGTCGGGTCGGTCTGCAGCAACATGCGCTTGCGCAGCCGGTTGACGAACACCGCCGCCACTTGCCCGCGCTCCACGGCCTGCCCCGTCTCCTTCTCGACGAGAGAGGCCATGATAAGCGCCTCATACGGCGTGGCGTACGGCAAGCCCGGTGCGCGCGACGCCCAGGCTTCGTCCAGACGCTTCTGCATCAGGCGATAAGCGCGCTTGTAAATATCGACATCGCTGGTGCCTTTCGGAAAAAGGTATGTGTCGGGGAAGAACATGCCCTCGGCTTCCGCGCGATCTGCGCCCACGAGTTGCATCAGGTCGGCGTCGGGCAGCCCGGCCGTGTCGTGACGCAATGCCGGGTTGGCATCGATCTCGGAGCGCATCTTCTTGAAGGTCCAGCCCTCGATGATCGTCACCACGTATTGATTGACGTCGCCGCGTGCAAGCTTGTCCATGACCTCCACGGGCGTGATGCCGGTCGCGAACTCGTAGTTGCCCGACTTGAGCTTGGTACCCACGTCCAGCACGCGGGCGAGCAGATTGAACAGCAGCGGATGCACCGGAACGCCGCCCGAACGCAACTGCGTGGCGACGCTGCGCACCGAGCTGTAAGGCTTAATCGTGACGTCCAGCGTCGGCTTGCCCAATTGCAGCGGCGCTTGTGCCCAATTATAGAAAGCGCCGCCGGCCGCCAGTGCCGCGACGATCAACAGGACAAACAGACGTTTGATGAAGTACATGAATTGCAGGATAAGTCGCGCGATGACGACAGCGGGTTCGGGGGACTCATCTGCCGGGCGCGCGTGGCGGCAACGGTGTCGGGCGGCGCATTTTGCACGTCGAACCGGGCTCGCACGTCCTGGCGGAAGACCCAATATAATACTTTGACTTGCCGAACCCTCACAGATTGACAGGCACTTTCGTTTATGACCTCCACATGGCGTGATCTTCTGCCGCAAGCGGCAGCCGCTTCTCTTTCCGATATTTCGCCCGATGCACGCGCCGCACAGTTCGATGCGTTGCGCTCGGGCAACTTCGTCGCGCTGGCGAGCGACACAGGCCTCATCGCAGTGAACGGCGCCGACGCGGCCGCGTTTCTGCACGGCCAGTTGACCAGCGACGTCGAACGTCTGTCGCCGGTGCAGGCACGTCTGGCGGGCTATTGCTCGGCCAAGGGACGCCTGCTCGCCACCTTCCTGATGTGGCGCGACACGTCGCCCGAAGCCACCATTTATCTCGCCAGCGACGCCGCCGTGCAGGCGGCCGTTCAGAAACGTCTGTCGATGTTCGTGCTGCGCGCGAAAGCGAAACTGACGGACGGCACCACCACGCATGTCCTGCTGCAAGTCGGTGGCCCGGCCGTTGAGGCCGTGCTGTCGCGCACGTTCGCCTCGCTGCCCGCCACAGCGATGGCAGCCACGCATGCCACCATGGGCGATGCTCCGGGCAACGGCACCAGTCTGATTCGTCTACCCGACGCCGGTACGGCCCGCTCGCTCTCCCGCTTCCTTTGGAGCGTGCCGGTCGCGCAAGCCGCCGCAGTCTGGGACTCGCTTGTCGGCACGCACGGCGTGGTCGCCGTCGAGCCGACGCTCGCCGCCTGGCTCGACGTGCACAGCGGCGTGGCCCGTGTCACTACGGCAACGCAAGAGCAGTTCGTGCCGCAGATGATCAACTGGGAAGTCGTTGGTGGCGTGAACTTCCGCAAGGGTTGCTACCCGGGGCAGGAAGTCGTCGCACGCAGCCAGTATCGCGGCACGATCAAGCGCCGGCTCCATCTGGCCCATGTCGACGGCGTGCTGCCGGTGCCGGGACAGGAACTGGTCGAGACGAGCGATCCCGAGCAGCCGTGCGGCATGGTCGTGCAGGCTGCACCGGCACCGAATGGCGGTTATGACGTCCTTGTCGAGCTGAAACTCACCGCACGCGAGGCCGACGATGTCCGCCTTGGCACGGTCGACGGCCCGGCGCTGGCGTTCGGCGAGCTGCCTTACGAGATCATCGATCCGACGCAAGCGCCAGCATCGTCGGCGTCGTCGGCTTCCTCGGCCGCTGCATCCTGAGTGGGCGCACGACCCGCGCCGATGGACTGTTACGTCTATTACCGTGTCTCGACAGCGCAGACCGACGCCGCCCGTGACGCTGTCGCCCGTCTGTTTGCCTTGACGGCCGGGCGCTTCGGCGTTTTCGGCCGCATTCAATGGCGCGCCGACGTCTCGGCCAACGACGTCGCCTTGGGCGGCACGACCTGGATGGAGCGTTACGACGACGTCGATGCGGCCTTCATCGAGGTGCTGCCGCAATTGGTCGTCGAATCCGGACTGGCGTCACTGCTCGAAGGCGAACGCCACGTCGAATGCTTCGTCGATATCCCGACGCCTGCCTCGCCATGTGCCTGATCGTCTTCTCCTGGCAGCCCGATGCCGCCACGCCGCTGGTCGTTCTTGCCAACCGTGACGAGTTCTTCGAACGGCCTGCCGAGCCTTTGCATTGGTGGCTGGATCGTCCCGACATCCTCGCCGGGCGCGACCTGCGCGGCGGCGGAACGTGGATGGGGGTCAATCGCGCGGGGCGCTTCGCGGCGCTGACCAACTTCCGCGACGGCCGGGCACCGATGGCGCCGAAGGACACGCCGTCGCGCGGCTTGCTCGTGTCCGCCATGCTCGACGCCACGCCGTTCGACGACGATCTCGCACGCGTCGAAAAGCATGCCCACGAATACGCGGGCTTCAACCTGCTTGCCGGCGATTTGCCTGCGGGCAAGTTGTATTGGTTGGGGAATCGGGAAACGCACGACAGCGAACCGACACGGCTCCCGGTCGCACATCCGATCACCCCTGGCCTTCACGGACTGTCGAACGCACTTCTCGACACGCCATGGCCGAAACTGGTGAGTCGGCGCGAGGCGTTCGGTGGCGCATTGCACGATGCGGCTGACGCCACCACACTGCTACGGATCATGCGCGACCCGACCGAAGCACCGGACGACAGACTGCCTGAGACGGGCGTTTCGCGCGCGTGGGAACGCTCCCTCTCCGCTGCGTTCATTGCGTCCCCGGCCTACGGCACGAGATGCACAACGCTGCTTCGTTACCATCGTGACGGCCTGATAGAAGTATCCGAGGCCACCGTCTCCCCCGGACAGCCGCCGGACATCGTGTCCGATCGACGCGAGTTTTCGTTCACCGTACCCGCCATCGACATCCCCCCCGTCAGCGGTTCACCTTTATTGCATCCCTAATAGCGAATCACGGCACGCGTTCTCAAGTTGACCGATCAATCTAAGAAACACAATTTACGGTCATCTTTTTACGCGCTTTGCTCGCGCTTTACCGCGTCTTTCCGTTCGCAATGCAAGATTTGCCGGGCGTGTCACTTGGGATTTTTCTGCTTTCCAGCAAAAACACCACATTCTTCATCAAGCACACCTTTCCGCGCCTTACATTTGGCTATAATTGCACGCCAAACTTTTTGGGATGCTACGAAATGCACGACGCGACACAGCGTTGGCTTTCATGTCAGCTTCGGCGGTAAAGATCAGCCGCCTGAATAACGCATTAAACGGATAAGACCATCCGTGGCATAGCAAAGCGGTACACGCTTTTTATCAATTATTAGCCATGCCAGAAAAATACGACGCGCGAATAACGGGTCGCGCGCCACAATGGACTTCGGGGGAAGTCGCCATTGTGGATTCCTCACAGCCATCTGCGACTGCCGAAGGTACGGCGGCCGCTGCATTGGCCGGACCGGTTGCGAACTGGGTGCTTCCTGTGCGTCGATGGGCTTATCGTCAGGCAGGCACGACGTCGGCAACCCTGTCTGATGCCGGCATTACCGACCCAATGCTTCGCCGCCGACTCAGCCCGCTGGCTCGTCTCGCCCTATCGGCTGCCGTCGGATGTGGTCCGTTGCCTCCGGCGTGTCGCGTTGTCTACGCGTCGCAGCATGGCGAAATTCAACGAACGACCCAGATGCTGGAGGCGCTCGCCCGCGGTGAGCCGCCCTCGCCTACCGCCTTCAGCCTGTCGGTCCTTAATGCTACGCCCAGCGTACTCAGCATCGCCCGAAACGACCGTTCGGCCATCAATGCCGTTTCAGCGGGCGACGACACGCTCGGCTACGCATTGCTGGACGCATGGTCACAACACCGGGAGTCACCGGACGCTCCCGTCCTGCTGATCCACGCGTTCGAACCGCCCCCAGCCTGTTATGGCCCGACTGCGCGGCACATCGAGGACGTCGGGAGTGCGCTGGCGATACTGGTCGATAACGAAGCCTCGGGACAGCTCACCTGCACAATGCACCTGCCTTCAGGGGCCAGTGCATATGCCGAGTCACGCACGCAAAGCGACAGTCTGGTGACTTCGTTGCTCGGCGGCGGGCCTAACCTCTGGCGCGGGGAGCGCCACCACTGGCGGTGGGAATGGCACGAGGACGCGCAACATGAACACGTCTGAAACGTATCGACGCCATGCCGCAACCCTGTTCTTGTGGGCATGCTTCGCGCTCGGCGGGCTCATCTTCTCGTTGATTGTGTTCCCGGGACTCTTACTGCTACCGATCTCCACGCGATTGCGTCGCCGCTACGCAATGGCGATGGTGCATCGCTGTTTCGCTGCGCTAACGAAGAGTTGCCGGGCAATGGGCGTCATGCGATTCGACTTTCACAATGTCGAGAAACTGCGCCATCTCGGAGGTGCGGTCGTCATCGCTAACCATCCTTCGTATCTCGACGTCGTCGTCCTGCTCGCGCTGATGCCCCGCGCGTGTTGCATCGTCACCAGTCGGCATTGGCGCAACCCGTTTTTTGCAGGCATCGTTCGTTCGGCGGGATATCTGCGCAACGACGGCGGCCCTTCCCTGATCGACGCAAGTCGGGCGTCTCTGGCCGACGATGTGCCGCTTATCGTCTTCCCGGAAGGAACGCGCAGTCCGTCTCGCGGCCGGTTAGGAAAGTTTTCGCGCGGATTTGCCCATATTTCTCTGGCGCACGATTGCCCCATCGTGCCCGTGCTGATTGACTGCGACCCGCCCGCGTATACAAAACAGCACCGCTGGTACTCGGTGCCGGCGACGAGGCCTACGCTGCGCATTCGCGTCTTGGAAAGCGACATCAGCGCGGAGGTCGCCATGACGCACGCCTCCCAACTCGATGCGCAATCCCCCTCATCACATCCGACCGAAAAGTCTTCGATTCCGGCGGTGCCAGCAGGGCTCGCAAATACGTCGATGGACGAGGTCGGCGCCCCCATGGCAGCGAGACGCCTGACAGCGGTCGCAGAACATTTCTTCATTGATCAGATTTCTCAATATGGTTTCTCTAGAACTTGAGATCAAGCAATTGATCGTCCAGGCACTTGAACTGGAAGACATCGGCGTAGAAGACATCACCGATGACATTCCATTGTTTGGCGACGGCCTTGGACTGGATTCCATCGATGCGCTGGAATTGGGTATTGCACTGCGCAAGCGTTTCGGCTTGCAAATCGAATCCAATGACGATACGGCTCGCGCCCAGTTCCGCAGCGTGACCACCCTTGCCCAATTGTTGCGTGAGCGCGGTTGCGCCCAATAAGGAAAGACAGTAATGAGCACTTTGACCTTGCCACTGACGGACGAAGAGATCCTCTCGCGACTGCGCATCATTCTTCACGATACGTTTGAAATCGAACCGGAGCGCGTCACACCGGAAGCTCATCTGTTCGAAGAACTCGACCTCGACAGTATCGACGCGGTGGATCTGGCCATTCAACTTCAACGCATGACCGGCAAGCGCATCAAATCGGAAGATTTCAAAAACGTGCGCACCGTCAGCGACGTGGTGGCATCCGTTCACATGCTGCTTAAGGATTGACGCCCAGGCATGTCGCCAATTCACGCCAACGGATCGGCATCGCTGCCGCGCGCGTCTTCCGGCAAGGCGCGCTGGCAGTCCGTCGTCGCTCTGCTCGCCTACCCGGTGCTGATTCTCGCCGGGGTTACGCTACTCGCGCCACGGTACCTTGCGCTGATGTTGCTGGCAGGACTCTGCCTGCGTTATCGGCGTAATCTTCGTGCTCATCGGCTGTTGATGCCGGTCGAGTGGGCCGTGGCGGGTGGCTTGGCCGCCTTGGCGTGCGCAACGGCGCTAAGCAATAGCGAACTTCTGCTTCGCTGCTACCCGGTAGCCGTCAATCTCGGCATGGGCCTGACCTTCGCCATGTCGCTACGCGCACCGATGTCGATGATTGAGCGGATTGCACGTCTGCATCAACCCGACCTGCCCGCCGACGCCACGCCCTATCTGCGTAATGTCACGCGCGTCTGGATCGCCTTTTTCGTCCTGAACGGCAGTATCGCGCTCTGCACAGCGCTATGGACGTCGCGTGAAATCTGGTCGTTGTATAACGGAGGCATTGCCTACGTCATGATCGGTTTGCTGTTCGCCTGCGAATGGCTTTACCGTCGGCGAATGCTCGCCCGGAAGGCTAACCGTTCGCCCGTCTCCGGGGCGCGGACATGAATGCGTTGGCGTTGCACCGGCCTTCCGCGCCCGGATGCCTTTCTCTCACTGAGCTACTGAGCGCTCCGGTTTCGGCATCGCGCGTCGTTTGCGTGGACGGCCGGCGCACGGCTGAGACAGAAACGGCATTGAATATCCGCGACTGGCGCATACGCGTCGAAGCGTTGCGTTCGGCATTTGCGCCACGCGCCCCGCTACGCTTGGCGCTATGCCTGGACGATCCGTTCGACATGAGTTGCGCGCTGTTCGCAGCGTGGGCCGCCGGCTGTACGCCGATGATACTGCCCAATGCCCTGGCGCAAACCCGCGACGATCTGGCATTTGCTTACGACGAGGTCATCGACCCCGAGAGGCTGGCGTCGTTCAGCACCCCGCACGCTAACGGAGGTCTTGACGTCCCGAGGTCGAAAGACGTACTCGCCGACTCGTGTGAACTGATGATTTATACGTCAGGCAGCACCGGAGAGCCGAAGGCCGTCAGCAAGACACTCGCTCAACTCGACGCCGAAGTGCGAACACTGCACCACCATTGGGGCGCGCAACTCGATAACGCCCTGATCGTGGCGAGCGTGCCTTGCCATCACATTTACGGCTTGTGGTTTCGGGTGCTCTGGCCATTGGCCGCCGGCGTACCCTTTGCTCGCCACACTTTTGTGGAGCCGTCTGAAGCACAAGTGTGGCGAAACTGGCCCTGCGTCGTGTGGATCGCCGGCCCGGCGCAATTGACGCGCTGGCCTTCACTGATCGGTGGCGCACCGTGGGTCGATGCCCCACGTATGGCATTTTCGTCAGGGGGGCCATTGCCTGCGGAAGCGGCCGTGCAATATGCGAATCTGAAAAGAAGCGCTTCGGCGACGCCTGACGCGCTCGCTCCCGTCGAAGTCTTCGGTAGCACCGAAACTGGCGGTATCGCGTGGCGTCAGCAGGACTTCGCGGCACACTGGACGCCGCTCGACGATACCGATATCCGCATCGGCGAAGGGGGCGCGCTCGAAATCCGGTCACCGCGCGTCGGCACAGGTCAATGGTGGCGAACGGACGACGGGGCCGCTATCCATGCCGACGGCTCATTTACGCTAACGGGCCGCCTGGATCGCGTCGTCAAGATCGAAGGCAAACGTCTGGCACTGCCTGCGGTAGAGGCGACGCTCACCCGTCACGAGTGGGTTGACGACGTCGCTGCCATTGTCGTCTCTGGGCGCCTGGCCGTGGTGGTCGTACCGAGTAAGATCGGCACGTTCGCCTGGAAAACACAGTCGCTCAAGGCCGTTCGCGAAACACTGCGTGGTGAGCTTGCGCGGTCGTTCGACACCACGATGCTGCCCAGACGCTGGCGCTTTCTGCCGGAACTGCCGGTCAACGAACGTGGCAAGCGAACCGCAGCCGACGTTGCGGCATGCTTCTCGCCCGCAACACCGTGGTCGCCTTCCGTCTTAGGCGTTCGCCTGGACGAGGCCGACGCCACAGACACATGCGCGGCCGCACCGCTTAGCGTCGTCATCGCGCTTCGCGTCCCACGCGAACTGCCCCACTTCGAAGGACATTTCCCCGGAATGCCTTTGTTGCCGGGGGTCGTATTGCTCGACTGGGCGTCGCGCTTTGCCACTGAGTATGCAAGCAGAAACGCTAGTCGGCACGCTTGGGTGACCCATAGCCCGACGTCGGTTCAACAGGCCAAATTCTCGGCACCTGTCATGCCAGGCGCCCAGCTCGAACTTACGCTGACGCTAGATTCCCCGCGTCAACGTGTTCATTATCGTTACGAGGGTGCGCGTGGCATCTCGGCGAGCGGGTATCTGGGCTACGCGGCGCCTTTCTCGCCCGCCCCGGAGATGAATCGATGACGACAGGCATCGAGGGGCTGCGGGCGTTTGTTCCGTGCGTGCTGATCCCGGTGTACAACCATCCATTGCACATCGGCCGTATCGTCGATACGTTGGTAGCGCAACGTCTGCCGGTTTTGCTGGTCGACGATGGCAGCGATGCGGCCACGCGCGCTGTGCTCGACGCGATTCAGGCACGGCACGCGGAAGCCGTCGTGCTTGAGCGTCTACCGCACAATCTCGGCAAAGGCGGTGCCGTGTCACACGGCTTGCGGCACGCACACGCGCTCGGATACACGCACGCGCTTCAAGTCGACGCCGACGGCCAGCACGATCTGGCGGACGTTCCGGCCTTTTTGGAAGACGCGCGGCAACGTCCGCAAAGCGTAATCTGCGGCACACCGCATTACGATGCGTCCGTTCCCCGGGGGCGGTTATACGGCCGCTACATCACGCATTTCTGGGTGTGGGTCGAGACGCTGTCGTTCGATATTGTCGATTCGATGTGTGGCTTCCGGGTCTATCCGCTCGCGGCCACTGCGGCCTTACTGGCTCGCCACCAACCGCCGTCGCGCATGGCCTTCGACACCGATATTTTGGTGCGCCTGTATTGGCGCGGCGTACCGGTTCATAGCAAACGAACGCGCGTGGTGTACCCGAAAAACGGGATATCGCATTTCCAGATGTTTGGCGACAACGTGGCCATCTCTTTGATGCACACGCGGCTGGTGTTCGGGATGATGCCACGCGCTCCCGCACTCCTATGGCGTGCGCTTCGTTGCCGCGCGAGTGTCGACGTATCCCGAACGCAAGCACCGGCAAGCGCGTCGACCGACAGCTCGCTGCCGTGGTGGCGACGTCCCGAGCGCGGCAGCTTATTCGGCATGCGCCTGTTGGCGTTCGCGTGCCGATGCTTCGGACTGCGTGCCGCGCGAGCATGCCTCGTGCCGGTCGTCGCCTACTTTGCACTGAGGGACACGCAAGCCCGCGCCGCCTCGCGCGACTATCAGCAACGGCTGCGCAATGCGGCGCCGGAGATCGCCTTACCCAAACCGACATTCTGGCGAACCTTCGCGCATTTATCTGCGTTTGCGAACGCGGCGCTGGACAAGTTCGCCGCATGGCGCGGCCTGCTCGGGGAGCATCACGTTCAAATCGACGATCCAGCCGCGTTAGACGCAGCAGCAAACGATTCACGTGGCGCCCTCGTGATCGGCTCACATCTCGGCAACCTGGAGATGACTCGCGCCCTGGCGCGGTCTCGCGGCATCGACCGAATTCACGCGGTGGTGTACACGCGTCACGCGCAGCGATTCCGCGCGATGCTTGCGGGTTCGAACATCGACTTTGCCGCGAATCTTATTGAAGTCGACGACATCGGCCCGGCGACGGCCATCATGCTGCGCGAACGTATCGAGCGTGGCGACTGGCTCGTCATCGTCGGGGACCGCGTGCCAAGCAGCGACAGCGGACGTGTCGTCCATGCCCCCTTCCTCGGCGCACCAGCCCCGTTTGCTCAGGGGCCATTCATTCTTGCCGCGCTGTTGGAATGCCCGGTGTTTCTGCTGTTCTGCCTGAGAGATAGGACCACGTATCGGCTCTACTTCGAGGCTTTCGCCGACATCGTGACATTGCCTCGCGCGAGTCGCGAAGCGTCGTTACGCACGTATGCCGAGCGCTATGCGAGTCGCCTCGAATACTACTGCCGCCGGTATCCGATGCACTGGTTCAACTTTTTCGATTTCTGGCGCAGCAAGTCGCCAAAATGATCATGCAAATGCCGACTCCTTTGACTTCCCTTACCGCGCCAACGGGCGCTGATGACAGCGCGGGAACCGTCGCACATGACATGACGAACCGCGCGCGCCTGGATGCCGCCGCACGTCGCAGGGCATCGCCTGCGGTCGTTTTCGGTGGCACGCGCCTCGTCGTCGAAGACATCGTCGGACTGGCACAACGCACACGTACCGCCCGGCTCTCGACCGATCCGGCATGGCAGGATCGTATCCGTCGCGGTGTCGACGCACTGCACGCGCATCTCGCCGCCGGCCATCCCGTATATGGAGTGACGACAGGGTATGGCGACGCCTGTGTCGTCGATGTCCCCATGGCACTCATTGAAGCGCTGCCCGCGCAATTGACCCGCTACCACGGCTGCGGCATGGGCGAATGGCTCGACGATGAGGCAGTACGCGCCGTGCTGGCCTGCCGACTTGCATCGCTGGCGCAAGGATATTCGGCGGTTCGCCCCGAGCTTCTCGCGTCGCTCGTCCACCTGCTCGATCATGACATTCTGCCGCGCATTCCGGCGGAAGGTTCGGTCGGCGCCAGCGGAGACCTCACGCCGCTGTCCTATGTCGCGGCAACGCTGATCGGCGAGAGAGAAGTCAAGTACGACGATCGGCTCTGTTTGGCGTCCGACGCATTGGCGGCGACCGGCGGCACCCCCATTATGCTGGCGCCGAAGGAAGGGCTGGCGCTGATGAATGGCACGGCCGTCATGACCGCACTGGCAAGTCTCGCATTTGCGCGCAGCCGCTCCCTGGCCCGTCTGGCCTCACGGCTAACCGCATTGACGACGATTGCACTCGACGGACGCGCCGCGCATTTCCACCCCACGCTTTTCGATGCAAAACCCCACGAAGGTCAGCGCGATGCCGCCCGGTGGATCCGCGAGGATCTGAGCGGGAGCGCCGAACCGCCGGAAGCCCGACTTCAGGATCGCTACTCGCTGCGCTGCGCCCCCCACGTCGTCGGCGTACTTGTCGATGCACTCAGTTGGGTGCGCCGTGATGTCGAAAACGAAATCAACAGTGCCAACGACAATCCGCTGATCGACCCCGAAACCGGGGAGGTCCATCACGGCGGGAATTTCTATGGCGGTCACATTGCTTTCGCTATGGATAGCCTGAAGACAGCGGTCGCGAACATCGCCGATCTGATGGACCGCCAACTGGCCTTGCTAGTCGACGAGAAATTCAACAACGGCCTGCCGCGCAACCTCAGCGGCGCGACAGGGCCGCGAGCGCCGATCAACCACGGCTTCAAGGCCGTTCAGATCGGTGCGTCGGCGTGGGCCGCCGAAGCACTCAAGCACACGATGCCCGCCAGCGTCTTCTCGCGTTCGACCGAATCGCACAATCAGGACAAGGTCAGCATGGGTACGATTGCCGCGCGCGATTGTCTGCGCGTTCTTATGTTGACGGAGCAGGTTGCGGCTGCGCACACCCTCGCAGTAGCGCAGGCAGTGGCGCTGCGAGAACGCATGTCGCCCGAGACGAGTCGGTTGCCGGGCGCCCTGCGCCATTGGCTCGACGCCGTTGCGACCCGTTCGCCATTTGTCGAGGAAGATCGCGCCCTCGAACATGAACTGCGCGCCGTGCGCACCTGGCTGGCCGACGGAGGCGATCTTCCTCATGACGAATGACGTCACCGGCAGACGCTCGCCGAATGCGCCGTGGCTCGAGGAAAGTGCCGATATCGAAATCCCCTTCCACGACGTAGACGTCATGGAAGTCGCGTGGCACGGCCACTACGTCAAATACTTCGAAATCGGACGGTGTGCACTGCTGCGACGTTTCGATTACGACTATCCGCAGATGCAAGCCTCGGGATATCTGTGGCCGATCGTCGAATGCCATCTGAAATACGTGCGTCCGGCACGCTACGGGCAACGTGTGCGGGTAACGGCGTCGTTGACCGAGTACGAAAACCGCCTGCGCATTGCATACGAGATTCACGACATCGAGACCCAGATGCGCCTGACCAAGGGCTACACGCTCCAGGTCGCGGTCGACGCGCGCAACGGCGAGATGCAATTTGTCAGCCCTCCGGTCGTGCGTGAAAAGCTGGAGGCCGCATGGGCCGCGGTTTGACTCGGCGCACGCTCGGCTTGCTGGCGGCTGCGCTGCTGAGCACCGCTATTTCACTACCGGCGAATATCGCGATGGCGCAGTCCGCGACGGCACAGTCGACGTCGGGTAGCGAATTGATCCTGCTCCAATGCATTCTTGCGCAGGTCGGCGCGACTGGCGTGATCAACGCCCACTTCGTCCAGACACGAACCTCTCCCCTGCTGACGACACCGGCCGTCACTCAAGGTTCTCTGGTGTTCGCGCGCGAGCACGGGGTCATCTGGCAAGTGCACACGCCACAACCGCAAGGCTACGTCTACGGGCGTGAGCGAAACGCCCGACTTGACGCGGAAGGCAACGTGCTGTCGCTGGACTCGCAACGCTCTCCCATCACGCAACAGATCAACGAATGGACGAGCGCTTTCATGCGCGGGGATACGAGCGGCCTGGCTTCGCAGTTTGCCATCACCACCACGGGAACCCTGAGCCACTGGAGCGTGACGCTCATGCCGACGCAGCCGCAGATCGCTCAGGCGGTCAGTCGTCTGACGCTGACCGGCGACACGGTGATCAGACGCGTACTGCTCGAGACCCGGCGAGGAGAATCCGTCAAATGGGACTTCGATAAGGTGCGTACGACCGACAAGCTGGACGCGCGCGAGCAACGCATCTTCAGAGCTGTCGAATGACTGCGAACAGCCGACTATTGCGACGTCTTTTCGTCCTGGGCCTTGTCGTCAGCCTCGTGCTGCTCGGCACGTGGCTGCTTGTCGTGCGCCACTTTCCGCTACAGACCAATGTGTTATCGCTCCTTCCGGCGACGGAACGAAACCCGGTAGCGGAGCAGGCCGTCGATCATCTTGCGGGTAGCGTCAGTGACCGAGTCGTGGTCCTGATCGGCGCGAGCGACGCCGATGCAGCGCGTGCCGCCGCCGCACGGTTCGACGTGCTGGCACGCGCGAGCGGCGCTTTCGCAAGCGTTCAGGGCAAGGTGCCGCCGGTCGATCCATCGTTTCTCTCGAACTTTTACCTGCCTCACCGGTTTGCGTTACTGACCGCGCAAGACCGGGCCGACCTTCAGGCGCAGAATCGCAGTACGTCACAGATCGGCGCACGACAATCGCCGATGGCGCTCAGCAGTTCCCCTTTCTCGCTCACGGACGCCGCAGACGACCCCTTCGGATGGCTCGACCGCTGGCTGACGCACCTGCCGTTCGGCCAACTTCGTCTTTTGCCGGATCAGGGTTGGTTGAGCGCCCGTCACGAGGGCAAGACCTGGGTACTCGTCCTGCTGCAAACGCAGGGGCCCGCGTTCGATGCCGCAACGCAGCAGCGCGTTATCCGGACCTTTGAACAAGCGCAGGCTCAAATCGTGGACGTATCGCCCGGCGTAGAGATGCTCCGTAGCGGTGCGGTATTTCATGCCGCGAGCGCACGTTCTCAGGCAGAAATGGAGTTGCATCGCATCGGCATCGTGGCGACGCTTGGCATTGCACTGCTGACACTGTGGGCGTTTCGCTCTGTTCGCGTACTCGTCATGGGACTGGCGACGGTGGCATTCGGCACGCTGTTTGCGGCTGTCGCGACGCTGGTGCTATTTGGCGAGCTTCACCTCTTGACGCTCGTCTTCGGGGCAGCATTGATCGGCGAGACAGTGGACTACGCGATTCAGTACTTCGTCGGCGTTGGCGGATTGACCCGCGATAACGCACACCGCGTGCTGCCGGCGATTCGTCCGGCCCTGCACATTGCCCTTGCGACGAGCGTGCTCGGCTACGCGATCCTCGGCGCCGTCCCGTTTCCGGCCTTGCGTCAAATCGCGGTGTTCGCACTCGCAGGATTGTTATCGTCTTACGTGTTCGTGACCTGGGCGTTGCCTGCGTTTCTTCCGTCGGAAGTCCCACCGCTTCGCGCTCAGGTGATCGCGCTGGCACAGCGCTGGTTGCTGATCTGGCAAAACGCCCTTGCCGGGCGTCGCGGCAATGCCGTAGGGTGCCTGATCGTGATCGTATGCGTACCCGGCTGGTGGCGCTTGAGTTCGAACGACGACGTTCGCCATTTGATTTCACGCGCCCCCTCGTTGGTGGCTCAGGAAGACACCATTGCACGAATCACCGGTATCGACGGTGCGACACAGTTCTGGTTGGTTCAGGCCGACAGCGAGGAAGCGCTGCTCCGGCAGGAGGAACGTCTGGGCGCACGACTGGACGAAGCCATCAGTGGTGACAACGCCCCCCTGACTGGCTGGACCGGCGTATCGCAGTTCGTTCCGTCCATGCAGCGTCAGCTCGACAATCGGGCGCTACTCGGGGCAGTGCATTTCGATACACCACAGGCGCTTATCGCCGCGATGACCGACGCAGGCTTTCGTCCCGACTTCGCCCGGCAATATGCAAGTGCGTATGCCGCTGAAGAGAAGACGCCATTGCTTCGTGTCGACCCATGGCTGGCATGGCCGGGATCGACCCCACTGCGCATGCTCTGGATGGGACGCGTAGACGCCACGCCCCAATCCGGCAACGCGCCCCCATCAGGTCAGTTTGCAAGCCTGGTACGCCCGCAGGGACTGCGTGACGGCGGTGCAGCCGCTCGCCTGGCAAGCGATCTCCCCGGCGTCACTTATGTCGACAAGGCTGCGTCCGTTTCGACGCTCTTCGCCCGTTACCGCATAGCCAGCGGCCTGTGGTTCGCGGCTGCGCTCGCGGTGGTGATGGCACTCCTCGCCCGCCGCTACGGTTGGCGGGGCGCGGTTGCAACACTCACCCCCACTTTGCTCGCAAGCGCCACCGTGTTTGCGACATTCGGTTAGCTGGGCCTGCCGCTCACCTTGTTCGCACAGATGGGCTTGATGCTCGTGCTCGGCGTCGGTGTGAATTACGCCATCTTTTTACGCGAAGGCGAGCTTCGCGCCGGCAACGATGCGCGCATGGCCGCCATTGCCGTGGCCGGTACGCTGATGTCCGCCGCCACGACATTGCTTTCATTCGGTCTGCTCGCCTTTAGCGGTATGCCCAGCCTACGGGCATTCGGTCTGACGCTAACCACCGGCATTGCAGTGTCGCTTCTGCTTGCGCCCTACAGTCTGCGTTCTCTGGAGCTTCGCAAATGAAGGCCCCCCTCTTCCTTCACGCACTGGGCATGATCAACGCCCTGGGTCACGACTTGCCCGAAATTTCCGCACGGATGTTCGCGGGTGACACGACGGGTATGCGAGCGCACGCGAACTGGCATCCGTTGTCGACTTCACCCGCGCCGATCGTGGGCGCCGTGCGTCTGGCGGATCACGAGCTTCCCACGCTCCCCGCTGAACTAAAACGATACGACTGCCGCAACAATCGCCTGCTCGTCGCCGCCGCGCAACGCCTTCGCCCCGTCCTCGCCGCCCATGTCGCCAGATACGGTGCGGCTCGGATCGGCGTGGTGATCGGCACGAGCACTTCCGGCATTGACGAGGGAGGTGCTGCGCTGCATCGATTGACGAGCATGGGTGCCCTGCCACCGAACTACCACTATCTTCAACAGGCGCTCGGTGCCCCGGCCCAGTTCGTCGCGGCGCTACTCGGCGTGCTCGGCCCCGCCTATACGATCTCGACGGCGTGCACGTCAAGTGCAAAAGCGTTTGGTGCAGCGCGAAGGCTTATCGACAACGACATCTGCGATGCCGTCATCACCGGGGGCGCCGATGCGCTTTGCGCACTGACCCTTGGCGGGTTCGGCGCGCTCGAATCGCTATCTCGCGACCTCACAAGTCCGATGAGCCTTGATCGCGATGGAATCAACATCGGAGAAGGCGCGATGCTCTGCCTGATGTCACGGGTGCCGGGCGACATCGTGTTCTCCGGCATCGGCGAGTCAAGCGATGCACATCACATCTCGTCACCCGCGCCGGACGGGCGTGGAGCAATCGATGCCATGCGTGCAGCACTCGCCAACGCCCGTCTCTCGTCATCCGACATCGAGTATGTGCATCTGCATGCCACCGGCACCCGAAAGAACGATGCGATGGAGAGCCTCGCGACGAACACCTGCTTCGGCGAAAACACCTGGGTAAGCGGCACCAAGGCCATGACGGGACACTTGCTGGGTGCCGCAGGCGCCACCGGTATCGGACTATGCTGGCTTGCGCTTCAGGCCGATGGTCGCCTGCCGCCTCATGTCTGGGACGGCAAGCCGGACCCGTCTCTCAGCGCACTGCGTCTCACCCGCGTGGGCACAACGCTCGGACACCCGCCACGGCACGTAATGACGAATGCCTACGCCTTTGGAGGCAACAACGTCAGCATCGTGCTTTCACACACGTTGTACGAACTGCCATGACCGCCACTTCTCATCGCTGGCCCCCCATTGGCGAACTGCTGCCGCACCGCGCACCGATGTTGCTGATCGACGCCGTGACGGCACACGATGCCAATTCGATATGTGTTCAGGCAACACCGGACATGCATGGTTGGTATGCAGACGCCCAGGGGGATATGCCGGTACACATCGTGATCGAACTCATGGCGCAGGCGATTGCCGCGCATGAAGCGCTGACTCGCAGGCTAAGCGGACTACCGCCAGCGCCCGGCGTCCTGCTTGGCACACGTCGCCTGGAGGCGACCGTGACCTCATTGCCCGGGGGCAGACCGGTATCCGTTCATGCCACCTGTGTATTACGCGACGACACCGGCAATGGTGCTTACGACTGTCACGTCGAAAGCGATGGCGAATCGGTCGTCACCGCCACGCTCAAAGTCCATCAACCCAAAGATTTTTCCGCATTCCTGTTGGAGCATCTCACATGATTCGCCGGGTTCTCGTCACTGGCAGTAGCCGGGGCATCGGGCGCGCGATTGCTTTACGTCTCGCGCGAGACGGATTTTCAGTCAGCGTGCATTGCCGCGAACAGGTCGCCCCGGGGGAGGCCGCCGTCGCAGACATTCGCGCCGCAGGCGGCGTCGCCCATTTACTGCAATTCGACGTACGGGATCGCGACGCCTGCCGACGGGTGCTGGATGCCGACGTCACGGCTCACGGTGCGTACTACGGCATCGTCTGCGGCGCGGGCATCACTCGCGACAACGCATTCCCGGCGCTCTCCGACGACGACTGGGACAGCGTGATCGACACGAGTCTCGACGGCTTTTTCAACGTCGTACATCCGCTCACCATGCCCATGGTGCGCCTTCGCGCCGGAGGGAGGGTCGTCACGGTGGCATCCGTATCCGGCGTCATGGGTAATCGCGGACAGGTCAATTACAGCGCAGCGAAAGCGGGCCTGATCGGAGCAACGAAAGCGCTCGCTGTCGAGCTGGCTTCACGCCGAATCACCGTCAATTGTGTTGCGCCGGGGCTAGTCGACACAGGCATGCTTGAGGGCGTGGCCATGGATGAGGCCTTGCGCATGGTGCCGATGAATCGCGTCGGCACGCCAGACGAGGTTGCCCACGTGGTGTCCTTCCTCATGTCGGACGGCGCAAGTTACGTCACCCGCCAGGTCATCGGCGTCAATGGAGGGATCGTCTGATGAACCGAGTGGTGGTGACAGGATATGGTGGCATTACTGCCCTCGGCAGTCGCTGGGAAGATATCGAGACCTCGCTGCGCGCCGGCCGGAACGCGGTCCGCCGGATGCCCGAATGGGATTATTTCGAGATGCTCCATGGTCGTCTCGCCTGTCCGGTGGAGGACTTTGCGCCGCCACCTCATTGGCCGCGCAAACAGTTGCGCTCGATGGGACGCGTCGCGCAACTCGGGCTGCGCGCAACAGAACATGCACTGGCAAACGCATCGCTCGATATCAGCGCCTGTGACCCGGCGGATATCGGGGTTGCTTATGGTTCGTCGTCGGGGAGCATTGCACCTATCCATGCGTTCGGCGTCATGGTCGACACAGGATCGATGGCCGGTGTTACGTCGACCAGCTACATCCAGATGATGTCGCACACGACCGCCGTCAACATCGGCGTGCACTTCGGACTGCAAGGTCGCATCATCCCGACGTCGAGCGCATGTACCTCGGGTAGTCAGGCCATCGGCTACGCCTATGAGGCGATTCGCTTCGGCCGCGTGAAAGCCATGCTTGCGGGCGGTGCCGAAGAACTCTCGGGCCCCGGCAGCGCAGTGTTCGATACGCTGTACGCGACCAGCACGCGCAACGATGAGCCGAAGCTGACACCACGTCCGTTCGATACCGCACGTGACGGTCTTGTCGTTGGCGAAGGCGCGGCCACCCTGGTGATCGAATCGCTGGAACACGCGCAAGCGCGCGGCGCGACGATTCTCGCGGAAATCGTCGGGTTCGGTTGCACATCGGATGGCAACCATGTCACACAGCCAACCGCAGTCACCATGGCGCGTGCCATGCAACTCGCACTTTCCGACGCAGGCCTCGACCCGGATGCCATCGATTACATCAGTGCGCATGGCACCGCCACTGATCGCGGTGATATTGCCGAGGCCAAGGCCACTTCGGACATCTTTGGCAGCGATGTGCCGATCAGCGCAATGAAAAGCTACCTCGGCCACACGCTTGGTGCATGTGGCGCCGTCGAGGCGTGGTGGGCCATCGAAATGATGCGGCGCAACTGGTTCGCCAGCACGCTCAATCTGGACTCGCCGGATCCGGCGTGCGCCACGCTCAATCACATTGCAGGAGCGCATGGACAGGCGCTGCAAGCTCAGCGCGTGATGAGCAACAACTTCGCTTTCGGTGGCATCAATACGTCACTGATCTTTCAGCAGTTCGTCGGATGAACGCCGGAGCACAGGGTCAAGTCGGACCGCCATCGGTACCCGTCGCCCTGGGCCTTGCCCCGGATGCAACAACACTCGATCAAAACGGAGAAATCATGCAAACTCGTCGCCGCTTGCTCATCGCATCAGTTGCTCTCTCAACCACGGCGCTCTTCGGAGTGACAGCCCAAGCCGCACGCCCGGCAGTGCCCATCGTGCCTCGCGACAACATCGCGATCATCTCGGGCAGCGGAAAGACACCCTCACTGGGTGAAGTGCGAGGCGCCATCGCACGGGGTGCCGCCGTCCATGATTGGACCATCAGTGAAGTACAGCCTGGAGAACTAGTCGCCTCGATCAACGTGCGCAACAAGCACTACGCGTCAGTCATGATCAAATACAGCGAAACCGCATATTCGGTGACTTATCGCGACAGCACCAACCTGGAGTACCAACTCTCCGGCACCAATGCTGCGCCGACGCGCCGTGACGATTTCAATTCGGCCCTCCCGGCCAATACGCCGATGATCCATCCCAACTACAACCGATGGGTGGATACGCTCATTCGCGATATCAATCTCGAACTGCGCCGCCTCTGATGTCCACCTTTCTTCGCGCCGACGGACTGCATCGGGTGGTCATTACCGGTATTGGCATGGTGTCCGCCGTGGGTCATTCGCGCGACATCATCGTCGACGCACTTCGTCTTCAGACGAGCGGCGTGCATGAGGCGTCGGATTATGTCGTGCATGACTTACGCTCGACGGTCACGGGGCGACCTCGCGTCGGCTCTCTCGACGATGCGGCGCTGCCGCGTAAGCTCCGGCGCTTCATGGGAGACACGGCGAATTACGCTTGCCATGCAGCCCTCAGCGCAGTCGCCGACGCCGGACTCAGCTGCGAGTCGCTCGCGAACGACCGATGTGGTGTCGTCGTCGGATCCGGCACAGGCGCAATGAAGGACTTTGAAGAGGCTTTGGATACTGCGCGGGAAAGTGGCGCTTCACGCGTGCTGCCCTACGTAGTGCCCCGTGCCATGTCGAGTACGGCGCAGGCTGCGATTTCGGCGCTGTTCGACTTGCGCGGCGTCGGCTACGCCATTTCCTCTGCGTGTTCGACCTCGATTCATTGCATTGGGCATGCCGTCGATCTGCTACGTCTTGGGCGCCAAGACGTCATGCTCGCCGGAGGAAGCGAAGAGGCGCCTTGGGGAGCGGCGCTATGCTTCGATGCAATGGGCGTATTGTCCCGTGGACACAACGCGACACCCTCCCGTGCTTCGCGTCCATTCGACGCACACCGGGATGGCTTTGTCCTCGGCGGCGGTGCCGGTATCGTGGTGCTGGAGACATTGACCCATGCCGCAGCCCGGGGAGCGCGTCCGCTCGCGGAAGTGAAGGGGGTAGGTGCGGCGACACGCGCTTCACGCGCCTTCGCCGTCGACAGGGAGGCAATGTCCGGCGTCGTCAAGGCGGCATGCAAGGACCTTGACGTCCCCCCAGCTTCATAAGCGCGCACGCGAACGGCTCAGTCGATGGGGATATCGGCGAATTAGAAGCTTTGGCCCTCGCGTTCGGCTCCCCTGACGACCTTCCTCCGATTACCTCGATCAAAGCGCTAACCGGGCATACGGTAGCCGCAGCGGGTGCCATGCAAATTGCGTGCGCCGTCTGGTCGATGCAGGAGAATTTCGTGCCAGGAGCGGCCAATATCGATCAACTGGCGCCGCAAACTGCCCCCTATCCGATCGTCGTGGATACGCGTACGGGCCGCACCGCCAGCGCGCTAATCAATACGTTTGGCTTTGGGGGCACCTACGGTAGCCTGACCTTGGCGCAGGTCTGAAAGCGTCGTCAGGCGATAGGCTTTCTCGCCACGACATTCACGAGCGTTTCTTCGCGCTCGCCGAACGCCGGACGACGTTGCAGTCTCAACCGTTCAAGCAGGCCAAAGTCCTTCGCACGGCTCCACCACAAATACGGATAAGAGACGTTCTTGTCGTCAAATGCAAAACCCGCCTCGCGAATCATCTGAAGGTCCCCCCCAGCGCTGCGTTGAACATGCATGGGGTGACGGAACAACAGGCGAATCACCCATGAGCGGATGTACGCCTCCGTCGATCCTGCAAAGCAAAGTAGCCCACCCGGTTTGAGCACCCGGTAAAACTCGGCGAGCGCAGCTTCCTGGTACACGAGATGGTGGAACGTCTGATGGCAAAAAACGACGTCGCAACTCGCGTCCGGCAAGGGAATCGCAGAACAATCTCCTGCCTGCAATTCAACGTGCGTCCCGGTAGCGCGAGCATGCGCTTCTGCGTCCACAAGCGCTGGCTTGAAACAGTCGAAGCCGATCAGACGGGAGGGGGAAAAATAGCGTGCCAGCAGGGGCAACGACTGTCCGTGGCCGCATCCGGCATCGAGCACGACCGGCCCTGCAGGAATGCCGCCGTGCGAAAGTCGCAACAAGTCTTCAATGGCGACACGAAGCACATGATGACGCCACGTATATGTCTTCAGAAACCAATTTCCGAAGCGCGTTTCCGGCACGAAGGCTCTAGCCGTAGATTCGGAAGACGGATTGGCAGCAGTGGTCACAATAGCGGATACCGCTCGGGCGGCTTATCGGGTCAATATCCGGATATTGTGCCAACTGCATTAGTCAATGCAAAGTGAGAAAAGCACAATAGTCCTGAAATTCAGGGATACTCGCGAAATTAAAGCAACTTCCCATCACACCAACCGCACGATCTGCTTGCCGAAGTTCTCGCCCTTGAGCAAGCCGAGGAATGCCGCAGGCGCGCTTTCAATGCCCTGCGTCATCGACTCGCGGTAACGCAGCTCACCGGCCGAGATCGCTTCGGTCAGTTCCTTGAGCGCCTGCGGCCAGATATCCAGGTGTTCCATGATGATGAAGCCTTCGAGCTTCACACGTTGCGTGAGCAGCAGCGACGGGTACTTCATCGGAATCGGCTCGCCGTTGTACCCCGCGATCATGCCGCACAGCGCGATGCGCGAATGCGCGTTGAGGTTGCGCATCACGGCGTCGAACACCTCGCCGCCCACGTTCTCGAAGTATCCGTCGATGCCGTCGGGCGCAGCGTTACGCAATGCTTCGTAGACGTTGCCCGCCTTGTAATCGACACACGCGTCGAAGCCTAGCGTGTCGACGACGTATGTGCACTTCTGTTCGCCACCGGCGATGCCGATCACACGACATCCTGCCCGCTTGGCCAACTGCCCGACAACGCTACCCACCGCGCCGGACGCCGCGCTCACCACGACCGTCTCGCCCGCCTTCGGCGCAATGATCCGGTTCAAACCGTACCAGGCCGTCACCCCTGGCATACCGGCAGCACCGAGATAGGCGCTCATCGGCACGCTCGCGTCGTGAAGGCGACGCAGATTGCTGCCGTCCGAAATACCGTACTCCTGCCAGCCGAACATGGCCGTCACGGCATCGCCCGGTTGCCAGTCGGGATTTCGCGACTCGATCACCTCGCCCACGGTCGCACCGATCATCACCGTATCGAGCGGCTGCGGCGGTGCGTACGACTTGGCGTCGCTCATCCGGCCACGCATGTACGGATCGAGGGAAAGGTAGAAATTGCGCACCAGCACCTGCCCGTCGCCCAGCTCGGGCAGCTCAGGGGCGGCAAGGTGGAAGTTGTCGAGCGTGGCTTCCCCCGTCGGGCGGGAGACCAGCAAAATCTGGCGATTGATCGTCATGAGACTTCCTCCGCATGATTGGCATGCATCAAATACGTGACTGCGTTCCGTCGATGCAATACGTGACTGCATTACGTGAACCGATGACCCGGCCGTCAGGCTGAGGTGCCTCCGGCTTCGGTTACGTCCGGCGATCCCCGCCCGACTCAATCCCCGCTTGGCTCGCCCGGCAGGCGTTGCTCGTGCACTTTCCGTCCGACCGCCAAACGACGCAGATACTTAAATGTGCCCATCGCCTTGGCGACGAGCTTGCCGTTGGCATCTCGCACCTCACCTTCGCAGTACGCCATCGTCGTCGAGCGATGCAACAATCGGCCGAACGCACGCATTTCACCCGAACCGGGCTGCATGAAGCTCGTCTTCATTTCGATGGTCACGACACCGGTACCCTCCGGTGCGACGCTGCGATTCGCGGTACTCAGCGCAACGTCGAGCAGCGCCATCGTGACGCCGCCGTGCATCACCTCCCAGCTATTGAGATGCTTGGCCGACAAGTCCAGACGCAACTCCGACTCGCCGTTCTCGGCGCGTAGCAACTCGATGCCCAGATGATCGATAAACCCCGAACGAATGGTCAGCGCACTCATCGGGAACTCCGGCCACATTGGCCTTCTCGGCAAAACTTGTCCATCGTCCTGTCTTCAACTAACGACGTCGCCCATGCGGCGCGACGTCTGATTTTCATCGGTGGTCCTGCAATCGCGCCGAAGCGCGTTCAACCGTGCCTACTCACGTCTACTCGCGTCCACTCGCGTCTATTCACGCGATACGCCTGCGGCGGCCAAGGTCGCCCATGCTGCACCCAACGAACCGTTCAGATCGATGGCGCGGCACGCGTGTTCGATCACACACGCGTCGAAGCCTGCGGCTTTGGCGTCGAGCGCACTCCACGCGACGCAGAAATCCGTCGCGAGTCCCACGCAATGTACGCGCCTGACGCCCTTCTCGCGCAAATAGCCTGCGAGGCCGGTCGGCGTTTTGCGGTCGGCTTCAAGAAACGCCGAATAGCTGTCGACGCTCGTCTGATAGCCCTTGCGCACCACCGCCTGCGCATGCGGAAGATGCAGATCCGCATGTATCGCAGCGCCCTGTGTGTTCTGAACACAATGGGCTGGCCACAACACCTGCTCGCCGTACGGCAACGTGATCGTTTCGAACGGTTGACGTCCGGAATGATTTTCCGCAAACGACACGTGCGCCGCCGGATGCCAGTCTTGCGTGATCACCACGTGAGCGAACTGACTCGCCAGCGCGTTGATCGCCGGGACCACCTCCTCCCCATGAGGAACCGCCAGCGCACCGCCCGGCATGAAATCGTTCTGCACGTCGATCACGAGCAGCACTTCGTCCATTGGCTTCATGTCACACCTCTGCCTTAGCCGTTGAAACGCTTCCCGGCTTCGGCCAGTTCGACCAGTCGTGCGGCGGGAGTCCAGTCCTCGCCGTGCTCGCCACTTTCGAACGTCTTCACACGTGCGAGCACCTTGTCGAGTCCGACCGTATCGGCGTAGAGCATCGGACCGCCGCGCCACAGTGGGAAACCGTAGCCATTCAGATACACCATGTCGATGTCCGATGCGCGCGCCGCCGTTCCGTCGGCCAGCACTCTCGCGCCCCCGTTCACCAGTGCGTACACGAGGCGATCGACGATCTCGTCATCAGAGAAGACGCGTGGCGTTATGCCGTTCGTCTTGCGATAGTCGTCGAGCATTTGTGCAACTTTGGCCGACTCGCGCGGCGTACGATCGCCCTCGGCATAGTCATACCAGCCGGCGTGCGTCTTCTGACCGTAACGCCCCGCATCGCAAAGCACGTCGGCAATCTTCGGATATACGATCCCCGGTTGTTCGGCGTAACGGCGCTTGCGAATCGCCCAACTGACATCGTTGCCCGCCAGATCGCTCGTACGGAACGGGCCCATCGCGAAGCCGAAACGTTCGATGGCGGCGTCCACCTGCGCAGGCGTCGCGCCTTGCTCGACCATCCACTGCGATTGCTTGAAATACGGTTCGAGCATGCGGTTGCCGATAAAGCCGTCGCACACGCGCGCCACCACGGCCAGCTTGCCGATACGCTTCGCGAGCTTCATGACCGTAGCCAGCACATCCTTGCCCGTATGCGCGCCGCGCACGACTTCGAGCAGGCGCATGACGTTCGCCGGGCTGAAGAAATGCATGCCGACGACGTCCGCCGCGCGCGAAGTGGTTTGCGCCAGCGCGTCGAGATTCAGCGTGGAGGTGTTCGATGCCAGAATTGCGCCGGGCTTGGCGACCTTGTCCAGTTCGCGGAAAACGACCTGCTTGATCGCCATGTCTTCGAAAACGGCTTCGACGATCAGATCGGCGTCGGCCACCGATGCGAAATCGGTACTGCCGTGAATACGTGCCAGCCGCTTCTCCGCCTCGTCGGCCGACAGCTTGCCGCGCGTGACGGCCCGGGCGTAGTTGCTGCGCATGGCCTCGACGCCGCGCGCCAACGAGGCCTCGGTCGTATCCACCAGCGTAACGGGAATGCCCGCATTGGCAAACGTCATCGCAATGCCGTTACCCATCGTTCCCGCGCCGATGACAGCTACGCGTTCAATGCTGCGCACCGGCGTATCGTCGGGCACGTCCGCAATTTTTGCGGCCGCGCGCTCACCGAGAAACGCATGACGCAGCGCCTTCGATTCCGGCGAACTCACCAGTGCGACGAAACACTCGCGCTCGAATTTGACGCCATCGTCAAACGGACGCTGCAACGCCGCTTCGACTGCCGCCACACACTTATGCGGCGCCGGAAAATGCGGTTGCTCGCGCTGCACCTTGTCTCGTGCAGCGTCGATGGCCGATTGCGCCGAGCCGTCGGCGTCTTCGATCGCAACGTCGCGCAATCGCGGCAGTGCGTTCCCGGCGTCGGCCACGTCACTGGCGGACGCGATGGCGCCCGCCAGCAAATCCTCGTGATTGCCCTCGAAAACCTCGGAAAAAAGCGTACCGACGAGCGTTTCGGACTTCACGACGCGTCCCGTCACGACCATGTCGAGCGCACGCGCGACGCCAATAGCACGCGGCAGGCGCTGTGTGCCGCCTGCCCCCGGGAGCAGGCCCAGCTTCACTTCCGGCAAGGCAATTTGCGCCCCCGGCAACGCCACGCGGTAGTGGCAAGCGAGCGCCAGTTCCAGACCACCGCCCATAGCGACCGCATGCACCGCCGCGACGACCGGTTTGGTGCACGCATCGAGCGCATTGATCACGTCGACGAGCAGCGGACTCTGCGTGGCTTTCGGCGTATTGAACTCACGGATATCGGCGCCGCCGGAGAACGCTTTGCCGCCGCCAATCAGCACAATGGCACGGACCTGTGCGTCCGACTGGGCTTGCGTCAGCCCTTGCGCGATGCCAGCACGCGTTGCATGCCCCAGACCATTGACCGGGGGATTCTCCAGCGTGATGACGGCCACGCCGTCTCGAACCTCATAAGCCGTGCTCATCCTTGTCTCTTTCCTTATAGTGTTGGCGTCGTTGGGGGGGCCGCGATCCCGCAACCTGCGGCAAGACGATCATCCGATTCTAGCGCAGCGCTACACCTCAAGCCATTCGCGACGGATCTCGTGCGCGGCCGCAAGCGCCTCCGGGGCGCCCTCGAAGACCAGTGCGCCGCGCCCCATGACGGCAACGCGCTGCGCACAGCTCAGCGCTAGCGAGAGCTTCTGTTCGATTAACAAGATGGCGACGCCCGTCGCTCGCAGATCCGTGAGAATCCGTCCAATGCGCGCCACCACGCGCGGCGCGAGTCCCTCGGTCGGTTCGTCGACGATCAACAAATCCGGTCCGGCCATCATGGCCCGACATAGAGAAAGCAACTGCTGCTCCCCCCCCGATAGCGAAGCGGCCGGTGCATCGCGACGCGGCGCCAGCTCCTCAAAGCGCTCAAAGGCCTGCGCCACAGTCATCGTCCGGTTGGCGACACCCGCGCCAGTCCGTTGCTTCACGGCGCGCTGGCCAAGTTGCAAATTCTGGAGGACGGTCAGCGGCCCGAAGACATCGCGCGTCTCCGGCACGTAGCCAATGCCCAGTCTGGCGATCCGATGTGACGCCAGTGCGCTCAGCGCTTGCCCGTGCCAGCGGATGTCTCCCTCGCGGGCCACCTGCCCCATGATGGCGCGAGCCAGCGTGGAGCGCCCCGCCCCGTTGCGCCCAAGCACCGCCACAATCTCGCCCGGCGCGACCCGCATCGTCACGCCGTGCAACACGCGACTGCCGCCATAACCGGCTCTGACGTCGATCAACTCAAGCATCGCGGCCCTCGCTCGTTGCGTCGACGTCGAATCGATCCGCGAATTCGCCGAGATACGCCATCCGGACGTCGGGATGCGTACGAATCCGGTCAGGCGTATCGCACGCGATCACGGCGCCACGCGCCAGCACCGCGATTCGGTCGGCGAGCGAGAATACGACGTGCATGTCGTGCTCGATCATGAGCAGCGAGCGCCCACGGCTCAGTTCGGCGATCAGGGACACCATGCGCGCAGACTCCGACTGACTCATGCCGGCGGTCGGCTCGTCGAGCAACATCACGTCGCCCGCCGATGCCGCGCACAAACCGACCTCCAGCACACGCTGCTCCGCGTAGCTCAACGCCCCCGCAGGCACATCGCGCCGAGCCTCCAGTCCAAGACGTTCGAGCCACGCTTCGCTGCGTCGGGTCACATCGTCGAGACCGCGCATACGCCGCCAGAACGTATAACGATGGCCGCTCGTCCAAAGACCGGCACACCGCAAATGGTCGATCACACTCATCTGGCCGAATAATTGCGACGTCTGGAAGCTGCGCGATAACCCGAGTCTGCTGATGACATGGGGCCGGCGGCCAGTTACATCGCGATCGTGCATCAGCACACGCCCACTATCGGGGCGCGTTCTTCCCGTGATGACATCGAAGAGCGTGCTTTTCCCTGCGCCATTGGGGCCAATGATGGCGAGCCGCTCACCGGGCGAGAGCGTGAGATCGACCCCACTCAGCACCTGTGTCCGTCCGAACGCTTTACCGACCCCCCGAACGCTCAACGCCTGTGCCGGGGTCGCCGTTGGACCCGCCCGCATGACGAATGGACTCATCGCAGGACCTCCACCGTCACCGCGGCGTCGCCGACCTTGCGGCGCAAACGACGCCCTGCAAACGTCAGGATCGCCCCGCCCGCCAGACCCGCAACGACAGCGAGCATCCACGCGCCCACGCCCAGACGATGGGTCAGCCCACCGGTCGACACACCATCGACGGCAAGTCGCGCGTCATAGATCGTTTCTATGATCACGACGCCAGCAGATAGCGTCAGCGCGCCACCCGCCCATAAGGCTGCATAGGGCTTCCAAAGCTTGCGAAGCGCACCGTCACGCCATGCCTGCCAATGCGCCGCCAGCAGGCCCGCAATGCCACCCGGCGCGAACACCACGACGACCAGAAATCCCAGACCGAGATAGAGTTGCCATGCCCGGGTTATCGTGGCGAGCACGACGGTCGCAAACACCCCAACGACAGCCCCGAGCATCGGCCCGGCGAAATACGACGCCCCGCCCAGCACCGTGAAGACGAGCACAATACCCGAGCGCTCCAGACTGAATGTGTCGGCGCTCACCAGTTCGAAATTCATTGCGCCCAACGCCCCGGCCACCCCGGCAAACGCGGCCGCGAGGATCTGCATGCGGTATCGCACAGCGGCAGGCGACTGGCCAAGGAATGCGACCCGCACCGGGTTGTCGCGCACGGCGCGTGCCAGAAATCCCAGCGGCGTGCGTGTTACGCCGAACATCATGCCCGCAGAAATGAACAACCAGAAAGCGACCAGTCCATAGACTTCGCGTTGCGTCGCGAACGTCACACCGAACCATGCAGCACCAAGCGTGCGGTCGGTGGGAATGCCGCGCTCGCCGCCGAACCACTCGGGCAGCATCGCGGCCATCACCCAGACAAGCTCGGCCACCCCGAGTGTGATCATGGCGAACGTCATGCCGGCGCGACGCGTCGTGACGTACCCGAGCGTGGCCCCCGCTACGCCCCCCGCCAGCGCCCCCGCGAACGGCACGAGCGCCATCGACACCGGCAACCCGTGAATGCCGATGCGATTCATGCACCACACACCGGCATACGCGCCGATGCCCGCGTAAGTTGCATGACAAAAGCTAAGCAGGCCCGTCGAGCCGAGCAGCAGGTTGAAGGAGAGCGCAAGAATCGCGGCCGTCCCCATTTGCGTCATCAGGGTCAGCGCCGCGTCGGACGGGAAACACCATGGGGCCACACACAGGATGGCGGCGAAGGCCGACCACACGGCGACCCGGCCGCGCCACGACGCAGGACTCGCGTGCGGCGCATGCGGCGCGTTCACGATCACCTCGTCCATCACCCCTCCCTCACACCGAATAGCCCGCGCGGCCGCCACAACAGCACCGCCACCATGAGCAGATAGGGGACGGCCGGCGCCAGTTGCGCAACGCTCAGATGGGATAAGGGCGAGAGGAACGACAGGGGTGAGATAGCGTCACCGGCCCCACCGCGCGACAACCATTGGTCCAGTGTTGCGTCGCTCGTCACCGCCCAGGTTTGCAGTAACCCGATCAGCAACGACGCAATGAACGCGCCGCCGAGCGAACCGAGCCCACCGACGACCACGACGACGAACACCACGCTGCCGACCGTCGCGGCCATGCCCGGCTCCGTCACCAGCACATTGCCACCTGCCGCACCGGCAAGGGCGGCCAGCGCCGCGCCGCACGCGAACACCCCCGTATACAGAGACGGCACGTCGTATCCGAGCGCCTGCGTCATGGCCGGCTGCGAGAGCGCCGCCTGCAGGATCAGTCCGGCACGTGTCGCACGAAATGCCACCCAGACGAGCAACGCAATCGCACAGGCAAGGCCCATCAGGAACAGACGATAGGCCGGCACCGCAATGCCGCCCAAGTGAACGAGAACGCCTTCGAAAGCTGCGGGCACGCCATAGTCGACCGGCCCTCGCCCCCATGCGAGCTGCACCAGCTCGACCACGATATAGGCCAGCCCGAATGTGGCGAGCAATTCCGCCAAGGCACCGCGTGCACGAAGACGTCGCAGGACGACGCGCTCGAACACCGCGCCCGCGGCGCCGACCACTAACGGCGCGACGATCAGCGCAGCCCAGAAACCGACCACGCCCGATAACGCATAAGCAAAGTACGCGCCGAGCATGTAGAAACTGGCATGCGCGAAGTTCAGCACGCCGAGCATGCTGAAAATCAGCGTGAGACCGCTCGACAGCATGAAAAGCAGCAAGCCGTAGCTCACGCCGTTCACCAGGACGAGGCCGGCGGTGGCACTCAGCAGATGCACTGCGTCTCCTTCGGGAAGCCAATGAAAGACGCGGCGCAAGCGCCGCATCGGGGGAAATTCAGGGTGACATTATAGAGGGGACGTACCGCCGCGAACGGCCCGTTATCGCCCGCAAAACGGCGTCAGTGCTGCATTTCGGACGACGAGCATCGCTGAGTCGGAAGATTCCGATCCGGTCTGCGGCGCACGTCGCCTTCAAACCGGAAACGTCACGTCGCCGCCTTGTAATCGCGGAATTTTTCCCGCAACTTGAGCTTGAGCATCTTGCCCGTCGCCGTATGCGGAATCTCGTCGACGAAAACCACGTCGTCCGGAATCCACCATTTCACGACGCGGCCCTGATAGAACGCCAGCACGTCCTCACGGCTGAGCGTCGAGCCGGGTTTGCGCACCACCACCAGCAACGGTCGCTCCTCCCATTTGGGGTGACGAATCGCAATGCACGCGGCTTCGTGAATCTCCGGATGCGCCATGGCCACGTTCTCGACGTCGATGGAACTGATCCACTCGCCGCCGGATTTGATGACGTCCTTGCTCCGGTCCGTGATCTGCACGTAGCCTTCCGGGTCGATGGTGGCCACGTCGCCGGTCGGGAACCAGCCGTCGATCAACGGCGATGCGTCCGAGCGGAAATAACGCTCGAGCACCCAGGGCCCGCGCGCGTGCAGATCGCCGAATGCCTTACCGTCCCACGGCAACTCGTCGCCATCGGGCCCCACGATCTTCAGATCGACGCCGTAGATGGCCGTCCCCTGCTTCTCCAGAATGTGCTGCTGCTCCGACTCGGGCAATTCGCGATGATGCTTGCGAAGGTGGCACAACGTGCCGAGCGGCGACATTTCGCTCATGCCCCACGCATGGATGACGCGAACGCCGTAATCCTTTTCGAACGATTGCAGCATGGCAGGCGGGCAAGCGGAACCGCCGATGACCGTTCGTTCCAGCGTCGAAAAACGGGCCCCGATCGATTTCACGTACGTCAGCAGCCCAAGCCAGACCGTGGGCACCCCCGCCGAGAACGTCACGCCCTCGGCTTCGAAGAGTTCGTAGAGCGATTTGCCATCGAGATCCTTGCCGGGGAACACCAGCTTCGCGCCGGTGAGCGCGCTGGAGTATGGCAGTCCCCACGCATTCACATGAAACATCGGGACGACGGGCAGGACGGCGTCGCGCGCCGACATGCTCATGGCATCGGGCAGCGACGCCCCGAACGCATGCAGCACCGTCGAGCGATGGCTGTACAGCACGCCCTTCGGATTGCCCGTGGTGCCCGACGTGTAGCAAAGCCCGGACGCCGTATTCTCGTCCATCGACGGCCACGCGAAGTCACCATTCTCGGCGGCAATCAAGTCTTCATAACAAAGCAACGGTAAATTCGACGCAGGCATGTGGGCCGCATCGGTCATCGCGATCCAGCCCTGCACGCCCGGGCACAACGGCGCGATGGTTTCGACCAGCGGCAGGAAGTTGATGTCGAACGCGACGTAACGGTCTTCGGCATGCTCCACGATGTAGGCGATCTGCTCCGGGAACAGCCGGGGATTGACGGTATGCACCACGCTGCCCATGCCGGAGACGGCGTAGTACAACTCGAGGTGCCGGTAACCGTTCCATGCCAGCGTGCCCACGCGCTCGCCGTCGCTCACGCCCAGGCGGCGCAGGGCCTGAGCCAGTTGACGCGCGCGCTGCTCGGCGTCGCGCCAGGTGTAGCGATGGATATCGCCCTCGACACGGCGCGACACGATCTCGGTGTCGCCGTGGTGGCGGGCGGCATGCGTGAGCAGCGAGGAAATCAGGAGCGGCGCGGCCATCATCTGACCGAGGAGCGGTGTTGCCATACGTCGAATCTCCAGAAAAGTCGGAAAACCGGAATTACGGGGATACGTCGGGGAACAACAAGGGAAAGACTGAACAGCGACCGCTTGAAAAGTGGCAATCCGAAGCCCGTGTTCGGAAATCATTCTTGACGTGCACGCTCGCCCGGTCAACGCTCATCGCTTGTGCGGCGCAACACGCGCGACGCCCCGCCAGTGTACGCAAGCTGGCAGCAAGCAACGGGCACCTCAAGTAGAATGTTTGTTCACCATCAGGAACGTCCCCAATGCCGGCTAGCGACCGCTCCGCCACTGTTTCCGCTTCGCTCAAACCGTTCGGACCGCTACCGTTGGCGAACCGTTTCGCGACGCTCGGCCCGGAGTTCTTTACCCGTCTGCCGCCCCAGCCCCTCCCCGCGCCTTACCTCGTTGGCTTCTCCGCCGATGCCGCGCGTCTTCTCGGCTGGTCGGCGGACGCCGCGCGCGATCCGGAATTCCTTGCCACGTTCGCGGGCAACGCGCCGCTGGCCGGTGGCGATCCGCTCGCCAGTGTCTACTCCGGGCATCAGTTCGGCGTGTGGGCCGGTCAATTGGGTGACGGCCGGGCGCTGTTGCTCGGCGAATCGGACGGCCCCGGCGGGCGCTGGGAGATTCAGCTCAAGGGCGCGGGTCTCACACCGTATTCGCGCATGGGCGACGGACGCGCCGTGCTGCGCTCGTCGATCCGCGAATTTCTCGGCTCGGAAGCCATGTTCCACCTCGGCGTGCCGACCACACGTGCCCTGTGCGTGATCGGGTCGGACGCGCCGGTGCGCCGCGAGACGATCGAGACCGCAGCGGTCGTCACGCGTCTGTCGCCGAGCTTCATCCGCTTCGGCCACTTCGAACACTTCTGGGCGGGCGATCGGTACGACGCCTTGCGTCAGCTTGCCGACTTCACGATCGATCACCACTATCCGCATTGCCGCGAGCAAGCCAATCCCTATCTCGCCCTGCTGAGCGCCGTATGCGACGCGACGGCCGAGTTGGTGGCGCACTGGCAGGCCGTGGGCTTCTGCCACGGCGTGATGAACACCGACAACATGTCGATTCTCGGTCTGACGATCGATTACGGCCCGTTCGGTTTTCTCGATGGCTTCAACGCGCATCACATCTGCAATCACTCCGATACGCAGGGGCGTTACGCCTATCAGGCGCAGCCGAACGTCGCGTACTGGAACCTGTTCTGTCTGGCGCAGTCGCTGCTGCCGCTCTTCGGCGAAGGCGAAGCGGCCGTCGAACAGGCGAAATCGGTGCTGCCCGTTTTCAAAACACGCTTTGCCGAAGAAATCGACCTGCGCATGCGCGCCAAGCTGGGCCTGCGCGAGTCGCATGCCGACGACGAGGCGCTCATCAACCGCCTGTTCAAGCTGATGCACGAAGGGCGCGTCGATTTCACGCATCTGTTCCGCACGCTCGCGACGTTTGAACTGGACAACCCCGACGCGGACGCCCCGCTGCGCGACATGTTCGTCGACCGTCCGGGATTCGACGCGTGGGCGGTCGATTACCGCGCGCGTCTGCGTCATGAGGCCAGCACCGACGCAAAACGTGCCGTGGCAATGCGGCTCGTCAACCCGAAGTACATCTTGCGCAACCATCTGGCGGAAGTCGCCATTCGTCGCGCGAACGAGAAGGACTTCTCCGAGGTCGACACGCTGCTCAAGGTGCTTTCGCGTCCGTACGACGAACAACCCGAATTCGAGCGCTACGCTGAGTTGCCCCCGGACTGGGCCGGTCAGTTGGAAGTGAGCTGCTCGTCCTGAACTTATGAGTTCGGCAGGGCAGCCGGGCGCTACACACGCCCGTTGCAAAGCCGGGTTTCGTCCCCACATTCGCTACCTGACGCACCGAACCCTTTTGCACCCCTTTGAATCCAGCTGAACGTATGCGACGCACGGTGGCCAACGCCGTGCTGGCGCCCCCCAGGAGACTTCTATGAGCAAAGTGGAAAAGACCGACGCCGAATGGCGTGCTCAACTCGACGACGTCGAGTACCAGATCACCCGTCACGCGGCGACCGAGCGGGCCTTTACCGGTCGTTACTGGGACCACTGGAAGGACGGCACCTACCGCTGCGTGTGCTGCGGCGCGCCGCTGTTCGAGTCGACCGAGAAGTTCGATGCCGGATGCGGCTGGCCGAGCTATTCCAAACCGATTGAGGGCGCGGGTATCGACGAAATCGCCGATTACAGTCATGGCATGGTGCGTGTGGAAGTGCGCTGTCACAATTGCGACGCCCACCTCGGGCACGTTTTTGAGGACGGCCCGCAGCCGACCGGCCTGCGCTATTGCATCAACTCCGCATCGCTGAACTTCGAGGACAAGGCGGGAAAGTCCGACAAGCCGAAAGACGATTGAGGGTAATCTTCTGCATAGCGGACGCCACGGCGTCCGCTTTCAAAAAGCGGCCACGCGCCGCTGAATCATGGTGAATCGGCGTGAATTTCACGCCTTTCTCCGGCAATTGGCAACTTCTGGCCTTAGTCTTGCGTCCACCTGACTTTTTACTGGGAGCCCACGTCATGTCCAAGAAATCCGAACGCCGCCTTAGCCTCGCCCTCGCCGCCTCGCCGCCTCGCTGATCGCCGGCGGCGTCATGCTTAGCGCGCCGACACACGCGCAAATCAACGTGCCGCAAGCTGGCACGACGGCCGGAGGCACCGTGGCTGTCCCTACGGTCATGCCGCGCGCCGTGACGGTCGAGCAGGCGCTCAAGGCGCCGAAGGATATGGAGGCCGTCATCGAAGGGCACATTGTCAACCGGATCAAGCACGAGCATTACACGTCCCAGGACCCATCCGGCACGATCGAGATCGAACTCGACGACAAATACCTCCCGAAGGGTCAGCAGATTACCCCGGAGACGCTGGTGCGCATCACTGGCGAGGTGGACACCCACCGTATGAAGCCGAACGATATCGACGTGAAGCGCATCGACATCGTCAAATAAGCGAGTCAAATAAGCGGGACAAATCGAGGTCGAAGCGAAGTTGAAGCTGGCCCTTTGAAATATAATGCGGGTTTGCGCCCCGGCCTTTGCGCCGGGGGCGGAAACCTCCGAAGCCCCAAGCCGAGACTTCATGAAATTTCTCTTCGACCTGTTACCGGTCATCCTGTTTTTCGTCGCCTTCAAATTCGCCGGCATTTACGTTGCGACCGGCATCGCGATCGTCACGACGATTGCTCAGGTTATCTGGATGTGGTTGCGCCACCGCCAGGTGGAACCCATGCAATGGGTGAGTCTTGCGATTATCGTGGTGTTCGGCGGCGCGACCATGCTGCTGCACGACGAGACCTTCATCAAGTGGAAACCCACTGCGCTTTACTGGCTCTTCGGCATCACGCTGTTCGTCGCCGAACTGATGTTCGACAAGAATCTGATTCGCGCGATGATGGAAAAGCAAATGGCGCTGCCCGAGCATCTGTGGCGCGCCGTGAACTTCAGCTGGGCGCTCTTCTTCCTTGCGATGGGCGTGCTGAATCTGGTCATCGCCTATCACTTCTCGACCGACACCTGGGTCAACTTCAAGCTCTTCGGCGGCATGGGCCTCATGGTCGTGTTCATCGTCGTGCAGAGCCTCTGGCTCGCGAAGTACATCAAACAGGACGAGTAACGTCGTCTGTCAGGAAGCCTCCACCATGACCATGGAACAGCAAATCGAAGCGCGGCTCACCGCTGCGCTCTCCCCGCTCGAGTTTGCGCTCGAGAACGACAGCGCACGGCACGCCGGACACGCTGGCGCCGCCTCGGGTGGGCATTACAACGTGCGTATCGTATCCGCCGCGTTTACCGGGCGTAACCGCGTTGCGCGTCACCGCCTGGTGTATGATGCGCTTGCCGATTTGATGCAGAACGGCATTCACGCCCTCGCCATCGTTGCGCTCGCCCCGGGCGAAGCGTAACTTGCCTGCGACGCGTCCCCCGTCGATTAATCTTGCCTTCGTCATTCGTTAGGAAAAACAGCATGGCATTGAAACTCGCCCGCACGGCACTGGCGCTCGGCGCAGCCGTGTCGCTGACCGCCGTCTCCCTCCCCGCCCTCGCCCAGAACGTCGCCGTCGTGAACGGTACGCCGGTGCCTGTGGCCCGCGCCGACGCCATGTTGCGCGAGATGGTCCGTCAGGGTCAGCCGAACTCGCCGCAACTGCAACAGCAAGTGCGCGAAGAACTGGTCAAGCGCGAAGTGCTCGCGCAGGCAGCCATCAGCAAGGGTCTGGCGACCGATCCGAGCGTCAAGCAGCAGCTCAAGCTGGCCGAGCAAGGCGTGCTGATCCGCGCGCTCATCGCCGACTTCCAGAAGACGTCGCCGGTGACCGACGCCGAACTCCAAGCGCGTTACGACCAGTTGAAGAAGCAATTCGGCGACAAGGAATATCACGCACGACACATTCTGGTGCCGAGCGAAGAGACGGCCAAGGACATCATTGCGAAGCTCAAGGGCGGCGCGAAGTTCGCCGACCTCGCCAAGCAGTACTCGAAGGATCCGGGTTCGGCACAGAACGGCGGTGACCTCGACTGGTCTCCGGCTAACGCCTATGTCCCCGAATTCGCCGACGCGCTGCAAAAGCTGCAAAAGGGCCAGTATTCGCAAACGCCGGTCAAGACGCAGTTTGGCTACCACGTGCTTGAACTGGACGACGTGCGCGAAGCACAGATCCCGCCGCTCGCCGACGTCAAGCCGCAGTTGGTTCAACAGATGCAGGAAGAGAAGCTGCAAGGCTTCATCGAAAATCTGGAAAAGAAGGCCAAGATTCAGTAAGCGTTGCGCCTACGGAATCGAAACGAAAATCCCGCCTTTCGGCGGGATTTTTGTTTTCCGCAAGCGCTGGCGACAGAGCTAATTCGCCGCGATCTGGTCGGCAGGCATATAGGTGAATATCTGCCCCGTGGCTGCGGCGGGATTCACGCGAATGATCGGCAGGAAACGGCCTGTCACGTTGAAATAGCCTTGCTGAACCACGCGAGCGTCGGCGCCGCCTTCACCGACGTTGATGAAAGCCTCCAGAGGAAGTTTCTCTGGAATGTTCGGGGGCCAAGGCTTGATCGTTTGTTCGTTCCAGGGATATGCAAGCCCGGAATAATCACGCCGCAGGGTGACACTCAGTTCAAATTGAGCGGGCGTGACCCGAAACGGGCAGCGTATGCCGCGCCACGCCACATAGGTGGTGATCCCGAGCGCATCGCAGTACAGGGTCTGCCCCGGACTGAGGCAGCTATCGGGGCGCCCGCCAGTGCCTGCGTCGTCAGGAAATGCACACTTCATCACAAGTGTCTGAGCCGATGGTGCGCCGAACTCCTTCACGATGAAACCCGTTCCTCCGCGCCCAGTAATCAGCGAAGTCACCTTTGCATCCGCCCGCATGTAGCTGAATGACACGCCATCCCGAGCGATATAGTCCGCACGAGGATTCCAGATGGGCATGTCTCTGATAGCCACAACGCGAATGAGCACACCGTCGCAGTAATACGCGGCTTTCGTCCCGCCATCACAATCCGGTGACGTATCGGCGTATCGCTTCGTCAACCGCTCCGCCACGCCGAACCCCTCGTCCAGCTGTTCCGTCTCGTCGAAGCCGAACGACATCCCCTGCCCCGGCGCAAACCTCACGCGAAGAATCGGCATCCATTTGCCGGTCGCGGTGAAGTATTGCATCTGGTATCGCTGTGCCTGCAATAGCTGTCCGGGCGTGTCTACGTCGTAATAAAACGCCTGAATGGGGATGTCTGCAGGTGCCGCTGGATTCCAGGCCGCGATAAGCAACGACAAGGGTGTTTGTGCCAACGCGTCCGTCGCCTGTTCATGCGCCTGTATTGCCGCGTAGAACTGCGGCGTGATGTGCGCGCTCAATGAACATTGACGAAGCACGTTCTGGCCGTTCGACAGGAAGTGTGCGATCCATGCCGTCGCGTCGGTGACCCCATTGGCGGCACACGAACTCCAGTCTGGCGGGACAGGCGGCGCACTGTTCAATAGATCACAGCCGTGTGAGCCACTGGTGCCCGGTGGCGTCACGGCAAACGGATACACGCACCGAACATCGTATGGCTTCTGCCACCCGGCCGCCGTGAACCCGTCGGCCAGAATGAATCCTGCTGTCGCGCCCAGCGACGAAGTCCGCAAGTCGCCTCGCACGAACGCGAGGTTGACGGACTGCGTCTGCACCTCCTCGGTAGTCAGCGCGGCGAACTGTTGCGACGCGCCTCCCGACAGAGCACGCACAATCAAGCCACTGCACATCCATATCGGCCGATCCGCACCGCATGTTTGAACCCGCGAGGCATAGCGCTGATTCACCAATTGGGCCACATCAAGGCCGGGAAGTCCCTGCGCGTACACGCCGTTCGCGGCGAGCGCGAGGCCGAGGCATAACACGACCTGCCGACCACCGACTACGCACGAACGCACCGCCCGCCGAAAATTTGGAATCGCCATCTCACCACCTCGCGCGAAACCGCCCAGAGGCTATTGGGCCATGCCACATTCGTGGCGAACAACTGTCAACCCTGACAGGTGAAGACGTGACCCAACAAAAAAACCGCTTACCCCATGACAGGGAAAGCGGTTCCTTTCGAGCCGATACCAAGCCGAGGACTTCGCACTGTGCCGCGAAACCTCGTAAAGCTTATTTGATCAAGCCATCCAATCAGGCCACCCAGCGGCGCGCGTTGCGGAACATGCGCATCCACGGGCTGTCTTCGCCCCATTGCTCCGGCGCCCAACTCATCTGCACCGTGCGGAACACGCGCTCCGGGTGCGGCATCATCACCGTAAAGCGGCCGTCGCCCGTCGTGACTGCCGTCAGACCGCGCGGCGAGCCGTTCGGGTTGAACGGGTACTGTTCGGTCGGTTGGCCGCGATGGTCGACGAAACGCATCGCTGCAATCGCCTGATCGATGTTGCCTTGCTGACCGAAGTTGGCAAAGCCCTCGCCGTGCGCAATCACGATCGGCAGTTGCGAGCCCGCCATGTCCTTGAAGAACAGCGACGGCGATTCGAGCACTTCGACTTGCGTCAGACGCGCTTCATACTTCGACTGGTTGTACGTGAACTTGGGCCATGCTGCAGCGCCAGGGATCAGGTTCGACAGGTTGCTCATCATCTGGCACCCGTTGCAGACGCCCAGTGCGAACGTGTCGGCCCGATTGAAAAAGCCCGCGAATTGCTCGGCCAGCGACGGGTTGAACAGAATCGTCTTCGCCCAGCCTTCACCGGCACCGAGCGTATCGCCGTACGAGAAGCCGCCGCACGCGATGAAGCCCTTGAACGCTTCGAGCGAGTGACGGCCCGCCAGCAGATCGCTCATGTGCACGTCGTAAGCCTCAAAACCGGCCTTGTCCAGCACGTAGGCCATTTCAAGGTGCGAGTTCACGCCCTGCTCACGCAGCACAGCCACCTTCGGACGCGCGCCCGACGCAATGAACGGTGCCGCAATGTCTTCGCTCGGATCGAACGTCACCTTCGGCGAGAGGCCCGGGTCGCTCGTGTCGTTCAGCGCCTCGTACTCGGCGTCCGCTGCTGCCGGATTGTCGCGCAGACGCGCAATGCGCCAGCTCACCTCCGTCCACACGCGTTGCAGTTCGGCGCGCGAGGCACCAAAAACCTTCTTGGCATCGCGATAGATTTCGATGACGTCGCTCGTGTTCGGCTTGCCGATCACATTCGTGCACGACGACAGACCCGCTTCACGCAACGTCTGCAACACAGCGTCGCGCTCCGAAGCACGCACCTGAATCACACCGCCGAGTTCTTCCGAGAAGAGCGCGCGCAGCGTCTTGTCTTCACGACGGCCGACGGTCTGCTTCGCCCAATCCTTGGCGTCGCCATAATCCGACTCGAAGCCGTCGTCGAGCGTAAGCATGTCGACGTTGAGCGACACGCCGACGTGACCGGCGAACGCCATTTCGGCGACCGTGGCGAACAGACCGCCGTCCGAACGATCGTGGTACGCGAGCAGCTTGCCGTCGCTGTTGAGTTTCTGGATGGCGTCGAAGAAACGCTTGAGATCCGCCGGGTCGTCCAGATCGGGCGTCACATCGCCGATCTGCTGCGTCACCTGCGCGAGGATACTGCCACCCAGACGATTCTTGTTATGGCCCAGATCGATGGCGATCAGAACCGTCTCGCCTGCGTCGGCGACCGAGCGCAGCTGCGGCGTGAGATGGCCGCGAACGTCTTCGACCGGTGCGAATGCCGACACGATCAGCGACACAGGCGCGACCACATCCTTGCCGCGACCGGCGTCGTCCCACTTCGTGCGCATCGACAGCGAATCCTTGCCGACCGGAATCGACAGGCCCAGCGCCGGACACAGCTCCATACCGACCGCCTTCACCGTATCGAACAGTGCCGCGTCTTCGCCTTCCGTACCGCAGGCCGCCATCCAGTTGGCCGACAGCTTGATCTGATCGAGCGACGCAATCGGCGCCGCCGCAATGTTGGTGATGGCTTCACCCACCGCCATGCGACCCGATGCCGGTGCATCGATCACCGCCAGCGGCGTGCGCTCGCCCATCGTCATGGCTTCGCCGCGATAACCTGCGAAGTCCATCAGAGAGATGGCGCAATCGGCCACCGGCACCTGCCACGGGCCAACCATCTGGTCGCGGGCCGTCAGGCCGCCCACGGTACGGTCGCCAATGGTGATCAGGAAAGACTTGCTCGCCACCGTCGGGTGACGCAGTACGGCACGCGCCACTTCGTCCAGGGACAGGCCGGTGACATCCACCGGCGGGAGTTCGTGCTTCACACGCGTGACGTTGCGGTGCATGCGCGGCGGCTTGCCGAGCAGCACGTCCATCGGCATGTCGACCGGATCCGGCGATTCCGGATGCATCGGATCGACCAGCTTCAGTTGACGCTCGTCCGTGGCGACACCCACGACCGCCACCGGGCAACGCTCGCGCTGGCAGATTTCCTGGAATGCGGGGAAGCTGTCCGGTGCAATGGCGAGCACGTAGCGCTCCTGCGCTTCGTTACTCCAGATTTCGGCAGGCGACATACCCGACTCTTCCAGTTGCACCTGCCGCAGATCGAAACGCGCACCCTTGCCCGCACCGTCGACCAGTTCGGGAAATGCATTCGAGATGCCGCCTGCGCCCACGTCGTGAATCGACAGGATCGGGTTGGCTTCGCCCTGACGCCAGCACCAGTTGATGACTTCCTGCGCACGACGCTCGATTTCCGGATTGCCACGCTGCACGGAGTCGAAGTCCAGCTCAGCCGTGTTGGTGCCCGTCGCCATCGAGCTGGCCGCACCACCACCCATGCCGATGCGCATACCCGGGCCGCCGATCTGGATCAGCAGCGTGCCGGCTGGCAGGTCGTGCTTGTGCGTGTGTTGTGCGGCAATGTTGCCCATGCCGCCTGCGATCATGATCGGCTTGTGATAACCACGCACACGACCGCCCACATTCTGTTCGTAGGTGCGGAAGTAGCCGCCCAGGTTCGGACGGCCGAATTCGTTGTTGAACGCAGCGCCGCCTAGCGGACCGTCGATCATGATTTGCAGCGGCGACGCGATGCGGTCCGGGCGGCCGTAGTCGGCGCCAGTGTCGTCGGGCTTACGCAGCGACGGCGGCACGGCCACGTCGCGGTCGTTTTCCCACGATTCACGCGCATCCGGCAGCGCCAGATTCGACACGGTGAAGCCCGTCAGACCGGACTTCGGCGTGGATCCACGGCCCGTCGCGCCTTCGTCGCGAATCTCGCCGCCCGCGCCCGTCGACGCCCCCGGGAACGGTGAAATCGCCGTCGGGTGGTTGTGCGTCTCGACCTTCATGAGCGTGTGCGTCAGTTCGACGCTGCGGCCGTACTTGCCGTCGGCACCGCGCGGATACCAGCGCTCGACTTCGGCGCCTTCCATCACCGAAGCGTTGTCCGAATACGCCACCACCGTACCCTGCGGGTGCAGTTGGTGCGTGTTCTTGATCATCTTGAACAGCGTCAGGTCCTGACGCTCGCCGTCGATGGTCCAGTCGGCATTGAAAATCTTATGACGGCAATGCTCGCTGTTGGCCTGCGCGAACATCATCAGTTCGACGTCGGTCGGATTGCGCTTCAGGGTGGTGAAGGCGTCGACCAGATAGTCGATTTCGTCTTCGGCCAGCGCCAGACCCAAATCGCGGTTCGCGGCTTCGAGCGCGCTGCGGCCCACGCCGATCACGTCGACTGTCTGCAATGGCTTGGCCGGCAGCTCGACGAAGAGCGCTTCGGCGTCCTTGCGCGTCGCGACGACGGTTTCCGTCATGCGGTCGTGCAGGACGGCTGCCACACGGGCGAGCACGTCCGCGGCGAGCGACTTCTTGCCGCCCAGCAGGCCCGACTTCACGCCAATCGTGTATTCCACTGCGCGCTCGATACGACGCACATGATCGATGCCGCAGTTGCGGGCGATATCCGTCGCCTTGCTTGCCCACGGCGAAATCGTACCCAGACGCGGAATCACCAGCAGTTGGTCGCCCACCGGCTCTTCGCGCACCGGTTCACCGTAAGTGAGCAGACCGGCGACACGGGCGACATCGTCACCCGACAGCGGCTCGGCGCTGGCGACCAGGTGGACGTAGCGCGCATCGATGCGCACGATCGAACTGTCGATGGCTTGCAGGGTCTGCAGAAGACGTTGCTGGCGGAATTCGGAGAGCGCCAAGGCGCCGGCGAAGCAGGCAATGTGAGTCATGGAAGGACGGAAGGCGAGGCGTTCAGAACGCGGGGGAACGACAAACCGGGATTATACCCTGCTTACCCCGGGTTATACCCGAGTGCGCCACAGGCAATCTCCGTTGCTTCCCGCCCTGTGAGGGCGTCTCTCTGGTAACCTATGCGCCCCGTATCAACGCGGGCCGCAAAACCCGGTTCATGCAGCTCGCTGGCCATGCGGCACGTCAAAAAACGACACTAACAAGCGAACGAACGGGCGTTCGCCACACACCAGACGGTTGGGAATGAAGGTCATCGTTATCGGCGGCGGGGTCATTGGCACGTGTACTGCCTACTATCTGGCCGCTGCGGGGCACACGGTCACGCTCGTCGAGCGCAATAGCACGGTTGCGCAAGAGAGCAGCTTCGGCAACGCAGGCGTCATCGCCCCGGGCTACGTCACGCCGTGGGCCGCGCCCGGCATGCCGCGCAAGCTGCTGGGCTACATGTTCAGCGCCGCCAGCCCGCTCATCTTCCGCCCCGGCCTGTCGGCGGGCACGTGGCGCTGGGCCGCCCGCTGGCTGCGCGAGTGCAAGATCGACCGATATCGCGCCAATCGCGAACGCATGCAGCGTCTTGCGTTCTACAGCCAGCGCTGCCTCCACGAACTGCGTGAATCCCACATCTTCGAATACGAACATACGCAGGGCTATCTGCAATTGTTCCGTACCGAACGCGAAATCAAGATGAACGAGCCGGCGCGCGCCATGCTCGCCGAGAATGAAGTGCCGCACCGGCTGCTGACCGCCGAGGAGTGCCGCAAGCTCGAACCTGCCATTTCCACCGATGCACAGCTCGCTGGCGGCCTGCATTTGCCGCGCGACGAGACCGGCAACTGCCCGCTGTTCACCAAGCGCCTGGCCCAGATCGCGCGCGACATGGGCGTCACGCTCGCCACCGAGACAACGGTGCTCGGCGTGCGCCCGAACGTGGGCCGCGCGGGTGTCAGCGTCGAGACGGCCAGTACCGCCCGGATGGGGCAAACATCGACGCTCGAAGCAGACGCCGTCGTGATCGCTGCAGGTGTGGCGAGCACGGCGCTGCTGCGCCCGCTCGGCATCGACCTGCCGCTGTGGCCGATCAAGGGCTACTCGATCACGGTGCCGGTCAAGACCGAACTGTTCAGCCCGCGAATCGCCGTCATGGACGAGTCGTACAAGACCGCCATCACCCCGCAGGGCAACCGCTTGCGCATTGCGGGCACAGCCGAGCTGGGCGACACGCAGCTTGTGCTGCGCGAGCGCGCCATCGCTACGCTTTATAAAGTGGCGACCGACTGGTTCCCCGGCGCAGGCAAATACCGCGAGGCGCGGGCGTGGGTCGGTGCGCGTCCGATGCTGCCGGATGGCCCGCCGCTGCTCGGCCCGACGCATCTGCCCGGCATTTTCCTCAACGTCGGCCACGGTTCCACCGGCTGGGCGATGGCCTGCGGCTCAGGACGTGTACTCGCCGACGTCATCTCCGGACAAACGCCGGATATCGATCTGAACGGACTGACGCTCGCTCGCTACGACCGGTGACCGGTGACGGGTGACGGGTGACCGTTGGCCAGCGACCAGCCAGAAACCACGGGAGCCTCCCCTTACCGCTCTGTACGCCGCGTCGGAGATCACCGACACGGTGTCGGGATTCATACTGACAGGCGAAGCGGCGCGTTGACGGCATAATTCCCTGATAGGCACGCCAAGCGCGGCGACGTCCCCCGACGCCTCTTGTCCCCCGACAGGAATCGAACGGGGCGCGTCGTGCACGGCGACGCCACGTCCATAGCCCTAGCTTCCGGGAGCTTCGCCTGCCATGTCCGATCCCCTGCGCGTCGATTCGCCCGCCCGTCTGCCCGTGCCCCCACCCGCCGCCGCTCCCGGCGGTTCGGCAGATGCTGCGTCGGCGGCCAATGCGAGCCCGCGCCCCGCGCACGGCCGTTCAGATACTGTATCGACGATCGCTACCGCCACCGCTTCGCTTGATCTGTATCTCCCGGCCACACTGCGCGACGTGGAGCGCGCGGCCGCCGCAAAATTAGCGCCCCACACCCTGATGACGCGCGCCGGTGCAGCCATTGCACACCGGCTATACGGCCGCCTGCCCGCCCTCGCAAGCGCGGGACGTCAACCGGTGTTGCTGCTCGCCGGCCCAGGAAACAACGGCGGGGACGCTTACATTGCCGCTCGCGAATTGCACCGTCGAGGCGTGCTGGTCGACGTGTGGCAACTCTCGCCGCCCACAGCAGACGACGCTCGCTGGGCGCTCGGCGAAGCCCTCACTGCAGGCGTGCCGGTGCGGGCCGCGCCCACCATCTGGCCGCAGGCGACTCCCTATGCGTGGATCGTCGACGGCGTGTTCGGCATCGGACTCTCCCGCGCCCTCGACGGCGCAGCCGCCACACTGGTCGAAAACATCGCCCACGCACACGCACAGGGCACGCCGGTGCTCGCCATCGACATTCCCAGCGGACTGCTTGCCGCCACCGGCATGGCTGACGGCCCGGTCATCCATGCCGACGCGACAATCGCCATGATCGGGGCCTGCCCGGGACTCTTCACTGGCATCGGGCGCGATGTCGCCGGTGACGTGCTCGTTGCCACCCTTGGCGCCCACGATGCATTCGTGGCGGTACCGGCGCGATCATCCATCGTAACAATCTCGCCCGACGCGTTTCGCGCGCATTTGCCACGTCGTCACCACGCGTCGCACAAGGGCAGCTACGGGTCGCTGGCGGTCCTCGGCGGCTTTGATGGCATGGTGGGTGCACCAATGCTCTCGGCGCGCACGGGCCTGATGACCGGCGCCGGTCGCGTGTATGTCGGGTTCGTCGCGCACGAGGCCCCCGCGTGGGATCCGGTGCATCCCGAACTGATGCTTCGGCACGCCGAAAATCTCGACCTCGCGAGCATGCAGGCGGTGTCCGTCGGCCCCGGACTCGGAACGTCGGCCGCCTCGGCCGCTTGCCTCTCCCGAGCATTGGCACTGGACGATACGCCACTGGTGATCGACGCCGACGCGCTCAACCTGCTGGCCGCCGAACCGGCCCTTGCGGAGCGCGTGCGTCGTCGCGCCGGGCCGACGGTACTCACGCCGCATCCGTTGGAGGCCGCCCGCCTCTCCGGTTGCGACGTCGCCCGCATCCAGTCGGACAGAGTTGCCTCCGCACGCGCGCTGGCACAGCATTTTGGCGCCACGGTGGTGCTCAAAGGATCGGGTACCGTCGTCGACGATGGCGCCACGACGTGGATCAATACGACAGGCAATGCCGGGCTGGCGACGGCCGGGACGGGCGACGTGCTGACCGGCGTCATCGGCGCACTGCTTGCGCAAGGCATGCCTGCAACGCATGCCGCGCTGGCTGGCGTGTGGATTCACGGGCGCGCCGCCGAGCGTTGCGTGCGCGAGGGTGCGGGACCGGCCGGTCTGACGGCGTCGGAACTCTTGCCGGCGATCCGCACCGAATTGGCAATGGCAAGCGTCATCCGCGCACAGCGCCGTCCTTAGCTGCCCTTAGCCGCATTTCAGCGCGTTCAACGTGATTTCGCGGTGACTCCCGTTATACTTCGCTTTATCGAAATGGCCATATCGCACATGCCGTACAAGACATCCGTTCGTCTGGACCAACTTCCCGCCTGGCGCGCTCTGCTCGAACACCGCGACGAAATCGCTGCACAACACATGCGCGACTGGTTCGCCGGTGCAGGTGCCAACGCCCGTGTCGACAACTTTTCTCTGCACGCGGCCGGACTGTATCTCGATTACTCGAAGAACCGCATTACCGACAAAACGCGCACCCTCCTTACCCATCTTGCGCGCGAATGCCACGTGCCCGCCAAGCGTGATGCCATGTGGGCGGGCGAACACGTCAACGTCACGGAGAATCGTGCCGCGCTGCATATCGCGCTGCGTGCCCCGAAGGGCGTCACGTTTCGCGACACCTCGGGCGAAGTCAGCAGCGGCGTCGCAGAGACGCTCGCACGCATGCGCGACTTCAGCGAACGCGTTCGCGACGGCCGTTGGGTCGGCGCGACGGGCAAGCGCATCAAGCATCTGATCAACGTCGGCATCGGCGGCTCGGACCTCGGCCCGCGCATGGTGTGCGATGCCCTCGCCGTCTACGGACGTGAAGACCTGTCCGCGAACTTCATCGCCAACATCGATCCGACAGAGCTCGCGCGCACATTACCCGCGCTCGACCCTGAAGCCACGCTCGTCGTCGTTTGCTCGAAGACGTTCACGACGCTCGAAACCATGACGAACGCGCGCACCATTCGCGCGTGGCTCATTCAGAGCGGCATCCCCGAGGGCGATCTCGACAAGCATTTCGTCGCGGTCTCGACCAATGTGGACGAGGCGATGGCGTTCGGGATTCTTCGCGAGAACGTGTTCCAGTTCGGCGAATGGGTGGGTGGACGTTACTCGCTTTGGTCGTCCGTCGGCCTGATCGTCATGCTGTATCTGGGCGCGCAGCATTTCGAAGCACTCCTCGCCGGTGCGCATGCGATGGACGAACACTTCCGTCACGCGCCTCTCGACGCCAACATGCCGGTGCTGCTCGGCCTGCTCGGCATCTGGTATCGCAATTTCTTCGACGCACAGACGCTCTCCATTGCACCGTACACCGACGCGCTGCAAAAACTGCCGCCGTATCTCCAGCAGCTTGACATGGAGAGCAACGGCAAGTCGGTTCAGATCGACGGTTCGCCCGTCGCCTGGCAGACGGCACCGATCATCTGGGGCGAGCCGGGCACGAACGGCCAGCATGCCTACTTCCAGATGTTGCATCAGGGCACGACGCTCGTGCCGGTCGATTTCATCGCCGTGCTCGAACCGCAATACGACCAGCCCGCCTACCTCGACCATCATCGCAAGCTGCTGGCAAACTGCTTCGCGCAGAGCGAGGCACTCCTTCAGGGCGGCTCGATGGCGACGCCCGAACAGGCCAGCGGCCCGTTGGGTGCGCAACGTTGCTTCGAGGGCAATCGTCCGAACAATACACTGGTGATCGATAAGCTGACGCCCGAACGCCTTGGCGCATTGATCGCGCTCTACGAACACAAGGTGTTCGTGCAGGCTGCCATCTGGAATATCAATCCGTTCGATCAGTGGGGTGTGGAACTGGGCAAGACCCTGTGCCGCGCGATCGAGCCGGAGCTGCTCGATCCGGACTCGCTCAAGCCGGACGCGCACGACGCCTCGACGGCATCGCTGATCCGCATTGCGGGGAACGCGCTGAAGAAGAAGGAGTAACAGGGGCTGGAGACTTTCCGGCAAACGCCTGTGGATTGGTCAGATGCCAACGAAAAGAGAAGCCATTGCGGCTTCTCTTTTTCGTTTCAGGCGATGCCGGGCAAGCGGGCAATCATTAGCATCCCGCGTCTGCGTCGCGCGTCAGATCGCCGCACCATTCACGACGCGCCCGCCCGCAAGCTGCACCGTCGCGTCGCAACGCTGCGCAATCGCCAGATCGTGCGTCACCAGCACCAGTGTCGCGCCACTGGCTTCGTTGAGCGAAAACATCAGTTCGATGACCCGCTCGCCCGTGGCCGTGTCGAGACTGCCTGTCGGCTCGTCGGCGAACAGCACGGCAGGCTCCGTCACAAATGCGCGTGCGAGCGCGACACGCTGCTGCTCACCGCCCGAGAGTTGCTTCGGATAGTGCGTCAGGCGCGAGCCCAGCCCCACTTGTTCCAGCAATTTGACGGCACGATTGCGAATCTCCCTTGTCTCACCCAGCAGCTCGAGCGGCAACATGACGTTCTCGAGCGCTGTCAGGTGCGGCATCAGTTGAAAGGACTGGAAGACGAAGCCGACGGCCCCCCGTCGTAACGCGGCGCGCCCCTCTTCGTCGAGCTCACCGAGCGACTTGCCCAGCAGCGTGATACTGCCGTCGGTCGCGGTGTCGAGCCCGGCCATCAAACCGAGCAGCGTGGACTTTCCGGAGCCCGACGCTCCCACGATCGCCACGCTCTGGCCTTTCGCGACGGAGAAGTCGATATCCTGCAAAATGACTAACTCGCCGGTGGCGTCGCGCAACCGTTTGCCCAGGCCCCGCACTTCAATAACGTTTTCGGAAAACGACATGGCAAGAAGAGAGTTCTTGAAATTGGCCGCATCAGCCGCCGTTGGCTGGTGCATGCTGACAGGGACCGCAGCGAACGCCGCAAGTTCTGGCGCGCCGACGATTCTCGTCGTGGGCGATAGCCTTTCGGCGGAATATGGCATCGCGCGCGGTGCCGGGTGGGTCAATCTGATGCAGCAGACGATCACGCAGAGTGGCTACGATTATAACGTCGTGAATGCCAGTATCAGTGGCGACACGACGAGTGGCGGGCGCTCTCGCCTCGCCCCGCTACTCGAACGCTATCACCCCGCCGTGACCATCATCGAACTCGGGGGCAACGACGCACTGCGCGGCATTCCGCTCGATCTCACCCGCAGCAATCTGCGCGAGATGATCGCCGCGTCGCGCAAGGTCGGCAGCCGTGTGATCGTGGTCGGCATGCGCATCCCGCCGAACTACGGTCCCGACTATAGCGAGCAGTTCTTCAACATGTTCTCGACCATCGCCAAGCAGGAAAAGACCGGCTACGTGCCGTTCCTGCTGGCGGGCGTCATCGAACATCAGGACTGGTTCCAGCAAGACCAGATTCATCCGCTCGCCAAGGCGCATCCGCAGATTCTGCAAAACGTCTGGCCGACGGTGAAACCGCTGCTCAAACCCGCCGCAGCGGCAACGCCCGCCAAACCACCGGCAAAAGCCGCAGACTCACGAGCTTCGAAATCCGGCGCATAAAAAAACGGCCAACTCAGTTGGCCGTTTTCTTTTGGCAGGTGGATCGTACCCATCGTACGCGATACGATCCTCAGGCGATCAGTTGTTCGCCGCCTTGGTCACGTCGTTCACGACCTTGACCTTCGAGCGCGCCCGCAGGTCGCCCACCCAAGCATTCCACTCAGCCTGTGCGGCCAGTTGGTTGAGCTGTTGCGCTTCGGCCGCCAGACGCTGCGGATCTTGCGCTGCCGGTTGCGATACCTTGCTGATGCGGTACACAGCGTAGCCGTGACCTTCGCCCAGCGACACGCCCACGTAGGCGGGCAGCTTGCTCGTGTCCGCGCCGAAAATGGCGGTCAGTGCCGTAGGCATCAGCTTGCCCGGGTTGTCGCGCGAGACGGTTTGCGCCGCACCGAACGCCGCATCGCCACCCTTCTTGAGCGCTTCAAGTTTCGCTTCGCCAGCCTTCTTGGCTTCCTGTTCGGCCAGATCGGCAATCGCCTTCTGCTTCACCTGTGCTTCGATCTGATCGAGCGGCGGTGTGGCCGCCGGGTGATAGGTCACGATGCGGGCCGACACCAGCACCCCTTGCCCCACATCCACGGCCTCGGTATTGCGCTTGTTCTTGAGCGATTCGTCGCCAAACACAGCCTTCAGCAGCTTCTCATTACCAAGCGGGCTCTGGGCGAGTGCAGCATCCGGCGTACGCGTCACCTTGGCGGCCTGGACCTTCAGGTTCAACTTGTCGGCCACCGGTTGCAAGCTGTCGGGCTGCTCGTACACAGCATTCGTGAACTGGTCCGCGAGCTTGGCGTAGCCCTTCGCAGCTTCCTGCTGACGATACTGATCGGCCAATTGCGACTTCACTTCGTCGAACGACTTCGTCTGCGCCGGCTTGATGCCCGTGAGCTTGATGATGTGATAACCGAAATCGCTCTTCACAACATCGCTCACTTCACCTTCGCTCTTGAGTGCGAATGCGGCATCGGCGAACGGCTTGACCATGGCGTCGCGCGCGAAGAAGCCGAGGTCGCCGCCGTTGCCCTTCGAACCCGGGTCTTCCGAGTTCTCGCTGGCCAGCTTGGCGAAGTCGTTCGGATTCTTCTTGATCTGCGCGAGGATGGCGTCAGCCTTGGCCTTCGCCTTGGCGTGATCGGCCGGTGACGCATCGGCCGGTGAGGCAATCAGAATATGCGACGCACGGCGCTCTTCCTGCGTGGTGTATTGCTTCAGATTGTCGTTGTACATCTTGCGCAGCACATCGTCGCTCGGCGCGGTTTGCGCCGACGTCGGCATAGCCTTCGGATCGAGGACCACGTACTGGATCTCAGCCGACTCCGGCGTCTGGAAGGCAGCCTTGTGCGCGTCGTAATACGCCTGAATCTGTTGCTGCGTCGGCACGATCTTGCCGGCGAAGTCCGTCAGCGGGAAGTCCAGCGCCGACACTTCGCGCTGCTGCGAACGCAATTGCGCGAAACGTTCGAGCACCGTTTTCGGCAGCATGGCGCTCGCCTGCACGCTCGACGGCAACTGATTCGCCGCCAGTTCGAAACGAATCTGCGCTTCGAGACGCTGCGGCGTCAGGTTCTGCGCGGACAGCAGTTGCTCGTAAGCGGCCTGATCGATCGAACCGTCTGCACGCCGCAGTTGGGCAATCGCCGGAATGGCGAGCAGCGCCTCGCGCACTTGCGTGTCGGGCACCGACAGATTCTTCTTGAGGGTTTCCTGTTGCAGCAGTTTTTGCTGGATCAGATTATCCAGCACAGCACTGCGCATTTCCGGCGTGTTGATCTGGCTCGCGTCGACGGCACCGCCGAACATCTGCTGCATGCGCTCCGTTTGCGCGCGCAGCACGCTGTCGTACTCCTGGCGCGTCACGGTCTGATCGCCGACCTTGGCGATCGTACCGGCATCCGAGGCGTATTCCTGCCAGCCATGAACGCCAAACACCACGAACGACGGGACGATCAGCACCGTCAGGAAGATGAGGACCAAGCGTTGGTGACGGCGAATGAAGTCGAACATACGAAATCGGAAGAGTCGTCTGGATGCGTTTTATGACGCTATATGGCAAAAAAGGCGAACCGAAGTTCGCCTTTTCACAATTTGGCGGAGCGGACGGGGCTCGAACCCGCGACCCCCGGCGTGACAGGCCGGTATTCTAACCAACTGAACTACCGCTCCCCAAGATCTGGAACTGGTGGGTGCTGAGGGGCTCGAACCCCCGACCTACGCCTTGTAAGGGCGCCGCTCTACCAACTGAGCTAAGCACCCGTTCCCGATTTTAGTCTTGTTCTTACTGCCTCCTGCCGAAGCAGGAAAGCTCGTTAGTTTACTGCATCTTTGAGATCTTTGCCAGGGCGAAATTTCGGAACCTTCGCCGCCTTGATCTTGATGGGTTCTCCCGTGCGCGGATTGCGTCCCGTACGCGCTGCTCGCTTAGCGAGATGGAACGTGCCAAAGCCGACCAGCGTCACATCGTCACCCTTCTTCAGCGCCTTCTTTACTGCACCCACCAATGCGTCAAGCGATCGGCCTGCGGCAGCTTTCGAAATATCTGCCTGTTCAGAGATGTGCTCGATCAGTTCCGTCTTATTCACTGTAACCCCCTTGCAAGGATAGTAGGCGATTGAGCCGCGGAGGCGCTCTTTGCGCGCCTTGACATTGATCTGAGAGGTCCGCTGGCTTTGCCATTAGACAAGCCGCAAACCCTGATGTCAAGCCGTTTTGCGGCGTTCCGACTGCATCGGAAGCACTCCTGAATCAGTGCTTGCCGGACGTTATTTTCGAGCACTTTGCGTGAATAAAAAAAGCCCGGGGAAAACCCCGAGCTTTTTGAACGTTTTTCTATCGGGCGACGACCGCACTGCGATCAGTCGCCCAACGAAACCCGCCTTTAGTGCTTGATGACGTCCTGCTTGCCGCTTGCGTCTGCGTTAGGCGTCACAGGCGCTGCCTTGGCTTCTTCTTCCGGCAGCGGTGTCGGCGCATGCTCCAGTGCGAGTTCAAGCACCTTGTCGATCCAGCGCACCGGCACGATCTCCAGCGCATTCTTGACCGTATCGGGAATCTCGGCGAGAACCTTCACGTTCTCTTCCGGAATCAACACGAGCTTGATGCCACCACGATGCGCTGCAAGCAACTTCTCCTTGAGCCCGCCGATCGGCAGCACTTCACCGCGCAGCGTGATCTCACCGGTCATCGCCACATCCGCACGCACCGGAATCCCGGTGAGCACCGACACGAGCGCCGTCGTCATCGCAATACCGGCGGACGGGCCGTCCTTCGGCGTCGCACCTTCGGGCACGTGGATGTGGATGTCCTTCTTCTCGAACTGCTCGTCGGACACGCCGAGACGACGTGCACGCGAACGCACCACCGAGCGCGCAGCTTCGACCGACTCTTTCATCACGTCGCCGAGCGAACCCGTGCGAATGATGTTGCCCTTGCCCGGCATCAGCGCCGCTTCGATCGTCAGCAGATCGCCACCGACTTCCGTCCACGCCAGACCCGTGACCTGACCGATCTGGTTTTCCTTCATTGCCAGACCGAAGTCGAACTTGCGCACGCCGAGGAAGTTGTCGAGATTGCCCGCATCGACCTTGATCGACGAGCCATCGACCTTCTTGAGCAGCAACATCTTCACGACCTTGCGGCAGATCTTCGAGATTTCACGCTCGAGCGAACGCACGCCCGCTTCACGCGTGTAGTAACGAATGATGTCGCGAATCGCGGCTTCCGTCAGATCGATTTCACCTTCCTTCAACCCGTTGTTCTTCTTCTGCTTCGGCAGCAGATAACGCTGGGCGATGTTGACCTTCTCGTCTTCCGTATAACCCGACAGACGGATCACTTCCATACGGTCGAGCAACGGTGCCGGAATGTTCAGCGAGTTCGACGTCGCCACAAACATCACATCCGACAAATCGAAGTCGACTTCGACGTAGTGGTCCGAGAACGTGTGGTTCTGTTCCGGATCGAGCACTTCGAGCAACGCCGAGCTGGGGTCGCCACGGAAGTCCATGCCCATCTTGTCCACTTCGTCGAGCAGGAACAGCGGGTTGCGCACGGCGACCTTCGACAGGCTCTGAAGAATCTTGCCGGGCATCGAACCGATGTACGTGCGACGGTGCCCGCGAATCTCGGCTTCGTCACGCACGCCGCCCAACGCCATACGCACGAACTTGCGGTTCGTCGCACGCGCGATCGACTGACCGAGCGAGGTCTTGCCCACACCGGGGGGCCCTACCAGGCACAGGATCGGCGCCTTGACCTTGTCCACGCGCTGTTGCACAGCAAGATACTCGAGGATGCGTTCCTTAACCTTCTCGAGACCGAAGTGGTCTTCGTCGAGCACCTTCTCGGCGTTCGACAGATCGTTGTTCACCTTGCTCTTCTTGCGCCACGGCAGACCAACCAGCGTGTCGATGTAGTTGCGCACGACCGTGGCTTCTGCCGACATCGGCGACATCAGCTTGAGCTTCTTGAGTTCGGCGTCGGCCTTCTTCTTGGCTTCCTTGGGCAGGTGCGCGGCCTTGATGCGCTTCTCGAGTTCTTCGAGATCCGCACCCTCTTCGCCTTCGCCCAGTTCCTTCTGGATCGCCTTGACCTGCTCGTTCAGGTAGTACTCGCGCTGGCTCTTTTCCATCTGGCGCTTTACGCGGCCACGGATGCGCTTTTCCACCTGAAGAATGTCGATCTCGCTCTCGAGCTGCGCGAGCAAATGCTCAAGGCGCTCGATGACCGGGAACATCTCCAGAATTTTCTGCTTCTGCTCCAGCTTGAGCGGCAGGTGTGCAGCGATGGTATCTGCCAGACGACCTGCTTCGTCGATCCCCGACAGCGACGTCAGGATCTCCGGCGGGATCTTCTTGTTGAGCTTCACGTACTGGTCGAACTGCGCCACGATCGCACGACGCAGGGCCTCGGATTCCGGCGAATTGCCGTCGTCCGGCTCAAGCGGCATGACTTCCGACGTGAACTGGGTTTCTTCTTCGTCCACACTCAGGGTGCGGGCGCGTTGAATCCCTTCGACGAGCACCTTGACGGTGCCATCGGGCAGTTTGAGCATTTGCAGGATGTTCGCCACGCAGCCGATCTCGTAGAGATCCTTGGACGTGGGCTCATCCTTCGCCGCGGCTTTTTGCGCGACCAGCATGATGTGCTTGCCGCCTTCCATCGCGGTTTCAAGCGCTTTAATCGATTTCGGACGCCCCACGAAAAGGGGAATCACCATGTGCGGAAACACGACCACGTCGCGCAGAGGCAACAGGGGCAGTTGAATCGCTTCGGGCGGGAGGATTTGGGTGCCTGACATCTCGTTCCCCATATTTAACGATACCGTTGTGTTCCAGCTAATTGAGGCCGCCGGCGAGAATTACAAGAGGCTGGGAAAGCCCTTTCGCCAACAAGTTGCACCACTCGGGGTTTCATTGCCCGTGGCACTAGTATGAAGGAAAAAAAGCCGTCCATGTTTCCATGAACGGCTTGGGGTAGCGCTAAGTTGACCGTTCAATTGGAGCCGGCAACCTTGGGCGACTCCTGATAGATCAAGAGCGGTTTCCCGTCGCCGCTGATCGCGTTTTCATCAAGGATGACCTTGGTCACGCCCTTAAGCGACGGCAACTCGTACATGACTTCCAGCAAGGCTTGTTCGATGATCGAACGCAGGCCGCGCGCGCCCGTCTTGCGCTTGATCGCCTTGCGCGCCACGGCGTGCATGGCGGCCGGGCGAATCTCCAGCTCGACACCTTCCATCAAGAACAGGCGTTGATACTGTTTGACCAGCGCATTCTTCGGTTCGATCAGGATCGTGACCAGCGCGTCTTCGTCAAGCTTACCCAACGTGGCAACCACCGGCAGACGACCGATCAGCTCCGGAATGAGACCGAACTTGATCAGATCCTCGGGCTCGACGTCGCGCAGCAATTCCCCCGCGTCCCGTTCTTCGCCCGTCTTGACCGTTGCGCCGAAGCCGATCCCCGTCTTTTCGGTACGGTTCATGATGATCTTTTCGAGACCATCGAACGCGCCGCCGCAAATGAAGAGGATGTTCGTCGTGTCGACCTGGATGAAATCCTGGTTCGGATGCTTGCGACCGCCCTGCGGCGGCACCGAGGCCATCGTGCCTTCGACCAGCTTGAGCAGCGCCTGCTGCACGCCTTCGCCCGACACGTCGCGCGTAATTGACGGATTGTCCGACTTACGGCTGATCTTGTCGATTTCGTCGATGTAGACAATGCCCTTTTGCGCCTGCTCGATCTCGTAATTGCAGTTCTGCAAGAGCTTCTGGATGATGTTTTCGACGTCTTCCCCCACATAACCGGCTTCGGTCAGCGTGGTGGCGTCGGCAATCACGAAAGGCACGTTGAGCAGACGCGCGAGCGTCTGCGCAAGCAGCGTCTTGCCCGAGCCGGTCGGCCCGATCAGCAAGATGTTGCTTTTGGAAAGTTCGACCTCGTCGCGCTTGTCGCCGAGGTGCTTCAATCGCTTGTAATGGTTGTAGACCGCAACGGCCAGAATCTTCTTGGCCCGGTCCTGACCGATCACGTATTGATCCAGACTCTCGCGAATCTCCTGAGGGGACGGCAGATCGGACTTGGCGCCGCTGCCGGTCTCGTCCTCAGCCGCTGCGGCCTCGTCGCGAATAATCTCGTTGCACAGATCAATGCACTCGTCGCAAATGAACACGGACGGACCTGCGATGAGCTTCTTGACCTCGTGCTGGCTCTTTCCGCAGAAGGAGCAGTAGAGCAGCTTTTCGCCGTTGGAAGTGCTTTTTTTATCCACCATATCTGTGTCAGCCTGCTAGCAATTTGCGCCCCGGTCGTCCCCCACCGGGGGCGGCAAACGCGGCATACGTGAATCCCATTGTAACGCCATGCTGAACGAGCGTGTGGCCCACTCGCGACAGCGGTAAATTCCCTTTAACGACAAAGACTTGGCGCGATCACCCAGCTTCCCGAATCGAAAATGCCTGGTGTCGCGCCAACGATCGTGCCGTCAGGCGCCCCGTCTTCGGGTCCGAATCAGGGACGCTTTTCGAGCACGCGATCGATCAAACCGTACTCGACGGCGTCAGCCGCAGACTTGAAGTTGTCGCGGTCGGTGTCGCGTGCGATCACTTCGAGCGACTGCCCGGTGTTCTCTGCGAGCAGACGATTCAACCGGTCCTTGAGCAGCAGGATCTCCTTGGCGTGAATCTCGATGTCCGACGCCTGACCACGTGCACCGCCCAGCGGCTGGTGAATCATGATGCGTGCGTTCGGCAGCGCAAAACGCTTGCCCTTTTCACCAGCGGCCAGCAGGAAAGCCCCCATGCTCGCAGCCATGCCGAGGCACAGCGTCGAGACCGCCGGTTTGACGAACTGCATCGTGTCGTAAATCGCCAGACCTGCCGAGACGGAACCGCCCGGCGAGTTGATGTACATCGAGATTTCCTTGTCCGGATTTTCGCTCTCGAGGAACAGCAATTGGGCGACGACGAGGTTGGCGCTCTGGTCGTTGACCTCGCCAACCATGAAAATGATGCGCTCTTTGAGGAGCCGCGAATAAATATCGTAAGCGCGCTCACCACGACCACTTTGCTCGACGACCATCGGCACGAGGCCAAGGCCTTGCGTGTCGAGAGCGGAGTTGTGCGTCTGGGAGGCGAGTTGGGCGAGCAATTCGGAACGGGTAATCATATCGGTTCGACCCTTCTATCGAGATGGTTTTGCGCGCCGCAGGGAGGAAGCCCGAAGGCCATTTGGAAAAGAACCGCCACGGCCTTGCGGCCGCGGCGGTTCAGTCGGTCGTATCGCGCCGATTAGGCTTGCGTGTTGCCAGCCAGCTCTTCGAAGCTAACTTGCTTGTCGGTCACCTTGGCCTTGCCAAGGACGAACTCGACCACGTTGTTCTCGACGACGAAACCTTCCATTTCCGCCATGCGCTGCTGATCGCCATAGTACCAGCGGACGACTTCTTGCGGGTCTTCGTAGCTCTTCGCGAACTCTTCGACTTCGGCCTTGATCTGGTCCGGCTTGGCTTGCAGGTCGTTTTGCTTGACCAGCTCGGCCAGGATCAGACCCAGCTTCACGCGACGCTCGGCTTGTTCCTTGAACATTTCAGCCGGGATCGGCACGTTGCCGGCATTCGGCACACCGCGCTGCGTGAGATCCTGACGGGCCATCGCCACGAGGCGTTCCTGATCCTGTTCGATCAGCGCGTTCGGCACGTCGAGTTCCGACACCGAGATCAGGGCGTTCATGACCTGATCCTTGAGGAGCGCCTGCGTGCGACGCTTCACTTCGCGCGACAGGTTTTCCTTGATGTCGGCGCGCATCTTTTCGATGCTGCCGTCGGCGATGCCGAGCGACTTGGCGAATTCGCCGTCGACTTCCGGCAGGTGCGCCCACTCGACCTTCTTGAGCGTGACGGTAAACGTGGCAGTCTTACCGGCCACTTCCTTGCCGTGGTACTCGTCCGGGAACTTGAGTTCGAATTCCTTCGCTTCGCCGACCTTCAGGCCCAGCGTTGCCTTTTCGAATTCCGGGAGCATGCGGCCTTCGCCCAGCACGAACACGAAATCTTCGGCGCTGCCGCCTGCGAACACTTCACCGTCGATCTTGCCGACGAAGTCGACCGTCACGCGGTCGCCGTCCTTGGCTTCGACCGAGCCGCCGTCACCGTGGGCGCCGGCTTCGCCGCGCACGTGGTAGTGCACGCGCTGCTTGCGCAGGATGTCGATGGTGCGATCGATCTCGGCTTCCGAGACGTCGGTCGTGGTGCGGCTGACTTCAGCCGTGGCCAGATCGCCGATCTTCACTTCCGGATAGACTTCGAACGTGGCGTCGAAAGCATATTCGCTTTCTGCGGCGTCGGCCTTCGGCGCGAAACGCGGCTGACCGGCCACACGCAGGTCCTGGTCCTTGCTGACTTCGAAGAATTGCTGGCCAACCTTGTCGCTGACGACTTCGGCTTCGACCTGACCACCGTACTGCTGGGTGACCATCTTCAGGGGCACCTTGCCCGGACGGAAGCCCGGCATGCGAACCGTCTTCGACAGTCGCTGAATGCGCGTCGCGACTTCTTTTTCGACGTCCTGCTTGAGCAGGGTGATGGTAAAGCGACGCTCGAGCTTGCCGAGGTTTTCAACAGCGATAGTCATGAGGATATTTCGTCCATCCAGAGGGTCGTTCTGTGTTGCGGCGAGGGAGTGCCGCAAGCGGACCCTGTCAGTTAATCAACCTTGGGCCGGAACCGACGATGCGACGCCGGCTTCCCTCCGCACCCGACAAATCGGGTTAGCGCCAAAACGGTCTTGCACACAAAGCGGAACATTTTAGCAAACTATTGTCCCGCCTCCAGACTTTCCGGCTGGAAAGCACCGAAATCAGACCTTTCCACCTTTCCCGAAGTTCTCCGCCCCGAAGCGCCACCCTCGGCAATCCCTGCCCCAAAACGCGGATTAGAGGATGGCACCCACAAAAAGCGCTTGGGGGACGTCCGCTTACCGCCTAGGATTCAATCGAACGTTTGAATGAAACATCGGTTCCTGACGATGGTGCGGCGTTGTGCTGTCCGCCCCAGGAAAACACAGGAGGTTCCTCGTGAGTCCTCGCATCTCGGCCGGTCGCCAAGCCGGCGACACCAAACTGCGCATTCTCGATGCGGCAGAAGACCTGTTCATCGAATTCGGCTACGAAGCCATGTCCCTGCGCCAGATCACCTCGCGTGCCGAGGTCAATCTGGCAGCTGTCAACTATCACTTCGGCAGCAAGGAAACCTTGCTCCAGGCAATGCTTTCGCGCCGGCTGGACCGGCTCAACGACGAACGCCTCGCCTTGCTCACGCGCGCCGAGGCCACATGGCCGGCGCCGAAGCTGACGTGCGAACACGTGCTGGGCGCCATGTTCATACCGGCCCTCGCCATTTCGCATCATCGCGACATCGGGGGCCCCGCATTCCTGCGGTTGCTCGGACGCGTCTACGCCGACCCCTCGCCCTTCATCCGCGACTACCTGCAACAGCATTACGCGCCGGTCTTCGAGCGCTTCTTCGAAGCCTTCGCGCGCGCGTTGCCGGAGTTGCCGCGTCAGGAACTGGGCTGGCGTCTGCATTTCGCGTTGCAGGCGCTCTCGGGCGTGCTTGCCAGCAGCGACACGTCGCGTCTGATCGACACGTTCGCGCAGGGACAGCCGATGGGCGACCCTCAAGTCGTGGCACGCCTGACGGCACTCATGGTCGCCGCGCTCAAGGCCCCGATGCCGGGCGACGAGCAACTGGCGAGCTTCGCCGCCGTTTTCGCGCTGGCGAAAGACGCCGACGTCACCCCACCGCGCGAAGCCGGACAGGCGCCCGGACACACGGGATCTCCACCACCCGAGGACGGCCCGGAATCGAGCGCCAGCGACCGTTCGCTCGCGAACGTCTGACGCGCAAACGTATTCGGCAACTGCGCGGCCCGACAAAGGTCCGCGCAGGCCATCGCACCTCGCGCTTGCCGTGTGAATCGACTAACCCGTAGCGCATGCTGGACGGCCCTCGGCTTTCCATCGCGTGATGGTTTCAGGTTTCGACGCTTTACTCGAATTCCCGGCGCACCATTGCACCGCCAAACGATCCAACAACAACGCCGTCACCGAATCCCACTGCGCACAACGCCAGCGAAGATCGACAGACGGCACGAGGACGACAGTCCCGGCGCTGCGTTCGCCCCTCGGGGCGCACGCGCAGCGCGAAGGCGGACCATCTGGCACCGGCCCGGGCGCTGAACCCGAAGGGAGGAGAAAAATGATGATCTTATGGATTCTCGCGTTTGTCGTGGGCGTCACCGCCCTGCTTTTCTATCGTGCGCACGCCTGGCAATGGCTGATCGCCACCATCCTGTGGGTGGGCGCAGGCATCTCACTCGGACTGACGGGAACGGTCGCGACCGCGATTCTCGCCGTCGCGCTGATCCTCCCCGCGTTGATTCTCAGCATCGGCCCGCTACGCCGCGCATGGGTCACCGCACCGATGCTCGCCAAGTTCCGTTCGATCATGCCGGAAATGTCGGACACCGAAAAAGACGCCATCGAAGCCGGTACCGTCTGGTGGGATGCCGACCTGTTTTCCGGCCGCCCCGACTGGGACAAATTCAGCGCCATGCCCGCGCCCGCCCTGTCGGCCGACGAGCAGGCCTTCATGGACAATCAGGTCGAGCATCTTTGCGATCTGTCGAACGACTGGGAAAGCACGCAGGTCTGGCAGGATCTGCCGCCCAAGGCCTGGCAATACGCAAAGGATGCTGGCTTTCTCGGCATGATCATTCCAAAGCGTTACGGCGGTCTCGAATTCTCCGCCTACGCACACTCGCAGGTGGTAATGAAGCTGGCGTCCCGCTGTTCCGCTGCGGCCGTGTCGGTGATGGTGCCGAACTCGCTCGGTCCGGCCGAACTGCTGCTGCACTACGGCACCGAGGACCAGAAGAACTACTACCTCCCTCGCCTCGCCAAGGGCGAAGAAATCCCCTGCTTTGCGCTGACAAGCCCCTACGCGGGTTCTGACGCCGCCGCCATTCCCGACGTCGGCATCGTCTGCCGTGGCATGCACGAGGGTCGCGAAACCCTCGGTTTTCGCGTTACCTGGAACAAGCGCTACATCACGCTAGGCCCCATCGCCACGGTGCTCGGCCTCGCGTTCCGCGTGCTCGACCCGGACCATCTGCTGGGTGACAACGCCGAACCCGGCATCACCTGTGCGCTGATTCCGACGAAGCATCCGGGCGTGGTGATCGGCCGTCGTCACTGGCCGCTGAACGCTGTCTTCCAGAACGGTCCGAACTCGGGCAAGGATGTCTTCATCCCGCTCGACTGGGTGATCGGCGGACAGGCACAAGTCGGCAAGGGCTGGCGGATGCTGATGGAATGTCTGGCCGCAGGCCGCGCGATTTCGTTGCCGTCGTCGAACGTCGGCTACTCGAAGATCGCCGTTCGCGCGACCGGCGCCTATGCGGCCGTGCGTCGTCAGTTCCGCACGCCGATCGGCAAATTCGAAGGGGTGCAGGAAGCGCTCGCGCGCATGGCGGGCAACCTCTATGCGATGGATGCTGCGCGGCGCATGGCGGCGTTGGCTGTCGATCTCGGCGAAAAGCCCTCGGTCATCTCGGCCATCGCGAAGTACCACGTGACCGAGCGCGCCCGCAAGGTGGTGAACGACGGCATGGACGTCGTTGCTGGCAAGGGCATCTGCATGGGCCCGAACAACTTCCTCGCCCGCGCCTACCAGCAGGTTCCCGTGTCGATCACCGTGGAAGGCGCGAACATCATGACGCGCTGCCTGATGATCTTCGGTCAGGGCGCGATTCGCTGCCATCCGTACGTGCTCAAGGAACTCGCCGCCGCGCAGACCGCCGATCACACCGCCGCCGTGCACGCCTTCGACGACGCCCTCTTCGGCCACCTGACGTTCGTCACGAGCAACATCGTGCGCGGTGCGCTGCAAGGCATCACGCACGCGCGCTTCTCCGCCGTGCCGTCGAAGGCCGCGCCAGAACTGCACGTCTACTACCGCGCCGCGAACCGCATGTCGACGCTGCTCGCCATCGCGGCCGACATTTCGATGGCGGTGCTCGGCGGCTCGCTCAAGCGTCGCGAGAGCATCACGGGACGCCTCGGCGACATCCTCTCCCAACTCTTCCTTTTGACCGCCACGCTCAAGCGCTTCGAAGACGAAGGCCGCCCCGTTGCCGACCTGCCGCTGGTGCATTGGGCTGCGCAGGATGCCCTCTGGCAGGCGCGCGAAGCCTTCGAGGGCGTGCTGGCGAACTATCCGTCGCGGGGTGTCGCATGGTGGATGCGCTGGAAGCTGACGCCGCTCGGCCTGCCGTACGCCAAGCCGTCGGATGCGCTGGCCGCGCGCGTGGCCGAGGTGATGCAGACGCCGGGCGACGCCCGCGAGCGCCTCATCGCAGGTAGCTACTCGCCGAGCCCTGACGTCGACGATCTGGCTTACGGCGAAATCGTGTTCCAGATGACGCCGCAAGTGACCGTGATCGAACAACGTCTGCGCACCGCGATCAAGGAGGGGCGTCTGGCAGCCATGCCGCAGAGCCTGCCCGAGTTCACCGCCTGGGTGGACCACGCGGCGACGCTGCAACTGGTGAGCGACGACGAGCGCCGCCTGCTGGCGCAGTACGCCGACTACGCGGCCAAGGCCGTCGCGGTCGACGACTTTCCGGCCGACTTCGGGCGCGCCAGCGACATACAGCAGGCCCGACAGCAGATGCCGGCGGACGAAGCACTCACGTCGTGAGTCCGTCCGCCCCCCCCGCCGACCGCGTTGCCCATTTCTCGCCAGCACACTCTGAGGATTTCCGCGCCGTGACGACGTCCGACCGATATCTTGCCTTTGCCAACTCTGCCGTGGGCAGCCGCCTGGCCAACGCGCTGGGCCTGCCACGCCCGGTGCCGCTGGAGCGCATGCCGGACTATGGCGACGATGGCGCCGAAGCGCGTCTCGTTGCGCCACCGCTGGCTGTCGTCGGCGGTGGGGGCGACGCGCCACTGCTGCCCGGTCTCGCCCGCGAACTGCATTGGCTCAGCATCCCGAGTCTCGCTCATGCGCAACGGCTTGACTGGATCTCCTACGCCAACAAGGCAGGCACGATGTGCGGACGGTTCAACGCGAACGAAGGCGTGCGTCCCAAGGCGTTGCTGTTCGACGCAAGCGGTATTGCCGACACCTCGGGACTCGAATCGCTTTACGCGTTCTTCCACGACACGCTGGCAACGCTCGACCGATGCGCTCGCGTGCTGGTGCTGGGCCTGCCGCCGACGATGGCCGCCACGCCGCAGGCGAGCATCGCGCAACGCGCGCTGGAAGGCTTCGTGCGCTCGCTGGCCAAGGAGCTCAAGCGCGGCGCAACGGCGCAACTGCTCTATGTCGCGCCCGAGGCCCGCGAGTCGCTGCATTCCACGTTACGGTTCTTCCTCTCACCTCGCGCCGCGTATGTGAGCGGTCAGGCGATCACGCTTCAAGCGCCGGTCTTCGAAACACCGCCCATGCGCGACACCCGGCCGCTCGCCGGACAGGTCGCCGTGGTGACAGGTGCTGCACGCGGCATCGGCGAGTCCATCGCGACCGTTCTGGCGCGCGCCGGTGCGCATGTCGTGTGCATCGACATCCCTTCCTCGCAAGACGCGCTGACCACCGTCGCCACGCGCCTCGACGGCAGCGCCCTCACGTGCGATATCGCGTCGCCGGAGGCCGCCGCCACGCTGATGGCGCATCTCGCGACGCACGCACCGAACGGTCTGGACATCCTCGTGCACAACGCTGGCATCACGCGCGACAAGACGATTGTTCGCATGAGCGACGCGCAGTGGCAAAGCGTGCTCGACATCAACGTCGGCGCACCGCAGCGCCTCAATGCCGCGTTGCTCGACGCCGGTGTGCTGCGCGCGAATAGCCGGATCGTCGGCGTCGCCTCCATCAGTGGCATCGCAGGCAATCGCGGGCAGACCAATTACGCCGCATCGAAGGCAGCCGTCATCGGGATGGTGCAGGCGTGGTCGCCATTGCTTGCGGAGCGTCATATCAGCATCAATGCCGTCGCCCCCGGCTTCATCGAGACGCAGATGACCGCCGCGGTCCCGTTCGCCATTCGCGAAGCCGGACGCCGCATGAACTCCCTCGGACAGGGCGGTCAACCGGTGGACGTGGCCGAAGCCATCGCGTGGCTCGCACATCCCGCCTCGGGCGCGCTGACAGGACAGGTCGTACGGGTATGCGGCCAGAGCCTGCTGGGAGCATGACGATGCCGAACGACCGACCGCGCGATCCATCCGACAGCCCGAACATCGCCGTGGCCACGCAACTGAAGCAAGTCCCGTATCTGCCGTCGCCACTGCATCTGTATTTGCGCGCACTGATGACCTCGCGCAAACCGGCCCGCGCGCAGCCGATGCCGCCGCTGGCCTTCGAACGGCGTAACGTGCCACTGGACCGTGAGGACATCGCCCGTTACGCACGGCTGTGCGGTTTCGCGCAGCCGACGGGCGTGCCGCCCACATGGCCGCACCTGCTCGCCTTCCCGCTCCACATGCTGCTGATGACCGACCGCGCCTTCCCGTTCGCCATGCTCGGCATGGTGCATCTGGCGAACAGGATCCGGCAGTTCGCGGCGCTGAACGTGGGCGAACGGCTGACGCTGGATGTGCGATGCGGCCCGCTGTCCGCTCATGACAAGGGGCAGGTGTTCACGGTGGTCACGACGGCGCGTCGCGACGATATCGTCGTGTGGATCGGCGAGAGTCTGTACCTGCGCACCGGTGTGCGCGACGCACTCGGCGCACCCTATCAGGCACAGTTGAGCGCCGATCCGTCGCTGACGAAAGCGGCGACCTGGGCGGTCCCGGCCGACCTTGGACGTCAATACGCGCGCATCTCGGGCGACTACAACCCGATCCATCTGTGGCCGCTCACGGCGAAGCTGTTCGGTTTTGCGCGTCCGATCATTCATGGGATGTGGAGCTTCGCGCGAACGCTCGCGGCGGTGTTGCCAGACGACGCGAGCGCCTACGGCCCGGTCGATCTGCGGGTGGAATTCAAGACGCCGGTGCTGCTGCCGGGCGACGTCACCTTATGGCGTGCGCCATACGCACCACCGCACCCTCAGCATTTCGAACTGCGCGACGCCGCAGGCACCGTCCCGCATCTGCGCGGGCGCTGGCAGGCCATTGACGCCGCGTCTTCGGCGCAGCCCGCTTCGTCTTCACCTTCCCCTCATCCCCCTCTCCCGGACCAGCCATGAGCGCCCTCAAACCCACTGCGCCCGCCCCCGCCTTGCGCCGCGTCGCGATCCTCGGCGGCAATCGCATTCCCTTCGCGCGCTCGAACACGGCTTACGCCACGGCGTCGAATCAGGACATGCTCACGGCCGCGTTCCAGGGCCTCATCGACCGCTTCGACCTGCACGGCCAGACGCTCGGCGAAGTTGCGGCGGGCGCCGTGCTCAAGCACGCTCGCGACTTCAACTTGACGCGCGAGTCGGTGCTGTCGACCACGCTCGCTGCGCAAACCCCCGCCTACGACGTCCAGCAGGCGTGCGGCACGGGTCTTGAGACGGCGATCCTCACCGGCAACAAGATCGCACTCGGTCAGATCGACGTGGCGATTGCAGGTGGCGTCGACACGGCATCGGACGCGCCCATCGGCGTCAACGAGAAGCTGCGCAAGATCCTTCTCGAAGCGAACCGTCAGCGCAGCACCGGCGGCAAGCTTGGCGCGCTGGCGAAGGTGCGGCCCGGCATGTTGTTCAACCCGGCGCTGCCCCGTAACGGCGAGCCGCGCACGGGCCTCTCGATGGGCGAGCATTGCGAGTTGATGGCAAAGCGCTGGGAAATCGAGCGAGCCGCGCAGGACACGCTTACGCTCGCCAGTCACGAGCATCTGGCGCAAGCGTACGAGCGCGGTTTCTTCCTCGATCTGATGACACCGTTTCGCGGCTTGCAACGCGATAACAACCTGCGCCCCGACCTCACGCTGGAGAAACTCTCCAGTCTCAAGCCGGTGTTCGACCGTAGCGCCACCGGCACGCTCACCGCAGGCAACTCCACACCGTTGACCGATGGCGCTTCGTGCGTGCTGCTCGCGAGCGAAGACTGGGCCAGGGCGCACAACCATCCGGTGCTCGCCTATCTGACGTACTCGCAAACGGCGGCCGTCGATTTCTTCAATCCCGACGAATCGCAGCGTGAGGGCTTGCTGATGGCCCCGGCCTATGCCGTGCCGCGCATGCTCGCGCAGGCGGGACTCACGTTGCAGGACTTCGATTTCTACGAAATTCACGAGGCTTTCGCCGCGCAGGTGCTGTGCACGTTGAAGGCGTGGGAAGACCCCGTGTATTGCCGCGAGAAGCTGGGACTGGCCGCGCCGCTGGGCAGCATCGACCGTCAGCGCCTCAACGTGAACGGCAGTTCGCTCGCGTGCGGCCACCCATTCGCCGCCACCGGCGGGCGCATTCTCGCCACCCTCGCCAAGCTGGTGTCCCAGCGCGGCGGCGGCCGCGGCCTCATCTCGATCTGCGCGGCCGGCGGTCAGGGTGTCGTCGCGATGCTGGAACGATAAACACAACACCGAAAAAACAACGAGCAAAGCCTCGCGGGGGAAGTGGCAAACGCCGCCAGGCGAACGACAGCGAGCCAACGACAGATTGGCCGCATCGCATCATGGCAGCGCATAAAAATGCAGAGAACTTCAACGGAGACAACGATGGATCAAGCCGTTCAGCAGGAACGTGTGTGGCTCGGTGCCTACCCGCCCGGGGTACCCGCCGACATCGACGTCAATCGCTATGCATCGCTCGTGCAGGCGTTCGACGAGTGGATCGAGAAGTACCGCGAGCGCATCGCTTTCGTGAGTCTGGGCAGTGAGATCACGTATGCCGAGGTGTCCCGTCAGGCCCATGCCTTCGCCGCGTGGCTGCAAGCGCAAGGTGTGAAGAAAGGCGAGCGCGTCGCGCTCATGATGCCCAACTGCTTCCAGTACCCGATCTGCCTGTTCGGCACCCTCATCGCCGGTGCTGTGGTCGTCAACGTCAACCCGCTGTACACCGCACGCGAACTGAAGCATCAGTTGCAGGACAGCGGCGCACAGACCATCGTCGTCTTCGAGAACTTCGCCAAAACGCTGGAGGAAGCACTCCCCGGCACCGAGGTGCGCAACGTGCTGGTGACGCAGATCGGCGATCTGCTCCAGCCGGGGGCGAACATCAAGGGACATGCCGTCAACTTCCTGATGCGGCACATCGCCAAACAAGTGCCGCCGTATCGCTTGCCGCAGGCGGTTGCGCTTCGTCAGGCGCTCGCGAGCGGCGCAAGGCTAACGGCCACGCCGGTGCCGCTCGCGCGCGAAGACCTCGCCTTTCTCCAGTACACCGGCGGGACAACCGGCGTCGCCAAGGGCGCCATGCTCTCGCACGGCAACGTGCTGGCCAATCTCCTGCAAACGGAGGCGTGGGCGGCCAATCAGCTCGACGGCGACATCGAAGTCAATCTGTCGTTGCTGCCGATGTATCACATCCTCTCGCTGACGTTGAACTGTCTCGTGTTCATGAGCCTGGGCGGACGCAACATTCTGATTGCGAATCCGCGCGATGTGAAAAAGGTCGTCTACATCATACGCAACGAAACGTTCACAGGGGTGACCGGCGTCAACACGCTGTTCAACGGTCTGCTCGAGAACGCCGACTTCCGCGCGCGCGACTTCTCAAAACTGAAACTGTCGCTCGCTGGCGGTATGGCAACGCAACGCGCGGTTGCGCAGCGATGGAAGGAGGTCACAGGCAAACCGATCATCGAAGGCTACGGTCTCACCGAGTGCTCCCCCATCGTCACGATGAACCCCGTGGACATCGCCCACATGGACGCGGTCGATTTCTCCGGTTCCATCGGTCTGCCTGCGCCGTCGACCGACGTGCGCTTCAAGCGAGACGACGGCACGTGGGCCCCCATCGGCGAGCCGGGCGAGCTGTGCGTGCGCGGCCCGCAGGTCATGCGCGGCTACTGGAATCGTCCCGAAGAGACGGCTAAAACGTTCGACGCCGACGGCTGGCTGATGACCGGCGATATCGGCGTCATGGACGAACGCGGCTACGTGAGGCTCATCGACCGCAAGAAGGACATGATTCTCGTGTCCGGCTTCAACGTCTATCCGAACGAGGTGGAGGACGTGGTGATGCTCCACCCCGGCGTGCGCGAAGCGGCGGTGGTCGGCGTGCCCGATCCGGTGGCTGGCGAGCGCGTGAAGCTCGTAGTCATCGCCAAGGACCCGACGCTCACCGTCGACGCCATGGCGGCGCACTGCCGCAAGCATCTGACCGCGTACAAGGTGCCGCGCATCATCGAATTCCGTCAGGGCGAACTGCCCAAGTCGACGGTCGGCAAGATCCTGCGGCGCGAGCTGCGTGAACCGGTCTGAGGGAGGTAACGAGAGACTCACAGCACCACTTGGAGATAAAGGGAGATAACAATATGAGAATCACATTGACGCTGGCCGTGCTGCCCGCCGCACTGACTTTTGGCGCGCTCGCGGGCGTGCTGGCCCCTTCGGGCGCGCTCGCGCAGGCGAGCGCAACCGCGGCATCCACCGCCACAACGAGCACCGCACCGGATGCAGACACTGCAAAGCTCGCCGCTCTGCCCGTCGCGGCACAAACGCAATGGCTCGCGCGTACGATCAAGCGCGGCGAACTGGCGAAGATGCCAGACGAGCAGATCGTCGCCAGCATGCAGGTCATCCAGCCGGAAGCGCTCGTACGTTTTCTGAAAGCCGAGGCGTCGGCGTTGCCGGAGTATCAGTACGAGCTGACGCGTCACGAACGTATCAACAATCAGTGGCAGACCACGCCCGACCGCATGCTCGTGAAGATTCGCGAGAACCCGTTGCAGATCTACGCGAAGTGGCTGCCCGACGGCGCGCATGCCGGACAGGAAATCACTTATGACGAGACGAAACGCCCCAAGGAGATGTACGGACACCTCGGCGGCATCCTCGGCTTCACGTCGATCTGGAGCAGCATCGACGGCTCGCTCGCCCGTTCGCAGTCGAACCACACAGTGCGCGACCTCGGTTTCGCCTTCATCGCCGATCAGATTGCGCGCGACGGCAAGAGCTTTCGCGCCGCCGGACTCTCCGAGAAACCCGCAAGAATCTCGGTATCCGAATCGAATGGCGTTCGCGTGCTGGCACTCGAATGGGAGGCCCCGTCCGGCCCGCCACAACACTACGCCAACAAGTCGCGCGTGTTGCTCGATCTGAAGACGGGCAGACCGCGAGGTATCGAAGCGTGGGACGCCGCCGGACAGAAGGTCGAGGAAATGCGCTTCGACAAGGTGCGCAAGGAACAGTGGACGGACGCCACGTTCGACCCGAAGAACCCCGACTACAAGTTCTGACGCAACCGCCGTCAATGCGCGCCGCGAGCACGACAAAAGCCCGCCACCCTGCATCGAGGGTGGCGGGCTTTCCGCTTATTCGCACGTCACGCTCCGGCGGCTCGCATAGCAACCGCCGGACCACCTCGACCGATCAGGTCTGCGGCAGTTCGATCTTGACTTCGAGCACTTCCAGGTTGTCCTGATGCTCGACGCTGACCTTGATGTCGTCTTGCGCGATTTTCACGTACTTGGAGATGACGGCGACCAGCTCGCGTTGCAGGGCCGGCAGATAATCGGCCGGCGGCGACGAGCCCGCGCGTTCGTGCGCCAGAATGATTTGCAGGCGCTCTTTGGCAACGGCGGCGGTCTTTTTCTTCTCCCCCAGGAGGAAAGACAGGAAGGACATGGGCGCTCCTTACTTCGAGCCGAAAATGCGCTGCAACAGGCCCGGCTTTTGATAGTCGGTAAAGCGCATGGGCTTCTCTTCGCCCTTGAATCGGCTCACCACGTCGCGATAGGCATCGGCTACGTCCGTGCCATCCAGATGGATGGCGGGCGTACCCTGGTTCGAGGCATGGAGCACCGACTCCGACTCCGGAATCACGCCGATGAGCTTGATTCGCAGAATTTCCTGAATGTCTTCCAGCGACAGCATCTGGCCGTCATTGACACGTTTCGGGTTGTAGCGGGTGATGAGCAGATGCTCCTTGATCGGCTCGCTGCCTTCGATGGCGCGCTTCGTCTTCGACGACAGAATGCCAAGAATGCGATCCGAGTCACGGACCGACGACACTTCCGGGTTCGTCACCACGAGCGCTTCGTCGGCGAAGTGCATCGCGAGCAATGCGCCCGATTCGATACCGGCCGGCGAATCGCACACGATGTATTCAAAGCCCATGTCGGCCAGGTCCTGGATGACCTTCTCGACGCCTGCCTGCGTAAGTGCGTCTTTGTCGCGCGTTTGCGAGGCGGGCAGGATGAACAGGTTCTCGCAGGACTTGTCCTTGATGAGTGCCTGATTGAGGTTCGCCTCGCCCTGAATCACGTTAATCAGGTCGTACACCACGCGGCGCTCGACACCCATGATGAGGTCGAGGTTGCGCAGGCCGACGTCGAAATCGATGACTGCCGTCTTGTGCCCCTGCAAGGCGAGGCCGGCGGAAAAGCTGGCGCTGGTTGTCGTCTTGCCGACACCACCCTTGCCAGAGGTCACCACAATCACTTTTGCCATCTGTCGATGCCTTCCCAAACTTGAGGATGAAATTAGCTACGAATTACTTGAGCCCGAGGGGCTCGAAAATCAGTTTGTCGTCTACCAGCCGCACCTGCACCGAACGCCCCTGAACATCGGGCGGCAGCGCATATTCGCCCGTCCGGTAAATACCGGCGATGGAAATCAGCTCGGGCTCCAGACAGGTACAGAAGATGCGCGCGTCGAGCTTGCCCTTCACCCCTGCCAGTGCCCGCCCCCGTAGCGGCGCGTAAATGTGAATATTACCTTCCGCGATCACCTCGGCCCCATAACTGACCAGATCGAGGATGATCAGGTCGCCCTTCGCATAGACCTGCTGGCCCGAACGCAATGGCTTGTCGATGATGGTCGAAGGGATGGAAGAGGCCTCAGGAACCGCCTGTGCCGGCACCACGGACGCCTCGGCGCTTGCCTGAGGCACTGCCTCGGCATCGTTGGCCTCGCGTGCCGCGCGCGGCGCACGGCGCTCGTGGCGCTCATGACTGTCCAGAAGCGGCAGACCGTCGGCCACCGCCCAACCCGCTTGTTCGGTGTTGGCGACGACGCCGATCGGCTTCATGCGGAATTCCGCCAGCATTTCGGCCAACGCAGGCACGGCGACGCGTTCGTCTCCCGCCAGACGCCGTACGTCGATGGCGACGGTGTCGCCAGCAAAAAACTCCGGGGTCGCGTCGAAACGTTGCGCCAGTTCGGTGCGCAACGTGTCCAGTTGAGGCGTCTTGACTACGAAATGCAGGGTGTCTACGGCACCACTACGTAACTCGAAGTACGGCGTTTTCTTTTGCGGCATGTCAGGTTGTTGTGCGCGATTGCTGGCAAATTGGGCCATTCTACCGTTCTTGGCCACCCGCAAACCGCAAATAAGCAGGCCAACCTCCGGGCACCCCCGCAAATTGCCCAAAAAGCACCATTGATGCAATGCAGCATCACGATGCATTTTGAATACGTCGATGGCGTTGCGAAATGCTAGACGATTGACATGCCAATGTCATCAGCAAAGCCTATTCTCTGGGTGGGACGGCCCAACGCAAGAAGTGCTGCAAAGCAGCATCGAAAGTACGAATTTTGTCACGCAAGCGTCTTTTTCGTGACCTATCCTTAGAGTCCCTGACGAGGGACCCACCCTGTGGAACCGCAAACCGGGAGACGAAGATGCTGAGTCATCATGAATTTGCCACCCTGATGCTGGTGAAGGATGCTCCGGAGCAAGTGGAGCTGGATCGCCCTGACCTCGAATCGTTGCTTGAGAGCAAACTGATCGAGTGGGAAGAGTTGGAGACGGGAGCGAAGTCGCCCCGCCTGACTGTTCAGGGCCGGTACGTCCTTCAGGCCGTTGCCTGAGCGCCCAGCCAGCTGTAAAGGTGTCGGTAGTCGCAAAAAAGCCCGCCGGAAGGCGGGCTTTTCATTTGTCCGGGCATTCGCCCGAACCTCTCGACACGACTCAACCGTGCCGGACGTCACGACGGTGACGTCGCCACGTATGGCGCGCCGCCGGATGCTCCCGGCACCAATTACGATTTGCCAGCCAGGCCACTGCCGCGCCCACGACCAGCGCAATCACCAACGTCCCAATCAAGCTCCCTGTCAGCATAGTGGCCTCCATTCTTCGATGTCACGGGATGGCACGACTTCATTCTAGGCAATCCCTATCGAAATAGGTACCCGAAAGTGATTCGGGTATACCGCGTTTGCGTGACATCAAAATGGACGCAAGTTTCGGGGCCGGGGAGATACCGCGATGCAGCATTTTCCCAAGCAACACAGGCTCGATCAGGAGGCCTCAGGCGATAGCGCCGCCCGCGTCGATCAGCACCGTGGCGCCTGTCGCGCTCGGCGTCCCGGCGAGATACAGAATGGTATTTGCCACATCTTCCGCCGCGACGACCCGACGTGCCGGCAGACGCTCTGCTGCGTTGCGATACATCGCCTCACGGTCCGCTTCGGCAAGCTTGTTCCACAGTGGCGTGGCCGTCAGCCCCGGCGACACCGTGTTGACGCGAACCGGCGACAACTCCAACGCCAGCCCCCGACCCAACGCCTCCACCGCCGCGTTGATGGCGCCCTGCACCACCGACGACGTGTTCGGTCGCACGCTGAGGTACCCCGACGTCAGCGTAAGCGACCCACCGTCCTCGATGCGCGCGAACTTCGCCACGTGATAGGTCCCCCAGAACTTGCTGTCGAACGCCGCGTGCGCGTCGTCGAGCGAGAGTTTGCGCACCTGACCGGTCGGCGTTTGCGCCGCAGAAATCACGACGTGTTGCCACGGCGCATGGTCGGCGAAGAATCTCTGGACGGCGGCCACGTCGCCGGTATCGAGCACGGCGGCGCGCGCCGTGCTGCCGATCGTCGCCAGCGCTTCGTCGAGCTTCGTCCGACTGCGCGAGGCGATCGTGACGGCCGCCCCCGCCTTGGCAAACGCCTGCGCGGCGGCACGGCCAATGCCGGAACTGCCGCCAATCACCAGCACGCGCTGACCTTCGAAATTGAACATGGTGTAACTCCAGAATGAGATCGATGAAATCGGAGAGGGAGACAACCGCGACGTCGCAACTCGGAGGCAACGTCATGAGGCTATTGTGATCCTCGCCGCGCAAGACGATAATCCCCCGCATAACTGAATTACTCTCTTCAAATCATTGATAATCGCGCCGCGATGATTGACCAGACACTCGATCTCACGCTTTTTGACCGCGTTGTCGTTACCGGCAGCATGTCGGCAGCCGCGCGCGAGCTGGGCTTGTCACTCGCCGTCGTGAGCAAACGACTCGGCCTACTGGAGCAACGCCTCGGCGTGCGGCTGCTTAACCGCACCACGCGCAAACAGGCGCTCACCGAAGAGGGTCAGGTATTTCACGGGTGCTGCCAGCGGATTCTGGCGGAGATTGCCGAGGCCGAACGGCTGATGACGCGGCAAGCGGGCACCGTCGGCGGCGTGCTGCGCATCAGCGCACCGCGCGCGTTCGGCCGTCGTCATCTGACGCCGCTCCTCGTTGCGTTTCGCGAATGGCATCCGGACGTGAAAGTGCATCTCTCGCTGAGCGATCAGTGGGTCGATCTGGTCGCGCACGGCATCGACGTGGCGATTCGCGTCGGCACCCTGCCCGATTCGAGCCTGGTCGCACAGGAACTGGCACCGAACTACCGCGTGCTCGTCGCCTCGCCTGCGTATCTGCAACAGCGCGGCACGCCCAGGGACGTCGGCGATCTGCGGCAGCACGACTGCATATTGTTCGGCAATTCACCTCACGGCGACTGGCGTTTTGTGTCGCAATCCGAAACATTGCGCGTGCAGGTGCCGGACACATACGTTGTGGACGACGGCGATACCGCCCACGAACTCGCTCTGCACGGTGCGGGCATCACGCAGAAATCGATCTGGGATGTAGGCGACGATATTCAGGCGGGACGCCTGGCGCGCGTGCTTCCTTCGCTCAGGATCCTTGCCGCGCCGCTACACGCCGTGTATCCGCACAGCCGTCATATCGCGCCGCGCACGCGCGTGTTCGTCGACTTTCTGCGCGACCGGCTGCGGGCGACATGGCGCTGGCCGCAGGACTGAGGTGCGTAGCGTCATCAGCCTCGTCGGCCTCATCCCGTCCCCTACCCCGCATTCACAGCGTGGGCGAGCGCTCAGCCGTTCGGGCGTTCTGCGTCGGACGCTTCAATCGCCTGACGTCCGGCCGCCAGCAGCGCCTCCGATAGCGCAGGGTCGGCACCGACCACCGCGCGCGACAAGATCAACGAACCGACCATCTGCGAGAAACGCGCCATGGCATTGCGCGTTGCCTGCGCCTGCGTAAGCCCCCGGGCAACGCCTGCCGCCGTCATCCGTTCGAGCGACGCCGCCAGCCCCTTCGCGTAATACGCCTGCGCCTGCTCACCAATACGTGGCACGTCGCCTGCGAACCCCGCCACCGGGCACCCGCACGCCACATCGTCACGATGCTCGGTCGACAGATACGCCTCGACGCCGACCTTCGGAGGGACGGCCGGATCGTCCGACGCGGCCGAGGCCGACGCGTCACCCATGCTTTGCGCCATTCGCGCCTCGTTGGCGGCCATCGCGCGCGCCATTACTGCGCAGACGAGCGCGTCCTTCGACTTGAAGTGGTTATAGAAGCCGCCCTGTGTGAAACCGGCCTCCTTCATCAACGCCGTTAGCCCGACCGCATCGACGCCGCGCTCGCGAAACAGCCGGTCGGCCGCACTGACGATAGCTTCGCGATTCTCTGCGGCCTGCTCTCTGGAAATACCCATTTACCGCTCCTCGTCCGACGACAGCGCAATCGCCCCTATCGGACTCATCGAAAAAGACAATGTCGATCACCATTGACATTAGCCCAGCGGACTGGGCACAATGCATCGCAAATGACGATGGCGACCACAATTGTCATGAAGTATAGCCGAAAGCGTACGCCGTCCACCCGACTGGCGTGGCCCACTTACCTTGCTGGAGTAGTGCAATGAAGATCAAAGATGCGGTTGTTTTCGTGACCGGGGCCAACCGTGGCCTGGGCCTCGAATTTGCCAAACAGGCGCTGGCGCTTGGCGCGAAGAAGGTCTACGCAGGCTCGCGCGATCCGTCGAAGGTGACGCTGCCGGGCGTGATTCCCGTCAAGCTCGACGTCAATAATCCGGATGACGTGGCCGCCGCCGCGCGACTCGCAGGCGATGTGACCCTGCTCATCAACAACGCCGGGATCGCTCGCCCGACCCAGGGCTTGACCAAGCCCGGCGCCGCCGAGCTGCTGCGCGACACGCTCGAGACCAACCTGTTCGGCGTGCTCGCCATGACGCAGGCATTCGCTCCCGTCCTCGGCGGCAACGGCGGCGGCGCGTTGCTCAACGTGTTGTCGATCGTAAGCTGGATCACGTCGAGCTACATTCCTGAATATGCGATTACCAAATCGGCCGCGTGGTCGCTGACGAACGGCGTCCGCCGCGAACTGAGCGCGCAGAACACGCAGGTGATCGGCCTGCACGCAGGCTACATCGACACCGATCTCACGAGCGGCATCGACGCCGAAAAGAGCGCGCCGTCCGACGTCGTGCGTCAGGCTTACGAGGCCATCGAGGCGGGTGCGTTGGAAGTGAGCGTCGATGACGCCACGCGCCAGATCAAGCAAGGTCTGTCGCAGGGCGTCTATCTGATCGATCTGGAAGCCGAAGCGCAGTCCTGAAACGCGCTCGCAAGATTACGCACTTGCCAGCAAAAACGCCGCGACACCCTTTCAGGTCTCGCGGCGTTTTGTCTTGCGTGCGTCGTAGACGAGCGCCAGGGCTCACCGACAGCCGGTTCAGCCCTCTCAGGCCGCCTTGTCCATCTGACGTTCACCGCCCACGGCTTCGACCAGATCGTCGAGCATGCGGGCGAGTTCGCCGGTCATGAGTGCCACGTCGGCATCGAACTTCTCGGCCTCGCCTTCCGCGGTCGGGTCGGTAGCGTCCTTGATGATGTCGAGCGGCGTAATGCGCTTGATGATGAACGCGTCGGTCAGCACGAACGAGATGCGGTCGTTCCACGTCATCGCCAACTTCGTGCAGCGCTTGCCAGCTTCGATGTGCTGACGCACGTCCGCGCCATCGAGCGGGTGCGCCACATAACGCACGGCCGCCTTTTCGTCGGTGTTCGAGCGCAGTTCCACATCCTGATCGACGGTGAAACCGGACGGCGCTTCATTGCCCGCCAGCCAAGACGTCATCACGGACACCGGCGCTTCGTTGAGTTCGACGTTCTCGAGGACGATGTCCAGCGTCTTGAGCAGCAAGCTGCGCACTTCGTCGGCCTTGGCGGGCGACGCAGCGTCGATGACCAGCCAGCGATTGACCGGATCGATCCACACGCGCGTGTCGCGACGAATGCCGAACGCGCGCGGCAGCAACTCGTCCGTGACCTGCTCCTTGAGTTCACGCATCTGCTTGCGCCCCGGCTTGAAGCCTTGCTGCTCCTCAAGCTCGGCGGCCTTGGCGCGCGTCACCTGATTGACGACGGTCGTCGGCAGCAGCTTCTTTTCGGCCCGATAGGCCAGCAGGAACTGACGATTGATGCTGTGCACGAGCTCGCCGCCATCGCGCGGCGGCGCCCAGCCCTGCACCTGCATTTCCAGGCTGCCGCCCTCGCGGAAGGCATGCTTCTCGAGCGCCTCTTCCATTTGCGCGACGCTCATGGACCAACCGGCAGGAATTCGGTGCAACTGAAGATTCTTGAACCACATCGGCATCACCGCAAAATCAAAAGCATGGATTTTAACAGTGTGCCGAGGTGCAGCGAAGTGCGAGAACCTGAATCGTGCAACCAGACGTCACAGGAAACGGTCGAGAATCTTGCGGCTGGGCTTGTCCAGCGTGCCCGTATCGCGAATCAGGAAGTGAATGCCGTGGTTATCGGTGATGAGCAGTGTCTGTCCGCCGAGACGGCGAATGTCCTCTTCGCCGCGCAGCACGAACGACGCTTCGCCACGGTTCGTCTCGACGGTCCACGTGCTGGGCGTCGCATACGTCGACACGCCCCTGATGCGCTGCACTTCGGGCATGAACTCGCGTGCGGCGAGCTCCTCCGAGACAAGCACGCGCATGGCAGCAGGCAGCGCGTCGAGCGAGTCGAGCCAGACCAGCTCGCGCCCTTCCGTGCTCACGAGCGCCAGCCCCTCGTCCGGCGCGGCAATCGGAAAGGCCCGCACGGGCACCACGCCCTCATGGGCGACGCCCTCGGCGTCGGTCAGCACCAAACGGCCGAAGGCGTTGCGCGACAGGATGAAATCGATCTGCATAAGAGTCTTCGCGAACGGTTCTGTTGACGGTCAGTCGGCGATTAGTTGATGGACAGCGGCTGTGCCGGCGCGGCAGTCACCGCCGCGACGGTGGCGGCCGCTTCGGCCGAGGCGACGACCTCGTCGATATCCGTATCGACATTGCGCTGTTGCGCCTGATAGAGCTTGTAGTACGCCCCTTCGCGGGCGATCAGTTCGTCGTGGTTGCCCACCTCGACGATCTTGCCGCGATCGAGCACCACGAGTCGGTCGGCCTTGCGCAGCGTCGACAACCGGTGAGCAATCGCGATGGTCGTGCGTCCCTTGACGAGGTTGTCGAGCGCCTTCTGAATTTCCTTTTCCGTGGCCGTGTCGACCGAGGACGTCGCCTCGTCGAGAATCAGAATTCTCGGATCGATCAGCAGCGCGCGGGCGATGGACATACGCTGACGTTCGCCGCCCGACAACGCCTGACCGCGCTCGCCCACGAGCGAGTCGTAGCCGTGCGGCAGACGCAGAATGAACTCGTGCGCATGGGCTGCGCGGGCGGCTGCGACGATCTCGGCGCGCGTTGCCTCCGGTTTGCCGTACGCGATGTTCTCGGCAATCGTGCCGAAGAACAGGAACGGCTCCTGCAAGACCAGACCGACGTTGCGACGGAAATCCGACACGGGCAGCGCGCGAATGTCCACGCCATCGATCTGGATCGAACCCTCCGCCACGTCGTAGAAGCGGCAGATCAGGTTCACCAGCGTGCTCTTGCCCGAGCCGCTGTGGCCGACCAGACCGATCATCTCGCCCGGCGCAATACGCAGATCCATGCCGCGAATCACCGCGCGGTTGCCGTATCGGAAACCGATGTCGCGCAGGTCGATAGCGCCCTTCACTTCCTTCAGATGCACCGGATTGACCGGTTCCGGCACGTTCGAGACGTGATCCAGAATGTCGAAGATGCGCTTCGCGCCGGCGGCGGCCTTTTGCGTGACCGAGACGATGCGGCTCATCGAGTCCAGACGCGTATAGAAACGGCTGATGTACGTGAGGAACGCGGCCAGCACACCGACCGTGATTTCGTGTTTCGAGACCTGCCAGATACCGAAGATCCAGACGACCAGCAGCCCCACTTCGGTGAGGAACGTGACCGTCGGCGTGAACAGCGACCAGACCTTGTTCACCCGGTCGTTGACCATCAAATTGTGGCGGTTGGCTTCCTTGAAGCGCGCGACCTCACGGTTTTCCTGCGCAAACGCCTTGACCACGCGAATCCCCGGAATCGTGTCGGCGAGCACGTTGGTGATTTCCGACCAGATCCGGTCGACCTTCTCGAAGCCGTGACGCAGGCGGTCGCGCACCAGATGAATCAGCCACGCGATGAACGGCAGCGGCAAGAGCGTGACCACAGCCAGCCACGGATTGATCGACACCAGAATGACCGCCGTCATGACGATCATCAGCACGTCGGTCGCGAAGTCCAGCAAATGCAGCGAAAGGAACACGCAGATGCGATCGCTCTCCGAGCCGATACGCGCCATCAGGTCACCCGTGCGCTTGCCGCCGAAATACTCCAGCGACAGCCGTAGCAGATGCGAATAAGTCGCTGTGCGCAGATCCGCGCCGATGCGCTCCGACACTTTCGCGAGCAGATACGTGCGCGCCCAGCCAAGGACCCACGCGACCAGACCCGCCCCCAGCAAACCAGACAGATACATTCCCACCAGGTGGTAATCGATGGGTTGGCCGTTCTGGAACGGGATCAGCACGTTGTCCATGAGCGGCATCGTCAGATATGGCGGGATCAACGTCGCGCCCGTCGCGCAGAGCGTCAGCAGGAAACCCGCCAACAACTGAAAGCGATACGGCCGCGCGAAACGCCACAATCGAAGCAATGCCCATGTCGACGGCGGGGCTTCTACCTCAGGATTGCATTGCGGACACTCGTCCACGCCGGGCGGCAGTTCCGCCTGACAGATCGGGCAAACGCCCACCTCTTCCGCCGCATGCGCCGCCGCGTGACCGGCCACGTGGATATCGCGCTGACGCACGATCGTGTCCATCAACGTGAGCGCCGCCGGATTGTGGCCGAGGGTGTAACGCCAGTTCACCAGTTTCTGACGCGCATCACACAGTTCCAGCGAGCCAACGCCCGCGTGGTCCGTATGCGTGAGCGACAGCCCCGCATGGTACGGCCACGATTGCCATGGCGACTGACTCGACCCGCCGTCGCGCCGCGCTTCACGCGCCATCACCCGACGCTCGGTCGCCACCACCACACCCTGGGCGAAGTGCAACTGCGCGTCGAGATCGATGGGCATCCAGGCAAGCACCGTCTCCCCGTCGGCCAGTTGCGTGGCGAGATCCGGGTACCAGGGTTCGGCGCAGGCGCTCCGGGCGGACGCGGAAGACACAGAAGAGGCTTGCGCGGGTGAATCCGCAGAGGCGTCGGACGGCGTGGCGGCAGAGGTGTCGGTCATTGATGCGGCAGACGTGTCCTCAAGGGGCGGACATCGAGGCAAACGGAGAAGAATCGACGCGGACTTTCCCTGTCAGGTCCGCAAAATTGCCGCAAGTATAACCACAGCGACGCTTTTTGCGGCACGGAGTTCCAGCATGACACGGTGCAACATCGAAATATTGTTGCGGGTGTCAACCGTTTACGGAATTTTTGCGTTAAGCATCCAGTTAACTGAAAGAGCGCGACCGGCTGTGCCGCATGAAATCGGCCTTGCCGGCTTTTGTGTACCAGCCCTGACGCGTGAATTAAAGCCTTAGATGAAAAAGAAAGACATTGAGATTTTCGATGTCCTGTCGCTGCGCGGACCGAATATGTGGACATATCGGCCGGTGCTCGAGGCATGGGTCGATATTGGGGAATTGGAAGAGTTCCCATCCAACAAGATCCCGGGGTTCCCCGAACGGCTGTCCGAATGGTTGCCGACGCTCATCGAACACCGCTGCAGCATCGGCGAGCGCGGCGGCTTCCTTCAGCGGCTTCGCGAAGGCACGTGGCCCGGCCACATCCTGGAGCACGTCACGCTCGAACTTCAGAACCTCGCCGGCATGCCCGGTGGCTTCGGCAAGGCACGCGAGACCCCGATTTCGGGCGTCTACAAGGTAATCGTGCGCGCCTGGCATGAAGACGTGACCCGCGCCGCCCTGTTTGCGGCCCGCGATCTGGTCATGGCCGCCATCGAAGACCGGCCTTACGACGTCGAAGCCGCCGTCGAAGAATTGCGCGGTCTGATCGACAAACACTGTCTCGGCCCGAGCACGGCCTGCATCGTCGACGCCGCCGACGACCGCGACATCCCCCATCTGCGTCTGTCCGACGGCAATCTGGTGCAACTGGGTTACGGCGCGGCCGCCCGTCGCATCTGGACGGCCGAGACCGACCGCACCCCCGCCATCGCGGAGAGCATCTCGCGCGACAAGGACCTGACCAAGCAACTGCTCGAATCGTGCGGCGTGCCCGTGCCGGAAGGCCGTCTGGTCGACAGCGCACAAGACGCCTGGGAAGCCGCCGAGGACATCGGCCTGCCCGTGGTCGTCAAGCCCTACGACGGCAATCACGGTCGTGGCGTGTTCATCAATCTCACCACGCGAGAAGAAGTCACGACCGCGTTCGGCGTGGCCCTCGAAGAAGGCAACGGCGTGATCGTCGAGCGCTTCGTTACGGGTCTCGAGCATCGCCTGCTGGTCGTGGGCGGTCGCGTCGTCGCCGCGGCGATGGGCGAAATGGCCTCCGTGACCGGCGATGGCGAGCACACCGTCTCGGAACTCATCGAGCTACAGATCAACAGCGATCCGCGTCGCGGCAGCGCCGAAGACCAGCCGCTCAATCGCGTGCGCATCGATTCGTCGGCGCGCCTCGAACTGAAGCGTCAGGGTTTCGACGCCGACGCCGTGCCGCCGGAAGGCAAGAACGTCCTGATTCAGCGTAACGGCAACGTCGCCTTCGACGTGACCGACCGCGTTCACCCGAGCGTGGCCGCCCATGCTTCGCTGGCCGCTCGTATCGTGGGTCTGGACATCGCTGGCGTGGATCTGGTCGCCGAAGACATTTCCCGTCCGCTCGCGGAACAGCGCGGCGCCATCGTGGAAGTCAACGCCGGTCCCGGCCTGCTCATGCACCTGAAACCGGCCGACGGCGCACCGCGTCCGGTCGGCCGCGCCATCGTCGACCATCTGTTCCCCGATGGCCACGCGGGCCGCATTCCGGTCGTCGGCATTACCGGCACGAACGGCAAGACGGTCACGGCACGCCTGCTCACACACCTGCTGCAACTGGCGGGCGAACATACGGGTCTCGCGTGCAGCGACGGCCTGTTCCTCGACAAGCGTCTGGTGCAAGGCGGCGACCGCGCCAACTGGGACGCCGCGAACCGCGTACTGATGAACGCCAGCGTGACCGCTGCCGTCTTTGAAAACGACAGCACCGCCATTCTGTCCGAGGGCCTTGCCTACGACCGTTGTCAGGTCGGCATCGTCACGAACATCGACCGCCCGGACCATCTCGGCCACAACTTCGTCGAAGACGTCGAGCGCATGTTCAGCGTGCTGCGTACGCAAGTCGATGTCGTGCTGCCCGACGGCGTAGCGGTCCTCAATGCCCGCGACCCGCTGGTCGTGGAGATGGCCGAGCTGTGCGACGGCGACGTGATCTTCTTCGGTCTGGACGAGCAACTGCCCGCCATCGTGGCGCACCGCGCCGCAGGTAAGCGCGCAGTTTTCGTGCGCGATGGTCACGTGATCCTCGCGACGGGCACGGAAGAAGCGGCCATCGGCGCCACGGCCAACATGCCGCTGACCTATGCCGGACGTGTTGCCTTCCAGGTCGAGAACGTGCTGGCCGCCGTGGCCGCCGCGTGGTCGATGGGCGTGGCGCTGGATATCCTGCGCACCGGCGTGACGACGTTCGACGTCGGTCAGGTCGATGCCCCGGGCCGCTTCACGCTGTTCGAGAAGCAAGGCGCAACGGTGATCGTCGACGACGCGCATAACGCCCCTGCCCTCACCGCACTGGCTGCCGCCCTTGCCACCCTGCCCGCAGAGCGCCGCACGGTGGTCTACGGCCCGGGCGCGGACCGCATGGACGAAGACCTTCAGGCCGAAGGCAAGCTGCTGGCGCAGACGTTCGAGCGCGTGGTGCTGTGCGACGATCTGAGTGATCTGGGTACCGCCCGCAAACGCGCGTCGTCCGAGTCGCGCGCTCAGTTGCGCGCAGGCATCGACGCCGCCGGTCGCAAGGTTCAGGTGACGGACGCCCGCGAACGCCGTGCCGCCGCCGAGGCCGCGCTGGCCCAGCTCACGAGCGGCGATCTGCTCGTGTTGCAGGCCGACGAAGGCGGTGCGGCCGCGATGCTCGATCTCGTCCATTTGTGGATGGGTCAGCCGATGCGCGCACTCGCTGCTTGAGCCACCGAGGCACTGCGGCACAGAAAGTTGAATGACGAGCGGCGCGCGGCAGGCACCTCTGCCACCGCCCTCGCTATATAGATAGTCACCAGATACCTAGCCACAGTCGTTTTTCTCGCCACGCATCTGCCATATTGAGATATACAGGGACGCGAAGTGGACAGACAGGGATTGCAATTTATGGAAGTCTCCCGCATCCGCGCATTGCGCGGGCCGAACCTCTGGAGCCGTCACACCGCCATCGAGGCGATCGTGACGTGCACCGATCTGGAATACTCGATCGGCAATCTGGCCGGTTTCGAGGCCCGACTGCGCGCACGCTTCCCCGAGTTGCCCGCGCTCACGCCCGACGCTGAAGAGCGCTCGGTCTCGCTGGCCGACGCGCTGGCGACCACGGCGCTACATCTGCAAGCCGCCGCCGGTTGCCCGGTGACCTTCAGTCAAACGACGCAAACCATCGAGCCGGGCACGTTCCAGGTGGTGGTGCAATACAGCGAAGAACCGGTGGGACGTCTTGCCTTCGACCTGGCGCAGCAACTGATTCACGCCGCCCTCGAAGACGGCCCGTTCGATCTGGCCGACGCCCTCTACCGCTTGCGCGATCTGGATGAAGACGTGCGCCTCGGCCCGTCGACCGGCTCGATCGTCTATGCCGCCGTCGCGCGTGGCATTCCGTATCGCCGTCTGACCGAAGGGTCGATGGTGCAATTCGGCTGGGGCAGCAAGCAACGCCGCATTCAGGCCGCCGAGACCGACCGCACGTCGGCCGTGGCCGAGTCGATTGCGCAGGACAAGGATCTCACCAAGACGCTGCTGCACGCGGCCGGTGTACCGGTGCCGCTGGGCGGTACGGTGCGCGACATCGAAGACGCGTGGAAGTTGGTACAGGAAATCGACGCGCCAGTCGTGGTCAAGCCGCGCGACGGCAATCAGGGCAAGGGCGTGGCGGTACGTCTGCGCACGCGCGAAGAAATCGAGAAGGCGTTCGAAGCCGCGCAGGACATCAGTCGCGACGTCATCATCGAGCGCTACATTCCGGGTCATGATTTCCGTCTGCTGGTCATCGGCAACAAGCTGGTCGCCGCAGCCCGCCGCGATCCGCCGCAAGTCACCGGCGACGGCGTGCACACTGTGCGTGAGCTGGTCGAGACGGTGAACGCCGACCCGCGCCGCGGCGAAGGTCACGCCACGTCGCTGACCAAGATTCGATTCGACGACATCGCGCTGGCAACGCTCGCCAAGCAAGGCTTGAATGCGGACTCCGTGCCGGAAGCCGGTGTGCGCATCGTCCTGCGCAACAACGCCAACCTGTCGACGGGCGGCACCGCCACCGACGTGACGGACGACGTCCACCCCGAAATCGCCGCGCGCGCCGTTGCGGCCGCACAGCAGGTCGGTCTGGACATCGCCGGCGTCGACGCCGTGTGCGAAACCGTCATCAAGCCGTTCGAGGATCAGGCAGGCGGCATTGTAGAAGTCAACGCCGCGCCGGGCCTGCGCATGCACCTTCAGCCGTCGTACGGCAAAGGACGTGCGGTCGGCGAAGCCATCGTCTCGACCATGTTCGAAGACGGCGACGACGGTCGCATCCCCCTCGTGGCTGTCTCGGGCACGAACGGCAAGACCACCACGGTTCGCCTGATTGCCCACCTAATCGGGCAACAAGGTCTGCGTGTCGGCATGACCGGCACAGACGGCATCTATATCAGCGGTCAGCGTATCGATACCGGCGATTGCAGCGGCCCGCGCAGCGCGCGCAATGTGCTGATGCATCCGGACGTCGATGCTGCCGTGTTCGAAACGGCGCGTGGCGGACTGCTGCGTGAAGGTCTCGCGTACGATCGTTGCGACGTCGCCGTGGTGACCAACATCGGCATGGGCGACCACCTCGGCTTGTCGTACATCAACACGGTCGAAGACCTCGCCGTGCTCAAGAGCGTGATCGTGCGCAACGTCGCGCCGCGCGGCATGGCCGTGCTCAATGCCGCCGACCCGATGGTCGCGCGCATGGCCGACGCCTGCCCGGGCGACGTGACTTACTTCACGGCCGACGCCACGCATCCGGTGCTCGCCACGCACCGCGCCAAGGGCAAGCGCGTGGTCTATGTCGACGGCGCTCACATCGTGACGGCGCACGGCAGCGAAGAAACCCGCTATGCGCTGGCGGCGATTCCGCTCACGCGCAACGGCGCCATCGGCTTCCAGGTCGAGAACGCAATGGCCGCCATCGGTGCCGCATGGGCGTTGCATATCGACGCAGCCACGATTCGCGCCGGTCTTGCGACCTTCGTGAACGATGCTGGTACGGCCCCTGGCCGCTTCAACGTGTTCGATTACAAGGGCGCGACGGTGATTGCCGATTACGGCCATAACCCGGACGCCATTGCCGCACTCACGCAGGCCATCGAAACCATGCCGGCGCGCCGTCGCTCGGTGGTGATTTCGGGTGCCGGAGACCGTCGCGACGAAGACATTCGCCGTCAGACGGAAATCCTGGGGGGCGCGTTCGACGACGTGCTGCTTTATCAGGACCAGTGCCAGCGTGGTCGGGAAGACGGCGAAGTCATCCGGTTGCTGCGTGAAGGACTGGTCGACGCACGCCGCACGAGCTACGTCGACGAGATCAACGGCGAGTTCATCGCCATCGACACGGCCCTCGCCCGCCTGCAACCCGGCGACCTGTGCCTGATCCTCATCGACCAGGTGGACGAAGCGCTGGCACACATCGCGCAGCGCGTGACAGAGGCTGGCGCACGCTAGGCGATTACGGGGAAGCGCCTGGCTACGGAATCTCCGTGCCAGGTGCTGACAGGCTTGGCGAGATTACCCCCGCATTCTCATCGCTGCGGCATGACCGCACGGGCGCGATATCAAAAGGTCACAGTCTCGTCCATTCGGACGTGACGCTAGCTTCCGAGTCGGGTGTAGCCTCGGGCATATCGGAACCTGCCCCGGCCGTCGCGGCCGTCAACATGTCGAGCGCATCGATACCGTCGATGAAATCCGACGCAGTCAATGGTTGTCGCAGATAGGGGTGAGGACTCCCACGCGAGATCAGCGCATGCCGCGTGGCGCTGGTCATCAGTTCATAGACTTGATGGGATGCCGTGGATAGCCCTCTGCGCAACAATAGCCACTCGGTCGGCGCCTGTTTGTCGAACGCCTCAGCCGAGATCGTGTCGCTGTGGTCTTCGAATAGAATGCGATAACCATCGCCCTGAAGGCCCTCCGGCGTGAAGCGATGCAGCCTCGCGTCGATGGCCGTGCGGATCAGGGAGGGAATACTCTCGTCGAACGCAGACAGGCCAACTGCGGCGAACGCCGCTTCCGCCTTCGCCACATGATCCGCCAGCAGGGACTCAAGGGTCGCAGCATTCACGCTGGCATCCTGCTCGAGGACTTCAAGACGGGTAAAGACAAGTTCATGGACCATGGCGGCACTGATGTGAAATCCACGCCCGGCGAAGACCTCCGCGCAGCGCGCACCCAACTTGCTCACGGCTCGGAAGTCGCTTCCATATATCTCGATGGCGTGGGCAAGCGCCGTCACCATCGGGGTAAATGTCCCGCAAGCCGATAGTTTTTCCGCAGCACTCGCGTAATTTCCCGCGGCCATCGGACGATCTCCGGCCACCGCAAAAATCCTCGCCGCAGCCAAATACTGTTCGGCAGCCAGACGCGGTTGCGCCGCCCGGTCGTAGTGAAATGCCGCGCGGTGGCGATCGACGCCGGCGCGCAAGCCATTGGCCCTTCGAACATCCTCACCGGACGCGAGCAGCGCCCGCGCGATCTCGTCCGAACGCGGGTCTTCCGACGGCGACGTTTGTGCGCGTATCGTCGCGATCGCCTGCCTCGACTGGCCTGCGCGAAGGTCATCCCCCACCCAATGGAAGAACCGTGCCAGCGACTCTCTTTCGGCCAGCGAACCGGTGACCTGCGAGAGTCCGTCGTGTGCCGCGCAGGCGACGCTATGCACCGTCTCCGGGTCAAGTCCGGGCAGCAGGCGGCCATGGGCCCCGAGCGCCGCGCCGATGATGCGCAAGCTGGCCAACGCATGGTCCTGCGCGAGCGTCGGCATCGCGTCCAGCAACGTGGTGCCAGGCGGCGTTCCGTCGGGTCGCGCAAGCAGCAACTGCGTGACCTCAGCCTGTGTCAGATTCAACCCCGGGTGCGAAAACCCGGCGTCCATCAGCGAGAGACGGAAGTCCGTACCAGGAATACCGATTGCGATAAAGCCGCCTTGCATCAAGTGCACCCCGGTGTCTTCGGCGTGCGACCAGCGACTGACGATTTCCTCGCGAACATGCGGTCTTAACGCGCTACAAAGTTGTATGGCGACGGTATCGAGTTGCGCCGCCGACATCTTGCGACGAACGTGTTCGGCGCCAACCGGCGTCGTGCAAACGTGATTGCGCACGAGGCGCTTGACGAACGCCGAACGGTCGACGTCACGCGCAAAGCAGCGCTTGATGAGGGGCCAGCCATCGTTCGCGGTGAACGCGGCGTCGACCCGCTCAATCGCTCTGGTGAGTTCGGCCGAGCCTGGAGAACAGTCTTGCAGGCGATCCTGCAAGGTGTTCATCGCCTGCGTGAGATGCGCCGACGACGATTCGCGATTCCGGCATGGGTGGAGCGCGCTTCTGAGCGCCTGAATAGCGTCGGCGATCATCGCACCCCTTCGCGCGGCAGCGGATTCGAGGCGGTCAGCGGAAGCGTGTTGCCGGGAAGAACCGGCGTGGGCAGATCTGGAGAGGGGTTGGACGGCAGACGGTTAGTCGTCGAGAACGGCATCGTTGTTTTGAGCGGGGAGGCCAATAGGACGAATAGGGCGCCCCCCATCTGTTTGCAATGAAAGGGCCCAATTTTTTCATTGAGGCCATTTCACACGCGTCCGAGAATCGCTCATCGTCCGCCCCCCGGGGAAAGACATGAGGCGCGCGCGCAATGCAATTCGACTAGTCTCACTGATCAATTCAGCGAGAAACGCATCGTCCGATTTCGGAATGACTCAAGTTACGGACTGACGAGTCGTCGCTGCATTGCACAGCGACGTTCCGCCGGGAGCCCGGCGGCGACCTCGTCGGCGAGCGTTGCCTGCAAGCGGACGTCGAGGTCGGCGGCGGGCACCGGCACAAAGCCCAAACGGGCGTAAAACGGAGCGTTCCACGGCACGTCGCGAAACGTCGTGAGCGTGAGCGCCCGAAGCCCGGCGGCGCGCGCATACGCTACGGCCACATCCATCAGCGCCCGCCCAATTCCCCGACCTTGCCACTGGCGATGCACCGACATCTCCCATACGTGCAGAACATCGTCGAACACCTCACCGGCGAGAAAGCCAACGGGTACGCCTTCCCTATCCGTCGCCACCCACTCAGTGCCCTGCGCCACCCACTGGCGATGACGTGCCTCGGCAATCGGCTCGCCGTCTGCCAGTGCCTGCAAGCCCGGCACCGCCCGGAACACCTCGCCAGCACTACGCTCGACGCCGAGCAACCGCGACACCTCGTTCGGCGTCGCGAGCCGCACTCGCACCGCCTCTTGAAGCGTCAAATCACGACCTCCTGCGGCGACATTTCCGTGCCGTAGGCCGCCCAGCGATCGTTCGCTGCCGAGTCGGCATCGGCCGCCGCGACGGTCGGCTTGCATTGACCCGCCGTCTCGTCGAGCCCCTGCAACAACGGGCATCTTTCGAAGATTTCGGCGATGAAGTCGACAAATACGCGCACCTTTGGCGACAGATGGCGGTTATGCGGGTACACCGCCGAAATCGGCATCGGGGGCGGTTTCCATTGGTGCAGGATCTCGACCAGTTGGCCCGATTGCAGATACGGCAACGCCATGAAACGCGCCAGTTGCACAGTGCCGAAACCCGATAACCCGAGTTGCAGATACGCCTCGGCGTCGTTCACCGCGACCGAGCCCTGCATGTGGACTTCGACTTCCTTGCCGTCCACGACGAACTGCTCTTCGATCACGCGGCCCGTGCGGCTCGAAAAATAGTGCACGGCCGTGTGACGCTGAAGATCGTCAAGCGTATGCGGCATGCCCATGCGCTCAAGGTAAGCGGGCGACGCGCACGTCAGACTCTGAAACATACCCACGCGTCGTGCGACAAGGCTCGAATCCTGAAGCGTGCCCACACGCAGCACGCAATCGACCCCTTCCTGAATCAGATCGACGGGCTTGTCGCCCATGCCGACCATCAATTCGATTTCCGGATAACGGTCGTGAAACTCGCACAGCGACGGCAGCACCACGAGTTTGCCGAGCGAGCCCGGCATGTCGATGCGCAGCTTGCCCCGCACCCGCTGACTGCTTTCGCGGAAAGACGATTCCGTCTCTTCGATATCCGCGAGGATGCGCAGGCAGCGCTCGTAATACGCCGCGCCGTCCGGCGTCAGGTTGAGTCGGCGAGTCGTACGCTGGAGCAAACGCGTGCCCAGATGCGACTCCAGATTCTGAATGATCGTGGTCACCGAGGTACGCGGCAACCCGAGGTTGTCGGCGGCACGCGAGAAGCTGTTCGCCTCGACCACCCGCGTGAAGACCTGCATCGCTTGCAAGCGATCCATGATATTTCCCCATTGAAATCACTGTTGCACGGGCCGAACGGGCGAAACCTGCGAAATTTCACCTGCACCGCGACCGCATATGCTTATTGGTCGACGGCATAAGCCAATGCCCATAAGGCCGAGACCGATTAGTCGAGCTGGCCGAACAGTGTTGCCAAATTATAGGCGTTTATCCCAATGTCCGTGGCCTCTAGACTTCGCTCCATCGAATGTCATCAGAGGGGTATCGCTCGCGCGAACCCGAAGCCATATGTCAGCCAACGCCAAGTCGCCCTCGGGAAAGTCGGCACAACCGGGTAAAGCCGGTCAAACCGGCAAGCTGCTCAGCACCGACGACGCACTGCGCATCGAAGAGGTCAGCATCGCGGGCCATTCCGCCCCCGTGACGCTGCGCCTGTACCGGCCGGTCGGCTTCGCCACGCCCGGCGCTGCCCAGGCGCACGCCGGTCAGCCGGGCGTCGTCGTGCCGCTCGAAGCGCATCTGCCCGCCGTGCTGTACTTCCACGGCGGTGGTTTTTGCAAAGGCTCGCTGGACGATGGCGATGCCGCCGCACGCTACCTTGCGTCGAGCGTCCCGGCGCTGGTCGTCTCGGTCGGCTACTCGCTCGCGCCCGAGCACCCGTTTCCGGCAGCGCCCGAAGACGCCTGGTGCGCAGCCCTCTGGCTGCACCGTAACGCTCGCCGTTACGGTGCCAGTCCGCGCCGTCTGGCGGTGGCCGGACACGACGCCGGCGGCAACATTGCCGCTGCCCTCACGATGATTGCCCGCGATCGGGGCGAAATCACGGTGTCGGCGCAGGCGCTGCTCGCACCGCTGCTCGATCCCAGCATGACGCGTCTGGCCGACGGTCGCACACCTAGCGACATCGAAGCCAACGAGTGCGCCCGTTGCTACCGCGCCTATTTGCCGCACGCGACGCAGCGTCTGCATCCGTACGCCGCACCGCTGGAGTCGCGCCGTCTCGCGGGGCTGCCGCCCACACTGATCGCCTCCGCCGAACACGACCTGTTGCACGTCGAAGCTGAAAAATACGCTGCCGAACTCATTGCGGCCGGCGTGCCGACAGAAGTCACGCGCCATCGCAGCGCGTCCCATTACGGCCTGGCCGCCCTGCCCGCAGCGCTGCGGGAGGTGGCCACCTTCCTGACACGTCGGCTGGCACCGCCTGCCACCGGCTCTACCCAGTGAGTCCAATCCGATCCCGGAGATTTGAATAATGACCACCCTCGCTCGCAAACCCGTACTTATCGCCGCTGCCGCCACGGCCGCGCTTCTGGCTATCGGCACGCTCACTGTCGTGCGCGTCGACGCCAGCACGCCCGCCGCGCAAGTCATGCCGACTGTCGAAGTCGACGTTGCCAACGTCCTTTCGCGCACCGTCACCGACTGGCAGAGCTACTCCGGCCGCCTCGACGCCGTGGATCGCGTCGATATCAAGCCGCTCGTGTCAGGCACCATCACCGCCGTGCATTTCAAGGACGGCCAGCTCGTGAAGAAAGGCGACCCCCTCTTCACGATCGACCCGCGTCCGTACGCCGCCGAAGTCGACCGCGCCGCAGCACAGCTCGCTTCGGCACAGGCGCGTGACGTCTTCACCAGCACCGACCTCGCGCGTGCGCAGCGCCTGATCGCGGATAACGCCATCGCTAAGAAAGACTTCGACCAGAAGGAAAACGCGGCACGCGAAGCCGTCGCCAACGTGAAGGCCTCGCAAGCTGCGCTGGAAACGGCGCGCATCAACCTCGGCTACACGCAGATCGTGGCCCCGGTGGCCGGTCGCGTCTCGCGCGCGGAAATCACCGTGGGCAACACCGTTTCGGCAGGCGCGCAATCGCCCGCACTGACGACGGTAGTGTCCGTCTCGCCGATCTACGCAGCCTTCGACGTCGACGAGCAAACGTACCTGCGCTACCTCTCGAAGGACACCAAGACGAACGGCGTGCCGGTTGATCTGGGTCTGGCCAACGAGTCGGGTTATTCGCGCAAAGGCACGGTGTACTCGGTGGATAACCGCTTCGACACGACGTCCGGCACGATCCGCGTGCGTGCGCGCTTCGACAACGCCGACGGCGCGCTCGTGCCGGGTCTGTATGCACGGATTCGCGTCGGTGGCGGCGAGCCGCACCCGGCGCTGCTGGTGGACGAAGCCGCTGTCGGCACCGACCAGAGCAAGAAGTACGTGATGGTGGTGGATCAGGCCAACAAGGCGCAGTACCGCGAAGTGCAACTGGGCGAACGCCACGGCGGTCTCGTGGAGATCGCAGGCGGCCTGAAGGACGGCGAGCGCATCGTCGTCAACGGTCTGCAACGCATCCGTCCGGGCGATGCCGTCACGCCGAAGGTGGTGAAGATGGCAGGCGACACGGGCGACGCTCATGACATCGCGCCGACGGCCGTCGCAACGACCGGTACGGCAGACGCCGCTAAGGCCCCTGCCCCTGCCCCCGCCCCGGCAGCAGCCGCTAACGAGGCGTCGACGACGCAGAAGACTTCGCAAAACGACAGCAAGACGCAATCGGTCGCAGCCACGAAAGCCGTGGCGAAAGCCGCTTCGCGTTCGTAAGGGCTGTCGAGCAACCCATGCGAGAAATGCGCGTGCAGGCACACAGCAACATTGCACGCTGAACGACACCCCAGAGTTTCGTCATGAACATCTCAAAATTTTTCATCGACCGGCCCATTTTTGCGGGCGTGCTTTCGGTCCTCACGCTACTGGCCGGCCTGATCGCCGTGTTCCAGTTGCCGATTTCGGAATACCCGGAAGTGGTTCCGCCGTCGGTCGTCGTGCACGCTCAATACCCCGGCGCGAACCCGAAGGTGATCGCCGAAACCGTTGCGTCCCCGCTCGAAGAGCAGATCAACGGTGTGGAAAATATGCTGTACATGCAGTCGCAGGCCAACAGCGACGGCAACCTCACCACGACGGTGACCTTCCGTCTGGGTACCGACCCGGACAAGGCGCAGCAGCTCGTGCAGAACCGTGTCTCGCAAGCGCTGCCGCGCCTGCCGGACGACGTGCAGCGCCTGGGTGTGACGACGATCAAGTCTTCGCCCACGCTCACCATGGTCGTGCATCTGATCTCGCCGAACGACCGTTACGACATGACCTACCTGCGCAACTACGCGCTCATCAACGTCAAGGATCGCCTCTCGCGAATCAAGGGCGTGGGTGAAGTGCAGATGTGGGGCGCGGGTGACTACTCGATGCGTGTCTGGCTCGATCCGGCCAAGGTCGCCCAGCGCGGCCTGACGGCATCGGACGTGGTGCGCTCCATTCGCGAACAGAACGTGCAAGTGGCCGCCGGTGTGATCGGCGCGACGCCTGCCGGTCCGAACACGCCGTTGCAACTGAACGTGAATACGCGCGGTCGTCTGAACACGGAAGAAGAGTTCCGCGACATCATTCTGAAGACCTCGCCCGACGGTGCCGTCACGCATCTGAGCGATGTAGCCCGCGTGCAACTCGACGCGTCGTCGTACAGCCTGCGCTCGTTGCTCGACAACAAGCCGGCCATCGGTCTCGGTATCAACCAGTCGCCGGGTGCCAACTCGCTGCAAATTTCGGACGACGTCCGTGCCGCGATGCTCGACCTGCAAAAGGACATGCCTCCGGGCGTGGAATACCGCATCGCGTATGACCCGACGCAGTTCGTTCGCTCGTCGATCGAAGCCGTCGTGCACACGCTGCTCGAAGCCATCGCCCTCGTGGTGCTGGTCGTGATCGTGTTCCTGCAAACGTGGCGTGCGTCGATCATCCCGCTGCTCGCCGTGCCGGTGTCCATCGTCGGTACGTTCGCCCTGTCGCTCGGCTTCGGCTACTCGATCAACGCGCTGTCGTTGTTCGGGATGGTGCTGGCCATCGGTATCGTGGTGGACGATGCGATTGTGGTGGTGGAAAACGTCGAGCGGAACATCGCTGCCGGTCTCTCACCGAAGGAAGCGACGTACCAGGCAATGCGTGAAGTGAGCGGGCCGATTATCGCCATCGCGCTGACGCTGGTTGCCGTGTTCGTGCCGCTCGCGTTCATGTCGGGTCTGACGGGTCAGTTCTACAAGCAGTTCGCCATGACCATCGCCATCTCGACGGTGATCTCGGCCTTCAACTCGCTGACGCTCTCGCCGGCCATGGCCGCGCTGCTGCTCAAGGACCATCACGCCAAGCCGGACTGGCTCACGCGTCAGATGAACCGTTATCTTGGGGGATTCTTCGCAGCATTCAACCGCGTGTTCCATCGCGGTTCGGAAAAATACGGTCAGGGTGTGACGCGCGTGATCGGCCGCAAGGCCGTCATGATGGCGATCTTCGCGGTGCTGCTGGGCGTGACGATGCTGTTGGGCAAGGTGGTCCCGGGCGGCTTCGTGCCCGCGCAGGACAAGGAATACCTGATCGCCTTCGCACAGTTGCCTAACGGTGCGTCGCTCGATCGCACCGACAAGGTGATCCGCGATATGTCGGACATCGCACTGAAGACCCCTGGCGTGAAGAACGCTGTCGCATTCCCGGGTCTGTCGGTGAACGGTTTCACCAACTCGTCGTCGGCCGGTATCGTGTTCGTCACCCTCAAGCCGTTCAGCGAGCGTAAGGACAAGTCGCTGTCGGCCGGTGCCATCGCAGCGAAGCTCAACGGCGAATACGCCAAGAACAAGGACTCGTTCATTGCCGTGTTCCCGCCCCCGCCGGTGCTGGGTCTGGGTACGCTCGGCGGCTTCAAGCTGCAAGTGGAAGACCGTGGCGCCCTCGGCTACGAAGCGCTGAACAACGCCACGCAGGCGTTCATCAAGAAGGCTTCGCAGACGAAGGAACTGGGCCCGACGTTCTCGTCGTACCAGATCAACGTGCCGCAACTGAACGTCGACCTCGACCGCGTGAAGGCCAAGCAGTTGGGTGTGCCGATCACCGACGTGTTCGACACCATGCAGATCTACCTCGGTTCGCTGTACGTGAACGACTTCAACAAGTTCGGTCGCGTGTATCAGGTCCGTGTGCAAGCCGACGCGCCGTATCGTGCGCACGCCGACGACATCGGCCTGCTCAAGACGCGTAACGTCAATGGCGACATGGTCCCACTCTCGTCGCTGGTGAAAGTCTCGCCGACGTACGGTCCGGAAATGGTGGTGCGTTACAACGGCTACACCGCTGCCGACATCAACGGCGGCCCGGCCCCGGGTTACTCGTCGGGTCAGGCGCAGGCGGCTGTGGAGCGTATCGCGGCGGAAACGTTGCCGCGCGGTGTGAAGTTCGAATGGACGGACCTGACGTATCAGCAGATCCTCGCTGGCGACTCCGCGCTGTGGGTCTTCCCGATCTCGGTGCTGCTGGTGTTCCTGGTGCTGGCTGCGCAGTACGAAAGCCTGACGCTGCCGCTCGCCGTAATCATGATCGTGCCGATGAGCATCATGTCCGCGCTGTTCGGTGTGTGGCTCACGCGGGGGGATAACAACATCTTCACGCAGATCGGTTTGATGGTGCTGGTGGGGCTATCCGCGAAGAACGCAATTCTGATCGTGGAGTTTGCGCGGGAACTGGAAATGCAAGGTCGTACGGCCATCGCTGCCGCCATCGAAGCCAGTCGTCTGCGTCTGCGCCCGATTCTGATGACGTCCATCGCGTTCATCATGGGTGTGGTGCCGCTGGTGACGTCGACGGGCGCGGGTTCGGAAATGCGTCATGCCATGGGTGTGGCCGTGTTCTTCGGCATGATCGGGGTGACCGGTTTCGGTCTGGTCCTGACGCCGGTGTTCTACGTGCTGCTGCGTACGCTGGCGGGCAAGAAGCCGCTGCATAGCGCGCACGCCTCGACCATGCCCGCCAACGTCAAATCCGAAGTCTGAAGGATGCCAATCATGCAAGCGCAATGGATGAAAAGAAGTCTGGGCGTCTCGGGTTTGCTCGCCACCCTGCTGGTGGTGGCGGGCTGCTCGATGGCTCCCACATACGAAGTGCCGACGGTGACCGACAAGGGGACGCCGACGGCCTTCAAGGAAGCCGCACTGCCCGCAGGCGAAGCGGGCACGTGGAAGACGGCCGAACCGTCGGAAGCGCTGGCGCGCGGCGAATGGTGGAAGGTGTTCGGCGACGCAACGCTCGACAAGCTCGAAGCCGATGCGTTGTCCGCCAACCAGAACCTGAAGGCCGCCGCCGCCCGCGTGCAGGAAGCGCGTGGCGTGCAACGTCAGGCCCGTGCAGCGCTCTTCCCGACGCTCGACGCCGGGTTCGGCCCGTCGCGTCAGAAGGTCTCGCCCGCCTCGCAGATGCAGCCGGACGGCACTAACATCGCACCGTTCACCCTGTGGCGTGCGCAGGCGAGCGTCGGCTATGAAGTCGATCTGTTCGGCCGTGTGTCGGACAACGTTGCCGCGGCCCGCGCCGACGCCGAGCAAAGCGAAGCGTTGTACCGCTCGGTGCAGCTCGCGTTGCAAGCCGACGTTGCGCAGAACTACTTCAATCTACGCGAACTCGACGCCGAACAGGCGCTGTACACGCAGACGGTCACGTTGCGAGAAGAAGCGCTGAAGCTGGTGCAGCGGCGCTTCACCGAAGGCGACATCGGCGAGCTGGACGTCGCACGCGCCAAGGCCGAACTGGCCACGGCGCAGTCCGACGCGCTGGCGGTTGCACGTTTGCGTGCGGCGTCCGAACACAGCCTGGCGATTCTGCTCGGCAAGACCCCGGCGGAGTTCTCGTTCGCGCCCTCGCCGCTTGTGCCCGTCACTGTGCAAGTACCCGCAGGTCTGCCGTCGGCATTGCTTGAGCGCCGCCCGGACATCGCGGCGGCCGAGCGTGCGATGGCCGCAGCGAATGCGCGCATCGGTGTGGCGAAGGCAGCGTTCTTCCCGTCGCTGTCGCTGACCGGTTCGGGCGGATTCGAAGCGGCCACGTTGGGCGACCTGTTCAACTGGTCGAGCCGCACGTTCCTGCTGGGACCGGTCGTTGGCGGCCTGCTCTCGATGCCGATTTTCGATGGCGGTGCACGTAGCGGCAATCTGTCGCGTGCCCGTGCGCAGTACGAAGAAGACGTCGCGAACTACCGTCAGCAAGTGCTCGTAGCGTTCCAGGAAGTCGAAGACAACCTGTCGAATCTGCGTCTGCTCGCGCAGCAAACGCGTGCACAGGACGATGCCGTCAAGGCGTCGGGCCGCGCCGCGCAGCTCTCGCGCACGCAGTATCAGGAAGGCTCGATTGCCTATCTGGATGTGATCGACGCCGAGCGCACGGTGCTGCAAACGCGTCGCAGCGCGGTTCAACTGGCCGGTGCGCAAGCCGTGTCGACCGTCAACCTGATCCGCGCACTGGGCGGCGGCTGGGGCGACTTGCCCAAGACGCCCGCCGATGGCGCTCCGGCCGCCGTACCCACGGCGAACGCCACCGGTGCGACGGTAGCGGCCCGCTGAGTGACCGCTTAGTGAGTTGAGTGGTATCGCGGCGCGTTCAAACGCGTCGTGAGACAGCCGGGACATGTTGTGTTGAATCACATGTCACGGCAGCAGGCGCGGCGTTCTTCCCCCCGGGAACGTCGCGCAGCGATGGATGCATCGAACCGGCGGCCGCGCTCGTGCCCCCAAAGACGAGAGGCGTGCCGACCTGCCCCCGACGCGCGCCTGGCGAGCCGCCGGTCTCGATGCGCCTCGTACGGTGCACGCGCCGTCGCGCCCATCCAACGGGTTTCTTCCCTGCGTCCCTGCTTGCCCGGCGCATGCCCCATGTCAAACGACACCCGGCATGTCCGGGCTTTTTTTCGCGCTGCGATGGTAGGATGGACGTACGGCTTTCGTCTTTTTGGTCTCGTTTTCGCCGCTTGCGCTGTTTTATGCGAAATGCGAACGGCCCGCAGGCGTTGGCCGTCGCTGGCAAGTCATCTCGAATGCTTCCCCCGCGTTCGGTCCCTCGGCCCTACGATAAGGAGTGCGAATGATGAAGATGCGAAAGACACTGTCGCTGTGCCTCGCCGCCGGTCTGGCGGTTTCCTCTTCCCTCGTCCTGGCACAGGGCGGCCCGCCGCCCCAGGGTGGTATGGGTGGCCCGGGTGGTCCGCCCCCGGGGCATCAGCCGGGCGGACCGCATGGAGGTCCTCCGGGTCATGGCCCGCAAAAGAGTCCACATGGAGGTCCGCCGCCGCACGCTCAGGGCGGTCCCGGCAACGATTCCTCCTGGCAGCATCCCGACTGGCGCAAGGGCGACCGCGTGCCGCAGCAATACCGCGATGCGCAATACCGCGTCGACGACTACCGGCAGTACCGACTCGACGCGCCGAAACGCGGCCACCACTGGGTTGGCGTGGGGGGCGACTTCCTGCTGGTCAATGGTTCGGGCGTGATCGTCCAGATCGTGAGCGGGCACTGATCGCCGACCGATGCCTTAGCCGCTCGTCGGCGTCGTAATTTACCGCTGACTCGCCAGCCGTACGGCAGGGCCTCGCGCCCTGCCGTATTTCGTTGGTGCTTCGTCTTCGCGGGCCATCTGGCGCTAGAAGCGTCCGCTCCCCGCCCCGCCCCAATCCTTCCCGCGCCAGCAAGCTTCACGCCCTTCCCGTCTCGTTTTCCTCGATTTGGTGCGCCGCTTTGAAGCTCGTTGGCTCCGAACCGTAATTTCGCTGCGGCGCAGCATTAAAATCACGCGCTCCTGATCTCCCAATCCATCGATATACGATATATCATGCACAAAATATCAAGACGACGCCCCAGAAAGGTGCGTTCGATGGAGCGGGACGACATGGCAATGACACGACGTGATGTGAGGGATTGGATGGCGGGTTTTCTGCCCGCCGTGGTGGCCGTTCACTGGCGCGAGCGTCTGCGCGCCGGCATGGGCGCACTATGCGGTATCGCTGTGACGGGCGGCCTGATGCTGTGGCTGCTCGGTCCCGCCTCCTACATCCCCTGGCTGGTGGCCCCGATGGGTGCGTCGGCCGTGCTGCTCTTCGGCGTGCCCGCCAGTCCTCTCGCGCAACCCTGGTCGATTCTCGGCGGCAATCTCGTGGCGGCCGTCGTCGGCGTGACGTGCGCCATGTTTATTTCGCCCCCCGTCATTGCCGCCGCGACTGCGGTCGGTGTGTCCATCGCACTGATGTTCACGTTTCGCTGCGTGCACCCGCCTTCAGGCGCCGTAGCCCTCACTGCCGTGCTCGGCGGCCCGGCGGTTCATGCGCTCGGCTACGGCTTCGTGCTCGAACCGATTGCGCTTCAGTCGGTCATGCTGCTTGGCTCGGCCATCGGCTATCACGCGATCACCGGCCACCGTTACCCGCACGCGATGAAGGCGCAAGCACCGGCCCGTCCGGTCAATGCGCAAGCGATTCCCGTGACGACGGCAGACGCCGAAAAGGCCCTCGCCCGTCGCAGCGAATTGCTCGACATCTCGGCCGACGATCTGGCCAGCCTGCTGCGCGACACGCAACGCGAAGCCTTCGCCCGTCGTGCGCGCGAACTGACAGCGGCCGACGTGATGGCGCCGCCGCTTGTCAAGGTGCAGGCGCATGAGGAAGTCCCTGTGGCGTGGCGCTTGCTGCAACGCCATGGACTGGACGCCGTGCCGGTGGTCGATTCGGAAGCACGCGTCATTGGACTGTTGACGCGGCACGATCTGCACACGCGACGTGCGCGCCGCCAGAACTGGCCGCGCTTCGGCGTCTCGTTGGGGGCCGGTCAACGCCCTGCCGTCCGCGATCTGATGCAAGGCAATCTCAAGTCGGCCACCGCGGGCATGCCGCTCTCCGAACTAATCGCACTCCTCTCGACGCAACGCCACGGCACGCTGCCCGTGCTCGATGACGCCGCCCGACTCGTGGGCCTCGTCACACACGCCGACGTGCTGCGCAAAGTCGTAAACGCCTGAAGCGTCGGCCGTCCGTCGCCTGCGCGTCGATCCGGCGTCGCAGGCCGAATCCTCCCATCCCGCCAAGCCACGCGCGTCCCCACACACGTCTCGCAGCACCGTCCGTCTGTCCGCCACAACAGGCGCTATTCCCCCGTCGTTGCACGATTCGTTGCAAGATTGTCAGCCGTAGGCCGATCTGCAAGAATGGCGTCGAAGTAACGCAGTCACGCCGTACAGCTTCGACCACCGAAGCAAAATAAATCGCTCAGGGGGAAACATGGAACCGATAACGTTCAAGCAGTGTTTCGTAGGAGCATGGATCGACGGTTTTAATGCGTTACGCAATCGGCCGCTATTAAGCCTGATAGTGGCCCTCGTTGTGCTCGTGTCGTCCGCACTCGGCATCTCGCTGAAGCAACTCGCGAGCGCCGCCGCGCAAGGGGGCGATGCGACTTACCGCCTCAATATCGCGCTTCTGTCGCTTGGCGTCGGACTCGTCAATCTGATCGCGCTCGCGGTACTTGCCGTTCATATCCTGCGCTATGTCATTCTCGGTCCGGACGTCGCTCGGCAATCGCCCTGGTTCGGTCGCGACGTGTGGCGTTATATCTGGCTATCGCTGCAACTGGTGATCGCTATGATGATCGCGGCTTTCATTCCCGCGTTTATCATCGGCTTCGCCATGCGGATGAGCGGAAGCAGCCATTCCTACGCCCTGCTCGCCACGTTCATCGCGTTAATGGCTTGCGCGGCGGTCTTCGTCATCACCCGCATCTCACTCATTTATGCGCAGGTTGCGGTCGGACGCAGCAAACGCTGGGGCGCCGCGTGGCAGGATTCGCGGGGACATTTCTGGTCGATGTTCGGTACCGCGTTCGTGACGTTCCTGCCGCTCTTCGGCACCGGCATCGTGATCACACTGCTGCTGGCGCTGGTCCTGAGATTCATGCCGGAAGTCACCATTGCGGTACTCGGCTCGCTGATCCTGAAGACGGTGTTCTCGATTGTGTGGCTCGCCGTGGCTTGCGGCGTCGGCGGGTGGCTGTATCACCGCTATGCCAATCAGTTGCTGCTGATGGACGGCGCACCGGACGATTTGTAAAACGCGACGCATAACGAACGCAAACGGGGCGCAAACTTTGCGCCCCGTTTTCCATTTCAATGACGTCCTGCGTCGTGCCGACAACGCCCCCGGTCAGGCCGCATTCGCCGCTTTCTCGGCCGCGCCGCCAGCATCGAGCGCGCCATAGCGCGCATATTCGCCAAGCCCGTCCGGCCATGGTGTGAGCACCTGAAAGCCCGTCTGCGTGACGGCCACCATGTGCTCCCACTGCGCCGAGAGCGAGCGGTCGCGCGTGACGACGGTCCAGCCGTCCGCGAGCTGCTTCGTGTCCGGCTTGCCAACGTTGACCATCGGCTCGATGGTGAAGATCATGCCCGGGCGCAACGTCAGGCCCGTGCCGGGACGTCCGTAGTGCAGCACCTGCGGATCGTCGTGATAGGTCGTGCCGATGCCGTGCCCGCAGTAGTCGCGCACGATGCTGAAGCCTTCGCGATGCGCGACCGACTGAATTGCGTAACCGACATCGCCCAGCGTCGCACCGGGGCGCACCGCGCGAATGCCTGCGACCATCGCTTCGTAGGTCGTGTCGACCAGACGCTTGGCCAGGATGCTCGGCTTGCCCGCGTAATACATGCGGCTCGTATCGCCGAACCAGCCGTCCTTGATGAGGGCGACATCGATGTTCACGATATCGCCGTCGTGCAACTTCTTGTCGCCGGGAATGCCGTGGCACACCACGTGATTGACCGACGTGCACACCGTCTTCGGATACCCGTGATAGCCGATGTTGGCCGGGATCGCCTTCAATTCGTCCACGATGAAGTCATGACACAGACGGTCGAGTTCGTCGGTCGTGACACCGGGCTTCACATGCTCGCCGATCATCGCGAGCACTTGTGCGGCCAGTTCCCCGGCGCGACGCGACAGGGCAATTTCTTCGTTCGAGCGGATGACAACGCGTTCGCGCACCATTAGGCCACCTTATTCATGACGGTGACGGGTGCACCGGTTGCTGGAGAAGCGGCAACGCCGGTCTCACTGACCGGCGCACCATCGGATTCGATGAGTCGACGGCAGATCTCACCGTAACTCAGCGTGGGATTGAGTTCGGCGAGCATGCCGACGCGCAGCCAGTGTTCGGCTTGCGCGTTGATCGAGCGACTGAGCGCACCGCTGGTATTGCGCAGCGCTTCATGCATCTGCTCTGATATCTTGACGATACCCATAGGGCGGGGTCCTATATACGAAATAGCTACGAAACGTATATTACCAGCCCATCGCCGAATTGTCTCGCCTGCGCGACGAATTCCAGCTCAGGCTCGCCCCGTCAGGCAAACCCGGGCCGTCCCCTCGACATTCGGCGGTGGTTCCCGGAAAGTGAAATGAACGTGTCGGCGCAGCGCGACAAATTGCCGCAACACGTGGCGTCCGCCATGAATTTGCACCCATTGGAGAAATGATTCGTATTACTGCGTGATAGCATCGCCGCTCGTCGTCACGAACGCGGTTTGTCGCCGCGCGCACTGAACATGCCGGTATGGTCACGCAGCAAACGCATCGCATGGGTCGGCTTCGCCGCCATGTGGATGCTGCTTTGCGCGCCGCTGATCAGCCAATATCTGCGCGCGCACCCGTCGTCCATCGACGATGCGCTCTCCAGCGCGTTCTGTACCAGTCTCGACGAAACGGCAGCACAGGGTCGGCACGCACCGGTCACGCACGCGACGAGCGCCGCCTGCGGCTATTGCTCGCTGCTGGCGCACACACCGCCCCTTCCACCCTCCCCGCTGACACTCGCCGACATACGTGTCGGCGGACCACGCATCACCCCGTCGCCAGCGCTGCCCCATAGCGGCACGCTGCTGCGCCTCACCCCGCCGTCGCGCGCCCCGCCGCACGTCTGACACCCTCAGGTCGTTCGTTTCGCCGAAGTCCCGCACGTCGTGTCGCCTGTATCCGTGGCGATGTAGATGCGCGGGCGGGCGCGTTCGATCGCCTCATTGCATCGACTCCGATTTTCACGGCTGACGCCCATCGCACACCGACCGGCGGCGGCCTGCACACGTCAGCCCATCGCCGTCTAGCGGCGCATGGACCGCGTGTGCCCGACAACGATAACCAGACAGATGGTATGAACGCCGCCCTCCCTTCGCGCTGGATTCAGGCCCCGGACACGGAAGTGACTTTGGGAGTGTTGGGTCCCTCCAGAACCGAATGGCATCAATGTGCCAAAGTGGAGGTGTCGCGACCACTTGAGGAACGGAGGGACCATCATGAATACTACGACGTTCGGGCTCGACATTGCAAAGCGGGCTTTCCAGATGTATTGGGTCGAAACGGAAACGGGAGAGATTGTGAACCGGCGGTTCACGAAGCAACAGGTTATAGAATTTCTTGGCCAGCGACCGGCCGGACGGGTGGCTTTGGAAGCCTGCGGAAGTGCGCACTGGTGGGCACGCAAGATCGTAGCGCTGGGTCATGAAGTCGTATTGCTGCATGCGAGATTCATCCGCCCGTTCGTCCAGAATAACAAGACCGATGCGACGGACGCTCGTGCGATCTGGACGGCAGCACAGCAACCCGGCATGCGTTCGGTAGCACCGAAGACAGCGGATCAGCAGGCCACGCTGGCCCTGCATCGCATGCGTTCACTGCTAGTCAAGTCACGTACCATGCAAGTCAACCAGTTGCGCGGCCTGCTGTACGAATTTGGCGTGACGCTCAAAGCGGGTCGCGTCGCCGGCCTTGCCGAGGTCCGCGAGCGACTACATGAAATCGAAGAGGTCGTTCCGGGCACGTTGTTCGATGCGCTGCGCGACCAGCTTCAGCACATCGAGCGGATCGACGGCGAGATCAGGAAACTCGAGAGACAGATCGTTGCCTGGCAACGACAGGAGGCGGCATGTCAGCGGGTCGCTACGATTCCAGGTATCGGACCATTGACGGCGACAGCCCTGGTCGCGACGATCGGCGATCCTGCTGCATTCAAATCCGGACGTGAGCTTGCCGCGTACCTCGGCCTGGTTCCCAGGCAAAGCGGTACAGGCGGCAAGGTACGGTTGGGCGGCATAAGCAAGCGCGGCGACAGCTATATACGCATGCTACTGATTCACGGTGCACGAGCGGTCATGTTCAAGAGCAGGAGCAAGGGCGCCTGGAGCGAGCAACTGTCCCTGCGTCGGCCTACGAATGTGGTTGCCGTCGCGCTGGCAAACAAGATGGCGCGAACAGCGTGGTCGTTACTCGCGCACGACAAAACTTACCAGACAGACTACGCAGCACAAAGGGCTAGCTGAAAAGCAGGGGTATCGAGCACGAGTCACGCAGACAGGTTGCGAAGGTCGATAACGATGTGATGGCGAGACAGGTTGGTCCGCAAGAACGTAAGCCTGATTGACGCTGTGCGCTTCGAGCGCGCTAGACAGTAGAGGTCGTTCTTGGCGAATTCCATCAGGGCGCGCAGGCTGGCCTGCAGACGCCGGATATAAGCCTGCAACCAAATTCTCGTCCAATGTCACAACGATATTACCTTGCAAGCCGGGCGGCGTTCATATAAGCGTCATGAAAACGTCAATTCCAGTGCGCACCGCCATCGCGGTGGCCATTGGCTCGCTCTGCGCCCTCGCGCACGCCGCCGACAACAGCAACAACGCGATCACGACCAGCGCGCAAAACGTCGAACTTCCCGCCACGCAGGTACAAGCGGACGTCGTGAAACCGCTCGACGAACCGGTACAGACCGGCAGTCGGCTCGGCCTCTCGATCAAAGAGACGCCTGCGAGCGTAGAGGTCATCGACCGGCAGCAACTGGTGGAACGCGGCGACGCGAACATCGTCGACGCCGTCAGCCGTGCGACCGGCATCAACGCATCGCCCCATCCGGGCAATGGCGGATCGGAACTCGGCGCGCGCGGCTTCGTCGGTAGCGCGTCGGTGACACAGCTTTACGACGGCGTGCGTCCATACGGCGCGATCGGCGTCACGTTCCCGTTCGACACATGGTCTGTGGAGCGGATCGAGATCCTGCGCGGCCCGGCGTCGGTCATCTACGGCGAAGGTGCCATCGGCGGTGTCGTCAACATCGTGCCGAAGAAGCCCGAGCAGACGCCGATCGAGAACGAAATTCAGCTGGGCATCGGCACCGAGAAGACCGGCCGCGCGGCGTTCGGCAGCGGCGGCGCGATCAACGACAAGCTTTCCTATCGCTTTGACGCGAGCGCGAACAGTTCGAACAACTGGGTCGACCGAGGCAACTCGCACAACGCGTCGTTCTCGGCCGCCATCAAGTACGACTTCACGCCACGCTTTTCCGTGACGGCCACGCTCGCCGAGGGCAATCAGCATCCGATGCAGTACTTCGGCGTGCCGCTCGTGAACGGGCGTCTGGACCCGGCGACTTATCGGAAGAACTACAACGTGGGTGACTCGCTCATCACTTTTCGTGACAGTTGGGCGACGCTGGGGGCCACGTGGCGTCCCACAGACAATCTCACGATCACGAGCACGCTGTATCGCATGAAGAGCAAGCGTCACTGCAAGGACGCGGAGTACTACAACTATGTCCCCTCAAGCGGCCTCGTGCAGCGCAGCAGCTACACCGAGATCCTTCACGATCAGGAACAGATTGGCAACGTTACGACAGCGACGCTCAAGGGTCACATATTCGGCATGGAAAACACCGTGTCGGCGGGCTTCGAGTTCAATCACACGACGTTCCAGCACACGAATAACTCGCCCTACTCGGGCACGTCGCTCGTCGATCTGTACAACCCCGATCCCGGCAACTTCGTCAACGTGGCAGGCACATTTCCCAAGTACCGTTCGCAGGCAAACCAATACGCGTTCTTTGCCGAAAACCGTCTGAAGGGCACGTCGCGCTGGTCGGTCATTGGCGGCGTGCGCTACGACCACGCCAGCATCAACCGCGACGATCTGATCGCAGGCGCCGCCTTTTCCAAGGACCTCAGCTACACCGGCTGGCGCGTGGGCACGGTCTATGACGTGACCGCCAACACGAGCGTTTACGGTCAGTACTCGGTCGCTGCCGACCCCATCACGTCGCTGCTCTCGCTCACACCGGCCAAGGCAAAGTTCGATCTTGCGACTGGCAAACACATCGAGTTCGGCGTGAAGCAGGATTGGCTCGACGGCCGCGTCGACGGCACGCTGTCGGTCTATCGGATCGTCAAGAACAATCTGCTCACCGTCGACCCGCTCAATCCGTCGCTGAGTCTTCAAGTTGGCCAGCAGTCGTCGCGCGGCGTCGAGCTGACCGTGGGGGCGCAGTTGACACGCAACGTGCGCATCGATGCCAACGGTACGTGGCTACGCGCCAAGTACGATCAGTTCGACGAAAGCGTGGGCGGTGTGTCCGTCTCGCGCGCGGGCAACATTCCGGTCAACGTGCCTCAGCAGATGGCGAATCTGTGGCTGAGCTGGCGCTTCGCACAGGCGTGGACGGCCAGCGGCGGGCTGAAGTATGTCGGCAAGCGTTACGCCGATACCGCGAATACGCTGACGCTGCCGTCTTACACGACCGTCGATCTGGCGCTCGCGTGGAAGCCGCGCCGCGATCTCACGTTGACCGGACGCGTCTACAACGTCTTCAACCGGCACTACGTGCAAACGGCCTACTACAACAATACGCAGTGGCTGCTGGGCAACGACCGTCGCGCGGAGCTGGTGATGAGCTACAGGTTCTGACGCGTTAGCCGCATTCGCCATCGCGATTGTTCCGTCTGCGTAACTTCGAGTTACCGAACCGCCTATATTCCGTGATGACGCGCGTCGCTATGATGGACCCCATTCAAAGTGCGGGGAGATGACATGAGCAACGTCGGCAATAGCAGCGAATTCGTGCGGATTTCGGACGTCGTGAGCGGTCACGACATGACCATTCGCGATGGCTTTCGCGCCAGGCATTTCGCCGAACAGACGTGTGGCGGCCTGATGGACCCGGTCGTCATGCTGGATCATTTCCACATGACGGCCCCGACCTTCGCACCGCATCCGCATGCCGGGATTTCGGCGGTGACCTACATGTTCGAGGACGCCGTCGGCGCGCACGTCAACTACGACTCGCTCGGCAACCACGGCCCTATCGTGCCGGGTGCTTTGCATTGGTTCGCGGCCGGACGCGGCGCGGTGCACACCGAGCAACCTGAAGGCGACGACCACCATGTGCACGCCCTGCAAATCTTCGTCAATCTGCCCGCGTCGCAGAAGTACGACGCGCCCTATGCGTTCGACGTCGAACCCACCGAAATTCCCGAGGTCGCGTCGCCCGGTGTGCGCGTGCGGGTGGTTCTGGGCACAAGCAATGGGGTGACGGCGAAGAAGAACGACAACCTTCCCCAACCGTTCACCCTGCTCGACGGGTTCCTGACGGATCACGCCGCGTTCCACCACGATTTGCCGCGCGGCTGGAATGCCACCGTCTGCGTGATCTCAGGGCATTTGCAGGTGGATGCCGACGGCGCGACGCGGAAACTGAGCGCTGGCGAGGCGGTCGCCGTCGGCTTGAGCAAGCGCGCGACGACCGACGTCCTCGCCATCGGTTTGCTTGCCGGGCCGGACTGCCACTTTGTGGTGTTGTCCGGACCGGCGCTCGGTGAACCGCTGGCGAAACATGGCCCCTTCGTCATGAACACGGTCGAACAGCTCAACGACCGGATGTCGGCCTACCAGCGCGGCGAATTCGGTTCGCTGGACGAGGAGACTTTTCCTCAGCTCAAGGCATACCGGACTCGGGCGAAAGCGCTGTAACAGGCTAGCGCCTGAGCCTTACAGCGTCGGCTCGCACACGCGCTCGGCGGCGGCTGACGTCGGCTCGCGTCCCCGCTCGACGTCGCGCCCGCCCGCCCCGAACGCCACCACGCTCAGCAGCGCGAGCACCCACGCCCCTACCACGCCGTACGCCATCACCCAACCGAAGCCGTGCACCAGCGCCGCTTGCACGACCTGTCCCTGCGGATCCGCTGCCGCGAGCGCCGCATTGCTTTGCGCGAGATGTTGGAGACTTCCGGCAGCCACTTTCTCGGCGAGCGTGCGCAGCGACACCGCGTCGAAGATGCCCGGCAATGCGTTTGCCAGCGACGTGGTGACCCCCTTTAGCAGAATGAAGCCCATCAGCGCGATGTTGATGGCGAGGCTGATCAGCCGCGCGCTCATGTCGATCCCCGACGCCATCCCTGCGCGATTGGCCGACACGGCGCCGGTGGCGGTGTTGGTGACGGGCGTATTCGTCATGCCCAGGCCCACGCCGCAAAGCAGGCTGCCGGGCAGCATCGTGAGCCAGCTGGCATGGGCCATGCCTGAGCCGATCTTCATCAACAGGAAGCCGAGGCCGATGGTAAACAGACCGAGCGGAATGACACGGCGGGCGTCGATGCGCAACGACAGACGCTCGGCGAACGGCGGCATCACGAGCGTCGGCAACGTGTACGCCAGCAGCGACAGCCCCGCGTTCACGCTGCTGTAACCGAGCGCGCCCTGGAAGTAGATCGGCAGATAGATCATGAACGACCAGTAGCTGAAGTTCATGCCCATCGAACCGAACATCGCGCCGGAGAAGCGTCGGATGCGGAACACGGAGAAGTCGAACATCGGCCGCGGGCTTCGCTTCTCGATCCAGAGAAACGCGATGAAACTGACGAGCGTCGCCGCTGCGATGCCCAGCGCCTGCGGACTGCCCATGCCGAGATCCGGCCCTTGCGTGATGAAGTACACGAGACCGAACGTGGCGAGCGACAGCGTGACGATACCCGGCACGTCGAGATAGTTCGCATGCGGATCGCGAGACTCCTGAACACCGACGAACACGAGCCCCAGTGCGACGATGGACAGCACCACGTGCACGAGGAAGACCCATTGCCAGTCGGCCACAGCGACAATCATGCCGCCGATGATCGGGCCGAAACCCAGACCGATGCCGAAGATGATGCCCCACGCGCCGAACGCCTTGCTGCGCTCACGTCCCTCGCGGAACTGGTGCGAAAGCACCGCGACCTGACAGATCAGCATCGCGCCCCCGCCCATCCCCTGAAGGAAGCGGCTGACGATGAGTACCGGCGCGCTCTGCGCCAGCCCGCAGGCGAGCGACGTCAGCGCGAACACCACGATGCTGATGACGTAGACGCGACGTCGTCCGAACCGGTCCGCGAGCGATCCTGTCGCCATCAACACGGTGGTGCAGGCGAGCGTGTAGGCGTTCATGATCCATTGGATTTCCCGGAAATCCGCAGGCAGTACACGTTCCAGCGTGGAGAGGATGGTCGGCACGCTAGAGATTTCAAGGCCGAACATCAGCGATGTCAGGCAGACGGCGGCAAGCGCTAGAGCGTTCTGGGACGTGCGAGAGGGTGTCATGGGATTCGCGAACGAGAATGAAGTCAGAGGTAATATATCGGGAACAAGATTCCCGATTACTGATATTTCTTCCCGCAATACGCAACTTTAAAGACCCAATATGACGAACAAACTCGACGGTGTGGCCGTCTTCGTTCAGGTCATCGAAGCTGGCAGTTTCACGCTCGCGGCGGAGCGCATGCATCTGACGCGTTCGGCCATCGGCAAGGTGATATCGCGACTGGAAGCGCGGCTCGGCGTGCGTCTGCTTCATCGCACGACGCGTAGCCATACGCTCACGGAGGCGGGACGTGTCTATTACGAGCGCTGCGTGCGGGCGTTGGCCGAACTCGATGCAGGCGCCGCGGAGGTCGAGAGCGGCTTGAGCGAGCCGCGCGGACGACTGCGTGTGAGCGTGCCGATTGCGTTTGGTCATCAGTGCGTGGCGCCGGTGTTGTTCGGGCTGGCGCGTCAGCATCCCAAGCTGCAAATCGACATTTCGTTTTCCGACCGAAGCGTCGACCTCATCGAGGAGAACATCGATCTGGCGGTGCGCATCGGCGAGCTACGCGATAACACTACGCTCGACGCCCGGCGCATCGGCACACAGTACATGAGCATCGGCGCGTCTCCTTCCTATCTGGCGGAGCACGGCATGCCCGTCGCGCCGGACGATTTCGCCGACCACACAGGCATCTCGTATTCGCGCAGCGGGTCGATGGCGCGGTGGCACATGCTCGACGACGACGGCGTCGAGCACGCGTTGCAGATTACCCGTCAGCTAAGTCTCGACGATGTTCAGGCGATTGCCGATGCGGGGATTGCCGGGCTGGGGCTGGTGTATTTGCCCTGCTGGTTTCTGGAGCAGCATGCCGCGGCAGGGCGGTTGGTGGTGGTGCGCAGCCGTTGCGGGGTGCGTCCGCAAGCGATTCACGTGGTGTGGCCGAAGTCGCCCTATCTGCCTTCGAAGACGCGCTGTGCTATCGACGCGCTATCGACGGAGATTCCTATGCTCAGGATTGGATGAGGTGAGGTCATTCGATCGTTAGCGCGCCGCGCATCATCTCGGTGGGTGTCGTGACGCTCGCCGACTTTCTGGAACGCGCACGGCAGACAAGCCGGATATCGGGGATAAGTTCGTCAGGAATCGGGATGTCGTTGGCAAGGACACTGCGCATACCGGCGAGCACACCAGCGGCATCCGCCTCTTCGGCTCGGGCACGCACCATCAAGACTTCGATTGCAGCGATTTCCGCACGCGCCGACGCAAACGAAGACGCGCCGGAGCGACCGATGTAGTCGCAAAAACTATCGCGCAGCGAACTTACCGACGCAACGTACCGGCGCGTGTTGAGTATCCGGGCCATGACGCCATTTCGGGCGAAGACGTCGAGCACCGCGGCGTCGACAAAGAGTCGATGGTCGGTGAGCAATTGTTCGAGCGTTCGGTGACGGAGATCGGGAATGGCGCGCTCTGCGACGCGTGCGACTGAGGTGCGATACCGTGCGCGCAGTGCGACGTCGCGTCTGGCGAGACTGTCGAGTTCTTTGCGGGACTTGTCCATTGCAGCGGCGAGGCGCTCGATGGCCTCGCGCATGTCCTGATTTCCGGGGTACTCCATCGCTGCTCCGACCATTCAGGGCACACTGGCGACATGCCAATGACGATCCTGATCATCTGTCGTCAGCGATCCTACCCATCAATCTCGGATAAACCGTGGAGACATTGCGCAGAATTGGTTGAACTCGTATAGTGACGGGCGTGAGGACGACCTCACCTGTGACGAGACACTCCGGGACGGCCCGGCTCTTTTTTGGAGAGCCATATGGCTTGGATCTATCTCACGCTTGCAGGTGTACTGGAAGTCCTCTGGGCTTACACGATGAAGCAGTCTGCCGGCTTCACGAAGCTCATCCCCTCTGTAGTCACGCTCGTGACGATGGCCGCTAGCTTTGGTTTGCTATCGGTTTCCATGAAATCCCTTCTGCTGGGCACGGCTTACACGATCTGGACTGGCATCGGTGCCGTTGGCGCATTTGTCGTCGGCATTTTCGCGCTTGGCGAAAGTGTCACCACCGCCCGCATCGCCGCCGCAACGTTGATTGTCAGCGGCCTGATCCTCATGAAACTGTCGTCGTAAACGACGACCTCGTTTTGAGTCTTTCGAACCGGCGAGGCGCTTGCGTGACTCGCGTTGGTGTGGCCTATGACTCGGTTTGGGATTCACTTCGATGCGCCGGTTGGCTTGTGCGAACGTATGCGCTCGCACGTTTGCGTTGACAAGGGCACACGCTTCCTTTGATTGGATCGATTGATGGACGTCTCAGAATACTACCCAGCACTTCTCTTTCTCGTCGTGGCATTACTGATGGGGGTGGGCTTACTCTTCTTAGCAAAACCCATCCGGCCAAGCAGGCCCGACGATGCAAAAAACTCCCCTTACGAATGCGGATTCAACGCCTTCGGTGACGCACGCAAGAAGTTCGACGTCCGCTTTTATCGCGTCGCAATCTTCTTCATCATTTTCGACATTGAACTGGCCTTCACCATCCCCTGGGCGGTCTCACTGCGCGAAGCAGGCATGGTGAGTCTGGTGGCGATGATCGTGTTTCTTGGGGTATTGGTCCTCGGCTTCGCTTATGAGTGGAAGAAGAAGGCATTCGAGTGGGAGTGATTGAATCTTGCTCACGCCCATTAATGCCGTGATCGCATAACGCGAAAAAAGCCCCGACGGCGAGATCGTCGGGGAAAAGACTGCCACATGGACGGGAAGGAGCGACCATGCAAGAGCGAGTGTAGTGAGCGGCACCACTCGCGGCTCACATCCGCAATGTGGGGACACGGTATTGACGACGACATCATGAAATCGAATTCCGCCGATAGCGCCGCCGCATGCGGGTTCGACGGGATCGAACGATCAACACCATGCGTCGACCGACAAGGGAAATCTAAGAAGAAGACCAAAGGCGACCGAAAATTCCCGTACACCACCCGGACATAAAAAAGCCCCGGCATTCGTCAATGCCGGGGCAAGCACTTCCTCTCACGACACACACGACAGGGGACTGCCATGCATGAACAAAGTCTACGGTGCTGGCCGTCGGATAGGGGGCGTAGGGATTGAGCGACGGATAGGCCCGTACGACCTACAACTCGCGTGCTTCCCGAAAACCAGCGCCAATGCTGAGTTTCGCCAGTTCGACGTATGCGATACGAGTCAAACAGCGTTAGCGAAAACTAGGACAAAGACTATGAGCCAGCGCGAACGATCGACGCGGATGTGTGCGGAATGCGTAGCTAGACCCAACGAGGAACCACACGCGAGACGCAACGAAGGCCGAATGCCAACGCTAGGTGGCGGGAGCTGATATCTATCAGGAAGAAGTGAGACCTACGAAACCGATGCCAAAACGGAAAGTTGGTGCGAGGAAGGGGACTCGAACCCCTACACCCTTTCGGGCGTCAGGACCTAAACCTGGTGCGTCTACCAATTTCGCCATCCTCGCAGCCCGTGGGCGTCGTACCTTTTAGGTGCGACATCCCGGCATCGGGTCGACGACATGCATGCGTCCTGTCGGACATGAAAAAGGGCGACTTGTCGCCGCCCCACTGCATGCGTCAAAGCAGGCGTGTATTCTACACGAACCGATTTCGACCGGCAATCTCCGCCCGAGCCCACTCGATCCCAGGCGCCCGGTCGGCTCGCAATGCTAGAATTCGCACCAATTCATGGCTTCTGCCCGAGTGCGCACTTACGCGCCTAAGCGCCTACGCACCGATTTCCGGGCACCTGGCCAAACCGATACCCCATTCGCATGCAACCCCACGAGACCGCCGACGACGCCTCCGGCTCCCCCGCCAACATCACCCAGGCCAACGCGTACTGCCGCCAAAAAGCAGGCCCGCCCGGATACGCGCTCTATTACGCCCTGCTCCAACTGCCGCCGTCCAAGCGCGACGCCGCTTATGCCGTCCACGCCTTTTGTCAGGAAATCGCCGATATCCACTCGGCCGTTCATGACCCCGGCGTCGCACACGCCAAGCTCGACTGGTGGCGTCAGGAACTGGCGCGCCTCTTTGCAGGCAACCCCGCACATCCGGTCACGCGAGCCCTCCTTTCCGTCGTGGAGAACAGCAAGCTCTCGCGCGAAGCTTTCGAAGCCGTCCTGCACGGCGCCGAGATGGATCTCTCGCAGATGCGCTATCTCGACTTCGCCGGCCTCACACACTATTGCGACGCCGCCGGTGGTGCCCCCGCAGAACTCACGTCCAAAGTCTACGGCTTCGACAACCCGCAAACGCCCACCCTCGCCCGCGCCCTAGGTCACGCCATCACGCTCGGTCGACGTGTCACCGACGCCGGTGTCGACGCGCGCTCCGGCTACGTCTATTTCCCCATCGACGAACTTCAGCGCTTCGGCGTCACCGCCGCCGACATTCAGAACGGCAAGTACTCGCCCGCCTTCGTCGAGCTCATGAAGTTCCAGCACGCACGCGCACGCGGGGCCATCACCGACGCCGCCGCCGCAATCCCTAAACAGGATCGTCGCAAGCAACGTCCGCTACTTGCCCTCGCCGCGCTGCAATTGGCATTGATGGACGAAGTCGCCGCGAGTGACTATAAAGTGCTCCATCAGCGCATCGACCTCACGCCGCTGCGCAAATTCTGGCGTGCGTGGCGAGCGCGCTGAGCTTGAGCGCCCTACCCCTGACACCGACCGTGGGCTCGAATCACAGCCCACGCCGTCACCCCCTCCACCACTCAAACCCGCATCACATCCAACGGCTTGAAGGCGCCACCCAGCACGGGTTGCGGGTTCAAACCCCACCAGCGCTGCAGCACCGTCGCGTAGATGTCGCGGAAATCGACGGCAAACGGCAAGTTGCCGTTGCCATCCAGCCGATCCAGTCTCGGCGCTTCGCCATACAGGCCCCCACGCACACGTCCACCCGCAATGAAGTGCGGCGCGACCGTGCCGTGATCCGTCCCGCCACTCTGATTTTCACGCGGACGCCGTCCGAACTCGGCATATGTCACGATCATCGTCGACTGCCACCGGTTCAACTCCGTCAGCCCGGCCCGCAACGCCATCATCCCCTGCGACAACTGACGCAACAGGTTCGCCTGCTGACCCATCTGGTTCTGGTGTGTATCGAAACCATTGAGCGTGAGACGCAACACCGCCACGCCACGCCCCGGCTGCGGCACACCCGCAGGCGAATCCGCCGCAGCGACCACCTGCAACGCCGTCTTCACCACGTTGCCGAATGCCCCCTGCGGCATCGGCGTGCGCAAAACATACTGCCCCTGGCGTGGACGCAAACCGTCCGCGGCCTTCACGATGTCGTTCTCCACCCGCAGCACGTGTGCCAACGCGGGATTGCTCACCTGCGCCGCATTCGTCGACGCCAGACTCGCATCGCGTAAAAACTGCGCCGGATTCGTCAGCGTCACCGCTCGCGCCCCACCGCTCAACGGCCCCAACTCCGCACTGCCGACAATCACACCATCGGCGTCGAAACCAAACGGCACCGCCTGCTCCGCGAACGCACGCGACAACCACCCGTCACGTAAATACTCATCCGAGCGCGACGCCGTATTCCAGATCTCAATCGACCGGAAGTGCGAAAGATTCGGCTGCGGATACCCCACCCCCTGCACAATCGCCAACTCGTTCGCCTGCCACATCGGCAACAAAGCGCGCATCTCCGGATGCAAACCACTGTGTTCGTCCAACTGCACCACCTGCTCGCGCTTGATGCCAATCGTCGGACGCAAGCTCGCATACATTGCGTCCGCATAAGGGATGACGGTATTCAACCCATCGTTACCCCCCTTAAGCTCGATCAGGATCAGCAAGTTGCCGTAGTTGCCGCCACCGCCCGGCAATATCCCGGCCAGATCGCGCGCAGCGGCCAACACCGGTGTCGGCGCAAGCCAAGCCGCACCGAGACCACCAGCGAACGTTAGAAAATCACGTCGACGCATCTCACACCTCTCATGACCCGCCCGGACTCACCGCCCGAGCGCAAGTCGCAAATCTACCTGTCACCCAACTCGCCATCGCCGGGCGTCCCAAGCGCCCGAATCGTCTCAGTCGCCGGAACTCCCCCGAACGCCCATGTCGTCATATTCGTTCCCATCGCAACAGTCTTCGCGATCGCCATCATCGTTTCCATCACTTCAACTGATATGCAGGGTCCATCAATAGCGCTTGCAGAAACGCCGCACTGTTGACGCCCTGCGTTTGCGGTGCCGCCGGGGAAAGGGGCAACACAGCACGCTGCAAGGACTCGCGCGCGTCCACGTCGGGCACGTCAACCGGCCCGAGCGAATAGGGCTGCAGCCACCGAGACAGATCGAAACGCACGCCCGCCACCGTTCTCGGCATCGGCTGCGCGGGGCGTAACGCCGCACGCTGCACGCCCGGCCCCGCCGACTGGGACGGCACTGTCATCGACGGGCCACCGGCATTGGCGTTCTCCGTCGCGCGGAACATGCGCTCGACGAACTGCTTGCGCGCGAGCAGCGTGGTGCTGTCGATCCACGCATCGCCACCCGGCCAGCCCTTCACGTTCGGCGGACGGAACAGATCCTGCCCGAGCACACGCATCTGCTGCGCGAGCATCTGCGGATCGTCATAGCCGATGTCGAACTGACGCACCGCATCCGTCACGAACTCGGACGGCGACTTCACCAGCGCACCCCGCGCACGCGCATCCCAAAATGCCGACGTGAGCAGCAAGGCGCGCAACGCGACACGAATGTCGTAGCCGCTCTCGCGGAACGTCGCGGCAATCCGTTCAACCTGCACCGGGTCGGGCGTCGGCGACACGAATTCGCGCCACAGTTTGCCGGTGATGAGCATTGCGGTTTCGGGGCGCGCCAGCAAAACGTCGAGCACCTGATCGCCGTCGAAGTCGCCCGTCCGGTTCAGCACCGTCTTCACGCCAGTATCGTGGAAATTGGCACGCCAGACGTAGGTCATCGTCGACCTGTCGATGCTCCATCCGGTGTAGGCGCGCGCCGCCTCGCGCACGTCCTGCTCGGTGTAATGCCCTTCGCCCAGCGTGAACAGCTCCATCACCTCACGCGCAAAGTTCTCGTTGGGACGCCCCTTGCGGCTGTTCGCGCCATCCAGATAGATGAGCATCGCGGGATCCTTCGACACCTCGTGCAGCATCACGCCGAAGTTGCCCAGCGCGTTCGCGCGAAGCAGCACGTTCTGGCGATAGAGCACGGCCGGTTCACGCACTTTGTCGTCGCTCGAAACGAAGTGGTTATGCCAGAACATCGTCATGCGTTCGGTCAGCGGCGATGGCGTCGTCGCCATCTCCTGCGCCCACCACGCCTTGAGCGACGCCGACATGCGATTGCGACGCTCATTGAGCTCACGGCGCTGCGCATCGGTCATGCCCTTGTCCTGCACACTGGCCAACGGCGGCTCCGAGACCCACGCCGGAGGCGGCGTAACCGCTGTGCGGCGTGTCTGCTCCAGCAGCCGGTCGACAGCCTGCGCACGAGTCAGGCCGACGAAGGGCGCCAGTTCGCGGGCGTCGGGCGCGTAGCCGGTGCGCGTGAGCAGGTAGCGCGCTTCATCGGCCGTCAGTTCGCGGCGGGATGCATCGACGCCGGGCGTCGCCGACTTCGATGTCCGGGTACGCACCGGCTGGGCGACGTGTTGCGCATCCGCATGACGCGAGCCGGATGCATAGGCGACCGGCGACGCAAGGCAAGCCGCCGCTGCCGCTCCCGAGAGAACCGTCAAACGCACACAAAGGAATTTCGCGCTGATTAATAGTGACGATAGAGACACGACCGAAGGCGCCGATACTCCGTCCGTCCCGGGCGACGCCATCGAAACAGGCAATCCATCGCCTGACTCGGCATTGCGGACGCAAAAAAAGCCAGCGTCGGCAGAGGCTGGCGGGGTTCGGTTTTGCTTCATGTCACGCTCTCGTCAAAGTGGCGTCACTGGCGTTTTCGGAAGAAGCGTTCGCGGCGTTTCCCATCTGGCCCGAACAATCGGATACGGGACACGCGAGCGTCGTGTCAGTGACTATACAGTTCACGCACGGCGTCTTGAATGTGTTGACGCAGCAATCGTCGGTCTTCCGACGACATATGTCCATTGGGACGTCGCCCGGGCGGCGTATTCGGGAGGTCGTCGTTGCGGCGATCTGCGTTGGGATCGCTCGCCGGGGCATTCTTGGCGGGGTTGCGCGGCGACGGTGCGGGGGCCGCGCGTTGAATCTGAGAGACACTCGCGCCCTGATGCTGCGTACTGAAATGTGCGACGGGACGGGCATAGGTCACGCCCAGGTGTCCCCAGAGCATGATTCCCCCGAACAGTAGCGTAAACTCAGCAGCCCATCTCATCTTGTGCGTATGTCCTTCATGCCATGCGGCTGTTTTTGCCCTGGCAGGGGTGCAAGTGTACCCACTGCCTATGGTCAGCGCACAAGCCGTAGGGTAAATTGTGTAACCCTTTGTAACCCGCTTTGGCGGCCTCCTCAGTTCGCAACATTTCGGGCTAAGATACGTGGCATGGAAAACAAAAACTCTCCCAAAATTCTGGTTGTCGACGACGATCCGCGCCTGCGCGACCTGCTTCGTCGTTACCTCGGGGAACAGGGTTTCAATGTCTTTGTGGCCGAAAATGCAACGGCCATGAACAAGCTTTGGGTGCGCGAGCGCTTCGACTTGCTCGTGCTGGACCTGATGCTCCCCGGTGAAGACGGTCTCTCTATTTGCCGCCGTCTGCGTGGCGCGAATGACCGCACGCCGATCATCATGTTAACGGCCAAAGGCGAGGATGTCGACCGTATCGTCGGCCTCGAGATGGGCGCCGACGACTATCTTCCCAAACCTTTCAATCCGCGCGAACTCGTCGCGCGCATTCACGCCGTTCTGCGTCGTCAGGCCCCGCCCGAACTCCCGGGTGCGCCCAGCGAAACGATGGAAACCTTCGAGTTCGGCGACTTCGCCCTGAACCTCGCTACGCGCACCCTCACCAAGAACGGCCAGGAAATTGCCCTGACCACCGGCGAGTTCTCCGTCCTCAAGGTCTTCGCACGTCACCCGCGTCAGCCGCTCTCGCGGGAAAAACTCATGGAGCTCGCGCGCGGTCGCGAATACGAGGTCTTCGACCGGAGCCTCGACGTGCAGATCTCGCGTCTGCGCAAGCTCATCGAACCGGACCCGGGCAGCCCCCGCTTCATTCAGACGGTGTGGGGCCTCGGCTACGTCTTCATCCCGGACGGCGGCGCGTGATCGCGCATCACGTCGCGCGCTGTAAAACGACGCCGGTCGCGATCCATTCGCGCACCGGCGTCTTGTCTTGCCTCACTTCGCAATTCCCGCAATTCATGTCGTCTGCCCTGGCGCCCATGAGTCTCCGTCATTTCGAATCTTGCGCGCTTCGGACTTTCCGACCCGCCGACGTCACGCATTAGACGGAGCAACCCCATGCATCCGATTCGGATGGTACGCGGGCTGTTCGGCGGTCTGTTCTGGCGTACCTTTTTCCTCATCGCACTACTCATCGGCGTCAGCCTCGCCGCGTGGTATCAGAGCTTTCGCGTAATCGAACGCGAGCCGCGCGCGCAGCGCGTCGCACAGCAACTCGTCTCCATCGTCAAACTCACGCGCACCGCCCTGCTCTATTCCGAGCCGGACCTGCGCCGCGCGCTGCTGCAAGATCTGGAAAGTAACGAAGGCATTCGCGTCTATCCGCGCGAACCGGCCGATTCGATCGAGAAGCAACCCAGCGGCGTCGTGCAGGACCTGATCGTGCGCGACGTACAGCGCCGCCTCGGCACCGACACCGTCATCGCCGCCTCGGTCAACGAGATCCCCGCCATGTGGATCAGCTTCAAGATCGATGAAGACGACTACTGGGTCGCCATCGAGCAAGACCGGATCGACACGGCGACAGGCCTTCAACTCTTCAGTTGGGGGACGTTCGCGCTCGCCCTCTCGCTCATCGGCGCGGCGTTCATAACGGCGCTCGTGAACCGGCCGTTCGCACGACTCGCCCACGCAGCCCGCGCCATCGGCGAAGGTCAGCGCCCCGACCCCTTGCCCGAGCGCGGCATGGGCGAAGCGGCCGAGGCCAACCGAAGTTTCAATCAGATGGTGGAGGAACTCGACCGACTCGAAGCCGACCGTGCGCTGATGCTCGCCGGTATCTCGCACGATCTGCGTACTCCGCTCGCACGCCTGCGTCTCGAGACAGAAATGAGCCCGTCGGACGAAACGGTAAAGCGCGACATGATCAGCGACATCGAGCAAATGGACGAGATCATCGGACGCTTCCTCGATTACGCCCGCCCCGCTTCGCGCGCGGCACAGGCCGTGGACCTATCCGAAATCGCGCGCGATGCGGCAAGCGCTTTCGAAGGGCGCGACGAGGTCAACATCAGCGTCGAACTTGCCGATACGGCGCTGATACTGGCCGAGCGCACGGACCTCAAGCGTCTGCTCACGAACCTGATCGAAAACGCTCGCAAGTACGGCCGCGATGCGCAAACCGACATCGCCAACATCCACATCTCCACGCGCGTGCTCGGCGAACGCGTCGAGATGCGCGTGCGCGATACCGGCCCGGGTATCCCCGAGGAACAATTGCACCTCGTGTTCCGTCCCTTCTATCGTGTGGACACCGCCCGCACGAAGGCCGACGGGACAGGCCTGGGCATGGCCATCGTGCAGCGCATCGCAACGCGCTACAAAGGTCACGCCTCGCTGCGTAACGTGCACCCCGGCTCCGGCCTTGAAATCACGGTGTCATTTCCGCTTGCTAAATAAGTGTTTGATGTGATCGGGCGAAAATTTGGCTATCCTCAAGGTTTGGCCTCGCCCGAAGCCGCAAAATCCTATCGACGGGATTTGTTTTAACTATCCCCCGCATAAAAATAAGCTATTGCCATCATAATATCGATAGCGTATACTGCTTTAGTTGACCGGGATCGCGTGAACTCGGTCAGTTGCCAGTTTTGATGTCCTTTTGGCATCACGACATAAACCGCACTAATTTAGGAGTAATCGATGAAGACTGTCGGCGATAAACTCGAAGCGTTCTCGGTCGAAGCGGCCAAGCCTGGTTTCAACAACCACGAAGAAAACGGCGTGTCGGCTTTCGAAACGATCACCGAAGCCTCGTTCCCGGGCAAGTGGAAGATCATCTACTTCTACCCGAAGGACTTCACTTTCGTGTGCCCGACCGAAATCGTGGAATTCGGCAAGCTGGCTAACGACTTCTCGGATCGTGACGCAGTGCTGCTCGGCGGCTCGGGCGACAACGAATTCGTGAAGCTGGCATGGCGCCGTGAGCACAAGGACCTGAACAAGCTGAACCACTACTCGTTCGGCGACACGACCGGTGCTCTGATCGACCAACTGGGCGTGCGTGACAAGCAAGCTGGCGTGGCGCTGCGTGCAACGTTCATCGTTGACCCGGACAACGTCATCCAGCACGTTTCGGTGAACAACCTGAACGTCGGCCGTAACCCGGAAGAAGTGCTGCGTATTCTGGATGGTCTGCAAACGGACGAACTCTGCCCGTGCAACCGTGCAGTCGGCGGTGAAACGCTCTAAGCGTCTCCCGAAGCCCGCGCAAGCGGGCTTTTTCAGCCCAAAGCAATAGGAGAAATTTATGGAATTCATCACCGCGATTAAGGCGCAGATCCCTGACTACGCCAAGGACATCCGCCTGAACCTCGACGGCACCATCGTCCGCTCCTCGCTGGAAGGCAACGACGCCGTCGGCGTGGCCCTCGCCGCTGCGTTTGCGGCCAAGAGCCAGCCGCTCGTCAAGGCAATTCGCGAAGCTGGCGTGCTGGCCCCGGAAGAGCTGGAAGGCGCGTTGACCGCGGCCGCGCTCATGGGCATGAACAACACCTGGTATCCGTATCTCGAGATGGCCGACAACGCCGAGCTCAAGAACGAAAAGGCCCAGCTGCGCATGAATGGTTACGCCACGCGCGGCGGTGTCGACCAGCGCCGCTTCGAGATGTACGCGCTGGCCGCGTCCATCGTCGGCAAGTGCCACTTCTGCGTGAAGTCGCACGCGCAGCTGCTCAGCGCCGAGCATGGCATGAGCACCGCGCAATTGCGTGACATCGGCCGTATCGCCGCCGTCATCAATGCTGCGGCTCAGGTGATCGCTGCCGAAGCTGCATAAGTGGCATAAGTGGCATAAGCTGCATAAGCTGCATAAGCGTCGATACGTCGTCGCCAAACAAAAACGGCGCTACCGGACGAACCCGGTAGCGCCGTTTGTCCGACTGACGGTAAGGTCAGAGACTTACGCGAACCTCGGCAACATTAGCGTCCGATCAGCAACGCCGCCGCTTGCGCTTCAATGCCTTCCTGACGTCCGAGGTAGCCCAGCTTTTCGTTGGTCTTCGCCTTGACATTCACCTGCGCGACGCTCACGCCCAGCGCATCCGCAATCGACTGCGTCATCGCTGCGATATGCGGCGCGAGCTTCGGGGCCTGTGCGATGACGGTGCAATCGACGTTCAGGATCTCGTAACCTTGCTCACGCACGCGGCGCATCGCCTCCTTGAGCAAAACGACGCTGTTCGCACCCTTGAACGTCGGATCGGTATCCGGGAAGTGACGGCCGATGTCGCCCAGCCCAGCGGCACCGAGCACTGCATCGGTGATCGCATGCAGCAGCACGTCGGCGTCCGAGTGGCCCAGCAGGCCGCGCTCGAACGGAATGGTCACGCCGCCCATGATCAGCGCACGGCCCGGCACGAGCGCATGCACGTCGTAGCCCTGACCGATACGGAGTTTGGACAGCGCAGCCAGCGAAACAGGAGAAACAGCTTGTTCAGTCATGTGGAATCTTGAAATCGCCAGGGGCGGAAATACGGTACGTCAATTCACGTCGGAAGGTCGATGCTCAGGCCGGTTTGGCGGTGCCGAGGAATGCCTCGGCCAGTGCGAAATCTTCGGGATACGTCACCTTGAAGTTGCGCAGGCTGCCGCGTACGAGCTTCGGCGCGTGGCCGATGCGCTCGATGGCGCTGGCCTCGTCGGTGACTTCGGCCCCGGCGGCGAGCGCGTCTTCCAGCGCATGGCGGAGCATGCCGAGACGGAACATCTGAGGCGTCTGCGCCTGCCAGAGCCCATCGCGCGACTCGGTCGCCTGAATCGCCGCGAGCTTGCCCTTCTCGACCGGGGGCTGTTCACGCTTGAGCGTATCGGCGACGGGCAGCGCCAGAATACCGCCGACGGGATCGTCGCGCAGCGCGCCCACGAGCGTACGGATCAGTTCAGGCGTAATGCCGGGACGCGCCGCATCGTGCACGAGCACCCAGTCGGTGTCCTGCGCGCCGAACTCGGTGAGCGCCTGAAGCCCGCCCAGCACCGACGCATGGCGCGACGGGCCGCCGCAGCGGCGCACGGCAAAACGCAACGTGCCGAAACGTCGTCCGTCGAAATGATTGTCGTCCGGCGCCAGCACCAGCACGGTCTGCGCGAATTCGGAACAGGCGTCGAACGCGGCGAGCGCATAGTGAAGCATGGGACGTCCGCCGACGCTTCGGTATTGCTTGGGCACGTCGGCCCCGGCGCGCACACCAGCCCCGGCACACGGGATCACGGCAAAAAGTCGGTCGCTCACGATAATACGCAGGTAAGGATAAAGCAGGGATTTTATAATAGACACTGACTGTCACGGGGCCCCATGCAAATGGAGCCCCGTGCTTTGCCATTTCTGCAACGTTTTCTTATGTCCGCCGCCAACGCCCTATCCCGTAATACCGTGCCTGTGCCGCTCGTGAAAGCGGGACAGCGTTACGCTTTCGCCGGTTCGCACGCATCGAGCGATGCCCTGCTCATCGCCCGCTATTTCGAAGAGAATCGCGAACGCCTGCCGTTGCTGGCCGTCGTGTGCGCGCAGGCGACAGATGCCTTGCGACTTCAGCAAGAGCTGAAGTGGTGCGCACCCGACGCCCGCGTGCGCCTGCTCCCCGATTGGGAGACGCTGCCCTACGACACGTTCTCGCCGCACCAGGATCTGGTCTCCGAGCGTCTTGCCACGCTGCACGATCTCGGCGAAAAGCGCTGCGACATCGTGCTTGTGCCCGCAACCACGGCGCTCTATCGCATGGCGCCCGCCAGCTATATGGCGGCCTACACGTTCTTCTTCACGCAGGGCGAACGGCTCGACGAAGCGCGTCTGAAGTCGCAACTGACGCTCGCGGGCTACGAGCACGTGAGTCAAGTGATGCGCCCCGGCGAATACTGCGTGCGCGGCGGCCTGATCGACCTCTACCCGATGGGCTCGGCACTGCCGTACCGTCTCGATCTGTTCGACGACACCATCGACAGCATTCGTGCGTTCGATCCCGACACGCAGCGCAGCCTGTACCCGGTGAAGGAAGTGCGTCTGCTGCCCGGCCGGGAATTCCCGTTCGACGAGCCCGCCCGCACCGCCTTCCGGGGCCGTTGGCGCGAAGTCTTCGAAGGGGATCCGAGCCGCAGCCCGATCTACAAGGACATCGGCAGCGGCGTGCCGTCGGCCGGTATCGAGTACTACCTGCCGCTGTTCTTCGAAGAGACGGCCACGCTGTTTCACTATCTGCCAGCGGACGCGCAACTCGTTTTCGTCGGCGATCTCGACGCAGCCATCAACCGCTTCTGGAACGACACCCGCCAGCGCTACAACTTCCTGTCGCACGATCGCGAGCGTCCGGTGCTGCCGCCGGAGCAGCTGTTCCTGCTCGATCAGGACTTCTTCACGCTCGCCAAGCCCTTCGCGCGGCTGACGCTGCCCACGCCCGGCGATGGCAGTTGGGCAATTCCGCTGCCGCCGTTGGCGATCAACCGTCGTGCGGACGATCCACTCGCCGCCCTGCGCGCCTATCTGGCACGCACGCCCGCGCGCGTGCTGCTGTGCGCCGACTCGGCTGGCCGTCGCGAGACGCTGCTGCAACTGCTGCACGACAACGACCTGCGCCCGACAAGCGTCGAGTCGCTCGAAGATTTTCTGACGTCGGACAAGCGCTTCTCGATCGGTGTCGCCCCGCTGGCGGCCGGTTTCCTGCTGCCGACGGAAGACCTCGCCTTCGTCACCGAGAACGAGCTTTACGAAGGGCTCGCCCGTCGCGCCGGCAAGCGCCGCCAGGAGCAGGCGACGTCGGTCGACTCGATGGTGCGCGATCTGGCCGAGCTGAAGGTCGGCGACCCGGTCGTCCACAGTCAGCACGGCATCGGCCGCTATCAAGGCCTCGTCAGCATGGATCTCGGCGAAGGCGAAACCGAGTTCCTGCATCTCGAATACTCGGGCGACAGCAAGCTGTACGTGCCGGTCTCGCAACTGCATCTGATTTCGCGCTACAGCGGCGCAGATCCGGACACCGCGCCGCTGCACTCGCTCGGCTCCGGCCAGTGGGAGAAGGCCAAACGCAAGGCCGCACAACAGATTCGCGACACCGCGGCCGAACTGCTCAACCTGTACGCCCGCCGTGCCGCGCGCTCGGGCTATGCGTTCGAGCTGTCGCCGCGCGATTACGAGAAGTTTGCGGACAGCTTCGGCTTCGAAGAAACGCCGGATCAGGCCGCCGCCATTGCCGCCGTGATGAGCGATATGACGAGCGGCCGCCCGATGGATCGTCTGGTTTGCGGGGACGTGGGCTTCGGCAAGACCGAAGTCGCACTGCGCGCCGCCTTCATCGCCGTCCTCGACGGCAAGCAGGTTGCCATTCTCGCCCCCACGACGCTGCTCGCCGAGCAGCACGCGCAAACCTTCTCCGACCGCTTTGCCGACTGGCCGGTGCGCATTGCCGAACTCTCGCGCTTCAAGACGACGAAGGAAGTGAACGCGAGCGTGAAGGCGATCAACGAAGGCCAGGTCGATATCGTGATCGGCACGCACAAGCTGCTCTCGAACGATATCCAGTTCCAGCGCCTCGGCCTTGTCATCATTGACGAAGAACACCGCTTCGGCGTGCGTCAGAAGGAAGCGCTCAAGGCGTTGCGCGCCGAAGTGGACATGCTAACGCTGACGGCTACGCCGATCCCGCGTACGCTGGGCATGGCGCTCGAAGGCTTGCGCGACTTCTCGGTGATCGCCACCGCGCCGCAGAAGCGTCTGGCGATCAAGACCTTCGTGCGACGCGAGGAAGACGGTGTGATCCGCGAAGCCATGCTGCGCGAACTCAAGCGCGGCGGGCAGGTGTACTTCCTCCACAACGAGGTGGAGACGATCGAGAACCGCAAGGCGCAACTCGAAGCGCTCGTGCCCGAAGCGCGCATCGTCGTCGCCCACGGCCAGATGCACGAGCGCGATCTCGAGCGGGTGATGCGTGACTTCGTGACACAACGCGCCAACGTACTGCTGTGTACGACCATCATCGAGACGGGCATCGACGTGCCGACGGCCAACACGATCCTGATGCATCGCGCCGACAAGTTCGGTCTGGCGCAGTTGCACCAGTTGCGCGGCCGCGTGGGCCGTTCGCACCATCAGGCCTACGCCTATCTGCTCGTGCACGATCCGAAGTCGCTCACCAAGCAGGCGCAGCGCCGTCTCGAAGCCATTCAGCAGATGGAAGAACTCGGCGCAGGCTTTTACCTCGCCATGCACGATCTGGAAATTCGCGGTGCTGGCGAAGTGCTGGGCGACAAGCAGTCCGGGGAAATTCACGAGATCGGCTTCCAGTTGTACACCGACATGCTGGCGGACGCCGTGAGCGCCCTCAAAGCCGGTCGCGAGCCGGACCTCACCGCCCCGCTCGCCGCCACGACGGAAATCAACCTGCACGTGCCTGCGATTCTGCCGAGCGACTACTGCGGTGACGTTCAGGAGCGTCTCTCGTTGTACAAACGTCTCGCCAACGGCACGCACCCCGACGCCATCGACACGATTCAGGAAGAACTCGTCGACCGCTTCGGCAAGCTGCCGCAACAGGCGCAGGCGCTTATCGAGACGCACCGGCTGCGGCTGCTGGCCAAACCGCTCGGCATCGTCAAGATCGACGCCAGCGAAGAAGCCATCGCGCTGCAATTCGAGCCGACGCCCCCCGTCGACCCGATGCGCATCATCGAACTGGTGCAGAAACACCGCCACATCAAGCTCGCCGGACAAGACAAGCTGCGCATCGAAGTGAAACACGCACAGCTGACCGACCGCGTGCGCGCAATCAAGGAAACGTTGCGCGCGCTGGGCTCACCCAGCGCGAAAGCGGCCTGAGTTTCAGGCTGCCCTCCAGCACACGATGCTTGCCCGGAACACTTTAAGCGCCAAATAAAAGGAGCAAACTTCGTGTGCACTGCAGCAATTTCCATTCCACCGCTTTTTCGCACGTCCGGGCAAACCCGCGCCCGGCGTGCGTTTTCCCGCGAGGCAAGAATGGTTGTTCACACAACCTTTTACCTCTAAATTATTTTTGAGTAACATTTCCCAGTAGCAATACGTATTCAACGTGATCGACGCATTGAACGTATTGATCGTATGACTGGAAGATTCCCGGAGATTCGAATGACAAGCGCTTCCCAAGCTATCGCCCCGCAGGCCACCAACGAGGCTCAGCCGGCATCGGTCGACTGGATCTCGAAGCTGGTCAGCATCGACACGACGAGCCGCGAATCGAACCTCGGCCTGATCGAGACGGTGCGCGACAGCCTCCAACAAGCCGGTGTCGAACCGTGGCTGTCGTATGACGCCACGAAGCGTAAGGCCAACCTGTTCGTCACCCTGCCCGCTGCCGACGGCAACACCCAGGGCGGCATCGTCCTCTCGGGTCACACCGACGTCGTGCCGGTCGACGGCCAGGCGTGGGACACCGATCCGTTCAAGCCGGTCGTGCGCGACGGCAACCTGTACGGGCGTGGCACGTGCGACATGAAGGGCTTCATCGGCTCGGTCATGACGATGCTGCCGCAAATGCGCGACGCCAAGCTCAAGACGCCGTTCCACTTCGCCTTTTCGTACGACGAAGAAATCGGCTGCGTGGGCGCACCGGTCATGCTCGCCGAACTGCGCGAGCGCGGCATCCGCCCCGACGGCTCCATCGTGGGCGAGCCGACGAGCATGCGCGTGATCGTCGCGCACAAGGGCATCAACGCCTACCAGTGCTGCGTGCGTGGTCATGCAGCGCACTCGTCGCTCACGCCGAAGGGTTCGAACGCCATCGAGTACGCCGCGCGCCTGATTTGCTACATCCGCGATCTGGCCGATCACTTCAAGCAGAACGGTCCGTTCGACGAACTGTTCGACGTGCCGTTCACCACGGCGCAGACGGGCACGATCTCGGGCGGCATCGCCCTGAACACGATTCCGGCGCTGTGCGAGTTCGTCTTCGAATATCGCAACCTGCCGGGTGTCGACGCCGAAGGCATCTTCGCGCGCATTCAGGAATATGCGGTGAGCGAGTTGGTGCCGAAGATGCAGAAGGAGCATCCGAACGCGGGCATCGAGTTCAAGAAGATTGCGGCCGCCCCGGCGCTCGACGCCTCGGAGCAGGACGCCGTCACCCAACTCGTGCGTGCGCTCACCAAGGACACCGACAAGCGCAAGGTCGCCTACGGCACCGAAGCGGGTCAGTTCCAGCTCGCAGGCGTGCCGTCGATCGTGTGCGGCCCGGGCAACATCGAGCAAGCCCACAAGCCCAACGAGTTCGTGTCGCTCGAACAGATCGCGCAGTGCGAATCGTTCCTGCAAAAGCTGCTGCGCAGCAACACCGTCGGCGCCTGAGCGTGACTCTCGGCTCGAATCGCTTCGGGCCGATGCAACATTCCTGTTCAGGGACGTGGTCAGCACGACCGCCTTCCAACCGGGCCGTATTCCGTTCGCCGGATGCGGCCCGTTGCCTTCGAAGCAAGTGCATCACCGGTTTCAGGAAGCACCCAAGCAGTACGAATGCAGCACGCAGTATCAGACGCCTTAAAAAAAGGTTCATTGAGCATTACCGGGGAAGGCGGCGCGGATTTTGAGGAAGAAGTATTCCTGGTCTCGGTAGCCGTAGGCGCGCCGCTTAATGACCTTGATAGTGTTGTTAATGCCCTCAACGATGCTGGTGTTTAGACGATGTCGGCATCTGGCCAGGATGCCATGCAGATAGCCTTTCAGACGCTGAGCGAAGGTGTTCAAGGGGGCTATTCCGCTTTGCTCGGCCTGCTCGCACCAGTGGTGCCAGGCTTGTTTTGCCCAGGCAGGTCTTCGGTAGAACCAGAGCCGCTTGAGTTCGTCCCTCAGGACATAGACCGTCAGCAGCGGCTGGTTGGCTTGCAGCAATTCGTCGAGCCGGACGGCCTGCTGCCGGTCTAGCTTGTCGCGGTTGCGCAATAACAGCCAGCGGCTCGATTTGATGACCCGGCGCGCGGGACGGTCCTGGCGCAGTTGGTTGGCCTGATCCACGCGCACCCGATCAATGACCTCTCGTCCGTACTTGGCCACGACATGGAACAAGTCATAGACGATCTCCGCCCGTGGGCAGTGGGCCTGGATTTCTAACTCGTAGGCCGTAGTCATGTCGATGGCTACGGCCTTGATGCGTTGGGCGACCCCACGCGGCAATTGCTCGAAGAACGCCCGAGCCGTCTCGCGTGAGCGTCCTGGGCCGATCCACAGCACCTGCCTGCTGATCGGATCGACGACTACCGTCGCGTACCGATGCCCTTTATGCAGGGCGAACTCGTCCATCGCTAAATACTCGATCCTGGACCAATCCGGTTCGCGCACTGACGCTCGGAGCCGGGCCTTGTCCAGCGTCTTGACGGTATGCCAACCCAGCTCGAAGAACCTCGCCACCGCCTGCACGTTGCTCGATTGCAGCAATTGGCTGCAGGCCGCCGCAAGCCGATCCGTCACCCGCTGGTAGCGACCCAGCCAAGTAAGCCGCTCCAGGCGCGGGCCACCGCATTGCTCACACAACAAGCGCCGGCGTGGAACATGAAGAACAACCCGGTACTCAAATAACGGCAGATCTCGCACCCGGCGCACCGTGGTCTCATGGACCTGGCGACATCGTGCGCCGCACTGCTCGCACAGCATCACCTTGGCGGTTGGCTTCAAATAGATCGACAGCGTGCGCCCTGTGCCCTCGGGCCACTCCACGCGTTCGACGGCATAGCCCTGCCAGCCTCCCAGCGACTCCAGCAGCTTGCGATCCAGCATCTCCACGCACTCCTGATGGCAAATTCCTGCCATCAAGAGTACGAAAACTTGTCAAATCCCTCCACGCTATTGCGCGATGAACCTAAAAAAAGGCGCACAGGACATTCATCCGCAAGATAACAAGCACGTACGCCAGACAGGTTTTGGAGATCTCGCCCATGAGCGCAAGCGCAGCCCCCAACGCGACGGCACAAGCCAGTCGCACTTCCCCGCACGCCTGGCGTGTGATCGTATCGGCCTCGATCGGTAACGCGCTCGAATGGTTCGATCTCGTGGTGTACGGCTTCTTCGCCGTGACCATCGCGAAACTGTTCTTTCCGACCGGCAACGACACGGTGTCGCTGCTGCTCACGCTCGGCACGTTCGGAGTGTCGTTCTTCATGCGTCCGCTGGGCGCCATCGTGATCGGCGCATACGCCGACCGCGCGGGACGTAAAGCCGCCCTCACCCTTTCGATCCTGATGATGATGGTCGGTACGCTGCTCATCGCGATCATGCCGACGTACTCCGCCATCGGTGTGCTCGCGCCTGTGGGCATCGTCATCGCCCGCATGGTTCAGGGCTTCTCGGCTGGCGGAGAATTCGGTAGCGCGACGGCGTTTCTCGCCGAACACGCGCCGCAGCGTCGTGGCTTCTTCTCCAGCTGGCAGGTCGCGTCGCAAGGTCTCACAACGTTGCTGGCCGCCGGCTTCGGCGCACTGCTGACGGGCAACCTGTCGCCTGAAGCGATGGCCTCGTGGGGCTGGCGCGTGCCGTTCTTCTTCGGCCTGCTGATCGGCCCGGTGGCGTACTACATTCGCCGCCGTCTGGACGAGACGCCCGAGTTCCTCGACATCGAACCGACGCAAAGTCCGCTGCGCGACACCTTCGCGAGCCAGAAGGAGCGCCTGCTGCTCGCCATCGGCGTGGTGGTGATGGCCACCGTTGCGACGTATCTCGTGCTCTACATGCCGACGTACGCCGTCAAGCAACTGGGTCTGCCATCGTCGGCTGCCTTCTCGGCGGTGCTGCTCACCGGCGTGGTGCAACTGATCGTCGCACCGATCGTCGGGCACTGGTCGGACACGCACGGTCGCATCAAGCCGATGCTCGCGGCCGCCGTGGCGCTGCTGGTGCTCGTCTACCCGATGTTCCGCTTCCTCGACGCGAACCCGACGTTCGGCTCGCTGATGGTGTTCCAGATCGTGCTCGGCCTGCTGATGACGACTTACTTCGGCGCGCTGCCCGCGCTGCTCACGGAACTGTTCCCGGTGCAGGTGCGTACCACGGGCCTCTCGCTCGGCTACAACATCGCGGCGACCGTGTTCGGTGGCTTCGCACCGTTTATCATCACGTGGCTGATCGGTGCGACGGGCAACAAGCTCGCGCCGAGCTTCTATCTGATTTTCGCAGCGCTCATCAGCATTACCGCGCTGCTGCGCAGCCGCAAGATCGGCATGCGCTGAGTCCGAGTCCGATCATCGGTGCAGCGATAAGGGGCGGGCAACATTGCCCGCCCCTTATCGCCTGGAGATTGCACCGACATGGCATCGGATTCCTTAACTACGGAGACACAGTCCAAGTGACGCAATCGACCCCTGCCCTGCACGACGAGACCATCGACGGCCAACCCGTCCCGACGAAAGACACCATTGCCGCGCTACACGAAAAGCTGAAGCCCTACGTGCGCACGACGCCGGTCTTCACGCGTCACGACTTTCCGACGCTCGACAATACCGAAGTGACGTTCAAGTACGAACTGTTGCAGGCGTCGGGGACGTTCAAGGCCCGCGGCGCCTTCTCGAACCTGCTCTCGCTCGACGATGCACAACGCAAGGCAGGCGTGACATGCGTGTCCGCCGGCAACCACGCTGTGGCAGTCGCTTACGCGGCGCAGGCGATGGGTGTGGCCGCCAAGACGGTCATGCTCAAGACGGCCAGCCCGGCACGCTCGTCGCTGTGCCGCGAGTACGGCGCCGACCTGATCCTCGCGGAGAACGTCCATGAGGCGTTTGAGGTCGTCAAGCGCGTGGAGCAGGAGGAAGGCCGCTACTTCGTGCATCCGTTCAACGGCTATCGCACGATTCTCGGCACCGCCACGCTCGGCTACGAATGGATCCAGCAGACCCCGAACCTCGACGCCGTGATCGTCCCCATCGGCGGCGGCGGTCTGATCTCGGGTGTGGCCACCGCCATCAAGCTGTTCGCGCCGCACGTGAAGGTCTACGGCGTGGAGCCCGCCGGTGCCGACGCCATGGCGCAGAGTTTCGTGCAAGGCGGCCCGACCAAGATGGGGCCGATGACGGGCATCGCGGACAGTCTCATGGCGCCGCACACCGAGTTGTACGGCTACACGCTGTGCCGTCGTCATATCGACGAACTCGTGATCGTGACCGACGACGAAATGCGCGCTGGCATGCTCACGCTGTTCCGTCAGTTGAAACTGGCGGTGGAGCCGGCGTGTGCGGCTGCGACGGCTGCGTTGATGGGCCCGCTGCGCGACAAGCTCACGGGCAAGCGCGTCGGTGTCCTGCTGTGCGGGACGAACACCGATACCGCGACGTTCAACCGTCACATCGAAGCCGCGCTCGCGGCAGAAGCGAACGGTTAAGCGTCCGTTTTCGTATTGCTCTGAGTAGTGCCTGACGCGACCCGATGGTCGCGTCTTCGTTTGGCGCTCAGCTGTTGGCATCGCCGAACAAACGCCAGACAAACGACAGACAAACGCCCGACCATCGCACGATACGTTCACAAGGATTTCGCATGTCAGCTTCCGCCACCCATTCCGCTTCGCCGCCTGTCCTGTTGCTCGACGCCGCGCAAATCGCCGCACTGATGCCGGTCGCCGAAGCGATGCCGGTCATGTCCGACATGTTCGGTGCGCTCGCCCGCGAGCAAATTCACCTGCCGCTGCGCCAGATCATTCGTCCGCCGGAAGCGCTCGGCGCGAAAGGCATGCTGGGCATGATGCCCGCATTCCTCGGCAGCGCCGCAGGCGGTGAGTCGGTCTACGGCGCGAAGGTCGGCACGTTCTTCCCCGGCAACAGCACCGTCGGCAAGGACCCGCATCAGGGCTGTGTTCTGCTGATGAGCGGCGAGACGGGTGAGCTCCTCGCCGTCATGAATGCGGCCGAGATCACCGGCATTCGCACCGCTGCGGTCACCGGGCTGGCGACAAGTCTGCTCGCGCGCCATGACGCCTCGCGTCTCGCGCTGGTCGGCGCAGGCCATCAGGCCCACTGGCACCTCGCTGCGCTGGCGGCGGCGCGACCGCTGCACCATGTGCGCGTGGCAAGTCGTTCGCTCGCCTCCGCGCAGGCCTTCGTCGACAAGGAACAGCCCAATTACGGCTTCCGACTGGAAGCCATACAGCGTGTCGAAGACGCCGTGCGCGACGCCGACATCGTGGTGACGGTGACGAACTCGACCGACCCGGTGCTTCGCGCCGAATGGATCGCACCGGGCACGCACGTGAATCTCGTCGGCAGCAGCACGCCGCGCCATCGCGAAGCGGACACCCTGCTGATGGCACGGGCGCAATTGTTCGTCGACCGCCGCGAATCGACGCTCAACGAGTCGGGTGACTATCTGGCTGCCGCCGCCGAGGGGCGCATCGGCCCGGACGACCTGCTCGCGGAACTGGGCGAACTCGTCACCCGATCCCATCCGGGACGCACCGACGCCGAGTCCGTCACCCTGTTCAAATCGCTCGGCATGGGGGCGCAGGACGTGGCGCTGGCAGCAGCGCTCTATCGTCGCGCGATGGCCGACGACGTTGGCGTGCGGGCGTCTGTCTGAAGCGCCTGAGCCTGATGGGCACGCGCTGACACGTCGAATCCGGAAGACGCCGCCTTGCGAAGCCGATCAAAAGATATTACCGATGTCCGAATCGGTCCGGTTCCGGTCTTCTCCGGGTCTATCGGCACGACGGTAGCATGCGTAAGATGGCGCCATTGTCCCCACGCAACGGAGTCACCTTCATGTCGCAAGCTCAGCAAACACAAACGTCGCGCACCGCCTTGATCGTCATCGATGCGCAGGAGTCTTTCCGTCAACGTCCGTTCTGGCGGGAAGACGATCTGGCGGTGTATTTCGCGCGCCAACAGGCGCTCATCGACGGCGCAGTGGCGCGTGGTGTTCCCATCGTTCAGGTGTTTCACGTCGCGTCGGGCCCGTTCTCCCGCGAGTCGGGCTTCGTGCGCACGCTCGAAGAACTGCACTTGACGCCGGACTTCACCGTCGACAAGACCAAGCACAGCGCGCTGGCCGGTTCCACGCTCGGCGCATGGCTCGTCGCGCACGGCATCACGCGACTGATCGTCTCCGGGGTCCGCACTGAGCAGTGCTGCGAGACCACCACCCGCGCGGCATCAGATGCAGGCTATCAGGTCGATTTCGTGACCGAGGCTACGCTCACCTTCCCGATGCGGCATCCGCGCACCGGCCGCGAGCTGTCCACTGCCGAGCTCAAGGAGCGCACGGAAACCGTGCTGGTCGATCGCTTCGCCCGCATCGTGACCGTTGAGGAAGCGCTCGCAGCGGTGTAAGGTGTGGGCAAGATCTCCCATCGCTGTCCGAATCCGTCCTGAGACGTTTGCGCGATGCCAAGACTGCAACCTGTCTACCTTCTGGCGATGCCGAATGCGCTGCTACTCGACATTGCCGCCCCGGCCGAAGCGTTGCGCATCGCGAATCATCAACAGGACGAGATTCGCTTCGCGCTGCATTACGTCGGCACGCAGCCGTCGGTAGCGACATCGATCGGTTTGTGTGTCTCGCCACTCGACGTGCTGCCCGATTCGGTACCGGACGACGCGTGGGTGGTCGTCACCGGTACCGTCGAAAAGGCGTTGCCTGTGCAAACGTTCCGTGATGGCATGCCGCCGGACATCGCCCCTGCCCCGCTGCCGGATGCCGAAGCGCAGGCCATCGCATGGCTGCGGCGCATCGTGCGTCCGACGCATCAGCTGATATGCATCTGCACAGGCGCGTTGCTCGCTGCGCGCGCCGGGTTACTCGACGCCCTCGCGTGTACGACTCATCACGGCAGTTGTGACGCGCTTCGCACGCTCGCCCCCGGCGCACGCGTGGCCGACAACCGCCTCTATGTTCGCGACGGCAACGTCTGGACCAGTGCCGGCGTCACGACGGGCCTCGATCTGATGCTCACGCTCATTGCCGATGCGACCAGCCCGGTGTGCGCGGCCGCCGTCGCCCGGCAGATGGTCGTATACGCGCGTCGCGCCGGAGCCGATCCGCAGTTGTCACCGTGGCTCGAAGGGCGCAATCATCTGCATCCCGCTCTGCACCGCGTGCAAGACGCCATCGCCGCCGAACCCGCCCACGACTGGACCCTCGCCGCGATGGCGGACATCGCCTGCACGAGCGAGCGGCACGTGACGCGACTGTTTCGCGAGCATGCGGGCGTCGCACCTGTCGATTACCTGCATCGCCTGCGCATCGCGCTCGCCCGGGAGATGCTGGGCAATAGTCAGCTGGATCTCGAACACATCGCGCAACGCGCCGGGTTCGGCTCAAGTCGTCATCTGCGCCGCGTATGGCACAAGTTCGACACGCTCCCGCCCAGCCGGGCTCGCGGAAGCGCCGGGTGACGTCAAGTGCTACCGGACGTCGCGTGCGTTGGCCAGTCGGGTGAACGGAGCAATACGCCGCCCGGCATGAAATTGCCGGGTAAAGCGCCGGGCATGACAGTGTAGGTCCGCGCCGCGTTCAACGCCGCGTCTGCGGTATCGAAATCGACGTACTTGATGCAACGCGCAGCGCCGTGCTTCTGGTAGAAATCGCCCCAGTCGACCACGCTCGATACATAGATATCGCTCATCAGCGGCGGCGCATTGCCGAGCGTTCGTCTCGGCAGGAAATCGACGACAACGCGATCCACATATCCGTGCGTCACCCACGACCTGAACGTGTCCCCTTCGCCCGTGGCAATCACGGCAAGCGACACGCGCGGTCTGAACTGATCGGGAGCGGACCAGGATGTAATCAGCCGATAGGCGATGCTCGTGAATCCATACCCTGTCAATGTCTCCCGGGCCGCATCCAGCATCGCCGCCGTCGCGCCGCCCAACGCCAGTGCACTCGTTGCGCTTCGTTCGTCCTGCATTGCACTCACGCTCGGGTGTGCGAGCAATGCCTCGCTCAGAACGGCGACGTTCAGACTCCCGGCTTCGAACTCAGGCGGTGGCGGCTCGGCGAAGACACCCGGTGTATCGCTCTCGATCCAGAAGTGGAAGGTCTCGCCGTCGCGACGCCAGGCATTGTCGGCGTCGGACCATGCGATATCGCCATCGGTGCGCGTCAGATCGATCGACGTCAGATCGAGACGTGGCGCGAGGTCCGTTCCCACATTCCTCACCACCGCCACCCGCCCCCCGCCCAGACTCAACATGTCGTCGTAGCCGCCTTCGGCGTTCGGATCGGCAGACGTCGGGCGCGCAAGAATGCGATAGCCCCGGGGAACCTGTCGCAGCAACTGTGTTCCCTGCAATCTCACGAGCTGAGGCGCCGTACTCTGCCGCCCACAAAATAAGGTCGGACCCGGAATCTGCTGCCACATGCTGGCAACTGCGGCACCGAACTTCCCATCTTGCAAACCTCGTCCGGCAGCAAGCATCGCCGCCACAAAATCGATATCCCCCATTCCCGACTCGACGAGACTCGCGACGTCATCGCTGACACGCGCTTCGATACGGCACCCCTGCACCGACTCGACGAGCCGTGCCGCCAAGGCCGTCGCGTCGCTCAGGCTGTCGTCCGTCACCCCGCGCGGAAATACGTCGTCAAAGAACTCACGGATCGCCGTACCGACGCCGTTTGCCAGCCAAAGGCTCGGAGCGTTTTGCGGCCCGTCGACCGGTTCATTGAGGTAAATCACCTCCGAAGCCTGATTGGGCAATGCGCGGGTGACACCTTGAATGCTCGCGATGAGCGATTGGGTATCCACACCCGGCAATGTCTGCGCCGCCTGCGTCGCCAGTTTGAGAATGCCGTCGCCCACCGTGCTGCGCTGCTGCATGGTCAATTCAATCTGGTCGCGAAAGTCTTCCGTGACCCGGTCGGTATCGCAATTCGCATCCGGGCTAGCGAGTACGACGCTCAGGTCGCGACCGCGCATGGTGTCCGCGACGGCCTCGCTCATGTGCCTCTCGACGAATCGGCGCAGCGAATCGTTCTCGTTCCCCCGGACGCGCAACGTCGCTTCTCCACTGTCGATGAGCGCCATCACCTCGCAGGTCGTCAACGAGATCAGCAGACGGCCTTCGTCTCCGACGATGCCCACAACACCCGGTAGCCGCACGGCGTTCACCGTCACCGGACGGAAAACGGCGTCGCCCCGGAGCGCGCGCAATATCAGTCGGCGATGCGTCGTCTCGGTGATGTGCGATGCCTGTAAATGCCAGCGCATGAGACCGCGCCGGACGCGCGAGAGGACCTCCGCGAACGCCAGCCTGAAAGCCGGTGCATTCCAGTGGGCAGCCATCGCCGCCGCAGACGCCAGCGGGTCCGACCCACCCGCCTGCGGGCGCGCTGCGCCTGCCAACGTTGACGGGGTGGAGGCAGTTGAAGTCGTTGAGGTCGCTGAAGTCGTTGAGGTCGTCGAGACAGCCGATGGCGGAAGCGGAAATGACACCACGTTCGCGAGGCGTTGCGACGATGATGCGCCAGGCACGATGCGCCCTGCGCGCGCATACCACGCGTCTACGAAGGTCCCCCATTGTTCGAGCGCCCGTTTCGAGCGCCCTCGCCTGCGTTCCTGGCTATCACCGTCCAGAGACCAGGGGTGAACGATGGCCGCGCGGACAGATTCAGCCTCGCTCTGTTTAACTCTGGACGGCTCGGACGTTGTCGGCACCCTCGGCCAGACGCCGACTGGATCGGGCATCGGCTTACGCCAGTCGGGTCTGCGGTCGTCCAACGATTCGACATACAAAGCACCTTCAACGAACGCACCGTCAACGGCCCCGCACCGAACGCGCCCGTCGTCGAGAAACTCGAATACCTCCTGAGACACGCGTCCAATACGGTACGTGGGCAACGCCGTGTTTCTCCCCAGGGTTCTGTCGCCGTCGTCGACGGCCGACCCCAGCAGCTTTCCCGACCCGCTTGTCACCGCAGAAAAGAACATGGTGCCGTCGGGATAGGTCAACGCGACACAGTAGCCCTCGGGCAAACGCATCAGTTCGTCCAGCGAAGTGACCTGCATACGCCCCGCCCCCAGAAACCGGTCGACGTGATTTTCGCTTTCGGTCATGGGCGCTGCCTGTTCGCCATCGGTCAGCAAACGCCGATAGGCCTTGATACGGCTCAACCCGACCCATGCCGGTTCCTGAGCGAGGGTGTCCTCGCGGCGTTCGGCTTTGACGATGGCCCGAATGTCGTCGGCGAACTGCTTACGCTGTTCGCTTACCAGTGGCCACGCGTTCATGAAGCTAATAAGGTGTTCCGACGCCACCCGGGCCGATTCCCCATCCTCGAAAAGCGCGTCGGCAATCGAGTCGAGCGTTGCAGAGCCAAACGAGCGGAACATCGTTTCCAGGGCCTTGGACAACGACATCTCAAGATGAATGCGTTTGAGCTCTTCGAGATCCGCCGTCTTCGCCCGTTCGGCGAGCAACGCGTAAGTGCCAAGGTGAGCACCGACCTCGACCATCAGCGACATAGCGCTCTTGGCGAACCTCCCCTTCACGGCGAAGGCCGCAGCAAAGGAGGCGCTGACGATTTTGAGGTAGTTGAACACGATATGCTGCGCCTGATTCAGGCGACGTTCATCGCGCACCCTTTGGGTGATGATGACCATGTCGCGATCGCTATACGCGCGACGCATTTCCGCAATCCACATCGCGAGATAGAGTGACTGACAGGTCTCGAACCTGAAATAGGGCTTGCGCCAGACCTCGTCGTAAAGAGCGCCGAGAGGGTTGCCAGGGGGGGCCGGGGTCGCAGTGTCGCCAGCTTCCCGGTTGGAAGGCGCACACGACCAATGATTCTTTGTAGACACCGGACCGATCTGGAATCGCATACGACTACTCCGCAGCGGGCTTTCCATCCGTTGCAAGAGGACCGGAGACATATGCATGCTGATGAACTCCTGAAACGCCTGAGTCACCTCGACACCCGGCCACCACCAGAAATGTGTCGCGTGCTTGATCGAGATCAGCAGCACCCCGTCACCATCTGCCTGCGACACGGATAGCAAACCAGCCAGTACCTCGCCGTCGAACGATATCAAGCGCACCGGGCCGTGGCCTACCCGAACCCGGGTGCGGGCCCCGGGGCCGCCCATATGCTGCGCATGCGGCGGTAGCATGGCAGCCCCGGCGCGACTGCCGGGAGGGACATGGCGCTCCCAACTAAGCGACGTAGCATCGAACAACACGCCGGTGAATACCTCCTTTACATAGTCCTCGTGCGCTTTCATCAGAACCGCCGAATCCTGCGCCGTCTTTAGTTGCTGTTCATCGCGCGCCAAGAGTGCGGTTCGGAATTCATCCCGGTCTACGGCTGCGAGAAGGCGCTGTGCAACGGGGTCGACGACACGTACCGATTCGACGCGCTGGTGACCACCGGTCACCTCGAACTCATCCCCATAGTGCAACCCCAAGGCGATGTCGCGCACCGTAAAATGCTTGGTCTCGTGCACTTCGACAAACGAAAAACTGAACGATTGCCTGTCCGGCGAGCGGCCGCGTCGGCTGTATCTCACCTCGACCTTCGCATTCCACGGCAATGCCGTTTTGACGCTGAAAACGATCAGCCCTTGTTTGCGAAGCACCGCTTCCATTTGCTTTTCAATGGCCAGATGCGCCTGTTTGACGTGCTTATCCATCACGTGCGCCGACTCTGCGAGCCTGTCGGTCGCATCGATCAGATCCAGCATCTCTCTGAGCGTGACGGGCACGTCGGTCTGAATCAGGGTCTTCGCGTCCTGAGGCGGGTGGAGGTGATGCAGGGGCCGTTGCTCCAACGATCGTCGCACCAACCGTTCCCCCAGATCGATGGGCCGCTGCTCAGGAAGTCCGGAAGATGCGCTTGTGCAACCCCACCACGGTTGCGTGAGCGCAGCACCCAGAGCGGTCGTGCCTACGACAAGCCGTCCAGGCCCCCGCCCGGTGCATTCGACGACGGCATGACGGGCTGCGAAGCCACAATCGCCGCGAGCACTGTGGGTACGATCTCATGGAGGGATGACGAGGCGCTCGTTGTACGGTCACCGACGGGCCGGTATCGCGACGTCACCGGCTCGCGCTTGCCCGAAGCGCTGGGCAACTGGCGCGGCGCATTGGCAAGCGCTTCGGCATCGAACGCTTCACACTCGGCGTTCCACTCGTCCAGACAAAGCTGATTGTGCGCGTCCAGAACGATGTTTCCGTACGGCGTCAGCCAGTTCTTCCCTTGGGCGAATTGCAACGCCGCTTCGAGCGCCTGTACCCAGCCGGGCGCTTCAAGATGAAATTGGCGTTGCACACGCTGGCGTGTCTTGCGAAGCAGCTTTTGCCATTTGATGCGCGAGATCACGCCTGACGGTGTCATCGGCGTCGGCCGCTCTCTTAGTCGAAACTGCACCGTGGCAGCGACTTCGAAGACGTCAAGCTCGGCGAAATCGGGCCCCAGCGTCGACATCAATAACCGTAGCTCGTCTGCCGTCAACGAAGGCAGCAGGAGCGCATACGCCGACAGATATTGAGCGTGCGGCAAAGCCGTTGCTTCGGTCTCGGTCGGCTTCGCGGCGTATAGACGAGCGATCGTCGCCAGCTCCAACGCACCGCACGCGATCGCACCGGTCAAGGGCAAGCAGGTCCCGAGGGACCCGGCGCCGGTGAACTCGGTAAGGTCGGTGGAGTCGGTGGACGGCGAGCGTCCGTCCGCGCCAGCGTCCGCCACGGACGAATGTAAAGCGCCCCGTGCGACAGCATACGAAAGCCCCACGGCCAGTCCGGCGGCACCGACCATCAACGTGCCGCACTTGCGGGCGACATCGCCGAGTGAAGCGCTGGCTTGCGGGGTCGTTGCCAAAGGGTCGTCGGCAAAGACGGATTGCCATGCCCTGATGCCGAACTCAGCGTCCTGCGTCAGTAAACGCCCCAAAAGCTCGGGGAGTTTCGACACCATCGACGGTTCGATGTCGGTCACTTCCGGCGCGATGACCGATGCCAGCACGGCGTGCCAGAGTCCATCGCAGGGCAATCCACCGGAAGTCCATCGCATCGCCTGCCCGAAGCCGCAGCCGAAGCGGCCGTCTTCGTACGCAATCTCGGGCAACGTTCCCTCGCGCACGGCAAAGCCCTCTTCCGCCATCAGACCGGCCAGCCGATGCAGCCCCCGCTGATCGCCGAAATCCTGTCGGCTATCGCGTCGATCCAGCAACCGAAATGCCAGTTCGGAAGACAGCGGCCCCCAGTGCGACGGCGGGCGGGATATCAACCCGTAGACAACACGCGCGTGCCAGTCAAGCCGTGCCACGACGTCGGGAATCGCCATCGCGACGGGCCCGGCCTGCGACGATTCGTCGACACTCGATGTGGCCGACATCCCGGACGCATGGGCTTGCCCGGACGACGCAGTCGACGACGAACTCGCGCCGCGCGCTTGCCATGAACACCAGGACGGTAAAGAAATCGGCATGTGTTCTCCTACGATAGACGTTCGATATCGGCTCCCTGCCGCCAGATACTCCTGCCGAGGTCAACGCAGTCGAGTTCAGTTTTCGCTCAAATCGAGTGCCTTGGGAAAGCTGCTGCCGGGGGCGCAACCCTGTAAAATGCGGTTCCATTCGCATGTATCCCCTCCCGAAGCCCTTTGACAGGGCGAGGTTCTAGCGGAATTTGCGCAGACGCTTACTTACCTTTCCCGATGGTTCACGATCTCGTCATATTGGCGCCTCACGCGCCCACCCGCCCCGCGTCGGACGCAGCAATGCAAGCGGCCATTCAGGCATTGGCACCGAACCGCTCCATCGAGACGGCACACGGGGTCGGGCGCGTTCGCGATGTGACCGACACACCGGCCCTGAGAAGCGCCATCGGCGCGCTGGCGCAGCAATACGGCGTGGATATCGTGATCGTCGACGGCGAGCGTCGCCTGACGGATTTCAAGCTAGTGGCGATGGACATGGACTCGACGCTCATTACGATCGAGTGCATCGACGAAATCGCGGACTACTGCGGCCTGAAAGCCGAAGTCTCGGCCATCACGGAAGCCGCCATGCGCGGCGAAATCAAGGACTTCAACGAGAGCCTGACGCGCCGCGTCGCCCTGTTGAAGGGGCTCGACGCGAGTGCGCTGGAGAAGGTCTACGAGGAGCGCCTGCAACTCTCCCCGGGTGCCGAAAACATGTTGCGCGGCGTTCAGGCGCTGGGCATTCGCACGCTGTTGGTGTCAGGCGGCTTCACGTTCTTCACGGACCGCCTGAAGGCGCGCCTGCATCTCGACGTCACTCGCGCCAACACGCTGGAGATCGTGGATGGCAAGCTCACCGGCCGCGTGCTGGGCGAAATCGTCAACGCGGAAGTCAAGGCGCGCACGGTCGCCGAAGTGGCAGCGCAGTTCGGCGCTACGCCTGCACAGGCGATCGTCATGGGCGACGGATCGAACGATCTTCAGATGATGGCGATCGCTGGCCTGTCAGTGGCGTTCCGGGCCAAGCCGGTGGTGCGGGAGAAGGCCTCGGTGGCCTTCAACCATGCAGGACTCGACGGCCTGCTGTCGCTCTTGCGTCAGGATTGAGCCATCGAATCTGCTCGTTGCCGCGCGGCAGTCGTCCTCAACGTTGCGGGACGGTGCCGCGCTCGGCGTCGGAAACCTGACGCCACACGAGCGAACGGTTGCGATCAGGCCACGAGGTGCGCCTTCAGACTCGCCTCGATATCGGCTTGCAGGTCGCGTACATCTTCCAGCCCTACGTAGAAGCGCACCAGACCGCCCTTGTGCGGCCACGGCGTGGCCGTGCTCATCGACGGCACGCGATACGGCAGCGCCAGACTGTGGGCCCCGCCCCAGCTGAAACCGATCTTGAACAGGCGCAGCCCTTCGATGAAGGCGTCGATCTGCGCTTGCGAATAGCGCTCGTCGAACACGACCGAGAACAAGCCGCCTGCGCCCGTAAAGTCGCGACGGAAATTCTGATGGCCCGGGCAGTCTTCGAATGCGGGATGCAGCACCGCGGCAATCTCGCGACGCGTGCCCAGCCAGGTGGCCAGCGTCATCGCGGACCGGTCGTGCGCTTCGAAACGTAGTTGCAGGTTACCGAGACTGCGCAGAACGAGACTGCAATCGTCGGCCGACACACCGACGCCCAGGCGCATGCGCGCTTGCTTCAGACGATGGTGAATGTCGTCGTCGATGGTCACGACGCCGCCCATCAAAATGTCGCTACCGCCCGACTGATACTTGGTCAGCGCCTGCACCGAGATATCGACCCCGTGGTCGAACGGACGGAATGCCAGCCCGGCGGAGTAGGTATTGTCGATGGCTGTCAGCACACCGCGCTCACGCGCCACGCGTGCGATGGCGGGAATGTCCGGCACTTCCATCGTGACCGAGCCGGGCGCTTCCAGCCAGATCAGCTTCGTATTGGGCTGAATCAACGCACCGATGCCGTCGCCGATCATCGGGTCGTAGTAGCGCACCGTAATGCCCCATGACTCGGCAAGCCAGTCGGCATGGTCCCGATTCGGACCGTAGGCATTGTCGGGAATCAGCACGTCGTCGCCGCTCTCGATGAGCCCGAAGTAAACATTCGAGATAGCGGACAGCCCCGACGGGAACAGCAGGCAGTGTTTGCCGCCTTCGAGCGCCGCCAGACGTCGCATCAATTCCATCGACGTGGGCGTGGCGTGCAGACCGTAGCGCCACTGGCTGTCGTTCTTCCAGTCGAGCGCGCGCATGGCCGCCAGATCGGGAAAGATCACCGTCGACGCGCGCGCCACCGGCACCGGCATGGCCGAGAAGCCAGCGGGCAACTGAGTGTCGGTGTGCAGAATATTGGTTTGCCAATGCCAGCCGTTGGCTTCCGGCTTGTCGAGGGGCTTGCGGTTGTCTTGCGTCATCACGGCTCCGGAAAGACTTGGGCCGGCAACAACGCTGGCCCCCGGGAGTAACTTACACGCGCTCGAACACGGCTGCAATGCCCTGACCGCCGCCGATGCACATGGTGACGAGCGCATACCGGCCGCCGACGCGCTGCAACTCGTGCAGCGCCTTGACGGTGATGAGCGCCCCCGTCGCACCGATCGGGTGGCCCAGCGAAATGCCCGAGCCGTTCGGGTTCACTTTGGCCGGATCGAAGCCGAGATCGCGCGTGACCGCGCAAGCCTGGGCGGCGAACGCTTCGTTCGCTTCCACGATATCGATATCCTCGACCTTGAGACCGGCACGCTCCAGCGCCTTGCGCGATGCGGGCACCGGCCCGATGCCCATGTAGTTCGGGTCCACGCCTGCATGGGCATAGCTCACGAGTCGGGCGAGCGGCTTGGCCCCACGGCGCTGCGCTTCCGAGCGCTCCATCAGAATGAGCGCGGCGGCCGCATCGTTCAGACCGGACGCGTTACCCGCAGTGACGGTGCCGTCCTTCTCGAAGACGGGACGCAGCTTCGCCATGTCGGCCAGGGTGACGTCCGCGCGCACGTGTTCGTCGGTCGTGAAGGCGACGTCGCCCTTCTTGGACTTCAACGTGATCGGCACGATCTGATCGTCGAAGTAGCCCGCCGCCATGGCACGTGCGGCGCGCTGATGGGACTCTACGGCGAGACGGTCCTGGTCGTCGCGCGTAATGCCCCATTTCTTCGCAATGTTCTCCGCCGTCACCCCCATGTGGATGTTCGCGAACGGATCGTGCAACGCGCCCAGCATCATGTCGACGAGACGCGACTCACCCATGCGCGTGCCCCAACGTGCGCCGGGCATCACATATGGCGCACGGCTCATGCTCTCCGCCCCGCCCGCCATCGCCACATCGGTGTCGCCGAGCAGGATCGATTGTGCCGCCGAGACCACCGCTTGCAGGCCGGAGCCACACAGACGATTCACGGTCATCGCGGGCGCGTGCTGGCTCACGCCGGCTTCGATGGAAGCTACGCGTGCCAGATACATGTCTTTGGGTTCTGTGTGAATGACGTTGCCGAACACGACGTGTCCGACGTCTTCACCACCGACCTGCGCACGGGCCATGGCCTCGCGGGCGACGATGGCGCCAAGCTGCGTCGGCGCGAAATCCTTCAGGCTGCCGCCAAAATCACCAATCGCGGTACGTACGCCGCTGACGATCACGACCTCTCGTTGCATGTCTCTTCTCCGGGTGGATATAAGTTTGCAACGAGTATAGCGCCGTAGGGGTTACCGCGATGGCAGGCGCATTGGAGGGAAACTTCGATGACAGCGCTTGCGCCGCGCTGCCCCCGTCCTTCGATGGATTCGTCGGTCAGTTCGCCAGTTGCCTGAGCACCTGCTCGGCGCTCGGCACCGGCGCAACCGCACCGTAGCCGGTCGTCGAGAGTGCCGCGCAGACGTTGGCGTAACGCGCGGCGGCGAACGGATCGTCGCCCAGCGCCAGACGCGCGACGAACGCGCCGCCAAAGCAATCGCCCGCGCCGGTGGCGTCGATGGCCTGCACCGGGTAAGGTGCGACGATGCGACGCTCCTCGGGCGTGGCGACGTAACACCCCTCACGCCCAAGCTTGAGCGCTACGATCTTCACGCCGTGGGAGAGTAGTTCGTCGAGAATCGCATCGCGATCTTCCAGACCGGTCACCGCCGTGACATCGTCCCAGCTCGGCAGGCAGACATCGGTCAGGCTGAACGCTTCACGCATCGTGGCACGCGCACGGGCAAGCGGCCACAGCTTGAGACGCAGATTCGTGTCGAACGACACTTTGCCACCGGCGGCGCGAATCTTCGACATGGCGTCGAAGGCAGCGTCGCAGGCGTTCACGCTGATCGCCAGGCTGATGCCCGACAAATGCAGAAACTGTGCGCCCGCCAGGGCCTCGCCCGGCAGATCCTGAGCCCGATAGCGGCTCGCAGCGGAACCCGCGCGCAGATAGTCGAAGTGGTGACCGTTCTCGTCGTGCGATACGAAATAGACGCCGGTTGGCGACTGGCCGTCCACGCGCACGTAGCGAGTATCGACCTGTTCGTCGCGCCACAGATCGAGCAGCATGCGTCCGAACAGATCGTCGCCCACGGCGCTCACGAAGCCCGTGCTCACGCCCTGACGGCGTGCGGCAATGGCGAAGTTGGACGTGTCGCCGCCGAAACCCTGCAGATAGCGACGGGCGTCGTCGGGCGACTGGTTGAACTCGACCATCGCTTCGCCCATTGCGAGCACTTGCGGCGTTTGCTTCGTTTGCGTCGCTTGCATCGCTTGCTTCGACTGGGAATCCTGTTGCGTCATCAGACCACCTCGCCCCACAGATCGTGGCCATCGGCACCGGTGACTTCGACGTTGACGAACTCACCCACCTTGAGGCGCTTCGCGGCCTTGGCCGTCGGCTCGATGTACACGAGGCCGTCGATTTCCGGTGCGTCGGCAGCCGAGCGGGCGATGCCGCCGTCCTGATTGATTTCGTCGACGATCACCTGAATCGTCTTGCCGATCTTGCGCTGCTGCCGCTCGGCCGAAATCTCCTCGGCCACTTCCATAAAGCGTGCACGACGCTCTTCGCGCACTTCGTCCGGCAACGCACCCGGCAGTTCGTTGGCGCGCGCGCCTTCGACCGGCGAATAGGCGAAGCAGCCCACGCGGTCGAGTTCGGCTTCGCGCAGGAAGTCCAGCATGTATTCGAATTCGGCTTCGGTCTCGCCCGGGAAACCGGCGATGAACGTGCTGCGGATCGTCAGATCCGGGCACATCTTGCGCCACGCCTGAATGCGCTCCAGATTCTTCTCGCCCGAGGCCGGACGCTTCATGCGCTTGAGCACGTCCGGGTGTGCGTGTTGCAGCGGCACGTCGAGATACGGGAGGATGTGACCTTCGGCCATCAGCGGAATGATCTCGTCGACATGCGGATACGGGTAGACGTAGTGCAGACGCACCCATGCGCCGTATTGCTTGGCCAGTTCGCCCAGCGCCGTCACCAGTTCTGTCATGCGCGTCTTGAGCGGACGACCGGCCCAGAAGCCGGTGCGGTACTTCACGTCGACGCCGTACGCGCTGGTGTCCTGCGAGATCACCAGCAGTTCCTTGACACCTGCCTTGAACAGATTCTCCGCTTCGAGCATCACTTCCGCGACCGGACGCGAGTCGAGATCGCCACGCATCGACGGGATGATGCAGAACGTGCAGCGATGGTTGCAGCCTTCGGAAATCTTCAGATACGCATAGTGACGCGGCGTGAGCTTGATGCCAGCGGGCGGGACGAGATCCGTGAACGGATCGTGCGGCTTGGGCAGGTGCGTGTGCACCGCGCTCATCACTTCGCCCACGGCGTGCGGGCCGGTGACGGCGAGCACCTTCGGGTGCACCGCGCTCACGATGTCCTGACCGGCGGCGTCCTTCTTCGCGCCCAGACAGCCGGTAACGATCACCTTGCCGTTCTCGGCCAGCGCTTCGCCGATGGCGTCGAGACTTTCCTGCACGGCGTCGTCGATGAAGCCACAGGTGTTCACCACGACGAGATCAGCGCCGTCATAGGTGCCGGCAATGTCGTAGCCTTCGGCGCGGAGTTGGGTCAGGATCTGCTCGGAGTCGACCAAAGCCTTGGGGCAGCCGAGCGAAACGAAGCCGACCTTGGGGGTGCTGGCGGGCGATGGGCGGGACATGGGGCGAAATCCTGATGTAGTAGATGCTTGTAACGGTCGACCGGTACGCGACGCCTGTGGCGTTAAGCGTCTTCTCCGTCTGACACGACGTAACCGGCTGAATAACCGCGCATTTTACCCTGATCGTCCGCGGTTCGTTCCAACTATTGCGCCGCAGCGAAGCCGATGGGGTCAAATCGTCGGCAGTGTGCGCCCCACGCCACACCACCGCGTTCGCGGGCACCGGCCGCTATCGATCGATGCGAGCCGATGTCCGTCGTCAAAAAGCCTCGTTCAGGGCTTCTTGTTCGGGTCCCGGCCTGGCGTACCTGGCGCGCCCGGCGCCCCCGGACCGCCCGGGAAGGGGAACGTGCTGAACATGTTCTTCGCCTGGCTCTGCATCTGCTCCTGCATCTGCACAAACAGGTTCTTCGACTGTTCGATGTAGTTGGTCATCATGCCCTGCATCATCGGCGCCTGCATGTTCATGAATTGCGCCCAGACGTCAGGGTTGAAGGCCGCGCCTTCGTAGATGCCCTTCGACTGATCGGCCAGCTTGTTCTGAATCTCGATGAACGTCTGGATATTCTTCTCGAGGTACGTGCCCATCATCCCCTGCAGCGCATGGCCGTAGAAGCGGATGATCTGGGCCAGCATGGCGCTCGAGAACATCGGCACGCCGCCGGTCTCTTCTTCCAGAATGATCTGCAGCAGGATGCTGCGGGTCAGGTCCTCGCCCGTCTTGGCGTCGACAACCTTGAACTCCTCGGTTTCGAGCACCAGTTGCTTCACATCGGCAAGGGTGATGTACGTACTGGTTTGGGTATCGTACAGACGCCGGTTCGGATACTTTTTGATCAGGCGTTCGTCAGTCTTCTTGCTCGCGGTCATGCGGTGGGTTTCCTGCGTTTTTTGAAGGACTACCCCGACCGGCGGTCGGGGTTTATCACATATTATCGATTCTAGGGCGTTTGCTGCTATGCGGCAAAGCCCTAACCCGATCCGAGACGCTGTACCCGCTGCGGCCCGCAGTGGCCATGCGCCCCGTCACCGCTTAGCCCATGTGCAGGCCGCCGTTGAGCGAGAAGTCTGCGCCCGTCGAAAAGCCCGAATCGTCCGAGGCCAGCCACGCCACGATCGAACCGATCTCGCCCGGCTCGCCCAGGCGCTTGACGGGAATCGTCGCCACGATCTTGTCGAGCACGTCCTGACGGATCGAGCGCACCATGTCCGTGCCGATGTAGCCCGGCGACACCGTGTTGACCGTCACGCCCTTGGTCGCCACTTCCTGCGCGAGCGACATCGTAAAGCCGTGAATACCGGCCTTCGCCGTCGCGTAGTTCGTCTGACCGAACTGTCCCTTCTGACCGTTCACCGACGAGATGTTGATGATGCGGCCCCAGCCGCGCTCGCACATCCCCTCGATTACCTGCTTCGTGACGTTGAACAGGCTCGTGAGGTTGGTGTCGATCACGGCGTCCCAGTCTTCACGCGTCATCTTGCGGAACACGGTGTCGCGCGTGATGCCGGCGTTGTTCACCAGCACGTCGATTTCACCGACTTCCGACTTGACCTTGTCGAACGCCGCCTTCGTGGACTCCCAATCGCCGACGTTGCCTTCGGAGGCGACAAAATCGAAACCCAACGCCTTCTGATCTTCCAGCCACTTCACGCGGCGCGGCGAGTTCGGACCGCAGCCGGCCACCACCCTGAAGCCGTCTTTGTACAGCCGCTGGCAAATAGACGTACCGATACCGCCCATCCCGCCTGTCACATATGCAATGCGTTGAGTCATGGAACGCTTCCCCCAAAATAACGGCAAACTGCCGCCTGTTGCGACTGCCAATTGACCGACGCGCAGGCCGCGCGTTCCCGCGCGCGCCTTTCGTCTCCTGACTACTTCGGTGCGAACCCGTGCGCGTTGCACACACGGGCGACACCGGTTCTTCTGCGGTTCGTAAGACTCACGTTTGCGTGCGTCAACCCTGAAACGTCAGACGCGCTCCACCGCCAGCGCTACACCCATGCCACCGCCGATACACAGCGAGGCCAGGCCGCGACGGGCATCGCGGCGCGCCATTTCATGCAGCAGCGTGACGAGAATACGGCAGCCCGACGCACCGATCGGGTGACCGATGGCGATGGCGCCGCCGTTCACGTTGATCTTCGACGTATCCCAGCCCATCTGCTTGTTCACCGCCAGTGCCTGCGCAGCGAAGGCTTCGTTGATTTCCATCAGGTCCAGATCGCTCGCCTTCCAGCCCGCACGGGCGAGGCAGCGCTGCGATGCCGGCACCGGGCCAATGCCCATGACCGACGGATCGACGCCCGCGTTCGCGTACGCAACGATACGCGCGAGCGGCGTGAGCCCCAGTTGCTCGGCACGCTTGGCCGACATCACGACCACGGCAGCCGCGCCATCGTTGATACCCGACGCATTGGCGGCCGTCACCGTGCCGTCCTTCGAGAAGGCGGGCTTCAGACCGGCCAGCGACTCCGCCGTCACGCCGTGACGCACGAACTCATCGGTGTTGAAGACGACCGGATCGCCCTTGCGCTGCGGAATCGAGACCGGCACGATTTCGGCGTCGAAACGACCGGCCTTTTGCGCGGCTTCCGCCTTGTTCTGCGAGGCCGCAGCGAAGGCGTCCTGCATTTCGCGCGTAATGCCGTATTCCTTGGCCACGTTCTCGGCGGTGATCCCCATGTGGTACTGGTTGTACACGTCCCACAGGCCATCGACGATCATCGTGTCGATCAGCTTCGCATCGCCCATGCGGAATCCGTCGCGCGAACCCGGCAGCACGTGCGGCGCGGCGCTCATGTTTTCCTGACCGCCTGCCACGACGATATCGGCTTCACCGGCGGTGATCGCGTTGGCGGCGAGCATCACGGCCTTCAGGCCCGAGCCACACACCTTGTTGATGGTCATGGCGGGGACCATCGCGGGCAGGCCGGCCTTGATCGACGCCTGACGTGCCACGTTCTGGCCCGAACCAGCGGTCAGCACCTGACCCATGATGACTTCGCTGATGTCCTCGCCCTTGAGCTTCGCGCGCTTGAGGACTTCGTCGATCACGATCGCCCCCAGATCCGGCGCGGCCACTTTGGCCAGCGAGCCGCCAAACTTACCGACTGCCGTACGGGCAGCCGACACAATCACGATATCCGACATGTCTCATTCCTCTTTTTCAATAGGTTCGAACCAGGGGGGATGCCCATGCGCTCAGGCTTTCGCCTTCACGTAACGCCCAGGCGCCGGTTCGATGGGTGCATAAGCAACATTACCATACGCATTTTGCGCTTTAACGCGTTTGCCAGCGTAGCCCGCGAGCCAATCGCTCCAGTCGGTCCACCAGCTTCCCGGATGCTCGGTGGCCCCGGCCAGCCAGTCGCTCGCGTCGACACCCACGTCGTCGTTGCGCCAATAGCTGCGTTTCTTCTTCACCGGCGGATTGACGACACCCGCGATGTGCCCCGACGCGCCCAGCACGAAGCGGCGTTCACCGCCGAGCAACGGCAAAGAGCGGAACGCCGACGTCCACGGCACGATGTGATCTTCGCGCGAGCCGAACACGTACGCCGGCGCCTCGATGGCGCCCAGATCGACGGGCACGCCGCAGGTCTGGATCGCACCGGGTTGTTTCAGTTCGTTCTGCAAATAGAGGTGGCGCAGATACCAGCAGAACATCGGCCCGGGCAGATTCGTGCCGTCGCCGTTCCAGTACAGCAGGTCGAATGGCTGCGGCGCATTGCCTTTCAGATAGCTGTCGACAACGTAATTCCAGACCAGATCGTTCGGACGCAGGAACGAGAACGTGTTGGCGAGCTCGACGCCGCGCATCAGTCCCGGCGGCTGGCCGAGACCGCCACCGATCGTCTGTTCGCGGAACTGGACGTGCGGCTCGTCGACGAAGACGTCAAGCACGCCGGTATCGGAAAAGTCCAGCAGCGTCGTGAGCAACGTCACGCTTGCGACCGGCGACTTGCGGCCCGTCTGCCCCTTGGCCGCGAGCACGGCGAGCGCTGCCGCCAGCAACGTGCCGCCCACACAGAAGCCGAGCGCATTGATTTGCGACTGGCCGCTGATATCGCGCACCACGTCGATGGCGGCAATCGGGCCTTCGCCAACGTAGTCGTCCCACGTCTTATGGGCGAGCGATGCATCGGGGTTGCGCCACGATACGACGAACACCGTGTGCCCCTGCTCGACGGCGTAACGCACCAGCGAATTCTCCGGCTGGAGATCGAGGATGTAGAACTTGTTGATGCAGGGCGGCACGATCAGCAACGGGCGTTGGTGCACCGTCGGCGTGAGCGCCTTGTACTGAATGAGCTGAATCAGGTCGTTCTCGAAGACCACGGCGCCTTCGGTCGTCGCGACATTGCGCCCGACTTCGAAGGCCGCCTCGTCGGTCTGCGACACCTTGCCCTTGCCCATGTCGACGAGCAGATGCTGCATGCCCGCCAGCAGGCTGTCGCCCTGCGTCTGTACGAGGCGCTGCTGTGCGTCCGGGTTCGTGGCAATGAAATTCGCGGGCGAGGTGGCGGCGACCCATTGCTCGACGGCGAAGCGAATACGCTCGCGCGTCTTCGCATCGGCATCGACCAGTTCGGCCATACGCATCAGGAAGCGGCCGTTGAGTAGATAGAGCGCAGCGGGCAACGCGTAGAACGGATTGCGCCAGCCCTCTCCGGCAAAGCGACGATCGCCGAGTGCAGGGGCCGTATCGAGACCGGGTTGATTGAAACTGGCGACGAGTTCGGCGAATTCGCGGGCGTATTCAGACTGAAGCTCGTTCAGTCGCGCAGGATCGACGTGCAGCGACGGCGGCTGCGGCGTGGCGCCTGATTTGCCGAAAAGTTCGAAAAGCCCCGCGAACGGGTTCGCGGCAGCCGCTGCACCATTCGCAGCGTAAGGTGACGGGCCAGCAGATCCCGGCAACGCGCCGAACAGTTGTTGGGCGGCCTTGAACCACTGCGACATGTCCTGAGCGGAGAGCGAAGCGGAGGGAAACTGCTGGGCAAACGAGGCGGCAAACGAGGCCGGATCGAAGTTGGCACTGGCGCGATTCATGGTAGCCTGAGTGTCACGTCCGTTGCGTTCAGGGCCGACGCCCGAAACGCGGCGGCGTGCTTCACTTTATGAGCGATGCGCCCCGCCTGTGAAGCATTCTTGCGTGCGCGCGCAGGCGTGTCAATCTTTGCGGCGAACGTCCTGAGTGCATTGTCCCGTCGCCTCCCCCATTTTTGAATGCGCGTTTGCCCCGACTTGTCCCGATGATCATTGTTCTTCTCGGCTGGCTCTACGTCATTGGCATGGTCGCCATCACGGCGCCGTCTGCATGGCTGGGCATCGCCATCTTCCTGTTCGGCGGTATCGGGCCGGTACTCCTCGTCTTGTACATCGCGGGAAGCCGCGCACGGCGCACGCGCGCGCTGCGACCCGATGACGCAGAATAACCGTCTCAGCTAACTCGCCAGACCAGCGCCGCCATGCGCCCCGTCGTCCGGTCGCGACGATAGGAGTAGAAGCGCCCGGGATCGCCGACGGTGCACCATGTGCCGCCGGAAACGCTCGTTACGCCCTCCCGCGCGAGCCGCAATCGTGCCAGCGCACACAGATCCGCCAGTGATTTGCCAACGTCCGGATCGCCATGGGGGACGAAAGCCGCGGACGTCGCGTCTCGCTCCTGCGGCATAGCCGCGTCGAGGAAGGCTTCGCGCACCTCCGGTCCTACTTCGAACGCCGTCGGTCCGATACACGGGCCGAGCCATGCGATCACCTGCGTGTCGTCGTTCGCCCCGGATTTCGGCAACTGCGCCCGCAGCGCCTGCACCGTCTGCTCGATGACACCGGCGCAAAGCCCGCGCCAGCCCGCGTGTGCCGCCGCCACCGCACGCCCTTGGGCGTCACATAGCAGTACCGGCAGGCAGTCCGCCACCATGATCGTGCTCGCGAGTCCGACGGCGTGGGTCGCACTGGCGTCCGCCTGAAGCGGCTCGCCCGCGTTCGCGGCATCGAACGCTGCCTGCGCATCGACCACACGCGGACCGTGAACCTGCGCGACCCACGCCGACGGCACACCCGTTCGCGCGGCCAGCAAGGCACGGTTCGTGCGCACGGCTTGCGGATCGTCGTCCGCCTTGTAACCTAGGTTGAACGTGGCCTGCGGGCCTTGGCTGACGCCGCCTGCGCGCGTCGTGAATACGGCACGAACGTTGCCCGGGGCTGGCCAGTCGGGGACGATCCAGTCCGCAGGTATCGTGTCTTGCGCGGTATCCAACTTGCTGTCTTGCTCAGGCAGGGAAGAAGTCATCGAGCGAATCGGGGAGCGTTGTGAAGTCGAATTCGAGGCCGAGCGCGCGCATGAGTTCACGCATATCGTCGGGCAGCGGCGCTTGCCAGTGCATCGCGGCATCGTCCTCGGGATGGATCAGCCCCAGACGCCACGCGTGCAGTGCCTGCCGCGCAAAGCCGCCCGGCAGCGCCGGACGCTTGTGACGCGGTCGATAAAGCGGATCGCCCAACAGCGAATGCCCCAGATGGGAAAGATGGACGCGAATCTGGTGCGTACGCCCCGTGTCCAGCGAACAAAGCACCAGCGAAATCGGGGATCCTTCCCATTCTGCGCTGGCGACCGTCACCACGCGGGTGCGCGCGGGTTTGCCGCCCTGCCCCTGCACAACCGCCATGCGCGTGCGTTCACGCGGATCGCGACCGATGGGTGCGTCCACGACGGTGCGCTGCGGCGGACGTCCCCACACCAGCGCGGCGTAATGCCGTTTGACCGAGCGCGCCTGCAACTGGCGTACCAGATCGGTCTGTGCGACCAGCGTGCGCGCGACCACCATCAGGCCGGACGTCTCTTTGTCCAGCCGGTGGACGATGCCGGCACGCGGCAGATCCGCAGCCGCCTGTCCGTAACGATGCAGCAGACCGTTGAGGAGCGTACCGGACCAGTTGCCTGCCGCCGGATGAACGACGAGGCCCGCGGGCTTATTGAATACGGCGAGCGTCGCGTCCTCATAGACGGCATCGAGCGGCACCGGCTCCGGCGCGAACGCCAGTTGCTCGGGGAGCGCTGCTGGCGTGATGACCACCGCTTCACCGCCTGCCACTTTCTGGCGGACTTTAGCGGGTTCGCCGTCGAGCGTGACGCGGCCATCTTCGACCCAGGCCTGAAGACGACTGCGGGAATATTCCGGGAAGCACTGCGCCAGCGCCTTGTCGAGGCGCTCTCCTGCGAGCGCGTCGGGCAATGTCGCGATGAGCGGCGTGGCCGAAGAGGCGGTATCGGTTGAAACAGAAATCGAAGAAGTCGCGTCGGTAATGGCGCTATCGATGGCGTCTGAGAAAGCCCCCGGAAGCGAGTCGAAATCGTCGTCCGACGAATCCTCCGCATTTTCCGTGGCAAATGAGGCGGTTACGCTATAATCCGGCACTATTGAACGGGTCATCGAGAAGTGAAGCCAACGAGCATGCAAGCCCTGAAACTTGTCAAACATCTGACGCTGGCCGCGATTGTGGTCGGCAGCATGGCCGCCTGTGGCATTCTGCCGGAGAAGGTCGACGAAACGGCCAGCTGGTCGACGAACAAATTATACTCGGAAGCCAAGGACAGCTTCGACAGCGGCGACTATACAAAGGCCGCGAAGTACTACGAGTTGCTCGAAGGGCGCGACCCGTTCGGCCCGCACGCTCAACAGGCCCAGATCAACACGGCCTACTCCTATTACAAGGACAACGAGCCGGCGCAAGCGCTCGCCGCCGTCGACCGCTTCATTCGTCTGCATCCGGACAGCCCGTCGATCGATTACGCCTATTACCTCAAGGGCCTGATCAACTTCAACGACGACCTCGGTCTGTTCGGGCGCTTCTCGGGCCAGGATCTGAGCGAACGCGATCCGAAGGCGCTGCGCGCAGCCTATGACAGCTTCAAGTACCTGGTCGAGCACTACCCGACGAGCAAGTATGCGAACGACGCCGCCCTGCGTATGCGTTACGCCGTGAATGCGATGGCCGCTCACGAAGTGCACGCCGCCGAGTACTACTATCGCCGTGGCGCTTACCTCGCCGCAGTGAACCGCGCGCAGACCGCCCTGCAGGACTACGATCAGGCGCCGGCGCTGGAAGACGCCCTCGGCATCATGATCAAGTCGTACGACAAACTCGGTATGACCGAACTGCGTGACGACGCCCGCCGCGTGATGGAGAAGACCTACCCGAACAGCGGCTACCTGACGGTCGGCCGTCGCATCGACAACAACCCGGGCGACAAGAAGTCCTGGTGGCAGATCTGGCGTTAAGCCAGTTGTTGGTTGGAATGCATCGAAAAGCCCTCGCCTATGCGGGGGTTTTTTGTTTCCCGTCGTCATGACGATCCTTCGACAGGAGTTCGTTTTGTGAGCACCACCCCCGCCCCCGGCAAAACGCTGCTTGCCTTGCGTCACGTGCACTTCGAAGATCTCGGCACGCTGGCGCCGTACTTCGCCCAGCGCGGTTATCGCATCGACTATATCGACGCCCCGCTTGCCGACCTTCGCGCCGTCGACGTTTTCGCGCCCGACCTGCTGGTCGTGCTCGGCGGACCGATCGGCGCCTTCGATGACGTCATTCATCCGTTTATCGCGAATGAGCTTGCGCTTGTAAGAGCGCGCCTGAGCGCGAACAAGCCGATTCTAGGCATTTGTCTCGGCGCGCAATTGATGGCGCGCGCACTGGGTGCGAAAGTCTATCCGCTGGGCGTGAAGGAAATCGGTTACGCGCCGCTGACGCTTACCGAAGCCGGGCAATCGTCCCCCCTTGCCGCCCTTGGTAACGCCAGCGTGCTGCACTGGCATGGCGATCAGTTCGACATCCCGCCGGGCGCGACGCATCTGGCCCGCACGGCGATTGGCGAAAATCAGGCCTTTGCGATGGGCGATCACGCACTCGGTCTGCAGTTTCATCTGGAAGCCGACGCCGCCAGCATCGAGTCCTGGCTCGTCGGCCACGCCTGCGAACTCGGTACTGCCAACATCGACCCGACCACGTTGCGCAACGATGCACGTGTGCATCACGCACGCCTGTCGGAAGTCGCGCCGGCCGTCATCGGGCGATGGCTGGATGCCCTTGCCGGCTAACGCAAGCGCGACCCGCCTTACGCCACAAAAAAGCCAGACGCTTCACCGTCTGGCTTTCTCATTTCACACCCGCGGCGGATAAACGTCAGCCTCCGGCCTGCGCCGCCATCTCGTCGAAGAAACCGCGCACAATCGGCAGTTCCCGCGTGCGCTTGAATGGCGGCAGACTCTGCCAGATCCGACGCCCGTAAGGCTTATCCACCAGACGCGGATCGCAAATCATCAGCACGCCACGGTCCACTTCCGAGCGAATCAATCGTCCCGCGCCCTGCTTGAGCGTGATCACCGCCTGCGGCAACTGATGGACGGCGAACGGACTCAGCCCCTTCTTCGTCAGCGCGTCGAGACGCGCCGCAAGCACCGGGTCGTCAGGCGGCGCGAACGGCAACTTGTCGATGATGACGAGGGAGAGCGCCTCGCCGCGCACGTCCACACCCTCCCAGAAACTCTGGCTACCGATGAGCACCGCGTTCCCTAGCGCGCGGAAACGATCGAGCAATTCGGTACGGCTGGCTTCGCCCTGCACCAGCAACGGATACGGCCAACCGCGACGCTCGAACTCCTCGCGCAGGCGCTCCGCCGCGCGATTCACCGCGCGCAGCGTGGTACACAGCACGAACGCCCGGCCACCACTCACTTCGAGCACGGGCAACGCGGCGTCGAGCACGGCATCGGTAAAGTTCGGCGCGGAAGGTTGTGGCAAGCCGCGCGGCACGTATAGAAGGCTCTGGTTCTGGTAATCGAACGGACTAGCCAGCGTGAGCGACTTGCCAGCATCCAACCCAAGCTGCGCGGCGTAGTGCATGAAGTTGCCCTTCACCGACAGCGTGGCCGACGTGAAGATCCACGCGCGCGGCGCACCGGCGCGTTGCTTCGCGAAGATCGGCGCAATCGAGAGCGGCGTCTGATGCAACTGCACCGCCTGCGAAAACACTTCGATCCAGCGGACGGTTTCCGGCGGCGTGTAAGTCTTTTCAGACTTATCCGATTTTCCGTCACCGTCGTCCGCAGCCTTCGCTTCGGTAGCAAGCCGCGCCGCTTCCGCCTCGCGTGCCTTGGCCGCCTTCTCTCGCTTTCCGTCGGTCACACGCGGTGCATCGGGATCGAGCAGTGGCAGCGGCTGTTCGCCCGGCGTCGGCGGCGTCACGCCCGTCTGCCAGCGCTCCAGTTGCTCGTGCAATTCCAGCGCCCGGCGCAGGCACGCGCCCAGCGCTTCCGCGCGTTCGGACTGATGTTGAAGCGTCTCGATCAGGTCTTGCAACGCGAGGTCCACGCTTTCGAGCGCACCGAACAGTTCGTGGTCGTCCGGCAATTGCGTGACGGACATGCGCGCATTGTCCTGACCGAACGTCAGACGCACATCGCGTGCCGCGCGCTCCAGCCCCGCGCCGAGCTTGACCCAGTCGGCCGCGTCACGCGCATGAATCAGCCCTTCCGCCACGCAATCGCGCGCCAGTTCGAGCAACTGCGTGGTCGAGACCGTCTCGCCGAAAAAGAGCGTGGCCGTCTCGGGCAACTGATGGGCTTCGTCGAAGATCACGGTGTTCGCGCTGGGCAGCAATTCGGCCATGCCCGTGTCGCGCAGCATGACGTCCGCGAAGAACAGATGGTGGTTGACGACGACGAGGTCAGCCTGCTGGGCTTCCTTGCGCGCCTGCATCACGAAACAGTCTTTGTAGCGCGGGCAATCCTGACCGAGGCAGTTATCGCGGGTGGAAGTCACCTGCGCCCAGATCGGCGCGTTCTCGGGCACGGACGCCAATTCCGCCTTGTCGCCACTGTGCGTGATCTGCGCGAACGTGGTGATTTCGCGCAGTTGCGCCGCCTCGTGACGTGACGCGAAGCGCCCCTCCTGCTGCGCGCGCTCCAGATAGTAGTGGCAGAGGTAGTTCGCGCGCCCCTTGAGCATGGCCACGGTCACAGGCACGGCAAGCGCCTTGCGCACGGTGGGAATGTCGCGCGCGAAGATCTGATCCTGCAAATGCTTGGTGCCGGTGGAGATGATCGTCTTGCCGCCCCATAGCATCGCGGGCACGAGATAAGCGTAGGTCTTGCCCGTGCCGGTGCCTGCTTCGGCGATCAGCGAGTCGTGTGTGTCCATGGCGGCTGCCACGGCGCGTGCCATCTCGGTCTGCGGCTCGCGCGAGCGGTAGCCGTCGATGGCGCGGGCGAGCATGCCGCCGTCGCCGAAGATTTCCTCCAGCTCGCGTTCGCGCTTGGGCGCGAGCGGCTTGAGTCCGTGGAACGTCGGTGCGTCCGGACTATCGGGGCTTCGGGAGAGATCGGAGGAATCGCTGGATGCGGCGGAATCGGTCAAAACGGCTCAGAAAACTCGAAGGCGCCGCGATTCCCCTCATGGAGATTCGCGGCGCCGCAATGAAAAAATACCCGCGCAAACAATTCGGACAATTTCGGACGATGCTTGCCGACGTCTCGCGGATCTGCGGACTGTCCCGCTCAGGCGGGCTGATCCGGCGTTTGTTGCACTTGCAGCAGGGTGATCGTGTCTTTGATCTTCAGACGGCGCTTCTTGAGCCGCGAGACCTGGAGTTCGTCGTACGTCGGCTCCGTCAGCAATTTGTCGATCAGGTAGTCCAGATCGCGGTGTTCGATCTGCAATTCGATGATGCGGCGTCCAACGGAGTGAAGATCTTGCTGCATCTTGGCGACTCTCCTGCAACTCTCAAGTGATTCCGGTTCCGGACTTAATCGACTTAAGCGCCTCGACCGACTCATCCAACCCAACCCGCTCACCGCTCGATCCGGGCGGCGTCGCTCACTGCCCCTGAATCGCCTTTTGCGCAGGCGAGCTGCCCGATTGCGATTCGTTGCGACGGGCATCCGACTTCTGCTGACGCTCGATGGCTTCCTGCTGCTTCTGGTTATACTTACGCACGTTCTCTTCGCGCTCGGCCGCCTTCTGCGCCGCCGAAGCCTTCGCTTCGTCGAGCTTTTGCTGCTGCGTGGCCTGCTTGGCATTGTACGTCTGGGCATTCGCCGCGCGCTCAGGCGCCTGCCCCGTGCGCTCCGTCACCCGCTGCTGATACTCGGCCTGCTTGGCTTCGTAATCGGAGACGTTCTGGGCACGCTCGGCAGCGCGTTGCGGCGCTTCGGCGGCCGTTTGCGCCCGCTTTTCCGCCAGACGCTCGTCACGCTCCTGGGCACGCGCGCGGCGCTCCTGATCTTCGAGCACCAGACGCTGACTGCGAACGGCCTTGAGCGCTTCGCGCTGCTCGTCGCGGGCCTTGTCGATGCAATAGTTCACGAAGAACTTCGACGCGCACTCGTACTTGGCCTCTTCGAAACGGTAATCGATCCATGCACGCTGACGATCGAGCACGGCGCGACGACCGCCGAAATCGTCCGCAGCCGGTTGCAGATTCAACCGATCGTCGTAGGGAACGGGTTTGTCGTCCTCAGCGGCAGCCGCTGCCGCGCTGGCTTTGCTAGCCGACGACGGGGTACGGTCTGCGGTCGCATCGAACGGCTTGACGGGCACCCGAAGCTGTTCGGTCGTACGCCCGGCCGCCTCGACGGCCGAGAGCCCCTGCTGCGCCGACGCGGAAAACGGCACGATGGCCGCAGCCATGATGATGCCGAACATCCCGACGGCGGAGATCGATGCACGTGCGGGACGGCGCGAAACCTGGCGCAGATTCAGTCGCGAAAACAATTTTTCGAAGGAAATCATGAGGTTGAGCGGAGTCATGCCAAATTTTAGCATTGCCTGCCCGGACGCGCCCGCGGTTTATGGCAAAATGCCCCGCTCCTGGCACTTGGGTAACTCGCAACACTCATGACGCAAAACGTAGCCCTTCAGATCGTTCAACGCATTGCCGCCGAACTTAACGTGCAGCCGCGTCAGGTCGCCGCCGCCGTGCAACTCCTGGACGAAGGCGCCACCGTGCCCTTCATCGCTCGCTATCGTAAGGAAGTGACCGATAACCTCGATGACACGCAACTGCGTAATCTGGAAGAGCGCCTGCTGTATCTGCGCGAACTGGAAGACCGCCGTGGCGCGATTCTCGCGAGCATCGAAGAGCAAGGCAAGCTGACCGACGAACTGCGCACTGCCATCGTGGCGGCGGAAACGAAGCAGACGCTCGAAGACCTTTACCTCCCCTACAAGCAGAAGCGCCGCACCCGCGCGCAAATCGCCCGCGAAGCCGGCCTCGAGCCCCTCGCGCAGGCGCTGCTCGCCGATCCGACGCTCGACCCGCAAGTCGAAGCCGCCAGGTTCGTCGACGCCGAGAAGGGCGTGGCCGACGGGAAGGCCGCCCTCGATGGCGCACGCGACATCCTGTCGGAACAATTCGGCGAAACCGCCGAACTCCTCGGCAAATTGCGCGACTACCTCTGGAATCAGGGCGTGGTCTCGTCGAAGGTCGTCGAAGGCAAGGAAAGCGAGGAAGGCGAAAAATTCCGCGATTACTACGACTACGCCGAACCGCTCTCTGCGGTGCCGTCGCACCGCGCGCTCGCGCTCTTCCGCGGTCGTAACCTCGGCATTCTGATGGTCAAGCTGGGCCTTGGCGAAGAACTCGACGCACAGGTCCCGCATCCGTGTGAGGGTGTGATCGCCGGTCATTTTGGCATTCGCCAGCAGAACCGCGCCGCCGACAAGTGGCTGGGCGACGTCTGCCGCTGGAGCTGGCGCGTGAAGGTGCAGCCGCACCTCGAATTGGAACTGCTCACGCAGATTCGTGAAAGCGCCGAGAGCGAAGCTATTCGAGTGTTCGCTCGCAACCTCAAGGCGCTGCTGCTCGCCGCGCCCGCCGGTCCGAAGGGCGTGATCGGTCTGGACCCGGGTCTGCGTACCGGCGTGAAGGTGGCGGTGGTCGATGCGACCGGCAAGCTGCTCGGCACCGACACGATCTATCCGCACGAACCGCGCCGCGACTGGGACGGCTCGCTCGCCCGTCTGTCGAAGATTGCCGCCGCGACCGGCGCGCAACTCGTCAGCATCGGCAACGGCACGGCCTCGCGGGAGACGGACAAGCTCGCGCTGGAACTGATCAAGCGCCATCCCGAACTGAAGCTGCAAAAGATCGTGGTATCGGAAGCCGGCGCATCGGTGTACTCGGCCTCCGAATTCGCGGCGAAGGAATTCCCGGAACTGGACGTGTCGCTGCGCGGCGCCGTCTCGATTGCCCGCCGTCTGCAAGATCCGCTGGCCGAACTCGTCAAGATCGAGCCGAAGGCCATCGGCGTGGGCCAGTATCAGCACGACGTGAACCAGCGCGAACTGGCACGTATGCTGGACGCCGTCGTCGAGGATTGCGTGAACGCCGTGGGCGTGGACGTCAACACGGCATCGGCCCCGCTGCTCGCCCGCGTGTCGGGGCTGAACAGCACGCTCGCGAAGAACATCGTGGACTTCCGCGACAGCAACGGCCCGTTCCCCAACCGCGAAGCGCTCAAGAAGGTGCCGCGTCTGGGCGACAAGACGTTCGAACAGGCCGCGGGCTTCCTGCGCGTGAACGGCGGCGACAATCCGCTGGATCGTTCGTCGGTTCACCCGGAAGCGTACCCGGTCGTCGAGCGCATTCTCGCCAAGATCAAGAAGACCATTGGCGATGTGATGGGCAACGGTTCGGTCGTGCGCAGTGTGTCGCCGACGGAATTCGTCGACGAGCGTTTCGGTCTGCCAACGGTCAAGGACATCCTGACCGAACTCGAAAAGCCGGGTCGCGACCCGCGCCCCGAGTTCAAGACCGCGACGTTCCAGGACGGCGTCGAGAAGCTGACCGACCTGAAGCCTGGCATGCAGCTCGAAGGCGTGGTCACGAACGTGGCCGCCTTCGGCGCGTTCATCGATATCGGCGTGCATCAGGACGGTCTGGTTCACGTCTCCGCCATGTCGACGAAGTTCATCAAGGATCCGCACGAAGTCGTGAAGGCTGGCGATATCGTGAAGGTCAAGGTGCTCGAAGTCGATCCGCGCCGTCAGCGTATTTCGCTCACCATGCGTCTGAACGACGATCTGCCGGTGGCCGGTGCGAGCGATCGCCTGAGCAGCGGTGGTGGCGCGGGGGGGCGCGGTGCCAGCAGTGGTGCTCACCGTGGTGGCAATGGCGGCGGTGGCCGTCAGCGCGAGCCGGAAACGGTCAATGCCATGGCTGCCGCTTTCGCCAAGCTCAAGCGCTGATCGCAACGCCTTCAGCACAAAGAAAAGCCCGCTCGGTTCGAGCGGGCTTTTTGACGTCCGATCTGTCGATCTGCCGATTAACCGTCAGATCTCGATTTTCGTCCCCAGCTCAACCACGCGGTTGGCGGGAATACTGAAGAAGTCCGTCGGCTTGGCAGCGTTCTGGTGCATCCAGGCAAACAGACGTTCGCGCCAGATCGACATCCCCGGCAGCTTGGTCGGCACGACCGTCTCGCGCGCCAGGAAGAACGACGTATCCATCAACTCGAAGTGCATGTCCGTCTTCTCTTCGAGCAGATGCAGCACTTCCTTCACGTCCGGCGTCTCGTTGAAGCCGAACGTCGCGACCACGCTGTACAACCCGCCGGTATGGTCCTTGACCTCGATGCGGCTACCGTCTTCGGCGTAGGGCACGTCAAGCGTGCGGAACGTCAGAAAGATCGTGCGCTCATGCAGAATACGGTTGTGCTTGAGGTTGTGCAGCAGGCTCACCGGGACCAGCGTGTTGCCGCCCGTCAGATAAATGGCGGTACCGGCCACACGATGCGGCGGGTGTGCCAGCAGCCCTTGCAGGAACGGGCCCAGCGGAATCCCGTCGGCGGCCGTGCGCTCACGCAGCAACTGACGGCCCTTGTGCCACGTCATCAGCATGAAGAACAGGAACGCGCCAAGCGCCAGCGGCAGCCAGCCGCCCTCTTCGACCTTGATCAGGTTCGCGCCGAAGAACGCGAAGTCGACGACAAGGAAGCCTGTGATGATGAGCGCCACGAGGAACTTGTTCCAGTTCCAGACCTTGACCATGACCACGCACGCGAGAATCGTCGTAATGACCATCGTCGTCGTCACCGCAATCCCGTACGCCGCCGCCAGATTGCTCGACGACTTGAACGCCAGCACGATCCAGATGATCACCAACAGCAGCGACCAGTTGATGACCGGCATGTAGATCTGACCGATCTCGCGATCCGACGTATGCAGAATCTTCATGCGCGGCACGTAGCCGAGCTGAATCGCCTGACTGGTGAGCGAGAACGCCCCCGAAATCACGGCCTGCGACGCGATGACGGTTGCGGCGGTCGCCACAATCACCAGCGGCAGCAGCGCCCAGTCCGGCGCGAGCAGGAAGAACGGGTTCTCGATGGCCTTTGGATTGGACAGCAGCAATGCGCCCTGACCGAAGTAGTTCAGCGCCAGCGCCGGGAAGACGAGGAACGACCACGCGAAGCGAATCGGACGAATGCCGAAGTGGCCCATATCCGCATACAGCGCTTCTGCACCGGTCAGCACCAGGAACACCGAGCCGAGCACGATGTACGCTTGCAGCGCGTGCGTGCGAATGAAGTGAATGCCGTAGTAGGGATTGATCGCCTTGATGATCTCGGGCGCGAGCACCATGTTGTACACGCCTAGCACGCCGAGAATCACAAACCAGACCACCATGACGGGACCGAACAGACGGCCGACCTTGGCAGTCCCTGATTTCTGCATCGAGAACAGAATGATCAGGATGACGATGGTAATCGGCAGTACGAAGCGCGAGAGCGACGGCGCCGCGATCTCCAACCCTTCCACCGCCGACATCACGGAGATGGCCGGTGTGATTACCGCATCCCCGTAGAACATACAGGCGCCGAACATCCCCAGCATCATCAGGACGGTGGCCCACCGGCTGCCTGCCCGCACGCTGCGCAGGCTGAGCGCCATGAGCGCCAGCACGCCGCCTTCGCCACGGTTGTCGGCACGCATCACGAACAACACATACTTCAGGGACACGACGATCACCAGCGCCCAGAACAGCAGCGAGATGATGCCGAACACGGCCTGCTGATTAAACGGAATGCCGTGCTGCGGATCGAAACATTCCTTGAGCGCATAGAGCGGGCTGGTGCCGATATCGCCGAAGACCACGCCGATGGCCGCCACCATGAGCGCGGGCATGGCCTGAGGGCGCTGCCCGTGTCGAATGTTTTGCGTCATAAGGTTTGGGTAATCGCTTTATTGCGCTGCACAAAATGGGCGCTATTCTAACTGGGCGCCGGTTCCCTCGCCAGTCCGGGCAGATGCTGAGCGACGGACCTGTTACATGACATGCTTAGCTAGGATATGACGAGCCGCGCGCCGTGACCAGTCCCGCACGGCAAGGGTTTTGCCCGACCTTGGCGCACGTAGGATGGCCGGAGCGGCACCGCTTTTCGAGTTGCAAATGCGCGACATATGTCAGACATGGGCGATTCGTGTGTCGACAGTCCCGGCAATTGCGTGTAGCGATGGCCGCCAGCGCGTGCGCTTTGGCGTTCACATCGCCTACCGACCGTATGGCCCCGGTGTTTGACGCGCCCATGAAAAAAGCCGCCCGAAGGCGGCTTTCTCACATCCTGAGACGCCGGAGGCATCATCCAGCGAATCGCAGGTGCGGCATCGATCAGCGACGACGCGTGGTCTTCTTGGTCGAGCCCTTCACCGAACGCACGAGTTCCGAGTCGACCGTGTTCTGCTGCGCTTCCAGCGAGCGGATCTGGCCCTGAACGTCGGTCAGGCGAATGCGCGCGGCGCTACGTTCGGTTTCCAGCGCGGCGGCCTGCTCACGCACGGCCTGCTGATTCTGCGCCAGTGCCTGTTCCTGCTGACGCTGGATGCTGAGATCGTTCTGCACGGCGTTCAGGCGGGTTTCGCTCTCGGCCAGCTGACGCTCGATCATCGCCTTCTGCGCTTCGAGCTTGATGCGGTTGATTTCGACGTCGGCCAGCACCTGCGTCTGGTGAACGAAGTCGGCGTACAGCGATTCGGCCTTCTTCTCGTTGCTCACCTTGACCACGCGCCAGAACTGGCCTTCGTGGAACAGGGCGACGTAGTAGCCGAGCGTCTGCGGATAGAACAACAGGCTCGCGCCGTAGCGACCGTTATAGGTCGTGCGCAGTTCGGTCACTTCCTTGTTCTGGATGCGATCGCGCAGTTCCTGAATCGTGCCCGAGGCTGCGGCGGGTGCCGTCGCCGATTGTGCAGGCACTGCCGGAGCTGCCAGTTGTGCAGGCGTTGCACCCGTTACGTCGCGCACCGCATCGGCAGCCATCGCTGACGTCCCCCAGGCTGCCAGGCATGCCACCCCCACGCCCAACCACAACCGCCCCCGGCAATCACTGATTTTCATCTGATCTGTTTTCCTGTTATCGACCGGACCGTTTTACGGCCCTTATTCGTCGCATTCATTCGCCACCCCGGACTTCGTCCCGAGGATCTGAGACCTGCGTATTTGTGGAATGATAACCGCATGCCCGCAATAGCCGACAATTCTATCCATTGAGACGCGCTCTTCCAAGCAGGGAATGCGTTATTGTGCGCCCTCGATTTCATCTGTTGATACTGCGCAACTGAAGGGGCGCGAGACTTCCGGTCAGGCGAAGCCGTTTGTCAGAAAAATCCCGTCATTCAAGGTGCGATTGAGGCATTCCCCACGCAGCACGCGGGGCCGTGCTTATCTCTCTTGTTTATCCCTCATATTCGCTCGCCAGCTCCGAGTCGTTGCCGACGATCTGATATTTGCGCATCTTCTCCCACAGCACCTTGCGGCTGATGCCCAGCGCGTTCGCCGTGTCCTGACGCCGCCATCCGTTGGCGTCGAGCGCGGCAACGATACGCGCGCGCTCGGTGGCGTCCCAGCGCGCGCGCTCGGCCAGTGCCCCGCTGCGTGCCGGATCGTCGGCGCGCGGCACCGCCCCGGTGGCGCCCATCGACAGTGCATCGAAGATCGGACGGATGCGCCGCTCGTCCCAGCCCCCGAGTTGCCGATAGATGATGCCGACACGTTCGGCGATATTGCGCATTTCGCGGACGTTGCCGGGAAACACGCCGCCTTCGACCAGTTCGCGCAGCCACGGCGGCACCTGCGCGCCGACTTCGCTGTCGCCGACCACCTTGCCGAGATACGCCGTGAAGACGGCCAGTTTGTCGACCGGTCCCCGTTCTTCGAGACTCGGGATGTGCAGCTCGATCACGGCCAGACGATAGAACAGGTCGGCGCGGAACAGCTCGTCGCGCACCATCGACTTCAGGTTCTTGTTGGTGGCCGCCACCAGCCGGAAGTCGAGCTTCACCGGCTGCGCCGAGCCCAGACGCGTCACCGCACTGTCCTCGAGCACTCGCAGCAGCTTGACCTGCTGATATAGCGGCAGATCGCCGATTTCGTCGAGGAACAGCGTGCCGTCGTTGGCTTGCTCGAAGTATCCCTTGTGCGAGTACAACGCCCCGGTGAACGCCCCTTTGGCGTGCCCGAAGAAGTGCGACTCGAACAGGCCGTCGGGAATCGCACCGCAGTTCACGGCAACGAACGGCCCCTGCCCGTAATGGCTCTGCTTGTCGTGCAGCAGACGCGCAATCCGCTCCTTGCCCACGCCGGTCTCGCCATGAATCAGCACGTTCGAATCGCAGTCGGCGAAGGCGTCCACCTCGGCGAGCAGGCCGAGCATCGCACTCGATTGGGCGACGAGCGGGTCGGACGGTACGGGTGCGCGGTCGGCCTCCGCAATCGCACCGGAGAGTTTGAAGATGAGCGTACGCAGTTCCGCGCCGGAGAAGTCGAGCGTGAGGATGTTGCTGTATTCGGGCGGAAAGACACTCCGGTCGTTCTCGCGCGGCGTAGTCGCCACCCAGATCACCGGCATGCCGTGACCGAGTTGCCATTCGTTCGCGTTGGTCGACGCGCCTTCGATCACCGACACGCTGACCACTGCGATGGACGGCCGCGCACGCGTGCGCTCGCGCGACAGGTCGATACCGTCCGCACGAATCACTTCCATGTCGAAGCTGGCGAGGCAATGCGACACGCGGTCGGCGATGTCCGACTTGCCTTCCCACACGTAGACATCGAGGTCTTCACGTACTGGCTTGCTTTTCATGCTGATTCGCTCGTTGACGAACGCCCCCGGCGTTCGTCCTGGTGAAATTCGGTGCGCCGCCCGGGCTCCGGTTCGGGCGGCGCGGCATGTTCCGATAGCTTCGCTAATACACGAGCTGCACGAGCCCGTTCTGACAATTGATGCTGTCGACCGTCACCGTCGTCATGCCCAGCGTGATGCCCAGCGACGACAGCAGCGTGTTCAGCACGTTGCTCAGCGGCGTAAGCAGCGGGTTGAGCAAGGTGTAGAGCACGCTGCCGAGGACGGGTGAGATGTCGGAGCTGCCGATCGAACCCGACACCGCGTTAATTCGGCACTGATTGGCGTTGCCGGACAGGTTGCACAGTAGATCGGTGACACCGCCGAGCAAGCCGCTCACAATGCCGCCCAACGTGTTCACCAGCCCCGTGACCAGCCCGCCAACGCCCCCCAGCACTTGAGGCAGATTGAGCGTGAGCACGCCGCCAAGCGTTGTGCCGAGCGCGTTGGTCGTGGCCTTCAGTCCCGCCGCCGCCGAACTGAGAAACGAGTTGACGGTGGAGATCGACGCCCCGGTCAGCGCCGTCGGCACGTTGTTCACCAACCCCGTGCCGATGGTCCCGGATGTCGACGTGCCACCGGCACTCACGTCAAGAGACAAACCGGTGAGCAACGCCGAGACGATCTGACTCAGATTCACGTTCGATCCAATGGGCCCGACCTTCTGTGGAAACGGTCCCGTGAAAGTGATCGGCGCGGGCGAATTGGTCGCGAGCGAGAGGTTGACGTTCGCCCCGACATTGATGAGCCCGAGTAACGTCGCGATGTTCGTGCGTTGTGTCATGAGCGTGGTGCAGCTCGCCGGGTTGGTCTGGACATTTACGCCACTGGCTGCCGCCCCCACGCAAACATTCACTAGCCCCGAGTTAACCTGCAACGTGGTCGATGGCGTCGCACCGCATTGCAACGCCGTGACTGTCGCAGTCGACTGCGCGACCTCCAGCACCAGAGGCAAGTTAAGCGTCGTCCCCGCCGCATTCAGAATCCCCGCCAGCGGGCCTGCGCTGGACGCCGCCGAATTGACCGTCAGGAACAGCCGCACCTGCGCGTTCGTCGCCGTCGCCCCAACCCCTCCGACGCCGATCTGTGGCGGCGAGATCACTCGCGCGACCACCGACACTGTGCCGCCGAGAATATTGAGTGATGGGATCGCAACGGCATTGTTCCCCGTCCCGCCGACAACGGCGGCCGTGATCAGATCCGAGATGCCCACGTTGGCGTTCAGCGCGTTCGCCGCGCTCACTCCCGCCGCATCGATGTTGGCGATGATGCCCGGCGTCGTTGCCGAGCCGAGCAGGTTGATCGGCAGATTGAGGACCGGGCTGTTCGCAAACACATTGATGAGGTTGTTCATCGCCGTAACGGACGCCGACAACGCGCCGTTCTGCGTGACGAGTGCCGTATTCGTCGCACTCAGCAATGTGCCAACCGTGAGGTTCTTCACCGCCGCGACGCCAGAGAGCGACGCCACGCTCACATCCCCCGTCACGGGCACGCCGAGCGCCTGCAACAGTCCCTTGGGCGTAATGTTCACGCCGACGAGTTGCTGCGCCGCGCCCACGTAAAGCGCTGGCGAGATCCCCACGGAATTGAGCAGCGGCGCGAGGACCGAATTATTCGCATCGAGCGCGAGCAGCCCCGAATCGACCGTGAACGTCACCACTGCCGGGGCCTTGCGTGCGACGGCGTTGGCGGAAATCGTGCGGGTGCCCGCCAGTTGGAAGAACGACGGGACGCCGAGCGTCAGCGTCACCGAGACGGCGTTGCCGCTCGCCGCATTGGCCGACGTCGCGGCGACGAACGTCCCCGGTGTCGTCGCCGTGGCTGCTGGCGACGTCCAGGTCCCGCACGACGTGGCGATCGTCAGACCGGTAACGTTGTTGCCGAGGTTCGACGCCACATTCGCCCGCTCGACCGTGTCGTACGACGTCGTGTTGGCGCAACCGGGCAGCGTTTGGGCCCCGGCGAGCGCCGCCATGTCGGCGGCACGTTGCAGACCGCGTCGCTTCATGAAGGCGAAACCGGCGTCGATGGAGAACGCCAGAATCAGCACGACCGTCAGGAAGATGAAGGCGAGAATCGGCACCGACCCGCGCTGGCGTCCGGCAAACCCTACCGTACGCCTTGCACCGTTCGCACCGTTCGTACCTTTGGCACGAGTCGTGTCATTCGTTGAGCGCCCACGCGCACGCGGAGTCATGAAACATCACTGGCTCGCGCCAGCCCCCGCTGCCGCCGGTGTCGCGCCACCGCCGTTGCCGCCGCCACCGCCCGTGCCGTTATCGCTCTGGACCATCGTGGTGAAGAACGCCGGAATCGCGTAGTTGAAGCTCTCCAGATAACGACGGTAAGCGCGCGACGCCGTCGCCCCGAGCATCGGCAAGCCGGGACCCGCAGCAAGATTATTCGACTGCACGGCGAGCAACGCTTCGGTCTCGTCGCCGAGCATGCCGTCGCGCGCTGGCGATCCGACGACCGGCGGTGAGGTGCGACGCACCACGTCGGCCGGAATACGGACCGCCTGCTGCGAGGGCGCTGCCGTGCTCTGCGCAACGGGTGCCTGCTGTGCGGGGGGCGCGACCGGTGCCTGTTGCGCCACCGGCGCGGCGGACGTTGTAGCGACGGCGCGCGAGTCCGTCCCACTCACCGTCCCACTCACCGCCCCACTCACCGTCCCGCCCATCGTGCCGGTGACGGGTGCGTTGCTCTGCGCTGCGGCGGCTCCGGCCCAAAGCGTGAACACGGCAAGCCCGAGCTGCGCCGCACGAAGCGGACGAACGCCCGGTGTTCCCTGAAGTTTCTGGTTGGCCATCTTCACGTCTCCCCTGATGTTGCTGCGTTCGTTCTTACTGCGAATGCGCGAACCGGTCGAGCATCGACGTCGGCATGTCGCTGCGCGGTCCGTCCCCGGCACGCGCGAGTTTGGCGTCCGATGCCGAGGTAACCGGCGCGGCCTGCCCCGACTTCGACGTCCCCTTGTTCTGTCCATCGTCCGTCGCACCCGCTTGCGGCAGTCGCACCACGACCGGCCCGTCACTGCTTGTGCTCGCGCGGGCCGGTGTCGCGACGGCCGATGCCGTTGCCACGGGGGGCGCGGCCTGTGGTGCGATGGCGGCCGCCGCCTGTGCTGCGGCCCGTGCCGAGGCGGCGTCTGCGGCCTGCTTGCGTGCCTTGGTCTGCGCCCGGATATCGGCGGCCAGCTTGTCGATGGCTTCGCGCGTGGACGGCGGCATCTTGGCGTTCGTCATCATCGCGTCGGCGCGCGAGCGATCGCCGGTCACGAGCAGATACACCGCCAGATTGCTGAGCACCTTTTTGCTGTCCGGCTGCAACTCGGCCGCCTGTGCCAGCGGCACACGCGCGGCAGCGGGCTCGCCGTTGCGCAGCAGCGCGAAGCCGAGATCGCTGAGATAGAACGCTTGCGTCGGCGCGCGCGACACCGCCTCGCGCAACGCTTGCGTGGCCCCGGCGTAATCCTTGCGCTGTGCGGCCACCAATCCCAGACCGTGCCACGCGGCGGCGGCTTCGGTGCTGCCCAGCAGTTGGCGGTACGCCTGCTCCGCCGCGTCGGGCTGCCCCGTCTCGCGCAGGGCATCGGCACGAAGAATGTCGACGTCAGGTGCCGAGCCGAATTGCATGCGGAATTGTTCGATATGCGCGAGCGACGCGAAGTACGAGCCCTGATCCTGCACCTGACGGATCATCGACAGATACAACTCGCGCGTGTCGGGCTTCGCAAGCTTCGCCTTTTCCTCGTCGTTCTGCTGCGCCTGCATCAACGCGGCGGCCGACGGTGCGCCGTAAGCGCCCATCGTCGGCCCGCTGCTGCACCCGCCCAGCAGGGCGGCACACAGCGCGACGGCCATAGTGGCCACGGTGGACGCAGCGACCGCACCGGCATGGCGCGTGCGCTCACGTGCAGGAAATCGTGTCTGGATCGGCATGGTCAATTCATGGCCTCCATGGATTTGGTCAGCGACAGCAGCGCCGGTCCCGCGACCATGAGCATCAGCGCGGGCAGCAGCGTGAGCATCATGGCCAGCGTCATCTTCACCGTCAGCTTGCCGATGCGCTCCTTCATCGTCTGACGGCGCTGTTCGCGCAAGCGGTCGCTGAACTGTTGCAGCGGCTCCTGCACCGCACCGCCATGCTGTTCGACCTGCACGATGAGCCTCACCAGCGCGCGCAGATCGTCGTTGTCGTACACCTCGCGCAGCCGTCCCATCGACGCCTCGCGACCGCGCCCCGACGCGTACTGGCGGTTGGCGTTTTCGAATTCCTTCGACAGAATCGGCAGCACTTCGCGAAAGTCGGACACCACCACGTACAAGCTCTGGTCCATCGACAGCCCGACGCCTTGCAGCAGTCGCAACAAGTCGATGAGCAACGGCAGTTCGTCCACCAGATCGCGACGACGTTGTCCTGCCTTGCGCTGCACGTAGAACTTCGGTGCGAGCAATCCGGCGCCTGCCGCGCCGATCAGCCGCAGGATCGTGCCGAGTCCGCCACCGCCCGGAAACCACAACCAGACAATCAGTGGCAGCACCACCGCCAGCGCCACGCGCGTGAACAGGAACAGCGACTTGGCGCGCACGCTGTCATAGCCGCATTGCGCGAGCAGCAGACGATCTTCCGCCGCAATCAGGTTCTGTCCGAGACGTGTTTCCGACCATTGCTTGCCGAGTGCCGCCGCACGGTCGAGCAGCGAGCGCCAGCCACGCTGCCTACCCTCGCCCGACGCCTGTGCATCGTCATCGCCATTCGCACGCAAGCCCGCCGGGGATGTCGCCGCGCGCAACGCCGCAAGCGCCTGTTGCTGACGGCTCGCCAGCACCTGATCGATCATCCTGCCACTGCGCCCCTGACGCACGGCGCGCAGCAAGATTGCCGACGCCGCAAGCAACAGCCCGGCCGCGACCATCAGCAGGCCGAGCATCATCCAGGTTTGCGAGTCCGTCGAGAACGATGAGAAGTTCATGGCTGCGGGTCCTTCGCGCTCAGAGCGACTTGGCCAACCGGTACAGCACGAAACCGCCGAACACCTCCAGTCCCAGCCCGATGACCAGCAGCTTCTGGCCCGCCGGCTCCTGGAACATCGGCTCGAAGAACTTTGGATTGAGCAACATCAGCAGCGCACTGACGACAATCGGCAGCGCCGCGAGCACCCACGCCGACATGCGCGTCTCAGACGACAGCGCGAACAACTCGGCCTGCGCCTGCTCGCGGTCGCGCATGAAGCCCGACATGCGCGACAGAATCTGGTCGGCGCGTCCGCCGAAACGCGTCGACAGATCGACGACCGACGCGAACAGATAAATCTCGTCCACCTGATAGACGCGCGCAATCTGCTTGAGCGCGACGTCCAGGTCCACGCCCGCCTGCACCTGACGCACCGCCCGCTCGAGCAACTCCCGCAGCGGCAGATCGGCGTTGCCTGCGGCCGACTGAAACGCCGAGGGCAGACTGTTACCGACGGTCAGCATACGCACCATGCCGTCGAGAAAGATCGGCAACTGACGCACGATGTCACGATGTCGGCGCGCTGCCTTGAGCCAGTAGCGCAGCACCGTGACGACCGCATACACGATCAGAATCACAATGGCCGAGAGCGGCCCCTGCCACAGCCAGAACCCCAGCGTCAGCGCGAGACCGGGCACGATCAGCATGAGATAGAACGGCGCATCGGGTTGCACACCCGCACGCTCGAAGAAGAACTCCCACGGCAACGACTTGCGGCGCGGCGCGCGCACTTCGCCCGTCTCGGCAGCCCCCGACTTCGGCGCGTTCTGCGCCAGCTGACGCTCAAGAAACGCGCTGGTCGCCTGTTCGCGTGCGCGCAGATGTGTGCGACGCCACAGCTCCAGCCCCGCTGCGATCAGCAGCAGTGCGATGCATGCGGCCCACAGCACCAGGGCGTTCATCGACGGCGTCCGAAGAAGCCACCGCCACCCGAGTCCGGCGGCACGTTGCCTTGCTGCGCTTGCGCGGCGGCCGCGGCATTGCGCGTCTGCTCCTTGTAACGCTGGAGCTTCGGCGAGTGCGGTTGAAGCCCGAGCGAAACCCACTTGTCCTTTTCCTCGCCGTCCGGCCCGACCACCGACTCGTGACGGAACAGTTCCTGCGTGGAGATGACGGTATCGGACACGCCGGTCACTTCGGTGATCGACAGAATCCGACGGCGTCCGCTCGACAGACGGCCGATCTGCACGATGAAATCCAGCGCGCTCGTGATCTGACGGCGCAGGCTGCTCTCGCTGCCCTGGAACCCGGCGAAGCCCGCCAGCATCTCCAGACGATAGAGACATTCACGCGGCGAGTTGGCGTGAATCGTCGCCATCGAGCCTTCGTGGCCCGTGTTCATCGCCTGCATCATTTCCAGCACTTCGGAGCCGCGCACTTCGCCCACGATGATCCGGTCGGGACGCATCCGCAGACTGTTTCGAATCAGGTCCCGAATCGTCACCTCGCCGGAACCGTCGAAGCCGCCCTGACGCGACTCCAGTCGCACCACGTGCGGGTGGTTCAGCGAGAGTTCGGCCGTGTCTTCCACCGTCACCACGCGCTCGGTCGCCGGGATAAAACTCGCCAGCGCGTTGAGCAGCGACGTCTTGCCCGAGCTCGTGCCACCCGAGACGAGGATGTTGCAACGCGAGCGCACCGCCGCTTCGAGCAGGTTGTAGATTTCTTCGTTGAAGCTGCCGAGCTGCAACAGGTCCGACGGCTTGAGCGGGTCTTTGCGGAACTTACGAATGGAGACGACGGGGCCATCGACGGCGAGCGGCTCGATGACCACGTTCAGGCGTCCGCCATCGGGCAGACGCGCGTCGACCATCGGATTCGATTCGTCCAGACGCCGCCCGATCGGCGCGAGAATGCGACGCACGATGCGCAGCAGGTGCTGATTGTCGGAGAAGCGCAGCGCTTCGCGCGCCAGTACGCCGCGACGCGAGACGTATACGTCGTTGTAGCCGTTGATCAGAATGTCTTCCACCGCCGCGTCGGCCAGCAGGTCCTCGATCGGGCCGAAGCCGGCCAACTCCTTGGTCAGCGCGTCGGAGATCTGACGCAGCTCCGCCTCGTTGATCGGGATGCGGCGCAGACGCACGAAGCCATCCATTTCCAGATCGACGAACTGCTGGATCGCACTACGGCTCCAGCGCCCGAATTCCGCGCCGAGTTCTTCGATGCGCGCAAGCAGATGTTCGTGCGCCGCCGTCTTGATGTCCTGAAACTGCTGTGAATTGGCAAACGCGCGTTTGTCGTCGGCAAATTCGATGGAGTCTGTCATATCAGTGCTTCCCCATGAATCGGCCCAGCCAGCCCGACGAATGTCGGTGCGACGCGGCGCCCGCATGTTGGGCGCAGAGCAAGCGCTCCACCAACGGTTGCAGTGCGCGCACATACGGGTCGCCGCGTGCCGTGTCGATGATCAGCTTGCCCTGATTGGTGGCCGAGAGCATGGCGAGCGGCCGGTCGGGCAGCGTGGCAAGCAGCGGCACGTCGAACCGCTTGGCGATCTGGTCGGCCGCCATGCCGTAGCGCGGGTCGTAACGATTGAGGACGAGATGCAGATGGCTGCGCTCGACGCTCTTCTCCTCCAGGTCGCGCAGCATCGACGCGAGCGAGACGATCGCGCCCACGCTCTGATCGACCACGAGCCACACTTCGTCGGCAGCGCGCACGAGGCTGGCCACGAACGCCGGATTCGAGAAACCGCCGAGGTCGGCCACGATCAGATCGAAGAACGCCCGCAGGCGGTCGGTGAGCGCGAGCGCGTCGGCCGCCGCCACGCTGCGCATGTCGCCCAGATCGAGCGGCAGCGGCAGCACGGCCAGACCGCTCGGTGCGTGCGATACGGCCGTGTGCACCAGCGTTTCGTCGAAACGGCGCAAGTTCTGCACGGCCTCGGCAAAGCTGAACTGGCTTTGCGTGTTGAGATACAGCAGACGGTCGCCGGAGGGCAACCCGAGATCGAGCAGTGCGACATGACCGAGCAACGAGCTGTCGAACTTGTCGTCCTTGTTCGCGTTGGCCTTGGCAGCCTTCGCGGTCTTCTCCGCACGGTCCGGGTCGGCGCCGACGGACATTTCCTGACCCAGTTGCGACAGATGCGCAGCGAGCGTGCTGCATCCGACACCGATCCGGGCACCCAGCAGCACGATGAACCGGCCGTGGCGCTGCGGCGCTGTCGTCACGCTCACCGTGGGCGTGTGGTCGATCACTCGACGCACGACATCGAGCGCTTCGTCGTGCGTCGAGTGCATGTCGATGAAATCGTGGACGCCGGCGCGCAGCGCGGCTTTCATACCGTCGGCGCGCACCAACGACCCCACGGCGACCAGCGGCAGCTTGGGCGCGACGCGTTTGAGCATCTGCGCCAGTTCCGTGGCCTGCGCGATGCCGCCGTCGAGCGGATCGTCGGCATGGCCGGTCGGCTCGCCCGAGAAGTCGAGCAACACGACCTGCGGATCGAGATCGCCGATGCGCTGCTGCAACTGCGCCGGACGTCCGGCTTCCTGCAGCACTACGCCCTCTTCGCGCAAAGCCGCCGAGAGCCACTGTCCGTGGCCGGCATGTGCGCTGCAAAAAAGAAAGCGATGCAACTCAGTCATGGTGTCCAGTATTCGCGTCGGTGCGTTCATTTGTGCACTCCTTACTACCCCAACCCGGCCTTCGCCGATGCTTCGCCCGAGACCGCCGCGCCGCCGTCGAACCTGCGGCGATCCGGCGCTAATGCCACTTCGGTCACTTCGAGAAGCCCGGCAGTTCGCTGTCGCTTGCCACGCCCATCAAATACTCGCCCCACACCGGCCCCGGCCGCTTCTCCCGGGTGTCCCCCGGCAGCGGCAGCGTCACGTCTCTGGACACCGGCTTGACCGGGTGAGGCGTGACGATGATGACCAGCTCCTTCTCGATACTGTTGTACTTCAGATTCCGGAAAAACGAGCCGATGAGCGGCAGATCGCCCAGCAGCGGCACTTTGTCGACGGCGGCGGTCGTCGTGCGCGAAATCAGCCCGCCGATGATGAAACTCTCGCCGTCGCCCAGCTCGACCGTCGTATCGGCGCGCCGTGTCGTGATCGCGGGAATCTGCGTCGACGCAATCACCACGGCGTTCGTATAGTCAAGGTCGGACGCCTCCGGCGCGACCTTCAGGGCAATCCGGTTCGGCGACAGAATCGTCGGCGTCACCGTCAGGCCCACACCGAACGACTTGTAGACGATGGTCGTCGTGCCCAATCCCCCCGACTGCGGCACCGGCAACTCGCCACCGGCGAGGAAGCTCGCGCTCTGTCCCGACAAGGCGACCAGCGACGGTGCAGCAAGTACGCGCCCCAACCCGTTCGACTGCAGCAGGTTGATCTTCGCCGACAGGTTGAATGCGCCACGCGTGATCGATCCGAAGAACGAACCGAAGTTCGACGTCGAGGTACCGCCGCTGCCGAACGCAGCCGTGCCCAGTGTCGAAATCACGCCGAATCCGCCCGATGGCGAGATGCGCTCTGCCGTAAAGTCCACCCCCAGTTGATTCAGAATGTTGCGGTTCACCTCGACGATCTTGACGTCGACCTGCACGACGCCGGTGTCCCCGACCGTCGAACGGTCCACCACCACGCCGCCCTTGCCCGTCGCATCGACCGCTGCCGCTTGCAGGCCGCTGTGTTCGATGAGCGTATTCGTATGTCCCCTGATGACGGCAGCGCTGCCGCGCGCGTCGACGCTGGCCGTGCCGGTGTCACCCAATGCACTTTGCAGGTTGCCCTGCACGTGAACCTCCCAACGGGTGGCCTCGCCACCGCGCGGCCACGTCGATACCTGTGTCGTACCGGCCTTCTTGCCAACGACCAGCACCGAACCGCGACGCCCGCCCGAGCCCTTGAGCACGACGATGTCCGCGATCTCCGGATCGGCAACGGCCACGCGCTCCAGCGTGCCCGAGACCGGTAATTCGCGCTGTTCGTGCACGGCGAGCGTCAGCGAACGAGCCCCTGCGCCCCGTGCAACGTCTGCGGCGTCGGCCATCCGGACCGCGACCGTCGCCCCACATGCGAGCAGCGCAGCAAAACAAAACAGCATTCCCGTGACACGTCTGGTCTCTCGTCTGGCAGTGCGAACCTGGCTTCTGATCATGGCGTGGCTGTATCGGTCACTGTGTCGGTTAAGTGGTGTTCGTCGCACTGGTTGCCCCCCGCGCCCGAACATCACCGGATCTGCTCGTCACTTCAATTCAGTTCACTCAGTTCAAATCGTTGCGTTGCGATGGATTAGAAGGAGGCGGTGGATCGCTCGGCGCCGCGCACGACTTCGACCGTGCCTCCGCCACTGCCTCCACCTCCCGGCGAGCGCGGCGCAGGTGCGGCCGTGCGTCTCGGTGGCTCACCCGCCAGCCCCGTCGTGGCGATACCGGCGTAGGCCCGGTTCTCCGGCGAGTTCAGTGCGGCCTTGTTGTCGCCCGCGAGACCGGCCTTGCTCACGAGTACGGGCGGTGTCGGCGGGAACAGCGACGTATCGGGCTTCGTGTCGTCGGCGGGGTTCCGCAATGCGAGCGTGATCTTGCCCTGCTGTGCGCCGAGCACGAGTCGGTTGACGTCTTCGGTCGGGACGGCTACGACCGCCGACGTCGCGGGCATCGGCGGTGGTTGCGGCGCGGCCGCTTGTTGGGGCGGCGGCGCGCTGGCCGTCGCTGCCGCGACCGTGGAGGCGACGCTGGGCGCGGCGGGCGGCGGCGTGATGTCGTCGAGCGACGCGTTGCCATAGGTCAGCACCCGCACCCGGGACGCCAGCAAGCGCGCTTGGGTGTCGTCCACCAGGCCGACCGTCGGGCTGCCTACGGGTTGATTCGTCTTCATCGTGAAGAAAACGTCCACGAAATCGCCGGGGCGAATGCGGTTGCTCACGCCGACCGTCTCGGTCACGGGAAGGGCGACGGCGCGCTCGCCGGGGGCGAGTTGCATCGCGAGACCGCGTGCCAGCGTGTTTTGCGTGACCGGCACCCCCGCTGCGAGTGCGACGAGCGGCACCCGGCCCACGACGTCGGCCGGGTTGCCGAAGGCATTGGAGGTCTGGCTGTCGAACTGCGCAATCTTGATGTCGTCGGCCGTAATCGGCTTGCCCGGCGCGAGCGCTCTGGCCGCCACCACAGCCGGGAAGCGCTGTGTCAGCGTTTGGGTCACAGCAGAGGGTGCGGCGCTCGGCGTGGGCGCATTGTTCGTTCCCAGACGCAATGCGAAAAGCGCCAGCGCGACACCGGCGATAACCAGCACGGCAGCAAGAATCTTGGTGGCTTTGTTCATGGCTTGGGGCCTGTCGGCCGTTCAGTCACAACTTGCGGGGCGCCGGTGTGCCGGCGGCATATCAATCCGATGCGACTTCCTGTCGTCTCACGCGTTGTCCTTTTTTTGTTGCTCGCTTTCTGTTTTCCCTCTACCTGCTTCGTACATGCTTCGCGCGTGTTCTGCCCATCCCGACGACCACTCAACTGCCCCCGAGCGTCGACGTGTCCAGCGTCACGGCCGCCGTACCGATCACGGTTTGCGGCACCAGCGCCCCCAGCCCCGGCCAGTTGACCGTCATCGGCTGATTGAGCGTCAGCGTCACGTGCACAATGCACTGCGACACCGTGCCGGTCCCCGATGCCGGGCAGGGATACGTGGCGTCCACCGGAAACGTCGCGCTGACAGCCGACGCCGAAGGCCATGTCAGCGTGGTATTGATCGCCGTCGTGGCGTAGCCCTGACGCTGTGCCATCGTGCCAGCGCGCAACATCGCACGGCCAGCCTCGGAGGCGGCCTGTGTGAGCATTTGCCGGGCAAGAATATTGATGGAGAAGGCGACGGCAACGTAGAAGGCGGGCAAGAGGATCATGAGAATGAGCATGAATTCCAGAGCGGCGACACCGCGCAGTCGTATTGACCGAACGCATCGCAACCCTGAATTTGCCCGTGCCCCAGACCGCTTCATGACGATACTCCCCGTCGCGCACGGCACTTTTCGACCGTGTCTGGCGACGCATGAACCTGCACATTTGCGCGGCGTCGCCCGCGCCTCCCGTTATTTCGGTGCTGGCTGCGCCAACACTCGTCACCGCCGATGCCTCCAGACGCTGCCATGGACAGCGATCCTGCTGCAGCCTGCGGCAGGCGCCCTCACGCCCTCATCCGCGCACTGCTTTCATCTCACTGCTTTCATCGCACTACAAGCGCTGCGGCAGCCAGATACGCCCCGTAAGGCAACCCCACGCGCCCCGCCCGCCACTGCAGAATTCGTTGCCACACTCCCGACGCCGCCCAGCGTTCGCGCCATCGTGCGAGCCATTTCATTCGACCGGTGAGCAGCACCAGCGCATGCAAGCCGGTCGCCGCGCTGGCCAGACACCACACCGGCAACAGCGCGGGGTAACCCGCTATCAACCCGATCACCGCAAACAGCTTGACGTCGCCTGCGGCCATCACGCCTCGCCACCAAAAAGGTAGCAGTACGATCAAACCCAGAAGTGCGCCCAGTCCATGCACCCACAGCATGCGAGGTCCGGTGTGCCACGCTTGCCATGCAATCCAGACCAGCGCGGGCCCAGCAACGCACAATAGCCAGATATTCGGGATACGCCGTGCGATCAGGTCGGTCAGTACGATCGGCACACATAGCAGCCACAGCAATGTCAGCACAGGAGGTCTCGCATCCGGTTCCGCTTAAACCGCCTATACAAATCGGCGCCGATGCCGTCTCAATGCGATGACGCCGAGGTGGCCGCCGACGTCACCGAGCTAAACGCGCTCGAGAGCACACTGCTCATGTTCGTGTACACCGTGCCGCCGATGATGACCGCCACGATGGCCGCGAGAATGCCGTATTCCAGCGCGGTCACGCCCTTCTGCCGCAACGCTCTGTGCTGTCGGCCGCTGTCCCCAACTCGATTTGCTCGCATGATTCGCTTCCCCGCGAATACAGCATCTACCCCGAACGGCGCTTGTCTGTGAACTTGCGCCTCTCCCGTCTTTTCCCGCTATTCCGCTTTTCCGCTTGTGGTCCGCATGATGCCTCGCTACAGGCCGCAGACGCGAGGAACCTGTGCCGACCTCTTCCGGAACACCGAAGCTGCGTTGTTCCGATACGAACCACGTAAACCTTATGCGCCTGCTGCCGTGACCGCCGACTGGATCTTCGAGAACACGGAGGAGAACGTCGTGCCCAGATTGGTATAGACGGTGCCACCGATGATCACCGCGACGATAGCGGCGAGGATGCCGTACTCAAGCGCCGTTACACCACGCTCATCGCGCGCAAACAGACGAAAACGATTTCCGAGTTTCATATCACCCTCCCTCAAAAAGGCGCTAAACGCCCGTTGGCACACAGCAGGGCCGTCAGGCCCCTAAGGTCTGACGACGGAATCCCGCCATATCGCTGATCAACTCTTGACTTCGGCCTCGGGTCCGTTGCGCTGTAAGGCTCGCGAACCTCTTTTACCTTGTACGCCAATATTTCCGTGGCCGGTGGCACAGCCTTTGCACTCGCGTACTAATTTTTTCCGATGCTAATTTAAACTAAATCACAAAAACTAGAGTCTTGCTTCCAATCAACCCGGAGGATGTAATAAAGCGTTACACAGGTTGATCAAACAATACTCCAAAACTAAGCAATACAACGTGCGCGAGGGAAAACCATGATTGGTGCGACGCCACACATATTGGCGAATTCCCCTCACCTTCGATTTCAGCACCCATTTAAATAATTATTCATTTTTTCAAAGTCGTCGCATCGCGTTTCACAAAGCGAACACGCCCATGTCACACGGCATCTGGCGCCAGTCCATTACGCCCTTCTGCTCGACCGCATAGCGTATTTAGCCATTTGCACGGCTTTCCAGCGATTACGTTTGATCGGGCATTACCCGAATCGCCGGAACTCCCGAATATCTTCCGGGGCGTTCTGATGCAGTTGTTTTTGCTCCTGAATTCCGCGCCTGCACGTCATTCGTTCGCGTTATCCCTTTCCCACCTCCTTTTGGTAACCCTTCCACCTCGTTACAGCTGAATCGTTACGTTACGTTACCCGTAACGAACCCCGTAACGGGAACGTCGTTTCCCCTCTTATTCGCCATTTCCCGATGGCGTTAACCCTGACTTTTCACTTCCCCTGCGCCATCGAGATATCTCGATCCAAAAGATTCTTGTTTTCCGAAACGCAAATAAATACAGGCTTCTCAGCCGATTGCCGGAAAAACTAGAAGGCTTATTCGAACCCCGGATCTGTAGTTGGCACACCTCTTGCGCATATCCCTGCATCGCAACGCTAAAGATCACGAGGGACACCATGATCGTTGGCAATACCAAACAAACGGTGCACGGCGCAGCCGCCATTTCGGCAGAGCGTCAACGCATCTCGGCTAAGCAGCGCGAGGCTGTCGCCGACACCGATCGTAGAGGCGCAAGCCCCGGGGAGGGGCGGTGAAGAAGGCGGTGGCGTACGCGCCACCGCCACACCGACCGACGCGGCGAACGCTCGCAGCAGCTACACGAATTCGGCCCATGCGATGACGGGCCCCGATAGCGCAACCGTCACCGCGCTCCTGTTCGAACTCATCGCACAACGCATGAACAACCGACTGGCAGCGCAAAACGTGCTCGCCTGAATACGACAAAGACCAGAGGACACCATCATGAAAAACATCCAACGCAACCTTCTCGCTTCCGCCGTGCTTCTCGCTGTCGTCACGATGACCGGCTGCGCCAGCTCCGGTTCGGGCGGTACCAGTGGTTCGCTCGGCGACGGTGGCGGCAGCGGCACCTCGGCCGGTACCGGCAGCGGTGGCGGCTCGGGCGCAGGCACTGTGCCGGACGGTTCGGGCAGCGGCAGCGGTAGTGGTAGCGGCAATGGCAACGGGAATGGCAACGGGAATGGCAACGGCAACGGTGACGGAAATGGCAACGGCGGCACGGGAGCCTCCACCAACCCGATCGGCGTCGTGGCGGCCACCGCCAGCACGGGTGTCGTGACGCAAGTCGGCAAGACGGTCAGCGATCTGGGCACGACGCTTGGCAGCACGAACCTGCCGATCGTCAGCTCGCAAACGCAAGGTGGACTGTCCGGTGCTGTCGTGAAAACGGGCGACGCTGTGCAGTCGATCGGCAACGGCCTCACGAACGGCCTCGGCAAGCTTGGTTCGAGCAACGACGCACTGAACCCGACGCTCACCGGCGTGACGGGCGCCGTGGCCAACCTCGGTCAGGCCGGTCAGCAAGTGGGTAGCGCTGTCGCAGGACTGGGTCAAACCGGTCCGCTCAAGAACGTGGCACTGGTCAACGGTGTCACCGGGCTGCTCGGCGGCGTGGTGACCTCGGTCGGCGACGCCGGTGTTGCACTCGGCAACGGGCTGACGACGACGGTCAACAGCGCACCGGTGCAGCAACTGACATCGGGCCTGTCGAAGACCATCACTCCGATCACGACGGTGGTGACCAATACGACGCAAACGGTCGGCAACACCACGGGGCTCGGCACGCCGGTCGCCGGACTGCTGGCCACCGTCGGCGCTGGGCTGGCCGGTGTGGGCACCAAGCTCGGCGGCCAGATCAACAACCCGGTCGCGAAGGATCTCGGCGGCGTGGTCGCCGGTGTGGGCACCACGGTGGCCAGCCTTGGCGGCCTCGTCCATGGCACGCCGACGAGCACCAACCCGCTCGCGCCGCTCAGCGCTGCGCTCGGTGGCCTGTCGGGTGTGATCGGTGTCGGCTCGGGCACAGGCTCTGGCCCGCTGGCGCCGGTCACGGGCTTGCTCTCGGGTCTCACGGGCACGCTGGGCGGCGCAACGGGCGGTGCGTCGGGTAACAACCCGCTCGCCCCGGTCACCAACCTCGTCTCCGGCCTGACCGGCGCACTCGGCGGCGCAACGGGCGGTGCTTCGGGCAGCAACCCGCTCGCCCCGGTCACTAACCTCGTCTCCGGACTGACCGGCGCACTCGGCGGCGCAGCGGGCGGTGCTTCGGGCAGCAACCCGCTCGCCCCGGTCACCAATCTCGTCTCCGGTCTGACCGGTGCACTCGGCGGCGCAACGGGCGGTGCTTCGGGCAGCAACCCGCTCGCCCCGGTCACCAACCTCGTCTCCGGTTTGACGGGCGGCCTCGGCGGCACGCTTACGGCGGGCGCAGGTGCCTCGACCGGGACTGGCGGTGCTTCGGCCGGTGCAGGCGCCTCGGCGTCGGGCGGCGTGCTCGCCCCGGTGACGACGCTGCTCGGCTCGGTGACGGGCGCAGTCGGTGGTGCGACGTCGGGCGGCAGCAACAGCGGCGGCCCGCTCGCTCCGGTGACCGGCCTGCTCGGCGGTCTGCTCGGTGGCAAGAAGTAATCGAGTCGCCTGAATCGGCGACGTCGACACATCGCTGCGCGCACCGACTTCAACGACAGACAAACCGATCATGACCCGCGTGATTCCACCGCCAGTTTGTGACCGCCGCGATCCGGCCCTCGCACCGATGCTCACGCACCGGACCGGGCCGGGCCGGATCCGGCTCACCCAGCATGCCGCACACGCACAACGGCATCACAGCGAGCGGCCACGGTTTCTCAAATGGAAATAGCAGTACCTGAGGCAATTCGCGACATAAAACGGCGTCATTGAGCGGTCCCCCGCCAGCCGATATTCAGAACGATCAAGGGAGATAGACATCATGAGCAATACACTTCAACGCACTCTGCTGGCCTCGGCCGCCATCGCGGCCATCGTCCTCACGGGTTGCTCCAGCGGCGGCGGCGGCAGCGGCGCCACCTCGACCGGCACGACCGGCACGCCGAACGCGGTGGGCACGACGGCCTCCGGTGCAGGTGGCGTAGTCAGCTCGGCCGGTAACGTGGTCAGCGCGCTGGGCGATCAGGTCGCCAGCACGCAACTGCCACTGGTGTCGGCGCAAACGTCGCAAGGCATGGGGGGCGCCCTCAAGAGCACGGGTAACGCCGTCACCGATCTCGGGAATGCCGTCAGCAGCGGCCTTGGCCAGACCGGCACGAATGCGAACACGGTGGGCGTGACGCTCGCTGGCGTCGCCCCTGCGGTGACGGATCTTGGCCACGCAGGCGTATCGCTCGGCAGCGGCATTCAGGGCATCACCAAGGGCAATCCGCTGCAAGGCACCCCCGTTGACACGCTGGTGAGCGGCGTCGGCGGCATCGTCCAGTCGGTCGGCCAGGGTGGCATTGCCGGTGGCGCGATCCTCGGCCAGACGCTCGCGACGACCGGACCGGTCGGGCAAGTGACCTCGACGCTATCGCAGCCGATCAACCAGATCACCAACATGGTCTCCGACACCACGCGCACCGTGGGCACCACGACGGGCCTCGGCGGTCCGGTGTCCAACCTCATCACCACCGTCGGCGGTGTCGTCAGCAAGGTCGGCACGACTATCGGCGGCACATCGAACAACGGTGTCGTGGTCGCACTCGGCAACACGGTGGATGCCACCGGAAAAACGGTCTCGACGCTCGGCGGCGTGGTCAACGGCCCCACGTCGAATGGCTCGACCAACTCGTTCGGGTCGCTGCTTGGCGGACTCGGCATTACGACCGCCGGCGGCGGTGGCAGCGCGGGCAACCCGCTCGGCTCCGTTACCGGCCTGCTGGGGGGTCTCGGCGGTCTCGGCGGTCTGGGTAGCACCAGCGGCAGCAGCAGCCCGCTTGCGCCTGTCACGAGCCTGCTTGGCGGCCTGAGCGGCGCGGCGTCCGGTGGCAGCAGCGGTAGCAGCAACCCGCTCGCCCCCGTCACGAGCCTGCTCTCGGGCGTGACGAGCAGCGCCGGTGGCAGCACGGGTGGCACGGGCGGTTTGCTGGTGCTGATCCAGCCGGTGACGAACCTCCTGGGCAGCGTCGCCAGCGTCGGCAAGTAATCGCAGCAATCGCTTCAGGATGTGGCTCGGCGCACACAGTTGTTCAGCCGTCGTAGCGCCGGCCACGTCACAACGAACAACAAACGATAAGGAAATGCCATGGCCCGCTTTCTCTCCGATACCGGCGTTCTGATGCGCGGTCATGGCGAATCCGCCCCGCAAGGCGCAGAACCTGTGGCGATGCGCGACACCGGAAATTCCGGCAGTCACTATGCCGGCCCGCAGAGTCACAACACGTACGGTGCCGAGTCCGGCGCCGCCTCGCCTAACGGCTCCAATGGAACGAATGCAACGAACGGAGCGAGCGGCACCATGAGCGATCGACACACGAACCGAAACGATCTCGTCACCGGTATCGTCCGCTCGCTCGGACGCCGGCTGGCCGTGTACACGGCGCTCTACCACGCCGCGCTTGCCGAGCAGCTCGGTCTGAACGTCACCGATCTGAACGCGCTCGATCTGATTCTCGAACTCGAATCGATCACCGCAGGACAGCTCGCCGAACTCATGGGGGTGAGCTCCGGTGGCATCACCACCGTCATCGACCGGCTAGAGCGTGCAGGCTTCGTCGAGCGCGAGAAGAACCCGCACGATCGTCGCATGGTGATGATTCACCCCATCGAAGAAAAGTGCGCGCAGATCGAACAATTCCTGTCGTCCGTCTCGCGTGAACTCACGGCGGTGAGCGCGGCGTACGACCACAGCGAACTCGCTGCGATCCACGACTTCCTGGTGCAGAGCATCCGCACCCTCAAGAGCGAGACCTTCCGTCTGCGCTTCGAAGCCGATCAGGACATCGCCGGTCTGGTATCGAACGGACGCGGCAGCGCATCGAAGTCATAAGCCCAATAACGGATGAGCGGGCGACCGTCGCGCGAATGCCACGACCGCCCCGCCGACGCATGTCGAAGCGGACTGCGCCGTACGGAAAGGAGACAGGTCATGTCGAAGATTCTGCGTCCCACGTTGTTCGCAGCACTTGTGGCGGGTGTAGTCGGTATTACCGGATGCTCCAGCTCGGGGGGCGGCAGCGGCGCGACCGCCAACACGCCGACCAACCCTACGAATCCCAATAACCCGACGAACCCGACCAACCCCGTCAATCCGACGAATCCCACCACGAGCAGCAACGGTGTCGTGAGTTCGGTCGGCTCGGTGGTGAGCGCGGTGGGCGATCAGGTGTCGGGCACCACCCTCCCCGGCGTGTCGCCACAGGTCATGCAAGGCGTCGGCGGCACGATCTCGCAGACAGGCACCGCCGTCTCCGATCTAGGCAAGGGCGTCGGCGACGGACTCGGTCAGCTCGGCAAGTCCGGCGCGAATCCGGTCGGCACCACGCTCGCCAGTACCGGTGGTGTCGTGTCCGACCTCGGCAACGCCACCAAGTCGCTCGGTAGCGGCGTCGCCGGCATCGGCAACAGCGGACCGCTCGCCAATACTCCCGTCAGTTCGCTGACGGGAGTGCTGGGTCAGGCGGTCACTACCGTCGGCCAGGGTGTCGTCAGCGGCGGCCAGACCCTCTCGCAGACGCTCACGAGCCCGCAAGTCGTTCAGGCGACCTCGGCGCTCTCGTCCGTCATCACGCCAATCACGAACACGCTCGTCACGACGACGCAAACCGTAGGCGGCGCCAGCGGCCTCGGTACACCTGTTGCAGGGTTGCTCGGCACGCTCGGCGGCGCATTGAATTCGACGGGCGCGCAGGTCAAGGCGGCCGCCCCCAACGCCGTCGTCGCGAGTCTCGGCAATCCGCTGATGGCACTGGGTAATACGGTCACGAGCGCGGGCGGGCTGCTCTCCGGCAGCACGAACGGTAGCAGTGCGAACGCGCTCGGCAATGTGCTGGCGAATGTCGGTAATACGACGGTGACGCCGACGACGGCAGGTGGCAGCAATCCGCTGGGCGCCCTCACCGGCTTGCTGGGTGGGCTGGGTGGCGCGTCGGGCTCAGCGGGCAACCCGCTCGGGTCGCTCACGGGATTGCTTGGCGGCGTGGCCGGTGGCGGCGCATCCGGCAGCAATCCGCTGAGTCCTGTCACGGGTCTGCTCGGCAGCGTGACGAGTGCGACGGGTACGGGCGGCAGCGGTGCTGGCAATCCGCTCGCTCCCGTCACGACGTTGCTCAGTTCGGCGACGGCGCCCTTGACGTCGCTTGCCGGTGGCGCATCGGGGAGTACCGGCGGGGCAGGCGGTCTGCTCGCACCGGTCACCGGTTTGCTCGGCGCACTGAGCAGCAAGTAAATCGACGGGATAGACGGGATAGAGCGGATAGAGGGCACCGCGATCCCGCCGGAAGATCGCGAGGGGGAACCGTTCGCAGGGCGCAGACCCCGACGACGGTGCAGGACGGCAACGCCCGGACAGTGAAGCGACACTGCCCGGGCGTTGTCGTATCTGGCGTCGAACGCGCTGTCGTCGGCAACCGTTCGTTCGCATGTTCATGAAACGCGCAGCCGCGACTTTCAAATGAGCCATTCTTGATTTCCGGGGGCAAAGGCGTCGCGCAGAATCGCTCGCCTTTCACGTCGTTTCCCAAACCTCATGCATATCCAGTCCGGCGCACTCAACCCTACGCCCTCCCCCTCGGCGCTCACCGCGCTCATCACTCGCAACACCCGCGCCAGCAGCGAACCGCCCAACCCGTCTGTCGGCAACACGTCGCCACCGACGTTTCATGACGACATGGTTCACGACACCCCTGCACCATGGGCCGACATCTCAAGAGAACGTCGCATGTTCGACGACCAGCGGCGACGTTCATTGCAGTTGGTCGGCACGATACATCGCGCAGCAATCGCGCGTCCCTCTCAGCCGGGCGAAGCGAACGGCGATCTGCTGGCCGAGCGTGTGCGTGTGCTGGTACAGGCCTGGCGGGAAGCCTGTTTGGAGGCGCGGGCGTCCGGGGCGCGACCGCACGCCTGCCAAAAAGCCGACCTCGACGCGGCATCGCGTCCTTGCGGCTGCGCGGAATCGGTGGCCTACGACAACGTGTTCGCACAAATGCAACCGCTCGTCGGCGAAAGCGCTGCGCACGATTCCGCTTGTCGCACCGCGAAGCTCGTCACCGTCGCACAGCGCATCGACGAACTCGATACGTTGATCGAAGCAAAGGGCAAGGCGTGCCTCCCCGCGTCGATGATCGAACAACGCAACGACATCACGGCCGCACTCGTGAATCACGACGTTTATTTCGATCGCTCGGTCCCACAGATTTTGCCGACACGCGTAAGACGAGTCAGCATGCACGACGACAACGGGCCGAGGCAATCGGGCTTCTTCGGCGCGCTGTATGAAGACAAGCTATGCGATCGCTATCTTGCGGCGGATCGCGGCACGGAGATGGGCATTACCGGGCGCGCCTTCGTCGACTGGATTCACAACGTCCGACAGGCGTTGGGGTTGCGCTCCAAGCAGTACGAAGAGGCCATCAGTTGGGGAAAATCGCTAGCGTGCGACTATCCGCCGAAGCAGCTCGTGTTCACGGGGCATTCGCTGGGTGGCGGGCTGGCATCGGCGCAAACATCCGTGGTGCAACATTCGACGGCGGTGACCTTCGACCCCGCCGGGCTTCACAAGAAGACGGTCGCTCGGCATGCCGCCGTCCCCGCCTGGTCGCGGGTGAAGTCGTACTACGTCGATGGCGAACTGCTTTCGGTGATTCAGGAGATGTTGAAAAACGGTATCCATTTTGCGACGCGCATACCGCTCATCGGTCACGCGGTGTCGTGGGTCGCGCGCATCACGGTCCCGCGCCCCATCGGCGAGCGCATCGCCTTGCCGGTCGCCTTGCCGCCACAGGTCGCCACCACACGGCATCGCGGCCGCCATGCGTCGCATGACACGCCCGCAGCGCCGAGCACCTCGGGTATCCGAGGCGCCATCGCCCGACATTCGACGTTGCAGATGATCTACTCGTTGTTCGACGGCTTACCCCACGTCGCGCGCCCCATGAGCGCCGCCACGCCGACGCCGTAACGCCTGCGCCATCAACGAAAAAGACCCGGCGAAATGTCGTCCGGGTCTTGTCTCTCTCTCGATGTCGCTTACGGCGCTTACGACGCTCGCAGCGCTTGTGCCACTTATCGCATTGACAGCCTTATTGCTCGCGAATCCACGTCTGAGTGCGGCCGATCAACGAAATGCCGATGAAACCACGAACGTCGAGCTTCTTGCCGCCGTCGACCACCGTCATCTTGCACTTGTAGTCCTTGCCGTTTTCCGGGTCGAGGATGGTGCCACCGGAATACTCGTCGCCATTCTTCTTGATGCCGCGGATGATCTCCATGCCGAGCATCTTCTGGCCCTTGCGCTCATCCGTACACTTCTCGCAGATGCGTGCCGGATCGTCGTTCTCGCCAAGGCCCTTGGTGATCACACCCACGTATTCGCCGTTCTTTTCCGAGATCGTGACGAGCGCTTTCGGCTTGCCCGTGTTGTCGTCGATCGTCTTCCACACGCCAACCGGCGACGTGTCGTCGGCAGCCAGCGCCGCCTTTGCGACACCGCCCAGCAACGCTACTGCGACGAGCGCATGCGCACCCAGACGTCGCCACGACGTCGCGTTCGAAATCTGCTTCATGATTGTCATCCTCCCAGATACGGAATTGATTGTCGTAGGACTCGACGTCGTCGCCGGGAATGCGGCATATCACGCGTGAGTCGCTTTGAAGATTACGCCAAAGGCGGTTCCTCGTGCTGAGGAAGTCCTCTAGCCGACCACCGTCTGCATCGCGCCACCACACGTGGCCCGACGTGAATCTTCGTCGCTCAATCTACCGGGAGATGAAAGGGATGTGAGGGGATGCGAGGGGACGTGGCGCTACTGCTCGCGAATCCACGTCTGGGTGCGTCCCAGCAATGAGATGCCGAAATAGCCTCGAACTTCGAGTTTCTTGCCACCCTCGACGACCCGCATCTTGCAGCCGTATTCGCTGCCGCTATCAGGATCAAGAATTTTCCCACCGACGTACTCGTCGCCATCGGGGTCCTTGTGCAGACCACGGATGATCTGCATGCCCTGAAGCTTCTTGCCGCGACGCGCGTCGGTGCATTCGTTGCAGCGGCGCTCCAGCCCATCCGGCCGACCGAGGCTCTTGGTCAGCGCACCGACGATCTCTCCGTCTTTTTCGGTAATGGTGATGAGGGCTTTCGGGTCGCCCGTCTCGTCGACAATGCGCCATACGCCGACCGGCGACGACAGATCGGCGGACGCCGCGGCCACGAGCGCGTTGCCGCTCAGCATGGCGGCGACGCACAGGCGTCGCCAGGACATCGCATTCAAAATCGAGTTCAAGATGGTGTTCGCAACTGACCGGAAAGCGCGGGTCGATGAGGGATGAGCGGGATCACAGCGGCGGCAACGCAATGGCCGTCAATCGCCACTGCACGACGTTGCGGCGCGTGAGCGTGAACGTCACGACCCGTTCCGGGCGGTCGCTGCGCGGGACGTGTACGAGGAAGTGATTGAAGTCCTGAAACTCGGTACGCGTTGTCGTACGCGGCGGTGGGTTTTCGGTGGTGGCTGGCGCTTCCGACGCGTTGGCGCCGCTATTCGCCGGCGGTGCTGCGGGTGCGGCGGGTGTGACAGGCGCAGCTTGCGGCGCGCTCGATTCGGCTTGCGGCGGCACTACATCGCGCGGCGCGGGCGCGCCCGGTGCAGGCGGCAGCCCCGTACTGTCGCCGCGCAACATCGCAGCAACGGCTTCCGGCGTCAGCAACGCTTCCACTACGCGATCGGACACCCAGCCGCCCAACGCCAGGGCTAGCGCGCCAAAGGCGTTGCTGCGCTGTTTGTCCATCTGACGGGAAAGCTCGTCGTGAAGGCTCACCTTCAGACTTTCACGCACCGCCGGATAGTCGACGTACGACGACAGCGTGGCGGCGTCACGGGCATTGGCCGCATCGCGCGCGCGCCACAAGGTGTAATACGGCGTGCCGAACAGCAGCCCCAGCACGACAAGCAGGGCCACGACAACCAGAGAAAGCTTACGCAGTGCAAGACTCCGACATTCAAAACAGCGCATGGTAGGCGACGTATTACGCCCTGACCCATCGGCTTACATTGCTTTACAAATCTTTACAGCACATCGGTCGCCACCCTTTTACTCTCGAAGCGTAGCCGCATTTGCCGTGCCGTGCCGACCAGCCTATCCGGCTGGCATGGCATTGGCACGACAGATGGGGATTTCGGCCAATCAAGGCAGCTCAACCGACAAGGAGGTGGCACCATGCGTCACAACCGACTTGTCCGGATACTGTGTTTCGTCATGCTGGCCGGTGCGTCGTGGGGCGCTGCGGCCCAATCGTCGTCGGACGGCCGATTCTTCCAGGGCTGGTTCGCGCAGGCTGCCGATCGTCCGAACGGACGCGGCGACAATCATGGCGGGACACGGCCTGGATCGTCCCGTGGGCAACAGCAGGAGGTTCGACCGCAAGGAGACCTGCGGGGCGACATCTACAACCACCTCCGCGAGCAGCGGCAGCCGCCACCTCCCCCGCCGCCACCGCCGGATTCACGCCAGCGCAATCGCGGGGACCGGGGGCGCTGAGCGCCCCCTCCCTGCGCGCGGCGACGTGAACGCACTCAGGTCAGCGAGGTATCCACCACGCGACGCGGCGCTTCCAGATACTCCAGCGACTGCATTTCTACGAGTCGTGACACGGTACGTGTGAACTCATTGGAAAGCGTCCCTTCGGTGTACAGCGCTTCCGCAGGCACTTCCGCCGACATCAGCAGCTTGACCTTGTGGTCGTAGAAGACGTCGACGAGCCAGGTGAAGCGACGCGCTTCCGAGGCCATACGCGGCGTCATCTTGGGCACATCCGAGAGCACCACGGTGTGAAAACGGTTGGCCAGTTCCAGATAGTCGTTTTGCGAACGCGGACCGCCGCACAACGTATGGAAGTCGAACCACACAACGCCGCCCGCGCGACGCAGCGCCTTGAGTTCGCGCTGTTCGATATGCAGCAGCGGACTCTCGTCCGGCACGCCGGCAATTTCGCTGAACGCCGCACGCAGCGCACGGTTGGCTTCGTTTCCGAGCGGGTAGTGATACACCTGCACCTGCGCCAGCGTGCGGCGGCGATAGTCGATGCCAGCGTCGACGTTAAGCACGTCGAGCTTCTCTTCGAGCAAACGAATCGCGGGCAGCACGCGGTCGCGGTGCAGGCCGTCCGGATACAACGTGTCGGGGCGATAGTTCGACGTCATCACGAACTGCACGCCGTTCTTGAAGAGTTCGGCCAGCAAGCGGTGCAGGATCATGGCATCGGCCACGTCCGAGACGTGAAACTCATCGAAGCAGATCAACCGGTAGCGCTTGGCGATGCGCTTGGCGAGTTCGTCCAGCGGATCGGGCAACCCTTTGAGCGCCTGCAACTGGTGATGGACTTCGCGCATGAACTCATGGAAGTGCAGACGCGTCTTGCGCTGCAGCGGCACCACCGAGAAGAAGCTGTCCATCAGGAAGCTCTTGCCGCGTCCCACGCCGCCCCACAGATAGACGCCCTTGGGCAGATCCGGATGCACGAGCCACTTCTTGAAAGTGTTCGAACGCTTGGACTTGTACGCCGCCCATTCGTCGTAGCATTGCTGCAGACGCTCGACGGCGCGCTCCTGCGCTTCGTCGGGCTTGTAGCCGCGCTCGGCCAATTCTTGTTGGTAGTATTCGCGAACGTTCATGCAGTGCGGCGACGAGCCGGCGCCGGGGGGCAAAAGTAACAACGGAAATCGGGAAAAAACAAAGGCGAGTCGCCTCGCCTTTGTTCGTACAGGTAAGCGTAAAGCGGCTTACTTGTTCAGTGCACGCTTTTCGACGTCGAGCGCGGCTTCACGCATCACTTCCGAGAGCGACGGGTGCGGATGGCAGATTCGGCCGATGTCTTCCGACGCAGCCTTGAACTCCATCGCGACCACGGCTTCGGCGATCAGGTCCGAAGCATTCAGGCCGATCACGTGCACGCCGAGGATTTCGTCGGTCTTGGCATCGGCCAGCACCTTCACGAAACCGTCCGACGAGCCCATGCCCAGTGCGCGGCCATTGGCAGCGAACGGGAACTGACCCGGCTTGAACTCGCGGCCTTCCGCCTTGAGTTGCTGCTCGGTCTTGCCGACCCATGCGATTTCCGGCGAGGTGTAGATCACCCACGGAATGCAGTTGTAGTCGATGTGCGGCTTCTGACCGGCGATGACTTCGGCCACCAGCACGCCTTCGTCTTCAGCCTTGTGCGCGAGCATCGGGCCACGCACCACGTCACCGATCGCGTACACGTTCGGCAGCTTGGTACGGCAGTGGTCGTCCACCGGAATGAAGCCGCGCTCGTCGATCGCCAGACCGATGTTGCCCAGACCCAAATTGTCCGTGTTCGGCACACGACCGACCGACACGATCAGGCGATCGACTTCGAGCGCATGCTCCTTGCCGTCCTTGTCCGTGTAGTTGACCGTGACGTTGTTCTTGCCAGCCTTCACTTCGCCGACCTTTACGCCGACGGTGATGTCCAGACCTTGCTTCTTGAATTGCTTCTGCGCTTCCTTGGCGACGCCGGCGTCGGCGGCAGCCAGGAATTCCGGCATGGCTTCGAGCACGGTGACTTCCGCACCCAGACGACGCCACACCGAACCCAGTTCCAGACCGATCACGCCAGCGCCGATCACGCCCAGCTTCTTCGGTACGGTGTCGAACGAGAGCGCACCTTCGTTATCCGAGATGAGCTTGTTGTCGACCGGCATGCCCGGCAGATGGCGGGCCTTCGAACCGGTCGCGATGATCACGTTCTTGGCCGTGACCGTTTCCGGCTTGTCGGCTTCCTGAACCGGCTTCACGTCGATCTGGTAGCCGCCGTCGCTCTTCGCAACGAACGAGCCTTCGCCCTTGAGCCACGTGATCTTGTTCTTCTTGAACAGGTACTCGATACCACCGGTCATCTTGTCGACGATGCCTTGCTTGCGCGTGAGCATCTTGGCGATGTCGATCTTGACATCCGACGTGGTGATACCGTGATCGGCCAGGTGATGGCCGACCTTTTCGAATTCTTCCGACGACGCGAGCAGCGCCTTCGACGGAATGCAACCGACGTTCAGGCACGTACCGCCCAGCACCATCTTGCCCGCCGGGTTCGTCCATTTCTCGACACAAGCGACCGAGAAGCCGAGTTGTGCAGCGCGGATCGCGGCGATATATCCGCCGGGGCCGGCACCGATAACAACTACATCAAATTCTTTGTTTGCCATTTTGAGACTCAGTGAAGGTTGACGGCAGGGGGAGGCGCGGCGCGCCGGCCGTGGAACACATGGCCGGGCGACACCGCGCAGTGCGCGCTAACGCTTACAGGTCGAGCAGCAGGCGCGCCGGATCTTCCAGCGCTTCCTTCATGGCGACGAGGCTCAGCACGGCTTCGCGACCGTCGATGATACGGTGGTCGTAGCTCATGGCCAGGTAGTTCATCGGGCGGATGACGATCTCGCCATTCACCACCACAGCACGTTCCTTCGTGGCGTGAACGCCCAGAATGGCCGACTGCGGCGGGTTGATGATCGGGGTCGACAGCATCGAGCCGAACACACCGCCGTTCGAGATCGAGAACGTACCGCCGGTCATTTCTTCGATCGACAGCTTGCCGTCGGCAGCCTTCTTGCCGTACTCGGCGATCTTCTTCTCGATGTCGGCCAGGCTCATCTGGTCGGCATTGCGCAGAATCGGCACCACCAGACCACGCGGCGAGCCGACAGCGATACCGATGTCGAAGTAGCCGTGGTAGACGATGTCGTTACCGTCGATCGAGGCGTTCACGGCCGGGTACTTCTTGAGCGCGTGCACAGCGGCCTTGACGAAGAACGACATGAAACCCAGCTTCACGCCGTGTTCCTTCTCGAACTTGTCCTTGTACTTGTTGCGCAGGTCCATCACCGGCTTCATGTCCACTTCGTTGAACGTGGTCAGAATGGCGTTGGTCTGTTGCGATTGCAGCAGGCGCTCGGCGATACGGGCACGCAGACGCGACATCGGCACGCGCTGTTCCGGACGGCCTTCCAGCGACGTGTCGCGGCCAGCCGGTGCGGACACCGACGGCAGTGCGGCACGTTGCGCCGGTGCCGGGATCGACGAAGCGGCAGCAGCGGCCGGCTTGGCGCCAGCAGCCAGGGCGTCGCCCTTGGTCACGCGGCCATCGCGGCCCGAACCGGCGACGTCGCCGGCCGACAGATTCTTCTCGGCCAGCACCTTGGCGGCGGCCGGGCTGGCGATGTTGCCCGAAGCACCACCGGCTGCGGCGGGGGCAGCGGCCAGGGCAGCAGCGGCAGCAGGCGCGGCGGCTTCTGCCGGCTTGGCAGCGACCGGGGCGGCAGCGCCGGCCTTGGCTTCGGTATCGATCTTCGCGATGATCTGCTCGGACGTCACGGTGTCGCCAGCGTTGGCGGTCACTTCGACGAGCACGCCGGCAGCGGGTGCCGGCACTTCGAGCACGACCTTATCGGTCTCGACTTCGATGATGGTTTCGTCCTGAGCGAATGCTTCGCCGACTTTCTTCTTCCAGTCGAGCAGCGTGCCTTCGGAAACCGACTCGGAAAACTGGGGGACTTTGACTTCAACAATGGCCATTTCTGGATCCTGGATTCGATAAACGTTCAATTCGGAAATACGGCAGCGGCCGTCCCTGGGGGAGGACGACCGCTGTAAGACCTAACCGGTTACTGCACCACCGTCGCGCCCTTGAGGCTGCGACCGAAAGCCGTATCGAGCAGCGTCTTGAGCTGTTCGTAGTGCTTGGCGTAGTAGCCCACAGCAGGCGAAGCCGAAGCCGGACGGCCGGCGTAGGCCAGCTTCTGACCGGCGCTCATGGCTTCGAGCAGGTGGTGTTCGATGTAGAACCACGGACCCTGGTTTTGCGGCTCGTCCTGGGCCCACACCACTTCGGCGAGGTTTTCGTACTTCTTCAGCTCGTTCTCGAACGCCTTGTGCGGGAACGGGTAGAGCTGTTCCACACGGACGATCGCGACGTCGTTCGACTTCTCTTCGCGACGGCGAGCAATCAGGTCGTAGTACAGGCGGCCCGAGCAGGCCACAACGCGCTTGACCTTGTTCGGGTCGATCGTGGCGTCGGTTTCGCCGATAACGGTCTGGAAACCGCCCTTGACGAGTTCCGACAGGTCGCTCACAGCTTCTTTGTGACGCAGCAGCGACTTCGGCGTGAACACGATCAGCGGCTTGCGCTGCTGACGGATCATCTGACGACGCAGCACGTGGAAGATCTGTGCCGGCGTGGTCGGCTGAACCACTTCCATGTTCGTATCGGCGCACAGTTGCAGGTAGCGCTCCATACGTGCCGACGAGTGCTCCGGACCCTGGCCTTCGTAGCCGTGCGGCAGCAGCATCGTCAGGCCCGAGACGCGGCCCCACTTCACTTCACCGCTCGAGATGAACTGGTCGATCACGACCTGTGCACCGTTGGCGAAGTCGCCGAACTGGCCTTCCCACAGCACCATCGTGTTCGGTTCTGCGGTCGAGTAACCGTATTCGAAGCCCAACACGGCTTCTTCGGACAGCACCGAGTCGATCACCGTGAAGGTGGCCTGACCGTCTGCCACGTGTTGCAGCGGAACGTACGTACCGTCGTTCCAGCGCTCACGGTTCTGATCGTGCAGCACGGCGTGGCGGTGCGTGAACGTGCCACGGCCAGCGTCCTGACCGGTCAGGCGAACGGCGAAGCCCGATGCGACCAGCGAGGCGTATGCCAGGTGCTCGCCCATACCCCAGTCGAGCGGCTGCTCGCCGGCGCCCATCTTGCGACGGTCGTTGATGACCTTCTCGACGAGCGGGTGAACCTTGAAGTTCTCCGGAATGGTCGTGATGCGCTCGGCCAGACGCTTGATCTCGGCGAGCGGCACGGCCGTATCGGCCTTGTCGATGTACTTCTTGTTCAGGAACGGCACCCAGTCGACCGCGTACTTGCTCTTGTAGTTCGAAAGCACCGGGTCGATGGTGTGGTGGCCGTCGTCCATGGCCGAACGGTAGGCCTTGACGAAACCGTCGCCTTCCTCGGCCGTGATCACGCCCTGCGCGACCAGCTTTTCGACGTACAGAGCGCGCGTGCCCGGGTGTTGGGCAATCTTCTTGTACATCAGCGGCTGCGTCACTGCCGGGGTGTCTTGCTCGTTGTGACCCAGTTTGCGGAAGCAAACGATGTCCACGACGGCATCCTTCGCGAATTCCTGACGGAATTCGAGGGCCAGTTGCATGGCCAGCACGACCGCTTCCGGATCGTCGCCATTCACGTGCAGCACCGGCGCTTCGATCATCTTGACCACGTCCGAGCAGTACGTCGTCGAGCGCGCATCGCGCGGGTCCGACGTCGTGAAGCCGATCTGGTTGTTGATGACGATGTGCACCGTGCCGTGCGTGCCGTAACCCCGCGTTTGCGCGAGGTTCAGCGTTTCCATGACGACGCCCTGACCTGCGAACGCGGCGTCGCCGTGCACTTGCACCGGCAGCACGCTGGCCGCATCGGCTTCGCCGCGACGGTCCATACGAGCCTTGGCCGAGCCTTCGACCACCGGGTTCACGATTTCAAGGTGCGACGGGTTGAACGCCAGCGACAGGTGGACCGGGCCGCCCGTCGTCGAAACGTCGCTCGAGAAGCCCTTGTGGTACTTCACGTCGCCTGCCGGCAGGTCGTCGACGTGCTTGCCTTCGAATTCGGCAAACAGATCCGACGGCATCTTGCCGAGGGTGTTGACCAGCACGTTCAGACGGCCACGGTGGGCCATGCCGATCACGATTTCCTGCACGCCCTTGGCGCCGGCGTGATGCACCAGTTCGTCCATCGCCACGATGAACGATTCGCCGCCTTCGAGCGAGAAGCGCTTCTGGCCGACGAACTTGGTGTGCAGATAACGCTCGAGGCCTTCAGCGGCCGTCAGGCGTTCGAGGATGTGCTTCTTCTTTTCAGCGGTGAAGTTGGGCGTGGCACGCACCTTCTCCAGACGCTCTTGCCACCAGCGCTTTTGCACCGGATCGCTGATGTACATGTACTCGGCGGCGATCGAGCCGCAGTACGTGTCGCGCAGCGCCTTGAGCAGATCGCGCAGGCTGGCTTGTTCGAAACCGAAGTACGTGTTCTCTGCCGAGTACACGCTGTCCATGTCGGCTTCGGTCAGGTCGTAGAACGCGGGTTCCAGTTCCGGAATGGCCGGACGTTCCTGACGCTTGAGCGGGTCCAGATTGGCCCAGCGTGCGCCGAGGAAGCGATAGGCCGCGACGAGCGACTGCACGTGCACCTGTTTGCGGGCAACGGCCAGGTCGGAGGCACCGGCGTGCGACACGAAGGCATTGGCCTTGGCGCGCTGGGCGAACGACTCCACGATCGGGGCGTGAGCCACGTCGTTGGCGTTGGAACCATCAACAGCGGGAACGTTTTGCAGCGCGTCGAAATACTGGCGCCAGTTGTCCGGCACGGAAGCCGGATTATCAAGATACGATTCGTACAGTTCTTCGACGTAGGGGGCATTGCCGCCGAAGAGGTACGAGTTCGCTTGGAATTGTTCCATCAAACTCATTTTGCGCTCACCTTTTCTACGAGTGTCTCGAGAAATAGCGGGTTACGAAACCTTCCGCGACACGGCCTGACCGATTAGCGGATTGCGAGAATCAAGTGGTGCTTGGAAGGACCTGATCAATCACGGCGAGGAGCATAGCACGTTTTCCCAGCGCTCACCGCCCCGGAAAGCCGTCCTACGGGGACTTGCGGGGTGCCCGTCGCATGGGTCCCTGCCCCTGTCGTTCATCACTGTCCGCCCCGTCGAACGCGCGTTCGCATGGCCGCGATCCTGCGCACATCCGACCCCGATTTCGCAACACCTCCCCCCGATTTGGCCGCGAACATGCCGTCATCGCGCGTATTTCCATTACGCGTCCATTGCGTATGCATTACGGCCTGGACACCGGTTAGTTACCTGCCCCTATATGACGTTATGGAAATTTGGGCATATGAAAATTAATCTTTATTATTTTAATTTCTAAAGCCCAAGGATTCACCGTTTCACCTACTCACCGCGCCAACAAAAAACCCCGGCACTTTCGCGCCAGGGCTTTTTTCTTGCGAATACGACCGATGTCAGTCGTTGCTGCCTGCGTACGGCACCATGCAGCGCTTGACGGTGTTTTCGAAATCGCGCGACAGGTGGCTGTCCGGCGTTTCGAAGTACTGAATGCGTGCGCCGAAGCCGCCTTGCAGGATATCGACGTACGGGTTGTAGATCGCGTTGTTGTCCTTGTCGTGACCGCGATACACGCGCACCCGGTCAGCCCCCTGACGGGCATACGACGTCGAATCGACGTTCTGCGACAACTCGCTCCAGCCGTGATAGATGCAGTTGAGCACCATGAAACGATCGGCACTGGTTCCCTGGTCGATCAGTCGACCCGTCGCCGGATCGGGCCGACTCATCTGGTTGAGCGGGCCACAGCCTGCCATCAGGCCAGCCAGCACGGCCATCGTCCCCATCAGCGCCACTCGCTTCATACTTCGACACCCTCAACTGAGCAAAAGATGGGCAATGTTACCCGGTTCGGCGCATGACCGCCATGAACATGCCCATCGCACACAGTCGCATCCGTCGCCCGCCGGGCCGCCATTACGCTGCCAGCGAGAGCCTTGCATCCTCCACAGCATGCAACGCAACACGCCGCGCCCCGGTCGATGCCACGCCTTCGTCGCCCAGACGGAACCGCGCCATTTCCTCGCGCAACGCGTTCGTCTGATCCTCCAGCGATGCGGCCGCCGCAGCCGCCTGCTCCACCAACGCCGCGTTCTGCTGCGTGACGGTGTCCATCTGGGTGACGGCCTGATTCACCTGCTCGATACCACCGCTCTGTTCGTCCGATGCCGCCGAAATCTCGCCCATGATGTCGGTCACACGTTGCACTGCTTGCAGGATCTCGTCCATCGTGCGGCCGGCCTCCGTGACCAGTGTCGAGCCGTCCGACACCTTTTGCACCGACGCCTCGATCAACCCCTTGATTTCGCGTGCAGCCGTAGCACTTCGCTGGGCCAGCGTGCGCACCTCGCCCGCCACCACGGCGAAACCGCGGCCCTGCTCGCCCGCGCGCGCCGCTTCCACCGCCGCATTGAGCGCGAGGATGTTGGTCTGGAACGCAATGCCATCGATCACCCCGATGATGTCCACGACCTGCGACGAACTCGCCGAGATGCCCTGCATCGTATCGACCACGCGTGCGACGACCTGCCCACCGCGCGCGGCAATATCCGAAGCATTCACCGCCAACTGGCTCGCCTGACGCGCGTTATCGGCGTTCTGTTTGACGGTCGCCGTCAGTTGCTCCATCGACGATGCGGTCTCCTCCAGCGAGGCCGCCTGCTGCTCGGTGCGCGCCGACAGATCGGTATTGCCCGCCGAGATCTCGGCCGTGGCCGTCGCCATCGCATCGCAACTATGACGCACCCCGCGAATCGTGCCCGCCAGTCGCGACTGCATCGTCTCCAAGCCGCGCATGAGCATCGACATTTCGTCCTTGCCACGTACTTGCACCGGATTGTCGAGCTGCCCCGCCGAGATATTCTCGAAGTGCGCAAGCGCCTCGCCCAGCGGCCGCATGATCGCACCTCGCAGCGAGAAATAGCAGGCGATGGCCATGAGCACGCCCAGCACCGTCGCCCCGATGCTCAGCCAGCGGAATGCCGTCAGCTCCGCCATGGAGGCTTCGTAAGTGTCTTGTCCAAGTTTCAGCTTGTACGCCGCCAGCGCATCGCTCGCGGCGGTAAGCGTCGCGTAATACTTGGGCAGCACGTTCATCGTGATGTCGTCCATCGCCGTGCGATCGCGCGCATCGATGGCGGCGAGCATCGGATCCATGCCCTTATCGAAGAAGGTCGCGCGACGTGTCGCGACATCGTCCGCCAAGCGCTGCTCCTCGGCTGCGTGGGGCAACGCCTGATACGCAGCCCACGCAGCGTTCGCGTCCTTGATCATGTTGCGGGCACGTGCCGCCACCTTGTCGGCGTCGGGCGATTCGGGATGCAGGACCACGCGATCGAGAATCGCGCGGGTGCGGGCGAGTGTGGCGTTGTCTTTACCGAGTGCCACCGTGGCGGCGAGGTGATTGGCGTACGTCTCGCGAAGCGCATCGCCGGTGCGTGTCATGCCGGCAATACCCAATGCGCCCAGCAGAATCAACAAAACAGCCAACAGCACCATGGTGATGCCCAGGCGCGCCTTGATCGAAAAGCTCCGAAACATGCTGTCGTCTCCGTCTTACGTGATGGGTGGCTCACCCCTGTCCGGCCTCTTTCGGGCCAGTCATACTTGTCACATCGGCGTGCCTCACGCCAGACTTGAGCATCCTGCGGGTTTACGTGCCCGTGCGCCAAGGTATCGGTCGGCGTCGGATTGATTGATATCAAATGACTGGCGTCCGGCATTCGGCGCTCGCGACATCTAGTGGATCGAAACGAAGGGATACCGGATAAGCACCGAAGGACGGCAGAATGCTGCGAGTGACTGAGAGGTCAGCGCGATCTTATTACGTTTTTTATATATACCGACGATATATTCTAATTATGATTGAAGGACTTGAGAAACTGTTGTCGGCCGGCAAAGACAACGCCCTGCTGCGCTTCGGCCTCGGCAAAGCCTATCTCGACGCGCAGAACTTCCCGGTCGCAGCCGATCACCTGGCCCATTGCGTTGCGTTCGATCCCAAGTACACCGCGGCGTGGAAGCTACTGGGTAAAGCGCGTCAGGGCGCCGGGGACATCGATGGCGCGCGTGACGCGTGGACGCAAGGCATTACCGCCGCGCAAGCCCACGGCGACCGTCAGGCCGAGAAGGAAATGACCGTCTTTCTCAGACGGCTAAGCTGATTTCTCGGCGAATCCACGGGAATCCCGGCCCGATGTGACTGCACGGTTCACCCAACCGGCGTGCGCGCTGAGCGCGTGGTATCTTGCGGCTTGCTCTTCACATATGGCGCGGACGCATCGACGCTCCAGCCCCCCCCAATCATGCCCGCACTCTCCACCTGGCTGGCCTTCGCGCTCGTCGCCATCGGCATGGCCCTCACGCCAGGGCCGAACATGATGTATCTGATCTCGCGCTCGCTGTGTCAGGGACCGGCGGCTGGCCTCGTGTCGCTGGGCGGCGTGGCCGTTGGCTTCGTCGTCTACATGTTGTGCGCCGCCTTCGGTATCACCGCCCTGCTCTTCGCCGTGCCGTATGCGTACGATGTGCTGCGCTTCGGTGGTGCGCTCTACCTGCTGTGGCTGTGCTGGCAAGCGCTCAAGCCGGGCGGCCGTTCGCCGTTCGAAGTGACGGCGCTGCCCAAAGACAGCAACCGTCGTCTCTTCACGATGGGCCTGTTCACTTCAGTGCTCAACCCGAAAATTGCGATGCTTTATCTGGCGCTGCTGCCTCAGTTCGTGCATCCCGAGTATGGCAGCGTGCTGACGCAGTCGCTGGTGCTGGGCCTCACGCAGATCGCGATGAGCGTGGCGGTGAATGCCTCGGTCGCCCTGTCGGCCGGCTCCATCTCGCGGTTTCTCGGCCAACGCCCTGCATGGCTGCGCATCCAGCGCTGGCTCATGGGCGGCATGCTCGGCGCGCTGGCGCTGCGCATGGCGACCGAAGCGCGTCGCTGAGCGTAGGTCATGCCGCGTGGTCGGCCGTCGGGCGAACGCCGCACGCGGACGCCGCTCTAACCCTTCGCCGTCTGCCACGCCGTGCCGCCTCTCACTTTTTTGGGGGCGACGCCCCGGGCGTGGCATACTGCACCGATTTCGCCGCGCGGCGGGGATCCACGCAGCGCTAGGCCGGCCGGCCTGTTCCCATCCTGCATTCTTCGTTGGGTATGTCCTTGAAGCATTGTTTGCCGCCTCGTGCGCCGTCGCATCGCGCGCACCGCAAGTCCCCCGTCGTCACGCCTCAGGCGCAGTCATCGCACGCCGCTTCGCCTTCACCCCACCGTCGCCCCCATGGTCAGCTCGGATTCGGCACGCTTGCCGTCATCCTTACCACGCTAGCAGGGTTGGCCGTCGTCGCGGCGCTGATCGCCGGCTATGCGCTGATCGTCATGCGCCCCAACCTGCCCGCGCTCGACGTCATCACCGATTACCGGCCCAAGGTGCCGCTGCGGATTTACACGTCCGATAACGTGCTGATCGGCGAATTCGGCGAAGAGCGACGCAGTCTCGTGACCATCGACCAGATTCCGGACGTGATGAAGAAGGCAGTCCTCGCGATCGAGGATTACCGCTTCTACGATCACGGCGGTGTCGACTTCATCGGCATTCTGCGCGCGGGTGTCTCCGATGTGATGCATGGCGGTGCGGCACAGGGGGCCAGCACGATCACCATGCAGGTCGCGCGCAACTTCTTCCTTTCCCGCGAGAAAACGGCGACCCGCAAGATTTACGAAATGCTGCTCGCGTACAAGATCGAGTCCGCGCTGTCGAAGGACAAGATTCTCGAGCTGTACATGAACCAGATCTATCTGGGACAGCGCGCCTACGGCTTCGCCAGCGCCGCGCGCATCTATTTCGGCAAAGACCTCAAGGACATCACGCTTGGCGAAGCCGCCATGCTTGCCGGTCTGCCCAAGGCCCCTTCCGCGTACAACCCGATCGTCAACCCCAAACGCGCGAAGATTCGTCAGGAATACATCCTCAAGCGCATGCTCGATCTGGGCTACATCTCGCGCAATCAGTACGAAGACGCGCTGCATGAGCCGATCCGCACGCGCACGTCCGGCAACGAATACAACGTCCACGCCGAATATGTGGCGGAAATGGTGCGTCAGGCGGTCTACGACGAATACAAGGACGACACCTACACGCGCGGCCTGACCGTCATCACCACGCTCGACTCCAGGAAACAGCAAGCCGCCTATGAGGCCGTTCGCGCGGGCGTGCTCGATTACGAGCGCCGCCATAGCTACCGCGGGCCCGAAGGTTTCGTGGAGCTGCCAGCGGCCATGCCCGATCGTCAGCAACTGATCGAGGACACACTGCTCGAACACCCGGATAACGGTGACCTCGTGGCCGCCGTGGTCGTGGCCGCAAGCACCTCGCAAGTGACGGCGGTTCCCCTCTCGGGCGACGCCGTCGTGATCAATGGCGATGGCATCGGTTTCGCAGCGTCGGCACTCTCGGCCAAGGCCAGCGAGAAGGTCCGCATCCGCCCCGGCTCGATTATCCGCGTGATGAAGGACGCACGCGGCAAATGGCGCATCTCGCAACTGCCCGAAGTGCAAGGCTCGCTCGTCTCGCTCTCGCCGGACGACGGCGCGATTCGCGCCCTGATCGGCGGCTTCGACTTCAACCAGAGCAAATTCAACCGCGCGACGCAGGCATGGCGCCAGCCGGGTTCGACGTTCAAGCCGGTCGTGTACTCGGCGGCTATCGAGAAAGGCGTGAGCCCCGCCACGATGGTGATGGACGGCCCGCTGAACCTGCCGCCCGCACAGACCGGCGGTCAGACGTGGGATCCGCACGACGACGACGCCTTCAGCGGCCCGATGACCGTACGCGAAGGCCTGCAACGCTCCAAGAACCTCGTGGCGATTCGTCTGCTGCAATTCGCCGGCACGCAATACACGCAGGATTACGCCACGCGTTTCGGCTTCGACGCAGACAAGGTGCCGCCGTATCTGCCGATGGCGCTGGGTGCGGGACAGACGACGCCGCTGCAACTTGCCGGCGCCTATGCTGTGTTCGCGAACGGCGGCTACCGCGTTGCGCCGTATCTCATCGGTGAGATTCGCGATGCACGTGGCAACGTCCTGAACAAGGCGACACCGGTCGTGGCAGGTGTGAACGCGGCCCGTGCGATTTCCGCGCCGAACGCGTACATCATGAACAGCCTGCTGCAAACGGTGGCGCAACGCGGAACGGGCTCCGGCACGAATGTGCTCAAGCGTTCCGATCTGGCCGGAAAGACGGGTACGACCAACGACGCGCTGGATGGCTGGTTCGCTGGCTATCAGCACTCGCTCGTGGCGGTGGCGTGGATCGGTTTCGATCAGCCGAAGACGCTGGGCAGCCGCGAATTCGGCGCGCAGTTGGCGCTACCCGTGTGGACCAAGTATATGGGTGTGGTGCTGAACGGCGTGCCGCAACAGCAGATGGCGATGCCCGACGGTGTCAGCGTGGTGAACGGCGAGTTGTACGAGACGGACAAAATGCCGGGCAACGGGTTTGTCGCGAGCATCGGCATCGAGGACAACAGCGGCGGCTTCTCGCTGCCGTTCTTCGGCAACGGCTCGCCCTCTCCTGCCGCGCCGCCGCCTGCCGCCGCGCAACCGCCCTCGCCCGGCGGCACGGATGCCAGCGAAAAGGCCCGAATTCTGGACATGTTCAAGCATCCTTAGGCCCCCATCAGCCTCCAGTGGACTTTGCCAATGACGGCCACTGAACGGTGGCCGTTTTTGCGTCGGTCTCCCTATCGCTCGACGCAACGGCAAGCGCAAGAACGTACAAGCCGACACGCGGTGCAAAACGTTATGCTCGGGGCGTCGAATGCCCTTTTACCCTGTTGCCCTTCTCCTCAACACCTCAACCCACAGGAACGTCTCACCATGCCGGTTCTGTCTCGCACGGCAAGCTTTGCCGCAGGTGCCCGCGACACGTTGCCGATGATCGTCGGCGCGGCCCCGTTCGGCCTGATCTTCGGCGCGCTGGTCGCCACTACGCCGCTAGCACTCTGGCATGGTCAGTTGATGTCGCTCACCGTGTTCGCGGGGTCGAGTCAGTTCATCGCCGCCGGGCTTTTTGCGACCGGCGTAGGCTACGCCGTGCTGTGGGCGACGACGTTCATCGTCAACCTGCGCCATATGCTGTATGCCGCGAATCTTCTGCCGCACGTGAAGCATCTGAACCTGCGCTGGCGCGCGCTGTTGGGATTCCTGCTGACGGACGAGACGTTTGCCGTGACGAGCAGCCACTTTCACCGTCACCCCGACGATCCGATGGGCCACTGGTACTTCCTCGGCTCCGCGCTGTCGATGTACGTAAACTGGCAAGTGTGGACGCTCGCGGGCCTGCTGTTCGGCGCTGCGTTCCCGCGTCTGCAAACGTTGGGCCTTGACTTCGCGATGGTCGCGACCTTTATCGCCATCATCGTGCCGCAGATGGCGCGCATGCCGTGGGCCGTGGCGACGGTCGTCGCAGGCACTGCGGCGTACCTTTGTCAGTCGCTGCCCTATAAGCTCGGACTGCTGGTCGCTGTGGCGCTGGGCATCGCGGCAGGCATGCTGGCACTCCATGCGAAGCGTCGCGACGGCGCACACCCGAGGTCGACGCGAGGTGTCCAATGAACTACGTCCTGGCGATTCTAGGCATGGCGACGGTGACGTTTGCGGTCAAGGCGGGCATCTTCGTGCTGGGCGACCGCGTGCGGTTCCCGGAATGGTTGCGCGAAGCGCTGTCGTTCGTCCCGGTGACGGTGCTCACGGCGATCATCGTGCCGATGACGTTAGCGCCACATGGCAACGGGCTCGAACTGACGTGGCGCAATCCGCAACTCGTGGCGGCCCTCGTCGCCATCGCCGTCTGTGCGGCGACACGTCATCAGTTGCTCACCATCGGCGCGGGGTTAGCGGTGTTTTTCGCGTGGCAACTGGGCGTATTGGGATAGTAAGGACAACAACGAAGCCGATAAAAAAGCGCCTCGAGAGGCGCTTTTTGTCATGCGGCGATGCGCGGTGTCAGACCGTCACGGTACCCAACGTGCCAGCGCGATAAGCGGCGACGAAAGCATCGAAGTCGCCCACCTGCGTGCGTTCGAGTTCAGCCTGCGTGTCGAGCGATTTGCGGGCCAACGTCTCGAAGTGATCGACCACCGCCGGTTCGAGCGGCATGTCGCGCAGCGTCTGTGCGTGACGCTTGCTCTGATCCAGCGCGAACGCCTGAAACGCGCCGCCCTTCGTGCCGCGCAACGGCTCGAGCACCGCCATGACGCGGGCGGACGGCGTGAGCGTCACGTCCTGTACCTTCGCACGTTGCAGCGCCATCGAGTGCGCGTAGTGCGCGCCACCGCGTTGCGCGTCGAAGGCCGCGGCCGTGCGGTCGATGCGATCGAGCAGGTCTTCTGCCCAATCGGACAGCGTGATCGCTTCGCCGCCGCGATGCAGGACCAGTCCGGGCTTGCGACCTTCCTTGACGACGTGCGCGAAGTTGTCGCGATTCTCGATGTTTTCAGCGTTCGAGCAAGACGGGCTGTTCTCAAACGCGCAGAACAGCAGGAAGGCGTCGATGAACCGTGCGGTGTCGACGTCGATGCCGACGGGCTGGAACGGGTCGATGTCGATACAACGGACTTCGACGTATTGCACCCCACGGCGCGCCAGCGCCTGCACCGGACGCTCGCCGCTGTACGTCACCCGCTTCGGGCGAATCGTCGCGTAGAACTCGTTTTCGATTTGCAGCAGGTTCGTCGAGAGCTGAATCCACTCGCCGTCGCGCTTCGTGCCCAGCGCCTCGTAAGCCGGGTGCGGCTGGCTGACGGCTTGCGTGAGCGCGTCGATGTAGCTTGGCAGGCAGTCGTAGCACGGCGAGACTTCCGACTGCGCACTGTTCTGATAGCCGAGGTCGCTCATGCGCAGGCTGGTCGCATACGGCAGGCCGAGCGTGCCTTCGTCGAACGAATCGAGGCCGTGATTGCGCCCACGCAGGAACTCGGCATGCAGCACCGGCGAAGCACCGAACAGGTACATCAGCAGCCAGCTGTAGCGGCGGAAATTGCGGATGAGTGCGACGTAGCGCGCCGACTGATAATCGCGTGCACTGTCCTTCGAGCCCTCGGCTTCGCGCAGCAGTTCCCACACGGGCTCGGCGAGCGAGAAGTTGTAGTGAATACCTGCGATGCATTGCATCGGCTTGCCGTAGCGCAGTGCGAGGCCCCGGCGATAGACATGCTTGAGCATGCCGACGTGAGAGGTGCCGTAGTCCGCAATCGGAATCACGTCTTCCGGCGGCAGCGCGGGCGGCATCGAATCGCTCCACAGCAATTGCGCGCCGAGCTTGCGATAGGCGAACTGATGGATTTCGTCCAGACGGGCGATGACGGCGGCCGCGTCGTGCTGCGGCGGCGTGATGAATTCGAGCAGCGCTTCGGAGTAATCGGTGGTGATTTCGTCGTTGGTCAGGGCCGAGCCGAGCGCCTGCGGGTGCGGCGTCAGCGCGAGTTCGCCGTTGCCTTCGACGCGCAGCGTCTCACGTTCGATGCCCGACAAGCCCTGGCCGAGCAAGTCGCGATTGGCGGGTTGCATGATGAGCGCCAGACGCTGGTCGAGCAATGCGGCATCGGCGGTGTGTTCGTGTTGACGATTCTGGTTTTCCAACTTCCATCCCTCTGGGCAAGCGAACTGCTTTGGCATGGCTGTCGACGCCGAAGCCCGTCATGACGAGGCGTCATGATCGGTGTGGGGTTCGACGTCGAACGACATACGGAGGTCTACGGGGTGCCGACGACGGCGGCACGACCGCCGGAATCGGGATTCCGGGGGACGCGCCCGATGCGCGGCACGGCGCGAATTTGGCCTGAGCATAACTGAAAACGCCAAAGCGCGTCGGCCGCCACGCCAGCCGGGCTTTTCGGCTTCCGGGCGAGCTTCGGAATGCACTTTGGCGCGAGCCTCGGTGGGACCGCCCGCACCCGCCTCAGCGTGCGCCTGAGTCCCCCTGCGCGAATACCGCATTGGCGGCCCGCAGCACCGCGCAGATACTGGCGACATGATGAATATTCAACACCTCACCGACCTTCTCCCCTTGCTGGCACTGGGCCTCGTCACCTTCCTGCTCGCGGGTTTCGTCAAAGGCGTGATCGGGCTGGGCCTGCCGACGGTGGCCATCGGCCTGCTCGGACTGGCGATGCCGACGGCCGAAGCGGCGGCGATGCTCATCGTCCCGTCGCTCGTGACCAATATCTGGCAATTGCTGGCTGGACCGCGCTTCGCCGCGCTGGCGAAGCGGCTGTGGCCGATGCTCGTCGGGATCTGCGTCGGCACGTGGGCTGGCAGCGGCTGGCTGGCGAACGGCGGCAATCTCGCGGGGATGGCGCTGGGTGTCGCATTGCTCGCGTATTCCGTGCTCGGACTGGCGGCGGTTCGCCTGCATGTGCCGAAACACTGGACGGCCAGACGCGAAGGTGCCGTGGGCGGCGTGGTCGGCGTGGCAACTGGACTGGTGACGGCGGCGACCGGCGTCTTCGTGATCCCGGGCGTGCCGTTCGTTCAGGCGCTCGATCTCGACAAGGACGATCTGGTGCAGGCGATGGGCCTGTCGTTCACTGTCTCGACGATTGCCCTGGCGGCCGGACTGGCGCGCGACGGCGTCTTCCACGGCTCGGCGATCGGTGTGTCGTTGCTGGCGCTCGCGCCGGCACTGGGCGGCATGTTCATCGGGCAGTGGGTGCGAAGCCGCGTCAGCGCACCGGTGTTCCGCCGCTGCTTCTTCGTCGGCCTCGCCATGCTGGGTGCCGAACTGGTGATTCAGCACATGCGCTGAGCGGGACGCGAGACGTCGGCGCCTTACTTCAGATCGGCAAAATCGACGTCCCAGAATTCCATTGCCCGACGTGCTTCCAGACTCCGTCCCTCCTCCGTGCGACGGAGTTCGACGCGCCGGATCTTGCCCGAGATCGTCTTTGGCAAATCGCAGAATTCTATGCGGCGAACGCGCTTGTAGGGGGCGAGATGGTCGCGGCAGAAACGCAGGATATCGAGCGCGAGTTTGTCGTCTGCCTGAAAGCCCGAACGCAATGTGATGAACGCCTTCGGTACGGCCAGACGCAGCGGATCGGGACTGGGCACGACACCGGCTTCCGCGACGGCGGGATGCTTGATGAGTTCGCTCTCAAGCTCGAACGGGCTGATGCGGTAGTCGGACGCTTTGAAGACATCGTCGGCACGGCCAACGTAAGTGAAATAGCCACGGTCGTCGCGCATGGCGACATCGCCGGTGTGGTAGTAACCGTCGCGCATCGCATAAGCGGTTTTCTCGCTGTCGTCTTCGTAGCCTTGCATCAGTCCGGTGGGGCGCGGCGACAGCACCAGCGCCACTTCACCTTCGTCGGCCTCCGCGCCGTCGGGGTCGAGCAGCACGACACGGTAGCCCGGCATCGGACGCCCCATCGCCCCCGGCTTGACGGTCTGTCCCGGCGAATTGCCTATCTGGCAGCACGTTTCCGTCTGTCCGTACCCGTCGCGAATCGTGATGTTCCAGGCCCGCTTCACCTGATCGATGACCTCGGGATTCAACGGCTCGCCCGCGCCGATCAGTTCACGGAACTTCACGGCGTGACGTGCGAGGTCTTCCTGAATCAACATGCGCCAGACGGTCGGCGGCGCGCAGAGCGTCGTCACCTCGCAGCAGGCGGCCGTCTCCAGCGCGGCGCGGGCGTCGAAACGCGAGAAGTTGTAGATGAAGATCGTCGCACCTGCATTCCACGGCGCGAAGAAGCAACTCCACGCATGCTTTGCCCACCCCGGCGAGCTGATGTTCCAGTGCACGTCGCCTGGCTGAAGACCGATCCAGTACATGGTGGCGAGATGACCGACGGGGTAACTCTGATGCGTATGGAGCACGAGCTTGGGACGCGATGTCGTGCCTGAGGTGAAGTACAGCAACAACGGATCGGTCGCGAGCGTGACGCCGTCGGGCGTGAACTGTACGGGCGCCTCGTAGGCGGGCGTGAGCGACGTCCAGCCGTCGGGCGGATGATCGCCGAGCGCGAGGCGTCGATAGTCGCCGGGCAGATTTTCGAACTTGACGGCATCGCGCGCGGTGGTGACGACGTGCCGCACGCGGCCGCGCTCCAGTCGGTCGGCGAGATCACCGGCGACGAGCAGCGTGGTGGCGGGAATCATCACGGCGCCGAGTTTCATGCACGCGAGCATGAGGTCCCAGAGTTCGACCTGATTGGGCAGCATGAGCAGAACACGGTCGCCGCGCGACACGCCTTGTGCGCGCAGGAAGTTCGCGACACGATTCGAGCGTGCCGACATTTCGGCGAACGACAGACGCGCTTCACGGCCGTCTTCTTCTACGACCCAGAGGGCCGGGGTGTCGTTGCCTTGTGCTTGTGGATCGAAGAAGTCCAGCGCCCAGTTGAAATGGGTGAGGACAGGCCAACGGAAATCACGGTACGCCACGTCGTAATGGGCGCGCTGCGCGAGCAGCAGGTCGCGTGCGTCGCCGAATCCCTGGGTGTGCGGCATCGCTTGTCTCCGAGCCTCATGGGCGATGGACATAGGCAGATTTCCATTATCGTGAGGCCCTCCGAATACGACATCCGGAATAACCATCATGGATGCGGGAAGCCATGCGAATGCGCGACGACGCGATGCGTGAGCGAGGTCATGCGCGAAAAACAGAAGCGATTCAAGGAGTTGATGCGGCAAGCGATCGGTGGGCGCAAAAAAAGATGCGTCCGACGCGCACGCCCCCTATCTTTCGTGCGAAAAGCTCTGCTATAATCGCGTTCTTTCGAGCGATGCTTCCTAGCGATGCATCTCTCACGGGGCGTAGCGCAGCCTGGTAGCGTACCTGCATGGGGTGCAGGTGGTCGGAGGTTCAAATCCTCTCGCCCCGACCAGAATTGAAAAACCCGCACGGTCTTTGGCTGTGCGGGTTTTTCGTTTGTGTCAGCGGAAATGTGCGACCTAATCCGACACCGGAATATAAGCCTTCATGGTATAGCGCGCGTCCGGCATGACGACCAGGCGTGCCTCGATCACGCGCATACCTTCGTATCGAACGCAGACCGGCATGACATAAACGCAATCGAAAACGCGCTGCACGGTCGGTTCGTCGCCGGGCTCGACCGCACGAAACCGCATCGACCGTAACCGATCCAGCAAGAAGCCACGGACATCCTGCTCGGAGGGCGTCTCTACGCCAATAGCGCGGGCGAATTCATCGTGTGCGAATTTGCGGACGAGATCCACCGTCTCGTCCAGATTGGCCTGAACTGCGACTGTTTTCATGCGTTCCTCACATCGATGCGCCGTGATGATTCCAGCACTGATTCTGATACGTTCGTGAGCTTATCTAAATGACTCATCATCGGCCGTCCACCCAATCTTTGGCAAGCGCGGCAATCGTGTCGAGAGCTTCCTTCTCATTCTCATGGATTAGGCCGCCCATCTGACTGATCTGTTGATCTCGCAATATTCCGTCAGCGATATGAAGCACTTCGGCCACGCCTCGCGCCTTCCCGCACGGCGCAGGCATGACCGTGCAGACAATTCGAAATCCCTTATAAGAAAACGATCTGACCGTTGCCATTTGAAATCGCCCCTCGCGTACTTCGTGTCGGCAGGCCAGTCCTCTAGCGTTAGTGGCCCCTGCCAAACACCGCAATTCGAATGAGACACATGAAAACGGACGCGAAAAATCTCGCGTCCCCCTTGGTTCGCCGTTAAATCAATTCTTACTGCCAACGGAAAGATATGACAAATCTACCACTTTAAAAATACTGGTTTTTTTTACAGCGTTTCACGGCAATGCTCGCCATGTCTGCGCTCAATCGACAAGCTCGGTTTGCGGCAGCGGCTTGCTCAGAACATCGCCCGACGCAAAGTCGTATCCGAGCGCGCGCAGCGTGTCCGGTGCAAACGCTGAAGGGAATAGCACAACGAGAGGGGGCGCAGAAGCTGCGCAATCGGGCGGGAGGCAGAAGACCGCCCGGCACGGGACGGCATCACTGACGACGTTGACACGGTAGCGCATGGGAATGCGCAGGACCGTGTCACGTCGTTTGGGGCTTCAGGCCGTCAGACGGGCGAGCAGCGTGCGCGGACGTCCGGCACGCACTTGCGCGGCCAGTGCTGCTTCGCGCCAGCGCGCCGTGGGCACGTTCGACGGCGAGAGCAGGCTGTCGAAGCCACACGCCCACAACATCGCCAACTGGTCGGGCAACAGCGGACCTGCCGCACGGATCCCCCCCGTGAACTGCCACTTGTCGCGAAGGAACTTCGCCAGCGTGAAGCCACGACCGTCGCGCGTCTTCGGGAATTCGATCACGACGAGCGCCAGCTTCGGCAACAGCGCCGCGAGGCGCTCGGGGTCCTCGTGACCCTGCACGCGAATACCGGCGGGTGCCACACCCTGCGCATCCGCCGCGAGCCATGCGTCGAGCGGCAGCACGGTGTCACGGCTTACCGGACCCGCCGCGCTGCCATCATTGGCGGCATCGGAGACGTCGGCCGCGACATAAGTCCAGACGTCCTCGGTCGGCAGTCCGTTACGATCAATCAACATGCAAAGCTCCCTTGAATTCTTCTGCACCCACGCGTCCGAGCGTATCGATGAAGCGCTCACCGTCTTTACGCAGTTTCAGATAGCGTTCGAGGATGTTTTCGATCACTTGCGGCACCGCTTCGTATGAGACCCCCGGGCCGAGAATCTTGCCGACGGCCGCGTTGTCGTCCGCCGAGCCGCCCAGCGTGATCTGATAGTTTTCCTTACCCGCCTTGTCCACACCGAGAATGCCGATGTGCGCCACGTGGTGATGCGCGCAAGCGTTGATGCAGCCCGACACGTTGAGCGTCACCGGGCCGATATCGCGCTGTTGCTCCTCCGTAAAGCGCAACGCGATACGCTGCGCCACCGGTACCGAACGTGCATTGGCCAGCGCGCAATAGTCCAGCCCCGGGCACGCAATCGCGTCCGAAATCAGACCGATGTTCGGCGTCGCCAGACCGTTGGCCTTCAATTGCTTCCAGAGTGCATGCAATTCGTCGCGCTTCACGTGCGGCAGCACAAGGTTCTGCTCGTGCGTCACGCGCAGTTCGCTAAACGAGTACTGATCGGCCAGATCGGCCAGCACCAGCATTTCCTGTGCACTCGCATCACCCGGAATACCGCTGGCGGGCTTGAGCGAGACGACCGCGCTGATATACCCCGGCGCTTTGTGTTCGTGCGTGCAGGTGTCGACCCAGTGCTTGAAGTCGATGTCGTTCGCGTAGGCTTGTGCGAAGACGGCCGACTCGGCCGGCAGCGTTTCGAATTCGGGGAGGATGAAACGCTCGCCAATCGCCGCGATGACGTTTTCCGCGAGCGGACGATGCGTCTGTGCAATGCGCGCGAATTCTTCCTCGATCATCTCGATGAACTTCGCGGGCTGCATTTCCTTGATGAGAATCTTGATGCGCGCCTTATAGATGTTGTCGCGACGACCCAACGCGTTATACACGCGCAGAATTGCCTCGACATAGCGCAGCAGATCGGCCTCGGGCAGCCACTCGCGCACGAGCGTGCCCACGATCGGGGTGCGACCCAGACCGCCGCCCGCATAAATCTGGAAACCGACTTCGCCCTGCTCGTTCGTGCGCGCCAGAATGCCGATGTCGTGGAAACGCACAGCGGCGCGGTCCGTCTGACCGCCGGTAATGGCGATCTTGAACTTGCGCGGCAGGTATGTGAATTCGGGGTGATCGGTCGACCATTGACGCAGAATCTCGGCGTACACGCGCGGGTCGACGACTTCGTCCTTGGCCGCACCGGCGAACTGATCGGTCGTCACGTTGCGGATGCAGTTGCCGCTCGTCTGAATGGCGTGCAGGTCGACGTCCGCCAGTGCCGACAGAATGTCCGGCGAATCGGTGAGCGTCGGCCAGTTGAATTGCAGGTTCTGACGCGTGGTGAAGTGACCGTAACCCTTGTCGTAGCGATTCGCCACGTAGGCCAACTGGCGCAGTTGAACCGCGCTCAGGGTGCCGTACGGAATCGCGACGCGCAGCATGTAGCCATGCAGTTGCAGGTACAGACCGTTCATCAGACGGTAGACCTTGAAGTCGTCCTCGCTCAGCTCACCGCTCAGACGGCGCGCCACCTGCTGACCGAATTCGTTCGCGCGATCCTTGAGGTACTGGCGCTCCGACGGGTCATACCGATAGATGCCCGCATGTTCCGGGGCGACGCTCAGGGCCGGGGCATGCGCCAGAGCGGCTTGCGTCACTGCGTCGGCAGCCTGCTTGCCGAGGTCTTCGCGCACCGACGGGCCGCGCGAGCGCAGTTGCTCGCGGAAGTCCACCGGCACCGGGCCGACTTCACTCACCTCAGCCGGACGCGGCACGGGATCGACGATCAGATTTGCGGCTACGGACGCCTTGGCGGCAGCTTGCGCCTCATCGAGCCCCTCGGCATCGAACACATGCGCCTGCGCCAGATCGTCTACCCAATTGTGTTGTTTATCCAGCCAGACGACCAGACCGTCTTTGAGCCGGTTCGCCGAAATCAGATTGCCTGCGTTCATTCGATGCTCTCGATACCTGTAGTTTTGGCCGCGAGTTGGTGGAAAACAATTCGCGATTAGAACCGCAGGCTATCAAGAGGCGCAGGAATATACGAATATTCACTAGTTATGTAGACATTACGAGATGTTGTTTGGTGAAAAATTGACTCGGATAACTGTATTTTTATACAGTAGTCGTGCTACATTTCCCATCATTCAATTTCATCGTGAGTGCCACCATGAGCGACGCCAAATCCATCAAGTTCATCGTCGTGCCGTATCGCAAGAACAAAGACGGCGTACTGCAGCCGGGCGAGTTGCGACAGGCGAGTACGGAGTTCGGCGCGGTGCGCATTGCACAGTCGATGGCCTCCGGCTTTGCGGGGATTGCCGCCTACGAAGTGCTGGTCGACGAAGAGGACGGCACGATGGATGCCCCGCGCGTGTTGTTTCAGGAGGGCGCCATTCCGGCAATGGCCGACTGAATTGGCGGATTGCTTCGGCGCATGGGTCCGGCGAATCACTCCGGGCGCGACGGACGGGCAATGCTGTCGAACCGCTTGGTCTGGCGCGGATGCTGCATATCGCGCGTGTCGAGCGCGCGATTCGTTGCGGCGACGTCCTGATCGCTCGGCCCCGTGGACGCGCCGTTGCGCTCGCTCGCCATCCGGTTGATGCTCGCGCTGGCGGCATGGGCGTCGGCGACCGGTGCGCTCGGCTTGCCCACGGCGGCCACTGCCGTGCTCACCGCCGGTGTCTGATTCGACTGACGGATGCTGCCGAGATCGCTCGAACCGAGGTACGACTGTGCACTGGCATGACCGGCCGTCAGAAGGCCTGTCAGGCACACGATGGCTGAAAAGAATTTGGTGCGGTTCATAAGGCCCCCGGTCAGTGATTCGTTATCTTTGGACATGACGGCATTGTCTCAGTGTCTTTTCGCGTTGTCGCCCGCACAAATCACAGTTGACGCTCCCCCTCCGCCATTCGGCCTGGCGCCGTAGGCCTCATCACCGTTGTAACGCTGATGCAATTGCGGCCATTTTGCTTGGCCACACGCAATTGCGCGTCGGCGGCCTTCAGGATAGCGTCGGCGCTGTCGCACTCGGGCGCGCGCCCTGTCGCGGCCCCCACGCTCACCGTCACCTTGCCTGCGGCACTCCCTTCGTGATCGATATGCAAACGCTCGATGTCGCGTCGCAACTGCTCGGCCATCACCTCGGCCGCATGCGCGTCGGTCTCGGGCAGCACCACGGCAAACGCTTCGCCACCGTAACGCGCCGCCATATCGCTGTCGCGCCGCACATGCCCACCAATATTCTTCGCGACGGCGCGCAGGACATCGTCGCCGATCGAATGGCCGTAGGCCTCGTTGAAATGTTTGAAGTCGTCGATATCGGCAAACAGGATCGACAACGGGCTGCCTGAGCGTTTCGCGCGCCGCCATTCGCTACTGAGTTTGGCGTCGAGCGCGCGACGGTTAGCGAGTCCTGTGAGCCCATCGGTCATCGACAGGCTCATGAACCGTGCTGCGGCTGCGGCCCGTGTGCGCATCGCGGCCACGAGCAACCACGAGCCCGCGATCAGCGTGGCGGCGCACGCGAAGGCAATCGCGCCGAACAATAGGGCGTGGCGCTGCCATTCGTGCAGAAGGTCAGTCGTCGACGGCGTGACCACGACGAACATCGATGCCCCCGGCACCCGCACGGACCGGTACTCGCTCGCGCGCGTCCCACGCGGAAATGCCAGCGCCGCCGTGAGATCGCCATTGCGTGCCGCGTTGCCCGGCAAAACGACGAGTTGGCCCGACTGCGCCCCCGCGCACGGATCGCAGGCCAGCACCGTGCCCTTCTCTTCCACGATGTCGATGGATTGCAGATCGGCCGAATCGACGTCGTTCACCAGCGTGCCGAGACGATCCAGCCGCAGCGCAAGCACTGCGACCCCCGCAAACGAATGATCGGGCGCCGCAATACGGCGCGTGAGCGCCACCGACAACAGGCCGCCGTGCGTGCGTGACGCGTAGGGCTGGGAGATGTACAGGCCGAGCGAGGGGCTGCTCTCATGCGAGCGGAAGTAGTCGCGATCGGCCACACTGACGGGCTCGCCCCGCATCCGGTCGAGCGGCGCGGCAATGTGCCCGTTCTTGTCGACGACGTAAGCGTCGTCCAGAAAATCCCGGCTCAGTGCTTGTCCGAAGCGCACGCGGTCGCGCACCCGGTCCGGGAACAGCGGCGTGTCCGGATCTTCCGCCTCGCGCACCATCTCCTTGAGCAATGCATCGTAGACCGCGATGTTGCCGCCGAGGCTCGCCGCGACCACCGACGCCACGCTTTGCGCACGCTCCAGCGCGTGCTCATGGCGCGCCTGCCGGTCGGCACGCAGCAGCAGCGCCACGCCAGCGAGGATCGCCAGCGCGATGATCGTGCCGACCACACCGATCAGCCACGGGTCGTCGTCGAACTTGGCGGACACCGCGTGCCACCGCTTGCGGGTCCAGCTTCCTGCGGGATTGCGCGAACTGGGTACACCTGAGCTTGTAGTCATAGCGAATGGCCTGACAGCGATACCGGTGTGAGGATCGGCGAGGATGCCGAGCGCCAACGTGCGCCAACGTGCGCTAATGTGCGCTAATGTGCGCAACGATGGCTACCGCACGTTCTGCGAGATGTCGTCGAGCAGCGGCACGATGGCCAGCATGATGAGCACCACGGCGAGCGGGATCGTAGAGACGAAACCCAGATGCTTGAAACCCAACGCCCCCGTCATGCCGCCCAGAAAGAACATGCCCAGCAGCGCGCCGAGCAACCGCAGCTTCTGCCGGTCGCCGGTCACGCGCGGCAACGCCTGCGCCACACCCGGCCGGTTCCAGTACCCCATCTTGCCGAGTTCGATACCGATGTCCGTCACGAGACCGGTCACGTGCGTGGTCCGGATTTCGGACCGGGATATCTTGGTGATGATGGCGTTCTGCAAGCCCATCACATAGCACAGCAGTCCCACCGTGGCGGGCACGTACAACACCTGATGACTCTCCAGATTTGCGCCCATCACGCCGAACGTCAGCAGGAGCAGCGCTTCGAACATGAGCGGTACCGCGTACTCGCTCTGGGTGTGGTGGCGACGTCCCCAGTGGATTAGCACGCTTGATGTGGCGGCCCCGAGCAGGAACGCCAGCAAAGCGCTTAGCCCGGCGAGCACGATCACCCATTGACCGAGCGCGAGATGATCGGAGAGCGACGCCACGATCCCCGACATATGCGACGTATATTGCCCGACGGCAAGGAAACCACCCGCGTTGGCCGCCCCGGCGACGAACGCGAGCGAGCAGCCCAAACGCCGGTTCGCCGCGTCCGTGCGCACCGGTTGGGTGAAACCACGAAGATAGTTGATCGGCATGACGCAGGAGTCCCCGGCTTCGCACTTGGAGTATTCTAATGTGCGTTGACGTAAAGTCGGCGAATGACTTGGGGGACATCGACAATAATGACCGAGTGCTACGCATACACCAGCCGGGCGCTACCCGATCTTGATCCGGTAGCGCTTTCGAAAATCATCGTGCACTCCCGTGGTTTCAACGAAACCTATGGCCTGACCGGCGTGCTGCTATACGACGGCACTACCTTCTATCAGTACATCGAAGGGCGTGCCGAGCCGTTGGCGGATGCCCGCCAGCGCATCGAGGCGTCGCGTCACCATTCGTCCATCCAGGTGCTGCTCGACGGCACGCCCCGTCAGCCGGGCGCGTTCTCGACATGGAGCCTCGGCTATCTGATGCTCGACGAGCCGGCGCACGCGCTGCATGCCTTCGTGATGCCCGCCGACCATGCGCAACTCGTCGGGGCCTTCAATGTGCTGGCGGAACAGGCCGACGTGATTGACGTCGGCCAGCAACATCACTGCTCGATCTGTCGGTTCCAGCGTTGATCCCACTGCGCGCGACGCTGGTTGATGGCGTCCCAATCGACCGTCTTGATGTTCTTGGTCAGATCATCGAGCTTGCCGAGACGCGTCTGCATCGTAGCCGGGACGGTAGCCTTCGGGTTCGTCGGGATGTATGCGCCGGCGGCAGCCGCCAACGACTGGCCCCTGGCCGACAGCAGATACTGGGCGAGCTTCTGCGCCATTGCGTTATCCGGGCTGTTTTTCACCACACACAGGTCGACGAGCAACTGCACCGCGCCTTCCTTAGGCGCGACGTAGCCGACCTGGATGCCCTTGTCCTGGAGATCGCTCACGGCCGTCGGCGTCAGCGGGAAGATAGCGGCTTCGCCCGTCTGGATCATCTCCGAGAGCTTGGCCGAGTTCGGGATGTACTCGACCACGTTCGGGCCGACGGTCGATGCCCACTTCGTGAAGCCCGGCTCGACGTTCGTCTCGCTGCCCCCCCAGATGCGGTTCAGTGCGAGGAAGCCATGCAGGCCGAACGTGCTGCTCGACGCCGACTGGAACACCACGCGGCCCTTGAACTTCGGATCGGCGAAGTCGGTCCACGAGGTCGGCGTGGCCCAGCCCTTCTCCTTGAACAGCTTCGTGTTGTAGCCGATACCGGTCATGCCCAGTTGCACGCCAGCGCCCATGTCGTCCTTCACACGCGCGGACGGCATCAGTTCCTTGAGCGCGGCCGAGTCGTCGAGCTTCTGGCACACGCCCATGCTGATAGCGCGCGCCATCACGCCGTCGTCCAGAAACACGACGTGCATTTGCGGGCTGTTACGATTGGCAAGCAGCTTGGCCAGCACATCCGACGACGTGCCCGGCACCACCACGACTTTCACGTTGTTGGCCTTCTCGAATTCCGGGAAGACCTGGCTCGTGTAAGCCTTTTCCATCGCGCCGCCGTTCATGCCGATGTACAGCGTTTTGGACTGCGACCAGGCTGCGCTGCTCGCGCCCAACGCCAGCGCCGCAGCGCACATGACGACCTTCTTAGACAGCTTCATCGTGGTTCTCCTTGCGTTTCCAGGGTGTTAGGAATGTTGTTTGGGACGGACTCTGAACGTTGGGGATGCGTCGGGTTCCTCAGACTTCGGCGTGCGAGACGGGGGCTGTGGCAAAGCGATCGACGGCGAAGGCATCGATCGGCGTGGCCGTCTCGCCTTGGGTCACCAGATCGGCCAGCACTTCACCCACGCCCGGCGCGAGCAGAAAACCACCACCCGAGAAGCCGAACGCATGCACCAGACGCGGTGTCGTGCGGCTCATGCCGATGATCGGGTTGTCGTCGGGCGTCTCGCCTTCCACTCCGCTCCACGTGCGGATCAGCAGCGCATTGCGCAGCGCAGGCAGCAACGCACAGGCTTCACGCATGACGGCACGCGTAGTGTCGGCCGACGGCTGGGCGTACTCTCCGTCGCCTGTGCCGCGTCCGCCGCCGATCACGCAATTGCCGCGCTCGACCTGCCGCGCATACACGCCGCCGCCGTACACCCCGAGGTTGTGTCCGACGAACTTGGGCAACGGCTCCGTCACCCACATGTTCGGATAGATGGCATGCATCGGCGCACGCTCGCCGAATGTGCCTGCAATGTGGTTCGCCCACGCGCCGGAGGTATTGAGCAACCAGTCGCAACTCACGTGCAGTTCGTCTCCGGTTTCCGGCTTTGCCGTCAGTTGGAAGCGCACGCCGTCGTGCGTGACCGACGTAATCGGGGTGCGCTCAAGTACCTCCGCACCGAGGGCGCGGGCCGCGCGCGCGAAGGCCGGTGACACCAGACGCGGATTCGCGTGACCGTCGCTCATGCACAGCGAACCGCCGACGGCCCCCTCCCCCAGCCAGGGAAAGCGCTCGCGAAACTCTGCGCCGCGGAACACCGTCGTGGACAGGCCGTAGTTTTCTGCCATCGCCGACCATGCGTCGAGGGGCTCGAGATCGCTCTCGCGACGCGCGAGGCGCAGGTGGCCCGAGCGGACGAATTCGCCGTCGATGCCGATCAGCTCGGGCAGACGATCCCAGATCCGTCGTGCCCGCATGGCGAGCGGCAGTTGCACCTCCGGGCGGCCCTGACAGCGCACACCGCCGTAGTTCACGCCGCTGGCCTGCGCGCCGCAATAGCGTCGCTCGAACAGCGCGACCTTCAGGCCACGCTCGGCCAACGCCCGCGCGGCGGAGGCACCGACCAGACCACCACCGGCGACGACCACGTCGTAATGCAGGGTCTGCAAGGTCTCACTCATCGCGCGCCTCCTCGGGAATGGCGGCGACGTGCTCGTCGAATAACATCGGGGCAATCGGAATCGGTTTGATGGGCGCCTGCGCACGCAGCCGCCCCACTTGCGCATACGTCTGTCCGCTAGCGTCGGCCAGCACATGACACGCCGCTTCGCCGCACATGCGCCCCTGACAGCGCCCCATGCCCACGCGGGTGAGCGCCTTCAGGCGGTTGATTTCGGTGACGCCGTCCTGACGAACGCAGTCGCGCAACGTGCCTGCACTGACCTCCTCGCAACGGCAAACGAGCATGTCGTCGGGCCACTGCGCGGCAGGATCTTTCGGCAACGCAAACGCCTGCTCGATGCCTTCGCGAAATCGACGGATGCTCGCAAGCTTGCGCTCGATGGTCGTGGCGTCCCATGCATGCGGTACATCCGGCATGGACGGGGCCGCGACGCCAAGGTCTTCGAGCAACGCCAGCGCCGCGCGACGGCCTGCGAGTTCGGCGGCGTCTGCCCCCGCGATGCCTGCTCCGTCGCCTGCGAGATAGATGCCGGGTTGCGAGCTGCGTCCGGCGGCGTCGCGCTCGGGCAGCCAGCACCGGTTGAGATCGTCGAACACGAAACTGCACCCAGCGAGATCGGCCAGTTGCGTCTCCGGTCGCAGGCCGAAACCCAGACCGACGGCGTCGCATTCAATGCTCGACTCGCGACCGTTGCGCTGCCAGCGAATGGCGCGCACGCCAGCCGTGCCGTCGATGTTTTCGAGCGTCACGCCGTACTCTACGCGCACACCGCGTGCGCGCAGCCACCCCAGGTAGTAGACCCCCTTGGCGAACGTCGACGGCTGACTCAGCAGGCGCGGCGCTGCCTTCGCCTGTTCCACAAACGGGCTGGTATCGAGCACGGCGACGACGTTCGCACCGGCTTTCGCATATTGGTACGCCACGAGATACAGCAGCGGGCCGGTGCCCGCGAACACGACGCGCTCGCCAATCGCACAGCCCTGCGCCTTGAGCGCGACCTGCGCGCCGCCCAGCGTGTACACGCCCGGCAACGTCCAGCCCGGCAGCGGCAGCACGCGATCGGTGGCACCGCTGGCAATGATCAGATGCGTGAACGCGACCGGCGCTTCGCGTCCGCCGTGCAGGGTGTGCAGACGCTGCGGATCGCACGCCCACACAAGCGTCTCCGGCCGGTAGTCGACTTGGGGCAGAAGCGCCGCCATCGCATTGTGTACAGCATCGGCCTTGGCCGCTTCGAAGCCGTACAGCGCCTGCATGCTGCGCGCAAACCCTGCGCCTTGCGGCGGCTGACGATAGATCTGACCGCCCCAGCGAACGTTCTCGTCGAGTACGATCGGGCGCACGCCTGCGGCGACCAGCGTTTGCGCGGCACGTATGCCCGCCGGGCCTGCGCCAACGATCACGACGTTGGCAACGTCGGTGTCGCCGGAATTCACGGTGCGCTCAGCCATGCGAGCCTCCGTGCACTTCGTTCGCATCAGGCGCACGCGTGACGATGCGCATGCCTGCCTGAATCGTCGTCGAGCAGGCGCGCAGGCGCGTGAGTTGGGCGTCGCCACCGTCGGCGCTCACCGTTTCGCAACGCACCCAACAGTCCTGACACGCACCGATCATGCAGAATCCGGCGCGCGGCGCGCCGCTGAATTCGCTGATACGCACGTGCCGCTGATGCGTGAGGATGGCGGTGAGCAATGTGTCACCGGCGAGCGCCTGCACCGGTTCGCCGTCGATATAGAACGTGACAGGCGCACGTGCAGTCTCGGCCAGACGCGTCAATTGCGGATGGCAGGCGGACGAGCCAGACGCGCGCACGTCTTGAGTCATTGGGGAAGGGCTGGACATAAGAGTCGTCATGGAGCGCGCGCTCAGTGCTGGCCGATGAGAATGCGATTCAGACCGTAGATGCGGTCGAGCAACAACATCGCGCCGAGCGTGATGGCAATGACGAGTGCCGAGACCGACGCCATCATCGGATCGATCGACTCGGTGGCGTACATATACATGCGCACCGGCAGCGTGACGGTTTGCGGCGCGGTGAGGAAGACCGACATCGTCAGTTCGTCGAAGCTGTTGATGAACGCCAGCAGCCAGCCGCCGGTAATGCCCGGCAGAATCATCGGCATGGTCACTCGGCGGAACGTCGTCCACGATCCCGCACCAAGCGAAGCCGCCGCGTTCTCGACGCTGCGGTCCAGACCGCTGATCGACGCGAGCACGAGACGCATGATGAACGGCGTCACGACGATCATGTGTGCGAAGATGAGCGCGCCGAACGAGCCCGTCACGCCGAGCATGGCGAAAAAGCGCAGCAGCGCGATGCCGAGCACGAGGCCCGGAATCACCAGCGGCGAGAGCAGCAGACCGTTGAGAAAGTTGCGTCCCGGGAAGCGCGAACGACCAATGGCGAGCGCCGCAGGCAACGCAATCGCGAGCGAGAGCGTGGCCGAGATGAACGCCAGCTTCAGGCTGGTGAAGAACGACGCGATGAAGTCGGGATAGTCGAGAATCGCCCGGAACCAGCGCAGCGAGATGCCGCGCGTGGGCAGCGAGAGCGTCTGCTCCGGGGTGAACGCGACCAGCACCACGATGATCATCGGGGCGAGAATGAAGAGGATGACGAGCGTGTGGAACGCGAGCGCCAGGGGACTGTTTTTGCGCATGATGGCGAGTGAGTTCTGTTCTGCTTCAGTTCGGCGGCAGCGCTGGCCTTAGCCCATGCTGCGCGAGTAACGGCGGTCGAGCAGACGGTAGTACGTCAGCATCACGATCAGATTCGCCACCAGCAGCAACACGGCGATGGTCGCGCCCAGCGGCCAGTTCAGCGAGCTGAGGAACTGGTCGTAGACTGCGGTGGCGGCCACTTTGAGACGGCGTCCGCCCAGCAGACTCGGGATCGCGAAAGCGCTCGCCGACAGGCCGAACACCATCAGGCTGCCCGACAGAATGCCCGGCACCAGTTGCGGCAGCACGATGCGACGCAGCGTGGTCGCTTGCGACGCCATGAGCGAGAGCGCTGCGTTTTCCGTCTGCGGATCGAGGCGTTGCAGCGACGTCCAGACCGGAATCACCATGAATGGCAGCATCACGTGCGCCAGCGCCACGACGATGGCGAAGTTGGTGTACTCCATCTTGAAGGGTCCCATGCCGACCCACCCGAACGCCTGATTGATCAGGCCGCCCGAACTGAGCAACATGCTCCAGCCGAACGCGCGCACCACGATGGACACGAGCAGCGGCGAGAGAATGATCAGCAGGAACAGCGAGCGCCACGGGTCGCCCATGCGCGAAAGCACGTAGGCTTCGAACGTCCCCACCACGGCGCAGATCGCGGTGACCGTGAGCGAGATGCCGAACGTGCGCAGGAAGATCGTATGGAAGTACGAGTCGAACAGGACTTCCCTATAGTTCTCGAACTGGAACGCCGCAATCGGGCCGCTTGCCGGATCGAACTGATAGAACGTGAGCGCGAGCGTCATGAGCAACGGGATCAGCACCAGCGCCACGAACAACAGCATGGCGGGCGCACTCATCACCCACATCGGCAAATAGGCGCTCCACGGCGCGCGCGCGACCGGCGCGGCGTCCGTACGCGGGACTTGCAGCGTCTCAGCCATTCGAGCACGCTCCTGCGGAAACGAAACGCACCGCTTCCGGTTGCCAGTCCAGACCGACCGGCGCCCCTTCGCTCAACGGCTCGCCGCCTTCGTTCTGGCAGCACACGAGCACTTCGCCCAACGCGCTGTCGACGCGGTAGAGCCACTGGCTACCGAGGAAGAAGCGGCTCGTCACCGTCGCCGACAGTCGGCCGGTCGACGGGGCACACAGACGCACCTTCTCCGGACGCAGGCACATGGTGATGGCGTCGCCCACCGCCATGCCCCGGTCGCGCGGCGCGAGGTCCGCCAGCGCGGCACGCTGCGTGAGTTGCGCGCCCAGCTCGATATGCAGATGCTCACCGTCGCGCGCGGCCACCCGACCGTCGAGCATGTTCGCCTTGCCGATGAACTGCGAGACGAACGGCGTTTCCGGACGCTCGTAAGCACGGTACGGCGTGTCGACCTGCGTGATGCGCCCGGCTTCCATGACCACGACGCGATCGCTGATCGACAGCGCCTCGGACTGATCGTGCGTCACCATGATGGTGGTCGTGCCGATCTTGCGCTGGATCGAGCGCAGCTCGAACTGCATGTCTTCGCGCAGCTTGGCGTCGAGATTGGACATCGGCTCGTCGAGCAGCAGCACCGGCGGCGCGATCACCACGGCGCGGGCGATGGCCACGCGCTGCCGCTGGCCGCCCGAGAGCTCACGCGGGAAGCGATGGCCGAGCGCTTCGAGCCGAACGAGCGCGAGCGCCTCGCGAATGCGGTCCTTGCGTTCCGACTTGTCGACGCCTCGCATCTCCAGACCGAAACCGACGTTATCCGCCACGGTCATGTGCGGGAACAGCGCGTAGCTCTGGAACACGATGCCCAGACCGCGCTTGTTCGGCCGCATGTTCGTGATGTCGCGCCCGTCGAGCGTAATGCGCCCGGTCGTGGCTTCGACGAAGCCCGCGATCATCTGCAACGTGGTGGTCTTGCCGCAGCCCGAGGGGCCGAGCAGCGAGACGAACTCGCCCTTCTCCACCGAGAGATTGACATTCGAGACGGCGTTCAGCTCGCCGAACGTCTTGGAAACATCCGTCAAAGTCAGAAAAGACATGGTCACTACCTTCGGACGCTCGCGCGTCGCATGAAATGCAATTGCATCGAACAGTAGCGAGCCAAATTGCATGTCGCAAGATAACGATTCCATGAAATGAGATAAATTTTCAGCTTATTCCGTTTAATGGAATGTTTCACGGATGGGCAACGCCTTTCGTTTCGCGTCAACGTCTCGGGATAATCCCTAACTTATGCCGAATATTGATTATTTTTGCGGGTTTCGACGCATCGCAGTAGTTTTCAAGATGTAGCGGCTTACGCTAGTATTTCACTTGACGGAATATTCGAGACCCTGATGACTACCTCAGATTCACCTCGCGCAACGGCGAACTCGCCAGCGGAATCCGCCGGCGCGGGCATATTGCAACGCACGTTTGCCGTCATTCGCGCCCTCGGTGACGCCAAGCCCGAAGGCGAGCGCGTCACCCACATTGCCAAAGCCGTCGGCCTGAGTCAGGCGACAGTGCACCGCATTCTTCACGCGCTCATCGCCGAGCAGGTCGTGGAACAGGACGAGTCGTCCAAGCTGTATCGGCTGAGCATCGATTTCTTCGCGATGGCCGCGCAGGCAGGCAACCCGAGCGGCATGCGCACGTTGTGCCGTCCGTCGCTGCTGCGGCTGTGCGCGAGTCTGGGCGACACGATCTTTCTGCTGGTGCGCAGCAGCTTCGATGCCGTCTGCCTCGACATGTGCGAAGGCCCCTTCCCGATCCGTTCGTTCACCGGCGATATCGGCGGGCGTGTGGCGCTGGGCGTCGGCCAGGGCAGTCTCGCGATTCTGGCGTTCCTGCCGGAGGCCGAGCGCGAGGAGATCATTCGCTTCAATGTGCCGCGACTGCGGGGCTACGGCGTGCTGGACGAGGTGTATCTGCGCACGGAGATCGAGCGGGTGCGTCAGTTGGGCTATGCGGGAAGCAACAGCGGTGTGCTCGACGGCATGGCCGGGGTCGCCGTACCGGTATTCGACCGCATGGGGCATGCCGTGGCTGCGCTGAGCGTGGGCACGCTGGCCGCGCGGCTGTCGCAGGATCGCTTGCCGATGGTGGTGGAGCTGTTGCGGCGTCAGGCCGAACTGATCGGCCCGCAGACGAATCCGTTCGACGTCGCCATGCGTCGCCCGATGCACGGCCTCACGCGCGCGCTTACGACGGAGCCGCTGGCTTGACGTCAGACGCGTCTGATGGACCTCCACTGAAGGTGGCGTCGAGGACGGAATCCGTCCTTTTGATGACCGAAAATGGCCAGCATTTCACGCGCGGGACGGCGAAAATCGCGAGCGGCCCGGCCCCTCGTCCCCACGTTCCTTTTTTTTCCTCATCGGCCGAGGCCCTCAGCGGAGAGCAGACATGGCATCAGGCGAACACGAGTACCGCGTCAACGTGGAATGGACCGGCAATCAGGGCAGCGGCACGTCGGGCTATCGCGCGTACGGGCGCAATCACGAGATTCGCGTCGACGGCAAACCCACGATCCCCGGTTCGGCGGATCCGGCCTTTCGCGGCGATGCGGCTCGCTGGAATCCGGAAGATTTGCTGGTCGCGTCGGCAAGCGCCTGCCACAAGCTTTGGTACCTGCATCTGTGCGCCGAGGCCGGGATCGTCGTCGAACGGTATGAGGACAACGCCGTTGGCACGATGCTCGACACACCCACCGAAGGCCGCTTCACCCGCATCGTCTTGCGTCCGCACGTGACGATTCGTGCAGGTGGCGACGTCGCGCTCGCCGAACATCTGCATCACGCCGCGCACGAGAAGTGCTACATCGCCAACTCGGTCAATTTCCCGATCGATTGCGAACCGGTCATCGAGACAGTCGAGATTTGAGGCAGCGATGATCCCGCCAGTCCCGAGGTCATTGGCTATCCGACGTCTTCGGTACTCGGCGCAGATGTCCGTCATGCGTCCAGCAACGTCATGAGGGTCATGGCATTGCGCTGCCCCTGATCCTCGTAGTTGTTGTTGAACACGACGTACACGCGCGCAACGACTTTGGCGATGACGCGGATCGGATCGACCAGCGCCGCCAGCTCCGCTTCGCGATACTCGTAGTTGAAACGGTCGGACGCCGTCGTGCTGTCGCGCACGTTCCACGTCTGCTGATTGCGTCCGTGCAGACGCACGACCGCCGCGAGCGGCGACGTCGTCTCCCAGACTTGCGGGACGCTGTTCGTGAAGCCCTGCGGCTCGTCCACCGTCGTGTTGACCCAGCCCATCTCGCGTAACCACGCCAGCGTCTTGTCGCAACGCTCGCCGTCGAACCATCCGCGATGCCGGAACTCGGCGGCGATGCCGTACCCGGTCATGCGTCGTGCGCAGGCTTCGACATGCTCGCGGCTGGATTGGTCGCCCGTCAGCCACGGCGGAAACTGGAAGTGCACCAGACCAAGCTTTCCTGCCTCGCGTAACGGCTCGATGGCCTCCAGATAGCGCCGCCAGATCTCGTCGATCAGCTCGTTCGGCAGGTCTTTGTAGTAGACGTTCGCGCGCGGCCCCGGCGGCAGCGCCGACTGAAGATCCTTGGGAAAAGCGATGCGCGGGGTCTGGTGGCCGGTGAGCAGACGGAATGCCTTGATATTGAAGACGAACGCATCCGGGGTGCGCTCGACCCACAGCCGCGCATTGGATCCCGAGGGCATCGCGTAGTAACTGCTATCGACTTCGACCATCGGAAACTGACTGGCGTAGAAGCGCAGACGCGCTTCGGCCGACGTGTGCCCCGGCGGATAAAACCGCTTGCAGGCAATCAGCGATTTGTCCGTCCACGACGCTGTGCCGACATAGACATTGCCCATCGCGGAGCCTCCCATTGGCGCGACATGGCTCGCGCTTCGGCCGGTTCGCCGTCCCGATATTCCGGCAGCGTTTCGCACAAGTATAGGCGCGAGCCACGGGGGTTACCGCAGCACGGCGTTCGACGTAAATTGCTCGGTGACGCAACGCCCGTCGGACGGGGACTGGACTGGGACGAACGCATGAAATACTGCGCGCACATCTGATCCGGCACGCGCTCCCCGCTGCGTGCCGTTTGTACGGCCCGCAGCTGACCCTGCGGGCCGCTTTTTCGGATGTCTTGCCGCGCGCTATCATGGTCCGCCATCAATATGCGGCCCGACAACGGATCGCCGCCCGCACGGACCTCTTGCCATGACCGAACGTCTGCCTGTCGAACTTCCCAAAGCCTACCGTCTGCTCAACCACGGCCCGACCGTCCTCGTGGGAAGCGCGCACGACGGGCGTCGTAACGTCATGGCCGCCGCGTGGTCGATGCCGCTGGACTTCTCGCCGCCGAAGGTCGCCGTCGTCATCGACCGCAATACCCTCACGCGCGAGCTGGTCGAAGCCTCGGGCGAGTTCTCGCTGAACGTGCCCGCACGCGCAATCGCGCGTGAAACGCTGGCCGTCGGCTCGGTGTCCGGACGCGACGCCGACAAGTTCGCCGAGGGCACCGGCGTGACAGCCTTCACCGGATCGCACATCGCCGCGCCACTCATCGACGGCTGCCTCGCCTGGCTCGAATGCCGTGTGATTCCCGAGCCGCACAACCAGGATCGCTACGACCTTTTCCTCGGTGAGGTCGTTGCGGCCTGGGCCGATCCACGCGCGTTTCGTGACGGACACTGGCAGTTCGAGCCCGGCACGTCGCGCAGTCTGCATTACATCGCCGGTGGCAACTTCTTCGAGACCGGCGAAGCCTTCGAAGTCAAACCCGGCACCTAGCCCGACACTTCTTTGCGACCACCCGCCATGAGCCACACCTTGCCGCCGCGCCGCGCGACCGACAGCATCGATAGCATCGATAGCGTCCACAGCAGCGATCGTCCCGCACAGACCGCACACGCCTTGTGGCGAACGGGGGCCATGGGGGGTGTGGGCGGCGTGGGCAGTATGAGCAATGGGGCCGACAGGCTCGACGTGGCGGATGCCGCTGCCATCGCGTCGCCCTATTTGCCAAGTAGCCTCGCGCGGAGCAGAATTGACAGCGTTACGGACGTTTTCGATCGTGAGTCCACGTGGCTCCGCGCCCGTTCCCCCGGAGCACCTGAACCGGCTGCGACGTCTGCGTCGAGCGCATCGCCTTTGCTGGCCGCCGCGCCCGGCGCGTCGCTCGCCTGCGCAATGCGCTTCGAGCATCACGAGTCGTTCGAACCTTTCGTGCAGTTGCCGAATTCGCGGCCCGAAGCCTCTCCGTCAACGGCACTGCTGTCGTCCACCCGCCGGGCCCTGCCCACCCGTCGCGACGTGACCGCATCCGGCCACAATCCATCCGACGCTAACGATCTCAACGACGCCCGCGCCCGTCTCCTGCGCTCTGCAGGCTCGCAGCCCGGACGCCCCCCCGGTGTGGGCCTCGACGAGGCAGAGCGCCTCGCCGCGCTGCGTCGTTACGAGATTCTCGACACACCGCCCGAACCCGCCTTCGACCGTATCGTGCGGCTCGCCTCGCACGTGCTGGGCGCGCCGATCTCGCTCGTCTCCCTGATCGACGAATCGCGCCAGTGGTTCAAGGCGCGCCGCGGCATCGATGCCTCGCAAACGCCGCGCTCGATGGCTTTCTGCGCGCACGCCATTCTCAGCGACGACGTGCTTGTCGTGCCCGATGCGCGCGCCGACCGGCGCTTCGCCGACAATCCGCTCGTGACCGGCGACCCGAACATCCGCTTCTACGCGGGCGCGCCGCTGCGCACGCCCGAAGGGCACCGGCTGGGCACGCTGTGCGTGATCGACCGCCGTCCCCGCGATCTCGACGACGAGAAACGCGGCCTGCTGGCGGACCTGTCCGCGCTTGTCGTGGACGAACTCGAACTGCGCCGCGTGAACCGGGTGCTCGGCGACATGGCGATGCGCGACGGCCTGACCGGCCTGCTCAACCGCCGGGCTTTCCTCATGCAGGCCGACCGGCTGTTCGCGCTCGCCCGCGCGCAACAACGCCGCCTGTCGGTGCTGATGCTCGACATCGACCACTTCAAGGGGATCAACGACACCTGGGGGCATGCCATCGGCGATCGCGTGATTGTCGAGTTGACGCTGGTGTTGCGGGCTGGGCTGCGCAAGAGTACTGTGATCGGCCGCCTGGGCGGCGAGGAGTTCGCCGTGCTGCTGCCCGAGGCGGATGCGCAACGTGCCTTGCAGGCGGCGGAGCGCATGCTCGTCGCGATCAACGGTGCGAGCGTACCGGGTCCGAACGGGAGCGCGCCGGTGCGCTTTTCCGCCAGTATCGGGGTCGCCAGCCTCGGCCCGGACGACGCCGATTTCGGCACCCTGTTGCAACGTGCCGACCGCGCGCTTTATTCGGCCAAGCAGAGCGGCCGCAATCGCGTGGCCGTGCTGTGAATTCCAACCTTCATTAACCGATTTCGACCGATTTCGGCCGAAGACGCAAGCCACCACCGCAATGGGTAAAAGCCGACTCGAAGCATTCAGCGATGGCGTAATCGCCATTATCATCACGATCATGGTGCTGGAGATGAAAGCGCCGCACGGCAGCGAACTGGCGGACCTGCTGCCGGTCGCGCCGACGTTTCTCACTTACATCCTCAGCTATGTCTATGTCGGCCTTTACTGGAACAACCATCACCACCTTTTCCAGGTGGTCCAGAAGGTGTCCGGCGGGGTCCTGTGGGCCAACCTGCACCTGCTGTTCTGGCTATCGCTGATCCCGTTCGTCACCCATTGGCTCGGCGAGAACCATTTCACCGCGTGGCCGACAGCGCTCTACGGTGTGGTGCTGTGCATGGCCGCCATTGCCCACTACATTCTGTCGCGAACGCTGCTGGCCGTGCACGATGGCGGCAACAAGAAGCTGGCCGACGCCCTGGGGCGCGACTACAAGGGCAAGCTCTCGGTGGTGGTCTACGCGGTGGCCATCGGGCTGGCGTTCGTGCTGCCGGCGGTCTCGCTGGCGCTGTACGCGCTCATGGCCGCCGTGTGGCTGATTCCGGACCGCCGCATCGAACACGTGATCGAAAAGTGACCCCTTCGGCACGGTGCGCGGTGGCAGTCGACGCGCACCGGGTTTTTCCGTAGTATCCGCACCACTATGCAAAACGTAACTTTTGAACTGACAGGCGAATTCGTCGCCCTGAACGACCTGCTTAAACTCACCGGCGTCGTCGATTCCGGCGGCGCGGGCAAAGTCATGGTGGCCAACGGCGCGGTCAGCGTCGACGGTCAGATCGAGACTCGCAAGACCTGCAAGATCCGTGCAGGTCAGACGGTCGCTGTCGATGGCGTGCGTATCCGGGTGAAGGCCGCCTGAGGAGCACGTGAGGGCCACATGGGCGCCAGATGAGCACCGCTTAAGCTGAACTGAGCCCGGCCTGCAAGGATCCCCCGGGCCTGGTCGAATCGCCCGGCCGCGCGGCTCGTCCGTAGTCATCGTCCGTTTTTGCCCCTCATTCTCGACTCAGCGACGGTTTTACCCCCGAATCCCCGACTTCCCGGCACGGCGCCGTCGCATGACGCCCTCCCGGTTTCTCCCACGTGAGCCTGCCCCCGCAGGTCGCTATACTTGAAAGCGATTTTGGCGTGTCAGCCCCAGTCACCCCCGAGAATGATTGCAGGACGTCCCAGGAGGCCCTTGCGATGGTCGTGCCCGGTTCACCGTCCGCCACAGGCGCCACACCGGCACCGGGGCGCGAAGCGCTGCTCGAGGCTCTCGACCGGTCGTTGGGCACGCTTACGCTCACGCCGGACGGCCTCATCGCCGACGTCAACGACAAGTTCCTCGGTGTCTTCGGGTACACACGCGATCAACTGATCGGCAAGCCGCACGCCACGCTGTGCGACCCGGCCGACCCGACGTGCGGCGATTCCCTCGCGCAGGTGCTCACGACATTGCGCTCGCACACCGATCACGTCCGCCGCCTTCGCCACGACGGCAGCACCGTCTGGCTCGAAGCCACCTACAACCCCATCTTCGACGACGTCGGCAAGCTCGCTTTCGTGATCAAGCTGGCCGTCGACGTGACGGCCCGCGTGGCGCGTCAGGCCGCCGACGACGCGCGTCTGCATCTGCTGTCGCTGGGCGTCGACGAAACGGACAACGCTGTCCTCATCACCGACGCCGAGAGCCGCGTCTGTTACGTGAATGCCGGCTTCACACGCATGCTCGGTTACGCAGCGAGCGAGGTCGTCGGCCAGTCGGTGCACGTGTCGTCCAGCGACAGCACGATGGACGAATTCGCGAGCGGCGCCGCGGCGGTGGAGGTCAAACAGGCCCTCTCCGGGTGCCTCGTCTCCGCGCGGGACGGCCGCAGTTGCCATTGCGAAGTGCTGGTCCGCACCGCGCAGCGTCAACCGCTGTGGGTCTCCGTCGTGACGAACCCGATTCTCGACGCCCACGGCAAGCTCGTGAACGCGGTGGTGCTGTTCACGGACATCACGCAATCGAAGATTCAGGAAGTGTTGCAGCACAAGGCGCTAGCCGCGATGGTGCGCGATGCGCCGCTTGTCGAAGTGCTCACGCTCGTGTGCCGCGAACTGGAGCAGATCGCGCCCGAGGTCATGGCCTCGGTCGTGCGGGTGGATGCCGACGGCAAGCTGCGTCCGCAAGCCGGGCCCAGTCTGCCGGCGCAATATCACCAGTCCATCGATGGCATCGCTATCGGTCCAACTGTGGGCACGTGCGGGACAGCGGCATTTCTGGCGCGGCCGGTGATCGTGACCGACATCGCCAACGATCCGCGCTGGGCCGATTATCGCCAGATGGCGACCGAGTTCGGGCTGGCGGCGTCGTGGGCGATGCCGATCATCGCCAACGACGGGCGGGTGCTCGGCGTACTCGCGTTCTACTACCGCACCGCACGCGGCCCGGACGCCTTGCATGAGCGGCTGGTCGACGTCTGCGTGCATCTGTGCAAACTCGCCTTCGAGCGCGACGAATCGCGCACGCGCATCCGTCAACTGGCGTTCTCCGACAGTCTGACCGGGCTGCCCAATCGCAGCATGCTCGGCGTGCTCGCCGCACAGGCCATCGCGAGTGCGTCGGAGTTGAACACGCGCATGGCGGTCATCTTCATCGATCTGGATCGCTTCAAGCAGGTCAACGATTCGCTCGGCCATCAGGCAGGCGACGTCTTGCTACGAACGATTGCCCAGCGCCTGCGCCGTTCACTGCGCGGCGCGGATATCGTGGCGCGGCTCTCGGGCGACGAGTTCGTCGCCGTGCTCACCGAATGCGATCCGGAACGGCTCGACATCGCCATCGAGCGCATGCGCACGGCACTCACCGCCCCGTGTCAGGTCGATGGCGTGACGCTCGTGCCGTCGGGCAGTTTCGGCATCAGCCTGTATCCGAATCACGGACGGGAATTCGACATCCTGCTGCAACGCGCGGACATGGCGATGTATCAGGCGAAGATGACGAGCCCGGGGAGCGTGCGCTTTTACCACGAGGACATGAACGTCCACGCGCAAGAACGGCTGGAGCTGGAGACCGCCATGCGCGACGCGCTGCGTCTGGGCAAGCTGCAGTTGTTCTATCAACCGCAGATCAATCTGCTCGACGAGTCGGTGTACGGCGCAGAAGCCCTGTCGCGCTGGACGCACCCGCAGTACGGCGAAGTGCCGCCGTCGCGCTTCATCGCGCTGGCCGAGGAGTGCGGCCTGATCGGCGAACTGGGCACGTGGACGCTGCGCGAATCGTGCCGTCAACTGGCCGACTGGCGGCGGCGCGGTGTCGGTATCGGCAACGTGTCGGTCAATCTGTCGCCAACCAATTTCCACGATCACGACCTGCCGCACACGATTGCCGAAGCGCTGGCCGATCACGAACTGCCACCGTCGTGCCTGGCCATCGAGATCACGGAAAGCGTGCTGATGGATCACAACCCCAGCACGCTGCGCATCATCGAGGAAGTCCACAACTTGGGTGTGCGCCTGTCGATGGACGACTTCGGCACCGGGTATTCGAGTCTCGGCTATCTGCGCCGACTGCCGGTTTCGGAACTGAAACTCGACCGCAGCTTCGTGCACGACATTGCGCGCGACGAAACGGTGCGTGCGCTGACCAATGCGATCATCAGCATCGGTCGCAATCTGCATCTCACCGTCGTGGCCGAAGGGGTGGAAGACGAAGCGCAGCGCGACTTGCTGGTCGCGCAGGGCTATCGCGTGGCGCAGGGGTATCTGTTCTCCCCCGCGCTGCGTGCCGACGATCTGGAGCGTTGGCTCGAGCGCTGGTCAGCCCAGCGACGCTCGCCCGACCCTGTTCAATCCTGAATCAAGGCGCCAGCCCCAATTCCATCTGATGCAGGGCCGTCTCGATGGCCCGGCTCTGCTCGCCGTTCAGGGCATCGGCCGCCACACTCGTCTCGCGACGATAGATCATCTCGCCATAGATGTTCGCCAACACGCGCGCTGCCGGACACAACGACAGGTTGCTGTCTGCGGCCTGATGACTGGTCCAGTAGTTGATCGCCTGCTCGATGTCGGCGATGGAATAGTTGGCTTTCATGAGATGTCGTGTCTCGCCGTGGAGTGGAATACTGTAATTATATACAGTATTCGGGGAGTCTGAGAATGGTCCTTTCCCGGACCCATTGGCGTTAATTCTCAGGCGCACGTTTCGGAACTGCAACACTCGATGCCCGGTATCGCATGCCGGGCCGCCGACATGCGCCAACAATTCACGAAAAATCATTTACTTAGCAACTCCGGCACGATATTGGCTTAAGGCGGAGGAAACGCCGCGCAACGTCCCCCCGTTCGCAAAGCGCCCCCTCACGATTGCCCCGACGGAGCCCATCATGCCGCCGAGACACCTCACACCCCGCACCCACGTTTGCCCGGTCGGCGTTTGCCTTGTGGATCACGAGAGACGGCATCGCGTCGATGTCCTGCGATGGTCCACGTCGCTGGCGATCGGGCTGCTGGCCACCATGGCCGCCCCACGTGTCCCCGCACAGTCGATGCCTCCGGCGACCGCAAAACCCGTCGACGCATTTCATCAGCCTTGCGTGGCCGTCCGGACGCTGCCGGACGAGGCAGCACGTGACGTTTCGGGCGCCGCGAGAGCATTCGTCTTCATTTCGCGGTCGCGCAAACCGCTTAAACAGTACGTCGATCTGGATGATCGCTGTGCGACCCCACCCGCGTTCGCACCGACACGCGACGTCGACTCGACCTCCGTCTGGTATGTCGACGCGTACGCCGCCGGTGGGCATGCACCGTCCCCGGGTGAACTGACCTTGCACGGCGTGACGTCCTGAGCGACGCGCCGCCGCGTTTGTTATGCTGCGAGTTTCGTGCATCGGTTGTGCGTATGTTTGCGCATGTCGCCGTCGCGCTTTCCGATTCTCCCAAAACGCAATGTCCGCCAAGATTCCCGAGCCCCAGAAAACCTCAGCCAACGCCACGGGTAACGCCCGCAACAAACCGGCAGCCGACGTGTCGCCGCCCCCGCCGGGCGCCATTCCGCTGGCCTGGCTCGGCCTGCTGGCCGCGGCGGCCTGGGTGCTCAAGAGCCCGAATCCCACCCGGGGCGTCGGCGTGCTGTGCCTTTGCGCCGGACTGATTTCCTCGTTCGGCGCTCGCCGTCGTAGACGCGCGCCGTGGCCCGCGTTCTTCACGGGATTGCTGCCGGTCGGCGTCGCGCTGTTCTTCGCGCTGCTCATGCTTCGTCCGCTGCTGCGATGACGTTTCACGTGCGGGTCACGGCAATGACACCTGCCGAGATTCGCATGGTCCCACTTAAGTTACCCACAACTTCTGTGGATAACCCACTGGATAACCCCACATCACCCTCCCGAGACGCCCGTCGTTACACGCTGTCAAGAGGATTGCCCGTTTCAGCATCAGCATTGGATAAATTTTTTGCGCTTGACGTTTTGCGTCGCTTCTGTACGGAAACGTCACGGGTTGACATGCGATCGGACGACGCTGCCCCCCCCCTCCTCCCCCGGGTTGCGGAATGAGTAACGAGGGCGCCCGCAGAGGTCGCCGAGGGTTCGCAGCCCCGGTGAATCGGCCTATGATGGAGTCATGCGACGCGTCGCAATGCATCTTTTCAGTGACTTTTGGGGAGAACGTCTCGTATGACCCAATCCGACAAGCCGTCTGTGAACCCGTCTGTAAACCTTACGTCTGCCGATGCCAACACTCGCCAGACGGGACAATCCGAACCCGCCGGTGGCCCCGTGACCGAAGCCGAGCGCGTGCATCTGGATGAGTTGCTGGCGCGCCACTCGGTGACCGAAACCGTCGACCGGGCCTCGGTCATCGATCTGATCAACCGTCTACGCGAGCCGGACATCAAAACATCCGAAGACCGTGACCGCGTCGTCAAGGAAAGCCGCTTGTGGAAGGAAGTGTCGCACCGCGACACCGCCATGTCCCTGCTCAACTCGCTGGCGCAGATGGCCCCCATCTTCCTCAACCAGATTCACTGGTAACGCCTGCCGCGCCGGCACCCGCCGGCGCACGTCCCTTCTCCATCCGCTTACCGCTTGCCCCCTCAGTCGACGGCCAACCCGTCGGCGATCCCAGGGCCTCCCGATTGATCTGGATTAAGTTCGTTCGCAGACGCGCGTACCCGAGCGGGACGTTGTCGTGCCCGTGCCTTACAATGCGGGTCGCGCAAGTTTTCCCCGTTGACCCAAGATCATGACCACCACGCTGGATACCCCGACTGAATTCAAGAGCTGGATCTGCCTGATTTGCGGCTGGATCTACAACGAAGCCGAAGGCGCACCGGACGACGGGCTCGCTCCCGGCACCCGCTGGGCTGATGTGCCCGCCGACTGGCGTTGCCCGGAATGTGACGTGTCCAAAGAAGACTTCGCGCTGTCGGAGTTCTGAAGCCGAAAGCACGGCGGCAGCTTCAAGCCGCCACCGGGTCATTCGACTGGGGAGACGGTGCGCCATCCGCCGTTTCAGCGCACTGCAACGGCATCAGTGGTGCCATCCCCATCCACGGCCCGAACCGCGGCCATGCCAGCCACGGTAGTAGCCCCCGCCGTAATACCCTCCCACGCCCACCGTCACGACCGGTGCCGGTGCGACGGCGTAACCCGGCGCGTAGTAGCCCGGGGCATACGCGTATCCGTTGTCATATGCGCCGCCATATGCGGGCGCGCCGTACGGCACCGCCACGCATCCGGCCAGCAACATGGCGATGGCAGCGCCGCCCGCCAACATGAGTTTGCGTTTCACGATGATCTCTCCCGCACGAATCGATGGAATCCGGTGCGACGGCGACCGATGTCGTCCATTCCGCGTCGATTCCGCCTCGATCCGGATCGCACCTGCTTGATTCGTTAGACATGGGAGTTCCCGCGAAATGCGGAATGCGCGCACGCTCTTTGGTTACCAAACGTGACATTGGTAACGACGGCGAGTTTCGGTGGATGCGATGCGTGTCGGGATGCCGTCGTCGCTACATCCCGAGAATGAGCGACGCACAGAGCGAATTGCGCGAATCAGAAGACCCAGCAGCGGTCGCGCCCGGCGCGCTTGGCGCGATACAGCGCCATATCTGCGCGCTCGACCATGTTCATCGGCGAATCCGAATCCTGCCACTCGGTAATGCCGAAGCTCGCGGAGAACTGCAGTGGCGGCTCGCTCCCTTCCACCGATTCACGCTTGCAACGCTCGCGAATCCGGTCGGCGACACGCAGCGCGTCGCGTTCGCTCGCGCCCGGCAGCAAGATGGCGAACTCCTCGCCGCCGATGCGTCCGATCAGATCGTCGCCACGCAACGTCGACGAGCACACCAGCACGAAACGACACAGCACCTGGTCGCCAATCGCGTGTCCATAAGTGTCGTTGATCGTCTTGAAATGGTCGAGATCGGCGACGATGAGGCTCATCGGCTCGTTCTTGACTTGCGCGGCTTCCAGCAGTTGCTCGAAGCGGTGGAAGAAGTAACGGCGGGTCAGGCTGCCCGTGAGTTCGTCGTAGCTGGCTTCGAACGCCAGTTGGTTGTTCGCCGCGCGCAACTCCTCGTTCGACTGACGCACCTCACGATGCTGCGCCCGCTCGCGCCAATACGTCCACGCGACCAGCGCCACGATGATCGCGCCGCCCAGATACAACAGAAAGCACAGCGCCAGATCCTTGGCGTGCTGACGCGTGAGGGCGTCCCACGCCTCGACGCCTTCCACCGCGTAGACGATCAGATCGTTGCTCGCGCTCGGGCGCGACGAAATCACGAACGGCTTGCGCAGATCATTGAACTCCGACATCCGGTCGAGCAACTCCTGCGGCACCCAGGCGTTCGAGCGGCCCGGCGCACGTTTGAATTGCGAAATCGGCATGCGTGCGAAATCGTGACGCTGATAAAGCGCCTGCCGCTCGGCGTCGGAGAGCGAACCGAGCTTGCCGTCGATCATGAAGCTGTTTTCGAAGCGCGGGTCGTTGGCCATGATGACGACGCCGTTGCCGTCGGTCACGAACGATTCGCCGCTGCCGACCCAGTGGCGCAGACGGGTCAGTCCGATCTTGGTCATGACCACGCCGATCAGCAATCCGTCGCGGTACATCGGCGCGCTGAAATAAAGGCCAGGTGCCTGATGCTCCCAGCCCGACGCATAGCGCTCGAAACGATCCCCCAGCAGCGCGTTCGTGACATAGGGCATGTCGGCCACCGATCCCCCGAGCGGTGACGGAACGTCCCGGTAGTTGCTGGCGGCGACACATACGCCGCTCGCGTCGATCACCCACACGCGGTCGACACCAAAGTAGCTTTGTGCACCGCGCAGGAATTCGTTCGCGCGCCCCACGACATCCGCCGCAGCCGGCTTGCCACCCGCCGCGGGCACGACCTCGCGCAGCAAGTCGACATCGGCCAGCGTCGAGGGAATCGCGCGCACCATCGACAAATCCGTGTTGATGGCGTGCACCATGCCGTCGGCGACCCGGTCGGCAACGATTTGCCCGGCGTCGACGCTTTGCGCAAGCTTATCGCCCACCAGCGACGTGGCAGTGCGATCCGCCGCAACCCAGCAGGCGACCAGCACGCCGACCGAGACACAGGCGGCATAAAGCCAATGCCTTATCCTCATCCGAAAATCAAACGCTCGTTCTAATATTTTTCACTTGTTACGTTGGCAAAGTACCCGCTTCAATCGAAATCGCGCTTCTGTCACTTCCCCGGACAGAACTTCTGGTCGCGACCGGCATTCGTCGTGCCAGCGAATTCCCGCCAATTCTGGTCTGCGCGTCAAACTCTTTCCCTCGTTTCCGACCCTCGGCTTGTCGCGCCCCGTGCCTTCGGATCCCTGTTGCCACGCCATTGTCCACCCCGACAATGGCAGGCCGTTGACAGCCCCGCTCCCTGCCCCGGTCTAATGCCGGTTGGGGCGTACGGCCATCCGTTCATGCGTTTCGGAATCACCGCGAGAACCCGATGATTCTATAGTACTCCGACGATCCTGCCGTACGAAAACCTTCTGATCGTGGATTTATTATGTATAGCTATTTAACCTATTAACTAGCTCGTTCTGGTGTTTCCCATTTACTTCGTCTTTATTGGCAAATACCGAATCGGGCAATTAGCAAATCCAGTCGTTCGATTTCCACCGGTCGGGAAAACAAATAGCCCTGCGCACTTAGTGGCACAAAATGACGAAGCCAATCGAGCTGACGCTCGTTTTCCACACCTTCGACAATCAGATCGATGCCCAGGGAGCGCGCAATATTGACGATGTTCGAAATCATCAGACACGACCGAGAAGAATCGGGAATCGATTCGACAAACGATCGGTCGACCTTGAGCGTATCGACGGGGAAGCGCGTCAGATAGGACAACGACGAGTAACCCGTGCCGAAATCGTCCAGCGCAATGCGCAAGCCCGCGCGTTTGAACTGCTCGATCTTCATTTCCACGAGCGCCGGATTCTTCACCATCACCGATTCCGTGATCTCCAGTTCCAGGCGATGGGGCTCGATCGCGTACTCCTTCACGAGACGCTCAACGAGTTCGCCGATGTCGCCTCGCCAGAACTGCACGGACGAGACATTCACTGCCAGTCGCAGCGACCCCATCGGCGTGCCGCGCCACGCCACGAGCTGGCGACAGGCTTGCGTGAGCGCGAATTCGCCGATGGCCACGATCTGCCCGGTCGTCTCCGCCAGCGGGATGAACTCGCCCGCGCTGAGAATGCCGCGCTCCGGATGACGCCAGCGAATCAGCGCTTCCATGCCGCATATGCAATCGCTACCCAGCGAGATGATCGGCTGATAGGCGAGGAAGAACTCGCCATTGGCCAGCGCCTGCTCCATCTGGCGCTCCCACACGACAAGCTGGTGCGCCTGATGCGTCATTTGCTGCGAATAGACACGCACAACGCTCTTGCCCGCCTCTTTCGCGGCATACATGGCCAGATCCGCCTTCTTGATGAGATCCGCCTCGGTCTCTTCCGGCTTCGACCAGAACGTCACGCCGATGCTGGCGTGCAACGCGAACGACGTGCCGTCGGCCACCATCGGCGACTTAAGCGCGGCCAGCAACGTCTCCCCCAGCGGTTCGGCCTGATCGGGTGCACCGTCGCCTTCGAGCAACACCATGAACTCGTCGCCAGCGAAGCGGGCGAGCATTGCCCCGGCCGGCATACGCGGAATAAACCGCTCCGAGACCTGACGGATGATTTCGTCGCCCTGGGAGTGACCGAGCGTGTCGTTCACGCTCTTGAAATTGTCGAGATCGATGTGCAGCAGCGCGACCTTGCCGAGCCGATCCGGCACGGACAATGCCCGGCGCAACGACTCCATCAGCGCGTAACGATTCGGCAGGCCAGTCAGTGCGTCGTATGAGATCAGGCGCGTGAGCTGCTGATCACGGCCGATCAGACGTTGCATCAGATACGCAATGAGCGCGAAGAAGACGACAAGCGCCACCGAGATAAACGTCGCCATCGTCAGATAGACGCGTTCAACGTGACGATATTCGGACAGTTCCTCGTCGAGCGACAAGCCGACCTGCACGGCCAGCGGATAATCACGCAAATGCCGATAGGCGACGACGCGCTCGACACCGTCGATCGGGTCGCGCTGCAAACCGGAATTCCGTTGCTCTGCCGCGAACGGAGGCAACTCGCCAGTGCCGGTGATGGCGACGCTCGCCCCGGTACTGCGCGCGAGCAACGCGCCGTCGTCGGCAATCACGGCAATCTGGCCGTACTGCCCGAGCACGGCATTCGTGTAGAAGTCGGACGTGAAGTAGCTCGGCTCCTGCGAGACCACCACGACGCCCGCGAAGGTGCCGTCAGGATGATTTAGGCGACGGCTGAACTGAAGCACCCACTTGCGAGACACACGCCCGAATACCGGATGGCTGATGTAGAGGCCGTCGCTCTCGTCGTCGAGATGCACACGAAAATGCTCGCGATCTGCGATGCTCACCCCCGCACCGCCCGGCATCGTGGCGGCGACCACGTTGCCGCTCGCGTCCGTCAGGCTCACGAGCACCATGAAGCGCTCGGCGACGGTCCCCTCGGTCAGCGCCTGCTTCAGATCGAAGTCGCCGCGACGGCGCTCGTACTCGTATTTCACGAAGCGGGTGATCTGGTCGACCTGGCGAATCGCACGCAGCGTCTGTTGTTCGAGGGCGGTCGCGACGGTCGATGCGGAAGCCGCCGTGTCGCGCAGAATGGCTTTGTGCTCGATGGAGATGCGCCAGAGCACCGCCGTCCACAGAAGGACAAGGATCAGAAAACCGAAAATCAGGATTGCGACGATAGAGCGATAGGAAGTCGCCCAACGCCCGTGTCGCGCGCCCGTCATGCTCGGTTCCGCCATAGGTCGAGATCCTTTCAGCCTTCGCGCCCCCGCGCGAAAAGGTCGGTGTTGGCCCGGTTTTCAAGAGGATCGAGGGACGCCGCTGTCGGGCGTCGTAGTTTCCGGCAAGTGTAAGGCAATCCCAGCGCCCCCGGAAGTCGTTCGGCGTCGTCTCAATCCGGGGATGTATGAAGTTCATCCGGCCAGACGAGCGCGCCCCCGCCTCGCAGCGTGCCATATCTCGGATTACGGAAGTTTCGGCCACCGCCGTATTAGGAGAATCCCGAAGTCGGGCGGACGGTGGTGACGAGGGGGATCGGAAGTGCGAGGACCGCTCAGGACTTCAGCAGATCGATGACGGATTCGATACGGCGGCGCAGATCGTCGACATCGAGTGCCGCGTCGCCCGGCTCGCCGGAGGTCGACGCATCCACCTGAGCGCCAGCGGTAGCCGCCGAAGTGCGCGCGCCGCGCGGCGTGTCGGCTTCGAGACGATTGCGTGCACCATTGATCGTGAAGCCCTGCTCATAGAGCAGCTCCCGGATTCGCCGGATCAGCAGGACTTCGTGATGTTGGTAGTACCGCCGGTTGCCGCGCCGCTTGACCGGGCGCAGTTGCGTAAACTCTTGCTCCCAATAGCGCAGCACATGCGGTTTGACACCACATAGCTCGCTCACCTCACCGATGGTGAAGTAACGCTTGGCGGGAATCGGCGGCAAGGCAACGTGATCCATCGCGGCGTTAGCGGAATGGGACGACGGTTAAATTGCGGACGAAAAACCAACGGCCGCCACAGAATGCGGCGGCCGGGGGAATTACTTGCTCAGTACGCCGGACTCGACCATCGTCTTGAGCTTCTGGCTGGCGTGGAAAGTCACGACACGGCGCGCGGCAATCGGAATCGCTTCGCCCGTCTTCGGATTCCGACCCGGGCGTTGCGGCTTGTCGCGCAGTTGGAAGTTACCGAAGCCGGAGAGCTTGACGCTGTCACCCGATTCGAGCGCGTCGCGGATCGACTCGAAGAACGCCTCGACCATATCCTTCGCTTCGCGCTTATTCAGGCCCACATGCTCGAACAGCAACTCGGCCAGTTCGGCCTTGGTCAGCGTCGGCGCCTCGGTCGAGACCTCGTTCACTTCGCCGCGACCCAACGCAATGCGCTGCGCCGCGAGCATGGCTTCAAATTCACCAGGATTCATTTCGTTCATACGTCCCACGCGATGGCGATGACAGTGCGATAACCCACTCGCACCCGGATTTTTCTACTGAGTTTTAAGCGCGCAAACGTGCGCCGAACCCTTCTACCCGTTGTACCAGTGCGTTAATGGCGCCCTGGACCGTCTCGTCTTGCAACGTACCCGAGGGGTCTTGCAGAGTAACACGAAACGCCACGCTTTTGTCCTGGGCTCCCAGGGAGCCCGAAGCCGCACCCGCCTTGGGCCGGAACTCGTCGAACAGGCGCACCGACTGCACCACGCTGCATGCCGGATCGTCATGACGTGCAGCCAGCATCGCATCGAGCAGCACCTGCACCGGCTGTGCCTGATCGACCACCAACGCGAGGTCACGCGTGACCGGCGGGAACTTCGAAATGTCCTCGTAGCTCGCAACGTCACGACCGAACAGTGCTTCGGCCTCGATCTCGAACAGCACCGGTGCCTGCGGCAGGTCGTACTTCTGCTGCCAGCGCGGATGCAGCTCGCCGATGAAGCCAACACGCTTGCCGTCCACTTCTATCGCAGCACTTCGTCCCGGGTGCAACGCCGGATGCTCAGCCTTCACGAATCGCGCGGCGCGCGGTGCCAGCAGCGCTTCGAGGTCACCCTTCACGTCGAAGAAGTCGACCTGACGCGCCGCTGCGCCCCACTGCTCTTCGAGCACGGGACCGTAAGCCAGCGCCGCCACGGTCAACGGCTGACGATACCCACCCACACTCAGTTCGCCGGACGCCACCGTGTTGTCACGGTGATAGGTGCGACCGATTTCGAACACGCGAACGCGCGATGCTTTGCGATTCAGGTTGTAACGCGCCGTCGCGATCAGGCTGCCGATAAGTGTCGAGCGCATCACGGCGAGGTGACTCGCGATCGGATTCAGCAACTTTATCGGATTGTCGTTGCCCGCAAAGTCGGCTTCCCATTCCACGTCCACGAAGCTGAAACCGACCGTCTCGTGATAGTCGCGCGCGGCCACGGCGTGACGCACGGCATGCTGCGAACGACGGCTTTCCTGCGTCGGACGCATTTCGCTCGCGGCCACCGGCGGATTGGCCGGAATACGGTCGAAACCGTAAATGCGTGCAATCTCTTCGATCAGATCCTCTTCGATCTCGATATCGAAACGGTACGACGGCGGCGTGACCTCGAACACACCGTCCGTCAACGTGAACGCCAGGCCGAGACGCGTGAAGATTGCGCTCATTTCCTGCTCGGAGACCGGCACGCCGAGAATCTTGACGGCACGGGCCACACGCATCTTCACCGGCTGACGCTCAGGCAGCTTCGCGATCTGATCTTCCAGCGGACCGGCCTGCCCCCCACAGATGTCGAGGACAAGTTGCGTGGCGCGCTCAAGCGCGCGCACATTGCCGGCGAAGTCGACGCCACGCTCGAAGCGATGCGACGCATCGCTGGTGAAGTTGTACTTGCGAGCACGCCCCTGAATGGCTTGCGGGAAGAAGAACGCACCTTCCAGGAAGATGTTCTGCGTCTCGAGTCCTGCCTTCGTCGAATCGCCGCCCATGATGCCGGCGAGGCCGATCGGGCCGCTGGCGTCGGTGATCGCGAGGGTCGTCTCGTCGAGCGTGACCGTCTGCTCGTTGAGCAGCTTGAGCGTCTCGCCCGCGCGACCGAAGCGCACGTCGATGCCGCCTTGCAGGCGATTCAGATCGTAGACGTGCAAGGGCTGGCCCAGTTCGAGCATCACATAGTTGGTGATGTCGACGAGCGCCGAGATGCTGCGCTGACCGGCGCGCTCCAGGCGCTCCACCATCCAGCGCGGCGACGGTGCCGCAGCGTTCACGCGACGGATGATGCGGCCACCGAAGCGTCCACAACCGTCCGGCGAGCTGATACGCACCGGCAGCGTGTCGGCGATGGTCGACGCCTGTGCGCCCTGCCCCGGCAGATCCTTGAGCGGTGCGCCGGTAATCGCCGCGACTTCACGGGCAACGCCGAGCAGCGACAAGCAGTCAGCCTTGTTCGGGGTGAGCTTGACGACGAAGATCGTGTCGTCGAGATCGAGATACTCGCGGATGTTCATGCCGACCGGTGCATCTTCCGGCAGGATCATCAGTCCGGCGTGATCTTCCGAGAGCTTCAGCTCACGGGCCGAACACAGCATGCCGAAGCTTTGCACGCCGCGCAGCTTGCCGATCTTGATCTGGAACGGTGCCCCACCCGCCTCCGCCGGCGGCAAAGCCGCACCGACGGTAGCGCACGGCACCTTGATACCCGGCGCCACGTTCGGCGCGCCGCACACGATCGTGAGCGTCTCGCCGGTGCCTGCATCGACCTGGCAGACGTTCAGACGGTCAGCATCCGGGTGACGGGCGACTTCGAGCACCTTGGCCACGACCACGCCGGTAAACGGCGGGGCGACGGGATCGGTTTCCTCGACTTCGAGCCCGGACATCGTCAGGGCGTGCGCCAACGCGTCCGTCGACAAATCCGGGTCGACCAGGGTACGCAGCCACGATTCAGAGAATTGCATGGATCAGTTCGCTCGCAGTTAAGTCTTCACTTCCGAAAGCCCGGCGGCAGCGGCTTTGCGCGCCAGCCAGGGCCCACGGCATCGATTACATGAATTGGCGCAGGAAGCGCAGATCGTTCTCGTAGAACAGACGCAGATCCTGCACGCCGTAGCGCAGCATCGTCAGGCGCTCCAGACCCGAGCCAAACGCGAAACCGATGTAGCGCTCGGGGTCGAGACCCATATTACGGACCACTGACGGATGCACCTGCCCCGATCCCGAAATCTCCAGCCACTTGCCGGCGTTCTTGCCGGTCTCGAACTGCATGTCGATTTCGGCGGACGGCTCCGTGAACGGGAAGTACGACGGGCGGAAACGCACCTGAATGTCGTCGCGCTCGAAGAACTTGCGCAGGAAGTCGGTGTACACGCCTTTCAGGTCGGCGAAGCTGATGTCTTCGGCGATCCACAGCCCCTCGACCTGATGGAACATCGGCGAGTGCGTCGCATCGGAATCGACACGATACGTACGTCCCGGCGCGATGACCTTGATCGGTGGCTTGTTCATGCGCGCATAGCGCACCTGCATCGGGCTCGTGTGCGTGCGCAGCAGCAACGGCTTGCCCGCATCGTCATTGCCTTCGACGTAGAAGGTGTCCTGCATCGAACGCGCCGGATGGTTCTCGGGGCTGTTCAGGGCAGTGAAGTTGAACCAGTCGGTTTCGATCTCGGGGCCGTCGGCCACGTCGAACCCGATGGAACGGAAAATCTGTTCGACGCGCTCCCAGGTAGTGAGCACGGGGTGCAGACTGCCAGCGCCCAGGCCTCGGCCGGGCAGCGTGACGTCGATAGCCTCGGCGGACAGGCGCGCATCGAGCAGCGCGTCGGCCATGGCCTGGCGGCGCGCCTGCAAAGCGCCTTCGATCTGTTGCTTGGCCGCGTTGATCCGAGCGCCTTCGGTCTTGCGCGTTTCGGGATCAAGCTTGCCGAGGCCCTTGAGCAACTCGGTCAGTTGGCCAGTCTTGCCGAGAAAGCGGGCTTTCTCGTTTTCCAGCGCGGCGGCGTCGGGAGCGGCGGCGAACGCACGCTGCGCTTCGCTGACGATAAGTTCCAGATCCATATGCTACAGACTCAAGTTAGGCAGTCGGAATGGCCGCGTGTACCAGCGAAAACAAGCGGAAAGGCAAGCGAAAAACAAAAGGGGGCTCCGATGAGAGCCCCCTTTTGGCGAACGGCGCGCATTAAAACGCGCTATACGCTAACTACAGCTTAGGCTGCGACGGCGGCTTTCACCTGAGCGACAATCGCGGCAAATGCCGGCTTGTCGTTGATGGCCATGTCGGACAGCACCTTGCGGTCGAGTTCGATCGAGGCCTTCTTCAGACCAGCGATGAACACGCTGTAGGTCATACCGTGCTGACGCACACCTGCATTGATACGCGCAATCCACAAGGCGCGGAACACGCGCTTCTTGTTACGGCGATCGCGGTAGGCGTATTGCCCAGCGCGCATGACCGCTTGCTTGGCGATGCGGAAGACGTTATTGCGGCGGCCGCGGAAACCCTTGGCTGCTGCGATGACTTTCTTATGGCGGGCCCGTGCGGTGACCCCACGTTTGACTCGAGGCATGTTTCTCTCCTATCTAAGTCGGGGTTTAAGCGAAGGGCAGCATTGCGCGTACGGAGTTCAGATCAGACTCATGAACGCCGACGGCACCGCGCAGGTGACGCTTATTCTTGGTGGTCTTCTTCGTCAGAATGTGACGCTTGAAGGCCTGACCACGCTTGACGGTACCGCCAGGACGCACGCGAAAGCGCTTCTTGGCACCGCTCTTGGTTTTCATCTTAGGCATGAAAAACTCCAGGGTTTTTAACATGATCACAGGTGTGACGCCAAAATCGCGCCCCTTTTAGAACCTGAGACCACTTATTTTCAGGGCCGGACGGCACCCTGCATCGCTGCCGCGCCCTTAACGGGCGGCGGCGGCAATTCTTTGCTGCCCGGCGGCATCGTTCGACACCGCCACGGCATTATTTCTTCTTCGGCGCGATGACCATGATCATCTGACGGCCTTCCATCTTCGGCATCTGTTCCGGCTGGCCGAACTCTTCGAGATCGGACTTCAGACGTTCCAGCATACGAGCGCCGATTTCCTGGTGGGCCATCTCACGGCCGCGGAATCGCAGCGTGATCTTGGTCTTGTCACCGTCTTCAAGGAAACGCTTCAGATTGCGCAACTTGACGTTGTAGTCACCGTCGTCGGTACCAGGCCGGAACTTGACTTCCTTGGTCTGGATAACCTTCTGCTTCTGCTTGTTCTCGTGCGCTTTCTTCTGTTCCGAATACTTGAATTTGCCGTAGTCCATCAGACGGCAAACCGGCGGATTCGCGGTCGGTGCAATTTCCACCAGATCGACATCAGCCTCTTCGGACAGACGGAAAGCTTCTGCCAGTTTCACAATGCCGAGCGGCTCGTTGTCGACGCCATTTAGACGCACTTCGGGCGCAGTAATCTCGCCGTTGATGCGATGCGACTTATCGGTAGCGATGTTGCTTATCCTCGAAAAAAGTCAAAAATTTAGCCGCGCTGTCCGACAGGCGTTATTGGAACGATGCGCATTCTTGCGCAAGACGTTCGATGAGCGCGTCAACGGGCATCACACCCAGATCCACGCCGCCACGGGCACGCACGGCTACCGTATTCCCCTCCTGCTCTTTGTCCCCCACTACCACGAGATAGGGAACTTTCTGCAAAGAGTGCTCGCGTATTTTATAGCTAATTTTCTCGTTGCGCAAATCGCCCCGAGCCCTAAGCCCTTGTTCTTTCAACTTTTTCGTCACTTCCTGGGCGTAATCGGCCGTTTTTTCCGAGACATTCATCACGATCACCTGCTCCGGCGCCAGCCAGAGAGGCAATGCACCAGCATGGTGCTCGATCAGAATCCCGATAAAACGCTCGAGCGAGCCCAGGATTGCGCGGTGAAGCATCACCGGACGCTTGCGGCTGTTGTCTTCGGCCACATACTCGGCGTCCAGACGCTCCGGCATCGAGAAATCGACCTGCATCGTGCCACATTGCCACTGACGGCCGAGCGCATCCTTGAGCGTGTACTCGATCTTCGGGCCGTAGAATGCGCCATCACCCTCGGCGATCACGAATTCGCAGCCCGAGCGACGCAGCGATTCCATCAGCGCGAATTCGGCCTTATCCCAATTTTCGTCCGAACCGACACGATGCTCAGGGCGCGTTGCGACCTTGTAGATCATGTCCGTGAAGCCGAAATCCTTATAGACCGCGTGCAGCAGCGCCGTGTAGTTCACGCATTCGTCGAGGATCTGGTCTTCCGTGCAGAAGATGTGGCCGTCGTCCTGCGTGAAGCCGCGCACGCGCATCAGGCCGTGCAGGCCGCCCGACGGTTCATTGCGATGGCACTGACCGAACTCGCCGTAACGCAGCGGCAGATCGCGGTAGCTGTGCAGCGCCGAGTTGAAAATCAGGACGTGTCCCGGACAGTTCATCGGCTTGAGCGCGTAGGCGCGGTTCTCCGATTCCGTCGTGAACATGTTGTCCTTGTAGTTCTCCCAGTGCCCCGACTTTTCCCACAGCGAGCGGTCGAGAATCTGCGGACCTTTCACTTCCTGGTAGCCGTTGTTACGGTAGACGCGGCGCATGTATTGCTCGACCTGCTGCCAGAGCGTCCAGCCCTTCGGGTGCCAGAAGATGAGGCCCGGCGCTTCTTCCTGCATATGGAAGAAATCGAGCGCGCGGCCGAGCTTGCGGTGATCGCGCTTTTCGGCTTCTTCGAGCATGTGCAGATACGCGTCCTGGTCTTCCTTCTTCGTCCAGGCCGTGCCGTAAATGCGCTGAAGCTGCTCGTTCTTCGCGTCGCCGCGCCAGTAGGCACCAGCCACCTTCATCAGCTTGAAGACCTTGAGCTTGCCAGTCGACGGAACGTGCGGACCACGGCACAGATCGACGAACTTGCCTTCGCGGTACAGACCGATTTCGTCCGTCGCCGGGATCGATTCGATGATTTCGGCCTTGTACTTTTCACCCATCGAGAGGAACAGACGCACGGCGTCGTCGCGCGACAGCACTTCGCGCGTCACCGGCTCGTCCTTCTTGGCGAGTTCGTGCATCTTCTTCTCGATGGCTTCGAGATCTTCCGGCGTGAAAGCGCGATGGAAGGAGAAGTCGTAGTAGAAGCCGTTTTCGATGACAGGACCGATCGTGACCTGCGCCTCGGGGAACAGCTCCTTCACGGCATACGCCAGCAAGTGAGCCGTCGAGTGACGAATGACGTCGAGGCCGTCGGCATCCTTGTCCGTGACGATAGCGAGACTCACGTCGTGATCGATCAGATAGGACGTATCGACCAGCTTGCCGTCGACGCGGCCCGCCAGGGCAGCCTTGGCCAGCCCCGTGCCGATCGAACCGGCGACTTGCGCCACCGTCAGCGGGGCTTCGTACTGGCGTTGCGAACCGTCAGGCAAACGTACCGAAATCATGTCGCACTCCCATGCGCAAAAACGTCACGCGCGGCCCACGCCACGCGGCAAACCACGAAAAAAAACGGCCTCGACTGTCGTCGAGGCCGTCTCTTCATTCCTTGCATCCAGACGAAAAACACCCTCGACTTAACGTCGCACCTTCACTACTGTGAAAGTTCGGGCAGTCTTCAACATGAGTGTTTTCCAGCGCCTGTGTCTGCGGGGCTTCGCGGACTGTAATGCATTAAATTTCGTTGGTAGGCTCGATTGGACTCGAACCAACGACCCCCACCATGTCAAGGTGGTGCTCTAACCAGCTGAGCTACGAGCCTACTGCAAGAGAACGAGATTCTAGCAAGGTTTCGGCACATCGCCAAGCGATTATTGTGTCTGCCGACGAAAAACCGCGCATCAATCAAGGCTTTCGTGCGGGGGTCACGACGTCGGCGGACGCGTCGCGCTGCCCGCGGCGAGCCCCGGACAATCCCCCGGGAGCGCTCACCGCCAACAGCCACGTTAACGCCTGCGCGACGACACCACGCCCGTCACGCCGTTCAGCTGCGCCAGGGCGCGCTGCAACTGCCCACCGTCGCGCACCTCGACCGTGAACTGCATGAACGCCTGTGCACCGCGCGATTGCGTGCTGACGCCCGTCACGTTTAGCTTTTCCCGCGAAAACACTTCGGAAATATCGCGCAGCAAACCCTGACGGTCCGTCGCCTCGATCTGGATATTGACCGGGTAAGCCGCAACGCCGCGCCCTTCTAGCACGTCGGACGACCACGCCGTCTGAATCACCCGCTCGGGCGCGCGCGCCTTCATCGACTGGAAACTGCTGCAATCCTGACGATGAATCGACACGCCCTTGCCCCGGGTGACAAAACCCACGATCGGATCCGGAGGCGCGGGGCGGCAGCACTTGGCCAATTGCGTCAGCAAGGCGCCGACACCCACCACCAGCACCCCGCTCTTCGCCCCCTGCGCAACACTCGTATGGAGACTCTTCTTCGCGACAACCGTGTCGTCGTCCTTCGGCTCGGGCCCCGGCTGATTGCCCGAGAGTGCCTGCTCGACGTGCCGCAGGCTAAATTCGTCTTTGCCGATCGACGCGTAGAGATCGTCTGGCGCGCGAAAACCCAAACGCGCAGCCAGCTCTTCAAGGTTGACGGACGTCTTGCCCTCGCGTTGCAACGTCTTGTCGATGATCGTGCGACCGTGCGCGATCGTCTCTTCGAGGTCGATGGCGTTGAACCACTGACGCACCTTCTGACGCGCCCGATGGCTTTGTAAATACCCGAGTTGCGAATTGAGCCAGTCCCGCGACGGACCACCCTGCTTGACCGTGACGATCTCGACCGTCTGCCCATTTTGCAACGGCGTATTGAGCGGCACCATCGCACCGTCGACACGCGCGCCGCGACACCGGTGCCCCAGCTCCGAATGCAGGTGATAAGCGAAGTCGACCGGCGTCGCTCCTTGCGGCAGCGCAATCACCCGCGCTTGCGGCGTGAGCACGTAGATGTGATCGTCGATCGTCGCGCGCTTGAGCTGCTCCCACGGCTGCGCGGCAGCCTCGGCACCCACGGTATCGGCGACGTCGTCCTTCCACGCGAGCAGCTGACGCAGCCACGCGATCTTCTCGTCGTAAGCGTCGCTCGCCGAAAACGCACCACCGTAACCCCGCTGCCCGGCTTCCTTGTAGCGCCAGTGCGCCGCAATGCCGTACTCGGCGAAATGGTGCATCTCGTTCGTGCGAATCTGCACTTCGAACGCACGGCCGTCGTCGCCGATGACGACCGTATGCAGCGACTTGTAGCCGTTCGGTTTCGGACGCGAAATGTAGTCGTCGAATTCTTTTGGAATCGGTTGCCACAGGTTGTGGACAATGCCCAGCACCGTGTAGCAATCCTTGATGTCGTCGACGATCACGCGAAACGCCCGAACATCGTAAAGCTCGGCAAAATCGACCGCCTTGCCGCGCATCTTCTTCCAGATGCTGTAGATGTGCTTCGGCCGCCCCGACACTTCGGCCTTGACGCCCGCACGCGACAGTTCGTCCTGGAGCCGCTGGATCGCCCCTTCAATAAAGGTCTGACGCTCGACGCGCTTTTCCTCCAGCAGCTTGGCGATCTGCTTGTAGGTGACCGGCTCCAGGAAACGGAACGCGAGGTCTTCAAGCTCCCACTTCAGTTGCCAGATACCGAGCCGATTGGCCAGCGGCGCATAGATTTCCAGCACCTCGTGCGGCATCTCTTCGGGCGGCGCCTTTTTCTCGGCCGCATACCACCGCAGCGATTGCAGACGTGACGCCAGCCGGATCATCACAACGCGAATGTCCTGTGCAAACGCCAGCAGCATCTTGCGCAGCCCTTCGACCTGCGACTTTCGCTCGGCGGTGGCGTCGCGATCGCGGCCATCGGAGGGCATCGCCTGCGCGGCGCGCGCGCCGGCGCCCGAGAGCCGCTGCAACTTGCGCACATCGATCACGAGCGCGGCGACTTCGGCGCCGAACTTCTGCGTCAACGTCGCTTGCGGATCGGGGAGAAATTCGACGGCCGAAAAGAGCGCCGCCGCCTGGTGCGTCGCTTCGTCCACGCGTAGCGTATCGAGAATCGCCATCATGCCGCGCGCGTGCGCCATGATCGGTTCGCCTGACGAGAGAACCTGCTCGCCGCACAGCGTCGCGGCGAATGCAAGTGCGTCGTCCAGGGTGGCGGGCAATGATGCATCACCCACACCCGGCGTCGGAGGCGACTCAGTGGATGTCGGTGCTTGATGTTGGTTCATGTCGGAACGCGGGGCGACCAGCGCCCCGGATGTTGCGGGTCGAGCACTCAGCTTTCGCGCTGAGCTGCCACAACCACGATTTCAACAAGCATGGCAGGGTCGGCGAGCAACGCCTGCACCGTAGCACGCGGGGGTGCATTGCCTGCGGGCACCCACTCGTCCCACACCTGATTCATTTCACCGAAGTACTTCATGTCCGAGATGAAGATCTGACAGGACAGGATGAGCGACTTGTCGCTGTTTGCTTCGCCGAGCAGCCGGTCGATGTGCGCGAGCACCTGACGCGTCTGACCCGCCATATCCTGCGAACGATCGTCGGGGGTCTGACCGGCGAGATAGACGGTGCCATTGTGCACAGCCATGTCCGACCAGCGCTTTTCGACGTAGAAACGTTGTACTGCCATGATGTAAGACTCCTGGTGTTCTTTTGACTCTGGATCTACCGCCACGCCACGTCGCACGGACGCGTCTCAGTCGGCATATCCCTCATAAAATCGGCGTGCGATCTCGATCTGATCCGCATGCACAAAGGTCGGCGCGTGTCCCACGCCGGGAATTTCAACGGCGCGCGCGTGTTGCGCGTGCGCCAGCATCTGCTCGAGCGTCGTGCGCGAAAGCAGGTCCGACTGCTCGCCCCGCACGATCAATGTCCGCCCCGGGAACGCAGCAAGCGACGCCCAGAGCATGGCCTCTCCTGCCGCAATGGCCTCCGGCGTCACAGCCGAAAAAGCCGCCCCGATCGACGGATCGTAACGCAGCACATAGCCGTCGCCGTCCGCCTTGAGCAACGGCTCGCTCAACGCAAGCCACTCCTGCCGGGTATGCGGCCCGAACGCCGACGAGATCGACCAGAGGTAATCTGCGCCTTCGTCGATCGATGCGAATCGCTTCGGAATACCAACATACTGCCCGATGCGCGCAAGGGCTGGCGCATCTATATGCGGCCCCACGTCGTTGAGCAGCAGGCTACGAATCGGCGTATCCGGCAGCCCCGCGAGTCCCATGCCGATGAGGCCGCCCATCGACGTACCGAACCAGTCGACGGTCGCGACGCCGAGACGGGCGATAAGCGTCACCATGTCCGCTACGTATTGCGGAACAACATAACCCGCGGGATTCAGCAACCACGACGACTGGCCGCGCCCCACCACATCGGGGCACACCACACGGTAGTCGTTTGCGAACGCATTCGCCAGCGCGTCAAAATCGCGACCGCTGCGCGTGAGCCCGTGCACGCAGACCAACACACGAGGGTTCTCGGGATCCCCCCACTCGGCATAGGCCATGCGATGCAGCCCGGAAGGACTCAGACACTGAACGTTCGACAGACGCGGCGCGTGACTCGGCATGGCAGACTCATCGGATCGGTTTCCAGACTCGAATTCTACCGCGCTTGCCGCAAACCGTAAGCTAGAATGAGGCCACTCATGAGCCGCATCAAACCGCAGTTCGCGGGCCACGCTCGTCGACATCGTATTCCTCCCCCACCCTCCTCCCGCACGGAGACGATGCAATGCTGAAAGGAAAAATCGCCCTCGTGACCGGCTCGACCAGCGGTATCGGTCTGGGCATGGCACAAGCGCTCGCGGCACAAGGCGCCACCCTCATCGCGAATGGCTTCGGCGACGCAGACGCTGCACGCAAGGCCATTACGGATGCCGCAGCGAAGGCGGGCCATACGGGCACACAAGTCGGTTATCACGGTGCCGACATGAGCCGCGCAAGCGAGATCGAGGCGATGATGCAATACGCCGAGTCGGCGTTCGGCGGCGTGGACATTCTGGTCAACAACGCAGGCATTCAGCACGTCGCGGAAATTCAGGATTTTCCGACGGACCGATGGGACGCGATCATCGCCATCAACCTGACGTCTGCCTTCCACACCACGCGACTTGCCTTGCCCGGCATGCGCACGCGCAACTGGGGACGCATCATCAACATCGCGTCGGTCCACGGACTCGTTGGCTCGACGGGCAAGTCGGCGTACGTCGCAGCCAAGCACGGCATTGTTGGCCTGACGAAGGTCACAGCGCTGGAAAATGCGCAGACCGGCGTGACGGCTAACGCGATCTGCCCGGGCTTCGTGCTCACGCCGCTCGTGCAAAAGCAGGTGGACGACCGCGCCGCCCGCGACAAGCTGTCAGGGGATGAAGCCAAGCGCTCGCTGCTCGGCGAGAAGCAACCTTCCGGGGAATTCGTCACGCCCGAGCAGCTCGGGGCGCTCGCCGTCTTCCTGTGCAGCGACGCCGCCGCGCAAGTGCGCGGTGCCGCATGGAACATGGACGGTGGCTGGACTGCGCAGTAAAGAGACAAAGGCAGCGACAAGGGCAACGAGGGCATTGACGCGGCATTTCACCCGCTAACCAACACTGCTGCCCATCAAGACAAACGGGCGGAGAAACTCTCCGCCCGTTTTATCTCGCACAGACCAACTTCCTACATCATCGACGACCGGGTTCAACGGCCCAGGTCATCCTCAGCAAATCGGTGCCGCGCATCGCACGGCAACCCGGGCATCGGCGGCCATCGCATCGACCTCAGACAGCGCTCGTATCGAGCTGTGCGCCGGTCTTCTGCGAGATTTCTTCCTTCGTTACGCCCGGTGCCAGTTCGACGACCTTCAGGCCGTCCGGCGTGATATCGATCACACCGAAGTCGGTAATGATGCGATTGACCACGCCCACGCCGGTGAGCGGCAGATCGCAGGCCTTGAGGATCTTGTGTGCATCGCCCTTGGCCACATGCTCCATGAGCACCACCACGCGACCGACGCCTGCGACGAGGTCCATCGCACCGCCCATGCCCTTGATCATCTTGCCCGGGATCATCCAGTTCGCAAGGTCGCCCTTTTCGCTGACCTGCATCGCCCCGAGAATCGCCAGATTGATGTGACCTCCGCGGATCATCGCGAACGAATCGGCCGACGAAAAAATCGACGAGCCCGGGAGCGTCGTCACCGTCTGCTTGCCGGCGTTGATCATGTCGGCGTCGACTTCGTCTTCGGTCGGGAACGGACCGATGCCGAGCAGGCCGTTTTCCGATTGCAGCCAAACTTCCATGCCTTCCGGCACATGATTCGCCACCAGCGTGGGCAAACCGATGCCGAGGTTCACGTAAAAGCCGTCTTCGAGCTCTCGCGCCGCGCGCGCAGCCATTTCATCACGATTCCATGCCATGGTTATCTCCTTGATCTCGGCGCTTACTTGGCACGTACCGTGCGTTGTTCGATGCGTTTCTCCGGATGTGCGTTCAGCACAATGCGCTGAACGAAGATCCCCGGCAGATGCACGTCGTCCGGATCGATTGCGCCGGTTTCGACCAGTTCCTCGACTTCGACGATAGTGATCTTGCCGGCCATGGCAGCCATCGGATTGAAGTTGCGGGCGGTGCGGTTGAACACGAGGTTGCCTGCACGGTCGGCCTTGGCGGCTTTGACCAGCGCCACGTCGGCGCGCAGCGAGCGCTCCATGACGTATGTCTCGCCGTCGAACTCGCGCGTGTCCTTGCCTTCGGCAACCACAGTGCCCACGCCCGTTTTCGTAAAGAATGCCGGAATACCGGCACCGCCAGCGCGCAACTTCTCGGCCAGCGTGCCTTGCGGCGTGAATTCAAGTTCGAGTTCGCCCGCCAGATACTGACGCTCGAATTCCTTGTTTTCGCCCACGTACGACGAGATCATTTTCTTGATCTGACGCGTCTCAAGCAGCAACCCGAGGCCAAAACCGTCGACGCCGGCGTTGTTGCTGATGCACGTGAGCCCCTTGACGCCCGAGTCGCGCAATGCGGCGATCAGGGCCTCCGGAATGCCACATAGGCCGAAGCCACCGACGGCGAGCGTTTGCCCGTCTGCGACGACACCGGCGAGCGCCTCCTTGGCGCTGGCGTATACCTTGTTCATCGTTTGTCCCTTTCCCTCGGTTGAGAATTGAAATTATGCCGCGCACTCGCGCGTTGCGAGGCTTGCGACGGCCCGCCAACACCTCGGACCACGCACCTCATGCAACCTCAGAGCTTACGGTGGCACGCAAATGGGGCACAATACGTGAAATTACATATCTTCCCGCGTACCGGGCCGCCACACGCGGCGCCCACGCAGGAGACCCGACCGGATCCGTATCTCCCCCAATGCCGACGTTCGATTACCAGACAGCTTTTCACATCGCCCCCGTCGGTCTGGTCATTTCGCGCCAGCGCATCATCGAGGACTGCAACCGCCAACTCGGCAAGATCTTCGGCTACGCGCACGAAACGCTCATTGGCCAGTCTTTCCAGGTCCTGTATCCGTCACCGAAGGAATTCGAGCGCATCGGCGAACGCATTCCGCCCATCATGAGCACGCAAGGCGTTTATTCGGACGAGCGCATCATGCGACGTGCCAACGGCGAATTGTTCTGGTGCCACGTCACGGGCCGTTCGCTCGACGTCAAGGATCCGCATGCCGCCGGCCTCTGGACCTTCGAAGACATCTCCGCCACACGCCGCGTCGCCGTCGCACTGACCGCTCGTGAACGCGAAATCGCCGCGCAACTGGTGCAAGGCAAGACAAGCAAGCAGATCGGCAAGATTCTCGAGATCAGCCCGCGAACCGTCGATATCTACCGCGCCCGTCTTATGCAGAAATACGGTGCCGGCACGGCAACCGAACTGGTGCAACGCCTGCTCGGCAACTGAGCGCCACCTCCGGGTCAGACACTACTGCGCAAACACCCACACCGAAGGCGACAGCGAGGGGCCACCGGCAACCACTGCGCCGCCCCCCCTGCCGACCGGCATCAGCCCCCGGCGATCAACGTGCGCACGGCCTCCGGCAACGGCACCGACTTCTCAGCCTGATAATTCACCCAGACGATTTTCGCGCCGCCTTCGGCGACGAGAATGTCCGGTGTATCGGCGCGGCGCAGTTCGAAGCGCGTGTCGATGCTGCTACGTCCCGGCGCACCGATAAACATGCGGCACTCGATATCGCCGGGATATCGCAATTGACGCAGGAACGTCATGTTGGCATTGACGATGACGGGACCCTCGCCCGTATCACGCTCTTCCGACGCGATGTCCAGCGTTTCCAACCAGGAAATACGCACCTGCTCCATGTAACGAAAGTACACGGTGTTGTTGACATGCCCGAAGGCGTCCATATCGCCCCAGCGAATGGGCATGCTCATACGAAAGACTTCTTTGTACTCTGACGACACTGCAATTCCCCATGATGAAAATCGACGCCCTGCCTTGAACTGACAGGGCGTCATGGGGGTAAAGTGTAGCGCTTCGGGTGGGGTGGCGCGCGTCAGACTGCCGAGATTTGCCTCGACGAGCCGTCGTTTGGGAATGGCGAACGGCCGTGAATCGGAAGATTCCGAGGCGCCCGAAGCACCGCGCCACCGCCGACAATGCGACGTTCCCGCGTCTTACTTGCGCGTCCCAAGCGACGGCGACTTGCTGCTGATCGACTCGTCCCGGACCGCCGCTTCGGCCTTTTCGACCAGATCGCGCCCGACCAGCGCCTTCCACTTCACATAGACCGGCCGCGTCGCGTCGACAAAGCGCTGGCGCTGCTCAGGGTTCAGTCGTGCGACCTTCACCCCGCGGGCCTCCAGATTTTCCCACATGCCCTGCCCGCTGGTGAGCAGATCCTCACGGGCCAGCGTGACTTCGAAGCGTGCCGCCTCCACGGCGGCGTCGCGCACGATGTCGCGATCCTGCGGCGACCAGCTATCCCAGACCTGACGATTGACGACGAAGACGATGGGGTCTGCCACGTAATCCCATACCGTCAGATAGCGCTGCCCGACGGTATCGAGCCGCGCATTGTTGAATATCGTGATCGGATTTTCCTGGCCATCGATCTTGCGGGATCGCAATGCGCGAATGGCCTCGCCCCATGTCATCTGAGTGGGCACTGCGCCAAGCGCTGTGAAGATGTCGTTGAACAGAAGCGAGCCGACGACACGAAAGCGCAGCCCTCTCATGTCCTCCGGCGCGCGAATCGCGCGACGTGAATTGGTCACCTGACGAAAACCGTTCTCCCCCCACGCCAGCGGCACGACCCCCTGCTCCTCCACGCGACGGAAGAGTTCGCGACCGACTTCGCCCTGCGTGAGCGCGTCGAGCGAACGATACCCGCGCAGCAGGAATGGTAGCGAGAAGAGGTTGAATTCAGGAATCGCCGACGACCAATTGATCGTCGAGCCGACAGCCATGTCGATGACGCCCTGACGCAGCGCCGTGAATTCGCGCGTCTGATCGCCGCCCATGAGTGTGGCGTTGGGGTGAAGCCGGATGTTGATGCGCCCTTGCGTGCGCTCGCGCACCATGTCCGCCCAGAGCTGCGTGCCCTTGCCCCACGGTGTGCCGCCATCGGGCACGATCGACAGCGTGTATTCGGCCTTGTAAGGTTGCGCGGCCGCTGGCAGCGCGATTGCGGCGAGGGCAAGCGCGACTCCGACGAGCCCCCGCCAGCCTTGATTACGCATGTTGTCTTCGAGATGATTCGGGATCCGACGTCAACGCGACGTCCTTCGTGATCCGCTGCGCGTCCATGAACGTCAATAAGCGTTCTGAAGCGCTAGGAAATTATGCGCTCGTCGTCGCTGCGCTGACTGCCTCGGACAATCCCCGATTGCCGCATTGCAGCGAGCCTGCGCAATCGTCCGCGGCCTTCGAAGACCGCGCCCGGCGGCCACCGGACGGCCGTTGCGCCTAGCCCACCGCAAGACCATCGTCGATGGTCATGATCGAGCCGTTAATGAAGCGAGAATCGTCTGAGGCCAGCAGCAGAATCAACCCATCAAGGTCGCCGGGTTCACCGACCCGTTGGCGCGGCAACATCTGAATCAGCTTGCGCCCGGCTTCGGTCTGCCAATGATCGTGGTTGATTTCCGTATCGATATACCCCGGGCAGAGCGCGTTCACGTTGATGTTGTAACGTCCCCATTCGAGCGCCATCGAACGGGTCATGTGAATCACGGCCGCCTTGCTCATGCAATAGACGCCGAGCATGGAAATCGCCCGTTGCCCGGCGACCGAGGCCACATTGATGATCCGGTGTTGCCGCTGCGGGTCGCCCTTGCTGCGACGGATCATGCGCTTGGCCACTTCCTGCGCCACGAAAAACGCACCGCGCGTGTTCGTATCGACCACGTAATCGAAGTCTTGCGGCGTCACATCGACCAGCTTTTGCTGGGTGGACACCCCCGAGTTGTTAATCAGAATGTCGATGGCACCGGCTTCGGTCTCCGCATGCGCCACCCCGGCGCGAATACTGTCGTAGTCGGTGACATCGAGCGGCACAACGTGCGCCGCGCCGCCCTGAGACTCGATTTCCGCCCGCAATTCCTTGAGTCGCTCCACGCGACGGCTGGCCAGCACGACCTTCGCCCCCGCCTGCGCGAGCACCTTGGCGAACTGCATGCCAAGCCCGCTCGACGCCCCCGTGACCATTGCGACTTTGCCTTCCAGATTCAGCGAACGCCCCATCGTCTTCTCCCTCGTGCCTCGACACCCGTTGAGCAACGGCGTCGCCACCCGGCTCGCCGCTAGAGCTTCCTACCTACCAAATCGAACGACCGTACTATTAATATGCGGTTGCGAGGTGTTCACCATTCCCGGAAAATGGCCGCACCCACGAATTCTAACGTTTATAACAGGAGCATCAATGGATCCCAAGCTGCTTGAGCAGTACGGCCCGAGGGAGTCGATGGAGTATGACGTCGTCATTGTTGGCGGCGGTCCGGCCGGCCTGTCCACGGCTATCCGTTTGAAGCAACGCGCACAGGAAGCGGGCAAGGAGATTTCCGTCTGCGTCCTGGAAAAAGGCTCGGAAATCGGGGCCCACATCCTGTCCGGCGCGGTCATGGATCCGCAAGCCCTGACCGAACTCATCCCCAACTGGAAGGAACTCGGCGCACCGCTCGACACCCCCGTCGTCGAAGACCGCTTCCTGTTCCTGAGCGAAACGGGGGCGACCTCCACACCCTCCTGGCTGCTGCCTGCGTGCTTCCAGAATCATGGCAATTACGTCATCAGCCTGGGCAACGTCGTTCGCTGGCTCGGCCAGCAGGCCGAAGCGCTGGGCGTCGAGATCTTCCCGGGCTTCCCTGCCGCCGAAGTCCTTTATGACGAAAACGGCGCGGTGATGGGCGTGGCGACAGGCAACATGGGCGTCGGCAAGGACGGCGAGCCGACCGAGAACTTTCAGCTCGGCATGGAGCTGCACGCCAAGTACACGATCTTCTCGGAAGGGGCGCGCGGCAGTCTCGGCCGCCAATTGATGCGCAAGTTCAACCTCGATGAGGGGCGCGACCCTCAGGCGTACGGTCTGGGCATCAAGGAATTGTGGGAGATCGATCCGTCCAAGCATAAGGAAGGGCTGGTAATTCACACGGCGGGGTGGCCGCTCAATTCGAGCACCTACGGCGGCTCGTTCCTCTACCACCTGCCGAATAATCAGGTGGCCGTCGGCTTCATCGTCGGGCTGGACTACAGCAATCCGTATCTGTCGCCGTTCGAAGAGTTCCAGCGCTACAAGACGCATCCGTCGATTCGCCACTTCCTCGAAGGCGGCAAACGCATTTCGTACGGCGCCCGCGCCATTACGGCGGGCGGTTTGCTGGCGCTGCCGAAGCTGGTGTTCAAGGGCGGCGCGCTGGTGGGCTGCGAAGCCGGCTTCCTCAATGTCAGCCGCATCAAGGGCAGCCACGCTGCGATCAAGAGCGGCATGATGGCCGCCGATGCCGCGTTCGATGCCGTCACGGCAGATCGTCAGCGCGACGAACTGACGACCTACCCGGCAGCGTTCGAGCAATCGTGGTTGCACGAGGAACTGAACAAGGCGCGCAACTTCAAGCAGTGGTTCAAGAAGGGTTTGACGGTCGCGACGCTCATGACCGGCATCGAGCAAAAGCTGCTCGGCGGCAAGATGCCTTGGACGATTCATCGCAAGAAGGCCGACCACGAATGCCTGCTGCCGGCCGCGCAATGCCAGCCGATCGTCTATCCGAAGCCGGACGGCAAGCTCACGTTCGACCGTCTGTCGTCGGTGTTCATTTCGAACACCAACCACGAAGAGAATCAACCGGCTCACCTGACGCTCAAGGACGCGAGCGTGCCCGTCGGCATTAACCTGAACGAGTACGCCGGACCGGAACAACGCTACTGCCCGGCCGGTGTGTACGAGTTCGTGAAGAACGACGACGATTCCGAGCGTTTGCAGATCAACGCCCAGAACTGCGTGCACTGCAAAACGTGCGACATCAAAGACCCGACACAGAACATCGTGTGGGTCACGCCGGAAGGCGGCGGTGGTCCGAACTACCCGAATATGTGATGTTGTATTTCCGCCGGTTCGTCCGGCGGTTTTTACTTGTACACACAGGAGGCATGATGTCCAGAATTTCCGTATGGATGTCGGGCGCGACGTTGGCAAGCGCCCTCGCACTGACCGGCGCCGCCGTCCAGGCCAAGACGGTGAGCTACCTGTGCGACAACCGGCACGTTGCCGTTCTCGTCTACGACGATCACAACCTCGGTGGCGACGTTACGCTGTACTGGATGGGCAAACGCGAGGTCCTCAAACCGGCGCGCGCGGCGAGTGGAGAAAAGCACGTCGGGCGCACACTCATCTGGTGGAGCAAGGGTCCCGAAGGCACGCTGTACACCGCCAAAGGCGAGCAGCCCATCACGCAATGTCGCGAGTAATCGCGCCAACGGATCTATGAGGCCGTAGAAGTGAAAAACGCCAGACTCATTGTCTGGCGTTTTGTATGGGTGCAGCGTGTCGGCTCGCGGCGCTTTCCTACGCCTTACCTCACCCGACTCCGCTTACTCCGCCTACTCCGGTACGCGTGCCGGGATGACCGGCGTGCTCACGTGAACATCGCCGCACTGCGCACGATGACGCAGCGCATGGTCGATCAACACGAGCGCCAGCAACGCTTCGGCAATCGGTGTCGCGCGAATGCCCACGCAGGGATCGTGACGGCCAAACGTCTCTACCGTTGCCGGTTGCCCGCTGACGTCGATCGACTGTCGCGGCGTACGGATGCTCGACGTCGGCTTGATGGCAATCGAGACGTCGATGTCCTGGCCCGTCGAAATGCCCCCCAGAATCCCACCGGCGTTGTTGCCGACGAAGCCTTGCGGCGTCAGTTCGTCACCATGCTCGGACCCCTTCTGCGTCACGCTGCCGAACCCCGCACCGATCTCAACGCCCTTGACGGCATTGAGCCCCATCATGGCGTGAGCGATATCGGCATCGAGGCGATCGAACAACGGCTCTCCGAGGCCGACCGGCACGCCCGTTGCAATCACACGCAACTTTGCGCCGACCGAATCGCCGGCCTTGCGCAGGTCGTCCATGTACGCTTCCAACCGCGGGACAACCTCTGCGTTTGCTGCGAAAAACGGGTTCTGGGGCACTTGCGACCAATCGGTCTGCGGAATTTCGATATCGCCGAGCTGCGTCATACAGCCGCGCACCTGTACGCCAAAGCGCTCCGCGAGCCATTTCTTCGCCACGGCCCCCGCCGCCACGACCGGCGCCGTCAGACGCGCCGACGAACGTCCGCCGCCGCGATAGTCGCGCACGCCGTATTTCTGCAGATAGGTGTAATCGGCGTGCCCGGGACGAAACGTCTGCACGATGTTGCCGTAATCCTTGCTGCGCTGATCGGTATTGCGGATGAGCAAGGCGATGGGCGTGCCCGTCGTCACACCTTCGAACACCCCCGAGAGAATCTCGACGGCATCCGGCTCGTTACGCTGCGTCACGTGGCGCGACGTACCCGGACGGCGGCGATCCAGCTCCACCTGAATGTCGGCTTCCGTCAGCGCCATTCCCGGCGGACATCCATCGATCACACAGCCGATGGCCGGGCCATGCGATTCGCCGAAAGTGGTAACGGTAAACAGGGTTCCAAGCGTATTGCCAGACATACGGGGATCAGATTGGGGTGTGACGGGAATTGTCTATTATACCGGCCAGGGGCCGCGAAGCTTGAGTACCTTGTCGCGCAACGATTCGGGCGTCGCCTGCGCCGGCGCGACCGGCTCGCCGATCACCAGCTCCAGCCGGTTCAGAACACCTCGCTTGAACGGACGCGTCATCGCTGCCCCGCCGTGCCGCGAGAAGAAACTTCCCCACAGTCCGCGCAGCGCCATCGGCACCACCGGCACAGGCGAACGCTCGACGATGCGCTGCACGCCCTGCCGAAACACTTGCAGGTCGCCCGACGCCGTGAGCTTGCCCTCCGGGAAGATGCAAACCACATCCCCCGCGTCGAGCGCCTTGGCGATCCGCGCGTAGGCGTGCTCCAGACCTGCCGCGTCTTCGTGCGCCGGCGCAATCGGAATGGCGCCTACGGTTCGGAAGAACCACGACAGCACGGGAATTTTGAAAATCCGATGATCCATCACGAAACGCACCGGGCGACGGATCGACGCGCCGATCACCACGGCATCGGCAAAGCTCACGTGGTTGCACACCAGCACGCAAGGCCCCTCGTCCGGAATCTGATCCGCGCCTTTCACGTCAATCCGATAAATGGTGTGAAGCATTAACCACATCACGAAACGAATCAGGAACTCGGGGAGCAAAGAATAGAGATAGACGGCGACAAGCGCGTTGAGAATACCGGTAACGAGATACAACTGATCGATGGTCAGCCCGGCTTTGGTGAGCATCATGGCCATCAGCGCAGAGACGACCATGAACAGCGCGTTCAGAATATTGTTCGCCGCAATGATGCGCGCGCGATGCGACGGCGCGCTCCGGCTCTGAATCAGCGCATACAGCGGCACGCTGTAGAAGCCACCGAACATCGCCAGCAGGAACAGATCGACCAGGATGCGCCAATGCGCGGGTTGCGAAATGAACTGCCCGACCGTCTGCAACGCCCCGCCGGGCGCGCCGCCCCGGCTCGCAAAGTACAAATCGACAGCGAATACCGTCATGCCGATCGACCCGAACGGCACCAGCCCGATTTCCACCTTGCCACCCGAGAGCCGCTCACAAAGCAGCGACCCCATGCCAATGCCGATTGAGAACATCGCCAGCAGCAATGTCACGACGTCGGGGCTCGCCCCCAGCACGTCGCGAGAGAAATTGAAGAACGATGCAAGGAACGTGGCCCCAAGAAACCACAGCCACGAAATACCGAGCAAGCTCTGAAACACGGCGCGGTCCTTGCGCGCGATGCGCAGATTTCGCCACGTCTCAGTGAGCGGATTCCAGTTGATTCGCAGGTCCGGTTGTGCGGCAGGTGTTTGTGGTACCCAGGTGGAGACCAGCCGTCCCAGTAACGCCAGACCGATGCACACGCCGCCGATCCAGGGCAGTGCGCTTGCGCCCGCCCCCGCCAACTCGCCGCCGATAATCGTGCCGACGAGAATCGCCACGAACGTGCCCATTTCAACGAGTCCGTTGCCGCCGACCAGCTCATGATTGGCCAGATGCTGCGGGAGATATGCGTACTTCACCGGCCCGAACAGTGTCGAGTGCAAGCCCATCAGGAACGTGCAGACGTACAGCAACGGCGCGCTCGTCCAGACGAACCCGGCAGCGCCCACGACCATGATGGCAATCTCCAGCGTCTTGACGAAGCGGATTAGCCGGGCCTTGTCCCACTTGTCGGCAATCTGCCCGCTGGTCGCGGAGAACAGGAGAAACGGTGCGATGAAAATGGCAGAGATCAGGAACGCCGCGGTCTTGCCATCGACGTCCTGAAAAAGCGATGCGTGATACGTGACGAGCGACGTGAACGCGATCTTGAACACGTTGTCGTTCATCGCGCCGAGGAACTGCGTCCAGAAGAACGGCGCGAAACGGCGTTCCTTCAGGAGTCGTGATTGGTGGCCGTCGCCGCGAGCCTCGCGCTGACTGGCCTCACTCACTTTGCGTTTTCCGCTTCCTCGGCCGGCCAGTCGCGAATATAGGCCTTGAGCATACGGTTCTCGAAGGATTGCTCCTCGACGACCGCGCGGGCCACGTCGTAGAAGGAAATGACGCCCATAAGCGTGCGGCTTTCCATGACCGGCAGATAGCGCGCATGGCGCTCGAGCATCATGCGACGCACTTCATTGACGTCCGTCTCGGGCGTACAGGTCAGCGGATGGTCGTCCATGATTTTGCGAATCGTGGAGCCGCCGACCGTGCCACCGTTCTTGCTGATCGTGTTGATGATCTCGCGGAACGTGAGCATGCCCACGAGATCGCCGTACTCCATCACGACGAGCGAACCGATGTCATGCTCCGCCATCGTGTCGACGGCATCCGCCAACGACGTCTCCGGGGTCACGGTGAAAAGGGTGTTGCCCTTTACTTTCAGGATGTCAGACACACGCATGGCGCACACTCCTCATTGTGTTGCTCCGGCAATCGTGGCAGAACGCTGCCGCCGACGTTGCCGGACTCGACTTGCGAGACGGATGGCCGGCGCGTACGCCCGCTGTCCCCGTGTCAAATAGTGATTGGAACCTGTTCGATGGATGCTATCGGAAAGCGCCCCAAAAGGAAAGGCGCAGAACGCCGACATGGCCGTACCACGCGGGTTTTCAGCCGATGCCGCATCCCCTCTCGGACAACACCTTACCCCCGACATAAGACAACACCGCAATTTCCCTGATCACCCCCGTAATGCCTGCCGGGGCGCACGAAGGTGGTGCTAGGATTGCCGCATACGTAAAGTTCACGTCACACCACCTGCGAGGCCATCCACGACATGTCAGTCCCGCACTTCGATACGCTTGCCCTGCACGCCGGTGCGGCCCCCGACCCCACCACGGGAGCGCGTGCCACACCGATCTACCAGACCACGTCCTTTGTGTTCTCCGATGCCGATCAGGCTGCCGCGCTGTTCAATACGGAGCGCGCCGGGCATGTGTATTCCCGGATTTCCAATCCGACCAATGCGGTCTTCGAAGAACGCATGGCAGCGCTGGAGAACGGCGTCGGCGCGATCGCCACGGCGAGCGGACAAGCCGCGCTGCATCTGGCCATCGCGACACTCATGGGGGCGGGTTCGCATATCGTGGCGTCAAGTGCGCTCTACGGCGGTTCGCACAATCTGCTGCATTACACGTTGCGCCGGTTCGGCATCGAAACGACGTTCGTTCGCCCCGGAGATCTGGCGGGCTGGCGGGCGGCCGTTCGCCCCAAGACGCGCCTGTTTTTCGGTGAGACGCTCGGGAATCCCGGCCTCGACGTGCTCGACATCGCGCAGGTCGCGGGCATCGCGCACGACGCGGACGTGCCCCTGCTCGTTGACAGCACGTTCACGACGCCGTGGCTCATCCAGCCCTTCGAACACGGTGCGGACCTCGTTTATCACTCGGCAACGAAGTTCCTCGGCGGCCATGGCACGACCATCGGCGGCGTGCTGATCGACGGCGGCACGTTCGATTTCGAGAAAAGCGGCAAATTTCCCGAGCTGACCGAGCCCTATGACGGCTTCCACGGCATGGTCTTCGCGGAGGAAAGCTCGGTCGCGCCATTCCTGTTGCGCGCACGACGCGAAGGGTTGCGCGATTTCGGCGCTTGCCTTCACCCACAGGCCGCCTGGCAACTGCTTCAGGGAATCGAAACGCTTCCGTTGCGCATGGCGCGCCACGTCGAGAATGCGCGTAAGGTGGTCGAATTCCTCGCGGGTCACGATGCAGTCGAGAGCGTCGCCTACCCCGAGTTGCCATCCCACCCCGATTACGCACTGGCGAAACGTTTACTCCCGCGCGGTGCTGGGGCCGTGTTCAGTTTCAACCTGAAAGGAGACCGCGAAGCGGGTCGGCGATTCATTGAGGCATTGCAGTTGTTCTCGCATCTCGCGAATGTGGGCGACGCGCGCTCGCTGGTGATTCATCCCGCGTCCACCACGCACTTTCGCATGGACGCCGCCGCGCTCGGCGCGGCGGGTATCGGGGAAGGCACGGTACGCCTGTCCATCGGCCTGGAAGACGCCGACGACTTGATTCAGGACCTCAAGCGCGGCCTCAAAGCGGCGGTGAAATCGTCTTCGAAGGGGCAGGCACGATGAATTTCGACATTGCCGACAATAACGTCTACGCCTACACCGCGGGCAAGCCGATCCAACCGACGCAGCCGACCGTCGTCTTCCTGCATGGCGCACAGCACGATCACAGTGTCTGGGGACTGCAGAGTCGATATCTGGCGCACCACGGGAGGAATGTGCTTGCGCTCGATCTGCCGGGGCATCATCGCAGCACCGGAACACCGTTAAAGACCATCGGCGAGATGGCGGATTGCGTGATCGCAGTGCTCGACGCGGCGTGTGTCGAGCGCGCAACATGGGTGGGCCACAGCATGGGGTCGCTGATCGCATTGGACGCGGCGGCACGCCATCCGGCACGCGTCTCGCGCATCGCACTGGTGGGCACGGCCTATCCGATGAAGGTCGCCGATACGTTGCTGAGCGCCGCCGCCGAACGGGAGCCCGAGGCCATCGCACTGGTCAATGCCTGGTCGCATAGCACGCTCGCGGCCAAACCGTCCGCGCCGGGCCCCGGGTTCTGGACATGGGGCGGCAACCAGCGATTGATGGAACGTGTCGCTCAACGGAATACGGCCAAAGTGTTTCTCACGGATTTCGAGGCTTGCAACGGCTACGATCAGGGCATGGACGCCGCCATGCAGATCAAGTGTCCGGTGCTTGCCGTGCTGGGACAGCGCGACCAGATGACCCCGCCGCGCGCCGCGCGCGCCCTGCTCGATGCATTGCGCGACAACGGCGCGCCGGTCACGGTGGAACTCGTCAACGCTGGCCACGCCATCATGACGGAACAGCCGGATGCGCTGCTCGATGCGCTCAAGCGATTCTTGCGAGACTGACCCGGTCAGGACGCGGGCTTGCAGCTTCGACACGGCACGATAGGGACGTGTGACGGGGATGTAAGAAGCGAAGGCGTCACTTTCGCCAACCAGGACAAGGAGACTTGCCATGACCGAGGGCCATGACCCCGCGCCGGCATCACGAACGTTCGACCGGTTCGCGGACTTTTACCCGTTCTATCTCGGCGAACACAGGAATGCCACTTGCCGCCGCCTGCACTTCGTCGGCTCGTGGGGTGTGATCGCTTTTTTGGTGTCGTTCGCTGCGACGGGCAATGCGTGGTGGCTGCTCGCAGCAGTCGTCTGTGGTTATGCGTTCGCGTGGGTCGGGCATTTCTTCTTCGAGAAGAACCGGCCCGCCACGTTTCGGCATCCCGTCTACAGCCTGATGGGCGATTGGGTGATGTTTCGCGACATCTGCGTCGGTCGCATCGAGCTTTAGCGCTTGCCCGGCGCGGGACGCCAGCGCCGCACACCCTGCGTCGAAGGCGTGTCGCCCCCCCGGCGGGTGTCGGCCCTGGCGTCGCCCTCGTCCGAGACGTCCGAGACGTCCGAGACGTCCGATACGTCCGATACGTCCTGTACATCCGACGCGTCCGCACCGGGTGACGATGGATCGCGCGGCAGCGCGTCGGCGAGCGGCACGTCCCACTTCCCTTCGCGCAGGATATCGGCCACGTGCGCGCCGTCCAGCGCATGACGCTCCATCTGCCGGGCCAGTTCGTCGACGTTGAGCGCCAGTTGGGCAACGAGCGGCGACAAGGTCGTCGTCCGTGGGTTCGCGAGCAGCAGCCAGCGCTCGGCGGGCGGTTGCATGGTCATGCGTCCGACCCAACCCATGCGTTCGAGGCGGCACAGCAGCTCGTTGGCGTGTTCGAGACTCGTGCGCATGGTGCGCGCCAGTTGCTGCGTCGTGTACCCCCCGCCACCGGCTTCGCGATCCTGATTGAGCAGATGGATGAGTGTCAGGCCGTCGAGCAAATCGCTGCCGGGAAAGCGCGGATACTGAAAATGTCCAAGGCGCAACGCGGGGAGGACCGACGTAATCGTCGCGCCGACCAGTGCGACGAGCCACGACAGGTAGATCCAGAGCAGGAAGATCGGCACGGCCGCGAAGGCCCCGTACACCGCCGTGTAGGACGGGAACTGACGGATGTACATGCCGAAGCCGCGCTTGGTCAGATCGAACGCCAGCGCCGCCACCACGCCGCCCACCAGTGCGTCGCGCCAGTCGACCTTGCAGTTCGGCATGTAGACGTACATCAGCATGAACGCCACGCTCGTGAGTGCCAGCGGAATCAGACTGAGCAGCGACGCCACGGCAGGTGGCAAGGTGCTCACCAGCGACATCGATTGCGTGAAGACGTAGGAACTGATCGACAGACTCACACCGAACAGCAGCGGCCCGAGCGTCAGCAGGCTCCAGTAAATGAGCAGACGCTGGGCCAATGGACGCGGGCGCGGCACGCGCCAGATGACGTTGAACGCCGACTCGATCGTCATCAAGGTCAGCACAGAAGTTACGAGCAAACCGATCAGACCGAACGCCGTCAGGCTCGTCGCTTTCGAGGCGAACTGATTGAGGTAATTGAATATCTGCGCGTTGACGCTCTCGGGCATCAGGTGTTCGAGCAGAAAGCCCTGGAGCGCGTCGCGAAACGAGTTGAAAATCGGGAAGGCCGTGAACAAGGCGAATGTCACGGCGAACAAGGGAACGATCGACAGAATCGAGGTGAACGTCAGACTGCCCGCCACTTGGGGAATCCGGTCGTCCTGTACCCGCGCAAGCGCGTACCTCAGCAGTTGGCGAACGTTATTCCAGTTGATGCGGGACAGTTTGAACAAATCGGGCTCCTTACCAGACACTACGCAGACACTGCGCAAGCACTTCTCAGACGCAACAGCGATAAAACTCAGGCATGACAACGTGACAAAAATCTGGCGACGGCGGCACGTTGAACGCCATTCGCGGCGCCCGCACCACCATGTGATCACGCTACCGGGAACGCCCTATAATACCCGCACTTTTCGCAGGCTTTTCACTCAGGACGCGAGGCTTTGGCAGCGGTGCCAGCTTGCGCTGAAAAATGGAAGGCCCACGATACCGGTCATCCGGCTCGCATTCGATTCTTCGCTCACTTGCATCAATGACTGAAATCCTCGTCTTGTACTACAGTCGTCACGGCACGACCGCACAACTCGCCCAATGCATTGCTGCCGGAATCGACAGCGTACCCGGCGCGCAGGCCCGAGTGCGCACTGTGCCCGCCGTGTCGACGGTATGTGAAGCCAGCGCACCGGACATCCCGGACAGCGGCCCGCCGTACGTCGAATTGCGCGATCTGGAGGAGTGCGCGGGTCTCGCGCTCGGTTCGCCGACCCGCTTCGGTAATATGGCCGCCGCGCTGAAGTACTTTCTCGACGGCACCACGCCCCAGTGGTTGTCCGGCGCGCTCGCTGGCAAACCCGCGTGCGTGTTCACGTCCAGCGCCAGCCTCCACGGCGGACAGGAAAGCACGTTGTTGTCAATGATGATTCCGTTGCTGCATCACGGCATGCTGCTCATGGGGCTCCCGTACACCGAACCTGCGCTCTCGAGCACGCGCACTGGCGGTTCACCCTACGGCGCGACGCACTTCGCGCACGACGGCAACCCGCTCTCGGCAGACGAACGTCAGTTGGCCTCGGCACTCGGAGCAAGACTCGCACGCGCCGCGTGCAAGCTGGCAGAATGAACGTCTGCGCCGGATCCCGCGTCGACCGGCATTGCGCGTCGCGTCGAAGCGCCGCGAGCCGCACGCCGGTGACGCGTGCATTCGAATCGCTGCAATCCGTGGTGTACAGCACATGCGGGAACCTCCCCCCCCCGTCGTTGCCCGCCACGTCCCGCAGTAGTACTGGCCACGAGACAAGCCCATGACTGCCACACCGCCCGACCGTCAGCCCGACTTCCCGCGTGACAATGCCCCGCATGGCGATGTCCGTCCGGCACCCACGCCGGGTGACGCTCAGGCATTGCGGCGGGTGAGCATAGCCAGCTTGCTGGCACTGATCGCGTTGTCGGTGGCGTGGGAGTTGTGGCTGGCGCCGCTGCGTCCGGGCGGTTCGTGGCTGGTGCTCAAGGCGTTGCTCTTGCTCCTGCCGCTGCGTGGCGTATTGCGCGGCAATTTGTATACGCTTCAGTGGTCGAGCATGTTCATTCTGCTCTTCCTCGCAGAAGGCGTGGTGCGTGGCATGAGCGATACAGGCCCGTCTGCCACGCTTGCCTGGATCGAGACAGCGCTGTCGCTGGTCTTTTTCTTCGCGACCGTCTTTTATCTGCGGCCCTTCAAGCGCGCTGCGAAAGCCCGGGCGGCAGCGGCGCGCTAGCGCGCTCCAATTCCCCTTCAGGCGACGCCCTCCCTGCATTCCAGCCTTCGCCCCGCCCTCGCCCCGCCCTGCCCCATGAATCAAGCCCAATTCCTCACTGCCTGCCGCGACCTGCTCGGTCGCGATCACGTGCTGACCGAGCGCGCCGACACCGATGCTTACCTCACCGACCAGCGCAAACGGTACGTTGGCAATGCGCTTGCCGTCCTACGCCCCGCCGACGCCGCCCAGACCGCCGCGCTCGTGCGCCTGTGCGTCGCCCACGGCGTGCCGATGGTGCCGCAAGGGGGAAACACCGGCTTGGCCGGTGGCGCAACACCCGACGTCAGCGGGCATCAGGTCGTGATCAGTCTGCGACGCCTCGATCGCATCCGTCAGGTGGACGCCGATAACCTGACGCTCACCGCCGAAGCCGGGTGCCTCCTCGCGAATGTGCAGGCCGCTGCGGCCGCAGTCGAGCGCCTGTTTCCGCTGAGCCTTGCGGCCGAAGGCAGTTGCACCATCGGCGGCAATCTGGCGACGAACGCGGGCGGCACGGCGGTGCTGCGGTACGGCAACGCGCGCGAACTGTGTCTGGGTCTGGAAGTCGTCACGCCGCAGGGCGAGTTGTGGGACGGTCTGCGCGGTCTGCGCAAGGACAACACCGGATACGATCTGCGCGATGTGTTCATCGGCGCGGAAGGCACGCTCGGCCTGATCACGGCGGCCACGCTCAAGCTCTTCGCGCAACCCGCCGCGCGCATGACGGCGCTCGCCGCACTCGACAGCCCGGCCGACGCGCTCGCTCTGCTGACCCTTGCGCAGCGCATGGCCGGGCCGTTGCTCACGGGCTTCGAACTCATGTCCGATTTCTGTCTGCAACTCGTCGCTCAGGTCTTCACGTCGCAACGCTATCCGTTCTCGCAGCCCTACGCGCAGTCGGTACTGCTCGAACTGTCCGACAACGAGAGCGAGGCGCACGCGCGCGACCTGCTGGAACGGGCACTGAATACCGCCATCGAGCGGGGCATCGTGCGCGACGCCATCGTCGCCAGCAGCCTCGCTCAGTCGAATGCGCTCTGGCATCTGCGCGAGAGCATTCCGTTGGCGCAATCGGCGACAGGCCTCAACATCAAGCACGACATCGCTGTGCCCGTCTCACAAGTGCCAGCGTTCATCGCAGCAACCGATCCCATCGTGCAGCGCATTGCGCCAGGTGCGCGGATGGTGACGTTCGGCCATCTCGGCGACGGAAATCTGCACTACAACGTGATGGCGCCCGACGGCATCGACCCGGCCGCTTTCCTCAAGCAGTATCAGACGCCTGTCACCGCCGCCGTCCATGACAGCGTGCATGCGCATCGCGGCACGATCAGCGCCGAGCATGGCCTCGGGCAGTTCAAGCGCGACGCGGCCGCTCATTACAAATCGCCCGTGGAAATCGCGCTGATGCGCGCGCTCAAGTCGGCGTTCGATCCGCTCGGGCTGATGAACCCCGGCAAAGTGCTGCCCGACTGAGCCGATCGGGCCATCGCGACAGGCAATCGACGCAACCAAACGCAATCAACGGCCACGCATTAAAAAATCGCCATTTTTTGAAGAAATGTCGACAGTTTCGCGACAAAACGCCGCGAAATCCCGCCATTTTCTTTACAGACGCGCGCCAAATCCCTAGAATGGACGCTTTCCAATTACGACGGAGTTTTCCGTGGGCAGTTGCTCTAGTAGCACGCAAGCGTCGGCAATGACCGGCGAGGCGTTGGCCCGGTAACCCGCAGTCGTCCCCGACTGCCGCTGCCGGACTCAATGCCGCAGCGGTAGTGCATCGATCGCACCGAATCACGATGACGTCAGCGTCAACCGAGACTTCGGCAAGCGATTCAGATTTCCCGCACCTGTCACCGCAGTTCAGCGTTTGTTCGACGGATGACGTCGCGTCATCCGGAACAAGGCACGCTTCTTAGCGCCACGCCGCGGCCGACATGACATCGTCGGTCACCCGAGGCGCGATCAAGCCTGCCGACGCTTGCGTCGAATTCATGCATCGCGTGACGTTATACATACGCCTCTCGCGCCATCGGTGGCGCGCAAGCGTCCGTCGAGCGCACACGACGCATCGCCAAGCCCCGGCATCCGCCGTCTCAGGCCCTTGAATCAGGAGGACACCATGACGCTGCAAATGCTTATCCCGTCGCTGTTCGATCGTGCTCGCAGTCGCCTCGCACCGGCGTCGGCCACATCGAACGCCACGCCAGCGCCCCATGCCACCGCGTCGCATGCGTCGCCCCAGTACCGCCTCGTCGTGCTGACGCTGGCGTCTCGGGCGGACAGCATCGACACCACGGTGCGCAACGCCCTTCGCTCGCAGCGGATTTCACCGGAAGCGGCGACCCGCACCGACCGCTCGGGCGGCTACCTGCTGGAGCTCGACTATGTGTTGCGCTGCGACCGCAGTGGTCGCGCCGCGCTCGTCCATCTTGTCTCGACGCTCGGCGACACCGCCGGCGTCCGCGCAATTCGCTGGGAAACGGCGCCGAATCTGACCGGGCGCTAGTTTTTTCCCTCTCCCTCTACTCTCCTCCCGTCGGTCCGGCGAGCCGCAACGTTTCAGACGTCCACGCTCCCCGGACCGATTGCCATTTCCGCTCAGACGCCGTCAATGACGCGCCACACCCAAACCTGTACGTTCACGTATAGGTTGTGCTAAGATCCCGTCTATCATTCGATCGGAGGCACGTTCATGCCCGCAGATCTCTCATCGACAGCCCCCGGTGGCGCCACGGCGGACGATGCCTCGCTGCTGACCGTCGGTCAGGCGGCGGCCGCGCTCGGCGTCACGGCGCGCACCTTGAAGTATTACGAGGAACTGAACCTCGTCGTCCCCGCCCGTAGCGGCGGACGCTACCGCATGTACACGCCCGCCGATCTCGAAACGTTCGGCCGCATCCTGCGCATGCGCTCGCTCGGCTTCTCGATTGCCGCGATCACCGAAATGCTCAAGCGGCCGCGTCGCATGGTCGAAGCGGGCAAATCGCGCATGAACGAGGAAGATCTGCAGGTCGTGCGGGACGCACTCACCTCGCAACTCGACACGCTGCGCGAGCGCACCGCGCAGGTGCGTCGCGAATTGCGCGATGCCGAGACGCTGGAAGCCCAGATCCGCCACGACCTTCGCTACATCGAACAACGCCTTCAGGGCGTACCGGCCGACGACTTGCTGGCCGAGCGCGCCGCCAAAGTGCGCAAAACGTCCTCGTCGCACTGAGTCCCGACAAGGCCTATCATGCCTCCCGCCGTGCCGCCGACCTCGTCTACCGCACCACCAAGCCCTCCGCCTGCGGGCAACACTGGTGGCGCGGACCCGCTGCGTCCCATGCGCGTCGAGGCCTATCGTTACGCCCTCGGCCTGATCCCCGGACTGGAGTTCTTCGAGAACGCGCTCCTCGTGTATTTCGCCGTGTATGTTTCCGGCGGCGTCGATGCGTCTCCCAAAGAATTCGTATGGATGACGACGGCGTATGGCATCGCCTCCGTACTCGCCATTCTCAAGCAACAGTGGTTCGTCGAGCGCATCGGCTACCGCCGTTATCTGACGGGCTCGCTGCTGCTTTACGCTTGCGGCGCCGTGCTGGCGGGCACCAGCGAAGGCGTGACGCAACTCGTGATCGCACGCGCGTGTCAGGGCTTTTGCGCCGGCAGCTGGATGAGCTCATGCCGGATCCTCGCGCAAGTGAGCGTGCCCGCCGAGCGTCGCGGCAAAACGGTCCGGACCTTTGCCTTGCTGCTGTTCACCGGCTCGGCGGCGGCGCCGCTCATCGGCGGCCTGCTGGTCTCCGAATACACCTGGCGCACGCTCTTCCTGTGCACCGCACCGCCGGCCGTACTGCTCGCCGGTCTTGCATGGTTCGCCATCCCGGACGTCGGCCGCCTGCGCGACCGCGCGAGTGGCGGCAGCTATCCGTTCGCACCGTTCATGGCCTTTGCCCTCGCGATGGGCGCATTTCAGGTCGTGCTTCAGGAGATGCGTTACACACTGTGGCTGCAAACGCCCCTGTTGCCGTTGCTCACCGTCGTGGGCGTGGGCGCGCTGGTGTGGTTCGGCTATCACCAATGGCAACATCCTGCGCCGTTCATCCGTTTGCAGCCGTTACGTCGACGCGAGTTCCAGGTCGGACTCCTGCTCTACGCGGCTTACTACTATCTGGCGAACACGCAAAGCTATCTGATGCCTCGGTTGCTGGAGCAGGGGTTCGGCTTCACGGTCGAGCGCACAGGGCAACTGCTCGGCTACTCCGCGCTACTCACCGTCATCCTGCTGCTCGCCTATTTCCGTGTAGCGAAGTTCATCGCGAACAAGAAGCTGCTGATCGTGAGCGGTTTTCTGATGACGATCGCGACCAGCATGTGGCTCGGCGCCATGCCACCGGACGCAGGACAGTCGCAGCTCTACGGCGTGCTCGCACTCAAGGCCGTGTTCGGCATCTTCACCGTGCTGCCGGTGGCAAACCTCACATTCCGCACCTTCGATCACGAGAGCTTCGTGCACGGATATCGCCTCAAGAACATTCTCCGTCAGCTCTCCGGCTCGTTCGCCGTCTCCACCATCGTCGCGTTCGAGCAGCATCGGGAAGCCCTGCATCGCACCCGGCTCACAGAAGTGGCCAATCCCTACAATCCGATCTTTACGCAGACCCTGGAATCGCTCGCGAATGCGCTCACGCATGCGGGCGTTGCCGCTTCGCAGGCACAAGGTGCGGCACTCGCACAGATCGCCCGGATGATCGAGCGGCAGGCGTCGTTTCTCTCGTTCATCGACGGCTTTCACTTCATTGCCATCGTGGCATTGTGCGGTGCGATTTTTGCGGCAATTCAGAAGCAGCTAAATTAGAATCGTTGCGTCATTGTTCTTCGCGCGGCTGCGTCGCCCACTGCGATCCATGGTACGAAACGGTCGCAGCGGCACCCCCGCCCGCCGACGCCCGTCATGCTCAAGACCCTGTTTGCCCGCCTGGGACTTTCCCAACAGACCACCTCCATTGAAGACGACGTCTGGCACGAGGTCGTCAGCGCCTTGCCGTTCCTTTCCCGACGCAGCGCCGCCGATCTGGAAAAACTGCGCGCACGGGCGGCCGACTTTCTGGCCAGCAAGCATTTCTCGACGGCACACGACCTGCCGCTGACGCAGGCCATGTGCGTCTCGGTCGCCGCGCAGGCTTGTCTTCCGATCCTGCATCTGCCGCCGGCGCTGTATCGCGGATGGACCGGCATCGTGCTTTACCCCGGCGAATTCCTGATTCGCAAGACGGTTCAGGATGAAGCGGGCGTCGTGCACGACGTCGAACAGGAAGCCAGCGGCGAAGCATGGGAAGGTGGCCCGGTGGTGCTGTCGTGGCAGGACGTTCAGGCAAGCGACGTGCTGGCGTACAACGTCGTGATTCACGAGTTCGTCCACAAGATCGATATGGAAGGCGGGGAAGCGGACGGCGTGCCGCCCATGCTGCGCCGCCTTCATGGCGACCTGACCTCCGAGACATGGTGCGATGTGTTCGACCCGGCGTACGAGGCGTTCTGCCACCACGTGGCGAACGTGCCCGACGCGCAATGGGACGCCTTCGCCTCGACGTCCTTGCTCGATCCTTACGCGACGGAACACGAGTCGGAGTTCTTCGCCGTCTGCGCAGAGGCGTTCTTCGTCGCCCCCGAGGCTTTCCAGCGCGAGTACCCAGCCCTGTACATGCTCTTTTCGCGCTATTTCCTGCAAGATCCCGCCGCCCAGACGGCATCTGCGCCGGACGCCGCCGTCACCACACCGGAGGCACCCGCCGCAACCCTATGAAAACTTTGCGAAAGTTGTTGTTTTCATGGCATAATGCGCGTTTTCCAAATCCGGAAAGTGGTTGGCGCGTTTCCCGTCTTCGAGACCCCTTAAGGTTTAAACGACGGCGATAGCGTTAGCGGGCAAGGGGCTCGCGCAGACTGGCTACCGACTTAACTCAAGGTGCACCATGAAAGAAGGCATTCACCCGAATTACCGCGAAGTCCTGTTCCGCGACATGACGCCGGGCGTCGACTTCCAGTTCGTCTCGCGTTCGACGATCAACACGAAGGAAACGGCCGAGTTCGAAGGCAAAGAGTACCCGCTCGTGAAGCTGGATACGTCGTCGGCATCGCACAACTTCTACACCAACGAAACGCGCATCATGGATACTGAAGGTCGCGTGGACAAGTTCCGCAAGAAGTTCGGTGCTCGTGCCAGCGGCAAGGCAGCGTAAGTTTTACCGGCAACGCGCCGTACAACGCGATGCGGGACCGGACAGACGTTTGCCGGTCAGCGCATCTGGGACAAGCTCCCGACGTTGTGAAAAGCATTGGAAAGGGGCAGCTCAGGCTGCCCTTTTTTCTTTGGTCTGCGCTGCGCCAAGCCTTCAGTTACTGTCATACTGTCGGCTTTTCAGGGTGCCGCACGTTTCCCTTAGGCCTGCCCTGAGCGTTAGTCGCGGTTTCACCCCGAGCTTCGCCCCCGAGCCAGTTCCGGCTCAGCCCCTCTGTCTTTCCGATCCGGCTGCCCCGCCGATCCTGTCGTATCGCCTATGAAACGAGTTCGCATCACCGCCTCCGCCACCAGCGCGCTACCGCGTTCGCTGTTAATCGCCATTTGCGTCATCTATGTGCTGGCAGGGTTGTTCGGTCGCGATCCGTGGAAAAACGAAGACGCTGCCGGATTCGGCATCATGTGGACGATGGCGCACGGTCATCTGTCCGACTGGTTGTTGCCGAACATCGCAGGCAAACCGATTTACGACAACGGCCCGCTCGTCTCGTGGCTCGGCGCACTGTCCATCCGCGCCTTCTCGTGGCTCGATGCACCCGACGCCGCCCGCATCGTCACGGGCCTTTGCTTCTACATCACCTGCACGTTCATCTGGTACGGCACCTATCTGCTTGGCCGCCGCCCGGAAGTGCAACCGTTCAAATACGCTTTCGGCGGTGAACCGGAACCGCGCGACTACGGACGCACGCTCGCGGATGGCGCGTTGCTGATTCTGCTGGCGTGCTTCGGCCTGGCCGAACGCGGTCACGAAACGACCGCCACCGTGGGGCAGCTCACGCTGATCTCGATGGCGATCTACGGCCTCGTGCGCAGTCTGGACAAACCGCGTCAGGGTGCCGTGAGGTTCGGTCTGGCACTTGGCGGGATGGCGCTGGCGTCGTCCCCATTGATGACACTCTCGCTGTGGCTCGCGGGCATGATCGCGGCAGTCGTGTGCCGCGCGCTTCCGCTGCGCATGCTGTTGCTCGTCTCCACCCCGATCACGCTGCTCATCGCCTGCACCTGGCCCCTCGCAGCGCTGAAATTCGCCGACGGTGCACGCCGCTGGCTCGGCGAGTGGGCCGATATCGGGATGGACGCCTTCAGTGGTCCCACGATCGCCTCGCTGAGCTACATCGCCAAGAACCTGGCGCTGTTTGCGTGGCCTGCCTGGCCGCTCGCTGCATGGTCGCTGTACTCCTGGCGCGGCATGCGACGCGCCCCGCACATTGCGATCTCTCTTATCTTCGCCATCACGATCCTGGTGCTGATCGTGCTGCAAGCGCATCAGGGCAATCAGCTCTTCATGCTGGCCCTGCCTGCACTCTCGATCATCGCCGCCTTCGGTCTGCCGACGCTCAAGCGCGGCACCGTCAACGCCATCGACTGGTTCGCCGTGCTGTCGTTTACCGTGCTGGCCGGCTTCGTGTGGATCGTCTGGCTTGCAGGCATTACCGGCTTCCCGGCATCGACGGCACGCAACCTGCGGCGCCTGGTGCCCGGTTTCAATCCGGAGTTCAGCTGGATCACGCTGATCAGTGCGCTGATCGTCACGGGCGCCTGGGTGGCGCTGGTGGCATGGCGCGTGTCGCGCAGCCCGAAGGTGCTGTGGCGCAGCGTGGTGCTGTCCTCCGGCGGCACGACACTGATGTGGGTGTTGCTCATGACGCTCTGGCTGCCGGTCGTCAATTACGGCAGAACGTATCGCGACGTGGCAGCGCAGATTGCGTCCCATCTCCCAGCGGACTACACGTGCATTCGCACGGCACGGGTGGGCGATGCCCAGCTCGCGTCGTTCGCCTACTTCGGCAAGATGCGCTTCGGTTCGGCCGACGACGATTGCGACGTGCTGCTGCGTCAAGACTCCCAGGACTACAGCGAACCGCTCTCGCTCGCGCCCTACGAGTGGCGTCAACTGTGGGAAGGCCGTCGCGCAGCCGACCGTGACGAACGCTTCCGTCTTTACGTCCTGCAAGAGCGCCCGTGGCGTCGCGCGGCGCGTCCGCGCTAATCGTCCGACACGTCCGAGACGCCCGACACCATGTGGCACGACATCAAACGCATTGCCGCGCTGGCATGGCCGGTGCTGATCGGCCAGTTGGCGGTCATCGCCTTCGGGGTGATGGACACCGCCATGGTCGGCCGCGCCTCCGCCTTCGACCTCGCGTCGCTGGCGCTCGGTGGCTCGATCTACATCACCGTGTACGTCGGCCTGATGGGCATTCTCGTCGCCCTCTCGCCCATCGCCGCACAGCTTTACGGCGCGGGTGAGCGCATCGCCATCGGCGAGGAAGTGCGTCAGACGTTCTGGCTCGCCCTGTTCCTCGCGGTGCCCGGCTTCCTCGTCCTGTCGCATCCGCAATTCATCCTGCGACTCTCCGAAGCGACGCCTGAACTCGAAGCCCGTGCGACCGCCTATTTGCATATCCTCGCGTACGGCTTGCCTGCCGCCATGCTGTTCCGCGTGTACTCGTCGCTCTCGACGGCCGTGGCGCAACCGCGCATCGTCATGATGATTCAGGTGACGGGGCTGGTGCTGAAGGTACCGCTCAACCTCGCGCTGATCTATGGCGTGGATCGACTGGGTATCCCGGCGCTGGGCAGTACCGGGTGCGCCATCGCCACGACCGCTATCAACTGGGTCTCCTGCGGTCTCGGGCTGCTGCTGATGGCGCGGCATCCGAAGCTGCGCGAATTCGGCGTCTTCACGAAGTTCTGCTGGCCACAGTGGCAAGCGATTCGCGCACTGCTCAAACTCGGCGTGCCGATGGGTTTGAGTTACCTGATCGAAGTCACGGCGTATTCGTTCATGGCGATCTTCATTGCCCGACTGGGGGACGTGACGCTTGCCGGCCATCAGATCGCCGCGAACCTCGGTGCGCTCATGTACATGCTGCCGATGTCGATCGGCATCGCAACCGCAACGCTCACCGCGCAGGCGATCGGTTCGCGCGACTACCAGGCGGCGCAACGGGTCGGACGGCGTGGCGTCGAGCTGGCCGGGACGTTGGGATTGCTCGTGGCCCTGCTGATGTGGCTCGGCCGCCCGCTGGTCCTTGCCGCCTACACATCGGACCCGCTGGTCGCCGCCGTGACCGCGCCGCTGCTGACCATCGTCGCTGTCTATCACGTCTTCGACGCCCTTCAGGTGAACGCCGTCTTCGTCTTGCGTGCATGGAAAGTCGCGGTCGTACCGACCGTCATCTACGCCCTGTCGCTATGGGGCGTGGGCTTGGGCGGCGGATACGTGCTCGGCTTCGACGTCGGCGGCCTCTCGCCCGCCTGGCTTCACGGGGCTACCGGCTTCTGGGCCGCCAACAGCGCAAGCGTTGCGGTCGCCGCTATCGGATTGCTGATGTATCTGCGTTGGGTCGTGCATGTCAAAGGCATGGCGACGTCCGCGACAAACGCGCAGGCCTGAGCGAGACACATCCGTCGGCTATCGGCCACTTTGCTCGTTCGGTGAGACGGCCGAGCGAGATGACGACGGGCATAGTTCGAACCAAGTTGTACGATAACAAAAACGCGACGCACTCACGTCGTGTCCTTCCCGGGTCCATCGACCCGCAGCACATACAGTCAACATCTGGAGAAAACGGGTATACCCGCAAAGGCAATCCGAGCAACTTTCCATAGAATGTTGTCTGACGACATACAACAGAATGTCGCGCCCCTTCGTTCCCTTTGGACTGATCAACGTTCCCTGCCATGAGCCGAACCCCCATCGTCACCGAATTGCGCGTTGTTCCCGTCGCCGGCCGCGACAGCATGCTGCTGAATCTCAGCGGCGCACACGGGCCGTTCTTCACTCGCAACCTTGTCATCCTGACGGACAACGCCGGGCATACCGGCGTTGGCGAAGTGCCCGGCGGCGAGTCGATTCGCAAGACGCTGGAGGACGCACGCCCCTACGTCGTCGGACAGTCGGTCGCCAACGTCCAGGCGATTCTCGGCCAGACGCGTCGCGTCTTCGCCGACCGCGATGCGGGTGGACGCGGCTTGCAAACCTTCGATCTGCGCACGACGATCCACGCGGTGACCGCGCTCGAAGCCGCACTGCTCGACTTGCTCGGTCAACACCTGGAAGTCCCCGTTGCCGCCCTCCTGGGCGAGGGGCAACAGCGCAGCGAAGTCGCGATGCTCGGGTATCTGTTCTTCATTGGCGAGCGCAACGCCACCGATCTGCCCTATACCGACAATCGTGGCGCGCGCGACGACTGGGAGCGCGTGCGCACGGAAGTCGCGATGACACCCGATGCCGTCGTCAAACTGGCCGAAGCGGCACACGCGCGTTACGGCTTTCAGGACTTCAAGCTCAAAGGCGGTGTACTTGAGGGTGATGCGGAGATCGAAGCCGTCACCGCCCTTGCAAAACGCTTCCCGCAGGCACGCGTGACGCTCGATCCCAACGGCGCATGGTCGCTGGCCGAGGCCATCCGTCTGTGTCGCGATCAGCACGACGTGCTGGCGTACGCAGAAGATCCGTGCGGTGCGGAAAACGGCTATTCGGGTCGCGAAGTGATGGCGGAATTCCGACGCGCGACAGGGCTGCCGACAGCCACCAACATGATCGCGACGGATTGGCGTCAGATGGGCCACGCGATTCAGTTGCAGTCCGTGGACATTCCGCTCGCCGATCCGCATTTCTGGACGATGCAGGGCTCGGTGCGCGTCGCGCAGATGTGCCACGAGTGGGGACTGACGTGGGGCTCGCACTCGAACAATCATTTCGATGTGTCGCTTGCGATGTTTACCCACGTGGCGGCCGCCGCGCCCGGCAAGATCACCGCCATCGATACGCACTGGATCTGGCAGGACGGTCAATACCTGACGCGCAACCCGCTGCAAATTGTCGGTGGCAACGTGCAGGTGCCGACCGCTCCCGGGCTCGGGGTGACGCTGGACATGGACGCCGTCGAGGCAGCCCACGCGCTGTACCTCGAACACGGTCTCGGCGCGCGCGACGACAGCGTTGCCATGCAATATCTGGTGCCGGACTGGAAATTCGATCCGAAACGCCCTTGCCTGATGCGCTGATTCATCGGCATCTCTTGCTTCGGTCGGTGCATCGTTCGGAGCGTCGGAGGATCAAAATACCGACGCTCTGTCACCGCTCGATCGCAATGCGCACGAATTGCAGAATTTCAAAAAACGACGCGAAAATTCCGCAAGGCCATTGAAGGGGAAACGAATAGAGGAAAAATCGCTATCGAAACCTTCGAAAGACCTCATTGCGAGACCTTGCGATACCTTTTACGACGCTCGGTAGCCAAGCGATTTCGGACATAAAAAAAGCCCAGGCGGTTAAGCCTGGGCTTTCTTCGTTTGGCGGAGCGGACGGGGCTCGAACCCGCGACCCCCGGCGTGACAGGCCGGTATTCTAACCAACTGAACTACCGCTCCAAACTTGCTGCAGCATCGTGATGTCACTCACTTTGCTTTCCTGCTAGTTGCCCGGCATTGCTGCGTTTTCACGCGCATATCACCGAACTTCGTAGGTTTTGGCGGAGCGGACGGGGCTCGAACCCGCGACCCCCGGCGTGACAGGCCGGTATTCTAACCAACTGAACTACCGCTCCAAAACCGACAAAAAAACCCGCCTGACTTTCAGCGGGCTTTACGCCACAAACTGCCTGGCATTTTCAAACTGATACCGACTCGCTACCGGCACCAATTCTGGCGTCCCCTAGGGGATTCGAACCCCTGTACTCACCGTGAAAGGGTGATGTCCTAGGCCTCTAGACGAAGGGGACAAAATCGTCAAAACTTTGTCTGTTTCGCTACTACTTACTGCATTTAGCGAAGAACGCCATTCTAAACAACATTTCTTCGCTTGTGAAGCTTTATTTTCAAGTTTTTTGCATCGTTTTCGCAAGAATCTTGCTCTTTCGACGCAGCCTGAAAACCAAGCTTCTGAATCCGTGGTGGAGGTAAGCGGGATCGAACCGCTGACCTCTTGCATGCCATGCAAGCGCTCTCCCAGCTGAGCTATACCCCCGAACAGAGAAATGAGATTCTAATGACAAACCCATTTCCTGTAAATACCCTCCTCGCATTTTTTCCGCATTATTTTGCGAATTCGTGCGAAGATAAAAAAACGGCGACTCGCAAGAGTCGCCGTCTTCCTTATCGCGGTCACGGCATGGCGTCACGGCACGCAAGCGCGCCGCCCTGCTTTATGCCGAGGCCCGATTTACTGGGCGTCGCCTTCGCGCTTGACCAGCAATGCACCGCCTTGCTTCTCTTCCTCGGTCAGTGCCTTGTGCGACAGACGCAGACGACCCTTGTCGTCTTGCTGGATCACCTTCACGCGCACGGCCTGACCTTCCTTGACGTACTCGTTGATGTCCTTGATACGCTCGTTGGCAATTTCCGAGATGTGCAGCAGACCGTCCTTACCCGGCAACACCGAGACGATAGCGCCGAACTCGAGCAGCTTGAGCACGGTGCCGTCATAGACCTGGCCGACCTCGACTTCCACCGTGATCAGTTCGATACGACGCTTCGCTTCGGCAATGCCTTCGGCGCTCGGGCTGGCGATGGTCACCACGCCGTCGTCCGAAATGTCGATGCTCGTGCCGGTCTCTTCCGTCAGCGCGCGGATCACCGAACCACCCTTACCGATCACGTCACGGATCTTTTCCGGATTGATCTTGATCGTGACCATGCGCGGTGCGAATTCCGACAGCTCCGTGCGCACGCCCGACTGGGCTTCCGACATCTTGCCGAGGATATGCAGACGGCCTTCCTTGGCTTGCGCCAGCGCGACCTGCATGATTTCCTTCGTAATGCCCTGGATCTTGATGTCCATCTGCAGTGCGGTCACGCCATTCGACGTACCGGCTACCTTGAAGTCCATATCGCCCAGGTGATCTTCGTCGCCGAGAATATCGGTCAGCACGGCAAACTTGTTGCCTTCGAGGATCAGGCCCATGGCGATACCGGCGACCGGCGAGGTCAGCGGCACACCGGCGTCCATCATGGCGAGGCTACCGCCGCAGACCGACGCCATCGACGACGAACCGTTCGACTCGGTGATTTCCGACACGACACGCACGGTGTAACCGAAATCGTCGGCACCCGGCAGGCATGCGACCAGCGCGCGCTTAGCCAGACGGCCGTGACCGATTTCGCGACGCTTGGGCGAACCCACGCGACCCGTTTCGCCCGTCGAGAACGGCGGGAAGTTGTAGTGCAGCATGAAGCGATCGCGGTACTCGCCTTGCAGCGCGTCGATGATCTGCTCATCGCTCTTGGTGCCCAGCGTGGCCACCACGAGTGCCTGCGTTTCGCCACGCGTGAACAGTGCCGAACCGTGGGCACGCGGCAGCACGCCGGTGCGGATCGAGATCGGACGCACGGTGCGCGTGTCGCGACCGTCGATACGCGGCTCGCCAGCCAGGATCTGGCTACGGACGATCTTGGCTTCCAGATCGAACAGGATGTTGCCGACTTCGATGTCGTCCGGCGCAGCTTCGCCCTTGGCAGCCGCAGCTTCGCCCAGCTTGGCGATCACGTCGGCGCTCACAGCACGCAGTTGTTGCGTGCGCGCTTGCTTTTCACGCGTCTGGTAAGCCGCGCGCAGTTGGCCTTCGGCCAGTTCGCTGACTTGCGAGATCAGCGCGTCGTTCTTGGCAGCCGGGGCCCATTCCCACTCGGCCTTGCCACCGTCGCGCACGAGTTCGTGAATCGCGTTGATGGCCGTTTGCATTTGCTCGTGACCGAACACGACTGCGCCCAGCATCACGTCTTCCGGCAGCTCCTGCGCTTCCGACTCCACCATCAGCACCGCTTGTTCCGTACCGGCGACGACCAGGTCGAGCTTCGACTTGGCGATCTGCTCACGCGACGGGTTGAGCACGTACTGGCTGTCGACGTAAGCCACGCGGGCGGCGCCGACCGGGCCATTGAACGGCAGACCCGAGATGGCCAGCGCGGCCGAAGCACCGATCAGGGCCGGGATATCGGCCGGGACTTCCGGGTTCAGCGAGACGACCTGCACCACGACCTGGACTTCGTTGTAGAAGCCTTCCGGGAACAGCGGGCGGATCGGACGGTCAATCAGGCGCGACGTCAGCGTTTCGTTTTCCGACGGACGGCCTTCACGCTTGAAGAAGCCACCCGGGATCTTGCCGGCGGCGTAAGTCTTTTCAAGGTAGTCGACCGTCAGCGGGAAGAAATCCTGGCCAGCCTTGGCCTTCTTCGCACCCACGACCGTAGCGAGCACGACGGTATCGTCCATGTCGACGAGCACAGCGCCGGATGCCTGGCGAGCGATCTCACCGGTTTCCATGCGAACCGTGTTTTGTCCCCATTGGAAAGACTTGACGACTTTATTGAACATTTGCACTCCTATATCGAATCGCGCGAATGCAGCAGCGGCGCGATATCGCTGCCGGGGTGATCCCGACGCCTTACAGGGGGGAGTGTTATGCCATTCCAGCGTAGCCCGCTGCGAAAATCCGCCGGCGCGCTTCTGAGACGACCCTGGAATGACACAAGCCCTGCTTGCCGACGAGGCCCCGTAAATCGGTAACGGAGACCGGAAACCCGGCGCAACCGCCGGGTTAATCGTCCCGAAAGAGGCTCTGAGAGCATCGATCGGCTACCGCCCAAAAACAAAATGCCTGCATCAGCACGCTGATACAGGCATCTCGTCGTAATCGTAATCGCTTACTTACGCAGGCCCAGCTTCTCGATCAGGGCGCGGTAGCGGTCTGCATCCTTGCCCTTGAGGTAGTCGAGCAGCTTACGACGACGGCTCACCATGCGCAGCAGACCGCGGCGGCTGTGGTGATCCTTCATGTGCGCCTTGAAGTGCGGGGTCAGTTCGTTGATGCGCGTGGTCAGCAGCGCAACCTGAACTTCGGGGGAGCCAGTGTCATTGGCGGCGCGGGCGAATTGCGCCACGACGTCCGACTTCTTGATATCTGCGTTCGACATTTTCTTTCCTTTGAATATACACGCGGTCACGGAAGAATGGCCGTGCCGTGAACTTACAAAAACATGTACGTTGCCGTACATAAACAAAACTGCAAGTGCGCGATTATACGGGAACCGGCATCACGACGCCACTTTTTTCCGCGCTTTGCCGCAGCAGGCGGGCTTGCAGGCCCCTTCGAACCGCCCAAAACGCCAATTTCGGACGAATAATCCGGAGAAATTCGTCAAATTGTCCGAAAAATCACGACCAATCGACTTCCCGGTCGCCCTCAGGGCCGGCCGTCGGTCAGCGCTGACGCGCCATCCGGCACGTGCTCGGCAGCGCCACCTTGTTCATCGGCAACTCCATCACGGTCCGGAATCCGTAGCCCGAGCCCTCGTTATCGAACTTCACGCCCGGCTCGCCTGCGCGACGCATCACGGAGACGTACAGCGGTTCGATCATCTGATGGTCGTTCGCCCGCATCCATGCATCGGCCGGCGCCTCCCGCACGCGACGGTTCTCCAGCGCGCGCGCAACGGTCGTCACGTCCGTGGTGCCCGCTTGTTCGAGCGCTGCGGCAATCATGTCGACCATCACGCTCATGCGCAGCAACGGATAGTCGTCGCGCGCGTCCGGATAGCGCGCGCGGAACGCCTTGTAGTACGCATCCGACGCTTCGCCCCCGACATTGGGATGCCACTCGGCCACCGCGTACACGCGTCCGACACCGGCATCGCCCAGTGCCGCCGGAGCACCGAGCGCGTTGCCGTAGAACGTGTAGAACTTGAGCTCCATGCCCTGCTCTCGCGCAGCCTTGACGAGCAGTGTCAGGTCGTTACCCCAGCTGCCCGTGACCACGGTATCGGCCCCGGCCGCGCGGATACGCGCCAGATACGGCGTGAAGTCCTTCACACGGCCCACCGGGCTGAACTGTTCACCCACGATCTGTACGTCGGGACGCCTGGCGCCGATCATCTGGCGAGCCAGCGTGGCGACCTGGCGTCCGAAGCTGTAGTCCTGATTGAGCAGATAGACCTTCTGAATGCTGTCGTCTTGCCTGATGGCTTCGGTCAGCGCCTGCATGCGCATCGCGGCATTGGCGTCAAACGCGAAATGCCAGAAGCTGCACTGTTCGTTGGTGAGTGCCGTATCGACAGCGGAGTAGTTGAAGAACAGCATGCGCTGCCCCGGCTCACGCGCATTGCGCTTGTTGATGGCATCGATCAGTGCCGACGCCACCGCAGAACTGTTGCCTTGCAGAACGAACGGGATACCGAGATCCCCTGCCGCCTTGAGCTGCACGAGACTGTCTTCGACCGCGCCCTTGCTGTCGAACACGGTCAACTCGAGCGGATGTGGGCCATCGCGCAACTTCACACCCCCCCGCGCGTTCACGCGATCGATCGCGAAACGCAGATTCCGCTCGACCATTGCCCCCGCATTGCCGAAAGGCCCGCTCATCCCCTCGATGAGGGCAAGCCGAATCGGCGGCGCAGCATCGGCCACACCGGTGGCGGCCAGCAGGCCCAAAGTCCACAGCACCGCGCAAACACGCGCCAGCAATACATGAGATTTCATCGAGGCCTCTAGAACTGTCCCGGCGCGAATCATAACTGCCACCACTCGCCCGGGCAAGCCAAGGCACCCCACGATGGGGAACGGTGGCGGTATGCTATCAGCAAGCCACCATCGCCCATATTTTGGGCACCCCCCCCCATGAGGCCAACCATGACGTATCGTTTCCCCTTGTTTATCGACACCGTTACTGCGTCGACTCGAGTTATCCGCTGGGCCGCTGCGGGTGTGCTCGCGCTGTCGTTGACGGCCTGCATCACGCCGCCGTGGCAACAATTGCCCGCATCGGCGTCGCAGGCGGAAGTCCAAGCCCAATTGGGCAAGCCCAAAGAGGTCTATCCGCTCGCGCCCGGCGTCACACGCTGGCTCTATCCGACGAAGCCGTTCGGCGAGGAAACGATTGCCGCCGACTTCGATGCTCAGGGTCGGTTGCTGCACGTCACGCAGGTGCTATCGACGCAGGAGTTCAACAAGGTCGAGGTCGACAAATGGACCAAGACGGATGTACTGCATCACTTTGGCGAGCCCGTCGAGACCTCGGCTTTCCCGCTGGTGAAGCGCGAAGTCTGGACATACCGCTTCAAGCAGGACGACGTGTGGTTCTCGATGATGAACTTCTATTTCGATGCCGAGGGCATCGTCAAGACCACCCAAATCAGCCCGGATCCGCTGCACGAGAAACGGGACAACAATCTGTTCTAAGTCAGGCGGGCGCCTATTCCTGCGAATTCATATCTGGACCACGCGTATCTCGCAGAACTGCGTCGCGACCTGCTGCGCTTTGCCAGATTGCAATTGCGCGACGAACATCCGGCAGAAGACGCCGTTCAGGAAGCACTGACGGCGGCGTGCTCGCCATCGAGCGAATTCTCCGGGCGCTCCCGACGCAAGACTTGGGTCTTCGCGATTCTGCGCAACAAGCTGATCGATACCATGCGAGCGCGACGCCGCACGATCAACGCCTCGTCTCTCGAGGGCGACGCCGATGAGAACTCCGTGTTCGATCGCGAGCTTTTCGACGAGCGTGGTCATTGGAACGATCACGCGCGCCCGCGCCCCTGGCCTCGCCCCGAGACACTCGTCGCCCGTCAACAGTTCTGGGCATTGTTCGACGGGTGCCTGAACGCCCTGCCCGAACCCACCGTTCGCGTGTTTTCCATGCGCGAATTGCTCGACATGGACATCGCCGAAATTTGCCGGGAACTTGACCTCGACGCGAATCATTGCAGTGTATTGCTGTACCGCGCGCGCAAAACGCGAACAAACGCACGAGGTCGCACGTGAGGCATCGAGTTCGGCAATGGCACACCCGCAAGCCGCCACTGGCGACGCCATGCCGGCACCGGCCTCGGGCATGAAGCGTGCAGCTTACGGCGGGGCATCGCTGCACGAGCGCACCTACCGCGGTCAGTGAGCCCTCGATCGGCGGCCACTCGCCAGCAAGCCAGCGGCGAGCGGAAGATAATCGCGCGACCGACATCGTCGGTTCGCGAGGACCTTGTGGCCTGGCGTTGCCAGGCGCTCGGCCTCTTCTCTTCTCGCCGCCGAACGCACCCGAACGAAGTCGGCTACAGACCGCCTCCCAAGCGATCTGCCGTGTCGAACGGCGATTATGGCAATTACGGCGTGAGCTGCGGGTTCAGCTTCTCAGCCTTCGAGTACAACTTGTTGAGCGCCGACAGATAGGCCTTGGCCGACGCCGCAACGATGTCCGGGTCCGTGCCGACCCCGTTCACGATACGGCCCGCCTTTGACAGACGCACCGTCACTTCTCCTTGCGACTGCGTGCCAGTCGTGATTGCGTTGACCGAGTAAAGCAGTTGCTCCGCACCGCTCTTCACCTGCGATTCGATGGCGTTGAGCACGGCGTCGACCGGCCCGTTGCCGTCGGACTCGCCCACGAGTTCCTTGCCTTGCGCGGTAAACACCACGCGCGCGCTCGGGCGCTCACCGGTCTCGGAGTGCTGCGCCATCGACACGAGGTAGAAGTGCTCGTTGCCTTCGGCCTGCGCTTCGTTCGAGACGATCGCGAGAATGTCCTCGTCGAAGATTTCCGACTTCTGGTCGGCGAGTTCCTTGAAGCGGGCGAACGCGGCATTCACGTCCTGCTCCGACTCCATCTCGATGCCCAGTTCTTGCAAACGCTGCTTGAACGCATTACGGCCCGAGAGCTTACCGAGCACGATCTTGTTCGCCGTCCAGCCCACGTCTTCCGCACGCATGATTTCGTACGTATCGCGCGCCTTGAGCACGCCATCCTGGTGGATGCCCGACGCGTGCGCGAACGCATTGGCGCCCACGACGGCCTTGTTCGGCTGCACATTGAAGCCGGTGATCTGCGAGACGAGCTTCGAGGCCGGCACAATCTGCGTCGTATCGATGCCCAGTTCCAGACCGAAATAATCCTTGCGGGTCTTGAGCGCCATCACGACTTCTTCGAGCGACGTATTGCCTGCCCGCTCGCCCAGGCCGTTGATCGTGCACTCGATCTGACGCGCGCCGCCCAGTTGCACGCCAGCCAGCGAGTTCGCCACGGCCATGCCCAGGTCGTTGTGGCAGTGCACCGACCAGACCGCCTTGTCCGAATTCGGCACGCGCTCACGCAACGTGCGCACGAGCTGGCCGTAGAGCTCCGGCACGCCGTAGCCGACCGTGTCCGCCACGTTGATGGTCGTTGCACCTTCGTTGATCACGGCTTCGAGCACTCGGCACAGGAAGTCCAGATCCGAACGGCTGCCGTCTTCCGGCGAGAACTCGATGTTGTCGGTGAACTGACGCGCGTAACGCACGGCAAGCTTCGCCTGCTCGAACACCTGGTCCGGGCTCATGCGCAGCTTCTTCTCCATGTGCAGCGGCGACGTGGCGATGAACGTGTGAATTCGCGACGAATTCGCCCCCTTGAGCGCTTCGGCGGCCCGCGCGATATCGCGGTCGTTAGCGCGTGCGAGCGAGCACACCGTGCTGTCCTTCACGATGCCGGCGATCGCCTGAATCGCCTCGAAATCGCCGTTCGAGCTGGCCGCGAAACCGGCTTCGATGACATCCACGCGAAGTCGCTCCAGTTGACGGGCGATGCGGATCTTCTCGTCGCGGGTCATCGACGCGCCCGGCGACTGCTCACCGTCGCGCAAGGTCGTATCGAAAATGATCAGCTTGTCGGCCATGATTTGCTCCTGAGGGGATTTCGTAGGGTTCGGTATTTTTTTGATATCAGCGCGCGGCGCGCGCCGGCATGGCCGGCCCGAGGGCGGAGAAACGGATGGCATCAGTGGCACCGCAAGAGACGCCGGATGCGACGCAAAAAACCACGCCAAGCGGTGCGTAAGGAAGGCCCGGAGCCGGTCAGGCGCCTGAAATCATGAGCGCCAATATAGTCGCAATCGGGTGATTCCGCAACGCGAGCGGCAGACGTCAAGCCCCATGCACAGGGGCATTCGCGGCCATCGGCCGAACCGCTTACCGGCCCTAAAACGAAACAGCCCGGCACAAGGCCGGGCTGGCATTCACGGGAGAAATTCCGATCAGAGTGGCGGAATCCGGAGCACCTGCCCCGGATAAATCTTGTCCGGGCTGGAGAGCATCGGTTTGTTCGCTTCGAAGATGCCGTTGTACTTGTTGGCGTCGCCATAGACAGACTTGGAAATGGCCGATAACGTGTCGCCCGACTTCACCGTGTAGTACTTGGCTTCGGCCGACGCCGTCGAGACCGACATCTGATCATCCACCGCAGCCACCCCCCTCACGTTGCCGCAGCACAGGAGGATCTTCTCCTTCGTCGCCTGATCGGCCGCGACGCCATAGACCTTGACGGTACGGGTTGCGCCGTCGAACTCTACGTCGAGGCCGGTCGCGTCCAACCCTTGCGACTTGATGTAGTTTTCGATGGCTTCACCGGCGGTGCGGTTGGCCGCATCGACATCGGGCCCCGGGGCGGGCGGCGGGGTGTCTGCCGCGTGTGCCTTACCGAGAAGCGCCTCACCGGCTTCTTTCACGAAAGCGAGTATGCCCATGATTTCTCCTTCGTCACGTCTAACTATGGAAAACAGCGTCGGGCCCTGCCAGATCGGCGGAAAACGACCCGCGCCACAAGGGTACTTCTCCTGCCAACGTCAAGATTAGCGCATCCCAACGATGTCATACCTGAGAACTCTGACAGGCAGATATGACAAGGGGCGCACCGAGACGCTCCTTGTTTCCCACTCTGTTATTCGTCGACTTCGCCGAAAATCCGCTGACGGCGGCCTTTGACGAAACGGAACGCCCACAGCACGTAGCCCGACACGCTGTACACACAGAACATGCCGAACAGCGCGAGCGGCGGGTCGGACGACACCAGAATGAAGCCCACCATGAACAGCAGCACCACGCCGAACGAGACGCGCTGGCGCACATCGAGCGCCTTGCCGCTGTAGAACGGCGCGTTCGACACCATCGACATCCCCGCGTAGATCGTGAGGAAGAATGCGACCCACGGCATCCAGAACACGTTCACCGGCAACTTGTTGTCGATCGTAATCCAGACGAACCCGGCGATCAGCGCCGCCGCCGCCGGACTCGCGAGCCCCTGGAAGAAGCGCTTGTCGACCACCCCGATGTTGGCGTTAAAGCGCGCCAGACGCAACGCCGCCCCCGCCACGTAGACGAATGCCGCCAGCCAGCCCCACTTGCCGATCTCGTGCAGGATCCACTCGTACATCACCAACGCCGGCGCGACGCCGAACGAGGTCATATCGGAGAGCGAATCGTACTGCTCACCGAAGGCGCTCTGGGTATTGGTCATGCGGGCTACGCGCCCGTCCATGCCGTCGAGCACCATCGCGAAAAAGATGGCAATGGCCGCTTGCTCGAAGCGGTCGTTCATCGCCTGCACAATGGCGAAGAAACCGCAGAAGAGCGCAGCGGTCGTGAAAGCGTTCGGCAGCAGATAGATGCCGCGATTGCGCGGACGCACGGGCACATCGTCCTCCACACTCTGATCGTGGTCTTCGTTCATCGATGGCTCTGATGGATTCTTGTGACGGCCGAACGGCGAGAGATGCCTGACATTGTTGCGCAAGCGGCCGCGATGGTTTTCCGGCATCTATAACTCCTTTTCGATGCTAGGGTCGATGGACAGCCCCCAAAACTGCGGGCGAACCCGCGACGGATCACCGCTATTGGAACGTGAAACGCGAAAGCAGTTGCAGACCGCATCGCCAAACCCCGGCACCCCGTGGCCGAGCTTGACGACGCGGCGGCCACGGCGGCGTGCGGCCCGGAGGTCGCCCCACCACCGATGGCGCCGATGCAGTGACGCGTGACTTACAGCTCGGCGAGAATCGTCGAGGTGGCAGACACCTTGTCGCCGATCGCCACGCGCGGGCGCGAACCCAACGGCAGATAGACGTCGACACGCGAACCGAAGCGAATGAAGCCGTAACGCTGACCACGCGTGAGACGGTCGCCCGCCTTCACGTAGCACAGGATACGGCGCGCGATCAGACCGGCGACCTGCACGCTCGTCACGATCTGGCCGCCCACGTCGATCACCAGCGCATTGCGCTCATTCTCAAGCGACGCCTTGTCGAGATCGGCGTTGAAAAAACGTCCCGGGAAATATTCCACCTTGGTCACCGTGCCGTCAACCGGGGCACGATTCGAGTGAACATTGAAGACGTTCATGAAGACGCTGATTTTCAGCGCTTCACGGCCTGCGTACGGGTCCTGCGTGGTTTCGATGGCCACGATGCGCCCGTCTGCCGGGGAAAGCACGGCATTGGCCTGCTGCGGCACTTCACGCGGCGGGTCGCGGAAGAACTGCAGAACGAACAGGGCGATCACCCAGAACGGCGCGGCCCAAAACACGCCAGCCATAAAATGCACGACGAGCGCGACGGCGACGGCGATGCCCAGGAAGGGCCAGCCCTCGCGGGCGATGATCGGGTGAGGATAATTCATGCGATTGAACTCGCGTCCTTGGTAAAACGGTTGAGTGAGCGGGTCGGCCTGCTTTGGACCAAACCGTGGCGTGGCGGCATTGTAGCAATGCGCGCGGCGCGGCGACACTTTTTCCCCAACCGACACGCGGATGTCATAAAAAAACCGCCTGTTTTACCGCAGCGACAGCTACGGCAAAACAGGCGGTCAGCGACGTCAGTTCAGAGAACTTAGTTCTTCGACTGGTCGACCAGCTTGTTCTTGGCGATCCACGGCATCATTGCGCGCAGCTTGCCACCCACTTGCTCGATCTGGTGCTCGGCCGTAATACGGCGACGCGAGATCAGGGTCGGAGCGCCCGCCTTGTTTTCCAGGATGAACGACTTGGCGTACTCGCCGGTCTGGATGTCGGTCAGGCATTGCTTCATGGCCTTCTTCGTCTCTTCCGTCACGACACGCGGGCCGGTGACGTACTCGCCGTATTCGGCGTTGTTCGAGATCGAGTAGTTCATGTTGGCGATACCGCCTTCATAGATCAGGTCGACGATCAGCTTCAGTTCGTGCAGGCACTCGAAGTAGGCCATTTCCGGCGCGTAACCGGCTTCGACCAGCGTTTCGAAACCGGCCTTGATCAGCTCGACGGTACCGCCGCACAGCACGGCTTGTTCGCCGAACAAGTCGGTTTCCGTTTCTTCGCGGAAGTTCGTTTCGATGATGCCGGCACGGCCACCGCCGTTAGCGGCAGCGTACGACAGCGCGATGTCGCGAGCGGCGCCCGACTTGTCTTGTGCCACGGCGATCAGGTGCGGCACGCCGCCACCTTGCGAGTACGTCGAGCGCACCGTGTGGCCCGGGGCCTTCGGGGCGATCATGATGACGTCGAGGTCGGCGCGCGGGATCACGCAGCCGTAATGCACGTTGAAGCCGTGCGCGAAAGCCAGCGCAGCGCCTTCCTTGATGTTGGCGTGCACTTCGTTCTTGTACACGTCGGCGATTTGCTCATCCGGCAGCAGCATCATGACGATGTCGGCCGACTTCACAGCTTCCGCCACTTCCTTGGTGTTCAGGCCAGCGTTGACTGCCTTGTTCCACGAAGCGCCGTCTTTGCGCAGACCGACCGTCACGTTCACGCCGCTGTCCTTCAGGTTCTGTGCGTGGGCATGGCCTTGCGAGCCGTAACCGATGATCGTGACTTGCTTGCCCTTGATGAGGGAGAGGTCGGCGTCTTTGTCGTAGAAAACTTTCATTTGGAGTGTCCCGTATTACCAAAAATAAACTGAAATCAGAATGGATCGAAATCCGCTTACCGCGTTGCCGTTGCCGGTCAGACCTTCAGAATGCGCTCACCGCGCCCGATGCCCGAGCCACCGGTACGAACCGTCTCGAGAATCGCCGTCTGGTCGAGCCCTTCGATAAATGCGTCAAGCTTCGACGAATTTCCGGTGAGCTCAATCGTATAGGTCTTTTCCGTAACGTCAATGATGCGGCCGCGGAAAATATCCGACATCCGCTTCATCTCTTCCCGCTCTTTGCCTACCGCGCGAACCTTGATCAGCATGAGTTCGCGCTCGATATGCGCGCCCTCGGTCAGATCGACCACCTTCACCACTTCGATGAGCCGGTTCAGGTGCTTCGTGATCTGCTCGATGACGTCATCGGAGCCGGTCGTGACCACCGTCATGCGTGAGAGCGACCGATCTTCGGTCGGTGCAACGGTGAGGGTCTCGATATTGTAGCCACGCGCCGAAAACAGCCCGACCACGCGCGACAGCGCGCCCGGCTCGTTTTCGAGCAAAACAGAAATAATGTGCCTCATGGTGTATCCCGGATTGTCCTTGTTGGGGACGTCGCGCCCGCGCTCCGGCAATGCCGGCAGCGACTGGCAGCGCGCACGCGCCGCTTCGTCTTACAGATCTTCCGAACCGAGCAGCATCTCGCTGATGCCCTTGCCCGCCTGAACCATCGGCCAGACGTTTTCGGTGGGATCCGTTTGGAAATCCATGAATACCGTGCGGTCCTTCAGGGCCAGTGCCTCGCGCAGTGCCGGCTCGACGTCCGACGACTTCTCGATGCGCATCCCCACATGACCGTACGCCTCGGCGAGCTTCACGAAGTCCGGCAGCGCGTCCATGTACGAACTGGAGTAACGCTTGCTGTACTCGATCTGCTGCCACTGACGAACCATGCCCAGATAGCGGTTATTGAGCGACAGGATCTTGACCGGCGTGCGGTATTGCAGGCACGTCGAGAGTTCCTGAATGCACATCTGGATCGAGCCTTCGCCGGTGATACAGGCGACTTCTGCGTCCGGATGCGCCATCTTCACGCCCATCGCCGCCGGCAGGCCGAAGCCCATCGTCCCCAGACCGCCCGAGTTGATCCAGCGGCGCGGCTTGTTGAAACGATAGTACTGAGCGGCCCACATCTGATGCTGACCGACGTCCGAGCACACGAAGGCTTCGCCGTCCGTGAGCTTCCAGTAGGTCTCGACCACGTGTTGCGGCTTGATGATCTCGCTCTTGCGATCGAAGGCGAGGCAATCGCGCGAACGCCATTCCTCGATCTGCTTCCACCAGTCCGCAAGCGCCCCGGTATCCGGGCCGTGCTCGGCGGTTTGCAGATTCTCGATCATCTCGCGCAGCACTTCCTTCACGTCGCCGACGATCGGAATGTCGACCTTCACACGCTTGGAAATCGACGACGGGTCGATATCGATGTGAATGATCTTGCGGGCGGTCGACGAGAAGTGTTCCGGGTTGCCGATCACGCGGTCGTCGAAGCGCGCGCCGATGGCGATGAGCACGTCGCAGTGCTGCATGGCCATGTTGGCTTCGTACGTGCCGTGCATGCCCAGCATGCCGAGGAACTTGGGATCGCTCGCGCGATACCCGCCCAGGCCCATGAGCGTGTTGGTCACCGGATAGCCGAGCAGGTCGCAGAACTGGTTCAGTTCCTTCGACGCGTCGGCCAGAATGATGCCGCCGCCGGTGTAAATGTACGGACGCTTGGCCGAGAGCAGCAGGCTCATGGCCTTGCGGATCTGGCCCGAATGGCCCTTCGTCACCGGATTGTACGAACGCAGCGACACCGCCTTCGGATATTCGAAGCGGCAGCGCGCCTTGGAAACGTCCTTCGGAATGTCGACCAGCACCGGACCCGGACGGCCCGTCTTGGCGATATAGAAGGCTTTCTTGATGGTGGCGGCGAGGTCGCGCACATCCTTCACGAGGAAGTTGTGCTTGACGCAAGGACGGGTGATACCGACCGTGTCGCACTCCTGGAAGGCGTCCTGACCGATAGCGGCCGTCGGCACCTGCCCGGTGATGATGACGAGCGGGATCGAATCCATGTACGCCGTGGCAATCCCGGTGACCGCATTGGTCACACCCGGGCCAGACGTCACGAGACACACGCCGACTTTGTCGGTGGAACGCGAATAAGCGTCGGCCGCGTGTACGGCTGCCTGCTCATGGCGCACCAGAATGTGCTGGATCTTGTCCTGCTTGTAGAGTTCGTCGTAGATGTAGAGAACCGAACCGCCGGGATAACCCCACAGATGTTCGACTCCCTCTTCTTGAAGCGAGCGCACGAGGATCTCGGCGCCAATCATGTCTTCAGAAGTATTTTGGTGGCGTGTAGCTTCCGCCTCGGAGAATTCCGCGCTTGGCATGTTCATCGTCGACCTTTCAAAGTTTCGGCAAAAATTTTGATTGGGTGCTCTCCCCGCGAACTTGTGGTCCGGGCTCAAGCTGCGCGTCTGAATGATGGACCCACCTGATGGGTGTGCCGATATTGAGACAATCACAGATATTGCGAACTGGCAACATTACTGGTTCGCAGCAAAATGGTCAAGCATGTTCATGCATTTGCAGCATGATCGCGAAGTGCGCTTCGCAAAATTCCCACACCGTACAGCGCGCGTCCCCACGCTGGTGCACAATCTTCAGATGATAGGAAGGCAGCACCGTCCCAATCGATCTGACTCAACACAACGCGACACAACCGGAAGCAAAAGCGGTTACAGGCAGGCGCGTTTTTGGTAGCATCCGCACCGACTACGCGATCTTTACGCTTACACGGCATTTCACAGGCGCGGCGGCCGACGCTGCGTGCACCCCACCGGATGGCATCTGACAAGGAACTGGCGGATTTTCTCGCGGGCATCGAACGGCGCGCTTTCAAGCAGGCCGTCTATGCCGTACGCGACGACGAGGCCGCCCTCGATATCGTTCAGGATGCGATGATCCGTTTGGCCGAGAAGTACGGCGACAAGCCGCCGTCCGACCTGCCGCTGCTATTCACGCGCATCCTCCAGAACACCATTCACGACTATTTCCGCCGCCAGAAGGTGCGCAACACGTGGGTCACGCTGTTCTCCAACCTCGCCGGCCCCGGCGACGACGAACGCGACGACTTCGACCCGCTGGAAACCTTACTGGGCGAGGATGGGTCTGTGCAAACCGAGAGCAGCGAAGACTCGGTTTCGCGTGCCGAAATCCTCACGCTCATCGAAGCGGAAATACAGAAACTACCGACACGTCAACGAGAAGCCTTCCTCATGCGTTACTGGGAAGACATGGACGTTGCCGAGACCGCCGCCACGATGGGGTGCTCGGAAGGCAGCGTCAAGACGCACTGCTCGCGTGCCACTCACGCGTTGGCCCAGGCGTTGAAGGCAAAAGGGATCAGGTTATGAGTCACGATCTGGAAACGAGGGAAATTCGCTTCGCACATCGCGTGCGGCTGGCATTGGACGAAGCGTCCGAGGCCCCGTCGCCGAACATCGCGGCCCGGCTGGCCGCCGCGCGCCAGGAGGCGCTCGCCCGCAAGAAGCCCGAACCGGTGGCCGTCGTGCAACCGGCGCTGGTACTCGCGGGTGTGGGCGCCATGCAATCGCCGGAGATCGGCGGGCCGCGTCGCGCGTTCGACAAACTGGGCCGTCTGGGTCTGCTCTGGCCGCTCGCCGCACTGGTGATCGGTCTGGCAGGCATTGCGTACTGGGAACATCAGCAGCATATTCAGGATCTGGCGGATATCGACGCTGCCGTATTGAGCGACGAACTGCCGCTGTCGGCCTACGCCGATCACGGTTTCAACGCCTACGTAAAGCGTGCCCAGTAGTCCCCCCATCCAAGACCAGCCAGTGACGCGACGCAACGTACTTTTTCTGGTCGCCGCGCTAGTCGTCGCCGCTCTTGCCGGCACGGCAGCGCTGCGCCGCTCGCAAGCCCCCGAACCGGTGTCCGACGTGCCGCCGGTGATCGACGGCACCACCGCATCCGGCAACGGCGCGGCGACGGTCTACGGGCCCGTCGGTACGCTCACGGCCAGCCAGCCTGCCGCCGCCAGCGCACCGCTGGCCGCCCTGCCCTCGCCGGGCGGCGCGTGGGCGAAGCTCAATGCCGCACAGCAGGAAGCGCTCGCCCCGCTCGCCCAGGACTGGAATCGGATGAGCGAGCGTCAGCGCGAAAAGTGGGTCGAGATCGCCAAGCGTTTCCAGACGTTGTCGCCTGAAGGTCGCAAGCGTCTGCACGACCGTATGGCCGACTGGGTACGCCTGACGCCCGAGCAGCGCCAACTGGCCCGCGAAAGCTATCAGAACGCCAAGACCCTGCCGCCGGAGCGTAAGGCGCAGGTCTGGCAGCAGTACCAGCAGCTCTCGGAAGAACAGAAAAAGCGTCTGGCCGCAGACGACAAGAAGCAAGCCAGCCGTCCCAATGTGGTCAGCGCACCGCCCACGGGCCGTTCCGGCGTGAAGAATCCGTACGCTGCGGTGCATCGCAAGGATGCCGCTGCCGCCTCGCGAAACGGTGCACTGCCCCTTGCCCCCGTCGCGTCGAGCCCGGCGGCCACCGTTCCGGCACCGGCATCCGGCGCGTCGGCACCGGCCGCGTCCAATCCGTCAGCCGCCAGCAACGGCGCAGCGAGCGCCGCCCCGGCCAACAGCGACAAAAACGCGGATACCTTTAATTCGGATCTGTATCACCACAACTGACGCCAGACGTCAGCCGGCATGACAATCGACGGCCGCCTTCGGGCGGCCGTTTGCATCTGGCGAGCGCGTAAGACCACCCGGCTGGCTGGCCCATCGGCCCAATCTTCCGCATAATGGGCGACGCCTTCTCGGCGAACGCATGCTGCCGGATGCAAACCGGCCCGACCCGCCTTCGACAACAAGACCTCAGACCACGCCGCGATGACCGAATCCGCTACGACTCAGCCTGCCAAGCCGCCTCGTTCGTCTCATGCGTCCCATGCTGCCCGCACGCACCACATGCACCACATGCACGACACGCACGACACGCCCACCACCGCCGGGCCGCAAAGCTATGCCGTGCCGACGCTGCGCCGCCGTTTGCTCTCGATGGTCTATGAGTCGCTGCTGCTCTTCGGCGTGCTCTTCCTTGCGGGCTACCTCTTCAGCGCCCTGACGCAACAACGCAGCGGCCTGATGTACCGTCACGCCATGCAAACCTGGCTGTTCCTCGTGCTCGGCGCGTACTTCGTCTGGTTCTGGACGCATGGCGGTCAGACGCTCGCCATGAAGACCTGGAAGATCCGCCTGGTCGACGCGCACGGTTTGCCCGTGCGCCCGGGCCGCGCTGTCCTGCGCTATGCCCTCGCGTGGCTCTGGGTGCTGCCCGCCATGGCGCTCGACTGGGCGCTGGGGCTGACCGGCTGGAACAGCGTGGCGCTGCTGGCCGGATGGCTTGTCGTCTGGGCCCTCGCGATGCGCGTGATGCCCGATCATCAGTTCGTTCACGACCGGCTCGCCGGCACGCGGCTCGTCAGCGTTCTGGGCAAATGAGGGGACGATGAGCACGCCGCCGCCCCGCTGCTGCGGCCCTCCCGTCCACATCTGGTTTACGGCGCGATAGAAATCGCCCTGTCGATCGTCGTCGCCATCGCGACGTGGTCGGCATGGCACAGCCCGTGGACGACCGTACTCTGGACACTCCTGTGGCTGCCCGTTTCCCACGCGCTGGGCCTTGCCGCTGGCTTCGTCATGGCGGCGAACGGCGACCCGAGCGCCGAGCGTCGCACCACCGCAGGCACGAACATCGCTGTCTGGGCTTACGAGTGCGCAGCCTCGATCCTCCTGCTCGATCTGTACCAACCGTGGCGCAGCGCCGCCCCACTGCCCGCACCCAGCGGACCGGCGCGCCCCGTGGCGGTCCTCCTGCTGCATGGTTACGGCTGCAATCGCGCCTTCTGGCTGCGCTTCTCCCGTCATCTGGCGGACGCCGGCTATCACTGCGACGCCATCAATCTCGCCCCGATCTTCGGCGACATCGACGACTACGCCGAGACCATCGCCAACGCTGCGCAGCGCCTTGCAGAGCGCACGCGGTTGCCCGTGGTCATCATCGGTCACAGCATGGGGGGGATCGCCGCACGCGCCTGCCTGCGCCGCTTTCCCACGCTACCTGTCGCGCATACCATCACACTAGGTTCGCCGCACTTCGGCACGCTGCATGCGCGACACGGCATCGGCCATAACGTGCGTCAGATGAGCATCGGCAGCGAGTGGCTGGTAGCGCTGGCAAACAGCGAAAAGGATGCCGAACGCGCACGGATCACGTCGATTTACACGGCGCACGACAACGTCGTGTATCCGGTGCGCACGTCGGTGCTGCCCGGCGCGCACAACATTGCGCTGGACGGTCTGGGGCACGTCTCCCTGGGCACGCATCCGCGCTCGCGGGCGCTGGTGCTCGAGACCCTTGAGCGCGTGGCGCAAGGTCTGCGTCACGGTAACTGACGTGGGCACGGCGATGGCGCCCGGCATCTCGCGATGCAGGCATGCGCCGCAAGCCGTCGCATCGGCACGACGCTAAAAGACACTTTCGCGACACGCGCATGACTGTCATCGTGCGTTCACGAAGGCATGGCGGAATGCTCGCATGTTCAACGCGACGTGCGAGCCGCTATGACGACGACACCCACTTTCGATCTGCCGATCCCAACGCCTTCGGCTCGCGCAGGTCACTTCGCAGATACCCCGCCGGGTCGCCCCGCCTCCCCGCCCGCCAGCCCTCCCGCCGCACCGCGCTCCCTCATCGACCTGCCGCCGGACACCCCCGATCCGCTCGACCCACCGCCCGAAGGCATCACGCGCTATCGCACCATCTGGCTTTCGGACATCCACCTCGGCACGCAAGGCTGCCAGGCGGAGTATCTGCTCGACTTCCTGCGGCATCACGAGTCGGATTACCTGTATCTCGTGGGCGACATCATCGACGGCTGGCATTTGCGCAAGGGCTGGCATTGGCCTCAGGCGCACAACGACGTCGTGCAGAAAATGCTGCGGCGCGCGCGCAAGGGCACGCAAGTCATCTACGTGCCGGGCAATCACGACGAAGCGGCACGTCAGTTCTGCGGGCTGGCGTTCGGCGACATCGCGGTGCGCGACGAAGCGTTTCACACCACGCTCTCGGGCAAGCGTCTGTGGATCACCCACGGCGATCTGTTCGACGGCGTGATTCAGCACGCCAAGTGGCTCGCTTATCTGGGCGACTCGCTTTACACGCTTACGCTGCTGCTCAACCGCTGGTTCAACCGCGTGCGCACGCGCTTCGGCTTCCCGTACTGGTCGCTCTCGCAGTACCTGAAGCACCAAGTGAAGAACGCCGTGAATTTCATTTCCGCGTTCGAGAACGTGATGGCCGACGAAGCGCGCCGCCGTGGTTGCGACGGCGTGGTGTGCGGGCACATCCACAAGCCGGAAATCCGCGAGATCGACGGGCTGCTGTACTGCAACGACGGCGACTGGGTCGAAAGCCTGTCGGCGCTCGTCGAGACCACCGAAGGCGAACTGAAGATCATCTACTGGACGCAGAAGCGCAATACGCGCGAGCGCGTCGGCGCTACGCCGGTCAGCGCCTGAGACAACGGCCCGCAACACCCCGAACTCAACCTGCGCACGGACGGCCGAACACCGCCCTATGTGCGCTTCACTTCACACGCGATTGCGCGTGCCATTCCACCCGCGCCACGTGCGCGAAGGAGCGCCCGATGAAAATCATGATCGTCACCGACGCCTGGGATCCGCAGATCAACGGCGTGGTCCGCACGTTGAAGAACACGCGCGCTCAGCTCGAAGCGGCCGGCCATCGTGTCGAGCTGCTCACGCCGCAGGAATTCCGCACGATCCCGTGCCCGACCTATCCGGAAATCCGTCTCGCCTTCTTCGCGGGCGGACGCGTCGGACGCCGCATCGAAGACTTCGCGCCGGACGCTCTGCACCTCGCCACCGAGGGCCCGCTCGGCATGGCCGCACGCAAATGGGCCGTGCGTAACGGCTTTCCGTTCACCACCGCCTATCACACGCGTTTCCCGGAATACGTGCAGGCGCGCTTTGGCTTCCCGCTCTCCGCCACCTACCGCTTCCTGCGTTGGTTCCATAAGCCGTCGCGTGCGGTCATGGCCCCCACGCCGGTCGTCAAACGCGATCTCGAAGCGAACGGCTTCGGCAACGTGGTGTTGTGGACGCGTGGCGTCGATCTCGACATCTTCCGTGTGCAGGAAGCACATGTGCTAAATTCGGCACATCCGATTTTCCTCTACGTAGGGCGCGTTGCCGTGGAGAAGAACATCGAAGCCTTCCTGAAGCTGGATTTGCCTGGCTCGAAATGGGTCGCGGGCGAAGGGCCGCAACTGGCCGAACTCCGCTCGCGCTACCCCGACGTGAACTATCTCGGCATGCTCTCGCAGCCTGAACTGGCAAAGGTCTATGCTTCGGCCGACGTCTTCGTCTTCCCGAGCCGCACCGACACCTTCGGTCTGGTGCTGCTCGAAGCGATGGCGTGCGGGCTGCCGGTGGCGGCCTACCCGGTGACCGGACCCGTCGACGTGTTCGCCGGTTGCCCTGAGGGCGACGGCGGCGCACTGCGTGAGGATTTGCGCGAGGCGTGTCTGGACGCCCTCAAGGTCTCGCGAGCCAGCGCGCGTGCCTGGGCCGAGCGCTTCTCGTGGCAGGCGGCCTCCGAAGAATTCGCCTCGCATCTGCATCCGCGCAAGCCCGAGCCGTCGCTCGCGCCCGCGGTCTGATCCACCCACCTCCAGAGCCCGTTGCGGCGAGGAACCTGACGCTTGTTCATCGATCACCCGCCGCCACGCGACAAACAACCGAATCCGTATAAGGGCAACCGGGGCGTCATGCGCGCGTGGCGCGCCCTGAAGTACTCGTTGTCCGGATTCAAGTTTGCCGTGTTCGAGGAGAGCGCCTTCCGTCAGGAACTCGCGCTCGCCGCCATTCTCCTGCCCGCCGCAATTTTCCTGCCGGTCACGGCCGTCGAGCGCGTACTGCTCATCGGCTCGATCCTGCTCGTGCTCATCATCGAGCTGGTCAATTCGAGCATCGAAGCCGCCATCGACCGTATCTCACTCGAACGGCACGAACTGTCGAAGCGTGCGAAGGATTTCGGCAGTGCTGCCGTGCTGGTCGCGCTCGGCCTGTGCCTTCTCACCTGGGTCTCGCTCGCAGGCCCGGTCATTGTGGCGCTCGTACGTACGGCATTTTTCTGATATCACTCGTCGCCCCGGGTGGCAGGCTTGGCAGCGTCTGGCTGCCGGGTATAATCGGTCGCCGTATACCCAATACTCAATTCATAAACGCAAGCGGAGAACCTCCTTCGCCGAGCTTGCCGCTAACCGGGGCCGACAGACATGGAAGCAAAGCCGCCACGCCGAACCCGCGAACGAATTCTCGAAGTGTCCCTGCGACTCTTCAATGAAATCGGCGAACCGAACGTCACCACCACCACGATTGCCGAGGAGATGAAGATCAGCCCGGGCAATCTGTACTATCACTTCCGCAACAAAGACGACATCATCAACAGCATCTTTGCGCAGTTCGAGCAGGAAATCGAACGTCGCCTGCGGCTGCCCGATGATCACAAACCCACGCTCGACGAAGTCTGGACGTATCTGCAATACATGTCCGAGTTTCTGTGGCGTTTCCGTTTCCTCTATCGCGATCTCAACGATCTGCTCGCGCGAAACCGCACATTGGAGACGCACTTCAAGCAGATCATCGGCCACAAGAAGCGTTTCGCGCGCGAGATGTGCGACCTGCTCGTGGCCGACGGCGAAATGGAAATCACGCCGGAGCAGATCGAGATCGTGACCACCAACATGGTGGTGTTGTCCACGTACTGGTTGTCCTATCAATTCGTGATGAACCCGCGCAAGTACAACGATCCCGAAGAAATCGGCGCAGGGCTGCATCAATCGAGCTATCACATCCTTTCGCAGATGGCGCCCTACCTCAAGGGCAAGTCGCGCGAGCTGTATGACAAGATGGCCCGGGAATCATCGTCCAAGGGAGTTCAGTAAGGCATGTCGTCGGAAGTCGAATCCATTTGCATCTACTGCGGGGCCGCGACCGGCGCTCGCCCCGAGTACGCAGACGCGGCCCGTGATCTGGGTCGTCGCATGGCACAAGCGGGCATCCGCCTCGTGTACGGCGGTGGCAAGGTCGGTCTGATGGGCATCATTGCCGACGCTGTGCTCGGGCATGGCGGCGAGGCCATCGGCATCATTCCGAAGGCATTGATGGAAAAGGAAGTCGGCCATACCGGGCTGACGGAATTGCATGTCGTCGAGAACATGCACCAGCGCAAGCAGATGATGGCCGACCTCTCGGACGCCTTCATCGCCATGCCCGGCGGTATCGGTACGTGCGAAGAGCTGTTCGAAGTTTTCACGTGGCTGCAAATCGGCTACCACGCGAAACCGATCGGCTTGCTCAATGTCGAGAACTACTACGATCCGCTGCTGGTGTTTCTCAAGTCGATGGTGACGGAGCAGTTCCTCAAGGCGCCGCAACTCGATCAGTTGCAGATCGCCGCATCGCCGGAATCGTTGCTGGAGACGATGCGTCACTTCAAGCCGTCGCAGGTCGATCGCTGGGCGCATCAACGCACGCAGATCTAAGCCGTCGCGTCACTGTCTTTCGCTACATCGCTGCGCGGCATGGCCGTCGCGCAGCACACCGTCTCCCCGTCCCCCCATCTCCCCCCCCCGCTCCTAACCCAGCCTAGCGCCCCAAGCAGAGATCGGCCGCGCCTACGACGCTGTGCTTTTGGCTGTCAGGCGATCTCGTCCCCCGACAGACGGCGTGATTGAACTCTCGACGTCTGCGACACTCAGACATCCGTTGAATGCGGACCTTTGCTTGCACACCCGCCCTTCTGCCCGCCTGGGTCAACACCATCCGACGAGCAACCTACCCATGATGTTAAAGATGCTCCGCCCGATGCGGCTGCTGCGATCCCGTTGGCTGCGTCCGCATGCGGGCCTGCTGTTGCGCCGCAGCCTATGGCAAGCCACGCCGCGTGGCGTGGCCATCGGACTGGCGTGCGGTGTCTTTTTCGGGTTTCTGATTCCGGTGGCGCAAATGCCGGTGGCGATTCTCGTTGCAGCCCTGCTGCGCGGGAATCTGTTTCTGGCGACGATGGGCACGCTGATTACCAACCCGCTCACGGTGCCGTTCGTCTACTTCGGGGCGCATCATGTCGGCCGCTGGATGCTCGACTGGTCCCCCAAGGCAGAGATCGAAGCGGGCGTCGCGGCAGCAACGCAGGCCGGTGAGAGCTTCTGGACGCAATTATTGAATTTCGACTTCGGCACCGCGACGTTGCATCTCGGTACCGGTCTGGCTGCTTTTGCCGTCGCGGGCGCTGCGCTGGCGTATGTCATCGGCTTCCTCTCGATCCGGTGGTACCAGCAACGTCAACCGGCAACACCGGTGGCTTCGCCCGCCTCGGCAGCCGCAGCAGCGGTGAGAAACCCGCCGCGCGGCTGACTGCACGTCCCTCCACCTCAGCAGATCGGAATCAGAACGACGAGCCCGGCTCCTTAAGGAAAGCGATTTCCTCCGGCGTCGAGTGGCGTCCCAACGCCGCATTACGGTGTGGATATCGACCGAATCGCTCGATGATGACGGCGTGCCTGCGCGCGTAATCGAGGTTGTCGACGAGGCCCGACGTTTGCGCCAGTTGCTCGTATAGCGCCAGCGACATGTGCTGGCTTTCGAGCGATTCGTCGTGTTCGAACGGCAGATAGACGAACACGCGATGCTGCGCGGTCGGCAGCCGCCGATCGTCGCCCGCCTCCACGAGACGGCGCGCCACCGCGAGCGCTTGCGCGTCGCCCGCGAACGCTTCGCCACGATGCCGGAACAAGTTGCGCGAGAACTGATCGAGCACCACGATCAGCGCACAAGCGCCGAGCGGCGTCTGCGCCCAATCGCTCAATTCCCCGGCAACCGCCTGCGCGTGAATCTCACCGAAGCGGGTGCGGATCTCCTCGTCAAAGGCCTCCGATTTACGGAACCACTCGGGACGTGCCATCCCATAGACCTCGGCGTCAGGCGCACCGAACCAGAAGTCGAGCACCGCCTGCCAGGGTTGCAACGGTTGGGTTTGCGAAAGCATGTCTGCTGCCGGGGTCGCCATCGAGAATCCTGAGGTGAGCGTTGGGAGATCGCCGATGATGCCAGACTCAGGCGAATGCCAACACCACCCGCCGGGTGCGCGACGTCTTCTTCTCGATCTTCGACACGCGCAATGCGCCGATCTCCGCCGTGTTGCCCACGTGTGTGCCGCCGCAAGGCTGCAAGTCGATGCCTTCGATGCGCACGAGTCGCACGCGTCCCAACCCGACCGGCGGCTTCACGCTCATGGTCCGCACAAGTTCCGGGCGTTCCGCCATCTCTTCGTCGCTGATGCTGTCGATCGCGACCGGGCGTGCCGCCGCCACGAGCGCCGCCAATCCGGCCTCCACCGTCTCGCGCTCAATCGGTTCGTTCGTGACGAAGTCGAGCCGTGCGTATTCCGTGGTGATGCTGCATCCATCGACCGGGTGAGGCAGCACCGCGCACATCAGGTGCGACGCGGTATGAAACCTCATGTGGCGGAAGCGTCGCTCCCAGTCGATTTCCGCCTGAACGACATCGCCGACCGACAGTCCGGCCAGTACGTGGCTCTGCCCTTCGGCGGGTACGTGCACGGCATCGTCGGGCGTCGCGCCTTCGTGCTTCGACTTGCGGGTGTCGGCGATGGTCAGGCGCGTACCGTCGGCAAGCACGAATGCGCCGGCGTCACCGGCTTGCCCGCCACCGAGCGGATAGAAGACGGTGCGATCGAGCATGATGCCCGTCTCGTCGATATGCGTGATGCGCGCCTCGCATTGGCGCAGATAGGCGTCTTGTCGGAACAGCGCTTCGGTTGTCATGCGGCCTCCTGTGGGAACGGGACATGTTCGCGCGACTCCTCACTGCTGGCAAGACACAATCCCGTGCGCCAACGCCGGTACGGTCATGCCCCAAGACAGCCATCCTGCGCCATACGGCAGTTCCCCGTGCTTGTCCCAACGCAGCCGATTTTGGTCCATGACCAGCGTGACCTCATAGGCTGCGCCCCAACCCGACGCCTCGCTTGCGACTTCTCGACATCGATTGTCGCGGGACAACAGCCCGCCGCTTTGGCCCGCCGCATATTACGGACGATCGCAATGACGTGATCGCATTTGAAAGGAACGACGCCATGACGAGACTCCCTCTTGCCCGTCCACGGGCCCCCTCTCCCGATGCGGCCGCTCATCATCGGGCTCACGCCCTGTCGGCCTCCGCCCCCGTCTCCCACATCAGCGGCGCGTTGGATGCGCAGGCGCTCGCGCATGCGTATGCCCTATACGCCTCGAACGATCTGGAAGGGGCCGCACGCGCGTTCGCCGCGATTTGCCGCGCGCTCCCCGATCACACCGCCGCGTACAAGGCATTCGGCTATGTGCTTTGCCAGCTCGGCGATTTCGAACAGGCGATTGCGCCACTGATGGTCGCGATCTCCCGTGAATACGGCAATCCGGAACCGATCTACTTCGCGGCGATCTGCATGCAACGCACGGGAGATACCAAAACCGCACGAGAGATGGCGTCCGACGCGCTGGACATGGCCCGCTGCACCCACGACAACACCGACCTGCGCGCGCGTTTGACGCGTCTGCTGGACGCCCTCTGATTCCCAATTCTTTCAACTACGCTCAAGCCCCCTTAAGTCAATGCCAAGTACACAAACGAGCACACACTTCACTCACGCCAACGCTGTGAACACCTACGCCGGTGGCATGCCCTTGCCTGACGATGACAACGCCGCCGTGCGAAACGACGCGGCAAAGGCACTTAAACGCCTTTCCGAAATTTCGAGTTCATTGAGTGAGATGGCGCCGTCGCCGCCCACGGTCGGTCGCTTTACCGCGTTGATGCACCACGTCGGTAACGCCGCACTGAGTATCAGTGCGCTGGGTGCCGCCAGTCTGAATACGGTGAAGGAAACGTACGAGAGCAGCACGCTATCCAGCGCGCACAAGATTACGTTGAGTACTGCCGCCCTCGCGTCCTTGTCGAGCGTGATGGTCTGGCGGTGGCCGTCGGCAAGTACTGCAATCCCGCGTCGACGACGTCGCAGATCATGAATACGGCATGGTTCGCATCTGCCGGAAAGCTCCTCGGTTCGGAGCATATCGAGACCTACGGCGGAAAATATCAGACGGCGCTGCTTGGCACGTCCATGATCCTGTTCTTCAATCAGGCAGGTCAGATCGCAGGCCAGCACGACGCGCAGCACGAACACGACGCCGCCGTCACGCCGAACTCGTTGGACCTGCCCGCGCCGTCCGCCTCACCGCAGAGCCGCGCACAGGAATTCGACGCGCTGCAAAGCTGCATCGGTCTTGTCGCCACGGCTTACCGCGCCTTCGGGGACGTTGCGACGACAGCGGTCATCGACTGGATGAGTGCGAGAGAAGCGAAACGCAACATGGATGTGGTCGAGCGCCACCTGAACTACGAAGACCCGTTCGGGACCGAGGGGAAGTTCAGGCTTGGGGATGCCGACACGGCTTAACACGTCCTGCCCCGTCCTAACCCGTCTTAACCCGCCTTATTCCGCATCCAGTCGGCCGTGCCGTAAAACGCCTGCATCAGGCGTTCCTGCAGCGTGCCTTCCACGTGGATGTCCTGCATGGCGAGCGCCATGCAGCGCAGCCACTGGTCGCGCTCGCTCGATGCGATCGGGAACGGCAGGTGGCGCGCGCGAAGCATCGGGTGGCCGAATCGCTCGATGTAATGGTTCGGCCCGCCCAGCCAACCGCACAGGAACCAGAAGAGCTTGTCGCGTGAGCCGTCGAGCGACGCCGGATGCATCGCGCGAATGCCCGCAAACTCGGGTTCAAGGTCCATCAGGTCGTAAAAACGGTCGACGAGTTCGCGCACGCGCGCCTCGCCGCCGAGCAGGGAAAAGGCCGTCGGCTGTGCCTGCGTGTCTTGCGCTTCGTCGTCTGCCGCAGCAGCCTGACGGATGTTTTCGGAGGAGTTTTCGGTCGTCATGGGCGATATTGTGCCCGAGGCCCAACGCGTCTGCCACGCACGGCGTCTCGAAAAACGGCGGGGTGTGCGCGTGGCCCATGACCGCCCCCAACAACCAGTCGTCACACGTCGCGTAACGTGCGCACGGCCGACTGACGCAACACCGCACGCAAACCGCTCCAGCCACCCATCAGCGCGCACAGGACACCCGCACCGATCCCGAGCACCGGCAGCCACGGATTGAACGTCAGCGCGAACTCGAAGACGTAGCGCGCCAATGCCCACCCCAACGCGCCCGCCCCCAGCGCGGCGAGCAGCCCGGCCAGCGCACCGACCGTCACCAGCTCCGCCAGATGGACGTCGCGCAACTGTCGCGACGACGCCCCCAGCGCCCGCAAAATGCCACTCTCGCGCATGCGTTCGTCACGCGTACCGGCAAGCGCGGCGTACAGCACCAGCACCCCGGCTGCGAGCGTGAAGAGGAAGAGCGCCTGCACGGCGTTGATCACCTGCGACAGAATCTGCTGAATCTGCGCAAGCAACGCGCCCGTATCGATCACGGTGACATTGGGGAACTGACGCACCAACGTGTCCGCGACGCTCTGCTGATTCGGCGCCAGATGGAACGACGTAATCCACGTCATCGGAAAATCGCGCAGCGCGGCGGGTGGCATCACCACAAAGAAGTTCACGCGCATCGATCCCCAGTCGAGCTTGCGCAAGCTTGTGATCGGCGCGTCGATGGTCTGCCCCGTCACTTCGAATCGCAGCACATCGCCAAGCTTCAGGCCGAGCGTCTTCGCGATGCCCTCTTCCATCGAGATCTGCGGCTTGTCGGTATCCCCATACCACTGGCCCGCCGTCACACGGTTCCCGTCGGGCAACGCCGACGTGTACGACAGATTGAATTCGCGCTCGGCAAGGCGACGCGCGCGCTCCTCGGAGTAGCTTTCACCCGTCACCGGCTTGTCGTTGATGGCCGTCAGTCGAGCGCGGATCATCGGCGAGAGCTGCACGTCCGGCAGACCGGCCGCGTGAAGTTGTGTGAGCACCGGCGCGTCCTGCCCCGGCTGAATGTCGATGACAAAACGGTTCGGTGCGTCCGGCGGGCTCGAATGCTGCCAACCCGCGACCAGATCGTTGCGCGTCACAGCCAACAGAAGCAGCGCCATCAATCCCAGCCCCAACGCCACCACCTGCAAGGCGCTGCCGAGACCACGGCGACGTAACCCCGCCACCGCATACCGCCAGCCGATGCCCCCCATCGCGCCACCAGTCGCCCCGGTACTCCGCGCCCAAGCCGCAAGACCGCGAATCGCCAGCCAGGCCAGCACGCCGAACACGATTGCGCCGACGACGAACCCACCGGCCACCATCGCACCCAGACGCAGGTCGCGCGCCGCGAACAGCAGCAGCGCGCCGAACGCCAGCGCGCTTGCACCGTACGCGAGCCATCCCTGACGGCGCGCTCCACCCACCACGTCGCGACGCAGCACATGTAGCGGGGCGACCTCCGAGAGCGGCAACAGCGGCGGCAGCGCAAAACCCAGCAGCATCACCAGCGCGCTTGCGAGACCGAACGCAGCGGGTCGCCACGTCGGCGCAGGCAACCCCGCCGGAATCACGTCGCCGAGTTGCGCCAGCAGCACCCAGTGCGCTGCGTAACCGAGCGCGACGCCCAGCACGCCGCCGATCAGACCGAGACCGACGAATTCGAGTGTCACCATGCCACGCAAGGCGCGGCGCGGCAGGCCCAGACAGCGCATGACGGCGCAGGCGTCGAGATGGCGCTCGCTGTACCGGCGCGACGCAATGCCCACGGCCACCGCCGCGAGCACAGCCGCGAGCAGCGCCACGAGCGAGAGGAAACGTTCGGCGCGATCGAGCGTTTGCCGCACCTGCGGCTGCCCGTCTTCCAGTGATTCGAGGTGAACGCCCCGCGCCTGCTCCGCCGCCGGGCGCGCCCAGGCAGTGAACTTGCCGACCTGCGTGTCGGTGCCCGCCACCAGCAGACGGTAGGTGATGCGGCTGCCGAACTGCACGAGGCCGGTCGATGGCAATTCGTCGAAGCGCATCATCACGCGCGGTGCCAGCGAGCCGAAGCCGTAGCCCCGATCCATCTCGCGAGTAATCACGGCGGCGATGCGCACCGTGCGGTTGCCCACGCGGATCGACTCGCCGGGTTTGACGTGCAGCGCGTCGAGCAGCGCGGCATCGACCCAGACCGTCCCCGGCGCGGGAATGCCGTCGGCGGGGGCGTCCGGTGTATTGGCCCCGGCGTCGGGGGCCACGCGCACGCGGCCCCGCAACGGATAACCGTCGCTCACCGCCTTGAGCGACGAGAGACGACTCGCGGCCGTCTGCCCGTTCTCTCCCGTCGCGCTGGCCATGCTGGGGAAATTGGCGATGACGGCCGTCGACAACCCATCGGCCTGCGCCTGGCGGGTGAATTCGGGTGCCAGCGGAGCGTCGCTGCGAATGACGAGATCGGCGGCGAGCATCTGGCGCGCGTCGCGCTCAAGCCCGCCCTGCATCCGATCGGAGAGAAAACCTACGCTGGAGAGTGCGCCGACCGCCAGCAACAAGGCCACGAGAAGCAGATGCAACTCGCCCGCGCGCCAATCGCGCAGGAACATCCGCCAGGCCTGGCGGGCAACTTCAGTGAACCCCATCGTTCCTCAATCCTTTGACCCGCGCCAGCAACGAGCGCCAACCGCGCCAGACGCGCGGCAACCACCACCAAGCCAACACGACGAACAGCAACAACATCAGGAGAAAAACGGCGGGAAGGAAAAACGCCAGCGCCAGTCCGCCCACCGTGGAGACATCTTCGCCGGCTGAGGCCGCGACATTCGAGAAAGGTTCCGGCGACGTATTGATCAGCGCGCGGCTGCCCGCCTTGGCCAGATGCGCCGTGCCTGCTAACGCCCCGCCCGCCAGTCCGGCCAGCACGGTCACGGCCGGATCGGTCTGACCCAGCGCCGCCGCGCCCAGCACGATCCCCGCCGGAATCCGGATGAAAGTGTGCACGGCGTCCCACGCGCTGTCGACAAAGGGGATCTTGTCCGCGAAGAACTCGATGGCGGCCAGCACGCCCGCCGTAGCGATCACCCACGTCGACGCCAGCACGGCGAGCGTAGGCGGCAAGTGCAGCCACCCGAAACGCGCCGCCAGCCCCGCGCAGAACACCGTCAGGTACAACCGCAGGCCGCTGCCCCAGGACAGCCCTGCGCCGAGCGCAATCGATTCAAGCATGGCGACCTCGCTGCCGCCGACATGGCGGCGTCGCACGATCACGCGTCGCGCACTGCCGACGCGGTAACAGCCCACAGGCCACCCGCCGGACATCGAACGCGTAATACCGTTCATCCCCCGGCATCTGCCCGACATCGGCCCTACATGGGACCTATGAGTAACTGGACCGTTACCGCGTCATTATGCCGCGCGTTGCGGCAACGCACCACCGTTGACTTGAAAGGCGCCTGTGGCGCGTCCGACCACAGCGTTGGAGGCGTCGACCGGTGAGGTAGGACAGCAGCCTGACGTTGCCATCCCGTCGCCATCACCTCGCCATCACGTCACCCTCACGCCGCCGTCAGCTTCAGCCCGACCAGCCCGGCGAGAATGAGCGTGACGCTCGCGATGCGGGCGGCGGACGCCGACTCGCCGAACAGCACGATCCCAAGGACGAACGCGCCGACGGCGCCGATGCCCGTCCAGATGGCGTAAGCGGTGCCGAGCGGCAACGTGCGCACGGCGAGGGCCAGCAGCCAGACGCTGCCGACCATCGACACAATGGTGAATACGGAGGGGACAAGACGCGAAAAGCCTTGGGTGTACTTGAGCCCGACGGCCCACGCCACTTCAAGAAAACCGGCACAAACCAGAAGAATCCAGGCCATGACTGACTTCGATGAAAGATCGGGGTCGTCCCCGGAGAAAGGAGAACCGCTTGCCGGGTCGTCCCGGCAATGGATTCCATCGAAGGTCAATCGAATTGCGGCTGAGCGCCTGACACCCCGGACGGAACAGGGGCGATTTTAGCAAAGCAGGTCGACCGGCGTCGGCCGACGGCTCAGCCGTTCGCGTCCACCTCAAGTCGGTAGCCCACGCCCGTCTCGGTCAGGATGTGCTGCGGCTGCGCGGGGTCGGCTTCCAGCTTCTGCCGCAGGTGCCCCATGTAGATACGCAAGTAGTGATTGCTCTCGACGTGCGACGGCCCCCACACCTCCTTGAGCAACTGACGATGCGTGAGCACCCGCCCCGCATGACGCACGAGCGTGACCAGCAGCCGATATTCGATGGGGGTCAGGTGCACCGGTTCACCTGCGCGCGTCACCTTGCGGCGGGCAAGATCGATGTTGATGTCGCCGAACGCGAACGCTTCGTCGAGCGTCTCGGAATTGCCGCCGCGATGATGCCGTCGCAGTTGCGCGCGAATGCGTGCGAGCAGTTCCGACACCCCGAACGGCTTCGTCAGATAATCGTCGGCCCCGACATCGAGTGCGACGACTTTCTCCGCTTCCTCGTTGCGCGCCGACAGCACGATAATCGGCATGTCGGTCCAGCTACGGACTTCGCGAATGACCTCCACGCCGTCGATATCCGGCAACCCCAGATCGACGATCAGCAAGTCGGGCTTGCGCGTGGCCGCCTCGACCATGCCCTGCCGTCCGGCTTCCGCCTCATGCACGACCATGCCTTCGGCTTCGAGCGACGTGCGCAGAAACCGCCGGATCTGGCGTTCGTCCTCAATCACCACGATGTTGATGGTCGGTTCACTCATGTTGTTTCGTCACGTTTGCGTCAGGCGCATCGGGTGCGTCGGAGACTTCAGCCGCGGGTTCCCCATCGCCTGACTCGGCGACATCGGCATCGATGCCTTCGGCGACGTCCGGCGGCACCGGCGGTGTTTCCATCGGCAGGGTAAAGATGAAACGTGCCCCGTGGCCGTCAGGGACATTGGTGGCGTGGATTTTACCGCCGTGCGCTTCGACAATGGCGCGGCAGATCGCCAGCCCCAGGCCGATGCCGGGCTTGGCAGACTCCTTCTCACCGCGCATGAACTTCTCGAAGATGCGGCCTTCCATGCCTGGCGACAAACCGGGACCGTCGTCGCTCACGCTCACCTCGACTTCCTCGCCGAGCACACGTGCCGCGATCTCGATGTGCGAGCCCGCAGGCGAATACTTCGCGGCGTTCTCGAGCAGGTTGGCAAAGAGGCGCTCCAGCAGCACCGCATCGAAGCGCAGTAACGGCAGATCGGCAGGCAAGCGTGTCGTCACTTCATGATCCGCGAGCACACGACGGCAAGCGCGCAGCGACGTGCCCACCACTTCCTCCAGCATCTGCCATTGACGATTGAGCTGAACGCCACCGCCTTCCAACTTCGCCATGTCGAGCAGATTCGTCACGAGCCCCGTCATGCGCTGTGCTTCTTCATGAATGGCGTCGACGAGATCGATACGCAGTGGCCCGGGTGTCTGCGCGTTGCGGCTGAGCATGCTCGCAAATCCGACGATGGAGGTGAGCGGCGTGCGCAAGTCATGCGAGATGGCGGAGAGCAGCGAATTGCGCAGGCGTTCCGACTCCATCGTCACCAGCGCGTCCTGTGCGATTTCGACGTAGTGCACGCGCTCCAGTGCCAATGCGATTTGCGCCGCAAACGTATCGAGCAGACGTTGCTGTTCCGGCGTGCCGATAGCCCCGCCGCCCGACTCGGGGGCGACGACCAGCACCCCGCGCGTGCGCATCGGCGCGCGCAGCGGCAGATAGTAAGCGTCCGATCCGGGCAGCGTATTCGTCCCCCGCCCCGCCGCCTGCTGACGGTCGTACACCCACTGGGCGACATCCGTATCGATATGCGCGGGCATGGTCTCTTCCCGCGCATTCTCTACCGGCTGACGCACGCTGCTCTGACTGTCCGGCAGCAACAATGCCACGCGCGCCTGAAACACTTCGCGCACGTGACGCGAGCCGATCTCGATGATCTGCGGCGTGGTGAGCGCCGCCGCCAGTTCGCGCGCCATCGCATACACCGCGCCGGTGCGCCGCTCCCGCCAGGTGGCAAGACGCGCCTGAAACCGCAAGCTCGTCGTCAGGTGGCTGATGACCAGCGCGACGGTCAGCATGACGGCAAACGTCAGCAAATACTGGGTGTCGGAGACCGACAGCGACATCTTCGGCGGCACGAAGAAGAAATCGAACGCGACCACCGAGAGGAACGACGCGAGTACCCCCGGCCCACGCCCCAGCCGCATCGCTGCGACGATTACGCCCAGCAGATACAGCATGGCGATGTTGGCGAGATCGAGGAACGACGTCAGTTCGGCCGCCGCCAGCGACACCGCGCCGCAGATGCCGACGGCCCACGCATACGCCCGCCACGGGCCACCGACGAGCCCCAGTTCCGGGGCCGTCTCGAACCAGTCGCGCCAATCGCCGCGCACCACCCGATTCTCGGCCGACCGGTCGCCGGCAGCCGGCCCGATCAGCACCACGTCGACCCCGCGTGCATGACGCAGCAATTGTTCATGCAATGGCGTGTGCGCCGTCCACCAGCGCGGCGCACCGCTCGCGCCGATCACCAGCTTCGAGACGTTGCGCATCTGCGCATAGGCCAGCAGCGTCGTCGCGGCGCCCGCCCCGTCCAGCGTGAGCGTTTCTGCGCCCAGTTCGTGCGCCAGTTTGAGCGTGGCATAGACGCTCTCGCGACGGGCCGTCGCCTGACGCAGCATCGCCGGTGTTTCCACATGCACCGCCAGCCAGTCGGCGCGCAGACTCGCCGCCAGCCGCGCGGCCGCGCGCACCAGCGCCACGCCTTCCGGCCCCGGCCCGATCGCCACGAGCAAACGCTCGCGCGCCTGCCAGACCTGACTGATCGACTGGTCCGCACGGTACTCGCGCATCTGCGCGTCCACGCGATCCGCCGTGCGACGCAACGCCAGTTCGCGCAGCGCGATGAGGTTACCTTTGCGGAAAAAATTGCGCACGGCGCGCTCCGCCTGTGCCGCCATGTACACCTTGCCCTCACGCATGCGTTCGAGCAATTCGTCGGGCGGCAAATCGACCAGCTTCACTTCGTCCGCCAGATCGAATACGCGGTCGGGAATCGTCTCCCAGACACGGATGCCGGTAATCTGGCCGACCACGTCGTTTAACCGTTCGAGATGCTGCACGTTGAGCGTGGTGTAGACGTCGATGCCCGCATCGAGCAGTTCGTGCACGTCCTGCCAGCGCTTGAGGTGCCGCTCGCCTGCGACATTCGCATGCGCGAGTTCGTCGATGAGTGCGACGGCCGGTTTGCGCACGAGCATGCCGTCGAGATCGAACTCACGCAGCACACGGCCGCGATATTCGAGCGTCTTCTGCGGCAGGACTTCCAGCCCTTCGAGCAGGCGCGCCGTTTCTTCCCGGCCATGCGTCTCCAGCACACCGACGACCACGTCGGTGCCTTCATCGCTCAACTTGCGCGCGGCCTGCAGCATCGCAAACGTTTTGCCCACACCGGCGGAAGCGCCGAAGAATATCTTCAGACGGCCACGCTGCTCGCGCGCTTCGTCGCGCTGCAGCTTGCCAAGCAATTCGTCGGGATCGGGGCGTTCCATGCCAGCCATCGGGTCAGTCCACTAAGAAAGCGCGAGCCACGCCGCCCGGCATCACCTTTGGGCGGCAGACCTTCATCGGTTGCCCGATGAAGCAAAAAAACGCGGCACGCGCAGGGCGTGCCGCCAATCTACCGCAGGCCGACAGGCAAAACCAGAGATTCCCGATCATGCGCTCGCCTGCGGCTGCGCCTTTCAGACAGCGCCGCGTGCCAACCCGTCCAATGCCAGGTTAAGCTTCAGAACATTCACCCGGGGTTCTCCGAAAATTCCCCACTGACGGCCTTGCGTGTTGCGCGCAATCAGGTCGCGCACGACGTCCGGCGTCAGCCCGCGGGCCTTGGCCACGCGCGCGACCTGATAGTCGGCCGCCGCCGGGCTGATTTCCGGGTCGAGCCCGCTGCCCGACGCCGTCACGAGATCGGCAGGCACCGGCAGTTGAGCGCTCGGGTCGGCGTCACGCAGCGCGGCGATGCGCGCCTTCACCGCATCCGTCAGCGCCGGGTTGAGCGCACCGAAGTTCGAGCCGCCCGACGCCGTCGCGTTGTTAGGATTCGGCGAGGTGGCCGACAGACGGCCCCAGAAGTACTTCGGTTCGTCGAAGTTCTGACCGATCAGCGACGACCCGACAGCTTTGCCGTCCTTGTAGATCAGGCTACCGGCCGCTTCGCGCGAGAACGCCGCGCGGCCGATGCCGGTCACGACCAGCGGATACACCAGCCCGGTGATGACCGAGAGCACCACAAACAGGCTCAACATCGGGCGCAAGAGGGTTTTCATGACGTCTGTTCCTTAGAGTTTCAGCAATGTGGCCCGGGCGCACGGTGACCGTTGCCGCCGCGCCCGGAAACCGTCGCGATCAGGCCCAGCCCATCGCGGCGATGATCATGTCGATGACCTTGATACCGACAAACGGCACCAGAATCCCGCCCAGACCGTAGACGAAGAGGTTGCGGCGCAGCAGCGTCGCAGCGCCGAGCGGGCGATACTTCACCCCCTTCAAGGCCAACGGAATCAGCACCACGATGATCAGCGCGTTGAAGATCACCGCCGACAGAATGGCCGACGACGGACTCGCCAGACGCATGACGTTCAGCGCATCGAGTTGCGGATACGTGGTGGCGAAGGCGGCCGGAATGATGGCGAAGTACTTCGCCACGTCGTTCGCAATCGAGAACGTGGTGAGGCTGCCGCGCGTCATCAGCATTTGCTTGCCGATCCCGACGATTTCGATCAACTTGGTCGGGTTCGAATCGAGATCGACCATGTTGCCCGCTTCCTTCGCGGCTTGCGTGCCCGAGTTCATCGCGACGGCAACGTCGGCCTGCGCAAGCGCCGGGGCGTCGTTGGTGCCGTCGCCCGTCATCGCCACGAGCTTGCCTTCGGCCTGATACTTGCGAATCGTCGCGAGCTTTTCCTCGGGCGTGGCTTCTGCGAGGAAGTCGTCCACCCCCGCTTCTGCCGCAATCGCCGCGGCCGTCAGACGGTTGTCGCCCGTCACCATCAACGTGGTGATCCCCATTTGACGCAGCTCGGCGAATCGTTCCTTGATGCCGCCCTTGACCACGTCCTTCAACTCGATCACGCCCAGCGCACGCGCACCGTTCGCGTCGTACTCGGCCACCACCAGCGGTGTGCTGCCACGGCGTGCAATCTCGTCGACTGCCGTTGCGAGCGCCACCGGCCACACACCCCCGGCCGACTCCACATAACGCTTGACGGCGTCGGCTGCGCCCTTGCGAATCTGCTTGTCGGCCAAATCCACGCCGCTCATGCGCGTTTGTGCCGTGAACGGAATGAACAGCGCATTCAGGCCGCTCATCTCACGCTCGCGCAGGTTGAAGCGTTGCTTCGCGAGTACCGCGATACTGCGCCCTTCCGGCGTTTCGTCGGCCAGCGATGCAAGTTGCGCAGCGTCGGCCAACGTGCGCTCGTCGACGCCCGGCGCAGGCACGAACTGCGACGCCTGACGATTGCCCAGCGTGATCGTGCCGGTCTTGTCGAGCAGCAGCACGTCCACGTCGCCCGCGGCTTCCACCGCACGGCCCGACGTTGCGATCACGTTCGCCTGCATCATGCGACTCATGCCCGCCACACCGATGGCCGAGAGCAGGCCGCCGATGGTCGTGGGAATCAGACATACCAGCAGCGCAACGAGCACCGTGATCGTGACCGGATTTCCGGCATGCGTGACGAACACGCTATAGATCGAATACGGCAGCAGCGTGGCCGTGGCGAGCAGCAGCACCAGCGTGAGCGCGACGAGCAGAATCGTGAGGGCGATTTCGTTCGGCGTCTTCTGACGCTTTGCGCCTTCCACCATCGCGATCATGCGGTCGAGAAACGCTTCGCCCGGATTGACGGTCACCTTCATGATGATCCAGTCCGAGAGCACACGCGTGCCACCGGTCACAGCCGAGAAGTCGCCGCCCGACTCGCGGATCACCGGTGCCGACTCGCCCGTGATGGCCGATTCGTCGACGGACGCCACGCCTTCCACGACTTCGCCGTCGGCCGGAATGACGTCGCCCGATTCGACCAGCACGAAGTCACCACGACGCAGGCTGGCGCTGTCGATCACCAGACACTCCGCGTCACGACGTGCCGAGCGCAGTTGCTTGGCGGGCACGTTCTTCTTGGCCTGACGCAGCGAAGCGGCCTGCGCCTTGCTGCGCCCTTCGGCCAGCGCTTCGGCAAAGTTCGCGAAGAGCACCGTGAACCACAGCCACAACGTGATCGCGAGGATGAAAGGGGCGCTCGCTTCGGCGTGGCCTGCCACGGCCATGCCGAACAGCACGGTCGTGAGCAGACTGCCGACGTACACCACGAACATCACCGGGTTTTTGGCCTGCGTGATCGGGTGCAGCTTGCGGAACGAGTCCACGATGGCCGGTTTGACGATGGCGGGGTCGAACATCGACTTGGTCGCCGATGTATGCCCTTCGCCCATCTGCCGGGTGACGGTATTACTTGAGGGTTGATTCATGAGAGCCTCGAATGCCTCATTTCATTGTTCAATGCGCACCGATCATCGCCAGATGTTCGGCGACCGGACCGAGTGCAAGCGCCGGTACGTAGGTGAGCGCGCCCACCAGCAGCACCGTGCCGAGCAGCAGCACGACAAACAGCGGACCATGCGTGGGCAACGTGCCCGACGTCGCGGCGATACGCTTCTTGCGCGCCAGCGCACCGGCAATCGCCAGCACCGGCACGATCACCCAGAAGCGGCCGAACCACATCGCGATACCCAGCGTGGTGTTGTAGAACGGCGTGTTCGCCGACAGCCCCGCAAATGCGCTGCCGTTGTTGTTTGCCGCCGAGCTGTAGGCGTAGAGAATTTCCGAGAAGCCGTGTGTCGCCGGGTTCAGCACGCCCGCCTGACCGGCCGCAACGAGTACCGCAAGCGCAGTCCCGAGCAGCACCAGCAGCGGCGTCATGAGTACGGCCACAGCGACCATCTTCATCTCGTACGCTTCGATCTTCTTGCCCAGATATTCCGGCGTACGGCCGATCATCAGCCCTGCCACAAACACCGCAAGCATGGCGAAGACGAGCATGCCGTACAGGCCCGAGCCGACGCCGCCGAAGATCACTTCACCCAACTGCATCAGCAACATCGGCACCATGCCCCCCAGCGGCGTGAGCGAGTCGTGCATGGCATTGACGGCGCCGCACGACGCAGCCGTCGTGACCGTCGCAAAAATGCCCGACGCGACGATGCCGAAGCGCGTTTCCTTGCCTTCCATGTTGCCGCCCGACTGCACCGCGCTGACCTGCTGGTCGACGCCGAGCGTGGTGAGTACCGGATTGCCCGCCTGTTCAGCGGACACGGTCGCCACCGTCGCGATCGCGAACGCAATCGTCATGGCCGCCAGAATTGCGACGCCCTGACGGCGGTCCCCGACCATGCGTCCGAACGTGTGGCACAGCGCCGCCGGGATCAGGAAGATCGCCAGGATTTGCAGGAAGTTCGACAACGGCGTCGGGTTCTCGTACGGATGTGCCGAGTTCGCGTTGAAGAAGCCGCCACCGTTCGTGCCGAGCATCTTGATCGCTTCCTGCGAGGCGACCGGGCCCATGGCGAGCGTTTGCGTCTGCGTCTGCGCGGGCGTGGTGACCGGCTTGCCGGCGGCGTCCATCTTCGGCTGACCGTCCGGGCCGAGGACCGGATTGTCGTAGTGCGTGACTTGCAGCGTGGTCACGTCCTTGTAGGCGTCGAAGTTCTGAATCACGCCCTGACTCATGAATGCAGCGGCGAATATCACCGACAGCGGCACAAGCACGTAGAGCGTGATGCGGGTCATGTCGACCCAGAAGTTGCCGATCGTCTGCGCCGTGTGGCGCGCGAAGCCGCGAATGAGCGCGACCACGACGGCGATACCGGTCGCGGCCGACAGGAAGTTCTGCACGGCAAGACCGAGCATCTGCGTCAGATAGCTCATCGTCGATTCGCCCGCGTAGCCTTGCCAGTTCGTGTTCGCCACGAAGCTGACCGCCGTGTTCATCGACGAGTCCGGCGTGACGTTACCGAACGCTTGCGGGTTCAGCGGCAACCAGACTTGCCAGCGTTGCAGCGCGTAGACGGCGAAGGCGCCCACGGCATTGAAGCCGATCAGCGCGAACGCGTAGGTGCGCCAGTGCATTTCCTGTTCGGGACGAATCCCGCACAGACGATAAAGACCATTTTCGAGCGGCGCGAACCAGCGGTTCACGCGGGATTCACCGGCGAGCACGTCGGCCATGAAACGACCGAGCGGGCGCGCCAGCACCAGTAGCACGACGAGGAAAACGCCGAGCTGGATCCAGGCATTGAGTGTCATGCTAGGTCCTCCGGCTTGAACAGCGCGTAGACGAGATAAGCGAGCAGCGCGAGCGTGAGTCCGCCGCTCAGCCAGTACATGGCTGTCATTGCTGCCCCCCTACCGACGCGCAAAACGCGACAAAGCCGACGGTCGTGGCAACGAACACCACGATCACGCCGAGATATAACCAGTCCATGACAACTCCCTATCGTGTGGCGGATGGCACACCACGGGCGCGACGCACCCTCGCATGCGCATGCCAACCGTGCCCTGAACGATACGTAGGGGCGCGTAAAGACGGGGACAAAAGGGGTAAAGGGGGTGTAAACAACGCGTAAACGCGGGCCCGAAATGTGTAAACGACAAAGCCCGCCGATATCGCTATCGGTGGGCTTCAGGGCCTTGCAGGCTAAGGCACGGCGGCGTTTCTCGCCGCGCCCCCGTCAGACGTTCGTCAGACGCACATCACTCGGTCACGTGCGAGCCTTTGCGCCAGATCTCCACCACTTCCTTGCTCGGTTCGAGGTTCAGGTTGACGTTGCGCGGCGGAATCGGTTGCTGGAACCATTTGCGCTGAATGCGGCGAATGTCGCCCGAGCTGTACACATGCGCCAGCGTCGTATCCACGAAGCGCTTGAACTGCAGATCGTCACGCGGCAGCATCAGGGCATTGAGTTCCGTCTCCAGCGGTGCGCCGACGATAACGAACGACTCCGGATCGCGGGCATTCGCGCGGAAACCGGCGAGCAGCACGTCGTCCAGTGCAAACGCCTTGGCGCGCCCGGTTTCGAGCGTCACCATCGATTCGCCATGGTCGCGCGCCGGAATGACGCGGTAGCCGATCTTCTCCGCCTGCATGCGCGCGAGACGCTCACCGGTCGATCCCGCGGACGCCACCAGGTTCTGCCCCTTGAGGTCTTCCAGACCCTGGATGTTGTCCTTCTTGTTGACCAGAAGACGGACTTCCGAGACATAGTACGGATTGCTGAAACCGACCTGCTCGGCGCGCTCCGGCGTAATGGTGTTCGGGGCGCAATCGAGATCGACGGTGCCGTTCTTCACCAGCGGAATACGGTTCTGCGGCGTGATGGACATCTCACGCACGCGCAGATTCGGCAGATTGAGGGCGGTCTTCACGGCGTCTACCACCGCATAGCAGAGGTCCATCGTGTAGCCGACGGGCTTGCCCTTGTCGTTCACGTACGAGAACGGGATGGCCGCCTCGCGATACCCCAGCGTGATGATGCCGGTATCGCGAATCTTCTTGAGGGTGCCCGTGAGATCACCGTTGACTTTCGGCAGCGCGACAACCGCGTCGGCCTTGGCGGGCGCGGCCATCGCCGTCGAAACACCCGCTTGAGCGGCGAACCACACGGACAGGCCGAGCGCGACGCGCCCGGCAGCGATTTTCCACTCGACTTTCTTGAAACCTTTCACAGCAAATTCCTATCGGATCAACAGCACGATAGGAAGTTACAGATTTGCACCGCGCAGTGCAAAGAAACCTTTGTCATTAGCTTTTGCGCGGACAATCAGCTCCCGGATGTCGGCGATGTCGGGGATGAGGCAGACGCATCCTGCGCGTTGTCGGGACGCCCGCCGGTCTCCCAAAGGGTCAAAGTTTCCGGCGACGGCTCGACCGTCAGGCGATGCCCGTACGGCGGCACGGCTGCCTGAAACCATTGCCGCTGGAGCTGTGCCATTTCGCCGCTGCGAAAGATCGCCGCAAGGGCCGCGTCCACGCGCGCCTTGAAAGCGGGATCGTCCTTGGGCAAGACAAGCGCGTAAGACTCGGACTGTCTGGCGAGCGGCGCACCGACGATCCGGTAGGCGTCCGGTCTTTTGCTGGTGGCGCGCAAACCTTCGAGGAGCACATCATCCAGCGCCAGGGCCTGCGCGCGCCGCTCCCTCAGCATGCGAAACGCCTCGTCGTAGTCGCGCGCCATCAGCAGTTGAAACCCTGCGCGGGCATGCTGTGCCCTCACAAGGCGCTCGGCGGTCGTCCCCTGCACCACCGCCAGGCGCAGGCCCCGCAAATCGTCGACCGACGCGACGCCCGTGCCGGCCCTGACCATCAACCGCACCTTCGCCGCGTAATACGGCAAGCTGAAGGCCACCTACTGCCCGCGCGATGCCGTGACCGTCGAGGGCGCGCAGTCGATATCGATGGCGTCGCCTTTCACCAGCGGCCCGCGCATTTGTTCGATCACCCGCACCGGCGTGATGCGCAGTTCCGGCATCGCCATCTCCTGCCGCAGCGACGTCACAATCCGTTCGCATAGTGCCCACGCCAGCCCCATCGGCTGATCGTTGGCGTCGACATAGGAGAACGGCACGGCGGACTGCCGATAGCCGAGCAGAATGCGGCCGCGCTCGCGAATGCGCGCCGTCGTCGGGGTGTCGGCGACGCTCGGCGTCTGAGCGGACGCGGTGTCGGAAGGAAATGCTGGAGCCTGCGCGGGCGCAGCCACCGTGCTCAGGCGCGGCATGCCCGCCATGGGCGGCTCGGCGGCGAGCGTCGCATCGGGTGACGCAAGCATGGCGGCCGTGAAGATGCCGATGAGGTGGCCGGACCGACGGCGAATACACGAAGCGATGAGGGACAGAAGGGGTCGAAGGAACAGAAAAGACATGGTCGACGCGACGCCAAGAGGGAAAATGCCCACACCTTAGCAACGGCCACCGGTGAAAAGACCGGCGACACCCGCCCTTTCGGATTATTCCCTTCGCGTCAATTGTCCCTTCTGCGGTTTTCGCACGCGCAAATCGACGCGTGCGCCTGATCCGCCCTGCCCCTCAGCGCGTATGCGCCAGTAACGTTTGCAACAGCTGCTCGTCGTCGTCCGGCGTCGGTGCGGTGTTATCGAAGCGCACGAGACCCGGGAATGCCGCCGCAGGAGGCAAAAAGCGACGCACGCGATACTCGTCCCAATGTTCCAGCTTGTAGGCGTCGTTCGGATTGCCCCGGCTCTCGATGCGCTCGCGCGCGTGCGCTTCGTCAAGGTCCACCCAGACCACGTGAACGCCCACGTCGTCGTCGATATCCAGCCACGCCCGGTCGAACAGCAGGCCTTCGCGCAATTCACGCGAGAGCGGACCGACGACCAGCACGTTCACGCCCAGACGCAGGTTCTCGCGGGCCGTCTCCAGCAGCCCCGCGTACTCCGGTTCGCGCAACGTCTGCAAATAGAGCGGGCTGTCGCGGTCGTTGGGGTTGCCTGTGAGCGCGCCCATCACCGACGCGCTGTACGCCCCATACAGCGTGTCCTTGTCGAGCAGACAAAAGGCCTCGCCGCTGCGCGATCAGTGGACGAATCAGACGCTTGGCCAGCGTCGTCTTCCCTGCCCCGGCGTGGCCGCAGAAAAAGATCAGACGTGTCATGCGGCCGCCTTGCGCTCGAACATCACGAAGTGTTTGCGCACCGGTTCGATGACTTCGAACACGCCCTCGAACCCGGCCGGAATCACGCAGGCGTCGCCCGGCCCGAACTCCGACGCGTTGCCGTCGAGATCGCTGATGCGGATGCGTCCCTCGATCACGGAGAAGTATTCCTGGCGATGCGCACCGAAGGCGATGCGCCACGCGCCGGGTTCGCAGGTCCATTCGCCACAATCGAACTCACCCAGTGCGTCGGTGTAGAACGGACGCGTCATGCGTTGCGGATTGCCGCTCACGCGACGCGCCTCGGCGGGGTGATCGAAGACGGCTTCGCCCGCCTGATCGGGGGCGAAGGTAATGAGCGCGGGAGATGGGGGGGAGGTGGGAGATGTCATATGCGTCGAAAAGTTGAGAGAGCTATGGGACATCGGGACGTCGGGACGGCGCTTAGTTCAGCGCCGCGCTCAGCTTGCGACGCCACGCCGCCACCGTCGCCGGATCGGTCTCGGCGAGTGCGTCGAAGATCGCGAGCATCGACTTGCGTCCGGCGTCGTCGCCGAACGAGCGGTCGCGCTGCACGATATCGAGCAGCGTCTGCAAGGCCGGTTCGTACGCCCGGTCCGCGAGATAACGATTGGCCAGATCCAGACGCGCCTGAAGATTGGCCGGTTCGGCGTCCACGCGCGCGATCAGTTCCGAGGCCGGGGGCAGATGGCTGGCCTGCTCCGCAGCCGCAATACGCGTGTTGAGGGCCGCAATACGGGCGTCGCCGCTCGCGGCGGTGCGCGGCGAGAGCAGCGTCAGCTCAGTACGTGCGGCCTCGATGTCACCCATGCCGAGCAAGACGTCAACCAGATCGAGACGGACTTCGTCATGCGCCGGATCGAGCGCCAGTGCGGCTTGCAGCGCGTCGCGCGCCACCGCTGGCTGGCCTTCTGCGAGCGCCTTGCGCGCCACGTTGCGCGCCATGTCTGCCGGATTCGGCACGATGCGGTCGATGAACGCGCGCAACTGCCCTTCCGGCAGCGCGCCCACGAACTGATCGACCGGCTCGCCATCGACGAACGCGACGACCGTGGGCAGGCTGCGCACGCCGTACTCCGCGCACAATTGCGCGTTTTCATCGGCATTGATCTTAACGAGGCGGATGCGTCCCTGCGCTTCGGCCTCCAGCTTTTCGAGCATCGGCCCGAGCGTGTTGCAGGGGCCGCACCACGGGGCCCAGAAGTCGGCCAGCACGGGGACCTGATGCGAGACGGCCAGTACGTCGGTGTCGAAACTGGCGAGATTGGTATCGATCATGGGTTCTATCGAGCGTGGTAAATTGCGTGAATAGCGGCCGTTACTCATAGTAAACAGCCGCCAGCTTGAAGCATGGTAATCGCAAAGTCCAACGACGGGCAGGGAGGCACATGCACGCAGGTCACGGCACGGCGATCTTCTTTACCCAACTTCTCTTGCTGGTACTCGTCGGCCGTCTGCTCGGCGAGGTCATGCAACGGCTGCGTCAGCCAGCGGTCATGGGCCAGTTGCTCGCGGGCGTGCTGCTCGGCCCGTCCATCTTCGGCGCGCTGATGCCCGCCTGGCAACACGCCGTCTTCCCCGATAACGAAGCACAGAAGAAGATGCTCGACGCCGTCTCCGAGCTGGGCGTGCTGCTGCTTCTGCTGTCCACCGGGCTGGAGACGGACCTGGGGCTGGTGCGACGCATGAAGCGCATGGCCATCTTCGCGTCGGCGGGCGGCATGCTGATTCCGTTCGTCTGCGGTTTCGCGCTCGGGTGGCACCTGCCAGACAATCTGCTGCCGCATCCGGAAGCGCGGCTCGTCACGTCGCTCTTTCTCGGCACGGCGCTGTCGATATCGTCCGTCAAGGTCGTGGCGATGGTCATTCGCGAAGTCGATTATCTGCGGCGCAACATCGGCCAGATCATCCTCGCGGCCGCCATTCTCGACGACACCACCGGCTGGATCATCATTGCCGCCATTGCAGGCCTTGGGGCCAGCGGTTCGGTCGACCTCGGCCATCTGACGTTCAGCCTCGGCGGCACGCTACTGTTCATCGTGCTGTGCTTTACCGTCGGCAAGCGCGCCGTGGCGGTGGCCATTCGCTGGACGAACGACCGTTTCACCGTCGAGATGCCGGTACTCAGCGCGATTCTCGTCATCACGTTCGTGCTGGCGCTCGCGACCGACAAACTCGGCGTGCACACGGCACTGGGCGCGTTCATGGCAGGGGTCATGATCGGGCAGTCGCCCATTCTCACCGAACAGATCGAGGCGCAGTTGCGCGGGTTGATCGTCGCCCTCTTTGCGCCCGTGTTCTTCGGCGTGGCGGGCTTGTCGGTGGATTTGACGATTCTGCTCGACTGGCGAATGCTCGGGTTGGTGGCCGGACTGATCCTCATCGCGAGCATCGGCAAGTTCACGGGATGCTTTATCGGCGGCCGTGTGGGCGGGATGTCCTCGGCGGAGGCGCTTGCGCTGGCGACCGGCATGAACGCGCGCGGCTCGACCGAGATCATCGTGGCGAGCATCGGGTTGTCGCTGGGCGTGCTGAGCAAGGACCTGTTCACCATGATCGTCATCATGGCGCTCATCACCACGCTCATCATGCCGTCGGTACTGCGCCGCGCGCTCGTGCGCATTCCGCTGTCCGCCGAAGAGAAGGCGCGGCTCGAGAAGGAAGCCGCAGAGGAGAGAGACTTCCTGCCCAACGTCGAGCGCATTCTGACGGCGGTCGACGGCAGCGCCAACGGACGCTTCGCCGCGTGGATCGCCGGGCTGACGGCCGGTGTTCGCGGCACACTGACGACGGTGCTCGCCCCTGCACCTGCCACGACCGATGACAGCGCCGCCGTCGACGCGGGCGAATGCGCCGGGCTCGATGCCTATGAGATCGCCCTTGCCGCCGCCACGCACGCGGTGAGTCGCGCCCCCGGGACGCCGGGCGTCGAAGAAGACAAACCCGTCAAGCCGGGCGAGAAGGAACGCGAGGCTGCACGTCTGGTGCTACGCGAGCGCACGGGCAAAGCGCCTCAGAAAACGCCGGAACTGCCGCATGGTCCTGTGAAGGAAGGGAAGGACGAGACACCGGATGACGAAACATCGTCCAATGCCGCCCCGAAGCATGAGCCGGTCGGCGAAGCCCACGACGACAAGCGCGTGAGCGAGGCGAAAGAGGAAGGCGAATTCGTCGCAGACGATCCGTCCGACACCGCACGCGAACAGGAAGCGGCACAGCCCGAAAGCAGCGACGAAGCGGTGCGCATCTCCGACGAAATCGCCAAGGGCTACGGCTTCGTCATCGCAGGGTTCGACGCGCCGGGCCAGGAATCGGACTCGGACGTCCCCCCGCTCCCCCTGCCGACGGCCGTGCTGCCGCTGACCAAGGCATTCGACGGGGCCATCGCCATCGTGCTCGCGCATGGCGACCACGCTCGCCAGCTCGATGCACCGCTCGATATCCTCGTGCCGGTCTCAGGCACCGATTATTCGCGCCACGCGGCCGAGCTGGCGATCACACTCGCTCGCGCGGCGAACGCGCCGGTCACCGCGCTGCACGTCTCGGCGCGCGTGGCACCGGGGATGCTGCACCGCCGGTGGCGTCCGCGCGTGCTGCATCCAGACACCGCCGAAGCCGCCATGCTGGAAAATCTGCACTCACTGGCCGAGCGCAACGGTGTGAAGCTACGCACGCGTCTGCTCGCAGGCGGCAAGGTCGAAGACGCCATCCTGCATCAGATCCACCACGGCAAACACAATCTGCTCGTGCTCGGCGTGCAACCGCGCTTCGGCGACCGCCTCAACTTCGGCGCGGTCTCCCATCGTTTGCTGGAAGAACGGCGCTGCTCCGTGATCGTGCTGAGCGCTTGACGCCTCGGCATCCCAACGAAAAACGCCTGTTGCGGCAGTCCGTCAACAGGCGCTTTCGCCCTTACTTTGCGCTTACTTCGCGCTTATTTCGATCCTACTTCGATGAAACTCAGTTCGCCGACGGCTTGCGCTCCGGCAACGGAATCCATTCCGTTTCGCCGGGCACCTTGCCCATTTCCTGCGCCGTCCAGGCGGCCTTCGCCTGTTCGATGCGCTCACGGCTCGACGACACGAAGTTCCAGAAGATGAAGCGCTCGCCGTCGAGCGGCGCGCCGCCCAGCAGCATCAACCGCGCGGGTCGATCACCCGCCACGATGCGCACGTCGCCCCCCTGAGCGAGCACACCCATCCGATGCTCGGGCAGGGTCTCGTCGTTCACCGTCACCTCGCCCTGCACCGTGTAGACGGCGCGCTCGGCGTACTCCGGCGGCAGCACGAATGCTGCGCACGGTTCCATTTCGACCGCCAGATAGAAGATCGGCGAGAAAACTTTCACCGGCGCCTTCTCGCCGAATGCTTCGCCGAGGATCAGACGCATGTGCACGCCCGGCAGGAAGATGTCCGGCAGCGACGACGCCTCGTGATGCGCAAATGACGGCGCGGTCTCCTCGTCGGCCTGCGGCAACGCGACCCACGTCTGAATGCCATGGACGTCACCGCCACGCTCGCGCACATCGTCCGGCGAACGCTCCGAATGCACGATGCCACGCCCGGCCGTCATCCAGTTCACCGCGCCCGGCGTGATGCGCTGATCGCTGCCGAGACTGTCGCGGTGCCAGATTTCGCCGTCGAACAGATAGGTGACGGTCGCCAGCCCGATGTGCGGGTGCGGACGCACGTCCAGCCCCACACCGGGCGGCAGCGTTGCAGGCCCCATGTGGTCGAAGAAGATGAACGGCCCGACGGTCTTGAACGCCAGGCTCGGCAGACTGCGCTGCACGGTGAAGGCGCCGATATCGCTCAGATGCGGCTTGAGTACGGCAAGGAAGGGACTCGTGGAATCGGTCATGGCGCGGTTCTCCTGCGTTCGACACTTGCTGTGAAGTGTGGCGTTCATGTGGGGTGCTGACGTCCGATTGTAGAGGACATTGCGGGCGCACTCCATGACACCTGAGCATGATGGCCGCCCACGAAAACAGAGGGACGCCCATGTTCCTGCGACATCGCTCCTATAATGCAGGGATTGTCTAACGCTTTTGGCTCGCGCGCGTGGCGGGCATCGACTTATGAACAAAGCTTTCGTCAAGGAAGATAGCGGCGACGACGATGACGATCTCGACGCCGGTGCCCCGGAGATTCCTGCGGGCACCAAGAACTACATCACGCCTGCAGGCTACCGTCGTCTGAAGGACGAGATGCTCGATCTCATCGATAATCAGCGCCCTGAGGTGGTGAAGATCGTGTCCTGGGCGGCGTCCAATGGCGACCGTTCGGAGAATGGCGATTACATCTACGGCAAACGACGTCTGCGTGAGATCGACCGGCGCATTCGCTTTCTGACGAAGCGTCTGGATAACGCGGAAGTGGTGGACACACGTCGTCAGGAGAACGTCGATCAGGTGTTTTTCGGTGCGGAAGTCACCTATGCGGACGGCAAGGGAGATGAGCATACGATCATGATCGTCGGCATCGACGAGGTGGATCTCGACCGCGGGCACGTGAGCTGGATCTCGCCCATCGCCCGTGCCATTACCAAATCGAAGATCGGCGACACCGTGCCGTTGCGCACGCCGGCCGGGCTCGATCAGATCGAGATTCTCGACGTGCGCTACCCGCTGTCCGAGTAAGCGCACCGCGCACCGTTCGACACCATGCAAAACGCCTCCCGAGGGAGGCGTTTTCGTTTCGTCGACACCGTGAATCAGTAGTTGCCGCGTTCGCGCGAAATGCGCATGGCGTGAACATCGTCCTGATGCCGCTCGCTGGGGCGCTCGCGCGCCACACGCATGACGTCCGGATTCACACGGATGCGGCGCATCACGTTAGCCAGATGCACGCGGTCGCTCACCTGAATGAGGAAGCGTAGCGTGGCGGATTCGTCCGGCACCACTTCGTCCATCCCGATGTGCACGATGTTCGCGTCGGACGCCGTGATATCGGCCGCCACACGCGAGAACACGCCGCGATTGTGATGCACCAGTACCTTGATGCCGACGTCGAACAGACGCCCCGGCTGCGGTGCCCACGCCACATCGATCCAGCGGGTCGGATCCTTGCGATGGATACGGCGCGCGACCGGACAGTCCGTGGTGTGGATCGCCATGCCCAGCCCGATGCCGATGTAGCCCATGATGGCGTCGCCCGGAATCGGACGGCAGCATGCCGAGAACTGCACCGACATGCCTTCCGTGCCCGTGATGAGCACCGGCGGGCCGACGTTCTCGTCGCCCGTACGCGGCGAATCGGGATCGTCCGGGCTGTCGTCGTTCTCGCCTTCCTTGCCCGACGTGAGCACCGCGAGGCGCTTGGCCATCACGGCCGCGACCCGACGTCCCAGACCGATGTCGGCAAAGATGTCCTGACGATCCTTGTTGCCCGTCCACTGCGCGAGCTTGTCCCAGATTTCCGGGGAGATCTCGCTCATCGTCAGGCCGTAACCCTTGAGCGCCTGCTCGACCAGACGCTCGCCCAGTTGCACCGACTCGGCGAAACGCATCGTCTTCAGGTAATGACGAATGGCCGAACGCGCCTTGCCAGTACGCACAAAGCCGAGCCACACGGGGTTCGGCTTCGAATACGGCGCGGTGATGACTTCTACGATGTCGCCGTTCTTCAGTTCGGTGCGAAGCGGCAGCAACTCGTTGTTGATCTTGACGGCCACGCACTGGTTGCCCAGATCGCTGTGAACCGAATAGGCGAAGTCGAGCGCCGTCGCACCGCGCGGCAGCGCCATGATGCGCGCCTTCGGCGTGAAGACGTAGACGGCATCGGGGAACAGGTCGATCTTGACGTGTTCGAGGAATTCGGTGGAGTCGCCCGTCTCGCTCTGAATGTCGAGCAGCGACTGTAGCCACTGGTGTGCATGCTTCTGCACGTCGTTCATGTCCGCGCCGCCGTTCTTGTACAGCCAGTGCGCGGCCACGCCCGCTTCCGCAATCTCATGCATGCGGCGCGTGCGAATCTGGAATTCGATGGGCGTGCCGAAGGGGCCGACGAGCGTCGTATGCAACGACTGATAGCCGTTGACCTTCGGAATCGCGATGTAATCCTTGAACTTGCCCGGTACGGGCTTGTAGAGCGCGTGCAGCACGCCGAGCGCGAGATAGCACTGTGCGTTCGACTCGACGACCACACGGAAGCCGTACACGTCCAGCACCTGCGAGAACGACAACTGCTTTTCCTGCATCTTCGTATAGATGCTGAAGAGCGTCTTCTCGCGGCCGAAGACGTCGGCACTGACTTCGCCGTCTTTCAGGGCCTTCTCGACCGCGTCGAGAATCTTGCCGACCACCTCTCGCCGGTTGCCGCGCGCGGCCTTCACGGCCTTGTCCAGCACGGCGTAACGACGCGGATGGTAATTCGCGAAGCTCAGATCCTGAAGTTCGCGATAGGTATTGTTCAGGCCGAGGCGGTGCGCAATCGGTGCGTAGATGTCGAGCGTTTCGCGCGCCACGCGGCGCTGCTTTTCCGTCGACGTCACGCCCAGCGTGCGCATGTTGTGCAAACGGTCGGCCAGCTTGACGAGAATGACGCGCACGTCGCGCGCCATCGCCAGCAGCATCTTGCGGAAGCTCTCGGCTTGCGCTTCTTCGCGGCTGCGAAACTCCATTTTGTCGAGTTTCGACAGGCCGTCGACCAGCTCGGCGACCTTCGGTCCGAATCGCTCGGCGAGTTCGGCCTTGGTCACGCCCTGATCTTCCATCACGTCGTGCAACAGGGCTGCCATGATCGACTGCGCGTCGAGTTTCCACTCGGCACAGATCTCGGCAACGGCTACGGGATGGGTGATGTAAGGCTGTCCGCTCTGGCGATACTGACCCAGGTGGGCCTCATCGCTGAACTGGAAGGCTTCTTTGATTTGCGCGAGGTCGCTTTCCTTGAGGTACTCCCCAAGCATGCCCTTGAGACGGGCGATCGAGACGACCTCGTGCTTGCGCGGCTGCTCGGGCGTTGCCGTCGGACCGAAGAGGTGCCGATAGGACTGCTCCAGCAGCGCGTCGATATACTGTCGCGTGGCGCTCTCGCCCTTTTTCTTCTTGCGCTCGGGCTTGGGCTCCCCCGCTTTGGGTTCATCCGCAGCGATGGACGTGGCCGGTGATTTCGCATGACTCATACATGTACCTGCTTCGTCGAGCGGCCCGGAACGTCACATCGCATCAGTGCAGTCTCCCGATCAGAGCGGCACTTTCTTGAGCATCTCGATGCCCACCTGGCCAGCTGCGATTTCGCGCAGCGCGACGACGGTCGGCTTGTCCTTGTTATTTTCGAGCTTCGGCGTGTGACCTTGCGCCAGTTGGCGGGCGCGGTAGGTCGCGGCGAGTGCGAGCTCGAAGCGATTCGGAATTTGTTTCAGGCAATCTTCAACGGTAATTCGGGCCATAAGGAGGTTCCTTCTCAATATAAGGCGTATTCTATCGCAGCCGGCGCGCGCTCGCGCAAAACACGAGCGTTGCCAGCGAATGCGACGGTGTTACTCGTGATCGTTCGGCGCGTGGATATCCAGATCGGTGAACAACGTCTTGTGCCGCGCATACTGCGAAGCGAATCGCAGACGCACAGCAGTGAACACCGATTGCAGTTGATCCAGCGCGCGCTGGAATTCGTCATTGATGATGATGAAGTCCGCTTCCGGCGCGTGGGCGATCTCACCACCGGCCGCCAGCAAGCGGCGTGCAATGACCTTCGGCTCGTCGGTGCCGCGCTTTTTCAGGCGCTCTTCCAGCGCTTCGATGGACGGCGGCAGAATGAAGATACCGACCGCGTTCGAAAAGCGCTTGCGCACCTGCTGCGCGCCCTGCCAGTCGATTTCCAGCAGCACGTCCCGGCCTTCGCGCATCTGCTCTTCGATCCACACGCGCGACGTACCGTAATAGTTGCCGTGCACCTCGGCGCTTTCCAGAAACTCGCCACGCTTGCGGCGCTCGAGAAACTGTTCGACCGAGATGAAGTTGTAGTGCACGCCTTCTTCTTCGTTGGCACGTGGTGCTCGCGTCGTGCAGGAGATCGACAGACGAACGTCGCGATCCTGCGCGAGCAGCGCGTTGACGAGCGTGGACTTGCCCGCACCCGAAGGGGCGACCACCATGAACAGATTGCCGGGATACTCGGCATGCAAGGCGGGTTGCGGGGCGTGTGATTGCGGGGACATACGACTTACTCCAGATTCTGCACTTGCTCGCGCATCTGCTCGATGTAGAGCTTGAGCTCCATCGACGCATCGGCGAGTTCCTTCGAGGCTGCCTTCGAGCCGAGCGTATTCGCTTCGCGATTGAGCTCCTGCATCATGAAGTCGAGCCGTTTGCCGACCAGTCCTCCCTTGTCGAGGATGTGGCGGGTTTCCTTCAGGTGGGCGTCGAGTCGCGTGAGTTCTTCCGCAACGTCGATGCGCACGCCATAGATCGTCACTTCCTGACGAATGCGTTCCGCGACTTCTTCCTTGCTCGGTGCTGCCGAGCCTTCCGGCACGACCACGCCCAGCGCTTCTTGCAGACGATCGACGATCTTCTGTTGATGACGTGCAATCAGATCCGGCACGAGCGGTTGCAGGCCCGTGAGAATCGTCTCCATCTTCTCGATGCGCTCGATCAGGCTGGCCTTGAGCTGCGCCCCTTCGCGACGACGCACCTCGACGAGGTCGCCGATCGCGGCACGACCGGCATCGATCACGGCATCGCGCAGGGCTTCGGCCGTCACCGACTCTTCGCCGAGTACGCCCGGCCAGCGCAGGATTTCACCGGTGCGCATGCGTTCCGCATCGGGAAAATGAACGAGGACTTGCTGTTCGAGATCGGCGAGTTGTTTGACGGCCTCGAGATTGAGCGCACCGTTGGTGCCGCTCTCGGGACGTTGCACGTTGATGCGGATATCGACCTTGCCGCGCGAGAGCTTGGCAGTGAGCGATTCACGCAACGACGGCTCGCACGCACGCGCTTCTTCGGGCATGCGGAATGCCAGATCGAGGAAGCGCGAATTGACCGTGCGCAATTCGACCGACACGCTCGCGCCTGCGGCTCCATCGGCATGCGCAATGTCGCGCGTGACGCTGGCGTAGCCGGTCATACTGTAGATATTGTTGTCTTTCATCGGGGTGACCGTTACCACAGCGCCGTGACACTTTTTCAGCGTGGCGATGGAGCAACCGGTTTCGCATGCAATGGATGAAACGGGATTATCGCATTTTCCGGCCCAAGGCTCCTGAATCCGCGCACGACACCGGCGCGCGCCGCCAAGCTTTTGGCGTTTAGCGATACCATTCGGGTATTGCCGCATAAATTTACCTCGCAGGACATTCATCCATGACGCAAATCACCCGCCCGGACGGCCGTGCGCAAGACGCATTGCGCCCCGTGCGCATCACCCGCCAATACACCCGCTACGCCGAAGGCTCCGTGCTGATCGAGTGCGGCGAGACCAAGGTCATCTGCACGGCCAGCGTCGAAGAGAAAGTGCCGGGCTTCCTGCGCGATTCGGGCCAGGGCTGGCTCACCGCCGAGTACGGCATGCTGCCGCGCGCCACGCACACCCGTGGCGACCGCGAAGCCGCACGCGGCAAGCAAAGCGGACGCACGCAGGAAATTCAGCGCCTGATCGGCCGTTCGCTGCGCGCCGTGTTCGACCTCGAGAAATTCGGCCCGCGCACCATTCAGATCGACTGCGACGTCATTCAGGCCGACGGCGGCACGCGTTGCGCCTCGATCACTGGCGCATTCGTCGCTGCCCATGACGCTGTTTCGAAGCTGATTGCAGACGGCAAGCTCGAAGCGTCGCCCATCCGTGCGCACGTGGCGGCCGTCTCCGTCGGACTGTATCAGGGACAGCCGGTGCTCGACCTGAACTACGTCGAAGACTCGGCATGCGACACCGACATGAACGTCATCATGACGAGCGAAGGCGGTTTCGTCGAAATTCAAGGCACGGCCGAAGGCGCGCCGTTCACGCGCGCGCAAAGCAATGTGTTGCTCGATCTGGCGGACGCCGGTATCCGTCAGTTGATCGACGCGCAAAAGCGTGCGCTGGGAGTCTGACGATGGCCATGCAGAAGATCGTGCTGGCGTCGAACAATCCGGGCAAGCTGCGCGAATTCGCCTCGTTGTTCGCGCCGCTCGGCATCGAGTTGGTCCCGCAGGGCATGCTCGGCGTGTCCGAGGCCGACGAACCGCACGTGACTTTCATCGAGAACGCTTTGACGAAGGCGCGTCACGCCGCCGCTGCGACCGGTCTGCCCGCGCTCGCCGACGACTCCGGCCTGTGCGTGCCGATCCTCGGCGGTGCGCCGGGCGTGTATTCCGCACGTTACGCCGCGCGCGCCGGCCGTGAGAAGTCGGATGCCGCGAACAACCGTCATCTGATCGAACAACTGGCCCCGCATGCCGACACGCCGGGCTATCGCGATGCGTATTACTTCGCGGCGCTCGTGCTCGTGCGTCACGCAGAAGATCCGCAACCGATCATCGCCGAAGGGCGCTGGGATGGTGAGATCGTGGACGACGCACGTGGCGCGCATGGCTTCGGCTACGATCCGCACTTCCTCATCCGCTCGCTGAATCAGACGGCTGCCGAACTCGATCCCGCCGTGAAAAACGCCCACAGCCACCGCGCTCGCGCATTGCGCGTGCTGCTGGAAAAGCTGGGGCGGGAGGCGTAAGTCGTATGAGTGAGTCCACGTTGCCCGTGCAGAACTTTCTGCGGCCCGGCAAGATCAGTTTGCCGGCGTTGCCGCCGATGTCGCTGTACGTGCATTTCCCGTGGTGTGTGCGCAAGTGCCCCTACTGCGATTTCAACTCGCACGAGTGGCGTGGCGAAGGCGGCGCGCAGGCATTTCCCGAGCAGGCTTATCTGGACGCATTGCGTCAGGATCTCGAACAGGCGTTGCCGCTGGTGTGGGGACGTCCGGTGCACACGGTCTTTATCGGCGGCGGCACACCGAGTCTGTTGTCGGCAGCAGGTCTGGACCGTTTGCTCTCGGATCTGCGCGCCCTGCTGCCGCTCGACGCCGACGCCGAGATCACGATGGAAGCCAACCCCGGCACGTTCGAAGCGGACAAATTCCGCAGTTTCCGCGCGAGCGGGGTCAACCGGTTGTCCGTCGGCATCCAGAGCTTCAACAGCGAGCATCTGAAGGCGCTCGGCCGTATTCACGATGGCGACGAAGCCCGTCATGCCATCGAGATCGCGCAGGCGAATTTCGACAACTTCAATCTCGACCTGATGTTCGCGTTGCCGAACCAGACGCTCGCGCAATGTCAGCAGGATGTGGAGACGGCGATCTCGTTCGCTCCGCCACATCTGTCGCTGTATCACCTCACGCTCGAACCCAACACGCAGTTCCATAAGTATCCGCCGACAGTGCCGGACGACGACACGTCGGCCGACATGCAGGACTGGATTGCCGAGCGCACTGCGGCGGCGGGCTACGGACGTTACGAGGTGTCGGCGTACGCACAGCCGCACCGACGCGCCAAGCATAATCTGAATTACTGGGAGTTCGGCGACTACCTTGGCATCGGCGCGGGCGCGCACAGCAAGATTTCGTTCCCCCATCGTGTGCTGCGCCAGGTGCGTCACAAGCATCCGCAGCGATTCATGGAGGCGGCCGCCGCCGGTAACGCGGTTCAGGAAGAGCGCGAAGTCGATGCGCGCGAATTGCCGTTCGAATTCATGCTGAACGCGTTGCGTCTGACCGATGGTGTGAAGAGCGAGCTGTTTGCCGAGCGCACGGGCTTGCCGATGGCGAAGATCGCCAAGGCGCTCGCCGCCGGGGTCGAAAAGGGCCTGCTCGTCGACGATCCGCAACGGATCGCCCCGACCGAGTTGGGACAGCGCTTCCTGAACGACTTGCAAGGGATGTTTCTGGAAGGCGACAAGAAGTAATCGGCCTGCAACGACGCAGACGACAACGGCGGGACATCTTCGATTGAGATGCCCCGCCGTTTTTCATTGTCGCGGGTCGTCCTTCGCGATGGGCGCGGTCCCAAGCACACATCAACGTCCCATACCCGTGTCGCGGTTCGACGTGTGGCTTCGCGACTCCCGGTGTGGCTCGCCCCTAACCCAGTGCGCCCCCCATCTCCCTCAGCGCCTTGCGGATGATCTTGCCGGTCACGGTCATCGGCAGTTCAGGCAGGAAAACGACCTTGCGCGGGTATTCGTGCGCGGCGAGGCGGTGCTTGACGAAGTCCTGAATCTCCTTAGCCAGCGCATCCGAGGGTTCATACCCTTCGCGCAGCACGACGAACGCCTTCACGATCTCGGTGCGCAGGTCGTCGGGCTCACCGACCACCGCAGCAAATTGCACCGACGGATGCCGGATGAGGCAGTCCTCGATCGGTCCCGGACCGATCCGGTAGCCGGCGCTGGTAATGACGTCGTCCGACCGGCCGGTGAACGTGATGTAGCCGTTCTCGTCGACGAATCCCGAGTCGCCCGTGAGCAGGAAGTCGCCACGATATTTGTCCATGGTGGCGTCCGGGTTGTGCCAGTAGCCAAGGAACATCACCGGGTTGGGCCGTGCGATGGCGATGTTGCCCACGGCCCCTGTGGGTAGCGGCGTGCCGTCGTCATCGACGATGGTGACGTCATGCCCGCGCACGGCGCGTCCGATGGCGCCGGGCAGCGCCGGGAATTCCGCCGCGCACGAGGAGACGACCATATTGCACTCCGTCTGCCCGTAGAACTCGTTGATGTCGACGCCGAGGTGCTCGCGTCCCCACGCCAGCAGTTCGGGGCCGAGCGACTCGCCGCCGCTGGCGACGGAGCGCAATTGCAGCGGCCAGTGGTCGCGCGGGGATGGCACAGTGCGCAGCATCTTGAGCGCGGTCGGCGGCAGGAAGGTATTTCGCACGCCGTGACGCGCCATCAGATCGAAGGCGGCCACCGGATCGAACTTTTCGAAGCGTCGTGACAGGACCGGCACGCCGTGATGCGGCGCGGGCAACAGCACGTCGAGCAGCCCGCCGATCCAGGCCCAGTCGGCGGGCGTCCAGATCAGATCGCCCTCCTGCGGGAAGCCGTTGTGCGACGTCTCCACCCCCGGCAAATGCCCGAGCAGCACCCGATGCGCGTGCAGCGCGCCCTTGGGTTTGCCCGTGGTGCCGGAGGTGTAGATGATCACGGCCGGTGCGTCGGCGCGGGTCTGGACGGGCTCGAAATGCGTATCGCGCGAGACGATCGCTGGCCACAGTGCGAGCAAACCGTCTTCGGCGACGCCCCAGTCCTCATCGTCGGCGACGTGATGATGCGCTTCGGGCAGATCGTCATGGACGACGTACACGAGTCGCAGGTCGGGTAGCTCGGCGCGGATGTCGTCGATCTTGCCGATGCTCGCGAGGTCGGTGACGAGCACTGCTGCGCCGGAGTTCTGCAGACGATAGGCGAGCGCTTCCGGGCCAAACAGCGTGAATAGCGGGACGGCGATCGCACCGAGTTTGTACGCGGCGACGTGGGCGACGAGTGTGGCGGGCGACTGCGGCAGGAAGATGCCGATGCGGTCCCCCGCCTTGACGCCGTTGGCGCGCCATTCGTTGGCGAGTTGATTGGAGAGTTGTTTGAGGACGCCGAATGTGAGGCGCACGTGCGCGCCGTCTGCGCTTTCGTGGATGAGGGCAAGACGGTTGGTGCCGTCGGCCCACTTGTCGCAGACGTCGACGCCAATGTTGTAGAGCGTGGGGATCTGCCAGGTGAAGGGCGCGGCAGTCGAGTCGGCGTTTGCCGGGTTGGTTGCGTTCTTGTTTGGCGCGGGGGTCACGCGCTCGCCACTGGCGTCATTCGACGTCTCTTGGGCGGGGGCACGGGAGGTGTCGGCATCCATGCGGTGTCTCCGGGGTCATGTCTGGCCTCGCACGGTAACGCCGGGGGCGTACACCGCACGTCTTCAGGCATGATGCATGCCGGGCGGTGACAAGACAAGGGGGGACGGGGGTCATCCCAGGAAATTAGCGGGGTGTGAGGCGATTTTGGTTGCGCGAAGGCTTCACACGGCGGGATGTACAGGTATAATGCGCGCTGCCGTGCGGTACTGGTCTGCTTTGGAGCGTAAACGACTCCGACGCCGATGACACCGGACCGCACGCATCTCAAGTCGTCACCCGGACGACATCCCAGGCCACGATTCTGCATCGTGCGCAACGCCCCGGAGGCGTGCCAGAGTGGTTTAATGGACCGGTCTTGAAAACCGGCGAAGGGGTAACCCTTCCGTGAGTTCGAATCTCACCGCCTCCGCCAGAATTTCTTGGGTTTCACGGTAGTGCCTACTGACATCCGCAAGCGGTGCTCCGCAATTTTTTCGGGGTTGCTCCGCAAAAGCTGGGAAAGCTGCGGCTGCACCGAACCGCAAAACTGACTGCGACAGCAGGTTTTACGCACTCTCGCAGTCGTCAGACCTTTTTATTTTCCAGTCTTGGCAGGCTTCACCGCAGGCATCGGTGGTGGTTTCTTGTTTACAGGCGGAAGATTTGCATTCCGTTCTTCCCTGCGAGGTGGCACCAAATTGGGCGTAGGTTTCTGATTATTCATCGGCGTGTCCGTAATGATGATTTAGATACTGAAATGCCCTTTCCTCTCCCTTCTGCAAGAGTTGAGGGTTGTCCGGCAGCCCCCCATGGGGAAAATGAGCTTTGAGAGCCTTAGACACACGCTCCTGAAGATCCGCCCTTGCTTTGCTTATCTCGACGTCGGTCAACAGTCCGTCGGCAATCTCACACCATTTGCGCTCTGCCCAGTTTTGGATTGATTTGTACTCATGAGCGCACGCAGACGCCGACTTGACCCGTGCAGAAAACGGAAGAAACTTGCTCGTCGCCGACACAATCTGCGTTGCAACAATAATCCCGCTCCAAATCAGCGGAAACTGTTTGAATATGGCCCAAATTCCGAGACTTGCCGAAGACGCCACGGCTAGCACGACATTCGTGCGACGCTCCTTAACGATAGACTCCTGACAATACGCATCCAGAAAATACCCATGAACAATGAGTTCGTAAAGCGCACGCCAGAATCGCTGTTGGGACATGCGAAACCTACTTCGTTGGTGCGGGTTTGGGCGGCTTAATCGTTGGCACCGGAGGTGGGCGGCGCAACACTGGAGGCATTGAGTCGCCGACGTGTCCGCTTGTCGTTGGCGGAACGTGTGTTTTTGACGTCATTGGGATAATCTTTTCGTTTAGTTAAGAAGTTCGCCTAGCCGGCGGACGTGCCCCTTTTTGGCGTACAAGCTGCTCAGTAAGCGTCACTCTAAGGCCGTCTTGACGATCAGAGCTTGACCTCTGAGAGCCGCTGATTCGTCAGCACGAGATCGAAAGCGGCGGGATCGAAGCTGCCGCCACACCTCTCGAGGAAGTGGTCGTGTTCCTCGTGCGTCGGATCGGTGATCGCTTCGAGGAAGTCGGCATATCCTGGAACTCCACCGACGTCTTCCGGTGGACACGCATTCTGCCCGTCCAGGCACAGCGGCTGGCGCATGTCTGGATCAGGCGTCAGCGCCTTCTCGACCTTGATCCGATGCTGCCAGTTGTCCCCGTAATCGTAGACGTAGGTGAATGACTTCAACCCGCCCAGCGCCTTCGCCAGCGTGACCCGTGCTTCATTGAGCATTGGCGGATCGCTCTCGAACCCGAAGTCATCCGGTTCACCATAGTTGGTTTCGCCGAAGACGAATTCGTGCAGGTGCCCGCCCTCCCAGCCCATGGCCAGCAGTAGCACGACATGCAGCTTGCCCAGCCGGATCGAACCGGGAACGATGATTCGGCGCCAAATCGCAGGCTTGATGTACTTCAGCTCAACGCGCAGTACGTAATCGGGCACTGGCGCCTTGACTCGGCGCACAGCAGGTCTGAGGGGGTGGACCATCGGATTGATTCTCAGGCGGCGTGCTGCTCGACGTGTTCGGCTGACATCAGGCTCCACGGCAGCAACTCGTCGATGCGGTTGATGGGATGATCGGCGATGCGCTCAAACACCGTGCGCAGGTACGCAAACGGATCGAAGCCGTTCAGGCGTGCAGTACCGATCAGGCTGTAGATCACCGCCGCGCTTTCGCCGCCGCCGTCTGAGCCTGCGAACAGATAATTGCGCCTGCCGAGGACCAGCGGCCTGATCGCACGCTCCGCCGTATTGTTGTCCACCTCGACGCGCCCGTCTTCGCAATAGTGTGTGAGTGCGTGCCAGTGCCCCAGCGAGTATCTGATCGCCTTGGCCAACCCCGACTTCGTCGAGACCTGTGAGAGCGAGTGTTCGAGCCAAGCCTTCAGCTCGGTGAGCAACGGTGCCGAGCGTTGCTGACGCGCAGACAGGCGCACGTCCGGCGTCTGGCCGCGAACCTCGCGTTCAACAACATATAGCGCCCCGATGCGGCGCAGTGCTTCTTCGGCAATCGGTGAGCTGTCCAGCTTGTACAGGTCGTAGAACTTGCGCCGCGCATGCGCCCAGCATCCGGCCTCGATGACCGTGCCGTCACGATACAGGGCGTCATACCCGCTGAAGGCATCTGCCTGCAGGATTCCCGTGTAGCCCGCCAGATGTTCCCGAGGTCGCTCCCCTTTGCGGTCGGGTGAGTACCTGTACCAGACTGCTGGTGGCGCACGGCTTCCTGCCGGGCGGTCATCGCGCACATAGGTCCACAGGCGCGCCGTGCGTGTCTTGCCACGCCCCGGCTCCAGCACAGGCATGGGCGTGTCGTCGGTATGGATCTTGTCTGCATCGCGCACGTAACGACCAAGTGCATCGGACAGCGGTTGCAGCAGCGCAGCTGCTTCACGCACCCACGAAGCCAGTGTTGCCCGATCCAGTTCGATGCCCGCGCGTCGATAGATGCCGGCCTGCCGGTAGAGCGGCGTATGGTCAGCGTACTTCGCGACGACGACCTGTGCGAGCAGCCCCGCACCCGCCATCGAGCGTGCTATCGGCCGCGAAGGTGCCAGCTCCTGCACGACTGCGGCACAGCGCGGGCAGCTCAGCTTCGGACGGACGTGACGCAGTACCTTGAAGTAGCCGGGCACATAGTCGAGCACCTCCGAGACGTCCTCGCCGAGTGCTCGCATCTGTTTGCCGCACTCCGGGCATCCGCAGTTTGACGGCGCATGCACAACCGTTTCGCGAGGAAGATGGGCAGGGAAGTGCCGCGACTTGCGGCGCAGCGGGACAACGTTCGTTGTGGCTGATGTATCAGCAGCCGTATCAGCATCGGGCACCTTCGACGTCGCGGTCATGGCCGATTCAGCAGCGGGCAGTTCACCGAGCGCGAGCTGCAACTGGTCCATCAGTTCGGTCATGCGCTCCGATGACCGCCCATACTGCCAACGCTTGAGTCGCGAGATCTCGGCCAGCAACTGTGCGATGGTCTCGTCGCGCGAAGCAACGATTCGCTTGAGTGCGGGGATGTCATCGGGCAGATGGCTAGCTGGCATGCGTGCCAGTGTAAATGAAGCCCACGGGTTTGTGGACCCTCGCTTCCCCCTTTACGCCGCGTGCGTCGGCTGCCACGTCCGCTCGGGATGCCGCCAATCAATCCCCTCGAGCAGCATCGACAGTTGGGCGGCAGATAGATGGACCGTTCCTGAATCCGCTTGTGGCCACACGAAGCGTCCGCGCTCGAGTCGTTTCGCGTACAGGTTCATGCGGTAATGCCCCCGTTTTCCACGGTCAGCAGAAGTAGAAACTAAGCGACCATGGCAAGCCGCTGCTTCGGGGTAAAACCGCCCAATGCCATATTCGGGCGCTCGTGATTGTAAATCCACATCCAGTCGGCCGCCGCTTCGCGAACCTGCTCCAGGTCCTCCCACAGGTACTGCGACAGCCATTCGTATCGCGCAGTCCGGTTGAACCGTTCGATATACGCATTCTGCTGCGGCTTGCCCGGCTCGATGTATTCCAGCCGGATGCCTTGCTTCTGCGTCCATGTCACGATGGCCGCACTCAAATATTCCGGGCCGTTGTCGCACCGGATGACCTTCGGCTTGCCTCGCCATTCCATATGCTGCTTCAGCGTGCGAATCACCCGCTCGGATGGCAACGAGAAATCCACCTCGATGCCCAGCGCCTCGCGGTTGAAATCATCAATCACGTTCAGCGTCCGGATACTGCGCCCGTCAACCAGTTGGTCATGCATGAAGTCCATCGACCACACTTCATTGATGGCCTCCGGTACCGATAGCGGCTGCGGCGTTTCGCGCACCAGCCGCTTTTTCGGCTTGATGCGCAGGTTCAGCTCCAGCTCCCGGTAAATCCGGTAAATGCGCTTGTGGTTCCAGCCGAATCCCTTCACATTACGCAGGTAGAAGTAGCACAGCAGAAAACCCCAGTTGCGATGGCAGCCCGTAATACGCAGTAGCCAGTCGGCAATCTCTTCGTTCTCCGTGTTCAACTTCGCCGCGTACCGGTAGCACGACTCGCTGATGCCGAGCACCGCGCACGCCACACGAATTGACACGCGCCGCTGTTGCACAACTTGCTTTGCCATCTCGCGCCGACGAGATGGCTTCAGAACTTTTTTTGCAGGGCCTCCGAGGCAATCTCAGCCTTGAGCTTCTCCTCGATGTACATCTTGCGAAGCCGGGTATTCTCCGCCTCCAGCTCCTTCATGCGCGACATCATCGACGCGTCCATGCCGCCGTACTTCGAGCGCCACTTATAAAACGTTGCCGAACTGATGCCCAGTTCTCGGCACAGCTCCGGCACCGCCAGCCCAGCCTCCGCGCGCTTGAGCGCCTCCAGTATCTGGCTGTCCGTGAATCTCGACTTCTTCATCTGCAGAACTCCCTCTTAACGAGAAAATTCTACTTCTCCTAGCGGTGGATTTCAGGGGGCATTACCATGCCGTCGCCGCTCCACCATAAAATCTTGATGAGGTCACCGCGACGCCCGCGAAACAGGAAGATGTGCCCCGAGAAGGGGTCACGTCCGAGTGCTGACTGCACCAGTGCGGCAAGCCCATCCATGCCACGGCGCATATCGGTAATGCCCGCTGCCAGCCAAACGCGGGTACCGCTTGGCGGCGCAATCATGCTGGCATCAGGCAGCGCAGCACGAGGCGCAACTGCACGGGGTCGACCATGCCCGTGACACGTACACGGGCACCGTTTAGTTCAATTTCGATGCCCGATGCTGCCGGCACGCTCTCGCGATGTGGCTCGACAGACTGTAGAGCGGGCGACACCGGTTCTGCTCTCTCGCCGCTCGGTGCATCAGGTAGCGCTACGGGCAGCAACACCGCTGTGCTGTGCCCCGTCCCTTCAAAAAGTCCCGCTCGCAGTTGCCGACGCCACTTGAACACCATATTCGAATTCAGCCCGTGCACCTGCGCGAGCTTGGCCACCGAAATACCCGGCTCGCATGCCGCGACGGCAACTTGCCGTCGGTACTCTGGTGTGTAATTCGGTCTGCCTTTACGGTTCGAAGGCTTTACATTCCGTGTGTCCAAAGTAGTCCCCACCACTTGAAGTAACGGACATCACTTTGGACACCGCAGGAACCTTTGTCCATGCGGCCTTCAAGTCACGCTTACGCTGCTCACGAAGTGCGAGTGACTTTACAAACGTCCATTTTCAACGAGGCGGCGATAGTGCTCGCCCAACGCTGTGAGCTTGCACGCCTTGCTTTGCATCGCGGCATGCCACATATGGGGGGCATCTACCGGCACGACCAGGTTCAGGCGGTTATAGCGTTGCAGGACCGCAAATTCCCGCGTGTGTTCGGGAATCGGCTCTGGCATCCCTGGATCTCGACCTTTTAGTTCAGGCTCGTACGTCGGATCCAATGCAAACTCGTGCCCCGACTGCGGGAAAAACTCTGCTATTCGGCGCAGTTCCTCAAGAGCAATCGGAGGAGACACTTTTCTCAAGGATACAAACTGGCGCACGTTGGTCTTGAAAATCGGGCGTTGTTCCCAAGCCCCCAACGATTGATCAACGTGCGCGTAAATACTGCCGGGCGTAATGTCACCAGTGAGATTCGCCGCTCCGCCATGAAGTGCGTCTACGAGCAAGGTCGTAAATACCCCTCTGCCGTTCACTTCAGTGGCATATTGGTCCGCACTCGACGCTGTGAGGATGCTCAACCCCTCCGATAGACTCGCATGGTTTCCTGCTACTGGAGGCGTGCCCGCGATCCCAGAATGACAACTGTCAAGAATAATAATTCTATTGCGAGCACGCGATTCGTTTGCCATGATCAGCACGTCGGAAAGCGATAGACCTTCGTCGCCACGCCGAGCGTCACTCGCTAGCAGGTATCCCCCTGTCGCCTCAATATGACCGTGTCCTGCGAAGTAGAACAGGGCGATATCCGACTGCGCAGAAAATAATTCCTTGACTCGATCTTTGAGGAAGCCGCGCTCCACTACATCACTCGGCCCGGTACCGGTAAACATATGGTTCATCGCGCAATAGCGTGGAGGGATTTGACAAGTTTTCGTACTCTTGATGGCAGGAATTTGCCATCAGGAGTGCGTGGAGATGCTGGATCGCAAGCTGCTGGAGTCGCTGGGAGGCTGGCAGGGCTATGCCGTCGAACGCGTGGAGTGGCCCGAGGGCACAGGGCGCACGCTGTCGATCTATTTGAAGCCAACCGCCAAGGTGATGCTGTGCGAGCAGTGCGGCGCACGATGTCGCCAGGTCCAAGAGACCACGGTGCGCCGGGTGCGAGATCTGCCGTTATTTGAGTACCGGGTTGTTCTTCATGTTCCACGCCGGCGCTTGTTGTGTGAGCAATGCGGTGGCCCGCGCCTGGAGCGGCTTACTTGGCTGGGTCGCTACCAGCGGGTGACGGATCGGCTTGCGGCGGCCTGCAGCCAATTGCTGCAATCGAGCAACGTGCAGGCGGTGGCGAGGTTCTTCGAGCTGGGTTGGCATACCGTCAAGACGCTGGACAAGGCCCGGCTCCGAGCGTCAGTGCGCGAACCGGATTGGTCCAGGATCGAGTATTTAGCGATGGACGAGTTCGCCCTGCATAAAGGGCATCGGTACGCGACGGTAGTCGTCGATCCGATCAGCAGGCAGGTGCTGTGGATCGGCCCAGGACGCTCACGCGAGACGGCTCGGGCGTTCTTCGAGCAATTGCCGCGTGGGGTCGCCCAACGCATCAAGGCCGTAGCCATCGACATGACTACGGCCTACGAGTTAGAAATCCAGGCCCACTGCCCACGGGCGGAGATCGTCTATGACTTGTTCCATGTCGTGGCCAAGTACGGACGAGAGGTCATTGATCGGGTGCGCGTGGATCAGGCCAACCAACTGCGCCAGGACCGTCCCGCGCGGAGTTAAAGTCAAATCTGGTGTACGGGGCGTGAGCAAGATTAGGCGGCCAGGGGCTGCTGAGCCGGTGTGCTGTCGGTCACCGGCTCTCCATCCTTGAACGTCATCCCGTCAAGCATCGTCGCGGTCTTTTCGGGGGCGCGGATGCGCCGCCACGAGTCTTCGGCCGACTCGATCAGCTTGAATGCCAGGCCGAGGAACGTCGCGCGCGAGACGCAGTTACGCGTGCGCTTGGTGCGGTGACGCACCGTCGCGAAGGTCGATTCAATCGGATTCGTCGTGCGCAGATGCTGCCAGTGTTCGGCCGGGAAATCGTAAAATGCCAGCAGCTCGTCGCGATCTTGCGTCAGCTTTTCGACCACCTTCGGATACTTTGCCGAGTGGGTATCAACGAAGTGATTGAAGGCAACCAGCGCTTCGGCACGCGTGGCGGCCATCCAAATGTCCTGCATCGCCTTTTTGGCGCGGGCCTGCTGCGATTTCGGCAGCGCGTTGAGCACGTTGCCCATCTTGTGGAACCAGCAGCGCTGATGCTTGGTCTGCGGGAACACTTCTTCCATCGCTGCCCAGAATCCCATCGCACCATCTCCGCAAGCCAGCAGCGGCCCTGACTGCAGACCGCGCTTTTTCAGATCGAGCAGCAGTTCGGCCCACGACGCCTTCGATTCCCGATACCCGTCACTGATCGCCACACGCTCTTTCGTTCCGTCCGGTTTGACACCAATGATCACCAACAGGCACTGGCCGTCGGAATCGTCGCTGCGCACGCCGGTGTGAATGCCGTCAGCCCACCAGTACACCCAGCGCGCCAACGACAACTCACGCTGATTCCACTGAGCATGCTCATCGGCCCATTGCGCCTTCAGACGACTCACCACATTTGGCGACAGGCCGCTGACCTGGCCGCCCAGCATGATGCCCATGGCTTCGCTCATGTCGCCCGTCGAGATGCCTCGCAGGTACAGCCACGGTAGTGCGGCCGACACGCGTGCGGATTTGCGAACGTACGGCGGCACGACCGCCGAATTGAAGCGGATGCCCGAACCCGAGCGATCACGCACCTTCGGTACCCGAACCGGCACCGGACCGATGGCCGTGACGACTTCGCGCTCTGGTAGGTAGCCGTTGCGCACCACGGCACGCCGACCGTCGATCGACCTCACGTTGCTGTACTGTTCAAGCATGCTCGCCAGTTCCGCTTCGACTGCCTGCTCGATGATCTGCCGCGCGCCTTGCTGGATCAGTTCATCGAGCGCGCTCTTCGTTTGTGCTTTTCTGCCGTTCGTTTCTTTCATAATCTTCTTCATGGTGGTCGGGGCCGGCTCGCGCCGGCTTTGCTCGGTGTGCCTTCGACAAGCAACATTCTCAGCTAAACCGCCACCGCCTTCTCATATTTCCCAAAGCACCCCGTACACCAGATTCGACAATAGCTCTCCCGCGCGCCGGGTCATCAAATCGAGCCGCTGGCTGTTATTGCGCAACCGCGACAAGCTAGACCGGCAGCAGGCCGTCCGGCTCGACGAATTGCTGCAAGCCAACCAGCCGCTGCTGACGGTCTATGTCCTGAGGGACGAACTCAAGCGGCTCTGGTTCTACCGAAGACCTGCCTGGGCAAAACAAGCCTGGCACCACTGGTGCGAGCAGGCCGAGCAAAGCGGAATAGCCCCCTTGAACACCTTCGCTCAGCGTCTGAAAGGCTATCTGCATGGCATCCTGGCCAGATGCCGACATCGTCTAAACACCAGCATCGTTGAGGGCATTAACAACACTATCAAGGTCATTAAGCGGCGCGCCTACGGCTACCGAGACCAGGAATACTTCTTCCTCAAAATCCGCGCCGCCTTCCCCGGTAATGCTCAATGAACCAAACATATTGCAGTCAAAGTTAATCGATCCGTCACCGTGCCTTTCCAGCACCGCCTTGACGGCATGCGCGTCATCAACGCATCCGTACAAGGCATTGCTATGCTCGTAATAATTTATTCCGACGATTAGAGCCATGCGCATGGTTACACCTCACCTCGTCAAATACCATCGATGAAATTTTTTATGGCATCCCAAGTCCACTGAACGGTATTGACGCCATCGATCTTGGTGTGATCATCCTTATAGATCCAAATACCCAAGACCTTCTTACCCTCCTCTCGGGCACACGCGATCTCCCATTTTTGTCCGGTTGACGCCAACGAATTTTTGCTTATCAGAGCAATCACTCCATCTGATCGACGAATTCGAGTACGAACCTTCTCCTTCCATTCAGATACGTAAGCTTCCTTGACAGACATGTCGATGTACTCAAATGGCGAATTCGTGTGAAGTGATTGCCCTTTCAAAAAATCACGCTGCCGTTCGTCCTCGATTGCAAAAGCAACAAAAACCACCTTCTTCCCCGACATACAACCTCCATACATTATGGTTTGAATTCATAGTCCATTGATCGGCCAGTTCTTCATAACTTTTTACTTTGAATCTTTAGACCGACTTCGGATAATCACACAAACGGCCATCATCTTCAATAGCGTGAACATCGAAAAATAAATTGCTTCCAATCCTATCCATGCCAGATATTTATGCAGGAATCCACCCTTCCGCTGACAAAATTCGCAACCATGTCCAGCCTATAGCTCCCCAAAAAAACACTCAAACGCGCCGATGCCAATCACTTTCTCCTATCAACATTAATAAACCGCCGTCAGAGGGAACACCTCGTTCACTTGCGTCTGAATCGCCCCGGCTTTCGAGGAGGCCGGTTGGTTTAAGTTAACGCAGGCGCTTCAGCAGTATTTCTGAGTTGCCTGTAGTAGTTTGCCTCAGCCTCGGCTGGCGGGATATAGCCCAGCGGTTCCATCAGCCGATGATGGTTGTACCAGGCTACCCATTCCAGGGTGGCGAGCTCGACGGATTCCTTCGTTTTCCAAGGCGCTCGCCGGTGAATCAGTTCCGTTTTGTATAGACCGTTGATCGTTTCCGCCAGGGCGTTGTCATAGCTGTCGCCGCGGCTGCCGACCGATGGCTCAATGCCCGCTTGGGCAAGTCGCTCGGTGTACCGAATGGAAACATATTGCGATCCCCTGACGCCCTTCTAAAGGTCAAGAGGTAAATTGGGTCTGCGCGATCTGGCGGTAACGTTGCCGGATGGCGTAGAAGACCTCTCGTGCGATATAGCGCTTGAGGCATCGAATCGCTTCAAGCTTTGAGTGGCCCTCGCTGACGCGTTTGGCGACATAGGCTTTTGTGCGATCGTCGGTTCGCAATCGACCGATGGCGATAATGTGCAGGGCGCTGTTGGCCGCGCGATCTCCACCGCGATTCAGTCGATGTCGTGTCACCTTGCCAGAAGACGCCGGGACGGGACTCACTCCACAGAGGGCGGCGAAGCTGGCCTCTGACTGAAGCCGGTCGCTGTTGTCGCCAGCGGTCAGTAGCAGTTGCGAAGCGGACTCATAGCCAATTGAATACCGGGAGACCAGATCGGGGGCGAGTTCATCGACCAGAGCCGCGATCATGACATCGAGGTCGGCGATCTCGTCGTGCAACTCGAGATACCGACGCCCCAGTGATTTTAATGCAATCCGGTTGGCAGAGATCAGGCTCCGATAGTCAGACAGATCGGGACGCCACGCGGCCAATGTTCGAATAAGCTGCATCCGTGTCATCTTGCGCAGCGATTCGCGTAACTCGTCAGGCGCGCTGATGATGGTACTGTGAATTAGTTGCAATGCAACGCGCCTCGCGGAGATGGCGGTCTTCCGGCAGACTTTCAGAACGCGCAGCGATTCAATCATGCCGTCGCGTGTCTTGGGCGTGACTGTACGCACACCAGCAAAGGCAGCATGCGCCGCGTTGCAAGCGTCCAGCGTGTCGTCCTTGCCGCGTTTGCGCCGGTCGCTCCTGTCGGGTGCCGTGACCTCAAGCACCGTTACGTGGGCCAGTTGAAGGTAGCGAAGCAAGCCCGCTCCGTAGGAGCCGGTGCATTCGACGCCAACCCGGGCAAGCTCTCCGAATGAGCGCATCCAGAGCAGCATCTGTTTGTAGCCATGCCGCGTGGTAGGGAAGCATTCACTGCCGAGCAGACGATCGTGTTCGTCAACGACAGCTGCAACATGCACGTCCTTATGGGTATCCACGCCGCCCACAACGTTGCGATATCCAGAAATAGCCGGTTCTTCTTTCATGAGCCTTGCTCCGGTTGCCGATGAGATTGAGGCGATTTCACCGGCATCGAGTACCTGGACAAGACAGTAAAGCGACAGAGCGTCAGGCCCTTCTTGAGTCACACGTATCGACGAGGCGAAACCTCGCCGCTCGGCGGTTCCGGACGATCGACAGGTCAGGGGAAAGACACTACGTCGATCGGAATGTGGGTCAGGTCGCCCGGAACGCTTTACGGCACCAAAAGTCGCCGGACAGCCCTCATTGAAAGCCGCGAGAAGCCCGGAAACATCTGATACCCGTATTCTTACTGTCGGAGTGATGGATCAGCGTCCCGTCGTCGCCCGGTTGGCGGGCATACAGCGCTTGTTCAAGCGCATCGAGTACGAAGTCGGTGCGCATGGTACGACTCACCCGCCAGCCAACGATGCGTCGTGCAAACACGTCGATGACGAACGCCACGTACAGCCAGCCCTGCCACGTCGAAACGTAGGTGAAATCGGAAACCCAGAGCTGATTCGGCCGGTCGGCTTTGAATTGGCGATTGACCCGGTCCAGCGGGCGAGGTGCCGAGACATCGGGAATCGTTGTGCGAACCCGTTTGCCGCGCACCGCGCCTTGCAATCCCAGCCGCTGCATCAGTCGCTCGACCGTGCAGCGGGCCACCCGAATTTGCTCCCGGTTCATCTGCCTCCAGACCTTGTCTGCGCCGTAGACCCGCATGTTGGCGTGCCAGACACGCTGGATTTCCGGGCACAGCACGTCGTCACGCTTGACTCGGGCGCAGCGCTTGGATGGATCGCGAAGCTGGGCAGCATGGCGCCAGTAACCCGACGGGGCAATCCGCAAAACCTTGCAGATCGACTCGACCCCGAAGGTGTCGCGATGCTGATCGATGAAGGCTTTCAGGACTTGATACGGCGGTCGAGCTCCGCCTGGGCGAAAAACGCGCTGGCCAGTTTGAGAATCTCGTTGGTCTTGCGCAATTCCTTGTTCTCGCGCTCCAGCGCCTTCAGGCGATCACGCTCGCTCGCGCTCAGGCCGGCACGTTCGCCGTTATCGATCTCGTCGCGCTTGACCCAATCGTTCAGCGTTTGCGGCGTGCAGCCGATCATCGGCGCAATCGACTCGACCGCCGCCCACAGCGACGGATGCTCGCTACGCTGCTCGCGCACCAGGCGCACTGCGCGCTCCCGGACTTCCGGGGAAAACTTGCTCGATCTCTTGTTCATGGCTCCATTCTCTCAAGAGTTGGAGCCTTGTATCTTCGTCTTCGTGATGGTTAGCTACCGTCACATGAGGTGAAGTGAGCATGTTTGGAGCCTGAAGGCTTGGACCTTGCTGTGGAGATAATGCCCTTCGCCTCGCCCTCACCAGCACAGACACTGAACGGTAGCCAAGGGCGTGGACCCTGTATGTACAAGGCAAGTGGGTGAGTTGGTATTGATTCCTCGATTAAGGATCAAATTGATGTTCTACCTCGGTATTGATGTTGCCAAAGCCAAGCTGGATTGCTGCCTGCTGGACATGACAAACGGCAAGCGTAGTACGAAGGTTGTTGCCAATAGCCGCGCCGGCCTAACCGATCTGTTGGGCTGGTTGGGCAAGAGACACACCGAGCCGAGCCACGTACATGTCGCGCTCGAAGGTACCGGCGTCTATCACGAGATGGCCGCGTGTGGCCTGCACGATGCCGGGCTCTCCGTGTCTGTCGTTAATCCTGCGCAGGTGCGTGCTTTTGCGACGGGAATGGGCGTGCGCACGAAGAACGACATGGTAGACAGCCACGTGTTAGCGCGCTTTGCGATGCACGCACAGCCAATGCGCTGGAGTCCTCCAGCGCCCGAGGCTCGCATACTTCAAGCACTGATGGCGCGCCGTGAAGCGCTTGCACAAGATCTTCAGCGTGAGCGCAACCGGCATGAGAAAGCGGAAATCACGGCTCCAACGGCGCTAGTCCTGCATTCGATTCTCGAGACGATCGAGTTTTTGGAGCGCCATTTAGCCAGCCTGCAACGCGAGATCGATGATCACATTGCTGCCCATCCGGGCCTTAAAGCAAACTTGATGCTGCTGCAAAGTATCCCGGCAGTTGGCCCTCAGGTAGGCCGCACGCTGCTTGCCATCATGCACGCGCGCCACTTCGATTCTGCAGAACAACTTGCGGCGTATCTCGGCCTGGTGCCGGTGCAGAGGCAGTCGGGATCGTCGATCCAGGGCCCTTCACGTTTATCGAAGGCCGGGCCGCCCAAGGTACGGGCAACTCTCTACATGGCGGCCGTCGTCGCTAAACGCTATAACCCCCACATCAAGGCATTGTGTGAACGCTTGGCAGCGCGTGGCAAATCCACCATGTCTATACTCGGCGCTGCAATGCGTAAGCTTGTGCATCTGTGTTTCGGCGTTCTGAAGACACGACAGCCTTATCGGGCGAACTACGTCGCAATCGCTTGACGGGCAAGACGGTATCTCCACAAAATCCGGGGCGGTTCACTTGAGGCGACACCGCATCTCTCGTGTGCGTCGACAAAACTGAGGGGACTTCGGTCCCCTTTTTCATGCCCGGCACTCTTGGAAAAGGACGTCGCGGCCACCCTCAAACCCCAGCAGATCCTGCTCCGCAACGCTTTCCCCACCCCCAGTAAACACGCGGATTTCCAGCCGATCACGTCCCGCCGATTTCGAAGCAATCCCTCGCCTAACCCCTTACCCCACAACGTTTTCCCAGCCAGACTTGAAAACCGGCGAAGGGGTAACCCTTCCGTGAGTTCGAATCTCACCGCCTCCGCCAATTTGCTTGTACAACGGCTCGACCGGCACACGCGTTTCACCCAAACGAAGCAATTCTTGCCGCATTGCGTCAAAGCGCAGCAACGAACGAAGCCACTACCCCGCCGTCACCTCAAGCTGCATCGGGAGCTCCGGTGCACTACCCCACTCTCCGAGCGATGCGTCGTAAAGGCGCACGTTCGGATGCGCGAGCTTCATGAGCGCAAAGACTACGAGGCTCGCCGACACCCCACCGCCGCAGTAAGCAATGACGGAGGTATCGTCGTCGATGCCCGCCGCCGCGAAGCGCGCACGCAGTGCATCGTCATCCAGAAGACGCCCGTCGGCGTCGAGCAAGCTGGCGGCCGGCATGTTGAGGCTCCCGGGAATGTGGCCGGGCCGCCCCTTGCGCGGCAGTTCCTCGCCGCTGTACTGCGGGGGACGAAGGGCGTTGATCAGGCGCGTCGCGGCGTCGCCATTCACCACACGTTCGACGTCTTCGCGCCCCGCCACATACGGCAGCATCGGCCCGGGCGTGAATTCGACACCCGCTGCCCGCTCGCGAACGACGTCCGCGCCCGACTCGACCGCGCGCCCCTCAGCAAGCCATCGCGGCCACCCGCCATCGAGCACGTGCGCATTCGTGAATCCATACGTTCGCAGCATCCACCAGACGCGCGTCGCCCACCAGATCGAGCCAGTGCTGTAGATCACGACCAAGCTGTCGTCGCCGATACCCAGCGCTTCGACGGCCGCCTTGAAAGCCTCCGGCGGTGGCAGCATCAAATGGAATCGATGGTGCCGGTCCGAGAGCTCCGCATCGATATCGATGAACCGTGCGCCAGGGATATGCCCTGCCTCGAACGCAGCACGCTCAGGCTGAACGCGCTGCTGAATCACGGGATCGACCACCATCGTGGCACTGCAATCGAACAGACGTAAATCCGGTCGGTGCAAATTTTCCGACAACCATTGTGTCGAGACCAGAAACCCCGGAAAGATCCCGGCCGAAGATACTTCACGCGCCATCGAAAACTCCAAAAATACACCCTGCCCTAGCGCTCATGAAGCGCTCATGCCTCGGCCCAGGCCGCAAAGCGGCGCTGCACGCGGGCAATGGCTGCGTCCGCCAGATAACCGACGAGCATCGTGACCAGCACGTAGGCGTACACCTGCGCCGATTGAAAGTAGCGCTGCGCCTGCACGATGGCTTCGCCCAACCCACCGCCAGTGACCATCTCTGCGGTGAATACGGTAATCAGGCCGATCGGCAAGGCAATGCGAACACCCGAGAGCAACGCCGGTACCGTCGCGGGCAAAATCACATGGCGGAACAGCGCGTCCTTTCGGGTGCCCAGGGACTGCGCAGCCCATCGCAACTTCGGCGAGACGAGCGAAGCCCCCGACTCGGCGGCCACGATGAACGGGAACACGCATGTGGCGAACACGAGCGCGATCTTCGACAGACTATCCATGCCGAGCCAAACGGTAAACACCGGGATCAGTGCAATTTTGGGCAGCGGGAAACCGAACGCCACATAAGGCGAGAGCAACCAGCGGAAAACGCGAAATTCGGCCATGGCGAATCCGAGCGGAATGCCCACGATGCCCGCCGCGACAACGCCCACCACCGCGCGCAGCACACTCGTGCCCAGGGTCGACGCAAGCTCGCCCGAGACGACGAGTTGCGCGAGCGTTGCAAACACGACGCCCGGTGACGGCAGGAAAACCGGCCGAACCCACGCATGGGCAGTGGCGAGATGCCAACCGGCGAGCACCGCGAGCAACACCAGCCAGGGTTGCGACAAGCGCCATAGCCGACGCGCCATTGTGCGCACAACGCGCGATCCCGCCGGGACGCTCACTTCCGTGAATTCGAGCGTATCAGCCATGTCGCCGTCCTCGTTGTACCCGCTGTCCGGATTCGTGCCAGCGCAATAGCACACCGGTCGACCACCGCAGCGAGGCGTCGAGCGCGTACGCCACGACGGTCGTCACAAAAAGCGCCGCGAACAGATAGTCGTAGCTGCCCTGATCGCCGTACTGGCCGATCAATTTACCGATGCCCTGATTCGCGACGATCATCTCGCAGGAAATCGCGACCAGCAGCGTGAACCCGAGGGCCACGCGCACGCCGGTCAGGATCTGAGGCAACGCCGCGGGCAACACGACACGCCACAGCAAACCCGCCCGCGATGTGCCCAGCGAGCGCGCGCTCCATAGCAAAACACGCGGCACTTCGCGCGCGCCACGCAGTGAATAGACGATCAGCGGCAACGCCGCAGTGATCGCAATGACGATGACGTTAGTCGCGCCGCCCACACCGAACCACAGCACCAGCAGTGGGATCAGCGTCGTTTTTGGCAACGCATACGTGCAGCGCACCACGGGCGTGACAATGCGATCGAAGACAGGCAGCAACGCCATCGTCAAGCCAAGCGGCACGCCCGTCAGGATGCCTGCGGCAAGTCCCCATGCACCGGCGCGCAACGTCGCGATCAGGTTAAGCCCGATCTCGCCGGTACGAACCAGATGCAACGTGGCAAGCCAGATATCGGCCAGCGAGGGAACAAAGCCGTCGGCCAGCCAATGGGCCGACGCGGCAGCCTGCCAGGCGACGAACAATACCGCGACGGCCAGCAACCCGGTCAACGCGGGCAGGCAGCGCTGCCTTGCCGCAAGCGCAGATGTCATGACGGCTCCTCCGTCGGCACGCCCCTCACCTGCTCACGCACCGACAGCCAGACGTCGTTGCGCAGTTCGGAAAAGCGTTGCGACAGCATGGTCGCCTCGCGCCCGAGCGTGCGATCCAGATCGACGTCCACACGCTTGACGATTCGGCCAGGCCGCCGTGACATGACGTAGATCGTGTCGGACAGATAGACCGCCTCGTCGATGTCGTGCGTGACGAGTAACGCCGTCTTGCCCGAACGTTCGAACAGGCGTAGCAATTCGTCCTGCATGAATTCGCGCGTTTGCGCATCGAGCGCGCCGAACGGTTCGTCGAGCAGGAGAATCTTCGGATCGCTCGCGAAGGTGCGTGCGAGCGCAACACGCTGACGCATGCCGCCCGACAGTTCGCGCGGATAACGCCGCTCGAATCCCTTCAGATGGATGAGATCGACATAACGCGCGACCGTATGTTGTATCTCGTCACGGCGCTTGCCCTTGCGGCGCAGACCGTACGCGATGTTCTCCGCAACCGTGAGCCACGGGAACAGCGCGTATTCCTGAAAGACCACCCCACGGTCCACACCCGGTCCCGTGATCCGTTCGCCAAAGGTCGCGCACACCCCTTGAGAGGCGTCGACGAACCCGCCGAGGATATAGAGCAGTGTGCTCTTGCCGCAACCGGAGGGGCCGACGAGCGAGACCAGCTTGCCAGCCGGGACATCCAGCGCAATATTGTCGAGCGCAACGACGCGCTCGCCATCCCTGTCGAAGACCTTCGACAGACCTGCGACGTGAATAGCGGCCGTGGTGTCATGCAGGGTGCTCATCGTCAGGCCCGGCGCGGGAGGTACGACGCGTCCACGTTCGCGGCAATCCTGACCGGCTTGGGCAACAGCCCCAACTGCGCCATCGCGTCGATGGGCGGCTGCAGGCTCGCGGCGGAGATCGTCGCGTTCGGATCGCGATAGAAGTCCTTGGGTGTGAGGAAGTATTCGTCGAGCGACGCGGCGGGCGTTTTTGCGAGGTCCGCGGTCAGCGCCACCACCTGCTTGCGATTGGCCGGATCGTAAATCCAGCGTTGCGCGTCGACGTAATCGGCCAGCCATGCCCGCACGGCAGCGGACTTTTCCGTGAGGAACCGCGAGCGTGCACTCTGGAACAGGACGGGATACGGCGGCACGACGCCGACCGCGTCGAACACCGTACGAATGCCGCCCTTCTTCGCTTCGTCGACCTGAAACGGCATGGCAAGCACGCCCACGTCGATACGCTTCTGGCGCAACGCCGGGCCGATGTTGCCGAACGGCATTTCGACCACGCGAACATCCTTGCGCGGATCCAGCCCGTGCTTTTGCAATGCGATGCGCAGAATGATGTCGACGCTGCCATTGAAGGCGTTGACTGCCACGCTCTTGCCCTTGAGATCGGCAATGGTGCGCACCGGGCTGTCCGCGAGCACGACGAACGGGTTGGACGCATAGCCTTGCACCGCGTCGCGATGGATTTCGGCAATGGCCGTCACGCCGCCCGGTATGGCGTCCTGCGCGACTGCGGTCGCCAGACTCGTAAACGCCAGCGTCCCGATGTCGGCCTGCTCGGCAGCCAGCAAGGTCGCCACGCCGGGCGTGCCGCGCGCCGTCGTCGTCTCGATCACATACTCCTTGCCATGACGTTTGAGTACGTTGGCCTTAAACCAGTCGCTGGTAATGACGGTTTCGAGCTCGCCGGGACCGACCACGCCCGCCGTCGCATAGCGAATCAGAGGCGGCGCGGCGCGTGCGATCATGGGAAACGACAGGGCGGTCGCCACCGCTGCGCTTTGCTTGATGAATTGGCGGCGCGAGTGCCGCTGGGTGTCGTCGTGTGCCATGAGATGTCGTATTGCGAGAAGCGTGAAATGGCGGCGATTTCAGATCGCCGTTCGGTGCATCAGGACGTCAGTGCGACGGGCGGGCGATGCCGAGGTGATCGCGAAGCGTGTCGCCCGCGTATTCCCGACGAAACACGCCTCGCGACTGAAGCTCGGGAATGACCAGGCGCGCGAAGTCCTCGACACCGCCCGGCAGGTAGGGCATCTGCACCATGAAGCCGTCACAGGCGCGTGCGTCGAACCATTGCTGCATGACCTCGGCCACAGCGCCTCCGGTGCCGTTGAAATCACGCAGCGGCCCGATGCCGTAACGCTTGCCGATCTCGCGCAATGACAGACCCTGCTTGCGCGTGAGTTCCGCCACTTCCTTGTAATGACCCTGCACGCCACCGACTTCCAGATCCGGCAGCACGCCGTCCTGCGGGAACGGCGAGAGATCGATGTCAAGCTGATAAGAGAGTGTCGAGAGACCGGCCTCCGGATCGCAGAGATCGTCGAGCAGCGCCTGTTTTTCGCGCGCAATCGCATCGGTCTCGCCGACGACCGGCACCATGCCCAGGAGAATCTTCACGTCGTCCGGGTTCCGACCGTGATGTGCGGCCCGGGCCTTAATGTCGTGATAGAAGGTCTGCGCCGACTCCTGCGACGAGTGCGTAACGAAGATAACGTCGGCCCACTTTGCGGCGAAATCGCGTCCGCGACTCGATGCGCCCGCCTGAATGAAAACGGGTCTGCCCTGCGGCGGACGGCTGACGTTGAGCGGCCCCTCCACGTTGAACCACTTGCCCCGATGCGAGATCGGGCTGACTTGCGCGGGATCGGCAAACTGAGGCGTCTCGCGATCGAGCGTGAGGGCGCCATCGCGCCAGCTGTTCCACAGCTTGCATGCGACTTCGACGAACTCGTCCGCGCGGTCATAGCGGTCTTCGCGCGAGAGTTGTTCCTCAAGCCCGAAGTTGCGGGCTTCCGCGTCCTGGAACGAGGTGACGATGTTCCACGCGACGCGTCCGGCACTCAGATGATCGAGCGATGCGAGCGCTCGCGCCACGTGAAACGGTGTGAAGTAGGACGTTGAAATCGTCGCGGCAAGCCCGAGATGCTGGGTACTTCCGGCAAGCGCCGAGAGTACGACGATGGGGTCAAGACGCAATGCGCCGAGTGCACCATGACGCAGCTGCGAGTCGAGGCTGTCGCCCAGTCGGCGCGGCAGCGCCTGAATATCGGGCAGGAAAAGCATGTCGAAGCGACCCGCTTCGAGCAAACGACCAATTTCCTGATAGAAGCGCACCGACAGAATGTCATGCTGCGCAGACGGGTAACGCCAGCCGCCGTGATGGCCGGAGACCGGGCCGGCCATGACATAGGCGGCCAGATGCATTTGACGCGAGGATGCGTTCGACATACTGCAAAATCCGAAAAGACGTGTTCGACAATCGGCGCGCGGAAGAGCCTTGGGCTACGCCTGTCTCAGTCTTCCCGGAGCACTGCCAATACTTTGAGGCGGCACCGGAGAACGGTGCCGCCTGTTCGAAAGCAGTATATGGGTGCCTGACTTGTTAACAAATTCGAATCGCTGCTAAGCAAATACTGAAAACCGATGCTGCCTCATGTCGTCAGGCGTTTGGGCTCGCCCTGCCCGACCTCCTGTAGGGCCCGCGCGTAAATTGCAAGCCCTCGAACGACTGCGTCCCGTTCCGCTTCACTCATATGATCCAGCGCGCCACTGACCTGGCGTCTTCCGAACGCGTGGATCGCGGCGAGCGTACGTCTGCCGCGCGGCGTCAACGACAACAGTTTTTCGCGCGCGTCGTCTCGACCGGGCGTCTCCTTCAGTTCCCCTGCGATCACCAGTTTTCGCACCATTCGGCTAACGCTCGACCTGTCCAGCCTCAGGTATTCGCCCAGATAAGCGGATGTCACCGAGCGCCGGGCGCCGATTTCCATGATCGCGTGAACAGCCGACGCCGAATACCCCGTCTGCGCGAGCGTTGGCTGCATGAATCCCAGCTCACGCACCATTTGCCGCGAGGCCGCACGTATGCTGTCGAGCAATTCGATGTCGTATTTTGGCATGGTTGATATCTCGCAATAATGTTGTACGATACAACTAATATCTTACGCCCTGTCGACATCCCGGAAGGTAGAAATTCGCAGAGATGGGACGCTGACGATTCAGGCAATCTCACAAAACCCCGGAGGCCTTATGCAGCCCGAGAAACGTGGTTTTCGACGTCCGCGCATGGAGAGGCAAGTGGGTCTGGTCACGGGCGGCGGAAGCGGTATCGGTCGTGCGACGGCCATCTAAATGGCCAGCGAGGGCGCTGCGGCCGTGATCATCGCCGGGCGGCGTCAGGAGGAAGGCGGGGCCGTGGCAGCGGAATGCCGGGCGATGGGGAGCGATGCCATTTTTGTGAAAACGGATGTGACGCGCGAAGAGGACATCGCACACCTCATTCACATCGTCACGACCCGATTCGGGCAACTTGACGTTGCGTTCAACAATGCCGGTTTTCAGGAACGACGCGCGCCCATCGACGCTCAGGACGCTTCGGTCTACGCCAGCGTATTCGATACCAACGTACGATCGGTGTTTCTTTGCCTGAAGCACCAAATTCCGGCGATGGAAAAAAGCGGGGGCGGACGCGTCGTCATCAACGCCTCTGTCAGTGGCGTGAGAAATCCCAATCCCGGTCTGGCGCTTTACTCGGCGTCCAAAGCCGCCGTCATCTCGTTAATGCGCTCGGCCGCCATGGAATGCGCGCCACGGGGCATTCGAATCAATGCCGTCGCGCCAGGGCGGGTGGTCACCGACATGATGGTCGCTTCCGGCATCGCGGACATGTCCAGCGTTGCTGCTGCGCTGCCATTGCGGCGGATGGGCCAACCGGAAGAAGTCGCCGAAGCGGTCATCTGGCTGGCCTCGGACGAGGCGTCCTATATCGTCGGCCACGTTCTGACCGCCGACGGCGGATTTCTTGCGTCTTAGGAAAACCCGCACGCGTGCATGGTTCAAAGGATTCTCAGCCTGCGACAAATCACACCGCACTGACCTTTCTGATGAACCGCTCCCCTCCCAAAAGCGCCAGAATGCCCGAACACACCGCAAGTTCGAAGCGCTCCCCCCGAATAAGAAGTGAAGAAGAAATAAGACGCCAAAACGAAAACAATAAGCGCCAGCGATCTTAATTCTGAATCGGCGCCATCCAGATCCACCATCTCATTACCAGCACTCCGTGCCTTAATTAAATTCCCAAACACAAACCATAGATAACGGAAGATAAAAACCGATGAAAATCGAATATGCCGAAACCAGATTCTCATCATCCAAAAATAAAATCACACCTAAAACGAACAAACATAACAAATACCACCTTATCTGCCGCACTCTTATTAACATGCTGCCACTTCAATCATAAAAAATTCTAAAATTCGGTATTTTCGAACATCCCCCACGCAACCCCGTATCACCACGAAGCTCGCGATCATTATTGCGGCCCGAGCCTGCGCACAGTGTGGATAATGTGAGGAGAAATTCAGCAATCTCCGGCACCGGCGTCACACCTTGAGATTTTTTTGAATTCGATTGAATTTATTGATTCCGCAGCACATGCCAACCGTCGAAAATTGAGAATCCGTCGTATTTTTATCGATTCAATTCAAATGAATCTGCAATGAAGGAAAATAGGCTTTCGGAGGCACGCATCGTCATTTCCCTCACACCGGTGACCACTCATATCGACACGTAAGTGTTCCGCCATAAGATGAGTTCTGGCGAGACGAGCTATCCGTCGTGAAGCGAGGCCCGTGCAGTGCAAGGCCATGACATCCCCTCAGTCATCCAATTCGGATCATCTCGCTTTCTTTGAGGCGGCCTCACAAACCAGGCACGCTATCTACCGCTTTCTGTCAGGCATACATGCCGGAGATCACTCCATGTTTAACCGTGCCCCTCTTATGCCCCCCCGCCTTTCATCCCCCTGTGCCGCGAAGCCCCGCGCGCGCCGCGTGGCCACACTCGCTGCACTCGCCTGCGCCATGATGGTTAGCGCAACGTCGTTCGCTGGCGAGCTCGATTGTGCTGCGCCTCCGACGGCCAGTCGCGACATTCGCGCGCTCGGCTATTACACCGATGCGGCGCGCTCCAGGATTGATCCGCAGTTGAAGGCGCAGAACGAAGTCGCCGTCAAACCGTTGAACACCTTCACGACCAAACTCGGTGATATGACCGACGCGCTTATCGGGAAACATGACGTGGAAGCTGGCAACTGCGCCCTTTCCTGGCTCGACGACTGGGCGCGCAACGACGCCATGCTGGGCACCATGGAACACGTCAACAACGACCAGTCCGACTACATGCGGCAGTGGACACATGGGGCCGCAGCGCTGGCTTATCTGAAAACGAAATCGCTCGCGACGCCCACAGAACGTCATGAGATCGAAACCTGGCTCAAGAAACTCTCCAGCGCCAACATGACGTATTGGGACGACCCGAAACACAAGCGCAATAATCATTACTACTGGACCGGCGTCGGCATCATGGCCACGGCAATCGCCACCCACGACCACACGCTGCTCAAGACGGCTCAGAGTATTTATCGCAAAGGGATCGACGATATCCAGCCCGACGGAAGCCTTCCGATGGAAATGGCTCGTAAGCGTCGCGCACTCCACTATCACGATTACGCGACGGCCCCCCTCGTCTTGATGGCAGAGCTCGCCCGAATCGATGGCAGCGACTGGTACTCGTATCGCAACGGGGCCATCGAGCGTCTCGCCGAACGGGTCGCTTCCGGCTATCGCGATCCGTCATGGTTCTCCGAGCAAGCCGGGGCGAAGCAGGAGAAGGCGGAACCCAAGGGATCCAGCGGCTGGGTGGAGTTCTACCGACTGCGCTCGCCCCATCCCGCGAACTTCGACGAAATGCATAGCTATGGCCCGTTCGAGGATCCACGCATGGGTGGGAACCTGACGCTCATGGCGAAGGACGGCATGGTCCCCGCGCACTAATCCCGAAAGACAGAAGCGGGGGCGGAGTCGGCGAAGCGATGCCGCTTACCTCCCCCGCGCAGACAAGGCATGTGAGCGCGCGGCACGCCCCCCGTTGCCTGGGACGCCACGCCGCGCCGGAGCCGGAAGGTGACTATTGCGCGTGAGGAATACCGTCTATCGGGCACTCCGCCGTGCCCGGTGTGCTGCGGGTCATCGCCTCCACCTTGCGTCGCGTGCCTTCGGGGTCCATCACCCAGTCCCGATAGAAACCGAACGGGCATTGCGCCACGCCATTCACGCTCTCACCCGAATTGATACTCCCCGTGTATCCCCGATGAAGCAACTTGTATAAATGATTTTGCGATTGCATGTGCTTGCGCGCGTCGCGAATCGCACTGACGGACAGCTCGGCATACTGCACCCCCATCTCCTCCTCGCCACATTCCCCTAACGTCCTGCCATCGAAGCCGACGATCGCCGAATGGCCGAAGTACGAATAGACACCGTCCCAGCCGGTCGCATTCGCCACCGCCACATAGGTGTTGTTCATCCATGCCATCGCTTTTGCCACGAGCACTTGCTGGTCCTTGGCCGGATACATATACCCCTGACAGCGCACCACCAGCTCGGCCCCGTTCATCGTGCAGTCCCGCCATATCTCGGGATAGTTGCCGTCATCGCAAATAATCAGGCTGATCTTCAGCCTCTTGGGTCCCTCGGTCACATAAGTCCGGTCCCCGGGATACCAGCCTTCGATGGGCGTCCACGGCATGATCTTGCGATATTTCTGCACGATCTCCCCGCGATTGTCGATGAGCACCAGCGTGTTGTACGGCACCTTGTTCGGATGATCCTCGTGTCGCTCGCCCGTGAGCGAAAACACGCCCCAGACGTTCGCCCGTCGACAGGCCGCAGCGAAAATATCGGTCTCCTCCCCCGGCACCGTCGACGCCGTATCGAACATCTCCTGTCGGTCGTACATGATCCCGTGCGTGGAATACTCGGGAAAAATCACGAGATCCATACCGGGCAACCCCTGCTTCATGCCGACCACCATGTCGGCGATCTTTCGCGCGTTTTCCAATACCTCGGCTTTCGTGTGAAGTCGCGGCATCTTGTAGTTGACGACCGCAACGCCGACGCCGTCGCGGCTACTCGAAATATCCCCATGTCGCATGGAACCCCTCTCCTTAAAGTGTCGCAATCGATTCGCACAGCCGATCCGCGAGGCCGCAGCGAATCAAGTCAATGCATCAATGACTGATCATCCAGGGCCGCCCCTGCGGACGTTTCAGCCCACCCGCCGCACCGGTGCCACATATCGCCCCGGTCCCGCCGGATGCCCCAGGCAGTGACGCCTTTGAGCCTGAGCAGCAGCTACACCCTGGCCGGTGCCGAGACGAAGGCCCGTCGCCGGAATGACGCGGCGCATGGGCTGCCCGCTCGTTCGTCGCGTGTGCCGTGCGACGCGCGCTCCCCATCAACGCCAGCGACGGCGCCGTGATCACGCGCGATCCCTCACTGCCGCATGCCGGGCAGTGGCACGCCGTGTCGCGATCCGCGATACGGCGCATGACGGCGAACGGTCCGCACGTCGCACATTCGAAGTCGTAAATCGGCATCTCGGCCTCCTGCTGCCTTATCTTGTTTGCGAAAGTCGTCGGCGCTCACTCATGACGACCCGTGCGACGCACGCGGCATCATGCCTTTACCAGATCCGGCGAACACGGCATGTCCACACCGCCTTTCACATGACGAATCGGTCCATCGGCATTGGGACGAATGTCGAAGTCGAAGATCTGCGTTGGCAACCACAACGTCGCACAGGCGTTCGGAATATCGACGACACCGCTGATGTGCCCCTGCACCGGCGCACATCCCAGCAACGAATAGGCCTGCGCCCCCGAGTACCCGAACTTCTTCAGATACTCGATGGCGTTCAGACACGCCTGACGGTAAGCCACCGTGACATCCAGATAGTGCTGCCCGCCCTGCTCGTCGACCGAGATACCTTCGAAAATCAGGTAGTCGTTGTATGCCGGCGTAATGGGGCTCGGTTGAAACACGGGATTTCGAATACCGTACTTCGCCATGCCCCCCTTGATGACATTCACGCGCATGTGCACCCATCCCGCCATTTCGATAGCGCCGCAGAACGTGATTTCACCGTCGCCCTGGCTGAAGTGAAGATCCCCCACGGAAAGGCCAGCACCGTCGACATACACCGGGAAGAACACCTTCGAGCCGCGCGACAGATCCTTGATGTCGCAGTTGCCGCCATGCTCGCGCGGCGGCACTGTGCGCGCGCCCTGCGCTGCGGCCTGATTCCGCGCATCGCCCGTCAGCTTTCCCATATGTGCCGTGGCGGCAAAAGGCGGGTTGGCGAGCGGCGGGACGCGATCCGGTTCCGTTGCGATGAGACCGACTTCGCGCTCGTTCCAGGTCTGGAGCAACTTCGGATCCGGCAGACAACCGATCAGCCCCGGGTGAATCAGCCCGGCAAAATTGACCCCCGGGATGTGGCGCGAACTCGTATAGAGCCCGTGAAAATCCCAGATCGACTTCTGTGCGTGCGGAAAGTGGTCGGTGAGGAAACCACCGCCATTCGTCTTCGAGAAGAAGCCGTTAAAGCCCCACTGGCTATCGGACTTTGCGCCGATGTCGAGCAGGTCGACGACCAGCAGGTCGCCCGGCTCGGCACCATGGACACCCACCGGCCCCGATAGAAAATGCACGATGGACAGATCGATGTCGCGCACGTCGTCGGCACTGTCGTCGTTCTTGATGAAGCCGCCAGTCCAGTCGTACGTTTCGAGAATGAAATCGTCGCCGGGATTGACCCAGCACGCCATCGGAATGTCCGGGTGCCAACGGTTGTGCACCTGCTCGTTTTCGTACGCGGATTGGTTCAGGTCGACCTTGATGAGAGTTTCGGCCATTGCACTCGCTCCTGATATTAAGTGCCGATGTGGCACACACCGGCCATCGAATTGACGCCACCCGGCGCCGGGTTAAACAGAGAGGTATTCGCGAATGCGGTTGGTATCACCGGCCTCGCGCGTACTTTGATGAACGAAGCGCCCGCCTTCGATCACGAACAATCGGTCCGCAACGTCCATGGCGAAGCTCAACACCTGTTCGGAAACGACGACGGCGATGTTGCGCGTCATACGTATCTGGTTGAGCGCGCGGGCGATGTCCTTGATGACGGAGGGCTGGATACCTTCGGTCGGCTCGTCGAGCAGCAGTACCTTGGGGTCGGTCGCGAGCGCACGGGCAATCGCGAGCTGCTGTTGCTGACCGCCGGAGAGGTTGCCGCCTTTGCGGCGGCGCATGTCGAACAAAACAGGGAACAGTGCGTAGAGATCGTCGGGAACCGACTGACTCCCGGCATGCTCGAGCCCGGTTTGAATGTTTTCTTCGACGGTGAGCGAGGCAAAGATCTGGCGCCCCGGGCCTGTCATTAATTTCGTGTTTGAGGCATAACATGTCGCCAAGGAGTGACTATGCCTCGCAAACCGAAGACCCCGCCGGTAGAGCTACCGGCAATTCCCGCTGAATTGCTTGAACAATTCGGTAACGGCCCGATGACGGCCGAAGCCATCCACGCCGCGACGCTTGCGCTCAAGAAGGCGCTCATAGAACGCGCGCTGGGGGGCGAGCTCAATCACCATCTCGGCTACGCGCCTGGCGCGGCCAAACCGGCCAGCGTGACCAATCAGCGCAATGGCAAAGGCGCCAAGACGGTTCTGACTGAAGGCGGCCCGATTCGCATCGGGGTGCCCCGCGACCGTGATGGCAGCTTCGAACCACTGTTGATCCCCAAACACGAACGACGCTTTACAGGCTTCGACGACAAGATAGTCGCCATGTACGCCCGGGGTATGACCGTGCGCGAGATTCAGGGCTTTGTTCTGGAGCAGTACGGCACCGAGGTCTCGCCCGAGTTCATCAGCTCAGTCACTGACGAAGTGATGGCTGAAGTCACGGCGTGGCAGGCTCGGCCACTTGAGCCGATGTATCCGGTCGTGTTCTTCGACGCGCTGCGCGTGAAGATCCGCGAGGATGCCGTCGTGCGTAACAAGGCCATTTATCTCGCGCTGGGCATTCTGCCCGACGGCACGCGCGACATCCTGGGCCTGTGGATCGAGAACACCGAGGGGGCCAAGTTCTGGATGAAAGTGTTCAACGATCTGAAAACGCGCGGCGTGGGCGACATCCTGATTGCTGTGACTGACGGCCTCAAAGGCATGCCCGAGGCGTTAGCCGCGGTGTTTCCAGCGACGACGTTGCAAACGTGCATCGTCCACCTGATCCGCAACAGTTTGGATTACGCGAGCTGGAAGGATCGTAAGGGGCTGGCCGCCGCAATCAAGCCGATCTATACGGCACCAAGCGCCGAGGCGGCTCTGGCCGAATTGGACGCATTTTCCCAAGGGCCGTGGGGCCAGAAATTCCCGCCGGTCAGTGCCGCGTGGCGCAATGCCTGGGATCGTGTCATTCCGTTCTTCGCGTTCCCGCCCGCTGTGCGCCGGGTGATCTACACAACGAACGCTATTGAGAACATCAACTCGCAGCTTCGCAAGATCATCAAGACCCGAGGCCATTTCCCAACCGATGATGCGGCAACAAAGCTGATCTGGCTGGCGCTGCGTAACATCACCGCAGATTGGGGCCGCGCCGCTCAAGATTGGAAGACAGCTATGAACCAATTCGCTATCCTTTACGAGGATCGTTTCGTCCGGCCATCCGTGTAAACCTCAACCCCGCCTTGAACACGGAATTTCTGACACCCCCGGCGCCCCTGCGGGACATACCCGATACCGCTCGCCACACGCCGGTAGCTCTCCGCTTTCGAGACATCCACGCCGCCGACCCGCACGGTGCCGCGATTGGCGGGCAACATGCCGATCAGCGATTTGAAGAGCGTTGTCTTACCCATGCCGTTGCGGCCCATGACCGCCACGCTTTCACCGCTGGCGACGGTAAAGCCGATACCGTGCAGCACTTCGCTCTGGCCGTAGCTGACGACCAGATCGTCGACTTCCAACATGATGTGTCCTCCGATCAATGCCCAAGATAAACATCGATCACGCGCGGATCGGACTGCACCTTGGCCATTGGGCCTTCGGCGAGGATCTTCCCCTGGTGCATGACGGTGACCTTATGCGCGATACGCTCGACAAACGCCATGTCATGCTCAATGACGATCATCGAGCGATGACGGCAAATCCGGTCGAGCAACTCCGCCGTCAGCTCACGCTCGCGCGCGCTCATGCCGGCGATCGGCTCGTCCAGCATCAGAAGCTCGGGGTCCTGCATCAGCAGCATGCCGATTTCCAGCCACTGCTTCTGGCCGTGCGAAAGCAGACCGGCTTCAAGATCGAGCAACGCCGCAAGGCCGATTTCGTCGGCGACCGCGCGCACGCGATCGGCAACCTCGGCGTCGGTCCGGTAGAAAAGCGCGCCCAACACACCCCGCCCGCGTGGAAACGACACTTCGAGGTTCTGCGCCACGCTCAGGTTTTCGTAAATCGACGGCGTCTGGAACTTTCGTCCGATACCTTTGTGCACACGCCGAAACTCGGCGAGCTTCGTGATTTCTTCGTTACGGAACTTGATGCTGCCCGTCGTCTCCTTCGTCTTGCCGCAGATGAGATCGAGCAACGTTGTTTTTCCCGCCCCGTTCGGGCCGATGACAACGCGCAGTTCGCCTCGCTCCAGATACAGATTCAACGAATCGATGGCTTTGAACCCGTCAAACGACACGCTCAGATCTTCAATCGCCAGAAGAAAGTCGGTGTTGCTCATGTGTCACGCCTCCCTTTTCTCAACGCCGAGGAACCGGCGAATGCGCGGGCGCACGTGCGCCTCGTAGAGTCCTGCCAGACCGTTCGGGAAGGCCATCACCACACCGATGAACATGGCGGCCATCAGGTACAACCAGAGGTTCGGAAAGCTCTCGGAAAACCAGCTCTTGCCGAGATTGACGAGGATCGCGCCGTATACCGCGCCGACCAGCGACATCCGCCCCCCGACTGCGGCGTAGATCACCATCTCGATGGACGGCACGATGCCGACAAAGGACGGCGACATGAAGCCGACCTGGAGTGTGAACATCGCGCCGCCGACCGCCGCAAGCGTTGCCGCAAGGCAAAACGAGAAGACCTTGAACATCGAGACGTCATATCCCGAGAAGCGCACCCGGTCCTCCTTGTCGCGCATGGCCAGCAAGAGCGTGCCGAGCTTGCCTCGCTGCACCCAGCGACACGCCAGCAACGCGACGATCAGCAGCGCCGCGTTGACGAAATAGAGAATCAACTTCGCGTGGTCTGTCCGAATGTCCCAGCCAAGCAGCGTGCGCAGGTCGGTAATGCCATTCACGCCCCCGGTATATCCCTGCTGCCCGATGATCAATACAGAAAGAATCAGGGCGACAGCTTGCGTGATGATGGCGAAGTACACGCCCCCCACACGTCGTTTGAACATTGCGTAGCCGATGACGAATGCGAGCGCAGTCGGTACGACCAGGACCGCGATAACCGATAGCGGAAGGTAGTGGAACGGTCGCCACCAATCGGGCAATGCCGTGAGCTGATTCCAATCCATGAAGTCCGGAATGCCGGGGGTGGTCTGCGTACTCGTGGCCGCGGCACTCGATGCCTCGAGCTTGAGAAACATCGCCATCGCATAGCCCCCGAGGCCGAAGAAAACGCCCTGACCGAGGCTGAGCACCCCACCGTAACCCCATGCGATCACCAGCCCGATGGCGACGAACGCATACGTCAGGTACTTGCCCATGAGGTTCAGCCGAAACGTGTCGAGCGCTATCGGGAACACTACGACAATCAGTAGCGCGAGGATCACGATGCCCGCATAGCCCGATGCGTCGAAGCGCGCTGCGAGCGCGCGCCAGCCACGGGGCGCGACGCGCGACTCGCACGCTTCGCGCGCTTCGCCGGCCTCGGCCCGGAGGGAGACGCCGCCCGTCGCCGTTTGGATGGGTTCCATGTACATCTCTCCTTACAGATGAATCGGTTGACGATCGTTTGGTGCGATCGCCGCGTGTTGGCTGGCGCTGCGCGAGGTGTCGGATGGATTCATTCGGATAAGCATTTCGGATGAGCACGTCAGACGCGTCGCACCTTTGACGCGAACAAGCCTTGCGGGCGCAACATCAGAATGACCACAACGGTCAGCAGCGTGAGGACACGCGCGATAGAGCCGGATAGGAAGAACTCGCTGATCGACTGCATTTGCGCAATGCCGAACGCAGACGCGACCGTGCCGAGCAGGCTCGCTGCGCCGCCGAACGTCACGACCAAGAACGAATCGACGATGTAGAGCGAACCGCTGGTGGGGCCGGTCGAACCGATCGCGGTGAACCCCGCCCCCGCTACCCCCGCAATACCGCAGCCAATGGCGAACGTCATGCGGTCGGTGCGACGCGTGTTGATGCCTGCGGCGTTCGCCATGGGCCGGTTCGCGACCGTCGCCCGCACCCGTAGCCCCCAGCGCGAGCGGTAAAGCGCGAGCAGCAAGCCCCCTGTCATCACAAGCGCCAGCGCCATCACAAACATGCCGCTGATCGGAATATCGAGGCCCGGTGTCGGCTCCCACGACCCCATGAGCCAGTCGGGCAGCGCGGGGCTGACCTCCTTGGGGCCGAACGTCGAACGGAACACCTGCTGCATGCCAAGGCTCAGGCCCCAGGTAGCAAGCAGTGTGTCGAGCGGGCGACGATACAGGTGACGGATAAGCGCCCATTCCGCGAGCCATCCCGCACCAAAAGCGAGCACGAAGGCGGCGACAATGGCGAAAAAGAAGTACACCGGCGCAAACACCGGCCAGACGTTCTGGGTCACCCACGAGAACATGTAGACGGTATAGGCGCCAATGGTCATGAACTCGCCGTGCGCCATGTTGATGACGCCCATCTGCCCGAAGATCACGGCGAGCCCGAGCCCCATGAGCAGGAGAACGCTGAACAGGCTCAGTCCGGCGAAGCCCTGCATCAGAGTGATATTGAAAATGTCGTTGGCTGACATCTGACGCTCCTCGCGCGACGGCCTGGCGGCCATCGCGCCTGTGCAGGTTGACGGATTACATGTAGCCCTTCGGGAACGGATCCGGATGGATCGGCTCCGGCGAACTCGCCACGACTTTGAACTGACCGTCGGCCTGCCCTTCACCGATCAGCGAGCGGCTCCATAGGTGGTGGTTGGCGTCGACCTTGGCGTAGCCTTGCGGTGCATTCGCCAGTTCGATGTCCTTCGAAGCGGCCACCACCTTGTTCACGTCGAAGCTGCCCGCGCGCTCGCACGCGGCTTTCCAGATCCACGGCCCGAGGTAAGCGGCCTGCGTTACGTCGCCGATCACCGACTTCGCCCCATAGCGCGCCTTGAAGGCCGAAACGAACTTCTTGTTGTTGTCGTTATCCAGCGACTGGAAGTACTTCATCGAGGAGTAGAAGCCCGCGAAGTTTTCTCCGCCGATGCCGAGCACTTCGTCTTCCGTCACGGAGAGGGTGAGCAGGAACTGTTTCTGAGGCGTAATACCCGCGGCCTTGAGTTGCTTGTAGAACGCTACGTTCGAGCCGCCCACCACCGTCGCGAAAATGCAGTCGGGGCGCGCGAGCTTGATCTTGTTCATCAGCGAATTGAATTCAGTGGTACCGAGCGGGTAATACTCCTCCCCGACGACCTTCGCGTGCAGATGCTGCTCGATGTGACGTCGCGCAATCTTGTTCGACGTGCGCGGCCAGATGTAGTCGGAGCCGATCAGGAAGAAGGTTTTGGCCTTCTTGGTATTCGACGCCCAGTCGAGCGCCCAGAGAATCTGCTGCGTGGCTTCCTGACCGGTGTAGAAGACGTTCTTGGACTGCTCCAGACCTTCGTAGAACGTGGGGTAGTACAGCAACCCGTTGTCCTTCTCGAACACGGGAAGTACGGCCTTGCGCGAGGCCGATGTCCAGCAGCCGAAGACCGCCGCCACGTGGTCGTTCTCAAGAAGCTTCTTCGACTTTTCGGCGTACGTCGGCCAGTCGGAGGCGCCATCTTCCTGAATGATGTTGATTTTGCGGCCGAGCACGCCGCCCATCGCATTGATCTGCTCGATAGCAAGGCGCTCGGCCTGAATCGACCCCGTCTCCGAGATCGCCATCGTGCCGGTCGCGGAGTGCAACTGACCGACCGTGACGGTGGTGTCCGTCACGGCGAGCCCCGTCGTATTGACCTTGGCCGTCGGCGGCACCTGCGCGAACGAGGTGCGCGGCAGGCCAAGCGCCATGAGCGGCGCGGCAGCCAGGCCACCGAGCAGTCGTCTGCGCAACGGGGAAGCCATACGCTCGTCATCGAATTGATCGTCTGCGGACATCACGTTCTCCTGGTCTTGGGCCCTGTGCAAAGGCGCGGCGGGCTGGTTTCAAGGGGTTGAACGCAATGTAGGGAGCCAAATTGGCGCTCGAAATACGTCGATTGACGTATTCCCCGATGCGGGCGGTGGAATGTAACTTGCTTTGCCCTTAGCACCCGAGGCGTTTTGCACCAATCAGGATCGTCTTCCCGTTGTCATGGCCGAGATGCACCAAAATTCAGCCCCTGCGCCCAGCACGCAGCGCATCGTGAAGGTGCGGCGCGATTACAACGCCTGGGTCGGCGACGAGACGCTCGAAGACTATGCGCTCCGCTTCACACCGCGCTCGTTTCGGCGGTGGTCCGAAGCGCGCGTCGCCAGCACAGCGATCGGCGGCGTGTCGTTTCTGGTCCTTGAGGCCATCGGCGGCAGCCTTGTCATCAACTACGGGTTTACGAACGCCGTCTGGGCCATTGCAGTCGTCTCGATTCTGATTTTTCTGACGAGCTTGCCGATCAGCTTTTACGCGGCGCGTGACGGCGTGGACATGGATCTGCTCACCCGCGGCGCGGGATTCGGCTACATCGGCTCGACGGTGACGTCGTTCCTCTATGCGATCTTCACGTCTCTCTTCTTCGCGCTCGAAGCTGCCATCATGGCGCTCGCATTGCAGCTCTATTTCCACATATCGCTGGCGATCGCGTATGTCGTGAGTTCGCTCATCGTGATTCCGTTGGTGATGTTCGGCATCACACTGATCAATCGGCTCCAAAGCTGGACACAGCCCTTGTGGATCTTGCTGTTCGTTTCGCCCTACGTCGCCGTGCTGTGGCATCACCCCGGACTGGTGCTTGAATGGACCACCTTTGCCGGATTTGCGCCGCAAGGCCGCGCGTTCAGCATCATTGCTTTCGGGCAGGCGTCGACCGTCGTTTTCGCGCTGATCGTTCAGATCGGCGAGCAGGTGGACTATCTTCGGTTTTTACCGCCCCTGACGGCGAAAAACAAAAAACGGTGGTGGCTGGCACTCCTGTCCGCCGGGCCGGGGTGGATCGTGCCCGGCGCGTTGAAAATGCTCGGCGGCGCATTCCTTGCGTTCGTCGCGATTCAGAACGAAGTCGATGTCGGCCAGGCTGCACAGCCCACGCAGATGTATCTCGTCGCGTATCACATCTTGCTCGATCCGGCGGGACTGGCGGGCTGGGCATTGCCGGCCATGACGTTGTTCGTCATCGTCTCCCAGCTCAAGATCAATGTCACGAACGCCTACGCCGGATCGCTCGCCTGGTCGAACTTCTTTGCCCGTCTCACCCATAGTCATCCCGGACGCGTCGTGTGGCTCGTCTTCAACGTAATGATTGCGTTGCTGCTCGTCGAGATCGGCGTCTTCGACGTTATCGGCAAAGTGCTGTCGCTGTATGCGAATGTAGCGGTCGCGTGGGTCGGTGCATTGTGTGCCGATCTCGTCATCAACAAACCGCTTGGTTTCAGTCCACGTTACATCGAGTTCAAGCGCGCGCACCTCTACGACGTGAACCCTGTCGGCATCGGCGCCATGCTGTTCGGTGTCGCCGCCGCGCTGACCGCGCGTGCCGGCGTGCTTGGCGAACTTTGTGAGGCGATGTCGCTGTTTCTTGCCTTCGGCGCGGCATTCGTTTGCGCTCCGCTCATCGCCATTGGAACGCGCGGCAAGTACTACCTCGCCCGAAAGCCGCAATCGACCGGCGACGCGACGTCGCTGCGTTGTGCGATCTGCGAGCACGCCTTCGAGCCTGAAGACACGGCGCACTGTCCGGCATATGGCGGCACGATATGCTCGCTTTGTTGCTCCCTCGATTCGCGTTGTCACGATCGCTGCAAACCCCATGCACGTTTCTCGGCGCAGGCAGACCATGCCCTGCATCGCATTTTTCCCAACATTCGGCTCGGACCGACCGCGCTGCGCCTCATTCGATACGCGAGCCTCCTGTTTTCGATCCTTGCCGTACTCGCCGGTGTGCTCTTTCTGATCTGGTCCCAAAGCGTTGCGTCGATCCGCACGGCTGAAGTCGCCGTCATCGAGAGCAGCTTTCTGAAAATATTCTTTTCGCTCGCACTTGTCGGGTGCATCGCGGCCTGGTGGTTCGTACTGGAACGAGAGAGTCGGCGCGTTACGGAAGAGGAGTCGCAGCGGCAGAACGACTTGCTGATGCAGGAAATCGAAGCGCATCAGAAAACGGACGAAGCCCTCAAGCGCGCCACAGCGGCTGCCGAGTCGGCCAATCAGGCCAAGAGTCGCTACGTCTCGGGACTCAGTCATGAGCTTCGTACGCCACTGAACAGTATCCTTGGCTACGCGCAGCTCCTGATGCAAGCCAAAGACGAGCTCTCTGCGACTCGCTATAACGCCGTTCGCACGATTCATCGCAGTGGAGAACACCTGCTAGCCCTTGTCGACGGACTGCTGGACGTAGCACGCATCGAAGCGGGTAAGCTTCAGCTCAACATCACGGCCGTTTCGCTGAACGATTTCGTCTCCCACGTATCGTCGATGATGAGTCCTCTCGCGATGGAAAAAGCGCTGGCTTTCGACGTCCAGGTCATCGGTCGATTTCCCGCCGCAGTCAAGTGCGATCAGAAGTATCTCGGGCAGATTCTCACCAATCTCATTGGCAATGCGATTCGCTTTACCGCGGCGGGCACAGTGACTTTGCGTGTGAGTCACGCCATGGACACACTGAAGCTCGAAGTCATCGACACCGGCCCCGGCATCCCACCGGGGGAAATGGCGAGACTGTTCCTGCCGTTCGAGCGTGGAAACGCCACGCATGCGGACGATCACGGCGCGGGCCTGGGGCTGACGATCTGCCGATTGCTGACCCACGCGCTAGGCGGCAGTCTGGAAGTCGACAGCGAGGTCGGACGTGGCACACGCTTCGTCGTGAAGCTGTTCGCGCCGGCCATACAAAGCCCGCCCGACATGTACACGGAATTGGCGGGCATCCGTGGGTATGTGGGACCGCGCCGCACCATCCTGGTGGTGGACGATCTCGCGGACCAGCGAGGCATCGTGGTCCAACTGCTCACGCCGCTCGGCTTCGATGTCACTGAAGTCGCCAGTGGCCCGGAAGCCCTGCGATGGCTCGGAGGGAACTTGGCCGACGCCATCATCATGGACATATCCATGCCGCTGATGGACGGTTACGAAACCAGCCGTCTGATCAGCGAGAACCAATTGTCTGCTGCCCCCATCCTCCTGCTCTCGGCAAATGCGTTCGCCGACGACCGCGAACGTGCCAGTGCGACACGATGCGCCGGCTACCTGGCCAAACCACTGCGTGTGAACCTGCTGCTCGACAAGCTCGCACAATTGCTATCGCTCGAATGGGTTTCTTCCAAGACGTCGGACGTAACTGTCGTGCCTGCGCAGTCGGCCGGGGAGCTCAGGCTCGCTTTGCCGGAACCGATCTTGCGGGGCATACGCGAGCATCTCGACGTCGGGTATGTGCAGGGCGTGGTCGATCTACTCGATGCGGCGCGCAAGGATCATCCCACTTTGGTGCGGCAAATCGATGCACTGCGTGCGCTCGCGGAGCGCTTTCAACTTAGGGATCTCGAGAATGAACTTGACTGCCTGCCCCGCCCCTCCGATATCTGAGCCTTGCATGCAGGTCAGCGAAGCATCCGAATGGTTGGGGGAGCGTCCTGTTGTGCTCATCGTGGACGACACGCCCGACAATCTCGCGTTTCTCTCTGACACCTTGCGGGCGAATGGTTACACGGTGCTGGTTGCATTGAGCGGGGAAGCCGCGCTCAAGTGCCTGTCCCGGGTCACGCCCGATGTCGTACTTCTCGACGCCATGATGCCCGACATGGACGGGTTCGAGACGTGCCTGCGAATCAAGCGGGACAACCGACACGAACACCTGCCAGTGATATTCATGACGTCGCTCACGGAAAGCGAGCATGTGGTGAAGGGGTTTCGCGTTGGCGGAATCGATTATGTGACGAAGCCGGTACGCCCGGAGGAGGTGTGTGCGCGTATCGGTGCTCACGTGCTGCGCTCACGGGCACAAGCCTATGCGCACGTGGCGCTGTCGCTAAACGCTCGCGCTGCGCTGATCGTGTCCTGTGACGGGACGATTCTCTGGCGCAGCCCGCAAGCGGCACGGCAAATCGCTGCATACGTCGATCAGACCGTTCATCCGATGGACCCGCTGCCGGGGACCGCCCGGCTTCCCGCTGTGCTACGTAACTGGTTTGTCGACTGGCTCGCGCGCGGTGCCCGGTCGGATGCCGTGCAGGAGTTCACGGCAGGCAACGTCCGCCGCTCCGTCACCGCCACGCCAGCGCCGGCGGCGGGTGAATGGATCGTCATGCTTTCCGAGACAGATGACTCCGTTTCCCGCGATGCGCTGTCGTCTCGCTTCGGCTTGACCACACGCGAAGCCGAAGTCCTTCTCTGGGTATCGCGCGGCAAGACGAACCGGGACATTGGCGACATTCTCGGCACGGCGCCCCGAACCGTGAACAAGCATGTGGAACACCTGTTCCGAAAACTTCTGGTGGAAACCCGCGCCGCCGCGACGGCACTGGCGGTAAAAGCGCTGGCCGATCCGACTCGATGACACCCGACGGCATCCCACGCCCCGGCGCAGCGCTATCGCGCCGCCGGCATCAGGGTGTCACGCGTACGGCAGACGACTTTCGCATGGTTGGCTTTTCCACCGACGACCCAGTAGCCATCAAGCTGTTCCCAATCCTTGCCGCTGCGCGCGGGCGTGTTTCGCAATATCAGGTTCTTGATATCCGTCAGCAGAGGAAGCGTCTCTGCGAAGTACGCGTGTGCAGGGAAGTCTTCCGGGAGCGTCGACACGATGCTATCGATGCCCGGGACCATCACCTGGGGAGCCGTCCCGCATCCGACTCGCGGATAGTCGTGGACATGATCCGAGGCCGCCACGGCATAGTCATACGGGGAAAGGTAAACCGTCGTCCTGTCCGACACCTTCAGATAGTTGGGTGCGAGCTGCGCAAACAACTCCCGGTCCACGTCTGCGGACGCCAGAATAATCTGGCCGAACCGGATGCTGCGGTCCGACGAAACACTATTTACCCCCGACGCAATGACGCGCAGCAACGCCCGATTCCCCATGCTGTGCGCAACGATATGTATCGTACGTCCGCTTGCCGCCCGCGCCACCGTATCCAGGAACGTACGAAAATAGACCTCGCTCGTGTCGACCGTCGCTTCGTCGAACGTGTATTTGATGACACCGCTTCGTGCCGCCCAGGAGAAGAGAAACAAGTTGTTCGGGGGCACATCGAGATCGGCGCCGAACTGCGCCGCACGCAGCGCCGCCGAGTCGAATGAATTGTTGTACCCGTGGATGAAAACCACCACATAGCCGTTCTCAGGCCCGATGACCGGCTGAAGCTCACGCCGCGCGAGGTCTAGAAACTGCGCCTCGCTCGACACCGTCTCGAAGCGACCCACTGTCAACTTCGGGTCATACCCCAGCAACGTTCCCAGCCCGGAGCCGAGAGAGCCCGTGCGGTGATTCTTCGGAATCGTCACGAACACCCGACCATAATGCAGCGCTTCGTCCCGTTCGTCGGAGAATCCGTTCCCGCCAGCCAACGCCTTGCGCGTCGTTCCAAACATCACCGGATAGTCGAAGGCTTCGGACGTGGGCCCCGCTCTCAACGGAATTTCTGCCGAAGTCGGTGGTAGATAGTTCGTTGCGCTCAATGTTCGGTAAGTCCCGCCCGGGAGCGCTGAACAGCCCGCAAGAAACAGTACACCCGCAATTACACTCCCTAGCCCCCAGCCTCGCTTCATGACAGCCCCCGTGACGACTCGTTATGTTGACAGCTTATGTCAATGATACGTATTCCTTAACGTCTTATGCTTCGCAACCCTAACGCATCCGACGAACACCGCCTATTAGGACAGACGATGAGATCGAAGGACCTTCAAACGCCCGTTCTATTACACCCACTTCTGCACCCGGCGAACCTCCTCCACCCGCACGACATGCCTGTCGATCCCCAGCGCTGCCGCGTCAATCCCCAGCGCGAGGCCGACAAGCTGTGGCACGACGCCACGCCCGTCTTCAAGAAGCCCTATACCGCCTGGCCGAAGGGCGGGCCGTCTCCGCAGTCGCCAACGAACCGGGCTACGAGAGCACGACGGGCTTCATCGAAATGTTCCGCAAATCCCTCGGACGCACGCCCGGCCAGTACTTCGCCTGATCCGGGGCGGCGGTCCGTCGCGACCGCTGCGCCTTCCCAATGCCTCCCGGTACACGAAGCGCCCCCCTGCCCCTGTGTCGTACGTTCCCGCAAAAAGAGCTGCTTCATTCTTCTGGTCTTATATAAGACATAAGACATTTGACCTTGCCTTGCATAGGGACTAAAATCACGGGCAAAAGCCGTACTGGAACAAGCCCCGGAGGCCTCAAAACCTCCCCCGAAACGCAACATCAGCAGGTCTCCTCATGCTTGAAAACTATCGTGAACACGTGGCCGCCCGCGCCGCGTTGGGTATTCCTCCCCTGCCGCTGAGCGCTCAGCAGACCGCCGAACTGGTCGAATTGCTGACCAACCCGCCCGCTGGCGAAGCGCAGACGCTGGTCGATCTGATCACGAACCGCGTGCCCGCCGGTGTTGACGAAGCCGCCCGCGTGAAGGCCGGTTTCCTCGCCGCTGTCGCCAAGGGCGAAACGGCCTGCGCGCTGATCTCCCGCGCCCGCGCCACCGAACTCCTCGGCACGATGCTCGGCGGCTACAACATCGCCCCGCTCATCGAGCTGCTGTCGGACGCCGAAGTCGGCACCGTCGCGGCAGACGCGCTCAAGAAAACCCTGCTGATGTTCGACCAGTTCCATGACGTCAAGGAACTCGCCGACAAGGGCAACGCCAACGCGCGCGCCGTCCTGCAAAGCTGGGCCGATGCCGAATGGTTCACGAGCCGCCCGGAAGTCCCGCAAAGCCTGACCATCACCGTGTTCAAGGTCACGGGCGAAACCAACACCGACGATCTCTCGCCGGCCCCGGACGCCACCACCCGCCCCGACATTCCGATGCACGCGCTGGCGATGCTCAAGAATGCCCGCCCCGGCATCACCCCGGAAGAAGACGGCAAGCGCGGCCCGATCAAATTCATCGAGTCGCTCAAGGAAAAGGGTCACCTCGTCGCTTATGTGGGCGACGTCGTCGGCACGGGCTCCTCGCGCAAGTCGGCCACCAACTCGGTGCTGTGGTTCACGGGCGAAGACATCCCCTTCATCCCGAACAAGCGCTTCGGCGGTGTCTGCCTGGGCAGCAAGATTGCCCCGATTTTCTACAACACGATGGAAGACGCCAGCGCCCTGCCGATCGAACTCGACGTGTCGCAGATGGAAATGGGTGACGTGGTCGAACTGCGTCCGTACGAAGGCAAAGCCCTGAAGAACGGCGCCGTGATCGCCGAATTCCAGGTCAAGTCCGACGTGCTGTTCGACGAAGTGCGCGCCGGTGGCCGCATTCCCCTGATCATCGGTCGTGGCCTGACCGCCAAGGCGCGTGAAGCGCTGGGTCTCGCCCCGTCGACGCTGTTCCGTCTGGCTCAACAGCCGTCCGACAGCGGCCGCGGTTTCTCGCTGGCGCAGAAGATGGTGGGTCGCGCCTGCGGTCTGCCGGAAGGTCAGGGTGTGCGTCCCGGCACATACTGCGAACCGAAGATGACCTCGGTCGGTTCGCAGGACACGACGGGCCCGATGACCCGCGACGAACTGAAGGATCTGGCCTGCCTCGGCTTCTCGGCCGACCTCGTCATGCAGTCGTTCTGCCACACCGCCGCTTATCCGAAGCCGGTGGACGTGAAGACGCATCAGACGCTGCCGAACTTCATCAGCAACCGTGGCGGTATCGCACTGCGTCCGGGCGACGGTGTGATCCACTCGTGGCTCAACCGCATGCTGCTGCCGGACACCGTGGGCACCGGCGGTGACTCGCACACCCGCTTCCCGATCGGCATCAGCTTCCCGGCAGGCTCGGGTCTGGTCGCCTTCGCCGCTGCCACCGGCACGATGCCTCTGGACATGCCGGAATCGGTTCTGGTCCGCTTCAAGGGCAAGATGCAGCCGGGCGTCACGCTGCGTGACCTCGTCAACGCGATCCCGCTGTACGCCATCAAGCAAGGCATGCTGACGGTCGCCAAGCAAGGCAAGAAGAACATCTTCTCGGGCCGCATCCTCGAAATCGAAGGCCTGCCCGACCTGAAGGTCGAGCAAGCGTTCGAGCTGTCGGACGCCTCCGCTGAACGTTCGGCCGCCGGTTGCACGGTGCACCTGAATAAGGAACCGATCATCGAATACCTGAACAGCAACGTCACGCTGCTCAAGTGGATGATTGCGCAGGGTTATCAGGATCCGCGCAGCCTGCAACGCCGTATCACGGCGATGGAACAGTGGCTCGCCGACCCGCAACTGCTCTCGCCGGACGCCGACGCCGAATACGCAGCCGTCATCGAAATCGATCTGGCCGACATCCATGAGCCGATCGTGGCCTGCCCGAACGATCCGGACGACGTGAAGACGCTGTCGGACGTTGCCGGTGCGACCATCGACGAAGTGTTCATCGGTTCGTGCATGACCAACATCGGTCACTTCCGCGCCGCATCGAAGCTGCTCGAAGGCAAGCGCGACATTCCGGTCAAGTTGTGGGTCGCCCCGCCGACCAAGATGGACCAGAAGCAACTGACGGAAGAAGGTCACTACGGTGTGTTCGGCACGGCCGGCGCCCGTACCGAAATGCCGGGCTGCTCGCTGTGCATGGGCAATCAGGCGCAAGTGCGCGAAGGCGCGACGGTCATGTCGACGTCGACCCGTAACTTCCCGAACCGTCTGGGCAAGAACACGAACGTGTACCTCGGCTCGGCGGAACTGGCCGCGATCTGCTCGCGTCTGGGCAAGATCCCGACCAAGGAAGAGTACATGGCCGACATGGGCGTGCTCGCATCTAACGGCGACAAGATCTACAAGTACATGAACTTCGACCAGATCGAAGACTTCAAGGAAGTCGCCGACACGGTGCAGATCTAAGCACTTGCCGGACTACGGTGCGACGTCTGCACCGTAGTTTGAAAATGCGCCGCCAAGCGAAATGCTTGGGGCGCATTTTTTACGTCCGGCTCATGGAAAATTCCCGGCAAGTCTTCGAAGCCATCGTATGATCCGTCGACAAAATGAGGATAACGATGCGTCTCGGTTTGCTGTTTTTGGCAATGTGCGTTTCGACGTTGGTTCACACGGCCAACTATCCCTGCTTTGCTACTCCGACAGCGGTAAGAAGTCTTACTTCAGAAAGTGATGTCAAGTTCGGCCCGTGTTCAAGGCCCTGTAAAATTACCCGCGAAATTCCGATGTTGGCCAACATCGTCGCCCCGACAACCTCCATTTGAGAAGCGGCATGCAGACAGTAGCGATCCTCGACTTCGAAACCACCGGCCTGTCGCCAGCCCAAGGCGATCGGGCAACGGAAATTGCCGTCATTCTGTGGCGCGAAGGCCAGATCGTGGATCGTTACCAAAGCCTGATGAATGCCGGGCGCCGGATTCCCTCCGACGTCGCGGCATTGACCGGCATCACGAACGACATGATCGCCTCGGCGCCGCCCGTCGCTCAAGTCATGCGCGAGGCGGCGGCCTTCGTTGGCAACTGCCCGGTCGTCGCCCATAACGCCGGTTTCGACAAGCGCTTCTGGCAGGCAGAACTCGCCATGCTGGGCTCACGCGCCGATCACGCCTTCGCCTGCACGATGCTCAGCGCCCGGCGACTATACCCGCATGCGCCGAATCACCGGCTCTCCGGCCTGGCGCAAATGCTCCAGCTCCCGCAGACCGGCCGCGCCCACCGGGCGATGGTGGATGCTGAAATGACGGTGCATCTCTGGCATCGCATGCACGACGACATCACGCGCAACTACGGCCTGAAACGGGTCGACCACGCGCTCATGTCACGCGTGCAAGTCACCAGCAAGGACAAGGTGCCGACCTTGCTTAGATCGCTCGCACAAGCCCGCTGACGCCCGGTGCTTGCTCCGGGCGCACCCGGCTATCGCGCGGCATAACGAAACAAGACCTCCCGCCAAAGGCGTGCCGCTATAATCCCCGCAGCGAACTGCTCCGTGCGTGACGCCCTTCAACGGCACGCCATTACCCGCCCGTCACGCAATGCCCACTCGCCGCCTGAAACTCGAACCCGACTCGCCGGTACCGCTCTATACCCAGATCAAGGACATGCTGCGCACCGGCATCCTCGATGGGCACTACGCGCCGCTCAGCCGCATGCCCTCGGAGAGCGAGTTGCAGGCCATGTCCGACGTGAGCCGAATCACCATCCGGCAGGCCCTTGGCGACTTGCAAAAGGAGGGGCTGATCTTCAAGGTGCACGGCAAGGGATCGTTCGTTTCCCAGCCGAAGGCATTCCAGAATGTGACGTCGCTGCAGGGCTTTGCCGAAGCCATGTCGCGTCAAGGCCATGAAATCGTTAACCGTGTGGTGCACTTCCGGTTCGTTCCCGCGCCGGCCAATGTCGCGCTTCGGCTGGACGTGACGGACGGCGAAACCGTCACGGAAATCCATCGCGTACGGTTGCTCAACCGCGCACCGGTGTCGTACGAAGTCACCTATCTGCCCGAAGCCCTCGGACGACAGTTGCAGCGCGCCGATCTCGTGACACGCGATATCTTTCTCATCCTCGAGAACGACTGCGCCGTGCCGTTGGGGTCGGCCGATCTGAGCATCGACGCCGTGCAGGCCGATGCGGCCCTCGCCAGCGCGCTCAGCACGACCGAAGGCGCGCCCCTGCTGCGCATCGAACGACTGACCCACGACCGACAAGGGCACCCCATCGATTTCGAGTTCCTCTACTTCCGCGGCGACACCTTCCAATACCGGCTGCGCGTTGACCGTGAGCATGCCGCCGCGCCCAGGCCATCTGGCGCGCGCCGCCCGGCACGACCAAGGCGGCTGAGCGCCGCCGGACACGACTGAAGCGGCTGAATCGGCTGAATCGACTAATGCAGCCGATGCGGCTAAGCGCCGTAGTCCACGTCCCCGAAGGCTTATCACCCCCCGGCGAAAGCTAAGCAAAAACAATTCATTTGTCTGCGCAGGACGTCCTCCTACAATCAGGTCCTTACTTGTTATAACAAGTTGCCGAAACGTTCGGTTGCAGCGACAGCGGCGGCGGCTCAAGGCTCAAGGACCATGCAGACCCACGAACTCGAATACGACATCGTCGTGATCGGCGGCGGCACCGCCGGACCGATGGCGGCCGTCAAGGCCAAGCAACGCAACCCTAACCTTCGCGTGCTGCTGCTCGACAAAGCACACGTCAAACGTAGCGGCGCCATCTCGATGGGCATGGATGGCCTGAACAACGCCATCATTCCCGGGCACGCCACCCCCGAGCAATACACCAAGGAAATTACCGTCGCGAACGACGGCATCGTCAATCAGGCGACGGTGCTGGCCTATGCGCGCCACAGCTTTCGGACCATCGAGGAACTCGACCGTTGGGGCGTGAAGTTCGAAAGGGATGAGACCGGCGATTACGCCGTGCGCAAGGTCCATCACATGGGAGCATACGTCTTGCCCATGCCCGAAGGGCACGACGTCAAGAAGATTCTCTATCGCCAGCTCAAGCGTGCCCGCGTCGAAATCACGAATCGCGTCGTAGCAACGCGTCTGCTTACCGGCGCGGCGGGCGAAATCGCCGGCGTCATGGGCTTCGATTGCCGTACGGCCGACTTCTATGTCATTCGGGCCAAGGCCGTCATTCTTTGCTGCGGCGCCGCCGGCCGTCTCGGCCTGCCCGCTTCGGGGTATCTGATGGGCACCTACGAAAACCCGACCAATGCCGGCGACGGATACGCGATGGCTTATCACGCGGGCGCCGAGCTCTCCAATCTGGAGTGCTTCCAGATCAACCCGCTCATCAAGGACTACAACGGTCCCGCCTGCGCGTATGTGACCGGGCCGCTCGGCGGATACACCGCCAATGGCAGCGGAGAGCGCTTCATCGAGTGCGATTACTGGAGCGGTCAGATGATGTGGGAGTTCTATCAGGAACTGCAAAGCGGCAACGGGCCGGTGTTCCTGAAGCTCGACCATCTTGCCGAAGAAACCATCCAGACGATCGAGACGATTCTGCACACGAACGAGCGGCCCAGCCGGGGGCGCTTCCATGCGCGTCGCGGCAACGACTACCGGACCCGCATGATCGAGATGCACATCTCCGAAATCGGTTTTTGCAGCGGCCACAGCGCGTCCGGCGTGTGGGTCGACGAGCACGGCGCCACGTCGGTGCCGGGCCTTTACTCCGCTGGCGATATGGCCGCCGTGCCGCACAACTATATGCTCGGCGCGTTCACGTATGGCTGGTTCGCAGGCGAACACGCTGCCGAGCGCGTTGGGGGCGCCGAGTTCGCCGCGCTCGATGCCGCACAGGTCGACGCCGAGCGCACGCGCATCTTTGCACCGCTGTACCGCGCCCACGGACTTCCCCCGGCGCAGGTGGAGTACAAGCTGCGGCGCTTCGTCAACGATTACCTGCAACCGCCGAAGGTCACGCGCCGCATGGAGATCGGCCTGCAGCGCTTCGACGAGATCCGCGAGGACATCGAGCAGCTCGGCGCCACCAATCCGCACGAACTGATGCGTGCGGCCGAGGTGTCCGCCATTCGGGATTGCGCCGAAATGGCGGCACGCGCCTCGTTGTTCCGCACCGAAAGCCGCTGGGGACTGTATCACCACCGTGTCGACTTTCCCGAGCGCAACGACACCGAGTGGTTCTGCCATGCGCATCTGAAGAAGGCCGACAACGGCACCATGACCTCGTTCAAGAAGCCGATCGAGCCGTACCTCATTGCGCTCGACGACACGGAACGCACCGCTTACTCACGCCTGCGCGTTGCCAGCACGCCGGCAACGCAACCCGCAGCCGCTCAGGCCGCCACCGTCTAGGACACGCATATGGCTTTCGTTCCCCGCGAGGCGCAATGGCGCTCCAGCGTTCCCGTGACGATCGATGAAGAGAAGTGCATCGCCGACAAAGGCTGCACCGTATGCATCGACGTCTGCCCCATGGATTTGCTCGCCATCGATCCCGAGACGGGCAAGGCGTTCATGAAATTCGACGAGTGCTGGTACTGCATGCCGTGCGAGAAGGACTGTCCGACCGGCGCAGTACACGTCGCCATTCCCTATCTGCTTCGCTGACAAGATGGCGTGCTGCCAAGGCACGCGCACACACCGCCACACAAAAAAGGATGACCCGATGACTCGCCTTCACCTCAGCACATTCGCGCTCACCGCACTGCTCGCCCTCGGCGCCCACGCCGAAACCCTCCGTGTGGCGATCGGCACACAGGACACCACGATCAACACCGCCACGGGCGGCGCATTGATCCGTGAATTGAAACTGCTCGAAAAGTACCTGCCGCACGACGGCAAATATGCGGGCGTGACGTATGACGTGCAATGGAAAAACTTCACCAGCGGCGCGCCCATCACCAACGAGATGGTTGCGGGCAAACTGGACTTCGGATCGATGGCCGACTTTCCCGGAGTGAACAACATTGTCGCCACGACCAAAGCGGGCAAGCCCAGCATCTTCATCAACGTCCTCTCGGGCAGTGTGCGCGGCAGCGGCAACGGTATCGTCGTGCCGACCGACTCGCCGGTGCAGTCGCTCGCCGACCTCAAGGGCAAAACCATTTCCGTACCGTTCGCGTCGACCGCCCATGGCATGTTGCTGCGCGCGGTCGCGGCGCAGGGCTGGGACCCCGACAAGGACGTGAACATCATCACGCAAGCCCCGGAAGTCGCCGGTCCGGCATTGCAGGCGCGAAAGATCGAGGCGCACGCCGACTTCGTCCCCTTCGCCGAGCTGTTTCCGTATCGCGGATTTGCCCGCAAGATTTACGACGGCGCTCAGGCCAACGCGCCGACACTGCATGGCACCCTCGTGGAAAAGGCTTACGCCGAGCGCTATCCCGAAGTCGTCGTGGCGTATCTTCGCGCCGTCATCGAGGCGAATCGCCTGATCGACGCCGAGCCGGAAAAGTACAGCGAGCTGATCGCCAAGGTTACCGGGGTGGAACCCGAGGTCGATTACCTGTTCCACGGCCCGCTCGGACTGCAGACCCGGGACCTCACATGGAAGCCGGAGTATCGCAAGGCCGTCCAGACGTCGTTCGACACCCTCAAGTTGCTCAATCGTACCGACGGCCACTTCGACGCCAATGCCGTCATCGACGATCGCTACGTGCGCGCCGCCTTCAAGGCCGACAACCTCGACTATGAGGCCGCGCTGCGCAACTACGCCCAGTTGCCCCTGAAGGCCAACGATGCCACGACGGGCAAGGCGATCGCACAGTTCGAGCGCGTGGCCCAGATCTGGGTGCGCGGCGAGCCGAAGGTGCGCAACTACGCATCGCCCGAAGCGGCCTTCGAGGCACTCGCGAAGCTGGCGCGCGAGAACAAGCCGGTGCGCGCCTTCTACGTGCAGGATCGCGATTCCGGCATCAAACTGCTGGGCGATCAGGCATGGTTCGCCCGCGACAAGCAAGGCCGGTTGAGCGCTTTTTTGCTCAAGCAACAGGCGCAGGCCTGGGCCGACAAGCATGGTGCCCAGGTCGTCGATTTTGCGGGTGCACGCCAGCCTGCTCCGCTTGCCGCACGCTAAGGGGCATGTCATGACATCGAATCTGGTATCCGACCTGGCGCTTGCGCGCGCGGCGCCGAGCGGCCGCGCCCTCGTCGGCGCTAGGTCATTCAGGGTCGCGCTGCAAGGGGCGTCGCTCGCGCTGTGCGTGGTGCTCTGGCATTGGGTGACGACGCATCGGCTCCATCTGGGTATCGTGAATTTCGAGAACGTCCCCTCTCCCTCGCAAACGCTGGACGCCGCGTGGTCGCTCTTGCACTCGCCGAAGCTCGCACGTCATCTCGCGAGCAGTCTCCAGCGGGTCGCCTGGGGGTATGTGATCGCTGCGGCCGCGGGCATCGTGTGTGGCCTGGCCATCGGACGCTCGTCGTGGGCACGCATTGCACTATTGCCGCCGCTCGAGGTATTGCGCCCGATCCCTGCGGTCGCATGGATTCCTCTGGCGATCCTATGTTTCCATCCGCCGAACTGCCGATGATCTTCATCACCTTCACGGGCGCATTCTTCCCGATCCTGCTGGGCACCATTCACGGCACCGAGTCCGTGGATGCCCGTCTGATCGCGTCGGCACGCAGTCTCGGTGCCGGACGCCTGGGGGTGCTGCGTGAAGTCGTGCTCCCTGGCGCCACGCCCGGCATCGTCACGGGACTGGCCATCGGCATGGGGACTTCGTGGTTCTGCCTCGTGACCGCAGAGATGATCTCCGGGCAGTTCGGCATCGGTTACTACACGTGGGAGTCCTATACCGTGCAACGCTACCCCGATATCGTGGTGGGCATGCTCGTCATCGGGTTGCTAGGCATGGGCAGCAGCGCGGTGGTCAAAGTCATCGGCGAGCGCCTTACGCCCTGGCGTCATCCGAGCGGAGCGCGTCGATGAATTCGCTTCGTTCGGACCGCATTGGCGGGCATGTCGCCATCGAGAACGTTCGTATTACGCTGGGCGAAGGCGAGCGTCGTTTCGTCGCGGTTCAGGATGTCGGCATCGACATCGCACCGGGCGAGTTCGTCTGCCTGCTGGGCCCCTCGGGATGCGGAAAATCCACGCTGCTCGGTGTGCTGGCCGGACACATCGCCCCGAGTCATGGCCGTGCGACGCTCGATGGCGTCGCCATCGACGGGCCTCGCCCCGAGCGCGGCATGGTGTTCCAGCACCACACGCTCTTTCCCTGGCGCAAGACGCTCGAGAACGTGGCTTTCGGCCTGAAGATGCAGGGCGTGAACAAATCCACACGTCACCGGCTCGCGGCCCAATGGCTCGAACGGGTGGGGTTGGGCAACTTCGCGCAACGCTATCCGTCACAGCTCTCCGGCGGCATGCAGCAACGGGCGGAAATCGCCCGCGCGATGATCACGGGACCGCGCGTCCTGCTCATGGACGAGCCCTTCGGCGCGTTGGATGCGCAGACCCGAGCCATGATGCAGTCGCTGCTGCTCGACGTGTGGAGCGAGCAACGCCCCACGGTCGTGTTCGTAACACATGACATCGACGAAGCGCTCTTTCTCGGCGATCGCGTGCTCGTGATGAGTCCCGGCCCGGGCACGATCATCGACGACATTCGCGTGCCGTTCGCCCGACCGCGCCTGCGCGACGACGAACAGGATCTCGTGACACAACCCGAATTCGTCGCCCTCAAACGCTATCTGCTCACGCGACTGCGCCATCAGCAGAGCCCCCTGCCCGCCCCGCGACTCAACCCGTTGGGCGATCTTCGATCCTCCCCCGCCTCCCTGACCTCATGACGTCTTCCCTCGCGTCTCGCGACGCCCTTGACTTTGATACTGCCGACGCCTCGAACGCCGGGTTGCGCGCACGCCTGTCTCACGACGACGCCACCGTGCGACGCCTCGCCGTACTCGACGCCGCCGAACTGGAGGACGATGCGTGGTTGCCGCTGCTCGTCGAACGGCTTCGCCACGACCCCGATGCCCACGTGCGCCGCACCGCCGCCGAGCGCCTTGCCGGATGGGAAACCGACGAGGTCGTCGCCGCCCTGTGCGACGCCCTTCACGACGCCGACGAACCCACACGCGCCGGTGCGGCTGAAAGCCTGTCCGCGCTCAAGCAGGCCGATCTCGGCGCAACGCTGGTGCAACGTCTGCACGCGGAGCCCGACCCCTTTGCGCGCACTGCCTTGCTGCGGGGACTGCGCGAACTACGCCTTCCCCAAAGCGCACCACCGGCGCTCGACGCCCTGCACGATGCGTCGCCTGCCGTGCGTCGCGAAGCGGTGAGTGTGCTGGGATGGTTGCGACACGCCGCGGCCCTGCCTGTCCTCGCCGCCCTGGTGCGCACGGACCCCGCGCCGGAGGTGCGCAAGGCTGCGGCGGGCGCCCTCGGGTTTGCCGCCGACGACAGCGTGCAGAACACCCTCATTGCCGCGCTGCAAGACGAGGCGTGGCAAGTCCGTGAAGAAGCCGCGGCGACGCTGGGAAAACTGCGATTGACCGCCGCACGCGACGCACTGGTGTTCGCGCTCGACGACGACTACTGGCAGGTCACGTTGCAGGCCGCCCGCGCGCTCGGCAGATTGAAGCACCCGGCGAGCATCGCCTCGGTGAGCGCGCTGCTCACGTTCCCGATCAGCAACGTGCGCAAAGAAGCGGCACTGGCGCTCGGCGAGATCGGTGACGTCGAGGCCCTGCCGGTTCTGGAAGCCGCGCTGGCGGACGCCGACCCGGAAGTGCGCAAGGCGGCACGCATTGCCATCGCGCAAATCGGGGCAGCGTGACTTGTCTTGCCGCTCGGACGACGGCAGTAAGCGAGACCTCATGCTTCGCGTGTCGATGCGTCGATACGTCGATACGTCGATACGTCGAGCATTAACGAAACTTGGCTACGGCAGAAGGTTCGGCCCGAGGTGTCGTTCGAGCAAGTCGATATCGTCACGCAGCAGTTTCAGCACGCCTGCGGCACTTTGTTCGGTCAGTTGCCGCCCGGCGTCCTGCTCAACCGAGCGCAGCGCCATGTCGGCGATCTGCGCCGCAATTTCCTCCGCATTTCGCGAGCCCGTCGGCGTGAACCACCACGCGGTCCAGTTGCACATGCCGATGATCGAGAACGCGGCAACCTTCGGATCCATTATGCGAAACTGGCCCTGCGCGATGCCCAGTTCGATCGCGTGACGGAACTGCTCCAGCACCGCACGCCGTGACTGCTCCGCCAACTGGCGTTGCTCGGGCGGCAGATTGTCCTCGTTGCGCTCGACCACGCGAAATTGCAGCGGATGGGTCAGGATCAGATGCGCGTGACGCAGCACCAGATGCCGCAGCATCGCCGACGGTTGCCGCAGATCGTCCGGCACCGCCTCCGACGCCAACTCCCCCGCCGCCCGCGTCACCACCGCCGTCAGCACTTCCAGAATCGCTTCCTTGCTCTTGAAGTAGTAGTAAAGCGCAGGGCGGGTCACGCCCACCACGTCTGCAATGTCGTTAAAGCTCGTCCCGTCGAATCCCCGTTCGATGAACAGCCGCGTCGCGACTTCCAGAATGTTCTCCCGCAACGCGTCGCTCTTGGTCTGCGCTTTGCTCATCGTCTCTCCCTCGATACCGATGCATCGACACTCGCCAAATTTTTGACGCAAGTGTCAGAAAACCCAACGATAACCAAATTCATCCTCCCAGAACACCCCAAGGCCGCTGCCGCTCAGGGTTTTTACGTATTCGTCAAATTTCAACCAAAATGTTTGCCAATTCGTAAAAAATTGAACTAGGATGTAAAAAAACGGAGGTTGAGAGATGAGTCATCAGCAAGCGGAACGCCGTGACGGTCAGAGCGCAACGGCGGGGTTCCTGAACACCGACTGGAATCCGCGCGAATTGCCGCTGGGCACGACCACGCGTAACGTCGTGCTACGCACCGCCGATGGCGCGGCCACGAGCGGTTCGTTGTATGTGCCAGGGTCGACGGACACCGTGGTGTGCATCATGCATCCGCGTGAGTTCATGGCCTGCCATTACCTGATTCCGGACATCGTCAGCGCAGGCTTCGCCGCGTGGACGCAGGCACCGCGTTCGGTCGGTAACGACATGCGGCTCGAACACGAATTCGCGTTGTACGACGTGGCCGCCGGTATGCAGTTTCTGCGTGAGGCAGGCTTCAAGCGCATCGTCATGCTCGGCAACTCGGGCGGCAGCGGCCTTTACGCGCTCTACGTCCAGCAGTCGAACCTCGATCCGGCGCAGCGTATCGACCGCACGCCCGGCGGCCGCCCGACGAAGCTCGCGTCGCTCGACATGCCGCCCGTGCATGGCGTCGTGTTCGTGGCGCCGCATCCGGGTCAGGGCGCGCTGCTGCAAACCTGCATCGACCCCTCCATCACGAACGAACACGACGCCTTGTCCGTCGATCCGTCGCTCGATCCGTTCGACTCCGCCAACGGCTACGTGCATCGTCAAGCGGGCGAAGCGGCACAATCACGCTACGACGCGGACTTCGTCACGCGCTATCGCGCCGCACAACGTGCCCGCGTGGCACGCCTCGACGCCACCGCGCGCGACCTGATCGCCGCGCGTCAGAGCGCGCGCGAGCGTCTGAAGCGCGACGCCGGGGCAGCCAGCACCGACGCCCGCCTGCGTCGCGTGGCCGCACACACGCCGTTGATGACCATCTGGCGCACCGACGCCGACCTGCGCTGTTTCGACCTGACGCTCGACCCGTCCGATCGACGCTACGGCTCCCTGTGGGGCAGCGATCCGTTCACGTCCAACTACGGCTCCGTCGGATTCGGGCGCGTGTGTTCCCCGGAAGCGTGGCTTTCGACCTGGTCCGGGCTGTCTTCGAACGCGCTCCTCTCAAAGACGGCCGCCGCCATCGTGCAGCCCACCCTGCTCATCGAATACACCGGCGATCAGGCGTGCTTCCCGAGCGTCATCGAAGACATCTACGCGAGCCTCGGCGCGACACAGAAGTCGCATCGACGCGTGCGCGGCGACCATCACGGCCGAGCATTAGCGGACGGTGAAGAAGCCGGACGCTACGTCGCCGGACGCCTGTTGCAGGACTGGTTGCGCGAAACGTTTGCGCAATGACATCCCCCATTTGCCTGGACAACTGACTGAACGACCGAATCCCCGGAGTCCCAATGAAACTGAATGACATCCCCGCTGCCGCAGCCGCCCACAATGCGCTGCGTCTGCATGGCGTCGATCACACGGCGCGCCCGACCTGGCGCTTGCGCGAGACCGTCGAGTTTTACCGTGACGTGCTCGGCCTGCCGCTCATCCACACAATCTCCGCCCGAGGCTGGGGACCGGCCACGCACCCCGACTTCCTGCATTTCTTCTTCGATAGCGGCAACGGCAGCACCATCGCGTTCTTCTACTATCTCGGCGGCGAAGTCCCCGCCTCGCTCGCCGACCGTCCGGGACGCGCACCGCTGCCCGAAGACCACGTATTCGACGCCACCCACACCGCGTGGCTCGTCGACACGCAGGACGAACTGCACGCGTGGAAAACCCGTCTGGAATCGCGCGGCGTGACGGTCTCGGCCGAGACGGCGCACGAGGTCATCGAGTCGATCTACTTCCGCGATCCGAACGGCTACTTCATCGAGATCACCCGTAAGCTGCGCGCACTGGCCGACATCGACGCGCGCGACGCGGCCGCCACCCTCGAAGCGGCCATGCAAATCGAAGACGAAGCCCTCGCCGGGGGCGCGCCGTTCACCCGGATCGACGCCGTCTGGCAGCGCAAGGCGCAGCGTCTGGGCCAACACCTGCGTCAGGAGCGCTAATCATGACGTCACAACCGTTGCAGATCTTCGTGCTCAACGTGCCCGAGTTTGCGTCGCTGACCGAAGCCGCCCGCGCGATGCCCGAGTGCCGCGTCGAGAACGCCGGCGATTACACCGTGATTTCCAGCGACGTGCCGATTGCCTTTGGGCGTCGCGCGCTGGGTCTGAAGCCTGCCGTCTGGTACGGCCTCTTTACCGGCGGACTCGACGGCCAGATCGAAAGCTATGAACGTGACGTCGTGCGGATCGCCCCTCGCCGCAGCCGCTGAACCACCGAACCACCGACTGGACACAGGCGTCCCCGATAAAGTCGCCAAAGTACGTGCAGGAGACACCATGAGCGGTATTTTTCACCCTATCGACGGCGTGACGTACTGTGCGCCGGATCTGGCGCAACGCTACTTCGCGTCGAACGCCTGGTACGACATCACCCTCGGCGATGCGCTGCGCGCGAGCGCCGCGCGCGTGCCTGAACGCCCGGCCTACCTCAGCGACGAAGCCACGCTGAGCTTCGCCACGCTAGACCAACGCAGCGAACGGCTCGGCGCAGCGCTCCTCGAACTGGGGCTGCGCCCCGGGGACCGTGCCATCTTCCAGATGGGCACGAACGTCGATACGGTCGTGGCGCTGATGGGCGCGTACAAAGCAGGCGTCGTACCCGTGTGCGCCGTGCCGCAGTACCGGGAAGTGGAGATCGGCCAACTCGCGTCCCAATCGAACGCCCGCGCCTACTTCGTGCAAGCCGATTTCTCGGCGTTCGACCTCGTCGGCTTCGCCCGTCAGATGATGGACAGGCATGCGTCGGTCGAGCATCTGCTGGTCGCGCGCGGCCGTGTCGGGCACGAGGCCGTCGCCGGTAGCCGCGCCATCGATCGGTTGATCGACGACATGCCGCTTGAGCGCGCGCGCGCCGTGCTGGCCGACATCCAAATCGGCAGTGAAGACGTACTGAGCTTCCAGTTGTCCGGCGGCACCACCGGCGTGCCGAAGATCATCCCGCGCTTTCATGCGGAGTACATCGGTCATTCGCTCGCGTGGATGCGTCATATCGGCATGACCGAACACAGCCGCATGATCTGGTCGCTGCCGTTGTTGCACAACGCAGGGCAGTTGTATGTCCTCGCATCGACGGTCGCCAGCGGCATGACGACGGTGCTGATGCCGCGCGTCGACATCGCCCGCATGCTCACGCTGATCGAGATGCATCGCGTCACGCACGGCTTGTCGATCGGGCCGGTCGCGCCGCAGATGATCGCGTACAAGGACATTGCCAAACACGATCTGACGTCGCTGCAACTCTTCGGCACGATGAGCCGCGCCGACTCGCTCGAAGCGCACCTCGGCGTGCCGTGCTTCAACCTCTACGGCACGACCGAGGGGCTGCTGATGGGCGCAGGCGCGCACCTTGCACCGGACCTTCGCCATCACACACAGGGGTTGTCCGGCTGCGAAGACGACGAGATCCGCGTGCTGGCGCCCGGCACCGATACGCCGGTCGAGGACGGCACCCCGGGCGAACTCTGCTTCCGTGGCCCGTCGAGCCTGCGTGGCTACTTCAACGCCCCCGAGGCCACGGCGCAGACGCTCACGCCCGACGGCTTCGTGCGTACCGGCGACATGGTGACGGCGAAGGTGATCGATGGCGTGCGCTGCTTCGCCTTCGAAGGACGCCTGCGCGACAACATCAACCGGGGTGGCGAGAAGATTGGCTGCGAGGAAGTCGAGGCGTTTGTGAGCCATCACCCCGCCGTGGCCGACGCCAAACTCGTCGCCATGCCCGACCCGGTCTTCGGCGAGCGCGCCTGCGTCTATCTGGTTCTGCGCCCGGGCCAGCCCGCGCCGTCCGTGGGCGAACTCGGTGCGTTTCTCGTGAGCCACGGGCTGGCGAAGTTCAAGTGCCCCGAGCGCATCGAGATCATCGACGAGTTTCCCGTGACACGCGTGGGCAAGGTCGACAAAGCGTCGTTGCGCTCCGCGATTGCGGGACGCGTCGCGTCGGAGACCGCCCTGGCGGCGTCCGCCCGGCCCCAGCCTGCCAGGGAGGACGCATGATCAGCACCGAACATGTGGTGAGCGAGCACCCGTTCGTCGTGCGTCGCCGCGTGAAATGGGGCGATTGCGACCCGGCGGGTGTGGTCTACACCGTGACGTTCTCGGAATACGTGATCTCTATCGCCGAGCTGTTCTACGGCTCGCTGTTCGACGGCACGCCGCAAGCCGTGAAGAACCATCACGGCTTCGGCACGCCCACCCGCGCGCTCGACTTCGACTTTCGCCGCTCGCTCTGGCCGGACGATGTCTTCGACGTCACCGTCGAAGTCACCGATATCCGCACGCGAACCTTCACGCTGACGATGACGGCGCGCAAGGACGACGGCGATATCGCCTTCATCGCCCGCCTCACGCCGATCTGCATTCAGCGCGGCGTGCGCGAATCCATCGAAATGCCCGACGTGCTGCGCGCAGCGCTCGACCAATACCGAACCCGCTGCGCTGCGGCTTCCACCTCTGCTGCCACAGCCCCAGCTTTCGCCGGAGAACCGACACCATGACGCAAACGCCCTTTCGCATCGGACAAATCGTGCCCAGCTCCAACACCACGATGGAGACCGAGATTCCCGCGATGTTGCGCGCCCGCGAGCAGATCCTGCCCGAGCGTTTCACGTTCCATTCGAGCCGCATGCGCATGCATCGCGTGGTGAAGGAAGAACTCGCCGCAATGAACCTTCAGGGCCTGCGCTGCGCCGCCGAACTCGCCGATGCCCGCGTGGATGTGATGAGCACGGCCTGCCTCGTCGCCATCATGGCCATGGGGCCGGGCTACCACCGTCAGGTCGAGGAGGACCTGCGACGCGTGGCGCGCGAGAACCATTGCGACGCCGCCATCATGACCTCTGCGGGTGCGCTCGTCGCCGGTCTGAAGACGCTGGGAGCGCGCAAGGTCTCGCTGATGGCGCCCTACATGAAGCCGCTCACGCAAGCCGTGGTCGAGTACATCGAGCACGAAGGGATCGAGGTCATCGATGCCCTGTCGTTCGAAATCCCCGACAACCTCGAAGTCGGCCGTCGCGACCCGATGCAGTTGCTCGACGACGTCAAACGCCTGAACACGGCCAATGCCGATGCCGTCGTGCTCTCCGCGTGTGTGCAGATGCCGTCCCTGCCTGCCATTCAACTGGCCCAGGACCGGCTCGGCCTCCCCGTGACGTCCACGGCCGTCAGCACGGTGCGGCAGATGCTCGACCACCTCGGCCTCGCGCCCGTGGTCCCGAATGCCGGTGCGTTGCTGGCCACCGGGCACGAAGCGTTGTCCGCGCGCGTCGCCTGAACCCACGCCCCCATCAAGGAGCCCATCATGAAAATCGCCGTCATCGGTGGCGGGCCTGCCGGCCTGTACTTCTCGTTGTTGATGAAACAACGTCATCCGGAAGACGACATCGTCGTGCACGAACGCAACGCTGCGAACGCCACTTACGGCTGGGGCGTCGTGTTTTCCGACATCGCCCTCGCTTTCCTCAAGGACGCGGATGAAGCGTTCTTCCGCAAGTTCACGGCGCATCACACGCGCTGCGACCACATGGAGATCGTGCATCGGGGCGTGCCCGTGCGCCTGTCCAACAACCACTTCTCGCGCACGTCGCGCATCGACATGCTGCACGTGTTGCAGCAAGCCTGCGCCGACGCCGGTGTGGAGGTGTGCTACGAAAGCCACGTCACCGATCCGGCGCAGTTGCCCGACGCCGACGTGATCGTTGCGGCCGACGGGGTGAACAGCGAAGTGCGCACGCGCATGGCGGAGCACTTCGGCCCGAGCTTCGACGAGCGCCGCAACAAGTTCGCGTGGTACGGCACGTCGCGCACGTTCCATCCCGTGTCGCTCATCTTCCGGCAGACACCGCACGGCGTGTTCATGGCGCACGCCTATCAGTACAGCCCTGAGCGCTCGACGTTCCTTGTCGAAGTCGATCCCGACACATGGCAGCGCTGCGGGCTGGACACCGCGACCGAAGACGAAAGCCGCGCCTTCTGCGAACAGATCTTCGCCGACGACCTGCAAGGCCATTCGCTGCTGACGAACCGCTCGCATTGGTTCCAGGCGCGCGTGGTGAGCAACGCGCGCTGGTCGCACGGCAATGTAGTGCTGCTGGGCGACGCGTTGCGCAGTGTCCACTTCTCGCTTGGCTCGGGCACCCGTATGGCGATGCAGGACGCTATTGCGCTGTTCGAAGCGCTCAGCGCGAACCGCAGCGATGTGCCCGCCGCCTTTGCGGCCTTCGAGCAGAGCCGTCGCAGCGCCTCGGACCGCTTCCAGGATGCCGCCCGGCGCAGCCTCGACTGGTACGAATCCGTCGACACCCGCATGCATCTCGACCCGGTGCGCTTCGCCTACGACTACATGCTGCGCACGGGGCGCGTGACGCACGAAGACCTGCGGGCGCGCGATCCCGAATTCGTCGCGCAGGTCGAGGCCGCGACCACCCCGGCGCACGCCGCCTGACATCGCTTAATCGCTTAATGCCGCGTCAGGCCATCGCTCGAAAACATCCATAACAAGGCAAAAACGCCACCCGAGGACAGGAGACATCTCATGGACAAGCACGACACCCTGCACACGTCAGTCGACGTGCGGGACTTCATCAACGCGGCCCCGGTGTCGCGCTTCCAGATACTGATCAGCACGATGTGTTTCCTGATCGTGGCGCTGGACGGATTCGACATCGCCATCATCGGTTTCATCGCGCCGCATATCCGCGGCGAATGGCAGTTGTCGATGGTGTCGCTCGGCCCGCTGTTCAGCGCGGGCCTGCTGGGACTCATGGTCGGCGCGTTTTGCAGCGGACCGATGGCCGACCGGATCGGACGCCGCCGGGTGCTGATCCTGTCCGTCGCGTGGTTCGGCGCGGCGAGCGTCGGCGCAGCCCTCGCGCCGAATGTCGCGTGGCTCATCGCGCTGCGATTCCTCACCGGTCTCGGGCTGGGCGGTGCGATGCCCAACGCGATCACGCTGACGTCCGAATTCAGTCCCGAGCGACGTCGCGGCACACTGCTCACGCTGATGTTCTGCGGGTTCTCGCTCGGCTCGGCGCTGGGCGGCGTGGTCACGGCGTATCTGGTGGCCGGAGTCGGCTGGCGCGGGTTGCTGGCGATTGGCGGACTGCTGCCACTCGCACTCGTCCCCGTGCTGTGGTTCACACTGCCGGAGTCGGTGCGCTTTCTCGCGATCCGGGGCGGCACGCAGGCGCAGATCGCCGCGACGCTCAGGCGCGTGGCGCCCAGCCATGTCGTGACCGGCCAGACATACAGCGCCGCCGACGACCGCCTGCCGTCCTCGCCCGTCGTGCAACTGTTTCACCGCGACTACCGTCGCGGCACGTTGCTGCTGTGGCTGGCGTTCTTCATGAGCCTGTTGCTACTGTACCTGCTCATCAACTGGCTTCCGATTCTCGCGGAACGTAGCGGGCTGACGCTCAAACAGGCGTCGATGTTCGCCGGTCTGCTGCAAGGCGGCGGCGTGCTGGGCGCGATTGTGCTGGGCGTGCTGATCGATCGCTTCCATCCGTACAAGGTGGTCGCGGTGGCCTATCTGCTGGGGGCTGCCTCGCTGGCGTCGCTGGCGCTGACCGACAGCGCGGTCTGGCTCGCGGCGGGCATCTTCATCACGGGATTTTGCGTGAGCGGCTCGCAAGTCTGTGCGAATGTAATTGCGTCGGCGTATTACCCGACGTCGAATCGGGCGACGGGCGTGGCGTGGGCGCTGGGTATCGGCCGCATCGGGGCCGTCGCGGGATCGTTCGGCGGGGCGCTCCTGCTGGCAGCGGGCTGGAGCAACGCCGGGCTGTTCACGATTCTGGCGATACCGGCCATGCTCGCGGCGCTCGGCATTCTGCTCGCAGGGACGAAGCACCGCCCGGCGACGCAGGCACCGGACGCAGTCAGCGCACCATCGCCGACTGCACTGTCGTGAAGCCGTCAGCAGAAACCGGAAAGCGCGCGGATATCGTCGATATCACGCGCGCTTTCGGGACTTCAGGGACTGCGGCGAGTCGGCAGCGTCAATCGTAAGCCCGAGCATCCTCCACCAGCTTACCATCGGTCGGCAGCGACCCGACGGCCACGAAATCCACCTCACCGCGCAGTCGCGTCACGTCGCGCAACGTCTCTTGCAGACGTGCCGCCAGTCCCTCCGGCGGCGTGTCGTTCGTCTCGCACAGCAGACGCATGCGGTCGTCCCCCACCCGACCTTCCACGCGCAGACGCAACCGCACGAGCTCCGGGTAGCGTTTGCCGATCTCACCGATTTGCCCGGGATGCACGAACATGCCGCGCACTTTCACCGTCTGATCCGCCCGCCCGAGCCAGCCTTTGAGACGCATATTCGTGCGACCGCAAGGACTGATGCCCGCCTCCACCGACGACAGGTCGCCGGTCGCGAAGCGAATCAGCGGGTAATCCGGATTGAAGTTCGTCACCACGACTTCGCCGATTTCGCCGTCGGGTACCGGCTTCGTGCCGCCCGGTTCGACCAGTTCCACCAGCACGTTTTCGTCGACGATCAGACCCGCCTGCGCATCGCTCTCGAAAGCGATCAGCCCCAGATCGGCCGTGCCGTACAACTGACGCGCCGTAATCCCCCGGCCGTTGAACCACGCGCGCAGCGACGGCGGCAACGCTTCGCCAGACAGCGTCGCGCGACGAATGCAAGTGAGGTGCGCCCCGGCCGCTTCGCCCTTCTCGATCAGAATCTTCAGGAACGACGGCGTGCCCGCGTACGCGCCCGGCTTCAGGTGCCGGATGGCTTCCAGTTGGAGTTCGGTCTGCCCCACGCCAGCGGGGAACACGCAGCAACCCAGCCGTGCCGCCCCTGTCTCGATCATCATGCCAGCGGGCGTGAAGTGATACGAGTACGTGTTGTAGACCAGATCGCCCGGCCGCAGCCCCGCCGCGTACATCGCCCGTGCAAAGCGCCACCAGTCGCTGCCGCGCCCGTCCGGCTCGTAGATCGGACCGGGGGACTGGTAGACGTGCGCGAGACCGCTCACGGGGGTGGCGTTCAGCCCACCCAGGGGAGGATGACGGACCTGAAACGCCGCCAGATCCGATTTGCGCGTGACGGGCAACCCGGCCAGCGCGTCACGCGAATCGATCTCGCTGGCGTCGATATCGCTCAGTGCATCGGAAAAGTAGGCGGCATGCGAGCGGGCATGAGAGACCTGCGCTGGAAGCGCCGCCAGCAACGCCTTCTCACGAACCTCTGGCGCACGGATTTCCAGCGTGTCGAAGTAATCGTTCATATCAACGGATCAACGATGAGGATTAACGAAAAAACGCGAGTGAGCGAATCACGCAAAGAGGCGCGCACTCAGGCAATCCAGCGCTTGCGCCGCCGGTAGCTCTTGACGTTGCGGAAGCTCCCTGTGCTGCTCGCCCCGTCTTTGGCAATGCCCAGATAGAACTCCTTGACGTCCTCGTTATCGCGCAGCGACGTCGCGTCGCCATCCATCACGACCCGCCCGTTCTCGAGGATGTAGCCGTAGTCCGCATAGCGCAGCGCGGCCATCGTGTTCTGCTCCGCGAGCAGGAAACTGACGTTCTCGCGCTGATTCAGGTCGCGCACGATCGTGAAAATCTCCTCGACGATCTGCGGCGCGAGCCCCATCGACGGTTCGTCGAGCAGAATCATCGACGGCTGGGCCATCATGGCGCGCCCGATGGCGCACATCTGCTGCTCGCCGCCGGAGGTGTAGCCCGCCTGCGACTTGCGCCGTGTCTTCAGACGCGGGAAGTACGCGTAAATGCGCTCCAAAGCGTGCTGCTGTGCACTGCGCGACGCGTGCCGCACGTAGCCGCCCGTCAGCAGATTCTCTTCGATGGTCAGATGCCCGAAGCAGTGACGCCCCTCCATCACCTGAATCACGCCGCGCTTGACCAGCCCATTGGGCGTGAGTTGCTCGACCCGTTCGCCGCGATAGTCGATGGTGCCCTTCGTCACCTCGCCGCGCTCCGCATGCAGCAGGTTCGAGATGGCCTTGAGCGTCGTGCTCTTGCCCGCGCCGTTGGCTCCGAGCAGCGCCACGATCTTGCCCTCGGGCACGATCAGCGACACGCCCTTGAGCACCAGAATGACGTGGTCGTATATGACTTCGATGTTATTGACGCGCAAACTCGCTTCCATGCATCACTCCGAAATCGGTGCTGCCGGCGTCCGTCACCGGCAGCGTATCCTCAACCCTTCATCAGCCCTTGAAGCAAGCGGGCGTAATGCCCTTCTCTTTGGCGTACTGCTTGGCCGACGCTTCGAACAACGGGTGAATCAGACGGCGATTGCCTTCGATCCAGTCGGACACCATCACCCACTTCGCGCCGTCCCATTGCTGGATACGGACCTTGCCCGAGCCTTCGTGGTCCTCGCAGCTCGTCTTGATGTCCGGCAGCAGGCCCGTTGCACCCAGCGCCTTCAGGCGCGCCGCGTCGATGTTCAGGTTCTCGAACGCCCAGCGCACCTGCACCGGCGTGGAGACCTTGCCCTTGCCGAACTTGTTCTGCGCGGTATTCAGTGCCTCGACGGTGGCCACGGCCGCCGAAACGCCACGGTTGTACAGCACCGAGCCGACCTTCGACGGGTCCTGCATATTCCCCTTGCCTGCGCCGTAGACCACCTTTTCGATGTCGGCGATGAGCGGCACCTGCTTGCCCGCCACGTTCCACGTCGCGCTCATGTAGCCCTTGGCGGCCGGACCTGCCGGGATCGTGTCCTCTTCCGAGCCCGCCCACCAGCTGCCGATGATCTTCTCGCGCGGATAGCCGACCTTCTGCGCGGCCTTGAGCGCCGTCTGGTTCATCACGCCCCAGCCCCAGAACACGACGTAATCCGGGTTCTCCTGACGAATGCGCAGCCACTGCGCGCCCTGTTCGTTGCCCGGGTGCGCCACCGGAATCTCGATCAGGTTGAACTTGTGGATCTTCGATTCGGCCTGCATTGCGACAATCGGCTCCTTGCCGTATGCCGAGTCGTGGTACAGGAACACGATCTTCTTGCCGCCCAGCGAGCCGCCGTTCTTGTCGGCGAGGAACTTGATGATGGCGGACGCCTGCATCTGGTAGGTCGTCACCAGCGGGAAGGCCCACGGGAACACGGTGCCGTCGACCGCGTCGGTGCGCCCATACCCCATCATGACCAGGGGCACCTGATCGGTCGCGGTCTTGTCGATCAGTGCGTAGGAAATGCCCGTCGCCATCGTGTGATAGGCGGTGCCCTTCGTCACCGGGTTCTTGCCCTTCAGACGCTCGTAGCACTCCACACCCTTGGCGTTGTTGTACTCCGTCTCACACTCTTCCCACGTGAGCTTCACGCCGTTTACGCCGCCGTTCTTCAGGTTCACGTATTGCAGATAGTCGATGAAACCGCCGTAGAACGACTGCCCGTTCGCGCCATAGGGGCCAACGCGATAGTCAGCCAGCGCGATGAACTGATCGTTCGACTGCGCGAACGACGTCCCCGCTGCCCCCGTGCCGAGCGCCAGCGCTAACGCCAGCGAGCCCAACGATGTCGTCAACTGTTTCGTGTTCATGCTGTGTCTCCATCTGTGGTTTTGTGTATGACCAAACGTTCGCCGGCAACCGGTCACAAAGGCCGCCGACTGGCAAACCTCAATGCGGGAAGGGCCAGATGCGCAGCTTCTCCTTGGCAATCTGCCAGAGCCGCGCCAGCCCGTGCGGTTCGGCAATCAGGAAAAAGATGATGAGACCGCCGAACACCATCAACTGGATATGCGAGACGGTGGCGTTGGTGAACGGCAAATGCAGGACGGTGGCAATCGTCGGCAGCGTGCTGTCGAGAAAGATCGGCAGCAACAAGATGAACGCAGCGCCCAGAAAGCTGCCGAGGATGCTGCCCACGCCGCCGATGATGATCATGAACAGGATGCGGAACGACAGGTCGAGCGAGAAGCCGTCCGGCTCCACAGAGCCGAGGTAGCAGTAGGCGTAAAGCGCCCCCGCCACGCCACAGTAGAACGAACTCACGGCGAAGGCGAGCAGCTTGACTCGCATGAGCGGAATGCCGATGACCTCGGCGGCGACGTCCATGTCGCGCACGGCCATCCACGCGCGGCCGATATGCGAGCGCACCAGATTCTTCGCAATAAGCGCCATCAGCGTCACCACGCCCAGCACGAACAGGTACTTGCGCACCGGCGTATCCACATCCACACCGAACACCGAGATCTTCTGCGCCGTGATCACGCCCGACGAACTGTTGTTCGAGAGCCAGGGGAATTTGGTGAGCACCCAGAGCACGAAGAACTGCGCGGCAAGCGTGGCCACCGCGAGGTAGAAGCCCTTGATGCGCAGCGATGGCAGACCGAACGCGATGCCCACGAGCGCCGCACACACGCCCCCCAGCGCGAACGAGGCCAGGATCGGCATCCCCTCGATACGCAACTGGAAGTTGTAGGACGCATAAGCGCCCACGGCCATGAACGCCGCCGTGCCCAGCGACAGTTGCCCTGCGTAGCCCGTCAGCAGGTTCAGCCCCAGCGCCGCCAGCGAGAACACGAGGAACGGCACGAGGATAGCCGTCAGCCAGTACTCGGAAGCGATCCACGGCAGAATGCCGAAGGCCACGACGAGCAGGCTGCAAACGGCGATCCGGTCCTGCCGGATCGGGAAAATCTGGCTGTCGGCGACGTAGGATGTCTTGAACTGCCCGGCTTCGCGATAGAACATGTGTGGCCTCTGCGATGAATGCTTGCGCGTGCTTTCCGATTCGAACGACTGAGGGGATTCCCCAGTCAGACCCGGTCGATATGCCGTTCGCCGAACAGCCCTTCCGGGCGTACCAGCAGGAACAGCAGGGCGAAGACGTAAGGGAACCAGCCCTCGATGCCACCGAAATTGCCGCCGAACTGACTTTGCAGCAGTTGCGGCACGTAGATCTCCGCGAGCTTTTCCGCCGCACCGATGATCAGCCCGCCCACAATCGCGCCGGGAATCGACGTGAAGCCGCCCAGAATCAGCACGGGCAGCGCCTTGAGCGCCGTCATCGTGAGCGCGAACTGAACACCATTGCGCGAACCCCACAGCATGCCCGCCACCAGCGCGACGAAGCCCGACACGCTCCACACGACCACCCAGATGCGCTGTAACGGAATGCCCAGCGAGAGCGCCGCCTGATGGTCGTCTGCGACCGCCCGCAGCGCCCGCCCGATGCTCGTCGCCTTGAAGAACAGGGCCAGCAACGCCACCAGCACCGCCGCAATCCCGGCGGCCGCGAGGTCGAAGCTGCTCACCAGCACGCCCGTCGAATCCATGATCGAGACGATGGGTTCGTCCACGATGCCCAGTGACAACGGACGCACTTCGTTGCCCCACAACAGTGGCGCCAGACCTTCGAGGAAGAACGACAGGCCGATGGTCGCCATGAACAGCGTGATCGGCGACTGGTTCACGAGCTTGCGCAACACGAAGCGCTCCGTCGCCATACTCATCAGGATCATCACGACAAACGCCCCGATGGCTGCCGCCCACAGGGGCAAGCCACGCTCCATGAGACCGACGACCGACAAGGCCGCGAAGTACACCATCGCGCCCTGCGCGAAATTGAATACGCCGGACGCCTTGAAGATCAAAACGAAGCCCAGCGCCACGAGCGAATACATCACGCCCGAGAGCAGCCCGCCGATCAGGATTTCGAAGAAGAACTGCATCGATGTCTCCAGTGTGCCAACGCTCAGTCAACTGCCATTCGATGTTCGGTATTCGAGGCATGCGAAAAGCCTCTGCGGCGATCACGCCGCCGCTGGCATGCCCTGTGCTGCCCCGAGATAGGCGCGGATCACCTCGGGGTCGGCGCGAACCTCCGCAGGAGTGCCATCGCCGATCTTCTTGCCGTAGTCGAGCACCACCACACGATCGGAGATGTCCATCACCACGCCCATGTCGTGCTCGATCAGCACGATGGTCGTGCCGAACTCCTCGTTCACTTCGAGAATGAAGCGACACATGTCGCGCTTCTCTTCGAGGTTCATGCCCGCCATCGGCTCGTCGAGCAGCAGCAGTTCGGGCTCGGCAGCCAGCGCGCGCGCCAGCTCGACACGCTTTTGCAGCCCGTACGGCAGTCGTCCGACGGGCGTCTTGCGGATGTGCTGAATTTCGAGGAAGTCGATGATCTCTTCGACCTTGGCGCGATTCGCCATCTCCTCCTGACGCGCCTTCCCCCACCAGAGGGCGCTGGCCAGAAGTCCGGCACGCATGCGGGTGTTGCGTCCCGTCATGATGTTGTCGAGCACGGACATGCCCTTGAACAAGGCGATGTTCTGGAAGGTGCGCGCCACGCCCTGGCGTGCGGCCGACGTCGGATGCATGCGCTGCCGCACTTCGCCGCGAAACACGATCGTGCCCTGCTGCGGGTGATAGACGCCATTGATGACGTTGAGCATCGAACTCTTGCCCGCGCCGTTCGGGCCGATGATCGCGCGGATCTCGTGCGCCATCACGTTGAACGAGATATCCGTCAACGCCTTGACGCCGCCGAACGACAAGCTGATGTGCTGCAAATCGAGCAGTACTTCGCCAGTCTTGCGGTGCTCACTCATACCTTCTCCTGCGGCAATGCCCGGCTCAGGGCGTAAGACGTCATAACCTGAAGGCCAGGACTAGCGTTCGTCGGGTTCGTCTGTTTCATCAGGCCGCGCAGCGCAGCTTCGCAGGCGCAGGGTCGTCGACGGGCGCGCGCACCCCGACCACACGCGCCGGGTGAATCGTGAGCGTCGCGCTGACACTGCCCTCGCGTCCGTCTTCGAACTTCACGCGCGTTTCGATGAACTGCGTCGACTTGCCGGTGTAAAAGGCGTCGATCAGCACGTCGTATTTCTGGGCGATGAACGCGCGGCGCACCTTGCGCGTGCGGGTCAGTTCGTCGTCGTCCGGGTCCAGTTCCTTGTGCAGAATCACGAAGCGCTGAATCTGTGCGGCGGCAAACGCCGGTTCCTTCGCGAGATCGGCATTGACTTGTTCGATGCAACCGAGGATCAGTTCGGCGACCAGCGGATTGCTGGCGAGATCGATGTAACCGGCGTAAGCGAGGTTCTTGCGCTCGGCCCAGTTGCCCACGGCGTCGATATCGATGTTGATGAACGCGCAAACGCCGTCGCGGCCGTCACCGAAGGCCACCGCTTCCTTGATATACGAGAAAAACTTGAGCTTGTTCTCGATGTACTTGGGCGCGAACAGCGACCCGCAGGCGAGTTTGCCGACATCCTTGGCGCGGTCGATGATGCGCAGATGGCCGTCGGCATCGATGATGCCCGCGTCGCCGGTGCGGAAATAGCCGCTCTCGTCGAGCGCCTCGCGCGTGGCATCGGGCCGCTTGTAGTACTCCTTGAGCAAGCCCACACCCCGCACGAGCACTTCGCCGTTATCGCCAATCTTGATTTCCATGCCGGGCGCGACCGGGCCAACGCTGTCGAATCGCACCTGACGATCCGGTTGCAGGCAGACGTACGCGCACGTCTCCGTCTGACCGTAGAACTGTTTGAGGTTGATGCCGATGGCGCGGTAGAAGCGGAACAGGTCCGGGCCGATAGCTTCGCCAGCGGTGTAAGCCGTGCGGATACGGCTCATGCCGAGCGTATTGCGCAGCGGGCCGTACACACAGAGGTTCCCCACCGCGTATTGCAAACGGTCCAGCCATGAGACCGGGCGACGATCCAGCACGGCCGCCCCACAGCGGTTCGCCACGTCCATGAAGTGCGCGAACATCTTGCGCTTCAGACGGTTCGCGTCCTCCATGCGGATCATGACTTGCGTGAGTACGTTCTCGTATACCCGCGGCGGCGCGAAGTAGTAGGTCGGACCGATCTCGCGCATGTCGGTGGAGATCGTGTCGGGCGATTCGGGGCAGTTGACCGTGAAGCCAGCCACGAGCGCTTGCGCGTAGGAAAACAGGTGGTCGCCGACCCAGGCCATCGGCAGATAGGACAGCACTTCGTCGCCCGGGCCAAGCCGGTCGAACGTGCTGCCATGATACGCCGCGCCGATCAGGCCGGCGTGCGAGTGGCAGACGCCCTTCGGTTTGCCCGTCGTGCCGGAGGTGTAGAGGATGGTGGCGGTGTCGTCCGGCGCGACGGCGGCGACGGCATCGTCGAAGTAGCGCGGATGCTGCGCGTTGAAGGTACGCCCCTGCTCCAGCGCCGAGGCGTACGATTGCAACCCGGCGGCATCGTAATTACGCAAGCCCCGCGGGTCTTCGTAGATGATGTGCGACAGGTGCGGCACGCGCTCTCGCAACTCCAGCAGCTTGTCGACCTGCTCCTGATCTTCGGCGACGACGAAATCGATCTCGGCGTCTTCGAGCACGTGGGCCATTTCGGCAGCGACGGCGTCCTGATACAGCGGCACGGCCACGCCCCCGAGGGCTTGCGCGGCCGTCATCGCCCAATACAGGCGCACCCGGTTATTGCCGACGATGGCCAGATTGTCGCCACGTTTGAACCCGGCGGCGGCGAGCGCGCAGGCGAGCATGCGCACTTCATGCGCGGCCTCCTGCCAGCTCCAGCTCTGCCAGATCCCGAGATCTTTTTCCCGATACGCCGTGCGGGCGCCCCGTGTCGCGGCATGGGCCAACAACAATCGCGGGAAGGTAGTCCGCTCCTGCATGCCAGTCTCCTGTGTCTCGCCACGTTTCGACATCTGTCGAGGGGGAGTGGCGTGGCTCGGTCGGCGTGCGTGCTCGTGGCACGCTCCTTACTGCTCGCAGCGCCTTCGATCGGCGCTATTTTTGCTTTGGAATGCCATACAGCGTCTGCAGCGACTGCGGTGAAACGACTACGGCGACTACCGATATGCCGGGTAACGGTCAGCTTCTATACTTGTGCTTCGGCGTCGTGTTCAGACCGCCATGAATGCTTGTCTCGCCGTTGCCAGGCAAGGCGAAGATACCTCATGGCTCACGGCGGATTTGTCACCAGGATGACAATCAAGGGAAAGTCCCTATATGTCGCTCGAAACCTTGTTGCAGCGCAGCGTCTGGGCGCAAGGACTGACGCCCGATCAGCGCGCACGCGTGGTGGCGGAGATTCAGGTGCGTCCGGTCGAGAACGGCGGATATGTCTGCCGCAAGGGCGACCCGACCCATGCGTGGTTCGGGGTGATCGAGGGGTTGGTGAAGATCACGACGGCGTCCGCCAGCGGCAAGTCGGTGACGTTTACGGGCGTACCGGCGGGCGCGTGGTTCGGCGAAGGCTCGGTGCTCAAGCACGAGATCCGGAAATATGACGTCATGGCGCTGCGTGACTCGGTGCTCGCGCATATGCCCATCGCCACCTTCGACTGGCTGCTGGACACGAGCATTCCGTTCAATCGCTTTCTGACGCTGCAACTCAACGAACGGTTGGGGCAATTCATTGCGGCCGTCGAGCACGAGCGTCTGCTCGATACCGATGCCCGCGTCGCCCGTTCGCTGTCGTCGATGTTCAATCCGAACCTGTATCCGTCCGACGACAACACCGTGCAGATCTCTCAAGAGGAACTGAGTTACCTTGCGGGGGTTTCGCGTCAGCGGGTGAACCTTGCGTTGAAGGTGCTGGAGCAGGCGGGATTGGTCAAGGTCGATTACGGCGTGCTGACCATTCTCGATCTCGAAGGGCTGCGCGAGTTCGGCATGTAAAACCCCTGGTCGAAGCCTTGCCGGAGCGCCGGAGTGGGCGCAGAATCGTTATTTTGCAGGCTCCCCCTCACGACCGCGCCCTTCCCATGTCTATCCATGCAAGGCCTGCCGACGCGCTGCGACCCACGCTGCTCGGCAACAGTGTCGAACTCCATCCGCTGGAACGTCATCACGCACAGGCGCTGGTTGCTGCGGCGGCCGATGGCGAGCTGTGGAATCTGAAAGTGACCGTCGTGCCGAACGCCGATACCGGCGATGCCTACATCGACCGGGCCTTGAAGGGGCGCGATGAAGGCACCGTCATCCCTTTCGTCATCGTTTCGACGGCCACGGGCAACGTGGTCGGTCACACCCGTTTCTGGAAGGTGGACCGCGCGAACCGGAAACTGGAAATCGGCCACACGTGGGTGAGCGCGTCGGCGCAGCGCTCCAGCATCAACACCGAAGCGAAGTCCCTGTTGCTCACTTATGCGTTCGAGACGATGCAGTGCGTGCGCGTGCAATTCACGACGGATGAACTCAATGAGAAGTCGCGCGCCGCGATCCTGCGTATCGGCGCGAAGCAGGAGGGCATCGTCCGTCACGAGCGGATCATGCCCGACGGACGCAAGCGCAATTCCGTCCGGTTCAGCATCATCGACGACGAATGGCCGCAAGTGAAGGCTGCCCTGGCCGAGCGCCTTGCGCGGGGCGCGTCGGGCTGACGTTGCGTGCCCATGCGCTCAGGCCACGGCGGTGACCGCCGCGCACGGTCCGGCGCAATACAGCACCAGACACGGGCACACCATGCGCCGGGCGATATCGAGGGCTTCGGTTTTCGTCTCAAGAAACGCGGCTTCCCACGGATTGCGGACGTGGTCGCACACATACGCCTTCGCTTGCTTGTCGAATTGCGATCCGAAGAATTCGTTTCTGAAGTAGAACCAGACGACATACCCGCGTCGCGGCAACCGGTCCGGGAGCGGATGCACGGGATATTCGTTCGCGGGCACCCGCCGTCTGAGCGAAATCCAGCGTTGATAGTCCACACGTGTCGCGGTCATGTCGAGCCTCCTTTAACGAAGTCGCCCCGGGCGGGGCGATTCGACATGATGGGCAGGAACACGCGACAAGAGTTACAGAAACTTCCGCTTCACCGCCATCGATGATGCGTCAATCGACAATGGCGTGACCAGATCCGACAATCAGGCGGGTTTTGGCACGCAGATATCGGCGTGTCGGCATCGGCAACCGCCAGACACGGCAATATCACGACACACTCGGATGCTCGGCAATGAATTGCTTGAGTACGGCATCGATTCGCGTCTGCCATCCATTGCCCGATGCTTTGAAGTACTCGAGAACTTCCGGCGACAACCGAATGTTGATTCGCTCCTTCGGATGCTCGGATCTGGGCCGCCCACGCGGTCTGAGCAACTTTTCTGCAGCCTCATCCCCCACGATTTCGTGAAGTACCTTCGACGCAGGTTTCGCCTTCGCGAAGCGCTTCTTCGTCCACTCGGGATTCTCGGAATCCTGAGCCGATTGCTTTTTGATCTTTGCGTCCTCAGCCGGCGTAGGGAGGACAGTTCCCGGCTTAAGTCTCGGCATAGCGTTTCACCTCTCGAGAATTCGCCTTGCGCAAGCTGATGACATGTATTTTTCCTGCGCGGGGCGTAAAGACCAAAGCAAACAGCCGCACCGCAATGTACCCGAAGGCGCAGTAGCGGCGTTCACCATAGTCCACGCGGACATCCTCCTCGATCACGGCGCTGTCCCACTCAAATTCGCGGGCCATCGTGAACGGTAACCCCCGTTCTCTCACATTCCGTTCACTTTTCGCCGGGTCGAAACTGATTTCCATGGGCAATTATTGTACCCACAATAATTAACGCCCATCAATTATTTTTTGTGGCGACAAAAAATAAGGACATATCACACGCAGCCCGGCGTCACCACGGCGCGTATTGCTCGAACACCGTCTGACGTTCGAAGGCGATCAGCACGGCGCGCTTGTGCGGAAAATCGAACTCGCGCAGGCGGGCCGCGCCCTGCCCCTGCATATAGGCGATCCAGCGGTCGTGATCGATGCGCGGCTCGCCGACGATGCGCTGCGTACGCGGATCGTCGAGGAAGATGTAGTGGACGATAGACCGCAGCCATGCTTCGGTGCGCCCGGGTGAGCGAAAACGCGTCGAACCCACCAGCAAATGGAAACCTCGGTCGTAGTCGGCCGCCTCGCAAAACGGCGCAATGCGGTCTTCCTTCGCCCAATACACCTCGAAGTAGGCAAACGGCTCGTCGTCGAAACACGCGAACAACGTGACGGTGTGGGGATCGGCCTGCATCTTCGCCAAGTACTCGGCATGTTCCTCCAGCGTGCCCGTCTGCTCCCAAAAGTGCGCCACGCTGTCGAGGTTCATCCACTCGTGAAAGCGTTCGACGTCGCCCGGCTGATCGATGGCACGCAGGCTGAAGCTCGTGCCGAGTCGAGCGATGTGACGCCGATACACCTCGCCCACCGGCTTCGGTGCGCGCAACGGATGGCGCTTGCCGTCCGACACACGGTACTGCTGCGCCATGCCGGCCGACGACGGTCCCTGGAGCCACTGCGCCGGGTGCTGCCAGAACGTCTGACGCGAGACGTGTAACGTACTCGTACCATCGGCTTGCGAAAACTGCTCCCCCACCCCGTCACGAACCGCTGCGACGAGCCACGCCGCCAGCGCCGGGTCGGCGTCCGTTCCCGGCCACGCCACGCTGGCCCGCTTGCACGCCTTGTGATGACAGAACACAGCCGCCAGCACCGGCAACAACGCCTGAACCGGCAGATGGGCGTCATACGGCGTGCTCGCCCGCAGCGCTATCGCGCCGTCAGCTTCGCTCACCTTGAACACGGCGACGGCACGCGCGTCGCACCAGAGCATGAGGTCCTGACCGGCGCGGGCGACGCCATCGTCCGGCCCGCTCGCGTGATATCGATGACCGTCGGCCAGCGTGACGCCGTAGGGATCATGGGGCGCAGCACGCCCGGCTTGCGCAGCGGACGATTCAACAGGGGCAGTCATTGCAATTGACACGATTCGATCTCCTCTCAGCCAAGCCGGACGCCGCCACGGCATCCGTCAAAATTCAGACGCCGTTCATGCGCCGTTCATACGCCGCTCATACACCGGACGCGGCCCTCGCACGCATGGCGGGCGCCATCGATGCGAACGCCGTGCCGACGAGACCGGTAATCCGGTCGAGCGATACCGGGCCGCCAAAACCCCACGATGGCGGCAGAAACGCGACACGTCCGTCGCGCACGGCAGGCAACGCCCGCCAGACCGGCAGTTGATACGCGGGCGCAGCGCCGTTGTCGACAACGATCAGCGACCACTCGGGATGCCGCGCCAGATCGCCCAGCGACAGATTGACCATCGACTGACGCTCGTCGAGCCATCCGAGTGCGTTGCGCGCCCCCAGATGCCCGATCAGCGCGCCGATCATGTCCTTGTTGTCGTACGCCCAGAAGTTGCCGCCACCCGCGTTGGCGTTGAGCAGCGCAATCGGCGCGTCGCGAAAACCGTCGCGCAACGCACTCGCACGCGCCTCGGCAATGCGTGCCTGGCTATCGGCGACGATTTGCGCTGCCGCGTCGACACGCCCCGTCATGCCGCCCAGGGATCGGAAGATGGCCAGCATGCGGTCGAGAGCGTCCCCCTCGCCCTCGGCGGGCTGGACGTTGAAGACAACGGTCGGTGCGATACGCGCCAATGCGTCGAACAACCGTTCGTGCCGATACGCATACGCGACGATCAGATCGGGACGCAACGCCGCAATCGCTTCGAGATTCGGTTGCTCGCGCGTGCCCACGGCGCTGTCCGCGCGCAACCGGTCCGCACGATATTTGACCCACTGCGTGTAGCCACGCGGATCGGCCACCCCGATTGGCGTGACGTCGAGCGCCAGCAGCGACTCGGTAAACAGAAACTCCAGCGAGACGACCCGGCGGGCGGGCGTCGGCAAGACAGGCGACGCGCGGTTGAACAAGCCGCGATAGTTCTGCGCGTGCACATCGAGCGGCACCGCACCGGTCATCGCGACCGCGCCGGCGGCGAGGTATTTCAGGCAGCGGCGGCGTGCCGGGTGAGCCGGCGCGCCTGCATCAGATTTAGCCGGCATGCGCATGCGACCTCAGGAAAGTGCGGGAGAGCAGCCAAAGGAAGAGCGGCGTGCCGACGGCAGCGGTGACGATGCCCAGCGGGAAATCGAGCGGCGCGAACAGCGTACGTCCGAACAAGTCGGCCACGCCGAGTAACAACGCGCCCGCCAGCGCCGCCGTGACGATACGGTCGCGGGTGCCGGTCAGCGGTAGCGATCTCAGCGCGTTCGGGACGATCAATCCGACGTAAGCCACCGGACCGACCGTCGCCACCGCCGCCGCCGCCATCGCGCTCGCTAGCACCAGCAATCCGAGACGGGCACGCACGACCGGCACGCCCAGCGCCTCGGCCGTCTCGTCGCCGAGACTCAACAAGTCGAGCCACCGCCCCGCATACACCGCGAGCGGCAGGCAGATCGCCAGCCAGGGCAGCAACGCCCGCACGCCGTGCCACGATTGCCCGTAACTGCTGCCGACGAGCCATACCAGCGCCTGCGTGGCATGCACGTGGAATTGCAGCACGAGCAGGTTCGCCAACGCTGCGAGCAGACCGGCCAACGCCATGCCCGTCAGAATCACTCGCATTGGCGCGAGTCCCCAGCGCGCGTTCACGCCGAGCACGATCGCCAGCACCCCGGCGCTCGCCGCCCACGCGGCGGGCATCGACCAGCGTGCAGCGGCATCTGGCGACACCAGCAGCAGCGCAAGCACCGCCAGTCCTGCCGCCTGATTCACGCCCAGCAATTCCGGCCCGGCCAGCGGATTCCGGCACGCCCCCTGAAGCAACACGCCGCTGCCTGCGAGCAGTGCCCCGGCGCCCATCGCGATCAGACTGCGCGGCAGACGCAGGTCGACCAGCATGCCGGCCGCCGTGTGCGGATCGACAACGTCGCGCCATTGCCATGCCGACGGCCACGACAGCACACCCATCGTCAGCGTCAGGCCGGTGACGGCGATCAGCGCGATGACGACCAGCGCGGCGATCACGGCCATCGGACGCCGGTTGGACGCACGATGGCCAGCCGCCATCGGGGCGGTCATCTCCGCAGTGCTCGCGGGCAGGCCGTAGCGAAGCAACAGCAGCAGCACCGGTGCGCCGATGACGGCGCTCATCACGCCGACCGGCAGCGCACCGAACGTCAGGAGCGCGCGCGCAATGGCGTCGGTGACGATGAGCATTGCGCCGCCCCACAACGCCGAGAGCGGAATTAGCCATGCGGGCCGGTGAACGCCCATTAGCCGCACCAGATTCGGCGCGGCCAGCCCGACGAAGCCGACCGGCCCCGCCAGCGCAATGGCAATCGCAGACAGAGCGGCCGCGAGCAGAATCGTCCCCACACGCACCGCGCCGACACGCTGTCCTAAAGCCGACGCCTGCGCTTGGCCGAAGCGCGCCAGTCCGAGCGGATGCAGTAACGCCAGCAAGGCCACACCCGCCGGGAGCAGCAACCACATCGCTTCGTCCGCCCCGCGTTTGCCGAACTGCTGCAACGACCCCGTACTCCACTGCACAACGCCCACGGCCGCACGGGTGTAGAGCGTCAGCGCAAGCATGCATAACGCCGAGAGCGCGAGCGCATTCGCCGCCCCGGCCAATGTGAGACGCAGCGGTGTCGTGCGCGTGCCGCCCGCGAGCGCGAACGTGAAAAGCGCCGCCAGCACGCCGCCCGCCAGCATCATCGGCAGGACGGCGAGGCCCGGCACGAGCAACGCAACGATGAGCCCCATCTGCGCACCCGCCGACACGCCGAGCAATTCGCCGGACGCGAGCGGATTCTGCGTGATGGTCTGGAGCAACGCACCGGCGAGTCCAAGGCACGCCCCGGCGGCAAGGCCCGCACGAATCTGCGGCATCCATGCGTCCACGAACAGCAACCAGCCGAGCGTGGCGTCGCGACTCATGCCGCTCGGCCCCCCTCGCATCGCCTGAGCGATCGTGGCCGCCCCCGGCCATGCGTCGTTAGCGAGCGCGTGGACGACGACGGCGAGCACGAGCGCCAGCCATCCCCCCCATAGCGCGCGTGTGCGGCGCGCGTACTGACGTGGTGCGGCGTGCGCGGGCAACGTGAGCCGGCGGGCGAGGTGCAAGGTCGCCACCGTACGCTCAGCCGCCATGTCGGCCACCGTTCGGTCCATCCGGGACCTTCGACACGTTCGAGACGCTCGCCCCGCCGACCTCAACCGGCTCGCAGACGTCACGACGTCCCACCTGCCCGCCCAGCACCGGCAAGCACATCGGCAAGCCCTGAAAGTCGATGCGCTGCATCGGCGTGGCGAACACCGCCATCAGACGGTCCGGGTCCATCGTCTCGTCGGGTGTGCCCGAGAAGACAAGCTTGCCGTCGCGCATGAGCAGCATGGCGTCGGAGAAGGCGGCGGCCTGATTGAGGTCGTGCAGCACCCACACGACGGTCATGCCCGTCTCGCGATTGAGTTCGCGAATACGCGCAAGAATGTCGATCCGGTGGCGCACGTCGAGATACGTCGTCGGCTCGTCGAGCAACAGCACGTTGCCCTCCTGCGCCAGCGCCATGGCGATGAACGCGCGCTGACGCTCCCCGCCGGACAACGCCGTGACGTCGCGCGTGCACAGCGTGTCCAGTTCCATGAGATGCAGGGCGCGCTCGATGGCGAGGTTGTCGCGCTCGCCAAGGCGTCCACCCATGCCGGTATGGCTGTAGCGGCCGCAAGCGACGAGTTCGGCGACGGTCATGCCGAACGGCATGCCGGGCGTCTGCGCGAGCAGCGCGATGCGACGCGCACGCTCACGTGCACGCAGCGAGTCGAGCGGCGTGTCGTCGAGCCATACGCGGCCCGACACGGGTTTGAGCAGGCCGCCCAGGGTGCGCAGCAGCGTGCTCTTGCCGCAGCCGTTCGGGCCGCACAGTGCGCTCACACGGCCTGCGGCGAAGGTCACATCGACCTGAGTGAGGACGTTGCGGGCCCCCACAGCAACATTAAGGCCTTCCGCACGCAACGACGCGCCTGCGGCAGGCGTCAGAAATTCGGTCATGTTGAATGCCGGTCTGGCGGCTGCTGGACCGGTGGAAATACGGGTATCGGGCACCCCTCGTCTCGACGGCCTGCGTGAGCGCGCGCCGCCTAAACTCCGGAAGTGGTGGTTCGTCGCTCAAAAGACGTATCACCAACCGGCATATTTACCCATGTCCCGATCGCCCCAGCCGTCGCGCCTTCGTTTTGCTCCCCCTGCCTGTCCAGCCTTACCCGATCTGCCTTCCTCCCCGACATCGCCAAGGCCCGTGCGGACCGGACTGGTCATCGTCGTCCTGTGCCTTGCAGCATGCACTTCACCTACGTCGCCGACGCATCAGATCGCCGAAGCGCCCAAACCCCCGGCATCCCGCGTCTCGTCCATTACCGCGCATTACACCGCCGACGTCCGTCGCACGACCGACGGCACCGCCCATGTCCGCGCGGACAACTGGGGCAGCCTCGGTTATGGCTTCGGTTACGCGCAGGCGCAGGACAATCTCTGCACGCTCGCCGAGAGCATCGTGACGTTTCGCGGCGAACGCTCGCTGGCCTTCGGGGCGGACGGTCGGGTTGTGCGACGTGCGACCTTCGGTCAGCCGAACAACCTGGATGCGGACGTCTTCTTTCGTATGACGTTCGACACCAACACCCTCGACCGGTATCGCGCCGCCCAGTCGCCGCGCGGACGTGAACTGGCACAGGGCTTCGCGGACGGTGTGACGCGCTATCTGCAAGACATGCGCGCGGGTACGGACGCCGCTCGGCACACCGCCTGCCGCAACGCCGACTGGATGCGCCAGGTAGGCACCGTGACGGAGGACGACGTCTACCGCCGCCTCTACGCCGCCGCACTCGCTGCGAGCGCCGCCACGCAGATCACCGCCATCGCGACGGCACGGCCGCCATCGGCCAGCGCCGCGATCGATGAACGATCACGCCCGGCGCGCAAGGTCGCAACCGCGTCGCCCGCCGCAGGGTCCCCAACCTCGCTGGCCTCGATCAACGATGCGGGCGTCGGCAGCAACGCCTTCGCCTTCGGGGCGTCGCTGAGTGCCGATGGCCAGCCGATTCTGTACGGCAGCCCGCACTGGTACTGGGAAGGTCCCGACCGGCTGTACCCTGCGCATCTCACGATCCCCGGCCAGTTCGACGTCTCGGGTGTCGGCATGCTCGGCGCGCCGTTCATCATGATCGGCTTCACGCAGAACGTCGCGTGGACGCATACGGTATCGAGTGCGCGACGCTTCGGCCTCATCGCCCTCACGCTCGATCCGACGGACCCGACCCGCTACCGGCTCGACGGCCGAACCGAAGCCATGCAGCGCGTTTCCGTCACCGTCCCCGTGCGCGATGCGCAAGGCAAGACGTCGACCGTCTCGCGAACGCTGTATCGCACGACCGACGGGCCAGTCGTCAATCTCTCGGCCATGTCCCCGGCGCTCGGCTGGACGACGCGTCAGGCACTGGTCCTGCGCGACGCCAACGCCAACAACTTCGGCCTGCTCGATCACTATCTGCGCATGGCGCAGGCCGACTCGCTCGACGCGTTCGCGTCGGGCATGCGCACCGACGCGGCCAATCCGTGGGTCAACACCGTGGCCATCGGCCGACGCGACCCGCGCGTGTGGTTCGGCGATATTGGCCCGGTGCCGGGCGTGCCGGACGCGTTGTCGGCCGCTTGCACCGCCAAGCCCGCAGGACTGGCCTTCGCGAAGGCCGCGCCGGGTCTGCCTGTCCTGGACGGCAGCCGCAGCGCCTGCGCATGGCAAACCGCGCCGGACAGCCCGTTACCCGGCACGCTCGGACGCGGCGAGATGCCGGACATCATGAGCGACACGGTCGTCGCCAACATGAACGACAGTGCGTGGCTGGCCGCACCGGATGCGCCCCTCACCCATCTAAGCCGTGTGCTCGGCCAAAGCAACGCACCGCTTTCGCTGCGCAGCCGCGAGGGCTTGCAACGCATCGCCGCCTTGCGCGCCGCCGGTCCGGTCACGCAGCAGGCAGTGCGCGAGTCCGTGCTGCGCGCCACGCCCTTGTCCGCCAATCTCGCGCGCAAGTCGTTCCTCGCGCGCGCGTGCCCCTCTGAAGCCGAGCGCAAAGACAAACGCTTCGACGTGCGAGTCACACAAGATCCGCTCGACGGCAAACCGTTGAAGTCGTCACAGACTGTCGATCTGGCGCCCGCCTGCCGCGTGCTGGCCGCCTGGGACGGCACGGGCGAGCGCAGCGCTCGGGGCGCGAACTTGTGGGATGCCGTCTGGATCCGGCTCGCAGGCGTCGATGCCACCGGACGTCGGGCGTTCGCCGAGCCGTTCGATGCCACGCACCCCGTCGCGTCGCCCGCCGGACTCGCCGCAGACGGCACGTCGCTCGCACAGACGCTGGGCGCGGCCGTGCTGGAGATGCAGCGCATGGGACTGGCGCTCGACAGCCGACGCGACGAAGCGCTCTTCGCCACGCGCGGCGGACGCCGCATCGGACTGTCGGGCGGCTGCGACATCGCGGGCTACTTCTCGATCATGTGCGCCGACGCCCGCATGGGCACCGACCGCTATGGCATGGACACGGTTGCGCGCGGCGACACGTATCTCCAGGTCGTCTCCTTCCCCGACGATCCGGCGCGGCGCGTCGCTGCCTCGACGCTCGACGCATCCGGCCCCTCGGACGACCGCGCCGATCCGCGCAATGCAACAGCCCTGCAAGCGTGGGCCGACAAACGCTGGCAGGCCGCGCCGTTCACGCAGGCCGACGTCGATGCAGCCACCGTCAGCGTGCTGCATCTCTCGCAATGAGACGCCCGGCAGGACTGGCCGACGATGGCCCGCCTAAATATCCCGTGGGTTGATTCGTCCACTACTCGATAGGTGCCGTCGCCCGGGGATTCGAGTGCGCACGTCGCCTCAGTCGTCGATAAAAACCTAGGAGTCTTAGATGAAGCACTACGGGAGCGTCCGTGGCCGGGGGGCCAGACGCCTGCAATCGAGCCATCGCCCGATCCGACCAATCCACCGTCGCATCGCGCTGGCGGCAAGTCTGACCTTCGCGCCGCTGGCGTTCTCCCACGGCGCGTGGGCACAGACGAGCAGCCAGCAAGGCGACGTCGCGCTTGCGCCCACGCAGGTGAGCGCCGAGCGCGCACCGGAGAACGGCGCAGGGCCGGTCGACGGGATCGTCGCCAAGCGCAGTACCACGGGCACCAAGACGGATACCCCGCTCATCGAGAATCCGCAATCGGTGTCGGTCATTCCGAAGGAGATGATTCAGGATCTGGGCGCGCAGTCGGTCAGTCAGGCCATGCGTTACAGCGCCGGTGTGCTGCCGGACAACGCGGGCTTCGAGACGCGCTTCGACTGGATCAACATTCGCGGCTTCTCGGCGTCCACGCTCGGCCTGTTCATGGATGGCACGCGTCTGCAATCGGCGACCGAATTCCAGTTGGATCCGTATGGCCTCGAGCGTATCGAAATCCTGCGTGGACCTTCGTCGGTGCTATACGGGCAGAACACGCCCGGCGGGCTGATCAACATGGTGACGAAGAAGCCGCTGGAGACACCGCTTCACGAAATCCAGCTCTCGGCGGGTTCGTTCAAGAACAAGCAGGCGGCCTTCGACTTCAGTGGCCCGCTGGACGCCGACGGCAAGGTGCTCTACCGCCTCGTCGGCCTGTTCCGCGACAGCAACACGCAGGTCGACTACACCCCGAACGATCGCATCTACATCGCGCCGTCGCTCACCTGGAAGGCCACCGACAAGACCACGATCACGTTCGAGGCGAGCTACCAGCGCGACAAGCTCGGCTTCGGCCAGTTCCTGCCCGCGTCCGGCACGGTGCTGCCGAACCCGAACGGCCAGATTCCGGTCGGCCGCTTCGTGGGCGACCCGAACTACGACAACATCAAGCGTGAGCAGGTTTTCGCCGGTTACCAGCTCGAACACCGCTTCAACGATCAGGTATCGTTCAAGCAGGCCGCACGCTATTCGTACTTCGACTACAAGGTCGACACGGATGCCTACGGTCTGGGCTTCGCGCCGGGCAGCACACGACTGATCAACCGGTTGCCGTTTGCCGACTACCGTCAGACGGACGTGCTCACCATCGATAATCAATTGCAGACGAAATTCACCACGGGCCCGCTCTCGCACGTGGCGCTGTTCGGCTTCGACTATTACTACGACAACGAGCATCGCAGCATGCGTCAGGGCGTGGCGAGCGCATCGAATCAGCTCGACGTCTTCTCGCCCAACTACGGCGCGGCCGTGTTCGGTCTGACGCGTCAGGCGGCGGACTCCGATTCGCGCTTCACGCAAGGCGGCCTCTACTTCCAGGATCAGATCAAGTACGAGAAGTGGTTGCTCACGCTGGGCGTGCGTCAGGACTGGGTGGCACAGAACGTCTACAACCGGCTGACGAACCGTTCGTCGAATCAAGCGGATCAGCAAGCGACCTATCGTGCTGGACTGACGTATCTGTTCGACATGGGGCTGGCACCGTACTTCAGCTACTCCGAGTCGTTCCAGCCCAACGTCGGCGTAGACCGCAACGGTAACCAGTTCAATCCGTCGAAGGGCAAGCAGTACGAAGTCGGTGTGAAGTACCAGCCGAAGGGCTACAACAGCTTCGTCACGCTGTCGTTGTTCGACATCCGCATGACGAACGTGCTCACGCCCGACCCGGCCAACACGGCGTTCTCGATCACGACGGGCGAGCAGCACTCGAAGGGCTTCGAACTCGAAGCCGTCGGCGAAGTCACCGACAACCTGAAGGTGATCGGCTCGTACACGAATACGAACATCACCAATTCGAAGACCACCGACCCGACGCTGCTCGGCAAGGTACCGCCGCAGCAACCGCGCACGGCCGCCGCCCTGTGGGCCGACTACACGTTCCACGCGGGTGTACTCAAGGGCTTCGGCTTTAATGGCGGCATTCGTTACGTCGGACCGACCTTCATCGACGCGACCAACACCGCCGGACAAGCGCCCTCGCGCACGCTGGTCGACCTGGGTCTGCACTACCAGTTGGACAAGCACTGGCGCTTCCAGCTCGACGGCAGCAACATCTTCGACAAGACCTACGTCGTGTGTGTGACGACCTCTCAGTGCGCCTATGGTGCACGCCGCACAATTCTCGGGACGGCGAAGTACAGCTGGTAAGGCATTGGACGTCTGACGTGTCGTAAAAAAGCGAGGCCAATGTACCGGCCTCGCTTTTTTTCGAGCTTAACGTCCGTCGCCGCAATGTCACGCGGCGACGCTCACCCCGAGAGTACTCACTTCGCTCACCTCCCGCACCGCCCGTGCGACGTCGTCGATCCACGCCTTCGTGCGAGGCAGTTGCATGTGACTCGATGCGACCGTGCCCTCATACACAGGCGCCGCAGCCATCGCGCGCGACAGCCGCTCGCGATCGTCCGACGCACGTCGCTCGATCCACCACGCATGCACGGGCACGACTGTCGGACGCAGACGATGAACGTCCGCCAATGCGCGCAAGTGCGCCGTCACCCGGAACATATGCGCGAGTTCGTCGCGACCGAGCGACGCGTAGTCGCCTGTAGCGGCCACCGGCGTACCGCCCTGCCCCTGCATCGTCAATGCGGCATCGACGGCGGCCGCCAGCACGCCCTCGTCCAGCGGCTTCCCCGCGTGCGGTGCGAGCGACGCGCGCAACGTCCCGGCATCGACCTGCGGCAGAATCGTGACGAGATAGTCGAGCAGATCGCCCGTCCAGTCGCGCGACGACGCGACGGGTGGCGCATCACCTTGTTGGGCTGGGACGAACGTATCCGCGAGCCCGAGGAACGCCACCGTCTGACCGCTGGCACGCAGACGCTCGGCCATCGCCATCGCAATCGGTCCACCGAGCGACCAGCCGAGCAGGTGGTACGGGCCGCTCGGTTGTGCTGTCCGTACGGCGTCGACATATCGCCCCGCCATTTCATCGAGCGACGTGTCCGACCATGCGGGGTCGATCAGCATGCGCGACTGAATGCCGATCACCGGGCGTTCGTCGGCCAGGGCCTGCGCAAGCGGACGATAGTCGAAGACGGTGCCCACCGCCGGATGAACGCAAAACAGCGCGGGCGCCGACGACTTGCTGGCGTTCAACCGCACCAGCAGGTCGCCACCGGTCGATGGCGCAGTCTCCGAAGGCGTGAGCGCGGCGGCCAGGCGCGCCACCGTGCCGTGCTGCATCAGTTCGCGCAGGCTGATCTTGAGCGGCGGCGTCCCGCGCTTGAGGCGCGCAATCACTTGCAACGCCAGAATCGAATCGCCGCCGATCTCGAAGAAATTCGCGTCGCGGCCCACCTGCTCCGTCTTGAGGACCGTCTTCCAGACGTCCGCGATGCGCGCTTCGAGCGCGCCGATCTCGCCTGACGGTCCCGCCTGCGCCTTCGCTTCCCCCGCGGACCTGTCGGTCGACATCGCCGCCAGCAACGCGCGACGATCCACTTTGCCGTTCGCCGTGAGCGGTAGTGCGGCAAGACGCACGAGCCGCGACGGCACCCAGGCCGACGGCAATGCCGACGTGAGCGCTGCCTTCGCATCGGCCTCGGTCAGCTCACCCGTGTAGCCGCCGAGCAATTGCGGTTGCCCGCGCGCGTCGCGCTCCACGAGAACGACGGCATCCTGCACGCCGTCCAGCGCGCGCAGCGCGTGCGCCACCTCGCCCGGCTCCACGCGATAGCCGCGAATCTTCACCTGATCGTCGGCGCGTCCGAGATAGACGATTTCGCCGTCCGCACGCCGCTTCACCCGATCGCCCGTGCGATACATCCGCGCGCCCGGGCGCCACGGATCCGGCACAAAGCGCTCCGCCGTCTTGCCCGGCTCGCCGAGATAGCCGCGTGCGAGCGCGGCACCCCCGATGTAAAGCTCGCCGCCCACGCCCGGCGGCACCGCATTGAGATCGTCGTCGAGGACGTAGGCACTCACGTTGGGCAACGGCAGGCCAACAGGCAGCAACGCATCGTTCGATGCCGCGCGGTGAGTGAGCACACCCACGGTCGTTTCCGTCGGTCCATAGTGATTGAGCACACGCAGCGACGGACGATGGGTGTGAAGCAACGTCAGCAACTCGGCGTCGGCCGCTTCCCCGCCCACGATCAGCCAGTCGTTCGGCAGCACGTCCGGTCCTGCGGCCAGCATCAACCCCTTCAGATGGCTCGGCACGATCTTCGTCGCCCCGATGCGGCGTGCGCGCATCCACTCGGCGAAGCGTCCGGCGTCGAAGGCATCCTCCTGGGGCATGAGATGCAGCGGCCGCCCCATCGCGAGCGCGCCGAACAGCACCGTGTGCCCGAGATCGGCTGCGACGGTCGAAACCATCGCCATTCCAGCGTCTTCCGGGAAATCGTGCAGTCTGGACGTCACACCCTGTACATAGTTATGCAACGCCGCCCGACTCACCACGACACCCTTCGGCTGTCCCGTGGACCCCGACGTGTAGATGACGTAGGCGGCCTGCGCCGGATGCACGCTGCGATTGACGAAGCGCACTTCGTCCCCTGCCAGCAGATCGGCGACGGCCAGCGTCACGCACCCGTCGACGTGAGGGACCGACGCAACGTCCGGCGCGACGATCAGCGCCTTTGCACCGCTCGCGGCGATGAGCTGTGCCAGACGTGCGGACGGCTGCGTCGGATGCAGCGGCACATGAGCCGCCCCCAGCTTCCACACACCGAGCATCGCAGCGACCCAACTAGCGCTGCGCGGCATCAGCAACGCAACGCGATCCTCCGCACCGATGCCTCGCGTCGCGAGCGCCTGCGCCACGCGATCGGCATGCGCGTCGAGCGTGCGACGCGACCACGCACCATCCCCGCCTTCGACGGCAAGCGCATCCCCCTGCTGAGCGACGCGCGACGCCCATGTCTGCATCCAGTCGCGCGTCTCCCACACGTGCCGTTCACCGTCGGTCGTGACCGGCACGTCGGCATGCAGCGCGATATCGGCGAGCCGGTCGTCCGGGGCTTGCGCCAGTTGCGCCAGCAAACGGGGAAATGCACGCGCCAGCGGCTCGACGGTCGTGGCGTCGAACAGGTCCGTCGCGTACGTCAACGCGATCTGCAACGTGTCGCCGCGCTCCAGCGTATCGAGCGAAAGATCGAAGTGCGAGCTTTGTCCGGCGACGACCAGCGGTTCAATGCGCAGACCGGCCATCTCCGGTACCGCGTCGCGTGCGATCTCGTGATTGAACTTCGCCTGAAACAGCGCGTTGACGGACGCGTCGCGCGCCGGTTGCAGCGCTTCGACCAGCTTGTCGAACGGCACATCGGCATGCGCTTGCGCTTCGATGGCCCGCGCGCGCATCGTCGCGACAAGCCTGTCGAACGATGCCTTCGGATCGAGCGGCACACGCATGACCTGCGTGTTGACGAAGAAACCGATCAGCGGCTCCGTTTCCAGCTTCGCGCGCCCGGCCACCGGCACGCCGACGCAGACGCTGCGCACACCGGCAATCCGCCCGAGCCACACGCCATACGCCGCCAGCAACACGGTGTAGAGCGTGGTCTCGTGAGTCCGCGCCAACTCACGCAGCCGTGTGGTGAGCGCTGCGTCGGCGTCCATGACATAGGTTGCGCCGCGTCCGCTCGGCACCGCCGGACGCGGGCGATCCGTCGGTAACGGCAGCACCGGATGATCGTCACCGAGTTGCGCACGCCAGTAGGTCAATTGGCGCTCCAGTTCACCGGCTTCCAGCCAGCCACGTTGCCAGATGGCGTAGTCGGCGTACTGCACCGGCAACGCAGGCAGCGGTGCGACGTGAGTCCCCGCTCCGCCGGTCCCGATGAATTGGGCATAGCCACGCGTGCACTCCTCGACCAGACGCGTCATCGACCATGCATCCGCCACGATGTGATGCAGTGTGAGCAGCAGCACGTGTTCGTCCGCCGCCACACGAATCAGCCGCGCGCGCATCAGCGGCGCAACGTCCAGTGCGAAGGGTCGGACCGCCTCGGCACGCGCGCACGCTTGCACGCGCGCGTCCCGATCGGCAACGGCCGTGCCGTCGCCTTGCCAGTCTTCATAGTCCACGGTGAACGGCACGTCGTCATGCACGCGCTGCACGGCCCCGTTCGGACCTTCGTGAAAGCTGGTGCGCAGCGCTTCATGGCGCGCAACGATGACCGCAAACGCCTGCGACAGCGCTACAACGTTTAGCGTCCCTTTCAGGCGCACTGCGGCCGGAATGTTGTACGCGCCAGTGCCCGGATGCAGTTGCTCCACGACCCAGAGACGTTGCTGTGCATACGACAGCGGCGCATCGGCCCCGTCACGCCCGTCACGTCCGTCACGCAGCCCGCCGGGAATCGGCAGACTGCCCAGATCGACGCCCTGCTCGCGGGCGCGCGACTGAAACACGCGGCGCTTGTCGACCGGCAGGGCGAGGAAGCGTCGCATCAATGCCGAGTCGTCAGCCTTGGGGACATTGGCCACGTTGGCCGAATTGACGAGAGACATCGCGAAATCCTTCTATCGAATCACCAAAAATCGAATGGAGATGGCCTCGCATTGCCCATGACTCGAAGCGAGCACGCGCGACGCGAGGCCTTAACACATCAAGCTGCATCGGCCTCCAGATCGCCGAGCAGATCGTCCAGCGCGTTGCGCGTCTGCGCATCGAGCGCTGCGGGCGCCGCGACCGCCCACGCAGCGCAGAAGTCCGACAGCACCGGCGTCTCGAACAACTGACGCAACGCCACCGGCCGCCCCGACGCCGCTTGCAAACGTGCCACCATCTGCGTCGCCAGCAGCGAGTGGCCGCCCAGCGCGAAGAAGTTGTCGTGACGCCCCACGCGCTCGACGCCGAGGACCGATTGCCAGACCTGCGCGACGTCCGTCTCCACACCGTCCTGCGGCGCGACGAAGCGCGCGGCGGCCGCCTGCGGCGCTGGCAGCGCACGACGGTCGAGCTTGCCGTTCGGTGTGAGCGGCAGCGCGTCCAGACGCAGCCACTGCCCGGGCATCATGAACACCGGCACGCGCGTGGCGAGATGCTCGCGCAGACGCTCCCACAGCGCGTCGTCTTCGGCACTCGCGACGACATACGCCACCAGTTGTTCGTCGGCGCCCTCGCCTCGCACCAGCACGGCGGCATCGCGCACTTGTGCGTGCGTCAGCAACTGCGCCTCGATCTCGCCCGGCTCGATGCGAAAACCCCGCAGCTTGACCTGCCGATCGCCGCGCCCGAGGTAATCGAGCGTGCCGTCCGGCAGTCGCCGCACGCGGTCGCCCGTCCGATACATGCGCGCACCGGCTGGCCCCCAGGGATCGGGGACGAAGCGCTCGGCGCTCAAGTCCGGACGTCCCAGGTAGCCGCGCGCCAACCCGTCGCCTCCGACGTACAGCTCGCCCGGCACCCCCATCGGCACCTCGGCGAGCGATGCGTCGAGCACTCGCCAGCCGATATCCGGCAGCGCCTCACCGATCGGCGAGTGACCGATGCCTGCCTCAGCCGCCTCCGGCGTCACGACGCCATAGCTCACATAGACGGTCGTCTCCGTCGGCCCGTACATGTTGACGATGCGGGTTTGCGTGCCGAAGTGCGACCACCACGGCGCGAGTCGGCGCGGTGTGAGCGCTTCGCCCGCCAGCACGATATGGCGCAACGTCGTTTGCGAGGCGTCCGGCGGCAGGGCCGCAAGCATCTGATAGAACGCGGACGGTGTCTGGCACAGCACCGTCACCCGTTGCTGCTCGAGCATCGCCCACAGCGCCTGCGGTTCGCGGCTCGTGTAGTACGGCACGACGACCAGTCGCCCGCCGTGCGACAACGCGCCGAAAATCTCCCACACCGACACGTCGAACGCATACGAGTGAAACATCGTCCAGACGTCGTCCGGACCGAAGCCGAACCAATCCTGCGTCGAATGCAGCAGACGCATCAACTGACGATGCGCGACCTGCACCCCCTTCGGCCTGCCCGTCGAACCGGACGTGTAAATCACATAGGCCAACTGGTCGACGTGAATACGCACTTCGGGCGACGTGGTCGGCAGCGCCGTGTCGCGCGACAGCGCATCGATGCTCACACTGTCCTTCGGCAACCACGCAGGCGCGCCGAGGGCGGCGTCCGTGACCACAACCTCGATGTCGGCGTCCTGCACGATATAGCCGAGGCGTTCGTCGGGATACGCGGGGTCGAGCGGCACGTAGGTCGCGCCCGCCTTGAGCACGCCGAGCATGGCGACGATCAGCTCGACGCGGCGCGTCAGTGCGATGCCGACACGATCCTCGCTCGCTACACCCCGGCGCAGCAGCGCGTGCGCCATACGATTCGCTTGCACGTCGAGTTCCGCGTAGGTCAGCGAGCGCTCGCCATCGGTGACGGCGATGGCATCCGGTTGCGTGATCGCAAAGGCGGCAATCGTCCGGTCGACGGTCGTCGTGACATCGAACGTCCGTCGTGGTCCACGCTGCGTCGGCCATGCGGCGTCGCTGTCGTGCAAGACGACGTCTGCAACACGTGCAGCACGCTGTGCATTCGATGTCTGCGGCGCGCACAACTGCGCCAGCAGGTCGTGCAACTGCGTCCACAACCGTTCCACCGCACCGTCATCGAAATGCTGACGGTCGTAGCTCATGCGCACATCGATGGTCTCGCCCGACGCGATGCCGATCGTGAGCGGATAATGCGTGGTCTCCACGTTCACGATGTCGCCGAAGTGCAGCGCCTGCGCGCCCTGCGCCCGCAGCGCACGATCCACCGGATAGTTCTCGAAGACGATGAGCGAGTCGAACAGCGCCTGCCCCGGCCAGCCGACCCAGCGCTGAATGTCGTAGAGCGGCGTGCTCTCGGCCTCGCGCAGCGCCAGGTTGTCTTCCTGCAATCGATGCAGCCAGTCGTCGAGTCCTTCCGAAGGCGACGGACCTTGCACTACTGGCAACGTGTTGATGAAGAGCCCCATCATGCGCTCGGCCCCCGGCAGTTCCGCCGGACGACCGGAGACGGTCACACCGAAGCACACGTCGCGCTTGCCCGTGTAACGCTGAAGCAGCAGCGTCCACGCGCCTTGCACCAACGTATTGACGGTCAGACGGCGGCTGCGCGCGGCGCGCTGCCACGCTTGTGCGCTCGTTGCGTCGACCCGGAACGTGCGCTCGCCGTGGCCTTGTGCCGCGGCCATTGTCCGCAGCACGGCCTCGTGCAACTGCGTTGGCGATTCGAAGGCGGCCAGCCGCTCGCGCCAGAACGACTCGCCGTTCTGCGGCGCATGTTCCTCAAGCCACGCAATGTAGTCGCGAAAACGCGGCGCAGTGCCTTCCACCGCCGGTGTACCGGACAGATACGCCTGAAGGATTTCACCGATCAGTCGTGCGCTGCTCCAGCCGTCGAGCAGCACGTGGTGCAGCGTCCAGATCAGTTGCCACGCGTCGTCGTCCACACGCACGAGCGCCACACGCTGTAACGGCGCAACCGCGAGGTCGAAGCCCTGTGCGCGTTCCTGCTGCGCCAGTTCCGTCAGGACACCCGCACCGTGCTGCGCGACACGCTCTCGCCAGTCGAGCAGGCGCAGCGCTTGCGGCACTTCGCGGTGCACGAGTTGCAGCGGCGGCGCGCCGTCTCGCCACACGAAGCTCGTACGCAGGATCGCGTGACGTTTGACGGCGGCCTGCCACGCGGCGGCAAAGGCGTCGGCCTGTAATCCTTCGAGATGGATCTGAAGCTGGTTGACGTACGACGCGCTGTCCGGTGCGAGTCGTGCATGAAACACCATCCCCTGCTGCATGGGCGAGAGTGGATAGGCGTCTTCGAGATCGGCGGCGGGCACCGGCAACGCAGCCAGCGCGGCTTCGGTCAGCCCTGCCAGCGGGAAATCGGCCGCGCTTGTGACCTGTGCGTCGGCGCTGGCCGTGACGAGCGTGCCAAGCGCCGCTTGCATACGAGCGGCCACAGCGGCAATCGTCGCCTCGTGGAAACGCTGGCGCGAGAAGCGCCAGTAGAGACGCAGGCAGCCATCGGCAATCGCGCCGTCGACGCACAACCAGTTGCCCAGCGGGGCGGATGCGTCGCGGGCGGCCCCTGCGGGCGCGTCGCTCGGCGCGAACCGCCCTTCCCCGAAGCCTGCGTCGACGCGACCGAGGTAGTTAAACGTGATGCGTCCTTGCGGCAACGCCGCCATCGCTTCGCGCACTTCGTCACTGCCGTGATACCGCAAAGCGCCGAATCCGAGTCCGGCACGTGGCACCGCCCGCCACATCCGCTTGAGCGCGAACAGCGTTTCGCGCGGCGATGCCGAAACGTCGACGGCCAACGGATAGACCGACGTGAACCAGCCGAGCGTGCGCGTCAGATCGAAAGCTTCGGTGCCCGGCACGTCGTCACGGCCGTGGCCCTCGACGCACAACGCCACGCGCCCTGCCCCGGCCCACTCGCCGACGGCCTGCGCAAGTGCGGCAACGAGCAGTTCATGGATCCGTGCACGGTCGTTCGCGGCGTCGAGCAACCGCTGGGTGGCGCCCGCGTCGAGCGCCACGGTTACTTCCGCTGCATCGGCCTGACGGTCGCCCTCGGCGGGCGTGGCATCGACGGGCAGCGTGTTGTGCGCGCCTTGTAGTGCGTCCGTCCAGAAAGTCGCTTCCTGCTCTGCCTCGGACGACGACGCCCAATCGCGCCAGTAAGTCGCCCAAGCGCCGTATGACGTGCCGTTGTCCGCCAGCGCGACGGGTTGCCCTGCTTCGCATTGGTCAAGCGCTCGCTGCAAATCGCTCAGCAACACCCGCCACGACACACCGTCGACGGCAACGTGATGACAGACAAGCAACAGACGCTGACGCCCCCCTGTCAGATTGACGAGCACCGCGCGCAGCAACGGACCGTTTGCCAGCGACAGAGCGCGTTGTGCACGCTCGGCAGCGGCAAGCGCCTGCGCGTCGTCGGCAGCGTCCACGACATCCAGTGCGACGAGCGATGCGTCGGACGAAGCGCGCAGTTGTCGCCACCCGTCATCGCCTTGGACGTAGCGCATTTGCAGGGCTTCGTGATGCGCGGCGACCGACTGCAACGCCTCGCGCAGTGTGCCGCCATCGAGCGGACGTCCAGCGTCGCGTACGTCCACCTGGATCCATTGATTCCAATGGTCGCGCTGAGGGATCGGCTCGTCAAAGAACCAGGACTGGATCGGCAGCAACGGCGTCTCGCTCGCGTCACGCGTAGCCGTCTGCGACACCGTACCGGCCATCGTCTGCGCAGGCGTCGCTACAGCGGCCAGTTCCGCGAGCGTCTGATGGCGAAACACGTCGCGCACCGTGATGCGCCAGTGCGCCTCGCGCGCGCGACTCACCAGTTGCAGCGCGATGATCGAGTCCCCGCCGAGCGAGAAGAAGTTGTCAACCCGGCCGACTTGCGTAGCGCCGAGCAATTGCGTCCAGATGGCTGCGAGATCCGCTTCGGCCCCGGCGCGCGGCGCTTGCGCGCTCGAGCTCTGCCATACAGGCGCCGGCAGTCGCTTGCGGTCGAGCTTGCCGTTGACGAGCTTGGGCAGTGCGTCGAGCACCAGAATCTGTGCGGGCACGAGATACGCGGGCAGTCGCGCGGCGAGTGCTTGTCGCAACTGCTCGCCAAAGCCCGCCGGGTCGACGCCCTCCGGCGGCGTCGCGCTCACGTGCGCCACGAGTTGCCCCCCCGCCGGTCCCTGCGCCGTGCCCACGACGGCTTCGCGCACGCGCGTCTGCGCCAGCAATTGCGCCTCGACTTCGCCCGGCTCGATGCGAAAACCGCGCACCTTGAGTTGCTGATCGCGACGGCCGAGGTACGCCAGCGTACCGTCGTCCAGCCAGCGAACGCGGTCGCCGGTGCGGTACATGCGCGTACCCGGCGCGCCCCACGGGTCGGGCACGAACCGCTCGGCGCTCTGTCCGGGACGGGACAGATACCCGCGCGCCACGCCCTCACCGCCGAGATACAACTCACCGGCCACACCGACCGGCACGGGTTGCAGACGCTTGTCCAGCACATACGCGCGGCGCTCGCCGACGAGCGAGCCGATGGGAGCGTACGGCGTCGGGCTCTGCATGCCTGCATGGACCGTCCAGTTCACGGGCGTGACGACCGTCTCCGTCGGCCCGTACCCGTTGAGCAACCGCGCCGGTTGCAGCGTGCGCATGACGAGCGCCAGCGTGTCTCGGGACAGCGCCTCGCCGCCGCACGAGTAGATGAGGCCCGGCGGTACGGCGTCCGGATGCGCTTCGACCCATTGCGCCACGTGTCGTAAGAGCGCAGTCGGCAGCCCGGCGTTGGTCACGCGACGGCGCACGATCTGCTCGCAGATTTCCTCCGGCGTCCATTGAAGCGGGCCGCGCAGCACCACGCACGCGCCCTGCGACAGCAGCGTCAGCCAGCGCTCGTGCGCACCGTCGAACGAGAGCGACGCCACATGCAGTTCGCGGAAGTCCGGCGTCATGCCGAACAGCCCCGCAATGGCGCGGCAATGCATGGCAATCGGCCCGTGCGGCACAGCAACGCCCTTCGGCCGCCCCGTCGAGCCGGACGTAAAGATCACATAGGCCAGTTGCGCGGGATGCAGTGCAGGCAGCACCGCCGTCGTAGCAGACGTGTCGGCCTCGGAAATGTCCAGCGCCACCACGCCGGGCGGCACACGTGCGAGCCCCGGCGCGTCGGCGATCACCAGCGCAATGGCTGCATCGGCGCACAACTCGGCGACGCGCCCGGCAGGATGTTCTACATCCAGCGGGACATAGGCACCGCCCGCGCGCAGCACAGCGACCATCGCGACGAACACGTCTGTCGAGCGCGGCAATAACACGCCGACACGCGTCTCAGGTGTCAGACCGTTCGCGAGCAAGCGCGCGGCCAGCGTGTCCGCGCGACGCAGCAGTTCACCGTACGTCAGCACGTCGTCATCGCATTCGACGGCGATGGCCTCCGGGCGACGGGTCGCATGCTCCGCGATCATGTCCGGCAGCAGGCGCGTGTCGTTCGTTGCCGTGCGAGCGTCGTTTGCTGGACTGCCCCAACGTCGGATATCGCTCAGTTCGTCTGCACCGGCGAGCGGCAGGTCCTGCAACGGCGACGACGGTTGCGCGACGAGCGCGGTGAGCAACGTCTGCCAGTGCGCGCAGATACGCTGCGCCGTTGGCTGCGAGATGACGTCGCAGGCGTAACCCAGCCCGCCGCCAAGCGCACCGTCGGGCGACTCCACGATGCCCAGATCGAGGTCGAACTTTGCCTGCGTGGTCTCGCCGTCGAGCACCGTCGCGGTGACGCCCGGCAACTGCAACGCCGACGCCGCATGACGCCGCTGATGGTTCACCATCACCTGAAACAACGGGCTATGACTCAGACTGCGCGCGGGCGCAAGGCGCTCGACTACCTGTTCGAACGGCACATCCGCATGACGCTGCGCGTCGAGCAACGTGTCGCGCACCTGTGCGAGCAAGGCGTCGAACCCGTCCGACAAATCGACGCGCGCGCGCACGACCACCGTGTTGACGAAACATCCGACCACGCGCTCCAGCGCCGTGCGGCTGCGATGACTCACCGGCACACCGACACGCACATCGACGGGGGCGGCATCCGTGTCCTCGTCGCTCTGGCCCACCGCGTATCGGGCCAGCAGCGCCTGAAACGACGCCAGCAACACCGCGAACGGCGTGGTGCGGGCGTCACGCGCCAGGGCGCGAATGCGCTCCGCCAGGGACGCTGGCAGCGAGAATCCAACGCGCCCGCCTTCGGCATCGCGCTGCGCCGGTCGATGACGGTCGAGCGGCAGCGCCAGCAAGTCGTCGGCATCGGCGAGTTGCGTCGCCCAGTAATCCAGTTGCCCCGCCAGCGCGTCGCCGCCCAGCCGCAGCCGTTGCCAGATGGCGTAATCGCCGTAGGTCGGGCCGGTCGACTGGTTCGCGGGCGTCTGTCCGTTGCGCACGACGGCGTAGTCGCAAGCAATCTCGCCGATGAGAACGTCTAGCGAACCACCGTCGGAGATCAGGTGATGCATCGTCAGCACCAGCACATGACACGTCGGCGTGACTCGCAGCAACGTCGTGCGCACCAGCGGGCCGAGCGCCAGGTCGAATGCGCGGCGGCTGACGTCCGCCACTGCGTCGCGAACCTCGGCCTCGGTCGCCCCTTCGGGCAGCGTCAGGATGTCCAGCGGCACATCGACGCGGGCGTGCACGTGCTGCATGAGCTTGCCGTCCGCCACATCGAACGTCGTGCGCAGCGCGGCGTGACGCGCCACGGCAGCGGCGAAGGCTTGCGCCAGTGCCGCCGTATCGAGATCGCCCTCCAGTTGTACCGCGCCGGTGATGTGATACGTGTCGTGGCGCTCGTCCAGTTGCAACAGCGTCCACATGCGTTGCTGCGCGAACGAAGCGGCGGCGCGCTCGACGTCCTGTCCTTGCGCGCGGGACACCCAGCCGTCGAGCGGCAAGTGCTCGCGCACGTCGACGCCCTTGCGTTCGAGCAGCGCGATCATCGCCTGCCGTTGCGCCGGGGCCAGACGGGCGAGCGTCGTTTGAATGTCGTCTTTCGTATCAGCCATGCTTAGTTTGCCCATGAGTAGCCTCCGGCCCGAGCAGCGCCTGCAGCGCCTCGGGGGAAAGGGATTCCATTTCGCGCAGGGCGGCTTGCAGGTCGTCGTCGGCGACCGCCTGACTGGCGTGTGATGTGCCGGTCAAGGCGTCAACCGCCTCGGCCAGCGCCGTCAATCGGCTCGCTTCGAAGAGGGTGCGCAGCGGTACGTCGAGCGACAACGCGTCGCGCAGCCGCGAGGCGACCTGCGTCGCGAGCAGCGAATGGCCGCCGAGCGCAAAGAAGTCGTCGTGACGCCCCACGCGCGGCACGCCCAGCACGTCCTCCCAGATCGAGGCGATGCGCGCTTCGGTGCCGTCGTGCGGTGCCTCGAACTGCGAGGCACCGGCGGCTTCGGGCACCGGCAACGCGCGCCGGTCGAGCTTGCCGTTCGGGGTGAGCGGCAGCGCATCCAGACGCAGCCACTGGCCCGGCACCATGTAGGCTGGCAACGCCCCGCCCAGATGGGCGCGCAGACGCGACCACAGCGCGGCGGCATCGACCTCGGCGACGCGCTCAGGCGGCGATACCACGTACGCCACCAGTTGCTCGCCTGCGCCGTCGTCCCGCACGAGGACGGCCGCGTCCATCACGTCTTCATGACGCAGCAGTTGCGACTCGATTTCGCCCAGTTCGATGCGAAAGCCTCTTAGCTTGACCTGTGCGTCGCCCCGACCGAGGTAGTCGAGCGTGCCGTCCGCCCGCCGACGCGCACGGTCGCCGCTGCGGTACATGCGCTCGCCCGGTGCGCCCTTCGGGTCCGGCACGAAGCGCTCGGCCGTGAGGCCCGCCTGTCCCAGATACCCACGCGCCAGCCCGTCGCCGCACACGTACAGATCGCCTGCGACACCCGGCGGCACTTCGTTGAGCCCCGCGTCCAGCACCCGCCAGTCGAGGTCGGCAATCGGCGCGCCGATGGGTGAACCGGTCACGTCGTTCGCACGCAACACATGACGACTGACGTGCACCGTCGTCTCCGTGATGCCGTACATATTGGTCAGGCGCGTAGCGTCACCGAAGCGCTGCCGCCACGCAGCCAGTCGCGCAGGCGTGAGCGCTTCGCCGCCAAAGACGATGTGGCGCAGCGTGGTCGACGTCGCATCCGACGGCATCGCGCCGAGCCACTGATAGAACGCCGAAGGCGTCTGATTGAGCACCGTCACGCCTTCGCTGGCGACGAGTGCCCACATGGCGGCCGGATCACGCGCCGTGTCCTGCGACACGACCACGAGCCGCGCGCCGTGCGCGAGCGCACCGAAGATTTCCCAGACCGAGAAGTCGAAGGCGTACGAATGGAACATCGTCCAGACGTCGTTCGCGTCGAAGGCGAAGTCCTGCGACGTACCCGTGAGCAATCGCATCAGGTTGCGATGCGTCAGTTGCGCGCCCTTCGGACGCCCCGTCGACCCGGACGTATAGATCACATAAGCCAGTTGATCGACGTGAACGTCGCGCGCCGGGGCATCGTCCGGTAGCGTCGCGTCTGCGAGCATCGATTCGAGGGTCATCGCCTCGCCCGGCAGCCACGACGCCCCGGCCAGCGACGCCTGCGTGATCGCATGCGTCACCCCGGCGTCTTCCACCATGTAGCTCAGACGTTCGGCTGGATAAGCAGGGTCGAGCGGCAGATACGCCGCGCCCGCCTTGAGAATGCCGAGCATGGCGACGATCAGGTCCGTGCTGCGCGACATGGCCAGCCCGACACGCGCCTCGGGCGCGACGCCCGCGCGAATGAGCGCATGCGCGATGCGGTTCGCGCGGGTGACGAGGTCGCGGTATAAGACGCGAGTGTTGGCGTCGCACACGGCAATCGCGTCACCCCGCACGGCGGCCTGCGCGTCGATCACGGCATGCACGGGCAGCGGCACGGCGATGCTCACCCGCGTATGGCCGTTACCGTTGCGCTGCCCCGCCGCGCCGCCAGTCGTCATTGCAAGCCGCGCGACGGGCGTCGTTGCCTGCGTCATGGCGACGTCCAGCAGCGCCAGCCATTGCTCGCCGAGGCGGCGCACCGTCGGCGCGTCGAACACGTCGCAGGCGTACGTCAGCCAGCCGCGCAGTGCGCCCGCTTCGTCCTCTTCCGTATCGAGTGAAAGGTCGACTTGCGCATGATGTGCGCGTCGCTCGATGGCCTGCATCGTCACACCGGCCAGATCGCTCAGTGGTGCGAAGGCACGCTTCTGGTGATTGATGGACACCTGAAACAACGGGTGCCGTGACACGCTGCGCACCGGGGCGAGGTGCTCGACCAACCGCTCGAACGGAACGTCGGCGTGCTGTTGCGCCCCCAGCAGTTGATCTCGGACCTGCGTGACGAGCGAAGCAAACGTCGTCGGCGATTCGATCCGTGAGCGCAACACCTGCGTGTTGACGAAGAAGCCCACCACCGCTTCGACGGCCTCAAACGCGCGCCCCGCCACGGGCATCCCTGTGCGCACATCGCCCTCGCCGGTGACGCGATGCATCAGCAGATGGAAAGCGGCGGCCATGACCATGAAGCGGGTGACGCCGTGCTCCCGCGCGAAACGCTCGAGTCGCGCGGGCAAGCCCGGCGGTATCGTGAGGTCGACGCTGGCCCCCGCGCCGTCGCGAACGACGGGGCGCGCCCGGTCAAACGGCAAGGCCAGTTCCGGATGCGTCGTGCCAAGCTGCTGACGCCAGTACGCGAGCTGTGCGGCTTGCGCGGGACCGGCCAGTTGTTCGCGCTGCCACGCGGCATAGTCACCGTAGCGCGGCGATAAATGCAGCGGCGAAGCCGACGCGTCGCGCAGTGGCTGATGCCCGCCCGCATGCGCCCGATAGGCGCGCGCCAGATCCGCGACCAGCAGATTCATCGACCAGCCGTCCGAGATCAGGTGATGCATTACCAGCATCAGCACGTGCGACTGGTCGCCAAGCTGCATGAGATGGACGCGCCAGAGCGGCCCGTTGGTCAGATCGAACGGCGCCAGCGTCAGCGCCTCAAGACGCGCTTGCACAGCCGCGTCCGCAGCGTCGGCCGGGGTTCCCGGGGCGACGGCGTCGCGCGTGAACGCAAGTGGCAGCACGGCCTGTACGCGTTGCGCCGGTGCCCCGCCTCCAGCGGCATCGACCGCGATGGTCGTGCGCAACACGTCATGCCAGTCCGACAGCGTCTGCAAGGTGCGCTCAAGCGCGTCGGCTTGCAGCGGTCCATTCAGACGCAACGCACCGGCGATGTGATACGCCCCGGCGCGCGGCGCCATCTGCGTTTCCAGCCACACGCGCATCTGCGACGACGACAGCGGGAACGTACTGCGATGCTCGTCCCCGCGCGTCGGGCCGGTGACGGCCAGTGGCGTTTGCGCGGGCTTCGCGTCGGCAGGCACTGCCAGCGTCGCCAGTCGCGCCACCGTCGGATGCGATGCCAGATGCTGCGGCCCGACCTTGATGCCGCGCTTGCGCAGTCGCGCAATCACCTGTAACGCCAGAATCGAGTCGCCACCGATGTCGAAGAACGCATCGTGACGGCCGACCTGCTCGCGCTTGAGTACCTGACACCAGACGGCGGCGATGTCGGCTTCCGCACCGACGTGCGGCAATTCCATCGACACCGCGCCCGCGCTGTCCTTCGAAGCATCGATGCGCCCGGTCAGCGCCAACAAGGAGCGACGATCCACCTTCCCATTTGCAGTCAGCGGCAGCTTGTCGACACCGTCGAATCGCGCTGGCACCCACGCCGATGGCAGCGCCTCGGTCAGCGCCGTGCGCACGACGTCGAGCGTTGCATCGCCAGTGAAGACACCGTGCAACCATGCGCCACCGGGCCCGTCGTGACGTGCAACGACCACGGCATCGATCACGCCGGGCACGCGACGCATCGCCTGCGCCACTTCCGCCGGTTCGACGCGATAGCCGCGAATCTTGACCTGATCGTCCATGCGACCGAGATAGACGACCGCACCGTCGGCGCGCTGCACTACGCGGTCGCCGGTGCGATACATCCGTGCACCCGCGCGCCACGGGTCCGGCACGAAGCGCTCGGCCGTCTGCGCAGGTGCGCCGAGATACCCGCGGGCCAATCCGGCGCCGCCCAGATAAAGCTCACCGGCCACACCCGGCGGCAACGGGTTCAGGTCGGCATCGAGGACATGCGCATGCAGGTTCGCCAGCGGACGACCGACCGGGACTGGCACCTCCGGCACCTCTGCCACGCCCCCGACATCATGCGTCAGCGCCCCGACAGTCGTCTCCGTCGGGCCGTAATGGTTGAGGACAGCCAGCGCCGGACGCGCCGCACGGATCTGTGCGACGAACGACGGATCGAGCGATTCGCCGCCGGTCACCAGCACAGCGCGCGGCAACACCGCCGCGCCCGCCGCGTCGAGGAGCCCTTTTAGATGCCCCGGCACGATCTTGAGCACGTCGATCGGACGCGCGGCACACCACTCGGCAAAGCGCTGTGCATCGAATGCGCACGCTTGCGGCACGAGATACAGCGCACGGCCGAGCGCCAGTGCGCCGAACAACGTCGTGTGACCGAGATCCGCAGCGACCGTCGACGCCATCGCGAATCCGCCCGCGTTGCTCGCCGCATCGACACCGCGGACACCGCGGACACCACGCTCACGCAGCCGTGCGGCCACCGCTTGCACGTAGTTGTGCAGCGCACCGCGACTGACGACAACGCCCTTCGGCTCGCCTGTCGACCCCGAGGTGTAGATGACGTATGCCGCCTGCGCCCGATGGATGCGGACCGGTGTCGGAGCTTTCGTCCAGACGCTGGTGTCTGCGATGTCGCGCCAGCGAATCAGCGAGGCCTGCGTGATCGCTGGTGCCTGATCGTCGACGATCACCGCGTTGGCACCACTGGCACTCACCAACTTTTCCAGACGCGCCACCGGTTGCGTGGGGTCGAGCGGCACGTACGCTGCACCGGCCTTCCACACGCCCAGAATCGCGCCAACCAACGCCGCGCTACGCGGCAGACAGATGGCGACACGGTCCTCCGGGCCGATCCCCTGCGCCTGCAACGTGGCTGCCAGACGGTTCGCGAGCGCGTCGAGTTCATCCCGGCGATAGGCCGCGTCCTCACCTTCGGCGGCCAGTGCCGCGCCGTCGCTCGCGACGTACGCCGTCCAGTCGTCCAGCAAGTCCTGCGACGGCCAGCCAACGTTCTCCACAGTCGGTGGCGCGTCGTTCATGAGTCCGATTTGCCCCAACGACGTGTCGGACGTGCCAAGGCTGTCCGCCACCGCGCCGAGCAACGCCACGAACTGCTCGCCAAGGGCTTGCACGGCAGCATCGTCGAAGCGCTCACGGGCGAACGCCAGCACGAGACGCAAGCCGTCGTGCTGTTCGACGATCAGCGACAGCGGATAGTTATTGCGCGCCTGCGTGCCGCGCGCCAGCAGCGACAGCCGCAGACCATCGTCGCGTTGGCCGAGCAACGCAGCATCGAGCGGATAATTTTCGAAGACGACAATGCTCTCGAACAGGGCACCGTCGGCGCTTTCGCCTTCGCGCTCATTGGCCCGCTGCGCTTCACGCGTGATCGCGGACAGCGCGACATGCTCATGCTCACGCGACTGCGCCGTTTGCGTCTGAAGCTCGCGCAGCCAGTCGGCGACCGGACGACGCGCGTCGAGTGTGGCGCGCACGGGCAGCGTGTTGATGAACAGACCTGCCATGCGTTCGATGCCCGGCACGGCTGCGGAGCGGCCCGACGCCGTCACGCCGAACACCACGTCGCGCAGTCCGGCATGACGCGCCAGCAGCAGCGCCCATGCGCCCTGACACAGCGTGCCCGGGGTCACGCCAACGCGACGGGCTGCGTCGCACCATGTCTGCCACTGCGCGGGGGCGAGCGTCCATGCGGCTTCACCGTGCCCTGCCGCTTCAGTGGTCGTACGATCCTGACGCGCAGCCGGTAGCGGCGTCGGCGCGCCCACGCCGTTCAGCAATTGCCGCCAATGCGCGAGCGATACGGACGATAAGGACGATAAGGAGGCGTCCAGTTCGCGTTGCCACACCGCAAACTCGGCAAACGACGGCGCGGCCTGCACTTCGCCGTCCGTCGACACTTCGCCGCTCGCCAGTGCGGCATAGCGCGACATCACGTCGCCCAGAATCAGGCCGGTACTCCAGCCGTCGAGCGTCACGTGGTGGCTGCTCCATAACAGCCACCAGCGCGACTCACCCACGCGAAGCAGCGCCAGACGCGGACGATGCGCCTGCACGAACGAGAAACCGGCGGCGCGCTCGGCTGCGAAACGCGCGTCCAGACGCGCGTGTTGGTCCGCCTCGCTCAATTCGCGCCAGTCTTCCTGCGGCAGCAGGTCCCCCGCCGTGGCCACCGTCTCGGGACCGTGCACGAGCAGCAGTGGCAGGTCGCCGACGTCGCTCACATAGGCCGTGCGCAACGCGGCATGACGCATGACTGCCTCGCGCCAAGCCTGTGCAAACGCGTTCGTATCGAGTGCGCCGTCGATGACGAAGCCCTTTTGATAGAAGTACGGGTCGGCGTTACCTTGCTGCTGCGAGTAGAACAGCAGGCCTTGCTGCATCGACGTTGCGGGTACCACGGCTTCGATCTGCTGCACCGACGCGGGCAATGCCCCGAGTTGAGCGCGCGTGAGGCCCGCGTACGGGAAGTCTTCGGCGATGACCGGTTCGTGACCGGGCAGCGTCTCGGCCAGTGCACGCAACGTCGCCCCGATCTCGTCGACGAGCGTCCGAACGTCGTCGCCTGCGAAGCGTGTGCGGTCGTAACGGCACACGAGCCGCAACGTGTCTGCGCGCTGCCAGACGTCAAGTGTCAGCCAGTTCGGCGGCGCAACGTCGGGCTCGTGCGACAGGCCCCCGTCGACGATGCCATCCGTGTCGGTGCGTCCGAGGAAGTTGACGGTGACGTGGCCTGCGGGCAACGCGTCGAGCGTCCGACGGGCATGCGGCGTGCCCAGGTAACGCAGCGCGGCGTAGCTCGCGCCGTCGTGCGGCACGCGTCGCCAGGCTTCGCGCGCAGCGGCCACTGTGCCTTCGGGCGTCGCGCCGACCGGGATGGCGAGCGGCCACGCCGCCGTGAACCAGCCGAGCGTGCGTGAAAGGTCGCCCTGCTCGCCGCCGCGTCCATGACCTTCGACGTGGACGACATAACGCTGTGCCCGCGCACGCTGCCCCAGCGTGTGCGCGACGGCAGCACTCAAGGCCTCATGCATTCGCACACGGCGCAGTTGTGTGAGCGGCACGGCGATGTCTGCGGGCCACGTGTCTTCGATCTCGCCCGTCCCCGCCGTTGCGTTCGTCGGCTTCGCAACGTCCACCGCATCCACGGCACCGGTCAGCGCCTGCTGCCAGACGTCCAGCGCGGCCGCTGCGGCGTCGCTTTGTGTCCAGTCGTGCCAACGCTGCGCCCACGCGCGCATCGATTGGCCGACGGCGGGTAATACCCGCTGCGCCCGGACGGCCCGCGCTCCTCGCGCATTCCCGAGCGCCGTTTGCAAATCGTCCAGCAGGATGCGCCACGACACGCCATCGATCACTAGATGGTGCGCGACAAGGAAACAGCGCAACTCGCCCACCTCCGTGCGCACCAGCAGCGCACGCAACAGCGGTCCGTTGGCCAGCGACAGACTCCGTTGGGCCTGAGCGAGGGCATCGGCGAGTTGCGCGTCGTCGCACATCGCCGCGTGCCAGAGAAGATCGTCGGCGGCATGTGGCGCGACGTAGCGTGCCTGCCATTGGCCGTCATGCTCCGCGAACCGCAGCCGGAGCGCATCGTGATGCTTCACGACGGTGCCCAACGCTTCACGAAGCGCCGTCATTTCCGTGCCTTCGGGCAACGTCACTTCGATCCACTGGTTCCAATGATCGCGGCACGCGATGGGCTGACGGAAGAACCACGCCTGCACTGGCGTGAGCGGCACATCACCTTCTAGGGGTTCGGGCGCTTGCGTTGCGCCGTCTCCTTCACCGACTGCCCGCGCCTGCGCCGCGAGACGTGCGAGCGTCTGGTGACGGAAGACGTCTTGCGACCCGACTTGCCAACCCGCCAGACGTGCGCGCCCGACCATCTGCAACGCAACGATGGAGTCGCCGCCCAGCGCGAAGAAGTTGTCGTCGCGGCTCACCGAAGGCAGGTGCAGCAGCGCCTGCCAGACGGCCCCCAGCGCACACTCCGCCTCGCCCTGCGGTGCCTGTCCGCCAGCACTGCCCCAGACCGGCGCAGGCAGCGCCGCCCGGTCGCGTTTGCCGTTGGGCAGCTTCGGCAACGTATCCAGCACGATCACGAGCGACGGCACCAGATAGTCCGGCAGGCGATGCGACAGCGCCACACGCAGCGCTTCGCCATCGAGTTCCTTGCCTGCGACATAGGCGACGAGTTGATCGCCCGCAGGCCCCGCCGCCACGACCGCCAGTGCGTCGTCGACGTGCGGTTCGCGCAGCAATTGCGTCTCGACTTCGCCCGGCTCGATACGGAAGCCGCGCACCTTCACTTGCTGATCGAAACGACCGAGATAGACGAGCGTGCCGTCGGCCAGTCGACGCACCCGGTCGCCGGTGCGATACATGCGCGCGCCCGGCTCACCGCGCGGGTCCGGTACGAAGCGCTCGGCCGTCAGCGCTGCGCGTCCGAGATACCCGCGCGCCACGCCCTCGCCACCGAGGTACAGTTCGCCCACCGCGCCCAGCGGCACTTCGCCCAGCCACGGATCGAGTACCCACGCGCGGCGGCGTCCCACCGGCTTGCCGATCGGCGCATACGCCTGACCCGCAATCTGCGCCGCCGGTTGCGCGTCCAGCGCCCCATCGATGGACCAGGCGACCGGCGTCATCACGGTCTCGGTCGGCCCATATCCGTTGATCGTCTGCACCGGACGGAACATCGCCTGTGCCGCGCGCAGCGCGGGCCACGCCATCGCTTCGCCACCGAACGAGAGCAAACGCAGCGCCGGTGCGCCCGTCGCCCCGCTCGTGGCGAGACGGCACAGATAGGCCGTCGGGAAACCGGCGTTCGTCACGCCGTGACGACGCATCGCGTCGACCATCGTCTGCGGCGCCCAGTGACGTTCGTCCGCAATGAACAACGACGCGCCGCAGATCATCGGCGCCATCCATCGCTCATGCGCACCGTCGAAGTTGATCGAAAGCACGTGCAGCTCGCAGACGTCTGGCGTGAGTCGGTATTGCGCACCGGTTGCCACGCAGTGCATGGCGAGCGGACCGTGCGCCACTGCGACGCCTTTCGGCGTGCCGGTCGAGCCGGACGTGTAAATCAGATAAGCCAGTTGATCGGGATGCAGCGAGAGCACGGGCGGATGTTCGGGCAGCGAGGCATCCGCCATCAGGTCGGCAACCACGGCGCGACGCGTGGGGAGCCACGCCGCGTCGGCCAGAGAGACCTCGGTGAGCGCCAGCGAAATGTCCGCGTCATCGATGATCTGCGCCAGCCGTTCGGCCGGGTAAGACGGATCGAGCGGCACGAATGCGCACCCGGCCTTCATGATGCCGAGCAGTCCTGCGATCATGCCCGTCTGACGCGACATCGCCAGTCCGATGCGCGCCTCCGGCGCAACGCCCTGTGCGAGCAACCAATGCGCGATGCGGTTCGCCCCGCGCGCGAGTTCGGCATACGTGAGCGTGCCGGATTCGTCGCGCAAAGCAATGGCGGACGGTTGCTGCTGTGCCTGCGTGTCGATCAGCGATGGGACACTTCGAAACGACGGCTGTGCTTCGGCGAGCGCAACGCGATGCCCGCCGTCCAACGCACTTTCAAAGGCCACGTCGAGCGACGCAAGTGGCTGCGTCGGGAGCGCCAGCAGCGTCGCCAGCCCGGCGCACCAGTCCGCCCCCAGGCGCTCGATGGTTGGCGCATCGAACAAATCCGTCGGGAAAGTGAGCCGGGCGCGCAGCGTCACGCCATCAAGCGGATCTGCGCCGTTGCCAGCCGTCGCCTCGTGAAGCTCGTCGATGTCGAGCGCGAGATCGTACTGAGCCCCGCCGGTGAGCGGCTGTGCGACCACGTTCAGGCCCTCAGGCCAGCCCGTCGCGGTGCGCGACGCAGCAGCGTTCGCCACATGATGGTTCAACATCACCTGAAACAGCGGCGATTGTCCGAGGCTGCGCTGCGGTGCGATGCGCTCCACCACCCGCTCGAACGGGGCTTCGCGGTGCGCCTGCGCGTCCAGCGCCCCGTCGCGCACGTGCATCACCAACCGGTCGAAGTCGGCCGCCGGGTCGATCTGTGCGCGCCACACTTGCGTGTTGACGAGACACCCGAGCATGCGCTCCAGCCCTGCCACGTCACGCTGCGCAATCGGCACGCCCACGCGGATATCCGTCTCGCCAGCATAACGATGAAGCAGCCATTGGAACGACGCGGCCAGCACGACGAACGGCGTCGCCTTGCGTTGTGCGGCGTAGGTCAACACGTCGCGCGTGAGACCCGCCGGGAATTCGAACGCGAGCGTTTGCCCCGCGCCGCAGCGCAAGGCGCCGCGCGCGCGGTCGACCGGCAACGCGAGCACCGGCGACGGTTCCGGCAGACGCGTCTGCCACCAGTCGAGCTGACGACCGAGCGCCTCGCCATCGACGCGGTCATGCTGCCAATGGGCATGATCGCCAGGCTGAACAGGCACCGGAGCCAGCACAGGCGTCTCGCCGCTGGCGAATCCGCTGTAGGCCCGGGCCAACTCGTCGATCAGCAGGGTCATGGACCACGCGTCCGTCAACAGATGATGCAGGACGAAGACGATTCGATGCGCCTCGTCCGACATGCGGATCGACGCCACCCGCCACGGTGCACAGGCGTCCAGGGAAAACGGCTGTGCCAGCAACGCATCGGTCAGCCGGGACGCTGCGGCGTCGGGGTTCGCGTCGCCCGACACATCGTGGCTGACAAACGGGACATTGGCCTTCGCATGCACGATCTGGACAGCGACGCCGTCGCGCTCGTCGAACGTCGTGCGCAAGGCGTCGTGTCGAGCCGTGATCGCTTCAAGCGCGCGGGAGAACGCGTTCGCGTCGAAGCGTCCCTTGACGAGCAACTGGCCGCCCACGTGATACGCCGCGCTGTTCGCCGGATCGAGACGGTGGACGAACCACAGCCGGGACTGCGCAAAGGACTGACGGAAAACACGGGTGTCCGGGGTTTGCGCGAAGGGTGTCGCGGGCGGGATTTGCGACGCGGCGTCGATGGCCAGCGCACCCGAGGCAGGCGTGAGCTTCGCCAGTTCTCGCACCCACTCGCCCAGTCGCGCATGTTCGTACAACGAGGCGGGCGTCGCCTTCACGCCGAGACGCTCATGCACACGCGCCAGCACCTGCATGGCGAGCAACGAACTGCCGCCGCACAGGAAGAAATGATCGTCGGCACGGATCTGCTCGCGCCCCAACACTTCGCGCCAGATCTGCGCGACGGCGTCGAAGGTGGCGTCGAAGGTGGCGTCGGCTGTAGCGACGGATGTAGCGTTTTGGGTCGGCGCGTTGCCGGTCCTGTCGTTCAACGATGCCTTGGCCGCACCGTCCCCGACGATCGCACCGTTCTGCCAGGTCGCCCATGCATCGAGTGATCCGTCTCGCCAGCCCTTCGCACAGGCACTGCGCTGCAACTTGCCGCTCGAGGTTTTGGGCAGTGCGCCGGGATTGAGCAGCACCACGAACGACGCGGCTTGCTGGCAAACGTCGGAGACCGCGACGGCGATCGCTTCGGCGAGCGTCTGCGGCGGCACCATCTTCTGCACGCCGCGACCGACTTCCGCCGCGATGCCGATACCCGGCTCGCCGTCGATGTCGACGGCAAACGCCGTCACGCGGCCCTTGCGCACCAGTTCGACGTCGGCCTCAACCGCCTTTTCGAGATCCTGCGGATACAGATTGTGACCGCGCACGATGATGACGTCCTTGCAGCGGCCCGTGACGTACAACTGATCGTCGTGCACAAAGCCGAGGTCGCCCGTGCGCAGCCAGCGCTTGCCGTCCGCCTGCACGAAAGTTCGCGCGCTCGCCTCGTCGTTGCGCCAGTAGCCCTGTGCCACGCTCGGCCCGCTCACCCAGATCTCGCCCACGCCGCCCGCCTCCACCACGGACGCAGCGACATCGGGCGAATCGTTCCACGTCATCAGACGCACTTCGTGATCGAGCGGCGTGGCGCCGCATCCGACCAGCATCGCGTGGTCGTCCCCGTGATCGTCCGATGCCTCGGCCCGTTGCCGAGCCAGGGCGCTGCGCGCGAAGTTGGCGGCCGTCATGCCTGCGCCGCGCTGTCCACCGGTGACGAACAGTGTCGCCTCGGCCAGTCCATAGCAGGGATAGACCGCTTTCGGATCGAAACCCGCAGGTGCGAACGTCTCGCAGAAATCGACCAGCGTGTCGTGTCGCACCGGTTCCGAACCCGAGAACGCCAGCCGCCAGCCGCTCAGGTTCAGGGCGCCGATGGTGGCGGCGTCGATGCGCTGCGCGCACAGGCGATAGGCGAAATCGGGGCCACCGCTGACGGTGCCGCCGAATTTGTCGATGGTGCGCAGCCAGCGCACCGGCCGCTCCAGAAAGAACTGCGGCGACATCAGCACGAGACGGGCCCCTCGGTAAATCGGCGAAAGCAGCCCGCCGATCAGCCCCATGTCGTGATACAGCGGTAGCCAGCTCACCATGGTGTCGTCGCGCGTCATGCCCAGTCCTGCGACGATGGCGGCTTCGTTGGCCATCAGATTCGCATGACTGACCATCACGCCCTTCGGTGTGGACGTCGAGCCCGAGGTGTATTGCAGGAACGCCAGATCGCCCGGCGCGACGCTCGTCTCCTGCCACTCGGTCGCGAGCGCATCGTCGATCTCATCGATCACCACGATCTCGACACCGCGCAACTCGGGCACGGCGTCGCCGAATGCGAGCATGGCGTCGCGATGCTGACGGTCGGTCAGCACGAAGCGTGCGCGCGCGTCGTGCAGGATCGAGCGCACGCGCGCCAGATGCTGCGGACGCGCCGACTCCGGCGGAAACGCCGGCACGGCAATTGCTCCGGCGTACAGGCAGCCGAAGAATCCCGCTACGTAATCCAGTCCCGTCGGCATGAGCAGCAATCCGCGCTCGCCGTGTGCACCGTCCTTACCACGACCGGCGAGACGTTGCAGCGTGGCGGCCACCGCACGGGCGCGCGTGTCGAGCCCCGCACAGGTCAGGGCCCGACCGTCGCCCTCATCGCTGGATACGGCGCGCAGCGCCTCGCGGTCCGGCTCAAGCCGGGCGCGGGCGCGCAGAAGATCGACGATGTGTTCGATAGGAGCGCCAGGCGCTCCCTGAGAGGGCGCCGTCGACGAGACAGGGCCGAAGGGGACGGGCAAGCGAAGAGCGTCGTTCATGACGGTAGCGACTCACGAAGCAGGAACGGAATCAAAGACTGGCGCGTGGCGGCCGACGGGCCGCGACGCGTGGTAAATGACGCAGAGAAGATGTATCGACGGTCGGGGCAGACCCGTCAGCGGTCGGCCCCGTGCGCCTGCGCCATCGCGACGACGACCTTGCGCGGCCCCTTGAACGGCGAACGCGCGTGCGCGGCGAGCATGTTGTCGAGCATCAGCACATCGCCGTTCTGCCACGGGAAGCTGATCTTCTCTGCTTCAAGCACGTGACGAATCGTAGCGAGCGCGTCTTCTTCGATGGGACTGCCGTCGCCGTAGTACACATTGCGTGGCAGATCCTCTTCGCCGACGACGTCGAGCAGCGTTTCGCGTACGTCGGGTTCGAGGTTGGAGATATGGAACAGGTGCGCCTGATTGAACCAGACCCAGTCGCCCGTCACGGGATGTTGCGCGACGGCCTGACACAGCTGGCGCGTACGCAGCTCGCCATCGTCTTTCCATTCGCAGGCAATGCGGTGGGCACGGCAATACGCTTCGACTTCGGCGCGGTCTTCGGTGTTGAAGACCTGCGTCCACGGTACGTCGAAGCCGTTACCGAAGTTGCGCACGTACATCAGCCGCTTGGAGGCGAAACGCTCGCGTAGGTCTTGCGGCACACGGGCATAAATGCGGCGGCTGTCGGCAATCGGCGTCTCACCGCCTTCCTGCGCCGTGAGCACGCTGTAGAACCAGATCTTCATGGGCCAGTCGCGCGTGTACGACTGTTCGTTGTGCAACGGAATGTGCTGGTGCGGCGGATATTCGGTGGACGTATAAACGCCTTGCGCGACTTTGCTGCGCGGCGTCGAGCCGAACTCATAGGTCAGCAGCGAATGACCGAAAGACGCGGCGAACTCGCGGAAGGCCGCATCCCCGTCGACCTTGAACCCCCGGAACAAGACGCCGCCGTGGGTCGGGAGATATTCGTCCACCAGTGCATGCAGGGCACTGGCGGCGGCCTCGATCGGCACACCGGCATCGCGCGGTTCGACCACCATCGGGAGGTCGCCATTGGTGCGCAGGGCGCGCACATCGAGCATCGTATCGAGCATGGTTGGATCCTCAACGAAACCGCGGCGCCACACGCGCCGCACTTTCATTGACGATCCTCGTGCCCGCAATTTAAGGGCTTTACGCGGACGATTGCGGTTTTTCTACATTCGCTGTCGTCACCACCGGATTTGCAGACGTCGGGGTGACAGATGTCGGTTCGCCGTCCGCGATCAACTGACCGTTTTCCATCTTCACCAGCCGGTCGGCCAGCGAGAAGTAACGGTCGTCGTGCGAGATCACCAGCACGGTTTTCCCCTGCGCCTTCAGCTCGGGCAGGATTTCCCGGTAGAACACTTCCTTGAACACCGGGTCCTGGTCGGCCGCCCATTCGTCGAACACGAGGAACGGTCGATCCTCCACGCACGCCGCCACGAGGGCGAGACGCTTGCGCTGCCCCTGAGAGAGATCGCGCGTCGAGAAGGCACCATTCGTCACGCTGACCTTGTGTTGAAGGTGCAGGCGCGCGAGCCAGCGCGCGGCGAACGCGTCGATCCGTGCGGGATCGGTTTGCACGTCGTCCGCCCCCAGCAGCGTTTCGAACAGATGGAAATCGAAGAATATCGCCGAGAACAACTGACGGTAGCGATCGCGATTCCTGACGTCGACCGACTGACCGTTCCACACGATTTCGCCGCTCTCCGGCACATAAAGCCCGGTGAGCAGCTTGGCCAGCGACGTTTTGCCGCTGCCGTTGCCCCCGATCAGGAAAGTGATCTCGCCCGGACGGAACGTCAGATCGATCGGCCCCATGCGGAAGATTTCGTCCTGCTGCTCATGGTAGTAGCTATGCGTGATGCCATGCAGCCTCACCAGCGGCGCACCGGTCGTCGACGTATCCGACGACGTGACGTCCTCGGTACGCATCGACTCCGTCACCTTCTGGATGCGCTCGCTCGCGACACGCGCCATCGTCAACAACGGAATGTTGTTGAGCATGGCTTCGAGCGGCGTGACCATGTACAGGAACACGATGGCGTAGCCCGTCGCCACGTGCGCATTGCTCGACGTCGCACCAACCAGCACGAACAGCACCAGCCCGATGAGGGCGAAGAACAGGAAACGCACCCAACTGACCGAGAAGATGAACAGCGTCAGGCCGCGTGAGCGATTCTCGCGCACCGCCTCGATGGCGGCGCCGAGCACGCGCGCGAGGAAGGCGTCGGCACGACGGCGGTTGAGTTTCAGCTCCTTGGCACCGGATGCCAGTGTCTGGAAGTGCCCGAACAACTCATCCTGACGCTGCCCCGCCGTGCGCAGATACCGAATCACTTTGGTATGACTGATGTGATAGCCCAGCGCACCCAGACCGATCGCCACGCAGGCCATCAGGAAGATCGGCCAAGAGAGGATCGCCAGGTACAGGAAGCATCCCATCACAATCGCGCCATTCATGACGAGCGTCGGCAGGCCGATGAAGAAGTTGGCGACGTGGTTGGCGTCGTCGGCCAGCACCGACTGCACGCGCGCGCCGCCCGTCGATTCGACGACGCGCAGCGGCGCGTTGACGATGATGCGCGACACGTGCCGACGCAGTTCGGCCAGCGTGCGCTGCCCCAACCGTGTGAAGAGCGCTCCGGCACACATCTGCGCGAGCATGGAGAGCACGGCCAGCGCGGCGAAGCGCCACGCCTGCGCGCCCAGTTCCGCCGCTGGCGCACCGAGCGCGCGATTGATCGATGCGATCAGCATGACGTTCGCCACGCCGCAGGCGAGCGAGGCAACTACAGCGGCCGCAAGCAGCCAGCGTGAAGCACGCAACAGGAACAGAAACAGGAACACGACGCTCTCCGCGTTTGATCAGCCGCCACGTCCGCACGCCGCAGTGTGCTCGCGGGCGCCAGGCGACGAATCGCGATGAAGGGACCAACAAAGACAAACCGGAACCAACGAAATCAACGAGCGATGGCAGAAATCTGCGATCGCCTGGACGGGGAGGCTCTGACGCCGCCTTTGCGCCCGTTGATGGCTCCTTCGCTCAAAGACGATTCAGGACACCAAAAATTCTCCCGTCGCATTTACCCGAATTTCGCCGGGGTAAATTTATAGAAAAGCTCATCGTCTTCTGGGAAACGGATGCTTTGTATCGCATTCCCCCCCGATCCCGGGTCCGGGTGAATTCACCTGATGACCTTGCCGAGGCCCTCATGCACGCAAGTACCGAACCGTCCACGACGACCAACACTGCCCCTCATTCCGTGACACACGACCTGATCGGCGTTGGCTTCGGCCCGTCCAATCTCGCTCTGGCCATCGCCCTCGAAGAGCACTGCGGGCAGCGCCTCGGCCCCGCCCGCTTCCTGTTTCTGGAGAAGCAGCCCGAGTTCACCTGGCACGGCAACATGCTGCTCTCTAACAGCCGCATGCAGATCGCCTATCTCAAGGATCTCGCGACGCTGCGCAATCCGCGCAGCCGCTTCACCTTCATCAACTATCTGCATGAGAAAGCGCGGCTGTCCGCGTTCATCAACCTGCAAAGCCACTACCCGACCCGGCGCGAGTACAACGACTATCTGCGCTGGGCCGCGTCGCACTTTCACGGGCAATGCGCCTATGGCGAAACGGTGACAGGCATCGAGCCCGTGCTGGAGCGCGATGAAGTCGTAGCGTTGCAAGTTCATTCGCGCGACGGGCAAGGCGAGACGCAGACGCGGCGCACGGGCAACGTGATTCTCGGCGCGGGCGGCACCCCCCATGTGCCGCCAGTGTTCACCCCGCTGCATCGCACGTCCCATGCGCGCTTGTTCCATTCGTCCCAATATCTGGCCCGCGTGGCGTCGCTCAGCGAGACGACACCGCGTCGGGTCGCCGTCGTCGGCGGCGGACAGAGTGCCGCGGAAATCTTCCTCGACCTCGCGGAGCAATGGCCGCAGGCGCAGGTCGATCTCATCATGCGAGGCCGCGCCCTCAAACCCGCAGACAGCAGCCCGTTCGTCAACGAAATCTTCGATCCGCAATTCACCGACTTCGTCTATGCGCAGCCGGTGGAACAACGCGAGCGGATTCTCGATGAGTTTCGCAATACGAACTATGCCGTGGTCGACGACGATCTTATCGCGCGCATTTACGACGTGTTGTATCAGCAGCGCGTGGGCGGACACGGGCATCACGCCTTGCTGGCTTGCCATGAGATCCGCGAGGCGAGCGCCGACGGGGACCAGATCATGCTGCATATGCACGAGCGGCTCGCCGGACGGCCAGTGACGCAGCATTACGACGTCGTGGTGCTTGCCACCGGTTACGAGCGCCGCACGCATGAAGCCCTGTTGTCGGACCTCGCACCGTGGCTCGACGGCCTCGAAGGCGAGCGGGACTACCGTCTGCGTACTCGCGAGAGCTTCCAGCCCGGCATCTATCTGCAAGGCTATTGCGAGCCGACGCACGGACTGTCCGACACGCTGCTCTCGATTCTGGCCACGCGCTCATCCGAAATCGCAACGTCGCTGCTCTCGCGCGCGCCCTTGCAGACCGATGCACCGGCCCAGACAACCCAAGCATCGCGCGTCGCCGCACTGGCCGGATGAACGGGCACCCTCGATGCAAAAACGGCACCGCAGCGATTTGGCCTGCGGTGCCGTTTTCCACGGTCGAGTCGGATGCGTGGGCTATTGCGGTGCGCCGCCCGCCTGCATCGCCAGTTGCCGCTGAAGCTGCACGGGCGTCATGGTCAGGATCAGCGGACACGATCCGCATAGCAGCGCTTCGTCACAGCGCGTGCCCTTGCCCGCCAATTGATAACGCAGACAACACACACGACGCGCGCGCATCGGCGCGGGCATCGCCGTCGACGGCGGCGTGACATAACGCACCGTGCGATAGAGCGGATTGTCGGACGTCTCACCGAAACCGGCGTCGCCATCGAAAAGCCACGCGTAATCGCTGGCGGCACGCGCGCCGAGCGACGGCACCTTGCGCATCTCGCCGACGATGAACTCCAGCAAGTTGCCTGCATTGCTCCAGAGCACACGGGTCGAAACGCCCGCCGCCCGTTGCATCGCTGCCATGGCAGCAGGCAGGTGCTCCTGAAGCAGCGACGAAAAGCGCACTTGCGGCGGCTCGGCCACGGTATCGCCCTCGCCTTCGCGCGGCGGCGTCCAACTGGATTCGGGAAAACGAACCTGCACGGGCAATCCGCCGCGCAGCACGATGCCACAGGCATCCGGGTCGAGCGTCAGCGTACGGCCATGCACGACGGTGATCGCCAGCGCCGCCGGCGCCACCGCCCGGAAATAGAACTTGCTCCACTGCGACATGAGCGCGCGTGGCTCGACCCCGGGCACGAGGCGACGAACGCCGTCGAACATGGCGGGCATGTGGCGATCGAGATCGGCCAGACCGATGACCGTATCGCCGGGGCGAAGGTCGTCGGGCACGCGCGCGCCGAAGGCCAGCCCGGCACACAGCGGCCCTAGCTCGGGCCGCACCGGTGCGGGCAGACTCGCCGCGAGGTCGAACTGCGCTGCGCCCGCGAACCGCTGTGCACGCATCTCGGCACGCTCGCTCATCGCGCCGACGCCAGCGCGCACGCCGAGGGCGGCGCATGCATCGTCGGGGCCAGGCGATTGGCCATGACTGCGAGCAGATGGGCTGGATCGTCACGCACGAAGAAATGGTCACCGTCGAAATCGGTGCGCGTATAGCCGCCGGTCGTCTCGCAACGCCAGTCGTCAAGGACTTCCGGCGCGAACGCATCGCTGCGTCCGGCCAATGCATGAATCGGCATGGATAGCGGTGCGCGCGCCTGTGGCGACGGACGCCGGTAATGCCCGCACAACTGAAAATCCGCCTTGATGACCGGCAGCACCATCGCCATCAGTTCAGGCTCGGCGAGCAGGGCTTCCGGCGTGCCGCCGAGCGCGCGCATCTCGGCCAGTACCTCGGCGTCGTCGCGCAACGCAGCATAGCGACTGTCGTCGCGCGTGGCGGGCGGACGGCTCGCCGCCACGAACAGCGCAGCAGGCGACCAACCCCGCGCGTGCAGCCGATGCGCGATCTCGAACGCCAGCAGACCGCCGAGACTGTGACCGAACAAGGCGAAGCGCGCGCCAGACCTTATGTGCTGCTCAAGACACTCCGCGGTCAGTTGGTCTGCCAGCACGTGCGGGTCGTGTTGCAACGGTTCGTGATGACGCGTACCGCGCCCCGGCAGTTCAAGCGGGCGCACTGCCAGCCATGACGGCGCGGCCTGCGCCCAGCGCGTATACACCGTGGCGCTCCCCCCTGCACAGGGCAGGCACAGCAGACGACACGCCTCAAACGCCATTGCGCCCGTCACCCTGCGTAGCCAGATGCTCGCGCAGGCTGCGCGGGCGCATGTCCGTCCAGACCGCCTCGATATGGGCCAGACATGTTGCCTTGTTACCGGTCACCCCGACTTCGCGCCAGCCAGCGGGCACGGGCCGGTAGTCCGGCCAGATGGCGTATTGCTCTTCGTCGTTGATGACCACATGGAACATGCCATTCTCGTCGTCGAAACTCATCGATCACTCCTTAAGCGTCCAGCCCACCGGGGGGCGAAGGCTGCAAGGGCACGGTGTGTGCCCTCCTCTGGCTAAAAGACGGTCCAGCGCCGACGCAATTTACCCCTGCGGCAGCCAGGCCAATGCCGCCGAATAGCCCGGTGGCGCAGGCAACAGCCTCAGTTCCAGCCCGCGCAACGCGTCGGCCAACGCCGGGTCGTCCGCCCGCCAAGCAATCGCGTGACCGGCGGTGGCCGACGGGATCGCGGCATCGAATTTGCCCTCGAGCGCCGACACCTCACGCGCGACGGAGTCCACGTCCACGCTCAGCGCCGTGAGGCTGTCCTGCAACCCGGTGCCAAGCGCCTTGAAGATGGCCTCCTTGAGGCTCCAGATCCAATGGAATATCTCGTCCGCGCGCGGTCCATGCCCCGGCAGTGTGAAACTCAGCATCAGTAAGGCACGCTGTTCTTCCGCGTGAAGGCAGACGTCCCACGACGAACGCGGATCGGCAAGGGCGTTCAGTCGTTCGATATCCACACCGACGCGCACATCGGGCGAATAGGCCAGTAGCCCCCAATGCCCGGAATGGCTGACGTTGAAATCCGGCGGCCCGCCCCCGATCAGGCGCGGACGGCCGCGCGCGTCGACCTCGAACGCTACCCGATCCGGCGGCACACCCAACTCGCGGCCCAACGCGTCGCGCAACGTGGCCCGAACGACCGCGAAGCGCGCCCGATCCTCTTCTTTGTGCAGCGCACCGAGCCGCAATCGCTCATCCGCAGACAGCCGCTGCGCCAGGCGCGCCGGGGCACTCGCAGCATCGGTAATCCTGATGAATTGCAAAGCTAAGCTCATTGGCATAACGAAATGACGCGCTCCCCAATCGGTCGACATCTTGCATATCAAAATATTAATTGCAAACCATTCTCATTTTCACTATCGTTTACGTCAAATTTAGCGCATCCCCTGTAGAAAGTGGTAACCCCATTGTCTGTCATGGCGATGCAACAGAAGTTCTGCAGTCCTGTCGTTTCTCCCTGCACCGTTGTGTCGGAATGCGCGCCAAGCGTCGTTCCCGGCGGCGTTCGTCCGTCGCTTTGTCACACAGCTGTGCGTTCGATGCCGATCTGGAGGCAAAAGCATGAGCGAGCAGTTGAGTTACGCCGGGTGCCCCGGCTGGACGCCAATGGGCACCGACACGGAGGACGGTCTCGTGGGTCAGATCTTCGTGACGCACCGGCGGGCGCTGGTGGGACTGGCGATGCGCATTCTCGGATGTCCCTGCCGTGCCGAAGACGTCGTGCAAGACGCCTACATCAAGCTTTGCGACGCGCGTAGCGCCTGCCCGGTCCGGCATCCGGCCAGCTACGTGATGCAAGTCGTGCGCAATCTGGCGCTGGACGGCTACCGCCGTCAGCAAATCGAGAATCGGGTGTTTACGGTGGAAGACGAAGCCATCGACATGCCCGATCGTGCCGCCTCGCCGGAAGCGCAGGTCACGGCGCGCCAGATGATCGGCGGCATGCTCGAGCGGCTCAAGACACTTCCCGAGCGCACCCGCACGGTGTTCGAGATGTATTACTTTCAGGATTGCACGCAGCGCGAGATCGCTCAGTCGCTGGGGGTCTCCACGACGCTCGTGAACTTCATGATGCAGGACGCCCGTCAGGCTCTCACGCCGTGGATCAGCGGCACGACCGAAGAGCCTGCCTGAGTGGCGACGCCGCTGCGCCGGTAAGCCACGATACCGCTAGCGCAACAAGACCCCGTCCAGGCCCACGTCGATATCGGCAATCACGATCCGGTCCTTCCCCGAGCGCTTGGCGGTGTACAACGCGTGGTCGGCCATCGCCAGCCACGCCGTGGGCGAAACGAGATTCACTGTGTAGTTCGCCACGCCTGCGCTCAATGTCACGGTGCGCACCGAATCCAGTCCCTCGGTCGCGCCTGAAAACACCGCGCACACTTTTTCCAGCTTCCGGCGCGCCTTCTCGGCGGATTGCCCGTCGAACAACACGCAGAATTCGTCGCCGCCATAGCGGCCGCTGATGTCGTGACTGCCCAGTTCGGTCGCCAGCACGTCGGAGAGAATCCGGATCAGCGAGTCGCCCTGAAGATGGCCGTGCAGGTCGTTGATTTCCTTGAACCCGTCGATATCGATAAGCGCGATGCTCGCGGTCCCCGTGCGCCCCAGCCGCTTCTGCGCGAAGCAATTCGTGAGCGCGCGCATCCATGAGCGGCGGTTGAGCAGCGACGTCAGATCGTCCTGATCGCTGATCCGGCGCAGCGTCCGCTCGCTCCTTGAGAGCCGCTTCGCCAGACGATAGCTCGTGAGTCCGACCAGTGTTGGATAGATCAGCAACAACGGCAGGCTCGCGACCAGCTCCGAGAAAGGAATGTCCGTTCGGATCGTGAAGCCCAGCACTGTCCCCGTCAGAATGCCGCCGACCAGCATGGCCAGAATGCCATCGCGTAACAGCCGGTATCCGCCTGCGGACGCGTTGTGCATCAGCAGCACCGACACCAGCACGGCCGACGGCACGCCGCCGAATTGCATCGCCACCACCCAGCCACCGCCGAAAGCCGAGTCGCACAGCAGATTTCGTCGCTCGGCAGATACCGGATCGGCCGACGACATGGCGATGGCGTGGGCGAATGTCGGCCAGAGAAACGCATTGAGCGCCCAGATCCCATAACCGATATGCGAAGCGCCCGTATGCCGGATGGCCGTAAAGACGGCGATGGCGCTCAGCGCGCATCCCAGACTGCGCAACCCCAACACGCGACGAGAGAAGTCCCGCCCCCTCTGGGCCTGGGATCGCGTGATCTGCTCGCTCGATGGATCCGTCATGTCGCCAACGTCTGAGGCGGTTGGGGTGAAATTGCGGTGAACAACTACGGAGATACCGTCTTGCCCGTCAAGCGATTGCGACGTAGTTCGCCCGATAAGGCTGTCGTGTCTTCAGAACGCCGAAACACAGATGCACAAGCTTACGCATTGCAGCGCCGAGTATAGACATGGTGGATTTGCCACGCGCTGCCAAGCGTTCACACAATGCCTTGATGTGGGGGTTATAGCGTTTAGCGACGACGGCCGCCATGTAGAGAGTTGCCCGTACCTTGGGCGGCCCGGCCTTCGATAAACGTGAAGGGCCCTGGATCGACGATCCCGACTGCCTCTGCACCGGCACCAGGCCGAGATACGCCGCAAGTTGTTCTGCAGAATCGAAGTGGCGCGCGTGCATGATGGCAAGCAGCGTGCGGCCTACCTGAGGGCCAACTGCCGGGATACTTTGCAGCAGCATCAAGTTTGCTTTAAGGCCCGGATGGGCAGCAATGTGATCATCGATCTCGCGTTGCAGGCTGGCTAAATGGCGCTCCAAAAACTCGATCGTCTCGAGAATCGAATGCAGGACTAGCGCCGTTGGAGCCGTGATTTCCGCTTTCTCATGCCGGTTGCGCTCACGCTGAAGATCTTGTGCAAGCGCTTCACGGCGCGCCATCAGTGCTTGAAGTATGCGAGCCTCGGGCGCTGGAGGACTCCAGCGCATTGGCTGTGCGTGCATCGCAAAGCGCGCTAACACGTGGCTGTCTACCATGTCGTTCTTCGTGCGCACGCCCATTCCCGTCGCAAAAGCACGCACCTGCGCAGGATTAACGACAGACACGGAGAGCCCGGCATCGTGCAGGCCACACGCGGCCATCTCGTGATAGACGCCGGTGGAGCGGCCCCATGAAACACCGGACACAGCGACCCACTTACAATAACGGGTAGGCATAAGACTGTGTTTTTGACTAACACCAAGCAGGAAGTGATGGAAGTGTTGACGGGCCCAGAGCGCCGGCGTCGCTGGACGGCGGAGCAGAAACTGTCGATGGTTCGCGAGAGTTTCGAACCGGGAAAATCGGTTTCAATGGTCGCGCGCCATTACGGCGTGAACCCGAACCAGCTATTCCACTGGCGCAAGCTGTACCAGGACGGTAGCCTGTCAGCGGTCAAGGCTGGCGAAGAAGTGGTTCCGGCATCGGAGTTGGCTGATGCGCTCAAGCAGATTCGCGAGCTGCAACGGATGCTCGGCAAAAAAACAATGGAGAACGAGATTCTCCGGGAAGCAGTTGAATACAGCCGAGCAAAAAAATGGATAGCGCACTCGCCCTTGCTGCCGGAGGACGGCCAGTGAAACTGGTCTGTGAAGTTCTCGGCGTGTCGCGCTCGAACGTATCGGCACGACTGTCGCGTCCGGCGACGTGGCGCGATGGCCGGCAATCAAGGCCGACCGACGACGAAACTGTAGTCGAGGAAATCCGCCGTGTCGTCGGCGATTTGCCCAGCTATGGCTACCGGCGGGTTTGGGGCACGTTGCGCAACGAGCGCGTTGCAGTTGGACTGGCGCCGTTCAATGCCAAGCGCATTTATCGCATCATGCGAACGCATGGGCTGCTGACGCAGCGCCGACCGATTGCGCCGCGAGCCCACCGTCGACATGATGGCAAAGTGGCCGTCGCGCGCAGCAATCAGCGATGGTGCTCGGACGGCTTCGAGTTCCGCTGCGACAACGGCGAGCCGCTGCGTGTGACGTTTGCGCTGGATTGCTGCGACCGAGAAGCGATGAGCTGGGCGGCGACGACAGCAGGCCACAGCGGCGACATTGTGCGCGACGTGATGCTGGCCGCAGTGGAAAATCGGTTCGGCAACGAGGTGCATACGCCGTCCGAAATCGAGTGGCTGAGCGACAATGGTTCGGGCTATACGGCTGACGATACGCGCCGGTTTGCGATGAACATCGGACTAAAGCCATTGACCACGCCCGTGTGCAGTCCGCAAAGTAACGGCATGGCCGAGAGCTTCGTGAAAACGATGAAGCGCGACTACGTCGCCTTCATGCCGAAGCCGGATGCTGCAACCGCTGCTCACAATCTGGCCATTGCATTTGAGCATTACAACGAGAAGCACCCCCATAGCGCGCTGAAATACCGCTCGCCTCGCGAGTTCCGGCGCTCGATGGATTCAGCAACCTTAGTGTGATGGTGTGTCCGGTTTTACAGGGTCAACTCCAGCCGGTACCTTCGAGCGCGACATGTACGTGGCTCGGCTCGGTGTGTCTCTTGCCCAACCAGCCCAACAGATCGGTTAGGCCGGCGCGGCTATTGGCAACAACCTTCGTACTACGCTTGCCGTTTGTCATGTCCAGCAGGCAGCAATCCAGCTTGGCTTTGGCAACATCAATACCGAGGTAGAACATCAATTTGATCCTTAATCGAGGAATCAATACCAACTCACCCACTTGCCTTGTACATACAGGGTCCACGCCCTTGGCTACCGTTCAGTGTCTGTGCTGGTGAGGGCGAGGCGAAGGGCATTATCTCCACAGCAAGGTCCAAGCCTTCAGGCTCCAAACATGCTCACTTCACCTCATGTGACGGTAGCTAACCATCACGAAGACGAAGATACAAGGCTCTGACTTGCCACATGCAACCTGCCGACCCGCGCATTATGCCTGCGCGACACCGCTTCCAGACACGCATAGGGATCAATCCACAGACGCAACAAATTCACCAGTGCGTTGATTTGGGCCTGATTGCGGCTCCAAGAAAAAAGGCCCGCAACGACTGGCGGGCCTTTCTCCTGAACGCGGTACGGTCAGCCGCGGTCTTTCAACTTAATTCGCTGCCGCAATCACGGCGATTTCGACGAGCAGGTCCGGCGCAGCCAGACGCGACTCCACCGTCGCACGCGTCGGCGTGTTGCCCGGGCTCGTCCACGCATCCCACATGGCGTTCATACCGGCGAAATCCGACTCGATGTCCTTGAGCCACACCTGCGCCGACAGCAACCGCGACTTGTCGATGCCAGCGTCCTTCAGATAACCGTCGATCTTGGCCAGCACCTGCTGCGTCTGGCCGGTGATGTCCTGGCTACGGTCGTCGGCCGTCTGGCCGCCGATGTAGACCGTGCCGTTATGCACCACGACACGGCTCATCCGTGCATTCGTGTGATGGCGTTGAATGTCGCTCATTACTGCGTCTCCCAAAAGGAATAAGAAGCGGAATAAAAAGTAGCAGGCGTGAGGTGCGAGCCGTCTCGCCTACTTGGGGAAACCTGCTCGTTCGCTCAGGAATTCGGGGGCGTCGACGGCCGAGGCGAGTTCGCCCAGCGTGACCGGCTTGATCGGCGCACGGATGCGGTAGTAGCCCACTTCCGGCACCGCGCAGCCTTGCGCCTGCGCCAGCAACTCGGCGACGGTCATACCGCAGAGGCGGCCCTGACACGGGCCCATGCCGCAGCGCGAGAAGCTCTTGGTCTGGTTCGGGCCGACGCAACCCAGGCCCGCCATACGACGCACGTCGCCCGCCGTCACCTCCTCGCAACGGCACACAATGGTGCTGTCGTCGGCCGGGGCACGGAAACCGTCTGCCGGTCGGTAAAGCGCGTCGAGGAACGGACGAATCGACGTGTGCGACGCCAGCTCGCGGCGCAACGACAGCGCACGCGAATCGCGCTTTGCCGTGTCGAGTTTGCCGAGCATCGCAGCGGCCTGCGTGGCCGCGAGACGCCCGGACGGCTCAGCCGCCAGCGCACCGCCGATGCCCGCACCGTCCCCCGCGACAAAAATGCCTGACACACTCGTCTCGCCCCATGGATCGGTCTTTGGCCGCCAGCACAACTGCGCTTCGTCCCACTCATGTTCGCAACCGATCGAGCGCGTGACCTGCGTGTTCGGAATCACGCCCTGATGCAGCAGCACCAGTGCCGTATCGATGCGTTGCGCCTTGCCGTCCACAACGTATTCGATGGCCTCGGCCTGCGTCGCGCCGAGCACGCGCAGCGACGTCACATGCTTCACGTGTTGAACGCCCGCAGCACGAATCGCACGCAGCAGCTTGAGGCCCTTCATCAGATAGGACGGTGCACGTAATGCCCCGCCCGCGTGACGCAGGGCCTCACGGCGTGCGCCCGGCTCGGCGGTATCGAGAATGGCGCGCACCGGCACACCGGCGTTGATCAACTGCCACGCGAACAGATACAACAGCGGCCCGCACCCGGCCAGCACCGCCGGTGTATCCGGCACGAGCGCCGACGCTTTGAGCAACGTCTGCGCCGCCCCCACGCCCATCACGCCGGGCAACGTCCACCCCGGAATCGGGAATGGGCGCTCCTGCGCACCGCTTGCCAGCACGATGGCCCCCGCTTCGATCTGCAATGTCCCGCCGCCCGCGCTCTGCCGCGTCACCGAGACACGCTTGTCGGTGCTGATCTGCCACGCAAGCGTTTGCGGCCAATAGGCAATGCCTGCTTCCGTAAAGGCATCGACGAGTGCGCGTCCGCGCAGGTAGTCCGGACCGAGGACGCCCGGATCGGCCAGCGGCGAGCGGCTCACACTACGGTAAATCTGCCCGCCGGGCAGGCTGTTCTCATCGACGACGAGCGGCGTCAGACCATGACGCTTCGCTTCAAGCGCAGCCGCGAGTCCCGCAGGACCGGCGCCGACGACCAACAAATCCACACGCATCGAACTCATGCCACACTCCTCGCGCCATCCATGCGGCGCACTCGCATTCCCTCGCGCACGGGCGTCATGCAGCCCTGCCGGTTCGGGACACCGTCGATCTCCACGAGGCAATCGAAGCACACACCCATCATGCAGAACGGTGCGCGCTCGCTGCCCGTCACGGGCGTGGTGCGGCACGCCGTCACGCCGCAGAAGAGCAAGGCGGCCGCCACGTTCATATCCGTCGGTACATCGACCGGCATGTCGTCGATAAACATCCGCACCGTCGCGCTATCCTTGCGCGCCAGCGACTTAAGCAGCGAAACGTTTGGCATAGAAATGGTCCAGAAGCGCGGGGCGCTCAGCGCCGAGAATCCACGGCGCGATGGTTTCACAATGCGCGGCGGCAAGCGTCACGCCGCTGTGGCAGGTCGCGAGGAACGCCCCCGGACAAGATTCCGAGGCCTCGTAGATCGGCAGGCCGTCGCCCGTCATCACACGCAACGCGCCCCACGCGCGCACGACGCGCACATTCTTGAGAATGGGGAACGGCGCAATGCCGCGTCGCGCGATGTCGGCGAGTACGTCCGGCGTCACGCCGTCGTTGAAGCCGACGTCCTCCGCCGAGTCGCCGAGCATGACCGAGCCTTCGACGGTCTGGCGCACGTAAATCGTCGGATAGTCGAGGAACGGTTTGACCCGCTCCGTCACGACGATCTGTCCGCGCAGCGGCTTGACCGGCGCACTCAGCCCCACCATCGGCGCGAGATCGCGATTGCCCAGCCCGGCGGCAAGCACGACGCGCCCGGCTTCGAACGACGTATCGCCCATGCTCACGCGAAACGCACCGCTGCCCAGTTGACGGATGTCCGTCACCCGCTGATTCGGCGCGTACTCGCCGCCGACCTGCTCGAACGCCGCGAACAGCGCGCGCAGCGTGTACAAGGGGCTCACATGCCCGTCGTTCGGCGAATAGATCGCACCAAACACGTCGGGGCCGATGGCGGGCAGACGTTCGGCCAATGCGTCGTGATCGAGGACTTCATAGACCAGCGCAGGCTCGGCTTCCTTGAGCTGGCGCATGCTCTGCACCTTGACGGCCAGTTCCTCGGCCGTCTGTGCGATGTTGAAACCGCCGGGACGTTGAAAGCCGACGTCCACACCGGTGCGCGCGAACAACTCGTCGGCCATGCCCTGCCAGGTGTTCGCCGAGTGCAGCGACCAGCGTGCATAGTCGGTGCAGGTGCCTCCCTTGCCCTGTACCCAGACCAACCCGAAGTTGCCGCGCGCGGCTCTGAGCGAGTTGTCTTCGCCATCGCAAACGACGACGCGTTGTCCGCGCTTGGCAAGCCCGTAGGCGATTGCCATCCCGACGAGGCCACCGCCGATGACAGCGATATCGTATGTCTTTTGCATGTTTTAGTGATTTCCGACCAGAACCTTGTTCAATCCGTAGATGCGGTCGAGGATCAGCATGACCGCCAGCGTCACCCCGATGAGCAACGTGGAAATTGCGGCCACGCTCGGATCGACCGTCTCGCTCATGTTCATGTAGATGCGCACGGGTAACGTGATCGTCTCCGGCGACGTGACGAAAATCGTCGCCGTCAGTTCGTCGAAGCTGTTGATGAACGCCAGCACCCAGCCACCCGCCACGCCCGGCACAATCGCGGGCAGCGTGACGCGGCGGAACGTCGTCCACCGCCCTGCACCCAGCGAGCGCGCAGCACGCTCGCCCTCGTCTGCCTGCCCCACGAGCGCCGCCATGATCAGGCGCAGCGCATACGGGAAGATCAGCAACGCGTGGCATGCCACCAGACTCTCGAACGAGCCGCCCATGTCGAGCAGCGTGAACAGACGCAGGAACGCGATACCCAGCACCACCGGCGGAATCATCAGCGGCGAGAGCAGAAACGAGTTGATCGCGTCGCGCCCCGGAAACCGATAGCGCGCCAGTCCCATGGCGGTGGGCACGGCAAGCGCCGTCGACACCGTCGCCGACATCACGCCCAGCCACAGACTCGTGCGCAAAGCCGACTGAAAGTCCTCGTCGCTCATGAGCGATTCGAACCAGCGCAGCGAGAAGTGCTTCGTCGGAATCGAGAGGAAGTTGTCCGGCGTGAACGCCACCAGACACACGACGACCAGCGGCGCGAGGATAAAGACCAGAAACAGCACGTGGAACGCCAACGCGCCCGCGCCGTTGCGATCGTACTGGGAGTCGAGCTGATTCATGTGATGGCCTCCCGTCAGCCGAGACGACGCGTGAAGCGCTTCTCGAGTGCGCGGTTGTATCCGCTGATGATGAGCACGTTGACGACGAGCAGCACGATGGCAATCGCCGCGCCCAGCGGCCAGTTCAGCGTGCCGAGGAATTCGTCGTACGCGGTGGTCGCCACGACTTTCAGACGGCGTCCGCCAATGAGCGCGGGCGTCGCGAAGGCGCTCGCCGTGAGCGCGAACACGATCAGGCTGCCCGAGAGAATGCCCGGCGTAATCTGGGGCAGCACCACGCGCCACATCACCGTCGCACGTCCGGCGCCGAGCGAGCGTGCCGCATGCGCCACGGCAGGGTCCAGCCGCGTGAGCGACGTCCACACCGACAGCACCAGCAACGGCACGAGCACATGCACCAGCGCCACCGTGACCGCCCCCATCGTGAACAGCATTTGCAACGGATGGTCGATCAGGCCGAGCTTCGTGAGCACGGCATTGATCAGCCCTTCCCGGCCCAGCAGAATCGACCAGCCGAGCGTGCGGACGACGACCGAGATCAGCAGCGGACCGAGCACGAGCACCAGACAGAGCGAGCGCCACGGATCGCGCATGCGGAACAGGAAATACGCTTCCGGCACGCCGATCAGCACACACAGCAGCGTCACGCCGACCGACAGCAGCAACGTGCGCAGGAAGATCTCGTAGAAGTAACTGTCCGTGAGAATGTCGACGTAATGCTGCAACGACACCGTCGGCAGAATACCGCCCGAATTCGGGTCGAAACCGTGCAGGCTGAGAACGAACGTCAGCACGAGCGGCACGGCCAGCAGCACGAGGAAGTACAGCGTTGCGGGGGCGACCAGCGTCCATGCCGAGCGACGCTGAGCGGCGACCTCAGGCGATACCGATGTCGCGGGCTTCGCAGTCTCCACGCTCGGCACACCCGGTGGCGTAGACGTCGCGGCGTTCATGCGCTCTCCTGCACGAGACGCAGGGCGTCGTCGGCCCAGTCGAGACCGACGGCGTCACCGTCGTTGGCCGCGACCGCACCGTCGTTCGACACGAGCACACGCAACTCACCCAGCGCGGTCGAGACGGTGAGCACCCAGTGATTGCCGTGGAAGCTGCGCTGTGCGACACGTCCCGGCACACGTCCGGCGCTCGCCGACGTCAGTCGGATTCGCTCGGGACGCAGACAGAACGTGACCGACGCGTTCGCGGCCTCCGACGCCGCGAGACCTGCCTGCGCCGGCGACACCACCAGCCGCAGTCCCTGCACTTCCAGCAGCGCCACGCCGCCGCGCACATCGAGCTGGCCGGTGATGAGATTGGTCTGCCCGATGAAGTTGGCGGCGAACGTCGCACGCGGGTCTTCGTACACTTCGTGTGGCGTGTCGATGCGAACCACACGCCCCGCGTTGAGCAACACCACGCGATCGCTGATCGCGAGCGCTTCGGCCTGATCGTGCGTAACCATGATCGTGGTCGTGCCGACCTTGCGCTGAATCGAACGCAATTCGTCTTGCATCTGTTCGCGCAGCTTGGCGTCGAGATTCGAGAGCGGTTCGTCGAGCAGCAGCACGGGCGGTGCGATGACCATCGCCCGCGCCAGCGCCACGCGCTGACGCTGTCCGCCCGAGAGTTCGCGGGGATAGCGTTGGGCATGCGCACCGAGATGCACCAGCTCCAGCGCGTCCTTCACGCGGCGTTGCTTGTCGGCGGCGTCCACGCGTCGCATGTCCAGACCGAACGCCACGTTCTGCGCTACCGTCATGTGCGGAAACAGCGCGTAGCTCTGGAAGACGATGCCCAGCCCGCGCTTTTCCGGCGGCACAGGCGTGAGGTCGCGGCCTTCGAGCACAATCCGCCCGGACGTCGGGGCAACGAAACCCGCGATCATCTGCAACGTGGTGGTCTTGCCGCAGCCCGACGGACCCAGCAGGGAAATAAATTCGCCCTGCGCAATCGCGAGATCGACGCCTTCGACCGCCACCGTGTCGCCAAAGCGCTTGCCGAGATTTTCAACGCGTAAGTAGGGGGTGCTGGTGCTCATGTCGCTTGTGGTCTCCTTGCCGCTCGACTCCGAATTCACTTGATCGCTTAGCGCTCGATCTGACGATTCCAGCGCTGCGTCCATTCGGCGCGCTTGGCGTTCACGACATCCCAGTCGACCCGCACGAGCTTGTCGATCTGTGCGGGTGACGGGACGCGCGCGGCGATGGCCATCGACAACTGGGTCTTCTTGTTGGACGGTGCGACGCCCTGACTTTCGGCCAGAACGGCCTGCGTCTGCGGCGAGAGAATCATCTGGATGAACTTCTGCGCGAGCGCATCGTTGGCCGACTTGTCGACCGCACACATGCCCATGCCCAGCGCGACCGCGCCTTCCTTCGGGTAGACGAATTCCACCGGAATGCCCTGCTGACGCAGCGCCTGCACGCGGCCGTTACCCCACACGGCCAGCGCAACTTCGTCGGCCTGGAACAGTTCGGCGATCTTGCCGGGCGACGGATCGAACGACAGCACGTTCGGTGCGATCTTCTCCATCTCCTTGAAGCCCGGATCGATGTTGCTGTCGCTGCCGCCGTTAAGCTTCGATTCGACGAGCAGCGCATGCAGGCCGTACGTGTTCTTGATGCTCGGCATCACGAGCTTGCCCTTGTACTTCGGGTCGGAGAGTTCCTTCCACGACGTCGGCGCGGTCCATCCCTTCGCCTGGAACAGGCGCGTGTTGTAGGCGATACCAGTCGCAATCAGACCGGCCGCCACGGCGTTGCCGTTCTTGAACTTCGCGATGTCGTAGAGATCCTGATAGACCGGCGCGTCGGCGAGCTTGCCGCAAAAGCCCATCTGGATGGCCTGATACATCGGGCCGTCGTCGAGGAAGACCACATCCATGCCAGCCTTGCCCTTTTGCGCCTGAAGCTTCGCGAGTGTCGTCGTCGAGTCGCCCGGCACGATCACAACCTTGGTGCCTGGGTTAGCCCGCTCGAAGCCGGGAATGACGTCTTTCTTCAGCATCTGTTCGAACGAACCGCCATACGCGCCGACGTACAGCGTCGTATCGGCATGCGCGGCGGAAGCACCAAAAACCAGTCCCGCACCGACAGAAATCGCGGCGGCACGGCCAAGCTTGCGAAGCGTTTGGGGGACGACAGTCTTCATCGGGAAGCTCCTTGCATGATGCAGTTTTATGTGATGTTATGGCCCGGCATTACGAAAAAAACTGAAACTATTGCGTGGTTTTCGTAGGGTCATTTTCGACACACGCACGGTCAAATCACATTTTTTTGCTCAGCCATACGTAAATGTTATGGGGTAGCGGAGACAAGCTTCGATGAAGATCCGGCAGTTGGAGGCATTTCGCGCGCTGATCCTGCGTCAGACGGTCACCCGCGCGGCGGACATGCTCCACATCTCGCAACCCGCCGTCACGCGTCTGATCAACGATCTGGAAGCCGACGTAGGGTTTTCCTTATTCGACCGGAGCAACGGCCGCCTGAACCCCACCCCCGAGGCGATGGTGCTGTTCGAGGAAGTGGAGCGCTCGTTTGCGGGCATCGACCGCATCGCGCAGACTGCCGAGCAGATCAAATCGCTGCGACGCGGCTCGCTGCACATCGCAGGCGCACCTGCGCTGGCGCTGGAGTTCTTGCCCACCACGCTGACGGGCTTCATGCGCGAGCATCCCGGCGTGAGCACGACGCTGCTGATTCATGCGTCGAGCATCGTGGTGGATATGGTGGTCGGGCGACGTTGCGATGTCGGATTCATCGCGCACCCGCTCACGCACGCGGGCGTCAATGTCGAGACGCTGCACCGCGCGCCCATGCGCTGCATCCTGCCGCTAGGTCATCGCCTTGCGGACCGCGACGTGATCCGCCCCGAAGACCTGCGCGACGAGTCGTTCATTTCCTATCCGAAGGAATTCGATAACCGGATGTATATCGACCGGCTCTTCGCAGAGCGGCAGATCGACCGGGTGATGAGCGCAGAATCCCAGCTGTCGGCAGCGATATGCGTGCTAGTTCAGCATGGCGCTGGGGTGGCGATCATCGACCAGGTCACGGCCCGCTATGCGGCCGGTCGGGTGCTGGTCAAACCGTTCGAGCCGGTCGTCATGTCCGGCTTCTCGCTGGTCACCTCCACGCAGCATCCGCCCTCAAGGCTCGCACAGGCGTTCGTCGACTACACGAAGCAGCGCATGGTCGAACTGCTGGCCGACTGAGCCCATCTGAGCGCGCCTGAGCCCACTTGCGCCCGATGTACCAATGGCACATGGCGGCGGAGATCGCCCCGCCCCAAATCGAAGCGCATTGCCCCAACGTTGGGCGTCGACTTTAGGACTTTCCGTTTACGTCAACTAGCATCCGCACGCATTGCGTCTCGATGCAGCAAGCCCTCAACAGGCCGATGCAAATTCCTCAAGTTTCTTTTGCCGGACTGAAGTGTTTTAAGCATGACAACGCGATTCCCGACAATTTTGCGCTCGGGCGCGCCAGATGCATGAAACAACGAATTCGAGTTCGGCACAGGAGCATGAAGTGAAGTTTGCAGTTCTTACGTCAGACATCGGGCTCTTCGAGGCCATTCGCCAACGCCTCAGCGCCGACGGCGACTGCCAGCGCTTTGACGACGCCGCCCAGTATCTTGTGGCCGCCTCACGCATTCCCTACACGGCGGCACTCGTCGATGCCGCACTCGGCCCTCTCGACTTGCAGGGCGTTCTCGCCCGCCGCCGCGGCACGCGCAGCGTCGGCGCGCTGGTCATCGGCTTCGGCACGCCGTCGTGGATGCTCGACCTGTCGTTCCGCGCCGGGTGCGACGACGTGCTGCCCTTCCCCGTGGACGTGGCCGAGTTGCAGACGCGTCTGGCGACCACGCTGCACCGGCGTGCGTCGGCCAACGCGGCACGCAGCGACGACCTGCTCGAAGTCGGGGCCTATCGGCTCGACCGTGGCCGCGACACGGTGTCGGTCGGCGGCATCGACGTCGAACTGACGGCCCGAGAGTTCGCGCTGGCGTGGCTGCTCTTCTCGGCCCCGGACATGCGGGTGAGCCGCGCGCGCATCGCCTCTCTGATCTGGCGCAGCGACGAAGCCTCGGCGGCGCGCAGCATCGAGCAGCATGTCTATCTCCTGCGTAACCGGCTTGGCCTGCGCGGCGAACACGGTCTGGTGCTGCGCGCCGTGTACGGTGGCGGCTACTGCCTTGGCGCACGCCCTCAGCGCTCGCGAAGCCCGGTCCGTAGTACGCGCGCCACAGGCGTCGCCTCGCTCACACAGTCCTTGCCTGAAGTCTCTCGCGATTGATAAGCTCTCGCCCGGCCCGCTGGCGGACGCCCGACGTCCGGCAGCGCACGCGCCATTCAGGGCAGACGAAAATCGATAACGACAACAGAGACAACGATATGCTGCAACGCAGGACCCATGGAACGGCACGCAAGGCCGCCGTCGCGCTGATGATGTTTGCGCTGTATTTCGCGATTTATGCCGGTGACGCAAACGCCGCAGCGCTCCACCCCGTCAAGGTGAACAAGCAGGAACTGGCTGGCCCGGTCTTCGAGCGCGACGATGCCGTGCATGAAAACGAAGACGGCAACGACACCGTCGACGTCACCACTTTCACCTCGCCCGACAAGGCGTTCCAGACCGGTGTGTTCAAGTCCGGCCCCGTACGCGAAGAGATCCGCTCGGCCCCCGGCTATCCCTACACCGAGCTGCTGGTGTTCCTGAGCGGCGGCGCGAAGTTCACCTCAAGCGACGGCACGGTCGTGGAAGCCGGTCCAGGCGAAGCGGTCACCCTGCCCAAGGGCTGGACGGGCGTGTTCGAATCGAAGGGCTACACCAAGCTCTACGCCGTGTACGACACGGACGCACCTTCGCACATCGACCCGTAACCGCGTCCGAACCGGCATCACAGGACAAAGCGGCCCATCACCGGAGTGAGGTGACGGGCCGCTTCGCTTTTGACGACCGGACCGAGACCGTAGAGCGGTCGCGGCCAGTGCGTCCGTCTTCAGTAATCCGCCATCAACGACGCCACGCCGCGCAGGCTATGACGGCGGTGCCAGCGCAGGTCGTCCAGACCGGTGATCGTCAGGTTCGGGAAGCTGCTGAGCAGCTTGTCGAGCGCGATTTGCAGCGTCGCCGTCGCGAGCCGTGCGCCGAGACAGTGGTGGATGCCCGCACTGAACGAGATCAACCGGCCGTGGTTCTCGCGCCGGATATCGAACCGGTCGGGGTTAGATGGGATAAGGGTTATCGAAGAAAAATGCAGGGGACGAAAAATCAGCGAGATTCATAAGTCTTTGAAAGGGGGGCGTCCGCCATCGCGTCGGTGAACGGCTGCAAGACCCCGTTGGCTTGCAGCCCCGGCGGCGTGGTGCCGCCGTCGTAAAGCACCGGCACGACGTCGTTGGCGAGCGCGCGGGCAATCGGCAGCAGATCGCTCGACCCGGCCTGGGAAACCAGCGCGAACATTTGCCCGTCGCGGCGCCAGGTCACCGTATCCATGGGGGGAATGGTCTGTGCGGAGGGGCCGTGCGCCAGACGCGTGTCCTTCACGACGTAGATTGCCACGGGCGGCCCTTCGCGGGGCAGATAAGCCATCTGAACGACGGCACGGCCGTCGAACTGCAAGCGCTGCAAGCGCTTGAACTCCATCCCGGCGCGGCGCAGATCGGGCACGACCAGTGGAATGTCGTCGCGGTGGCGGATGGCGCGCACCGTGGCGATGGCCTCGGCCGCTTCGTCGTCGAGCGGATCGAGGGTCGCTCTGGCAAAGAGCGATTGATACGAAACAAAAGCGCGCACCCACGGCTCGTACGAACCGTGCCACGCGTTGGCGGCCTCAGGCGGCGACACCGCCACGCTGTCGACGTCCAGATTGCCCGCGACGGACATGGCGCGCGAGATGGGCATCTGGGGCATGGGCGTCGGCGCAGAGCCTTCGGTCAGAAAGCGCGCACCGGCACTGGCAACCAGCACGGCGAACGCGGTCGCGCCCGCTGCAAACCCACCGATCTGCCACCAGATGACGCGTGGGCGCTGACTGTCGAACGACGTCGACTCATCGAACTCGCGATCGAGCAAACTGCGGCGCGGAACCGTGCCCGGACTGCGAACATGCACTCGTCGCCCTGCCCGCCCGTCACGCCCATTGCGCCCAGTCCTCATAAAGCGCGCATCGTTGGCGCTGGCGACATGCGACGGCACATCCAGCGTCGTGCGTCCGCGCACCAGCGTGCGCACCGTCGACACCAGTTCCGGCGGGACTGGCGCAGTGAAACAGGCCTCGTATGCGTCCTGGAACGGCAGATCGGACGCGTACAACGCCTCCACGCGCGCGGCGATGTCCGGCGAAGTCGCGATCGCAGCTTCGACCTTGGACGCAGCCTCCTCGGTCAGGCTGCCGTCCACATAGGAGAGAAGAATCTGATCGGAGATCACCATCGGGTCGTCACCCTCAAGTCGGCGTTTCGCCAATGGCGGCAGTGCCGCGACGACGCGGCGTCACGTCGAACTGCACGCCCAGCCGCTGACGTGCAGCCGACAAGCGACCCATGACAGTGGCAACCGGTACGTCCAGAATCTGCGCCGCTTCGCGATAGCTGAAGCCTTCGACGGCGACCAGCAGCAGCGCCACGCGTTGCGGCGCGGGCAGACGCTCGACGGCATCGACGATCTGGCGGTGCCCGACATGCTCGTCCGGCAATCCCGACACGGAATCGGCAATGTTCTCGAGCAATGCGTCGTCCCACGCGACACCGCCGCGATTGCGCACGTTACGCGCCCGCAGTTCGTTGAGCCACAGGGAATGGACGATGGAATAGAGCCAGTTCAGCGGTGCACTATCGGGGCGCAACTGGGCGTCGGCACGCTCCAGTGCGCGCACACAGGCGCGCTGCACGAGGTCTTCGGCGTCGTGACGGTCGCCGGTGAGCCGCAACGCGAACGTCCACAGCTTCGGCAGCATGGGGAGCAGCAGCCGCGCAAACCCCGAATCGTGCTCGAACTGCATCATGTTCACTCACCACTACGGCGACGGGCCGAAAGATTCGCATTATTCACACGTCGATATCGCGAAAGCATAAAAATCTCTGCAAATCCGTCTCAATACGGGCCTCAATACATCTCATCGACATCTGGATGACCAAATCATGCGGTCCGCGGGCGTGTCATGAAAAAACGACGGGATGCCGAAACTGCGCATCCCGTCGTCATTTCGCGACACAACCTCAAGTCGTCAGAAGCCGATTCCCAGAACGACGTGCTCAGGCGTCGGTGAAACCAGGGTGGAACTCTGGTCCGCGACGTCGTCGTACGAGAAGCCGTAAGCCTTGCGGTCGATGCTGTGGTCGTGCCAGAACTTCGCGTAAGCGTTGTATGGGCCCTTGGCGTACCAGGCCGACTGGAGTTGACCCTGTAAAACCGGACACACCATCACACTAAGGTTGCTGAATCCATCGAGCGCCGGAACTCGCGAGGCGAGCGGTATTTCAGCGCGCTATGGGGGTGCTTCTCGTTGTAATGCTCAAATGCAATGGCCAGATTGTGAGCAGCGGTTGCAGCATCCGGCTTCGGCATGAAGGCGACGTAGTCGCGCTTCATCGTTTTCACGAAGCTCTCGGCCATGCCGTTACTTTGCGGACTGCACACGGGCGTGGTCAATGGCTTTAGTCCGATGTTCATCGCAAACCGGCGCGTATCGTCAGCCGTATAGCCCGAACCATTGTCGCTCAGCCACTCGATTTCGGACGGCGTATGCACCTCGTTGCCGAACCGATTTTCCACTGCGGCCAGCATCACGTCGCGCACAATGTCGCCGCTGTGGCCTGCTGTCGTCGCCGCCCAGCTCATCGCTTCTCGGTCGCAGCAATCCAGCGCAAACGTCACACGCAGCGGCTCGCCGTTGTCGCAGCGGAACTCGAAGCCGTCCGAGCACCATCGCTGATTGCTGCGCGCGACGGCCACTTTGCCATCATGTCGACGGTGGGCTCGCGGCGCAATCGGTCGGCGCTGCGTCAGCAGCCCATGCGTTCGCATGATGCGATAAATGCGCTTGGCATTGAACGGCGCCAGTCCAACTGCAACGCGCTCGTTGCGCAACGTGCCCCAAACCCGCCGGTAGCCATAGCTGGGCAAATCGCCGACGACACGGCGGATTTCCTCGACTACAGTTTCGTCGTCGGTCGGCCTTGATTGCCGGCCATCGCGCCACGTCGCCGGACGCGACAGTCGTGCCGATACGTTCGAGCGCGACACGCCGAGAACTTCACAGACCAGTTTCACTGGCCGTCCTCCGGCAGCAAGGGCGAGTGCGCTATCCATTTTTTTGCTCGGCTGTATTCAACTGCTTCCCGGAGAATCTCGTTCTCCATTGTTTTTTTGCCGAGCATCCGTTGCAGCTCGCGAATCTGCTTGAGCGCATCAGCCAACTCCGATGCCGGAACCACTTCTTCGCCAGCCTTGACCGCTGACAGGCTACCGTCCTGGTACAGCTTGCGCCAGTGGAATAGCTGGTTCGGGTTCACGCCGTAATGGCGCGCGACCATTGAAACCGATTTTCCCGGTTCGAAACTCTCGCGAACCATCGACAGTTTCTGCTCCGCCGTCCAGCGACGCCGGCGCTCTGGGCCCGTCAACACTTCCATCACTTCCTGCTTGGTGTTAGTCAAAAACACAGTCTTATGCCTACCCGTTATTGTAAGTGGGTCGCTGTGTCCGGTGTTTCATGGGGCCGCTCCACCGACGACGGTGCTGCCCACTGCGTGTCGTCTTCCATGATGTGGCGGTTGAGCGCCGCCGCCACCTGCGCCTCGATGGCCAGTTCCGTCGCATTTCCGGAGGCCAGCGGTCCCTTCGCTTCGAGCATGTCCTGCGTGTTCGGGTGATTCACGTAGTACTTGCCGCCGACGAAGGCTCCGTTGCCCTGATCCACTTCCGTGAACACGAGCTGGTCACCCACCGTCTGTCCGACAAACTTGCGTGCGTTACCCCACATCAGCAGCGTCAGCGAGTGCGTGCGGTAGTACTCCCACATGCTGTCGATGTACGCGTCGAAGTACTTGCCGTTCGGTTGTCCCTCGTCGAACCCACCCTTGCTCGGCGCCATGATGCGGTACTGAGACGGGTTGGCTGGCAGGAACGCCGACGGCACTTCCTTCTGATACGCCGCGAAGATCGACGCACGCGACTCGGTGATGCCCGATCGCACGTGCGTCGTGCGGTTGCTACCGTACACGTCTTCAGTGAGCGGGAAGCCGAACTGATCGACCTGCGTGTTGTTCAGCCACAGGCCGTTGTCGCCGTAGGTGAACTCATACCAGTCGAAGTAGACGTTGATGTTCGGGTCGGTCGGGTTGCGCACGTCCGGACCGGCGAAGCCGACCTGACCGTTCACGTCCCGATTGACCTTGATGTACAGCGGCGACCCCAGCCCCACGTAGGCGCGGGCGCCGAAGAGCTTCGGGAACTTCAACTGCTTTGCCTGCGCCAGCGTGAAGAAGTAGTTGGCGTAGTTCTGCCCGTTCTTCGTCAGGTGGCCGGGGCCGTCGTTGTCCGCGTCCGACATCAGCACCGTGGTGCCGTCCGGCTTCACGTAGACGAACTGGCCGTCCTTTGCCGGGTCGTGCGCAATCACCGCCACGAAAATCTGATCGTCCGTATAAGCGCCGTTCGTGTTGTTACGCAGTTCGACGCCGAGCTGGTTCGGATAGATCGGATAGTTCGGGATGGTGCCGTCGTCCGGCGGGTTGCCGGTGACCGGCGGCGGCGTCACCGTCAGCGTGGCCGCCGACGACGTGACCGTGTTACCGGCCGAATTGCTCACGTCGACCGTAAACGTCGCGCCGTTGTCGGCGGCCGTCGTCGGTTGCGTGTCGTACGTCGAAGCGTTCGCCCCCGGAATCGGGGTGCCGCCGCGACGCCACTGGTACGTCATCCCGTCCGGGTTGGCGAGTGCGACCGCGAAGTGCGCCGGTTGTCCCTGCTGCACCGTGACACTGGTCGGCTGACCACTGATGACGGGCAACGGCGGCGGCGGCGGGGTGCTGCCGTCCGTGGGGCCGTACACTTCGAACTCGAACAGCGAGTAACCGTACTGCGACGAGCGTTTGATGCCCGCCATGCGCACGTAGCGCGCCGACGTCGTGGCAAACGTGACGGTTTCGACGCCGCCCTGGCCGTTGGGCTGCGAAGCCACACGCGTCCAGTTCCGGTTGTCGTTCGACACCTGAATCTCGTAAGCCGCACCGTAAGCACGCTCCCAGTTCAGCACCACCTTCGACACCGGCACCGAGGTACCCAGATCGACGGCGAGCCACGCGTTGTCGTTGAAGTCCGACGACCAGCGCGTGGCCGGGTTGCCGTCCACTGCGAAGCGGGCGGGCGTGCCGTCGCTTTCGGCGCCGCTCGCAAAGGCGGGCTTGCCCTTCGCGAGGTTGCCGTTGCTGCTATTACCGGAGTTGTCGGTGGCCGGGTTCGTCACAGGGACAGTACCGCCTGCGGGTCCATACACCTCGAACTCGTACAGCGAGTAACCGTACGGCGACGAACGCTGAATGCCGGTCATGCGCACGAAGCGCGTGGTGACCGGTGCGAACGACACCTGCTCCGTGCCGCCCTGACCGGCGGACTGGCCGCCGACCTTGCGCCACGTGTTGCCGTCGTCCGAAACCTGAATCTCGTACGCAGCCCCGTACGCACGTTCCCAACGCAACTGCACCTCCGAGATCTGGGTGGGGGCCCCCAGATCGACGGCAAACCACGCGTTGTCGTTGAAGTCCGAGGACCAGCGCGAATCGACGTTGCCGTCGAGTGCGTTGGACGCCGGGGTGCCCTGCGGATTCTCCACGCCACTGGCCAGCGCGAGCTTGCCAAGGGCGAGGTTTACGGGCGTGGCGCCGTTGTTGCCGTCACCACCGCTGCCACCATTCCCGCCTTGCGGCGGGTTGCCCGTGTTGCCGTTACCGTTGTTGCCGCCGGTCGGGGCCGGGGTCACCGTCAGCAAGGCAGGCGTGCTGGTGATGTTCGAATTGCCGTCATCCGCGACCACGCCGTACTGCGCGCCATTGTCGTCCATCGTCGTGGCGGGCGTGTCGTACGAGGGGCTAGCCGTCACCGCCACCTGCTGGCCGTTACGGAACCATGTGTACGACAGGTTCGACGCGCCGATCACCGACACTGTGAAGTGCGCCGACTGGCCCACCTGCACGGATTGCGGCTGCGGTTGCTGATCGAAACTCAGCTTCGGGCCGTAGACCTCGAACTCGAACAGCGAGAAGCCGTACTGCGTCTGACGCTTGACACCCTGCATGCGGACATAGCGTGCGGCGACCGTCTGGAACGACAGGTTCTCCGTACCGCCACGGCCCGTGTTCTGGGTGTAGACCGTCTTCCAGTCACCATCGTTGCCGGTATCCGAGACCTGAATCAGGTACTGCTTGCCATACGCAGTTTCCCACTTCAGGCGCACCAGATTGACGGCCTGCGACTTGCCCAGGTCGATCGTGATGCTCGCGCGGTCGGCATCCGGGTTGTCGACGAACAACGACGACCAGCGCGTGGCGATGTCGCCATCGTTCACGTGGATTGCCGCGCCGAAGCCCGGGTTTTCGACCGGCGTGGACGTCACCGTCTTGCCCAGCGCGAGGTTCGTGTCGTTGGACGGCACGCCATCCACGACATTGAGCGCTGCGCCGTCGCTCAGCTTGCTTGCCCCGCCTGCGCTCACGAGCACGGTGAACTGCGCACCGTTGTCTTCGAGCTTGACGGCGGGCGTGGTGTAGCTCGCAGCGCCCGCACCGGCGATCTGCGCACCGTCGCGATACCACTGATACGACAGCGTGCCGTTGCCGGTCGCGCTGACCGTAAACGTGGCCGTCTTGCCGATGGCGGCCGACTGGCTCACCGGCGGCGTGACGATCACCGGCGGCGGCACCTGCGGGTTGTTGCCGTTGCCCGGATCCTGCTGGGGCGGCGTCACCGTGAGCTTGAACTTCTGGCTCGTGACGCTGTTCGCGGCGTTACTGACCACCACGTAATACTGCGTGCCGCTGTCTTCGAGCTTGACGGCCGGCGTGTCGTAGACCGGGGTCGACGACGTGTAGAGCAACGTATCCGACGTCTCTTCCGCCTTCGCCACGCGATACCACTTGAACGTGAGCGGCGCCGAGCCGTTGATGCCGAGGCTGAAGTGCGCCGACTTGCCCTGCGTGACGCTTACGTCGCCCGGCTGCACCGTTACCGTGGGCGGCGTAACTTGCGCCGTACCGGCCACACACAGCACCCAGCCCGGGGCGTTATCGACCAGACCCTGACGGTCTTCGCCCGCCGACGTGATCAGGTAGGCCTGACGCGAGTCGGTCGCGAGCAGCGTCGACGTCCACGTCGTCCACTTCTCCGGGAAGGCGCACACTGCGCTGTTGTTGGCGGCGATGGAAAGGGCTTCCTCGCGCGTCGGCAGACGCTTGCCCTGCGCTGCGCAGTAGTCGGCTGCCGCCAGTTGGGTGAACTGGTGGTTCGGGTCCGTGGTCGCATACTGCTTGCGGTTCCAGACCAGCGTGCTCGACTTGTCCTGCGCTTCGCCCGGGTTCAGCACCGTGTAACGCTCGTTCGTGAAGAGCACGCCGTCGTTACAGTTGGGGACGTTGTAGACCTCGATCTCGTACAGCGAGTAACCGTACGCGGTCGCACGCGTCTGGCCGACCACGCGGACATAGCGCGCGGTGACCGTCGGGAACGTGAAGTCGTCCACGCCACCGGCGAAACCGGCGGGCGACTCGTAGGCCTTCGTGTACTGAACGTTGTCGTTCGACACTTCGATGCGATACGAACTGGCGTAAGCGTTCTCCCAACGCAGGATCATGCGGTTGACCGGCATCGGCGCACCGAGGTCCACCGTGATCGATGCGTTGTTGCCGTCCTTCTGATCCGAACTCCAGCGCGTGCTGACGTTGCCGTCGGTCACATTGCCGGCGGGCATGCCCTGCGGGTCCTGATAGCTGCTGGCGAAGGCGTACCTGCCCTGCGCCAGGTTCACCCCCGGGGCCGCCTGACTCAGCGTGGCCGGATCGCTCGTCACCGACTTGCCCGAGGCGTTCGAGACCGTCACCGTGTACCTGCCCAGATCCTTCGGCGTGACGGCGTCGATCGTGAACGCCGGGGCATCGCTTCCGACCGTGCCCGACGGACCATTCCACTGGTAGTGCAGCGGCTTGGAGCCGTCGGCCACAACCGTAAAGGTGGCACTCTCGTTGAGCATCGCCACCGTGTTGGCTGGCGGCGTCGTGATGGTCGGCACCGTCGCCGCGTTGACCTTGAGGGTCACCGGCGTCGACGTCACCTGAGCGAGCGGGTTCTTGACGGTGACCTTGAACAGCGCGCCATCGTCGTCGGCCGTCGTCACGGGCGTGGTGTACGTCGCGGACTTCGCGCCGTCGATGGCGACGTCGTTACGGAACCATTGATACTCAATCACCGGCGAGCCCTTGACCGCCACACTGAACGTGGCCGTCTGACCGACGAACACGGTTTGTGCGACCGGCGGGGTATCGATGCTCACGGCGAGCGCCGGAATCACCGACAGTACGGCGTCGTTGGACGTGATCGTGCCTACGCCGTTGCGAACCCGCACGCCGAAGACATGGCCGTTGTCGTCGCCCGTGGCCGCCGCCGTATCGAGGCTGCTACCCGTCGCGCCCGGGATGTCCTGGTGATCGCGCTGCCATTGGAACTGCATCGGCGCGGCGCCCGAGACCGTCACGTCGAAGTGAGCGGGCTGCCCCACGCTGACCTGCTGGCTGGCCGGTTGCACCACGATTTGCGGCGCGGAGGTCGCGGCCTGCACCGGCACGACCACCGCCGGCTGCACATCGTACGACGCCGAACCGCTGCCCAGACCCGGCGACGTCGCGCTGACCGTCACATGCCCCGTCTGGAAGGTGCTGCGAATTGCAATACGGGTCAGACCGCCTTCGGCGGCGAGTTCATGGTCGCCCGGCGAGTGATAGCCCTGCGGCTTGTCCATCGTGACGATGTGATTCCAGCCGCCGCGATAGTTGGCCACGGCCGTGTTGTCGACCGCGAACGTGATGAGGTTCGTGGCGTCCGGCACGACGACACCATTGGCATCGACGACCTGTGCCGTCACGAACACGGCGTCGGAACCGTTGGCCGTGACCTGGAACGACTGACCGCTCGGGCGAATGACTTCCGGCACCACCGACAGCACGATGTGGTCGGGGGTACCGGCCGTCACCCGCTCGTCGATCACCGGCTTGCCGTTCGCCATGACTTGCGCGCCGAAACCGTCCACGCACAGCGCCTGAACCCGGCCCGGGGCCCACTGCACGTCGTCCCAATGCGCCTGACCCACGAGGCCCGTGGTCGTGCCGAGCGAGTTGTCGGTCGACGTCGAGAGGGTGTTCGGCTTTACGTCGCCGCCCTGCACCACGCCGTTGACCACGAGGCGCACGGCCGGGCAGTTGCTGAACACGTTCACGCGCACCGGTCCCTTGCGGTTCCAGGTGTTGGCGAGGTGCACCACCGGCTTGATCGCGAACGGTGTCCACGCGGACTGATACGCGTAGTACAGCAAACGCGGAAAACGGTTGCCGTCGGCCATCGAATCGCCCAGCGAGCGAACGTACGGGCCCGTCGGGTTGAGCTTCGGGTCGTAAGTCGTGCCGCTCCAGTAGAAGCTGTCTTCCCCCGGCGTATCGGCCAGGTACCAATGCGCGATGCCGAACGTGTTGGCCAGCACGCCATTGCGCCAATCGTTCATGAACGACGCGACCTGATCCATTTCGTAGTCGTAGTTCGCACGGAACTCGCCACGGCCCCAATACTCGGCCGACCATGCCGGCTTGTTCGGGAACTGGTTCTTCACGCCCACTTCGCAACCCTGACGCGAACAGCTCAGAATGTCGCCGTTGACGTCCTTCGGCGTACGGTCGGCCTGCGCGCGCGTATTGACCGGGTCCCACTGACGGCCAATCGCGGCGAGCAGCGGCGCGAACGCCGTGTCCATGATGCCGTTGTTCGCCTCCCACGCCAGCACGGACGGGTTGTTACGGTCGCGCACGATCATGTCGCGATGCAGCTCAAGCTTGAGCGCGTACTTGTCGATCTTGTTCTGCGGACAGTCCGTCGTCGGTGCGGAGAGCTGATAGCAATCGTTAAAGCCGTTCTCCCCATCGCCGCTCGGTTGCACGACGAAAATCCCCAGCGCGTCGGCCGCGTTGAGGAATTCGGTGCTCGACGACGAGTGCCCCGGGCGATACAGATTGCCGCCCGCATCGGCGAGCAGGCGCAGATCGCGCCACTGCTGCTCCTCCGGCACGGCCGTGCCGAGACCCGGATAGTCGTAGCGGCCCGATGCGCCCCAGAGGTGTGTGGCGTAACCGTTGATGCTCGGGAAGTTGGCGTCCCAGGTGATCGTGCGGATACCCAACGGGCTTTCGGTCGCGTCGACCACCACACCGCCCACGCTGACCATGTGGAACACACGGTACATGTAAGGACGACCGCGCGGCACGTTGTTCGGGTACCAGAGCGTCGGGTGATCGACCGTCAGGTTCTGCCGCACGAGCGTCGGGTGGTAGCCCGGACCGGCATTCGGCGGCAGGACCACGTCGTCCTTCGCCTGTTGCACGATCCGGCCCGTCGCGTCGACGATCTGCGTGGCGACCTGTGCGGTCTGCGCCGTGCCCGACTCGTTGAGCACGTTCGTCTCGATCTGGATGTTCGCCGAGGCGGCCGTGCCCGAACCGTCGACAGCCGGGCTGTCGATGCTCACGGTGGAGACGTGCGTCCCCCACGTCTGCATGACGGGATAGTCATTCAGCGGGATGTGAACCGGATCAGTGATGTACAGGTACACGGGACGGAAAATGCCCGTGTCGCCCTGACCGAAGCGGAACGCGCCCGAGAAGTCCGGATCTTCGAACCAGTCGCCGTTGGCGGCAACGCGCACGGCGATCACGTTATCGGTCACGCCGTCGGCTTTCACCATATTGGTGATGTCGATGGCGAACGGCAGGAAGCCCACCACGTGTGTGGCGTTCGGGCTACGCACGCTACTCCCCTTGACCGGTGTGCCGTTCACGTAGACCTGCGCCCCCATGTGCGCGCCTTCGAATTCCACGACGATCTTGCGACCGACGTAGGACTTGTCGAGCTTGAAGTGTTTGCGATACCAGCCGCGGCCATGCGGCACATCGCCGCCGCTCTGCGTGTTCGAGAACATGTTGTCCTCGTTCATCGAGTGCGGAATGCCGACGCTCTTCCAGCCGGAGTCGTCGAAACCGGCTTGCGAGACGCCGTCCGGTTCCGTGTCGCCGAGGAATTTCCAGGGCGTGGCCCCGAGGTTGATCTTTACGCGTCCCGACGCCGGGATGGGTAACGGCGTCGCTCCCGCGTTCGTCTGAGGCGTGGCTGTGCCCGCCATCAGGAACATCCACGCGAGCAACAGTCCCGTGCATGTCCACGCTAATGAGTGTCGTTTTCTCATTTCGTCATTGTGGTTCCGATTGAACCTGTGCAACATTCGCGCCGCGTATCCGGAAGGACTTCGGGATGACTTTGCGAAATGCCGACGGTTAGATTGAACTCCGAACGAGTTTCCGTGGTCTGACCCACTTCGGGCGCAATACTAAGTTGGCTTTGTTCCGCGTAATTTTCACGAGTGTCTTTAGCCGTTTTCATTTGAACGACCTCGTGCAACGCGCAAGCACCGTGCCCCAAAAGCGGGAAAATCCGGCGACCGCAGCGCTGACAAGGCGCGTCTGCCTGCGGCGCGACAATCCTCAAATTCGCGCTGTAGGACAAACCACCCGCGCCCCGGTAAATGCGCGTGGACATTCGGATTCCTGTCTTCTTCGCGTGCGTCGGCACTGAATTTTTTGCAATTCGCTGCTGAGCGATTCGCACCTTCCCGCCCCTTTGCAATTCGTCGATGATGCGTGCGACCGCAGGCTTTGCGGCTCGGACTTGCACGCCTGTCGCCTTCCCTGGAGGTGCATCGGCCGACAGTTCGATGACTCATTCACTACGAGCCAACGCGTCATGAAACTTCGCCTGCCCGCCCGTCGCCGCTCCTCCGTCGCCCGCTTTCGTCGCGCGCAGCGGGGCTTCACGTTGCTCGAACTGCTCGTGGTCGTGGTGATCATCGGTCTGCTCGCCGCTTACGTCGGGCCGAAGTACTTCGCGCAATTGCGCAAATCCGAAGTCACGGTCGCGAAGGCGCAGATCGACGCGTTCACCAAGTCGCTCGACGCGTATCGCCTTGACGTCGGCCGCTACCCCACCACCGCCGAAGGCCTCAATGCGCTGATGGTTGCGCCGACCTCCGCTGGGCAGGCGTGGAACGGTCCGTATCTTCAGAAGGCCATTCCGCTCGACCCGTGGGGGCACGCGTACCAGTACCACTCGCCCGGCGCGAAGGGCGAGTACGAAGTGATCTCGTACGGCCGCGACGGGCAGCCAGGCGGCACGGGCGACGACGCCGACATCGCGTCGCAGTAACCCGACATCGCAACACCGACGCACGCATGCACTTCGACGTTCGCACGATCGGCCCGCAGGGCACGATCGAGACGCTCCGCATCGAGGCCGACAGCCCCGAGGACGCGCGTCGCCGTGCGCAGCACGACGGCCGCTTCGTGAGCGAAGTTCGCACCGTACGCGTGGCATCCCTGCTGCCGCAACGCTTCGGCCTGGGCGGCGGCAAAGCCCTCGGTGGCGCGAAGCAACTCTCACTGGTGCTCTTCAGTCAGGAATTGCTCGCGCTCATCAACGCCGGACTCGGCGTCGTAGAGTCGTTGCAGGCCCTGCACGAGAAGGAGGGCAACCCGGGCATTCGCGAATGTCTGCACCGTCTTCTCGAAAGCCTCTCATCGGGCAAACGCTTTTCTGCCGCGCTCGCCGAACAGCCGCGCCTCTTCCCGCCGCTTTACGTCGGCATCGTGCAGGCCGCCGAAGGGACGAGCGACCTGCCCCGCTCTCTCTCGCGTTACGTCGACTATCAGCAACGCGTGGACAGCGTGCGCAACAAGGTTGTGAGCGCCGCCATCTATCCGTGCATTCTCATGTCGGTCGGCGCGGCGGTGAGTTTCTTCCTGATGATGTACGTGGTGCCGCGCTTCGCCGAGGTGTATCAGGGCGCGGGCCGTCAACTGCCCTTCGCCTCGCAACTGATGCTCGACTTCGGGCAACGCGTGAGTGCCCACACCACGTTCTTCCTTGCGGCGCAAGGCGCGATCGTGTTCGCCCTCGTCGCGCTGTGGCGACGCTTGCAGCGCCGGGGCGGTGTCGTGCTGTTGCTCTCGCGCATTCCGGTGTTGCGCGAGCGTGTTCGCATCTACGAACTCGCGCGCGTCTATCTGACGCTCGGCATGCTGCTCGAAGGGGGCATCACGATCCCGCGGGCGCTCGCGACCGTCCAGCCGATGGCCTCGGTCAATCTGCGTGCGGCGCTCGGCGTTGCGTCGGCGAGTGTCGAGGCAGGCACGCCGCTGTCGAGCGCTTTTGAAACCGCCGGGCTGACGACGCCCATCTCCCTGCGCATGCTGCGTGTCGGCGAGCGCACCGGCGAAATGGGACCGATGCTCACACAGTCGGCGGCGTTCTACGACGGTGAAATCGACCGCTGGATCGATCGCTTCACACGCGCGTTCGAGCCTGTGCTCATGGCCGCCATCGGCCTTGTCGTCGGGGCCATCGTGATTTTGCTGTACATGCCGATCTTCGATCTGGCGGGAGACCTCTCATGAGCCAGCATGACCTCTGCCCCGCAGACACGCTCATCGATGCCGCGCTGCTCGCCCGCGCACGTGAGCGTCAGGGCAACGGGCAGGCCAATCGCGATCTCGTGAGTGCGCTGCACTCGCTCACGGGCGGCGACTTACGCGACGTCGTTCTCGCCCTTGGCGCGCAACTGGGCTTGCCGGTGATGGATCTGAACACAATGCTCGTCGCGCGGCCCGCATTCGACGTCGTTTCGCTCTCGCAATCGTTGCAGCGCCATTGCGCCCTGCTCCACGGTGTCGACGATGCCCTCGTGGGCGTGGTGAGCGATCCCTTCGATCTCGATCTGCGCATCTGGCTGGGCGCGCGCGCCAACACGTCGACACCGCTGCCGTTCGCGCTGGCGTTGCACGACGACCTACGGGCCTACCTCGCAAAACAGGAAGAGACGGCGCGCGCCATCGATCACGTCGTGTCGGGCGATGCCGGCGGCGCAGGCACCGACCGCACATCGACGCGGCTGTCGTTTGCCAGCGTGGCCGAAGGGGCGAGTCCCGCCGTCAAGCTCGTCAACTCGACGCTGTACGACGCCCTCAAGGCCGGTGCCTCGGACATCCACCTTGAGAGCACCGCGACGGGACTGGCGATCAAATATCGTGTCGACGGTGTGCTCGATCACGCTGCATCGGCACGCGGCACCGATCTGGCCGAACAGGCGATTTCGCGCCTGAAGGTGCTCGCGGAACTCGACATTGCCGAGCGACGCATTCCGCAGGATGGCAGTTTTCGCGTGGAAGCCGCCGGTCGCGACATCGATCTGCGCGTCTCGATCATGCCGAGCATTCATGGCGAAGATGCCGTGATCCGTATTCTCGACAAGCGCGCCATGATCGAAGCCTACGGCGCGCTCACGCTCGAAGCCCTCGGCTTCGACCCGGCCTCGCTCGTCAGCCTGCGTGCGCTGGCCCGCGAAGCGTACGGCATGCTGCTCGTGACCGGCCCGACCGGTTCGGGCAAGACGACCACGCTCTACGCAGCGCTCACCGAAATCCATGACGGCCGCGAGAAGATCGTCACCATCGAAGACCCGGTGGAATACCAACTGCCGGGCATCTTGCAAATTCCGGTGAACGAGAAGAAGGGTCTGACGTTCGCCAAGGGGCTGCGCTCGATTTTGCGTCACGACCCCGACAAGATCATGGTCGGGGAAATCCGCGACCGGGAGACAGCCGAGATCGCCGTGCAATCGGCGCTGACCGGCCACCTCGTGCTCACGACCGTCCACGCGAACAATGTGTTCGACGTCTTCGGGCGCTTCAACCACATGGGGATCGACCCTTACGCGTTCGTCTCGGCGCTCAATGGCATCTGGGCGCAACGGCTCATGCGCGTGAATTGCCCGCACTGCCGGGAAGCGGCTCCCCCGCCGGGCGACGCCGAACTCGCCAGCGTCGGTCTGACGCGCGCCGATGTCACCGACTTCCGCTTCATGCGCGGCAAGGGGTGTTCGCATTGCCGGGGGGTGGGCTACAAGGGACGCCGTTCGATTGCCGAGATTCTGATGCTCAACGACGAGCTTCGCGAACTGGTGGTAGACAAGCGTCCGATTCGCCAGATCAAGGCCACCGCGCACGCAAACGGCACGCGAAGCCTGCGCCATGCCGCGCTGATGCTTGTGCGCGCGGGCGACAGCACCCTTGAGGAAGTCCGACGGGTGACGACGAATGCGTGAGTGGCTTGAGTGGCGCGCGCCATCGCTGCATCTGGGCGTCTCGCGGAGCGCGGTGAGCCTCGTATTGCACGAACGGAAGACGCGGACGTGGCGTGTGCTGGGTACGACGTCGCTTTCGCAGCAAACGGGCGACGCCTTCGTGCCCACGCTGCACGACGCTGTGCAAGCATTGCTACTCACGCATGCACCGCATCGCGCCACGCTCGACATCGTGATCGACGACCGCCTCGCACGCCTGTGGATGACCACGCCCCCCAACGGCGCGACGCGACTTTCCGACATCGAGGGCGCGGCCACAATGCGCTTCGCCCATCTTTTCGGCGAAATGCCGGAGCACTGGCAGATCGCCGGGGACTGGCAGGTGACGCATCCGTTTTGCACCGCCGCCCTGCCGCGCGCGCTCGTCGACACGTTGACGGTGACCGCACGCGCTTGCCATATCCCCGTCGTGGGCATCGCCCCGCAATTCGTGCGCGCGTGGAACCGGTGGCAACGGCAGTGCCGCATCCCCGGCTGGTTCGCCGCGATGCATGACGGTCTGCTACGCCTCGGCATCACTCTGGGCACGCCCATGCGCCTGCATGCGATGTACGACGTGCCGATGCCGCCCGATCCCGACGTCTACTGGCTGGAGCAAACGCTTTCGCGCGCGGCGATGCTGACCGGGGCGGCGGCGCCGACAACGCTGCATCTGTGCGGCACCGTGCCGAACGAAGGTCGCGTCACGCTCGCGGCACTGAACCTTCATGCACTGGCCGCCAGCGTCGACCTTGCCGTGTACGACTGGCAGCCTTCCGAACTTCTGGCGACCGGAGGTGCGCTGGTATGACACGCATCGCCATCGATTTCGCGCCGCGTAGTTGGCGACGCACGCTCGGGCCATTGTCGCCGGTCTGGTGCGCCGTGCTTGCGCTGACCGTCGTCATCGCCATCGCCGCTTCAGTGTTCGGCTACCGTGTGTACGCCCGGGATCAGGCACGGCAGGCGCTGGCGGATCGGATTGCGCAGCGTGAGGCGGCGCACGTACGCGCGAATCCGCCCGTCGCCCCCATCGCCGTACCGGCGCTGCAAGCGAACGCGATCAACGCCATCGCCCGGACGCTGAATCTGCCGTGGCGCAGGCTGCGCGACACGCTCGACAACGCCGCCATGCCGAACGTCGCGCTGCTGTCGCTCGCCCCCGATCTGAACCGTCACTCGGTGCGTATCACGGCGGAGACGACGAATCCGGACGACATGATCGTCTACCTGCGGGTGCTGCGCGAGCAGCCCTTCTTTGTCGATGTGCAGTTGACGCATCACGAGATCAACGATCAGGACATCAACCGCCCCATCCGCTTTCAACTGGAGGCCGCATGGGCCTCGCGTTGAAAATCCGTCGACCCGGGATGCCGATTGCGCCGCTGCTGAGCGCACGGCTCGCCGTCGCTCGTCTGGGCGCAGCGCGCACCGCGGTGCTGGCGCTGCTGCTGGTCGCACTCTTGGCGCTTGGCGCGTTTGGTGTGTCGTTCTTGCGCGACGATACGTCGTCGGCCAAGACGGTACTGGCCGCCGTCTCGGGTAAGCGTCGTGCGCCCGCCAACGCGGCGGACCCGGTCGACACGCACCTGCTGGCGTTCTTTGCGACGCTCGGCAACCGTAGGCAGAACGATCTGCACATCAAGCTGCTGTTCGACCTGGCGAAGCAAAACGGCCTGACGCTCCGGCAAGGCGAGTACCAGTACGGCTATGACAACGCCGCGCGCGTCGCAACGTGTCAGGTCGTGCTGCCGCTCAAGGGCAACTACGATGCGATCTGGCACTTCGTGCTGGAAGTGCTCAGGACGCTGCCGTTCGCCGCCTTGCAGGACATCGATTTCAAGCGCGACGCCATCGGCGACGCGGCGGTGAGCGCGCAAGTCCGCTTCACGCTTTATCTCCGGGACATCCCGGCGCGCGCACCATGACGCGGCGTCGCCCGCTGCTCTGGGGATCGCTCGCCGCGAGCATTGCGGCCGCGCTCGCGGATCCTTCTTCGTTACCCTTTTTCCCGCCGTCGGCGTCCACCCCGCCGGTGGCCGCCCCCGTCACGCATGCGCGCAGGTCTGTGTCATCGACGGCGAATCAGGCGACGGCGCCGGTCGCATCCGGCGCATCCGCTGCAGCGGTCGAGTCCCCGGCCCCCGGCGACGACACCCTCGCGGCGGAACGTCGCGAGTTGCTCCGGCAAGTCCGCGCGTTCGTGTCGGGCAGCGGGCCGAGCGTCGGTGCGTCGTCCATCGTCGCGCCGGTGCCACGCGAGATGCTGGCCGACGCAGGTGGCCCGCCTGCGCCGCAGCGGCTGTTCGTCAGTCAGAACTGGGGGCCGCCCCCGCCCGCACCGTCGTCCGCGCCGATTCCTACCGCGCCCCTGCCACCGACAGCGCCGCCATTGCCGTTCACGTATCTCGGCAAGGCGCTCGCCGCCGGTGCGTGGGAGGTCTATCTGGCGCGTGGCGAGAAGACCTTCATCGTGCATGAGAACTCGGTCGTCGACGACGTGTATCGCGTCGCGTCGATCAAGCCGCCGCGCCTGTCGCTCATCTACATCCCCATGAACCAGCAGCAAGAGTTGGATATCGGAGGCACGCAGTGAAGTTGCCTGTCCGTTCACCCCGCGCATACGGTGCATCGCGCAAGCCGTTGCTGCATGGCGCGGCCGCACTCGCACTCGTCGTGCTGTCCGGGTGCGCCGCGCAGATGGCGCTGCGCGACGGTCGCGACCTCATGGCCCACGACCAGCCCGAGGCGGGTCTGAAAAAGTTGCAGGAAGCGAGCGATCGCGCACCCGGTAACGGCGAATACCGTCTGATCTATCTCAACGCACGCGACAAGACGTTGCAGGACTTCATCGCCAGCGGCGAGAAGGAGATGGCGGCGGGCAAGTATCAGGCGGCGCGCCCGTGGTTCAGACGTGCGCTCGATCTCGACCCGAACAGCGAGAAAGCGAAGGCCGATCTGCGCATGCTCGATGCCCTGCTGCGTCACCAGAACATGATCAAACAGGCCGCCATCTCGATGGACGAGCGCCGTTACGACGCCGCGCGAAAGACGCTCGAACAGATTCTGCGCGAGCGCCCGGAGAACGATGCGGCACGCGCCATGCTCGCCGAAGTGGAGTCGCGCGCCGCACAGCCGGTGTTAAGCGCCGAGCTGTCCGACGCGTATCGTCAGCCGATCTCCATCGAATTTCGCGACGCCCCGTTGCGGCAGGTCTTTCAGGTCATCGCACAGCGCTCGGGCCTGAACTTCGTCTTCGACAAGGATCTGAAGACCGACACCAAGGTCTCGATTGCCCTGCGTAACAGCACGGTTGAGCAGGCGCTGTACTTCCTGCTCGTGACCAACCAATTGGAGCAGCAGGTGATGGACAACAACACGTTGCTCATCTACCCGAATCTGCCCGCCAAAGTGCGCGAGTACAAGGAAATGGTGGTGCGCACCTTCTTCCTGAACAATGCCGACGCAAAGCTGGTCGCCGCGTCCCTCAAGACGCTGACCAAGTCGACGGACATCGTCGTGGACGAAAAGCTCAATGCCGTGATCGTGCGCGACACGCCCGAGGCGATCCGCGTCGCCGAACAGGTCGTGGCGCTTCAGGATCGCGCCGAGCCGGAAGTCGTGCTCGACGTGGAAGTGCTGGAAATCGCGCGCACGCGGTTGCAGAACCTCGGCATTCAATGGCCGGACAAAGTGGTGCTCTCGCCGCTGGCGTCTGCGGGCAACGGGGCGGCACTCACGCTGGCCGATCTGCTCTCGCCCACGCGGAACTCCGTGAGCGTCGGCAACCCGTCGGCGACAGTCAACCTCAACGTCAACGATGGCGATACGAACATCCTCGCCAATCCACGCATTCGCGTGCGCAACAAGGAAAAGGCCAAGATCCTGATCGGCGACAAGGTGCCCGTCATCTCGACGACGATCAGCGGCGGTGTCGGCACGTTTGCGTCCGAATCGGTGAGCTATATCGACGTGGGGCTGACGCTCAACGTCGAACCGACCATCTACATGAACGACCAGGTCGGCATTCGTATCGCGATGGAAGTCAGCAGCCTCGGGCAGCAGACGATCACGAAGTCGGGCAGCACGGTGTTCCAGATCGGCACACGGCAGGCATCCGCCGTCCTCCAGTTGAAGGACGGCGAGAATCAGGTGCTCGCCGGTCTGCTCAACACGCAGGAGCAGACCTCGGGCAACAAGATTCCGGGCCTGGGCGACTTCCCCATCCTCGGTCGCCTGTTCGGCAATACGACCAACAACGACAAGAAGACGGAAATCGTGCTCTCGATCACGCCGCACATCGTGCGCAACGTGACGCGTCCGGCGGAGAGCGCCACCGAATTCCTGTCGGGCACGCAGGGCAACTTCCGGCGACGTCCGGCCGCAGCGCTCCCGGACGCCACGCCGCGCGCGCAAACCGCCCCAGTGCCGGGGGTTGTGATGACGACCTCCGGTGCGGGCGGTGCTGCCGTCTCGGCGAATGGCCTTTCGTTGTACGAGGCGTCGCACGGCGCGCCCGCCGGGACACCGCCTGCCCCTGCGCCTTCCGCTGCGCCTGCACCGGTTGCGCCGTTGCCGCCTGCGGCAACGCCACAGGCCGCAGGCGCAGCCCCGCCTCCGGGCAACCCGGTGCCGTTCCCCACACCGCCCGCCACAACGGCGCTCGGCCCCACCAGCGATCCGGTACCGCTCTCGTCGCAACAACCTGTGCCTGTGGGCGGCGCACCCGCTCCTCGTTGATGCGCATGACGCGAACGCCTCCTCGCGCAAGTCTCGCCCGACGCCGTGCGTCTGCCGTGTCTGCCGTGTCTGCCGCTTTGCAGCGCGGCTTCACGATGATCGAGCTGCTGGTCACGCTCGCCATCATGGCGATGCTGGCAACGCTCGCCGTGCCCGTATCGCAACTGGCCGTGCAGCGTCGTCAGGAGCAGGAACTCGCGCGCGATCTGCGCGAGATCCGTCACGCCATCGACGCTTACAAACGCGCGTGGGACACCGGCCATATGGAAAAAAAGGCGGCGGAAACGGGCTATCCCCCCTCGCTCGAAGTGCTCGTGCAGGGCGTGCCGGATATGCGAGATCCGAAGCGCAAGCGTCAATACTTCCTGCGCCGCATTCCGCGCGATCCACTCAACAACGACGACTCGCTCACCAATGCGCAGACGTGGGGCAAACGCAGCTACGCCAGTCCGCCTGATGCGCCCGCCGAGGGCGACGACGTCTACGACGTCTACACGCTGTCGCAGGGTGTGAGCCTGAACGGCGTGCCTTACCGTCTCTGGTGATCCCCGCCATGAACCTGCTTGCGAAAACGCACCTTCGGCACACGCGTCGCCCGCGCGGCTTCACGCTGATCGAATTGCTCGTCGTGCTGGGCATCATCGCGACATTGGCCACGCTCATGATCCCGAACTATGTGCCCGCGATTACGAAGGCGAAGAACACCGTCCTCACCGAGAATCTGCGCACGCTGCGCCGCGTCATCGATCAGTTTTACGACGACACGGGCCACTATCCCGTCAGTCTCGCCGAGCTGGTCGAGCGCAAGTATCTGCGGGCGGTGCCCATCGACCCCGTGACGGGCAGCGACACCACCTGGATCACGATGACACCCGCCGAGAATGCGGCGCAGGACCCGAGCGCACAGATCCTCGCGACGAGCCGTTCGGCACAGGACGCGTTGCGCTTCGGGGCGTCCACGCCCACGCCGCCCGCCGGAGCGATCCCGGTCGTCGAGGACAAAGGCATTTGCTGCGTGAAAAGCGGTGCGACCGGGACCGACCCGGCGGGCAAGGCGTATGCGGACTATTGATCGCCCTGCGCGCAAACGCCACGGACGCCACAGCCTTCGCGGCCAGCACGGTTTCACGTACGTGGGCTTGCTGATTCTCGTCGCGGTGCTGGGACTCGTCGGTGCGATGACGATCCGGGTCGGCGCGCTATGGCAGCGTGCCGCCCGCGAAGCGCAACTGCTGGAGATCGGCGCGCAGTTCAGCGACGCGCTGCGCGCCTACGCCGACGCGACGCCCGCCGGGCAGTTGCCGCAACCGCCGAATCTGGCCGCACTGTTGCTCGACCCGCGCTTCCCGACACCGCACCGGTACTTGCGCAGGATCTTCGCGGATCCGATGACCGGCAGCACGGACTGGGGCGTCACGTATGTGACGACCGGCAAGGGCGTGCTTGAGGTGTATAGCCGCTCGTCCGCCACGCCGCTCAGGACAGCGCACTTCGACGAACAGTTCGGCACGTTCTCCGGCACGACGCATTACTACGACTGGCGCTTCTCTGCGGCCACGGCGACGCCGGACGTCATGCCGTCGATACCCACGCCCGACCCGGCGTCTGGCCCCGGCGCGACGCCTCCACTCCCTCCACCCCTTCCATCCATTCCGCCCTTTTGACGATTCATGCGCCCGAGCCTCCGAGCGACCGTAGTCGCCAGTCTGACTGCGGCAGCCCTCACCACGAACGCACCCGCATTCGCCGACTGCTTCGACGATGCGGCAACCTATCACCACGTGAGCGCCGACGTGCTGCGCGCCATCGCATGGGAAGAGTCGAACAACCGCGCGGATGCCCGCCGCACCAACACCAATGGCTCGGTCGACTACGGTCTCATGCAGATCAACTCGGTGCATCTGGACACACTGGCGCGCTTTGGCATCGGCACCGAGGACCTGATGGTGGCGTGCAAGAGCGTGTACATCGCGGCGTGGCATCTGCAACGTCAGATGGCGAAGTACGGCAACACATGGGCGGCCATCGGCGCTTACCACTCGGCCACCCCGGCTCTGCGCGACGCATACGCCTCGCGCATCGCGGCCAAACTCAATGCACTCAAGGACGCTCGCGAGGCAAAGCAAGGCCGACGTTGATCCCGTGTCGACGAGGCGCACCATCGCACCCCGTCGCACCGCATGCCCATCAGCGACGATGCCCCCGCGCCATGCTGGAGAAAACACCGTCGCGCTTGATGAGGCCGTGCATCAGCGCCGCTGCGAGATGCCCGATCACAAGCGCGAACAGCGCAAACGCCAGCCACGTGTGCATCGCGCGCAACACGGCAAACAGGCGCGCATCCGCCGACACCAGCGGCGGCAGATGATAGGCACCGAACAACGTCACGGGATAGCCGCCAGCGGACACCATGGCCCAACCGATCAATGGCATCGCGAGCATCAGCGCATACAGCAGCAGATGCGACGCTTTTGCAATCGTCTGCTGCATCGGCGGCACGCTGTCGGGCAACGGCGGGCTGCCGCGCCCGATACGAACGATGATGCGAATCAGGACCAGCGCGAGGATCACGATGCCAAGCGGCCGGTGCAGCGCGATCAGCGTGGTGTGCGCCTGCGTGAGCGTGCTGACCATGATGACGCCGATAAACAGCATCGCGAGCAGGGCAATCGCCATGCTCCAGTGCAACCAGCGCTGAACGGGACTGAAGTGAAGAGGGGGACGATTCATCGCGAACGAGCCTCCTGAGTCGTGTTGGCTTGCGGTGCATCGGGAGCACCGTTCAACGCTTCTTCGCGCGTGCGGCGCTTGTACGACAGCGCGTACGCCGCCGAGCGTGCAGCGAGCAGCGGATCGCCCGACGGCTCGATACCGGCGGGCAGAATCGTCGGATCGAAATTGACGTCGCGGCATGCGCCGTCGTCTTGCGACGCCGCGCGCGTCAGCACCAGCGTGCCCGCATCGATCTGCTTGCGCGAGGCTGGCCATTGACGTGTGGCATCGTCGGTCGGGTCGCCCGGATCGGCCACGCTCACCACCAGATGCCAGCGCACCGGCCCCTGCTTCAGGCGCTCGTACAACTCGCCCGCGAGGTAGTTGGCGCCGCCCTTCTCCTTGTCGGTGACGGTTTCAAAGGGCAACTCCGGCTGCATCGACCAGCGCACCGCCGTGCGTTGTCCGTTGGCGTCGACGAAATAGAACGCGTTGATACCGTAGTACGCCGCGTTGGCATAGCTCGACGACGGCGGATGCCCCGTGACCCAGTCGCGGAACGGCTGCGTGTCGGGGTGCGCGGCAAAGAACGCCTGCAACTTCGCCGGATCGGGCTTGCCGGTCGCCGGATCCGGGCGCGACGCATCGAGCTGCGCGTAGAACTCGTCCGGTGTGCGCACGGCAAACAGCGGCGTCGTGTTCATGCCGGTGCGCCATTGCTGGCCGTCGGCCAGCGTAAACATCAGCGCCATGCTGCGAATCGGCACGCTGTTGTCCGAGGCGGTCGGGTTCGGCCCGGGAATCGCGAAACGGCCGGTCACCGGGGTGCGTCCGGGGGCGAAGACGAGCGCCTTCGATCGCGACGACGCCCCTCCATTACTCTCGAAATAGCCGTCCACGCACAAGCCCTTTGCATGATTGCGACGGAAGCCCTGGTGAATGCCGCCGTTCGACTCGAACGTGTCGATGACGGTATGGGCGCTCAGACGCTGCGGTGTAAGCCACCCGGCAGCGTAGGCAAAGCCGCCCGCGAGCAGGCCGACGACGGCGACGATGGCCGCCGCCCGACAAGGCACGCAGATGGCGCGAGGATCGGACGAAGAAGGTTCGGTCACGAATGGGGCTCCTTGTGATGACGTCCCGGGGGCAGGTTGCCGGATGAGCAGATCGGTGGAAACACGAGCGTCTTCACGGTAAAACACATCCGCGCCGCCCTTATTCCGTCGTCGCCGGTTTTATTTTCGTTTTCATGGAATAAGCAGGCAGATACGCGTGTTGACCCGTTATGGCACGGCTCACCGCATTCGATCTCTGACGGCATGGATATTCGCGACCAGCTCTATCATCACGTCCCGCGTCTGCGGCGGTATGCCCGCGCGCTCACGGGCAATACCGAGCTGGCCGACGACCTGGTGCAGGACACCCTGGAGCGCGCCCTCTCCCGCCACACGATGTTCGAAGCGGGCACGGACGCCCGCGCATGGCTCTTCACCATCATGCACAACCTGTTTCTCAATCAGCAGCGCCGCGCGCCCGCGCAGGCGGCCCATGTCTCGCTGGACGAAACCGACCTCATCGAGCGCGACGTCGGTCATGCGTGCGTCCGGACGACGACGCCCGACCCCGCCCGCCGTCTCGAAATCCGCGATCTCGACGAGGCGCTGCGCCATCTCCCCGACGAGCAGCGGGCCGTCGTCCTGCTCGTGGGTCTGGAAGACATGAGCTATGCGGATGTCGCCACCACGTTGCGCGTGCCGATCGGCACCGTGATGTCGCGGTTGTCGCGCGCTCGGCAACGGCTGCGCGATCTTATGGCTGGCGAAATGACGTCCGGGCCGTCCGCGAAAACTGGACCGTCAGCCAAACTCAAGGTGGTGCGATGAACGAACCCAACCGCCCTATCGACGACAACGAACTGCACGCGTACGTCGACGGAGAATTGCCCCCGCAGCGTCGTGCAGAACTGGACAACGCCCTCGCCACCGACCCGGCACTCGCGGCGGCCGTGAGCGAACTCGTCGCCCTGCGCCGCGCGCTGCACGAGCGCTACGACGATGTGCTGGACGAACCGGTACCGCCCCGGCTGCAACGTCCGGCAGACGTGCAGGCGCAGATGTCGCGCAGCAAAACCGCCGCCAACTGGCCCCGGTTCGCCGGGCTGGCCGCCGCGCTGGTCGTCGGCATCGGCATCGGCGTTCAGGGCAACCGCCTCTGGTCGGCGCGGCAGACCCATGCGTCCGCCATCGCCATGCGCGAGGCTGCGCCGTCGCGTACCGCCGCCACCGACGGCGCAGCACGGTTCGCCCGACGCGCCGCCATCGCGCACGTCGTCTACATGCCCGAGATTCAGCGGCCTTCGGGCATGGATGGGGCGTCCGAAGCCCGTTTCTCCAGGTGGATCGCAAGCCGTCTGGAAACCGCCGCGCAAGCGCCGGACCTGTCCTCGCGGGGCTTCCACCTGAGCGGCGGGCGTGTGCTGCCCGACAGCGATGAACACGTCGTGCAGTACATGTATCGCAACGACGCGGGCGAGCGCGTGACCGTCTGCATCTCACCGGTCGGTGTCGAAGGACAGCCCGCCGCGTTCCGATTCTATGAGGACGGCCCGGTCAGGGTTTTCTACTGGGTCGACAAGACGTTCGGCTATGCGATCTCGGGCGGCATCGACCGCGCGACGCTGACGGGCCTGTCGCAGGACGTCTACGCCGCGCTGGAGGCAGGTGGGACGGGTAAACGTTAGTTCCTCCCAGCAATAGAGAAGGTGGCAAACGCTCCTAATCGTGCGTTTTTGTCGGGCACTACCATGACTTCACCGTGAACAGTGTTTGCGGGCAGTCAGACAAAAACTCTAGGAGACATGGCATGCTTCACGACCTCCCCGCACGGCCCGACACGGTGCACTGGGGCTACTTCAACGCGACGCACCCCCCCGCCCTGACCATCAAGAGCGGCGATTTCATTCGCGCCGAAGCGGTCACCCATCATGCGGGCGACGCGCCCGACCTGATGATGGACGACGCCGTACGCGCCATCTACGACAAGATTCCCCACGAAGACCGCAACCCGGGCGTGCACATCATGACCGGCCCGATCTACGTGGAAGGCGCGAAGCCGGGCGACATGCTCGAAGTGCGCTATCTGCAGATGATTCCGCGCTTTCGCTTCGGCGCGAACGTCGCCGCACACTGGGGGCAGCTCTACGACGACTTCCAGAAGGAGCGTGTGACCATCTACGAACTCGACAACAGTTCGAACACCGCGCACGCCCTGTTCGCGTTCGACTATCCGGGCAAGCTGACCACGCCGGGCAAGGTTGTGGACCATCGCGAATGCTGCAAGCAGCCTGCGCTCGCCGGTGTGCGGGTGCCCGTACGTCCCCACCTCGGCACGGCGGGTGTCGCGCCCGACGCGCAAGGCCGCGTGAGTACGGTCGAGCCGGGGCTGCATGGCGGCAACATCGACAACTGGCGTATCGGTGCCGGGGCGACCATGTACTACAAGGTGCAGGTCGACGGTGGCCTCTTCTCCATCGGCGACCCGCACATCTCGCAGGGCGACGGCGAAATCAGCGGCACGGCCATCGAGGCGTCGCTCAACGTGCTGTTCCAGGTGGTGCTGCGCAAGGACTTCGAATTCCCGTCGCCGCTGCTGGAGACGCCCGACTGCTGGATCGTTCACGGCTTCCATCAGGATCTGGACGAAGCGGGCAAGAACGCCGCACGCGACATGATCAAGCTGCTCACCGAGCAACAGGGCCTCTCGCGCGACGACGCCTACTCGCTCATGAGCGTGGCGGCCGATTTCGGCGTAACGCAGGTCGTCGACGGCACGCAAGGGGTGCACTGCACCATGCCGCGCGGCATGTTCCCGCCCAAGTCGTCCAAGGCCTGAGCGCTCCGGCTGCCTGCCCGGTGCGCCCGGTAGTCAAGGGGGCGCCGTGCCGTGCCCGGCATTTCATGTTGTCTCTTCATCGGGAGACGCTTCCATGCAATACGTCTATGTCGGGCGCAACGAGCTTGTCGCCCTGATCGTCGGTCTGGTCACGGGCACACTGTACTCGTGGCTCAACCTGCCGATTCCCGCCCCGAATGTGCTCGGCGGCATCTTCGCCATCATCTTCACGTACCTCGGCTATCTGATCGTGAATCTGTGGCGTCGCTCAGTCACGTTCGGACGTCCGCCCGCCGAAGTCTCGGCACGGCGCTGAACACCCGTCCTGCTAACTCGTCCGGCCGCTCCTGAGGAGGTTGTCATGGTAGAAATCACGCTTGGCGCGACGGAGTTGCAGGCGGCCGCCGTCGGACTCGTGACCGGAGTGCTTTACACCGGCGTACGCGCGCCGATTCCGGCCCCTAACGTCCTCGGCGGCATCTTCGCCATTGTCGGCACGTTCATCGGCTTCGCCTTCGTGGCGGCGATGCGCGGGCAGTTGCACTTTGGCTGACGCCCTTGCACTATTGACGTTCGCCCCGTCGCCGCGCGTCGACATGCGCTGCGACGGGGTGTCGTCGTTGTCATTTCTGATGGAGGCAGGACGTGGATCGTGCGCATTTCTCAACGGAATCCTATGCCCAGGACCAGCGCGGGCCGGCATGGCAGGCGCGCCTGCTCGACGCCCGTCTGCACTTTCGTCCACCACCGGCCGGAGAACCGCTGCACGGCACGTTGCTTACGCATCGCACGCCCGCCGGTATCGAACTCTCGGTGATCTCGTCCACGCCGCAAACCGTATCGGCACGCGCAGGCGGTGAGCGCGGCTTTCTGCTCGTCATGCTGCTCGACGGGCAGATGACATTGGCCAGCGCGGGCGCACTCGATGGCGAGACGCTGGCCGCTGGCGACATCGCGTGCATTCCGGGCGCGCAGAGCGCCGACCTCATCGCCCGCACGCCGTTCCGACTGATCTCGGTACACGTGCGTCAAACGCTGATCGCACCGCGACTGGGCAGCGCGCCGCCGGTGCAGACGTGCAAGTTGCCCGACAGCGTGTCGCGTCTGTTCGGCGCGCTGCTCGGCGGACTCGCCATGCAACTCGACGCGATGCAAGATGCCGACCCGCACGCGCTCGAACCCATCGAGAATGTGATTCTCGAATGTCTTGCCTCGGCGCTCGCGGCGGCCAAGCCGCAGGCAGCACCCCATCTCTCGAGCTCGCGCGGCATCGTGTTCACGCGCATCTGTCACCGCATTCAGGCACGTCTGGCCGAGCCGGATCTGTCGCTGTGCGCCATCGCAAAAGACGAACATGTATCGGATCGCTATCTGCGCAAGCTATTCGAAGACGCGGGTCAGAGCTTCTCGTCCTACCTGCGCAACAGTCGTTTGCAGCGTTGTCACGCGGACTTGCAGAATCCGGCGTACGACCAGTTGTCGGTGTCGGACATCTGCTACCGCTGGGGCTTCAACGATCCGTCTTACTTCAGTCAGGCATTTCGCGAGCGGTTCGGCCTATCGCCCAAGGCCAGCCGCGATCAGGCACTGCGTTCCCGTGCGCTGCCGGAACGGGCGCGCATCTCGCGCGGACACCCCGACGTGCCTGCCGGGCTGGCGCATCGAACGAACATCGGTCCGACCGCGGCGATGGCCCTCACGGAACACGACGCGACGCCCGGCAGCGCCGCTCGTCCCCCGCTGCCGCATGACGCCGGACAGCACCACTATCTGCGCGCGACGCGCGACTCGGTGCATTGGGGGTATCTCAGTCACGATCTTGCGCCAGTGCTCACCGTCGCCTCGGGCGACACCGTGACCGTCGAAACGCTGACGCAGCATGCGACCGACGACTGGGAACGCATGATTCGGGGCGATCCGGGCGCGGAGAGTGTGTTTCACTGGACGGCGACGCAGAAGAACGTGGACCGGCGCGGCGCGGGACCGATGGACGCCTCCGTCTACGGACGCGGCGCGGGCGAAGGCTTCGGCGTGCATATCTGTACCGGCCCCATCGCCATTGAAGACGCCATGCCGGGCGACGTACTCGAAGTCCGCATTCTCGATCTGCTTCCCCGACCGAGCGCGAATCCCGAGTTCGCGGGCAAGGCGTTCGGCAGCCACGCATCGACGTGGTGGGGCTTTCACTATCAGGACATGCTCACGTTGCCGCGCGAGCGAGAAGTCGTGACGGTGTTCGAGATCGATTGCCATGACCACCGTGACGATGCGGAAGAAGGCACCGATGTAGCCCGCGCCATCTACAGCTTTCGCTGGACGCCGCAACAAGACCCCTTCGGCGTGGTTCATCCGACTATCGACTATCCCGGCGTGCCGGTCGATCACACCCGTATCACCAAGAATTTCCGGACGCTGAAGAACGTCGAGATTCCGCTGCGCCCGCACTTCGGCGTGATGGCCGTCGCGCCTGCGCAGGACGGTCTGATCGATTCGATTCCGCCGTCGAGCTACGCGGGCAACCTCGATAACTGGCGCGTGACGCGCGGTGCGAGCGTCTTTCTGAAAGTCGCGGTGCCGGGCGCACTGCTCTCCATTGGCGACCCGCACGCCTCGCAGGGCGACGCCGAACTCGGTGGCACCGCCATCGAATGCTCGCTCACGGGCAACATTCAACTGGTGCTGCACAAGAAGGCGGCCATCGAGGCACACGCACCGTACGCCGATCTGACCTATCCGCTGGTCGAGACGCCGACGCAATGGATCATCCACGGCTTCAGTTCGCCCAACCATCTGGCCGAGCTGGGGCAGAAAGCGCAGAGCCAGATCTATATGAAATCGACGCTCGACAGCGCCTTGCGCGACGCCTTCCTCAAGGCGCGTCGCTTTCTCATGCAGGTCAAGCGCCTGACCGAAGACGAAGCCACCACGATTCTTTCGGTGTCCGTCGATTTCGGGGTGACGCAGGTCGTCAACGGCAACTGGGGCGTGCACGCGATTATTCGCAAGGGGATGTTCAACGACTGAAGAAAATCGCAAAATCGGCAAATCGCCTGTGGCTACATTGGCGTCCAAGGAGCGCAAATGAAACCCCAGACCCGACTGAGATACGCCGAACGCATGGAGCCTGTGCTCCGCTGGCTGGCCGACCATCCGGAAAACGACCCGGACCTGCACCATCTGGCCGAGCTGGCGTGTCTGTCGCCGTACCACTTTCATCGTGTCTACCGCGCGTTGCTCGGTGAGACGGTGAACAATTCGGTGCAGCGCATTCGCATGCACCGTGCGGCGATCGCCCTGTCGGGCTCTGAGGACTCGATGCGCGTTGTGGCGTCGCGTGCCGGCTATGCGTCGGACGCTGCGTTCAACCGGGCCTTCGGTGCGTTCTTCGGCATCCCGCCGGGACGCTACCGCGACGCCCGCTCCGGACCCATCGATCCTCAGGAGCCCGCCATGTACCCGATCTCAGTCGAATCGTTTCCCGCCACCACCCTCGCCGTACTCCGTCACCAGGGCGACTATCAGGGCATCGGCCCCGTGTTCACGCGCGCCTTCATGCTCGCCGCTGCACAGGGCCTCGCTCACCCGGACGCTACCGGCTTCGGCGTCTACTTCGACGACCCGGAGCAGATCCCCGTCGCCCAATTGCGCTCGCTCGCGGGCATGTCGGTGCCCGCCGATGCGACGATCGGCGGCGATCTGGAGCGCTTCGAGATTCCCGCAGGCAGGTGCGCCATGCTGACGTACACCGGGCCGTACAACGAGATGAGCAAGCCTTATCAGTGGCTGTTCGCGCAGTGGCTGCCCGCCAGCGGGCTGGAGCCAGCCGACTTCCCGATGTTCGAGCAGTATCTCAACGATCCCCGCTCGACGCCTGCGGCGCAGCTTCAGACCCGCATCTGTCTGCCGGTGAAGTAAGCGCAAGCAAGGCCTGCGCTTGCACGCGCAGGTCTTGTGCCGTCGGATGGAATTCGAACGGTATCGCCTTCGCCAGCCCTTGCAGCAGCTTGCGTGAGCTACGCGTGTAGGCCGGGTCGTAATGGCGCGTGATCAGCGCTTCGGACAACTCGCGCTGCTGCCCGTTGTCGAGCAACGTCAGCCATTGATCGACCACCGCCTTGCCATGCAACTCGACGAGGCGCAGCAACTGCGCGCGGAAATGCGCCGGCCGCATCAGCAGGTGGCCGTACTCCTGCGTCAGTAGTTCGACACGCTCATCCACGCTCACATTCACTTCCACGCATCGCGTCGTGCCGCGTATCGACGTCATCAGCGAATCGGGCAAGGTGATGAGTCCGATCCTGCGGCTTTCCGCTTCGACGAACACCGGACGCGTCGCGTCGAAGCCGCGCAGTACCCCGACAAGCGACGTGTCGAACGACTTCTGCGATGGCTGCGGGGCGTCCGGCATTGCGCCGAGGAGCGATCCGCGATGCACGGCGAGGCCTTCCAGATCGAGGGTCTGTGCGCCAGCGTCCGCGAGCGCATGCAGCAGACGCGTCTTGCCGCTGCCCGTGTGACCGGCAAGGACGATGTAGTCGAGCGTGGGCGGCAACGCCGCCAACGACGCCACGACATCGGTGCGGTAGGTCTTGTAGCCGCCCTCGAGCTGACGCGCGCGCCAGCCGATCATGTTCATCATCAGGGTCATGGCCCCCGAGCGCATGCCGCCACGCCAGCAATACACGAGCGGCCGCCAGTTGCGCGGCCGGTCGGCAAATAGCGTGTCGAGATGCTTCGCGATGTTGCGCGCGACCATGGCCGCGCCTTCGCGCGAGGCGTCGAACGGCGAGACCTGCTTGTACATCGTGCCGACGATGACGCGCTCCTCGTTGCTGAGCACCGGCGCGTTAATCGCGCCCGGGATATGGTCGTCGGCGAATTCGAGCGGTGTACGGACATCGATGATTTCATCGAACTCGGCGACACTCGCGAGCGGCACACGCAGATGGTTCATCGGGCCCCCGCTGTCAGTGCTGCCGGTTGCCCGCAATGCTTGCCGTAAGGCGTGCGCGTCGTCGCCTGCGCTTGCGCGTCGACGTCGAGGCTCGCGCGCACTTTGGCCGCCCGGTCGATGATGCGGGTGGCCGCCTCCGCATCGCCCGGACTGCCCGCACCGCCCGCACCGCCCGCACCGCCTAACGCCAGCGCATAATCGTCGAGCAATTCGGCGTAGGCGAACGGCACTTTGCGCGCCGCCTCCAACCGGTCGAGCATGCCGAGCGCCCGGCCGAAGTATTTTGCGGAAGCCGCGAACTGACGTTGCGCGAGCGCGAGACGGGCCAGTTCGACCAGCGCCGGATAGCGGTATCGCGCCGTGAGGATATCGAGGTCGTACGCCTGGCTAAGCTCGCGCTCCGCTTCGGCGTAGTAGCAGGTCACGCCCAGCGCGCGCCCGTAGTCGAAGTGCATGGCCGCGCGTTGCGACGCCGGCCAACCGGACTGGTCCGCCACGAGCACCGCCTGCCCGAAGGCCCGGCGCGCGCCGTCCCAGTCGCCACGCACCTCGGCCGCGCCGCCTTGCGCAGCGTAATCAGGGCCGGACGCCTTCGGTGCAGGTGTGCTGCACCCCAGCGCGCCCATCAAGCCCATCACGCCGCCCAGTGCGCACACCATCGCCAACCACGTCGAAGATCGAATCATCAGGGAAAGGAAACTGCCGGAAAATCATCTGTCGCGGGACACCTCCGCCCCGCGCTCGCCCGACAGGATACCTCGTCGCACCTGAACGCCCCAACGCTGACGCCCGGTGAGGAAGTGCCCCCACCCCATCGCCGCGCCCGTGTGACGCATCAACTGGAACGAAAACGGCTCCAGCACGGCGGCGACGAACGCCAGCCCGAGGCTCGTGCCGGTGCGGTGTCCGGTCCAGCGGCGATAGGCATGCACCGACCACAGATGAAAGCCTAGATCGATGACGATCTTGCCCAGAATGATCCCGGAGACCGGCAGCACGACGCCGTAATGGCCTTCGCAGACGAACGTCACCAGCAGCGCAAAGGCCGTCAGCCCGTAGATCGGCTGGAGCGTATCGAACGCCTTGACCGGCAACATCCAGCGACCGAGGTTACCGTAGCGGCCGTTGCCGACCATATCGCGATACCAGTACTGCGTCTGGAGAAAGCCCGCGAACCACCGACGGCGTTGACGCAGGAAGCTCGTCAGCGTGCCCGGCGCATCGGTGATCGCCTGCGCGCCGCCCACGACGCGCACTTCCCAGTCGAGCGAATGCGCGACCGAATAGCGGCGCAGACGGTGAATCAGTTCGTAGTCCTCGACCAGACACGCGGGATCGAAGCCGCCCACGGCCAGCACCGCGTCGCGACGCAAGCACGCAAACGCGCCGGAGATCAGCAACAGCCCGTCCGCACGCGTCCAAGCGAAGCGGGAGATAAAGTTGCGGATGTACTCGTACGTCTGGAAGAACTGCAAGACGCGTGCGCTCATGGTGTCGCCACACACTGGCGTCAGCACGCCGGTGGCAGCCACCAGACGCGGGCGACGGGCGAAGGCATCGTGCATGGCGGCGCACGCACCGGCATCGAGCAATGTGTCGGCGTCGACCGTCATCACAATGTCGGTCTCCATGCCGACGAGAGCCGCATTGAGCGTCTTCGCCTTGCCGCCGTGCGGCACGCGCAGCCATCGCAGGTTCGGATAGCGGGTGCTGGGTGCGCTCAGACGGCCGACACCCGGGTCCACCAGACCGTACTCGCTGGTGAGCAAGGCGACGGTGCCGTCGTGCGAACCGTCGTCGGCGATGACGATGGCGTCGGGCACGCGGCGCCCGGCCATCAGCGCGCGCAGCGTCACCGGCAGCGCCGCCGCTTCGTTGTGCGCTGCGACCACCACGCCGAGCGTGAGACGCTTCGACACGGCGTCGGCAGCGCCGCCCAACGTCTCGTCCGGATCGGGACGCATCAGACGCCACGCCTGCCAGAAGACGAACGTCAGCAAAAAGGTATCGTAGACGACATACGCCACGCCCGTGCCCCACGCGAAAACACCCTTGAGGAAAAACGCCTGTGCAAAAAGCAGGCACCACAGCACGGCCACGCCGGTGTGCACGAGCCAACTGGCGAGCGGCGTCGGAGGCAAAGTGAAGCGTGGCGAATGCTGCTCTCGCAATGCATCGAGCTGCGCGACGCCCGTCTGGATGTCGGGGCTTGTGTTCGGGTTCACGTCGGTGTTCATTGCGTCGCTCACGGCAGCATCCGGCCGATGACCGGGTGGCGGTCGATCCACTGATGCTTGAGCGCACCGCCAATGTGCAACGCCAGCAGCGCGTAGAGCAGATAAGCGCAATAGGTGTGGACGTTGCCCAGCACCTCGTGCCAGTAGTCCTTGCTCGCGTCGCTCATGGCCATCAGAAAGCCCATGCGCGGGAACGGCACGACACCGAACAGCACCAGCGGATGTGTCGACGCCGCCACCCACGCCGAGTCGTGCGCCCAGCCCGAGAGCGGCATCGCGAAAATCAGCACGTACAGCAGCCAGTGCACGAGATGCGCCGCAGCGCGTTCCCACGACGCGAAGACATGCGAGAGTTCGGGCGGACGGTGCGTCACGCGCCACAGAATGCGCAGGATCGCGAGACCCAGCACCGTGATGCCGACAGACTTGTGCAGATCGATCCAGAAACGTACGTCGATCTTCTCCAATGTGGCGTCCGGCAGCAAGGCAATCGTCTGACCGATCGCGACGTTACCGAGCATCAGCAACGCCACCGCCCAATGCAGCAGCATGGCGACGCGTGTGTACTTGGGGTCTTCATACAGGGCGATGCGAGGCTTTTGCGCCGGCGCGGATGACATGGAGGGGGGCAAGGAATTCACGTTTGACGTCCTGAAAATGCACTGAAAGATGATTGCATAACGCCAGTTGAAGCGCACTTATTCCCGCATTGCCGCAAAAATGTTGTTACCGGACATTACCCCGGCTTTTGACGGCGTGCACGGCGCCCATCCACGAAAACCGTCTGCCGGTCGACATTTGCGTTTCACTCGCCATTGTCTGTCTTGCGAGGCCGTCATAAAACCGCGATGATCGGGCATTCCGTGTGCAGCGAGCGATCGACTGTGCCGCCCTCAGGAGACAATCCCATGCCACGCAGCACCGCCGAAAAACGCGCCGCGTTTCGCGAACTTCACCTTGCCGGCTGCTTTGTGATCCCGAACCCATGGGACGCGGGCAGCGCGCGCTATCTCGAACACGCCGGATTCCAGGCCATTGCGTCGACCAGCTCGGGCTTTGCGTGGTCCACCGCGCGCCCCGACAACGGTGTGACGCGCGAGCTCGTGCTGGCGCATCTGCGCATGCTGGTCGAGGCCACCGACCTGCCGGTGAATGCCGACTTCGAAAGCGGCTTCGGCGAGACGCCGGACGACGTCGCGCAGAGCGTCAAGCTGGCGGTGGCGACTGGCGTAGCCGGTTTGTCCATCGAAGACACCACGGGCGACGCCAATGAACCGCTCTTCCCGCTCGACGAAGCGGTCGCACGCATGAAGGCCGCACGTCGCGCCATCGACGAAACCGGCGGCGATACCTTGCTCGTCGGTCGTGCAGAGAACTTCTTTGCAGGTGTGCCCGATCTTGACGACGCCATCCGACGGCTACAAGCCTATGCCGAAGCGGGGGCGGACTGCCTGTATGCGCCGGGCATCCAGTCCGAAGCCCAAATCCGTGCCGTGGTGGCCGCAGTCGCGCCCAAACCCGTCAACATGCTGATCGGTGCGACGTCGCCTTTCACGTTGCAGGCGCTGGCGAGTCTCGGCGTACGACGCGTGAGCGTGGGGGGTGCGCTCGCCCGCTCGGCGTGGGGCGGCTTCATGCACGCGGCGCAGGCGCTGGCCGAAGGCCGCTTCGATGGCTTCGACGGCGCGGCCAGCGGCGCAACGCTCAACGGCCTGTTTCGTCAGGGCGAGTGAGCAAGAGGAGGCCTGAATCACACGATGGCGCGGCGAGTCGATATCCAGTGACTTTTCGTCGATGGACGTTGCCGTGCACGTCCGGAGACAATGCCCCGTCAGCCGATGCCCCCGCGACGCGACGCCATTCGGGGCGCGCCGACGACAGCGGGCACGGCGTCCCCCTTCGACGGAGCGCCCATGAATTCCCCGCACAATAGCTTTGCCGCCTTCGCCATCCCCACACCGCTCGGCGCGCCACTGCCAAAGCCCCGCGTATTCGAAAGCGTCGAAGAAGAGCGCGTCGACCGGAAGCTGCGGCTGGCGGTCGCGTTCCGCATCTTCGCGCGCTTCGGGCTGGCCGAAGGTATCGCCGGGCACATCACCGTGCGCGACCCCGAGTTCCACGACCGCTTCTGGGTCAATCGCTACGCACAGCACTTTTCGTCGATCCACCCGGACGACCTGATTCTCGTCGACGAGGCCGGTGGCCTGCATCACGGCGAAGGCCCGGTCAACGCCGCCGCCATGGCGATCCACGCCGGGATCCACGCCACGCTGCCCCATGTGACGGCCGCCGCGCACACGCACACCACGCACGGGCGCGCCTTCTCTGCGCGCACGCGCGAACTCTCCCCCATCAATCAGGAAGCGTGTCTGTTCTACGACGATCACGTGCTGTTTCGCGGCGACGTGCTGGTGCTCGGTGCCGACGAAGGACGCCGCATCGCGCAGTCGATGGGCCACAAGCGCGCGGCGGTACTGCTCAATCATGGCTTGCTGACGGTCGGCTCGTCGGTCGACGCCGCCGCCTATCGCTTTCTCGCGATGGAGCGTTGCGCGCAAGTGCAGTTACTCGCCGAAGCGGCCGGCCCGCTGGAAGTCCTCTCCGACGCCGAAGCCCGCGAGGTCTTCCGTCTGCTCGGTTCGGACTACGTCGCATGGCTCGGGTATCAGGGCCTCTACGAGCAGGTGCTGCGCGAGCACCCGGACCTGATGTCGGCACGTTGAAGACGACTGTCTACCGGCGTTCGGCGAGATATCGGTCGACGGCGTTGCGTAGCCACGCATCGAACTGGCGCAACGGTGCCCAGTCGCGACGCTGCGCAGGATAGGAGAAGTAGATGGTCTGTGGGTTGGCGAGTGTGTGCGCGTGCGCTTGCACCAACGCGCCGCTCACCATTTCGCGCTCGATTAACACGCGCGGCAGCAGGGCGACGCCCAGCCCGGCCACCGCTGCGTTGATCGCCATCACGAACATGTCGTAGCGCTGCGCACTGCGCTGTGGCTTGATGTCGGCAGCGTTCGCACCGTCTTGCAGACCTTGCGAGGCGAACCAGTCGTCCCACGCGCGCGGCAGGTCGCGCGGGCAAATCCATGAGTGCTCGGCAATCTGCTCGAGCGACAACGACGCCCTCCCGTCAAGCAGACGTGGTGCAGCCACCAGCACGAGCGAATCGTCGGTGACGAGCGCCGTACCGGGCATGCCGGGCCATAGGCGCGTGCTGAAGTAGATCGCGGCGTCGAACGCAGAGTCGTCGAAGAAGACGGGCTGATCGCGCCCGAGAATATGCAGACGCACGTCGCGTGTGTTCGCGTAGAAGTCGTCCAGTCGTGGAATGAGCCACTGCGCGGCAAACGTCACACCGACGGCGATTTCCAATTCGGTCTCTCGCCCCTGCTGCACGACGTCCAGCGTATCGCGGCGAATCTGATCGAGATGCACACGAATGCGTTTGGCGTATTCGGCCCCGGCAGCGGTGAGCACGAGCCGTTGCTTCACCCGCTCGAACAACGGCACGCCCAGATGCTTCTCCAACTCCCCGACCCGCTTGCAGACGGCGCCGTGCGTGAGCGCAAGCTCTTGGGCCGCGGTGGCGAAGTTCTGGTGACGGGCGCTGGCCTCGAAGGCCTGCAACGCCGAGAGGCTGGGAACGCCCAGACGCATGACGACTCCTGCGGGAAAACGATGTTGCCCGACAGTCTATGCGAAGCCGCGCGCGCAAACAAAACAGCCCGTCGAGCCGAGGCATCGACGGGCCGCAAGCGATTCATCAGCAAATCGCACTTACTCCACGTGCGCCACACCGCCCGCGAGGACCGCACCGCCGGGCACCTCCTTGGGCAGCGCCCACGACATCCAGTGCGTGCGCAGCACGACAACCAGCAAGAACGCGAGCGCGGCCAGCGCACCGAAGGTGGCGAACCCCATCTGATAGCTACCCGTCGATTCCTTGGCGATACCCATGATGACCGGCAGATAGAAGCCGCCGATACCGCCCGCCGCACCGATGATGCCCGACATCAGGCCCGTCTTGCCTTGCCAGCGTTGCGGCACGAGCTGGAACGTGGCACCGTTGCCGAGACCGAAGCACAGGTAGACCAGCACCAGCAACGCAATGCCCGCCCCTTGCGGCGGCATCCATGCGGCAAACACGAAGTCGATGACGGAGATCGCTGCGAGCAATAGCACGAGCGCGCGCACGCCGGAAATGCGGTCGGCCACCAGACCGCCGATGGGACGCACCAGCGCACCGAGGAACGCGAGCAGCGACATGAACAGACCCGCTTCCAGACGCGGCATGCCGTAGAGCGAAATCAGCAGCGTCGTGACATAGGACGACATGCCCACGAAGCCACCGAAGGTGATGCTGTAGACGAGCATGATGACCCACGTGTCGCGCTCGCCCAGCACACCGCGATAGTGACGCGGCAGCACGGCGATGGCGAGCAGCGCGCCCAACACCGGCAGCAACAGCACCCCGGCCTTGCCTTCGCCGAAGGCGCCCGCGTGCACGCACAGCACCAGCGCTATGAGACCGAACACGGTGATGAAGAAGCTTGAGAACGCGCGCGGCGCACTGCCCGACTTCACGCCCTGATCCTTCGCCCAGAACACCAGCGCCAACGCCGCGAGCGCCAGCAACGGGAGCGCCGCACCGGCCGCGTGTGCCCAGCCGTAATGCTCGGCCAGCCCGGGGAACATGAAACCGTCGAGTACTGCGCCGACGTTGCCCGCCGCCGCAAGACCGAGCACAAGCCCCTGCACCTTCGGCGGATAGTTGCTGCCTGCCATGGGCAGCGCCACGGCGAAGCTTGCACCGCCGACACCGAGGAACACGCCGAGCACGAGCAACAGCGTGTACGACGGGGTGCCCGGCATCAACAGCAGCACGACCGACGGAATGGCCGAGAGCGTCAGCCCCATCAATGCGATTTTGCGACCGTCACAGGCTTGATAGAGATTGCCCAGCGTGACGCGCAGAATGGCTGCGCCCAGCACCGGCACCGCGACGAGGAAACCGGTCTGCGCGGGCGTCATCGCAATGTCCTTGCCGATGAACGGGGCCAGCGGGCCGAGCATCACCCAGACGGTGAAACCGGTGTCGAAGTAGAGAAAACACGCAACCAGCGCGCGCCAGTTGCCACTTTTCAACGATTGCGTGAGCGTGCTCATGGATAGCCTCGTGTTCGTGTGCCGAAAAAAAGGCGTCCCGAAGCCGTGCATCCATGAACGGACGCGTGGCTTCGGGACGCCGTTGCCCCGAAAACCCCGCGTTTGCGGGGCCCTGCATGCGGTGCAGAAAATTCGCTTGTCTTCCACTCAGCCGTCATTGGCCTTATGCAATCGTTAGCAAGTGGCGTGCCAAGTGGGTGTCGCGTACGAAGGAGATCGGCGCGAAGGTCCTTGCGACGGGGCTTTCAGGGATATCGAAGGTGTTACTGAACGTGTTCGCGCAAGCGATGGGATGGAAAAACCCGAACGCAGCGGATGACATCGCAACGGGCACAATGCCGCATCGCGATGCGGCGGCGCACCATTAGCGTGCGTCGTCCTGCTGATCGGACTAGGTGTTCGGACAAACGGGTGACCGTTTCCGAATGGCCGGTCCATTACAGTTCAGGCACTATCCGACCGTTAAGCCACTGAGCCTGACTGTTTGCGCTGCGGCGGTCGGCAAGAACAACAACATTCCGGGAAATCTCGCGTGTCTCGCTTCTTTCTTTGTCTGACGCTGGCGGTACTCGGCCTCCTGCCGCTCTCCCCCGCCTTCTCTGCGTCTTCGGCCACCGGTGCCTCCCCGGCAAGCAACCCGCTGCTCAATCAGCAAGGGATGATGCAACGTGTCGACGACGCCTCTTACGCCAAGTACCGGGAGATCGTCGCCACATTCGACGCCGCCATCCGTGCGCAGCAGGGCGACGTAGCACTTGCGCTCGCACGCTGCCAGTTCATGCGCAATTACGCGTGGGCCGAAGATCTGCAATGGGCCGAGAAGGCGCAGTCGAACCTGAAGGTCTGTCTGCAGAATCTGAAGGAAAAATTCACCGACGACCCGGAAGTGTCGGTATCGCTGATGGAGAACGTCTACGGCAAAGACGCTGTGGCGCAAGGCGAAGCACTACTGCCCAAAGCCAGGAAGTGGCCAGCGGAGTATCGCGCGCGTCTGCACGCTGCGCTCTCCAATGCGTATCAAGGCACTCAGGACAAACGCAACGCCGGTGTTCAGGCCGTAGAAGCGGCAGAACTGTCGCCCGACACCCCTGTGTTGCTCACCGCCGTGCGGCATCTCGCCACCACCGGCGAGAAGACGGAAGCACGACGACTGCTGATGGATGCCCCCACACCGAAGTTCGTCTGGCAAGCCACCAGCCGCATCAACACTGCGCTCGACGTGCTGCCAGGCCCCACGGCACGCGATCTGCTGTTGAGGATGCAAACGGCCGGGTTGAAGATCGATCCGTACACCAGCGCTCGCGCCTTCCTTCAGGCCGGTGACGCGGCCAGCGCACAGCGCACGCTCGCCGAGACGAAGCCCGATGCACCGGAGTCGGCGCAGAACCGTGCATTACGACTCTCGGTCGCGCTCGCTGCGCGCGACGGCAAGGCCGCCGCCGCTGCGATCCAGTCGTCGCTCGAATACGACAAGGGCAACCGCTGGCCACTGGCACAGTCGTACGCCGTGCTGATGAGCATCGACCCGGCCGCCGGAATGCGCTTCGCCTTCGCCGGGTTGATGCTCACGCTGCTGAGCGTCGGCCTTTGCATCGTGCTGTTCCCCGGCCTGCTGATGTTCCCGGTGCATTACGTGGGCACGGTGCGCGCGCGCAAGGGGCGGCCGACGCCGCCGCTCTTCGAACGCATCGGCTTACGGCACGCGTGGTATGGACTCGCAGTGCTGTGTCTCACCACATGGGCCCTCCACGCGTTCGTCGTCAGCCAGTCGACGCAGACACATTCGGGCACGGCCCCCGTCATGGACACCCTGCTGCCCAAGCTGGCGCTGACACACTTCGCGACGCTCGGCATCGTCGTCCTGCTGCTGTCGCGCACGATGTGGCGGCTGGGGCGACGTCAGTGGACGAGCTCCGGCGAGTGGAAAGCGCGCTGGTTCATCTGGCCTGCCGCGCTGCTCGCGGTGTCGACGCTCGCCGCCTGGTACCTCGCGCATCACACGACGATGCACAACACCGAATTGCAGGCATGGAACGAGTCCGTCGTGAAAGGCGCGATGCAATTGGGCGGCACGGGTCTGGCGCTCCTGCTGGTCGCCGTCGTCGTGCCGCTCGTCGAGGAATTCGTTTTCAGGGGATGCCTGCTCGGTGGCCTGACCCGGCATATGAGCTTCATCGCCGCCAACCTCTGGCAAGCGGTGATCTTCGCCTGCGTCCACTTCGATGCCAAACACTTTCCGTTCCTCGTGATGTTCGGCCTCACCACCGGCTGGCTCGCCAAAAAGACCAACGGCCTGGCCGTGCCGATCGCCATGCACATGCTCAATAACGCGATCTTTGTGCTGGTGGTGATGTCACGCTGAGCAGGCGGGGCCGAAGCGCGGCCCCATACCGCGCCAGTGCGGCGTGGGCGATAATCGTCGCACTCGCTTGCATTCCCGCCCGGCTGCGGTACGGACATCGCCCATGAACACGAAGCTTTTCCCGCATCTCGTTCGCTTTCACCCGCGACTGCTCGTCGCCATCGCCGTCGGCGTGCTCGCCGGGCTGTTCGTGCAAGTGTTGGTGAGCGGCGAGTTCAGCACCGTCACCCGAATCCTGATCGGCTGGAATGCGGGCGCGTGGTCTTATCTGGCGATGATCTGGTTCATGATGGTCACCGCCCCGAAGCGCAGCATCGAACGCTTTGCCGAACAGGAAGATCAGAGCGCCGCCCTCGTGCTCTCGGTGGTCAGCCTGTCGGCCATCGCGAGTGTGGCCGCCATCGTCCATGTGCTGGCGAGCGCCAAGGCAGGCGGCTCGCATCACGCGTCGGAGCATGTGCTGTTCGCAGCAGCCACGCTTATCGGCGGCTGGTTTCTCGTGCCGACGATCTACACACTCCACTACGCGCGTCTCTACTTCACCGATACCGAAACCCCGTACGCCCTCGCGTGGCCCGACAAGGACTGCGATCCGGATTACTGGGACTTCCTGTATTTCTCGTTCACCATCGCGGTGGCATCGCAGACCGCCGACATCGCCCTGAAATCGCGCCGCATGCGACGCGCTACCCTCGCGCAAGCCATCCTCTCGTTTTTCTTCAATCTGGCGGTCCTCGGCCTGTCGATCAATATCGGCGCCGGGCTGCTCAGTTGAACGTCTGCACGCGCCTGCGTTCGCGGCAGGCGCGTCGCCCTGTGGCATGACGCCGCACCGCCTGCGGACATAAACGCCTTTAAAAACATACAAATAGATCGCACCATTGACGGATCGCATCCCGTGGCAATGCGCCACATGTGACGACTTGTCACGCATGCTGCGTCGCAGCAACGCCTAATATGCATGCAAACAAGTGGTGATATCTCGTTAATTTCACCATACAAGACAGGTTTAATTGCATACATAGAGCGCAACATGACTGCCGTTCCGGATGCCCTCGACCTCGCACGCCTGCAATTCGCGTTCACGGTCTCGTTTCACATCGTTTTCCCCGCCGTCTCCATCGGTCTGGCGAGTTTCATCGCGGTCCTTGAAGGCCTTTGGCTCAAGACCCGTCAACAGCACTATCTGGATCTGTGCCGCTTCTGGTCGAAGGCGTTTGCCGTGTGCTTCGGCATGGGCGTCGTCTCCGGCGTGGTGATGGCCTATCAGTTCGGCACGAACTGGTCGGGCTTCTCCAGTTTCGCCGGTGCCGTCACCGGGCCGTTGTTGACCTACGAGGTCATGACCGCGTTCTTCCTCGAAGCGGGCTTCCTCGGCATCATGCTGTTCGGCTGGAACCGCGTGAGCCCCCGCGCACACTTCGCGGCCACGCTGTGCGTCGCCATCGGCACGCTGATCTCGACGTTCTGGATTCTCGCGTCGAACAGCTGGATGCAAACGCCGCAGGGCTACGAAATCGTCGATGGTCGCGTGGTGGTGTTGTCGTGGTGGGACGTGATCTTCAACCCCTCCTTTCCCTACCGTCTCGCGCACATGAGCATTGCCGCGTTCGTGGTCGCCGCGCTTGTCGTGGCTGGTACCGGCGCATGGCACCTGCTGCGCGGACGCCGCGATCCTGCCGTCAAGACGATGTTCTCGATGGCCATGTGGCTTCTGCTGATCTTCGCGCCGCTGCAAGCATTCGTGGGCGATCTTCACGGCCTGAACACGCGCGAACACCAACCCGCGAAACTCGCCGCCATGGAAGGTCTGTGGGAGACGAAGACGGGGGGCACGCCGCTCAACCTTTTCGGCTGGCCCGACATGGAGGCCGAGACCACACGCTATGCGCTCGAAGTCCCGCATCTGGGCAGCCTGATCCTCACGCATAGCTGGGACGGCGAAGTGCGCGGCCTGAAGGAGTTTCCGAAAGACGAGCGTCCCAACGTGCCGCTGGTGTTCTGGAGCTTCCGCATCATGGTCGGTCTCGGTCTGGCGATGATCGGTGCAGCGCTCGCAGCGCTGTGGCTGCGTCGTCGCGGCACGTTGTTCGCGTCGCGCAACTTCGCCCGTGCGATGTTGCTGCTTTCACCGACCGGTTTCGTCGCTCTGCTCGCCGGGTGGGTGACGACCGAAGCCGGACGCCAGCCGTGGGTGGTCTACGGTGTGATGCGCACAGCGCACGCCATGTCGCCTGTGAGCGCGCAGCAGGTGCAGGTCTCGCTGCTGGTGCTGGTGCTCGCCTACTTCCTCGTGTTCGGCACCGGCGTCTACTACCTGCTCAAGATTCTGCGCGGCGGGCCGGTACTGCCGGGGCAATCGAACGACGACGCATCGCATCCCGCCGCCCCTCAACCCAAGCGAGAACTCTCATGGATCTGACCTTAGCCTGGGCCGCCATCATTGCGCTCGGCCTGTTTCTTTACGTCGTGCTCGACGGCTTCGACCTCGGCATCGGCATTCTCTTTCCGTTCTTCCCCGACGCCCGTGAGCGCGACACGATGATGAACTCCGTCGCCCCGGTGTGGGACGGCAACGAAACGTGGCTCGTCCTCGGCGGCGCGGGGCTGCTCGCCGCGTTCCCGATGGTCTATTCGGTGCTGCTCTCGGCACTCTATCTGCCGCTCGTGCTCATGCTCGTGTGCCTGATCTTCCGTGGCGTCGCGTTCGAGATTCGCGGCAAGTCGCGCCGCACGCGTCAATGGTGGGATCTGGCGTTCATCGGCGGTTCGGCAGGTGCAACGTTCTTTCAGGGCGTAGCCCTCGGCGCTTACCTGTCGGGGATTTCTGTCGAGAATGGCCAGTTTGCAGGCGACGCCTTCGCCTGGGTGACGGCCTTCAATCTCTTCACCGGTCTCGGCCTGCTCGTGACGTACGCCCTGCTCGGCGCGTGCTGGCTGATCGGCAAGACCGAGGGCGATCTGCAACGTCGTGTGCGCGTGGTCGCGTGGCCGCTGACGCTCGCGCTCGTCGCCACGATGGCGGTCGTCTCGCTCTGGACACCGCTGCGCGTCCCACTCGTGGCCGAGCGCTGGTTCGACGGCGAATGGTTCTGGCGCTGTCTGCCGGTGCCGTTCGTGGTGGCGGGGGCGACGTTCGCGATGCGCCGCGTATTGCAGCGCGCGCACGACGCCACGCCGTTCTGGCTCGCCATCGGTCTGGTGTTTCTCGGCTACAGCGGCCTGCTCGTCAGCGCCTACCCGTACGCGATTCTGCCGGGCATCACGCTGTGGGACGCCGCAGCCCCCGACTCCAGCCTGTCGTTCACGCTGTGGGGCGCGGCCTTCATCATTCCTGTGATCCTCGCCTACACGATGCTGGCGTACTGGGTCTTTCGCGGCAAGGTGGCTCACGATGCGCACTATCACTGATCTCGTCCGGCCCGGCGTGCGCCGTCGACGCGAGGCCACGGCGGCAACGCAGACGACGCTGCCGAACGTGCGCACGTCGTGGCAACAACGCCTCACCGGCTGGGGATGGTTTATTGCGTTATGGTGTGTGGGTGTGGCAGGCACCGCACTCCTCGCACTCCCGTTCAAACTCATCATCGCCACGGCCAAATAGGAGCCCGCTTATGAATCGGCTTTCATCTCAGCAAGCAACGCGCACGAAAAGCGTCAAACGCATGACTGGCACTACGTCGCTCCTCTGCGGCCTTCTTGCATGTGCAGGATTTGCCGGAGGGGTCGAGACCGCACATGCAGACGGCATGAGCGTTTCGTCCAGCGCATTTAAAGACGGCGGTTTGCTACCTGCGCAATACGCGGGCGCCAACGAGTGCGGCGGCAAGAACACCAGCCCGCCGCTCGAATGGAAGAATCTGCCGCAGGCCACGCACAGCGTCGTGATCAAGATGACGGACCCGGACGGCGCCAAGGGCGGCGGCGTGGTCCACTGGATCGCTTACAACGTTCCGGCATCGGTGACGTCGCTGGCAGCCGGTGCAGGCAACAAGTCGGGGGACAACATCACCGTCGGCAAGAACATTTCCGGCGCCGAAGCGTATCGCGGTGCGTGCCCGCCAGTGGGCGATACGCCGCATCACTACATCATCACGGTGACGGCGACCGACATTGCGCCGGGCAGCTTGCCGCCGCGCCTCGACGCAGCCGGACTGACGGTAGCGCTTGCCGGTCACACGCTGAACGGGTCGACCATCGTCGCGCAATACGGCCGCTGATCGGCCACAGATTCGGCGCTCGCTTCGCCAAGACGACAAAAAAAACGCCAGCGGGACATTCCGCTGGCGTTCCTCGTACACTGTGCGAACGACGTTCGCCCGGCGCGGCCTTACACGCGATTACTTCTCACGAGCGAGCGCGAGGAATTCCGTGCGCAGCGCCAGATTCGGCTGCAATTCGCCGAGCATCGACGAGGTCACCGTCTCTTCGCCTGCCGTGCGAATGCCACGGCTCTCCATGCACATGTGACGGCACGACACCACGACGCCGACGGCCTTCGGTTGAAGATGCGTCATCAGGGCTTCGGCGACCTGCGTCGTCAGGCGCTCCTGTACTTGCAGGCGACGCGCAAAGCAATCGACCAGACGCGTGAGCTTCGACAGGCCGACGATCTTGCCGTTAGGCAGATAGCCGATGGTCGCCTTGCCGAAGAACGGTGCGAGATGGTGCTCGCAGTGGCTGTACACCGGAATGCCGCGTACCACGATCAGTTCGTTGTATTGCTCGGCCCCGTCTTCGAAGACCTTGAGCACTTCGGCCGGATCCTGGCCGTAACCTGCCGTCCAATGACGCCACGCCTTTTGCACCCGCGCCGGTGTTTCATGCAAACCGGAACGTTCCGGATCTTCGCCGATGTGTTTCAGGAATCGCTTCCAGTCGTATTCGTCGAACGTGTCGTGAGACATGTTCAATCAAGCTCCCATGCATTGGGTCCGGAGCGCTGCGCCGCTATGTCTTGCGCATCCCCCCGCCACCGGACATGTGCGCCCAATAACAGAGAGTCACATCGCACGCATGCCGTTGCCCGGTTGTGGGTCCGGTCCTGAGTGCCCGGACACGGCCCGCCCCGATTGCCGCAGGGCTCGCTTTTGCGATAAGGTCCGACGGACCACCGCAACGCACCAGGCGGGCCGTGTCGGCACTCCCACGCATGCGCGACAGAGCGATGACCCTTGCCACGCCCACAGCGCTTACCGCCATCGCTGTGCTCGCGCTGCTGGCCGGTTGTGGCAACCGTGGCCCCGAGCCGTGGCAAGCCTATGTCGAAGGTGAGTTCGTCTACGTCGCCTCCTCGCTGAGGCATTTCATCAGGGCATTGACCGGCGCGCGCTTGAGCGCCGATTGACGCGCCAGAACCCCAAGCTCTCGCGTGAGCGGCGCGCCCGACAGCGGCAGCACCTGAACGCCCATGCCGCCGGACTTGCCCGACCTGCCCAACTTACTCAACTTGCCCGGCTTCGGCGCCGTGCGCGCCACATCGGCATCGACCGGCAAACCGATGAGTGTCGCGGGCACGATGGCCCAGCCCAGCCCCGCGCGCACCATGCGCAGGATGACTTCCGGTTCGTCCAGCTCCACGCCTTCGCGGACCCAGAGCCGATGCCGTCGCAGATACCGCTCGACGAGATCGCCGCCGTATGAGCGCCGGTTGTAGCGCACGAACGGCAGCGTCGTGCTCCAGTCGGCGACGGTCCCGCGCGTGCCTTTCGGCGCAATGGCCACATACGGCTCGTGCATCAGCGTGAGCCACTTCATGTCGACGGGCACACCGATGCGCGGACGAATCATCACGGCCAGATCCAGTTCCCGGGCATCGAGTTGAGCCAGCAGTTGCACCGACATGCCCGGCACGATGTTCAGATGGGGCATGGCCCCGAGCGCCATCCACCGTTGCACCGCGCCCGGCAGCAGCCCCAACTGCACGGTCAGAATCGCACCGACGGTGATCGGGGCGAGCGCCGCCTGACCGCCAAACGCGCTCGCCTCGCCGCGCATGGACTGGTAGCCCGCAATCACGCCCTGCGCCTGCGAGAGCAGACGGCGGCCATCGTCGGAGAGCGACACGGCGCGCCCGGTGCGCTCGAAGAGCTGCACGCCAAGGTCGTCCTCCAAACGCTGGATCTGCGCACTGACTGCCGACTGTGTCAGTCCGAGGCGCGCACCTGCGGCGGAGAACGACGCGGTTTCGGCTGCCGTGACGAAGGTTTTGAGATAGCGGATCATTAATCGGAAATTTTGTGGCTGAGCGGTCGAATTATTCGTTTCTTATTATTTTTATCGATGGATAGAATTTACCGGAAATCGGCGCGTGCAGGTGACGCGCCATGACGCGGGACGTCGCACCGAAAAACCGCCCCCCCCCCGAATTTAACCCCACATTGCACCGGAGACTCTGATGGCCACACCGCTGTTCCATCTCGCCTTTCCCGTCCACGATCTCGACGCCGCCCGCCAGTTCTACGGCAACGTGATGGGCTGTGCCGAAGGCCGCAGCTCGGACCACTGGATCGACTTCGATTTCTTCGGCCATCAACTGGTCGCACACCTCTCGCCCGACGAGGCTGGCAAGCGCATCACGAACCCGGTCGACGGCGACGAAGTCCCCGTCCCGCATTTCGGCGTTATCCTTGACATGCCCGCGTGGCATGCACTGGCCGAGCGCCTGCGCGCCGCCAGCACCCGCTTCGTGATCGAGCCGCATATCCGCTTCGCGGGGCAGGTCGGCGAACAGGCGACATTGTTCTTCTACGACCCGTCGGGCAACGCATTGGAGTTCAAGGCGTTCGCGGATATGTCGCAGGTCTTCGCCAAGTGATTTGAAAACGGCGCGAAGTGGTTGAATTTCCCACGTCGTCCGGCCCTTGATAGCCGGACGGTGTTTGTTGTTCTGTGTTTGTCGTTGGTATTCGTCTCATATCAGTCGAGAGTCTTCTCATGAGCCAATTCGTTATTTCGGCCCCGCCTCAGGCGTCGGTCGCTGTTGCTGGCAGCGATGCCCGTTTTCCCGTGCGCCGCGTGTTCTGCGTTGGCCGTAACTACGCCGCGCATGCCCGCGAAATGGGCAGTAATCCGGATCGCGAGCCGCCGTTCTTCTTCATGAAGCCGGCCGACGCCGTGGTCGCCGCCGAGGGTACCCTGCCTTACCCGCCGCTCACCAGTGAGTTGCACCACGAGATCGAACTGGTGGTCGCCATCGGTGCGGACGGGGAGAACGTGGATGCAGGCGACGCGCTGTCGTTGGTGTGGGGTTATGGCGTGGGTGTGGATCTGACGCGTCGCGATCTGCAACAGCAGGCGAAGGACACGCGCCGTCCGTGGGACTGGGGCAAAGCGTTCGACGCCTCGGCACCGTGCGGCCCGCTGCACGCCGTGGACGACGTCGGCCATCCGAGCGAAGGCCGTGTGTGGCTCGACGTGAACGGGGAAAACCGTCAGACCGGCGATCTCAACGAACTGATCTGGTCGGTGCCCGACCTGATCGCCGAGATTTCGCGCAGCGTGAAGCTTGTCGCCGGCGATCTGATCTTCACGGGCACGCCCGCTGGCGTCGGCCCGCTGGAACCGGGCGACAAGGTGAGCGCCGGTGTGGCCGGTGTCGGTGAAATCGCGTTCACCGTCGGCCAGAAGCCGACCACCTGAGGGCACAACGAGCCTTACCTCCGACGGCAAGGATATCCACAGCAACTGTTGATAACCCTTTGCATAAGTGCCATGCCGGCGGCGCAATCGCCCGCCGGCATTGGCTGTCAAGTGCATTGCCTAAATTGCCGTCAGACGCGTCATGTATTTTTCATCCTCGCCCGTACGTTCGTCCTCGTTCATTCCTGAAACGTTTTTCGCTGCATAGCGGTAAATCCCCCGTTTCATTCGCCAAACTCCCCTGTGGATTCAACGGGTTGCATGCGTTGGCACGGTTCTCGCATTTAGGAAGAGGCAAGCCGTCCGCCCTCGGGGAAGTCTCTTCGCCTGGCCGACCGCCTCGGGAATCAAGCCATGCACGCCACATGGCCCCGGCACGCCCGATGCCTATCCCCTCGCCGGGAGCGCCCCGGGTGCGGACGGATTGCACCAGTGACCGTCGTACGAAAAGACGGACCGTGCGTCGGGAGCATTCGGGGAGACGATCATGCAAATGCGCCGCACCGGGCCTTGCGCCCTAAGTCCCTGCGTCAGGTCGCTCGCGCCTGCGAGTCCGGCCAAATCGGCCCGACGTCATCCCCGCGAACGATGTGCGAGTTGGCGGCACCGTCGGCATGACGCCGCGGGGGACCGCCGTCATGTCGCGCCCGGACGGGCGATGCGTTAAGACGCTTCCGCCCAGACCTTCGCCGCCCGCACGGCGCGCTGCCATCCGGCCACCGCGCGTGTGACATCGTCCTCGGACAACTTGCGCGAAAAGCGTCGCTGCAATTGCCATTGACGTTGCAGCGTGTCGATGTCGGGCCAATATCCCACTGCGAGTCCCGCAAGGTACGCCGCGCCCGCTGCCGTCGTCTCGATCACCTTGGGACGCACCACGTCCGCGCCGAGCAAATCGGCCTGCCATTGCATCAGCAGATCGTTGGCCGCGGCGCCGCCGTCCACGCGCAATTCCGAAACATGCAGACCCGCATCGGCTTCCATCGCGCGCAACACGTCGAGCGTCTGGAACGCGATGCTGTCCAGCGCGGCACGCGCCACGTGTGCGGCAGTCGTGCCCCGCGTCGCGCCGAACAGCGTGCCGCGTGCGCGCGGCTGCCAGTGCGGTGCGCCGAGTCCGGCGAACGCGGGCACAAGCACGACGCCGTCAGCATCGGGCACGCTGGTGGCGAGCGCTTCGACATCGCGCGAATGACGGATGATGCCCAGCCCGTCGCGCAGCCATTGCACCACCGCGCCGCCGATGAAAATGCTGCCCTCCAGCGCGTAGTCCACCCGGTTGCCGATCTTCCAGGCGACCGTCGTCAGCAGGTTATGGCTCGACGCCTGCGGCTTGTCACCGGTGTTCATCACCATGAAGCAGCCGGTGCCGTAGGTGTTCTTCACCATGCCCGGCGACAGACACATCTGCCCGAACAGCGCCGCCTGCTGATCGCCCGCGATGCCCGCAATCGGCACGGGTGCGGAGAACAACGGTGTGGCCGTGTGCCCATAGACTTCGCTCGACGAACGGACTTCGGGCAGCATGCTGCGCGGCACGTCGAGCAGCGCCAGCAGTTCGTCGTCCCATTCGAGCGCGTGGATGTTGAAGAGCATCGTACGCGACGCATTCGACACGTCGGTCACGTGCAGCTTGCCACCGGTCAGATGCCACACGAGCCAGCTATCGACGGTGCCGAACGCAAGATGCCCCGCGTCGGCCGCTTCGCGCGCGCCGTCGACGTTATCGAGAATCCAGCGGATTTTGCTGCCGGAGAAGTAGGAATCGATGCGAAGACCGGTGCGTTGCGCGACGAGCGCCTCCTTGCCTTGCGCACGCAATGCGTCGCAGAAGACGGCCGTGCGGCGATCCTGCCAGACGATGGCGTTGTACACCGGCTCGCCCGTGCGACGATCCCACACGATGGTCGTCTCGCGCTGGTTCGTGATGCCGATGGCCGCGACGTCGCCGCCACCGACGCCCGCGTGTGTGAGCGCTTCGGCGGCGACGCCAGCCTGCGTCGCCCAGATTTCACGCGGATCGTGCTCGACCCAGCCCGGATGCGGGTAGATCTGACGGAACTCCTTCTGCGCGGTCGCGACAACGTGACCGTCGCGATCGAACAGCAGCGCTCGCGAGCTCGTCGTGCCCTGATCGAACGCGAGGATGTAGGCGCCTCCTGCCATTGCATTCGTCTCCTTGATGCGGCTTTTTTTAGTCTTGCTGTGCGATATAGCGGTATTGCGATGTAGCGGTATTGCGATGACGTCCCGATGCGCTCAGGCGGCCATTTCCAGATGCCGGGCAAACCACTGCTCGACGCTGGCTTCCCCGTCCTTGCCGACATGCAACCCGAGCTTCGTACGACGCCACAGGACGTCCTGCGCGGTGCGCGCCCACTCGTACTGCACCAGATAGCGCAATTCGGCTTCATAGAGATCGCCGCAGATGCGGGTGCCGAGGCCGTCGAGCGAGTTCGCGTCGCCGACCAGCACATGCGTGCGCGTGCCGTAGGTGTGCGCGTAGCGTTGAGCCAGCGACGGCGGCAACCAGGGCATCTGCGCGCGCAGCGAGGTCTCGAAAACGCCTGCGTCGGGCTCGGCCATATCGCCGCCCGGCAGCGGTGCGCCCGCCGTCCAGTCGCCATGCGTGAAGCCCAGCGCACCATGCAGATGCGACATCGCCTCTTGCGCAAGACGCCGGTACGTCGTGATCTTGCCGCCGAATACGGAGAGCAGCGGCGCGCGCGTGCCGGGCGCGTCGAGTTCGAGCTTGTAATCGCGCGTGACCGCCGACGGATTCGACACCTCCTCCTCCATCAGCGGACGCACGCCCGCATACGTCCACACAACGTCGGTGGGCACGATCGGCCGGGTGAAGTATTCGCTGGCGGACTTGCAGAGGTAAGCGATCTCGTCTTCGTTGATCTCGACCTTCGCCGGGTCGCCGAGGTACTCCAGATCGGTCGTGCCGATCAGCGTGAAATCGCGCTCGTACGGAATGGCGAAGATGATGCGCTTATCGGGGTTTTGGAAGATGTAGGCGTGGTCGTGATCGAACAGCTTGCGCGTCACGATATGGCTGCCCTTGACGTTGCGGATGCGGTGCGTTGCCGGCTGACGCAGCACGTCGCCCAGCAGATGACCGACCCACGGCCCCGCAGCATTGACGATGGCGCGCGCCCGCACGGTCTGACGCTCGCCGGAGGTCGACTCCAGTTGCGCTGTCCACGAGTGCTCGCCACGCTCTGCACTGGCCAGACGTGTGCGCGTGAGGATCGTCGCGCCGCGCTCTGCGGCATCCTGCGCGTTGAGCACGACCAGTCGTGCGTCCTGCACCCAGCCGTCCGAGTAGACGAAACCGCGCGTCAGGTCCTGACGCAACGGCGCGCCCGCCGGATGCTGGCGCAGATCGATGCTGCGCGAGCCGGGCAGAATTTCGCGACGCGCCAGATGATCGTAAAGAAACAGCCCCGCGCGGATCATCCAGGCCGGACGCAGGTTCGGCATGTGCGGCATGACAAAGCGCAGCGGCCACATGATGTGAGGGGCCGCGCGCAACAACACTTCGCGCTCTTGCAACGCTTTGCGCACCAGTCCGAATTCGTAGTACTCGAGATAGCGCAGACCGCCGTGGATCAGCTTGGTGCTCGCCGACGAGGTGTGCGACGCCAGATCGTCCTGCTCGACGAGCATCACGCGCAGCCCGCGACCGGCGGCGTCTCGCGCGATGCCGGTGCCATTGATGCCACCGCCCACGACCAGCAAATCGTAGGGGGCAGAAGTCGGAGCGGGGGCCGAGGGGGCCGAGGGGGCCGAGCCCTTGTCCATTGGCGTTTGAGCGGGTGTCTGCACGTCATCACTCCCAGCGATGGGGGGTCAAATCAGGGAAAGTTCGAAAATGTTCGCATTGATGCAATGCAATGCAATGCAATGTTCGTTTTCGAACATCAACATTCGAATTCTAACAGATCACGCGTCATGAGTTTCGAATTCGCACATTTCGATGGGCCAGACGTGCGAATTCGCGTCAGCGATCAATCCGCGACGTGAACCCGCGTGCCCGCCTCGGCAATCACGGCGTCCATGCTTGGAGGCACAGGACGGTCCGTGAACAGCGCATCGATCTGCGACAGATGCCCCAACCGCACCAGCGCCGGACGTCCGAACTTACTGTGATCGGCCGCCAGAAACACGGTGCGCGACTGCGCGATGATGGCTTCGGCCACACGCACTTCGCGGTAATCGAAGTCACGCAGCGTGCCGTCGGCATCGATGGCGGAGATACCGACGATGCCGAAGTCGACCTTGAACTGGCGGATGAAATCGAGCGTGGCCTCGCCGGTCACCCCCTGATCCCGGGCACGCACCACCCCGCCGGTGACGATGACTTCGGCGTCGGCATAGCCGCTCATCATGGCCGCCACGTGCAGGTTGTTCGTAATGACGCGCAACCCCCGGTGACGCGACAACGCCCGCGCCACGGCTTCTGTCGTGGTGCCCAGATTGATGAAGAGGGAGGCGTGATCGGGGATTTGCTCGGCGAGGCGCACCGCGATGCGGCGCTTTTCGTCGGCGAGTTGCGTCTGTCGTGCGTCGTATGCTTCGTTCTCCGCGCCGCCGGGCAAGCCGACACCGCCGTGATAGCGACGCACCCATTTGCGCTCGGCAAGGAAATTGATGTCGCGCCGGATGGTTTGCGGGGTGACGTCGAAGCGGGCGGCGAGTTCGTCGACCGTGAGAAAGCCGTCGCGGCGCACGGCGTCGAAAAGCGCCTGCTGACGCGGGTTCAGCGACGCCTGACCGGCATCGCCGGTTGCGCCAGCCGCGATCGGACCTTCGGAGACATCGACGGATTCGGCGGATTCGGTATGAGACATCGGCACGCACGCAGAGAAAAACCATCGCGCAGCCCGGCTGGCTGCGCGTTCGCCGTCATGATACCCCGTCGTTGTATGACACCACCGTGACCGGCGTGTGTCCGGTCATGCCCTCAAAGGCACTGACGCACGGCGTCGGCGAGCGATTGCGGGCCGGTCGAGCCGAGATAGAGCGAGCCTTCGCTGCCCGGCTTGCGCGGTGCAAGGTCGAGGATGGCGAGAATGCCGTCGTCGTTCGACGAGAGTTCGAGGGTCTGGCCCGTGCCCGCCTTCACGCGTTGCAGACGCGCGTAAGGCAGTTGCTTCTTCCACAACCGGGCCGTGCAGGCGCTCACGCGCGCAAAAGCCTTCTTCGACGATCCCTGCCAGACGGCGCCGTTGCCCCGCGCGTCGTCGATGGTGTCGCGGTACGCGGGCAAGGTCTCGACTTTGACGTTCTCCGGGGCCACATCGGCGACGCTGCCCACGGGCGGATCGTCAGGCGCGGCGACGGGAGGCGTTTGTGCGCACCCGGCGAGCAACACAGCGAATGTCAGGCCCGCCGCGGCGAGCGCGGTTGCCACACGGCGCTTCGCCCCGCGCGCCCTGTCGGAATTGGTGTTGATGCCCCGGTCCATTGCCCCGCTCCACACATGCTGGTATCTGATCCGGCGCGCGATTGTGCGGTGGCCTGCGGACATCTTGATGCATCCGTGCGAAGCCATCGCGCGCGCCGTCTTGGTTTTGTTGGTCGACCCGTCGTCCCGAATACCGTCGGATCGCGATCTCCAGGTCGACTGGCCCGGCACGTACCCGCACAGGTCCCGGACATCGATTGCACGGGCCTTGCAGCCTTTCGGGCGACGTACCGCCAGTTGGCGCTCATCTTACTCGCGTTATTCATAGCATGGCAATTCGCGCAATGCGCGCTGGCCCGAATCGCGTATATTGCTGGTTTCTGTCACACTCGCCGCACCGCCTCGCGCCCCATCCGGCAGCGAGTCAGCGTGTGCTCTGCCCCCGGTCTGCGGATATCTCACCGCCGCGCCGGAACGCCATAAGCGATAACAACAAGCGCACAGCGAGCACGCGTGACGCCAGCCAACCCGTTCCACTTTTTGCGACTGTCCCGATTTCCATGTCCAGCAATGCGCAAGCCCCGATCATCGTCATCGCCCCCGATTCGTTCAAAGGTTCGCTAAGCGCGCCTGAAGTGGCGCAAGCCATCGCCGCAGGCATCGCACGCGTGCTGCCGCAGGCCGATCTGCGCTTGCGCCCGATGGCCGACGGTGGCGAGGGTACGCTCGACGCCCTGCTCTCGGCAGGCGGGCGGCGCGTGCCGTTGTCCGTGCGTGGCGCGGGCAAGGCGTCGGTGACGGCCGAGTACGGGGTCATGCCCGACGGTACGGGCGTGCTGGAAAGCGCCAACGTCGTGAGCATCACCGACCCGGTCGGCATGCAGACGCCGGTGGCCGAACGCTCGACGGTCGGCCTTGGCGAGTTGCTGCGTGCCCTGCTCGACACCGGTGCGCGCCGTGTGCTGATCGGTCTGGGCGGCAGCAGCACGAACGATGGCGGTGCGGGCCTGCTTGTCGGCCTCGGCGCGCGTTTGCTCGACGAAGCCGGTGAAGAAGTGCAACCGGTCCCGGCAGCGCTGCATCGCGTGGCGTCGATCGATCTGAACGGGCTCGATGCGCGTCTGAAGGATTGCGAACTGGTGGCCATGTCGGACGTCAACAATCCGCTCAACGGTCAACAAGGTGCGACGGCGATTTTCGGCCCGCAGAAGGGCGTGAGCGAAGCACAGGTCGAACCGCTCGACCGCGCCATCGCGCACTTCGCCGGGCACGCACACCGCGCATTCAACGCCAGCGAAGCCGCCAGCCGCGCGGGCGCCGGCGCAGCGGGCGGTCTTGGCTTCGCACTGCATCTGCTGGGCGCGCAGTTCCGCTCGGGCGCAGAAGTGGTGGCCGAGCGCGTGGGGCTGCCGCAAGCGGTGGAAGGCGCAGACTGGCTGATCACCGGCGAAGGCCGCAGCGACGCTCAGACGCTGTCGGGCAAGACACCGATGATCGCGGCACAGGTCGCCATCAAGGCGGGCGCGACGGCGTCGCTGCTCTCAGGGGCCATCGACCGCACGGCGCTGGAGAGTCTGTCGCGCGTCTTCTCCGGCTGCTTCTCGCTGACGTTCGGTCCGACCTCGCTGGAGAAGGCCATTGCCGACGCCGCGGGTCTGCTGACCGACAGCGCCGAACAGATGGCGCGGCTGCGCTATACGCATAAGGTTTGAGCGCGCATCGTCGCGCACGGCTTGCGCCACCTGATACGACGACACCCGCACGAAGCCCACACCGAGCATCGCCGCCGAGATCGCCGCTTCGGCGGTATTCACCGCGAGTCCGGCAAAAGAGGCGGATCGAACGTTGGACGCATAGTGTGAGCGTGCCACGCCACGCTCACACCATCAGGTCCACAAATTCGTGGACGGGCATGGTTTCGAGCCGTTGCCGATCCAGCGCCACCTCGAGAATGCGCGCCTGGGCCCGCGTGGCGAAGCGGCGCGCCAGATTCGTTCTGAACTTGTCCACCAGCAACGGGATGCCTTCGTCGCGACGTCGTCGATGCCCGATCGGGTACTCCACAAGCACTTCGTCGATCACCGTGCCGTCGTTGAGCGTGACGCTCAGGCCGTTGGCAATCGAGCGCTTGTCGGGATCGTGATAGTCGCGGGTGAATTGGGGATCCTCCTCGCACACGATGCGCGCGCGCAAAGCGTCGATGCGCGGGTCGGCCGCCACGTCGTCTTCGTAGTCGGCGGCCGTCAGCCGTCCGAACAGCAGCGGCACGACCACCATGTACTGGATGCAGTGATCGCGGTCCGCCGGATTGGCGAGCGGCCCCTGCTTGTCGATGATGCGAATCGCCGCTGCATGCGTGCGAATCTTCACCGACTCGATGTCCTGCGCGCTGCGCCCCATTGCCAGCAACTGACGATGCAGCGTCATCGCCGCCTCCGCAGCCGTTTGCGCGTGAAACTCGGCCGGAAACGAAATCTTGAATAGCACGTTCTCCATCACATACGACCCGTAAGGCCGCTGGAACGCGAACGGCTTGCCTTTGAAAAGCACGTCGTAAAAGCCCCACGTCTTTGCCGTGAGCACCGACGGATAGCCCATCTCGCCGGTGCGCGCCATGAGCGCGAGACGCACCGCACGGCTCGTGGCATCGCCTGCCGCCCACGACTTGCGACTGCCGGTATTCGGCGCATGACGATACGTGCGCAGGCTCTGCCCATCGACGAACGCCAGCGAGAGCGCAGCGATCAGTTCGTCGCGCGACAGGCCCAGCATCTCGCCGACGACCGCCGTCGACGCCACTTTGACCAGCACCACGTGATCGAGCCCGACCTGATTGAACGAGTTCTCCAGGGCGAGACATCCCTGAATTTCGTGCGCCTTGATCATCGCCGCGAGCACATGACGCATCGTCAGCGGCGGCTGCCCCTGCGCCACGGCCGTGCGCGAGAGCCAGTCGGCGGTCATCAGAATGCCGCCGAGGTTATCCGACGGATGCCCCCACTCGGCCGCCAGCCACGTGTCGTTAAAGTCGAGCCAGCGAATCATCGCCCCAAGATTGAAGGCGGCCTGTACCGGATCGAGTTGATAGGGGGTGCCGGGTACCTTCGCGCCGTTGGGCACGACCGTGCCCGGCACGATGGGACCGAGCAGTTTGGTACACGCTGGATAGGAGAGCGCTTCGAAGCCGCACCCAAGCGTGTCGATGAGACAGTTGCGTGCGGTGTCGAAGGCGAGATCGCTGCGGATCTCGTAGGTCAGGACGTAGTCGGCAATGTCCGTCAGGACCTTGTCGGGCGAGGGACGCACATTCGCAACGGTCGAAGCACCTGCGGACATTGACGACCTCCTGTGAGGTGAGACGGTTCGGTACCGGCCCCGCGTCCGGTCAGAAGGCATCTCCCGGAATGCGCACCCAGCCTTCCATCAGCACGCGCGCGCTACGGCTCATGATGGCCTTCGTGACCGTCCATTCGCCGCCTTCCCGATTGGCTTCCGCCCCGACGCGCAATGTGCCGGACGGATGACCGAAGCGTACAGCGTTACGCTCGCCGCCGCCCGCCGCCAGATTCACGAGCGTGCCCGGAATCGACGCCGCCGCGCCGATACACACGGCCGCCGTGCCCATCATCGCATGATGCAGCTTGCCCATCGACATCGCGCGCACGAGCAGATCGACATCTACGGCATTCACCGCCTTGCCGCTCGACGCCGTGTAGCCCGCCGGTTTCGCCACGAACGCGACCTTCGGCGTGTGCTGACGCGTCGCCGCCTCCGACACCTCCTTGATCAGCCCCATGCGGATCGCGCCATGTGCGCGAATCGTCTCGAACATGGCAAGCGCTTTCGGATCGCTGTTGATGGCGTCCTGCAACTCGGTGCCCTTGTAACCGATCTCCTCGGCATTCAGGAAGATGGTCGGGATGCCCGCATTGATCATCGTCGCCTTGAACGTGCCCACGCCGGGGACCTCGAGATCGTCGACGAGATTGCCTGTCGGGAACATGGCGCCACCGCCCCCGTCACCCTCTTCTTCGGCGGCCGGATCGAGAAATTCGAGCTGCACTTCGGCCGCCGGGAACGTCACACCGTCGAGTTCGAAGTCGCCCGTTTCCTGCACCGCACCGTCCGTCATCGGCACATGCGCGACGATTGTCTTGCCGATGTTGGCCTGCCAGATGCGAACGACGGCCACGCCATCGCGCGGCACGCGCGCCGGGTCCACCAGTCCGCCGCTGATCGCGAACGGGCCGACAGCCGCCGACAGATTGCCGCAGTTGCCGCTCCAGTCGACGAACTTCTGGTCGATGGAGACTTGCCCGAACAGGTAGTCCACATCGTGCCCCGGTCGCTCGCTCTTCGCGATGATGACCGTCTTGCTGGTGCTCGACGTTGCACCGCCCATACCGTCGATCTGCTTGCCGTACGGGTCCGGGCTGCCGATCACGCGCATGAGCAACGCGTCGCGGGCCGCACCGGGCGTCTGCGCGGCGACGGGCAGGTCCTGCAAACGGAAGAAAACGCCCTTGCTCGTGCCGCCACGCATGTACGTGGCGGGAATGCGAATTTGTGGCTGATGCGCCATCCCATCTCTCCTCAGGCGGCGGCCTGCGACGATTCCAGAAAGTCCTGCGCGAAGCGCTGGAGCACCCCGCCCGCCTCGTAGATCGAGACTTCTTCGGCGGTATCGAGACGGCACGTCACCGGCACCTCGACGCGCTCACCGTTCTTGCGGTGGATGACCAGCGTCAAGTCGGCGCGCGGCGTGCGCTCGCCGATCACGTCGAACGTCTCGCTGCCGTCGATACCGAGCGTCTTGCGGTTCGTGCCCGGCTTGAACTCCAGCGGCAACACGCCCATACCGACGAGGTTGGTCCGGTGAATGCGCTCGAAGCCTTCGGCGACGATGGCTTCGGTGCCCGCCAGACGCACGCCCTTCGCCGCCCAGTCGCGCGACGACCCCTGACCGTAGTCGGCCCCGGCAATCACGATGAGCGGCTGCTTGCGCGCCATGTACGTCTCGATGGCCTCCCACATGCGCGTCACGCGGCCTTCCGGCTCGATGCGTGCGAGCGACCCTGCTTTGACCTGTCCGTCGACCACGACCATCTCGTTCCTGAGCGTCGGGTTGGCGAACGTGGCGCGCTGCGCCGTGAGGTGATCGCCGCGGTGCGTGGCGTACGAGTTGAAGTCCTCTTCCGGCAGGCCCATCTTCGCGAGGTACTCGCCTGCTGCGCTGTCGGCCATGATCGCGTTCGACGGCGAGAGGTGATCCGTCGTGATGTTGTCGCCCAGCACGGCCAGCGCGCGCATGCCGCGCAGGGTACGCTCACCGGCGAGCGCGCCTTCCCAATACGGGGGACGCCGAATGTACGTGCTCATCTCGCGCCAGTCGTAAAGCGGCTCGGCGCGCTCCCCGTGGTCCACCGAAGCGGCAAACATCGGCTCGTACACACGGCGGAACTGCTCCGGCTTGACGCTGCTCGCGATAATGGCGTCGATCTCTTCGTCGCTCGGCCAGAGGTCGGCGAGTCTGATGGGCTTGCCGTCGGCCGTCACGCCGAGCACGTCCTTCTCGATATCGAAGCGGATGGTCCCGGCAATGGCGTATGCCACCACCAGCGGCGGCGAGGCGAGAAATGCCTGCTTCGCATACGGGTGGATGCGGCCGTCGAAGTTGCGGTTGCCCGAGAGGACAGCCGTCGCGTACAGGTCACGCTCGACGACTTCCTTCTGGATCACCGGATCGAGCGCCCCCGACATGCCGTTGCACGACGTGCACGCGTAAGCGACCACGCCGAAGCCGAGCGCCTCCAGTTCCGGCAGTAGACCCGCCGCTTCCAGATACAGCGTGACGGCCTTGGAGCCGGGCGCCAGCGAACTCTTGACCCACGGCTTGCGCACGAGACCTGCCCGGTTGGCGTTACGCGCGAACAAGCCCGCCGCGATCATGTTGCGCGGGTTGTTGGTGTTCGTGCAGCTCGTGATAGCGGCGATGATGACCGCGCCGTCCGGCATCAGACCCGGCGCGTTCTCCACCGTGCCGCTGATGCCGCGTGCGGCGAGTTCGCTCGTCGGCACACGCTTGTGCGGGTTCGAGGGACCGGCGATGTTGCGTACCACGCTCGACAGATCGAACGTCAGTACGCGCTCGTACTCGGCCTTCGTCAGCGTGTCGGCCCACAGACCGGTTTGCTTCGCGTAGGTCTCGACGAGCGCGACGAGCGCGTCGTCGCGGCCGGTGAGCTTCAGGTATTTGATGGTTTGCGTGTCGATGTAGAACATCGCCGCCGTCGCACCGAACTCCGGCGCCATGTTCGAGATCGTCGCGCGGTCGCCCAGCGTGAGGTTTGCAGCGCCCTCGCCGTAGAACTCCAGATATGCGGACACAACCTTTTCCTTACGCAGGAACTCGGTCAGCGCGAGCACGATGTCGGTGGCGGTAATGCCCGGCTGCGGCTTGCCCGTCAGTTTCACACCGACGATGTCCGGCAAGCGCATCCACGACGCGCGTCCGAGCATCACGCTCTCCGCTTCCAGCCCGCCCACGCCAATGGCGATCACGCCCAGCGCATCGACCATCGGCGTGTGTGAATCGGTGCCGACGAGCGTATCGGGATAGGCCACACCCTCCGCCACCTGAATCACCGGGCTCATGCGCTCCAGATTGATCTGGTGCAGGATGCCGTTGCCCGGCGGAATCACGTCGACGTTGCGAAACGCCTTCTTCGTCCAGTTGATGAAATCGAAGCGGTCTTCGTTACGGCGATCTTCGATGGCGCGGTTCTTCGCGAACGCATCGGGGTCGAAGCCGCCGCACTCGACAGCCAGCGAGTGATCGACCACCAGTTGGGTCGGCACCACCGGGTTGACCAGCGCCGGGTCGCCGCCTTGCGCAGCAATGGCGTCGCGTAGACCGGCGAGGTCGACGAGCGCCGTCTGACCGAGAATGTCGTGGCACACCACACGGGCGGGGAACCACGGGAAATCGAGGTCGCGACGTCGTTCGATCAGTTGCTTGAGCGAGTCGGTCAGCGCCGCCGGATCGCAGCGCCGCACGAGGTTCTCGGCCAGCACGCGCGAGGTGTACGGCAGCGTGTCGTACGCGCCCGGGGCAATGGCCTCGACGGCAGCACGGGCGTCGAAGTAATCGAGCGACGTCCCGGGCAGGGATTTACGGTATTCGGTGTTCATCATGTGGGGAAGGTGTCGGCGCTGGACAGTCTTAACGCTTGTCGATCGGCACGAACTGCTGATCTTCCGGACCGGTGTAGTTAGCGCTCGGACGAATGATCTTGTTGTCGACGCGCTGCTCGATGATGTGCGCACTCCAGCCCGACGTACGCGCGATCACGAACAACGGCGTAAACATCGCAGTCGGCACGCCCATCATGTGATAGCTCACCGCACTGAACCAGTCGAGGTTCGGGAACATCTTCTTCACGTCCCACATCACCGATTCCAGGCGCTCCGCAATGTCGTACATCGCCGTGTTCTGCTCCGCCTTCGAGAGCTCGTGCGCGACTTCCTTGATGACCTTGTTGCGCGGATCGCTCACCGTGTAGACCGGATGGCCGAAGCCGATGATCACTTCCTTGTTCTCAACGCGTTGACGGATGTCGGCCTCGGCTTCGTCCGGCGAGTTGTAGCGCTTCTGCACTTCGAACGCGACTTCGTTCGCGCCACCGTGCTTCGGCCCGCGCAGCGCACCGATCGCGCCGGTAATCGCCGAGTGCATGTCCGACCCCGTGCCCGCGATCACGCGCGCAGTGAAGGTCGACGCGTTGAACTCGTGCTCGGCGTACAGAATCAGCGACGTATGCATCGCGCGCACCCACTGGTCCGACGGCTTCTCGCCGTGCAGCAGATGCAGGAAGTGACCGCCGATGCTGTCGTCGTCCGTTTCCACGTCGATACGCACGCCGTTCTGGCTGTAGTGATACCAGTACAGCAGCATCGAGCCGAGGCTCGCCATCAGACGGTCGGCGATGTCGCGTGCGCCGGGAATGTTGTGATCGTCCTTCTCCGGCAGCACGGTGCCGAGGACCGACACGCCGGTGCGCATCACGTCCATCGGGTGAGCCGCGGCGGGCACGGCTTCGAGGGCGTCCTTTACGGCGGCGGGCAGACCACGCAGCGCCTTGAGCTTGGCCTTGTAGCCACGCAGTTCCGCCACGGTCGGCAGCTTGCCGTAGACCAGCAGATACGCGATTTCTTCGAATTCCGAGGTCTGAGCCAGATCCAGAATGTCGTAGCCGCGATAGTGCAGATCGTTGCCCGAACGGCCCACGGTACACAGTGCCGTGTTACCTGCGGTCACACCCGACAGGGCAACGGATTTCTTCGGCTTGAAGCCGGTGGCAGTCGTCTCGCTCATGCTCTTTCCTCCAGGATCAGGGGTTCGTTATTTCTGTTGGGCGAACAGGGCGTCGAGCTTCTGTTCGTAAGCGTGGTAGCCGATGCTCTCATAGAGCTCGGCGCGCGTTTGCATCGTGTCGAGCACGGCCTTTTGCGTGCCGTCGCGACGAATCGTGTGATAAACGTTTTCCGCCGCCTTGTTCATGGCGCGGAACGCCGAGAGCGGATACAGCACCAGACCGACCTGCGCACTCTTGAGTTCGTCCACGGTGAACAGCGGCGTCGAGCCGAACTCGGTGATGTTCGCGAGCACGGGCACCTTCACGGCGTCGGCGAACTGGCGGTACATCGGCAGTTCCGTCATGGCTTCCGGGAAGATCATGTCGGCGCCCGCTTCGACGCATGCGCACGCGCGGTCGATGGCCGCCTGAAGACCTTCGACGGCCAGCGCATCGGTGCGCGCCATGATGACGAAGTTCTCATCGGTGCGCGCGTCCACGGCCGCCTTGATACGGTCGACCATCTCCTGCTGCGTCACGATGGCCTTGCCGGGACGATGGCCACAGCGCTTCGCACCCACCTGATCTTCGATATGCATCGCCCCCGCGCCGAACTTGATCAGCGACTGCACCGTGCGCGCAATGTTGAAGGCCGACGGACCGAAGCCCGTGTCGACGTCCACCAGCAGCGGCAGGTCGCACACGTCGGTGATGCGACGCACGTCGGTGAGCACGTCGTCGAGCGTCGAGATGCCCAGATCGGGCAACCCGAGCGAACCGGCAGCGACACCGCCGCCCGACAGATAGATCGCCTTGAATCCCGCCGCCTTGGCCAGCAGCGCGTGGTTGGCATTGATGGCACCGACAACCTGCAACGGTTGCTCGGTCTTGACGGCCTCGCGGAAGGCGGCGCTGGCCGAACGAATGGTTTGCGTCACTTGAATCCCTCGGTCGTGTCTTGCGCGTCGGATGAGCGAAATGTCACCGGATCGCACGTGGGTTGAGTAGCAGGCTTCCTGAATAGCAATGGCCGTGCCAGCAGATCGTGCGCCCGCGCATCTCTTGTCCCTTTGCAGCGCTAACGCATTCATTTATCGACGGAAATTCTTCGCCTGCATGACGTTTACGTCAAGGTAAATGTCACTTGAAGGCAGAGAGGGCAGTCGCATAACGTTTCATTTTGAAACCAAAAATGAAACATGTCGTCGCAACATGCTACGATCCGGATCAGCCTCCCTTGCCGCCGACCGTCATGCCGAATTCGATACCCACCGAGATGCCGTCCCGCCTGCCTGCGACTGCCGCAAGCGTGGCGCGTGCGCCCACCGTCCCCGCGATGCGAAAGCCGGTGATCTGGGCGGTCGGCATCAGCAAGCTCGGCGAGCTGTATCGCGATATCGTGCCGGATTACGTCGCGCAGGCCGACGTCCACATCGTCGACAAGGGGTACGAAGCCGTGATCGAAGCGCTCGAGCGATTGCCCGCTGGAAGCGTCGACGGCATCGTGGCAGCCGGCTCGAACGGCGATTTTCTGCGCGAGCGTCTTGCGTTGCCTGTGGTGCTGGTCAAAGTCACCGGCTCGGACGTCATGCACGCGCTGGCCCGTGCGCGGCGCGCCCTGCCCGCGTCGCTCCCCGACTCGCGCATCGCGCTCGTGTCCTACGCGCGCCCCGCCGCCGAGTTCGAGCGCTTCAAGCGCGCCTTTCATCTCGACATCTCTCAGCACACGTACGTCGATGCGCAAAACGCCGAGGACCTCGTGCATCGGTTGCGCGACGACGGCATGGCGGTCATCGTCGGGCCGGGCCTCGTCACGCAACTGACCGAGCGCGCCGGCCTCACGGGCATCTTTCTCTACTCGCAGGATTCGGTGCGCGCAGCGTTCGACACGGCGCTGGAAGTGGCACGTCTCGGGCGCATCGAAGCGCAACGGCGCGAGCGTCTCGATACGGTGTTGCGACATCTGCACGAAGGCGTGGCCGCCGTCGATCTGAACGGACGCATCGAGGCGCTCAACGCGTCGATGGCCGGGATTCTCGGTGTCACGGCAGCCGACGCGGTCGGACGAACGCTCGATACCATCGCCCCCGCACTCGACATCGCGCGCACGCTGGAGAGCGCGAGCGCCGAACTGGAAGCGATCGTCTCGATGGCAGGCAAGACCTGGGTCATCAACCGTATTCCCCTGCTGGATCAGGGCACGCTCACGGGCGCGCTCGTCACTTGTCAGGACTCGCAGTCGTTCGCCCGCGTGGATCGCTCGTTGCGTTCGCGCCATCGTCCCCGGCATCTCGTGGCGCGCTACCGGCTCGACGACCTGATCGGCGATTCGGCGGCGATGACGCAAGTCCGCGCACTCGCACGCCGCTATGCGCAGACCGACTCGACGGTGCTCGTGCATGGCGAGAGCGGAACGGGTAAGGAATTGCTCGCGCAAGGGATTCACAACGCAAGCCGCCGCCGCGACTATCCGTTCGTCGCCATCAACTGCGCCGCGTTTCCGGAGACGCTGCTCGAGAGCGAGTTGTTCGGGTACGAAGATGGCGCATTCTCCGGCGCGCGACGCGGCGGTAAGGCCGGCCTGTTCGAGACGGCACACAATGGCACGATCTTTCTCGACGAAATCGGCGAGATGCCGATGCCGCTGCAAACCCGGCTGCTGCGTGTACTGCAGGAGCGCGAAGTCCTGCGTCTTGGCGCGAACGAACCGGTGCCGTGCGACGTGCGCGTGATTGCTGCCACGCACCGCGATCTTCGTCAGCAGGTTGCGGCCGGGCTGTTCCGCGAAGACCTTTACTACCGTCTGAACATCCTGCGCATGGTGCTGCCTGCGCTGCGCGAGCGCATGGACGACCTGCCGCGCCTTACGCCGTTGTTCCTGGAACGCGCGCTAGCCCGGGCGGGCGCGCGCGTGAGCGTGGACGCCTTGCAGGCGTCGCTATTGCCGCTTCTGGCAAGCTATCGTTGGCCGGGGAACGTTCGGGAGCTGGAGAATTTACTGGAGCGCATCGCGGTCGTCTGCGCCGACGTGGTCGATGCCCGCGAGATCAGCCGTGCGCGACTGGTCGAGATTGCCCCGGAGCTTGGCACGACGCCGCCTGCGTTCGACGTTTCAAAAACGAACGGTGGCCGGACAAACAGCACGATGGGTACGATGGGTGTAACAGGTCCGACGAGCGAAGCCGCCGTCGAAGCATCCGGCGCGCCGATGACAGGACGCGAGCGCCGTGCCGCCCTGGAGCTAGCCCGCATTCACTCGACGCTGGCCGCCTGCGGCGGCGACCGCAATGCCGCGTGCGAAGCGCTCGGCATCAGCCGCTCGACGCTCTGGCGAAAACTTCGCGCCGGGTAATGCGCATCGGCGATGCACCCGGCACGAATACCTCAGTGCTGATGACGAATACGGTCCCACATCTCGTGCCAGTCCAGACGCTTGTGCGCGGTCGGTTCATCGTGATGCGTAATCCAGAAGTGATCGACGAGCATGCCGATGGCGAAGCCGACGAGCAAGGCCACCAGCATCATCGAGAGAGTGATCATGGACATGGCCGCCTCCCGTCGAAAGGAATCACGCTTTCATTCTAGTCAAACGCCATAAAAAAAGGTTCATCGCGCAATAGCGTGGAGGGATTTGACAAGTTTTCGTACTCTTGATGGCAGGAATTTGCCATCAGGAGTGCGTGGAGATGCTGGATCGCAAGCTGCTGGAGTCGCTGGGAGGCTGGCAGGGCTATGCCGTCGAACGCGTGGAGTGGCCCGAGGGCACAGGGCGCACGCTGTCGATCTATTTGAAGCCAACCGCCAAGGTGATGCTGTGCGAGCAGTGCGGCGCACGATGTCGCCAGGTCCATGAGACCACGGTGCGCCGGGTGCGAGATCTGCCGTTATTTGAGTACCGGGTTGTTCTTCATGTTCCACGCCGGCGCTTGTTGTGTGAGCAATGCGGTGGCCCGCGCCTGGAGCGGCTTACTTGGCTGGGTCGCTACCAGCGGGTGACGGATCGGCTTGCGGCGGCCTGCAGCCAATTGCTGCAATCGAGCAACGTGCAGGCGGTGGCGAGGTTCTTCGAGCTGGGTTGGCATACCGTCAAGACGCTGGACAAGGCCCGGCTCCGAGCGTCAGTGCGCGAACCGGATTGGTCCAGGATCGAGTATTTAGCGATGGACGAGTTCGCCCTGCATAAAGGGCATCGGTACGCGACGGTAGTCGTCGATCCGATCAGCAGGCAGGTGCTGTGGATCGGCCCAGGACGCTCACGCGAGACGGCTCGGGCGTTCTTCGAGCAATTGCCGCGTGGGGTCGCCCAACGCATCAAGGCCGTAGCCATCGACATGACTACGGCCTACGAGTTAGAAATCCAGGCCCACTGCCCACGGGCGGAGATCGTCTATGACTTGTTCCATGTCGTGGCCAAGTACGGACGAGAGGTCATTGATCGGGTGCGCGTGGATCAGGCCAACCAACTGCGCCAGGACCGTCCCGCGCGCCGGGTCATCAAATCGAGCCGCTGGCTGTTATTGCGCAACCGCGACAAGCTAGACCGGCAGCAGGCCGTCCGGCTCGACGAATTGCTGCAAGCCAACCAGCCGCTGCTGACGGTCTATGTCCTGAGGGACGAACTCAAGCGGCTCTGGTTCTACCGAAGACCTGCCTGGGCAAAACAAGCCTGGCACCACTGGTGCGAGCAGGCCGAGCAAAGCGGAATAGCCCCCTTGAACACCTTCGCTCAGCGTCTGAAAGGCTATCTGCATGGCATCCTGGCCAGATGCCGACATCGTCTAAACACCAGCATCGTTGAGGGCATTAACAACACTATCAAGGTCATTAAGCGGCGCGCCTACGGCTACCGCGACGAGGAATATTTCTTCCTCAAAATCCGCGCCGCCTTCCCCGGTAATGCTCAATGAACCTAAAAAAACCGGGGTCGAAACCCCGGTTTTTCATTTGACGCGAGTCGTATGACATCAACGCGCCATCAATGCGCGCGACGCGCATCCGGCAGCACTTCAATGCTTACCACGTCGCAATCAGTGCACCCTTGAATTGCGAGTCGATGAATTGCTTCACTTCGTCCGAATGGTAGGCATCGACCAGTTGCTTGACCCACGGCTTGTTCAGATCTTGCGTGCGCACGGCGATCAGGTTGGCGTACGGACCCTTCAGGTCTTCGATGGCGATGGCGTCACGCTTGGGCACCAGACCGGCCTGTGCGGCGAAGTTCGTGTTGATCGACGCGGCGTCCAGATCCGGCAATGCGCGCGGCAGTTGGGCGGCTTCGAGTTCGCGGATCTTGAATTTCTTCGGGTTCTCGATATCGAGCGGCGTGATGTTCTTGCCATCCAGACCCGGCTTCACCTTGATCAGGCCTTCCTTCGCCAGCAGACGCAGTGCGCGGCTACCGTTAGACGGATCGTTCTGGATTCCGATTTGCGCGCCGTTCGGCAGATCCTTGAGCGACTTGTACTTCTTCGAATAGAAGCCCAGCGGCGAAACGTAGGTCAGGCCAGCCGTCGTGATCTTGTAGCCACGGTCCTTGACCTGGCTATCGAGGAACGGCTTGTGCTGGAAGCCGTTGGCGTCCAGGTCGCCAGCGTCGAGCGCGGCGTTCGGCTGTGCGTAGTCACTGAATTCGACGATCTTGATGAACAGGCCGTGCTTTTCGGCCACCTTTTTCACCACTTCGAAGATCTGCGCGTCCGAGCCGGCCATCGTGCCGACCTTGAGGGGCTTGTCGGCCGTCTGGGCCGAGGCGCCGAGAGAGGCCAGCGCAAACGTTGCGCCGAGGAACGCGTTGATCAGTTGACGGGACAGCATGTGCGAATTCTCCTTTTGCTTATGTGGTCCGACGCCTGTTGGGCGTCTGTGCGAGGGGGCGCGGGCCTGTTGAGCCCGCAACGGTCACGCGCGACGCTAACCTGCCAGCCATACAGCCGCATAGCCACGTCGGGCGACCCAGACCCCGGATGCTGCCACAACTGCGGGTTTACACGAAATACATAATCGGTATTTCGATATCCCCCGGGCGCATCGATAGATTGCGTCCATCAAAAAAAACGCCCCCTCGGATCACCGAAGGGGCGCTTCGCCGGGAGAACAGCCTGACCACGGGCCGGGGGGGGGTGGCACGGCTGGCGGCAATGCCGTCAGCCGGTCGCGTCAGGAACCGACGAACAACCTGCGAGACTCGCTACACCATCTAGATCAACCGATGCGAGGGCCAGTGCCTGCACGCGCTGTGCCGAACGCGTGCAGGCCCACACCCACCACTAGCTCAGGGACATGGCTCCTCGCCAGCCTGGCCGTTCATTGCGCATCCGCCGCCACCGCCGAAACCGCTGGGGCCACCGAATGCTGCTAATCCACCACCGCCCGCAGCGCCACCGATACCACGACCGCCGGGACCACCGACACCGACACCGCCGCCGCCGCTTGCGCCAACACCACCACCGCCACCGCCAGTGCCACCACCACCGGTGCCGCCCCCACCACCACCGGTGCCGCCACCACCACCACCACCACCACCACCACCACCACCACCACCACCACCACCACCACCACCACCACCACCACCACCGCCACCACCACCACCACCACCACCACCACCACCACCACCACCACCACCACCACCACCACCACCACCACCACCACCACCACCACCACCACCACCACCACCACCACCACCGCCACCGCCGCCACCGCCGCCACCGCCGCCACCGCCGCCGCCACCGCCGCCGCCATCACCACCGCCACTGTGGCCGCCGCAGCCGCAACCGCCAGCACCGCCGATACCGATACCGACACCGGCCCCGGTACCACCGGGGCCGCCGAATGCGCCCAAACCGCCGAGGCCGCCCGCACCGCCGAAGCCGATGCCGCCACCTCCGCCACGTCCACCGCCACCACCACCGGCGGCGTATGACGCATTGATCGAAATGCCGCAGAGCATCGCTGCTGCTGCCGCCCCTACCAGAGTCGCCTTGAACCTGTTCATGGTCCCCTCCCCGCGCACGCGCACACACTCACTTCGGAACACGCCGGACCCCGCCAGAAGGTCCAGCGTTACGACGAGAGCGCGTCAACAGAAATCGCGGGCAATAGCGGGCCCGCCCGTGCTTCACAGCACAGGAGCCCCTTGCCAACAGCCTGCGGAAAATCCGGGTTGGCGCTTCGCCATACACGATTCACATACGCGAATTCCGTGCCAGGCAAATCAACCCGTTGATTTAAAAGAAATTAATAACTCAACTTACGAGACATCGACACGTCCCCTGCCGAAAACGTATCGTTCGTGAAACGCTTACAACGTAACGTAGCGATATTCGATGCGCGACCTGACGGTCGATACCCTCATGCCGCCAGGCAGAAAGTCAGATGAGCGGCGCATGAGGTGCTTGCGGTGCATCAGGTGCAAGAGGCACGGCGAAAGGCTCATGCCCGCATGCGCTCGCGCGCCTCGCGCAACAAGGCCTGCGGCGGCTTGCCCAGCGTACGGACGAACGCACGGCGCATACGCTCCTCGTCGCCGAAACCGGTCACGATCGCGACCCGCGTAATCGACGCCTCGCCCGCTTCGAGCAACGCCTGCGCCGCTTCGAGACGCAACTTCTCGATGGCCTTCGCGGGTGTCAGTCCGGTCTGCAACGTGAATTCACGACTGAAATGGCGAGCACTCCAGTGCACCTGTGCCGCAAGTTGCTCGACCGATAGCGGCTCGCGCAAATGCTCGCGGGCATAAGCGAGCGCTGCGCGGATCCTGCCGGAGCTGGGTTCGAGCGTGGACAGCGTTGAGAACTGCGACTGACCGCCGGTGCGGCGGTAGTGCACCACCAGCAAGCGCGACGTATCGCGGGCGACATCGCTGCCGTAATCGGCTTCGACCAGCGCCAGCGCCAGATCGATACCCGCCGTCATGCCTGCCGACGTCCATATCGACCCGTCGTTGACGTAGATCCGGTCGTCTTCGACGATCACGTCCGGGTGCTGCTGTTGCAAGGCCGTCGCCTGCCCCCAATGCGTCGTGGCGCGCCTTCCGTTGAGCAGCCCGGCGTCGGCCAGCACGAACGCCCCGGAGCAGATGCTTCCGATGCGTCGCACCTTCGGTGCGAGTCGCCGCAAAGCATCGACCAGATCCGGTTCTGTCGGCACCACGTACGTCGCGCCCGCCACCAGCACCGTGTCGTAGCGATGCCGCCCGATAGGCTCCGTGGCCACCGCAATCCCGGCAGAGTCGCGCACCAGCCCGCCTTCGACCGAGAGGGTCTGCACCTCGTACAGCGGTTCGTCGCGCCCGAAGTTCGCGATTTCGAACACCGACATCGAGGCCAGCGAAATCATCTGAAAGCCGGGATAGACCACCAACGCAATTCGTTTCGTCATGACGCAAAGGGCCACCGAGGCCACGAACGGAAGATTCCAGAACGACGGAATGGGAAGACAAACGGCGACACCGACAGCCACCGCATGACCGATGCGTCGATTGTAGTTGGCGCGATGGACGGGCGTCGGACGCACTTGTCCTAAAAAGTGGTTTTCCCGTCATTTGAGACATCGCGATGGTAGACCACACTGGACGTCATGGCCCCCACAACCGGAACCGTAACCACCATGAACGCATCCACTCAAATCCATCAGCCGGGCACTGCACTGATTACCGGCGCATCCTCGGGCATCGGCGCGATTTACGCCGACCGTCTCGCCCGTCGCGGCCATGACCTCATTCTGGTCGCCCGCAACACGGCGCGTCTGCTCGAAGCCGCCCAGCGCCTTCACCTCGAGACCGGCCGTCGGGTCGATATCCTGAGCGCGGATCTTTCCACGCGCGAAGGTCAGGCGCTCGTCGAAGCGCGTCTGCGCGAAGACACTCGCATCGACACCCTCGTGAACAACGCGGGCTTCGGCGCGGTCGCGCCGCTGCTGCAAGCGGACGTCGAACTCATGACCGAGATGATCGACGTCAATGTGACCGCCCTCACCCGTCTGACTTACGCAGCCGTGCCGGGCTTCGTGGCACGTGGGCGCGGCACCGTCATCAACATCGCGTCCATCGTGGCGATCGCGCCGGAACTGCTGGGCGATGTGTACGGGGGTTCGAAGGCGTTCGTACTCGCGTTCTCGCAATCGCTGCAACATCAGCTCGCCGATACTGGCGTGCGTGTGCAAGCCGTGTTGCCGGGGGCCACGATCACGGAGTTCTGGGATGTCGCAGGCAAGTCGCATCAGGAATTGCCGCAAGAATGGCTGATGACGTCTGGCGACCTCGTGGACGCGGCGCTGGCCGGACTCGATCAGGGCGAAACCGTCACCATCCCGCCGTTGCAGGATGGCGACGAGTGGACCGCATACGACACCCTGCGTCGCAAGATGTCGCAAGGACTGAGCAACACCTCGCCGGGCAAACGTTACGGATTGAAGGCCGTCGCCGATGTCGCCTGACGTCAACGGGCGCTAAGGGTGTAAAGGGTGTTAGGGCCATGCATGCGTCCCCCGCAAACCAAAGGGACGCATGCACCCGCGAAGCCCGTCAGTTTGCGTCGATCAACTCTGCCGACGACTCGCGCAGGCACGCCGCGAATAGTTGCGACGCGGGCGTCGTCGTGTCTTCGCGCCAATACAGAATCGCGTCGCCCAGCGGCCCCAATGGCGGCAACGGCAGCACGCGCATGGTGCCTCGCTGGACATAGCGTCGCGCGAGCGATAGCGGCAGGATCGAGACGAACCCGCCGCCGCGCAGTAGCGACAGATTCAGCGCAAGCGAACTCGACTCGATGGCCGGGCGCTGTAACGTCACCCCATGCTCGGCCAGTATCTCGGCCATCGTGGTGAACGCGGGCGAGCCACGCATCGGCGTGATCCAGCGCACGTCCTGCAAATCGCGCCATGAGACGGCCGCCTCCGCGGCACCGAGCGGGTGTTGGGTGCCGACGACGAACACGAACGGCTCGTGGTGCAGCGACTCGTTGCGCATCACCGCCAGGTGGCCGGTCACCCGATTACGCCCGAGCGCCAGGTCGAGATTGCCCTCGTCCATCATCTTGAGCAGACGGTCCAGCGTAGCTTCCACGAACGAGAACGACGCGTTCGGCGCACGGCGCGTGAACAACTCGACCGCATGCGCGATCAGGGGCTGGGGAATCGTCACCACCGCACCGAAGCGGACATGCCCCGCCGTCCCGGCGGTCAACGCACTCACGTCGCGGCGCGCCAGTTCGATCTGTCGCAGGATTTCGCGTCCACGCTCCACCAGCACGCGTCCGATGCCGGTCAGCTCCACCGCATTGCCCACCCGCCGCACCACCGGCGCGCCAAGCGCCTCTTCGATCTCCCCGATCTGCTTGGAGATGGCGGGCTGCGTGACGTGAAATGCCGCCGCCACGCGCGTGACCTGACGCAGTTCGCCCAGCGTCACCAGCATGCGTAGATGGCCGAGCTTCAGGCCGCTGCGGAAAAAGCGCTCAATCGAGTTGTCGGTCGTTGACATGACGGATGCGGAAAGCTTCTGTGGGAACACGCCAAGCCGAGATCATAACCAAACGGTAATGCCGCGTGCGCAAAGTTTGATTTGCCGTCACGCCGACCGACCCCTTACCCTTCGTACGAGCAGCATGGCCGCACAGGGTTACTCGACGCTTCGGAGCGACGCTCCGTCGCACGTCGCGGAATCTCCTTCGCATAACCGAATGTCCTCCGGATGCGCGTCAGGCTGCCCAATAACTCGACGTGCCACACGGCACGCACCACGGAGACAACACCCATGAGCTCGTCCCCCTCGTCCTACCCGGGCGGTGCACAGCCGCATGTCGGCAACGGCGCTGCCCCTGCGACGGCCAGCCCCGCGCAGCGCGACGCGCTGTACCGCAAGCTGACCTGGCACATCATCCCGTTCCTCTTTCTCGCGTTCATCGTCGCGTACATCGACCGCGTGAATGTGAGCTTCGCCAAGCTGGAGATGCTCTCCGATCTGTCGCTGTCCGAGACCGTGTATGGCGCAGGTGCGGGCGTGTTCTTCCTCGGCTACTTCCTCTTCGAAGTGCCGAGCAACCTGATCCTGCATCGCGTGGGCGCACGCATGTGGATCGCGCGCATCATGGTGACGTGGTCGATCATTTCCTGCCTGACGATGTTCACGCAGGGACCGATGTCCTTCTACGTGCTGCGCTTCCTGCTCGGCGTGGCCGAAGCGGGCTTCTTCCCCGGCATCGTGCTCTATCTGGCCACGTGGTTCCCGTCGAACAAGCGCTCGCAGATCATTGCGCTGTTCATGGTCGCCATTCCCGTCTCGGGCGCCATCGGCGGTCCGCTCTCGGGCTGGATCATGCAGCACTTCGGCGGCATGCACGGTTACGCGGGCTGGCAGTGGCTGTTTCTGATCGAAGGCATTGCGTCGCTGCTCGTCGGCATCGCAGCGTTCTTCGTGCTTCAGGACCGGATCGAAACGGTGAAGTGGCTGAACGCAGACGAAAAGGGCCTGCTGGCACAGGACCTCGCCGCCGACGACAGCACTCGCGCGCATCACAGCGTGCGTCAGGTGTTCGGTAGCGCCCGCGTGTGGCTGCTCGGCCTGCTGTACTTCTGCATCGCAATGGGCAACTACGGCCTCGTGTTCTGGCTGCCGACGATGATTCGCGCCGCGGGTGTCGCCAACCTCGGCAACATCGGCCTGCTCTCGGCCGTCCCGTCGCTGGTAAGCGCCGTCGCGATGATTCTCGTCGCGCGTCATGCCGACCGGCACAACGAACGTCGCATGCATGTGGCCGTGTGCTGCCTGCTCGGCGCAGCCGGTATGGTCGCATCAGTGCTGCTGGCGCAGCATCTCTGGTGGTCGATGGCGGCACTGATCGTCGCGGCCATCGGCATCAACTCGATTGCGCCGGTGTTCTGGGGCATTCCCACGGCGATGATGGGCGGTGCAGGCGCAGCCGCCGCCATCGCGCTGATCAATTCGACCGGCAACCTCGCGGGGTTCGTCAGCCCGTACGTCATCGGTTTTCTCAAAGACAGCACCGGGCAGTTGCTGCCGGGCATGATCGTGCTGGCGTGTGCGCTGGTCGGCGGGGCATGCATCGTGATGTCGCTCAAGCCCCAACGGAGTCGTGCATGAGTTTTCCCGTCTGTCTTGTGACCGGTGCCGCGACTGGCATCGGTGCGGCCACCGCCCTGCGTTTTGCGCAGGACGGCTGGGCCGTGGCCATCAACAATTTCGACGACAGCACGCGTGCGGCCGCCGAAGCGGTCGCGGCGCAGTGCCGCGAGGCCGGTGCGCAAACGCTCGTCGTCGATGGCGACGTGGGTGACGACGCCGCTTGCCGCCGCATGGCGGATGCCGTCGGCACGAAATGGGGGCGACTCGATGCCCTCGTCAACAGCGCCGGGACCACGCGCGTGATCCCGCATGGCGATCTCGAAGCCATCGACGCCGTCGAGTTCGAGCGCATCTATCGCGTGAACCTCATCGGCATGTTCCAGATGACGCGCGCCGCTGCGCCGTTGCTGCGTGAGCGGCCGGTGTCGGCGGTATCGGCCATGTCGGCCTCGGTCGTCAACATCTCGTCGCTGGCGTCGCTCAACGGCACGGGGTCGTCGATTGCTTACGCGGCGTCGAAGGGCGCGGTCAACGCGCTTACGCTCTCGTTCGCCCGCAACCTTGCGCCGCACGTGCGCGTGAACGCCATCGCACCGGGCATGGTCGACGACGGCCTGCTGCGCCGCGTGCTCGGCGACGAGGCATACGGTCGCGTGGTCGAAGGCATGCGCGAAAACTCGCCGCTCAAGCGCGTTTCGCAACCGGCGGAAATTGCCGAACTGGCGTGGTTCCTCGCGGCCCGCGCACCGGCGATGACCGGTCAGGTGCTCGCCATCGAAAACGGGCTGCTGCTCAACACGTAATCGACCTCGGGTCGACGCATGCGCAGCCGCCACAAAAGCATAAGGAAGTCCCCATGACAGATCTGCACAAACACCGCTCCCGCACGGTGACCGAAGGCGTCACGCGCACCCCGCATCGCGCCTTCCTGCGCGCGACCGGCCTCGACGACGCCGCCATCGACAAACCCTTCGTGGCCATCGTCGACACCTTCGGCGAGAACACGCCCTGCTCCATGTCGCTGAATCAGATTTCGGACAACGTGCGTCTTGGCGTGGCCGCCGGCGGCGGCGTGCCGATTCGCGGCTCGGCCATCTCGGTATCCGACGGCACGTCGATGAACCACTCGGGCATGCGCTTCTCGCTGGTCTCGCGCGAGACGATCGCCGACAGTGTCGAATTATTCGTGCGCGCGCATTGCTACGACGCGCTCGTCGGCGTGGCGGGTTGCGACAAGACGTTGCCCGGCATTCTGATGGGCATGGTGCGCGTGAACGTGCCCGGCGTGTTCCTCTTCGGCGGTGCGATGCTGCCCGGCGTCGCGCCCGACGGCTCGCAGGCCACTATCCTCACCGCCATCGAAGCGGTCGGCACGGCCCAACGCGGCGATATGTCCGCCGAGACCCTGCGCGGCATCGAAAAACGGTGCACACCGACGGCAGGCTCATGCCCCGGTCAGTTCACGGCCAACACGATGGCGATGGTCGCGGAAGTGCTCGGCCTTGCGCCGCTCGGCTCCGCGATGGTACCGGCCGTCTACAGCGAACGGATTGCGATTGCGCGTCGCGCTGGCGAGAACGTGATGCGTGCGCTGCGCAACGGCGGACCGCTGCCGCGCGACCTCGTCACGCGCAAGAGTCTGGAGAACGCCTGTGCTGCCGTAGCGGCGACCGGCGGCTCGACCAACGCCATGCTGCACATTCCGGCCATTGCCCACGAGGCAGGCATCGAGTTCACGCTCGACGACGTCTCCGAAGTCCTCGCCCGCACACCGCTCATCGGCGACATGCAGCCCGGCGGACGCTATCTGGCCGTCGATCTGCATCACGTCGGCGGCGTGCCTGCGGTGCTCAACGCGCTGCTCGCAGGCGGTCATATCCACGGCGACACCCTGACGCAGACGGGCGAGACGCTCGCCGACGCGTTGCGCGCCTTCCCCGGTCCCGACGGACGCGTGGTCAAGCCGCACACCGAACCCCTCTCGCCCAACGCTGGACTGGTCGTGCTGCGCGGCAACCTCGCACCCGACGGCGCGGCGCTCAAGACCGCAGGCCTCAAGCAGCTCACGTTCACCGGCACCGCTCGCGTGTTCGAGACGGAAGAGGACTGCATGGCCGTGGTGTCCGCGCAGACGTACCGCGAGGGCGATGTGCTCGTGATTCGCAACGAAGGCCCCAAGGGCGGACCGGGCATGCGCGAGATGCTGAGTGTGACGGCAGCGATCTACGGGCAAGGCATGGGCGAGAAGGTCGCGCTGCTCACGGACGGCCGCTTCTCGGGCGCGACGCGCGGCATGTGCATCGGTTACGTCGGCCCCGAAGCGGCGGCGGGCGGACCGATTCGCCTACTTCGGGACGGCGATACCATCCACATCGACGCAATCAAGGGTAAGCTCGACGTCGAACTCTCCGACGAAGCACTCGCCGCACGCGCCGCCGAGGCCAAACCGTTCGTGCGCGGTCGTCTGGGCGGCGTACTGGAAAAGTACGAAGCGCTCGTACGGCCCGCCAAGCTGGGCGCGGTGACCCATTCGGGGGCTGTGGAATGGCCCTACGAAGCGTCGATCGGGGAGACGCCAACCCACGAGGACCCGAATCGATGACTACCCCACGCGTAGGCTTTTGCGGCATCGGCCGCATGGGCGAACCCATGACGCAGCGGCTGCTCGCTGCTGGCCACGACGTCGCCGTCTGGAACCGTTCTGCCGCCAAGCTCGGCGCGCTGACCGATGCCGGTGCGATGGCCTGTGTGACGCCGCAGGCGCTCGGCGAATGCGTCGACATCGCCCTGCTCTGTCTGGGTGATGGAAAGGCGGTTGAGGACGTGGTGTTCGGTGAGCGCGGGCTCGTGCACGCCGCAACGCCCCCGCGCTATCTCGTCGATCACTCGACGCTCTCGCCCGCGCTCACCCGCCATCTCGCGAAGCGCTGGGCCGAGGCCACCGGCAGCGTCTGGATCGACGCCCCGGTGTCCGGCGGCACGGGCGGTGCGCAGGCAGGCACGCTGGCCATCATGGCGGGCGGTCCCGCCGAGGCTATCGAAGCCGTGACGCCGGTGCTGCGCGCTTTCTCGTCGCGCGTCACCCGCATGGGCGACATCGGTGCGGGTCAGACGACCAAGCTCGCCAATCAGGCCATCGTCGCCACGACGCTCGCAGGTCTGGCCGAAGCCTTCGTGCTGGCCAAGCGCAGCGGCATCGACACAGCGGCGGTCCCGTCGGCATTGCAAGGTGGCTGGGCCGATTCCGTCCTCATGCAGACGCTCTGGCCGCGCATGGTGACGCCGCCCGACTTCGCCACCGGCACGGTGCGCGTGATTCTGAAGGACCTCGACGCGATTGCCGAACTGGCGCACGCAAGCGCAACCGTGCAGCGCGTGCTGCCGGAAGTGCGTCGTTTGCTGAAGGACGCCGCAGAGCGCGGCATGGCGGACTGGGACCTGTCGCAGGTGTTCCGCATCGGCGAAGCGGAGAGCGCGCCGGACGCTTGAGGTCAGTCTGTCCGCGTCATGAAAAAAAGCCATGCCCGTGGATGGGCATGGCTTTTTGTCTTCCAGGAACGTCTGCGGCGAGTGAGCGGCTTACTTGACCTTCACCGTCGAGAAGTCCTGACGGCCGAACGGGCTGACCTGATAGCCCGACACGTCGGTACGCGTGATCACGGCCGCGATCGGATGCGCCAGCGGAATCCACAGCGCATCGTCCTTGATCGTCTTCTGCGCCGCCTGATACTTGGCGGTGCGCGCCGCGATGTCATGCGTGCGCTTGCCGTCGCTGATCAGCTTGTCGAGACTGGCGTCGCAGAAGCGGGCGAAGTTCGTGCCCGAGGTCACGGCCGCGCAGCTGAACTGCGGCGTGAGGAAGTTGTCCGGATCGCCGTTATCACCCGACCAGCCCATGAACAGCAGGTCATGCTCGCCCGCCTTGCCGCGACGAATCAGCTCGCCCCACTCCACCGTCTTGATCTGCGCCTTCACGCCGATCTTTGCCAGGTCGCTTTGCAGCATCTCGGCGCCCACACGCGGGTTCGGATTGAGCAGGCTGCCCGCCGGTCGCGTCCAGATCGTCGTCTCGAAACCTTGCGGGAAACCAGCGTCCGCCAGCAGCTTTTTCGCGCGATCGATGTTGTGCGGATAGTCCGCCACGTTCTTCGCATAGCTCCACGTGTTTGGCGGATACACGTTCACCGCCGGCGTGGCCGTGCCTTCGAACACTTGCTTCACGTAGCTCGGCTTGTCGAACGCAAGGTTCAGCGCCTGACGCACGCGCACGTCGTTCAACGGCTTGTGTTGCGTGTTGATGGCGACGAACGCCGTCATGAAAGCGGGCGTCTCGACCACCTTGAGTGCCTTGTCGCCACGCGCGGCCTGCACGTCGAGCGGCTTGGGCGACAGCGCGATCTGGCACTCGCCGACCTTGACCTTCTGCGCACGCACGGCAGGGTCCGGCACGATCGTGTAGATCAGACGCTCGGACGCCGGTGCGCCGCCGAAGTACGACTTGTTGGCGTCGTACCGCACCACACTGTCCTTCTGATAGCTACGGAACACGAACGGGCCGGTGCCGATCGGACGCGCGTTGAGGTCATCCGTCTTGTTCGCCGCGACGAGCTTGTCGGCATACTCGGCCGAATAGATCGACGCGAAGCCCATCGACAGCATCGAGAGGAACACGGCGTCCGGCTCGGAGAGCGTGAAGCGCACCGTGTTGTCGTCGACCTTCTGCACCGACTTGATCAGCTTGCCCAGCGACAGCGACTGCGCATGCGGGAAGCCCGACGGCGTGAGCTTGTGCCACGGCGCGTTGTCGTTGAGCATGCGATCGAACGTGAAGACGACGTCGTCGGCATTGAATGCGCGCGTCGGCTTGAAGAGATCGTTGCTGTGGAAGCTGACGTTCGGGCGCAGCGTGAACGTGTACGTGAGGCCGTCCGGCGTCACTTCCCATTTCGTCGCCAGACTCGGCACGACCTTGGCTTGCGAAGCATCGAACTCGACCAGACGGTTGAACACCGGATCGGCAGAGGCATTGGTCGTAGTGAGCGAGTTGTAGCGCACGACGTCGAACCCTTCCGGGCTGGCTTCGGTGCAGACGGTGAGCGGTTTGGCGTTCGCCGCCAGCGGAATCAGCGGCAAAGCGAGCGCGGTGAGCGCGGCGGCGAGAACGCGACGGGAACGGTGAGTAGCGCGAGTAGAGCGGGTAGTGCGGGATGCAAGCGAGCGACGACGCATGAGCTTCTTCTCCAGGAAGTCGATGACGGGCAGGACGGATAGCAAAACAACGGGCCAGAATAGCGCAAATTCAGGACCCCTGCCTTTGCCTCGCAGCATATGCATAGATGCGCAGCCGCAAATACCAAAAGGGCGCGCAAGAAGAGAAAGTCAGTTCTGCCAACCGAAAGCGCGCATCCGATGGACGATGCTGTCGCGCGCGGCCACCACCGTCAGTCGCGAACTGACGGAAATGTCGTAGAGGTAGCGCGTTTGCCCGGCGTACGGAACGCCGACATAAGGGTGCGCCAGCAGCGGCACATCGGCCCCGGACGCCAGCGACTGTCCCTCGCCTGCAAGTCTTGCCAGACACAAACGATGCGCAGTGTCGCGCGCCACCGCGAACGGGTCGAGCACGCTCGGCGGCGGGCTCGCTTGGGCGATTGGCGGCGCATTGTCGTCGGCACCGACCGGCGTTGGCGCGTGAGCGGCCAGTGCCACCGGGCCCTGCCCCATCGCGACGAAGAGCCACAACCCCGCGTGCGCCATATCGATCCACACCTTGCCGTGCGGACCTTCGCCCTCCAGCGACGAGACGCCCGGCGTTGCCGTCGGCACGGGTGCCTGCGCAGGCGCACATCGGAACCAGCGTCCGAAAATCCAGCGCAACGCAATGCGCTCCGACAGGAATCGATGACGCATTTGTGTGCGCGGCAAGCGGCGCGCCAGCGAATGCTCGGCGGCCGAGAGCCACGTCGCACCGTCGTCCGGGCCACCGGCCGCAGCGCCCGTCGCCCCGAAAGGACGACCGGCGAGCAGAAAGCGCCACAGCCAAAGTTCGTCGCTGCTGCATTGAGGAGAAGGCGAAACGGCGGTGCGTGGCCCGCCGTCGGCTCGCTTCGCCGCTTCGACGTCGCTACTCGCCAGCGCGCGATTCTGCGCACCTCCCGTGAGCTTGCGGTCGCCCTGTCCGAACTGCCCGAGCGGCACGTAAGTCATGGAAGGTGTGGGAATCGATGTTACGCGCGGCGTCAGATCGACCGTTCGTTTCAACATCGACAATGACGACCTCCACAGACGTGACCGCCGACCACTCGCACCGCTTGACGCTGCGTCATCGGCAATCGCTTATTTGTTAATGAGAATCATTATCAAATAGTAACACAAAGGTCTACGCGAGAGGAGTGACAAGCGCATGGGAATTCGCTTGTTTAAACGGGAGAACGCCCAGACGCGGCCTGCCGCGAAGGCGGTGGCCGTATGGGCGCATCGGATTGGGAAATATCGGGGGCGGACCGGGGGTGCCCCGGTCGCTTCAGGCCCCGCCGGGCAGCGGCGGCCGGTAGCCCAGCGCGTGACTCGCCGCCAGCGCCTCACGACGGACCGCTTCACCGATGGGGCTGTCCATGCGGGCGTCGAATCCGCCCGTCGCTCCGAGCGCGGTGATGACGCCGACGAGGCGACCGTCGTAGTTGAAGACAGGCGCGGCGATCGCGCTGATGCCCGTCAGGTTCGTGTCGCGCACGCAGGCCCCTTGCGCCGCACGCACCGAGGCTCGCAATGCGCCGATAGGGTCCGAGGCGTCGAGTTGCGTCCGGTGTTCCGGCGTGGCGTGCGACAGTTCGCTCTCGGCCATGGCCAGCACCTGCGGGTCGTCGAGCAGGCCGAGGAAGACGCGACCGGCAGCCGACCACAGGACCGACATCACCGAGCCGATCCGCACGTTGATCGTCACCGGCAGGCCCGGCTCCTCGAAGCGCACGATGGTCGGCCCCTTGTTGCCCATCACAGCGATGAAGCAGGTCACCTCGAAGGCTTCGCGCAGTCGCACCAGCGCCGGTTCGGCGGCGCGCACAGGGTCGGCCTGGCGCATGGCCGCGACACCGAGCAGCATCGCTTCGAGGCCCAGGTAGTAGTGTTGCGAGTCGGCGTCCTGCGCGACGAGCCCTTCTTCGACGAGGCTCATCAGATAGCGGTGAACCTTGGCGGGGCTTTGCTGCACGTGCAGCGCCAGTGCCGTCAGGCTCGCCCGGCCGCCCAGACGGGCTAGCCCTTTGAGCACCACCATGCCGGTCTCGGCCGACTGCACGCGCTGGCGGCGGCCGCGCTCGCGCGGCGCATCGAGGGCGTCGCCTGCCTCAGAGGAAAGCGGGGAAAGCGGGGAAAGCGCAGCCGCGCTTCGCGGGCGGCCTGCCGTGGGTCGTTTGCTTGTCGTCATCGGCGAGATTTTAAGATGCAAACCAATGTTGCTCGGTGTGGACAAGTCTAGAGGTTAACCCCAGTCTACTAATTTACGCTATGCGTATTATATTTACGCTTAACAGATTCAGAGAATGTGACAGGCAACGCTCCTCTACACTTGATGCATTGTGTGCGTCGCCGCGCGGCCCTTGCGGGGGTCGCTGCCGCATTCTCGCACCGGACTAAACGCCTCAGAGAGCGAGCGGATGAGCCAGACACTTTCCCCAACTTCCAACGCCACGGCGCCCAGCGTCGGCGGCTGCCCGTTTCATCAGTCGTCGAATATGTCGACCGAGAAAGCCCCGAACGGCTGCCCGGTCAGCGCCCGCGCGGCCGACTTCGATCCGTTCGAAGACGGCTATCAGCAGGACCCGCCCGAATACGTGCGCTGGGCGCGCGAGCAGGAACCGGTGTTCTACAGCCCGAAGCTCGGCTACTGGGTCGTAACCCGTTACGACGACATCAAGGCGATCTTCCGCGACAACATCACGTTCAGCCCGTCGATTGCGCTGGAAAAGATCACGCCGACCGGCCCGGAAGCCAACGAGGTGCTCGCCTCCTACGGCTTCGCGCTGAACCGCACGCTGGTGAACGAAGACGAGCCCGCGCACATGCCGCGCCGCCGTGTGCTCATGGAGCCGTTCACGCCTGAGCATCTGAAGCATCACGAGCCGCTGGTGCGCCAGCTCGCGCGCGAATACGTCGACCGCTTCATCAACGACGGCCGTGCCGATCTCGTCGATCAGATGTTGTGGGAAGTGCCGCTGACGGTGGCGCTGCACTTTCTCGGCGTGCCCGAGGAAGATATGGACAAGCTGCGCGAGTACTCGATTGCGCACACGGTCAACACGTGGGGACGTCCGAAGCCCGAAGAGCAGGTCGCCGTGGCGCATGCCGTGGGCAATTTCTGGCAACTCGCGGGCAAGATTCTCGACAAGATGCGTCAGAACCCGGACGGCCCGGGCTGGATGCAATACGGCATTCGCAAGCAGAAGGAGCACCCGGAAGTCGTGACCGACTCCTATCTGCATTCAATGATGATGGCGGGCATCGTGGCCGCGCACGAAACGACGGCCAACGCCACGGCCAACGCGATGAAGCTGCTGCTCTCGCACCCGGACGTCTGGCGCGAGATCTGCGAAGATCCGTCGCTGATTCCGAACGCAGTGGAAGAATGCCTGCGTCACAACGGTTCGGTGGCGGCATGGCGACGTCTCGCGACGAAGGACGTCACCATCGGCGGCATCGAGATCGCCGCCGGGTCGAAGCTGCTGATCGTGACGTCGTCCGCCAACCATGACGAAGCGCATTTCGCCGACGCCGACCTGTTCGACATCCGCCGCGAAAACGCGAGCGATCAGTTGACGTTCGGCTACGGCTCGCATCAGTGCATGGGCAAGAACCTCGCCCGCATGGAGATGCAGATCTTCCTGGAAGAGTTCACGCGCCGCCTGCCGCACATGACGCTGGCGGAGCAGAAGTTCACGTACGTGCCGAACACGTCGTTCCGCGGTCCGGAGCACGTCTTTGTGGAATGGGATCCGGCGCTGAATCCCGAGCGCCTCGATCCGGCCGTGCTGACGCGTCATGCGCCGGTGCGCATCGGCGAGCCGTCGGGCCATAGTGTGACGCGCCCTGTCGTGGTCGAGTCGGTCACGCCGGTCGCCGAGGGCATCGTCAAGCTGCGCCTGGTCGCGCCGGACGGCCGCGCGCTCCCTCGCTGGGCACCGGGCTCGCACATCGATATCGAATGCGGCGAGACGGGGCTGTCGCGTCAGTATTCGTTGTGCGGCGACCCGACGGACGCGGGCGCATTTGGGATCGCCGTGCTGCATGAGCCGGAAGGCCGTGGCGGTTCGAACTGGGTTCACACGCAAGTCTCGGTCGGCGACCGTCTGCGCATTCGTGGTCCGCGCAATCACTTCCGTCTGGACGAAACGACGCCGCGCGCCATCTTCGTTGCGGGTGGCATCGGCGTCACCCCGATTGCGGCGATGGCACGCCGCGCCAAGGTGCTGGGCATCGACTACGAGATTCACTACAGTGGCCGCAGCCGTTGCACGATGGCGCTCGTCGACGAGTTGCAAGCGCTGCATGGCGACCGGCTGCATTTGTGGGTGAAGGACGAAGGGCGACGCGCGGATTACGCGACGCTGCTCGCGACGCCGCAGGACGGCACGCAGGTGTACGCCTGCGGTCCGGTGCGCATGCTCGACGGTCTGGCGCAATGCTGCGCACACTGGCCGGACGACACGCTGCGCGTCGAACACTTCCAGTCGCAACTGGGCACGCTCGACCCGGAGAAGGAACACGCCTTCGAGGTCACGCTGAAGGATTCCGGCATCACGGTGATGGTGCCCGCCGATCAGACCCTGCTCACCGCATTGCGCGCGGCGAACATCGACGTACAGAGCGACTGCGAGGAAGGCTTGTGCGGTTCATGCGAAGTGCAGGTGCTCGAAGGCGACGTGGATCACCGCGACGTGGTACTCACCCGCACGGAGCGCGACGCCAATACGAAGATGATGTCCTGCTGCTCGCGCGCCTGCGGCAAGAAGCTGGTGCTGGCGCTGTAGTCGAAGCGAAGGTTGGAGGGCAACGAAAAGGGGGCTGCGGCCCCCTTTTTGTCAATGCGCGCTCTGCGGCTTGCGCAACATCGTCATCAGCGACACGAGCGCCAGGATGGCGAAGCCGCACATCACGCTCACGAGGGGGCGGGGCGAACCGTCGTTAAGCATACCGAGCAAGCCACCTGCCGCGAAGCCGAAGCCGTACTGGACGCTGCCGACGAGCGCCGCCGCAGCCCCTGCCCGCGTCGGGTGATTTGCCAGCGCGCCCGCCACCGAATTGGCCGTGATGATGCCGCGCAGCGACATGAACAAAAACAGCATCGCCACCATCAGGGGCAGCAGTACCAGACCCATCCACACCGCAGCGCAAAGCACCGACGTCACGATCGCACACCCGACGATGCCGATGCGCATCAGTCGGTACGAACCCAGTTGTCCCACGCGTCGCGAATTGAACATCGTCATCGCGGCCATGCCAACGATGTTGATGCCGAACAACACACCGAAGAACTGCGGCGAGACATGAAAGTACTCCATGTACACGAGCGGCGTGCCGGTAATGTAAGTGAACGACGCCCCGAAGACGGCACCGCCCGCCACCATATAACCGACGAAATGCGTGTCGCGCAGCAGGTGCCAGTACGACATGACGATCGCGCGCGCCCCCCCCACCTGACGACCGTTCACGTTGCCCGTCTCCGGCAGACGCCACAGCGCCATCAAAGCCCCCACGCCGAACACCGCGAGAATGCCGAAAATCACGCGCCACGTCGTGAAGCGCAGCATCTGCCCGCCCACTAACGGCGCGACAATCGGGGCTACGCTCATCACCAGCAACATGATCGAGAAAGCGCGCGCGCTGTTGCGCGGGCCGTAGACGTCGCGCACGATGGCCTGCGCAATCACCGGCATGGCACAGCCGCCAAGCGCCTGTACGAAGCGCCACATCATCATGTGATCGATGCTATCGGCGAACGCACAGCCAATGCTGCCGAAGATGTACAACGCGATCCCCGCCGCCATCGGCTTGCGACGCCCGAAGCGATCCGCGAGCGGCCCCCAGACCAACTGTCCGAAAGCGAAACCGAGGAAGAAGTACGAGAGGGTCAGTTGGGTGGCCGCAGCGCTCGCGCCAAGTTCGTGACGCATCGTCGGCAGGCCCGGCAGATACATATCCGTCGACGCAGGCGCGATCATCATGAACAGGCCGAGAATGCCCAACAGCACGCGCTCGGATGGCAAGGCAGGAGAGAGTTCGGACGTCGAGGTCATTTGTCGTTTTGATTATGCGGTGCGACGCCTGACGCATCGCAGGAGACGTCGCAAAAACGACGACGCCCGCCATGATAACGCTGGCGGGCGTCGCACTTTCATACTCGATGGTTATCGGACACTTAACCGCTGCTTATGTCGCTGCCGCGTGCATGTGTCCGTCATTGCGCGCTGCACTACCCCAATCAGCTCGCCGTGGCGGTGCGCAGATTGCCACCGTCGCTGCGCTGGGTGCGGGCAATGGCCAGCACGCCGATCAGGGAGACGCATGCCGGTACCGCCGCTGCGAGGAACAGCGACGACGACGACCATTGCAGATGCATCAGCGCGCCGCCCAGCACCGGCCCCAGCACCGAGCCGATACGGCCGATGCCCAGACTCCAGCCGATGCCCGTCGAGCGCAAGGACGTCGGATAGTAGGTCGCGGCCAGTGCATTGAGCGCCGGCTGGCCGCCGATGATCGAAAAACCTGCGAAGAAGATCGCCACGAACACCGCCACCATCGACACCATCACCACCGGGTTGCCGATGGCCGCCGTGGCCGCAATTGCGATCAGGAACGTCACCGCCAGCACGCTCGTGAAACCCACGCGATCGATCACACGTCCGAGCAGCAACGTGCCGATCACGCCGCCCGCCCACAAGGCGGTGCCTGCCATCACGGCGACTTGCGTCGAATATCCAGCGTCGCGGATCACCGTCGGCAGCCAGTTCGACAGGAAGTACATGTCGAGCAGGTTGGCGAAGTTGATGACCCACAGCAGCATCGTCACCCGTGCGCGACCGTCCTTGAACAGTTCGATGAACGGCACACCCTTGGCCTTTTGCTCGTCGAGGACGAAACGAGCGTCGGCCGGGACGTTCGCGCCCGGCGCGACCCGCAGCAATTGCTTGCGAATGCGCGCGTTATCGCTGGGCTTCGCGCCCTTCTTGAACATCAGGAACTGGATCGATTCGGGCAGCGAGACCCACATCAACAGGCCCAGCACCAGCGGGATGGCTCCACCGATGTAAAACACGGCGCGCCAGCCCAGATCGGGAATGATGGCGGCCGTAATCAGCCCACCGACCACGCCGCCCAGCGTAAAGCCACACGACACGATCATCATGAGCGAGACGCGAATGCGACGCGGGCTGTACTCACCAGCCAGCGCCATGGCGTTCGGCATGATGCAACCCAGCCCCAGCCCGGCGGCAAAGCGCCAGACGATCAGCTCGGTGATCGAGTTGGCGAAACCGGTGACGATCATGCACACGGAGAAGAACAGCGTCGCACCGATCAGCACCGGGCGACGACCCAGCTTGTCCGCCAGTGCCGAGAACGTCAGCGAACCGACCAGCATGCCGAACAACCCTGCGCCGAAGACCGGCGAGAGCGTTTCCTTGGCAATGCCCCACTCGCGAATGACGACCGGCGCAACATACCCCATGGCCTGAACGTCGAAACCGTCCACGACCAGACACATCGCGCACAGCGCGATCACCCACCACTGATAGCCGCCCAGTCGACTCTCGTCGATCAGAGCGCCCACATTCACTTCTGCTGCTTTCATCCTGTCTCCAAACGTTCTCGCAACTTCGTCGTTTTGCGTCCCGGTCGAGGCGCCGGGGAAATTACGCTTTGCGGAATTTTATATCGCCGAACGTAAATCAATGCCTAGTGTAAACACTTAGATTTCCAGGGGTTGCGAGCGCGTCGGGCGTGCCTCGGATGTCGGGCGAAAGCGCGAGCGATATCCGTCGCCTTAAATAAACGGTCGCTATTTTTGTGGTTTTTCTCCATCCGCACGATGAGAGGACGCCCCGATGACGCACCGAATGGCTATATGGGACGGGGAATTGGGCGATTCGCGAGCAAAAAAGCGACGAATTGTCGCAGATGTGGTTTTTCTACAGATTTTTTTGACAAAGGTTTACCCGTCTAGGGATTTCCCTGATATAGTTGCACCTGTCTCCTCCACCTCCTCCTGGTGGATTTCACGGCCAGCAACGCGCTGGCCGTTTTTTTTGCCTGTCGCATTCGTCACGTCTTCGGCGAGTCGATCCGGCGCGCGTAGCCGCTAACGGAACGTAATGCAAGCGGGCGGGCAGCGACGCGGGCAATGCATTTTCCTGCGCTACACTCCACGCCATGAAACTCGCACCGCTCGCCACCCTGCTTTGTGTTTTGCCGTTTGTCGGCTCGCTTGCCGGCTGTTACGTCGTGCAGTACCCGGGCGGCGCGCTGACGCTCTCCCCAACACCCACGACGGCGCAAGCCATGCGCGCTGCGCCGGGCACCGTCCTCAGCGGTGACGTCGCGACGGCCCCCGTACCGACACCGACTGTTGCGTCGACGCCCGTACGCCCCGCCCCCACACCTGCGCCCGTGTATCCCAACGGCTCGCCTGTGCCGCGCGACTTCCAGCCCGGCAACACCTCGCCTGTCCCACCAGACTATCGGCCGCCCGCCGCCTCGGGACAAGCGGGGCGTTCCGGCGCAAACTTGGCCTACCCGACCTATCCGAACGGGTCGCCGGTACCCCCCGACTATGTGCCGCCGCAGACATCGCAACCGCCGCAGGGCAACGTCGCTGACTCGACGTATTCCGCCTACTCGTCGTATTCGCCCGACCCGCGCTTCGTGCCGTACGCCGCCTATCCTGCTTACCCGGCTTACCCGACTTATGCGGCCTACCCGACCTACCCCGTCTATGCCGCCTACCCTGCCTACGCACCGGTCTACCCGGCATACGCTCCATCGCCGTGGCTCGGCAACGTGTCGCTTTCGTTCTCATGGGGACGTGGCTGGGGGAGCTGGGGTGGACGCTGCTGTCATCGCTGGCGCTGAACGACCGCAAGCCCTGCTCGGGCGGCGTGAGCGTTTGAAGCGCGCAGGGGCTGCGCGTCATTGACGAATGAGGTGCGGGTGACGCAAGCCGAGCGGCTTGCGTGTTGCAGCGCTTCTCGCGCAGGGCGTTGCGCTTAGTGCGTTGTGTTGTGCGTTGCGTTGTGCGACGTGCTGTGGGCCGTCTCGTTCGCGCGCTCGTTCTCTTTCGCGACGCGATCCTCGATGCGGCACTCGATGCGTTTTCGAATCTGTGCGGCCGCATCGGACGCGCAATTCGCATCGATGCTCGAAAACTCGCAACGCCCGATGTAATCGCCTTCGCAATACGCATCGACCGCGCCGTCAAAGCGCTTGTCGGCACGCGGCGTGATTGCCCCCATCAGTTCGAACGGACGTCCTGGCGCCGCATTGCTGACGTAGTGCCACTGGAATTTGAACGAATCTGTCATATGTCCCCTCTCTCAAGCTTCAGCTAAAGGTCTGCCAGCCTGCCAGCCGATGCTGTTTTTCGGGGAATCGTAACATGTTCATCAATTCCGACCGCCGTTCGAAAAAAAAAGCGGCTCGCCAGGGCGGCGAGCCGGACAGTCCGTGGAGGTCGGGGGCACTTCAGGACCACGGTGATTTCACTGTAGTCCCGAATCGTTGTCGTTATTCTCGGTAATTTGCCTGATACGCGGACCTGAATCCTCAAGTTCGTCGGCCGGCACCGCCTTGCCGAACAGCCATCCCTGACCGATCGCGTCAGGGCAAATCGCAAGCATGTAGTCCGCCTGCGCCTGAGTTTCCAATCCTTCCACGATGACCTCGACGTTCAGCAGCGCCGCCATCTTGCATATCTGGTCGACGATGGCGTTGCCCACCGTATCCGTTCCGATGGCATTTGTGAACATGCGATCGATCTTCAGCGCATCGACATTGAGCGTCGACAAGTACGCCAGATTCGAAAACCCGGTGCCAAAATCGTCGATGTGAATCTGATAGCCGTCCACGCGCAACCGGTCGAGCGCTTCGCGAAGACGCGTCATGTTGTCCGTCGAACGTTCGGTCACCTCCAGCGCAATCTGCGCGCGCGGCACGCGCAGCGATGCGGCCGTATGGTTCAGAAACGTGTGGAAGGTGCGATCGACGACGTCCACGGCCGCGAGATTGATGCTGATGTGGAATTCGGGGTCGGCCAATGCCCGCCCGTGCATTTCGATCAATGCCTGGCGTGTGACCTGACGCGTGATCAGGCCGATCACGCCGCGCCGTTCTGCAATCGGAATGAACATGTCCGGCGAAATCGGGTTGCCCGCGCTGTCGTTCAGGCGAGCGAGCGCCTCCACACCGACCGTTTTCCCGTCGCGCAGCCTGACCAGCGGCTGATAGACGAGGTGAATGCCGCCCGACTCGGCGGCCTGCTGGGTGACCCAGTCGATTGACGTGCGATACCGCTGACGCAGACGCCACGATTGCCCCATCGCACCACCAGCCACCGCGCCAACGGCTAACGTCAGCAGCAATCCCCACGGGTTGGTCACGATGCGCGACGACGTATAAACCGCCGACGCACAGACATCCACGCTGTTCGAACACCGCGAGAACTGGCGTAGCGGTCCGATGTCGAGCCAGCGCGACGTGCGGCCCAGCGTGATGCGTTGCTGATCGCCGGCGAGCCCCGCGCGCCAGAAAACGAAGCGCATGTCGCTCGTCGACGCCACCGACGCGAAGCCCGACTCCGGCGTCCCCAGCCGCTCAGGCAGTACCGGCGGGCTGAAGACGACCACGTCGCCCATGCCCATCGCATTGACCTGCACACCCGGTGTGACGATGCCCGTGAGCGTATGCCAGAGCTTCACCCCAGTGCGCGTTTCGTGGTCGGCGGGCGGCAGTGACGGCGCGGGATCGAGGCGACCCGCCACGGCGGAGCACAGCAGTTGTGAATCGTGGACCCGGGCGATGTCGTGGAAATAGGGACTGCGCATCGCGACGCGACGCAGCGCCAGAATGTCCGCGTCGTTACAGGGCATCGCGCCGCTGTACATTGCGTCATGCAATGCGTTGCGGCTCGACATCGACGCATCGCTCATGAAACCCATGACGTCCTGCACGTAGGCACGCAGGCGAAAATCGTCGATGCGCGTTTGCGCGATCTGTCCCATCAGCAGCATGACCAGCATGCCCGCCATGGCGCCGATAAGCACCGGCAACCAGCGGGTCAACCTTCTGAGCATTTGCATGAAGAATGGCGTCCACGGTGGCGCCCCATGTCGGGGCGTGAAAGCAGTGTAGCCTACCGCCGCCCGGACGCATCGGATTGCTATTCAACGCCCCCCCGCCCGGGCGCGTCTCCGACAGGTCTCGACGCTCGCGCGCAGGTCGCCTCATAAGTGGGACGATTTTGGGTCGACGCCGGGGTAACGTGGCCGCTTCTTCCCATCGACAGCGAACTCGCCATGACACTCAAATTTCGCCATCCCGCGAACGGCGACGTCATCGAGATTTCGCATCTGTCCTGCATCGCGGCCTTCTTTCTCGGCCCGCTCTACCTGCTCGCATACCGCTTCACGTGGCACGCGCTGCTCTGGACGGTGCTCGCCATCGGCCCCGCCCTGCTCTGGAACGATTCGCTGCTGGCGATTTCGCTGCCCGCTACCTGCCTGCTATACGCTGTGATGATTCATCCGCTGCTCACCGGCAGACTGCGTGCGAACGGCTGGAAATCCACCGACGGCGACGCCCTGCCGAGCCCCGGGCAACGCGGCTATCACTGAGTCATACGGCGTCGCTCGAGGTCGGCAACATTGCGATGAAACGATCGAGCGCTGCCGAGCCATGGTCTTCGCGATAGGCGAGGCTGATTGGCGCTAGCGGTACTTCGCCGCCCTCGGCATCGATGGGCCAGAAGCCCATGCCCGGCGTACGAATCTGGCTCACCGATGCCGGTACGAGCGACACCCCGAAACCCGCCGCGACCATCGGCACGATGGACGTGATCTGGGGCGCCTCCTGTCCCAGCTTCGGCCGAAAGCCTGCCGCTTCGCATGCGGCCACCGTGCGGTCGTAGAGCGCCGGGCTGATGTCGCGCGGCAGCAGAATGAATTCGTCCTGCGCGAGTGCGGCGAGCGGGACGCGCTCGCGCGCGCACATCGGATGCCCCAGCGGCAGCACCAGCACCATCGGCTCGTCCACGACCGGCAGGCTGACGATGCCGGGCGGCACGTCGAACGGCGTGCGCACGAACGCGGCGTCGACCGCGTCGTCCACGAGCGCCGTGAGCAAGCTGGCCGTATTGCTCTGCTGTGGATGCAACTGCACGTCGGGATAGCGCGCTCTGAAGTCGCGAATCCATGCCGGAATCCGTGGCTCGAAATACGTCGCACCGGCAAAACCGATGCGAATGTGCCCGGCTTCGCCACGTGAGATCTGCTGCATGCGCCGCCGCGTGCGCTCCACGCGCTCGAGAATCTGCCGCGCCTCCGGCAAGAACGCCTCGCCCAGCTCCGTGAGCACCACATCGCGCGGCAGCCGCACGAACAACGGCCCGCCCAGTTCAGCTTCCAGTTGCTTGATCTGCAAGCTCAGCGGCGGTTGCTGGATGCCCACCCGCGCCGCCGCGCGCGTGAAATGACGCTCTTCGGCGACAGCAATGAAATATTGCAGATGCCGCAATTCCATGACCGCTCCTCCGTCAGCCCGATGCCATATGGCTTTGCATCGTTGATACATCAAAAGTATGAAAACGCTATGTTCAATATATTGGAAATGTGACCGATGGGTCAATACACTTCGAGTCAAGCGCAGACCGGCATATCCATCGCGGGGCGCGCCAAGAATCCAAGAGATTCGAATAAGAGACGAGAAGAGACGAGGAGCCTCACGATGTTTGAAGACCGCATTCGCCTGGCGTCGCTGCGCGACCGGGTGATGACTGCCGACGATGCTGCCAAGCTCGTGGGCGACGGCATGGTGGTGGGTATGAGCGGATTCACCCGCGCCGGCGACGCCAAGGACATGCCGATTGCGCTGGCCCGCCGGGCGAAAGCCCACCCGATGAAGATCACGCTGATCACCGGGGCGTCGCTGGGGCATGACTCCGACAAGACGCTCACGGAAGCGGGCGTGCTCGCCAAGCGGCTGCCGTTTCAGGTCGACACGACGTTGCGCAGCGCGATCAATCGCGGCGAAGTGATGTTCGTCGACCAGCATCTCTCCGAGACGGTCGAATTCCTGCGCACCGGTCAATTCGGCAAGCTGGACGTCGCGGTGATCGAAGCGGTCGCCATCACTGAAGACGGTGGCCTCGTGCCGAGTTCGTCGGTCGGCAATTCGGCGAGCTTCGCCATCCTCGCGGAAAAGGTGATCGTGGAGATCAACCTCGCGCAGCCTCTCGCCTTCGAAGGCATGCACGACATCTGGATTCCGGGCCAACGTCCACATCGTGCGCCGCTGCCCATCGTCGACGTGCGCGACCGCGTGGGGACGAACGTCGTCAAGATCGCGCCGGAGAAGATCGCGGCCATCGTCATTACCGACACGCCCGACAGCGCCTCCAACGCGCTGCCGCCGGACGCCGACACGCAACGCATTGCCGGCCATCTCATCGAATTCTTCCAGCACGAAGTCTCGCGTGGACGCCTGCCGCGCACCTTGCCCGCTATCCAGTCGGGCATCGGCACCATTGCGAACGCCGTGCTCAGCGGCTTCATCGAATCGCCGTTCGACGATTTGACGATGTACTCGGAAGTCCTTCAGGACTCCACGTTCGATCTGATGGACGCGGGCAAGATGGTGTTCGCTTCCGGCTCGTCGATCACGGTCTCGCAGGCGGTGCAGGACCGTGTGTTCAAACAGCTTTCACGTTATCGCGACAAGCTCGTGCTGCGTCCTCAAGAAGTCAGCAACCATCCGGAAGTGATTCGTCGACTCGGACTGATCGCGCTCAATACCGCGCTGGAAGTGGATATCTACGGCAACGTCAATTCGACGCACGTCGGCGGCACGCACATGATGAACGGCATCGGTGGCTCGGGCGATTTCGCCCGCAACGCGCGCATGGCGATCTTCGCGACGAAGTCGATTGCCAAGGACGGCAAGATTTCGAGCATCGTTCCGATGGCGCCGCACGTCGATCACAACGAACACGACGTCGACATCATCGTGACGGAGCAGGGACTGGCCGATCTGCGCACCCTTGCCCCGCGCGAGCGCGTGAACCTCGTCATCGACAATTGCGCACACCCGAGCTACCGCGAGGTGCTGCGCGATTATTATCGCGACGCCCAACGCTTTGGCGGGCAGACGCCGCACGCACTCGAGCGTGCGTTCGATCTGCACGTCAACTTACGCGAGCGCGGCTCGATGCTGGCGGGGAAATAACGTCATGGGACATCGGTGCCGGACGCCATCGCCGGGGGGCGGGCGCACGGACGCCGATTGGCCGGCATCGACCCTACGTGTCGCTGCCGAGAAGAACGTGAGACGCATGCGGTCTCATGGGCCGGACGCTGGTGAGAGCGTTCCGGCATTCACGGCTCGCCGGCGTGCGCGGGCGAGCCGTTTTTTACGGGATGACCGGTGCGCCTGCACTGAGACGCGCCGGGGCACGCCTCACTGAGGCTCATGCGGATATCCGCTGCACCACCTGCCCCTGATTGGCCGCGCCGTCGATACGGAAGATCGACACCAGTTCGCGCAGGCCGCTCGACTGTGCCGCCATCGACTGAGCGGCCGCCGAGGCTTCTTCCACCAGCGCCGCGTTCTGCTGCGTGACGGTATCCATCTGCATGACCGCCTGATTCACTTGCTCGATGCCCGTGCGTTGCTCGGTCGAGGCGGCGGCAATTTCCGCCATCAGATCGGTCACGCGTTTGACGGCGTGCACCACTTCGTCCATCGTATTCCCCGCATCGGCGACGAGCTTCGCGCCGACGCTCACCTGACGCGTCGACGCCTCGATCAGCTCCTTGATTTCCTTCGCGGCATTCGCGCTGCGCTGTGCCAGCGTACGCACCTCGCCTGCGACCACAGCGAATCCGCGTCCCTGCTCGCCCGCGCGCGCGGCTTCCACCGCCGCGTTGAGTGCGAGGATGTTGGTCTGGAACGCAATCCCTTCTATCACGCTCGTGATGTCCGCCACGCGCGCCGAGCCATCCGAAATCTCGCGCATCGTCTCGACGACCTGACGCACGACTTCCCCGCCGCGTTGTGCGATATGCGAAGCGTTCGACGCCAGCACATTGCCCTGCTCCGCGTTGTCGGCGTTCTGCTTGACGGTCGTCGTCAGCTCTTCCATGCTCGCCGCCGTTTCCTCGAGCGACGCCGCTTGCTGCTCCGTGCGTGACGACAGGTCGGTGTTGCCAGCGGCAATCTGCGCCGAGCCCGTGGCAATGCTCTCACTTGTGTTGCGCACCTGCCCCACGACCTGCGCGAGCCTGGTGTTCATGTCCTTGAGCGAGCCGAGCAGCAGCGCCAGTTCGTCCTGGCCCTGCACGTCGATACGCGAGCTGAGATCCCCGCGCGCAACCGTCTGGGCGATCTCCACACACCGGCCGATCGGTCCCGTGATGGAGCGCGTGATGAGCCATGCCGTGAGTGTCGCCACGGCCAGCGCGAGCAGAATCAATGCGATGGCGGCAATGAAGGCTGCGTGATAGTTGGCAGCGGCAGTATCCGTCGCAGCGACGGCACCCGCGCGGTTCACGACTACGTGTTCGGCCAGCCGGGTGCTGAGCGTGCCGAAGCTCTTGACGGCCTCCGTCATGGCGATGCTGCGTGCCTGCGTCTTTGCCGCGTCGTCGCCCTGCTCCAGGACAGCGACCCGATTGTCGATGGCCAGATAGTCGGCCCAAGCCGCCTTGACGGCGTCGTAGGCACGACGGTCTTCGCTCGACGCCACCATGTTGCCGTAACTGTCGAGCGTCTTGTTCATCAGGTCGATGGCCGCCAGACGTTTGGCCTCCTCTTCCGTCCGCGTGCTGTCGACGGTGGTAAGCAAGACGGCCAGCGAGGCCCGACGCGCCGAGTTGGCGGCCACTTGCGCAGTGCCGAGCGTCTGCACGCTGGGCAGCCAGTTGTCGGCCAGATCGCGTGTTCCCCCGTAGATGCGCGACGCCTGAAAGACAGCCATGCCGCCCACAATACACAAGAGAATCAACGTGATGGCGAACCCGACGCTCAGCCGTGTGCCGATTTTGAGACTACCCAAGAACTTCATGCCCGCTCCATATGCGACAAAACGATAACAATCGCATGCGATAACGGGCAACCATTCATAAAACTTGAGCCAATTAACCCCTGATTCTCACGGCATGGCTTTCAATACACTTCGAATGCCGGAAATCGAAACGTTTTTCAGCGTTTTATTTCGTTGGTTTTGATGAACAAACCGATGACGATGAAAATATCATTAAATATTCATTGCCATATATTTAATAATCTATCGACATCATCGGCTCGCGCCGTCGAAGGGTGTCGGGTGGACGGTGTCGAGATCGATGTCGTCGATGCAGCGCACGTTCACTGCGGCCATTTTGGCGCCGTCCGGCATTTGTCCGAAGGCAAACGCTTCGACGCCGCAATTCGGACAGAACTGGTGACGAATGACGTGCTTATTGAAAAGATATTCCCGCGCCTTTCCTTCGCCAGCCGTTTGCGAAAAATCCGCAATCGGCGTGAAAGCAAGAATCAATCCGCGCTTTTTGCAGATAGAACAATTGCACGTAATTGTTTTGGACAATTCAATATTCGCAACAAAGCGAAGATTGCCGCAATGACAGCCGCCTGAGTATTGCTGATTCGCCATGACGTCTCTCCTTCGAGTTAAGGAAAACGCTACCGGCGGTAATTCGGGATGGGGGGGACTTCGGGAAGTGCCCGCCGGAATGCGCTCCATTGTGCGACAAATTCCAGCGGGCGGGCAGCGTCGGGCAACGGTGCGTCGGCATGCCAAAGGTGAAGCGGTGACCCGAGTCAGCGAACGCGCTGAAGCGCTCGCTGACTCATATTGACGCCTTTATGCCGCGAGTGCCGGTTCGTCGCGCGAACCGCGTGCGCCCTGCGGCGAGTGCATCACGGTGACACCGTGACGGCTATGCTCGCGAAGCTGGAACAGCGCCACGGTCTGGGCGAGGTTACGCGCCTGCTCGCTGAGCATCGCGGACGCCGCCGCCGATTCCTCCACAAGCGCCGCGTTCTGTTGCGTCGACTGATCCATTTCGGCCACGCTGCGGTCGATCTGGCTGATACCGGTACTCTGCTCCGTCACCGCCGAGTGAATCTCGCCGATCAAACGACGCACACGGGAGATACCGTCGACGATCTCGCCCATCGTGTCGCCCGCCGCCTGCACGCGTTGCGTGCCGCTCTTGACGTTCTGCACCGAGGCTTCGATGAGCGTTTTGATTTCCTGCGCGGCAGCGGCGCTGCGTTGCGCCAGTGTGCGCACTTCACCGGCCACGACCGCAAAGCCACGCCCCTGCTCCCCCGCACGCGCCGCTTCCACTGCGGCGTTGAGCGCCAGGATGTTGGTCTGGAAGGCAATGCCGTCGATCACACCGATGATCTCGGTAATCCGCTCCGACGACTTGGCGATTTCACTCATCGTGGTGACGGCGCCGGTCACGACTTCTCCGCCGCGCGCGGCAGCGTCGCTGGCGTCGCCCGCCAGACGTGTGGCATGCTCAGCGGCCTCGGCCGTTTGCCTGACGCTGGCGGTGAGCTCGGTGAGCGCCGCCGACGTCTCCTGCAACGTACCGGCCGAAGATTCCGTACGTTGCGACAGATCGCGGTTGCCCATTTCGATTTCGCTGGTCGCCGAGGTCATGCCGTGAACGCCGGAGCGCACGTCGAGCATGACGGTGCTGATCTTGTCGACGAACGCATTGAACGACGTCGAGATCTGCGCGACTTCGTCGTGACCGACGACATCCAGACGACGCGTCAGATCGCCGCCGCCGGAGCCGATGGTATCCATGGCGTCACGCACTTGCGACAGACGACGGAACGCTTGCGACGTGAAGAAGCTCGCGATACCGATGGCGCACAGCGTCAGCACGATCAGCGAAATGACCGTGCCGCTCAGCACGCGCGAGAGACCGGCGGTGGCTTCGGCCTTGTCGAGCGCCACGACGAAGAGCCAGTCGGTGCCCGGCACCGGTTGCGCCTTGACGAGCTTCGGCGCACCGCCGAGTTCGACTTCCGTCGGCTCGGTGGCGTGCTCCATCTTGACGAGCGCGTCGGGCGTGAGCGCCGAGGCGAGGTCGCTCGACTGCTTGAGCATGAGTTTCTCGTCGGGGTGTGCGATGACGAGCCCGTCGCGCGAGACCACGAACGCGAGACTCGACGGCGTGGGGTGCACGGCCTTGACGACGTCCTGCACTGCGTCGAGCGGCACCGCTCCGCTCACGGCGCCGAGCGTCTGCCCGTCGCGCAGAATCGGTGCGGCGAACGACACGTACAGCTTGCCCGAGGCGATGTCGGCATACGGCTTGACCACGGTCAGCTTGCCCGCCGCGGTCGCGCCCTTGTACCAGGGGCGTGCGGTCGGATCGTAGTCGGGCGGCGTGGGGCCGCTGGAGAAGTACGACTTGTCGCTCCAGCCGATGCTGGAAATCGGGAAACCGTTGGTCGCGCCGAGCAGCTTCGTGAGCGCCACGCCCTGCTCGCCCTTTTCGACGGCTGCGGCGGTGCCGACGACCGACTGGCCCTTGGCGGCCGCCCAGCGTTCCACTGCGAGCGTATTGCCCCGTGCGACCGCGTCGAGCGTGTTGGAGATGGTGGACATCATGCTGTCGCGCACGATGATGTAAGTGGTAATGCCGGAGAGGATCAGTGCACCAATGACGGTGGCACACGCGATCAGAATGATGCGTGTTCTAAGCGAAGATACTGTCATGCTGTCGAGGCAGGCCTGCGGCTAGGGGGGTCGAAAGACAAGAGACCGGCACCCAGGCTACCGGCTCCACGAGGTGGGAGGTTCCACCTCGGAAATTACGGCAGTCGCAGGAAGAACTTTAGGTGTTAACCCGAAATTCCGGTTGCATATTTTCCTATCGTTACGGATAGCGAAACGTCAGGGATACGAATGGATATGCAGAGCGTTTCGATTCCTGCACGGAACCGGGACATACGACGCATGCGTCGGCTATAGTGCGGTGACCGTCAGTTGCCTCGTTCACTCCCGAATTCAGGTGAATTCCGTGAAACAGCTCGTCGAACGCGTAGAACCCTGTGACTGTGACCATGTCGCATCGCGGCATCCGATCCAGAAGCGTGAAAACGCCCGGCTCACCGGTATAACCCACATTTCCGACAATCGCCCCGTCGCCTCGCAGCACAGCGCGATTCAAGCGATGGCAGATCGCCGTTCGACACGTTGCGCTATCCCTGTGTCGAGTACACCGCCGATTCAGCGCGTAGTCACTGGCGGGCGAAGCGGACGCCCGTATCGAAGCTCCGAAGTCCCGGGCCGCGAGTTCCATACCTACGAGGAAGCAAAGGCGGCCGAAGAACAGGTTCAGCGCGAACGTGCGGAACAGGCGCGGCGCGAGCGCCCGCCGGTCAACTTTCAGTTCCGGCCACCGACAGGGCCGGAGCCGACGCTTGAGAATCCGCTTTCCACCGCGCTGCATCAGTACCCCGCGCACTTCGGTCCGGTGCTGACGACGGGCGGACAGGTCCATCAGAATCAGGTGGGGTCGGTCATGGCGGGTGGCTCCGCCTTCGTGACCGAGCCGGGCAAGACAGCTTTCAGCGGACAAAATACATACGCCGTCATCATGACGAACGGGCCTGACGACAATCGACAAGTCTTTAGCCCGAGCGGTCAGAGTACGTCGCTGAACAGCCTTCCCGGAACGTCCCCGTTTGCGTTTCATAAACAGAATGTCGTCATGCAAGGCCCGCCACCGCAAGGCGTGACACTGCCGCCGGGCCGCAAGAAAGGTCACGCTGAGGCGCTAGCTGTGCATAGTCAAGGGTTCGAGAAAGCTGTCGAGCAAAACGCAACGGATCTGAACAACACGGCGTCCATGCTCGGAATCGATACCGCGCGAGTCATCCCGGACGAGCCGACCGAAGACGATATGGAATACCTTGCGTCGGTCATGGGCATGCCGGGGGTAACGACAGACATCGTCGAGAATCGCGCATCCTGCGGAAAATTCGGCGAAAGCGGCTTCCCCGGCGGATGCAATCAGGAAATGGCCAATACGGTCGGAAAGTACGGTGGCCTGCTCGATCAGCATCTGCCGCCGCAGTTCTCGTTCCTGGCTCAAAATACCGGCCTCGCGTCGTTCGGCGTGTCGACTGCCGGGTCATACGCACACCAGGGCAATCCACTCATCATCACCGACGCCGGCGGCCGTGTCGGTGCCCACAACCCAATCAGTTGGACCACGGGTAAGCCGCGGCATATGGGCAAAGAACTCCAGGCGTACATCGCACGATCCGACCCGCAGAACCACGTCCACGATCACGACCATGACGACGAAAAGGACGGCGAGATGAACGAGGAGGAGGGCGGGAACCACCTTTCCGAGGAGGACGGCGAGCAGTAAACATCGCCCCGCTCCGGGATCGTTCAGGCGCTCAGAAATCCCAGATCACAGGCACCCAGCGATACGCATCGCCATTGCGCGCAATGCGCGCCGAGCGACGGGAACGGCAAGTGGGCCGCGACCGGCAGGCCACGGTTCTCCGCGAGTTCCTCGTAGAGGCCGATGCGAACGCGCGTCGGCTCTTCGGGATCGTGATCGAAGCCGTTCTGCCACTCTGGATGATCGAAGCCGACCGGGAACATGGCGTCGCCCGCGAACGTCAGCCGCTCATCCCCCGAGACGAGATCCACCACGCTATGCCCGGGTGTATGACCGCCCGTGATGCGCACGGCGACGCCCGGTGCGACCTCGTGCGAATGCTCAAACGTCTGCAATTGCTCGCGATAAGCGTCGTAGAAAGCGGTCGCTGTCGCGAGACCGGAGGAAGCGCGTTGTTGTGCGTCACGCACCAATGCGCGTCAATGCGTGTCAATACAGGAGGCGGCGCGTACGTCGGTGCATACGTCGGCGTGTATCCCGGCACAGCCCGAATTGTTGCCTCACGGGCAACACTGTGCGCCCTTGTCGAGGGGCATGCGGTGGGGCAAAATGGACCGCCCGAAGCTTTGCCGCTGGCGCTTTCCCTCCCCTCATGACAGCTCCTGCCTCCGACGCCGACCGCAACCCGCTGTTGCTGTTCGAACGCCATCGCCCCCGGCTGTACGCGATCGCCTATCGCATGCTGGGTGCCGTGGCCGAGGCCGAAGACGTGGTGCAGGAGGCATGGCTGCGCTGGAACGCTACCGAGCACTCGACCATCGAGACGCCGGAGGCGTGGCTCGTGACCATCACGACGCGCTTGTCCATCGATCGCCTGCGAGCCGCGAAAGCGGAGCGTGAGCATTACACCGGCGTCTGGCTGCCGGAGCCGATGCTGATGTCCGCGCCCGCGACGCCCGAGCAGGCACACGAGTTGGCCGACGACGTGTCGGTGGCGTTCCTGTATATGCTCGAACGCCTCTCGCCCGACGCTCGCGCCGCCTTCCTGATGCGCGACGTCTTCGACGCCGACTATGAGGACATCGCGCAGACACTCGGCAAGACACCGGCGGCGGTGCGCCAACTCGTGCGTCGTGCCCGACAGCAACTGCGCGACGGCACGCCCCGCGACGCGGTGCCACGCGCCACCCTGCATCGTCTGCTACTGGCATTTTCCGACGCCATGCAACGCAGCGATTTCCACGGATTGCACGCGCTGCTGAGCGACGATGCCGAACTCGTAGGCGATGGCGGCGGCAAGGTCAACGCCTTCCGTAGCCTGGTCGGCGGCAAGCGTCTGGCGCAACTTTTCTACGCGGGTACCCTCCGGTTCCGCGACGCGATGCGCACCGAAGTGGTCCAGATCAACGGTCAATGGGCGCTGCTGCGCTTCATCGACGGCGAGCTGGAATCCGCGCAGTCTTACGAGACCGATGGCGAACGTCTCACGCGCATTTTGGTGCAGCGTAATCCCGACAAGCTCGAACGTATCGCCGCAGCCATGCGCAAACGGTGATGCCCTGAAATAAGCGCATCGGCTTTGGTGCGCAACAGGGTCAGCTTTTTTTGCGTTCGATGTCACAGAACGTATCGCCGGGCCGTCTTATCAGCAGGCACAACCAACGGCGGCCCAGTGACCATGTCGACACCTTCATCAGCGCCCTCGATCTCCCAGAGCCCCAGGCGGGCAGACTCGCTGGCCGACAGTTTCGCGACGAGCTATGCGGGCGTCGTGGCGTTCATCGCCGTGGTGGCCGAAGGCAACTTCGCCAGGGCGGGCGACCGGCTGGGCATTGGCCGCTCGGCGGTCAGCCGCAGCGTGCAGAAGCTCGAAGACCAGCTCGGCACGCGCCTCTTCGTCCGTACGACGCGCAACACGTCGCTCAGCGTCGAAGGCAAGCGCTTCTACGAACAGTGCCATCCGGGCGTACAACGGATCGTTCAGGCGATGGACGACATGCGGGAGCTGCGCGAAGGTCCGCCTTCGGGACAGCTGCGCGTGTGTTCGACCGTAGACTTCGGGCGCAAGATTCTGGCACCGCTGCTGGGTGGATTTCGCGACGCCAATCCGAACATCTCCATCGAACTGGTGCTCGACGACAGCCCGACCGACTTCACCACCGATGGCGTCGACGTGTCGTTTCGCAACGGCCGGATGGACGACAGCCGGGTCATCGCCAGGAAGGTGATCCCGATGCAGATGATGCTGTGTGCGTCTGCCGACTATGCCGCGAAACACGGGCTTCCGCAGAACGTCGATGAGATCGCCGATCACCGGGGGGTGAATTTCCGGCTGGCGTCGGGGCGGGTGTCGGAATGGGAGTTCAGGATCGACGGGCGTGCGCGCAAGGTTTTGCCGAACGCCATGCTGACCTTCAACGACGAAGACCTCGTGCTGCAGTCGGTGCTCGGCGGTCAGGGCATCGCGCAACTGGCAGCCTATCAGGTGGGCGATCACCTGCGCACCGGCCGTCTCGTTGCTTGTCTGCCGCAATATGCGCCTGACGACCGGGGGCACTTCGTGTGCTTTCTGAGTCGCCAGCACTTACCGGCTCGCATTCGCGTGTTCATCGACTACATGACGGAGCAGATCCGCGCCATGAACCTGCATGTCTTGCCTGACGACCTGCTGGCGAATCAAGCGCACGCCGCGTAGGTAGGTGCGGGTTTCGACGGGCATACGCACGGGCCGCTCCCTCTCGTCCATTGGACTTTGAGCGGGCGGCCATAAATGACCGCTCAGCTGAAGTTGGCCTTGTCCAGCCCGTAAGCCTTGTCGGCCGAGCCGGGAACCGTGCGGAAGCCCACGTTAAGGCGGTTCCAGCCGTTGATGGCCATGATGGCGAAACTGAGGTCCGAGATTTCCTTTTCCGACAGTTCGCCGCGCACGCGCTCATAGATTTCGTCGGCCACACCGTGGGCACTCAGCGTGGTGAGCGCTTCGGTCCAGGCGAGACATGCGCGCTCGCGTGCCGAGAACAAAGTGGATTCGCGCCAGATCGCGACGTGATGCAGGCGCAGTTCGCCCTCGCCACGGATTTTCGCTTCCTTGACGTGCATGTCGAGGCAGAAGCCGCAACCGTTGATTTGCGAGGCACGGATTTCGACAAGACTCAGGATCGACGACTCGATGGCGCTCGACTTGAGCAACATGCCGAATTCGACGAACTTCTTGAACAGTTCCGGGGATTGGGCAAAGGCGTTCAGACGTTGGCTCATGGTGACTTCCTCATTGGGTTGGCGCGCCCCGTCGTGCGCTGACGGGCTTCACGCATATGTGGACAACACCCCAATCGTAGGTCGACACCAACGCTATCAGAAGCCCCTCACCGGGGACTATGGTGTTGCCCTATTGGCAACAATACGCGCGCCGGGTCGCCTCGGCGTCTTGTGCAGGAGGGAGACCGAACATCCGTCTGTACTCGCGCGTGAATTGCTGAACGCTTTCGTAGCCCACGGTAAACGCCGCGGTGCTGGCCGACATGCCGTCTGACGTCATCAGCTGGCGAGCCTCGATCAAACGCAATTGCTTCTGAAATTGCAGGGGCGACAGCGAGGTCGCGGCCCGAAAGTGCTGGTAGAACGACGAAACACTCATCCCGGCTTCCGACGCCAGGCGCTCAACCGGCAAAGGCTGAGCGAACGCCGAGCGAAGCAACGCAATCGCGCGTGCCAATCGCTGAGCCTGACTGTCAGGCAAGCTTAGCTGGCGAATGACCGGGCCGTGTTTTCCCACCAATAACCAGTAGTGAATTTCACGCAGAAGCTGCGACTGAAGCACGGGTAACGCGGCAGGACGGTCGGTCAAGCGCAGCAGGCGAAGTGCCGCGTCTCTCACCTCGGTGTCCGTGGGTTCGACCTGTACATGCGCGCCTGGAGGCGGCGGCCCCAGCTTCATCTCCACAGCCAGTTCGGCCAGTGTCCGCCGGTTCAGATCCAGTACCAGCGAGTAGTACGGCGCGGCGGCACTGGCGCGCGTGATCTGACTGACCGTGGGGATGTCGGACGTGATCAGCAGCGAATCGCCCGCACTGAAGTCGAACGTCTGTGTCCCGACGGTCACGCGTTTGCTGCCTTGCACTACCAGGCATGCGAGTGGATGAGAGATCGCATAGTCGATCCCGCTCGGCTCGGTCGCGCGAATGACGACCAGGCCCTCGATAGGCGTTTGGGCCACACCGTTCGGGCCGGCATGCGCCTCGGCATAGCGGCGCACCAGGTCAGGCAATGAGTGGGTCATCCGGGAGATTCGTGGTCGTTCACGGTCGTCTTTTCATTGTGCATCGTAGCCGATTGGCTTGTCCGGCGTGCGCATCCTCGGAGAAAAGTGCCAGAACCTCCGAGGTTCAGGCAAAGGCAGCCGACATTCCCGACACCACAATGAATACCTGTTTTCCATCACCTAACCGGGAGTAGCCTATGAGTACGATTTCCCTTATCACGGGTGCCAGTCGCGGCCTCGGTCGCAGCACCGCACTGTCGATTGCGCGCAAAGGCGGCGACGTCATCCTGTCTTATCTGCATCGCAAAGAAGATGCCGACGCCGTTGTCGCCGATATCGAAAAGCTGGGTCGAAAGGCCGTGGCCATTCAACTCGATGTCGGCGATGTCACGAGTTTCCCGCCCTTCGTAGAGCGACTGGCAACCGTTCTGCGCAGCACCTGGCAGCGCGACAGCTTCGACCATCTCGTCAACAATGCCGGGCATGGCGACGTTGCGCCGCTCACGGAAATGCGCGAGGAAGCCTTCGACAAGCTGGTCGATGTGCACTTCAAAGGCGTGTTCTTCCTCACCCAAAAACTGCTGCCGCTGCTCTCCGATGGCGGGCGTATTGTGAACTTGTCGACAGGTCTGACCCGCATGTCGGCCGAAGGATGGTCGGCTTACGCCGCGGTCAAGGGCGCCATTGAAGTGCTTACCGTCTATATGGCGAAGGAACTGGGCCACCGCAACATCACGGTCAACGCCGTGGCGCCAGGCGCCATCGAGACCGACTTCTTCGGTGGCGCCGTGCGCGACACGCCGGCATTCAACCGGCTCTTCGCTGACATGACGGCTTTGCGGCGCGTGGGCGTGGCGGAAGATGTCGGCCCAATGATCGCTGGCCTGCTGTCGGAGGACAATCGCTGGGTGACTGCGCAGCGCATCGAAGTGTCCGGCGGACAAGGCATCTGAGAGAAGGCACAGGCGGGATGTCAAGGCCGGGGGAGGCGCGAAAACACCTACACGAAATGCGTTGAGCCCCCGGCGCAACAGGCGTATAAGCGAGAAAGGGAACATCAAGCGATGCCGCACACATCTGCGTCATACAGCGGCATTAGTCTGGACAGTACGCTCACCCGAGCAAGCGCTTTCGAAGCATAGCGCCGATGGCCACAAGACGTCCACAGGAGCCAACATGCTCACCCTTTCCGCGCCCGCCATTACCGCCGCGCTCCAGTCCATTGCCGAAAAGAGCCCCAACCAGCCGCCCGATGCCGTCATTGACGCGTTGCTCGCTCGCGAGTTGATACATCGGGTCGGCACGCACTTCGAACCCACCGAATTCGGCCGGTCGTACTTCCGTCGCGCGTACTCGCTTCGGCCGACATGGTAAGTCGGGGCAGACTTTGGCCATAGCAGGCTCAGAAAAGAAAAACGCCGCTGGTTAGAGCGGCGTAAGGTCCTGATACAACAATGTTTTTGGTAGGCCGTGCTGGGTTCGAACCAGCGACCAAGGGATTATGAGTTTGCAACTAACTGTGGATGCCCAGGAAAATCAAGGGAAGACGACCGTAAGCAGAAACATCGAAAAGCATTTACGCGACAATAGGTTAGCGTAATTTTGAGGAGGATGACGAACGTTATGGATGTACCGGGCGTGTACTGAAATTTCTTTGTGGGATGACCAACAGGAACGAAAGTGCCACTGTCACCCATTCCGGCCAGCCACCCGGTAATGCCCCCTGAAATCCACCGCTAGGAGAAGTAGAATTTTCTCGTTAAGAGGGAGTTCTGCAGATGAAGAAGTCGAGATTCACGGACAGCCAGATACTGGAGGCGCTCAAGCGCGCGGAGGCTGGGCTGGCGGTGCCGGAGCTGTGCCGAGAACTGGGCATCAGTTCGGCAACGTTTTATAAGTGGCGCTCGAAGTACGGCGGCATGGACGCGTCGATGATGTCGCGCATGAAGGAGCTGGAGGCGGAGAATACCCGGCTTCGCAAGATGTACATCGAGGAGAAGCTCAAGGCTGAGATTGCCTCGGAGGCCCTGCAAAAAAAGTTCTGAAGCCATCTCGTCGGCGCGAGATGGCAAAGCAAGTTGTGCAACAGCGGCGCGTGTCAATTCGTGTGGCGTGCGCGGTGCTCGGCATCAGCGAGTCGTGCTACCGGTACGCGGCGAAGTTGAACACGGAGAACGAAGAGATTGCCGACTGGCTACTGCGTATTACGGGCTGCCATCGCAACTGGGGTTTTCTGCTGTGCTACTTCTACCTGCGTAATGTGAAGGGATTCGGCTGGAACCACAAGCGCATTTACCGAATTTACCGGGAGCTGGAGCTGAACCTGCGCATCAAGCCGAAAAAGCGGCTGGTGCGCGAAACGCCGCAGCCGCTATCGGTACCGGAGGCCATCAATGAAGTGTGGTCGATGGACTTCATGCATGACCAACTGGTTGACGGGCGCAGTATCCGGACGCTGAACGTGATTGATGATTTCAACCGCGAGGCGCTGGGCATCGAGGTGGATTTCTCGTTGCCATCCGAGCGGGTGATTCGCACGCTGAAGCAGCATATGGAATGGCGAGGCAAGCCGAAGGTCATCCGGTGCGACAACGGCCCGGAATATTTGAGTGCGGCCATCGTGACATGGACGCAGAAGCAAGGCATCCGGCTGGAATACATCGAGCCGGGCAAGCCGCAGCAGAATGCGTATATCGAACGGTTCAACCGGACTGCGCGATACGAATGGCTGTCGCAGTACCTGTGGGAGGACCTGGAGCAGGTTCGCGAAGCGGCGGCCGACTGGATGTGGATTTACAATCACGAGCGCCGGGCCTGTCATTAATTTCGTGTTTGAGGCATAACATGTCGCCAAGGAGTGACTATGCCTCGCAAACCGAAGACCCCGCCGGTAGAGCTACCGGCAATTCCCGCTGAATTGCTTGAACAATTCGGTAACGGCCCGATGACGGCCGAAGCCATCCACGCCGCGACGCTTGCGCTCAAGAAGGCGCTCATAGAACGCGCGCTGGGGGGCGAGCTCAATCACCATCTCGGCTACGCGCCTGGCGCGGCCAAACCGGCCAGCGTGACCAATCAGCGCAATGGCAAAGGCGCCAAGACGGTTCTGACTGAAGGCGGCCCGATTCGCATCGGGGTGCCCCGCGACCGTGATGGCAGCTTCGAACCACTGTTGATCCCCAAACACGAACGACGCTTTACAGGCTTCGACGACAAGATAGTCGCCATGTACGCCCGGGGTATGACCGTGCGCGAGATTCAGGGCTTTGTTCTGGAGCAGTACGGCACCGAGGTCTCGCCCGAGTTCATCAGCTCAGTCACTGACGAAGTGATGGCTGAAGTCACGGCGTGGCAGGCTCGGCCACTTGAGCCGATGTATCCGGTCGTGTTCTTCGACGCGCTGCGCGTGAAGATCCGCGAGGATGCCGTCGTGCGTAACAAGGCCATTTATCTCGCGCTGGGCATTCTGCCCGACGGCACGCGCGACATCCTGGGCCTGTGGATCGAGAACACCGAGGGGGCCAAGTTCTGGATGAAAGTGTTCAACGATCTGAAAACGCGCGGCGTGGGCGACATCCTGATTGCTGTGACTGACGGCCTCAAAGGCATGCCCGAGGCGTTAGCCGCGGTGTTTCCAGCGACGACGTTGCAAACGTGCATCGTCCACCTGATCCGCAACAGTTTGGATTACGCGAGCTGGAAGGATCGTAAGGGGCTGGCCGCCGCAATCAAGCCGATCTATACGGCACCAAGCGCCGAGGCGGCTCTGGCCGAATTGGACGCATTTTCCCAAGGGCCGTGGGGCCAGAAATTCCCGCCGGTCAGTGCCGCGTGGCGCAATGCCTGGGATCGTGTCATTCCGTTCTTCGCGTTCCCGCCCGCTGTGCGCCGGGTGATCTACACAACGAACGCTATTGAGAACATCAACTCGCAGCTTCGCAAGATCATCAAGACCCGAGGCCATTTCCCAACCGATGATGCGGCAACAAAGCTGATCTGGCTGGCGCTGCGTAACATCACCGCAGATTGGGGCCGCGCCGCTCAAGATTGGAAGACAGCTATGAACCAATTCGCTATCCTTTACGAGGATCGTTTCGTCCGGCCATCCGTGTAAACCTCAACCCCGCCTTGAACACGGAATTTCTGACACCCCCCGAGCGCCCGAATATGGCATTGGGCGGTTTTACCCCGAAGCAGCGGCTTGCCATGGTCGCTTAGTTTCTACTTCTGCTGACCGTGGAAAACGGGGGCATTACCACCCCAGCTCTTCTGTGCCGGCTTCGCATCAACCCACTACGGCCGTTTTCGACCCGAAGCGGTCTTTCACATTTTCCAAAAGCAGTCATTGCGGCAGTGTCTTCCACTCAGTGCCGATCCGTCGGTACAAGTGAGTATGCAGCCGATGGTCACAATCCAGAGACCGTTTTATGTCACCCACTACCAGCAGTATCCAGACTCACGTTTATAAGTCGGCACAGCGACACGAGCTCCCGAGGAAAGCTGTTGCGATAGGTGGAGAGAACACCTCTTCATGTCAAAAGAGTATTCAGCGACGTACTCGGCACCCTTCTCAGGAATGAACGAATACGTGAAGCCGCAGGACACGCCGTACGCAAGCCCAGTGGTGTCAATCCCTTGCCGAATCCAGACCTGTCGACCTGCAGGGAGAATTTGGTTCTGCCAGTTTTCCCCTCTGGCCTGGGGTACCGCACTGCAAGATCTCCCTGCGTGTGAAGCGGTATCGATGTACGCGTACCTGGCGCCGCCGGTAAAAGCAATTGTTGCGGTATCTCCGTCCTTAGGCGGCTCGTACGTCGCACAGCCCACTAGAACACCGCAAAGTAAGGCAACCCCAACAGCTCTTATTCGCGCCCCCCTCAAAAATGCGCTCATTGTTCCCCGCTTCTTTTATGAATTGTTATCGAAACCGATGCTGAGACGTGCAATAAAAATTGTCCCGGCCCAGGCTTGTCTGAATGATTTAACCAATTTAAACGGCGCAACTTAATGATCTTGCTCCCGATTCACTGAAGCGGAATCGACACCGGGAATCGAAGCGTAGCAATGATATACCAAGAGCGTCCGGGTTTGGATGTGGATTCAACCGGTGGCGGTCAGTTCATATTGCGTATGATTGGCAATGTTACGAGCGCGTGCTTCCAGTTAGCGAGGTGCTGTTGGACGGTATTCATTGTGGCTCACAGGGCATGGAGCACGATTGTTCGTTGCTAGCTATAGTCGCGGCCTTCGAGCGGTCGGCTTGTTGTACTGTCCAGTGACCGGTTTTGGTCGACTACCGACAGATGCGGGGCTATAGCCGCCCGCTTGTTGTGCGTCGAACGAATGAAGGCGATGACGTTCAAGCAGCGACAGGGGAATTACAGGCCGAGAATCGTGACACAATCATGCCCGAATTGATTGCCACTGGTCCACGCCTCAATCTGCGACATCATCGAGCCGAGGGCGACACAATTTGTGCCTAGATTCTCAATAAATCTTGTTTTTGAATCGGCGAAGAGGAAGCCGATCCGCTTGAGCATGGCCGGTCTGAATGTCTCGCCTTCCAGCCCACTTCGGATGTCCGTGAGGGCTTTGAGAATCTTCTCCCAGTCAGGCATGCTGATTTGCGTAAAAGCGTAGTGATCGAAACTTGACTTGTACTTCGCGATCGTCGGTTCGATATACCCAAATACCTCTTCCTCAAAGAACAGTGAACCATCGTTCCAGCATCGACCTGTATAGGCGCCTGCCAGAGTTAAAGTCAAATCTGGTGTACGGGGCGTGAGCAAGATTAGGCGGCCAGGGGCTGCTGAGCCGGTGTGCTGTCGGTCACCGGCTCTCCATCCTTGAACGTCATCCCGTCAAGCATCGTCGCGATCTTTTCGGGGGCGCGGATGCGCCGCCACGAGTCTTCGGCCGACTCGATCAGCTTGAATGCCAGGCCGAGGAACGTCGCGCGCGAGACGCAGTTGCGCGTGCGCTTGGTGCGGTGACGCACCGTCGCGAAGGTCGATTCAATCGGATTCGTCGTGCGCAGATGCTGCCAGTGTTCGGCCGGGGGGTGTCAGAAATTCCGTGTTCAAGGCGGGGTTGAGGTTTACACGGATGGCCGGACGAAACGATCCTCGTAAAGGATAGCGAATTGGTTCATAGCTGTCTTCCAATCTTGAGCGGCGCGGCCCCAATCTGCGGTGATGTTACGCAGCGCCAGCCAGATCAGCTTTGTTGCCGCATCATCGGTTGGGAAATGGCCTCGGGTCTTGATGATCTTGCGAAGCTGCGAGTTGATGTTCTCAATAGCGTTCGTTGTGTAGATCACCCGGCGCACAGCGGGCGGGAACGCGAAGAACGGAATGACACGATCCCAGGCATTGCGCCACGCGGCACTGACCGGCGGGAATTTCTGGCCCCACGGCCCTTGGGAAAATGCGTCCAATTCGGCCAGAGCCGCCTCGGCGCTTGGTGCCGTATAGATCGGCTTGATTGCGGCGGCCAGCCCCTTACGATCCTTCCAGCTCGCGTAATCCAAACTGTTGCGGATCAGGTGGACGATGCACGTTTGCAACGTCGTCGCTGGAAACACCGCGGCTAACGCCTCGGGCATGCCTTTGAGGCCGTCAGTCACAGCAATCAGGATGTCGCCCACGCCGCGCGTTTTCAGATCGTTGAACACTTTCATCCAGAACTTGGCCCCCTCGGTGTTCTCGATCCACAGGCCCAGGATGTCGCGCGTGCCGTCGGGCAGAATGCCCAGCGCGAGATAAATGGCCTTGTTACGCACGACGGCATCCTCGCGGATCTTCACGCGCAGCGCGTCGAAGAACACGACCGGATACATCGGCTCAAGTGGCCGAGCCTGCCACGCCGTGACTTCAGCCATCACTTCGTCAGTGACTGAGCTGATGAACTCGGGCGAGACCTCGGTGCCGTACTGCTCCAGAACAAAGCCCTGAATCTCGCGCACGGTCATACCCCGGGCGTACATGGCGACTATCTTGTCGTCGAAGCCTGTAAAGCGTCGTTCGTGTTTGGGGATCAACAGTGGTTCGAAGCTGCCATCACGGTCGCGGGGCACCCCGATGCGAATCGGGCCGCCTTCAGTCAGAACCGTCTTGGCGCCTTTGCCATTGCGCTGATTGGTCACGCTGGCCGGTTTGGCCGCGCCAGGCGCGTAGCCGAGATGGTGATTGAGCTCGCCCCCCAGCGCGCGTTCTATGAGCGCCTTCTTGAGCGCAAGCGTCGCGGCGTGGATGGCTTCGGCCGTCATCGGGCCGTTACCGAATTGTTCAAGCAATTCAGCGGGAATTGCCGGTAGCTCTACCGGCGGGGTCTTCGGTTTGCGAGGCATAGTCACTCCTTGGCGACATGTTATGCCTCAAACACGAAATTAATGACAGGCCCTTCGGCCGGGAAATCGTAAAATGCCAGCAGCTCGTCGCGATCTTGCGTCAGCTTTTCGACCACCTTCGGATACTTTGCCGAGTGGGTATCAACGAAGTGATCGAAGGCAACCAGCGCTTCGGCACGCGTGGCGGCCATCCAAATGTCCTGCATCGCCTTTTTGGCGCGGGCCTGCTGCGATTTCGGCAGCGCGTTGAGCACGTTGCCCATCTTGTGGAACCAGCAGCGCTGATGCTCGGTCTGCGGGAACACTTCTTCCATCGCTGCCCAGAATCCCATCGCACCATCTCCGCAAGCCAGCAGCGGCCCTGACTGCAGACCGCGCTTTTTCAGATCGAGCAGCAGTTCGGCCCACGACGCCTTCGATTCCCGATACCCGTCACTGATCGCCACACGCTCTTTCGTTCCGTCCGGTTTGACACCAATGATCACCAACAGGCACTGGCCGTCGGAATCGTCGCTGCGCACGCCGGTGTGAATGCCGTCAGCCCACCAGTACACCCAGCGCGCCAACGACAACTCACGCTGATTCCACTGAGCATGCTCATCGGCCCATTGCGCCTTCAGACGACTCACCACATTTGGCGACAGGCCGCTGACCTGGCCGCCCAGCATGATGCCCATGGCTTCGCTCATGTCGCCCGTCGAGATGCCTCGCAGGTACAGCCACGGTAGTGCGGCCGACACGCGTGCGGATTTGCGAACGTACGGCGGCACGACCGCCGAATTGAAGCGGATGCCCGAACCCGAGCGATCACGCACCTTCGGTACCCGAACCGGCACCGGACCGATGGCCGTGACGACTTCGCGCTCTGGTAGGTAGCCGTTGCGCACCACGGCACGCCGACCGTCGATCGACCTCACGTTGCTGTACTGTTCAAGCATGCTCGCCAGTTCCGCTTCGACTGCCTGCTCGATGATCTGCCGCGCGCCTTGCTGGATCAGTTCATCGAGCGCGCTCTTCGTTTGTGCTTTACTGCCGTTCGTTTCTTTCGTAATCTTCTTCATGGTGGTCGGGGCCGGCTCGCGCCGGCTTTGCTCGGTGTGCCTTCGACAAGCAACATTCTCAGCTAAACCGCCACCGCCTTCTCATATTTCCCAAAGCACCCCGTACACCAGATTCGACAATAGCTCCCTGCCATGACTTCTACATAGGCGGTACCTTCCAGCAATGAGCGATCTGTAATCGCCCGGAACGGGCAAGTCGAACTCATTGATCGAAACCCTCGCAAAATGTGGGGACGCTGGATTGTCAGCGATCCAGCCAGCGATGTCGAACGACCGCTTCTGGCCGAACACAGCCAGATGTGGGCGGCGGTTTTCGACCCGAAGCGGTCCGTCGAGATTCTCGGCAGCGAACGTTCAGGTGCGACGCATTTGCGGCTACGAGAGTTAAGATGTTCGGTGCCAAACCTGTCCCAGTCGGTAACCGCAAGTGTGGAACACTAACGATTCGCGCCAGCGCGCAGGTTTTTCATTGCTGCCCGAGAAATGGCATGGGAACTCGCCGATGAAGGCAGCGTATATTTTCTAGCGCTGCGACTGGACAAAGCGCAAAAAACAGCAACCACATACGGCATTCACTATGGCTGACAAAAACCAGTTCCAAGCGATCCTTCGAGCGAAGGTGATTTCTGCTATCGAACACGCGAAGGCCACCGCTGGCCTCACCCATCAGGGAGTGAAAGGAGCGGTGCTTGAGATATTGGTCGGCCAACTTTTCCGCCCTCTACTGCCTGCAGATATTGGCATTGGAACCGGCCAAATCGTCGAAAGCTACACGGGTCGGCTGTCGGGACAAATTGATATTATCCTTTACGACCGCTCAATATTGCCGCCGATTCTCTTGGATGACAAAATAGGGGTATTTCCAATAGAGTCCGTCCTTTACGCGATTGAAGTGAAAACTACGCTCACCGCGTCCGAGCTAGCGAGCGCGCACGAAAGTGCGAAGGACCTCCAGATGAATTTCGGATACCTTCCTGGCCTTCGCAAAGAGGGGAAGGTTGTTGATACACATCAAATCGAAAAAGTGCGCACAGTGATTTGCGTTGAAGACGGATCTCTCAGGAAATAATCTGAATGAAGCCGAACGATACAAGAAAGTATATAGAGAGGATGTCGCCCACGTACGCGCCATTTGTGTGGCTGGGCGAGAGTACTGGTTCGACGATGGCACTCATTGGATCGGCGGATTTGATGTCGATCAATATGACGGAGTTCTCGCTTTCATCGGCGGCGTTAGCAACACCTACCGCTCAGTGGCAGCGAGCCGGGGATACCCGCTTTTAGGCAGATACATAATCCCCGGGGAAACGATGAAATTTTTGGTTCATTGAGCATTACCGGGGAAGGCGGCGCGGATTTTGAGGAAGAAATATTCCTCGTCGCGGTAGCCGTAGGCGCGCCGCTTAATGACCTTGATAGTGTTGTTAATGCCCTCAACGATGCTGGTGTTTAGACGATGTCGGCATCTGGCCAGGATGCCATGCAGATAGCCTTTCAGACGCTGAGCGAAGGTGTTCAAGGGGGCTATTCCGCTTTGCTCGGCCTGCTCGCACCAGTGGTGCCAGGCTTGTTTTGCCCAGGCAGGTCTTCGGTAGAACCAGAGCCGCTTGAGTTCGTCCCTCAGGACATAGACCGTCAGCAGCGGCTGGTTGGCTTGCAGCAATTCGTCGAGCCGGACGGCCTGCTGCCGGTCTAGCTTGTCGCGGTTGCGCAATAACAGCCAGCGGCTCGATTTGATGACCCGGCGCGCGGGACGGTCCTGGCGCAGTTGGTTGGCCTGATCCACGCGCACCCGATCAATGACCTCTCGTCCGTACTTGGCCACGACATGGAACAAGTCATAGACGATCTCCGCCCGTGGGCAGTGGGCCTGGATTTCTAACTCGTAGGCCGTAGTCATGTCGATGGCTACGGCCTTGATGCGTTGGGCGACCCCACGCGGCAATTGCTCGAAGAACGCCCGAGCCGTCTCGCGTGAGCGTCCTGGGCCGATCCACAGCACCTGCCTGCTGATCGGATCGACGACTACCGTCGCGTACCGATGCCCTTTATGCAGGGCGAACTCGTCCATCGCTAAATACTCGATCCTGGACCAATCCGGTTCGCGCACTGACGCTCGGAGCCGGGCCTTGTCCAGCGTCTTGACGGTATGCCAACCCAGCTCGAAGAACCTCGCCACCGCCTGCACGTTGCTCGATTGCAGCAATTGGCTGCAGGCCGCCGCAAGCCGATCCGTCACCCGCTGGTAGCGACCCAGCCAAGTAAGCCGCTCCAGGCGCGGGCCACCGCATTGCTCACACAACAAGCGCCGGCGTGGAACATGAAGAACAACCCGGTACTCAAATAACGGCAGATCTCGCACCCGGCGCACCGTGGTCTCATGGACCTGGCGACATCGTGCGCCGCACTGCTCGCACAGCATCACCTTGGCGGTTGGCTTCAAATAGATCGACAGCGTGCGCCCTGTGCCCTCGGGCCACTCCACGCGTTCGACGGCATAGCCCTGCCAGCCTCCCAGCGACTCCAGCAGCTTGCGATCCAGCATCTCCACGCACTCCTGATGGCAAATTCCTGCCATCAAGAGTACGAAAACTTGTCAAATCCCTCCACGCTATTGCGCGATGAACCAAATTTTCTTCCCTCCCCTCTGGGACGAATCCAATACTGCATGCGAAATGCGACACCTGTGGGTTCGAGGCAGACGTCACGCCTAACGTGCCTCCAATCGAATTGGTGGTCAACGGCGCGATTAACACCTCCTGTCCGCACTGCAATGGCAAGTTGACGTCGGAGCCCGCGCAATACAAATTTTCCGCCGGAAAGCTCGTGTCTATATGTCCACTTGAGACCCCGTAGCGAAACAGATTTTTCGAGTTTACGGAAATTTGGCCGCGCTGACGAAGGGGAGCTTATGGACCATAAGCGGTCTGACGCGACGGGCCGTTTCCGCCCCTTTTGTGACATCCGGCGTGATACAGCGACATGGCGACTTTGATCGGTGAAGCGGACATATCTTCAATAAAGCTAGCATGTGCGGTTTAGTATCGAATGCTTGCTGCCAGCTATGCAATTCGCAGGTTCAACTCAGTATTCAAATAAGGTGCGGGCATAATCATCTAGCGCCGAAAAATCCACTCCTTAATGTGTTGAACAATCATTAGCTATGAGCAAAAAACCCTACGAAGAACGCACGGACCTGGAGAAGATTTAGTCCCCGTGGCACAAACTGTCGGGACTCCACACCCGAGAGGAATAGTCCGCAGCCATCGTTCGCGCAACGATGGCTGCCGAGATTGCAGCTAACTTTGCGGTTCGAGCGGAGTTTTCCGCGCAAAGCGCACTGTCGCCCGGTAATGCCCCCGTTTTCCACGGTCAGCAGAAGTAGAAACTAAGCGACCATGGCAAGCCGCTGCTTCGGGGTAAAACCGCCCAATGCCATATTCGGGCGCTCGTGATTGTAAATCCACATCCAGTCGGCCGCCGCTTCGCGAACCTGCTCCAGGTCCTCCCACAGGTACTGCGACAGCCATTCGTATCGCGCAGTCCGGTTGAACCGTTCGATATACGCATTCTGCTGCGGCTTGCCCGGCTCGATGTATTCCAGCCGGATGCCTTGCTTCTGCGTCCATGTCACGATGGCCGCACTCAAATATTCCGGGCCGTTGTCGCACCGGATGACCTTCGGCTTGCCTCGCCATTCCATATGCTGCTTCAGCGTGCGAATCACCCGCTCGGATGGCAACGAGAAATCCACCTCGATGCCCAGCGCCTCGCGGTTGAAATCATCAATCACGTTCAGCGTCCGGATACTGCGCCCGTCAACCAGTTGGTCATGCATGAAGTCCATCGACCACACTTCATTGATGGCCTCCGGTACCGATAGCGGCTGCGGCGTTTCGCGCACCAGCCGCTTTTTCGGCTTGATGCGCAGGTTCAGCTCCAGCTCCCGGTAAATCCGGTAAATGCGCTTGTGGTTCCAGCCGAATCCCTTCACATTACGCAGGTAGAAGTAGCACAGCAGAAAACCCCAGTTGCGATGGCAGCCCGTAATACGCAGTAGCCAGTCGGCAATCTCTTCGTTCTCCGTGTTCAACTTCGCCGCGTACCGGTAGCACGACTCGCTGATGCCGAGCACCGCGCACGCCACACGAATTGACACGCGCCGCTGTTGCACAACTTGCTTTGCCATCTCGCGCCGACGAGATGGCTTCAGAACTTTTTTTGCAGGGCCTCCGAGGCAATCTCAGCCTTGAGCTTCTCCTCGATGTACATCTTGCGAAGCCGGGTATTCTCCGCCTCCAGCTCCTTCATGCGCGACATCATCGACGCGTCCATGCCGCCGTACTTCGAGCGCCACTTATAAAACGTTGCCGAACTGATGCCCAGTTCTCGGCACAGCTCCGGCACCGCCAGCCCAGCCTCCGCGCGCTTGAGCGCCTCCAGTATCTGGCTGTCCGTGAATCTCGACTTCTTCATCTGCAGAACTCCCTCTTAACGAGAAAATTCTACTTCTCCTAGCGGTGGATTTCAGGGGGCATTACCCGGCCACTCAACTTGATGCCCCGGTTCTCGCATGCGAGAACCGCCAGCCCCCCCGGAACTGCAGGTAGTGGAACATAAAGAGTGTATGCTCATTGCGTCAATTTTCTTATCTAAGCACTTGATAATTAATTAGAATTCTGAGAATACAAACTTCTCGAATTCGCGTAATTTATACGCTCATTGGAATACGATGTTCAGCTACGGAGAATCAATCAAATGGTAACGGATTGTTGACTCAGTGTTAACGCGCTGGTGATTTTTTGGTAGCTTCGTGTTGACGCCCCTTAAAGCGAACATCAGCGAGGACATGATGTGGAATGAGAACGAGGAAGACGATGAAGTGACCCTGGCGATCATCCGCGGCCTCGAGAGCGATTGCGATGACGACAGTGAAGCCAGGTTTCATTTAAGCCAGGGACGTTGTATTTATTATGACTACCCCGGCACCGAAGAACTGGTGCGCGAGTACCCCGACGGCCGAATTGAGCCGGTTGACGTTGACGATGCGGGCTGCATATTCGTCAAGTCGCTTGGCCCATCTCGCCCCTGATTGTTACAGGCCAAATTGCCGCCGAGCATTGACCACGATTACTTGCCATCGCGCTCTTTTAACGCCGCAGAAACAGCCTGCCGCGAGACGCCAAGCAGCCTTGCGAGATCGGACTGCTTCGTAATCCCCTGCTCAATCAATTTATCGATTAGCCGCGTCGGTGACTTCATCGCCTGTAGCATCGCATAGGCCTCTTGGCGGATGTGGGCGTGTGCCTCTAAATCCCACCGGGGCAATTTGTCGGCGTCCCTTGCCCAGATTTCCGCTTGAACATGCTCAAACTCAACGACGAACCGTCGATCTCGCTGATAGGCTCGTCGCGAATCATCGGATCGTTTGGGATTGTGATTCTCGCAATAGAGCCTGCTCGGCTTCGGGGTTCCGTCCGCTTGCTTCGGCAACCGAACCGCGGCCTGAAGATCACCATGTTTTGACCATTCAGTGATTAGCGTTCGCCTCTCAACCTGGTCGCGAAAAGCCTCCACAGTCCAATCACCGCGCATATCACGAACGTCACAATAGGCCAGGAGCATCCTCCCTGCCTCATAAGGCCCAAGGTCACCGGCCAACGCTTGCTCGTATCGGGCCACGATCTCATGCGACTGCCGCAGCGCCTCTTGGCGAATTCGATCAGTCAGGGGAATCGCCTTCACTGCCCCCTTACGAAGGCACTTGAATACCGCCCTTGCCTCGATAGCCGTTGCATATTCGGTCGTTCGTCCACAAAGCTCACAGAAGCACCAGGAATACGGATTCCTCAGCTTCGCGCGTATTCGCGCGGACGAAGTTTCATGCTCTGCAACAATCTTGCCCATTGCAGGATCAAATGCCGGTCGTGAAGTTCGCTTGTTGGGCACGCTGACGTAAACCAAAATCTAACTATTGTCGCCCTCAATATTACAGCCGAAACGCATCCTTAAAGCACTCACCGTAACCAAAGGAATGTTTCCGTATGAATATCGAAGAGGTGCTTAACGCGCAGTACGGCCCCTTGCTCAGCCTAGTGCAACTCGCAAAGGTTCTGGACCGCTCATCGGAAGGTTTGCGCATTAGCCTGAGAGCCGACTGCGAATGGACGAGAACGATCAACGCCACCAAGTTAAAACTTGGCAGACGGGTATATTTCCGTACTTCGGAAGTGGCACGAATCCTCAGCGGTCAGTGAGTCGGGCCAACAATGAAATCATTGCGTCATTGCCGTCCCAACCAGCCGGGCACATCGAACGGGACACCCGGACTCAGCGACAAGATGGCTGGATCTCGCCCGATCATTCCAAGCTTGGCCCCTCGCTTCCGCGCCATCCCGAATCACTTGGCTAGGTCGAGCATTTACGCTCCCATTGCTCGGGGCCGCAGGATCCTGCATCAAGGAGCAACGTTGATAAGCCGATCCGATGCGACCATTCGATTCTCAGGCCAGCAGTTGGATCAGTCGCATGCGGATGTCTGGATGCAATTGCTCTACGAATCGACACGCTTTCCAGTTGGGCGCCCCTTCGCGATCAATCGTGCGACCTTTCTACGCGCCATAGGCCGACACACAGGAAACTGCGAATACAAATGGCTAATGCGCTCTATGGAGGCACTCGCGTTTGGAATGCTGGTAATCGATGTGCGTACCAAGAGAGGTGAATCGCCCCGGCTTTCGAGGAGGCCGGTTGGTTTAAGTTAACGCAGGCGCTTCAGCAGTATTTCTGAGTTGCCTGTAGTAGTTTGCCTCAGCCTCGGCTGGCGGGATATAGCCCAGCGGTTCCATCAGCCGATGATGGTTGTACCAGGCTACCCATTCCAGGGTGGCGAGCTCGACGGATTCCTTCGTTTTCCAAGGCGCTCGCCGGTGAATCAGTTCCGTTTTGTATAGACCGTTGATCGTTTCCGCCAGGGCGTTGTCATAGCTGTCGCCGCGGCTGCCGACCGATGGCTCAATGCCCGCTTGGGCAAGTCGCTCGGTGTACCGAATGGAAACATATTGCGATCCCCTGTCGGAGTGATGGATCAGCGTCCCGTCGTCGCCCGGTTGGCGGGCATACAGCGCTTGTTCAAGCGCATCGAGTACGAAGTCGGTGCGCATGGTACGACTCACCCGCCAGCCAACGATGCGTCGTGCAAACACGTCGATGACGAACGCCACGTACAGCCAGCCCTGCCACGTCGAAACGTAGGTGAAATCGGAAACCCAGAGCTGATTCGGCCGGTCGGCTTTGAATTGGCGATTGACCCGGTCCAGCGGGCGAGGTGCCGAGACATCGGGAATCGTTGTGCGAACCCGTTTGCCGCGCACCGCGCCTTGCAATCCCAGCCGCTGCATCAGTCGCTCGACCGTGCAGCGGGCCACCCGAATTTGCTCCCGGTTCATCTGCCTCCAGACCTTGTCTGCGCCGTAGACCCGCATGTTGGCGTGCCAGACACGCTGGATTTCCGGGCACAGCACGTCGTCACGCTTGACTCGGGCGCAGCGCTTGGATGGATCGCGAAGCTGGGCAGCATGGCGCCAGTAACCCGACGGGGCAATCCGCAAAACCTTGCAGATCGACTCGACCCCGAAGGTGTCGCGATGCTGATCGATGAAGGCTTTCAGGACTTGATACGGCGGTCGAGCTCCGCCTGGGCGAAAAACGCGCTGGCCAGTTTGAGAATCTCGTTGGTCTTGCGCAATTCCTTGTTCTCGCGCTCCAGCGCCTTCAGGCGATCACGCTCGCTCGCGCTCAGGCCGGCACGTTCGCCGTTATCGATCTCGTCGCGCTTGACCCAATCGTTCAGCGTTTGCGGCGTGCAGCCGATCATCGGCGCAATCGACTCGACCGCCGCCCACAGCGACGGATGCTCGCTACGCTGCTCGCGCACCAGGCGCACTGCGCGCTCCCGGACTTCCGGGGAAAACTTGCTCGATCTCTTGTTCATGGCTCCATTCTCTCAAGAGTTGGAGCCTTGTATCTTCGTCTTCGTGATGGTTAGCTACCGTCACATGAGGTGAAGTGAGCATGTTTGGAGCCTGAAGGCTTGGACCTTGCTGTGGAGATAATGCCCTTCGCCTCGCCCTCACCAGCACAGACACTGAACGGTAGCCAAGGGCGTGGACCCTGTATGTACAAGGCAAGTGGGTGAGTTGGTATTGATTCCTCGATTAAGGATCAAATTGATGTTCTACCTCGGTATTGATGTTGCCAAAGCCAAGCTGGATTGCTGCCTGCTGGACATGACAAACGGCAAGCGTAGTACGAAGGTTGTTGCCAATAGCCGCGCCGGCCTAACCGATCTGTTGGGCTGGTTGGGCAAGAGACACACCGAGCCGAGCCACGTACATGTCGCGCTCGAAGGTACCGGCGTCTATCACGAGATGGCCGCGTGTGGCCTGCACGATGCCGGGCTCTCCGTGTCTGTCGTTAATCCTGCGCAGGTGCGTGCTTTTGCGACGGGAATGGGCGTGCGCACGAAGAACGACATGGTAGACAGCCACGTGTTAGCGCGCTTTGCGATGCACGCACAGCCAATGCGCTGGAGTCCTCCAGCGCCCGAGGCTCGCATACTTCAAGCACTGATGGCGCGCCGTGAAGCGCTTGCACAAGATCTTCAGCGTGAGCGCAACCGGCATGAGAAAGCGGAAATCACGGCTCCAACGGCGCTAGTCCTGCATTCGATTCTCGAGACGATCGAGTTTTTGGAGCGCCATTTAGCCAGCCTGCAACGCGAGATCGATGATCACATTGCTGCCCATCCGGGCCTTAAAGCAAACTTGATGCTGCTGCAAAGTATCCCGGCAGTTGGCCCTCAGGTAGGCCGCACGCTGCTTGCCATCATGCACGCGCGCCACTTCGATTCTGCAGAACAACTTGCGGCGTATCTCGGCCTGGTGCCGGTGCAGAGGCAGTCGGGATCGTCGATCCAGGGCCCTTCACGTTTATCGAAGGCCGGGCCGCGAGCTATTGTCGAATCTGGTGTACGGGGTGCTTTGGGAAATATGAGAAGGCGGTGGCGGTTTAGCTGAGAATGTTGCTTGTCGAAGGCACACCGAGCAAAGCCGGCGCGAGCCGGCCCCGACCACCATGAAGAAGATTACGAAAGAAACGAACGGCAGTAAAGCACAAACGAAGAGCGCGCTCGATGAACTGATCCAGCAAGGCGCGCGGCAGATCATCGAGCAGGCAGTCGAAGCGGAACTGGCGAGCATGCTTGAACAGTACAGCAACGTGAGGTCGATCGACGGTCGGCGTGCCGTGGTGCGCAACGGCTACCTACCAGAGCGCGAAGTCGTCACGGCCATCGGTCCGGTGCCGGTTCGGGTACCGAAGGTGCGTGATCGCTCGGGTTCGGGCATCCGCTTCAATTCGGCGGTCGTGCCGCCGTACGTTCGCAAATCCGCACGCGTGTCGGCCGCACTACCGTGGCTGTACCTGCGAGGCATCTCGACGGGCGACATGAGCGAAGCCATGGGCATCATGCTGGGCGGCCAGGTCAGCGGCCTGTCGCCAAATGTGGTGAGTCGTCTGAAGGCGCAATGGGCCGATGAGCATGCTCAGTGGAATCAGCGTGAGTTGTCGTTGGCGCGCTGGGTGTACTGGTGGGCTGACGGCATTCACACCGGCGTGCGCAGCGACGATTCCGACGGCCAGTGCCTGTTGGTGATCATTGGTGTCAAACCGGACGGAACGAAAGAGCGTGTGGCGATCAGTGATCGGGTATCGGGAATCGAAGGCGTCGTGGGCCGAACTGCTGCTCGATCTGAAAAAGCGCGGTCTGCAGTCAGGGCCGCTGCTGGCTTGCGGAGATGGTGCGATGGGATTCTGGGCAGCGATGGAAGAAGTGTTCCCGCAGACCAAGCATCAGCGCTGCTGGTTCCACAAGATGGGCAACGTGCTCAACGCGCTGCCGAAATCGCAGCAGGCCCGCGCCAAAAAGGCGATGCAGGACATTTGGATGGCCGCCACGCGTGCCGAAGCGCTGGTTGCCTTCGATCACTTCGTTGATACCCACTCGGCAAAGTATCCGAAGGTGGTCGAAAAGCTGACGCAAGATCGCGACGAGCTGCTGGCATTTTACGATTTCCCGGCCGAACACTGGCAGCATCTGCGCACGACGAATCCGATTGAATCGACCTTCGCGACGGTGCGTCACCGCACCAAGCGCACGCGCAACTGCGTCTCGCGCGCGACGTTCCTCGGCCTGGCATTCAAGCTGATCGAGTCGGCCGAAGACTCGTGGCGGCGCATCCGCGCCCCCGAAAAGATCGCGACGATGCTTGACGGGATGACGTTCAAGGATGGAGAGCCGGTGACCGACAGCACACCGGCTCAGCAGCCCCTGGCCGCCTAATCTTGCTCACGCCCCGTACACCAGATTTGACTTTAACTCCCGGGCCGCCCAAGGTACGGGCAACTCTCTACATGGCGGCCGTCGTCGCTAAACGCTATAACCCCCACATCAAGGCATTGTGTGAACGCTTGGCAGCGCGTGGCAAATCCACCATGTCTATACTCGGCGCTGCAATGCGTAAGCTTGTGCATCTGTGTTTCGGCGTTCTGAAGACACGACAGCCTTATCGGGCGAACTACGTCGCAATCGCTTGACGGGCAAGACGGTATCTCCACAAAATCCGGGGCGGTTCAAGGCGATCGGTAAAGGCTCGAGGAGTACCGTCTTGATGGGAGGCGAGTCTGTGGGTACTTTTGCGTCCACCAAATGAAATGGTGGGCGCAAAAGTGGACAAGGTTTTGAGTGTGGCTGTGGAAGCGGTACCTTACCGACGAGCGAATTTCTCAATGGAGTTCAAGCGCGCAACGGTTGAGGCAACGTTAAGGCCAGGTGCGTCGGTTGCTTTGACGGCGCGCAAGGCAGGCATCAACGCCAACTTGTTATTCAAATGGCGCCGGCATTATCTGGCTGGCGCTTACGGTGATGTCACGCCTGAGCTTGTTACTCGCCAGAGTTCTGCGGCTTCGGTGACCGAGTTTGTTCCCGTGACGATCACGAAGGCTCTCGTTGGTATCCCCACGCCGTCGGCAGACCAAGCAGTCCCGACCTCACGATGTTCATTGCGGCACGAGGGGAAGATCGAGTTGGTGATGCGTGGCGGCACAATGCGCTTCGATGGTCCGCTGAGTTTGGAGTTACTGCGCGAGTTGATCTCGGAGCTACGCACATGGGGATGCGGACAAAATCTTGGACTACTTTGAAGGTAGTCCATGTATTCATACCAAGAACGCGTTCGGGCGGTCGAGCTGTACCTGAAACTCGGGAAGCGCAGCAAAGCGACCATTCGCCAGTTGGGTTACCCGACGAAGAATTCTCTCAAGGCGTGGTGTAACGAATTCGAGAAGATTGGCGATCTGCAGAGGGGGTATGTTCGCGTAAAGCCGAAGTACTCAGAAGAACAGAAGAACGTAGCACTCGAGCATTACGTCAACCACGGGCGCTGCTTCGCCTTCACCCTCAGGACATTGGGCTATCCCTGTCGCCAGATACTAACGGAGTGGGTTCGCGAGCGCTATCCGGAAACCAGGAAATGCGTGGTTGGCAAGGCCGGTCGACCAACTGCTTCATTGGTGTCCAAGCAGGCTGCGGTGTACGAACTGTGCACACGGGAAGGAAGTGCAGAGGCGGTGGCCCGAAAGCTGGACGTCGACAGGGTGACGCTGTACAACTGGAAGAACCAGTTACTCGGCCGAGAGGCTCCTGCATCCATGAAACGCGACAAAGGCTCGCCCGCAGAGACAGATCGGGACGAACTGGAACGGCAGGTCGAAGCGCTCCAGCGCAAAATTCGCAATCTGCAGCTTGAACAGGACCTGTTGAAGAAGGCGAATGAACTCCTAAAAAAAGGTTCATTGAGCATTACCGGGGAAGGCGGCGCGGATTTTGAGGAAGAAGTATTCCTGGTCTCGGTAGCCGTAGGCGCGCCGCTTAATGACCTTGATAGTGTTGTTAATGCCCTCAACGATGCTGGTGTTTAGACGATGTCGGCATCTGGCCAGGATGCCATGCAGATAGCCTTTCAGACGCTGAGCGAAGGTGTTCAAGGGGGCTATTCCGCTTTGCTCGGCCTGCTCGCACCAGTGGTGCCAGGCTTGTTTTGCCCAGGCAGGTCTTCGGTAGAACCAGAGCCGCTTGAGTTCGTCCCTCAGGACATAGACCGTCAGCAGCGGCTGGTTGGCTTGCAGCAATTCGTCGAGCCGGACGGCCTGCTGCCGGTCTAGCTTGTCGCGGTTGCGCAATAACAGCCAGCGGCTCGATTTGATGACCCGGCGCGCGGGACGGTCCTGGCGCAGTTGGTTGGCCTGATCCACGCGCACCCGATCAATGACCTCTCGTCCGTACTTGGCCACGACATGGAACAAGTCATAGACGATCTCCGCCCGTGGGCAGTGGGCCTGGATTTCTAACTCGTAGGCCGTAGTCATGTCGATGGCTACGGCCTTGATGCGTTGGGCGACCCCACGCGGCAATTGCTCGAAGAACGCCCGAGCCGTCTCGCGTGAGCGTCCTGGGCCGATCCACAGCACCTGCCTGCTGATCGGATCGACGACTACCGTCGCGTACCGATGCCCTTTATGCAGGGCGAACTCGTCCATCGCTAAATACTCGATCCTGGACCAATCCGGTTCGCGCACTGACGCTCGGAGCCGGGCCTTGTCCAGCGTCTTGACGGTATGCCAACCCAGCTCGAAGAACCTCGCCACCGCCTGCACGTTGCTCGATTGCAGCAATTGGCTGCAGGCCGCCGCAAGCCGATCCGTCACCCGCTGGTAGCGACCCAGCCAAGTAAGCCGCTCCAGGCGCGGGCCACCGCATTGCTCACACAACAAGCGCCGGCGTGGAACATGAAGAACAACCCGGTACTCAAATAACGGCAGATCTCGCACCCGGCGCACCGTGGTCTCATGGACCTGGCGACATCGTGCGCCGCACTGCTCGCACAGCATCACCTTGGCGGTTGGCTTCAAATAGATCGACAGCGTGCGCCCTGTGCCCTCGGGCCACTCCACGCGTTCGACGGCATAGCCCTGCCAGCCTCCCAGCGACTCCAGCAGCTTGCGATCCAGCATCTCCACGCACTCCTGATGGCAAATTCCTGCCATCAAGAGTACGAAAACTTGTCAAGAGCTATTGTCGAATCTGGTGTACGGGGTGCTTTGGGAAATATGAGAAGGCGGTGGCGGTTTAGCTGAGAATGTTGCTTGTCGAAGGCACACCGAGCAAAGCCGGCGCGAGCCGGCCCCGACCACCATGAAGAAGATTATGAAAGAAACGAACGGCAGAAAAGCACAAACGAAGAGCGCGCTCGATGAACTGATCCAGCAAGGCGCGCGGCAGATCATCGAGCAGGCAGTCGAAGCGGAACTGGCGAGCATGCTTGAACAGTACAGCAACGTGAGGTCGATCGACGGTCGGCGTGCCGTGGTGCGCAACGGCTACCTACCAGAGCGCGAAGTCGTCACGGCCATCGGTCCGGTGCCGGTTCGGGTACCGAAGGTGCGTGATCGCTCGGGTTCGGGCATCCGCTTCAATTCGGCGGTCGTGCCGCCGTACGTTCGCAAATCCGCACGCGTGTCGGCCGCACTACCGTGGCTGTACCTGCGAGGCATCTCGACGGGCGACATGAGCGAAGCCATGGGCATCATGCTGGGCGGCCAGGTCAGCGGCCTGTCGCCAAATGTGGTGAGTCGTCTGAAGGCGCAATGGGCCGATGAGCATGCTCAGTGGAATCAGCGTGAGTTGTCGTTGGCGCGCTGGGTGTACTGGTGGGCTGACGGCATTCACACCGGCGTGCGCAGCGACGATTCCGACGGCCAGTGCCTGTTGGTGATCATTGGTGTCAAACCGGACGGAACGAAAGAGCGTGTGGCGATCAGTGACGGGTATCGGGAATCGAAGGCGTCGTGGGCCGAACTGCTGCTCGATCTGAAAAAGCGCGGTCTGCAGTCAGGGCCGCTGCTGGCTTGCGGAGATGGTGCGATGGGATTCTGGGCAGCGATGGAAGAAGTGTTCCCGCAGACCAAGCATCAGCGCTGCTGGTTCCACAAGATGGGCAACGTGCTCAACGCGCTGCCGAAATCGCAGCAGGCCCGCGCCAAAAAGGCGATGCAGGACATTTGGATGGCCGCCACGCGTGCCGAAGCGCTGGTTGCCTTCAATCACTTCGTTGATACCCACTCGGCAAAGTATCCGAAGGTGGTCGAAAAGCTGACGCAAGATCGCGACGAGCTGCTGGCATTTTACGATTTCCCGGCCGAACACTGGCAGCATCTGCGCACGACGAATCCGATTGAATCGACCTTCGCGACGGTGCGTCACCGCACCAAGCGCACGCGTAACTGCGTCTCGCGCGCGACGTTCCTCGGCCTGGCATTCAAGCTGATCGAGTCGGCCGAAGACTCGTGGCGGCGCATCCGCGCCCCCGAAAAGATCGCGACGATGCTTGACGGGATGACGTTCAAGGATGGAGAGCCGGTGACCGACAGCACACCGGCTCAGCAGCCCCTGGCCGCCTAATCTTGCTCACGCCCCGTACACCAGATTTGACTTTAACTCCTTGTCAAATCCCTCCACGCTATTGCGCGATGAACCTAAAAAAAGACCTGGGCGTCGACCTGCAACTCCTGAGCAACCGGGAGAAGACGACGCTGGTTGACGCCCTGAGAGAGCAGTACGTTTTGGCTGAGCTGCTTGAGCAGCTGGACTTGGCGCGCAGCTCCTATTTCTACCATCGGTCGCCCATGCGGGTTGCCGACAAATATGCCGAAGTTCGTCGTACCGTTGCGGAAATCTTCGAGGACAATCACCGATCCTAGGGGATGCGGCTATTTTCTTGGACTGTTTTACGTCGTTAACCCGAGGCTTTCACGGTACTCGATGGGGCTGAGATAGCCAAGGGAGCCCTTGATCCGCTTTTCGTTGTACCAGCGAATGTAGGCGTTCAGTGCCTCTACGAATTGCACGATGGTCGTCGAACGCCAGTCCCCTGGATAGAACATTTCGGTCTTCAGCCTTCCGAAGAATCCCTCACAGGCCGCATTGTCTGGTGAGCAGGCTTTACGCGACATGGATCGGATCAGATTAGCCTTTGCAACTCGCGATAGCCAGCCAGGCCAACGGTAGTGGCCACCCCGATCGGAATGTACGATCGGCTTCTCATCGTCCTCGGTCACGGTCTCGATAGCCGCATCTAACATGGTATTCACGAGCTCGGCGTCGGGGCTTGTGCCAATCGGCCAACTGACTACCATGCCATCGAAGCAGTCGATCATCGGCGATAGATATACCTTCCCGGCCGGGATCTGGAACTCGGAGATATCCGTCAGCCACTTTTCGTTGGGGGCGGTAGCGTGGAAATCGCGATTGATGATGTTATCTGGGGCAGGGCTAATTTCCCCGACATAAGAACGATATCGGCGCCGCTTGGGCCTCGCCGCGTAGAGGCCGCCTTGTTTCATGAGGCGACGCACGACTTTCTCCGATAGAAACACGCGTTGTCTGCTGAGCGCTGCCTGCACCCGACGATAGCCGTAGGATCGGTGATTGTCCTCGAAGATTTCCGCAACGGTACGACGAACTTCGGCATATTTGTCGGCAACCCGCATGGGCGACCGATGGTAGAAATAGGAGCTGCGCGCCAAGTCCAGCTGCTCAAGCAGCTCAGCCAAAACGTACTGCTCTCTCAGGGCGTCAACCAGCGTCGTCTTCTCCCGGTTGCTCAGGAGTTGCAGGTCGACGCCCAGGTCTTATTTTAGGAGTTCATTCGCCTTCTTCAACAGGTCCTGTTCAAGCTGCAGATTGCGAATTTTGCGCTGGAGCGCTTCGACCTGCCGTTCCAGTTCGTCCCGATCTGTCTCTGCGGGCGAGCCTTTGTCGCGTTTCATGGATGCAGGAGCCTCTCGGCCGAGTAACTGGTTCTTCCAGTTGTACAGCGTCACCCTGTCGACGTCCAGCTTTCGGGCCACCGCCTCTGCACTTCCTTCCCGTGTGCACAGTTCGTACACCGCAGCCTGCTTGGACACCAATGAAGCAGTTGGTCGACCGGCCTTGCCAACCACGCATTTCCTGGTTTCCGGATAGCGCTCGCGAACCCACTCCGTTAGTATCTGGCGACAGGGATAGCCCAATGTCCTGAGGGTGAAGGCGAAGCAGCGCCCGTGGTTGACGTAATGCTCGAGTGCTACGTTCTTCTGTTCTTCTGAGTACTTCGGCTTTACGCGAACATACCCCCTCTGCAGATCGCCAATCTTCTCGAATTCGTTACACCACGCCTTGAGAGAATTCTTCGTCGGGTAACCCAACTGGCGAATGGTCGCTTTGCTGCGCTTCCCGAGTTTCAGGTACAGCTCGACCGCCCGAACGCGTTCTTGGTATGAATACATGGACTACCTTCAAAGTAGTCCAAGATTTTGTCCGCATCCCCCCTCGAACGCATCGGCGCGTTGTATCAGGTCGAGGAAACGATACGAGGCAAACCGCCCGATGAACGGCGCGCGTACCGGCAGGCCCATGCCCGGCCACTGCTCGACCATCTCCATGCATGGCTCACCGCCATGCTGGAGACGCTCTCGCGCAAATCCGACACGAGCCGGGCGATTCTCTATGCCTTGAACCGGTGGGAGGCGCTCACGCGCTACTGCGATGACGGCCTGCTGGAGATCGACAATCTGCCGGTCGAGCGTGCATTGCGCGGCGTAGCTATCGGACGCCGCAACTACCTGTTCGCGGGCGCAGACTCGGGCGGAGAACGTGCTGCCGCAATTTACAGCCTGATCGGCACCGCAAAGCTCAACGGCATCGATCCTGAAGCCTATCTACGCCACGTGCTCGGGCGTATCGCTGATCATCCGATCAATCGGATTGATGAACTCGCGCCGTGGGCCGTGGCCGACCAGATCGCTCACGCATAACCCCGAATTCCACGCAAGACGGCGCAGGCTACACGCTTACGGCAATTCGCGAACTGCAGCGAGTAGAAATCATCGCGGGCGGACGAATTGCGCTGAACTCAAGAAACATGCTTCAGGCAGTTTGGAACCGACTTTAGCCATCGGGGTTACATCGCTGACGCATCGGGGTTACGTCGCTCAATATCGGGGTTACATCGCCATCTTTCGGGGTTACATCGCCATCTTTCGGGGTTACATCGCGTCCACCGCCTGCAACACCATGAAAATAAAACCCTTTTTCGGCCTCAAACCACCCCTACCTTTCTTCTACCTATCTCTACCCAAGTCGGATGTGGATAACCCCGCATAGACAGATGGTATGAACGCCGCCCTCCCTTCGCGCTGGATTCAGGCCCCGGACACGGAAGTGACTTTGGGAGTGTTGGGTCCCTCCAGAACCGAATGGCATCAATGTGCCAAAGTGGAGGTGTCGCGACCACTTGAGGAACGGAGGGACCATCATGAATACTACGACGTTCGGGCTCGACATTGCAAAGCGGGCTTTCCAGATGTATTGGGTCGAAACGGAAACGGGAGAGATTGTGAACCGGCGGTTCACGAAGCAACAGGTTATAGAATTTCTTGGCCAGCGACCGGCCGGACGGGTGGCTTTGGAAGCCTGCGGAAGTGCGCACTGGTGGGCACGCAAGATCGTAGCGCTGGGTCATGAAGTCGTATTGCTGCATGCGAGATTCATCCGCCCGTTCGTCCAGAATAACAAGACCGATGCGACGGACGCTCGTGCGATCTGGACGGCAGCACAGCAACCCGGCATGCGTTCGGTAGCACCGAAGACAGCGGATCAGCAGGCCACGCTGGCCCTGCATCGCATGCGTTCACTGCTAGTCAAGTCACGTACCATGCAAGTCAACCAGTTGCGCGGCCTGCTGTACGAATTTGGCGTGACGCTCAAAGCGGGTCGCGTCGCCGGCCTTGCCGAGGTCCGCGAGCGACTACATGAAATCGAAGAGGTCGTTCCGGGCACGTTGTTCGATGCGCTGCGCGACCAGCTTCAGCACATCGAGCGGATCGACGGCGAGATCAGGAAACTCGAGAGACAGATCGTTGCCTGGCAACGACAGGAGGCGGCATGTCAGCGGGTCGCTACGATTCCAGGTATCGGACCATTGACGGCGACAGCCCTGGTCGCGACGATCGGCGATCCTGCTGCATTCAAATCCGGACGTGAGCTTGCCGCGTACCTCGGCCTGGTTCCCAGGCAAAGCGGTACAGGCGGCAAGGTACGGTTGGGCGGCATAAGCAAGCGCGGCGACAGCTATATACGCATGCTACTGATTCACGGTGCACGAGCGGTCATGTTCAAGAGCAGGAGCAAGGGCGCCTGGAGCGAGCAACTGTCCCTGCGTCGGCCTACGAATGTGGTTGCCGTCGCGCTGGCAAACAAGATGGCGCGAACAGCGTGGTCGTTACTCGCGCACGACAAAACTTACCAGACAGACTACGCAGCACAAAGGGCTAGCTGAAAAGCAGGGGTATCGAGCACGAGTCACGCAGACAGGTTGCGAAGGTCGATAACGATGTGATGGCGAGACAGGTTGGTCCGCAAGAACGTAAGCCTGATTGACGCTGTGCGCTTCGAGCGCGCTAGACAGTAGAGGTCGTTCTTGGCGAATTCCATCAGGGTGCGCAGGCTGGCCTGCAGACGCCGGATATAAGCCTGCAACCAAATTCTCGTCCAATGTCACAACGATATTACCTTGCAAGCCGGGAGCTATTGTCGAATCTGGTGTACGGGGTGCTTTGGGAAATATGAGAAGGCGGTGGCGGTTTAGCTGAGAATGTTGCTTGTCGAAGGCACACCGAGCAAAGCCGGCGCGAGCCGGCCCCGACCACCATGAAGAAGATTACGAAAGAAACGAACGGCAGTAAAGCACAAACGAAGAGCGCGCTCGATGAACTGATCCAGCAAGGCGCGCGGCAGATCATCGAGCAGGCAGTCGAAGCGGAACTGGCGAGCATGCTTGAACAGTACAGCAACGTGAGGTCGATCGACGGTCGGCGTGCCGTGGTGCGCAACGGCTACCTACCAGAGCGCGAAGTCGTCACGGCCATCGGTCCGGTGCCGGTTCGGGTACCGAAGGTGCGTGATCGCTCGGGTTCGGGCATCCGCTTCAATTCGGCGGTCGTGCCGCCGTACGTTCGCAAATCCGCACGCGTGTCGGCCGCACTACCGTGGCTGTACCTGCGAGGCATCTCGACGGGCGACATGAGCGAAGCCATGGGCATCATGCTGGGCGGCCAGGTCAGCGGCCTGTCGCCAAATGTGGTGAGTCGTCTGAAGGCGCAATGGGCCGATGAGCATGCTCAGTGGAATCAGCGTGAGTTGTCGTTGGCGCGCTGGGTGTACTGGTGGGCTGACGGCATTCACACCGGCGTGCGCAGCGACGATTCCGACGGCCAGTGCCTGTTGGTGATCATTGGTGTCAAACCGGACGGAACGAAAGAGCGTGTGGCGATCAGTGACGGGTATCGGGAATCGAAGGCGTCGTGGGCCGAACTGCTGCTCGATCTGAAAAAGCGCGGTCTGCAGTCAGGGCCGCTGCTGGCTTGCGGAGATGGTGCGATGGGATTCTGGGCAGCGATGGAAGAAGTGTTCCCGCAGACCGAGCATCAGCGCTGCTGGTTCCACAAGATGGGCAACGTGCTCAACGCGCTGCCGAAATCGCAGCAGGCCCGCGCCAAAAAGGCGATGCAGGACATTTGGATGGCCGCCACGCGTGCCGAAGCGCTGGTTGCCTTCGATCACTTCGTTGATACCCACTCGGCAAAGTATCCGAAGGTGGTCGAAAAGCTGACGCAAGATCGCGACGAGCTGCTGGCATTTTACGATTTCCCGGCCGAACACTGGCAGCATCTGCGCACGACGAATCCGATTGAATCGACCTTCGCGACGGTGCGTCACCGCACCAAGCGCACGCGCAACTGCGTCTCGCGCGCGACGTTCCTCGGCCTGGCATTCAAGCTGATCGAGTCGGCCGAAGACTCGTGGCGGCGCATCCGCGCCCCCGAAAAGATCGCGACGATGCTTGACGGGATGACGTTCAAGGATGGAGAGCCGGTGACCGACAGCACACCGGCTCAGCAGCCCCTGGCCGCCTAATCTTGCTCACGCCCCGTACACCAGATTTGACTTTAACTCGCTGGAGCGGCCCCATGAAACACCGGACACAGCGACCCACTTACAATAACGGGTAGGCATAAGACTGTGTTTTTGACTAACACCAAGCAGGAAGTGATGGAAGTGTTGACGGGCCCAGAGCGCCGGCGTCGCTGGACGGCGGAGCAGAAACTGTCGATGGTTCGCGAGAGTTTCGAACCGGGAAAATCGGTTTCAATGGTCGCGCGCCATTACGGCGTGAACCCGAACCAGCTATTCCACTGGCGCAAGCTGTACCAGGACGGTAGCCTGTCAGCGGTCAAGGCTGGCGAAGAAGTGGTTCCGGCATCGGAGTTGGCTGATGCGCTCAAGCAGATTCGCGAGCTGCAACGGATGCTCGGCAAAAAAACAATGGAGAACGAGATTCTCCGGGAAGCAGTTGAATACAGCCGAGCAAAAAAATGGATAGCGCACTCGCCCTTGCTGCCGGAGGACGGCCAGTGAAACTGGTCTGTGAAGTTCTCGGCGTGTCGCGCTCGAACGTATCGGCACGACTGTCGCGTCCGGCGACGTGGCGCGATGGCCGGCAATCAAGGCCGACCGACGACGAAACTGTAGTCGAGGAAATCCGCCGTGTCGTCGGCGATTTGCCCAGCTATGGCTACCGGCGGGTTTGGGGCACGTTGCGCAACGTGCGCGTTGCAGTTGGACTGGCGCCGTTCAATGCCAAGCGCATTTATCGCATCATGCGAACGCATGGGCTGCTGACGCAGCGCCGACCGATTGCGCCGCGAGCCCACCGTCGACATGATGGCAAAGTGGCCGTCGCGCGCAGCAATCAGCGATGGTGCTCGGACGGCTTCGAGTTCCGCTGCGACAACGGCGAGCCGCTGCGTGTGACGTTTGCGCTGGATTGCTGCGACCGAGAAGCGATGAGCTGGGCGGCGACGACAGCAGGCCACAGCGGCGACATTGTGCGCGACGTGATGCTGGCCGCAGTGGAAAATCGGTTCGGCAACGAGGTGCATACGCCGTCCGAAATCGAGTGGCTGAGCGACAATGGTTCGGGCTATACGGCTGACGATACGCGCCGGTTTGCGATGAACATCGGACTAAAGCCATTGACCACGCCCGTGTGCAGTCCGCAAAGTAACGGCATGGCCGAGAGCTTCGTGAAAACGATGAAGCGCGACTACGTCGCCTTCATGCCGAAGCCGGATGCTGCAACCGCTGCTCACAATCTGGCCATTGCATTTGAGCATTACAACGAGAAGCACCCCCATAGCGCGCTGAAATACCGCTCGCCTCGCGAGTTCCGGCGCTCGATGGATTCAGCAACCTTAGTGTGATGGTGTGTCCGGTTTTACAGGGTCAACTCCACTCGCAAGCCGGGCGGCGTTCATATAAGCGTCAAGCAGCATGGCCGGTCAGCGACAACTATCTTGGCCGGTCAACGGGTGTAGTTGTCGCTGGTTAAGAGGCCATAGTTGTCGTTCCTCCTTCGCAATTGTCGTTAGGTAATTGACGCCGGCGGGCGCTTTGTTTGTCGCTGGCCTTACGACGGCGATAGCTTTCGACGTTGAGCTCGAAGATCGTCGAGTGATGGACGAGCCGGTCGATAGCGGCGATCGTCATGCCCGGATCAGGGAAGACATCGTTCCATCCAGAGAAGGGCTGGTTGGCCGTAATCAGCAGGCTTTTGCGCTCATATCTCTCGGCGATCAGCTCGAACAGCACGCTGGTTTCGGCCTGGTCCTTGCGAGCGTATGACAGGTCATCCAGGATGATGAGATCGAAGCGATCGAGCTTCGCGAGCGCGGACGGCAGTTGCAGGCTTTGGCGCGCGGCCTGGAGCTTCTGGACAAGTTCAGCGGTGCGCGTGAACAGCACGCGATAACCGGCGTCGATCAACGCATGACCGAGGGCTGAGCCCAAATGACTCTTGCCGCCGCCCGGCGGGCCGAACAGGAGAATTGTGGCGCCTTTCTCCAGCCAGGATTCTCCGGTGGCCAGCGCCGTAACATGCGCCTTCGAGACCATCGGCACCATGCCGAAGTCGAAGGTAGCAAGCGTCTTCGTCGGGTCCAGATGCGACTCGGTACGGTGCCGCTCAATGCGTCGTTTGGCGCGTTCGGCCAGTTCGTGCTCAAGCAGCGCCCCAAGCAATCGCGTAGCGGGCCAGCCTTCCTTGTCAGAGCGCTCAACGAACTCGGGCCATAGCCTGCCGATCGTCGGCAGGCGTAACTCGTTCAACATCAGGGCCAGACGGCCGTTGTCGTGGGCAGGGGCGTTCATGCTGCCACCTTGTCGAGAAGCTCGTCATAGAGCGCAACGGGCGGCATCTCGACCACCACCTCGGGACATAGGGCCTGACGCGGCGCGAATTCATTGCACAACTGCTTTAGATCGGGCAGCTCGCCTGCTGCGAGCAACGCATCAAGCCGTTCGGCCAATAACGCCTCAACGCCGTGGTGGCCCGCGAGTTCAAGCAGACCCACCATGGTCTTGCAGGCCTGCCGTTGCGTCAGTTGCGCCTCCAGCCGCTCCCAGGTCCGGCGGTAGGCCTCGCGAGGAAACAGTGCGTCACGAAACGCGAGCCCTTTGAACGCTTGTGGCTTGCGTCGCAGCGAGTCGATGAAGTGTCGGTAATCAAGCGCGTGGCGGTTGTCGGCGGCACGGGAGCCTCGCGGGGTGCTATGCACCAGTGCGCCGGACAGGTAGCAGTCGAGCCGGTCACCGTAGACCCGCACCTTCAAGCGGTGGCCGATCAGGCGCGACGGCGCACTGTAGAGGATCCCGCGCACGGTGAACGTGCTGCAGCGGGTCACGCGTGCCTCTTCCTCGACGAAGTCAGTGGTACGACGTTCAGGCAGATCCTGCAGCTGTGCGCGCTCGATGCGAAACGCTGCGGCGTTGCGCCGGTTTCGACGCATCACCACCTCGCGTACGAACTCATCGTAGGCAGGCCGGTCAGCGAAGTCACGATGGCCGCGAAGCATCAATGCCTGCTCGAGCGCTTCCTTCAGATACCGATGCGAGGATTCCACGCTGCCGTTCTCATGGCCCAGGCCGCGATTGTTGCGCGTGCCATTCATGCCGTAATGGTCGAGCAGCGCTGCGTAACGCGCCGTGAAGTCCTCCTGCTCCGTCAGGTTCTTGAAGGCGGCCGACAGGCTGTCAGATCGATGTTCACGGGGACAGCCGCCCGCCTGCCATAGCGCGTTCTGCAATCCGGCCGCGAGGGCTTCGAAACTCTCGCCCCCCTCAACCACGTTCGCGTACTCCCAGCGCGAGAACGCCAGCACGAAGTGATACAGCCGGTGACCGAACGGGGCGCCACCGATCGTCACGCACAGCTTGCTCATATCAGTGAAGTCCGACAGTCCGCGCACACCGGGCTGATGCTCCTGCGGGAAGAACACCTCTTGAGTGGGGCCCTCGAGAGCGCGCCACTGGCGAATACGCCGCTCCAGCGTGCGCCGCATACTATCGGGATAACGATCCGGGTGATCATCTTGCAGCTTGCGTAAGACCGTGATGCCCATCAGGTGGGGCGAGTTACGCAGCAGCGGCACGACTTCGCGGTCCCAGACGTCGACAAACGGATCGGGACGGGTCCGCCAGGAATGCCGCGGCTTCTGGGATGGCAAAGTGGCGTCACGTTCGATACGGCGTGCCGTACGCACGCTGATGCCGGTCTTGGCGGCCGCGACTTCCTGCGGGTGGTGTTTGCGCTTGTTCATGTAGAGACGAACCTGTTGGTCGGTAATGCGGGTTCCAGACATGAGCTGACCGCTTCCTCAAGCTTCGGTCAGTTCATCCTAAGCCCCGTCGACCCGGCGTCGCCGGTGGCTCGTCGTCTCCGGCGGCTACGCCGCCTCCAACGCCTCACCACCGGCCAAAACAATCGTCAACGACCGGCCAAGATAATTGTCGCCGCCCACCCGCATCCCCTCGGAGCATATCCAACTTCGCCACTAGGTCTTCCGCTCTCAGATGCGTATAGCGCCGCAACATCTGCATCGACTTATGGCCGCTGATGGCAGCCACCTCTTGGTCACTCAAACCGACTTCAACGAGCCGGCTCACCGCTTCATGGCGGAGGTCGTGAAATCGAAAGTCGGAGCACCCGGCAGAGATTTTGATCTGCATCCACACCTTATTGAAGTTGTAGGGGCGACGTACGCCGTCCTTCCCGGGCTCGCCAAAAAAGATGAGATCAACCCCTTCGGCCGTAGCGGATTGCCAAGTGCAGCCTCAAATAGCGCCGTAGCTTCTGTCGTCAGGGGAATCGTCCGAGGCATCGTGTTCTTCGTCTCGACCAAACGCACCAGGCGCCGTCCGACGTCGACCTGACCGCATCGAAGCGTGACGATTTCCGACGATCGCATCCCGGTCTCCAATGCGATACGAACGATCCAACCGAGCATTGGGTTCGAATGGCCGTCCACCGCACTTAGCAGACGAGCTGACTCGTCGTTATCTAGTCGCCGATTTCGCCCCGGCCCCGGCGATGGGCGCCGAACGTTCATCACCGGATTACTCCCCAGCCCCAGCCCCCACTCCTTAAGCGCAACGGTAAACAGATGGCCAAGCAACGCCAACTCAAGGCGAACGGTATTCGTCGCTCTTGGGATCGGATTTCCTTGAGAATCTACGCGCCCCTCTCCCGCCAAGCGCCTGTCGCGATATTGAGCGACCATATCGGGCGTGATAGCCGCGAGAGAATACTTACCGAAGAATGCGATCAACGGGATGGATCGTTTGCGCTCGCCAGCTTGAGTCTGTGGTCTCTTCGTTGGAGTCACATCAGCCAAATAGCGCGCCATGGCCTTTTCAAACGTCAGGCGCTCAGATGGCGCACGTTGCACGTACAGCCCTCGGACCATTTCGTCCTCTGTGCGTCGAGCCCAGTCCTCAGCGTCTTTTTTTCAGTCGGAAGGTCTTCGCGTTGGTCGGAAAACCAGCCTTCCGAATGACAGCTTTCCAGGTGCCAGATGCGGTCTTGACGATCGTTGCCATGGGTGCTCGGACGTGTGCTCGAATTCCCCCACTGTACTGAAAGTGTACCGAAGAGGCAATTTAGCCCTATACCTTTCTGCTAGCGACACTCTCGCGATATCGAAAAAACACGGATCCCGACAGAAAAATCCCCATGCAACCCATTGATTTAAAAACAAAAAACCCCTGACGTCACCGTCAGGGGCTTTCTTACTTCTTTGGTAGGCCGTGCTGGGTTCGAACCAGCGACCAAGGGATTATGAGTCCCCTGCTCTAACCGCTGAGCTAACGGCCCTAAACTACCGGCGCTCGCTCAGCAGCAATCAATTGCCTTCGAGGAACGACTTGAGCTTGTCGGAACGGCTCGGGTGACGCAGCTTGCGCAGCGCCTTGGCTTCGATCTGACGAATACGCTCGCGCGTCACGTCGAACTGCTTGCCCACTTCCTCGAGCGTATGGTCCGTGCTCATCTCGATACCGAATCGCATGCGCAGCACCTTGGCTTCACGCGGCGTCAGCGAATCGAGCACGTCCTTCACGACGTCGCGCATACTACCATGCAATGCGGCGTCGGCAGGTGCGACCGTGCCGGTATCTTCAATGAAATCACCCAAATGCGAATCGTCGTCGTCACCGATCGGCGTTTCCATGGAGATCGGTTCCTTCGCGATCTTCATGATCTTGCGGATCTTGTCCTCCGGCATTTCCATCTTCTCGGCCAGCGTCGCCGGATCCGGCTCAACACCGGTCTCCTGCAGAATCTGACGCGAAATCCGGTTCATCTTGTTGATCGTTTCGATCATGTGCACCGGAATACGGATGGTACGTGCCTGGTCCGCGATCGAACGCGTGATGGCCTGACGAATCCACCACGTCGCGTACGTCGAGAACTTGTAACCACGACGATATTCGAACTTGTCCACCGCCTTCATCAGGCCGATGTTGCCTTCCTGAATCAGATCCAGGAACTGCAGGCCACGGTTCGTGTACTTCTTCGCAATCGAAATTACCAGACGCAAGTTCGCTTCGGTCATCTCGCGCTTGGCCTTGCGGGCACGGCGCTCGCCTTCCGACATCTTGCGATTGACGTCCTTCAACTCGGTCAGCGGCAACACCACGCGCGCTTGCAGGTCGATCAGCTTCTGCTGCAATTCCTGAACGGCCGGCACGTTACGCTCAACCACCGAGCTATACGCCTTGTTGTCGGCCACGACCGTGTAGATCCAGTCGAGATTGGTTTCGTTGCCCGGGAAACGCGACACGAAATCCGCACGCGGCATGCCGCACTTGTCGACCACGATGTTCAGGATCGCACGCTCGATGTTGCGCACTTCATCCACTTGCGAGCGCAGCGTGTCGCACAGACGCTCGACCGTACGCGCCGTGAAGCGGATCGTCATCAGTTCGGCCTGGATCGACTCGCCAGCCTTCACGTACGGCTTGGACTGGTAGCCTTCCTTCTCGAACGCACGACGCATCTTGCCGAACCAGTCGGCGATCACGGCGAACTTGGCGAGCGAGTCACGCTTGAGCTGCTCGACCTGCGCTGCCGAAGCTGCGCCGCCGTTGCTGCTATCCTCTTCCTCGTCGCCTTCTTCCTCTTCCTCTTCTTCCTCTTCTTCTTCCGCGTCAGCGTCGAAGTCTTCGTCGTCAGAGGCAGCGGCAGCCGCATTGGCTTCCGCATTCGGATCGATCAGGCCGTCGACCACTTCGTCGATACGCATTTCTTCGCGCTCGACCTTCTCGGCCATCGCCAGGATCTCGGCAATCGTCGTCGGGCATGCGGAGATGGCCTGCACCATGTGCTTCAGGCCTTCTTCGATGCGCTTGGCGATCTCGATTTCCCCTTCACGCGTCAGCAGCTCGACCGTACCCATTTCGCGCATGTACATACGCACCGGGTCGGTCGTGCGGCCGAACTCCGAATCGACCGTGGAGAGAGCCGCTTCCGCTTGCTCCTCAACTTCGTCGTCCGTCGCAGCGTTCGGGGCATTGTCGTTGAGCAGCAGCGTCTCGGCATCGGGTGCCTGCTCGTAGACAGCCACGCCCATGTCGTTAAACGTTGCGATCACGCCTTCCAGCGCGTCGCCTTCGACCACATCGTCGGGGAGGTGGTCGTTGATCTCTGCAAAGGTCAGGAAGCCTCGTTCCTTGCCCAGCTTGATCAGTGTCCGCAGCTTGCCACGACGTTCCTCAAGTTCCTCGGCCGTACCGGGCTGGTGCGAGGAAAATGCGTCCTTGAGCAGTGCTTTCTCTTTTGCCCGGCGATCACGCGCCTTCTGCTTTTCCACTTTGGTCTGATCTTCGTTCACGGGTTGATCATTAGTATTCGCTGCGACGTTCTGCTCCCTCGGGGCGGTGGTCTTCGCGGCTCTGCCGCGTGCTTTGGTCGGGACGACCGGCTCGACTGCTGCCGACGTAACCTCCACCACTGCCTCCGGTTTGCTGGAAGCCCCGGTCTTGCGTGGGGCTTTCGTCGCAGGTGTACTGCGGCCCGCCGGGCTCGAAGCCTTGGCGGTAGTTGCGCTTTTCGCGCTTTTTTCAGCGGGTTGTCGGGCCTGCGGTTTCCCGCCTGCCGTCGCCTTCGCGGCCGTTGCCGGCTTGGTCGCCTTGACCGCCTTCGCGGTCGTGGCGGGCGGCTTGGACTTCACCGTCGGCCTGGCCGCCTTGGCAGCCCCCACCGTCGCGGCGGTCGCACTCTTGCGCTTGGTGACATCGGTCACCTTCGCAGCCGTATTGCCGGTTGCCTTCGTGGCACCGGCAGCTGCCTTAGTTTGCGTAGTACGTTTCGCCGAACTTGCCTGGCTGGCTGTTTTCTTCGTGACTTGCGACGCCGCACCGGCTTTTCCTGCAACGCCAGCCTTCGCAGAACGAGACGCCCCCTTCCCACCTGACGCCGCCGCCGCACTGGTCGCGCGTTTAGCTGTCGGTGAAGGGATAACCGTCTTTTTTCCGCTGGTCGTTGTCATCTTTGCCATAGCGATCTCACTTGCCAGAAAACAGCCCACTGAAAACCTTTAATTATAGCACGCGGGCATACCTCAACTTCGCGCGCCTCCTGTGCTGGCCGTAGCCAGCCATCGCTTCAATTCGTCGCGTTCCCGCGACAGCGCCTGAGCGTGGCGCAATTCATCGGGCGTCAACGACGCCCGCTTGAAAAGCGTCTCCAATGCTTCGCACAACCGGTCGTACTGCAAACGCCGGATGGCACTACGCAACTCGGTGAGACGCAACGCAATTTGCTCTTCGCGACGCTCGACCTGCGCCTCATCGGCCGGATCGAACAACATCAGGTCCCGCGCATTTTCTTCAAATGCCAGAATTTCGCGGATGATGTCGTCGAAACTTGCCCAGTTGGGCGAAATCCTCAGTCGATCCGACATATAGCGAAAATCGGCTTGCGCCCCCATTTCGCGGCATAGCGTCAGCACTTCCGAGAAAATCTCGCCGTGCTGGCCCATCTCCCGCAAAATCCTGGTCTCTTCTTCGGTTAATTCGTTTCCCAGCGCCGGGAACATCAGCAAGTTCTGCAACGCCCGATGCTCGGTACCGACGACACGACGCTTCTCGCGCTTGGCCGGCGCCTTGTCCCACGTGTTCTGACGGCGCGCAGCGCCGATGTGCAACTCGCAAAGCTCCGCGACTTCCTCGACCGAACTGCCCACGCGCTCGGCCAGCGCATGAATGATCTGACCACGCAGCGCGTTCGCGGGCATCTGCTGCAACAGCGGCTTGGCCTCGAACAGCGCACGCGCCCGCCCTTCCGGCTGGTGCATTTCCTTGCCCGCCGTCACTTCGCCGATCAGGAACTGCGACATCGGCATAGCGCGCGAGACTTCGTCTGCAAACGCTTGCGTGCCGTGCTCGCGCACATAGCTGTCCGGATCGTGCTCGCTCGGCAAAAACAGAAACTTGAAACTCCGGTTGTCGTCGGCGTGCGGCAGGCAGGCCTCAAGTGCACGACGCGCCGCCCGGCGCCCCGCCGCATCGCCGTCGAAGCTGAACACCACCGTTTCGGTCTGGCGCAGCAACTTCTGCACATGCATTGGCGTGCAAGCCGTGCCGAGCGTTGCGACTGCCTGCGGAAAGCCAAGCTGGGCCAGCGCCACGACATCCATATAGCCTTCGACCACCAGCACGTAGCCCGCGTCGCGAATGCCGATGCGCGCTTCGAATAGCCCGTACAGCTCACTTCCCTTGCTGAAGAGCGGCGTTTCGGGAGAGTTCAGATACTTGGGCTCGCCCTTGTCCAGCACACGTCCGCCGAAGGCAATGACCTGCCCTTTCGTATTCCGGATCGGGAACATGATCCGGTCGCGGAAACGGTCGTAGCGTCGCTTCGTGCTGCCCGGCTCGCCCTTCTCGCTCTCGATGACGAGACCCGCCTCAAGCAACTGGTCGTCACGATAATTCTCGAACGCAGCTTCCAGGTTCTGCCAGGCTTCCGGGGCATAACCGAGCCCGAAATGCGCGGCAATCTCGCCGGTCAATCCACGTCGCTTCAAATATTCGATGGCCACCGGCGCGGCGCGCAGTTGCTTGCGATAGTAGTCGCAAGCGCGCGTCATCACGTCGACGAGGCCGAGGGTCTGCGCACGTTGCGCGGCCGGTGCCGGTGCGCCCGGCAGCGGCGCTTCTCGCGGCACATCCAGCCCGACGTTGCGGGCCAACTCCTCCACAGCTTCGACAAATCCGAGCCCGGCATGCTCCATCAGGAAGCTGATCGCGCTGCCGTGCGCGCCGCACCCGAAGCAGTGATAGAACTGCTTGGTGGGACTTACGGTAAATGAGGGCGACTTCTCGTTATGAAAGGGGCACAGCCCCATGAAGTTCGCCCCGCCCTTCTTCAACTGCACGTAACGGCCCACCACCTCGACAATATCGACGCGGTTGAGCAGGTCCTGCAAAAACGACTGGGGAATCACTGGATCGGTGCCATCGCAACGCGGTGCCGCACCGTCGCACAGGCGACAGCGCCGAACCGCACTACCGGTTTACGCAGCCAACGCCGCCTTCACTTGCGCGGACACGGCGGTCATGTCGGCACGGCCCGCCAACAGACCCTTGAGCACGCCCATCACCTTGCCCATATCCTGCGGCCCGGCGGCACCCGTTTGCGCCACGGCCGCCTTCACCGCCTGCGCAACTTCGTCTGCCGAGAGTTGCTGCGGCATATAGACCATGAGCACTTCGACTTCGGCGGCTTCCTTATCGGCCAGATCGCGGCGACCAGCGGCCTGGAACTGGCTGATGGAATCTTTGCGTTGTTTGATCAGTTTGTCGACGATGGCAACGGTGGCCGCGTCATCGAGGGTGATGCGCTCGTCGACTTCCTTTTGTTTGATTGCCGCAAGCAGCAGGCGGATGGTCCCCAGTTTGTCGGCGGCCTTGGCACGCATGGCCGTCTTCATGTCTTCGTTAATGCGTTCTTTCAGACTCATGAGCAGGGATTCCGGAATTCGATTACGTTTCAGTGTAGTGCATGCCGCCCCAAAGAAAAGGACGGCGAGGGTGTGACACGCATCGCTCTGCGCCGCTGCCGGTGCACTGGCGCAGCGCTCAACGGGGGCACAAAGCACAAAAACCCGCTTGCGGAAACGATCACACGTGCGATCACAAGCGGGCTCGCCGGAGAATTAGACCGCCCGGACACGGGCATTGTTCGATGCCTCATGTCACTGGCGTATCGGACGCTAATCTTCAGGTAATGCGCCGGAGGCGTCGAAAACTGTCCCGAACGCCTTCCGAAACGACTGTTACGACAGATACAGCGCCGTCTCCACGAAGGAGAGAGCGTAGCATAACGGCCTAGCGGCCGTCTACGACAGCGCGTCGCCTTCCGGCGGACGAAGGCCGTCGGCGCCCTCGCGTGCGCTTGAGCTTACCGGCCCGGCCATTCATATTGCCCGCATTAATCCAATGCGCCATCAGCGGCTTTTGCCGCCTGGATGCTTTCGGACATCGCCCGTGCACACGCCACCGCCGACGCCCACGCCCACTGGAAGTTGTAGCCACCGAGCCAGCCCGTCACATCGACCACTTCCCCGACGAAATGCAGCCCCGGCTGCGCGCGCGCCTCCAGCGTGGTCGAGGACAGCGCGCGGGTATCGACGCCACCGCGCGTCACTTCCGCCTTGCGCCACCCTTCCGAGCCGCAAGGCTTAAGCGTCCAGCCGGAAAATGCCTGCGCGAGCGAACGCAACGCCTTGTCCGGCAACTCCTGCACGCGTGCTTGCGGCGAGAGACCGCTATTGGCAACCCAGGCATCTGCCAATCGCGCCGGAACCCACTGCGCCAGCAAGTTGCTCAATTGACGTTTGGACGACGCTTTGGCGTCAAACAGCGCCGCCTCGATATCTGACGTCGGTGCGAGATTCAGTGTAATCGGCTGCCCGGGCGTCCAGAAACTGGAAATCTGAAGAATCGCAGGGCCGGACAGACCGCGGTGCGTGAACAACAGATCCTCAAGGAAACTGCCCGCCTCTTTGCCTTTGCCCGTGCTGACCTCCACTTCCAGCGACAAACCCGACAGTCCCGCGAAGGGCGCCCAGGTCGACGCATCGAACATCAGCGGGACGAGGGCCGGTCGCGGCTCCACGATATCCAACCCGAACTGACGCGCGATCCGATAGCCCCAGTCCGTCGCCCCGATTTTCGGAATCGACAGCCCGCCGGTTGCGATCACGAGACGTTTTGCCGCGATATGGCCGGCATCTGTCGTCAAATGGTAGCGATGTGCCGCACCGGCATCGGCATCGGCATATGCGACGGTATGGACCGCGCATGGCATGCGCCAGTGCACGTGCCCCGCAGCGCACTCGTTTCGCAGCATTTCGATGACGTCTTCGGCACTTTCGTCGCAGAAGAGCTGACCGCGGTGTTTTTCATGCCACGCAATGCGGTGGCGCTTGAGCAGGTCGAGAAAGTCGCGCGGGGTGTAACGCGCAAGCGCCGAACGGCAGAAACGCGGATTCTCCGACAGGTAGTTCGCCGCGCCCGCATTGATATTGGTAAAATTGCAGCGACCGCCGCCCGAGATGCGGATCTTCTCGGCGAGGCGCGTCGCGTGATCGATGAGCACCACGCGCAAGCCCAATTGCCCGGCCACCGCCGCGCACATCAGGCCGGCCGCGCCAGCACCCACAATCGCTACATCGAACTTTTCCATGGCGCGCATTGTAACCGGCAGCCGATGGGGCCGACTGGTATACTTCCGGGTTCCCCATTAAAGTTGACGCTGCGCGCCTCCCCATCCGCCATGCTGGTTCTAGGCATTGAAAGCTCCTGCGACGAAACCGGGCTCGCCCTCTACGACACCGAGGCCGGGCTGCTCTCGCACGCGCTGCATTCGCAGATTGCGATGCATCGCGAGTACGGGGGAGTGGTGCCCGAACTGGCGTCGCGCGACCATATTCGTCGCACCCTGCCCCTCGCCGAAGAAGTGCTCGCTCAAGCAGGCAAGCCGCTGAGCGCCGTCGACGCCATTGCCTATACGCAAGGCCCTGGTCTCGCAGGCGCGCTGCTGGTCGGGGCAAGTGTCGCCAACGCGCTCGCTTTCGCGCTCGAGCGTCCGGTCGTCGGGGTGCACCATCTCGAAGGCCATTTGCTATCGCCGCTGCTCGCCCCGGACGCCCCTGACTTCCCCTTCGTCGCCCTGCTGGTTTCCGGTGGCCACACCCAGTTAATGGAAGTCCGTGCGTTCGGACAGTACGCCATGCTCGGCGAAACGCTCGACGATGCCGCCGGTGAAGCCTTCGACAAGACGGCCAAACTGCTCGGGCTCGGCTATCCGGGTGGCCCCGCCGTCTCGCGTCTGGCCGACTTCGGCACGCCGGGACGTTTCGACCTGCCGCGCCCGATGAAGCACTCGGGCAATCTGGATTTCAGTTTCAGCGGCCTGAAGACGGCGGTGCTCACGCAGGTCCGCAATCTCGGCGGGAACGTCTGCGAACAGGAGAAGGCCGACCTCGCACGTGGCTTCGTCGACGCCATCGTCGACGTCCTCGTCGCCAAGTCGATGGCCGCGCTGAAGCAAACCGGGATGAAGACCCTGGTCGTCGCGGGTGGCGTGGGTGCCAACGCGCAACTGCGGGCCGGACTGAACGAAGCGGCACGACGCCGTGGGTTTCGCGTGCATTACCCCGACCTCGCGTTCTGCACCGATAACGGCGCGATGATCGCTTTTGCGGGCGCAATGCGCCTCAAGCACTGGCCGGACGAAGCGGATAGCGAATACGCCTACACAGTGCGCCCACGCTGGGATCTGGCCGATATCGTGCGAAGTGCGTAATGCGACCGATGCGACGCCAATAACCTCGCTATCTGCACATCTTTCGGCCATCGCCCAAGAAAAAACCGCTCCTCGGAGCGGTTTTTTTACGTCTGACGTAAGTGTCCGGCAATCACGCCGCCACGCGCTTATCGCGCTCGATCACGGCATAGGCGCTGTGATTGTGGATCGATTCGAAGTTCTCGGCCTGAAGCACATACGCCGCGACGCGCGGTTCGTTGTTCAGACGCGTCGCCACGTCACGCACCAGATCCTCGACGAACTTCGGGTTCTCATAGGCACGCTCGGTCACGTACTTCTCGTCCGGGCGCTTGAGCAGCCCCCACAACTCGCACGACGCTTCCTCTTCCGCCATCCGCACCAACTCTTCGACCGCGATATCGCCTGCGATCTCCACGTCGATGGTGATATGCGAGCGCTGATTGTGCGCGCCATATTGCGAAATCTTCTTCGAGCACGGGCACAGGCTCGTGACCGGCACAAGTACCTTGAGCCACACACGCGTCTCGCCATTGCGCACGTCGCCGGTCAGCGTGACTTCATAGTCCATCAAGCTCTGCACGCCCGACACCGGCGCCGTCTTGCTGATGAAGTACGGGAACGTCACTTCGATGCGACCCGCTTCGGCTTCGAGCTTATCGAGCATGCTGGCAAGCATCGCACGGAAGCCCGCAACGCTCATCGGGTCGCGATTCGCTTCGAGCAAGGCGACGAAACGCGACATGTGCGTGCCCTTCTGGTCGGCAGGCAAATGCACGTCGAGATTGAACAGGCCGATGGTGGCCTGCACGTCGCCGTCGGCCAGACGCACCGACAACGGATGACGCACGCCACGCACACCAACGCGCTGAATCGGGATCTGCCGGGTGTCGACGGTGCTCTGCACATCCGGCATAACGAAAGCGGGGTTCATCTGGTTCATCTAATTTCCTTCTTTGCCGGCGAGCCGACTGGGGGGAGGCAATGGGCAAACGTATCCGACACACGGCTCGCGAACCTCCGTCGAGTAGCGTCGGGAACGTGCCGGAGAACCCCGGCACGGAATGGGGAATGCGTCCTTCAAAACGAAACGATCCGGCGCCTGGGCCGGATCGTTCGCAGACTCGAGACTACCGGACAGGTCAGGCGACGAGCTTCGTCGCGGTCTTGCCGGTTGTCTGGGCGGCCTCTGCCGACGGAAGATCGAAGCGCTCGCAGATCGACTTGGCGATGCCTGCGGCGTCGAGACCCACGCCAGACAGCAACAATGCCGGGTCGCCATGATCGATGAAGCGATCGGGCAGGCCCAATTGTAGTACGGGTCGATTCCCCCCGCTGGCCAACAGGGATTCGGCCACGGCCGAGCCCGCGCCGCCCATGATGCTGCCCTCTTCCACCGTCACAAGGTAGTCGTGCGTTTGCGCCAGTCGCGCGATCAGTTCATCGTCGATCGGCTTGACGAAGCGCATGTCGGCCACGGTCGCGTCGAGTTGCGCTGCCGCTGCAAGCGACGGGGCAACCATGCTGCCGAAAGCGAGAATGGCGACGCGGCGTCCGGCTTGCGCCTGGCTCTCGCGACGCACCACACCCTTGCCGATCGGCAGTGCCGTCATCGTCTGTTCGATCACGGCCCCCGTACCTGCGCCACGCGGATAACGCACCGCCGACGGACCGTCGATCTGCACGCCGGTGTACAGCATCTGGCGGCATTCGTTCTCGTCCGACGGCGCCATCACGACCATGTTCGGAATGCAGCGCATGAACGGAATGTCGTACGCACCGGCGTGGGTCGCACCGTCGGCACCCACGAGGCCCGAGCGGTCCAGCGCGAACACGACCGGCAGATTTTGCAGCGCGACGTCGTGAATGAGCTGATCGTAACCGCGTTGCAGGAACGTCGAATAGATCGCTACGATCGGCTTCAGACCTTCGGTCGCCATGCCGCCCGCAAACGTCACCGCATGCTGCTCGGCGATGCCCACGTCGTAGTAACGATCCGGGAAACGCTTCTCGAACTCCACGAGGCCGGAGCCTTCGCGCATGGCGGGCGTAATGCCCACAATGCGCTTGTCTACCGCCGCGATATCGCACAGCCAGTCGCCGAACACTTGCGTGTACGTCTTCTTGCCACTCGTGCTCGGCTTGATACCTTCGGCAGGGTTGAACTTGCCCGGACCGTGATACAGCACCGGGTCGGCTTCCGCGAGCTTGTAGCCATAGCCCTTGCGCGTAACGACGTGCAGGAACTGCGGGCCCTTCAGATTCTTGATGTTCTCGAGCGTCGGAATCAGCGAGTCGAGGTCGTGACCGTCGATCGGGCCGATGTAGTTGAAGCCGAATTCTTCGAACATCGTGGCCGGCACGACCATGCCCTTGGCATGCTCCTCGAACTTGCGCGCCAGCTCCAGCACCGGGGGCGCCACGCTCAGCACCTTCTCCACGCCCTTCTTCGCAGCGGCGTAGAAACGGCCCGACATCAGGCGCGCCAGATAACGGTTGAGCGCGCCGACCGGCGGCGAGATCGACATGTCGTTGTCGTTGAGGATGACCAGCAGCGGCACGTCTTCATGCACGCCGGCGTTGTTCATCGCCTCGAATGCCATACCGGCCGTCATCGAACCGTCGCCGATCACGGCGATGCCGAAGCGGTTCTCACCCTTCGTGCGCGCGCCGAGCGCCATGCCGAGCGCCGCCGAGATCGACGTGCTCGAATGCGCCGTGCCGAACGTGTCGTACGGCGATTCGTCGCGCTTCGGGAAACCCGAGATGCCGCCGAGCTGACGCAGCGAACCCATTTGTTCGCGACGCCCCGTCAGGATCTTGTGCGGATAGCTCTGGTGGCCCACGTCCCAGACAATGCGATCCTCCGGCGTGTTGAAGACGTAGTGCAGCGCAATCGTCAGCTCGACCGTGCCGAGGTTGGACGACAGATGGCCGCCCGTACGCGACACGCTCTCGAGCACGAAAGCCCGCAGCTCTTCGGCCAGCGGCGCGAGTTGGCGACGCTCCAGACGCCGCAGATCGGCCGGGTCATCGATAGTATTTAGAAGTTCGTACATCGTCGTTCCATATATAGGCGTTCTTTACCGGGCAACTCCCCCTGTGAGCTGTTCCCGATCTCCTGCCGATGCGCTCTGTGGGGAGAAACGCGTCGACCCTCCTTGCCCCTTGCTTATCGCTACTGCCAGCAGTCCTCGGATATGCATTGACCCGCGATCCAGGAACTGCTCAGAAAACTCATTTACCGATGACGCGCCGCGATGTGACTTCCGCCACAAATCGTCGGCTTACGTCCAATCTACGTCGGTCAATTAATGCGATCGACGACGTAATCGGCCAGTGCACGCAGACGATCTGCGTTACCCAGCGAGGCACTCGCTGCATGTGCGTCGGCACGCAGCTTTTCCGCGTAGCCGCGCGCGCCATCGAGGCCCATCAACGACACGTAAGTCGGCTTGTCGTTGGCGGCGTCCTTGCCTGCGGTCTTGCCCAGCGTGGCCGAGTCGGCCGTCGTGTCGAGAATGTCGTCCACGACCTGGAAAGCCAGTCCGACGGCCGCCGCGTAGGCGTCGAGCGCCACCGTTTCGTCGTCCGACAGCGCGCGGCCACAGATAGCGCCCATACGCAGCGAAGCTCGCAGCAATGCGCCCGTCTTCAGGCGATGCATGTTTTCCAGTTGCGACTGCGTGAGCTTGATGCCCACGCTTTCCAGATCGATGGCCTGACCGCCAGCCATACCGAGCGCACCCGAGGCCAGCGCCAGTTCGCGCACCAGCGCGAGCGACTGCGCCGCGCTCAGATCGACCGTCGCCTCGCCCAACAGCGCGAAGGCCTGCGTCTGCAGGCCGTCGCCGGCAAGTAGACCGGTCGCTTCGTCGTACTGCACGTGCACCGTCGGCTTGCCACGGCGCAGATCGTCATCGTCCATGCACGGCAGATCGTCGTGCACCAACGAATACGCATGAATCATTTCGACAGCGCATGCCGCGCGGTCGAGCGCCGTCTCGCTGGCCTGCGTGACTTCGCCTGCAGCGAAGCACAGCAGCGGACGTACGCGCTTGCCGCCGCCGAGCACGGCGTAACGCATCGATTCATTGAGTCGCGCCGAGCCGCCATCGGCTGCCTTGGGCAGCGCAGCGTCGAGCGCCTGTTCCACACGGGCCTGTACTGCCTGCATCCAGGCCTTGATATTCTGATCCGCCATCGTCTTCGTCCTGCACGTGCCCGTCGGGCCGTGCTTGTTATTGGAGCGCCCCGGTGTCGTGCTGGGGGACGCCTTGGGTCGTGGGTCGTCTTGCCGTAATTCGGGTTAGCTGCTCAGCGACTCAGAACTCGTCGCGCGACGACGCTTCGAGCGGCTTGAGCGTCTCGCCTTCAAGCACCTTCACCTGCTGCTCCACCTTCTCGAGCAGACCCTGGCAGTATTTCACCAGGACGGCGCCGCGCCGATACGCGCCCAACGATTCTTCCAGTCCCAGCTCACCGCCCTCCATGCGTCCGACGAGCTGTTCGAGCTCAGCCAGCGCAGCCTCATAGGTCTCGGGCAGGTCTTGCGACGCCTCGGGCGCCGCGTCTTGCGACTTTGCAGTCTTAGCCATAAACGCAAAATTCGGGTCGAATGTTCCATTTTACGGCAAAAGCGCATTAGCTCGCAGAGCGTAAATTGCCCAAAATCGGGTCCGGATGACTTTTTTCGGACATTATTTAACGTAAATCATGGACTTAGCGGCCCTCGCATGCTTAGACCGGGTATAATCGTCGGTTCCCCTAAATCGATTTTTCGATGGTTGGGTTGTTCACTGCTTTCAAGCTAGACGGGAGTGGGAATGTCCAATCTAAGCAGCGCTTTGCAACTAAAACCGGCCTCAAGCCAACTGCCGGTCTACACGTATTTCGATGAGGCGCTCCTCGCCCGCGAGCGTGAAGTCCTGTTTAAGCACGGCCCCCGCTATGTGGGCCACGAATTGATGGTCCCGGAAGTCGGCGATTATTTCGCCCTTCCGGCTGAGCAGGAAGGCCGCATGCTGGTCCGCAACGGTGCGGGCGAGCATAACGGCATCGAATTGCTCTCGAACGTCTGCCGTCATCGTCAGGCGGTCATGCTCAATGGGCGTGGAAACACGCCCAATATCGTTTGCCCGCTTCATCGCTGGACATACGACACGAAGGGCGAACTGCTCGGCGCGCCGCATTTCCCGGAGAAGCCCTGCCTGAACCTCGGCAAGTTCCCGCTGCAACGCTGGAACGGGCTGCTGTTCGAAGCAGAGGGCCGCGACGTGCAGGCCGATCTCGCGCGACTAGGCGTGAAGCACCACCTCGACTTTTCGAACTTCATGTTCGATCACGTCGAAGTGCACGAATGTAACTACAACTGGAAGACGTTCATCGAGGTTTATCTCGAGGACTACCACGTCGTGCCGTTCCACCCCGGTCTGGGCAGCTTCGTTTCGTGCGAAGACCTGAGCTGGGAGTTCGGCGACTGGTATAGCGTCCAGACGGTTGGCGTGCATGAAGGTCTCGCCAAACCCGGCAGCCCCATCTACCGCCAGTGGCACGACGTGCTGCTGCGCTACAGGGAAGGCGTGCCGCCGGACTTCGGGGCGATCTGGATGGTGTACTACCCGCATCTCATGATCGAGTGGTACCCGCACGTGCTCGTGGTGTCGTGGCTGATCCCGCGCGGACCGCAACAGACAACGAACATCGTCGAATTCTATTACCCCGAGGAAATCGCGCTCTTCGAACGCGAATTCATCGAGGCCGAGCGTGCCGCCTACATGGAAACGGCGCGCGAAGACGACGAGATTGCGGAACGCATGGACGCCGGGCGGCGCGCCCTGTTTCAGCGCGGCGTCTCGGAAGTGGGCCCCTATCAAAGCCCGATGGAAGACGGCATGCAACACTTCCACGAGTTCTTGCGTCGCCAGATGGGGGATTTCTAAGCCTCGACGGCGCAGGAAATCCCATCGCACGAGAACGCAAAGCGATCGGACGGAAGTCGCGTCGGATCGCCCTCGCGAACGCCATGTGGTACCGATGAGACCGAATTAAATATTTGCCGAAAAAACGCGGAACGGCGGGCCATGTGCCCGCCGTTTTCGTTAGAATCGACGCCATGCTTTCAATATGACCGTGCACTGATCGTTTGTGCTGCACGAGTCGCCTGCGTTCAGCACAAAACGCGCTCGTTCGTCTCCTCGCCGTTACCGGCCACAATTCGCCATGCAATCGCTCTGGATGTTGGTCTCCGCCTTCATGTTTACGTTGATGGGGCTCTTCATCAAACTGGCGGCAAACGAATACAACACCGGCGAAATCGTTCTCTACCGCAGCCTTATCGGCGTGATCGTCCTTCTGGTAATGGCACGATTGCGCGGCCAGTCCATTCGTACGCGTCATCTCGGATCGCACGTCAAACGCAGCGCGGCGGGCGTCATTTCCCTCGGCCTCTGGTTCTTTTCGCTCACGCAATTGCCGCTCTCCACGGCGATGACGCTCAACTACATGTCGCCGATCTGGATTTCGCTGATCGTGATGGGAACGGCAGCAATGCGCGGTAGCCTGCGCACCGATTTCCGGCTGGTAGCGGCGATCTTCGCCGGTTTCGTCGGCGTAGCACTGTTATTGCAGCCGACCATCGACAGTCAGGCGTGGGTTGCCGGTGTCGCAGGCGTTGTCTCAGGCGTGTTCTCGGCCGTCGCCTATATGCAGGTCAAAGAGCTGGGCGCAGCGGGCGAACCCGACTGGCGCATCGTCTTCTATTTCTCGGCCGGCGGCGTGCTGCTCGGTCTGGCCTGGGTCGCCGTCGAGGGCCTGCACCCGATGACCTGGCGCGGTGCTGGCCTGATGCTGGGCGTCGGGATCGCCGCACTGATCGCGCAGACGGCGCTCACCCGGGCGTTCAGTCTGGGCAACACGCTCGTCACTGCGAATCTCCAATACTCGGGCGTAATCTTCGCTACACTGATCAGCATGCTTGTCTGGGGCGACTGGCCTGCACTGGCCGGCTGGATCGGCATGCTGCTCATCGTAGCGAGCGGCATGACCGCATTGCGCCGGCCTTCCCCCTCCGCCTGATCGCCGCCGAACGAATCCCCCACGCCCGTCTGCGGAGACGCCATGATTCATACGCATTTCACCACGCTCATCAGTCCGCAAAATCTCGATGCGCTGATGCAGACCGCCGCCGGTGGCGGCGCCCCGGTGGTCATCTTCGATTGCCGTTTCGATCTCGCCAATCCCAAGGCTGGCGAGCAAGCCTACGTTCAGGGTCATCTCTTCGGCGCGTTCTACGCGCATCTCGAACGCGATCTCTCCGGCAAGACGAACGGCAAGAACGGCCGTCACCCGCTGCCTGATCGCGACGCTCTCGTCCGGCATCTCGCCGCATGCGGCCTGTCGAAGGGCCAGCAGGTTGTCGCGTATGACGCACAGGGCGGCATGTACGCCGCGCGCCTGTGGTGGTTGCTGCGCTGGCTCGGACACGAGTCGGTTGCGGTGCTCGACGGCGGCTTGCAAGCCTGGGAAGCCGCTGGCTTCACGCTCGACGCCGCACCGCCCGAAGCGCCGCCCGCCGGCGATTTCGCGCCGGGCGAGCCGCTGGCGACGACGGCAGACGCTGCCGCCATCGAGCGCAATCTCACGTCGCACGAGCGTTTGGTGATCGACGCCCGCGCAGCGGACCGCTATCGCGGCGAGAACGAAACCCTCGACCCGATTGGCGGCCATATTCCAGGCGCAAAAAATCGCTTCTTCAAGGACAACCTCGGTGCGGACGGCCGCTTCAAGCCTGCGGCCACACTTCGCGAGGAGTTCACGCAAGTGATCGGCCACGACCGCCTGCCGGAACGCGTCATCTCGCAGTGCGGCTCGGGTGTGACCGCGTGCCACAATCTGCTGGCGATGGAAGTGGCTGGCCTGCACGGAGCGAGCCTCTACCCCGGCTCGTGGAGCGAATGGTGTGCGGACAAACGCCGTCCGGTGTCCACGGGTGCGCAACCGTAACTTCAGTAGACCAGAAATGCATAAGGGCACCCCGATGAGGTGCCCTTTTTTTATCGTTCGATGTCGCGCGTTACTCGCTACCCGGCTTAGCGGCGCTTGCCGACATCGCCAGCGCACTCCCGCCTTCGTCATGGCCGTGCCCGTGGTCATGATCGTGATCATGCCCATTGAGCCACACGACCAATGCCAGCCCGACACCAATCAGCAGTAGCTGCGGCAGGGCGTCGCGCGGCGACGTGCGTCGTTGCATCTGCGGCATGAGATCCGACACGGCAATGTAGATGAAGCTGCTCGCCGCAAGCGCCAGCAGATACGGGATCAGGCTTTGCAGACGATCCAGCATGAAGTAACCGAGCACGCCACCCAGCAAGGCCGTCAGACTCGACGCCAGCGTCAGCACCAGCGCCTTGCGGCGCTTGAACCCCGCGTTCAGCAACACCATGAAGTCGCCCAGCTTGTGCGCGACTTCATGCACCGTGATCGACACGGTGGCCGCAACACCCAGACGCGGATCGGTCAGGAAAGCGGCCGCAATCACCACGCCGTCGGCGAAATTGTGGATCGCGCTGCCCACCAGAATCATCCAGCCGCCCTTGCCCGCTTCGTGCGCATCGTGGCCATGCTCGTGATGATGTCCGTCGCCTTCGTGATGGTGGCTATGGCGCAGCAACGCCAGCTTTTCCAGCAGGAAGAACCCCAGCAGTCCGCCCAGCAACCAGCGCGTGATGACGTGGGCGTCGACGTGCGACTCCAGACTTTCCGGCAGTAAATGCAGCAACGCCGTGCCGAGCAGCACGCCCGCCGAGAAGCTCACCATCTTGTCGATGAGCTTCGAGAGCAGACCCAGCGACAGCGACGCCGCCCCGAAAAGACTCAGCACGCCGGAAGCCAGCGTGGCGATAACGATAAAAAGAAAGATGGCGTCGATGGTGATTCTCCCGCGGGCAAGCCGGCGATTTAACCAGCTTTTACCGTTACAGGCAAACCGTAGGCACATCGAGGCGTGCGGGGCCTACAAAGGCGTATCGGGGCGCAACCTGCCGACAAACGCCCCGTCGCCGCCCCTACCCCATGAGCCACACGCCGTCGGCATACCGGCGGCCTCCCTCATTTCCCCGCCATCAAGCGACGCCGTGCTTCCGGAACCAATCCTGTGCCAGCTTCCAACCCTCTTTCGCATCGGCCTCGACATAACTCGCCCGATAATCCGCGAAGAACGCGTGGCCCGAGTTCGGGAAGACCTTTAGCTCCGAGCCCTTCGACGCGGCATCGCCCCTGGCCAGCGCCTCGCGCGCCTGTTCGACGCTCGCAACCGGAATCCCCGTGTCCTTGCCGCCGTACAACCCCAGCAACGGACCATGCAACTTACCAGCGATATCGATCGGGTTCTGAGGAAAGCTCTCGCTCTTGTCGCCGACGATGCGTCCGTACCAGGCCACCGCCGCTTTCACGTTCGGGTTGTGCGCGTCATAGAGCCACGCCACACGTCCACCCCAGCAGAAGCCGGTAATGCCCAGACGCTTTTCGTCGCCGCCGTTGGCCGCCGCCCACTTCACGGTCGCGTCGATGTCGCTCATGACTTGCTTGTCCGGCGTCTTCGCCACGATTTGCGATTGAATCTCCGCAATCGTGCCCAACGATTGCGGGTCACCTGCACGCGCAAACAACTCCGGCGCGACCGCCAGATAGCCGAGCTTCGCGAAGCGACGGCAGATATCTGCAATGTGCTGATGCACGCCGAAAATCTCCGAGACGACGACGATCGTCGGCAGATGTGTCTTACCCGCGGGCTTTGCGTAGTACACCGGCATCTTGATACCGGGCACGTCGAGCATGTGCTCGCCTGCGTCCAGTCCTTGCGTGTCGGTGGTGATCGTTTCGGCTGCCACCGGCAGCACCGCCAGCGCAAACGCCGAACCGACGGCGGTCTTCAGGAAATCGCGCCGGTTACGCGGCGCAACTTCGGGTACGAGACTATCCAGATCCGCTTGCGACATGTCGCACTCCAGGAGAAAGCGTCAAAAAGAAAAGGGGCGGGGAAGACTGCCGACCGGAGGCCGGACGTTCGGATATTACTAGAGAGGCAATTCGCCTGCACTCACCACGAAGCATGAAAAAAGCCGCGCAAGCAAAACGCCTGCGCGGCCGGACGTCAGCGAAAAGCTGTCAGGACGTCAATGCAGCTTCACGCGCGGCACGGTCGAGCGACGCAGACGGTTAGCGACTGTGTCGAGCATCATCCGCCAGACGCCATGCAACGCTGCGACGTGCATCCGATAAAGCGACGTGTACATCACGCGGGCGAACAGCCCTTCGATGAACATGCTGCCGCCGATCAGTCCGCCCATCAGGTTACCCACCGCGCTGAACTTGCCCAGCGAGACCAGCGAACCGAAGTCGCGGTACGTGAACGTCGGCAAGCGCTGTCCCTTCAGACGTGCCTCAACGGCTTTCACGAGGAAACTCGCCTGCTGGTGTGCCGCTTGCGCACGCGGCGGCACGAAACCATGCTCCGGCCACTCGCAACTCGCACAATCGCCGAACGCGAAGATGTCCGGATCGGTCTTGCTTTGCAGCGTCGGCAGCACTTCGATCTGATTCAGACGATTGACAGCCAGCCCCAACGTGCCGAGTACCGGCGGCGCGGTAATTCCCGCCGACCAGACCGTGATGTCCGCAGGCAGAATCTTTCCGCTGGTCAGCGTGACTTCGTTGGCGCGCACTTCCGCGACTGAATCGCCGCACAGAATGTCGACGTCCAGCTTGGCCAGCAACCCGGCCACCGCGCCCGACACACGCTCTGGCAACGCTTTCAGAATGCGCGGGCTCGATTCGATGATGGTGATGCGCACGTCCTTGCGCGGGTCGAGCTTCAGACCGTAGGAGCGCAACACTTCAGCGGTATTGCGCAACTCGGCCGACAGTTCCACGCCCGTCGCACCCGCGCCGACGATCACGAGATTGACCTTGGGACGCTGCGCGCCCGGCGGCGACAGCAACGCACCACCGCTCTGCGTCTCGGCCGCAGCAGCCAGTGCCGACGCCTCGGCAGCGCTCTGCGCACGCACGCACGCCGCCATCAAGCGGCGACGGAAACGCTCGGCCTGTTCGACCGTATCGAGGGCAATGGTGTGTTCCCTGGCACCCGGAACACCGAAGAAGTTGGTCGTGCTGCCGATAGCGAGCACGAGCGTGTCGTACGGCAACGTGCGCTCAGGCAGCAGGTCGCCCTCGCCTTCGTCGTCCGCCGCCGGGACGGCTGCCAGACGGATGGTCCTCGCCGCACGATCCAGCCCGATCATCTCGCCCGTCGCGAACTCGAAGTGATGCCAGTTCGCCTGCGCCACGTAGGAGAGCTGATGCGTCGCCGTATCCATGACACCGGCCGCGACCTCATGCAGCAACGGTTTCCAGATGTGCGACAGGGAACGGTCGACCAGCGTTATTTGAACGTCCTTGCCACGCCCGTACTTGTCGCCCAACCGGGTGACGAGTTCGAGACCGCCGGCGCCGCCGCCGACCACAACGATACGATGCACACTCACGATAACTCCCCGTGCTTGGAAAACCGTCCGGCCGGTCGGCAAGTGCCCCGCCAGCGATAGCGATCACCATACCGCAGAGTACGTACTTAGGGTATACCCGTCACCCTATTTCCGCTATTGCGTGACCTTGATCGTCATGGCGTCCGAAGCGTGCCGCGACGCCGACCGCCCCACACACTTTGGGTATTTGCCCGGCACTATCAGTGTGCTTGTTCCCAGTTTTCGCCAACACCGACTTCGGCCACCAACGGCACACGCAGCTTGGCCACGCCGCACATCAGTTCCGGCAGACGCTTGCGAACCTCCGCCAATTCATGATCCGGCACTTCGAGCACGAGTTCATCGTGCACCTGCATGATCTGACGCGTCTGCAAGCCGCTGTCGTCAAGCCAGCGCTGCACGGCAATCATCGACAGCTTGATGAGGTCGGCTGCGGTGCCTTGCATCGGCGCATTGATCGCCGCGCGTTCGGCCGCCTGACGACGCGGACCGTTACCGCCGTTGATGTCCGGCAGCCACAGACGACGGCCGAACACCGTCTCGACGTACCCCTTCGCCTTGGCGCTCTTGCGCGTCTCGTCCATATAGCGCGCCACGCCCGGATAGCGCATGAAGTACCGATCGATGTATTGCTTCGCGGCGTCGCGCTCGATGCCGAGGTTCGCGGCCAGCCCGAACGCACTCATGCCGTAGATCAGACCGAAGTTGATGACCTTGGCATAGCGTCGTTGCTCGGACGACACCTCCAGCGGCGTGACGGCAAAGATTTCCGCAGCGGTCGCGCGGTGAATGTCTTCACCGTTGGCAAACGCACGCAACAGGCTTTCGTCGCCCGAGATATGCGCCATGATGCGCAGCTCGATCTGCGAGTAGTCGGCCGAGACCAGTTGGCTGCCCGGCGGCGCGATGAAGGCTTCACGAATGCGACGCCCCTCGGCCGTGCGCACCGGAATGTTCTGCAAGTTGGGATCGTTCGATGCCAGACGGCCGGTGATCGCCACCGCCTGTGCGTAATTCGTATGCACACGTCCCGTCGACGGATTGACCATCTTCGGCAGCTTGTCCGTGTATGTCGACTTGAGCTTGGCGAGACCGCGATACTCCAGCAACACCTTCGGCAGCGGGTAGTCCTCTGCGAGCTTCTGCAACACTTCTTCATCGGTCGACGGCGCACCGCTGGCCGTCTTCTTGACGACCGGCAACTGCAGTTGCGTGAAGAAGATGTCGCCGATCTGCTTGGGCGAATTCAGATTGAATTGCTGTCCGGCCAACGCGTACGCCTCGGTTTCGAGCGTGACCAGCTTGCGTCCGATCTCGTCGCTTTGCGCCGCCAGACGCGCAGTGTCGACCAGCACGCCGTTGCGCTCCATGCGCTGGAGCACGCGCGCCGTGGGCATTTCGATATCGCGATAGACGAATTCGAGCGTGGCTTCGCGGGCGACGTCGGGGTACAACGCGCGATGCAGGCGCAGGGTAATGTCGGCGTCCTCTGCAGCGTACTCCGTCGCACGTTCGACGCTCACGTCGTCGAAGCCGATCTGCTTGGCGCCCTTGCCGCACACGTCTTCGTACTTGACCGTCGTCACGCCCAGATGACGCGACGCGAGACTGTCCATGTCGTGGCTGCGATGCGATTCGAGCACGTACGATTCGAGCAGCGTGTCGTGCGCAATACCGCCCAACACCACGCCGTAATTTTCGAGTACATGGGCGTCGTACTTCAGGTTCTGTCCGACCTTTTTGTGATCGGGACTCTCGAGCCAGTGCCTCAGACGGGCCAGCACTTCGTCACGCGGCAATTGCTCGACTTCCCCCGGCGCGCGGTGCGCCACCGGAATGTACGCCGCGCGGCCCGGTTCGCAGGAGAACGACAGGCCGACGAGTTGCGCCTGCATCGCGTCGAGCGAGGTCGTCTCGGTATCGAACGCCGTCAACTCGGCGGCTTCGATGACCTTCAGCCACGCATCGAACTGCTCCCACGTGAGTACCGCTTCGTACTGACGCTCGATGGTGTCGGCCACCGGTGCCGGCGCTTCTTCACCGGCTTGCGATGCCACCGCAGCTTCCGCTTCGCGCAGCAGTGTCTTGAAGCCGTGGCGCGAGAAGAAATCGCGCAGCACTTCGACGTCTTCGGGCTGCGTTTGCAGACTCGCTTCGATGGAAGTGACCTGCGGCGCGAGATCGCAATCGAGCGCCACCGTCACGAGCTTGCGGCCCATCGGCAGCCATTCGAGCGCGCGTCGCAGATTCTCGCCGACGGCACCCTTCACCTCGGCGGCGTTGGCGACGAGGTTGTCGAGATCGCCGTATTGCGTGAGCCATTTGACGGCCGTCTTCGGCCCGCACTTCTCCACGCCCGGCACGTTATCGACCGTGTCGCCCACCAGCGTAAGGTAGTCGACGATGCGCGCAGGCGGCACACCGAATTTAGCTTCGACGGCTGCGGCGTCGAGCGTTTCGTTCGTCATCGTGTTGACGAGCGTCACGCGGTCGTTCACGAGCTGCGCCAGATCCTTGTCGCCGGTCGAGACGACCACGCGCATGCCCAGTTCGGCCGCCCGCTTTGCCAGCGTGCCGATGACATCGTCGGCTTCCACACCGTCGATCATCAACAGCGGCCAGCCCATCGCGCGTACGGCTTCGTGAATCGGTTCGATCTGCGCGCGCAGATCTTCGGGCATCGACGGGCGATTCGCCTTGTACTCGGGGTACCAGTCGTCGCGGAAGGTCTTGCCCTTTGCATCGAAAACGCAAGCGCTGTACTCTGCATGAACGTCTTTACGCATGCGGCGCAGCATATTGACGATGCCGTGCAGCGCGCCCGTAGGTTCGCCGCTTGGGCCGCGCAAATCCGGCAGGGCGTGATAGGCTCGATACAGATAACTCGAACCATCGACCAATAAGAGCGTCTTACCTTCCAGACTTTGCTGTTCCGACATATGACCAAGAGAAGAAAAGAGATACCGAGTCTGCGCATGCTGGCAGACCATGAGCGCGCCACTGCCAAGAAGGCGCGCGCGTCGTGGCAGATGTTCACGATTATGGCAGAGTTCATCGAGGCGACCGAGTACCTGTCCGAGATCCGACCGGCCGTCAGCATCTACGGCAGCGCCCGCATCAAGCCGAAATCGCCGTTCTACAAACTGACGATGACGATTGCCCGCAAATTCTCGGACAACGGCTTCGCCGTCATCTCCGGCGGTGGCCCCGGCATCATGGAAGCGGCCAACAAGGGCGCACACGGCGGCGCGTCGCCGACCGTCGGTCTGAACATCGAACTCCCGCACGAACAGAAGGGCAATCAGTGGCAGGACATCTCGCTGCGCTTTCGCCACTTCTTTACCCGCAAGGTCACCTTCGTCAAGAATTCGGACGCCTTCGTGATCATGCCCGGCGGCTTCGGCACGCTCGACGAATTGTCCGAAGTGCTCACGCTCATCCAGACGCAGAAGTCGCGTCACGTGCCGGTGATTCTCGTGGGTTCGGAGTTCTGGAAAGGCCTGCTGGACTGGGTTCGCTCGTCGATGCTGCCGATGGGCCTCATCAGCGAAAAGGACCTCGATCTCGTGCAGGTGATCGACGACCCCGACGAGATCCTCAAGGCCGTCTTCGCGTTCTACGACGGCCACATCGAACCCGAGACGGAAACCAGCGAAAAGATGTTCTATCTGTAAGCGCTGACCGCAACGTCATCTGCAATGAAAAACGGCGCCGCGAGATTATCGCGAGCGCCGTTTTTTGTGGCGGACGGGCGTCCGCCAGAGCGACGAATCAGACGAATCAGCAGCCGCTTTCGCGCGGGGTCGTCTCGACTTCCAGACCGAAGAACGGACGCAGACGCGTGCCGAACACGTTGCCGAAGAACGCTGCCACCAGCCAAAGCCAGCCGTGCAGGCTGCCGGAGATGATGCCGCTGAAATACGCACCGATGTTGCAGCCGTACGCCAGACGTGCGCCGTAGCCCAGCAGCAGACCGCCCACGATCGCCGCGATCAGCGAGCGCACGGGCACCTTCCACACCGGCGCGAACTTGCCCGCCAGCGAGGCGGCTACCAACGCGCCGAGGATGATGCCCAGATCCATGACGGTCGTCACGTCCTGCGAGACCGGCGCTTTGAGTACGTTGACCTGTTTGGCCCAGTACGGCCACGAGGCGACATCGATACCCACGGCCATGAACGCCTTCGCGCCCCACAGTGCAAACGCCGACGTCACACCCCACGGGCGACCGGCCAGTGCGAGCGTCGCATAATTGAGCAGCACGAGCGCAAGCGCGCCCCACACCAGCGGCCACGGACCGCGCAGCAGCGCAGGCTTGCCCTTGGCGCTGCGCGTCATCGGCACACCGACGATACGGCCATGGCGACGCTTCTCCGCCCACAGCGTGAACGCGCCGATGGCTGCGAACAGCGCGAGGTTAGCGATCAGCGCAGGCCCGAGGCCCCATGTCTTCACGAGCGAGACGGGCTTGATGTGCGGCAGCGATTCCCACCACGGCAGATGCGCCGTCGCCACGACCGAGCCGACGATAAACGCCGCGAGCGTCACCAGCATGCGCGTATTGCCGCCGCCCGCCGTGTACAGCGTGCCCGACGCGCAACCGCCGCCGAGCTGCATGCCGATTCCGAACATGAACGCGCCGAACGCCACCGACACGCCGACCGGCGATACGAGACCCACGACCTTGTTGCCGAAGAGCGTGCCATCGGCCAGCGCTGGGAAGAACAACACGACACCGACCGCGAGCATCACCATCTGCGCGCGCAACCCGGCACCCCGACGGTCCGAAATGAACACGCGCCAGGCCGACGTAAAGCCGAACGCCGCATGGTAGAGCGCGACGCCGAGCAACGCGCCGACACCCGCCAGCGCAGCCTGCTTCGGTCCGACCGTCGCTTGCAAATACGCAATGCCGATGACGATGAGCACCAGCGCAATCGTCAGCGGGCCAGCATCATAGGGAGAGGGAGCGGGCGACACCGTTTTGACGGCGGCCGATGCGGAAGACGACATGACTTTCTAACTCCAGAATGCAGATGGGTGGCATGTGACCACCCATTAAGACAACTTGTGAGGATGCCGGAATACGACGTCGATGCGAACGACCGTTTTGTGATTTTTTTATAACCAAAAGAAGTATATACCCACACTGCGAATTGTCCGAAATCTCACATTTCGGACGGAAGCGTTGTCATGAAACGTTCTTTGGTGAGGGGCAAAAAGGGCTGTGGGCAAGCAACCACGGTGCCTACGACGAGATTCCACAATGCGAAGTGGGGTACGTTTGGTAGAATGGAGGCATTGGAACCCGCTGCGCCGACCCGGCTTGCCTCTTACGTCGCGGATGCGTTCCCGCCCTCGGAGAATAATGATGAAAACGCGCCTTTCCCGTGCCCTGCCCCTGCTGATCGGTGCCGGCCTGCTGTTCGCCGGTCATGTCTACGCTCAGGACGGCAAGGAAACCGCCGCACAAGCCGCCAAACGTGAAGCCGACGCCCGCGCCGCTGCCACCAGCGTCCAGAACGTCGACGTCAACCAGGAACGCAAGCCGAGCTACTACGTCAACGACCAGGGCACGACCGTGACCGAGTACCGTGATCGCGGCAAGCCTACGGAAATCGACGTCCATTCCCGTTTCGGCACCAACTACCAGCTGACCACGCCGCCGGACAACGCGCCGCGCGCACGTGACAACACGTCGCAAAACGACCGTCTGCCGTCCGTCGGCCTGAAGTTCTGACGTCTCTGGTAATCTGACTCTTCCGCGCGCCCCGGCACTTCCGATACTTCATTGCGGCGCGCGAGCCACCTGTTTGTCTCAAACCAGCGGCCCGCTGCACGCGCACGGGCCGTTTGTCTGAGTCTTAGCCACTCAACGCACGCATGGCCGTTTTTACTTCCGTCTCGCCCGAGCAGCTCCAGCAGTGGCTGCAACGCTACGATTTGGGGAATGTTCTCGACTTCCGGGGCATCAGCTCGGGCATCGAGAACACCAACTACTTCCTGACGACCGAGCGCGGCGAATTCGTCCTGACGCTGTTCGAGAAGCTCACGGCCACGCAGTTGCCGTTCTACCTGCAATTGATGGGCCATCTGGCGCATCACAGTGTGCCGGTGCCCGATCCGATTCCGGATCGCACGGGTGAGATTCTTGGCGAGTTGAACGGCAAGCCAGCGACCATCGTCACCAAGCTGTCCGGCCGCTCCGAACTGGCGCCGACGGCTGCGCACTGTGGCCATGTCGGCGCGATGCTTGCCCGCATGCATCTGGCCGGACGCGATTTCACGCTGGAACAAGCCAACCTGCGCAGCCTGCCGTGGTGGCGTGAGGCGACCCCGGCCGTGCTGCCGTTCCTGAGCGATGCCGAGCGCACGCTGCTGGAAAGCGAGATGGCGCATCAAGAGGCGTTTTTCGGCTCCGGCGACTATCGCGCGATGCAGGCTGGGCCGTGCCACTGCGACCTGTTCCGCGATAACGTACTCTTCGACGAGGCTGACGACGGCTCGCCCCGCCTGGGCGGCTTCTTCGACTTTTACTTTGCCGGCTGCGATAAGTGGCTGTTCGATCTGGCCGTGACGGTCAACGACTGGTGCTGCGACCTCGCCACCGGCGAGCTGGACGACGCCCGTGTGCACGCAATGCTGCGCGCGTACGAAACGGTGCGTCCGCTGACCGACATCGAGGCGTCGCACTGGCGCGACATGCTGCGAGCGGGCGCGCTGCGATTCTGGCTCTCGCGCCTGTATGATTTTCACTTGCCGCGGGCGGCCGAAATGCTCAAGCCGCACGATCCGGGGCATTTCGAACGAATCCTGCGCAAACGCATCGAAGCCGTTTCCATTCCCTGGCTGTAACCCGACGCCCACTCAGAGTCTCTCGAACCCTATGCAATTGCTTGAAGTCCCGCCGAAGAGTGGTTATTTGTGGCTGCGCCAGGGCATCTGGCTGTTCCGCAAGAACCCGCTCGCCATCATGAGCTTGCTGTTTGCCTATATGTTCGGTACGTTGGTCATCTCCTTCGTGCCGATCGTCGGCGGCCCCATTTTGCTCGTCCTGGTGCCGGGCCTGTCGGTGGGCTTCATGGCCGCCTGCCGCGACATCATCAAGAACAAACAGGTGCTGCCGCAGGTGCTGCTCGACGGTTTTCGCGGGCACGGCAAGGACATCGCCCGCCGTCTGCTGGTGCTGGGCGGGTATTACATGGCCGCCACCATTGCCGCCTACCTGATTTCGTCGCTGTTCAATGGCAGCGAACTGATCAACAACCTGCTGTTCGACGGCAACGTCAATCGCGACGAAATCATGAACGGCACCGCCGGGTTGGTCGCCGCCATTGCCTTCGCCATCGCGTACATTCCGGTCGCGATGTTGTTCTGGTTTGCGCCGGTGCTCGTGGCGTGGCACGACATCACGCCCGTCAAGGCCATCTTCTTCAGCTGGACGGCCTGCACGCGTAACTTTCGCGCGTTCGTCGTCTACGCGCTGTGTGTGCTGCTGCTCGCTGCGGCGTCGTCGATGATTCTCACGATCATCATGGCGGTGCTGGGCGTCTTCCAGTACGCCATTCTTCTGGTCTCGCCGCTCTCGCTGCTGTTCGCCGCCATCGTCTACTGCTCGTTCTACGCAAGCTATCGCGGATGTTTCGGCGTGCAGGAGATCGGGGCGCTCGATCCGAACGTGTCGCCGCCGGAGGCTTGAATTCCGCGTCGGCAGACGTCGAGCAAAACGAAGGGCACCCGAAGGTGCCCTTTTTCGTTGCCGCGCCAGCGATCACTCGATCGGCTGAAGCTTCGCCACCGCCAGCGCCAGCCATTTCTCGCCATGACGGCCGAATTTCACATGCGCACGCGCTTCGTCGCCCGTGCCTTCCAGTCCGATGATCTTGCCTTCGCCGAACTTGGTGTGGAATACGCCCTGCCCCAGCTTGAAGCCCGTCTCCGACGCGCGCGAGCGGTCGGCCAAGGCCTGCTCCGACTTCGTCGCTGCCCATTCGTCCTTCGGCGCGCTGACTTGCGGGCGTGCGAACCAGTCGCGCCCCCAAGCCGGTTCGCTCTGAGCGAGACGCGCCCCCGGCTGCGCACGTGGCGTGAGGAACTTGAGCACTTCCTCAGGGATTTCGTCGAAAAAGCGCGAGCGCACGTTGTAGCGCGTCTGGCCATGCAGCATGCGGCTTTGCGTGAACGACAGGTACAGACGCTCCTTCGCGCGCGTAATCGCCACATACATCAGACGACGCTCTTCTTCGAGCCCGTCGAGTTCGAGCGCACTGTTCTCATGCGGGAACAGCCCCTCTTCGAGGCCCGTGACGAACACCGCCGTGAATTCCAGCCCCTTGGCGGCGTGCACCGTCATCAGTTGCACGGCGTCCTGCCCGGCTTCGGCCTGGTTGTCGCCCGCTTCGAGCGATGCGTGCGAGAGAAAGCCTGCCAGCGGCGTCATCTCGACGGGCGTGTCGGCATCGACCACGCCATCGGGCGACGCCAGCACGTCAGGCGCGCCCGGCAGTGCGGGGCGCATCGCGATCAAACGCGCCGGCGCATCCAGCCCATACCCCTCTTCAGCGATGAAGGCCGTGGCGGCATGCACCAGTTCCTGCAAGTTCTCGATGCGGTCCTGCCCTTCCTTCTCGGTCTGATAGTGCGCAATCAGGCCGCTCGCGTCGATGACATGCGTCACCACCTCCGGCAACGTGAGCCGCTCGGTGGCATGGCGCATCTGTTCGATCATGCGCACGAACGCCAGCAGATTGGTCCCGGCCTTGCCGGTCATGTAAGGCACAGCCGCATACATCGAGCAGTTATAGAGGCGCGCCGCGTCCGCCAGTTGCTCCAGCGAACGTGCGCCGATGCCGCGCGTAGGGAAATTGACGATGCGGGCGAACGCCGTGTCGTCGTTCGGGTTCTCGATCAGACGCAGATACGCCAGCGCGTGCTTGACTTCCTGACGCTCGAAAAAGCGCAGGCCGCCATACACGCGGTAGGCGATGCCCGCGCCGACCAGCGCATGCTCCATCACCCGCGACTGGGCGTTGCTGCGGTACAGAATGGCCACATCCTGTCGCGACAGGCCCTGCGCGACCAGCGCCTTGATTTCCTCAACGAGCCAACTGGCCTCTTGCAGGTCGGTCGCCGCTTCATAGACGCGAATCGGCTCGCCATGGCCCGCGTCGGTGCGCAGATTCTTGCCCAGACGCCGTGCGTTGTTGGAAATCAGCGCGTTCGCGGCGTCGAGAATATTGCCGTGCGAGCGATAGTTCTGCTCCAGCTTGATTAAGTGACGAACGCGAAATTCACGTTCGAAGTCAGCCATATTACCGACGTTAGCACCACGAAACGCGTAGATACTCTGATCATCGTCGCCCACGGCGAACACGGCAGCCTGGGTGCCAGCAAGCATCTTCAGCCACGCATACTGGAGCTTGTTGGTGTCCTGGAACTCATCGACGAGGATATGGCGGAAGCGCGACTGGTAGTGCACGCGCAGCGGTTCGTTGTGCTTGAGCAGTTCGAAGCAGCGCAGCAGCAGTTCGGCGAAATCGACCACGCCCTCGCGCTGGCACTGTTCCTGGTAGCTCGCGTACAGTTCGACGAACTTCTGGTTGAACGCGTCGTTGGCCTCGACTTCGTGCGGCCGCAAGCCCTGTTCCTTCGCGTTGTTGACGAAATATTGGAGGTTTTTCGGCGGAAATTTCTCATCGTCGACGTTCGCCGCCTTCATCATCCGCTTGATGGCGGAGAGTTGATCGGACTGGTCGAGGATCTGGAAGCTCTGCGGCAGCCCGGCGTCGCGAAAATGCGCGCGCAGCATGCGGTTGCACAGCCCGTGGAAGGTGCCGATCCACATGGCGCGCGTGCTGATCGGCAGCATTGCGCCCAGCCGGGCCTGCATTTCCTTGGCGGCCTTGTTGGTAAAGGTCACCGCCAGAATGCCCGCCGGGCCGACGTGGCCCTGCTGGATCAGCCAGGCGATACGGGTCGTGAGCACGCGTGTCTTGCCGGAACCCGCGCCCGCGAGAATGAGGGCCGGCTCGTCGGGAAGCGTGACGGCGGCCAGTTGTTCGGGGTTCAGATTGGCGAGCAGATCGGGCATGTCGGGGAGGAATTTCGAGTGAAGCCCGATTATAAATCCTGCTGCGGCGCGGAAACGCCACCGAATCTTTTATAATTCAAGGTTTCACGCATTACACGGTCCATCAATCCATGAGCGACAGCGACAATACGCTTGCCAAGAGCTTCGAGCCGCAGGACGTCGAAGCCCACTGGGGCCCCGAATGGGAACGCCGCGGCTATGCCCGCCCGACCCTCAACGACGCCCGCGAAGATTTCAGCATCCAGTTGCCGCCGCCGAACGTCACCGGCACGCTGCACATGGGGCACGCGTTCAACCAGACGATCATGGATGGTCTGACGCGCTACCACCGGATGAAGGGCGCGAACACCCTGTGGGTGCCGGGCACCGACCACGCGGGCATCGCCACGCAGATCGTCGTCGAACGCCAGCTCGACGCCCAGAAGGTCTCGCGCCATGACCTCGGCCGCGAGAAGTTTACGGAACGCGTCTGGGAGTGGAAAGAGCAGTCGGGCAGCACGATCACGCGTCAGGTGCGCCGTCTCGGGGCGTCCATCGATTGGAGCCGTGAGTACTTCACGATGGACGAAAAGATGTCCAGCGCCGTGCGCGACGTCTTCGTCACGCTCTACGAGCAAGGGCTGATCTATCGCGGCAAGCGCCTCGTGAACTGGGAATCGGTTCTGCTCACTGCTGTTTCCGATCTGGAAGTGGTGAGCGAGGAAGAGGAAGGCTCTCTGTGGCATATCCGCTATCCGCTCGCCGACGGCTCGGGCTCGCTGACGGTGGCGACCACGCGTCCGGAAACGATGCTGGGCGACACGGCGCTGATGGTCCACCCGGAAGATGACCGCTACAAGCATCTGATCGGCAAAACGGCCAGGCTGCCGCTCACAGACCGTGAAATTCCGATCATTGCCGACGATTACGTCGATCTCGAATTCGGCACTGGCGTGGTGAAGGTCACCCCGGCCCACGATTTCAACGACTATGCCGTCGGTCAGCGTCATAACCTGCCGCAGATCAACATCCTCACGCTCGACGCGAAGATCAACGAGAACGCCCCGGAAAAGTACCGTGGCCTCGACCGTTTCGACGCCCGCAAGCAAATCGTGGCAGACCTCGACGCCCTTGGCCTGCTCGAATCGGTCAAGCCGCACAAGCTGATGGTGCCGCGCAGCGACCGCACGGGCACGGTCATCGAGCCGATGCTCACGGACCAGTGGTTTGTGGCGATGAGCAAGCCTGCGCCCGAAGGCACGTTCCATCCCGGCAAGTCGATTACCGAAACTGCGCTCGACGTCGTGCGCAGCGGTGAAATCAAGTTCGTGCCGGAGAACTGGACGACGACCTACAACCAGTGGCTGGAAAACATCCAGGACTGGTGTATCTCGCGTCAGCTCTGGTGGGGCCATCAGATTCCGGCGTGGTACGACGAATCCGGCAAGGTATTCGTCGCGCGCACCGAAGCCGAAGCCATCGAGAAAGCGCGCGCCGCGGGTTCGACGGGCCCGCTCAAGCGCGACGAAGACGTGCTCGACACGTGGTTCTCGTCGGCACTGGTGCCGTTCTCGTCGCTCGGCTGGCCGCAAGAGACGCCGGAACTGAAGCATTTCCTGCCGTCGTCAGTGCTCGTGTCCGGCTTCGACATCATCTTCTTCTGGGTGGCGCGCATGGTCATGATGACCACGCACTTCACCGGCAAAGTGCCGTTCAAGACCGTGTACATGCACGGTCTCGTGCGCGACGCCGAAGGTCAGAAGATGTCCAAATCGAAGGGCAATACGCTCGATCCGATCGACATCGTCGACGGCGTATCGCTTGAGGCCCTCGTCGCCAAACGCACCACGGGCCTGATGAACCCGAAGCAGGCAGCAAGCATCGAGAAGAAGACGCGCAAGGAATTCCCGGAAGGCATCGCGCCGTTCGGCACCGACGCGCTGCGCTTCACGTTCGCCTCCATGGCGACGCTCGGGCGCAACATCAACTTCGATCTGGCGCGCTGCGAAGGCTATCGCAACTTCTGCAACAAGCTGTGGAACGCCACGCGCTTCGTGCTGATGAACTGCGAAGGTCAGGACTGCGGTCTCGCGCCGTGCGTGGGCGATTGCGGCCCGGAGGGTCAGCTCGACTTCTCGCGCGCCGACCGCTGGATCGTCTCGTTGCTCCAGCGTGTGGAAGCCGACGTCGCGAAGGGCTTTGCCGATTACCGCTTCGACAACATCGCCAGCGCCATCTACAAGTTCGTGTGGGACGAGTACTGCGACTGGTACGTCGAACTGGCCAAGTGGCAGATCCAGAACGGCACGCCCGCCCAACAGCGCGCCACGCGCCGCACGCTGCTGCGCGTGCTGGAAACGGTGCTGCGTCTGGCGCACCCGATCATTCCGTTCATCACCGAAGCCTTGTGGCAGAAGGTGGCCCCGCTGGCTGGCCGCTATCCGGCCGACAAGGCCCCGGGCGAAGCCAGTATCATGGTGCAGCCGTATCCGGTCGCCGATACCGGCAAGATCGACGAAAGCGACGAAGCCTGGATGCAGCAATTGAAGGCCGCGGTGGACGCCTGCCGTAACCTGCGCGGCGAGATGAACCTGTCGCCGGCGCAGCGCGTGCCGCTGCTGGTTGCGGGCGATGTGGCGTTCCTGACGTCGATTGCCCCGTATCTGCAGACGCTGGCGAAGCTCTCGGAAGTACAGGTGCTGGCCGATGAAGCCACGCTCGACGCACAGGCCGCTGGCGCGCCGCTCGCTGTGGTGGGTGCAAACAAGTTGGCATTGAAGGTCGAAGTCGACGTTGCGGCCGAGCGCGAGCGCCTCGGCAAGGAAGTGAAGCGTCTCGAAGGCGAGATCGCGAAATGCCACGGCAAGCTCTCCAACGAGAGTTTCGTGGCGCGCGCCCCTGCCAACGTCGTGGAACTTGAGAAGCAACGACTGGTCGACTTTGAAGCGGTACTCGGGACATTGCAGGCACAGCTCGCCCGCCTGCCCGCCTGAGACGCGCAATATCCATCAGGGAGAAACGAATGAAACCCATTGTGACCAAAGCCGTGTTCCCCGTTGCGGGCCTCGGCACGCGGTTTCTGCCGGCGACCAAGGCGAGCCCCAAGGAAATGCTTCCGGTCGTGGACAAGCCGCTGATTCAGTACGCCGTGGAAGAGGCGGCGGCGGCTGGCATTACCGAAATGATTTTCGTGACGGGCCGTAACAAGCGCGCCATCGAAGATCACTTCGATACGGCATTCGAACTGGAAGCCGAACTCGAAGCGAAGAACAAGCAGGCGCTGCTCGACGTGGTGCATTCGATCAAGCCGCCACACATCGATTGCTTCTATGTGCGTCAGCCGAAGGCGCTGGGTCTGGGGCACGCCGTGCTGTGCGCCGAGAAACTGGTGGGCGACGAGCCGTTCGCCGTCATCCTCGCCGACGACTTGCTCGACGGCCAGCCGCCGGTGCTCAAGCAGATGGTCGATCTGTACAACCAGTATCACAACTCGATCATCGGTGTGGAAGAGATCCCCATCGAGCAAAGTCGCTCGTACGGGATCGTCAAAGGCACGGATTGGGGCGAAAAGGCGATCGTCAAACTGACGGACATCGTCGAGAAACCCGCGCCGGAAAACGCACCGTCGAATTTGGGCGTGGTCGGCCGTTATGTGCTGCGTCCGCGTATTTTCGACTGCATCCGCGAGATCGATCCGGGTTCGGGCGGCGAGATCCAGTTGACGGACGCCATCCAGAAACTCATGCAGGACGAAGTCGTGCTCGCGTATCGCTACGACGGCAAGCGCTTCGATTGCGGCAGCAAGCTCGGTTATCTGAAGGCGACGGTGGAATTCGCACTGCGTCACCCGGAACTGAAGGATGCGTTCCGCAAGTACCTGCAGGAAGATGTGCAAGGCGACCTGACCTAAGCGTCTGTCGCCTGCGCAAATAAGAAAACCGACGGCATGTCCGTCGGTTTTTTTCTGTCTGCTGTATTGCTAAGGCGGTGGCATCGATGGAGATCGACGCCGACAACACCCACCGACAATCAGCGACGGCGCATCCAGAAGTGGAACGTCTTGCCGTCTTCGCGCGTATCGAGCAGTTCGTTGCCGGTTTGCTTGGCGAAGGCGCTGAAATCGCGCCCCGAGCCCGGATCGGTGGCGATGATATGCAGCACTTCGCCGCTTTGCATTTCCGCCAGCGCCTTCTTGGCACGCAGGATCGGCAGCGGGCAGTTCAGGCCGCTCGCGTCGACTTCTTTCTGGAATTCCATGCTCATGTCCCTCTCTTCGGTCTCGTTCGAATCTGTTGCGGGGTCTGCCCCGCGAAACGCGATTCTACCGTAGTCACCGCCAAACGCTCCCGGCGAGGCCCGTTTGAGCGCGTCGGCCCATGCGCGCATCACCCGGCAATCGACATCCGCGCCGATTCGACGTACTCGACCGGCAGATTGCGCCGTCGCAGCCATTCGGCGACCGCGTGCCCGGTCCCTGCGCGCCACGGACGTACGTGATGCGGCGCGACGAGCCGAAATTCGGCCAACTCCTCCGACAGCTGAATATCGCCGTCACAGACCGCGTGATACGCGATGATCAACTCGTTCTTGCGCATGAATTCGTAGACACCGAGCAGCGAAATCGCGTCGGTTTCCAGATTCGTCTCTTCCTTGATTTCGCGGCGAATACCGTCTTCGGGGGTCTCGTCGCGCTCAAGAAAACCGGTGATGAGCGCGAACATGCCTTCGGTCCATGCCGCATTGCGTGCCAGCAGAATCTGCCCCCGATATTCCACGAGCCCAGCTACCACCGGAAGCGGGTTGTCCCAGTGGACGAAACCACAGGCCGCGTCCGGACAGGCACGGCGAATACGCCCGGCGACCTCACGAGAATTGAGCGACGAGGCGCAGCGGGGACAAAAAATAAGTTCGTTCATGATCGTTCTTCGTCGAATCCGAACATATTAAATGAACTCATGACGCGCTGCATATTCGGCAAATTCCGAGACTCGCCCGGACCAGGCCCAGACAGGCCGGAGCGTATAATCCTCGAACGTCTTTCAATTTTCGATCACGGCCCCGTGACTGACATTCCACCGAACGTTCCGCCCGCGTCCGACACCCCACCTCCGTCGCCCTCGCCGTCTGCTTCGCCCTCGCCCCCCCCTCCTGCTACGTCGCCCGCATCGCTGTCGGCCCGGCTGGCCCAACGCGGCGTGCGCCGCTCACGGCGTCTATGGCACAACTATGGGGTGTTCTGGCTCGGCGCAGTCCTCGTCGGTCTGGTGTCGGTGGCCTACGCCAAGCTGGTGGACTTCGGATTCGAGCTTTTCCAACGCATGCTGACGCACGGCTTCTGGCTGCCGTTGATCGTCACGCCGCTGGGCGCCGCGCTGGCGATATGGCTGACGCAGAAGTTCTTCCGAGGTTCGGAGGGCAGCGGCATTCCCCAGGTGATTGCAACGCTTCAGGACTCGCGTCTGTCGAAATCGCTGCTGACGCTGCGCATCATGTTCGGCAAGATAGCGATCTCGTTTCTCGGCATTCTGTGCGGTTTCACGATCGGTCGCGAAGGTCCGACGGTGCAGATCGGCGCATCGCTGATGTACGCCATGCGACGCGGGTATCGCCGCAGCAGCGCGCACATCGAGCGCCAACTCACGCTCGCCGGGGCGGCGGCCGGTCTGGCGGCCGCGTTCAACACGCCGCTCGCGGGCGTCGTGTTCGCCATCGAAGAGCTGAGCCGCAGCTTCGTCGCACGTAGCAGCGGCACACTCATTACCGCCATCATCTTCTCCGGCGTCGTGGCGCTCGGCCTGCAAGGCAACTATCTCTATTTCGGCCAGATCAAGGCCATCAGCGATTTCAACTGGGCGCTCATTCCCGTGCTCATCGTCGCGAGTGTGCTGACGGGCGTGGCCGGGGGGCTGTTCGGCTGGTTGATGCTTAACGTGCCGCGATGGATGCCCGTGCAACTGGTCAATCTGCGTCGCGCACGCCCGGTGCGCTTCGCCTTCCTGTGCGGTCTGACGATTGCGGTGATCGGCATTGTCTCGGGCGGCACCACGTTCGGCAGCGGCTACGCCGAAGCGCGAGGTTTGCTGGAATCGCACGCGGCGCTCTCGCCGTTTTACGCCGTGCTGAAGTTTGCCGCCTTGTGCGTGTCGTATCTGTCGGGCATTCCCGGCGGGATCTTCGCGCCGTCGCTGGCGATTGGTGCCGGGTTGGGGAACGTGATGGCGCACGTGACGTCCGTGATACCGCTGCCTGCCATGGCCGCGCTGTGTATGGTCGGCTATCTGGCGGCGGTGACGCAATCGCCGATTACATCGTTTGTGATCGTCATGGAGATGATCGACGGCCATCAGATGGTAATTCCGCTCATGGCCGTCGCACTGCTGTCGACGCAGGTCTCGAAGACCATCGCGCCGTCGTTCTATCACACGCTGGCGCACCGCTTCCTGACGCCTACCGTGCCTGCGCCGCGTCAGGCTTGATTGTCAGGCTTGGTTGTCAGGCTTGATTACGCCCTGGCGCTCAGCGCGCGGATGTCCGCGGCCAGACGTTCGACCGTCTCCACACGGGTGTCCCACGCGCACATGAAGCGGCAGCCACCTGCACCGATGAACGTATAGAAGCGCCAGCCCTTCGCGCGTAGCGCCTCGATGACATGCGGCGGCAGTTCTGCGAACACGCCATTGGCCTGCGTCTCGAACATGATCGATACGCCGGGAATATCGCGAATCCGGCTCGCGAGCAACTGCGCCATTTCGTTCGCATGCCTTGCATGGCGTAGCCACGTATCGTTTTCCAGCATGCCGAGCCACAGCGCGGAGATGAAACGCATCTTCGAGGCCAACTGCCCCGCCTGCTTTACGCGATAAGCAAAATCCTCTGCGAGCGAGCGGTTGAAGAACACCACCGCCTCGCCGACCGGCAGGCCGTTCTTCGTGCCGCCGAAACACAACACGTCCACCCCCGCACGCCAGGTCACGTCGCCCGGATGGCAGCCGAGCGTCGCGACCGCGTTGGCAAAGCGTGCGCCATCCATGTGCACGCGCAGGTTTCGGCGTTTGGCGACCGCCGAGATCGCCTTGACCTCATCGACCGAGTAGACGGTACCCACCTCCGTCGCCTGCGTGAGCGTGACGACCTTGGGCTTCGGGAAGTGGATGTCCGAGCGGCGATTGATCACGGCCTCGACAGCGTCCGGCGTGAGCTTGCCGTTGTTCTCGCGACCGCGCGCGGTGAGCAACTTCGCGCCGTTGGAGAAGAACTCCGGGCCACCGCACTCGTCCGTTTCGACGTGCGCAAGTTCGTGACAAATGACGGAGTGATACGACTGCGACAGCGAAGCCAGCGCAAGTGAGTTGGCCGCCGTGCCGTTGAAAACGAAGAAGACCTCGCAGTCCGTGTCGAAGAGTTGCCGGATGCCGTCGCACACGCGCTGCGTCCAGGTATCGTCGCCATACGACACCTCATGACCGCTGGCATTCGCTTCGACCAAATAGCGCATGGCCTCCGGGCAGATCCCGGCGTAGTTGTCGGACGCGAAGTGCTGCGGCGTTTGTGCCGCGGCGGTGGACATGATCTCGGTATTCGAAACAGGCGGCGGAACGCTCGGAGCTTGCGACATGACGACCTCTTCAAGACGGCGGGAACGCCACACGACGCCCCCGCTTCAGACTATCCGGCGACGATCACCGGCTTACATGATTTGCGACTTCGGATACACCGGCTCACTCAGGGCGCGGATCCGACCAGAGCGCGCCTGCCGTGGACCAGTTCTCAGGCTTGATGTCGGTGATGATGATATCGACGGACTCCGGCGTGCAACCGATCGTCTGAACTGCAGCTTGTGTAACGGCTTTGACGAATGCGCGCTTTTGCTCGATGGTGCGCCCCTCGAACATCTCGACGTTAAACGTTGGCATTGCGATCTATCTCCTGATGTCGTTATTGGAACCGGCGGCGCGACGCTGCCGGACGTCTCCGATGCCCTGCCCGAGCGACGCAGACTGGAAGTCCGAGCGCCCTCTATCGAGCGGTCAATCGCGAAACGAGGCGTCTATTCTATCGAGTTTGCGCAGCAGCGCAGGCCATTCCAATAAGCCCTCGATCGCGCCGCCATCATCAAGCTGAACAGCCGTCTTGTCCTGCACCGCCGGACTCGGCAAATTCGGCGCAGCACCGCCCGCCAGCGCCTGCAACTGAATCTCGCAGGCCTTGATGAGCGTCGCCATCAGCACGAAGGCTTCGGCCACCGTACGGCCGACGGTCAGCGTGCCGTGATTTCGCAGCAACATTGCAGGATGCGCGCCGAGCGACGTCACCAGCCGCTCGCCTTCCGAAGGCGAAAACGCCAGCCCTTCGTAATCGTGATATCCGATGCGCTCGTGAAAGCGCAGTGCGTGCTGCGAAATCGGCAGCAGGCCGTGCGGCTGAATCGACACGGCGATACCGGCCGTGTTGTGCAAATGCATGACACAAACGGCATCCGTGCGCGCGGCATGCACCGCACCGTGCAGCGCAAACCCGGTCACGTTGACGGGATGCTCGCTCTCTCCCACGATCTCACCGTCCATCGTGATCTTCACGAGATTCGACGCCGTCACTTCGTCGAACGCCAGCCCGAACGGATTGATGAGGAAGTGCCCCGGCTCGCCCGGCACCATCGCGGAGATGTGGGTGTAGATGAGATCGTCCCAGCCGTTGAGCGCCACGAGGCGATAGCAGGCGGCAAGATCGATGCGCACCTGACGCTCTTCGTCGCTCACGACGGTGGCGGCCTTTCGGCCCGCCTTCAAGGTAAAAGACATACGCTTCTCTGAGGAAAGTCCGAAGAATCGGGCAAAGGCCTACCGGGGGGTGTCGCATCAGGGCGCGCGTTCGAGCGAACGACGCCAGTCCCACACGAAACCGATGGCGCCGAGCGCCAGCACACCGCTGGCACACAGCAGTGCCGTCGTGAACCCGCCGGTTGCGGCAACGAGCGGCGCGGCCACCAGCGGTCCGACGATCTGCCCGATGCCATAGGATGCCGTCACCAGCCCGATCAGACCATTGGCATTGTCCCCACGCAAACGTCGGCACTCGCGCACCGCGTAGACGGTGATCGCCGTGAACGGCAGGCCCACTAACACGCTTCCCAGCGCGAAGCCCACGACGTTCGGCAGCACAATGCCGATGCCGACCCCAAGCCCTTGCATGAGGTAGCACACAGCGAGCAGCAGACGGTTGTCCCACGAAAGCGGCGCACGAGCGCCGACGATGGCCCCCGGAATCACCATCAGACCGAGCAGCGGAAAGAACAGGTCGGGCCACGGGGAGCCGGGCAACGCCTGACGCGCAATCACCGGCAGGAACGTCGCCGTAATGATGTAGCCGAATCCGGCGAAGCTGTACAGAATCGTGACCGGGATCACGCTCTCGCCACTCCCGTGATTGATCGAGGGCGCGGCGGTGGCGGTCGTAGATTTGGCAGCGTCGGACGACTTGGTCGCATCGATGGCGACAGGTATATCGGCCACAAACGTGCGCCAGATGACGGCAAGCAACGCCAGCGCGAGCACGCCGCACAGCAACCAGCCGCCGCGTGCAGGCCAGCCGAGCGTATCGTTCAGGCTCGCGAGCAAACCCGTCACCACGATGCCCGCGCCGGGCCCGGCAAAGATCACACCGCCCAGACTCGGCATGCGCAACTCGGCCAGCTTGCGAAAGCCCCATCCCGCCGAGAACACCATTGCCCACGCGCTCATGACGCCTGCAAGTGTGCGCACTACTGCCCACACCGCGAACGACTCCATCAGCCCCATCGCCAACGTCAGCGCGACCGTGGCGGCAAGTGCGAAGCGGATGATGAGCGTCGGCGTGAAGTGCAGCCACATGCACGACAACGCCCCGATGAAGTACCCCGCGTAGTTCAGCGACGCGAGCCAACTACCGTGCTGAATATCGGTGAGATGCTCGTGCAGCATGAGCGGCAGCATCGGCGTGAAAGCGAAGCGGCCGATCCCCATCGCAATCGACAAGGCCAGCATGCACGACAGCGCAATGCGCCATGCCGCGCGCTCCGGCGACGGCTGACGCAGCTTCGTGACGTTGTCGGAATCGGCGAGGGTAGCTGGCATGGCGATGGCTGGCCCGCAGGCAAATGAAGTTGACGTGAATCGTGGCAAATACTTTACATGCAAACCATTGCCGAAGGTGACGGTGCCCCTGCCCCCGGCAGGGCGATAGCGCTCACCCTCCGGCCAGAAATGCAAAACGCGCACCGAAGTGCGCGTTTTGATGCATCAAGCCTGATCGGACGAGGCGAAACGGGGGACTGCCCCCCGTCATCGCCCCATTACAGCTTGCCAGCCACCCATGCCTGCACGCCGGCGAGCGCCTGCGGCAGTTGCGACGGATCGGTACCTCCCGCCTGGGCCATGTCCGGACGACCGCCGCCCTTGCCGCCGACCTGCTGTGCGACGAAGTTGACGAGTTCGCCCGCCTTGACCTTGGCCGTCGCGTCCGCCGTCACACCGGCGATCAGCGTGACCTTGCCGCCTTCCACGGCGGCTAGCACGATGACTGCGCTCCCCAGCTTGTCCTTGAGCTTGTCCATCGTTTCGCGCAACGTCTTGGCGTCGGCGCCTTCAAGTTGCGCGGCCAGCACCTTCAGACCATTCACGTCGACGGCCTTCTCGACCAGTTCGTCGCCCTGGCTCGAGGCCAGCTTCGACTTGAGCGCCGCCAGTTCCTTCTCCAGCGACTTGACCTGCTCCTGCACCTGCGCGATACGCGGGCTCAGTTCTGCGGGTTGCGTCTTGAGCGCGGCAGCCGCTTCGTTGATCTGGTCGTCGAGCTTCTGAACGAAGCGCACCGAGTTATCGCCGGTGATCGCTTCCACGCGACGGATGCCAGCGGCCACGCCACCTTCCATCACGATCTTGAACAAGCCGATATCGCCCGTGCGCGAGACGTGCGTACCGCCGCACAGTTCGCGCGACGTCCCGATGTCGAGCACGCGCACTTCGTCGCCGTACTTCTCGCCGAACAGCGCCATTGCACCGCCCTTGACGGCGTCGTCGAACGACATCAGCGCGGCTTGCGTCGGTGCGTTCGCCAGTACTTCGGCGTTCACGATATCTTCCACGCGACGAATTTCGTCGGCCGTCATCGCAGCGTTATGCGCGAAGTCGAAGCGGGTCTTGTCGGCGTCGACAAGCGAGCCCTTCTGTTGCACGTGGGCACCGAGTACTTCGCGCAAGGCCTTGTGCATCAGGTGAGTCGCCGAGTGGTTACGCACGGTGCGCGCGCGACGCACAGCATCGACCTGCGCCGTCACCGTTTCACCCACCTTCAGTTCACCCGACTCCAACGAGCCGTAGTGACCGAATACGTCGGCCTGAATCTTCTGCGTGTCAGACACGCCGAAACGCGCAGCGCCGGCGACGATCAGACCCTGATCGCCCACCTGACCGCCCGACTCGGCGTAGAACGGCGTGGTATCGAGCACCACGATGCCTTGCTGACCGGCGCTCATCGTGGCGACGCTGGTGCCGTCGACGTACAGCGCCGTGACTTTCGCGCCTTCGAGCGCGAGCTTGTCGTAGCCTTCGAAGCGCGTCTTGTCGCCCGTGTACTCGAGGGCCGTCGCCATCTTGAATTTGCCCGCAGCGCGCGCTTGTTCACGTTGGCGCGCCATCGCAGCGTCGAAGCCTGCTTCGTCCACCGTGATGCTGCGCTCGCGGCAGACGTCCGCCGTCAGATCGAGCGGGAAGCCATAGGTGTCGTGCAGCTTGAATGCCAGTTCGCCGTCGAGCGTGGTCACGCCCTTCTTGGCCAGATCGGCCAGTGCGCCTTCGAGAATTTCCATGCCGTTCTCGATGGTCTCGCCGAAGCGCTCTTCTTCCTGCTTGAGCACGTCGGTCACGCGCTGCTGCGCCTGCGCCAGTTCCGGATAGGCAACGCCCATTTCGGCGACCAGATCCGGCACGAGCTTGTAGAAGAACGGCTTCTTGCAGCCGAGCTTGTAACCGTGACGGATGGCGCGGCGGATGATCCGGCGCAGCACGTAGCCGCGGCCTTCGTTACCCGGAATCACGCCATCGACGATCAGGAACGAGCACGCACGGATGTGATCGGCGATGACCTTGAGCGAGTTTGCACTGAGATCGGTCACGCCCGTCTCGCGGCCGGCGGCCTTGATCAGGTGCTGGAACAGGTCGATCTCGTAGTTGCTGTGAACGTGTTGCAGCACGGCTGCGATACGCTCCAGGCCCATGCCGGTGTCAACGCACGGCTTGGGCAGCGGCGTCATATTGCCCTGCTCGTCGCGGTTGAACTGCATGAACACGAGGTTCCAGATTTCGATGTAGCGGTCACCGTCTTCTTCCGGCGATCCCGGCGGGCCACCCCACACGTCTTCACCGTGGTCGAAGAAGATTTCCGAGCACGGGCCGCACGGACCGGTATCGGCCATCTGCCAGAAGTTGTCCGAAGCGTAACGCGCGCCCTTGTTGTCGCCGATGCGGATGATGCGCTCGGCCGGTACGCCCACTTCCTTCGCCCAGATGTCGTAGGCCTCGTCGTCTTCCTTGTAGACGGTGACCCAGAGCTTTTCCTTCGGCAGCTTGTAGACGGTCGTCAGCAATTCCCACGCGTATTGAATCGCTTCGCGCTTGAAGTAATCGCCGAACGAGAAGTTGCCCAGCATTTCGAAGAACGTATGGTGACGGGCGGTGTAGCCCACGTTTTCGAGGTCGTTGTGCTTACCGCCGGCGCGCACGCTGCGCTGGGCCGTGGTCGCGCGCGTGTACGGGCGCGATTCGAGTCCGAGGAAGACGTCCTTGAACTGCACCATGCCGGAGTTCGTGAACAGCAGCGTGGGGTCATTGGACGGCACGAGGCTCGACGAGCGCACGATGGTGTGCCCCTTCGACTCGAAGAAGTTTAGGAATTTTTCCCGAATGTCTGCGACTTTCATAGGCTGCGTGGGAGCGTGGGGACCGGGCAGGCAAAGCCTGGCGGGGTATTTTGCAAACTTTTGATTATACGGGAAATCGACCTCTCTACAGCGTCCCGCCGCTAACCGCAGTGCGAAACGGCACTGGTCAGCGACCGCACGCGCGCCGTAGACTCCCGCTCACAAGTTCCGCATTGCAAAACAACGTTCCGCAAAAAGTCGGAGCGGCTAAAAGCTGGCACAAGCCGACGACAGGCGACAAGGGGACGTCGCTCAAACGACGCATCGGACGAACGAAGACAGATCGAAACACAAGGAGATTGCGAACGATGGGCGCGCTGAGTCATATCCGGGTACTGGACCTTTCGCGTGTGCTGGCCGGTCCGTGGGCCACGCAAAATCTGGCCGATCTGGGCGCAGACGTGATCAAGGTGGAGCGTCCCGGCGTGGGCGACGACACCCGCAGTTGGGGCCCGCCCTACCAGCGCGACGCCCACGGCCACGACACGGCCGAAGCCGCCTATTACCTCGCGGCAAACCGCAATAAGCGCTCGCTCACGCTCGATATCTCCCGTCCGGAAGGACAGGCCATCGTGAAGGCGCTGGCGGCGCAAAGCGATGTCGTCGTCGAGAACTACAAGGTCGGGCAACTGGCGAAGTACGGCCTCGATTACGCCTCGCTCAAAGCGGTCAAGCCGGATCTCGTCTACTGCTCGGTCACGGGCTTCGGGCAGGACGGCCCGTACGCCGCGCGCGCGGGTTACGACTTCATCGTGCAGGGTATCGGCGGCTTCATGAGCATCACCGGCGAGCGCGACGCGCTGCCCGGCGGCGGCCCGCAGAAGTCCGGTGTAGCGATTGCCGATCTGATGACGGGCATGTACGCGAGTCTCGCGATCATGGCCGCCCTCACCCACCGCGACCGCACCGGCGTGGGTCAGTACATCGACATGGCGCTGCTCGACACGCAGGTGGCCATGCTCGCCAACATGAACACCAACTATCTGGCCAGCGACAAAGCACCGGTGCGCTGGGGCAATGCCCATCCGAACATCGTGCCGTATCAGACCTTCCAGACGGGCGACGACGGCTGGATCATCGTCGCGGTCGGCAACGACGGGCAGTTCCGCAAGTTTGTGGAAGCGGGTGGCGAGCCAGCGCTGGCCGGCGACGAGCGCTTCGCCACCAACCCGTCGCGCGTACGTCATCGTGAGGTGCTGGTGCCGTTGCTGGCGCAAATGGTGCGCAAGTTCGGCAAGGACGTCTGGATCGACAAGCTCGAAGCGTCCGGCGTGCCGTGTGGTCCGATCAACACGTTGCCGGAAGTCTTCGCGCACCCGCAGGTCAAGGCGCGCGGTATGGAAGTCGCGTTGCCCCACGCGTCCGGGGGGGTATCGCGACTGGTCGCGAGCCCCATGAAGATGAGCGAGACGCCGCCGCTCGCGCGCACCGCCCCGCCAACGCTCGGCCAACACAGCGACGAGATCCTGCGCGAACGGCTCGGCTTTGACGACGCGAAGATCGCGAGCCTGCGTACCGGAGGCGTGGTGTGAGACCGACGCTCTGGTCAAAGGGAACGTGACGTTTGACGAACTGATGAGTAAGTTTGAAGCCGTTCAGGCGTTGATGAATCGAGCCCCATCAAGCGCCTACGCATCTTGAGTACCACGCGTTCGTATAGTCGATGGGCGCGAGGCGCAACGTCACTTCTACATCGTCACTCAAACATAACTCACCGGAAGATCCGGATGAAAAAAGGCCCCGGCAGAAATACACCGGGGCCAACACTTTCTCCGCGATGACGCATGACAGCGGAAGATCTGCCATGCAGGAACCGAGCGTAGTGAACGATGCCGCCTTTGGGAGGAAATGGGTTGTTCTGGGGTGGACCAGTTGGAGGCTGCAGTCACACGATTCGACCGCCACATGGGCGCTCACGCGCTTCACGCGACACCGAAAACGAAGTGCGGCGAATTTGAAAATTCGGAAGATAACCAAAAGGCGGCGGCCCAACGAGCCAAGCAACAGTATTAACCGTAGCCGCCCCGACCCGGCCCTATGCCGTGCCTGAGCGAGCTTCGCAAGCTTCTTTGACGTCAGATCAACGATCGTGACGGCGCTGAAGTACTCTGCAATCTTGGGATGCCTGCGCCTTCGCCCGAAACGATTTTGCTATACTCTCGCCCTCGCGTCGTACCTGCATGAACGATGCTATTGCGTCCCGCTGGATAACCTACAGTCTCTCCCTGTAGTTCAGTTAATAGAATGACAAGATAAATAACTGATTAGAAAGGGATTTTCAATTTGCTGTAGCAAATTTGTAGCACTTGTAATTCGCGGCGGGTTGTGTATGTGGCTTTGGAAATGGCTTTGTTTTTCGGGGTGAAATGTTCGGTTTTCGGGCGCTTTGAACCGCAAATTTTTGAGCATTGAAGCCGCGTTTTTACCTCAACAGTTACTACGATTATTCGGACGTTGGCCCGCTCGACGAACGCACGATACGTATTGGAATTTTGTGTTCGGCATGCGGCCAGACGGTTGCCCCTTTCGCGTTTCCTCGCAGAACGTCCCTAACGCAAAGCTCCCAGAATGGCCACTCTGAACATCGCCTGATCGGCATTTGATAGCTATCGTGCCTGCTACGGTGGAGGCCCAGCAACGCCCTCTCCCGCGAACGCGTCGATTGGCTCGAAATCACCTTGAGGCGAGAGACTTCAGGTCTAGATTCAATGGGATCGATCCGACTCTATCCCCCTCACCGACGCACGCCCAGTCAATAGCACCTCCGCGTATCCCCAATCTCAGAAACGCTTGAGCTGCCTACCCCGCCGAACTGCCCGTCGGCACTTGCCCCCAGCGGCGAATTTCGCCGACTCGCTGCTGCATACTGACGTCCCCGTTTAGATCTACCAGCATTGGCAACCCGCGCATGCACCCGCACATCGGCCACCACGCCCTTGACCTTGATACTATTTTTCAATACCATAAATCACATGAAATCCAAATCAAGACGAACTCTTGATCTGCTTTTCTCTCGCCCAACTCCGGCCAGCGTGAAGTGGGGCGACCTCGTGGCACTGTTTCATGATCTTGGCGGAGAGCTGGACGAGCGAGAGGGGTCCCGCGTCGCGGTCTATCTGTTCAACCAAGTCAAGGTGCTTCATCGACCGCACCCATCCCCCGATGTGGACAAAGGTGCAGTTGCATCCATTCGCAAGTGGCTTGAAGAAAACGGAGTGAAACCATGAACAACATCATGATCATCGGTGGACACAAGGCAGTCATCGCCTACGATCCAGAGATCGACATGTTCAGAGGTGAGTTTGTAGGTCTGAATGGGGGAGCAGATTTTTACGCTGCCGACGTTCCAGGATTGCGCGCCGAAGGCGAACGTTCGCTGAAAATCTTTCTAGAGGAATGCGCACGCCGTGGCATCGAGCCGCAGAAGCAGTTTTCCGGAAAATTCGTTATTCGCCTAGCGCCGAAGGCTCACGAGGCTGCTGCAATCGCGGCAGCTGCACATGGGCAGAGCCTAAATCAATGGGTGGCGGAAACGCTTGAGCATGCGGTGCTCGCCTGACCACGACTGGGCAGTGATTCCCGAAAAAAAATTCGACTTATATTCCGATATCGAGCCCTAATCCACCCAACCGTGCGAGCACGCATGCGCTCAGACATGTATTTTCAGATACTAATCGCAGTCACGTAGCATCTATGACCTGACGATTTTTTTGGGGGGATGAGAACCCCAAGCACTTCGTCAACGTCATCCCATCCCCCTCACAAGTACAGCGAAAGACGGTCACGGCGACACAACGACCTCTCGAAACCCACCGAGGGCATCACCGCCCAAGACATGCTCGCCGCCAAGACCTTCCGCGATGAAGTTATGGTACTGCCCCAACCATTGGATTTTCTCCAGCACGCTTGACGACAAGTTACCAACGTTGCATCGCTCAACAACTGTTAAGTGCGCGCGCAGGTTCTCCGGAACAAGGTAATTAAGAAATACCTGATTATCCCGATCCATCAACAACATTCGCCTCACAGATTCAACTCCATCAACAGACGTATCGCTGCTATGAAAATACCAATCCAGCAGATCCTGGTCTAGCAGAATTCTTGGAAATTTCGCCTTATCGTTCTCCAATAAGTACGCGCGAATAAGTGCCTCGGAATACACCAGAATCTCATCCGCAAAGTGCTTTCCGAGGGCAATCGCCCCACGAACAAGTACGCCGCCTTGGACTAACATTTGCTGAAGAGAAGTTACCGACTCCACTAGCGCTTGTACATTAGCGCTCGTTAGTGGCGCTGCGATCGTTATGCTATCCGAGAACGCCCTGAGATCAAGATTCGGAAATGCTTCGCTGACTTTTCCAAGGAGAGACCGCAAATTCTCCAAATGCTTTGGGCGGATTGACCTGGAATCCGATGAGACTAGTGCCGAAAAGCCAAGAATATCGACGAACGCTACCACCCCGTATGACCAATTTTCATCCATACTTTTCTAAATTATGCAAAAGCCAACTTCGCGAGTTTGAAAAAACGCTCTTTGAAATCCCCCATGGCAGCGGATCTCTGATCCCAGACGTGCCCTTGCCACTCGGTGTCCTCTTTTGTCAGCCTCCACACAGGTTTTCCGTTTGAAAGCATCATTGGCGCCAAGCTCGCGAAGTCATGAATCTCAACGCAGAGCGGGTCTTCAAGACAGTGCTTCGCAATCGCACCCTCGCCAGACACGTGAATAAGCGATGGAAGCAACTTGAATCGCCCCGGCTTTCGAGGAGTAGACAGATGGTATGAACGCCGCCCTCCCTTCGCGCTGGATTCAGGCCCCGGACACGGAAGTGACTTTGGGAGTGTTGGGTCCCTCCAGAACCGAATGGCATCAATGTGCCAAAGTGGAGGTGTCGCGACCACTTGAGGAACGGAGGGACCATCATGAATACTACGACGTTCGGGCTCGACATTGCAAAGCGGGCTTTCCAGATGTATTGGGTCGAAACGGAAACGGGAGAGATTGTGAACCGGCGGTTCACGAAGCAACAGGTTATAGAATTTCTTGGCCAGCGACCGGCCGGACGGGTGGCTTTGGAAGCCTGCGGAAGTGCGCACTGGTGGGCACGCAAGATCGTAGCGCTGGGTCATGAAGTCGTATTGCTGCATGCGAGATTCATCCGCCCGTTCGTCCAGAATAACAAGACCGATGCGACGGACGCTCGTGCGATCTGGACGGCAGCACAGCAACCCGGCATGCGTTCGGTAGCACCGAAGACAGCGGATCAGCAGGCCACGCTGGCCCTGCATCGCATGCGTTCACTGCTAGTCAAGTCACGTACCATGCAAGTCAACCAGTTGCGCGGCCTGCTGTACGAATTTGGCGTGACGCTCAAAGCGGGTCGCGTCGCCGGCCTTGCCGAGGTCCGCGAGCGACTACATGAAATCGAAGAGGTCGTTCCGGGCACGTTGTTCGATGCGCTGCGCGACCAGCTTCAGCACATCGAGCGGATCGACGGCGAGATCAGGAAACTCGAGAGACAGATCGTTGCCTGGCAACGACAGGAGGCGGCATGTCAGCGGGTCGCTACGATTCCAGGTATCGGACCATTGACGGCGACAGCCCTGGTCGCGACGATCGGCGATCCTGCTGCATTCAAATCCGGACGTGAGCTTGCCGCGTACCTCGGCCTGGTTCCCAGGCAAAGCGGTACAGGCGGCAAGGTACGGTTGGGCGGCATAAGCAAGCGCGGCGACAGCTATATACGCATGCTACTGATTCACGGTGCACGAGCGGTCATGTTCAAGAGCAGGAGCAAGGGCGCCTGGAGCGAGCAACTGTCCCTGCGTCGGCCTACGAATGTGGTTGCCGTCGCGCTGGCAAACAAGATGGCGCGAACAGCGTGGTCGTTACTCGCGCACGACAAAACTTACCAGACAGACTACGCAGCACAAAGGGCTAGCTGAAAAGCAGGGGTATCGAGCACGAGTCACGCAGACAGGTTGCGAAGGTCGATAACGATGTGATGGCGAGACAGGTTGGTCCGCAAGAACGTAAGCCTGATTGACGCTGTGCGCTTCGAGCGCGCTAGACAGTAGAGGTCGTTCTTGGCGAATTCCATCAGGGCGCGCAGGCTGGCCTGCAGACGCCGGATATAAGCCTGCAACCAAATTCTCGTCCAATGTCACAACGATATTACCTTGCAAGCCGGGCGGCGTTCATATAAGCGTCAAGCAGCATGGCCGGTCAGCGACAACTATCTTGGCCGGTCAACGGGTGTAGTTGTCGCTGGTTAAGAGGCCATAGTTGTCGTTCCTCCTTCGCAATTGTCGTTAGGTAATTGACGCCGGCGGGCGCTTTGTTTGTCGCTGGCCTTACGACGGCGATAGCTTTCGACGTTGAGCTCGAAGATCGTCGAGTGATGGACGAGCCGGTCGATAGCGGCGATCGTCATGCCCGGATCAGGGAAGACATCGTTCCATCCAGAGAAGGGCTGGTTGGCCGTAATCAGCAGGCTTTTGCGCTCATATCTCTCGGCGATCAGCTCGAACAGCACGCTGGTTTCGGCCTGGTCCTTGCGAGCGTATGACAGGTCATCCAGGATGATGAGATCGAAGCGATCGAGCTTCGCGAGCGCGGACGGCAGTTGCAGGCTTTGGCGCGCGGCCTGGAGCTTCTGGACAAGTTCAGCGGTGCGCGTGAACAGCACGCGATAACCGGCGTCGATCAACGCATGACCGAGGGCTGAGCCCAAATGACTCTTGCCGCCGCCCGGCGGGCCGAACAGGAGAATTGTGGCGCCTTTCTCCAGCCAGGATTCTCCGGTGGCCAGCGCCGTAACATGCGCCTTCGAGACCATCGGCACCATGCCGAAGTCGAAGGTAGCAAGCGTCTTCGTCGGGTCCAGATGCGACTCGGTACGGTGCCGCTCAATGCGTCGTTTGGCGCGTTCGGCCAGTTCGTGCTCAAGCAGCGCCCCAAGCAATCGCGTAGCGGGCCAGCCTTCCTTGTCAGAGCGCTCAACGAACTCGGGCCATAGCCTGCCGATCGTCGGCAGGCGTAACTCGTTCAACATCAGGGCCAGACGGCCGTTGTCGTGGGCAGGGGCGTTCATGCTGCCACCTTGTCGAGAAGCTCGTCATAGAGCGCAACGGGCGGCATCTCGACCACCACCTCGGGACATAGGGCCTGACGCGGCGCGAATTCATTGCACAACTGCTTTAGATCGGGCAGCTCGCCTGCTGCGAGCAACGCATCAAGCCGTTCGGCCAATAACGCCTCAACGCCGTGGTGGCCCGCGAGTTCAAGCAGACCCACCATGGTCTTGCAGGCCTGCCGTTGCGTCAGTTGCGCCTCCAGCCGCTCCCAGGTCCGGCGGTAGGCCTCGCGAGGAAACAGTGCGTCACGAAACGCGAGCCCTTTGAACGCTTGTGGCTTGCGTCGCAGCGAGTCGATGAAGTGTCGGTAATCAAGCGCGTGGCGGTTGTCGGCGGCACGGGAGCCTCGCGGGGTGCTATGCACCAGTGCGCCGGACAGGTAGCAGTCGAGCCGGTCACCGTAGACCCGCACCTTCAAGCGGTGGCCGATCAGGCGCGACGGCGCACTGTAGAGGATCCCGCGCACGGTGAACGTGCTGCAGCGGGTCACGCGTGCCTCTTCCTCGACGAAGTCAGTGGTACGACGTTCAGGCAGATCCTGCAGCTGTGCGCGCTCGATGCGAAACGCTGCGGCGTTGCGCCGGTTTCGACGCATCACCACCTCGCGTACGAACTCATCGTAGGCAGGCCGGTCAGCGAAGTCACGATGGCCGCGAAGCATCAATGCCTGCTCGAGCGCTTCCTTCAGATACCGATGCGAGGATTCCACGCTGCCGTTCTCATGGCCCAGGCCGCGATTGTTGCGCGTGCCATTCATGCCGTAATGGTCGAGCAGCGCTGCGTAACGCGCCGTGAAGTCCTCCTGCTCCGTCAGGTTCTTGAAGGCGGCCGACAGGCTGTCAGATCGATGTTCACGGGGACAGCCGCCCGCCTGCCATAGCGCGTTCTGCAATCCGGCCGCGAGGGCTTCGAAACTCTCGCCCCCCTCAACCACGTTCGCGTACTCCCAGCGCGAGAACGCCAGCACGAAGTGATACAGCCGGTGACCGAACGGGGCGCCACCGATCGTCACGCACAGCTTGCTCATATCAGTGAAGTCCGACAGTCCGCGCACACCGGGCTGATGCTCCTGCGGGAAGAACACCTCTTGAGTGGGGCCCTCGAGAGCGCGCCACTGGCGAATACGCCGCTCCAGCGTGCGCCGCATACTATCGGGATAACGATCCGGGTGATCATCTTGCAGCTTGCGTAAGACCGTGATGCCCATCAGGTGGGGCGAGTTACGCAGCAGCGGCACGACTTCGCGGTCCCAGACGTCGACAAACGGATCGGGACGGGTCCGCCAGGAATGCCGCGGCTTCTGGGATGGCAAAGTGGCGTCACGTTCGATACGGCGTGCCGTACGCACGCTGATGCCGGTCTTGGCGGCCGCGACTTCCTGCGGGTGGTGTTTGCGCTTGTTCATGTAGAGACGAACCTGTTGGTCGGTAATGCGGGTTCCAGACATGAGCTGACCGCTTCCTCAAGCTTCGGTCAGTTCATCCTAAGCCCCGTCGACCCGGCGTCGCCGGTGGCTCGTCGTCTCCGGCGGCTACGCCGCCTCCAACGCCTCACCACCGGCCAAAACAATCGTCAACGACCGGCCAAGATAATTGTCGCCGCCCAGAGGAGGCCGGTTGGTTTAAGTTAACGCAGGCGCTTCAGCAGTATTTCTGAGTTGCCTGTAGTAGTTTGCCTCAGCCTCGGCTGGCGGGATATAGCCCAGCGGTTCCATCAGCCGATGATGGTTGTACCAGGCTACCCATTCCAGGGTGGCGAGCTCGACGGATTCCTTCGTTTTCCAAGGCGCTCGCCGGTGAATCAGTTCCGTTTTGTATAGACCGTTGATCGTTTCCGCCAGGGCGTTGTCATAGCTGTCGCCGCGGCTGCCGACCGATGGCTCAATGCCCGCTTGGGCAAGTCGCTCGGTGTACCGAATGGAAACATATTGCGATCCCCTGACGCCCTTCTAAAGGTCAAGAGGTAAATTGGGTCTGCGCGATCTGGCGGTAACGTTGCCGGATGGCGTAGAAGACCTCTCGTGCGATATAGCGCTTGAGGCATCGAATCGCTTCAAGCTTTGAGTGGCCCTCGCTGACGCGTTTGGCGACATAGGCTTTTGTGCGATCGTCGGTTCGCAATCGACCGATGGCGATAATGTGCAGGGCGCTGTTGGCCGCGCGATCTCCACCGCGATTCAGTCGATGTCGTGTCACCTTGCCAGAAGACGCCGGGACGGGACTCACTCCACAGAGGGCGGCGAAGCTGGCCTCTGACTGAAGCCGGTCGCTGTTGTCGCCAGCGGTCAGTAGCAGTTGCGAAGCGGACTCATAGCCAATTGAATACCGGGAGACCAGATCGGGGGCGAGTTCATCGACCAGAGCCGCGATCATGACATCGAGGTCGGCGATCTCGTCGTGCAACTCGAGATACCGACGCCCCAGTGATTTTAATGCAATCCGGTTGGCAGAGATCAGGCTCCGATAGTCAGACAGATCGGGACGCCACGCGGCCAATGTTCGAATAAGCTGCATCCGTGTCATCTTGCGCAGCGATTCGCGTAACTCGTCAGGCGCGCTGATGATGGTACTGTGAATTAGTTGCAATGCAACGCGCCTCGCGGAGATGGCGGTCTTCCGGCAGACTTTCAGAACGCGCAGCGATTCAATCATGCCGTCGCGTGTCTTGGGCGTGACTGTACGCACACCAGCAAAGGCAGCATGCGCCGCGTTGCAAGCGTCCAGCGTGTCGTCCTTGCCGCGTTTGCGCCGGTCGCTCCTGTCGGGTGCCGTGACCTCAAGCACCGTTACGTGGGCCAGTTGAAGGTAGCGAAGCAAGCCCGCTCCGTAGGAGCCGGTGCATTCGACGCCAACCCGGGCAAGCTCTCCGAATGAGCGCATCCAGAGCAGCATCTGTTTGTAGCCATGCCGCGTGGTAGGGAAGCATTCACTGCCGAGCAGACGATCGTGTTCGTCAACGACAGCTGCAACATGCACGTCCTTATGGGTATCCACGCCGCCCACAACGTTGCGATATCCAGAAATAGCCGGTTCTTCTTTCATGAGCCTTGCTCCGGTTGCCGATGAGATTGAGGCGATTTCACCGGCATCGAGTACCTGGACAAGACAGTAAAGCGACAGAGCGTCAGGCCCTTCTTGAGTCACACGTATCGACGAGGCGAAACCTCGCCGCTCGGCGGTTCCGGACGATCGACAGGTCAGGGGAAAGACACTACGTCGATCGGAATGTGGGTCAGGTCGCCCGGAACGCTTTACGGCACCAAAAGTCGCCGGACAGCCCTCATTGAAAGCCGCGAGAAGCCCGGAAACATCTGATACCCGTATTCTTACTGTCGGAGTGATGGATCAGCGTCCCGTCGTCGCCCGGTTGGCGGGCATACAGCGCTTGTTCAAGCGCATCGAGTACGAAGTCGGTGCGCATGGTACGACTCACCCGCCAGCCAACGATGCGTCGTGCAAACACGTCGATGACGAACGCCACGTACAGCCAGCCCTGCCACGTCGAAACGTAGGTGAAATCGGAAACCCAGAGCTGATTCGGCCGGTCGGCTTTGAATTGGCGATTGACCCGGTCCAGCGGGCGAGGTGCCGAGACATCGGGAATCGTTGTGCGAACCCGTTTGCCGCGCACCGCGCCTTGCAATCCCAGCCGCTGCATCAGTCGCTCGACCGTGCAGCGGGCCACCCGAATTTGCTCCCGGTTCATCTGCCTCCAGACCTTGTCTGCGCCGTAGACCCGCATGTTGGCGTGCCAGACACGCTGGATTTCCGGGCACAGCACGTCGTCACGCTTGACTCGGGCGCAGCGCTTGGATGGATCGCGAAGCTGGGCAGCATGGCGCCAGTAACCCGACGGGGCAATCCGCAAAACCTTGCAGATCGACTCGACCCCGAAGGTGTCGCGATGCTGATCGATGAAGGCTTTCAGGACTTGATACGGCGGTCGAGCTCCGCCTGGGCGAAAAACGCGCTGGCCAGTTTGAGAATCTCGTTGGTCTTGCGCAATTCCTTGTTCTCGCGCTCCAGCGCCTTCAGGCGATCACGCTCGCTCGCGCTCAGGCCGGCACGTTCGCCGTTATCGATCTCGTCGCGCTTGACCCAATCGTTCAGCGTTTGCGGCGTGCAGCCGATCATCGGCGCAATCGACTCGACCGCCGCCCACAGCGACGGATGCTCGCTACGCTGCTCGCGCACCAGGCGCACTGCGCGCTCCCGGACTTCCGGGGAAAACTTGCTCGATCTCTTGTTCATGGCTCCATTCTCTCAAGAGTTGGAGCCTTGTATCTTCGTCTTCGTGATGGTTAGCTACCCCCCGGCGTCATACTAGTTGTCGCCTCTGAACTTCCTTATTAAGTAGCGTCAGAGGTGTAAGTTGAAAGTGAAACAAACGTATTCTGTCGAGTTCAAGGAGCAAGCGCTGTCGAAGGTCCTGCGGCGTGGGAGCCGCACGGTTGGCGCGGTGGCCGACGAATTGAACGTGAACGTACTGACATTGAGGAAATGGATGAGAGGCGCCGCTGCCGCGAATCGGAGCTCGGGCTCTGCACACGCAAAACGACCGGAAGATTGGTCGCTGGAGGAACGGCTAATGGCCTTGCAGGAGAGCCATGGTCTGGTCGACGAAGCCTTGCATGGCTGGTGCCGGGAGCGCGGCTTGTTTGCGCATCATCTCGCGCAGTGGCGAGCGCAGTTCTGTGCCGCGGGCAGAAACGGTGATAGCCGGCGCGAAAGCGCCCAAGAGGTGCGGGTTCTGAAGCAGGCCAATGTTGAACTGCAGCGCGAGTTGAAGCGCAAGGAGAAGGCGCTGGCTGAGGCTGCGGCGCTACTGGTGCTGCAAAAAAAGTACCGTGCGCTGCTCGGGGACGAGGCCGAATGACGTCGTCTGAGCAGCGCAAAGTATTGATTGGTCTGATCACCGAGGCGACTCGGGCCGGGGCTCGCCAAGCACGCGCGTGCGTCATTCTGGGGCTCAGTGCCCGCACCGTTCAGCGCTGGCAGCGCGGCGAACCTGACGCAGTGGACCGGCGCACATTACGACACCACGAGCCGCGCCATAAGCTTAGCGCCGAGGAGCGCGCCGAGCTTCTGGCGGTGGCGAACTCGGCCGAATTGGGTCATCTGCCGCCCAGCCAGATCGTGCCGCGCTTGGCAGATCAGCAACGCTATATTGCCTCGGAATCGACTTTCTACCGGGTCCTGAAGGCCGAGAAGCAACTCGCCCACCGGCGCAGCGAACGGCCAGCCCAGGCCCATAGCAAGCCCCGTGCGGTGTGCGCGCGTGCGCCGAACCAGTTGTACAGCTGGGACATCACCTATCTGCCGAGCACGGTTCGCGGGCAGTATTTTTATCTGTACCTGTTTCTGGACGTGTTCAGCCGAAAGATCGTTGGTTGGCAGGTCTATGCGCAGGAAAGCAGCGCACTGGCCAGTGAAGTGCTCAAGGACCTGTGTGCGCGCGAAGCGATACCACCCGACCAGGTGATTCTGCATTCGGATAGTAAGAATACGGGTATCAGATGTTTCCGGGCTTCTCGCGGCTTTCAATGAGGGCTGTCCGGCGACTTTTGGTGCCGTAAAGCGTTCCGGGCGACCTGACCCACATTCCGATCGACGTAGTGTCTTTCCCCTGACCTGTCGATCGTCCGGAACCGCCGAGCGGCGAGGTTTCGCCTCGTCGATACGTGTGACTCAAGAAGGGCCTGACGCTCTGTCGCTTTACTGTCTTGTCCAGGTACTCGATGCCGGTGAAATCGCCTCAATCTCATCGGCAACCGGAGCAAGGCTCATGAAAGAAGAACCGGCTATTTCTGGATATCGCAACGTTGTGGGCGGCGTGGATACCCATAAGGACGTGCATGTTGCAGCTGTCGTTGACGAACACGATCGTCTGCTCGGCAGTGAATGCTTCCCTACCACGCGGCATGGCTACAAACAGATGCTGCTCTGGATGCGCTCATTCGGAGAGCTTGCCCGGGTTGGCGTCGAATGCACCGGCTCCTACGGAGCGGGCTTGCTTCGCTACCTTCAACTGGCCCACGTAACGGTGCTTGAGGTCACGGCACCCGACAGGAGCGACCGGCGCAAACGCGGCAAGGACGACACGCTGGACGCTTGCAACGCGGCGCATGCTGCCTTTGCTGGTGTGCGTACAGTCACGCCCAAGACACGCGACGGCATGATTGAATCGCTGCGCGTTCTGAAAGTCTGCCGGAAGACCGCCATCTCCGCGAGGCGCGTTGCATTGCAACTAATTCACAGTACCATCATCAGCGCGCCTGACGAGTTACGCGAATCGCTGCGCAAGATGACACGGATGCAGCTTATTCGAACATTGGCCGCGTGGCGTCCCGATCTGTCTGACTATCGGAGCCTGATCTCTGCCAACCGGATTGCATTAAAATCACTGGGGCGTCGGTATCTCGAGTTGCACGACGAGATCGCCGACCTCGATGTCATGATCGCGGCTCTGGTCGATGAACTCGCCCCCGATCTGGTCTCCCGGTATTCAATTGGCTATGAGTCCGCTTCGCAACTGCTACTGACCGCTGGCGACAACAGCGACCGGCTTCAGTCAGAGGCCAGCTTCGCCGCCCTCTGTGGAGTGAGTCCCGTCCCGGCGTCTTCTGGCAAGGTGACACGACATCGACTGAATCGCGGTGGAGATCGCGCGGCCAACAGCGCCCTGCACATTATCGCCATCGGTCGATTGCGAACCGACGATCGCACAAAAGCCTATGTCGCCAAACGCGTCAGCGAGGGCCACTCAAAGCTTGAAGCGATTCGATGCCTCAAGCGCTATATCGCACGAGAGGTCTTCTACGCCATCCGGCAACGTTACCGCCAGATCGCGCAGACCCAATTTACCTCTTGACCTTTAGAAGGGCGTCAACGGCGGCCCGATGAAAGGTGCGACGATGCTCGCCACCCTCCAGACGCTGGGCGTCATGCACTCGCTCAGCCGCCCGGGCGTGAGCAACGACAACCCTTATTCTGAATCGTTGTTCAAGACCCTAAAGTACCGGCCGACTTACCCGCTGAGGGCATTTGACACCCTGCTCGCCGCACGCACCTGGGTGGGCGCGCTGGTGCGCTGGTATAACGAAGAGCACCGTCACAGCGCGATCCGGTTCGTGACGCCGGCGCAGCGCCATGCCAATCTCGACCAGACCATTTTGGATCGACGAGCAGCGCTTTATGAGGCCGCCCGGCAACGCCACCCGCTGCGCTGGAAAGGCCGCACGCGCAACTGGCAGCGCGTCGATGCTGTGCACCTGAACCCGGATCGCATCGACCACCAGGACGTCGCCGCACAGCGCCGTAGTCAGGAGAGAAAGGCCGCCTGAAATTTATTCGTGGAGGCGACAACTAGCTTGAAAATTTCCGCTACCGTCACATGAGGTGAAGTGAGCATGTTTGGAGCCTGAAGGCTTGGACCTTGCTGTGGAGATAATGCCCTTCGCCTCGCCCTCACCAGCACAGACACTGAACGGTAGCCAAGGGCGTGGACCCTGTATGTACAAGGCAAGTGGGTGAGTTGGTATTGATTCCTCGATTAAGGATCAAATTGATGTTCTACCTCGGTATTGATGTTGCCAAAGCCAAGCTGGATTGCTGCCTGCTGGACATGACAAACGGCAAGCGTAGTACGAAGGTTGTTGCCAATAGCCGCGCCGGCCTAACCGATCTGTTGGGCTGGTTGGGCAAGAGACACACCGAGCCGAGCCACGTACATGTCGCGCTCGAAGGTACCGGCGTCTATCACGAGATGGCCGCGTGTGGCCTGCACGATGCCGGGCTCTCCGTGTCTGTCGTTAATCCTGCGCAGGTGCGTGCTTTTGCGACGGGAATGGGCGTGCGCACGAAGAACGACATGGTAGACAGCCACGTGTTAGCGCGCTTTGCGATGCACGCACAGCCAATGCGCTGGAGTCCTCCAGCGCCCGAGGCTCGCATACTTCAAGCACTGATGGCGCGCCGTGAAGCGCTTGCACAAGATCTTCAGCGTGAGCGCAACCGGCATGAGAAAGCGGAAATCACGGCTCCAACGGCGCTAGTCCTGCATTCGATTCTCGAGACGATCGAGTTTTTGGAGCGCCATTTAGCCAGCCTGCAACGCGAGATCGATGATCACATTGCTGCCCATCCGGGCCTTAAAGCAAACTTGATGCTGCTGCAAAGTATCCCGGCAGTTGGCCCTCAGGTAGGCCGCACGCTGCTTGCCATCATGCACGCGCGCCACTTCGATTCTGCAGAACAACTTGCGGCGTATCTCGGCCTGGTGCCGGTGCAGAGGCAGTCGGGATCGTCGATCCAGGGCCCTTCACGTTTATCGAAGGCCGGGCCGCCCAAGGTACGGGCAACTCTCTACATGGCGGCCGTCGTCGCTAAACGCTATAACCCCCACATCAAGGCATTGTGTGAACGCTTGGCAGCGCGTGGCAAATCCACCATGTCTATACTCGGCGCTGCAATGCGTAAGCTTGTGCATCTGTGTTTCGGCGTTCTGAAGACACGACAGCCTTATCGGGCGAACTACGTCGCAATCGCTTGACGGGCAAGACGGTATCTCCACAAAATCCGGGGCGGTTCACTTCAGCGTTTCGACGGTGCCTTCATTAGGCTATACCTGTGGGTTGGCAATGAGACGCCCGAAGACTTTCACATCGCCGCCCAGATGATAGTGCAGCTGATCGTCGCAATTGTCGTATACAAATTCACGATGCAAATCATACGAGCGCTGGCGACACGCCCCGCGCCTGAAGAACGCACGTCGGACTGATCGGCGTTAAGAGTCTGACTGGCTGCACGGAGCAATGACGGATGCGAATGCCGGCTCACGCTGCGGAGCGCTTGCGGAAAGGAAGCAACTTCCCCTTCTCTGCCAAGTCGGCGGGCTGCAAATTCATATAGCGCTTCAAATGTCGCCAGTCCTTGTGCCCGGTAACGCCAGCGACCTCGGCTATCCCCCAGCCCGCTTCAAAAAGCGCACTTGTAGCCTCGTGGCGCAAATCGTGCAGGCGCAAGTCATGAATACCTTCGGAATCGCACGCCATCTTGAAGTATTTGCTAGCCGTCTGAGGGGAAAACGGGAAAATGCGCGGCTCTCCATCGCCCCGGGGTTGCCGCTTGATCACATCAAGCGAAGTGCCAATCAGCGGCACCCATTTGTGATTTCCAGCCTTGTTGCGCGGATCTTTGCGGTCTCGCACCAGAACCATCCGATTGACCTCGTCTAGATCACGCCATTCAATTCGGAAGATCTCGCCGCGTCGAAATCCCGACTGACCGTTGATCTCGATGACGTCTGACAACGGCAATGTGGATTGCGGATGCTCCCGATCCCACGCCATGATTCTCGCGATCTCGTCAGCAGTCGGCCGCCGCTCCCGCTTCCCTGGGTAATGCCCCCTGAAATCCACCGCTAGGAGAAGTAGAATTTTCTCGTTAAGAGGGAGTTCTGCAGATGAAGAAGTCGAGATTCACGGACAGCCAGATACTGGAGGCGCTCAAGCGCGCGGAGGCTGGGCTGGCGGTGCCGGAGCTGTGCCGAGAACTGGGCATCAGTTCGGCAACGTTTTATAAGTGGCGCTCGAAGTACGGCGGCATGGACGCGTCGATGATGTCGCGCATGAAGGAGCTGGAGGCGGAGAATACCCGGCTTCGCAAGATGTACATCGAGGAGAAGCTCAAGGCTGAGATTGCCTCGGAGGCCCTGCAAAAAAAGTTCTGAAGCCATCTCGTCGGCGCGAGATGGCAAAGCAAGTTGTGCAACAGCGGCGCGTGTCAATTCGTGTGGCGTGCGCGGTGCTCGGCATCAGCGAGTCGTGCTACCGGTACGCGGCGAAGTTGAACACGGAGAACGAAGAGATTGCCGACTGGCTACTGCGTATTACGGGCTGCCATCGCAACTGGGGTTTTCTGCTGTGCTACTTCTACCTGCGTAATGTGAAGGGATTCGGCTGGAACCACAAGCGCATTTACCGGATTTACCGGGAGCTGGAGCTGAACCTGCGCATCAAGCCGAAAAAGCGGCTGGTGCGCGAAACGCCGCAGCCGCTATCGGTACCGGAGGCCATCAATGAAGTGTGGTCGATGGACTTCATGCATGACCAACTGGTTGACGGGCGCAGTATCCGGACGCTGAACGTGATTGATGATTTCAACCGCGAGGCGCTGGGCATCGAGGTGGATTTCTCGTTGCCATCCGAGCGGGTGATTCGCACGCTGAAGCAGCATATGGAATGGCGAGGCAAGCCGAAGGTCATCCGGTGCGACAACGGCCCGGAATATTTGAGTGCGGCCATCGTGACATGGACGCAGAAGCAAGGCATCCGGCTGGAATACATCGAGCCGGGCAAGCCGCAGCAGAATGCGTATATCGAACGGTTCAACCGGACTGCGCGATACGAATGGCTGTCGCAGTACCTGTGGGAGGACCTGGAGCAGGTTCGCGAAGCGGCGGCCGACTGGATGTGGATTTACAATCACGAGCGCCCGAATATGGCATTGGGCGGTTTTACCCCGAAGCAGCGGCTTGCCATGGTCGCTTAGTTTCTACTTCTGCTGACCGTGGAAAACGGGGGCATTACCCCTGCAGCGCCGATCAACCTCAGGTGATGAAGCATTGGCCGAGCCTTGCCAATCACGTCGGGCAAGTCGAAGTCCAAGAAACTGGGCCTGTCATTAATTTCGTGTTTGAGGCATAACATGTCGCCAAGGAGTGACTATGCCTCGCAAACCGAAGACCCCGCCGGTAGAGCTACCGGCAATTCCCGCTGAATTGCTTGAACAATTCGGTAACGGCCCGATGACGGCCGAAGCCATCCACGCCGCGACGCTTGCGCTCAAGAAGGCGCTCATAGAACGCGCGCTGGGGGGCGAGCTCAATCACCATCTCGGCTACGCGCCTGGCGCGGCCAAACCGGCCAGCGTGACCAATCAGCGCAATGGCAAAGGCGCCAAGACGGTTCTGACTGAAGGCGGCCCGATTCGCATCGGGGTGCCCCGCGACCGTGATGGCAGCTTCGAACCACTGTTGATCCCCAAACACGAACGACGCTTTACAGGCTTCGACGACAAGATAGTCGCCATGTACGCCCGGGGTATGACCGTGCGCGAGATTCAGGGCTTTGTTCTGGAGCAGTACGGCACCGAGGTCTCGCCCGAGTTCATCAGCTCAGTCACTGACGAAGTGATGGCTGAAGTCACGGCGTGGCAGGCTCGGCCACTTGAGCCGATGTATCCGGTCGTGTTCTTCGACGCGCTGCGCGTGAAGATCCGCGAGGATGCCGTCGTGCGTAACAAGGCCATTTATCTCGCGCTGGGCATTCTGCCCGACGGCACGCGCGACATCCTGGGCCTGTGGATCGAGAACACCGAGGGGGCCAAGTTCTGGATGAAAGTGTTCAACGATCTGAAAACGCGCGGCGTGGGCGACATCCTGATTGCTGTGACTGACGGCCTCAAAGGCATGCCCGAGGCGTTAGCCGCGGTGTTTCCAGCGACGACGTTGCAAACGTGCATCGTCCACCTGATCCGCAACAGTTTGGATTACGCGAGCTGGAAGGATCGTAAGGGGCTGGCCGCCGCAATCAAGCCGATCTATACGGCACCAAGCGCCGAGGCGGCTCTGGCCGAATTGGACGCATTTTCCCAAGGGCCGTGGGGCCAGAAATTCCCGCCGGTCAGTGCCGCGTGGCGCAATGCCTGGGATCGTGTCATTCCGTTCTTCGCGTTCCCGCCCGCTGTGCGCCGGGTGATCTACACAACGAACGCTATTGAGAACATCAACTCGCAGCTTCGCAAGATCATCAAGACCCGAGGCCATTTCCCAACCGATGATGCGGCAACAAAGCTGATCTGGCTGGCGCTGCGTAACATCACCGCAGATTGGGGCCGCGCCGCTCAAGATTGGAAGACAGCTATGAACCAATTCGCTATCCTTTACGAGGATCGTTTCGTCCGGCCATCCGTGTAAACCTCAACCCCGCCTTGAACACGGAATTTCTGACACCCCCAAGAAACTCGCCGTATGCCGCAGCACCGTCCCGAGCTTCGAGATATCCATATTCACCGTCGCCGCCCCTGCCCCGGCCCTATGCCGTGCCTGAGCGAACTTCACAAGCGTCTTCGGTGTGAGTTCAGCTATCGTGACCCCATTGAAGTGCTCGGCGAGCTGCTTCAGCGTGTAATCCTCCGTCGACTTCTCCCGCACCGGACGCTTCGATTCCTCACGCAAAACCCGGTAGTGCGCAATGATCGATGGCACCAGCGTCTTGGCCGAGACCTTGTCCAGATTCCGCCCTTCATCAACCGCTACCTCAATTTCGCGTGCCCATGTTGAGGCCTGCGCCTTTGTACGAAACGTTTTTGATATACTCTTGCCCTCGCGTCGGACCTGAGCGCGCCAACGCGTTCCTATCTGCACAATCGATGCCACTGTCGCCCTCCTTGCTGTAGCAAAAGTGTAGCAACGGCGACGTGAAACAGCAGGTTGCGGAGTGATCTGGAGTGATACTGTAGGGGTGTCACTACCGTCCGGAAAGCCCCGTGGAATAAGGCGATGCCTTTGATTTCAAAGGACGTATCGCCAGTGGATAGAATCCAGTCTCTCCCTGTAGTTCAATGGATAGAACGAGTGCCTCCTAAGCGCTAGATACAGGTTCGATTCCTGTCGGGGGGACCAATTTTGCGTCCCGCGTTTCATGAGATTTAGCAAAATGCCCCGTCCGGCGTTTGTCGGACGGGGCATTTTTGCGTTCACACAAATTGCAGTGCCAAGACGTCAATAAGGGGCGCTCGACTTCTTTTCCAGCGATGGCCACTGAACGAAAGCGAACACCCAGATCATCACGATATTGAGAAGGGGCACAAAAGCAACCAACACCCACCAGCGCGAGAACCCGGCGCGGCGAATGATGCGCGCATAGGGATACAGGAAAAATATCGTGAACAGCAACGCAATCAACCAATGCCAAATGCTTAGGCTACCCATATCTCTCCTCGTTTGTTAGCGTCGTGGAACTACGGTTAACGCTGCACATTGTCCCGTACAACATCTGCTGCGCAAGGTCGTTTTTTCTCCATTACGCTCGCAACATTCAACGCCAATTCGGCTTACGAATTGTCATGACTCCATACGAAATCATGCTCCGACATGCCCACCGCTCACCCGCGCTCCATCATCTCGTGGTTTTCCCTTAATCCTTACCTAAGCCCCACGAAAGCAGTGCCTTAATCCGTTCGTAATCCCCACCATTTTTTATAGGGGCTACGCAATTTACGCACGTGCTAGCATGCGGCGCGGAATGTTCTTACGGAGCATTTCAGCATAGGAGTCCTACCGTAAATCGATTTCACTCCTGCTTTTTTGGACTCCTGGCATTAGGCGGCGTCACCGACTGGGCCAAATCCGTCACAAAAGCGGGTGCGGCAGCGCCGCCAATTTCCAGAACAACATTCTAAAGAACTAGGAAAATGGCACACCATCTCGTAAAAATCACCGGCCTGCTGCTTGCAGCCGGCATCATGGCGGGTTGCTCGACCATAAACCAGGGGAGCAGCAGCGCCAAAACGGCCGCCACCGGATCGGCCGGCGGCGCGAACTCCGAAAACGCTAACCAAACGCTTGAAAAGTGCGATCGCCCGCTGGGCACCATGGCGGTCATCGAAGACACCTCCGCCCCCTGGTACGGCGTGCTGACCGGCCAATACAAGCTCGGCTCGACCGTGCCGGTGCTCAAGCTGCTCGTCCAGCAGTCGAACTGCTTCGTAATCGTTGATCGCGGCCGCGGCATGAACACGATCATGGGCGAACGCGCCCTGCAAGAATCTGGCGAACTGCGCAACAAGTCCAACTTCGGCAAGGGCACGATGGTCTCCGCCGACTACGCACTGAGCCCGTCGATCACCTTTACGAACAATAACGCCGGCGGTGCCGGTGCCAGCATCGCCGGCCTTCTGCCCGGCGGCATCGGCGCAGCCATCGGCGCGCTCGCAGGCAGCATGAACTCGAAAGAAGCCAGCACCATGCTGACCGTCATCGATAACCGCTCCAGCGTGCAGATCGCCGCCGCTGAAGGCAGCGCCACCGCCATGGACTTCGGTGCCCTCGGCCGTATCGTCGGCAGCTCGGCCGGCGGCTCGCTCGGCGGCTACTCGAACACCGCCGAAGGCAAGGTCATCGTGGCAGCGTTCACCGACTCGTATAACAACGTCGTGCGCGCCGTCAAGAACTACAAGCAGCAAACCGTCGCCGGTGGCCTCGGCACAGGTGGTCAACTCTCCGTCCAGGACGACGACGCACCCGCACCGACCAAGAAGGCCACGCGCAAGAAGAAGTAATCTCCCTTACGCAATTCGCCGCCCCTCAGACCTGTCTTTTCGGCAGGTTTGAGGGACGGTTTTACGTTCGCCTCACCTCGTCTGCGCACTCCCCCTCGGCATTTCACGTCTCGGCGCTCAACACCGCACGGTCGCGCTGCCCCAACACCAGGCAATGCCGACGTATTCCATTCGTCCGAACCATTCCGCCGAGTCTCGTCCGCTTCGAGGCTCAAATATTTTGCCGTCCAGCAAATGGATTGGCCCTGTCGGCAAAGGCAACCGCCCAGCCACGCCCCTCGGCTCCACTATCATTGCGCACGTGCCCTCCCCCCCAAAGTGCCTAAGTTGCTGCCTACGTTTTTGCCTAAGCCATCGCTTGCGCATCAGCCAAGCCGTTTGCCCGGCCTTTACCTGAGCAATACCTAAGCATTCATCAGCACGACCCAGATGTTTCGTAGGTGTTGCGTCGCCGCGCTCGCCGCTCGACCGCGCAATCCCGCTATTCCTCATCCCCTCTCGATGCCAGGATTCGTATGACGAAGCCTTCGCAGCGCGCTGTCTCGCTTACGACACCCAACGCGGGCAACGCGCCCGCCGCCAGCGCCGTTGCTCACGCCTGGGCTCAGGTCGGCGCAGCGCTCAGCCCGCATCCAGACTGTCCGCTGCCCAACTGGACCGGGGGCGGCGATACGCTCCATCAACATCTTTTGGTCATCGGCAACGAGCACGACAGCGATCTGGTCAGTCAGCTCAGGCATCTGGAAGTCGCATCCGCACGCTTCGGCAAGGTCGGTTTTGTCTGCCCGGCGAAAACGCGACGCCTGATCGAATGGTCGATGGGGGAGCGCGTCGTCGTGCTATCGCGCATGCCGCGCGACGTATCGGACTGGGACATGCGCTGCGCGCTCGCCTCGCTCGCGCGCACGCTCGGCCCGCAAGCCGCAAATGCGCACGCCGGACGTCCATTCCTGCGCGTAGCCGCCGTCCCCGCGCGACATTGGCGCGACCGGCTGGCGGCCGCCGCACAGCGCGGCTTCTGCGTAGGGTTGGCTGGACTGGATGCGATCGACAGCACGGAACTGACGAGTACGTCAGCGAGCGCCTCGGGCCTGACGTCGCTGGCGCCACTGCTGCGCGTGCCGGGCGTTTCCTGGGTGCCGCTGGGTCAGGAGGAAGATGGGGTATGCAAGGCCATGCCGCCGGAATCGGTCGACTGGATCGACTGGCGCACGGACTGTGACGATCTGGCCGACGAAGCATCGCTCATCGACAATCTCGATCTGGTGATCGCGCTGGATGCGGAACACGCGCATCTGGCCGAAGGCCTGGGGGTGCCGGTGTGCTATCTGGGCGCACCGCGAACGTCACGATTGGCGGCGGCGCATCATGACGATCGCTACGATGCGCACTTCAGCGCGGAGCGCCTGAGTTATTTCGCCGACACGGACGATTTCCGACTGCCGCCCGTCTCCCAAGACTGGCCCCGCACGGTCGACACCGCCGCGAAAGCGCTTCTCGCGATGGCCACCGAGTTTCAGGGTTGGACTCGCTAATTCATCAACAAGGCGACAGGGCTGTCAGTACGCGCCACGTCGCCTAGCCGTCGACAAGCTTCAATACGACGCAAAGGACGTTAAGCCGCCCAGCGGTCGCCGACCTGCGCCGTCTTGACCCATTCCATGAACGCTGCGGCTTCCGGCGTATCCGCGGGTGCCGACCAGTCGGCGTAATCCGCCTCGACGAACGGACGATACGGGCCGTGCTTCACCTCGAAGATCACCGCCCCCGGATCGAGCGACAGCACCGTGTGATGCGTCTTGACCGGGCTTTCGATCACGCTCGTGTCCTCGCCGAGCACCTTGCGGTCGATCACGACGCCAGCCGCGTCGAACGTCAACACGACAAAACGGCCGCGCAGCGCCGTCAGTAACTCCCACGTGTGGTGATGCAGATGTGGTCGAATGTACGTGGAAGGCTCCATCGCAATCGCCAGACGCTGAATCGAATCGTCGAGCGATTCATGCAGGTTCTGATTCATGCGCGCACGGGGCGATTGCGTGGCTTGTTCGGTCAGCGCGTCGAGCGCGGCAAAGGTCAACGTTTTCATCAGCTTATGTGGGGAACGAGGGATATTCGCGGCGCGAGGCGGCCAATTGGCTATGCACAGGAGTGTAGCAAACCGGTTCGCTTCGCCTGCCCATAAAAAAACCCGCCGTATGGCGGGTTTTTCGACTTCGCACTGCATTGCGCCTGAACGGCGCAACGGCGTGCTTAGTACATCTTCTTCTTCAGGGTCTGGCTGCGCAGACGCTTACGCAGACGGGCCACGGCAGCAGCCTTCTTGCGCTTGCGTTCAGCCGTCGGCTTTTCGTAAGCAGCGCGTGCCTTGACTTCCTTGATCAGGCCCGTGCCGTCGATAGCGCGGCGGAAACGACGCAGTGCAACTTCAACGGGTTCACCGTCTTTGATAACGATCTTGGTCATGCAATATCTCGAATAGTGTTTCGGCCCCGAAGAGCCGTAAATTTGATTTACCGCGCAAAGACGCCATTCCCCGCCCTGCCGGAGATTCCTCCTGCCAGGCGCGACGAACGGACTTGCTACGGACTGCACTACACCACATCCGGCGGGACCGCGACTCACCTCCTCTGCGATCTCCCGATTGGCAATCGATACCTGGTATCGCGCCTTCCAGACTGGCTGAACGGTTGATTGATGGCGAAGCGTCACGCTCATCGTTCGTCAGTGAGCGCCACTTCCCGCAATGCCCATAATTTGGGCAAGGTCGTGATTATACACAGAAAGGGCGTCAGACGCACACATTTTGACGTCCCGCTATGTACGACGGACCCGCCAGCACGCTGGAGGAGCCCGCCACCGGCAGGAGACGGCATTCGATATGCCCTCCCCCGCCAGTCAGGTTTGCACTGCCAGGCGGCGTCGAACGCCGCTCGGATGCAGACAAAAACCGGCTTAGAACTTGTGACGCACGCCGGCGATCAGGGCGATCTGCGACTGCGCGCCGGTGCCCGTCGGCCCCCCCACGTTGTCGATCGCGGCGACGACAGCGTCACCCGTAGCCCGTTGGTACACACCGTTCAGATAGGTCTCGGTGCGCTTGCTGAACGAGTAAGTCGTGCCTGCGTTAACCTGGAACCAGCGCGGCTTCGTGCCCTTGCTGATGCCCGACAGTGCCGTCGCGCCGCTCACGCTGCCATCGCTGTAGACGAAGGCCAGCCCCGCCAGCAGACGCGGCGTGAACTGGTACTTGCCGTTCAGTTCGAAGGTGTTCACGCGAATCGACGATTGATTGACGTAGTTCACCTTGGCGTAGCTGTACACGAAGCCGACCGTTGCCGCCTGAATCGCGTACGAAACACCCGCCGCAGCGATGTCGTGCTTGTCGACGGCGCTCGTGTAGAAGATGTCCGTGGCGCTCGAATAGTCGTTCGAAACCGCGCCGTTGGCGTTGGTCGTGCCCGGGCTGGACAGGTGCATGTAGGCGAGCGCAGCCGTCAGCGGACCGTTGGCATAGCCAGCGCCGATGCTGAACGCGTTGTTGTTCGAAAAGCCCGTGCCGCCGCCGGTGTTCGGCTGGTTGCTGAAGCCGTACAGTGCGCCGAACGAGAAGCCGCTGTAGTTCGCGCTCGTGTACTTGATCGAGTTGCTGACGCGGAACGAGTTGTACAGGTTGTCGATGTCGCCGATGTGCGCGCCATATTGCGTGGCCCACTGCTTGGCCGACGTGATCGGGCTCACGAAGTCGACCACCGAGTCGTACTGTCGACCGATAGAGACCGTGCCTGCCTGTGCGCTTTGCAGACCCACATACGCCTGACGACCGAACATGCGGCTGTTTTGCAGCATCGTGCCATTCATCAGGTTAAAGCCGTTCTCCAGCACGAACACGGCCTTCAGCCCGGCGCCCAGATCTTCCGTGCCCTTCAGGCCCCAACGGTTGCCCTGACCAATACCGCTCACGGCCTGGAAGTTGTGCGCACCCTTGGCGTTCAGGCCGGTGGCAACATTGTTGACGTATGCAACGCCCGCGTCGATCACACCGTACAGCGTGACGTTCGTGCTGCTCTGGGCCATTGCCGGGGTGGCAACGGCGAAGCTGGCAGCCGCCAGGACCGTGAGTTGGAAGCGCTTCATCTTTATCCTCTTTGATAGTGGTCTTATATTTTTGTCCCGCCGGTGCGGGCGTCCACTGTCAATGTCGGCTGCCTCGATCTGTGCGCCGGGGATGCTGCAACCGCATATGCAATGGAGTACTCACCAAATGACACGCGGTGCTTTCCATATGAAGGAAAAGCACCGCGGGTCGTTTGCAAGCGGGTGCATTCTGACACGCTGGCGACACAATTCGCACGCAAGTGGTGCAATTGCAACACATGAAATAACTGACATATGCGACGTGTGCCGCGAAGGTTTCGGACACCGTGATAAGTCGCATCATGTCCGGCAATATCGAGGCGCGCGCGGCAGCGCTGCGACAATTTCAAAGCTCCCACGGCGCTCAGCCACGATTCAACGACGCAATGAAAAACGGCGCATCGCCCTAAGGCATGCGCCGTGTTCGGTATCGCTTTCGCCGCGCACGCGGCGCTGATTTAACGAGCCGGAGCTTTGGATGCAGCCGTCGCCGCGCGCTTACGAGCCGCTGCCGCGACGCCACTGGCCACCGGTTTTGCGACACCGTTCGCCGTTGCAGCACCATTCACCGACTTCGCTGCGACGGCCGATTTTGCGGACGCGGTAACTTTCGAGGTGTCTGCCTTCGCTGCCTTGGCAGGTTTGGTCGACTTCGGTGCGCCCTTTCCTGTCACCTTTTCTGCCTTGGCGGCCTTCACGGGCTTAGTCGGTTTGGCGGGCTTGTGAGCCTTGGCGGCTTTCTCAACCTTCGCAACCTTTGCGGCGTTCGCGCCAGCGCCCACAGGCTTCGCGGCCGTCTTCGGTGCCGCTTTTGCCGCGGCAGCCAACTCAAGGTCGATGGTGTGTTTGAGGCCTGCGATGACGGGGGCGGCCAGGTCGTCGGCAAAGTGATCGAACCAGCGCTTGGCCTGCAACAGCTTCTTTCCGCCAAGACGCCGCTTATGATCTTCGTCGCTGGCGAGCACCTTCGCCGAAAGCCGCGCGCGACCCTTCGAGAGGCGTTCGAGAACGGTGATGATGGTGAACCCGCGATGCGACGTCTTCTGCTCTGCAGACATACTGGCCTCCTGATGTTCCCGCCGCGCGGCGAGCCCGGATTGGATAGAAGCCACGATCTGAATCACGTGGATGCGCTCGATCCTACCACGCCGCTATCTCCGTGCCAGCAGGCATGCGGCTTCGGGGCCCTTTAGTGTGTGGTCGACGCAACCTCGGGCGGCTCCGGTGCCTGTGCGAAATACTGGACGCTGGCCGGTATTGCGAAGCGAATGCCCTCCTTCAGGAACGCGCGCATCAGCGCGAGATTGATGTCCTGCTGCAGATCCATATAGAGGTTGTAGTCGGGACTGAGGACGAAATAGACGACCTCGAAGTCGAGCGAACTCGCGCCGAATTGCTTGAAGTGAGCGCGGTCGAAGCGTGTCTTGCCGGAGGCTTCCACGGCCTGCCTGACCATTGTCGGCACCATCGCGAGCTTGTCCGGCACCGTGTGGTACGTCACGCTGAACGCGAAGACGATGCGTCGCTCGGACATGCGTTTGTAGTTGTGCAGCGTGTTCTTGAGCAACTCGGTGTTGCCGCAAACGATCTCCTCGCCGCTAAGGCTTCGGATGCGCGTGGTCTTGAGGCCGATCCGCTCGATGGTCCCCGCCACATCGCCAAACACAATGAAGTCACCGACCTCGAAGGGTTTATCCAGCCCGATCGCGAGCGACGCAAACAGATCGCTCAGCACGTTCTGCACCGCGAGCGCAACGGCCACACCGCCGATCCCGAGACTGGCGACGAAGGCGGTGATGTTCACACCGAAGTTTGCGAGCATGGCCAGCAGCAACACGGCCCACGCGAGCACGCGCAGCGTCCATGCCGTCATGGTGACGATGACGGGATTGTCAGGCACCGTCGCGCGATGCTGCATGCGTCGCGTGGACCAGACGCCCACCGCGCGATTGACCCAGAGCGCGAGTTGCAGACAGAACAACACCATCCAGCCGCGGACGATAGCGGTGTCCCATTTGTCACCGAGATCCAGCATCTTCAGGCCGATGAGGAGTGCGGCGAAGAGCAGCACGAAGTGCCGGGTTGCGCCCAGCACCTCGGCAAACATCCCGGCCGCCTGCGATTGCAGACGCCTCGACAGCGCCCCGAAGCGTCCGAGCGCGAGGCGCAGCACGCCCGTCAGAATCCCATAGCTCAGCACCATAGCAACCGCAGCGAACGCCCAGTCGGCAGGCGCCACCCCTTCGAAGGCTCTCAGTGATGTCAGCGTGGTCATCGGCAAATGCATCCTCCTTCGTCAGGCAAAAGACTGACAAAGGAGCAAGCTGCGTGCCGGGCGGACGGTCAGGCGTCCGGTTGACCGGTTCATCGGTTGCCGAAAGCGGAAAAGTCCGGCGAAATCAGGGGCCTAGCATTGGCGCGCGACGCGTCGGACGCATCGCTCGACGGCAGCGCCTCGCAACGCGCGGTCGCACAGGCATACCCAATCTTTCAATCAACGGAAGAAATGACAGAGGCGCGCGCGAGATCACATTTACCCCCGCTTACCGATGCTTACCCACGCTCAACCACCCGCGCTCTCAAGTCGCTGAAGCTCATCGCCAAATTCGTGGATCAGAGAATCGACCAGTAGCCGAATCCTGGGCGGCACCGGGTTGCCGGGCGCAAATACGACGTAGAGATCGATGCGCGGCATCGGATGAGAAGGGAGCAAGCGGACCAGTCGCCCCGACGCGACGTCCTCGTCAACGTCCCACGCCGCTTCGCAGGAGATGCCCTCGCCCGCTAGCGCCCACTCGCGCAACATCGCTCCATCGGCACTGGCCAGCGTGCCGGTGACCTCGACATCCGACAGTCCCCCGTCATGCATGAACCGCCACGTCCCCTGGACTCGATGACGACGGAACAATCGCAGGCAATTGTGAGTACTTAGGGCTTCCGGCGTAGCCGGGTTGCCGTACCGGTCAAGATAAGACGGCGAAGCCACCAGCAGCATGTCCGACGAGGCGACTTTGCGCGCGACCATGCCCTCGTCGCCCGGCAAGCCAAAACGCAGCACGACGTCACAGCCGTCGAGCATGTTTTCAACCCCTGCGTCAGACAGAAACAGCGTGCGCCCGGACTTCTGCTCCTTGCGGTAGCGCTCGTTTGCACGCAAGTCGTCATGAGCCGAGGCCAGGCGAAGGACTGGTTCGGCTCATCGGAAATTCGCGTATTGGCCTGTGCCGCGATCTCGGCATTCGTCTTGTTCGTCGGATGGCAATTGCATCATCGCAACATCGTCCGGCTGCATCGTCTCGATCTGCTTCGACACCGCGACGTCACCGCCTCCGTCGTACTGGGGATGCTTGCTGGCATCATCGTATCCGGCAGCACCTATGCACTGCCGGAGTTCCTGCGAACCGTTTATTCGCCCGGACTCGACGCGACCCACACGGGACGCATTTTGTGTGTGTATGCATTAACGGCTGCGGCCATTCGCCCACTGGTGACGCGCTCGGTCGGCAAATTCGGGCCACGCAAGGTACTCGCATTCGCCTTTGTCCTTTTAACGGCGTCCATGTCGCTGATGTCACATCTGATGACGACTACCACGCCGTATGAATATTTCGCGCTACCGCTCATGCTTTACGCCTTCTGTCTTTCGCCGGTATTGTCGGCGCTCGCCAGCGGAACGGTCGCCCGATTGCCGCAAGAGGTACAACTCGACGCGGTCGCCGTGTACATGACGTTCAGACAATTTGGTATGTCACTGGGCGTGACCCTCGTGACCGCCGTATTGGCCTGGCGCGAGCAATTGCATTCAAGCAGGTTGTTCGACTTCCTTTACTCGGCGTCCGTGCAAGTCAACGAATGGATGACATCCGCAACCGCTGCGCTGATTCAACACGGGGCGTCGCACACGCAAGCGCGCAGCATGGCGCAAGCGCTCCTGGCGGAAACGGCGGTACGACAGGCGAGAACGCTCGCGTTTTCCGATGCCTTCGTCTTCATGGCGGCCGTTGGGCTGGTGGCGCTATGCTTCGTTCCGTTGATGGCGTGCGAGCCCATGACGTTGAGCGCATCTTCGATGCCCAGGCGACGCATGATCTTCATCACATTCGGCCCCAGGTGAATACCGGCGCCAAGACGCGAGAAGCCCGGCGCCTGCTCATACAGCGCAACGTCGTAGCCGCTGCGCTCCAGCAGACCGGCGGCAGCCGTGCCGCCCAGGCCTGCGCCAATGACGGCGATGCGTGGTTTGCTCATGAAAGCTCCTGATCGTGCGCCCGGTTTCACCGTGAATCGAAGAAACATCCGGGCTGGTTGAATTCAATGATTAATAGCGTACACACCATAAATTTTGATCGCAACAAGAAAAATCTCTCGCTAGGGTTTATCCGGATGAGGATCGATAAATCAACCAATAATCCTTGTAATACGGGGCTTGCCGGGCATTCCCTTAGATTTTGTTCCGTGTTGCGGAAATATAATGTGTGCGCTAGAGTTTGTCGCACTTCGACCATTTATGGTGTGTGCATGGCATTGCCGCCGCGCATAAGCCGGGTCGCCCACCCCTTCGGGAGCATGTCGCCATGACCAAGCATTTCCGCATCGGCCAGATCGTGCCGAGTTCCAACACCACCATGGAAACCGAGATTCCCGCGATGCTGCGGCTGCGCGAGACGATCCGCCCCGAGCGCTTCACGTTCCATTCGAGCCGCATGCGGATGAAAAAGGTCGTCAAGGAAGAACTGGCTGCGATGGATGCCGAGTCGGATCGCTGCGCGCTGGAGCTGAGCGATGCGCGTGTGGACGTACTCGGGTACGCCTGTCTCGTGGCGATCATGGCAATGGGCCATGGCTATCACCGCGTGTCGCAAAAGCGTTTGACGCAGAAGACCGTCGAGAACGGTGCGGCCGCGCCCGTACTTACCAGCGCCGGCGCGCTGGTCGATGCGCTGCGCGTCATCCACGCCAGGCGCATCGTGGTGGTGGCGCCGTATATGGTGCCGCTCACCGAGTTGGTGGTCGATTACATCCGCAACGAAGGCTTCGAAGTGATCGCGTATCGCGCGCTCGAAATTCCCGACAACCTCGACGTCGGCCGTCATGATCCGAACCGTTTGCCGGACATCGTCAAGACGCTGCCCTATCAGGATGCCGACGCTATCGTGCTTTCGGCGTGCGTGCAAATGCCGTCGCTGCCCGCCGTGTCGAAAGTCGAAGCGATGACGGGCAAGCCCGTGATCACCGCAGCCATCGCCACGACCTACGCCATGCTGCGCGAGCTTGATCTCGAACCGATCGTGCCGGGCGCCGGGGCGCTGCTCTCCGGCGCTTACTGACAAGTCCCCCCCCTTCCCGACTTTCCCGGAGCGAGCCTCATGCCTTCGACATTCCAGTACGGCGCCAATGTGGCCGCCAACGGCATTCGCCAGCATTACTTGCGTTACGGCGGCGCACACGGTGCGCGCGCTCCGCGCCCCGCCATCGTGCTCATACCGGGCATCACGAGTCCGGCCGTCACGTGGGGCTTCGTGGGCGAGGTCTTCGGCCGTGAGTTCGACACTTACGTGCTCGACGTGCGTGGGCGCGGCCTGTCGAGCGCGTCGGACGACCTCGATTACAGCCTCGACGCGCAGGCAGACGACGTGGTGGCGCTGACGGCCGCCCTCGGACTGGCGCGCGTGGCGTTCGTCGGACACTCGATGGGCGCGCGTATTGCCGCGCGCGCGGCCCTGCGCGAGCCGCACGGTCTGGCGTCGGTCGTGCTGATCGATCCGCCAGTCTCCGGCCCGGGACGCCGCGAGTATCCGGGCAAGCTGCCGTGGTACGTGGATTCGATGGCACTCGCCCGCGCGGGCACGGATGCCGAAGGCATGCGCGCCTTCTGCCCGACGTGGACGCACGAGGAGCGCGCGCTGCGCGCCGAATGGCTGCACACCTGCGACGAGCGCGCCGTGCTGGCGTCCTACGAGGGCTTTCACACCGAGGACTTCCATGCCGACGCCGCGCAATTGCGGGTGCCGTCGCTGCTGATCACAGCGCAGAACGGCGACGTGGTGCGCGACGAAGACGTCGCCGAATTGCAGCGCGCCACGCCCGCCATGCGGCACGTGCGCGTGCCGAACGCGGGCCACATGATTCCGTGGGACAACGCGGCCGGCTTCTACGCCGCGTTCGGCGATTTCCTCGGCGCGCCGCTCGGCGGACCGGTTGCCGTCTGACGTTCCGATATCGAATACCGAGAAACACCGAGGAGTCCAACGATGGCCATCAGCGATTACCAATTGATCGAAGCCTGGAAGGAAGTGCTCAAGCTCTCGAAGCTGACGCCCGGGCAGACGGTCACGATTCTCACGAGCCAAGCGACCCATCCGCAGACGCTTTCGTGCGCACTGATCGCCACGCAGTCCATGGGTGCAATCGTCAACCGGCTCGACCTGCCGCCGGTCAACGGCGAGAAGGCATTCAGCCGCGACTCGCTGGCCTATCTCGGCACGACACCGCTCACCGGCAACCGCGCCGCCATTGCGGCGCTCAAGCACAGCGACCTCGTGCTCGATCTGATGACGCTGCTGTTCTCGCCGGAGCAGCACGACATTCTCAAGGGCGGCACGAAAATCCTGCTGGCCGTGGAGCCACCGGAAGTGCTCGCGCGCATGGTGCCGACGCTCGCGGACAAAGCACGGGTGCTTGCCGCAGCCGACAAACTCCGGGCGGCGCGCGAGATGCGCGTGACCTCGCCTGCGGGCACCTCGTTCGTTTGCCCCATGGGCGAATTCGGTCCGACCGCCGAGTATGGTTTCGTGGACGAGCCGGGGCGATGGGACCACTGGCCGAGTGGCTTTGCGCTCTCGTATCCGAACGATCACACGGCGCACGGCACCCTCGTGATCGATCGCGGCGACATCCTGCTGCCGCAAAAGCGCTATGTCGCCGAGCCGATCGTGCTCACCGTCGAAAAGGGGTATGCCACGCGCATCGAGGGCGGCGTGGACGCGGCGCTGCTGCGCGACTACATGGAGACGTTCCGCGATCCCGAGGGCTACGCTATCTCGCACATTGGCTGGGGCCTGCAACCGAGAGCGCGCTGGTCCACGCTCGGCCTGTATGACCGAGAGGCGACGATCGGCATGGACGCGCGTGCTTTCGAAGGCAACTTCCTTTTCTCGCTCGGCCCCAACAATGAAGGCGGCGGCAGTCGCACCACGACGTGCCACATCGATATCCCCCTGCGCAACTGCACGGTATCGCTCGACGACACCGTGGTCGTGAAGGATGGCCGCGTCGTGAACGAATGATCCGCGCGGCATATCCCCAACTTCGCCGCTTCGCCGCGCCGCCGCCGACCGTCGGCGGCCGATGCGGCCCTCCTCCCAGCCAAGAGACAAATGTCATGAGCGATACCTCGCAACACGCCGAAGCCCATGTTTACCAGCGCCAGGGCTTCGGCACGCCGCTGCCGGTACACGGCAACATCGGTTTGCTGATCATCGATCTGGTGGTCGGGTTTGCCGACCCGAAGACCTTCGGCGGCGGCAATATTGCGCAGGCCATCGCCCGCACGGTCGATGCACTGGCGCTCGCGCGGCGCAACGGATGGCCGGTGGCCCACAGCCGCATCGTGTATGCCGACGACGGCAGCGACGACAACGTGTTTTCGCTCAAGGTGCCCGGCATGGCCACACTCACCGAAGATCATCCGAACAGCGCCATCGTGCCCGAACTCACCCCGGCACCCGGTGAACTGGTGGTGCGCAAGGTCGTGCCATCGGCATTTTTCGGCACCCAACTCGCCCCCTGGCTGTCGCAGCGCGCCGTGCAGACATTGCTCGTCGCCGGCGCGGTGACGAGTGGCTGCGTGCGCGCGAGCGTGGTCGACGCCATGTCGCACGGCTTCCGTCCGCTCGTGCTGTCGGACTGCGTAGGCGATCGCGCCATCGCACCGCACGAGGCCAATCTGTTCGATATGCAGCAAAAGTATGCAGCGGTCATGCCGCTGGCGCAGGCCATCGAAGCCATCGAAGCCGCAAAAGCCGACGAAAAGCGCACTCGCTGACCCGCAGAGCCCCGCCGTGCGCCTCCCCTTGTCAGCGCGGGCGCACGACGAAGACGACCGGAAATCGACGGGCGCCCCGGCCGCTGCAGGGTCATTGACGGGGCAATATTGGCCCCCTACCGTGACGAATGGCGTGGTGCGACAGCACTTGCCGAACCTCAGGAATCTGCTTGTGAATCGCACCGAATTACTGGCGCGCGACGGCTGCCTGACAGTCATCCGCCAGCCCGTCAAACCCATCAAGCCCGCGCCAGGCCAGCCGGGCAGCCATTCGAGCTTCGTACCCGCAGTCGCCGAGGTGTTCGTCGCCGTGCTCGACGACGGCCGGATTCTCGGGTTTAACGGCCATGTCGATCTGGGCACCGGCATCCGCACATCGCTCGCGCAGATCGTGGCCGAAGAGCTCGATGTCGAAGCTGCGCAAGTCGCCATGCAGCTCGGTCACACCGACGCCACGCCCAATCAGGGGCCGACCATCGCGAGCGCCACGCTCCAGATTTCCGCTATCCCGCTGCGATGCGCGGCGGCGCAGGCACGCCACGCGCTGATCGAACTGGCGAGCCGTCGATTCGACATTCCGACCGAGCGACTGACGTGCGACGGCGGATGCGTCTTCGGTGAGACCGTTGACGGCACGACATGCCGCGCCACCTTCGCCGAGCTGGTCCGTGGGGAGCGCATCGCACTCGCCCTGAATCTCGAAACCCCGGTTAAGGACCCCGCGACCTATCGCGTGGTGGGCACCTCTTCGCGCCGCGTCGATCTTCCGGCCAAGGCGAGCGGGGAACTGACGTTCGTGCACGACGTGCGCGTGCCGGGCATGCTGCACGGTCGGGTCGTGCGTCCGCCCTATAGCGGCATCGATTCGGGGCCGTTCGTCGGAACGTCGCTGCTGTCGGTCGACGAGTCGTCCGTCGCCCATTTGCCAGGCGTAAAGGCGGTCGTCGTGATCGGCGATTTCATCGGCGTTGTCGCCCAGCGCGAAGAGCAGGCCATTCGGGCGGCGCGCGAACTTCGGGTGACGTGGAAGCCGCTGCCTGCACTGCCCACCATGGACGACCCGGCAACGGCGATCGCCGCTGCACCGGCCACGCGCCGCGCACTGCTCGAGGAAGGCGACGTGGCGTCGGTATTCGCGCGTGATGACGTCGTCACGCTCGAGCGCACCTACGTCTGGCCCTATCAGATGCACGGCTCCATCGGCCCGTCGTGCGCCGTTGCCGATTATCGTGCCGAGGGCGACGGGCGGATCACTATCTGGTCCGGCACGCAAAATCCCGTGTCGCTGCGCTACGACCTGTCGCAGTTGATCTCGCGCGACGAATCGGAGATCGATATCGTGCGCATGGAAGCCTCCGGGTGTTACGGGCGCAATTGTGCCGATGACGTGTGCGGCGACGCGTTACTGCTCTCACGCGCGGTGGGGGCGCCGGTGCGCGTGCAATTGTCGCGCGCCGACGAACATCTCTGGGAGCCGAAAGGCACGGCGCAGGTCGTGACGGTCAGGGGTGCGGCAACGCGCGACGGCGAGTTACTGGCCTACGACTTCGCTTCGCGTTACCCGTCCAACGATGCGCCGCTGCTCGCTTCGCTGCTGACCGGGGTCACGCCCCCGACCGGCGGCGTCTTCGAAATGGGCGACCGCACAGCGGTTTCGCCTTACGAGAGCCCCAATCGCCGCTTCGTTTGTGACGATATGGCGCCGCTGGTACGTGCCTCATGGTTGCGGGGCGTGTCGGCGCTGCCCAATTCCTTTGCCCATGACGCCTTTGCCGACGAGATGGCGGCAGCCACCGGCGTCGATCCGCTGCAATTCAAGCTGCATCACCTCAAGGATGCACGTGCGATCGAGCTGCTCGAAGCGGTTGCCACGCGCGCGGGCTGGGCGCCGAGGTCGCACGACACCGCTCGCTGGGACGCCGCACCGCGACGTGCGCGCGGGCGCGGCGTGTCCTATGCCCGTTATGTGCACAGCCGCTTTCCTGGCTTCGGGGCCGCGTGGTCGGCGTGGATCGTCGACGTCGTCGTCGATCGCGTGACCGGTGAGGTGGCGGTGGAGCGTGTAACGGTCGGTCAGGATACGGGCACGATGGTGAACCCCGACGGGGTGCGTCATCAGTTGCACGGCAACGTCGTGCAGATCCTGAGCCGTTCGCTCAAGGAGCGCGTGCGCTTCGTCGACGGCAAGGTGTCCAGCCGCGAGTGGGGCAGCTACCCGATTTTGACATTCGCCGAATTGCCCGTGCTGGACGTCGTGCTCATGCCGCGTCAGGGCGAGCCGCCGATGGGGGCGGGAGAGTCCGCTTCGGTACCCGGGCCTGCAGCGTTGGCCAATGCGATTTACGATGCAACAGGTGTACGCATCGTCGCGCCGCCATTCACGCCGGAAACCGTGCGCGCCGCGTTGGCGAGCGCGGGCCGACTCATATCGGCGCAGTCGAGTCCGGCAACGTTGACGTAAGGATGCCGACGCGATGATGGCCAGGCAGACCCGACCGATAGCGAACGCCGCAGGGCACGGCAAGGGGCGTGCTGGTCTTACTCGTCTTTCTCCACCGTCTCGCTATCCATCATCTTGCGCAACAGGAAAACCAACGCAACGCGCTCGGCCGGATTGAGTGCGCCGTAAGTGCGCTCGGTCACCTCTTTTGCGAACGGAACGGTGTGATCGATGAGCGCGAGCCCTTCGGGCGTGGCGCGAACGAGGAGCTTGCGGCCATCGCTGGGATCGGTCGTGACTTCGATCAAATGTCGCGCCTTGAGCCGCTCGACCACGCCGCGAATGGTCGCCTGATCGATGGCGGTGGTCTTGACGATGTCGTTGAGCGAGCACGACTGCTTTTCCTTGACGGTGCACAGCGCCACGAATTGCGCGGCGGTCAGGTCCGAATCGGGAATGGCGTCCTGGAAGATCGCGACATGTCGCTGGTAAGCGCGGCGCAGCAGATGGCCGACCTGATCGTGGAAATCGTAAGAGTCTTTGCGCGACGTCATGAAGCGATGCCCGAATGAAAAGTGATGAAGTGTACACCCTGAAACCGCGACGACCAAAGTCCCGACATCCAGTAGTTTGCGGCAAATCAAACGCGTGATGTCACTGTAAATCGAAGGCATCAGGCGAGTGCATTCGAGGCGATGCAGCACCAAAGCCGGGAGCGACTGCACCAGCATGCGTCGTGCATCGAAATTTATAACGTACACATTAATTTTTTAGTTGAAAATTGCACGATCATGATGTGCCAAAGAGTGCGTGAAAGTGCGGCAAGCGAATCTACAAAACGCTTTATTTTCGCGGAATTTCGCATGCTTCAGTGCATCTGAGTGCAAACCCCTAGGGCGTGGCATGAACATTGCGTTGCAATGATTATTTGAGTGTCTACAATGTATTTTGCGCAAGCAGCGAACGCGCAGAATCCGACGAACCTTTTGCATGTTGGACCCGGAGCTGATGATGACGAATCTGTTCAAGCGCGCTTGCCTGACGTTGGGCGCCGCGGCCATGCTGGTGCCCACGGTACGCGCAGTTCACGCCGAGGAAATCTCGGTGACACAGTGGGGCAACAGCCTGTACGGACTGCCCTATGCCGTGGCGATAGACAAGGGCTTGTTCAAGAAAGCCGGCATCGACATCACGGGCATTCTCAGTTCGGGCGGCGGCGGAACCACCGTGCGCAACATCCTCGCGAGCAAAACGCCATACGGCGAGGTCGCAGTGTCGGCGGCACTCGCGGCAGCACGTCAGGGCATGGACATCGTCATCGTCAATACAGGTACACGCAGCGTGGCAGAAGCGTCGATGGTGACCATGCCCAACGGCAACGTGAAGTCGGTGGAGGATCTGGTCGGCAAGAAGGTGGCCATCACCTCGCCGAAAAGCGTATCGGAAATGTTGTTCATGATGGTATTGCGCGACAAGGGTATTGACCCTGCCAAGGTGACGCGCGTGGCCTCGGGCGGCTACGTCAACGGGATGACGATGCTCGAGCAGGGCGCTGTGGCCGGGGCTGTCGCGATCGAACCACTGTCGATCGTGCGCAAGGACAAGTACCGTGCGGTCTATCGTGCCGGTGACGTGCTGCGACCGATGACGACGTCGGTGGGCATTACCACACGCGAGTTCGCCAAGGCGCATCCCGACGCGTTGCGCGCCATCATCGCCGGGCGTCGGGCCGGTGTCGAGGCGACCTATGCCGATCCGGCCGGCGCGGCGAAGATCATCGAAACCAGCTTCAAGCTCACACCGGCAGTCGCCAAGGAAGCCGTCGACAACATGGTGCGCTCGCACATGTGGAGTACGGGCGAGTTCGATCGCGAAGAACTGGATCGCATGGTCGACGGGCTCAAGCTGGTCGGAGAAATCAAAGACAACGTGGACTGGTCGAAACTCGTCGACACGAGCTTCCTGCCGGCCGATCTGAAAGCCAAGGGGAAGCTATGAACCTCATGCAAGCGAATGCCAAGCTCCATATCGTCGAGGCCGTGGCCGCACGCGCGCCCACCCCGGTGACGCAGCCCGAAGCCCATGCAGTGCTGACGGGTGTGATGCGTTACTTCAACAAGCCCGGCGAGCGTGAGCTGTTTCATGCGCTCGGCCCCATCGATCTGACGCTACTCAAGGGCGAGTTCTTCTCGGTCGTCGGGCCATCGGGTTGCGGCAAGTCGACACTGCTCGACGCACTTGCCGGACTCGCCAAACCCAGCAGCGGCACGGTGATGTTCGAGGGCAAGCCGGTCAGGGGCGTGCCGGACGGCGTGGGCGTGGTGTTCCAGGAAGACGCGTCGTTCCCCTGGCTCAACGTGCGCGACAACATCTCGTTCGGCCTGCGCACCGCAGGGGTCGACGGCGCGGAGATCAACCGTCGCGTGGAGTACGCCATGGGATTCATGGGGCTGCGCGATTTCGCCAAGGCCTACCCGGCGCAGCTCTCGGGCGGCATGCGCCAGCGGGTGTGTATTGCGCGCACGCTGGTGATCCAGCCGAGGCTCATTCTGCTCGACGAGCCGTTCGGCGCGCTCGATCAGCAGACCCGCCTGCTCATGGGCGACGAACTGCTGCGGCTCTGGCGCGAAACGTCGGCCACCGTGCTGCTGATCACACACGCACTCGACGAGGCGGCCATGCTGTCCGATCGTGTCGGCGTAATGTCGTCGCGCCCAGGATTGTTCATCGACATCGTCGAGACGGGCTGGTCGCGTGAGCGCGACAGTCAGGTCGTGTCGACGCCGCGTTTCGGCGAGATCACGTCGCGTCTGTGGGAGAAGCTGCGCATCGAATCGCTCAAGGTCATGGGCGCCGATGGCGCTGCACACTGACGTCATGGCCAAAGGAGTCGTGATGACGCAATCCCTGATCAAGCGGGAAACCGTGTGGCGTAGCGGCGTGGTGATCGGCTTTGTGCTGCTCATCGAGTTCCTCTGCCGCGTTGGCGTAATCCCGGTGGAAGTGATGATCGCGCCAAGCGCCATGGCCAGCCATGCCATCGAAGTGCTGCGTGACGGTCGTTTTGCACACGATATCGTGACGAGCCTCGTCAATATCGTGGCGGCGTCGGTGGCGGCGGTGTTGCTTGGCTTCGCGCTGGGACTCGCGATTCATGCGATGCCTGGCGTGCGGCGCGCACTGGAGCCGATGATCGTGAGCTACTACGCCGTGCCGACGTTCATCTTCTATCCGGTGTTCATCGTGCTGTTCGGTGTCGGGTCGCTGCCAATCATCGCCATCGCCGTGATGCTGGCGGTGGTGACCATGATTACGGCGACGCTCACCGGCCTAGACCGCATTCCGCGCTCGCTGTCGAAGACGGCGAAAGTGATGCGTCTCTCGCCCTGGCAATCGGCGTTGCGGGTGAAGCTGCCTGCGGCATTGCCCTATCTGTTCAGCGGCGTGAAGTTATCGGTGGCGTATGCGTTCATCGGGGTGATCGCGTCGGAGTTCATTCTGTCGGGATCGGGCGTCGGATACGCCATCGGCTACGCCTACAACAACTTCCAGAACGACGACATGTACGCGCTGATGCTGATGGTGCTGGTCACCGTCACGCTGATCAACGTGGTGCTCAACCGGCTCGATGCGCGCTTCCAGGCGCGGCGTCAGCGCTGAGCGGGCAACGGAGAATTCGCATGAAAAATCTGATCGGACCCACCTGCGTCGCGCTGGTCGTGCTCTTGCTCTGGGAGGGCCTGCATCTGGCAGTGGGCGGGGCATCGCTTAGCTCTCCGGTGCAGACAGGGGCGGCATTGTGGCAGATGCTCGGCACGGCGTCGTTCTGGGATAACGTGGCCGAGACCGGCCGGGCGCTCGTATACGCGCTGGTGATCGCCATAGCGGGCGGAATCGCCCTGGGCGTGCTGCTCGGCATCAACCGCATGGCGGGTACGGTGGCCGAGCCGCTGCTGGTCAACCTGTACTCGTTGCCGAAGGTCACGCTATATCCGCTGGTGCTGCTGGTTTTCGGTCTTGGATTGTCGGCCAAGGTGGCATTCGGCGTGATGCACGGTCTCATTCCGATTCTGGTGTTCACGATGAACGCCATCCGTCAGATGAAGCCCGTGTACCTGCGCGCGGCGCACACCATGCGGCTGCCGTTCCGGCAGACCCTATGGCGGGTGGTGCTGCCGGCCATCTTTCCCGAGATCGTGGCGGGCATGCGACTGGGCTTTTCGCTCACGCTGCTGGGCGTGCTCATCGGCGAAATGTTCGCCTCGCAGAAGGGGCTCGGCTACCTGCTGACCAATGCGATGAACCTCGGAGACATCGGCACGATCATGTCCGTGGCGCTGTTCCTCACCCTCTTCGCACTGACTTGCAACGGTCTTCTGATGGCGGCGGACAAACGGCTGACGCATCGGTGAGGTGCCATAATATCTCGTCGAACTCCTACACTTTTCAAAAATTCGGCCGTTAACGTGAGACAGCACTCAATTCCCACGGAAAATCGAGCCATGTTTTTGATCAGAACGATTGTTGGCGGGGTCACCATCGCGACGCTGAGCGCCTGCACGGGACCGAGTCCCGTGCCGGTCGCCAGAGCCATGGTCTATTACGACCGTGCCGCGTTTGTAGAGACGCTGAAACACGATATGCCTGCCGTCACGGGCGATGTCGTCCAGCACGGGCGTTGCGAGGTGTTCGTCACGACCCCCGAAAACAATGTCGGATCGCAGAAGCCCTGCGTTTTCGCGTTGACCCGCGAGACAGTCTACGTCGCATCGTGGAACGCCTTTGGCACGAAGTACGAAAACCTCATGACGATCCCGCTCAAGGGAGTCGATCAGGTGGCCTATACGGCGTTCGGCGGAATGCGTCAGGTGCAGTTGACGGAGAAGAAGCGTCTGCTTGGTCTGGCGGTCTTCAACGACGAAGCGACAGCCAACCCGGAGAAAGAGACGAAGCAGGCATTCGAGTCCATTAAGGATTCGGGCGTGCCGGAAGGGAAGTCGATTCGCGGCGTCATTTTCTCCAACGCGCTCTATTACTCGACCTACTCGCCGATTTATATCAATACCCGAAAATAAGGAACGGTGCCGCCCCGGCCCTGCATCATTGCTCGCAGGATGGGTCGGTGTCGCGTTTGTTACCCAATGAAAACAAACAGATATTCTGGACGCGCTGCTATTTGCGCACTGGCGCTCGCGGTGACGGGTTGTGCCAATGTGCCATCGTCGCCGGAGACGCTGGCCCGATTTTCGGGGTCTTACGAAGTGGTGGCGCAGGCGGGGCCGAAGGCATTCGAGTTCACGCAGATCGACTTGCGATTCAATCGCGATAGCAACGGGATCGCATCGGCAAACGTGCGCCTGACGAACGGTGAGACTTCGGTCGATTACGTTTATTTGAACTGCGGATATCCCGGCGACCGCATTGCCAACAGCTTCAGCATCAGCGAGAAGCCGGGCGACAGCGAGGTCATTCGTTGTCAGCAATCGGTGCCGCGTGGGCCGGTGCTATTCGTGGCCAGGGCCGTCGACGGCCGTCCGCTCAAGTTCAACGGATATAGCGGCGGCATGATCTCAGCGCTGTTTGCGAAAACGGTGGTTTCGGAATCCGGGTGGAAAATTGGACTCAATTGGGGCCCGGACACCCAAAGCCGCTACGCGGTGCGACGCAGGCCCGAAAACTCGGCCGATACCACCAACGCCTTGCGCACGGCCGAGTAAGGCCTTCCGGACATTCAGGCGATTTAGCCAGGCTCCGACTCTCTGCCTGATTCTTGCGAAAAAAACCGGACTAGCGATGTGGTCACCAACGGTCTCGAGGTCTACGATGCTTCCGGTGATATGTGAACGATTATCCCTCGTCGTTCACCTTCGCCCGATACCTCCTCTCCAGGCGGTCGAACACGTCGGCAGCCAACTGGCCTTCACCCGCAGCGACGTCTGCCATGCCCTTCTCGACCATCGCATCGAGCGCAGCAAGCTGCGACTCGCGATCCTGAATCAGACAGCCGCCCCCACGCGACACCCCACTCTTAGAGCCGCAACCGCCTCGCTTCAGCAGTTCGGCGATGTAGTCCTCAAGCGGACGCCCGAGTTCTGCGCTGATCATGATGCTCCTGCGGGTAGACTTGACTAGGAAATTGGGCACTCTAGCTTGTCCGTCAATAGTTATCAAAACAAGCCAAGCCAAGCCATAGGGTTGACGGGATTGCGCCGCGCCAAAAAGAAAAGGGGCTAGCCGAAGCTAACCCCTTTTTTCCTTCTGTCCTGCTGGTCGGAGCGATAGGATTCGAACCTACGACCCTCTGATCCCAAATCAGATGCGCTACCAGGCTGCGCTACGCTCCGACGAAAGAGGACGAATTCTAGAGGCTTTCTTGCGCCGCGTCAAATCGTCGTGCAAGCTTCCGGCGTCTTCTGAGCATTTTCCCGATATCAGCGGCACAATCATTACGTAATCATCGCGCCGATGACAGTCACGCGGCCGCCACGAAAACCCGCCATAGTGGGAGGCTCACCATGTCAGAACCCGTGTCGATGAACCTGATTCTCTGGCGCCACGCCGACGCCGAAAACCTGCCCGCCTCCCTCGCGCTCAGCGCACAAGCCGATCTCGCCCGCGAACTCACCGACCGGGGCCGCAAACAGGCCGAGAAGGCGGCACAGTGGCTCCGCCCTCGCCTGCCCGACGACGCCCTCATCCTCACAAGCCCGGCCGTACGCGCCGTCCAGACCGCTCAGGCACTCTCGCCCACCCCGCGCATCGTGCGCGACCTCGCGCCCGGCGCAAACGCCGTTACGCTGCTCGGCGCCATCGACTGGCCCGGCACGGCACAAACCGTCGTGGTCGTCGGCCATCAACCCGCCCTCGGCCAGCTCGCAGCACTCCTGCTAAGCGGCCAGGAAGCCTACTGGACAGTCAAGAAAGGCGGCATCTGGTGGCTCGCCTCCCGTCGCCGTGAAGACGAGAGCCAGGTTGTCGTGCGCGCTGTGGTCAATCCCGATCTCATCTGACACTTGATTTGACACTTATCGACGGGCGACGAAATCGCCCTCGCTTGTGCCCCAATGCCCGGAAATGCCCGTGAATCGGACGATGTAAGGCGTCGGATAGGGGATCTGACTCATGACAACGGACGTTTTGTCATAGAATTGTCGTCTACCGTTCACGGAATCGACATTGATGCTTTTTAAAGTACGTCGCAACGCGACCGTCACAAAAAGGGCCTTTATGCGCGACCTGCCGAACCCCACTATGCCGCTCTCTTCGCTGACCCCTACGTCGCGGAGGCGTCTTCCTCGCCCTGAAACGCCTGTCAAACCGAATCTGGCTGTGGCGTGGGCACGCGACGAAAGCGAGCTTCGTGAAGCGCAGCACCTGAGATACCAGGTCTTCGCCGAAGAAATGGGCGCGTCGGTCAAGGGTCCCGCAGGCCTCGACGTCGACGAATACGACCAATATTGCGACCACCTGATCGTGCGCGATCAGGATTCGCTCGAAGTCGTCGGCACCTATCGCGTATTGCCCCCCTCGCAAGCCAAACGCCTCGGCCGTCTGTACTCCGAAGGAGAGTTCGATCTCTCGCGTCTGGATCACCTGCGCCCGAAGATGCTCGAAACCGGTCGCTCGTGCGTGCACACGGATTACCGCAACGGAGCCGTCATCATGGCGCTGTGGAGCGGTCTGGCCGAGTACATGCTGCGTCACGGCCTCGAGACGATGCTCGGCTGTGCCAGCGTGCCGATGGCCGACGGCGGTCACTATGCCGCCAGCCTCTATCGCAAGCTGCAAGACACGTCGATGGCCCCGGCCGAGTACCACGCCGTACCCCGTATCGCCCTGCCGGTGGACGAGCTGCAATCGACCCTCGACGTCGAGCCGCCCGCCCTCGTCAAAGGCTACCTGCGCCTCGGCGCCCGCATCTGCGGTGCACCGGCCTGGGATCCTGACTTCAACACCGCAGACTTTCTCACGCTGTTCCGGCTGTCCGACATGAACCCGCGCTACGCGCGCCACTTCCTCGGCCCGGAACTCGTCAGCAAGCTCCAACAAGCCTGACCGGCACCGATCTCCCCCCCCAAGTATTCCGTCCCCGCGCTATGCCCTGAGGGACAACAAAAAGCCCGGCAAAAAACCGGGCTTTTTGTTGGCTGTCCAACGCGCCCTCGACTGGGCGCGCCGCAGGCGTCAGGCGTAGACCACCTTATAGCGCATCCCGATCTTCTCCCACTCCTGCGCTTCGCGTTGCAGGCTGTAATCAGTGAGCGGATTGGCCTCGATCCATGCGCGCGGCACAGCGACCTGAAAACCGTCGTCGAGACGTTCGACGTCGATACTCTCCGGCAGCGCATCGGTACGGCGGCGACAGAACAGCACCGCGAGACGCAGACAGAACAGCAACTGCCAGTCGACCTGCTGCGCCTGCGACGCCAGCTTGCCCAGCTTGCCGACGTGCCCGAGCAGCAGCTCGGCCAGGCGCGCCTGATCCGGGCGCGAGAAGCCCGGCATGTCCGCGTTGCTGCCGATGTAGGCCGAATGCTTGTGATAGGCGCTGTGCGAGATCGACAGCCCCATCTCGTGCAGCGACGACGCCCAGTTGAGGAGCGCTTCGCCTTCCTCGCGGCCCTCGTCCTGCGCGTCATCGGACGCGTCGTCATCAACGAGATCGACCGGCAACTGACGGTACAGCGACACGGCCAGACGCCCCACCCGTTCCGCCTGCGCACGGTCCACGCCGTAGCGGCGCACGAACTGCTCGACGGTCACGGCGCGCATGTCCTGATGCTGCGTACGACCCAGCAAGTCGTACATCACGCCCAGACGCAGCGCGGCGTCCGTCGTCTCCATATGATCGACTTCGAGTTCGTTGAAGACGGACAGCATGATGGACAGACCGCCCGGCAGCACCGGAATACGATCCTGCTTGAGGCCCGCCAGCTTGAGACGGTTGGCGTTCTCGGCCTTGATCAGCGCGCGTTTGAGCCGTTCGAGACCGCCGCGCGTGAGGCCGTGTACACCGCCGTCGTTGAAGCCATTGGCTTCGAGCAACTCGGCCAGCGCCCGCGCCGTGCCCGACGAGCCGATGGCCTGCGACCAACCGGCTTCCCGGTAAGTCGCCGAAATGATCTGGATTTCCCGGCGCGCGGCCAGCTCGGCCTGCTTCATCGCATACTCGTCGACGTTGCCGCTGGGGAAGAACTGGCGGCTGTGGCTCACGCAACCAATATAGAGACTCTCCATGATCAGCGGCTCGTAATCCTGGCCGATGATGAATTCGGTCGAGCCGCCGCCAATATCCACGACGAGACGATTCCCCGGACACGTCGGCACCGAGTGCGCCGCGCCCGCGTAGATCAGACGCGCTTCTTCACGTCCGGCAATCACTTCGATGGGAAACCCGAGCGCGCGCTGCGCTTCGCCCAGAAAGTCCTGTGCGTTCTTGGCTACGCGCAACGTGTTCGTCGCGACCGCACGCACCTGATCGGGATGAAAACCCCGCAGCCGCTCGCCGAAGCGCTTGAGCACGTCCCAGCCGCGTTGCTGCGACGGATGATCGAGATACTTCTCAGCGTTCAGGCCAGCGGCGAGTCGCACCGGCTCGCGCAGCGCATCGACCTGATAGATCTGGGTGCCGGCGGAAGTCTCCTCCACGCGGCCGATGATCAGGCGAAAACTGTTCGAGCCGAGATCGACGGCCGCTAACAAGGGCGATGGGGTACTCATGTGGAGGTGCGCCTGAGCGAAGAGTGCCGTAATGTCCGATGCTTAACTTTAAAAGCATGACGGCCACTCGACAAATAAATGACGAATAAGTTACAAATCGAATATGACACGTCGTTGACAAATGTGAATGTCATATAACTGTAACAATACGGATGAAGAATTCACGCCAATCCCATGTCTTTCGCACGTTCAATATGAACTACCCGCTGCTCAACCGAGAGCTGGGCATTCTCGCGTTCAACGAACGCGTGCTTGCCCAGGCGGCCGATCCGGCCACGCCACTGCTCGAGCGCCTGCGCTTTGTCTGTATCGTGAGTAGCAATCTGGATGAATTCTTCGAAATCCGCGTCGCCGGACTGAAGGAGCAGATGCGCGAGAACCCGGGCATGCTCACGCCGGACGGCATGACTTTTCAGCAAGTTTACACGCAAGTCTGCGCCCGGGCACAGGCGCTCGTCGAAAAGCAGTACGCCATGTTCGACGCCGTCCTGCCGCTGCTCGAAGCCGAAGGCATCGCGTTCCACCCGTCCGGCCAATGGAACGACGCGCAGGTCGAATGGGCCCGCGACTACTTCATGCGCGAACTCGTGCCGGTGCTTACCCCCATCGGACTGGACCCGGCCCACCCGTTCCCGCGCGTCCTTAATAAGAGCCTGAACTTCGCCGTCGAACTCGAGGGCAAGGACGCCTTCGGCCGCGACGCCGAACTCGCCATCGTCCAGGCCCCGCGCGCCTTGCCGCGTCTCGTGCCGATGCCGCCCGCGCTCGCGCCGCTGCCCAACAGCTTCGTGCTGCTCAGCTCGCTCATGCTGCGCTTCGCCAGCGAACTGTTCCCGGGCCTCACGGCCAAGGGCTGCCACCAGTTCCGGGTCACACGTAACAGCGACCTGTTCGTCGACGAAGACGAAATTACCAACCTTCGCACTGCGCTTCAGGGCGAACTTCCCGCCCGCCACCTCGGCGACGCCGTGCGCCTCGAAGTCGACGCCGGTGCCCCTGCACGCCTCGTGCGCCGTCTCCAGACGGAATGCGGGCTGGCCGATTCGGACTGCTACCGCGTGAAGGGCCCCGTCAATCTCGTGCGGCTAATGCCGCTGCCCGAGATGGTCGATCGCCCGGACCTGAAGTTCGTGCCGTTCGTGCCTGCACTGCCCAAGCATGGGCACGTCGCCCGCCATGTTCGATCTCATCGATCAGGGCGATCTGCTACTGCACCACCCGTACGACAGTTTCCAGCCCGTGCTCGAACTGCTGCTGCAAGCCGCACGCGACCCCGACGTGGTGGCCATCAAGCAGACCATCTATCGCACCGGCAACGAGTCCTCGCTGATGGACGCCCTCATGGAAGCGGCCCGCAACGGCAAGGAAGTGACGGTCGTCGTGGAACTGCTGGCGCGCTTCGACGAAGAGACGAACATCAACTGGGCCGCACGGCTCGAAGCGGTGGGCGCGCACGTCGTCTACGGCGTGGTCGGCCACAAATGCCACGCGAAGATGCTGCTCGTGGTGCGCCGCACGCGCCAGGGCAAGAAGACGTTCCTCAAGCGCTACGTCCACCTCGGCACCGGCAACTATCACCCACGTACCGCGCGTCTGTACACAGACTTCGGCCTGATGACGGCCGACGAAGCGCTATGCGCCGACGTGCACGTCGTTTTCCAGCAACTGACCGGCATCGGCCGTCAGACGCATCTGAACGGCCTCTGGCAGTCGCCATTCACCATGCACATGCATCTGCTCGAAGCGATCCGTCGCGAGACGGAAGCAGCCGCTGCAGGCAAGAAGGCACGCATCATCGCGAAGATGAACGCGCTGCTGGAGCCGACGATCATCGCCGAGTTGTACAAGGCGTCTCGTGCAGGCGTGAAGATCGACCTTATCGTGCGTGGCGTGTGTTCGCTGCGCGCCGGTGTGAAGGGGTTGTCCGAAAATATCACCGTACGCTCGATTGTCGGACGCTTCCTCGAACACCATCGCATCTATTACTTCTATGCAAACGGCGACGAGCACGTCATGCTGTCCAGCGCCGACTGGATGGAGCGCAACTTCTTCCGTCGCGTGGAAGTGGCGTTCCCGGTGCGCGACAAGCGCCTGAAAGCCCGCGTGATTCGCGAGGGGTTGATGGTGCATCTGCGCGATAACGTGCTGTCGTGGCTGATGCGTCCGGACGGCAGCTATGTGCGCCGCCGTGCGGGCAAGACGCCGTACAACAGTCAGATGGTGCTCATGCAGGAAATCGCACAGCACGTGCAAACGGGTAACTAAGCCGACGAGCTTTGCGCTCGCCATTGAAAAAGGGGCTGACAAAGCCCCTTCTTCATTTCAGCGACAGATCACGGGTCAGCCGTTCACCGACACATCCGACGGCGTATCGACCGGTGCGCGGTGCACCACACGCGTCGGCGGGAAATGGATGGCGAACGTGCTGCCGTGCCCTTCCTCGCTCGTCACGCGCAGGTCGGCCTGATGGCGTGTAAGCACGTGCTTGACGATGGCAAGCCCCAGGCCAGTGCCGCCGGTGTCGCGCGAACGGCTGCGGTCGATACGGTAGAAACGCTCGGTCAGACGCGGAATGTGCTCGGCCGGAATGCCCAGCCCGGAGTCGATGACCGCAAAGCGAGCGCCGCCGTCATCCGTCGCGCCCCATTCGATGCGGATCTTGCCGCCCTGCGGCGTGTATCGCACAGCATTGCTCACGAGGTTACTGAACGCGCTGTGCAACTCGCCTTCCGCACCGCGCAGATCGAGCCCCTCGCCTCCCGTCACTTCGATCACGTGCCGACCTTGCGACAGGCCTTCGGCGTCGCCGCGCAGGGAACGCATCTGCATGCCCATGTCGATGCGGTCGTCCGACGGCGGCTTGCCGCTGCCCTCGAGCTTCGCCAGCGTGAGCAGATCGTTCACGATGTTCTGCATGCGACCCGCCTGCTGACGCATGATTTCCACGTAGCGCTGGACCTCGTCCGGGGACAGCGGCAGTTCGCCCACCGTCTCGAGAAAGCCGGAGAGCACCGTGAGCGGCGTCTTGAGTTCGTGCGAGACATTGGCCACGAAGTCGCGGCGCATCGCGTCGGTACGCTCAAGGTCTGTCACATCGAGCGAGATGATGAGCTTGCGGTTGTCGCCGTACGGAAACACCTGCATCGACAGCACGTTGTTGCGCTTCTCACCCATGTGATGCATAAGCAGCGCCTCGTCGTAGCGTTCGGACGACAGGTAATGCACAAAAGCCGGGGTGCGCAGGAGATGGGTGATCTGTTGACGCAGATCGCGCCTGGCGTCGATGCCGAAATGCATCTCGGCAATCGCATTGCACCACTCGATCTGATTCTGCTCGTCGAGCATGATCACGCCGTTGGGCGATGCCTGGATCGCCTGAATGAAGCGTGCGTGCTGTTGTTCCACCTGCTTGACCTGGTTATGCCAGCGCTTGGCCAGCTTGTGCAGCCGGTAGTAGATTTCGCCCCACAACCCGAGAGCGCTCGGCACTTCCCCGTAGACCGGGGCATCGAGCAGACGCCAGAGGCGCTGGGCGTGATAGACGTTGAAGAAAAGCTGAATCACCAGCAGGGCGACTGCGGTGACGTAACCCGCGCTTGCGCCGAAAAGCCAGCCGACGGCCACCGAAATGGCCGCTTGCAGGATCAGGAACGCCAGCGCACGGGCCCAGATGATATTCATAGACGATGCACAGGAATTTTGCCGCCCTCCCGTGAGGAGTGGCATGGGCACGGTAGCTTTCGACGGGGTGGACCGGGAGACCCGGTCCACCCATCGCGTCAGACCGACTTCGTCAGTCGGTAGCCGCTGCCACGTACGGTCTCGATCATAGCATCGTGGCCGGCCGGCTTGAGCGCGGCACGAAGGCGCTTGATATGCACGTCCACCGTACGTTCTTCCACGAACACGTGATCGCCCCACACCTGGTCGAGCAGCTGCGAGCGGCTGTGCACGCGCTCCGGATGCGTCATGAAGAAGTGCAGCAGACGGAATTCCGTCGGGCCGAGGTCGAGCTTGATGTCGCCGCTCGACTGGTGGCTCGTCACGCGGTGCGTGGCGGGGTCCAGCTTCAGACCGTTGACGCTCACCACGTCTTCGGTCAACTGCGGCGCACGACGGCGCAGCACGGCCTTGATACGTGCCATCAGTTCCTTCGGCGAGAACGGCTTGGTAACGTAGTCGTCCGCACCGATCTCAAGCCCCATCACCTTGTCCTGCTCTTCGCTGCGCGCGGTGAGCATGATGATCGGCACGTGCTTGGTGCGCTCGTTCGCACGCAGCTCGCGCGCGAACGTCACGCCCGACTTGCCGGGCAGCATCCAGTCGAGCAGAACGAGATCCGGCAGGACGTCGCTGATCAACGTGAGCGCCTGCTCCGCGTTGTACGCCCGAATCGGATAGTGACCCGCGTGTTGCAAGTTAACGGAGATCAGCTCGGAAATTGCCGGCTCGTCTTCCACGATCAGAATGCTGCTAGGCATCGGTTCCTCTCAAACCTTCAGTAATGTCGGGCGCTTCTAGTCGCCTTATTTGCCCTGTTCGACTTATTCGCCTTGCACTTTGCGCTGCAAGTCTTCGCGCGAAATGTGGCGGACGTCGGTGCCCTTGACAATGTAAATGATGAATTCGGCGATGTTCTTGGCGTGATCGCCGATGCGCTCGATGGCCTTGGCAATGAACAGGAAGTCCAGACCGGCGGAGATGGTCCGCGGATCTTCCATCATGTACGTCACCAATTTTCGCACGAAGCCACGGAATTCATTGTCGATGGCCTTGTCGTCGCGCACAATCTCGGCGGCCGCCACGATGTCCAGACGGGCAAACGCGTCGAGCGTGCGTCGAAGCAGTTGCGCGGCCATCTCGCCCGAGAGCTTGATTTCGGCGAAATTCACGCTTTGCGCCGCGCCGTCTTCCAGCAGATGACGGGTGCGCTTGGCGATCTTCTCGGCCTCGTCGCCTGCGCGCTCGAGGTTGGTGATCGTCTTAGAAATCGACAGCAGCAGACGCAGGTCGCGCGCAGTCGGCTGACGACGGGCGATGATCTTGCTGCACTCTTCGTCGATCTCGACTTCCAGAGTGTTCAGACGATGCTCGTTCGAGATCACTTCGTCGACCAGCGTGCGGTCGAACGTGTTCAGGCCCTGCATCGCCGTGACGATCTGGGATTCGACCAGCCCGCCCATTTCGAGGACGCGCGAGCAAACCTGATTCAGGTCGGTATCGAACTGGCTGGAAAGGTGTTTATCGTTCATGTCGCGGGTTTCCTCGTGGCATCAACCGAAACGGCCGGTGATGTAGTCTTCGGTCTCTTTACGGTCCGGCTTGATGAAGATCTTCTCGGTCTCGCCGAATTCGATCAGCTCACCCAGGTACATATACGCCGTGAAGTCCGAGCAACGTGCGGCCTGCTGCATGTTGTGGGTCACGATCACGACGGTGTAATCGTCCTTGAGTTCGGCGATCAGTTCTTCGATGCGGCCCGTGGAAATCGGGTCGAGTGCCGAGCACGGTTCGTCGAGCAGCAGCACTTCCGGACGGATCGCGATACCGCGTGCGATACACAGACGCTGTTGCTGACCGCCCGACAGGCCATAGCCCGACTGCTGCAGCTTGTCTTTCACTTCGCTCCACAGTGCGGCCTTCGTCAGCGCCCACTCCACGCGATCGTCCATTTCCGAGCGCGAGAGCTTTTCGAACAGACGCACACCGAACGCGATGTTGTCGTAGATCGACATCGGGAACGGGGTCGGCTTCTGAAACACCATGCCAACCTTGGCGCGCAGCAGCGCGATGTCTTGCTTGGCGGTCAGCAGGTTCTCGCCGTCCATGTTGATCTCGCCCTCGGCGCGTTGCTCCGGGTACAGGGCGTACATCTTGTTGAACGTGCGCAGCAGCGTCGACTTGCCACAACCCGACGGGCCGATGAAGGCCGTCACCTTACGGTCGGGAATGCGCAGGTTGATGTTCTTGAGCGCGTGGTACTTGTCGTAGAAGAAGTTCAGGTTCTTGACTTCGATCTTCGAGGGCAGCTTGATTTCTTGGGTCGGGTTCGTCATGGTCTGTCTCAACCGTCAGGTATGCGTTGGTCGTCGCGTTATGGTCGCGTGGTGTCGTTCGAAGTTGCCGATTACTTCTTGGCGAACAACGTACGCGCCAGAATGTTCAGGAACAGCACCCCGAGGGTGATGATGAATACGCCCGCCCAGGCAAGCGATTGCCACTCGGCAAACGGGCTCATGGCAAATTTGAAGATGGTGACCGGCAGGTTGGCCATCGGCTGGTTCAGGTTCAGCGACCAGAACTGGTTCGACAGGGCCGTGAACAGCAGCGGTGCCGTCTCGCCCGCGATACGCGCCACAGCCAGCAACACACCCGTCACGATACCGGCGATGGACGCCTTGAGCGTGATCTTCACGATGATTCGCCACTTCGGCGTGCCCAGTGCGAAGGCCGCTTCACGCAGGTTGTTCGGCACCAGCTTGAGCATGTTCTCCGTGGTACGGATCACGATCGGGATCTGCAACAACGCGAGCGAAATGATGCCCGCCCAGGCCGAGAAGTGGCCCATCTGCGCGACCACCAGTGCGTAGACGAACAGACCGATCACAATCGACGGGGCCGACAGCAGAATGTCGTTGATGAAGCGCGTGATGCTCGCGAGCCACGACTTCTGACCGTACTCCGCCAGATACACACCGGCCAGAATGCCCAGCGGCGTGCCGACCAGCGTTGCAACCCCCACCATCACCAAACTGCCGACAATGGCGTTGGCGAGACCGCCACCGGCCGTGTTCGGCGGGGGCGTCATTTCGGTGAACAGCGACAGCGACAGGCCGCCGATGCCGAGCGAAAGCGTGGTGTAGAGGATCCACAGCAGCCAGATCAGACCGAAGGCCATGGCCGCGAGCGACATGGCAATCGCAAACATGTTCTTGCGGCGACGATAGGCTTGCAGACGCACGCGGGTAAAGGCGTCGGTGGGCTTCACGGCGGGCGTTTCCAATTCGAGCGCTTGTTGGGTCATCATTATTTACCTTCGCCTTTCTCGAGGCGCAGCAGCATCAGCTTGGACAGCGACAGCACCACAAAGGTGATGAAAAACAGGATCAGACCGAGTTCCATCAGCGCGGACGTATGCAGCCCCGGACCCGCTTCGGCGAACTCGTTGGCGAGCGCCGAGGTAATGCTATTGCCCGGCGAATACAGCGAGATGTTGTCGAGCAGGTTCGTGTTGCCGATCACGAACGTGACGGCCATCGTTTCGCCCAGAGCGCGGCCCAGACCCAGCATCACGCCACCGATCACCCCCGTCTTCGTGAAGGGCAGCACCACGCGCCACATCACTTCCCAGGTCGTGCAGCCGATGCCGTAGGCCGATTCCTTGAGCAGCACGGGCGTGACTTCGAACACGTCGCGCATGACCGAGGCGATGTACGGAATGATCATGATCGCGAGGATCACGCCGGCGGGCAGAATACCGATGCCGAGCGGCGGCCCCTGGAACAGCGCGCCGATGATCGGCACACCGCCGAGCAGCGCGCCCAGCGGCTTCTGGAAGTACTGGCTGAAGATCGGAGCGAACACCAGCAAGCCCCACATCCCGTAGACGATACTCGGGATGGCCGCCAGTAGCTCGATGGCGGTGCCCAGCGGGCGACGCAGCCACACGGGCGAGAGTTCAGTCAAAAACAGGGCAATGCCGAAGCTGACGGGCACCGCAATGATCAGGGCGATGACCGACGTAATGATCGTGCCGTAGATGGGCACGAGCGCGCCGAATTGTTCTGCGGGAGGATCCCATTCCTTCGTCCACAGAAAGGCGAAGCCAAACTTCTCGATCGACGGCAGTGCGCTGATGATCAGCGACACGATAATGCCACCGAGCAGAAGCAGCGTAACGAGGGCGGCACCGCGTGTGAGCAGCGCGAAGAGAAAATCGCCCAGGGAAGACGGAGCGCGCTGCGCGCCCGATGATGCGAGGGGGCTGGTGGCTTCTGCCATGATGTCGTCTCAGCGTGAGCGCGCCGCCAGCCGTTGCCAGATATCGATTCGGGCTTCGGAACAGGCGGCGCGGATATTGCCGGTTTCGAGGTGCCAGGCAACGCTGCGTTGCATCGCCCGGCGCCTCATGCAAGCGTTTTAGACGCCAGCCTTTGAGGCCGACTCGGCAACCTTCGCCTTCCAGCCAGCACGGATTTGCTTCAGGACGTCTTCCGGCAGCGAGATGTAGTCGAGTTCCTGAGCCGTCTGGGCGCCGTTCTTGAACGACCAGTCGAAGAACTTCAGCACGTCGGCGCTTTGCGCTTCCTTGCCAGCGTCAGCCTTCTGGTGAACCAGCACGAACGTAGCCGCCACGATCGGCCACGAATCCGCACCCTTTTCGTTCGTCAGGATCTGGTAGAACGTCTTCGACCATTCGGCCTTGCCAGCTGCAGCGGCGAACGTCTTGGCGGTCGGCTCGACCGTCTTGCCGTCGGCGTTCGTCAGTGCCGTGTACGTCAGCTTGTTCTGCTTGGCGTAGGCCGATTCCACGTAGCCGATAGCGCCCGGCAGACGTTGCACGAAGGCGGCGACGCCATCGTTACCCTTGCCGCCCGTACCCGTCGGCCAATTGACCGTGGTGCCTTCGCCGACCTTGCTCTTCCACTCGGCGTTGACCTTCGACAGGTAGTTCGTGAACACGAAGCTGGTGCCCGAACCGTCGGCGCGGCGAACCACGGCGATGTCGGTATCCGGCAGCTTGACCTTCGGGTTCAGCTTGGCGATGGCCGGGTCGTTCCACTTCTTGATCTTGCCCAGGTAGATGTCGCCCAGCACTTCGCCCGACAGGACGAGTTCGCCAGCCTTCACGCCCGGAACGTTGATCACCGGCACGATGCCGCCGACCACCGTCGGGAACTGGAACAGGCCTTGCTTGGCGAGTTCTTCATCCGTCAACGGAGCGTCCGAACCGGCGAAATCGACGGTCTTGGCCTGAATCTGCTTGAGGCCGCCCGACGAACCGATGCCCTGGTAGTTGACCTTGTTCTGGGTCGACTTCTGATAAGCGTCAGCCCACTTGGTGTAGATCGGTGCGGCAAACGTGCTGCCTGCGCCCGTAATTTCGCCCGCAATCGCGCCAGCGGCGAACAGAACGCCAGCCAGGCCGGCAATCGCAGTCTTCATCAGCTTCATGGATTTCTCCGAGTTGGTGTGGTACAGCGTGTGGATGGCTCGAAGAATAGATTCCGAATGTGACAGTAATGTGTCATTTTCGAAAGCTCACCATGCCAATGTCACGAAGTCGCCTTGGGATCGTCATATTGCATGGGCATGCCGACGTTCGCGACATTCTCGCGAAGACTGCGGATTGGCGCGGGTTTCCGAGGATTTCCAACGAAAATCAGCGCGTCGGAAACCCTCATTTTCGGCCTGTGTCAGCGCCGTGACAGTGACGGATCGGTGTCAGGAATGGTCTGACGAATCTCAGGCAATTGTCACAATTGTGAACAGCGACCCATCAGATTGCCATGATGGGAGGGAAGCTCGGCCGGAGCGTCTCGGGAGGTGCGCAGCGCATTCGCGCAGAGGAATTTCGGAAGGGCTGGCGACGCCGCAGAGGGCGTCGCCGTACGACAAATGCAGCGAATGCGGCAAATGCAGAAATTACGCGGCGGCTTTGACGACGTTCGCCAGTTGCTGGGCAAAGCCAGTGGCCTGCGACTCGTCGCGTGCTTCGACCATCACGCGCAGCACCGGCTCGGTCCCCGAGGCGCGGATAAGCACGCGCCCCGCTTCGCCCAGCTTGGCCTCGATGGCCTCGCGCTCGGCGCTCAGACGCGTATCGGCCTGCCAGTCATAACCAGCCGGGGTACGCACGTTGATCATGTGTTGCGGGAACAGACGCACGCCTTCGAGCAACTTCGCCAGCGGCTTGTTGTCCGCTCGGCGAATCGCCGCCAGCACCTGAAGCGCCGAGACGATGCCGTCGCCCGTGGTGTGCTTGTCCAGGCAAAGAATGTGTCCTGAGCCCTCTGCGCCGATCTGCCAGCCGTGCTTGTACAGTTGTTCCAGCACGTAGCGGTCGCCCACCTTTGCGCGCACGAACGGCACACCCAGGCCCTTGAGCGCCACTTCGACCGCCATATTGGTCATGAGCGTGCCCACCGCACCCGCCACGCCGCCGTTCTCCAGCCGGTCCTTGACGAGCAGGTACAGCAGCTCGTCGCCGTTGAAGAGGCGCCCTGCACTGTCGACGATCTGAAGGCGGTCAGCGTCACCATCGAGCGCCACGCCGAGATCGGCGTGGTTCGCCCGCACGGCGCGCATGAGCGCGTCCGGCGCGGTCGCACCGCAGTCCTCGTTGATATTGAAGCCGTTTGGCTGATTGCCGATGGCAATGACTTCAGCCCCCAGTTCGTGGAACACGTGCGGGGCGATGTGATACGCCGCGCCATTGGCGCAGTCGACCACGATCTTCATGCCGCGCAGGTCGAAGTCGTTCGGGAACGTACTCTTGCAGAACTCGATGTAGCGGCCCGCAGCGTCATCCAGACGGCGCGCCTTGCCAAGCTGCTCCGAGCGCACGCAGGTCATCGGATTATCGAGTTCGGCTTCGATGGCCAGTTCGGTCTGATCCGGCAGCTTGTTGCCGTCTGCGGAGAAGAACTTGATGCCGTTGTCGTGATACGGATTGTGCGAGGCGCTGATCACCACGCCGGCTGCCAGACGCAGCGCACGCGTGAGATAAGCGACGGCGGGCGTAGGCATCGGTCCGGCCAGCATCGTGTCGACGCCTGCGGCGGCAAAACCGGCTTCGAGCGCCGCTTCGAGCATGTAGCCCGAGACACGCGTGTCCTTGCCGATCAATACCGTGGGGCGGCCGGAGGATTGATTACCGGCAAGCACACGTCCGGCGGCATAGCCCAGGCGCAGCACGAACTCCGGCGTAATCGGGCTCTCACCCACCGTGCCGCGAATCCCATCAGTCCCAAAATAGCGTCGTTTCATCGTCGAATCGTTCCCAGTTGACGCGTCGCGCCGGTTGACTGCTCAGGCGCGCGCGTCGTTCGTTGTTTGTAGCGGCTTTTTTTGCTGCTTATACGGTTTGCGGTTTGCGGTTTGCGGTTTGCGGTTTGCGGTTTGCGGTTTGCGGTTTGCGGTTTGCGGTTTGCACCGACTTACGCCGGTTGGCACACTTACTCGGCGTCGCGCACGGCTTGCCAGACCTTGAGGGCATCGACCGTTTCGGCGACATCGTGCACGCGCATGATGGCAGCGCCCCGTTGCGCTGCGCAGATCGCCGCCGCAACGCTCGCCACGCGGCGTTCCTGCGGTGTCTGACGCCCCGTGATTTCACCCAGCATCCGCTTGCGCGACATGCCGACAAGCAAGGGCAATCCGTCGCGCGACAGCACGCGCAAGTGTTTGAGCAAGGCGAGATTATGGGCGAGATTCTTGCCAAAACCGAATCCCGGATCCAGATAGAGACGCGTCGGCGCAACACCGGCCGCGAGCATCGCATCGACACGACCGTCGAGAAAGGCCGCGACCTCGGTCACCACGTCTGTGTAGATCGGGGCCTCCTGCATGGTCTTCGGGTCGTGCAGCATGTGCATGATGCACAGGGCCGCCTCGCTGTCTCGCACAGCCTCGAGCGCGCCCGGCTGCTGGAAGCCCCAGATATCGTTGATCATGTCCGCCCCGGCGGCCAGAACCGCGCGCATCACGCCGGGCTTGTAGGTGTCGATGGACATCGGCACGCCACAGTCGCGCAACGCCTCGACGATGGGCACGACGCGTTCAAGCTCGGCGTCTTCCGGCAACGCTTCTGCGCCCGGACGGGTGGATTCGCCACCGATATCGAGAATGTCTACGCCGTCGGCAATGAGTTGCTCCGCGTGGCGCAGTGCGGCGTCGCGCGCCACGAACTTACCGCCGTCGGAGAACGAGTCGGGCGTGACGTTCAGGATGCCCATAACGTGAACGCGGCGCGCGTCGAGCCGGAAGCGCGGCCCTAACGCCAGCGTGTCGGGCCTGACGGGCGCGTCTGACGCACTCGCCGAAAGGACGATGTCGTCTGTGACGCCTTGGGTGTCGGCAGCGTGCGTGTGCACTGCCTGCGCGGACGAAGAAAGGGATTGCGACTGCTCGGTGGACATTCGGAAGCTCGTAGCTCAATAAAACCCATATCGCGGCCCGTACGACTGAGGTGCGGGGCGGGCCGGGACGCCCGGTGTACCGGGTGCCCCATATGGCCGTAATGTTACCGGGTTCAACTGTCCCATCGACGACGGAAACACTCGGTAACAACGAAATCCATCCTTGTGAAAACTGCGAGAAATGCTGCCCCAAGCAACGCCGGTCGCCCGACGCCTGCGGTTTTCGCGTCATAGATGCAAAAAGGCCGGCGAAGTGCCAGCCTTTCTGGGAGACAGTCTTTCGACTGTCGGGACGTCCGTCAGACGGTCGCCGGGGTGTTGCTGGGCTTGAGCGGCGGGTTGCCACCCGAAGCACCGCCACTCGACTGACCACCCTTCGGCGGACGCGGAGGGCGGTCTTCCATGATGTCGCCAATCTGCTCGCCGTCGATCGTTTCCCATTCCATCAGGGCTTCGGTCATCGACTCGACCTTCGAGCGGTTGTCTTCCAGCAGCTCCTTCGCGAGCGCGTACTGCTCGTCCAGAATGCGGCGAACTTCCGTGTCGACCTTCTGTTGCGTCGCTTCAGACACCGACTTGGCGGACATCCGGCCAAACATCGAATCCTGCTCGGTATCGACGTAGACCATCGGGCCCAGGGCGTCCGACATACCGTAACGGGTCACCATATCGCGCGCCAGCTTGGTGGCACGCTCGAAGTCGTTCGAAGCGCCCGTCGACATCTTGTTGATGAACACTTCTTCCGCCGCACGGCCGCCGAACAGAATGGCGATCTGCGTGAGCATCGTGTCGCGGTACTCCGAATACTTGTCGTGCTCCGGCAACTGCATCGTCAGACCCAGTGCCCAGCCACGCGGAATGATCGTGACCTTGTGCACCGGATCGGCGCCCGGCAGCAGCATGGCGACCACAGCGTGACCCGACTCGTGGTAAGCCGTGGCGCGGCGCTCTTCGTCGCGCATCACAGCCGACTTACGCTCCGGACCCATGAAGATCTTGTCCTTCGCGTCTTCGAAGTCCAGCATCTCGACGATGCGCTTGTTACGGCGCGCCGCGAACAGTGCGGCTTCGTTCACGAGGTTGGCCAGATCGGCCCCCGACATACCCGGCGTACCGCGGGCGATCACCGATGCGTCGACGTCGTTCGCGATCGGCACCTTGCGCAGGTGCACCTTCAGGATCTGTTCGCGGCCGCGGATATCCGGCAGACCGACGTAGACCTGGCGGTCGAAACGGCCCGGGCGCAGCAGTGCCTTGTCCAGCACGTCCGAACGGTTCGTCGCAGCGATCACGATCACGCCCGAGTTCGCTTCGAAGCCGTCCATCTCGACCAGCATCTGGTTCAGCGTCTGTTCGCGTTCGTCGTTACCGCCGCCCATGCCGGCACCACGATGGCGACCGACCGCATCGATTTCGTCGATGAACACGATACAGGGCGATTGCTTCTTCGCGTTTTCGAACATGTCGCGGACACGGGCAGCGCCCACGCCGACGAACATTTCCACGAAGTCCGAGCCCGAGATGCTGAAGAACGGCACCTTGGCTTCGCCGGCGATGGCGCGCGCCAACAGCGTCTTACCGGTTCCCGGTGGGCCGACCAGCAGCACGCCGCGCGGAATACGGCCGCCCAGTTTCTGGAATTTTTGGGGATCTTTCAGGAAGTCGACGAGTTCGCCCACTTCGTACTTGGCTTCGTCGCAGCCTGCGACGTCGGCAAAGGTGACCGGATTGGCATTCTCGTCGATGAGGCGCGCGCGGGATTTGCCGAAGGAGAAGGCACCGCCCTTACCCCCGCCCTGCATCTGTCGCATCATGTAGAACCAGAAGCCGATGATCAGCAACGTAGGTCCGAGGTAGTACAGCGCGGACATGAGCACGTTCGGTTCGTCGTCGGCCTTACCCGAGACCTGAACGCCGTACTTCATCAGATCGCCGACCATCCAGATGTCGCCGGGCGACACGATCGTGTACTTCTGGCCGTCGCTAGGCGTCACCTGAAGGCTGCGGCCCTGCACCACCACGTTCTTGATCTTGCCATTCTTGGCATCGTCCATGAACTGGGAGTACGTCACGCCCTCCTGGACGTGCGGCTTGTCGAACTGTTTAAAAACAGTAAACAAGACCAGCGCGATGACTAACCACACCGCCGCTTTGGAAAACATATTATTGTTCAAAGCGTTGCTCCTTCATGAAATCGCTTCGCGCCAGGAATTCATTCTAATCCACTCGCAGGCGCACCGCTATAGTGATTCTCTACCGCCACCATAGCGCCAGTGCGCTGTTTTGACGGGCATCAAGCCGGATTTTTCAAACCCCGACCCAGAATGAACGTTTCGGAGGATTTGTCTCGCGACGCCTTTGGCTTGCGCGGCGCCACGGTTTTGAACTGGTGTTTGAATTTTTCGACAATCTGGCTATAGCCGCTGCCGTGAAAACATTTGACCAGTAACGCCCCTTCCGGTTTCAGGTGTCGCTGTGCAAAATCCAGCGCCAGATCGCATAAATGCTCGATCCGCGCTGCATCGGCCGACGCCACACCCGACAAGTTGGGGGCCATATCGGAAACTACAAGGTCGACTTTGCGTCCGGCGACGATTTCTTCGAGTTGCTCCAGCACGCTGTCCTCGCGGAAGTCGCCTTGCAGAAAGTGGACGTCGGCGATCGGCTCCATCGGCAGGATGTCGAGCGCGATGATCGTCCCGTCGATGCCGCCTTCGACGCGCTTGCCGCCTGCGAGCTTGTTACGGGCGTACTGACTCCAACTGCCCGGCGTCGATCCGAGGTCGACGATGACCTGGCCCGGCTTGATCAGCCGATCCTGCTCGTCGATCTCCTTGAGTTTGTAGGCGGCACGGGCACGGTAGCCCTCGCGCTGCGCCATTTTGACGTAGGGATCGTTGATGTGATCGTGCAACCACGCGTGGTTGAAACGGTTTTTTGCCATATTTCTTCAAAAACACTGCGAATTTGCAGGATAATACGCCCTTGCGCGCCCAAAATCTTTTAGCCCACCGACAGCCGTCATCGGCCGCCAACGGTGGTCAGGCCTCGATTCGCGGGCGCATCCTAACTCGTTTGTCTCGTCTGTCTTCTGTCTTTTATGCCCGCTTTGACCCTGACCCCGGCGCAACGCGCCGACATGCGCTCTGCCGCTCACGCGCTGAATCCCGTCGTTCTGATCGGCGCCGATGGCTTGACGCCGGCGGTGCTCAAGGAAATCGACGGCGCACTGAAAGCCCACGAACTGATCAAGGTGCGTGTGTTCGGTGACGAACGCGACACGCGCGTGGCCATTTACGAATCCATCTGCGACCAGTTGGGTGCAGCGCCGGTACAACACATTGGCAAGTTGCTCGTTCTGTATCGCCCGACGCCTGACGAAACGGCCGTGCCGGTTCGCGGCAAATCCGGCGGCACCGGCGCCACCGTCAAGGGTCGCGCACCGCGCACCGTGACCGTCGTCAAGTCCAGCACCAACGCGGGTCGTCGCCCGACCGTCAAGAAAGTGACGGTTGCAGGCAACGAACGCATGACCGCAGGCGGCATCGTCAAGCGCGCCAAGAAGCGTCAGACCAGCGTCAAGCGCCAGCGCAACGACTAAGTCCCCGATGGCGGCGGACGCCACAACTTCCGCCAGCCCTCAAAAGAACGCGCCCTGACATCGTCGGGCGCGTTTTTTTGTGCGTGACACCATTGGACAGTATCGAAGTCGGTTTCCGTCTCACCCCGCCCTGCGGCACTTAGCCGCGCACCGGCTGACGCCAGATCAGTGCAATCGCCAGCAAGCTTTGCAGCAGGTAAAGGCCGCTCGAAACACCATGAAGCATGCCGAAGCGCGAAGCATAGGCCGATTGGCCAATGTCGACACCCGACGCTTCTGCCTGTGCGCGAAGATCGGCCATTAACGGCTGCAGGCCAAACGAGCCGATCAGCACACACACCATCATCGCCACTGCGAGCCAGCGAAGGCCACGATAGCTGCGCGCTGCCTGCGCATCGGCCGTGCGGGCAATCAGCGCGGTAGCCAGCCAGACCAGCAACACGCCGCATACCAGACTGAGCCAGGCTTGCGTGTGAAACAGTCGACCGGCAACCGTTCCGGCAACCATGCGCGACTCCAGCACAGCGAACAGCGTGGGGGCGACGATATAGCCGATCGCCCACTGGCTGCCGCACCAGACGGTCGCGATCAGGCGGAACAATCGTTCCAGCCGAGGCGCACCGCTGGCCAACGTCACATCAGACGTAGCGGACATCGATGATCTCGTACTCGCGCACGCCGCTCGGGGCCTGCACTTCGGCCACATCGCCTGCGTACTTACCGATCAATGCACGGGCAATCGGCGAGCTCACCGAAATCTTGCCGTGCTCCAGGTCAGCTTCGTCGTCGCCGACGATCTGATACAGCACCGTGCCGCCGCTCTCGAGGTCTTCGAGTTCGACGGTGGCGGCGAAGACCACACGACCTTCGGCGTCCAACACCGACGGATCGATGATCTGTGCTGCCGAGAGCTTCGATTCGAGATCGGCGATACGCCCTTCGATGAAGCCCTGCTTTTCTTTAGCGGCGTCGTATTCAGCGTTTTCCGACAGATCGCCCTGCGCACGGGCTTCAGCAATCGCCGTGATCACATGCGGACGTTCGACGGTCTTCAGGCGGTGCAGCTCTTCCTTGAGCAGTTCAGCGCCCCGCTTGGTCAGAGGAATGGTACTCATGCGCGTTGTTCCGAAAGACAAAAAAATTGCCGCAGCGAAGCCGCATTCGCACTTTTTGCGAACGCCGCTCGACCGCGGCTGTGACACCTATGTTGCATTAGTGTAGCAGAGTTGCCGACGCTGCCAACCGGAGGACCGGTCGCACAGCGCGTCGCCACGCTGCAAGCACATCTAAAGCATTTGGCGCGTCCGGCGGAGATCAGTTCCCCAACGAACGCGCCATTGTCTTGCGACGTTACCCGATGCGCCCGACCCAACCTACCAAGTCGAACGCCCCGGGCGTATCTGCGTCACCTGCCCGACACTCAGGCGGGCAGTTGCGCGTGCAAGCCCTGGAGGTCATAGACCTCGAGGTTTTGCAGATACTTCAGGCCTTCCACCGCCGCACGGGCACCCGAGATCGTCGTGTAATACGTGACCTTGTGTGCCTGCGCCGACATACGGATCGAGCGCGAATCGGCAATCGCCGTGCGGGTTTCGTCCACCGTAGTGAACACCAGCGCGATCTCGCCGTTCTTGATCATGTCGACAATGTGCGGACGACCATCCTTCACCTTGTTGACCACGCGCACCGGGATCCCGGCCGCTTCGATGGCTGCCGCCGTGCCACGCGTGGCAACGATCGGGTAGCCCAGCGAGTGCAGCATGCGCGCCACTTCGACAGCGCGCGGCTTGTCGGCGTCCTTCACCGTGAGCAGCACCGTGCCCGAAGCCGGCAGACGCGAGCCAGCCGCCAGTTGCGACTTGAAGAGCGCTTCGCCGAACGTGCGGCCCACGCCCATCACTTCCCCCGTCGAGCGCATTTCCGGTCCGAGCACCGGGTCGACGCCCGGGAACTTCACGAACGGGAACACGGCTTCCTTGACGCTGTAGTACGGCGGCACGACTTCGCTCGTGATGCCTTGCGACGTGAGCGACTGACCGGCCATCGCGCGGGCGGCGATCTTGGCCAGTTGACGGCCCGTGGCCTTCGAGACGTACGGCACCGTACGCGACGCACGCGGGTTCACTTCCAGCACGTAGATCGTATCGACGCCGTTGCCCTGCTGAATCGCGAACTGCACGTTCATCAGGCCGACCACGTTCAGCGCCTTCGCCATTTCGGCCGTCTGACGCTTGAGTTCGGCAATCGTTTCGGCCGACAGCGAGTACGGCGGCAACGAGCAAGCCGAGTCGCCCGAGTGGACGCCCGCCTGTTCGATGTGTTCCATCACGCCGCCGATGTAGACGTCCTTACCGTCCGAGATGCAATCGACGTCGCACTCGATGGCGTCGTCCAGGAAGCGGTCGAGCAGCACCGGGCTGTCGTGGCTCACCTTGACGGCTTCGCGCATGTAGCGCTCGAGGTCACGCGGTTCGTGGACGATTTCCATCGCACGGCCACCCAACACGTAGGACGGGCGCACCACCAGCGGGTATCCGATTTCGGTGGCCAGCTTGAGCGCTTCGTCTTCCGCGCGGGCCGTACGGTTCGGCGGCTGACGCAGGCCGAGCTTATGCAGCAGCTTCTGGAAACGCTCGCGGTCTTCGGCGGCGTCGATCATGTCCGGGCTCGTGCCGATGATGGGCACGCCGTTCGCTTCGAGATCCAGCGCGAGCTTGAGCGGCGTCTGGCCGCCGTACTGCACGATCACGCCGACCGGCTTTTCGAGGTCGACGATTTCCAGCACGTCTTCCAGCGTCACCGGCTCGAAGTACAGACGATCCGATGTGTCGTAGTCCGTCGACACCGTTTCCGGGTTGCAGTTGACCATGATGGTCTCGTAGCCGTCTTCGCGCATGGCGAGCGCGGCGTGCACGCAGCAGTAGTCGAACTCGATACCCTGACCGATACGGTTCGGGCCGCCGCCGAGCACCATGATCTTCTTCTTGTCGGTCGGCTGGGCTTCGCACTCTTCCTCATAGGTCGAGTACATGTAAGCCGTGTTGGTCGAGAATTCGGCAGCGCAGGTGTCCACGCGCTTGTAGACCGGGCGCACCTTCTGCGCGATACGGGCTTTACGCACGGCCGCCTGATCGGTGCCGAGCAGCTTGGCCAGACGGCGATCCGAGAAGCCGCTTTGCTTCAGGAAGCGCAGTTCTTCGGTCGTCAGGCTTGCCAGCGTGCGGCCCGACAGCGCCTTTTCCTTCTTGACGATGGCTTCGAGCTGGGCGAGGAACCAAGGGTCGATCGCGGTCTCGGCGTACACCTCTTCGAGGCTCATGCCCAGACGGAACGCGTCGCCCACGTACCAGATGCGGTCCGGGCCCGGCTCGCCGATTTCGGCCACGATCTCGTCGCGGTCGGTCGACTTTTCGTCCAGACCGTCCACACCGACTTCCAGACCGCGCATGGCCTTCTGGAACGATTCCTGGAACGTGCGGCCCATGGCCATCACTTCACCGACCGACTTCATCTGCGTGGTCAGGCGGGCGTCGGCTTCGCGGAACTTCTCGAACGCGAAACGCGGCACCTTGGTGACGACGTAGTCGATGGTCGGCTCGAACGAGGCAGGCGTAGCGCCGCCGGTGATTTCGTTGCGCAGCTCGTCGAGCGTGTAGCCGACGGCCAGCTTCGCGGCGACCTTGGCAATCGGGAAGCCGGTGGCCTTCGAGGCCAGCGCCGACGAACGCGACACACGCGGGTTCATTTCGATGACGACCATGCGGCCGTCCTTCGGGTTGATCGAGAACTGAACGTTCGAGCCGCCTGTCTCCACACCGATCTCGCGCAGCACGGCGAGCGATGCGTTACGCAGCAGTTGGTATTCCTTGTCGGTCAGCGTCTGCGCGGGGGCCACCGTGATCGAGTCGCCGGTGTGCACGCCCATCGGGTCGAGGTTTTCGATCGAGCAGACGATGATGCAGTTGTCGGCGCGGTCGCGCACGACTTCCATCTCGAATTCCTTCCAGCCGAGCAGCGACTCTTCGATGAGCAGTTCGCGCGTGGGCGAGAGGTCGAGGCCGCGCTTGCAGATCTCTTCGAACTCTTCGCGGTTGTAGGCGATACCGCCGCCCGAGCCGCCGAGCGTGAACGACGGACGGATCACCATCGGATACCCGCTGCCGCCGATCTCGGCCATGATCTGCGCCTGCACGGCGAGGGCTTCTTCCATCGAATGGGCGATGCCCGACTTGGCCGAACCGAGACCGATCTTGGTCATCGCGTCCTTGAACTTCTGACGGTCTTCGGCCTTGTCGATGGCTTCCGGCGATGCGCCGATCAGCTCCACCTTGTACTTGTCGAGCACGCCGTGACGATGCAGGTCGAGCGCGCAGTTCAACGCGGTCTGCCCGCCCATCGTCGGGAGAATGGCATCCGGGCGCTCCTTGGCGATGATTCGCTCGACGACTTCCCAGGTGATCGGTTCGATGTAGGTGACATCGGCCGTGTCCGGGTCGGTCATGATCGTGGCAGGGTTGCTGTTGATCAGGATGACCTTGTAGCCTTCCTCGCGCAGTGCTTTGCAGGCCTGTGCGCCGGAATAATCGAACTCGCATGCCTGACCGATGATGATCGGGCCGGCGCCGATGATGAGGATGCTCTTGATGTCTGTGCGCTTTGGCATAACGTTCTCAACAAAAATTTAACTCAGCGTCGCGGTCGCGAGCTTCACACCGAAGCCGACGAACAACGCGCCCACGCCGCCGGTTGCCCCGGCGCTCAACCGGCGACGTTGCCGGAAGTGCTCGGCCAGGCGGTAACCGGCCAGGATCAGCGTGCTCAGATACAGGAAACTGCAGGTCTGTACGATGACGCCCAGCACCGCAAACGACACGGCCGGGTAGGCGTAGCCCGGATCGACGAACTGGATGAAAAACGACACGCAGAACAGGATCGCTTTCGGGTTCAGCAGACTGATGAACAGGGCACGCTTGAACGGGTGATCGGCGTCGACCGGCTTCGGTGCGGCGACTGTCCGGGTCGATTTGGCCCGTGCCGAGCGTGCGTTGGCGATTGCCCCGCGCAGCATGTTCAGGCCCATCCAGCAGAGATACGCCGCGCCGAGGTACTTCACCACGAAGAACAGCGCCGGTTGCGTGTGCAGCAGCGACGCCACACCGGCGGCGGCCAGCGTCATGAGTACCGTGTCGCCCAGAAACACGCCGCAAGCGGCTGCATACCCCTGGCGAACCCCGCGCTGTGCGGCCACGGCCAGCACGTAGAGCGAGTTCGGCCCCGGCAGCAGAATGACGACCGCGACCCCGGCCAGATACGTCCAGAGGTTGAGGATGCCGATCGAGTTTCCGAGCATGGTGCGTGTTTCCCTATCTTGCTTATTACGCTTACGCGGGCTGCTTGGCGTCGGCCATCGACTGCACGAAGCGGTCGAACAGGTAGCCGATGTCGTGCGGACCGGGCGACGCTTCCGGGTGGCCCTGGAAGCAGAATGCCGGGCGGTCCGTCAGCTCGAAGCCTTGCAGCGTGCCGTCGAACAGCGACACGTGCGTGACGCGTGCGTTGGCCGGCAGGCTGTTCGCGTCCACGGCGAAACCATGGTTTTGCGACGTGATGACGACGCGGCCCGTATCGAGGTCCTTCACCGGGTGGTTGGCCCCGTGGTGACCGGTCTTCATCTTGAGCGTCTTCGCGCCGACGGCCAGCCCCATGATCTGGTGGCCAAGGCAGATCCCGAACGTCGGGAAGCGGCGCTCCAGGAACGTCTTCGTCGCAGCGATGGCGTAGTCGCACGGCTCCGGATCGCCGGGGCCGTTCGAGAGGAACACGCCGTCCGGGTTCAGGGCGAACACGTCGTCGGCCGAGCTTTGGGCCGGCAGCACCGTGACCTTGCAGCCGCGCTGGGCCAGCATGCGCAGGATATTGCGCTTCACGCCGTAGTCGAGGGCGACCACGTGGAATTTCGGATCCTTCTGCTCGCCGTAGCCTTGCTCGAGCGTCCATTCCGTTTCCGTCCACGCATACTGCTCGGGGGTGGAGACGGCCTTGGCGAGGTCCATACCGGCCAGACCGGGGAACGATTGTGCGAGGGCGATGGCCTTGGCTTCGTCGGCCTCTTCGCCGGCGAGGATGCAGCCGTTCTGAGCGCCCTTGTCGCGCAGGATACGGGTCAGACGGCGCGTGTCGATACCGGCGATGGCGACCACGCCTTCGTCCTTCAGGTACTGCGACAGCGTCTTGTTGGCGCGGAAATTCGAGTCGAGGATCGGCAGATCCTTGATGATCAGGCCGGCGGCATGGACTTTCGTGGCTTCGACGTCTTCACCGTTGACGCCCGTGTTGCCGATGTGCGGATACGTCAGCGTGACGATCTGGCGCGCATAGCTGGGGTCGGTAAGGATTTCCTGATAGCCGGTAATGGCCGTATTGAAGACCACTTCACCGATGGTGTGACCGGCAGCGCCGATGGCGTACCCACGAAAGACCGTGCCGTCAGCGAGCGCGAGAATGGCGGGTGAGAATGACGGCAGCACGGGAAACTCCTGGAGGGTTCACCCCTGCTGCCAGCCTCACCGTCCGCTAGCGATGACATCAGCGCGGGCACCGGAATTGCGCGGAATATGCGCACAGCGGATGCTCGGGCGGCGGACGAGATGTCGGGCGGGTAGGCGCTAGGGTGAGGGTTAAATGACTAAAACCTTCAAAGTATAGCGCAAATCCGGATCTTCTCAAAGCTGAACGTGCGATGCACCAGTACGCTCTGCGGACTCTCGGGAGGCGACCCCCTCGGCAGACGGATACGCAGAGGGGATAGGGAAGTGAATACCGGCCCGCTGGGCCGCGAGCACGATATGTCGCTCCATCGAAGCGCCTGCGGCGGCGCCGTCGCGGCGTCGCAGCGCGTCGAGGATCTCCAGATGTTCATGATAGGTGGAGAGCACCAGTTCTCGCTGATAAAACGGCAAGCGCTGGCTTTCCATGACGATTTCCGTGCTGCCGCGCAGGATATCGGCGATGGCGGCGTTCCCTGCGAGGCCGACGATGCGCAGATGGAACGCGAAGTCAAGTTGCGCGGCGGCATCGACATCGCCCTCGATCAGTGCGCCCTTCATCGATTCGACGTTATCGGTGAGCCAGTCGATCTCGGTGACGCTGGCCGCGAGTGCGGCCAGCCGGGCGGAAAACCCTTCCAGGGCGTAGCGCAGCTGATAAGTGTCGGCGAGCGAAATCTGGTCGGCGAAGCGCCACGCGACGCCGATACGGGCGGAGGCGTCGTTCACATAGACGCCCTTGCCCGGTCGGATGGCGACCATGCCGAGCGCTTCGAGCGTGGAGAGGGCTTCGCGCAGCGAGGCGCGGCTGATGGCCAGTTCCTCGGCGAGTTGACGTTGCGAGGGCAGCATCGCACCGGCGGGATAGACCTGGCGTTCGATGCGCTCGCGAATCGTGGCGACGGCGGCGTCGGTTACGGCATGCGCCGAATGCTTCATGGGTCCTCACAAGGCGTGTGGGTAGGCGTATGGCGCATTGTACGACGCCAAATTTCTCCTCACGCGAACATACCCCCGGCGACCGGGAAACCTCGACCACAGGGGCTTCCGGTTAGCGCCATCCCCGCCCTGCCTGCCCTGCTCGCCGCCGCGCCATGTCCTCATGCGGCTTTCACCCGATGCGCTTGATGCTCCGGGTGATCGCCGAGCAGACGCCGTACCACGCCGTTCGTCCAACCGAAGCCGTCCTGAAGCGGGTACTCGCCGCCGCCACCGCCGCTGGCGCTCATCGCCTCGCTGGTGTGCAGCGAATACTTTTCGACGAGTTTGCCCTCGCTTGCATAGAGCGAGCCGACGGTGGAGAGTCGGCGATGGCGATGTCCCCCGCGAGCCGGTTCTCCCTGTACTTGCGCAGGCCGTGGACGGCCATCCACTGAAGCGGCGCCCAGCCGTCGGGCGGATCCCAGAGACCGTCGATATGCTCGACAAGCCCTTGTCCCGGATCGGACACATATTCGCTGGGCGGCGTGCGCTCCAGCGTGAAATACGTCCCCACGAAGCGCGACAGATCGAAGCCGGGTTTGTCGGCGTCTTCGCGATAACGGCGGAGAATCTCTTCGGGCGCCAGCGAGGGCGCGCAGTCCACTAACGTCTTGCTGTCGGCAAAGATGCGTCGCGTTTATACGGCGACGAAAAGCTCCTGATAGCGATCGTACGGCGTGAGGATGTCCGACGGTGCGCAGTGGGCGACGTCCGGCGTCATCCCCCTTCGCGAGCATGCGTTGTGCGGTGTCTGTCATCGTTACTGCTCTGCGTAGTTCCAGAGCAGGCCACCGTCGACGAACAGCGTCGTGCCCGTCACATAGCTGGCTTCGGGCGAAGCGAGGAACAGCACGGCGTTCGCCACTTCGCTGGGATTCGCGAGACGGCCGAGCGGAATGTTCGCGACGAGCGCTTCGAGCTGAGCCTTGTTCGCGAGCAATTGCTGATTGATGGGGGTGCCGACGGCACCGGGCGCGACGTTGTTCACCGTGATGCCGAGCGGTGCGAGTTCGATAGCGAGATTGCGCATCATCATCTTCATGCCGCCCTTGCTTGCGCAATAGCTCGTGAAGTGAGGAAACGGCAACTCCTCGTGCACCGAGCTGACGTTCACGATGCGCCCGCCGCGCTGCGTATCGCGCAGGTGCTTCACAAAGGCTTGCGTCAGAAAGAACGCCCCTTTGAGATTGACGTTCATGACGAGGTCGTAATCGGCTTGCGTCACGTCGAGGAAAGGGGCACGGCGTTCGACACCGGCGTTGTTGACCAGCACATCGAGGCGTCCCATTTTGGCGACGGCCTGTTCGATGACGGCGCGGTCGTCCTCCACGCGCCCGACGTCCCCTGCGATCACGCAGCCGTCGCTACCGGCGGCGCGAACCGAGTCGAGCGTCTGCTCGGCCATCGCGTTGTCCTGCCGGTCTTCCACCACGATGCGCGCCCCTTCCTGGGCGAGCCGGATCGCGATGGCGCGTCCGATCCCCTGAGCACTTCCGGTGACGAGTACCACCCTGTCCTTCATTCGCATGTCGCCTCCCTGACGAGCAAGAAGTGGGATCTGTGCGCCCTGCCCGCCGTCCTCGCGGCGGAAGCCGAAACTGCACGCCAGATACCAGTGCGACCGCGGGCCGGAAAGCGAAGTTCACACAAACTTCGCCCGACTCACCCAGCAAAACCAACGACTTACGCGCTATTGCGAACGATTTCCCTGTGGAGTTGACCCTGTAAAACCGGACACACCATCACACTAAGGTTGCTGAATCCATCGAGCGCCGGAACTCGCGAGGCGAGCGGTATTTCAGCGCGCTATGGGGGTGCTTCTCGTTGTAATGCTCAAATGCAATGGCCAGATTGTGAGCAGCGGTTGCAGCATCCGGCTTCGGCATGAAGGCGACGTAGTCGCGCTTCATCGTTTTCACGAAGCTCTCGGCCATGCCGTTACTTTGCGGACTGCACACGGGCGTGGTCAATGGCTTTAGTCCGATGTTCATCGCAAACCGGCGCGTATCGTCAGCCGTATAGCCCGAACCATTGTCGCTCAGCCACTCGATTTCGGACGGCGTATGCACCTCGTTGCCGAACCGATTTTCCACTGCGGCCAGCATCACGTCGCGCACAATGTCGCCGCTGTGGCCTGCTGTCGTCGCCGCCCAGCTCATCGCTTCTCGGTCGCAGCAATCCAGCGCAAACGTCACACGCAGCGGCTCGCCGTTGTCGCAGCGGAACTCGAAGCCGTCCGAGCACCATCGCTGATTGCTGCGCGCGACGGCCACTTTGCCATCATGTCGACGGTGGGCTCGCGGCGCAATCGGTCGGCGCTGCGTCAGCAGCCCATGCGTTCGCATGATGCGATAAATGCGCTTGGCATTGAACGGCGCCAGTCCAACTGCAACGCGCTCGTTGCGCAACGTGCCCCAAACCCGCCGGTAGCCATAGCTGGGCAAATCGCCGACGACACGGCGGATTTCCTCGACTACAGTTTCGTCGTCGGTCGGCCTTGATTGCCGGCCATCGCGCCACGTCGCCGGACGCGACAGTCGTGCCGATACGTTCGAGCGCGACACGCCGAGAACTTCACAGACCAGTTTCACTGGCCGTCCTCCGGCAGCAAGGGCGAGTGCGCTATCCATTTTTTTGCTCGGCTGTATTCAACTGCTTCCCGGAGAATCTCGTTCTCCATTGTTTTTTTGCCGAGCATCCGTTGCAGCTCGCGAATCTGCTTGAGCGCATCAGCCAACTCCGATGCCGGAACCACTTCTTCGCCAGCCTTGACCGCTGACAGGCTACCGTCCTGGTACAGCTTGCGCCAGTGGAATAGCTGGTTCGGGTTCACGCCGTAATGGCGCGCGACCATTGAAACCGATTTTCCCGGTTCGAAACTCTCGCGAACCATCGACAGTTTCTGCTCCGCCGTCCAGCGACGCCGGCGCTCTGGGCCCGTCAACACTTCCATCACTTCCTGCTTGGTGTTAGTCAAAAACACAGTCTTATGCCTACCCGTTATTGTAAGTGGGTCGCTGTGTCCGGTGTTTCATGGGGCCGCTCCACCCTGCCCCGCACCGGCCAGCGCCACTGCATACCTTCGTCCTAGGGAATCCCCTCAAACGACAGTCCTTGACCTCACTATATTGGCTTTCTAATATTCCCCATAACACAACTGGTCAGACCGGTATGACTTGTAGATTTACACTGACGAAATCTGGTGTTGGCGGCCGATGATGACGCCGCGCATGACCTGAAGTGAGACATACAGCGGTAGAGAATCAGCCCCCGAGAGCAGTCCGTTCAAGCCCGTTGAAATCGAGATTGCGAAATCCTAGAGAGTGATTTGCGCAGGCAGAGGAGACAAACCATGCCCAAGCTGTTTCGTTCGTTGTTTGGCCGAGTCGTTATTGCGTTGATAGTGGGTGTGGCGTTAGGCATCTGGTTTCCGCAGTTGGGAGAGTCGTTGCGTCCGTTGGGCGATGGCTTTCTGAAGCTCATCAAGATGGTGATTGGCCCGATCGTCTTCTGTGTTGTCGTCAGCGGCATGGCGAGCGCGGGCGACTTGCGTAAAGTGGGCCGGGTGGGCGTCAAGGCCATCTTGTACTTCGAGATCATTACCACCTTCGCGCTGGTCATTGGTGCGGTGCTGGCGTGGGTGACGCGTCCGGGCGCGGGCATGAACATCGACATCCGCAGTCTGGACGCCGGTTCGATGGCGGCCTACACCGAGCATGCCAAGAGCCTGAAAGACACGGCGGGCTTCTTGCTCAAGATCATCCCCGACACCATTACCGATGCCTTTGCCAAGGGCGACATCCTGCAGATCCTCGTCTTCTCCGTCATGTTCGGCTGTGCGTTGGCGGCCTTGGGCGAGCGGGGTCGTCCGGTGGCGCGATTCATCGAAGATCTGAGCCATGTCTTCTTCCGCGTGATGGCGTTCATCATCCGGCTCGCGCCGCTGGGCGTGCTGGGCGCGGTGGCGTTCACCACGGGGAAGTACGGTGCGTCGTCGCTCAAGCAACTGGGTTTGCTCGTGCTGGTGTTCTACGCGAGCTGCTTCGTATTCGTGACGGTTGTACTGGGTGGGGTGTTGCGACTGGCGGGCTTCAACATCTTCAAGTTCATCAAGTACTTCCGTGAAGAGTTGTCGATCGTGTTGGGCACGGCGTCGTCCGATGCCGTATTGCCCGCGATCATGCGCAAGCTCGAATGGATGGGCATCAAGAAATCGACGGTGGGCCTGGTCGTACCGACGGGATACTCGTTCAACCTCGACGGCTTCTCCATCTACCTGACGCTGGCGGTCATCTTCATTGCGCAGGCAACGAATACACCGTTGTCGATGCACGACCTGATTCTGGTGGTGTTGGTATCGCTGCTGACGTCCAAGGGAGCGCATGGAATTCCGGGTTCGGCGATTGTGATTTTGGCGGCGACGCTGGCGGCCATTCCGGCCATCCCGGTGATTGGCCTTGTGCTGATCCTGCCGGTCGACTGGTTCGTGGGCATTGCCCGAGCCATTACCAACTTGTTGGGCAACTGCGTGGCGACGCTCGTCGTGGCCGCGTGGGAAAAAGATGTCGACTTCGCGAGAGCGCACAAAGTGCTAGATGGCGTGTTGCCGTACGAGCCGATTGCGGCGTCTGAAGACGGCATCGAAGGTGCACCGGCAAACGCTGCACTGACACGCTGAAGCACTGAGTCAGGCATGCGAGGAGCGCGGCGAATGCTGCGCCCCTCAGAACAACCAAGCAATTTCTGCCGACGCCGAACACGATGACGTCGGCATCATCATCTGGAGTCAATAGCAACATGGCCCTCGTCCCGCAAGACCCGAACGCACCGGACTTCGTGCGCCGTTATGTGAATCTGGCCGACCCGCGTCTGGGTGCCGAAGCGCTTGTCGCGACCGACGAATTCTTCGCGGCCAAAGAGCGCATGCTCAACCCGGAGCCCGCCGTCTTCATCCCGGGCAAGTACGACGAGAACGGCAAGTGGATGGATGGTTGGGAGACGCGTCGCAAGCGAGTGAACGGCTATGACTGGTGCATCGTCAAGCTGGCGCGCCCGGGCGTGTTGTTCGGCGTCGATCTGGACACGAGCCACTTCACGGGCAACTTCCCCCCGGCCGCGTCGCTTGAGGGTTGCTACAGCCCGGACGGCGCACCGACCGAGTCGGCCGAATGGTTCGAACTGCTGCCGTCGACCACGTTGCAGGGTAACGCGCACCACTACCATGCCATCACACAGCAGCGCGCGGCGACCCACGTACGCGTGAACCTGTACCCGGATGGCGGTCTGGCGCGTTTGCGCTTGTATGGGTTGCCGCAGAGCGACTGGGCGGGCCGTTCGCGAGATGAGCTGATCGACCTGATCGCGATGGAAAACGGCGGTTACGTGGTGGCGGCAAACAACCAGCACTTCGGTTTGGCATCGAACTTGTTGATGCCGGGCCGTGGCGTGAACATGGGCGATGGGTGGGAGACGCGTCGTCGCCGTGAGCCGGGCAATGACTGGGCGATTATTGCGTTGGCGCAGCCGGGCGAGATTGGCAAGATCGAAGTGGACACGGCGCACTTCAAGGGCAACTTCCCGGACCGCTGTTCTATCCAGGCGGCGTACGTGACGGGCGGGACCGAACAGTCACTGATTACGCAATCGATGTTCTGGCCCGTGTTGTTGCCGGAGCAGAAGTTGGCGATGGACAAGCAGTTCTACTTCGAAGAGCAGGTGCAGAAGTTGGGGGCGATCACGCACATCCGTTTCAACATCATTCCGGACGGCGGCGTCTCGCGCCTGCGTCTATGGGGACGGTTGAGCGACAAGAAGGCGTGACGAGGTGACCGCGCAGGACGGCAGCACAGCATCACAGCAAAACGAACAGAGTGAACAAGGAGCGTGAGATGGCGGGACCGGCATTGAAGATCGAGCGATTGACGCGGGAGGGGTTCGCGGCGTTCGGCGATGTGATCGAGTTGGAGGGTGCGAAGCATTTCGCGATCAATGGCGGGACGACTGAGCGTTTCCATGATTTAGCGACGGTGGATCTGGGCCCGGAGGGCGGACGCACGTTGGTCAACGTCTTCCGAGGCCAGCCGAGACAGTTGCCGTATGAGGTGAAGATGTTGGAGCGTCACCCGTTGGGCAGTCAGGCGTTCATCCCGTTGAAGACGACGCCGTATTTAGTGGTCGTCGCTCCGGCGGGCGAGTTGGACGTGAGCAAGATGCGTGCGTTCGTCTCGGATGGATGGCAGGGGGTGAACTATGCCAGGGGCGTGTGGCATCACCCGTTGTTGGCGTTGGATGAGGTGAGTGACTTTGTGGTGGTGGACCGGGGTGGTGATGGTCACAACTGTGACGAGCAGGATTTGCCGGGTGTGTATTTGCTGACGCAGGCTGAGTTGGATGCGGTGCAGGGAGCGCAGAAGGCTGCGTGAGAAATGAAGTCGCGGGACAAAAAGACGCCGGGCGATGCTCGGCGTTTTTTATTGGGTGGGAAAAAGCGAAGTGAGGCGTGGAGGAAGGGAGTTAGGCGTGGGGAGGGACAGGAGACGTGTGGGCGACGGCACGGCCGTCCCGCAGCAGTTGCGGAGCACGTGCGGGGCGGTTGTGGCGTCGCGATGGTGCTGGAGTAGAGCGGTGTCGACGGGACCAAGTGTGTTGGTCAAGGAAGCGAGAAGCGGTCGGTGTCGGTTGAGGCACCGAGTGCTTCGAGGGAGACGGACCGGGGCCCCTTTCTGCAGCGAGTTGGGTTTATGTCTGAGCGGCGGAAAGGGGCCCCGGTCCGTTAGGGAGAAGGTGTTAAAGGAAGGATCAAAAGAATCAGGCAGCAGGCACAACAGCCGTCACTTCGATCTCGACCTTAGCTTCGTCCTCAACAAGATCGGCAACTTCCACAGCGGTCATCGCGGGGAAATGTCGCCCGATGACGGCGCGATAGTGTTCGCCGATGGCGGGATAGTTGGCGACGTATTCGCGTTTGTTCTTGACGTACCAGGTCATGCGAACGATGTGTTCGGGCTTAGCGTTACCTTGCGCGAGGATCGCGACGATGTTCTCGAGCGTTTGACGCACCTGAAGTGCGAAATCATCCGTCTCGAAGCGTTGCTGCCCATTCCAGCCGATCTGACCGCCGACGAAGACGATGCGGCTGCCTGCCGTCATTTCGAAGGCCATGCCGTTGGCGTAGCCGCGCGGTTTTGCCCATTCGGGCGGTTGGAGAACTTGCAGCATCAGGACACTCCTTCAATCACAGAATCGGGTGAAGCAAAGCGGACAATCGCGTCGCGTTGGGCTGGGGGTACGGGGATCGGGGCGGGTTTGCCGCCCTCGCCTTTTGCGACCCAGACCAGCACGAGCGTGGCTTGCAGGCGGGTTTCGTCGTTAGCGCCGGCGAAGCGGATACGCAGCGTCATGGACGAGCGACCGAGACGGGTCACTTCCAGCGAGCGTTGCAGTGTGTCGCCTAAAAAACTGGGCGCGCTGAAACGGCATTCGATGTTTGCTGTGGGCACGCCCATGCCATTGCGCAGGTGCATGTCGCCGAAGGAGAGGCCGAGGCCTTCGGCGCACCAGTCTTCGACGAGATCGTTGATCATTTCGAAGTAGCGCGGATAAAACACGATGCCTGCCGGGTCGCAGTGTTTGAAGCGCACCAGAAGCGGTTTCACGAAAGCGTGTTCCGCGACGTCGGTCTTCGTTGTCATTCCGTCCTCCCTGCCAAAGTCAGTGGGTGCCCACTGGAGCACCCTGAGCTTTCTCGTTATCGTTTTGCTGTCATGCTGAATTACTGTGTCATCTGACGCAGCTTGAAGCGTTGCAGCTTACCGGTCTCCGTGCGTGGCAGCGCGTCGACGAACTCAATCGCGCGCGGGTACTTATACGGCGCGATGTTAGCCTTCACATACTCCTGAAGCGTCTTCACCATCGCGTTGTCGCGGGCCTGCCCCGACTTGAGGACCACGTAGGCCTTCACAATCTGACCGCGCATTTCGTCTTCGGCACCGACCACCCCGCACTCCGCGACCGCCGGGTGTTGCAGCAGCGCCGATTCCACTTCCGGACCCGCGATGTTGTAGCCCGCCGAGACGATCATGTCGTCCGAGCGCGCCTGATAGTAGTAATTGCCCGCTTCGTCGCACATGAACGTGTCGCCCGGCAGATTCCAGCCGTTCTTCACGTAATTCGTCTGACGCGAGTCGGCGAGATAACGACACCCCGTCGGCCCCTTCACTGCGAGCTTGCCCACCTGTCCCGGGGGCAGCGGTTGCATGTTCTCGTCCACGATCATCGCGATATAACCGGGCACCGGCTTGCCGATCGCGCCCGGCACCACGTCGCCATTGGCCGCCGAGATAAAGATGTGAATCATCTCCGTGCCGCCGATGCCGTCGATCATCTCGATGCCCGACGCCTGCTTCCAGAGCTGACGCGTCGCATCCGGCAACGCCTCACCCGCCGACACCGTCTTCTTCAGACTCGAAAGTTCGTACTTACCTACCAGCCCCGCCATCTGACGATAAAACGTCGGGGCCGTAAAACAGATCGTCGCGCGGTAGTCGGCAATCGCTTGCAGCAGGCTGTCCGGCGTGAGCTTCTCCAGCAACACCGTTGCTGCACCCACGCGCAACGGGAACGTCAACAAGCCGCCCGTACCGAAAGTGAACGCTAACGGAGGAGTGCCGCAGAAGATATCGTCCGGCCCCGGCTTGAGCACGTGACGCGGAAACAGATCGCACATCGCGAGCACGTCGCGATGAAAATGCATCGTGCCCTTCGGCTGCCCCGTCGTGCCGCTCGTGAAGGCGATCAGACAGACGTCGTCCACAGCCGTGTCGCAGGCGTCGAAGCTCGCTGGCTGACGGGCCATACGGGCCTCCAGTGAGTCCTCACCAACGTCGTGGAAATACACCACCTTCGACAGCACCGGACAATAGTACTCATGCCCTGCCTGACGATTGAATTCCAGCTCTTCCTTCAGCCTGCCATCGCACAACGCCGCCGTCACCTCAGCCTTGTCGACGATCTGCTTGAGTTCCTTCGCGCGCAGCAGCGGCATCGTCGGCACACCGACCAGCCCGGCCTTGATCACCGCAAGCCATGCGGCCGCCATGAATAGATTGTTCGGGCCGCGCAGCAACACGCGATTGCCCGGCACCAGCGCCATATCGTTGCGCAACACATGAGCGATGCGGTCCACCATCTCGCGCAAGCTGAGATACGTCGTAACCGTCGGCTGACCGTTCTCCACCGAGTAAATCGCGGGCGCGTCGCCGCGGCCCTGCGCAATCGTGCGGTCCAGCAATTCGGCAGCGCAGTTCAAGCGCGCCGGATACGCCACGTCCGGATTGTCCAGCAGAAACTCGGGCCACTGATCCACGGGCGGCAGATTGTCGCGCGCGAAAGTGTCGAGATGTCCAGATCGTTCCATGTGCTTCTCCTTGCCCCCGGTAATCAAGCATGACGCCGACGCTTCGCGCCCGACGTAGTCCTAGTGCTTCCAAGTGTTATTGCAAGACGCCATGCCATCCCTGTCTCCGTGGGTTGCCACTGCGCACATCCCAAGTCCTGCCGTGTTGCCGCCATAGACTTGTCAAAGCATGTCCCGCGCGTCGACTGCCGAATGCGGACGATCAACCGTCCTTGAGCAGTTCGCGTGCGATGATCAGTTTCTGTACTTCCGTCGCCCCTTCGTAAATCCGCAACGACCGGATCTCGCGATACAGACGCTCCACCACCGCGCCCGACACCACGCCCGCACCGCCGAACATCTGCAACGCGCGATCGATCACCCGCTGTGCCGATTCCGTCGAGAACATCTTCGCCATCGCGGCCTCGCGCGTCGTGCGCTGCCCCAGAACGTCGCGCTGCCACGCGGCGCGGTACGTCAGCAAAGCCGCAGCATCCACCGACGTCGCCATGTCGCCCAGCGCCGCTTGCGTCAACTGGAAGTCCGCGAGCGTCTGACCGAACATCTCGCGCGACATCGCGCGCGCCAGCCCTTCATCCAGCGCGCGACGTGCAAAGCCCAGCGCGGCGGCGGCCACCGATGCGCGGAAAATATCCAGCGTCATCATCGCGACCTTGAAGCCCTGCCCTGCGTCGCCCAGACGCTGCGACGCCGACACGCGGCAGTTCTCGAACTTCAGACGCGCCAGCGGATGCGGTGCGCTCACATCGATACGCTCGGCAATCGTCAGGCCCGGCGTATCGGCGTCCACCACGAAAGCGCTGATGCCGCGTGCGCCCGGCGCTTCTCCCGTGCGAACGAACACGCAGTAAAAGTCTGCGATGCCGCCGTTGGAGATCCACGTCTTCTCGCCGTTGAGCACATAGTGATCGCCGTCCGGGGTGGCCGAACACGCCATCGCAGCGACGTCCGAACCGGCGTTCGGCTCCGAGAGCGCGAAGGCCGCAATCGCCTCGCCCGACGCCACGCGCGGCAAATAACGCTGCTTGAGCGCGTCGCTACCCGCGAGCGTGATCGCGCCGCTGCCGAGCCCCTGCATCGCAAAGGCGAAATCGGCGAGACCGTCGTGACGCGCCAGCGTCTCGCGCAGCACACACAGCGCGCGCGAATCCAACTGATCCAGCGCGCCGCCGTGGCTCGCGGGCACGCAATACTTCAACCATCCCGCGCGGCCCAACTGACGCACCAACGCGACACACGTGGCATCCGTATCCGCGTGATGGTCGACCTTCAGTTCGCGCGTGCACCAGTCGTCGAGTTCCGTCCCGAGACGGCGATGCGCGTCGTCGAAAAACGGCCAGGCCAGAAAGTCGGCATTACGCGCGTTGTGAGGCGTGATATCGCTCATAGGTCAGTCGCCCTTGAACACCGGCTTTTGCTTCGCGACGAAGGCGTCGTAAGCGCGGCGAAAATCCTTCGTCTGCATGCAGATGGCCTGGGCTTCGGCTTCGGCCTCGATGGCTTCGTCCACGCCCATGTTCCATTCCTGATGCAGCAACTTCTTCGTCACACCGTGCGCGAACGTCGGTCCGCAGGCGATCTGATCGGCCAGCGTCTGTGCCGCCGAGAGGACCGCGCCGCCATCGTGCAACGCGTTGAAGAAGCCCCACTGCTGCCCTTCTTCGGCCGTCATCACGCGGCCGGTGTAAAGCAGTTCGGACGCCCGCCCCTGCCCGATCATGCGCGGCAGCAGCGTGCAGGCGCCCATGTCGGCACCGGCCAGCCCAACACGCACGAACAGAAATGCCGTCTTCGTCTGCGGCGTGCCCAGACGCATGTCCGAAGCCAGCGCCACCATCGCGCCTGCACCGGCGCAAATGCCGTCAATCGCGCTGATGATCGGCTGCGGACAGGCACGCATCGCCTTGACGAGATCGCCCGTCATGCGCGTGAAATCGAGCAGCTCCGGCATGCTCATCTGCGTGAGCGGCCCGATGATCTCGTGGACGTCGCCGCCCGAGCAGAAATTGCCGCCTGCGCCCGTCACGACCACCGTCTTGATATCGGTTGCATAGACCAGCCCGCGAAACAGATCGCGCAGCTCGGCGTACGAGTCGAACGTCAGCGGATTCTTTTTGTCGGGACGGTTCAGCGTGATCGTGCCGATGCTCGGACGCCCTTGCGCGTCGTTCGACACCGACCACAGAAAGTGCCTGGCTTCATAGTTCGCGAACGGGCGCTTGTGATGCGCCATCGTCAGTTTCACGTCACTCATTGGCCGATCTCCTTTGCCATCGTCGAGCCGCGCCGGGGCGGCGTTCCCCGCCCATGAAGCCCGACGATCCTGCTAGTTGGAATGACGCTGCGCGGCAACCTGCCGACGCAACGCCCTGAGTCTCTTCCCCACACCCACAACACCTAGCCGACAGTCACTTCCCCGCCAGCCACCGCAATCGACTGCCCCGTCACCGCGCCCGCACCCGGCTGACACAGCCACAGCACCGTATCGGCGACCTCCTGCGGCTGCACGAGGCGTCCCTGCGGATTGCGCTTCGACAGCTCGGCGCGCGCTTCGTCCTCGCTGCGCCCCGTCTTGGCGACGATGTTCGCGACCGCGTCGCGCACGATGTCCGTTTCCGTATAGCCCGGGCAGACGGCGTTCACCGTCACGCCCTTCTTCGCGACTTCCAGCGCCAGCGCGCGCGTCAGACCGACCACGCCGTGCTTGGCCGCGCAATACGCGGTGACGTACGGATAGCCGATCAGACCTGCCGTGCTGGCAACGTTGACGATACGTCCCCAGCCAGCGCTCAGCATGGCGGGCAGCGCGGCTGAAACGCAGTGATACGTGCCCGTCAGGTTGACGTCGATCATCTGCTGCCAGAGCGCGGCGTCCGTCTTGCCGAAGGGGGCGCTCACGGCCTGACCCGCGTTGTTGACGAGCACCTGCACCGGACCGAAACGCTCTGCTGCACGGGCGAAAGCGGCCTCGACGGCGGCGGCGTCCGAAATATCCGCCGCGACCCAGGCCACCTCACCGAACGCGGTCAGCGCCTGCACGCCTTGCGCAAGTTTCGCTTCACTGCGACCAAGCAGCGTCACGCGCGCGCCCTGGGCGAGCAGCGAACGGGCCACCGCTTCGCCGATGCCGCGCGCGCCGCCCGTCACGAGGGCATGCACACCAGTGAGCGACGTCGGTGTCGTACCGATGGCGTGGGCGGAGGTTGTCGTCGACGTCATGAGCTGTCCTTATTTACCGATCTGTTGAGCGTACGCGGCAGCACGCTCCAGATTGGTCTCGTACTGACGTTTGCCCGCATAGTACTGCGACGGCCACGGCAGATCCTTGTAGCCGATCTTCGCGGCTTCGTGCAGCGTCCAGAACGGATCGGCCAGATGCGGACGGGCGAGTGCGCAAAGATCGGCGCGCCCCGACGCGATGATGCTGTTCACGTGATCCGCCTCGAAGATGGCACCGACGGCAATCGTCGGCACGCCGGCTTCGTTGCGCACGCGGTCGGCAAACGGCGTCTGGAACATGCGGCCGTAGACCGGCTTCTCTTCCTTGCTGACCTGCCCCGACGAACAATCGATGAGATCCGCCCCGGCCTCCTTGAAGGCGATGGCGATGGCGACCGCATCGTCCGGCGTGATCCCGCCTTCGACCCAATCGTGCGCCGAAATACGCACCGACATCGGCTTGGCGGCGGGCCACACGTCGCGCACCGCGTGGAACACTTCCAACGGATAGCGCAGGCGGTTTTCCAGCGAACCGCCGTACTCGTCCTGACGGTGGTTCGTCAGCGGAGAAATGAAGCTCGACAGCAGATAACCGTGCGCGCAGTGCAGTTCGAGCCAGTCGAAACCGGCTTCTGCGGCGCGGCGCGCAGCTTGCACGAAGTCGTCCTTGACGCGGTCCATGTCGGCGCGGGTCATTTCGCGCGGCGTCTGCGACACGCCCTCGATATACGGCATCGGCGAGGCCGAGATCAGCGACCAATTGCCATCGTTGAGTGGCAAATCGATGCCTTCCCAGGCCAGACGCGTCGAGCCCTTACGGCCTGCGTGCCCGATCTGCATGGCAATTTTGGCGTCGCTGCCCGAATGCACGAAATCGACGATGCGCTTCCAGGCGTCGCGTTGTTCGTCGTTCCACAAACCGGGGCATCCCGGCGTGATGCGCGCGTCCGGCGACACGCAGGTCATTTCCGCGACGATCATGCCCGCGCCGCCCAGCGCACGGCTGCCAAGGTGCACGAGGTGGAAGTCGCCGGGCACGCCATCGACCGCCGAATACATGGCCATCGGCGACATCACGATGCGGTTCTTGAGCGTGAGTTCGCGTGCGCGGAACGGCGTGAACATCGGCGGAATCGCGTGCTGAGCGTCGGCGCGTTTCACGCCGGCGTGTTCGGCGAGCCAGTCTTCGTAGCCCTCGACATAACCGGCATCTCGCACGCGCAGGTTCTCGTGCGAGATCCGCTGCGAACGCGTGAGCAGCGAGTAAGCGAACTGTTCGGGGGCGAAGCGGGCGTAACGGTCGACGGTTTCGAACCACTCCGTCGAGTTGCGCGCCGCGTTCTGAATCTTGAGCACTTCGATGCTGCGAGCGGCTTCGTAGTCGTTGAGCACCTGCGGCAAGGCGTCGATGCCCTGCGTGCCGAGACCGTCCGCGAGGGCGATGGAGTCTTCGAGCGCAAGCTTGGTGCCCGAGCCGATGGAGAAGTGCGCCGTGTGTGCGGCGTCGCCCATGAGCACGACAGGCACGCGCTTACCGTCGACGTCCGTCCAGTGCACCCAGCGTTCGCAGATCACGCGCGGGAATTGAATCCAGATGGCCGAGCCGCGCAGGTGCTTGGCGTTGCTCATCAGTTCGTGACCGCCCAGATACTTCGAGAAGAGGTTCTCGCAAAACTTCACACCCTCTTCCTGACTCATCTGGTCGATGCCATGAGCGCGCCAGACCGATTCGGGCGTCTCGACGATGAACGTCGAGGTGTCGGCGTCGAACTGATAGGCGTGCGCCTGGAACCAGCCGTGTTCGGTCTTCTCGAAGGCGAACGTGAAGGCGTCGAAATGTTGATGCGTGCCAAGCCAGACAAAGCGGTTCTGACGCGTATCGATGTCGGGGCGGTAGGTGTCGGCGTATCGCGTGCGGATGCGGCTGTTCAGGCCGTCGGAGGCGATCACCAGATCGGCGTTGTAACGGCGGGCGATCTCCTGATCGTCGCTCACGTCCGTCTCGAACACGAGTTCGACGCCGAGGGCTTCGCAGCGCGCTTGCAAAATGTTCAGCAGCTTCTTGCGGCCGATGCCGACGAAGCCGTGACCGCCCGAGGTGATCGTGCGGCCTTCGAAGTGGATGTCGATGTCGTCCCAGTGGTTGAACGCGGCATTGATCTCTGCGGCGCTGACCGGGTCGGCTTCCTGGAGGTTGTCCATGGTGGCGTCGGAGAACACCACGCCCCAGCCGAAGGTGTCGTAAGGCCGGTTGCGCTCAACCACCACGACACGATGGGAAGGATCGCGCAGCTTCATCAACAGCCCAAAATACAGACCTGCGGGACCGCCACCGATACAGACGATATTCATCTCCAGCCTCCGGATTCACAGATCGCGTCGCGCTAGCCGAGCGGCCGACCTTTGTTAAATCGTAAATAGTTTATGCCTAAAATACTAGCGAAAAAAATTGATGGCGGCAAGATCGCCGAGGGGATGAAAGCCGGGGGAAGGGAAAGTCCTTAGACGACGCTCGGCGCGGCACGGATTCGAGCGATTTATCAGACAAGTACCAAGGCAATCTACGGTCGTTACCCGATGGGTTTGAACGAGGGGCCGCGTCATCATCGACGCATGGTTTTGCCCGGTGCAAAGCCAGTGTTTTCGGCCTCCGCCAGCACACTCCCCGTTCAAACCGAACTGACGGCTCGCGCGAGCCGGTCAACGATCCAAGAGGTATTTGATGCACGCATGTCCCATCCCCGACGCCGTATTGGCCGACGATGACGCAGTCGAAATGCTGCGCGTCTGGACCGCAGAAAAAACGATGTACTGCTCGATGAAGGTCGGGATGTATCAGGAGACCCGGAAGGTCTCCGAGGAGGCGGTCTGGGGCGTCATCCTCGCGGACGTGGCGCGTCAGGTGTCGGACGCCCTCCGACAGGCGTACCCCGACACCGAAACCGACTCGCTCGCCATGGTGCGGGATCACTTCCTCAACGAGTTGCGCGCCCCGTCGCTCCTTTCGACCGAGGACGCGCCACCTCAATGTCACTAATTTCGCGACTCGACAGCCTGACGACGTAGCGATGTAACCCTCAGCGAGCGCCCATCCGCGTTCTGGCGATCAACAGCGTCGTCAGACTGATCACGGCGCCCACCATCAGGTACAACGCCGGGGCGAGTTTGTTGCCCGTCGCGGCAATCAGCCACGCGACCGCCAACGGCGTGAAGCCGCCGAAGATCGTCGTCCCCAGGTTGTAGCCGACGGCCATGCCCGTGGCGCGCGTGCGTGTCGGGAACAACGACGACATCAGCGCCGGGATCGGCGCGAAGTACACCGCCTTCAACGTGCCCACCCACAGCATCACGACCATCATCGTCGCCAGCGACGCATGCGCATTCATGAAGGCAAACGCCGGATACACCGTACACAGGAACAACACCCCGGCCACCAGCATGATGCGAATGCGTCCGACCTTATCCGACCAATGGCCGACGAACGGCGTGAGCGTCATGATCACAAACCCCGTCACCAGCGTCGCGATAAAGCCTTGCGCGGGTGGCAGGCCGAGTTGCTTCGTCGCGTACGTCGGCATGTACAGGATCATGTAGTTCGCCGTCGTCGTCAGAATCAACGCACCGATGGACACCAGCAGACGTGACTTCTGGGTCGAAAGCACTTCCCACACCGGAGACTTGCCTGCGTCGCCGCCCTCGGCGCTTGCCGCCTTCTTGCGTGCCGCATCGTTCGCGAACGCTGGCGTTTCATCGACGTACTTCCGAATGTGCAAGCCGATCGGGCCGACCAGCATCCCGAACAGGAACGGAATCCGCCAGCCCCACGATTCGAGTTGTGGTTGTGTCAGCGCGCCGGTCAGCACCGCCCCGAACGCCGACGCCAGCAAGGTGCTCGCGCCCTGACTCGCGAACTGCCAGCTCGACATGAAGCCGGGACGGTTCGGCACGTGCTCGACGAGAAACGCCGTCGAGCTACCGAACTCGCCGCCCGCCGAAAAGCCCTGCATCAGGCGGGACAGGAAGATGCCGATGGGGGCCCACACGCCGATGACCGCGTACGTCGGCATGAAGGCGATGATGCCTGTGCCGACCGTCATCATCGCAATCGAGAGCATCAGCGACGCGCGGCGTCCGCGTCGGTCGGCGTACGCGCCAAGCACGAACGCCCCCAACGGACGCGCCAGATACGACAGCGCGAACGTACCGAGCGCCATCAGCAACGATACGGTCTCGTCGTGCGCGGGAAAGAACAACTTGGAGATCGTCACCGCGAAGTAGCCGTAGACGATCAGGTCGTACCATTCGAGCGCATTGCCAATGGACGTCGCGACGATAAGTTTGTAGACGGGCACGTCGGAACGCGCGCCCGCCTTCACATGGGCGTCGTCGGCCCCGTCGGCACGATCCGCCCCGGCGGCGGCAGCGGAACTGTTCATCGCGGTTTCCCCTCTTTCAGTTCCACATTCCCCAGATCCCAGAACAAGCCCGCCATGATCTGCAACGCCTCACGCGCGACGGAGCCCAGCAGATGCTCGTCCGGCGCGTGTTGCGAACACGCCGGGTAGGAGTGCGGCACCCACAGCGTGGGCAGCCCCAGCACGTCGGCAAAGGCATCGTTCGGCAATGTACCGCCCAGGTTCGGCAGCAGCACCGGCGGCTTGCCGGTCGTCTCACGCATCGACGCCAGCGCCCACAGTACCCACGGGTCCTCCGGGTCGAGACGCGTCGCCATCACACCACGCTCGACTTCCACGTCCACCATCGTGAAGCCGTGCGCGTCGAGGTGCGCACGCACGATGTCCCCCAGACGCTCCCAATCCGTCCCGACGACGAACCGGATCTGCATATGCGCGTAGGCGTAAGGCGGAATGGCGTTGACGGGCTTCTCGGGATTGCCCGTCTTGAAGGCCAGCACTTCGATGTTGTTCCAGCCGATGACGCGCTCGGTCGGCGTCAGGCCCGGCTCACCGTAATCGGCATCGACCTCGGGATCGTTCGGGCCGCCACCGACTTCGAGTCCGGCCAGTGCACGTCGCACCGATGTCGGCAGTTCGGGGGGGCGAAGACCCTCCACCAGAATCTTGCCGTTGCCGTCGACCATCGACGCAATCGCGTTCGCCAGCACGACGCCCGGATTGCGCAGCAGACCGCCCCAGTTCCCGGAGTGATGGCCGCCGTCTCGCAGATTCAGACTGAGTTTGAAATTGACGAGACCCCGCGAGCCCAGGAAGACCGTGGGTCGCTGCGCCGCCAGACGCGGACCGTCGGAGGCGATCAGCACGTCCGCACGCAACTCGTCGCGCAGTTGTTCGCAGATGGCGTGCAGCCCCGGCGAGCCCATTTCCTCGCCCATCTCCACGATCATCTTCACGTTGTAGCCGAGCTTGCCGCCGCGCGCGGCGAGTACCTCCGCGAGCGCCGCGAGATTGATCGTGTGCTGCCCCTTGTTGTCGGCGGTGCCGCGTCCGTACCAGCGGTCGCCCTCGACGACGATCTCCCACGGCTTGAGCCCGTCGCGCCATTGCGCGTCGTAGCCACGGACGACGTCACCATGCCCATAGGTCAGGACGGTCGGAGCATCATCGCTTTCGTGACGCTCGGCAATCAGGAACGGGCCACCGCCCGCAATCGGGTTGGGGACGATGCGCGACGTAAAGCCCAGCGTCGCGAGCGCGGGTGTCAATTCGTCGGAAAGATAAGCGTGGAGAACGTCGCCGCTGTCGGGCTCCTGACTTTCGGTCTTGTAGGCGACGCGACGATTGAGGGTATCGAGGAAAGCGCCCGAATCGTATTGGGCGGTGGCTTGGGAAATCGCTGCGCTACGGGTCACTGCTTGTCTCCAGATGGCTTATGGGCACGGCTGCCGGTCTCGCGCATAGGTACGACATGGGTGCGACGCGTGTCGGTAGCACGCTGTGGCACAACCGTTCAGGCCATTCTAGGAGTCGGTATTTTTGACAACAATGATAATATTTCGAAGGTTTCGTTGCCGTTTCGGCAAAGCGAAAATGATGCCCCGAACGGCGCCCTCCTGCCCTGCAGGCCCCCCGCGCACCCCGCTCACCCCATGCAAACACACGCACTGCGCTACTTTCTGGAAGTCGCCCGGACGGGCTCCCTGAGTCGGGCGTCGGAACGGTTGCATGTGGCGGTGTCGGCGTTGAGCCGTCAGATCGCCAAGCTGGAAGAGGACTTGGGGACGCCGCTATTCGAACGGCGTCCGCGCGGCATGGTGCTGAGCGAAGCAGGCGCGCTGCTCGCGGATCATGCGCGACGCGTGTTGCTCGATGCCGAGCGCGTCACATCCGAGATTCGCGGTCTCACGGAAGTGGGACGCGCAACGATTCGTGGCGCCAGTTCGGAAGGTGTGGCGCGCGACTTCCTGCCGCAAGTCTTCGCGCGCTTTCGTGAGACGTATCCGGGCGCGCACTTTCTGCTGGATGTCGTCTCGCCGTTCGAAGCGACGGAGCGCGTACGCGACGGCGAAGCCGACATCGCCGTGTGTTTCAGCGTCGCCCCCGAAAAAGGCGTGGAGGTCGTTCATACACAACCCGCGCCGATCTACGCGCTGATGGCAAAGAAGCACCCGCTCGCCAAGCGGCGCGACATTGGCCTTGCCGACCTTCTGCCGTACCCAATGGCGCTATCGGAAGCCGGGGTGACGATCCGCCAGATGTTCGACTTGTGTTGCACCCTCGAAGGCCTGCTGTTCGAACCGGTCTTCATCAGCAACTATCACGCCGCACTGCACAGCTTCGTGCGCTCCGGCAACGCCGTCACGCTCACCGGGCTGCTGACGGTGCGCAGTCGTCTCGCGCCCGAGGGACTCGCCGCCATCCCCATCCGCAATCCGGCGCTGCATCAGCGCTCTCTTCAGGTCCAGACCATGGCCGGACGCACCCTGCCCGCGCCCGTCGAGGCGTTTCTCGGCCTGCTCATCGACGCCGTTCGTGCCCCCGAAATTCTCGACAAGCCGTTCGCCTGACGTCACGAACCGAAGCCCCGATCCCCGGGGCGCGGCGCGGCTAGTTAGCGGGTGGTGGTGGCGTCGTAGCCGCCGCGTGGGCCTGTGCATCGCCATCGTCATTGGCCATCTGCTCACGGTCGGTCAGCTGCGCAAAGATCCATGCCGAACAACACGTAATCAAGCCGACACACGCGAACGTCGCACGAAACGCCGGTAGCGCGCCCACGCCTGCGGCCTCGCCGAACGTGCCCGTGAACGTCACCAGCAACGCACCGCCGACGGTCAGACCGAAGCTCATCGCCAGCATCTGCACGAGCGAGAACAAACTGTTGCCGCCACTCGCGTCGTCCGGATTCAGATCCTTGAGCGTCAACGTGTTCATCGCGGTGAACTGGATCGAGTTGATGCCGCCGAGAATCCCCAACTGAACGATGAGCAACGGTACCGGATAGTGAGGCGTGACCAGCGCGAAGCTGGCCATCACCGCACCGGCCAGTATCGTGTTCCACACGAGGACAGACCGATAGCCATAACGCACGACCAGATGCGTCGCCAGACTTTTCGCAAAGATGCCCGTGATCGTAATCGGCAGCATCAGCAGCCCCGCCTCGAACGCCGTATAGCCGAGGCTGACCTGCAAGAGCAGCGGCACGAGGTACGGCACGGCCGCGATCCCGATGCGGGCGAAGAGATTGCCGAGCAACCCGACGCTGAACGTATGCACACGGAACATCGCGAGCGAGAACAACGGCTGCGGCGTGCGGTTCGCATAGAGCCCATAGGCGACGAAGCCTGCAAACCCGACCACGAGCAACACCAGCATCAGTGCGTGCGCGCCCGCCATATCCGCGTGACGGTCGAGCGCCAGCGATGTCGCGACCATTCCCACCGACAGCAACAGATAGCCTTTGACGTCGAACGATGTCTGGTGCGGTGCGCGCGCATTCGTGAGGAAGAAGTGGGCCGCCACGCATCCCGCAACGCCCACCGGCACATTGATCAGAAACACCCAATGCCACGACGCCACCTTGACCAGCCAGCCGCCGAGGGTCGGTCCGATGAGTGGCCCGATCATGCCGGGCACGGCGACGAACGCCAGTGCCTGCAAATACTGCTCGCGCGGGAATGTGCGCAACACGGCCAGACGCCCGACCGGCAACAGCATCGCGCCGCCGAACCCCTGCACGACACGCCATAAGACCAACTCGTCGAGCGTGCTCGAATAGCCGCACATGGCCGATCCGATGGAAAAGATCGTGAGCGCACTGGAGAAGACGACGCGCGTGCCGAACCGGTCGGCAAGCCAGCCCGACAGTGGGATCGTCACGGCCATCGTCAGCGCATAGGCAATGACGACCGCCTGCATATGCAACGGCGACTGGCCGAGATCGCGCGCCATGGCGGGCAGCGCAGTGTTGACGATGGTCGAGTCCAGCGTCTGCATGAAGAAGCCGACGGAGACGACCAAGAGCATCGCTTTCTGCCGCCAGGCGGCCTGATCGGGTGAGGTCATATGTCGAGGGGCAACGGGCTGTGAGGATGACCAAGAGGCGCATTGCATGATACCGGCCTTGCGCGACAGTCTGTCGAAACGCAACACCGATGATCGATATCGAAACACATTCGCCGACCAAATGCACTGCGGCGCGGTCCGAAACATCGGATGCGCCGCAGTCTTGCCGCATCAATCCTCTTTCGCTTGCGACGACTCAGCCAGCGACTGAGACCGCCGCAGGCCACTACTTCCCGGCCACCGCTTCGCGCACCTGCTCCAGCGCCGACGGATCTTCGATGGTGATCAGATCCCCCGTCTCGCGCCCCTCGCAGATGGCCTGAATGGCGCGACGCAACAGCTTGCCCGAACGTGTCTTGGGCAGCATCGAGACAAAGAACACGCGTGCCGGACGCGCCACCGCCCCGAGTTGCTTGTCGACGGTCTTCATGACATCGCCTTCAAGCGCCAGACGTGCGTCGGGCGTGTCCACCTGCTCGGGCCGGCGCAACACCGCGAACGCCATCGCCACCTGCCCCTTGAGCGCATCCTGCACACCGATCACCGCGACCTCCGCCACCGCCGGATGACTCGCAATGCTCTCCTCGATCTCACGCGAGCCGAGCCGGTGTCCGGCCACATTGATCACGTCGTCGGTGCGCCCGAGAATGAAGTAATAGCCGTCCTCGTCGCGCACGCCCCAGTCGAAGCTCGAATACAGCGTGCGGCCCGGCACCGTCTGCCAATACGTCTTGACGAAGCGCGCGTCGTCGCCCCACAGCGTGCTGAGGCACCCCGGCGGCATCGGACCTTCGATGGCGAGCACGCCCTTCTCGTTCGGCCCGCAATCCTCGCCAGTCACTTCGTTGACGAGCTTCACGTCGTAGCCGTACACCGGCTTGCCCGGCGATCCCAGCTTGCTCGGCAGCACTTCGACGCCGCACGCCATGCCGAGGATCGGCCAACCGGTCTCCGTCTGCCAATAGTTGTCGACGACCGGTTTGCCCACGCCCTCCGTAAGCCATCGCGCGGTAGGCTCGTCCAGCGGTTCGCCCGCGAGGAAAATCAGGCGCAACGACGACAGGTCGTACTGCGTGAGATACGCAGGGTCCTGCTTTTTGAGCACACGAATCGCCGTCGGCGCGGTGAAGAGCTGCGTCACCCTGTACTTCTCGACGATGCGCCACCAGATCCCGCCATCGGGACGGATCGGTGTGCCTTCGTACATCACCGTCGCAATGCCCGCGAGCAGCGGCGCGTAGACGATGTAGCTGTGCCCCACGACCCAACCGATGTCCGATGCACAGAACATCGTGTCGCCGGGCTTCGCGCAGAAGATGTGCTCCATCGACGAAGCCAGCGCGACCGCATAACCACCGGTGTCGCGTTGCACGCCCTTCGGCTTACCGGTGGTCCCCGACGTGTAGAGGATGTAGGACGGCTCGCTCGACTCCATCCATTCGCACGGGACGAACGCGTCGAGGTGCTGTTCGCGCAGCGGCGCATAGTCGACGTCGCGCCCGGCAACACGCTGCATCGGCGCGAGTCCGCGATCGATCAGCAGCACGCTCGACGGCTTGTGCTGCGCGAGCGCGACGCCTTCGTCGAGCAGCGGTTTGTAGGGCACGACCTTGCCGTTACGCGAACCGGCGTCAGCAGAGACGATGACTCTGGGTTGCGCGTCGTCGATGCGCGCAGCGAGATTGACCGACGCGAAGCCACCGAACACCACCGAGTGAATCGCGCCGAGACGCGTGCACGCGAGCATCGCGAACAAGGCCTCCGGGATCATCGGCATGTAGATAAGCACGCGCTCACCGCGCGCGACGCCAAGCGATTGCAACGACGCCGCCATGCGGTTCACTTCCGCCGCGAGTTCGTCGTAGGTGTAGACACGCTCCTGCTCGGTCTCCGTCGACACCCACACCAACGCCTTATGCGTGCCGCGCGACGGCAGATGACGGTCCACCGCGTTGTGACAGATGTTGGTCCGCCCACCGACAAACCAGCGCGCGAAGGGCGGCTTGTCGTATTCGAGCACCTGATCGAAGGGCGTCTCCCAGTCGATCAGTTTGGCCTGTTCCTCCCAGAAGGCCGCACGCGAGTCCGGAGCAATCGAACGGGCGTGAAACGACGCGTACGAAGTCATGATGTCTCCTTGCATTATTTGCGTTCAGTGTGCGCGTTGACGCTTACGGAAGGCTTACCGGTGCGTCGGGCACGTGCCTGAAATGCTAGGGGATTACGCGGAGATCGGGGGAATTTCTGTCGATTTGGGCGAGACGCGGGACGGGCGCGACCGTGGCGTGGCGGACGATATGCGCAATATGGGCAACACGGGCGATACGGGCGCTTCGGTCAAGGCATCGCGCGCGGCCGTCGGGTGATCGAGCAGCGACAACGGGGACTGCCGCGACGTGCGCGCGCAATGCTCACGCGCCGCGGGTCCCCTGCCGCCAGCCGCGCACGAACATCTCGACGGCGTACAGGCGGCGAATCGTCGTCGACTCCAGATGATGATGGGCAATCCGGCCGATGGCATGACGACAGGCGTCGCGATCGATCCATCCGGATGCCGCGCAATAGCCCTCCAGACAGACTTCCTCGACGTGCCGCAAGTTGGCGGCGACGCCCGCACCGACCCCGCCCGTCGTCATCCCGTTCTCGTGACGCCAGAGGTTCGTCAGCCCGCTCGCCAGATACGCCGCGCGACGTAGCGGCAAACGGTTGTGCATGGCGTTGAAGAGCCGGTACGTCGGCATCGCGAACCCGGCTTCGACGACCGGTTGCGTGAGGAACGGAAACGCTGTGCCTCGCAGCGCCAGCGACGGGTGCACCTCGATGTCGCGCAAGTGGCCGAGCGTGCCGAGGATCTGTGCGCGCTTGCCCGGACGCATCTTGAGCGACCACTGCGCGAGCCATGCCCGCGCGAGCGGTTCGCCACGGCAGGGCTCGCCTGCGCAGGCGGCGGCCGTCAACAAACCGCCCTGCGTCGCGGCGAGCGGGTTCGCATGGCGTTGACGCAGTTGTCCAAACGCTCCCCATGCCACCGACCGGAGCGGCAAGCGTTGCATGATCGCCAGATCGCGCCATGCGCCGAGTGCACGACGCCATTGACCGTCCGCGCAGGCATCGAGCAAGGCGCCGTTGGGCGGTGGCGCGAGGAAGACGGCGTCGCCGCCGTGACCGTTGACGAGGCGATGCTCGCGATACGGCATCAGCCGCTCGCGCACGGCGTCGAGTTGCGCAAGCATGCACAGGTGCATGGTCGGACGCGCCAGGCGTGGAATATCCGTCGGCGGCGAGAACGCCGCACATGCGATATCGAGTCGCTCGAACGCCATGCGCACGTGCCTCGCCACACTGCCCGCGTGATGCGATTCGCCGCCGGACGGCGATGCCGGGTCGAAATGACTCACTGCCGTGCACTGATCGGCGAGTCCCGACTGCGCGAGCACAAGCGCCAGCGACGTCGACTCCACGTCGCCCGAGAGTTCCAGCACCGCCGGGCGGTCGCCGAGACAACGCTCAGTCGCACGTCGCAGCACGCCGAGCAAGCCGGTGCCCGACGTCATCTCGTGCGCCTCGCTCGCGCCCCCGCCCGGCTGCCATTCAGGCCACCAGACGACGCGCGTCTTCGGTGCACCACGCTCGGGGATCCACAGGGCGTGACCGAGCGGCAAACGCTCCACGTCGTATAGCGCACATTGCACATCGCCGACGTCGCCGTGGACGAGGAAGGATTTGAGCGCGGTGCTATCGAACGTCGGATCGTCGCCGACAAGCGCCGCCGGGTCCGACGCCACATGCACCGCGCCGTCGCGACAGAAGCGGTAGTACGTCGGACAGTGACCGCATGGGTCGCACAGCACCAGCGTCGCACCGCACCACCGGTCATGCACGATGAACCGGTAGTGTCCCCAGTACTGCTGCACAAAGCGCTCGGGCGATTCCAGCGCCAGTCGCGCCAACGCCAACCCCGGTAACACTTCGCGGCCATCGTCCTTGCGAAACACACGACCGCTCACGTACCACGCCAGCAATTCGCTTTGATCGCTCACATGGCGACGGTCGCCGTTCGCTTCGGGACGAATCCGGGCGGCAGGCTGGCCGTCCAGCCCCCGCAATACGACGGCGCCGGGCAACGGTACGTGACGCTCGGCCGGTCCCGGTCTCAGGCGGGCAAGTTGCATGACAGGCTCCGTGTTGGATGGCGCGTCTTTAGGAATCCTTATTGAATGAATGCGTACGCAATCGTCCGCGTCTTCATCATAGGAAATGGGGGGCGGTGCACTTATGGGAATTTTCCGAAGGCGCACGTGAACCACGTGCAGGGACTTGCGGGTCGCGGCAAGGCGAATTGAGACGTTACGGAAACACCAAAGCAAAACGCCCGTGAGGCGAACCCCACGGGCGTTTGCGATACCGTTTGCTGCGGCTTAGCGCTGCGCGGTCTTGGTGACCTTCGTCGCAGGCTTCGCGGACGACTTCGCGACAGCCTTGGCAGGTGCCTTCGCTGCAGCCTTGACCGGCGCCTTGGACGCGACCTTGGCGGCCGGTGCCGCCTTGCTGGCGACCGCCGTCTTGGTCGGCTTGGCGGCCGGACGATGGTCGACCACACGAATCATCTTGCCGTTCTTGCCGCGTACCAGACGCGTGCGCGGTGCATCGTCGTCGTCCTTCGCGGCGACCGGCTCCGGTGCGGAGGCGGCAACCACGCGCGAGGCGTCCTTGACGGGCACATGCAGCACCAGCAGTTGGCCTGAGGTCAGCGTGTCGCGGCGCAGGCGGTTCCAGCTCTTGATCTGCGCAACGCTCACACCGCTACGCGAGGCCACGCCAGCGAGCGTGTCGTGCTTGCGGGCGCGGACCATCACCTTGCGCGTGTCGGGCAGATCCGGTTCGAGGGCCAGCACGGCGCTGCTCGCGACCGAGGCGCTGATGTCCTGATCGATGTCGTCCGAGCGCGGCACCAGCAGCGTCGAGCCCGCCTTCAGGCGCATGCGCGGAGCAATGTTGTTGACGGAGCGAATGACGGCGGCGTCCACGCCCAGCTTGCGCGCCACGTCTTCCGGGCGCTCGCGCGACGCCGACGTGTACGTCGTCCAGCTCGACAGCGGCTTGTCGTAGCCCTTCAGACGGCGCTGGAACACTTCGGCGCTGTCGAACGGCAACAGAATCTGCGGCTGCGCAGCACCCAGAATCACCGGCTTGCGGAAGGACGGGTTGAGCGCGCGGAATTCGTCGAGCGGCAGATCGGCCAGCTTGGCGGCCAGCGCCACATCGATATCGCGCTTGGTAGTGACGCTCACGAAATACGGGTGATTCGGAATCTCCGGCAGCTTCACGCTGTAGATGTCCGGACGCGCAATGATGTTCTTGATGGCCTGGAGCTTCGGCACGTAATAGCGCGTCTCCGTGGGCATGCGCAAACTCAGGTAATCGGTCGGCAGACCCTGCGCCTGATTGCGGTCGATGGCGCGCTGCACGTTGCCCTCACCCCAGTTATAGGCGGCCAGTGCGAGATGCCAGTCGCCGAACATCGCGTAGAGCTTCGAGAGGTAATCGAGTGCGGCGGTCGTCGAGGCGAGCACATCGCGGCGCTCGTCCTGGAACATGTTCTGCTTGAGGTTGTACGTCTTGCCCGTGCTGGGGATGAACTGCCACATGCCGGCGGCCTTGGCCGTCGAGAGCGCCTGCGGGTTGTATGCGCTTTCCACGAACGGCAGCAGCGCGAGTTCCGTCGGCATATGACGGCGCTCAAGCTCTTCGACGATGTGGAACAGATACTTCTCGGAACGCTGGATCATGCGCTCGACATACTCGGGGCGCTGCGCGTACCACTGCGTGCGATCCTGCGCGAGGTCGGTGTCGAGGTCGGGAATGGAAAATCCGTGGCGGATGCGCGACCAGAGATCGGCGTCGTCGCTGCCGTAGGCCAGATCGTTGATCGAGTCGTTGTCCAGGTCGATGGTCTGATCGCTGGAGACGCGCTGCTTGCCTTTTGCGGTCGACGCGACAGGCGATTTGCTCTGCGCATCGGGCGTGGAATTCGATGCACCTGTGGTCGGCGCTGTGCTGGCACACGCTGCGAGAAGCAGCGTCAGGAGCAAGCTAACGATAAGTCGCATTGATCGGGCTCGATTTGGGTTACATCTTCATGAAATTGGCAAGGATGGTAAGGAAACCCTTCAGATGCGTCAACCTTTCTGCCTAAATTTTTTGCAAAATTTACGCAAAAATGCCCCAAAAATAAGGGTTATCCCCGAGTTTGAATTCACAAATTGTGGTCGCGACGAGACGCATTTTTGACGCGCTTTGTGACGGCAAGTGGGTATACGATGCCATCGACATGACACCGAAACTTCACACTTTGGGCGATTCGTCAGGGCGGAGCAGGCGGTGACAAACCTGTCAACGTCCGCTCTGTGACAGAGCGCATGATGCGCCGCGATGTTGACAGCGCAGCATATGCACAGCTAGCGCTTTGCGCGCCGCCTGTGAAATCAGCGAAAGGTGTCTTTCCAGCCGCGCACGGTCGCGAAGACCGCTTCGCGCGAGAGCGACGTGCGTCCCGCGTGGGCTTCGGCGGCCGCCACCACGGCCGGGGCGTCGCTGCGAAGGAAGGGATTGGTCACGCGCTCCTGCGCGAGCGTCGTGGGCAGCGTCGGGCGACCGGCTGCACGTAGCGCCGTCGCTTCCCGATGCCACGCGCCGAGCGCCTCGTTATCCGGATCCACGGCGAGCGCGAAGCGGATATTCGATAACGTATATTCATGCGCGCAGTGCACGAGGGTGGCGGGCGGCAGCGCGGCGAGCGCATCCAACGATGCGAGCATCTGAGCGGGCGTGCCTTCGAACAGTCGGCCGCATCCGCACGAGAACAACGTATCGCCGCAGAAGAGGCGCGGTGCACCGGCCGCCCCCGCACCGAGGAAGTAAGCGATGTGGCCGGCGGTGTGGCCGGGCACGTCGATCACCTGAAGCGTCATCGCGGGCGATGCAATGTGCACCGTCTCGCCGCGGTTGTGCGGATGATCGACGCAGGCAATTGCCTCATGCGCGGGACCGTGCACCGGCACGTCGAAACGTTCGAGCAACGCATCGACGCCACCGATGTGATCGGCATGTTTGTGCGTGATGAGGATGGCGCGCAGCGTGAGGTGGCGCGATTCGAGATAGGCGAGCACCGGCGCAGCGTCGCCCGGGTCCACCACGACGGCATCTTTGCCGTTGTCGACGACCCAGAGATAATTGTCCTGGAACGCCGGGACCGGAAAGACGGTCAGTGTTCCGGCCGACTGGCCACTCACCGCATCTGCGTGCGCATCCATATATACTCGCCACCATGTCAGAACGTCCAATTATAGACTGGCCCGTCTGGCTCGTCTCACCGCCAGGCCGCTACGCGCTCGCATGGGAACAGGCTCTCTTCGACCAATGGGTCGGGGATCTGTTCGGCTATCACGCGTTGCAGTTGGGCCGTCCCGAGCTCGATACGCTACGCGAAAACCGCATGCCCTACCGGGGCCTCATCCTGCCTGCTGCGCGCGGCCCGGAGGCTCCGCCGCTCCTCACCAAAGCCGCCAGCGACACGACCGGTTGCACGCCCTCCGGCACGCCGGGCGGCGCGAGCGCGGAGATGGTCGCACGCGATATCCTCGTGAGCCGCTTCGACGAACTGCCGATCGCCACGGCCAGCACAGATCTTGTGGTGCTGCCGCACGTGCTCGAGTTTGCCGAGAATCCTCACGACATCCTGCGCGAAGTCGAACGCATTCTCGTGCCGGAAGGCCAGGTCATCATTACCGGATTCAACAACCTGAGTCTGTGGGGTGCACGGGAGGAACTGGGTCGGCTTGCCGGCGCGCCGTTCCTGCCGCCGGGGGCCGATCTGATTGCGTTCACCCGCCTGAAGGACTGGCTCAAGCTGTTGTCGTTCGATATCGACCGTGGCCGCTTCGGGTGTTATCGTCCGCCGCTTCGTGGCGACCACTGGTTGCAACGTTTCGAATTCATGGAGCCTGCAGGCGACCGCTGGTGGCCGATCTTCGGTGCGCTGTATGCCGTGCGGGCGGTCAAACGCGTCAAGGGAATGCGTTTGGTCGGCAAAGTCCGCAAGCGTATACTCGGCCTCCAGCCAGCGGCGGCGGCACCGGTCGCCACGCCGAATACCACGCATCGCCAACTGGCGGAAACGACCGAAGCGTCCGATTGATTGTTTGAGAGATGACCTTGCCGCAAGTTGAGATCTATACCGACGGCGCCTGCAAAGGCAATCCCGGCCCCGGCGGATGGGGCGCCCTGCTCGTCGCGGGCAAGCACCGCAAGGAAATGTTCGGCGGCGAGCCCAACACCACGAACAACCGCATGGAGCTTCTCGCCGTCATCCGCGCGCTCGAAGCCCTGAACAAGCCCTGTCAGGTCGTGCTGCATACCGACTCGCAGTATGTCCAGAAAGGCATCAGCGAGTGGATTCACGGCTGGAAGGCACGTGGCTGGAAAACGGCCGCGAAGGAACCGGTGAAGAATGCCGACCTTTGGCAGGAGTTGGACGCCGTCTCGCAAAAGCACGATATCGACTGGCGCTGGGTAAAGGGGCATGCGGGGCACGATGGCAACGAAGCTGCAGACCAGTTGGCCAATCGCGGCGTCGAGAGTCTTCGCCAAAGGTAAGCCAGTAATCCGATAAGCCCTTCGCATCATCCGCACACTGCGTGAAGACGTTGCCATAGGCAATAGCCCGCAGTGCGCCAATTCCGAAAGCACACGAAACACGACCGAACATCATGCGACAACTGATCCTCGATACCGAAACCACCGGCCTGAATGCCAAGACGGGCGACCGTCTGTTGGAAATCGGTTGCGTGGAACTGGTCAACCGACGCCTGACCGGCAACAACCTGCACTTCTACATCGACCCCGAGCGCGACAGCGATCCGGGCGCATTGGCGGTGCACGGCCTCACGACCGAATTTCTCTCCGACAAACCGAAGTTTGCCGAGATCGCCGAGCAGTTGCGCGAGTACTGCCGCGGCGCCGAGATCATCATTCACAACGCGGCGTTCGACCTGGGCTTTCTCGACATGGAGTACAGCCGCCTCGGCTGGCCGCCGTTCATGGAGCATTGTTCGGGGCTGATCGACACGTTGCTGCGCGCGCGCGAAATGTTTCCGGGACGCCGCAACTCACTCGACGCGTTGTGCGAACGACTCGGCGTGAACAACGCGCACCGTACGTTGCACGGCGCGTTGCTCGATGCGGAACTGCTCGCGGACGTCTATCTCGCGATGACGCGCGGTCAGGAAAGTCTCGTCATCGACGACGGCGAAGGTGACGAAAGCAACGACGGCGTGCCGCGCGAGAAGATTTCGTTGCGTCAGTTCGATCTGCCGGTGATCCTCGCGGCCAGCGAAGAAGTGGCGTTGCACGACGGCGTACTCAACGGCATCGACAAGGGCATGAAGGGGACGTGCGTGTGGCGCACGGAACCGACGCCGCCCGAAGGCGAAGCGCCGGCAGCGCCCTGATTGCACGATCCGTAGGCGAAGACCACGAGCCTTGCGAAAATTTCGCGCAAAGCCCTTCCCAAACGAAGAAAACGTCCCTATAATCGCTGTCTTTGCTGCTTGCGAGTCATCGCAAGAAACGACGTGAAGTGATCGAGAGATATCATCACGACGGCAGCAAAACAGAACAAAAGAAAAGTTGCAGACTTCTACGAAAACAGTTAAAGTTCTGCTCCTGATTGCGAAAGAAGAACTTCAGCAATCGACACTAAGTCATTGATTTAGTTAATGATTTGGGTGGTTAGCTCAGCGGTAGAGCACTGCCTTCACACGGCAGGGGTCACAGGTTCAATCCCTGTACCACCCACCAGATTCGCGCGAACCGCGCAGAAAAGGCCCTCAAGCATATGCCGAGGGCCTTTTTCTTTTTCCACCGAAATCTGTAGCGCAAAGTGGGTGCAGCAACGGTGGGCATGTGAATCAGACTACACCGCTCGAATGCTCAAGTATGCGGCACAAGGCCGCACCCTGAATGGTTGCGCTGCCGGGGAACGCGTCGCGCTCGTCAACGCTTGAATCCCGCCGCGCCCACCACACGAACGTCCGGCCCCATCAGCGAATAGACGATCCCGGCATTGTTCGCCGCCGCGCCGGTCAGCACACCCTGCGTCGAGAATTGGCATCCGCCCGCGCAAGCACCGCCCGTCACGTTTTGCGTCATCGTGCTGAATGTCGCACGCGCACCATCGGGGCCGACGGTCGTCGATCCGGCGCCGGTCACGTAGGTCGGCCCCGCCGACATCGCGATGTTCAGATTCGGCGTGACGGCATACTGCGCGTTCTGGAAGGCGATGCTCAGATTGCCCGAGAGCGTACCCACCGCCCCCGTCGCCATATCGATAGCCTTTGTCGCACCGGCAAGCGCGTACGTCATCGTGCCGCTCACCGGCAGATTCGCATCGAGCGTCGGACGACCGATGACGTAAGGCATACCTGCGCTCCATGTCGACAGATCGAAGGTGACGCCGTGATCCGCCACCGTGCCCGCCGTCCAGCGCCCCCAGCCAAGGTCTTCCAGTGCGCCGGTATCGGTTGCCGTCACGCCGGACACCACGTTGAACGGCACCGTCGTACCGGTGAACTTCGTCAGCGCATTCGCACTGTTGAAGACACCCGCGCCGATGCCGAGATTCGCCAGCCCGTCCGAACCCCAGTTCATCATGTAGTAGTCCACGCCGTTAGAGAGCACCAGGGGCGGCTCCGTGGGCGTGACGGGAGGCTTCGTTTCCTTCGGAGGCAAAGGAATCACAATGATGTCCGGCGACGGCAATGTGAGGATTGGCGCGATGGGAAGTGGGATCGGTGCCGTCGGTGCCTTCGGTGGGATTGCGGCAATAAGCGGCGGCGGCGTGAAAAGCAGGCCCGGATTCTGCGGGATAACCACCGGCGGTACCGCGAAGGAAGAATTGAAGCCGAACTGCCCCGCGCTGAATTGCTGCGCCCCGCCCGGATTGGTCACCGTCACCAGGCCGTCGGCCACCTGAACGTACAAACCGGGGGCCATCCCCGACTGTGCGGAGGCCGACGGTGACGCAGAAGCCTGCAACGGCTGAGAGTCGAACCGGAGGTAATCCGACGCAGGCGCCCGGGGAAGTGTCGGCACAATTGTCTGGGCATTCGCCGACACACTGCCCAGCGTCGCCAATCCCGGCAACGCAACGATCCACCCGGCAACCCGCCAGGCACACAGACGGGACATGCCCCGCGCTATCGACAGTGGCTTGCGCTTCATGGTGTTTCGCACCGAATCGGATTGACGGACTTGGCGAGGGAGATCAACGGAAGTCATAGCGGGCCACGATCTCGTAAACACTACGGTGGTACTGATACAGCGGCTGACTGGAGCCGTTGCGCGTGAAGGTGTATTGCGGCGTGATCGAAAACGCCTTCGTCGCGAAGTACGAATAGCCAGCTCTCACATCAAGCTGACGATCGCGGCGCTCGACCAGAAACAGACTGTCCAGCGTGTCGTAATTGCGCCGCTCGAAGCTCACGTTGGCGAAGAGCATCTGATTGGGCATCACGTGCCATTCGCCACCGATGCGTCCGCCCCAAAGGTGATTGCCGAACGCAGCGGACAGGCCGTCCTTGGGACTCTCCCGTCCTGCATACATCGACGCATAGGCCACCGGCTCGCCATAGACCGACGTAAATCCCTTCACGATGGACGCCCCACCGATGGCGCGATTCACATCGCGGGCGTTCGTGCCCATATAGCGGATCGGCGTGTACTGCGCGAACGCCGCCGCCTGAAGACTCTCGCCGAGGTCGCGCGTCCACTGCGCGGTGAAACCGTTGAGGTTCCGGTAACTCTCCGAATCGACCCACATATGCTGGTTCGCATATTGCAGCCCGAAATTGTTCTTGCCGGACAGCCAGTTCGCGCCCAACTGGAACAGGTAGCTCCCCTGATCGAACGCGCGCGCGTTGCCACCATAGCGCCGCACGTCGACGTCCCCCGATCCCGACACGACAAGGTTCTCCGTCACGGCATGGCGCACGGCCAGACCACCGCTCACGTCGCCGAAATTCGCGGGCGTGCCACGAGAGCCGCCGTCGAGCACGAACATCAGCCCGCCAAGCGCAGGAATCGCGATGGACGAGTTGGTCGTCGCATTGTTGGCGTTGGTGTCGTGTCCGAAATTGCCCTGCACGTAGCCGGACCATGCCGTGCGCACACCCACCGGCGCGTCGATCGCATTCAGATAAGCCTGAATCACCGGACGAACGCCTTCGGGCACATCGCCCGCCGCCACCCCTTCGAATTCCCGCCGGGCGTTCTCTCGCTGGCCCAACAAGAAGTAAGTGCGTCCGAGTTCGAGATGCGTCGGGCCGTCCCCCGGCCGCTCGGCAATGCTGCGCTTGAGCGCGCGCTCCGCCACGTCGAGATGACCCGTGTCCGCTGCCGCGATGCCGAGCAGGTAATCGTATTCCGCGTCCCCGGCGAGACGTCCCTCCAACGGGGCCAGTACGGCATATGCCTGCGCCGGCGACTTTGCTTGCATATGCGCGCGTGCCTGTGCGATGGCGGAACCGCGGGCGTCAGCACTGACGGACAGTGAGGCATCCGCGGCGGCGACGTCCTCGGACGCCCACGCAACTCCCGTCAGCCCAACAGAAAACGCCGCGGCGACAAGCGCACTGCGGCGAAGCGATAGTACGGACATGCATGAATCCCCGGTACGACGAGACCCCGGCGTGACCGGCAGCCTCATGCTGGTTTGTTATTGGTTTTGCCTTGTGCAACCGCATAGCCCATCCGTCACTGCGCCTATATCTGTTTTGCTTGCGGCAGATGACGAACGCCCGGTGGCAGTCGGGAGGATAACTGCGCCCGGGATCAAACTTTCCGGGGGTCGGCGCGTTGCGCGCCATTTAATCGCAACGCCTCGCCGGTTGCAACTGAGAAAACAGAGTGTCGCGCGGCAGCATCAGCCGACGCGAAAGCACGGTCTCGAACCGGATTTCCTCGTGCATCGACGAGGGCAATTGCCGCGTTTTCCATAGATTTTCACTATTGAAAAACAAAATCCATCCAAACAAACCGCATCAGAACGCCCTTCCGCCCCGCCGTTTCCCGCACCCCTGCCCCAGCCTGCGGGGTTTTCAACGGCCTGATGGGCACTTCCGTGCCAGTCTTATATAAGACCCAAGCATTCACATTACGAAAAGGCATTTCAGTTTTGCCCCCGACCCATGTCACAATCAGGGAAAATTTGTCATGGCTTGCGGACTGTGACCCAGTCGGCGGCGTTCCCCCACCTTTTCCTGATTCTTGAATCCGAGACCAGCGATGAGCACGCAGCAACCCAGCATCATCTACACCCTGACCGACGAAGCTCCGCTTCTCGCCACCGGCTCCTTCCTCCCGATCATCCGCACGTTCACCGCTCCGGCGGGCGTGACGGTCGACACGAGCGACATCTCGGTCTCGGGCCGTATCCTCGGCGAATTCCCGGAATTCCTGACCGAAGAACAACGCGTCCCGGACAACCTCGCCGAACTCGGTCGTCTCACGCAGGATCCGAACACGAACATCATCAAGCTGCCGAACATCAGCGCATCGGTGTTCCAGCTCCAGAGCGCCATCAAGGAACTCCAGTCGAAGGGCTACAAGATTCCGGACTTCCCGGAAGACCCGAAGACCGACGAAGAGAAGGCCATCCAGAAGCGTTACTCGAAGTGCCTCGGCTCGGCCGTGAACCCGGTGCTGCGTGAAGGCAATTCGGATCGTCGCGCACCGCTCGCCGTCAAGAACTACGCCAAGAAGCACCCGCACAGCATGGGCGAGTGGAGCATGGCTTCGCGCACGCACGTCGCGCACATGAAGCATGGCGACTTCTACCACGGCGAAAAGTCGATGACGATCGACAAGGCTCGCGACGTCAAGATGGAACTCGTGACGAACAGCGGCAAGACGATCGTGCTCAAGCCGAAGGTCTCGCTGCTCGACGGCGAAATCATCGATAGCATGTTCATGAGCAAGAAGGCGCTGTGCGACTTCTACGAAGAACAGATGGAAGACGCACGCAAGACCGGCGTGATGTTCTCGCTGCACGTGAAGGCCACGATGATGAAGGTCTCGCACCCGATCGTGTTCGGCCACGCCGTGAAGATCTTCTACAAGGAAGCCTTTGAGAAGCACGGCAAGCTGTTCGACGAACTGGGCGTGAACGTCAACAACGGTCTCGTGAACCTGTACGAGAAGATCGAAGCGCTGCCGAGCACGCAACGCGAAGAGATCATCCGCGATCTGCACGCCTGCCACGAGCACCGTCCGGAACTGGCGATGGTCGACTCGGCCAAGGGCATCTCGAACCTGCACGCACCGAACGACGTGATCGTCGACGCATCGATGCCGGCCATGATCCGTATCGGCGGCAAGATGTGGGGTGCCGACGGCCGTCCGAAGGACACGAAGGCCGTGATCCCGGAAAGCACGTTCGCCCGCATCTATCAGGAAATCATCAACTTCTGCAAGACGAACGGCGCGTTCGATCCGACCACGATGGGTACGGTGCCCAACGTCGGCCTGATGGCGCAGAAGGCTGAGGAATACGGCTCGCACGACAAGACGTTCGAAATCGCCGAAGACGGCGTGGCGAACATCGTCGACATCGCCACGGGCGAAGTGCTGCTCTCGCAGAACGTGGAAGCTGGCGACATCTGGCGTATGTGCCAGGTCAAGGACGCGCCGATCCGCGACTGGGTGAAGCTCGCCGTGAACCGCGTGCGCAACTCGGGCATGCCCGCGGTGTTCTGGCTCGACCCGTACCGTCCGCACGAAGCCGAACTGATCAAGAAGGTCGAAACGTACCTGAAGGATTACGACACCAACGGTCTCGATATCCAGATCATGTCGCAAGTGCGCGCCATGCGTTACACGCTGGAGCGCGTGATCCGCGGTCTGGACACCATCTCGGTGACCGGCAACATTTTGCGCGACTACCTGACCGACCTGTTCCCGATCATGGAACTGGGCACCAGCGCCAAGATGCTCTCCATCGTGCCGCTGATGGCCGGTGGCGGCATGTACGAAACGGGCGCCGGCGGCTCGGCACCGAAGCACGTCAAGCAACTGGTGGAAGAGAACCACCTGCGCTGGGACTCGCTGGGTGAATTCCTGGCACTGGCTGTCTCGCTGGAAGACCTGGGCATCAAGACGGGCAACCAGCGCGCCAAGATCCTCGCCAAGACGCTCGACGCCGCAACCGGCAAGCTGCTCGACAACAACAAGGGTCCGTCGCCGAAGACCGGTGAACTGGACAACCGTGGCAGTCAGTTCTACCTGTCGATGTACTGGGCGCAGGAACTGGCCGAGCAGACGGACGACGCCGAACTGGCAAAGTTCTTCGCCCCGCTGGCCAAGCAACTGACCGAGAACGAGAAGACCATCGTGGGCGAACTCGCCGACGTGCAAGGCAAGCCGACCGACATCGGCGGCTACTACAAGCCGGACTTCGAAAAGCTCGAACAAGTCATGCGTCCGAGCAAGACGTTCAACGCGGCACTGGCAAGCGTCGCCAAGGCCTAAGAAGCCTAAGCCAAGATGCGGTACCGGGCGGTCCGCAAGGACTGCCCGGTACCGCTGGCAAGCAACAAAAAAGCGGATCCACTCACATGGACCCGCTTTTTTTAGGTTCATCGCGCAATAGCGTGGAGGGATTTGACAAGTTTTCGTACTCTTGATGGCAGGAATTTGCCATCAGGAGTGCGTGGAGATGCTGGATCGCAAGCTGCTGGAGTCGCTGGGAGGCTGGCAGGGCTATGCCGTCGAACGCGTGGAGTGGCCCGAGGGCACAGGGCGCACGCTGTCGATCTATTTGAAGCCAACCGCCAAGGTGATGCTGTGCGAGCAGTGCGGCGCACGATGTCGCCAGGTCCATGAGACCACGGTGCGCCGGGTGCGAGATCTGCCGTTATTTGAGTACCGGGTTGTTCTTCATGTTCCACGCCGGCGCTTGTTGTGTGAGCAATGCGGTGGCCCGCGCCTGGAGCGGCTTACTTGGCTGGGTCGCTACCAGCGGGTGACGGATCGGCTTGCGGCGGCCTGCAGCCAATTGCTGCAATCGAGCAACGTGCAGGCGGTGGCGAGGTTCTTCGAGCTGGGTTGGCATACCGTCAAGACGCTGGACAAGGCCCGGCTCCGAGCGTCAGTGCGCGAACCGGATTGGTCCAGGATCGAGTATTTAGCGATGGACGAGTTCGCCCTGCATAAAGGGCATCGGTACGCGACGGTAGTCGTCGATCCGATCAGCAGGCAGGTGCTGTGGATCGGCCCAGGACGCTCACGCGAGACGGCTCGGGCGTTCTTCGAGCAATTGCCGCGTGGGGTCGCCCAACGCATCAAGGCCGTAGCCATCGACATGACTACGGCCTACGAGTTAGAAATCCAGGCCCACTGCCCACGGGCGGAGATCGTCTATGACTTGTTCCATGTCGTGGCCAAGTACGGACGAGAGGTCATTGATCGGGTGCGCGTGGATCAGGCCAACCAACTGCGCCAGGACCGTCCCGCGCGCCGGGTCATCAAATCGAGCCGCTGGCTGTTATTGCGCAACCGCGACAAGCTAGACCGGCAGCAGGCCGTCCGGCTCGACGAATTGCTGCAAGCCAACCAGCCGCTGCTGACGGTCTATGTCCTGAGGGACGAACTCAAGCGGCTCTGGTTCTACCGAAGACCTGCCTGGGCAAAACAAGCCTGGCACCACTGGTGCGAGCAGGCCGAGCAAAGCGGAATAGCCCCCTTGAACACCTTCGCTCAGCGTCTGAAAGGCTATCTGCATGGCATCCTGGCCAGATGCCGACATCGTCTAAACACCAGCATCGTTGAGGGCATTAACAACACTATCAAGGTCATTAAGCGGCGCGCCTACGGCTACCGAGACCAGGAATACTTCTTCCTCAAAATCCGCGCCGCCTTCCCCGGTAATGCTCAATGAACCTTTTTTTTCGCACCCGCAAATTGCGCTGTGCAAGAGGTAAACCGCCAGTGTTAACCCGCGAAGTGTGACGGCAACAACGGAATAACGAGTATCAACGCTGCGTGATACGTCGTATGAGGCACCTTGATAATAATGATCACGCCTCAAAGCAACACCGATCCCCGCGCAACGCGAAGTCAGTGTGTCAATGACTCAGGCGTGCCCCCTTGCACCCTTCGGTGAAAAGAGCAGGACAGAGGCACGCACAAACTAAAACGAGACGGAGACACATTCATGAGCAAGGCGGCAGGTTGGCTGCGGGGCACGCTCGCCCTCGCCATTTGCGGCGCGGCGGGCGTCGCGAACGCACAATCCAGCGTTTCCCTTTACGGTCAGGTCGACGCGTGGGTCGGCGCGGCCAAAGCCCCCGGCGGCGAACGCGCGTGGACGCAGGCCGGGGGCGGTATGTCCACGTCCTACTGGGGTATCAAGGGCGCCGAAGATCTGGGCGATGGCCTCAAGGCGATCTTCACGCTCGAGGACTTCTTCCTGCCGCAGAACGGCCGCTACGGCCGCTTCACCGGTGACAGCTTCTTCTCGCGCAACGCCTACGTCGGTCTGCAATCGAACACGCTGGGCACGATCACGATGGGTCGGCTCACGACGTCGTACTTCGTGTCGACGATTTTGTTCAACCCGTTTGTCGACTCCTACACCTTCAGCCCGATGGTCTACCACACGTTCCTCGGTCTCGCGGGACAAGGGATCGTCGGCGACTCGAGCTGGAACAACGGCGTGATGTACGCCACGCCCGACTACAAGGGGCTGGGCGCAAGCTTCTCGTACGCCTTCGGCAACAAGGCGGGGGAAATGGGGCAGAACAAATGGAGCGCCGCGGCCATGTACTTCCATGGCCCGCTCGCCGCCACGCTCGCCTATCAGCAGGTCAAGTTCGACTCGACGCCCGACGATCAGGCAGGCATCACCGGCTTTCGCAATCAGCAGGCGCTTCAGGCCGGTCTGACGTACGACTTCAAGGTGGTCAAGTTCTTCGGTCAGTACCAATACATCAGGAACACGATCACGGGCGGCAATCTGACGTCCAACGGGGGCCAGCTCGGCTTTACCGTGCCGCTCGGCGGGGGTAATGTGATGGCGTCCTACGCGTACACGAAGAATTCCGGCGCGAACAATGCCAGCCGGAATACGTGGGCCATCGGCTACGACTACAACCTCTCCAAACGCACCGATGTGTACACGGCCTACCTCAACGACAAGGTTTCCGGGCTGGATGCCGGGAATACTTTCGGGGTGGGCATGCGCATGAAGTTCTGACAGACTCGACGCAAGCAGTCGCCTGACGAAATCGGTGGCACGGGCTCGCGCGCAGTACAATGCGCGCGCCCCCGCTGCACACGGACAACGGCATAACAAAGTCACAAGGAGAGCGCGTTGCTGACCAAATTCTTCAAACTCGAGGAGCATGGCTCCAATGTACGCACGGAAATGGTGGCGGGTCTCACGACCTTCCTCACCATGTCGTACATCATTTTCGTCAACCCCAACATCCTCGGCACGACGGGCATGGACAAGAGTGCCGTGTTCGTCGCGACCTGTCTTGCAGCGGCGATCGGCTCGGTGGTGATGGCCTTCGTCGCCAACTACCCGATCGGCATGGCGCCGGGGATGGGCCTGAACGCTTTCTTCGCCTTCACGGTCGTGGGCGCGATGGGCTACACATGGCAACAGGCGCTCGGCGCGGTGTTTATCTCAGGGTGTCTGTTCATCATCCTGACCGTGACAGGGGTGCGATCCTGGCTCATTGCCGGGGTGCCCAAATCGTTACGATGCGCGATCGCTGCGGGTATCGGCCTGTTTCTCGCCATCATCGCGCTCGGTAACGCCGGCGTGGTCGTCGCCAACCCGGCCACGAAGATCGGCCTGGGCGACCTCCACTCGCCGCAAGCCCTGCTCGCCATCTTCGGCTTCTTCCTGATCGCCGTACTCGACGCGCTGCGGGTGCGCGGCGCCATCCTGATCGGCATTCTGGCCGTGACGGTGCTCTCGATGGCGCTGGGTCTGAACCAGTTCCAGGGCGTGTTCGCCATGCCGCCGAGCCTCTCGCCGACGTTCCTCCAGCTCGACATTCCGGGTGCCCTGCACGCCGGGTTCGTGCACGTGATTCTGGCCTTCGTGCTGGTCGAAGTGTTCGACGCGACCGGTACGCTGATGGGTGTGGCCAAGCGCGCCGGTCTGCTCGAAGGCACGCAGTACAAGGGCTTGGGACGTGCGCTTTTCGCCGACTCCATCGCCATCTTTATCGGCTCGCTGCTGGGCACGAGCAGCACCACGGCTTACGTGGAAAGCGCCTCGGGCGTGCAGGCTGGCGGCCGTACGGGTCTGACTGCACTGACGATTGCCGCGCTGTTCATCCTTGCGCTGTTCATCGCCCCGCTGGCTGGCTCGGTCCCGGCGTACGCCGCCGCACCGGCGCTGCTGTACGTCGCAGGCCTGATGCTGCGCGAACTGCTCGACGTCGAGTGGGACGACATCACAGAAGCCACGCCGGCCGCCCTCACCGCGCTGGCCATGCCGTTCACGTACTCGATCGCCACTGGTCTGGCATTCGGCTTCATCTCGTACGCCGTGCTGAAGTTGTTCACGGGCCGCGCGAAGGAAGTCCACCCGGCAGCGTGGGTGATCGCAGTGCTGTTCGTATTGAAGTACGTCTTCTTCCCGAGCTGATCGGCACGGGACATCGTCACCGTCGATTGGGACGGTTCCGATAGTAGGCAACAAGCAAGACGGCCCGCCGGGAATTTCCCGGCGGGCCGTCTTGTTTTGACGTCGCAGTTATGCGCGGGCAGCGCAGATCAATGCCGCAAGTCCCGCGCGATGCTGGCCCTGCGCGTCGAAGTTCTCCGGCGAGAGCCACTGCTCGAAGCCCCGGCTGATGGCAGGCCATTCCGCATCGGTGATGGAAAACCACGCCGTATCCCGGCTGCGCCCCCGATAGACGATGGCGTTACGGAAGACACCTTCGAACGTGAAGCCGTAGCGGGCCGCCGCACGGCGCGATGGTGCATTGAGCGAGTCGCACTTCCATTCGTAGCGGCGATAGCCCAGTTCGTCGAATGCGCGACGCATCAGCAAGTACTGCGCCTCGGTCCCCGCACGCGTGCGCTTGAGCAGCGGGGAGTACGCCACGTGCCCGACTTCAACGACACCATTGGCCGGATCGATGCGCATGAGCGCCAACGTACCCACGGCCTTACCCGTCTCCAGATCGACGATGGCGTGATGCAGCGGATCGTTGGACGCCGCCTGCTTCGTCGCATACGCGTAGTAGCTGTCGAAATCGGGGAACGGGCCACCGCTCATGTAAGTCCAGTCGCGGCCGTCCGGCGCGGTGGCGTACGCGTCGAAGAGATCCTTGGCGTGACGCTCGACGTCGATCGGCTCCAGGCGGCAGTACCGCCCACTGACCGGCGTTCGCGGCGGCTGAGCGCGCGGCTTCCAGTCGGGCAGCGCCGGGCCGATGGGCTGGTCGTAGTCGTTGAAGTTCGGTGCGTCGGTCATGGCTTTCTAATCTCCGGCAATTGGCTGGGCATTTTGATCGTCCTGACTAAGTTATCTCGCCAGTGGTACGATGAAAAGCACCACACTTCGCGAATCTCTTGGTGCCATGACATTCGTAGCCAAAACGCGCGCCGACGCGACGCCGTCGGCACCTGCCGTTGCCCCGGAGAACGTTGCTGCCCTGTTCGATAGCCCGCTTGCTACGGGACCGGGACGCAACGTCTCACTCCAGAAGCAGCTCCTCACGCGACTCAAGCACGCCATTCTCGAAGGACGTCTGCCGGCTGGCGCACGTCTGCCTGCGTCACGCACCCTCGCGGAAGACCTCGCCGTGTCGCGCAACACCGTCTCCATCGTCTACGACCAGCTCGCTGCCGAGGGTTTCATCGTCCCGCATCGGCTCGGCACGCGCGTCGCGCAGCTCTCGCTCGATCCGCACATTGCCGCGCAAGCGGCGCGGATCGCGAAGTCGAGGACGCAAGAGGTCGATGCGCCGGACGTCGCGTCGGAAGTCGTGAGCGCACCGTCACCGTCACGCCGTATCCAACGCCTGCCCTCCACCCGGCACGCCGCGCGTGCGGGCGAAACCCCGCTGCCGTTCACGCCCGGTGTGCCTGCGCTTACCCGCTTTCCCGCGAGCACTTGGCGACGCACGCTGGAGCGCGTGATGCGTGAGGCGCAGCCCCGTCACTACAACTACGGCGATCCACTGGGCGAGCCTGCGCTGCGTGAAGCCATTGCCGATCACCTGCGCATCTCGCGCGGTGTGCGGTGCGATGCCTCGCAGGTCGTCATCACGGAGGGCGCGCACGAGGCGCTGATTCTCTGCGTGCGTTTGCTGACCGACCCGGGCGACACGGTGTGGATGGAAGACCCCGGTTATCGCGGCGCGAAGGCCGCCTTTCATTCGAGCGACGTGCGACTGCAGGCACTGCGCGTGGACGACGAAGGCATCGTCATTCCCGAAGGCTTGTGGGAGCGCTCGCCGCCGCGACTGGTGTACGTCACACCATCGCATCAATATCCACTTGGCAGCGTATTGTCGGCAGCGCGCCGTCTCGATCTGATTGCGCAGGCGCGGCGTCACGGCGCGTGGATCCTGGAGGACGACTACGATAGCGAGTTTCGCCATCAGGGCGAGCCGATCGCCGCGATGCAGGGTATGGTGCCGGACGCCCCCGTGGTCTACGTCGGTACCTTCAGCAAAACGATGTTCCCCGCACTGCGTCTCGGGTTTCTGATTCTGCCGACGGCGCTCGCCGCGCAGGCCCGTGATGCGCTCGACGAACTGCTGCGCGGCGGTCATCGCTTCGAACAGCTAGCACTCGCCGACTTCATCCGAAGCGGGCAGTTTGCGCGCCATCTGGGGCGTATGCGACGTTTGTACCGGGAGCGTCAGACGGCATTGCGCGACGCGCTGGCCCTGTACTTCGATCCGGCATACGCGGTGATTGGCGAACGCTGCGGACTCCATCTGACGGTGCGACTGGACGCCGCCTTCCCGGACAAAGCCATCGTAGCGACCGCGCAGCGCGAAGGGATCGGCCCTCGCGCGCTATCGAGCTTTGCGCTCGATCCGCAACCGGCGGACAACGGGCTTGTGATCGGCTACGGGGATACGGACGCCTCCCGCATCCCCGGATTGATCAAGCGGCTGGCGGCGATTGTCGCAGCCGCCGGGGCAAAGTCGGCCGGGTAAGTCGTCAGCGCAGACGGCAGACGAGCGAAGGGTCGGGACAATAACACTCGTCATCGTCCCACGGCGGGCACGCCTCGCGCGGCGAATCGGCCGCCTGCACGCCGGAAAGCTCGGCGGCCTGTATCGTCGGAATTTGTGTCCAAAGCGCCGCCGAGATCAACCCGGCGCGAATCATCCAGTTCAGTTTCATTTCACACTCCTAAGATGAATGCCCGTTGCGATAAGCAAGGGCGCTCGCAGCAACGCTGCGCGACTCGCGGGCTGCTGCGGATTCAATTTAGGTCGGCGATACGGAAGACGACTTGCAGAAATGCGCTCGCGCCCCCGGAATTGGGAGGACAGCGCAGTGCAACGGAAGGAAGATTCCCCCAGAGATCGGCACACTGTAACCGCGTGCCGATCTCCTCGAGCCAATGAGGGGAGGCCTGGACCCGGAAGACGTTACGACGACGTGATGACGACGTTATGACGACGTCGCGGTCTGTGCTGCCTTCTTCGCCGTGGACGCAGCGTCATGCGGTTGGCCTACGTGGGCATTGCGCGACATCCACAGGGTCAGCAGAACGGCTGCAATGGCGGCCAGTGCAGCGCACAGATACACCTCGGCGTACCCGTAAGCGCCCACGATCAGGCCCGCGACCGGTCCGGTAACGCCCAGTGCGACGTCGAGAAACACGGAGTACGCGCCGAGTGCTGCGCCACGATTCTGCGCGGGTACGAGGTTGACGGCCGCCACGCCCAGCGACGGGAACACAAGCGAGAAGCCCGCGCCCGCCAGCGCCGCACCGAGCAATGCCGTGAAGCCTGTCGGGGCAATGCCCAGCACGATCAGACCGAAGGCTTCCAGCGCGAACGACGCCATCGCAACACGATAGCCGCCAAAGCGCTGAATGCTGCTGCCGAGCAACAGACGCACACCCATGAAGCACAGACCGAACGCCGTCAGTGCCAGCGCCGCGTTGTCCCAGTGATGGCTTGCGTAGTAAAGCGTAATGAACGTCGAGATCGCACCGAAGCCGATCGAGCCCAGCGCCAATCCCATGCCGAACGGCATCACGCGGCCGAGCACCGCACGGAACGCGAGTCGCTCACCGTGAATGACCGGCGTCGCACGCTTCATGCGGGCCAGCAGCAAACCGACGATGCCCGCCAGCGCCACCGCAGCCCCCACAGCCTTGATGCCGTAAGCATTGTTGAGCGCGACACCGAGCGGGGCGCCGAGCGCCAGCGCGCCGTAGGTTGCCACCCCGTTCCAGGAAATCACACGCGCCGTGTGCGACGGCCCGACTTGTCCGATGCCCCACATGATCGCTCCGGTCGACACCCAGCTTTCACCGAAGCCGAGCACGAGGCGTCCGGCGATCAGCGTGAGCAGCGCCAGCCAGGGCACACCGGAGAACACACCGCCCAACGCCACGAGCAAGCCGGACGCGCCACACGCGACCAGACCGCACAGCACGGTGCGCTTCGGACCCCAGGCGTCGGCCGTGCGCCCGGCATACGGACGCGAGAGGAGCGTCGCGAGATACTGGACGCTGATCGCCAGCCCGGCGATCACAGAGCTGTACGCGAGGTCCACGTGCACGAACGACGGCAGCACCGCGAGCGGCAAGCCGATCGTCAGATAGCAGAGGAACGTGAAGAACACGGTGGAGACGATCTGCAACGTCGTGGCGAACTGGCCGTTCGCAGGGCGGGTGTCGGTAGGCATTGCGCAGGGGATCAGGAATCGACGAAACCCCAGGACGCGACCACCCGCGCGACGGGCAAGCATGCGCGCGGGTCATCTCAATCCTAGGGTTTTCCCGGATCATACGCCGTTTCGCCGCTTTTGTGTAAACGCTTAAAAAACGTTGCTGCGGCGACCATTTGCACTTCCTTGCCGCCGTTGCTTGTCGTGCATCGTGCGGGGCTAATCGGCTACAGCCCCGCACGGCAGGCGTTTTGGCGGCATCGGTCGACAGCGTCGAGACAGCATCCAGGCAGCATCGAGACGTCAGCGCCCGACTTCCGCGAGGGATTTCAGGCTCACTGACAACATAGCAAGGTCAGCGTTGCCGACGGCGATCTGGTCGGCCAGCACCCGGTGATAACGGGCGAGCGCTTCGGTATGCGTCTGCTGCCACGCGGCGACGAGTCGGGCGGCCGGACTCTGGTCGACAGCCTCCGTTGCGGCAGTTGCATCGTTCCCCATCCCGCTGTCCAGCACGCTCGCCGTCAGACGTCGGCGCAATACCGACAACTCCTCGAGCAACGTCGCCCGCGCGAGACGCTGCCAGTGCGTTTGCATCGGCAGGCCGAGCACGCCTGTCTGCAACCAGCCGTAGCCCAGCGGCGCGTCGAGCGCGAAGTACACCTGCGCCGTGAGCGACGGCTCGCGGCCGCTGGTACTCGCGACCTCGGCAATGTCGAGCAACGCCACGCGTGCGCCGACGCCTGCCGCCGTCTGCGCGAGCAGCGGCGGCACACCGGCGTCGATCATGGTCTGGCAGCGCGTGCGGGCTTCATCCGCCGCCTCGCCGCTCACCAGCGTGTCGAGCGTAGGCAGAATCGGATCGAGCACACTGCGCAGGCGCTCGACCGTCTGCGGCACGTCGGTCAGCCGTCGACGCACGAACCACAGCGTGGCCTGCTCGTGCCACTGCGCGATCGCCGCGAAGAGCGACGCCTGCGTCTCGTGCGACACCCGCGCGTCCAGCGCATCGATGTCTAGCCACAACGCGTCGAGTCCATATACGCCGCGCGCCGCGAGACTGGCACGTACGACATCCGCAGGCTCCGCGCCGGTCTCTTCGCTCAGCCGGTGCACGAACGTCACCCCGGCCCGGTTGACGAGCGCATTGGCGTGCATCGTCGCGAGGATTTCCCGTTTGAGGGGATGACGCAGCATCGCCGCGCCACAGCGACTTGCCAGCGGCGTCGGGAAGTAGGACGGCAGTCCGTCGGCTACGAATTCGGCGTCCGGCAGATCGCTGGCCAGCAGCAAGTCGTAGAGCCACATCTTGCTGTACGCCATGAGGACGGCGCGCTCCGGCGAGGTCAGCCCGGTGCCCGCCGCGCGACGCGCATCGAGGGCTTCGTCGTCCGGCAGGAACTCGATGGCGCGCGCAAGGCGCTGCGCGCGTTCCAGATACCGCATGAAGCGGGCGTCCCCATCGAGCGCCGCCGCCGAGCGCAGCCGCCCGAGCGACAACGCCTGCGTTTGCAGATAGTTGTCGCGCAACACAAGCGAGCCCACTTCTTCCGTCATCTCCGCGAGCAGCGTATTGCGCTGCTTGAGCGTCATTTCGCCATCGGTGACGACGAGGCCCAGCAGAATCTTGATATTGACCTCGTGGTCCGAGCAGTCGACACCTGCCGAGTTATCGATGGCGTCGGTGTTGATACGACCGCCGTGCTGGGCGTACTCGATGCGTCCGAGCTGCGTCAGCCCGAGGTTGCCCCCTCGGCCACGACCTTGCAGCGCAACTCCGCGCCGTTCACGCGCAGCCCGTCGTTCGCACGGTCGCCCACTTGCGCATGCGTTTCGGTGCTCGCCTTCACATAAGTGCCGATGCCGCCGTTGTAGAGCAGATCGACGGGCGCGCTCAGCAGCGCGCGCAGCAGATCGTTCGGCGCCATCTCGATGGCTTCGGTGCCGAGCCACTCGCGCACCTCCGGCGAGAGCGCAATCGCTTTCGCCGTGCGCGGGAAGATGCCGCCCCCTTTGGAAATCAGCTTCGTGTCGTAGTCCGCCCAACTGGAGCGCGGCAACTGGAACAGACGCTCGCGCTCGGCAAACGAGGTCGCGGCATCCGGTGTGGGATCGAGGAAGATGTGACGGTGATCGAACGCCGCCACGAGCCGGATATGTTTCGAGAGCAACATGCCGTTGCCGAACACGTCGCCCGACATGTCGCCGATGCCCACCACCGTGAAGTCCTGCGTCTGCGTATCGACGCCCATCTCGCTGAAGTGCCGCTTGACGGACTCCCACGCGCCACGCGCCGTGATGGCCATCTTTTTGTGGTCGTAACCGACGGAGCCGCCCGAGGCGAACGCGTCGCCCAACCAGAAGCCGTACTCTGCGGAGATAGCATTCGCATAGTCGGAGAACGTGGCCGTGCCCTTGTCGGCGGCCACCACGAGATACGGATCGTCGCCATCGATGCGGACGGTTTGCGGCGGCGGCACGAGTTGTCCGTCGACGTAGTTGTCCGTCAGATCGAGCAGCCCGCGCAGGAATGTCTGATAGCACGCCACGCCCTCGGCGAGGTAGGCGTCCCGGTCACCCGGCGACGGCGGCTGCTTGACCACGAAGCCCCCCTTCGACCCCACCGGCACGATCACCGTGTTCTTGACCATCTGCGCCTTCACCAGCCCCAGCACTTCGGTGCGGAAGTCTTCGCGGCGGTCCGACCAGCGCAGGCCGCCGCGCGCAACGCGTCCACCGCGCAGGTGCACGCCCTCCACGCGCGGCGAATACACCCAGATCTCGAACATCGGCTTCGGCTCGGGCAGCCCCGGCACCTTCGATGGGTCGAACTTGAATGACAGGTACGCCTTCTGCGCGCCCACACCACTCCCACCACTCCCACCACTCCCGTCCTGCGCCGTCTGGAAATAGTTGGTCCGCAGTGTGGCTTCGAGAACCCCAAGGAACTGACGCAGGATGCGGTCTTCGTCGAGATTGGGGACGTCTTCCAGTGCCGTATGGATTTGCGTACGCAATTGCTCGGCACGCGACTCGCGGACGTCCGCACTCAACGAGGGGTCGAAGCGCGCAAGGAACAGACGGACGAGCATGCCCGCAATCGACGGGTTACCCGTCAGCGCGTTCTCGATATAGGCATTGCTGAAGGTCGATCCGACCTGGCGAATGTACTTTGCGTACGCCCGCAGAATGCGCACCTCGCGCCACGTCAGGCCAGCTTGCAGCACAAGACGGTTGAGGTCGTCGTTTTCGACGTCGCCGGCCCAGATGCGGGCGAAGGCGTCTTCGAAGCGCGCGCGGGCGTGCTCCAGATCGACGTCCGCCCCGTCGAGACTCGTCATGCCGAAGTCGTGCATCCACACAACGCCGGTGTCGGACGGCTCGATCCGGTAGGGCCGCTCGTCATTTACCTGGACACCGAGGTGTTCGAGCATCGGCAGGCTGCGTGAGAGCGCGATGGGCTCGCCCGCCTGATAGATCTTGAAGCGCAGGGTGCCGGGCCCGGCCTCCAGCGGGCGATACAGTTGCATGGCGAGCGGCGTGGCACCCGAGCTACCGGAAGGCGTAGCTTGCGCCGTCGGCGGTGCCGCGTTCAGTAGCGGCTCGATCAGCTCCACGTCGCGCACGGCCACGCGCGCAGCGTAATCCTCCCGATACCCCGCAGGAAACGCCAGTGCGTAGCGTCGCCACGCGCGCGTGCCGCGTTCTTCGCCCAGCTGCTCGCGCAGCGCGTCGGAGAGATCGTCCTGCCAGCGGCGCGTGGTCTCGACGATGCGGGCTTCCAGTTCGTTGACGTCGACTTCCGGCACATGCCCCGGCTCGGTTCGCACGGTGATCTGAATGCGCGCGAGCATCGACTCGGAGAGTTGCGGCGTGAACTCGACGCCGGTGCCGTGATACGCCGCCAGCAGCAGGTTCTGCACCCGCACACGGAGATCGGTGTTGAATTTCTCGCGTGGCACGAACACAAGGCACGACACGTAGCGGTCGAAGCGATCGCGTCGTACGAAGAGCCGCGTGCGCTGGCGCTCCTGCAAGCGCAGAATCCCGAGCGCGATGTCGGCGAGTTGCTCGACGTCGATCTGGAACAGTTCGTCGCGCGGATATTGTTCGAGGATGGTCGCGAGCGTCTTGGCCAGATGGCCGTTGGGCAGGAACCCCGCACGTCGGATCACTTCGGCGACTTTACGGCGCACCAGCGGAATTTCGTCGGCCGGCACCATATAGACGGTCGAGGTGTACAGCCCCAGAAAACGCCGTTCGCCGCACACCTTGCCCTGCGTGTCGAAACGCTTTACGCCCACGTAATCGAGATAGCCGGGGCGGTGAACGCTGGCGCGCGAGTTGGCCTTCGTCAGAAAGATCGGGGCACTGGCCTGCACGATACCGATGGCCCCGGGCGACAGGCGCGTGACGTCGGGCGTGCTGGCGTCGCGGCGCGATTCGCGCAGCACGCCGAGGCCGGTGCCCGGCACGCCTTGCAGGTAGTGCTCGCCGTCGCGCTCGACCAGTTCGTAATCGCGATAACCGAGGAAGGTGAAGTGACGCGCGAGCATCCAGTCCAGAAACGCCTGCGCTTCGTCGATCTCTGTGCGCTCCTGCGCCGCTATGCCTTGCTGCGCGGCGCGCTCGGTCAGGGATTCGATGGCCGCATGTGCGGCGGCCTGCATGGCGCGCCAGTCGTCCACGGCCGCGCGCACGTCCCCGAGCACGCGTTGCAGCCCGTCGGCCAGCGCCTGAATGCGCTCCGGCTCGGAGAACCGGTCGACTTCGATGTGGATATACGATTCGAAGCGGCTGCGCTCGCCTTCCCTGTTTTCTTCCTTGCCTTCTTCCTTACCCGCCGGACTGCTGCCGGGCACGACGCTCAGCCGCTTGCCCGCCGCGTCGCGCCGGACGCGATAGACCGGATGGAACGCCGAATGCAGCGCCAGTCCCTGCCGGTTGACCTCCATCGTCACCGAATCGACGAGGAACGGCATGTCGTCGTTGACGATTTCGACGACCGTGTGGCTGCAATGCCAGCCGTGCTGATCGAGCGTGGGGTTGTAGATACGGATGCGCGGTTCGCCGGAGACGAACTTCTGGCCGAGTTGCCAGTGCGCCATCGCCGCGCCATAAAGATCGGCGACACTGCGCGAGAAGACATCCTCGGCGTCGGCCAGACCGTAATACTGCTGGACGAAAGGCTCGAAGAGCGCCGCCACTTCGGGCGCACGTTCGCGGGCCATCGCGACGACTTCCGCCATGTGCTGGCGGACCTTCTCTTCCGGATTCGCGGGCATGGGCACCTCTGCGGGATTGGACGAGACTTCGACCGGCGAACGAAGGATAAGTCACCGGCCATTTGCTGGCGTGTGGACAGGCAAGGCCATGCTACGCCCGGCGGCCCCGGGCTGGCAACGGCGTGATTCCCGAGTTCGGGTATGCTGAGCCGGTCTGCCCGAGCCATCCGATCCACCCGAAGCCGCCGACGCCACCGACGCCACCGACGCCGCCGACACCACCGGTATAATCGCGCATGAACTCAAAAGCCACCGATTCGCGCGCTGACAGCGCCCCCGCCATTCCCTTCTCGAGCCTGCCGCTCTCGCCTGCCATGCAGGAGAACCTCGCACGGCTCGGTTACGCCTCGATGACGCCCATCCAGCAGGCGTCGCTCCCCGACATGCTGGCCGGCCACGACATCATCGCGCAGGCCAAGACCGGTAGCGGCAAGACCGCCGCCTTCTCGCTGGGCCTGCTCCAGCGAGTCGACGCCCGCGATTTCGCCGTGCAGGCCGCCGTGCTATGCCCCACGCGCGAGCTCGCCGAGCAAGTCGCCCAGGAAGTCCGCCGTATCGCGCGCGCCGAGGACAATATCAAGGTCCTGACGCTGTGCGGCGGCTCGCCGATCCGTCCGCAGGCGGAAAGCCTCGCGCACGGCGCCCACGTGATCGTGGGCACGCCGGGCCGCATCATGGACCACCTCGATCGCGGCACGCTCTCGCTGACCGGCATCAAGACGCTGGTGCTCGACGAAGCCGACCGCATGCTCGACATGGGCTTCTTCGACGACATCGCCGCCGTCGCGCGACAAACGCCCGCGTCGCGCCAGACGTTGCTCTTCTCGGCGACGTACCCCGAAGGCATCGGCAAGCTCGCCCAGCGTTTTTTGAAGACGCCGCGCGAGATTCGTCTGGCAGAAAAGCATGACGCCAGCAAGATTCGCCAGCGCTTTTATGAAGTGCGCGACGAAGAACGTCTGCACGCCGTGGGGCAGTTGCTCGACCACTTCCGCCCGGTCAGCACGATTGCGTTCTGCAACACCCGCGCGCAATGCAACGACCTGACCGACGTGCTGCGCGCCGAGGGCTTCCATGCGCTGACCCTGCACGGCGATCTGGAACAACGCGAACGCGACATGGTGCTGATCCAGTTCGCCAACCGCAGTTGCTCCGTGCTGGTGGCAACCGACGTGGCCGCACGCGGTCTGGACATCGCGCAGCTCGAAGCCGTCATCAACGTGGACGTGACGCCCGACCCCGAGGTCTACGTGCACCGCATTGGCCGCACGGGCCGTGCCGACGAAGACGGCTGGGCGTTCAGCCTGGCGACGATGGACGAGATGGGTCGCGTGGGCAATATCGAAGCCGCGATGGGCGTGGAAGTCCAGTGGCACAAACTCTCGGAGCTTACGCCGACGGGCAGCGGACACCTGCTGCCGCCGATGGTGACGATCCAGATGCTGGGCGGCAAGAAGGACAAGATCCGTCCGGGCGACGTGCTCGGCGCGCTGACCGGTGAGGCCGGCTTTGCCGCCACGCAGATCGGCAAGATCAACGTGCTCGAAAACTTCACGTATATTGCCGTAGACCGGGACATCGCCCCGGTGGCGCTGCGCAAGTTGTCCGATGGCCGTGTGAAGGGCCGCAAGGTCAAGGCAAGATTCCTGCAGGATTAATTTTCGGATCCATCCCCTGAGCGCGACGCGCCACGAGGAGATTGCAATGAGGTCGATGCGTACCCTGTTGTGCTTCCCGGCGGCGCGGCGTCTGGCGCTCATTCTGCTGGCGGCCGGTGGACTGACCTGGCTGGTCGCTTGCAGCACCAAGGGCGTGGCGCCCAACCCGACCCTCACCGAAGACACGCTCGACGAGTACGCGCTCGTCATCGTCGGCCTCGACACGCCGCTGCAAAGCACCTGGGGGCCGTGGTCCTACTCGGACTTCAATCAGACGGTCAACGGCATCATCGGCGGCAAGATCACCCGTACACTCAACAGCAATCCGCGTACGCGCGGGTACATCGCCATGCGCGTCTCGCCGCTCATGCGCAACGAGCGCTTCGGCCCGATGGAGTTCACCCCGGCGGACAACAGCTATCGCTTTCGCTATTGCAAGGGGCGCAAAGTGCCGACGGTGCGCGTCAACCGTGGCGACGTCGTCTACGCGGGCACGCTGATCCTCGACAATCACGACGGCAAGATCTGGCTGCGTACCGAATTCGACATGGCAGGCGCACGACGCTTCGTGCAGGCGAACTATCCGTCGCTGGCCGACAAACTCCAGCCCCAACCGTTTACCTATTACGAAGTGAAAAGCGAGCCGAGTTGCCGCTGAGCGTCGGCATCGGCATTGGCATCGACGTCAGCGCGTCAGCCCTATTGCGCCGCGTCTGCCGGCGTCAGCACGATCTCGCGCCCTTCGCATAACGCTTCGGCACGCTCGCTGAGTTCGTTGGCGACGTCCGCCAGATGACGCCGTAGCGTGTCTGCGAGCACCGACTCCGGCTCGTGTGCGGGGCGCAGCATCTCGACAGGAAACTCGATGGCCGGCGCGACGCGATACAAACGCTGCGCCTGCACATGCGCACTCGCCGCCGTGAACTGATCGAGCAGCGCGTACCCCAGACCATGCTCGACGAGCGCCGCCGCGAGGGAATACGTCTGCACCATCACTTCGGCGTCCTGCAGCAGTTCCGTCTGATCGAGACGTTCGTTGATCAGCGCGCCGAGCGGCGTATCGTCGTGCAGCTTGATGAGATCGCGCCCGGCGAGTGCGTCGGCGCTCGCTGGCCCGCGCCGCGAGAGCTTCGGCCACGCGGCGGGCACGGCCAGCACGATGTGCCCCTGCGCCACGGGACGGCTCACGATACCGGCCGCCATCGGCGGCGCAGAAACGATGCCGACATCCACCGACGATGTGAGAATCGCGGTGATGGTCTCGTTCGTATGATGGGTGATCAGTTCGAAGACGACGTCGGGATGCGCACGTCGCATGCGTTCGATAGCAGCGGGCAGCAGACTCTGCGCGAGACTCGGCGTGACCGCGATGCGCAGGTGCCCCACGCCGTGCTGACGCAGATTGCGCGACGTGGTGCGCAAGCGCTCCAGATCGCTGAAGATCCGCTCGACGTCGGGATACAGACGACGCGCTTCGGCCGTGGGCACGAGACGGCCTTTCACCCGATCGAACAACTTGAAGCCGAGTTGCTGCTCCGCGTGCTGCAACACGCGGGAGACGACCGGTTGCGATACGTTGAGCAATTGCGCCGCGCCGCTGGCCGACCCCGTCAGCACGACTGCGCGAAACGTCTCGATATGCCGCAATTTCATGCCTGACGTCGTCTCCGTGTCCCGCCCGCCTGCGCGCTCGCGCGGCCGACCCTATAGCCAAAAGACATATGCTGCCTCAAAACCGCATAGGTTAGCGAATTTTCTCCCTCTACACTGCGTAGCAAAGGCGGTGCGCAAGACCTGCCACGAGGCGCTCGCCACGTGTCGCAATTTTTTCCCACCTTGCTTTCCATCAGCTTTTCGTCGTTATCTATCGTCATGCACATTGGAGTTATCGGAGCGGGCATCGTCGGCCTCGCCAGCGCATATCAGTTGCTTCGTGCAGGCCACGAAGTCACCGTTATCGACGCGGCACGCGACGGCGGTCTGGGGACCAGCTTCGCCAACGGCGGTCAGTTGAGCTACGGCTATGTGTCGCCCCTCGCCGCCCCCGGTGTGCTCTCTCAACTGCCCTCGCTGCTGTTCTCCAGCACCGGGCCGTTGCGGATCAAGCCGTCGCTCGATCCGGATTTCTGGCGCTGGTCGCTGGCCTTCGTCAAACATTGCAACACGCAGGCGAACGCCAGCTCCACGCTGCGACTGCTCTCGCTCGGGCTGCATAGCCGCGAGGTGATGCTGGAGTTTCTGGCGCAGGAGGCAGGAACGTTCGACTACCGCCTGAGCGGCAAGCTAGTCGTGTATCGCGACGCGAGCAAGCTCGCAGCCGCCGAGCGCTCGCTGGAAATGGCCAATGGCCTGGGCTACACGCAACGGCGTGTCGATGCGGCGACTTGCGTCACGCTGGAACCGGCGCTGAGCAAGGTCGCGGGTGAGTTGGTCGGCGGCATCCACACGCCGGGCGAAGGCACCGGCGACTGCCAGATGCTGTGTAAGGAACTCATGCGTCTGATCGGCACTCATGAGCGCGGCACGCTGCTGTTCGAGCGCGAAGTGACGGGATTCGACGTGCGCGGCAACACCGTTCGCGCCATTCGCACACGCGCTGGCGACCTCCCGGTCGATGCCTGCGTCGTCGCCAATGGGCTGGCCGCCGTGCCGCTGCTGCGCGCGGTGGGCGAGCCGGTGTCGATGTATCCGCTCAAGGGCTACAGCCTGACGTATCTCGGCGCACCGGCAGACGCCCGCCCGCAGGTCTCCGTCACGGACGCGGACAACAAGGTGGTCTACGCGAGCCTTGGCGAGCATCTGCGCGTCGCCGGGATCGCCGATCTGGTGGGCTACGACTACCGCATCGCCAAACATCGTATCGATGCGCTGCGCACGCTCTCGACCGGGTTGTTCCCGTCGTTGCACGGCACGCCCGCGCCGCTGGAATGGACCGGCATGCGTCCGTCCACGCCGCACGGCCGACCGGTGCTCGGTCGCGCGGACAAGGTCGGCAATCTGTGGCTGAACGTCGGCCACGGCGCACTGGGTTTTACGTTGTCGATGGGGGCTGCACGCGCCATCGCCGACGCCATCGACGGCAAGCGTCCCGCCGTCGATCTTGCAGGGTTTGCCCGTCTGGCTGCGTGAGCGATGAGGCTGGACCATAGCGTGCCAGCCGGATAACACGTTCTTGCGCCTGTACGCTGCGGCATCACTCCCACGGGGACCGATGGGGGAAGTATCGGGTTGTATCTGTGTTTTCGGTGTTTCCGATGTTTTAGGCTTTTGACATTCCAACGGCACGGACCACCGTGCCACCACTTCCGATAGGACAAGAGACCATGAAGAAGCTGTTTGCTCCCCTGCTGCTCGTCAGCGCTGCCGCCGCCCTGTTCGCGCACACCGCGAGCGCACAGGAACTCACTGGCACGCTCAGGAAGATCAAGGACAACGGCGTGATCGCCCTCGGCGTGCGCGAATCGTCGATTCCGTTCTCGTACTCGGACAACAGCGGCAAGACGATCGGCTACTCGCAGGAAATCGCGCTCAAGATCGTCGACGCGATCAAGAAAGACCTGAACATGCCGAATCTGAAGGTCACCGAAACGCCGATCACGTCGCAAAACCGGATCGCGCTGATGCAAAACGGCACGATCGACCTGGAATGCGGCTCGACCACCCACACGCTGGAGCGCGCCAAGCAAGTCGGCTTCTCGCACAACATCTTCCTGTACTCGATCAAGATGATCGCCAAGACGGGCTCGGGCATCACCGACCTGAACAGCTTGAAGGGCAAGACCATCGCGACGACGGCCGGCACCACGGCTGACCGCATTCTGTCGGGCAAGAAAGGCGAAATCGGCTTCAACCTGATCCAGACGAAGGAACACTCGGACGGCTTCCTGACCGTCAAGCAAGGCCGCGCACTGGCGTTCGTCATGGACGAGCCGCTGCTCTACGGTCAGCGTGCCGCCCTGTCGGCCGACGAAGCGAAGGGCTACGAAATTGTCGGCCCGAACCTCCAGTTCGAAAACTACGCCTGCATGACGCGCATTAACGATCTCGCGTTCACCAAGGTCGTGAACACGGTCATCGCAGACATGGAAAAGTCCGGCGAAATGACGAAGCTCTACGACAAGTGGTTCACGCAGCCCGTGCCGCCGAAGGGTCAGAACATGAACTACCCGATGACGGCCGAAATGCGCGCCATGTTCAAGGATCCGATCACGAAGGCTTACGACTGATCCTGACGGATTGTCCGTTGTGCGGGGACCACGGTCCCTGCACTTCGCGATCCCGTTTTCTGCAGTTCCCGCAGATTCACCACCATCATGAACTCGCACGCCACGCTCGGCATTCTCGGCGGTATGGGCCCCGCCGCCGGTATCGACCTCTGCCGCAAGATCGTCGATCAACATCCGGCTAACCGCGATCAGGATCACATCCCGTTCATCCTGTATTCGGTGCCACAGATCCCCGACCGGACCGAAGCCCTGCTGCGCGACGGCGCCTCGCCGCTCGACGGCATGCTCGACGGCGTGCATGCGCTGGAGCAATCGGGCGTCGGCTGCATCGCCATCGCGTGCAATACCGCCCATGCGTGGCTCGACGCGCTGCGTCATCGCACCCGTCTGCCGGTGCTCGACGTGGTCGAAGCCGTCGCTGGCGAACTGTCCACGTGTGTCGCCCCCGACGCGCCCATCGGCCTGATGGCCACAGAAGGCACCCATCACGCCAACGTCTACCGCCCACGGCTCGAAGCGCTGGGATACCGCTTTGTCTCGGCGAGCGATCCGCTTGCGCACCAGACGCTCGTGAACGAAGGCATCCGGCTCACCAAGGCCGGGGACATTCGTCGCGGCGGTGAGGCGCTTGCAATGGCGATGGAGCAACTGCTGGCGGCCGGCGCGCAACGCGTGGTTCTCGGCTGCACCGAAATCCCGGTGGCGCTTGCCACGTGTGAAACGCCGCTCGGACGATTTGGGCTGGACGCGTCCGCAGCACTCGCCCGCGCGTGCATTGCCTGGTCGCTCGCGCATGAGACGCAGGCGCACGTCTGACTCGACTTCGACGGCGCGCGCGCCGTCTCCCGATCCCCGATCCCCGATCCCCGATTCTCAATTTTCCGGCGCGACTCTCACGCGCCGCGAATTCATGGCACAGCGAAGCCCTGCGGGGCTTGTGCGGCTGTTGCGATGTTGCATCGCAATGATAAAAATCCACGATTGCGGTGCCCTCAACTCGCTCGCGCTTGGGTAGACTGGCGCACGCAGGACGATTGCGCCGGGGTTGCACCGGCGGCATGGAGGTGAACCGGGGGGACGATTCGGGTTTCACGTAGACCGAACGCCACCGGCCTTGCCGGAAAAATTCCGATCGTTTTGTAGGAAAAAATCCAACACGGGAATTCGGGCGGAAAGCGGCGTGAAACGGGGGTAAAACGGGGGGGTAAAACGCGGGTTGAAGCCATCAAAATCGCTGGCGTCTTTAGCTATAATGGCCCACAATCCACCGGACACCCGCCGGACCGACGTCCGGCCATGAGCGCGTTTGCCTGAACGGGGAAGCACATGAGCGGCAACGCGCTCGACGTGATGCATGTACAGACAACAACAATGAGTTCAGATCGACTCCCAGCCGGTGTGCCTTTGGTCGAACCTTCGACCCTGGCCTCGGCAATCGCCGAGGCCAATGCCACGGCGCCGGCCCCGGCATTGTCCCGGGCGCTGGTCGAGCTGACCGGCGGACTATCGGCACACGTGGGCGCCGATGGCCGTTTCCTTTTCATTGCCGAAGCCTCCCTGCGTCTGCTTGAGTACTCTCGCGAGTACATCGACCACGCCACGCTCTTCGAGCTGACCGGCATCGAAGACGTTCCCCTGCTTCAGAACGCCTTTTCCGCTGCCCAGACCCTCGGCCCTCAACAGTGCACCGTGCGCCTGCTGCGTGGCCTGACCGACCGGGTCTGGATGCGTCTGCGCATCGCCCAGTACACACCCCGCATCGCGGGTGCGAGCGCATCGTTCCTCGTGCACGGCGAAGACATCACCGCGTTCAAGGAAAACGAAGCGCGGCTGTCCGATTTAGCGGTGCGCGATGCGGTGACCGGGCTCGGGAATCGTCAATATATTCAGCAGTGCATCGTAGAGACGATCCAGCATGCGCGCGAAGGTGGTCCGAACTTCGCCGTCGCCCTGCTCGACCTCGACGGCTTCAAGAAGGTCAACGACTCGCTCGGCCACGACGTGGGCGACCAGTTGCTGCGCGATGCAGGTCAACGTCTGATCGCACAGATTCGCGAGACGGATATGGCCGCGCGCATGGGCGGCGACGAGTTCGTGCTGGTGCTGCCCGGCTGCGATAACGAACAGGCGCTCGGCGGCATCATGAAGCGACTGCTCTCGGCGGTGCAACAACCGTTCCAGGTCGGCGATCAGTTGCTGCACCTGACCACCAGCATCGGTGTTTCGTTCTACCCGCAACACGGCGACTCGGCCGGCCTGCTCATCAAGCACGCCGACGCTGCCATGTATTGCGCCAAGGATCGCGGTCGCAACGGCCTGTTCGTCTACACGGACGATCTGGGCGACTTGCACCGCAAGGCGTTTTCGCTGGAATCGGCGATGTTCGAGGCCATTCACAACGGTGAATTCAGCCTGCATTACCAGCCGATCTGCGACCCGATTTCGCTGAACGTGAAAGGTGTCGAAGCGCTGATGCGCTGGCATCCGGCGCTCGGTCCGGTCTCGCCCGCCGAGTTCATTCCGCTGGCCGAAGCCAACGGTCTGATCAACTTGCTGGGCGGCTGGGCATTGCGCGCCGCGTGCATGCAGCTCGCGCGCTGGGATCGCACCCGGCTCGACGGGATCTACATGTCCGTGAACGTCTCGGCACAACAGTTTCACCATCCGTCTTTCCCGAGCCTCGTGTGGCAGGCCATTGCCGACTCCGGCGTGGAAGGTCACCGCCTTGTACTCGAAATTACCGAAAGCGTGCTGATGCGCGACCCGGAACAAGCCAATCTGGTTCTGCGCGAGTTGCAGACGCTGGGCGTGCGCTTTGCTGTCGACGACTTCGGTGCAGGCTATTCGAGTCTGGGCTACCTCAAGCGTTTCCCACTCTCCGCGCTCAAGATCGACCGCAGTTTCGTCAAAGACATGCCCACGTCACCGAACGACCGTACGATTGTGACGGCCGTTCTGGGACTGGCCCGCGAGCTGGGTCTGTCGGCGGTGGCCGAAGGGGTCGAGACGGAAGAACAACGGCAGATGCTGATCGATCGCGGCTGCCATTCCATCCAGGGCTGGCTGGTATCGAAGGCCCTGCCTGCGGGCGAACTGGAGGCGGCCTTTGCGAGCGGGCGCCTCAACGTGGATGCCGGCCACTGACCGGACAACCCCGCTACCATGAGCCTTACCAAAGAAAAAACGCTCGAATTGTTGTGGCAGCGCATGGCCGAGCGCGGCGACTTCCCGTCGCTGCAACGCTCGGTCACGGGCATCGTGTCTGCCATGCAAAGCGAGAACACCAGTACGGCCGACCTCGCGTCGTCCGTGCTCTCGGATTTCGCCCTGACCCAGAAAGTGATTCGTCTGGCCAACTCCGCCATGTATGCGCCGTTCGGCTGCAATGTGACGACGGTCTCGCGCGCGATCATGATTCTGGGCGTCGACACGATCGGGCACCTCGCACTGAGCCTGAAGCTGCTCGAAGGTTTCGGCGAAGTCGCCGCACGCCGCGACGACATGGCGCGCGAACTGGCGCGTGCCACGTTGGCGGGCGCTTTCGCACGCGACATCACGTCCAAGAACGGGATTCGCGACGGTGAAGAAGCCGTCGTCTGCACGTTGCTGCATCACGTGGCGCGCCTGCTGGTGACGTATTGCTTCGCGAACGAATGGGTCGAGATTCAGGACATCGCCGTTCAGCAGGGCGTGAGCGACAGCGATGCCTGCGAGCAGGTGCTCGGTATCTCGTTCCCCGAACTGGCTGAGGCTGCGGCCCGTAAGTGGGGCCTGCCGGAGTCGATTGCGACCAGCATGCGTCCGATCGATCTCGAAGGCGATGCCCCGCTCTCGCACGCCGACTGGCTGTGCGCCGTGGCGAACATGTCCAACGAGATGGTGACGGAACTGACGCGCGGCGCGGATCCGGCACGTCTGGCCGAGCTCGCCGAGCGTTATGCCGACCGTCTGGCGCTGGACATCCGTGAGGTCGTGTCGGTCGGTGAAGAGATGGCGCGCGACACGAGCCATCAGGAATTCATCGCCATCAGCACGGGCGCATCGAATACGCGTCAGCCCCCGGCGGGCAAGCCACTCGATTCGGTCCGACGGTTGGCCGACGGGCTTTCCGAAGTGCGCGCCGCCACCGGCGAGACCGATGCCGTAGGCCTGCTCAACCTGACGCTCGAAGCGATTCTCCAGTCGCTCGGCTTCGTGAACTGCGCGGCCTTCGTGCGTTCGCCCGCGAGCAAGGTCTTCGAGATGCGTTTCGGCATTGGTCGCGAGGTACAGCCGTTGCTGGGCCTGACCTTCCCCGAAGCGTTCGAGCCGGACGTCTTCCATCTCGCGCTGACCAACGGTCGGGCGATCCTGATCGACAATGCCCGCGAGCCGCGCATCGTCCCTCGCATTCCGCTGTGGCATCGCCAGCATTTCTCGAACGTGAAATCGTTCTTCCTGCTGCCGGTTCGCCAGCGGAACCAGACCGTGGCGCTGCTCTACGGCGACTGGGGTGGTGCACTGTGCGCGGGCGGCATCGGCGCGAAGGAAATGGAGTTCCTGCATTACATGGGGGAGGAAATTTCCAGCAAGCTCGAAAGCGTGGCGCAGCAAAACACCGCGAGCGGCACGAATACCACCGACTCGCTCGCTCGCAAACCGTCGGGCACCGCCGGGCGCTGACACGCTTCACGACACCGGACAGCCTCACCAACGCCCGCCTGACACTTGTCGGCGGGCGTTTCACTTACACCTTCGCTTTCTTCCCCGGTCCGGCACGCGTCACAGGCACCATGATGCCGACGGAGTGATCGACGGCTTCGATGTTTGGGACGTCGTCGCCGTCTCCAGTGTCTCGGCGTTTCATACGTCAGACGCAATCTTTGGTATTGCGAATCCGATATGTGCCGAGACGTCCGTCCAGTGGCGTCCTCGCGGCACAGGACATTTTGCATACGGGCGGTTACCTGCGCGCCGATGTCATCGTCGCCTCCGACCACCCGCGTCGCCCTTGCCGTACAAGGCTTTCACACACCCGAACGTCGCTGCAAGCACTCAGGCGTACCATGTCGCCAGACCGCAGTTTTTCTGCACGACTGCGCGTCGGTCACGGGTCGTGTGTCGCCCGTCGTGAGACCGGGGGTTTTTTGACGCGACTCGCTGCGCCCCGGTAAAAAATTTACGCTCGGTTTCGCCAAGCCAATCAATTCGTACCGTCGGACCAGGAGAAGACATGACGCAATCTGCTGCTGCACCGGTACATCCGGTCGACGAGCGCCTGCCGCTCCCCCAGTTGTTCACGCTGGGATTGCAACACGTGCTGGTGATGTATGCGGGGGCCGTCGCAGTACCGCTGATCATCGGCGGCGCCCTCAAGATGTCGGTCGATCAGATTGCGTTTCTCATCAACGCCGACCTGTTTGCGTGCGGGATCGCCACGCTGATTCAGACGCTTGGCCTGTGGATCTTCGGTCTGCGTCTGCCGATCATGATGGGGGTGACGTTTACGGCCGTCACGCCGATGATCGCCATCGGCACGAATCCCGAGCTCGGCTTGCTCGACATTTACGGTGCGACGATTGCCGCCGGGATCATCGGCATTCTGATTGCCCCCTACATCGGCAAGTTATTGCGGCTGTTCCCGCCGGTGGTGACAGGCACCGTGATTACGGTGATCGGCATTTCGCTCATGGGCGTAGGCATCAATTGGGCGGCCGGCGGCTTCGGCAACCCGGACTTCGGTAATCCGCTGTATCTGGGCGTGTCGTTTGCGGTGCTGCTCTGCATCCTGTTCATCACGAAATACGCGCGGGGCTTCTTCTCCAACATCGCGGTGCTGCTGGGAATTCTGTTCGGCACGATGGTGGCGATTGCGCTGGGCAAGGTGTCGTTTGCGGGGGTGTCGGAAGCGCCGTGGTTCGGCTTCGTGATGCCGTTCCATTTTGGCGTGCCGCGCTTCGATCCGATCGCCATCGCGACGATGACGCTGGTGATGCTCGTGACGTTCATCGAGTCGACCGGCATGTTCCTTGCCGTGGGCGACATCGTGGGGCGTCCGGTCGATCAGAAGACGCTGGTGCGCGGCTTGCGTGTCGACGGCCTCGGCACCGTGATCGGCGGCATCTTCAACACGTTCCCGTACACCTCGTTTTCACAGAACGTAGGGCTGGTCGGCGTGACGGGCGTGAAGAGTCGCTGGGTATGCGCGATGGGCGGGTTGATTCTGATCGTACTGGGATTGTTTCCGAAGGCGGCGCACGTGGTGGCGTCGGTGCCGCAATTCGTGCTGGGTGGCGCGGGTATCGTGATGTTCGGCATGGTGACGGCCACGGGCATCAAGATTTTGTCGACGGTGGATCTGTCGAAGAATCGCTACAACCTGTACATCATTGCGATCAGTATCGGTGTGGGGATGATTCCCGTGGCATCGGACAAGTTCTTCATGAAGCTGCCGCACGCGCTCGCCCCGTTCTTCCATAGCGGCATTCTGCTCGCATCGATCAGCGCGGTTCTGCTCAATGCCCACTTCAACGGTCTGCGCAGCGAAGAGGAAGCGAACGCGCTCGCGCAGGAAGCGTGGAAACAGGCCGACGCGGGTTGAGCGTAGGCGTTGGTACTTACGCCGCGATAAGCAGCTCGCGTGCCCTGCGTTTGATTTTCTTCAATACGTCGGCCATATCGGCTCGGGCTATTTCGGCGTCGTATTGATTCTGCAGATTGAGCCAGCTCTGTGCGTCGACGCCGAAGAACGCGCCCAGGCGCAGCGCCGTATCGACCGTAATTGCCCGCTTTCCGAGCACGATCTCGTTGATTCGGCGCGGGGGCACATCCATTGCCTTGGCCAGCGCATATTGAGAAATGCCCATCGGGCTCAGCCAATCCTGAGCGAGAATCTCGCCGGGCGTCGCCAGTCGTACTTGTCGGGTCATGAACGGCCTCCGTGGATCTTTAGCGGGATTAGCAGAAATATCGGAACGCGCCCACGTTCGCGATCAGTGGTAGTCCACGATCTCAACGTCAAACGCGGTGCCTGCTTCGAAGCGAAAGCACAAACGCCACTGATCGTTGATACGAATGCTGTATTGCCCTAGTCGCTTTCCACGCAAGGCTTCGAGCCGGTTGCCCGGTGGCACACGCAAGAATCCAAGTGTCATGGCTGCATGCAATTGCTGCAGTTTTCGCATAGCGACCGTTTCGACAGCACGCCAGCGCATCACCCGATGTCCACTGAACAGCAGCGCCGTATCTCTGCATTTAAATCTTCGATCACAGATAGTAACGCAACGCGTTATTAACGCGTGGCGCCAATGGTAAAGCGAGGCGCCGTTCACGTCAAATGAAGATGGCGGAAGTCCACGCGTGGCTTGGGGGGCCGAAGCCATGCCATGCTATCGAAATCCCGCTAGTGAAAGTTCCGACTCGAGATCGTGAGTTCGCCGAGCATCGGCGAGAGATCGATCAGGCGATGTGCCACCAGATGTGTGACTCGCTCCTCGCGCTGCCACACGCCTTCCACCCCCAGCAACGACGAGGCCAGCAACTCCTTGCGCTGCGCTTCTACCAGATCGGGCCAGACGATCACGTTAATCACGCCCGTCTCATCTTCCAGCGACACGAAGACCGTGCCATTGGCGGTGCCCGGCCGCTGGCGTCCTGTGACGATGCCGACGGTGCGTACACGTCGTCCATGCACGCCCTCGGACTGCAACTCCTTTGCCGTGCGGACCCGCATCTTGTTCAGCTTTTCGCGCAACAGCATCAGCGGGTGGCGCCGAAGCGTCAGCCCCGTACTCGCGTAATCGGCCACGATGTCCTGCCCCTCGGGCATCGGCGGCAGCGCCACCTGCTCGTCCGTGCTGCCTGGCGCGGCGTCGCGCAAGGCGGTTGCACCCAACAGTGGCGTGGGCGGCTGCCACGCCGCGACCGTCCAGCGTGCCTGACGACGTCCGCCCAACAACGCCGACAGTGCATCGGCGGCAGCCAGCGCATCAAGGTCGCGGCGCGATAATGCGGCTCGGGCGGTGAGGTCGTCGATATCGGTGAAGAGCCGTCGACGTCGCGCATCTTCGATGGCTTGCGCCCCCTCAGCCGATAAGCCCTTGACCAGCGACAAGCCCAATCGCACCGCCGGACGGCGTGCCTCCCCATACCGGGTGATCCTGACTTCAGGACGTGACTCGACATCGCTCACGCACACGTCCACCGCCCGCACTTCGACACGATGCCGACGCGCATCCTGCACCAGTTGCGAGGCCGAATAAAACCCCATCGGTAAACTATTGAGCAAACCGCACAGGAACATCTCGGGCGCGTGGCACTTGAGCCACGCACTTGCGTAGGCGAGCAACGCGAAGCTCGCTGCGTGGCTCTCGGGAAATCCGTACTCGCCAAAGCCTTCGATCTGTCGACAAATAGCCTCGGCAAACTCAAGCGGGTAACCGTTCTTCAGCATGCCGTCAATGATGCGCGTCTGGAATTTTTCGAGACCGCCTTTGCGTTTCCAGGCGGCCATCGAACGACGCAGTTCATCGGCATCGCCTGCCGTGAAGTCGGCGGCGATCATCGCGATCTGCATCACTTGTTCCTGAAAGATCGGCACGCCCAGCGTGCGTTGCAGCGCGGGTTTGATAGCGTCGCACGGATAGTCCACTTCTTCGGGTTTCAGCTTGCGTCGTTTCAGGTACGGGTGCACCATGCCGCCCTGAATCGGGCCGGGACGCACGATCGCGACCTGCACGACAAGATCGTAGAACTTGACCGGCTTCAGACGCGGCAACATGCTCATCTGGGCCCGCGACTCGATCTGGAATACGCCCACGGTATCTGCGCGACGGATCATGCCGTACGTTGCGGGATCGTCGCGTGGAATGTCCGCGAGCTCCATCGGTGCGCCACGCCATTCGCCCAGCATATCGAGCGTGCGGCGCAATGCGCTCAGCATGCCGAGCGCCAGCACGTCGACCTTGAGCAACTTGAGCGTCTCGATGTCGTCCTTGTCCCATTGGATGACGTAGCGATTCTCCATTGCCGCCGGCGCAATCGGCACGAGCCGGGACAGCCGGTCGCGAGAGATCACGAAGCCGCCCACGTGTTGTGACAGATGCCGGGGAAAACCGATGAGACGGGCCACCAGATCGGCCCATAACTGCGTTGTCGGTGCGTCGGGCGATAAGCCCTGCGCGGCCATGCGCGCGAGCAGGTTCTCTTTTCCGTCCCACCACTGCTGACTCTGCGCCACCTGTTCGACAATCGACAGATCGATGCCCAACGCACGGCCGGTATCGCGCACCGCACTGCGCATGCGATAAGTGATGACCGTCGCCGCCAGCGCCGCTCGGTCGTTGCCATACTTCCGATAGATGTACTGGATGACCTCTTCGCGCCGCTGGTGTTCGAAGTCCACGTCGATATCGGGGGGCTCATTACGTTCCTTCGAGAGGAAACGCCCGAACAACACCTCGGTCTCGTCGGGATTCACTGCCGTGATACCCAGGCAATAACACACCGCCGAGTTGGCTGCGGAACCCCGGCCCTGGCAAAGGATTTTCTGGCTTCGGGCATAGCTCACGATGTCGTACACCGTCAGGAAATACGGCTCGTACTCAAGCTCCCGGATAAGTTCCAGCTCCTTCTTCAGAAGACCCCGCACCTTTTCCGGCACCCCTGCTGGATAGCGTCGCGCGGCCCCCGCCTCGACTTCCCGATGCAGATACGACTCCGGCGCATGCCCCGTCGGCACCAACTCTTCCGGATACTCATAACGCAAGTTCAGCAACTCGAAATGGCACCGTGAAGCAATGACGGCTGTCTCGGCGAGCGCCTCTTTCGGATAAAGCCATGCAAGCCGCAATCGCGTACGCAAATGCTGCTCGGCATTCGAGCTCAGGGCGAGTCCGCACGCCTGCACCGGTTTGCTCAGTCCGATGGCGGTTAGCGTGTCCTGCAACGGCTTGCGAGAGCGCACATGCATGAGCACATGCCCTGTGGCGACAAGAGGCACGTTGCACTCGGCGCAGATCAGGCGAAGACGCGCCAGATGCATCTCGTCATCCGCGCGATGACGGCGCTCCAACGCTAGCCACACGCGCCCTTCACCAAACGTTTGCGCGGCCCACCGGGTTTGCGCCAGCGTACGTTCGGCGCTTGCATCGGGATCCGGCACGATGATGATCAGACAGCCTCGCAACCCGCGTAGGTGGGCGTGTTTCGCGTCCGGTGCGCTGAAGTCCCTTGCGTGAAGACGATAGCTGCGATTGGGGCCGCGCATACGGCCGAGCGTAATCATCTCGGACAGATTGCCGTAGCCCTCGCGATGCTGGGCAAGCGCGACGAGATGCACGGTGCCCAGCGCGTCGAGATCATTGGGGCCCGGAAGACGCGCGTCGCCCCCCGCCCGCCAGGGCAACCCGGTCTGCGTCGGCACAAACGCAGTGGCGGCAGTGGCGGTAGTCCTCGCCGACGTTGCAGACAAAGCTCCCGATGCCGATGCTTGCAGCGCAGTCCCTTCGGGCGTCAACCGGAATTCGCTCCCCACGATCAACGACACCGACTTATGCTTGGCCGCTTCCGCGCGCGCGCGAACGACACCGGCGACCGAACACTCATCGGTAATAGCCAACGCGGTGTAGCCCAGATGCGCCGCGCGAGCGATCAACTCCTCGGGGTGCGACGCCCCGCGCTGAAACGAGAAGTTCGACAGGCAATGCAATTCGGCGTACGCGGGCAGCCCCCCCTCGTTATCCTCGCGCAGATCGGAGGGCGAGGCCTCCGGCGTGTCTGCGCCGTCGTCGTTGGCGGCGCCGCCATCAACCGCCCCTTGCCACGAGAAGAAATCGTCGAAATTCATAAGACTGCGTCCCCATTCATCTCAACCGAACAGGCCATGCAAATACCAGGCAGCGTCTGCCCCTTTCACGGGACGCTCCCGAAACACCCACAGCAACGCTCCCGTCGTGTCCGCTGCGATGAAGTAGTCGCGCGTGACCGTGCCCGGCTCCCACCAGCCCGCCTCGATACGCTCCGGGCCACTCACCAGTTGCAACGGCCCGTGCCGCCACGGACGCTCCTGCTGCAGGCTGAGTCGCTGGGGCGTGTCGAGCAGCCACGCCGGACGCGGCGGCAGTGCGCTCACGGTGTCCGGCAGATGACGATTCGACGCAGACGTCGCCCCTGCCTCCGCACTCACACCCGCATTCACGCCCACATTCACGGCATAAGGCACGCTCACGAACGCTGCCTCGGGACGATGATCCCCCCGCACCTGCAAACGCCGCACGTGCTCATCTCCCAGACGCGCCGCGACGCGCTCCATCAATTGCACGAAATCCTGCCGCTCGCGCCCCGGCTCGGGCAGCAGCGAACCGCTTTGCGGGACATGCTGCGCCGTCTGCGTGACGTCGAGCCGCAATGTCAGCACCGGTGCGACCAACGCAGAGCGCGCCAGCCGCTCCTTGCAGAGCGACAGCAAGTGCGCCGGTGCGGCGCTCGCTTCGGCCAGACAGATGTCGAAACGCGTCGGTGCCACTGTCTCCCGGCCAAGCGCCTCGTGTTCGAGAATCAGCGTCAACGCCTGCGTAGCCAGTTGCCCGGCGGCGAGCCATCCCGTCAACTGCGCGAGCAGACGGCGCAAGCCGAACAACAAGACTTCGACGTCGTGCGTGAGCGACGGCAATGGCAGCACGGCCTCGAAATGCGGCGGCGCGCGATACCACGTCGGCGCTTCCGGCGCTTCGCCGTAGGCGCGCGCAAGCGATGCGGGCAGCGCAGCACCGCAGCGACGTCTCACGCCCGGCGACGGCAGCGCACGCAATTCGCCCAACGTCGCACAACCGATCTGGGCGAGCCAGTCGAGCCACGGCTGCGCTTCGGGCAGCAACGCCACCGGGAGCGGGTCGAGTTGCGCCGGTAGCGCCGTCAATGGCGGCGGCAGCAGTGGCTCGGGAGGCCGCGGCGACGAGGATGACGACGCCGCCGACGACAGCGATAGCACCGCGCCGGACGTCACCGGCACGATTGAGCGACGCGACGCACGTGACTTCATCGCTGCCTGCATGTGCTGAGACGTCGGCGCATGAGGATCGACGTATGTCGGCACGGCCTGCGCGGCGCGTGCGAGCAGCGCTGCTGCGCTGGCCGTCGCGGCAATACCCAGCGACGCCCGGTGCCCGAGCGCACCGGCACTTTCCAGCACCTGTGCCGCCAACGACGCCAATCCACCAAACAGACGCAAACTCGGCGCGACGTCGATCAACACACACTGCGGCGCGGCAATCGCTACATCGGGACCGAAACGCAACAACGCCAGCGCCAGCGCTTCAAGCGCGAGCGTCTCGGCGGCTTCGTCCCGGTCGTGAAACCGCGCCTGTGGCAAGAGCGCGAGAACACCGCCGCGACGCATGCCCGGTTGCACACCCGCCGCCTGCGCCGCCTCGCTCGCCTGCCAGACACGCGACTGCACCAGCACGACCGTCGTGTCGGTTTGCGCGTCCCCCGCCTCCACCGTCCCCGCCAGCCCGTCAGCCCGTATGCGCGACGGGAGTGAGGTGAGCGGCGAGGCGATCTCGAGCGACAGACAGGGCAGATGCAGGGCGATCCAGCAGGCCATGCGAGACTCCGGAAGCAGAAACAAAAGACACCGTAGACGGCACGGGCGAAGGGGCCGGATCCGGCTGGGCATGGAGCGGCGTTTCGTCGTCTGCGCCCCTGGTCAGCGATTGGGGCGCCTGCGTATAGGGCGCAGGCAACGTCAGCCAGAGCGGTTCGGACCGAGGCGGTCCACGACGCTTATGAAACTGCACGCCAAGGCGGCTCTCCTCTGCGACGACCAGTCCCAACCGTAATGGCGCTGCGGATGCGCTCGACACGGCCGTCGGTGGACGCATCACCCAGGTCAGTGTTTCACCACCGCCAGCAGCCACTTGAAGCCGCCGAAGCTGCTCGGGTGTCGCGGCCGGCAGCCAGGTCAACACCGCCCCGCAGCACGCACTCCTGAGCGCCTGCTCGGCGCACCACAGCATGTCGCGATCCTCGGGCCTCATCCCCTGCCCCCCGCTCAGCCCACCCGCCCCGCGTCGCACCCGGGAGGTACGCGTTTGCCGGGACACCGAGGACGCTGTATAAGCCGGACGCATCACCACGCTCAGCCACCGCAGATCGATGCCCCATCCCGCCAGCGCCGGGGCATAGGGCAGCATCGGCGGTGCAATCACCATCACCGGCTTTCCCGCCTGTGTCAGATCGCGCAACGCCGGTGCCAGCAAACGCCATTCACCGATGCCCGGACGATCGCTCAGCAGTTCCGTCACCGCGCCATGCGGCCACCCCGCGCCTGGCAGCTCGGCGTCGAGTGCGGCGTAACCGGTGGTATGGCCCGCGCGATGGCAATGCGCCAGCTCACTGGCACGCCATAGCCCGGCAGGCAGAGGGGAGGAAAGCGGCAGGGTCATCATGCGCCTGAATACTGTATGAATATACAGTATAGCAGTTCATTTACCGTCGACGGCATCTTCAGGGGTGGACCGTCACACTGATCTCGCTTGCAGGCGAACGTCGGCCCGGCTAACGTGAGCGTCATTGCACGAATCCCTTCCTTCATGCCGCTCCCCACTACCGCCACCGCGCCCTTCTGCCCTGCCGAGGTCAAAGGCAGCATCGTCATCGACGCGCGCCAGTCGCGCTGGACCAAACTCAAACGCTTCGCCGGCCCCGGACTGCTCGTCGCCATCGGCTACATGGATCCCGGCAACTGGGCGACGGACATTCAGGCAGGATCGCAATTCGGCTACTCGCTGCTTTGGGTCGTGGCGCTCTCGAGTCTCGCCGCCATCTTTTTGCAGATGCTGGCAGCGCGTCTGGGACTGGTCGCCCGACGCGATCTTGCGCAGGCCAGCTACGAACGCTACGGTCGCACGGGCCGTTTTGTCCAATGGATCACGGCCGAGATTTCCATCATTGCGTGCGATATCGCCGAAGTGCTCGGCTGCGCTCTGGCCTTCAAGCTGCTGCTGGGCGTACCCATCGCGTGGGGGATCGTGCTCACCGCGCTCGACACGATGATCGTGCTGGGACTACAGGGCAAAGGCTTCCGTCAGATCGAAGCCATCGTTTTCGGATTGATCGGCACAATGGCGTTCTGCTTCATCGCACAGGTCGCGATGGTGCCGCCCGACTGGCACGCGGTGGCCGCAGGTCTTGTCCCGGGCGCGCCCAGTCACGACCGGCGCGACGCCATCGTATTGGCGCTGGGCATCGTCGGCGCGACGATCATGCCGCACAACCTGTACCTGCACTCTTCCGTCGTGCAGACCCGACGGGTCGTCGGCGGCAAGCGCGGCGACGTGCACGACACGCTCGCGTTAGTGCGCATCGATACCTGGGTCTCGCTGCTGATCGCCATGTGCGTGAATGCGGCCATTCTGATTCTTGCTGGCTCCGTCTTTCATGCCAGCGGCCAGACCAACGTCACCGATATCGAGCAGGCATATCAGTTGATCACGCCGATTGCGGGGGGTGCTGCCGCCTTCATGTTCGGCATCGCCTTGCTCGCGTCGGGACAAAGTTCGACACTGACGGGCACCATCGCCGGACAAGTCATCATGGACGGCTTCCTGCACTTGAAGATTCCGTGCTATCAGCGCCGACTGATTACGCGCGGACTCGCACTCGTGCCCGCGCTGATCGGGGTACTGTGGCTTGGCGACGGCGCAGTGGGCAAACTGCTCGTGTGGAGTCAGGTGCTGCTCAGCCTGCAACTGCCGTTTGCCATGTGGCCGCTCATTCGCTCGGTCAGCGATGCGCGTGTGATGAACGGCAATACGATCGGGCGTCCGACGCAGGTGTTCGCGTGGTGCCTTTTCGCCGTCATCACTGCAACCAACCTGTTGCTGATCTTCGGGCTGGGCTGAGATCGGCCAATGTCGACAGAAATGTCTCCAGACGATAGGGAAACTCACAAACTGCGGCGCCATTCCAGACGCGCCGCCGTCTCGTTTTCAACTTACAAACCGAGATCGCTCAACCCCGGATGGTCGTCGGGGCGACGCCCTTGCGGCCAGCGAAACAGCCGCTCATTCTCGGCAATGCGCGAATCGTTGATGCTGGCATGGCGCACGGCCATCAGCCCCTGCGCATCGAACTCCCAGTTCTCGTTGCCATACGAGCGGAACCAGTTACCCGAGTCGTCCCGCCATTCGTAGGCGAACCGCACCGCGATGCGGCTCTCGGCGAACGCCCACAACTCCTTGATAAGTCGATAGTCGAGTTCGCGCTGCCATTTGCGTGTCAGGAACTCGACGATCTGCTCACGCCCACGAGGAAACTCCGCACGGTTTCGCCAGCGGCTATCGACCGTATAAGCCAACGCAACTCGCGCCGGATCACGCGAGTTCCAGCCATCCTCGGCCATGCGAACTTTCTGAATTGCGGTCTCCCGGGTGAACGGCGGAAACGGCGGGCGTGCTTCAATATCTGCCACGGCGATGCTCCTATCAGAAACGTGAGGGGAACGACTTCCCGAGTGTATCGCCAAGCCACATTCGCCGCTTGGCTCGGGGTCCGTAGGACGCAAGTGGGCGTCACAACGCGTCGAAAACGCGTGCTACCATCAGCCCCCCTTACCAACGCTTACTACGAGCGATAAACAGCTTTAAAGAGGTAAGGGCTTCAGATGTCCGCTTCGGACCGGTGCCACAACGCATCACCCGGCGGGTAACAACACACTCAGGGGTATCACCGTGCAGAAAAGGAAGTCCAGCATTGCGCTGCTCAGCGCTGCCATGCTCTCTGTGGCCGTGCTCGGCGGTTGCGCCACCGAAAGCTCGCGTACCGTGGAAGTCGCCAAGGTCGAGAGTGCCAGCCGTCCGTACGTTGGCGTGCGCACGCCGATCGCTGTCGGTAAGTTCGACAACCGTTCCGCGTACATGCGCGGCGTTTTTTCCGATAACGTCGACCGCCTCGGCAGCCAGGCCAAGACGATTCTGATAACCCATCTGCAACAGACCCAGCGCTTCAACGTGCTCGACCGCGACAACATGGCCGAGATCCGTCAGGAAGCCGACATCAAGAAGACGCAACAGACGCTCAAGGGCGCCGATTACGTGATCACCGGCGATGTGGTCGAGTTCGGGCGCAAGGAAGTGGGCGACAAGCAACTGTTCGGCATTCTCGGCCGTGGCCGCGAGCAGATCGCTTACGCAAAGGTCAACCTGAACGTCGTCGATATCGCGACGTCGGAGGTTGTCTACTCGAGCGGCGGCGCGGGCGAATTCGCACTCTCCAATCGCGAAGTCATCGGCTTCGGCGGTACTGCGGGCTACGACTCCACGCTCAATGGCAAGGTGCTTGACCTCGCCATGCGCGAAGCCGTCGACAAGCTCGTCGCCGGCATCGAGAGCGGTGCCTGGAAGCCGGGCAAGTAAGCGCACCGACACCCTTTTTTGCAGCATGCCGTAGCGCGTGATTCGTCACGCGCTCGACCTTGCACGTCATAGGTGAGCGCGTACCGATCGCAGGCACCGAACGCGCAGGTCACGGCATGCCCGTCAGGACTTCTATTGTCATGAATCGCACGTTCTCGTCCGGTCGCATCGATGGCATCGATGGCATCGATGGCATCGCCGACACTCATCGCCTCAACGGCATCCGCCGTTATGGTCGAATCGCCGTCGCAGCCATCGCCGGCAGCGTCATCCTCGCACTCTCCGGCTGCGCCACACCGCCCAAGCCGCTGTACGACTGGGAAGGCTACCAGCCGCAAGTCTACGAATACTTCAAGGGCGAATCGAAGGAAGCCCAGATCATTGCGCTGGAGCGCGATCTGGAGAAGATCAAGGCATCCAATCACGCTGCGCCCCCCGGGTATCACGCTCACCTCGGCCTGCTCTACGCCTCGGTCGGCAAGTCCGACAAGATGGTCGAAGAGTTCCAGATCGAAAAGCAACTGTTCCCCGAATCGGCCAGCTACATCGACTTCCTGCTTAAGAACAAGACCCCGGAGGCCAAGCAATGATCGCCCGACTCTGCAAATGGATGGCCGTCGCCGCACTGGCCGCCCTGATGACCGGCTGCGCTGTGCATCAGGCCAAGCCGTATGACTACACCGCGTTCAAGGAAAGCAAGCCGAAGTCGATTCTCGTGCTGCCGCCGCTCAACGAATCGCCGGATATCGACGCGACCTACAGCGTGCTCTCGCAAGTGACGGTGCCGCTGGGCGAAGCCGGTTACTACGTGATGCCGGTGACGCTGGTCGACGAGTCGTTCCGTCAAAACGGCCTGACCGTCGCCGGTGACATCCATCAGGTCAGCCCGGCCAAGCTGCGTGAGATCTTCGGTGCGGACGCTGCGCTCTACATCAAGATCAATCAGTACGGCACGAAATACATGGTGCTCGACAGCGCCACCGTCGTGACGGTCTCGGCCGAACTCATCGATCTGCGTAACGGTGCGAAGCTGTGGAGCGGTGCGGCCAGCGCGTCGAACAATGAGGGCAATAACAGCGGTGGCGGCGGGTTGATCGGCATGCTGGTCACGGCGGCCGTCAAGCAGATCGTCAACAGCGTGTCGAACGCCGGTTATACGGTCGCAGGCACAGCCAATGCGCGACTGCTGTCCGCCGGACGTCCCAACGGCATGCTCTACGGTCCGCGTTCGCCGAAGTACGGCACCGACTGACCGGGCAATCCGATCAGCGCCGGTCAGCGCCGGGGAGTGACCGGCACTGACCGGCACGTCTTAAGACGCGATCCACGTCGCCGCCAAGTCCAGCGCTGCGCGGCGACGACTTACACTCACTAATGCCCGGCGCTCACATCACCAACGTCGTTCAGACCGGCAGCACACGCAAGTGGGTCAACGAGTCCGGTGGATCGCTCAATGCGACGAGCGATAACTAAGGCAACATCGGATCGGGCGGACGCAGTGTGCAGGTCGCACATGCGACCTGCACCTGGTCCGTCAACGACAACGGCTCGTATTGCGTCAACCTGGAATGGCGAGCGCTCACCGAAACTGGTGCCGCTTCATGTTCAAGGTGGGCGACAAGTACTACGGCGTCACCTCTCTGGCCAACGGAGCGGCGATCGCGACCGAGTGCAGCATCGAAAAATGATCTGATGCGACGACGCGATGGCGACGCCGTAAACGACAAAGCCCGCCAAATTGGCGGGCTTGTGTGGCCAATCCCGGAACAGCGGGAATGGCGTCCGGACTCACGGTTGGGCGCCGTCGCACGTCATCACAACGATGACGGGAATCGCCCGATAAGACGATCGACTTGCCTGGTTGCGCCAGCAGCGACCGCTCGTCCGGAAGGACTTCTGACTTACTTAGTAACCGGCGGTTTCGAGCGCGCGGATACGTTGTTCCAGCTCAATGATGTCCTTCGACTCAGCCAGGAATGCTTCACGACGACGGCGCTCAGCAGTTTCAAACCAAGTGTTCACGACTTCAAACAGGGCGGCAAACATGACGTTTCTCCAATTCATTAGTGTGCTGCATCGCAGCAGTGCTTCGCATTATATAGGGTTTTCCCGTTAAGGGTTAGCCCCTATATGGGAAAAACCAACAAATTCTGCTAGAGCATCACTTCGAATGGAGTCAATTCCAAACAATAATATTAAAAATCAACAACATAAGCAAAAATCAAAACACCAAAACGACCGCCTGCGGCATGCCGTCGCACGGCACAATCAAAATTCGAAAGACAAAAAAAGCGCCGCTGTTGCGGCGCGCCATCCAGAAAAATAAAGCTTGTCATGGGACGGGTCCGTACCGTCCCGCGACTGACGCGACCTCGGCATCCTTACGGCCCGTGGCGCGCGACCTGGGGGTCACCGTCGCCTGCCGCCCCGCCGCTGGGTGCCCCCGCGGTCGAAGTGGTCGACACGGCACCCGATTGTGTCGCGGTGCCGCAAGTGGCCTCTGCATCCGTCGCGCAATCGCGCTTTGCTGCCAGATTGCCGGGCAGATCCGCCGACGCCAGCCCTTCCAGAATCGGGCAGTCAGGGCGGTCGTCGCCGTGGCAATGCATCGCAAGATGCGAGAGCGTGTCGCGCATGGCGACCAGTTCGCCGATGCGCTGGTTAAGTTCGTCCACATGGGACTGCGCAAGCGCCTTGACTTGCGCGCTGGAGCGGCCCCGGTCCTGCCAGAGCGCCAGCAACTGGCGAATCTGGTCGATACCGAAACCGAGCCGACGCGCCTGACGAATGAACCGGAGCAGATGCAGATCCTGCTCGCCATATCGTCGGTAACCTGCCTCGGAGCGAGGGCTCGGAGGCATCAGGCCGATACTCTCGTAGTACCGGATCATCTTGGCCGTTACGCCGCTGGCCTGCGCCGCTTGTCCGATGTTCATGGCTACCTCACTGGGGGGAACGAGGGTTGAACGACGGGAGAGAGAAACCGTTCATGTCCTTTTCGGTATCCGACGGCACGAGTCGGGCACTGATCGGCGCATGATCGGAAATCCGTGACCAGGGGCGCCCGTGCAAGACTTGCGCCCCTTCGATATGAAAGCCGCGTGCGTAAATGCGGTCAAGTCGCAACAGCGGCAATCCACTCGGAAAACTGCGTGCCGGACGTCCGGCACTGTTTTGAAACACCTCCGTCAACGCCAGCTTGTCGGCCAGCAAACGGTCCGCCTGATTGCTCCAGTCGTTGAAATCGCCCGCGATGATCAGCGGCGCATCCGCAGGAATGGCATCGGCCACCCGCTCCGTCAACATTTCGAACTGACGCCGACGCCCCTGCCCTGCGAGCGACAAATGCACGCAGAGACAGTGCAGCGGCTGAGGCAGCCCCGGCACGGCGATTTCGCAATGAAGCATGCCCCGCTTCTCGAAACTATAGGTCGTGATGTCGTGATTGTCCGATTTGACGATCGGATAACGACTCAAAATCGCATTGCCGTGGTGCCCATGCTCATAGACCACATTGCGTCCGTAAGCATGATCGCGCCACATCGCGCCTGCCAGAAACTCGTGTTGAGGCTGTACCGGCCAGTTGGTGTGGCGCACCGCGTGTCGCTGATGCATGCCCTGCACTTCCTGCAGGAAGACGAGATCCGGTGCGAGCCCCTCCAGCCCCGCGCGCAGTTCGTGGACGCGCAAGCGGTTGAACGCGGAAAAGCCCTTGTGGATGTTGTAACTCGCAATATGCAGACTATTCATAGGCGGCAGCATTGACTCCGTGCCAGAAGACAGACGATATCACCTAGATGATGTCGCTTTCGGCGAATTTCAAGTCAGGTGAAATCCGGGCGACGCATCGGAAGGTTGCTTCCAGTACGTCGCCCCCGATCGTTTCATTATGCGCCGTTCACCTTATGCCCGTGGGAACCCTCTCAGACGCCCGCCCGGCGGGCCTCACCAACGGCATCCGACTTTCCGGTGCTGCCTGCCGACATGGGTGTCACCCCCTGATCGGCAGGACGCCAGCGGCGCAACAACAGCGCATTACTGACGACACTGACGCTACTGAGCGCCATCGCCGCCCCGGCAATCACGGGACTGAGCATGCCAAACGCCGCGAGCGGAATCCCCACAACGTTGTACGCAAACGCCCAGAACAGGTTCTGCCGGATTTTCGACCACGTGCGGCGGGACACATCGATGGCGTCGGCGACCCGCTGCGGGTCGCCACGCATCAGCGTGATGCCCGCCGTCTGCATCGCCACGTCCGTGCCCGAGCCCATGGCAATGCCAACGTCGGCGGCAGCCAGGGCCGGTGCGTCGTTGATCCCGTCGCCGACCATGGCTACGACCGCGCCATCGCGTTTGAGTTGCGCGATGACCTCCGCCTTGTGTTCCGGCAGAACATCGGCATGCACCTCGTCGAGCCCCAGCGCGTTGGCGACCGCCTTCGCGCTCCCTGCGTTATCGCCCGTCACCATCACACAGCGCACACCCAGCGCGTGCAGGCGGTCGACGGCAGGACGGGCCGTTGCCTTGAGCGTATCGCCGAACGCGAGCAGACCGAGCAGGCGAGCGCCGCGAACACGCGCGTGCGCAACATCGCCCGCGACTTCACCCGAGCCATCACTCCCCGTCTCAACCAGCCACGAGACAGTCCGTCCCTCGCCCGCCAACCGCACGGCTTCCGACGCCAGCGCGCCCTGCGAGATTCCGAGTTCGTCGAGCAATCGCGCATTGCCCAACTGGAGCGTGTGACGACCGCTCATCGAATCGCCCGGAACACCCGCGCCTTGCACTTCCTGAATGTCGGCCCGCATACCGCGTCCCGGCAATGCGGCAATGTCGGAGGCGACCGGTACCACCGAAGCCAGCCCGGCCTCTTCGGCCGCCGTCGTCACGGCCTTGGCCAACGGGTGAGAACTTCCCGACTGCACCGCAGCGGACCACCGCAGCAGCGTGTCGGCGCTTGTGCCTTCCACTGGCAAATGCGCGACGAGACGCGGCTTGCCTTGCGTCAACGTCCCCGTCTTGTCGAACGCCACGACGTTGATCCGGTGCGCCAGTTCCAGCGCCTCGGCGTCTTTGATCAGGATGCCTTGTCGCGCGGCCGCCCCGGTACCGACCATGATCGCCGCCGGCGTGGCCAGCCCCAATGCACATGGACAGGCGATGACCAGTACCGCGACAGCATTAAGCAGCGAGGCCTCAAGACCGAGGCCCAGCGCCCAACCCGCGATCACCGTCACAACGGCAATCACCACGACCACCGGAACGAAAACCGCCGCCACACGATCCACGGCGCGCTGGATCGGCGCTTTGCCCGCCTGCGCGTCCTCGACCATACGAATGATGCGGGCCAACGCCGTATCGGCCCCCACCGCCGTGGTTTCCACACGCAAAGTGCCTGCACCGTTGATCGAACCGCCGACGACCTCGTCGCCGTCGGCCTTGTCGATCGGCAACGGCTCCCCGGTCAGCAACGATTCGTCGAGCTGGCTCGCGCCATCGCGGATCACACCGTCGACCGGCACACGCTCACCGGCGCGCACCACAACCCAGTCGCCCACCTTCACCTGTGACAGCGGCACCGAGATTTCGCTTGCTGCGCCGTGCGGGTCACGCACGACACGCGCCGTCTCCGGACGCAGCGCCGCCAACGCCCGAATCGCTTCCACGGTCCGCCGCTTTGCCCGCGCTTCGAGCCACTTGCCCAGCAGCACCAGCGTGATCACCACCGCCGCCGCTTCGAAATACAAATGCGGCATGCTGCCCGCCGGTGCACGCCACCACTCGTACAAGCTAAGGCCGTAGGCCGCCGACGTGCCCAACGCCACCAGCAAGTCCATATTGCCACTACCGGCACGCACCGCCTTGTAACCTGCCCGGTAGAAGCGCGCGCCTAACCAGAACTGCACCGGGGTCGCGAGTAGCCACTGCGCCCACGGCGGCGGCATCAGATGCACGCCGAACGGCTCGACAAGCATCGGCAGCAACAACGGCAACGACAGCACTGCGGCAACCGCCACCGGCCACCATGCCGGACCGGTCTGCGTCGATGCCGCTTGCGCCGGGTCGGTGACAACCGATGCCTCGTACCCCGCCTTCTCGGCCGCAGCACTCAGCATCGCAACATCGACCACCCCACGCACGCCACGCACCGCCGCGCGCTCGGTCGCCAGATTCACGTTCGCTTCGACCACGCCCGGCACATTGCGCAACGCCTTTTCCACGCGCCCCGCGCACGAAGCGCAGGTCATGCCGCCGATGGCCAGTTCGAACGATAGCTCCGCAACCTGATACCCGGCGTCGCTCACGGCGGCTTCAACCGCCCCCAGTAGCGCGGCCGGCGCGACGTCTGCCGCCGCCTCCACCGCAGCCGTCTCGGTCGCAAGGTTCACATTGGCGCTTGCCACACCGGGCGTGCGCCGCAAGGCCTTCTCCACCCGCGTCACGCACGATGCGCAGGTCATGCCTTCAATACCAACCGACCAGTTCTGAGTCATTTATAGGCCTCCAGGAGGACTGTCATCATGCGTCACAGCATAGACCTTGCCATGACAGGAAGGTCAAGCGCTGTGCGGCAACTTGTCACGCTTTCCGGCGGAAACAGCATGCCCCCCCCGTCACACTTCAACGATAGCGCCACCGGAACCGGCCATGTTTGGGGGACGTCCGACCCGATAGGCGATTCGTCTGAAAAAAGCGCTTGAGCTTACCTCTATGGGAAGGTCTATCATCCATTCACCTGATCAGTGTCACCGTCAACTGAATCGTCTTTCAAGGAGAGCAACATGCAAGTCCAAGTCGAAGGTATGAGCTGCGGCCATTGCGTCAAAGCCGTCACGCGTGCGATCACCGAGCTGGATGCCGACGCGAAGGTCAACGTCGATCTGGGCGCTGGCCGCGTAGACGTTCAAAGCGACCTGTCGCCCGCAGAAGTCAGCGCGGCCATTACCGACGCCGGTTACACCGTCAAAGGCACCAGCGTCTGATTGAATGACGGCTGACCCGCGCCCCCGGTTGGCCCGAACTTCGTTCGACGGACAGCGGACGGACCCGGCCGACGGACCCGGCCGACGCACTCAGCCGACACCATCAGCCCGCATCAAGCACGGCCACAAGAGGCACTTCGCTTCTTGTGGCCGATGTGCAATCCCACGCGCCCGGCGCGGCCTTGCCTGCAGACTTCTCCCACCCTGTGCTACGCTCTGTCTCGCCGCATACGTAATGACGCCGCGCAATGCGTAACTACCACGCGATGCAACGCAACGTTCGTACGGCATACACGTCTTCAGGGCGGGGTGAGAGTCCCCACCGGCGGTATGTGACGCCACGCAGTTCGCTGCGTCGTCATGAGCCCGCGAGCGCTTGTCACCGTCGCTTTCGCGACATCGGCAGGGTCAGCAGATCTGGTGCGAAGCCAGAGCCGACGGTCATAGTCCGGATGAGAGAAGATGCGTCGATACCCGCGTGCTATGGGATGCCGTCCCATGGCGACGTCCGTTCGCATGCCCCGAAAACGTTTTTCGCCCGATTGACTTACGCGAGGAGCGTTTCATGTCCACCAGTACCCGCAATACCCAAGCTGTTTCGCACGACACCCCCTCCACCGCCTCGACCGACGACCTGCATGCCTACCCGGCATTCGTCGACCTGCCGCCGGTGGAAGTCCGTCTGCGCGCTGCGCTCGACGCCATGCGCGAAGGCCGTCCCGTCATTCTGATGGACGATCTGGACCGCGAGAACGAAGCCGATCTGATCGTCGCCGCCGAGAAAATCACGCCCGCCACGATGGCCATGCTGATTCGCGAATGCAGCGGCATCGTCTGCCTGTGTCTGCCCGACGAGACGCTGCGCCGTCTCGATCTGCCGCCCATGGTCGAGCAGAACCAGAGCCGTTACGGCACCGCCTTTACGGTGACGATCGAAGCGCGTCAGGGCGTGAGTACCGGCGTTTCCGCTGCCGACCGCGTCACCACGATCCGCGCAGCCATCGCCGACGACGCACAGCCCTCCGACCTCTCCCGCCCCGGCCACGTGTTCCCGCTGCGCGCGCAGCCGGGCGGTGTGCTCACGCGTCGCGGTCACACGGAAGGCTCTGTCGATCTGGCGATCCTCGCTGGCTTGAAACCGGCAGCCGTGCTGTGCGAACTGATGAATCCGGACGGGACGATGACCCGTGGCGCCGATATCGAGCGCTTCGCCAAGCAGCACGATCTGCCGATTCTGACCATCGACGAGCTGGCCACCTACCGCCTCAGCCACGCGCAAGCCGCCTGAGCGTACGCCGTCCGCTGGCGACGGCCCCTGCGGCAATGGCACACCCCGCCGTTGCCGCGTCACTTCCGTCGGACCACCGGCATCCTCGTCACTTATCGGTCGACGCTTCCCTCTAACGCGAAACGCACATCCGGACGCAGCGACTTCTATAATCGCTGACAAGCCGATTGCCTAGCATCATAAAAGTTACGAGGAAGACGTCATGAGCACTAAACCGGAAGCCGCCGCCGTTCTGGCGCAATGGGAAGCCGACGAAGCCGCCGTGCGCGAGCGCATCACGCGCAATGGTCCGGCGCGTTATGGCGTCGCGACGCCATCCGACGTGATCGGCCTGACCGGCCAGGAAATCTTCGACGCGATGTTCGACGGTAAGCTGCCGATGCCGCCGATCAGCGAGACGCTGGGTTTCATTGCCGTGGAAGTCGCCAATGGCCGCGCTGTGTTTCAGGGACGTCCGGCGCTGCCCTATTACAACCCGCTCGGCTCCATCCACGGCGGTTGGTTTGCTACGCTGCTCGACTCGGCCGTTGCCTGCGCGATCCATTCGACGCTACCCGCCGGACGCAGCTACACCACGCTGGAACTCAAGACGAACATGGTCCGCGCCCTCACGCGCGACGTGCCTGTCGTGCGCGCCGAAGGCAAGGTCATTCAGGCGGGTCGTCAGGTCGGGATTGCGGAAGGCCGCATCGTCGGGCCGGACGGCACGCTCTACGCGCACGCCACGACGACCTGCCTGATCTTCGATTTCCCGCCGAAGAAGGCATAAGAGGCAGGCGGAAAAACCAGGCGTAAAAAGCAGGCATGCGTCAGGCATCGCCCTGAAGAAAAAGCCCGTCGATATATTCCAGCACCACTCGGCGCTTGAAGGCCTCGTTGTACTTCGTCATGAAAAAACCCCCAAACGTTGGATTTATGGCCAACTCTTGGGGGTCGCTTCACCGGCGGGCTTCTTGACTTCGTCGCGTGATCACCCGTCACGCATCCCTCAGTGCATCAGTGTGACGGCGATCCCCCGCCACCATGCTCGCCATCGGGCTGATGTTCGAGCGTCTCTTTGAGCGCGATCTGAAGCTTGGCGTGCATACGCACGAACCAGCTACGCATAATGACCGCGAGCACCAGCGTGCCCGCCACGATCAGCACGATCATTTCGGTCGACGGCAGGATGCTCGCCGAGAGCGCCGCCACCAGCAGAATGACGCCCACCATCGCGGCAATCGGCAGAATCTCCGCAACCACGCGACGCACCTCGAAGGTGTAGCGCCCCGTGAGACTCGGCGGGATCGACAACTCCACGAGCAGCAACGACAGCGACTTGAGCTTGCGGTACACCGCAATCAGGAACGGCAGCGAGAGCACCAGCGCCCCGCCCCAGACCACCGCACTTTGCAGACTCGGGTCCGAGACCCACGGCTTCATCAGATCGGCAAGACGGCGATAGAAGAACGCGCCACCGAGGAAGATCGTCACGACGAGCGCCAGATTGATCGCCACGCTCACCACGATACGACGCACGATGGTCACGATCGCCGCGCTGTCGCCCGTCAGTTGAATGCTTTGCAGCCACTGCGTGTACTGCCCGAGCACATAGGACAGACGCCCGGGCATCACGCGGCCCAGCCAGCCGGTGAACGGGTCGGCGCTCTTGATCAGATACGGCGTGAGCAGTGTGGTGATGACCGAGACGGCCACTGCAATGGGATACAGGAAGTCGCTGGTCACCTTCAGCGACAGGCCGAGCGACGCGATGATGAACGAGAATTCACCGATCTGCGACAGGCCCATGCCCACGCGCATCGACGTGCGACCGTCCTGCCCTGAGAGGTACGAGCCCAGCCCGCACGACACGATCTTGCCGACCACCACCGCCACCGTGATCACCAGAATCGGCCAGACGTACGTGACCAGCACGTGCGGGTCGAGCAGCAGGCCGATGGTCACGAAGAACACCGCACTGAACATGTCCCGCAACGGCGCAACCAGCCGTTCGATGGTGTGCAACTCCCGCGCTTCGGCCATGATCGCACCGATCAGGAACGCGCCGAGCGCCACACTGTAGCCCATCTGAATCACGAGCAGGCAGAAGCCGAAGCACAGGCCCAGCACCACGACCAGCAGCATTTCGTCGCTCTTGAATTTCGCCACATAGCCGAGGATGCGCGGCACGAGCAGAATGCCCACCACCAGCGACACGACCATGAACAGCAGCAGTTTGCCCAGCGTGAAGGTCGCTTCGCCCGCATCGACCTGACCGCTGATGGCGATGCCCGAGAGCAACGCGATCATGCCGATGGCCAGCACGTCTTCCACGATAAGCACGCCGAAGATCAACTGCGCAAAACGCTCGCGCTTCATGCCGAGTTCGTCGAGCGCCTTGACGATGATGGTCGTCGACGAGACGGCAAGCATCGCACCGAGGAAGATCGAATCCATCGCCTTCCAGCCGAAGAAACGACCGATCTCGTAGCCGATCCACAGCATCAGCACGATCTCGGTAATCGCCGCCACGAACGCCGTCACGCCCACCCGGGCGAGCTTGCGCAGGCTGAACTCCAGACCCAGCGAGAACATCAGGAACACGACACCGAGTTCGGCAAGGATCCCGATGGTCTTCTCGTCATGTATCAGCGCGAACGGCGGCGTGTACGGCCCGATGATCACGCCCGCCACGATGTAGCCGAGCACGACGGGCTGCCGGAACCGGTTGAAGATGACCGTCACGATGCCTGCCAGCAGCATGATGACGGCCAGATCCTGAATGAAGTCGATGGCGTGATGCATCCGATACGTTCTCCCCGCAGCGCGTTGCGCCGATGTTGATGTTCTTGACTCCACGCCGGTGACGCGCCGCGTCCCCCCCCCGGGAGACGCAGCGACAACACGAGACGTGATGCTTGATGAAGGTGGGAACTCGGCCGTGAGCAGCGTATGAGCTGCTTGCCTGCCGACTTGATAGACGTTGCGTTCGTTCGCCCGATTCACTGCGAGTCCGGACGGACCCGCCGCCGACCCCGTTGCCGACGCCCTCTCGTCTCGAGGGGCTCCGGTTCGGACACCGGAACGGAAAAGCCAACGAACATTCGGCCCAAAACGGGCGCCGAATCAATATACGCGATGGCCTGACACGCGCGCAACCCAAGATTGACGGGGGTTTTCATAAAAAATTCCCGTTTTTGCTCCCTCGCACGAAATTTTTTTTCTTGATTTTTGTCTCACCTCCTTGTGAAATATCACACAAATATCAATTGAATTTCACTGTGTGATTCCCTGGAGTGGTCGACGTATGAGTTCCTGTTTGTCTTTCACGGTGGCCGGTGACGGCGCTGCCCTTCGTCTCGACGTCAATGTCGACACCCTGATCATTGCCGGATGGGCCGGACGCGACCGGCACGCGCTCGAGCACCACATCGCCGAACTGGCGGCGCTGGGCGTGCGCCGTCCGTCGACGACCCCCTGCTTCTATCGCCTCGCCCCCGCCCTGCTCGCTCAGGGCGACGCAATCGACGTCGTCGGCGAGACGAGCAGCGGCGAAGCCGAATGCGTGCTGGTCCGTCACGGCGACGAACTGTTCGTAAGCGTCGGCTCGGACCATACCGACCGCGAGGTCGAAGCCTACGGCGTCACCGTCTCCAAGCAAGTCTGTGCCAAGCCCGTGGCACGCGAGGCATGGCGTTTTGCCGATGTCGCGGCGCATTGGGATCGATTGGGACTGCGCTCATGGGTGACGCGTGAGGGCGAGCGGCGTCTTTATCAGGAAGGCACGGTCGCAGGTCTGCTCTCGCCGCAGGAACTGATGGCCAAACTCGGGCCGGACGGCTTGCCCGCAGGCGCGGCAATGTTCTGTGGCACACTCGCTGCCATTGGCGGCGTGGTTGGCGGCGAGCAGTTCGAGATCGAACTGCACGACCCTGTCCTCGGCCGCACGATCCGGCACCGCTACGCCACGCAGGCGCTGGCGATTGCCGACTGACTGCCCCCAATCCGATGCCCAACGAGACACTTTTCGAGCCCCGCCAGACGGAAGTCGCGGGCGACGCCCACCGCATGCCGCCCGAACCGTCTGCGCCTCACGACGGCCGCAGCCTGACCGAGCGCGCCTACGAAGCCATCAAGCACGACATCATCACATTGCGTCTACGCCCCGGCGAAACGCTCAACGAAGCGCAATTGATGCAGTCGACGGGACTGGGACGCACACCTGTGCATCAGGCGATGCATCGTCTGGCACTCGAAGGGTTGTTGGTCATCCTGCCGCGCAAGGGGGCTATGGTCGCGCCCGTCTCGCTGAACGACGCACTCGAAATCATCGACGTGCGCATGGTCAACGAGACGTACTGCGTCGAGCTGGCCGCCCGCGCGGCAACGCCGGAGGATCTCGCCGCCATCGAGGCTGTTTTGGCGCGCTCGCGTGAGGCCATTGCGGCACGCGACGTCGCCGCCATGATGCGCATCGACCGCGAGTTCCATCTGGCGATCTCGCGCGCCTCGCGCAACCAGACGCTTGCCGAGCTGCTGCGCGGTCTGCACGAGCGCTCGCTGCGCTTCTGGTTTCTCGCCTTGTCGACGCCCAGCCATCTGGAAGGCGTCTACGAAGAACACCTCGAACTGTTTGAAGCGCTGGCCGCCCACGACGGCGAACGCGCCCGACGGGCGATTGCCCGTCACATCGAAGAATTCCGCACCCATATTCTGAAAGCGATCTGAACATGAGCCACGACGCCATCGATCTGCAACGTCCCCTGTCCGACCTCGCCGCCGCGCTCGACGCTGGCCGCACCACTAGCCGGGCCCTCACCGAGCAGGCGCTCGCCCGCATCGCCGATCCGGCCGGTCAGGGCAGTGTCGTCTTCACGCAGGTCGACGCACAAGCCGCCCGCGACGCCGCCGACGGCCTCGACGCCCTGCGTCGCGCCGGTGTCCGTTTGTCGCCGCTGATGGGCATTCCCGTCTCGGTGAAGGACCTGTTCGATGTGGCGGGTCAGGTCACGCGTGCAGGCTCCACGGTGCTCGCGGACGCCGCCCCCGCCACGCACGACGCACTGGCCGTCGCGCGTCTGCGCCGGGCAGGTGCCGTGATCGTCGGTCGCACCAACATGACCGAATTCGCCTTCTCCGGTCTCGGCCTGAATCCGCATTACGGCACGCCACGCTCGCCGTGGCAGCGTGAGGTCGGCCACATCGCCGGTGGATCGTCCTCGGGCGCGGCCGCTTCGGTGGCCGATGGCATGGCCGCCGTCGGCCTCGGCACGGATACCGGCGGTTCGATCCGTATTCCGGCCGCATTCTGTGGTCTGACGGGCTTCAAGCCGACGGCATCGCGTACGCCGCGCGACGGCGCGCTGCCGCTCTCGACCACGCTCGACTCCATCGGCCCCATCGGCCGCTCGGTCGATTGCTGCGCGTGGGTCGATGCGATTCTGTCGGACAACATCCCCAACGAAACACCGGCTGCGCCGCGCGACCTGCGCGGCATGCGCTTCGGCGTCTTGACGAATTTCGTGCTCGACGGCGCAGAACCCGTCGCGCTCGCCATTTACGAGCGCGCACTCGATACGCTCGCCAAGGCGGGGGCAACGCTCGTCGAGTTCAAATTCGCACCGTTCGACACCCTGCCCGCCATCAATCGTTTCGGCTTCTCGCCCATCGAGGCCTACGCATGGCATCGCAAGCTGCTGGCCGAGCGTGCGCACGGCTACGACCCGCGCGTGCTGGTGCGCATTCGTCGCGGCGAACCGGCAGGCGCAGCCGACTACATCGATCTGATCAACGCCCGCGCCGCACTCGTCGCGGCGGCGAATCCCGTGTGGCAAAGCTTCGACGCCGTGCTGTGCCCGACCGTGCCGCTCACGCCGCCGGCCATCGCACCGCTCGAAGCCAGCGATGAAACCTTCACCGCCACCAACGCCCTTGTGCTGCGCAATCCGACGGCCATCAACATGATCGACGGCTGCGCCTTCTCCCTGCCGTGCCAGGGTCAGGGCGAAGCCCCCATAGGCCTGATGGTCAGCGGCGCCACAGCCGACGACGCGCGCCTGTTCCCGGTCGCCCGCGCCATCGAACAGGCCCTGCGCCCGTCCCGCTGAGCGCAATCCTCAACTGGCGGGCGATTTCGGACAGAAATGCGCGCAAACGTCCGATTTCTCGGTGAAAAGTTCCGAAAAATCCCGCAATTTTTCATCTCACATGCGAATCGGGCTGGGGTTACAATCCCAGCCCAAGTGCCTGCCACCCGGCGTGATGCGGGGAATAGCGGGATTCGTGGGATTCGTGATGGCCTACCGCCTGAAGTGAAATGAACGCTCAACTCGACCCGGCTTTTCGCCGCGAACGTCTGCTGTATCTCTTGCTCACCGTGGTTTGCCTCGCCCTGCTGGGCGGCGCGCTGTACTTCCAGTACGTGCTTCACGAAGACCCGTGCCCGCTGTGCATTCTGGCGCGCTACGCGCTGGTGCTGATCGCGATCTTCGGTCTGGTCGGCGCGGTCTCGCGCGGCTGGGCAGGCATCAAGGTGGCACGCGTGCTCGCGGCGCTCTCGGCGATTGGCGGGATGGCCGCGTCTGCGTATCTCATCTACGTGCAGGCCAATCCGATGGTGAGCTGCGGCTACGACGTCGTCGAAGCGTTTGTGGACGCGCTTCCGACCTCGCGCCTGTTGCCGCAAGTCTTCCAGGTGCAGGGCATGTGCCAGACGATGTACCCCCCGATCCTCGGGCTGACGCTGCCGATATGGTCGCTCGCGGCATTCGTCGTGATCTTCCTCGCTCTGGCGCTGCATCGTCCGCGCCGCGCCATCTCGCTGCGCTAACGCGCGCTGCGTCCCGCCCAAACGCACAACGGCCGTCTGCCCCTCAGGGCGACGGCCGTTGGCTTTTCGGCGGACGGTCGAGCCGCCCGAACGGTCCGAACGATCCGAACGGTCCGAACGTCAGGGCCTCACCAGCGCCGGGGTCCGCTCCGCTGCGCCGCTGGCGGCGTCGAGTTCGGTGGCCACTTCCGCGATCCGCCGCCGCAGCCAGGTCACCTCGGGCGCGGCGTGCGTGCGCTCGTGCCACAGCTGATAGAAGCGCATTGGCGGGAAGTCGATCGGCGACGGCACCACGCGGATCGGCAGATAGCGCGCGTAATGCTGCGCAAACTGACGCCCCGTCGTAAACACCAGATCGGTGCGCATCAGCACGTACGGGACAAGTCCGAAGTACGGCATCGTCATCTGAATATTGCGACGCAGGCCCTGCTCGGCCAGAAAACCGTCGATGAAGCTCTGACGCTCGGCCACATACGGCATCGGCGCGAGGTGTGGCAATTCCAGGTAATGCTTGAGCGAGATGCCCTTGTTGGCCAGCGGATGCTGCGCGCCGAGCATGCAGACCACCTCGTCGTCGAACAGACGCGACATATGCAACTGCGGCGGCGGTTCCAGCCAGTTGCCGATCACCACGTCGAGCGAACCGTTTTCCAGTGCGCTCGCGTAGTCGAAACCGGCATTGATGGGTTGCACGTGCAGACGGGCCGACGGTGAGTCGCGGCGCAACACTTCGGCGATGTTGGGCAGGAAAACGGCGTCGAGATAGTCTGGCGCACCGAGCCGGAACGCCCGCGTGGTGGTCTGCGGCGCGAACTCGGTGCTCGGGTGCGTAATCCGTTCGATGGCGGCGAGCGCGTCGGTGGCGTAGCCCAGCAGTTCCCGACCGCGCTCGGTGGCGACCATGCCGCTCTTGCCGCGCACCAGAATGGCGTCGCCCGTGATCTCGCGCAGCCGTCGCAGCGAGTTGCTGATGGCCGGCTGCGACTGGCCGAGCTTGAGCGCGGCGCGCGACACGCTTTGTTCTGTGAGCAGCGTATAGAGTACCCGCAGCAGGTAGGCGTCGATCTGTTCGCGGGGTCTTTGCATGTGCGGGGGGCGCGCTGAAGGCGTGTTGAAGACCGGAAAACGGCGGGTTGAGCCGTAGTTTATGACAATGCCGGGTCATCGGGGCGTCCGAATAGCCATCATCATGGCGGCGAAATATTTCCCTGTGCCGCGAGTGCTATCTTCGGCTCATCCCCACGCTGGCCCTTAAAAAGACCAATGCAGCAACGCCGGCGCGCCCACAATTGCACTGCACTACACATGAGAATCATGGAGACACAAGCCATCCGCTTCTTTTACCGCGGCAAGGTGCACGAGGTCACTGGCGAAGCCACGACCCGCACCGTGCTTCAGTACACGCGCGAAGACCTGCACTGCACCGGCACCAAAGAAGGCTGTGCCGAGGGCGATTGCGGCGCTTGCACGGTCGTGATCGGCGAGTTGGCCAACGATGGCAATGTGGCGCTGCGCGCGGTCAACGCCTGCATCCAGTTCCTGCCCACGCTCGACGGCAAAGCCCTCTTCACGGTCGAAGACCTGCGCCACGCCGACGGCACGCTGCATCCGGTGCAGCAGGCGCTGGTGGATTGCCATGCCTCGCAGTGCGGTTTCTGCACGCCCGGCTTCGTGATGTCGCTATGGGCGATGTATCTGAACCGTCCGGTCGACGCCGGGTGCCCGAGCCGCCGCGAGATCGACGACGTCCTGTCGGGCAACCTGTGCCGCTGCACGGGCTACCGCCCCATCGTAGACGCCGCCCAGAAGATGTACGACCTGCCGCGTCACGAGTTCGACCGCAAGGCGCTCGCCGAGCAGTTGCAGGCGCTGCAACGCGGCGACACGCTCTCGTATGAGCACGACGGTCACGTCTTCCGCGCACCGCGCACGCTCGCCGAACTGGGCCGTCTGCGCGCCGCCTATCCGGACGCACGCATTCTCGCGGGCAGTACCGACGTCGGCCTGTGGGTGACGAAGCAATTCCGCGAACTGAAGCATCTGATCTACATCGGACAGCTGGCGGAACTGCGCGAGATCTCCGAGGGTCCGAACGGCATCTATGTCGGTGCGGGCGCCTTGCTCAACGATGCGTTCGATGCGCTCGTCAACCACTACCCGGATCTGGCCGAACTGCGTCAGCGCTTCGCCTCGTTCCCGATCCGCAACGCCGGGACACTGGGCGGCAACGTCGCGAACGGCTCGCCCATCGGTGACTCGATGCCCGCGCTGATCGTGCTCGGCACGCGCATCGTGCTGCACCGCGAAGGCGTGGTGCGTGAAATGCCGCTCGAAGACTTCTATCTCGCTTATCAGACGAACGCCCTCGAAGCGGGCGAGTTCGTGCAGGGGATTCGCGTGCCGCTGCCCGCATCGGCACAACGTTTTCGCACGTACAAACTCGCGAAACGCTTCGATCAGGACATCTCCGCCGTATGCGCTGCGTTCGCGATCGAACTCGACGGCGACATCGTGCGCTCGGCCCGTATCGCCTTCGGCGGCATGGCAGCGACGCCCAAGCGCGGCAGCGCCATCGAAGCCGCGCTGAACGGCCAGCCGTGGACAGAAGCGACCGTACGCGCTGGGATGGCCGCCCTGCCGACGGACTATCAGCCGCTCTCGGACATGCGCGCGACGAGCGCTTACCGACTGGCCGGTGCGCAGAATCTGCTGTATCGTTTTTTCCTGGAAACGCGCAACGACGCGCCGCTTGCGGCACACGAAGTCAACGCGTTCGCCAACGTCTAACCGGAGCCGCCCATGAACACGCAAGTCGAAGGCTTCATGACGCAGACCGCACAGACCGCTGCACAAGTTGGCCGCTCGCGTCCGCATGAGTCGGCCGAGCTTCACGTCGCTGGCGAAGCCACCTACACCGACGACATTCCCGAGCTGCAAGGCACGCTGCACTGCGCGCTCGGCCCGTCGCCCAAGGCGCACGCCCGCATTCTCTCGCTCGATCTCGACGCCGTGCGCCGCGCGCCGGGCGTCGTCGCCGTGCTCACCGCCGCCGACATCCCCGGTGTGAACGATTGTGGCCCGGTCATCCACGACGATCCGATCCTCGCGGACGGTGTCGTCCAGTACATCGGCCAGCCGATGTTCGCCGTGGTCGCCGAATCGCACGACGCCGCCCGTCGCGCCGCACGTCTCGCCAAGGGCGAGTACGAAGACCTGCCCGCGATTCTCACGCCGCAGGCTGCCAAGGCCGCTGGCGCGGGGGTACTCCCGCCGATGCAGTTGCGCCGTGGTGACGCCGATGCCGCCCTCCGAGCCTCGCCCCATCGCATCAGCGGGACGTTCGAATGCAACGGGCAGGAACAGTTCTATCTCGAAGGTCAGATCTCGTACGCCATCCCCAAGGAAAACGACGGCATCCACCTTTATTGCTCGACGCAGCACCCGAGCGAGATGCAGGCGCTCGTCTCCCACGCGCTGGGCTGGCATAGCCACCAGGTGCACGTCGAGTGCCGACGCATGGGCGGCGGCTTCGGTGGCAAGGAATCGCAATCGGGTCTGTTCGCGTGCGTGGCCGCGCTGTGCGCCTCGCGTCTGAAGCGGCCCGTCAAGCTGCGTCTGGATCGTGACGACGACTTCATGATGACGGGCAAGCGTCACGGGTTCTACTTCGAATACGACGTCGGCTTCGACGACGATGGCCGCATCACCGGCGCGAAGGTCGACATGACGCTGCGCGCAGGCTTCTCGGCCGACCTGTCCGGCCCGGTCGCCACGCGCGCCATCTGCCACTTCGATAACGCCTATTTCGTGCCGGATGCCGATCTGCGCGCCCTGTGCGGCAAGACGAACACGCAGTCGAACACCGCCTTCCGGGGCTTCGGCGGCCCGCAAGGCGCGCTCATCATGGAGGTGGTGCAGGACGCCATCGCGCGACGTCTGGGCCGCGACGCCCTCGACGTACGCCGCGTGAACTTCTACGGCAAGACCGAGCGCAACACCACGCCGTACGGGCAACTCGTCAAGCACAACATCATCCACGAACTGGTCGCCGAACTGGAACAGACAAGCGACTATCGTGCGCGGCGCGACGCCGTGCGGGCATTCAACCGTACGAGTCCGGTACTGCGCAAGGGCCTTGCGCTCACCCCGCTCAAGTTCGGTATCTCGTTCAACGTGCAGGCCTTCAATCAGGCTGGCGCCCTCGTGCACGTCTACCGCGACGGCTCGATGCTCGTGAACCACGGCGGCACGGAGATGGGTCAGGGTCTGAACACCAAGGTCGCGCAGGTCGTGGCGCACGAGTTGGGCGTCGACCTCTCGCACGTGCGTGTCACGGCAACCGACACGACCAAGGTCGCGAACACGTCGGCCACCGCAGCCTCGACCGGCGCGGACCTGAACGGCAAGGCCGCACAGAACGCCGCGTGGCAAATCCGTCAGCGACTGGCGGAATTCGCGGCCAAGAAGTACGGCTGCGCAGCCGAAGAAGTGACGTTCGCCAACGATGTCGTCAGCGCGAACGGGAATCACATCCCCTTCCCCGACCTCGTGGAAGCGGCCTACTGGGCGCGCGTGCAACTCTGGTCGGACGGCTTCTACGCTACGCCGGGCCTGTCGTGGGATGCCAAGACCATGAACGGCAACCCGTTCTACTACTTCGCGTACGGCGCGGCGGTCTCGGAAGTCATCCTCGACACGCTCACCGGCGAATGGCGTCTGCTGCGCGCCGACGTGCTGCACGACGCAGGCAAGTCGATCAACCCGGCGCTCGACATCGGGCAGGTCGAAGGTGCGTTCATTCAGGGCATGGGCTGGCTGACGACGGAAGAACTGTGGTGGAACAAGGACGGCAAGCTCATGACGCACGCCCCCTCCACGTACAAGATCCCCGCCATCAGCGATTGCCCCACGGACTTCCGCGTGAACCTGTTCGAGAACGCCAACGTGATGGACTCGATCCACCGCTCCAAAGCGGTCGGCGAACCGCCGCTGCTGCTGCCGTTCTCGGTCTTCAACGCGTTGCGCGACGCCGTGGCCAGCGTGAACGACTATCGCGACGAACCGGTGCTGAACGCCCCGGCCACGTCCGAAGCGCTGCTCATGGCGATTACCGAGTTGCGCACGCGGAGCGCCGCCTGATGCATCGCTGGGTCGACGCCGCCCACAAACTGCTCGTACGCGGTGAAGCCGCCGTATTGGTGACGATCGCGCGCGTGGAAGGATCTGCACCGCGCGAAGCGGGCACCCACCTGCTCGTCACGCGCGAACACGTGTGGGAGACCATCGGCGGCGGTCATCTTGAATGGCGGGCGATGGACGTCGCCCGTCAGTTGCTGCGTCAGTATGGACAGCAAGGCGCGCGTCACGTTGAACGCTTCGCCCTTGGCCCGAGCCTCGGGCAGTGTTGCGGCGGTGCCGTGACCCTCGCCTTCGAGGTGCTCACACTGAGCGATCTGGCCTGGGTGAGCGCGTTGCACAAGCGTCTGGCGGCCGGAGAGGCGAGCCTGCGCAGCGTAGCCTTCGGTGCGCCCGGCGCAGACGCCGCTGCCAGTCAGCATCAGGGCGGGCCGGTCATGCTGACCGAACTCGACGCTGACGAACCTCTCGCTCACCCGCACACGCTCACCCGCGACGCCGACGACGCCGCCTGCTCCTTCTGGCAGGGCAGCGACGGCTGGCTATGGCTGAGCGAGCGTCTCGCGCCGAGCGACTTTCACATCGTGCTGTTTGGTGCGGGACACGTCGGACAGGCCATCGTGCAGGTGCTCGCCACGCTGCCGTGCCGCGTCACGTGGGCCGACGAGCGCACCGAAACGTTCCCCGAGACAGTGCCGCCGAATACCGTCGTGGAGTCCACGGACACGCCCGAGGCCGTCGTCACCGACGCGCCGCCGGGCGCGTTCTTCCTCGTCATGACGCACAACCATGCGCTCGACCAGCGTCTGTGCGAGGAGATCTTCAAACGTGACGATTTCGCCTATTTCGGGCTGATCGGGTCGATGACCAAGCGCCGCCAGTTCGAGCATCGCCTGCGCGACCGGGGCGTGCCGCCCGAGCGCTTCGAACAGATGATCTGCCCCATCGGCGTGGCAGGCATCTCCGGCAAAGCCCCCGCGACGATTGCGATTGCGGTAACGGCACAACTGCTACGTGTGCGCGAGCAACAGATGCGTCAGAGTGCACCGGCCGGCGCGCAGGACAGCGGCTTGCCTGCCTGAGACGCCGTCCGTCTCCCCGGACACCGAAGCGAGCGCCCGACGCGCCAATGCACGACAGGCGCCTACGACGGTAAAATCCCGCCCATCCCCCCTCACAAAGACACACCATGCCCCTCACGCCAGAACTCGCCAAGACCCTTTGCGCCATGCCCAAGGCGGAGCTGCATCTGCACATCGAGGGCACGCTGGAACCCGAGCTGATCTTCCAGCTCGCGCAGCGAAATCAGGTGAAGCTGCCGTATCCGAGCGTCGAAGCCCTGCGCGACGCGTACGCATTCACCGACCTCCAGTCCTTTCTGGACATCTATTACGCCGGTGCGAGTGTGCTGCTCACCGAAGACGATTTCTACGACATGACGCGCGCCTACATGACGCGCGCCGCCGCCGACAACATCCGTCACACGGAAATTTTCTTCGACCCGCAAACGCATACGTCGCGCGGTGTGTCGATGGCCACCGTCGTGAACGGCATCGAACGTGCACTGGCCGAAGCGCAAGCGCAGCACGGCATCACGAGCCGTCTGATTCTGTGCTTCCTGCGCCACTTGCCCGAAGAAGACGCCCTGCAAACGCTGGAAACGGCGCTGCCGTATTTCAACAGCCACGGCCATCGTCTCGTGGGTGTGGGCCTCGACTCGTCGGAACAGGGCCACCCGCCCAACAAGTTCGCGCGTGTCTTCGAGCGCTGCCGTGCGCTCGGGCTGCGTATCGTGGCGCACGCTGGCGAGGAAGGCCCGCCCGCGTACATTCACGAAGCACTGGACATGCTGCACGTGGAGCGCGTCGATCATGGCGTGCGCGCCATCGAAGACGAAGCGCTGCTCGATCGTCTGGCCCGCGAGAAGATCGCGCTGACGGTGTGCCCGCTCTCGAACGTGCGTCTCAAAGTGTTCGATCACATGGGACAGCACACGCTGCACCAGTTGCTCAAACGCGGGCTGGCAGTGACGATCAACTCGGACGACCCCGCTTACTTCGGCGGCTATCTCAATGAGAACTTCCTCGCGACGTTCGACGCCCTCGACATGACCCTGGAAGACGCTTACACGATGGCAAGGAACAGCTTCGAAGCCTCGTTCGTCGACGACAGCGAGAAGCGCCGCCTGGTCGGCGAACTGGACCGATTCAGGGCTGCACAGACCGCCTGATCGCTCGCGTGCTTCGCCTGACGTCAAACGCCCGAATCAGTCGGGCGTTTTTTTTATGCCTGCGCGACGTAAATCGAGGTGTGACCGCCTCGCCACATTACCTCCCGATGATGTGGAACATTCCCCATAAGGAATATTTTCGCCGGGACCCGATGCTATTTTTCGAGCGTGCCCTGATACACGTCGCAAGGTGCCCCCACACCGCGCAACGCCGGGCGCTCATCACACAGAAAATATCGGAGACAACACCCCATGGACTCATCGCTCAGCCCCCCGGCGAGTAATGTCGCAATCGATGCAGCGCCGGATGCGGCACACGGCAACACGCGCGTGGCGGGCGCGCAGCCGACGTCGACACTCGATCGCTATTTCGGTATCACCGCGCTCGGCTCCACGTTCCGCACCGAAGTGATAGCGGGTATCACGACTTTCCTCGCGGCGATGTACATCATCGTCGTGAACCCGGCCATTCTGTCGAAGACGGGCATGGCCTTCCCTGCGGCACTCACCGCGACCGTGCTCATCAGCTTCTTCGGCAGCTGTGCGATGGGACTCTACGCGCGCAACCCGGTACTGGTCGCGCCGGGCATGGGCCTGAACGCCCTGTTCGCCTTCACGATGGTGCACGGCGTGGGCATGCCCTGGCAGACAGCGCTGGGCTGCGTGTTCTGGTCAGGGATCCTCTTCGCGCTGCTCGCCGCGCTCAACGTGCGGCGCTTCGTCGTCGAAGCCATTCCTGCGAACCTGCGCTACGCGATCTCGTGCGGCATCGGTCTGTTCATTACGGTGATCGGTCTGGTCAACGCGAAGCTCGTGGTCAGCGACCCGGTCACGGTCGTGCGCCTGGCGCACCTGTCGCCGCCGACCGTCACGTTCCTCATCGGCCTTGCGCTCACGACCGTGCTCGTCGCACGCCGCGTGAACGGCGCGCTGATGATCGGTATCGTCGTCACCACCCTCATGGCCGTGCCCATCGGTCGCCTCTGGGGTGACGGCAGCGGCTATTTCCCCAAGGAAATCGCGACGGCCACGCTGGTGAACTTTCAGGGCTTCTTCGCCGCACCGGACTTCTCCGGCATCGGCCAGCTCGACTTGCTGGGCGCGCTGAAGGTGGCGTATATGCCCTTCATCTTCGTGATGCTCTTCACCGCGTTCTTTGATACCCTCTCGACCTTCATGAGCATTGCCGAAGCGGGCAATATGAAGGATCGCGACGGCAATCCGCGCAATATGCGTCAGGCGATGATCGTCGACTCGTTCTCGGTGCTGATCTCCGGCCCGCTCGGCACGAGCCCGGCCAACGCCTACATCGAGTCGGCGGCGGGCATCGCACAGGGCGGGCGCACCGGCCTGACCGCTGTCGTCTGCGCGCTGCTGTTCCTGCCGTTCCTGTTCCTGTCGCCGATGCTCTCGCTCGTGCCCGCCATCGCCACGGCCCCGGCGCTGATTCTCGTCGGTGTGTTTATGATGGAATCTGTGGCGCGCATCGAATGGCATCGCATGGACGAAGCCATCCCGAGTTTCATCGCGCTCGTGATGATTCCGATTTCGTATTCGATTACCGACGGCATCGCCTACAGTTTCCTCGCCTTCGTCGTCCTCAAACTATTCACGGGACGCGTCAAGGAAATCAAGCCTGCGATGTGGATCGTCGCCGCGCTCGCAGTGCTGCTGCTCACGCAAATGTAACGACACAAGGACCCCGCTAATGTCCACCACACACACGACGCCGCAGGCCCTGCGCGCCGTCCGCGCGCAACTGGTCTACTTCACGCACGATTCTGCGCGCGCCTATCTCGACGGCACGCCCGGCACCGTGCACCACGCGGACGGGATCGTCGCGTTCGAGAACGGCCGCATCACGGCCGTTGGCGATTACGCCAGGGTCGCACCGACGCTGCCCGCCGGGACGCCCATCGAGGACCTGCGCGACAAGGTCGTCACACCCGGCTTCATCGACACGCACATTCACTATCCGCAGACGGACATGATCGCGTCGCCCGCGCCGGGGCTGTTGCCCTGGCTCGAGAAGTACACGTTTCCGACCGAGCGCCGTTTCGAGAATCCGGAATATGCGGCAGACGTTGCGCAGTTCTTCCTCGACGAACTGCTGCGCGGCGGCACCACGAGCGCATTGGTGTACTGCACGGTGCACCCGGGCTCGGCCGACGCGTTCTTCAAGGAAAGCGATTCGCGCGACCTGCGCATGATCGCGGGCAAGGTGATGATGGATCGCAACTGCCCCGAGTTCCTGCGCGACACGGCCGAGGCCGGCGCACGCGACAGCGAAGCGCTGATTCAGCGCTGGCACAACAAGGGGCGTCAGTTGTATGCGCTCACGCCGCGCTTCGCGCCGACCTCGACCGAGGCGCAGTTGGGCGTTTGCGGCGAACTCGCCGAGCAGTATGAGGACGTGTTCATCCAGAGCCATGTCGCCGAGAACACCGACGAAGTCGAATGGGTGCGCTCGCTGTTCCCCGGACACCGCAGCTATCTCGACGTCTACGATCACTACAAGCTGCTGCGCAAGCGCGCCGTGTACGGTCACTGCATCTGGCTCGACGAGCACGATCGCCGCCGTATGTTCGAGACGGGAACGGTGGCCGCGCATTGCCCGACGTCCAACCAGTTCCTCGGCAGCGGCCTGTTCGACTTTGCCGCCGCCGAAGCGACGCGCATGCCGGTCACGCTCGCGACCGACGTGGGCGGCGGCTCCACGTTCTCGATGTTGCAGACGATGAACGAAGCGCACAAGGTCGCGCGTCTGTCGGGCTATCACCTCTCGGCCGAACGCATGTTCTACCTCGCGACCGAGGGCGCCGCGCACGCGCTGGATCTGCACGGCACCATCGGCACGCTCGCCGTGGGCGCCGAGGCCGACTTCGTAGTGCTCGATCCGAAGGCGACGCCGTTGCTCGCGCGTCGTACGGCGCTGGTCGAATCGCTCGAAGAGTTGCTGTTTGCGTTCGCCATGCTCGGCGACGATCGCGCGATTGCCACGACGTATGCCGCAGGCAAGCCGGTCCATCGCCGCGTGGCCGCCTGACCACCTGACCACCTGAGCGCCCGATGCACTGATCGCAGTCGTTGCACCGATCCGGTCTGTTAGTGCATGCCGCAGGCCCGATCTCTTACACGAGGACGTGGGCGTCGTCGCTCTGGCGGCGCACGCGCCCTCGTAGTCGCCGACCGTGCGCAAGGGGCAAACGGTCGGGGATCTCCTTGGGCAGCCAGTGGCTGCCCTTTTTTGCTTTTTGCAATGGCGTCGCCGTTGGCCGCGATGTCACGCAAACGTCGCTTGCGCGATCGCCCTGCGCCGATGCTATAATCCGCTTCGATTCATTGGGGAGTAGCCGCCCTGTCATAGACATCAGTCTTCGGCAGGGGCGTACGTCAACAGACTTGGCCGGTTCCGGCTATGGCGTGCGCAGCCCTCGGGCCTGGCGAGACCGATGACGATGCTTCCGCCACCCGGGCCGGGATGCATTGTCATTGGCTCGCATGTACACGGCCCGGCGGAGAAAAATAAGGTGTCCCCATTCCTCGTATCGACCGGTGTGGTCGCGCTTGCCGAAATCGGCGATAAAACCCAATTGTTGTCCCTTGTGCTCGCTGCGCGCTTCAAGAAGCCCGTACCGATCATTCTCGGCATTTTCGTCGCCACGCTCGTCAATCACGGCTTTGCCGGGGCGGTCGGCGAATGGCTGTCGACGGCCATCAGTCCCACCATCATGAAATGGGCCGTCGTGGCCTCCTTCATCGGCATGGCGATCTGGATTCTCATCCCCGACAAGCTCGACGACGAAGAGACCAACACGCGTCGCAAGTTCGGCGTGTTCGTCTCGACCGTCATCACGTTCTTCATTGCCGAAATGGGCGACAAGACGCAAATCGCAACGGTGATGCTCGCCGCGCGCTATCAGGACTTCTTCGGTGTCGTGGCGGGCACGACGCTCGGCATGATGCTCGCGAACGTGCCTGCCGTACTCGTCGGCCACAAGTTCTCGGGACGCTTGCCGACCCGCGCCGTGCATGCCGTGGCGGCCGTGATCTTCCTCGTGCTCGGCATCATCACGCTGATACAGTAAGCACTGCGCAATCACAGCGCGTCACGACGCGTCACGACGCGATAATGGCGATCAACGAAAAAGACCGGCCTGGGATCGGCCGGTCTTTTCTTGTATCCCTCACATCCGTCGGCACATCACTGCCCGACTTTCTGCTGGACGTTGACGGTTCGCCCGCTCGGGAACGGCAGTTGTTTGAGCGCCGCATCGATCAGGAACGGCATCGCGGAGGCCATCGACGTTCCGGCATCGCTCGTCTCGGCCTGCACGCGATACACCTCCTTGCCCGTGGGACGATCCGTGAAGCGCAGTTGCAATCCAGCCAGACCGTACGGGTAATCGCGCTGGACGTACGCCGGCGGCCCACCGTAGGGATAACCGTACCAGCCCCACGGCCGTCCCCACGGGCCCCACGGACCGGGGGCGAACATCGGGTCATAGGCCGGTTCCGTCACGCGCATCACCTGCTGCGTAATGCCGTAGGACATGCCGATCAGATAGTGCGCGCTCGATGGACTTTGCTCACTGAAACCGTCCCCCGCGAGACGCGTACGCAGCCACTGCTCGTACGTTGCATGCTCCTGATTGTTCTGCTGCTCGGGGGTGCGCGTGAACGCATAGGTGCGCGGCCCCTCGAAGCCCGGCGAAGTGCCGAACGCCGTGACCTGACTGGTCACCGTGCTGGCGCATCCGGCCAGCAACACGCTGGCGACGGCCAACGTCGCCATTCCCCATCGTTTCCACATGATTCAGGACTCCCGATTCCGAAACCTGCTGTAAGGCGCCTCAGCACTGCCGCGCCTCATCAGCCTGACTGGTCATTATCTTGCGACGATTTAAGCATAGGACGGCATCTCGCGCACATCCGAATCGTTTGACGGTTGCGTCGAACGAAAATTCGGCAAATTAACAGCTCGGACACTAAGCGCGCGCCACTCCGTTACAATTTGTGAATCCCTGGCCGTCCGCACATAACCGTCCATGCTCAGAACCGACCTCGCAGGTGTCATCGAACGTTCCGACTATACGCCCCCGGCGTATCTGATCGACACCGTCCAACTCGACTTCGACCTCGCCCCCGACGTGACCACCGTGACCAGCCGATTGCGCATCCACCGCAATCCGGCCGGCGCCGGCGCCGATCTCGAACTGGTGGGCCAGGGCCTGCAACTGGTCAGCATCGAGATCGACGGCAAGCCGTGGTCCGGCTACCGCACCGGCGAAGAAACGCTCACCGTCGTTGCACCGCCCGAAACGTTCGAACTCACGCTGGTCACCCGCTGCCGTCCGCAAGAGAACACGTCGCTCATGGGGCTGTACGTTTCCGGCGGCAACTTCTTCACGCAATGCGAAGCCGAGGGCTTCCGCAAGATCACCTACGTCCTCGACCGTCCCGATGTAATGGCGACGTACACCGTCACGTTGCGTGCCGAGCGCGAGACGTATCCGGTGCTGCTTGCCAACGGCAATCTGATCGATAAGGGCGATCTGCCGGACGGACGCCATTTCGCCGTCTGGGACGATCCGTTCAAGAAGCCGAGCTATCTGTTCGCGCTGGTCGCCGGACGTCTGGTTTGCCGTGAGGAACGCATCGTCGCTGGCGACGGCCGCGAAAAGCTCCTTCAGGTCTGGGTGCAGCCGCAGGATCTGGACAAGACCGAACACGCCATGCATTCGCTCGTCAACTCGATCCGCTGGGACGAGTCGCGTTTCGGCCGCGTGCTCGATCTCGATCGCTTCATGATCGTCGCCGTGAGCGACTTCAACATGGGCGCGATGGAGAACAAGGGGCTGAACATCTTCAACACGAAGTATGTGCTGGCCGATGCCGCAACGGCGACGGACGACGACTTCGGCAACATCGAAGCGGTGGTGGGTCACGAGTATTTCCACAACTGGACCGGCAACCGCGTGACCTGCCGCGACTGGTTCCAGTTGAGCCTCAAGGAAGGCCTGACGGTGTTCCGCGATCAGGAATTCTCCGCCGACATGATGGGCTCCGAGTCGGGACGCGCCGTGAAGCGCATCGACGACGTGCGCGTGCTGCATCAGGCGCAGTTCCCGGAAGACGCCGGTCCGATGGCGCACCCGGTACGCCCCGAGAGCTACGTCGAAATCAACAACTTCTATACGGTCACCGTCTACGAGAAGGGCGCCGAAGTCGTGCGCATGTATCAGACGTTACTCGGCCGTGACGGCTTCCGTCGCGGCATGGATCTGTACTTCGAGCGTCACGACGGGCAGGCCGTCACGTGCGACGACTTCCGCGCCGCGATGGCCGACGCCAACCAGCGCGACCTCACGCAATTCGGCCGCTGGTACAGCCAGGCCGGTACGCCGCGTGTGACGGTCGATGCCGTCTACGACGAAGCCGCCCGCACGTACACGCTCACGCTGACGCAACGCTGCCCGAAGGTCGGCGTCGAGTTGCACGACGAAACGCTCGTCAAGCAACCGTTCCACATTCCGTTCGCTGTGGGTCTGCTCGATCGCGACGGCCGCGACATGGTGCTGCGCCTCGACGGTGAAGCTGCCGACGCACCTGCGTCCACCACGCGCGTGCTCGACTTCACGCAGGAGCGTCAAAGCTTCACCTTTGTCGACGTCGCCCACACGCCGATGCCGTCGCTGCTGCGCGGCTTCTCGGCACCGGTGATCGTCGAACACGAGTACACCATCGACGAACTCGCGTTCCTGATGGCGCACGACAGCGATCCGTTCAATCGATGGGAAGCCGGGCAGCGTCTGGCGACGCGTCAGTTGCTCGCCCTCGTCGAATCGATTCAGATGGGCCAGTTGCCGAGCGTGGACAGCTATGTGCTCGAGGCCTTCCGCCAGGTGCTGCGCGACGAAACGCTCGATCCGGCGTTCCGCGCGCAGGCGCTGACGCTGCCCGCTGAGTCGTATCTCGGCGAACAGATGACGGAGATCGATCCGGCCGCCATTCATGCCGCGCGTCAGTATCTGCGTCAACGTCTGGCCGCATCGCTGCATACGGAATGGCTCGCGGCATATCACAACCATCGTGTGCCGGGCCCGTATCAGCCCGACGCCGCATCGGCGGGTGAGCGTGCGCTGAAGAACCTTGCCCTGTCGTATCTGATGGAACTGTCGGACGCAGGTGTGGCGCAAACCGCCCGCACGCAATACGACACGGCCGATAACATGACCGACCGCTTCTCCGCACTCACCGCGCTGGTGCAACGCGGCGGTGCGGCACGTGAAGGCGACGCCACGCATGGTACGAACCACGCCGCCGAAGCGCTCGTGGACTTTTATCAACGCTTCGAGAACGAGCCGCTCGCCATCGACAAGTGGTTTGCACTTCAGGCGATGCAGCGCGGCGACGGCAGCCACTGTGTGATCGATGCGGTGCGTGCGCTGATGGGGCATCCGGCCTTCACGCTGAAGAAGCCGAACCGCGCCCGCTCGCTGATCTTCAGCTTCTGCAGCGGCAATCCGGCGCAGTTCCACGCCACCGACGGTTCGGGCTATCGGTTCTGGGCCGAGCAGGTGCTGGCGCTCGACGCGCTCAACCCGCAGGTCGCCGCACGACTGGCGCGCGTGCTCGACCGCTGGCGCAAGTACACGCCGACGCTGCGCGAGCGCATGCGTGACGCCTTGCAGCAAGTGGCGCAGCATCAGGCGCTGTCGAAAGACGTGCGCGAGATCGTCGAAAAGGCGCTCGCCTGATCGATGTCAAAGGCATGCGGCCGAGGGCGATCGCCGTCACGGCCGCATGACTTCGAAGTATCCGCAGGTCAGGCGAAGCTTGTATGGCCAGCGCGGCCCCGCACCGATCAACGGCCGCAGCGCCGGCACGGGAATCATCACATCCTCGAACGTCCCGCCCATGAGAAAGTTGGCGGGATCGTTGCATAATTTCACCTTGCCGCTCATCGCACTAACGGTGATGTGCACGTCTTGCCCCGGGTAGGCGGGCGGATCGCGAAACGTGAGTTGATAGATCATCATCACGTCGGCGTCCGGTGGACTCTCGATCTCGTAGGTGCCGTTGGGCAGGTGCGAGTGAAACGTGAGGCGCAGCGACTCGTCGAACGCCGCGTGAGAGGCGACCGGCGAGCGAACTTCCGCGCGCACGCTCCACCAGTGGGGCGAGCCCTCCACGACATCCAGACGCACGTCGACAGGCAGAAAGCGCCGCTTTTCCTCGCCGTCGTAGCACCACGACTTCATGCAACCGTCGTAGTGCAATGCCGCGCGTTCGGGCGCGCCCTGCTCGTCGATCATCACCCTTGGATAGCGGCTGTCGACGGAAACTGGCGGCACGAGATCACCGCGCGAAAGGAGAATGAACTCTTCCATGCGCTACCTCCCGACTTCTGCTCTGCAATTCCGAGTCGTTGCCGCGAGCGTGTCCCGCTGTCACCCGCATAGGCGCGCAAGTTGCCATCTCTCACGGTGCTGATGGATGCGCGCCATTTGGAGCGCAGTCTAGGCGACGAAATGCATTTGCGCACCTGTCAACCCTGACAGGTGCGGCGTCGCGCCGTCCCTTCCCAAGCGTTCGGCATTGGCCTGGTAGGCCGCTTCGGTTTGCAAGTCCGCCATGATCGGGATCTCCGGTTGCGGTGAGCGCTCGCACGACGAAGGGATGGGGAATCGCCCTCGTCAGCGTGAGGCACGATTTACTGCGAAATCTTCTCCAGCGCGATGTCCTTCGTGCGCGGTCCCATCAGGCCGATCACGAGCATGACGATCAGCATGGCGCACGAGATGAACGCGAACACACCGGTCACGCCGAAATTGCGCAGCACCGACGCAATCAGAAACGCCGTAAAAATCGCCGAGAAGCGGCTCCACGAATAGACGAAACCCACCGCCCGCGCGCGAATGCCCGTGGGGAATAACTCCGTCTGATACGCGTGATAGCTGTACGACATGATGTTGTTCGCGAGCGTCAGGCCAATGCCCATCGCGATCAGCATCACCGACGACGTGACTTGCGAGAACACCATCCCGCACACGATGCCGATACCGGCCGTCCACACGATGGCGTGCTTGCGCTCGACCTTGTCGGCCATCCACAGCCCGATCAGCGGGCCGACCGGTGCGGCCAGTGCGATCACGCTCGAATACGCGAGACTCGTCGTCACCGTGATGCCCTGCTTGATCAGCAGCGTCGGCACCCAGTTCGCAAAGCCGTAGAAGCCGACCGTCTGGAAGATGTTGAACAGAATCATCATGATGGCGCGCTTGCGATACGGCGGCACCCACATGTCGCGAAACGCGCTCTTGGGCACGACCGGCTCCGGCACGCCCGGCGGGGGCAACGGCCTGCCGTACTCGCGTTCGACCTTCGCTTCGAGCGCGCTGAGCACCCGCTCCGCTTCATCCAGACGCCCCTTCTGCGCCAGCCAGCGCGGGCTCTCCGGCAGGGCACGGCGAATCCACCAGACGAACACCGCACCGTGCGCGCCGATGAGCACCACCCAGCGCCAGCCTTCCAGACCGAGGAATTCGCGCGGCACGAGCCAATACGCCAGCAGCGCCACGACCGGTACCGCCGTGAAACCGACGGCCTGTTCGCACGCAAAGGCACGCCCGCGAATCTGTTTGGGTACGAGTTCCGCGATGTAAGTGCCGATCGTCACCAGTTCCACGCCGATGCCGAGGCCCACCACGAAGCGCCAGAAGTTCACGCCGGTGGCCGTCTCCTGAAACGCCATGATGACGTTGGCGACGGTGTACCAGAGCAGTGAGCCGGTAAACACCGCGCGACGCCCGAAGCGGTCAGCGAGAAAGCCGCACGCAATGGTGCCGATGAACAGGCCGGAGAACAGCGCGGCGATAAAGCTCGCCACACCGGTCGTGCCGAACAGGCCCGGTGTCGTAGGCGTGAGGATGCCGCTCTTCACCAGCCCCGGTGCGATGTAGCCGGTGTAGAGCAGGTCGTAGAGTTCGAAGAAGAAACCGAGACTAAGCAGCACCACCAGTTTCCAGACAGTGCGGGTCGGGGGCAGACGGTCGAGACGGGCGGAAATGTCGCCCGCGCTCAGGCGGGTTGCCGCTGTCGTTGCTTGAGCGGCGTGAGGTATGGAAGGCATTGATACGTCGGGGGATGGCATGGAAATCGTCTCCGGGCCCGTTCGGTCATGGCCGAACTGCTCACAGTCCGACGTCTCTTCGGACATCGGATACACCATGAATCGACAGGCGCGAGGCCGAAATTGTGCCACGAATGACACCGCGCCAGTCACCTTTGCCACGCACCGCGAAAAATTGCGATGTTCACCAACAACGGCACAGCCGCTTTCCGATGCGACCGTACGCAGCACATCGTGTCGAATCGTCGCCGTGCCGCGGCATGCATCGCACGCAGCGAAACCGTCGCGACGCGCGTTACTGCAATGCCGTCGCTTTCAATTCGTCGAAGCTGACGATGCGCCCCGCCAGTGCGCTCGCCGCGACCGTATAGGGACTCGCGAGCCAGACGCTGCCCGGTCCCGAGCGCCCCGGAAAGTTGCGATTGATCGCGCTGATCGTGACCTGATCGGAAGACGTCGATTGCCCCGGTCCGCAGTTCGCACACGCGCCGCAGCCGGGCATGATGAGCGTCACGCCCGCGTCCTCGAACGTCTTCAGATAGCCTTGCGCTTCGCAATAGGCGCGCACGTCCATCGTGCCGAATTGCAGGAACAGCGACCGCCCCTGTGCGACGCGCAGTCCATGGGCGACGCCCCACGCGAGGACGTCGTGATAGGCGTCGAAGTCGTCGCGCTTGCCTGCGGTGCAGGAGCCGCCGTAGGCGATGTCGATGACGACGGGGGCGTCCAGTTCGGCGAGCGCCACGCCGTTGCCGGGGTCGCCCGGACGCGCGAGCATCGGCGTGAGCGTGGCGGCGTCGATGCGGATCACGTCGCGATAGTGCGCGCCGACGTCGCTCGTCATCCACGGTTCGAGCGTGAAGTCGATGCCCCGCCGTTCTTTGAGGAATGCCACCGTTTTCTCATCCGGTGCGACGATGCCGGTAAAGCCGCCCAGCTCCGCCACCATATTGGTCAGCGTGGCGCGCTCGTCGACCGACATGGCCTGCACGGCGCTGCCCGCATATTCGAAGACGAGGCCGATGGCGCCGCCGCTGCGGATGGCGTCGAGGCGCAGCAGATGGAGCACGATGTCCTTGGCCGTTACACCCGGCGCGAGGTCGCCGTCGATCTCGATGCGCAACGTCTGCGGCACCTTGCAGCGCACATAGCCCGTCACCCAACTGTTCGCGATGTCCGTAGCCCCTGCGCCGAACGCGAGGCAGCCGAGTGCGCCCGCATGCGGCGTGTGCGAGTCGGTGCCGATCACGATCTGGCCGGGCAGCGCGTAGCGCTCGGCCATGAGGGCGTGGCAGATGCCGTCGGCGCCGCGTTCACCGTCGTCTGCGAGTTGCCCGTGCGCCAGTACCGGGTAGCGCGCGACGAACTCGCGATGACCGCTGGTCAGATTCGCGACGCCGGGCAACAACCCTTGCGAGACGTGCGGGACGCTCTGCGCCGCCAGGACCAGATGGTCCTGAAACGCGATAATGCGCGCCGGATCGTGCAGCGCCGCCGGTTCGCCGAACGCACGATGCATCAGATGCGCGCACATCCCCGTGAAGTAGTCGTGCGAGAAGCGCCAGTCGACACGCACGAACACACCGTCGCCGTGCTCCGCCCCCGGCGTGGCCGGATGCAGGCGGCGTGCCATGATCTTTTCGACGAGGGTGCGCGGGGGCTGGGCGGGTGCCTTCGCCGCGTCGTCATGCGCGAGCGGCGCAGGCCACTGTGCAAACTTGCTGTACGCGAGCAGACCGCCGCTACGGATGATCTGCTGCGTGAGGGCGTCGCGCCCTTTGAGGAATTCGGTAATGGGAATGGCTTCGCCCGCGAGAATGCGATCGAGCACACCGAAATCGGTCGTCGTCAGAACGCCGATGTTGTCGCAGTTCTGCTGATAGATACGCTCGAAGCTCTCGGCGACAATCAGACGGATACCTGCCGACAACTCCGCCAGCGGACTCGACTCACGCGACGAGCCTTTGCCATAGCGCTTGCCTGCGACGGTGACCTGAAAGCCGCCGCGACGCACCTCGTGCTCGCCTACAGGCATCTCGTTTCCCGCTTTGAAACCGACGTACGGATAGCGTCCGAGCCGCTCGTCGTACGTCAGCATGACGGTCACAGGCGTGATTTCGTCCGTTGAAACGTTGTCGCGCAGCACGCCCGCCTCGGCGCGCGTGACGGACTCGCCCGACAACTGGCGGCGCACGATGGCCGGGGCGTCGGACAGAAACAGCACGCGGCCGTCGAAACGAATGATGTCTTCCATGCGGCAATAACCTCCGGAAGACAGCATAGCGGCCGGGTCGTCGCCCTGCCGTGCCGTCTGGGCAAGGCGGGCGTGACCGATGGCGAAGGAAGGCGCAGGCGCCCGGAGGCTTAGCGGGTCTGCGCGCCCTGCCCTTGCGCGAGGAAATTCACCACGGCCGACGCCGTCGCACTAAGTTGCTCACGCGACGGAAAGACCAGCCAGAGCTGACGATGCGCCCACTCGTCGGTAAGCGGACGCACCACGACATCGAGCTTGCCGACGTACAACTGCCCCACCTGCTCGGGGGCGATGGCGATGCCCAGTCCGGCGTGCGCCATGCGGCACAGGGCGTCGAGGCTGGAGACACGGATCTTGATACGCAGCGACTCGCCCGCCGCACTCGCCTGCTGACGCAGCATCTGCGTGAGCGCGCTATTGCCCTGAAGCCCCACCAGCGTCTCGCCGACGCACGCGGAAAACGGGATGTCGCCGGTCCGCGCCGCGAGCGGATGCCCTGCGGGCAGGATCACGGCGAGCCGGTCGCGGCGGTACGGCACCATCGTGAACGCCTCGATGCCCTCAAGGGTATTGCAGATGCCGACGTCTACCGCGCGCTCGGACACGCGTTGCAGCACTTCGTTGCTGTGCTGTTCGTCGAGTTCGACATCCACCGCGGAGAAGACACGCCCGAACGCCGCCAGATCTTCCGGCAGGAACTGCACGATGGCCGACAGATTGGCCGCAATGCGCACGCTGCCGCGCGCGCCCTCATGGAATTGGGACAGTTCGGCGCCCAGCGATTCGATCGTGCCTAGAATACGTTCGGCGTAACGGCGCACCGTCTCGCCCACCGGCGTGACGGTGATGCCGCGCTGGTGACGCTGGATGAGAGGGAGTCCCACGATGGCTTCGATGTCGGCAATGCGACGACTGATCGCCGAAGGCGCGATGAACTCGCGCTCGGCGGCACGCGCCATGCTCCGCTCCTGGCAGACGGCCACGAAAAGACGCAAAGAAGTGAGGTCAAGCTTGCGGAGAAGGTTTTCCATACCCGTACGGCAATACACCGGAAATGCCGGAAACGCCCGGCTGGCGCGGCCCCGCGAGGAGCACGTCTTTTGCTGGACAAACAACGAATCGACGCCTATTATACGCATCGCGTACACATTCCTGCCGACCCGACCATGAGTGCACAGCAGACTTTCCTGCGCGACGCGATGCGTCGCCTGAACATGACCCGCGACACCTTCGCCGAGCGCATCGGCGTTCGTCGGCGCGCCCTCGACACCTGGCTGCTGCCCGAAGATTCCAGCGAATATCGCACGATGCCGAGCATCGTGGAGAAATTCGTCGGTGAAATTCTCGGTCGCGAAGCGCCGTCTGCGGAATCTACGCAAAGCGCACACAAGCCGCTGCGTGAACGCATGGGCCTCGACGGCAAGCCGCATCTGATCTCCGTCGACCAGTTCTCGCGCGATTCGCTGGAAGAATTGTTCCACGTTGCCGACATCATGCAGCCGATCGCGCGCCGCCAGAAGATCTCGCGCGTGCTCGAAGGCGCGGTACTCGGCAATCTGTTCTTCGAAGCCAGCACCCGCACCCGCGTGAGCTTCGGCTCCGCCTTCTGCCGCCTCGGCGGCTCGGTGTGCGACACGACCGGCTTCACGTTCTCGTCGATGGCCAAGGGCGAATCGATCTACGACACGAGCCGTGTCATGAGCGGTTACGTCGACGCGCTCGTCGTGCGTCACCCGGAAAAGGGCTCGGTCGCCGAATTCGCGCGCGCCACGAACATTCCCGTCATCAACGGTGGCGACGGCCCGGGCGAACACCCGAGTCAGGCCATTCTCGATCTGTACACCATCGGCCGCGAGTTCTCGCGTCTGGGCAAGCTGGTCGACGGCGCGCACGTGGCGATGGTCGGCGACCTGCGCTACGGCCGCACGGTGCACTCGCTCATCAAGCTGCTCGCGCTGTATCGTGGCCTGAAGTTCACGCTGATCTCGCCGCCGTCGCTGGAAATGCCGACGTACATTCTCGACCAGATCTCGCAGAACGGCCACGTCATCGTGCAGAGCAACTCGCTCGCCGATCTGGCCGGTGCAGACGTGGTCTACGCGACGCGCATCCAGAAAGAGCGCTTTGCCGACGAGGCCATCGAAGGCTACACGCCGGACTTCCAGATCAACGAAGCGCTGATCAACCAGTATTGCGATAGCCGCACGATCATCATGCACCCGCTGCCGCGCGACAGCCGCCCGGGTGCCAACGATCTGTCGACGGACCTGAATCACGATCCGCGTCTGGCCATCTTCCGTCAGACGGACAACGGCATTCCGGTACGCATGGCGATCTTCGCGATCCTGCTCGGCGTGGACAAGCAAGTACAGCACAGCATGCGCGACGCCGCCTGGCGCTCGCCGTCGCACATCGGTCCGGACGACGCGCTGTTCGACGGTCTCGACTGATTTCGCACGCCACGAACGCGTCGGAGAAATCCGAATCGTTCGTCGGACGATGCCGATACTGCACTGCCCCCGGGGATTTTTCGCGGGGGCAGTGTCGCTTTACGAGTAAAATTGCGGGCATCTCGATATGTACGCTTTTTCGCTTTTCCGGAGGCCCACATGCGGCGCAAGACCCTTACCCAATATCTGATCGAACAGCAGCGGGAATTCAACAACATTCCTGCCGAGCTTCGTTTGCTGATCGAAGTCGTCGCACGTGCGTGCAAGTCCATCAGCCACGCCGTGTCCAAGGGCGCGCTCGGTGGCGTGCTAGGCAGCGCCGGTAGCGAGAACGTGCAGGGCGAAGTGCAGAAGAAGCTCGACGTGATTTCCAACGAGATCATGCTCGAAGCGAACGAATGGGGCGGCCATCTGGCGGCAATGGCCTCGGAAGAGATGGAAGACGTCTTCCACATTCCGAACCGCTATCCGCAGGGCGAATACCTCCTGATGTTCGACCCGCTCGACGGTTCGTCGAACATCGACGTCAACGTGTCGATCGGCACGATCTTCTCGGTGCTGCGTTGCCCGGAAGGCGTGACGGACCCGACCGAGAAGGACTTCCTTCAACCGGGTACGCAGCAAGTGGCGGCCGGTTATGCGGTGTACGGGCCGCAAACGGTGCTGGTGCTCACGACGGGTCATGGCGTGAATTGCTTCACGCTCGATCGCGATATGGGCTCGTGGGTGCTGACGCAGGAAGGCATGCGCATTCCGGAAGACACCAAGGAATTCGCGATCAACATGTCGAACGAGCGTCACTGGTATCCGCCGGTTCAGCGTTACATCGGCGAGTTGCTGCAAGGCAAGGAAGGCGTGCGCGGCAAGGACTTCAACATGCGCTGGATCGCCTCGATGGTGGCGGACGTGCATCGCATTCTGACGCGCGGCGGCGTGTTCATGTACCCGGCCGACAAGCGCGATCCGGACAAGCCAGGCAAGCTGCGCATCATGTACGAAGCCAACCCGATGAGCTTCCTCGTCGAGCAGGCGGGCGGTGCTGCCACGAACGGTACGCAGCGCATTCTCGACATTCAGCCGCAGAAGCTGCATGAGCGCGTTGCGGTGTTCCTCGGCTCGAAGAACGAAGTCGAACGGGTGACCGGTTATCACCACGAAGCCGACAAAAAGTAAGCGACGCGAGGACGCGGTTTCGTCGTCGCGACGATGATGCGATGTCGTGAAATTTCCTTCGCGACGACGGAAGCGCAGGATTTCTGAACTTTCAATGATTTACGCGTGACTGACGCAGTCACAGCAAAAAATCTTCGAAAAAAGTAGTGACAAATCCGTAAAGTCTGCTAATATCTCACTTCTTCGCAGCGCCGGAGTAGCTCAGTCGGTAGAGCAGCTCATTCGTAATGAGAAGGTCGGGGGTTCGATTCCTCTCTCCGGCACCAGCGACTTACTCAGTCCCTGGTGATGCAAGCAAGACGAAGTACTTAGCAGTCAACAGAAAAGCCGCCCGATCCTGTCGCGCGGCTTTTTTGTTTTTCGGCGCATCTGTGATGCCGGAGGGAGGAATCGAACCCTCCCCCACCCTCCCCCTCTGCGCAGTCCCTCATCGCTTTCCGGCGTGACCTTCGTCGTCATCGATGGCGTTGTCGTTCGCGCCTTCTTCGTCTTCAGCGGGTTGCGCCATCCATTCGTGATATCCCGCGACACCCATCTTGCGCATCAGCGCTTCGTTACGCTCGTAAATCGTTTCGGCTTCCGGGAACGCCTCCACCGCGCGGTCGATACTCGCTTCGCGCAGCAAATGCAGAATCGGATACGGCGAGCGGTTCGTGAAATTCTCGGCGTCGTCCGGATCGGTGCCTTCGAACTGATAGTCCGGATGGAAACTCGCGATCTGTAACTCGCCTTCGAGCTGCAACTGCTTGAGCATGCGCTCGGCAAAAAACAGTGCGTCGTTGTACTCGTGGAAGTCGAGCAACGCGACCGGCACCATCAACAGCGTCGTATCGACAGCTTGCGGGTCGGCCTGCGCCAGCCATTGCAGTTCCTTCTCCAGATCGAGCAGCACGCCCTCCATATCGCGCGCGGCGCTCACGACATACCGAATCTGATCTTTGACGTGCACCGCCTTCGCAAAGGGGCAGAGGTTCAAGCCGATCACGGCGCGCGTGAGCCAGTGACGCGTCGCCGCAATCACGGCCTCGTTGTCCTGCGTCTGCAACGGGCTCGTCGAGGATGCGGCGTCTGGAATGTTTTTCTCCGTCATACAAAAGCGTGGCGATGATTCATGAATACCGCATTGTAGTGCGGCATTTGCGCCGCGTCGGTATGTCCGTCATGGAGAACCCGACGGGGCGAATGCCAAAACCCGCGCGCGGCGCGTGCGCGACCATGCGGCTTCTCCACGCCACGCGCCCAACGACCATGCCCGGTACGCCACCCATCACCACCCGTGCGCACAGCACGTACACCCACAGCACCCGCGACAGCCTCACCACTTCCCATCCGCAACCCGAGGGACGGCATTTGTCCGCCACGTCGTTGGTCGACCTGCTCGACGTGCGACGCGGCTCGCTATACCGCACACAGGACATCTGGAACATGCTCGTCGATCCGCAGAGTTGTGCCGGACGCGAGTTGCGCGGCGCGTGCGAAGCCGCTTCACCGAACGGTCCCTTGTTTCTCGAAATGGTGACGTTGCTGACCATGCCCGAATCGGAGCGCACGATAGATCGGCTCACAGATGCAGGCGTCTTCCTCATTCCGGCGCGTGCCGGTTATCTGCGGCCCGAAGATGCCGCCCTGCTACGCAGCAACGAAGGACTGCTCCTCTGGCTGCAATACGCCGCGACACCGACGGCTTACCTCAAGGTGTTCGACAGCTCCGACATCTTTGGTGCGACGTCCATGCACGACCGAACGCGTATTGCCAAGATTCTGCGGATTCTCGTTGCCAGCGGACGCGACCGCACCGCCGCCACGCCATCCAATCCGTCCGACCTCGCCCCCATCAATCCCCTCGCCCATCTGTGCAGCCAGGTCGCGCCACACTGGTTGCGCCGCTTGCTCGAACTCGGCGCCAGCCCCCATCAGATGAGCCAGCGGGGGGTGCCGCTGATTGTTCACGCCATGCGTGCCGAAGCGATCCGGCTGCACCACGCCGGGCAAGACTTCATGTGCGCGCACACCTCGCTTCGACAACTCGCCGAACTGCTCAAGCGGCACGGCGCCGATCTGTCGCAACCGAACGGACGCGACGTGCCCGCCGTCGCTCTGCTCGCCTTCCATGGCCTATGCGGTGCAGCCGAAGCATTGCTCATCAGCGGCGCGAGTGCGAACGCGGCAGACCGTCACGGCAATACGCTCATGCATCACCTGGCCCATGCCGTTCACATGCGCGACGCCCCAACGCATGCCGAAAACGCCAAGCTCGCCCATTACGTCCTGATCGCCGCCATCCGCCACGGCGGCAATCTGGACGTGCCGAACGCGGCGGGACATACGCCCCGCTCATGGTTGCCTGAACCGACATCGCTCGGCCCACAAGTCGATGACGCCTTCCTCACGACCGTGCGCACCGCCGCCTTTCGTCGCATCAAAGCCCTTAGCTGACCCTCCTGCCCGCCATGCCCATCCCCTCGGTTACCCTCCGGTCGATATCGCCAGCGACGCACTTCGGTTCCGTACGCGACAGTGCCGCTCCGCCGGGCAGCCTCGCACTGGAAGCACTCCTTCGTGCGCGACGTGAGGCACGTTGTACGTCGCGCGAAGTGTGGGACATATTGATGAGCCCCGCGACGAGCGCAGGCCGTGAACTCCACGACAGCTGTTCGTTAGCCAGGCCGGACAATCCCAACAGGCTGGTCTTCTCGATGGCCACGCTGTTCTGCACACCGGTGCAGCACCGAACCCTGAGCGATCTCGAAAATGCCGGGGTCTTCATCGACCGCTCGCGGCGCGACGATCTCGACCCGGATGACGCAGATCTGCTGCTCAGCGACTTCGGCCTTCAACTCTGGCTTCGGTACGCAGCGGAGCCATCGGCCTACTCCACAGTGTTCGTCGACGCCCTCATGGCTGACGAATTCCCTGCGCTCCCACCGTCCACCGTTGCCAGCGCGTTGCGCGTCCTGATTGCGTGCGGTCGCGACAAGACTAACAACGTCCCGGTCTCCGAGGTCGCGGGAGACGTACACCTGCCGCTGACGCATTTGTGCGGTCACGTCGCCGTGGAATGGCTGCCGTCGCTACTGGAACTCGGCGCAGACGCCAATCAGGCCACGGCAAACGGCGTGCCGCTCATTGCCACGGCGATGGCCGCCGAGGCCGAGCGTCTGTATCTGAACGGGGGCGATCTGCTGGTGGCGCAGGATTCGCTCTTTCGTCTGGCGAAGATGCTCCAGTCGCACGGCGCGAGCCTCACGCAACCGGCGCTCACGGGTTCGCCCCCGGTCGTGCTACTGGCGTTCAACGGCTACTGCGCAGCGGCAGACGTTCTGCTCTCGCTAGGCGCCGCCTGCAACACCGCCGAAGTCGGTCGCGGGGGCAACACACTCATGCATCAGCTCGCCGCCACCACGCGGTTGCGCCCCTACTCGTTCTCCGCTTTTTTCCTCTTCATCCTCGCACTGCGTTACGGCGGCGACCCCGATCAGGTCAACTTCACCGGCGTCACCCCCGCATCGCTCTTGCCGGAAAGCCTCGTGCAATACCTGCGACTCACGCAAAAGATGGTTAAGCAGGCGCGCGAGCACGCCGTGCACATGATCGCCAACCCGGAAACGGTATCGGGCAACGAGACGGTGGATCACGTGCCTGCTGCGAGCGCGGCCATGATGCGCGAAGCGAAGCGGCTGTGCGACGCCGGACAAGATCCGCTGCGGGCGCACGAAACCCTTTTTGCGATGGCCGCGTTGCTCCGGCAACGTGGCATGGATTTGAGCCGACCGCATGCGGACGGCACGCCGCCGGTCATATGGCTGGCGTCGCAGGGTTTTTGCGGTGCGGCCGAGGTTCTGCTCGCCTTTCATCCCGACTGCAATGCGCCCGTGTACGAAGGTAACTCGATCATGCACTTCCTTGCTGCGACGACACACCATCCGCGCCACGCCATCTACGCCGATTACATGCTCAACACGGCGCTGCGCTACGGCGGCGATCCGACCCGGCCCAACAAGGCGGGCAACACGCCGCTCACGGCGCTCTCTGCCGAGCGGGTCCGCTTCGTGCGCGCAGGCTTCTTCTTCATCGAACAGACGCGCAAACGCGCCGTGCAAATCGTCGAGCGCCGCCGCGCGCCTCGTCTGAGACAACACCTGCCCTCACAGCAACCTGCGCCAACCGATCCGTTGCGACATTCCGCCGCAGCCCTATAACATGCATTTAATTTGCATCTTATAATCACTCCGCCGGCCCCCTGAAAGTTGTTGTCGCGTTGTTCGAGTTGTCCATGATGTGAGCCCCGGGGACCGGCGACCGAATGCCGTACCGTGGACGCCCAGGAGAGTGAGCGTCCACGGCGTCGATGAAACACCCACAAGTGCGACCAAAAAGATGCATTTAATTTGCATCTTATAAATTCAGGAGTCTTGCCATGCTTTCCGCCGCATCCCGCCCCTACATCGACGCAAGCGTTCCGGTCTTGCGCGAACACGGTCTTGCGATCACGCGCCATTTCTACGCGAGCATGTTCGACGCGCATCCTGAGCTGCGCAATCTCTTCAACATGGGCAATCAGGCAAGCGGAGCGCAACAGCAGTCGCTCGCCTCCGCCGTCTTTGCATACGCTGCGAACATCGACAATGCGGCGGCCCTCGCCCCCGTGCTTGAGCGCATCGTTCACAAACACGTCTCTGTCGGCATTACGCCGGCGCACTACCCGATCGTCGGACGTTATCTGCTCGCTGCCATCAAGACCGTGCTGGGCGACGCCGCGACGCCCGAACTCATCGCCGCCTGGGACGAAGCCTACTGGCTGCTCGCCGGAGAATTGATCGCGGCCGAAGCGCGACTGTCCGAGCAATCGCGTGCACCGCTGGGCGCACTGCGCGAACTGGTCGTGGCCGACGTCGACCGCGAGACCGAACACGTCGTGTCGTACTACCTGCGCACGCCGGAAGGCGGCTCACCGGGCGCGTTCGCGCCGGGCCAGTACGTGAGCGTCGCCGTCACGCTGCCGGATGGCCTGCAACAGCGTCGCCAATACAGCCTCTCGGACGCCCCCGAAGCCCCGCACTGGCGCATTACCGTCAAGCGCGAAGAAGCCAATGCGTCGAAGCCCGAAGGGACGGTCTCGAACTGGTTGCACGCGAACGTCAAGGCGGGCGACCGCATTCTGGTCGGGCCGGCCTACGGCGAGTTCACGCTGCCCCAGAACTCTGCGCGTGCGCTGGTGCTGCTCAGCGCCGGTGTAGGGATCACGCCGATGATGTCGATGGTCGCTGCGCTGGCCGCCAAGGGATCGCACCGCCAAGTGCTGTTCGCCCACGCCGCGCGCAACGGTTCGCACATAGCGCTGCGCCGTCATCTGGCATTCGCGAAGACGCAGTTGCCGAATCTGCACACCGTCACGTTCCTTGAAGCGCCGTTGAGCACGGACCGCGAAGGCGTCGATTACACGCATGCCGGACGCATGGACCTCTCGCGTCTCTCGTTGCCTGCCGATGCCGACTATCTGATGTGCGGCCCGTCCGCATTCATGCAGACACAGTGGCGTGCCCTGCGCGACGCCGGTGTGTCCGCAGGACGCATGCGCCGCGAAGTCTTCGGGCCGGACGCGCTCGATCACTTGCTGTAATCCTTCGCAGACATGCGTCGCACCCGCAACGCAAAAGGCTCCCGGAGGGAGCCTTTGTGCTGGATGACCTGTCGACGCGACATCGCTGCCGGCCGTCGTACCCTGCTCAGTCGATCAACTTACCCGCAGCGTCATAGAACGGGTGTGAGCCGCCCGCGTCGTCCACGAACGCGAGATGCGAGACGAGGCCCGTCTGCGGCGTGAATCGATGCAATTGGAACGACGGCGGATCCAGCACCCACGCCGACGGTCCCCCCTCGCGCAGATCGAGCGCGACCTGATGTGCAGGCGACGGACACACGCTCGCTACGGTGCCCGCAAAGCGCGTGTGAATCGGACGATGTACGTGACCGCAAATCACACGCTCCACATTATCGAATCGGCGCACGATAGCGGCCAGCTTCGCCGCATCGGCAACGTCGAGCGCCTGAATGTCCATATGCTCGATGCCGCACGCGAACGGCGGATGGTGCATAGCGACGACCGTCGGCGTTTGCGTATCGCTGGCAAGCGTCGCGTCGAGCCATTGCAGACGCTCGTCGCACAACTTCCCACCGCCGTTGGGCGGATCCTGCGTATCGAGCGCAACGAGTCGCAGCGGCCCGAACATCGCCGTGTATTGCACGAAGTCGCCCGGCTTGCCGAGATACGTGTGCTCGGGGAACACTTCGCGCAGCGCGTCGCGTCCGTCGTGATTACCGATGACGAGGTAGTACGGGATCTCCAGCGGCGTGAGCAAACGACGCAGATGTTCGTATTCCTCACGTGCACCGAAGTCGACGAGATCGCCCGTCAGCACGACAAAGTCGGGACGCGGCGTAAGCGTATTGAGACGTGCCACGCAACGCTCGAGATAAGCGGCGGTATCGACGCGGCGATAGGCCAGCTTGCCGGGGCGTTTAATGTGAAGGTCGCTGATTTGGGCGAACAGCATGAGCGGTTTATCCGTGAAGCGAGAAGACATGGGCGGCGGGCAGCGACAGGCCCACCTTATCGCCGACGCGGCACTCGCGACGGCTGGAAACTTCGACGAGCACCGCACCGGCCGTGGACACGCCACTGAGCGTCAGACGCGTGCGGTCGCCGAGGAACTGCACCTCTTCGATCTGACCGGTCAACGGGGCGTCGCCAGCGGGCACGACGATGGCGTCCTCGGGGCGGAAGTACAACTCCTGCACATCGGCGCGCACGTTCGGGCATTCGACGCGACCGCCTTCCAGATGGAAGTGCCCATCACGCCACACCCCGGCCAGACGATTGAGCGTGCCGACGAAGTTCGCCACATGACGCGACGCCGGTTGGTAGTAGATGTCGCGCGGCGCACCGATCTGTTCGATACGGCCCGCGCTCATCACCACGATGCGGTCGCCGAGCGCCATCGCTTCGTCCTGATCGTGGGTGACGTACACCGTCGTCACCCCCAGCCCGCGCAGCAGACGGTCCATGTCCGCACGCACCGTCTCGCGAAGCTTCGCGTCGAGGGCCGTGAGCGGTTCGTCGAGCAACAGCACACGCGGTTCCGGCGCAAGCGCACGCGCCAGTGCAACGCGCTGCTTCTGACCGCCGGAGAGCTGTGCGATCGCGCGGTCTGCGTAGGGCGTGAGATGCACCAGATCGAGCAACTCGTCCACACGCTTGTCGATCTGTGCCGAGGGCAGACCGCGCAACTTGAGGCCGTACGCCACATTGCCGCGTACGGTGAAGTTCGGGAACAGGGCGTAATTCTGAAAGACCATGCCGACGCGACGCTTCTCGATGGGCAGGCGCGTGACGTCTTCGTCGCCGAAGCGAACGCGTCCGCCAGCGTCGGGCCGCTCGAGCCCGGCGATCATGCGCAGGGTCGTGGTCTTGCCGCATCCCGACGGGCCGAGCAGTACCAGCGTCTCGCCTGCACCGATGGTCAGATCGAGCGGCTGCAGGACGGTGTTGCCGTGAAATGTCTTGGCACAGCGTTCGAGATGAATGGGGATGGAAGTCAGTTTCATCGTCATATCCGTAATCAGGTGCGACCGCGCGAATTGCGGACCTTTGCCCGTTGGGCCGTCATCTGCATGACGATGAGCAGCGGCACGATCAGCACGAAGAACACCGCCGTGTACGCGCTGCCGATCTCAAGACGCAGCGACGCGTAGGCATCGGTCAGCCCCACCGGGAGCGTCTTGGTGTCGGGCGTGTGCAGCATCCACGTGAGGTTGAATTCGCCGAGCGAGAGCGTCACGACGATCAGCGCCGCCGCCACGATTTCGCCGCGAATGTTGGGCAACACCACCGTCATGAAACGCCGCAGGAAGCTCGCGCCGAGACTGGCCGCGCCCTCTTCCATCATCTTGATGCGCGAGTCGGCGCAGGCCGCCGCCACCGCACGCACCATGAACGGCAGCGTGAAGATCACGTGCCCCACGACGATGAACGCCAGACTCTCGCGAAAGCCGCGCATGCCGCCATACACGCTGATGAGGGCGAGCGCACTCGCCAGTCCCGGCAGCGCGATGGGCAGCGTCAGCAGTTCCTCGATCCAGCGCGCGAAACGGCTTTGCCAGCGGGCGAGCACATAACCGGCAGGCACGCCCAGCAGCGCGACCAGCACGAGCGTGGCGGCGCCGACGTACAGCGAATTCAGAATCGCGTCGTGATAGTCCTGCCAGACCTGAATCACCCACTTGAACGTGAGGCCAGCCGACGGACCACGGAAATAGTTCACCGACAGCCCGGCGAGAATCGACATCCCCACCGGAATCAGCAAGAACGCGCACATCAGCAGCGTGAGCAGCAGTTGCAGCGTGAAAAGGGTTTTCTTGAGCATGCGGATCAACCTCCGGCGGCGACAGCCTGCCCAGTGAAATTGCGGGCGAGCATCAGCACGGCCCACGTGACGATGCCGAGAATCACCGAGAGCGCCGCCGCCGTCGCCACGTTGGCGTTAAGCGTGAACTCGGTGTAAATGGTCATCGGCAGCACGTCGATGTCGGTGGCGAGCGTAAAGGCCGTGCCGAACGCGCCGACCGAGGTCGCGAAGCACATCGCGCCCGAAGCGATCAGCGCGGGCGCGAGCGCGGGCAGCGTTACGTCGCGGGCAATCGCGAAGGGCCCTGCACCGAGTGACGACGCCGCTTCCGTGAGTGAATGATCGAGCGATTCCGCAGCGGCCATCACGGCCAGAATCACACGCGGAATCGAGAAGTACAGGTAACCGAGAAACAGGCCGGTGAGCGAGTACGCGAACACGACCTTATGGCCGATGAGTTTCGACGTCAGATCGCCGATCAGGCCCTGACGTCCCGCGAGCATGATGACCATGAAGCCGACCACCACGCCGGGGAACGCCAGCGGCAGGGTCAACATCGACACGAGTGCCGATTTGCCCGGAAAGTCATGACGGGTGAGGAAGAGGCCCGCCACAAGCGACAACGCCAGAGTAGCCAGTGTGACAAGGGCCGACAGCACCACGGTTTGCCACAGGCTATCGAGATAACGCGCATTGGTGAGAATGGCGCGATAGGTCTCGAACGCGTGACCGTCGCCGCTGACCTGCACAAGTGCGGCCATCGGCAAAAGCCAGAACGCCAGAAAGACCGCCAGTGCCGGTAGCAGAAGTGCCACGCGCCAGCCGCGCGGCAGAGTCAGGTCACGCATCGCTTGCTTTGCTCCTCTTCCTCGTTGGACATTACCGTGCGCTCAGTCGCGAGGACTTAGCGCACGTTCTTCAGATACTGCTGACCGAACGCGTCCTGCTGTGCGGAGAGCTTTTGCAGATCGACCGGCTTCACACGGGCGTAGTCGCTCGCGGGCAGGAACTTCGCGGCAACGTCGGCCGGCATGGTGCTGGCGCGAACCGGCCGCAGGAACGCTTGCGCCCAGTGGGCCTGCCCCTTGTCCGACAGCGTGTAGTCGATCACCTTCTTGCCGTTGTCGGCATGCGGCGCGTTCTTCACGAGCGCGATCACGTAGGGCAGCGACACCGAGCCTTCCATCGGAATCACGAACTGCACGTTGGCGCGGTCCTTGTAGATGGCGCGGTAGGCGTTGAAGTCGAAGTCGATCAGGATGGGGATCTCACCCGAGAGCACACGGGCGTACGCCGTTTGCTTCGGCACGATCGGCGCGTTGGCCTTGAGCTTCTGGAAGAAGCCGATCGCCGGGCCGAAGTTGTCCATCGAGCCGCCGAGCGCCTGGTTGGCGGCAATCGCGGCCGCGTAGCCTGCGAAGGCGCTGCTCGGGTCCAGATAACCCACCATGCCCTTGTATTCCGGCTTGAGCAGGTCGGCCCACGAGCGCGGCACCGGCTTGCCTTCCAGGGCGTCGCGGTTCACGAAGAAGCCGACCGTGCCCGAGTGGATCGTCGTCCACATGCCGTTCGGATCCTTCAGGTTGGCCGGTACCTGATCCCAGTTTGCAGGCTTGTACGGCGCGAGCAGCCCCTTCTTCGCCGCTTCGATCGCCGAGGTGATGCCTAGATAGACGATGTCGGCGACCGGGGCCTTTTGTTCGGCGATCAGTTGAGCGACCGCTTGTCCCGAGTTCTTGTTGTCCAGCGGCACGCGAATGCCGGTGTCCTGCGCAATCGACTTGACCTGACCGGCCCAGTCCGCCCATTCCGGCGGGCAGTTGTAGCAGATCGCCGTCTGCTGGGCATGCGCGGCGCCAGCGCCGAGCAAGGTGAACAACGCCAGCGTGCGAGCGGCGCGGGTGATCCAAAGCTTCATTTCTGGGCTCCTGAAAGTCTGAGCGTTGGCGGCACGCGTGTGCCGCCGCAGGTTACGTTTCTACCGTGTGGTACCGGCCTTTCGGCCGGATGCCTGATTGCCTCGGCCAGCGCCGCACTCTCTTGATGGAGTCGGTCGTCGACCACTTTCTTGCTTGCTAATACTGGGGTCCTGCGTACTGCGGTGCTGCGATTGCTTCGAAAGCGGTGATGCGCGTCGTCATGCCGTTTTGGCGGGTGGGGCCGACACCGTGCCACCCCGGCGAATCTCGTGCGGCAGGATCAGCGCGTGGCCGAGCGCGGGATCGTGCGATGCGCTCACACCGGGGGCACCGACACGTCCGTCGATTTGTGCGAGCAGACGCTGCGCCGCGTGACGGCCGATCTCCACGCTGGGCTGTACAACGGTTGCAAGCGTCGGCGAGAGCAGTTCGCCCACGGCGAGGCCATCGAAGCCGAGGACAGAGATGTCGTCCGGCACACGCAGACCGGCTTCGCGCAGCGCGCGCATGACACCGAGCGCGAGCAGATCGTTCGAGCAGAACAGCGCCGTGGGGCGCGCGCCGTCGCGTTCACGCTGCGCCAGCCATTCGCGCACCCGCTCGCCACGTGCCCCGCTGTTGAAGTCGATTTCGAACGCAGGCAAGGGCGTGAGACCGGCGGCCTGCATGGCGTCGCCATAACCGAGATAACGACGCTTGGCGCGGTCGGACGCATGCAGCGCCCCCGTTACCATCACGATGTCGCGATGCCCGGCGTCGATGAGCATGTTCACGCCTTGGGCTGCCGCCGCGCGGTTGTCCACGGACACGCAGGGGCGCTCGGGGGCGTCGTTGTAGACGAGCTGGCACGCCACGCCCTCGGCGGCGAGGTCGTCGACGAGCGCGCTGTGTTCGGCGTCGGCGAGCGTCAGCAGCAAGCCGTCGACCCGTTGTTGCAGCAGCGTTTCGATGGCGTTGCGCTCGCGCTCGGGATCGTATTGGGTGGTGACGAGCAGCAGGCGACGGCCTGTGCCGTCGATAGCGGCTTCGATGCCTTCGAGGCAATCCGCGAAGACCGGGTTGCCGAGCGTGGGCAGCATCACGCCGATCAGGCCGGTGCGCTCGCCGCGCAGTTGACGGCCCAACGCGTTGGGACGGAATTTGAGTTCGGCGGCGGCCGCCTGCACGCGGGCAAGCGTCTCGGGACGCACCAGTTGCGGCGAATTCAGCGCGCGCGACACCGTCGCGATCGAACAGCCTGCACGCTGCGCCACATCCCGAATATCAGCCACACCCCGCTCCTCTTGTCTGGACCGTCGAATTTTGAAGTTGACGGATTTTACGCAAATGTAAACGTTTACGAAAACGTTTTCACTCCGGGATTGTATGGAGGCAATTTGACGGATTCATGACAGTCCGCGAACCCTCATGGAGGCTGGATCAGCGCCTTGGCTGGCTCGGAAGTCGCCATTTACGGCGAACGAAACGAGCCTCCCGACACTCTCCGGGATGCCGCCTATACTGAAAATCCCCCCTCTCGACGGGGGACATCGCGGCATGAGGACACCCTCCATCCACGACCGGGAATGGCCATGAACGACTATCACTTCCTCACCTTGTGGCGGCTCACCGCGCCGCTGAACGAAGTCTGGGACACGCTACGGGACGTCGACCACTGGGCCCGCTGGTGGCCCTGCGTGCGGGAGGTGCGCACGCTCGATCCGGGGGACGCCGACGGCGTCGGCGCCGTACGTGCGCTGACTTGGCATGGGGCACTACCGTATTCGCTGACCTTCGAAACCCGCATCACGCACATCGACCCGATGCGCGAAGTGCGCAGTGTCGCCACAGGTGAGGCCGAAGGCACGGGGGTCTGGCGTTTCGAGACGGAAGGCTCGATTACGGTGGTGCGCTATGCGTGGGACGTCCACACCCGGCGGGAGTGGATGAACAAGCTCGCGCCGCTCGCCCGTCCGCTGTTCCGCTGGAACCACAATTACGTGATGCGCCGCGGTGGCGAAGGGCTGGCTGCCGTGCTCAACGCGCATCTCGTGGAATGCCTGGACACGGACCTGCCGCCCGCCACCCTCGGCAAGGAGCGCGACCCGCGCGAACTGCGTGAAGCGCGGGCGCGTGTGAGTCACGATTCGCATCGTTGAGGCGCGCGGGGATGGCGTTAGCCAATGCGACGCCGCCATGAGCGCGGCGTCGGATAGGTCTCGTGCCGATGCGCGCCGCTTCAGCCAATCACCTTTTTCGGCTTGATGCCAACGCTCTGCGCATAACCGGCGGGAATCTGTCGATTCGACCGTTGACGCACCACTGCGCTTTCCCCGGTCATCAATTGAACCCTCACCGGCACGTTTGCGGAGACATCGAGCGTGACCTGAGGTGACTGTACGCGCGGCGAACCCCATACCATGTGCCCTCCTCCGGAGAATTCTTCCTCCCACAGGCGCTCGTCGCCCACAACATTCGGCGCCCCGGCACCGACATTCCGATAGGCTTGCGGGCTATCCGACAGCAGCCCCCAAGGCGGCGGTGCAGGCCAACGTCCACGCCGTTCCAGAGGCTCCACGGGATAGTACGGAGGCCGATACGTCGGCCCATCCGGCTGCTCAGGCTCATCCCTGTGCTGCGGCTCATACGGCCGCCTGCTCGCGTCCCGGCTAAACGTCGTCCCGCCATCCTTGAAGCCTCTTGTTTGAGCGCTCGTCGGATCATAGGAATACGGCGGCGTGTAATTACTGTCGCCATAAGCACTAAGGTCTCCTGTCGTTGCATCCACCGATCCTTGATTCGCGAGGTGCGCAGCACCGGTGAAATCCGTGCTGAGGTGTTCTTGCCCCCGCGTCTGCGGCGGCGGCTCCTGCTGCGAGGCGACAATGCCAGGCGTAGTCGATTGCGGGGAAACTTCCATCATGACGATTCTCCTTCAGGTTGTAGGAGCGTCCATCCTGACCTCTATGCGGCGCATCACTTTATGAGACCTGCGCATATCTTCTGCTTTCGACACGGCATTGGCGCCGTTCGGGCGGTAGCCTAGCCAATCGGCGAGATATGGCCCGAAATCGCCGCCGGAAACGCCATTGGCCGACTGGCGCGACCGTCAATGCAACGACAGCACGACGCCGAGAGCGGTCAGCGTCGTGCTGTCGGTTCTGTCGCTGTGTCCGGCGATGACCGAGTCGCAACGTTTGCGGAAGGTCGCTCGCCCTTCTCCGCTTAGAGTTGTGACATCAGCGCGTCCCGGTCCGCTTGCGACGTCTTCTTGTCTTCGTCGGCACTCTTCTTGTCCTCGTCGGCGGTCCCCCCGATCTCGTGACCTTCTAAAACGAACGACATCGCCGAAGCACGGGCTTGCTTGCCTATGGGCCATGGCACCAAGTTCTTTATTGCCTCGGCAACTTCTTTCGGCAGGGCATCCAATTCACCCGTCGACAGCTTTTTGAACTCCTCGATGACCCGCTTGCCCTCGTCGGTTTCGATAATTTTTTCCAACGCAGGGAGTCGCATGCCGTCAGGCAACGTTCCCAAGTTCTTTACAAGCTCGGCCAGCACGAGGTCTCGGACCAGCTTGGTCAGCGGCGCCGTGGCCTTCGCTATACACGCCTGGAGGAATTTGTCCCAGGTCTCGTAGAGGCCGAGCGACTCCGCCCATTCGTTGGCGATGCCGCCGATGGCCCCGATTAACGACGTATAGGCGCTGCCTGTCGCCGCCGTACGAGCCGCCGATTGCCCCAAGGTCAAGCGGCCATCTTTCACATGGAGTTGGCCGCCGGTGAGCGCGCCGAAGAATCCGTCGAGAATCCGAATCTCGTCCGCGTTGTAGCCTGCATCGGAGAACGCTTCGGGAAAACCGGGAAAGAGCATTCGGATGCCTTCGCCGACGTTATCACCCAAGGCCTGAGCGGAAATGCCCCAAGGTTTGCCTATCTCTTCGTCAGGGCGCCGCGGGGGGATGAGCCTGTCGCGAGTCTGCACTTGATCGGGATCTTCAGTACGGGCGAATGCGCGCCGATTCTCCGTGCGTGGTGCCGCCCCCTTCGCATAAGGTGTGGTTTGCATGTCGCCAAACCATACTTCACGCATACGTGAGGCGTTCATATCAGCCCCGAGCGCAAGGCTCACCGTCGTAGGTTGCGATGTGTACAGCGTCAACGTTGCACGCGAACCGGACGAATCGCGAGCGTCGCTGTAACTAACATTGTTCGGAAATGATGCCCCGCGGTAGTCCGAGGCACCGTCTTCAGGCCAATGTGGCCAATGAGGCGAATATTCATTCGCGTCGCCGTGCGCTGCGAACGCATGTCCGGCACGGCTGAAGTCGGACGCAATCGTTCCGGGTTCAGGCGCCGAAGCCTGAGCTTCAGTCTGCGCCGGGTCACACGGCCCAATCTGGATAGGCACATCGGGTAGTCCGCTCACGTTTCTCGTCATGATGGTTCTCCATCGGGGATAGGAGATACCGTCTTGCCCGTCAAGCGATTGCGACGTAGTTCGCCCGATAAGGCTGTCGTGTCTTCAGAACGCCGAAACACAGATGCACAAGCTTACGCATTGCAGCGCCGAGTATAGACATGGTGGATTTGCCACGCGCTGCCAAGCGTTCACACAATGCCTTGATGTGGGGGTTATAGCGTTTAGCGACGACGGCCGCCATGTAGAGAGTTGCCCGTACCTTGGGCGGCCCGGCCTTCGATAAACGTGAAGGGCCCTGGATCGACGATCCCGACTGCCTCTGCACCGGCACCAGGCCGAGATACGCCGCAAGTTGTTCTGCAGAATCGAAGTGGCGCGCGTGCATGATGGCAAGCAGCGTGCGGCCTACCTGAGGGCCAACTGCCGGGATACTTTGCAGCAGCATCAAGTTTGCTTTAAGGCCCGGATGGGCAGCAATGTGATCATCGATCTCGCGTTGCAGGCTGGCTAAATGGCGCTCCAAAAACTCGATCGTCTCGAGAATCGAATGCAGGACTAGCGCCGTTGGAGCCGTGATTTCCGCTTTCTCATGCCGGTTGCGCTCACGCTGAAGATCTTGTGCGGGCCTGTCATTAATTTCGTGTTTGAGGCATAACATGTCGCCAAGGAGTGACTATGCCTCGCAAACCGAAGACCCCGCCGGTAGAGCTACCGGCAATTCCCGCTGAATTGCTTGAACAATTCGGTAACGGCCCGATGACGGCCGAAGCCATCCACGCCGCGACGCTTGCGCTCAAGAAGGCGCTCATAGAACGCGCGCTGGGGGGCGAGCTCAATCACCATCTCGGCTACGCGCCTGGCGCGGCCAAACCGGCCAGCGTGACCAATCAGCGCAATGGCAAAGGCGCCAAGACGGTTCTGACTGAAGGCGGCCCGATTCGCATCGGGGTGCCCCGCGACCGTGATGGCAGCTTCGAACCACTGTTGATCCCCAAACACGAACGACGCTTTACAGGCTTCGACGACAAGATAGTCGCCATGTACGCCCGGGGTATGACCGTGCGCGAGATTCAGGGCTTTGTTCTGGAGCAGTACGGCACCGAGGTCTCGCCCGAGTTCATCAGCTCAGTCACTGACGAAGTGATGGCTGAAGTCACGGCGTGGCAGGCTCGGCCACTTGAGCCGATGTATCCGGTCGTGTTCTTCGACGCGCTGCGCGTGAAGATCCGCGAGGATGCCGTCGTGCGTAACAAGGCCATTTATCTCGCGCTGGGCATTCTGCCCGACGGCACGCGCGACATCCTGGGCCTGTGGATCGAGAACACCGAGGGGGCCAAGTTCTGGATGAAAGTGTTCAACGATCTGAAAACGCGCGGCGTGGGCGACATCCTGATTGCTGTGACTGACGGCCTCAAAGGCATGCCCGAGGCGTTAGCCGCGGTGTTTCCAGCGACGACGTTGCAAACGTGCATCGTCCACCTGATCCGCAACAGTTTGGATTACGCGAGCTGGAAGGATCGTAAGGGGCTGGCCGCCGCAATCAAGCCGATCTATACGGCACCAAGCGCCGAGGCGGCTCTGGCCGAATTGGACGCATTTTCCCAAGGGCCGTGGGGCCAGAAATTCCCGCCGGTCAGTGCCGCGTGGCGCAATGCCTGGGATCGTGTCATTCCGTTCTTCGCGTTCCCGCCCGCTGTGCGCCGGGTGATCTACACAACGAACGCTATTGAGAACATCAACTCGCAGCTTCGCAAGATCATCAAGACCCGAGGCCATTTCCCAACCGATGATGCGGCAACAAAGCTGATCTGGCTGGCGCTGCGTAACATCACCGCAGATTGGGGCCGCGCCGCTCAAGATTGGAAGACAGCTATGAACCAATTCGCTATCCTTTACGAGGATCGTTTCGTCCGGCCATCCGTGTAAACCTCAACCCCGCCTTGAACACGGAATTTCTGACACCCCCTCTTGTGCAAGCGCTTCACGGCGCGCCATCAGTGCTTGAAGTATGCGAGCCTCGGGCGCTGGAGGACTCCAGCGCATTGGCTGTGCGTGCATCGCAAAGCGCGCTAACACGTGGCTGTCTACCATGTCGTTCTTCGTGCGCACGCCCATTCCCGTCGCAAAAGCACGCACCTGCGCAGGATTAACGACAGACACGGAGAGCCCGGCATCGTGCAGGCCACACGCGGCCATCTCGTGATAGACGCCGGTACCTTCGAGCGCGACATGTACGTGGCTCGGCTCGGTGTGTCTCTTGCCCAACCAGCCCAACAGATCGGTTAGGCCGGCGCGGCTATTGGCAACAACCTTCGTACTACGCTTGCCGTTTGTCATGTCCAGCAGGCAGCAATCCAGCTTGGCTTTGGCAACATCAATACCGAGGTAGAACATCAATTTGATCCTTAATCGAGGAATCAATACCAACTCACCCACTTGCCTTGTACATACAGGGTCCACGCCCTTGGCTACCGTTCAGTGTCTGTGCTGGTGAGGGCGAGGCGAAGGGCATTATCTCCACAGCAAGGTCCAAGCCTTCAGGCTCCAAACATGCTCACTTCACCTCATGTGACGGTAGCTAACCATCACGAAGACGAAGATACAAGACTCCATCTTGGTCGCTATGCGGCACCTCACTTTATGAGTCGAACGCAGACCTTCCGGTTTCGATATGGCGCCGAATCGAGTCGGGCTGCGGCCTAGCAAATCGGCGAGATACGTCCCGAAATCGCTGCCAGAAACGCCACTCACCGCCCTCATCCACGATCCCGCCCGCCGCCTCGCCTCCGATATTCCATTCAGGAATACACGATCCGATAGATTTCATTTTTTTTATATCGACGGATGCCTAGACTTGTGAGCATCCGGCGGCCATGCCGTGGTGCTGTGCGCCACCGACGTCTGCCGCCCCGCAACACATTCCGCTCCAGGAGACCTCGTGAGCCTTGCGACTGCGCCGCTGCTGCGGCATTACGTGGATGGCGCATTCGTCGCCACCGATCATCAATTCGATAACGTCAGCCCGGTGGACGGGCGTCTCGTCGCGAAAGTCTGCGAAGCAGACGCCGCCACCGTCGAGCGCGCCGTGAGCGCCGCCCGTCGCGCCCTGCACGACGGCCCGTGGGGCAAGACCACGCCCGCCGAGCGCGCGGCCGTGCTGCACCGTATCGCCGACGGCATTCAGGCACGCTTCGACGAGTTCGTCGCCGCCGAAGTGGCAGACACGGGCCGCCCGGAGGAACAGGCCCGCACGCTCGACATCGCGCGTGGCATCGCCAACTTCCGCATGTTTGCGGACCTCATCAAGACCGCCGGTAGCGAAGTCTACGAAATGCGTGCGGCCGACGGCGGCGACGTGATGAACTACGTCACGCGCAAGCCGCTCGGCGTGATCGGCATCATCTCGCCGTGGAACCTGCCGCTGCTGCTCTTCACGTGGAAGGTCGCCCCCGCGCTGGCCATGGGCAACTGCGTCGTCGCCAAGCCCTCGGAAGAAACGCCGTCCTCGGCCACGCTGCTCGCCGAAGTCATGGACGCCGCCGGTGTGCCGCCCGGCGTCTTCAACCTCGTGCACGGCTTCGGCCCCAACTCGGCCGGTGAGTTTCTGACGAAACACCCGGACGTCTCCGCGATCACCTTCACCGGCGAATCGCGCACCGGCAGCGCCATCATGAAAGCGGTGGCCGACGGCGTGAAGGAAATCTCGTTCGAACTGGGCGGCAAGAACGCTGCCGTGGTCTTCGCCGACGCCGACTTCGACAAAGCGGTCGACGGGGTGGTGCGTTCGTCCTTCACCAATGCCGGTCAGGTCTGCTTGTGCTCTGAGCGGGTCTACGTCGAGCGTCCGATCTTCGACAAGTTCGTCGCGGCACTGGCCGAGCGCGCCGCAGCGCTGCGTATCGATGCCCCCGATGCCGACGGCGTGCAAATGGGCCCGCTCGTTTCCCGCAAACATCGCGAGAAGGTCCTCGCGTACTATCGCCTCGCCGTCGAGGAAGGCGCGACGGTCGTCACCGGTGGCGGTGTGCCGACCTTTGGCGACGCCCGCGACGAAGGGGCTTTCGTGCAGCCGACTGTCTGGACGGGACTCCCCGACACGGCCCGCTGCGTGCGCGAAGAGATCTTCGGCCCGGTGTGCCACGTTGCGCCGTTCGACAGCGAAGACGAAGTGATTCGCCGCGTGAACGACAGCGACTACGGTCTCGCGGGCTGCGTGTGGACGACGAACCTCTCCCGTGCGCATCGCGTGGCGCGTCAGTTCCAGACAGGGCTGGTGTGGGTGAACACATGGTTCCTGCGCGATCTGCGCACGCCGTTCGGCGGCGTGAAGCTCTCCGGACTCGGTCGCGAAGGCGGGCGTCACTCGCTCGATTTTTATTCCGAAATTACCAACATCTGCATCAAGATCTGAATCAAGCTGTGAGGCGACGGTGCGGCAATCTCGATGGGGGTCGAGGCTGCCGCACCCGCGCGCCGTCCGATGACACGAACACAACGGAGACTCGAATCCATGAGCGCATCGCAAAACACGCAGGCCCGCGTGGTCGAAGGCAAGGCCAAGCCGCGCGGCAAGTTCCCGCACATCAAACGTGCAGGCGACTTCCTGTTCGTCTCGGGCACCAGCTCGCGACGCCCCGATAACTCGTATGCCGGTGCGCAGGTCGATGCGCTGGGTGTCACGCAGCTCGACATTCGCGAGCAGACGCGCGCCGTCATCGAGAACATTCGCGACATTCTCGCGAGCGAAGGCGCGAGCCTGGCGGACGTCGTCGAAGTCGGCTCGTTCCTCGTGAACATGAACGACTTCGGTGGCTACAACGAGGTGTACGGCGAGTATTTCGACGAGAACGGCCCTACCCGCACGACGGTGGCCGTGCACCAGTTGCCGCATCCGCTGCTGCTCATCGAAATCAAGTGCGTGGCCTATGCGCCGCGCGCACGCTAAGCCTTCGCTCACGCAGGCATCACATCGCGCGACATGACCCGGGAGACAAGCATGTTGACGTATGGCAAGCCGTTCAATTTCCAGCGCTGGATCGACGATCACGCGCACCTGCTCAAGCCGCCGGTCGGCAATCAGCAAGTCTGGCAGGACAGTGATTTCATCGTGACAGTCGTCGGCGGTCCGAACCATCGCACCGACTATCACGACGATCCGCTCGAAGAGTTCTTTTATCAGTTCAAGGGCAATGCCTGGGTCAATCTCTGGATCGACGGCAAGCCCGAACGGATCGATCTCAAGGAAGGCGACATCTTCTTGTTGCCGCCGCATGTGCGCCACTCGCCGCAGCGTCCCGAGGAAGGCAGTCTGTGCCTCGTGATCGAGCGCCAGCGCCCGGCCGGTCTGCTCGACGGCTTCGAGTGGTACTGCCTGAGCTGCGGCACGCTGGTGCACCGCGTGGAAGTGCAACTCAAGAGCATCGTGACCGATCTGCCGCCGCTCTTCGAGGCGTTCTACGGTAACGAATCGCTGCGCCGTTGCCCGGGCTGCGGCGAGATCCACCCGGGCCGTGCGGCACAACCCAGGACTACTGCGACGTCGGCCTGACCCGCCGCACCGAACACAGACACTCTCACGTCACGTCATGAAGAAAATCGACATGCACGCTCACTTCTTCCCGCGCATCACGCAGGAAGAAGCAGCCCGCCTCGTCGCCGCCACCGCCCCCTGGCTGCGAATCGACGAAGGTGGCGAGACCGGCAACATCATGCTGGACAATCGCGCCTTCCGTCCGGTATACCGCGCCCTGTGGGACCCGTCGCTGCGCATTGAAGAACTCGACCGCCACGGCGTCGATCTGCAAGTCGTATGCGCCACGCCGATCATGTTCGGCTATCGTTACGACGGGCGCGCCGTCATGGACTGGGTCCAGCGCATGAACGACCTCGCGCTCGAGCACTGCGCCTACGCCCCGAACCGCCTGAAGGCGATGGCGCAGGTGCCGCTGCAAGACCTCGATCTGGCCTGCGCCGAAGCCTCGCGCGCCAAAGCCACCGGCCACGTCGGCGTGCAGATCGGTAACCACCTCGGTGAAAAAGATCTGGACGACGAACAACTCGTGGCATTTTTGCGGCACTGCGGCAACGAACATATCCCCGTGCTGGTGCATCCGTGGGACATGATGACCGACGGCCGCATGAAGAAGTGGATGATGCCGTGGCTCGTGGCCATGCCTGCCGAGACGCAACTGTCGATCCTCTCGCTCATCCTCTCGGGCGCGTTCGAACGCCTGCCGCGCTCGCTCAAGCTGTGCTTCGCGCACGGTGGCGGTGCGTTCCCTTACCTGCTCGGCCGCGCCGAGAATGCCTGGCATTGCCGCGACATCGTGCGCGCCGACAGCCCGCACCCGCCGTCGCACTATCTGGACCGCTTCTACGTGGACAGCGCCGTGTTCGATCCGCGCGCCCTGCGTCTGCTCGTCGACACTATGGGCGCGCAGCGCATCATGCTCGGCTCCGACCACCCGTTCCCGCTCGGCGAGCAGGACATCGGCCGTCTGGTGGCCGATCAGCCGGGCCTCGACGACAATGCCCGGCACCGCATTCTGGCCGGGAACGCGCTTGAGTTCTTCGGGCTGTAACTGGTGCTTTCCCGAGGTGTTTTTGAAAATGCTTGCCTACGCAAAAGGCGTCGTTTAGGCTGGGCATGTAAATATTTGATGCTTAAACAATTCTGGAAGTTTTGAATTAGTCTGACGCGCCTGGCCTGCCATGACCGACGTGAAGAAGCGGTCAAGTATCCCGGCGCGAGTCCGCAGCTGACAGTGCTTGAATTCATCGTTTGGAGACCATGATGACGGGAACGAAGACCACGCAACGCAAAGCCATCGCCGTGCTTGGCGCCATCGCCGCAGCCGCGGCGATGTTCGCATCGGGCGGTGCCCATGCTCAGGTGAAGATCGGCTTCATCGGCACGCTCTCCGGCCCGGGCGGCGCGCTCGGGCAGGACCAGTACGACGCCTTCATGCTCGCCGTCGAGCAAAAGGGCGGCAAGCTCGGTGGCGTGCCGGTGCAGGTGATCAAGGAAGACGACCAGCTCAAGCCGGACGTCGGCGTACAGGCTGCGACCAAACTGGTGGAGCGCGACAAGGTCTCGCTCATCACCGGCGTGACGTTCTCGAACGTGATGATGGCCATCCACAAGAACGTGACGAACGCGGGCGTGGTCATGGTCGGCTCGAACGCCGGCCCGGCGCCGATTGCGGGCGAGCAATGCTCGCCGAACTTCTTCTCGACTTCGTGGGACAACGACGAACTGCATGAAGCCGGAGGTCAGCTCTCGACCGATCTCGGCTACAAGAAGATGTACGTGATGGCGCCGAACTATCAGGCCGGACGCGACGCCGTGAACGGCTTCAAGCGCGACTACAAGGGCCAGATCGTCGACGAGGTCTACACGCAGGTCAACCAGCCCGACTATTCGGCCGAAATCGCCCAACTCGCCGCCGCCAAGCCGGACGCCGTCTACGTGTTCTATCCGGGCGGCATGGGCGTGAACTTCGTCAAGCAGTACCGCCAGGCCGGGCTGCTCGGCAAGATTCCGCTGATTTCGGTGTCGACCATCGACGGTTCGACCTTGCCCGCGCTGAAGGAACAGGCCGTGGGCAGCATCACCAGCGCGCCCTACTCGCCCGACCTCGACAACGCGCAGAACAAGCAATTCGTCGCGGCCTTCCAGAAGAAGTACAACCGCGTGCCGTCGATGTACGCCGCGCAGTCGTACGACGCCGCGAACCTGATCGACTCCGCACTCACCAAGACGAAGGGCAGCGTGACCGACCGCGAGGCGCTGCGCGCCGCGCTCAAGTCCGCCGACTTCCAGTCCGTGCGCGGCTCGTTCAAGTTCGCCAGCAATCAGTTCCCCATCGCGCCGTTCTATCGCGTCGATGTGGTGAAGGACAGCAGCGGCGCCGCCTTTGCGAACAAGGGCAAGATCGAAGTCAAGACGCGCGCCAATCTCGCGTCGATGTGCAAGATCCGCTCGTAAGCCGCTCAACGTTGTGCAACGCAGTAAAGCGGGGGCGCCCTGCCCCCGCGGTCTTTGAGCACTATCGAGGGTTTATGAAGCGCTACCGCAATTTCGACGCCGCCGAGCTGGACGTTCAGTACAACGCTCGCGCCACCACCCCCAACATTCTCGACATCCTCACGCAATACGCCGAGCAGAGCGCGCACGCCCGCGCCACCGTGCCGTGCGTGCTCGATGTCGCCTACGGGGCCCGCCCCGACGAAACGCTCGACATTTTTCCCGCGCCGCAGCCCGGCGCACCGGTGTTCTTCTTCGTTCACGGCGGCTACTGGCGTGCACTGAACAAGAGCGATTCGAGCAACATGGCGCCGGCCTTCACGCAAGCGGGCGCCACCGTCGTCACCGTCAACTATTCGCTCGCGCCCGGCGCGTCGCTCGACACCATCGTCGACCAGACGCGTCGCGCACTCGCATGGGTTCATCGTCACATCGGCGAGCACCAGGGCGACGCGCGCCGCATTCACATCTGCGGCAGTTCGGCAGGCGGTCACCTTGTCGGCATGCTGCTCGCGCACGGCTGGCATGCCGACTACGGCGTGCCCGAGGATGTCGTCGCGGGCGCCGCCCCGCTGTCCGGTCTGTTCGACCTCACGCCGATTCCGTTCACGCATATCAACGAATGGATGAAGCTCTCGGCAGACGACGCACAACGCAACAGCCCGTTCTTCCGCTTGCCCGCGCGCGGTTGTACGCTCATCGTGTCTTACGGCGAGACCGAGACGCCCGAGTTCAAGCGCCAGACCGACGACTATCTCGCGGCGTGGCGCGAGAAGGGTTACGCGGGCGAGTACGTCCCGATGCCGGGCACGAACCACTTCGACATCGTGCTTACGCTTAACGACGCGCGAAGCCCGCTCACGCAAGCCATCTTCCGTCAGATGGGCCTGCCCCGGGAGGCGACATGAGCCCGACACTTTTCATCATGCAGTGCCTGAACGGACTGCAACTCGGGGTGCTGCTGTTCCTGATGGCCGCCGGTCTCACGCTGGTGTTCGGCATCATGAACTTCGTGAACCTCGCGCACGGCTCGTTGTACATGATGGGCGCGTTCATCGCCGCCACCGTCTACAACTACACCGGGTCTTTCGCGCTGGCCGCCATCGCGATCGTGCCCGCCATGCTGCTGATCGGCCTGATCGTCGAGTTCGTCGCACTCAAGACGCTTTATGACCGCGATCACCTCGATCAGGTGCTCGCGACCTTCGGTCTGATCCTGTTCTTCAACGAACTGGCGCGCATGATCTGGGGCCCGTCGCCGTACTACATGGAAGTGCCTGAGTGGCTCTCCGGGACGGTCAATCTCTTCGGTCTCGACTATCCGGCTTATCGCTTCCTGATCATCGTGGTGGGCCTCGTGGTCGCGCTCGGCTGCTACCTGCTGATTCACCGCACGCGTATCGGCATGCTGATCCGCGCAGGCTCGACGCACCGTCAGATGGTCGGTGCGCTCGGCGTGAACATCGTGCTGCTCAACTCGCTGCTGTTCGGGCTGGGCGCGATTCTCGCCGGGATTGCCGGTCTCATGGCCGGGCCGATTCTGTCGGTGCAACCGGGCATGGGCGAGCCGATCCTGATTCTGACGATGGTCGTGATCGTGATCGGCGGCATCGGTTCGGTGCGCGGGGCGTTCCTCGCAGCACTCATCGTCGGGGTTGTCGACACGCTGGGCCGCACCGCCCTGCCCTCGATACTGCGCAGCATGATGGAGCGCAGCACGGCCGACACCGCCGGTCCTGCGCTGGCGTCGATGCTGATCTATCTTGTCATGGCAGCGGTCCTCGCGGTGCGTCCGCAAGGTCTCTTCCCGGTGAAACACGGCTGACGATGGAAACGATGGAAATGAAACTCAACCTACGCACCGCCGTGCCGATACTGCTGCTGGTCCTGCTAGCGCTGGTGCCCCTTTACGCGACGTTTGCTCAGCAACCGTTCTTCCTCACCCTGTTCGGCCGCATCGTGGTGTTCGCCATCGCAGCCGTCTCGCTCGATCTGATTCTCGGCTACGGCGGCATGGTCAGCTTCGGCCATGCCTTGTATCTCGGTCTCGGCGCTTACGTCGTGGGCATCATGAGCTTCCACGGCATCGACAACGGCTTCCTGCATCTGGGCGTGACGCTGGTCTTGTGCGCGCTCGTCGGCGCGATCACCGGCCTGCTCTCGCTGCGCACGACCGGCATCGCCTTCATCATGATCACGCTGGCGTTCGCGCAGATGTTCTACTTCCTCGCCGTGAGCCTGAAACAGTACGGCGGCGACGACGGCCTGCCCGTCTCCGTCGGCAGCCGCTTCGGCAGCGTGACGCTCGACGACCCGGTGGTGCTGTACTACGTCGCGTTCGCCGTGCTGTGCCTGTGCGTGTGGGCGGGCCGCCGTCTGGTCGAAGCGCGCTTCGGCATGGTGATTCGCGGTGCGCGTCAGAACGACCGCCGCATGCGCGCCCTCGGCTACCCGACGCTGCGCTACAAGCTCGTGGCCTACGTCATCAGCGCGATGGTTTGCGGCGTCTCGGGCATGCTGTACGCCAATCTCACGCATTTCGTCTCGCCCGCCTATATGGCGTGGACCGCCTCGGGCGAACTGATCGTGATGGTCGTGCTGGGCGGCCTCGGCTCGTTCTTCGGGCCGGTGCTGGGCAGCGCCGCGATGCTGCTCATCGAGGAGTGGCTCAAGGGCATGACGGAGCACTGGATGATCCTCTTCGGGCCGCTCATCGTTGTGGCGGTGCTGGTCTCGCGTCGTGGTCTGTACGGGCTGCTGGGCGATCTGCAAGTGCGCCTTTCACGTCGCACGCGCACCGTGGAGGGCAAAGCATGAGCCTCCTTCGTGTCGACCAACTGGTCAAACGCTATGGTGGGCTGACCGCCACCGATCACTTCTGCCTCGACGTCGCACCGGGCGAACTGCACGCCATCATCGGGCCGAACGGCGCGGGCAAGAGCACGCTCATCGGCCAACTGGCGGGCGAGTTGCGCCCCGACGAAGGGAGCATTCATTTCGACGGACACGACATGACCTCGGTGCCCATCGAGCAACGTGCGCGTGCCGGGCTGGCGCGCTCGTATCAGATCACCTCGGTCTTCCGCGAATTCACGGCACTGGAGAACGTGCTGGTCGCCGTGCAGGCGATGCAGGGGCATAGCTTCGGCTTCTGGCGTCCGGCGATCCGCGAAGCGGCGCTGGTCGAACCGGCGCGCGAGATTCTGGCGCGCACGGGGCTGGCCGCCCGCATGCATGTTCCTGCCAGCGCGCTCGCGCACGGCGAACACCGTCAGCTCGAACTGGCGATGGCGCTGGCCGGCCGGCCGAAGCTGCTGCTGCTCGACGAACCGATGGCCGGTATGTCGCAGGCCGAGTCCGAACAGATGACGCATCTGCTTGCCGACCTCAAGGGCGACTACGGCATCGTGCTGGTGGAACACGACATGGACGCCGTGTTCGCACTGGCCGACCGCATCACAGTGCTCGTCTACGGACGCGCCATCGCCTGCGGCGACGCCGACACGATTCGCCGCGATGCGGGCGTGCGCGAAGCCTATCTCGGGGACGAAACCCGCAACGAAATGCTGGGAGCGACGGCATGAGCACCTTGTTGTCTTTATCCGGCGTCGAGTCGTACTACGGCGCGAGTCAGGCGCTGTTCGGCATGCAACTGAATATCGAGCGCGGCGCTTTCGTCACCCTGCTCGGACGTAACGGCATGGGCAAGACGACCACCGTCAGATCGATGACGGGGCTGATGCGCCCCGCACGTGGTGAGATCGTGTTCGACGGACAGCCCATACATGCCAGCCCGTCGCATCGCATCGCGCGGGCGGGCATGGGGCTGGTTCCCGAAGGCCGTCAGATTTTTCCCACGCTCACCGTGCGCGAAAACCTCGTGGCGACCGCTGGCAACCGGCACGGCGCGGCTTCACCGTGGACGCTGGAGCGCATCTACGGCCTGTTTCCGCGTCTGCGCGAACGGGAGAAAAACCTCGGCAGCAATCTGTCCGGCGGCGAACAGCAGATGCTCGCCATCGGCCGCGCGTTGATGACGAATCCGAAATTACTCATTCTGGACGAAGCGACGGAAGGCCTCGCGCCGCTCATTCGCGGTGAAATCTGGCAATGCCTGAAGCAACTCAAAGGCAGCGGCCTGTCGATCCTCTGCATCGACAAGAATCTGGCACCGATGCTCGAACTCGGCGACCAGCACTACATCGTCGATAAGGGCCGTGTGGCGTGGCAAGGCGACTCGTCGAAGCTGCGTCAGTCATTGCCGGAATTGCAGGCCTACCTCGGCGTCTGAGACGCCCGCCAAGCCACGCGCATCCCCTGTCTGCGTACACTCTACGGCACCTCGTCCCCACGAGGTGCGTAGTACTCGATAGGTGTCAGACGCGAAAATCGGGAGTGTTTTGTGAAAGCACCCAGCAAATGGATGTGGTGCAATCGGCTCCGCTTGATTGCCTTTGCAAGCGCACCCGATCAACAACTAATGACACCGGTCAAGGACTATGGCTTACACCAATACGCCTTCGAATCCCTTCCGCTGGCTGCTCACGCAGGACACCGGTGCGCCGCCGCCCGCCGAGCCTGCTCAAGTCAAGAACGGGCTCCCTGCGGACCTCCCGCTCAACATCAAGGAGTTGCCGCGTACACCGCTTCCCAAGCTGGAAGTCTTCCCCGACGAGTTGCTTGCCCTGCGCAAACATCTGGGCATGTCCCGTAACGTCTTCGCCCACTATCTCCGGACCAATCCCCGTACGCTAGAGAACTGGGAGCAAGGGCGCGCGCGTCCGAACGCCCAGGCCGCCTGTCTGATACGGCTGGTGCAACAGAACCCGGGCCTGGTGTCCTCGCTTGCGCGCCTGTAAGTCCTTGCGCTCGCGTGATGAAAAAGGGGCGTGCCGATTCGTCGGCACGCCCCTTTTTCTGTGTCCTCCGAGCGCTACGGCTTAAGTCCGCAGACTTCGCGCAGACAGGCGACGAATCGTGCACAGGCCGGGCTGGGCGACTTGTCCGCACGCAGCGAATAGCCGACGTCGCCGAAGCTGCCCGACATCGTGTCGGCCAACACACGCAGCAGGCCCGACTCCACGAACGGTGCGGCCGCCGCACGCGGCATCAGCGCGACACGCGGCGTCTCCAGCATCAGGCCAATGTTGGTCAGCACGGAGAGCGATTCCACCACGTCTTCCGGCAACGCGAGCCCTGCATCGTGAAACAGACGCTCCGCCGCCAGACGCGAGGGCGACTCGGGCACCGGCAAAATCCACGCGCCTTCGCGCAATTCGGCGAGCGGCACACGCTCCGGCAGATGCGTCCAGTGACGCTTGCCGCCGATCACGCTGAGCGATTCGTTAAAGAGAATCTCGTGAGTCAGTGCGAAGGCGTTGGCCACCGGCAGCGAGCGCTCGGGTAAGCGCCCCACCACGATATCCAGATCGCCGCTCGCGAGCGCCGGAAAGAGTTGTGCGGTGGTTGCCTCACGCACCGTCACCAGCACGCCCGGCGTGCGCTCTTTGAGCATGGCGATCGTGCGCGGCAACAAGTCGGCGGCGGCCGAAATGAGCGTGCCGACGATCACGTGTCCGCTCGTGCCCGCGCTGAACGCGTTCACTTCGTCCGTCAGGTAGCGCAATTCGGCCATCAGCGACTTCACGCGATGGCCCAGCAACTCGCCGAGTTCGGTCGGCTGCATGCCGCGGTTGCTGCGCACAAAAAGCGGGCCTTCGAAACAGGCTTCCAGCTCATGCACGATCTTGCTCACCGCGGGCTGCGTCAGTCCGGTTTCGTTGGCGGCGCGCACGAGCGAGCCCGTTTCGAGCACGCGGTCGAAGACCTGAAGCTGGTGAAACTTGAGCTTTCGTCCGAGATTAAGGGCTGTCCAGGGAAGTGATCGCATCGGCGTCCTGTTCAGGCGGTCGCCGTCGTTCCGGACGCCGTCACCGACTCTGCCCCCTGCGACGCGATTGCCGACTCGGCGGGCTCCGTCGACAAGAAGGCAGCCACGTACTCTTCGAGCATGGCCACATCCGGCAGCGAGGCCGGGTTGACATGGTAGTTGATGAGGCACCCGTCGAAGGTCAGCACGAGCATGTCGATGAGACGCGCGCGTCGCACACCGTCGCGCGCCAGACTCGGCGCACACGCCGCCAGCATCGCCGACAACCGCTCCCTGAACCATTGAAGCAACGACGGATCGTAGGGATCGCCCGGCGCCACCGTGGAGAGCGCCTGCACCAGATTGTGCGAGAAACCGTTATCAAGCCTCGGCGTGTCGACCAGCAGGCCGGCGAGCAGCGCCCGCATGCGGGCATGCGGGCCGTGCGCCGACATGACTTCCGACTCAAGCGCCGTGATGCGCGCCTTGAACCATGTGTCGTAAACACAGAAGAAGACTTGCAGCTTCGCAGTGAAGTAGCTGTAAATGTTCGCGTGCGAAATTCCGGCACGCTTGGCGATCTGCACCATTGTGGTGTCCACATACCCTTTTTCGAGAAACAGGGCATGCGAGGCTTCGAGAATGGCGAGACGAATGTCTTCTTTCTTGACTTGTGGCATATGTGAGCCTGCACCGTTAGGCCGGGCACCTCGATCGTTAATTCTCAACGTCCGCTGATGTCGATACACGACGTCAGCGCGCACAGTATGCCAGCGCAGACGCAGCTTGCGGCGAAAACTAAGCGCAAACACTCCCCCGGACTTTCCCGATATTTCCGCGCACCCAACGCGAATTGCGATGACAGACATCGCGTAACGCGTGGCATTGCCGCACGTTGCCCGCACGTGGACAGGAAGTGGATGGGCGCCTGCGATCCCCCCGCATATATTTCAAAATTGAACAATTTCGATGTCATGCATTTTACGCATGGGAATGGCGCCGACGCGCCGCGCGCTTCGTATATGACGGTGAATCCCCGAAGGAATGCAAAAGCCCGGCGCTGAGCGCAATGGATACGCATATGAGCACGCACTTTGCGTCTCCGATGGCGCGTCTGATGGCGCATCTGAACGAAGCGTCGACGCGCGTATGAGTCGCGTCGTAGGCCTATGCCGTCAGCGCATTCCTACATTACTTCGGACTCCATTCAATAATACTTGCATTGTGTGCAATGCAATATGCCTGCGAAGCCCCACGGGACGGCCCATTGCGACGCAATTACAAAAATTTACAAGATGGGGCGATCCAAATCCCGCAATCTGCGTCCAACGTCAGTCATCTCTTTAAACCATTCCAATCAATCCATGATGACGAAGCGCGGGACAAACACCGCGTTCGAACGGAGGTCATGATGAGAACGAACCCTGAGGGTGTTGCAAACGCAGCGTCGGCCCACCGCGTGAAAGTGCGCATTGCCAGGATGTGCTCGGCGGTGGGACTCGCGACGATATTGTTGTCGCTGGGCGGTTGCGCGTATGAATCGCCACCGCAGCCGCGCTTGCCGTATCGGGGCAACGAAAGCACGAATCCGGCGTATCGGTCGGCTGACCCGAACTGCGGCCCGCCCCCGTACGCGCCGGGGTCCGCGTGTAGTCCATACGCGGCGCCGAGCGCACCGGTCCCGAATACCGATGCCTACGGCCGCCCTTATCCGCCGACGGACGCTTATGGTCGTCCATATCCGACCGATGCACAGGGACGCCCATATCCGCCGCCCCCGCCTCCGCCGGCTTACCGGGAAACGAAACCGGCCGACGGGGCCGCTGCACCGGAGAACGGCTCGGCTACCGCGCACTGAGCGCCGCCCCCCGACCGAAGGTGCGACCGAATTTTCGACTTTATGAATAGCAGGCGATGCGCGGCGTGACCGACTATTGGAGAAGCCCGATCGCACGCCGCCTGCGGATATCCCGGGGCCGGGTGCCCCAACCGAAGGAGTCATGCGTCATGAAAACCACGCAACGATGGACCTCGCACGTCTCACATCTTTCGCGCTCGGTCGCCCCGATCCTCGTGGGTGCAGCCCTGATCGGCACGCTGGCCGGTTGCGGCGGCATGTCCCAGCGTGAATCGCGTAATACCGCAGTCGGTGCCGGAGTCGGCGCACTGGGCGGCGCACTCATCTCGGGCGGCGACCTCGGCACGACCGTGGGCGGCGCCGTCGTCGGGGGTGTGATCGGTAACGTCGTCACGGACGATCGCCATCGTCGCTGACCGGTGCCGTTCGTCGACGACCGTCAATGACCATCAACCACCGCCGACAATCTCCGTCGAGGGGGCGATATACGGCCCCCGCTCATCTGACGATGCAATAAGGAGAAGCGAGATATGAACTCCCAGGACACCCTTCGCCAGCGTGCGCTTCGTACGCTCAAGACGCGACGCCTCGGTCGCCGGACTCTCGCTGTCGTGACCGTCTGTGCGGGCGCGGCCGCTTTGTCGCTGGCCGCCATGCCGAGCTTTGCGCAAACGGGCGCGCCGCCCGTCAACGGTGTCGTACCGACAACGCCAAATCCCCCGCCACCGCCCACGGCAGGCCCGGACTACGGCGACGCTGCCGACCAGAACGCCGCGCTTGGAACTTACCTGCAGCGTTCGTTCGACGCCATCGATACCAACCACGACGGCAAGATCGACCGCAACGAATGGACCGCGTATCAGCGCAGCCAGTTACAGGCGCGGCGCGCCACGTTCGAGCGCTATTTCAAGGCGGCCGACAAAGATGGCGACGGCTATCTGAGCCGCGACGAAGCCGCCGCCTCGGAGCCGTTCCTGTATCAGCATTTCGACCAAATCGACGTCAATCGCGACGGCAAGCTCTCGCCAGCGGAGATCCGCAGCTTCTTCCGTCGCTACTATCACGACCGGGCACAGGCCGACGCCGCCACGACGAAGCCCTGATCGCCCCTGCCTCAAAACACGAAGGGCCGGGCCTGCATACTGCAGGACCCGGCCCTTCGTTTTACCGCTATTTCCAGCGATGCTTCTTCCGACTGCCTGCGAAAGCGCGACCTGTCACCGTCGCGCATTCGCCCTCAGGCATTACACGTGGAAGAATTCGGCGATGATCGCAGCGCCGAGGAACGTACCGGCGTTCGCCAGGAACGACACGACCACGATGCGCCAGCCCAGACGACGGAAGGCAGGCACGTCTTTGGCGACCGACAGGCCCGCGTAGGTCAGCATCGGCGTGACCAGCGACAGGAAGTTGATCTTGCCCGTGAATTGCTCGACAACCGGCGCGAACGGGAAGGCCGGCGACGTCAGGAACATCGCGATCAGCGACACCCAGCACACGGCCGGCACCTTGCGGCGCGTGACGAAGTACAGCGCTTCACCCACAAGCACAGCACCGATGATGATCAGCATGCCCGGCACGCCGTCGAGGAACGGCGTCTTGAAGGCCATGCTGTTGCCGACCAGCGCAAGTGCGCCCGAGAAGAACCATGCGAACAGACGTGCGCCGAAGTTCATCTCGACGGTGTGCGCCTTGCTGGCTTCCTTGAGTTCCTTGGCGGCTTCGGCGTCGGCCACGGCAGCGGCTTCGGCGTTAGCACGGCCACGCTTGCTCATGCGGCCCAGCACCGGCTCCATCACGCGGTAGCCCCACACGGCGAGCGGCAGCGAAATGAACAGCGTGAAGTACGTGCCGATGGTCGTCGTGATCAGGTTCGACGCAGCGGCGAACGTAGCGACTTCCTTAGCGACTTCCGGCGTCTGCTGTGCGGCAATCGCACCGGCGGCAGCGGCCATCATCGAACCCGAGCCGACACCGGCGCCCATGGCGAGCGAGTGCGGATGGAACAGGTTCAGGCTGGCGACGAAGCCCGCGAACAGCGAGATGAACACCGCACCGAAGATGGTGCCCGTCAGGTACTCGGCCAGCACGCCACGGCCTTCCGGCGAGTCGAAACCGTACTTTTCGCCGATGATCGCGAGGCTCGGCTCACGGCCGACCGAGAAGGTCGCGCCAATGGCTTCGCGCTTGATGCCGAGCATCAATGCGACCGGCAGGCCCAGAATGATCGTGCCGACGAAGTGGCCGAACTCCTGGAACACCAGCGCCCAGCCGGCGGCCACGAGCTTGGGCAGCGAGCCGCCCACGAGCAGGCCGAGCTTTGCCACGAAGAGCAGCAGCGCCGGCTGCAGAATGGCGGCTGCCTTGTGCTGCATCGACAGGTCGATCTGTGCGAAACGCGGCAAGCGCGCCTGCGACAGGCCCAACGCCGCGCCGAGCAACAAGGCCCAGACCATCGGCAACAACACGATCTTGCCGTGACCGGCATTGATGCTGATCGCACCGATCAGCTCCGCGACCACCAGGATCACGATTGCCCAAACATACAGGCGCACGCCATCGCTGAAGGCGCCTCCCTGCGGCTTGGCCGCTTTTTGTTCCATGACTGCCATCTGGGTCTCCACTGCACTTGCTATTGAGCCGGTCCGATGCCGTCCGCCGTCGAGCTACCCGGCAGAGCGACCACCATTTCGGTAGTTAAGGAAGTTCGGCACGCCGTCCGTCCGGTGACGCCCGTCGATCCGATCACGACGGGATACACCGGCGAACTCTTGGGGCATGGCGGCTGAACGCCCGCCATGTTGGCACACCTTGGTGACAGCAACAGCGTAATCGATCCCCCGCGCCGAACCACCCGAGGGCGGCATTATACGCGGTCAAAAACACCGTTTCGGCCCTCTGTCCCGCAGGCTGAAACGCTCGCATGCCGGACGACGTCTCGCGACCGGTGCCCGGCACACTCACTACCCTTTTGTTGCCCTGTTGCCATGCGTTCCCGACAACTGAACGCACGATGACAGCAATTCCCACCGGACGACGGCGGGCTTTCGCCCCCGCCAGCCCGGGGTGTCACGCTTCGACGTAGCCGAACGGCGTCGCCGGATTGGCGGCCGTCTCGACCCAGACGCTCTTCGTCTGCGTGTACTCGTACAGCGCTTCCACGCCGCTGGAACGGCCATAACCGCTGTGGCCGTAGCCGCCGAACGGCGAGGCGACGTTGATGGTCTTGTAGCCGTTGATCCAGAACGTACCGGCGTTGACCTGCGACGCCACACGGTGCGCGCGGGCCACGTCCTGCGTCCAGACGGCGCCCGCCAGACCGAACTCGCTGTCGTTCGCAATCGCCAGCGCTTCTTCTTCCGTGTCGAACGGAATCGCCACGACCACCGGGCCGAAGATTTCGGTACGGGCCACGCCCATCGCGTTGTTGGCGTCGGCCAGCACGGTCGGGCGCACGAAGAAGCCGCCGTCGCTGCGTTGTTGCGAACCCGCCGCCAGACGCGCACCGCCTTCGACGCCCGCGTCGATCATGTTCATGACGTGCTGATACTGCGTGCGGTTGCAGATCGGACCGACTTCGGTGGTGTCGTCCATCGGCTCGCCCACGCGAATCTTCTCCGCGCCACGCGCCAGCATGTCGATCATCTGGTCGTACACGCCGCGCTGCACCAGCAGACGTGAACCGGCCACACAGCTCTGGCCCGCGCTCGAGAAGATGGCAGCCTGCGCACCGAGGCACGCGCGCTTGAGGTCGGCGTCGTCGAACACGATGTTGGCCGACTTGCCGCCCAGTTCCAGCACGCTCGGCAACAGACGTTGCGCAGCGGCGGTGGCGATCTTGCTGCCCGTGGCAGGTGAGCCGACGAACACGACCTTCTTGACGACCGGATGCGAAATTGCGGCCTGGCCCGTCGTATGGCCGTAACCGGCAAGCACGTTGATGAGACCGCGCGGCACACCCGCCTGCTCGGCAAGGGCGGCCACGACCAGCGAACTGGCCGGCGTGAGTTCCGACGGCTTGAGCAGCACGCCATTGCCCATGGCGATCGCCGGGGCCAGTTGCCAGCCGCAGGTGAAGACCGGCGCGTTCCACGGCGTGATTTGCAGCACCACGCCCATGGCTTCGCGACGCGTGTAGTTCAGGTGGGTGCTCGGCACGGGAATGACGTCGCCGAAGAACTTGTCGGTCCATCCGGCGTAGTACTCGAACATCTCCGCCACCTTGGCCACTTCGCCACGGCAATCGCGGATCGGCTTGCCTGCCCCGATGGATTCGAGCTGGGCGAGCGCTTCGGCGTTTTCGCGAATCTTCGCGCCGACGGCTTGCATCACACGACCCCGCGCGGCGTGCGTGAGCGCCCACCAGGTCTTTTGCGCCGCTTGTGCGGCCTCGGCGGCCTGCGCCACGACGGCGGCACCCGCATCGCGGTAAGCCAGCACGGTCTGGCCGGTGGCCGGGTTCACGATGTCGATGCTAGAGTCGCCCGTGTCTACGACCAGTTCGCCATTGACGAACGAGCCGATGGTCGTGGCGTTAGGGAAAAACTTCGCGAATGCGCCGAGCAAGGCGGCTTGTTGGTTTGCCATGAGAAAGCTCCGTGCGATGCGCGCTCGGGCGCGCATCGTGTCGTCAAAACAAAAAATCAGAGGGGTACGTCGTGAAACGTTGAAGCAGGCGCGCCGTAATTACGCGCGGCCCGGCTCGATGAACTGCACGATACGGTTGAAATCTTCGTCGTCGCCCACGGTCGCAGCGCTCGCGGCCCAAAGGCGTCCGACTTCCGCCGACAGCGGGCCCGTGGCGAGCGTGCCCGTCTGCTCGGCCAGCGCCATGGCCAGACGCACGTCCTTGCGCATGAGCTTCATCGTGAAGCCGGAGTCGAAGGCGTCGTTCAGGATCCACGTCGGATAATTGGTTTGCGTGATGCCGCTGCGACCCGACCCGGCGTTCAGGCCTTCGAGCACCTGTTCCGGGGCCACACCGGCGGCCTTCGCCAGACGCATCGCTTCACCGGCCACCACGAGGTGGGCGGCGCACATCAGGTTGTTGATCAGCTTGGTCACGTGACCGGCACCGACATCACCGATGTGCACGCGCTTGGCCGACATGGCGGCGAGCACCGGCTCGATGCGGGCGACGTCTTCAGCCGAGCCGCCCAGCACCATCGTCAGCGCACCATTGAGCGCGCCCTTCGGGCCGCCGGAGACCGGCGCGTCGATCAGCGCAATGCCTTTTTCGCGCAGCGTGACGGCCAGCGCGCGGGTGCTTTGCGGATCGGCCGTCGACGTGTCGATCACGACCAGACCTTCGCGCCCGTTCGCGGCGATGCCGTTCGCGCCGTTCACCACGGCCTCGACGACTTGCGACGTCGGCAACGACAGCACGAGGGCGTCGGCTTCGCGAGCGAGTTCGGCAACCGAGGCGCGCAGGCCGATACCGGCTTGCGCGAGCGCGGCACCGGCGGCCGACGACGGATCGAACCCAAGCACCGTGAAACCGCCGCGCTGCAACGACAGCGCCATGCCGCGTCCCATATTGCCCAGTCCGACCACTCCGATGATTTTCATGTTGACTCCAGTTTGACTGCGAAGATGACACCGCCCCCACGTGCGACGCCGCGTTGCTCGACACCGCCCGGGACATCCGGTCGGTGAGTAAATTCAGGGGATCGTTACATGGACCGTTATGGGCTGACGGGTACGGGCGCTAGTGATTGACGAACTCCAGCACCACATTGCCCGCGAACTCGGGCTCCACGACCAGTCCATGCTCGTTATAGCCATAAGGCACGCCGTTCTCCCGCCACAGCGCCTCGACGTGCGCCAGATCCGGCGTGAGCAGCGTGATCGCCACGGCGTGCGTGCGTACGCCCTGCGCCATCGGCAGACCCACGGCGGCATAGCGCGCTTCGGCGCGCTGCGGCGACATCGCCCGCAAGTGCCCGCATCCGGTGTCCGCCACAGCGCCGCCGTCGTACAGATCGACGTGGCGCGCGCCGTAGATGCGCTGCCAGCGGGTAGCGAGCCTGCGCAACGACACCATGTCGGGCGTTACATACGTAATACCGACGATGCCGGTGACACCGTTCGGGTGATGCTGCCATTCGGGCGCCCAGATCAGCTCGGGGCGCTGCTGGTGGCAGATGAAATTGGAAGCGTCGCCGAGGACGTCGTCGATGAGCAGGCCCAGCGCGACCACGGCCTCGTCGGGCGTGCCGTCGGGCTTGCGCATGGCGCGGCGAAAATCGATGATGCCCTGCGTCTCGAGCCCGGCCTGCGCGAGGCGGGTGTGGTCGGCGCGAGCGTCCTTGCTGTGCAGGGCAACGAGGGAGACGCCCTCTTCGCGGGCGAGGAAACGGCCGAGATAGCGGCCGAAACAGAAGTCGCCGAGCGCGTTCGTGCCGAACTTGCTCGCGTCGTCCACGCCGATCAGTTCGATAAAGTTGTCGCCGAACATCATCAGCGACGTGACCGTGCCCCACGGGTGATACGACACCGGCGACGGGGCAAACCCCATGCGCTCGTAATGCGCCAGCCGCCGCGGATGGTCATGGACCGTCACCAGCGGGTGATCGATACCGAATCGCGAATTGCGCGGCGGAATCGTCAGGCTCATCGGGTGCCTCCGAGGGGTGAGTGGCGCGGAATCGGACCGCCGACATCGGGCCTCGCCTGGGTTCGTTGCACGACGTCGGGGCCGATCCGCATGCTTCGCAGTGTGGATTGAAAAAAAACGACGCTCAATGACAACGCTTGAACATTTTTGTTCTAATTATTAGTCTTTAGGGCATGACACCTGCCATCAACGAAAGTCGTCTGTCGTATCTGTTCGAAGCCGTTCAGTGCGGCACCGTGCGCGCCGCCGCCGACAGACTTGACATCGCCCCGTCCGCCGTCAGCCGCCAGATCGCCTTGCTGGAGGCCGAACTGGCGCTGCCGCTGATCGAACGCCACAAGCGCGGGGTCCACCTGACGCAGGCCGGTCGTTTGCTCATGGAGTACTACCGCGAGCAGCGCGCGCACCAGGAGGACTTGCTCGCCAAGCTTCAGGAAGTGCGCGGGTTGCGGCGTGGCCACATTCGACTGGCGGTCGGCGAGGGCTTCGTCAGCGATCTGATGGGGGCGCCGCTGCAGTTCTTCTGCAAACGGTATCCCGACATCACCCTCACGCTCGATCTGGCCGGGACGAACGAAGTGATGCGGCTCGTGGCGGAAGACGATGCGGACATCGGACTCGTCTACAACCCGCCCGCCGAGCCCAAGATCGTCTCACGCGCTCAGTTGGCGCAGCCGGTGCACGCCATCGTCGCGCCCGATTCGCCGCTGATCGAGCAGGCGGACAAGCGCGGCACGCTCACGCTCGACGCGCTCTACGATGTGCCGCTCGCACTCATGCACGGCTCCTACGGCACGCGTCAACTGATGGAGCTGGCCGAGCAGTCGGAGAAGCACCGTCTCGTGCCGACGGTCACGACCAACTCGATTTCCGTGCTCAAGCACTTCGTGCGCGCCGGTCTTGGCGCAACGTTTTTGCCCACGTTTGCCGTCTCACAGGAAATCGAAGCAGGCGTGCTGCGCGCCCTGCCCATCGACCATCCGATTCTCAGCAGTGCCGAAGCGCATCTGATCACGCGCGCCGGGCGACGCTTGTCCGGTGCCGCCAACCGATTACTCACGCACCTCGCCAGTAAGATGGAAGCCTTTGGTGCGCCCGACTGACGCGCCCGAGCCGCAGACCAAAACGGACGACTGAAATGCCTCCACGGGACTTTTCGCTGCAGAAGTGTCCCGCCGGACGCCGTCTGGTTGCTGGCGCGCAACAGTCGAAAAACTAAGCCTTTCCCTGATGTTGCGTCAGGACGAATTCGGATATAAAGAAGCCAATCAGGCGAAGGTGTGTTGGTCTCGCGTCACGAAATCGTACGTAATGCGAACTTAATCGACCCGCAATTCGGGTCGTTACGCCCCTTCCCGCCACGCATTCCGGTCGCATGGCTGCGCGCGCATTGCGCTGTCGCCGACCCAACGCCAGTGGACTGCCATGACGACGATCTCTGAATACCAGAGCGTGACGTTCGAAGTGTCCGAAATGGATATGCAGAACGTGCAGGCATCACTCGCAACCGGCCGCGTTCCCCCACGCGGCGCCCGTTGCCCAGGCGTCCCCGATTGCCGATTTCTCGTCACTCGTAACGAAATTTCAGGCTTTTCCGCCGATGTCTGTGCACGCCCCTGCGCGGGCGTATCGCGACGACGACGGGCATAACCACGCAAAAGAAGGTGCGGGGCAAAACGCAACCTGGGGAGCAGATCATGAAGAAGAAGCTCATTGCAGCAAGCCTGCTTTGCGGCATCGGTACGTTTGCGCACGCGCAATCGAGCGTGCAACTCTACGGCCGCGTCGATGGCGGCTTTCAGTTCATGAACAATTTGCAGGACGGCAACGGCGGCACCACCTCGCGCTTCAGCGCGCAGGGCGGCGACTACGGCACGAGCCTGTTCGGCCTGCGCGGCTACGAAGATCTCGGGCAGGGATTGCATGCGGTATTCAATCTGGAAGGCGGCTTCCAGTTGATGAACGGTTACAACAACAACGGCTCGGGTTCGATCTTCGACCGCCGTGCCCTGGTCGGCTTCAACTCCCGCTCATGGGGCCAATTGACGCTCGGGCGCAACCTGTTCATCAGTAACGGCGTCTGGGACTTCGATCCATTCCAGCAGCAGGCCTTTTCGTCGGCGTCGCTGGTGCGTGGGCGCAACTGGCCGCAGGCGAGCAATACCGTCAACTATCAAAGCCCGAACTGGCGCGGGTTCGACATTGTCGGTCAGTACGCCTTCTCTAACATCGCCGGGCAGTTCAACAACGGCCGTGGTATGGGCGCACAGCTGACTTACACGCACGATCGGTTCCAGTTGCGCGCGTTGTACGACGAAATTCGCGACACCAACGGACGCTTCACCGACGTGTTCGCCACGTCGCGGGAATACTTCGCCGGTGCGAATATCTTCCTGAACCGCTTCACGATCTCGCTGGGCTACACGCACATGTCCGCGCCGGACGCGCCCGCCCCCAGCTTCGCCACACGCGCCGACCACTACTGGGCCGGGGTGAAGTACCAGGCGACGGCGGTGTGGGCAGCCAACGCGGCGGTCTATCACGTGAACGTGCCGGGCGGCTTCGGGCACGCCACGATGGCCGAACTGGGCACCACTTACAACCTCTCGAAACGCACCTTCCTGTACGGCACGATCGCGTACGTGATGAACAGCTCAGGCCAGAGCTTCTCGGTGGCGGCAATTCCGAGCGACTCGCTGGACAACCCGCCAGCGGGCAAGAACCAAATGGGTGCTTACATCGGGGTATCGCACTCGTTCTGACGACGGCAAGCGCGTCACAAAAGGACAAACCGCCCGGTGCTGACCGGGCGGTTTGCTTTGGGGGGCCTGTCGATGGCGTTTATGTCAGAACATGTACTTCGCCGTTACACCGCCCGCGATTGCCCTCTCCCCCGAGCGCAGGCTCAGATTGCCGCCGACGTGGACGTTGAGTTGCCGGGTGACACGCACGTCGGCGCCGAGATCGGCGGTGAAGATATCGCGTCCGAGCTTGACACCCTTGACCGTAAAGGCGCGCGGTGCACCATAAATGGCGTTCGTGAGGCTGCTTTGCGTATCGCCGAACACGTGTTCGTACGCCAGCCGTAACGACGGAATCACGCTGCCGCCGCGCGTATTCACCAGTTCGCGCCACAGACGCACACCGAGAATGGCCCGCCGCGAGTTGCTGACCTGCGACCCGACGTGCAGGCCGTTGTTGCCCTGTCCGGCGTCGCGATCCGTTTCGTCGTAGCCGTTCAGACGCGTCGAGGCGATCCGCAAACCGATAAACGGATCGACGTTCATACCGCCGGCAAGCACGCGCTGCCCGACTTCACCGAACAGTCCGAGCGTGCGGCCGCTGGTCTTGCCCGCGACCCGTGCCGACACATCGCGGGCGGCCACTGTGCGCTCGGTCGTCACGTTATGGTGGGTGAAGAAGAGGCCACCGTTGGCGAACCAGCGTGTGTCGCTCAGATACGAACCGTACAGGCCCGCGCTGGCGCTCCTGATGCTGGCGTCGCCCGGCAGATCGTCGGCGCGGGACGTCCTGCTGCCCAACCCGAGCGCGACACCCACGAGCGCGTTCCGATTGAGGCGTTTGTCGACACCGAACGCACCGTCGACGCCTGAGGTGGAGAAGCGCTGTTCGCCGTCACTCCGAGTCGCGCCGACGCCCTTGAACGCGCCCCACACCGACATGCCGTTCTGCCCCGCGCTCTGCCCGTTGGTTGCGTTGCAGTCGGGCAGCGAGCCGCCCGCGAGCATACGCGTCTGCAGGCTGCTGCGAAAGGCGTCGGACGCGCTGTAGGCAGCATCCGCGTTGTTCACGAGCGATTCGCCCGAGAGCATGCGTGCCGCACGACGCTGCTCGGCGGAACCTGCGGGAAGCAACACCAACTGACCGAGGACCGAACCGCCCACCCGGGCGTCGACGATGTCGTTGAGCGTCACGCCCTGAAGCGAATCCAGCAGGCCCTTCTCGTTGCCGGTGTAGGGCGCATCGGGATCGAGGAAGGCGATCTCCTTGTTCGGGTCGACGACGACATCACCGTCGCCGCCGTCGCCACCACCACCCTCGCCCGGCTCTGTAGGAATGCTGCCGTAGTCGACCTCGCCGAGTTTCACGTCGGCATCGGGATCATGCGTGACGACCTGAATCTTCTTGTCCAGCAGTTCTTTGGCGCTCACCGATCCATCCGGCGTCAGAACGATCCTGGTATCCGTGAAGTCGCCCTTCTTTTTGATGTGAATCGTGCCGCGATGCACTTCGTCGGGGGCACTCGGATCGCGCCTGGCGTCCGACTCGATCCTGGCATCCTTGCCCTTCGATTCGTATTCGTCCATCACGATCCGGTAACCGTGGAGTTTGAGCGTGCCGGCATTCTCGAATTTCTTGACGTCGTAGACATCGTTGGCCAGCGAGATCGTACCGGGGGCGGAGAGCGCGAGCAGCCCGGTACCGAGGGCGTTGCGGTGCGCTGCGGTGAGCGTGCCGCTCTCGACCGTCAACGAATCGATGTCGCTCTGGTCACCGCTGAAGGTCAGGTTGCCGGTGCCGACTTTCGCGACGGTGGCACCGAACTTATCGGTATCGAGCTTGACGATATCGCCGCTGAAGACATCATCCTTGCCAAGCGCGCCGAGCTTGAGCGTTTTGCCACCAGTGACCACATGGCCGCTGCCCGAAAGCGAACCGATGGTCAATGACCGTTCGGCCGGTGGATCGTCTCGGAGACGGGGATCGAGGTCCACGAGACTGAGCGCACCGTCCTCCATCGCGATGGTTGCCGAGTCCGCCGTTGTCGTTCCGGAAAGATTGGTCACGCCTGCGTTGACGATCCGGCGCGCCTCCAGATCGCTATCCACCACGACGAGCTGCCCGCCCTGCCTGTTTTCAATGACCCCGGCCCCGCCCGTAGCCTTTCGCATTCCCACGAACCCGCTGTTAAGGATCGTAGCGTCGGCGACATTTGCCTCATCGAACCCGACGACTCCGCCCGTTTCGACTTCGATGACGCTACGGCCGCCAGTCGAGCCCGGGTTGAATGTGAGTGCGCCTGCGTCGTGAATCTGGAGCCTCGCCGCTCCGGCACTCGTTCCCTTGAAAAAATCGATCGTGCCACCCGGAGCTTCCGGCGGCTGCCCATCCGATTTCCCCGCACTCAGTGTGATGTGTTGTGCGGCGTCCGAAATACCCTGACCGCCCTCCGCGAACTTGAGCGCGCCGTTGCTACCGACGTTCAGCGTCAGGGTGCCCTCCCCGTCGATGCCCTGATAAACGGAGAGCGTGCCACCGTCGACACGCACTGTGTGGTCCGCGCCGTTGACCGCTCGGATCGTGCCCACGTCCCTCTGCTGACCGGTGGCGCCGTAAATCGCGTCGGACAATCGCCCGGAGCGCGCCGAAATCTCAAGCGTCGTTTTGGCATCGATCAGCGACTGGCCATCGACAGGCGTGGCATCCGACATGAAGTCGATCTGGTTCTTGTCGTTCCATGTGACGTAGTCGGTATTGGGAACCAGATCGACCCCGTTGGCGGAGGCATTCAATTCCTTGGTGACGCTGAGACGACTCGCCGTCTTTTCGTCGTCGGCGTCATGCCAACGTTGAAGTTTGTAGCCAACGAGCTCGGAATCCTTTTTTGCCTGAACCAATGCGGCGAGCGAATCCTTGAATTTGTTCGTATCTTCACTCAGGAGATCATCCAGGGCCGTACGCTCCAGCCCCGCCAATGGGTTTTGGCTATTCGCCACCGCATCGACCCTCCCTTTCAAGTCACTCAGTTCGCGAATAAGATCTTTATCCTTCGGCAGTTCCTTCCCTTCGTCTATCCGCTTTTGAACAACGTCTATGGCGTCTTGTATATCCACCAACTGATTCCCCAGGGTTTTCTTCAACTCGTCGGCATCGGTAAGGTTTGTCAGAGAATTATGAATAGGGATTTCCGTTCCCAGCAGAGACATGTTCTTTCCATGTTCATCCGATTTCTCTTTTTCGACGTTTTTCTGGTGCTCGTGGAGGGGGCCCAGCGCCTTCAACCTTTGCTCTCTGTTTTCCATTCCGCTTGACTGAAGACTTCCAGCCGTCGCATTCGGAGCCCCGCCTATGACCGCAACCGCCATGACGATCGCCGCATAAATCTCTGTCTGACACAGCGCATACAACTTCGGACGATTTCCTCGCATTAGACAACTCCTATTCAATTCGCCTCAAATGATGAATTCCCTCATCACGCTTCAGACAGTGGCTTGTCGGCCGCCGTCGTTCCGGCAAATTCTGGAGTCGATTTATCGGAATAATCGCGATCTCAATACGCTTTGGTACTTCGCCCAACCATCATTGAACAATCCAATAAACGTTAAATCCCAACGCGATCTGTTTTAAATTTCAATTAATCGCTCATACCTCAATGTGTTTTAGCCGCACTACTCCCAAACGGACGTCGGCGTGACGCCGGGACTCTACATTTCACCCATGCAATTGCGACATTTCCTCCGATGTTTTTTTAGGTTTCCGAACGAAAAAACCCGCCGCGTCCTCGTGGACACGACGGGTTTCGTCGCTGCATTCAGCCGATCCGCAACACACGCGGCCCGACGCGTCGCTTAGAAGCGATACTTCGCCGAGATGCCGCCGCCCAGTGCGCGCTCGCCGTGACGCACGCTGACATTGCCGCCGACGTGCACGTTGAAGCGCTTCTTGACCTGGAGGTCGACGCCGAGGTCGGCCGTGAAGATGTCCCGGCCCAGCTTCGCGCCCTTCACGTTGAACGCGCGCGGCGCGCCGTACAGCGAATTCGTCAGGCTCGTCTGCGTATTGCCGAATTCATGCTCGTACGCCAGACGCAGCATCGGCGTCAGCTTGCCGCCATCGAAGTCGATCACGTCACGCGAGAAGCGCACGCCCAGCACGCTGCGTGCCGACGTCTGCGACTGCGCGCCGACCTTCAGCCCGTCGTTACTGCCCGCACCGTCGCGATTCGTTTCGTCGAAGGCGTTCAGACGCGTGGACGCAACGCGCAGGCCAATCGAAGGGTCGACGTTGAAACCCACCACATCGATACGCTTGCCGATCTCGCCGAATGCGCCTAGTGTGTTGCCGCTCGTTTTCCCCGACAGACGCGCCGATGCGTTGCGTGCCGCCACCGTGCGGTCCGTCGTCACGCTGTGATTCGTGTACGACACGCCACCGCCGACGAATACATTGGCGTCGTTCAGATACGAACCGTAGAAACCGATGCTCACGCTGTTGATCTTCGACTCGCCCGGCATGCCCTTCGCCTTCGAGTTCCGGTTGCCCATGCCGACCGACGCCCCCACGACCGTGCTGCTGCCGATACGCTTGTCGACACCGATCGCGCCGTCGATGCCACGCACGTCGAACGACAGGGCATCGCCACGTTGCGACGCGTTGCCACCCGAGAACGACGCCCACCCGGCGATACCATGGCGATCGGCATTCGAGCCGTTAGCCGTCTTGTCGTCGAACATTGCGCCGCCTGCCAGCATGCGCGACTGCATGCCGCGCTGGAATGCCGTTGTCGCACCTTGCGCGGCGAGGGCGTTGTTCACCAGCGACTCGCCCGAGAGCAGGCTGGCCGAGCGGCGCTGCTCGGCCGAACCCGCCGTTTGCAGTGCCATCTCCGAGAGGACTTTGCCGCCGATCCTGCCCGCGGTCAGATCGCCCACCGTGACGCCGTTGACCGACGCCAGCACCGCCCGCTCGTTCGCGCTGTAGTTGCCGCCAGCCGCCAGGTACTGCACGACGCTCTGGCTGGTGATGACGCCCGAAGGATCCGACGGATCGGTCGGGTCGACGGGGTCGGTCGGGTCGCTCGTCGTGGTCGGATCGGTCGGATCCACCGTCTTCCCGCCGACGATGCTGCCGATCGTGACTTTGCCCAGCTTGGCCGTTTTCCCCTCGGCTACGCTCACCACGCCGAGCTTGTCCTGAACGTCGGCCAGCGTGATGTCGTTGGCAACGGTGACATCGATGGCCGTGTTCGTGAAGTCGCTGTCTTCCGACACCTGAATCGCCCCCCCAGCGACGCGCCCTCCCACGCGCGACACATGCGAACTGATCTTCGCGCCCGCCTTCGACGTGTACTTCTGCACAGCCAGCTTTTTCGTGCCGAGCTCGATCCGACCGGCGTTGTCGATGTGCTTCACGCCGTCGACATCGGACGCCAGCCTGACTGCGCCCTTGTCCGTCACCGTCACGGTGCCCGAACCCAGTGCATTCGCATGCGCGGCCGTCACACTGCCACGCTCGACTCGCAGGCTGTCCACGCCACGCTGGTCGCCGCCCAGCGTCAGGTCGCCCGTACCGACCTTGACCACGTTCGCGCCCGTTAGCGCAGCAGATTGTTCGGTCGACCTGGTTGCGCGGCGCAGCGTGCTCGACCGGTCGCCGGTACTCGCCTCCTCGCGCACGATCTCGCCGTCGAAGCGGTCATCTTCGTTGCGCTCGCCCAGCACGAGTTTCGTCTGCCCCGTGACGACCTTGCCAACGCCGCTCAACGAGCCGAGGGAGAGCGTTTTATCGGACTCGCCTGCCGAAGCCGTCGCCTCGATATCCGAGACGTTCAACTTGCCGCCCAGCATTTCGATTCTGGCGTCGCGCGCTTGCGTATTGCCCCGCAGGGTAACGACGCCGACATTGGCCAATCCGAGTTGTTGCAGGTCCGAATCGAGCACGTCGACATGCGCGTCGACGCCGTTGATCAACGTCGCCGATCCGCCCATCGTCCGTTCCAGATGCGTCGTGCCCAGATTGACGAGTTCGGCGCGTTGAAGATCGGCGTTGCGGAACGTTACAAGCGCGCCCGACTGATTAACGATATCGGCGCGACCGGCCTTCGCCCCCGACTCAAACGTCAGCGTCCCGTCGTTCTGGAGGCTCGCGACGGCGGCAGTCGCCGAATGGAACGTGGCGCTCGCCCCCTGTCCAATCTCGATGTCACTGACGCCGGCGTTGGCACCCTCGGCGAAGTGCAGGCTTCCGCCCTTTTTCAGGATGATCGTTGCCGTGCCCGCGCCCGTATGTTTGCCGAACTCGATGGTTCCGCCCTCAGGCGATCCCTTTTCGCTGCGTCCGGCCCACAGCGTCACGTCCTTCGCGTCCGACGACACGCCGATGCCCCCGTCGGCAAAGTGCAGTGTGCCGCCCTTCCCCACCGTGACGCCGAGTCGTCCCTCACCCCCAATCTCCCCGTGGATATTCAGCGTACCGCCGTCGACGCGCACGTCGTGGTCTGCAGACCGGCGCGCCTGGAGCGTGCCCACGTCGCGCACGCCGCCCGTTCCTGTGATTGCATCCGATTCCTCTCCCGAGCGACGCGTGAATTCAAGCGTGCTGTCCTTGCCTAGCACGTTGTGGGCATCGGTCGTCGCATCCGCCCCCATGAAATTCGTCAGATGTTTGTCGCTCCACGTCAGCGCGCCTCCATGCGTCGCTACGTTCGACGCGGTTGCACGGAGCTGACGGGTGTTGGCGAGTCCGCTGAGCTCGGCCTCGGACGTCACCCCTTGCACGCGGTCTCGCTTCATCGCCAGCAGACGCGCCTCGCGCTTGAGCGCCTCGAACGCCTGTTCACTGTCGGCGAGAAAACCCGCATGCTTTGCGACTTCCGTTTCCAGCGCCTTTTGCGCACGGTCGACGACGTCTTGCCGCCCCTCCCCCGCTGCGGCAGCGGCTTCATCGAGCTTTTGCTTCAGCGCCGACAGTGCGCGCTTTTGCTCGCGCCCTGCATCGGTAAGCAACGCGTCTTCGATCTTTAAATCGTCGGCAATGGAAGACGCCAGATGCCTAAAAGATTTCTCTCTATCCTCATTCCCCACAGCGTCGGCGATAACCGTCTTCACCCAAGCCAATTGAATATCGATCTTATCGGCAAAAACCGACGTCACTCTCGCCTTATCGATGTCATTTCTTAGATCGCCGATTGCATTCGCAATTTCCGAAATCCGGCTATTGCGACTGACCTCCCATTTTTCAAGCGGCTGCGGCACCGCTTGTGCGTGAACGTAGGCGGGCAATACCGCGGCTACCACGGCCGCAGCTGCCATACGTATCTTCGTCTGACGCAGGACATTCGACTTCGGATGATTCTTTTGCATTCGATAAATCTCTTATTTTCAATTCACATCAAATAGCGAATTAACTCGCTATCGCCAAAACGGCGACACACCTGCCACCATCGAGGTTGTGAATTCTAGAGACGAACTATCGAAATCCTGTCAGTTCAGATAATTTTTAGTACTTACCCCATAATTCAATCAGAATTTTCATTTGGGCTTATTCTTATAATATTGATTTAACGATTTTCCGAATCATCCCAAAATAATGTTTATTGCGTTTCTTATTTCCCCAAAAGCTTCGATGCATGCGACACGCGCGCAACGGCGTGACAGCGCCTTTCAGCCGCGTCCCATGTGTGAATTTCGGGTGAGTCCGCACCGAGATTGCCCGTCATCCACGTGGGAGGATGCCCCGCGGATGCCCATAAAAAAACCCGTCGCGCCCTTTCAGGCACGACGGGTTTTTCGTCATTCATTCGACCGGCGGGACATTCCCCACCTAAGTCTGTCCGGCAGTCTTCAACGCGGGCAGCGTACGCCGCCCGTGTTCAGGCCACCGGCTTGCGCTTGGGCTTGACGTCCGGGCTGTCGATTTCCTCAAGGACATCGCGGAATTCCGCGATGTCTTCGAAGCTTCGATAAACCGACGCGAAGCGAATGTACGCAATCTTGTCCAACCGCTTCAACTCGCGCATCACCAGTTCGCCGATGCGCTGGCTGATCACTTCACGCTCCGCACCGGCCAGCAATTTGTACTCGATGCGTGCGATTGCGGCATCCATCGCTTCGGCACTGACGGGGCGCTTGCGAATCGCCAACTGCATACTGGCGCGCACTTTCGCGCGGTCGTACTCGGCGCGGCTGCCGTCTTTCTTGACGACGACCGGCATGGCGCGTTCGACACGCTCGTAAGTCGTGAAGCGCTTGTCGCACGACGGGCATTTCCGACGCCGCCGGATGGCGGCGCCGTCTTCCGCTTCACGCGAGTCGATGACTTGCGTGTCGTCGTGCCGGCAGAACGGGCAGCGCATGCGTGCGACGCCGTGGCTTAGCCGTAGACCGGGAAACGCTTGGTCAACTCAGCCACTTGTGCACGCACGCGGGCCAGGTTTTCAGCGTCTTCCGGGTTGTCCAGCACGTCGGCGATCAGGTTGCCGACCAGCTCGGCTTCGGCTTCCTTGAAACCGCGCGTGGTCATGGCCGGCGAGCCCAGACGGACACCGCTGGTCACGAACGGCTTTTCCGGATCGTTCGGAATGGCGTTCTTGTTGACGGTGATGTGCGCTTCGCCCAGCGCGGCTTCGGCAGCCTTACCGGTGATGTTCTTGGCGCGCAGGTCGACCAGCATCACGTGCGATTCGGTACGGCCCGACACGATACGCAGACCGCGCTTGACCAGCGTCTCGGCCATCACGCGCGCGTTCTTCGCGACTTGCTGTTGGTATTCCTTGAATTCCGGCGATGCGGCTTCCTTGAACGCGACGGCCTTACCGGCGATCACGTGCATGAGCGGACCACCCTGAATGCCCGGGAAGATGGCCGAGTTGATCGGCTTCTCGAACTCCGCCTTCATCAGGATCACGCCGCCGCGCGGGCCGCGCAGGCTCTTGTGCGTGGTCGTGGTGACGAAGTCGGCGTGCGGCACCGGGTTCGGGTACACACCTGCGGCGATCAGACCCGCGTAGTGCGCCATGTCGACCATGAAATAGGCGCCGACCGACTTCGCGATCTTAGCCATGCGTTCGAAATCGATCTTCAGGGCAAAGGCCGAGGCGCCTGCCACGATCATCTTCGGCTTGTGTTGTTGCGCCAGCTTCTCGGCAGCGTCGTAATCGATGTCTTCGGCTTCGTTCAGGCCGTAGCTCACGACGTTGAACCACTTGCCCGACATGTTGACCGGCGAACCGTGCGTGAGGTGACCGCCGTGCGCGAGGCTCATGCCCATGATCGTGTCGCCCGGCTTGAGCATGGCGAAGTACACGCCCTGGTTAGCCTGCGAGCCCGAGTTCGGCTGCACGTTGGCGGCTTCTGCGCCGAACAGCGCCTTCACGCGGTCGATCGCCAGTTGTTCGACGACGTCGACATACTCGCAACCGCCGTAATAGCGCTTGCCCGGATAACCTTCCGCATACTTGTTGGTCAGTTGCGAACCCTGCGCTTCCATCACGGCCGGGCTGGTGTAGTTTTCCGACGCGATCAGTTCGATGTGATCTTCCTGACGCTGGTTTTCTTTCTGAATCGCGGCCCAGACGTCGGGATCGACGGAGGCAACGGTAGATTTCGATTTGTCGAACATGGCGGTTCCGTTGAGTTGAACAGATTTTCCGGGAGGGGGATGCTGCGGCGCGCCTTCCTTTGTGCTTCGGAAGACGATAGACAGGGCAGCACCAACCATCACGGCTGCCCAGGCGAACGGCAAATAAGACCCCGGCGCTTCCCGGTGGGTTGCTCCACCTCGGGCACACAAGGGTGTGGGCCCTAATCGCCAGTCACGCGGGGTTTGTGGCGTCGATAGTTTATGCGAGCTTGGGACGTTAGGCAACTGACCCGCCAACGCGCACCACCACCTTGCCGAACGCCCCGCGACGCAAGTGAGACAGCGCCTGTGCGGCGTCGGCAAAGTCGTAGACGGCATCCACCACCGGCGTGATGCCGTGGCGGTCGATCGTCGCACTTAGCGCCTCCAGCCCCTGCCGGTGCCCCACCCCGATGCCCTGCACGTGCGCGCGCTTGAGCAGCATCGGATAGACCGGGATTTGCAGGAAATCCCCGCCCAGCGTGCCGATCACCGAGACTTTGCCGTTGGGCGCGAGCGCCGCCATCGTCTCGCGCATGTCGCCACCGGCCAGTTCCAGCACCTGTTCGACGCCCCGCCCTTCGGTGAGTCGACGGACTCCGTCCGCCCAACCTTCCCGGCGTTGGACACCGTACGTCACCCCCAGCGCTGCCGCGCGGGCCAGCTTTTCCTCGCTGCCGCTCACGACGACGGCCTTTGCTCCGTGCGCAAGCGCCAGTTGCGCGCCAAACAGTGCCACACCGCCGGTGCCGATGGACAGCACCGTCTCGCCGGGCGCAAGCTTGCGCCCGGTCGCGAACAGCGCGAACCAGGCGGTAAGCCCCGCACACGTCAGCGTCGATGCGGCCACATCGTCCAGCGTGGACGGCGCACGCACCAGCGCCGCCTCGTCGAATACGGCGTACTCCCGAAGCACACCCTGCAAGGTGCCGCCGAAGATCTGCAAACCGGCCGGCGCCAGTTCCCCCTCGTGCCAGCGATCCCAGAACGTGTTGATGACGCGCTCGCCCACGCTCACGCGCGTTACACCCTCGCCTACGGTCACCACTTCACCCGCCATGTCCGAGCCGGGCACGAACGGGAACGTCACCGGCAATCCCATGCCGGTGTCGATCATGAGGGCGTCGCGATAATTGAGCGACACTGCGCTCACTTTCACGAGCACTTCACCCGGCCCGGGTGTCGGGACTTCAACGCTCGCCAATTTGAGCGAGGCTTCGCCTAGCGTCGTCATTTGCCATTGCTGCATCGTTGTCATTGCCAATTTCCTCGTCGACGTTTTCAAAACGGATATCCCGACAGGCCGGGTGGACAAGGATCAGCTTATTGGAGAATACTTCGCGGCAGTGATGGCAATTTCTCTACTGATTGGCGACTTATGAGAACCAATGAGACTTACACGCCCGACCGCCTTTCGGGCATCTCGGCGTTCGTCGCGGCGGTCGACGCCGGGAGCTTTGCGGGCGCGGCCGAACGGTTGCATCTCACCCGCTCGGCGGTCGCCAAACGCATCGGCCGACTGGAGGCGCGGCTGGGCGTACGCCTGTTCCACCGCACCACCCGCAGCCAGCACCTCACCGGCGAAGGGCAAACGTTTTATCAGCGTTGCACGAAGGTGCTGACGGAATTGTCCGAGGCGGAGGACGAACTGAGCGCCGGGTCGCAGACGCCGATGGGCAAGCTGCGCGTGACGATGCCGGTGCACATCGGACGCCAGTGCATCGCGCCGGTCTTGCTGGCGCTGGCGAAGGCGCATCCGCAGTTGCGTCTCGAGATGGCGTTCAGCGACAGCCGTATCGATCTGGTGGAGGAAGGCTACGATCTGGCCGTGCGCAGCGGACGGCTCGACGATACGCCCGGACTCAAGGCGCGCGCCCTTGGCGAGCAAACGATGATGCTATGCGCGTCCCCTGCCTATCTGGCGGCGTACGGCACACCGCAGACGGTTGACGATCTCGCCGCACACGAATGTCTGATGTACGGACGTGCGGGCAATCTGTATCGATGGCCCACGCCGATGATGCCCGCCGACGGCCCGCATCGCCTTCCGCGCTTCATCCTCGACGATCTGATCGCGCTCGTGGACGCCGCCGAACAGGGGCTCGGCATCGCTTGCATGCCGCACTGGGTCATCATGCGCGCGATCGCCGACGGCACGCTGGTGCGCTTGCTGCCGCAGATTCGCACGCCCGGCACCCCGTTGCATCTGGTCTGGCCCGACACGCGGCATCCGTCTCCCAAGCTGCGCGCCGCCATCGACACGCTCGTGAGTGCGGCACCGGCATTGCTGGGGATGCCGCCGACGGCATGAGGGTCGGATGACGATCAGACGACGAAGCGTCCGACGCCACCGTCTGCGATCAACGTTGCCACACACACAGGAACGGCGCTTGTCGAGCGTCAACCGCCCTCGCACGCATGTCGTACCTGTGCGCCCAGGTTTGCGCAGCCCCTGTGCCGCCAAGGCGTTCTACCAGGTCATCGCGTCGTGCCAGCAGCCGGGGCACGAGCGCGTCCGGTTCGCAGCACGCAGCGGCAGCGCCGGGTGAAGCACCGCACGCCGCGTCCCCGGCCCGCGCCACGGCATGGGCGCTTTGCGCCCACGGCCGAATGGCTTGCGCAGAAATCCGCCCCAACCGGTAGGCCATTTCGGCCGCCAGCGCACGCACACCGACCGGGTTCTTCAACTCGTCGTGCACCGTCTTGCTCGACGCCTCGCACGCGAGTCCCTTCAGACGACGGACAAAGGGTGCGCAACGATCGCCATAGGGAAATTGAGAGAGATCCGCGAGCGCGTCTGGTGCAAGCATGGCAGCGAAGTCTGCCGCGTCGAAGTCGAGCGACATCGCGTACGGCAAGTCGTTCTTGTCCCGCCAGACGCCTACGTTCTCCATGAAGGCGTTGCACATCTCCCGGTTGCCGAGCCAGAGGGCGGCAACGTAGTGACGTTCGAGCGCACATTGATAGACATCCGGCAACGCGTGACAAAGTCGATGCCGCATGACGTTGCGACGCGCCAGTGCATCGGCATACGCCTTCGCCGCCTCGCCGCTCAGCGCATGAAACGGCACGCCGTTGGATGCCATGAGTCGCGCCATCTGCCGCCCTGCCGCCATCGCTTCGTCCCTCGCCCGTCGCAGCCCGGAGATGTCGCCCCCGTCGGGTCCATCGGGACCGGTTGCCCCCTCGAAGACACGCCACGCGTCGTCGCTCTCCAGCCAGTCACCGAGATCCTGATAGCGGGACAGAAACGTCGTTGCCAGATAGACGCGCGTCGGGTCGCGCTTCCCGTCGAACGCCTGCGAACATCCGCGCACCAGCACAGCCGTCGGCGTCGCCAGTCCCACCGCGCCGAAGAGCCGCGACGCGAGCCATGCCTGCGCAGCATGCCCTGCGCTCGGGCACGCCTTGACGACGTACTGAGGCATATCCGCGTGCGGCGTGAGCGACATGCGGATGGCCACACCCGTGCTGCCCATCGGCATGGCCTTGGTCACGCGCGTGGCGTTGGAGAAATCGTGGGGACCGATGTCCGGCAGCGACGCACCACTTCCGTCGTGCCCGATGACCGCGCCGAAGATGCCCTGCGGCCCGGCTTCCGGCAATAAGCCTGTGTGCCCGGTGGCATCGCCCGTGAGCCTGTCGTGGCAGTGGTGACCGATGTCACTGTGAACGAGGAAAGTGTTGACCTGCATCGCGACGCTCCCTGGTCGTTGCAGGGGGCCGTGACGTGTGCGGACGCCGGCCTCCCCGGTTGAGACCGGCAATCTTGCTGCGGCGTCGGGCAGCCAGCTTTCGAAAATGAGGCAAGTTCGGACGAATCCGCCGCGCGTCTGCGGCAACGGCCGCAGCGGCGGCGACGTCCGATAGCAGGTCCTGGTTAGGGCTGCTTCAGGGCTGCTTTAAGGCGGCTTTACAGCTCGATTTTCGTGCCGAGCACAGCGAGGAACTGCGCGATCCACGCGGGGTGCGCGGGCCACGCCGGGGCGGTGACGAGTTTGCCGTCGGTATGGGCGTCGTCGATGGCGATCTCCATGTACTTCCCGCCAGCCAGACGCACTTCCGGCGCACACGCAGGATATGCCGAGCACTCGCGCCCTTCGATCACACCGGCCGCCGCGAGCAACTGCGCGCCGTGACAGATCGCGGCAATCGGCTTGTCGTTCTCGGCGAAGTGACGCACGGCGGCGAGCACCTGTTCGTTCAACCGCAGATACTCGGGGGCGCGGCCGCCGGGGATCACCAGCGCATCGAAGTCCGCGGGCGAGAGGCCGTCGAAAGTCGCGTTGAGCGTGAAGTCGTGACCGCGTTTCTCGCTGTAGGTCTGGTCGCCCTCGAAATCGTGAATCGCGGTACGCACCTTGTCGCCCGCCTTCTTGCCTGGGCAGACGACTTCCACGCGATGCCCGACGGCCATCAGCGCCTGCACCGGCACCATCAGCTCGTAGTCTTCGACGTAATCGCCCGCCAACACCAGAATCCGCTTCTTGCCCATGTGACTCTCCGTCAGAGAAAAAATGGAAGGGAAACAGCCCCTCCATGTTACTCAATTCCAGTGACGCACTTGAGACAGCATCGAACCGCATCAGACAAAAAAAAACCGCGTGCCGAAACACGCGGTGTTAAGTCGGCGCAAAACGCCGTCGGTCAATCGTGGGGCCTCCGCTTCGCGAAGTGCGGTGTAATGCCGCGCGCCTGAGTCGTCAATAAGTTTCCAGATGCAGACGCCCTTCCGTCTTCATCCGCTGCCAGAGCGTCTGCCAGTCGAGACCTGCGTCACCGGCAATGGTCTGCAACACCTGAAGCACGCCGTCCTCCATCCCCTTCAGCCCGCAGACATAGATGTACGTATGCTCATGCCGCAGCAGCGCCGCCACATCGGCCGCCCGCTCGCGCATCGCATCCTGCACGTAGCGCTTGGGGCTTCCCGGCGTGCGCGAGAACGCGAGATTGGTATCGATGAAATCCTTCGGCAGATTGAGCAGCGGACCGAAGTACGGCAACTCGCCTTGCGTGCGCGCACCAAAGAACAGCATCAGCTTGCCGGTCGCCCCTTTCATGCGGCGACGACGGCGGTATTCGGTCATCGCGCGCATCGGTGCAGCGCCCGTCCCGGTACAGATCATCAGAAGACGCGAGTCGGCGTGGTTCGGCATCAGGAACGTGCTGCCGAACGGTCCCATCACGTTGACCACGTCACCCTTCTTCAGGTCGCACAGATAGTTCGAGCACACACCACCGACAGCCTGCCCTTGATGGTCCTTCGTCACGCGCTTCACCGTGAGCGCCAGATTGTTGTATCCCGGACGCTCCCCATCGCGCGGCGACGCAATCGAATACTGGCGCGCATGGTGTGCACGCCCGTCCGCCGTCGTGCCCGGCGGGATGATGCCGATCGACTGCCCTTCGAGCACCGGGAACGGTTGCTTGCCGAAATCGAGCACGATGTGATGAATGTCGCTCTCGGTACTCGCATCCGTCACGCGATAGTTGCCGACCACGGTGGCCTGCACCGGGGCCTTGTGGTTATAGAGGTTGACGTAAGGCTTCGCAGCGGACCACGGCGGCACGACCGAGCCGCGCACCAGATCCGAGCCACCGATGACGGGTTCCGACGCATCGGCGGACGCACCAGACGCACCGCCAGCCGCGCCCTCCGCCGCCTCACCGATCGTGCCCTGCCCGGCGAGCGCATCGTCCTGCACGGGGAGTTCGTCCCACGTGAGCTGGTCCTCGACGGCGTAGGCCTCGGCTTTGAGCACGTCGCGCCAGTTGTCGATGGCCCCCGTCGGGCACGGCGAGATACACGCCATGCATCCATTGCACGTGTCCGCGCGCACGACGTAATTGTTCTCGTCATGCGTGATCGCGTCGATCGGACACGTCTCCTCGCAGGTGTTGCAGCGAATGCAGATCTCCGGATCGATCAGATGCTGCTTCAGGACTTCGACCGGAACGGGGCCGTTCATGATGCTGTCTCCTTGTGGGGATGGCTCTTGCGGCCTTTCCAATGACTTGGCAATGACTTAGTTGAAACGCACGTACTCGAAATCGATGGGCTGACGATTGATGCCCAGCGGAGGCGGCGCAATCCAGTTGGCGAACTTGCCCGGCTCCGTCACACGGCCCATGAGCGACGCCACATACGCACGGTCTTCCGACGTCGGCAGCCATTCGCGCTCATGCGCGGCCCACTCCGTCTCGCTCACCACACGACCGTCCGGCGACACGCGCACGCCCGCAAACGTACCGATCTGACGATTGAACGCCTTGTGCGGCACCGTCAGACGGAAGTCGATCCCGGCCTTCTCCAGCACCTTGTTCCAGCGATTCACACCGGCGACCGAATCCTTGATGTAGTCGTCGCGCAGCACTTCGTTCATCGCGTTGAGCATCGGCACTTCGCGCTCCACGAGCTTGCCGTTGTCGACATCGAGCAGACGGTACATCTGACCGTTCAGTTGATGATCGTCGTCGCGCTTGCTCTCTTCGTAGCGCCCCTTGAGGCCCGAGCTATAAAAGATCGCCGCGTTCGACGACTGGTCCGCGCCGAACAGATCGATCGTCACGGAGTAATGGAAGTTGATGTAGCGCTGGATGGTCGGCAGATCGATGACGCCCGCCGCGCGCAGCTTCGAGACGTCGTCCGTTTTCAGTTCGTTCATCACCTGCGCCGTGCGGGCGATCACACGAGACACGCCCGACTCACCCACGAACATGTGGTGCGCTTCTTCCGTGAGCATGAACTTGGTGGTGCGTGCGAGCGGATCGAAGCCCGACTCGGCCAGCGCGGACAACTGGAACTTGCCGTCGCGGTCGGTGAAGTACGTAAACATGTAGAACGCGAGCCAGTCCGGCGTCTTCTCGTTGAATGCACCGAGAATGCGGGGATTGTCCTCGTCGCCCGAGCGGCGGCCGAGCAGCGCTTCGGCTTCTTCACGGCCGTCGCGGCCGAAGTAGCGATGCAGCAGGTAGACCATCGCCCACAGGTGGCGGCCTTCTTCCACGTTCACCTGAAACAGGTTGCGCAGGTCGTACATCGAGGGGGCGGTCAGCCCGAGGTGACGCTGCTGTTCCACCGACGCCGGTTCCGTGTCGCCCTGCGTGACGATGATGCGGCGCAGGTTCGCGCGATGCTCGCCCGGCACTTCCTGCCAGGCGGCTTCGCCCTTGTGCTCGCCGAAGTGGATCTTGCGATCCGACTCGCCCGGCGTGAGGAAGATGCCCCAGCGATAGTCCGGCATCTTCACGTGATCGAAGTGCGCCCAGCCGCTCGGATCGACGCTCACGGCCGTGCGCAGATAGACGTCGAAACCATGCGAGCCCTCGGGTCCCATGTCGCCCCACCAGGACAGAAAGTTCGGCTGCCATTGTTCGAGCGCGCGTTGCAGCGTGCGGTCGTCCGACAGGTTGACGTTGTTGGGGATCTTCTCGCTGTAGTTGATCGAAGCCATCGTGGGAATCCTCGTGTCTCGTCCGTGTTCTATGGAAACGTTTGATCGGGTTCGGGCGCGGCTGTCGCCGCACCCTGTGCATTCGTCAGACGCGGTTCAGATCGAACTGCGCCTTGTTGCCCTTGCCGTAGACCTTGAGCGCGCCCTTCTCGCCCACCGCGTTCGGACGAATGAAGATCCAGTTCTGCCATGCCGACAGGCGACCGAAGATGCGCGTGTTCATCGTCTCTTTGCCGTTAAAGCGCAGGTTGGCTTCCATGCCGGTGAGCGCATCGGGCGACATCGCCGCACGCTCCTCGATGGCAATGCGAATTTCGTCCGGCCAGTCGAGATCGTCGACGGCGGCCGTGACCAGCCCCAGACGCTCGGCTTCGTCCGGACGCACCGGACGGCCGATGGTGGCGCGCACAGCCTCCAGTTCGGCAGCGTCTTCATAGAAACGGCGTGCGAGACGCGATTGATCGGTGACCATTGGCAGCAGGCCGAAGTTGACCTCGCTCAGCGTGATCGCCGGTTCGTCTTCCTCGCTGGCCGGGAGCGCGGCCATGTACGTGCGGTCGGCGGCGAAGGCGAATTCGGCAAGCGTGCCGGTGAAGCACGAATCCGGCTCGATCAGTGCAAACAGCGAGCGCGACGACACGTCGATACGGGCGAACGTGCGGCGCAGCATGCCGAGCGTTTCACGCACGAACCAGTGGTCCTGATGCGCGAGCAGCGATGCATCGGCGGCCAGCACATGCTTCGCGTCGCCTTCGGTGCGCAGCAACCACGTGCCGATGTCGAGTTCGTTGGTGCGCAGATTGAGAATCGCGTCGTCGAGTTCGCGCGCCATCTTCAGCGGCCACCAGTTGATGCCCGCAGCCTCGATACCGGCGATGTCGCTCGGCGGCGCAGATTTCGGCGCCCGCACGGTCAGGCTTGCGGTGCGATTGGCGCGGTCGATCTCGACGTCGACGAATTCGTAACGGATGGCATCCGGCTCGTCGGTGCGTTCGAGGCGCGTGAGCGTCACGCCCTTGCCGCCCGGACGATGACTGCCTTGCGCCAGTTCCTGTGCACGCGCAGCCACGGCCTGTGCGAACTGCGCGGGCTTGACCACTTCGTCGACCAGACGCCATTGCTTGGCACGCTCGCCGCGAATGCCCTCCACGATGGTGCAGAAGATATCGGCGCGGTCGTTGCGCACATGACGCTTATCCGTCAGACGCGTCAGGCCACCGGTGCCCGGCAGCACGCCCAGCAACGGCACTTCCGGCAGCGCGACCGACGACGAGCGGTCGTCCACCAGATAGATCTCGTCGCACGCCAGCGCCAGCTCGTAACCGCCGCCAGCGCAGGCGCCGTTCACGGCGGCAATAAACTTCAGGCCCGAATGACGGCTGGAGTCTTCGAGACCGTTACGCGTTTCGTTGGTGAATTTGCAGAAGTTGACCTTCCACGCATGCGAGGAGAGGCCCAGCATGAAGATGTTCGCCCCGGAGCAAAAGACACGGTCCTTGGCGCTCGTGACCACCACCGTCTTCACTTCCGGATGTTCGAACCGAATGCGCTGGATGGCATCGTGCAGTTCGATGTCCACACCCAGATCGTACGAATTGAGCTTGAGCTTGTAGCCCTCGCGAATACCGCCGTCTTCCGCGATGTCGATGGCGAGTGTGGCCACCGAGCCCTCGAAGGTCAGCTTCCAGTGCTTGTACTGCGTGGGGTCCGTACGGTAGTCGACGTGGGGTTTGCCGAACATGATTGCCTCCAACTCGAATAATGATCTTGTTGAATTGCAATATAGTGCAGCACAAACCCATCGTCAACCATTTAACCAAATAAAAATGAATTATTTTGCAGAATGCATCCGATCAATCGGATGACAATTGCACTGCCAGACGTCCGCGTAGTTGCAAGTAGGCGTCCGCGAGCGCCCGCCCGCCGGTGTCGAAGCTCATGTCGGCCTTGGCGTAGAAGTCCTGACGCCCGGCCAGAATGCGCTTGAGGTCGTCCATCGCTTCCGCATTGCCCGACATCGGCCGCAGATCGCCCTGCGCCACCACGCGCTTCATGTGCTCCTCGGGCGACGCTTGCAGCCACACCGTATAGCAGTGGGTCAGCAGGAAATTGAACGTGGCGGCGTCGCTGACGATGCCGCCCGGCGAAGCGATTACGGCACGCGGATGCTCGGCCACCACGGCTTCCAGGGCGCGCAGTTCATACCGACGATAGGCGCTCGCACCGTACAGCGAGTAGATCTCCGACGGCGGGCAGCCCGCCAGTTGTTCGATCACGCGGTTGAGTTCGACGAACGGCACGTGCATGTCGTCGGCGAGCATGCGGCCCAGTGTCGACTTGCCTGCGCCGCGCAGGCCGATCAGCGCGATGCGCCCACGCCGGTCGGGGTCTCGCTCGCTCCCCGCGAAGAGTTCGCTCAACGCCTGACGCGCGCGCGTGAGCGCCTCGCCATCGCGCCCGTGCAGGATTTCGCGAATCAGCAGCCACTCGGCGGAAGAGGTGGTTTCGTCGCCCACGATCTCTGCCAATGTGCAATTTAGTGCCTGTGCGAGCTGACGCAGGAACAGCACGGAGGCGTTCCCCACGCCCGACTCCAGATTGGCGACGTGACGCTCGGAGACCCCGGCATCGAGCGCCAGCGCCTTACGGGTCAGGCCGCGACGGGCGCGCAGTGTCCGAACCCGCTCCCCCAGTGCGACCAGGAACGGGTCTTTCTCGCTGGCGCCTCGCGCCGTCGGCACCCCATCGGCTTGCGCACTCTTATTCATCGGATGAGATCCTCGAAGCAGGTAACATGTAATATATTGCTTGACAGCCAAATTTGCATGCTCTAATTTTCACCATGCGTCGGTAAAAAAGCAAACACGACGTCCCCCAGGAGACATGGATGGATGTGCCCCAATTTCAGGCGCTGATCGCCGACGTGACACGTCAGCTCGACGCTCGCCCGCTAGACAGCTCGCTCGCCGACTGGCTCAACGCCAACTACGGCGCAGGCTCCCCAGGTTACGAAGCCCTCATCGAGGCTTGCCGCGTCGGCGTCGCCGAGGGCTGGCTGTGCAATCGCGAAGGCGGCGGCATTCGGTACGGGCGCGTCATCAAACCCTCGCCCGACACGCACGGCTTTTCCGTGGACGTCGTCGACATGGCCGATCTGGCCGGACCGCACCACGTGCATCCCAATGGCGAAATCGATCTAATCATGCCGCTCACGCCGGGCGCGACCTTCGACGGGCACCCGGCGGGCTGGTGCGTGTACGGCCCGGGCACCGCGCATCGGCCGACGGTCGCGAGCGGTCGTGCCCTCGTGCTGTATTTACTGCCCGAAGGCGCCATCGAATTTACGCGCAGCGCCTGAGACTGGCGCGCCCCGGCTCCCTGCTTGATTCACTTCGGTGATGGATATGAGTACCCCTGCCTTGCTGGAAAACTACGTCGCTGGCCAATGGGTGGCCGGTGGCGGCGAGCGCACCGCGCTGACCGATCCCGTCACGGGCGACACGCTCGCCTTCGTCTCGAGCGCCGGTCTCGATCTCGACGCCGCGTTCGCCTTCGCGCGCGACACGGCGGGTCCCGCGCTACGTGCGCTGTCGTACGGCGAGCGGGCGCAGCGTCTCTCGCAGATCGTCGCCACGTTGCAGGCGAATCGCGACGACTACTACGCCATCGCGACGGCCAACTCGGGCACGGTCGCCTCCGACTCCGCTGTCGACATCGACGGCGCGATTTACACGCTGTCGACCTACGCGAAGCTAGGTGCGTCGCTGGGCGAGGCGCACACGTTGCTCGATGGGGCGGCCGTGCCGCTCGCCAAGGACGCCTCGTTTGCCGTGCGTCACGTTTTCCGCCCAACGCCTGGCGTAGCGCTCTTCATCAACGCGTTCAACTTCCCCGCGTGGGGTCTCTGGGAGAAGGCGGCAGCTGCGCTGCTGTCGGGTGTGCCCGTCATCGTCAAACCGGCGACCTCGACCGCATGGCTCACGCAACGCATGGTGGCCGATGTCGTCGCCGCAGGCATTCTGCCGCCGGGCAGCCTGTCGGTGATCTGTGGCAGCGCCGCCGGTCTGCTCGATCGCATTGGAGCGTTCGACGTGGTCTCGTTCACCGGCTCGGCGGACACTGCCGCCACGTTGCGTGCGCATCCCGCCTTCACCGAACGCTCCGCGCGCATCAACGTGGAAGCCGACAGCCTGAACAGCGCCATCCTTTTGCCGGACGCTGCACCCGGCACCGCGGCCTTCGATCAGTTCGTGCGCGAGGTGGCGCGCGAGGTGACGGTCAAGTCGGGGCAGAAGTGCACGGCGATTCGTCGCGCGATGGTGCCGGTCGAGCATTTCGACGCAGCGGCGACCGCTATTGCCGAGCGACTGCCGAAAACGATCGTCGGCAATCCGCGTAATGAGAGCGTGAAGATGGGGTCGCTCGTGAGTGCGGCACAAAAGCGTGCGGTGCTCGACGGCATCGCGCATCTGCAGACCGAAGCCGAAACGCTCTACGACGGGAATCGCGACGCCGCATTTGTCGATGCCGACGCGAAGAGCGCCTGTGTCGCGCCCGTGTTGCTGGGCCTGCGCGAGGGTGCAGCAGGCAAGCGTGTGCACGACACCGAGGTCTTCGGCCCGGTGGCGACGCTCGTCGGCTATCGCGATGTCGACGAAGCCGTCGTACTCGCCAAGCGTGGTCAGGGATCGCTGGTCGTCTCGCTGTATAGCAACGACGCCGTCGCCATGCGCGCACCGGCCCTGGCGCTCGCCGACGCACACGGTCGCGTTCACGCGGTCGATCCGTCGGTCGCGAAGACGCAGACAGGTCACGGCAACGTCATGCCGCAGTCGCTGCACGGCGGCCCGGGACGCGCCGGTGGCGGCGAAGAACTCGGCGGCCTGCGTGCGCTGCGCTTCTATCACGTGCGCTCGGCCGTTCAGGGGCCTGCCGCCCTCGTCGAAGCGCTGACGCAGGACGCCGTCGAACTGCCGAAGTCATAACGTCGCAACGATGTCGCAGATTTATGCCGATGGGGGGCACCGCCCCCGCCATCGCCCCCGTTTTACGCCAGCCGTAGAAGCCGCAAGCCGTCGCAGTCAAGGTGATTCAAAGAGGCGCCGTCAGAGCGCTGAATAGAACTCACGCCACGCGTGCCGCGCCCGTTGAAGTGCGCTGTGCCGTGTGGTGATCCACCGGAGGCAACATGGAAGCCGTACTCACCCCACCGCCGGCGAACTTCAACTTCGCCGCGCATCTGGAGACGCTCAACCGCGAGCGCGCTGCCAAGACTGCATATCTCGACGACACACGCTCGCTGACGTATGGCGAGCTGGCCGAGCAAAGCCGACGCTTCGCCACCGGCCTCACGCGCGCGGGCGTGCATCGCGAAGAGCGCATTCTGCTTGTCATGCTCGACACCATCGACCTGCCCGTCGCGTTTCTCGGCGCGCTGTATGCAGGCGTGGTGCCGGTCGTCGTGAACACGCTGCTCACGGCCGACGACTACGCATACATGATCTTGCACAGCAAGGCGCAGCTCGTGATCGCCTCCGGCGCGCTGATGCCGACGGTGCATGCCGCCCTCGACAAGGTCGCCGAGGCCGGGTCGCCACCGCCGTGCATCGTCTCGCAACCGATCGTGACCGAGAACGACGGCGCGACCCCATTGCCGACCTTCGACGCACTCCTCGATGGCCCACCCAGCGCACTGCCCGTCGACACCGCGGGCGACGACATCGCATTCTGGCTGTACTCGTCCGGCTCGACCGGCAAGCCCAAGGGCACCGTGCACACGCACGCCAATCTTTACTGGACGGCCGAGACATACGGACGCAACGTGCTCGGCATTCGCGAAGACGATGTCGTGTTCTCTGCGGCCAAACTGTTCTTCGCGTACGGCCTCGGCAACGGGCTGACGTTCCCGCTGTCCGTCGGTGCAACCATCGTGCTGATGGCGGAACGCCCCACGGCGGAAGCGGTGGCGAAGCGCCTGCGAGAGCATCGTCCTACGATCTTCTACGGTGTGCCGACGCTCTACGCCACGCTGCTCGCTTCGCCGCATCTGCCCGCACGCGCCGACGTGGCGCTGCGTCTGTGCACGTCCGCGGGCGAAGCGCTGCCGCGCGAGATCGGCGAGCGTTTCACCGCGCACTTCGGTGCGGAGATTCTGGACGGCATCGGCTCGACCGAAATGCTGCACATCTTTCTGTCGAACCGCGCGGGCCAGGTGGCCTACGGCACGACCGGCGAACCGGTGCCCGGCTACGCCGTGGAGTTGCGCGACGAGAACGGTCAGCCGGTGCCCGACGGGGAGATCGGCGATCTGTACATCAAGGGGCCGAGCGCCGCGCTCATGTACTGGTGCAACCGCGAGAAGTCGCGCTCGACATTCCTCGGCGAGTGGCTCAAGAGCGGCGACAAGTACCAGCGTCTGCCCAATGGGTATTACGTCTATGCGGGACGCAGTGACGATATGCTCAAGGTCAGCGGCCAATACGTCTCCCCCATCGAAGTCGAGATGGTGCTGATGCAGCACGACGCGGTGCTGGAAGCGGGGGTCGTGGGACGCGACGACAACGGCCTGACGAAGACCCAGGCGTTCGTTGTCCTCAAGCCGGGGCTGGTCGCCACGGACGCCATGGCGACCGAGCTGAAGGCCTTCGTCAAGGCGCGCCTCGCGCCGCATAAATATCCTCGCGAGCTGGTGTTCGTCGACGATCTTCCGAAGACCGCCACGGGCAAGGTGCAACGCTTCAAGCTGCGCGAGTTGCTTTAGGAGACGCAAGAACGATGTCGGACATACAGTTCGCCAGGATCGAGACGCCCTCGCACGGTGCGCTCTCGCTGGAGTATCGATGGATCCACCGCGAGCGCACCGACGCGCCGCTGCTGGTGTTTCTGCACGAAGGGCTCGGCTCCGTCGCCATGTGGAAGGACTGGCCGCAGCAGTTGTGCGACGCCGGCGGCTATCGCGGACTCGTGTTTTCACGCAACGGCTATGGCCGCTCGACGCCACGCCCGAAGGACGAGAAGTGGCCCGTCGACTTCATGCACCGTCAGGCGCGCGAAGTGCTCCCCGCATTTCTCGATGCGGTCGGTGTCGGCAAAGCGCAGGCAGACCGCGTGTGGCTCGTCGGTCATAGCGACGGCGGCTCGATTGCGCTGCTGTTCTCGGCGGCATTCCCCGACCGGCTGGCAGGCGCTGTCGTGATCGCACCGCATCTGTTCGTCGAGGACGTTTCCGTCGAGAGCATCGCAAAGACGAAAACCGTCTACCAGACGACGGACCTGCGCACAAAACTCGGCCGCTATCACGACGATGTGGACTCGGCCTTCTGGGGCTGGAACGACATCTGGCTGAATCCGGCGTTCCGCGACTGGAATCTGGTCGGCGCGGTGGCCACCATCTCGAAACCGCTGCTCGCCATTCAGGGCGAGAACGACGAGTACGGCACGATGGCGCAGATGGACAGCATTGCCGCGCACGTGCCGCACGCGAAGGTGGTGAAGCTGCCGGACTGCGGACACTCGCCGCATCGCGACGCCCCGGCACCGCTCGGCGCGGCCATCGTCGCGTTCATCGGGGCACAGGTACGGCGTCAGGCGGCGTGATCGCGACTGACGGCTGACGTCGCCGGAAGCTCAACGGGCGCGCTCCGAAGACCGGAGAGCGCCCGTTGTCGTCTGGACGACCGCAAGCCGTTCGTCAGATGACGCGCACGCCCGGTGTGCCCGGACGCATCGCGCCCACGATCCCCGCTGCGTCGAAGCCATCGGCACGGAAGACGGCCAGCACGTCGTCCACCGCACCCGGTGCGCACGACACCAGCAGGCCGCCAGCCGTCTGCGGATCGCACAGCAGATCGCGGTCACGCTCCGTAATGCGCTCCCCAAGCTCCACCGACTTGCCGTACGACGCCCAGTTGCGACCGGACGCGCCGGTAATGCATCCCTTGTCCGCCAGTTCGCGCACGCCGTCGAACAGCGGCACGTCCGACATTCGCAGATAGGCGGCGAGATTCGCGCCTCGGCACATCTCCAGCGTGTGGCCGAGCAGACCGAAACCGGTCACGTCGGTCAGCGCATGTACGCCGGGCAGCGCGGCGAGCGCCGGGCCTACCCGATTGAGGCGCGTGGTGGCGTCGATCATGCAGCGGTAGCCCTCGTCGTCGAGTTGATTCTTCTTGAGCGCGGCCGACATCACGCCGACGCCGAGCGGTTTGCCGAGCACAAGCACGTCGCCCGCCTGCGCATCGGCATTGCGCTTGAGTCGCTTCGGATGCACCACCCCCAGCGCCGCCAGGCCATAGATCGGTTCGACGGAATCGATGCTGTGACCGCCCGCAATCGGGATGCCCGCTTCGGCGCAGATCGACTCGCCACCGCGCAGAATCTCGCGGATCGTTTCGTGCGGCAATACGTTGATCGGCATGCCGACGATGGCCAGCGCGAAAATCGGCTTGCCGCCCATCGCGTAGATGTCGGAGAGTGCGTTGGTCGCGGCGATACGGCCAAAGTCGAACGGATTGTCGACGATGGGCATGAAGAAGTCCGTCGTCGCGATGATGGCCTGCTCGTCGTTGAGCTGATAGACGGCGGCGTCGTCGGACGTTTCGGTGCCGACCAGCAGCGCGGCCGGGGCGGGCAGCGGCGCCTCGTTGCGCGCCAGCAATTCGGAAAGCACGCCCGGCGCGATCTTGCAGCCGCAGCCGCCGCCGTGCGATAGCGACGTCAGACGCGGCGCTTGTGCCGACGATTGTGCCGCCGTTTCAGCACCCACTTGAGTTGCTTCGTTTGCAGTCATGGTCGTTGGTGTTCGTTTTCCTTAAGTCGACGTATTATGAAGCAGCTTTGCGCCGTCGCCATGTCCCGAAATGACTGTGGCCGACATCCGACGGTGTCATGCTACCGGTTCACATCGTCCCTGCATGACGGGACGCCGCCGCTACTGCCCTAACCACATGCGCCGTGAGCGCTGACGCCAAAGGGGACTTTCATCATGCAACGCCGCCGCTTCCTGTCTCTGGGCGCTTACGCCCTGCCCGCCTCGCTGCTGTCCACCTCGCTGCTACCGGGCTATGCCCACGCGGCCAGATCGTCGAGCCAGACACCTGGCGCCGCCGATGGCTGGCGCACGTTTGAGTTGACGACACAGGTCGACTTGCCCGCTGGCAACGGCCCGGCGAACGTCTGGCTGCCGGTGGCGACGTCGCCGTCGGGGGCCTACCAGCAAGCGCTCGGCACGCACTGGCACGCGCCGGGGGCCAGGGCCGAGTTGCGCATGGCGCGTGGCGCGTCGGGCATCGGTGTGCCGATGCTCGCCGTGGCATGGCCCGAGAGCGCCGCGCAGGACGCGCGCACCGTCACCCTGACGAACACGTTTGCGACACGCGATCGCGTGGTCGATCTGTCGCAGCCTCCGTCGGCCAACGCACCGAGCGAATCGGCGGCGGTGCTGCGTCAGTACCTCCAGCCGACCGAACTCCAGCCGACCGACGGTCTGGTACGCGAGACTGCCGAGAAGATCACGCGTGGCGAGAAGGGCGACGTGGAGAAAGCGCGCGCCATCTATCAATGGATCGTGGAGAACTGCCGTCGCGAAGGCTCGGTGCGCGGTTGCGGCACGGGCGACGTGCGCTACATGCTCACGACCGGCGACCTCGCGGGCAAGTGTGCCGACATCAACGCACTCTTCACGGCGCTGGCGCGCTCCGTGGGGATTCCCGCGCGAGACGCTTACGGTGTGCGCGTGGCGACCTCGCGTCGTGGTTTCAACAGTCTGGGCAAGGCGGGGGACGTGACGCGTGCCCAGCATTGCCGCGCCGAGTTTTACGCGGCGGGTTACGGCTGGGTCCCCGTCGATCCGGCGGATGTGCGCAAGGTCGTACTCGAAGAAGTGCCGGGCGGTCTGCCGCTCGACGATCTGCGCGTTCGCGCCGCGCGTGCAATGCTCTTCGGCCAATGGGAGATGAACTGGGTCGCGTTCAATCACGGCGCGGACATTGCGCTGCCCGGCGCGCAGGGCAAGCCTGCAAGCACCGTACCGTTCCTCATGTACCCGAATGGCGAAGTGGCGCGCGCTCAGCTCGACAGTCTGAATCCGGACACCTTCCGATATCGCATGAGCGCCCGCGAAATCGCGGCCTGATCGAGGCCATCGACACCCGCCCCCCGTCACCGCGTTACCGCGTTACCGCGTTACCGACCTACGCCAATGAAGGAGCGCTTCGCCATGCAACGCCGTCACTTTCTTCACACGCTGGGGGCGCTCGGTGCTGCCGGTGCATTAGGGGCCACCGGCCCCGATGCGCTCGCAGCGGGACCGACAAAGGGGGCGACTGAGGTCGACGACAGCGCGCTCGCCGGGACGTCCGGCGGCACGCTCTCGGCATGGCGCGGCGCGACACCGGCGTTCTCGCTCGACGGGCTCGACGGCAAGACGTACGCGCTGTCGCAGTATCGCGGACGCGTCGTCATCGTCAACTTCTGGGCGACGTGGTGCGGGCCTTGCCGCGAGGAGATTCCGGCGATGGGGGCGGTGGTGCGTCAGTACCGTCAGCGCGGCCTCGCCCTGCTCGCCATCAACTACAAGGAACCGGCCACGACGGTGAAGCCCTTCGTCGACAAGCTCCCCATCGACGGCACCGTGCTGCTCGACACCGACGGCGCGGTCTACAAACGCTTCGGCTCGCTCGGCCTGCCCGCGACCTATCTCGTCGACCGCGCGGGCAACGCGCGCTTCTGGCGCATGGGCGAACTGGACTGGACCGACATGGGGCTGCACGGCCACATCGAAGCGCTGGTCGCACAGAAGAGCGGCACGCCCGCCTGAACGTCTGCCTGAATATCTGCCCAAGCGTGCGAGCCTGTCATGCCTTGGCGATGGTTTGCACCGCGGCGTTCACATGTTCGAGCAGCCGCGCCGTGGGACCGGCGAGTACGCCTTCTCGATAGGCGCAACACAGCGGTGCACGCGGCGGCGGTGCGAGGGGCCGGTAGACGATCCCCTCGATCTGCATGCGCATGAGCGACGCCGGTACCACCGAAACCCCCAACCCGGCCGCGACGAGCGAGAGCGTCGTCAACAGACGCGGCGCTTCCTGTTCGATGGCCGGGCTGAAACCGGCGCCGTGGCATGCGGCGATGATCGCGTCGTACAGTCCCTGCCCTGCGCGGCGCCGGTAGAGAATCAGCTTTTCCGAGGCAATGGCCGTCATCGGCACGGCGGCTTTTCCCGCCCGGCCCGTGAGCGCCAGCGGATGTGCGGACGGCACGGCCAGCACCATCGGTTCTTCCAGCACCTGCACGACGGTGATCTCGCCGGTGTTGCCCTGCGGCTGACGGATGAACGCGACGTCGATATGCCCGTCGCGCAACCCGTCCAGCAAATCCCCCGTACTCGACTCGTCGAGCATCAAGGACACCGACGGCGCATCGCTGCGGAACGCGCGAATGACCGTCGGCACGAACGGATGGAGCGCGGCCGAGCTGGTGAAGCCGACCGACAGGCGTCCCTTGATGCCTGCCGCCACGCGCCGTACGTCGTCGACCGCCTGATCGAGCTTGCGCACGACTTCGTAGGCGTCGACGAGGAAGGCCTGCCCCGCGTCGGTGAGCGCCATGCCGCGCGGCAAGCGTTCGAAGAGCGCCACGCCCAGTTGTGTCTCAAGGACGCGGATCTGTTGCGAGAGCGGAGGCTGCCCGATGCCGAGCCGCTCGGCGGCCCGCGTCATGTGCCCGGCTTCAGCCACCGCAACGAAGTAGCGCAGCAAGCGCACGTCGATGTTTGCCATATCGGTTGAATATGATTTAAGTCACTTCCATATATTGGACAATATAGCGCAATCGACCTAATCTCAGGGTGTCCCGCGCGGCACCCATGCATCCCGTCCCTCGATGCCATTCCTGCCGGGCGGCCCCAACGTAGTTCGGTTTTCAGAGTTTGCCCGCCATGAACACTCAGGCCCCGTTCACCTCCTCCCCCCCGGGTACGCCCGGGAAGTCCGACACCCGCCTTGCGTCGAACACCCCTGCCACCCCGGTCGCCGCCGACGGCGTGCACGACGTATCGGTGACGGACAGCCCGAGCATTCGCGCGCTCTTCTTCGGCTTTCTCGGCCTCGGCATGACCGCGTTTGGCGGGGCGTTGCCACTGGCGCGACGCATGATCGTCGACAAGCATCGCTGGATCAGCGGCGCGGAGTTCACCGATCTGCTGGGTCTTTGCCAGTTTCTACCGGGCGGCAACATCATCAACTTGTCGGTCGCGCTCGGCATGCGTTTTCATGGCTGGCGCGGAGCGCTCGCGTCGATTCTCGGATTGATTGCGGCGCCATCGGCCGTGGTGATTGCGCTGGGCACGATCTATCAGCGCTTCCAGAACGATGCGCATGTGAAGCATCTGTTTGCGGGGTTGGCGGCGGCGGCGGCCGGTCTGTTGATTCAGATGGCATGGAAGGTGGCGTGGCCGCTGCGCAAGTCCGTCGTGCTTGGCGGCGTGGCGGTAGCGTGCTTCATTGCGATTGCGGTACTGCGCGTGCCGCTGGTGCTCACCATGCTCGTGATGACCCCGATTTCGTTTTACGCCACCTGGAGGGTTTCGCAATGACCGGTACCCTCATCTCGCTTGCGCTCATCTTCACTCAGCTGTCCGTACTCGCTTTCGGTGGCGGCAACACGATCCTGCCGGAGATGGAGCGGCAAGTGGTCGATCTGCATCACTGGATGACATCCGAACAATTCAGCGCGCTGTTCGCACTGGGACAGGCTGCACCGGGGCCGAACCTCATGATCGTGACGCTCGTCGGCTGGCATGTCGCGGGCTGGCAAGGCATGCTCGTCACGACACTGGCCAAGTTCGGCCCGTCGTCGCTCATTACGGTCGGTGTGCTGCATCTGTGGCAGCGCTTCCGCGATCGTCCGTGGCGACGCATCGTGCAGGCGGGGCTGATGCCGATGACGGCGGGGCTCGTGGCCGCGAGCGCGGCGCTGATCGCCGAAGCCTCGGCCACGTCGTGGCTGCTCGCGGGCATCACGACAAGCGTGGCAGTGCTGGCCATCAGAACCCGCGTGCATCCCCTGTGGTGGCTCGCGGCGGGCAGCGTCGCCGGGCTGCTGGGCGGCGCATACCTCTGAGCGTGCCGCGCAGGTCACGCATGTCATGCATGTCACGCGCGGCGCGCCCCGCGTGCGGCGTTGCAGACCTGCGCGAACGACATGTGCCAGTGACGGCGGCCGAGCGCGTCGATCCCGTCGGTCAGACGCACCCAGTCATCGCTGCCGACCTGTAGCGTCGGCGGGGTGTCGCCTCTGACCAGTGCGGCAAGACGCGACGGGCAAGGCAGATTCGCATCGGGATTGCCCGCAACGATCATCACCCGTGCGATCCATTGGGCCACGTCCACGGGAATCGTCGGCCGTAACGTTTCCCCCGGCAGAAGCACCGGCTCGTCGCTCCAGCGCCAGGCAAAGCGGGCGCTGATACCCGAGCGCGCGGCGATCCCCATGGCGAGCAGTACCTTGTCGCACGACATGCCGTGCTGCGCCGCAGCCGCCAATGCCCGCTGCGCGATCGCACGCCAATCGCCCGTGCCCCCGCAGTCGTAGCGCACACTCGCGGCGAATAGCGCCAGGAGACGGGCGCGCACGCGACGCAATGCGCCCGGGTGGGTCAGCAAGCGGCGTTCGTTGCGTGTCTTCGACGAGAGATCGTCGGCCGTCTCGTCGGGATCGAACATCTGCACATCGATGGGATGGACGGTGAAAGTCGCGCTGCCCGCCTCGTCCTGCCGCCAGTCCGGCGCCAATTGGGCCTTGAGCAGCGCGAACGCGTTGTCGTCGCGAATCAGGGACGGCCGCTCGTCGCTGATGTGCAAGGCATCTCGCGCCGTCTTCGGCAGTTTGAAGCCGAGGCCGTGCGCCATGAGCTGGCAAAGCCCGGCGACCCGGTCGCTCCGTGCGAAATCCGACTGAGGGGCGTCGGCGATATGAAGCAGCAGTGCTTCGGCGATGCGCATTTCGGCCAGCGCGCGCCGGGGCATGTCCGTACCCGCTTGCTGCGCCGCTGCAGCGAGGGCCGTGGCGTCGAACACTGCGAGGCACTGACGCATCGCCGTCACGTCCGCCACCGTGCGACGGCGCAGTTGCGTGTCCGTCTGCAACGCCCACTGACGCTGCGTCTCGTCGCCCCCGTCGATGGCACGTTCGAGTGCCTTGAGTTCCGGCCAGAGATAGGTGCATGTCGCGCCGACGGCGATCGCGCTCAATGCGCAGGCAAAGCCAACGTCCGAGACGCCGGAATGTGTTGGCGCGTGCTGTTGGAACCGCTGCCCCGCGTGCCGCCATGAATCGGATAGCCACTGGCTTAAGCCGCTATCGCGCAGACAAGCCACGGCTCCCGAGAAGTCTCCACGGAAGCCGTCGAAGGCGCAATGCATCGCATTCAGTGCGACCTGGAGGAGCGTGCCTGTCGCGGGAAGAGACGAGACCATCGAGAGAGAAGAGGACGAAGAGGACGAAGAAGACGAGGAAGATGAAGAGGAAGATCCAAGTGACATAGCGCGGGCTCCTGAATGCCGTCATCCGGCGGGATCGAAAGACCGGGCATGGTCTGTCACTGGTGCGCGCGGCGCTTCAGGATTCGCTCTGTGCCCTTTCGGGCGCCCGCCTTCGGAATCTGGGATGATGTCGCCATTGCACGGCCGTCACGGCCCGTACCGCCCTCGACCCCACCGGAGGCTTTTCATGCCGACCCTTGCCACGCTTGCCACATTCGTTGCCGTTGTCCTCGGGCTTTTTCTGATTCCCGGCCCGGCCGTCTTGCTGACCATCACCCGCACCGTGCAGGGCGGACGCCGCGCCGGTGTCATGACCGGCATGGGCATTGCGCTGGGCGATCTGGTGCACACGCTGTGCGCGGCGGTCGGGCTCTCGGCGGTGTTGATGACGTCCGCGCTGGCGTTCGACGTCGTCAAATATGTGGGTGCGGCCTACCTGATCTATCTGGGCGTCAAAGCGCTGCGTGAGCGGCCGTCCGATCCGCAGTTGCCGGTTGCGCCGAAAGTCTCGCCGGGGCGCGCATTCGCTCAGGCGGTAGCGACCGAGGTGCTCAATCCGAAGACCGCCCTGTTCTTCCTCGCCTTCATGCCGCAGTTCGTGCATACGAGCGAGGGCAATGCCTTCGGGCAATTCCTCGTGCTGGGGCTGGTGTTCGTAGCGATGAGCGCGCTTTATACGGCGGCCATTGCGATGTCGGTGCGTCCGCTCGGCAAGTTCGTGGGACGCCTCACCTGGCTGTTGCGCTGGCAGGGCAAGATCATCGGCACCATCTTCATCGGCCTGGGCCTGCGCGTCGCCATGCAACAGCGCTGAGTTCGTCCTGCTGAGTTCGTCGTGCCGAGTTCGTCGTGCCGAGTTCGTTCTTCAACGTTGGAGTCGTTCACCATGCAACGCATTGTCTCGACGCTTCGTTCGCCGTACGTCACTCTTTGCGCGCAAGCCTTCCACCCGCCGTCCCGTCGCGCGACGGGGGCGGCATTGGCTGCGGTCGTCGCCTGGCTCGCCGCGCTGGCCTATGTTCCCAACGCCATTTCGGCCGACGCAAGCGCCGGTGGCGGCTCGGCAGCCGTGCCTTTCTCGAAAGCCAGTCCGGGTAGCGCGCTACCGACGGGATGGCAGAACTTGCCCGTGGTGAGCGGCAAGAAGCTCACCGCCTACACCGTCGTGGCCGATGGCAAGCGCAACGTCATCGAGGCCAATTCGGTCGATTCGGCGTCGGCGCTCGTCGCCAAGGGTGACGGTATCGATCTGAACGTCACGCCGGTCGTCGCGTGGCGATGGAAGGTCGACAAAGCCATTCCGGGCGCGGACAACCTCGCGAGCGACAAGGAGGATGCGCCGGCGCGACTCGTGTTTTTCTTCGACGGCGACAAGTCGTCGCTGTCGTTCGGGGACCGTGCGGCGATGACGCTGGCCAAGGCGGGGGGCGAAGACTTGCCGTACGCAACGCTCATGTACATCTGGTCCAACGATGCACCGGTGGGCGGTGTCATCCAGAACCCGCACACCGACCGGGTGCAGATGATGGTCGTGGCGGGCGGCGATGCGTCGCTCGGCAAGTGGCAGACGTTCTCACGCAACGTCGCGGCCGATTACGAGCGCGTCTATAAAGAGAAGCCGGGCAAGTTGCTCGGTTACGGCATTTTCACCGATAGCGACAACACCCATGCGACAGCGCGCGCGTGGTATGGCGACGTACGATTCGACGCGGGGAAATAGCACGCATCGGAGCGCGAATCGAGGCAAGGATCGGCACGCAAACCAGCACGCAAATCCGGATGAAAATCCGCCTATGGTTTCACCTGCCGACACCCATGCGAAATGCCGCGTCGAAAGTCTCCAAAATAACCCTGAAAGCCCCGTCTGACGGGGCTTTTGCGCTATTGCAACAGACGCTTGCGTGCTACGCTATCTCGCCTAGAATTTGAGCCATCGTCGGTTGACGGGCTCAATGCTGCTAATCGCCGTAACCCGCCTCTCATTCGCCCTGCGAGCGCCATGCAAAAGAAACGCCAGCCCAAGGACGTCACGTTCTCCGCAAGTCCTGTTTTGCAATCGCGCATGTCGTTATGGCGCTCCAAATTCGTCGTCATCGTCATCACCCTCGCTTTCATCGGGTTGGTCATCCGGGCGTTCTGGATTGCCGGACCGGGCAACGGTTTCTACATCGCGCAGGGTGAAAAGCGTTACGAGCATGCCATCGTCATGCCGGGGGTACGGGGCAAGATCGAAGATCGCGACGGTCGCGTGCTTGCGACCAGTCTGCCGATGCGCACCATTTGGGCCGTCCCTGCCGAAGTGCCGGACGACCTTTCCGACAGTGACGTCCAGAAGGCCAGCAAGCTGCTCGACATCCCTGCGAAGGAACTGCGCACCAAGCTCATCGGTGAGAAGAAGTTCGTCTATGTGAAGCGTCAGGTGTCGCCGGAGATTGGCAAGCAGGTCGAAGCGCTGGGCATTCCCGGCGTCTACGAGAGTAGCGAATACAAGCGCTTCTACCCCGAAGGTGAAGTGGCTGCGCACGTGGTTGGCTTTACCAATGTCGAGGACAAGGGACAGGAGGGTATGGAGTTGGGCGAGGAGTCGCTGCTCGAAGGCGCGGCGGGCGTGCGGCGCGTGATCAAGGATCGCATCGGGCGCACGATTCAGGATCTCGACGACTCCAGTCCGCCGCGAGACGGCCAGGACATTCGTCTGACGCTCGACACTCGCGTGCAGTACATCGCTTACGAGGCGTTGAAGAATGCGCTGGACCGCACGGGTGCGAAGGCTGCGATGGCGGTCGTCATCGACGCGAAGACCGGACAGGTGCTGGCCTTGACCAACTTGCCGACGTACAACCCGAACGATCGGGGGCATCTGACGGGTGAGCAGTTGCGCAACCGCGTGTTCACCGACGTCTTCGAGCCGGGGTCGATTCTCAAGCCGTTCACGATGGCGCTGGCGCTGGATCTGCATCGCCTGACGCCAACGACCCCCATCGACACCGGCCCGGGCCGTTATGTCTTCGAGGGAGCGACGATCACAGACGACAGTGCGAACGGCACGTTGACGGCGGCGGGCGTGATTCAGAAGTCGAGCAACATTGGCATGACGAAGGTGTCGACGATGTTGCGTGCGGAAGAGATGTGGGACATGTTCACCGAGATCGGTCTGGGACAGCAGCCCAAGCTGGGCTTTCCGGGTGCGGTATCGGGTCGTCTGCGTCCGTACAAGTCGTGGCGGCGGATCGAGCAGGCGACGATGGCGTACGGTTACGGGATTTCGGCGTCGCTGTTCCAGTTGGCGCGGGCGTACACGATCTTCGCGAACGATGGCGTGATGGTGCCCATTTCGATCATCAAGCCGGATACGCCGGTACAGGCGGAGGGCGTGCGGGTGATCGATACGCGCACGGCGTCCGAGATGCGCAAGATGTTGGCCAGCGTGGTCGACACGGGCGGGACGGCAACGACGGCGCAGGTGGCGGGATACAGCATTGGTGGGAAGACGGGGACGGCATACAAGGCCGGGGCGCATGGGTACGACCATTCGAAGTACCGTGCGTCGTTCGTGGGGATAGCGCCGTTGTCGGCACCGCGATTGGTGATTGCGGTGTCGGTGGATGAGCCGAAGGCATCGCAGCACTTTGGTGGTCAGGCGGCGGGCCCGGCATTTGCGGAGATAGCGTCGCAGGCGCTGCCGTTGTTGGGCATTCGTCCGGACCTGCCGGTGCGCCCGGGGGTCATACTGGCGGCCCCGACGTCGGATACGCCGCCGGACGACAAGCCGCCGCATGGTTAATCGATAGCGGTGACGGCGCAGGATAAATGAGCGGTGATTGTCGGTGCCCTGACGGAGCGACTTTCAGGTGGAGCGCAGTCAGGGTACCGGCAAGCGCCGCGGGTTCGGGGGTGGGAAAGGGCGTACGCGATTGAACGGCGGGCGGTGTCGACGAACAGACCGCGTGTGAGCAAAAAGGGCAATTCGATGAGTCGAATTGCCCTTTTTGCGTACTGAAAGCGCCAAACGCCCCAACCCACCGCCAACAGCCCCTCAAAGCCAAAATAGAAAAAGGCGGCCCGGTAAAACCCGAAGCCGCCTTTCGCACTTGCCGAAGACTACCGGCAAGTTCCGGGACTTACATCCCCGGCATCATCAGCGAGTTGGCGTTGTGCATGATCCACAGCGAGCCGACGAGCACGATGGCGACGATCAGCACGGTGAACAGGAACGCCATCACATTCCAGCGCTGTTCCGATGAGCGGTCCATGTGCAGGAAGTAGATCAGGTGGACGATGATCTGGATCAGTGCTGCGCCGAGAATCAGCGGGAGCACCGTCGAGGGAGGCATCGTGCCGTCCATCACCAGCTTGAATGGGATGACCGTCAGGATCACGGCGAGCACGAAGCCGATCAGGTACGACTTCACGCTACCGTGGCTACCACCGGCTGCGTTGTGGCCAGCGTCGTGGCCGTGCGATTGCACCGATTTGCTATTGCTCATTACATCGCTCCCATCAGGTACACGACCGTGAACACGCCGATCCAGACCACGTCCAAGAAGTGCCAGAACAGCGAGAGGCACTGCAGACGCGTCGTGTTGGTCGACGTCAGGCCCTTCTTGGCGATCTGGAACATCAGCACCGCCATCCACAGCAGGCCCGAGGCCACGTGCAGACCGTGCGTCGCCACCAGTGCGAAGAACGACGACAGGAAGCCGCTACGGTTCGGACCTGCGCCTTCGAGGATCAGGTGATGGAATTCATCGAGTTCCATCGCGATAAAGCCCGCGCCCAGCAGCCACGTGATGGCCAGCCAGCTCATCACGGCGCCCTTCTTGCCGTTGTGCAGGCCGATCATGGCGAAGCCATAGGTGATCGACGAGAACAGCAGGATGAACGTTTCGACCAGCACGAACTTCAGGTCGAACAGTTCCTTGCCCGTGGGGCCGCCCGCCGTCGAGTCACGCAGCACCGCGAAGGTGGCGAACAAGCTGGCGAACAGCACCAGGTCGGTCATCAGGTACACCCAGAAACCGAAGATCGTATTGCCGCCGGTGTCGTGGTGCGCGTGGTCGTGCGCATGCGCATCGGCATGCGCGCCCGTGTGTTTGAGAACTTCGCTCGTCATGATTAAGCCTTTGCTGCTGCGGCCAGTGCCTGATGGTGAGCCGATTCAATGGCCACCACTTCCGGCGACTGCACGTAGTAGTCGATCGAATCGTTGTTGCTGCGGCAGATGAACGTCACGATCATGCCCACGAAGCCAACGATGGCGAGCCACCAGATGTGCCAGATCGCGGCGAAACCGAACACCAGCGAGAACGCACTGATGATGAAACCTGCGCCGGTGTTCTTCGGCATGTGAATCGGGGCGTAGCTCGTCTTCAGATCGCTCTTGATGCCGTGTTCCTTGCGATAAGCCAGCTCGTCGATGTCATGCACGCGCGGCTCTTCGGCAAAGTTGTAGAACTGCGGCGGCGACGACGTCATCCACTCCAGCGTACGGCCGTTCCAGGGGTCGCCCGTGGTGTCGGCCAGCGCCTTGCGGTTCTTGATCGACACGACCAGTTGCAGCACCTGGAAGCCGATACCGGCGGCGATGAACAGCGCGCCGATCAGCGCAGCGATCAGCCACGGCTGCCATGCGGGGTTGTCGTAGTGGTTCAGACGACGGGTCATGCCCATCAGGCCGAGCACGTACAGCGGCATGAATGCGAGGTAGAAGCCGATCAGCCAGCACCAGAAGCTTGCCTTGCCCAGACGCTCGTCGAGCTTGAAGCCGAAAGCCTTCGGGAACCAGTAGTTCATACCGGCGATGTAACCGAACAGCACGCCGCCGATGATCACGTTGTGGAAGTGAGCAATCAGGAACAGCGAGTTGTGCAGCACGAAGTCGGCGCCCGGCACGGCCAGCAGCACGCCCGTCATACCACCGATCACGAACGTGACGATGAAGCCCAGCGTCCACAGCACCGGCGTCGTCATTTGCACGCGACCACGGTACATCGTGAACAGCCAGTTGAAGATCTTCACGCCGGTCGGGATCGAGATGATCATCGTCGCGATACCGAAGAACGCGTTCACGCTTGCGCCCGAACCCATCGTGAAGAAGTGGTGCGCCCACACGAGGAACGACAGCACCATGATCGCGGCCGTGGCGTACACCATCGACTTGTAGCCGAACAGCTTCTTGCCCGAGAACGTCGAGATGATTTCCGAGAAGATACCGAACGCCGGCAAGATCAGGATGTACACCTCAGGGTGACCCCAGATCCAGATCAGGTTGATGTACATCATCGGATTGCCGCCCAACTCATTCGTGAAGAAATGGAAGTCGAGATAGCGATCCAGCGAGAGCAGGCCCAGCGTCACGGTCAGCACCGGGAACGCTGCGCACACCAGCACCATCGTGCAGAGGGACGTCCACGTGAAGATCGGCATCTTCATCAGGTTCATGCCCGGTGCGCGCATCTTCAGAATCGTGACGACGAAGTTCACACCCGTGAGCAACGTCCCCAGACCTGAAATTTGCAAGGCCCAGATGTAGTAATCCACCCCCACGCCCGGGCTGTACTGAATACCCGAGAGCGGCGGATAAGCCAGCCAGCCCGTGCGAGCGAATTCACCCACGCCCAGCGACAGGTTCACCAGCGCGGCGCCGGCCACGAACAGCCAGAACGACAGCGTGTTCAGGAACGGGAACGCCACGTCGCGTGCGCCGATTTGCAGCGGCACCACGAGGTTCACGAGACCCGTCATGAAAGGCATCGCCACGAAGAAGATCATGATCACGCCGTGGGCGGTGAAGATCTGGTCGTAGTGATCCGGCGGGAGAATACCGCCCGAGTTATGCGCAAGCGCCAGCTGGGTACGCATCATCATGGCGTCGGCAAAGCCGCGCAGCAGCATGACGAGCGCGACGAGCACGTACATCACGCCGATCTTCTTGTGATCGACCGACGTGACCCACTCGTTCCACAGGTACTTCCACTTGCCGAAGTAGGTGAGCAACCCGAGGATGCCCAACCCGCCCAAGACCATCATGCCGACCGCGCCGACAATGATCGGCTCGTGGTACGGGATGGCTTCGAGAGTCAGTTTGCCAAACAGTGCTGACATTGTTGTTTACTCCTTATGCGCGTGCGCAGCCGCGCCGGCATGCATCGCGTGCGCACCGGCGTCCATGGCCATGGTCATCGACTGGCCTTGCACGTTGGCCGCAGCGGCCGGAGCCGTCGCGGCGTCGGTGCCCGCGCCCTTCATTTCCATCTTCATGTCCATGCCCTTCATTTCCATGGCACCGTGGTTTTCATGGCCTTCATGCTGCTGAGCCATGCCCGATGCCATCGGGGCGTGCACGATCGACTGGAACATGTTCGCGTCGACCGAGCTGTAGTACGTGACCGGCGTGTTCTCGCTCATCGGCACCAGCGAGGCGTAGGCTTGCTTGTCGAGCACCTTCTTCGACTCGCGCACCTTCGTGACCCATTGCTGGAAGTCGCCGTCCGTCATCGCCAGCGTCTTGAAACGCATGCCCGAGAAGCCGCCGCCGCTGTAGTTCGCCGAAATCCCGTCGTACGAGCCGACGTGGTTGGCGATCAGGTGCAGCTTCGTTTCCATGCCAGCCATCGAGTAGACCTGGCTACCCAGTTGCGGAATGAAGAACGAGTTCATGATCGATTCCGAGGTGATCTTGAAATTCACCGGGACATCGACAGGAACGGCCAGTTCGTTGATCGACGCAATGCCCTGTTCCGGATAAATGAACAGCCACTTGTAGTTCAACGCCACCACTTCGACCGTAATCGGCTTCACGTCGCTTTCCAGCGGCTTGTACGGGTCGAGTTCGTGGGTGGAGACCCAGGTGATGCGCGCGAGGATCGCAATGATGATGATCGGCACGAGCCAGACCACGACCTCAATGGCCGTCGAGTGCGACCAATTCGGCTCATAGCGCGCCGTCTTGTTGGATGCGCGGTACTTCCACGCGAACCAAAGCGTCATCAGAATGACCGGAATCACCACGATCAACATCAGCCAGGTGGCCGTGAGGATCAGGTTCTTGTTCTCAAGTCCGATCTGCCCCTTAGGGTCGAGCAGCGTCATGTCGCAGCCTGCCAAAAGCAGCGGCGAGCACAAGGCGAGCAGCCTAAACAATCGCGGGTTTCTGTGTTTCTTCATGTCACACGACAGGGTTGAGTTGGCCAGCGAACGGCGCAACACGGGCTTACCGGCCTGATGCAGGGTCGCAGGAGGTTGGCAAGGGTTAGGTGGGACGGGAGCAGTCGTCTCGCCGGTATTGCACCGGTCGAACTACGACGACTGTGTCATCGAAAAGACGGGAACCGGGGCGGATTGCCGCCCGCAGACCTCAAGTCACTGTCCGACTTCTTGTCTTTTACTTCCATCACGGTGCGGCATTATGCCGAAGTTTAATTAGGCCGGACATCGCACACCCGCCTGCGCGACAATGTGTCGCGCAGCCTTCACGCGTACGCGCGCGACGATTTCCGAGCAGATCGGCACCTTTTTGACGGTAAACGCTGTGCAATGCAGCAATGCGGGAAGGTTCTGGGAATTCAATGGGTGCGACGTTGTGTCGCACCCCAATTTGCCGTGTCGCAGCGAAATGCACTTGTTTGGTGCAATCGATGGAAGGTGATGTAGGTGAGATGTATTGTGCCCGGCTTTTCAGTCGAGCGACAGTCGTACGGCAAATGCCATGAGCGCAGCGCCGAACGACCAGCGTTGTACTTTTTGTGCAAACGGCCGGGCGCGCAGCCAGTTAGCGATGCGCGCCGCGCCGAATGCGAGCGCGACGTCGAACATCGCCCCGACGATCAGCAGCAGCACGCCGAGTTCGAGCACTTGCGTCCACACCGGGCCCGCTTCGGGGCGGACGAACTGCGGCAGGAGCACCGAACAGAACAGCAGCGCCTTCGGGTTGAGTACGCTCGACAACACGCCACGGCGAAACGCGTGGGAGAGCGGCGGTGCGGCCTCGTCTGACGCGGCCACGGCCTGCACCCCGAATGCCGGTGAACGCCAGATCTGGAGGGCCACCCATGCCAGGTAGATAGCGCCGACAATGCGCACCGTCTCGAACAGCCAGGGCGCGGCGCGCAGCAGCGCCGCCACGCCGCAGGCCGAGAGCGTCACGTGCGCGGCACGCGCCAGCGCCAGACCGGCGGCCGTGGCGAGTCCGTGTCGCGTGCCGCGCGTCATGCTCGTTTGCATCACCACCGCCATATCGGGGCCGGGCAGCGCGTAGACGACAATCAGCGCGCCAATGAAGACGGTGAGCAACTGCGGCGAGACCATGTTTTTCCCCAACGAATGAAAGCGGACGAAAATGAACCTCATGATCTCGCCATTCAATGAGCGATACATGGCGTTTTCCACCCAATAAATACTCATTTATTGGCGCATTACACCACTATCATTTAAACATCGACAAAAACCACCATCCTCACCTTTATCCCGTTGCTCATCGGCTTAGGCCAAACGGACGAGGGAAACACTTTCCCCTCCTCCCATATCGTGGTGGAATGCCATCTTTGCAGCAGATTTTGTAGCGGGATACCCACAATGAACGAACTCGACGCGATCGACCGGGCAATTCTCGCCATCGTCCAACGCGATGGCCGCATTTCCAACGCCCGCCTTGCGGAGCGTGTATCGCTCTCGGAAACGCCATGTGCGCGACGCCTCAAGCGTCTCGAAGCCGAGGGCTACATCACCGGCTACCGCGCCGAACTCTCGCACCGCGCGCTGGGTCTCGGCGTGACCGCCTTTGTCCATGTGCGCTTCGCGGTGCACGATCGTGCCCTGTCCGAACAGTTCGAGCGGGAAGTGCAAGCCATCGACCGTATCGTGTCGTGCCATAACATCTCCGGCAGTGCCGACTATCTGCTCGGCGTGGTCGCCACCGACCTCGACGATTACGGCAGTTTCACGCGCGACGTATTGCGCGCCCTGCCCGGCGTGTCGTCCATCGAGTCGATGCTTTCCCTGCGCGAAGTCAAACGCGATACCGGCGCGCCGCTGCTGTAATTCGACGCAACGCGAAATCGCACGAAGTCAGGACGGCTTGCAAATCGTTTGAACGTAAAATGGCGGGCTAAAACAGACATAACCGACCAGGTGCCACATGCCGGACGCCATGCCCGCCGTACCTTCGCCTAACGCGACATCCGCGACACCCGCGTCATCCGCGTCATCCGCGTCATCCGCGTCATCCGCGTCATCCGCGACGTCCGCGACGTCCGCGACCGCCGTGCCCTCGGCGGCCAGCGTCACCGACGACGCCCTGATGTTCGACCTCGCGCCCGTCTCTCTGTGGCTAGAAGACTTCAGCGGCGTGAAGCGATTGTTCGACGAATGGCGTGCGCAGGGCGTGGTCGATCTGCGCGCACACTTCAAAGCCGATCCGTCGCACGTCTCGCAGTGTTCCCAACGTATTCGCGTCATCAAGGTCAATCGTCGGACCCTGGCGATGTTCAATGCGCCCACGCTCGACGAACTCGTCGCCAACTTGTCGCGCGTGTTCCGCGACGACATGCTCAAGACGCACATCGAAGAGGTTTGCCAACTGTGGGATGGCCACACCCATTTCACGAGCAAGACCGTCAACTACACGCTCGACGGCCGCCGTCTGGACGTACTGCTGAACGGCTCCGTCCTGCCCGGGCATGAAGCCACGCTCGATCGCGTGCTGATCTCGCTGGAGAACGTGACCGAACTGGAGCACGCCCGCGAGCGCGTCACCATGGGCGAGCAATACGCCCGAGGACTGTTCGAGTATTCGCCGGTCTCGCTGTGGGTCGAAGATTTCAGCGCGATCAAGTTGCTGCTCGACGATGCGCGTGCACGCGGCATTACCGACTTCCGCACGTTCACCGACGTGCACCCGGAGTTTGTCGAGCGCTGCATGCAGGAAATCGACGTGCTCGACGTGAATCGTCACACGCTGGCGATGTTCGTCGCCCCCGACAAGGCCACCCTGCTCAGCCGTCTGCCCGACGTGTTCCGCGACGACATGCGTCACAACTTCCGCGAACAACTGATCGACCTGTGGGAGAACAAACTCTTTCAGCAGCGCGAAGTCGTGAACTACGCGCTCGACGGCAACGAGATCAACGTCCATCTGCAATTCGCCGTGCTGCCCGGCCATGAGTCGCGCTGGGATCTCGTACTCGTTGCGCTCACCGACATCACCGCGCGCAAGAAGGCCGAGTCGTATCTGGAATTCCTCGGCAAGCACGACGTGCTAACCAAGCTGCGCAACCGGTCGTTCTATGTGGACGAACTCAACCGGCTCGAGCGTAAGGGCCCATACCCGGTGACGGTGGTGGTCGCCGATCTGAACGGCCTGAAGACGGTGAACGATCAGTTGGGGCACGCCGCTGGCGACGCGCTACTGCGTCGCGCGGGCGAAGTGCTGGGCAAGGCGGTCGCCGCGCCTCAGATCGCGGCCCGCATCGGCGGCGACGAATTCGCGCTGCTGCTGCCGTCGACCGACAAGACAGGCGGTGCCGCGATGATCGAGAGCATTCGTCAGCTCGTGGAGCTCAATAACTCGTTCTACCCCGGCACGCCGCTGTCGTTCTCGATGGGGATGGCGACGTGCGAGGCTGGCGAACGGCTCGAAGCGACGATCCAGCGCGCCGATCTGCTGATGTACGAAGAGAAGCGCAATCACTACGCGGGCAGCGTCAACGAGCGCCGCGTGCTCGACGGTTCGCCCCCGGGCAAGACCGACAGAGGCGCATAACGCGTCTGCTCGGCTTTCGAACGGGGCTTCGAACCGGCGGTTACGTCGGGGGCTTGGGCGGCTGGCGTTGCGGCCTCCTCCGCCACGTCGCCGCCAGCCGCCTGTGCATGACCTGCATGAGCTAACGGCTCGCAGATCAACGCCAGCCAGTCGACGAACGCTCTCACACGCGGCGACACACGCTTTTGCGCCGGATACGCCGCCGACAGCCGCAACGGCGGTGGCGGACACTTCGGCAGCACCGGCACCAGCCGCCCCGACGCCAGATACGGCGCGGCCGCCAGCAACGTCGGCTGAATCAGTCCCAGTCCTTCCAGCCCTGCGGCGAGATAGGCCGCTTCATCGCCGACGTGTAGTTGGCCGCGCGTGCGCACGCACGTCGCCTGGCCGCCGACCGTCAGCGTGAGATCGCCACAACGCGTCGGCAACATGAAGCCCTGACCGCCCTCAGTTGACGACGCCGACGATGCCGACGATGCTTGCGACGGTGCAGCCAGCGGGGCCAAAGACTCCGCTGGCGCAGACAACCATTTGACCGACGTGTGCGTCGCCAGTCCGTCGAGATCCTCCGGCGTGCCGTGCAGGTCGAGATAGCGACGGCTTGCGCACGTCACACGCGGCAGGTCGCCCAAATGTCGCGCCACCAGCCGCGAGTCCGGCAACTCCCCCAGCACGACTCCGCAATCCACGCCGTCGCCACGCCAGTCCCCATGGGCAGGCGTCGCATCGAGCGCAATCTCCAGCCCCGGATAACGCGCCTGAAACTCGGCGAGCGACGGCATGACCACCTCGCGGGCGATAACCGGCGGCAGTACGACGGCGAGGCGTCCGCGCAACTGAGCGTGCGCGCCGAACAGCCCCGACTCGACTTCTTCCACGTCCGCGAGAATCGTCGAACATCGCTCGTAGTACGCCGCACCTTCCATCGTGAGCGCCACACGCCGGGTGGAGCGCGTGAAGAGCGCCACGCCGAACCAGCGTTCGAGGTGCTGCACCTGTGTCGTCGCCGTCGCGCGTGGAATATCGAGCGACGCCGCCGCCTTCGTGAAGCTGCCGACCTCGGCCACGCGTACGAAGGTACGCATGGCAGTGATTCGATCGATCATGATGCCTCCCGCCCTTCTCGTTCGTTCTGTGCGTTTGCGTGAATGAATGCGGCTGTCCTGCCGCGCCAGATGGTGACGGCCGCGCCCGCCGGCGCGAGGGCGAATACCGCGAATAACCAGATCGAGGCTCGCTGGATTTCGGGCAGCCCGCCGTCGGCCAGGCCCGCCGAGTTCGCGACGAGCCCCGCGAGCGCCGAGCCGAGCGCCATCGAATACAACTGCACCGTGGTGATCGAGGCAGACGCCAGCCCCGCTTCACCCGGACGCGCCGCCGTCATCACCCGCGTGAGCAAATGCGGCCAGCCAATGCCGACACCGATCCCCACGCCGAACAGCGCAATGCAAAGCGTTGTAATCCCTGCTGCGCTGTCGAAGAGCGATGACTGTGGCAGCAACCACGCGAGGGCAAACATCCCCACGGCGACGATGACCGGGCCGAGGCGAACGCGCCGCTCGGCGGCGTCGCCCTGAAGGCTGGCGCTCGTCATCGAGCCGACCGACCAGCCCGCTGCCATGAGTGCAGCAAGATAGCCCGCAGCAAACGGCGTCTGTGCGTGAATCGTCTGAAGGAAATAGGGGATGTAGATCTCGCTCGTCATGGCCAAACCGAGCAGGCTCATGGTGGCGTAGAGCCTGCCCAAACGCGTGCGCAACGAGTACGCGCCCGTGGGCATCAGTCGCGGCAACGCATGGCGCACGCTGCGCTCGCGCTGTGCCAGCCACCCTGCGAGGGCGAGGCCGAGCACCATCCACGCTGCGGCCACGACGTGCGAATTCACGACCGCACCGAGCGAAATCGCCACAGCCGACGCGCACAGCAGCACGACCTTGAACCACGGCACGGCGTGCGCGCCGTCGTTGTCACCGTGGCTTTGCGACGTCCCGTCGGCGGCTTTCACCGTGCGTCCGCCCGGCACCTGTGCGCGAATGATGAGGCCCAGTCCCACCACAATGGGCAGTAGCGACCAGAACGCCCAGCGCCAGTGACCGAACTGCGCGAAGACGCCGCCAACGGCCGGGCCGCAGAGCGTTGCGACGCCCCACATCCCCGAGACCAGCCCCATCGCCCTCGACCACAACGGCGGCGCAAACACGATGCGGATCAATGCGTAACTCAGCGCCAGCAGAATGCCACCGCCGAAGCCCTGTAACGTGCGCCCGGCCAGCATCCACGGCATGCTCGGCGCGGCGGCGCACACGATCGTGCCCGCGCTGAAGCCGACGAGCGCTGCGATATAAGCCGCGCGTGGCCCAAGCGTCGAAAGCATCTGGGCCGCGAAGACCGAGCCGAGAATCGACGCCACGACGAACAGCGTCGTATTCCACGAATACAGATCCAGTCCGCCGATTTCTTTCACGATGGACGGCAACACCGTCGTCGCCACGTACACGTTGGTCGCATGTAACGCGACCCCACCCGCTAGCGCCAACGACCGCCAGCCGTTGTTGCCACTCAACAAATCGCGCCAGCCCGGCGCCGTGGAATTCGTCGTGCTCGTTGTCATGGATGGACAGTCACCGCTGCGGCGACTAATATGCAAGAAAGTTCTTGGATATTACATGCCTCACGATGAATTACCCAAATAACCACTTGGATAATAGGGCAGCACCGCTCGTGGCGCCGGTTGCCGGGCACGAGCGCGTTTTGCATTGGTTGAAGACGCAAGGCCCGGCGTCGACGGCGGAAGTCGCCTCCGGGTTGGGGATCACGGCGGAAGCGGCACGTCAGCAGGTGCAGAAGCTGGTGGCGGACGGTCTGCTCGCCGGCGAGACGATGCCCTCGCGTGGCGCGGGGCGTCCCCGTCAGGCGTGGGCCCTCACAGAAGCCGGTCACAGCCGCTTTCCCGACGCCCACTCCACGCTCACGATTCAACTGATCGGCTCGATTCGTCAGTTGTTCGGCGAGGACGGGCTCGACCGGCTGATTACGCAACGCGCGGCCGAGACGCGCACGAGCTACAAAAAGGCCATCGATCCGCTGCCCGACCTACCGGCCCGCATGGAGAAGCTTGCGGAAATTCGTTCGGCGGAAGGTTACATGGCGCGTGTGGAGCGCGATGGCGACGACTGGCTGCTGATCGAGGACCACTGCCCGATCTGCGCTGCGGCCAAGACTTGTCAGGGCTTCTGTCGCACGGAACTGGAACTGTTCCAAGAGTTGATCGGTAAGCGCGGCACCGTGTCGCGCGAGACGCACATCCTCGCAGGCGGACAGCGTTGCACCTATCGCGTGAAGACGGACTGAACGGCTGTCCTCGCTATGGCCGCCGGTGCGAGCTCAGCGTGGCTGAAACGCAATCAGGCTCATGCCCGCGAGCGCCACAACGACACCGGCGACGTCGCATGACGTCGGACGCACGCCATCGACAAGCCACAACCACACGATGGCGACCCCGATGTACACGCCGCCATATGCCGCATAGACGCGCCCGGCGGCCGACGGATGGAGTGTGAGCAACCACGCGAACAGCGCGAGCGCCGCAGCGCCGGGCACCAGCAGCCACGCGCTGCGATCCTGTTTGAGCCACAACCAGGGCAAGTAGCAGCCGACGATTTCCGCCACCGCCGTGACGACATAAAGCAGAAAGGTTTTCATGTTGCGATTATGCCCGGCACGTTCGCGAAACGTCTCGCCACGCACGTCGCACCATGCAGCGCGGACGTGTGAACCGTTCAATGGCCTACAATGCCGCGTTCACCGGAGAAGCTCATGGAATCGTTGGAAGCCCGCGTCGTCGAACTCGAAGTCAAAGCGGCATTTCAGGAAGACCTGCTGGAGACGCTCAACGAGATCGTGACGCGTCAGGAGCAGCAGATCGACCTGCTGCAGAAGCAGCTCAAGGCGCTTTATCAGCAAATGCAATCGCAGGGTCAGAGTGGCGCCAGCGACGGCAATCCGCGTCACGAAATTCCGCCGCACTATTGAAACGCGTTTGGCGCAACTTGCGGCAACAACATTTGTGGCTGCCTCGCAACGGACATTGTGGAATCCGGCAGCTGATGTCGATCGCGCGGATCAACGCCGCATTCAGAACGATTCCACGCCATGCGGGTCACATGACCATCGACGATTCAAGCACGCCCGCCTGCCGGGCCCAGTGACATGACTTCGCAACGCTCACGCCGCACCCGGACGATCGCGCACACCCAGCGTCTCGACGACACCTCCGCCCTTTCGCGCCGCGACACCCTGCACCTCGCCATCGGCGGGTTGCTCGGTCTGGCGCTCGCGCCGCTCATGCGTCCGGCAAACGCCGCCTACAACATCTGGACCGGCGAGTACACGATGACGCGCAAGGACATCGAGGCCGCCGTCGACAAACGTTTTCCGACGACGCTGAACTACGGCCAGTTGCTCGCCGTCGAGCTGACGCATCCGCAGATCGGCTTCAATCCGCAGGCCAACCGCATCAACACGCAAGTCGATGCGCAGGTGCAGAACGTGCTGCTGCAAGGTCAGCCGCTCAAAGGCGTGCTCGCGATCTCCAGCGCGCTGAAGTACGACCCGGTCAGACGCGCCGTGCTGCTCGACAACCCGAGCGTCGAGCGCGTCGACGTGAATGGCATGCCGCCCGCCTACGGTCAGCAGTTGACGGCCATCGGTGGCAATGTTGCCCAGCAGGTCCTCAATCAATACCCGATCTACACGTTCAAGCCGGAGCAATTGAAGTACGGCGGACGCGACGTCGAGCCGGGTGCGATCACCGTGCTGCCGGACGGCATCAAGGTCGAAGTGAAGACGAAGTAACACGGCGCCGCGCAGCATTGCAGGCGGCAGGAAGCGAAAGAGCAGCCCGAGGGCTGCTCTTTTCACATCCGACGTGCGAGGACGAGGACGCTTAGACGATCGTGAGCGTCACGTCGATGTTGCCACGCGTGGCGTTCGAGTATGGGCACACGATGTGTGCCTTTTGCACGAGGTCTTCGACCACGGCGCGAGCGACGCCCGGCACGCTGATCTTCAGTTCGGCCTGAATGCCGAAGCCGGTCGGGATCTGGCCGATGCCGACGCTACCGTCAATCTTCGTCTCGGCGGGCAGCGTCACCTTTTCCTTGCCTGCGACGAACTTCAGCGCGCCCAGGAAGCAGGCCGAGTAGCCCGCGGCGAACAGTTGCTCCGGGTTCGTGCCGCCAACGCCGGGGCCACCCATTTCCTTGGGCACGACCAGCTTGACGTCAAGCACGCCGTCCGACGACGTGGCGCGGCCATCACGGCCTCCGGTGGCAGTGGCGTGGGCGGTGTACAGCACTTTTTCGATCGACATGACGAACTCCTGGTAAGTAGAAAAATTTCACTTCCAAACTTCGACCTTCCTGACCCGACACAGCACAACGCGGTGCCTTGCAGCCAAGCGGTCATCTTAATGCACTCACAGGACACCTTCTGTGAACGTCGCAGCCACCTCGCCGCTTCGCCCGTCCCGTTTCTCGCATCCCACAATATCTATCTATCACTAGATAGATAATCGAACCCAAATAATCGGGAGATGCCTCCCGTGTGGGTCCTGCTGCGCCGCGACGGTTCGCGGCGTGTTTCCTTAAGCGTTCACGCCACGCCGCACACCGACGCGACCACATCCTCCAGTCTCGACGGCGCGCGAAACAGCCGCGACGCCATCACACTGCCCTGAAACCCGGCGAACAGCGCGCGGGCCGTCGCGTCCGGCGTGGACGTCAACGTCAACGAACCCGCTTGCGTGCCTTGGCTCAGCACCCGCGCCAGCCACGCTTCGTGAAACGCGAAGAACCGCTGCACCGCTTCGCGTACCGTTTCCGGTAGCGTTTCAATGTCCGCCGCCAGCATGCCGCACAGGCAGATCCGGTGGCCGTCTTCGACGATGCGTCCGAAGCCCTTCGCATACAACGCCAGCTTTTCCGGCGCGGGCAGCGTCTCGTCGATCGCCGCCAGTCCTTCGCCGATGAAACCGTCGTACGCTCTGATCGCTTCGAGCACCAGGTCTTCCTTGGCCGGGAAGTAGTAGTGAATGCTCGACGTCTTCACACCGACGCGCGCCGCCAGATCGCGGTAGCTAAAGCCGTTGTAGCCTCGCGTCATCAGAAACGTCTGCGCATGATCGAGCAGTTGTTCCCGGACGGTCGGTGCAGCGGGCGATGTCGTTGTGCGGTTCATGTGACGAACTTTATCTACTAGTAGATAGACAGTCAAGTTCCTTTTCGACGACGTCGATTGATTGTTTCGATGAAGGCGATAGCCGCGCGCCGACGATCATCGACCGCCCGATGAAAAACAGCGGCCCGCAGGCCGCTGTCGTTCGTCGCATCAAGACACCGGGCGTCGATCAGAAATCGATCTTGGCGCTCAGGCTGACCATGCGCGGGTCGGCGGGCTTGATGTAGTTGTCGTACTGGTACTCCCAGTACTTGCGGTTGGTGAGGTTGCTCACGGCCGCGCGCAGCGTCACGTCCTTACCCGCCATGCGCGTGCGGTACGTCGCACCGATGTTGATCAGCGTGTAGCCGGAGACCGTCAGCGAGTTCTGCGGGTTGAGCGTCGTGCGGCCGTTGTAGCGAATATCGCCGCCGACGGACAGGCCCGGCACGTACGGCACCTTGTGTTCGACGTTGCCCGAGAGCACGAAGCGCGGTGCGCCGCCGACGCGGTTGCCGTCGAAGCCACCTGCCGTGCGTGCGTACCAGGCGTCGAGCGCCATCGCGCTGGCACCCAGCGTCCACTGCGGGCCGAGCTTCACGGAGCCCGCGAGTTCGATCCCCTGATAGATGGATTGACCGTCGGCCACACGGGCATTCGCGCTGTTCGTGTACACCGCGCCGCGTTCGATGCGGAACAACGCCGCCGTCGTACTCCACGTTGCCTGCTCCGTCTTTACGCCGACTTCGTACTGACGGCTCTTGAACGGGTTGAGCACCGCGCCCGCGTTAGCGTAGTTCGAACCGACCACTTCACCCGCTTCGAGCGCCTCCACATAACTGGCGTAGCCCGTGGTGTTCTGCGTAAGCTTGTACATCGCAGCGAGCGTCGGCGTGAAGACGCCGTTGGTCGAGTACGTCGACGCGCCCTGCGCATTCGTCTGGTCATAGTTCGTGAAGCGGCCACCGGCCAGCACCGAGAAACGGTCCGTGATCTGGACCGAGTCCGATGCGAAGACCGACTTTTGCTCGATCGCGCTGGAACGTTGCGCCTGAAGCGGCGTGCCGTCGCCGTAGAACTGGTACGAATTGCCTTGATACAGATTGCCCGAATACGTCGAGAACGGCACGTAAGGGTTGGCTGTTACGGGGCTATAAAGGTACGCGTAGTCGTTCGTCTGGTATTGCGACGCGTAGCCGAACGTCAACTGATGCGTCAGCGGCCCCGTGCGCACCTTCCCTTCAGCCGTTACCTGCCATGCGTGGAAAGTGTTGATTTCATCGCCCAGATCATTCAGACCACGATAATCGCCAGCACCGTTAAGCAGGTACATCGTTGCTTCGTTTCGATCACGCGTGGACTTGTTGTACGCGAAGTTCGCGGACACCTTCCAATCCGGGTTGATCTGATACTGCAGGCCCGTCGTATAGAACTGAGTGATGGTGTTCAAATGCGTCGCCTGCGTCTGCAAGTTTGCGTTCGAAACGTTGATCGGACCCGGCAACTGGTTGCCGCTGAAGTAAGCCGTCGACAGCGACGGCGACGTGCCCGTCGCGCGACGGTCCTGATACATCGCGCCGAAGTTCCACGTGAGGTCGGGCGTGATGCGTGCGTCGAGGGCGACCGACACCGTGTCGCGGTTCAGATTACCGTCGGTGTACGTGCGGCCTTCTTCGTGCGTGTAATTCAGACGCGCGCCGAACATGTCGTTCGGACCGGCGCGCCCGCCGAGGTCGACGTGCTCGCGCCAGATGCCTTCCGATTGAAAACCCACGTCGATGCTGGCGATGCGCTCGTCCGTCGGCTTCTTCGTGACGTAGTTCACCACACCACCCGGCGCGACGAAACCGTACATGAAGCCGGACAGGCCCTTGAGCAATTCGACACGGTCGAACTGTTCGTAGGGCATGGTCACGCCGTAAGTCATGACCGGCATGCCGTCGAGCTTGAAGCCCGATTGCCAGTCGATGGGCATGCCGCGCACGTAGATGTAACCGGCCCATGCGTCGAAGGCGTTACTGCCGTCGGTCACCGAGGCGTCCGTGACGAACACGTCGCCGAGCTTGGTCGCCTGACGCTTCTCAAGTTGCTCCTGACTGACGACCGTGGTGGAGAACGGCGTGTCGAGCTGGCTGCGCGAGCCAAGCGCACCGGCCTGCACCGACTGCTTCAGGTTTTGCGGCGTTTCGCGTAGCGCCGAGTCGGTCACCGTCGTCGCTTTGAGCGTGGCGGGAGCAGCCCCGGCGTTCGCTGTGTCGTCGGCACCGGAGGTCGACTGCGCGAATGCCGACGATGCGGCAAACGTCAGCATTGTGGCGAGCGCGAGCGGTGCGACGGTACTACGGGGAGTCAGAGAAAAGTGACGAGCAGCGTGGCGGCCATTCGCGCGCAAAACGCGGCTGACCCGGTGAGCCGAAGCGGAAGACATGCTTGAAATCCCGTGTGACTAAACAATTTATTCTTAATGAGAATCGTTAACGTTCTCATTTGCGGATCCGGGATATTAACAAACTGTCGCCCAGCGTCAACAAATGTTGTCGTCAGGCAGCAACGACAACACAGAAATACACCCTTTCAGTTCCTTACCGTGCCGGTCACGCCGAATCCGGGGAACGCGCGCGTCGCGGGTGACAGAAGCCCCGGCAACGTCGACAAATAGGCTAATATCGCGGCACTGTCGCCTACCGAGCGGCTAATTGAACGGAACGCCGGCCCCCATCCGGGGCACGCGCGTAGAGTGGTATGGAACTCGACGCCATTGATTTGAAGATTCTGCGGGAGCTGCAAGCCGACGCCCGCCTCACCAACGTTGAACTCGCCTCGCGCGTGAACCTGTCGCCCTCGCCCTGTCTGGCGCGCGTCAAGGCGCTCGAAGCGGCGGGCTATATCCGGCAGCGCGTGACGCTGCTCGACCCGTCGCGCCTCGGGCTGCACATCAACGTGTTCATCCACGTCACGCTGGAAAACCAGAATCGCGACGGACTGGATGCCTTCGAAGCCGCCGTGACCGCGCTGCCGAACGTCATGGAGTGTTATCTGATGTCCGGCGACGCCGACTATCTCCTGCGCGTGATGGTCAGCGACATGGCCGCTTACGAATCGCTGATCACCGAGCGCATCTCCCGCATTCCTGGCATCCGCAACATTCGTTCGAGCTTCGCGCTCAAGCAAGTGATGTACACCACGGCCGTGCCGGTGCCCCAGCCGCCAGACGCATCGGGCGATGCCTGAGGCCACTTCCGGGACTTCTTGCGCACCGACCGGCGCGCAGAGCGCCGCGCCGCAGGGGGGCGCCAGTCAGCAGATTGCACTGCACGTGGCGGCCATGCTCTTCGGCGCGTCCGCCCTGTTCGGCGAACACATCGCCGCGAGCAGCACGATGATCGTCTTCGGGCGCGGGCTGTTCTCCTGGCTCGCGCTTACCGTCATCGCGCTTGTCGGACTGGCTGGCGAGCTTGCCGGCGGACCTGCCTGAATAAGCAGCGCCGCCCGTTTGTCCGGCGGTGCACCGTGGCGCGGCCTGTCGGCAGCATCCAGCGCGCGCCTCATCGTCGCGGGCGTGCTGCTCGCCGTGCACTGGCTGGCCTTCTTCCTCGCCATCAAAGCGGGCGGCGGGGCCGTCGGCACACTCGGTTTCGCCTGCTTCCCGGCGTTCGTGATTCTGCTGGAATGGCCCTTGCGCCGTGAACGTCCCACACTGGGCGACGCCGGGGTGATTGCGCTTGTTTGTATCGGTCTTGCGCTGGTGACGCCTGCGTTCGACTGGCAGGCTGGCGCGACGCTCGGCCTCGCGTGGGGCGTGCTGTCCGGCGCGATCTACGCCGTCATCGCCCTGTCGAACCGGGTGCTGGGCGCGCAGGCCTCGCCGTTGCAGGCAAGCTGGTGGCAATGTGTGGGCATTCTGATCGTGCTCGGGCCGTTCGCATGGCGCGAGTCCTTGACGCTTCCTGCTGCGCAATGGGGATGGCTCGCGTGTCTGGGCGTCCTTTGCACCGCGCTGGCATACACCCTCTTCATTCATGCATTGCGCACCGTCAAGGCGAGTCAGGCAGCGGTCGTGATCGCGCTCGAACCCGTCTACGCGATTGCGTTCGCGTGGGTGTTGTTCGGCACGTCACCCACGCTCAAGATGGCGATTGGCGGCGTGTGCATCGTCGGTGCCGTTGCGTGGTCCGGCTCGATGCGCTCACGCCGCCCGGCTCACTGACCCGTCCGTCGTCCATCTGAGCGACGTCGTCGCGCCCCTTAGAGCATCATGCCGCCCGACGCTTCGATGCGCTGGCCGTTGATCCAGCCCATTTGGTCGCCGAGCAGCGCTGCCACGACGCCACCGATGTCGTCCGCTTCGCCCACACGTCCCAGCGCGGTGGTGCCCGCGACCATCTCATGCACGGCCTGATTGTCGCGCACGGTGCCACCGTTAAAGTCGGTGGCAATCGCCCCCGGCGCGAGCGTGTTGGCACGAATGCCGCGCGCGCCCAGCTCCTTCGCCAGATAGCGCGAAAACACTTCGATACCGCCCTTCATCATGGCGTACGCCGAAGCGCCCGGGAACGTGAAGCGGGCGAGACCGCTCGACACGTTGAGAATGCGACCGCCGTCGGCCATCATCGGCAGCAACGTCTGCGTGAGGAAGAACGGGCCCTTCAGGTGCAGCCGCACGAGGAAGTCGAACTCGTCTTCCGTCGTCTCGGTCACCGGCTTGTGCAAGCCCGTACCGGCGTTGTTCACGAGGAAGTCGAACGTGTCGCGCTCCCAGACCTCGTTCAGCACACGTTTGACCTCTGCGGCGAACGGTGCGAATTGCGACGACTCCGAAACGTCGAGCGGTAAGGCCACGGCCCTCGCGCCCAGTTCGACAATCTCGGCGACGACGGCGTCCGCCTCGGCGCGGTGGCTGCGATAGGTGAGGATGACGTCGATGCCGTGTTGTGCCGCGGCGATAGCCGATGCACGACCCAGACCACGGCTGCCGCCGGTAATGAGAGCGATCTTGTGCGTCATGGTGATTCTCCTGAATGCTGAATGGGATCCGGCGAGGCCGCCCGGCCACACCGCGTCGATCTGTTCAACATCCTATTGCAACGAATTTAACCAATAAACCGCACGAATCTGATTACACTGATCAAATTCAAATAACAATCGATCGTCCGTCGAGACGATTGGCCCCTCGCCCCCATGCATCAACTCGACGCCATGCGCATCTTCGTGCGCGTTACCGAAACCGGCAGTTTCACGCAGGCCGCCGACAGTCTGGGCTTGCCGCGTGCGAGCGTCTCCAACGCCATCAAGCAACTCGAAACGAAGCTGGGCACACGCTTGTTGCATCGAACCACGCGACGCGTACAACTGACGCAGGATGGTCAGGCGTGTCTCGAGCGATGCAAGGACCTGCTTGCCGACATGGAGGAGTGGGAGACGATGTTCGTCGCACGCGACGAAGCGCTCACCGGCCGCCTGCGGGTCGATCTGCCCGCGACGCTCGCCCGTACGACCGTGATCCCGGCGCTGCCCACGTTTCTCGCGCAGCACCCGGCGCTGCGCGTGGAACTGTCGAGCACCGACCGACGCGTCGATCTGGTGCGCGAAGGGTTCGATTGCGTGCTGCGCGTAGGCGCGGTCGTCGACTCCACGCTCATTGCCCGGCCACTAGGTCATATGCGTCAGATCAACGTGGCAAGTCCCGCCTATCTCGAGCGTCACGGTGTGCCCACGACGCTGGACGACCTGAGCCAGCACCGTCTGATCCATTACACGACCACCCTCGGCACGCGTCCGGCAGGCTGGGAGTATTTCGACGGCGAGCGCTATGCGCAATGGCCCATGGAGGGCGTGCTGACGGTGAACAACGCCGATGCCTATCAGGCCGCCTGCGTCGCCGGACTCGGCTTCATCCAGGCGCCCGAAGGCGGCGTGCGCACCCTCATCGCCGAGGGCAAGTTGCAGGAGGTGATGCCGGAATTTCAGGCGGAGCCGCTGGCCGTCTCGCTGCTCTATGCGAACCGGCGTCACCTGCCACGGCGCGCGCAGGCATTCATGAACTGGCTTACCGAACTGCTGACGCCACGTCTGTAGCGCGGCGTCTCCTGCGACCGTGCTCCAGCGCGCTTACAGCCCCTTCTCCACCATCGCGACGAGCCGCTGCCCGAGCGCGTCGACCTGATCGTCGGGCAAGTCGCGCAACGGACCGTCGATGACGAGTACGGCGAGGCCATGCACGGCCGCCCAGGCCAGATACTCCGCGCCGGGCCGTTGCGCTGCATCGATGATGCCCGCCGCCACCATGCGGTCGAGCGCCGCCCCCAGCAGTTCGAACGGATTCAGACCGCTCGCGCCCGCCTTCTCCGGCCCACCCGCCGAGCGCACGTTCTCGGACGGCGCAAACGCCGTGCGAAACAACCCCGGCTGCCGCCGGGCGAAATGCAGATACCCAACGCCCACCGCGCGAAGCACGGCACGCGAGCGCGACACGCCGTCGGGCATCGATGCCGCGTCGATCATCGCCTGCTCGTGCTCGATGCCCGTCGCCAACTCGGCCAGTGCCGCCGCGCGCACCGCATCGAGCAAATCCTGACGATTGGCGAAATGCCGGTAAGCGGCGTTGGGAACGACCCCGGCGCGACGCGTCGCCTCGCGTAGGATCACCGCGTCGGGTCCTCCGTCGCGCGCCAGCGCGATCCCCGCTTCCAGTAACGCCCGGCGCAGGTCGCCGTGGCGGTAAGTCGCGCGCGCCGGCCCGGCCGTTGTTTCTTGTTCTGTCATTGCTACCCCTTGTGGACAGTGTCCATTATGTCTGCTATTGTTTGTGTACACTGTCCACAAAGGCAATTTGCAGTGCGTCAGACGGCACAGGCTTCGTCACGTTCGCGCATTGAATGCGAAGGCACTATGGTGGACGAGGTACCGAAGATGTTCGCCCAATGACACTTCCCCCACGGGGCGTCCCCACGCCCTTTTTTACCGACACATCGAGGAGCGCTCCATGCAAGTTCATTCCTATTTGTTTTTCGAAGGTCGTTGTGAAGAAGCGATTGATTTCTACGAGAAGACGTTGGGCGCACGGCGCGGCATGCTGATGCGTTACGGCGAAAGTCCGGAACAGTGCCCTGACGGCATGCTGCCGCCGGGCAGCGACAACAAGATCATGCACGGCGAATTCTTCATCGGTGAATCGATGGTGATGGCCTCGGACGGCATGGTGAGCGGCAAGCCGAAGTTCGACGGCTTCTCGCTGTCCGTCGATTTCACTGAAGTCGGCGCTGCCGAAAAGGCGTTCCACGCGCTGGCCGAGGGCGGTGCGGTCAACATGCCGCTTGGCGAGACGTTCTTCGCGAAAACGTTCGGCATGGTCAAGGACCGCTTCGGCATGAACTGGATGGTGATCGTGCCTAAGGAAATGCCGAAGGGCTGATCCTCCGCCCTTGCCGAATCTCCCGGCACACAGACACACACGCATCGACGCTCGCCGCCCGCCATTGGGCGGCGAGCATTTTTTGTTCGCCGGTTCGTGTCCGACAAGTTCCTCACGCCTGTGCTATCGTCGCCGCCATGCCATCCGTGATCTCTATCCAGAATCTGTCGAAGACGTACGCGACAGGTTTCCAGGCGCTGAAAAACATCAACCTGGAAATCCAGCGCGGCGAGATCTTCGCCCTGCTCGGCCCGAACGGCGCCGGCAAAACGACCCTTATCAGCACCATCTGCGGCATCGTGCGACCGACCTCGGGCACGGTGACGGTCGACGGTCACGACATCGTCACGGACTACCGTGCCGCGCGTGAAGCCATCGGCCTCGTCCCGCAGGAGCTGACCACCGATTCGTTCGAATCGGTGTGGGCCACCGTCTCTTTCTCGCGCGGCCTGTTCGGCAAGCCCGCGAATCCGGCGCACATCGAGAAGGTGTTGCGCTCGCTCTCGCTGTGGGAGAAGAAGGACAGCCGCATCATGCAGCTCTCGGGCGGCATGAAGCGACGCGTGCTGATCGCCAAGGCGCTCTCGCACGAGCCTCGCGTGCTGTTCCTCGACGAGCCGACGGCCGGCGTGGACGTCGAACTGCGCCGCGACATGTGGCGTCTCGTGCAGTCGCTGCGCGAGACCGGCGTGACCGTGATCCTGACCACGCACTACATCGAAGAGGCCGAAGAAATGGCCGACCGCGTGGGCATCATCACCGGCGGGCAGATTACGCTCGTGCAGGAGAAGACCGAACTGATGCGGCACATGGGCAGCAAGCAGCTCGCGTTGCAACTGACCGAGCCGGTCTCCACCGTTCCCGATGCGCTGGCCGCTTACGGCCTCACGCTCGGCAACAACGGCACCGAACTCGTGTTCACGTACGACGCCAATATCGAGCAGACGTCCATCGCCTCGCTGCTGCGCGACATGGAGCGTGCGGGCATATCGGTGAAGGATCTGCACACGACGCAAAGCTCGCTCGAAGACATCTTCGTCTCGCTCGTGCACAAGAAAGAAGGATGAGCCGCACCATGAATTTCTACGCCATGAAGGCGATCTACAACTTCGAGATGGCGCGCACGCGTCGCACGCTGATGCAGAGCATCATCTCGCCGGTCATTTCGACCTCGCTGTACTTTGTGGTGTTCGGTGCGGCGATCGGTTCGCGCATTCCGGAAATCGAAGGCGTGCCGTATGGCGCTTTCATCGTGCCGGGCCTGATCATGCTCTCGCTGCTCACGCAAAGTGTGACGAACGCCTCGTTCGGCATCTATTTCCCGCGCTTTACCGGCACGATTTACGAGGTGCTCTCCGCACCGGTGTCCTACATGGAGATCGTGTGCGCGTACGTGGGGGCGGCGGCGACCAAGTCGATCATTCTCGGGGTCATTATGCTGGGCACGGCCGCGTTGTTCGTGCCGTTGCGCATTGAGCATCCGATCTGGATGATCTTCTTCCTCGTGCTTACCGCAGTGACGTTCAGCCTGCTCGGTTTCATCATCGGCATCTGGGCCGATGGCTTCGAGAAGCTACAACTCGTGCCGTTGCTCATCATCACGCCGCTCACGTTCCTTGGCGGCAGCTTCTACTCGACGAGCATCCTGCCGCCGTTCTGGCGCGCGGTCACGCTTTTCAACCCGGTCGTGTATCTCATCAGCGGTTTCCGCTGGAGCTTTTACGGACTGGCGGATGTGAGCGTCGCCGTGAGCCTTGGCATGACGCTGTTGTTCCTGGCGATCTTCCTCGCCGTCGTCGCGTGGATGTTCAAGACGGGCTATCGCCTGAAAAGCTGACGTAGATAGCAATGCCGGACGGCGACCCCGTCCGGCTTGTCTTTCCCCGTCGCTACTTCACGCCCCGCTTCACTCCCTCCCCAACACGTCAGACAGGCGGCGTCTCGCGAAACGCGGGCAGCGCTTCGGCCTGTGCCGAGAAGTTGGCAATCCCCGGAAACTCCGCGCCGAAGTCGATTTCCGGCAGCAGCAATTGATGGAAACGCCACGCCACGGCTACCGTCACGCCATGCTCGCCAATTTGTTGCGGCGTTGCCAGAATGGGCACCTGCGCCAGCTCCAGTTCCAACTCGTGAAACGCCGCGTGCACTTGCGTGCGCACGCGATCGGTCCACGGCGTATGCCGCTTCTCGTTCGGACGCAGTTCGCGCTCGTACACCAGTTGCACCGACTTCTCGCAGGCCGCCAGCGCCAGTCCCGTCAGACGCAGCGCGCGCACACGCGCGGCAGGATCGACAGGCACCAGCCGCTGCGCCGGTTCGACCAGCGATTCCAGATACTGGAGGATCAGCGTCGAATCCATGAGCACCGTGCCGTCGTCGGTGACGAGCGGCGGCGCCTTGACGACCGGATTGATCGCGGCGAACGCGTCGAAGGTGCTGAACACCGACAACGAACGGTGCTCGAAAGGCAGGCCAAGCAACTTCAGGCAAATGGCCGTACGACGCACGTACGGCGAGTCCAGCATTCCGATCAACTGCATGTCTTGCTCCAAGGTTCGAGGCGCTTGGCGCCGGTTTCGTCGATCATACATGACGGGTAGAATGATTCGCATGGCTGATTCGACAGGGAGACGTTTCATGAACATCCTGATGGTTCTGACCTCGCACGACCGCCTGGGCGACACCGGCAAGAAGACGGGCTTCTGGCTCGAAGAATTCGCCTCGCCCTACTACGTATTCATCGACGAAGGGCTCTCCGTCACGCTTGCCTCGCCGGCCGGCGGCCAGCCGCCGCTCGATCCCAAGAGCGACGAGCCGGACGCGCAAACCGAAGCGACCCGACGCTTTCGCGCAGACCCCGACGCACAGCAGGCACTCGCCAGCACGCTCAAACTCGCCGACGTCAAAGCCGACGACTACGACGCCCTCTTTTACCCCGGCGGCCACGGCCCGCTCTGGGATCTCGCGCAAGACCCGCATTCCATTCATCTGATCGAAACCTTCGAGCGCGCAGGCAAGGCCATCGGCTTTGTTTGTCATGCGCCTGGCGTGCTGCGTCAGGTATGCGCCGCGAACGGCGACCCGCTCGTGCGCGGACGCCACGTCACCGGCTTCACCAACGACGAGGAGGCCGCCGTCGGTCTCACCGACGTGGTGCCGTTCCTCGTGGAAGACGAACTCAAGCGGCTGGGCGGGCTATACGAGAAAGGCGGCAACTGGGAATCCCATGTTGTCGGCGATGGACGCCTCGTTACCGGGCAAAATCCTGCCTCATCGGAAGAAGCCGCACGCACGGTGCTGGCGATGATGGAGCCGCGCCTGCCATGACGACGACGGTGTCTGCGGTTCAGGTGCGTCGGCTCGTTCCTGCCGACGCACTCGCCTTTCAGGCATTGCGTCTTTCCGGTTTGCAAGCGCATCCGGAGGCGTTCGGTTCAAGCTATGCCGAAGAAAAGGACTGGCCGGTCGAACGTGTGCGCGAGTGGCTGACAGTGCGCCCGGACACGGGCGTTTTCGGTGCATTCGAGAACGAACGGCTTGTAGGTGTGGTCGGTCTGGGACGTCAGACACGTGCGAACTTCGCGCACGTCGGTTTTCTCTGGGGAATGTACGTCCATACGGACGCCGTCGGGCGCGGCGTTGGCCGAGCGCTCCTCGACGCCGCCCTTGCCCTCGCGCGCTCACAGCCCGGGCTGCGCCATCTCACACTTCAGGTGAACGCCGACAATCGTGCGGCGCTCGCGCTCTACCAGTCGTTCGGCTTCGTGGAAATCGGCCGCGAGCCCGACGCCATGCGCGTAGGCAACGGCTTTTGCGACGACATTCGCATGTATCTGCCGATTGCCACGCGCTGAACCGCGAACCATCGGCCGAACGAAAACGAGCGCGCCGACACCTTTCGGGGTCGGCGCGCTCGCTTATTGCAGACGCACGCCAGTGACCTGGCGCGTAGCGTTCGGCCCTCAGACCGGCTGCATCTCGAACGGTCCCAGATAGTCCATCTTGCCCACTTCCACGCCTTGCGCACGCAGCAGGTCGTGCGTCGTCGTCACGTGAAAATAGAAGTTCGGCAGCGCGAACTTGAAGAGATAGTCGACGGCGTCCATCGTTGTCTGCTGCGTCTTGAACTTCAGCGTGATCTGGCGCGACTGCGCACCGTCGAAACGGTCTTCGAGAATGCCCGCAATGAATGCCTCGGTATTGGCGATGCGGTCCCGCAGTTGATCGAACGTCGTTTCCGTATCCTCGAACTTCGGCGATTCGACGCCGGTGATGCGCGACACCGCAAACTTTGCCGTATCGCTCACGCGCTGCACCTGCGCGACGAAGTCGAGCATGTCCGGCGCGAGCCTGGCCTTGAGAATCGAATCCGGGTCGGCAGACGTGGCTTCGCAGTGCGCGCGCGCCTTATTGATGTAGTCGGCCATGACGGTCAGGCCACGGAGATAAACGGGAATCGTGGCGCGATAGAGGGTGATGGACATCGGGGGACTCCTCGGGAGATGACCCATTGCGCAATGCGCGGGTAACGGCGAAATGCGGGCAAAAGCACATGCTATCAGCGCTGGAATTTTCCTGCCGCGCACCGGGCGATTTCTGGAATTCTCCGCTCGGCCATTTGCGCAAAATTAATAGCCCGGGGCATCCGCGCAACAACGACGCGCGCCCCTCCCACCACGACAAAAGGATTTCATCGCATGGCGAGTTCGACGCCTTCAGCCCTTGCTTCTCCCCAGCTCACCGGCCACTTCGCGAGCACGTTAAGCGAGGAGACCATCCAGAAGTGCAGGGACGCCGAAAGCGAGAAGGCGCGCATGAGCTTCTGGGGCCAGGTGGGGGACTTCTTCCCGGGCGCGCACAAGGAAGCAGCACAACGCGCGCTGTTCCGGCTGGCGGATCCGAAAACCATGGACGAACAGGTCGCCGCGTTCGCGGAACTGCTGCGCTACGTCGCTCGCGAGGATATGCACCGTCTGCATTGGCATATATCCAGTCATGAAGTCATCGGTTTCCAGGTCGGCGACGCTGTCTTCGCGCCCGCGCACGATGTCGTGGACTACATGAAGCACAGCACGTGGATGGACTTCGAAGACAGTTGCCATCTGCTGCTCAGCCTTCGACTCGACGGCCACCACGTGCTTACGGGAGGCGCCGACTTCGGCCTGCTGCTACACGATCTGACAGATGCCCCGCAGTGTGCCGTGATGGTGGGGAGATGCCAGCGACAGCTCAGCGCCATGCCGACGCTGCTCGATGCCCTGCAAATCATGCGCCTGCATCGTGACGATGAAATTCCCGGCCTCAGTGCACGCGTAAGGGCCGCGATCAACGCGCTGATGATCGAGATCGACGGCACCGTCGCACCCGCGAGCGGCGAGATCGGTCGCAACGCAGAGCGGCTATGCAAGCTCGCGACGGCGCTCAAGGACCGCTACTAAGCCGTCACTGCGCACGCAGCGCAACCCAGCGCCCTCAAGATTGGAAACGCATTGCAAAGGATTCATCGCCATGATCACGAACCCGTCTTCGCCGGTCCTCCTACTCTGCGGCGACACTGCCTCCAGCCTCAGCGCGAAGCACCTCAACGAATGCAAGAACGCGCGCACCGAGAAAGACCTGGAAAGCCTCTGGGGACGCATCAAGGACTGGTTTTTCGGCACGCATCGCGTGGACGCAAAACTGGCGCTATACCGGATGCTGAATGCCGAAACGACCGATGTGATGCAGACGTCGTATCTCGAGCTGCTTCGCTACGTCGAGCCCGAACATCGCCAGCAGTTGGCGTGGCTCATTGGAGAACACGAACGCCCCGCCTTCCAGATAGGCGGGTATATCGTCGCGTCGAAGGTCGACTGGGCGTCTCAGGCGCCCTCGGAACCGCCGCCGAGCGTGGCCGATATGGCAAAACTGCTGCTGTCCCTTCGATACAAGGGGCTGCCAGTGCTGGAGACGCTGGGCGAGGTCGGCCTCTGCCGCATTGTCGACGCAGCGCGCGAGCAAGCGTTTCCCGAGGCAAAGGCCGAAGTGAACGCAGATCGGATGCTCGAGGCACAACAGTGGTTTCTGGGACGCTCGCCGTCACTTGTCGACGCACTGGAACTCATCGGCCTGCATCGCAATGACGATGACGGGGAGCTCGCCTACCAACTCCGGCTAGCGGTCGAAAAGGCGCTTGGCGGCGAGGACGACGACAAGGCCGCGGTGATGTCGCGCAATGCGGAGAACCTGATGTGTCTGGTGACCGACATGTTCCACGATCGCGAGCATCTGAAGCGGTCCGCCCTGTCGGTCAATCTGCCCGCCAATCCACTCAATCGCGTTGTCTGACGGGAGTCGCCGCCGAACCTGATCTGCGGCTTCGTGGGCGCTTGATGCAGCATCGGATCGGCACGACGGCACAGCAACGCCGTCAGCGTGAGATCGTGCATGAATGGCATTGTCTTGCGTTCAGGCAATTGTGCAGAAATGATGCCCAAAGCAGTGGCTCAGGCCGCGCGATGCAATAAGACGTTCGGACAGTCGCGCAGAATTGCCGGTGTGATGCAGTATAGCGAGTCGACGTGACGTCCGGCGAGGCAGGCCCGGTGATATGCTTCATCGGCGTCCGGGGCCGGACAGACAGTATCGAGTATCGAGGCCTCACCGGCACGCTGCACGGGACGCCATCTGCCACGCATGCCGACACAGGAGCCGTCATGGGTACTCCCCGCCACATCCCCACACCGACCGAGGCCGCCACGCTCGCCCGCAACTGGGTCAGCCACTTCTCCAACCCCACCGCCGTCGGCATGACGCTCGCGTTTGTCGCAGGCTATATCGACGTGGTCGGCTTCATCGCGCTGTTTGGCCTCTTCACGGCGCACGTGACGGGCAACTTCGTGATGATCGGTGTACAACTGGTCGCCAACACCCACGTCGGCGTACTCGCCAAGTTGCTCGCGTTGCCCGTGTTCGTCATTTTCGTCGCGATGGTCAAGCTCATCGTGCAGCGTTTTGCAAACACCAACCGCCGTCCGCTCCGGTTGTTGCTGATCTTGCAGACGTTGCTGCTGCTCGGGTTCATGATCGTCGGTATGGCCGCGCAGCCGATTCTCTCGGCCGACGCGCCGCTCGCCATTCTCTCCGGCATGTTCGGCGTCGCCGCGCTCGCGATCCAGAACGCCGTCGGACGGCTGGTGCTCGCCGACCTCGCCCCGACCACCATCATGACCGGCAACACCACGCAGATCGTGATCGACATGGTGGAACTCGCCAGCGGCAACTGCGGCGACGACAAGGCCGCCAGAACGCGGCTGCGCAAGATGCTGCCTGCACTGGCCGCTTTCGCCGTCGGCGCCATCCTCGGCGGCTTCGCGTACCACGGCGCAGGCTTCTGGAGCGTGCTGTTGCCGGTCGCGCTGCTCGCCGCGCTCGCCACCGCCAACGAGTGAGCCTGCTCCGTCCCCGAAGAACAATCCCGCGGAACGCGCGATAATGTCGGCCTTTTGCGGGATTAGGGGATTTCGGAATGAAGCTGGATTCGCAGTGGGTGCTCGTCACGGGTGGGGCACGCGGACTGGGCGCGGCCATTACGCGCGCGGTAGCGCGTGAAGGCGCAGGCGTCGTCATCAACTATTTGCGCAGCGACGTGGCCGCGCGCGAACTGGCCGAATCGCTTGGCGAGCGCGCCATCGCGTTGCAGGCCGACGTCACCGACGAGAAGGCCGTCGCCCGCCTCTTCGCCGAAGCCCGCGAGCGCATTGGCGGCCCCATCGTCTGCGTCGTCAACAACGCGCTGGCCGACTTCCGCTTCGACGGCGATGCACGTCCCAAACTGGCCGACATCTCCTGGTCGCGCTTCTCGCAGCAGCTCGAAGGGGCCGTCAAAGGCGCGCTCAACACGATGCAGGCCGCACTGCCGGGCATGCGCGAAGCCGGGTTCGGACGCATCGTGAACGTGGGCACCAACTTGTTCCAGAACCCGGTCGTGCCGTATCACGATTACACGACCGCCAAGGCCGCCCTGCTCGCGCTCACGCGCACGGCGTCCAATGATCTCGGCCCCGACGGCATCACCGTCAACATGGTCTCGGGCGGTCTTCTGCGTGTGACCGACGCCAGCGCCGCCACACCGCAAGCCGTGTTCGATCTGATCGCAAGCCTCACGCCGTTGCGTCGGGTCACGACGCCGGAAGAATTCGCCGACGCCGTGCTGTACTTCCTCTCGCCGTGGGCGCGTGCCGTAACAGGGCAGAACCTCATCGTCGACGGCGGGCTGGTGAAGGGCTGAACCCAGTACGTCAGACCTACGCAGTACGCAAGGCGGGGAACGCGTCCGTGCCGACGCCGGACGCGGTAAAATTGCCGTCTTTGTGAGCGCACGCTCACCCCCATCTCACTTCCCAACCCCGAATTCAGACAGTGACCGCAACTTCCGCCACACCCGCAGACATCCCGACTGACGACACCAGCGGCACCGATGCCATCCACGAAGACCGCCTGTGGCGCGACGACGGGTGGACGGCGAAGGTCGTCAAGAACGAAGAGGACGACGGCTGGGCGGTGGCGATGTTCAAGGACGGCGAGTCGGAACCCGCTCTTGTGGGGCCGTGGACGATGGGGCGCGACAAGAAGAATCCGAAGCCGCTGGATGTCGGCGCGTTCCATACGCTGGTGAAAACGGCGAGCGAGGTGTTGCGGCGTCACGAACAGCAACTGCGCGCGCAGTTGCACAAGCGCATCAGTGTGGATGGGCCGGACGGCGAAATCGACGTCACACTCGACATCGTGCCCGACGACTACGATCCCTACGCCATGTTGAGCGCCATCGATCGCTTCGGCGAAACGATTGCGACGGTCAAAGTGCCGCCGTCGTTCAAGCTCTCGCGCAACAGCGCGCGCGCCTGGGTCGAGAACGAATTTCAACGTCCCCAGTAAGCACCCGCTAACCCTGCCTCCTCCTCTCCTGCCCCATCCCATCACTGCGGATACCGGGATAACCGCCCGTCTGGTTAGCGCGTCCGACGACGCCTAAGATGAATTTCGCCGACATACCGCGTGCACTGCGCTCTCCGCCGCAACACGGGAGCGGGCGCTCACACCGTGCAGCGGCGGGGTTCACATCGAATCCGGCGTCAGGAGACCCCATGAAACGCTTTCATATCGCGCTCGCCGTGCGCGATCTCGACGAATCCATCATCGATTACTCCGCGCGTCTCGGGCAGCCGCCCGCAGCCGTCGTGCCAGGTGCCTACGCCATGTGGCGCACCGATCTGCTGAACTTCTCGATCAATCAGTCTCCGTCGCGCGTGGGGGAGCTTCGCCACGTCGGCTTCGAAGACGACGAGGCCCCTGAGTACGCCAGCAGCACGGACTGCAACGGCCTGCTGTGGGAAGCCTTCTCCGCCGCAGAACAAGACCGTCGCATAGTGAGCACTTACGGGGTCGCGGTGCGAAACGCCTGAGCGCCCTGCCCCTCACCCCCTCCGTTTGGGATCAAGAACAGGTCGGGGCGACTTGCGGCGGAACTGCTATCGCTTGAGCATCTGGCCCTTCGGGCGCTGAGTATCGCGGACATCCCGTCGGCTCCGACGCACCTCCTCGCGACCGATAGCTACACCTTTCTTGAGGTGCAACGGTTCGACCGGATCGGACGCTTCGGTCGCGTCGGAATGCTCTCTGCGGGGGCGATAGACGACGAGTATTTTGGGAAGCGAGACAATTGGTCCGCGTTCGCGACGCGATGCGAGCAAGCTCGGCTCATTCCGGCAACCGAAGCCACGAAGATTCACGTGATGGCCGCATTCAGCGAGCTTATCGGTAACGGAGACCGACACTTCGAGAACATCTCGCTGCTCTTTAATGCGCGTGGCGGGATTGATCGAGTGGCCCCCGCATATGACATTCTTCCCATGAATTACGCGCCCTTGGGCGCAGGCGTCGATCCCGATCTATTGCCCATCACACCCAGGATTGGGGCGATTGGCGCGCGGCCAAACGTTTGGGGAAAAGCGTATTGTGCTGCCAGAGCGTTCTGGGAGCGTGTGCAACAGGGCGCTTGTCCTTTGCCGATCCCTGACGAGTACAAGGATCTTGCGACGGCAAACCTTGCGGTGGCGAAGGACTTCGTGGTTCCGCTCGTCCCCGGCAATTGAATGTCGAAGGTCCAGTCAGTGGCAACCTGACTGGACCTTATGCCGGACGGACGGCCCGCAAAAAATCACGCAGGCACTTCGTCCGAATCTTCCACGCCACCGAAGCCCGGCAGCGGACGTTGCCAGCGCTGCGCGATGAACACACCGACGAGCGCCACACCGCCGCCGATCACGTGGAACGTGTGCAGTTGCTCACCCAGCAACACGACGGCAATCGCTGCCGTCATGACCGGCAGCACGTTGATGAACATGCTGCAACGGTTCGGCCCGAGATGCCGGATCCCCTGAATCCACAGAATCGGCAACACGATCGAAGCCCCCAACCCGGCGTACAGAACCAACGGCACCGTCGCCGCATTCAACTGGGCTTGACCGGCAGGCACCATCGCGAGCATCGGGATCATCGTGATCAGCGCCGCCCACGCCTGCACGTAGGTCGACTGCGCGGGCAGCACCGCCACGTGCCAGCGCCGCAGCAGCACGCTGTATAACCCGTACGAAGCGGACGCGATCAGCATCAGAATGTCTCCCAGATGCATGCCGCCGTCGAGCAACTGCGACGGATGTCCCTGCCCGATCAGATACACCAGCCCGGCGAGCGACAGCAGACCGCCCACGAGCATGCCGAGGGTCGGCGGCTCGCGCAGCAGCACCACGCTCCAAAGCAGGGTCAGCAACGGGGCCAGCGCCGTCACGATCGCCATATTGGTCGCCGTGGTGCTGTGCGCCGCGAGATACGACAGGCTCTGATAGAACGACATGCTCAGAAAGCCGAGGAAACCGAGCTTGGCGAGTTGCGGGCGCACATGATGCCAGTTGCGCAGTAGCGGACGAATGACGAAGGGTGTCATGACGGCTAGCGCCAGCACCAGACGATAGAACGTGATGGCCGACGGCGCGATGGTCGTGGCCGAGAGCTTCGAAACGATGACATTGCCGGCCCACAACAACATGGCGCCGAGCGGATACAGAAAGTACCCCATGACGATTTCCCACAGGTTTGACAAAGGAAACGCCATCGTCAGGGATGTCACACCGGACCGTCTCACGCTAAAATTCCAAAACCTGTCTCAAAAAGGACACCCGTGGCCACCGAAAAGGCTGTGCGTCGCGTCATCGATCCGCGTCTGACCGACCACCTGCGATTCGAGAGCACCCCCATGCCGATGGCGGCGATGGCGGTCGATTACGCGCACAACGAATTCATCGCGTCGCATTCGCATCGGCGCGCGCAACTGCTCTTTTCGATTGAGGGCGTGATGATCATCGCGTCGTCGTCGGGTCGCTGGGTCGTGCCGCCGACACGCGGTGTCTGGCTCGCGGCCGGGCTGGAACACACGGTGCGCATGAGCGGTAATGTCAAGATGCGCACCGTATTCGTAGAGCCGGGCAGCGAGCCGTTGCCCGACACCAGTTGTGTCGTCGAGATCACGCCCCTGATGCGCGAGCTGATTCTGGCCGCCATCCATGTGCCGCCGGACTACGCGCCCGACTCTCGCGACGCACGCCTCATGCGTCTGCTGCTCGACGAACTGATCGCCCTGCCCGTCTTGCCGCTCTATCTGCCGTGGCCACGAGACGCGCGTCTGGCGCGCATTTGCGCTCGTCTGATGCAAAGCCCTTGCGACGACGCCGTCATCGACCATTGGGCCAACGAAGCGGGCATCTCACCGAAGACGTTTCAGCGACGCTTTTCCACAGAGACGGGCCTGACGTTCGGCCGCTGGCGTCAGCAAGCGCGGCTGCTTCAGGCGCTGGAAGCGCTCGCACGTGGCGAAAAGATCGTGAATGTGGCGCTCGATCATGGCTACGCCAGCCAGAGCGCATTTGCAGCGATGTTCAAAAGGCACTTCGGCGTACCGCCGTCGGCGTTTTATCGATAATGACGAGTGCAGCGCGCGTCGATGCGACGGGACAACGTCATCAGGTCACAGCGCGCGCAAAAATCACGGAGATCACACCATGCATTACCTGCTCACTTACGAACTCGTCGACGATTACCTCGATCGCCGCGGCCAGTACCGCGACGCGCATCTGGCGCTCGCATGGGCGGCTTCGGATCGCGGCGAACTGCTGCTTGCGGGCGCGCTGGAGTCACCCGTCGACACGGCAACCCTGCTCTTCGAAGGCGACTCGCCTACGTCGGCAGAAGCCTTCGCGAAGACCGATCCGTATGTGGTGAATGGACTGGTGAAGTCGTGGCGCGTACGGCCGTGGAAGACGGTCGTCGGCAAGACGGCAAGCACGCCGGTGCGTTGAAAGAGGGTCGTGCGCATGAACCGGCAGCACAAGAACAAAACGCGCCTGGCCGTGAAGCCAAGCGCGTTTGTCGACAACCGATCGTGCGTCGTGTTTCTGGAGCTTTCCGAGAATCACGCCGCTAAATCTGGCGTCCCCTAGGGGATTCGAACCCCTGTACTCACCGTGAAAGGGTGATGTCCTAGGCCTCTAGACGAAGGGGACCTAAAGTCTTCCGTTTTGGTGGAGGTAAGCGGGATCGAACCGCTGACCTCTTGCATGCCATGCAAGCGCTCTCCCAGCTGAGCTATACCCCCGTACGGCGAAGAAGTGAGACTATAGCGTGCTTTTCCGACCTTGGGAAGCCCCTGTATCAAAATATTTTGACGGAGCCGGATGTCACCACGATGACTCGCCCGCCGTCGGTCACACCCGATCCCCGGTCTTACTGGCTCAGTCCACGCGCCTCGATGGGCCAGAGACCTTCGACCCGCCCGTGCCGCACCGCCACGTATCGGTCGTAGAGATTGACCGTCGGATCGCAATGCCCCGGCACCAGCAGAATCGGCTCGCCCAGCCATGGCGCGCTATCTTCCTCCGGCGAGGCGAGTTCCAGCACGCCGTGCTCGTCCGAGGCGGTCCGGTAATGCGGTTTGCTCGCCTGTTGCGACGACCAGAAGCGTGGCAGGCCGGAATCGGTCGCCACGCTCTTGAGTCCCGCATCGCACACGATGATCCCGTTGCGCGCCGTACTCATGACCGTCGACGCGAGAAACAGGCCATGGCGGAAACGCCAGTCGTCGCGCCATTCGAGCGAGCCGTAATGGCCGTCGAGAAACACATACGACCCCGGCTGAATTTCGGTGTACACGCCGCTCTCGATATCGAACTCGGCCGTGCCTGTGCCACCGCCCGTCACGACCGGACAGGCAATGCCGCGCGCTTCGAGAAAGCGCACGTAAGCCGATGCGCGGTCGGCAGCAAGACGCGCCGTATCGCGCCGCTTTTCCCAGCCGTCCACATGCTGCGCGCTGCCGTGATACGCCTGCAATCCGCCGAAACGCAATCCCTCGTAGTGATCGATGGCGTCGACCAGTTGCGCCACGGCATCCGTCGAATCCACGCCGCAACGCCCCTGCCCCACGTCCACCTCGGGCAGCACGGCGATGCGCACGCCGGCGCGCTGCGCGGCCTTACCGAGCGGTGCGACCTGCCGCACGTCGTCGACACACGCCGACAGCGTGACGTGCGCCGCCATGGCCACAGCCAGCGCCACGCGCGCCTCGCCGACGAATTCGTTACTGATATGGATGTTGCCGATGCCCGCGTTGACGAACGGGATGGCCTCCGTCACTTTCTGACAGCAGATGCCGACCGCGCCCGCTGCCATTTGTGCACGCGCGATGGCGACGGACTTGTGCGCTTTGGCATGCGGGCGCACCGCAACACCGCGCGCTGCCGCTGCGCTCGCCATGCGTTCGACGTTCGCATCGAACGCGTCGAGATCGAGCAGCAGCGACGGCGTAGCCACCTGCGCGAGCGTGTCCCCCGCCCGTGCCACAGGCGGCACGGCAATGCTGCCGGTGACCACGTTCGCAGCGTTGGCAGCACTCGCCTGCGTCGAAACCGTATTGACTGAATCTGGCATCACAATCCTCAATCCGTTGATGGGCGTTCGCAGAAAATGGCGGCATTCGCGCGAGGCCACGCCAACACGCACGGTGTCGCGCTGGCAGTCGCGCTGGCGGTCACACCCGCAGTCGCTTAAGCCACCCCGCCCGGCAACGCCCGCGCCAATACGCGCGCAACGTGCAACGCTTCCGTTTGGGCCCCATCGTGAATCTGATGGCGGCAACTGGTGCCGTCGGCCACCACGATGGCGTTTTCGCTGCGCTGACGAATCGCAGGCAACAGCGTCAATTCCGACATGGCGCGCGACGTGTCGTAATGCTCCGCCTCGTAACCGAAACTGCCCGCCATGCCGCAGCACGACGATTCGATCGATGATACCTTCAGCCCCGGCACCCAACCAAGGACCGCCGTGACGGGCGAGTAAGCGTCGAACGCCTTCTGATGGCAGTGCCCGTGCACCAGCGCCTCGCCCACGCCCTGCGGCAGCGCTTGCCAGGCCACATCCAGTCGCCCTGCCGCCCTCTCGCGAACCAGAAATTCCTCAAACAAAAACGCGTTGTCCGCCAACTTGCGGGCCGCATCGCCGAAGCCATAGCCGAGCACTTCGTCGCGTAGCGAGAGCAGACACGACGGCTCCAGCCCGACGATCGGCACACCACGCTCGACGAACGGCATCACCGCGTCGAGCAGGCGTCGCGCTTCCGCCTTCGCTTCGTCCACCAGACCGGCCGCGAGGAATGTCCGGCCGCAACACAGCGGCCGCTCGCCAGCGCGCTGATTCACATGGACGGTGTAACCGGCCGCTTCGAGCACCTGCTTCGCCGCGCGGGCGTTTTCCGGCTCCATGTAGTTGTTGAACGTGTCGACGAAGAGCAGCACCTGACGCGAGTTCTCCGCATCGACGGGACGGCCCAGCGGCGTCTGACGCGCCAGGAACGCGCCGGTAAGCGCAGGCACCGAGCGCTCTAGCGCAAGCCCAAGCCAGCGCTTCGCCACGTTGCTGCCGGGCAGACGCTGCGCCGCATCCAGCAGCCTGCCCACCCGGCTGGCCCACGGCGCGTAGCGCGGCAGATACGCGATCAGCTTGTCGCGCAACGACACGCCGTGGCGCTTCGCGCGCGCATTGCGCGCCTCGATCTTCAAGCGCGCCATATCGATGCCCGTCGGACAATCGCGTTTGCACCCCTTACACGACACGCACAGGTCGAGCGCCGCCTTCACCTCGTCGCTCGCCAGCCCTTCGTCGCCCAGTTGACCGGAGACGGCCAGACGCAACGTATTCGCCCGCCCGCGCGTGACGTGCTGCTCGTCGCGCGTCACGCGATAGCTCGGGCACATCGTGCCCGCGTCGAACTTGCGACAGTGGCCATTGTTGTTGCACATCTCGACGGCGGACGCGAGGCCGTGCGAGGCGTCCGTCCCCGTGTCCGGCGCGCTCTGCTCGCCGCTGAGCGCATCGCGCTTCACGTTCCAGGCCGTCCAGTCGAGTGCGGGCGTCATCGGCTTTGCCGCATAGCCCGGTGCGAAACGGAACAGCTCGCGCGTGTCCATCTTCGGCGGGCGCACCATCTTGTCCGGATTGAAACGATTCTCCGGATCGAACAGATTCTTCATTTCGCCGAAGGCCGCATTGATGCGCGGCCCATACTGCCAGGCCACCCATTCGCCGCGACACAGCCCGTCGCCGTGCTCGCCCGAATAAGCGCCCTTGTATTCGCGCACGAGCGCCGCCGCTTCCTCGGCGATCTCGCGCATCTTCACGGCGCCGTCGCGGCGCATGTCCAGAATCGGCCGCACGTGCAGCGTACCCACGCTCGCATGGGCGTACCAGGTGCCTTCCGTCCCGTTGCGGTGGAACACTTCGGTCAGACGCCGCGTGTACTCCGCCAGATGCTCAAGCGGCACCGCGCAGTCTTCGATGAACGACACGGGCTTACCGTCGCCCTTCATGCTCATCATGATGTTCAGGCCCGCCTTGCGCACTTCCCAGAGCGCCTTTTGCGGCCCGGCGTCCGGCATCTTCACCACGCTGTCCGGCAAACCGAGATCGCCCATCAGCGTGGCGAGATCGTCGAGCTTCGCGCGCAGTGCGGCGGGATCGTCGCCCGCGAATTCGACCAGCAGAATCGCCTGCGGATCGCCCGTGAGCGCCTTCTCGATGACGGGACGAAACGCGGCATTGTCCATCGCCAGATCGATCATCGTGCGATCGACCAGTTCCACCGCCACCGGCCCCAGCTTCACGATGTGCTGCGTGAGGTCCATCGCCTGATAGAACGTGGGGAAGTTCACCACGCCGAGAGTCTTGTGGGCGGGCAACGGTGCGAGTTTTAGCGTGATCTGACGACTGTACGCCAGCGTGCCCTCCGAGCCCACCAGCAGATGCGAGAGGTTGGCCACACCGTCATCCGTGTACGCGCGCGGGTTCAGGCAATCGAACAAGTCGAGGTTGTAGCCCGCCACACGGCGCAGCACGCGCGGCACACGCTCGCGCATCTCTGCCTGTTCGCGCATCGCGATGTCGTGAACGCTCGCGAGGATCGCCTTCGTGCGCGCATCCGTGGGCGGCGTGTGCAGGGAGCCAAAGTGCAGTTGCGCGCCATCGGCCAGCACCGCATCGACCGACAGCACGTTGTGCACCATGTTGCCGTACTCGATGGAGCGCGAACCGCACGAGTTGTTGCCGGTCATGCCACCGATGGTGCATTGCGCGGCGGTGGAAACGTCCACCGGAAACCACAGCCCGTGCGGCTTGAGCCACGCGTCCAGATGATCGAGCACGATGCCCGGCTCGACGGTCACGGTGCGCGCCCCGGCGTCGAAGTCGATCACACGGTTGAGCCACTTGCTGTTGTCGATGACGAGCGCTTCGCCGATGGTCTGTCCGCACTGGCTCGTGCCTGCACCGCGCGCGAGCACCGGCACTTTCTGGTCGCGTGCGATATCGAGCGCGCGGATCAGATCCTCCTGATCGCGCGGCACCACCACACCGATGGGGAAGATCTGATAGATCGACGCATCCGTCGCATAGCGCCCGCGACTGGCGCGATCAAATAGCACGTCGCCGCGTAGTTCGCGACGCAGGCGGTTCTGCAACGGCGTGAGTGCCACCCCGCCGCGCTGCATCGGCATCAAATGCACGGGCTGGCTGATAGGCGTTTGCGGCGTTTGCGGCGTTTGCGGCGTTGGAGTCGTCGGAGGCGTCGGAGTCGTGGAAGAGGCGCCATGAGGCGTCGCGCGGGCGTTCGATTGGGAATTCATGACGTTGCTGGCGTTGAGCTGGCCGGACCGAAGAAGAGGCACCACGCATCGGGGGCGGGCCTGCGACGAACGGACACGAGGCCCGTCCGGCAGGTGTTCTGCAGGGAGATGTCGCTTGTCTTGCGGATCGTGCGCACGCTCGCCGCGCCCCTCACGATCCGACAGATCAGGCAGACATCGCACGCACGTCAGGCAGGCTGACGCGCGTTGCTTGCGTTAGCCGTATCACCGGCAAGCGAGAACTTGCTCTCAGGTTGCATGCGGAACGCCAGCACCACACCGACGGCCATCAGAATCATGCTGCCCACGAATGGCAGTTCCCAGTTCCCCGTGCGGTCGATGAGATAGCCGGAGAGCACCGGCGAGATGATCGCCGCGAGTGCCGAACCGGTATTCATCATGCCGCTGGCCGTGCCCGAGTATTCCGGTGCGACGTCCATCGGGATCGCCCACATCGGGCCAATCGTCATTTCGGCGAAGAAGAAGCCCGACGCGAGACACGCCATCGACACGTACAGATGGTGCGTGAACATCATCGGCACGAGCGAAATCAGCGTGAGCAGCATGCACACGGAGACCATCCAGCTACGGGCGCGCTTCAGGTTGCCGGTGCGCTCGTAGAGCTTGTCGGTGACGATCCCGCCGAGCGTATCGCCGATCACACCGGCAAAGAACACGCTCGAAGCGAACAGCGCCGACTTTTTCAGATCGAGGTCGTAGCTATGCAGGAAGTACTGCGGAATCCACGACAGGAACAGCCAGAGCGTCCAGCCGTAGCAGAAGTACACGACCGTGACCGGCATCATGCGCTTGAACAGCGGACCCCACGGTACCGATCCGGTCTTGGCCTTGAGCGCGGGCAGCACGGCCAGTTCTTCGGTCGTGATGCGCGGATGGTCTTGCGGACGTTCGGTGAACGTGAGCGCCCACAGCCCCACCCAGATCAGGCTCACGATCCCGCACAGGTAGAACGATTCGCGCCAGCCGTGCGTGGCCATGATGAACACCACCACGGCCGGGGCCACGGCGTTACCGATACGCGAGGCCGCGTGCGTGATCCCCTGCGCGAAACCGCGCTTTTCCTTGGGAATCCAGCGCGACATGGCCGACGTGGCCGCCGGGAACGTCGCCCCTTCGCCTAGACCCAGCAGCAAGCGCGCCAGCAACAGCGTGACTAGGCCACCGGCCATCCCGGTCAGGATCGTCGCCACTGCCCACAACGCGCCGCATACCAGCAACGTACGCTTCGCACCGAAGCGATCGCTCACCCAACCGCCGATGATTTGAAAAACCAGATAGGGATAGGCAAATGCCGAGAAGACGAGACCGATTTCCGTCTTGCTGAGATTGAATTCCTTGCCGAAACCGGCGGCCGCCGTGCTGACGTTGACGCGATCGAGGTAGGTGATGAAATACATGACGCATAGCATCACCAGCACGACCCTTGTCGCCTTGAAAAGCTTCATTGCATGTCTCCTGAAACATCCTGTGAAGCGCGCCCGCAGCATGCTGGCAGCGCAAAGGCGTTGCTGCGCCGCGAGCTCTTCTGTCGTGAAGCTCTGCCACGCGTGAATGACAATTAAAGCGTTTTACTTCAGGAGCGCCGGCGTTTCATACATCGAGACGCCGACGCTCCGCGTCTCCTGGTTAGGATTACTAACGGCAGGTTACGCGGCGACCTTGAGCGACGGCGTGTCTTTTGCCTTCGCCAGATAGTCCATTGCCGCGACGACACCCGAACCCGCCAGCTTCACGCCAGAGATTTGCAGGCCCATTTCACAACCGGAGAGCGTCGCCATGAGCGTCAGGTCGTTGCAGTCGCCCAGATGGCCGATACGGAACATCGTGCCGCGGATCTTGCCGAGCGCCTGACCGAGCGACATGTCGAAGCGTTCGTAAATGCGTTTGCGGACTTCGTCGGCGTCCACGCCTTGCGGCATGACCACACCGGTGAGCACCGGGCTGTACACCGCCGGATCCTGACACTGAATCTCCAGCCCCCAGGCGTTGACCGCGCGACGCGTCGCCTCGGCCAGTCGCTGGTGACGGGCAAACACGTTGTCCAGCCCTTCTTCCAGAATCATGTCCAGCGCTTCGGACAGGCCGTACAAGAGGTTCGTGTTCGGCGTGTACGGCCAGTAGCCGTTCTTGTTCGCTTCGATGATTTCCTGCCAGCCCCAAAAGGCACGCGGCAGCCTGGCCTGCTTACCGGCTTCCAGCGCCTTGGGCGAGACGGCATTGAAGCTGATGCCGGGTGGCAGCATCAGACCCTTTTGCGAGCCCGAGACGGTGACGTCGACACCCCATTCGTCATGGCGGTAGTCGGCCGAGCCGAGGCCCGAGATCGTGTCGACGAGCAGCAGCGCCGGGTGCTTTGCCGCATCGATGGCGCGACGCACGGCCGCGATATCCGAGGTCACACCGGTGGACGTTTCGTTGTGCACCACGCACACCGCCTTGATCGCGTGGCCGGTGTCTTCGCGCAGACGCGCTTCGATCATGTCCGGCTGCACGCCACGACGCCAGCCATCAGTGCCCGGCAGGCCGATGAACTCCGGCTTCAGGCCGAGGTTTTCGGCCATCTTCTTCCACAGCGTGGAGAAGTGGCCGGTCTCGAACATCAGTACGTGATCGCCTGGCGAGAGCGTGTTCGTCAGCGCCGCTTCCCATGCGCCAGTGCCCGACGCCGGATAAATCACCACCGGCTGTTCGGTTTTGAAAATCTTCTTGATGTCGGCGAGCACCTTGCGACCGAGCGCCCCGAATTCGGGGCCGCGGTGATCGATCGTCGGATAGCTCATGGCGCGCAGAATGCGATCGGGCACCGGGCTCGGACCAGGAATCTGCAGGAAATGGCGACCCGAGGGATGGAAATCGAGCTTCAACATGAACGTCTATCTCCTCTTGGAAAATTCGTTTTTGAATTTTGCATTCAAAATACTTTAGCAGAGCCGATGACTTTCGCAAGGGGTGAGAAGCGCTTTTAATACAGTCGTTTACCCTAGAGATACGGACGCCTGATACGGTGCGCTACAATCGCGACCATGACGCCTGATGCCGATTTGATGATTTTGAATGCAAAAAATGGATAACACGTCGACGATTGCCGCCCCCGAAATCCCGCGTGTCGAACGCCTGCGATTGCACGACACCGTCGTCGAGCACCTCCGACGCCTCATCATCGAGGGGGTGCTTTCCCCCGGGGTCAAGCTCAACGAACGCGAGTTGTGCGAGACGCTGGGCATCTCGCGCACGCCGCTGCGCGAAGCGTTCAAGGTGCTGGCCGCCGAAGGACTCATCGAGATCGCACCGAATCGCGGCGCGAGCGTCGCGCGCATGACGGAGAAGGAAATCCGCGAGATGTTCGAACTCATGAGCGCGCTTGAAGCATTCTCGGGGGAGTTGGCAGCCGAGCGTATGACAGCCGTCGAACTCGCAGAGATCAAGGCCTTGCATTACGCCATGCTCGCGTGCCGCGTGCAGCAGGACCTGCCGGGCTATTACGCGCGGAATCAGGCGATTCACGATCGCATCAACGAAGCGGCGCGCAACGGCGCGTTGCGACAGACTTATCTGGCGATCAACCGCAGGCTGATGGCGCTGCGCTTTCGCTCGAACTTCCATTCGGACAAGTGGGACCGCGCCATTCACGAGCACGAGCAGATGATCGACGCGCTGGAGCGACGCGACGGCAAACGACTCGGCGAGATTCTGCGCAAGCATTTACTGGCCAAGCGCGACGCCGTCCTGCAAATTCACGCCGAACCGGCAAGCGACGCCCCGAGCAACTGACGCGCGGCATCTCGGCCAACATCACATCAAACGACAAACGGCACGCGAGTGCATTCACTCAACGTGCCGTTTGCTTTGCGACTGACTTTGTCGCCACCTTCTCTCGGGCAGCATTGACGACGACCTTTGCCGCGCAATGCTTCGCTGCGCGCGGGACCCACCGACGCATCGCCGCTGTACGCCGTTACAGCCGACGCTCTGCCGCTTCCAGTGCCCGACGCGCCAGGACGGCCGGTGACTCCAGCACTTCTCCCGCAAGGCGCGCAACAAGCGAAGCCACGTTACGACCGTACTGCTTGCCAGCGATGACATCGGCCGGATCGAGCGCATAGGCCGCGTCGACTTCGACGCCCGGCGCCGTGACCGCCGGGAAATCGCCAGCGAAACGCGTGACCGGCGATCCTGCCGCGCCGCGCATCTCGAATTCGGCGTCGTCGGCTTGCGCATCGGCCCACACCATGCCGTGCTGTGCAGCCAGCGCGGCAAAGTAGTCGAGCGTGTTGCGCTTGTCTTCGCCGGAGCGGCAACTGAACGCGAATCCGCCCGCGACCTTGTTGCGCCAACTGCGTGCGCGCCACATGCCCGTGGTGGCGTCGGCGAAAGCCTTGAATGCGGCGGCAACGCCGCCCTGAAACGCCGGTGCACCGAAGATAATGGCGTCGGCCGCAGCCAGACGCGACAGCATGACTTCGTCGTGCCATTGATTGCCGATCACCTGATGCGGCTCGATGCTGAACAGTTGTGCGTGTGCGCCCGCGTCATTCACGCCCTGGGCGACCGAATGGGCAATCATGGCGGTTGCGCCGCCCTGCGAGTAATACACGATTGCGATATTGGACATGGCGTAGTGCTTCCCAATTGGATGTCCGCCCCATGGCACCGCCGGGATCGCGCTTCCCTACGCTTCCTCTGGCTGTCTGGACATCAGTCAAGGCCAGATAATGCCAGTGATAACCCCTAGGGAATAGCCCGCATTCATGGACATGACTGTTCCGTTAAAGATAACAATCGAACGAATTCAGGATGCTGTCACTTCGCGAGCGCGAAACTGACAGGAAGATGGCGCGGCGCTGACGGCGCGCCGCCGTGGACGCCACCGGCCGAAAAGCCCTTGCAGCAAGGCGCGGCAGGCCAGTGGGCGGAACAGCCCCGACAGGCGGAGCCGAAGGCTCATGGCCCCACCGGTGGCAGGGGCAATTACGGGAAGATTCGCGATGTCCGACAGCGCAGGTTGCGCCGTCGGACGCTCGACAGTTCCCGCAAACCGCATGAGTTCGACTCAACGAAGCACGAACGTCTCGTGCGGGCATTCTGCGTAGACGACGCCGGTTTAGCGCCGTGACGTTGCCCCGGCGGACGCGCCAAGTCTCACCGACAACTGATCGGCCAATTCGCGCATCTGGCGACCGATGCGTTGTCCGGTCTGCGCATCGATCTCATTGGTCAGAAAACTCACCGCCAGCCCGGCGACTGCACGCTCACCGCTCGCGTCGAACACCGGTGCGCCGAAGCAGATCATGCCTTCGCGCATCTGCCCGTTGTCGATCGAATAACCGTCGCGACGCACTTGCGCCATCTCTTCGGCCAATGCGGGATAGGTCGCGACGCTCGCACGCGTGAGCGGTGCAGGCCACGCCCCCGCCAGCAAATCGGCCGCCTCGCCCGGCGGCAATGTCGAGAGCATGGCTTTGCCGGTCGCCGTATAGGGCGCGGGCAAGCGCATGCCGATGCGAAACGTCACGCCCAGCGGACGGTTGCCGTTATGGCACGCGAGATAGATCACTTCCGCGCCATCGAGCACGGACAGTGTCACGGTTTCTTCCGAGAATGCACGCGACGTTTCCCAGACCGCCCGGAACTCCTCGGTAATGTTGGTCTGCGAAAGGAACGCATTCGCCCATCCCATCACATACGACCCCATCGTCATGCCGCCGTTGGCATGACGCTTCACCAGACGCAGTTTGACCAGCGTGTCGCACAAGCCATGCAGCGTGCTCTTCGGCACGCCCGTCTCGCGCGCGAGATCGGCCAGCGCCACCGGTTCGGACGACGCCGCAATCACATCGAGGACATGCACAGCCCGCACCACGGCAGGCGCTGTGGTCTTTAGCGGCTCGTCGGAATGGGCGGCGGCGTTCGCCGCAGAAGCGTTGGCAGGCAGATCGAGTTTGCGCTTTGGCATGAATCGGGGATCTCGGGAATCTCGGGAAACGGCGTCGATTGTGTCGGGATGCATCGGGTGGACGGGCCGGGTAACGACCGACACGCCGCCAGCATGGTACGGGCAAGTCATTCTCATTCCGGCCTAGGGAAAACCCCTTAGTTGCACCCAAAACGTTCAATACGTAGAATCGCATTCAATACATAGAATACCGTTCAATAGATAGAACGGCAAGCAACAACCCGAGACACTGCCCATAGGAAACGCCGGCCCGCCCGGCCTACTTGCCATGCAACTCAAAGACACCCACCTTTTCAAGACCCTTGCATGGGTCGACGGTCAATGGATCTCGGCCGACAGCGGCAAGACGTTCGACGTGCTCGACCCGGCGACCGGCGAAGTGCTGGCCAAAGTGCCGGAGCTCGGCGCAGAGGAAACCACGCGCGCCGTGAGCGCCGCCGAAGCCGCCCAGAAGGCATGGGCCGCCCGCACCGGCAAGGAACGCGCCAATGTGCTGCGCCGCTGGTTCGATCTGATGATTGCGAACACCGACGACCTCGCGTACCTGATGACGCGCGAACAAGGCAAGCCGCTGGCCGAAGCCCGCGGTGAGATCGCCTACGCGGCCAGCTTCATCGAATGGTTCGCGGAAGAGGCCAAGCGCGTGGACGGCGACGTACTCGCCACGCCCGCCGCCGACAAGCGACTGGTCACCATCAAGCAACCGGTCGGTGTTTGTGCCGCCATCACGCCGTGGAACTTCCCTGCCGCGATGATCACGCGCAAGGTCGCCCCGGCACTGGCGGCTGGCTGCGCCATCGTGGTCAAGCCGTCCGAACTCACCCCGCTGTCTGCCTTCGCACTGGCCGAGCTGGCACATCGCGCTGGCATTCCCGGCGGCGTGTTCCAGGTCGTCACTGGCGACGCCCGCGCCGTGGGCGGCGTGTTGACGTCGCACCCGAGCGTGCGCAAGCTGTCGTTCACCGGCTCGACCGGCGTAGGCCGTCTGCTGATGGCGCAGTGCGCCCCCACGGTCAAGCGTCTGTCGCTGGAGCTGGGCGGCAACGCGCCGTTCATCGTGTTCGACGATGCCGACATCGATGCCGCCGTCGAAGGCGCACTCGCCGCGAAGTACCGCAATGGCGGTCAGACCTGCGTGTGCGCGAACCGCTTCTACATTCAGGACGGCGTCTACGACGTGTTCGCCGAGAAGTTCGCCCGGCGCGTCGCCGAAATGAAGGTTGGCAACGGTCTGGAAGACGGCGTGGTCATCGGCCCGCTGATCGAAGGCAAAGCCGTCGACAAGGTCGTGACGCTGGTCGAAGACGCGAAGTCGCGTGGCGCTCGCGTGCTCGTGGGCGGCGAAGCCCATGCACTGGGCGGCACTTACTACGCACCGACCGTGATCGCCGACGCCACGTCGCAAATGCGCATGGCCCGCGAAGAAATCTTCGGGCCGGTCGCCCCGCTCTTCCGCTTCACGCGCGACGCCGACGCCATCGCACTCGCGAACGACACCGAATTCGGCCTCGCCGCCTATCTGTATACGCGTGACATCGCCCGTGCCTGGCGCACGTCCGAAGCGCTCGAATACGGCATGGTCGGCCTGAACACCGGCCTGATCTCCAACGAAGTCGCCCCTTTCGGCGGCATCAAGCAATCGGGCGTGGGCCGCGAAGGCTCGCGCTACGGCATCGAGGAATACCTCGAAATGAAGTACCTGTGCCTGCAAGTGTGAGGTAGGTGGCCTGCCGGGCATACGTCCGGCAGGCCCGGGCACCGCACCGGGGCATCAGACTCCGCACGTTCATAAATCGACATACATCGACACCCATCGACGTACGCGTCGCAACACCACCAAAGGAAACCAGTATGAAGCGCGTTATCCAGCGCGGCATGAAGCCGCTTGCTCTCGCACTTGCGGCCGGCGCCGCGATCGCCTCGGTTGCCACCACGGCACACGCCGATGCCCGCCCGATCAAGATCGGCATCGTGACGTTCATGTCGGGGGCTGCCGCCGGTCCCTTCGGCGTGCCGGCCAAGAACGCCGCCGAAGTCACCGCTGCCGAGCTGAACGCTGGCAAGGTGCCGGCCCCGTATGCCACGAAGGGCTTCGGCGGTGCACCGATCGAACTCGTCTATATCGACGAAGCGGGCAGCACGAGCAAGCAGGTCAGCGAATACCGCAACCTGTTGAACCAAGGCGTCGATTACGTCGTCGGCTACACCTCGTCGGGCAACTGTCTGGCGATTGCACCGGTGGCCGAAGAAATGAAGAAGGTCACGCTGTTCTTCGATTGCGGCACGCCGCGCGTGTTCGAAGACGCGAGCTTCAAGTACGTCTTCCGCCCGGTGGCCACGGCCACGATGGACAACGTGGGCGCTGCCCGCTACGTCGCCGAGCGCAAGCCGGATCTGCAAACGTACGCGGGCATCAATCAGAACTACGCCTGGGGTCAGGACGCCTGGGCCGACTTCGAAGGCACGCTCAAGTCGCTCAAGCCGAACGCCAAGTCGGTCAGCTCGCAAATGCCGCAACTCGGCGCAGGTCAGTACAACGCGGGCATTTCGAGCCTGCTCGCCGCCCACCCGGACGTGCTGCATTCGAGCTTCTGGGGCGGCGACCTCGAAGGTCTCGTCGTGCAAGCCGGTCCGCGCGACCTTTTCAAGAAGTCGCTCACGGTGCTCACCGCCGGTGAGACGGCCACACACGGCAAGACGCGTCTGCCCGACGGCGTGATCATCGGCGCACGCGGCATGTATGGCATGTTCGCGCCGGACAACGCACTCAACCGCTGGCTGCGCACCGCCTACAGCGCCAAGTTCAACGACACGCCGAGCTACCCGTCGTACAAGATGAACCAGAGCATCCTCGCGCTCAAGGCCGCTTACGAGAAGGCGCAAGCCGCGAACGGCGGCAAGCAACCCACGCCCGAGCAGGTCATCGCGTCGTTCGAACACCTCGCCTTCGAAGCACCGGCGGGCAAGATCGGTCTGACGTTGGGCAAGGGGCACCAGGCTGCGCAAGGCACCGCGTTCGGCATCGTGAAGAACGTGAACGGCAAGGTCACTGTGACGGACGTGAAGCAGTACTCGATCGCCGAAGTGACGCCGCCTGAAGGCGTGAAGTCGGCCGACTGGATCAAGGGCGGCCTGAAGCACTAAGCCATCCCCCGGCAGATCCCTGTCACGTAACACTTAAGCATCAAGTTCGGGAGGATGGGCACGTCTCGTCCTCTCGTCCCCTGGCAATAAAGCGGTACCCGCAATGCGCGCGACGTGGTCATCACGCCACTTGCTGCATTGCGTTCCAAGGAGAATGCGAGATGTCGCAGATCTACGCCGTCCTGGTGGACGGGGTGATGTACGCCGCGTGGCTGTTCCTGGTAGCTCTGGGACTGACCCTCGTCTACGGCGTGCTCAAAATCTTGAACATGGCGCACGGCAGCCTGTACGCGTTGGGCGCGTATGCTGGCGTGACGTTGATCGGCCCGTGGGTTGCCCAGGGCGGCAATCTTTACGTGAGCTATCTGTTGCTCGTGCTGGCGGCCATTGTCGCAGGTGGAGCCATCGGTTTGATCATGGAGCGCGGCATTCTGAAGCGCTTCTACGGGCAGGACCCCGTGGTGCTGCTGCTCGTCACCTATGCGCTCTTCCTCATCATGGAAGACGCCATCAAACTCGTCTGGGGCGTCGATCCGTACTCGGTCTCGGAACCGTACAGCTTCCTCGGCAACTTCGACCTCGGCGATCTCTCGTACCCGAACTACAACTTCCTGATCGTGGGCGTGGCGCTCGTCGCGGGCGTCGGCCTCACGGCGTTCCTGAAGTTCACCCGTAGCGGCCGTTTGCTGCGCGCGGTGATTCACGACCGTGAAGTCAGTCAGGCGATGGGTATTCGCGTGAGTCGCTATTTCGTGGTGACGTTCATGGCCGGTGCGGTCCTCGCCGCCATCGGTGGCGCACTCACCGCACCGACCGTGTCGGTCGCGCCCGGCATGGGTGTGGAGATCGTGGTGCTTACGTTCGCCGTCGTCGTGATCGGCGGCCTGGGTTCGCTGCCCGGCGCGGCGTTCGGTGCGTTGCTCGTGGGTCTGGTGCGCGCGAGTGCCGTGCATTACTGGCCACAAGGCGAGCTGTTCTCCATCTACATCGTCATGGCGCTGGTGCTGGCTGTGCGTCCGAAAGGCATCTTCGCTCCGCTGGAGGCTCGCAAGATATGAGTTCCGCAATCTGTTCCCAACTGCGCGCGCCCGGCACGTGGCTCGCGGTGGTCGGTTTCGTCGTCATCGGCGCAGCAGGTCTCGCCCTGCCCCAATGGCAGTTTCTGGTGTCGGTGGCGTTGTCGAAGGGCATCGTCGCACTGGGTCTGGCGCTGCTGCTGCGCACGGGTCTCGCATCGTTCGGTCAGGCGTTGTTCTTCGCGGTCGGCGCGTATTGCGTGGGCCTCGGCATGAACTACTACGGACTGACGGAACTGTTCGCGCTGCTCGCCGTGTCGATGCTCGTGTCGGCCGTGCTGGCCTTCGTGCTCGGCTTTTTGCTGGCGCGCTATCGCGACATCTTCTTCGCGATGCTTACGCTGGCGTTGTCGATGATCTGCTACGGCCTGCTGCTCAATAACGTCGAACTCGGCGGCAGCGACGGCTTCAACGTGAACGCCCCGACCCTCGGCAGCAGTGCCGAGCCGTGGCAGCTCACGGGCACGAACCTGTTCGCGGTGGGCTTCATCGCCGCCATCGTGTGCGTCATGGCCGTGGCCGTGTACATGCGCTCCACGCAGGGACGCCTCGGCCCCGCGATCAAGGACAACGAGATCCGTGTGGAATATCTGGGCACCTCCGCCCGCCGCAACATTCATCTGACGTACGTAATTGCGGGCGCGCTCGCCGGTCTCGGCGGCGCGTTGCAGGCGTTCAACATCGGTCACATCGATCCGGACATGGCGTTCTGGACCACGTCGGGCGAATTCGTCTTCATCGCCGTGCTCTCGGGCACCCGCTTCGCTTTCTCGCCGTTCATCGGCGCGCTGCTGCTCGAAGTGGCGCGGGCGATGGCGTATCGCTACGCACCGAACACGTGGCAAATCGTGATGGGCGCGATCATGCTCGCCATCATCGCCTTCCTGCCGGGCGGTCTCACGAGTCTGGGCCTGGGACGTCGCAAGGCGACAGCGGCACATCCCGTCACGCAGACGGCGACTGCGAAAGTCAGCGCTTCGGCCGACGCGACATAAGGGGCACGAGATGGCAACGACACACATCATTGAGGCTACGGGCCTGCACAAGACCTTCGGGAGCGTAACGCCCGCGAAGGACATCACCGTCAACATCGACGCACAGAGCGTGGTTGGCCTGATCGGCACGAACGGCGCGGGCAAGACGACGTTCGTCAACATGCTCACGGGCTACATCAAGCCGGATCGCGGCGAAATCATGTTCCGTGGCAAGCGCATTACGGGCTTGGCACCGCGCAAGATCACGCGTCTGGGCATTGCGCGTTCGTTCCAGATTCCGCAGTTGTTCGGCTCGCAGACCGCGCGCGAGAACATCGAGATTGCACTGGCGATTTCGGGTTTGTCGGCGGATCTGGCGAACGAGAGCCTGGCGCGTCTGGGCGTGCTGGAGTTTGCCGACATGATGTCGGGCACCTTGCCTGAAGGCGTGCGCAAGCTGCTCGACATCGCGCTCGCGATGGTCTGCAAACCGGAAGTCCTGCTGCTTGACGAGCCAACGTCGGGTGTCGCAGCAGAAGAGAAGTTCGACGTGATGAATCGCGTGCTGGATGCTGCGCGTGCGCTGGGCATTACGGTGCTGTTCGTGGAGCACGACATGGAAATCGTGCGCCGCTACAGCGACCGCGTGCTGGCGTTCTGCGACGGCCGCATCCTGGCGGATGGCACACCCGACGTGGTGCTGGCCGACCCGCAAGTGCGCGAGTTGATCATTGGCGAGACGGTGGCCGCAGCGCCGGCGTCGGGAAATATGGCTGGCGAGGTAGCCCATGCTTGAAGTCGGAAATCTGAATGTGCGCTTCGGCGCGACGGACATTCTTCGGGGCGTGCAGTTCTCGGTGCCGAAGGGCGCCATCGTCGGGCTGATCGGTCGCAACGGCGCTGGCAAGACGACGACGTCTGCGCGCGATCATGGGTCTTGTGAAGGCAAACGGCGGGACGTTGACGTTCGATGGCGTGGATCTGGTCAAAGCGCCGTCGCACGAACGCACGGCACTGGGCATCGGTTATGCGCCGGAGGACCGCCGTCTGATCCCGGACATGACGGTGGAAGAAAACCTGTGCGTGCCTGCGTGGGCACTCAAGGCGAAGGATGTACAGGCGCGTCTGGACAAGGTCTACCGCATCATTCCGGAAGCCCGCGAGTGGGCCCCGCGCCGCGCCTTGCAATTGTCGGGCGGCCAGCAGAAACTGGTGGCCGTCGGTCGCGCGCTGATGACGAGTTCGCGCCTGCTGATGCTCGACGAACCGTTCGAAGGCGTGGCCCCGGCACTCTCGAAGCGCATTGCCGAAGTGATCGGCCAGATGCGCGGCGAAGGCCTCGCCGTCATTCTCTCGGGTGCGGATTTGCAGCACGCCGGGGCAGTGCTCGATAACGTCTACCGAATCGACCGCGGCCAGATGGTCGCGTAAGTCTCATCAAGTCTTCATAGGAAAATAGGAAAGCGATCATGAACGCATTTCGTTTCCAGACGGTCCCCACCGTCGTCGTGGAATTCGGTGCAGCGCGCCGCCTGGGTGCGCTGCTGCGCGAGCAGTTTCCGTCGGGCAAACGCCTGTGCGTGGTCACGGACGGCTTCTTGCATAAGAGCGGTCTGCTCGCCCCGGCGCTGGCCGATCTGACGAAGCACGACTGGCAAGTGTCGGTCATCGACGACGTGATCGCCGATCCGCCCGAGCACGTGGTGCTCGAAGCCGCCGAACGCGCTCGCGCGGCAGACGCCGAAATCGTGCTGGGTCTGGGCGGCGGTTCGTCGATGGACGTGGCCAAGCTGCTCGCAGTGCTGCTGCCGGGCACGCAGTCCATCAAGGACATGTACGGCGTGAAGAAGGTGACGGGTACACGCCTGCCGCTGGTGCAAATGCCGACGACCGCAGGCACCGGTTCCGAAGTCACGGCCGTGTCGATCGTGACGACCGGCGAGACGACGAAGATGGGTGTCGTCGCACCGCAACTCTTTGCCGATCTCGCAATCCTCGACGCGGAACTCACGCTCGGTCTGCCGCGCGCTGCCACTGCCGCCACCGGCATCGACGCGATGGTGCACGCGATCGAAGCCTATACGTCGGCACACCTGAAAAATCCGATCTCGGACATGCTCGCCGTGAAGGCCCTGGAATTGCTCTCGCGCAATCTCCTGCCCGCCTGCAACGATGGCGCAAACCGCGAAGCGCGCGAAGCCATGCTCGTCGGCGCGATGTTCGCCGGACAGTCGTTCGCCAACTCGCCGGTCGCCGCCGTCCACGCGCTCGCCTACCCGATCGGCGGCATCTTCCACGTCGCCCACGGCCTGTCGAACGCGCTGGTGCTCTCGCACGTCATGCGCTTCAATGCGCCCGCTGCCAGCAAGCTTTACGCAGAACTCGCCGACGTGATTCTTCCCGTGAAGGCGACCGGCAGCGATGAAGCGAAAACCGATGCGCTGATCCGGCACATCGAGTCGATGATCGTCGAGACCGCCATTCCGCGCACGCTGCGCGAAGTGGGCGTCAAGCAGGATGACATCGCGCGTATGGCCAGCGACGCCATGCTTCAGACGCGCCTTCTCGTCAACAACCCCCGCGAAGTGTCAGAAGCCGACGCTTTCGCTATCTACTCGGCAGCGTTCTGATGTTGCGCTGGCGATGCGTCGATAACCCGCACGCGCTCGCCAGCCTCCCCCAAAGCCTTCCGTCTTTCCTGTCTTCGTCAAAATAGGCGCTGGATAGCACGCAGCGCCCTTTTCTCTGCCGCAGACGCGCGCGTGAAAAAGGCCGTTCCCCCGACGAAGAAGCGCTCGCCAATTCGATCCGCGCCGCAATCAAAACCCATCGAACTTGATGTCTTGTAAATTTAAATAAGCAATTAATTTATAATTGCAACCCCCACCAAAAGCGATTAACATTCGCCATAAATAAACTCCGCATAATACCGAGCCAAAAATACAATTGATAACGCTCGCATTACGGAAGTCGATCTTAGATATTTTTTTGATTTTTTCCTGAAACAAAAAAACAAAAAAATATCTTGATTTTCGAGAAGTCCCGTTTTTCAATATTTTCAATGCAATCATTGAAATCCGGTTAACCGGTTGATATTCTTCAGCCCATCGGTGGACGGAATCAAGTTCATACATGCGGACAGAGCCGCCCGACACCGTTACGTAGTGCTTTCGATTTATTGCATTTGCCACGGCGTGCGAAACGATTGCCAACGTCAGCGACACCATCCTTTTACAGCACTCACTTAAATACTCCGTCATAGCAGCATGACCCAGGGGCCGACGCGACGTAATTCGTCACGGTGGCGTCGTGCGCACTTTCGGAATCGGTGTCTCTAAAGTAAGCATTTAAACGCACAAGCATCGGATTCCCCCCTGGAGACATCATGTCTGCCTTGATGCATTTGCTCGAAACTATCCACGACGATTGCAGTGGAATAACCGACTCACAGAAGCTTTTTCAGCGCATCGATTCGTTCTCAAAACGCATCGGCTTCGAATATTGCTGTTACGGTTTCCGTCATCATCGGAGCGCGACACAATCGGAAGTGCGTGTCTTCGACAGCTATCCGACCGGATGGATGGCGCACTATAGCGAAAAGGGATTTCTCAACGTCGATCCGACCGTCGCCGTCGGCGCACATACGGAAAGGCTACTGTCCTGGCGCGATCCCACCCTGCCCGCAGCACCCGAGTTATGGCGCGATGCAAACGACTTTGGCCTGAATCACGGTGTCGCGCGCTCGAGCTGGGGGCCTCACGGCGAATTCGGTCTGTTGAGCTTCGGCCGATCGACGCAATACCTCACACCGATCGAGTTGAACTCACTGCAAGTCGGCATGGGTGTGCTGGCGAACTACACGCACGAGTCGATGAGCCGCCTGTTGCGAGCTGAACGTCCGCCTTTCGACATTGAAACATTGTCGACGCGCGAGCGCGAAGTTCTGTTGTGGACCGCAGAGGGAAAAACCGCAGACGAGATCGGCGACATCCTCGGTATCTCGACACGTACGGTCAATTTCCACATTCGCAACTGCCTCGATAAAACCGGCTGCCGCAACAAGGTGCAGAGCGCCATACGACTGGTGATGTGGCGCTAACCCTCGCTCCCCCGCTGCCGGAGTCATGCCTCGAAGGCGTGGGGGAGGCTGGACCGACGACACCACCTTCGTGGCGCACCGGTCGTCGACACTCAATTGTTCGACATAACGCACGACAACCCCAGCGCCATGCGCGTCGTATTATCGATGTCGATACGGTACGCCGCCACCAACCGACCGTCGATCCGGTAAGCCGCACCAAGCTTGTGGGTGGGCACGCCAATGCGCGCGAACAAACGCGCCAGACTGACGAACGTCACGCCGATCAATCGACGCGCGCCCAGCGAGCTTGCAGTGAAAACCGCAGCACGCAACAATTCCCTCGCCCCTTGCGTCGCCTGCTGCGCCTGCGTATGACTCGGGTACACGCCCTCCGCCTGTGGCGGCTCGCAGGCAAAGCGCGACAGCTCCCACACCGGCGTCGCGCAAGCCCCTTCCCCCATGTCGAAGCCGTCTCCCATTTGAATGGCAGCAGGAAGATCGTCTACGAGATGGGGGAAGTGATCGGCGAGCAAATAACGATGTGTTGCCGGTAGGAGGCGAGCGCATCCGACAATGGCGTCTTCGTGGCGAAGCGTGACGTAAATGGTGTCGTCGCGGTCATATTCGTCGGACTCCTCACCTACCGCCGACATCCCACATTGCGACGACGATCTCATCTCCCACCCCAGTTTCTGCACGAAAACCCGGTGGCGAAAGCGCGCGATTTCGCCTCTTGCAGAAGGGATCAACTGAGCACCGCGCATCACATCGACTCGCATTCCAAACCTCCATCGTTAGTAGATGAAGGCAGATTAGCGACGCAGAAATGAAGCGAAAACTGTCAACGTTGACAGGTGCGACACATGGCATGTCGATTGCAGAAATTTGCCATCAGGAATCGCTCATTTATCGAGATTTCCCCGCGACGTTCCTCGATTGCATTGCCCCTTCGGGAGCACTGTTTTTTCTGAAAATGGGTGAAAAAAAGCGCCGACATCGACGTCGGCGAAGTGCGCGCGCCACGCTGGAAATGCTTCGATCATCGAGCGATGCCACGGCCTGCAAATCGTCACCAATCGGGATACGGCCCGCCATTACCCGGCACCGTTAGCACCGAACCGGGACTCATCGCACCGACCTGATCGTCGACCCGATAGACGTAGATCGAACCCGCGGGGTTGGTCAGCGTGACCGCGAGAACCGGCATGAAGTGTCCCGTCGTCGCCATGTAGTCCTGCTGAATGTGTACAGCCCCCGGCTTGGCATCTGCGGTCGGATAGAACCAGGCTTCGATCGGAATCTGTTCCGGGATGTTCTGCGGCCACGCGGCGATAACGACCTCGTTGTGCTCACTGTTGACGGTCTGTCGCAACTCCTGCAACACGGCGAACTGGGATGCGGAGGGTGAAAGGCCGCAAGCGACCGCCGAATCGACCCCGTACGAATTTTTCCATTGCGTCGCGGTCAGGATGCCTCTGGCATCGCACAAGCGTGCGTCACCGTTGGGCGTCGGACAACTGTCGCCCCTCGCATTCGTATTGCCATTCGTAGGAAAAGCACATCGCCACGTCAGCGGATGCGCCGTCGGGGCCTGTAATTCCCTCATGATGATGCCCGGTCCGCCGGAGTGCGTCGTTTTCAACGCCATATCGGCTCGTGCATACGAGAAGGACACACCGTTTCGGGTCATGGAGAGTTCGGTCGGATTCCATGACTTGAAGTCTCCAGACCCCGTAATACGGATCAGCACCCCCGAACAGTTGTAGGGCGCCGTATTGCCGGGGCATGTCATGCGGGTATCGGCATGGCGTGCCTCAAGGTCGCGCGCCACCGTGAACCCCCAGTTGAGCTGATCGCGCTCGTTAAAGCCGAATGCGGTCGCTGTGCCGTCCCCTATCGTCGCGATGAGAATGGGAACCCATTGCCCAGTGCCGTCGTAATACTGCTTCTGATAACGCAGCGCCTGCGACAACTGGCCACCGTGCGCCACGTCGTAATACACGGCCTGCACGGCCAGTGCCGCAGGATTGGCAACGTTCCACAGACTCACGCCGACACCATCGGGATCCCCGGTGCACGGCGGCAATGTTTGGCCGAGCGGCGCACGTCCGCACACGAGCGTGTAAGGCTGCCCGCTCCCCACAGCCGAGGGGCGATCCGCAAGGACGAACCCCACCGGGTTCGACAGATTCACCGCCGGGAGATCCTGCCGGGCATAGTCGAGGCGGGCATGACCGGCCGCGATCTCATCGGCACCGATGCGCCAAAAAGCGTCGGTTATTGCCCCGGGGGGCGCGGGTCGCAACAGGACTCCCGAACACTCGAACGCCGGGCTGCTGACGAAGCATTTGCCTGGCGTCTGCGCATAGCGCCGATTCACGGTGAATGCGACGTCCGCCCCCTCCAGACGTGGTGCGGTGCTGGCGGCGACGCTCGTCGTATCGGAGAGCGCGGGAACCGGCGTTTTCGCAATCGTTGTGCAGGCACAGGCGAACACCGCCAACAGCACCGGCGTCACCCACAGCCGTGCTGCATGCCACATTCTCTTCGACATGGAACACCTCGCGCGGGAGGCATGCTCCCGGAACGTTACATCGACGGCTCAGGGGCGCAGTGCCCTCTGGCCTGGACGACTCGTGACCTCATAACGTCATGAAATGACACCGACCACCTGGTAGTAGTCGGCCTCGTTGCGCCCTTTCGCGTTCTGTTGCTCGTCAAGGCCGTTCAGGTCGTAGGCATAGGCCGTCCCCGCCCCCAATGGCGTGCCGCTCCAGAACAAGTAGGAAAGCCAGCCCATGTAGATGGCCACGGGTCCCGAACTCTCGAAGTACGTCACCCAGAACGCTTTCAGGTCGTCAATCGTCGGCACGTCGAGTCCGGCCGCCGCACACGCCGCCGCCGCACCGGCGAAGTCGGCCGACGGACTCACGAAGAACATCCGCTTCAGTCCTCGGATCGTCAGCGTGAACGAACGGGTTTCGTTGCGGTTATCGGTCGCGGAAATCTGTACCGTGCCGCTGCCGAGGAACGTCACGTTGCCAGCACTGTCGACGCTGGCCAGCGTTGGGTCGGTACTCTCGTAGCGATACGGCGCCGTGCCGAATTTCGCCTCCCGGCTGAGCCTCGCAAATGCGGGCACGCTCACGGGCGCTTTCTTCCCGACGATGTAACGATAGATGGACATGTCCACGTCATGCGGCGCCTCGAACGCTTCGCCGAACCACAACACGAACGGGTCCGAAGGGGTTTGCGCCGTGCCTCGTGTCACGATGTAAGACAGCGTGGCCGACAGGTCCTGATTCTGATCCGCATGGGCACGCGGCACCTCGAAGACGTAATCCTGCGCGGGCGTGGCACCGACGTCGCGTGTGGCCTCGAACGGCGCAGGACTTCCACTTGCATTGACCCACCGGAACGTGATCCTGTCACCCTCGGCAATCCCGGGATACGGCCCGACGATCACCTCGACGAAGTTGCCGACGATGTCTTCCGGTTTCAGCGAATTGCCGATAGCGCCAGTCACGCGCACGACCGGCAACTCCCCGACGGGTTCCACGACCCGGATCGAAAGCCGATTCGATTCGATCAGTTCGCCATTGTTTGCCACTACGGTCCCCACCGTGATCGTCGTGCCCGAGTATCGTTGCAACTCAGCCTTCGGAATCACAAACGACACAGGCTGTCCCACCTGTACCGCGTGGAGGATCATCACATAATCCTCCCACGCCGAATCGTTGATATCGATGAACACGATGTCGCCTATGCCCATGCCTTCATAGGGGGCCACGATGGCGGCCGCACCTGCTTCAGGCACATGACAAGATTGAGCACGCCACCGGCAACGCCTTCGATAGCAGGTGGCTCGACATCGCCCGGTTCCGCGACCTGTTCACCGACGGGAACGTCCGTCGGCAATGAAGTCTCGACAACGACGCCATTGCGCGAGACCGTGTAGAAGACGTGAACGGTCGTGCCTTCGTTCGGCTTGATCTCCTCCTTCACGACCTGGAAAGTGATCGGAATTCCAAGATTGGGCGTCGTGACCGGAACCGAATCGGTGTACACGCCAGTCACTGGGGCGTCCCAGTGCAACGTAATCAGGTCGTCCAGGGCCTTGCCGTCATACACGGGCACCGTGACATTCGTTCTTGGCAGATTGGGGTCGAGAATGCCGCCCCCGCTCTCCAGATGCGGAAGCGTCGGGGCAGGCAGATTCGTGACGCCCGCGTGGCGGCGGCGCGCTACCGATGCAGACGATCCGGTGCGTTGCGCAGAAGTGCTTGTCGTTGTCATGGTCATGCCTCCCTGGGATCGGTCGACCCCACAGAATGTGCGAAAGTGAATCTCAGGCGTGCGCAGCGATGACGCCGGGCGCGGCGGCAGTCGCCGTCGCGCCCTCATACGCCATGCACGGCGGCTGCGTTCACGCCTTCGCCGCCCGGGCCTTTCGCAAGCGATACGCGGCAAGCGCAGCGCCCTGCGGCGACGCCGCGGCAACGGCGGATCCTTCGGCGTCGTAGCGCAGGTTCTGGTCCAGAAGGTTCTGCTGGATCAACGTTGGCGAGCCCCCTCCGGCGGCGACGCCCCACGTCACGGCCCCACCCCGCGCCGGGATCGCCGTGAACCCCTGACTGTTGGCATACACGGCCCGGATATCGACCAGCTTCGCCTGAACCGCCGATGAGTCGCCGCCTCGCGCGGGGTCGCCCCACGTCAGTACGGTGCCATCGCGCTTGAGCCCGGCGAAGGCAGTCGACGACGCCGTGACCTGGATAAATTCCTCCAGTGCCAATTCATTGGGAAGTGGATAGCCGTGGTTGTCGGTCGGCGCAGTACCACCCCACGTCACCACTTTGCCGTTAGCGCGCCGCGCACAAAACACCTTGGTGTTCGCCACGACTTCAACGATGTCGTCGATAAGTTCGATGGCTTCGGGAACCTCGCCGCCATACGGCTCGCGCCCCCACGCCATCACCTTTCGCTCGGTGGTAATGACAGCAAACGCGCCGTGGGTCGACGCGGCAATCTCGGCGATATTGCGCGCTACTGCAGCTTCGTCTGACAGTTTTCCCCCGTTGGCCTCGCTTCCCCACGCGATGAGCCCGCCATCGGGACGCAACGCACAAAACGTGTACATGCCCCCCCGAACGCTCACGAACGCTTCTCCGTCGAACAAAGGCGGTATGACCCCGCCATGTGCCGCCTCTCCCCACGCAACCAGTTGACCATTGGCACGCATGCAACAAAATGCCTGCGAACAGGGAATTATCGAGGCGGCATCGTTCACGGTAGCGGCGTCTCCCGTCACCACACCGGCGGTCCCGGGATTGCCCCACGCCCCCAGCGTCCCGTCCCGGCGTATATATGCAAAGGCCCCCACATTGCCGACGATCCGCGCCACATTGGTCGGAAACGGACTTACCGAACCACCGTTCGTAGGGTTGCCCCACGCCAGCGCGCGGCCATCGCTTAGCCGTGCTACCAAGGCATGCTGTGTCGCGCTGACTTCCGCAGCATCGAACCCCATGAATGACGAGTCGATCTCTCCGCCATGAGCGGCCTGCCCCCACGCGTATGGCCCGCTGGTGGCGAACAACGCGCCGTACGCTGCCGCACCGGTAGCCAGAACGCTGTCGACCCCCGATCCGGCCACATGCAGAGGAAGCACCGACAGGGACGCATCTTCGGTTCGCACGTGAAGCAAGCGCCATGGCTCGCGGTCGAAGAACGACGAGCCGGACTCCGAGGCCGTATCGCCCTCATACCGCCACTCGACGACGATGTCGCTGCGTGTCGCCGCTTCCACGGCACGCAGATACCGGGATGCCCCTGCGTTGCGATAATCCGAATCGGCATTGCGCGCCCCCAACACAATCAGATCTCCGCGCGCCAACTCACGGCCCACGTCGTAGGTCGACGGCGGGGAGGTCTCCGTAAGTTGCGACGCCTTGCGTAGAACCTCGTAAGTCACCGAGACAACCGTGCCGTTACTCGCATTGACGGTCGCCTTCGGCAAGAGTAATTCGATCGCATTGCCAACGTCGGCGGACTTGATGGTGTAGGGCGGTATCGAATAATCCGTGACGCCTTTCCAATGCACCGTGACAATATCGTCAAGCGCAAACATCGCACTCTCGCCGATGTCCACCGTCGCACCTTCGGGCGGTATGTGATCCGGATTCAGGTTACTGCCGACCGCCTCGACCAGCACGACAGCTGGCAACGGCGCCTGGTAGATCGTGAACGCATCGGCCGCGCCAGACGCCACGACGTCCTCTCCCACCAGCACCTCATAGCTGACGGTGACGGTGCCATCGATACCCGCCTCGATGGTCGCGAAAGGCACCGTGAACAGGATGTCGTTAGTCCCCCCGCCCACTGGCTTGCTCGTGGTGTAGTCCGCGTCATCGTTGCTGCAACGCCACGTCAGACGAATCAGGTAGCCTTGCTGCATGTATTGCCGGGAGTACGGGACGACGACTTCGACGCCATTCGATACCTGTCGTGGGTCCAGCATCCCGCCTTTGACCGCCGGGATGTCGGGCGGACTCAGCGTCGCCGACTCGCGAACCACCGTCACCAGAAGGTCGTCGGACTTGGCGTTGACGGATGTGCCTTCGATTCGGTAAGACACCGGGATCGTTTCTCCAACGAACGGTGCGATCGCATCGGTCTCGAAGTAAGCGGTCACCGGCCTGCCGACCATACCTTCCGTCACTTGGTCCAAAAGCGTGAGCCCACCATTTCCCGCACCGGGCCCCCAGTCGATGTAGATGACATCACCCGATGCCATGCCCTCGTACACAGGCACCGTGACATCGGTGTCACGTGCCAGATCCGAAACATTGAGGATGCCGTTGACGACTTCCGACATCTCTGGCGGCGGCAGGCCCGCAGGCTCGACGGCAACGCCAAGATGGAGCACTTCCGAGTGAATTACGCTGGTGCCGTGCGTAAGCGTGTAACGCACCGCGACCACTTCGCCGTACCAGCGGTCCACGATGTCCTTGTCTACCCGAAACGAGAAATCCCTCAACTGTGTAATGTTCACGGAGTCGGTGTATTCCCGTTCGCCGCTCCCCCAATACAGATGGATCACGTCGCCCACCTGCATGTCATCGTGCAGCGGCACAACGGTGCGGACACCTCGCGGGTAAGCGCCGTCCGGCAAGTAGTCGCCGTCGGCCTCCTCTACATACGGCGCGGGCCAGCGCGGCCCCGCGATGGGCTCCCCCACCCAAAGCACCAGATCTTGCGACACGTCGGTCGACCCAGCCGCGCGCATGACCTCGTAGTACACGGTCACGGAGGTTCCGTCGAGACGCTCGACTTTGGCTTTCGGGACGTACATCTCCACCGGCTTGCCGACGACCTTGTCGGAGACCATGAAATGTTCGCTGTGCTCGCCGTCCGTTCCCTGACCGAAATAGACCCAGACGTTGTCACCATCAATCATGCCGTCGTACACATCGACGAACACGGTGATGTCGATACCGATGTTGTCCGGATCGAGCCCCCCCTCATCGGCTTCGAGTACCGTCGGCGGCGGCAATGTTTCGCCACCGGCCAACGGCAGCACGTCGAAGACAGTGGCGGCGGACTCTTCGCGCGTACCGCCTTCGGGCGTCACGGCATACACGGCAGTGACCTTATCTCCGCCGTTGGCGTTGATCTCGACCACGCCGCGCGCCACGGTCGCGACCACATCGCCGACGGTCTCGACGGTGAGCTCTCCCATGTCCTGCCCGCCCGCCGACGTGCCGAGCCAGTACCACTGCACAAAGTCGCCTACGGCCATGCCGGCCCATTCGGGAATCGTGTACGTCGGTCCATCGGGCACGAGCGCCGGATCGAGTTTCCCATTTGTCACGCCCTCGATTTCGGGGGCGGTGTGCGGTTCAGCCGCGCGTGCGCCGGTGCGACCGGAAGTGTTGAGTTTCGTGTCCATGACCATCTCTCCCTGTTACTCGGCCGCAATGTTCGTTGAGGTCATCCGCTTTTGCTGGAACAACGCGAGCGCACGCCCTTGAGGCGATGCAGCGTCCACGGCACTCCCTTCCGCTTCGTAGCGCATGTGCTCGTTGAGCAGCGCCTCTTGCGCTGGCGTCAGCGTGCCGCCGCCGTTCGCAATACCCCAGGTCACGACTCCGCCGTCATGGCGTATCGCAGCAAACGCTTCGCTGTTGGAATACACCGCGCGAATGTTCACCAGCCGCGGTGCGACCGCCGACGAATTGCCACCGAAGTTCGGGTCTCCCCACGTGAGTACGCGACCGTCGCGAAGCAACCCGGCAAACGCGCGCGCAGTGCCGACAACTTGCACGAAGTCCTCGTTTGCGTACGCGGGAGGGAGACTGTTACCGCGCGTCGTGTCGCCCCACAGAATCAGCCTGCCGTTCTCGCGGCGACCGCAAAACGCCCCCCACGTGGCGGTGATCTCGACAAAATCGGTGACGAGCCTGGCCGCATCGGAGACCACGCCGCCGTGCGATTCCGGCCCCCAGGCGATGACCTTGCGCTCGGTAGTGAGCACGGCGAAGGCACGTGCCGTTGCGCTCGCGAGCGACGCGACATTCCGTGCCGCAGCCGCCTCCGCGGACAGTACCCCGCCGTAGGCCGCGTCTTGCCACGCCGCCAGCCTCCCGTCGGGAGTCAACGCACAAAACGCCATGAAGTTACCCATCACGCTCGCGAACGGCGTGGTGTCGTGGGCCGGCGGCATCGCTCCGCCGTGCGTCGCCGCACCCCACGCAACAAGTGTGCCGGTCGCGCGCCGGACACAGAACGCGCCGCCGGTGGACGCCAGACTCTCGGCATCCCGAACCAAAAGAGCAGCCTGCGAGAGCTGACCTCCGTTAGCGGGATTGCCCCAGGCAAGCAACGTTCCATCATTGCGCATCCCGGCGAACGCGGCGGCGTTCCCTACCACACGCTTCACGTTGATCGGCATTGGCGAGACCACGCCACCGGTATTGGCCTGTCCCCAGGCGACGACCGTACCGTTGTACAGGCGTGCCGCCATGGACGACGGTGTCGTGCTGATCTCGACAAACCCGTCCATGCCGATGTAATCAGAAGGGATATTGGCGCCCCAGCTGAGGTGTCCCCAAGCATACGGTCCAGTCTGCTTGAGCAGGGCACCGAACGCCGCCGCCCCCGTGGTGGAGGCGCTGTCGGTTCCCGTGCCCGCCAGATGCACGGGACGAATCGACGTGGATGCGTCTTCCGTTCGCACGCTAAGCGAACGCCACGGCTGAGTGTCGAGGAACGACGATCCGGTGAAGGCGGTTACGTCGTCCTTATAGCGCCACTCGACAACGATGTCCTGACGCGTCGTCGCGCTGACGGCTCGCAGGTATCGCGGCGAGCTCGACGCGCGATACGCCGCGCTGCCGTTGCGCGCACCGAGCACCAGCAGATCTCCCCTGCCAAGCTCGCGGCCCACGTCGTAAGTGGCTGTCGGCGACGTTTCGGTATGCCCCCCTACTTTGCGCACAATCGTGTAATAGACCGAGGCGACGGAGCCATTGCTGGCGTCGACGTAGGCTTTCGGAATCATCAGACGCAGCGCCTTGCCCACGTCGACCGCCGCGATGGTGTGAGGCACCTGATAGTCGGTGGCTCCCTCCCAGAACAACGTCACGATGTCGCCCAGCACAAACACCGCCGTCTCCGCGATTTCCGCCGTCGCTCCCGTTACCGGCACATCGTCCGGATCCAGATTGTCGCCATTGGCCTCGACGATCACCACGGCAGGCAGTTCCGTCATCTTGATGACGAAGGCCGTCGCCGTACCTGACCCGATGACGTTCCCGCCACGCCGAACTTCGTACGAGACGGTCACGGTCCCGTCAATCCCGGCTTCGACTTTTGCATAGGGCACGGTGAACGTGATGTCGACAGTGCCACCGCCGACGGGCGCGGACGCGGTGTGATCGCCACCGTCGTTCGTGCAGTCCCAGAGCATAGAGATGATGTCTCCCTGCTGCATGTTGCCTGCGGAGTACGGCACGATGACCTGAGCGCCGTTGATGACCTGACGTGGATCCAGTTCGCCGTTGACGACGGCCGGAATTCTCGGCGGCTCCAGCGTCGTAGCTTCGCTCACGACATCGAATTCGATCGAGTCGGACTGCCGGGTGCCCAGGTCCCCTTCGATCCGATAGTCGACCGTCACCGTCTGCCCCTCGAAACGCCTGACGTCACCGATTGCGAAGAAGCTTTCAATTGGTTTGCCTATCTGGTTCTCGCTCACCTGAATCACCAACGTCAATCCGCCGTGGTCGATTCCCCCCTCCCATTCGATGGTCACGACATCGCCCCACCTCATGTCGTCGTAGATCGGCACCCGCACGTCAGCGCCATAGGTCAGGTCGGACACATTGAGCTTGCCATCGACGACCTGGTCCATCTCCGGCAACGCCAGTTCCGTCGGTTTGACCCCCACGCGCAAGTTCAGCACTTCCGAATGAATCACGAGCGGGCCGCGCGTAATCGTGTAACGAATCGCCACCGTCTCGCCGAACCATCGGTTGACAATCGCCTTCTCGACACGGAATGGAAAGTCCATCGGCGTGGTGACGGGCACCCGGTCGGAATACTCCCGGGCACCTTCGCCCCAATAGATGGTGATGATGTCCCCGGAAAGCATGTCGGGATGCTTCAGTACGGTCGTGTGAACCAGTACCGGGTAGGCATCTTCCGGGAGGTAGTCGCCAGTGGCCTGCGGCACGCGCGGCGCGGGCCAGCGAAGCGGCGAGCTGACATTGAGCACCAGCGGATGCGAGCGCTGTTCGACGCCCGCGCCTTTTACAACCCGGTAATACACCGTCACGCTCGACGTGTCGAAGAATTCGACCTTCGCCTTGGGCACGAACATCTGGATCTCGACACCCACGTGGTTTTCGGATACGAGAAAGTGCTGGCTCATCTCGCCACCGCCGCTGCCCTCACCGAAATAGACCCACACCACATCGCCGTCGGCCATGCCTGTGTACGGGGCCACTGTGACCGTGGCAAAGTCGTCGATGTCGTCCGGGTTGAGGGTGTCGTCCACCGCTTCTTCCACGACCGGGGCAGGCAACAGGTTCTCCGGTAGCGGCAGGACGTTCAGTGTTTTGATGACCGACTGCGACGTGCCTCCGCCCACATAAGTGACTGCGTACAGCACGGTCACCTTATCGTTGCCGTTCGCATTGATCGCGAGGACGTTCGGATCGACCCTGGCCACCACATCGCCCACGGACTGCACGACGACGGTCTTGCTTTCCTGACCGCCGTCCGATGTGCCCAGCCAGAACCATGTCACGGAGTCCCCCACGGCCATGCGAGGCCATTGGGGGATCGTCAAGTCGGGCCCGTCCGGCACAAGCGACGGATCCAGATCGCCACCGGTCTCGCCCTCTACGAGCGGCGGCTGCAATGCTGCGTTCTCGAGCACCGTGAGCGAGAGTCGTTCCGACGAACGCGTGCTCACATCGGTCTCGACCGTGTAATGCACGACGACACGGCCACCGGCAATCGCGGAGACCTGAGAAAACGGCACGAGGAAATTCAGCGTATTGCCAATATCCGGCGCCGCCAGTTGTTTGGGCTCCGTGTACGGCACCGGATCCCCGCCCGCCGTCGTCCCTTCCCAACGCAAGGTGACAAGATCCCCGACAGCCATCCCCGTCCACGGCTCGATGTCGACGTTCGCGCCGTTCACTACGGCGCCCGGGTCGAGCGTGCTGCCCACCGCTTCGCGCACCTCCGGCGCCGGTAGCGGCGCGGCTTCGCCCCGAATCGTGAACGACTGACGACGGGAACGGCCCTTGCTCACGCCTGCGTTTTCGACGCGGTAAAGCACCGATCCTTCGCCGGGAACAGCCTCGCCAATCTTGGCGTTCGGCAGATAGAACTCAACCATGCCGCCGGTACCGAGCGGCTTCGTTTCGGTGTATGTGACCAACCATCCCTCGAACGACCGTCCTTCGAAGACGATGGTGACGTCGTCGCCTGCGGCCATGTCGCCGTTGCGCACCGCGATAGCCTGCACGTCCGCACCGGCGAGCGCATCGTAGTCCAGTTCGTCATTGTCCAGCCGCGGCACCAGTGGGGCGTCGTAGAGTGTGCCCCCCACATCCACTTCGATGAACGCCGGCCCGGCACGGCCCGACCAGTTCGAGACAGCGTCACGGATTTCGTAAGTCACCGCCACGTTGTCGCCGCCCACGCCGTCGATCACGAACTTCGGCACCATCAATTCGAGCGGCTGGCCCACTTGCGCCGCGTCGATAGGGTCGAAGTCCGTGCCCCGATGCGCCCAGAACAGCCTCACCTTGTCGCCTGCCGCCATGTTCTGCCATGCCGGAATTGTGACAAGGATGCCCTCCGGAGGTACCGGATCCTCGATGGGCCCCGGCGGCAAAATGACCTTTGCCAGGTTTTCGTTTAGCGGGAACGTCGACTGATCAGGGTCATCGCCACCGGGTACGGTGGTTTTGACCAGCACCTGAATAACGGGGGACTTCTGCGGCACCGGATCGCCGCCCGCCGAGATCCGCTCATACCAGACCTCGATGAGTCCGTCTCCTTGCGCCAACACATCCACCACCGGAGCATTGAGCTGGAAGATCGAATCGTTGGTGTTTTCGACGGTGATCACGTCGACGGCCGTATCGTCCCGCCCCCAATACAGCCTCAACGTGTCGCCTCGCACCACAAAGTTATACCAGCGCACATTCACCTGGATCGTGTCAGCGAGGTCGGTGTAGACATCCTTCTTCCGAATCCCCCCGTTGGCATCGGCCAACGGCACCTCAGGGGCCAGAAGCTGGCGTGTCTCATCAAGGTGGCTGGCGTCGCGCGGGGGAAATTTGTCGCGGATGTTCATGATCGACCTCCGGTGTGCTTCGGAAAGATGCGAGCCCCGTGACGAGTGAAACGAGGCGAGCGAAAAAAGACGCAGGGTTCCTATCTCGCCACCGCAACTGTCGCCCGACAACTGTCAACCTTGACAGGGGCCGCGAACGCCTTGCGCCTTCGGCAGCCTGTCAAGGTTGACAGTTACCGCCCGAGATTCTTGGCGCCACACTTGGGGAACGATTTCCCCACCGCGTGGAGGTTCATCATGAGAACCAAGAGTAAGGCCCTGCTTCGCAACGACAACGCCCCGGCACGTCTGAGCACCACCCGCCGCAACGCAACGAAGAACGCGCAGTCGCCCGACGCCACGATCGATCCGGTCGCGGTCGTGCCGCATCCGGGTGACTTCCCCGACAATGTCGCGCCGTTCAATCTGATCAAGAAAGCGCATCTCACCGAGCCGCTCGTGTTCACTGCCCCGTTATACCCGGCGATGGATTCCACCTGGCTCTATCGCCTGTACATGGACGGCATCTGGGACGGAGCTGAGCATCTCGTCACCCAGGCAGATATCGACGCCAACCAGCTCACAATGGCGCTTGAGCCAGACGTCTACGTAATAAATGACGCGCACGCCTTCATCTACGACTGCAAAAGCGAACTCGAGACCGTTTGGAATCCTCCCTGCGATCCCGTAATGTTCACGGTCGACCTGGACCCTCCGGGCCAACCGGTGCCGGGTGAACTCGAGTTTCCGGACGATGTACACGAGAACGGTTTGACCGACGCGCGGCTCACCGAACTTGGCGATATCCTCGAAGGCGAAGTCCCGAGCTATATGGATCGTATTCACGGCGATACGGTCGTCGGCTTTGTGGAAAGTGCAGACGGCGCCACGGAACTCCGATCCGAGCCGGTTCGGATTCCCTACGGGCAGTCGAACGCTGAGCTGCTCATCCCGTTCCCCCGCGCACTGCTCGAACAGGCAGGCGATGGCTTGCTGACGTTCACCTACGAGATCACCGATCTCGCAGGCAACGTGAGCGCCCGGTCCGAGCCGACCATCATCGACGTTTATCTGACACCCGGTATCGCCGATCTGGAGCCGCCGCTCGTCCCGCTCTACGATGACGACGACGACAACGCCCCCAACATCAAACTGATCAACGAAGAGGACGCTCGCACCCCCGTCGAAGTCCACATTCCGGGACACGAAGGCATTGAAATAGGCGACCGTATCGTCGTCCTTTGGGGTACGCGCGAACAGCCGCCGGTGACGTTTGCCGGGCCCGACAGCGAAGCGCCGGTGATTCTCGAGATCGAGATTCCTTATGGCGAGGTCAGCGGCGAATGGGCCGATGCCACACAAGATGAAGACGGCTTCGCGACCATTCCCGTCAACTACGTCGTCTTTCGTGGCGATAGGGAAGTCGGCCGCCCGGCGGCCCCGCACAACGTGGTCGTGAATCTGAACCAGGCCGGCGGGCAGGACCCCGATCCGGAAACCCCCGAGAACGAAGCACTGGGCGCACCGGTTGTGCATCACTCGCAATGGAACAACGATCGGGAGAACTTCATTCCCGACGCATCCATCGAAGAGGATCACGAGTTCATCGTTCCTTTTTTTACTCGCGACGAAAATGGCAATCCCACCGGCACGCCTGCCTTTACCTCGACCGATCTGATCGTTGCCCGATACGGGGAAATCGGATTGACGCCGGTCTCCGTGCAGCCCCCGGATATGGTGAACGAGGAAGATATCGTGATTACCCTGCCATGGGAAATCGTCAAAGCCGCCGGTAGCGGGACGCACGACATCCAGTACACCGTGACCCGCTACATTAACCCCACCCTCGAAGAGAACATCTCCATCTCCCCGCTCGCGCAAGTGGAGGCAGTGGACAGTAGCGACAATCCGGGGGGGCCAGATGGTCTTGAGCCTTGCGACTTCGACGAGGCGAATATTCTCTGGAGCTATGTCGAGCCAAACCGTCACGCCCCAATTACCGTGCGCGCCTACCAGAACATGCGCGCGGGTGACGTCGTCCGTGTGCACGTCACCGCCGATGAATTCCTGTCAGGCGAAATGGGCGACCCGTACCCCTATTCCGAGTGGGGCGGAGATAACGGGATTTATCCGCATCCGGTTTACGATTTCGAAAAGACCGTCACGCCTGACACTGTCGATATGGACCTGAGCTTCGGGTATCCGAAGGAAAGGGCCGAGTGGACCTATCCCTATGGGTACATCCGCGTTTCCTACTCCGTTACACGCGCGGACGGCGTCACCAAGGCAACGGCCCCTCCGAGCGCCGACAAGCGTACAGACATGACAGGCAGAGGCGAGCCTCCCACTGATATCCCGGAAGGCGCACGGCGCATGACGACCGCAGAACTCCTGAGCCACACGCGCGGCAAGACCGCGGAGCAACGTCAGGCAGCACTCAACGAGTTCGTCCGGCTGTGGAGAACGAGCCCGAGCCGTCGCAAACAATTGCGCCAGCGTCGGCTGAATGGCGGCGCCAGGACGCCTGCCCAATCCGTCACGGGCGAACTCACGCCGTTGCAGGAAAAGCTCCGTCAGATCTCTTTGCGACCGGCCCCAAAATTGGAGTGAAACGAGTAACATCAGGTGAAACAAAGTGCGCAAACCGGTGAAAGGCTGGCCGGACTGCGCACCACACCTATCTTCCCCACTACGCCAGGGCGCCCGTCGTCCTGGCGCTTTCTATGGTCAAGTTTCTGATCGGTGGTATCGCCGGATTCGATACGGATACGTTTGCCCTCGTCTCGTGTCGGGACAGCACCCAAAGCGTGCCGCTCGGCGCCGCGGCCGGTCGCTGTCTTCAAGTCCTGCTGGAGGCCGACGGCGCGATCGTCACCAAGAAATCACTCCTCGCGCAGGGATGGGAGCAGTACGGTGCAGTCGTCTCCGACAACAACCTCAGTCAGTCCATCGTGCGTATCCGCAAAGCGCTCCAACAGCTTGGGGCCGACCCCGCAGCGCTGGTGACGTTGCCTCGCATCGGCTATCGGATTGTCGGCGTCGAGCGGGTTTCGCCTCACACAATGGGACGGGCAATTGCCCCTTCCGACGACGTCACCGAGTCACATCGGCCCACCGAAGACAGGGAAATCGCCCAAAAGTCGACGTCATCCGATGAAATTCCGATAGTCGAATCGCCAGTCGTCGGCATCGACAGGGTCTCGCCGTCCGCGCCCGCAGAGGCCATTGCGACAGCAGCGGCCAGTGGGACACCCCGCCGACGCGTTCGGCTCGACAAAGCGACGATCGCGTGGCTGGCCATTGCCTTTCTGAGCACTGCCGCAGCGCTACGGGTCGTGCCAGCGATTCACGGCGACTTGCGCTCACACGCCCCCGCAGTGCAATGGGTGGCGCTCGATTCTGCGCCCGACAATCGCGTCTTCGTACCGCCGTCGTTGAAAAACGATAAGGCGTTCATCGACGACAGACTCTCAAGACTTTCCCGCACGCCGCCGACATCCATCGACGACATGCCGGAACGCCTCGTGTATCTCAATGGATCGCAAAGCAACGAGGTGGCCAGTTACTTTCTCTGCCTCGAACCCATCTCGCATCCGGCGCCCGACTGCGTCTCGTATCTGCTGATCAATCATCTGACGCCATGATTCCATCCCCGCACACGCATCCGACGCAGACCGGGCATAGTTCCCGACACGTTTCCCGACGCACGCTTTGGCTGGGCGTAGCAGCCGCCGTCGTCATTCCGTGGATGGCCGCGTGGTGGCTGGTGCCCGACAAACGCGTCGACTGGCGATGTCTTTCGGACATCGAATTCGATACGGTCACGACGGACGGAAAACTGGTGCATGTCGTAGGCACGATGGCATCCGACTACGCGCGCAACGGCACCGGCACGGCGCGCTTTTCAGGACGCGTTCGCGAGGTCGATGCGCTCAGTGTCGTGCACCGGATGAGTGAGTTCGAGTACGTGGCGCTCGACAGCATGATGCGCGTGAACACCGTTCGCGCAAGCCGTCTCGCCACCGACAATGCCCCGGACGACCTGGTCTTCCGATATGTCTATGAAGGGTTTCGCCCCGGTCATACCGACTACTTTCAGGCGATGCGCACTGGCTCCGGGATGAGCGTCGGATTCAACGAACAGCCTCGCGTGTTCTGCGCAGCGCCGCCCCCGCCCGTCTCTCGCTAAGTCGCGTCGAACGCGTTGAACGCACCGCAAATGAAAAAAGCCTGACAGAGGCAAATCTGTCAGGCCAAGTGCACACCAGGTGCACAAAAGGGCATTGCATACGCTACGCCCCACCTTCGGAGACTCAGAAGCGGTAGCGCACCCCCACATTGACGCCCCAAGGCTGATCCAGTCGCTTGCCGACCGAATAGCTGGCATCGGCATAGGCCTGAAGGTTAGTTGTCATTTGCGCGGCCAACCCGGCGCCCGCTTCGAATCGCGTGCCGGAGATGTCGTTCTGCAATTCGATGTCGTTCACCCGCACGCTGTTGCCGCTGGCGAACTCATGCTTCACGGCAAGCTTCACGTACGGCTGGAAGGTGCCCTTCGACGTCTCGAACGTCTTCCCGATGTTCACGCCCAACGTACCCAGGACCGACGAGGTGCGTCCGGACTTGGCCTGCATGCCGTTATCCAGCGTGAAATCCGAACCTCCGGCCGACATGCCAGCCACTTGTGCAAATGGCTCGACGAACCACTGGTTCTGCAACGAGATCGTGCGACCGAGCTCTGCCGACAGGCCCACGCCATGCGACACGAAATCGGCCTTGCTGCGCACACCGTCGCTCATGCGAACGTCAAGTTCGGAGGCAAAGCGGTTGTACTTCAACACCCCGTCAAAGTAGTAGCCGTTCTTGCCCAGCCACGTCGCATAGACACCTGCCGTATGACTCTCGATCGATCCCGTCGAACCGGAATTGAACTTGAGGCGGCTGTTACTGGTACCCAGCATGCCGCCGACCAGCCAATAGCCGTGATCGCCGCGCATCACAACGGCGTCGCTACCCGCGAGCACCCCGAACTGATCCTGGCTGTAGCCCTGACCCAGTGCAGGCTTCGCGTTGAAGCGCGTACCGAACGTGCGTGCCCATGCACCGCCGGCGTCGCCCTCACCCATACGGGCTTCGCCAAGACGTGAGCGCAACACGCTGTGCTCGCCCAGCCACGCCGTGGGCAGCGCATTGTGGATGCCCAACACCGTGGCGGTCCCCGACGAAATTTCTTCGGTGCGCTCCAGATACCACGACTGTTCACCGCCCGATTCACCAGCCGATTTGAGTTCGTAGGTGTACACCCCTGCGTCGACCTTGCCGCCGACCAGCGAGAACGTGGCATCGCCACCGGCCTGATCCACGAGGAGTTGCGTATCGACGACGCCTTCCGTACCGGTGTTCTTCACCAGCAGCGCATAGGCGCCCGATGCCTGCGAATCGTTCACGTTGAGCTTGTCTGCCACGCCGATTTCCAGATCCGCATGCATGGCGAACGTCCCTTCTCCGGCCAGTTTTTCGACGTCGAAGGTGTGCCACGTGCCTTCGGCCGCCGTACCGTGAATGTCAACGATTCCGCCCCGCATGTTCAGGTCGGCAATACGGCTATCTTCGACCAGATTCCACGCACCGTTATCCGACAGCGTCAGTTTGTCGGTGCCGAGCAGACGACCCGTGAGCGAGCCGTGATTGGTGATGGTCACGTCGCTGTCAACGTAGTCATTGAAATCGAAGTCCCCCGTCAGTCGACTGTTGTTGACTTCGACATTGACGATGAGCGGCGCATCCGATTTGGAAGCGTAGCCTGCCTCTATCAGCTTGCCGTTGCCACCGTGCAGTTCACTGCCGTTGGCGATGAGGATGTTCGCGGTCAGCGGGCTGTTTCGCTCATGGTCGTCAATCCGGATCGCCGCGCCACGCTCGCCCTCGACTCGCGTATTCGACAGATTCAGCGTGCTGGTGGCTTCGGTTGTGGACTGGTCCGTCACCATGAAAACACCATCCACGCCTCCCTTGATCGTCGAGTTGGAAACGTTGGCCGTCGCATTCTGCAACTGAAGCGCATTGTTCGTAGCGCGACCGTTCGCGTCGTTGAAACTGCCGATGATGGTCGATCCGTTGATGCTGGCCTGCGCTCCCTCACGAACCAGCAAAGCGCGCCCTTTACCTACGATGGTGCTGTGCTCCATATCAAAGATCGGAATGCCGTTGCTCTCCGTTCCGAAGGGCTGGCCTCCGACCATGACGGCATAGTCATCCAGCGACTGAATATAGGAGTTGCGCACCCAGACCTTGCTGCCAACGCCGACATAGATCAATCCCCGGTCGCCGGGCGTCGCCCCCGCCTTGATATTTCCGATCATGCGCACGCCGTCGATATCTGCCCGCGCCCCCGACTCCGCTTGCAGATGAATGAAGGCAGGGTTGCCCGTTCCCCCCGGCAAGATAAACAGTCTGGCCCCATTGGTCAGCATCCAGCCTTCGTCGCCGTAATCGCCTTTGAGGACTATTTCTTCACCGTCGAGCTCGGCCGCGCTGGCGGTAACTGCAAAACCACTCAGCACCACGGCAACCGCGAAGCTGATGGCCCGAACCGAATGCATGGCGGGCGTCGTGCCCTTGGTCGTCGTACGCGTCATCGTCGTTTCCTATAAAGTTAACGACGCGCAGCGTAGGGTAAACCGCTATCAAAAAATCAAAATCACACTAAAAAACACCAATATTCACTGAACTTCATAAATATTCCTTCAATCTCATCGAAAGCGGCGCTTATTGATATATCGATTCGCCGTCAAAACGTGTACCTCACCCCCACCTGGAACCCCCATGGCTGATTGATGTGATGGCCGACGCTCGACGCCACTTCGGAATAGAGCTGGAGGTTCTTGCGCAGTTGCCCTGTCACACCGGCACCGAACTCGAATCTCGTTCCCGACAGATCGTTGTTGAAGGTGATGCCGTTGACCGTAACCCGGTTGCTGGTGATGAACTCCTGCACCAGCGCCAGTTTCACGTAGGGCTGAATCATGCCCCCGCCCGAGAGCGACACCGTCTTGCCAAACGCCGCGCCCACGCGCGCCTGCACCGAGCTGGTATGGTCCGTGTTGGACGCCATGCCGTTGGTCAGCGTGAAGTCGTCGCCCCCAACTCGCAACACGGCCAGATGCACGTACGGTTCGACGAACCAGTCGTTGGCAAACTTCATGTGACGACCGAACTCGAATGTCACACCGAAGCTGTTTTCGCCGAAGCTGCCGTGGGCACCCTCTCCGTCGCTCATGATGACGTTCGCGTCGTTCTGGAAGTGGTTATAGCGGGCCACTGTTTCGAAGTAGTAGCCCGTGGATCCCAGCCATGTGCCGTACAAGCCTGCGGTGTAGCTGTTCACACCGCCGGTGGACCCGCCGTCGAACGCAAGCTTGCTGTGACTGGTGCCGAGCAATCCGCCGACGAGCCATGTCCCCCCCCACGCCTTGCCCACCACCGCGTCGGCGCCCCCCATGACACCGTACTGCGTCTGCCGGTAATCGACGCCCGAGACCGGCGTTGCATGGAACTGGCTGCCGAAGGTGCGGACCCACACCCCACTGTTGCTTTGAACTGCGAGACGAACGTCACCGAGGCGACTGCGCAGGATGGCCTGCTCGCCGTACCAGACAGTAGGCGCAACGCCCGAGATACCGATGACCGTTTGCGCCCCCGGCGTGAGATCGGGCCCCCCGGGATCGGCCGGATCGGGAACGTCGCTGGCGAGTACCCAGTTGTTACCGTCCTGGCGCAGGTCATAGCGGTAGACCCCGGCATCGACCTTACCGCCGACCAGCGAGAACGCTGCGCCCCCACCGCCAGTCGTCACCACCGTCAACGGCGCATAGACGGACGGCTCCGCCCCGGTGTTGGCGATGTGCAACTGATAGGCCCCTGTCGCGTTTCCGGTGACGGCAAGCAGATCGCCGCTATGCGTGGCGATGTTGGTGTTCATGTTGAATGCGCCGTTGCCCGAGAGCGTGCCCACCGTTAACGTGTGGAACGTGCCAGTGCCCGCAGCGGTACCGGAAATATCGATGGTGCCGCTGTTCATCGTGACGGTCGGCACCGTGTTGTTACCGGCGAGCGCCCATTTCGACCCCGAATTCACCGCGAGCGAGGTGAGGTTGACCAGCGACCCGGTCAACGTCGTGTTGTTCTGCAACGTCAGATTGACGATCGCGGTGCCGTCTCCTGTCACGTTGCCTGTTTGCGGAGAACCGTCGATGGTGATAGCGGAAGTGATTGGGCCGTTGGCCTTGATGATGTTGCCGTCGGCGCCGGAAATCGTCGTACCGCCATTGATGAGCAGCGTGGCCGTGCGATTTGTCGTTTGTCCCGGCTGTGGCTGGATCAGTATCCCCGCGCCGCTGGTCCCGACGATGTTCGCGCCGGTGAGCGTCGTCGTCGAAGTACTGCCACCGACACCGGTAGCGACCCAGAAGCCGTTCACCCCTCTGGAAGACCCGCCGTTCATGATCACGGTGGAATCGAAGTTGGCGACCCCCGCGTTGAAGCCTCCTCCAACCGTCGCGCTGCCGGAGCTGATCGTACTGTTGTTCAGCGTCAGCGTGCCGTTCAGACTGACTTGCGCACCAATCGCAGCGCCGGAAATCGTGCTGTTGGTGACCGTCGCGCTCGGTGCAATGGTGCTACCCCCGGCGCCGCCAAGCGTCAGGCCCGGGCCACCGACGCTGCTGATGGTCGAATTGGTGATGACACCATTCGTATTGAGCAGCGATACCCCCGGGTTGGTCGTCACCGTCGCCGCCACCGCCGCACCGTTCAGTGTCAGCGAGCTGTCGGTATCGACGAGGATCGCATTGGTCGCAGCACCGGGATCTACCGTGAGCGAACCCGAGTTATGCACCTGCCATGATTCCGCGGGGTCGCCAGGCGCGGTGACTGTCTGGGTGACACCGTCTACGATTCCGGCATGCGCCTGCGCTGCGAGACAGGTCAGCACCACGCCAACGGCTTGAGCAATCTGATGACGCGTCGGCGTCACGGGCTTTGACGTTTTCATACGGTTCTCCTACGCACACGCATAACAAACCGCTCGATACGACAAGGCCGACGGACGCGCCCCTCAGTGCAGTCCGCCGGAGAATGCCCCTGGCGCGCCCAGGCTGTTCCCCCCACGGTCGCAGTCCGTCGCGCCACGCTCCGAATGCAAGGGAAAACCCTATGAAATCATGGAGTTGCAGCGTTTTAGTTCATTCAACGTTAGATTCCGGCGCGCGAAACCGCACCTGTCAACGTTGACAGGTGCCGAGGCGACGCAAACGTGTAATGCTCGGGACGCGGCCGTCCCGGCGCGCGAAGCGCCCAGAGACGGCGCAAGACGGAAAAATGGCCTCAGCGCGAAGCGCTGGGTGTAGAAGTCGGCAGCGTTTGGGGCTGCGATGCGGGCTGAGATTTGGGTTGATTCGGCACGAACGAGGGAGCGCCCGCCAGCGTCGCGACCATCGTCTGGGCAAGCTCGACCGGATCGACCGCGCTAACGTCGCTCTCCGTCTGCAAGGGCGTCGATTGACAGCGCGGTGTGAGACGCAGATACGGTGGCTCCGCCGCAGCGAACAGCGACACGCTCGGCGCTCGCGTGGTGTGCGCCACATGCATCAGCCCGCCATCGGCGCCGACGAACAGCGACGCATTCGCGATCACTCGCTTCGCGTCGCGCAGCGTCAACTGGCCGACGAACGACACCATTTCGAGATGCCGGAATTTCGCTTCCATGAGCGCGCGGGCGGCGTCGGCCCCGTTGCCCGAACCCAACAACACGATACCTGTGGGTAGTCCGGGGAAGTACGCTGCATCGTAGGCATCGAGGCACGCGCGCCAATGCGCATAGGTACGGCGCGGCTCCACGCCTCCCATCGCCAGCACAACGAAGGATCCCGTCGGGAGTTGGTTCGCGATGACCGCCGGTAAATCCGTCTCTTCGCGCAGATACGGCTTCGCCCGCGCAAAGAGTTCGTCCGACGCCAGTTCCAGGCCGAAGACATCGTTGACGGCTGCCAGACTGAATTGCGTCTGATTGCGGTCCGGGCCGTGGAAAAATCGGAACAGGCACGCGAAGGGGAGCGTCGAGAAAAAGCGTCGCTTGATGCGCAAAGTCGGGTAGTTGAATTCCTGCATGACGACGACGTCGTACTCGGCGGGATTCACCGCAGCCGGATCGTCGAAGACATTTCGGAAGATGTCGTCTCCCTCGAAGACCGCTTTGAGCCCCGGGCTGATGAGCAGATCGACGGGACCTTCGCGTTCGCGCAGCAGCGCGCGGCCCGACATATCCATCACGGCGTCGCCCACCGAGTGCTTTCCACCGTATATCCACAATACGCGCGCTTGCGGTGCGACGTGCCGCACCTCATGGCGCAGTTGCCCGCTCATCGCAAGACGCAACCGGCGGTGGAGGTATTTCTTGGCGACGGTGAAAGCCGACGTACGTTGCATGAAGACGTCGGGCTCGTGATACACCCACGCGTACGGAATGCGGGTGCTCGGTTCGGTGAGCGCCTCCAGTCGGCGGGTGATGAAACGCGGAAGTGGCATGGTCGGATCGAATGCGGGGCAGCGCCGGAAGTTCCGGAGTATGCCACGGGCGCACCGCCGGGACGGCGTGCGCCCCGGCAGATTCGGCCGAATGCTCTGGACGTTGACGGCTTACACCACCTGAAAGTGATGCGTGCCGTCGCGATGCAACTGGTCGACGAGACCGAACTCCCAGTCGAGATAGGCCTGCATGGCCTCGGCCGCGTTATCGGTGCCTTCGTACGGACGGCGATAACGATCGTCGCGCGCGCTGGCCAGATGCGTTTCGCCCGACTCCAGCGGCAACCCGGCGTTGATCCATGCCTGCGTGCCGCCTTCGAGTACCACGATCTCGGCGTCAGTGAGACGTTGCAGGTCGTCCGCAGCGAAGCGCGCCAACAGACTGGATCCGCACGTCAGGACATAACGCTGCACCGGCCCGATGGTGCGCAGCGCTTCGGCCAGACGCGCGCGAATCACGAACCACGCGCCGGGGATATGTCGTTTGACGTAATTGACGCCTGACGTGAAGTCCAGCACCGCGATCTGCCCCGGCGCGGCTTCGTCGAGCCAGCGTGCGAGCAACGCGGGCGTGACGGTGGCGACTTCCGGCGCGCTCGGCGTGTGCAGCGGCCAGCCCCCTTGCGCGCTGCGGGCATGCGCGCTGTGCGGCTCCACGACGTACACCGTCCAGCCCATTTGCGCGAGCCACGAGCCGGTCATGTCGGCGCGTACGCCGTCGTCGTCCGCCAGCACGATCCATGCGCCGCGCACCGGTGCCTGGTGATCCGTCTCCTGCACCAGCTGACCGCCCTGTGCGTTGGCGAAATCCGGCAGATGCCCCGCCGCATACTCCTCCGGCGTGCGCACGTCGAAGCGGTAGACGGTGCGTCCCGGTGCATTCAGCGACGGCACGTCCTCAAGCGCCACACGGCGCACACCGGCACGATCCGCCACAGCGCGCGCGCCTTCACGGGCAACGGCCAGCGTGGCGTCGCGCACCGTCGCCGGGTGACGGCGGTCCGCGCCGCGCTCCAGCGTCTGACCGGCCAGCGTCCAGCCGATGGTGCCGTTACGCAGCGCTGCTACGGGATTCGGCAGTCCGGCGTTCACGAGCGATTGCGTGCCGATGATGCTGCGCGTGCGCCCCGCGCAATTGACGATCACGCGCGTGGCCGGGTCCGGCGCAAGCTCGCGAACGCGCAGCACCAGTTCGGCACCGGGCACGCTCGTCGAACCGGGAATGTTCATCGTCTGATACTCGTCGAAGCGACGGGCGTCGACGACCACGACGTCGGCATCCGCATCGAGCAGCGCCTGCACTTCCTGCGCCGAGAGCGACGGCGTGTGGCGCAGTCCTTCGACCCACTCGCCAAACGCCTTGCTCGGCACGTTCACGTCGCGGAACACTTCGCCACCGGCGGCAATCCAGCCGTCCAGACCGCCCGCCAGCAGATTGACGTCGGTGTAACCCAGCTTGCGCAGCACGACGGCGGCGCGCGGCGCCAGGTCTTCGCCATCGTGCACGCCATAGACGACGATGCGCGTGTCGCGGCGCGGTATACGCGCCCATGCGTCGATCTCCACGCGCGAGAGCGGCAGGTTCGCAGCCCACAGCGGGTGCGTCTGCGCGAACGGGTCTTCTTCACGCACGTCGAGCAGTGCGATTTCCTCACGCGCGAGCAACGCTGCGCGCACGTCGGCGTAGGTCAGTTCGGGGAACGCTGCGGCCTGCGATGGCGCATCGGGGGTCGTGTGATTCGGAAGCTCGGACACGGTCATTCCTTGAATTCGTCGGACGTCGAAACGTTGATGCCTGGCGATTGCCCGGCGATGGCTTGTCTATTGCTTGTCGGCGGGCGGCGCCGCCTTGCCCCACGGATTGGGCAATTGGGCGTTGGCGTAGCCCGACACGAAGCCCTTGCGCTCGCCCGTCTCGGTAAAGACACTGCGATGCACCGCGCCGATGTTCGCGCCATACACGTGGATGCTCACGGACACGCGATCCGCATAGGCGTTACTCACGCGGTGAATGTCGCCCAGACGCGGCGACAACACCTCGACGTCGCCCGGCAGAAGCCGCACTGCCTCGCCCGCCACGACGGGAACGCCCTTTGCATCGAGCACGAACGGTTGCGAGTCCTCGGAGCCGCGCAGCATGCCGATCAGCCCCCATACGGTGTGATCGTGAATCGGTGTGCGCTGCCCGGGGCCCCAGACGAAGCTCACGATAGAGAAGCGCTGCGCCGAATCGCAATGCAGCAGGAACTGCTGGTAATGGTCGGGATGCGGCGTGGCGAACGCAGCGGGCAGCCAATCGTCGCGTGCCACCAGTTGAGCGAGCAGGCCCGCCCCCTCTTCGAGCAGCGTGGTTTCATGGGGGCGTCGATCCAACAGTCGCGAGAACCCGGCCACGAAGGTGCGCAAGGGATCGAGCGCGTCGTAATCGTGCGCTGGCAGGTCGCGCGACAAGGCGATGCCATCCAGCACTTCGGTCGTACCAGTCATGCGAATTCCCGGAAAGCAGCGAGCGTCTGCCGACCGGCAGCGCCCAGTATGGTGTCGTTTTGCGGCGTGTGGATACGGCTGCACAGCACGTCGCGATGATAGCGCTCAAGCGGGTTGTTGCGCGAAAGTCCATGATTGCCGGAAAGCTGCAAGGCCAGTTCGAGGACCCGGATCGCATTGCCCGTCACCGTGAACTTTAGCGCACCGCTGGCGATATCGTCATCCGGTTCTCCCGCATCGGCCGCCTGCGCGGCCGCGTCCAGCAGACGCTGGTTCACGTGCAGCAACGTGGCGATCTCGCCGACTGTCTCCTGAACCCGCGGCAAGGTGGCCAGCGGCGCGCCGAGATTGCCCGGCACACGCGTGTTCAGGAATGTCACGAGCCAGTCGACGCCCGCACGCGCCACCGCATCGTAAAGCGTACCCAGCAGCACACTCATCCACGCCTGTTGTTCGATGTGCGCATCGTTGTCGCGCTGGCCGATACCGGCTGGCGCCCATTCGTTCGGTGGACGAATATCGACGGCATTGCCGAACGGCAGATCGATGTCCTCGAGAATGACCTCATGGCTGGCAGACGCGCGCAGCCCCAGGTGATCCCAGTTCTGGACGACGCGAATGCCCGGACGGTCCGGCGATTGTTCGCCCCCCGCCGGACGCGGCACCAGAAAGACCCCGACGCGCGGCTCCGCTTCGTCCGTGCGTGCCCACACACTGAGCCAGCGCAACGCGGGAATGCCCGTGCAATAGAGCTTGCGGCCGGACAAACGCCAGCCCGTCTCGGTGCGACGCGCAATCGTCGCGGGCAGCCCGCCCCGGGCAGGCGTACCCAGATCCGGCTCCACGCGCAGCGCGTTGATCAGCGCGCCGTCGCGCACCGCGCTCTCGAACACCGCGCGACGCTGCGCCTCCGGCCAGCGCGTGCTTTCGCGCACGAGCGAGCGATGCTGGAGATACGTCATCGTCAGCACCAGTGCGGTGGCCGATTCCCCTTTGGCGACGGCACCGACGATGCGACGCGCCGTCGCGAGACCGCCACCGCCACCGCCCGCCGCACGCGGCACGACTTCCGCAATCAGCCCGTGACGATGCAGCAGCGCGAAGTTGTCGAAAGGGAAACGTGCATCGCGATCGAGCGCCGTCGCGCTCTCGGCCAGTGCGCGGGTGATCGGGGGCAGGAGCGCATCGAGTTGCGCGTGACGTGCGGGGCCATCTCCACGTGGCTGGGGCGGCAGGGGCAGCACCGCGCCGGAATGTGCGAGACCTGAAGAAGCCATGATTTTGGAATAAGCAAATACGCGTTCGACGCCCGGTGCGCCGCTTTACGCAGTGCCCCTAGCGTAAGGCCCGGCGGCGCCGCGCCCAACCATCCATATCGAATAATCTTTGCGTAAATGATTATTTAACGCTCGATGATTGTTTGCGTAGGCTCACTCCCATTCACCGTCTGTTCCGATCGATGGGCGTGTAGCGCAAACCGACCCACGTCGCCGTGCACGCGTCCCCACCCCACAAGGAGAACGTCGTCATGAGCGTAGAAATCATCGGCATGATTCAAAGCAGTAAGCAATCCGAAATTCACCCCAAGAAGGGTGCTGCCGTCGACCGCGACTACGTGCGCAACTTTGCGCGCGCTCACGAGCAATCCGGCTTCGACCGCATTCTCGTGCCCCATCACTCCACCAGCCCGTCGGCCACGCTCACGATTGCCTATGCGGCGACGGTGACCGAGAACATCCACTTCATGCTCGCGCATCGTCCGGGCTTCGTTGCGCCGACGCTCGCCGCCCGCCAGATCGCCACGCTCGATCAGTTCAGCGGCGGCCGCCTCGGCGTTCACTTCATCTCTGGCGGATCGGACGAAGAACAGCAGCGCGACGGGGACTTTCTGCTCCATGACGAGCGCTATGCGCGCACCGACGAGTACCTGAGCATCCTGCGCCGCATCTGGACCGAAGACACGCCGTTCGATCACGACGGAAAGTACTACCGCTTCAAACAGGGCTTCTCCGAGGTCAAACCCGTGCAGCAGCCGCATGTGCCGATCTTCTTCGGCGGGGCATCCGACGCTGCACTGGCAGTCGCAGCCAAACACGCGGACATCTATGCGCTGTGGGGCGAATCGCTCGATCAGGTGCGTGAGATCACCACGCGCGTGCGCGCCGCGGCCGCCGTGCATGGTCGCACGCCGCGCTTCTCGGTGTCGTTCCGCCCGGTGCTGGCCGAGACCGAAGCAAAGGCGTGGGAACGCGCCGACAAGATTCTGGCGCAAGCCAGGGCGATCCGCGAAGCCGCCGGTGTGTCGCAAGGCTCGGCGCTGCAAAGCGAAGGCGCACGACGCCTGCTTGCCGCTGCCGACAAGGGCGCGCGACTGGACAAAGTGCTGTGGACGGAGATCGCCAAGCTTATCGGCGGACGCTCGAACTCGACCGCCCTCGTCGGCACGCCGGAGCAAGTCGCCGACGCCCTGCTCGACTACTACGACCTCGGCGTGACCACGTTCCTCATTCGTGGCTTCGATCCGCTGGGCGACGCAATCGACTACGGCCGCGAGTTGATTCCGCGTCTGCGCACGCTGGTCGCCGAGCGCGACCGCCAGAACGACGCCACGCGTCGCGCCGCCTGAGCGGCGTCCCCACACGACACGGAGAAAAACACTATGGCAGCCGTTCTGCCCGTCGACACACATAGTTTCGGACGCACCACGTCTACCCCACCCGCCCAGACCAAGACCACGCCGACCGGTCTCGTGCTCAACGCCGCGCCGCAGCAGCGCTTCTGGTTCGACGCACCGCCCGTGCGCAGCGACATCCTCGCCGAGCGCCGCCATCGTCAGACGCGGCTCGCTGCGGCGTTCCGTATCTTTGCGCGTCACGGCTTCGACCTCGGACTCGCCGGTCACATCACCGCACGCGATCCCGAGTTGCCGGATCACTTCTGGGTCAATCCGCTGGGTGTGCACTTCTCGCGCATCAAGGTCTCCGACCTGTTGCTCGTGAACGCCAAAGGCGAGACCGTGGTCGGCGACCGCCCCCTGAACAAGGCGGCGTTTGCCATTCATGCCGCGATCCACGAAGCGCATCCGCATCTGGTCGCCGCCGCGCACACGCACTCGACCTACGGCAAAGCATGGTCGACGCTGGGCCGCGCGCTCGATCCGCTCACGCAAGACTCGTGCGGCTTCTTCGAAGACCACGCACTGTTCGACGACTTCACCGGCATGGTGGTCGACGGCAGCGAGGGTGAACGCATTGCGCATGCCCTGAACAAGCCCGACGGCAGCGGCACGGTCAAGGGCGTGATCCTGAAAAACCACGGCATTCTCACCGCCGGTCCGAGCGTGGAAGCCGCCGCGTGGTGGTACATCGCGCTGGAGAACGTGGCGCACACGCAATTGCTCGCCGAAGCGGCAGGCACGCCGCAACCCATCGACGAAGCGACGGCACGTCACACGCACAGTCAGGTCGGCGGTCCGGAAGGCGCGCTGTACTCGTTCGAGAGCCTTTACGAAGGTCTCGTCGAAGCCGAGCCCGATCTGCTCGACTGACTTCTTCGACTGACTTCTTCGACTGAGGTCTTCGACTGAAGCGTCAGCCACATAAACATCAGAAATCAACAGGGGAGTCGTACCCATGAAGTTCCGCCACACCGACAAGACCGCTGGCACGACCGGTATCAGCGGCACCGCCACGCAAACCGACGTGCACGCCGGTCGCCGCAAGGTGCTGCGCGCGGGCACCGCTGCCGCGCTCGCCGCGCCCGCCCTGCTACTTGGCCGTCAGGCATGGTCGCAGCCGAAGAAGCTCACCTTTGCGTGGAACCAGAACTCGTTCTGCCTGACGCCCATCGTCGCCGCACAGGAGCGCGGCTTCTTCGAGAAGAACGGCCTGCAAGTCGACCTGATCAACTACAGCGGCTCGACGGACCAGTTGCTCGAATCGATCGCCACAGGCAAGGCCGACGCGGCCGTGGGCATGATTCACCGCTGGCTCAAGCCGCTCGAATCGGGCTTCGACGTGAAGATCATCGGCAGCTCGCACGGCGGCTGCGTGCGCCTGCTCGGCTCGAAGGCGGCGGGCGTTACGTCGCTCGCCGCACTCAAGGGCAAGACGGTGGGTGTGTCGGATCTGGCTGCACCGGGCAAGCACTTCTTCCAGATTCTGCTGGCGAAGAACGGCATCGACGCCGAGCGCGACATCACCTGGCGTCAGTACCCTGCGGACCTGCTCGGCGTCGCCGTCGACAAGGGCGAGATTCAGGCGATTGCCGACGGCGATCCGAACCTCTATCTGCTGGAGAAGCGCACCAACGGCGCTTACGTCGAACTGGCGACGAACCTCACCGGCGAGTACGCCCGCAAGGTGTGCTGCGTCATCGGCGCGCGCGGCGATCTGGTGCGCAACGACCGCGCGGCTGCGAGTGCGTTGGCACGCTCCATCGTGCAGGCCACCGAGTTCGTCAACGAGAACCCGAACGAGGCCGCAAAGATCTTTGCGAAGTATTCGCCGAAGATCAGCCCCGAGGATTTGCGCAAGTTGTACGCCACGCTCACCTATTCCCATCACCCGACCGGCGTGGACCTGCGCGATGAGATCGCGTACTTCGCCGACGACTTCCGCCGCATCGGTGTGCTCAAGAAGACGACCGATCCGCAGAAACTCGCGCAACACGTCTACGCCAACGTGCTGGGCTGAGCGCACCTCCCGGACAAGTGATCATGAGTGCCATTCTCGACAACGCCGCACTGCGCGGTGCATCGCCCGCCAGTGCGCTTGAGCTGACGGAACAGGCCGAAGGGTCCGCGCTGCGGACAAGTACGGCGAGCGCGGCTTCCGTGCCGCGCATCCCCGCCTTCGACGAAACCGAAATCGACCAGTTGTTTGCCGCCCCGCGTACGTCTGCACTATGGGGGGTGGGCTTCGCCGCCGCGCTGGCGTGGGCGGCCTTCGGCGCGCTCACACTGCGCTGGCCGAACAAGGTCGTCGGCTTCTCCGACTGGGCCTTCACCGACGAGTTGGGTGTGTTTGCGCTGGCGGTGGCCGCCTTGCTTGCCGTGCTGTCCGTCGCTGGCCGTGCAACACCGCCGCTGCTGCGCCTGCGTGAAGCCCTGAGCGGCGCGGGACCGTGGCTCGTAGCCATTGCGGTGGCGCTCTCCGCCTGGGAAATCCTCACTGCGAAGACAGGCTCGCTGCCCACGCCGTTCTTCGCGCCGCCGCAAGCGCTCATCGAGGTCTACACGGAAGACTGGCGACGTCTCGGCGACAGCGCCGCGAACACGCTCAAGCTGCTGGGACTGGGCTTCGGCTTCGGTGCGATCGCGGGCTTTCTGATCGGCGTCTCGATCGGTTGGTCGCGCGCCATTGGCTACTGGGTGCATCCGGTGCTTCGCGTGCTCGGCCCCGTGCCCGCCACGGCACTGTTACCGCTCACGTTCTACTTCTTCCCGTCGAGCTACTCGGCGGCGGCCTTTCTCATCGCGTTGTCGACGGCGTTTCCCGTGGCCGTGCTTACGTGGTCGGGTGTCGCAGGCGTCAACAAGAGCTACTACGACGTGGCCCGCACGCTGGGCGCGTCCGAAGCGTTTCTGGTGCTGCGCGTGGCGATTCCCGCCGCACTCCCGAATGTCTTCGTCGGCCTGTTCATGGGACTGGGCGCGTCGTTCTCGGTGCTGGTAACAGCCGAAATGATGGGCGTGAAGTCCGGTCTCGGCTGGTATCTCACGTGGGCGCAAGGCTGGGCGTCTTACGTGAATATGTACGCCGCGCTGATCGTCATGGCCCTGCTCTTCTCGGGCGTCATCACGCTGCTCTTCACCGTGCGCGACCGCGCACTCGCCTGGCAGAAAGGAACCGTCAAATGGTAAGCGTCGCCGCTTCTTCTCCAACGTCTTCCCCTGCGTTCGCAGGTGCGGATGCCGCTTTGACATCGCCGTCGATTCACGACGGCGCACACTCAGCCAACGACACCGGCGCACAGATCGACATTCAAGGCGTGAGTCACTGGTTCGGCTCGCGTCAGTCGCCCTTGCAAGTGCTCGACGGCGTCGATCTGAAAGTCGCGCCCGGTGAATTCGTTGCGCTACTCGGCCCGAGCGGATGCGGCAAGTCCACTTTGCTGCGTCTTGTCGCCGGTCTGGAGACCGCTACGCGCGGCACCATCACGCAGGACGGCACCGCCATCACACGCCCCGATCCGTCGCGCATCGTGGTGTTTCAGGACCCGACGCTCTACCCCTGGCGAACTGTGCGCGACAACGTCGCACTCGGTCTGCAAGCGCGCGGCGTGCTCGGGAAGGAGCGTCATCGTGTCGATGCGGCGCTCGCGCGCGTGGGCCTCTCCGAGTTCGCCGACGCCTTTCCGCACCAACTCTCGGGTGGCATGGCGCAACGGGTCGCGCTTGCCCGTGCGCTCGTGAACGACCCGCGCCTGCTCGTGCTCGACGAACCGCTCGGCAAGCTCGACTCGCTCACGCGGCTGGCGATGCAAAGCGAACTGGTCGAGTTGTGGCAGCGCGCAGGGTTCTCAGCGCTGCTCGTCACGCACGACGTGGAGGAGGCGCTGTTCCTCGCGCAACGCGTGATCGTGTTCAGCCCGCGCCCGGCAAAGATCGTGGCAGAGCTGCACGTGGACCTGCCCTATCCGCGTCATCGCGGCGACGCCCGCATCACCGAACTGCGCCACGAAGCGCTCCGACATCTGGGGCTCGATGCAAGCTGGTAATTCCGAACTGCGTGCTGTCGTTCGCTGCATTGCAATGTCGTTGATCCTTCCGATGTCATCCCGCCCGCTGTTGCCGAATCCGTCGTCGATTCCGTCATCGGACCGCCCCCATGAGGTGTGCGTCCGATGACCTCGCCACCCTCCCATCTCTGGCTCAATGCGCTGCTGCAGGCCTTGCAGTTCGTGCAGTCGACGTGGCTCGGCGCGCTCTATGCGCTCGGCATCACCGACGATTCGCACGGCGCACCCGCGTGGCCGTGGGCGCTGCGCATCGCGGGGGAGAACCTCGTCATCGACGTGGCGCTCGCCCGGCAGTTCGCGTGGATGCTCGCGGCAATCGCATTCGCCATCGTCTGCGTGCTGCTGGCCGTGTGCTGGCGACGCGCGTGGCGTTGGCTAACGGCGGCGGCCATCGGTGCACTCATCCTCGCGCCGTGGCCATCGCCCCGGTTGTGGCTGACGGCCGCCGTGCCGACCAGCTTTCATACGAGTCCGACGGGCTTCACGGTGGACAGCATCGCGCGCGGCGCACGCGTCTACTCGGCGCAATGCGCCGCCTGTCATGGCGTGGATGGACGCGGCGAGGGGCCGCGCGCCGCTACGCTCAGGCGCTGGCCGCCCACGATGGCGAGTGCGCTGCTGAGCCGTCGCGCCGACGGGGAACTCTTCTGGCACGTGCTGTACGGCATGCGCGACGACCAGGGCGTCACCATGCCCGGTTTCGTCGGCCGCCTGAGCGACCGCGAAGTGTGGGCCGCCCTCGATTACATGCGCGTGCTGTCCGCGTCCGCAGGCATGGCCGCCGGGGGGAGCTGGCCCGTGCCGATTGCGCTGCCGTCGATGGTAGTGAGATGCGCGGGCCGTCCCGACCGTGCACTGAGTGCATGGCGCGGCCATCAGCGCGTTCGCGTAGTGGCGGTCGACGCTGCGCATCCGCCACCGTTCGAAGACCCACGATTCCTCACGCTGCTGGTCCGGCGCGGCGACGCGCAGGCAACGGGACCGGCGGCCGCATCCGTGCGCAAGGTGGCTACCGCAGCCACAGCGACGACTCAGCGCACACCCGGTGAGGTCACGCCGCTGTTCGGCACCCGTGCGGACTGTGTCGCCGATGCCCCCGAGGCCTGGCAGGTCTTCGCGCAGATCGCGGGAGCTCCGGCGTCCGGTCTGGCGGGCACCGAGTGGCTGGCGGATCGCGACGGCTGGTTGCGCGCGCTCGCCCCGGCAGGACGTCGCGGCTGGGCAGACGGCGGTCTGATGTGCACGACGTCGATCTCACTGCAAGACGGCGACAAATCGTCGGCACGCGACCCGCTCACCGCCACGCTGCGCGAGATGGATGGCGACCCGGTGCGCTTCGTCAAAGGCGGCTTCGTGCATTGACGCGCATTGACGCCCATCTGTGCGCACCGCCAATCCCTCAACCTCAAGACCCTTCCGATCCACCACAGGCTTTCATCATGACGATTTCCCGACGCCGTTTCCTGCAGTACGTCACGACTTCCAGCGCTGCCGGCGCGCTGACCACGCTCACCCTGCCCGGCACTTCGTTCGCTCAATCGGGACGTCCTGTCCTCAAGGCGGGTGACCAGAAGGGCGGCCTGCGCGCGCTGCTCGAAGCGGCCGACGAACTGAAGCAGTTACCGTACGACATCCAGTGGACGGAATTCCCCGCCGCCGCGCCGCTGGCCGAAGCGCTCAACGCCGGTGCCGTCGACTGCGGGCCGATCGGCGACGCCCCGGTGATCTTCGCGCTGTCCGCCGGCGCGGCCATCAAGATCATCGGCGCCAATCGCTCGGACGCTTTCGGCACCGCCGTGCTCGTGCGCCCCGACGCGACGCTGCGCACCGCCGCCGACCTCAAGGGCAAGAACATCGGCACGACGCGCGGCTCCATCGGGCACTTCGTCACGCTCAAGGCGATCACGGCGGCAGGGCTTGCGCCGGGCGACGTCAATTTCCGCTTCCTTCCGCCCGCCGATACGATCACCGCATTGGCGAGTGGCTCGGTCGACGCCTGGGCCACGTGGGAGCCTTATACGGCAGTGGCGGAGACGACCGGGCGTGCACGGGTGCTGGTGAACGGGCGGGGGTTGTGGTCGGGGCTGAGCTATCTCGCCGCCACGGACGCCGCCATCGCCGCCAAACAGGAAGTGCTGCGCGACTTCCTTGCCCGGGTGGTGCGTGCGCAAGTCTGGTCGTATCAGCATGTGGACGCGTACTCGGCCGCGATGGCGCGCATCATCGGCATTCCGGCCGAAGCGGCGAAGCTCCAGTTCTCGCGGCGCGCCACGAAATGGCGCAATATCGACGACGCACTCGTTGCCGAACAGCAACGCACCGCAGACTTCTACGCGCAGGTCGGATTGCTACGTCAGCCGCTCGACGTCCGCCCGACCTTCGACCGGCGCTTCTCCGGCAAGGTGTGACTGTGCGCAACGCTTAAGCGGATGGGCGCAGGGCAGACCGATCGCCAACTGGCACGGTAGAAATCACGCCAACTGTCTATGGCGCCAGGCGAGGCGCGCCCCGACACTCTGACGATTCCCCGTCAGTCAGATTGCCCGTCTGCTCGCCCCTCACCGGGGATCGGTCATCGGGTAAAAGGTTCGCCATGATCGTCAGCACCGCGCTCTCCGCCCATCTTCTGGTCGCCTTCACGGCGTACTTCGTCAACGCCGCGAGTCCCGGTCCCAGCAATCTCGCGATCATGTCCATTGCCGCCAACCACGGCCGCCGTCCCGCGCTCACGTTCGCACTGGGCGTCATGTCCGGCTCGTTGTTCTGGGCGACGGTCGCCATGCTCGGGATCTCGGCCACGCTGCTCGCCTACGCGCAGTTTCTCGTCGCGCTCAAGCTCTTCGGCGGTGCTTATCTGCTGTGGCTGGCGTTCAAGTCGGGGCGTGCAGCGCTGCGTCCGTCAAAGGCAGCGACGTTCGTGCCGACGGACGCCAACGGGGTGTTGTCCCTCAAGCGCCTCTATGTGCGCGGCACGCTGTTCCATCTCACCAATCCGAAGGCGGTGCTGGGGTGGATGTCCGTGGTCGCGTTGTCGTCGGGGCCTGACGGGCGCATGCCGGTGGCCGTCGTGCCCGGCTGCGCAATGCTCGGGCTGATGATCTTCTGCGGCTACGCGATGTTGTTCTCGACGCAAACCGCGCGGCGTGTGTACCTCGGCGTCCGCCGTTGGCTCGACGGCTGTCTGGCCGTCGTCTTCGGTGCGGCAGGGTGGCAGTTGCTGACGTCGCGGGTTTGAGCTATACCTGCGCTCATGCTTAATTTCGACGCCGACGCCCTGATGCGTCTCGTAACCACGCCCATGCCCTACGGCAAGCACAAGGGCACGATGATCGCCGACCTGCCGGGCAACTACCTCAGTTGGTTTGCCCGCGAAGGCTTTCCCTCCAATGAGATCGGCCGCCTGCTCGCGCTGATGCACGAAATCGACCACAACGCGCTCGGCGAACTGCTCAAGCCGCTGCGGGCGCAGGCGCGTCCGAAATAAGCGGGACGCGCGCCTGCGCATTGCGCGCGAGGGCGGATCGCGCCAGCGCCCCGTGAGCATCGGCGGCAGACGACGTTTGACCCATTGCGTCTGTTGCTCATGCGCGTGTGCGAGCTGCAATACAGCGAGATCCGCCTGCGCCGGACCGATGATCTGCAAACCCATCGGCAGCCCGCGCGCGTCGAACCCGACCGGCACGCTGATCGCCGGGAGTCCGGCCAGCGTCGGTCCGATCACGACCTCCATCCAGCGGTGATAGGTGTCCATCGGCTTGCCTGCGACCGAGGTCGGCCAATGCGTCTGCGCGTCGAACGGGAAGACTTGCGCCGATGGCAGCAGCAGGAAATCGTAACGCTCGAACAGACGCGCCAGCGAGCGATACCACTCGCTGCGGTCGATGGAGGCACGGAATACGTCGGTCGCACGCAGTGACGCGCCGCCTTCGACCTCCCATTGCGCTTCGGGCTTGAGCTTCTCGCGACGCGCCGGATCGGCGTACATCTCGCCGAGCGAGCCGTTCACCATCCAGTGACGCAGCGTGAGCCACGTCTGCCAGAGCCGGTCAGGCGCAAAGTCGGGCGCGCACGCCTCGACGTCGCACCCGATCGCGCCGAAGTCCTTCAGCGATGCCTCGCACAGCGCCATCACACCGTCTTCCATCGGCAGATAGCCGCCGTAGTCACCGAGCCAGCCGAGCTTCATTCCCTTGACATCGCGCTGCAAGGCACCGGCGAAGCGGGACGCACCGTTCGCAATCGACAGCGGGCTGCGTTTGTCGTAACCGGACTGGGTGTCGAGAAGTTGCGCGACGTCGGCGACCGTGCGTCCCATCGGTCCTTCGGTGCTCATTTGCTGCACGAAGACCTCCGGTGCAGGACCGTACGGCACACGGCCTTGCGACGGCCGGAATCCGTAGACGTTACCGAACGCCGCCGGGTTGCGCAGCGAGCCCATGAAGTCGCTTCCGTCGGCCACCGGCAACAGGCGCAGCGCCAGTGCGCTGCCCGCGCCGCCGCTACTGCCACCGGCAATACGCGTGGGGTCGTAGGCGTTGACCGTGGTGCCGAAAACGGGGTTGTAGCTGTGCGAGCCGAGTCCGAACTCGGAGACGTTCGTCTTGCCGATGAAAATGGCCCCGGCCGCCCGGATGCGCGACACGCTGATGCTGTCCTGCGTGTCCGGGGCGTCGGATGTCAACGGCGAACCCTTGCGCGTGGGCAATCCGGCGCACGACGCGATGTCCTTCACCGCGTGCGGCATGCCGTGCATCCAGCCGAGCGATTCGCCGCTTGCCAGTTGACGGTCACGTACGTCGGCTTCGGCCAGCAACGTCTGCGCGTCGCGCAGCGACACGATGGCGTTGACCTCGGGGTTGTACTGCGCGATGTGCGCAAGATACGCCTGCATCACCTCGCGGCAGGACACGCGACGACGGTGAATGGCGTCGGACAGTGCCAGCGCGTCGAGTGCGACGATGTCGTTCAGGTTCGGCACGGCGGCCATGTCTCTCTCCTCGCTATGGGTGGTATCGACGTCATGCGGTGCGACGTCTCAATCGGATGCGTCATTGTCGGCCAATCCCGGCCCGATACCGAAGCGAAGAAATTATTTCATATATTCGCTATCGGGAATCGCGCATCCACAGTGACGTTGCGAGGCAAAAAAAACGCGGCCCGACGTTCATCGGGCCGCGTTGGCTTTCCTGCCAAACCACAATCGAATCAGTGCGTCAGCGGATCGAGACCGGTGGATTCGACGTCCTTGGCCGCAGCCGGCGCCGCCATGTAGGTCAGCAGCTTCGTCGCTTGCTCCGGGTGCGGGGCATTCACCGGCACGCCACCGGCAAAACGCGTGACCGATTGCAGCGACTCGGGAATCTTGCCCGCGAAGGCAATGCCCTTGACCGGCAGCAATTCGCTCACCTGTTGCAAACCGAGCGCGTAATCGCCCGCCGCCACCTTCTCGGCCACCGGCGTCTTTTGCACCATCACCGCCTTGCCCTGCATCTGTTCGGCAATGCCCAGTTTCTTAAACAGTTCGCGCTCGACATACACGCCGCTCGCGCTGTCCGAGTACGCGACCGATTTGGCCGCCAGCAGCGCTGCCTTCAGCTTCTCCGGCGTGCTGACATCCGGCACCACGTCACCGGCTTTGACCACGACGCCGATGCGCGAGTCGGCCAGATCGACGCGCGAGTCCGCACGCACTTTACCGGCCTTGATCAGGTCGTCGAGCGCGTAGCCGACCATGATGACGACGTCGGCCGACTCGCCGCGCGCCAGCCGGTTCGGGATCGCTTCGGGCGCCTTGCCCATCGACGGCCCCCACGCCGTGTCGACGTGATCGCCACTGGCCGCTTCGAACTTCGGCAGCAGCAGCTTGTAGGCGGCCGTGAACCCGCCGGAGTTCATCACGTTCAGATTTTCTGCGCTCGCCGGTGCTGCGGCGAGCGTTGCCGTCAGGACGATGCCCGCACCCAGTGCGCTCAGCAGACGTCGCGTCGAAATGCCTTTCATGGTGTGACCTGTCTCTCGTTATTGTGAATTGGGACGGTGCGCACGCCGTGCCGCTGCGGGACTTGCGGCAATGGCGGCGTCCGGTATCCGGTGATATCAGCCTGCGGCGAGTCCGACGGGACGCTGACCGCCACGGCGGCCGCGATAGAGCGCCAGCGTCGCGCAGATGGCGCACAGCGCTGCGAAGCTCATCCAGTAGCCCGGTGCGGCCTTGTCGCCCGTCGCGTGAATCAGGTAGGTCGACAGCGCCGGTGTGAAACCGCCGAAAAGCGCCGTCGCCAGGCTATACGCGAGCGAGAAACCGGCGACGCGCACGTCCGGCGGCATGACTTCGGTCAGCGCCGGGATCATCGCGCCGTTGTACATGCCATACAGGAACGAGAGCCACAGCAGTGCGACCAGCATGCGAGTAAAGCTCGGGGCCTGCACGAGGAACGAGAGCACCGGGTAAGCCGTCAGCAGCGTGAGGCCTGCGAAGAGCAGCAACACCGGACGACGACCGATACGGTCCGAGAGCGTGCCGCCGATCGGCAGCCAGATGAAGTTCGACACGCCAACGCACAGCGTGACGAGCAGCGCGTCGGCGCTCGACAGGTGCAGCACGCTCTTGCCGAACGTCGGGGCATAGACGGTGATGAGGTAGAACGCCGTCGTGGTCAACGCCACGAGCATGGTGCCGCCAATCACGACGCCAAGGTTCGCCGCCATCGAGCGGAACACTTCGCCGACCGACGGGTGACGCTTGCGTGCCTTGAACTCGTCGCTTTCCTGAAGCGAGCGGCGCAGCACAAAGATCACCGGCACGATCATGCACCCCACGAGGAACGGCAGACGCCAGCCCCATGACGCGATCTGCTGCGCGGTGAGCGTGAGCGAGAGCGTGAAGCCGAGCGCCGCCGAGACGACGATCGCGACCTGCTGGCTGGCCGACTGCCAGCTCGTGTAGAAGCCCTTGCGGCCCGGTGTGGCGATTTCCGCGAGATACACGGACACGCCGCCGAGTTCTGCACCGGCCGAGAAGCCTTGCAGCAAGCGGCCGATCAGCACCAGCACGGGGGCGGCGAGACCGATGGTTTCGTAGCCGGGCACGAAGGCGATGAGGATCGTGCCGCTCGCCATGATGGCCAGCGTCGTGACCAGCCCTTTGCGACGACCGACGTTATCGATGTAGGCCCCCAGCACGATGGCCCCGAGCGGACGCATCAGGAAGCCTGCGCCGAAGACGGCGAAGGTCAGCATGAGCGACGCAAACTCGCTGTCCGTCGGGAAGAAGACGCGGGAAATCTGGGTGGCGTAGAAACCGAACAGGAAAAAATCGAATTGTTCGAGGAAGTTACCGGCGGTGACGCGAATGACCGCGCCGACTTTCGAGGGTTGACGCGAAACTGCGTCTTGGGGGCGCTGTGACATGCGCTGTCTCCGTGTTGCCTGCGGCCCGGGGGGTCGGGCCGAGATTAATCGTCGCACTGCGTCTCTGCCAGGGACGTGTCGAGCCGTCACGGACGCTTGATGAAGCCGCTAATGGTGCGCCGGAAGTTCCGCGCTTGTGAATTGCATTTTTTGGAAAGATTGATGCGCCCACGCTATCAATGACAGGATGCTTATGCACCTACCGAGCGGTAACACGTTACACTCTGCGCCGCACCGGTATTTGCCCGCGCCCCCGTGCCGTCAGGGGTTTCAGGGTCCGCCGTGTGCTTGTACGGCATTCATCCCCCCATGTCATGGCGATCAACTTCGATCTGAACGATCTGCAGGCCTTCCGCGCGGTCGCGCAACTCGCGAGCTTCCGTCGTGCGGCCGAGTCGATTCATCTCTCCCAACCGGCGTTGTCGCGTCGCATCGACAAGCTGGAAGACGCGCTGGGCGTCAAACTTTTCGAGCGCAGTACGCGTCGCGTGGCACTGACCAATGTCGGCCGGGCCTTCGCCCGCGATGCCGAGCGGATTCTCGACGACCTCGACAATGCGCTGCTGGGCATTCGCGACGTCGCGTCGTCGAGTCTCGGGCACGTGACGATTGCCTGCGTGCCGTCGGCCGCCTACTACTTCATGCCGCAAGTGATCTCGCGCTATCACCGGGCGTTCCCGCGCATTCGCGTTTCGGTGCTCGACGCGAGCGCCAATGAGGTGCTGGCGGCCGTGGTGAACGGCGATGCCGATTTCGGGCTGAATTTCATCGGCAGTCAGGAGCCGAACATCGAGTTCAAGCTGCTGTTGCAGGAGCGGTACGTGGCGGCGTGCCGTCGAGATCATCCGCTCGCGGGCAAGAAGCGGGTGACGTGGCGCGAGTTATACGAATACGACTACATCACCGTCGGTAAGGCGTCGGGCAACCGGCTGTTGCTCGATCAGGCGCTGACCGGCTTGCCGCAACGTCCGCCGAGTATCTGCGAGACGCAACACGTCACGACGATGATCGGGCTGGTGGAGGCGGGCCTGGGGGTCGCGGCGGTGCCGACGATGGCGATGCCGGGCGGCGGTCATCCGTTGCTCACGAGTGTGCCGCTGGTTGACCCCGTGGTCACGCGCCGTATGGGGATGATTCGCAGCAAGGCGCGTCCGCTCTCACCGGCAGCGGCACAGCTGTACCGCTTCGTGGCGGAGATGAAGGTGGCGTCGCGACGTCGCGCGGGCGGAACGGATACTGCCGACGTCGACGGCGCTGAGAATGCGCATAGCGTCGATGCGTCGTGATTGCACGCACCGAAACACTTTGTTACCCGTCTTACGAGAAGCGAAACATTGGGGAGACGGCGGCGCGGCCGGGTCTCTTTATACTTGCGTCGCGTTAATCCGAATTCTCATCAAGACTCATGTTCAAGCGAATTTTTCCGATTGTGGCGATGGCCACGCTGGCTGCAACGACTTCTCTGACGGCGAGCGCCAGCGATATGAACAACGCCCTCGGCGGTGCGCTGGGCGGCGTGGCAGGCGCGGCCGTGGGCGGCGCGCTGGGTGGCAGCACCGGTGCGGTGGTGGGCGGCGCGGTCGGCGGTGGTGCTGGCGGCGCAATCACCTCTAACCGTCGTGAGCGCACGGGCGCCATCCTCGGCGGTGCGCTGGGTGGTGGCGCGGGCACGGCCGCGGGCAATGCCATGGGCGGACGCTCGGGCGGCCTGATCGGTGCGGCCGTCGGCGGCGGTGCCGGTGCGGCGCTCGGCGGCAACATGTCCCGCTCCAGCTCGTACGACGATGGTCACTATCGCGGCAAGCGTCGCGGTCATCACAAGCATCACCATTGATGCTGGCGCTCGGGCGTGTCTGATCTCAGACCGCCCGAACCTCAAGGCGCTTTCCTAGTACCGCGAACGCGGACTCCACGGCATCGAGTCGCGATGCATATCCGAGCTTCAAAAGGCGATCCACTTGCACCTGATTCACGTGCATGCGTCTCGCTAGCTCGGCCTTGCGCACATTCTGGGCGATCATCTCGTTGGCAAGCAGGACTTTGATCGACGCCATGATCGGCAGCGTAATCGTTTCCTGCCCCCGCTTCGGACGCGTCGGCCATGGAATCGGTGTCTTCTGCGCGAAGTAGAACTCCAACGCTGCCTCAAGCGCTTCGAGCGCCTGTTCACGCGCGTCCTCTTCGTTCTCACCGACCGTAATCGCTTCAGGCACGTCAGGGAACGTCACCAACAACGTGCCGTTGGTATCTCGCTTAAGCGTGATGGGATAGGTCAACATGGTGCACCTCGAATGTTTGCTTGGCCCTCAGGGTGTTTGCCGGACTCATTTCAGCCCCAACTGCTTCTTGATAACTTCCACGAGACCCTGCCCCATTTCCTTCGCACCATGATCGGGAAAGACCGTGGAACGTCCATTGAGCGTCACACGAAAATGGCTGGAACCGGCTCGATGCTGCTCAAAAGCGGCCCCCTGCCGACGGAGCCACCTTCTGAACTCGCTGTACTTCATAAATCACCCGCAATGGACTTGAATAATACAACAGATTTGTTGCAATTTTTTTCGTAAAAAAAGCAACACATTTGTTGTAAATCCGTAGAGCGCCGCTCCTGCGCACCGGGACAGGCTGGTGACATCATCCCGGACCGTCGGCTGCTGGGGGGCGCGATCATCGTTTTATCGGAATGGCCCTACGGAAACGAAAAAAGCCGCAGCGGGTCGCTGCGGCTTATTCCATTGATGCGGGTGTTTGCGGTGTTAGCGACCGCCCGGCTCCGGCAAGTATGGGCCGATGCCCGTGGGGTAGCTGCCCGGGATCAGCATCGACCGGTCCAGACGGTCGACGGTCGTGCGGCCCGTCAGCGCCATCGTCACGTCCATCTCCTTCGCAATTACCTCCAGCGCCCGGCGCACACCGGCCTCCCCCATCGCGCCCAGACCATACAGGAACGGACGCCCGATCAACGTGCCCTTCGCGCCCAGCGCCATCGCCTTGATCACGTCCTGCCCCGAACGGATACCCCCGTCGAGCCAGACTTCCGTGTCGCGCCCCACTTCAGCGACGATGTCCGGCAGCGCGCGGATCGACGAGATCGCGCCATCCAGTTGTCGTCCGCCGTGATTGCTCACCACAATGGCATCCGCCCCGGTGTCGCGTGCTGCGCGCGCATCCTCCGTATCGAGCACGCCCTTGAGCACCAGTTTGCCGCCCCAGCGCTTCTTGATCCACTCGACGTCGTCCCACGACAGGCGCGGATCGAACTGCGCCGCCGACCATGCGGCCAGCGAGCCGATGTCGTCCACTCCCTTGGCGTGCCCGACGATATTGCCGAACGTCCGACGCCGCGTGCCCAGCATGCCCCTGCACCAGCGCGGCTTGGTCATCATGTTGGCGATGTTCGGCAGCGTGAGTTTCGGCGGTGCCGACAGCCCGTTCTTGATGTCCTTGTGACGCTGACCGCTGATCTGCAGATCCATCGTCACCATCAGCGCCGAACATCCGGCCGCTTTCGCCCGGTCGATCAGACGCTCGATGAAGTCGCGATCGCGCATGACATACAGCTGAAACCAGAACGGCGCTTTCGTGTGCGCTGCCACGTCCTCGATGGAGCAGATCGACACGGTCGATAGCGTGAACGGCACCCCGAAGGCTTCCGCCGCCCGCGCGGCAAGAATCTCCCCGTCCGCATGCTGCATGCCGGTCATGCCCGTAGGCGCGAGCGCAACCGGCATGGCCACCGGCTGGCCGAGCATCGTCGTGCGCGTGCTGCGATGCTCGATGTTGACCGCCACCCGCTGACGGAAACCGATGCCACCGAAATCGTCGGTGTTGGCCCGATACGTGGACTCGGTCCACGAGCCGGAATCGACATACTCGTAAAACATGCGCGGTACGCGCCGTTGCGCGAGAACCCGCAAGTCCTCGATGGTGGTGATCACTGCCATGCTGCGTCTCTTCTTTTAAGAATTCTCTCTCGTACTTCGAGAATAGTTAATATGTTCTAGATTCTTTATTTCTGCTTCACGAGGTCGACAAGCGACTGCGTGTTCTTGATTGTCTTTAAGACGATGTTCGATTGAATCGACATAACGGCCGGCGCGCGGTACAGCTCATTGACGATAAAGTCGGAGTAATGCGCGAGGTTGCGCGCTCTTACCGTCAAGATGTAATTTGCCGATCCGGTGACGATGCGAGCGGTGACCACTTCGGGCCAGTTCTGCACAGCCGCCAGAAACTTTTCGTGCCACTGATCGACGTCCGGACGCAGCGTGATTTGCACTAGCGCTTCGAACTCCAGCCCGATATGCTGTGCGTCCACGATGCAGCGGTATCCGGAAATCACTCCCCGATCCTCCAGCAATTTCACCCGGCGCAGGCATGCCGACGGCGACAGACCGACAGCGTCCGCCAGTTCCTGGTTGGAGATGCGGCCATTGAGTTCGAGATGGCGGAGGATGCGCAGATCGGCAAGGTCGAGGTTCATCGGCAGAATCCATCAAGTTTCCCGAGATTCTGGCAGATCCTTCGATTTACCGCCAGTTGCTTGATAGAAATAGCAAGCAAATTCAATTTTTGCGTTGATATGATAGCCCTCGCCCCCGCGCCGGGAAGGGTGAGACATTTCCGTCGGGTGCTTTCAGATATTGCAGTCGTCGTGCCGAGAAGAATCCGCTGCTTCCTATATCGGAAGGAACGGCGGATCGTTTTTAAAGAGCATTCATAAAACGTCTACAAGGCGTCACCAGGAGACCCATGAAGTCTGCAATTCCGGCCAGTCTGGCCATTCTCTCGGCCGCTTGCGGCCTCGCCTTCAGCACCACTGCCGCCGCACAAAGCTCGGGCAACGTCACCTTGTACGGGATCGTCGACCAGAGCGTGCGCTATCAGACCAACGCGAACGCCAATAACGACGCGCTGTGGCAAGTCGCCAACGGTGCCGTGACCAACAGCCGCTTCGGCTTCAAGGGCACGGAAGACCTCGGCGGCGGCATGAAGGCCATCTTCCAGTTGGAGTCGGGTATCAACCCGCAAAACGGCACGCTCGCCAACGGTCCGCGTCTGTTCGACCGCTATGCGTTCGTCGGCCTGCAGAACCAGTACGGCACGATCAAGATCGGGCGTCAGGCCACCGAGGCGTTCAACGTCTACGGCGACTTCGATCCGCTCACCATCGGCAACTACGCGAACAACTCGTGGATGTACAACATCACGCGCGGTCGTGTGGACAACGCCGTGAGTTACGCCGGCACGTTCGGCGGTCTGTCGGTCGGCGCGACCTACGGCTTCGGCAACACTGCGGGCACGATGGCCGCCAGCAACTACTGGGGTGCTCGCGCCGCCTATGCGATGGGTCCGTTCAAGATCGCCGGTGTGTATCAGCAAGCGCGCGACGCCGCCAAGCGTGTGCAGCAGATGTGGGGCCTCGGCGGTATTTACAGCGTCTCCATCGCCAAGGTCTTCGTGGGCTACATTGGCGGACGCGATCGCAGCGGCTGGCTCGACGGCACACTCAACGATCCGGCGCACACGGTCACGACGGGCAACCTGAACGACAACCCGCGCAAGGACACGACGTTCTACCTCGGCACGACCATCCAGGCCATGCCGAACCTCGCGATCACGGGCGCCGCATACTTCAACGACATCAAGAACATCAACGCGCAGGCGGGCGATGCCGGTTCGGGTCGTCGCTATACGTACGTGCTGCTCGCCGAGTACGCGCTGTCCAAGCGCACGCAACTCTACGGCACCGTCGATTACAACAAGGTCAGCGGCGCAGCACGCGTCGAACTGCCGGGTAACTCGACGCAAGTCGGTGTAGGCACGGGTATCCGCCACATCTTCTAAGTGGCAGGCGCGAGCGTCGTTCTGTTTTGATGGGCTCGCGCCCTCCGCCCCCCCTCCCCGCAGCACGCTTCAACTTCTGTAGTGAAAGGTGTGTCATGACGCGTACTCCCCAGCCCCTTCGTCTTCAACGTCGCCTTCGTCATCTTCGTCCGGCAAGCGCGACTTCTCGCATATCACTCGTCGCGAACAAGGCTTGCGACGCTCCCTTACCGCCAGCCAGATGGCCATGATCGCCATTGGCGGCGCCATCGGCACCGGACTCTTTCTCGGCAGCGGTTTTGCCATCGGCTTCGCCGGGCCGAGCGTGCTGATCTCCTATGCCATCGGGGCGCTCATCGCGCTCATGCTCATGGGATGCCTTGCCGAGATGACCGTCGCGCATCCGACGTCGGGCTCGTTCGGCGCGTACGCGGAGCATTACATCGGGCCGTGGGCGGGCTTTCTCGTGCGTTATGCCTACTGGTCGTGCATTGTGCTGGCCGTGGGCACCGAGGTCAGCGCCATCGCCGTCTACATGAAGTACTGGTTCCCGCAGGTGCCTGGCTGGTACTGGGTCGCCGGTTTCTCCGCCGCGCTCGTGCTCGTGAACGCCATGTCGGTGAATCTGTTCGGCGCGATCGAATACGGCTTCTCGCTCATCAAGATCACGGCCATCGTCGCCTTCATTCTGATCGGCGCTTACGTGGTGTTCGTTGCACCGGGCTCCGTAGCCGACGGCGCGCATTCGCCAGCCGGGTTCGCGAACTACACCGCGCACGGCGGCTTCTTCCCGAAGGGGCTCTGGGGCATGTGGGTAGCCGTCATCATTTCGATCTTCAGCTACCTGTCCATCGAGATGATCGCCGTGGCCGCCGGTGAAGCCGAGCACCCCGAGCGCGCCGTCACGCGCGCCTTCCGCTCGACGGTCGTGCGCCTCGTGCTGTTCTATCTGCTCACGCTCGCGCTGATGCTCGCCATCGTGCCGTGGACCGCCGCCGGGCAGGACGAAAGCCCCTTCGTGAAGGTCATGCAGGCCATCAACATTCCGGGCGCAGCAGGCGTGATCAACTTCGTGGTGCTGATCGCAGCGCTCTCGTCGATGAACAGCCAGCTCTACATCACGACCCGCATGATGTTCTCGCTCTCGCGCGCGGGTTACGCCCCCGCCCGCTTCGGCGAAGTGAACAAGCGCGGCGTGCCGCTGGCCGCCCTGCTGCTCTCGACGGTCGGCATTGCGCTCGCGACGCTCGTGAACTTCCTGTACCCCGAGTCGTCGTTCACGTTCATGATGGCGATCTCGATGTTCGGGGCAATGCTCACGTGGATGATGATCTTCGTCACGCACTTCTTCTTCCGTCGCGCATGGCGACGCGAGCGCCACCCGCCGCTGGCGTTTCGCATGTGGGGCTTTCCGTGGCTCACGCTGCTGGGGGCCGCACTCATGGCCGCCATCATGCTCACGACGCTCCTGACCGGCGTGTTCCGCATGACGATGATCTTCGGGGTGCCTTTCGTGGCCGCCGTACTGCTGATCTACTTCCTGTGGTATCGCAAGCGCGACGGGGCGCCGCAGGCGCGCACGGCGACGCAATCGTAGGCGTTCGCCGCACGCGGAGATAAAAAGAGACGGGGCATCCATGGATGCCCCGTCTCTTTTCAACTCACACACCGCTTCACGCATCGGCGCGTGTGGCGTCGCTCAGACCCTCACGACTTCGCGGCCGCCTTGCGCTGGCGTACCGTGCGCTCCAGCAGGTAACGCGTCTGCTCCAGCACGGCTTCGCGCACCATCCGGTTGCGCTCCGGGTTCGGCTCCGTGCCCCATCCCATCGAACTGTCGACGGAACGGCGCATCACGCGAAACGCCATCCCGAGCGTGCTGATGCACACGGCGCGCACTCGCATGGCTTCGTCGTCGGGTGCTACGCCCGCCAGGCGCGTCACGATGCCCGCGCCTACCGACGCCAGACGGCTCGAAAAGCGGTCGTGAAACACCTTGAATCCCGCTTCCGGCCCGAGACCCGCCTGCTCGCGCGCCATGAACATGTTCCAGCCCTCGATTTCCGGCACTTCTTCCATGAAGCCCGCCTTGCGATTCTGTAGCTCACAGAAGGCGTCGATGAGCTGCTTGTCTGTAGCGTCGGGATCGGCCATCACCCGCTCGGCCGACTCGATTGCCTCGCCCATCTGCCCGAGCACCAGCCCCAGGATGTACTCGACGCAAGCCTTGTACACCCCTTCCTTGTTGTCGAAGTAGTACTGAAGCGCGGGCGCATTCACGCCCGCCTCGTTCGCGATGTCGCGCGTGGACGCCCCGGCAAAACCGAACTCGCCGAAACACTTGATCGCCGCGAGGATAATGCGCGCACGCGTTTCCTCGCCGCGCTGATAGCCGGTATCGACCGCATGCCGCGGGCGCGTGGCTGTGCTCTGCATGCGCACGCGCCCGGCACGTGATGTCCCTGTCATGACTCTCCTTGCTTCCCAAAACTTTCGTCAAAAATATAACACTTGACATAAATCGATCAACTGGAATAATTCTGCCAATTGGAATAATTTGGTGAATTTCCCATGAATACCGCAACACAGGCCAAACCGTCGGAACCGGTGCACACGATGGAGCGTCCCGCAGATGCCCCCGCCGCCAAGGCGGTGGACAGCGCAGGAAAGCCCGGCCAGACGAAGACCCCGCCCCATCCACGTCGTAAGAAACTGCTGCTGGGCGCGCTTGCGCTGGGGGTCGTTGCGGGTCTGGGCTGGGGCGTGCACTGGTGGCTGGTGGGGCGCTTCATCGAATCTACCGACGACGCCTATCTGCAGGCCGACAGCATGACCGTCGCGCCGAAGGTCGGCGGCTACGTCACCGAAGTGTTGGTGCGCGACAACGAAACGGTGACGGTCGGACAACCGCTGGTACGGTTGGATGGGCGTCAGTATCAGGCCGCTTACGACGAAGCGACGGCGACCGTCGTGGCGCGTGAGGCGGACGTCGCCCGCGCGCAGGCCGAGCTTTCGCAACACGCTGCGACCATTGCGCAAGCCCGCGCCGAACTCGATAGTGCAAAGGCGAACGCCGCATACTCAGCCGGTCAGGTCAAGCGTTACGCCCCGCTCGTGGCGACCGGTGCGGAGACAGACGAACGTCTGGCCGAACTGCGCAACACCAGCACCCGCGCCGACGCCTCGCTCAAGAGCAACGAAGCCAGCCTTCAGTCGACCGAGCGTCAAACCGATACGCTGAGCGCTGCGCTGGCGCAGGCCAAGGCTCAACTGGCCGTCGCGCAGGCCAGCGCGCGCAAGGCCGAACTCGATCTCGCCGATACCGTGGTCAAGAGCACACTGGCCGGACGCGTCGGCGACCGTGCCGTGCGCGTGGGCCAGTTCGCGCAGCCCGGCACCCGTCTGTTGACGGTGGTCCCGGTGCAGAACGTCTATCTGACGGCGAACTTCAAGGAAACGCAGGTCGGTCATATGCGCCCCGGCCAGCCCGTGACGATTCACGTCGACGCGCTGCCCGGCGAGCCGATCCACGGCGTGGTCGACTCCGTCTCCCCGGGCACCGGCTCGCAGTTCGCGCTGCTGCCCGCGCAGAACGCGACGGGTAACTTCACGAAGATCGTGCAGCGCGTGCCGGTAGGCATCCGCCTCGACGCGCCGGAATCGTTGCGCGCCGTGCTGCTGCCGGGGTTGTCCGTGACGGCAGATGTCGACACACACGCCACGACCCAAAAGACTGCGGCCACCCCGACCAAGGTGTCGCTCAGCGCGCCGCTCGGTTCGGGCGTCGGCCCCGCGACGGGCCTGCCGTCGAACGCCAGTACGGCACCGGCCAACGGGGTCCAACGTGGCTGACACCGGTGCCGCTGGCGTTGCCAGCGCAGCCGCCAGACCGGCCAACGCGAGCGCGTCGGACTGGATCGCCGTCGCCGCCGGCGCGCTCGGCGCACTGCTCGCCACGCTCGACATCTCGATTACCAACTCGGCACTGCCGCAGATTCAGGGGCAGATCGGCGCATCGGGCACCGAAGGCACGTGGATTTCCACAGGCTATCTGATGTCCGAAATCGTCATGATTCCGCTCGCCGCGTGGCTGACACGCGTGCTTGGGCTGCGACGCTTTCTGATGCTCAACGCCGTCTTCTTCACGCTGTTCTCGATGATGTGCGGCGCGTCGAGCAGCCTGACCGAGATGGTGGTCGGCCGAATCGGCCAGGGCTTCGCAGGCGGCGCGATGATTCCGACCGCACAAATGATCATCCGTACGCGTCTGCCCCGGCATCAAATGGGTGTCGGCATGGCGATGTTCGGCCTGATCGTGTTGCTCGGCCCGCTACTCGGCCCGGTGGTGGGCGGCTGGCTCACCGAGAATGCGAACTGGCGTTGGTGCTTCTTCCTGAACCTGCCGCTCTCCGCCGCCATCGTGACGTTGCTGGGCCTCGGCCTCAAGCGCGAACCGACCAACTTGCAGGCGTTCCTCAAAGCGGACTGGCTGGGCATCGTGGGTCTGACCATCGGACTGAGCACGCTCACCGTCGTGCTCGAAGAGGGACAACGCGAGCGCTGGTTCGATTCGCACATGATCATCTGGCTTTCGGTGTTTTCGGTCATCGGCATCGGCATGATGCTCGTGGCGCAGTTCACCGCCGAGAAGCCCATCGTCAAACTCGCGCTGCTGGGCAACAAGAATTACGCGAGCGTGATCTACATCGTGTTCACCGTCGGCGCGGGGCTTTATGGCGTGTCGTACCTGTTGCCGCAGTTTCTCGCCACGATTGCGGGCTACAACGCGCAGCAGTCCGGGAACATCATGCTGCTCTCTGGGCTGCCCGCGTTCCTGATGATGCCGTTCTTGCCGCGCCTGATCAGTCGCGTGGATATCCGTTTGCTGGTGATTCTCGGGCTGCTCTGCTTCTTCGCGAGCTGCATGCTCGACATCGATCTGACGGCGCAAAGCGTGGGGCACGATTTCACGTTGTCCCAGTTGCTGCGCGGCGTCGGGCAGATGCTCGCGATGATGCCGCTCAATCAGGCGTCGATGGCCGCCGTGGATGCGCAGGACGCCGGCGACGCCGCGGGGCTCTACAACATGGCGCGCAACCTCGGCGGCTCGGTCGGCCTCGCGCTGCTGGGCACCCTGATCGACGTCGCACGGACTATCACGACGCCGTACTACGCGAGTCGCTCACCGCCAATAATCCGATGGGACAGGAACATCTCGCGGCCAATGCGGCGGGCTTTTTTGCGCAGACGGGCGACATGGTTCACGCGCAATTGCAGGCGAGCGCGCAACTCGCGGCCGAGATCGCCAGACAGGCCAGCGTCATCACGTTTTCCGAGACTTTTTACGCATTGGGGATTGCGCTGCTGCTCTGCGTGCCGCTCGCCCTGATGCTCAAGCAACCGGCCGGTTTCAGCGCCGGCGGGCATTGAACGATCATGACTTTTCATCTCAGAACGCTGGCCGTGGCGGCCACCTTTCTCGTCGCAGGCTGTACCGTCGGCCCCGACTATCGCGGCGCCCCCGACGTGGCTGGCGACGCGCTGCGCACCGGTGCGACATTCTCTCACGCGGGCGAAGGCGTCGAAGCGCACGCGCCCGGCGTCGCCCGCTGGTGGACAGCCCTCGACGATCCGCAACTCACCGCACTGATCGACGACGCCATCGCCCATAGCCCCGATATCCGCGCAGCACAGGCGAAGGTGCGTCAGTCGCGCGCCAGTCTGCGCAGTCATCAGGCAGACTTGCTGCCCAAGGCCACCGTGGATGCCGCCATGCTGCGTACACGCTCGCCCGATCTCGGCATGCTGACCGGCAACGGCAGCGGTGGCGGACGAGGACCGCTCGACCTATACGTCGCCGGTTTCGACGCCAGTTGGGAAATCGATCTGTTCGGCGGCACGCGTCGCGCGGTGGAAGCCGCAAGCGCCGATGCCGACGCCGCGTCGGAAGACCTCGCCGACGCGCACGTGCAGCTAGCGGCGGAAGTCGCGCAGAACTACGTCGCGCTACGCGATCAGCAGGCCAGCCTTGCGCTGGTGCGCGACTCGGCCCAACTCGAAGGCGAGATGCTTGAGCTCACGCGTCAGCGTCGTGCAGGCGGTGTCGCTTCGGAGTTGGACGTCGAACGACTCTTCACACAGGTGGAGCAGACGCAATCGCGCGTGCTGCCGCTGGAAGCCGACGTCATCGAATCGCTCGATCAACTCGCACTCCTGACGGGACGCGCACCGGGTTCGTTGGACGACACACTCAAGTCGCCCAAGGCGTTGCCCACCGTTCCCGCGAAGGTGGCCATCGGCGATCCGTCGGCGTTGTTGCAGGCGCGTCCCGACATTCGTGCGGCCGAGCGGCGTCTGGCCTCACAGAACGCGCAGATCGGCGTGCAGACCGCCAACTGGTTTCCGAAGCTCTCGATCATGGGCGAACTCGGATATTCCGCGTTCGATCCGGGACATCTCGTGCGCAAGGACAACTTCAGTTGGATGACACTGCCGCGCCTGCAATGGAACGTGCTCGACTTCGGACGCGTGCAAGCGGGCGTGGACGGTGCAAAGGCGGGGCGCGATCAGGCGCAGGCCAAGTATGAAAGCGCGGTGCTCACGGCCCTGCGCGACGCAGACGTCGCGCTCGCGCGCTACGGTCATCAGCGGGAGAACGTCTACCGTTTGCGCAGTGTGGAAGCATCGGCCACGCGTGCGGCAACGCTCACGCGCCGGCGTTACCGCGCGGGTACGGCAAGCACGCTCGACTGGCTCGACGCAGAACGCACGCGTTTTTCTGCCGAGCAGGACCGGATTGCGGGCGACGCACAACTGCTCAAGTCGTTCGTGACGTTGCACAAGGCGCTGGGACTGGGTTGGCAGGTGGGACAGACGACGAGCTGATCGCAGTGGCGGTGACGGCATTCGCGAGCGGGATGCCGTCACGCTCACGCCGATCAATGGATGGCGTCAATGGACTGCGGTAAACGAAAAACGCTCCAGAAGCTTTCGCCTCTGGAGCGTTTTTGCCAACTGAGTTGGCGCGGCTGGCAGGATTCGAACCCACGACCCCTTGGTTCGTAGCCAAGTACTCTATCCAACTGAGCTACAGCCGCACTTACTGCACGAGATACCGATCAGACGATCCTGCTGCTGTCGGCGTGCCTTTCATCGATATTCACCGGTGCATGACACTCGGTGCATCAACGGAAGGACTCTCCCGAAAAACTAAGGGTCTCCCCGTGAGGAGACCCTCTAAATAGATGGCGCGGCTGGCAGGATTCGAACCCACGACCCCTTGGTTCGTAGCCAAGTACTCTATCCAACTGAGCTACAGCCGCGCTGTGAGAACAGAATTATGTAAGAAACCAATCTGCCACGCAAGTGTTTTTTGCAATTCTTTTGTCATATCCCCGGTTTTCTCGCCGCATCGGGCAATTCATGCGGGATTAGCGCGGAATCCCCCTCACTGGCAAGCCTTTGCCGCTAGAACAATTACTCCACGCAAACCCGCATCAAATCAGGGCTTTCCATGTGCTCGCCCCGGAGACGGCACGGTATGCTACGGCTTTTTGCAACGCATCGAATGGCGCACCTGCTGCGCACGCGAGGCAGAATCGGGCAAGGAGACGCCCCGCTCGCACCCCCACACGACATGCGATGAAACGATGCATCGGTCGCCCTGTACTTTTTCACTGGTACTTCCCCCGGCGCACCGGATGCGATAAAAACCAGTCCAAGGAGGCGCTCATGGATAAAGTCTGGCTCAAAAGCTATCCGCCCGGCGTGCCGGCCGAGATCGACGTCAACACGTATCGTTCGCTCAACGATGTGTTCCTGCAAAGCTGCCAGAAGTTCGCGAATCGTCCGTCGTTCACCAATCTCGGTGTCACGCTGACGTTTGCCGACCTCGAGCGCAAGTCGCGCGACTTCGCCGCATATCTGCAAAGCCTGCCGGGATTGCAACGCGGTTCGCGCGTGGCCATCATGTCGCCGAACCTGCTCCAGTATCCGGTGGCCGTGTTCGGCATCCTGCGCGCGGGCATGGTCGTCGTGAACGTCAACCCGCTCTATACGGCGGGTGAACTGGAACATCAATTAAAGGACGCGGATTGCGGCGCGATCCTCGTCATCGAGAACTTCGCCGCCACGCTGCAAAAGGCGTTGCCGAATACGCCGGTCAAGCACGTCATTACCACCGCCATCGGCGATATGGTGCCCGCGCCGAAGCGCTGGATCGTGAACTACGTCGTGCGTCACGTGAAGAAGATGGTGCCCGAGTGGAACATTCCTCACGCAGTGCCCTTTCGCACCGCCATGGCACAAGGCGCACGCGCCAAGTTGGAGGAAGCGCAGCTCGGTCACGACGACATCGCCTTCCTTCAGTACACCGGCGGCACGACCGGCGTGGCCAAGGGCGCGATGCTCACGCACTACAACATGATCGCCAACATGTTGCAGGCGCGCGCGTGGATCGGCTCCGGTCTCGAAGAAGGCAAGGAGATCATCGTCACGGCGCTGCCGCTTTATCACATCTTCTGTCTGACGGCGAACTGTCTGGTGTTCCTCCAGCTCGGCGCACTCAACCTGCTCATCACCAACCCGCGCGACATGCCCGGCTTCGTGAAGGAATTGGGCAAGTGGAAGTTCACGTTCATGACGGGCGTGAATACGCTGTTCAACGGTTTGCTCAACACGCCGGGCTTCGATCAGCTCGACTTCACCGCGCTCAAGTGTGCATTGGGCGGCGGCGCGGCCGTGCAGCGCGCGGTGGCCGAGCGCTGGCAGAAGGTCACGGGGCACCCGCTGATCGAGGCGTATGGGCTAACGGAGACGTCGCCTGCGGTGTGTATCAACCCGCTCGGCAGCGAGTTCAACGGCTCCATCGGTCTGCCGATTTCGTCGACCGAAGTCAGCATTCGCAACGACGCCAACGAAGCACTGGGCTTCGGCCAGGAAGGCGAGATCTGTGTGCGTGGCCCGCAAGTCATGAAGGGCTACTGGCATCGCCCCGACGAGACGACCAAGACCATTACGCCGGACGGCTGGCTGCGCACCGGCGACATCGGCACGATCGACGAACAAGGCTTCGTGCGCATTACCGATCGCAAGAAGGACATGATCATCGTGTCGGGCTTCAACGTCTATCCGAACGAAGTGGAGAGCGTGCTCGCAATGTGCCCGGGCGTGCTGGAATCGGCAGTCGTAGGCGTGCCGAGCCAGCGGACCGGTGAGGCGGTCAAGGCGGTGATCGTCAAGAAGTCGCAGGATCTGTCGGAAAAGGCCATCATCGACTTCTGCCGTCAGCATCTGACGAACTACAAGGTGCCGCACGTCATCGAGTTCCGCACCGAGTTGCCGAAGACGCCCGTCGGCAAGGTGCTGCGTCGCGAGTTGCGTTGAGACGGTTTCATTGCGGCACTGCCGCATTGAGGCATTTACGCTGTGACGTTATGCACGACGAAACAACGCAGCGTAAACAAGAACGGCCGGAGATTCTCCGGCCGTTCTTGTTTGAACATCGAGAGACAGGTCGCCGTTTCGTAACTTTTGGTTACAGACGCCACGCGCGAGGCTTGGGAAAATCTCGGGCACGTCAGTGCCGCACCTTGCCTATTTCAACGTCCGACCTTCGTCACCTGCTTTAAAACGTGAGCTGCGGCTGCCATGCCGAACGTCGCTGTGACACACATGCTCGAACCGAAACCGGCGCAATTCAGGCCCTGCGGCCCCGCAGCCGTATCGGACGTTTCGGGCGTTTCGCCCGGCGCGCACACCGCTTCGGGATATTGCAACGGCTCGTCCGAGTACACGGCCGGCACGTTGAACTTGGCCTTCGGACCACGGACAAATCCATGTTGCTTGCGTAATTGCGCACGCACTTTCGCAAGCAGCGGATCCTGGATCGTGCGGGCCAGATCGTCGATACGAATCCGTGTCGGATCGATCTGACCGCCAGCACCACCCACGGTGATCAGACGCTGCTTATGCGCCACGCACCATGCGATGAGCGCCGTCTTCACCCGAACGCTGTCGATGGCATCGACCACCCAGTCGAAGCCGCCGCCCAACATGGCGTCGAGATTTTCCAGTTCGACGAAGTCCTCGATGAGCGTAAGCTGGCAACCGGGATTGATGGCCATGATCCGTTCGGCCATCGCGGCAACTTTGGGTTTGCCGTAGTTGCCATCGAGTGCATGCACCTGACGATTGGTATTGCTTTCGGCGACGTTATCGAGATCGATAAGGGTGAGTCGGCCCACGGCGCTGCGCGCCAGCGCTTCGGCCACCCACGAACCGACGCCGCCGATACCGATGACGGCCACGTGGGCTTCACGCAGACGCGCGAGACCGTCGTCACCGTACAAGCGCGCGAGACCGCCGAAGCGGCGGTTCGCATCATAATCCTTCTCCGATGGCGTGGCCGGCACCGGAGCTACAACGATCGACGGGGTACTGTTCATGATGCGATGGGTAACGTCCTTGAAATGGCTGGCGATCACGATAGTCGCCATCGTCCTGGCATTCGCGGCGTTCATCACGTGGTTTGACTGGAACTACGCCCGGCCCTTCATCAACCGGGAGGTGAGCACCGCGACGGGTCGCCCGTTTGCTATCCGGGGCGACCTCTCGCTGCACTGGCTGGCCCCGAATGCGCAGGCCCCGGGTCTGGGGCGCTGGCTACCGCGGCCTCGCCTGATCGCGAATGATATCGTGTTAGGCAACGTTGCGTGGAGTCAGGAGCCGAACATGGTTTCCGTCGGACGACTCACGTTCTCGCTCGAATGGCTGCCGCTGCTCGACAAGCGCGTCGTCCTGCCCGAAGTCGCGCTGTCCGCACCGAAGGTCATCGTCGAGCAACAGGCAGACGGGCGCAACAACTGGACCTTCACAAAGGGTGACGGTCAACCGTCGCCGTGGAAATTCCGCATCGGACGTCTGATTCTCGAAGACGGCGTAGTACGCGCCAATCTCGTGCCGCAGCAACTCGATCTGACGGCCAATATCGCCACCATCGACGGCCAGGCGCCGTACGGCATCGGCGTCGCCGTGAAAGGCACGTTCCGCAAGGTCGCCATCACCGGTAAGGGCCGAGGCGGCGACGTCCTCTCGCTCGAAGACTATGGCGAGCCCTATCCGCTCGACGCGAGCGTGCGCATCGGCCGCACGCAGATCGCTGCCAAGGGCACGTTCACGAACCCGGCCACCCTGTCGGCACTCGACATGCACCTGCGCCTGGCCGGGCCGACCATGGCCGACCTTTATCCGATTACCGGCGTGCTGCCGCCGGAGACGCCGTCTTACGAGACCAACGGGCACCTATTGCATACCGCCGGTGTCTGGCGATACGAGCGCTTCCAGGGCAAGGTCGGCCAGAGCGATCTCTCGGGCACGCTCCTGTTCCGTCAACGCCAGCCGCGCAACATTCTGCAAGGCGCAGTCGTCTCGAATCAACTGCGTCTGATCGATCTGGGACCGGCCATCGGCGGACAGAATCCGTCGGGCGGCAGCGACCTGTCGGGCAAGCCGAAAGCGCCGCCGTCCGACAAGGTGCTGCCGGTCGATCCGTTCAAGACGGACCGCTGGCGCGCCATCGACGCGGACGTGCAATTCACCGGCCGCAAGATCGTCAAGGACAAGAGCCTGCCAATCGACAACCTCGTCACGCATCTCGTGCTGGACGACGGCGTGCTCTCGCTGCGACCGCTGGAATTCGGCGTGGCCGGTGGGCGCATTACGTCGACGCTCGTCCTCAACGGACAGACCGAACCGATGAAGGTGGATTCGCAAGTCTCGCTGCGCCATCTGAAGATGAAGCAGTTGCTGCCCGATGTCGATCTGATGAAGACGAGTGTCGGCGAAGTGAATGGCGACGCGGCCCTGACCGCCACCGGCAACTCGATTGCGGCGCTGGCCGGCTCATCGAACGGCGAGATCAAGACGCTCATCGACCGTGGCTCGGTCAGCAAGCTGCTGCTGCAATACATGGGCCTGAACGTGGGCAACATCGTGCTGACGAAGCTCTTCGGCGACAAGCAGATCGAAATGCGCTGCGCCGCCGCCGACTTTGCCGTGCGCGACGGCCTGATGGACACTCGCACCTTCGTGATCGACACCGACGATACAAGCATTGGGGTGACGGGTCAGGTCGACCTCAAGCGCGAACACTTCAACCTGACCATCCGGCCCGAGCCGAAGCATTTCGGCCTGCTGTCGTTACGCTCGCCGCTGTATGTGCGCGGTACCTTCAAGCATCCGGATGTGGGGGTCAGCGTGCCGACGCTGGTGGCCCGCGCGGGCGGCGCGATTGCACTGGGCGTGCTCGCCCCGTACACCGCACTCGTACCGTTGCTCGAACTCGGTCCCGGCAAGGACAGCCCCTGCGGCGAACTGCTCGCCAAGCTGCAGCACCCGCCGAGCCGCAACCCCGCCAGCGTCAAACCCGTGCCCGACGCGAACGGTAGCGGCACTGGCACCGGAACGGGCGACGCCTCCGGTGGCAAGTCCAGCGGCCAGGGGCGTGCCGCGCAGTCGTCACCGTCCGCCGCCGCTGGCGCGGGAAGCGAGAAACCCTGACCGATTCGCGTTACATGGGCATGGCACGGCTAACGCCACACGACATGCGAAGCAATGCCCATGCCAACGTGATGGATTTGACGTCGCCTTTCGGGGCGATTTTCGGGACAGGGAACGGCCCCGGACGGAAATACTTCATTCATTAAATATCAAACACATAGCGTGAGATGCCCATTCCACGGGGCGTTCGACGGATCGTTGCGCGTACGACGCGACAAATCGCCACGTGCGCAATTTCCCTGACTCTTCGCTATACTGTGTCGCAACCCCCAACGCACCAGACCGATTACGATCGTCGTGACCCAGACGCTTTCTCTCGCGGACCTGCGCAAAAACTACGCCCTCGGCTCACTTTCGGAGACCGATGTCGCGTCTAGCCCGTTCGACCAATTCCGACTCTGGTTTGAGCAAGCGCTTGCCGCCCAACTGGCCGAGCCGAACGCCATGACGCTCGCCACCGTCACGCCGGACGGCCGCCCCGATGCGCGGATCGTGCTGATCAAGGGTGCCGACGAACGCGGGTTCACGTTCTTCACGAATTACGATTCGCGCAAGGGTCAGGAGCTGGCGGCCACGCCGTACGGTTGTCTGCTGTTTCACTGGATCGAACTCGAGCGTCAGGTGCGCATCGAGGGACGTGTCGAGAAAGTGAGCGCAGAAGAAAGCGACGCTTATTTCCACTCGCGTCCGGTGGGTTCCCGCCTTGGCGCGTGGGCCTCGGTGCAAAGCGCCGAAGTGGCCGATCGCACGATCATCGAGCAACGCGAAGCGGAGTTCCGGCGCCAGTTCGGCGACGCCCCGCCGCGTCCGCCGCACTGGGGTGGATACCGGCTCGTGCCGGACACCATCGAGTTCTGGCAGGGCCGCGAATCGCGCCTGCACGACCGCATCAAATTTTTCCGGCTTGCCGATGGAGCGTGGCGCATCGCGCGCCTGTCCCCCTGAACGTTGTTGTGTCGGCTACGCCGACGCGGTACGCCTGCCCGCCCGTTTGACGAGGAGACGTCACCGTGCCGACGGTACGGATGAAAGTTTTTTTGGTGACACTTGGAGCACATCCATGTTGTGGGAGAAAAAACTCGAAAACTGGGTCAGCGGTGTCAAGACCTCGTCGAACCTGCCCATTCGCCTCGCGCTTTGGAACGGTCAGCAATACGATTTTGGTGCCTTCGGCAACCCCAGCGTAACGTTGCGCATCAATGGCCCTGCGGCCATGACGCGTCTACTGAGTCCAAGCCTCGACAATCTCGGCGAGGCGTATGTGAAGGGTGAGATCGATGTCGAAGGCCGACTGGCCGACGTCATCGACATGAGCTACGCGCTCGCGGGCAGCAGTCTGACGACCATCGGTCCGCTTGAGCGGGCCGTGCGTCACTTCAATCACTCCAAGAAGTCCGACAAGCGCTCGATCGAGTTCCACTACGACGTATCGAACGAGTTCTACCAGCTCTGGCTGGACAAGAACATGGTCTATTCGTGTGCCTATTTCGAAAATGGCGACGAAGACCTCGACACGGCGCAAGAGAAGAAGATCGATCACATCCTCACGAAGATCGGACTTCAACCCGGACAGACGCTGCTCGATATCGGCTGTGGCTGGGGTGCACTGGTGATTCGCGCCGCACAGAAGTTCGGGGCGAAGTGCCTCGGCGTGACGCTCTCGGAAAATCAGTTCGCGCTGGCGACCGAGCGTGTCAAAAAGCTCGGACTGGAAGACAAGATCGAGATCCGCATTCAGGATTACCGCGACGTGGAAGGTCAGTTCGACCGGATCACGAGCGTGGGCATGTTCGAGCATGTCGGGCGCAAGAATCTGAAGGACTACTTCGCGAAGATGGCTTCGCTGCTCAAGGACGACGGCGTCGCCATGAACCACGGCATCACGTCGACGGATCCCGACAGCGGCGAAACGGCGATGGGCGGCGGCGAGTTCATCGACAAGTACGTGTTCCCGAACGGCGAACTTCCGCACATCAGCCTGGCGCTGGAGTCGATGCAGCGTGGCGGACTGGAGGCGAGCGACGTGGAAAGTCTGCGTCGTCACTACGCCCAAACGCTGACGCTGTGGTCGGAGCGCTTTGAAGCGAATGCGCCCCGTCTGCGCGAGCTGGCCGGTGAAGAACGCTTCCGTGTCTGGCGCGTGTATCTTGCGGGATGCGCCTATGCGTTCGAGCACGATTACGTCTCGATCTATCAGGTGGTTTGCCGCAAGGCAGGACAATCGGCGAAGCAGCTTCCGTGGTCGCGCCGTTACATGTACGAGAATCGCGAAAAGCAATGAGTCAGTTCGATCTGTTCGGCACACCGCCTGACGATCCTTCGCCAGGCGGACGTGCCTGGCAGATCCACGGCAAGTCCGCCGCTTCCACCTCGCCCGCAGCCCCCGTTTCTGCGGCGTCTTCCGAGCACCGACGCCCGTCGCGTGGCGGCGTCGGCGCGGCCGACCTTCCGCCCGAAGTACAAGCGCTGGGCGAACAGTTACCCGGCAACATCCGTCTCGGCACCTCGTCGTGGTCGTTCCCGGGCTGGAAGGGCATCGTCTGGGACGACGATTACAGCGACACCAAACTCTCGCGTCAGGGACTCACCGCCTACGCCAGCCATCCCGTGCTGCGTTGCGTCGGTATCGACCGGTCGTTTTACAAGCCGATGTCGATCGTCGAGTACCAGAAGTACGCCGAGCAGGTTCCGAAGGATTTTCGCTTTTTGGTCAAAGCACCGAGTGTCGTGACAGATGCCGTCGTGCGTGGCGAGAAAGGCGAAGGTCTCAGCGCAAATCCGTGTTTTCTCGATGCGCGCATCGCCACCGAACAGTTCGTCGCGCCGTGTCTCGCTGGACTGGGTCCGAAGGCCGGTGTGATGGTGTTTCAGGTGTCGCCGCTACCCACCGAGCTGCTGCGCGACATCCCCACGTTGATTCAACGCATCGAATCGTTCTTCTCCGCCCTCCCCCCCTTGCCTCAGGGTGAGACGCTGCCCGACGGGACGGCAGCGCCGGGGCCATGCTATGCGCTGGAGATTCGCGACGGCGCACTGCTGACGCCCCGTCTCATGCGCACCCTGGGGCAACTGGGTGTGCGCTACTGCATCGGTCTGCACGCACGCATGCCGCATGTGGAGCGTCAGGCCGCTGCATTGGCATTGCTCGATGAGATGGGCGCGGGTCCGCTCGTCGTGCGCTGGAACCTGAACAGCGGCCACAAGTACGAACAGGCGAAAGCGAAGTACGCGCCGTTCGACAAAATCGTCGATCCCGATCCGACCACGCGCGACGTGCTCGCCGCATTGGCCACGCACTATGCACTGGCCGGGCACCCTGTCTACGTCATCGTCAACAACAAGGCCGAAGGCTCGTCGCCGTTGTCGTGCAAGGCGCTGGCCGAGCGGATTTCCGAGTTGGCACGGTCGTCAGCCGACACCGCAGCCGACTGATCGGATCGCTGCTTCACTTCGTCACCATCGAGCGGAGCAGCGTGAGCTGCCCCCTCCGGAAACGACAATGGCCTGAGCCGGCAGTGACACCGGGCTCAGGCCATCGTCATTCGAACGTGCAGTGCTTATGCGACGAGGTGCGGAATTGCGACGTCCGGATTCACGTCGGCGTCGTAGTCCACGCCTTCGATCTCGAAGCCGAACAGACGCAGGAACTCGTGCTTGTAACCCGCGAAGTCCGTCAGTTCGTACAGGTTCTCGTTCGTCACCTTATCCCACAGCGCCGAGACTTCGCCCTGCACTTCCGGCGACAGTTCCTTCTGGTCGGTGCGTACGCGGCCTTCTTCGTCGAGCAGCGGCGAAGCGTTGTACAGGCTGTCCTTGTACAGACCGTAGATCTGTTCGATGCAACCTTCGTGCGTGCCCTTGGCCTTCATGACCTTGAACAGCAGCGACAGATACAACGGCATCATCGGAATCGCCGAGCTGGCCTGCGTGACGAGTGCCTTGAGCACGGCAACGCGCGCATCGCCACCGCTCGGGGCAAGCTTTGCACGAATGCCCAGCACCTTCTCGTCCAGATCCTTCTTGGCCGCGCCAATGGAGCCGTTCCAGTAGATGTCGTGCGTGATCTTCTCGCCGAGATACGTGAAGGCGGTCGTCTTGGCCCCCGGGGCAAGCACACCGGCGTCGGCCAGCGCGTCCATCCACATCTGCCAGTCTTCGCCGCCCATGACGGCGACCGTGTTCTCGATCTCTTCCTGCGAGGCCGGTTCGAACACCGACTCCTTCACGACTTCCTTGTCCGTATCGATGCCGCGCAGCGTCACCGACTTGCCCACCGGCTTGAGCACCGAGTTGAACACCTGCCCCGTTTCCGGATGCGTGCGGCGCGGCGCGGCCAGGCTATATACGACCAGATCGACCTGACCGAGATCGTTCTTGATCGTCTCGATGGTCTTGGCCTTGATTTCCTTGGAGAAGGCGTCGCCGTTGATGCTCTTCGCGTAGAGGCCCTTTTCGGTGGCGAACTTGTCGAAGGCGGCGGTGTTGTACCAGCCCGGCGTGGCCGGCTTGGTCTCGCTGCCCGCGCGCTCGAAGAACACGCCCAGCGTGTCGGCATTGCTGCCGAAGGCGGCCGTAATCCGTGCGGCCAGACCGTAGCCGGTCGACGCGCCAATCACGAGCACCTTTTTCGGGCCGTTCGCGATGGGGCCTTGCGCCTTCACGTACTCGATCTGTTGCTTGACGTTGGCTTCGCAGCCGACGGGATGGGTGGTGACGCAGATGAAGCCGCGCACGCGTGGCTTGATGATCATGGAAACCTCGTTCACAAAATTCGGTGATGCCGGCTCACCCGGCAAACACCGCGCATTGTAAACGAGGTCGGGCCGGGCCCGGCAGTTTGAGACCGTTTTGCCCGGCCCGTCGCCCGATTTCCGACCACTTTCCGCCGTTCGGCAATGTTCTGTCGGACGGCGCCGAACGATATTCGGATTATTCCGGTGCTATTCCAATGCTATTCCGGTGCAACGACGACCGTACGATCGACCCGCTTGGGGAACCGAATCTGACGAATGCGGCGCACCAGTAAGGCCGCCACGATTGCGGCCACGCCCGTGAGCAGCACACCGGCATGCACCGCGCTCACCAGCGTCTCGCGTGCGGTTTCGACCAGCGGCAGGCCATCGATGCCCATGGCACGCAGGTCCGTCAGCAAGTCGGCGCGCAACGCCGGGTCGATCAGGATGCGTGGGTCGAGCGCGCGCGCCACGGCGTGTGCTGCGGGCGTGCCGTCGTAGCTCGTCACGGCACCGGCCACACCGCGTGCATACCAGTGATTGACCAGCGTACCGACGATGGTCGTGCCCAGCATGCCGCCGACCATGCGCGTCGATTGCAACAGCGCGGTCGTAATGCCGAAGCGCTCGCGCCCGGCGATCTCCTGCCCGAACACGTTCATATTGTTCAGGATGAAACCGATGCCGATGCCCGCGCAGGCCATCGCCAACGCGAGCAAGCCGTGCGGTGTCGTGTTGTGCGCGAGTCCCACCGCCGCCGAAGCCACCGCCAGCAGGCAGAAGCCGATGACCAGCATGTTCGTCGGTCGCGCGAGACGCACCACCACCGGCGTGTTGATGAAGCTGCCCAGCGCGATGCACGCCGCAATCGGCGTCGCGATCAGCCCGGCGGCCTGCGGACTGAGGCCGAAGCCGCCCTGCAACAACAGCGGCGCGAAAAAGATCAGCGAGTACATCACGAAGCCGATCAGCACGGAGAGCGTGAACAACACCACCAGTTGCGGATGGCGGAACATGTCGAGCGGCACGATCGGATGCGTCGCGCTTCGCTCGGTACGCAGCAACGCCCAGAAGCCGATGGCGACGGCGGCGATCAACGCGAGGTTGACCAGAGACGCGCCATGCTCCGGCACGCTCTCGATAAACACCTGAAAACCGCCCAGGACCACCGCGATCCAGAGCGCACCACGCCAATCGACGCGAACGTCACCCTGATGGGCCGGGGGGAATTTCGGCAGATAACGCCATACGAAGTAGAGCGCCGCCAGCCCGACCGGCAGGTTGACGAAGAAGGTGGAGCGCCAGCCGAAATGCTCGGAGAGCAGACCGCCCAGCGACGGGCCAGCCGCGGTGCCGATGCCATAGGCCGTGGTGATCACCACCTGCCAGCGCACGCGCGAACGGGCGTCCGGAAAAAGGTCCGGGACGCACGCGAACGCCGTACCGACCATCATCCCGCCGCCAATGCCTTGCAGGCTGCGCGCGAATACGAGGAACGGCATGTTGGGAGCGAGGCCGCACAGCAGTGAGGCGAACGTGAACGTCAGCACCGACGCGATGACGAACGTGCGTCGACCGAAGTAATCGCCAAGCCGCCCGAACACCGGCACGGTTACGACGGAGGCCAGCAAGTAAATGCTCGCAATCCAGGCGTAATACTCGAACCCCTTGAGCTCGGCGACGATGGAGGGAAGTGCAGTACTGACGACGGTCTGGTCCAGGGCGACCAGCATGTTGACGAGCGCGATGCCGATCATGGCCATCAACGCATCGCGGAAAGGCAGGGGGCGCACGGCAAACTACCTGAAGACTTCATGGAGGGGAGGCATCATTTTATGCGAAAAGTAATGAATATATGAACGGTTATGCATAACGCGCATTTCAGACCGGAAGTCCCCGGTATGCCTTGTTCTGCGCGGATCCCTCCTCGTCCCCTGTTGCGAAGTCACCACCAAAATAAATTCAACGTATATCTATAAAAAATTCAACAAAGGCTCAATTCACGATGCGCATCGCTGCCCGCTCCCTCAAATCGGGGCGTTGTCCGATACCCCTTTCGGACGCTCCACAACCCCACGCCACCACGCGCCGGGCATCATCGACGTGTCCTGGCCGGGCGCGCAACGCAGCAAATACGTCAATTCCCAGCGCATTCGCCAAAACCGCGCTTCAACAACGGCCGCACCATCGCTCGACGCTTCGGAAAGCGTCGTCGTCACTTCTCTGGAGATACGCCCATGAAACATCGCCCTGCGCGCGAAGACTACCGACGCTGGTTGAACGCACAACGTGGCGAGACATCGGCTGACGCACAGGAGGCAGCTCAGATAACGGCCGCACTTCCGGAACTTCCCGCGACATTGCCGTATGCCGGGTATGTCGTCTGGTTTTACTCAAGCCTTACGTATCTCGATATTCGTTTCGATCACCACCAGTTCGCCATCGTCACGCAGCAAGTGCCCAGCCCGGCCGAAGCGTTCTACTTCGATCACTTCGACGCCGCCTATGGGCATGCAGCAGACGTGGGCGAACCGTGCCTGATCCTTTTCTCTTCGGCGACCGGCGGCGCGACAAGCGTCGCCGGGTAGACGTTCGCGGGGTCCGCACACGGACGCGCGCAATGTCGGCCAGCCCCTGTCCACGGAGGACCTTCTCATTCCGTCACATCTTCCTCAACGTTGTGTCCATTCTCAGGGAGCGTAGACCATGCCGTTTCTCACATTTGGAATGTCTCTCGCGCAGGCCCGCGCCGACGCCGCACAGGCCAGATCGAATGTCGACTTCGTCGTCCCATCGGGCGCCATCGAAGTACAAGGCGTCAGAAACGTTGTTTCGGCCAAGGTCAATGTCGACGTGGCCGTCCCATCGACTGCCATCGAAATGCAGGTGGCCAACAACGTTGACTCAGTCACCGACAGGGAATTGCCGACGCGTCGGGGCGGGGCTTCGGACAAATCGACTCGTCGCGCCTACGGATGCCAGCCGACGCCGGTCGGCGATTACTTCGCCCATGCGCTCGCCGAATTCGTCACGCCACGCGGCGAATGCGCCCCCCGAACGTTTGCGAGCAATGCCGTGCTTCGTACGGAACTTGCCGACATGCTGGCACTTCACCCGGACGGCGAAGGCGTGAGCGTGGCGGCACAAATCGAAGCGCTGGGGTTGCCCTCGCTGCTGCTCGACGACCTGAAATATTTGCCCGGGACGCTTGATGCGATGCGTTACGACGTTGGCGCCAACGCCATTCGCCTTGGACGATTCAAATTCCCGGAGACCGACACCTATGGCAAGGCCGCAGCCTTTCGTTTTGCAGGCGAATGCGAGTTGGCACATCTTCGTGAAGGTGACCCTGTCGCCCCGCTGGTCAGGGAGGACCATGCTTCGATACTCGATTTCCACTATCGGGCCGCCGGCATGCGAGGCCACACGGCACTGCCGCCGACGGGATATGTCAACGCCGTGCAAGACGAAACGCAACTCTCGGATTTCACCGCACACCTCACGCGTTGCCGACGTCTTGCACGCTCTGGCCGTTCGATCCTCATGGTCAACAAATGGGGCGTGTATCCCGTCTCGCCGCTGGACACGATGCAAACCGGTCCCTGCGTAATTCTCTGATGTTCGAACGATCTCGCGAGCGCTGCGCCCCGCCGGGGCGACGGCGTGACAACGGCAACGACAGACTTTGAGGGAGGATTTCATGCCCGCACCATCGCAACCGCTTCCGGGTCACTGGCCGCAATTGTCGAACTGGCAAGTCCACGGGGGCGAGGCACCCGAGCGCGACCGCACGGCGACACAGTTCACCAGCATCAGAAATCGTCTGCCTGAAGGGCACGCCATTCGGGAGGCGTCGGTGGCAAGGGGAAGTCAGGCCATCCCGAGAGAAACGCCGTGTCAGGGCGTGCATGTGAACGACTACATGCATAACGTGCTCGCTGCGTTGGTCACCCCCAAGGAGGGATGTCCGTCGCGACGCTATGCGCGCAATGCGGAGCTTCGGCATTCGGTCGCGACAGCGCTCGCCTTGCATCCGGAGGGCGGCACGGCGTTACTTGAGGCGAGGTTGAAATCGCTGGGCCTTCCTTCGCTGCTCCGTGACGAGCCGCAATATCTGCCGGGAACGTTGGAAGCATTACGTTATGACGTGGGTGCACAGATCGTGGCCATCGGGCAGAGCGCACTGCCCGATCTTGCCGATGTCGATACGCCGGGAGATGGCGCGTTACATGAGGCAGGCGCACGCGAACTGTCCTACCTCGACAGCGACAGCCCACACGCGGAGGAAGTCCTGCGCGACCACAGACGCATTCTCGACTTCCATTACGGCGCAGCGGGGGTGAACTCGTTCAAAGCGTACGAAGCGCTTCAGGCACTTGAAGCGATGAGGCGCATTGCCTTCCCATCATCGGTACAACTCACGGCTCCCTTCAAATCGGAGGCGGCGGCGATCGCGGCCGCCGTGGCAAAGCCGGACGTGCCATTGGAGCAACGCCTGAGAAATGCGCGGCACCAGCAACACCGTATCGCCACCTTCATCGGGCATATCGAACGATGTCGGCAGCGCGCCGAACCGCCTCCCTTTCGGAGCAGTACCGCCAGCACGCGGGGCCGGATGCCGGTTTCGGCAGAGCCGGACGCACCGCGCGCACGTCGAAAGGCAGCGGACGCTGGTCCGCCACCTTCCCCGCCTTCCCCGCCATATTCGCTGTCGCGTGAGCACGATCCGCGCTACAACTGCACGCTCCTGTGAGCGAGATCAATGGCGCGCGACTCGTGCGGCCGACTCGTGAGGCCGACTTATGCGGAAGACTCATGCGGCCGACTTATGCCGCCGACTTCAACCGGCGGGCGAACTTCTCGCGGAATTTCTTGAGCTTCGGCGCGACGACATAAGCGCAGTAGCGCTGATCCGGATGCTGACGGAAGTAGTTCTGGTGGTACGCCTCGGCGGGCCAGAACGTCTGCGTGGCGACCACCTGCGTGACGATGGGATGCGGGTACGTCATCTCCGCCATCAGTTCGGCAATGAGATGTTCGGCCGCCGTCTTCTGTGCGTCGTCGTGATAGAAGATTGCCGAGCGATATTGCGTACCGACATCGTCGCCCTGACGGTTAAGCGTGGTCGGATCGTGGATCTGGAAGAAGACGACCAGGATTTCTTCAAACGTGACGACGTCCGGGTCATAGGTCACTTGAACCACTTCCGCGTGGCCCGTGTCGCCTTCGCAAACCTGTTCGTATGAGGGATTGTCGACATGGCCGCCTTCATAGCCCGAGACGACCGACTTCACGCCGTCCAGTTGCTGATAGCAGGCTTCGAGGCACCAGAAACAGCCACCGGCCAGCGTGGCGACTTCGGTGCGGGTATCGCTCGGGGAGTTCGTCTGCTCTGTCATCTTGACCTCGCTTGTCGACTGCGATTGTGCGCACTGGCGTCGGACCGTCATGCCGCAGTGCACCAAACAAATAGGGCGGGCGATCGAGAGTTCGATCGCCCGCCCTATTGTCGCGCAGAAGTCCCGCGAGCGGCGCAAATAACCTCAGGCCTTGCGCGGCGCATAGGATACGTGAAGCCCCGCACCTATGCCGTTTCATTCGTTCGCGCGCCTGGTGCCCTTAGCTTGCTCGTTTAGCTTGCTCGCTCAGCCCGCCCGTTCAACCGCACGTTTAGCCCGGCAGTTCAGCCCTGCAACTGCGTGATCAGCGGATGCAGCAGACGGGCACCGACACGTGCCGTGAGGCCGTCGCGGTCGTAGGTCGGGTTGTACTCGGCGATGTCCGCCACGCGCAGCTTGCCCGAACGACGCACCACGCCGATGAGCGCTTCCACCACTTCGAACGCCACGCCGTGCGCTGCCGGTGCCGACACGCCCGGGGCCTTCTCGCCGGGCAGCACGTCCATGTCGATGGTCAGATAGACGTGGCTCACCTTCGCCAGCTTCTTCTCCAACTGGTCGCACATTTCCGGCAGACGGTGCGCGAGCATCGTCGAGTCGAGCCAGTAGTCGACGCTCAGCGCGGTGGCGCGCTCGAAGAGCGCGTCGGTGTTGCTGTAACGGCTCACACCGAGACACGCGTAATGGAACGGCGCCTGACGGCCCGCCAGCAACTGCAAGATCTGCCAGAACGGCGTGCCGGAGCTGGCCGTCGGCTGTGCGCGCAGGTCAAAGTGAGCGTCGAAGTTGAGAATCAGAATCGGCTCGTCGCGAAGACGGTCGCCGTAGTGTTCCGCCACGCCAAGGAACGTGCCGTAAGCGATCTCATGTCCGCCACCCAGCACCACCGGACGCGCTCCCGCCGCCAACACCTCGGCGACGCGATGGCCCAGCGCGGCTTGCGCCGCTTCGAGCCGTTCGTCGGCACACACGATGTTGCCGCCGTCGAACACGGACGGCGTGCCTTGCACGGGCAGGCTCGCCAGTGCCCGGCGCAGCATGTCCGGACCGGCGACAGCGCCCTGACGTCCATGATTACGGCGCACGCCTTCGTCGCTGCAAAAACCCAGCACCACTGCGCCGCCCGCCACTTCCGATGCTTCGCAAGCATCGTAGTCGCGCAGCACCTGATGCAGACGCAGCGTGTGGCCTGTTTCGCCGGTATCCACACGGCCTTGCCAGACCGCTCGATCGATTGTCATACGTTTTCCTGCCTTGCCTTACCTGCTCGTTACCGAATTACTTTGCGCTTTGCGTTGACGTACACCGTCGCTGCCGCTGCCGCTGCCGCTGCCGATGCCGGTGTCGCGAGATCGTTACGCCGAACGCGAAATGACCGCTTGCAGGAATTCACGCGTACGCGCTTCGCGCGGCGCAGTGAAGATCTGCTCCGGCGAGCCGGCTTCGATGATGCGGCCTTGATCCATCACGACCACCACGTCGGCGACTTCGCGAGCGAAGCCCATTTCGTGCGTGACGACGAGCATCGTCATCCCGTCGTTCGCGAGCGCCTTCATGACTTGCAGCACTTCGCCGACCAGTTCCGGATCGAGGGCCGACGTCGGTTCGTCGAACAGCATGACCTGCGGCTGCATGGCGAGTGCGCGGGCAATCGCCACGCGCTGCTTCTGGCCACCCGACAGCGTGCCCGGGTAGACATCAGCCTTCGCGGCGAGACCCACCTTGGTGAGCAATTCGCGAGCGAGCTTTTCGGCGTCGGCGTGCTTCATACCGCGCAGCTTGCGCGGAGCGAGCGTCACGTTATCGAGCACTGTCAGATGCGGGAACAGATTGAACGACTGGAACACCATGCCCACTTCCGTGCGCAGATGATTCAGTGCGTTCTCGCCCATCATCTTGCCGTGATCGACGAGCTTCTTGCCGACGATCTCGATGGTGCCCTGCTCGGCCGTTTCCAGCCCGTTGCAGCAACGCAGGAACGTGCTCTTGCCCGAACCGCTCGGGCCGATGACCACGACGACCTGACGCGACTGCACTTCGAAGTCGATGCCCTTGAGCACCTGATGGCTGCCGTAAGCCTTGCCCAGCCCTTCGATCTTCAGAATCGGGGCGCCGTTGGTTGTCTTCACTTCGCTCATTGCACGGCGCCTCCGGCACGCAGGGACTTCTCGGCGCGCTGCAGCAACAGCGTAGTGACACCGGTCAGAATCAGATAAACAAATGCAATCGCCAGATACACTTCCAGCGATCGATACGACACGCTGATGATCTTCTGACCTTCGTGCATCACGTCATGAATCGTGAGCAGCGATACAAGGGCGGAGTTCTTGATCAGCGCGATGAATTCGTTGCCCAGCGGCGGGATCATGCGCACCACGGCCTGCGGCAGAATCACCGAGCGCATGGCCTGACCGTAAGGCATGCCGAGCGAGCGGGCGGCTTCCATCTGACCGCGCTCGATCGACTGGATGGCGCCACGCACGATTTCCGAGACGTAAGCACCGCTATAGATGCCCAGACCCAGCACGCCGCACACAAACGCCGGCAGCAGAATATTGAACTGAGGCAGACCAAAGAACAGGATGAAAAGCTGCACCAGCAGCGGCGTGCCACGAATGAACGTGACGTAAGCGGTACAGATGCCGTAGCGAATGCGGTTGGCCGGATTGAGTCGGCCCATGCCGACCAGCAAACCCAGGACACAGCCGAGGGCCAGGGCACAGGCGGTGACTTCGACGGTCACGAGCGCGCCACGCGCCAGGTCCGTCCAGTTTGCCCACACCGGCGAAAAATCGAGTTCCATGCGTACTCCGTCAGTTGCTCTACTGCGCTATTGCTTTATTACAGGGGCGGGCGACGTCACTCCAGCAGAAGCGACGGCCAGCCCGCCCGGTATTGCTCGGGTAATACGTGATGCGAATGACGCGACTTACTTCGAGGTACCGAAGTACTTGGTCACGAGCGCGGCGTACGTGCCGTCAGCACGCACCTTTTCCAGCGCCTTGTTCATTTCTTCGGTCAGCGCCTTGTCGTCCTTGCGCAGCGCGAAGCCATAACGCTCGACGGTCAGGGTCTTGTCGAGCACCTTGACGCTCGGGTTGGCCTTGGCGTACAGCAGCGCTGCGGGCTTGCCCGTCACAGCGGCGTCGGCACGGCCGATCTTCATGAGTTCGAACATCTGGTCGTTCTTCTCGACTTCCACGCGCGCGACCTTCGGGTAGTTTTCCGTCAGGAACTGCACCGACTTCGTACCGACCTGCACCGACACCTTCTTGCCGTTCAGATCGGCCGGTTCCTTGATGCTGGTGTTGTCGGCCTTGACCATGATGGCCAGACCGCCGGTGTAATACGGGTGCGTGAAGTTCACGGCCTTCAGGCGTTCGTCGGTGATGTAGATCGCCGAAGCGGCCACGTCGACACGCTTGGACAGCACGGCCGGGATCAGACCCTTGAAGTCGATATCCGTCCACTCGACCTTCTTGCCCATGGCCTTGCCCAGCGCTTCGACCATTTCGACGTCGAAGCCGGTGCGCTTGCCGTTATCCACATATTCGAACGGGGGGAACGTGGCGTCGGTGGCAACACGCAGCACGTCGTCAGCAGCGAAGACCTTGCTCGAGCAGGTGACGGCCAGCGCCATCGTGAACAGGATGTGACGCAATTTCATCTGGTACTCCTTCGTGTAGTCTCGGTTCGGAAAAACCGGTTAAAAGTACTGCAATCGATTCGAAATACGCTCGGCTGCCGCCACCGTGAGGCGGATCAGCTCTTCGTGGCGCTGCGCCACACGCACGGCCGGCGCCATCAGCGTGATGGTGCCCTCCAGACGTTCCTTCGCGGCAAAGACCGGGGCCGACACGCCCCAGACGCCGAAATCTACTTCGCTCTCCGACACGGCGTACCGTTGCTTGCGAATCTCTTCGATCTGCGCGGCCAGACGCTCCTGCGCGACGGGCTGGCCAGCCAGTTGACGGCCAATCAGATTCTCGCGGGTTGTCTGGGGCAGGAAGGAGAGCAAGGCCTTGGCCGAGGCGCCATGCACCAGCGGGTGCGCACGGCCTTTTGCAAACGAGCAGCGCAGCGATTGCTCGCTCTCGTGCATGTCGAGGCAGACGACCTGACCGTTGGCGGCGACGAGCAGACCGACCGTCTCCCCGGTGCGCTGCACGAGGGCGTCGATCTCTTCCCGTGCCTGAGTCACAAGATGCGAGTTGTGGTCGAAACCCCACGCCAATTGCACGCCGACCGGACCCGGTTCGTAGAGCGCCTCATGGGCGTGCTCTTGTACCAGCCCCCACTTCTTGAGCGGAACGAGGTGGCGGTAAACCGTAGAGAGCGGCAGGCTCGTTTGCGCGGCGATCTCGCGTGCCGCGATCGGGCGTCCATGACGCGCTACAGTCACGAGGACTTGCAGTACGCGCTCGGAGACCGAATGAGCTTCGGTGGTGTCCATCGTCTTCAAAAACCAAAGAAAGCAAAAAAATCAGCAGGCTGTGCCGCCGATGACGACATGGGCGCTATCTTGCGATGCAATTCCCAAAGTAAAAAATGTGATTCTCATCGGATGGTAACAAATTGGGAGATTACGCATAGGGACTTTCCCTTATGCATCGCGGAAGCCCACCATAAAAAAACGCCGAAACCCTTGTTTGACAAGGCATCCGGCGCTTTTAAGCAAAATTTGAATAAAGCTTCTGATTAGCGACTCCTGGTAGTCATTTGCGAATTCGCGGCGTCCGATAGCCACTCGATGAGAATCGGTTTTTGCACTTTCCCAAGTGCGCTCTTGGGGAGGTTCTCGAAAATGACGACGCGTCGAGGCAGTTTGAAGCGCGCGATGCGCGCGCCGAGAAAGTCGAGTACGGACGCCTGCGTCGCACCCGCTTGTGGTGTCGTCACGACCACGGCCACCGGCACTTCACCCCAGCGTTCGTCCGGCACGCCGACGACCGACGCTTCGAGCACGCCCGGGCAATCGACGAGCGCGTTCTCGATTTCGGCGGGATAGATGTTCTCGCCCCCGGAGATGATCATGTCCTTGCTCCGGCCGACGACTTCGAAGCAACCGTCTTCGCGCAGGCGCGCCAGGTCACCGGAGTGGAACCAGCCGTCGTCGAACGACGCGTGATCGGGCGCGCGCCAGTACTCGCGCATCACGTTCGGCGCCCGCACGAGAATTTCACCGACGTCGCCCGGTGCCACGTCCTGCCCTGCCGGGTCGACCAGACGCACTTCCACGCCGGGACACGCCCGCCCGACCGCGCCGGGGTACGCCTTCGCCTCGCCGAAGCGCAATGCGATGGACACCGGCCCCGTCTCCGTTGCGCCATACACCTGCCCGAGCGGAATACCGCGCGCGTGGAAGGCGTCGATGGCGGACATCGGCACGACGCTCGATCCCGCCATGACGCCCCGCAGCGACGAGAGATCGCTCGCGCCCCACGCCGGGTGCGTTTGCACGGCGCGCAGGGTGGCGGGCACCATCAGCGAGAGCGTCGGACGATGGCGTGCGACATCGGCGAGCCACGCCGCCGGATCGAAGCGCGGATGCAGGGTGACGCTCGCGCCACAGAGCAGCGCGGGCAACGTCTGAATGCACAGACCGCCGACGTGAAACATCGGCAGCGTCGAAAGAATGTGATCGTCGGCACGCATGTCGTGCGACCACCAGCTCGCTTCGGCATTGGCCAGCAGCCCGGCCTGCGTATGCAACGCGCCCTTGGGTTCGCCGGTCGTACCGGACGTGTAGGCGAGCAGCACGGGCGCATCGGGTGGCACGTCCGGGTAGTCGACCGGCTTGACCGACGGCACGGCAATCAGGCCGTCGATAGGCGCAATGGCCGGCGGCGGCAAATCGGTGATGGTGTCCTGTTCGAGCAGATCGCGAATCTGACGTGCGGCGTCGCGATGCGTGGCGTCGAACCACAGCACGCGCACGCCCGCATGACGCACGATGGCGGCCAGTTCCGGCACGGCGAGCCGGAAGTTCAGCGGCAGAAAAATGGCACCGGCGCGCGCGCAGGCAAAGAGCAGCGCCAGTTGCAATGCGTCGTTCAGACCGAGACAGGCGACGCGGTCGCCCGGCGCAATGCGCCACGTCTCGCGCAAATGACCACCAACACGCTCGACACGACGCCACAAGGCGGCGTAGTCGGTCGTGACGGCTTCGTCACCGATACCGCAGCGCAGCGCCAGCCGTTCGGGCGTGGCGCGCGCATGACGGGCAAGCGCTTCTACAAAAGGCGTCAACTTCTTCTCCGTCACAAGAGAGACGGCGAGGCCATCGCCACCTGGCGAGCTCGCCGATTCGCTGAACCACGGCACTCCGGATGGGCGAAGCGCGCGCTTCGCCCTGGATGACTTATTCGTCGCGCTCACCCGGCTCGTACAACGCCTCGCGACCGATGCGGTCGAGGCACAGCTCGGCTGTCCACGGCAACATTAGCGCGCCGCAACGCGAATCGCGATACATGCGTTCGAGCGGCAAGGTCTTGAGCATCGACTGGCCGCCGCACGTGCGAATCGCGAGACGGCACAACTCGTTGGCATTCTCCATGATCGTGTACTGCGCTGCATACGCGCGCAAGCGCGCTTCCTTGCCCGGATCGGCCCGGCCGTCCTGCAAGGCCCGCAGGAACAGCGCGCGCGTTTGCTCCAGCATGATGTGCATCTGCGCGACGGCGATCTGCTTGGTCGGATACATGCGACGCTTGACCGGCGCGCCCATGCCGTCGGCTTCGCCACGCAGGTATTTGACGGTGAAGTCGTACGCCGCCTGCGCGATCCCCATATAGGTCGGTGCGAGCGTCATGAACATGTGCGGCCAGCGGCTCGCCGCCTGATAGTAGACGCCGCGCGGCATCAGTTGCAGTTCGTCCGGGACGAACACGTCCTTGAAGAGCAGCGTACGCGAGACGGTGCCGCGCATACCGAGCGGATCCCAGTCGCCGGTGACGGTCACGCCCGGGGCGTCGCCCGGCACGGCGATGTAGAACGTGTCCTTCATCGACAGCTCGGGCTTGTCTTCCGTGCACAGCACGCCGTAGTAGTTCGCCGCGCCCGAGAGCGACGCAAAGATCTTGCGGCCGTTGATCCTCCAGCCGCCGTCGACCTTCGTCGCCGTGGTGCCGAACGGGGCCTTGCCGGCGGCGGCCGCGCTGCCTTCGGAGAACGGTTGCGCGTAGATCGCACCATCCTGAATCACGCGCGCGAAGTGATGCTTGCGATAGCCCGCATGCTCGGTGCGTTGCTCGGGCGTCATGTCGAGATCGTCGGACAGAATGCCCGTCCACATCATCGAGCAGGTGTGCATGTTGAACGTGAGCGCGGTCGCGCCGCAATGGCGGCCCAGCTCGGCGGACACCATCATGTACGTGGCGAAGTCGGCCCCCAGCCCGCCGTCTTCTTCCGGGATGCACAACTTCAGCAGACCGGCGGCGCGCATGTCGTCGTAGTTCTCGAACGGAAACGACGCTTCGCGGTCCCAGCGCGCCGCGCGCGGCGCGAGCGACTCGCGGCCGACCTGTTCTGCCAGCGCCAGCAGGCGCCGCTGCTTGTCCGTGAGCGGGAAGTGCTCGCCGACGATCGAGGGAGGCTGATAGGCCACGGTTGTCTCCTGATGTTTGTTCTAGAGCGTTGCGAGGAAGGTGCGCACCTCGGCGTCGAAGGCGGCCGGGTGTGTCAGATTCATGAGGTGGCCTGCGCCGGGCAGGCAGACGTAGCGCGCGTCGGGAATCGACTCGGCCATGCGTGCCATCACTTTCGGCGGCGCGTTGGTGTCGTGTTCGCCCGCGATCAGCAACACCGGCACATTCAGACGCGCCAGTGCCGCGCGCTGCTCGAAGCCGACGAGCGCCTGCAACGCGGCGCGATAGGCCGGTGGCGTGAGCGCGCCCATGGCGTCGACGGCCAGTGCGTGCGCGCTCGCGCGCGTCACGTCATCAGGCTCGCCGAGCATGCCCGGTATGATCGCTTCGGCCATCTCGCGCAGGGTCTTGCCCGCGTCGAGCGGCGCTGTGCGCTGACGCACGAATTCGCGCTGGAAGTCGCCGTCCGGTTTGCCGAAGGCCGGTGACGTGCCACACAGCACGAGGGCGGCGACGTCGCGGGTCGCAGGTGCGCCGCGCGCCATCAACTCCTGCACCACCATGCCGCCCATGCTGTGTCCGACGAGGACGAAGCGTGGCGCGTCCGATGCCTCCGACGTCGAGCGCAACGTATCGAGCAACGTGCGAAGGCTATCGGCGAGCGCCGCCATCGTCGGCTCGGCAGGCATGGCGCTCTCGCCATAGCCCGGCATGTCCCACGCCACGACGTGGTAACCCGCAGCGACAAACGTGTCGAACTGCGCAGGCCACACGTGCCGGTTGCCGCCGATGCCGTGCAGCAGCACGAGCGTGAGCGGACCGTCGCCAGCCTCCCGGTAGGCAGGCGCGGCCATCGTGGGCGGCGTCATGAGGCGAACTCGCCTTGCAGTTGCCCGTCGCGCACGACGACGTCGCCGTCGAGGGCGATCGTGCATTTACGCAGCGGCAGGTCGAAATGGCCCAGCGTATGGCGTCCCGCGACCTCGTTGGCCCCCGTCGAATAAAGGAAATTGCCTGCGAAGGCACGCTGCTCCGTGCCGTTGCAATCGCGCTTGTCGTAGCAGGCGAGTGCCTCCCAGCGGGCGCGCGGGTTCAGGCCGAAGCCGACGTGCGACACGGCGTACGCCTCGCGGTCGCCCCACGCGGCGAAGTAATCGCGCATGAGGTCGACGTCCACGCCCTCGCCGTCGATAGCCACGACATAGTCGTCCTCGACGGTGAGCGCGATGCGATCGCGCAAGTATTGTTTGAAGGTGAGATTGATGTCCCCCGGCGCGAGCACGAGCTGGCCGTTGACGCTATGCGCAGCAGGGAACGCCAGCGCGAGACCGCCGGGCCAATGCGCGACCTGCCCCGGTTTGGCGCACCAGCCCCAGACGCCCCCCACACGCGCGTCGCGAAGTCCGATGCGCAAATCGGTACCGGCAGCGGACGTCACATGCATTTGCGCTGCACCGCGCAAACGCTTGATCGCAGCGCGCACTTTCGGCTCCAGCGCCGGGTCGGTGGCGCAGCGTTCCAGAATTTCGGGATGTTCGTTGGACACCATCAGCACGCGCGCACCGCCGCCCAGAATCTCGGGCAGTTCGGGCGCATGTAACAGGCCTTCGACGGTGCAGTCGACGACGAGCGTCGCCGCCTTGAGGGCGGCCACGACAGGGGCGAGTTGCCCCAGCGCGTCGCTTGCCCCGGTCGAGCGCACCGGCACCGGCGCACTGACACGCGCACTGGGCACGACCAGCCGGAACGGCCTTGCGCCAAGCGCCTCGGCGGCCAACTGCGCCAATTCCACATTGACAGGCCGGGATTGCGTTTCAGCTACAATCGCCACCACATCACCGGGTCGTATGTCGCAGCGCCGCAAGGTCTCGGCAAATACGTCGATCCACTTATGCTCGATTCGCTCGATCAGCATATCGTCTCCTGAGCGTCCGACCCTTGCGCCCTTGCCGGGCAGCGTTGGCCATCACGCGTCTTGTCGATCTGTTGTTCGTGCCATAGTATATGAATATTCATACAAATCAACCCGATCAAATTAGCCGGACGGGAGTGCAGGGAAAGTGAACGCCAATCGCGCTTCGGCGCCTGATTTCGACAGCGCAGCTTTTCGCAGTGCGCTCGGTCAATTTGCGACCGGTGTCACCGTGATCACCACGCGGGCCGACGACGGCTCGCTCATCGGCATCACCGCCAGTTCGTTCAATTCGGTGTCGCTCACGCCGCCGCTCATCCTGTGGAGTCTTGCCACGCGTGCGGGCAGCATGCCCGTGTTCCGCGAAAACACGCATTACGCCGTGAACGTGCTCGCTGCCGATCAGCTCGACCTGTGCAAGCGCTTCGCGACGATGAAGGGCGACCGGTTCGCGGGCGTGCCGTACACGCTGTCGGCGTCGGGCACACCGGTGCTGGACGGTGCACTTGCCTGGTTCGAATGTCACAACCGCAGCCGTTACGACGAAGGCGATCACGTCATCTTCGTGGGTGAGGTGGAGCGTTGTGGCGTGCATACGGAGGTTGCAGAGCGCATGCCGCTGATCTTCCACGCGGGCGGCTTCCACAAACCGCAGTCGCTGGGCTGAGTCACCTCATGTCCGTCGCGCGGCCGGTTACCTCGGCGACCCCGGCTTCCTCCGACACGCCGTTCGTCGACGACTATCTGCTGTATCTGCTCGCCCGTGCGAGCGCGCTCGTGTCGGACGAGTTTCACCGCGAAGTGGCCGCCGCCGGGCTCGGCGTGCTGGAGTGGCGCGTGCTGGCCACGTTGTCCGACGGGCAGGCGCGCATCATCAATCAGTTGGCGGACATCGTGCTCGCCAAGCAGCCGACCGTCACCAAGGTCGTCGACCGGCTCGAAGCGTCGGGCGACGTCGTGCGGGGCGAGAGCGCCACTGACCGTCGGCAATCGCTGGTCTCGCTCACCGAGGCGGGCATCGCCCACGTCACCCCGTTGCTGGCAGGTGCGCGACGTCATGAGGCGAGTGTGCTCGCACGATTCGGTGAGCCGCAGTCGGCACAACTCAAGGAAGCGCTGCGCGAGCTTATCGATCAGATGACGGATCGACGCTAGTCGCCCTCCTCGCTTACGCACTCCCCTCGCACTCCCCCCCTCCCCCCTTCCCCCTCCCCGTACCCCGCCAACGAATTCGGGTGAACTCGCATCGAATTCGATCAAATTCGAAAAACTTAAAAGAATCCACCGCGAAATCGGCGTAAATGTATGCCTGACTTCAATTCCAGCGGCCTGAGCATTCGAATACGCAAGCACCTGCGGCGAAGAATTTCCTACACTATCCGGGATTTCTTCCTCCACAAAACGCGCCTCACCAAGCGCTTGCGTATGAACGTTTCGAACGCTTCGGAAGCACCGAATATGGCGGCCAACTCCGCAGATGTGGCCACTGCGACCGAGCGTCGCGTGTGGGACATCAGCGCGCCCTTGTCCGCAGACACGCCCGTATGGCCCGGCGACACGCCGCTGACCGAGCAAGCCGTGTGGCAGATCGGCCCCGGCTGCCCGGTCAACGTCGGCCGCATCACGCTCTCGCCACACACTGGCGCGCACGCCGATGCCCCGCGTCATTACGACGACGCCGGCGTTTGCATCGGCGAAGTCGACCTTCAGACGTATCTGGGGCCTTGCCGGGTGATCCATTGCATTGGCGCGTCGCCGGTCGTCACGCCGGAGATGGTCGCGCCGCACCTCGCCAACGTTCCGCCGCGCGTGCTTTTGCGCACTTACACGCAAGCGCCGGTCTCGCACTGGGACAGCGAGTTTTGCGCCGTTGCGCCGGAGACGATCGATTTGCTGGCGTCGCATGGCGTGAAGCTCGTGGGCATCGATACGCCCTCGCTCGACCCGCAGCAGAGCAAAACGATGGACGCCCATCACCGCATTCGTGCGCATCGCATGGCGATCCTCGAAGGGCTGGTGCTCGACGCCATCTCACCGGCCGATTACGAACTCATCGCGCTGCCGCTGAAGTTCATGCGGCTCGATGCGAGTCCGGTGCGCGCAGTGCTTCGCGCACTCTGAGCATCGCGGCGCCCACGGTTTTCTTTTTTCATTCAACGCTTTTACTCATTACTCCACTACGCAAACCATGACGTCTTCTCGCAACGATTGTCTGGCCCTCGACGCGGCCGATGCGCTTGCCCCGCTGCGCGCACAGTTCGACCTGCCGCCCAATGTGATCTATCTCGACGGCAACTCGTTGGGCGCGCGTCCGATCGCCTCGGCCAAGCGCGCGCAGGAAGTGATTACCGGCGAATGGGGCGTGGGCCTAATCCGCAGTTGGAACGAAGCCGACTGGTTCGCGCTGCCGCGCACGCTCGGCGACAACCTTGCTCCGATCATCGGTGCAGGCAAGGGCGAAGTCGTCGTGACGGACACCACGTCGAGCAACCTCTTCAAAGTGATGGCCGCCGCGCTCGACGCGCAGCGTGAGCGTTCGCCCAAGCGCCGCGTCGTGATTTCCGAGCGCAGCAACTTCCCGACCGATCTGTACATCGTGCAAGGGCTGACGCGTCTGCTCGACGACGGTTACTCGCTGCGTCTGATCGACTCGCCGGACGAACTGCAAAGCGCGCTGGGCGACGACGTCGCCGTGGTGCTGCTCACGCACGTGAACTACCGCACGGGTGCGATGTACGACATGAAGGCGCGCACGGCCGAGATTCATGCGAGCGGCGCGCTGGCGGTGTGGGATCTGTGCCACTCGGCCGGGGCTGTGCCGGTCGATCTGAACGGCGCAGACGCCGATTACGCCGTGGGTTGCACGTATAAGTACCTGAACGGCGGCCCGGGCTCACCGGCGTTCGTGTGGGTCAACAAGAAGCATCAGGACACGTTCTGGCAGCCGCTGTCGGGCTGGTGGGGCCACCGCACGCCGTTCGCGATGACGCCGGAGTACACGCCGGACGACGGCATCGGCCGTTACCTGTGCGGCACGCAGCCGATCGTCTCGCTGTCGCTGGTGCAGTGTGGTCTGGACATTTTTGCGCAAACGTCGATGGACGCATTGCGTCGCAAGTCGCTCGCGTTGACCGACCTGTTCATCAAGCTGGTCGAAGCGCGTTGCGCCGATTTCCCGCTGACGCTGGTGACGCCGCGCGATCACGCGTCGCGTGGTTCGCAGGTGAGCTTCGAGCATCCGGAAGGTTTCGCAGTGATTCAGGCACTGATTGCGCGCGGCGTGATCGGCGACTACCGTGAGCCGCGCATCATGCGTTTCGGCATGACGCCGCTGTACACGAGCTTTGCCGACGTGTGGGATTCGGTCGAGATTCTGCGCGACGTGCTGAGCACCGGTTCGTGGGACAAGCCCGAGTTCCGTCGCCGTGGCGCGGTGACCTGAGCGAGGAGTTGTCAGCATGACCAATCCGTCCCCCAAGACTACGACGCCGACGTCCGACTCGCCCACGCAGGGCGGGTGCCCGTTCGGGCATGGAGGCGAATCGACTGGCGGCGCGTCCGCCACGTCCGCCAGTACGTCTGCCAACGCCACGCAGTGGCACGACGCACAGCTCGATTTCTCGAAGAGCATGAGCTATGGCGACTACCTGTCGCTCGATCCGATTCTGAATGCCCAGCATCCCCGCTCGACGGACCACAACGAGATGCTGTTCATCATTCAGCATCAGACGAGTGAACTGTGGATGAAGCTCGCACTGTACGAGTTGCAGGCGGCGCGAACGGCGGTTCACAACGACGAACTGCCGCCAGCGTTCAAGATGCTGGCGCGTGTGTCGCGCATTCTCGAGCAGTTGGTGCAGGCGTGGAGCGTGCTGGCGACGATGACGCCATCGGAGTATTCGTCGATGCGTCCGTCGCTGGGCAGCTCGTCGGGCTTCCAGTCGTATCAGTACCGCATTCTGGAGTTCATGCTGGGCAACAAGAATGCGGCAATGCTGGCGCCGCATTCGCATCGCCCGGACCTGTATCAGCAGGTCGAAGCGGCACTCAACGCACCGTCGTTCTATGACGAAGTGGTGCGCCTGCTGGCGCGCCGCGATTTTGCGATTGCACCGGAGCGTCTCGAGCGCGACTGGACGAAGCCGACACCGCACGACACGACCGTCGAAGCCGCGTGGCTTGAGGTGTATCGCAATCCGTCGCAACACTGGGAGCTATACGAGATGGCCGAAGAACTGGTCGATCTCGAGGACGCTTTCCGCCAGTGGCGCTTCCGTCACGTGACGACGGTCGAGCGCATCATCGGCTTCAAGCAAGGGACCGGCGGCACGAATGGCGCGCCCTATCTGCGCAAGATGCTCGACGTGGTGTTGTTCCCTGAGCTCTGGCACGTGCGGACGTTGCTGTGAGTTTTTTTGCTGTGTGGTGAAAACCGTCGTTTAGAAACGGTTAGCGCGCCTGCCCATACCCGGGGCAGCGGCGCTTGCCCGGCCCCTGACTCCGCTCCAAGACCTTTTAAGTCGCTACGTCAGGGGCCGGACAATCACCGCCATCGGATGTCCGGAAACTTGGCGCGGTTGTCGATCGTTCGGTGTCATCGCAACGACGACGGTGACGAATCGGGTTGGGTGTCGCCCGCGGTGCGACTTAAAAGGTAGTGGAGCGCCGCGGGCGACACCCAACCCGATTCACCCCAGACCGATTAAGCGTTTCCGCTGAGACGAGCGGCCAACTGTTTCAATCGAGGTCCGATCTCCTCCCGAAACACAGCATCCGGAATCGAAGAAGACGGCCCGCTGCAACTGATCGCGAGCCAGCGGTTTTGCCGGATGTCGCGAAGCGGCACGGCGACGGCGTTGACGCCTTCATGCCACTCGCGAAACGAGTAGCAAAGCCCCTCCCGCTTGTACGATTCGATCCCTTTGTCGACGCCCGATTGCAACGCGTCCCAGCCGACGTTGCGCAGCGCGGCGGGATTGGCGTCGTAGGCATCGTGCAGATCCGAGAGCATCGTCTCGCGCTCTGTCGGCGTCATGGCCGCGAGGTAGACGCGCCCCATCGAACTGGTCAGCATCGACAGACGGGAGCCTGCCGTCAGACCCAGCGTGAGATGCGCGGAATCGCTGCGAATCGTCTCCAGATACATCATATCCACGCCCTCGCGACAGCCCAGCGAGATCGAACATCCCATTTCTTTGGCAAGCGCGCGCATATGCGGACGCGCCAGCGTCAGCATATCCGTGCCGTTCAGGAAGGCGTAGCCGAGGGCCAGCACGCCCGCGTCCAGCGCATATTTGCCGAGGTCAACGTCGTAGCGCAGGTAGCCGAGTTCGGTGAGGGTGTAGGCCAGACGGCTCACCGTCGCTTTCGGCAAGCCCGTGCGCGCGGCGAAATCGCGGTTGCCGAGCAGCATGTCGTCCGGTCCGAAAGCGCGCAGCAGTTCGAGGCCTCGCGCCAGCGCCGTGACGAACTTGCGCTCGTCGTGCGACGGCGATACGCCATGAGCCGGCGCACCGGTAAGGGCAGACAGGGACGTTTTGATCACAGCCATCGCGCACTCCGCATCGACTTCGCAGTCACATTGAACATACCGGGCAAGCAGGGTCGGACATGATCAAACAGATTCGGCCAGCGCATGCACTGGCCGTTTGCCCGGGAAAAAATTTTAGTGTTAAACTAACTTCGATTTCAGAACATTGTTCCGCATTGCGGAACTTTCGTCAAGTTGATTCGAGGAGATGGGTCATGGCAGGCAATGCACAGTTTCACTGGGAAGATCCGCTGTTGCTCGACGCGCAGCTCACCACCGACGAGCGCATGATTCGCGACGCGGCCGCCGCATATGCGAACGACAAGCTCGCGCCGCGTGTGCTCGAAGCGTTCCGTCACGAGCGCACCGACGCATCGATCTTTCGCGAAATGGGCGAGATCGGCCTGCTCGGCCCGACGATCCCCGAACAATACGGCGGCCCCGGTCTGAACTATGTGGCCTACGGCCTGATTGCCCGCGAAGTCGAGCGCGTGGATTCGGGCTATCGCTCGATGATGTCCGTGCAGTCGTCGCTGGTCATGGTCCCGATCTATGAATTCGGTAGCGAAGCGCAAAAGCAGAAGTACCTGCCGAAGCTCGCCAGCGGCGAATGGATCGGCTGCTTCGGTCTGACCGAGCCGAACCACGGTTCGGACCCGGCTGGCATGACCACGCGGGCCAAGAAGGTCGCCGGCGGTTATGAGCTGAGCGGCAGCAAGATGTGGATCACGAATTCGCCCATCGCCGACGTCTTCGTCGTCTGGGGCAAGCTCGCCGACGAAAACGGCGAGGAGAAGATCCGCGGCTTCATTCTGGAAAAAGACTGGAAGGGTCTGTCGGCCCCCGCGATTCATGGCAAGGTCGGCCTGCGTGCGTCCGTCACCGGCGAGATCGTGATGGACCAGGTCTTCGTGCCGGAAGAGAACCTGATGCCCGGCGTCTCCGGTCTGAAGGGACCGTTCACGTGCCTGAACTCGGCCCGCTACGGCATCGCCTGGGGTGCACTGGGCGCCGCTGAATCCTGCTGGCACATGGCGCGTCAGTACGTACTCGATCGTCAGCAGTTCGGTCGCCCGCTCGCCGCCAATCAGTTGATTCAGAAGAAGCTGGCCGACATGCAGACGGAAATCACGCTGGGCCTGCAAGGCTGTCTGCGTCTGGGTCGCATGAAGGACGAAGGCACGGCGGCGGTCGAAATCACCTCGATCATGAAGCGCAACTCGTGCGGCAAGGCACTCGACGTGGCGCGTCTGGCGCGTGACATGCTCGGCGGCAACGGCATCTCGGACGAATTCGGCATCGCCCGCCATCTCGTGAACCTCGAAGTGGTCAACACCTACGAAGGCACGCACGACATCCACGCCCTGATTCTGGGTCGCGCGCAAACGGGTATTCAGGCGTTCTTCTGATTCCCGAACGCGCAGGGAACAGGAAGCGCGAGAAGTGCGGGGGACTCGCGGTCCCTCTTCGGGAGCCGATGACGTATCGGTCTCCCGGGTCCGACCGGTTCGCCCCCCGTCTGCGCCCCGCTTTTGTGTCGCTGTTGTTGGGTACGCGTCGTTTCTCGAGCCGCATGTCGCGGGCCGTCAATCCAACGAGGGACGGCGCGTACCCAACAAAAAATGCCAGCTCATGCGAGCTGGCATTTTTTATGTCTTGCTTCGGCATGAGCGGCGCATCGTCGTGCAACCGCCCATCCATCACCCATCGATTACTTGTTCGGCTGCGGCGTGAGACGCAGATACGGACGCACGGCCTTGTAGCCCTTCGGGAATTTTTCCTTCAGCACTGCCTCGTCCTTGAGCGACGGTACGATCACCACGTCTTCGCCATCCTTCCAGTTGCCCGGCGTAGCGACCGAGTAGTTGTCGGTCAGTTGCAGCGAATCGATGACGCGCAGAATTTCGTCGAAGTTGCGACCCGTGCTTGCCGGGTACGTAATGATCAGGCGCACCTTCTTCTTCGGATCGATCACGAACAGCGAGCGCACCGTCACGGTTTCGCTGGCGTTCGGGTGAATCATGTCGTACAGCTGCGAAACCTTGCGATCGCCGTCCGCCAGGATCGGGAAGTTCACCGTAGTGTTCTGCGTTTCGTTGATGTCGCTGATCCAGCCTTTGTGCGACTCCGCATCGTCCACCGACAAGGCGATGGCTTTCACGTTACGTTTTTCGAACTCGCCCTTGAGTTTTGCAGTCAGACCCAGTTCGGTCGTGCACACCGGCGTGTAGTCGGCCGGATGCGAGAAAAGGACACCCCAGCCATCGCCGAGGAATTCGTGAAACTTGATCGGGCCGATCGATGAATCCTGCTCGAAGTCGGGAGCGATATCACCCAAACGCAATGTCATTTACGGTCTCCTTGAGAACCTTTCACTCAGTGGGATCAAGACTAAAGGATGCTAAGCTTAGTCAGAACGAATAAAAAATTTGTTCCAAATGAATTCTGGAAATATACCGCGGCGAGTCTGTTGTTTTCTGGCAACGACGCGTTGAAAGCGGTACGATAACCCCAATGTCAGTCGCACACCCTCCGCATTTTCCTCCCAGAAACGGGTAACGACTATGTCGCAAGTGCATACCAACAAGGAGAAGTTCATGACCGATATCAAATCCGTACTGGCCGACGCCGAAGACCTGCTCAAGCAAGCCGCCAACACGACCGGTGAGCGTGCTTCCGAATTGAGCGACAAGGCCCTCGCCCTGCTCAAGCAAGCCAAGGAAAAGGCGTCGGACGTTCAGGTCGTTGTGGTTGAGAAGAGCAAGCAGGCCGCTCGCGCCACGGACGACTACGTGCACGATCATCCGTGGCAAGCCGTAGGCATCGCCGCCGGTATCGGCGTGGTGATCGGCCTGCTGCTCAACCGCAAGTAAGCTCGCTGAATACGCGCAGTCAGCGCGATCGGCATAAGTCACTTCCTCGCCTACTCTGCCAAAGGCGGAGCCTGCCTGACCGGTGCGACGGGTCGGGTGGGCCGCCCCGTCCAGCCCATGACCGACAATGATCGCACGACCCCGCCGCGGCCTTCGCTACGGCGCCTCGCCGGTGCGTTGCTCGAGATCCTTCAGTCGCGCATCGAACTCATCGGCATTGAATTGACCGAAGAGAAGGAACGCCTGATGGGCGTTGCATTTCTCGGTCTTGCCGCCATGCTCTTCGGTGTTCTCGCCCTCGTGTCGCTGACCGCACTGGTCATCGTCATTTTCTGGGACACCTATCGGCTCCAGGCCATGACCGGCATCTTCGTCGTGTATCTCTTGCTCGCGAGCTGGTGCGCCATGCGTGCGCGCAACATTCTGCGCGATGCCCCGATGCCGTTCGAAGCCACGCTGGCCGAGTTCGAAAAGGACCGTGACGCCCTGCGTCCGGACTGAAGGAGACCCGCCCGTGCCGCTGGAACAGAACCATCCACAACGACCGCGTCGCCCGCATCGGTCGCGACGCTCCCGTCACGAACTCCTCGCCATCCGCAAGGAAATCGTGCTCACGCGCATTGCCGTCGAGCGTGCGGAACTGATTCAGGCGTCCCGTGTGACGCGCGAGCGCCTGCGCAACTTCCGCTGGGTCCGCTACCTGTTGCCGGGCGGCCTCGCACGCTTCTCCGGACTCGGCGGCCTCGGTGGCCTCGGTGGCCTCGCCAACTCCGGCCTCAAACTCGGCGGTCTGCTCGAACGATATCCGCTCGTCAGCTCGGTGGCGTCGATTGCGCTGACGGGCCTCTCCCACACGTCTATCGGACGCATCGCCCGTCGCGGACTCAAGTGGGGCAGCCTCGGGGTGCTCGCGTGGCAAGGCATCAAGCTCTGGCAGGAATCGACGAAAGGATCGTCGACACAAGCCGACGCTTCGACAGACGCCGCGACCTCAACGAATCCCGCAACAACACCATCGCGCACAGCCGCCAAAGACAACGATCGTGGCTCCCCGCCGTTGATGTAATACCGGCATTTGCGGCAAACCGGCCTCCAGGTCCGGTTTGCCCTTCCGCCTCTGCCTCGCCCTCCTCGCCCTGCGCCCACTCCTCGCTCTTCTCCCCCCTTCTCGCTCCGCTCCCCCCTCTCGCCCTTCTCGCCCTTCTCGCTCTTTTCCCCCCTTCTCGCTCCGCTCCCCCCTCTCCCCCCTCTCGCCCTTCTCGCCCTTCTGTCTCACCGCGCCATCTCCGCGCCGCTCCTCATTCGTGCACTCGCGGTCGTGCCCCCCGCTCATACGGCCGACTACGCATCGCAACGCTTTGCGACCCGTGCGCGGCCGTAGGCGTTGATGGTGATACAGATGCGTCGATCATGCCCCGCGATGCGCACCGTGCCCGACAGCCATTTGCGCGCCTCGGTCCGGATGAAGCCACTTTCGGCGAATGCCAGCCCTTGCGTGTAATACAAGCCCCACCTCGCCTCGATACTCACGCCCGAGGGCAGCGGCGCATGACGCCCCAATAGCGTCTCACCCGCGTCGAGCCGGTGATTTCGGTTCTCGTCGACAAACGTCACCCAACCGCTGTTCAGACTCACGCCGTCGTGCGGTGCGATGGCGATTCGCCGATGTCGCCCCAATGCCTCGGCTCGCGACGCTTGCATCGTCGCCAGAAATGCGCGCGCCGTCGCCTCTACTGCCACGCGACGCCGCACCGCCTCTATCGACGGCGCGACAGCAAACAGAGCAACGGCAAGCACCGCCATCGCCACAAGGCATTCGATCAGCGTGACGCCACGCATCGGACGCGCGCCACGCGCGTGATATCTATATCGCCTATATGGCCTACCTCTCCCATCGATCTGCCGGGACACGCTCCCCCCATCACACATCGCAACGCTCACGTCCGGCCCCCGGCACCTGTGTCGTTATCGCGCTGTCGTGCCACGTCGCGACTTCGCGCCAGTTCAACCTGCGCGACGAGAACGATATGGGCGCAGCACCTCCCGCCGCCTGACGTCCATGAGACGCACGAACCTCATAAATCGCTTGCAGGAAGACTCTCGTGCCGGGCAACTTGCCGCATCCCATCGCGCTTACGCGGTAGCGGCGCACGCGCGACTCTCTTGCCGCCTTCGCCTCGCGCGCGTCCGGCAAATACTCGGTGAACGCAATTCGCTCGATGAAGTACCGCGCACGGGTCACAGAGACGACGCGCACGTCATTCCAGCCAATCCCGACCCAGCCCGCCATTTGATTGGGCTCGCGGCTTCCGTCGCGATAACGCGCGCCGATAACGCCATGCGGCCCCTCGTCGAATTCGTACGGTGCAGCGATATCCGGCGCATCCGCGCCGCCGACCAATCGCTCGCGAGCCGCCCGGAGTGCATCGTGCGCCGCGCCGAAAGCGAGCACCCTGTCGTTCGTGTACGCGATGAAGCGCGTCGCCAGTTCACGATGTTGCATGCCTGAGGCCGCCAGCGCCATCAGGGCCGCGAGCCACATCACGATGAAGACACCAACCATTTCGCCTCCTCGCGAATCCCGCCATCGTTGCGCCGGTAGGCCACCACCGTGAACACATGCAAATGGACGTCACCGGCATTGGTCAGCCACTTGTACTCGCGACCTCCGGACGCCGCATCGAAGACTTCGACGGTCCGACCCGCACGCTGCTTTCCCCCCCGTCGCGGTGCGCCCCTTAACACGAGCGAAAATGCCACGGCACCCACGTTCTCCCAGCCACCGGACCCTGCGGGCGCACTGGGCGGCTTGCGTCGCGCGCTCTTCGCCGGCGTCATCCATCGCAATGGTCCGGCGCCCCCGGCACGCACGCCCAGCCGGATATACATCGCCTCGACACCGGCGACCAGTACCTGCGCCGCACGCAGCGTTGTGATCTTGTATCCCCGGTCGCCGTATCGACAGAACAGCGACGGGACGCCGTCTTCGCCCTTGTCGACGTAGAAGGCACTGACGTTACGTTCGTCACCATCGCTTCTCGCTCTGACGGTTGCCCCGCCGCAGTTCTGCACCGCGCCGTTGCCATTGCCGTTTTCGTCGCCGAAGCCCGCACCGTGGTACTGCACCTCCAGCATCGTGCTGCCCTGCCAGCCACGCTTCGGGCACGTGTCCACCGTGCTTGCGCATTCGGCACTGGCTCGCAGTGACGGCCAATCGCCTAGCCCGGGTCGCACAGATCGATCTGCGTTGAGGATCGGACCTTCCAACGGATCCCAGTTTCGATATCCGGCCATGCCCACAGCACGCGTGAGCTGGTTCAGCGCGAACGCAGCACGCTCGTTCACCTCGTATCGTTCCGCCTGCACGCGCCATAGTCGGATGCCCGCGAGATAGATCGCCGTCGCAGCCATCACGATCAGCAGACCCAGCGGCATGGCGATCACCCATTCGAGCAGGGTGAAGCCGTGCATGCGACGCTTACCTGCCGGTAGACGACTAGTCGTTGGCGATGTCGTCATGGCAGACGCTCAACCGCCATGACACCTTGCATCGCAGGCGAAGGCAAAGCGGTTGTGACTACGGTGTGCGCAACCGTCCCGGCGGCCGACGACACACCGCCCGCCGCTTGCCAGTGCGCGAAACCCTGCGCACCGGCGACAAGCGCCGTCATCGTGAACAAGACGTCGAGCAGCGCCGCCCCTCGCATCCTGCGTCGACAACGGAAGTGCGGCGAACGCGGTCTCGACGGTGTCGATGCCGACGCATTCCCCGACGTATGTGGCGACAATCGGCGTGTTCCTGACTTGTGTGGCAGCGCCGCGCCGACTTCATTTCGTGCAGCACCGCTCAGTGAGGACGGTGCGCGCGCGCGATTCATCTGTACATCACGTGACGTGTGATGCCCGATGCGTTGCAGCACGTGGTGGCGATCCTGTTGCATGGTGCGATTCCTCGACTCGTTGACGACGTGCCCATCGTCTCGCACCACCCTCCCCAAACCAATCGGACAACACCGCAAAACCCGCCCCGTTATGCGCGACCTCACTTCTCGTACACGAGATCGTGCACCGCGCCATGCCCGAGAAACATCGCCGCAGTCGCCCGCGCGGCGCTCGCCGTTCTCGCCATCTTCGTCGCGCCGGTCGCTCGCATCGCACCCGTGCGGACCATCACGCTGTTCACATCCGTCATCGCCCAAAAAAAACGGCGACCGAAGTCGCCGTCTTTCTTCTCGTCGATAGTCGCGGGTCGCGCCGCATGTGCGCGTCACCTAAGCATCACACTTACCTCACTCGAAAGCGTAAGGGGCATCGACGAAGCACGCACCGTCATCACCCCTTGAGGGACTCGATGAGTTCGACGTAAGCCGTTTGCACTTCTTCCTTCGATTTTCCCTTGAGCATTTCCCAGGCATCGAATTTGGCACGGGCAACGAAGTCCATCGCACCGGGGCGTGCGCCGGAAACGTCGCCTTCCGTGCCTTGCTTGAACAGCGCATAAATGCGCAGCAGCGTCAGATTGTCGGGGCGTTCTGGCAGCGTCTTGGATTGGGCTACCGCCTCGTCGAAGCGGGCTTGAAGATCGCTCATGGTGTCTCTCCCTGGAAAACAGTCAGCTTATAAGTGACCCGCGCGACGACCGGGCAATGTCCGCAAAATCAATTGCGGCACACGCGTCGACGCTCGGGATGTTGCGAAGACAACGCGAACAAGGATAGCGACGATGGCCTACGCAAGGTAGGGGCCAGCGTAGAACCCCGCGTCTAAACCTCTTGGGAACTGAGCGGATTCCTCAGAGACACGGCACCGCACAACGCGCGGCATGCCCGTCAATGCAAAACGCCCGGCAAATTCAAATTCGAATTGGCCGGGCGTTTCGACTTGCGAGTCTTGCATCACCGCGAGACAGTCAGGCAGCGCGAGCCGCCCTCACATCCCGCCGTGAGATCACGACGCAGACGCTGCCGGAGCAGACGCCGCGCCGGCATTGGCCGGAACGCTGCGCTCTTCCCACCCGCCGCCCATCGCTTTGTACAGCGTGACGAGGTTGGTCCAGCGCGCCAGACGCGTCGCAATCAGCGTTTGCTGCGACGAATACAGCGAGCGTTGTGCGACCAGCGCGTTCAGATAGCTGTCCACGCCATTGCGATAGCGCATATCCGAGAGTTTGTAGCTCTCGTCGCTCGCCTTCACGAGCGATTCCTGCGCCGCAATCTGATCGTCCAACGTGCCGCGTGCAGCCAGTCCGTCCGACACCTCGCGGAACGCCGTCTGAATCGCCTTCTCGTAGTTGGCGATCTCGATGCGCTTCTGCACCTTGGCCAGATCGAGGTTGGCGATGTTCTGCCCGCCCGCGAAAATCGGCAGCGTGATGGTCGGTGCGAACGACCATGCACCCTGCCCGCCCTTGAACAGATTGCTCAGCGATGCGCTCGCCGTGCCAGCACTCGCCGTCAACGAAATCGACGGGAAGAACGCCGCACGTGCCGCACCGATGTTCGCGTTGGCACCCTTGAGCGTGTGCTCGGCAGCCGTCACGTCGGGACGGCGCAGCAGCAAGTCCGACGGCAGCCCGGCAGGCAGATCGGCCAGCAGGCCCTGCCCGTCGAGCGGACGTGCCGGCGGCAAATCGGCCGGCAGCGGCTGGCCGATGAGCAGCGCCAGCGCGTTTTCGTCCTGCGCCACCTGACGCGTGTACTGCGCGAAGTTCGCACGCGCCGTATCGACCGGCGTCTGCGCCTGACGCAGATCCAGCCCGGAGGCCGTGCCCACGTCGAAACTGCGCTTGGTCAGGCTATACGACGATTGCTGGCTCTTGAGCGTGTCCGCCGTAAGCTTGAGCAGCTCCTGATCGGCCAGCCACGTGAGGTAGGCCGTCGCCACTTCCGAGACGAGCGTGATATGCGCTGCCTTGGCTGTGTCCTCGCTCGCCAGGTACGACTCCAACGCCTGATCCTTCAGGCTCTGGATGCGACCGAACAGATCGAGTTCGTACGACGTGAAACCCACGCCGACCTGATAGCTGCGACTGATCCCCGCACGCCCCGACGCCGACAGATCCGCCGGCGAGCGCTGAACCGACGCCTGACCTGCCGCCCCCACCGAGGGCAGCAGCGCCGAGCGCTGGATCTGGTACTGCGCACGTGCGGCTTCGACGTTGAGCATCGAGACACGCAGATCGCGGTTGTTCTCCAACGCGATCTCGATCAGCTTTTGCAGACGCGGATCGGCGAAGAAATCTCGCCATCCCAGATCGGCGGCCACGACATTGCTGTCGGCGGCCCCGTTCTGGTTCGCCGCGCCAGGCGTCTTGTAAGCCGGGCCCGTGGGGAACGACGTGGCGACCGGTGCCTCGGGCCGCTCATAATGCGGCGCGAGGGTACAGCCTGCCAGAAACGCCGCCGCCAAGGCCATCGGCAATGCTTTGTGCTTCATAGGTCAGTTTCCTTCCTTGGCGGGACCGGTGGTTGCGTCCGGGTCCTCATGACGCGCTTCCGGATGTTCCACCGTGTCCAGATCCTCATGGGCGAAGCGCTTGCGCACCAGCACGAAGAAGACCGGCACGTAGTAGATCGCGAGGAACGTCGCGGCCAGCATACCGCCGATCACGCCGGTACCGATGGCGTGCTGCGACGCCGAGCCGGCACCGTTGGAGATCGCCAGCGGCAGCACACCGAGAATGAACGCCATCGACGTCATCAGAATCGGTCGCAGACGCAGTCGCACGGCTTCCATCGTCGCTTCCATCAGCGTGCGGCCCTGCTCCTGCAGATCCTTGGCGAATTCCACGATCAGAATCGCGTTCTTCGCCGACAGACCCACGGTGGTGAGCAGACCCACCTGGAAGTACACGTCGTTGGACAACCCGCGCAACGTAGCGGCCAACAGTGCCCCCAACACGCCCAGCGGCACCACCAGAATCACCGAGAACGGGATCGACCAGCTTTCGTACAACGCGGCCAGACACAAGAACACGATCAGGATGGAGATCGCATACAGCGCCGGTGCCTGCGAGCCCGAAATACGCTCTTCGAACGACAGACCCGTCCACTCCAGACCGATACCCGGCGGGAGTTGCTTCGCGATTTCTTCCACTGCCTTCATCGCGTCGCCCGACGACTTGCCCGGTGCCGGCATACCCTGAATTTCCACGGCAGGCACACCGTTGTAGCGTTCCAGACGCGGCGAGCCATACGTCCACTTGCCCGTGGCGAAGGCGGAGAACGGCACCATCGTCCCGCTGCTGTTACGCACGAAGAGCTTGTTGATGTCCTGCGGCAGCATCCGGTCCTTCGGTTCCGCCATCACGTATACCTTCTTCACACGACCGCGGTCGATGAAGTCGTTCACGTACGACGAGCCCCACGATGCGGACAACGTCTGGTACACGTCGGCAATCGACAGACCCAGTGCAGCGGCCTTTTCTTCGTCGACGTCCACCTTGTACTGCGGCGTGTCGTCCAGACCGTTCGGGCGCATGTTCGCCAGATTGGGGTTCTTCGCCGCCATGCCCAGCATCTGATTACGGGCGGCCATCAGGGCGTCGTGACCCAGACCTGCACGATCCTGCAACTCGAAGTCGATACCGCCCGCGTTACCGAGTTCCGGCACCGACGGCGGGTTGATCGCGAAGATCATGGCGTCCTTCACGCTGGCGAACGCCTGGTAGGAACGCGCAATCACGGCCTGCACCTTGAGGTCGGACGATTGACGGTCTTCCCACGGCTTCATCATCGTGAACGCCAGACCCACGTTCTGACCACGGCCGTTAAAGCCGAAGCCCGTCACCGTGAAGATCGAACGAACCGAGTCTTTTTCCTTCTCCAGGTAATGCTTCTCGACCTGCTTCATGACGTCGAGCGTACGCTCCTGCGTCGCACCCGGCGGCAATTGCACGAGGTTGAAGAAGTAACCCTGGTCTTCGTCCGGCAAGAACGCCGTCGGCATGCGCACGAACAGGAAGCCGACGACCGCCACGATCACCACGTAGACGATCACGAGCGGCGTGGTGCGCTTGAGCAAGCGCTCCACCTGCCCCTGATAGGCTTTCGAGCCACTGTCGAACTTGCGGTTGAACCAGCCGAAGAAGCCGCGCTTCTCGTGCACCTCACCCTTCTTGATCGGCTTGAGGATCGTTGCGCACATGGCCGGCGTGAGCACGATAGCCACGAGCACCGACAACGCCATGGCCGCCACGATGGTCAGCGAGAACTGACGATAGATGGCGCCGGTCGAGCCGCCGAAGAATGCCATCGGCACGAACACGGCCGAGAGCACGAGCGCCACGCCCACCAGCGCGCCGACGATCTGATCCATCGCCTTCTTCGTCGCCTCTTTTGGACTCAGCCCCTCTTCTGCCATCACCCGCTCGACGTTTTCGACCACCACAATGGCATCGTCGACGAGCAGACCGATGGCGAGCACGAGGCCGAACATCGACAGCGTGTTGATGGAGAAGCCTGCCGCACCCATGATGCCGAACGTACCGAGCAGCACCACCGGCACCGCAATCGTCGGGATGATCGTTGCCCGCAGGTTCTGCAGGAACAGATACATCACGAGGAACACGAGCACGATACCTTCGATCAGGGTCTTGATCACTTCCTCGATCGAGATCTTCACGAACGGCGTGGTGTCGTACGGGTAGTCGACCTTCATGCCCTGCGGGAAGTACGGTTCGAGTTCGGTGACCGCCTGCTTGACGGCGGTGGCCGTCTGCAGCGCGTTCGCGCCGGTGGCCAGCGTAATCGCCAGACCGGCTGCGGGCTTGGCGTTGTAACGCGCCACGACCTGATACGACTCGCCACCCAGTTCAATACGCGCCACGTCACCCAGACGCACTTGCGAGCCGTCCTTGTTGACCTTGAGCAGAATCTTGCGGAACTGCTCCGGCGTTTGCAGGCGGCTTTGCGCCGTCACGGTCGCGTTAAGCTGCTGGCCCTTCACTGCAGGCGCGCCGCCCAGCTCACCGGCCGAGATCTGCACGTTCTGCGACTGAATCGCGTTCGAGACGTCGATGACGGTCAGGTTGTAACCGTTGAGCTTCTGCGGATCGACCCAGACACGCATGGCGTACTGCGAACCGAACAGCTGGACCTGACCCACACCGTTCACACGGCTGATCGGATCCTGCACGTTGGCTGCAATATAGTTCGCCAGGTCGATGTCGGTCATGGTGCCGTCATCGGAATACGCGCCGATCACCAGCAAGAAGTTCTTGGTCGCTTTCGCCACCTTGATACCCTGCTGTTGCACCTGCTGCGGCAGCAGCGGCGTGGCGAGTTGCAGCTTGTTCTGCACCTGCACCTGGGCGATGTCCGGGTTCGTGCCCTGAGCGAACGTCAGCGTGATCTGAGCGGTACCCGAGCCGTCGGACGTCGACGACATGTACTCAAGGTGATCGATACCGTTCATCTGCTGCTCGATCACCTGCGTGACCGTATCCTGCACGGTCTGCGCCGAAGCGCCCGGATAGGTCGCGGTGATCTGCACGGAGGGCGGTGCGATCGGCGGGTACTGCGAGACCGGCAGCTTCAGAATCGAAAGCGCACCGGCCAGCATGATGACAATGGCGATCACCCAAGCAAAGATCGGGCGATCGATAAAAAACTTTGCCATGAATAAGGCTCCGCGTTATTGGGCTTTGGCGCTCGAGGCGGCGTCGGCCTGAGAGGCGCCCGAAGCGCTGGCAGCGGCCGGTGCGCTCGCACCCGCCGGCTGTTGCGCCTGAGCACCCGGTAACTGCGCCGGCACTGCCTTCGCAGGCGAACCGGGGCGCGCCTTCTGAAGACCGGACACGATCACCTGATCGCCTGCGGCGAGACCCGAACTCACCAGCCACTTGTCGCCGATCGCACGGTCGGTCACGAGCTGACGCAGTTCGATCTTGCCTTCCTTGTTCACGATGAGTGCCGTCGGCTGACCCTTCTGGTCACGCGTCACGCCTTGTTGCGGCACCAGCAGACCGCCTTCCTTCACGCCTTCCTGGAGCTTGGCGTGCACGAACATGCCGGGCAGCAACTCGCGGTTCGGGTTCGGGAAGATGGCGCGAACGGTCACCGAGCCGGTCGTCTGGTCGACGGTGATGTCCGAGAACTGCAGCTTGCCTTCGAGCGGGTACTTCGTGCCGTCTTCCAGCGTCAGTTCGACCTTGGCAGCGTTCTTGCCGGCGCTTTGCAGCTTGCCGTCGGCCAGCGCGCGGCGCAGACGCAGGCCGTCGGCGGCCGATTGCGTCACGTCCACGTACATCGGATCGATCTGCTGCACGGTCGTCATGAGCGTGGCGGCGCCCGACTGCACGTAAGCGCCTTCGGTCACTTGCGACAGACCGGTGCGGCCCGAGATCGGGGCCGGCACGTCGGTGTAGCCGAGGTTGATCTTCGCCGTATCGACGGCCGCCTTGCCGGCCTGCACATCGGCGTCGGCCTGCAGTGCAGCGGCGACCGCGTTGTCGTAATCCTGCTTCGACACGGCTTCGACGGCGACCAGTTGCTTGTAGCGATCGGCCAGCAGCTTGGTCGACGCCTGATTCGCCACGGCCTTCGCGAGCGTTGCCTTGGCATTCTCGAAAGCGGCCTGATACGTTGCCGGATCGATGTTGTACAGACGCTGGCCAGCCTTGACGTCACCGCCCTCGGTGAAATCGCGCTTGAGCACGATGCCGTCGACGCGCGCACGCACGTCGGCGACGCGGTAGGGCGCGGTACGGCCTGGCAGGTCGGTCGTCAGCGTGACGCTCTGGGGTTGCAGTGTCACGACGCCGACTTCCGGCACCATGCCCTGCGGCTGCTGCGGCTTCTTGCCGCACGCGGCCAGGGTCAATACCGCGAGTGCGACGGCAGTGACCATCCCCAGTGAACTTCTCTTGACGTGCATATACGCCCCCGATAAATGGAATGCGGTCAGACAAAATGACGAATAACGTTGCGACGATTGCGACGGCGAAGGCCGGTCCGCAATCCCGTCGCACAAAAGCGGGCGGCAAATACCAAAAGGCCCGGGTGAGCGGGCCATCGGAGACAGGCCCGCCGGATGGGACGGGCGGGCCAACAGGACGTCCCCGGGCGCGACACAGGCCGCGCACGCTGGCACTCGTGTGAGATCGTCGAACAGGCTCCGGGACATCAGGCGACCTTGACTCACGCACCTAACCCCCAATCAGGCGGCGCGGCTACATCAATTCGCTCTCTCCGGTCAGGGAGTTATCCCTTGGAGGAGGCAGCTTAAATGGTCCCTGTGCAATAGAGCAAGCGGCTGCTATTATAGATACATTCATGAATGTATGTAAATCATATTGCGTCGCACCATCGTGCGGCGCGGTTTACATGACATTTCACAAATTTCCGCTGCCCCTGTGACACGACGATGGCCCGCAGAACGAAAGAAGAAGCGATCGAGACCCGCAATCTGTTGCTGGACACCGCCGAGACGGTGTTCGCGCAGAAAGGCGTGTCGCGCACTTCGCTGGCCGACATCGCCGAAGCCGCCAGCCTTACGCGCGGCGCCATTTACTGGCACTTCAAGAACAAGATCGACCTCTTCAACGCCATGACGGATCGCATCCGTTTGCCGATGGAGCGCATGATCGACGAGGAATGCACCGAGCCGGAAGACGGCGACCCGATGCAGCGCATGCACGAGATCTGCAAGCTGGTGCTCAAGGAAACCGCACGCAACGAGCGCCGCCAACGCGTGCTGGACATTCTGTTCCACAAGTGTGAATGCACGAACGAAATGCTCTCGGTGCTGGAGCGTCAGCGCGAAGCCTGCGCAGACGGCAAGCAGCGCATCACGCGCGACATGGAACGCGCCATCGAGCGCGGCCAGTTGCCAGCAGCACTCGACACGCGGCGTGCGGCGATCATGCTGCACGCGCTGGTCGTCGGCATGATGTCGGACTGGCTCTTCCTGCCCGACTACGATCTCGGCGCAGAGTGCGACGCCGTGGTCGACGGTTTCTTCGACATGCTGCGCACCAGCCCGGCGATGTTGCGCCCGGGCGGTCAGACAGCGGCGGTCTGAGCTTTGACCCAGGGGCCCATTCGCGGCCCCTGCGATTTACTACATATATTAATTAGCGGACGTCACGCCCAATTCTCGCGTTCGCCATGTCCGGCGAACGTGCACATTGTCCCGAATTCTCCGTTTCGCGACGCGGCATTGCCGCGCCCTGCGCCATTCGAGTGCCGTGATATGGCATATCGCTGTACAGCGCCGCACCGTTATATATAATCTTACACAACGCGTTGTGCACCCCGCGCAGCCGAAGGTCCGGCCTCGCTGCCCGACCGTATCCATAAGCCGACACCCGCTGCGCGCCGAACGCCGAGCCAGCCGAGTCTGCCTTGCCACCACACGCTGGAGACCACTTTCGTGAAAGCTGTCGCACCCCCTGTCACTGTTAGCCGCACGTCCCCGGCTTCGAATGCCACTGCCGCCATGCTGGGCCGCGTGCTCGGCGTTGCCGCCGTCGGCGCCAGTCTGTTGTTTGCCGACCACGCCGCCGCCCAGCAAGTGTTCGCCGCCGCCAGCATGAAAGACGCCCTCGACGATCTTTCCGCCGTCTACACCAGGCAGACGGGCAAGAAGCCGGTGCTCGTGTACGGCGCAAGCTCGACGCTCGCCCGCCAGATCGAGAAAGGTGCCCCCGCCGACGTCTTCATCTCGGCCGATCAGGACTGGATGGACTACGCGCAGAAGCACGACCTGATCGACACGAAGACCCGCACCAACCTGCTCGGCAACGACCTGGTGCTGATCGCGCCCGCCACGACCTCGGGTGACGTCGACCTCAAGTCGGGCGCGGATCTCGACGCCAAACTCGGCAATGGCAAGCTCGCGATGGGCGACCCCGCTCACGTCCCGGCTGGCCTCTATGGCAAGGCCGCGCTTGAGAAGCTCGGCATCTGGTCGAAGGTGCAGGGCAAGGTGGCCGCCGCCGACAACGTGCGCAACGCACTGCTGCTGGTCGCCCGCGGCGAAGCGCCGTACGGCATCGTCTACAAGACGGACGCCAACGCCGAGAAGCGCGTGCGCATCGCGGGGACCTTCCCCGCCGACAGCCATGCACCGATCGTCTACCCGGTGGCCGTGACGAAGCAGGCCAACCGCGCCGACGCCGATCCGTTCTTCAAATTCCTGCAAACGCCGACGGCACAGGCCACCTTCCAGCGTTTCGGCTTCAGCCGTCCTTAATTCGGCATGGTCGACATGGGCCTCACCACAGAAGAATGGGGCATCGTCGAGCTTAGCCTGCGCGTAGGTCTGTGGGGCACGCTTTGCAGCCTGCCCCTGGCCTACGCAGCCGCCTGGCTGCTCGCCCGCCGGAAATTCCCCGGCAAGGCGTTGCTCGATGCCATCCTGCATTTACCGCTCGTACTGCCACCGGTGGTCGTGGGCTTCGCGCTGCTCGTTCTGTTCGGTGCGCAGGGCGCGATCGGCAAGCTGCTGCGTGAGTGGTTCGACTTCACCTTCGCTTTTCGCTGGACGGGCGCTGCGCTTGCGGCCGGTGTGATGGGTTTTCCGCTGCTCGTACGCGCGATCCGGCAAGCGCTGGAATCGTCCGACACGAAGCTCGAGCAGGCCGCTCAGACGCTCGGTGCGGGCCCCTGGCTCACCTTTCTCACCGTGACGCTGCCGCTCACCGCGACCGGCGTGCTGCACGGTTTCGTACTGGCCTTTGCGCGTGCTCTGGGCGAATTCGGCGCGACGATCACCTTCGTCTCGAACATTCCCGGACAGACGCAGACGCTGCCGCTGGCGATTTACACGGCCACACAAGTCCCTGACGGCGACGCGATGGTCTGGCGCATGTGCGCGATTTCGGTCGTACTGGCCGTCGCCACGCTCATCTTCTCCGAAGTGTCGATTCGCTTCGGCAATCGCAAGGCGATGGGTCATGACGGTTGAAGTTCGCCTCCAACACCGCTTCGGCAGCTTCGTACTCGACGCCGGGTTTGCGGCAGGCATGGGCGTGACCGCCCTGTTCGGTCCCTCCGGCAGCGGCAAGAGCACGGTGGTCAACGCCGTCTCCGGCCTGCTCAAACCCGACGCCGGGCGCATCGTCGTGGGCGATGACGTGCTCTTCGACAGCGCCGCCGGTATCGCACTGCCGACCTGGCGTCGCCGCATCGGCTACGTGTTTCAGGACGCACGTCTGCTGCCGCATTTCACCGTGCGCCAGAACCTGCTCTTTGGCCGCTGGTTGCGACGTCGCGATGTCGCTGCGGCAGGTAGCGGTGCAATCGCCCTCGAACACGTCGTCGAAGTGCTGAACCTCGGCCACTTGCTCGAGCGTCGTCCGGGCGCGCTCTCGGGCGGCGAGAAGCAGCGGGTGGGCATTGGCCGCGCGCTGCTGTCGTGCCCGCGCATGCTTCTCATGGACGAGCCACTGGCCTCGCTCGATCATGCCAGGCGTCTGGAGGTCCTCGACTATCTGAACCGCATTCGTCACGAACTGAAGCTGCCGGTGCTGTATGTCACGCACGCGCTGGACGAGGTCATGCGACTGGCCGATCAGGTGGTGCTGTTCAGGGAAGGACGCACGATTTCGCAGGGCGCACCTGCCGATGTGCTCAATCTGCATCGCGACGCCCTCGACGGCACGATCGATACTCCGGGCACGGTACTTGAGACGCGCATCGTCGCTCACGACGCGCAATACGGTCTGACGGAGCTTGCCGTGAATGGCAGCGACACGATCCGGTTGCGCGTTGCCCGCGCGGGTGGCGAGGCGGGAGACGCCTGCCGCATTCTCGTGCGCGAACGCGATGTGGCCGTCGCGACGTCCGCCCCTGTCGACACGAGCGTGCTTAACGTGCTTCGCGCACGCGTCTCAACGCTGCGCGACCTTGGCGACTCGGTCGAGGTCGGTGCCACGCTCTGCGGCGACGCTGCAAATACCGTGCTTCGCGCGCGCATCACACGCTTCTCTGCGGATCAACTGCAACTCGCGCCGGGACGTGACGTGTACCTGCTGATCAAATCGGTGGCGCTGACACGCTAGCGTTGCACTGGAAACGCGCTCGCGCCTCTTGAAAAAGGACAAGGCGTCGCAACGGAAACCGCTGCGACGCCTTGTCGCTATTTTCGCTTTGGGAAGCGATTACTTGCTCATCGCGTCGCCCTTGCCCATCGCATCGCCCTTCTTCATGGCGTCGCCCTTACCCATTGCGTCGCCCTTCTTCATGGCGTCGCCCTTGCCCATCGCGTCGCCCTTCTTCATGGCGTCACCCTTGCCCATTGCGTCGCCCTTGCTCATCGCGTCGTGCTTGGCCATGGCGTCTCCTTTGCCCATCGCGTCGCCCTTGCCCATGGCGTCCTGTGCAAATGCGGCACCCGTGCCAAGTGCCAGACCCATTGCGATCACTGCCAGATATCGTGTCTTCATTGCGTTTGCTCCAAGAGTGAGAAATTTCCAGTGAGACGTTTCCTGTCCGTCCCGTAAATCGTGCAGCGCTACGCAGCCGGGAAGCGAATCGAGCGTCCCGGCCATCGCATCAACTGCCGCCGAACCAGTTGTATCCCTGGTCCTCCCAATACCCGCCCGAGTACGTGTTCGTCACGTAGATCGCGCGAATGTGCTTGGGATTCTTGTAGCCGAGCTTGGTCGGAATGCGCAGCTTCATGGGGAAGCCGTACTTCCGCGGCAGCGTCTGGCCGTCGTAGGTAAGCGCCAGCAGCGTCTGCGGATGCAACGCCGTGGGCATGTCGATGCTGGTGTAGTAGTCGTCCGCACACTTGAAGCCGACGTACTTCGCCGAGGTGTCCGCGCCGATGCGGCGCAGGAAGTCGGCGAACGTCACGCCGCCCCAGCGTCCAATAGCGCTCCACCCTTCCACGCACACGTGACGCGTGATCTGTTCGGCCGCGCGCGGCGCGGCGAAGTCGCGCAAGGCGTCGAGCCGCCACGGCGCTTTGTCGGCAATCAGACCGGACAACTCCAGCCGGTACTCGGCTTCGTCGACCACGGGCGCCTCGTCCATCGTGTAGAACGCGTTGAACGGAAACGGACGCGTGATGGCCGAGGCCGGGAACGTCGGGGCCAGCACGCTCTTTCGGAACAGCGCAGCCTGCACGCGATCGTTCCAGCGCGAGATCCTGGTCAGCGCCGACTCCACGCTGGCGTTGTCGTCGAGCGAACAGCCGGAGAGCAGCGCGACGCCGCCGAGCGACAACGTCCGTGTGAGAAACGCGCGGCGCGACGGCTCGGACACGCGACGTGCCATCGGCGCACGGGCTTCGTGAAGAATCGCCTCGCCGTCGCGCACGACCGGGGCGTCGGACATCAGGATCGAGGACTTGCGTTCGTGCGTCATGGCGGAGCTTCCTTGGTGTCGGCGTTCGATGAACAGGGGCAGCGCCCGCTCAGCGTCCGGTAATCATGGTGCGCAGCGTGCGGGGCACCAAAGCCACCATCGCCACGTGGACGACGACGAAGCCCACGAGGCCGGCCATCGCGATGAAGTGAACGAGGCGTGCGCCCTGAAAGCCGCCGAACAGCGTGCACAACCAACCGAGTTGCACGGGCTTCCATACCGCCAGCCCCGACGCGACGAGCAACACCAGGTCGAGCACGGCGAACAGATAGGCGGCGCGTTGCACCTGGTTGTAGTGACGGGGATCGTCATGCGTGAGCCGACCGCGCAGTGCCGCGAAGAGGTCGCGCACGACACCGCGCGGCGTCAGCGGGAAAAAGCGACGCGAGAAGCGGCCGCTTGCGGCGTTCGTCGTTAGATAGATCAGACCGTTGGCAACCAGCAGCCACATGGCGGCGAAGTGCCACTGCAACGCGCCGCCGAGCCAACCGCCGAGCGTGATCTCGTTCGGAAAGCGGAAGGGGAAAATCGGCGAAGCGTTATAGATGCGCCAGCCGCTCATGACCATCGCGACGACGGCCAGCACGTTGAGCCAGTGCGTCACGCGCAGCCACCAGGGCTGAACCGTAGCGGGACGCACCGGAGGCTGTGCCGCAGGGGGCACCGACTTCGTCATCGTGGTCATCGCGGTCTCCATCGCAGAAGTGTTGTTCGATGGAGTCAGTGTCGCCGCGTGCCGGTGACGAAGTCCTCACGAAGAATTAACTTTTTCGTGACGAACGGCGCAAGGGGGAATACCGGGTGCCAAACGGTGTTCCCGTGTTGCGGTGTTGCCGCGCCCGGCAGCTCAGCAGGGCAATCGTGGGAAGCGGGCCGGGACGACGGTCCTGCGGCCCAGGACGCGATGGACGTCCGGTGCCTTCAGGAGCGGCTCACTCGTCGTCCGGGTCGACGGCGTTGCCTTCTTTGAGATACGCGTCGAAGGTCGGCACGTGGGCGTCGAGCAGTGAGCGGATTTCCTTGATGAGGGTGTCGTAATGCGCGACGAGGTTCTGTGCGAACGGCGTCAACTGTGCCCCGCCACCCGAGACGCCACCGATGTGGCGCGTGACGAGCGGCTCGCGAAATTCGTGGTTCATCGCTTCGACGAGCAGCCATGCGCGGCGGTACGACATGTTCATACGACGTGCCGCTGCCGAGATCGACCCGGTCGCATCGATGGCGCGCAGCAGTGTGAGACGCCCCGGGCCAAACACCGGCGTCTCGCCGTCGCGAATGCGCACACGCACGTCGTACCCTGCCACGCCCGGCGACACCGGCTCCTTGCCAGCCGCTTCGAGCGCTTCGGCCGTCGCCAGCAACTCGCGCGCAAGCGCGTCGCGCTGAGCGTCTTCCTGCCGTGGCGGTGGTGGCGAGGGTGACACCTCAGCCGTCGCAGATTTGCCCTGACGGCGCTCAACTGGCATGGTTGCCCCACATGACGATAAAGATCAGAATCAGCAGCGCCACGGCCCATGGCCACCAGCGCGAGAGCTTGCCCCGCGTCGAAGGCATGTCGCGCACCGCGGCGTCGGTGGCCAGCGCGGCGGCCACTTCGCCGTCGGCGGCAATGGGATCGTTCAGCTTGTGGTGCGGTGCGATGGCTGCCGTCAGGCGTCGGAAGAATTCGTTGGCGAGCGCGGCGGCCGCCCCGTCGACCTCCGGCGTATCGAGCCTGGCGTACTCGGCGCCGAACTGCGCCTTCAGGTCGTAAGTCATCAATGTGGTCATCGGTCCTTGCGGTTGCAGCGTGACGGCGGCCTGACCGCGCGTGAGGCCCGCCGACGAGCCGATCCCGTCGAAATGCAGTGTGTACGAGGTCGGCGCGATGACGTCGGTGAGCTTGATGCGCCCGGTCCAACGTCCGCCGACGGGGCCGAGTGTCGCTGCGATTGCGAGGGTCCACGTCGTATCGTCCACGCGCTCGATCGACTCGCATCCGGGAATACATCCCTGCAACACGCCCGGGTCGTTGAGCGCGATCCACGCGACGTCGCGCGCGACGGGTAACTGTCGACTGTTCTGTAGTTCCATTGCCTCTCTCCTTAGCGTCTGCGCCCGAAGGACGTCCCTCCCTCAGGTGGCATGGCAGCATCGCAACGTGGCGACGTACGGATATTGCGGCATTGCGGCGTTGTCTCGAACATCGAACTATTGTGACACGAGTAACCGCTCGTCAGATCACGGCCGCAGCATCGTCTCCTCGGGGTGGCGATGTCGATCCGCCACACGTCGACCCTCACCGGAACTCCGTCCGACCGGAGTATCCGCCGAAATACAGCGCGAGCCAAGGCGCGATATACTTCGCCGCATCACATCGAGCGGCGCAGTAACAGAGCCATCGGCAGCCAGTGTCCCGCTGGCAAGTGGTCGGCCGCTCGCATATTGGCGAAGGAAAGTGCTATGGACAGTGTCGATCTGGAAGTGCTGAAGTCCGCCGTGCAGTGGACGCGCGCGGGCTTTTTCGTCACGCTGGGCACCGTTGTGCGCACCTGGGGCTCCGCCCCGCGTCCCGTCGGCTCGATGCTCGCGATCCGCGAAGACGGTCATCTCGTCGGCTCCGTGTCCGGCGGCTGCGTCGAAGACGACCTCGTCGCGCGTATTCGCGCCGGCGACTGGCCGCAGGACCGTCCCCAAATCACCAGCTATGGCGTCACCGCCGAGCAAGCGCATCGCTTCGGGCTGCCGTGTGGCGGCACGCTGCAACTGGTGCTCGAACCCGTGCGTGAGACGTCGCGCATTCCCGAACTGCTCGACAGCATCGGTCAGTTCCGGCTCGTCGTGCGCGAATTGGATATGAAGACCGGCGCGGTCCGTATGGCGCCGGGACACCACACACCGCCCGTGGAATTCGACGGCGAGCGTCTGATCACATCGCATGGGCCGCGCCGTCGTCTGGTGGTGATCGGTGCGGGGCAGCTCTCGAAATATGTGGCGAGCATGGCGTGCGCGCTTGACTATCACGTGATCGTGTGCGACCCGCGCAGCGAGTATGCGGACGAATGGCAGGTCGAGGGCACCGAACTCTCGCGCGAGATGCCGGACGATCTCATCGTCCGTCTGCAACTCGATTCCCACAGCGCCGTGCTCACGCTCACGCACGATCCGAAGCTCGACGACATGGCGCTGCTCGAAGCGCTCAAATCGCCCGCCTTCTACATCGGTGCGATCGGCTCGCGTGTGAACAATGCGCGGCGTCGCGAGCGGCTCTCGCTGTTCGATCTGAGCACGACGGAGATCGAGCGGCTGCATGGCCCCGTCGGCATGCATCTCGGTGCGCGCACGCCTGCCGAAATCGCCGTGGCGATTCTTGCCGAGATGACCGCGATCAAAAACGGCATCGCCGTCACGCAGACGTTTGCCTTGCGTACCGACAGTGCGGCAGACGGGGCAGACGGCCCCCCCGCTGCCACCGCGTGCCCCAGCGCCGCCTGAGCGCTCGGCACCTCGCGCCCCGCCCCTTTCCAACGCCGAAAACGACGCCGAAAGCGACGCCGAAAAAAAAGCGCCGCCATGAAGAACATGGCGGCGCAACTCGCTCACTCGTTGCAGAGTGGTACTGCCTGGTACTGCCTGGGTAACCTCCACTTACGCATCGAACATCCGTGGCGCTACATTCGCCCGACCGATCGGCACATCATTCGTGCGGCCACAGAAACGATGCGACGGCGTGGCCCTTGGCGGAAACCTTCACATCCTTCGTCATGGGTTTGCCCTCGTACGTCACCTTCACGGTGTAGTCGCCGTCGGGCAACTTCACCAGCATGTACGGCCCTTTCGCGCGAGTATCGAGCACCGTCGTGCCGCCATGCATGATCTGCACCTGTGCGTCGGCAATGTATTCGTTCGCGCCATTGCCGCGTGCAGCCATCGTGATGGACAGCGGCCAACGCGACGCTTCGCGCTTGAACGTGCCCGATTCGTCGCTGTCGATGCCACCGGACACATACGTCACGTTGCCCTGCTGCATCGTCGGGGGCAATGTACCGCCCTGTGCATGCGCGACGGAAATGCCGCCCAGACTGCCCGTCAGTGCTGCGGCCGTGGCGGCTGCCACCGACCAGCGTTGCCATTGTCGTTGCCACATATTCAACCTCCCCTTGCATGACTTAAGCGATGCGGTTCGTACCGACAGCGCTGCCGCCGGTACCCGGGTAGTGCGTGGCATCCCTTGGCGTCTTTCCCGGGGCCTGTGTTGATGCTCAGAGGCTTAGCCGAGATCGACCGGGATGAAAATCTGTTGCCCGTCGCGCTGCACGAGCAACGCGACATTATTGCCCGCCTTCTTGAGCTTCTCGCTCAGTTGCGCGGCGCTTGTCACCGGCGTGCCGTTGAGCGACAGAATGATGTCGCCCGCCTCCACACCGGCCTGCTCCGCCGGACCACCTGCACGTGCGACCAGCAGACCGTTCGTCACCTGCGCCGCCTGCTTTTCCTGCGGCGACAGTTCGCGAACCGCCAGGCCCAGACGACCGTGCGTCGCAGAATCGTCGGCACTCGCCACGTCCTTCTTGTCGCTGAGCGCAGCAATCTTGACCGAGACGTCCTGCTTCGCGCCGTTACGCCACACGGTAAGCGTAGCCGTCTGTCCCGGACGCATATCCGCAATCTTCTCCGGCAACTGGACCGAATCCTCGATGGTCGCGCCGTTGACGGCCAGAATCACGTCGCCCGCCTTCAGATCCGACTTCGCCGCCGGGCCGTTCTTGTCAATCGACGACACCAACGCACCGGTAGGCTTGGGCAGGCCGAACGATTTCGCCAGCGACTGATTCACTTCCTGAATCGCCACACCGATACGACCGCGACTCACCTTGCCGTACTGCTGAAGCTGCCCCTTGACCTTCATCGCCATGTCGATCGGAATCGCGAACGACAAGCCCTGGAATCCGCCGGTACGCGAATAGATCATCGAGTTGATGCCGATGACCTCACCGTTCAGGTTGAACAGCGGTCCACCCGAATTACCCGGGTTGACCGGCACGTCGGTCTGGATGAACGGTGTGTAATTCTCGTCGGGCAACGCACGCGCTTTCGCCGACACGATACCCGCCGTCACCGTGTTGTCGAAGCCGTACGGCGAACCGATGGCAACAACCCACTCACCCGCCTTCGACTTCGACGGATCGCCGATCTTCACCGTCGGCAAATCCGTGGCGGCAATCTTCAGCAACGCTACGTCGCTCGTCTTGTCGCTGCCCACGACCTTCGCTTTGTACTCGCGCTTGTCGGTGAGCTTTACCGTCACCTGACTCGCGTCGTCGACGACGTGGGCGTTGGTGAGGATGTAGCCGTCCGGGCTCACGATGAAGCCCGAGCCGAGGCTGCGCGTCGGCCCGCTGCTGCCGTCGTCGCCACCGTCGCCGCCGTCGCCGCCGTCGTTACGCGGCGCGCCGTAGAAGTGGCGGAAGAACTGGAACAGCGGATCGCTCGGATCCATGCCCGGCGGGAGCTGATTCGACTGATTTGCAGCCGCGCCGCGTTGCGCCGAAGGTTTCCCATCGTGCGTCACACTGATGTTGACTACGGCCGGTCCGTATTGTTCCGCCAGTTGCGAGAAGTCCGGCACCAGCATGCGGGGCGCGGTATTCGGGCTATTTTGGGCGGCGACCGGGGTCGTAGCCGGGGAGCTTGCAGCGCTCGCGTCGCTGACCATTTCCGAGGTCAGAGGCGTCTGCCAGTGCTGACGACCGGCCACATAGCCGCCCGTCAGGGCGACGAGCACGGCACCGGCAACCAACGTACGAGTGAGCTTCGAAGTCTGCATGAGTCTCTCCTTACCGACGACCACGTTTGAACATGACTGTCATCGTAGAGAGGCTCCCTTAAGAGAACCTTAAGACGAAACTTGAAGAAGCACTCGGGAGACTTCTAGACGGCAACGACACCACTCGACGAAAAAGCGTCGACGCCGAAATGTCATTCATCGAAGACGAATCAGCGCGACAGTGATGGCTATGCGTTACGGCGGCAGACGTTTGAAAGCGCACCTCGCGTTGTTCGACTTGCGTACGTCGGGTGCCGCTGTCTACGGTGGCTGGGTGGTGCAATTTTGCGCCGCGCCTTTTCATCGACAGGAGAATCACGATGCGCAAGACCGATATGTTGGGCACCTCCGAAGCGTCCGCGCCCTCCCAACCCTCCGAGCCCCGTCACCACACACGCCGTGCGTCACGCTGGATCGGCGCAGCCGGTACGTTTCTCTGTCTGACACTGACGATGTCTGTGCAGGCCGCATCGGGCAATGGTGTGGGTACGCAGGGCCCGGCCGACTCGACACCCGCACAAGGGCCGACGTCCGGACAAATGCAGAGCCAGAACAGCGAATGTTCGAAGGATGCGCCGTCCGATCAGGCCATCGTCGGCAAGTCGCTCACGGAAGCCAGGTCGATGCTGCAAGGGTGCCCGTGGCGCATCGGCATGCAGGACGGCAAGACCATGCCGATGACGCGCGATCACCGTCCGGAGCGCCGTACGCTCACGATTGAAAACGACAAAGTCACGAGCGTGACGCGCGGATGATTGGCGCGGTCCGTCGCCAATGCGGTGTCGACGCGAGCGTCGGCACCGCAAGATGCGAGACGCGCGAGATCACAGCGCCGGGGGCACCGAGGTCGCGCCGCCGAAACTCACACGCACGCGCAATCCGTGACCGTTGCGCGCATCGAGCAATTCCACCTGCGCGCCGTGCGTCTGCGCGATGTTGCGCACGATGGCGAGACCCAGACCGCTGCCTTGCGCACGCGGCGCGTCCGGCTCGCTTGCCGCGTGCGCCGGGTGCTGGCCCGAGGCATCGGACGGCACCGTGCCATCCATCGCGGCCGCGCCGCCACGGAAGAATCGATCGAACACGCGCTCGCGCTCGGCCGGTGCAATACCCGGGCCGGTGTCTTCGATCTCGACGACCGGAGATGGCATCGCCGAGATCAGACGCACATCCACGTGTCCGCCCCGCGGTGTGTATTTCAGCGCGTTGTCGACGAGGTTGCCGAAGAGCGTCTGTAACGCGTTCGTATCGCCGCGCACTCGACCGATCTGCGCCAGCGCGTCAGGCGCGTCCAGTCCCAGATCGATCCCCCGTGCGACGGCCAGCGCCGCATGGTGCGCCACCACGTCCTGCAACAACGGTGCCAACGGCAAGTCGGTGAACGCCGCAGCCGCGCGTGCGGCATCCGGCTCCTGGCGCGCCAGCGTGAGCAACTGCGCCACCATGTGCGACGCACGACGCACGCCCTCACGCAAGTCGCGCATGGCCTCGGCACGCTCGGCATCGCTGTGCGCGCGTTCGAGCAACTGCACCTGAAGCTGCAAAGCGGCGAGCGGCGTACGCAACTCATGTGCAGCGTCTGCCACGAATGCCTTTTGCTGAACCAGTGCGTCATCGAGCCGACCGAGCAAGCTGTTGAGCGCACGCACCAGCGGGCGCACCTCGTCCGGCAGACCGGCTTCGGGGAACGCCTCCAATGCACCCGGCGCACGCGCATCGAGCGCCTTCGTCACACGACGCAACGGCCTCAACCCACGTCCCACGACAATCCACACGAGCAAGCCGAGCAGCGGCATCGCGACGACCAGCGGCAGTAGCGTGCGCAATGCCATCGACACCGCGAGCGAGTCACGGATCACCATCGGCTGCGCGAGTTGCACGACGTTATCGCCTACGCGCGCCGCGTAGACGCGCCAGTCGCCGACGGGCGTCTGCACAGTGGTGAAGCCGAGTTCGGCACGCGGCGGCAACGGCGTGCGCGGGTGCGAGTAGTACAACTCCACGCCGTTCTGGCTCCAGATCTGGATGACGAGACCTTCGGTGTCGTTGTGCTCGCCGGGCACGCTGGAGAACGATTCGGCAGGCAGCGACAACGCCATCTGCTGCAACTGGAAATCGAACAACTCGTTGGCTTCGGTGCGTGCCTGACGGAAGATGGCGATGCCCGCGAGCACCAGCGCAATCGCCAGCGTAATGAGCAAACCGAAGAGCAGACGGCGACGAATCGAGCGCATCAGTTCGCCTCCGACGCCGATGGTCCACCGTTCGGGGTCTCGCTCGTCTGCGCGGGCATCATGTAGCCGACACCACGCACCGTGCGGATCGCATCCGCGCCGAGTTTCTTGCGCAACCCGTGAATGTGGACTTCGACGGCGTTGCTCGCCACTTCCTCGCCCCAGCCATAGATGCGCTCTTCGAGCTGCGACTTGGATAGCACGGCCCCGGGACGGTTGAGCAACGCTTCGAGCACGGCGTACTCGCGTGCCGAGAGCATGACGGGCGCGCCGTCGCAGGTAATCTGACGCGTTGCCGGGTCGAGCACGATACCGCCATGACGCAGTAACGGTTCGCTGCGTCCGGCCTGACGCCGGACCAACGCGCGCAGCCGCGCTGCGAGTTCGTCGAGATCGAAGGGTTTGACGAGGTAGTCGTCGGCACCGGCATCCAGCCCCTTGACGCGGTCCGCCACGGCGTCGCGCGCGGTGGCAATGAGCACCGGCAGTGTCTGACCGCGCCCGCGCAGTGTGCGCAGCACGTCGATGCCGTCGCGACGCGGCAGCCCCAGGTCGAGCAGCAGCGCGTCGTACGATTCCACGGCGAGCGCGTCGAGCGCACGCTGCCCATCGCCGACATGGTCGACGGTCCAGCCGTCCTGGCGCAGACCTTTCATGACGGCCGTGGCGATCATCGCATCGTCTTCCACCAACAAAATTCGCATGGTTGGGTACCGGTTGAGGCTTGCCCGGCATGTCCGACATCGGTCGCAAGCGTTGGGCGTCCACCGATTTGCCCGACGCAGCGCGCGTCGGGAGGGATCGCTCAATGTTGCCTTCGAGTGACACTCACCGGAATTCGACTCATTGTAGCGACAGTTCGTTGCACGTCGGACTTACAATGGCACGCATCGCACCGCGCTGTGGGGTTTCGCAGCGCGCAACACTGGAGAACTCCGCCCGTCATGCGTTTGCTACGCCTGCCCCGCCGCCCTTTGCATTCCCTTCGTCACGCGTCCGACGCACAGCATCGCCTCAGTTCCCCATCGCTTTCGTCGCTTCCGTCGCTTCCCTCACTTTCGTCCCGCGCCGTCGTTTCCCCGAGGTCTAACGTCGCGCGCGCCTGTGGCGCGGTGCTGGCCATTGCCATGCTGGCAAGCGTGCCCGTGCAGGCAAAATCCGAAAAGCAGACGACGCGCAAAATGCCGAAGGTGCCGGTGACGGCGCCGCACGCCACGCCGTTGCCGCAACCGCTGGCCCGCGCGCTGGCGGCGAGCAAGGTACCCGCGTCGCACGTGAGCGTGATCGTCGCGAAAGTGGACAACCCGCTGCAAACGCGCGGCGCGGTGCCTGCACCGCTGCTCGCCGTGAATCCGAACGTGCCGCGCAATCCTGCATCGACGATGAAACTCGTCACGACGATTGCCGCGCTCGACACGCTTGGCCCCGACTACCGGTGGCGCACGCAAGCCTTCACCGACGGTACGTCCGACGGTCGTACGCTCAACGGCAATCTCTACTTCAAAGGCACCGGCGATCCGAAGCTGGTGCCGGAAGAGATGGAGAAATTCGTCGCTGAGCTGCGCAACGCGGGCGTGACGAACATCAACGGCGACATCGTGCTCGACCGCTCGGCGTATAGCACGGACATCGGCGCGCAAGGGCCCATCGACGGCGACAGCGACCGGCCCTACAACGTCGCGCCGGATCCGCTGCTGTACTCGTTCAAGGCGATGTCCTTCAGCTTCACCGGCAATCCGAACGGCACGGTGGATGTCGGCGTGCTGCCGCCGCTCGCGAACCTGCAGGTCGCGAACGAAATGTCGTCGACGCCCTCGGGCAATTGCGGCGACTGGCTCACACGGATTCATCCCACACTGAGCACGACACCCGACGGCGCCTACGTGGCGCACTTCTCGGGAACGTATCCGGCGTCGTGCGAAGACAAGGGATGGAACATCGCCGCGCCGGATCGTGACCGCTTCTTCCTTGGCGGCTTCCGTGCGCTGTGGCAGGCGTCGGGCGGCCAGTTCACGGGGAACGTGCGCACGGGCGTCGTGCCGCCAGGGGCGCGCCTGCTCGTCACGCATCGCGGTCAAACGCTGGCCGAAGTCGTGCACGACATGAACAAGTTCAGCAACAACGTGATGGCGCGTCAGTTGTTCCTCACGCTGGGATTGGCCGCCGACGGGAAAACGCCGGCGAGCATCGCGCGCTCGCGTGAAGTGCTCACGCGCTGGCTCGAGAAGAACGATCTCGCGACACCGGGCCTCGTCGTGGAGAACGGTTCCGGTTTGTCGCGCGTGGAACGCATCAGCGCCTCGGAACTGGCGCGGCTGCTGCAACACGGCATCAATAGCCCGACCGGACAGGTGCTCATCGAATCGATGCCGACGGTCGGCGTCGACGGCACCATGCGCAATCGTCTGTCCAATCGTGACGTCGCGGGCAACGCACACATCAAGACGGGAACGCTCGACGACGTAGGGGCCGTCGCGGGCTACGTTGCGACGCGCTCGGGCAGCACCTACGTCGTGGTCTCGCTGATCAACGATCCGAAGGCCAGCAACGCGCGTCCGTTCAACGATGCGCTGATTTCGTGGGTGTACGAAAACGCCCCTTGAGTGGGGCTGGCGTCGGGCTTGCCTCCTGCTTGCCTCCTGCTTTCGTCGTGCTGTCGTAGGGCATCGGCGTAGAAGCGAGGCCCGACGCGGCACTTGACGTTTCCCTCTAACGACAGCGCCACCGGGGGCGATTCGCGTCAGAATAGACGTTCCATCGGTGTCACCTGCACCGGCCGTGCCACAAGAAGTGGCACGTCAAGAGAGGCGGGGACACCGGTTCAGATGACCCAATCGTGAGGAGACGCGAGGTCATGAACGTCGAGTTGATTCTGCTGGCGCTCGCGCCGGTCTTCGTGCTGTGCATCGGCATCGAGGCGTGGTACTGGCGACGCCGACGTCCCGGCATGTACAGCCTGAAGGACACCATCAGCAACGCGACGCTCGCGCTCATGCATCAGGGTGCCGACAAGCTCGCGTGGCTGCTCATCGTGCCGTTCTACGCGTGGCTCTACGACCATCACCGCATTTACACGATGCCTGCCGGATGGGTCGGCTTCGTGCTGCTCTTCATCGTTCAGGATTTTCTCTACTACGTGTTTCACCGCGCCAGCCATCGCATTCGCTGGCTGTGGGCGGCGCACGTCGTGCATCACTCCTCCGAGCGGCTGAATCTGTCGACGGCATTCCGACAGAGCCTGATGTATCCCGTCGCGGGGATGTGGCTGTTCTGGACACCGATGGCGCTCATCGGCTTCACCCCGATCCAGATCGTCGGGGTCGTGCTGCTCAACCTCGCGTTCCAGTTCTTCGTGCACACGCAGGCGATTCCGAAGCTGGGCTGGCTGGAGTATGTGCTCAATACGCCGTCGATCCATCGCGCGCATCACGCGCGCAATCCGCGCTACATCGACCGGAATTACGCAGGCGTGCTAGTGATCTGGGATCGCATGTTCGGCTCATACGTCGAGGAAAGCGACGCCGAGCCGTGCGAGTACGGCATCGTCGATCAGATCCACACCCATAACCCGATCACGTTGACGTTCCACGAATGGCGTGCGATGGCGCACGACGTCGTCACGATGCCGGGCTGGCGCAACAAATGGATGGCGTTATTCGGGCCGCCGGAATGGCGTCATGCACGTGAGACGGCGCCGATGCCGGAGGGGAAGACGACGTGACGACTTGACGACCTGAAACGAGCGCGGTCGCAAGCGCGCGCTCAAGCGCGTTCGAATGCCGCTGCGGCGCGGCCAAGGCGATCGCCGACGGCCGCCCAGGCGGGCGTGTCCGGCAGACGCTCGAACAGAATGTGCGTGACGTTGGCGCGGTCGAGGCGGCGCAGCATCGCATACAGGTCGGTCGCGAGACCGGCGGGCGTGGCAGGCAGCACAAGCTTCACGATATCGGTGGATGCGGCGATATCGGCGGGAAGCGTGGCGAGTGTCGGCGCGAAGGCCACCACAGCCACACGTTCGCCCGCAGGATGCACGGCCAGCGCCGCCGCGAACTGCCCGGCGTCGCACAGGTACAGCGGCGTGCGCGGCGCGTAATGCGCCTTGAGTGTGCCTGAGGCACGCGGCGCGTTACTATCCTGCCCCGGCAAACGCGGCATCTCGCCCAGCGCCTCGGCGATCTGTTCCGGCGTGATATGGCCGGGACGCAGCAACGCCGGGAATCCGCGCGACAGATCCACAATGGTCGATTCGATGCCGACGGCCGCTTCTCCGCCGTCGAGCACGTGAACGGTAACGCCCGGCAGCCCGGCGAACTCGTCACGCACGTGTTGCGCGGCGGTCGGACTCACCTGACCGAACCGGTTGGCGGACGGGCCTGCTACGCCACCTTGCCCTCCCTGACTATCCTTGACCCGGGCGAACTCGCGCAGCAGCGCCTGAGCCACCGGATGCGACGGAACACGCAAACCAACCGAATCCTGTCCGCCGGAGACGGCGTCCGGGATATGCGGTGCGCGTTTGAGAATGAGCGTGAGAGGACCGGGCCAGAACGCGTCCATCAGCTTGCGCGCGGCAGGCGTGACGTCGTCGCTCCAGTAACCGGGGTCGCCTTCCGGCGAAAAGTGCACGATGACCGGATGATTGGCCGGACGCCCCTTCGCCGCGTAGATCGACGCAACAGCCGCCGGATTCTCCGCGTCGCCGCCCAGCCCGTAGACCGTCTCCGTCGGGAACGCGACCAGCTCGCCCGCTGCCAGTTGCTCAGCCGCTTGCGTGATGGCGGCCGCCGACGGCATGACGATGCGCGGGGCATCGGACGGGGACGTCGTCGAGGACTTAGAGGCCGTGGAGGTCGTGGAGGTCGAGGAAGGCGTGGACATCGCGCGCTTAGTCTTCCAGCGGGATATCGAGGCTCGCTGCGGCGCTCACACACGCCTTGCGGGCTTCATCGAGCGTCTCACCGGCGAACGTGATGTGGCCCATCTTGCGGCCCACGCGCGCGTCTTCCTTACCGTAGAGATGCACGCGAGCGGACGGCAGCGCCGCCACTGCCGCCCAGGCGGGCGTACGGGGCTGGTCTTTGGCCGGGCCGTCGAACCAGATGTCGCCGAGGACATTGAGCATCACGGCCGGCGAGTGCTGACGCGTCTCGCCGAGCGGCAGTCCCGCCATCGCGCGCACTTGCTGTTCGAACTGGCTCGAAGCGCAGGCGTCGATGGTGTAATGACCACTGTTGTGGGGACGCGGCGCCATTTCGTTCGCGACCAGCGAACCGTCCTTCAGGATGAAGAACTCGACGCACAGCACCCCCACGTAATCCATTTGCGACGCAATCGCCGCCGCCGCCGCACGCGCCGCGTCGGCAATGGCCGGGGCCGCATCGGGTGCAGGCACCGTCGTCGTCGCGAGAATGCCGTCGATGTGCACGTTCTGGGCGAGCGGGTAGGTGGCGACCTTGCCGTCGGCGCCGCGTGCACTCAGCACCGACACTTCGAAAGCCAGCGCCAGACGCTTCTCCAGCACGCACGGCACGCCGCCGAGCGCCGCATAGGCTTCGCGGGCTTCGGCGGGGGTGTTCACACGCACCTGCCCCTTGCCGTCGTAACCGAGACGCGCCGTCTTCAGAATGCCCGGCAGCACGCTCGCGATGGCCGCGTCGCCTATGGCGGCGAGCGCCTCGTTCGACTCGATCACCAGATGCGGGGCCACAGGCACACCGCAGCTTTCGATGAAACGCTTCTCCGCCACCCGATCCTGCGCGATCGCGACGCAGCGCCCGGCAGGGCTCACGGTCGTGGTTTGCGCGAGGAAATCGAGCGACTGCGCCGGCACGTTCTCGAACTCGGTCGACACGGCCGGGCATAGCGCGGCCAGCTCGGCGAGCGCCGTTTCGTCACGATAATCGGCCACGATCAGACGGTCGGCCACGGCACCGGCCGGGCAGCGCGGGTCCGGATCCAGCACACAGACCTTGTAACCCATCGACTGGGCGGCGAAACAGAACATGCGGCCGAGTTGGCCGCCGCCCAGCATACCCAGCCATTGGCCGGGAAGGACGGGCGCAGCGGAGACGGAATTCATCGACGTTTAGAAACAGACGGTAGCAGGGACGTTTTTTCTTTTACAGCGCGGGCAGCGTCATGCCGCGCGCCGCTTCGGTCTGCTTCGCACGAAACGCTTCGAGCTTGTCCGCGAGCGTCTTGTCGTCGGCGGCCAGCATCGAGACGGCGAACAGCGCCGCGTTGGCCGCGCCGGCTTCACCGATGGCGAAGGTGGCGACCGGCACGCCCTTGGGCATCTGCACGATCGACAGCAGCGAGTCTTCGCCACGCAGATACTTGCTCGGCACCGGCACGCCCAGCACCGGCACGGTCGTCTTGGCGGCGATCATGCCCGGCAGGTGCGCGGCACCGCCAGCACCGGCGATGATCGCGACCAGACCGCGCTCGCGCGCGGCTTCGGCGTAACGGAACATATCGTCCGGCATGCGGTGCGCCGAGACGACCTGCGCCTCGTAAGGCACACCGAACTCGGCCAGAATGGCGGCCGCGTTTTTCATCACTTCCCAGTCCGAGTTGGACCCCATTACCACGCCAACGCGCGGGGCCACGGCTTGTTTGTCGCTCATAGTCTCGGCGCCCCGCTCAGGCCAGTTGCTGGCCGGTCAGGCGCTCGAGCGCCTCGCGGTACTTGGCCGCCGTCTTCTCGACCACTTCCGTCGGCAGCGCCGGTGCAGGCGGGGTCTTGCCCCACGGCTGCGTTTCCAGCCAGTCGCGCACGAACTGCTTGTCGAACGACGGCGGGTTGCTGCCCACGGCGTACGAGTCGGCCGGCCAGAAGCGCGACGAATCGGCCGTCAACGCTTCGTCCATCAGGTGCAGGCGGCCGTCGTCGTCCAGACCGAATTCGAACTTCGTGTCGGCGATGATGATGCCGCGCGTGGCGGCGTAAGCGGCGGCTTCCTTGTACAGACGGATCGAGATCTCACGGATCTGCTCGGCTAGTTCGCGACCGATACGGCTCACCATGTCGTCGAAGCTGATGTTCTCGTCGTGTTCACCCAGTTCGGCCTTGGCCGCCGGGGTGAAGATCGGCTCGGGGAGTTGCTGCGCGTTTTGCAGACCGGCTGGCAGCTTCACGCCGCACACCGCGCCCGTCGCCTGGTAGTCCTTCCAGCCGCTGCCCGCCAGATAGCCACGCACCACGGCTTCGACGAGGATCGGCTTCAGACGCTTGACCACGACCGCACGGCCGGCGACCTGCGCGGCTTCGTCGGCAGAGACGACCGTCTCCGGGGCCACGCCCGTCAGGTGGTTCGGCACGACGTGTGCGAGCTTGTCGAACCAGAAGTTGGCCATCTGGTTGAGCACACGGCCCTTGCCCGGAATCGGCTCGCCCATGATCACGTCGAACGCCGAGAGGCGGTCCGTCGTCACGATCAGCAGCTTGTCGTCGCCGACGGCGTAGTTATCGCGCACTTTGCCGCGCGAGAGCAGCGGCAGGCTCTTGAGGGAGGATTCGTACAGGGCGTTCAGAGCGGGGGTAGTCACGGCGGGACCCAATATCAGGAAGGGCAAAGGCGTAATTATACGCGCGTCGGGGGGCGTTTCACGAAGATGTCGGTCCGGTGAGTCGATGGGGCTGTCATCCTCCCATCCCATGGGCCGCCCGCCCCCTCTGCCCTTCGACGGCTTAGACCTGCCAGCGGCGGAACTGCGCTTCGAGCCGCGCCTTTTCCGATGCCCGCACCAGCAGCGCCACGACCGGCGCACGCGAAACCGGATTCGACAGGGGCTTCGACGCCCCCAGACAGTGCCGGTACCAGCCCGTCACCGAACTGACGTCGTAATACTTGTTGTCGCAGGTAAGGCCGTAGTCGTCGAACGACACGAGGCGCACGGCATTCGGATCGTTGACGGCGATGGCCTCCTGCGAGATCCGGTCCGTGTGGCCATCGACGTACGCGGGAGACAGGAAGCGGATGCCATTCAGTACGTCGAGTTCGTCACGCAACCACAGCATGGCCGTACCCGGCGGCAAGCCGCCCGACGCCAGCAATGGCGACACCTTCTCGAAGTTCGCTTCGAGATAGTCGGCGAGTCGGCGACGTCCCTCACCGCTTTGCCAGTCGATCCTGACGCCGAGGTCTTTTCCCATCAGTTGCTGCCTGAGGATGTGCACCTTGCGCTCGCTGCGCGTGTCGCCCCGCCCCGGTTCGCGCAACATCGTCGTGAGCCGGGACAGTTCCGCGATCAGATCGAAGCTGCGCGCCGCCACGTTGATGTGGTGATCGCTGGCTTCGGCGCGCTGGCGCACAACCTCGTGCGCGAGGAGGCTGCGCAGCCGGGCGTCGCCACCGCGCAATTGCAGCGCTGCGCTGGCAATCACGGCGCACGGCCGGGCGATCCCCCGCTCCGAGCAGACGAGCGGGATCTTGCCCGGATGCGCTCGCATGAAACCCGCTACGCCTTTACCGGCGCGCCAGAGCGCTGCACCGTCGATCGGGGTGTCGAAGCGCTCCATGCCCGTGAACTCCATGAACTGCACGTGCGACAGCCCCCCATCGAGATGGAGGCGGCCGGATGTCACGCACGGCAGCATGCCAGCGTCGTGCCCCTGCGCGCCCGGCGCGCTGCGTCGGCCGCCCCGGCGCGTGACCCGGGCGATGTAATCGCCGACCGGACGCTCCCGATAGCCTGCGCCGTCCGACGCGCCGCCGTCGCGCTCGCGCGGTCGCTGCATCGTGCCCGGCTCGACGCAGAAGATCGCGCCGATCTGCGGCGTCGTCTTGAGCATGTGCGTGAGGCTATGCGCTTCGGACGGCGTCGCCGTCGGCCCGACGATGAAACGGTGACCGTCCAGTTCCAGCAGGGCGAAACGGGTGCACTCGCCGTCCACGCGAATAAGCGTCGCCGTGTTCACGCCATAACGCTCGACCCACGCTTGCGCCGTCTCGCGCAGCGGCGCCGCCCAGCCGGGCGTCGGATCGTCGTACTCCCAAAGCGAAATGGACGGGGCGACAGCGGTGTTTTGGCTGGATGCGGCGCGGTCTCGGAGATCGTGCGACGTGACTCGCTTGAAGTCCGCCGCCATCGTCGTGCTCGTCTCCAACGATGGCGAGTCGGTCGCGGACGACGCGCAAGACACCGGTGACACTTGGGACACGCGGCTTGTCCCGGCCGTCGACGGATCAGGATGGCGGGTATCGCGCAGCGTGCTGGCCATCTCATGGGCGCGCGCGGGCGGTGGAGACGCTTCGGGTCTCGAAAACCCAAAACACCAGGTCATTGTCTTGGGGAAGCGATTGAACGGCATCGATAACTCCGGGGTGCCCGGAACGGGCAGGTTGACGGGAGGCAGGAGACTGCCACGCGTCATCGCCCCGGACTTCCGGGAACGGGTCGGTGCCTGTCGTTTTGCATCGGTGTCGGGGTGTGGGATGAGAGCGGAAGGAAGCGGGAAGGAAGAGGGAAGGAAGAGGGAAGAAAGCGGGAAGGAAGCGGAACGAGACGCGCAACGAACCGCGGTTACGTCCGTCGACCGGCCCGGATGTTACCTACAATGGAAACGTTCACCCGACCAAAGTGGCCTGACAAGGCCGAGGGGGCTGCCATGACGATCTCATCGACACCGCGCACAATCCGGCAGCCATGTGTCGGACGAATGGGGAGATGGCCTGACGAAGGCAGCCGCACGGCCGTCTTCGGACGCTTCGCGTCGGTCACGGTCGTTGCCGTCGCCCTGCTGTTACTGTCAAACGCATCAGTTCTGGCGCAGACGGCAGCCGCGACGGCCACACCCCGGACCCAGCACGCCCCCGTTCATCGGGCAACGCCACCCCGCACGGCGTCCGCCGGGAGCGCAGTCGACGCCAGCGACCGCCCCGCCCTCCCCCGGCTGATCGCCATCGCCGCGCCCGAAGACGACGATGCCATCGCGCGCTTCGCGCTTTACGCGGCGCGCGATATCGAACAATTGGGATTGCAGTTTCCGGCGCAGACGGCCAATGGATCGACGGACACCGAGGTCGTCATCACGATGAGCCTGCGCGACAGCGCGAGCGCGCGCATGCGCGACTTCTCCCGTCAGCATATGAACGAACCGATGACGCTGATCGTCGACGGCGTGGAGATGATCACCGCGACCATCCGCTCCGAGCTGGGCGGCAAATTCCAATTGCAAATGCCCAAAGAAAAAGGTTCATCGCGCAATAGCGTGGAGGGATTTGACAAGTTTTCGTACTCTTGATGGCAGGAATTTGCCATCAGGAGTGCGTGGAGATGCTGGATCGCAAGCTGCTGGAGTCGCTGGGAGGCTGGCAGGGCTATGCCGTCGAACGCGTGGAGTGGCCCGAGGGCACAGGGCGCACGCTGTCGATCTATTTGAAGCCAACCGCCAAGGTGATGCTGTGCGAGCAGTGCGGCGCACGATGTCGCCAGGTCCATGAGACCACGGTGCGCCGGGTGCGAGATCTGCCGTTATTTGAGTACCGGGTTGTTCTTCATGTTCCACGCCGGCGCTTGTTGTGTGAGCAATGCGGTGGCCCGCGCCTGGAGCGGCTTACTTGGCTGGGTCGCTACCAGCGGGTGACGGATCGGCTTGCGGCGGCCTGCAGCCAATTGCTGCAATCGAGCAACGTGCAGGCGGTGGCGAGGTTCTTCGAGCTGGGTTGGCATACCGTCAAGACGCTGGACAAGGCCCGGCTCCGAGCGTCAGTGCGCGAACCGGATTGGTCCAGGATCGAGTATTTAGCGATGGACGAGTTCGCCCTGCATAAAGGGCATCGGTACGCGACGGTAGTCGTCGATCCGATCAGCAGGCAGGTGCTGTGGATCGGCCCAGGACGCTCACGCGAGACGGCTCGGGCGTTCTTCGAGCAATTGCCGCGTGGGGTCGCCCAACGCATCAAGGCCGTAGCCATCGACATGACTACGGCCTACGAGTTAGAAATCCAGGCCCACTGCCCACGGGCGGAGATCGTCTATGACTTGTTCCATGTCGTGGCCAAGTACGGACGAGAGGTCATTGATCGGGTGCGCGTGGATCAGGCCAACCAACTGCGCCAGGACCGTCCCGCGCGCCGGGTCATCAAATCGAGCCGCTGGCTGTTATTGCGCAACCGCGACAAGCTAGACCGGCAGCAGGCCGTCCGGCTCGACGAATTGCTGCAAGCCAACCAGCCGCTGCTGACGGTCTATGTCCTGAGGGACGAACTCAAGCGGCTCTGGTTCTACCGAAGACCTGCCTGGGCAAAACAAGCCTGGCACCACTGGTGCGAGCAGGCCGAGCAAAGCGGAATAGCCCCCTTGAACACCTTCGCTCAGCGTCTGAAAGGCTATCTGCATGGCATCCTGGCCAGATGCCGACATCGTCTAAACACCAGCATCGTTGAGGGCATTAACAACACTATCAAGGTCATTAAGCGGCGCGCCTACGGCTACCGCGACGAGGAATATTTCTTCCTCAAAATCCGCGCCGCCTTCCCCGGTAATGCTCAATGAACCAAAAAAAAGCCCGGCTTCTGTTCCAGCGCGTGCTGGCGAAAGCCGGGCCTGCGACCTGAGGAGGATCGGGCGTCCGACGTTCGTCAGCGTCCTCCCCTCGCAGGTCGGGCATTGCGCCGTCCGGGGAACCCGGCGCGGCGGCGATGCGCGGATTTACTTCACGATCTGAGCGAGATCGCCGCTCTTGTACTTCTCGGCCATCTTGTCGAGCGAGACCGACTTGATCTTGCCAGCCTGACCTTCGCAGCCGAACGACAGGTAGCGCGCCTTGCAAACCTGCTTGGCGGCTTCGCGTGCGGGCTTCAAGTAGTCGCGCGGGTCGAACTTGCTCGGGTTTTCGAACAGATAGCGACGGATCGCGCCGGTCATGGCCAGACGGATGTCGGTATCGATGTTGATCTTGCGCACGCCGTGCTTGATGCCTTCGACGATCTCTTCGACCGGCACGCCGTACGTTTCCTTCATGTCGCCACCGAATTCACGGATCTCGGCGAGCAGTTCCTGCGGCACCGACGACGAACCGTGCATCACCAGGTGGGTGTTCGGAATGCGGCGGTGGATTTCCTTGATGCGGTCGATGGCGAGAATGTCGCCCGTCGGCTTGCGGCTGAACTTGTAAGCGCCGTGCGAGGTACCGATGGCGATGGCCAGCGCGTCGCATTGCGTCTGGTGCACGAAGTCGGCGGCCTGATCCGGATCGGTCAGCAGTTGCTCGCGGGTCATCGTGCCGTCCGCGCCGTGGCCATCTTCCTTGTCGCCCTTCATCGTTTCGAGCGAACCCAGCACGCCCAGCTCGGCTTCCACCGTCACGCCGATGTAGTGCGAGAACTCGACGACCTTCTTCGACACTTCGACGTTGTACTCGTAGCTGGCGACCGACTTGCCGTCGGCTTCGAGCGAACCGTCCATCATCACGCTCGAGAAGCCGCTCTTGATCGCAGCCATACAGACCGCCGGCGACTGGCCGTGATCCTGGTGCATCACGACCGGGATATGCGGGTGGGCTTCCACGGCCGCCGAGATCAGGTGACGCAGGAACGCTTCGCCAGCGTACTTACGGGCACCGGCCGAGGCCTGCATGATGACCGGCGCGCCAACTTCGTCGGCAGCGGCCATGATCGCGGAAACCTGTTCCAGATTGTTGACGTTGAAGGCCGGCAGACCGTAGCCGTTTTCGGCGGCGTGGTCGAGCAGCTGTCGCATAGAGACTAGGGGCATGATGTTCTCCTTGGAATCACAAAACTAAGCAAATCTTTCTTCGATCCGGAGGCGCCCCGCATGACGACAGCTCGCGCCCGGCGCGGTCGGTGCCATATGCACCGCCTCGCCGTACTCGCGCGGCCCGCTTGGTCATGCCTGGCCCACCTGAACGATCTTCAACGTGTTGGTGCCGCCGGGTTGCCCCATCGGCTCGCCTACCGTCAGCACGATCGTGTCGCCGCGCTTCACAATGCCGTTCGAAAGCAGCAGTTGTTCGGCTTGCTTGAGCGCGTGATCGCGGTCATGCGTGGCGTCGGCGCGCATCGCGTAGACGTTGCGATACAGCGCCATTTTGCGATGGCTGCTCATCTGCGAAGTCAGCGCAAAAATCGGCACATGAATCTTGTGACGGGACAGCCACAACGCGGTCGCGCCCGATTCGGTCAGCGCCACGATGGCTTTCGCGCCAAGATGATACGCGGTAAACAGGGCACCGGCCGCAATCGTTTGGTCGATGCGCGTAAAAGTTTGGTCCAGCCAGTCGCGATCGAGTTCCACCGTTTCCGAGCGCTCGGCTTCGACGCAAATCGCCGCCATCGTCTCGATCGTCTCGACCGGGTACTTGCCTGCCGCGCTTTCCGCCGACAGCATCACCGCGTCGGTGCCGTCGAGCACCGCGTTGGCGACGTCCGACACTTCCGCGCGGGTCGGCACCGGGTTGTGAATCATCGACTCCATCATCTGCGTGGCCGTGATGGTCGTCTTGTTCATCTCGCGCGCGAGCTTGATCATGCGCTTCTGGAGCGCCGGGACCGCCGCATTGCCGACTTCGATGGCCAGGTCGCCACGCGCGACCATGATGCAGTCCGAGGCTGCCAGAATCTCTTCGAGCGCCGGAATCGCTTCCGCACGCTCGATCTTCGCGATCATCAGCGGCTTGATGCCGTACGGCTCGCCCGCCACGTTCGCCAGTCGCCGCGCCATTTCCATGTCGGTGGCGTTCTTCGGGAACGAGACCGCGACGTAATCGGCGCCCAGCGCCATCGCGGTCTTGATGTCTTCCATGTCCTTCGACGTGAGCGCCGGGGCCGTCAGCCCGCCGCCCTGCCGGTTGATGCCCTTGTTGTTCGACAGGTCGCCGCCGACCTTCACGGTCGTGTGGATCTCGCTGCCGAGCACGCGATCGACGATCAGCACGATCAGGCCGTCGTTGAGCAGCAGCACGTCGCCCGTGCGCACGTCGCGCGGCAGTTCCTTGTAGTCCAGACCGACGCGCTCGTCGTTACCGAGTTCGCACTCGCTGTCCAGAATGAACTTGGCGCCGGCTTCGAGCGTGGTCTTGCCGTTCTCGAACTTGCCGACGCGAATCTTCGGGCCCTGCAGGTCGGCCATGATGGCCACTTCGCGGCCCGCCGCCTTAGCGGCCGCGCGCACCATTTCGGCGCGCTCGATGTGGTCCTGCGCCTTGCCGTGCGAGAAGTTCAGGCGAACGACGTCGACGCCTGCGGCGATCATGCGCGAAAGCACTTCCGGCGTGCTCGATGCCGGACCGATGGTGGCGACGATCTTGGTGGAGCGGTTCATTACATCCATCTCTTCATCCTCTTTGAGTAACAGCGCTTTCGACATTACTGGCGCTTAGAGGTTTGTAACGCAATTAGGCCGCCGCAGGTTAACCAAAAAGTTTGTATTGTCCGTACGAAATCGTTTGATTCGATCTCTGACGTTCGCAATAAAGCGATCAAAACCGCCCTCGGCGAACGTTTTCCGGACCTACGAACTCCCCTGCAAGCCCCGCTCCACCAGGGTTTGCGCGTTTCGGAGCAAACCCAACACAAATTCCACGCGTTCCGCCCGATCAGTTCGACTGGGCCGCGCGTTGTTCCAGTACGTCGACGGCCGGAAGCGTCTTGCCTTCGAGGAATTCGAGGAACGCGCCGCCGCCGGTCGAGATGTAGCTGACCTGATCGGCGATACCGTACTTGGCGATGGCCGCGAGCGTGTCGCCGCCACCGGCAATCGAGAAGCCCTTGGCCGCAGCAATGGCGCGCGCCAGGGTTTCCGTGCCGTGACCGAACTGGTCGAATTCGAACACGCCGACCGGACCGTTCCAGACGATGGTGCCCGCGCTGCCCAGTTGCTCGGCCAGCTTGGCGGCCGTTTGCGGGCCGATGTCGAGGATCATGTCGTCGGCAGCCACGTCGGCGGCGGCCTTAACGGTCGCTGCGGCGTTCGCGCTGAATTCCTTCGCGCACACCACGTCCGTCGGGATCGGCACCGAGGCGCCGCGCGCGGCCATGGCGTCGATGATCGCCTTGGCTTCTTCGACCAGATCGGCTTCGGCGAGCGACTTGCCGATGGGCAGACCGGCGGCCAGCATGAACGTGTTGGCGATGCCACCGCCCACGATCAGTTGGTCGACCTTGTCGGCCAGCGTCTTGAGGATGGTGAGCTTGGTGGAAACCTTCGAGCCGGCCACGATGGCCACGAGCGGGCGCGCCGGTGCGTTCAGCGCCTTGCCCAGCGCTTCGAGTTCGGCGGCGAGCAGCGGGCCTGCGCAAGCGACCGGCGCGTACTTGGCGATGCCGTGCGTGGTGGCTTCGGCGCGGTGGGCCGTGCCGAACGCGTCGTTTACATAGACGTCGCACAGCTTGGCCATCTTCTGCGCCAGTTCGTCGTTGTCCTTCTTCTCGCCCTTGTTGACGCGGCAGTTCTCCAGCAGCACGACCGCCCCCGGGGCCAGGTCAAAACCGCCGTCGACCCAGTCCGAGATCAGCTTCACGTCGCGGCCGAGCAATTCCGACAGACGCTTTGCCACCGGGGCGAGCGAATCGGCGGGCTTGAACTCGCCTTCCGTCGGGCGGCCCAGATGCGAGGTCACCATCACGGCAGCGCCGGCGTCGAGCGACATCTGGATCGCGGGCACCGAGGCGCGGATACGCGTGTCTTCCGTGATTCGGCCCTCATCGTCTTGCGGCACGTTCATGTCGGCGCGGATGAAGACACGTTTGCCGGCGAGGCGGCCCTGGGCGATCAAATCGGAAAGACGTACGACGGAAGCCATGAGAATCCGGAATAAATGGTGGGAAAAACATGCATTTTAACTGATCCGACCGCTCCGATGCCCATTTTGCAGGTCCGACGTTCCACCTACAGGAACAGTCGCCCCAGCGTATAAACGACCATCCCGATCACGATCATCTCGATCATGTTGCGCCGCCAGATGAACCAGCCCGTGGCCGCCACCGCCGCCGCGAGCTTGTGGTTGCCCAGATGCATGGCGAACTGATGATCGAGCAGCACGACCTCCGGTACGACGATGACGGCCAGCGCCGCCGCCGGCGCGTAGCGCAGGGCACGCTGCAGACGCTGCGGCAACGTCACGCGCTCGCCCGCGAGCAGGAAGAAGGTGCGCGTGACGATGGTGATGGCCGTCATCGCGACGAAGGCGAACCAGATTTCGAAGGTACTCATCAGCGACGCTCTCCCGACGTGCGGCGTTCCTCTTGGACGGCGTCCGACGGAGCTTCGCCGATCTTCGTCGTCATCGGCGCATTTGCCGCCACGTCGTCCCCTGTCGAAATCGGCACCCGCACCGGGTTGGCCAGCGCCAGGCGCTTCGCATGGCGCGCCGCCAGTTCGTCGCACACCATGCCCGCAGCCAGCGCGCCGAGCACACCCAGCACGAGATTGAGGCGATACGGCAAATCGAACGCGAGCACCCCGATGAGCGACGCGAGCGCGACCGCCAGCATCGTCGAGCGGCTGTTGATCGTGTGCACCATCATGGGAATGAGCGCGAGCGTGCCCGCGAAGCCCAGCCCCCAGCTATCGGGCACCAGTGCCCCGAGCACGATGCCGAGAATCGACGACACGTGCCAGACCGCCCAGTTGCTCAGCGTGATGCCGTAATACGTCCCCTCTTTGCCCGGTACGTAGCCGTTCGCGAAGTTCTGGTTCATGAACATCACGAAACCGAGATCGCCATTGACGTAACCCAGCGCGATGCGACGCGGCAACGACAGATAGGAGAAGTGCGGCTGGAGGCCCGCGCTGAAGATCACAAAGCGCAGATTGACGATGCCGACCGTGAGCAAGATCGTCCAGAGCGGCATACCCGCGGCGAACAGCGGCAGCGAGGCCAGTTGCGCCGACCCCGCATAGAGCATCAGGCTCATGCCGATGGCCTGCGGCACGCTCAGCACCGATTTGCTCATGGCGACGCCTGTCACCAGACCCCATGAAAAAATGGCGGGTAAAAGCGGCGAAATAATGCGGAAACCGGCCGCGAACCCTTCACGTTCAGCGGCAGGCAAACGAAACATTGACATGGTCGGCTGGGGGGCAGCGCCGGGGTGAGCGACGCGGTGTCTGGCATTACGGGGCGAAGCGGTCCCGACGGCGCCCGGCACGCCCGAGATGACCGCTAGCGGTCACGGCGCCCGCCAGGGCTGCCGGATTGTCTCGTGAATATGTTCATCATTGGTGGCGGACGTGAGGCCATTATAGCCACGGTAAATAGTTACTTAGTACGCGCAAAGCCGTCACTCGCGTGTTTTTTCTGATGCAACGCCGTCGCTGTGGCATACGCGCCACGCGTACCCGGCCATGACCGTCGGGGCGGCTAGCCGTCCGCAAAGGGCGGCGGCTGCTTTACAATAGCGTCTTTTGGTAAACGGGCGGACGTCACCCAGTGACCGACACCGTCCGGGCAATCCTCAAAACTTCGGATTCGCGGCCCGCCGCGAATTCATCGATATCACCACGGTCCGAACCCCATGAGCGAAGTCAAACAAATGCCGGTCGTCGAAGTCGGCGCTGAAGATCTGCCGGTCCACTGCCCGAACCCGAAGATGCAGTTCTGGAGCAGCCACCCGCGCGTGTTCATCGACGTGAGCCACGGCGAAGCCGCCTGCGCCTATTGCGGCACGCGCTATCGCCTGAAGCCCGGCACCGTGATCAAGGGTCACTGATCCTGCGTCTTCCTCGTGAAACGGCCCGGCCGCCGGGCGCGTTTCATCGCCACGCTTAACGAATTGAGTCTCCGCCACGATGCATAAAGCCTTGGTGATCGCCCCCAACTGGATTGGGGACGCGCTGATGGCGCAGCCGTTGTTTACCCTGCTCAAGCGTCTGCATCCGCGTCTGACCATCGACGCGATCGCGCCCGGCTGGGTCGCCCCGGTGCTCGAACGCATGCCGGAGATTTCGCGCGTCGTCGCCACCGACCTCGCGCACGGCAAGTTGCAGCCGCTCGAGCGCTACCGGCTCGCGAGCGTGCTGGCCGACGAGGGGTACGACGCCGCCTATGTGCTGCCGAATTCCCTGAAATCGTCACTGATTCCGTGGCTGGCGCGCATTCCGTTGCGCATCGGCTACAAGGGCGAGCAGCGCTACGGCCTGCTCAACGTGCGTCACGCCAATCCGCGCAAGGACGAGCGCCCGCCGATGGTGCGGCATTATGCTGCGCTCGCGTTCGCACCGGGCGCCAAGCTGCCCGAGACGTTGCCGACGCCGCGCATCGAAGCCGACCTGAACGAATCGGCCCGCGTGTTCGCGCGCTTCGGCCTCGATCTGCGCGTGCCGCTCGTGGTGTTCTGCCCGGGCGCCGAGTTCGGACCGGCCAAGCGCTGGCCGCCGGGACACTTCGCGCAGCTCGCGCAGTTGGTGCGCCGCTCGTTCCCGTATGCGCAGATCGTCGCGCTCGGTTCGGGCAAGGACGGTGCGCTGGCGCAGCAAATCGCCGCCGATGCACCGTTCGTGCGCAATCTTTGCGGGCAGACGTCGCTGGCCGAGGCCTGCGCCCTGCTCGCACGCGCGAACGCCGTGGTGAGCAACGATTCCGGCCTGATGCATGTGACGGCCGCCCTGCGCCGCCCGCAGATCGCCTTGTTCGGTTCGTCCGATCCGCGCCACACGCCGCCGCTGTCCGAGCACGCGCACATCCTGTGGCTACAATTGGAGTGCAGCCCGTGTTTTGCTCGCGAATGTCCGCTGGGCCACACACGCTGTCTGAACGAGTTGATGCCCGAGCACGTGTTCGCGAATCTGCGCAACATTTTGCTGACGCAGCGCTGAGCGCCGCGCACGGCAAGCTTTCGGTTCGATCCTGGTAACACTCAACGGTAAATCCTCATGCCACGTTTTGTCCGTCTGTTCGATGCCGCCAGTGAAACCATCACGGCCTTTTATGACGCGCTGCGCCGTGGTCAGACGGATCGCGCGATGACACTCTGGGCGAACGAGGATTTCGTCAGCTACATTCGCGCCGACGGCACCCGCTGGGACGGCCTTGAGCAGATCCGCAGCGGCCTCGTTGCCCAGTTCGCGCAGAGCGTCGTGCTGATCGACTCGCTCGACACGACCGAGTACGACACCGTCGGCACGGTCGTGCACACGGCGACCGAAGCCATTCGCGTGGGCAAGGAAGACGCTGGGCAAACGACCGCCCAGCTGATCCACACGACCTACGTGCTGGTGCACGAGCAAGGCGACTGGCGCTTCGCCCACATCCACTCAAGCCCCCTGCCGCCGCATGCCGTCGAGCAATTCAGCCTGATGATGCACGCGCGTCCGGACGGGCTGCACTGAGCCGTTCGGTGGTCGCATGACAGCGCGCCCGGCCGTCTTTCTGCCTCAGGATTACCGGTCGCCCCGGTGGCTGCCCGACGGCCACAGCCAGACGATCTATCCCGCGTTGCTGGGCCGCCGCCCGTCGGTCGAGTTCCGTCGCGAGACGTGGGATACGCCCGACGGCGACTTCGTCGACGTCGACTGGCTGGTCGCGCCGCCCGCCTCGCAGAAGACCCCGCCCGCCCCCGACGGTCTCGTCGAAACACCGCTGATCGTGCTGTTCCACGGTTTGGAAGGGGGCTCGGGCAGCCATTACGCCCGCACGCTGATGCGTGAAGTCGAAGCACAGGGCTGGCGCGGCGTGATTCCCCACTTTCGCAGTTGCAGCGGACGCATGAACCGCGCCCCGCGCTTCTATCACTCCGGCGACAGCACCGAAATCGACTGGATGCTGCAGCGCCTGCGTGCCCACACGTCCGGCCCGATCTTCGCGGCGGGCGTGTCGCTCGGTGGCAATGTGCTGCTGCGCTGGCTCGGCGAGCGCGAGGGGCATGCGACACAAGTCGTCAGCGCCGCCTGCGCCATCTCCGCCCCGCTAGATCTGCGTGCGGGCGGTCTGGCGCTCTCGCACGGCTTCAACATGGTGTACACGCGCAATTTCCTGGGCACGCTCAAGAAGAAGGCGCTGGCCAAACTCGACCAGTACCCCGGACTCTACGACCGGGAGTTGATGATGGCGGCACGCGATCTCGGCGAGTTCGATCATGTCGTGACGGCGCCGCTGCACGGTTTTCACAGCGCGTTCGACTACTACACACGCGCGTCGAGCAAGCCGATTCTGCCCGCCATCGAAGTTCCGACGCTCGTCATCAACGCCCGCAACGACCCGTTCCAACCGGCCAGCGCGCTGCCCGGCGAAGGCGACGTCGGCCGCTTCGTGCAACTGCTGCAACCGGCGCATGGCGGACACGTCGGCTTCATGAGCGGACCGTTTCCGGGCGGCCTGACGTGGATGCCGCGCACGGTCATCGACTATTTCCGTCAGTTTGTGCCCAATGCCGCGTGAGCTCGACCGCGCATCGCACATACCGACACACATTAAGGTGTCCTAATGGATGAGATCGTTCGACAGGCAATGGCCAAATGGCCCAATGTGCCGCACTGCTATGGCTGGCTCGCTCTGGATCGTCGCGGCCAGTGGCGCATGCGCGACGAGCAGACGCAGGCGGAAGGCACGGCGGGCGACCCGATTCGTCACGCGGCGCTGATCGCGTTCATCGCACGCAACTACGCCTGCGACGAGGCCGGACGTTGGTACTTCCAGAACGGCCCGCAACGCGTGTACGTCTCGCTGGCTTACGCGCCGTTCGTGGTGCGCCTCACGTGGGACGCCTCGGCGAACGACGGACGCGGCGCACCCGTGCTGACGGATCAGTTGGGCAAGACGTTCGTGCCGCAGGCCTGTCTGCTCGACGAGGATGGCAGCGTCGCCTTTGTGGGGACGAAGGACGCGGGGAACGCGACCGCGCCGCTGGCGCTACTGCACGATCACGATATCGATCTGCTCACGCAGGTGTCTGATCTTGCACAGGCGTTCGAAGTGGCGGAGACGGCAGACGACACCGCCGATGCGAAGGCTGCGGTGCGTCTGCACTGGCGTAATGGCGACACGCTTGCGCTGACCACTGTTCATGCGGGCACGCTTCCGCAGACGTTTGGGTTCGAGCGAGACCCGCGAACTGACCATAAGGATTGACTACGCTACACAACGGTGTGGTCCCGGACGTGCTTGTTTTCCTCGAACAGCTTGGGATACCGGCGGATGTAGAACGTCTCGATATCCTCTTCGGCGTCATTCTGTTTCAGCAACCACCAAGGCTCACGCGCGAGACGGACGGCCAGCGCGGCGGCGCAAGCCAAACCGACGTAGAGCCCATAGCGCCCGCCCACGTTGCTCCACGCGTACGACGCACCATAAAACGCGAACGAGGACATACTCGTCAATTGTCCGGTAAGCAAAGTTGCGCTTGCGACTCTGATACGGACCGATGGCGGGATCGCGATGACTCGCCGATCGATGCCAGTCATGGACAGACAGGCCCCGAAGGCGCCCGTCGCAATCAGCGCAGCGCCAAGCGCGCCGACAGCATGTGAGGCAGTTATGGCAATGAGACCGATACAGAACGCAGCCCAAACCGATAGATAGCCATACCTTCGTTGCAGCACGCCGGACAACAGCGGGTGCACGACAACGACACCGCCAATCGACCCGACAACGAACAGGGCGGTCAACCACCCCACTTGTGAATTCGCAAGGCCCGCATGCTTGACCCACTGGGGGATCAGCATCGGAACAATTCCTGCCGTCGCAATACCGAGCAAGATATCCTGCAACGAAAAAAAACGCTCGGCAGGCAAACGGACTTTAAGCACAAAGCCAGCGAGCGCGGAACGCCAATACGACCGTAGGCTGGGTGAAACAGATCGTTCCGCGAAACGCCCTGCAGGTAATGCCGGGAGTCGCAGCGCCAGCGGCAACACAAGACATCCGAGCGCAGCAACACAAACCATGGCGTATTGCTGACTGAAGCGCGCCAATGCATATCCGGCCAGTAATGGCCCGCCAATTCGGCCAAGGTTCGCCATAATCCGACGCATGCGAAACGCGGACAATGCACGTTGTTTCCCGATGGTCTCCGCCGGATAGATGCTCAGCAGTGGTTGCGTGACGGCGAAGGCCACTACAGCAACCATATCGTTCACCACCCAGAGGACAGGACTTTGCCGTCAGCCGAACTGCTTGTTGAATTCCTTCTCGTCTTCCTTATCTTCCCTGTACCGGCGCTGGAACTCGTGCAGTTTCGCGTCGATGGTGGAGAGCTCGTAGAAATCGGCATCCCCGGCGTCGCGCGCGAGCTTGAGTTGACTCACTGCCGCCATCCACTGACCTTGCAGTGCATATTGCTCGGCGAGCGCCTCATGCTGACGCGCCCGTTTGCCGCCTGCGGCCCATGCGCCAGCCAATGCACGCCACCAGATCGGCTCGCTGCGGTAGCGCTCGACCTGCGATTGCAGGAACTTCGTGGCGTCGGGGACGCGCTGGCTGGCGACGAGTGCGTCCGCGTAGGCCATGTCCGCCGCTTGCGACAGCGGGAAGGCCGCGCGCGCCTGCGTGGCGACGCGCAGCGCCTCGTCCGGCTTGCCGGATAGCCGCGCGAGATCGGACGCCAGCACCGCCAGACTCGGCGTGCCCGGCCCGGTTCCCCCGAACGCCGTACGCGCGCGCTCGAGCGCGTCGCGCGCAGGCTCCCAACGTCGCTGCTTCATTTCGGCCAGTGCCACCGCATACCATGCCCCCGCCACGTTCGGCGCGGTCTGCGTCCGGATGGCGGTACGTTGCGCGTCGGCAATGGCCGCGAAATCGCTCGCCGACTTCTGCTGCAAAACCAGCGAGCGTGCGCGCACGAATGCGTATTCCGGCGACTGCTCCGGCTGACGATAACCGGCGCTGCGCGAGCGGTTGAGCATGTCGGCAATGCGCTCCGTCGTGAGCGGGTGAGTCCGGACATATTCAGGCACGCCCGCTTCGTTGATCGCATCGGCGCGTTGCAGACGCTCGAAGAATGTCGGCATTGCATACGTGTCGAAACCGGCGGCCTGCAATAACTGGAAGCCGACACGATCCGCCTCGCGCTCCGCGTCGCGCGAGAAACGCAGTTGCCGGTCGACGGCCAGCCCTTGCCCGCCCATGGCAATGCCCATCCCAAGATCCGAGCTGCGCGCACCGATACCGGCCAGCAAGCCAAGCAGCAGGCCGCCCAGCGCGATCCACGAGTTCTGGGCCTGCTGGCCGAGCATGCGTGCGATGTGATGCTGAAGGACGTGCCCCGTCTCGTGCCCGACGACCGAGGCGAGTTCCGATTCGGTCCGCGTGGTGACGATCAGCCCGGTGTTGATGCCGATGAAGCCACCGGGCAGCGAGAACGCGTTGATCGCGGCGTCGCGCACGACGAAGAACTCGAAGCTCTGGCTCGCGTCGATGCCGACCTTGCGGGTAGCCGAGACAAGCTTGCTGCCCAGCGCATTGACGTAGTCCGAGAGCAGCAGATCGTTGAGGTAATCGGGATCGGCGCGAATCTCGCGCATCACGCGCTCGCCCAGCTTGCGCTCCATCGCGGGCGAGAGGTCGGCGGCCGAGCTTTGGCCGAGGGTCGGCAAGCCCTGGGCGAGCGCTTGCGTCGGCATGATCGCGGCGGCGAACGTCGTCGCCGTCATCACCGGCAGCATCAAAGCGGCGACGATGCGCCGCCAGCGGGCGACGCCAGACGAACTTGAATCGAGGGGATTGGGATGACGGGCGTGCGTCGGCATGGACGTCATGGGCGTGGGCGCCGCGTGGCGCTGATCATTCGAGGCTGCTGCTATGATAGCAGCCAGACGCGGACGTTCCGCACCGTCGCCCGAACGATAAAAACATCGGCGAATTCGCCGACGCGGGCTGCATGATCGCGCACGATTTCAGAACGAATGGCGACTGACGCCCGACTGAATCCCGCCCGATCTCCGCCCCATTTCCTGCACTTTCTCAGCATCGACTCATGGCAGAACTCACCCACTTCGACACCGCCGGACAGGCCCACATGGTTGACGTCGGCGGCAAAGACAGCACGCACCGCATCGCGGTCGCGCGCGGCACCATCCGCATGAAGCCGGAAACGCTGGCGCTCATTCGCACCGGCACGGCCAAGAAAGGCGACGTGCTGGGCATCGCCCGCATCGCCGCCATTCAGGGCGCCAAACGCACGGCCGATCTGATTCCGCTGTGCCATCCGCTGGCGCTCACGCGCGTGACGGTCGAGTTTCTCGTCGACGACGGCGCGAACGCCGTGCACTGCCGCGCGCAGGTCGAGACCATTGGGCGCACCGGCGTCGAGATGGAAGCCCTCACCGCCGTGCAAGTCGGCCTGCTGACGATTTACGACATGTGCAAGGCCGTGGATCGCGGCATGACGATGACCGACGTTCGCGTGCTGGAAAAGCACGGCGGCAAGTCGGGCGATTGGGTGGCAACAGAGTAATCACGGCATCGGCGATTCCGTCGCACGCACGCACGTCGCACGCCGCTTGGACGGCGGCCGGACAAAGCCCGCGAAGGCTTCACGTCCGGGACGCCGTCCACTGCACCGCCAGAATGCTCGCGAAGACCATCGCAAGTCCCACGAATGCCAGTCCTTTGATCGCCTGACCGAGCAGCACCCAACCGAGTACGACGGCCGTCAACGGACTGAGCAATCCCAGTGACGACACCGCCACCGGCGAAAGACGTGCGATGCCACGAAACCACAACGCGTACGCCAGCAAGGCCCCCGCCATCGACAGATAGACATACCCTGCCGTCTGCCACCCCGTGAGCGACGGCAGCGGCGGATCGGCCAGCAACGCCGCCGGCGTCAGCATCAAGCCACCCAACAGCAGTTGCCAGCCGGTGAGCGCCAGCACCGGCATGCTCAGTCGCCAGCGACGCGTCAGATAGGTACCAGCCGCCATGCATGCTGCGCCAGCAAGCGCGGCCGCAATGCCGACCGGCTCGAACACCGTCCCAGGCGAAAGCAGCAGCACGCCCATCCCGACGACACCGGCAATCGCCGCCCACACCGTCGCCATCAGCGGCCGCCGCTGATCCACGCCCCACGCCAGCCCCATGACAAGCAACGGCTGAATCGCACCGACGACCGCCGCCAGACCGCCCGGCAACCGGTACGCCGCGACGAACAGCAGCGCCTGAAATGCGCCAATGTTCAGTGCGGCGAGCGTCAGCAATCGCGCCCAGTCCCCGCGCGCAGGCCAGCGTCGCGCGTAGAGCAACAACAGCAATCCCGACGGCAGCACGCGAATCAGCGCCGCCGTGAACGGACGATCAGGGGGCAACACCTGCGTCGTCACGATGTAGGTCGATCCCCAGATCATCGGGGCGAGGGCCGTGAAGAACACATCCAGCCACGCCGTGTTCGTCGTCTGTGCAGAAATTCGGGTCATCGCAATTTATCTTCAATTCAAGATAAATCGAAGTTTGGTATCCTTTTGTCTTGATGTCAAGATAAATGGGGTTTGCAGCATGGCGAAGCGATCAACTGGGAAAGCGAGGAATACGGGGAGTGAGGGGAATGCGACGATTGAGATAAAGGACAACGCGTCGACGAATAGCGACGCGGTCGACAGCATCCTCGCGCAGTGGCACCGCGAGCGTCCGGATCTGGACGTGTCGCCCATGGGCGTGATCGGCCGCCTCAAGCGGTGCGCGGCGCTCGTCCAGCAGCAGCTCGACGCCACGTTCGCCGAATTCGACATGAGCGGGTGGGAATTCGATATGTTGGCGACGTTGCGTCGCTCCGGCGCGCCTTACCGGCTCGCGCCGACGGCGCTCTTCTCCACGCTGATGGTGACGTCGGGCACCATGACGCACCGGTTGCAACGCCTCGAGGCACGGGGCTGGATCGCTCGCGTGCCGAACCCGGACGACGCACGCAGCACGCTCGTCCAACTGACCGATGGCGGCTTCGCCCTGATCGAACGTGCGGTCGAAGCGCACGTGGCCAACGAACACCGCATGCTCGCACCGCTCACCAAGGCGACGCTCGTTAACGTCGAGTCCGGGCTGGGCGACTGGCTTAAGGCGCTGGAACGCGTGAAATAAGGGCTTGTCTCGACGTCAAGAAAAAGGCTCGCACAATGGCGAGCCTTTGAACTGCAGCATGCCGCGCCCACCCGGCGGCCTACTCGCACCTTCCGCGGATCAGGCCGCAGCGACCTTGCCGACGCGCTGGCGCTGTGGCCAGAAGTACCAAACTGCACCGACCAATTGCAGTACGATCAGCACCGTCCACGCCGTGAAGTGCCCCTGCGGGCTGTGCGCCGCGTACGCGCCGAGTACCGCGCCTACGCCGACCTGGCACAGGAAGATCAGCAGGAAGATGACGAGCGTGAGCGAGGTGTTGACGCGTCCGATCAGCGTGCCGTGGAAATATTCCGCGAGCACGGCGTAAGACAGGATGCCCGTGCCGCCGAAGATGCCGTAAGCCGCCCACAGCCAGACCGGCGGAATTGGCGTGCGCAGCATCAGCAGCAACTGCACCCCGACGAACAACACCATGCCGACGCCGGAGAAGGCAAACACGCTCACTCCCCGACGCTCCAGCGAACGGGCGGCCGCCCCGAACACCACGCTGCCCGCCATCATCGCCAGCCCCACGACCGACACGAGCGATGCCGCCTGCGCCGCCGACAGCCCTTCGACGTCGCGCATGAACGGCGCCATCCACAGCGACTGCATTGCGTAGAACACGCCCTGCGTGATACCCGAGAGCGACGTCACCTTCCAGAACATCGCGCTACCGAGCACCTGGCGCACGCCTTGCAGCGCCTCCGACAAGCCGCCCTGTGCATGCGACCCGGGCTTCTCCGGCGCGCCGAACCACAGCGCGATGGACGTGAATACGGTGAGCGCCGCCAGTCCGAAGGACACCACGCGCCAGTCCGTCAGTCCGAGCAACCAGTTCAGGGGTGCGCCGACGACGACGCCGCCCATGCCGCCCACGGCCATCACCAGACCGTTGAGCAACGGCAGACGCGCCACCGGAAACCACTGCGCCAGCGCCTTGAATGCACTGCCCAGACACACCGACACACCGACACCAATGAGCAGACGCCCAACCATCAGCGCGCCCACGCCATGCGCCAGACCGAACAACGCCGCGCCGGCCGCCGCGAGCAGCAACACCAGCGACGACACCCGGCGCGGCCCGAACCTGTCGAGCAGCACGCCCGCTGGCAACTGCGCACCGGCAAAACCGAGGAAATAAAGGCTCGTGAGCAAACCGAGATCGGCAGACGAGAGACCGAGGTCGCGCGTCATGAACGGCGCAAACCCGATGTTCACACCGCGGTACACGTATGAGACGAAGTATCCGCAGGCGAACAGCACGAAAATTCGAAATGCTTTCGACATGGAGTAAACCCTAGGTTCAGCTTGGGTATCGATTGTCGGTAAAACAGCGCAGCGAAGCCAACGAAACCTTTGTGCTCGCATTGTGAGTAGAATTTGACGTCATGTTCCAACACCTCCCTCCCCTCCAATCCCTACGTGCGCTTGAGGCTGCCGTGCGTCACCGGAGCTTTACCCGCGCCGCCGAGGAATTGAATTTGACGCACAGTGCGGTCAGTCACCATATGCGCTCGCTGGAGCAGCAATTGGGCACGACGCTGTTCCGGCGGGTGGGCGCGCGGATGATTCCGACGAGCGTCGGGGCGCGTCTGGCCGAGCGGGTCCGCATCGGCATGACGGAACTGGACGAAGCGATGAACGAAGCCAAAGCGGGCATTACGCCCGACGCCACGCCCGCCATCGTCCGTCTGGAAATCAGCGTGATGACCGATCTGGCTGCGCAGTGGCTGATTCCCAGGCTCGACCGCTTCGGCAAACTTCACCCGGGCATCGATCTGGTCGTGCGTATTCACGCCGACATCTCGGCCCCGGATCCCTATTCCGTCGATGTCGGCATCTGGCATCAGCGCGTAGAAATTCCGGGGTTCGTGACCCGAAAATTGCTCGACGACTTCGTGATCGCCGTATGCAGCCCGGCGCTGATCGCCAGCGTGCCGGGCTTCACGGTGGCGGATACACCCAAACTGCCGATGCTGCGCTTCGCCTACCGATCATGGCGCGACTGGCAAGTGGCCGCCGGATTGCCGCCGGATTGCCGCCGCATGAGCCGACGCGCGGGCCGATCTTCGACGATTCGGGATTGCTGTTGCGCGCAGCGCTGGCGGGTCATGGCGTGGCCACCGCGCGCAGTTTGCTGGTGCGCGACACGCTGGCGTCAGGGGAGTTGGTGCAAATTGGCGACGTGCGGATTCCGCCGAGTCTGGAGTACCACGTGAGCTGGCGGGAGAATCATCCGCGTGAGCGGGCCATTCATGCCTTCTGGGATTGGCTGCAGGACGAGATTGCGGCCACGGTGCCGTTAATGCCGTCGCCGATCAAATCCGACTAACGGGGACATTTGCGTCAAGGTATTTGAGGCGCCCATAAAAAAACGGCAACGAACTCCGAAGCGTTCGTTGCCGTTTCAGGCGCGGGCTTCGACACCCGGATCGAGATCCTTGCGCGAAGCCCGACAGCCGGGCGTTCGGGGTACCTTGCGGCACCCCAGTCATGCAGTCTCTTGCGAGACTTACATGCCCATGCCCATGCCGCCCATACCGCCCATGTCGCCCATACCGCCAGCCATCGGAGCATCTTCCTTCGGCAGTTCGGCAACGGCGCAGTCGGTCGTCAGGAGCAGGCCCGACACCGAAGCGGCGTTTTGCAGTGCGGTGCGGGTGACCTTGGTCGGGTCCACAACGCCCATTTCCACCAGATCGCCGTACTCGCCCGACGATGCGTTGTAGCCGTAGTTACCCTTGCCGGCAACAACGTTAGCCACGACGACGCTGGCTTCTTCGCCACCGTTGGTGACGATCTGACGCAGCGGCTCTTCCATCGCGCGCAGCACGATCTTGATACCGGCGTCCTGGTCGGCGTTGGCACCCTTGAGGTCCGACACGGCCACGCGAGCACGCAGCAGCGCGACACCGCCGCCCGGGACGATGCCTTCTTCCACGGCAGCGCGGGTAGCGTGCAGCGCGTCTTCCACGCGTGCCTTCTTTTCCTTCATTTCGACTTCGGTCGCAGCACCGACCTTGATCACGGCAACACCGCCGGCCAGCTTGGCCACGCGCTCTTGCAGCTTTTCACGGTCGTAGTCGCTGGTGGCTTCTTCGATCTGGGCGCGGATCTGCTTGACGCGCGCTTCGATGTTCACGGCTTCACCGGCGCCATCGATGATGATGGTGTTTTCCTTGCCGATTTCGATGCGCTTGGCTTGACCCAGCTCAGCCAGCGTGGCCTTTTCCAGCGTCAGGCCGATTTCTTCGGCGATGACCTGGCCGCCCGTCAGGATGGCGATGTCTTCCAGCATGGCCTTGCGGCGGTCGCCAAAGCCCGGGGCCTTGACGGCGCAGGTCTTCAGGATGCCACGGATGTTGTTGACCACCAGCGTTGCCAGGGCTTCGCCCTCGACGTCTTCGGCGATGATCAGCAGCGGACGGCCAGCCTTGGCGACTTGCTCGAGCACCGGCAGCAGGTCACGGATGTTCGACACCTTCTTGTCGAACAGCAGGACGAACGGGTTCTCCAGGATCGCGACTTGCTTTTCCGGGGTGTTGATGAAGTACGGCGAGAGGTAGCCGCGATCGAACTGCATACCTTCGACGACGTCCAGCTCGTCTTGCAGCGACTTGCCGTCTTCGACGGTGATCACGCCTTCCTTGCCGACCTTGTCCATTGCCTTGGCAATGTAGTCACCGATCGAGGTGTCGCTGTTGGCCGAGATCGAGCCGACCTGAGCGATTTCCTTGTTCGTGGTGCAGGGCTTGCTGATCTTGCGCAGCTCTTCGATGGCAGCGGCGACAGCCTTGTCGATACCGCGCTTCAGGTCCATCGGGTTCATGCCCGAGGCAACGTACTTCATGCCTTCGCGAACGATCGACTGCGCCAGCACCGTTGCGGTGGTGGTACCGTCGCCGGCGTTGTCGCTGGTCTTGGAAGCGACTTCCTTGACCATTTGCGCGCCCATGTTCTGGAGCTTGTCCTTGAGTTCGATTTCCTTAGCGACCGACACACCGTCCTTGGTCACGGTCGGGCCGCCGAAGCTGCGCTCGAGCACGACGTTACGGCCCTTCGGGCCCAGGGTCACCTTGACGGCGTTGGCGAGGATGTTGACACCCTCGACCATCTTGGCACGAGCGGCATCGCCGAAAACGACTTCTTTAGCTGCCATTGCATTAACTCCTTGAATTCTTTACGTAGATGTCTGGGGGCAGACAGTCTTAGGCGGCCACGACGGCCATGATGTCTTCTTCGCGCATGACCAGCAGTTCCTGGCCGTCGACCTTCACGCCCTGGCCGGCGTACTTGCCGAACAGAACGCGGTCGCCCACCTTCACGTCGAGTGCGATCAACTTGCCTTGATCATCGCGCTTGCCCGGGCCGACGGCCAGGATCTCGCCCTGGTCCGGCTTTTCGGCGGCGGCTTCCGGGATCACGATGCCCGAAGCCGTCTTCGTTTCGTTGTCCAGGCGCTTGACAATTACGCGGTCATGCAAGGGACGAAGGTTCATTACAAGCTCCTCTTTCTCTCAGTGAGATCGTCAAAACTAAATATGCAAATATTTGCATATATGGTGAATTCATGGTTGTTAGCACTCTGTGCCAACGAGTGCTAATTATAGGGACGGGGTTTTACGATTTCAAGACGCGGGGTTTTCCCTGAGATGAAATTGGCCGCAAAAAGTCGGCGAGGACCGCCACAGTCCCCGCCAGTGCCCGCCTACAGCAATGTCAGACGGTGCCCGGTATCGATTCGCGCGCCCGATTGATAAAGTTCATCTAACGGGTGACGATTCGTACTCTCGCCGCTGCGCTGGCAGCATCGCCCGTGCAAACGTCCGGAACGGGGAGGCACTGTGAATGTATCGCGCCCGCTAACACCACTAATGCCGCTGACGCCAGCGCGCCTTGCCGCCGCGCTGCGCACGTTCTTGCAGCAGCGATACCGACCCGGGCGTCCCTACGAATCGTTGCAGACGTTGATCGACGAAGGTCTCGACGCACTGCCATATCCCGGCGGCGGCGACACGCTCGTGCGATGGCGAATGCTCGCGGATGCCGCCAGTGTCGACCTTTGCTTTGCCAAGCTTTTCGAGAGTCACACCGACGCACTGGCCATCCTCCATGAACTCCAGGACCTCGCGCCCCGAGCCCCGGCATCCGCCGCATCGTCCCCATTTCACGGCGGCATCTGCGCCGTTTGGTGTTCGGAATCGCCCACGGCGCGCGTCACGCTCACACCCTTTGAACGAGACAACCGCGAAGTCACGCTCTCCGGCACAAAAGCGTGGTGCTCCGGCGCCCCGCATGTACGTTCGGCGCTCGTGAGCGCATGGGACGGCGACACCCCCTGCCTCGTGTTCGTCGACCTCGCCCAGGTACAGACCGGCCGAATCGAAGTCAAACCCAACGAATGGCATGCCATCGGCATGGCCTGCACGCAAAGTTTCGACGTCACGTTTCACGACGCGCGCGCACACCGGATTGGCGCGCCCGGGGCGTATCTGTCGCGCCCCGGCTTTCATCATGGCGGTGCGGGCATTGCGGCGTGTTGGTACGGTGCGGCAGCAGGCATTGCCGATGTCGTGCGCGAGACCGTGTCCGGCAGACCCGACGACCCTCACGCGCTAGCGCACATGGGGGTCATCGACGTCGCGCTGGCGCAGGCCGCGAGCGTACTGCGCGCAACCGCCCACACAATCGACGCGCATCCTGATGCGTCGTGCCTTCATGATGTTCGGCGCGCCCGGCTGTCGGTCGAAGCGTGCGTCGAGACCGTATTGCGACACGCACCGCGCGCCGTGGGCCCCGGCCCGATGTGTCGCAATGCCCGCTTTGCACAACTCCTGGCCGACCTGCCTGTGTTCATCCGTCAGAGCCATGCCGAGCGAGATCTTGCCGAACTCGGCCGAGCCGTCCTCACATCCGACAACGCCCAGCTATGGACACTCTGAGCGCACGCATCATTGCCGGAGAAGGCACCGCGGAGGCGACGTGGCAACACTGGTTTCGCCGACACCCGTTGCCAACCGTGCCCGCGCGCGCGCTCGTCGTACCGGGCCATGCGGTGCACGTCGTTGCGCCGCACCCCGACGACGAAGTGCTCGGATGCGGCGGCACGCTGCACCAATGGGCGCGGTGTAACGTCGACGTCCACCTCTGGGCGGTGACGGACGGCGAGGCCAGCCATCCCGGCTCGACGGTGTGGACGCCCGCTCAGTTGGCCGAGATCCGCGTTCACGAAAGTCTGACCGCGCAGCAACGGCTGTCGCTGCGCGCCCGGCGGCATCGCCTGCGCGTCCCGGATGGTCAGGTCGCTGTCCACGAATCCCGGATCTCCGATGCCCTGTGCCGCGCGCTCATGCCCGGCGACACCGTCGTCGCGCCCTGGCGATTCGACGCTCACCCCGATCACGAAGCCGTCGCGCGCGCGTGCCTTCGCGCTGCGCAGACTATCGGATGCCGCGTCATCGAAATGCCGATCTGGGGCTGGCATTGGGCAGATCCTGCCACAGGCGACCTGCCCTTCGAGCGCGCGGTCGCCGTGCGTCTGCCGCGCCGCGACCGGCTCGCGAAGCGGCAGGCGATGAGCGCCTTTCGCAGTCAGCTCGGCCCCGATCCGAGCACCGGTGCGCCCCCGGTATTGCCCGCCTATGCGCTCGCCCGATGGCAACGACCGTTCGAGGTGTTCTTCCTATGACGCACGCCGACGCCCCCGATTTCGACGCCCTTTATCGCGCGAGCGAGGATCCGTGGTCGGTGCACTCGTCATGGTACGAACAGCGCAAGCGCGATCTGGTGCTCGCGTCGCTCGGACGACCGCGTTATGCCGCAGCGCTCGAACTGGGTTGCGGCCTCGGTCAGATCACCGCCCCGCTGGCCTCGCGATGCGACAGGGTGCATGCGGTCGATCTGTCGCCGAGCGCCATCGAGCGCTGCCGTGCCCGGCTTGCAGCGCGAGGCATCGACAATGTGTCGCTTGATGCGATGTCGGTGCCGGAGGCATGGCCTCTCGCCGAGCGCGCCTCGGTGGATCTCGTGATCGTCTCGGAGCTTGCCTACTATCTGCCGCCCGAGCGTTTCACGCACCTGATGCAGGCGTGCTTGCGTTCGCTCGACACAGGTGGCGAGTGGGTGATGTGCCATTACATGCCAGCGTTCGACGACCGGGTGCAGCCGACGCACGTACTGCATGAAGCGGTGCAGCGTCTAAGCGGACTGGTGCGATGCGTGGCGCATGAAGACCAGCGGTTTCGACTGGACGTCTGGCGTAAAGAGAGGGAGGGTCGACCATGATTGGCGTTTGCATTCCGGCACACAACGAGGCGCACCACATCGATCGCTGTCTTGCAGCCATCGTGCGCGCAGCGCAGCAGCCAGCGCTTTGCGGTGAACCGGTCGCCGTCGTCGTGGTGCTCGATGCGTGCACCGACGCGACGGCCGAGCGCGTCAGAACATGGCCCGTGACGGCGCTGGCGTGCCACGCTCGCAACGTCGGCATGGCACGTGCGCGTGGCGCACAGCATCTGATCGAGAGAGGCGCTCGCTGGCTCGCCTTCACCGATGCCGACACGATCGTCTCTCCCGGTTGGCTCGTCGATCAATTGTCGCTGGACGCACAAGTGGTCTGCGGCACGGTCGGCGTCATGCATTGGGAATCGCACGGTATCCACGCGCAACGGGCGCGGGCGGCATTTCTTGCTCACTACCAGGATCACGACGGACACCGTCATGTGCATGGCGCCAACCTCGGCATCGATGCGGCGGTGTACCAACGCCTGGGCGGATTCGACCCGATGACGTGCAGCGAAGATCAGGCGCTGGTGGCGCGTCTGGAAAAAGCCGGTGTGTCCATCGCATGGAGCGCACTCCCGCGAGTGACGACGTCGGCACGGCCATTCTCGCGGGTGAGCGCCGGGTTTGCCGATGCGCTTCGGCAGGCATGGCCGGACCATGGCCGGACATGAGCCGAACATGAGCCAAACTTGAGGCAGCGACCGGCCCGGCGCGGGTGAGCATTCTCACCACACAGCATTACGTATGAGCGATTTCCTAAGGCACCTCACACACATCCGTGGCATCAAAGGCGAACGCGCAAATGTCGGCCTCTGCGCCGCATTTCGTGCATCGCGCTGCGTCATGCGCCGTCATGCGTCATGTCGCGCCCGCCTCTCCCGCGTAGATTGCTACGATGGGAAGCTCCACGAAGCACAATGCCATACCGAGGTACCAGGAGATGAACGAATTTGCCGCAACCGTCACCCGCCAATGGGCGATGTCCGCCCGCGACGCCGGCGTGCTGCTTGCCAATGCCATCCTGATGGTGGCGCTCATGACCCTCTTGCCGTTCGACGACAAGACCAACCGAGGACTCGCACTCACCGTTTTCATCGCCGTATTGTGGCTGTCCGAAGCCGTTCACCTGACGGCCACGGCACTGATGGTGCCGGTCCTTGCCGTGCTGCTCGGCATTCTCGAAGTTCCCACCGCGCTGACGTCGTTCGCCCATCCGATCGTTTTCCTTTTCTTCGGCGGCTTTGCGCTCGCTACCGCCATGCGAATTCAGGGCCTCGATCGCTTCCTCGCGAACCGGCTCCTGAAGCTCGCCGGCGGACGCATGAACCGGGCGGCGATCATGCTGTTCCTCACCACCGCCATGCTGTCGATGTGGGTCAACAACACGTCGACGACCGCCATGATGTTGCCGCTGGCGATGGGCATCCTCTCGCAACTCGACGCGAATCGCGACCGCCGCACGTTCACCTTCCTGCTACTCGGCATTGCGTACAGCGCCAATATCGGCGGACTGGGCACTGTCGTCGGCAGTGTTCCCAATGCCATGGTCGCGTCGCATCTGGGGATCGACTTCCTCACGTGGGCCAAATTCGGCGTGCCTTTGGTGGCCGTGCTGCTGCCGCTCATGATTGCCACGACGTATCTGGTGTTGCTCCCACGTCTGGACCAGAAGGTCGACCTCGACGTCGAGCCCATGACGTGGACCGGCCAGCGCATCGCCGCCGTCGGCATCTTCGGTTTCACGGTCATGAGCTGGATTTTCAGCCAGCAGATCTCGGTGTGGCTCGGCGGCGTCAAGCAACTCGACACGCTGATCGCCCTGCTCGCCGCCATTCTCATCGCGACGACCGGCGTCGCCTCATGGAAGCAGATTCAGGCCCACACCGACTGGGGCGTGCTGCTGCTGTTCGGCGGTGGCCTCACGCTCAGCGTGGTCTTGCGCGACTCGGGCGCCAGCGTGGTGATGGCGCAGGCCGTGTCAAGCATCTTCGCCACCAGCCCGACGCTCGTCGTCCTGCTGATCACCGCCGCGTTCATCGTCTTCCTCACCGAACTGACGAGCAATACGGCCAGCGCAGCGATTCTCGTGCCGATCTTCGCCGCCATTTCGGTCTCGCTGGGTATGCCCGAAGCTTTGCTGACGATGGTGATCGGCATCGGCGCGTCGTGCGCCTTCATGCTACCGGTGGCCACCCCGCCCAACGCCATCGTGTTCGGCACCGGCTGCGTGCCGCAACGCTCGATGGTCCGCGCAGGATTCGTCATGAATATCGTCTGCATCCTTGTGGTCACGGGCTTCGCATGGACGCTCTGGCGCTAATGGCGCGCACCGGGGGCGACCTCTCGTGCGCCCCCTCGGTCACTCCGGCAGACGCGTCACACGGAGCCGGTATAATCTAGGAAAAATACCTCCGGCAATCCGTTGCGATGATGTCTGCTTCACCTGCCCGAACTGTCCAATCCATGCTTTCTTTACGTCCTGTGCGCGGTGCTCTGGCACTCGCCGCACTCACCGCAGTGCTTACCGGTTGCGCAGGCACGCGACCCGGCGCACTCCCGGCCTCCCCGGCAAGCCCGCAGACGCCCCGCGCTGCGACGACGTCGCCGATGAGCGCCGCCCCCGCCGCTCCATCCACCGAAACACCGCAGGCCGTCGCGCCGCTGCCGTGGTGCGTGCAAACCTCGCTGCGCGAAGAAGACGACCTCATGCGCAACTTCGGCGGCATTCCCGCTGGCGTTCGCAAGATCGAGGAAACGCGATTCATCGCGAGCTACGACCGCGTCACCGGCAAAGTCGGTCCGCTCGATAACGGCAATCGCTTCGTGATGGAATTCGACGCGCAGGGTCACTTGCTCGCCAGCACCGATCGCGGCCGCTACACCTACGACGCCGAGGGTCGCCTGCACAGCATCAATGGCAGCAGTGTCGACTGGCAAGGGCCGGACGAGTGGATCGTGCACGCAACGCGACATCCCGCGTGGAAGGAACAAGTGCGGCAGGAAGAGGGGCATCTCGAATGGACACGCACGCTGGTGTCCAGCTCGAATAGCCTTCGCCATCGCCGCCCCGGCACGCTTCAGGCGCGCCAGTTCGACGACGAATGCTTCGCGCTGTCGCGTCAGTGGGAAGCGCCGAACGAGGCGCGTCAGGTCATTACCGCCGACGGGCGCGCGCGCCCGGCACCGAAAACGGTGTCGTATCGCACGTTCGCCAGCGTGGAGCGCAAGCCCGACGGCGGACGCATCGTGCGTGACAACGGCGCGGCCGCCTTCATCGACGGCCAATGGCTCCCGCTCGCGTGGGACAACGAGATCTCGGAGTATTCCCCGCGCCATGAACTCGTCCGCGTAACCCGCACCGACGCGGCCACCGGCGAGCGCCACGTCTCCGAATACCACTACAAGTACGACGGCCACGGCAATATCGTGCGCATCGTCATTACCGCCCCCGGCGACAGAGTCGACCCGTTCGCGAACGTCTTCGTGCGAAAGCTGACGTACTTCGATACCCCAGTGGCAGCGCCCGCTATACCGGCGCCGCCTACCGCATCGTCGGCATCGGCATCGGCACCGGCACCGGCCGCTGAATCGACCGCATCGACCACCAGCGACAAGCTTACGTCGGCAAAGTGAAGCGGAACGTCGCGCCCTGTGCTGACTGACCGGATGTGTCCACCAACGCGATACGCCGGTCGTGCAGTTGCAGGATGCGATGCACGATCCGCAATCCCAGCCCGCCCTCGCGGCGCGCCCCGCCGACCGTGAACGGCCGCTCGAACAAGCCCTCTCGCGCGCTCTCCGGAATCCCCGGCCCCGTATCGCTCACCCGAACTTCGATTTCCGAACCGGCCGGCGCCACCGCCACGGTGATCTCGCCGCCGGACGGCGTATAACGCAGCGCATTTTCCAGCAAGTTCGTGAAGACCCGCTCGATCAGACCCAGATCGCCTCGCGCCGCCGGAATCTGCGGCGCGAGCTGCGCACGTAACGCCACGCCGCGCGACTCGGCGCTGAGTTCAAATTTCTGGAAGACGTCCTGTATCAGATCCGTCACGGAGAAGGGCTCCAGTTCCGGCTGCACAAACCCATGCTCAAGACGCGCCAGCTCGAACAACGACTGCGCCAGCGCACCGACCTTGCGACTCTGATCCAGCGCAATGCCGAGATAGCGCCGCCGCTCGTCGGGCGTGAGGGTTGCGTCCTTGAGCGAAAGCGTCTCGAGATAGCCGTGCAGGGACGAGAGCGGCGTGCGTAAATCGTGCGAGATGTTGGCGATGAGTTCGCGCCGCTCCTGATCCTGACGCGTCAGCGTGCGCCATTGCGTGCCCAGACGCTCGGCCATCTGACGGAACGCCCGCTCCAGCACCGTGATCTCGTCGCTCGGACGCGCCTGCTCCGCCGCCAGCGCATCCGTCGACAGCGCGGGCACCGGCGGAGGTGCGGCGTCGATGTCGAATTCGCGCACGGTCTGCGTCAGACGTCGCAGGGGACGCGTAATGAGTGCAAACGCCGCCAGACCCGCGATCAGGCAGAGCGCCGCCACGAGACCGATCGACCACAGCGCCGTGTTGAGTGCAGCACTCGTCGCCCCGCGTTCGGCGAACCGGTCGTGCGCCTCGCCCAGCAGCACAACGTAGACGTAACCGACTTCGCGCCCGTCCACGCGCAACGGCGCGGCGCTGAAGACTTTGCGCACATCGGCGTTGCGCGGGTCGTCGCCGTAGATCGGCAGCGCCTCGCCGTCGATCAGACGATGCACCGGTCCGAGATCGACCTGCATGCGACGCACATGCCCTTGCGGCGCAGCGTGGCCGGTGATGCGTCCCTGCTCGTCGAGCAGATAGACCTCGACGCTCGGATTCACGACCATCAGTTGCCCGAACAGACGTCGCACCGCATCCGGCTTCATGCCGTTCGCATCCATCAGTTGCGCGTTCGCGGCAATGTGCTCGGCCAGCCCGCGCGAGAGCCCCTGAATCACTTCGGCTTCGTGCATGCGGTTCGCCTGCACCTGCATCCAGGCCGACGTGCCGCTGCACACGATCAGCAGCACGGCGAACACAACCGACAGGCGTTGGGTCAGGGAGAGATTCCAGCGACGCATCATGCGACTCCCGCGTCGGTGCCGCCACCCGTGCCCGAACCCTCCGGTGCACTGTCGTTCGCGAACTTGTAACCGCGTCCCCAGACCGTCAGGATGCGGGTAGGCTGCGCGGGATCGGCTTCGATCTTGGCGCGCAGCCGGTTGATGTGCGTGTTCACCGTGTGCTCGTATCCTTCGTGCTGATACCCCCACACGGCGTTGAGCAGATCCATGCGCGAGAACACTTTGCCAGGCTGGCGCGCGAAGAAGTACAGCAGATCGAACTCGCGCGGCGTGAGATCGAGCAGCTTGCCGCCGAGCGTGGCTTCACGCGCAATCGGATCGATGAACAGTCCGGCAATCGCCAGACTGCCCGCCTCCATGCGGGCGTTGCGGGCCAGCGCGTCCACACGGCGCATCAGCGCCTTGACCCGCGCGACCAGCTCCAGCACCGAAAAGGGCTTGGCGAGATAGTCGTCGGCGCCCAGCTCCAGTCCCAGAATCCGGTGGACCTCGCTGGCGCGCGCGCTGGTGATGATGATGGGGGTGTAGCGGGTCATCTGTCGCGCCTGGCGGCAAATCTCCAGTCCGTCGACGCCGGGCAGCATGAGATCGAGGATCAGGGCGTCCCAGCCGCCTTCGGCCAGCCGCCGCAGACCTTCGTTGCCATCGGCACAATGCACGACCTCGAACCGCTCGTCGCGCAGATGCAGCGTGAGCAGGTCGGCAATATGCACGTCGTCTTCGACGAGCAGGACACGGCGCGGCGATTCCATCGGACGGGAAGCTCCCGGAAAGTGAGTCTTGAAGGCCTCATTGTGCGCAGATCGCGCCCTGCGAGGTATCACGAATTGTTTAATTTTACGTGAGGACTTCGCCATCGCCGGGGGACTACGCTTCAGGCATCGATCCGGCACGGATCCCCTCTGTGCCGTACCACCGCCGTCGCGCTCCCCAGGCTCCCAAGCCTTGCTGCGGCGGGGCCAGCCCGTGCCGGATCGTCCTACTGACCGGAGGATGTCATGAGATTGTCCGATTTGTACCCGCCCAAACCCCGGAAGCCCGACACACCGGCGACGCGGCCCGCACGTGCCGTGGCGGCGAGCGCCGCCCCCACACCCGCGCGCCGTTTGTTTCTACTGAGCGCGACGGCGGCCGCCGCCGCAGCGGCCGCCGGGCTGGTGCCGCGTCTGGTGCGCCCGGCCTTGGCGGCCGACGGCCCCAACGCGAAGGTCACTGAACACTTCGAGGTGGCCATGAGCGACGCCGAATGGCGCAAGCGCCTTAGCGCCGGTCAATACGAGATCCTGCGTCAGGAAGGCACCGAACGTCCGTACTCCAGCCCGCTCAACGACGAGCACCGTGCAGGCACGTTTGCCTGTGCGGGCTGCGCGCAGCCGCTGTTCTCGTCGCGCACGAAGTTCGACAGCCACACCGGCTGGCCGAGCTTCTGGACGCCGCTCGACAAGGCCGTAGGCACGCATACGGACCGGAGCTTCGGCATGGTGCGCACGGAAGTGCATTGCAGCCGTTGCGGCGGCCATCTGGGCCACGTCTTCGACGACGGTCCCAAGCCGACCGGCCTGCGCTATTGCATGAACGGTCTTGCGATGACGTTCCGTCCGCAAGCCGCCTGATATCGGCCCGCTACGACGTAGCCCCGAATAAAAGCTCACAGCGTCCGCAGGTCGGACGCCGCTCAAGGAGCGCTTCATGACTTTGCTCATCCTTGCGTACCTCGGCGGGATTCTGACGATCGTCAGCCCGTGCATCTTGCCGGTGCTGCCGTTCGTGTTCTCGCGTGCCGGTCAGTCGTTCTCGCGCAGCGTGCTGCCCATGCTCGCGGGCATGGTGCTGATGTTCGCACTGGTCGCCACGCTGGCCGCCGTCGGCGGTAGTTGGGTCGTGCAGGCCAACCAATACGGCCGCTGGCTGGCGCTCGCGCTCGTCGCCGTGTTCGGCGCGACGCTGCTCTTTCCGAAGCTCGCCGAGCGCCTCACACACCCGCTCGTGTCGCTGGGCAACCGTCTGACGCAATCCGCACAGAGCGACGACAACGCCTCGGGCGAATCCAGGGGCACCGGTCCCGGCGCGTCGTTCCTGCTTGGCATTGCTACGGGCCTGCTCTGGGCACCGTGCGCTGGCCCGATCCTCGGCCTCGTGCTGACGGGCGCCGCACTGCAAGGCGCGAGCGCCGGCACGACGCTGCTGCTCGTCGCGTACGCCGCAGGCGCTGCCACGTCGCTCGCACTGGCCCTGATCGTCGGTGGATGCGTCTTCGCCACCATGAAGCGCTCGCTGGGCGCAGGCGAGTGGATTCGCCGCGTGCTCGGCGGTCTGATGCTCGCAGGCGTCGCCGCTATTGCCCTGGGCCTCGATACGGGCGTGCTGGCACAGGTTTCGACGGCCTCGACCGGCGGCATCGAACAGCATCTGGTCGATCAGTTGGGCGCGCGCCGAAATACCAACGGCAACGACAGCGGCAACGCACCGCAAGCGCCGCAAACCGATGCGAACACCACCGCCAACAGCCCGGCCATGACGGCCGCGAGCAATGCCGTGGTCCGCACCGCCGCGCATGAACCCGCACCGCTGCCGGTCGAGGGGCAGTTGCCTTCGCTCGACGGCGCCGTGCAATGGCTCGACTCGCCCCCGCTCACGGCTCAGGCACTGCGCGGCAAAGTCGTCCTCGTCGACTTCTGGACGTACTCGTGCATCAACTGCCTGCGCACCCTGCCCTACGTGAAGGCGTGGGCGCAGAAGTACCGCGATCAGGGGCTGGTCGTCATCGGCGTGCATGCCCCCGAATTCGCCTTCGAGCGCGACATCGACAACGTCAAGAAGGCGGTGAAAGATCTGGGTGTCGACTATCCGGTCGCCATCGACAACAACTTCGCCATCTGGCGCGGCTTCAACAACCAGTACTGGCCGGCGCACTACTTCGTCGACGCGCAGGGTCGCGTGCGCTATCACCACTTCGGTGAGGGCAATTACGCCGAATCGGAACGCGTGATCCAGCAATTGCTGCGCGAAGCCGGGGCGAAACAAGTCGCCGACGGCATCGCCGACGTGAAGACCGCCGGTGTCGAGCAAGCGCCCGACATGAGCGACGTGGGCTCGCCGGAAACCTATGTCGGGTATGCGCGCGCCGAGCACTTCACGTCGCCGGGCGGTGCAGTGAAGGACGCCGTCAGCGACTATCGCGCGCCGGGCGCACCGTCGCTGAACGACTGGGGACTCGCCGGACACTGGAATGTCGGCCCGGAACAGGCCACGGCCACGCAAGCCGGTGCACGCATCGTCTATCGCTTCCATGCCCGCGATCTGCACCTCGTGCTCGGGCCGGACGCCAACGGCAAGCCCGTGCGCTTTCGTGTGACGCTCGACGCTCAGGCGCCGGGCAACGCGCATGGCACCGACGTGGCTGCCGACGGCACGGGCACCGTGACCTCGCAACGTCTTTATCAGTTGGTGCGCCAGACGGGCGACGTGCAAGACCGCACGTTCGCCATTGAGTTTCTCGATCCGGGCGCATCGGCTTACGCATTCACATTTGGTTGAGACCGATCGGGCGCTTCGCAGGAAGCATCGCTAACGGCATCACGGAGCGCACCGAATCTTCTCCGCATCCATCAATATCTGTCGCCACCGTGGCGTCCGTCGACGCCGGGAGTTTTGAAATGACCCAGTCCAATTCGAAGCATCAGATGCAGAAGTCGTCCCGTCCCACTTCGCCCGCCTCCCGCCTGCGACGCGTGCTCCTCGGCACGGCCGCCGTCGCCTCCGGGGTCTTCGCGTGGCAAATCGGCGCGTACGCCTTCGGCAGCGCGGAGCCGTCCGTCGTCATCGCCGCACCGAAGCTCGACGAACCGTCGACCGGCGCCCGGACCGAAACGGCTGTCTTCGCAGGCGGCTGCTTCTGGGGCGTGCAAGGTGTCTTCCAGCACGTGAAGGGCGTGACGAAGGCCGAGTCCGGCTACGCCGGGGGCACCGCCAAGACCGCCGATTACGAAACCGTGAGCAGCGGCTCGACGGGACACGCCGAGTCGGTGCAGGTCACGTTCGACCCGCAGCAGGTCTCTTACGGCAAGCTGCTGCAAATCTACTTCTCGGTGGCCCACAACCCGACGGAGGTGAACCGTCAGGGCCCGGACAGCGGCACGCAATACCGCTCAGCGGTGTTCCCGATGACCGACGCGCAGCGTCAGGTCGCGACCGCCTACATCGCGCAGCTCGACGCCTCCCATGCGTACAGCAAACCCATCGCGACGAAAGTGGAGAAGTACACGGGTTTCTATGCCGCCGAAACGTATCATCAGGACTTCCTGACGGAGCATCCGAACTATCCGTACATCGTGATCAACGATCTGCCGAAGGTGAAGGATCTCAAACGGGTCTTCCCCGCGCAGTACCGCGACACGCCGGTCCTCGTAAAGACGGCGTCGGCGAAGTAGTCGAACGAAGTCATCGAAGCCTCCAGCGCACAGCCGGTCGTCATACCGGCTATGGGCTGGCTATGGGCTGGCGAGGCACGTCACCGCACCCCGTTCGCCGTGGCGGTCGTCGCCCCAAACGTTAACGCTCGTCCGACAGCTTATACACACGCAGACGATGACCGTCGGGGTCCGACGCCACGAACGTCCGACCGAAGTCCATATCCGTCGGCGCCTGCAGGATCGTGATGCCGCGTGCGCTCCAGTCTTCCCACGTCGCATCGACGTGTGCTTTGGACTGCACAGGAAACACCACCTCGCTGCCGCCCGGTGGCGCGATCACCGTCGGCGCGACCGAATAACGCGCCCACAACCCCAACTTCATGCCCGTAGGCAGCGTGAACAACGCAAACCCCGGCGACGCTTCGACCGGCTCCATGCCGAACAGCTCGGCGTAGAAACCCGCGCTCTCAGGGGGACTCGCGACGTACAAATTCACCATATCCGGATGCAGCATGACAAGCTCCTGTCGTTCGTTATCTATGACGTTCTCATCGCCAGCACGCGTCTCGGTCACGCCGAGAATGAAAGCCGTTGCGCGCTGCCATGAACGCCATCGTACGAAGCGATGCTGTCAGATTTTGTCAGCAGTCGAACGCCATTTTCAAACGTGAATTCGATGCATCCGAGGGTGGATTTTTCTCATGCTTCGGACGCATTGGATCGCCGGAGCAACCTTGTCAGGCTCAACCCTTTCCCGACGTCTCGCGCCACGCCTTGAGCAAGGTGCGGCGTCCGCGTGGATAACGCGTTTCGGTGACCGTCATGGCTTCGATGCGGTCGGCGCGAAAGCTGCGGAAATCGTCGCGCAACTCGCACCACGCGAGGATCATGCGAACGCGGTCGAAGAAACCCAGCGCGAACGGCCAGACAACGCGCTCGGACAGGCGTCCGGCTTCGTCGCGATAGGACAGATGAAGTTTGCGCTCGGCGCGAATGGCCTCGCGAATATCGGTCAGATCGACGATCATCGGCGGCAGCGGATCGCCCGGTCCGATGAGCAATGTCGACGCCTCGAGCGACGTGCGCAGGTCCGACGGCAACACCGCCGCGATCTTCGCGAGTGCGTTCGCCGCCGCGTCCGCCAACGCGCCGTCGGTGCGCCTGGCGACCCAGCGCGAGCCGAGCACGATCGCCTCGATCTCCTCTTCCGAGAACATCAGCGGCGGCAACATGAAGCCCGGCTTGAGGACGTACCCCAGCCCCGGCGCCCCCTCGATATGCGCACCCTGCGACTGCAATTCGGCGATGTCGCGATAGAGCGTGCGCAGGCTCACGCCCAGCGAACTGGCGAGCGCGGCCCCCGACACCGGATAGCGGTGACGGCGCAGCAATTGCATGAGGGAGAAGAGACGTTGTGTGCGGGACATGGCGCGTCATTATGCGCCATGTCCCGCGCGATGCGGTGCCGTGCGACGCAGTGCGGTTGTCGGTTTGACCTTTGTCTTACACCGTCCGCATTACTTCTGACGCAACTGCTTGACGATCTCGGAGTTCACATCGCCCGCCTGCCCGCCGTAGGCCACGCGCAGGTAGTTGGTCAGCTCGGAGATCTGCGCATCGGTCAGACGTTTGTCGAAGCCCGGCATGTCCTGCATCGCTTCCAGCCCCGGGAATTTCTGCGCTTCCACACCATCGAGAATCGTGCCGATCAGATTGCGCGGATCCTTCTGACGTACGGTCGAATTGCCCAGCATCGAGACGGCCACGTGCGGCTTGCCGGTGCCGTCCGCCGCGTGGCATCCGGCGCACACCGCCAGATACATATTGCGTCCCGCCATCAGCTTGCTCGTGTCCGGGTTCTGCGGCAACGGCGTCGGCGCGGGTGGTGCGTCGCCGAGCAGGTACGTCGAGAGCGAACGCAGGTCGTCCGGCGTGAGGTACTGCGTGCTCAGATGCACGACCGGATACATCTCGCCAAACGCCGAGCCTTGGGGCGCAATGCCGGTGCCAAGGAACGTTCGCAGATCCTTCACCGTCCAGCCGCGTGCCGCCAGCGCCTCAGGCGTCAGATCGGGTGCAGCGATACGCGCGAGCGCAGCGCCGCCGAGCGGCTTCGCCTTGTCCAGTTGACCGAACGTGCCACGCGGCGTGTGGCATTCCGCGCAGTGGCCCAGCGCGTTGGCGAGATAGCGCCCGCGCAGCCAGTCCGCCGACTGGCCTTTGGACGCATCGGGCAGCGTGTCCTTGAGGAACATCCAGTCCCATGCGCGCATGGCCATGCGAACGTTGTACGGGAACGAAAGGTCGTGCTTGCGATTAGGCACGGCGGCGGGTTTAACCGACATCAGGTAAGCATAGATGGCGTCGCTGTCCGCGCGCGTCATCTGCCGGTAGGACGTGTACGGCATGGCCGGGTACAACGCCTTGTCCGGTGCGATGCCGTCATGCAACGCGCGGTAGAACTCGTCGGCCGTCCAGCCGCCGATGCCGTTCGCCTTGTCCGGCGTGATGTTCGTGCCGTAGAACGTGCCGAACGGCGACTTGAGCGGCACGCCCCCAGCAAACGGCGCACCGTCCCCACGCGTATGGCACGCGGCGCAGTCGGCCGCGCGCGTCAGATACTTGCCGCGAGCGATCAGCCCGGACGGAGCGGCCGGTGTCGTGGCGGGTGCGGCGGCGGCGGCCGACACCGATGATGCGGACGCCGGGACCGATGCCGCAGCAGGCGCATCCGCCGCCATCGCGCTCGTCACGAGCGACGGCACCATCGACGTTTTCGGCTGCGGTGGTTTGCCCGGCTCGGGCGGCTTCGGCGTCGTCGAATCGTTGCACGCACTCACAAGCATCACGGCGGCGAGACATGCCGAGCGAACGCTCCATCGGGTGACGCGCGTCAGGTGCATAGCAGTTTCCCTCATTTCGCGCCCCTCATTTCGAGTCCTTGATGCAACCGGGCGTCTTCAGTACGACGTCGCGCACGGCCTCGTAGTAGCGCACGTAGCCCGTGCACCGGCAGATCTGATCGTTCAGTCCTTCGGTGATCGCACCTTCCAGATCGGCGCGTGCAATCGGGTTGCGCTTCAGTCGCTCGATCAGCACCGTTGCCGCGTTCACGAAGCCAGGCGTGCAGTAGCCACACTGAAAGCTGAAGTGATCGAGGAACGCCTGTTGGATGGGGGCGAGCGTGACTTGGCCATCGGCGTCACGCGTCGCGTGGCCTTCCACCGTACGCACTGTCTTGCCGTCGAAATAGTTCGCGCCGGTAATGCAGGTGCGCACCGTTTCGCTGGTGCCGTCGGCGTGATCGACGATCACCACGCAGGCGTGGCAGATGCCCTGACCGCAGCCCAGACGCGAGCCGGTCAGGCCCAGCGTCTCGTGCAGGAAGTCGATCATCATGAGACCGGCGGGTACGTCCATCGGACCGTGCGACTCGCCGTTAATCTTGACCGTCACGGGCAACGTCTCCCACGGCTTCTTGCCGCTGGCGGGCGCAGGCGATGCAGCGGGGACAGCCGGTGCTGCGGCAGCGGCACTCGCCGCGCTCGCGATGTTCATTGGGGCTTCGGCGCCTGAGGCCGCGTTCGCATTCGACGCGGCCTGCGGTGCGCTACTCGTATCCGTCATGCCAGTACCTCCTGGATTTTCTCCGGTGTCACCGGCAACGCTGTAAATCGATGGCCGATCGCGTGCGCGAGGCCGTTCACAATCGCGCCCACCACCGGGATCATCACGACTTCGGCAATGCCCTTGGGCACGTCCGTCTCGGAGATCGGAGGCAGCACTTCACCTGTCTGCGTCCACACGGCGACGTCCACCGCGCGCGGCAGGTGATAACGATTGAAGTTCCACGTGCCGTTGCCGGGGCCGTCTTCGTATAACGGCAGGTACTCGTGCAAGGCGTGACCGATGCCCATCGCAAGACCGCCCTGCAATTGGCCTGAAACCAGTTGCGGCGAGATCTGATTGCCGCACTCCATGATGGAGTGGTGCGTGAGCAATTCGACCTTGCCCGACGCTTCGTGCACGGACAATCCGACGAGCGTGCCCACGGCGCTGTAATACGTCACCGCCGCGTTGTTTCGCTGCACGGGCGGGTAATACACGCGCTTGCGGTCCATCGTGCGATAGCCGGTCGCGGGCGTGGGGGCCGCCACTTGCTGCCCCGCTGCGGCGGGCTGCGGCGCCCCCTTCGCGCCCTGCGCACCGGACGCCGCCGCCGCTGCCATCGCCGATGAAGCCGACTTCGCCGGTGCGTTGCCGCTACGGTGTGTACCCTTGGCAGCCGGCGTCTGCGTGGCAGGCGCTTGCGCACCAGCGGCCGATGCGTTGGCCCCGCCCTTGCCGAAGCGCAGGGCGATGCCGTCGACCGGCAGACGCTGCGTCACGCCGTCTCCCAGATCCCAGTCCGCTTCGGCCCACTGCCAGCGGTTGAAGACGTGCACCGTCGCGCCCGTCACGAAGCCCTGCTCGTAGGCCGTCTTCGCCAGCAAGCCGAGCGGCAACGCTTCGAGTCCGGCGGCCGAGAGCTTGCCGTCGACCCAGCGGGCATCTTCCGCACGCACGACGAGCGGCGCGGCCTGCCCGCCGCCCAGCCCGCGACGCCAGATCGACAGCGCCGCCGGCCACAGCCCTTGCAGGAACAGCAGACGCGCCGCTTCGCGCGTGCTGTGCGTGAAATAGAAGGCCGAGTTCGTCGCGCTCGACGGCGACGCATACCCCGGCGACCAGCGCGGATTGGCGGCGAGTCTGTCCTGATCGGCCTGCGACATCAGATACGGATCGCCGCTGGTCACCACCGGCAATTCGGGCCAGTCGGTGATGGCGATGTGCACCTCGGTGGCGGGCATGCCGAGCCACTTCGCCACGGCTACGGCCTGCGACGTCGACGTGCCCGTGCCAATTTCGGCCGCCGTGTGATGCAGCGAAATCTTGCCGGTTTCGTCGAACTCCACGCGCGCGAACGACGTCTCCGCGCCCGTGCCGAAGTCCTTCTGCACGCAGGCAAAACCCACGCCGTAGCGACGCCCCGGGTGCGCCGCCTCGTACTCGGCCTTTTTCTTGTCGCGCTGCGTCCACAACGGATGCGCCTTCGCGCGTGCGAGCACTTCGTCCACGCGCACCGCACCCGCAGGAATCGCACCCTGCGTGTTTTTCATGCCCGAGCGCAGCGCGTTCTTGAGACGGAAGTCCATGGCGTCGACGCCAAGTTGCGCCGCCATCTCGTCGATCATCATTTCGGTCGCGGCCATCGACTGCAAGGTGCCGTAGCCACGCGCCGACCCCGCATCGATGGCGCGCGACGCAATCGCCACGCTTGCCAGATCGCTCTGCGGGAAGTAATAGATGGACTGGGCCGCCGTCGCGCCCACCATCGCCACCGACGGCGAGAAGTTCATGCGTCCGCCGCCGTTGCACTCCATGTCGGCCGTGAACGCTTGCAGCATGCCGGTCTCTTTGTCGACGCCGATGCGATAGCGCATCGTGAAGGCGTGACGCTTGAGCGACGTCTGAAACTGCTCGTAACGATCGTTGGCGAGGCGCACCGGCAAGCCGTCGCCGTACATCGCAGCGGCCAGCCCATAGAACGGCATGTTGTAGTGGCCTTTCGAGCCGTAGCCCACCGTGTAGCACGGATAGACGATCAGCCGCTTCACCGGGAAATGCCCCTTCGCGGCCATCGCAGCCGCGTTCTCGGCGACTTCGGACGGCGACTGCGTGGGCACCACCATGTGCAGCGTCTGCGTGGCGGCGTCGTACCAGCAGTTGGCGTTATCGGGTTCGAGCGCCGCCGTGTCGACGGACTGCGTGCGGTACTCGCGCGACATCACCAGCCAGTTCGCCGGCGGATGCGAGAGCGATTCGCCGATCTTGCCTGCGTACGCCATGCCCTGCTCGTCGAGCTTACCGTGATCGTTACCGTCGGGCCACACCGGCAGGTGCTTGCGCATCATGCTCGGGAAGATCGGGGCGTCCTTGAGACTGGAGTAAACGTCATCGTCATACGCCGTCTTGCCGCCCACGCGCACGTAACGGAAACTGCCCCACGGGTCACGCTCCAGCGGCCCCGTGACGTCGCCGTAGCGAATGATTTCGTCGTGGAACTTGAGCTTGTCCTTGGCGAAGCGAAAACGCGCGAAGTCGCGATAGACGAGGATGGCGACCGCGTGACCGAGATACGCCGGTGTCTTGCCGACCGGCAACAGCATGTCGTCGCCGTAGAACTCGGGGAACGCGATGCCGTCGCGTGCGAGATCCTCTGCCGTCACCACGCGGTCGGGTTGCAGACCGTCGTCCAGGCGCGAGAGATCGAAGCCGAGATATGGACGGTCGGCGAGCGTCGCGCGTAGCACGAACGCATGCGCCTGCTGCGCGGGCCAGCCCGGCATGTCGCGCGCGCGCACGTCACGCGCAAAGATCTTGCTGCCGGTGACTTTGGCCGTGCCGTCGATACGGAATTTGGCTTGTCCCCTGGCAGCATCCCAGGCGACCGGCGTGAGGTTCTTGTCCTCGAAGAGCGCCGCGAACGCGCGACTTCCCATCGGCGCGATGTACACGGAGATGCCCGCGACGACCGACGCCCTGAGAAAGCCGCGACGCGTCATCGCGAAGCCAGCAGACGCTTCGGGATCGGCGGAATTCGGAAGTGTATGGGGGGTTGCGGAAGCAGCGTCATGACGAGCGTCTTCGCTCGACACAGCCGCTGTCGGACAGTGTTTTCTTGGCAGGCGCGGCATATGCGTTCCGTCCGTCTTGTTTTGGGGGGACGTGCCACGATCACCATTGCGGCCCTGCAACTCCCGAACGACAAAACGGCACTGCAACGATTCACGCGGTCACCACGGAAAACACGACGCCGCTGACCCACGATGCATGTTCGCAATGCGTAACATTCGCGTGCCGTGATGCGCTCGTGAAGTTCTATAAGAACACGCTTCATGAGTGACACCGGACGTTTCAAGCCTACACGCCACCTCTGAGATTGACAAGATTTGACATGACGCACCGCGTGAGAACGCACGCGCTGTGCAACGCACGGCGCACCGTGCGACGAGCGCGTGCAGGCGACATTCGCCTCGCGTGATGTTGCCTATGTCCAATGAGAAATGCCGCTATATCCGATGGGACACAGCGGCATCGAAGCGATGGTGCGGTGCGGCTTTTTTGTTGCGCGCGAGCGGTCGCGGCGATGGCGCGCGGTACGCGCGCGAGGTATCAGGCAATACGCAATTCCATGCACGTCAGATCGAGCCAGCGACCGAACTTCGTGCCCACTTCGCTGAAGGTGCCGACCCGCCGAAAGCCCAGCTTTTCGTGCAGACGAATCGACGATGTGTTCTGCGCTTCGATGGCCGCAATCATCACGTGGACGTCGAGGGCACGGGCGCGCTCGATCAGTGCGCGCATAAGCGCCTCACCGATGCCGCCGCCGCGCGCATTCTTGTCGATATAGATCGAATGCTCGACGGTGTGACGGTAGCCGTCGAACGCGCGCCAGTCGCCGAACGATGCGTAGCCGAGCGTCTTGCCGTCGCGCTCGGCGACGATCACCGGGTACCCGCGCTTCAGACGCGCCGCCAGCCACTCGCGACGACTCTCCAGATCCACCAGGATCTCGTTCCAGATGGCTGTCGTGTGCTCGACGGCATCGTTGTATATGTCGCGGATCACGGGAAGATCGGCATCGAGGGCGTCGCGGATCGTCAGCGTCGTCAGCGCACGGGTCGGGGAAGTCATATCAGTGGTCCTGCAAGCAAGGTGCCGTCGGTGGACGGCTCAGTCAGCCCATTGGCAACACGTCGGGTCACGCTTCGGCAATGCATCGAGTGACATCTAGTTTACTAGAAATTAATTTCCATTAAACTGGAATTCATGGATATCAACGAACGCATTGCCCGTCACGTACGCGACCTGCGCAGCGAGCGCGGCTATTCCCTCGACACGTTGGCGGAGCGCAGCGGCGTGAGTCGCTCGAGTATCTCGCTCATCGAGCGTGCGCAAACGAGCCCGACGGCCAATGTGCTGGAAAAGCTCGCCACGGCGCTCGACGTCACGCTGGCTTCGCTCTTCGACGCCCACGCGAAGGACGACAAGCCGCCCTCGCCGCTCGCCCGTCGTGCCGATCAGCCGGTGTGGACCGATCCGGATTCCGGCTATGTGAGACGCAACCTCTCGCCAGCCCAACCGTCACCGCTCCAGTTCGTGGAAGTGCATTTCCCGCCGGGCGAGCGTGTCGCCTACGACACCGGCGCGCGAGACAACGAAGTCTGGCAGCAGATCTGGGTCGTCGACGGCACCATCGAAATCACGCTCGGCGACACCACGTGGCGACTCGATACCGGCGATTGCCTGGCGATGCGCCTCGATCAACCGATCGGCTTTCATAATCCTGCGTCGGCCACTGCCCGCTATCTCGTCGGGCTCGTGACGCTGCCGTTCGTCGCTCCCCGGAGAATGCCCTGATGCCCCGCGACACCGCCCTTCCTGTCACCCCCACTGCACCCGGGAAAATCGTCGTTGAACAACTCGATGGCGATCAGGCGCTCGCCGTCGTCGATGCGCTGACCGACGTGCTGATCGATTGCGTCGAAGGCGGCGCGTCGGTGAGCTTCATGTTGCCGCTCACGCGTGAGCGCGCGACGGCGTTCTGGCGCAAGGTGGCAGCAAGCGTCGGTCGCGGAGAACGGGTGTTGCTCGTGGCGCGTCATAAAGCGCCGAGGGCGCGCGGTGCGCCCGGCGCACAAGACGACGGCGCAATCGTCGGCACGGTGCAACTGGTCCTCGATCTGCCTGAGAATCAGCCGCATCGCGCCGACGTCGCCAAGATGCTCGTGCACCGTTCTGCACGACGTCAGGGGGTCGCGGCGCAACTGATGGCTGCGCTGGACGACGTCGCACGTGCCTTCGATCGCCACGTGCTGGTACTGGACACCGTCACCGGCGGCGATGCCGAGCGCCTCTACCAGCGCAGCGGCTGGCAGCGCGCGGGCGACGTGCCGAAGTTCGCCCTCATGCCTGACGGCGGTTTCTGCGCGACAACGTTCTATTACAAGCACCTCTGACGCCGCCCGCCACCGACACGTCCGTCAGCGCAGCGCCGCCAGTCCGGCCAGCAGCGCCCTGTGAAACGCCACCGGGTCCTGCATCTGCGGGGCATGCCCCAGATCGGGGAATTCGACGAGCGTGGAACCGGGAACTCGGGCTTGCGTCGTTTTGGCCAGCTCGGCGTAGTGCCCGACGCGCGCCTGCACCTCTGGCGGTGAGAAATCCTTGCCGATGGCGGTGGTGTCCTTGTCACCGATCATCAGCAACGTCGGCACGCGAATCTGCCCGAGTTCGTACACGACTGGTTGCGTATAGATCATGTCGTAGAGCAACGCCGAATTCCACGCGACGATGCGCTTGCCCGGGCCGCGGTACATCCCTGCGAGCATCTGCACCCACGGCTCGTAGCGCTCGCTCCATTGTCCGGCGTAGTACGTCGCTTGTTCATAGCGACGGATGCCCGGGGCGCTCGTGCGCAACTCGCGGTCAAACCACTCGTCCACCGTCTTCGACGGCACCCCCATCGCCTTCCAGTCTTCCAGACCGATAGGATTGACGAGCACCAGTTGCTGCGTCTCATCCGGATACATCAGCGCGTAGCGCGCCGCCAGCATGCCGCCGGTGGAATGCCCGACGACGGTCGCCGTCTCGATACCCAGCGACGCGAGCAATGCATGCGTGTTGTTCGCCAGTTGCTGGAAGCTGTACTGATACTGCGCGGGCTTGCTCGATTTGCAGAAGCCGATCTGATCCGGCGCGATGACGCGGTAGCCCGCGCCCGATAACGTGTCGATCGTCTCCCTCCAGGTCGCCGCGCAGAAATTCTTGCCATGCAGCAGGACGACGGTCCGGCCATTCGGCTGCGACGGCTTCACGTCGAGATAGACCATATGCAGCGGCGTGCGCTGCGACGTGAAGTCGAAGCGATTGACCGGATACGGATAGTCGAAGCCCTGCAATTCCGGACCGTAAGCGGGACCGGCGTTGCTGTCGGGACTGGCCCTGGCATTCAGCGGACCGCTCGCCGAGGCATTCGCCGGGGGAGCGCTGGCCGGGAGCGTGGGCGCGGCACTTGCCGCCCCCGCCTCGCTTGCGGCGACGAGCGAAGTGAAACCGACGAGCGCACCGGCGCGCAGGGTCGCAACGACGTATCGCGACAAACGGTGCATGCACTGGGAGAGCGATGAAGGCATGAGTCGATGAGTGAGGGGCGCGCCGAAGCACGCAAGTTCGACAGGGAAAACAATGAGAACAGCGCGACGAGAACAACGCGAAGAAAACAGCCCGAAGAAAACAGAGCGACGCAGACAAAGAGGACGAATGCGGTTGCGTCGATTCTGCCATGCGACGGCATTTCACGAAGGGCAGCGCTGGCTGGGAGCGACATTCGGGGCCAGGTGCAATCGAGCGTCCGGGTGTTCGGCGGGTTTGCACCGATTCCATCAACAATCGCCCTGAATTATTCTCATTTGACCGTTTTCACAAACAAATCGCTGCCGTGACACGCTGACCGATCACATGCGGCGTCGGCCGAATCCCGCATGCTGGGAAAAAGCTGGCGAAAAATGGCAACCGTCGACGGAAGCCCGAACGAACCGGCTGGCGAATACCCATTATTTTTGAGGGGTTATTCGCGGCGCTTTCTTCACATCTTCAGCAATTTTCCAGCGCCGCGGCGTCTCGCATGTTTCGGTACCCGCAACGCTATGACGGTGGGTGCTCACACCACAAGTAAGTGAGCGCGAACCCCGCCACGCCTCGCGTTATGGTACTTTTCCGACACTTCAAACGTGCGTATAAGCGAGCCCTCGCTTCGGAAACCAAAAGAATTGTGCAAAACCGGACCGGCGTCGTGCCTGTCGCGCATGACTGGCAAGACTTTGACCTTTTGGGAACGGTTTTCGGGGTGCCGAAAGAAACTCGGTAAAATCCGCAGCGGCATGGGGGGACAGGGCACACGACGCGCCCGGATGCATGCATGACACCTACATCGTGCAGTCTCATGCCCGAGCGGTCCGGCGAGGTCGGCAACGCTCACCGAAGTCGAAGTACACGGCGCACGCGCCGGCTCTAGGGAAGACACAAGCATCAGATGAAAGCGCCCAGCAACCTGATTACCGGTGAAGTGCGGAGCAAGATCCGCGGAATGATTCTCGCTTCGGAGCTCAAGCCGGGGCAGCGCCTCATCGAGGACGATCTGATTCAATTGCTGGGCGTCGGTCGCACGCCCGTGCGCGAAGCGTTGCTGATCCTGCAAGGCGAAGGCTTTATCGCCCGTAACCGTGGCTGGGAAGTTCAGGGAGCCGATCATCTGCCCGTGCGCACCATCTTCGAGAGCCGTATCGCCATCGAATCCGAGACCGCCCGCCTGGCGGCACGCAAAATTTCGCCCGAGATGTGCGACGCGCTCGATGCCCTCATCGAACAGATGGAGCCGACGGCCAATCTGCCGCGTCTGGCGCTCAATCGTCTCAATACGGAATTCCACGACCTGATCGTGAAGGCGGCAGATAACGTCGTGATCGCGCAGTTTCACGAACGTACGCAGTTCTATTACTGGGCGCTGCGCGTGCCCGTCATGTTCTCGGACGAACAACTGCGCACCACCAACGATCAGCATCGCGAACTGGTCGCGGCCCTGCGCGCGCATGACGAAGCGCTTGCCGAACAGATCGCCCGCACCCACGTCGAGACGACCATGGACATCGTCGAGCCCGCGCTGCCGCGCTGAGACGCTGAGACGCTGAGACGCTGAGACGCTGAGACGCTGAGACGCTGAGACGCTGAAACGCTGAAAGGCCCGCTCCCTGAGCGGGCTTGATCGATCAATCGCTGCGTCGCCGCATTGCCGAACTTAGCGCACGAGGTAACCGGCGACGCGCCAGCGACCGTCGGGACCGAAGACCATCGTGACCATTTCATGCGCTTCGGCCTTGTGTTCGAACACGGTCCCGTACTGAATCACCACGTATTCCCCGTCCGGCTGCCCGGGCAGCGTGCGGGTAAAGACAGCATCCAGCGTCTTACGTGACTTCACCTTCCCCAACGGCCCACGCGCGGCTTGCAGATTCGCGGCCCAGTCTTCGGCCGAAATCGCCCGCTGAAATACCGGCGCGGCCTGATCCCAGCTTTGTTGCCCACGGTTGATGTCGGCAAGCCCCAACCACAGGTTGGCAGCTTCGAGCGCGGGGCGCACGTCGCGATTGATGTCGGCCGCCGGTGCCGTGCCGGCCTCGGCACCGCTCGCGGGCGTGGCGAACAAGGGCGGCTGCGCCGCACGGCGTCGCATCGGCTCTTGCTGCGCGTGCACCGACATGGCGCTGAGTCCGGTGGCCACGCCGAGGACAAGCGCCGTCGCACGCATCGCAGCGCGATGGCGGAAACGGACGGAAAGGCGGGAATGAAGGGATGCGTTGAATGGGGTCGTCGGCATTGACGAAAAATCCTCGAAGCAAAAATGACTGACCCGGTCATTCTACTGGCGTCGCCCTCAATGGAATGTAACGCGCGTCGCGGCGTACATTACAATGCTCAACACATGCCAGCCCCCACGCATTGGCCATTGCCATGTTGACGACGTCCCTGCTCGCGATCACCTCACTGCTCAGCTTCATGATGTTGCTGATCGTGGGTTCCCTGCTACGCTCACGCGTGGCCGGGGTTCGGGAATGGTCCCTCGCCAATGTCGCCGTTCTGGTCGCGCTGCCGCTGTTCGCATTGCGCGGCGTCGTTCCCGATTTCCTGTCGATCCCCGTTGCGAACCTGACGCTGTCGGGCGGCTTGCTGCTCTACTTCGCCGGATGCGCGCGCTTTCTCGGCCGGCGGCCGCACTGGCCCGCGCTGGGGGCGTCGCTCGGCGTACTCACGGCGGCGATCCTGTTTTTCTACTACGGTATCGACAACCCACAGCTGCGCGTGGTGATCGTCTCGGCGTATCACGCGATCTGGCTGCTGGCGGTGTCGGTGCTGATCCTGCGTCACGTGCCGCCGCGCCGTCAGCGCTACAACTACTGGCTGACGGCCGCCATGGCAGCGGCGTTCTCTGTCGCACACATCGTGCGGGGCGCGATCTTCGGATGGACGCCCGCGCCCGGTCCGGAAGTGTTCGCACCCACGCTGTTCAACACCATCATGCTCATCATCGGTACGATCGTGATGCCCGCGATGACGATGGGCGCCGTGCTGATGATTCACGATGCGATGCTCGCCACGGCAGAAGAAGCGGCCAACCGCGACTATCTGACGGGCGCGCTCTCACGCAAGCATTTCGATCTGCTCGCGCGTCAGGAGATGGTGCGTGCAGTGGCGCGCGGCTGGCCGCTGTCCATCGTCGTCATCGATCTGGATCACTTCAAGTCGATCAACGACACCCACGGCCATGCGGGTGGCGACACGGTGTTGCGTGAGTTCGTGAAACTGGTGCGCGACAGTCTGCGCGAGGGCGATGTCTTCGGGCGGCTCGGCGGCGAGGAGTTCGCGGTGCTGTTGCCCGGCACCGACACAGCGGGGGCCATTCGCATTGCCGAGCGCCTGCGCACGCAGGCGAGCCGTCATCTGGTGGCGGGGCCCTTCGGGGTGTGCCACTACACGCTGAGCGGCGGCGTGGCGACATGGGTCGAACGCGAAAGCCTCGAAGCCCTGTGCATGCGCGCCGACCGGGCGCTGTACGCCGCGAAAATCTCGGGGCGCAATCTCGTGCTCTCCGATGTGCTGCCCAGCGACGAGACGGCGTCCGAAGCGGGTTGACGGCGCCCGCGCGGCGACGATGCGGGAGACGCGCCGCCGCCGCGCGGGCAAGGCGCAAACAGGTTCAGGCAAGCTCAGGGAAAAACTCACTGCGCATACGCGCTACGTAAGCTGTCAGATTCGGGTGTTGCTCGATCTCGTCGCGCAGCGGCATATGAAACGCTGGCGTCAGCGCGCCTGAGATAAAGGCGAACGCGGTGGCATCGGCACCGCACGGCGTGTCGCCGAAGAAGTAAGGCTTGTCGCCCAGCATCTGCGCCGCCGCCTGCGCACCGCGCGCCAGTATCCGCGTCGCTTCCTCCGGCTTGTAACGCCCGGTGCCCTGCCCGTGCAGCGTGTTGCGGATCTTGCGACGGATCATCGCCTGCGCGAGCGGACGCACCGGCCACGGAATCGAACGGAAGAACGACGCAGGCCCTTTGGCGAAGTTCGCGTCGTCGCACCAGCGTGCCTGCACGACATACCAGTAGAAGTGATCTTCCAGCGCCTTCTCGAACATCCACGCCGCGCCGCGCTGCTCCGGCGTCAGACGCCTGTCGAAGTCGACCCCGTACTTCTGCTCGATGTGCATCCGGATCAGCGTCGAGTCGGCGACGATCTCGCCATCGTCCTCGATATAGGGCAGCTTGCCCTTCGGCGCACGCCGAAAACCGCCACGATCGGTGCGGTACGGCACCCCGGCGAGCTTGAGCAGCATCTCCGCCTTGACGACGAACGGACTTGCATCGGGCAGCCCGAAGGCGGGGCCGAAGGTTTGCAGTGTCAACATCGCAGGCGTGCTCCTGAGCGAAAAGAATGGCGCAGAGTATTACACGACGCAACCGCCGCGACGAGCCTGTCCCCATCCGCCGCCGTCGTCACTTGTTCACGCTCCGGATACGTGGCGTGCACACTGTGGTTTTATACAGTATGATGTCCTCCAATCGAGGAACATCTCATGGAAACCATCGACTGGGATCAACTGGCGCTGAGCGCCGCCGAACGCGACCTTGCGGGCATCGTCCGCGAGATCGCCGCGCGCTATGCGCAGCAACGCCTGACGACCGTCGTGCCGGGAGATGGCGCGCCGCTCGACTGGCATACGCTGGTCGCCATTGCCGACGAAGCGGAAGCGGATATCGGGCTTCAGGCACGACACGAGCCGTGGGTACTTGCAGGCCTGCTGCGTCTGCCCGGCGATGAAGCGCTTCGCCGCGATGGCGAGTTGCCGTCGCTCGACGCGGCCGTCGACCTGCAATGGCCCGACGCCCCGGCACCGGCCGTCTTTCGCGCCATCGTCACCGCGTTCACCGCGCTCGCCGACGACGAACCGACCACAGACGGTGCGGCCCCGTCGTTCATGGCTGGCGCTTCGGCGCGTCTGTCGACAGCCCCCGCCGGTGGTTCGGCGTGTTCGGCCTGAGCGCTGGGTAGCCCGCACCGGAAACGAGGTCCTGCAAGTGTTCGAGAACGTAGTCGAAGACGCCAATGCCGTGCCGATCCTGCCGGAAGGTATCGATCCGGACGCGCTCGCCCGTTCGCTGCCCGCCCCGATGGTCTTCGTCGATCTGGAGACGACCGGGGGCAATGCGCTTGAGGATCGCATCACCGAAATCGGTGTGGTCGAAGTCGGCCCCCACGGCATCGAACAGTGGAGCACGCTGCTTGACCCTGCCGAGCCGATTCCGCCTTTCATTCAGAAGCTGACGGGCATCACCAACGAGATGGTGCGCGGTCAGCCCGCGTTCGACACGCTCGCACAAGGGCTTGCCGAGCGTCTGCACGGCAAGCTGTTCGTCGCCCATAACGCCCGCTTCGATTACGGCTTTCTCAAGAACGAATTCCGCCGCGCGGGCATCTGTTTTCAGGCGGATGTCCTGTGCACGGTGCGTCTGTCGCGCTTGCTGTTTCCGTCGGCCGCCCGCCATGGGCTGGACGCCCTGATCGCTCGCTTTGGCCTTGCGCCGCAGGGCCGTCACCGCGCATTGGCCGATGCCGACCTGCTCTGGCAGTTCTGGCAAAAACTCCACACGCTCTATACGCCCGACCTGATCGGACAAGCGGTGCAACGCGTGACGAAACGATCGAGCCAGCCGCCGCAACTGCCTGACGAAGCCATCGACGCGCTGCCCGACAGTCCCGGCGTCTATCTCTTCTATGGCGAAGGCGACACGCTGCTGTATGTCGGCAAGAGCGTAGACGTGCGCGCGCGGGTGCGCTCGCACTTCTCCAGCGATCATCAGGTCGCCAAGGATCTGCGCATCTCGCAGGAAATCCGGCGCGTCGAGGTGCGGCGCACGGTCGGAGAACTCGGTGCGCTGTTGCTTGAATCGCAGTTGGTCAAACAGTTGCAGCCAGTGCACAACCGGATGCTGCGCCGCTCGGCGAGTCTCTACAGTTGGCAGTTGACGCAGGAAAGCGACACGCCGCAGCTGGTGAGCGCAAAGACGGTGGACTTTTCCGGGGCCGAATCGCTGTACGGCACGTTCTCGTCGCGCAACGGTGCGGAGCGTTCGTTGCGTGCGCTGGCCGACGAACATCGACTGTGCTGCGCACAACTGGGGCTGGAGAAGGTCGCGAAGGGGCGTCCTTGCTTCGGCTATCAGGTCAAACGTTGCGACGGGGTGTGCGTGGGCGAAGCACCGCTGGCGGACCACACGAAACGCACGCGCGAAGCCCTCGCGACCCTGCAACTCGACACGTGGCCCTACGACGGCCCCATCGCCATCGAAGAGCACGGCGGCGACGACGTCGAATACCACGTCATCGACCGGTGGCAGTATCTGGGCAGCGTTGCATCGCGCGATGCATTGGACGCGCTGGTCGACAATATGCCTGCGGCGACGGGCTTCGACCCCGACATCTACCGCTTGCTGGGTCGACGTCTTGCTGTCTCACGGAATACGGAACCGGCGGCCCCGCTCGTCCCCGGCCCTCTGCCCGCCGCCCTACCAGCGGTCCTGCCAGCGGTCCTGCCCGCAGACCCGGCCGTCTGCGCCACGGACGAGACCTCGGTCGCCGCCGTCCCCCCTAGGCCCCCGGCACGCCGTGTCGCTGCCCCATTGACGGTGCTGCTGCTCACCCGGCCCGCGTTTCGTCTGAGCCACGTCGAGCGGCCCGACGCCGCGCCCAGGAAACCGCGAAGTGTGGCGCTTTTGCGTCGCCGTCAGCCACGTCCTGAAGATCCTGACCAGCTTCGGCTCCCGTTCGACGTCCGGTAACGCACTACGCGTCACACACACGTCCCACACGCGGCCTCCTCGCGGGCAGTGCAACGTGCGTCTCGTCTTAAGCGATGAGACGAAAAACCCCACATCCAGCAAGTTCAATCGCCCGAAGCGAACGCCCGTGTCTCACCCGGCGAGACGCTTCCCAAGGCCTTCCGGCCCACGCAATTTCTTTTCCCCCTTGCGTCACCTAGGCAAAACCCTCCTTTCCACTTCGGGTCATGAGCATATAAACATTAAGTATTTGCAGGATGCATGCTGTAGGTCGAAGAATACGCAATCCGAATACAACAGGTTGCGACATCGACGGCGCTGGCGTCGTCGACGACCGGAGAAAGCGCGCGTAGGGGTACGTGCGCCGTTCTCATCCCCACACCGAGCCAGATGGAATTACGCCCACTCGAAGCCTTCGCGGCGGTCATGTCGACCGGCAGCATCACTGCAGCCGGGCGTCTGCTCGGGCGCTCGCAACCTGCCATCACCCGCATGATTCAGGAGCTCGAAGCCGAGATCGGTTACGCCCTGTTCACGCGCAGCGGCCCGCGCGTCACCCCCACGGAACAAGGCTTTCTCCTGTTTGAAGACGTCGAGCACGTGCTCGCCGGTTTGCAGCAGATTCGCGCCCGCGCCGACGAGATCGCGCGCGGCCAGACCCGCCCGCTGCACGTGGCCGCCACCTCGGCGCTGGCCGCCGGGCTGGTGCCCGCTGCGCTCGCGTTGCCCGGTCTCGCCCACGACGCCCAACAGATCCAGATGCGCAGCACGTCGCCCGAGCAGGTCGTACATGCCGTGTTGACCGGTGCAGCCGACATCGGCGTGACCAGCCTGCCGCTGGAGCATCGCGGCATCGTCGTGCACTGGATCGGCGAATCGGCTTGCGTGGCTGCGGTGCGCAGCGACGACCCGCTGGCCCGTCACGATCGTCTGCCGCTGGCGGAGTGCGCCGGGCGTCGCATCATTACCATGCAGAACCCGTATCGTCTGCGCCGTCGTCTCGATCAGGCATTCTCGCAAGCAGGTGTCGCACCGGCCGGTCTCATCGAGACGAATGCGGCGATCAATGCGATGACCGCCGTGCGCGCGGGCCTCGGTGTGGCCGTTCTCGAACCGGTGACGGCCTACGGTCTGCCGCTGGCCGACGTCGCTGTGCGGCCCATCGACGCCGATATTCCGTTCTTCTTTGGCGTCATCACGCGCGACGCCCGTGCGCCGTCCCCCGCCGCCCTCGCCCTCGTCGATGCGCTGGCCGACGCCGCCCGCGCGCTGCTGCCCGATTTCGTCCAACGCGCCGCCACCGAACACGCTCAAGTCCTTCAGTCGCTCTACGGCGACTTGCCCGCTCCCAAGGAAGCTCAGTCGTCATGACCCTGTCCACGACCACCCCGACCTCCGCCACCGGCCTGGCCGCGCTCGAAGCGCGTCTGCGTCAGGACCTCGCCTGGCTCGAATTGCCTGCCAAGCGCTGGGTACCCGAGCGCACGTACAACGCTCAGCCCGTACTCGACGTCGCCATCATCGGCGGCGGTATGGCCGGACTCGCAGCTGCGACGTCGCTCACGCACCTCGGCGTGGGTGCCGTGATCTTCGATCAGTCGCCGCGCGGCTTCGAAGGTCCGTGGGCCACGACCGCGCGCATGGAAACCCTGCGCTCGCCCAAGCAGCTCACCGGCCCGGCGCTCGGCTTGCCCGCGCTCACCTTCCGCGCATGGTTCGAAGCGCAGTTCGGCATCGACGCCTGGGACGCCCTGGACAAGATCCCGCGTCTGCAATGGATGGAGTACCTGCGCTGGTATCGCGACGTCCTCGCCATCGACGTACGTAACGAGCATCGCATTACCGCCATCACGCCGCGCGGCGAAGACGGTCTGGTCGAGTTGTCGGTGACGTCGCCCGAAGGCGAACGCAAGGTCTACGCACGCCATGTGGTGCTCGCCACAGGACGCGACGGCCTCGGCGGGCCGACCGTCCCCGGTTTCGCACGCGAGTTGCCTCGACGCTTCTACGCGCATTCGTCCGACGTGATGGATTACGCAACGCTGCGCGGCAAGCGCGTGGGCGTGATCGGTGCGGGGGCCTCGGCCATGGACAGCGCCGCCACCGCGCTCGAAGCGGGTGCCGCCAGCGTCGACATGCTGATTCGCCGTGCCGACATTCCGCGCGTCAACAAGGGCAAAGGCGCAGGCAATCCCGGCCTCACGCACGGTCACGTCAATCTGCCGGACGAATGGAAGTGGCGCATCCGTCACTACATCAACGTGCAGCAGGTGCCGCCGCCGCGAGGCAGCACGTTGCGCGTCTCGCGTCACGACAACGCACGCTTTAACCTCGGCGCACCGATTCTCGACGTCACCCCGGTCGGCGACGAACTGCACGTACGCACGGCCAAAGGCACGTTCGTGCTCGACTTCCTCATCTTCGCGACGGGATTCCGCATCGATATCGACGGCCGCTCCGAGTTCGCCGCCTTCTCGAAGTTCGTGCGCAAGTGGAGCGACCGCTATACGCCCGCAGCAGGTGACGAAGACGTCGAACTGTCGGACTCGCCGGACCTCGGCCCGACGTTCGAGTTTCAGGAGAAGACGCCGGGCACGTGCCCGGGTCTGGAGCGCATCCATTGCTTCTGCGCACCGGCCACGCTTTCGCACGGCGCGCTGTCGGGCGACATCCCGGCCGTGAGCGAAGGCGCGAAGCGTCTGGCGCAAGGGCTGGCGGGCACGTTCTATCGTGAGGACGTCGAGCACCATTACGCCAGCATGCAGGCGTATGAGGAGCCCGAGGTCTACGGCGACGAATGGACCCCCGCGCCGCCGCCAGCGGATGTCGCTGCCGTTGCCACCACCGCACGCTCGGACAAGGAGCGTCTCGCATCATGACCGCATGGATTTTGCGCCGCGTATTGCAAGCGGTGTTAGTGGTGTGGCTGATGACGCTGATCGTGTTCGTCGGCCTGCACGCGATCGGCAATCCGATCGACATCCTGATCGGTCAGGACGTCGACCAGATCGACCGCGCCCGCATCATTGCGCAGCTCGGCCTCGACCAGCCGTTGTGGCGACAGTACCTGTCGTTCATCGCGGGCGCGCTGCACGGTGAGTTGGGCAACAGCTACGTGTACAACGTCCCGGCCATCCAGTTGATTCTGCAACGCCTGCCCGCGACGCTCGAACTCGCGTTCGCCGCACTCGTCCTCGCGGTGGTCATCGGCATTCCGTTGGGCCTGTTCGCCGGTCTCTACCCGCGTAACCCGATCTCGAAACTGTTGATGACGGGCAGCATCGTGGGCTTCTCGCTGCCGACGTTCTGGGTCGGCCTGATGCTCATCATGTTCTTCTCGGTGCATCTGGGCGTGCTGCCCGCGAGCGGTCGCGGCGAGACGGCGCGCCTGTTCGGCGTGGAATGGTCGTTCCTCACCCTTGACGGGTTGCGTCACCTGATTCTGCCTGCTCTCAATCTGGCGCTGTTCAAGATTTCGCTGGTGCTGCGTCTGACGCGCGCCGGGGTGTCCGAAGTGCTGCCGCAGGACTACGTGAAATTCGCGCGCGCCAAGGGCTTGTCGCCGCTGCGGGTCGTGCTCGTGCACGTGCTGCGTAACACGCTGATTCCGCTGGTGACGGTGCTGGGTCTCGAATTCGGTTCGACCATCGCCTTCGCCGTCGTGACAGAAAGCGTGTTCGCATGGCCCGGCGCGGGCAAGCTCATTCTCGACAGCATCAACGCGCTCGACCGCCCTGTGATCGTGGCGTATCTCATCGTCGTGGTGTGCCTGTTCGTGTCGCTCAACCTGATCGTGGACGTGCTCTACAAGTGGCTCGATCCGCGTGTGCGCGTGGAGGCCGCTGCCTGATGTCGCTGAATCCATCCCCCAATAACGCGCCAACGCCAGCGCTCACAGTCGAACCGGTGCCGGTGCGTCGCGAATCGCCATGGCAGCAGGGCCTGCGCGAGCTGCTGCGTTCGAAGAGCGCCGTGCTCGGTCTCGTCGTGCTGGTGGTGCTGATCGTCGCCGCGCTGACCGCGCCGTGGATCTCCCCGCAGAATCCGTATGATCTGGGGCAACTCAACGTGCTGGACAACCGGCTGCCGCCTGGCTCGGAAAACGTCGACGCGCACTACACCTACTGGCTCGGTACCGACGGTCAGGGGCGCGACCTGCTCTCCGGCATCATCTACGGGCTGCGGATCAGTCTGGGCGTGGGCATCGGCTCGGCGCTCGTCGCTGGCATTCTCGGCACCATCCTCGGTCTGGTCGCCGCCTATGCAGGCGGTCGCGTGGATGCATTCATCATGCGCCTGGTCGACCTGCTGCTGTCGTTCCCGTCGATTCTCGTCGCGCTGATGATCCTCGCGTACGTGGGCAAGGGCATCGGTAACGTGGTGCTCACGCTCGTCGTGCTCGAATGGGCCTACTTCGCGCGAACCGCGCGCGGGCAGGCGCTGGTCGAGTCACGTCGCGAGTATGTCGAAGCCGCACGTTGCCAGGCGATCCCGAACTGGCGCATCGTGCTCGGGCACATTCTGCCGAATTGCCTGCCGCCGCTGATCGTCGTCGGCTCGTTGCAGGTCGCGCGCGCCATCACGCTCGAAGCCACGCTGTCGTTCCTCGGACTTGGCGTGCCGGTGACGGAACCGTCGCTCGGCCTGCTCATCGCCAACGGCTATCAGACGATGCTCTCCGGCGACTACTGGATCAGCTTGTATCCGGGGCTGGCGTTGCTCGTCACGGTCGTCGCCATCAATCTCGTGGGCGACCGCCTGCGCGACGTGTTCAATCCAAGGTTGCAGAAATGAGCGGCGCAGTGACTTCCTCCCCCTCGTCCACCAGCGCACCGCTCACGCTGGAAGTGCGCAATCTGCGCACGCAATTCGTCACGCGCGCCGGTACGTTACCGGCCGTGGACGACGTCTCGTTCTCGCTGCCGCCGGGTCACATCATGGGGCTCGTCGGCGAGTCCGGGTCGGGCAAGTCGGTGACCGGTTTCTCGATCATGGGACTGGTCGATGCGCCGGGTCGCATCGTTGGCGGCGAGGTGTTGTTCCAGGGTCGCGACCTCACTAAGATGTCCGCCGCCGAATTGCGTCACCTGCAAGGCAATCGCATCGCGATGATCTTTCAGGATCCGATGATGACGCTCAACCCCGTGCTGCGCGTCGACGTGCAGATGATCGAGGCGGTGCGCGCACATCAGAAGATGTCGAAGTCGCAGGCGCGCGATCTCGCACGCGACACGCTCGGCATGATGGGCATTCCCAGCCCGGACGAGCGCCTGCGCGCGTATCCGCATCAGCTCTCGGGCGGCATGCGTCAACGTGTGGCGATTGCCATCGCGATGCTGCACCGCCCGGATCTCATCATTGCGGACGAACCGACCACGGCGCTCGACGTCACGATTCAGGCGCAGATCCTCTCCGAAGTACAGAAGCTGGCGCGTCAGAACGGCACCGCGCTCATCTGGATTACGCACGATCTGTCGGTCGTAGCGGGTCTGGCCGATACGCTCGCCGTGATGTACGCGGGACGCATCGTCGAGCAGGGCGCGGTCGACGCGGTCCTCGACGCACCACAACACCCGTACACCGCAGGCCTCATCGGCAGCTTGCCGAGTCTGAACAAACGCGGCCAGCGTCTGCGTCAGATTCCCGGCATGGCGCCGAATCTGACGAACATGCCAGCGGGATGCGCATTCGCGGCGCGCTGCGCCTACGCGACGTCGGTGTGCGGCGAGCGCCCCGAGATGACGCAGACGTCGCCGGGTCGCCTCGTGCGTTGCTTCCACCCGGGCGCTGCACTGCAAAAGGAGATGGTATGAACACGCCGCTGCCGCAAAGTCAGCCGGCCACCGCCGGTTTCGGCAAATCGGTCAGTCCCAGCGCCACCCTGCCTGCGCCCATCGTGGCGCTGCGCGGCGTCAGCAAGCGCTTCGGCGAGCGTCACGTCGGCCCTGCCGGACGTCTGCTGGAGCGCGCCGGCCTCGCGCATCCGCCTGCCGTCGTGCGTGCGGTCGATAATGTCGACCTCATCGTCAAGCCCGGCGAAGTAGTCGGTCTGGTGGGCGAGTCGGGTTGCGGCAAGTCCACGCTCGGACGCATGCTCGCGGGCTTGCTCAAACCGTCCTCCGGCGAAGTGCAGATTCACGGACGGCCCGCTGAGGCATTGTCGGCGGACGAGCAACGCGATGCGCGTCTGAAGATTCAGATGATCTTCCAGGATCCATACGCGAGTCTGAACCCGCGACTGCGCATCGACCGCATCGTCGGCGAAGGCGCGCTCGTGCATGGTCTGACGGATCGCGCCGGGTTCGACGATTACGTGAGCGCGCAGTTGCAACGCGCCGGTCTCGATCCCGCGCTGCGCCACCGTTATCCGCACCAGTTCAGCGGCGGGCAGCGTCAACGTATCGGCATCGCCCGCGCGTTGGCAGTCAATCCCGATCTGCTCGTGTGCGACGAGGCGGTCGCCGCGCTCGACGTGTCGATTCAGGCGCAAATTCTGAATCTGTTCATGGACCTGCGCGAGCAACTGCGTCTTACGTACGTGTTCATCAGTCATGACCTCGGCGTGGTCGAGCATCTCTCGGATCGCGTGGTGATCATGTACCTCGGACGCATCGTCGAGAGCGCGCCGGTCGAGGAAGTCTTCCGCCGCCCGAACCATCCGTATACGCAGGCGCTGCTTGCCGAGATTCCGCGCATCGACGTGCGTCACAAGACGTTCTCCGCGATTCGCGGCGAAATCCCGAGCCCGATTGCGCCGCCGTCCGGCTGTCACTTCCATCCGCGATGTCCGCACGCCACGCCGCGTTGCCGCACGGAAGTGCCGACACTGCGCGGGGTGGCCATCAATCACGTCAGTGCGTGTCATCTGAACGACAACTGACCCGAAGTTCGCCGACAACTCACCGGCATTCGCCCTAACGAATCACCTTAACGAATCACCAACGACCAGGATCGATTGATAATGAAACGCTTCTTGTTGTCCTCTCTGGCGGCTGCCCTGCTCGTGACGAGCGCAGCGGCCTCCGCACAAGCCAACTCCTCGACGCTGCGCATCGCGTTTGCCGACCCGCTGTCGTCGATCGACCCCCAGTTGAACAACCACGCGGGTGACCGCTCGGTGAGCCTGCACTTCTGGGATCTGCTCGTCGAGAACAAGTGGAACAAGCTCCAGCCGGGGCTCGCCGTCTCGTGGAAGGCGCTCGACCCGAAGACGTGGGAATTCAAGCTGCGTCCGAACGTGAAGTGGCATGACGGTCAGCCGTTCACGGCCGCCGACCTCATCTACTCGTACCAACGCGCGCGTAACGTGCCCGGCAGCGTGGCGACCTATGCGGGCTACCTGCGCACCATCGACACGATGAGCGCACCGGACCCGCTCACGCTCGTCGTCAAGACGAAGATTCCGAACCCGGATCTGCCGCTCAACCTCGCGTCGGTGCACATTGTGAGCAAGCACGTCGGCGAGAAGTCGAACACCGACGATTACAACGCGGGACGCGCCATGGTCGGCACCGGCCCGTTCAAGTACGTCTCGTACACGCCGGGCGACCGCGTGGAGATGGTGCGCAACGACAACTACTGGGGCGGTAAGTCGGAGTGGGAGAAGGTCGACTATCGCTACATCAACAACGGCGCCGCGCGCACGGCTGCGCTGCTGGCCGGTGACGTCGACGTGATCGACAAGGTCCCGGCGTCGGACATTCCGCGTCTGAAGAAAGCGCCGAACGTGACGGTGTATCCGTATCCGGGTCTGCGCGTGATGCTGCTGCAACCGTCGTTCCGTGAAGGCACCAACCAGTACATTACCGACAACGCTGGCAAGCCGCTCGCGAAGAACCCGTTGCTCGACGTGCGTGTGCGTCGCGCGCTGTCGCTCGCCATCAGCCGCGAAGCGATCGTCTCGCGCATCATGCAGGGCGCGGCCAGCGTGGCCAACCAGTGGATGCCGAAGGACACCTTCGGCTACAACCCGGACGTGAAGGACATTCCGTTCGACGCCGCACAAGCCAAGAAGCTGCTGGCCGAGGCGGGCTTCCCGGAAGGCTTCAAGCTGACCATGCACGTGCCGAACGACCGCTACCCGCAAGGGCCGGAGACGGCACAGGCCGTGGCGCAGTTCTGGACGCGTATCGGCGTGAAGACGCAGGTGGAAGTGGTGCCCTGGGCCGTGTATTCGGGCCGCGCGAACAAGAACGAGTACGCCATGACGATGCTGGCATGGGGTAACGGCACGGGTGAAGCGAGCTACGCGCTGGTGAACGTGCTGGCGACGGTCGACGCGAAGAAGGGGCTGGGCGCTTCGAACTGGGGTCACTACAGCAACCCGGCCATCGACAAGGCGCTCGACGCCTCGACGGCCGAGTTCGACGAAGGCAAGCGTGAAGCGATCCTGCGACAGTCGGTGAAGGTCGAGACGGACGACGTCGGCACGATCCCGCTGTACCACTACCAGAACATCTGGGCCGCACGTAAGGGTCTGAAGGTCACGCCGTTCACGAGCGATCGCACCGTCGCGATGCAAGTGACCAAGGCCGCGAAGTAAGGCGTCGACGCGTTATGACGTCATCCCTTACTTCATCTGCCGGTTCGATGTCTGATTCGTCGACGCAATCGTCGATGTCTTCGCTGACATTGACCGCGACGCCCGCCGACGCGCTGATCGACGTGCCGCGTCACCTCGTGGTGCGCGGCGCGACGCCCGGCGCACATATCACGCTGGCTGCCCGTACCGCGCGGGCAGGCGGCGTGGTCTGGCACGCGCATGCCACGTTCGTGGCCGATGCCGAGGGCGTCGTCGACGTGTCGCGCGACGCTCCCGTCAGCGGCAGCTATCAGGGGGTGTCTGCGATGGGCCTGATCTGGTCGCAGGTGCCCGAAGACGGCGAGAGTCGCGATGTGTTCCCGCAACCGGTCATCGCTCCGTTGGTGACCACTGTGTTTGCACAGGAGGCAGACGTCGGACACGTCGGCTCGCACGACCATGGATCGGCCAGGGCATCGGCCGCATTGGCGGCAGACGTGGCATCCGCGCAGGCACCGACTTCGCGCGTTTCGTCGGTGTCGTTCACTCAGCGGCTTGCCGCCGAGGGCGTGACGCGACGCGACGTTCGTGAAGACGGGCTCGTCGGCACGCTTTATCTGCCGCCGGGCGAAGGCCCGCATCCCGCCGTCATGATCCTCAACGGGTCCGGTGGCGGGATCAACGAGCCGGGCGCTGCGTTGTATGCGTCGCATGGTTACGCGGCATTCGCCCTCGGTTACTTCAAGGGACCGGGGCTGCCCGACTACATTTCCAATACACCGCTCGAATACTTCAAGCAGGGCCTGGACTGGTTGCGCAGGACGGTGCGCCCGGCCCATGACTTCGTCGCCCTCTCGGGGCAATCACGGGGTGGCGAGCTGGTGCTGCTGCTCGGTGCGACGTTCCCGGAGGCCGTCTCTGCGGTGATCGGCTACGTACCGAGTGCGCTGATCCACAGTGCGCAGAATGCCTGCGATCCGGCCATCGGTCGCGAAGGCCCGACCTGGCTGCTCGACGGCAAGCCGTTGCCTCACATCTGGGAAAACAACCGGACGGCGTCGTGGGCCCCCTTCGACGAAGGTCCGCCGCCCCATCGTCACGCCAAGGCCATGCTGACGGCGCTCGACGATGCGGATGCTGTCGAGCGTGCACGCATCCCCGTCGAGAAGATTCGCGGACCGGTGATGTTGCTGTCGGCGCAGGATGATGGTTCGTGGCCGTCGAGTCTCTATTCGCGGATGGTAACGGAGCGGCTCGCAACGCATGCACATCCGTATGTGGTCGAGCATCTCGATTTCGACCGGGCGGGGCACGCCATCGTGTTCCCGTTTGTACCGACCACGCAGCTCGTGTACGCGCATCCCGTCTCAGGCAAGATCAGCACCGGCGGCGGCGAGCCGGACGCCAATGCGATCGCCGACGAGCGTTCGTGGGCTGCGGTGCAGGCGTTCCTCGCGCAGGCTGTGGCCGAGCGCGCTCATTCACAAGGACAATCATGACCGCCAACACTCAATACGACATCGCCAACGATCTCGTCGACCGCGTCGCGGGTCTGACGCCGGGGACGGCTACGCATACGCTGCGTCATGCGCGCGACAAAGTGGCCGTCGCCACGCAGGGTAGTTACGACGGCCTGTTCGATCCGGCGCTCGAAGGTATCTCGCTCGTGGAGCGCTTGCTCGTCGGGTTGTACGCAAGCCGCCTGACGCCCTCGCCAGCGCTCGCTGCGCACTATCGCGCCGAGTTGGGCAAGCATGATGTCGATGCAGCGCAGTTGAAGGCCGCGGAATCGGGATCGCCGGACGACGTAGCGGATGCACGTCTGCGCGCGATGCTGACGTTCACGCGCACGCTGATCGAGAATCCGGTGGCGGGGGATAAGGAAGCGCTGCACAAGCTGCCGGCGGCGGGATTGACGACACCGGCCATCGTCGCGCTGGCACAGCTGATTGCGTTCCTGTCGTATCAGACGCGTCTGGTTGCAGGACTGCAAGCACTCAAACAACTGGCTCCGCAGGAGGTGACGGCATGAGCGAAATCATCCGTTCGCATGGATTTACCAACGAGTCGCTCGACTGGGACGCCTGGCTCGATGTGGTCGAACTCGAGAAGGCGACGCCGGAGCAGGTAGCGGTGCTGGAAGAAAGTCATCCGAAGGCCAAGACATCGGATTATTACCTCTTCCTCGTGCATCAACCGGAGATCCTTCGTCAACGTTCTGCGGCGTTCAATGCCATCATGTACGCGCCGGGCGGCATGCCGCGCGCTGAGCGCGAACTATCGACGACGGTCGTCTCGCGTATCAACGGATGCGTGTATTGCGCATCGGTGCATGCGCAGCGATTCGAGCAGTTGGCGAAACGTAACGACGTCATCCGTGAAGTGTTTGATGAACCGCGCACAGCAGGGACGACGGATCGCGAAAAAGCGATTGCGCAGTTCTCGATTGCGCTGACGGAGACGCCTGGCGATGTGCGTCCGGCGCAGTTGCAGGCGTTGCGCGACGTCGGCCTGACCGATGCGGAGATCCTCGACCTGATCCACTCCATCGCCATCTTCGCGTGGGCCAACCGTCTGATGCTGAATCTAGGCGAACCGGTGTTCCCGGAGACGGTAGCGGCGGTCTGATGTAGCAGCGGGCGACATTCGCATTAATAGTACTCAAGCTGAATCTGGGCGAACCTGAGCCTCCGGCATTGGCTGCTGCGATCCAACGTGGCGGCGGGTAAAGCTGACGTTGAAAATACAAAACGCGCTGTCCGTTGGGCAGCGCGTTTTCTTTTGGGCGCAAGGATGTGAATGGTCAGTGTAGGCTGAGGCGTCTGGACTTGAAACGGGAACTCAGCAATGCCCCATCTGCAATTTCACATCAAACCGATCGGCACTGACGAACTTACGCCCTGGCGTTCGCTAAGGAAAGATCTTTGGCCTCAAGCGAGTGAAGCCGAGCATCGGCAAGAGACCGAAGAATTGCTGTCGCAGCCAGAACGCTACTTAGCGGTCATTGCCATGTCTCCGGACGGAGACGCCTTGGGATTTGCGGAGGCGTCGATACGACGCGACTACGTCAACGGCTGCGACACATCCCCTGCCGTCTTTCTCGAAGGCGTCTACGTTAGCCCTTTGTCTCGACGTATGGGTGTCGCGCGCGCCCTATGTACATCGGTCGAGCAGTGGGGTGTCTTGCAAGGATGTGAGGAGTTTGCGTCCGACACCGACATCAACAATGTCGACTCCCAGAGGCTCCACAAGGCACTTGGCTTCGCGGAAACCGAACGCGTCGTTTTCTTCAGGAAGCGTTGCCGCACTGGCACGACGCGTTGATACGCGAATAGGCGATTGAGCAAGGACGGTCGAGCAAAACGTAGTTCAGGTGAGCCGCAACGTCAGGAAACTGACGGCGCTCTGGCGTTACAACAACGCGCGTCGATCGGATGACTTGCAGAATCGCGCTACCCGAAACGCCGTGCATATTGCAACGCGGCTCTATCGACGTTATTTGAGATGATCGATTAACCGAGAGCCATAACCAAAGCGCTGACCAAGGCACAGCCTGTTAAGGCTGAGGGTGCAGTGGATTCGTGTACAAGTACGCCCCACAAAGCAAAAACCCCTCGCTACGTGAGTAGCAAGGGGTTTTTAAGGGGAGCCTGACGATTACCTACTTTCACACGGGTATCCGCACTATCATCGGCGTGGAGTCGTTTCACGGTCCTGTTCGGGATGGGAAGGGGTGGTTCCAACTCGCTATGGTCATCAGGCTTAACTTGTATGTTCTGCTGAGCGGGGTCAGCAAAACCAATTCGGAAGAAGCGTAGTACAACAATTCTTGTGGGTTATGAGTTGTATCGGCACAGCGATACTCACACCAGGAAAAACACACTGGTTATAGGATCAAGCCTTACGGGCAATTAGTATCAGTTAGCTTAACGCATTACTGCGCTTCCACACCTGACCTATCAACGTCCTGGTCTTGAACGACCCTTCAAAGGAATCGAGTTCCTAGGGAAGTCTCATCTTAAGGCGAGTTTCCCGCTTAGATGCTTTCAGCGGTTATCTCTTCCGAACATAGCTACCCGGCGATGCCACTGGCGTGACAACCGGTACACCAGAGGTTCGTCCACTCCGGTCCTCTCGTACTAGGAGCAGCCCCCTTCAAACTTCCAACGCCCACGGCAGATAGGGACCAAACTGTCTCACGACGTTTTAAACCCAGCTCACGTACCTCTTTAAATGGCGAACAGCCATACCCTTGGGACCGGCTACAGCCCCAGGATGAGATGAGCCGACATCGAGGTGCCAAACACCGCCGTCGATATGAACTCTTGGGCGGTATCAGCCTGTTATCCCCAGAGTACCTTTTATCCGTTGAGCGATGGCCCTTCCATACAGAACCACCGGATCACTATGACCTGCTTTCGCACCTGCTCGACTTGTCAGTCTCGCAGTTAAGCACGCTTTTGCCATTGCACTATCAGCACGATTTCCGACCGTACCTAGCGTACCTTCGTACTCCTCCGTTACACTTTGGGAGGAGACCGCCCCAGTCAAACTGCCTACCATGCACTGTCCCCGATCCGGATTACGGACCTAGGTTAGAACCTCAAACAAACCAGGGTGGTATTTCAAGGACGGCTCCACAGAAACTAGCGTTCCTGCTTCAAAGCCTCCCACCTATCCTACACAGACCGGTTCAAAGTCCAATGCAAAGCTACAGTAAAGGTTCATGGGGTCTTTCCGTCTAGCCGCGGGTAGATTGCATCATCACAAACACTTCAACTTCGCTGAGTCTCGGGAGGAGACAGTGTGGCCATCGTTACGCCATTCGTGCAGGTCGGAACTTACCCGACAAGGAATTTCGCTACCTTAGGACCGTTATAGTTACGGCCGCCGTTTACCGGGACTTCAATCAAGAGCTTGCACCCCATCATTTAATCTTCCGGCACCGGGCAGGCGTCACACCCTATACGTCCACTTTCGTGTTTGCAGAGTGCTGTGTTTTTATTAAACAGTCGCAGCCACCAGTTTATTGCAACCCCTTCACCCTCCTGGCGCAGGCCAGTTAAGCTACAAGGGCGTACCTTATCCCGAAGTTACGGTACCAATTTGCCGAGTTCCTTCTCCCGAGTTCTCTCAAGCGCCTTAGAATACTCATCTCGCCCACCTGTGTCGGTTTGCGGTACGGTCTCGTATGACTGAAGCTTAGAGGCTTTTCTTGGAACCACTTCCAATTGCTTCGCGAACAAGTTCGCTCGCCCCACAGCCTTGAATTACGCGCCCGGATTTGCCTAAGCGCCTTCTCCACTGCAGGGACCGGGACTTCCAACACCCGGACAACCTTCCGCGATCCGTCCCCCCATCGCATCATACGACGGTGCAGGAATATTAACCTGCTTCCCATCAGCTACGCATCTCTGCCTCGCCTTAGGGGCCGACTCACCCTACGCCGATGAACGTTGCGTAGGAAACCTTGGGCTTACGGCGAGGGGGCCTTTCACCCCCTTTATCGCTACTCATGTCAGCATTCGCACTTCTGATACCTCCAGCATCCTTTACAAGACACCTTCACAGGCTTACAGAACGCTCTCCTACCATGCGAGCAAGCTCGCATCCGCAGCTTCGGTATATTGCTTAGCCCCGTTACATCTTCCGCGCAGGACGACTCGATCAGTGAGCTATTACGCTTTCTTTAAAGGGTGGCTGCTTCTAAGCCAACCTCCTGACTGTTTTAGCCTTCCCACTTCGTTTCCCACTTAGCAATATTTAGGGACCTTAGCTGGCGGTCTGGGTTGTTTCCCTCTTGACACCGGACGTTAGCACCCGATGTCTGTCTCCCGTGATTGCACTCTTCGGTATTCGGAGTTTGCTATGGCGAGGTAATCCGCAATGGACCCCTCAACCATGACAGTGCTCTACCCCCGAAGGTGATACACGAGGCACTACCTAAATAGTTTTCGGAGAGAACCAGCTATTTCCAAGTTTGTTTAGCCTTTCACCCCTATCCACAGCTCATCCCCTAACTTTTCAACGTTAGTGGGTTCGGTCCTCCAGTACGTGTTACCGCACCTTCAACCTGGCCATGGATAGATCACTTGGTTTCGGGTCTACACCCAGCGACTGAACGCCCTATTCGGACTCGCTTTCGCTACGCCTTCCCTATTCGGTTAAGCTTGCCACTGAATGTAAGTCGCTGACCCATTATACAAAAGGTACGCCGTCACCCCTTACGAGGCTCCGACTGTTTGTATGCATGCGGTTTCAGGATCTATTTCACTCCCCTCCCGGGGTTCTTTTCGCCTTTCCCTCACGGTACTGGTTCACTATCGGTCGATTACGAGTATTTAGCCTTGGAGGATGGTCCCCCCATCTTCAGACAGGATTTCACGTGTCCCGCCCTACTTTTCTCAAGCTTAGTTCCACACCAGAGTTTTCTCATACGGGGCTATCACCCACTATGGCCGGACTTTCCATTCCGTTTTGATAACACCGGTGCTAAATCTTGAAGGCTGGTCCCATTTCGCTCGCCACTACTTTGGGAATCTCGGTTGATTTCTTTTCCTGCAGCTACTTAGATGTTTCAGTTCGCCGCGTTCGCTTCGCTAGACCTATGTATTCAGTCTAGGATGACCTAAAAGGCCGGGTTTCCCCATTCGGACATTTGTGGATCAATGCTTATTTGCCAGCTCCCCACAACTTTTCGCAGGCTATCGCGTCCTTCATCGCCTGTAATCGCCAAGGCATCCACCACATGCACTTATTCGCTTGACCCTATAACGAGTGTGTCTTGCCGAAGCAGGACATTCGCTACAGGTTGAGTATTCGCGTTGTGCCGTATTCCAAGTCATCTTTCGATCACTTAAATACTGGTTGATACAATCACAACCCGTACAATTTCCACGCGCCATCTCTAACGCGCTTCCGTTGTACTACTTCTTCTTCCAAATTGTTAAAGAACATAAACTGCATGACATTGCTGTCATTCAAAAGCTTTCACTCAGCTTGTAATTCATCACGAGGGATTGGACTACAGACGTAAAGCGCTTTTGACTGACATCGATGCGATCTAAGGTTTTTGGTGGAGGATGACGGGATCGAACCGACGACCCCCTGCTTGCAAAGCAGGTGCTCTCCCAGCTGAGCTAATCCCCCAATCAAGCCGACTTACCACCACTTGAGTCTATCGCACAGTGGTTAAAAGCTTGGTGGGTCTAGATGGACTCGAACCATCGACCCCCGCCTTATCAAGACGGTGCTCTAACCAACTGAGCTATAGACCCGACTTAGATCTACGCAGTCAACAACCGATAAGCGTGAACACTCAACTTCCAGTGCATGCTCTAGAAAGGAGGTGATCCAGCCGCAGGTTCCCCTACGGCTACCTTGTTACGACTTCACCCCAGTCATGAATCCTGCCGTGGTAAGCGCCCTCCTTACGGTTAGGCTACCTACTTCTGGCAAAACCCACTCCCATGGTGTGACGGGCGGTGTGTACAAGACCCGGGAACGTATTCACCGCGACATGCTGATCCGCGATTACTAGCGATTCCAGCTTCACGCAGTCGAGTTGCAGACTGCGATCCGGACTACGATCGGTTTTCTGGGGTTAGCTCCACCTCGCGGTTTGGCAGCCCTCTGTACCGACCATTGTATGACGTGTGAAGCCCTACCCATAAGGGCCATGAGGACTTGACGTCATCCCCACCTTCCTCCGGTTTGTCACCGGCAGTCTCCTTAGAGTGCTCTTGCGTAGCAACTAAGGACAAGGGTTGCGCTCGTTGCGGGACTTAACCCAACATCTCACGACACGAGCTGACGACAGCCATGCAGCACCTGTGTTACGGTTCTCTTTCGAGCACATCCGCCTCTCAGCAGACTTCCGTACATGTCAAGGGTAGGTAAGGTTTTTCGCGTTGCATCGAATTAATCCACATCATCCACCGCTTGTGCGGGTCCCCGTCAATTCCTTTGAGTTTTAATCTTGCGACCGTACTCCCCAGGCGGTCAACTTCACGCGTTAGCTTCGTTACTAAGGAAATGAATCCCCAACAACTAGTTGACATCGTTTAGGGCGTGGACTACCAGGGTATCTAATCCTGTTTGCTCCCCACGCTTTCGTGCATGAGCGTCAGTATTGGCCCAGGGGGCTGCCTTCGCCATCGGTATTCCTCCACATCTCTACGCATTTCACTGCTACACGTGGAATTCTACCCCCCTCTGCCATACTCTAGCCTTGCAGTCACGAATGCAGTTCCCAGGTTAAGCCCGGGGATTTCACATCCGTCTTACAAAACCGCCTGCGCACGCTTTACGCCCAGTAATTCCGATTAACGCTTGCACCCTACGTATTACCGCGGCTGCTGGCACGTAGTTAGCCGGTGCTTATTCTTCCGGTACCGTCATCCCCCCGAGGTATTAACCCAGAGGATTTCTTTCCGGACAAAAGTGCTTTACAACCCGAAGGCCTTCTTCACACACGCGGCATTGCTGGATCAGGCTTTCGCCCATTGTCCAAAATTCCCCACTGCTGCCTCCCGTAGGAGTCTGGGCCGTGTCTCAGTCCCAGTGTGGCTGGTCGTCCTCTCAGACCAGCTACAGATCGTCGCCTTGGTAAGCTTTTACCCCACCAACTAGCTAATCTGATATCGGCCGCTCTTGTAGCGCGAGGCCCGAAGGTCCCCCGCTTTCCTCCTCAGAGCGTATGCGGTATTAATCCGGCTTTCGCCGAGCTATCCCCCACTACAAGGTACGTTCCGATATATTACTCACCCGTTCGCCACTCGCCACCAGGTGCAAGCACCCGTGCTGCCGTTCGACTTGCATGTGTAAGGCATGCCGCCAGCGTTCAATCTGAGCCAGGATCAAACTCTTCAGTTTAAACCTGTTACTGTTTTCGGTTTTTCGTGATAAATCACTCGAACCGGTCGCTCTCAAAGTATGCTGACAAGTTAATTACTTAACTTACCTATTACTATGTGAGCCTCAATAAATTTAAAGCTTATCTGCCGAAGCAGACGCACCATTCATCGAGTGCCCACACTTATCGGTTGTTTAATTTTTAAAGATCAATCGCATCTGACTTAACTTCGTCGCTTTGTTACCGCGCCGTCGCTTCGTTTTCTGCGTCGCTGCATCAGCAGCAGAGAAGTGAGATTATGTCGCAACTTCTCGTCGTCGTCAACAGTTTTTTTTCGCTTTCTTCGTTCGTCGCCGTAGCGACTCGCAAGCTCCAAAACCACTAACCACCGGGCTTTCCAGCCCGTCGCTTCAACTTCGTCGCTGCTTTCGCTGCGTCGCTGTCGTTGCGAGAGACGGAATATTAATGACCTTCGTGAGCGAGCGCAAGCCCTTTGTGAAACTATTTTTACGAAGGCGCATTTCCCTCGGTTTGTCTCGCGTCGCATACGTCGAGCCTCTATATATAGAGAGGCTCGACACCCCCGCACGCGCGCCCTCACCTTTGGGCACAATACGCGCATGAACACCGATCTCCCCCAAGGCGCCGACGCACCCCAGCACCCGTTTGCCTCACTGCTCCCCGACACGGTCATCACCGCCGTGGAACAACTTGGGAGTTATAGCGACGGGCGTCTGCTCGCCCTCAACAGCTACGAGAACCGCGTCTATCAAGTAGGCATGGAAGACGGTCCGCCGCTGATTGCGAAGTTCTACCGTCCGCAGCGCTGGACCGACGACGCCATCCTCGAAGAGCACGCTTTCACCCAGACGCTCGCACAGCAGGAAATCCCGGTCGTCGCCCCGCTTGAGATTCGCGGCGCAACCCTGCATCACTTCGACGGTTTCCGCTTCGCCCTCTTCCCGCGACGTGGCGGCCGCGCCCCCGAGCTTCAGGATCCGGACACGCTCAACTGGCTCGGACGCTTTCTCGGACGCATCCACGCCCAAGGCACAACGCAACCGTACCAACACCGCCTCACGCTGGACATCGACACGTACGGCCGCGCCCCCGTCGACTATTTGTGGACGAACGACTTTATCCCGCCCGACTTGCGCGACGCCTGGCGCACCATCGTCGACCTGGCGCTCGACAGTATCGCGCGCGCCTATGAGCGAGCAGGAGACGTCAAACTGCTGCGGGTACACGGCGACTGCCACGGCGGCAATGTCCTATGGACGGACGCGGGCCCGCACTTCGTCGACTTCGACGACACCTGCATGGCCCCGGCCATGCAGGACCTCTGGATGCTGCTCTCCGGCACGCGCGCTGAAATGACCGGTCAGTTGGACGAGGTCCTCTCCGGCTACGAAGACTTCGCCGACTTCAATCCCCGCGAACTGCATCTGACGGAAGCCTTGCGAACGTTGCGCCTACTGCATTACAGCGCCTGGCTCGCCCGACGTTGGGACGACCCCGCGTTTCCTGCCGCATTCCCGTGGTTCAACACGCAACGTTACTGGCAGGATCGAATCCTTGAGCTTCGCGAACAAGTGGCATTGATGGATGAACCGCCGCTGACCTGGCGCTAACCGTCGCTCAGTCACTCGAACCGCTCAATCTTCACCGCCCGGCACCCGAGCCCGACAAAGCACATCGTCGAACGCGCGCCGCCGGGCGCACTACCACCACCGCCACATCGCGAACGCCAGCGCCGCCGCGACGCACCACTCCGCGCTCGACCCTGTCGTCACATATAGCGGCGACCGAAAACGCGTTCGAAGCGGCCAGCAAAGCGGCACACCGGAAGGCGTCAACCAGTCGGCCAGCAGATGCGAGAGATATCCCGCACATAACGCCAGCATCCACGCAGGCACATGCCCCCAACCATATAGACATGCCGCGATGGCGAGCGCGGGCAGCAACAAAGAGTGCGTCATGCCGCGATGCCCGAACAATCCGGAAATCAACAGCGACACCGGTGCAATGCGTCGACCCAACACACTTTTCGGATGATCGATATCGGGCAGCAACGCGCCGACGAGTGTCAGCGGCCACGCATGGACGCTGGCGGCCCAACCGGTGCGATGCATCAGCCAGGTAGCACCGACACCGAAAATAAGATGACTTCTGGCTTGCATGAAGGACGAGTGAGTAGGTGATGGCCCGCGAAAATCGCACGCGATTCCGCGCTCGAAAAGAGGCCGAAGTCTACCACCGCGCACCGGCCGCGGCTTGCACGATTGCGTCGTTCGTCACCACACCGAAAATCAACACGCAAGACCTCCGCCCCTCCCGAATCGGGAACATCGGCAAATACGACACGTTCGCCGGTTTTTCAGTCCAGTCCGATTGACGGTGTCATATGCGGCCCGTACGATCCCGCCGACCGATCGCGCATTGCGTCGCGCGCCCGGCAAATCGACAATCGGATTCACAGCGAATCCGCAACAAAACGACGCAGCACCAGAGAACAGGTCCCCGCCGGAGTTTTCGATGAAGAAGTTTCTGATCCTCGCAGCGACACTCGCACCGCTTGCCGCACACGCGATGAACCCGCTAGTCACGGACGACACCGGCACGCAAGACACGGGCAACTGGCAGCTTGAACTCAACAGCGAATGGCTGACGCAACCGACGTCGCGTCAACAACAGTGGAACAACACTCTGACGTATGGCGTGCTCCCTAATCTCGATGTCGCCATTCAAGCGCCCTATCAGCGCTCGCGCCCCGACGGCGACGGCTGGACCAGCGGCTTCACCGATCTCCAACTGCAAGCCAAGTGGCGCTTCCTCGAAGGGGAACAGTGGAGCCTGGGCCTCAAGCCTTTCATCACACTCCCGACGGCCAGTCAGGACCGTGGCCTTGGCAACGGCCGCGCGACGACCGGGGCGAATCTGTTGATGCAGTACAACCTCGACCGCTGGACGTTTCTCGCGAACGTCGGGTACACATGGAACAACAACGGCCTAGGCAATCGCACGAGCTTGTGGAATGCGTCGACGGCAGTGCTCTTCAGCGTGACGGAAGAGGTGCGACTCGTTGGCGACATCGGCCTGGCCACCAATCCCGACAGCTCGACGTCAACCAAACCGGCCTACGCACTGATCGGGGTCGTCTACAGTCCGACGAAGGATCTCGATTTGGACGTCGGCTACAAACGCGGCCTGAATCCCGCGTCCCTCAGCCATTCCGTACAGGCAGGCGTCACGATCCGGTGGTGAGCAGCGAATGCGCAGGATGCCTAAAAAACGCACGCCTCGCGCATGGATTTTGGAAGCGCGTTAAATTTAGTGTCACAAATGCTTGACACAATGCGCAGAATACCCGTATTATTCTTCTTCTCAGACGCGGGGTGGAGCAGTCTGGCAGCTCGTCGGGCTCATAACCCGAAGGTCACAGGTTCAAATCCTGTCCCCGCAACCAAACATTGTAAAAAGCCTTGATTTCGCGAAGAAATCAAGGCTTTTTGCTTTTCAGCACAGCACGGCCGCGCAATCGAACAACAACGTGCCGTTCGCCGCAGCGCAGTCGCCCGAAGCCTTCTGATAGAGTCGTCGCGTCACTCTCTATCGAGACATCCGATGACGTCATCTGTCGAACGCAAAACCACCGATGCGGCGTTACAGAGCCCGGACGTGCTCAACAACCCACTCATTCCGGCGAAGACGGCACTGATCGTCATGCACTATCAGACGGACATCCTCGCGCTGTTCCCCGCCGTCGCGCCGACGCTGCTCGCCAACACACGTGCGTTATGCGACGCGGCGCGCGCCCGCGGCATCGCCGTCTACTTCGTCAAATTCCACTTTAGTCCCGGCTATCCGGAAGTCAGCCCGATGAACCGCAACGGGCAAGGCGTGAAACGGCTGGGATTGTTCGTCGACGACACCATTTCGCCTGAACTGGCGCAACGACCGGACGAGCCGCTCGTCCTCGCGCATCGCGCCAGCGCTTTTTACGGCACCGACCTTCAGTTACGACTGAGCGCGAGCGGCATCGACACGTTGATGATGGTCGGCATCGCCTCGACCGGCGTCATGCTGTCTTCCGTGGCCTACGCAAGCGACGCCGATTACCGACTTCTCACGGTGAAGGACTGTTGCTACGACCCCGATACGATCGTTCACGATCACCTTTTCGCAACAGCCTTCGACTCGAGAACGACGGTGCTGTCGCTTGCCGACGCCCTGTCGATTCTGACGTAGATCGCTGCCATTCATCCCTTGCGACGGTTAAACCGCTGCTCGACGACGCGGCTTCCCCATTGCTCGCCCTCCGCTTCCTCGGCGAGACGAAAACCGAACGATTCATAAAGATGGCGCGCGGCGTCGAGCCCTTTGAAGGTCCACAGGTAGGTCTCGTTGAAACGCGAGTCGACATACGCCATGGCGGCCGACATGAGACGCCGTCCAACGCCAGAGCCACGCAGCGCGTCGTCCACGATGAACCAACGCAAGTGGGCGACACCCGTCTCCAGATTCCCATCGATGGCGAGCGAGGCCAGCGTGCGCCCGTTTTCGACGTACAACCATAGCGCCTTGCCCTCCGCTGGCAACGCCCCGGCAAACTCCGCCAGCCCGGTCGCCACCTTCTTCTCGAAGTAAGCGCCGAAGCCCCAGTGCTCCGCGTAGTAGCGTGCATGCAGGCTGGCGATATCGCCGATGCATCCGGGCTGATAACCCTCCGCAATCTGCGCATCGATCCCGGCCTCATCCCCCCGCTTTGCCGAATTGTCCTGGGCGAGCGCATCGGCATATAACCCGAGCGAGCGGACCAGCGCTTCCTGATCTGCGGGCACGATACGTCGTAATGCACTCGACACCTGATCGGTTGCGAAACGGTCGATCTTGCGCCGCAGCTTCTGCCCGGCCTCGGTCAGCGAGAGTTCGGAGGTTCGCGCGTCGTCGTTGGCGGTCGTGCGCCGCACGAGGCCACTGGCCTCTAGCTTCGCCACTTGTCGGCTGGTGTTCGATTTGTCGAGACGCAGAATATTGCCGAGGTCCTTGGCGCTGATGCCGGGCGTCGCGCCGATTTCGATGATGGCGTGGACGGCCGATGGCGCGAGATCGCTATCGGCGAGCGTGGTACGCATGAACCCCAGCTCCCGCACCAGTTTTCTGGAGAAATCGCGGAGTTCGAGAATCTCCGCTTCGCGCGGCTTACCGGGCAGATCGACGAGGTCCATAGGGCATCTCACATAGGTCGCGAATGACGTCAGTCATGACGGTGACGCAAGAAAGTTGCGCCACGCAACCAATATAGTTGCGAGGCGCAACTTATGCAAGGTGGTGAAATCCCGTGATGCCCGAATGCCGCTGCCGCCGTCACAGCGGCATTCGGTCGATGACCTCGCGCACTTCGGCGAGCACCGGCGCGACCTGCGCCTCGCTCATCGAACTCAACCCCAGCCGAAGCGCATGAGGCGCGTGCCGCGTCGTGGCGTAGGCCTGCGCCTTCGATACGGCGATGCCGCGCGCAGCCAGCGCAGACGCCGCCCGGTCCATGCGCAACCCCTCGGGCAACGGCAGCCAGAGAAACAAAGACGACGGATGCGCGACCACCTCCATACCGCGCAACGCCTCACGGGCAACCGTCTGACGCCACTTCGCCTGCGCGCGCTGGCGCTCCTCCTGACGCTCGACGTCACCGCTCGCGAGCCAGCGCGTCGCGATGGCCGTGACCACACTCGACAGACTCCAGTACGAGGCCCGCACCACACGTTTGACCTGCGCTGCGTACGCCTCAGGCGCTACGACATACCCGAAGCGCAACCCCGTCGCCACGCTCTTCGAGAGACTCGATACGTAAAACGTACGCTCGGGTGCGGGCGTGACGATGGGCGGCCCCGCGTTATCGACGAGATACGCATAAGTCGCATCTTCGATGATCAGGCAGTCGTGACGTCGTGCAATCTCTACCAAACGCCGACGCTGTGCCCTACTCAACACCCAACCCAGCGGGTTGTGCAACGTCGGCATCGTATAGATGGCCCTCACGGCATGGCGACGGCATATCGCTTCGAGCGCATCGAGATCGGGCCCCACATGTCCACTTCCCGCACCCTGCCCGCGATGCTCCGCCGCGACGGGCTTCAACGCCAGCCCTGCCAGCGACGCCGTCATCTTGAACCCCGGATACGTCAATGCGTCGACGGCCACGGCATCGCCCGGGCGCAACGTCGTTCGTACCAGGACGTCGAGGCCTTGTTGCGCGCCACCGACGAGAAAGACGCGCGCCCCCGGTACGTCGATCCCGCGCGCACGACGCAGATACGCCGCCACCGTCTCGCGTTCGTGTTGCCGACCGCCGGGCGGCTGCTGATGCATCAACGCACTGAGATCGCCCGCCGTCGCCAACTCACGCAACGTCGCGCGCAGCAACTCGCTCTGATCCGGCCATGACGGATGGTTGAACGACAGATCCACCGCGCTGGAACTCAGCCGCGCCTCGTCATCGACGTCCCACTCGCGCTGCATCGGACGATCCCGAACGAATGTCCCCCGTCCGACCTCGCCGACGACCAGCCCCAGATCGCGCAGCTTTGCGTAGACCTTGGTCGCGGACGCAATCGCCATGCCGTACTGCGCGGCGAGTTTTCGATGCGTCGGCAGTGCCGAGCCTGGCGGCAGCGCACCGCTGCGAATATCGGCCGACAGGCGTTCGACGAGCGCAGAGACAGGGGAATCGGTCATGACTGTACGTAGGACAATTTCTTGATTGTCCGATTCTAGGCGGCGACACTTCAGATCGCAAACGTCAAAAGAGACCGCCATGCCCCAGACGACCGACATCCCCCAGGACGCGCAATACCCCGTGCTGACCTATTTGCAGCGACTGCTCGACGGCACGCTGCGCGGCAACGAATCCATCCATATGCGCTACCCTACGGCGATCTCGCAATTCCTCGGCTTCCGGATCGTGGAAGTCGGCGAGGCGCTCGCCGTCATCGAACTGGATACCCACCCTGAGATCCACGGCAACCAGCAAGGCACCGTGCATGGCGGCCTGCTGTGCGAACTGGCGGACGCAGCCATCGGCACCGCACACTCGACACTCATGGGTGAAGGCGAGACGTTCACGAGCATCGATCTGAAGGCGACGTTTCTGCGCCCGGTGTGGGACGCACGTCTGCTGGCCCGCGCGTGGGCAACGCATCGCGGACGCACCGTCTCGCACTATCAATGCGACATCCAACGTGAGGACGGCAAGGTCGTCGCGCGCGTGGACAGCGCCGTCATGACCTTGCGCGGGGAGCACGCCAGAGGTCGATGACAGAAAATGAACAGGCCCGCCGATCATCCGACCGGCGGGCCTGTTCAATCACTGACGCGACCTTCAGAACGGTGCCGTGAACGTCAATCGGAAGCCTTGCTGCAATCCGCCCATCCCCGTCGTCACGCTGTAATCCAGCCCGAAGATGAGCGCACCGGTGCGCAGTTTCGTTCCCGCACCGACTTGCACGCGGTCGCTGCCGTACGGACTGCCCGGCACGAAGTACACCGGTCCGCTCGACGCGATATCGGCATACGCCAGTCCCGCCAGACTCTGCCCGTTGAAGTCGTGCTGCAACTCCACACGAATGTAGGGCGAGAACGTCCCGATGCGTGTCGCCTTCGCGAAACCGGCGCGCACGCCCAGGGTGCCGGAGAGCGTATTCACGTTCTGCTTGAAATACGTGAGCGCGTTGAGCCCCGCACCGGTTTCGCTGTACTGATCGAGCGTGGAGCGCGACGCCGTCAGACGGCCGTACGGCGAGAACAGCCAGTCGTCGGTACGATACTCGTACCCGGCGGACAACGAACCGAAGAACTGCTGGCCGTTGCGCTTGCCTTGCGCGAAGTCGTTAGCGTCGACAACCCAGCGGCGCGAGTCGAAGCTCAGCGTGCCAAAGCCTGCGACAGCATCGACGAAGAGCACCGGAATCGGACGATAGCTCGCGTACAACGCACCGCTATAGCTGTCGCCCGTGCTGCGTGTACCGGAACTGCCAATGTCGGTGGAGTCGTGCCCGTAACCGACGCCCGCGCCCAGCGAGAACTGATCGGAGAAGCGATAGTCCGCGCCCATCGTCACGCCACCGGTCGTGAACTTGAAGCCCGAGCGCTGGGCGGCCGTGTTGGCGAAACCGAAGTCCACCGTACCCGCCGTCCAGTAAGCGAAACGCTGGTCGCCGTTCTCGCCTTCGCCGGGCAGGTTGGGACCGTCGCCCGTAGCAACGCCGCTCGTGCCCGCGTTCTTGTCCGACTTATCGCGCACGTCGAGGCTCCTGGCCTTATTCATCGCCGTCGGGCTGACCTCCCCTCGCAGGCAGGCGTCGCGATCCGTGATGCCGACGACATCCTGACATCGCGCCGGGTCGCGACTGTTGCCGCGATCCGCCGACGGCAGCACCACGTTCAACCCGTTGCTCGACGGCGCGCGCCCCTTGCCGTGCAGCATTTCGAGACGCTGGTTGTAGTTGCCGATCTGTGTGGTGGCGAAGCGTCGCGCGGCTTCGACCTGTGCGCCGATGAGACCGGTCACGTCGGGGTCGGTCGTCGGATCCTTGCGCGGCGCGACGGTGACCTTCGCCGTACCGGGTGCGGATGTGGCGTTCGCGTTCGAGATCGTGTACGAGAGCACCGCGACACCGGCAAACGTGGCGGCTGGGACGAAGCGCAACGTGTACTTGTTCCCTGTGGCGACGGCGGCACCCGCGGTCCCCGCTGCGGCGGGCGCAGCCGCTGTGCTGATGATCGTTGCCGTACCCGCATTCGCCGGTGAGATCGACACGACGTTCGCGCCCGTGAACGGCCCTCCCGTCGCGCCGGTAGTGATGTCGAAGTCGGCCGTGCCGTTGGCGGCGACAGACGCCTCTTGCGGTGCAGCCGTCACCGGCACGGCCCGCACGGTTACCGTCACCGGAATCGGCGCGGACGTACCGACCGCGTTGGTCAGCGTGTAGGCAAACGTCACATCGCCATTCGTGCTCGGCGTCGGCGTGTAGACGATGTCCTCGCCATTGACGACGGCCGTACCGCTCGATGGCGGCGTCGCAATGGCGATGCGCGTGAACGGCCCGCCCACGGCCTTGGCCGTCGCCCGGAACGTAACGGGTGCGTTCGAAAGCGTTTGCGTTTGCACCGGGGGGGCCGATGCCGCCTGGCCCGTGATGTTGAAGTTGTAGCTCTGCGTCGCCGTGAGCGGCGTGCCCGGCCCCGTGCTCGAATCCGTCGCGGTGACGGTGAACGTGCTGGCGCCGGTCGTTGTCGGCGTGCCGGAAAGAATGCCCGTCGCCGGATCGAGCGACAAGCCGTTGGGCAATGTGCCCGTCGTGACGTTGTAACGATACGGCGCGACGCCATTCGCTGCCGTCACTGTCTGGTTGTACGCCTGCCCCGCGAACGGCGTCGGCAACGATGTAGGACTCAGCGTCATCGTCGACGTGTTCACCGTCAGGCTAATCGACTTGTTCTTGGAGAACGGCGCGCCCGTGCCACTCGTGCTGTCGGTCATCTTGACCGAGATCGGGAAGACACCGGCCGCCGTCGGCGTGCCGGAGATCGTACCCCCGGCGGTCCCCGACGTGAACGTCAACCCGTTCGGCAAGCCCGTCACCACGAAGGTGTAGGGACCGTTCCCCCCACTTCCTGTGACGACTTGCGAATACGCCTGCCCCAATATTGCGGCGGACAGCGTCGTCGGGGTGACGTCGAGTACCGGCGCGGCAATGCGCAACGTCAGCGGCAAGGTCGCGGAGAAATGGTTGCTGTCGGTCGCCAGAATGATGAAAGATGCGCCAGTGTTCGTCTGCGTCGGTGTGCCGCTGATGACGCCAGTCGCCGGATTCCAGTTGATACCTGCAGGCAAAGAGCCCGTCATCAGTGTGTACGTGTATGGCCCGACCCCGCCGCTCGCCTGAATCGTCTGCGCATATGCCGCACCCGCGACACCGTCCGGCAACGACGAGAGGTTGAACGTGATCGTCGGAGGCGTCACCGACATGGCGATGGTACCGCTCGTGATCGAGTACGGGCCGCCCGCCGTGAGATTGTCGGTGACTTGCACCTTGAACGAGTAGGCGCCTACTGTCGTCGGCGTGCCGGACAACGTACCGCTCGGATCGAGCGTCAGGCCAGGTGGCAGCGTACCGACAGGGGCGTACGTGTAAGGTGCCGTGCCACCCGAGGCCGACTTCAGCGAATCCGAGGTGTAGAACACACCGACAGCGCCAGCCGGAGGCGACGACGGCGCATAAGCGAACGTCGAAGGCGAAACGGTTACGGAGACGACCCCCGGCAACGATGCGCCTGCGAGGTTCGTCAACGTGTAGGAGAAGGAATCCGTGCCCGAGAATCCCGCATTCGGTTTGTAGGTCAACGATGTGCCCACAGCCGTGGCCGTGCCATTGGTCGCTTGCAGGCTGACCCCGACCGACGTGACACCGTTAGAGAGGTCGACATTGACTGGCGTCGCAGCGCTGTTGAACGCGACGGTCATCGACACAGGCGCCGCCGTGGGTTTTGCGACATAGGTATATCGATCCGCCGCGCCCGTGGCACTGCTCCCGCCTGCCGACGTGACAATGACGTCCACGGTCCCCGCCGTGCCGGCAGGCACCGTCGCGGTCATCGACGTTGCCGTGCCAAGCGTAAACCCGGCGCTGGTGCTGCCAAACTTGACACCGGTCACCGCGTTGAGGCCCGTTCCGCTGATGGTCACCTGTCCGCCCCCGCTGTCCGGGCCAATGTTGGGGGTCACACCGGTGATCGTCGGCGCAGAGACATAGGTGAACTTGTCGACCCCACTCACGGCACTGGTCCCTCCCGCTGTCGTTACGCGCACATCCTGAATACCGGTGCCCGCAGGCGATGTCGCGGTGATCGACGTGTCGCCGCTAACCGTATAGCCCGTCGCGTTGCTCCCGCCAAAGGTCACGACGGTCGCACCGGTGAAGCCCGTACCGACAATCGTGACCAATGTGCCGCCTGCACCGGGTCCCGTCGCAGGCGCGATGGCCGTGACGTTCGGCGGGATGACGTACGTGAATCGGTCGGCGCCAGAGATTGCGCTGGTACCGCCCGGCGTCTGCACCCGGATATCCACCGTCCCTGCGCCGCTGGGCGACGTTGCGGTGATCGACGTACCACTGTTGACCGTGTACGTTGCGGCATTCGTTCCACCGAACGTCACCTGTGTCGCGCCGCTCAGGTTTGTGCCCGTGATGGTGACTGACGTGCCGCCTGCCGTTGGCCCGGATTGAGGCGCTACGCTCGTCACCGTGGGCGCCGAAGCGTACGTGAAACTCGTGGGCAGCGTCACACTGCCGCCTGCGGTCGTCACGACCACGTCGACGAGACCTGCGGCATGCGCGGGGGTCGTCACCGTTATCGAGGTCGGGCTGTTGAACGTCAGGCCGGTCGCGGAGGTACCGTCGAAGGTCACCGACGCGCCGGCGGTAAAACCTGATCCCGTGATCGTCACGGAAGTGCCGCCCGGGGCCGCGCCGGATGCGGGCGAAATTCCGCTGATTGTCGGCGCGGCGACATAGGTGTACCGATCGCTTGCCGACGTTGTGCTCGTACCCGCTGCGGTCGTGACGGTGACATCCACCGCGCCGGCAGTCCCGCCGGGGATGGTCGCAGTGAGCGACGTGCTGCTGGTGACGTTGACGCCAGTCGCTGGCGTGCCGCCGAAACTCACGGCGGTCGCACCGGCGACGAAGTTCGTGCCGTTGATCGTGATGAGGCCGCCGCCAGCCGAAGGCCCTTGATTGGGCGTCACACTCGTTACTGTCGGGATGTTGGCGTAAGTGAACTGGTCCGCTGCGCTGGTTGCGCTCGTCCCACCGACAGCCGCGACCCTGACGTGAACGGTGCCGCTGCCTGCAGGCGCAACTGCCGTGATGGACGTTGCACTGTTGACTGTGATCGACTGTGCCGACGTGCCACCGAACAGCACGTCCGTCACAAACGTGAAATCCGTACCGGAAATCGTGACGCTGGTCCCCCCGCCAGTTTCGCCCTGGCTCGGCGTCACGCCCGTGACCGTCGGCGGGTCGACGAACGTGAACGTAGCCGGTGTCGGCGCCGTTCCACCGGAGGTCGACAGGCTGACGTTGACAAGGCCGGCGGCATGACTCGGTGTTTTGACCGTCATGATCGTCGGACTAACGACTGTCACATCCGTGCCCGCATCCCCCCCGAACGTCACCGCTGGGGGACCGCTCGTCACAAAGTTCGTGCCCGAGATCGTCACCGACGTGCCACCGGCCGTCGAACCTTTCGTTGTGCCCAAGGACGTTGCCAGCGACGTGATCGTTGGCACACCTCGTTCGCGATTGACCGTCAGTACACGCGGATTTCCATAGGTCCCGTTGCCGTTGTCCAGAAACAAGGTGAATGTCCAGGACGTTTGCGTCGAATTCGCGCCTGGCGTGAATCTGTAGATATCCTGAGTCTGGTCGTTGACGTCGATACTCAGCCTCGATTGATCCGACAGGACAATATCCGCAGTACTGCCGTTCGCCGCCGTATAGACACCACTGGTGCCCGAGCCCAGGTTCGGGTCGCAGGCCGCCAGTGCGGCATTGCTGGTGGTGCTTTCCGTGTAGGGCGCAGTCCCGGCCGGAATATTCCAGGTGCAGTCGGCCATGGCCGAAGACGCGCACAAGAGCGCGAACACCGTGAATAGACACTTCAGGTGGAATAACCAATCCACCAAAAGACCGACGCGAACGCCGGAAGCGACGTGGCGAGAACGAACGCTGAGCAACATGTTTTCCCCGAACCCCCGACGAAAGGCGCTCGGGAATTACATTGTTATTTTTACCAGTCGCACAGGCACGTCAGGGAGAAACAGCGGTGATCCCCTATCACACAAACAGGCACAGCTTTATTAATGCTTTTTGGCGCCAATCAATGCCCCGCGAATGCGTTCGCAAGCGTAAAAAACATGAAAATCGCTGTCAAGACACGATGACGAGATTCAAACACGAAGGCATTCAAATCAAGGGTTTTTACCTACCAATTCCCTCAACAATTTCCATCCTGCGAGAATGTTAAAACGCTCGTTTTAAATCAAAACACCAAAATTCCAAACAAGAAAAACGCGTTAAATCCACACGTTCGGATAGCAGAATTTTCGCGAACGAATAAATCAAAATCGTGGCACTGCCACATAACGAGGAAGAGCCAGTGGAAGCTTATATCGGGGAAATACGCATGTTTGCGGGTGGCGCTATGCCACGAGATTGGTTGCCTTGCGCGGGACAGATGTTGAACGTCAACCTCAACCCGGTGCTGTTCTCGCTACTCGGCGTTCAGTACGGTGGCGACGGCAGATCGACTTTCGCCCTGCCGGATCTGCGCGGCCGTACGCCCATGCACCGGTTGCCCGGCACGTATGAGCAGGGCGTGAGCGGCGGCACGGAGAAGGTCGTACTGACGACGCAGCAGGTGCCGGGTCACACGCACACGTTTCACGCCGCAACGGACAGTGGCACGCAGCCGACTGCAGGCCCTGACAAGAACCATCTGTTCGCGAAGAGTGTGGTTGCGACCGACGAAAAAACATCCGATGGCAATGCGCTGTACGGTCTGCCGACGGAACAGACGCTGGTTGCCGAATCGCCCGAGGCATGCGGCACGACAGGCGACGGGCCGGGTCACAACAATATGCAGCCGTCTCTGGTCGTGAACTACATGATCTGCGTCAACGGCCTTTTCCCCCCACGTAATTAGGAGTTCGACATGACGCCTTACTATGGCGAAATCCGTATGTTCGCGGGTGACTTCGCGCCGCAGGGCTGGCTGCTGTGTGATGGCACCGTCCTCAACATCTCCGATTACGAAGTGCTGTTCGCGGTCATCGGCACGAGTTACGGCGGCAACGGCACGAGCACGTTCGCATTGCCCGATTTGCGTCATCAGGTGCCGATCGGTGTGGGCCAGGGCCTTGGTATGACGAATCGCGTGCTGGGGCAAAAGGTCGGCAGCGCGACGGTCACGCTCACGTCGGCCGACGTGCCGGGGCACTCGCACACCGTCAATGCCACGACGACCGACGCGAGCGCGCCTGCACCGGCCGAGGGCATGATGCTGGCCAAGACCACGGCCAACTTCTACGACGCCGGCACGCGCAATCCGCCCAGTAAAGCGGGGTTGTCGCCCAAGGCCATCAAGCCTGCAGGCAATGCAGAGCCGACCGCACATGACAACATCATGCCGACCGCGACGGTGAATTACATCATCGCCGTCAATGGCATCTATCCCTCGCAGGGCTGACCGAAAACCGGGGCAAACAAATGGATGAATACTACGTTGGCGAGATTCGCATCTACGCCTTCAATTACGCGCCGGTCAACTGGCTTCCCTGCGACGGTTCACTCCTTCCGATCAGCCGTTTCACCGCGCTGTTCTCCGTGATTGGCAATCGATTCGGCGGGGACGGCAGAACCACGTTCGCGGTGCCCGATCTGCGGGGCTACGTGGCGCAGGGGATGAGCGCGCCTGCGGAGCTGGGAAACAAGGAAGGCAAAACGACGGTCACGCTGACGGATGAAAACATGCCGTTGCATACGCATACCGCCTACGCGAACAATGCGCGTCCGGGCAATGTGACCGGTGACGACAAGTTGCCCGCTCGCTTCATCACGTCGGGTGCCAACGCGTTCGTCGAGGATTCGTCGCCAACGTTGGTGGCACTCGCGCCGCAGACGATAGGCACCGTTGGCGGTGGTCAGCCTCACACCAATATGCAACCGTACCTGCCGATGAACTTCTGCATTGCAGTGCAGCCCGGGGAGTACCCGCCGCGCCCGTGAGGGAGGAAAGTTGCCTTCGTCATGGAACGGCCGCACGCCAGTATCTCCAAGGCGTTTAAAAGCCCGTCAGCGTTTGCGCGACGGGCTTTTTTTCATGGGAGCGGGGATCACCATCACGCGAGGCGGACGGCACGAATGGCGGATTCAGTGCCCGCCACCCAACAAATCATGCGAATCGAGAATCGCATAAGCGATCTCGGGGCGCGCATCGAGGCAACGTCGGATGGCGGCGGGAATGTTGGAGCGGGTTTTCCGGCACAAGCCGGGTTGCGCGTCCAATTGAATGATGATGCCGCGCAGCGTTTTGACTTCGTTCGGGCTTGGCGTAATGCGCAATCGGATGCCGAGTTGGGCGTGCATCAATCCGATCATGCGATTCAGGTCGCCATAACTGGAAATCGCCTCGATTCGCGCGATCAGCCGTTTTTCCTCGGCTTGCGTCAGCATGAGAATGCGCCGGTCGCCTTGGGCATCCTGCAACAGCATTTCCCGCTCGCAGGTGCAGGCACCGGGCGGGCACTCCGTACGAATGGGAATCTGAATCTCGGCGGCCATGACGGGGACAGCGCGGTTAAGGGGGGGTACGACAGGGAATGGCGGGCGTGGCGCCCATTATCGGCCAAACCAGTATCGCCGGTGTGACGCCCGGGAGCCATTAGGGATTTCAATGCCCGTGTGCATTCCGCCCCCTATGCTTGAGCCAGCGCAAGGGGAATTCCGGCCGACACCGTTATACTCTCGCGCTCGTATTGCCTTCGCATTCTTTCAGGGAAATATCAAATGAGCGCTCTGTCCCCGTGCCCCAAATGCAACTCCGAATTCACGTATGAAGACGGCGGAATGTGCATCTGCCCGGAATGCGGTCACGAATGGTCGGCGCAGGCCGAAGCTGCGGCAGAGCCGACCGAGCGCGTCTATCGCGACGCCACCGGCGCGATTCTGCAAAACGGCGATACCGTCACGGTCATCAAGGACCTGAAGCTCAAAGGCGGCGGCGGCACGATCAAGATCGGCACCAAAGTGAAGAACATCCGCCTGGTCGACGGCGATCACGACATCGATTGCAAGATCGACGGCTTCGGCGCAATGAGCCTGAAAACGGAGTTCGTGAAGAAGGTGTAAATAAAGAACTGCCCGTTGGCCATCCATTCCACGGGCTTCGGTTCTCTGTACAAACGGGCGGATCGAGCCACTCTAATGGGGAGCAGTATTAGCCAACTTCATCACCTCCCAAGTGAACTTTTCTCGCTCCCCAGGCCAGTAATCTGATCACCCCCTGGTAGGCAAGGATCGTCACGACGAGATCGGCAGTGAATAGCAACGAGACATACAGAAAATCCAAGTCACTGACACCCAGCCAATCCCCGATACTCGCGAGTATCCGCGAATGCTCGGCTGGCATTGGCAAGGGCGTGCTGATCTGGCTCGCCACATAGAAAAAGATGATGATGAAGATAAGCGTCTTAAGACTCTTGCGAACAAGCGTTTCCATATGTCGTGACGTCAATCCATCCGTACGTTGATAAACCGGTGTCACGGAGATGGACGGTCGGTGTTTTCAGAATTGCGCGACGAAGCGCCGCATAATCGGCGCGGCTTTGCAGCGTGATGCAGCCGAGAGAGATGCCACGTCCGCCAGCAGGATGTAGTCTGAAGTTCCCCCGTTTGACACCTTCCGTCCAGGTGTAGTCGTCGATCATCCCGTCGTCGCGATACAACGCAAACCACTCGGAGTAGTCTACGGGGCTTCGTGTAAAACCAAACCTAACTTCAACGGCGGTGTTCATAAGCAGTGTCCGAACGCCTCCTTTAGGTCGATCCACGATCCAGTATCTCCCTGCGGGGATCGGACCTTGATTGGGGCGAGCCGTACAGCCGCCTTGATTTCGATAACTTCCATCCCCTGAAAATGCCGGGAACGTGCCTACACCCGAGATCACCAATGGAGATAGGTCTTGACCGCTAACAACGAATTTTCCTTGCAGTGGCATGGACGTCCTCAGAGGGCAACTGGGAGGTAACAGTCGTTCGTCGTGCTCACCGCTCGTTCCACGCGTCCGAGAATTCGATATTGCCGTCGATGTATTTCCACGTGATGCGCTCGTACATCAGCGAAACTGACTCCGAGTGATTGAGTTGGGACAGGCCCGCGAGTTTGGTATTTCCCATTCCCGGATTCACACCGGTGACTTTGACGCCTTCCATGCTCATCGTGAAATATGGTTCTGAACCGCCCCGGATTTTGTGGAGATACCGTCTTGCCCGTCAAGCGATTGCGACGTAGTTCGCCCGATAAGGCTGTCGTGTCTTCAGAACGCCGAAACACAGATGCACAAGCTTACGCATTGCAGCGCCGAGTATAGACATGGTGGATTTGCCACGCGCTGCCAAGCGTTCACACAATGCCTTGATGTGGGGGTTATAGCGTTTAGCGACGACGGCCGCCATGTAGAGAGTTGCCCGTACCTTGGGCGGCCCGGCCTTCGATAAACGTGAAGGGCCCTGGATCGACGATCCCGACTGCCTCTGCACCGGCACCAGGCCGAGATACGCCGCAAGTTGTTCTGCAGAATCGAAGTGGCGCGCGTGCATGATGGCAAGCAGCGTGCGGCCTACCTGAGGGCCAACTGCCGGGATACTTTGCAGCAGCATCAAGTTTGCTTTAAGGCCCGGATGGGCAGCAATGTGATCATCGATCTCGCGTTGCAGGCTGGCTAAATGGCGCTCCAAAAACTCGATCGTCTCGAGAATCGAATGCAGGACTAGCGCCGTTGGAGCCGTGATTTCCGCTTTCTCATGCCGGTTGCGCTCACGCTGAAGATCTTGTGCAAGCGCTTCACGGCGCGCCATCAGTGCTTGAAGTATGCGAGCCTCGGGCGCTGGAGGACTCCAGCGCATTGGCTGTGCGTGCATCGCAAAGCGCGCTAACACGTGGCTGTCTACCATGTCGTTCTTCGTGCGCACGCCCATTCCCGTCGCAAAAGCACGCACCTGCGCAGGATTAACGACAGACACGGAGAGCCCGGCATCGTGCAGGCCACACGCGGCCATCTCGTGATAGACGCCGGTACCTTCGAGCGCGACATGTACGTGGCTCGGCTCGGTGTGTCTCTTGCCCAACCAGCCCAACAGATCGGTTAGGCCGGCGCGGCTATTGGCAACAACCTTCGTACTATGCTTGCCGTTTGTCATGTCCAGCAGGCAGCAATCCAGCTTGGCTTTGGCAACATCAATACCGAGGTAGAACATCAATTTGATCCTTAATCGAGGAATCAATACCAACTCACCCACTTGCCTTGTACATACAGGGTCCACGCCCTTGGCTACCGTTCAGTGTCTGTGCTGGTGAGGGCGAGGCGAAGGGCATTATCTCCACAGCAAGGTCCAAGCCTTCAGGCTCCAAACATGCTCACTTCACCTCATGTGACGGTAGCGGAAATTTTCAAGCTAGTTGTCGCCTCCACGAATAAATTTCAGGCGGCCTTTCTCTCCTGACTACGGCGCTGTGCGGCGACGTCCTGGTGGTCGATGCGATCCGGGTTCAGGTGCACAGCATCGACGCGCTGCCAGTTGCGCGTGCGGCCTTTCCAGCGCAGCGGGTGGCGTTGCCGGGCGGCCTCATAAAGCGCTGCTCGTCGATCCAAAATGGTCTGGTCGAGATTGGCATGGCGCTGCGCCGGCGTCACGAACCGGATCGCGCTGTGACGGTGCTCTTCGTTATACCAGCGCACCAGCGCGCCCACCCAGGTGCGTGCGGCGAGCAGGGTGTCAAATGCCCTCAGCGGGTAAGTCGGCCGGTACTTTAGGGTCTTGAACAACGATTCAGAATAAGGGTTGTCGTTGCTCACGCCCGGGCGGCTGAGCGAGTGCATGACGCCCAGCGTCTGGAGGGTGGCGAGCATCGTCGCACCTTTCATCGGGCCGCCGTTATCCGAATGCAGAATCACCTGGTCGGGTGGTATCGCTTCGCGCGCACACAGGTCCTTGAGCACTTCACTGGCCAGTGCGCTGCTTTCCTGCGCATAGACCTGCCAACCAACGATCTTTCGGCTGAACACGTCCAGAAACAGGTACAGATAAAAATACTGCCCGCGAACCGTGCTCGGCAGATAGGTGATGTCCCAGCTGTACAACTGGTTCGGCGCACGCGCGCACACCGCACGGGGCTTGCTATGGGCCTGGGCCGGCCGTTCGCTGCGCCGGTGGGCGAGTTGCTTCTCGGCCTTCAGGACCCGGTAGAAAGTCGATTCCGAGGCAATATAGCGTTGCTGATCTGCCAAGCGCGGCACGATCTGGCTGGGCGGCAGATGACCCAATTCGGCCGAGTTCGCCACCGCCAGAAGCTCGGCGCGCTCCTCGGCGCTAAGCTTATGGCGCGGCTCGTGGTGTCGTAATGTGCGCCGGTCCACTGCGTCAGGTTCGCCGCGCTGCCAGCGCTGAACGGTGCGGGCACTGAGCCCCAGAATGACGCACGCGCGTGCTTGGCGAGCCCCGGCCCGAGTCGCCTCGGTGATCAGACCAATCAATACTTTGCGCTGCTCAGACGACGTCATTCGGCCTCGTCCCCGAGCAGCGCACGGTACTTTTTTTGCAGCACCAGTAGCGCCGCAGCCTCAGCCAGCGCCTTCTCCTTGCGCTTCAACTCGCGCTGCAGTTCAACATTGGCCTGCTTCAGAACCCGCACCTCTTGGGCGCTTTCGCGCCGGCTATCACCGTTTCTGCCCGCGGCACAGAACTGCGCTCGCCACTGCGCGAGATGATGCGCAAACAAGCCGCGCTCCCGGCACCAGCCATGCAAGGCTTCGTCGACCAGACCATGGCTCTCCTGCAAGGCCATTAGCCGTTCCTCCAGCGACCAATCTTCCGGTCGTTTTGCGTGTGCAGAGCCCGAGCTCCGATTCGCGGCAGCGGCGCCTCTCATCCATTTCCTCAATGTCAGTACGTTCACGTTCAATTCGTCGGCCACCGCGCCAACCGTGCGGCTCCCACGCCGCAGGACCTTCGACAGCGCTTGCTCCTTGAACTCGACAGAATACGTTTGTTTCACTTTCAACTTACACCTCTGACGCTACTTAATAAGGAAGTTCAGAGGCGACAACTAGTATGACGCCGGGGGGTAGCTAACCATCACGAAGACGAAGATACAAGGCTCCAACTCTTGAGAGAATGGAGCCATGAACAAGAGATCGAGCAAGTTTTCCCCGGAAGTCCGGGAGCGCGCAGTGCGCCTGGTGCGCGAGCAGCGTAGCGAGCATCCGTCGCTGTGGGCGGCGGTCGAGTCGATTGCGCCGATGATCGGCTGCACGCCGCAAACGCTGAACGATTGGGTCAAGCGCGACGAGATCGATAACGGCGAACGTGCCGGCCTGAGCGCGAGCGAGCGTGATCGCCTGAAGGCGCTGGAGCGCGAGAACAAGGAATTGCGCAAGACCAACGAGATTCTCAAACTGGCCAGCGCGTTTTTCGCCCAGGCGGAGCTCGACCGCCGTATCAAGTCCTGAAAGCCTTCATCGATCAGCATCGCGACACCTTCGGGGTCGAGTCGATCTGCAAGGTTTTGCGGATTGCCCCGTCGGGTTACTGGCGCCATGCTGCCCAGCTTCGCGATCCATCCAAGCGCTGCGCCCGAGTCAAGCGTGACGACGTGCTGTGCCCGGAAATCCAGCGTGTCTGGCACGCCAACATGCGGGTCTACGGCGCAGACAAGGTCTGGAGGCAGATGAACCGGGAGCAAATTCGGGTGGCCCGCTGCACGGTCGAGCGACTGATGCAGCGGCTGGGATTGCAAGGCGCGGTGCGCGGCAAACGGGTTCGCACAACGATTCCCGATGTCTCGGCACCTCGCCCGCTGGACCGGGTCAATCGCCAATTCAAAGCCGACCGGCCGAATCAGCTCTGGGTTTCCGATTTCACCTACGTTTCGACGTGGCAGGGCTGGCTGTACGTGGCGTTCGTCATCGACGTGTTTGCACGACGCATCGTTGGCTGGCGGGTGAGTCGTACCATGCGCACCGACTTCGTACTCGATGCGCTTGAACAAGCGCTGTATGCCCGCCAACCGGGCGACGACGGGACGCTGATCCATCACTCCGACAGTAAGAATACGGGTATCAGATGTTTCCGGGCTTCTCGCGGCTTTCAATGAGGGCTGTCCGGCGACTTTTGGTGCCGTAAAGCGTTCCGGGCGACCTGACCCACATTCCGATCGACGTAGTGTCTTTCCCCTGACCTGTCGATCGTCCGGAACCGCCGAGCGGCGAGGTTTCGCCTCGTCGATACGTGTGACTCAAGAAGGGCCTGACGCTCTGTCGCTTTACTGTCTTGTCCAGGTACTCGATGCCGGTGAAATCGCCTCAATCTCATCGGCAACCGGAGCAAGGCTCATGAAAGAAGAACCGGCTATTTCTGGATATCGCAACGTTGTGGGCGGCGTGGATACCCATAAGGACGTGCATGTTGCAGCTGTCGTTGACGAACACGATCGTCTGCTCGGCAGTGAATGCTTCCCTACCACGCGGCATGGCTACAAACAGATGCTGCTCTGGATGCGCTCATTCGGAGAGCTTGCCCGGGTTGGCGTCGAATGCACCGGCTCCTACGGAGCGGGCTTGCTTCGCTACCTTCAACTGGCCCACGTAACGGTGCTTGAGGTCACGGCACCCGACAGGAGCGACCGGCGCAAACGCGGCAAGGACGACACGCTGGACGCTTGCAACGCGGCGCATGCTGCCTTTGCTGGTGTGCGTACAGTCACGCCCAAGACACGCGACGGCATGATTGAATCGCTGCGCGTTCTGAAAGTCTGCCGGAAGACCGCCATCTCCGCGAGGCGCGTTGCATTGCAACTAATTCACAGTACCATCATCAGCGCGCCTGACGAGTTACGCGAATCGCTGCGCAAGATGACACGGATGCAGCTTATTCGAACATTGGCCGCGTGGCGTCCCGATCTGTCTGACTATCGGAGCCTGATCTCTGCCAACCGGATTGCATTAAAATCACTGGGGCGTCGGTATCTCGAGTTGCACGACGAGATCGCCGACCTCGATGTCATGATCGCGGCTCTGGTCGATGAACTCGCCCCCGATCTGGTCTCCCGGTATTCAATTGGCTATGAGTCCGCTTCGCAACTGCTACTGACCGCTGGCGACAACAGCGACCGGCTTCAGTCAGAGGCCAGCTTCGCCGCCCTCTGTGGAGTGAGTCCCGTCCCGGCGTCTTCTGGCAAGGTGACACGACATCGACTGAATCGCGGTGGAGATCGCGCGGCCAACAGCGCCCTGCACATTATCGCCATCGGTCGATTGCGAACCGACGATCGCACAAAAGCCTATGTCGCCAAACGCGTCAGCGAGGGCCACTCAAAGCTTGAAGCGATTCGATGCCTCAAGCGCTATATCGCACGAGAGGTCTTCTACGCCATCCGGCAACGTTACCGCCAGATCGCGCAGACCCAATTTACCTCTTGACCTTTAGAAGGGCGTCAGGGGATCGCAATATGTTTCCATTCGGTACACCGAGAGTTAAAGTCAAATCTGGTGTACGGGGCGTGAGCAAGATTAGGCGGCCAGGGGCTGCTGAGCCGGTGTGCTGTCGGTCACCGGCTCTCCATCCTTGAACGTCATCCCGTCAAGCATCGTCGCGATCTTTTCGGGGGCGCGGATGCGCCGCCACGAGTCTTCGGCCGACTCGATCAGCTTGAATGCCAGGCCGAGGAACGTCGCGCGCGAGACGCAGTTGCGCGTGCGCTTGGTGCGGTGACGCACCGTCGCGAAGGTCGATTCAATCGGATTCGTCGTGCGCAGATGCTGCCAGTGTTCGGCCGGGAAATCGTAAAATGCCAGCAGCTCGTCGCGATCTTGCGTCAGCTTTTCGACCACCTTCGGATACTTTGCCGAGTGGGTATCAACGAAGTGATCGAAGGCAACCAGCGCTTCGGCACGCGTGGCGGCCATCCAAATGTCCTGCATCGCCTTTTTGGCGCGGGCCTGCTGCGATTTCGGCAGCGCGTTGAGCACGTTGCCCATCTTGTGGAACCAGCAGCGCTGATGCTTGGTCTGCGGGAACACTTCTTCCATCGCTGCCCAGAATCCCATCGCACCATCTCCGCAAGCCAGCAGCGGCCCTGACTGCAGACCGCGCTTTTTCAGATCGAGCAGCAGTTCGGCCCACGACGCCTTCGATTCCCGATACCCGTCACTGATCGCCACACGCTCTTTCGTTCCGTCCGGTTTGACACCAATGATCACCAACAGGCACTGGCCGTCGGAATCGTCGCTGCGCACGCCGGTGTGAATGCCGTCAGCCCACCAGTACACCCAGCGCGCCAACGACAACTCACGCTGATTCCACTGAGCATGCTCATCGGCCCATTGCGCCTTCAGACGACTCACCACATTTGGCGACAGGCCGCTGACCTGGCCGCCCAGCATGATGCCCATGGCTTCGCTCATGTCGCCCGTCGAGATGCCTCGCAGGTACAGCCACGGTAGTGCGGCCGACACGCGTGCGGATTTGCGAACGTACGGCGGCACGACCGCCGAATTGAAGCGGATGCCCGAACCCGAGCGATCACGCACCTTCGGTACCCGAACCGGCACCGGACCGATGGCCGTGACGACTTCGCGCTCTGGTAGGTAGCCGTTGCGCACCACGGCACGCCGACCGTCGATCGACCTCACGTTGCTGTACTGTTCAAGCATGCTCGCCAGTTCCGCTTCGACTGCCTGCTCGATGATCTGCCGCGCGCCTTGCTGGATCAGTTCATCGAGCGCGCTCTTCGTTTGTGCTTTACTGCCGTTCGTTTCTTTCGTAATCTTCTTCATGGTGGTCGGGGCCGGCTCGCGCCGGCTTTGCTCGGTGTGCCTTCGACAAGCAACATTCTCAGCTAAACCGCCACCGCCTTCTCATATTTCCCAAAGCACCCCGTACACCAGATTCGACAATAGCTCGTACACCGAGCGACTTGCCCAAGCGGGCATTGAGCCATCGGTCGGCAGCCGCGGCGACAGCTATGACAACGCCCTGGCGGAAACGATCAACGGTCTATACAAAACGGAACTGATTCACCGGCGAGCGCCTTGGAAAACGAAGGAATCCGTCGAGCTCGCCACCCTGGAATGGGTAGCCTGGTACAACCATCATCGGCTGATGGAACCGCTGGGCTATATCCCGCCAGCCGAGGCTGAGGCAAACTACTACAGGCAACTCAGAAATACTGCTGAAGCGCCTGCGTTAACTTAAACCAACCGGCCTCCTCGAAAGCCGGGGCGATTCATTCTTCTGCGCCCGCGTCGTTGATGCGATACCAAACCAGCGATGCCGACGACAGCGTCTGCCCAGTCGATACCGCCTTGTACAGGTAAGGACTCGAAGCGTCGAACTCCTTTTCCACCATCATTGATGAATGCGTGCGCGTGCCGGTAATCTGGCCGCTATGTTCGTCCACGGGAAGATTCACTCCGTGACTAAAGCCGATGATCTCGATGCTGCCCTCTCGCTTGGTCACTCTCGAGGAGCCCTTGATGGCGGTTCCACCGTCATCTTCGAGCCATAGGTGCGCAGGTATTGCCATGCTTTATCTCTCCACATGAAAACGCGTTGATTGCGTGGGGAGCGTATTGATACCTTGGGCAGATGGTGTCGGCAATGAGCTATGTCCCAAATGAGGGTTAGCCCCCGCGATTACCGTCAATTCCGGAGCGAGAGCATCGTCATCGAACTCCCGGAGCGGCGAAAGGGGTGTCGATCGTCCCTAACGCCACCGAGATCCAATCGGCCATTTCCGGGCTGTTGCCCGACCAGAACAGAGACGTCCCGCAGTCTGCGCAAAACTCCCGGCGGACCGATTCGGACGACGCATACGCTTTGATGCGCTCTTTACCCGACAGGATGTAAAGGTCTTTACGGCGCGTTCGTCCATAGCTGGCAAATGCCGCGCCGTGCCCCTTGCGGCATTGCGAGCAATGGCAATGACTGAATTTGACCATCGGCGCACGAATCTCGAAGCGGATGGCACCGCATAAGCAGCGTCCTTCAAGCACCGTCGACATACGACTCCCTCCTTGACACGATTCCCCTCACTTTACGCAAGAGAGGCTTTCATTTTCGCGCGTTTATCGAAATGAGGCGGCTCCCTACACTGACACACATGCTGTGATGCAGTGACTGTGATGCAGTGAGACGGGAGGAGACGCCCGCCAAAATGGAAAAACCGGCGCACATCGGTGCGCCGGTTTCCGTTAAGAACCCAACCGTCTCCAGCAGGTGCGTCCTCACAACGCCCTCACCACACACGACGGCCATGAAAAAGAAGATTGCTTTAGCGGCGTTTCTCGCAGTCCCCGGATCTTTCGCGATCCTCGCCCTCGCCTGCCTGCACCCGGTCCTGCGCCGTGAACTGGCCCGTGCAGCCGGACTCGAACCCGTATTCGCCAACGTGTCGCGACAAGTCGTCCTGCTCGCGCTCGTCTATCACCTGAACATGCACCACCGTGACCGCGAGCGCGCTGTGCGCGCCTGTCTTGCCCGTGGCGGCGTCGATTGCGACGTTTTCGCACAGTAAGACGGCCACTCACCGCGACCGAATGGCGAATCCGTCGATGTAAGCCGTCAGGTCGACAGCACTCGCAGCATCCCACCGACGACCGTCGCACAGCACTTCGCCCGTTGCTGCCGACACCACCGGCACCGCCTCCGCGCTCGCCGCAGCCGCGAACAAGTCGGTCTGATTCACTTCCGCCGCCATTTGCGCAGCATGAACGACCGCATCGTCCCCCACCATCCCCCAACGGCGGTACTGGGAAACGAACCACATCCCGTCCGACGGATGCGGGTAATTCGCCGCGCCGCCGTCAAAGAAGCTCACAGGCAATAACGCGTGCCGCCCGGACAGCCGTCCGAAATCCCCGAGCAAGCGCGCCGCGATCAGATCGCGCGGTGCGCCCACCCACGCCGGTTCGGCCAGCCAGCCCGCCGCTTCCGCCCGATGCCCCGGCATGCCCAGCCACCGGCACGCGCTCAGCAGCGTGCGCACCAGCGCTTGCGCCGTCTTCGGATAACGGGTGACGAAGTCCCGCCGGCTGGCGAGTACCTTCTCCGGATGATTCGGCCAGATATCGCTCGACACCGCGACGGTGCGCCCCAACCCGCGCGCCTGCGCCACCGCATGCCACGGCTCGCCGCAACAGAAGCCGTCCAGCCCGCCCTCTTCCATCGCCGCCACCATGTGCGCGGGCGGGATCACGATGCTGGCAATGTCGCGTAAGGGGTCGATGCCCTGCGCGGCGAACCAGTAATTCATGAACATCGCGTGCGTGCCCGTCGGGAACGTCTGCGCAAACACCGGTTTGCGACCGAGCGACGCCAATGCCTCACGTAAATCGCCCGTCTCAGCAAGCGCGTCGGCCAGCGATGGCGTCACCGTCACCGCCTGGCCGTTGCGGTTGAGCACCATCAATACGGCCATGTCCTCGCGCGGCCCGCCAATGCCCAGTTGCACGCCATAGACCAGCCCGTAGAGCGAATGCGCCGCGTCCAGTTCTCCGGTGAGCAGCTTGTCGCGGATCGCTGCCCACGACGCTTCCCGACTCAGCTCCAGCGTGAGTCCATGCTCGTGCCCCAGTTCCAGGCGCTTCGCCACGACCAGCGGCGCGGCATCCGATAGCGCGACGAACCCCACGCGCAAATGACGCTTCTCCGGCACATTATCCGAAATTCGATCTTGTCGATCCGGCGATGGCCCATCGGAAGCCAACCATGATGACGTCGACATGTGCAGTGTCTATCCCAGTAATTCGGCAATAGAGACGAGTTGGCGCGCCACTTCGACGAGCTTCTCGCCCTGATCCATCGCCCGTTTGCGCAGGATGGCGTAGGCCTCCTGCTCGGAAATCCGTCGCCGGTCCATGAGCAGCCGCTTGGCGCGGTCGATCAGTTTGCGGTCGGCCAGTTCGCTTTCCGCCTTGGCCAGCCGCGCGCGCAACTTCTCCTCGTGCGCGAAGCGCGCGAGCGCGACTTCGAGAATCGGCGCGAGACGGTCCGCCGCCAGCCCTTCGACGGAATACGCCGTAACACCGGCGTCGACGGCTGCACGAATGAGCGACTGATTGCCGTCGGCGGAAAACATCAGCACCGGACGCGGCGCAGCCGCATTCATGACCGCCAATTGCTCCAGCGTATCGCGCGACGGCGACTCGGTATCGATGATGACCACGTCCGGCCGCTCGCTTTCCACCACGCGCGGCAACGCCTGCGGCTTGGCGACCTCGGCCAGCATCTCGCATCCCAGACGCGCGAGCGCCGCCCGCAACTCGCCAATCGGCTTGTCGGTATCGGTCACGAGCAGCACGCGCAACATGCCGTGCTCGCCCGGGGTGATGGGGACGTCAGGCGGCACGTGCGACGACTTCCTCAACGATCACACCCACCCCGCCCATCCCGCCCATCCCGCCCATCCCGCCCCTCGCCATCGACGCCTCACCCACGGCCCCGCCGACGAGAAGAATGGCCGGACTGGCGAAGCCTTGCGCGCGCACGTCGGCCGCCAGTCGCGCCAGCGTCGTCACCATGCGGCGCTCCTGCGGTGTGCCCGCCCACTGCACCGCGCCCGCCGGTGTGTCCGCATCGAGATGCGCCAGCAACGTCGCGCTCAATTCCTCCACCCGATGTAGTCCCATGTAGATCGCCAGCGTGGTGCCGGTCGCGGCGAGCGCCGCCCAGTTGGGGGCACTGCCGTCCTGCCGGTGCGCCGTGACAAAGGTCACGCCCGCGCAGTGATCGCGGTGCGTGAGCGACATGCCGAGACCGGCCGCCGCCGCGAACGCGGACGAAATGCCGTTGACGATCTCGACCGGCACGCCCGCACGCCGCAACGCCGTCATCTCCTCGCCCGCGCGACCGAACATCAGCGCGTCGCCGCCCTTGACTCGCACCACATGCGCGCCGCGCTTCGCGAAACGGCACATCATCCGCTCGATGAACGCCTGCGGCGTCGATCGGCAACCGCCGCGCTTGCCCACGGCAATCACGCGCGCCTGCGGTGCGAGCGTGGCGATCTCCGGATTGGCCAGATCGTCCACGAGCAACACGTCGGCCTCGCCGAGCACGCGCGCCGCGCGCAACGTCAGCAGATCGAGCGCGCCAGGCCCGGCGCTGAGCAGCGTGACTTTGCCGTTCTTCATGATCCTTCTCCCTCGGTTCCTCGTTGCCTTCAATGTCTTGTGTGGGCGCCTTGCGCACCTTGTGCACGGTGAGGCCAAGGTCGTTCGAATTGCCCTCGCCATCCATGCCGCCCGCGTCGCTCAATTGGGCCATCCCGCCCGTTCCGCCCGCGCTCTTCGCGCCACCACGATTCGTCATTGCGCTCACGCCGCGTTCGTCGCCATCGACGCCGAGGCCGCAGTGGCGCACATGCGCTGTAACTCGGGCACGCACGATCCGCAGACCGTGCCGCAACCCAGCTTCGCCTTGAGTTGCGCGACATCCGAGCCAGCGGCAATAGCCGCGTCGATGCTGGACGCCGTGACCGACTTGCACTGGCAAACGGTTCGGTCGCGCGGTGCCGCCGGGCCGCTATCGGCCACGAACACGGCGTGACGCGCGCGGGTCCACGGCGAAGCCTCCCGAACGCGGGCGAGCAACGTCGTCGATCCCCCAACATCCGCCTCGCTGCCTGCGACCAGCACGCCGTCGATGAGCTTGTCTCGCCACGCCACGCGCTTGATCATGGCACGGCGCGCGTCTCGATACTCCAATAGCGACTCGTCTCGCGGCAGGGCCAGCGCCGTATGCAGACGCTCCAGCCAATCGGCATCCGGCTCGGCATCGGCGGCCGTCACTACCAGCCGGTCTTCGCCCTCAAGACGCACAGTCGCGAACCGTCGCTGCGCGAGCAAAGGCTGCACGGCAGCGTGCAATTGCAGCGCGTCGCCACGACGCACCGCCGCTACGCGCCAAGGCAGGGTCACGGGTTCGACGCGCACCGCTGCATGCTTCAATTCCGGTTGCTTCGAGTATTTGTCGACGGCACCGATCGTGGTGTCGTTCACGCCGCCGCCACCGAGAAACTGACCGCTCCAGTGCATCGGGACGAACACTGTGCCCGACGCCACGTCGTCGCTCAACGCCAGCATCAGCACCCGTTCGCCGCGACGGCTCGACAGGCGCACGAACTCGCCCGCCCGCAAGCTGCGACGCGCGGCATCCGCCGGATGCATCGTCAGTGCCGGTTCAGGGGCGTGCTCGAACAACTGCCACACGCGTCCCGTGCGGCTCATACCGTGCCACTGATCGCGCAATCGTCCCGTAATCAGACGCAGCGGATGTCGCGCGTTAATGGGCTCGGCCACCGGGCGATACTCGAACGCGTGAAAGCGTGCACGGCCGTCGCCGGTCGCGAACACGCCGTCTTCATAGCGACGTGCCGCGCCGTGCGCTGCGCCCGCCGGATACGGCCACTGCTGCGGACCGTCGCGCTCCAGCAAGGCGTAGTCGATGCCGCCGATATCGAGATCGCGACCGAGCGTGAGCGCGCGATGCTCGTTGAAGATCGCCTCGATGGACGAAAACACGAACGGCTCGGGCGACGCGTCGAGCTTCGGCGCGAGACGCCGCGCCACCTCGCTTGCAATCCACCAGTCCGCACGCGCATCGCCGGGTGCCGGGACGGCCGCACGCACTCGGGAAATCCGGCGCTCGGAATTCGTTACGGTACCGGCCTTCTCGCCCCAACTCGCGGCGGGCAGCAGCACATCCGCGTACGGTACGGTATCCGTCTGATGAAACGCCTCCTGCACGACGACGAACTCCGCCGTCGCCAGCGCTTCGCGTACGCGTGCGCTGTCCGGCATCGAATGCACTGGGTTCGTGCAGACAATCCAGATTGCCTTGATGCGTGCGTCGCGCACGGCGTCGAACATCTCCACAGCAGGCAGCCCCGGCGTGGCGGAGAGCCCCTGCACGCCCCAGCGCTGTTCGACTTCGGCACGATGGGCCGCGTTACCGATATCGCGATGCGCGGCGAGCATGGTCGCCAGTCCGCCGACTTCTCGGCCGCCCATGGCGTTGGGCTGACCGGTCAGCGAGAACGGCCCGGCGCCGGCGCGTCCGATCTGCCCCGTTGCCAGATGCAGATGAATGAGCGCGAGGTTCTTTTCCGTGCCGTGGCTCGACTGGTTGAGCCCCATGCAATACAGCGAAAGCGCCGCCGGGCTGTCCCCGAACCAGTCTGCCGCCTGACGCAACGCCGACTCTTCGATGCCGCAGATATCCGCGACGAGCTGCGGCGGGTAAGCACGCAGCACTTGCTTGAGGGCGTCGAACCCTTCCGTATGCGCATCGATATAACGACGGTCGATGCGCCCTTCCCAAATGAGGTGGTGCAGCATGCCGTGAAACAAGGCGACGTCCGTGCCCGGCACGATCGACAGATGCAAGTCCGCCATCGCCGCCGTATCGGTGCGGCGCGGATCGACCACGATCCAGCGAATCGACGGGTCGAGCGCCTTCGCCGCTTCCAGACGGCGGAACAGCACCGGATGCGCATACGCCATGTTGCTGCCCGCGAAGATCACGGTGCGGGCGGCTTCGAGATCGTCGTAGCACGTGGGCGGGCCGTCGGCACCGAGCGCCATCTTGTATGCACTCACGGCGCTCGACATGCACAGTCGCGAGTTCGTGTCGATGTTGTTGGTGCGCACCAGTCCTTTCGCGAGCTTGTTGAAGACGTAGTAGTCCTCGGTCAGCAACTGCCCCGAGACGTAGAACGCCACCGAGTCCGGCCCGTGACGGCGGATGACGTCGGCAAAGCGCGACGCCACCGTCTCCAGCGCAGCGTCCCACGTTGCGGGGACACGCCCGGCATCGCGCGTGGCGCGCATCTCGGGCGTCAGCACACGCCCGGTGAGCGATTGCGCTGTCAGCGGCAGCGTCATGCCCTTGCTGCACAGCCGTCCGTAGTTCGCCGGATGGTTCGGATCGCCCTGCACGCCGACGATGCGCTCGCCGTCGCTCTCGACGAGCATGCCGCAACCGACGCCGCAGTAGCAGCAGGTGGTTTGCGTGAGAGTTGTCATGAGGACTCCGGCGCTTGTGGGTGTGTGTCGTGGGTATTGCGCAAAATATTGCGTAAAACGATGAAGAACGCGGCAAACGTCAGGCCGCTACCGTCTCCATCGCGGGAGTGCTCACCGTCTCGTCAATCGACAGATACACCTCGCCTGCGTCGATCCGCACCGGGAAGCGCTGAGCGCAGCCGACATCCGGCGCGCAGGCATCGCCCGTCTTCAGATCGATGTTCCAGGCGTGCAGCGGACACGTCACCTTCTCGCCGTGCACGATGCCCTGCGACAACGCGCCGCCCTTGTGCGGACACTTGTCGCGCAGCGCGAAGACGTTGTCGCTCTCGGTGCGAAACAGCGCGATGTTGCCGCTCGCGTGGGTCAGCACGCGCGTGCCCAGACGCGGGATCGCATTCACTTCGCAGATATGCAGCCAGATCGGTTGGGATGGCGTCGTCATGAAATCTCCTCAGGCAGTCGTGGTTTCGGACGTGACTTCGGCAGGCGTGGCGCTCGACGTCGGCAGGGTGAGTGGCCGGTACTCGCTGGCTTGCGCACCATTGATACGCGCCTGCCACGGGTCGGGCAGTCCGTCGAGCGAAAACAACAGACGCTCGTACAGTGCCCGTCGATTGGCGGCGTCCGCCACCACGCGCTGCTTCACGTAATCGCGGCCCACACGATCGAGGTAATGCACCGTGCGGTCGAGGTAGTAAGCTTCTTCGCGATACAACTGGAGGAATGCGCCGGTGTACTCCTTGACCTCCTCGGCCGTCTTCACCTTCACGAGGAACTGCGCCACTTCGGTCTTGATGCCGCCGTTGCCGCCCACATACAGCTCCCAGCCCGAGTCGACGGCAATCACGCCCACGTCCTTGATTCCGGCTTCGGCGCAGTTGCGCGGGCAGCCCGACACGGCCAGCTTTACCTTATGGGGCGACCACATGTTCGCGAGCATCGTCTCCAGATCGATGCCCATCTGCGTGCTGTTCTGGGTGCCGAAGCGGCAGAACTCGCTGCCCACACACGTCTTCACCGTGCGGATCGACTTGCCATAAGCGTGGCCCGACGGCATGCCCAGATCGCGCCACACATTCACCAGATCGTCCTTCTTCACGCCGAGCAAGTCGATGCGCTGACCGCCCGTGACCTTAACCATCGGAATCTGATACTTGTCCGCCACGTCGGCAATGCGGCGCAGCTCGCTCGCATTCGTCACTCCGCCCTTCATCTGCGGGATGACAGAGAACGTGTTGTCCTTCTGGATGTTGGCATGCACGCGTTCGTTGACGAAGCGGCTTTGCGGATCGTCCACCGCTTCCTTCGGCCACGTGCTGAGCATGTAGTAGTTCAACGCCGGACGGCACGTCGCACAACCGTTGGGCGTGCGCCATTCGAGGAAGTCGAAGGCGGCGCGGTGCGTGGTCAGGCGATGCTCGCGCACTGCGCGACGCACATCCGCGTGCGACAGATCGGTGCAGCCGCACACGGCCTTCTCCTTCGGCGCGGCGTCGTAGGTCGAGCCAAGCGTGCTCATCAGAATCTGTTCGCAAAGACCCGCGCACGATCCGCAGGAACTGGCCGCCTTGGTGTGCTTCTTCACCTCATCGAGCGTGAACAGGCCCTTCTCGGTGATGGCCTTGACGATGGTGCCCTTGCAGACGCCATTGCAGCCGCAGACCTCATCGGTATCGGCCATGGCCGATGCGCGATTCTGCCCTTGCGTGCCCACGTCGCCCACGCTCGACTCGCCGAACATGATGCGCTCGCGCAATTCGCCCAACGTACGTCCTTCGCGCAGCAGCTTGAAGTACCACGCACCGTCGGCCGTGTCGCCGTACAGGCAGGCACCGACGAGCTTGTCGTCGCGAATCACGAGCTTCTTGTAGACGCCGCTCGCCGGGTCCGACAGCACGATTTCCTCTGTGCCCTCGCCCCCCAGAAAGTCGCCCGCCGAGAAAAGATCGATGCCCGTGACCTTGAGCTTCGTGGACAAGACCGAGCCGCGATAGCTGCCGATGCCCATGAGCGCCAGGTGATTCGCACAGACCTTGGCCTGCTCGAACAACGGCGCGACGAGACCGTACGCCACACCGCGATGGCTCACGCATTCGCCCACGGCGTAGATGCGCGGATCGTAGGTTTGCAGCGTGTCCGAGACTACGATGCCGCGTGCGCAGTGCAACCCGGCCGCTTCGGCCAGCGTGGTATTCGGGCGGATACCTGCGGCCATCACAACGAGATCCGCCGCAATTTCGTCGCCGTTGCTGAACTTCACCGCGCGCACGCAGCGGTTCTCGTCGCCGAGAATCTCCGACGTCTGATGCGACAGACGGAACACAAGGCCGCGCGCTTCGAGCGACTGTTGCAGCAGCTTGCCTGCCGTGCTGTCGAGCTGACGCTCCAGCAGCGTGTCGGCCAGATGCACGACTGTGACCTCCATGCCGCGCAGCTTCAGGCCGTTCGCCGCTTCGAGTCCGAGCAGTCCACCGCCGATCACCACCGCGTGACGCTTCACTTTGGCCGTCTCGATCATGATTTCGGTGTCGCGAATGTCGCGATAGCTGATCACGCCATCGAGATCCTTGCCCGGCACCGGCAGAATGAAGGGGCTTGAGCCGGTCGCGATCAGCAGACGGTCGTACGGCGCTTCGGTGCCGTCGGCGCAGCGCACCACGCGGCGCCGACGATCGATCTGTGTGACCTCGCGCCCCAAATGCAACGTGATGCCCTTCTGCGCGTACCAGTCGAGCGGATTGAGCACGATGTCCTTGAACGCCTGTTCGCCAGCGAGCACCGGCGAGAGCAGGATGCGGTTGTAGTTCGGATGCGGCTCGGCGCCGAACACGGTGATGTCGTATTGGTTCGGCGCAATCTCAAGCAGCTCTTCGAGCGTACGGATGCCGGTCATGCCGTTGCCGATGACGACCAGACGAGGTTTGCGCATGCTGTCTTCTCCTGTTGCGCCTGCAGCGCCCGAAAAACAAAACGGCGTCCATCCGTGCCGAAGCACAGAGGGACGCCGTTGTCCTGTGGGTACGTCGTAGGCTGTCCCGCCCGACGTCGCACCTGAATTCGTTGCCGGCGACGCCTTTGCCGCTGGCACTAACGCTTACGCAACAAGCGTGCCAGCACGTGAGACATCAGCCACCGAGCATTGTCTGGCAAGGAGAAGATCAGAAGTTGTCTATGGGAAATGCCCGAAAATGGAGTGAAGAAACGTCAAATCTGCTGCACCGCACCAGTGCATGACGCGGGACCGCCGCCCCGCGCGCACCAACTTGATGCCAGCATGCGGTGCGTCAAGCGGCTTCCTTCGGCTTGGCATCTGGCGATTTATGTCCGCTGACTTGTGCGCCAGCATCGTGCGGCAGGCGTATGCCGTCGATCAGTGCGAGTAAAGCAATCGCAGCCATGACGACGAACGTCCAACGGAAACTCGCGGTGCTGAACGGTGCGGCACCCGCCACTTCCGTGAACTTGAGGATGAGCGCACCGAGCGCGATGCCCATGCCCGTCATCATCTGCTGAAGCGCGGAAGACAGCGTCGCGGCGCCGCTCATGTCGTCGGGCGGCACGTCGGCGAACGCCATCGTGGCGAGCGTCGTGAACTGCATCGACCGGCAGATGCCGCCGAACAGCAGCACGAGCGCGACGATCCAGAACGGCGTCGTCGACGACAGTGCGGCGCACATCAAGAAGCCGATCACGACAAGCACACCGTTGCCCAGCAGCACACGACGGAAGCCGAAGCGCTTAAGGATGGCTGTCGTTGCGGGCTTGATGCCCAGATTGCCCGCGAAGAGTGCGAGCATCAGCAGGCCGGACGTCACCGCGCTCAGACCGAACGCCAGTTGAAACATCAGCGGCAGCAGAAACGGAGCGCTGCCGATCGTCATGCGAAAAAGCGAACCGCCCCACACCGTCACGGCGAACGTCTGTACGCGCATGGCCGCCAGATTGATGAGCGGGTGCGGCGTGTGCAGGAAGTGCCGGATCGCCCCGCCCATCGAGAGCAATCCGACGGCCAGGCAACCGACCACCATCGGCCAGTCGGCGGGCGTGCGGCTCGCCAACTCGACGCCGAACATCAGCAAGCTCGCGCCGACGCCACTCATCACGAAGCCCGGCCGATCGAAAGGTTTGCGCTCGCCCGGCGAGGGGCCGACCAGCCACAACGCGCCCGCGAACGCCGCGAGGCCCAGCGGCACGTTGATCAGGAAAATCCAGTGCCAGCTCCACGTCGATGAGATGAAACCGCCGAGCGCGGGACCGAGGACCGGCGCGGCGAGGCCCGGCCACGTGATCGTTGCGATGGCGCGCACCAGCTCCGGCTTGGGCGTATTGCGCAGCACGACGAGTCGCCCGACCGGCACCATCATCGCCCCGGCCAGCCCCTGAAGCACCCGGCAGGCGGTGAACATGCCGAGGCCCGTGCTCATCGCGCACAGCACCGACGCCAGCGTGAAAAGTGCGATGGCGGCGGGGAACACGCGACGCGGCCCGAGCCGGTCCGCCAGCCAGCCGCTCGCCGGTATGAACGCAGCGAGAGCGACGAGATAAGCCGAGAGACCAATGGACAGTTGCGACGGCGCGACGCCGAAGTCTGTCGCCATGGCGGGCAGCGACGTGGTGATGATGGTAGCGTCGAGGTTCTCCATGAAGAACGTCGACGCCACCAGAAAGGGCAGCGCGCGTCGGCTCACTCAATCCCCCTGCATCAACGCGCGTCCAATGATGAGTTGCTGAATCTGCGTGGTGCCTTCGTACAGGCGCAGCAGACGCACGTCGCGATAGAAGCGCTCGACCTTGTATTCATTGATGTAGCCCGCCCCGCCGTGCACCTGCACGCCGCGATCCGCCACGCGTCCGACCATTTCCGTGCAGAACAGCTTGGCGCACGAGGCCCGTGTGCTGACGTCGGCGTCGCGCGTGCCGACAGGCTTCGCGTCGTAACGCGCGGCGCAGTCCTGCACCATCGACCACCCGGCGTAGAGTTCGGCCTGACTGTCGGCGAGCATCGCCTGTACTAACTGGAAGTCGCCGATGCGCTCGCCGAACTGTTTGCGCTCACGCGCGTAGGCCACGGACTCGTCGAGGATGCGCTGCGCCATGCCGCAGGCGAGCGCCGCCACGTGCAAACGCCCCCGGTCGAGCACCTTCATGGCCGTCTTGAAGCCCTTGCCCGCCTCGCCGCCGATGATGTTCGACGCCGGGACGCGCGCGCCTTGCAGCACGACGTCGCAGGTCTTCGTCCCCCGCTGGCCCATCTTCTTGTCCGGCTTGCCCAGCGACAGCCCCGGTGTGTCAGCGGGGACGATGAACGCCGAAATGCCACCCGCGCCCTCGCCGCCGGTGCGCGCCATCAGCGTGAACGCTCCGGCGCGCGGCGCGTTGGTGATGAAACGCTTCACGCCGTCGAGTACGTAGACGTCGCCGTCGCGCACCGCACGGGTCTTGAGCGCAGCCGCATCCGATCCCACATCCGGCTCCGTCAGTGCGAACGACATGATCAGATCTCCGCTCGCCACGCGCGGCAACAGATCGCGCTTCTGCGCGTCGGTACCGTCCATCAGAATGCCCTGCGAGCCGATGCCGACGTTCGTGCCGAACACCGACCGGAAGGCCAGCGACGTCTGTCCGAATTCATAGGCCACACGCACTTCCTGCGCCATCGACAATCCGATTCCGCCGAATTCCTCGGGAATCGACAACCCGAACAGTCCCATCTCCTTCATCTCGTCGACGAGGACGGCAGGCACTTCGTCGTGTTCTTCGACGTCGTTCTCGGCGGGCACGAGCCGCTCGCGGATGAAGCGTTGCACCGCCGCGAGCAACAACTCGAACGATTCGCTATCCAGTCCCTTGGATGTCATTGGGCGTCCCTTGAAATATGTCGTAACACTTGGCGGCGGTCGCAAAGCCCGCGCGCCCGATGCCGCTATCTTACCCGTCGCAATCCCGGACAGGCACGCCACATCTGCCTTCGCGACGATTGGCGGCCGAGGCTTCCCACGATTCCCACGGATTTCGCAACAGCCTATTAGCTAGCATCCTAATTATTAGTTAACATATAATCTTTCGCCATGACATCCCTAGAATCGCTCCGTTTTGTCTTCACCAGCCATCTGCTGCTGGCAGGCAAACAATGGCGCCAGTTATCGCAGGGCGCCATCGTCGAATACGGTATTTCCGCAGCGAGCGCCGGCCCCTTGCTGTTCATCCGCCGTCTTGGCCAGGGTGTGCGTCAGGTCGAGCTGGCCGAGTACGTCGGGCTCGAAGGGGCGTCGCTCGTGCGTCTGCTCGATCAGTTGTGTGCGGCCGGTCTGGTCGTGCGCGAGGTCGACGCGAGCGACCGTCGCGCCAATGCGCTGCGACTCACCGAAGCGGGTGAAACGCTCGCCGAAAAGCTCGAAGTCGAACTCAGCCAGTTGCGCGCGAAAGTGTTCGCGAACATTCCCCGGGAAGATTTCGACGCCGTGCTGCGCGTGTTCGAAACGCTCAACCGTGCAGCGGATCCGGACGGTTCCATCCTCACGATGGAACTCCCCAAGAAGTAGTCAAAGACGTCGACCGTGCTTACCTGGCCTTCCTCCCGCGACTGGATTTTCTCGATCAAGGCGTTCGTTGCCTCGATGCTGGCGCTCTACATCGCGCTCGCACTCGGCCTGCCGCGCCCCTACTGGGCGATGGCCACCGTCTACATCGTCTCGCATCCGCTCACGGGCGCAACCCGCTCCAAGGCGCTGTACCGCGTGCTCGGCACGCTGCTGGGTGCTGCGGCGTCCATTGCGTTCGTGCCCGCGCTCGTCAACACACCTGAATTACTGATGGCCGCCGTCGGTCTGTGGACCGGCACACTGCTCTACATCTCGCTGCTGCACCGCTCGCCTCGCAGCTACGTGTTCCTGCTGGCGTCGTACACGCTGCCGCTCATCGCCCTGCCCGCCGTGAATACTCCGTCGGGCATTTTCGACATTGCCGTCGCGCGTTCGGAAGAGATCATTCTCGGCATCGTCTGCGCCAGCGTCGTGGGCGCGGTGGTTCTGCCCACGAGCGTGGCGAAAGTGCTGCACGACCGCTCGACCCGCTGGCTCACCGACGCCGCGCGCTGGACCACCGACATGCTCTCGGCCGACCCCGAGGGGAAGGCCACGCGTCACATGAGCCGTCATCGCATGGCGGCCGACATTCTGGCGCTCGATCAGTTGATCGGCCAACTGTCGTATGACGCCGATACATCCGAGCGCGTGCGCGACGCACAGGAACTGCGCGGGCGCATGACGATGATGATGCCGGTGCTCTCGACCGTGGCGTCGCTGGTGCAGACATTGCGGCGGCATCCAAACGGTGCGCCCGAAGCGCTCGAAGCCAAGATGGCGGAAATCGTCGCGTGGCTGCGCCGGGGCGCACCGTCGCCCGCGCCCGCCCATCTGCTCAAGCCGCCACAATCGGCGGGCGAAGCGTCCGACTGGTACGGCGCGCTCGTGTCCGCGACCGAAGACCGCCTGCGCTCGCTCGTGCAACTGTGGCAGGACTGCGCCTCGCTGCAACGCCGCTTCGGCCTGCAGGAAGATGCGCCCGAATGGACGCCCGCCTTCCCGCACTGGGAGCTGGGTGGTGCGCGTCACTACAATCACGGCCTGCTGCTGTTCTCGACGATCTCGGCAGCACTGTGCACGTTCCTGATGGGCATGGCGTGGATCTATACGGGCTGGAACGACGGCGCGGCCGCTGTCTCGCTCGGCGCGGTTGCCTGCTGCTTCTTCGCAGCGATGGACGAGCCCGCACCGTTCATCCGCTCGTTCTTCTGGGCGACGGCCGTGTGCGTGGTGTTCGCCGCCGTGTACGTCTTCTTCATCCTGACGAACGCCCATGACTTCGGTCTGCTCGTTGCACTGTTCGCCGTGCCGTTCGTGTTGCTCGGCACACTGATCCCGCAGCCGCGCTTCACGATGGTGGCCATGCTCGTGGCCGTAAACACGGCGACTTTCGTGGGGATTCAGGGCGGCTACAACGCCGACTTCCAGAGCTTCCTGAACAACAACGTCGCCGGTCTGGCCGGGGTACTCTTCGCCCTGTTGTGGACCTTGCAGACGCGCCCGTTCGGCACCCGCGTCGCCATGCGTCGACTGATTCATTCGAGCTGGCGCGATATCGCAAAGAATGCGTTGGGCCGCTCGGTGAGCGAACACAACCGGCTGCGGGCGCGGTTGCTCGACCGGCTCGGCCAACTGGTACCGCGTCTGGCGGCGAGCGAAAGCGAAACGTCGAGCGACGGCTTCACCGAAGTGCGCGTCGAACTCTCTGCACTCGCCCTGCAACGCGAATTGCCGAATCTGAATCCATCGCAGCGTAATGCCGTCGAGGCCGTGCTCTGCGACGTGGCGCGCTTCTACCAGTCGCGACTCGATGCACAGGTGAGCCAGCCCGACGCCACGCTGCGAGACAAACTGCTGGGCGCCGTGCGCTCGTTGGTGGCCCATAGCGATCAGGCCTCGCGCAGTGCGCGCGCCTCGCTCATGGACATCCACGTCGCACTCTTCCCGCCTGCATCCCCTTCCCCCGCTTCGTCACGGAGTGCCCCATGAGCGGCGATATCGACATCTACGGTGTATTCGTGCCGACGCTGCTGGCCCTGATGGTCGTGGCGTTCGTGCTGACGGGCGCGCTGCGCTTCGTACTGGCGCGCATCGGCTTTTACAAGCTCGTCTGGCACCGCTCCTTATTCAACCTTGCTGTGTACATCATCGCGCTGGGCGGCATCGTCGCCGTGGCGCACGCCTGCCAACCATGAAACTGAAACTTCGCTCTCTCGGCCCTGTCGTTCTGACGCTCGCGGTCTCCTGCGTGGCGGTCTACGTGCTGCTGCATCTCTGGGACTACTACACCGTCGCCCCGTGGACGCGCGATGGCCGTATTCGCGCCGACATCGTGCAGGTCGCCCCCGACGTCTCCGGCCTGATTACCGACGTCGAGGTCAAGGACAACCAGCCGGTGCACCGTGGCGATCTGCTGTTCGTGATCGACCGCGATCGCTACACGCTCGCGTTGCAGCAGGCCGAAGCGACCGCCGCCGCCCAGCGCGCCACGCTCGCGCAGGCGCGTCGCGAGAACGCACGCAATCGTCAGTTGACGGAAGTGGTGGCCAAGGAAGTTGTTGAAGCCGGTCAGGCCAAGGTCGAATCCGGTGAAGCCGCCGTCGCCCAGGCCGACGCTGCGGTGCGCCTTGCGAAGCTCAATCTGGCGCGCACGCGCGTGCTCGCGCCTGCCGATGGCTACCTGAACGACCGTCTGCCGCGCGTGGGCGATTACGTGACAACGGGTCGTCCGGTCCTCTCGATGGTCGATGCGGGTTCGCTGCACGTCGAAGGCTATTTCGAAGAAACCAAGATGCGCGGCATCCATATCGGCGACAAAGTGGAGATTCGCCTGATGGGCGAGCGTCACGTGTTGCACGGGCATGTGCAAAGCATCGTCGCCGGTATCGAGGATCGCGACCGCACCAGCGGCGCGTCGATGCTGCCGAACATCAACCCCACCTTCAACTGGGTCCGTCTCGCACAGCGCATTCCCGTGCGCATCGCGCTCGACGACGTGCCCGCCGACATGCGCCTCGTCGCCGGTCGCACCGCCACGGTGACGGTCGTCGAAGGTCAGGGCAAAGCCCCCCAACCGAAGCACGCGGCGCAGCCCGACGGCGCAGCACCGACGGCGATGGCCGCCGTCACGCGAAGCGATGCACCGGCAGGAGTGCGCAAGTGAGTAAGACGAAGACAACCCGGCCCCGCCTCCTTCTACTGAGCGCCGTGGCCGCTGCGGCCACACTCGTTGCAGGATGCACGACCGTCGGACCGGACTATCATCTGCCCGAGCAGTCGGTCATGCGCTCGCCCGAGGCAAACGGCGCGCTCGCGAAGGTTGCGCCGACGGCTGCGGTCTCCCTCGAAGCGGTGCCCGATGACTGGTGGCAATTGTACGACGATCCGACGCTCGACGCGCTAGTGAAAGAAGCGCTCGCCGCCAATACGAACGTGCGCGTGGCGCTAGCCAACGTGCAACGTGCGGTCGCGCTGTATCACGAAGTGGAGTCCGAGAATCTGCCGCAGGGGGGTGTGCAGGCCGAAGCGGCCCGCGCCCAGATCTCGGGTGAAAGTCTGCTCAAGGAAGAGAAGCTGCCGGTGGTGAACATTGCCGTCGCCACGCTCGGCATCTCCTATCAGATCGACTTCTTCGGCAAGCTGGCCCGTGCGGACGAAGCCGCACTCGCCGCCGCCGAAGCGAGTCAGGCTGCTCTCGATGTCGCGCGCGTGAGCGTGGCGGCCGAGACCGTGCGGGCGTACGTGCAAAGCTGCGCGGCCAATCACGAGTACGACATTGCCAACGAGCAACTGAAGTTGCAGGAGCGCAGCGTCGCGATCACCCGCAAGCTGGTGGACGCCGGGCGCGATCAGCCGACCGATCTGCTGCGCGCACAGGCGCAAGCCGACACATTGCGTGCCGCGCTGCCGCATTACCTGGCGCAGAACGAAGCCGCCAACTACCGGCTGGCCGTGATGCTCGGCAAGGTACCTGGCACGCTCGACGCAAGCCTCACGCAATGTCGTCGTATTCCGCAACTCACGCAGGCGCTGCCCGTCGGTGACGGCACCGCGCTGCTCAAGCGTCGCCCGGACGTGCGTCAGGCAGAGCGCGAACTGGCATCGGCCACGGCCAGGATCGGCGTGGCGACGGCAGACCTTTACCCGACGATTCGCTTCGGCGCATCGATTGGCGCAAACGGCGTGCTGGAACACTTCGGTCAGGGGCGCACCGAGCAATGGACCGTCGGTCCGATGATCTCGTGGTCGCTGCCGACCAACGGCGTGCGCTCGCACATCAAAGGGATGGAAGCCGGCGCGAAGGCCGCGCTCGCGCACTTCGACGGTGTGGTGCTCAAGGCGATTCAAGAAACGCGGACATCGCTCTCGGCGTACACCCGCGAATTGCAACGCGACGATGCGCTGCGCGACGCGCGCGACAAATCCCGTGCCGCTGCGCAACAGAACCATAAGCTCTATCAGGCTGGCCGTGCGCCGTACCTCACGAGCCTCGACGCCGAACGCACGCACGCGAGCGCCGAAGCCGCGCTCGCCGCCTCGGAGACACAGGTCGCCATGGATCAGGTCAATCTGTTCCTGGCGCTGGGCGGCGGATGGCAATCGAGCGTCGCTCACGACAAGGCCGCTTTGGCCGAATCTGATTCGTCCGACGCATCTACGCATTGATCCACGCATTGAAACGAGGTCGCACGCGCGTATTTCACGATACGCTGCCGGACCTTCAGAAACACACAAGCCCCGTCGGGACCGAGGTCCTCTGGCGGGGCTGTGGCAAGTGACGCGCTAAGGCGTCGTGAAAAAGATTCGCGCAGCGCGGGCGGGACTCGTTAGCGTCGTCGATGCGATCGAACGAATCAGGCGGGCCGTCGGCGAATCGGGTACGGCTTCAGAACTTTAGTACATCTCGGGACGGACAGTCCCCCTTCCACACATCGAGACTTCAGTTCACCGACGGGGCTTGCGGCACAGCGATGTGTCGTGCAGCTTCGATTTCAGCGGTGCGTTTTTGCAGTTGAACCGATTGCTCGAAGGTGTACGGGAAGTTGAATTCCGTCACCGGCGACAGACCGAGTTCGCGTGCAGCTTGCAGTTCGGCACGCACGTGTTCACGGGTCACACCGGTCGATTGCTCGGCAGCGAAAGCCGAGCCGGCGGCTACGGTCAGGCTAACCAGCGCAATGGCGCTCAGCAGGTTCTTTTTCATGGAAAACTCCTTTTATCGTTCGTATGTCGTTCAAAGTGACGAAAACCGCTAACTAATCAGTTTTCGCCATGAGTAAATTATAGTTTTCCCTAGGAATTGAACTAGCCTCAAAGCGACAACACACCGTTTCGGAAAAGGTGTGAAATCGGATGAATTCAAGGGGGAATGTCTCGAAAATGGCGGAAATATGTCGCGCAATGGGCTAAGGCGGCCCATGTGAATTCATACGGATCTCTCGAAAATCGCGCGTTTCTCGCCCAATGAAAGTCGGGCTACAGACAGGCTGAAAAACCGACCGTTTGCGATCTGAAGTCGCAAAGGAAAGCGGTTCCGTGAACGCCCGGCATTAGCGCTCACGAACCCTATTTGATAAGGCGTTACTGCGGGGAACTACGGCGATAACTTCAGGGGGAAATCAGACCGGTGCTGATCGCGGCCGCAATGGCCTGATGCCGGTTGACCGCGCCGAGTTTGCGCTTGGCGTTATTGATGTGAAACGTGACGGTATGCTCGGAGATCTTCAGGATCAGTCCGATTTCCCAAGCCGTCTTCCCGCGCGCCGCCCACAAGAGACTTTCGATTTCGCGCGGGCTGAGCTTGCCGGTACAGCGGCTGGCTACCCACTGCATGTCGAGTTGTTGAATCGCCTGGTGGAAATACAGCGCCGTCAGATAGATTTCACCGACCATGCGCACTTCGAGTTCGGCCGATTCTTCCGGCGATTTTGCGGTCGCCGCGCTGAAGATCGCCCGCTCACCCGCAGCGCCGTAGATAGGGATCGATACGCCACTGCCCAGACCATGCGCTCTCGCGTCGGCAAAGATCGGATGCGGTCGCTTTTGCATGAGAAACGTGCGCCAGAGAATCGGCAGCGGCGACAGATTCGCCGCCACCAGCACCGGATCGACTTCGGCATATCCAGCGCTCTGATAGCGCTCGATCCAGGCAGGCGGGAACGTCGTGAAGATGTGACGGCTCGGCATGCCCTGCGCAGAAATGATTCGATCTTCCATCTGGAATGCAGCGGCTTCACGCTCGCGACGCGGCAACAACGGGGCATAAAACAGCGCGTCGTATTCCAGCGTTTGCGTCAGCTTCTGAAACTCGGCGTCCAGCGCCTCGACCGAGCGGGCCCCCAGCAGCCCCTCATATCGATAAAGGTTGTGATGCATTGCGAGTTACACGTTCTCAATAATTGCCGGTTTGGATGCCGTTATTCGCGCATTGTAGTCCGAGCCTCGTGTTTTGCGGGGAGTAATTTTGCCCAATAAAACAATGACGCTTTTTCACGTGGAGTGCGAATCATTTTCTCATCGAATTTCACAGTACGCTGCCCAGCCCCTCCAATGCCGACAAGACTTTTCGCAATCCCGGCGTAAGCGGTTTATCTTGCCTGACGACAATCGCCAACGTTCTCGTTAATTCCGGCGTGAGTGCCGATATACGCAATCCGCGTCGATGATGAACGGCATTCACCGACATTTTCGGCACGATGCTGTAACCGAGTCCTGCCGCCACCATCTCCTTGATCGCTTCGATGCTGCCCAGCGCCATGACCGGACGCATGCGCAACCCGGCTTGCAGAAACCAGTCGTCGATCAGCAGCCGGGTGCTGCTGCCGGACTCGAACGCGACCATGGGCGCGGCGGCCAGCGCGTGCGGCGTGATTTCGTCGCCCCACGTGTTGTCGTTCGCCGGTGCGATGGCGACGAATTCGTCGCGCAACACCGGCGTGACGTGCAGGCTGCGCCCCGCCGCAGGCAACGTCACGAGGCCGATATCGAGCCGGTTTTCCGTAACGGCCGCAACGACATCGTCGGTGTTGCCCGTGCTCACCCGGATGTCCAGTTGGGGATGCCGTTTGCGCATCGCGCGCAGCATGGGCGGCAGCAGATGAATGCAGGCCGTCGCCCCCGTGCCGATGCCGACTTCCCCGGCGACACCCTGCGCGTGGCTCGTCAGCGCCTGCATCGCCTCTTCGACGGCGGCATCGATGCGGCGCGCGTGTTCAAGCAACGTCAGCCCGGCTGACGTCGGCTTAAGCCGCTTACCCACTCGCTCGATGAGGCGCACGTTCAGGCGTTGCTCCAGTTGACGCACCTGAAGGCTGACGGCCGGTTGAGACAGGTCGAGACGCACTGCTGCCGCAGAGAAACTTCCGGCGTCGACGACTTCGGCGAAAGTATGCAACTGATCCAGATTCAAGCGTCGCATCTCAAAGTTTTCCTTATGAACCGGATAAGATGCCAAGACTTTACCAAGAGATGGGACGAGCGCACCATGCAGAGCGTGACGTCGGTCCGGGACGTCCGAACGCACCAACGCCTCGTCGACGTTTCGCGATGACGCCTGAATCCGGTACGAATCCGTCATTGCCCTCCATATCGTCATGCCTCACGTTCTCCGGCTCGGCCTCGCACAACTCATCAACTGGGGCGTGAGTTTCTATCTGCCCGGCGCCTTTGCGTGGCGCATCGCACGCGACACGGGCTGGGCGCAGACGTGGGTCTTCGCCGGTCCGTCGCTCGCCATGCTGGTGATGGCCGCCGTGTCGCCGCTCTCGGGCCGTTGGCTCGAACGCATGGGCGGACGCCGTGTGATGTGCCTCGGCACCCTGATTTGCTCCGCCGGATGCGCCGCACTGGCCACGAGCACGACGCTCGTGCAGTTCTACGCCGCGTGGTGCCTGCTGGGCGTGGGCATGCGGCTGTCGCTGTACGACGCCGCCTTCGCCACGCTGGCCGCCCTCTACGGCCCCACCGCCCGTCGGCCGATGACGCAGATCACACTGATCGGCGGCCTCGCTACGACCGTCTTCTGGCCGATCGGCAACTGGCGCGGCGACACATGGGGATGGCGTCCGGGCGTGACTGTGTATGGCGCGTTCGGCCTGCTGGCGTGGGCGTTGCTGCGCAGCCTGCCGCCGACGCCCCCGCGTGCACCGGCTACCGACGCCAGCAACAAGACACGCGCCCCACTCCCCTGGCGGCCCGCCCTGCTCTACGGCGCGATCATGGCGCTGGTGTCGATCGTGTCGTCGGGGATGGCGGCACACCTTACCTCCCTGTTGAGCGTGCGAGGGCTACCGGTCGGGCTCGCCGCGCTCTGGGGACTGGGTCAGGTGTGTGCGCGAACGCTGGAATGGCTTCAGCCACGCCAGTCGAGCGCGGTGAGTCTCAACGTCGTGGTCGGCGGTGGGTTGCCGCTGTGCTTCGCGCTGGGATTGGCAGGGATGTCGTCCGTCGTCGTCGCCGGCGTCTTCATCTTCTTCTTCGGCGCGCTGAACGGACTGGCGACGCTGCTGCGCGCCAGCCTGCCACTGGAACTCTTCTCGCATGAAGCCTATGCGCGGGCGCTCGGCACCTTGCTCACGCCCGCCTTCGCGGTCTCGGCCGTCGCCCCCTGGGCCTACTCGGTAGCCCGCGCGCACTGGGGCGACGCGGCCATCCTCTGGGGGTCACTGGTCATCGGCCTGCTGATCGCGGTGGCTGCGCTATCGCTGCGGCGTCTGGGGCAGACAACGCCTGCTCGACAAATGTCCGAAGAAACTCGATCCATGTCTTGACCTTCGCGTCGAGGTACAGCCGCGACGCGTAGACCGCGTAGACGTTCGTCCCCTGCAGCGCGTACTCGGGCAGCACCCGCACCAGCGAACCGCTGCGCAACGCCGAGAGTACGGAGAGCAACGGCACCGGCCCCACGCCACAGCCGCTGATGAGCGCCGCCGCCAGCGAGTCAGCCGTGTTCACGCGTAGCCGCCCCGACGGCACCGGCAGTTTCACGCTGCCGTCCGGACCATCGAAAAGCCAGTGATCGACGGCGTAATGCGGGGCGTTGAGGCGTACCTGCGTGTGCTGCGCCAGTTCGTCCAGCGAGCGCGGTGCGCCATGTCTGGCGAGATACTGGGGGGCTGCGCACAGCACCGACGCCATCCGGCAAATCCGTGCCGACACCAGGCCCGAATCGGGCAACTGCGTCGCGGCGAGCCGCAGCGACACGTCGATGTTCTCCTCCAGCAGATCGGGCACGCGCGACGACAGCAGCAAGTCGGCCTCGACGTCCGGGTACTGCTCGAGGAAGCGCGCCAATGCGGGCACCACGAACACCTGCCCGAAGCTGGCTGGCGCGTGCAGACGCAGCGTGCCGCTGGGCGCGGCGCTGGCCGCCCCGGCTTCGGCCTCCGAGACGTCGACCAGCGCGATGATGTCGCGGCAACGCTCAAGGTAGCGCTTGCCTGCGTCGGTCAGGGCAAGCTTGCGCGTCGTGCGATGCAGCAGCCGCGTGCGCAGGTGCGCTTCGAGCTCGGAGATGGCCTTGGACACTTGTGGCGTGGTCATGTCGAGCGCGCGCGCCGCACCGGCAAAGCTCGCGACGTCGGCCACGCGCACGAAGATCCGCATGTTCTTTAAGGTGTTCATGGAGCGCGATGATATCGCGGGACGGCGGTGGCGCAGACAATGACGCCGCTGCGACGACAAAGACGTGCCTGCCGAGATAACCGCAAGTCATATGCACGTGCGGCGATATTCGTTGGGATCGGCAGCCGCGCGGGGTATCCTAGCGGCCCGATCCGATGTATCCGAGTGCACCGACTGCACGCTATCCGACGAGACAATTCGCATGACCGATATCAACACCCGCCAAGCCGATCATCCTATCGACCCGCAATTCGTGGCCCGCTGGTCGCCGCGTGCGTTCAAGGACGAAACGATTCCCGAAGCCACCCTGCTGTCGTTCTTCGAAGCGGCTCGCTGGGCACCGTCGGCCTACAACGCGCAACCGTGGCGCTTTGTCTTCGCCCGCCGCGGCACACCGCATTGGGACCAGTTCGTCGGCTTCCTGAACGAGTTCAACCAGACGTGGGCCAAGAACGCCGCCGCCATCGTTCTCGTGATCTCGAAGTCGACGCTCACGCCCCCGGGCAGCGACCAGGAAGTCCCGGCCCCGACCCACAGCTTCGACGCCGGTGCAGCCTGGGGCTACCTCGCCCTGCAAGCCTCGCTCGCGGGCTGGGCGACGCACGGTCTGGCCGGTATCGAACACGACAAGATCCGCAACGCACTCGATCTGTCGTCGAAGTACAAGATCGAGGCGGCCATCGCCATCGGCCGTCCGGGCGGCGACGTGAACGCACTGCCCGAAGGCCTGCGCGCTCGCGAAGTGCCGAGCCCGCGCGAGCCGCTCGCCAAGATCGCTTCGGAAGGCCGCTTCGCGTTCTGATGCCTTCGCGCCTGTCGTCGCCAGGTGGCTGACGGCTACGCATGAAAAAAACCCGCCGGATCGCAAGACCCGGCGGGGTTTTCGATTGACGTAGACCGATGCGATCACGCTACGGTCACGTCACGACGCTTCACTCTCAGGCTTCCATCCGCCCCCCAGCGCACGATACAGCGCCACATGATTGACGAGTACTCGCTGCTTCACGTCGATCAGTTGCTGCGCCGCGTGGAATTCGCTGCGCTGAGCGTCTAGCAGTTCGAGATAGCTCGCCACCCCGTTCACGTAGCGACGCTTGGCCAGCCGCAACCGCTCACGCTCACCATCGGACACACGCTTTTGCGCCTGATATTGACGCGCGAGCAGTTGTTGCGCCGTGAGCGCATCGTCGACTTCCGCAAACGCCGTCTGGATCGCGCGCTCGTACGAGACGACCGCCATCTCCTTGCGGACATTCGCCAGATTGAGGCCCTGAATGTTGCGCCCGCCACTGAAGATCGGCACGGTGATCTGCGGCATGAAGGACCACACGCCGGTGCCTGCGCCGAACAGATCGGAGAAGCTGGCGCTGGCGGTGCCGATGTCGGTCGTCAGTCGGACCGACGGGAAGAATGCCGCGCGCGCCGCGCCGATATTCGCGTTGGCCCCGCGCAGCTTCGCTTCGGCCTGACGAATGTCCGGACGACGCATCAGCAACGACGACGGCAAGCCCGCCGCGACCGGTACCACGAAAGCACCGTCGAGCGACGCCGCCGCTGCGGGCTTCGCGCCGACATCGCCGGTGAGCACCTGCAACGCGTGCACGATCTCGCTGCGCTGACGTTCGCGCTCGGCGAGCGCCGCCCGCGCCACTTCGACCTGCGTCGTCTCGGTGTTCAGGTCGAGGTCGTCGACCAGCCCTCGCTCGGCGCGCAGACGAATGACGCGAATGCCGTCCTCACGCGCCGCCAGCACATCGCGGGCGTAAGCGATCTGCTCGTTCGCGGCGGCCAGTCCGATATAGGTCGTCGCCACTTCCGCCACCAGACTCACCTGCGCCGCGCGCTGGGCTTCCTCGCTCGACAGGTACTCCTGAAGCGCGGCGTCGCGCAGACTGCGCACACGCCCGAAGAAGTCCAGCTCGAACGCGCTCACCCCCACCGTCGCACGCACATCGTTGGCGACATAACCGCCCGGCGTGTCGCTTGCGCCATCGGGTTGCCCGGCCGTGCCGGAGTAACGCTGACGGGAGAACGCGCCGCCCGCCTGAACGCTCGGCAGCAGATTGGCCGACTCGATGCCGTACAACGCGCGCGCTTCCTGCACGCGCAGCGACGCCAGCCGCAAGTCGCGATTCTGTGCGAGCGCACGGCGAATCAGCGTCTGCAAGTCCGCGTCCGTGAAGACCTCGGCCCAATCGGCGTCGGCGGAAAGCGGATCGGCGAGTGCGAGATGCGCACCGCTGCCCGTCGGGGCTTCGTACGTCGTTGGCATCGGTGCCCCCGGACGCTCATACGTCGGCGCCATGGTGCATCCGGCCAGCAACGCGAACAGGCACACGCCGGCCACGGTTATCCCGCGCATGCGGGGTCGAAACATCGTCATACTTTCCCCTCGACGGCCGGTGCGGCGTCATGCCCATCATGCCCATCGTGCGTATGGTGCGGCGCATCCTTGCCCAGATGCGAGCGGCGCACGAAACGGCCCACCAGCAGGAAAAACAGTGGCACCAGGAAGATCGCCAGCACCGTGGCCGTCACGATCCCGCCCAGCACGGCCACACCGATCGCGCGCTGCGCACCCGACGCCGGGCCGGTCGCAATCGCCAGCGGCACCACGCCGAAGCCGAACGCCAGCGAAGTCATCACGATCGGACGCAAACGCAGTCGCGCAGCTTCGACCGCCGCATCGAACCATGTCATGCCCTGCTTCGCGAGATCGTTGGCCACTTCCGCAATCAGAATGGCGTTCTTCGCCGACAGACCGATGGTCGCAATCAGGCCGACCTTGAAGTAGATGTCGTTGGGCATGCCCATCAGACTCACCGCGCCGAGTGCGCCAATCACGCCGAGCGGCACCACCATGATGACCGCCGCCGGAATCGCCCAGCTCTCGTAAAGCGCCGCGAGCGCGAGGAACACCACCAGCACCGACAGCGCAAACAGGATCGGCGCCTGCGCGCCCGACGCCCGCTCTTCGAGCGACTGACCGCTCCACTCGTGCCCGATGCCCGCAGGCATCTCCGACATCAGTTGCTCCATGCGCGCCATGGCTTCGCCGCTGCTCTTGCCTGGCGCCGATTCGCCCTGAAGCGTGAACGACGGATAGCCGTTGTAGCGCTTCAGTTGCGGCGAGCCGAGCTTCCACTTGAGCGTGACGAATGACGACAGCGGCACCATCTCCCCGCTGGCGTTGCGCACACGCAGATTGCCGATGTCTTCCGGCGACACGCGCTGACGCCCGTCCGACTGCACGACCACGCGGCGATTCTCGGCACCGAGCATGAAGTCGCCCACATACTCCGAACCGAACATGGTGGCGAGCGTGGTATTCACATCGTCCATGCCGACCTTGAGCGCTTCCATCTTGCGACGGTCGATGGCGATGTCGATCTGCGGCACCTCACCCTGCCCGGCAAAGATCACGTTCTTAAGCACGGGATCCTTGGCCGCCTTTTGCAGCAACTCGTCGCGCGCGGCGGTGAACACTTCCGCGCCCACACCCGCACGATCCTGCAAGCGCAGATTGAAGCCGTTCGACGAACCGAGTTCCGGCAGCGCCGGGCTGTTCATCGCGATCATCATGCGGTCCGGCTGGCCGGTGAACTTCGCGTTCACGCGCTCGACGATGGCGTTCACGCCGTCATGCTTCGACGTGCGCTCGTGCCAATCCTTGAGCGTGACGTACAACATGCCACCGCCAGGGCCCGCGCCGAACTCGTTCCAGCCGCCCAGCACGAACACGTGCTTGACCGGCTCGTTCTGCATCAGATAGCTCTCGATACGCTTGAGCGCCGTCATTGCCTCAGGCAACGTTGCGCCCTGCGGCTCGGAGGCCATCACCATGAAGCTGCCGGTGTCTTCCTCCGGCACGAAGGCCGACGGCAGACGCACGAACGCCAGCGGCACCGCGATCAGAATCGCGCCGTACACCAGCATCGAGCGCCACGGATGACGCAGCGTCTTGTCGACCCGGCGCGTATAGCGCTCGGTGCCCATCGCGAACGTGCGGTTGAACCAGCCGAAGAAGCCGCGCTTCTCGTGGTGGTCGTGCGCCACCGGACGCAGCAACGTCGCGCACAGCGCCGGTGTCAGCGAGAGTGCGAGGAATGCCGAGAAGCTGATCGACACCGCGAGGGTGACCGCGAACTGCCGGTAGATGTTACCCACCGCGCCCGAAAAGAACGCCATCGGAATGAACACCATCACCAGCACCACCGTAATGCCGATGATGGCGCCGCTGATCTGCTTCATCGCCTTGACCGTCGCCGCATACGGGGACAGCCCCTCCTCGACCATGATCCGCTCGGTGTTCTCCACCACGACGATGGCATCGTCCACCAGAATGCCGATGGCCAGGACCATGCCGAACATCGTGAGTGTGTTCACGGAGTACCCCAGGCCCAGCAACACGCCGAACGTGCCCAGCAAGGCCACCGGTACGACGAGCGTCGGGATCAGCGTCGCACGCAGGTTCTGCATGAACAGGTACATCACGATGAACACGAGCACGATGGCCTCGAGCAGCGTCTTCACGACCTTCTGAATCGACACCTTCACAAACGACGCCGTCTCGTAAGGCATCTGATATTCGACGCCCGCCGGGAACAGCTTCGCCTGTTCGTCCATCACGGCGCGCACGGCCTTCATCACTTCGACGGCGTTCGAGCCTGCCGCGAGCTTGATGCCCATGGCGGTAGCCGGCAACCCGTCGACGCGCGACGAATAGTTGTAGTCCGACGCGCCCAGTTCCACGCGCGCGACGTCGCCCAGCCGGATGGCCGAACCGTCGGCGCGCACGCGCAACGGAATGCTCGCGAACTGCTCCGGCGTGGAATAAGTGGTGTCGGAGACGACGTTGGCGTTGATCGGTGCGGACGTCGGCGTCGAGCCAGCGCCCAGATCGCCGACCGTCACGCGCGCGTTATAGGCGCGCACCTTGGACACGATGTCGGACGCCGTGAGGTCGAGCGCGACGAGTCTCGTCGCGTCGGGCCAGATGCGAATGGCCTTTTCCGTGCCCCAGAACTGCACCTGACCGACGCCCGGCACGCGCTTGAGCTGGTTGACGACCTGCGACGCCGCCAGCTCCCCCAGATCGAATTCGCCGATGGCCGGATTGCGCGAGGACAGCGTCACCACCATGTGGATGTTGTCGGCCGCACGTTCGACCTTCACGCCATAGCGACGCACGACCTCAGGCAAGCGCGACTCGACCGTCTTCAGCCGGTTCTGCACTTCCACGGCCGCCAGATCGAGACTGGTGCCCTGACGGAACGTGAGGTTGACCGACGACTCGCCGTTACCGCTCGTGGCCGACGTATACATCAGCCCCGGCGCGCCGTTCATCTGACGTTCGATGATGGCCGTGACCGAGTCTTCGACGACCTTCGCCGAAGCGCCCGGGTAGCTGCTGTACACGCTGACCATCGGCGGCGCGATGTCAGGGTATTGCGCGACGGGTAGCGCTCGAATGGCCAGCAGGCCGACGAGCGTAATCATCAGAGAGATCACCCAGGCAAAAACCGGGCGATCGATAAAGAAACGAGCCATTTGAATTACGTCTCCGCTTTGGAGGCCGGACTGCCGTTGCCCTGAGGCTCGGCGTCGGTAGACTTGGCGGTCTCTTCGCCCGCACGCTTCACGTCTTTGGCAACTTTGGTGTCATTGCCCGCGACCTTGGTCTTCACCTTCATGCCGTCGGAAAACTGCGTCAGGTTCTGAACGATGACCTGCTCGCCGCCCTTGAGACCGTCCGTCACCAGCCAGTCGTGACCTTCGATGGCGTCCGCGTGGACCCTGCGGTCGTGCACGCGGCCATCGGCGTCGACCACACGAACGATGGCGCCCGCCGTGGTGCGCGTAAGCGCTTCGCGCGGCACACGCACGATGTTCGGATTGACCGCGCCCTGCATGCGCACTTGCACAAACGCACCGGGCAGCAGCACGCCGTCCGGGTTCGGCAGCAATGCGCGCATGGCGATGGTGTCCGTGCCAGGGTCGACCGCCAGATCCGTGAAGAGCAGCTTGCCGGCCAGGGTGTACTCGCGCCCGTCCGGCAGCGTGACGTGCACCTGCGGTGCGGCTGCCTCGTTGCCGTGCTCCAGCTTGCCTGCCCGCAGGTCGCGCGTCATGGCGTAGACCTGTGCGGCGGGCTGCGAGAAGTTCACGTAGATCGGATCGATCTGTTCCACCCGTGTGAGCAGGGTCGGCGAGTCGAGACCGACCAGCGCGCCTTCGGTGACTTCGGCACGACGCACGCGTCCCGCGATGGGCGAAACAACGCTCGTGTAACCGAGGTTGAGTTCCGCTTTGCGCACTTCGGCGCGCGCGGCCAGCACTTCGGCACGCGTACGCGCTTCGGCGGCACGGGACTCGGCGTCTTCACGGGCGCTGATGGCACGCTCCTCAAGCAGGCCGCGATAGCGCTCGATCTTGTCTTTGGCGGAATCGTGTTCGGCTTGCGCCTTGGCGAGCGCACCGCGTGCGGCGTCAAGCGCAGCGGATAGCGGCTGCGGGTCGATGCGAAACAGCACATCGCCCTTGGCGACCTTCTGGCCTTCCTGATATTTGCGCTCCATGACGACGCCGCCCGCGCGGGCACGCACGTCGGCACTGCGGTAGGCCTCGAGACGACCGGGCTGCTCGGTCGTGAGCGGCTCGGCGCGACGCTCGACCGTGCGCACGACGGCCTCCGGTGTAGCGTCGGCGTCTTCCTTTTTGTCACGGCCAGAGCACGCGGCGAGAAGCAACACACTGGCGATCAGGGTGGCGGAGACACCCGTCAGGACTCCGAAACGGGTACGGAGAGTTCGGTTATCGATTTTCGATGACATGTAAGCACGTTGAATTTACGACATCCGGTCAAGGGTGTCGCAACCGCGTTCGGTGCGCGGCGTCGAGCGACGGGCTGGCCGCATATGCGCCAGCGATGGGGGAGGACCGGGGCCCCACATCGCTCCGGAGACACCATGGACGGCAGGTACGCGTTGCGCGAAGGAGGTCTATGCCCGAGACCACCGGACCGGGGGGATCCGGTCGTCTGCCGCCAAGCCTATGTTGGCGTTTCAATCTGGCGTTTCAATTGGAGCTGCGCGATTCTGCCGCGAAATTGTTGTTAGAAAAAGTTGGAACCTATCTATAAAATGAATGGATGAACTGGACAATAGAACAATTGCGCTACTTTGTGGCGGCAGCGGAGGACGGCTCGATATCCGCTGCCGCGCGTCGCATGGGGAAAGCCCAGTCGGCGGTGAGTACGGCGATTTCGCTGCTCGAGGCGGATTTGGGATTTGAACTATTCGACCGCAGCCGTCGGAATGCACGCCTCACCGATCAGGGCGAGGTGATGTTGCTCGAAGCCAAGGAGTTGTTGCGGCAGGCCGAGGGGTTGAACCATCGGGCGAACGCGCTGGCGTTCGGCGAACAGCCTCAGTTGTCGCTGGCGCTGGACGAGGCGCTGCCGTATCAGGCCGTCAGCGAACTGGTGCGCGACCTCGCCTATCAATTCGCCTATCTCGAACTGACGCTCCTGAACGGCACCTCGACGGAAGTCGCCGAGTACGTGGAGAAGCAGCGCGCGGATATCGGCTTTCACGTCGACCGTGGGGCGATCTCGTCGGCGCTGGGCCACAAGTACATCGGCTCGGCTGTGCAGGGCGTATTTGTGGCGGGCGACCATCCGCTGGCCTATCGCGATCAGGTCACGCGCGGCGATCTCGCGAAATATCGTCAGCTTCTGTTGCAGATGGACGACATCACGCCGCTGCAACTGAGCCCGTCGATCTGGCGCGCGGACAGCTCGTACGTCATCGCCAGCATGGTCGTGGACAAGCTTGGCTGGGCAGTGCTGCCCATCGATATTGCGGCGTACGAAGATCTTCATGAACTACGTTGCGACGATCTCGGTCTTCCGCAGTTGCCGGTGCGCATGCTGTGGCGGTTCGGTCGCGAACCCAACGATGTCATGCGCTGGTGCGAAGCGCGCTTCGGGGAATTGCTGCGGGCGAGTTCAAAGGGGACCTGAAAACCATGCATGGCGCGGAAGCCGCGCGGGCAAGCCTAACGAGGTGACTTGCGCTGACGCGCCAGAAAGCGGTCCAGTTCACCGGCAAACGCCTTGCTGTCGCGCGGACTGAACGGGGCGGGACCGCCGGTCTCGATCCCCGCGGTGCGCAACTGGTCCATCATGTCGCGCACGGAAAGGCGCTCCTTGATGTTCTCCGGCGTGAACCAGCTCCCGCGCGGGTCGAGCGCACGCCCGCCCATCTCGATGACCGCCGCCGCGAGCGGAATGTCCGCGGTAATCACCAGATCCCCCGCTTCGACCATCTCGACGATACGCGCGTCCGCCACATCGAACCCTGACGGCACCTGAATCGATCGGACGAACGGTGACGGCGGCGTGCGCAGAAACTGATTTGCCACCAGCGTGACCATCATTTCTTCACGCTTGGCCGCGCGGAACAGGATTTCCTTGATGGCGGCGGGGCAGGCGTCGGCGTCGACTAGCACTTGCATTTCAGGTCACTTCCTCCAGAGAGGCGACCATGATACGGCAACGCGAAGAGAATCTTTGTCGCTTTTATCGGATGCGGTAGCTGGCCTGCCCAGAGGGATTCGAACCCCCGACCGTCGGCTTAGAAGGCCGATGCTCTATCCAACTGAGCTATGGGCAGTGCGTGATGGCGGCGATCGGATATCGCTGCCGGAGAGACCCGGGGGCTGCGCGCACGTGAAACGTGCGCCACATCCGAGTAATCGACGATTATAGCGCACGTACAAGCCAGTTTCATACGCGGCGCTTCGGGACTTGTCCCCTTTGCGTGCCATCTCGTTCGCATCTAGACTTCGAGTGTGGAGGAACGCGCTCATGAACGAGATCGAACGCGAACAACGCTTTGGTGCGCACAACTACTCACCCCTGCCCGTCGTGCTCTCGCATGCCAAGGGCGTCTGGGTCTGGGACGTCGAGGGCAATCGCTATCTCGACATGATGAGCGCTTATTCCGCCGTCAGTCACGGGCACGCGCATCCGCGTCTCGTCGCCGCGCTCACCGCGCAGGCGCAGCGCCTCGCCGTCGTCTCCCGCGCCTTCTACACCGACCGTCTCGGCGCTTTTCTCGAACGCCTCTGCGACCTCACCACACTGAGCGGCGCCCTGCCCATGAACACCGGCGCCGAAGCCGTCGAAACCGCCATCAAGGCGGCGCGCCGCTGGGGTTATAGCGTGAAGCGGATTCCCGCCGAACGCGCCGAAATCATCGTCGCCGACGGCAATTTCCACGGACGCACCACCACCATCGTCGGCTTCTCGTCGGAACCCGCCTATCGCGCCGATTTCGGCCCGTTCGCGCCCGGCTTCATCCGCGTGCCGTATGGCGACATCGACGCCGTACGCGCCGCCATCACCCCCAACACCTGCGCCGTCCTGTTCGAAACCATTCAGGGCGAAGGCGGTATCGTCGTGCCGCCTGACGGCTTTCTTCGCGGACTGCGTCAACTGTGTACCGAGCAGAACGTCCTTATGCTGCTCGACGAAATTCAATCGGGTCTGGGGCGCACCGGCCGCTGGTTTGCCTATCAGCACGAAGGCATCGTGCCGGACGGCATCATGCTCGGCAAAGCCCTCGGAGGCGGCCTGCTGCCGGTGTCCGCCTTCGTCGCGCGACGCGACGTGATCGACCTGTTCGAGCCGGGCAGCCATGGCTCGACGTTCGGTGGCAACGCGCTGGCAGCCACCGTCGCACTCGAAGCGCTCGACGTCATGGCCGACGAAGACCTGCCGGGCAGAAGTGCGGAGATGGGCGAATACCTGCTATCGCGCCTGCATGCGATTCATTCGCCATTGATTCGGGAAGTGCGCGGTCGCGGTCTGTGGGCAGGCATCGAAGTCGATCCGGCGCGGGCCGACGCTCACGACCTCTCGATGGGGATGCTGCGACGACGTGTCCTCGCCAAGGAAACCCGCGCGACGGTGCTGCGTCTCGCGCCGCCGCTCGTCATCGAACGCGCAGAGATCGACAGCTGTATCGCCGCGCTCAAGGCAGTACTTGCCGAAGCCGAAGGTCATCGCTGATCCGGGCGCGCCACATGTCGAACATGTCGACCGTCTCAATGGGCAGACGACTTCGACCAGAGATTCATCACCAGTACCCCGGCGATGATCAGCGCCATGCCGAGCAATGCCGGAGCGTCGAGCTTCTGCCCGAAGAGCACGCGTGACGCAATCGAGATGAGCACGATGCCCAGGCCCGACCACATCGCATAGGCGATGCCCACCGGAATCGTGCGCAGCGTGAGCGACAGCATGTAGAACGCGATGCCGTACCCGACGACGACCAGCGCTACGGGACCCACGCGCGAGAAGCCATCGGAGGCCTTCAATGCCGACGTCGCAATCACCTCTGCCACGATTGCCACCAACAGGTACACGTACGCCATCGACACTCCTTTCGCTTTCGCGCTGCCCGGTTCAAGGCCGGTCATCTTAACCGACGGCCTTGCGCAGCGCCGCCCACGTCGAGCGTCCTCGTGCGCATGACCGCGCGAACGATGGCGTGTTCGTCCATCGCAAAAATCGCCTGCAAGAATGTCTTGCCAAAGCGCCCGACGCCGCGCTACAGTCGCCGTCACGGTGTGGCCAGCACACCGGCGTCGCTCGGACGGTTCCGGGCGCTTACGTTCCAGGGTTCAACATGTCCAGCTCTCAGGGCTCGCGCAGCTTTGCGCGCATCAATCGTCTTCCCCCGTACGTTTTCAACATCACCGCCGAACTGAAGATGGCCGCGCGCCGTCGTGGCGAAGACATCATCGATCTGTCGATGGGCAACCCCGATGGGGCCACGCCGCCGCATATCGTCAGCAAGCTCGTCGAAGTCGCACAACGTCCCGATACCCACGGCTATTCGACCTCGCGCGGTATTCCGCGTCTGCGTCGCGCCATCACCCACTGGTACAAGGACCGCTACGACGTCGAACTCGACCCGGAGCGAGAAGCCATCGTCACCATCGGGTCGAAGGAAGGCCTCGCCCACCTGATGCTCGCCACGCTGGATCAGGGCGACACGGTGCTCGTGCCCAATCCGTCCTACCCGATTCACATCTACGGCGCGGTCATCGCCGGTGCGAACATCCGCTCCGTGCCGATGACGCCCGGGATCGACTTCTTCACCGAACTCGAACGCGGCATTCGCGAGAGCCATCCGAAGCCCAAGATGGTGATCCTCGGCTTCCCGTCGAATCCCACGGCGCAATGCGTCGAACTGGAATTCTTCGAACGCGTCGTCGATCTTGCACGCAAGCACGACATTCTCGTGGTGCACGATCTGGCCTATGCCGACATCGTGTATGACGGCTACAAAGCGCCGTCGATCATGCAGGTGCCCGGCGCGCAGGACGTCGCCGTCGAATTCTTCACGTTGTCCAAGAGCTACAACATGGCCGGCTGGCGTATCGGCTTCATGGTCGGTAATGCGGAACTGGTCGCAGCGCTCGCGCGCATCAAGAGCTATCACGACTACGGCACGTTCACGCCGGTTCAGGTCGCCGCCATTGCCGCACTCGAGGGCGATCAGACGTGCGTCGAGGAAATTCGCGAGCAGTACCAGCGCCGCCGCGACGTGCTCTACAAAGGACTGACGGAAGCGGGCTGGGCGGTCGATCTGCCGAAGGCGTCGATGTACATCTGGGCACGCATTCCCGAACCCTACCGCACGCTCGGCTCACTCGAATTCGCCAAGAAGCTGCTCGCGCAGGCGAAGGTGTCGGTCTCGCCAGGCATCGGCTTCGGCGAGTATGGCGACGAATACGTGCGCTTCGCGCTGATTGAAAACGAGTCGCGCATCCGTCAGGCGGTGCGCGGCATCAAGCACATGTTCCGTGAAGACGGATTGGTGCAGCCGGTCACCGCTTAAGCACAACGGCATGCGCCGATCACGACGAAAAAGGGGGACGCATCGGATGCGTCCCCCTTTCGTTTTGCGCCGCCGCTCACACGCTCAGGCGGGCAACCACTCCTGCAACGTCACCTCGATGGTAATGAACGAGAGATTGCCGCCGCGCACGAAGCGTCCCGCGAACATGCGCCCCTCGGTGTCCGCCACCATGCCGTGCAGCATCGGCATGGCGCTTGCCGAATCCGCCCCCTTCGGGCGTGTATCGACCTCACCGAACACGTTGAGAATCTCCACCCCGGGGCCGTTCACCACCTGTTCGCGCCAGCCGTCGCCGGCGCGAAACGCCAGCCTCGCATCGATCAGACTCCCCACTGCGCCACGCACGATCGCGCGCGCAATCGCATGCTCGGCGCACAGCGCCTCGATGCTTTCCGTCAGATCCTGATTCGGCTTCAGGCGCGCCACCACCAACCTGCCCAATGTGCCATTTTCGATGGCGACGGGAACATCCAGCGCGACGCTCATGACAGTTCTCCCGCCACCGGGCGCAACAGGTGGAACCGTGTCTCCTCGTCGTCGCCCGTCACGTATCCACCGTGCGCAAAGAGACACAGACGAATCACCACCGGTTCGTCTCCGGCCCACGTGTGATCGAGAATCAGATGCCCGCCATGCAGCTCGCCCGACGGATCGGAAAAGCCCGCATGGCAGTGCATCAGCGTCGCGCCGTCGGCCGTTCGGCCCACGGTAATCGCGCCGCCGATCAGATCGACTTCGCGCGTCTCGTCGACCGGCTCACCATAGCCGAAGGGACGATCCGCATCCGTCGTGTTCTCGATCATGTGGTACCGCAGACCTCGCGCGGTCCCCGCACAGAAACGCCCGACGCCGCCGCCGTACGCATAGCGGGATAACGCCGCGCGTAAAGCCTCGCCGAGATTGGCACCGGTCCGGATCGTCACGCGCAGTTCGTGCTGCCCGCTCAACACGCAGTCTTCCACACGGGGTAACGTGGGGGCGCCTGCATGTCGATAGACCCGTGAAAGCGCAGGTTTCATAGTCGATAGTCTCCTTGCTCTTCGAGCATCGTCTTGATTTGCTTCTTCACGATCTTGCCGTAGCCCGATTTGGGCATGGCACTCCAGAACACGAAGCGACGCGGCCACTTGTAGCGGGCAATACGCGCTTCGAGATGTCCGAGCAGTTCATCGGCCTGTGCGGCCATGCCTTCCCGGGCGACCACCACCGCGAGCCCGCTCTCGCCCCACTTGGGGTCGGGCACGCCAAGCACCGCGCACTCCGACACGCACGGATGCGTGAGCAGCGCTTCCTCGATCTCACGCGGGTAGACGTTCGAGCCACCCGAGATGTACATGTCCGACGCCCGGCCCGTGATGTACAGGAATCCCTGCGCATCCACATGGCCTAGGTCGCCGGTGTGGAACCAGTCGTCCTTGAACGCCTTGGCGTTGGCGTCCGGATTGTTGTGATACCCCATGAAGACGGCCGGACCGCGCACGCAGATTTCGCCCGACGCGAACGCCGGTTGACGCTGCCCCTGCTCGTCCAGAATCGCCACCTCCATACCCGTGCGCGGCACCCCGCACGTGCCGACGCGCGCATCGGGCGCATCGTCGTCATCGCTGTGCAGCCACGGCGGCAACACCGTGATGTTGCCCGTCACCTCGCCCAGTCCGTAGTACTGCACCAGTACGCGGCCCAGCTTCTGCAACGCGTACTTCTGATCGGCGCGATACATCGGCGCGCCCGCGTAGATTACGAAGCGCAGCGAGCTATGGTCGTAGCGGTCCACCGTCGGATCTTCCACCAGCATCTTGACGATGGTCGGCACCGTGAACATGTTGTCGACCCGGTGACGCTCGATGGCCTGCCAGACCTGTTCCGCGTCCATCTTCTCGCCCGGCAGCAACACGCTGGCCGCACCGCGTGCCGTGTTGACGATGGCGTGAATGCCCGCGCCATGCGACAAGGGGGCAACGACCATCGAGCGGCTGCGATACGTAATGCCGGGCATCAGATCGGCCAGATGGTTGGTGACGACGAACGCCATCTGCCCGTGCGAGAGCACGCCCGCCTTCGGATGGCCGGTCGTGCCCGAGGTGTAGAAGAACCACAGCGGATCTTCGTATTCGACTTCCTCCTCGTAACCCTGAGCCCCCATGTGTTCGGCAACGAGTGTCTCGTAATGCAACTCGCCCGCGCGCGGTGCGCCGAGGGCGATGACGTGGCGCAATGCGGGCGACGCCGCACGCACCGCATCGACGTGGCCTTCGAAACCCGCGTCATAAATCATCACGCAAGCGCCGCTCGACTGCCCCAGATACGCCGCCTCGGGGGCGGTGATGCGGAAGTTCGTCGGCACCCACACGGCCCCGAGGCGAAACGCGATCCATGCGCTCTCGAAAATCGGCAGGTTGTTACGCGAATGCACGAGCAACTTGTCGCCCTTCTTCACGCCGAGCTTGCGCAGCGCGTCGACCACAGCGTTCACGCGGGCATCGATCTCGCCCCACGTCGTGACGTTCTCGCCGACGATCAGCCCGGGTTCGTCCGGGTGCCGCCGCGCGACGTCGGCCAACATCCGGCCGAGGTTCATGACCTTCTTGAGCATTTCTCGTCTCCTTGATGGCCCGGCACGCTTAGCGCGCTTCGAGAATGCTCACGTAGTTCGCCACGGCCGCGCCGCCCATGTTGAAGACGCCCGCCAGCTTCGCATCGGGAATCTGCATGTCGCCCGCCGTCCCCGTCAGTTGCATCGCCGCCATCACGTGCATCGACACACCGGTCGCGCCCACCGGATGCCCCTTCGCCTTCAGACCGCCCGACGGATTCACCGGCAGCAGGCCGTTCTTTTCCGTCAACCCTTCGGCCAGGACACTCGCACCCTGTCCCGGCTTGGCCAGCCCCATGGCTTCGTATTCGATGAGCTCGGCGATGGTGAAGCAGTCATGCGTCTCGACCAGCGACAGATCCTTCAGCGACACCCCGGCCACACCCAGCGCCTGACGCCACGCATGCTGACCGCCTTCGAACGCCAGCGGGTCGCGTCGCGAGAGGGGCAGATAGTCGTTGACCTGCACGGCCGCGCGGAAACCGACCGCCTTGGGCATGCTGCGTGCGACATCTGCCTTGGAGATGACCAGCGCAGCCGCACCGTCCGACACCATCGAGCAGTCGGTGCGCTTGAGCGGACCGGCCACGAACGGGTTCTTCTCGGAGACGTTGCGGCAGAAGTCGTAACCGAAGTCGCGACGCATATGCGCATACGGATTGACCGAGCCGTTGCGGTGGTTCTTCGCCGCAATGCGCGCGAGCGCGTCGGATTGATCGCCGTAGCGCTCGAAGTAGGCCTGCGCGATGGTGCCGAACACGCCCGCGAAGCCACCGGGAATGCCAGCCTCCTCACGCGCATACGAACACTTGAGCAGCACTTCGCCGACCTGTGGCGTGGCGAGTTCGGTCATCTTCTCGAAGCCGATCACGAGCACATGGGTGGCTTTGCCCGCTTCGATGGATTGCAGCCCGCCATGTACGGCGGCGGAACCGGTCGCGCACGCATTTTCGTAGCGCGTGGCGGGTTTGAAACGCAGGCCGGGGATGCGGTTGAAGATGAGCGACGACGGGAAGTCCTGATACAGGAAGCCGCCGTTGAAGGTACCGACGTGGATGGAATCGATCTGTTCGGGCGAGAGGCCCGCATCGTCGAGGGCGGCCTGGGCGACGTCGGCCAGCAGGACCTCGGCGTCGACGTTATCGAGTTTGCCGAACTGGGAGTGGGCCCAGCCGGTAAGGCATGCAGCAACCATGAAGTGTCTCCGGAAAATTGGGGTCATCCAGACTCCGGTGAGCAATTTCGATGCCAGATCCTTGCAAGGCGCGAGTACACGGGCAGCGCAACGCCTGATCTGTCACGTCGACGGCCCGGTCAGTCGTCGTTGCGAGGTCGTTCCCTTGCTGCGCTTGTGGCGCCTATGCAATTGACGCAAGCGTAAAGCGGGAGCCGCTGGCCCATCAAGTGAATTCTGAAGCCCACCGGATGAAGAAAATTTGCTGTGCCGCAGCAATGCCCGGCATGCCGAAATGCGTGCGACACCTGTCGCACCGGGCGTGGCGGCATTTGCGACAGGTGTCGCAACGCGTCGGCGAAATGCGACAGGTGTCACACCCGCATGTTTGCTGTGTCCGGGCGAGCCTCGCACGCGCAGCAAGACGCGCCGTGCCCCGCCAGCGTCGCGCACGCCTGTTGCGCCTGATGAAAGGCCCAAGCGGGGCGCACGGTCCACGCGCAGCACCGCCTTCGGGAATTCACTGATGCTTAACAACGTAAGGGTTTTCCCGTTCGGATGCCGAACTGGCATTCGATTTGCGTAAGATTAGCCAGCCACTTTTTCGAGTTGGCCGGGACGCTGCATCGCAGCACGCTTGCACGCCCCGAGCTTCAGACGCAGTCACCAAACCAATAATCAGGAGACATGCAGTATGAGCACTATGGATCGCCGCCATTTCATCAAGGTTGTGGCCGCCACATCGGCCGCCGCCGCTACGGGGTTGTATCAGACGCAGGCGCACGCTGCCGAATTCACGCTGAAGTTCGCCAATAACCTGCCGGTCAGCCATCCGATGAACATCCGCGCCAAGGAGATGGCGCAGAAGATCGCCGAGCAATCGAAAGGCCGCATCGACTTCCAGATCTATCCGAACAATCAGTTGGGCTCCGACAGCGACATGCTGAGCCAGATTCGTTCGGGTGCGATCGACTACTTCACGCTCTCGCCGCTGATTCTCGGCACGCTCGTACCCGCCGCACAGATTTCGGGCGTGGGCTTCGCGTTCAAGGACTACAGCCAGGTGTGGGCGGCCATGGACGGCGATCTCGGTGCGCACGTGCGCGGCCAGATCGCGAAGACGACCGTGTTCGCGTTCGACAAGATCTGGGAGAACGGTTATCGCCAGATCACCACGAGCAGCCGTCCGATCAACTCGCCGACCGACCTCAAGGGCCTGAAGATCCGCGTGCCGACGAGCCCGCTGTGGACGTCGATGTTCAGGGCGTTCGATTCGTCGCCCACGTCGATCAACTTCGCCGAAGTGTATTCGGCCCTGCAGACGCACATCGTCGAAGCGCAGGAAAACCCGCTGGCGCTGCTGACCACGGCCAAGCTCTACGAAGTGCAGAAATACGTGTCGATGACGAACCACATGTGGGACGGTTTCTGGTTCCTCGCCAACAAGCAGAAGTGGGACAAGCTGCCGAAGGACCTTCAGGAGATTGTCACCGCCAACGTGAACGCCGCCGCCATGGCGCAGCGCGACGACGTGCGCAAGCTCAACGATGGCGTGATGGCGGAGCTCAAGCAGAAGGGTCTGGTGTTCAACGCCCCGAACAACGAGCAGTTCCGCGACAAACTTCGCGCCGCCGGCTTTTACGCCGAATGGCACAAGAAGTTCGGCGACGAAGCATGGGCCATGTTGGAAAAGTACACTGGGAAGCTCGCGTAAATGGAAACGTTGACGATGACGGCCGAGCCGACGCACGCGCTCGCCCGCCTCTTCTGCCACGTCAACCGCGCGGTGATGAAAGTCACCGAGGCGGTTGCCGTGCTGCTGGTGGTGGCGGAAACTCTCATCCTGCTCGCGGGCGTGGTCTCGCGTTACGGGTTCGACAATCCGCTCACGTGGTCGGATGAGCTCGCGCAGATGCTGTTCATCTGGCTCTCGATGCTCGGCGCGGTGCTTGCCCTCGACCGGGGCGAGCACATGCGCTTGTCCGCCATCGTCAACAAGCTTCCCGCTGCCTGGCGCGACTGGTTCCAGACCATGGCCGCGCTGACGGTGTGCGTGTTCGTCGCGCTCATCATCATGCCCGCGTACACGCATGCCATCGAACAGATGGACATCACCACGCCGGCACTGGAAATCCCCGACGGGCTGCGCGCAGCCGCCCTGCCGGTAGGCGCGGCGCTCATGCTCATTGCCGCAATCTCACGCATGGCACGCTGCTCCAGTGCGCGTCAGTTCGGCCTCGGCGTGCTGTTCGTCGCAGCGCTCGGTGCGGCGCTCTGGCTCGGCCGCCCTGCGCTGATCGCGATGGGCAACTACAACCTGCTGATCTTCTTCGTGCTGATTGTCGGCGCATGCGTGGCCGGCGGCATTCCGATTGCGTTTGCCTTCGGGACCGCCACGCTCGCGTATCTGGCGCTGGTGACGGACGCACCGCTGCAAATCGTCGTGAGCCGCATGGACGAAGGCATGTCCGGCCTCGTGCTGCTGTCAGTGCCGCTGTTCGTGCTGCTGGGTGCGCTCATCGAGATGAGCGGTCTGGCGCGCAGTCTGATCGAGTTCATGGCATCGCTGCTCGGCCACGTGCGTGGCGGCCTGCAATACGTGCTGCTCGGCGCGATGTTCCTCGTCTCGGGCATTTCCGGCTCGAAGGCGGCCGACATGGCAGCCGTCGCCCCGGCGCTCTTCCCCGAGATGCAACGCCGGGGCTCGAAGCAGGAAGACCTGGTGGCGCTGCTGTCGGCCACCGGCGCCATGACCGAGACGATTCCGCCGAGCCTCGTGCTCATCACGATCGGTGCGGTGTGCGGTGTGTCGATCACGGCGCTCTTCGTCGGCGGCCTGCTGCCTGCCGTGATCGCCACACTCGCCATCGTCGTGGTGTGCTTTGCCCGCTCGCGCAAGGAAGCGCCGAGCGCAGCACGTCGCGCACCGTGGGGCGTCATCGGCAAGACGTTTATCGTGGCGCTGCCCGCCCTCGCGCTGCCGATCCTCATCCGCACGGCCGTGATCGAGGGCGCGGCTACAGCGACCGAAGTCTCGACCATCGGTATCGCCTACACGATCGTGATCGGCTTGATCGTCCACGCCTTCAGGAAGCACCTGAACTTCAAGCGTCTTTATCCGCTGCTCACGGAAACGGCCGCACTCTCCGGCGCGATTCTGCTGATCATCGGCATGGCGACGGCCATGGCCTGGGCGCTCACGCAATCGGGTTTCTCCGCGAAGCTCGTCGGCCTGATGCACGGCGTGCCGGGTGGACAAGTCGGCTTCCTGCTCATCTCGATGGTCGTGTTCATCGTGCTCGGCAGCGTGCTCGAAGGCATTCCCGCCATCGTGCTGTTCGGCCCGCTGCTGTTCCCGGTCGCCCGCTCGCTCGGCATTCACGACGTGCACTACGCGATGGTCGTCATTCTCTCGATGGGGATGGGCCTGTTCGCTCCGCCGCTCGGCGTGGGCTTCTATGCCGCGTGCGCCATTGGCAAGACATCGCCCGACAAAGTGTTCAACCGGATGTGGACCTATATGGGCGCGCTGCTCGTCGCCCTGCTCGTCGTGGTCTTCATCCCCTGGATCTCGATCGGTTTCCTGAAGTAACGCTAACCCTGTAACGGTTTCGCGGTATCACCGACGGGCTCCGCCGCACAGCTGGCGGCGGGGCCCGTGCTGTAGCCATCAGTACATTTAGGAGTCCATAGCATGACGGAGAAGGTAGCAGTAGTCACGGGCGGTGGAATGGGTATCGGCGCCGCCATTTGCGAACGTTTGGTCAAGGATGGCATGACGGTCGTCGTGGCCGATCTGAACGAAGGTGCGGCGACTGAGACGGCCGCAGCGCTGAGTGCGTCGGGCGGGCGCGCGTGGGCGCTGGGCATGAACGTGGGCGAGGAGGCGTCGATTGCCGACGGCTTTGCACAGATTGCCAGGCGGCACGGGCGCTGCGACGTGCTGGTGAACAATGCGGGCGTCGCCAAGACGTTCCCGTTTCTCGACTACCCGCTCGATCACTGGCATCAGGTCATGGCCGTCAATCTGACGGGCACCCTGCTATGCGGGCAGCACGCCGCGCGTCTCATGCGCGAGCAGCGCTGGGGACGGATCGTCAATCTGGCGTCGGTCGCGGGCATTCTTGCCAGCGCCGGACGCACGGCATACGGCACGTCGAAGGCGGCCGTGATCGGGCTGACGCGCCAGATGGCCATCGAACTTGCCCCCTTCGGCATCACCGCCAATGGGATCGCCCCCGGCCCCATCGACACGCCGCTGACCAAAGTGCTGCACTCGGACGTTTCGCGCCGTCACTACACGGAGACGACGCCGCTCGGGCGCTACGGACAGCCGCATGAAATCGCCGGTGCGGTGAGCTTTCTCGCGTCGGACGACGCGTCGTATGTCACCGGCCATATCCTGCCGGTCGACGGCGGCTTCGTCGCCGCCGGGATTCTGGAAATCTGACGAGGGCAGGCGCGACGCGATCGTCGCGCTCACCGCGCCTTAGCCCGCCAGGCTCAAAGCACGCTGGTGTCCGGCAGATCGGGCACCAGCCGCGCGCCCGGTGCGCGCTGCATCTCGCGCCACACGCTGCGCGCATTCTCCACGAACGTCGCCACGCACGGGTTGTGATTGTCCCGACTCCATAACAGCGCCACCTCGGCCACCGGCGCATTGCGCAGCGGCTTGAACACCGCATTGCCGGACGCACTCGCACTACTCATCGACATCGGCACCATCGCCACCCCCAGCCCCTCCCCCACGAGGTTGATGATCGTCTGCTGAAGGTTCGTTTCGAGCCGGATGTGCGGCGAGAACCCCGAGCGGCGGCAGTGGGTCACGACCAGATCGTAGACAAGCGGCGCGATCTCGCGCGGAATGCTCACGAACGACTCCTCGGCGAGTTGCGCGGCGTCGAGCACGCGGACCTTCGCCAGCGGGTGCGTGCGGGGAATCACCGCCACCATCTCTTCGCGAAACACCGTGGCCGTGTCCAAACCGGTCAGATCCTCGGGACGATACATGATGCCGACGTCGGTCTGGCCCGCGCGTACGGCCTCTGCCAGCAGGTTCGGCAGCGTCTCCGCAAGCTTCATGTCGACGCGCGAGAACGCCGCCGCGTACGTCCGGGTGAGCGCTGGCAAGATGTTGTATGCCGAAGACATCATGAAACCGACCGTAATCGCACCGTCTTCCCCACGGCTTGCCGCCACCACGTTGCGACGCGCCCGATCGACGGCGTTGAGGATTTCCACTGCATCCTGATAGAAGCGATTGCCCGCCCGCGTGAGACGCACGCTGCGATTCGTCCGCTCGAACAACTGCACGCCCAGTTCCGCTTCCATCAAGGCAATCTGACGCGAGAGCGGCGGCTGGGAGATATGTAACTGCTGGGCCGCGCGGCCGAAGTGCAGGGTCTGCGCGAGCACCACGAAGTACTGAAAATGGCGCAACTCGATCATTTGATACCCCTGAGGTATTAATAGCGCATCAATATTGTATTGGATGTTATGACTGCGCGGTCGTATCCTGCTTTGGCGGTAGGTCACCCGAGCCGGCCGCGACATAAAGAGACGTCAGGAATCGCCAGGCCACAAGCCACCGACGGCGCCCTTTCGTACCAATACGAGAAGGAGACAAGTCATGCCCGCTCACCTCGCTGTAGCGCCCGCCCCCGCTCGACCTGTCGGCCACGCCGCCCCCCTCGGCGCAGCCACTGCCCATAGTGCCAATACCGCATTCAACAACATCGCCGCACTGGCCGAGCGCGTCGTCCGCGTGCCAGCCCCGGCCCCAGCCTCCCGTCAACATCGCCCCGATTACCTCGACATCGACGATCTGTGCGGCACCGATGCCCGCATGCGCGATCTGCTCGCGCGCGGCAAACGCTTCGTCGACCGTGGCCTGCCCGTGCTGATCCTCGGTGAGACGGGGACCGGCAAAGAGTTTCTCGCCCGCGCATTACATGAATACAGCGAGCGACGCGCACAGTCGTTCGTCGCAATCAACACGGCGTCGCTGCCGGAGCATCTCATCGAGAGCGAGCTCTTCGGCTATCAGCGCGGCGCTTTCTCCGGCGCGTTACCCGGGGGAATGAAAGGGAAGATGCAGCAAGCCGATGGCGGCACGCTGTTCCTCGACGAAATCGGCGACATGCCGTACGCGATGCAGACGCGTTTGCTGCGCGTGCTATCGGAACGCGAAGTCACACCGCTAGGGGCGAGTCAGCCGGTGCCGATCGATGTCCAACTGATCTGTGCCACGCATCAGGATCTGGCAAGCGCTGTCGCACAAGGCACGTTCCGTGAAGACCTCTACTACCGGATCGCCGTCGGCGTGCTGACGCTGCCCACCTTGCGTGAGCGCGACGACAAGCGCGAGCTGATCGCGCGCATGTTGTGCGACGAATGGCCGGGCCTGCGTGTCGACCAGGCGCTCGCGCGTGTGACGTCCGACGCGCTCTCGTGTCTTCTCGCGCATGCGTGGCCGGGGAATTTGCGTCAGATGCGCGCGGCATTGCGATATGCGTGTGCCGTGACGAGTGGGGAACGTTTGTGTGTGGACGATCTGCCGCCGGAACTTGCGTTCTCGCCTGCGTTGCATTCGTCGTACCCGGCGAATCGCCATGAGGCGCCGCGCGACGCTCGGATCGAGGAAACGGCCTATGCTGCGAGCCTTGCTTCGCACACGCAATATCGTGCACACGATGCGTCCCACGAACCGCACGATCAGGAACGCGAACGCATTCTGCAGGCGCTTGCACAACATCGCTGGAACATTTCAGCGGCCGCGCGCACGTTAGGATTCTGTCGTGCATCGCTGTATCGCAAGCTCAAGCAGTTGAGCATTCCGCATGTTCGCGATTGCGGCGAAGCCCTCAGCACAAGGCACTACGCCTAGCCCCGACACAAGAATCGCAGGCGAATAATTCGCAGGCAAAAAAAAGGTTCATTGAGCATTACCGGGGAAGGCGGCGCGGATTTTGAGGAAGAAGTATTCCTGGTCTCGGTAGCCGTAGGCGCGCCGCTTAATGACCTTGATAGTGTTGTTAATGCCCTCAACGATGCTGGTGTTTAGACGATGTCGGCATCTGGCCAGGATGCCATGCAGATAGCCTTTCAGACGCTGAGCGAAGGTGTTCAAGGGGGCTATTCCGCTTTGCTCGGCCTGCTCGCACCAGTGGTGCCAGGCTTGTTTTGCCCAGGCAGGTCTTCGGTAGAACCAGAGCCGCTTGAGTTCGTCCCTCAGGACATAGACCGTCAGCAGCGGCTGGTTGGCTTGCAGCAATTCGTCGAGCCGGACGGCCTGCTGCCGGTCTAGCTTGTCGCGGTTGCGCAATAACAGCCAGCGGCTCGATTTGATGACCCGGCGCGCGGGACGGTCCTGGCGCAGTTGGTTGGCCTGATCCACGCGCACCCGATCAATGACCTCTCGTCCGTACTTGGCCACGACATGGAACAAGTCATAGACGATCTCCGCCCGTGGGCAGTGGGCCTGGATTTCTAACTCGTAGGCCGTAGTCATGTCGATGGCTACGGCCTTGATGCGTTGGGCGACCCCACGCGGCAATTGCTCGAAGAACGCCCGAGCCGTCTCGCGTGAGCGTCCTGGGCCGATCCACAGCACCTGCCTGCTGATCGGATCGACGACTACCGTCGCGTACCGATGCCCTTTATGCAGGGCGAACTCGTCCATCGCTAAATACTCGATCCTGGACCAATCCGGTTCGCGCACTGACGCTCGGAGCCGGGCCTTGTCCAGCGTCTTGACGGTATGCCAACCCAGCTCGAAGAACCTCGCCACCGCCTGCACGTTGCTCGATTGCAGCAATTGGCTGCAGGCCGCCGCAAGCCGATCCGTCACCCGCTGGTAGCGACCCAGCCAAGTAAGCCGCTCCAGGCGCGGGCCACCGCATTGCTCACACAACAAGCGCCGGCGTGGAACATGAAGAACAACCCGGTACTCAAATAACGGCAGATCTCGCACCCGGCGCACCGTGGTCTCATGGACCTGGCGACATCGTGCGCCGCACTGCTCGCACAGCATCACCTTGGCGGTTGGCTTCAAATAGATCGACAGCGTGCGCCCTGTGCCCTCGGGCCACTCCACGCGTTCGACGGCATAGCCCTGCCAGCCTCCCAGCGACTCCAGCAGCTTGCGATCCAGCATCTCCACGCACTCCTGATGGCAAATTCCTGCCATCAAGAGTACGAAAACTTGTCAAATCCCTCCACGCTATTGCGCGATGAACCAAAAAAAAGCGCGGCCAATGAGGCCGCGCCAAGGTTTGGAGACTTTTCACTCAACGCAAAAGTCTACTTCTCGCGGAACGTAGTATAGGTGCGCACCCGAAAATCATTGTCATCATTCGACGCAATGATTTATTCGGCGACTCGCAATAGTCCGTAAAACCCCATAAATAAAGGCCTTTTTCGCTCGCGCCGATTACACGCGCTTGCCAACATCTCAGAAATGGCTCAATGCGCGCGAGTACGTGAGCCGAATGACAGCGAGATGGCAGCCACCCGACACGACGATGAATCGTTCTCTTTATAGCGACGTCGCACATCGCGCCAACACACTCACCGGCACTCACTCGCACCTCACGTCTTCACACACATTCACATCGCACTTTTCACACAACGCATCGGGCGCGAGCCGTCACTGATGCGTGCATTCACTGCGATGGAACTTAACGCGAACATGCATGTCGCGCGCAAAACCCGTGCTGGCAATGCTTGGCACGCGCTTTCACTTGCACACCACACTGTGTCCCGAGCGCAACACACATCGCTTGCATCGCGATTTCTCGCCTAGGCTTAATCAAGCCAACCCCTTGTCCGACAATGCTTTAGGACGTGTCTCACGAATTCTTTTCATATCTGAAATAGATTCTTGCGGATTCTGAAATAGGCGGGAGTAGCGGTGACTCATACACTGCCCCCTGTCAACAGAGCAGTGCCGATAGCTGTACGGGTCCGCGAGTGATGAAGCGTGATGAATCGTCACCTCGACATGTTCTGTTTCGCCGCGTTCTGTTTACACGCGAATTCTGCGATTCGTGTCACGTTACTGGAGCTTAAACCATGAAAAAAACTCTTCTTGCCGCTGCCGTCGTCGGCGCGTTCTCGATGACCGCGCACGCTCAAAGCAGCGTCACCCTGTACGGCTTGATCGACGCCGGCATCGCTTACACGAGCAACTCGACCACGTCGTCGGCTTCGGGTTCGAAGAACTTCCGTGCAACGAGCGGCCTGGTCAACGGCAGCCGTTGGGGCCTGAAGGGCTCGGAAGATCTGGGTGGCGGTAACAAGGCCATCTTCGTGCTGGAAAACGGTTTCTCTATCAACAACGGCACGTCGGGCCAAAACGGCCGCATGTTCGGTCGTCAAGCCTTCGTTGGTCTGCAAAACGATCGCTTCGGCGCTGTGACGATCGGTCGTCAATACGACTCGCTGGTCGACTACCTGGCACCGCTGACGCTGAACGGTTCGTCGTTCGGCGGCACGATCGCTTCGCACCCGTATGACAACGACAACACGAACAACTCGTTCCGTGTGAACAACTCGGTCAAGTACTCGAGCGCCAACTACAACGGCCTGACGTTCGGCGGCCTGTATGGCTTCTCGAACAAGGCCGGCGACTTCGCCAACAACCGTGCATTCAGCGCCGGCGTGAACTACGCAAACGGCCCGCTGACGGTGGCTGCTGCTTACTTGGAGCGCCAAGGCAATCCGGGTAACAACAACGGCACGGGCGCTGTCGACACGTCGACGGGTGGTGATTCGGTGTTCCAGTCGTCGAAGCAACGCGTCTGGGGTATCGGTGGTAACTACGCCTTCGGCCCGGCAACGGTCGGCCTGGTGTACACCCACACCCAACTGCAAGGTCTGACGGGTCTGAACTACAACAGCACCGCAGTTGCCTTCGGCAACGACGGTCTGAAGTTCGACAACTTCGAAGTCAACGGTCGCTACATGCTGACCCCGGCAGTCTCGCTGTCGGCCGCGTACACGTACACGATGGCCAAGCAAGATTCGACGGACAAGAAGCCGAAGTTCCACACCGTTACGCTGCAAGCTGACTACCGTCTGTCGAAGCGCACCGATGTGTACCTGACGGGTTCGTACCAGCACATCTCCGACAACGAAGGCACGGGCCTCCAAGCCGGTGTCGGCGCTGCCGGCGGTATGTCGTCGACCAGCTCGCAAACCGTTGTGGGCACGGGCATCCGTCACCGCTTCTAAGCATCGAAGTGGCGTGAGCACCGGCAGTTGTATCGCGGTGCTCCCGACATGAAAATGGCAGCCTTCGGGCTGCCATTTTTTATTGCGCGCACGTATTGCCGTATTGCCGGGACATTACGGCGCTGCATCGAACAGCGCCGCCCGACGGCGTGTCACATCAGAAACGCGTTTCGCGTGCGGCACGCAGGAAGTTGTCCAGCACCGGCGTGCAATCGAGAAACTCCGGACCGCCTGCGCGGTGGAATTCCGGGTGCCACTGCAAGCCCATCACGAACGGTGCCTTGCGGTAGCGAATCGCCTCCACCACACCGTCCTCCGCACACACCGCCTCCACGCTCAAATCGCGCCCCAGCGTCTTGACCGACTGGTGGTGAATCGAGTTGACGATGGGCACATCGACCGGCGCCAGCATCTGCGCGAGCGACGAACCTTCCGGGAAGGTCAGCGTGTGACGATTGTGCTCGTACGTTTCCGTGACGTGCGGGATCGCTACGGGCAAATCCGTCGCAATGTCCTGATGCAACGTGCCGCCGAACGCCACGTTGATCAGTTGGCAGCCACGGCAGACGCCGAGAATCGGCTTGCCCTGCTCGACAAACTCATGGAGCAACTCGAGTTCGTACATGTCGCGCATGCGGTCGCCCTGCCATTCGTGACGCGTCGCCACTTCCGAATAGGTGAGCGGCGAGACGTCCGCCCCGCCCTGCAAGACCAGCCCGTCGAGGTGCTTCGCGTAATCGTGCAGACGAATGTGGCTCGGGTGAAGCAAGCCTTGCGTGTCCACCGTCGGAATCATGAAGACGAGCACATCGCGCGACATCACCCAGTGCGCAATCGACTCTTCGAGGTATTGCAGCGTTTTGCTGCGCAATCCCTTCGAACCCGGCTCCGGATGGAAGATACGTGCCGAGATACCGATCTTCAGCGTGCGTTGCGTGATGCGCTGACCGGCGCGGTCGTACCAGGCGCGAAAGCGCGCGGACATGATCCGGCGCAGGACCGACCACGGCGAGTCCCCCGCCTGCAAGTACGACGGCTGACCGCCCATCGACGCCGGACTGCCCGGACGCGGCCCGGTCGCGCCGAACGACGGCTGATGCGGCGGCTCACCACCGCCTGCACCGCCACCCGCGCCACCAGTAGCACCTGCCCCGGTTTCGCCGATGTTGCCCCCGGCACTCCCCACACCGGCTGCCTTCACGTCGTCGCCGGATTTTGGAACGGGTGAGCCGATCGGATTGCGGTCGGACGCCACCTCAGCGGCCGACGCAGGCGCGGCGGGCCTGGCCGCTGGCGCGCCGGACGCGGGCGTCTCGGCCTTCGAATCGTCCGATCCATCCGCGCGCGTGGCGCTGGCCGCCTCGGAAGGCGGTGCAGGACGTGTCAGCGTGTCGGGATTAGGCGGCATGTCGCCGGAACCTTCGGCGGTACCGGCCACCGGCTTTCCCGTGGGACGCGGCGTCGCAGGCGACGCGGGCTCCACGTACTCGGACGAACGCGTCGCAGGCGAGTCCGCAGGTGAGTCGCTGTGTTTTGCGGATTCGTGTGCCGGTGCGGCCGGGACCGTCGGCGAGGTTGCGCTCTTACTCGTATCGGATTCGGGCTTGGACGGCTGCTGCGGCGATTTCGGATCTTGAGCGTCGGTCATGATGGCGTTTGGATGCGTCCGAAAAAAGAGGGACGAAAGGGGAAAGTAGGATTGACCACGTCGGCCCGGGAATTATCCCGCCGCCACAATCCCGCCGCAACCGCTATCCCGGACGCCCCTCCTTTTTGCAGGCCTCGCGACGACAGCCCCGCCATTGCCCCCCTCCCCTGCTTTCCCGCACCGATGAAACCGTCCTGGCCGGGCGATGTCTTAGTTCATTGTTACGCATGGAATGCATGCCGGCGGCGGTGAAGCACGGCGGCGCGCAGCAAGCCGATTGCGTATAATCGAGACAAATTGCACGATATTAGATAGGCATTGAACGACGTTCGTGTCGATTGAGTGTAATCGTGTTTCAGCGTCCAACGTTACCCGGCCCTGACCGGGGCTTACCGGCGGACGCATTGGTACCAGGAGTCTGCAAGTGAAGCGTTTTCTTCGACTGTGGCAAATCGCCCGCCATGATTTCCGCGTGCTCTGGCATGCGGCCCGTGACCCGCGCCGTCCGCGCTGGCTGTTGCCTGTTGTGGTGTTGCTCGCGGTCTATCTGCTCAGCCCCATCGATCTGATCCCGGATTTCGTGCCGGTGTTCGGTTTGCTCGACGACGTGGTCGTGATCGGCACGGTGGTCCACTGGCTCATCAAGCGCCTGCCGGTCGATGTGCGCGAGGACGCGCGCGCGCATGTGTTCACTCAGCGGGCCTGACATGCGCTGACGGGGCGCTGTCGGGTGCTTGCGGGCGGGTAATTGCAGGAAACGAAAAAGGACGCCGAGGCGTCCTTTTTCATTGGCGTCGCGCAAACCGTGCAAACGCGCGCGAGTGGCTCAGGGCATTAGCAACGTCGACCCGGTGGTCTTGCGCGCTTCGAGATCGCGATGCGCCTGTGCAACGTCGGCCAGCGCGTAACGCTGATTGACCTCGATCCTGACCGTGCCCTTGCCGACGACATCGAACAACTCGTTGGCCGTGGCGTCCAGATCGGCGCGCTTGGCGGTGTAGTTGAACAGCGTGGGACGCGTGAAGAACAACGAGCCGCGCGACACCAGATCCGCCGTGTTGATTTGCGTGACGGGGCCGGACGCGTTACCGAAGCTCACCATCGTGCCCAGCGGACGCAGGCAGTCGAGCGACCCGATGAAGGTGTCTTTACCGATGGAGTCGTACACGACCGGCACACCTTCGCCCCCCGTAATGTCCTTCACGCGCTCGACGAAGTTCTCGCGGGTGTAGACAATCGGGTGATCGCAGCCGTGCTGACGCACCAGCGCGGCCTTCTCGTCCGAGCCGACGGTGCCGATCACGGTCGCGCCCAGCGCCTTCGCCCACTGACACACGATCAGCCCCACGCCACCGGCGGCGGCGTGAATCAGGATGGTGTCCCCGGCCTTGACCGGATACGTGCGACGCAGCAGGTACTGCGCCGTCATGCCTTGCAGCATCATGGCCGCAGCCTGATCGTCGCTGATGTTGTCGGGCAAGCGTACCAGCGGTGCGGCGGGCATCACGCGCGCCTGCGAGTAAGCCCCGCAAGGACGGCTCGCGTAGGCCACGCGGTCGCCGGGCTTCACATGCGTCACGCCCTCGCCCACCGCCTCGACCACACCGGCAGCTTCCATACCGAGACCGGCAGGCAGCGGCTGCGGATACAACCCGGTGCGGAAATAAACGTCGATGTAGTTCAGCCCGACGGCGTTATGGCGCACGCGCGCCTCGCCCGGACCCGGTTCTCCGACTTCGACATCGACCCACTTCATCACTTCGGGACCGCCGTTCTGTTCGATGCGGATGGCTTTCGTCATGGTCGTCTTCCTCGCTCCTTTCTGTCAGTTGAGTATCTTGGCGCAGCGTTGCCGACGATCACGCCACGGGTTGGGCGGCCAGTCGCACGATCAGTTGTTCGAGCAGCAGACGCGCCGTCGAACTGTTCGTCGCGCACGGGACGTTGTGCACGTCGCAAGCGCGCACCAATGCGTTGATGTCGGGTTCGTGGGGCTGCGGCGTCATGGGGTCGCGCAGGAACAGCACCATGTCCACGCGCCCCTCGGCCAGTTGCGCGCCGATCTGCAAGTCGCCACCGTGCGGGCCGGAGAGCATGCGCTCGACGTCCAGACCGAGTTCCGTGGCGATGCGCCCGCCCGTCGTGCCCGTCGCGACGAGTTGGCACTGACGCAGCACCTCGACGTAATCGCGTGCGAGCGCGAGGATCTCGTCCTTCTTCTTGTCGTGCGCGATCAGCGCAATTCTTACCTTGGGTACCGTCGAAACCGTCATGAATGCGAGTCCTGAGTGCAGATGAGTGCAGTGAGTCCGATAGAGGGATGCGCCGTGGCGCGGCTCAGAACGTGCCAGGGTAAGCCCCGCCGTCGATCAGCACGTTCTGTCCGGCGATATAGCCCGCATGCGCACTGCACAGGAAGGCGCAGGTCGCGCCGAACTCCTCGGGCTGGCCGAAGCGTCGCGCCGGAACCGCCGCAGCGCGCTTGCTGCGCGTGTCCGCGACGCTCTGACCGTTCTTGGCCGCCGACGCCTCCAGCGTCGCCGTCAGACGATCGGTGTCGAACGCGCCCGGCAGCAGATTGTTGATGGTGACGTTGTGCGACACGGTGGTGCGCGCCAGTCCGGCGACAAAGCCGGTCAGCCCGGAGCGCGCTCCGTTGGACAGCCCGAGAATGTCGATGGGTGCTTTCACGGCGGACGATGTGATGTTCACGATGCGCCCGAAGCCCCGCGCAATCATGCCGTCGACCGTGGCCTTGATCAGTTCGATGGGCGTGAGCATGTTGGCGTCGAGTGCGCGAATCCAGTCGTCGCGCTGCCAGTCGCGGAAGTCGCCCGGGGGCGGACCGCCCGCGTTCGTCACAAGGATGTCGGGCTGCGGGCAGGCAGCGAGCGCCTGCGCACGGCCTTGCTGCGTGGTGATGTCGCAGGCCACCGCGGTCACGTTCACGCCCGTGGCCGCACGGATGTCGGCAGCGGTGGCGTTCAGCGCGTCGGCCGTGCGCGCGACGATCACGACATTGACACCAGCTTCGGCCAGCGCCTGTGCGCAAGCGCGTCCCAGCCCCTTGCTCGCGCCGCACACCAGCGCGGTGCGGCCCTTGATTCCCAGATCCATGTTCTGCCTTCAAGACAAGTGATGCGTTGGTCGTTGGCCGCTTTTCAGCGTCTTGCAGCCGTCTTGCAGCGATTCTAAGGGAATCGCAGGAACGCTGCTGTGACGTCGCGTCCGGTCCGGGGCGGCGCCTTCGGCGAATCGCCATCGGAATTCAGCCCGGATTCGGGAGAGTATTTCGAGTGGCATTTCGGGCAGACCGGATCGAAACCCGGACCGGCATCGTCTGCATCGGCTAAAATCGCCGCCATGCGACGCCGACCGGGTCATACCGACCCGGCGATCCGGCGGCCCAGCCCCAAATTGCCTGCCATGAAACAAGACACCCGATTCCCGAACCTCTTCATCTGCGATCACCCGCTGATCCAGCACAAGCTTTCGCACATGCGCGACAAGGAAACGTCGACGCGCACGTTCCGCGGTCTGCTGCGCGAGATCACGTTACTCATGGGTTATGAGATCACGCGCGACCTGCCGCTCACGACCGAGCGCATCGACACGCCGATGGTCGAGATGGACGCCCCGGTCATCGCGGGCAAGAAGCTCGCCATCGTGCCCGTGCTGCGCGCCGGTGTCGGCATGAGCGACGGACTGCTCGATCTGGTGCCGTCCGCACGCGTCGGCCATATCGGCGTGTATCGCGACGAGCAGCATCGTCCGGTCGAGTATCTCGTGCGCCTGCCCGACGTGGCCGACCGACGCTTCATCCTGTGCGATCCGATGGTCGCGACCGGTTACTCGGCCGTGCATGCCGTCGACGTGCTCATCAAGCGCGGCGTCACGCCCGAGAACATTGCATTCCTCGCGCTCGTGGCCGCGCCCGAAGGCGTGAAGGTGCTGTTCGACGCGCATCCGGGCGTGAAGCTCTACGTCGCCTCGCTCGACGAGCGTCTGGACGACCACGCATACATCATTCCGGGGCTCGGCGACGCAGGCGACCGCCTGTTCGGCACCAAGAACTGATGATGCGATGAAACGATGAAGCGATGAGAAAGCCCCGGTCCTGCCGGGGCTTTTGCTTTTGGAGGACGCGCCGTGCTGCACCTACCTCATGCCGCCTTGCGTCGCGTAGCCATCGCCACGCCGACGGCCGCTAGCACCATTCCCGCCCAGGCCAACGGCGGCATATGTTCCCCGACCATCAGCCACGCCGCGAGCGCCGCCGAGGGCGGCACGAGGAAGAACAGCGCCGACACACGCGACGCCTCGCCGCGCCGGATCATCGCCAGCAGCAACGAAATCGCGATGATCGAGTTGCCGATCACCAGGTAGACGAGCGTCAGGCCGAGTTGCCAAGTCCACGCGACGTGCATCGGTTCGAGCCACCACGCGAGCGGCAGCGTCGCCGCGAACCCGACGAAGTACTGCACCAGATTCGAGGTCACCGGGTGCTGGCCCACACCGAAGCGCTTTTCGTAGAGCGTGCCGCACGTAATCGCGCCGAGGGCCACGAACGTCAATAGCAACCCGACGGCCGACGTCGCCTCCACCGCCGAGCGCGCCACGATCACCAGCGCCGCCCCCGCCAGTCCCAGACCGAGGCCAATCCAGTTCAGCCCGCTCACGCGCTCGCCCACCAGATGCGGCACCGCCAGCGCCACGAGAATCGGTTGCAGCGACGTGATCAGCGCCACGCTGCCCGCCGACACGCCGAGTCGCAGCGCCAGATACGTCATACTGAAATAAAGCGCCTGAATCAGCAGGCCGATGACGATGAGATGACCCCATGCCGCCGCCGTCTTCGGCAAGGGCGGGCGCATGACGACCGCCAGCGGCGCCAGCACCACGAGCACCAGCCCGTAACGCAACGCCAGGAAGGTCAGCGGGTCGGCATACGCCAGACCGATCTTGGCGACGGTGAAACCGACGGACCACAGGAACAGGAAGATGAGCGGTGCAGCGCGCAGCCACAAGGGATCGTGTGCGACACCGGTTCGCACCGGCTCCAGCGAGGATTTGAGGGACATCGGCGAGTGAGCGACCTTTTATTGTTTGACGGGAGCAGGATCTGCAACACGGGCAAAGAAGACGCGAGAAGCAAGTGAACGCGGGCGCGCGCTGCACGCCCGTATCCGCGTCAGTATCCGCCTTACCGGCGCTTGTTGCCGCCCAGGATGCTTCCCAGCACGCCGCGCACGATTTCGCGACCGAGCTGACTGCCGACGGTGCGCATCGTGCTTTTGACCATCGCTTCGACGGGCGAATCCTTGCTGCGCGAGCCGCTACCGCCCAGCAGGCCGCCGAGGGAATCGAGCCAGCCGCCACCGCTACCCGCACCACCGGCCCCGGCGGGTGCACCGCCCGCTGGCGCAGGCGTGCCGTCCGGCTGCCGCTCCTGTGTGCGCCCCACCAGCTTCTCGTACGCCGACTCGCGGTCGACGGCTTTCTCGTACACGCCTGCGACGAGCGAGCCCGCCATCAGCGCCGTGCGCTCCTGCGGCGTGATCGGCCCGATACGCGACGCCGGCGGCGCGATGTAGGCGCGCTCCGTGATGGCCGGACGCCCCTTTTCGTCGAGCAGCGACACCAAGGCCTCACCGACGCCCAGTTCGCCGATCACCGTCTCGATGTCCAGCGACGGGTTAGCGCGCATCGTCTGCGCCGCGACCTTCACCGCCTTCTGATCGCGCGGCGAATAGGCGCGCAACGCGTGCTGCACGCGGTTGCCCAACTGGCCGAGCACCGTGTCCGGCACGTCGACCGGGTTCTGCGTCACGAAGTACACGCCGACGCCCTTCGAACGAATCAACCGGACCATCTGCTCGATGCGTTCGAGCAAGAGCTTTGGCGCTTCGTTGAACAGCAGATGCGCCTCGTCGAAGAAGAAGACGAGCTTGGGTTTATCGGGATCGCCCACTTCCGGCAGGCGCTCGAACAGCTCCGCGAGCAGCCACAACAGGAACGTGGCGTAGATGCGCGGGGCGGCCAGCAGCTTGTCTGCCGCGAGAATGTTGACGATGCCGCGGCCCTGCGCGTCGGTCTGCATAAAGTCTTCGATGTTGAGCATTGGCTCGCCGAAGAACTTGTCCGCACCCTGTTGCTCCAGCGTGAGCAGCCCGCGCTGGATCGCCCCGACCGAGGCGGCCGAGATATTGCCGTACTGCGTGGTGAAGTTCGACGCGTTGTCGCCCACATGCTGAAGCATGGCGCGCAGGTCCTTGCTGTCGAGCAGCAACAGGCCGTTGTCGTCGGCGATCTTGAAGACGAGATTGAGCACACCGGTCTGCGTCTCGTTCAGGCCCAGCAGGCGAGAGAGCAGGAGCGGCCCCAAATCGGAGATGGTGGCGCGCACGGGGTGGCCCTGCTCGCCGAAGACGTCCCACAGCGTGGCGGGGCTGCCGTGCCAGTCGGGGGTGTCGAAGCCGAGGTTGGCGATGCGCTCCTTGAGCTTGGGTGTCTCGACGCCGGGCTGCGTGATCCCCGTCAGGTCGCCTTTGACGTCCGCCAGGAAGACGGGCACGCCAATGTCCGAAAATGCCTGGGCGATCACTTGCAGGGTGACGGTCTTGCCAGTGCCGGTCGCGCCGGTGATGAGCCCGTGGCGGTTGCCCATCGCGGGCAGCAGGCCAAGCAGGTGCTGGGCGTTGCGCGCGATCACCATCCCCTCATCGGGACCATGAGCGGATGCTTGAGCGGAACCCGTTGAAGCAGTCGATGTTGCGGCCGGAGAGACGGGAGCGGCGGGGGTCGCGGTGGACGACGCTTGCGACGGCACGGGCTTCTTGGGCATGAGCGACCTCTGTGGTAGACGCGGCGTGGCTCGTGACACGGCGCAGCAAACACCCGTGGCACGGTGCGGCGGCATGATAAAATTGCCTCCGATTATAGCGGCACAGGTGGCCGCTCGGACTGCACCGCCCCGAAATGCCCCACGCGACCGACAGGCTCCGTGCGAGGCGACGGGGCGGCGAGGCAATCGGCGCCCGCGACCCCACGGTGGCGGGCGCTCCCGTTTCAACGGTTGGCCGCGCCGGACTGCGCAGGCCGGCAGAGCATACTTCGCCGCTCAGCGCGGCACGACGGAGAAATTCATGGCGGGTCATAGCAAATGGGCCAACATCAAGCACAAGAAGGCTGCGGCAGATGCCAAGCGCGGTAAAGTCTGGACACGTCTGATCAAGGAAATCACGGTCGCAGCCCGCCTGGGCGGCGGTGACGCCGACAGCAACCCGCGCCTGCGCCTGGCCGTCGAGAAGGCTGCCGACGCGAACATGCCCAAGGACAACGTCAAGCGCGCGATCGATCGCGGCGTGGGCGGTCTGGACGGCGCGAACTACGAAGAAATCCGCTACGAAGGCTATGGCATCAACGGCGCGGCCGTGATCGTCGACACCATGACGGACAACCGTGTGCGTACGGTGGCCGAAGTGCGTCACGCCTTCTCGAAGTTCGGCGGCAACATGGGCACCGACGGCTCGGTCGCATTCCTCTTCACGCACTGCGGTCAGTTCCTGTTCTCGCCGGAAACCCCGGAAGACACGCTCATGGAAGTGGCGCTCGACGCCGGTGCGGACGACGTCATCACCAATGAAGACGGCAGCTTCGAAGTGGTTTGCCCGCCCAACGACTTCCAGTCCGTCAAGGACAAGCTCGAAGCCGCAGGCCTGAAGGCAGAAGTCGCCGAAGTGACGATGAAGCCGCAAACCGAAGTGGAATTCACCGGCGACGACGCCGTGAAGATGCAAAAGCTGCTCGACGCGCTCGAAAACCTCGACGACGTGCAGGAAGTGTTCACCAACGCCGTCATCGGGGAATAAGTATGAAGATCATGGTTGTCGGCTCGGGTGGCCGCGAACACGCGCTCGCGTGGAAGCTTGCCCAATCGCCGCGTATTCAACTGGTCTATGTCGCGCCGGGTAACGGTGGCACGGCGCTCGACGAGCGTCTGCGCAATGTGCCGATCAGCGATCCGAACGTGCTGGCCGAATTCGCCGCACGCGAAGGTATCGCACTGACGGTCGTCGGCCCGGAAACGCCGCTTGCCGCCGGTATCGTCAACATCTTCCGCGCCCGTGGCCTGAAGATCTTCGGACCGACGAAGGAAGCCGCGCAGCTCGAATCGTCGAAGGACTTCGCCAAGGCGTTCATGAAGCGTCACGGCATTCCGACCGCCGATTACGAGACGTTTGCGGACGCGGCCGCCGCGCACGCTTACATCGACGCCAAGGGTGCGCCGATCGTCATCAAGGCCGACGGTCTGGCCGCCGGTAAGGGCGTGGTCGTGGCGATGTCGCTGGAAGAGGCGCACAACGCCGTCGACATGATGCTCGCGGACAACAAGCTCGGCGACGCCGGTGCGCGCGTGGTGATCGAGGAATTCCTGCAAGGCGAAGAAGCCAGCTTCATCGTGATGGTCGACGGCAAGAACGTGCTGCCGCTGGCCACGTCGCAGGATCACAAGCGTCTGCTGGACAACGATCAGGGCCCGAATACGGGCGGCATGGGCGCTTACTCGCCCGCGCCGATCGTCACGCCGCAGATTCACGCGAAGGTAATGCGCGAGATCATTATGCCGACGGTGCGCGGCATGGAGACCGACGGCATTCGCTTCACCGGCTTCCTCTACGCCGGTCTGATGATCGACGCCGACGGCAACGTCAAGACGCTCGAATTCAATTGCCGCATGGGCGACCCGGAAACGCAGCCGATCATGGCGCGTCTGAAGGGCGACTTCTCGGTGGTGGTCGAACACGCGATTGCGGGCACGCTCGACAAGATCGAACTCGACTGGGATCGTCGTTATGCGCTGGGCGTGGTGCTAGCCGCGCATGGCTACCCGGACACGCCGCGCAAGGGCGACCGTATCTCGGAAGTCCCGGCAGAGACCGACGAATGCGTGACGTTCCACGCAGGCACGCAGCTCGAAGACAACGTGCTCAAGGTCACGGGCGGACGCGTGCTGTGCGTAGTCGGCCTGTCCGACACCGTACGCGGCGCGCAGAGCGTGGCGTACCAGACCGTCAATCAGATCAGCTTCGACGGCATGCAGTATCGCCACGACATCGGCAACCGCGCACTCGCGCGCAAGACGGAGTAAGTCGCCAGCGTCCGGCCCTTACGTTACTTCCGCCGGATCGCTTCGCCACGGCCCGGGGAACATCGTGTTCCCCGGGCCGTTGTCTTTTGGCGCAGGCGTCGGCGTCGTCCATCCCCCACCTTCCCTGCCCCCTCGATGGGCCGCCTCACATCTTCATTGCCCCGCGATTGACAAGCGCTGGGCAAATTGGCACGCTGGCGTCGCGTGACATCGAAGGTTTACCCCGAGAGCGCGCGGCCGGCCAGCCCCGGCGGCATTCATGCAGTTTTCCCGACAGACCCTCGCTCGACGGAGACTTACATGTTCGACCTCGATAAGCTGGTCAACGATTATCTGGTGCCGTTCGGCCTGAAAATCGTGATGGCCGTCGTCATCTGGATCGTCGGTGGCATCGTCATCAATCTGCTGGCGCGGCTCGTTCGCAGCGCGATGAATCGCCGCCACATCGATCCCACCCTCGTTCGCTATACCGAATCGACGATGCGCATTGCCTTGCGTATCGCGCTGATCCTTTCCATTCTGAGTGTCTGCGGCATCGAAACAACGTCGTTCGCTGCCCTGCTTGCCGCCGCCGGTATCGCCATCGGGGCCGCCTGGTCCGGCCTGCTGTCGAATTTCGCGTCGGGCATCTTCCTGATCGTGCTGCGTCCGTTCAAGTCCGGCGACATGATCAGCGCGGGCGGTGTGACGGGCGTGGTCGACGAGATCGGCCTGTTCGTCACCACGCTCACGACGGCAGACAACCTGCGCGTGTACGTCGGCAACACGAAGGTGTTCGGCGACAACATCACCGTGTACGACGCCAACGCCTTCAGGCGCGTGGATCTCACGGCGCAGCTCGCGCATACGGTAGACCTGAAGGACGCCGTGGCCCGCCTGAAGGCACGCGTCGCGCAGATTCCCAACGTGGTCGAGAAGCCTGCCGTGGACGTCGAGATTCTCGAGTTCAATCCGTCCGGGCCCGTGCTCGCGGTGCGGCCTTATTGCCACAACCGCGACTACTGGCAGGTCTACTTCGACACCAACAAGGCGATTGCCGAAGTCGGCGGCACGGCCCACTGGCCGGTGCCCGCCACGCGGCAGATCCTCATGCCCCCACCGGGCGTGGCCGGACCGGCGGTCGGCGGCACCAGCGCTGTGCCACCCATCGTGCCGGGCGCAGGGGGCACCGCGCCTGCCGGAACACTTCCGAACGCGCCGGCGCCCTGAAACGCCCGCGCCCCCTCCTTTGATTCAAGTCATTCGGGCGGCATCGGCACGCGGTGCCGCCCGCCCGCGTCTGCCCTCGTGCCGGTACAATCGCGGATAAAACCGCAATTTGCATACACAGACCACGCAAGGGACGTCACAGAATGACAGCGCAAGACACCGCACCGGCGCCGGACACGGGCGCGGTACGCACGTATCTTCTCGGGCTTCAGGACCGCATTGTCGAGACGCTGGAGCGCCTGGACGGCAAACGCTTCTTCGTCGACGACTGGCAGCGTCCCGCCGACGGCGCGCTGCGTGGCGACGGGCGTACCCGCGTGCTCGACGACGGTGACTTCTTCGAGCGCGGCGGCGTCAACTTCTCCCATGTGATCGGCGACAAGCTGCCTGCGTCGGCCAGCGCGTCGCGGCCCGAACTGGCCGGACGCGGCTTCGAAGCGCTCGGTGTCTCGCTGGTCCTGCATCCGCGTAATCCGTACTGCCCCACGGTGCACTTCAATGTGCGCATTCTGATCGCGACCGCGCCCGGCGAATTGCCCGCGTTCTGGTTCGGCGGCGGCATGGATCTCACGCCTTACTATGCGCACGAAGAAGACTGCCGACATTTCCATCAGACGTGCAAGAACGCGCTCGATCCGTTCGACACCTCGTGGTATCCGCGCTTCAAGACGTGGTGCGACGAGTACTTCTATCTGAAGCACCGTCAGGAGCCGCGCGGCATCGGCGGCATCTTCTTCGACGACTTCTCCGGCGGTGGCTTCGACACCGGCTTTGCCGTCATGCAAAGCGTGGGCGATGCGTTCCTCGACGCATACGTTCCTATCGTCGAGCGCCGTCGCGGCATGCCGTATGGCGAACGCGAGCGCGATTTTCAGGCGCATCGCCGTGGCCGCTACGTCGAATTCAATTTGGTGTGGGATCGTGGCACGCACTTCGGCCTGCAATCGGGCGGACGCACCGAGGCGATTCTGATGTCGATGCCCCCGCTCGTGAAATGGCACTACGACTGGAAGCCGGCGCCGGGCACGCCCGAAGAAAAGCTCTACACCGATTTCCTCGTGCGTCGCGAGTGGGTGTGAAGGCTCTGCGCGCATGACCCTCACCTCTGCTGCAGTACACGGCACCCCGGCCACCCCGTCCCTCCCAGCGCGCAAGCGTATCGGCGTGCTCGGCGGCACGTTCGATCCGATCCACACCGGCCATCTCGCGCTCGGCGCGCTGTTCGCGCGCACGCTCGCGCTGGACGAACTGGTGCTGATGCCCGCCGGGCAGCAGCCGCAGAAGCAAGGCAGCACGGCAGCCGAACACCGGCTGGCGATGACCCGGCTTGCCTCAGAGGGGCTGGCGGCCGAACTGGCCGTCACCCATCCGTCGACGCAAGTGATCGTCAGCACGCGCGAAATCGAACGCGCCGGACCGAGTTACACCGTCGATACCTTGCGGGAAATGCGGCAGGACGTCGGGCCGGACGTGTCGCTCTCCCTGCTCATCGGTTCGGACCAACTGGTGCGGCTCGACACGTGGCACGCGTGGCGCGAACTGTTCGATTACGCCCATGTCTGTGCGGCGGCGCGCCCCGGTTTCAGTCGCGAAACGGCGTCCCCCGAACTGCGTCAGGTCTTCGCTGAACGGGAAAAGTCCGCGCTCGGGGTACAATCCACGCCATGCGGCGGCATCCTGATCGACGACTCACTGGCCGTCGACATCTCCGCCACCGAGTTGCGCGCCATGCTGGCGCACGCGCGAGACACCGTCACACCCCCGGCAAACCTGCCCGAACCCGTGTGGCAGTACATCCGCACGCAACACCTGTACCGTGCCTGACGGCCCCACGGCAACTGCCGGGCCGCTATCTCGCACCCCTGTTTCACCAAATAAACGCACTATGGATATTCGTAAACTTCAGCGCCTGATCGTCGACGCCCTCGAGGACGTCAAGGCCCAGGACATCAAGGTGTTCAACACCGAACACCTCACCGCCCTGTTCGAGCGCGTGATCATCGCGAGCGGCACGTCCAACCGCCAGACCAAGGCACTGGCCGCGAGCGTACGCGACAAGGTCAAGGCCGCTGGCGGCGACATCGTCAGCATGGAAGGCGAAGACGTGGGCGAATGGGTGCTGGTCGACACGGGCGACGCCATCGTGCACATCATGCAGCCAGCCCTGCGCCAGTACTACAACCTCGAAGAAATCTGGGGCGAGAAGCCCGTTCGCCTGAAGGCCGCCGGCACCAAGGCCGGTGCGAAGGCCAGCGCGGAAGACGAAGACGAGGAAGACGCGCCTGCGGCCACCCCGGCACCGGCCCGTCGCAAGGCCAGCAAGTAAGACGCCGTACGCGATCCTGCCGACATGCGTCTGTTCATTCTCGGAGTCGGGCACAAGATGCCCGGCTGGATCGAGACCGCCTTCGCCGAGTACGCCAAGCGCATGCCGCCCGAGCTGCGCATCGAACTCAAGGAAATCAAGCCGGAGCAGCGCTCCAACTCCCGCACCGCCGAGACGGTCATGGCCGCCGAAGCGCAACGTATCGACGCGGCGCTGCCGCGCGGCTGTCGTCTCGTCTGTCTGGACGAACGCGGACAGGATCTCACCACCATGCGTCTGGCCCAGTCGCTCACCGTCTGGCAACAGGACGGGCGCGACGTGGCCTTCGTGATCGGCGGCGCAGACGGGCTCGATCCGACCCTCAAGTCGCGGGCCGACACCCTCATCCGCCTGTCCAGCCTCACCCTGCCGCACGGCATGGTGCGCGTGCTGCTTGCCGAACAGCTCTATCGCGCGTGGAGCATCAACGCCAATCACCCCTACCATCGGGTCTGACGGCGCCCTGTCGACGGGATGGCTGGCCACGTGACATTGCGTGACTCTGCGTGACATCGGGTGCGCCGTCCTTGTATGACAAAAAATAAGTCATCCATAAGTCACAAACGCTTTTTGCGGTGCAACGCAACGTTGTACCGGACTTTCCATGCCCCGCCGGGCCTTGCTGGACGGGGCACTTTGTGTCGTGTCAATCCCCCCGTTGCACTCGCGTGCAACACGCGTTGTGCACTGCGAATGGAAATAACACGGCGACGTGTTAGTCTACGCGGCGCTACAGTTCGCACCGCGAACAAGTAGGGTCCACTCACACAATCAGACCCTTGACTTCTCGTGAACCCCCGGAGATTGGCATGAAGCAACCTTCCCTGCGCACGTTCGCCCTGGCTGGCGTTGGCGCCGCACTGGCACTCGGCATGAGCACGTCGGCCTTGGCCGCCACGGAAATCCAATTCTGGCATTCGATGGAATCGGCCCTCGGCGATCGCGTCAACCAGATCGCCGCCGACTTCAACGCATCGCAAAGCGACTACAAGATTGTCCCGATCTACAAGGGCAACTACGAGCAGGGGCTGGCCGCAGGGATCGCCGCCTTCCGCGCCGGCAATGCGCCGGCCATTCTTCAGGTGTACGAAGTGGGCACCGCCACGATGATCGGCGCGAAGAAGGCCGTGAAGCCGGTGTGGCAAGTGATGAAGGACGCCGGTGAGACGTTCGACGAAAAGGCGTTCGTGCCCGCCATCGCCGGCTACTACGCCGACAGCAAGACCAACCACCTGATCTCGATGCCGTTCAACAGCTCGACGCCGGTGCTGTACTACAACAAGGACGCCTTCAAGAAGGCCGGTCTCGATCCGAACACCCCGCCGAAGACATGGGCCGACGTGAACGCCGCTGCCGCGAAGCTGAAAGCTTCGGGCATGTCATGCGGTTTCACGATGGGCTGGCAAGGGTGGACGCAGCTTGAGAACTACAGCGCCTGGCACGCCCTGCCGTACGCCACGAAGGATAACGGCTTCGGCGGCCTCGACGCCAAGCTGGAGTTCAACGGCCCGCAACAGGTCAAGCACATCCAGTTCCTGGCCGATATGGCCAAGAACGGAACGTTCACGTACGTGGGCCGCAAGGATGAAGTGACCTCGAAGTTCTACAGCGGCGACTGCGGTATCGCCATGACGACGTCGGGCGCGCTCGCCAACATCGGCAAGTACGCCAAGTTCAGCTACGGCGTGGGCATGATGCCGTACGACGCCGACGTGAAGGGCGCACCGCAAAACGCCATCATCGGCGGCGCCAGCCTGTGGGTGCTCGCGGGCAAGTCGGCCACCGAGTACAAGGGCGTGGCCAAGTTCCTGAACTACCTCGCGTCGCCGCCCGTGGCCGCCAAGTGGCACCAGGACACTGGCTATCTGCCCGTCACCAAGGCGGCTTACGAGCTGACCGAGAAGCAAGGCTTCTACGCGAAGAACCCGGGTGCCGACACGGCCATCAAGCAGATGCTCAACAAGGACCCGCTGCCGTACACGCGCGGCCTGCGTCTGGGCAACATGCCGCAGATCCGTACGGTGGTCGACGAGGAACTCGAAGGCGTGTGGAGCGGCAAGCAAACGCCTAAGGCCGCGCTCGACAAGGCAGTCGAACGTGGCAACGACCTGCTGGCGCGCTTTGCAAAGCAGGGCAGCTAAGTCGAATCAGCCGTCGATATGCAGTCGATAGGCGTTCGACGAACGCACGATAACGCACGCAATGCCGGGGCTTTTCCTGCATTTGCCGCGTGAATCGTGACGTTACAATGACACCACCCCGGCTCGCGTGATACGCGGGCCGGTTTGGTTTTTTTCGGTCACTACGTTATGGCGCAAAATTCCAGAGAACGCCCCCGCTTCGGCACCGGCTGGCTGCCCTACGCGCTTGTCGCGCCGCAGCTCATCATCACGGCCCTGTTCTTCCTTTGGCCTGCGGGCGAGGCCCTGTGGCAATCCACGTCGACGCAAGACGCCTTCGGCCTGTCGAGCGAATTCGTCGGGCTCGACAACTTCACCTCGCTGTGGGGCGATTCGCTCTATCTCGCTTCGTTCAAGACGACGATGATTTTCAGCGGACTGGTCACCGTCTGCGGACTGCTCATCTCGCTGTTGCTCGCGGCGATGGCCGACCGGGTCACGCGCGGCAAGCGCCTCTATCAGACGCTGCTGATCTGGCCGTACGCCGTGGCACCCGCCATTGCCGCCGTGCTGTGGGCGTTCCTCTTCAATCCGAGTATCGGTCTGGTCACCTACGGCCTGGCGAAGGTCGGCATCGAGTGGAACCACGCGCTTAACGGCGGACAAGCGATGTTCCTCGTCGTGCTCGCCTCGATCTGGAAGCAGGTCAGCTACAACTTCCTGTTTTTCTACGCCGGGTTGCAGGCGATTCCGCGCTCGCTCGTGGAAGCCGCCGCGATTGACGGTGCAGGCCCGATCCGGCGCTTCTTCGGGCTGGTGCTGCCGCTGATTTCGCCGACGACGTTCTTCCTGCTCGTGGTCAACCTCGTGTACTCGTTCTTCGACACCTTCCCGGTGATCGATGCGGCCACCGGCGGCGGTCCGGGCCAGTCGACCATGACGCTGATCTACAAGATCTACTCGGAAGGCTTCAAGGGGCTCGACCTCGGCAGCTCGGCTGCCCAGTCGGTGGTGCTGATGGTCATCGTCATCGTGCTCACGGTCGTGCAGTTCCGCTTCATCGAACGCAAGGTGCAATACGCATGATCGAGAACCGTCGCGGCCTGGATATCTTCTGCCACGTCATGCTGATAATCGGCGTGCTGCTGGTGGTCTTCCCGCTCTACGTGGCGTTCGTCGCCGCCACCATGAACGAGAGCGAAGTCTTCAACGTTCCCCTGTCGCTCATTCCGAGCACGCACCTGCTCGAGAACCTCGCGACGGTGTGGAGCGCGGGCACCGGCAACGCTGCCATGCCCTTCGGACTGATGCTCGGCAACAGTCTTTTCATGGCGCTGGTCGTCACGATCGGCAAGATTTCGGTGTCGATCCTGTCGGCCTTCGCCATCGTGTATTTCCGCTTCCCGCTGCGTAATCTGTTCTTCTGGCTCATCTTCGTCACGCTGATGCTGCCGGTCGAAGTGCGGATTTTCCCGACGGTGCAGGGGATTTCGAGCCTCGGGCTCATCAACAGCTACGCCGGTCTCACGATCCCGCTGATCGCCTCGGCCACCGCCACGTTCCTGTTCCGTCAGTTCTTCATGACGCTGCCGGACGAGCTCGTCGAAGCCGCACGCATCGACGGCGCAGGGCCGATGCGCTTCTTCTTCGACGTGGTGCTGCCGCTGTCGAAGACGAACATTGCAGCGCTGTTCGTCATCACCTTCATCTATGGCTGGAATCAATACCTGTGGCCGATTCTGGTGACCAACGCGCCGGACATGACCACGGCGGTCGTGGGTATCAAGAGCATGATCGGCAGCGGCGACACCGCTACCCAATGGCAACTCGTCATGAGCGCTACGTTGCTCGCCATGCTGCCGCCGCTCGCGGTGGTGCTGCTGATGCAACGCTGGTTCGTGCGCGGTCTGGTCGATTCGGATAAGTAATCATGGCAAATCTCAAACTCCATAGCGTCAAGAAAACCTACGACCAGAACAACTACGTGCTGCACGGTGTCGACATCGACATCGAAGACGGCGAGTTCGTGGTCATCGTCGGCCCGTCGGGCTGCGGCAAGTCGACGCTGCTGCGCATGGTCGCCGGCCTCGAATCGGTGAGCGAAGGCAGCATTCTGATCGGCTCGCAGGTCGTCAACCAGTTGGAGCCGAAGGATCGCAACATTGCGATGGTGTTCCAGAACTACGCGCTGTATCCGCACATGGACGTGCGCCAGAACATGTCGTACGGCCTGAAGATTCGCGGCATCGACAAGAAGGCTATCGAAGAGCGCGTGCTCGCGGCGGCGCGCATTCTCGAACTCGAACCCCTGCTCGCGCGCAAGCCGCGCGAACTCTCGGGCGGTCAGCGTCAGCGCGTGGCCATGGGCCGCGCCATCGTGCGCGAGCCGGCCGTGTTCCTGTTCGACGAACCGCTCTCGAACCTCGACGCCAAGCTGCGCGTGCAAATGCGTCTGGAGATTCAGCGTCTGCACAAGCGTCTGAAGACGACCAGCCTGTACGTCACGCACGATCAGGTCGAAGCCATGACGCTGGCCGATCGCGTGATCGTGATGAACAAGGGCTACGCCGAGCAGATCGGCACGCCGACCGACGTCTACGAGCGTCCGGCGTCGCTCTTCGTGGCGAGCTTCATGGGCTCGCCCGCGATGAACCTGCTCAAGGGCCGGGTCGATGCGGAAGGCCGTACGTTCGAAGTCGACGGCGGCCCGGCGCTGCGTCTGCCGCCGACGAGCATGGCCCACGCAGGGCGCGAACTCGTGCTTGGCGTGCGTCCGGAACATCTGGTGCCCGCAGAACAGCAGAACGGTCTGGGTGCGTTCGCCGCACAGACGAGCATCGTCGTCGATCAGCTCGAACTGCTCGGCGCGGACAATCTGCTGCACGGCCGCTGGGGCGAGCAAAACGTGACGGTGCGTCTGCCGCACGAGTTGCGTCCGGCGGCGGGTTCCGTCATGCCGCTGGCCATTTCCGCCAAGGCGCTGCATCTGTTCGATCCGTCGACGGGCAAGCGGGTGGAAGCATGAGCGGCACGAACCCGGCCCCGGCAACCGCCCATTTGTGGCGAGACTGGCCGTATCCGCGCGTCGTCTCGCATCGCGGTGGCGGCAAGCTCGCGCCGGAGAACACGCTGGCCGCCTTCGAGATGGGCGCATCGCTCGGCCTGCGCATGGTCGAGTTCGACGCCAAACTCTCGGCGGATAACGTCGTCTTCCTGCTTCACGACGACACCGTCGATCGCACCAGCGACGGCCACGGCGCGGCGGCGCAGATGACGTACGCCGAGATCGAGAAGCTCGACGCGGGCAGCTGGTTTGGCGCGGACGGCCGCTTTGCAGGTCAGACGATGCCGACGCTGGCGCAGGTGGCCGAGCGTTGTCAGGCGCTGGGACTCGCGGCGAACGTCGAGATCAAGCCGTGCCCGGGGCGTGAAGCCGAGACAGGCACGCTGGTGGCGCAGGCCGTCAAGGCGTTGTGGGCGGGTCAGGCCCAGCCGCCGCTGCTCTCGTCATTCTCCTATGAGGCGCTCGAAGCGGCGGCGACTGCCGTGCCGGAACTGCCGCGCGGCATGCTGTACGAGGCCGTGCCAACGCATTGGCGCGACGATGCCCGCAGTTTGGGCACCGTCACGCTGCATGCAAGCCATAAGCATCTCGACGGCCCGCAGGTCGCCGAGATCAAAGCCGTCGGGCTGCATATGCTCGTCTACACGGTCAACGAGCCGGCACGCGCGCGCGAACTGGCCGCGTGGGGCGTGGACGCCATCTGCACCGACCGCATCGACCTGATCGGCGCGGACTTCCTCGCCGACCTCTGAGCGGCGATGGGCCGTGGGGGCGTCGCAGACGTCCCCGCGCCTTGCATGCCCGCTCGTTCCCTCGCCCCCTGCCGTCCTCGAAAGCCCCCTCTCGCACGTAATTCCTATGAAAAACGGCACCCGCCTGCTGCAGCCGTATGGTGGCGGGCGGGGTCGCAAGGCGGCATAATAGGGCGTTCCCCTCGCCCAGCCCATCCAGCGGCCCGGTGCGCGCGCTGCAATGTCTGCAAAGCCGTGTGCCGGGCTGGACGAATTCAAGCCAAGCCGCCATGCCGTACATCTATCTCGCTTCGCAAAGCCCCCGCCGTCAGGAACTGCTGCAACAGCTCGGCATTCGTTTCGAGTTGCTGCTGCCCCATGCCGACGAGGACGCCGAAGCACTCGAAGCCGTGCTGCCTGGGGAGCCGCCCGACGACTATGTGCAGCGCGTCACGCGCGCCAAGGCCGAAGCGGCGGTGGCCCGTCTGGCGCGTGCAGGACTGCCCGGTGCGCCGATCCTGACGGCCGACACGACCGTCTGTCTCGACGGCACCATCCTCGGCAAGCCCTTCGACGACGCCGACGCCTGCGCCGTACTCGCCCGTCTGTCGGGCACCCGTCACCGTGTGCTCACCGCCGTGGCGGTCTGTGCCGACGGACAGATCCATCAGGCGGTCAACATCTCGCACGTATGGTTCCGGCCGCTGCGCCGCGAGGAGATCGAGCGCTACGTCGCCTCGGGAGAACCGAAAGGCAAGGCGGGCGCTTATGGTATTCAGGGAAAGGCCGCCGAGTTTGTGATGCGTATCGACGGCAGCTACTCCGGCATCATGGGACTGCCGCTTTGCGAAACCGCCGCGCTGCTGCGTCAGGCGGGCGTCGACTTCTAACGCTACCTGGCCCCACGCATTTCGAGTCTGGTCGACACTTTATGAACGAAGACATTCTGGTCAATATCACGCCACAGGAAACCCGTGTGGCGCTTATGCAGCTCGGCGCCGTGCAGGAACTGCACATCGAGCGCACGCTCTCGCGCGGTCTGGTCGGCAACATCTATCTGGGCAAGGTGGTGCGCGTGCTCCCGGGCATGCAGTCGGCCTTCATCGATATCGGCCTGGAGCGCGCGGCGTTCCTGCATGTGGCCGACATCTGGCATCCGCGCGCCAATAACGACACGTCCGTGCCGCATCCGCAGCCGCCCATCGAGAAGACGGTTTTCGAAGGGCAGACGCTGATGGTGCAGGTCATCAAGGACCCGATCGGCACCAAGGGCGCGCGCCTGTCGACGCAAATCAGCATCGCCGGACGCACGCTCGTCTATCTGCCCCAGGAGCTCCATATCGGCATTTCGCAGCGTATCGAGAGCGAAGCCGAGCGCGAGGCGCTGCGCAGCAAGATTCAGGCGCTCGTACCGGACGACGAGAAAGGCGGCTTCATCGTGCGCACCATTGCGGAAGATGCGGCCGACGCCGAACTCGCCAACGACATCGCCTATCTGCGCAAGTCATGGCAGACGATTGGCGAGCAGAGCACGCGTGTGCCCGCCCCTGCGCTGCTGTATCAGGATCTGAATCTGGCCCAGCGCGTGCTGCGCGACTTCGTGCATGAAGAGACGGGCAAGATCCTCGTCGACTCGCGCGAGACGTATCAGAAGCTGGCCGAGTTTGCGGCGGTCTACACGCCGGCGGTGCTCGGCAAGCTCACGCACTACACGGGCGAGCGTCCGCTGTTCGATCTGTACAACGTCGAGACGGAAATCGAGCGCGCCTTGTCGCGTCGCGTCGATCTGAAGTCCGGCGGCTATCTGATGATCGACCAGACCGAAGCGATGACGACCATCGACGTGAACACCGGCGGCTACGTCGGTGCGCGCAACTTCGACGACACGATCTTCAAGACCAATCTGGAAGCGGCGCTGATGATTGCGCGCCAGTTGCGGCTGCGTAATCTGGGCGGCATCATCATCATCGACTTCATCGACATGGAAAGCGCCGACCATCGCGATTCCGTGCTCGCGGAGCTGAAGAAGGCGCTCGCACGCGACCGCACGCGCATCACGGTGAACGGCTTCTCGCAACTGGGGCTGGTGGAGATGACCCGCAAGCGCACCCGCGAATCGCTCGCGCACGTGCTGTGCGAGCCGTGTGCGGTGTGTCAGGGCAAGGGGCAGGTCAAGACGCCGCGCACGGTGTGCTACGACATCCTGCGCGAGATTCTGCGCGAGTCGCGCCAGTTCAATCCGCGCGAGTTCCGTCTGATCGCGTCGCAGGAAGTCGTCGATCTGTTCCTCGAAGAAGAATCGCAGCACCTAGCGATGCTGATCGACTTCATCGGCAAGCCGATCTCGCTGCAAGTGGAATCGTCGTTCCATCAGGAGCAGTACGACATCATTCTGATGTAACCCGGCGGCACCCACGGCACCGGGCGCGTTCACGCTCCCGGTGCGCACCAGCACCGTCCTTGGGCACCCACCCCTCTCGCAGCGCCCCGCGTTCCTCGCTTGTCACCGTCCCCGATGCACCACGACCGGTCATGATCGCCACATGGCCCGGTTCTTGCGTTTAAGCGTTTAATTAAAACGATGAAAGGGGCAAACGAATGGCGAATCCGAAAGCAATCGTCGACCTGACCCACGCGGTGAGGAAGTTGGCTGTCAGCAAGATCGGGGACATCAACGAGATCAACCGGGAGACGACATTTCTCGCACTAAACGCGTTGATCGAAGCCGCTCGCGCAGGCAACGCGGGCAAGGGCTTTGCCGTGGTGGCCAATCAGGTCAAGCACGTTTCGAAGCGTATTGGCGAGGTCACCGATTCGCTCAACAAGGAACTGAGCGGTTCGCTCAAGGAACTCACCGAACTCGGCGATCTCATGATCGAGCGCATGGGCGGACACGCAGGCCAACGCTGTGCCGATCTCGCGCTCAACATGATCGACGTCATCGACCGCAACCTGTATGAGCGATCGTGCGATGTGCGGTGGTGGGCCACGGACTCTGCCGTCGTGGCTTGCCTGACCGACCCGCATCCCGAGACATGTGCGCATGCGTCCGCGCGCCTCGGTGTCATATTGGATAGCTACACCGTGTACAAGGACCTCTGGGTCGTGGATGCGCAGGGGATCGTCGTGGCGAACGGTCGTCGCTCGACCTATCCCGCGATCGGCAGCGATGTGTCGGACGCGAGTTGGTTCAAAGCCGCGCTCAAAACGCGCAGCGGCGCCGATTACGTCGCCAGCGACGTCCAGACGCTGGCGCACCTCCAGCACGCACAGGTGGCCACGTATTCGACCGCCATCCGGGAGCACGGCTTGCCGGACGGCCGCGTGCTGGGCGCCCTGGTCATTTTTTTCGACTGGGCGCCACAAGCGGAAGCGGTCGTCAAAGGCGTTCGTCTCAATGAAGACGAATGGGCGCGCACGCGCTGCATGATCGTGGACGCCTCGTTCCGTGTGATTGCCCGTTCCGACGGGAAAGGCGTGCTCGGCGAGACCTTCGCGCTGCGCACCGACGGCGCGTCGACCGGCTTCTACACCGACGTGGTCAATCGCACGACGATCGCGTTCGCCGCGACGCCGGGCTACGAAACGTACAAGGGCCTGGGATGGTACGGCGTCGTCAGGCAACAGCACGTGTGAGTTTCTGTGCATGTCGGGGCGGGATCGCCTGCACGCTCGGGTAACCGCAATACAATACGAGACCGTTCCGATTTCGTCGCGCCCGAAGCGCGCCCCGGCCATGCCTTACTCCAACTACGACAATCTGGCAGCATCGAGCGAGGCGCTCGACAAGCACGTCGTCGCACGCCATTCCACCTGGGTCAGTATCTGGGTCAACGTCGTGCTGACGACGGCGCAGATCGTCATCGGCGTTTTCGCACGGTCACAGGCGTTGATCGCCGACGGCATTCACTCCCTCTCCGACATCGTCTCCGACTTTGTGGTGCTCGCCGCCGCACGCGGCAGTGCCCGAGCGCCGGACGCCGACCACCCCTACGGCCACAGTCGCTACGAAAATGCGGCATCGCTCTTTCTCGGTGTGATTCTGCTGGTCGTCGGCGCGGGAATGTTGTGGCGCGGCATCGAGCGACTATTGCATCCGGACGAAATCCCCGAGGTCCACACTGTCGCGCTGGTCGTCGCGGTGTTTGTACTCGTCAGCAAGGAAGGACTCTTTCGCTACATGCTGCGTGCGGCGCAACGCGTGCGTTCCGCGATGCTGGTGGCGAATGCGTGGCACGCACGCTCGGACGCACTCTCCTCGCTCGTCGTCGCCTGCGGCATTCTGGGCAATCTGGCGGGCTATCGTATCCTCGACCCGCTCGCCGCCGCACTCGTGGGGCTGATGATCGGCCGCACCGGCTGGAAGTTCGGCTGGAACGCACTGCAGGACCTCATCGATCGCGGTGTGGACGACGCCACCACCGTCGCCATTCGCCAACGGCTGCTCGACACCCCCGGCGTGCGCGCCATCGATAGGTTGCGCACGCGCCGCATGGGCGACGAGATCGTCGTCGACGTCCACATTCTTGTCGACGCGCGCCTGTCCGTGTCCGAAGGGCACTACATCGCAGAACAGGCGCGTGCCGCTGTCATGAACGAGTCGCAGATTCTCGACGTGCTGGTGCACGTCGACCCCGAGAGCGACGCGAAGGGTACCGCGCTGCAACAGTGGCCCGCACGGGCCGTCGTCGTTGGGGCCGCCGAATTGCTATGTCGGGCGAACGCGCTCGCGTTGCACGACGTCAAGCTGCATTACCTCAACAACGGTCTGGAAGCCGATGTCATCGTCGAAGGACTGCGCGAGGCGGGGCTGAGCGACGCCGGCGGCATGGAGGCGGCCTCACAGACCGTTGCCGATGCCTTGACCGCGCGCTTCGCGTCGCTGGGGTTGCGGTACGTTCGCGTGCTTGGGGTGACGGGGGAAACGGCGGGGATGTCGGGGATGCAGGGCATCTCCGGCGATGCCGAGCGTACCGAGACCTCGATGTAAGCCGTCAAATAGATCGGCCGCCGCATCTTGCATCGTCGACTGACGAGAAGGCCACGGCGGCCGTCGCCGATCAGTGGCATGAGCGTGCCAACAGGATCAGCGATGAGACGACTTCGACGTCCCGCTCAAGCCTCGTGCTCGTAGTCCGAGAACAGCATGCCCTGCTTGTCCTTGTCCGAGACGATCGGCGTGATGCCGTCGAGCGGCCAGGGAATCGCCAGCGTCGGATCGTCCCAGCGGATGCAGCGCTCGAACTGCGGTGCCCAGTAGTCCGTGGTCTTGTAGAGCACTTCGGCCGTCTCCGAGGTCACCACGAACCCGTGGGCGAAGCCCGCCGGCACCCACAGCTGCTTCTTGTTTTCCGCGCTCAGCACTTGCGCAACCCACTTGCCGAACGTCGGTGAACCCTCGCGGATATCGACGGCAACATCGTAAATTTCCCCGCGCAGTACACGCACCAGCTTGCCCTGCGGCTGAGTGACCTGATAGTGCAGCCCACGCAAGACACCGCGCGCGGAGAACGATTGGTTGTCCTGCACGAACGTCAGCGTCTCGCCGAGCGCATCGTTGAAGTTGCGCTGGTTGAAGCTTTCGAAGAAATAACCGCGCGAGTCGCCGAACACTTTGGGCTCGATCACGCGCACGGCCGGAATGGCAGTAGGGGCCACTTGCATATTGGAGTACCGGTAAGAATCAATAACGGGGAAGCGCGTGCTCAGAACACCCGCTCACGCAGCATCGAGAGGAGATACTGACCGTAACCCGTCTTTGCCAGCGGTTGCGCCAGTTTTTCTATCGCAGCGGCGTCGATCCATCCGCTCCGGTACGCAATCTCTTCCGGGCAGGCGACCTTCAGGCCCTGTCGCGACTCGATCGTCTGAATGAACGTGCTCGCTTCGAGCATCGACTCGTGCGTGCCCGTATCCAGCCACGCGTAGCCGCGGCCCATGATCTGGACATTGAGCTTGCCGCGCTTCAGATACTCGTTATTGACGTCGGTGATTTCCAGCTCGCCACGCGCCGACGGCTTGATCGAGCGCGCGATATCGATGACGTTGTTGTCGCAGAAGTACAAGCCGGTCACGGCGTAGCGCGACTTCGGCTCCTTCGGCTTTTCCACCAGTTCGATGGCCTTGCCGCTATCGTCGAACGTCACCACGCCGTAGCGCTCCGGATCGTGTACCGGATAGGCGAACACCGAAGCCCCATCCTTCTGGGCATTCGCCGCCTGCAACAGCCCGGCGAAATCGTGCCCGTAGAACAGATTGTCGCCCAGCACCAGCGCGCACGGATCGTTACCGATAAAGTCCGCGCCGATCAGGAACGCTTGCGCGAGACCGTCCGGCGACGGTTGCACGGCGTATTGCAGATTCAGGCCCCACTGACTGCCGTCGCCGAGCAGTTGCTCGAAGCGCGGCGTGTCCTGCGGCGTCGAGATGATCAGCACATCCCGAATACCCGCGAGCATCAGCGTCGTGAGCGGGTAATAAATCATCGGCTTGTCGTAGACCGGCAACAGCTGCTTGGAGATGGCCAGCGTTGCCGGGTACAGGCGGGTGCCGGAGCCGCCAGCAAGAATGATGCCTTTACGTTGGGTACTCATACGTGCCTCAGTTCTTCTTTTGATAATGCGTTTCGATCCAGCGCTGGTACTCGCCCGAGAGCACCTGACGCACCCATTCGCCGTTGGCCAGATACCACTGCACCGTCTTGCGCATGCCGGTCTCGAACGTTTGCGCCGGACGCCAGCCCAGTTCGCGCTCAAGCTTGCGGGCATCGATGGCGTAACGGCGATCGTGTCCCGGACGATCCGTCACAAACGTGATCTGATCGACGTACGACTTGCCGTCCGCGCGCGGCGACAACTCGTCGAGCAACGTGCACAGATGCTTCACGACCGACAAGTTGTTCTGCTCGTTCCAGCCGCTCACGTTGTAGACCTCGCCCAGGACGCCCTTGGCAAGCACTTCGCGAATGGCTGAGCAATGGTCGCCAACGTACAGCCAGTCGCGCACGTTGCTGCCGTCGCCATAGATCGGCAGCGGCTTGCCGGCGAGCGCATTGGCGATCACCAGCGGAATCAGCTTCTCGGGGAACTGGTACGGACCGTAGTTGTTCGAGCAGTTGGTCGTGAGGACCGGCATGCCATACGTGTGGTGATACGCACGCACCAGGTGATCGGACCCCGCCTTCGACGCCGAATACGGGCTGTTCGGGGCGTAGGGCGTGGTCTCGGTGAACGCCGGATCCGTCGGGCTCAGCGAACCGTAGACCTCGTCCGTCGACACGTGCAGGAATCGGAAGTTATCGCGCGCTTCGCCTTCGAGCGAACCCCAATAGGCGCGGGCGGCTTCGAGCATCGTGAAGGTGCCGACGATGTTCGTCTGGACGAAATCGCCCGGACCGTGAATGGAGCGATCGACGTGGCTTTCGGCTGCGAAGTGCAGCACGGCACGCGGACGGTGTTCGGCGTACAGCTTGTCGAGCGCTGCGCGATCGCAGATGTCGACCTGCGCGAAGTGGTGACGCGGGTCGCGTTCGAGACTCGCCAGATTCGCCAGATTGCCCGCGTAGGTGAGCTTGTCGATCGTCACGACCGGTTCATCGTATTGCGCGAGCCAGTCGAGAACGAAGTTTGCGCCGATAAATCCGGCGCCGCCAGTCACGAAGATCATAGGTATCGAAGTTTTGTGAGAAGTAGGTTTAACGGATGCGAGGCATGCGCCCCATCAGGAAGAATTCGTCATTAGGCCGCATCGAAATGGCGTTAGCGATCCGATTGGACATGCCGAAGAACGCCGTAATGGACGCGATGTCCCAGATATCCTCGTCGTTCAGTCCGTAGCGCCGCAGCGTGGCGTAGTCCTCGTCGCACACTTCGTGCGAGCGCTCGCAGACCTTCATCGCGTACGCCAGAATCGCCTTCTGACGCTCGGTCAGGTCCGCCTTCAGATAGTTCACGGCTACCTGATCGGCCAGCAACGGCTGCTTTTCGTAGATGCGCACCAGCGCGCCATGCGCGACCACACAATACAGACATTGATTCGCCGAACTGGTTGCGACCACGATCATCTCGCGTTCGCCCTGACTCAGATTGCCGTCCTTGAGCATCAAGGCATCGTGATACGCGAAAAATGCGCGAAATTCGTCGGGACGGTGCGCGAGCGTGAGAAAGACGTTGGGGATGAAGCCCGCCTTTTCTTGGACCGCGTCGATGCGCGCGCGAATATCGTCCGGCAACGCGGCGAGGTCCGGCACGGGAAAGCGACTGATCGGCGGCTGGCTCATCATAGTCTCCTCAAAGCCTCAAATGCAGGGGTATGCGGTATGCGGCATGACGTTCCGGCACCCACAGCACACGCGGCACCGGCAGGCGTTCCCGTTATCACGCTTGCTGCTGTGCGTACTGAATGCGGTGCAAATGGGCGTAGAGGCCATTATGCGCCACGAGCGCCTGGTGAGATCCCTGCTCCACGATGCGGCCATGTTCGAGCACGACGATACGGTCGGCCCGTTCGATGGTCGACAGACGGTGCGCGATCACCAGCGTGGTACGGCCTTCCATCAACACTTCGAGCGCCGCCTGCACATGACGCTCGGACTCCGAGTCCAGCGCCGACGTCGCTTCGTCCAGAATCAGGATCGGCGCGTCCTTGTAGATCGCACGGGCAATCGCCAGACGCTGACGCTGGCCGCCCGACAGGCGCATGCCGTTGTCGCCCACCAGCGTGTTCACGCCATCGGGCATGGCAGCGACCGCATCGGCCAGATTGGCAGCACGCAGGGCTGCTTGCACGCGCTCGGCGTCGACTTCCTGACCGTAGGCGACGTTCGCGGCGATGGTGTCGTTGAACAGCACGACGTCCTGACTCACGAACGCAATCTGACGGCGCAGATCGGCCAGACGCAGATCGTTGAGCGCAATGTCGTCGAGCAGAATGCGCCCGCCGGTCGGATCGAAGAAGCGCGGCACCAGATTGACCATCGTCGTCTTGCCGCTACCCGAAGGGCCGACCAGCGCCACCATCTCGCCCGGCGCGACCTCCAGAGAAATCTTGTCGAGCGTCGGGCGCTCGCTCGCGCCGTAGTTGAAACTCACCTGATCGAACGTCACACGGCCCTTCGCGCGTTCGAGCGTGCGCTCGCCGCCGGCCGGCTCGACTTCGACGTCCATCACTTCGAAGATCAGCTCGGCGGCCGTCACGCCGCGTTGCAGCGGCTGGTTGACGTCCATCAGATGCTTGAGCGGGGACACAACCAGCAGGAGGGCGGTGACGAACGCCGTGAAACCGCCCACGGTCATCTCGCCCGATGACGACTCGATCATCGCGACGGTAATCACGATAGCCAGCGCCAGCGAGGCCAGTGCCTGTGTGACCGGCTGGGCGAGCCCGCCCGAGACCGTCACGCGCATGGCGTAGCCGCGCAGCTTGCTGGTCATCTTGTCGAAACGGTTCTTCTCGTACTCTTCGCCGTTGTGGATCTTCACGACCTTGTAGCCACCCACCGCCTCTTCCACCACATACGACAACGCGTTGGTCAGCGTCTGCTGCTCGCGATTGAGACGGCGCAGGCGGCGGTTGATCTTGCCCACCAGCCAGCCGATCAGCGGCAGAATGACGGCGACGACCAGCGTCAGACGCCAGTTCAGGTAGAACAGATACCCCAGCAGGCCGATGACGGTCAGCGAATCGCGCACGAGCGTGATCAGCACCGTAGTGAGCACACCGAGCACCTGATTGACTTCGTAGACGATCGCGTTGATGAGCGTGCTGGTCGTCTCGCGCTGGTAGTAGGCGGCCGGGGCGTGCAGCAGACGCTCGAACATCTTCACGCGCAGGTCGAGCAGCACGCGGTTCGAGACCCACGACAGCATATAGTTGGCCGAATACTGCGCCAGCCCCCGGATCACGGCCAGGCCGATCACGGCAGCCGGGACGTACCAGAGCTTCCACGGATCGCCCCCGGAGAACCCCTTGTCGAGCACCGGCTTGAGGACTGCCGGGATGGCCGCTTCGGTGGCCGCCACCAGCGCCATGGCGAGTACGGCCAGCAGGCCCATGTGCCAATATGGCTGGAGATAGCCCAGCAGACGTCGCAGAATCGGTCCGGTGGGCTTGTGCGGTGCGCTCATGTAAGTCGGGGACAGCGGGAAAACCGCTATTCTAACGTACCGGGCGGTCCCGTCGGGACGTGTCCGAAGCGGACTCGGACCACGCCTCAAAAATCGCTTCAACGCCGGATTTCCGGGGCTGTTGGCACGCCGGACGCCGGGTGGAACCGGTATACTCCGGCGCATGGCAAGCGCACTCGAAGTTCTCCGTACCGTATTCGGCTATAACGCATTCCGTGGCGATCAGGCCGCCATCGTCGACCATGTGGCCGACGGGGGCGATGCACTCGTGCTCATGCCCACGGGCGGCGGCAAGTCACTTTGCTACCAGATCCCCGCGCTGTTGCGCCCGGGCATCGGCATCGTCGTCTCTCCGCTCATCGCCCTCATGCAGGATCAGGTCGACGCCTTGCTGCAGGCCGGCGTCCGCGCTGCTTATCTGAATTCCAGTCTCGCTTTCGACGAAGCGGTCGATATCGAACGCCGCGCCTCACGAGGCGAACTCGATCTGCTGTACGTCGCGCCTGAACGTCTGCTGACCGACCGCTTCCTCAATCTGCTCGACCGGCTCGACGAACGCGGGCAACTGGCGCTGTTCGCCATCGACGAGGCCCACTGTGTCTCGCAATGGGGACACGACTTCCGTCCGGAGTACATCCAGCTCTCGGCGCTGCATGAGCGTTATTCGCGTGTGCCGCGCATTGCGCTCACGGCCACGGCAGACGCCGCAACCCGCGAGGAAATTCAGACGCGGCTCGGCCTGACCGACGCGCGCCTGTTCGTCTCCAGTTTCGACCGGCCGAATATCCGCTACGAAATCGTCGACCGCGACAACCCGCGCAAGCAGTTGCTGGCCTTTTTGAGTCGACATCGCGGCGAAGCGGGCATCGTCTACTGTCTGTCGCGCAAGAAGGTGGAAGAAACGGCCGCGTGGCTGGAAACGCAAGGCATTCCCGCGCTGCCGTATCACGCCGGGTTGGACGCCGAGGTGCGCCGCACGCATCAGCAGCGTTTCCTGCGCGAGGAAGGGCTGGTCATGGCCGCGACCGTCGCCTTCGGCATGGGCATCGACAAGCCGGATGTGCGCTTCGTGGCCCATCTGGACTTGCCCAAGAGCCTCGAAGCCTATTATCAGGAGACGGGACGCGCCGGACGCGACGGCGAACCCGCCGAAGCCTGGATGACCTACGGCCTGAACGACGTGGTAGTCCACCGCAGCCGGATCGACGAGTCGAACGCGCCGGACCTCCAGAAGCGCATCGAACGCCAGAAGCTCGATGCGCTGCTCGGCTACTGCGAAGCCCCACGCTGCCGCCGCACCGTGCTCCTGTCGTACTTCGGCGAGTCGAGCGAGCCGTGCGGCAACTGCGACGTCTGTCTGAATCCCCCGGAAGTCTTCGACGGCACGATTGCAGCGCAAAAAGCGCTGTCGGCAATCTTGCGTACGGGCCAGCGCTTCGGCGCAGGCCATCTGGTCGACCTGCTGCGCGGGCGCAGCACGGATAAGATTCGTCAGTTCGGCCACGAAAGCCTGCCGACCTTTGGCGTGGGCGGCGAGATGGACGATCAGGGCTGGCGGGCCGTGTTCCGTCAGCTGATCGCGCACGGCATCATCGAGCCGGACAGCAGCCAGTACGGGGCGCTCACGCTGAATGCGGCGGCGCGTCCGGTGCTCAAGGGCGAGACGGTCGTATCGCTGCGGCGTCAGCGTCCCACGGCGAGCAAGAAGAGCCGCTTTGCCGGATATGCGTCGTCGCAAGCCATCGAGCTGGATACGGCCGATCAGCAATTGTTCGAGAAGCTGCGCACGTGGCGTCAGGAAATGGCGAAGACGCAGGCCGTCCCCGCCTACGTTATCCTTCACGACCGTACACTGCGAGAACTCGCTCAGCGCCGCCCGCGTCACCGCGAAGGACTGGTCGACATCACCGGCCTCGGAGAAGCGAAGATCGAGCGTTACGGCGAAGCGCTCGTCGAATTGTTGAACGCCTGAGTCTACGCCCGCCCATGCCAACATTGCCGCTGACCGTCACGATCCTCACGCGCAACGAACGTCACAACATCGCCGACTGCATTGCATCGGTGATGGCGTTCGCGTCGCAAATCGTCGTGGTGGATAACGAGAGTACGGACGGCACCGCCGATATTGCGCGCGCCGCCGGCGCGGAGGTGCACGTCACCCCCGACTGGCCGGGCTTTGGGCCGCAAAAAAATCGCGCGCTGTCGTTCGCCACGCAACCGTGGGTGCTGTCGCTCGACGCGGACGAGCGCGTCACGCCGGAACTGGCGGCCGAGATCGCGGCGGCGATCGCACATGCGTCGCACACCGGCTATCGCATGCCCCGTCTGTCGCAGTTCCTGGGGCACTGGGTGAAACATTGCGGCTGGTATCCCGATTACGTGCTGCGACTGTTTCGCCGCGAAGCGGGACGCTTCTCCGACAACCTCGTGCACGAGCGCGTAATCGTCGACGGCGAGATCGGTACCCTCACCCACCATCTGCTCCATTACAGCTACACGGAAGTCCGTCAGGTCGAGGACAAGGTGCAGCGATATGCACGCGCCGGTGCCAGGGAAATGTCGTTGCGCGGCAAACGCGTCTCTGCGCTCAAGCCGTGGATCAATGGCGGATGGGCGTTCGTTCGGACCTACGTGTTACGCCGTGGCTTTCTTGACGGCGCGGCTGGCGCCGCGATTGCCCGCATGAACGCCCGCAGTGCATTCCTGAAGTACGCCCTGCTCCGACGCGGCGACGTCTGACGGCGGCCCCGGCACGGGCGGATGAAGCCGCCGAATCGCGGCGTTCGAACACAGCGACTTCACCGCGATACTCCCAAAACAAAACGGACGCCACAGGCGTCCGTTTCTCATTCAGCGCACGGCGTCTTCCGCGCTTACTTCGCCAGCGCTCGTTTGATACGCGAGCGGAACAACTGCCAGCGGAGTTTGCTGTCGTCGACCGGCTCGGCGAGACGGCCATCGCTGCCCGACGGCACCGGCGTGCCGCGACGCAGGTAGTAGCGATCGAAGATCGACTGCGTCATGCCCCACTTGCGCAGGAATTGTGTGCGCCCGTCGTTCTTGACCACCTTGCCGGTGCTCTTGCACTGAAAGTGATAGACAAGACTTGCGCCCACGCCGACAAAGCGGCGCGCACCTGCGCCCCACATCTTCATCGAGAAGTCGTTGTCGCTGCTCATGCCAGGACTCAGCTCTGTACTGTAGCCACCGACGAGGAACCACCAGTCGCGATGCACGAGCGTCGGCGGCCATGTCGCGCCGAACCAGTCGGGCTTCTTGTAGGTCGGTACGGCGGCGAGCAATGCCGCCTCGTCGAACGTATCGACGTCACGGCCAAAGTCCTGCACCAGCACGCAAGGGTTGCCAGTATCCACGGGCTCGATCATCGTGCCCGACAGCATGAACGCCTTGTCCGGTTGTGCCTCGGCGCGCTCGATCAGCGTGGTGTCCCAACCCGGACAGCAATACATGTCGTCGTTCAGATAGACGATGTACTTCTCGCGCGCCAGCGCCGCCGCCTGATTCACCGCGTAGCAGATCCCGACGTTATCGGGCGACGCCGTATGCTCGATCCCCTCCGCCCGGACCCAGTCGAGCGAACCGTCGGAACCGTCGTTGATGTGCACGATGATCTGATGCGGGTAACGCGAGTTCTGTCGGATGCTGCGCACGCACAGTTGCAGCAAGGCGAGGTTGTTCCAGGTCGGAACGATGATGGAGAACATCCGGATTTCCTTGTGATATCGAACGGCGGGCAATGTGGCAAATCGGGGCAATCGGCGCAATCGGGGCAACGGGGACAAAGCGCGACTACGCCAACGCGCCGGTCAGCGAAGGCAGCCGACGCGCGCTGCCTTATCCGCACCGATGCCTCAATAAACGACTTGTACCGAGTCGGTAGTAAGCCACTGACGAAGCTCGCCGAGCAGCTCGTCGCCAGGCTGCACCTTCCAGTCGTCGCCGAGACGCGACTCGCACTCGGCGTCCGTGCGGCGATAGACGATATGCACCGGCAGGCCGTTTTGCTTTTCCGCGTCACCATCGCCGTTGCCGTTGCGTCGGCCGAAGCCTCCGCCGCCTCCACCGCCCCCATTAAACCCACCGCCGCCATTGAAGCCGCCACCACCGCCAGCGCCCGCCGTGGCGGCCACGCGGTACATCGTGCAGTGCGGTTGCAACGTGGCGCGAAGACGCGTCCAGTCGGCATTGCCGTTGAACGACAGCTTGAGCGCCCGGGCGAAGCGCGCCCGCGCGCGGCCGAGGTCCATCAGGCTTTCGACGGTGAAACGCAGGCCACCCGTAAAGCTATCCGGTCGCGCATTGCCGTGCACGATCAGCAGCTCGTCTTCCTTGAACAGGTGCTTGTTCGCCTCGAACTGCTCGTTGAAGATCGTGACTTCGAGCGTGGCGGTCCCGTCGTCAAGCTGCACGATCAGCATCTTGCCGCGCTGCGTCATCATGGTGCGCATGCTGGAGATCACGCCAGCAACGAGACGATCTCGCCCTTCGGACAGATCGCGAATACGCGTGCGCACGAAGCGTCGCACTTCGTCCGAATACGAGTCGAACATGTGACCCGACAGGTAGAAGCCGAGCGCCTGCTTCTCTTCCTGCAACTTGCGCTTGTCGGTCCATGCGGGTTCGTCGGCCAGTTCCAGCGGTGCCTGCAGGCTTTCGTCGCCCAGATCGAACAGACTGACCTGATTCGCGGCAGCACTCGCCTGTTCGGCCGCTTCCATCGCCATCGGCACCGACGCCATCAACTGCGCCCGGTTGTCGTGAATCGAATCGAACGCACCCGCGCGAATCAGCGCTTCAATCGTGCGACGGTTCACCACGCGACGGTCAATACGCGCGCAGAAGTCGAACAGGTCGGTGAACGGCTTGCCCTCACGGGCGCGCAGAATTTCCTCGATCGCCGACTGACCGCTCCCCTTGATGGCACCCAGACCGTAACGCACGGTCTTCGAGTCCGCCGGCTCAAAGCGATAGGCCGAGACGTTGACGTCCGGGGGCAGCACGCCCAGCCCATTGGCCGGGGCGAGGCAATCTTCGTAGAGGATCTTGACCTTGTCCGTGTCGTCCATGGCCAAGCTCATGTTCGCGGCCATGAATTCGGCGGGATGGTGGGCCTTCAGCCACGCGGTGTAGTAGGCCAGCAGCGCATACGCGGCGGCGTGCGACTTGTTGAAGCCGTAGCCCGCGAACTTTTCCATCAAGTCGAAGATTTCGTCCGACTTTTCGCGCGTCAGGCCATTCTCGGCGGCACCCTTGGCGAAAATTTCGCGGTGCTCGGCCATTTCCTCGGCCTTCTTCTTACCCATCGCGCGGCGCAGCAAGTCGGCGCCACCGAGCGAGTATCCGCCGATGATCTGCGCCATCTGCATCACCTGCTCCTGGTAGACCATGATGCCGTAGGTCTCCTGAAGCACCGGCTCCACGCGCGGATCCGGATATTCCGTCTTCTCGCGGCCGTGCTTACGCGCGCAGAAGCTCGGGATCAGATCCATCGGGCCCGGACGATACAACGCCACCAGCGCGATGATGTCCTCGAAGCGGTCAGGCTGGGCGTCCTTCAACATGCCCTGCATGCCGCGACTTTCCAACTGGAACACGGCGACCGTGTTGGCCTTCTTGAGAATGCTGAACGCAGCCGGGTCCGTGAGCGAGACCTGATCGAGCGACCAATCCGCCATCTCCGGATGCAGACGCTTGATGTAGCGCTCGGCCCAGTTAAGGATCGTGAGCGTCGTCAGGCCCAGGAAGTCGAACTTCACCAGGCCGACGGCTTCCACGTCGTCCTTGTCGTACTGACTCACCACGCCGCTGGCATCTTCGCCGCTGCCCTGCGTGTAGAGCGGGCAGAAATCGGTGAGCTTGCCCGGGGCGATCAGCACACCGCCCGCGTGCATGCCGACGTTACGCGTGAGCCCTTCCACCCGTTGCGCCAGCTCGATCAGTTGCCTCACTTCGTCTTCCGTCTGGAAGCGCTCGGCGAGTTGCGGTTCTTCCTTGAGCGCATCGTCGATGGTGACGTGCTTGCCCGGCTTGAACGGAATCAGCTTCGAGATGCCGTCGACAAAGTTGTAGCCGAGATCGAGCACGCGGCCCACGTCGCGCACCGCCGCCTTGGCCGCCATCGAGCCGAAGGTGGCGATCTGCGAAACGGCGTCCGCGCCGTACTTTTCCTTCACGTACTGAATGACCCGGTCGCGGCCGTCCTGACAGAAGTCGATGTCGAAGTCGGGCATCGACACACGTTCCGGGTTCAGGAAGCGCTCGAACAGCAGGTTGTACTTGAGCGGGTCGAGGTCGGTAATGCCCAGCGCATAGGCGACGAGCGAGCCGGCCCCCGAGCCACGACCGGGTCCGACCGGCACGCCGTTGTTCTTCGCCCACTGGATGAAGTCGGCCACGATCAGGAAGTAGCCCGGGAAGCCCATCTTGATGATGGTGCCGGTCTCGAAATCGAGCCGCTTGTAATACTCGGGACGCTGCTTGTCGCGCTCGGCTTCGTCCGGGAACAACTGCGCGAGGCGCGTCTCCAGCCCTTCCTTCGACAACTGGACGAGATAGTCGTCGAGCGACATGCCGTCCGGCGTGGGGAACAGCGGCAGCTTCGGCTTGCCCAGTTCGAGCGTCAGGTTGCAGCGCTTGGCAATCTCGACAGTGTTGGCCAGCGCGGACGGCACGTCCTCGAATGCAGCCAGCATGTCGTCCTGCGTACGAAAACTCTGGTCCTGCGTGAAACGGCGCACACGGCGGGCATTGCCCAGCATCTCGCCCTCGGAGATACACACGCGCGCCTCGTGCGCGGTGAAATCGTCGGACGTCATGAACTGGATGGGATGCGTGGCAACGACCGGCAGCCCGGCCTTCGCCGCCAACTGCACCGCCTGTTGCACGTACGCCTCCATGCCTTGCTGGCCGGTGCGTTGCAGTTCGATGTAGAACGCCCCCGGGAAAACGCTTTCCCAATGTTTCGCGCACTGCAACGCCAGATCGGGGTTGCCTGCGGCCAATGCCGCCCCCACGTCGCCCATCTGCGCGCCGGAGAGCGCCAGCAGGCCACGGGCGAGACCATCGGGCTGAAGCCACGACGGCTCGATCTCCGCGCGTCCCCGGTACTGGTTGCCGAGCCAGGCCTTGGACAACAACTGACACAGGTTCAGATAGCCTTCCCGGTCGCGCGCGAGCAGCAGCAGACGCGAGGGCTTGTCGCGGTCGGCCGGGTTCGTGATCCAGGCATCGCAGCCGATGATCGGCTTGACGCCCTTGCCACGGGCTTCTTTATAGAAACGGATGGCTCCGAACATGTTCGCGAGATCGGTGAGCGCGAGCGCGCCCTGGCCGTCGCGGGCGGCGGCCTTGACGACGTCGTCGAGCCGCACGATGCCATCGGCGATCGAATATTCGGAGTGGAGACGGAGGTGGACGAAGCGAGGTTCTGACATGGGCCGTATTGTAACGCGGCGTCGCCGGATTTCGCCGCGCGCCCGGGCTGTCTCGCAGCGGCCCGCGTGCAAAGCCAGCGTCACCCTCATTTGCCCGGCTTTGTCCTGAATCAAGCGCGAACTTGCACCGAATCGGCGATAATGGCGGTTTATTGCTTCACGCTTTTGCGGAATTTCGTTGCCATGTCTATCGTCAACATCGCTGCGTACAAGTTCGTCACGCTCGACGACATCGCGACCCTGCGCCCGGCCCTGCTTGAGCGCTGCAACGCGCTCGACCTGAGAGGTACCATCCTGCTCGCGCCGGAAGGCATCAACCTGTTCCTCGCGGGGTCGCGCGAGTCGATCGACGCCTTCCTCTCGGGCTTGCGCGCCGACGCGCGGTTCACCGATCTGGAAGTGAAGGAAAGTCTCTCCGACGATCAGCCCTTCCGCCGGATGCTGGTGCGCCAGAAGAAAGAGATCATCACCATGAAGATGCCGGTCATCAAACCGGCAGACGGACGCGCGCCGGGCGTCGATCCCGCCACGCTCAAGCGCTGGCTCGACGCCGGACAGGACGACGAAGGTCGTCCGGTCGTGATGCTCGACACCCGCAACGACTTCGAAGTGGACGTGGGCACGTTCGACAACGCCGTCGACTACCGCCTTACGAAATTCTCGGAATTCCCTGACGTTATCGCCGCACATCGCGCAGACTTCGAGGGCAAGACCATCGTGTCGTTCTGCACCGGCGGCATCCGCTGCGAGAAGGCCGCCATCTATATGCGCGACATCGGGCTCGAGCACACGTATCAGCTCGACGGCGGCATTCTCAAGTACTTCGAGGAGGTGGGCGGCGCGCACTATCAGGGCGACTGCTTCGTGTTCGACTACCGCACCGCGCTCACGCCGGACCTCGCCCCGTCGACGACCAAGCAGTGCTTCGCCTGCCGCGCCGTGGTGACAGCTGAGGGCCAGCGCAGCCCCGATTACATCGAAGGCGAGCAGTGCCCGGCTTGCGTGCGGGACAAGGCAAGCGCCACCGCCGCCGATACCGCTGCGGCTGTGGCGGCAACGTTGGCCTGAGACCCCGGGTGGCGCAGGCTTCGGCGCACGACGCCGCCTCATCCGCCCCTCCAGCCGCCGACGCCCCGACGTCGTCGGCCCGCGCAAGCGTCGGCACCTATCGCGGACGCTTCGCTCCCTCCCCGACCGGACCGCTGCATCGCGGCTCCCTCGTCACGGCACTGGCCAGTTGGCTCGACGCCCGCGCGCACGGGGGCGTCTGGATCGTGCGCATGGAGGATCTCGACGAACCGCGCTGCGTGCCCGGTGCGGCCGACAACATTCTCGACACGCTCACGCGTCTCGGCCTGCATTCGGACGAACCGATTGTCTGGCAAAGCCGTCGCCATGCGCTTTACGAGCAGGCGCTCGCGTCCCTGACGACAAATGGTCGCGTCTATCCCTGCGGATGTACCCGTCGCGAAATCGCGGACTCGCTCACGCGCGTGCATGCGCGTCACAGCACGCTGGCTTATCCGGGCACCTGCCGCGATGGTCTGCACGGCAAGACGGCGCGCGCATGGCGTCTTCGGGTGCCGGATGGCGACGCCGCGCATATGCACTTCGAAGACCGCTGGATGGGATCGCACACGCAGGACCTCGCGACGGAAGTCGGGGATTTCGTGCTCAAGCGTGCCGATGGACAGTGGGCTTACCAGTTGGCGGTCGTCGTCGACGATCGGTTGCAGGGCATCACGGACATCGTGCGCGGGGCCGACCTGCTCGACTCGACCGCCCGTCAGATCTACCTGCAAGCCTGCCTCGGTGCACCGACGCCTCGCTATCTGCACGTGCCGCTCGTCATGGCCGACGACGGCGAGAAGCTGAGCAAGCAGAACGGTGCCGCGCCGCTGTCGCTCGATACACCCGACGCGGTCCTCGCAGCCCTCAAGGAAGCGGCCTCGCACCTCGGGCTGCCAGCGGCACTCGCCGACGTCTCCCATCGCAATGATTTCTACGCGGCAGCCACGCTCGCGTGGCAGGCGCAGCACGCCCGCTGACATCTTCGGCTCACTGTCCCGTCCCGTTCGGATGGGACGGCCCAATGAAAAAGCCAGCGTGCTTACGCTGGCTTTTTTTCGACGACCGCGCGGCGCCGAGACGACCGCACCCGGCGCTCACCCTTTGCTTAGCGGTCCTGCGCCTTGCGCGGGAAGCCCGCGAGCAGTGCGGCGACCTGACGCTTGGGGGCCTTTTCCGACGGCGCCCCGAAGGTCGTCGGTGCAGCAGCGTCGATCGACGTGCGATGGTCGCGCTGCGACTCACCCGCCGACGGCGACGGCTCGTACGGCTTGTAGAAGAATTCATCTTCCGGACGCACGCGACGCGGCGTGCTGCCGCCGCTACGGCCAGCACGCAGGCCGTCATGACGGCTATGACGCTCGCCACGATCACTGCGCTCGCCACGTTCCGCACGCTCACCGCGGTCGCTGCGCTCGTAGCGATCGCCACGGTCGTCACGCGAACGGCTGCGGCGCTCCATCACCAACTCGCCACGCTTGAGTTCGCGCTTGATCAGCTTCTCGATTTCCACGAGTTGCTTGCGCTCGTCCGGTGCGCACAGCGAGAGCGCTTCGCCGGACGCGCCGGCACGACCGGTACGGCCGATGCGGTGCACGTAATCTTCCGGGTTGTACGGAAGATCGTAGTTGATGACGCCCGGCAAATCGGAGATGTCCAGACCCCGTGCAGCGACGTCGGTCGCCACAAGCGCGCGGATACCCCCCTGCTTGAACGCCTCGAGCGCCTGCATACGCTCGTTCTGCGACTTGTCGCCGTGAATGGCGGCCGTCACGATGCCGTCACGCTCAAGCTGACGCGCCAGACGGCTTGCGCCGACCTTGCTGTTCACGAACACGATGACCTGCTTCAGATCGCGTTCGTTAAGAATCTGGACCACAGCCGCACGCTTGTCGTCTTCATCCACTTCGTAGACGACTTGTTCGACCGTATCGGCCGTCGCATTGCGACGCGCCACTTCGATCGTGACCGGGTTCGCGAGGTAGCTCGATGCGAGCCGCTTGATGTCGTTCGAGAACGTAGCCGAGAAGAGCAGCGTCTGGCGCTGCTTCGGCAGCAAATTCAGAATGCGCTGGAGATCCGGCAGGAAGCCCATGTCGAGCATGCGGTCGGCTTCGTCGAGCACCAGCATCTTCACCTGGCTCAGGTTCACCGTCTTCTGTTCGACGTGGTCGAGCAGACGGCCCGGCGTGGCGATCAGAATTTCGACGCCACGGCGCAGGGCATCCTTCTGCGGATTCATGTCGACGCCGCCGAACACCACGGTGTTGCGCAACGCCGTATGAGCCGCGTACAAGCGCACGTTGTCAGCCACCTGATCGGCGAGTTCGCGCGTCGGCGTGAGGATCAGCGCGCGCACCGGGTGACGGGCGGGCGATGCACTCGTGTTGGCATCGGGCAGCAGGCGCTGGATGATCGGCAGCGAGAAGCTGGCAGTCTTGCCGGTCCCGGTTTGTGCGGCACCCATGACGTCGCGACCGGACAGCACCACCGGAATGGCCTGTGCCTGAATGGGGGTCGGTTGGGTGTAGCCCTGCTCGGCGATGGCCCGCAAGATGTCCGCATGCAGCCCAAAGCTATCGAAGCCGGGGATCGGAACAGCATTTACATCAGCCATGATGAAGGGACATCTCTTTTAAAAAAACGGGGGCCGCCACGCGGAAGGGTTTCCGCATCAAAGCTCACTCGCGAAGATTCAAGGGGCGCTGCGCGCCATGCTCAAGGCTGGCGCGAGAGGGGTCTGTCATGTAACAGATGCGTCGGGCGCCGCCGGACCGGGGTGGTCGTCAAGAAGCGAAACAGACGCAATTCTAGCACTTGCGCACGACCAACGTGTGACAACGGCCCTTGCCGGGCCGTGTCGATCGGATAATACGTGGGGTCAGGCGTTGGCGAATGCGTCCAGGCACATGCGCTTCAGGCGCTCAGCGGCCCGCGCCCGCGTTGGCGCTGCCGCTCTCCGGCTTGCCGGACTTGGCACCGGGCGCGGCTTTGCCCGCGACGGCTTTCGCCGCCTGCGCAGCCCGCTGGCGATTGGCGTAACGCGTCGCCAGCACCGCGCACACCATCAGTTGCATCTGATGGAACAGCATGAGCGGCAGGACAATCGCGCCGAGCGGGCCGGTCGCAAACAGCACCTTGGCCATGGGAATGCCGCTCGCCAGACTCTTTTTCGAACCGCAGAAGACGATGGTGATCTCGTCTTCTCGCGAAAATCCGAGCCAGCGCGCCGAATACGTCGTGATCGCGAGCATGATCGCCAGAATGACTGCGCAGCAGCCCAGCAGGCCCAGCAGCGCCAGCGGGGGAATCTGATGCCACAGCCCCGTGTTCACGGCTTCGCTGAACGCGGTATAGACCACCAGCAGAATCGAGCCCTGATCCACGACCTTGAGCAGCCCGCGGTTGCGCTCCACCCATTTGCCGATAGCCTTGCGCGACAACTGCCCGGCAATGAACGGCACGAGCAGTTGCAACATGATGTTGCCGATGGAGTCGAACGGCGACGCGCCGCCGGTGCCGTCGTGATGGATCACGATCAGGCCGACCAGCAGCGGCGTAATGAAGATGCCGAACAGGCTGGACGCCGAGGCACTGCACACCGCGGCCGGTACATTACCGCGCGCCATCGAGGTAAAGGCAATGGCCGACTGAACCGTGGCGGGCAGCGTGCACAGGAAGAGGATGCCCAGATACAACTCCGGGGTCACCATCCACGACAGCACGGGCTTGAGCGCCACGCCGACGATCGGAAAAATGGCGAACGTGCTGGCGAACACCAGCAGATGCAAACGCCAGTGGGTCGCGCCAGCGAGCACGGCTTCGCGCGACAGCTTCGCGCCATGCAGGAAGAACAATGCGGCAATCGCCACGTTGGTCAGCAGGTTGAAGGCGACTTCGCCCTCGCCGTGCGCAGGCAGGAAACTGGCCAGCGCAACGGCAGCCACCAGCATCAACGTGAAATTGTCGGGAAGGAAACGCGGTCTGGCCATCGTTGCTCTTGAATACTCTCTCGGATACGTCTGAAATGACAAAGCCCGTTCCGCCAGAACACGGGACGCGACGGCATTGGGGGCCGCCAGCGAGGTCGACTGTGTCAAAAAATGACAGGAAAGTGACCGGAAGTGTGCGCTCGCGCTACGGGTTTTTACGTATTAGAGCGCAAGGGTAGTTAAAATACAAATTCATTTAAAAATTTTATTCATACCAAAGACGCATGAATATCTCGCTGCGCCAGCTCAAAGTGTTCCTCGCAGTGGCCGAGCACGGCAGTTTCAGCCGCGCGGGCGAGGATATCGGCCTGACTCAGCCAGCCGTGAGCCGCTGCATCCGGGAATTGGAGCAAGAACTCGGGCTCAAGCTGGTCGACCGAACCACACGGGAGGTCACACTGACCGAAGTGGGCGCTAGCCTCTCTGCCACCCTCGCCCGGGTGCTCGACGAACTGGAGAGCGCCCTGCGCGACACGCACGGGCTGGCGGAGGAGCGTCGCGGCCGGGTGCGCGTGGCCAGCGCGCCGACATTTCCGCGAATCTCATGCCCGAATGCATCTCGGCGTGCGCCGCCCGCTATCCGGACATCACCCTGATGCTGCGCGATCAGGTCCAGACGCTCGCGACGGACAGCGTGCGACACGGCGAAGTCGATTTTGGCGTGATCGTCGCATCGGAGGGTATGGACGATCTGGTGGGCGAACCCATCATGGTCGAGCCGTTTCTCGTGGTATGCGATCGCTCACATCGCTTTGCGAAGCAGACCGAGGTGACGTGGAAGGAACTCAATGGCGAGAAGCTGGTGTTGCTCGACTACGCGTCCGGCAGCCGACCGCTGATCGACCGCGCACTGGCCGAACACGGTGCGTACTGTCAGGTGGCGCAGGAAGTCGGGCACGCGATCACGGTCTTCCGGATGGTCGAAGCGGGTATCGGCATCAGCATCATGCCTGCGCTGGCGTTGCCTGCAATACCCGGGCTCGCGGCGAACGGCCCGGAGGCAGACAGCCGGCTCGTGGCCTTGCCGCTCACGCCACAGATCGACCGTACCATCATGCTGGTACGCCGCAAGAACCGGACGCTCTCCCCCGCCGCGCAGTCCGTCTGGGAATTGATCCAGCAGATCACAGCCAACACGCCACACCCGCTTGCGTCGGGCAAGCCTCGCAAGTGACACGCCAGGCGCCTCTCCTTGACATGATGGGAATAACAGGCGGATACATGGAGTTTGCGTGCCGTTGAGCGAAATTCAGCAAAAAAATGCCTTATCGGGGCGGGTGTCGACACATCAAAGTAAGTGAGCGCCTGCTACAATACCCATGCGTCGACTCCCCCCCAAGTGCGTGAATGTGCCATCGGGCGTCTGCCCCGCCATCGTGCCTCGACGACATGCCCGCGCCGTGCGGGCATTGTGTTTCCGGTACGGCGTCATGGACTTGTTCATCAAATACTTCAGCCCGCTGTGGCTCTTCCACGCGGCAGCCGATCTGTCTTTCTGGCAGCGGCATCAACTCGACGCGCGTATGCAGATCGTGAGTCGCTTCATGTGGCGCTACGTCATGCGCTGGTGTGTCGTGAGCGCCACGCTACTCGTGCCTGCGGCCGTGATGGCGCATGGGCTCGCCGCCACGGGACTCGCGCTGGCTGGCGGCCTCTCAGCGAGCGTGACGGTGCTTATGGCAGCGTTGGCGCTGGGTTGCCTTATCGGGTCGCGGTTACGCTGAAGCGAGTCGCGGTTACGCTGAAGCGGGTCGCGGCTACGCCAAAGCGTCACCCGCGTCGACTATGATGGAACGGCTCGCCTCGCGCGGCCGACGGTCCGCGACGCTGGCATCTTTCGACCCCAAAGGAGAATTCCATGGCCAACGCCAAGATCCTGGTGGTGTTCTATAGCATGTACGGGCACATCTACAAGATGGCCGAAGCAGTCGCCGAAGGCGCACGCAGCGTCGCCAGCGCCGACGTCGATGTCATGCAAGTCCCCGAACTCGTCCCCGACGACGTGCTGGAAAAGAGCGGCGCAAAGGCCGCACGCGCTGCCTTCGCCAGCGTGCCCGTCGCGCGCGTCGACCAGTTGCCCGAGTACGACGCGATCGTCTTCGGCACCCCGACGCGCTTCGGCAACATGACCGCGCAGATGCGCAACTTCCTCGATCAGACCGGCGGCCTCTGGGCCAAAGGTGCGCTCGCCGGTAAAGTCGGCAGCGTGTTCGCGAGCACCGCGACGCAGCACGGCGGTCAGGAAACGACCATCACCAGCTTCCACACCACGCTGCTGCACCACGGCATGATCATCGTCGGCGTGCCGTACACCGAGCCAGCGCTCACCAATATGAAAGAGATCACCGGCGGCTCTCCCTACGGCGCCACGACACTCGCAGCCGCCGACGGCTCACGTCAGCCGAGCGAGAACGAGTTGACGATTGCAAGGACGCAAGGCCGTCACGTCGCGGAAATCGCCGCGGCACTCAAACACGGACGCACGCTGTAAAACGCGTCGGCCAGTCTCCGGCAATGCGTGCGACGCGACGCCCGCCGGCGTTCGCGTCGTACGGCATCGGAATCAGATCAACTTCAGGTTCTTCAGCACCTCGCGCACGATACGCGCACGCTTCGGCCCGTCGGCGTCTCCGTTCATATCGATGTTGAGCGCGATCATCGTCAGATTGCCGTCTCGCTCCAGCCAGCCCACCCACCAGCCGATATCCGGCTTCTTGTCGACGAACCAGCCGGTCTTGCCGTGCAGCACATAGTCGGCATTCGCCTCGACAATGGAAATCTGCCGGACGATGTCCTGCGAACGCGCCGAAAACGGTAACGTGCCGCGCGCCAGACGTTGCAGGAAATCGACTTGCTCGCGCGCCGAGATCTGCAAACTGTCGTCCACCCAATAGGTGTCGTTCACACGGCCGATGGTCCGGTTGCCGTACCCGACGGCGTCGAGCTTCGCCTGCGCATACGCGCGCGGGATCTTGTGCGAGACGACTTGATAGCAGGGGTAGCAAGACACGCGAAACGCCTCTCGCAAATTCATCTGCGCATTCCACGTCTTCATCCGGCGCGGCTTTCCGTCCCACGGAATCGTCTCGCGCTCGTCGTTCAGCGCGCCCGATTCCAGCGCCAGCAAACTGTTGAAGATCTTGTACGTCGACGCCGGCGACATGCGCCGCTCGGCGCGCGCCGAATCGTATGCCTGATACGTCTGCGTCTTGCCATCGAGCACAACGACCGTGCCCTTCACGTTTTCCGCCGCGAAGAACTTGCCCCAGTCGGCACGCTCGGTCAAGTTGACGGGGGCGGCCACGGAAGGTGCGCCCGGCACGGACGCCTGCGACAATTCCAGCGCGTGCGCCGGCGAGGCCAAAAGACCGTGCGCGACGAGCGCCGACGCCAGACGCAGCACGATGGTCACGCGTCGCCAGCGAGAGAGAATACGTTTCATTTCGTTATCCTTATTTTTCAGAAGACCGGTGGTGACATGAAGATGACACACCGAGTGTGGCAGCGACGTCGAAACGTCGTCGCTGCCGATACGAGTCGCGCTGGCCAGGCACTACTTTTTCGAAAGCGTTTGCAGCTTAGTGTGGGTTTCGATAGCTGCAAAGCAAAGCTACCGTAACCGACGTAACCGCCGTATCATCGGCTCGCCCCTTCCATGAATGCGTGGGACGTGCGCACGCCGTTCGCGCCACAACGCACGGCACCGGTCCCTGCCAAGCTTGCTGCCCAAGTCACTCAGTCAACATGAACGACACCTCCGAGCCGTCGCTCCCTTCCGCCCTGGTCGTGCGACTCGACGCGCCGCAGAAAATCGACGGTCAGCCGGTGCGATACCAAAGCCTGTGGTTGCTGATGCGCGTCTATTACGCGGCGCATTTCGAGGCGTCGCCGGTAACGCTTGCGTCGCTGAAGATCCGTTTCGATCAGGCGGGCCTCGGGGGCGATCTGCGCATGCTCATCAGCCGCGCGTTTTCGGACTTTGCGCGATGGGGCGTCGCGGTCGGCTCGGGCGACGACCATCATGCTGATGTGCGTTTGCTGCCGACGCGCGGACGTGGCAAAGGACCGTTCTGGCTCGCTGCGCACGAGATGTCGCGCATCGTCATCGTCATCGGCGACACGACACCTGCCGATCCACGCCGCGCAATCGCCGCATTTCTTGGTTTGCCGCAGGACAGCGCGCCCGACGCCCAGTCGCCCGCACTCGACTACGTCATGCAGGACATCGCGTTCTGGCATCACCTGACGCTCGGCAAGCGCGACATGCAGGACGGCGTGTTCTTCGCGCCGCCGCCGCCTTCGACGCAAAGCGAAGCCAGACGCCAGCGCACAGGCGCAATCCCGTGCTTCCATGCAGCGCAGGTGTGTGCCGTGGACGGCGTACAGCGTGGCATTGCGCTGCTCGCCGAGACCATCGTGTGGCGTCGCATGGGAGACGCCGCGCGCACGAAGCAGACGTTAGCCACGCTCGCGGCCACCTTCGGTGCGAGCCAACCCGGCTCGCCGACGTTACGCGCCATGCACTGGATCGTGCAGGCATGGCAGGCCTACGCATTACGTGACGAGGCGGGTGCGTTCGCGCATCTGCAACGCATCAGCGACGACGCATCGCTCGCCCCGTGCCTCGTCTACAACCCGCGCATTCGCTTCGAGAGCCGCAATCTCCAGGCATTGCTGTACAAGTCGCACGCCGCGCGCAACGGCCCGATGCCTGCCCGAGCGCAATCCGCCGCCGATGCGCTGGCGGCCTTCTCCGACGCCCTGCAAGCGGCGTTCGAAGCCGACTCCATCGAGCTGGCCCAGCACGTCGCCGCCAACATCGGCTTGTCGCTCTGGCTGTTCTGGCAAGAGGCGCTGATCGATCCGGGCAGAAGGCTTGCGGCGGCCGACGTCCAGCGTCAGGCATTGCGGTGGATCGGTTTGTCGGAGTGGATCTGCGACCGCTTCGGCGTAGGCGGGAATTCCGTCTGGAATACGGTGTTCCTGCTGCGCATAGCGCGTGGTGCCGTCCCGGTGCGACGCGATCCCGATCTGGAGACGCTGCGCGCGAGTACGCCCCTCGCGGTCGATGCGTTTCTCGATGCCGTCCAGCCATTCGGCGCGCCCTTCTCGCGCGCCAAGGGTTTCCTGCGCTGGACGGATGTCGTGGCCACCACACTCGCCGACCACGAGGAAGGACGCGTGCGCTTCGAGCCGTTGCAGCTCGCCAATCTGTGGTTCGAAATGCTGTGGTTCGCGCTGCATCAGGATGGCGACTCGCCGCAGGCACTCCACGCCGCGCAATCGCTCGGTCGTGTACTGCCGATGCTGCCGCCGCCCGACCGGCGCTTTTTCCGTGATGCGCTACGCCTGATGCCGCGCGATTTTCAACGCGAGGTGCGGGTGGCGCTGGAGGGTTGACACGCCCGTCGATATGTCGCACCGCACCATTTCCAGTTCACGTTTTTCGGGACACATCGTGCTTGTTTTGCCCCGCGTGTCGGTGTATCGTTGCCGCAAAGCTAAGCGCAGGGGTCCTGCAACGTGAGTTGTGGGTGAGAAATACCCTTAGAACCTGATCTGGATAATGCCAGCGCAGGGAGCGTAGAAATTCCTCGCCCCCGTTCATGCTCCTGAGCCGCTTTGCGCCGAAATTGTCGGCGTCAACACGTGCCCCGCCAGGAGACATTGCATGAACGCCAATCCGAAGTTCCTCTCAGCCAACGCGCGCGTGGACGAAGCCGCGATCGCACCGCTGCCCAATTCCCGCAAGATCTACGTCGAAGGCTCGCGCCCGGACATTCAGGTCCCGATGCGCGAAATCTCGCAAGCCGACACGCCGACGAGCTTCGGCGGCGAGAAGAATCCGCCGATCTACGTCTACGACTGCTCGGGCCCGTACACCGATCCGAACGCGACCATCGACATCCGCTCCGGCCTGCCCGCGCTGCGCGCGAAGTGGATCGAAGAGCGCGGCGACACCGAAGCCCTGCCGGGCCTGTCCTCGGCCTACGGCCGCGAGCGCGCCGACGACAGCGCGACCGCCGATCTGCGTTTCCCGGGCCTGCACCGCACGCCGCGCCGCGCCAAGGCGGGTAAGAACGTGACGCAGATGCATTACGCGCGTCAGGGCATCATCACGCCCGAAATGGAATACATCGCGATTCGTGAAAACCTGCGCCGTCAGGAGTACATCGAAAGCGTGCGCGCCGCGGGCCCGCAAGGCGAGCGTCTCGCGAAGCTGCTCACCCGCCAGCACCCGGGTCAGCATTTCGGTGCCAGCATTCCCGCCGAAATCACGCCGGAATTCGTGCGCGACGAGATCGCACGCGGGCGCGCCATCATCCCGAACAACATCAACCACCCGGAATCCGAGCCGATGATCATCGGCCGTAACTTCCTCGTGAAGATCAACGCGAACATCGGCAACTCGGCCGTGACGTCGTCGATCGGCGAAGAGGTGGACAAGATGACGTGGGCGATCCGCTGGGGCGGCGACACGGTCATGGATCTGTCGACCGGCAAGCACATTCACGAAACGCGTGAATGGATCCTGCGTAACAGCCCGGTGCCGATCGGCACGGTGCCGATTTATCAGGCGCTCGAAAAGGTCAACGGCAAGGCCGAAGACCTGACGTGGGAAATGTTCCGCGACACGCTTATCGAGCAGGCCGAGCAAGGCGTCGACTACTTCACGATCCACGCCGGCGTGCGTCTCGCGTATGTGCCGATGACGGCTAACCGCATGACGGGTATCGTCAGCCGCGGCGGCTCGATCATGGCCAAGTGGTGCCTCGCCCACCACAAGGAAAGCTTCCTGTACACGCACTTCGAAGAGATCTGCGAAATCATGAAGGCGTATGACGTCGCGTTCTCGCTGGGCGACGGCCTGCGTCCCGGCTCGATCTACGACGCCAACGACGAAGCGCAACTCTCCGAGCTCAAGACGTTGGGCGAACTCACGCAGATCGCGTGGAAGCACGACGTGCAGGTCATGATCGAAGGCCCGGGCCACGTGCCGATGCAGCTCATCAAGGAGAACATGGATCTCCAGCTCGAGTACTGCGACGAAGCCCCGTTCTACACGCTCGGACCGCTGACGACGGACATCGCTCCGGGTTACGACCACATCACGTCGGGTATCGGCGCGGCCACCATCGGCTGGTACGGCACCGCCATGCTGTGCTACGTCACGCCGAAGGAACACCTTGGATTGCCGAACAAGGACGACGTGAAGGAAGGCATCATCGCGTACAAGCTCGCCGCCCACGCGGCCGACCTCGCCAAGGGTCACCCGGGCTCGCAGATTCGCGACAATGCGCTCTCGAAGGCACGCTTCGAATTCCGTTGGGAAGACCAGTTCAACCTCGGTCTCGATCCGGACAAGGCGCGTGAATTCCACGACGAGACGCTACCGAAGGATTCGGCCAAGGTCGCTCACTTCTGCTCGATGTGCGGACCGCACTTCTGCTCGATGAAGATCACGCAGGACGTGCGCGATTACGCCGCCAAGCAGGGGCTCACCGATGAAGCCGCCCTCAAGCAAGGGATGGAGGTCAAGGCGGTCGAGTTCGTGAAGAGCGGTGCGGAAATCTATCGTCGCACCTGATTAACGCGAGAACGTGCGCGGCAGCGAGCATCGAAGTCGCTGCCGAGTGCGGCAAACCATCGCGCAGCAAAGAACGCGCCCGGGTGATACCGGGCGCGTTTTTTGTTTCGATGACGTCGTCGACTGCCGTTGCCTAAGTCAGGCAGACGGCATTGCCGACAGGTTTGACCCCGTCGTTATACGACGGAAGGCGATTCGCTGGTGACTGCGGCTGGCACCGTGGGCACGCCACGCTGCGTGAGATAGTTGCGCAGCCGCTCTGTGGCGATGTGCTTGGCGACCGAATGCATCGACGTTGCGAGCGCCGTGAACGCCTCCGTGTTCGTCGCGGGCATGGCTGCGGCATCCATCACTTCGGTGTGACGCATCTCCCAGTGACGCTCGCCCAGTTGCTCGACGCCGAGCGCGAGCTTCGCCCACTCGTCCGTGCCCAACCCGATCGACGCGGGCAGATCGCCGCGCACGATCGCCTGATGCATCGGCAGCCCGGCGGCAAACCCCACACGGAGCATCCACTCGGTCCTTTCGCTCGCAGGCATGGGACGCGTGCCGCCTTGCAGACGCGCATTCAGCTTGCCAATGAATTTGGATGGCGTCTCGCGCACGAGACATGCCGTCGACCATTCCTTCTTGCCTGCCAGTGCGGGCTTGCCGGTCCATCGACGCGCCGTGTCCGCCACCGTCTTCGTTACGTCGGCACGCGTCGGCTCGTACGGCACCGTGCCGTTACGTCCGTCGGTCCCGAGCAACGAACCGTTGACGATGTCGCGACAGACTTGCGCGCGTTCGCTGCGTCCGTCCGGCATGACGACCGGGTGATTGCGCCCGTCCAGCGAGGCGACGCGAGTGCTGACCTGATGCGCACTGGCACAGACGTGCAGTGTTGCCAGCGCCGCAGGCGACAGGACCGGTTGCGCGACGCGCGGTGCGAGAAGGGTTCCCAGCACGTCCCCGGTCATCGGTGCTTCAAGGACATCCACACTGTCGACGTCCACGAGCCTGCCCGAAGATGTCTCACCGGCCCGCCCCTCCTGCGACGATACGTCCGCGAGATCGGCCGTGAAGTCGGCCGCGAACTGAAAACGCCCCGTGTCGCGATTGGCGTGACCCGTTGCTTGCACTGCAGCGCTCGCCTGCGACGCCCCCACGGTCCGGGGATGCTCCAAGGCAGCGCCTCGTATGTTTGCGATGCGCGTGAGCGGCATGCCTGCGACGTTGTTGAGTCCGGCGGGATGAAGTGTGACGGGCATCGGGGCAAGGCCGCCCATGGCGGACGCGTGATTCGCTAACTGCATACCGAAAGTCATCGATAAGTCCTCAAATAGGGGAAAGGGAGATGCGTGGCGTGCACCACGGTCTCGACGTCGCCTGCGCCGGACCCACAGACGCCGACACGACTCGGATGGCGCCGCCAGGCGTGCTCGAGACGGCGTCCACGATGCCCGAACGGTCGTTCGGGAATTTTCGGTTCTGCACGCGGACTCTCGCAGCTCGTGCAAGCGACCGCCTCGGAGTGGACAGCCGGGCCGTCCGAATGCGCGCGGTGGGCTTCCGGTACGCGGGGATCGCGCTGTCGGAGTGCCCCGAACTTATGGCATGCTATCGGACAGCGGTACAGCCGACGCGGCTGACGCGACCCGCCCTGCGGGTACGCTGCGCCCGCGCTCCAGCCCGAAGGCATCTCAAAATGATGGCCCGCCGGCCTTGTTTCGAAATGTCTCCCTGCTCCCGGACCCACTCCCGTGCGAACCGGTCCGGCCTGCGTCGCGGCTATGTATCCGCACTCGCACTTACAGGGACAACAATATGAGCGGTTATGGCTTTCTTTTCAGTATTCTCTTGCTAGTGCTGGCAAGCGCCTTCTTTTCCGCTTCCGAAATCTCGCTCACTGCCGCCAAGCGCACCAAACTCCAGGTGCTCATGGAGAAGGGCGACGAACAGGCGGTCAAAGTGCTCGCGCTCAAGGAACAGCCCGGCAACTTCTTCACCGTCGTCCAAATCGGCGTGAATGCCGTCGCCGTGCTCGGCGGGGTGCTCGGCGAGAGCTTCCTCACCGGTTATCTGTTCGATTGGCTATCGCCATTCACCGATGAGGCGCTCGCGCTCCGACTGGCTGGCATCGGGTCGTTCCTGTTCATTACGATCGCCTTCATCCAGTTCGCCGATCTGATTCCGAAGCGTCTCGCCATGGTCAATCCCGAGCGCGTCGCAATGGCCATCATCGATCCGATGCTGCTTTGCCTCAAAGTCCTGCGCCCGTTGGTCTATCTCTTTAACGGTGTAGCGAATCTGTTTCTGCGCATGTTCAAGCTGCCCACCCATGCGATCGACAACATCACGTCGGAAGACATCGCAGCAATGGTCGGCGCCGGAGCGCAGGCCGGTGTGCTACGCAAGCAGGAACTGCATCTGATCGAGAACGTGTTCGAACTGGAGTCGCGCACCGTTGGCTCGGTCATGACCTTCCGCGACGACGTGGTGTACTTCACCATCGCCGAAGACGAGCGCAGCATCCGTCAGAAAATCACGGAAAGTCCGCATTCGAAGTATCTCGTGTGTCGCGACGAAATCGACAACGTGCTCGGCTACGTCGACTCGAAGGACCTGCTCCAGCGCATTGCGAGCGAAGACCTCTCCAGCGTAATCCGCAATCTGGACCGTCTCTACGCCAAGAAACTGCTGGTGATCCCGGACACGCTCAACCTGTCCGAAGCGCTGGCACGCTTCAAGGAAACCCGGGAAGGCTTCGCCGTCATCATCAACGAGTACGGTCTGGTGGTCGGCGTGGTGACGCTTAACGACATCGTTGGCGCACTCATGGGCGACGTCGTCCACCCGGCCGACGAAGACCAGATCGTGCAGCGTGACGAACACTCCTGGCTCGTCGACGGTGTCACGTCGGTCGAGGACGTGAAAAAGGCGCTCGATATCGACGAACTCCCCGGCGAGGGTGAGTTCGAGACCATCGCCGGATTCATGATCTATCAGCTCAAGCGCATTCCGAAGAAGTCGGAAGCCACCGAGGCGGCGGGTTACAAGTTCGAAGTGGTCGACATCGACAACTACAAGATCGACCAGTTGCTCGTCACCCGCATCGGTGCCGTTGCCGAGGCCGCTATCGCAGCGGCAAAGCTGAAGGCGAATCCGTCGGAGAATCAGACATCGTAGTCAGCACCTCCGTCAGACGGTCGGTCAGTCCGCCATCGCGCTGCGTCGGGCGCGCGATGGCCGAGGCGATCACCGGCCACGGCGCATATAGCCACGCCTCCCGGCGCGCACGCGTGACCCCCGTATAGATCAGTTCTCTCGATAACACCCGACTTGCCTGCTCGGGCAGCACTATCGCGACACGCTCGAATTCCGATCCCTGCGACTTATGAATCGTCATTGCGAACGCCGTTTCGTGCGCGGGCAAACTGGCAGGCGAGTAGAGGCGATAGCCGCCGTCCGGCGTAGCGAACGTCACACGCAGCGTACCGGAAGGTCCAAGCGGCAACGCAATGCCGATATCGCCGTTGAAGAGGTTCAGCGCGTATTCGTTCTGCGTCACCAGCACCGGACGCCCCGCAAACCACGCACCGCCCCCCGCGCCCAACGCTACACCCGCACGACGCGCCAGCAGTGCCGTCAGTTGTGCACCGAGAAACTCGACGCCTCGTCGCCCACCCCGCGTCGCGCACAGCACGCGGAACTTCCCAAAAGCGGCAAAGACGGGCTGAGCAACCATCGCAATGTCGGCGGTCGTGGCCGCAGCGGGATCGCCCAGTTGCTCAATCGTCGCAAACGCCTGAGCGAGCGCATCGAGGTATTCGCCGTAGCCATCGGCCAGCGCGTTCAGTGTTACTGGCGACAACTGGATTCCGCCATCTTCGCTTAACAGCACGCGGTCTACCGGGCTGGCGTCTGAGCGTGCGTCACCCGGCTCTCCCCCAGTATTGATGCGAGCGGACTCGCGCTCGATAACAGTGAACTCCTTGCGCGCATCGATAACCTTTCCCGTCTTGATGGCCGTGGCCAGACGACCGATCGCCGAGTTCGCGCCGAAGCGATAGGTGCGTTCCAGCCAGACGACGGCGTCCTCCAGACCGCGCGGGGCCCGAGCTTGTGCCGTCGGCCCAGCGCTCGTTTTCGACGCGCTGTCGCGACTCACGGCCAACGGCCCCGATCGAGGTAAGTCGTTTGACGGCCAGCCGAGTGCCGACAGCAACTGCATGCGCATCGATGGCGAAAACACCCGCTGGGCGCTCAGTTCGCCGAACACCGCTCCCGCCTCGACGGCCGCCAACTGATCCTTGTCGCCCAGCAATACCAGACGCGCGCCCTCCGGCACCGCTTCCAGCAGTTGCGTCGCCATCGACAAATCGATCATGGACGCTTCGTCCACCACGATGAGGTCATAGGGCAACGGGTTGCCTGCGTGATGACGAAAGCGTCGCCCGACGTGCTCCGCCGATTCCGGCAATACACCGAGCAGTCGATGCAACGTCACCGCCGCGTCAGGGAGCGCGAGTCGCACCGTTTCCGGCAAGTCCTGACGGGCCGTCAGGGCTTCCTGCATGCGCTGTGCCGCTTTGCCAGTGGGTGCTGCGAGCGCAACGCGCAGGTTGGCGTCACGCTCCAGCAGACACGCAATCAGACCGACGACCGTCGTCGTCTTCCCCGTTCCCGGACCGCCGCTGAGCACGACCAGCGAACGCTGCAATGCGAGCGCCGCTGCCGCCATCTGCCAATTTGGCTCGCGCTCGCCTTCGGGCGAGTGCAGCACGCCATTGCGGAAGTAGCGTTGCAAGCGCTGACGGTCTTCTTCCGTGATCGCCGAAGTCGGTGCCGTCGATGCCGACGTCGCCTCGCCGCTCAGGGTCAGTTTTCGTCCCAGCGCGAGCGCAAGGCGCGCTTCATAGTGATAGTAGCGAGCCAGATACAGACGATCCCGGTCGTCGAGCAAGAGCGGATAAGCATCTGCCTGGACATCGCCTGCGATCACGTGCGCCAGGCTGGCCGGGGCACACAAGCCGCTTGCGAAGAGGGCCTCTCGCCAGACGGACAATGCCGGTGCGTCACCGGGAAACAGCTCGCCGCTGGCCTGCGCGTCGAGCAGGTTGTCGAGCGGCACGCATACGTGACCTTCCGACGTGGCAAGGCTCACTTCGAGCGCCGCCCGCCGAACGTAGCGGCACGTGAGCTCATCGGCACCGTTGCCTCGCGCGAGCAAGCCCATGCGACGCGCGAAACCTTGCGCAAGTCGCACCGCGCCGCTGTCGGCCAGCGGTGCGCCGGACGCATCGCCCATGTGGCGCCTATCGCTCATGCGTCCTCTCCGTGGGTCACGGCCGAAGCACCTCGCGTATCCAGCGAGAGCGCCTGAGCCAGCGCCGCGTTTTCACCCGCGGCGAACAGGCCATCGAGTGCATCGACCATTTCCCTCGACGGCTTGTCGAAGAAAACGCCCGGGACTTCATCACCGGCAAGATGCGCGCTGGCCCAGTCCGGACGCACGCCCCGCACAAACAAATAGAGGCTGCCGCCCATATCGCGGTCGTAATCGTAATCAGGTAAGCGACGCCGCAAATAGCGATGCAGCGCCAGCGTGTAAAGCAGGTACTGGAGGTGATAACCGTGTTCGGCCATCGCCTCGCGCAGACCTTCGCCGCCGTAGTTCTCGGGGGCGGTGCCGAGGTAGTTCGACTTCCAGTCGAGAATCCACCATTGACCGCTGTGACGGAACACCAGATCGATGAAGCCTTTGAGATAGCCCCGCAGGACCGTCGCGTCCAGCGGCAAATCGGGATACCCGAACTGGCGCAACAGGCCGCGCAGTGCGTCGAGCGACACCGCATCCGCCGGGTACGTGAACTCCATCTCGGTAAGACGCTCGGCCAGCGAGACATCCGCCAGTTGCATGCCGGGACGCAACGGCGTGGCGAGCGTGTCACTCAACATGTTCGTCATCATGGCGCGCCATGTGTCGTTTTGCTCCGCGCCACGTCCCGGCGGACGCTCGCGCAGCGCCCGCGACACCGCATGCGACCACTGGGCGCGCGACTGGAAATCGGCCAGTTCGAACACTCGGTGCAAGCTCTCCCCGGCAGCAGGGCCACGCGGAAAGCGAAGAATGTCGTCGGCAGGCGGCCAGGCGTCATCGCCTTCCGGCGGCAGCGCAAACGTCGGTCCCGCATTGGCTTGCGCGTCGTAATCAGGCCGCGTGCGTTCCGGTGCACTCAATTGCCCACCACCGAGTTGCGGTCCGGTGTGCATGCCCGCAAGCAATCCGGAGAAGCTGCCGATGCGCCATGCTTCGCGCAAGGCGCGCGTACTCGCACGCGTGGTCAGTTGCGGCGCAGCGTCGTGCACGACGCGCGTGTCGCCGCCGAGCGCATCGCCCACTGGCAACGGCACGACGTCAAGTGGCCCGCCAACAAGCGCTTTCCACGCCGAGCGAATCGCCCCAACGCGCTCATCGGCATCGATGTTCGAAGCAATCCATGCGTCGAACGTCGTCCCTTGCCCGGCAGCTAACCAGTTGAGCATGCCGCCGCACGCCTCCTTCACACTACGACGCGACGAATACATGCCCGCAGCAAGATAGCAGCGGTACACCGCGCGCGTCAGCGCAACGTACAGCAGCCGTGCCTGCTCCGCCGACTGTTCCTGTCGCAAGGCGGCAGCGGCAGGCGAGCCCTTGCCCGCCGCGTCGGTGAAGTCGATGACTGCCGTCGCACCATCGTGGTACTCGAGACCTTCGAGACCGCCACCGTCGCGCACCGAACCGTCCCAAAGGAAGGGGCAGAACACGACGCCGTACTCAAGGCCTTTCGATTTGTGAACGGTCACGATTTGGACCAGATTCTGATCCGACTCCAGTCGCAACTGCGCCTCCTCGCCGCCGCTGGCATTGCGCTGCGACGCCAGCCAGCGCAGCAACGCAGGCATGCCCGGCTGCTCTGCCCATCGCGCTTGTGCAAGTTCGGCCAGATGCATGAAGTTGGTCAGACGACGCTCTCCGCCGGGCTGCGCAACCAACCGTGCCGCAAGTCCAAGCTCGCGCATGAGCGTGCGCCACATTGCCGAGAACCCACGATCCGTCCACAACTGACGATATCGTTGCAGGCGCTCGATCCACGCGATCGCTTCCGCATCGGAGGCATCGCTTGTCTGCATACGGTAAAGCGCCGTGGCATCGAGTCCGAACAACTCGGTCGCGAGCGCAGCGCGAAGGGCTCGGACATCGCCCGGTGCCTCTACCGCACGAAGGACACGCAGCAAGGTTTCCGCCTCTTCGCTCGCGAAAACCGAGTCCTGCGTCAACTCCACGCTCCCTACCGCATGTTCGGCAAGCATCGACTTCATCAGCGCGCCCTGACGGTGCGTCTGTACGATCACGGCAATGTCGCCGGGCGCGAGCGGCTCGTCGCCGACCATTACCTCACCGCGCGACGCCCCCGCCAGTAAGCGCGCCACTTCGGCCGCCGTTGCGCGCGCGCACGCTTGCTGCGCCTCGTCCTTGGGTAGCGGCTCGTCGGCGTCGGGCAGCCACCAGACCGTCAAGTCGGCGACATCCCGCACGTCCGTCAAGGGAGGACGACGACGCGTGCCTGGACGCACTGGCGGGTACGTCAGCCCGTCAAGAACGAACGCACGATCGTTGGCACCGAACAAGCGGTTGCCGGCTTCGATGATGGCAGGCGTGGAGCGCTGATTGACGGCGAGCGTGTACGCCGCGTCGGCGTTCTCGCGCGCGGCCAGATAAGTATGCAGATCCGCCGCACGGAAACTGTAGATGGCCTGCTTGGGATCGCCGACCATGAACATCGGGCCGCGTCCGCTGGCCGCTGGCATTGTTTGCGTCGCTTCGTCCCAAGCGTCCCCCGATGCTGCGGGCCGATGCCCGTACACGGCGTTAAAGATGGCGAATTGCAGCGGATCGGTATCCTGGAATTCATCGATCAATGCGCACGGATAGCGCTCGCGCAGCGCGTCCGCCAGATCGGGATGCTGATGCAACGCGCGAGCGATATTGCCAAGCAGGTCGTCGAATGACACCACGCGCAGTTCGCGCTTGCGCAGCGCCAGCTGTTCCGGCGCCTGCATCAGCCACTCACGCAAGATTCGCAGCCACTGCATCGCGTAGCGCTCGTCGGCATCTGCGCGCGCCCGAACGAGTACGTCCGCCATTTCAAAGAAGCGATGTTCGGGGGGCGTCTCCCCTTTCTTGATGTCCCTGGCGAGCCGCGTCGTCGTCAGCAACTCGGCCTTCGGTGCCAGCAGCGCACCGGCATCGCGCGCGCCGAGATATCGCTGCCATGCCGAGACAGCCTGCGGGAGAGACGTCTCGTTGTAGATGTTCTTCTTATAGGAAGGCAGTACCGCGCGCATCAGGTCGGCAATCACCGATGCCTCGGCCTCCCAGCAATCGCATGCCGCCAAATACGTCGCCAGCAACGCCGAATCGGGCGACGTTTGCGCATCGCTTTGCACGGCCTCCGGCCAACGCAATTCGGACATCGGCTTCTTCAGACGACGCGCCAGTTGATCCGTGAGCGTGCCCGGCGAACGCTTGCGGTCCACCAGCCATGCGGCGAAGTTGTCGTCCTGCGCCGCCATCGGCTCGACAACACGACGCCAGAATTCCACCGCCAGATCGTGCCGCACGCCATTGTCGTCCGGCACCAACTCATAAGCGAATGGCAGCCCGGCGGCAAACGGCACTTCGGCGAGTGCTCGCTGGCAAAAACCGTGGATGGTGTGAATCGACGCCTGATCGAAACCGCGCAACGCACGCTGGAGGCATTCGCGAACGGCCTTCGGCGACATATCCCCGCGCTCGATCAGCCCGGCGATCATCACGTTGAATAGCGGATCGTCGCTGGCATCCGGGTCGAAGTCGGGGAAGTCGTCTCCGTCATTGTCTCGGTCATCTTCGCCGCCCTCGCCTTCGTCCTCATCGAAGACCGGGGCCATCGCGGCGACCAGTCCTGCCAGCCGCCCCCGAATCCGCTCACGCAATTCTGCCGTTGCGGCATTCGTGAATGTCACGACCAGAATCTGCTCGACGCTTAGTTGCTTCTCCAGCAACAACCGTACATAGAGCGCACAGATGTTCCACGTCTTGCCTGTACCGGCCGACGCTTCGATCAGGCAGACGCCATCGAGATCGCAACCGAAAACGTCGAGGTCGATGAGTTGCGTCATGCGCCCTCCACGAGTTCAAGGTGCTGCACCATCGGTCCGAACACCGTGTTCGCCAGCAAGTCGAACGGTGACGCCAGCGGGTCTTCCACGCCCCGCCAGATCAGCTTGGTATAGGGATCGTCGGCATCGCCGCGCGCGAACGCAGAGCCGGACCATGCGCTTTCGGCATCCGTCATTTTCCCGGTGCTCGCCAGCTTCCAGGCGCTGCGCACAAAAAACGGCAAAGGCCGCGTCTGCCCAAGGCGAAACAGCGCCACCCATTGCGCGAGCAGCGCCGCCGCATCGTCCACGGGACGCAGCGCAAATGTCTCGTCCTCTCCGTACCATAGCGTTCGAGGTGCGACTTCAAGCCCCGCATGTTCCGGCTGCTGCAAATGGGCACATAGCGCGAGGTGGGCGAGCCAGGCGGCGAGCAGATCGCTCGGACGCAAGCTGCCATAGCGGTGCATGACGAGTCCGTGGCGCGACACCGGGGCCAGACGCCCTTGCAGCAAGCAATCTGCGCACAGCGTCGCATCGCCGTGCCAGATCGCATCCGTCGATGCCGTCCACGACGGTGGGAGCGCGGGCTTGAGCGGCAACGTCACGAGCAACTCCTGTGTGCCCTCCGCCTGCGCTTCCCTCACTCGCGTGGCCAGTGCGCGCAGTCCACCGAGTTCACGTCGACGCCATACCGCACCCGTCGCCCCTCCTGGCAGCTCGTGACTGACGTTCGCAATACGCTCGATCGCCGCCGCCTGTGCCCGGGCATCCTGAGCGTCGTCACGCAACAGACGCGGTAGCAGCCGCGCGGCGAGCGCGTCGCGCCCCGACCAGTCGAGTACGAACGGCTCTTCGTCTTCGACTTCGGTAAGCACGTCGCCGAGCGACAAGCCCAGCCGGTCGCGCGCCCATGCCCGCCCCGGGTGGCGCCAAAAGCGTAACAAGTCGTCGAGCGTCAGATGCGTCTGCGCAATGGCGGGCAATGGCGCGTGGACGAATGGCGTTGCGGCTGCGTCCGGCGCAGGGGACGCCAATTGACCGGCCAATTGCTGAGCGGCCTCGCCGTTGGCAACGTCATAGCTGTACAGCGACGGCGCGCGCCCGTCGAAGTACGCGGGTGAGAACGGTTGAAGCGGATGCAGGACGACAAGCGTGTCACGGGCTTTGCGCTGCTCGTCGAGGTCGAATCCCTGCGATACCGGCGCGAGCAACTGCCCCGTGAAGTCCAGCAATTCGTCCACGGCGGTGGATGGCGGCAACGGCGCATTATCGCGAACGCTTCGCCCCGTATAGGTGATGAGAAAGCGGTCCTGTGCGCTCAGCATCAAATCGAGGAACAGATTGCGCTCGTCATCGCGACGCTGGCGGTCGCCACGTTGTGGGAGCGCCCGCATGAGATCGAACTCGTCGGCGCGCACGCGCCCGGGTAAGACGCCATCGTCCATGCCGATCATGCAGACCACGCGGTACGGCAACAGACGCAAGCTCGGAATCGCGGCAAACGTCACGCGTCCCGACGGTACCCCGCCGCGCGTCGGATCGTCGAGCGCGTCGGCCAACACGCGCGCCACCACTTCCACCGGCACATGCACCTCAGGCGCACCGTCGGCGATGGCGGTACCGATCTGTTCGATGGCCATACGCACTTCGGCGACGTCGTCGGCAAAACGCGGCTCATCCGAGAAGAACTGCTCCAGCATTGCCAGTAACTGATCGCGCCACGCGAGGCCGGTCCGCTCGGTCTGGAGCGACACCGCCGTCATATCGAGATCGTCGATCAGCCGCGCCAGTTGTCCCAGCAGCTCGGCTCTGCCGCCTTCGATCCCGCCGACGGGCAGCCAGTCGTCGACCGGCATGGCGTCGTCCGGCAAAGCGTAGCCGAGGAACAGGCGCATCATGGCGTCGCCCAGCGTATGGCGCTCCAGCGCAGGAGGTGCGTCCACACCGGCGCCGGCCATCGCGCCATCGCGTGACGTCTGGCCGGTGCCCTCAAGCCGCAGCAAGGCATCTCCGCGCCAGCCCCGGCGTGCGCCGGCGCTGTGCAGCCAGTTCTGAATGGCGTCGAGCACATTGCCGCCGAGGTCGTAACGTTCTGCTACCGCTTCCGTGCGTGCGAGTTCGACAAGACTCGACGCTGCCACCCGCTGCTGCGGCAATGCCAGAATCGACGCGAAAGCGCGTGCGACTGGGTTGGTGCGCGTCGGCGGCAGGCCGGTCACCAGATAAGGAATGCGGGGCGTTGCCGTGCCGAACACGGCATCGATAAGAGGCGCCGCACGGCCAAGGTCCGGCACGGTAATCAACACGTCGTCGGGACGCAGATCGGGGATTTCGTCGAAGCACGCCAGCAGGCGGTCGTGCAGCACCTCGATCTGACGCGCAAGGCTATGGCAGACATGCACCTGCACCGAGCCATCGGCCGCGACCCCATCGGGTGCGCCATGACGACCATCGTCCAGGGAAAGAATGCCGTTCTGCAACGCGGCCAGCAGCGTGGGCTCGGGATTCGGCTGAAACAGCGCGTGGTCCTCCACCGCTTGCGGCGCAAGGTCCGCGTACAACGCATCGATGTGCGACTGCGTCTGCCGTCCCCATTCCGCCAGCAGGGGGTGCCCCACCTCGCGGTGCGCTTTGCCGTCACGTTGTGTCAGATACGACAGCCGCGACGGTGGCACGATGTCGAACCAGTAGCTCTCGCAGGGATTGAGGACATAAAGGTGCACGTCGATCAGGCGGGACATTGCCTTGAGCAACGCCATGGAAAGCGGCGGCATCGACGACAGCGCGAACACGGAAACCCGGGACGGCCAGCCAGCAGGAACGCTCTCGGGCGTCAGTTGTTCGATCCGGTCGATGGCCCGCAGCGTCGGGTGGCGCTCGCGAATCTCCAGATGCGCCAGCACCTGCCGCCACAAGGCGCTTTGCCAGGCCTCGTCGGCCCGCTGGATGTCGCCCCAGGCCGTCGACGTCCCCGGCGAAATGACTTCACCGGATTGCCACCGCTCCAGCCAGTCCGGCCGGTAAGTCAGGTATTGATCGTAGATGTGGGCCAGTCGGTCGGCCAACTCGAATCGCATGACGTCGTCTGCCCCGGCCAGATATCCGGCCAGCCGCGGCGACGCCTCCACCCACGGCTGCGCGAGACACTGATACAGCGGCCAGACCAGCCGATCGGGCGCGAACGGCGAACTCTCCGGCACGGTGAGTAGTTTGCCTGCCATGTCCCAGAGCCATTGCGCCAGATACGTCAGGCGGACGTTTGCACACACACCGAAGACGTCCGCATAGTCCAGTTCGAGTCGGCGGCGCACCGCCACGCTGGGCACGACGATGGTTTCCGTCTCGAAGGGATTGCCCGCCCCCGCCGACGCGTCAGGCGCCTGTGCGATGTCGCGCAACAGGGCGGCTTCGAGCGTGGTGAACCGGTTGGAGAAGAATAGATGGAGCATGCGGGCGTGGCGGCTTAGCGAGTCTGTTCGCAAGCATAACAAATGCCCTGTGCCAAAGCCCATCGGACAGATCCGAAAGCTCACCCCGTCATGGGTGACTGCGGGGTGACTGCGGGGTGACTGCGGGGTGACTGCGGGGTGGACGACAGCGTGACGGCGGCCCGACGCCACGCCCGGCGCACACGACGGCGCCCATCGGCGGCCCGCGTGTAACCGGCGGTATCCCCACTTCGCGGCACGCCGGGCATCGGCTAGACTCTCACTGCGCCGCGCCCCACCCCAACGCGCGGCCAGCTTTGCTGAGGAACCCTCGCAACCGACGCATGGACTACCAGACCGATATCAAGAAGTTTCTCTATAGCCACTACTTTTTCAGCGGCACCCGGCAGGCGGTCGGCGTCATCCTGCCCGCGCTCGTCCTGTTCTGGGGGATGGATCAGCACCTGCTCGGCATCGAGGTCGCCTCCGGCGCGCTCTGCGCGAGCGTGGTCGACATCAACGGGCCGCTGCGTCACAAGCACACCGAACTGCTGAGCTGCACGCTCCTCGGCGCCTTGACGGTACTGATCACCGGCATGGCGACGGCCGCACAGCCGTGGCAACTCTGGATCACCTCGCTGATTCTGACGTTCGGTCTGTCGATGCTCGTGGTCTATGGATTTCGCGCCTCGCTCGTGAGCTTCGCCTGCCTCATGATGATGGTCCTCAACGTCGAGGCGGACCTCACCCGCCATCAGGCGGTGCTCGACGCCGGGGCCGTACTCGCCGGCGGGCTCTGGTACACCTATTTCAGTCTGTTCGTCTGTCGCATCTGGTGGTTTCGCATCGAGCAGCAAACGCTGGCGGAGTGCTTCTTCGTCACGTCCGAGTATCTGGAAGCCAAAGCGGCCTTCTACGATACGTCGACCGATATCGACGACTGCTACCGCCGTCTGATTGCCGCACAGGTCAATGTGGTGGAAAAGCAGCAGGCGGCACGCGAGATCATTCTGCGTAACCTGCCCCGGTTGCGCATCGGTGCGCTGGAACCCCGCCGCACCATGCTGTTCAATCTGTTCATCAATATCGTCGACCTGCATGAGACGGTGGTGTCGGTGCATACCGACTATCCGATGCTGCGTCGCGAGTTCGCCAACAACGACGTGCTCCTGTTCTTCCGCGACATGATCCGCAAGATCGCCATCGAGGTGGATGCGATCGGCTACGCCATCGCGACCAACGAGCCCTCGCGGGCACAACGCAGTTGGCGCGCAGAGTTCCGGGCCATCGAGTACGAAATCGAACTGATGCGCAAGCAGTCGCTGCAACAGAAATCCCCGGAGGCCTATCAGGCGCTCACCAGCACGTTCCGCCGCGTGTGGAGCACCACACGTATCGTCGAGCGGATGCACCGCAACACCGACGTGAGCACCGCGGGCAGCGCGACCGAAGTGCAGATCGACCAGGCTCTGCAACGCTTTACCTCACGACAGAGCTTTTCTCCGAAACTTCTCTGGAAAAATCTGACTTTTTCGTCGCCGAGTTTCCGTCATGCATTGCGGGTGACGATTGCCATCGCCGCCGGGCTGCTCATCTGCGAAAACTGGTCGTTGCTTGCAGGGCAGGACCACAGCTATTGGGTACTGCTCACGATCATCGTGATTTTGAAGCCGGGTTTCAGCCTGACGAAGCAGAAGAACGCGCAGCGTCTGACCGGCACGCTGATCGGCTGTGTGAGCGTGCTGGTGATTTTGTCCTTCGTTCACAAGGCCTGGATTCTGCTCGCGCTCATGTTCTTCTGCATGGTCATGGGCAACAGCCTGTCGTTGTTCAACTACGGCTTGTCGGTCGTCTTCATGTCGTCGTACGTGCTGCTGCTGTTCCACTTCCTGCTGCCAGGCTCGCTCTCGGTGATCGGCGAGCGCGCGATCGACACGCTGATCGGATCGGCCATTGCGCTGGTGTGTTCGTATCTGTTCCCGTATTGGGAATACCGGTTGATGGGGCCGCTGATCCGCAACGCGGTCCAGTCCACGCGCACCTATCTCGAATCGAGCGCCGCGCTGGACGGCAAACGCGACGACTTCGCCTATCGCATGGCGCGCAAGGACATGCACATTGCCTTCGGGAATTTCGGTGCCGCCTTCAAGCGGATGATGCTGGAACCGAAGTCCAAGCAGGTCGCCGTTGCGGAGCTGAACGATTTGCTGGTGCAGAACCATGTGATGGCGTCGTACATCACGGGCCTGTCGGACGTGCTGCCGCGACAGATCGCAGCAGACAAGAGCGGGGAGCTGGGGCAGGTAGTCGCTGCGATCAGCGACCTGCTCTCGCAAGCAGTCGCCGCGCCCGCGGCATCCGTGCCGACGGACACGCAGGCCGCCACCGAAGCGATGCGCGATTACACGAAGCGTCTCGATGCTCTTGTCGTCGCGCAGGAACAGCAACCCGACGCCGTCGACGCGCACGTGCAGGAGATCAAGCAGGTCGTGCACCAGCTCAAACAGATGTTGCGCGCGGGCGAGCTGATTCTGCGCGACATGCGGGCGATTCGTCTGCCCGCGTGAACGCGTCATGCCGCACCGGGCCGCACCGGGCCGGACCGCCTGTGCTTCAGGTGATGCCGGTTCGCGTTGCGTAGTGATAGAGATCGACGTCTCGATCCAACCCCAGCTTGCGCATGGCGTTGGTCTTCTGAGAGCTCACGGTCTTCACGCTGCGACTCAGTTGGAATGCGATCTCGCTGATGGTCAGCCCGGAGACGAACAAGCGCACCACTTCGACTTCGCGTCCCGAGAGCTTCGACGCATCGATTTCGAGGTCGTCGATCAGAGAGTCGTGCAGGCGCGTCGCGAGGCCAGCGGGAATATAACGGCTGCCATAGGCCACCACGCACACGATGTCGGCAATCGAGCTCTGCTCATCGAGCTTCGAGAGAATCGAGTGCACGCCGAGCTTTAGCATGCCGCGCAGAATGGCGAGATTCTCGAGCATCGTGACGACGATAATCTTGATGTTGGGGAAGTAACGGCGCACATAGCCGATGAGAAAGAGCCCGTCCTTGAAGTTGCCGCCGGGCATGGAGAAGTCGGTGACGAGGATGTCGCACGGCGCTTTGGCGAGCAGATTGACCAACTCCGACGAATTTCCTGCCTCCCCGACCATATGGATCATCTCTCGCTCTTCGAGCAGACGACGTATTCCAAATCGCACAATCGGATGGTCGTCAGCGACCACGACATTGATCGTCATTTTGTCCCCCCTTCTCTTCGTTTGGCAGACCTTGGTGACCGTGGGACGCACACGGTGCTTCGCGTCGGCCGTCACAACGAAGCGGGTCCATTCTGGCAAAAAGGGAACAGGCCGACCGGATGGGAAACGTCACATAGTTGTATCGGACGCAGCCGCTTGCCACGCAGTGTGGTCCATCCGGGGGAGGCCCGCATGCAGCCTGATAGAGCGGGTACTGCACGCTAACTACTTGAAGCGACTTGCACGGACGTGAAATTGCACAGACACACAACGAGGGAGTTTGTGCTACTCGCGTCACCGTCGACCGGAAGATTCGCAGCTCGGGTTTGCGGCATTCCGTTTGCGAAAGTCGGAATTACCTTAAACACCTGCGCTGGATTTGATGGTCGGCGCGTTGCGCGCCTCCCGAGATGCGTAGTTATTCCTGCGCGGAGGGCCCCGACGCCTTGCCGCCGTTCGGCGCTTCGGCCCCGCCACTGGCCGCGCCGCTTGCTGCCGCACCGTCCTGCGGCAGTCCATGCCAGCCACCGCCGAGTGCCGTCACGAGCAACACATTCGCGGTGAACTGCCGGCCGAGAATGGTCAGGGCCGTACGCTCCGTGGTGTACGCAGTCGCCTGCGCCGTCAGCACATTCTGGAATCCGACGGTCCCAGCCTTGTACTGGTTGAGGATCAGTTGCGCCGCTTCCTGAGCCGACTGGACCGCCTGATTCTGTACGGCGGCCTCGCGTCCCAGATAGTTAAGCGCCGCCAGATTGTCCTCGACCGACTGGAATGCCGTGAGCACGGTCTGGCGGTACGTCGCGACTTGCGCGTCGTAGGCGGCAATCGCCGCGTCGGTCTGTGCGCGTCGCAAGCCACCATCGAACAATGTCGCCGCGAGCGCCGGGCCGACCGACCAGAAACGACTCGGCAATGTCAGCCAGTCCGCAAAGCTGTTGCTCTGGAATCCCCCCGTGGCCGAAAGGGAAAGCGTCGGGAAAAATGCGGCCTTCGCCACGCCGATCTTCGCGTTCGCGGCGACCACCGAACGTTCCGCCGACGCGATGTCGGGACGACGCTCCAGCAGTTTCGACGGCAAGCTGACCGGCACGGGTGGCAAGGCGGCGCGCAGTGGTGCAGGCGTCAGAGAGAACACGGCCGGGGCCTTGCCGACGAGTAGCGCGATGGCGTGCTCGAGCTGCGCACGCGTCACTTCGATATCGAGCGCGGACGCTTGTGCCTGCTGCAATTGTGTCTGCGCCTGAATGACGTCCGAACGTTGCGCGACGCCCACGGCATATTGGTTCTGCGTGAGTTTCAGCGTCTGCTCGTAGGCTGCGACGGTGCGCCCAAGCAGCGCTTTTTGCGCATCTGTCACGCGCAGATCGAAGTAGTTCTGGGCGAGCAACGCCTGCGCCGACAGACGTGCGTTCGCCAGATCCGCCGCGCTTGCCTCGGCGCTCGCATTACCGGCCTCCACCGACCGGCGCACGCTGCCCCAGATATCCAGTTCCCAGCTTGCCGTTCCCGACAAGCTGTAGCTGTTGGAAATCCCTCCCACGCCCGAGCCGCTGATGGCCGTATTGCTCACGCGCGAACTGCTGCGCGTCACACCCGCATCGGCACCGATCGTCGGGAAGAAGGCCGCGCGGGCCTGCCCCGCCACCGCGAGCGCCTGACGATAGTTCGCCTCCGCTAGCTTGATGTTCTGGTTGTTGATGTCGACCTGAGACATCAGATCGGCAAGCACCGGATCCTGATAAATGGCCCACCACTCGCCCTTGTCGGCTGCGTCGTTCGGCTCGGCCAGTTTCCAGTCACCGGTTTCCTTGAACGCCGCCGGTGTGTCGATCTCCGGGCGAACGTAGTCCGGCCCCAGCGCGCACCCCGCAAGCCACAACACCGCACTCGCCGCGAGGACCGTTGCCGAACGACGCACGCGCGGCGACACTCCCAATCCACGCCCGGGTGCATTCGCCCCCCTCACGGCAGCGGCGTGAGAGCGATCGTTGGACATTTGACGATTTACGGTACGAGGCATAGCGGACATCGGCCCTTCGGCCGCAACAGAGGTCACTGAATTAACTGAGACGGCAAAGGCGTCAAACGTTGAGGACGCGCCGGGAGTCAGGGGCGCCAGCGCAGCCGTCGACGGGAGCGCATCACGCATTGCATCAGCCATGGCCAATCTCCCCGACGTCGCTGTGGCCGGTCTGGCCACGTGCGCGCCAACGCATCCAGCGCAGCCGCACACGATCGAGATACAGATACACCACCGGCGTCGTATAGAGCGTGAGTACCTGACTCACGAGCAGGCCGCCCACGATGGAGATGCCCAGCGGCTGGCGCAGTTCGGCGCCGTCGCCGGTACCCAGCGCCAGCGGAATCGCGCCAAGCATGGCCGCCATCGTCGTCATCATGATCGGACGGAAACGCAGTACGCACGCCTTGAAGATCGCCTCGCGCGGCGGCAAGTTGTGACGTCGCTCCGCATCGAGCGCGAAGTCGATCATCATGATCGCGTTCTTCTTCACGATGCCGATCAGCAGAATCACGCCGATGAGCGCGATGATGCTGAACTCGGTATTGAACAACAGCAGCGCCAGCAACGCGCCCACGCCCGCCGACGGCAGCGTCGACAGAATCGTGAGCGGGTGGATGTAACTCTCATAGAGCACCCCCAGCACGATGTACACCGTCAACAGCGCCGTCAGAATCAGGATGGGCTGCGAGGACAATGCCGACTGGAACGCCTGCGCCGTGCCCTGGAAACTGCCCTGCACCGACGTCGGCATGCCAAGACGCCCCACCGCATCGTTGATCGACGCCTGCGCCTGCGAAAGCGACACGCCCGCCGGCAGATTGAACGAAATCGTACTCGCGGCGAACTGGCCCTGATGCGACACGCCCAATGCCGTATTCGTCGGACGATAACGCGCGAAGGCCGAAAGCGGCACCTGAGCCCCCGCCGACGTCACCACGTAAATGTCCTTGAGCGACTCCGGACTTTGCCACCATTGCGGGGCCACTTCCATGACGACCTTGTACTGATTGAGCGGGTTGTAGATGGTCGAGACCTGGCGCTGACCGAACGCGTCGTTGAGTACGTTGTCGATCTGGCTCATCGTCAGACCGAGCCGCGACGCCTGATCGCGATCGACGTCGAGCGTAGTCTGAAGGCCCTTGTCCTGCTGATCGGTGTTCACGTCGGTGAGATTCGGCAGACGCGAAATCGCATTGCGCACCTTCGGCTCCCACTCCCGCAACTGCTGGAGGTCGTCCGCCTGCAAGGTGTACTGATACTGCGCATTGCTCGAACGCCCGCCCACGCGGATGTCCTGCACGGATTGCAGGTACAGCATCGCGCCCGGCTCCTTGGCCAGCTTGCCCCGCAAACGTGCAATCACCTGATCGGCCGTCACCTTTCGCTCGCCCAGCGGCTTGAGCGTGACGAACATCGACCCGCCGTTGCGATTCGAACCGCCAGTGAAACCCGTGACCGTTGCGACATCGGGATCGGCCTGCACGATCTTGATGAAGTCTGCGAGCTTCTTCTCCATGGCCTGGAACGAGATCGCCTGGTCGGCCTGAATGAAGCCGATCATCCGCCCGGTGTCCTGCTGAGGGAAGAAGCCTTTCGGCACCACCATGTAGAGCCAGACGTTCAGACAGATCGTCGCCAGCAGAATCAGCAGCATGAGCGGACCGTGGCGCAGCGCCCAGGCAAGCGAGCGCTCGTACTCGCGCAGCATCGCCTCGAACATGCGCTCGGTCCAGTTGCCCATGCGCATCCAGACGGACGGCGGTTTGGGCGGTTCAGACGCAAGCGGCGCGGTGTCGGCGGGCACACCCGGCGCGGCCCGCCCTTTGAGCAGCCGTGCGCACATCATCGGCGTGGTCGTCAGCGACACGACGAGCGAGACCATGATCGCCGCCGACAGCGTGACCGCAAACTCGCGGAACAGGCGGCCGACGATGCCGCCCATGAGCAGCAGCGGGATGAACACCGCCACCAGCGAAATGCTCATCGAGAGTACGGTGAAGCCGACTTCGCGCGTCCCTTTGAGCGCCGCCGCGAACGGACTCAAGCCCTCTTCGATATGCCGGGAGATGTTCTCCAGCACCACGATGGCATCGTCGACGACAAAGCCCGTCGCAATGGTGAGCGCCATGAGCGACAGATTATCGAGACTGAAGCCGCACAGATACATGATCCCAAATGTGCCGATCAGCGAGACCGGCACGGCCACGCTCGGAATCAGTGTGGCGCGCCAGTTCCGCAAGAACAGGAACACGACCATGATCACGAGCGCAATCGAGATCAGCAGCGTGCGCTCGACTTCCTTGAGCGACGCCCGGATCGTCGGCGTCCGGTCCATCACCACGTCGAGATTGATCGCCGCCGGAATCGAAGCGCGCAGGTTCGGCAGGATCTTGTTGATGCCGTCGACCGTCTGAATGATGTTCGCACCGGGCTGCGTCGTAATGATGAGCAGCACCGAGGGCTTGCCGTTGGCGGAACCGGCATTGCGCACGTCCTGCACCGAGTCGACCACATCGGCGATATCGGAGAGTCGCACCGGACGTCCGTCCTGATAGGCGACGATGACCGGCAGATATTCCTTGGCGGTCTTCGCCTGATCGTTGGCAAGAATCTGCCAGCGGCGGTCGCCGTCTTCAAGCGCGCCCTTCGGTCGGTTCGCATTCACGGCCTGAATCGCAGTACGCACCGTCTCAAGCGGAATCTGATACTTGTTGAGCGCCGTGGGATTGAGTTCGACGCGCACGGCCGGTAGCGAGCTGCCGCCCACCGTGACGTCGCCCACCCCTTCGAGTTGCGAGATCTTCTGCGCGAGGATGGTCGATGCCGCGTCGTACATCTGGCCGCGTGTCATGCTCTCGGACGTCAGCGCAATGATCATCACCGGCGCACTCGCCGGGTTCACCTTGCGATAGGTCGGATTGCTCGGCAAGCCCGTTGGCAGCAAGCTGCGTGCCGCGTTGATCGCCGCCTGCACGTCGCGTGCCGCGCCGTTGATATCGCGCGACAGGTCGAATTGCAGTGTGATGCGGGTCGAGCCGAGCGTGCTGTTCGACGTCATTTCCGTAACACCGGCGATGCGTCCGAGCGAACGCTCCAGCGGCGTGGCCACGCTGGCCGCCATCGTTTCCGGACTCGCGCCGGGCAGCGACGCCGACACCGAGATCGTCGGAAAGTCCACCTGCGGCAATGGCGAGACCGGCAACAACCCGAAGGCAACGATGCCCGCCAGCGTCACCCCGATGGTGAGCAGTACGGTCGCGACCGAGCGCTTGATGAAGACAGCCGACAGGTTCATCGTGCCGGACCGTCCGTTGTCACCGCACCGGCAGGACCGGCCCCCCCCGGGCCACCATGACCGCCATGATCGTCGTGACCTTCGCTATCCGACGGTCCGAAGCGACGCTCGCGCCATGCACGCGCCCGCATCGCCCAGCGGTCGAACCACAGGTAGATCACCGGCGTGGTGAAGAGCGTGAGCACCTGACTGACCATGAGACCGCCGACCATCGTGATACCGAGCGGCTGACGCAACTCGGAGCCGACACCGGAGCCGAGCATCAGCGGCAACGCGCCCAGCACAGCGGCCATCGTCGTCATCAGAATCGGCCGGAACCGCAGCAGGCACGCCTGATAAATCGCCTCGCGCGGTGCCATGCCATGCTCGCGCTCCGCTTCGAGCGCGAAGTCGATCATCATGATGGCGTTCTTCTTCACAATGCCGATCAGCAGAATGATGCCGATGATCGCGATGACGCTGATGTCGTTGCCCGAAACCATGAGCGCAAGCAGCGCACCCACGCCGGCCGACGGCAGCGTCGACAAAATGGTGATCGGATGAATGTAGCTCTCGTAGAGCACGCCCAGAACGATATACATCGTGACGACCGCCGCGAGAATCAGCCACAGCGTATTCGAGAGGGACGCCTGGAACGCCTGTGCAGCGCCCTGGAAAGTCGTCTGCGTGCTCACCGGCAAGCCGATGGACTGTTCCGCTTCGGTAATCGCCTTCACCGCGTCACCGAGCGATGCCCCCTTGGCCAGATTGAACGAGATTGTTGCCGCCGGGAATTGCGCCTGATGGTTGATCGCCAGCGGCGTGGGTTTCTCGATAATCTTTGCGAACGACGTGAGCGGCACCTGCACGCCCGTCGTCGACGCGACGTAAATACCCTTGAGCGCATCCGGCCCGCGCTGGAAGTCGTTGGCCACTTCCAGCACCACGCGATACTGCGACGCCTGCGTATAGATCGTAGAAATCAGGCGCTGGCCGAAAGCGCTGTATAGCGTCTGATCGACAGCCGCAGGCGTCACGCCCAGACGACTCGCCGTATCGCGGTCGATCTCCACATACGCCTGCAAGCCGTTGACCTGCAAGTCGCTTGTCACATCGGCCAGTTGCGGCACGTGTTGCAACTTGTCGACCAGCTTCGGCACCCAGACGCCCAGCGTATCGAGGCTGGGATCCTGCAACGTGAACTGATACTGCGTGCGGCTGATACGGTCTTCAATCGTCAGATCCTGTACCGGCTGCATATAGAGCGCGATGCCGGGGACCTTCGCGACTTCGGGCTGAATCCGGCGAATCACCTCGGAGGCGTCGATCCCGCGTGCCGCCTTGTCTTTCAGGTTGATGAGCAAACGCCCGCTATTGAGCGTGGCGTTCACGCCATCCACGCCGATGAACGACGACACCGATTCGACGGCGGGATCTTTAAGCACCTGCGCGACGAGCGCCTGCTGACGCTCGCCCATCGCCGCAAACGAAATGGATTGAGGCGCTTCGGAAATGCCCTGGATCACGCCGGTGTCCTGCACCGGGAAGAAGCCCTTCGGCACCCACAGGTAGAGCAACACCGTCAGCACCAGCGTGCCGAGCGCGACGAGCAGCGTGGCCCGCTGGCGATCAAGCACCCACGTGAGCCATTCGCCGTACTTCGCAATAATGCGATCGAACAACTCGCCGGTCTTGCGATAGAACTTGCCCTGCTTCTCCTGCGGCACGTGACGCAGCAACTTGGCGCACATCATCGGCGTCAGCGTCAGCGACACCACCGCCGAAATCAGAATCGAAACCGCCAGCGTAACCGCGAACTCGCGGAACAGACGGCCCACCACGTCGCCCATGAACAGGAGCGGAATCAGCACGGCGATCAGCGAGAACGTGAGCGAAATGATGGTGAAGCCGATCTGCTCGGCCCCCTTGAGCGCCGCCTGCAACGGCTTCTCACCCTGCTCCATATACCGGGCGATGTTCTCGATCATCACGATGGCGTCATCGACCACGAAGCCAGTCGCAATGGTCAGCGCCATGAGCGTCAGGTTATTGATCGAGAAGCCGGCGAGATACATGACGCCAAAGGTACCGATCAGCGAGAGCGGCACCGCCACACTCGGAATAATGGTGGCCGATACATTGCGCAGAAAGACGAAAATCACCATCACCACCAGAGCGACGGCAAGAATCAATTCGAACTGAACGTCCGAGACCGACGCACGGATCGTCGTGGTGCGATCGGTCAGCAGTTGCACGTCGATGCTGCCCGGCAGCGCTGCCTGCAATTGCGGCAGCAAAGCCTTGACCTTATTGACGGTCTCGATCACGTTCGCCCCCGGCTGACGCTGCACGTTCAGCACGATGGCCGGGGTGGTGTCGGCCCACGCAGCGAGCTTGGTGTTCTCCGCGCCGTCGATCACATCGGCGATGTCGGACAGACGAATCGGCCCGCCATTCTTATAGGCGATGACGAGATTGCGATATTCGTCTGCGGACGCCAACTGGTCGTTCGCGTCGATGGCCGACGCGCGCAGCGGACCGTCGAAACTCCCCTTCGCCTGATTGACGTTAGCGGCCGCAATCGAAGTACGAACGTCTTCGATGTTCAGCCCATAGGACGTGATGGCACGCGGGTTGACCTGAATCCGCACGGCCGGGCGCTGCCCGCCGGAAATGCTCACCAGACCGATGCCCGGCAACTGTGAAATCTTCTGCGCCACGCGCGTGTCGACCAGATCCTGCAGCTTCGGCAGCGGCATGGTCTTCGACATGATCGCCAACGTCAGGATCGGGGTATCCGCCGGATTGACCTTGTTATAGATCGGCGGCATCGGCAGATCGCTCGGCAGCAGGTTGCTGGCGCTGTTGATCGCGGCCTGCACCTCCTGCTCGGCCACGTCGAGGCCGAGGTCGAGCGAGAACTGGAGCGTGATCACCGACGCCCCACCCGAACTGGTCGACGACATCTGGTTCAGGCCCGGCATCTGCCCGAACTGACGCTCCAGCGGCGCGGTCACCGATGAGGTCATTACATCCGGGCTCGCGCCCGGATACAGCGTGACGACCTGAATGGTCGGATAGTCGACTTCCGGCAGTGCGGAGAGCGGCAGCAGCCGGTAGGCAACGAAACCGGCAAGCAGAATCGCCAGCATCAGCAACGATGTGGCGACCGGTCGGAGAATAAACTGACGTGACGGATTCATGAGCGACGTTGGTGGGTATGGCTCACTGCGGCTCACTGCGCCTGACGGCGAGACCCGCCGCCGTTGCCGTTACGCCTCTCGCCCGGGGCGCGCGGCGCGACCGCTGCGGCTCGGCTCTCTGCCGTGATCACTTCGACCTTCGCGCCGTCGCGCAGCTTGTCCATGCCGTCGATCACGAGCTTCTCGCCAGGATCGATCCCGGACTCCACCGCCATGTTCGTGCCGTCGGTCGGTCCGAGCTTCACCGTCTTGAGCTTGACCGTCTGGTCCGGCTGGACGGTGTACACGAAACTGCCCTGCGTGCCGCGCTGAACCGCGGCGCTCGGAATGAGCGTCACGCCCTTGAGCGTGTCCACCAGCATCTTCACGTTGACGAACTGATTCGGGAACAGCATGCCGTCGGCGTTGGCGAACTCGGCCTTGAGCTTGACCGTGCCCGTCGTCGTATCGATCTGGTTGTCGATGGAGGCGAGCTTGCCGTCGGCCAGCCTGATCTTGCCTGCCCGGTCGAACGCCTCGACGGGCAGCGTCTCGCCGCCGCGCGAGCGCTTGACGACCTTCGGCAGGCTGTCTTCGGGAATGGTGTAGACGACAGTGATCGGCGTGACCTCGTTGATAATGACGATCCCGTTGGTATCCGAAGCGTGGATGATGTTGCCCGGATCGACCTGACGTAACCCGGCGAGGCCGGAGACCGGCGCCGTGACGCTCGCATAGGTCAATTGCAAGCGTGCATTGTCGAGTTGGCCCTGATCTGACTTGACGGTCCCTTCGTATTGCTTGACGAGTGCGCGCTGCGTGTCGACCGTCTGCGTGGCAATCGAATCCTGCTTGAGCAGCGTTTCGTATCGTGCGAGGTCGAGCTGCGCATTCTTGAGCAGCGCCTGATCGCGCGCCAACTGGCCTTCCATCTGGGTGACCTGCACCTGGAACGGACGCGGATCGATCTCGGCGAGCAGTTGCCCCGCCTTGACGAGATCGCCTTCCTTGAAATGCACCTTCATGAGCTGGCCGTCCACGCGCGAGTGCACGGTGACGCTACGCGTCGGCGTGACGGTACCCAGCCCGTTGAGGAAGACTGGCAGGTCGCCGGTCTTTGCCGTGACGGCTGTGACCGGTGTAGCCGGCGCGCCCGCGCCCGCCATGCCCGCCGGCGGCCCGCCCCGGCGGCCACCGGCCTGCGCAGGCCCCTGGGCGTTCTGCGAGTGCAGACGGTAGTAAACACCCCCGGCGATAAGCACGACGATCAGTCCGAGAATGCCCGGCACAAGCCAACGGCGCTTGCGCGACGGCTCGGTGGATGTCGGCGAAACCGGGGGCGTCGGCGGCACCTGCGGGGCAGGCGAACGCTCAGAACCGTTCGGTTTTTCGGAACCGTGGGGACCGTGCTCGGTCATGACTTCCTCGTAACAGCGGAGTAGTTGGCGGATTCGTCCAATGCGGACGACGTTCTTTTCTTTGGTTTGCTGCGGTGCGGCAAACTGCCCGGAAAGCCCAGGAACAGCGGCATGCACCTCATTGGCTGACCAGCATAGCAGACGGTTGTAACAGCTCGATGGGATCGCTTGTTACAAGAGTTTTCTCTGTGCCGTCGATCGGAATTGTCCGACGCTGCTAAATGACCGGCCGGACGAGCGATGGTTCGCACGTGCCTGCCGGTCATGTCCGCAGAGGCCTTACATCGTCTTGCCGTGCATCGCTGTGCAGTGCCTTGGCGCAGCGTTCCCGTGAGGTGAGACGTGCGATTGGGTGTGCGATTGACTGCCAGACCGACCGCCGATGAAGGATGACGCGCGACGAAACACCGGCAAAACCGATTCCGTCAGGGCTCATCAGGCAGTCTGATTAAGAGACCGAAGCTTACTCGACCCGGATGAAATCCGCGCGTGTTTCCTGTGTTATCGCGGCTCGCACTATTATTACGCATCGTTACAGGCGACCAAGACTGTAATTTCCGGAAACAAAACACGTGCAAAGCCGCGCAGCGGGGCCACTATCATGACGACACAACCTGTCCGAGCGAATATGAAGATTCTTGTTGTCGACGACGATCCCGATCTGCGTGACCTGCTGCGCGAGTATTTGAGCCGCCACGGCTTCTCCGTCGCAGTCATGCACGACGGCGAAGGGCTGGCCGCACGCCTTGAGCGCGAGCGCCCGGCCCTGATCGTGCTCGATCTGATGATGCCCAAGGTGGACGGTCTGACTGCACTGCGCGACCTGCGCGCGCGCAACGACGACGTGCCGGTGATTCTGCTCACTGCACGCAGCGACGAAATCGACCGTATCGTCGGACTGGAGATCGGCGCCGACGACTATCTGGGCAAGCCCTTCAGCCCGCGCGAACTGCTCGCGCGCATCAACGCCGTGCTGCGCCGTCGCAAGACGCCCGACGCCGCCGTTCCGGAGCAGCGCGAGAATTACGCGTTTGGCCCGTTCATGCTCGACTTCCGCAGCCGCACGCTGACCCGCGACTCGCAATTGCTCACGCTCTCGGACGGTGAATACGGCCTGCTGCGCCTGCTGGTAAACCACGCGATGCAGGTCTTGTCGCGCGAACGCATTATCGAACTGCTGTACGGTGCCGACAGCGACGTGAACGATCGCGGCATCGACGTGCAGATCTGGCGCCTGCGCCGTCTGCTCGACGAGGATGCCCAAAGCCCGCGCTTTATTCAGACCGTGCGCGGACGCGGCTATATCTTCGTTCCCGACGGCCAACGCGCCGACATGGCCACCGCATGAAGGGCCGTTTCGACACGCTGTTCGGCCGACTCGCGGTGCTTATCATCGCGGCGCTGGTCATCAGTCACTTCTCGTATCTCACGATTCTTCGCAGCGATCACGACGAGATGCGCGTGCAGAACGCCGCCGAACAGATGGCGTTCATCATCAAGGCGGCGTCCGAGGTCCACGAAGGTAATTCGACGCTCACGCTGCCCGATCTCGTTCAGGTCGTGCCCGTCTCGTTCGCGCACGGCGATGTTTTCGAACCGGCCAGCAAGAGCGCGCGCCTGACGACCGAACTCGCCCGTCGTCTGCCTGCCGGCACGCAATTGCGTGTGGAACGCACGCCGCCGCCACGGATCTGGGCGCGTCTGCCGGGCCGTGACTACTGGATTGCGACACCCGTACTGTCCGTACGAAATCCGCCCGGGACCGCAACGATTCTTCCGGGTCTGGCCGCCGTGCTGGGGATCACCGTCATCTTCGCGTTGTTCGCCGCGTGGCAATTGCAGCGCCCCGTACGTGACATGGCGGCCGCCGCCGAACAACTGGCGACCCATCGCGTTCGAACGCAGGTCAAAGAGCGCGGCCCGCTGGAACTGCGGCAATTGACTGAGCGTTTTAATCGCATGAGTCAGGACATCGTCCAGACCGACCGGGAGCGCAATACGATGCTCGCCGGCATTGCGCACGATCTGAAAACGCCGCTCGCAAGACTACGTCTGCGCGCCGAGATGCTCGACGACGTGCAGATGAGCGAAGGCATCACCCGCGACGCCGAATCGATGACGCGCATCGTCGACCAGTTCCTGCTGTTCGCGCGTGGCGTCGAGCTCGACAGCGCCGCCTCGCCCGTCGAAGCCCGTATCCCCTCGCTGATCGCGCCGTTCCTCGATCTGGGATACACCATCGACCTGGACTTGCAGGCCGGGCCAGGCTTCAAACTGCGCCAGACGTATCTGGAGCGCATCGTGAACAATCTGCTCGATAACGCCGTGACGTATGGCCGCGCGCCGCTGACGATCCGCACGTCGCAAGACGCAAGTGGCTGGCGTCTTGTGATCGAGGACAGCGGCCCGGGCATTCCAAACGAAGACATCAATCGTATCGTGCGCCCGTTCGTGCGCCTCGACCCGGCGCGCGGCGGCAATGCCCATTGCGGCCTCGGTCTCGCCATCGTCGATAAGCTCACTCAGCAACTCGGCGGACGCGTCTCCTTCGCCAACCGCGCCTCCGGTGGCTTGCAGGTCACGTTGATGTTCCCGCCGGACGATCCCGGTGCAGAGGGGTAAGAGAACGACGGACAGGGGGACAAAGTGCTTCGAATACCGGACGCCCGCGCCGATTCCCGCTGAATGAAAAAACCCGCCGTCGATGAACGAACGGCGGGTTTTGACTTTTACGGCACTGCATCACATCAAGCCACAGCCAGGCGATCCGGGTTGGGGGGCAATGCGACTACTGGGCTGCGCTTTACTGCTCACAGGGACACGATGGAGAGATGGCAAAGACTGTGCGAGTGAGGCACAGCGATATTGACTCCCCAACCTCCCTGGCATGTGACCGGCAATGCCAGTCCGGCTAACGCCGGCGAATTACTTCGCGATCAGGAATTTCTCGCGGTTCTTGCCAATCCACTTCGGCGCGCGACCACGGCCCGACCACACTTCGCCGGTCTCGGGGTTGCGGTACTTCGGAGCGATGGGCGCGCGGGCCGGGCGGCGGCGGCCGTCCGTCGTCGCAAGACCGAGATCCTTCGCGGTGAGTTCGTATTCCTCGATCTTCTGTTTGACTGCGGCAATGACCTGAGCCACTTCACGGGCGCGGGCCTCTTCGATCTGCTTTTCGATTTTGTCGCGTTGCGCGACGAGTTCCTTATAGCTTGCCATCTGGCGTGTCCTTACCTTGTTAAAAATGGATCGCCACTTAAAATAGCACGAGTTTTAATAATTTGAAAACCGCATTTCCATCAAATGAGTCTGTGGACGCAGAAATTGCATTGAATTGTCCGAGGGACACTTCAGAAAATGCACAGAGTCGGGGCATATATCCGGGATTGCCGTCACCATCCTTCACCCCATAACCCCTCCGAAAACAAGTTGGGGCCACCGGCAATTCCGCCGCGATATGAGATGAATCCTCTGGCCGCTGCTGAGGACTCCACACGGCACTATTGGTTCACGCTTCATGCTGCAAGGGTTAGAAAGCTTTCCTCGTCTATCCCTTCGAGTCGCCCGGCACATCGCGTTTTCACATAAATCGACGCATCAAAATATACGATCACAAATATTTAAGCGCATTCCGATCATTCTGTTATCCGAAGCACTGCAATCATTCGGACAATTCTCAACCGACTGCCGCAATTTACGGATAAGTTGAGTTGAGGATTTAACGAAATACGTCAACATCTCGTCCGCATTACAGGTGAAGAGCGTCCACGAGTCGGCATACGAACAAATTGCGGCACCAGGCAAACTGTCATTTTTTGTTGACGTATACGTCAAACTCATACGGGAATCTGATTTCACGAATCCGGGAAGTTTTCGTAAGATAAGCTAATTCGCCAGCGCCCCGATGCCCGCCAAAGCCAGCACTGTCGGGCCATCCGGATCGAATGCCATAACCTCGGCGGTCGAATTAAGCATTTGCTGATTAACCGAATTCGCCAATTCCCGAATTGAATTGGCACCGATCTCCTACGGATTGAGACGCATGAAGGAACGCATGACGACATCGACGACGGCCTCGGATTCACCCTCGCCTTTCGACACCGAGGCACCCACCATCACGACTGGCCGCACGATCCTGCGCCAGTGGCGCACCAGCGACCTGCCGCTGTTCGCCGCGCTCAACGCCGATCGAGACGTCATGCGCCACTTTCCGACGACGCTCGATCGTGCGCAAAGCGACGCAGTCGCGCTGCGGCTGGCGCAGCATCTGGACACCCACGGCTACGGCCCGTGGGCGCTGGAGATCCCTGGCGTCACGCCGTTCGGGGGCTTCGTCGGACTGATGCGCGTCGGGTTCGATGCGCCTTTCGTCCCGGCCGTGGAAATTGGCTGGCGGCTCGCCCGCGCCTGGTGGTCGAAGGGATATGCGACGGAAGCGGCCAACGCCGCGGCTTGCTACGCCTTCGAGACGCTGGGCATGGACGATCTCGTTTCGTTCACGGTGCCCGCCAACGCTCGATCACGCGCCGTAATGCAACGCATCGGCATGCGCCACTGCCCCGACGAAGACTTTCTGCACCCGCTGATTCCGCCCGGCCACCGGCTGCGCCGTCACGTGCTTTACCGGCTGGACGCCGCCGATTGGCGGCAAATAAGGGATGAACGTCGCTTGCGAGATTGAAGCGGACGCTTAAATCGTGGGAGAATCCGACTCTTTGCGCCAGCCGTTCCCCCCATCGTGTCGCGCGCCGTCATCATCCCGCTCATCATCGCCTGCGCTTTGTTCATGGAGAACATCGACGCCACGGTGATCACCACTTCGCTGCCAGCCATGGCACGCGACCTCCATCAGGATCCGATTTCACTGAAGATGGCGCTCACCGCATACGTGGTCGGGCTGGGCATCTTCATTCCGATCTGCGGATGGGTCTCCGACCGCTTCGGTGCGCGCAATGTATTCCGCACCGCCATCGGCATCTTCATGGCCGGTTCGATTCTCTGCGCGGTGTCGTTTTCGCTGCCGACCTTCGTCTTTGCCCGCTTCCTGCAAGGCGTGGGCGGCGCGATGATGGTGCCGGTCGGCTGGCTCGTGATCTTCCGCGCGGTACCCAAGCACGATCTGGTGAAAGCCATCGGGTATCTGACCATGCCCGCCCTGCTCGGCCCGGTCATCGGGCCGCCGCTCGGAGGCGCCATCACCGCGTATCTGCACTGGCGCTGGATCTTCTTCGTCAATATTCCCGTGAGCCTGCTCGGCATCTATCTCGCGGGGAAGTACATCGATAACGAGCGCGGTGGCGATGCAGGCCCGCTGGACGCGATTGGCTTCATCCTCTCGGCACTCGGCAGCGGTCTGCTGATGCTGGGATTGGCGATGATCGGCGAGCATCAGGTCAGCGACACGGTCGTGATCGCCATGTGCGTGCTGGGCGGCGTATTCGTCTACGCCTACTGGCGACACGCCAACCGCGTCGAAGCACCGCTGCTGGACTTCCGTCTGATGCGCATTCCGACGTTCCATGCAAGCGTGCTCGGCGGTTCGCTCTTTCGTATCGGCCTGGGTGCGGTGCCGTTCCTGTTGCCGCTGGCGCTACAGGAAGGTCTGCACATGGACCCGTTCGAGTCCGGCATGATCACCTGCGCCTCGGCGTTCGGCGCGATTTTCATGAAGGCGATTGCCCAGCGAGTGCTGGCGCGATTCGGCTTCCGCCAGGTGCTAATCGTGAACGCCGGACTGGCCGGGCTGGCGCTCGCCTCGTACGGACTGTTCACACACAATACGCCGGTCATCGTCATGCTTGGCGTCGTGGCGTTCGGCGGCTTCTTCCCTTCGCTGCAATTCACCTGTCTGAACTCCATCGTCTACGCCGACATCGCGAGCGAGGACGCAAGTCGCGCCACCAGTCTCGCCAGCGTCGTTCAGCAATTGTCCCTGGGGCTTGGGGTAACGATTTCGGGGATGGTGCTGCAGGCGAGCAGCCGACTGGCCGGCCATACCGAGTTGGTGGCGAGCGACTTCATCCCCGCCTTCCTCGTGGTCGGCCTCTTCTCATGGCTGTCCATTCCCGTCACACGGCAACTGCCGGCGGACGCGGGCACGGAACTCGCACGCAAGCACTGAAAGCGGAGGCGTTACTTCGCCCCTTCCCCGCTGGCAGACGTGGCCGAATCGCCAGAGGTCACGACGGCATGCACCGCCATGCCAACGATCATCGCGACGACGAACACCAGCGCCTTGCCCGATCCCGCGCCAAGCAGCACGAGCGCGGGACCGGGGCAAATCCCCGCGATCCCCCAGCCAACGCCGAACAATAACGCGCCGCTCACCAGCCGCTTGTCGAGACCCTTCATGGCAGGCCAGGCGCGAGGCTCGCCGGTCCACGCCAGCGCTTGCGAGTGCGCAAGCCGAAACCCCGCGAGTCCCACCGCGATTGCGCCGCCCATCACGAAAGCGAGCGACGGATCCCATTTGCCTGCGATGTCCAGAAATCCGAGCACCTTCGCGGGATTCGCCATGCCCGCGAGAATCAGTCCCAGCCCGAACGCCAAGCCGCCGATGAGAGCGAAGAGCATCTTTTTCATGCGGCACCTCCGACATGAAGCACATGACGCACGACATACACCGTCAGGAGTCCCGTCGCCATGAAGCACAGCGCCGCGACGAGCGAGCGCCAGGACAGGCGCGACAGCCCGCACACACCGTGTCCGCTGGTGCAGCCAGAGCCGAGCCGGGTGCCGAAGCCGACCAGCAGGCCCGCAGCGACGAGCATCGCCGTGCTCGCCTCCACCTGCACGTCAGGCACGATCGCCACGGCGCGGTACACCCACGGTGCAGCCATCAGGCCGACGATGAATGCGACGCGCCAGGCCACGTCGCCCGCACGAGGCCGCAATAACTCGCCCGCGATGCCGGAGATGCCTGCAATCCGGCCGGCAGATAACATCAGCCAGACGGCCGCAATGCCGATCAGCACACCACCCGCAAGCGATGCCCACGGCGTGAAATGAAGGGTGTCGAGTGTCATGAGGAGAGGCTCCGTCGTGGAGTCAGGATCGCGGACAGAACTGATCGTAGAGACACGCCAGCACGGCGAGCACGGCGCCTTGCGCCACGGCGTAGTAGATGCGCTTGCCGTCGCGTCGGGTCGTCACCAGCGCTTCGCTGCGCAGCACGGCGAGTTGCTGAGAGAGCGTGGGCTGCCGAATATCGAGCTGCGCTTCAAGTTCGCCCACCGATCGCTCGCCCTGAGTGAGCTGACACAGGATAAGCAGACGGTCCTCGTTGGCGAGGGCACGCAACAGCGCCGTCGCGTCGTGCGCAGCGGCACGCAAGCGCGCGAGGTCGAGCGACGCAGCCCAGGCGACAGCCTCAGAAGGGGCGACAGGCGCAACATGGGATAGCGCAGTGACTCGTAGCATGGCAGGATCGATGCAAATCAGGAAACCGGACCGCGACCCAATGTCGCGCCCTTTCGCAGGATGTCACGTGTAACGCGTACACTTTACCGATTTATAATATATGAATCGATAAATTTTCGCAGGAGCCGGTCATGTCAGCCACGCCAGCACACATCGAAGCCTTTTTCGACATGGTCACCTCCACGGTGACTTACGTCGTATTCGATGCGCCCGGCGGTCGCGCGGCGATCATCGACCCGGTGCTCGATTACGACCCGAAGGCCGGTCGCACGCACACCGGTTCGGCCGAGCGCGTGCTCCACTTCGTCGCTGCGCAGAAGCTGACGGTGGACTGGATTCTCGAGACGCATGCGCACGCCGACCACCTGTCATCGGCCCGCTGGCTCAAGGAGCGTGTGGGCGGACGAATCGCCATCGGCGCGCACATCCGCGACGTGCAGCACGTCTTCAAGAAGCTGTTCCATCTGGGCGCAGACGTGCCGCCCGACGGCTCGCAATTCGACCATCTGTTCGAAGATGGAGAGACGTTCGCCATCGGCGCATTGCAGGCCGAGGCGATGTTCGTACCGGGCCACACGCCAGCGGACATGGCGTACCGGGTGGGCAATGCCGTCTTCGTGGGCGACACCCTGTTCATGCCCGACGTGGGCACCGCACGATGCGACTTCCCCGGCGGCAACGCGCACACGTTGTTCCGCTCGATCCGACGCCTGCTGACCCTGCCCGAATCGACGCGTCTTTACGTGTGTCACGACTATCCACCGGCTGGGCGCACGGCGCATTGGCAGACGACCGTGGGCGAGCAACGGCGCGCGAACATCCATGTGCACGAGGGCATCGACGAGGACGCCTTCGTCGCGATGCGCGAAGCGCGCGACCGCACGCTCGACATGCCGACGCTGATCCTGCCCGCCGTGCAGGTGAACATCCGCGCAGGCGACATGCCCGCGCCGGAGGCGAACGGCACGCGCTATCTGAAGATTCCGCTCAACGCGCTGTAACCGACATAGCCGACATAGCCGATGTAGCCGAAGGCAGCGACGCAGACGTCGTCAGATGTTCGGCCAGCGCGTCGCGGGCCTGCGTCACCCACTCGGGCTCACCCCGGCGCGCTGGTAGCAGATGAAACTCGGCTTCCGGCAGCGGCGGCAAGCGCCGCCCCGGCATCAGCTTGTCGACACGCGCGAGCGATGGGCCCGCCGCCGACGTATTCAGACACGCCACGCCCAACCCCGCACTCAGCGCCAACTGCAAGCCCGCCACCCCCGACGCCACATGCGCGATCGTGTACGGCACCTGCTGCTCGTCGAGCCATTGCGTCGTGAAGCGATGCAACGCGCACGTGTCGGGCAGCACCAGCAGCGGTAGCGGCGCATCCGCGTCCAGCGTGAAATCCGAAGACGCCACCCAGTCGAGCGGCTCGCGTCCGAGCGCACGGGTGCCTGCGACGGCATCGCGCCCCAGCGACTTGCCAAGAATGCGCATCGACAAGCCGATATCGAAGTCACCCGCGTCGTAACCGCTCTCGATTACGCCGCTTTTCAGAATCGTCACGTGGATGCGCAACGACGGATACGCCACGCCGAGATGCCGGAGCATGCGCGCCACATCGCCAGGACGGAAGTAGTCGGTGATCGCTAGCCGCAACTCTCCCGAGAGCGAAAAACCACGCACGTCATGCCAGGCGCTTTCCGACTGCGCGAGCAGAAGCCTCGCGTGCCCGAGCAGCCGCTCGCCGGCCGGCGTCGTCGCCACGCCCTGCTTGCCGCGCGTGAACAACGTCACGCCGATACGCTCTTCGAGCTTGCGCATCTGCTCACTGACCGAGGATTGCGACAGAAACACGCGGGGTGCTGCAGCCGACAGACTGCCCGCCTCGGCAACGGCCACAAAGGTACGCAACTGGTCAAAATCGAATCCGGGAGCCATGACCTCATCCATTTGAGAAACCGATGGATGAAATCGTACATTCCCGCTTTTCCGATGTCAAATATCTCCCTAGACTGAAGTCGTTGTCACTGCACCGACTCTCACTCTCAAGGAGCTTCACCATGCCGCACATCGTCCTCCAACTCTCCGGCACACCCGACGACACGCTCTCGCGCAATGCCGTTCGCATCGTCTCGCAACTGACTGTCGACATCTTGCACAAGGCACCGGAAGTCATCGCCGTGAGCGTCGATTACATTCCGCACGAACGTTGGTTCATCGGCGGCACGCCACTTTCGGAGCAAGGCAAGAACGCTTTCCATCTGGATATCAGCGTGACGGACGAAACGAATACGAAAGCCGAAAAGGCGCGGTTCATTGCACAGGTATTCGAATCGCTGTCCGGCTTGCTTGGCAACGTGCACGAATGCTCGTACATCCAGGTGATCGACGCGCGTGCTGCGGCGTATGGCTATGGCGGTCGCACGCAGGAGTACCGGCATCAGCGTGCGCCGTCGTTGTGAGTATTCGCTGACACAGTTGACCAGGCGTCGACCGAAAGCCGAACGATGGCCAACGTCGCCGAAGTGAATGTTTACGCGGCTTTTCGCGGGATGGATCGAAACAATTTCAACATTTTCTTACGACTATTAGCTTCGTAACCGACGCGCCCCCTCGTACGATGAAGGCGTACTCAAACTTCGCTACAAGGGGGCGAAAATGAAAAAACTGACGCTGACCATCGCACTCGTTACTGCCACGCTAGGCGGCTTTGCCATCGCACCGGCGCACGCCCAGGTGGGCGTGTCCATCAGCATCGGCGCACCGCCGCCGCCGCGTTATGAACCGGTGCCGCCGCCGCGTGCGGGCTACGTCTGGGCCCCGGGCTTCTGGGACTGGGACGGCCATCGTCACGACTGGCGCGCCGGTCACTGGGAGCGTGCCCGTCCGGGTTACGCCTACCGTGCACCGGCCTGGCATCAGGGCCCGCATGGCTGGGAACTGAACCGTGGCGGATGGGATCATGGCGGCCCGGACCGTCATGACAATCGCGGCCACGGCGACCATGGCGACCACGATCACGATCATGACCGCTATCACGGGTAATCGTTGCTGATTCGAGACGTGGCATCGAAACGCCGGCGCTTATAAGCGCCGGCGTTTTGCTAAGAAAAATCGGTTGGTTGGGCGTGAGCACGTGCGCCGTTATCGTAGGCATCCGCTCGCTGCTACCCGCAGCGAGGTCTCAGTCGTTCTCTGTCCATCGGCGCTTATCGCATCACCCACGCGCGAACGACTTAGGGACACACAACGGATCGTTGATCATCGGAGCCCAACAGGCCATGCAAAATAATATTCGCCAACCACGCACACGTCTTGTCGTTTCCTCCATCGCTGCGGCACTGCTGTCCATCGCCGCCCTCGCACCACTCGCCGCGCACGCCGACAAGCTCGACGACATCAAGAAGGCAGGCGTGCTGCGCGTCGCAACGTTCGACAGCAATCCTCCGTTCGGCTACGTCGATGCGAAGTCGCACAAGATTGTCGGCCTCGACGTCGATTACGCGAAGGCACTCGCCGACAAGCTCGGCGTGAAACTCGAACTGCAACCGACGAACCCGGCCAACCGGATTCCGTTCCTCACGTCGAAGAAGGTCGATCTCGTACTGGCCAACTTCACGATCACGGACGAGCGCGCCAAGCAGGTCGATTTCAGCATTCCCTATTTCTCCTCGGGCCAGCAGTTCCTCGCGAAAAAAGGCACGTTGTCGTCGCCGGATCAGTTGAGTGCGCTGCGCATCGGTGCAGACAAGGGCACGACAAACGAAATTACGCTTCGTGAGAAATTCCCGAAAGCGACCATCGTCGCGTTCGACGACACACCGTTCGCTTTCGCCGCGCTGCGCACGGGCACTGTGCAGGCCATCACGCAGGACGGGCCGAAGCTCGTCGGCCTGCTCGCCAATGTGCCGGACAAGCAGAACTACGAGATCCCTGCCTTCACGATTTCAAACGACTACATGGGCGTGGGCGTACCGAAGGGCGAGGCGCGGCTGACGACGTTCGTGAACGACACGCTGCGCGATCTGGAAAAGGACGGCACCGCCGCCAACATCTACGACCGCTGGTTCGGTCCGAAGTCGGCCCAGCCGTTGCCGCGTCTGTTCAAGATCGGCGACAAGGCGTGACCGACTGGCTCGCTCCGAAGTATCTCGACTGGCTGTTCACGGGCTTCGGCGTCACCGTCGCACTGGCTCTCGCGGCCAGCGCCACGGCGACGCTGCTCGGCTTCGGGCTGGCCGTGGCGCGCAACTCGCACAGCGCGTTGTTCGCCCGCCCCGCGACCGCGTACGTTGCGCTCATGCGCAACACACCGCTGCTCGTCCAGCTCTTCTTCTGGTACTTCGGCGTCGCAGCGCTGCTGCCTGCGAGTGCCGTGCAATGGCTCTCGCAGGCACATGTCTGGCATGTCGTGCTGTTCGACATTCGCTGGCCCACGCTGGAGACGCTCGCCGGTTTCATCGGCCTCACGCTTTACACAACGGCGTTCATCGGCGAAGAGATTCGCGCGGGCTTGCGAGGCGTGCCTGCCGGACAAACGCACGCAGCCGCCGCGCTCGGCCTGAGCCGCTTCGCGATCTTCCGTCATGTCGTGCTGCCGCAGGCGGTGCGCATCGCGATGCCACCGTTGTTCGGGCAATACATGAACGTGGTGAAGAACTCGTCGCTGACGATGGCGATCGGCCTCGCGGAACTCTCGTATGCCTCACGTCAGGTCGAGACGGAAACGTTCAAGACGTTTCAGGCGTTCGGCATCGCCACGCTGCTTTACGTCGGTGCGATTGCGCTGATCGAAGCCGTCAGCATGGTCACGACACATCGTCACGCCACCGCCCCTTCGCGTTGATCTCGCCGATCTCGCCGATCTCGCCGATCTCGCCGATCTCACCGATCCCACCGCGCCCGACGCCAGCGATCTCCCGGAAGTCCTCATGAATTTCTCCGCCGTCTTCGACAACCTGCCCTACCTGCTCTGGGGGGACTTTCCCGACGGTCCGCTCTCCGGCGCCGCGCTCACGCTGGTGCTCGCCACAGTGAGCGCAGTGGCGTCCGGTGTCCTGGGTCTGGCGGGCGGCATTGCCCTTGCGATGCTCGGCGGCCCGGCGCGCTGGGCGCTGACGTTCGTGATCGGTTTTTTTCGCGCCATTCCGGTGCTGATGCTGATCTTCTGGACGTACTTTCTGCTGCCGATTCTGTTCGGCGTCGACGTGCCCGGGCTCGCCACGGTAGCGTGCGCGCTCGCGCTGATCGGCGGCGCGTATCTCTCGCACACGGTCTACGCGGGGATTCGCGGCGTGGGCACGGCGCAATGGCAGGCCGGTATGTCGCTCGGCCTCACGCGCGTGCAGACATTGCGCCACGTCGTGCTGCCGCAGGCCCTGCGCATCATGACGCCGTCGTTCGTCAATCAGTGGATTTCGCTGGTGAAAGACACATCGCTCGCGTACATCGTCGGCGTGGCGGAGTTGTCGTTCGTCGCTACACAGGTCAACAGTCGGCTCATGGTCTACCCGGCGGAGGTGTTCGCGTTCGTGGCGCTGATCTACTTCGTGATGTGCACTGCGCTCGACTGGCTTTGCACGACGCTGCTGGGCAACCCCCTGCAACCGCGAGCAAGCGATCCGGCACACGCAAAAGCAAAACCCCGGCGAGGCTGGCAGCGCATCGTATCGATACGTGTGCCAACCCTGCCGGGGCTTGCAAGACTCACTCGACGGCTAAGCCGTCTGGCGCATCGCGATCGACGTCGCGCCCCGGAACAACTGCCGGAGCATCGACGTCGGGTCGACTTCAGTCGCGATTGGCCTGGATGACGGTCAGGGCCGTCATGTTGATGATGCGTCGCACGGTCGAGCTGGACGTCAGCACGTTGACCGGTGCGCCCACGCCCAACAGGAACGGGCCGACGGCGACGTTGCTGCCCGCGCCCGTCTTCAGCAAGTTGTAGGCGATATTGCCGGAGTCGACGTTCGGGCACACCAGCAGATTGGCGGCCCCCTTCAGACGCGAATGCGGCAGGATACGGCTGCGCAGACCTTCGTCGAGCGCGCAGTCGCCGTGCATTTCGCCGTCGATCTCCAGATCCGGCGCTTGCGTAGTCACCATCTCCAGCACACGGCGCATCTTCGTGCCCGACGCCGCACTGCCCGAGCCGAAGTTCGAGCGCGAGAGCAGCGCGACCTTCGGGTTGAGGTTCAGACGCGTCATCTGCTTCGCCGCCGCCAGTGTGAACTCGGTGATCTGTTCGGCCGTCGGATCGTCGTTCACGTGCGTGTCGACCAGTGCCACCGTGCGCTTGTCGAGCAGCAGGATGTTCATCGCGGCGTAGGTGTTCGCGCCCGGCTGCTTGCCGATGACTTCATCGACGAAGCGCAGGTGGTCGTGATACGCACCGACCGTGCCGCAGATCATGCCATCGGCGTCGCCCAGACGCACCATCATCGCGCCGATCAGCGTGAGACGGCGGCGCATCTCGACACGCGCCATTTCCTTGGTGATGCCGTCGCGACAACGCAGCTCCCAGTAGCTGGTCCAGTACTGGTGGAAACGCTCGTCGTAGTACGGGTTGGTGACTTCGACGTCTTCGCCCAGACGCAGACGCAGACCGAACTTCTCGATGCGAGCGAGCAGCACTTCCGGACGACCGACCAGAATCGGGCGCGCCAGCTTCTCGTCGACGATCACCTGCACGGCGCGCAGCACGCGCTCCTCTTCCCCTTCGGCGAACACGATGCGCGACTTGCCGCCGTCACGCACGAGTTGCTTCGCGGCCGAGAAGATCGGCTTCATGAACGCGCCCGAGTGGTACACGAACTGCTGCAACTGGTCGGCGTAGGCGTCGAAGTCGGTGATCGGACGCGTGGCCACGCCGTCTTCCATCGCCGCGCGCGCCACGGCCGGCGCGATGCGCACGATCAGACGCGAGTCGAACGGCTTCGGAATCAGGTATTCCGGCCCGAACGACAGGTCGTACGCGCCGTAGGCATTGGCGACGGAGTCGTTCAGTTCCTCCTGCGCCAGACCGGCAATCGCGTGCACGGCGGCGATTTCCATGTTGCGCGTGATGGTGGTGGCACCCACGTCGAGCGCACCGCGGAAGATGTACGGGAAGCACAGCACGTTGTTGACCTGGTTCGGGAAGTCCGAACGGCCGGTCGCGAGCACCACGTCTTCACGGGCGGCACGGGCGTCTTCCGGGAAGATTTCCGGGGTCGGGTTGGCCAGCGCCAGAATCAGCGGACGGGCGGCCATGTTCTTGAGCATTTCCGGCTTGAGCACGCCACCGGCGGACAGGCCGAGGAAGACGTCGGCGCCGTCGATCACTTCGGCGAGCGTGCGCTTGTCGGTCTTCTGGGCGAAACGCGCCTTGTCCGGGTCCATGCCGACCGTACGGCCTTCGAACACCACGCCGTCGATATCCGTCGCCCAGATGTTCTCCAGAGGCAGGCCGAGGTCGATCATGAGGTCCAGACAGGCGAGGGCTGCGGCACCCGCGCCCGAGGTCACGACCTTCACTTCGCGGATGTCCTTGCCCACGACCTTCAGGCCGTTGATGAACGCGGCGCTCACGGTGATGGCGGTGCCGTGCTGGTCATCGTGGAAGACGGGGATCTTCATGCGCTCGCGCAGCTTGCGCTCGACCGTGAAGCACTCCGGGGCCTTGATGTCTTCGAGGTTGATGCCGCCGAACGTGGCTTCGAGGCTGGCGATGATGTCGACCAGCTTGTCGGGGTCGCTCTCGGTCACTTCGATGTCGAACACATCGATGCCAGCGAATTTCTTGAAGAGGACGGCCTTGCCTTCCATGACCGGCTTGGAGGCGAGCGCGCCGATGTTGCCCAGACCGAGCACGGCGGAGCCGTTGGTGATCACGCCCACGAGGTTGCCACGGCCGGTGTACTTGAACGATGCCGAGGGGTCGGCCGCGATTTCCTGACACGGAATAGCGACGCCCGGGGTGTAGGCGAGCGCCAGATCGCGCTGGGTGACGAGCGGCTTGCTGGCCGTCACGGAGATCTTGCCCGGGGTCGGGAACTGGTGATACTCCAGGGCGGCCTGGTGATCGTTGCTGTTGCTCATGGCAATGTCGTCCTCGTAGGTTCTCTGAACTTGTGTCTCGCTCTGTTTTGCGCGGCGAACCGTTCTGATGACGGCTGTCGACCTTGGCGCGTACAGGTGAGGCCATTCTAGGGAGACGCCAGCGGGCGACGATTCTGAATTACTATGGGGGCATCATATTTTCGATATAAGCCCCGAACATCGGGGGTTTCAGGGGTTCAGGACAGATGGTGGCGGTGCCTTTCGATACCGGGGAAGTGGTCCGGCGGCTGACGACCCGGCTCAAGATGCGTCATCTCGTGCTGTTGTTGCAGATTCAGCAGCACGGCTCGCTCACGCGCGTGGCCGAGCATATGGCGACGAGCCAGCCAGCCGTGACCAGCGCGCTGGCCGAGCTGGAAAGCATGCTGGGCGGCCCGCTCTTCGACCGCACCCCGCGCGGCATGACGCCGACACCGCTTGGCGACGTCGTGCTGGCCCGCGCGCAGGCGATGGTCCACGATCTCGACCACCTGACCCGCGATATCGAAGCCGTCATGGCCGGGCATGCGGCCCGCCTTCAGGTCGGCGTGATCCCGTACATCTCCGGCAAGATCCTCTGCGCCGCCATCCAGCAGACGCTGGCCCAGATTCCCCAACGCCTGACCGTCACCCTGCACGAAGGCACCAGCGAATCGCTGATGGCGCAATTGCGCGATCACACGCTGGACGTGGTGATCGCCCGCGCAGCGGCGAACGTCGACGTCACGCAGGTGCAGTTCGAAGTCCTGCACCATCAGGCCCCGCGCGTCGTGGCGAGCCGTCGTCTGGCGGCCCGGCTGGGGCGCAGCGCCCCGGTGTGGGCGCAACTGGCGGAACTCGACTGGGTCATGGGCGCGCCGAATACGCCGATGCGCGACCAGCTCTCCGACCTGTTCCTGCATGCCGGGGTGGTGCCGCCCGTGCCTGTGGTGGAGAGCTTTTCGTCCCGGTTGACGGGCGAATTGCTGGCCAGCAGCGAGCGCGCCGTGTCGTTACTACCCGCCGATATCGCCGAGGAACTGGTGCGTATCGCGGGCGTGGCCATCGTGCCCTGGTCGCTCACGTGGACGCTGCCGCCGGTGGCCATGTTCACCCGCCGCGAGAACCCGCGCGAGACGCACCGGCGCTTTACGCAGGCGCTGCGCGCCCAGTATCAGTTGATGGCGGGGACGTCCTGAGCGTTCTGCGCTTCGCGCGTCTGTGCCGGACCTGACGTCGCGCGAATACCTTGCCGACATGTCCCCCGAAAGGCGCTGAAAGTCCCTTTGCCGTCAAAACCGGCGAATTTCGGGAAATGAGGCCTTTTCAGCTCGTTTCCCGCACGATTGCCAGATTTGTGTCCGTCGTATTGTGTGGCTCATGAACGACGCCGTCCCCCTCCCCATTCAGAACACCGCGACATCGGCCGCCCCTGCATCGGCCGGGACGCCGCTTGTCTCGCCCCCCGTCACCCCATTCGTCGCGTCTGCGCAGCAGATCTTTCTGGCCCCGGCGCTGCTACCCACGCAGGTCGGTCCTGCCGGGCTGCGCTTCGACTTCAACGACGGCGCGCGCGTGGTCATCCCCGACTTCGGTCAGCCACTGCCGTGGCGCGTGCGCATCAGCGATTTGCGCGACGACAGCACGCTCACGGAAGTCTCGCTGTCGTCGGGCGTGGTGCGCAGCCCCGCGAAGTACTACGTGCCATATGGCATCACGATCTGGCTGAACGACGTGGTGGTCTTCGAGCATCGCTTCGACCTGCGCGATCAGGATGTGCTGATCCAGATTCCGCTGGCGGCCCTGGGCGATGTGTTGGGATGGATTCCGTACGCCCTGCGTTTCAAGGACGTGCATGGCTGTCGGCTGGCGTGCGTGGTCACGCCAGCGGTGGCCGCGCTGTTCCGCGACGCGCATCCCGACGTCGAATTCGTTGCTCAGGAGAAGGTGGAGCGGCGCAAGTACTACGCGACCTACAACGTCGGTCTGTTCTTCGACGATAAGGAGTTCACCCAGCAACCCCGCGACTTTCGCGAGACGGGACTGCACCGTACGGCCGCACACATTCTCGGCGTCGACGACTCGGAAGCACGGGCGAAGACAGCGCTGCCGGACGTGTCACGTCCGATGGCCGAGCCCTATGTCTGCATCGCCGTGCAAAGCACGGCGCAGTGCAAGTACTGGAATCGGCCAGGGGGATGGGACACCGTCGTTGCAGGCTTGCGTGAGCGTGGCTTTCAGGTGGTGTGCGTCGATCAGAAACCGCGCTACGGCAAGAACGATTTCTGGCAATCGATCCCCGAGGGGGCCATCGATGCGACGGGCGACCTGCCGCTGACCGAACGCGCGCGCTGGCTGATGCACGCGAGCGCCTTCGTCGGCTTGTCGAGCGGCCTGTCGTGGCTGGCGTGGACGATGGACACACCGACGGTCCTCATCTCCGGCTTTACCCTGCCGCACAACGAGTTCGCGACCCCGTACCGCGTGATCAACCCCGCCGTCTGCACGGGCTGCTGGCACGACCCCGCCATCCGCTACAACCACGACGACTTCCACTTCTGCCCGCGCCACAAAGGCACAGAACGTGCGTTCGAATGCACGACGTCGATTACACCGGAAGCGGTATTGTCGGCGGTGGATAGGGTGCCCGGGATGCGTCGAACACCGGACGCTTCGTGTTCGTAAAATCGAGCCTTATCTGCGCAAAGATCGATTTCACGAACATGCGCGTATTGATCACTGCTTCACGTTAGCGGCTGCCTGAACGGCATGACGTGGGTTGGGCCTAAACTACCCACACCCTTCCCTGCGCCGTCAGCCCTCATGCCCGCCAAAGCACGCAGCCCCGCCACCACTCCGACAAGCGCCACGTCCACCGAGCCGCCTGCGCTCGCCTCTATGCAGTCGCCTGCACTGCTTCGCCGCTTGCTGCGCGCCAGGGACCGCATGGATGCCGCCTCGCACGAGGCGTGGCCCGTCAAGCGACTCGCGGAGGTCAGCGGCACGTCCGAGGCGCACTTCTCCCGTTCGTTCAAACAGGCCTTCGGACTCCCCCCGCATCGCTATTTGCTAACCCGGCGCATCGAACAGGCCAGTACGCTCCTGCGCGACACCGACTTCAACATCACGGAAATCGCCTTTGCGACTGGCTGGGAGAGCATCGGCACCTTCGGACGGATCTTTCGCGACATCACAGGACAGAGTCCCGGCGAATTTCGCGAGCAGGTACGGGCCAGTGGCGCGCCACCGGCTCAGGTGCCGGGCTGCGTCCTGAAGGCGGCACAGCGGCCCGATCTCAACATCGCAGTTTTGGAGAAGCGCCGCCGCATGGCCGGCGGTAAAGTCCCTCCATCAACCAACGAGGAGGTCTTATGAACGAAGGAATTGGCGTGGTGGGGCTGTATGTCGACGATCAGGACGAAGCGCTCGCGTTCTATGTCGACAAGCTCGGTTTTCGCGTTCACACCGATGTGCGCAACGGCCCGTACCGCTGGCTGACCGTGCAGCATCCCGATCAGCCCACGTTCCAGCTCGGCCTGTTTGCGCCCGGTGCACCGATTCACGACGACGCCACCGCGTAGACGCTGCGTGCCATGGTCGCCAAGGGCGCCATGCCGCCGCTCGTGCTCTACGTGGCCGACTGCCGCGCGCACTACGCGCGACTCAAGGAGAAAGGCGTGGAATTTACGCAAGAGCCGGTGGACCGCTACGGCAGCGTCGATGCCGGTTTCCGCGATCCGGCAGGCAACGGCTGGAAGATGATTCAGCCGCCGAAAGAAGCGAAGTTAGGAAGTGACGCAATAAAGTGAAATGCCTGCGCCGCCACACCCGTCGGGGTAAGCGGCGCAGCGTCGCGTCGCGTCGCGCTTACGCTTGATGCAACTGACGTCCCACGTCGAACATCGCCCCGAATTCGACCGCAGGCATGGGCACCCCGAACAGGTAGCCCTGCCCCTCGTCGCAACCGAGTCGACGCCACTTCCGCGTCGCGATAGAAGCTCGCGCGATTCGCGATGCCCGTCAGCACATCGGTGCTAGCGAGCCGCCGCAACACTTCACCGCCCTCGCGCAGCGTGCTGAGGTCATGCACGTGCGATACGCGAATATTTTTAATTCAGTGCGCGGTGCCGCCGACATCCCGATTCAATTCACGTGCCAGATAGCGCTCCATAAACTCGACAAAGAGCCGTACCTTGGCCGAGAGATTGAGCCGCTCCGGATAGATTGCGTAGATATCCGCGGCCGGTAACGCCCAGTCGCTCAGCAATTGCGTCAGTGCATTCGACGCCAGTGCGGATTGCACATCCCATTCAGACCTCACGAGCACACCGTGCCCGTCGAGCGCCCAGCGCAGCGTCGCCTCGCCGTCGTTGCTGCTCATCGCCCCGTGCACCTTTACCAGTTCGTGCCGCTTGCCCTTGGTGAAATGCCACGTGCCGTATGCGGTGTCGTTCTCGCGCAGCACGATGCACAGATGATTGCGCAGATCGTCGGGCACCTTCGGCACGCCGTGGCGCGCCAGGTATTTCGGGGACGCGCACACCAGACGCCGGTTCGCCGCGATGCGTCGACCCACCACGCGCTGGTCGGGCAGTTCGCCGAAGCGAATACCGACGTCGAACGCGAACTCGGCCAGATTCATCGGTCGGTCTGTCAGATCGAGCTGCACTTCGACCTCGGGATACTGCTCGCGAAATTCGGATAGCGCGGGCACGACATGGCGGCGTCCAAAGCCGAACGTCGCGTTCACCTTCAGCAGACCGCGCGGCAAGTCGCGACTGCTCGACACCATGCGCTCAAGCTCCTGCACCTGTTCGATGATCTTCGAGCCGGTGCCGAGATACAGCTCGCCCTCGTGCGTCATCGCCAGTCGGCGGGTAGTGCGGTTCAGCAGCTTGACGCCCAGCCGTCGCTCCAACTGGCTCAGCCGCGCGCTGATTGCCGGGGGCGTCACGCCAAGGTCGCGCGCCAGCGCCGACAGGCTGCCTAACGTCACCAGACGGGCGAAGAATTCCAGATCGGCAATGGCATCCATTATTAAATTCAACTTAAAAATAGGTTAAGCGAATATGCATTTTGCGATTCTATGAACGAATTAGACTGCACGCAAGGTTGCGAGACACAGCAAAACGACGACCGCCCCCTTCGTGGAGTACCTCATGGGACAAACGCTTTACCAAAAGATCGTGCGAAGCCATACGGCCTTCGACGTCGATGCGCAGCACGTCGCGCTCTATGCCGACCTGCACATCATGAACGAGTACACGAGCCCGCAAGCCTTCGCGGGACTGGCCGAGAAGGGCCTGCCGGTGCGCTGCCCGGAGAAGCAGATGGGGATCGTAGATCACGTCATTCCCACGCACCCGGTGCCGGTCGGCAAGCGCACCATCGTGATCGACGCGGCCGCCCATCAGGCCGCGAACTTCACCCGCAACTGCCAGAAGCACGGCATTCATCTGTTCGACGTGACGGACCCGGAGCAAGGCATCGAACACGTCGTGGCCCCGGAACTGGGGTTGATCCGCCCCGGCATGGTGGTGCTTTGCGGCGACAGCCACACGACCACCTACGGGGCACTCGGAGCGCTGGGTTTCGGCATCGGCACGTCGGAAGTCGAACACGTGCTGGCGACCCAAACGCTCATTTACCGTGTGGCACGCGACATGCGCATCCACGTCGACGGCACGCTGGCAGGCGGCACCACGTCAAAAGACCTCGTGCTGTACATCATTGCCCGTATCGGGGCGCAAGGCGCACGCGGTTTCGTCGTCGAGTACACGGGCGCGGCCATCGAAGCACTGTCTGCCGAAGCCCGCATGACGTTGTGCAACATGACCGTCGAGGCGGGCGCGCGCGGCGCGCTCATCGCCCCCGACGCCACCACGCTGCAATACGTCGGCGATCACATTCGCGATCTGTCCGGCGACGCGCTGGACGACGCCAAAACCCGTTGGCTCGCGCTGCGCTCCGACGAGGATGCCACTTTCGATATCACGCACCGTTTCGATGCCGCCGACGTCGCGCCCTTCGTGACGTGGGGCACGAGCCCCGATCAGGCCATTGCGATCAACGCACGCATTCCTTCGCTGTCGGAAGACGAAGTCGAGCGCCACAACGCGTCGAAAGCGCTGGGCTACATGGGGCTCGACGCCGGTCAGTCGCTCGATGGCTTGCCCATCGATCATGTCTTCATCGGGTCCTGCACCAACGCACGTATCGAAGACCTGCGCGCGATTGCGGAGATCGTGCGAGGTCACAAGGTGGCCGACGGCGTACGGGCGATGGTCGTGCCGGGGTCGGGCCGCGTACGCGATCAGGCCGAGCGTGAAGGCATTGCCGATGCGCTCAAAGACGCCGGTTTCGAATGGCGTCAACCGGGCTGCTCGATGTGCCTCGCCATGAACGACGACATTCTCAAGCCCGGTCAGCGATGCGCATCGACCACCAACCGCAATTTCGAGGGACGTCAGGGACGCGGCGCACGCACGCATCTGATGAGCCCCGCCATGGCCGCCGCCGCCGCCATCGCCGGGCGCATCGTCGATATTCGCAAGGAGACCGCTCATGGCTGAGCACACGATCGTAGCTGGCACGGCCGCCCCGCTGCCGCTGAACAATCTGGATACGGACCAGATCATGCCCAAGCAATTTCTGCTGGGCATCGACAAGTCCGGCCTCGCGCGCGGCGTGCTGTACGACCTGCGCACGAATGCCGACGGCACACCCGACGACACGTTCGTGCTGAACCGTGCGGCGTATCGCGACGCACGCATTCTGGTGGCCGGGGCCAACTTCGGTTGCGGGTCGAGCCGTGAGCACGCGGTGTGGGAGTTGCAGCAATCGGGGATCGAAGCGGTCATCGCACCGAGCTTCGGCGAGATCTTCTACTTCAACGCGCAGAACAACCGTCTGTTGCTGATCGTGCTGGCTCCGGAAGCGATCGCGAAGCTGACCGAGACCGTGAGCGATCCCGCGCAAAACGCTTTGACTATCGACGTCGAGCGCCAGTGTGTGGTGACGGCAAGCGGCGAGTCGTTCGCGTTCGATCTGCCGCCGCGTCAGAAGCGCATGTTCGTGGAGGGTCTCGACATGATCGGCATGACGCTCAAGGACAGCGACGCCATCGCCACATTCGAAGCCCGCCATCGCACCGAATTCCCCTGGATGCAAATCGATCTGCCCAGACAACAACGTACCGCCTGAGTGAGAAGAGGCGCACGGCCGTCAGCCGGTACCGCAAGCGCCCTCACCGGACAGGTATTCCATCCTTTCAGGAGACACCATGAAAAGCCAGGCCACTCAGGCGAGCGCGACGCCGCTCGCCGCCCCCTCTCTGATGTCGAAATTCACCATCGGCGGCGCACCGCTGCCGATGTTCGTCGCCATTGCCGTCATCACCGGTCTTGCGGCTGTCACCGGACGCCTGCCCGCCGACATGATCGGCGGCTTCGCGGTGCTGATGATCGCAGGCATGTTGCTCGGCGAGATCGGTGGCGGGATTCCGGTCTTCAAGCACATCGGCGGCCCCGCGATTCTCTGTCTGTTCGTACCTGCCGCATTGCTCGGCAACGGGCTGATGGACGACGCGATCTTCAAGGCGATCACCGTCACGATGAAGACGGCGAACCTGCAATATCTCTACATCGCGTGTCTGGTGGCGGGCAGCATGCTCGGCATGAATCGGAAAATCCTGATTCAGGGCTTTCTGAAGATGTTCGTGCCGCTGCTGATCGGCACACTCGCCGCGATTGCTGCCGGATGCCTCGCTGGGGTGCCGTTCGGCTTCAGCCCGCGTCACACGTTCTTCTTCATCGTCATGCCGATTCTCGGTGGCGGTATCGGCGAGGGCATTCTGCCGTTGTCGATCGGCTATTCGGAGATCACGGGCGAGACACAGGGGCATCTGATCGCGACGATGGTCCCCGCTGCGCTCATCGGCAATGTCGTGGCGATTCTTTCGGCGGGGCTGCTCAAGCGCTTCGGTGAGAAGCGTCCGCAATACAACGGCAACGGCATGCTCGTGCGCAGCGGCGAAGATCGCGTGCTGCTCGAAGGGCAGAACGTAGAACACGCGCTGGATCTGCGTCTGATGGGACACGGTTTGCTGCTCGCGTGCACGCTGTTCATTCTCGGCGCATTGCTCGCGCCCGTGACCGGCATTCCGGGGCCGGTGCTGATGATCGTCGCAGCAGCGGTGCTGAAGGTGTCGCGCCTGATTCCGCAAAGCATGGAGACCGGCGCGTATCAGATGTACAAGTTCATGTCGACGAACCTGACGTTCGCGATTCTGGTCGGGCTCGGGACGTTGTTCGTGTCGTGGGACAAACTCGTCGGTGCGTTCTCGACGGCCTATTTCGTGATCTGCGCTTCGACGGTGATCGCGATGGTCGTCTCGGGATTCTTCGTCGGCATGTGGCTGAAGATGTTCCCGGTCGAGTCGGCCATCGTCACCGCCTGTCATAGCGGTCTGGGCGGCACGGGCGACGTGGCGATTCTGTCGTCGTCCAATCGCATGGGACTGATGCCGTTCGCGCAGATTTCCACGCGTATCGGCGGTGCCGGGATGGTGGTGATCGCAACGCTGCTGATGAAGTTCTGGCACTGACGCGCAAGCGCGGATAGCCCCGCACGTTTAACCGACTCCCCTTGGGCCGTGGCGGTCCGGACCTCAGTCCGGCCGCCGCCGGAACGCCCACCAGCCAGCGGCCGCAGTGCCCGTCGCGACGATAAACACCAGCACCCAGAAGCCATGCGGATGATCCGCGAGCGGAATGCCGCCGACGTTCATCCCGAAAAAGCCCGCCACGATGTTGATGGGCAATGCGAGTACGGTCACGACCGTCAGCGTGTAAATGGTGCGGTCGGTGCGCTCGCTGACCATTGCCGCAATTTCTTCCTGAAGCAACTTGATGCGCTCGAGCAACGCCGACAAGTCATTGAGGACGACGGCGAACTCTTCCGTCGCCTGACGGAATTCCTGAACGTCGTCGGCATGGCCCCAAATCGGCGGGCGACTCAGCAGACGAAAGAGCGCCGCCGGCTCCGGTGCGAGCAGACGTTGCAGGCGCACGAGCACCCGCCGCAACGACCCGAGGTCGGCTCGGTTGCTCTCAATGCGCTGTTGCAACAGGCGGTCTTCGACGGTGTCCACGCGGCGGCTCGTCTCGCGCACGATGCGCTCAAGCACGTCCGCCTGATCGCGCAGCAGGTGCACGAGCAAGGCGAGCGGCGAGCGGAAGGCGTCACCCCGTTTGACGGACGCGCGTAGCTTGTCGATGGAGCGCAACGGTTTCACGCGTCCGGTCACGAGCAGGCGGGCGTTGGCCGCCACACGCAGCGTCGAGATCTCGGACTGCGCGATGTCGAACGCGAAAATCACGTCGTTGATGACGGCCAGCAGCCAATCGTCGGAATGTTCGATGCGCGTGGAGCGCGACCCTTCGCTCAGGCTTTCGTAGAACTCTTCGGGCAGGTGCATCTGCTGCTTGAGCCACTTCTCGCACGCGGCGTGCGCGAAGTTGAAATGCAGCCAGAGGAAGCCGTCGGCGCGCTCGCCCCTCGCCAGCCACGCCAGCGCCTCGGTCGAATCCACCGGTTGCGGGGGCGCGCCATCGGTGAAACGATAGCCATAGATCAGACCCGCCTGATCGCAGCCATATGCATTGTGAGCTAATTCGGCGAACATGCGCGCGGTATCTTTGACGAGGCGTGGGGGACGGACGTGAACCGCACCGCAGTACGGTGGGACTTGCCATCATGACAATCTCATATTTCGTTTTTGTGACAATTTCGGCATGCTCGCGAATCCCACGGAATAAGGTGGCGGCACCGCCGGGCGGGGCACGCGCGGGAACTACGTCACGTAGCATTCGTCAACGCCATGCTGGTGTCATAAAATCGTCGCATACTGGAACGCATGATCGGGCGCGCATTTTGTCCGTCCGCCGTCACCCGGGCAGTACGGGGTGCCTTTTGTGTTTGCTGGCCGTAAGAGATCGTCGCCATGACTAAATTCGATTCCGACGCCGACCACGACGCAATGCTTACGCGTCGTCTCCAAGATGACCTGATCGACAGTTACGACGAAGAGATCGAGATGGAAATCGACGATCTGCGTCTGCCCGGTCTGAACGATCTGAGCGCGCAGGCGCGCGACGACCGTCTGCACTATTTCCGTGAGCTGTTCCGCCTTCAGGGCGAGTTGGTAAAGTTGCAGGACTGGGTGATTCGCAGCCGTCACCGTCTCGTGGTGATCTTCGAGGGCCGCGATGCCGCCGGCAAGGGCGGCGCGATCAAGCGCATCACGCAGCGCCTGAATCCTCGCGTGTGCCGTGTGGCTGCACTGCCTGCACCTAACGATCGCGAACGCACGCAGTGGTATTTCCAGCGCTATGTCCAGCATCTGCCGGCCGCCGGCGAGATCGTGCTGTTCGACCGTAGCTGGTACAACCGCGCCGGTGTCGAGCATGTGATGGGCTTTTGCACGGAGAACGAGTACCAGGAGTTTTTCCGCTCGGTGCCGGAGTTCGAGAAAATGCTGGTGCGCAGCGGCATCCAGATCGTCAAATACTGGTTCTCGATTTCGGACGAAGAGCAGGAAGCGCGCTTCATGGCCCGCATTCAGGATCCGCTCAAGCAGTGGAAGTTGAGCCCGATGGATCTGGAGAGCCGCACGCGCTGGGAGAAGTACACGGTCGCGAAGGAAGTGATGCTCGAGCGCACGCACATTCCGGAAGCGCCGTGGTGGGTGGTGCAGGCCGACGACAAGAAGCGCGCCCGTCTGAACTGCATTCATCACCTGCTCAACCAGGTGCCGTATCACGACGTGGAGCGCTCGCAGGTAGTGCTACCCGAGCGCGCCCGCAGCGAGAGCTATATGCGTCACCCGGTGCCCTCGGAGATCATCGTGCCGGAGATTTACTGAGCATCGGCAGTTTGAGCGTCACACGCAATCCGCCGCCGGGCGATCGGTCGAGACGTACGGCCCCCCCCAGTCCTTCCACGAGCCGCCCGACGAGCGACAGTCCGAGTCCGCAGTGGCCTTCGCCGCCTCGCGAGGCGTCGAGCCGCACGAACGGACGCATCGCGAGCGCCACCTGATCGTCCGGGATGCCCTTGCCGCAGTCGCTGACTTCGATGTATCCGGTCGCCTCGTCGCGCCACGTCGCCAGCCGAACGGTCGGCTCACCGTGCTCCAGCGCGTTGTCGACGAGGTTCGACATCACCCGGTCGAGCAGCGTGCGCGGCAGCATGAATTCGGGCCCGGCGCGCAAGTTGCTGACGAATAGCGAGGCGTCGTCGGTGGCTTCGCCGGTTCGCTTGACAGCGAGGGTGACGGCGTCGGAATCGGGGGTTTCTTCGTCTGCCGGAAATTGTTCTCGCAGGAACGCATCGACGCCGATCAACGGGCTGGTATCGGCTTCGTCTCTCGCATAGGCGAGAAATTGCTGAACGATGTGGTCGATGGACGCGATATCGCGCACGAAGCCATCGCGTGAATGCTCGCTGTCGATGAGGTCGGCGCGCAAGCGAAGACGCGTGAGCGGCGATTTCAGATCATGGGCGATGCCTGCGAGCATGATGGCCTGATTGTCTTCGGCTTCGGCCAGCCGCTTGGCCATCTCGTTGAACGCATGGGTGAGGTCGCGCAGCTCGTGCGGCCCTTGCTCGGGCAACAATGCGGGACGCCGTCCGCGCGCGATCACCCGGGCCGCATGTGCGAGCCGGGCAATGGGGCGCTGCATCTGCCATGCAACGAGCAGCGCGAGCAGCACGGCACCGATGAGAATACCGACGGTCTCGCGCACGAACGGTGGCATCGGCGGAAGATCGAGTCCGATGACGATCCACTCGTCGCGTTGCGGCAGCAGCACCCAGATATTGCTGCGTTTGCGTGCGTCGACGATATGGAGTTGGGTACCTGGCGGCAGACGCGAGAGCAGTTCGTGACGAAGACGCGTGCCGCGCTCATCGCTCACTTCGTTGGTGAAACTCGGCGTTTGCGCCACAGGAACACGACGCACGCCATGCGGTGGCGCGAGACTGCCAGGATCGACAGCACTTTGATCGACGCTTTGTATGGCCACCAGCAAGCCTCGGGCGAAGCCGTCGACTTGCTGGCGCGGACGCTGGTAGAACACCAGCGCGCTCCACACGAGATGCATCACCAGCAAGACGGCAATGCCCAGCCACGCCATGCGCGCAAACAGTGAGTCGCGCAGCAACCAACGCAAATTCACGCAGCGGACTCCCGCCAGCCGCGCACAGTGCGCTTGCCTGCCGATGCCGTGGTCGCGAGCGACATACCGCCGTCGCCGACACTGCCGACACTGCCGACGCCGCCGATCCCACCTGCATCGCCCATTCCGTCTGAGCGCTCGCGCGCGTCGGACGTCGCACCCTCGGTCAGTTCGCCGCCCGGCACGAATACGTAGCCTTTGCCGCGAATGGTCTGGATGTAGCGCGGCTCCGACGGATCGGCTTCGATGAGACGGCGCAGACGCCACACGGGCACATCGAGGCTACGGTCACGGAAGGCGATGCCATCGCCATACAGCATGGCGTGCAGTTTGACGCGCGGCAGCACCTGCATGGGATGCTGGGTGAACGCCTTGAGCATGGCGAATTCGGTATCGCGCAGCGGCAGGCGCTCGCCCTCGCGCTGGAGGGTGCGCAGCGTGTAATCCAGCTCGAACGGGCCGAATCGGTACGGTGCACGAGCGTCCGGCGCACTGGCGGCCACCGGGCCACGGCGGCGCAGCACCGCGTGAATACGTGCCAGCAACTCGCGCGGATCGAACGGCTTCGCAAGGTAATCGTCGGCACCCAACTCAAGACCCAGCGCGCGATCGAGCGGGCCACCACGCGCCGACAACATGATGACGGGGATATCCTCGCCCGCCGCACGCAAGTCCTGCAATGCACGCAGGCCGTCGCGCTCCGGCATCATGATGTCGAGCAAAATGACGGACGGCCGTTCGAGTTCCAACCGGCGCAACAACGACGCGCCGTTGTGAAGCACCGAGACCTGCATGCCATTGGCGTGCAGCAATTCGCGCAACAGGTCGCGAACGACAGGATCGTCGTCGACCAGAAGAACATGCAGACTCATGAATATTTCTCGGTAAATTAGGTTGCGCGCGGTGCCGTCGCGTTTTGCGACAGTTTCACTGCATCGTCCTGCGTGACGGACACGGGCTCCGGCGTGCTGGAGAGCGCCCGCAGCGCGTTGGCATATCGATCTGCTCCCGACGCCGCACGATGTGTGCCGACCGTCGAAGCCGCCCCTTGTCCCGGCAAACGCCAGGCACGATGTACCGCTGCGTCCGGTGAACCAATGGTAATGGCCATGCTTTGTACCCCTGCTTGACGAGATACACCGCAGTTTGCGCGCCCGTCCAGTGAAGCGTTGACCGAAGCATCCAACAGAATGGCGTCCAATCCTTATTTCAGAAAGGATTGGTAAGGCGGACTGAGATCATTTCACGGCCCAATGGCGACACCAAAGGCTCGAAAATCGAGATTTCGTCGATGTTGAGCGATTTAGGGCGAAATTATAGCCAATTTGGCGATCCCGATTCGTTGTATCCACCTTCCATCGCTCCCCCGGCATCGCCGCCAAACGCCAACGACAGCCCGCAATCTTCACACTGTGCAGACGCTCCGCCACCACGCTCTCAGCGCCCTTGAAATCCCCTCTGCCCCTTACGGGATAAGGCACTCAAGTCCCTCACACCCTTGTCCACACCAAAACCACAGCCCGCAACACCCCCGTTTCCTACTCTCCACATTTTCCTCGCCCCTCCCCCGCCTTACACCTCCCCCTGACGGACCGGAGCCCCTTTCCGCCGCTCAGACATAAACCCAACTCGCTGCAGAAAGGCGCCCCGGTCCGTCTCCCTCAATGCACCCAGTGCCTCAACCGACACCGCCCGCTTCCTTTCTCAAAGCCACCGGTCCCGTCGACACCGCTCTTCTCCAGCGCCATCGCGACGCCACACCCGCCCCGCACGTGCTCCGCAACTGCTGCGGGACGGCCGTGTCGTCGCCCACACTCTTCCGGTCCCTCTTCTCTCACCACCTACCTCGGAGGCGGCCAGCGCATCTCTACGCTTCACCTGCATCGCTTTGCCTTGTTTCTCCTCCCCCTCCTTTGTTGCTTTTTTTCTCCTTTGATCGCTTTTGCTTGTTTTTTCTCTCCCGTTATCTCTGTTCACAAAGTCCCAACAACTGAAAACAGTTTGTCCCCTTTCCTTTGGTTAGCATCCCCTCACGTTCGCTCCGCCCCGCGACGGGTTTCGCCATTTCCTTCCATCGATGACGCGCCTCTTTTCTCGCCTCTCCTCTTTTCGCTTTACCCGACGTCGCAAGATCGGCGCAGTCGTCGTCGTCCTGTTCGCAACCCTCGCCGCATGGCAATGGCCCCGACCCACGCCGCCCACCTATCTCTTCGCTAAGGTCGCCCGCGCCGATCTCGAAGACGCCGTCCTCGCCACCGGCGTCCTCCAACCCATCAAACAAGTCGAAGTCGGTTCGCAAGCCAACGGACAACTTCGCGCCCTCAAGGTGGCGCTCGGAGACTCGGTTTCGAAAGGGCAACTGCTCGCTGAAATCGATCCGACGTCCAGCGATAACGATCTGCGCGAAGCCAACGCCGGTCTCACCACCCTCACCGCCGACCGACGCGCCAAAGCCATTCGCCACGCCCAAACCACCCGCGAACTCGCCCGTCAACGACAACTCGCCCACGACGACGCCACTTCGCCCCGTGACCTCGAGAAAGCCCGCACCGAAGCCGATGCCCTCTCGGCCGAACTCGCCTCGCTCGACTCCCAGATCAGTCAGCAAAAGGTCAAGGTCGATAAGGCACGCACGAATCTGTCCTATACGCGTATTACCGCTCCCATTAACGGTACGGTCACCGCCATCACCACTCAAGAAGGACAGACGGTGACCGCCATCTACCAAATCCCGACGATCCTCAAGGTCGCCGATCTCTCCATGATGACGATCCGCGCTCAGGTCTCCGAAGCCGACGTCGTGCGCATCCGCGCAGGTCTTCCCGTCTACTTCACGATCCTCGGCGCGCCCGACAAACGCTACGAAGGCAAGCTCCGCGTCATTCAACCCTCGCCTGAAAAGATTAATAACGCGATCTTCTTTAATGCCCTCTTCGATGTGCCCAATCCAGCCGGTGTCCTCCGTCCGGATATGACGGCGCAAGTGTCCATCGTGAGTGCCCGTATCTCGAATGCGCTGACGTTTCCTTCCGTCGCCCTCGGTGAGAAACGCGCCGACGGCCGCTATCGCGTGCGTGTGCTCGATGCCAAGGGCGTCGCCCACCCGCGCTGGGTGAAGGTCGGACTCGACAACCGCCTCACCGCACAAGCCCTCGACGGACTCACTGAGGGCGACCGCGTCGTGACCGCCGATCCGACCGACGCGCCGCCCGCGGGTAGCAATGACGCAGGAACGCTGCTGTGACGAAGACCCCCGCCCCGCTCCTGCGGCTCTGCGGCATCTCTCGCGCTTTCGGCGAGGGTGACGGCGCCGTCACGGTCCTGCGTGATGTCGATCTCGTCATCGAGCGCGGCGAAATGGTCGCGATCATGGGCCCGTCCGGCTCCGGTAAGTCGACACTCATGAACGTGCTCGGCTGCCTCGACCGAGCCACCCACGGGCGCTACGAAATCGACGGGCGCGATGTCGCCTCGCTCTCGGACGACGCGCTCCCACAACTGCGCCGCGAATACTTCGGTTTCATCTTCCAGCGCTATCACCTGATGGGCCATCTCTCTGCCCAAGGCAATGTGGAAGTGCCCGCCGTCTACGCCGGTATCCCACGCTCGGAACGGTCGTCGCGCTCCGCCGCACTGCTCGAACGTCTCGGGCTCGGCAAGCATCTCTCACACCGCCCCTCGCAGATGTCCGGCGGGCAGCAACAGCGCGTCAGTATTGCCCGCGCCCTCATGAACGGCGGCGACATCATCCTCGCCGACGAACCGACCGGCGCACTCGACAGTCACAGCGGGCTGGAAGTGATGCACATCCTGCGCGAACTCCACGCGCGCGGGCACACGATCATCCTCGTCACGCACGATCCGAACGTCGCCGCATGGGCGCAACGCGTGATCGAAATTGCCGACGGACGCATCAAGTGCGACCGGCTAAACGACACGCCCCATCCTGTCGAAATTTCGGTGACGAACGACGCGCGCGATATGTCTTCCGGTCCCGAAAGTTCTGCGCATTCGCGAGTCGCCGATGCGCCGGTAATGTCGCGCGGCAATTCGCCGACGCGCTGGATGAGTGGCTGGCCGACGTTCGCGGAAAGCCTGTCGATGGCATGGCACGCACTCGCCTCTCACCGTCTGCGCACCGGCCTCACGATGCTCGGCATCATCATCGGCATTACGTCGGTGGTCTCTCTGTCGGCCATCGGTGAAGGGACGAAACGCCGCGTGCTCAACGATATCGGCAACATCGCCCCGAATACGATCACGGTGCTGCGCGGCAAGGACTTCAACGACGATAAGGCCGCAGAGATTCGTACGCTCCTGCCCCGCGACGCCGATCTGCTCGCCGCACAGCCCTATACGGACAGCGTGACGGCGCAAGTCGGCCCGCGCACGGCCCGCATGCGCTTCGGTCGCATCGATACTGACGCGCAAGTCCACGGCGAAAGCGCCGACTTCATGCGCGCCAACGGTCTGAAGCTCGCCCGTGGTCGCAGCTTCGACGCCAGTGAAGTGGAACGCCAGGCACAAGTCGCCCTGCTCGGTGAGAACACGCTGCGCAAGCTGTTGCCGAACGGCGGCGATCCCATCGGGCAAATCGTGCTCGCAGGTTCGCTGCCGCTGCGCGTGATCGGTGTCGTGCGCGACCGCGCGTCGATGTTTGTCAGCCGCTCACTGAATGTCTATGTTCCCTGGACGACGGTCGCGAGCCGACTCGCCGGTCAGCAACATCTGGAATCGATCACGGTCCGCATTCTCGACGGGCACCCGCCCGCCGCCGCCGAAGCCGGGATCATTCGCCTGCTCACACGCGCCCACGGCAAGAAGGATTTCTTCACGTTCAACATGGACACGATCGTGAAGTCGATTTCGCGCACGAGCCAGATGCTCACGTTGCTGCTCTCGTTCGTCGCCCTCATCTCGCTCGTGGTCGGCGGTATCGGCGTGATGAACATCATGCTGGTCTCGGTGACGGAACGCACCCGTGAGATCGGCATCCGGCGCGCGATCGGTGCACGCCGTCAGGACATCCTCCGGCAGTTCCTCATCGAAGCCGTGCTCGTCTGTCTGATGGGCGGCGCAGTCGGCGTCGTGCTGTCTTACGCCATCGGCTGGCTGGTCGCGACGTTCGTGCCACAGGTCTCGGTGGTCTTTTCCACGACTACGTTCGCGGCCGCCGTAGCATGCGCGTGCGCCATCGGCATGCTCAGCGGCTGGCTCCCGGCACGCAGCGCCGCACGCCTCGATCCGGTGGACGCACTAGCCCGTGAATGATTGCCCCCGCCGTCCCGTTGCATTCCCCCCTCAGGCTCGGGATGGCTTTTATACCCCGCGCGCGATTCGGTGTCGCGCGCGGGGGCCTTTTTGACAAATTCGATGAATTGCCTTTCAGGATTTCTCCGGCCGCGCCCGGGCATCGCGCCATCGCTGGCGGCCGTCGCCGTCTGCATGATGCTCAGCGCTTGCAGCCTGACCCGCACAGACTATGAACGCCCGACGTTGCCCATTCCGTCGCAATTCCGCACGCCCATCGACGGTACCGCGTCAGGTGCAGCGCAAGAGGCCGGTACGAGTACGGCAGCCGACGCGGAGATTGCGCCATGGTGGCGCGCGTTTCGCGACCCTCAACTCGACTCGCTCATTGCTCAGGCGCTCGCGGCCAACCCCGCACTCGCCCTCAAAGCCCTGCAATCGGATCGCGACGCGCTCCAGGCCGGACTGACCAACGCCAATCGCTGGCCGCAATTCGCCGCCAATATCACTGGCTCGAAGGCGCGCGCGCTCGACGGCGGACAGGCCGCACAGCGTATGAACGGCCAGACGCAGACGACCTCCGGCGCAAGCGTCGGCATCAGCTACGAAGTCGATCTCTGGAACAAGCTCGCGGCGCAACGCGACGCCGCCAGTTGGCAAGCCGCCGCCAGCGCATGGGAGCGCCGCGCCGCCGCCCTCTCGCTCTCGAGTCAGGTCGCCTCGCTCTATTGGCGCGTCGCCTATCTGAACGAGAATGTGCGCAGTGCGACGGAAGACCTCGCCGCAGCCGAGCGCGCCGTCGCGCTGGTTGCGGCGCGTCGACGCGCCGGTTCGGTGTCGGCCCTCGATCCCGTGCAGGCACTGCAAGATCGCGACGCGCTCGCAGGCGCACTCGCAGAATGGGAACGGTTGCGCGACATCGCCCGGCACTCGCTGGCGAACGCGCTCGGACGTCCCGCACAGACGCGCTTCACCGAGCGCGATTCGCTCGTTGTCGCGCAGTTGCCCGAGGTCGCGCCGGGGTTGCCTGCCTCGCTCCTCGCGCAGCGCCCCGACCTCGCCGCCGCCGAGACGCGCGTTCGCGCACGCCTGGCAGATGTCGACGCCGCGCGTCTGTCGTTCTATCCCTCCCTCACGCTCACCGGGACCGCGCAAACCACCAGCGAGTCGCTCTCGCGTCTGTTCGCCAATCCCGTGGGTACGCTCGCCGCTTCGATTGCGATGCCGTTCCTTCAGGTGCAAACGGCACGCTTCACGACCGCGCTCGCACGCAATGACTACGAGCAGTCGGTCGCCACCTTTCGTAACACGTTGCTCACAGCGCTCGTGGAGGTCGAAGACGCCCTCTCGGCACGCGAGCGAACGACGTCGCAATACACCTCGCTCGCCAGCGCCGCCGCCCTCGCCCAGCGAGCCGCAGAACTCTCGGAGGCGCGCTATCGCGCAGGCGACATCGACCTGCAATCGTGGCTCGACGCCCAACGCCTCGCGCGTCAGGCCCGCCGCAACGCCGCACAGTCCCGGCTCGCGCAGATCGACGCAACGCTCTCACTCGTTAAAGCGCTTGGCGGGACGCTGGGGAACGATGGCTGAGGCGACCGCGTGACGTTCGTCGTCAGGCGGTCGCGCCGGTCGAGGGGATGTCGGCAGGCAACGCGGATGCCGACGATGGTGTCGGCTCAGGCGACGCGAGCGGCGTCATCGTCGACAGCAGCGCCGCCACATCGGGATATTTCAGCGAGTAACCGAGTTCGCGCTTGAGCCGCTTGTTGGCGAGGCGTCGCGACTCGGACATGAAGGAGAGCAACGTCGGCTCCAGTACCTGACGTGCCTCGTCACGAGAAACACGCGGCGCTCGGGGCAATCCCAGCGCATCCGCAACCCGGTCGAAGTACTCGCCCATGCGCCACTCGGTGTCGTCGCTCGCATGCACGACCCGCTGCGCCTTGCCACGCCACATCGCGCGAATCAGAATCGCCGCGAGATCGTCGGCGTGGATATGGTTGGTGAAGACGTCGTCCGATGCCACCAACGCGGGCGTGCCCTTCTGCAAACGCGCCAGCGGCAGACGCTCGGCCGCATAGATCCCCGGAATCCGCACGACAGACGCCCGCCACGACACACGTGCGTGCACCGTCCGACGCCACGACGCCTTCGTACCGGATACCGACGCCGCACGCGCGCGCGCAGCCCCGGTCGTCAACACACGGCGCGGATGACGGCCGTGGAAGGACGGACGGCCCAGCGTGCGCACCGCCCGCTCGGCATCGACACGGCGCTGCCCACGAGGCGAACGCGGCGCGGGCGTGCGGGTCTCGTCCACCCACGCGCCGCCACAGTCGCCGTAGACGCCACTGGTGCTCGCGTAGACGAGAATCCGGCGCGGCGCGCGGGCGAGGTGAGCCAGACCTGACAGGGCGTGAAGCCCCCCCTCGGGTACAATATTGGGTTTCGACGGCCGGTTCAGCGCAGCGCGCAAACGGCGTGTGCGCAGATCCTGCGTGCCGCTGCCCGCGACCCCGGCAGGCGGTGCCAGATGCAACACCCGTGAGGCCAGACGGCCCACGCGTTGCAAGCTTGCAGCGTCATCCAGATTGGCAACGACGGGCACCGCGCCCGCCGCACGCAACGCCGCATGGCGCGCGTCGCTGGACGTCACGGCGAAGACACGAAAACGTTCTACGAGAGCCGGCAGTGCGCGCATGCCGACGTCGCCGCAGCCCACGACCAGCAGGCGCGGACGACCGAGAGGTTTGGACGGTTTTTTCATTTTTCGGATTGTAGTATGGCTTACAACGTTACCCTCGTGCCGAGCGGGCGCGAGTTCCAGGTCGAAGATGGCGAGGCCGTCCTCTCCGCCGCGCTGCGCCAGGGCATCGGCCTGCCCTACGGTTGCAAAAACGGCGGTTGCGGCTCGTGTAAGGCCAAACTGGTCGAAGGCACCGTCGAACACGGCGCACACGCCAGCTCGGCCCTGTCGAAGGACGAGGAAACCCGTGGCTTCGCCCTGCTCTGCTGCGCCCACACGAAAGGCGATCTCATCATCGAGTCGCGCGAGGTCAAGGGCATCGGCGACATCCCGGTCAAGCGCCTGCCGTGCCGGGTGAACGCGCTGGAGCGCCGCGCCGACGACGTCATCGTCATGCGCCTCCAACTCCCCGCCAACGAGCGATTCCAGTACCTCGCCGGTCAATACATCGAATTCATCCTGAAGGACGGCAAGCGCCGCAGTTATTCGATGGCCACCGCGCCCCACGAAGAAGGCTTCCTCGAACTGCATCTGCGCCACATGCCCGGCGGCGTCTTCACCGACCATGCGTTCAACCACATGAAGGAGCGCGAGATCCTGCGCTTCGAAGGCCCGCTCGGCACGTTTTTCCTGCGGGAAGACTCCGAGAAGCCGATCGTGCTGCTCGCCTCGGGCACCGGCTTCGCACCGATTAAGGCCATCGTCGAACACGCCGCGCATAAGGGCCTCGATCGCCCAATGACGCTCTACTGGGGCGCCCGCCAGCTCAAGGACATCTACTTGCGCGAACTGGCCGAGCAATGGGCACGTGAGATCCCCGGCTTCAAGTTCGTGCCGGTCCTCTCCGACGCCGCCCCCGAAGACGCATGGGAAGGTCGCACGGGTTTTGTGCACCGTGCCGTGGCCGAAGACCTGCCGGATTTGTCCGGCTACGAGGTCTACGCCTGCGGTGCGCCCGTGATGGTCGAATCGGCCCGTCGCGACTTCGTCGCTCATCACCGGTTGCCGGAAGACGCCTTCTTCGCCGACGCCTTCACCACCGAAGCCGATAACCCCGGCGGCGGGCAATGACCTTGTGATCCGCATGGCCGTGACGGCTGGCTGCCATCGAAGGGACGCGCAAAAGATGCACGCAAACCACACCGCATGCATTCCCTTTGACAAGCGCCGCGTCACGCCCTTATGCTTGCCGACATGAACCTGATTGCCATCGCCTCGATCCGACGTCGCCGTACGCTGCCCCAACCGGGATGCCGCGGCGCACGCTATCGACTGCGATAACACGCAAGTTCTCAAGCACAGCGAAGCCACGGGCACCCCCCGTGGCTTTTTTTATTCCCCCAAGTCTCTTCTCACCTTCCTTCGGAGACCGTCATGTCGCTTGCTCAACCGTCCGCCCAGTCGCCCGACACTCAGCCGTCGCACTCGCCCAAGGCGGCTCGCCACGCCAGGTTCGCCGATCTGCCTACGCAGGCGCTGCTGCCGATCACTACGCGCCCCGAAATCGTGTTCACGCACGGCAAGGGCGGCTGGCTGTACGACCACGAAGGCAAGCGATATCTCGACTTCATTCAGGGCTGGGCCGTGAACAGCCTCGGCCACTGCCACCCGGTCATGCGCGACGCCCTCGCCACGCAAGGCTCGTTGCTGCTCAACCCCAGCCCCGCCTACTACAACCTGCCGATGATCGAGCTGGCCGACCTGCTCGCCAATCTCTCCGGACTTGGCAAGGTCTTCTTCGCCAATAGCGGCGCGGAAGCCAACGAAAGCGCCATCAAGCTCGCCCGCAAGTGGGGCCAGCTGCACCCGAACAGCGCGGGTAAGGCCCGCTTCGAAATCATCACGTTCAAGAACGCTTTCCACGGTCGTACGCTCGCCACCATGTCCGCAAGCGGCAAGCCCGGCTGGGATACGATCTTCGCACCGCAGGTGCCCGGCTTTCCGAAGGCCGAGCTAAACGACATCGCGTCGGTCGAAGCCCTCATCGGACCGGAGACGGTGGCCGTGATGCTCGAGCCGATTCAGGGCGAAGCCGGTGTCGTGCCCGCAACGCCCGAATTCATGAAGGCGCTGCGCGAATTGACGACGGCGCGCGGCCTCCTGCTGATCGTGGACGAAGTGCAAACCGGCTGCGGACGCACCGGCACCCTCTTCCAGTATCAGCAGTCGGGCATCGTGCCGGACATCATGACGCTCGGCAAAGGCATCGGGGGCGGCGTGCCGCTGGCCGCCATGCTGTGCGGCGACGCGTTTGCCGTCTTCCAGCCAGGCGATCAGGGCGGCACGTACAACGGCAACCCGCTGATGTGCGCCGTCGGCCTCGCCGTGATGCGCACGGTCAGCTCGCCGGGCTTTCTCGAATTCGTTCGCGCACAGGCGGATTACCTGAGCGCCGGATTGCAGCATCTGTCGTCGCGCTACGGCGGTCAGGGAGAACGCGGTGCGGGTCTGCTCCGCGCGTTGCTGCTCGGTCGCGACATCGGCCCGCAGCTGGTCGAAGCCGCGCGCGACATGACACCGGACGGGCTGCTGCTCAACTCGGCGCGTCCGAACCTGCTGCGCTTCATGCCCGCACTGAACGTGAGCCGCGAAGAGATCGATCAGATGCTGTCGATGCTCGACACGCTGCTCGCAAAGCACGCCTGAACGCGGCGATCGCATGACGACACTCGCCCGGATGTCATCCGGGCGCGTCAGAACGACACCTCAATGGAGACTCCATCGATGAACGACATGAGCCAGGGCCACCCGACACCGCCCGCTGACGCCATCGTCGAAATTTCGGCCGATCCGGCACGGCTCGACATCGGCTTCGTCCACAATGCCCTGTCGACGCAAACGGCTTGGGCGCAAGGCATTCCGCGCAACACGCTCATGCGTGCGATCACGCACTCGCTTTGCTTCGGCGCGTATGCAACGCAGGTCGAGGGCGGCGCGGCGCGTCAGGTCGGCTTCGCCCGTGTCATCACCGACCACGCCACGTTCGCCTATCTGGCCGACGTGTTCGTCGATCCGTCCATGCGCGGTCTGGGGGTCGGCAAGCGCCTGTGCGAGGATGTGCTCGCGCATCCGGCACTGCAAGGACTGCGCCGCTTTCTGCTCGCCACGACCGATGCCGCCAGTCTCTATTCCCGGTATGGCTTCGAGCCGCTCGGCGCCGAGAACAAGATGATGCAGATTCACCGCCCCGACATCTACACCGGCCAACAGGAAGCGCCATGAACCGCATGCCCGCCGATATCCATATCCGCACGTTCGACGACGCGGATACCGACGCTGTCATCGCGCTCTGGCGCGAGACGTTTCCAGAGTACAACCGCGCCGACAAGCCGCATCGTGAACCGCGTCGCTCGATCGCCAACAAAGTGGCCATGCAGGACGACCTGTTCTTCGTCGCCGTGCGCGAACGCAAGATTGTCGGCACCGTCATGGCCGGTTACGACGGCCATCGCGGCTGGGTCTATTCGCTGGCCGTCGCGCATGCTTTGCGACGTCGCGGTGTCGCAAGCGCGTTGCTGCATCACGCCGAGATCGCGCTGGCCGCGCGTGGCTGTCTCAAGCTCAATCTGCAAGTGCTCACGCAGTCGCGCGAAGCGCTCGCGTTCTACAACGCTCACGGCTACGCCGCCGACGATGTCGTAAGCCTCGGCAAACGGCTGCCGCTGGCAGCGATGGCGCAGTGAGCGCTACGTCGCACAGTCTTCGGATGCCGTGAAAACACAAAGGGCGCCGGAAGTTGCCTTCGGCGCCCTTTGCTTATGCACCGACCGTCTGACGGTCACGCGAGTTCGACACTCACTCCCCCAGATACGCCGCGCGCACCTTCGGATCGTCGAGCATGTCCTTCGCGTCGCCGGTCATGGTGACGAGGCCACTGTCCATCACATAGCCACGGTGCGCCGCTTGCAGCGCCAGACGCGCGTTCTGCTCCACGAGCAGCACCGTCACGCCTTCGCCCGAGACCGTACGCACCACCTCGAAGATCTTCTCGACCATGATCGGCGAGAGGCCCATCGACGGCTCGTCGAGCAGCAACAACTTGGGCTGGCTCATCAGCGCACGCGCCATCGCAAGCATCTGCTGCTCGCCACCCGAGAGCGTGCCCGCGAGCTGATCGCGGCGCTCCTTCAGACGCGGGAAGATACCGAACATCTTGTCGATGTCCTGCTTGATGCCCGCGCTGTCGTTGCGCAGATACGCGCCCATCTGCATGTTCTCGAGGATCGTCATGCGCGTGAAGATGCCGCGACCTTCCGGCACCATCGCCAACCCCTGCTTGAGCAGACCGAACGCCTTCACACCGCGAATCGACTTGCCCAGATACTCGATGTCGCCATCGGCCCACGGCAACAAGCCCGTGATCGCCTTCATGGTGGTCGTCTTGCCTGCCCCATTCGCGCCGATGAGCGTGACCAGTTCGCCCGGCTGAATGTTCAGGTCGATGCCCTTGACCGCCTTGATCCCGCCGTAAGCGACTTTCAGGCCCTTGATCGTCAACATTGCGCTCATCAATGGCCTCCCGAACCCAGATACGCTTCAATCACCGCCGGATTCTTTTGCACATCCTGCGGCAAACCTTCGGCAATCACCTTGCCGTAATCGAGCACCGTCATGCGGTTGCACAACCCCATCACCAGCTTCACGTCGTGCTCGATGAGCAAAATCGTGCGGCCGTCGCTTCGGATCTTGTCGAGCAAACCGCGCAGCTCGACCTTTTCCGTGGCGTTCATGCCAGCGGCCGGTTCGTCCAGCGCCAGCAGCTTCGGATCGGTGGCCAACGCACGCGCGATTTCCAGACGACGCTGGTGGCCGTACGAGAGGTTCGCCGCCGTGTAGTTGGCGTACTTCGCCACGCCCACGTATTCGAGCAACTCCATCGCACGATCGCGGATGGCGCGCTCTTCGGCCTTCGCGCCCGGGTACCGGACGATGGCGCCGATCACGCCCATCTTCGTGCGCACGTGACGGCCGACCATCACGTTCTCGATGACGGTCATGCCGCCAAACAGACGAATGTTTTGAAACGTACGCGCGATACCGGCCTTGGCAACTTCGTGCACGGCGGTCGGCTTGTAGGCCGAGCCGTCGAGCTTGAATTCGCCGGAGTCCGGGGTGTAGAGACCGGTGATCACGTTGAAGAACGTGGTCTTGCCGGCGCCGTTCGGGCCGATCAGCCCGTAGATCTGCCCCGGCTTGATCTCCAGGCCCACGTCGGTGAGGGCCCGCAGACCGCCGAAGCGCTTGTTCACGCCCTTGACGGACAGAAGAATTTGTTCGCTCATATTCAGGTCATCTCCCTCGACTTACAGAGTCCGCTCTTCCGGACGCGGCGACGGCCACAGGCCGGCCGGACGGTACAGCATGATCAGAATCATGGCCAGACCGTACAGCAACTGCCGGATCACTTCGGGATCGACGATGACGCTACCGAACAACTTCATCTGCAACGGGCCCATGGTCGAGCGCAGGATCTCGGGGAACGCCGAGAGCAGCACACCGCCCAGAATCACGCCCGGAATGTGGCCCATGCCGCCGAGCACCACCATCGAGAGCACGACGATCGACTCCCAGAAAGTGAACGACTCGGGCGAGACGAAGCCCTGGAACGCGGAGAACATGCCACCTGCCACACCACCGAACGACGCACCCATCGCGAACGCGAGCAGCTTGATGTTTCGCGTGTTGATGCCCATCGCCTTGGCGGCGATTTCGTCTTCACGAATGGCCACCCAGGCGCGTCCGATGCGCGAGTGCTGCAAGCGCACGCAGATGAAGGCGATCAGCAACGCGAGGAACACGAACAGGTAGTAGTACATGTACACCGAGCTGACCTGCAACCCGAAGAAGTTGTGCGCCTTCGAGAAGTCGAAGCCGAACAACGACGCAGGCTGGATGCCGGTGATCCCCTTCGGGCCGTTGGTGATGTTGATCGGCCGGTCGAGGTTGTTCATGAAGATACGGATGATCTCCCCGAACCCCAGCGTCACGATGGCCAGATAGTCACCGCGCAGACGCAACGTCGGCGCACCGAGCAAGATGCCGAAGATCGCCGCAACCGCAGCGCCGATCGGAATCGTGAACCACACGGGCACATGCAGCCCGCCGGGGAACATCGCGCCGATCCACTCGAACTGCGTGGAGAGGTGAGGAGAACTGAGGAAGGCCGTGACGTACGCCCCCACGGCATAGAACGCGATGTAACCCAGATCGAGCAGGCCAGCGAAGCCCACCACGATGTTCAGGCCCAGCGCGAGCATGATGTAGAGCAGCGCGAAGTCGAGCACCCGCACCCAGTAGTTGCCGCCGGCGTAGCCGACGAGCACGGGCGCGAGAATGGCGGCGATCAGGAAGAACGCGAGGCCGCGATAGGCCTTGCGGGTCGCAGCGGCCGCAGAAATCTGCGTCACCGGCGACGTTTGCACGGGTTGATTCATGATGTCGATCCTCCCCGTTTATGCACGATCGGCCACGCGCTCGCCGAGCAGACCGCTCGGACGGAACACCAGCACCACAATCAGCACGACAAACGCGAAGACGTCCTGATAGTTACTCCCGAACACGCCACCGGTCAGATCGCCGATGTAGCCCGCGCCCAATGCTTCGATCAGGCCGAGCAGCACGCCGCCGACCATCGCCCCCTGCAAGTTGCCGATCCCGCCAAGCACTGCGGCGGTAAAGGCTTTCATGCCGGGAATGAAGCCCATGTAGAAGTGAGCATTGCCGTAGTTCGAGGCCATCATCACGCCCGCGAGCGCGGCGAGTGCGCCACCGAGGGCGAACGTCGCGGAGATCACGAAGTTCGGGTTCACGCCCATGAGACCGGCGACGTTGCGGTTTTCCGCCGTCGCACGCATCGCACGCCCCAGCTTGGTGCGGTTCACGAGCTGCGTGAGGCCGAACATGACGAGGAACGCCACGACGACGATCACGATGCCGGTGCCGTTGGTCACAGCGCCGGGATGATCGCCGCGCGGCGGGATCACGTTCATGGCGTCGGTGGGCAACAGTTGCGGGAACGAGAGGGGGTTACGCGACCAGATCAGCATGGCGATCGTCTGGAGCAGCAGCGAGACGCCGATGGCGGTGATCAGAGGGGCCAGGCGCGGCGCATTACGCAACGGCCGGTAGGCCACACGCTCGATCACGAAGTTGGCTATCGCACACACGGGCATACACACGAGCGTGGCAATCGCCAGCATGAGCGCCGGGTTCATGTCCGGCGCGATCTTCAAAAGCAGGTTGATGGTGGACAGCGCGACCATCGCGCCGATCATCATCACGTCGGCGTGGGCGAAGTTGATGATGCCCAGAATGCCGTAGACCATCGTATAGCCCAGTGCAATGATCGCGTAGACGCTACCAAGCACGAGGCCGTTCAAGATTTGTTGGATAAAAATATCCATGAAGCTAACTCCTTGTCCCGGAAACGGGCTCTCGACACGCTTGCCCGATAAGGCGCGCGAGGGGGCCGAGAGAACTGCGGGTTATGAGGCGTAATCCTGTGTCAGGAGGAGAGCCGTGCCCGTCATGCAGGCACGGCGTCTTTCCGCAGATAGTGATACGGCACCGAACGGGTAGGCAGCGGTGCCGTTTCATGGCGCGAGCGCCCGGGACTTACATTTTCACCACGTCGAGCACGCTCTTCTTCTTATCCTTGTAGTTGTAGAGCGTGATCACCGGCTCCTTCATGTCGCCCTTGCTGTCGAAGGCGATGTGACCGATGACACCCTTGTAGTCCGTGGCCGGCATCGCCGCCAGGATCTTGGCCGGGTCTGCCGAGTTGGCTCGCTTCATCGCGTCGACGATCACGTTCACAGCGTCATACGTGAACGGGGCGTAGATCTGGATCGGCTGCTTGAAGCGGTCTTCGTAACGCTTCGAGAAGTCCGCACCGCCTTCCATCTTCGACAGCGCCATACCTGCTTCCGAGCAGACGATGTTGTCGATGGCGTCGCCAGCGAGTTCGGCCACCTTGTCGGTACACACGCCGTCACCGGCCAGCACCTTGGCGCCAATACCCAGTTCCTTCGATTGCTTGGCGAACGGGCCGCCGGTGGCATCCATACCGCCGTACATGATGATGTCCGGCTTCTCACCCTTGATCTTGGTCAGAATGGCGCGGAAGTCCGTGGCCTTGTCGTTGGTTGCATCGTGCGAGAGCACCTTCAGGCCGTTGGCCTTGGCGGTCTTCTCGAACTCGTCGGCCAGACCCTTGCCGTACGCCGTAGCGTCGTCGACGATGGCGACCGACTTGGCGTTAAGCGACTTGGTCGCGTAGTTGGCCAGTGCCGGACCCTGCTGCGCGTCGGTGGCGACCACGCGGTAGGTCGTCTTGAAACCCTGCAGCGTGTAAGCCGGATTGGTCGCCGACGGCGAAATCTGCACGATGCCCGCATCGCTGTAGATCTTCGAGGCCGGGATCGTCGTACCCGAATTCAAGTGGCCCACCACGGCGACAACCTTCTCGTCGACGAGCTTCTGAGCAACCTGCGTTGCCGTCTTCGGGTCGGCCGCGTCGTCTTCTGCCACCAGCTCAAGCTTGACCGGCTTGCCATCGATGGTCAGGCCCGCCTTGTTGGCCTCTTCAATGGCCAGGCGTGCACCATTTTCGTTATCTTTGCCCAAGTGAGCAATTTGGCCCGTCAACGGTGCAACGTGACCGATCTTAATGACAACCGCATCGCCGCCCCCGCTGGCGGCAGTCGTCGCGGCAGGTGCAGAAGCGGCACCCGAATCGGCCTGCTTTTCTTCTTTCTTGCCGCAAGCCACCAGCAGCGTCACTGCGGCGACTACGGGCAGTACCTTCGCGAACTTGAGTTGCATGTGATTATCTCCAGATTGTCGGCGATTTAATAACGCCAAATCGATGTTTCGTATGCGAAACGCGCGCATTGTAACTCCATTCCTTGCGGCTGCGACGCCCATAGCCACAGGGTTTTCCATAATGGAGGGCTAAGGTTTTATACCGACTTGTGCAACCCTATCTTTTCAAAAGCGCAACCCCGAATTTGTGAATGGTTTTACGCGCCCGCGCGCGACTCCCCGGGCGGCCTTATGGTGCAACCGGTGCACCATTCAAGGGCCCGGATGCCGTACCAATCTAATAAGCAATTAGCATGCCCATTTGATTTGGAGGGTTCTTTCTAATTAAGCAGGCATATAAATAATTAGATTCCGGAAATCCGGAAATCTTTTATTTTCTTTAATTCCATATCCGTTGAATAATCAATAACGTCATTCGGTTTTGGCTGACGAGACGTTAAAACTTCCAATTTCGGACGTGCGGAAGTTCTGCGAGATTTGTTAGCATGATGCAAAAACGCCGCAATGGTTTTTTGCGGTCATCGGCAGGCGAATGGCCGAACATCGATCGGCAACGTCAGGGGGCCTGATGCGACCGGTAACGGCTGGGATGCGGGGGGCAGCAGGGGCGTAGGGCAGGACACGCCGTGCGCGGGACAGGCGTAAAAAAACCGGGGCCGCGAGGTACGGCACCCGGTTTATCGACCATGCGGCGTGAGCGCCGGCCGTGAGTCTTGTTGCTGGGTGGGTCAGTGCGCTGCGGGCGCAGCCACCCAACCCGGCGTGCTGCTTAGCTCGCCATTTGGGTCAAGCCCTTGGGCAGCGGGAACGCGATGTTCTCTTCCACGCCGTCGAGCACCTTGACCTGATTGACGCCCAGTTCGCGCAGACGCGACACGATCGACTGCGCCAGCACCTCGGGTGCCGACGCACCGGCCGTCACGCCGATGCGGCGCTTGCCGTCGAACCACTCCGGCTTGAGCTGATCCGGCGAGTCCACCATGTAGGCCGGCACGCCCATCTTCTCGGCCACTTCACGCAGACGGTTCGAATTGGAACTGTTCGGGCTGCCGACGACCACAACCACGTCGCACTGCGGCGCCATGAACTTCACGGCGTCCTGACGGTTCTGCGTGGCGTAGCAGATGTCCTGCTTCTTCGGCTCGGTAATCAGCGGGAAGCGCTTCTTGAGCGCGTTGATGACTTCAGCGGCGTCGTCGACCGACAACGTCGTCTGCGTCACGAAAGCCAGCTTGCTTTCGTCCGCCACTTGCAGCGCAAGCACATCTTCGATCGTCTCGACGAGGAACATGCCCTCGCCCGACTGGCCCATCGTGCCTTCCACTTCGGGGTGCCCCTTGTGGCCGATCATGATGATTTCCAGACCTTGTCCGCGCATCTTGGCAACTTCGACGTGAACCTTCGTCACCAGCGGGCAAGTCGCATCGAAGATGCGCAGGCCGCGCGCTTCCGCCTCGGCACGCACCGCTTGCGAGACGCCGTGCGCGCTGAAGATCAGCGTGTTGCCCGAAGGCACGTCGGACAATTCTTCGATGAAGATCGCGCCCTTCTTGCGAAGACTCTCGACGACATACACGTTGTGCACGATTTCGTGGCGCACGTAAATCGGTGCGCCGTACATCGCCAGGGCGCGCTCGACAATCTCGATCGCGCGGTCGACCCCCGCGCAAAAGCCGCGCGGCTGAGCCAGCAGGATTTCTGCATCCGACAGCGTCGGTGCTACGACTTGGGTGGCGCTCATTTCGATTCCTACAGAATGCCGATAATCTGGACTTCGAACACAATCGGCTGGCCGGCCAGCGGATGGTTGAAGTCGAACAATGCCCAGCCGTCGCCCAGTTCGCGCAGGATGCCCGCATAGCGGCCACCGCTCGGCGCGTTGAACTCGACCAGATCGCCAACACTATATTCTTCCCCGAAGTTGCTATTCTCCTGCAACGTCTTCATCGAGACGCGTTGCAGCAGATCCGGATTGCGCGGGCCAAAGGCCTGCTCCGGCGCCAGTTCGACGCGGCATCGCTCCCCCACTCTCATGCCCAGCATCGCCTGCTCCAGCGTCGGCGCCATCTGGCCGCCGCCCAGCTGCATCGTTGCAGGGGTGCCTTCGAAAGTGTTGACAATGTCCGCGCCGTCGGGCGCGCCGATCCGGTAGTGAAGCGTCAGATAGGAATTGTCTTGAACCACGGGGGTTGCAACAGAACTCATGGGGGTCTCACAGCAAGGTCAAGCTATTATTGTAAGCGACGACGCGTTGCGCGTCCGGCTCCCCATCAAAGCCGCCCCGAAATTTTCCCGTGGCGGCTTCCCGGTTTGTCTTTTCCCCTGTCATCAGTGACACCCGCGATCATGCGCGTGGCCGTGTCCGATCATCGGTCCCCGATCCTGGAGTCGTCATGTCCATCGCCCACTGGCCGCTCGCTGAGCGCCCCCGTGAAAAAATGCTGGCCCACGGCCCGAATGCCCTGTCCGACGCCGAATTGCTCGCCATCCTGCTGCGCACCGGTTCGCAAGGCCGCAACGCCGTCGAACTCGGGCGCGAGTTGCTGACCCGCACCGGCTCACTTGCCCGCCTGCTTGCCACCCCATTCGAGACGCTGCGTCAGATACCGGGGCTAGGTCAGGCGAAATCGCTTCAATTTCAAGCGGCCCTCGAAGTGGCGCGCCGCATGTTGCGCGAGGGGATGCAATCGGGCTGCCTGCTCGATTCGCCCACCCGTGTGCGCGACTATCTGCGGCTCACGTTGCAAGATATGTCTCGCGAGCGCTTCGTCTGCCTGTTTCTGGACGCCGCACACCGGCTGGTCGGCACGCGCATCATGTTCGAAGGCACACTCACCCAGACATGCGCGTATCCGAGGGAAATCGTGCGTGCGGCGCTGGACCTTCATGCGGCGGCCATCATCGTGGCCCACAATCACCCGTCCGGCATTCCGACGCCAAGCGCGGCCGATCTGGCGCTCACGCGCCAGTTGGGGGATGCGCTGGCGCTGCTGGAGATCCGTCTGCTCGATCATTTCATCGTCGCGGGAGACACCGTCTACTCAATGGCCGAGGGCGGTGAACTGTGACGAGAACAACACCCTGCACACAAATTTGGCAAGCGGGTCGCATTCGGGCCCGGCTTACGCTATACTCCGTCCCTTCCCCGAATCTCCGACAGACGTTTCCCGCCAGGGACTCACGTCCTACATCGACTAAAGCGATTGATTTGTCTGGGATTTTTGTGGTATTATCGCGGTCTGTCTTTTCGACTCACCTTTTTTTACACAGAATTCTGGGTTAGGAGTGCTTCATGGCACGCGTATGTCAAGTGACCGGGAAAGCGCCGATGGTCGGCAACAACGTTTCCCACGCCAACAACAAAACCAAGCGTCGTTTCCTCCCGAACTTGCAAAATCGCCGGTTCTGGGTTGAGAGCGAAAACCGCTTTGTGCGTCTGCGTCTTTCGAACGCCGGCCTGCGCCTGATCGATAAGGTCGGCATCGATGCCGTTCTCGCGGACCTGCGTTCGCGTAACGCCATCTAAGTTTAGGAGCTCATCATGGCAAAAGGCGCTCGCGACAAGATCAAACTGGAATCGACCGCAGGTACGGGTCATTTCTACACGACCACCAAGAACAAGCGTACCCATCCGGAAAAGATGGCTATCAGCAAGTTCGACCCGGTCGCTCGTAAGCACGTCGAATACAAAGAAACCAAGATCAAATAAGATCAACAGGTTTCATCGCGGTAGCTTGCTACTGCGTTCAATACCCCGCCTCTGGAGGGGTATTTTCGTTTGGGCGTCCCGAAAACTGCACCGCTACGCTATGCGTAGTCTTTCCCAGCGCAATTTCCCCGATGTGCGCATAGGGTCATGTGCCACGCGCGTATTGACTCGCTATACTGGCTCCTCTCTCATTATGAGGATCGCGTCAGTGTCGCTGCGTCGATCCCAGACTCCGCGCGTATCATGAATTTCGATGTCGTCATCGTCGGCAGCGGGCTCGCCGGCCAGTCCGTCGCCCTGCATCTGGCCAATACCTGCCGCGTGGCGCTCGTCGCCAAACGTCCAATGCCCGAAGGTGCGAGCGATTGGGCACAGGGTGGCATCGCCGCCGTACTGGATTCGACCGACAGCGTCGACGAGCATGTTTCCGACACACTGATCGCCAGCGCAGGACTCTGCGACGAAGCCGCCACGCGATTCATCGTCGAACACAGCCGCGAAGCCATCGAATGGCTCATCGACCAGGGCGTGCCTTTTACCCGCGACGCTGAAGCCGAACTCGGCTTTCACCTGACGCGCGAAGGCGGACATAGCCATCGACGTATCATCCACGCCGCCGACGCTACCGGGCACGCCGTCATCGCGACACTCACCGAGCGCGTGCGCAAGCATCCGAACATCACCCTCTTCGAGCATCATTTCGCCATCGATCTGATCACCTCCGATCATGCCGACGACGCGCCCACAACTGGCCGTCACTGTCAGGGGTTGTACGTTCAGGATCTCGGCACCGGCGAGGTGCATGCCATGACGGCCCGGCATACGGTGCTCGCCACCGGCGGCGCGGGCAAGGTCTATCTCTACACGACGAACCCCGATACGGCGACCGGCGACGGCATCGCCATGGCCTCGCGCGCGGGTTGCCGCATCGCGAACATGGAGTTCATCCAGTTCCACCCGACGTGCCTCTATCACCCGTACGCCAAGTCGTTCCTGATCTCGGAAGCCGTGCGTGGCGAAGGCGGCCGCCTGGTGCTGCCCGACGGCACCCGTTTCATGCCGCAACACGACCCGCGCGCCGAACTGGCGCCGCGTGACATCGTCGCCCGCGCCATCGACTTCGAGATGAAAAAACACGGCCTCGATTGCGTGTATCTCGACATTAGTCACCAAAGCGCCGAGTTCCTGCGCGAGCATTTCCCTACGATTCTGGCACGCTGCGCTGAGCTGGGCATCGACATCACGAAGCAGCCGATTCCGGTCGTACCCGCAGCGCACTACACCTGCGGAGGGGTGGTGACCGACATGCGCGGCCGCACCGATCTGCCGGGGCTTTATGCCGTCGGCGAAGCGACATACACGGGCCTGCACGGTGCGAACCGGCTTGCCAGCAATTCGCTGCTGGAGTGCATTGTGCTCGGGAAGGCGGCGGCAGAAGATATCCAACGGGACGAGACCCAACATCCGCTCAGCACCGACGCGCCCGCGTGGGACGAAAGCCGCGTCTCGGATGCGGACGAAGAAGTCGTCGTCGCCCACAACTGGGATGAGTTGCGCCGCATGATGTGGAACTACGTCGGCATCGTGCGTACGACCAAACGACTGGAGCGTGCGCAGCATCGCATCGCCCTGCTGCGCGAGGAGATCGCCGAGTACTACGCGAATTTCCGCGTCAGCCGGGATTTGCTTGAGCTACGGAATCTGGTCGACGTCGCGTCGCTGATCGTCGATAGCGCGTTGTCGCGTCGCGAAAGTCGAGGCCTGCACTTCTCGCGCGACTTTCCCGATACGCTGCCGAAGGCGCTGCCGACGGTGATTTCACCACCGCTGCCGCGCCGCAAGCGGTAAGGCAGGCGTTCGTTCGCGAGCAGGCAAACAACAAGGCCGCAGGGCAAAACCTGCGGCCTTGTTGCTCTGCGCGCTATTTCAGCACGGCCATTCGCATCGAAACACTTACCCCACCGTCTCCAGAATCCGCATGGAGAAGTCGGTCGCACGGACATCCTTCGTCAGCCCGCCGACGGAAATACGGTCGACGCCCGTCTCCGCAATCGCGCGCACCGTTTCAAGGTTAACGCCGCCCGAGGCTTCCAGCACAGCACGTCCATCCGAGATACGGGCCGCTTCACGCATCATTTCCAGCGTGAAGTTATCGAGCAGGATCGACGTGGCGCCACATTCAAGCGCCGTCGCCAGTTCTTCCAGCGACTCCACTTCGATCTGGACGGACGCGCCGCCAGCCAGACGATCTGCATTCGCGAGCACCTGACGAATGCCGCCAGCGGCCGCGATGTGATTCTCCTTGATGAGAATGCCGTCGTAGAGCGCGAGACGTTGATTCGACCCACCGCCGACGAGCACCGCAAACTTCTGCGCGAGACGCAGGCCGGGCAACGTCTTGCGCGTGTCGAGGACACGCGCCTTGGTGCCTTCCACGATACCCGCAAACCGGCGCACGGAGGTCGCCACGCCGGAGAGCATCTGAAGGAAGTTCATCGACGTGCGTTCACCCGTGAGCAACGCGCGCGCCGGACCCTGGATGTCGCACACCACCGAATCAGGCGCCATGCGCTCGCCTTCGCGGAAATGCCATTGCACGCGCACGGACGCGTCCACGCTCTGCATGCAGCGCTCAAACCAGCGCACACCGCAAAGCACGGCCGACTCGCGCACGATGATGCGCGCATGCGCCATTTCGTCCGGCGGCACCAGCAGACCCGTCAGGTCGCCGCTGCCGATGTCTTCGTCCAGCGCGTCGCGCACATTGCGCGCCAACGCCACTTCGATCGGCTCGCCGAATATGGCGAATTCAGGAGAAAGTGCCTCGGCAGTGCTCAACGTTTTCGATTGCGTCATTATGCGGGGCCTACACCGGAAAAGAGTGCGCCATCGCGCGCGAAATCACCGCTGGCGCGCACGTTCTGTTTGCGCGCTTCAGCGAACGTCAACATGCGGTCGATACAGGTATGGGCGCGGCGGCCGATTTCCGGATCGACGTGAATTTCGTTCGCTCCGGTCTCCAGCACGTCGGCCAGATTTTGCAGGCTGTTCATCGCCATCCACGGGCAGTGCGCGCAGCTCTTGCACGTGGCGCTGTTGCCCGCCGTCGGCGCTTCGATAAAGTGCTTGCCCGGCGCCGCGGCGCGCATCTTGTGGAGAATGCCGTTGTCGGTGGCCACGATAAACTCAGTGGCGTCCATGGTCTGCGCCGCCGCGATCATTTGCGAGGTCGATCCGACTACGTCCGCCAGCGCAACCACCGCCGCAGGCGACTCCGGGTGCACCAGCACCTTGGCGTTCGGGTGTTCGCGGCGCAGCAGTTCGAGTTCGGTGCCCTTGAATTCGTCATGCACGAGACAAGCGCCCTGCCACAACAACATGTCGGCACCCGTCTGCTTCTGAACGTAGCTGCCCAGATGGCGGTCCGGCGCCCAGAGAATCTTCTTACCCTGCGCGTGCAGATGCGCCACGATTTCCAGGCCGATGGACGACGTCACCATCCAGTCGGCCCGCGCCTTCACGGCTGCGCTCGTGTTCGCGTAGACGACGACCGTGCGATCCGGATGCGCATCGCAGAATGCGGCGAACTCGTCGGCCGGACAACCCAGATCGAGCGAGCAGGTCGCGTCGAGATCGGGCATCAAAATGCGTTTTTCGGGACTCAGAATCTTCGACGTCTCGCCCATGAATCGCACGCCGGCCACCACAAGCGTCTTGGCGGCGTGATTCCGGCCGAAACGCGCCATTTCGAGCGAATCGGCCACGCAGCCACCGGTCTCTTCGGCGAGGTCCTGCAGATCGGAATCGACGTAATAGTGCGCGACCAGTACGGCGTCGCGTTCGACGAGCAAACGCTTGATCCTGGCCTTGAGCGCCGCGCGTTCCTCCTGCGACGGCGCCTCCGGGACGCGTGCCCAGGCGTGGGCTACGCACGTGGCGCCACTCGATGCGGGGCGCTCGAATTCTACGGATTTAAGTGAGGCATTCATTTTCGCGTGGCCCGAGGGGGGCCGGGAATGACAAAACCCCGCCGTGGCGGGGTTTCGATTATGCGTCAAAAACAGATTTCCGGCTGAACCCGTTCACGCGTAGCGGCGCAGACGCGTCGCGAATTCCTGCAATGCATGAATGCCGCTCTGCTCGGCGCGGTGGCACCAGCTCTGCAACTGACCCAGCAACTGCTCACGCGATGCGTTCGAACGGTCCCAGATACCGGCCAGTTCGCGACGCAGTTCGTAGTACGTCTTCACGGCGTTGCTGTGCGCGAAGATCTCGCCCAGTTGTTGCTTCTGCGGCTCTTGCAGCGATGCTTCGTCGTGATGCAGCCACTTGCGCGCGCCGCGGAACAACTGGTATTCGCCATGCTGACGCTTGTCCTTGAAGCGCGCCAGCTCTTCGCCGTAGGCACGCTGGAAGGTCTTCGCGTAACGCGCCATCACTTCGTACCGGTTCGAGAGCACGGCCTGCAACGTATCGTCGTCGCATGCCGCCTTGATCTTCGCGAGCTTCGGCGTCGGCGCGACCTTCTTCACCTTGGCCAGACCCACGAACGACAGCGTACGGATGTACAGCCAGCCGATGTCGAACTCGTACCACTTGTTCGACAGCTTGGCCGACGTGGCGTATGTGTGGTGGTTGTTGTGCAGCTCTTCGCCGCCGATGATGATGCCCCACGGCAGCAGGTTCGTCGACGCGTCGGCGCAATTGAAGTTGCGGTAGCCCCAGTAGTGGCCCAGACCATTGATCACGCCAGCGGCCCAGAACGGGATCCACACCATCTGCACCGCCCACACGGTCAGACCGAGGGCGCCGAACAGCGCGATGTTGATGATCATCATCATGCTGATGCCCAGAATCGGGTAACGCTTGTAGACGTTGTTCTCGATCCAGTCGTTCGGTGTGCCGTGGCTGAACTTGCGCAGCGTTTCTTCGTTCTTCGCTTCGGCGCGATAGAGTTCGGCGCCTTCGGCCAGCACCTTCCACAGGCCGCGCGTTTGCGGGCTGTGCGGGTCTTCCGGCGTTTCGCACTTGGCGTGGTGCTTGCGGTGAATCGCGGCCCACTCGCTCGTGATCATGCCCGTGGTCATCCACAGCCAGAAACGGAAGAAATGGGCGACGATCGGATGCACGTCGAGCGCGCGGTGCGCCTGGCAACGATGCAGATAGATGGTCACACCGGCGATCGTCACATGGGTGACGGCCAACGTGTAGAAGAAGATCTTCCAGCCACTCCAGTCGAGCAGGCCGGTCGAGAGAAATCCAAGGAGACTATCCAGCAAAATATCACTCCAAACTAATCAATACGGTAGGCGTCACGGCAAAGCATCGAAATGTGCCGTGTCTTGTCTTGTCTTGTCGGGCCGAAGCGGCCGATGTGGACATAGGCCGTCGCGTCAGGTCTCGTTCTTGCGCTCGCTTGACGCTTCGATTCGCTGGAGGTCGGCAAGTTGCGATGCCGGTGCGATATGGGCGGTAAACGTGCCAGTGAACGTCTGGTTTTATGGTTTGGGACGCATTTTACCCGACGGACCGTTGCCCGTGTGTCGCCTAGCAGCCACGCATTTTGTCGCAGGTCAACCCTTCGGCTTAGGGAAAAAGGTCTATCGGGCCGTCTTTCCAGCGTCATCCGCCTGTGGCACGGGCTTTTTGGGCGGCGCATTGGCCGAATCCGGCAATTCGCGTGCCCCTTCCGGCAAAACGGGGCCATCGACCGGCAGATGGGGGGCTTGCGCAGGAATCCCGTCCGCCCAGTCGTTCAGGATACGTATTTCGCGCTGGGCATACGGAATTTCAATACCATGCTCGCGAAATGTGCGCCAAATCCGCAAATTGATGGTGGAACGGATCGCGCCGCTGCCCTGCGCCGGATCCTGCACCCAGAATCCCATTTCCAGATCCATCCCATCGGCACCGAAGTTCAGCAACAGCGCCGAGGGCGGCGGATCCGTCAGCACGCGGGGGATGTCTTCGGCGGCCTTGAGCATGAGCGACATCGCCAGCTCGACGTCAGCGCTATAGGCGACCTGCACGTTCACTTTGGCGCGGCCACGGGTCTCGGTAAACGAATGGTTCTGGACGACGTTCGTCACCAGTTGCTCGTTGGGCACCAGCGCTTCGACGCCGTCCAGCCCGCGCACGACCGAGTACCGAGTGTTGATTTGCGAGACGGTGCCGTGATACGTCGACACCGTAATCAGATCGCCGATGCGCACGGACCGGTCCAGCAGGATGATGAAGCCCGACACGAGGTTCGAAGCGATCTTCTGCAAGCCGAATCCCAACCCCACGCCAAGCGCACCGCCGAACACGCCCAGCACGGTGATGTCGATGCCGACGAACGACAGCGTCGCGAGCACGGCGATCAGCGTCAGCAGCCCCTTGACCACACGCGAGAGCACCACCTTCAGGTTGCCGTCGAGCGTGGTCGTGCGCATGATCCGGTCTTCGATCAGCGAGCCGACCCACATCGCCAGCACCAGCGTCACGCCGATCCAGAGCAGGCCCGACAGGATCGAGAGCAACGTCAGATGGCTTGAGCCGACAGCGAACTTCACACTGGCGAGCCACTTGAGGATGTCGTCGTGCACGCCCAGCACGTAGGCGAGCATCGAGAACCAGGCGAGCGTGGTGAATACGCGCTCGAACACCTTGAGCAGCCCCGAGGCGTGGGGCGACGAGGCGAACAGCCTGCGGGCGAAGTAGAACGCGAGATAGATCAGCGCGGTGCCGAACAGGGGGACTTCCGCGAGCATCAGCAGCGAGACGTGCGTGTATTGCTGAAGCACCACGCGCGTGAGCGCCACGCACATCCAGCCGAACATCGGGAAGAACGAGCGGCGCAGGCTCGACGAGCCCGCGCGGCGTGCAGGTGCGACGCGCTCGAAATGGCGGTCGAGACGTCCGATCATCCAGCGACGCAACACGAGGGCGACGGCGAGCGCGCCCACGAGCGCGACGATCTGCCAGATGATCTGCGGATCGCCGAAGTCGCGAACGACATCCCGCACCAACCTTGCGAAAGCCGGACTTTCCTGCATCGCCATATCCTTCTATCTCTTCTTGTTATTCGTCGATATTAGCTGACGTCACGACTGAAGCTTTGGCCGCCGGACGACGCTCGAACACAGCGGCGAAAAAGCCGTCGGTCGCGTGGCGGTGCGGCAGCAATTCGAGATACTTGCCCGTGTCGAGTCCGATTTTCTGCGCCGCCAGCAATTCGTTCGCGGGCAACAGCACGAAGTCCGGATGCGCAGCGAGGAACCCCTCGGCAATCGCACCGTTCTCTTCGGTCAGCACGCTGCACGTTGCATACACGAGGCGGCCGCCCGGCTTCACGAGGCGCGCGGCGCTCGCGAGGATGGACGTCTGCTTTTGCGTGAGTTCTTCGACCGACTGCGGCGACTGACGCCATTTCAGATCCGGATTGCGACGCAGCGTGCCAAGCCCGCTGCATGGCGCGTCGACCAGCACGCGGTCGATCTTGCCCGCCAGACGCTTGATCTTGCTGTCGTTCTCGCTATCGATCATCACCGGATAGACGTTCGACAGGCCGCTGCGCGCCAGACGCGGCTTGAGCTTGGCCAGGCGCTTCTCCGACACGTCGAAGGCATACAGACGCCCGGTCGAGCGCATGGCCGCGCCGATGGCGAGCGTCTTGCCGCCCGCCCCTGCGCAGAAGTCGACGATCATCTCGCCACGGCGCGGTGCGACCAGTTGGCACAGCAGCTGACTGCCTTCGTCCTGCACTTCGATTGCGCCGGACATGAACAGCGGGTGTTTCTGCAACGCCGGCTTGCCCGCCAGACGAATGCCGTTGGGTGCCATCGGCGTCGGCTCGGCCGAGAAGCCGCTCTCGCGCAGCCCGGCCAATACCTCGTCGCGGGTCGCCTTGATCAGGTTCACACGGCAGTCGAGTGGGGCTGGCTGGTTCAGTGCTGCGGCAAGCGCTTCCAGTTCGGTGGCATCGAAACGCGCGGCCAGACGGTCGTACAGCCACGCCGGCAAGTTAGTACGCACTCGCGGCGCAAGGCTGGCCGGATCGATCTGACCGACGTGTTCAAGCCACGTCGCTTCTTCGGGTGTCGCGACCAGTTCGACCGACGCGATGCCGCGCGTGAAGGCCAGACCGAGCAGCGCCAGACGGCGCTCCTGCGAGCCCGTGCCGCTCACGGCGTGCTGACCGAATTCGAGCTTGCGGCGCAGGATGGCGAAGACCGTCTCAGCCAGCACACCGCGCTCGCGGTGGCCGAGCTTGTCGTTGGCGCGAAAGTACGTGCTGACCAGCGTGTCGGCCGGGCCGGTGAACGTCAGTACGCTGCCCAGCAGGCGCTGCGTGTGTTCGAAAAGCGCAGGAGGCAGACGCTCGCCACGCATGCCGGTGCCACCGACCGGGGCGTCGGGACGGCGCTCGTAGCGCGTGCGGTCGTACTTGTCGGGACGAACGTAGCGCTCCTGGCGCTCGCCATTACCCCCATTGCCGCCCTTGGACGACTGACGGTTATCGGGGGAACGACCGCCGGAGCGGTGACCGGATTGTTTGGCGCCATCGCGGCGCTGGGTCGGGCGGGTGCTCATGCGTCCTCACCAAAAAGCCATTGCGAATCTTGCGAATCGGGGGTGCCGTCGGCACGCGGGGTCAAGGTCACGCGGCCATCCGCGATGACCAGACGATCCTCCACGAACCAGCGCACGGCGCGCGGGTAAATGATGTGCTCCAGGGGCAGAATGCGCTCTGCCAGTGTCTCGGGCGTGTCGCCGTCGCGCACGGGCAAGGCGGTTTGCAGCACGTACGGACCGTGGTCCAGCTCGGCCGTCACGAAATGTACCGTTGCGCCGACGATCTTGCAGCCGGCTTCCAGCGCGCGGGCGTGCGTTTGCAGCCCCGGGAACGCGGGCAACAGCGACGGATGGATGTTGATGAGGCGTCCGGCGTAGCGGCCGGTGAATGCCGGCGTGAGAATACGCATGAACCCGGCGAGCACGACCAGATCGGGCTGGTGGCGGTCGATCTCGGCGGCCAGTTCGGCGTCGAAATCTTCGCGGGTCTTGCCGCGGCTCGGGACCACGGCCGTGGGGATACCGTTTTCCTGGGCAAATGCCAGGCCTTCGGCGTCGGGGCGATTGGCGATGATGGCGGCCACGCGGGCCGGCCAGCCTTCTGCGGTACAGGCCCGGACGATGGCCTGCATGTTGCTGCCTCGTCCGGAAATCAGGATGACAATGTTCTTCATCGCCGGATTTTATCATTGGCGCGGCGCACCAGACAGCGCGATGCACGCCGCGATGGCCTCGAAGCGTTTATAATTCAACGTTCTGCGGCGCCGCAATGTCGGCTAGCGCGCCCTGTGTCGACCGGTTGTCCCCGGACGCGACAGGCCGCCAGCCCCTTCCAGCACGCCGCGCGGCTATTTCATCATTCAACGTCCTGTAGACGCTTTTTATCGTGCGAGTCTTCCGGGGTTTACCCAACGCGCAAAGCAAAGCGCCCTGCGTGCTGACGATCGGCAATTTCGACGGCGTGCATCTGGGCCACCAGGCACTGCTCGCGCGCGTGCGCGCGGCGGCGGCTGCGCGCGGCTTGCCGGTGTGCGTGATGACGTTCGAGCCGCATCCCCGCGAATACTTCACGCCCGACCGGGCGCCTGCCCGCATCTCCAATTTGCGCGACAAGTTCGAAGCGCTGCGCTCGCACGGCGTCGACCGTCTCGTGGTGGAGCACTTCAACGCCCATTTCGCCGGACAGTCGCCCGAAGACTTCGTGCGCAACATCATCGTCGACGGCCTGCACACGCGCTGGCTGCTCGTGGGCGACGATTTCCGCTTCGGCGCGAAGCGCGCAGGCGACATCGAATATTTGCGCGACGCTGGCCGCCGCTTCGACTTCGTCGTCGAGCAGATGCCGACCATCGCCCATGACGGCGTGCGCATTTCCAGCTCGGAAGTGCGTGCGGCGCTTGCCGACGGCAACTTCGAGCGCGCCCACGCGCTGCTCGGCCGTCCGTATGCGATCACCGGTCACGTCGTGCACGGCATGAAGCTCGGCCGCAAGCTGGGCTTCCCGACGCTCAATCTGCGCATCGCGCACAAGCACCCGGCCCTCTCGGGCATCTTCGTCGTTCAGGTGCACGGTCTGGCGGACAAACCGCTACCCGCCGTGGCGAGCCTGGGCCTGCGCCCGACCGTGGACGATTCCGGTCGCGTACTGCTTGAAGTGCATCTGCTCGACTTCGTGGGCGATTGCTACGGCAAGCTGGTGCGCGTGGAATTTTTGCAGAAACTGCGTGACGAAGCGAAATTCGACGGACTGGCCGAACTCGAGGCGGCCATCGCGCAGGACACGCGCGAAGCCCGTGCCTATTTCGCCCATGCGCTCGACGCCAATGGCCCGAGCGCACGACGCGACTTCGCCACCACGGCGACCGACCGAATTAGTTGATCTTCGCCCGCGTGCGTCGGCGCCCAGCGCCTCGCGCGCGGCCCGCAGCCGTCTCTGGCACCTGCCCGGACGCCGCCCTTCGTGGCCCACAAGGTCGACAAGGCTCCGGCAACGTCACCGGCGCGCGCGCCCCACACCCGATACCCAAAATTCGATAGCGTTGCATCCATGAGCGAAAAGAAAGCCCCGAGCAAATACCCCGTCAACCTGCTGGACACGCCGTTCCCGATGCGTGGCGACCTGCCCAAGCGCGAGCCGCTGTGGGTCAAGCAATGGCAGGAAAAGAAGATCTACGACAAGATCCGCGCAGCCAGCAAAGGCCGTCCGAAGTTCATCCTGCACGACGGCCCGCCGTATGCGAACGGCGACATCCACATCGGCCACGCGGTCAACAAGATCCTCAAGGACATGATCGTCAAGGCGCGCAGCCTTGCGGGCTTCGACGCCGCCTACGTGCCGGGCTGGGACTGCCACGGCATGCCCATCGAAATCCAGATCGAAAAGCAGTTCGGCAAGCACCTGCCGGTGCGCGAAGTGCAGGAAAAGGCGCGCGCCTACGCTGCGGTGCAGATCGAGCGCCAGAAGGCGGACTTCGAGCGTCTGGGCGTGCTCGGCGACTGGGACAATCCGTACAAGACCATGAACTTCGCGAACGAAGCCGGTGAGCTTCGTGCGCTCGCGCAGATCCTGCAGAACGGCTATGTGTATCGCGGTCTGAAGCCGGTGAACTGGTGCTTCGACTGCGGCTCGGCGCTGGCCGAAGCGGAAGTCGAGTACAAGGACAAGACCGATCTGGCCATCGACGTGGGCTTCGGCTTCGCCGAACCGGAAAAGGTCGCCAAGGCCTTCGGTCTGCCGAAGCTGCCGCGCGAAGAGGGCTACATCGTCATCTGGACGACGACCCCGTGGACCATCCCGTCGAACCAGGCGCTCAACGTTCATCCGGAAGTCGAGTACGCCCTCGTTTCGACCGAACGCGGCCTGCTGATCCTGGCGACCGATCGCGTCGAGGAATGCCTGAAGACGTACGGCCTGCACGGCGAGATCGTCGCGCGCACCCTGGGCGAGGCGCTCTCGCTGATCCGCTTCCGTCACCCGCTCGCCACCGCCGACAACGGTTACGACCGCACCTCGCCGGTCTACCTCGGCGACTACGTGACGACCGATACCGGCACCGGTATCGTCCACTCGGCCCCGGCCTACGGTGTGGAAGACTTCGTGTCGTGCAAGGCGCACGGCATGGTGGACGCCGACATCCGCATGCCGGTGCTGGGCGACGGCCGCTATCAGGACAGCCTGCCGCTGTTCGGCGGTCAGTCGATCTGGGACGCCAACCCGCAGATCGTCGACGCGCTGCGCGACGCGGGCACGCTGTTCCATTCGTTCAAGTACACGCACAGCTACATGCACTGCTGGCGTCACAAGTCGCCGATCATCTATCGCGCGACGAATCAGTGGTTTGCGGGCATGGACGTGAAGCCGGTCGACGGCGCACCGGGCAACGGCCAGACGCTGCGCGAGATCGCGCTCGCCGGTATCGAAGCGACGGAGTTCTTCCCGTCGTGGGGTAAGCAACGCCTGCACAACATGATCGCGCACCGCCCGGACTGGACGCTCTCGCGTCAGCGCCAATGGGGCGTGCCGATGGCGTTCTTCGTGCACAAGGAAACCGGTGCCCTGCACCCGCGCACCCCGGAACTGCTCGAAGCCGTGGCCAAGCGCGTGGAAACCGAAGGCATCGAAGCCTGGCAGACGCTCGACCCGGTCGAGCTGCTCGGCGACGAGGCCAAGGATTACGTGAAGAACCGCGACACGCTCGACGTGTGGTTCGACTCGGGCACCACGCACTGGCACGTGCTGCGTGGCTCGCATGCGCATGAGCTGGGCTTCCCGGCCGATCTGTATCTCGAAGGCTCGGACCAGCATCGCGGCTGGTTCCATTCGTCGCTGCTGACCGCGTCGATGCTCGACGGCCGTCCGCCCTACAAGGCGCTGCTCACGCACGGCTTCACCGTCGACGGTCAGGGCCGCAAGATGTCGAAGTCGATCGGCAACACCATCGTGCCGCAGGAAGTTGCCGACAAGCTTGGCGCTGAAATCATCCGACTGTGGGTGGCCTCGACCGACTACTCGGGCGAGTTGTCTATCTCGGACGAGATCCTTAAGCGCGTGACGGAAGGCTATCGCCGCATCCGTAACACGCTGCGCTTCCTGCTCTCGAACCTGGCCGACTACGACCACGCGAAGCACGCGATGCCGGCGGATCAATGGCTGGAAATCGACCGTTACGCCGTGGCGCTGGCGCAATCGCTGCAAACCGAAGTGCTCGGCCACTACGACCGTTACGAGTTCCACCCGGTCGTATCCAAGCTCCAGACGTTCTGCTCCGAAGACCTCGGCGGCTTCTACCTCGACATCCTCAAGGATCGTCTGTACACCAGCGCGCCGGACGCCCCGGCACGCCGCGCCGCGCAGAACGCGCTGTATCACATCACGCACGGCCTGCTGAAGCTCATGGCGCCGTTCCTGTCGTTCACGGCGGAAGAAGCGTGGCAGGTGTTCCAGCCGGGCAACGACACGATCTTCACCGAGACGTACTACGCCTATCCGGAAGTCGCGGAAGGCTCGCGTCTGCTCGAGAAGTGGCATCTGCTGCGCACGGTGCGCGGCGACGTCACCAAGGCGCTCGAAGAAGCGCGCGCCGCCGAGCAGATCGGCTCGTCGCTGCAAGCCGAAGTGGACGTACGCGTCGCGGGTCGCAAATACGACGTGCTGGCCAGCCTTGGCGACGACCTGCGTTTCGTGCTGATCACGTCGGCCGCGAAGGTCTCGCAAGTCGCATCGGAAGCCGAGGAAGGCGTGGTCGTCACGCCGTCGACGCATCAGAAGTGCGAGCGCTGCTGGCACTATCGTGAAGACGTCGGCACAGACGCTGCTCACCCCACCCTTTGCGGACGTTGCGTGTCGAATCTCTTCGGCAGCGGCGAACACCGGAGCGCGGCATAATGGCAAGCAAAGCAGGCGCCCGCACGGGCGCGAAGCGTGGTGGTGGCAGCAGCGCCCGCAGCGGTGCGTCCCTCGGACTGGCGCCCTGGCTGGGCATCGCGGTCATCGCGATCCTGATCGATCAGGTCACCAAGCTCACGATTCTGAAGACGTTCCAGTACGGCGAATTCCGCCCGCTGACCTCGTTCTTCAATCTCGTGCTGGTGTACAACAAGGGCGCAGCGTTCAACTTCCTGGCGGCCGCCGGCGGCTGGCAACGCTGGTTCTTCACGCTGCTCGGCATCGTGGCGGCGACGGTCATCGTGGTGTTGCTCAAGCGTCATAACGGTCAGAAGATGTTCTGCCTGTCGCTGTCGCTGATTCTCGGTGGCGCGCTGGGCAATGTGATCGATCGGGTGGTCTACGGCCATGTGATCGACTTTCTGGACTTTCACGTCGGTGGCTGGCATTGGCCCGCGTTCAACGTGGCCGACTCGGCCATTTGCGTTGGTGCGGTGCTGCTGGTGATCGACGAGTTGCGACGCGTGCGGCGCGGCAAGTAGCGCAGCACAACGGGGCCGCAGCGATCTGCGGCACGATGCGTCCACGGCGTGCAGCCGGTGCGACGGACCGGTCGGCAGCAAACACCGTCGCGGCGCCCTGGAGGCGCCGCGCGGCACTTTGGAGGAGGCATTTCCTATGGAACGTGGTGAACTGGCTGGCAAGACCATCGTGCTCGGCCTGACGGGCGGCATCGCCTGCTACAAGTCGGCAGAACTCACGCGGCTGCTCATCAAGGCCGGTGCCACGGTGCAGGTCGTGATGACCGAGGCCGCCACACAATTCATCACCCCGCTCACGATGCAGGCGCTCTCGGGCCGCCCGGTGTTCACCAGTCAATGGGACAACCGCATCGACAACAACATGGCGCACATCGACCTCTCGCGTGAGGCCGACGCCATTCTCATCGCCCCCGCCTCGACCGACTTCCTCGCCAAGCTCGCACACGGCATGGCCGACGATCTGCTCTCGACATTGTGTGTGGCGCGCGATTGCCCGCTACTGGTCGCGCCTGCGATGAACCGTCAGATGTGGGCCAATCCGGCCACGCAACGCAACGCAGCGACGCTGCGCGGCGATGGCATCGCGATTCTTGGCCCGGGCAGCGGTGATCAGGCCTGCGGCGAAATCGGCGACGGGCGCATGCTCGAACCGGAAGACCTGTACGAAGCACTCGCTGGCTTCTTCCAGCCGAAACGCCTGGCGGGACGTCGCGTGCTCATCACCGCGGGCCCGACCTTCGAGCCGATCGATCCGGTGCGCGGACTCACGAATCGCTCCAGCGGCAAGATGGGTTTCGCTCTCGCACGCGCGGCCGCACAGGCCGGTGCGGATGTGCATCTGGTCGCCGGACCGACTTCGCTGGCGACGCCCTACGGCGTGACGCGCAGCAACGTCCAGACCGCGCAACAGATGTACGACGCCGTGATGGCCGACGTCTCGCGTAACGACATCTTCATCGCGGTGGCCGCCGTGGCCGACTGGCGCGTGCGCGACGTCGCGCACGACAAGATCAAGAAGACGGGCGACGCCGACGTCCCGACGCTCGAATTCGTGCAGAACCCGGATATTCTCGCCGCCGTGGCGCAACTGCCGAAGCCGCCGTTTTGCGTAGGCTTCGCGGCCGAGTCGGGCGATCTCGAAAAGCACGGTGCACAAAAGCGTCAGCGCAAACAGGTGCCGTTGCTCGTGGGCAATCTCGGCCCGGCCACGTTCGGGCAGGACGACAACGAAGTCATTCTCTTCGACGAAGCGGGACAGAAGCGTTTGCCGCGCGCCGACAAGCAGGCGCTCGCCCGCAGCCTGATCATCGAAATCGCCGCACGGCTACCGTCGCGCACGCCCGGCTGAGGGGCTCAATGGGTGGAATGGGTGGAATGGGCGGAATGGGCGGAATGCGCTGACGGCCGTGACGATCCGCTCGCTCGCCGCCACCCGCTGCGGCGGTGCCGCCCGCCCTAATACCCCTACAGCCAGTCCGTCTGTCATTGTCGTTGTCCGGCGACGCTGACAGACTGACAGGCGCGGCGGCGACCGGCAGTGACATTACGCGCCCCACGACCCGCCGCGATCGGTACCCGGCCCTGCGGGCCATCGCACACGATAACAATCAAATGACACAACCTCCTACCCCCGCGCGGCCACACGTCAGTGTCTACGGGACACTGAGCATGCTCGCCGCGATCATGTTCTTCGGTTTCATGACCATCGGCATGCCGCTGCCCGTGCTGCCGGTGTACGTCCACGAAACGCTGGGCTTCGGCTCGTTCGTGGTCGGCGTGACGATCGGCATCCAGTCGGTCGTCACCCTCCTGCTGCGCTCCTATGCCGGACGCACCGTCGACACGCGCGGTCCGCGCAACGCCGTGCTGACCGGCCTGTGCGGCTGCGCGGCAGCCGGTGTGCTGTACCTCGTCGCGTCGATGATGCCGACCCCTTCGCTGGCGCTGGGCGTGCTGCTCGCGGGACGCGTCGTGCTCGGCTTCGGCGAAAGCCTGCTGCTCACGGGCGGCATGTCGTGGGGCATCGGCCTGCTCGGCGCCGCGCACGCGAGCAAAGCGATTTCGTGGCAAGGCGTGTCGATGTACACCGCGCTCGCCGTGGGGGCACCATTTGGTGCGTATTTGCTGCAAGCGGCGGGCTTCACCGTCGTGTCGCTGGTCAACATCGGCCTGCCTGCCGTGGCGTTCGCCATTGCACTGCATCTGCCCGCCGCAGCACCGGTCGGCGGTACCCGCCTGCCGTTTTTCAAGGTGGTCGGGCTCGTGTGGCGTCCGGGTCTCGCGATGACGCTCGGCAGCATCGGCTACGCCGTCATCGCCGCCTTCATCACCCTGTTTTACGCGAGCCACGGCTGGTCGGGCGCAGCGTTCGCACTCACGCTCTACAGCGGCACGTTCATTGCGATGCGGATTCTGCTCTCGCACACAGTCGACCGTTTCGGCGGGCGCCGCGTCGCCATGTGCTCGCTCGTCTTCAGCGCCATCGGTCAGTTCCTGCTGTGGGGCGCGGTCAATCCGCATATGGCGCTCGCGGGCGCAGCGCTCACCGGGATTGGCTTCTCGCTGGTGTTTCCGGCACTCGGGGTGGAGGCATTACGTTCGGTGCCGCCGCAGAACCGGGGCGCGGCGCTGGCCGCATACTCGGCGTTCTTCGATCTCGCGCTCGGTTTGATCGGACCGATGGCCGGTCTCGTTGCCAACTTCTTCGGCTACGCCTCGATCTTCCTTTGCGGTGCCATTGGCGGCATCGTCGCGATTCTGATGATTGCGCGCCTGCCGCACGCAGGCCCTGGTATCGCCCCGGCGGATTCGTCCGCTGGCAGCGGTCACTGATCGGGAGCGACCCACTCATGACGCAACCCGCTGCACGTCTCAAACTGTCGGTGCTCGACCAGACACCGGTCATTCACGGCCACAGTGTGGCCGACGCTATCGCCGCCACCGTCGAACTGGCGCAAGCCGCCGACGATCTCGGCTACACGCGCTACTGGTGCGCAGAGCACCACGGACTACGCGGCGTGGCCAACCCCGCGCCGGAAGTCATGATCGCCCGGCTGGCGAGCGTGACGAAGCGTCTGCGCGTGGGCTCGGGCGGCGTGATGCTGCCCTACTACAGCCCGTTCAAACTGGCCGAGCAATTTCTGATGCTCGAAGCCCTGTTTCCGAATCGCATCGACCTCGGGGTCGGTCGCGCGCCGGGCGGCGACATGCGCACCGCACGCGCCGTCGCCAAGGGTCCGTACGACGCAGGCGAACACTTCCCGCAACAAGTCGCCGAACTGGCGGGACTCTTCGGCGACACGCTGGCCGACGATCACCCATACCGTGGCGTGCTCTTGCAACCGGCCGTAGAAACGCGCCCCGAGTTGTGGGTACTCGGCTCCAGCGAGTTCGGCGGATTGCTCGCCGCACAACTCGGCCTGCGCTACTGCTTCGCGCACTTCATCAACGCGCATTACGGCCATCGCGTGACACAAGCCTATCGCGAGCGCTTCACGCCGGGCCAGCTCGACAAGCCCTACTGCTCGGTCGCGTTGTTCATCATCTGCGCGGATACGGATGCGCAAGCGCAGGCGCTGGAAGCGGGCGTGGATTTGCGGCGCGTGCAGATGGCGTACGGCATGAACGAACCGATCCCCAGCCTCGATCAGGGCGCGCAGGCCAAGCTGCAATACCGGGAGCGGGAACTGTCCGTGATCGCCCGGGAGAAGCCGCGTAGTATCATCGGCACCCCGGAGCGCGTGACCGAGCGTGTGCTTGAATTGCAGGAGCAGTTCGAGGCCGACGAGATCACCGTGCTGACGGTCGCCGGCAGCTATCGCGCTCGTCTACGTTCGCACGAACTGCTGGCGCAGGCGTTTTCGCTGCGTGCCGATGACTGATCGGACCTGACGATGTGCGCCGCCCGCGCCTCGAAATTTTTTGACTCACTCGCCTTAACTCACCGCCATACGCCATGAAACTCGACGTCAAGATCCTCGACGAACGCCTGCGCTCGCAGTTGCCCGCCTACGCCACGCCAGGCAGCGCCGGCCTCGATTTGCGTGCGTGCCTTGACGCACCCATGACCATCGCCCCGGGCCAGACCGTGCTTGTGCCGACGGGGCTGGCCGTCCATCTGGCGGATCCGGGCTACGCCGCCCTGATTCTGCCGCGCTCCGGTCTCGGCCATAAACACGGCATCGTGCTGGGCAATCTGGTCGGCCTGATCGATTCGGACTATCAGGGCCAGTTGATGGTCTCGACGTGGAATCGCGGCAACGAACCGTTCGTGCTGAACCCGTTCGAGCGTCTGGCACAACTGGTGATCGTGCCCGTCGTGCAAGCGGAGTTCAATATCGTCGACGAATTCCCGGAAAGCGATCGCGGCGCTGGCGGCTTCGGCAGTACCGGCAAGCAGTAACGACCGTTGTCACTTGTCCGCACGTCACACGGGCGACGGGCAACAGGACGGACAAAAGAAAAGCGCCGCATTTCGCGGCGCTTTTCTTTGCGACAGTGCCTGGTCGATTACTCGACTTCGGCAGCTTCCGGCTGAGCCTTGGTATTGCCGTCCTCCGGGAAGGACAGTTGCACCTGATCGTTCTCGTCGAGATCGACAGTCACACGGCCCCCGCTCGTCAGACGCCCGAACAGCAACTCGTCCGCCAGCGCGCGACGAATCGTGTCCTGAATCAGACGCTGCATCGGCCGCGCGCCCATGAGCGGATCGAAGCCCTTCTTCGAAAGATACGTGCGCAGCTTGTCCGTGAAGACAACCTCGACCTTCTTCTCGTGCAACTGGTCTTCCAGCTGGATGAGGAACTTGTCGACCACGCGCAGGATGATCTGCTCGTCGAGCGGCTTGAAGCTGATGATCGAATCGAGTCGGTTGCGGAACTCCGGCGTGAACATGCGCTTGATGTCGGCCATCTCGTCGCCGGCCTGACGCTCGTTCGTGAAGCCGATGCTCGCACGGTTGATCGTCTCGGCCCCCGCGTTCGTCGTCATGATGATGATGACGTTGCGGAAGTCGGCCTTGCGACCGTTGTTGTCCGTCAGCGTGCCGTGGTCCATGACCTGAAGCAGCACGTTGAAGATGTCCGGATGCGCCTTCTCGATTTCATCGAGCAGCAGCACGCAATGCGGCTTCTTCGTGACGGCTTCCGTCAGCAAACCGCCTTGATCGAAGCCCACATAGCCCGGCGGCGCGCCAATCAGACGGCTCACCGCGTGGCGTTCCATGTACTCCGACATGTCGAAGCGGATCAGCTCGATGCCCAGCGTGAACGCGAGTTGCTTGGCCACTTCGGTCTTGCCGACACCGGTCGGGCCCGAGAACAGGAACGCACCGATCGGCTTGTCCGTCTTGCCCAGCCCGGCGCGCGACATCTTGATCGCCGCGGACAGGGCGTCGATGGCAGGGTCCTGGCCGAACACCACGCTCTTCAGATCGCGATCGAGCGTCTGAAGCTTGCCGCGGTCGTCTGCCGACACGCTTTGCGCCGGAATCCGCGCAATCTTCGAGACGATTTCCTCGATCTCACCCTTGCCGATGGTCTTCTTCTGCTTCGACTTCGGCAGGATCCGCTGCGCAGCGCCTGCTTCGTCGATCACGTCGATGGCCTTGTCCGGCAGGTGACGGTCGGTAATGAACTTGGCCGACAACTCGGCGGCGGCCGACAGTGCGCTCGACGAATACTTCACGCCGTGGTGCTCTTCGAAACGCGACTTCAGGCCGCGCAGAATCTGCACCGTCTGCTCGACGGTCGGCTCGTTCACGTCGATCTTCTGGAAACGACGCGACAGCGCAGCGTCCTTTTCGAAGATGCCGCGATACTCGGTAAAGGTCGTGGCGCCAATGCACTTGAGCTGGCCCGAAGAGAGCGCAGGCTTGAGCAGGTTCGACGCGTCGAGCGTGCCGCCCGACGCAGCGCCTGCGCCGATCAGCGTATGAATTTCGTCGATGAACAGGATCGCGTTGCTGCGCTCCTTGAGTTCCTTGAGCACCGCCTTCAGACGTTGCTCGAAGTCACCGCGATACTTCGTGCCGGCGAGCAGCGCGCCCATGTCCAGCGAGTAGACGGTGGCGTCCTGCAGAATCTCGGGCACTTCGCCGCGCGTGACGCGCCAGGCGAGGCCTTCGGCAATCGCCGTCTTGCCCACACCGGCTTCACCCACGAGCAGCGGATTGTTCTTGCGACGGCGGCACAGCACCTGCACCACGCGCTCGACTTCCGATTCCCGGCCGATGAGCGGATCGATCTTGCCGTCGCGCGCCATCTGATTCAGGTTCTGGGTGTACTGAGCGAGCGGGCTTTCCTTGGCGTTGGCGCCCTCTTCCCCTTCGGCACTGCCTTCGCCAGCCTTGGCCGACTCGCCGGACGCGCCGGTCTTGGTAATGCCGTGGGAGATAAAGTTGACGACGTCCAGACGCGTCACCCCCTGCTGTTGCAGGTAGTAGACCGCGTGGGAGTCCTTCTCACCGAAAATGGCGACCAGCACATTCGCGCCCGTGACTTCCTTCTTGCCGTTGGAAGTGGACTGAACGTGCATGATGGCACGTTGAATCACGCGCTGAAATCCGAGCGTGGGCTGTGTGTCGACCTCGTCGCTGCCCGGCACTGTCGGCGTGTTATCCGCGATGAAGTTGCGCAGGTTCTGTCGCAAATCGTCGAGATTAGCCGCACAGGCGCGCAAAACTTCGGCTGCGGTCGGGTTATCCAACAGGGCAAGCAACAGGTGCTCAACCGTGATGAATTCGTGTCGTGCCTGGCGCGCTTCCATAAACGCCATGTGCAGGCTGACTTCCAATTCCTGGGCAATCATGCTTCCTCCATCACGCACTGCAGCGGGTGCCCGGACTGCCTTGCATGGCTAACAACTTGCTCAACTTTGGTCGCCGCGACGTCGCGCGTAAAGACCCCACAAACTCCCCTGCCCTCGCGGTGAACCTTGAGCATGATCTGCGTGGCAGATTCCCGGTCCTTATTAAAATATTCCTGAATGACCATCACCACGAACTCCATCGGGGTGAAATCGTCGTTCAACAGTACCACCTTGTACATGGACGGCGGCTTGAGCTGTTGCTCTTGCCGCTCCTGTACGGTGTCGTCATGCGTTGTCGGTAAGGTTGCCATACGTGGATTCTAAACAACTCTCGGGTGCAGGAAGCCATCGGATCCCCAATGCCGCCTGCCGTCCGGTCGTCCACCGGCATGCCAACACTCGTCGATCAGCGCGTGCGTTGTCCAGCAAGGCGCTGCAGCCCCGACCACCGGGGGTGCCACACCCATATGAGTCAGCTTAACCCAAATTTCAAGGGCGTGTCTCCGCACGTCTTATACCCTCCAAGATATAAGGGTAAAACCTGATCGAACGTAACTTCTATCGTTCAAAAAGGGCTTGACACTATTGGTAGTTAGCGAAAACAATCGAACTGGCGCTTTTCCTCTATAAGTGGTTTAAAAGAAAAGATGCCTGGGTGAGCCTAAGAAGCCGCCGCCAGCCGGCGGGTTTTTCAGATGTGCTCGTTGTTGCGGTGATATGTAGTAGTCGTAATTGTTTAGGGGAAGTTTGTATGGCAACCGGTACGGTCAAATGGTTTAACGATGCCAAGGGTTTTGGTTTCATCACGCCGGACGAAGGTGGCGAAGATCTGTTCGCTCACTTCTCGGCGATCCAGATGAATGGATTCAAGACCCTGAAGGAAGGTCAGAAGGTTCAGTTCGAGGTCGTCCAAGGCCCGAAGGGCAAGCAGGCTTCGAACATCACGGCTCCGAACTGAGCCAGCAGTTCGCAGCATTAGAAACCCGGCTTCGGCCGGGTTTTTTATTGCACCGCAACAATGCGTCCGAAACGTTCACATATTTTGGATCCGTTTTTGCATGCAAAGCACGCGCAACTTTCCGCTCCGTCGGCGAATCTTTACGTTATTAAGCTGCGTTTAATCACTTATAAAACTATATTCATCGCAACATTCCACTCCGTTATTAAAATACTCCTTACCGATCTCGAATTGCGGAAATCAATTACGCAGTTACCTGAATTGACTAAGTAATCCTACGCAGCCACCTGTGCCCACCGATGCACAGAAATGACGCACGTTAAGTGTCGAAAAAAACAGTCTTTTAACGAATTCCAAAGCGCCGCTTGCGGTGAAAAGACTGAACATCCGATACACCGCCCAGCCCATCGTTGAATTTTTTGAATCGAACGGTTCATTTCGTTCGCCCCTTCGACGAGGCACCCCGACATCTGCGCCTGCCCGCCGGTCCGGGCGATACCTGGCCCACCAATGCCACGGGCCGCTCGGTAGGCGGCCCGTTTGGACACTTTCCACTAAAGTCGGCACCCGAAGCGACCGGGCACTGGGGATATCACCCCAGATCGACGTAGACTTTTCCGGCCTCGATGCGGATCGGGTAGGTCCTGACCGCGTCGGTCAGCGGCGCGCACATGACCGCGCCCGTACGCACGTCGAATCTTCCCTGATGCAATGGACACTCGATCTCGTGCCCCTCAAGGAAACCGTCGCACAGTCGTGCATTGCCGTGGGTACATACGTTATCGGTAGCGAACACGTCGCCGTCCACGCCATACAGCGCGATATCGCGTCCGCCGACGACCACGCCGACGACATCGTCCTCGGGAATCGCGTCGCGTGACGCCGCCTCAATCCAGTTGCCGCTCATGATGTCCTCTTGTCAGTCCTGTCGGTGCTGTCAGATCGGGTAAATCAGCGAGTTGGGAATCATCTCGCTGTCGAAAATGCATTGCCGCGACGCAAATTTCCAGCCGTCGTCCGTGCGTTTCACGATGTCCAGATACCGACCGACCGACAGGATGTCCGTGAGCTGGTCGGGCTTCGTGCGAAACACGGCGTAGTTCGCCTCGACGTGCAGCGTGTCGACGTCCTGCGCACGAATCGAGGGCACCCCGATCACGTGTCGCTGGTAGTACGGGTCGTGAAACAGCGTGTCTCGAATGCCGTAGATGCGGTCGCGCAACATGCCTTTGCTCTCGAAAGAGAGCGTGGCGAGCGGCAGGCCCATGTCGAAGTTCTCGCGCGGCTGAATGCGATAGACGCATTCGTTCAGAAAGAACTCGGGCCACGCGTCCCACTGCTGCGCGTCGAGCGCCGCCGCGTAGGCCGCATTAAGCTCGACCACGGCCTGAAACGTTGCAAAATCCACCATCGAATCGTCTCCCCAGATATCGTTCAGACGCCCATCACGCGACGCCAGTAGGCGTACATGCCGCGAATCAGCGTTTCCGTGACCATGTGCTCGGTGTTTTCCACGCCCGTGCCGCCCAACTCGGCCAGCACGCGATGCCACGGCTTTTGCGCGAATCCCTCCTGCGAGCACTCGATGGCCTCACCATCGTCGGCGGACACGAACCCCGCCGGGCCGAAGAGATTGGCCTGACGCAGTCGCCGCTGGGTCATTTCCTCGGTGTCGTCTTCAAATCCGAAGTGCGTCCACACAAAGTCGAATGCGTCGTGGCCGCGCGGCTGGATATGGCGCGTGGACACCGAATTGACCTGCTGCTGAAGGATGACGCTGGGAAACAGTGTCATGAGGACCGCCGTCGGCCCCTTCCACCAGTCTTCCTGCACGATGTCGAGAAAGCGCGTGTCGTTGAGCGCCATCGACGCCTTGAAGCTCGACACCCCGGACGTCACCTCGCCGCCCCCGCCCTGTCCGCGCGTGGAAACCATCGCCGCGTGACGTCCATGCGAGTCCATCACCAGCCGCGACTTGTTGTCGGCGCGCCAGAGGCCGAAGGTGACGAACCACGTGTGCAGCAACCCCGGGTGATACGGATCCTTGATGTTTTCCTGCATCAGCTTCCAGTTACCCGGAATGCGTTGCTTGTTGTAGCCGAGAATTTTGAGCTTGCGTCCGTCGAACAGCCGGTCGAAGTACGCGCAAATATCCGGCCCCAGGAAGTCCTCGAGCGATTCGACGTCGTGATCGAACGACGCGAAGATCACCCCGCCGCGCGTGGCGACCCTGAGTTTCGTGAGTCCGTGATCCTCCGGCCGGAAATCCTTCGGCATGCCACCGTTGACCTTACCGTCCTGCTTCACGCCGCGCCGGAAGGGTACGCCTTGCAGGTTGCCCTTGAGGTCGTAGTTCCACTGGTGGTACGGGCAGTGGAAATCGGTGCGGTTACCGCGCTTCTCCCGGCAGAACTTCATGCCTCGATGCGCACATACGTTCTCAACCACATTGATCTCGCCGCCCGCGTCGCGCGTCACGATGACGGAGCGCTCGCCGATCACCGTGCGCTTGAAGTCGCCCGGATTCGGCACTTCGGCTTCCAGTCCGACGTAGTTCCAGTGCTGGCGGTAAAAGCACTGCTCCAGTTCGCGACGGTGCAGTTGCTCATCCGTATACACGCGAAACGGGATGCGGCTGGCGCCCTCGGCGGGCCAGATATCCGACGTAGTCGACGTGTGTCCGGCGGCATCATGATCGGCACAGGGCGCCGGATCGAATCCGGTCTGGGGCGTTGTCGTCACGTTTGTCTCCTGAGGAATGCGGGGAACGCAGAGAAGCGGTGAAAGCTGTGAATGCGGTGAAGGCTGAAATCACGCAGCCTTTGCGTAAAACGCGTCGGCGTAGATGTGGGCGCTGTCGATGCCGCGCTCGCGAAGCAGACGCGTCGCCGCGTCGACCATCGGCGGGGCACCGCACAAATAGGCGCGCCAGCCGACAAGGGCGTGGGGGGCGGCAAAATCGGCGGCGAGCGCATCGGTCACGTGCCCGGTGCGGTATGCCGACGCGGCGCTCGCCTGCGCGCCAGGCGCAGATGAGGCCGCCACCGTCGTCACGACGTGCAAACGAATGCCGTCGCGACGCGCCGCGAGTTCGCGCAACCACGCGAGCCCATAGACGTCTTCGGCAGAGCGCGCGCCGACGTAAATCTCGATGGGATTGGTCATGCCGTTGGCCAACGCGCCGCGCACGATCGACAACACGGGCGCAAGACCGGTGCCCCCTGCGACGCAGAGCATCGGGCCGTCGTGACGCGTACGTAGATACGACGTACCCAGCGGCCCGGAGACACGCACGGCGTCGCCCACTTTCAGTTGCTCGTCGACATAACCGGTGACCGCGCCGCCGGGCACACGGCGAATGTGGAATTCGAGCGTGTCGTCGGCGTCGAGTCCGGCCATCGAATACGGACGGATGTGCGCCGGTGTGAATTGCAGCGTGGCGTATTGCCCTGGCGAGAAGCTGAGCGGCTTGGATGGCTTGAGTAAAAGGCGCTTGATGTCGTGGGTCAGCGACTCGATGGCGAGCACCGTTGCTTTGAGAATTTTTGCAGGATGCACCACGACTTCGTCCAGCGGGGGCAACTCGATTTCGCAATCGCCATGAAGCGTCGACTGGCAGGCGAGCACGTAGCGTTCGTCTGCGCGGCCTTCGTCGTGATGACGGTACTCGACGCCCTGCGCCTCACGCACGTCCCCCGAGACCACACGGCACATGCATGTCCCGCAACGGCCGGACAGGCAGCTATACGACACCGGAATGTTGCGATCGGTCAGGACTTTCAGAAGGTTGTCGCCCGAGGCGACGTCAAGTCGCTCGCCGAGCGGCTGCACGTAAACTTGCATGGGGATTGTCTCCGTTCTGACGGTGCCTTCCGGGCACCGCCGATGGCGTTAAGACGCCGTTTGCAAGAAGCATCGCGCAACGATCGATATAAACCAATAGAATCTCGTTTATATGCCCTATAAATTTCAGTGATTTTGCCGACGTCAGCGCTTTGCGTCTTGTTGACACGCAAGGACGCTCATGGACTCGCTATGGACTTGCATGCTGTCGATCTGAACCTGCTGGTCGTCTTCCAGCACCTCTACAACGCACGACGCGTATCCCGCGTCGCCGAAGCCCTCGGCGTGACGCAACCGGCCGTCAGCAATTCGCTCGCCCGTCTGCGTAAGTTGTTCAATGACGAGCTTTTCATCCGCACGTCGCGGGGCATGCTGCCCACGCCCATGGCCACCGAGCTGGCCGAACCGGTCGCGGCAGCGCTCGACGCGCTGCACGGCGTGTTCAACCGCCAACTGGCGTTCGATCCCGCCACGAGCCAGCGTGCGTTTCAGATTGCGATGACGGATATCGGCGAGGTGCATTTCCTGCCGAAGCTAATGCACGCCTTAGGGGAGCGCGCGCCGGGCATTACAGTCAGCACGGTGCGCAATACGGCGGTGAACCTGCGCGAGGAGATGGCGGCGGGTCAGGTGGATCTGGCCGTCGGGCATCTGCCTGATCTCTCGGCGGAGTTTTTTCAGCGGCGTCTGTTCCGGCAGAAGTACGTGTGCATGTTTCGCCCCGGGCATCCGCTCGATCGCGTGACGACGTCTGCGCGATCGAAGAAGACGTCGACGGCACGCATAACGCGCGAAGACTTCGAGCGCTCGGAACAAGTGATGGTGGTGGCCGCAGGCACCGGCCACGGGCAGGTCGACGAGTTCATGGCGCGCGCTCACGTGCAACGCAACATCCGGTTGCGCGTGCCTCACTTCGTCGCGCTGGCCGACATCCTCCATGCCACGGATCTCATCGCGACCGTGACGGAGAAGTTTGCGCAACGCAGCGCCCAGCACTTCGGCTTGCGTTACGTCGACCATCCCCTCGACATTCCCGACGTGCAGATCAATCTCTTCTGGCACGCGCGATATCACCGGGAGCCAGCGAGTCAGTGGATGCGCTCGCTGCTGTTCGAATTGTTCTCGGAGTAACGAGAACGCGACGAAGAAGCGACGGAGCGGCCGCCAGTGACGGCTCAGCGCCCGTGCCACGTTTCCCACAGCCCGCGCCAGAATGCATTGGCATTGCGACGCGCGCGCCAGCGAAGATTCGGCAGGCAAACGCCGAGCCATTGCGCAGCATCGTCGATGCGGCGCTCGCCGAAGCGCCCGGGGGCTTCGAACAGATCGAGATAGGCCTGACGGTAGTGCCCCACCAGGGTGGCGTCGTGATAGTAGGTTTCCATCCATTTGCGCGAGGCCGCGCCGATCTCCGCGCGCAACACCGCGCTTGTCAGCAACTCCACCAGCGGTGCCTCGGCCGCTTCGAGCGGCACGTCGACCCAGGGCAAATCGCATGCGCCCGTGAGACGACGCAATTGCGACTGCACGCGATTGTCGAGATGTCCCAGCGTGGGCTTGCCTTGCGATAACGCCTCGAGCCCGGAGAGGTGATAGTTGCCCGTCACGCATTCGTCGAGCGCGATCGCAGCGCGTTGCTTGATTCGCAAACACTCGTCATGCGGTGTTCCGGTGACGAGTCGAACCTCGCACAGCCCACGGCGTTCGAGTTTTCGCAGCAGACGCAATGTCTGCGGCGCCCCCTTCGTCTCCCAGCGCTTGCGCCATCCGGACGAGCGCCCGCTTGGCGAGAACACGACCACCGGCCGTCCCGTCTCTCCCGCGCATTCGGGATGCGGCAGATAGCGTGCGTCGTCGAGCGGCACGATATTGGGCACGACGCGCGCGAACGGATAGAAGCGCTCCGGCCCCTGCGCAATCACGAGTTGGGGGAGCGGATCATTGACGATGCGCTCGCGCATCACAACGTCGTCGCGGGACCAGAGTTCGGGGGCAGAGTGAAACTGACGGATCAGCTTCTTGTGGCCGAAACGCGTGAGCAGATCCGCGCCGAACGTCGTTTCCATCGGGAAAATCTGATGGATGTGGATGACGTCCGCCTCGGCAATGACATCGAGCGCCTCCTCACGCTGACGCTGCCAGTCGAGATCGACGGCGAATGTGCGCGACGCGTACGCCGCTGCGTTGTAGACAACATGCCGCGCCGCGATGTCGGTGTGCCGGTTCAGTGCCGCGACGATATTGCCCGGACTGCCCGCCACCGGCGTGTGGGAGAGGTGAACGACCTTCATGCGCGCAGTCTAGATCGACGTTCGGCGCGTGAGTTTACGTGGGACGGTGAGCCAGCTTACGTCGCGTTACGGCGGTAATACGTCGACGTCGACGTTCCAACGATGGCCGACCTGCGGGTGACATTCACCGAAGCCTTCAGTGACGCGGCGTTCGAAGCGACTTCCCTTCGGGACAACGTGCCTTCGCAGCCCTTACGAACGTCTCCGAAGCCCTGAAGTCCGTTGCATTTCTTACGCTTACAGCGCGCCGACGGGAGACGTGAAAATCCGACGTCTCCCAGTTGGCGTGTCCCGCGTATCCCGCGTATCCCGATCTTCAGGCGTTGAAACCGCCATCGATGGTCAGGCTCGCGCCCGTCACGAAACCGGCGTCTTCGCTGGCGACATACGCCACCATCGCCGCGATTTCCGCCGGGTGCGCGTGACGCTTGATCGCCATCACGTCGTGCATGCTGCCGGCATGCTCGCCAGCGGCCGGGTTCATGTCCGTGTTGGTCGGACCCGGCTGTACGTTGTTGACGGTAATCCCACGCGGACCGAGGTCACGCGCCATCCCCTTCACGAGACCGACGAGCGCCGACTTGCTCATCGCGTACGTGGCGAAACCGGGGAACGGAATGCGCTCGGCATTGCATGAGCCGATGTTGATGATGCGCCCGCCGTCGCCCATGTGCGCGAGCGCCGCCTTGGCCGCGACGAAGACCGCACGCACGTTGATGTTGAGCATGCGATCGAACTCGTCGAGCGCCAGGTCGGCGATGTTGCCCATCGAGAAGACACCGGCGTTGTTCACCAGAATGTCGATCTTGCCAAGTTGTCGCGCCGCATCGTTCACCGCACGCGTGAGCGATTCGGGGTTTGCGACGTCCGCCTGCAGGGCAATCGCCCGGCCGCCCGCCGCCTGAATACGGGCAGCCAGCACTTCGGCGGCCTCCTTCGAGCCGTGATACGTAAAGGCGACCGCTGCGCCGTCGTCGGCGAGTCGCTGCACGACCGCCGCGCCAATACCGCGCGAGCCGCCCGTCACGAATGCCACCTTGCCTTGAAAGTTCGTTGCCATGATGTTGCTCCACTGGGTTAGGAAGTGAACGCAGTATCGGCTACGCATTACCCACAAACTAGACCATAATGCCTATCATCACTTTCAACCCTACGGAATAGATAACGGATGGACGCGCTGCATCTGATCGAATCGTTCGTGCTTAGCGCCCGCGCGGGCAGCTTCTCGGCGGCCGCCCGTCGACTGGGTATGACGCCTGCCGCCGTCAGCAAGAACGTGGCGCGACTTGAGGCGCAGCTTGGCTTGCGACTGTTCCATCGGAGCACCCGCAGCCTGACGCTGACCGCTGGCGGCGAGCGATTCCTGCTTGACGTCGACAGCCCGTTCGAGGCGCTGACCGATGCGTTTTCACGGGCGGCCGAGCGCGAGAGCGCGCCGTCGGGAACACTCAAGGTGAGCGTGGCGCATTCGTTCGGGCGTGAATATCTCGTCCCGATGCTCGGCGACTTTCTCGCCCGCTATCCGGACATCGTGCCCGACTGGCGTTTCGACAATCGCAGCGTGGATGTTGTCGGCGAAGGGTTCGATGCGGCCATTGGCGGCGGCATCGAACTGACGCCAGGCGTCATCGCGCGGCATCTCGCGCCGACCTATGCGGTGATGTGCGCGTCCGCCGCCTATATGGCGGGACGCAAGGCGCCAACGCACCCATCCGACCTGAGCACGTTCGACGCGGTGATCCGGCGCTCCGGCATGACGGGACGTTTGCGCGCGTGGGACTTGCGCAACGTCGACGATGAGCGTGTCACCGTCGAAGCCCGAACGCGGATGATCTTCGACGATCCCGAGGCAATGGCGCATGCCGTTGCGCTGGGCTATGGCGTGGCGCTCCTGCCCATGCCGCACGCCGCCCCGATGCTCGCGAACGGCCGTATCGAGCGGCTACTGCCGGGATGGTTCGACGAGTACAGCGGCGTGTCCATCTACTACTCGAACAAAAAGCTGCTGCCGTTGCGCACGCGCGTGTTTGTCGATCACGTGGCGCAAGCGTTCGAAGCACAACAACTTGCGGCGCGCTTCGACTGGCGATGGAGTGCCTAGGCTGGAAAGTCGAAGTAAAGCAGTGACACGGTGAGCGACGCCAACACGTTCTGCGTCCAACGCCCCCGTAATGCGAGCGGCTGTCAGCGATGCGCGAGGATGTTGAGCAGACGCCCAAGCGGATCGCGGACGTAGAAGCGTCGCACGCCCCATGGCTCGTCGGCGGGGCCGTATTCGATGGCGACGTCTGCTTCGCGCATACGGGCAAGCGCCTCGTCGACGTCATCCACTTCGATGGACAGATCCGGCACCGGCGTGCCATTGCCGCCTTCGGTCGCCACGCTCATCTGCACGGACATCTTCGACGCATTGCCATAGGTCGCAATCCAGCCGTGGTCCATCAGCAAATCGAGTCCCAGCACCTCGCCGTAAAAGCGCTGCGCCGCTTGCAGCGCCTGTGGCGCCGGCGCGGCGAGATTCGCAACAATGCGGTTGACCTTCATCTTCGTCCTCTCAGCGATAGTGCAGATAGCGGTACGCGTCATCGTCGAACCGGCGTCTAAGCGCTTGGCTTTGACAACGTTAAAAGCGTAGCACGCGACCCAGGATTGACCGCACCTTGCGTTGTTGTCGTCCGTGCACTGTAATGAAAAGGTCTGACGACGCGGTTTTCGGGGAAGAGAACGCCCCTGCGTTGGCTGCCACGGGGGGTGGGAGATCCATCATGGACACCGCCGGAAGGGCATTGGGTACATCGCGTGCATTGCACGTGCCAAGCATTGCGCATGGGCAAACTTTGCTGCGCGGGCTGTGGAGCGCCGTGTGGGTGACGTGTGCCCTCGGGGCGAGTGCAGCGAGCGCCGAAGCGCCGAACTCCCCCTTCCCGCCACCAACGCTGGAGGTGGAAGCGGCCGTCGGTCAAAAGGTCATGATCTGGCAGCAGACCAATCACAGCGTGCTGTGCCGCGACATGGGCTCGCCGACCTTCGAACTCGACGCGCGTCCTACGCTCGGCGAGGTGGCCCCGGAGTGGATCAGTTACACCGTCCCGAAGGGACAGCGATGCGAGGACATGAAGTTCTCGGGCATGATCGTCTGGTATCAGGCTGGCGATGTGCCGGGCACCGACGTCGTGACATGGCGCGTCGGCTTCCCCCGCGAGTTCGGCAGCCGCGCGCCCAACACAGGTGACCATCTCGTCACAACGCGCATCGTGATCCGGTGACGCCGTCACCTCCTTCGGGATTATTCGGATTTGCCGGGCGATTCAAGACGAATCGCTTACCTATGGCTGGATTCCGCGTTCATCCCGCAAAAAAACCCCGACGCGCGTCGCAGCGCCGGGGTTTGCGTAGGTCGTTGCAGGGCGACTCGCCCAGCGACAGCTTCGTTACATGTTCTCGATCATCACGTCGCCGAAACCGGAGCACGATACCTGCGTAGCGCCCTCCATCAAGCGGGCAAAGTCGTACGTCACCTTCTTCGACAGAATCGATTTTTCCATCGACGCGATGATGCGGTCCGCAGCCTCGGTCCAACCCATATGACGCAACATCATCTCCGCCGACAGAATCTCCGAGCCCGGATTCACGTAGTCCTTGCCCGCATACTTCGGCGCGGTGCCGTGCGTCGCTTCGAACATCGCGACCGAATCGGACAGGTTTGCGCCCGGCGCGATACCGATGCCACCGACCTGCGCAGCGAGTGCGTCGGAAACGTAATCGCCATTCAGATTCAGCGTGGCAATCACGTCGTACTCGGCGGGACGCAGCAGAATCTGCTGCAGGAAGGCGTCCGCAATCGAGTCCTTGATGGTGATCTCCTTGCCCGTCTTCGGATTCTTCACCTTGCACCACGGACCGCCGTCGATCTCCGTCGCTGCAAACTCTTTCTTCGCGAGTTCATAACCCCAGTCGCGGAACGCGCCTTCGGTGAACTTCATGATGTTGCCCTTGTGCACGAGCGTCACCGTGTCGCGGTTATTGTCGATCGCGTACTGAATGGCCTTGCGCACCAGACGCTCGGTGCCCTCACGCGACACCGGCTTCACACCAATGCCCGACGTCTGCGGAAAGCGAATCTTGCTCACGCCCATCTCGTTCTGCAAGAACGCGATCAACTTCTTCGCGCCCGCCGATTCGGCTTCCCATTCGATGCCCGCATAGATGTCTTCCGAGTTCTCGCGGAAGATCACCATGTTGATCTTCTCCGGCTGACGCACCGGCGACGGCACACCCTTGAAGTACTGCACCGGACGCAGACACACGTACAGATCGAGTTGCTGGCGCAGCGCCACGTTGAGCGAACGAATGCCGCCACCGACCGGCGTCGTCAACGGCCCCTTGATCGACACGACGTAATCCTTCACGACCTGAAGCGTTTCGTCGGGCAACCACACGTCCGGACCATAGATGCGCGTCGACTTCTCGCCCGCATAGATCTCCATCCAACTGATCTTGCGCTTGCCGCCATAAGCTTTTTCCACCGCCGCGTCGACGACCTTGAGCATCACCGGCGTAATGTCCACGCCCGTGCCGTCACCTTCGATATACGGAATGATCGGATTGTCCGGCACGCTCAGGGAGAAATCCTTGTTGACGGTGATCTTCTCGCCTGCGGGGATCTTGATGTGCTGATACGACATGGTGGGGCTCCAATTGGATGGATCGGAATGCGAGCATCAGATGGCTTGCGTCGGACAGCATGAGCGGTCGGTACATGCGCACCACGAAACTGCATTGTGGTCGATACGGGGCCGCCCCTGCGCAGCGCTGCCTTATTTTAGTCATAGCGCTTCGACATGCGTGTGACACAAACCAAGTCTTATATAAGACATAAGAGTGACGTTTTCGATTATGCATTAACATGTCGCCGCTGACCAGCTTCCACGGCCCCCTCGCCATCACCCGGTATGACACTCCTCGCACTCAATAAGCCTTTCGGTACGATCTGCCAGTTTTCGCCGCATCCGACGCGCCCGACGCTCGCCGAGTGTATCGATCTTCCCGACGTCTATCCGGCGGGCCGCCTCGACGCCGACAGCGAAGGCTTGCTGCTGCTCACCGACGATGGCCGCTTGCAGGCACGCATTGCGGAGCCCGAACGAAAGCTGCCCAAGACCTACTGGGCGCAGGTCGAAGGGGCGTACGACGAAACGGCCGTGGTTCGTCTTCGTGGCGGCCTCGATCTGGGCGACTTCGTCACGCTGCCGTGCGAAGCGCGGGAAATCCCCGAGCCAGAGCATCTCTGGGCGCGCAATCCGCCGATCCGCTACCGCGCCAGCATTCCGACGCACTGGCTCGAGATCAAACTCGTCGAAGGCAAGAATCGCCAGGTCAGGCGCATGACGGCTGCCGTTGGCAAACCGACGCTTCGGCTCGTGCGCGTGGCCATCGGCCCGGTCGACGTCTTTTCGTTAAACCTTGTACCGGGCCAGTGGTGCGAACTGCCGCAACAAATACTTACACTTTCCGGTCAACGCAGCCGTCGACCATCTCGTTGAGGGAACAGGTGCGCAACATACGCACCACTACCGAAACGAGGAAACCACATCATGAACAAACTGCTGCTCGCACTGACCGCCGGCCTGATCGTGTCCGGCGCCGCGATGGCCCAACAATCGGCGCCTGCAACGGCGCCTGTCGCTCCGGCGGCGCCCGCAGCAGCAGCGCCTGCTCCGGCGGCTGACCATGCCACGTCGGCCAAGAAGACCACGCACAAAAAGCATCACCACAAGAAGCACGCCAAGAAGCCGGTGAGCCAACCGGTCACCGGTAATAAGCCGTAATACTTGTCGTCGAAAAAATCTGCGAGCGGGTTGTCAACCGATGTCCCGACGGGACGTTAAAGGAGATGACTCACTTCGCGGGTCAACGAGTACACCATTTAAACATCGAGCTCCAAACGAGGAATCTCATGAAAAAACTGATCGCTGCCCTGGTCGCTGGCCTGTTCGCAACGGGCGTGTTCGCCCAAGCTGCTGCTCCGGCTGCTGCCGACACGGCTGCTCCGGCTGCTGCTAGCAAGCCGGCTGCCAAGAAGAAGTCGTCGACCCACAAGAAGACCAAGAAGTCGTCGAAGAAGGCTGCTGGCGCCGAAGCTCCGGCCGCTGCAAGCAAGTAAGTACCGCGTCGCGCAGCACGCCTGCGCAACGGACGGTAACAAGCAGGTTGCTCGTGCAACCTGCTTTTTTTTCGTCCGGCAGATACAATGAGCCGCTATCCGCGTGAGACTGATTCGCCGGATTTCCGACGAAATTGCTGCGGCATTTCCACTGTCGTCCGACCGTATTCTTGACGTCCCCCCGATCTTCTCAGGAGTCTTTTGTGATCCGGATTTCGCGTCAACTGGCCGCGCTCGCCGCCAGCGCCACGTTCACCAGCATCGCCGCCGTCATGGCGCTCGCCCCGGCCAGCGCCGCTGCACAAATCAAGCAGCCCGGGGAATTCCCGACCGTGCAACTCTCTGCGGGCATGTATCTCATCAAGGCCGAAGTCGCCGCGAACGAGAAAGACCGCGAACAGGGCCTGATGTATCGCAAAGCCATGGCCGACAATGCCGGCATGCTCTTCGTGTTCGAGCAAAGCGCCGGTCACTGCTTCTGGATGAAGAACACCGATCTGCCGCTGTCCATCGCATTTCTTGCGGACGACGGCACGATCGTGAACATCGAAGACATGGAACCGCAAACGGAAGACAACCATTGCCCGCGTGCTGCTGTGCGATACGCACTCGAGATGAACAAAGGCTGGTTTGCGAAGAAGAACATCAAGGCAGGTTCGAAGATCTCCAACCTGCCGCGCTGATCGTTGTCTTCCGCCCTCCCCTGTTGCGCCAACGCCGGGTGGCGCAACCTTCGTTCGGCGCGCAAGCGGTAAGTCTTAAGTGGTCGGCGGTCCCTGTTCCGCTAGCGGGCGCCGTTGGATATGTCCAGCGCTGCCCGGAGCGATTGCTCGAGAAAACGATCCAGCAACCACGGATCGAAATGACGTCCACGCTCGGCGAGCATCGCGCCGACGATCTGCGCCGGACTCAACGCCGCACGATACGGACGATGGCTGGCGAGTGCATCGAAAACGTCGACCAACGCCACAATGCGTCCTGCCAACGGAATGCGGTTGCCGGAAAGCCCGTAGGGATAGCCGGTGCCGTCGTAACGTTCATGATGCGTGCGCGCTACCGTGGCCGCCAACTCGCATGCCGCACCGCCGATGGCGGTCAACATCTCGGCCCCCAACTGCGGATGCATACGCATCGTCGACATCTCGTCAGGCGACAACCTGCCCGGCTTCTCCAGAATCGAGTTCGGAATGCAAAGTTTGCCGGTGTCATGCAGCGCCGCCGCCAGCCCCAACGCCTGCGCCCTGACGGCGGACATCCCTAGCCCCTGCGCGAATCTCCATGCGAGCGCGCCGACGCGCCACATGTGGGTGGCCGTCCCACCGCGTTTGTATTCGGCCAGACGAAAGAGCGTCCAGGCGGCGGGTGGCAGGCTGCGCATCAGTTGCGGATCGGCGAGCCAGAAGCGAGGGGGGGTGTCTTGAAATGCGTCGGCACATCGGGGGGCGATCGCTAAGTCCGCAGTGGCCGTGGCGGCCTCGTGCGATGGCGCAGGGTCTGGCATACGTTGTCCGTTCGGATTGAAGGGTTCACTCTAACGACGTGCCTGCGTATGAATGTTGACGTCGATCAAGCGCAGCGCAAAAGCCCGTCATCCGGCGACCTTTGAATACGAAGAGGGACATCGCGCCTGCGGTGCGAAGGTCTGCACATCGGCAAGGCAATCGGAGCGTGACTACGGGAAGACGACATTCACCGACGCGACATCGTATGTAGAACGATGAGGGCGTGAGGCGTTTTGATGCAGGAAGGGAGTGCTACAGCGATACGGCAGCGAATGCGGTGAAACAAGCGCCGAGGTCGTGCGTCGATATTGCAGACAGCATGTTGAGTTTTGCCGGTGACGCCAGACGCTCGGGTTGGGCGTCTGACGTGCTCTTCAGCGAAGGCTCACTGAAGTCGACTCTGTGTCGGCCGGCAAATTCCGGGAACGTCGATTACGCGAAGTTCTTCGCGGCGAAGTCCCAGTTGACGAGGTTCCAGAATGCCTCGACGAACTTCGGACGGGCATTGCGGTAGTCGATGTAGTAGGCGTGTTCCCACACGTCGATCGTGATCAGCGGCTTGTCGGCGCCGGTCAGCGGCGTGGCAGCGTTGCTGGTGTTCACGATGTCGACCGAACCGTCGGCCTTCTTCACGAGCCACGTCCAGCCCGAACCGAAGTTACCCACGGCCGACTTCGAGAACGTTTCCTTGAAGGCGTCGAACGAGCCGAACTTGGCATCGATGGCCTTGGCCAGATCACCGGTCGGTGCACCACCGCCCTTCGGCGACAGCGTGTTCCAGAAGAAGGTGTGGTTCCACACCTGTGCTGCGTTGTTGAACACGCCGCCCGACGACTTCTTGATGATGTCTTCGAGGCTGGCGTTTTCGAATTCGGTGCCCTTGATCAGGTTGTTCAAGTTGGTCACATAGGCTTGGTGGTGCTTGCCGTAGTGATACTCCATCGTTTCCTTGGAGATGGTCGGCGCCAGCGCATCGATGGCGTACGGCAGTTCAGGGAGCTTGTGTTCCATGGCAATTGTCCTTTGTGCTCTGAGGGGAACCCGATTTTGCGTTATCCGGAGCCATCGATTCTAGGGCAGATGCGAAAACCCCGCAAACCCAACGGGTACTTGGTTCGCCGCACTCTGCCCGATCAATGTGACGATTGTTTGCCGATCCCGGCTAATCGACGCACGATGCCTGCGATTCGACTGCTTTGCCGAACCATGCCGACTAAAAAGTATCGTCTAGCCTGACCTGGACATCACCAATGCCCACATCGGCCGCCCCGTCTGCCAGGTGCATGGTCACGTGCTGGCCACGCTGAAGTTTTCGAGGGTCCCGCAGCGGCTGGCCCTTTGCATCGAGGACTGCGGCGTATCCGCGTTGCAGCGTGCGGCGCGGGTTAAGCAGTTCAAGTTGCGCAGTGGCGTCGGTCAGGCGTTGCGCCGAGCGCTCGGCACGGCGCGACATGGCCGTCTGAAGACGTTGTTCGAGCAATGCCACGCGCTCATGTTGCGACGCGACATCCGGCACAGCCCGCGCATGACGCAGTCGCAACATCTCGAATCGGCTGCGACGCTGGGCCAACGGGCGTTCGAGGGCGTGGCGCATGCGATCGGCCAGATGCGCCAGTTCTCCGCGCTGGCGCGCCAGACGCTCGCGCGGCGAGACCATCGCACGCGACAGGCTGTCGAGTTGCTGGGCGCGCTGCTCCAGCGTGCGACGCATTGCACGGCTCAGGCGCTGACGCTCCCGATCGACCTCGCGCAGGCACTCGTCGCGCGCCGCCGAGATGAGTTCGGCCGCCGCCGTGGGCGTGGGCGCACGCACGTCCGCCACAAAGTCGGCAATCGTGAAATCGGTTTCATGCCCGACGCCGGAAACCACCGGCAGTTCGCTGCGCGCGATGGCATGCGCCAGCACTTCTTCGTTGAACGCCCAGAGGTCCTCGATGGACCCACCGCCCCGGCACAACAGCAGGGTGTCGACTTCGCGGCGCGCATTGGCCGCATCGAGCGCCGCCGCGAGTTTTGTGGCGGCGTCCGCCCCCTGTACGGGCGCGGGATAAATGATGACGCTCACATGCGGGGCGCGACGCGCGAGCGTGGTCAGCACATCACGCAAGGCGGCCGCCTGCAACGACGTGACAACGCCCACGCGACGGGCATAACGCGGTAACTCACGCTTGCGCCCGGCATCGAACAGCCCGGCAGCGGCGAGTTTTTCCTTCAGACGCAGGAACGCCTCGTAAAGATTGCCCTGCCCCGCACGCCGGATCGCTTCGACGTTGAGTTGTACCTCGCCGCGCGGCACATACATCGAGAGCAACGCACGCACCTCGACGCGATCGCCCTCCTTCGGTGAGAAATCCGCATGCTGCGCGCGACCGCGGAACATCACGCAACGCATCTGCGCCTGCGCGTCCTTGATCGAGAAATACCAATGGCCACTGGCGGCGCGCGTGAAGTTGGAAATCTCGCCGCTGACCCATGCCAACGGGAAACTCCGCTCCAGCACGCCGGCAACGGCCTTGTTCAAATCCGAAACACTGAGTACGCGATCCGCACCACCGGTGGGCCGGGCGTCATCGAAAGATAGGTTCATGCGTATGCGCTGACGAAAAACTGTCCACAGGCCCGCTAATTTAAGGGTTTTCGCGCCGGGATGCCCGACAATTCCTACACGCCGGGTGCAAACCCTTGATTTATCGGGCTTTGCGAGAGACTTTCACGGCGTAAAAAGGCATGTTTGTGTGACACACGACAAGATATATCTTCAGAGGCCGACATGTACACATAGTTATCCACAGGCTGACGCGATGATCTTGGGATTTGTGAGCTCGCGGAGGTGTTCATTTCTGAAACCGCTCATTGCTCATTTTTTCATCACGAACTAAAAAGTTCCACCGCGTCAAAGAGTTGCTGAGAGTATCCAAAGGTTGTCCACATCCTTGTGCTCGTCAGGTGTGGAAAACGGTGCTTGCCCATCCCCCCCCTGCACGCTACAGTTCGGACTCGTTTGCCCATCCCCCGCAACAAGCAAGAGGTCTCTTTGTTCGCCGTCATCCAGGCCGCCGGCTGGCCCATCTGGCCACTTCTCATCGCTTCCGTCATTGCCCTCGCCCTGATCGTCGAGCGCGCCTTGTCGCTTCGCCGCGCACGCGTGCTGCCGACCGGCGTACTCGAAAATGCGATCGCGCTCGCGCGCCGTGGCGCTGGCAGACAAGACGCCGCCGAAGCACTGGCGCGCGGTTCCATGCTGGGCCGTGTGCTCGCAACCGGCGTGCGCTACGTCGCTCACAATCCGCAGGGCCCGCGCGAAGGCGCGAAAGAGGCGCTGGAGGAAACGGGACGTGCCGTCGCCCACGAACTGGAGCGCTTTCTGCCTGCGCTGGGCACCATCGCCTCGGTCGCACCGCTCATGGGTCTGTTCGGCACGGTGATCGGCATGATCGAGATCTTCGGTGCGCAGGACGCAACCGGCACCGATCCGGCCCAACTGGCGCACGGCATTTCCGTTGCGCTCTACAACACCGGCTTCGGGCTGATGATCGCGATTCCGGCGATGATCTTCTATCGGTACTACCGTACCCGCGTCGACGCCTTCCTCGTCGAACTCGAAACGCAGGCGGTCCATTTCCTCGATGCCACGCTGCCGCGGCACTGATTCGAGAGACATGCGATGAATTTCCGTCGAGGTCTCTCCACGCGCGACGAGCCGGAGATCAACCTGATCCCGCTCATCGACGTGCTGCTCGTCATTCTGATCTTTCTGATGGTCACGACGACCTACACGCGCTACACCGCGCTGAAGGTCAATCTGCCCACGGCGGACGCGGAAAAAGCGGTCGTGCCGCCGCGCCAGATTGTTGTTTCGGTAGGTGCCGACGGCAGTTACGCGATTGACCGGCATGCGCTGGCGCAACGCGACGTTGCCAGCCTGACGGCCGCGCTGCGTCAGGCGGCCGGCCCCGCCAATACCGGCGCGGAGCCGCCGGTCATCATCATCAACGCCGACGCCAAGAGCGCGCATCAGTCCGTCATCAATGTGATGGAGGCCGCGCGTGAGGCCGGATTGTCGCGACTGACCTTCGCCGCCCGTTCGACGACGGCGCACGGCGCACCTGCGCAACCGTCCCGATGACACGACAAACGCCACGACCGCCAGATACCGCGAAAGGTGTGCGTGCACGCGCCCTCGTGCCTCGTCTGTCGGGCTCGGTGGTCCATTGGGTCACGGCACAATGGCAACGCCGGGGGCTTGCCGCCTGGCTGCTGTGGCCGCTCTCCTGGATCTTCGGCGGCATTGCTGCGTGGCGGCGCATGGGCTTTCGCCGTGGCTGGAAAACGTCGACACGGCTCCCGGTCCCGGTCGCCGTGGTCGGTAATCTGACGGTGGGTGGCACGGGCAAGACGCCGACCGTCATCGCACTGGTCGGCGCGTTGCGTGAATACGGCTACACGCCCGGCGTACTTTCGCGAGGCTACGGCGCGACGCTGACGCGGCCGACGGAAGTCGTGCCAACGGCACGTCCGGAAGCCGTTGGCGACGAACCGCTGCTGATCGCGAAACGAACCGGCGCGCCCGTTTGGGTCTGGCCATCGCGCGTGGAAGGCGGGCGGGCGTTACTGGCTGCGCATCCCGAATGCGACGTCATCGTCTGCGACGACGGTCTTCAGCATTACGCCCTCGCACGCGACGTCGAAATCGCCGTCTTCGATCATCGGCTCAGTGGCAATGGCTTTCTGCTCCCGGCGGGGCCGCTGCGCGAGCCGTTGTCGCGACGACGAGACGTGAACCTCATTAACGATCCGTATGACCGAACGCTGCCGGATTGGCCCCACACGTGGCGCCTGACGTTGGCATTGGGCGACGCATGGTGCGTCAGCCAGCCGTCGCTCACCCGCGCGCTGTCTCACTTTGCAGGCAAGCGCGTGCTGGCGGCCGCTGGCATCGGTGCACCGGAGCGGTTCTTCGCGGCATTGCGCGCGGCAGGATTGCAGATCGAGACGCTGGCGTTGCCCGATCATTACGACTTTGCGACCAATCCGTTCGACGGCGTGGCCGCGGACGCCATCCTGATCACCGAAAAGGATGCAGTAAAATGCGTCACCTGGTCCGACCCGCGTGTGTGGGCCGTACCTGCCGAGGCAGCGCTCGATGCGCGCCTCGTATCACTGGTAGTGGAGAAATTGCGTGGACAACCGACTGTTTGAGATTCTCGTCTGCCCGTTGTGCAAGGGCCCACTGGAGCTGGATAAAAAAGCCCAGGAGCTGATTTGCCACGCAGACAAGCTCGCTTATCCGATTCGTGACGGCATTCCCGTCATGCTGGCCGACGAAGCGCGTCAGTCCGTCGAAGGCACGCCCGTTCCGATCAACGACGACAAGTCTGCATCGTGAGCGACACGACGTTGCGTGCCGGCACCCAAGGTGTCGCTGCCACTACCGCCGCCACTACGGACTTTGTCGCCGTGGTGCCTGCGCGCCTGGCGTCGACGCGTCTGCCCAATAAGCCGCTCGCCGATATCGGCGGCAAGCCGATGGTCGTGCGCGTCGCCGAACGTGCGCGCGAATCGGGCGCGCGTCAGGTGGTCGTCGCGACCGACGCACAGCGCGTCGTCGATGCGGTATCCGCGCACGGTTTCGACGTGGTGCTCACGCGTGCAGACCACCCGACGGGCACCGACCGTCTGGCCGAGGTCGCCGTGGCGCAGGGCTGGCCGGACGACACCATCGTCGTCAACGTGCAGGGCGACGAGCCGCTGATCGATCCGCGGTTGGTGCACGCCGTTGCGGCCCATCTGGCCGAACACCCTGAATGCGCGCTGTCGACCGCCGCGCATCCGATTACCGACAACGCAGAGATCTTCTCTCCGAACGTCGTCAAGGTCGTGCTCGATGCGCATGGCCGCGCGCTCTATTTCTCGCGTGCGCCGATTCCTTGGTCGCGTGACGCGTGGTCCGCCGGACTCGCGAGCGTCGCCACGTTGCCCGCCGCCACGACGCCGGTTTTTCGTCACATCGGCTTGTACGCCTATCGCGCCAAGTTCCTGCGCAGCTACCCGAGTTTGCCGCAAGCCCCCATCGAGACAGCGGAGTCGCTGGAGCAATTGCGTGCGCTCTGGCACGGCGAGCGTATTGCCGTACTCGTGACGGACGACGCGCCGCTGCCGGGCGTCGACACGGCAGAAGACCTCGAACGCGTGCGCGCATTGCTGAAAAACTGACGTCGGCGCGCGTCCCGGAAATCGCACCGGCGCGACACCGGGCCGTCTGCAAAACGCCGCCGGGCGGGCATGACGTGGCATAATCGCTCTGATTCTCGCGAGCAGACCCCCCGGTCGCGCGCGTTGCGCACTGCCGGGCGCGACGTCTGCGCGCAGCGCGGTTTGCCGGTCACAGGACCCGCAACCGCCGCAGAGCACCGGAGACGCACCTGCCTGCCGCACGCACAGCATTCACAAATCACAAACTTTCAGGAGTCATCGATGCGTCTGATTTTGTTGGGGGCACCCGGGGCCGGCAAAGGCACCCAAGCCACTTTCATCAAAGAAAAATTCGGCATCCCGCAAATCTCGACCGGCGACATGCTGCGCGCCGCGATCAAGGAAGGCACGCAACTCGGCCTTGAAGCCAAGCGCTTCATGGATGCAGGCGATCTGGTGCCGGATGGCGTCATCATCGGCATGGTCAAGGAACGTCTGAGCGCCGACGATTGCAAGAACGGTTATCTGTTCGACGGTTTCCCGCGCACCATCGCGCAAGCGGAAGCCATGAAGGAAGCCGGCGTCGCCATCGACTTCGTCCTCGAAATCGATGTACCGTTCGACGAAATCATCACCCGCATGAGCGGCCGTCGTACGCACCCGGCGTCGGGCCGCACGTACCACATCAAGTTCAATCCGCCGAAGGTCGAAGGCGTCGACGACGTGACCGGCGAGCCGCTCGTCCAGCGCGACGACGACAAGGAAGAAACGGTCAAGAAGCGCCTCGCAGTGTATGAGTCGCAGACCAAGCCGCTGGTCGCCTACTATTCGGACTGGGCCAAGCACGGCAGCCCGGGCGCGATCGTCGAGGCACCGCAGTACCGCAAGATCTCGGGCCAGGGCAGCGTGGATGAAATCCGCGCGCGCGCGTTCGACGCACTGAAGTAAGGCGACCGGGTCCATCGGTCGATGCCGCCCCGCGACTCCGTGTTGTTCGCAACGCGCGCGGTCCGGCAAGGGGTTATGCCCCGTCAGTAACGCCACAGAAGAAGGCGGCCAGTTCAGACTGCGCCGCCTTTTTTGCCAATGGAGGATGACGCATGGAAATTCAGGGCAATGTGTTTCTGATCACCGGTGGCGCCTCAGGACTCGGCGCGGCAGCGGCGCGCTGGCTTGCAGGACTTGGCGCGAAGGTCGTACTCGCCGATGTGAGTGTCGACGAAGGCGAAGCACTCGCCGAGAAGCTTGGGGGCCAGTTCGTAAAATGCGACGTCACCCGCGAAGACGACGGCAAGGCCGCTGTAGCAGCCGCGCAGGCACTCGGCACGTTGCGCGGGCTCGTCAACTGCGCGGGTATCGCCATCGGCAGCAAGACGGTCGGGCGCGACGGCCCCCACCCGCTCGACGCATTCTCTCGCGTCATTCAGATCAATCTGATCGGCACCTTCAACATGATTCGCCTCGCAGCCACGGCGATGAGTCAGGGTGAGCCGAACGGCGAAGGCGAGCGCGGCGTGATCGTCAATACGGCGTCGGTCGCCGCTTACGATGGCCAGATGGGACAGGCCGCCTACGCGGCATCGAAAGGCGGCGTGGCCAGCCTGACGCTGCCGGTCGCGCGGGATCTCTCGCGCAGCGGTATTCGCGTGATGACCATCGCGCCGGGCATTTTCGAAACACCGATGATGCTCGCCATGCCCGCCGAAGTGCAGGCGTCGCTCGGCCAGATGGTGCCGTTTCCGCCGCGACTCGGTCGGCCCGCCGAATACGCAATGCTGGTCGAACAGATCGTGCGCAACCCGATGCTGAACGGCGAAGTGATCCGTCTGGACGGCGCGATTCGCATGCAGCCGAAATAGCGCATCGGCGGTCGGTAAAGCGCAGGGAATGGCGCGAATGACGCGCTGTGCACACTTTGTCGCAGCGCACCAAAAAGTCGTCCGGACTATGACTACAATGGAATGCCGGACGCAGATTGCGGTCGGCTCAAGACGCCGGTTTTCATGCTCCAGCCGGTGCTCAGATGTTCCCCCCGTCGTCCCCCGAGGCAGGAGGCTGGCATGAAATCACTGGCGCAACAGATGTCGTTCTATCAGCGCTATCACCGCAGTCCCAAGAACCGTCTCACGCATTTCTTCGGCGTTCCCATGATCATCCTCGCGGTGATGCAGGCGTTTTCGTGGGTGCCGCTCGGCCCCAGCGGCCTGAACGCGACGCACGTGATCGTGCTGGTCCTGCTGATGTACTACTTCCTGCTCGATGTCCCGCTCGCGCTCGCCATGACGGCGTTCTTCGCTGTGTTGCTGGCGCTCACGCAACATCTGGCGAAGCTTCCATGGCCCTGGGCGCTCACCGTCTTCGGTGTGCTGTTCGTCGGCGGCTGGATCGTTCAACTGATCGGCCACCATTACGAAGGCCGCAAGCCCGCCCTGCTCGATAACCTCTTCCAGATTTTTATCGCCCCGATGTTCCTCATGGCCGAAGTGTTCTTCCATTTCGGGTACAAACCGGGGCTCAAGCGCGAAGTGCAAGAGCTGTCGATGCAGTCGGTATAGCAAAGTGCAGGGCGTGTGCGGATCCACGCCCGACGTCAAAACGCCAGCCGGTGAATGCGGCTGGCGTTTTTTTTATGGATGACGCTGTGGCGCGGACCTTATCCGTGGCTGCCCGGACGGCGGCTCAGGTCGTCAAGTACCTGACGAATCGCGTCGGCGTCGTCCGCTTCGGGACGCTTGCTCAGATACCACTCCAGGTCGTCCTGCGCCGGACGCACCAGACCCAGACGCGCATACGCCAGTCCGCGATCGCGCTTCTCGATGGGCTGATCGGGTAGCACGAGCACCATACGCTCCTGCACCGCCAACAGCCGTTCCCACCGCTCGTTTTGCGTATAGATGGCCCGCAAATTACGAAGCATGCGCGCCAGAATCTCGCGCGGCGTCGCGGGCTCCAGGAACGGGTGCAGCAACGCCCACAACGCCAGTTCCTGGATCGGCTCGGCGCTTTCGTCCCGATAGTGCTTCAGATAAGGCTCGACCATTTCGAGCAGGCGTTGCGGCGAAAGCGAATTGCCCGAAATGGGGTCAATGACGACATCCCCGGCAGGCACCGCGAGACGCAGCAGAAAGTGCCCCGGGAACGAGAGGCCACGCAACGGCAGCCCGATCTGATGACCGATCTCCATACACAGCACGGCGAGCGAAATCGGAATACCGCGACGGCGATCCAGCACCGCATGCAGGTGGCTGTTGTCCGGATCGTAATAATCGTTCTGATTAACGGTGAAACCAAGTTCGCGGAAGAAGAAGTGATCGAGCAGTTGCAGCTTTTGCAACGGCCCGGCGTCCGGCGGCAGGCGCTTGGCCAGACGTGCAGCCAGCGCATCGATCTGGGTGAGCGTGTCCTGCACGTCGAGATCGGGATAGACGTCCTGCGCGATGGCAATGGCTGCTTCGGTCAACGGCAGGCCGTCGTCGGACGCAACCAGCGCAGCAAAATACTCCAGAATTCGATTCGCCATGCGGTATCCGTGAGTTCCGCCGCGACCGGCCCGCTAATGGATCGTCAGGATCAGGAACGGGTGCGTCGACGGAAGAACGAGAAGTTGAAACCCATGAGGAATAATGCCCCGAAATACACCACGGCGCATAGCACCAGACTCGCACCGAGCAAGGCAATGCGCGCCAGCGGGCGCGCCCCCAGGGCTACCCAGTCGAAGCTCTGCGTGAACCACAGCAGCACGCCCGCCAGGATCAGACACGCCGCGAGCAGCTGGACGAAGAACAAACGCCACCCCGCCGCCGGCCGGTAAATGCCTCGCTTATAGAGTCCCGCGAAAAGCAGCGCGGCGTTCATGCATGCGCCGACGCCGATCGACAGCGACAACCCGGCATGGGCGAACCAGCGCACGAAAAGCACGTTCGAGAGCTGCGTGGCAATCAGTACCACGATGGCAATCTTCACCGGCGTCTTGATGTCCTGCTTGGCGTAGAAGCCCGGCGCGAGAATCTTGATGAGGATCAGGCCGACGAGGCCGACACCGTAAGCGGTGAGCGCGTGCGCCGTCATCACGACGTCGGTCGCATCGAAGCGCCCGTACTGATACAGGGTCGCGGTGAGCGGCTCGGCATAAACGAACAGGCCAACGGCGCTGGGCATTGCCAGCAGGAAGGTCAGACGCAGGCCCCAGTCCAGCAATGCGGAATATTCGGCGGGGTCGTCATCGGCATGCGCGCGCGCCAGACTCGGCAGCAGAATCGTGCCCAGCGCCACGCCCAGCAGCGCCGTCGGAAATTCCATCAGACGGTCCGCGTACGCCAGCCAAGACACACTGCCCTGCGCCAGTCGCGACGCAATATTCGTATTAATGATCAGGCTGACCTGGGCGACGGACACCGCCAGCGTGGCCGGCACCATCTTGGCAAGCACCCGTTTGACGCCCGCGTTGCGAAGCGCCGCCGCAATATTGAGCGTGATGCGGGGCAACATGCCGATCCGGGCGAGCGCCGGGAGCTGGATGACCAGTTGCAACACACCGCCGACGATCACTGCGTATGCGAGCGCGTAGACCGGTGTCTCCAGATGCGGCGCCACCCACAGCGACGCCACGATCGAGCTGACGTTGAGCAGCACCGGCGCAAAGGCGGGCATCGAGAACTGACGCCACGTATTGAGTACGCCTGCGGCGAGCGTCGTGATCGAGATCAGTGTGATATAGGGGAACATCACGCGCGTCATGAAGACGGCGGCGTCGAACGTGCCGTTTTCGCGCGACAGGCCCGTCGCCACAGCGTAGACCACGCCTGACGCGCCGAGCACGCCGGCAATCGTGATGGACAGGAGCACCCAGAAAAGCACGGTCGTCACGGAATCGACGAGCGTTTTCGTCTCTTCTTCGCTACGTTGCGACTTGAATTCGGCCAGAATTGGGACGAATGCTTGCGAAAACGCCCCTTCAGCGGACAGGCGGCGCAGCAGATTGGGAATACGGAACGCCACGTTGTAGGCGTCGGTCATGGGCCCGGCGCCAAACATGCGTGCGATAAGAATTTCACGAATCAGTCCGGTGATGCGCGAAAGCATCGTAAAACCGCTGACCGTAGCGAGAGCTTTGAGCAAATTCATGTTGCGCGTATTATACGCACAGCATTGCAGCAAAGAAGTTGCAATTTCCGTTAGGCTTCGGCTATAATCGTCGGTTTCGAAGTCAATGGATTGCTTCCTGGCCACCGTGTCTCCCAGGGAGCCGAGCCAAACTGCATAGAAGCCGCATCAGGCGGAGCAATTCAAGGAATTCACAGAACATGGCAAATACCGCACAAGCACGCAAGCGCGCGCGTCAAACCGTTAAAATCAACGCCCACAACTCGGCGCTGCGTTCGCGTCTGCGCACGGCTGTGAAGGCTGTTCGCAAGGCTATCGCCGCTGGCGATCAGGCCGCTGCCAAGGAAGTGCTGCGCACTTCGGCAAAGACGATCGACATCATCGCTGACAAGAAGATCGTTCACAAGAACACCGCTGCTCGTCAAAAAAGCCGCCTGTCGGCCGCCATCAAGGCGATGTCGGCTGCTGCCTAAGCTAGACCTGTCTCAGTTGGACCGACGTTAGACGTCAGTCAGCAATAAGACAGCTCAGCTGCAAAGCACTACAAGTTGCTTGCCGGTTCCGACTACGATCGGAACACTAAAAAGCCCGCTTTATGCGGGCTTTTTTCTATTCTGGATCGCATTTGCATTCCCCCTCGTTCATTCCCCATCGTTGTGCCAAACAAAACGCGCAATGCTGCCGGGCGCGTTGAGCAGCACGGGAAATTAGCGGAAAGGGGAATGTGCCGGAATGGCAGAGATGTGCCGAAGCGACGGTGAGTAGGGCCGAAGGTCCGGCACTCACGTCAGGCCGACAACGGCCAAGGGGGATTTATTTGACGTCGGGAACGAAGCAGGCTTCCGTCATTTGCAACCCGTTGTCACGCGCAAAACTCATCACGAAATCGAACATTCTCGGCTCGATCTCGCGCAGTCGCTCATCGACAACGACGCATTTGACGTCACCCACCATCGTCGGACGCACATAGGGGGAGTACTGCATGTATGCGTTCGGGCCAGAATTGCTTCGGCCGCAGAACGACACGGCGCCGCACAGACGCTCCGCCCAGTCACTCGGACGAAACTTCTTGCCATCCAGAGTCAGCCCCTGAATGAAATACTCGCGCGCGGAAACCTGGTCGGTCATATCGCTCAATCACCTCAAAAAACACCTGGCCAGCCGTACGCGGGTAGCGTGGCCGACAGAGCCAGTATTATATCTTATATAAGACTGGAACCTGTCCCCCACCATTACTGCGGATGTTTTTTTCGGTCTTGCCAGCCGTTTTCGGCTGTGCAGCAGCGGGCTCGATCATACGCTTTTCGTGTGACGACAAAACGATTTGGTAGACTACGGCCTGTTCCCCTGAAGCCAGCAACCGGTAGAACACCTTCACGAGCCTGACCGGGGGACAGGCCTCAAGGCTTGTTCGTCGTGCCGAACGCGTTCGAGTTCCCAGCAAATTCGCGGTGAACGCACGCGGGATCGGCCTCCAGCAGAACATCCAAATGACCACCGCCAAACCCATCAAGCATTACCTTCAGTTTTCGGATCTGACGCTCGACGAGTATGACTACGTGCTCGAGCGCACCCGCATCCTCAAGAAGAAATTCAAGAACTACGAGACCTACCACCCGCTGCACGACCGCACGCTGGCGATGATCTTCGAGAAGAGCTCGACCCGCACGCGTCTGTCGTTCGAGGCCGGTATCCACCAGTTGGGCGGTCACGCCGTGTTCCTGAACACCCGCGACACGCAACTCGGTCGCGGCGAGCCGATCGAAGACGCCGCCCAGGTGATCTCCCGCATGACCGACATCATCATGATCCGTACGTTCGGCCAGGAGATCATCGAGCGCTTCGCCCAACATTCGCGTGTGCCGGTCATCAACGGCCTGACCAACGAATACCACCCGTGTCAGGTGCTGGCGGACATCTTCACGTACTACGAGCATCGCGGCCCGATCAAGGGCAAGACGGTCACGTGGATCGGCGACGCCAACAACATGTCGTACACGTGGATTCAGGCCGCCGAGATCTTCGGCTTCCAGTTCAATATCTCGACGCCGCCGGGCTACCGCCTCGATCAGGCAATGGTGGCCGAATCGAGCCGCCCGTTCGTGCGCGAGTTCGACGATCCGCGCGCCGCCTGCGAAGGGGCCGACCTCGTATCGACGGACGTCTGGACCAGCATGGGCTACGAAGCGGAAAACGAGGCCCGCAAGGCCGCGTTCGCTCAATGGTGCGTGAACGCCGACCTGATGCAGCGCGCGAAGTCCGACGCCCTCTTCATGCACTGCCTGCCGGCCCACCGAGGCGAAGAAGTGTCTGCGGATGTCATCGACGGCGCACAAAGCGTCGTCTGGGACGAAGCCGAGAACCGTCTGCACGTGCAGAAGGCGCTTATGGAGTTCCTGATGCTGGGCCGCGTCTGACGCCTCCAGCGCACACGACGCAGCGCACGCAGGTCCGCCGGAGCCCTCGGCCCGGCGATACCGCCCGGACTGGCGCAATGCCGTCCGGGCGGTTTTTCGTTACCCCACCGCGATTAGCGTTCCGCTATCATCGCTGACGCGCACCGTCGGCATTCTCGTGATGCCGCGCGCTTCATCGCGATACGACACAGCGCCCCGCCCATCAGAGCATTTCGGTATTTGCATTGACGAGCACCACATTGGTGCAATTTCGTTGTGCATTGCACAAAATTCCGCCGGGTGGACGCTCGAAACGTGCTAGCATGAATTTACGCCTGGTCCCCACCGGCCCGGCATATTGACTCTCCATCGCGGCATTCGCTCGCATTCGACACAGCATTCGGTCATGACGCAAATTGCACCTCAGGCAACTCAGTTCGACAACGTTTCCGTAATCAAGCGCGCCAACACGTACTTCGACGGCAAGTGCGTTTCGCACACCGTCCTGTTCCCGGACGGCACGCGCAAGACGCTGGGTGTGATTTTCCCGGCCACGCTCCAGTTCGGTACCGATGCGCCTGAGATCATGGAAGTCACGGGCGGCCGCTGCCGCATTCGTCTGGCAGGTCAGACCGAGTGGCAAGAGTACGCTGCCGGTCAGGAGTTCTCCGTGCCGGGCAATAGCAAGTTCGATATCGAGGTCGTGGAGACGCTCGATTACGTTTGCCATTACGGCTAACCGTCCGGCCAGCATCGCGACGGCGCGGGGTCTCCCGCGTCATCGCCCTCTCGCCGGTTCAGCGCGGCCCGGCGCCGCTTCCCACTATGTCGCGACTGCCTCCCGAATCGGCCAACCCTGCTGCCGGCCAAGCGTCCGATGTGCCTGAATCGTCTGACGCGCACGTGCCTCACACGCCCCGCTCGTCCCACACGCCCCACACGCCCTTACCCGCGCTCGATACGTCTGCAGCGTCACCTCTGACGTCGGCAGAAGCGTTACACACGCGGCCCGGCCCATCGGAAGCGTCCGACACCCAGCCGGACCTCGAACCGACGGACGTCCCGTTGCTTCCCCCCGACGACCACCGCGCTAGCGCGAAAGCGAAGTCCTCCCGCGCCCGGCGCAACAACGGTGGACGCAAGGGCATCGACCTCGGCCTGCAAGGCGGTGGCGCGCACGGTGCGTACACGTGGGGGGTGCTCGACAAGCTGCTGGAAGACGGACGTCTGGAATTCGAAGGTATCAGCGGCGCGTCCGCAGGCACGATGAACGCCGTGGTGCTCGCGCACGGTCTGCTCGACCGTCCCAACGTCGATCCGCGCGAGAAGGCCCGCGAGGCGTTGCATAGCTTCTGGCTGGGCGTTTCGCAAGCCGGATCGTCGGCCACCGCCTGGGCGCAAACCGTCTTCAGCTGGCTCAACGGGCGTCCGACCGAGTATCCCGTCTGGCACGACTGGATGCAGAGCATGCAGCAGTGGATGATGCCCTTCGCACAACCGCCGGCCGAGATCAATCCACTGCGCACCGTACTCGAAGCGCAAGTCGATTTCGAGCGCCTGCGCGAGAGCACCACGACGCATCTGTTCGTCTCCGCGACGAACATCCGCACCGGCAACATCCGCATCTTCCGCACGCATGAGATCACGCTCGACGTGGCGATGGCGTCTGCCTGCCTGCCGTGGCTGTTCAAACCGGTGAAGATCGACGAGGACTTTTTCTGGGATGGGGGCTATCTCGGCAACCCGCCCCTGTACCCGTTCTATTACGAGACGCTCACGAGCGACATCCTGATCGTGCATATCAACCCGATCGAGCGCAAGGAGAAGCCGGTGCTGCCGGGACAGATCATGAACCGCGTGAACGAGATCACGTTCAACGCGTCGCTGCAACGCGAATTCCGCGCGATCTCGTTCGTGCACAAGCTGCTCGACGAGGGATGGCTGAAGCCGGAGTTTCGCGATCGTCTGAAGTACCCGCTGATCCACTCGATTCGCGCGGACAAGGAGCTTTACGACTTGTCCTCGTCGACGAAATTCGTCACCGACTGGCACTTCCTCACGACGCTGCGCGATCGGGGTCGCGAGGCCGCCGAGCGCTGGCTGGCGGCGCATTTCGACGACGTCGGCGTGCGCTCCACGGTGGATCTGAAGCGCGATTATCTGCAACGTCTGCCGGACGCCACCGCCATCAAAGCATGAGCGGTTCGGGATCGAGCGAGATGCCGAAGCGTTCCCGAACGCTGGCCTGCACGGCGCGGGCCAGCGCCACGATATCGGCCCCCGTGGCCCCTCCGCGATTGACGAGCACCAGCGCCTGGCGCTCGTGCACGCCCGCGTTTCCGACGGTCTTGCCGCGCCAGCCACACTGATCGATCAGCCATCCGGCGGCGACCTTCCATGCGCCGTCGGGCTGCGCATAGCCGACCGCCTGCGGGAAACGCGCGCGAAGCGCCTCGAACGTGGCGGCGTCCACGACGGGATTCTTGAAGAAGCTTCCGGCGTTGCCAAGTTGCGCGGGATCCGGCAGCTTGCGGCGGCGAATGTCGACGACCGCATCGAAAATCTGGCGCGCATCGGGTTCTGCTATACCGGCATCGGCCAGTGTTCGCGACACGTCGGCATACCCGGTCACGGCGTGCCAGGGCTGCGGCAGGCGCAGCGTCACGGCCACGATGATGTAGCGGCCCGGTTCGCGCTTGAACAGCGAATCCCGATAGCCGAAAGCGCAATCGTCGCGCGAGCATGTGACGAACGCCCCGGTCGTCGTATCGAGCGCACGCACTTCATGGAAGCGCTCGGCGAGTTCCAGCCCGTAGGCGCCGATGTTCTGGATCGGCGCGGCCCCCAGCGTGCCGGGAATCAGCGCCAGGTTTTCCAGGCCGGGACAGTCTTGCGAGAGCGTCCAGTCGACGAAATCGTGCCAGACTTCACCCGCCCCGCCGCGCACATAGCGCGCGCACGGATCTGCGGGATTGTCGGGCAGACGTTCGCGATGACGAATGGCCATGCGCAGCACCACGCCGTCGAAGTCACGCGTGAGCACGAGGTTGCTGCCGCCGCCGAGCACGAGACGCGGCAGTCCGGCCAGTTCGGGCAAGGCGAGCGCGTCGAGCAGCGCCGCTTCGCTGTCGATGGTCACGACGTAGCGGGCAGTGGCGGGCAGACCGAAGGTGTTGAATTCGCGCAGGCTGACGTCGCGTTGCAACTGAAGCATGGAATATGGGCAGACCAGTGGGTGTCGCCGTGCCGGACATCGTCCGGAGGGGGACGCGGGACCGACGGCTGAATTACAATGTCGGGCGAAAGAATTTTGCGCATCATTATACCGACGACGACGCCGACGACGCCGACGGCACCGGCCGCGGCGCGGCCGCCCGCCGGCCTTACACGGCACGCCTGCGTGCCATTTCACGAACCCTTAGGAATTCAGGAGAGCCAGATGCCATCGTTTGACGTGGTTAGCGAAGCCAACATGGTAGAGGTCAAGAACGCGATCGAGCAGGCCAACAAGGAAATCTCGACGCGCTTCGACTTCAAGGGATCGGACTCGCGCGTCGAGCACAAGGAGCAGGAACTCACGCTCTTCGCCGACGACAACTTCAAGCTCGATCAGGTCACGCAGGTGCTCGTCGCGAAGATGGCCAAGCGTAACGTCGACGTGCGTTTTCTCGACTACGGCAAGGTCGAGAAAATCAGTGGCGACAAGGTCAAGCAGGTCGTGAAGGTCAAGAAGGGCGTCGAAGGCGACTTGGCCAAGAAGATCGTGCGCATCATCAAGGACAGCAAGATGAAGGTGCAGGCGAGCATTCAGGGCGACAGCGTTCGCGTCGCGGGCGCCAAGCGCGACGACCTGCAAAGCGCAATGGCGCTGCTGCGCAAGGATGTCACCGACACGCCGCTCGACTTCAACAACTTCCGCGACTAAGCGTTACCGCGTCGATTGCCCCGTCTTCCGGCCCACACGTTGGCCCACCGGAAAGGCGGACACAAAAAACCCGCAGATTCGCTGCGGGTTTTTTATTGGGCCGACGCTCGCGCGACGGGCAGTCCATCCGCCCGATCCGGTCACGACTTCTTCTGCCCGATGCGGCTTTCCTTGCCTGCGATCAGCTTGCCGATATTCGCGCGATGGCGATAGATCAGCAGGATCGCCATGACGATCACCGCCGGGGAGTACGGCCCGAAGCCGTACATGAAGACGTAGTAAAGGGGCGCAAACACGGCCGCGACCAGCGCGGCGAGCGACGAATAGCGGAAAAAGATCGCGATGATCAGCCACGTCGCCATCACCGCCAGACCCAGCATCGGACTGACGGCAAACAACACGCCTGCGGCCGTCGCCACGCCCTTGCCACCGGCGAAACGCAGGAACACCGGGTACAAATGGCCAAGGAACACGGCGAGCGCCACTGCCGCCAGTCCGAAATCGCCCACACCCCAGGCGTCGGCGAAGCGTTCCGCCAGATAAACCGCGAGCCAGCCCTTGAGTGCGTCGCCTATCAACGTCAGGATGGCGGCCTTCTTGTTGCCCGAACGCAGTACGTTCGTGGCGCCCGGGTTGCCCGAGCCGTAACTGCGCGGGTCCGCGAGGCCCATCGTGCGGCTGACGATCACCGCAAACGGCACCGAGCCGATCAGATACGCGAGAACGATAAAAACCAGTGTGGCCATGAACTTCGTGCGAGTGGAGGACTTGTAATGGCCGCCATTCTACTTGAGACGCCGAGTCGCCCCATTCTGGCAAACACGGGGTTGCGCGCCGGGCCTCGACCTTTTTGGGAAATTACGCCAACTCGCCTCATGCACCGCAGATTGCGGAACTGACATTTACAGACGCCGGTCATTCTCGCATGCGGACTGTGCAGGCCCGCGCTGGGGAGGCAGATAGAAAAGTGATTAAGATTCGCGTCGCAATCGCTGACCATCATCCGGTCGTCATTGCGGGACTGGCACATGCGTTCGGCAAATGGCCCACGCTGGAAGTGCTTGGCGCCGCACACGACGGGGCGGGCGTCATCGAACTGTTGCGTCGGTCCCCGTGCGACGTTCTGGTGATCGATCCCACCATGCCCCGCGGCAAATACGGCGACGGCCTGCCGCTGATCGCAACGTTGCGTCGCAAGTTTCCCTGCGTCCGAATTCTGGTGCTGACGGCGATGACAGACGCGCCGATGGCGCGCCAGATTACCGATCTCGGTGTCGCATCGACACTCTGCAAATCGCAAAGCATCGACGACGTTATTGCAGCCGTCCATGCGGTCCATGACGGATTGCGCCAGGCGCGTCGTGCAACGCCCGCAGGCGCGGCGCCCGAGTCTCGTACGACATTGCTGAGTCAGCGCGAGGTGCAGGTGCTACGCATGTACGTTTCGGGGATGTCGATCACCGCCATCGCCGCAAAGCTTTATCGAACCAAGCAGACGGTCAGCGCGCAGAAGCGCAGTGTCATGCGCAAACTCGGTGTCGAATGCGATGCGCAGCTCTTTCGCTTCGCGCTACAGGCCGACCTGCAAGATGAAGCGCCGGTCATGCGCTCCATAAGCGACGTCGACGCGGCCTGACCTGCTCTTCGACGTCCTCGGTCACATTCGCGCAGCGTCGACGAACATCTCGATTCTGAGCGGCCCCTCGAAACTTCCTGCGTCTTTCTCTCTTTCGACGAACGGCACAACCTCGAAGGCGAGCGTGCCCGGCGTACAGGCCACCGGCGCCGGAATCCCCGGCAACCGCACAATGCGAATCGGCGCCTGCGCCACCGAGGTGAAAGACGTGCCCACGGTGTCGCCGACATTCACCCACCGGTGCGCACCGGCATACGTCAGTCCGACCCGATATTCGATTCGTTGCCGAGGTTGCGAGCCGTCGGTCCCTCGTCTCACGAGCAATCCGTTTCCGGGAGGTCTCGCGGGGAAATTCGCACGTGCGTCACTGGCACGCACACGTAATGCGCCGGGGGAGTTCGAGCCGAACCCGTCGTAGAAGCACATGTCGACCGACCTCCCGCCATACACGATCGGCACGAAGTTGGGACCGGGGCGGCGTCTCAGATCCAGCGCAACACGAGGCGAAATGCTCGATAGCGTCGGAAAGTAAATTTGCGCGTTCTGGTTATCCGTCACCCGAAGCTCGATGTCATAGCTGTGGGTGGCGCTCGGTACCGGGTTTTCAAGTTCCCGGACATAGAACTCCAGGCGTGCACGCCAGAGACCGCCAACCGGAATTTTTTGCAATTCGGCGCGACTTATCGACAACGTATATCGCGACACATCGTAGGGACCTGCCTGACATCTGCCACGGTCGCGGTTACTGTGAAACGGTGTATTGACGTGGGTACAGGTACTGCCCGACACGGTAATGACCTTGATCGCACCCACAACCAGATCTACCTGAAGCTTGGAACGCTCTTCCATGAATCGCAGCGTGATTGATGTAGGCGTCGGCGCGAACACGTTGGCTGGCCTAACGGGACAAGCCCCCAGGGTCGTATCGACGTTCGAGCGGCAAACATGTGCCGTGCGCGAGCCAATGCCGTTGCCCGGTGTGTAATGCGTGTTGTGCTGCCGACGAAAGATCCAACTGTCGGGAACCGAAGATCGATCGAACGTCAACGAAACGCTCTGATGGTGATCCGACGGCAATATCTGTGCGAAAGCCGGACACACCATCCCCATCGCCCCCACCAAAGCGGCGAGGCACGTCACCCGTCGGATCACGCGCGCAAACTCATGCTTCATCTCGTTGACTCCGTTCTGAGTGCCCCAACCATCCGCACGGCTTTCCTCTTTAGCTGTGTTTTCCGTCATGCTTTGCGTCGTTTCGCACATCGCACTCGTCCCAACTCAATGCTCGTCGATCCCGATGCCTCGCACAGCCGCCTGTTGACGCGGACGCGACGGCGCTTCGCCGAGCAGACGCCGAACGCGCAACTGCGCTCGCAGCGATTCCGGCAGTGCCTGTTGAGCGACGTGGTCGCACTGCGTGACGCCCGTCAGGTGAATCACGTCCTGCCGTTCGGTCACTGTGAGTTCGCAGCGCATCGGCTGAGCGCCATCCAGCAAATAGAGATGTGTGAGACGTTGCTGCGACTCGACCAGGAACGTGCCTTGCGCATCGAGCGGCGGCGCAACCACGCTCAGGACACGCGCGTTTTCCATCGAGAGGCCATCCGGCCCCACGGCGCGTCCGACGTACGTATAGACCCGTCCTGCTGCGACACGGTGCACTTTCAACCGCCCCGGTGTCAGGAAGTAGTCGTACTGCCCCGCACCGCGCACGAGCCCCACGGAATGGTCGGTCTCACCCTCATGCGCCTCGGAGACTTCGCCCTTGTGCGCGCGGTATCCACTGACGGGACTCAGTGCCGATGCCCCGAAATCGACCGGCAGCGAACGTCCTCCGACCTGCAACATCGCAGCTGCGCCGCCAGTGGAGTCGTCCTCGTCGAGACCGTCGACCACCAGCGCGACTGCAGCAGGCGGCTCGCCCGAGAGCATGGCCGGGCCCACCCGTAAGCCCGCCCGCGACACCGCAAAACTCGACGCATACCCACCGACGAACGAACTCTGCCCGTCGCCACCCACGCCGTTGGAACGCAGCAAACTACGCGAGACGGCCGCGTGCGCGTCACCGTATCGACCGTCGATCGCTCCCCGCAAGGTCGCATTACCAGCCCCCCGCTCGTTGGCGTTCAGGCTCAGCATCAGTTCCCGACGCGACGCGTCGTCCCAGACCATCGAGTACGTCCCGTGATAATCGGTCGTTGCACTGCGGTTGCCCTCCCCGCCGGTGCGCACATCGGCCCCTGCGCTCGCATAGGTCGACCGACGCTCACCGGCTGCGGCCGGGCGATGCACACTTAAGGACACGCTCGCGAAGCCCCCGGTTTCCCGTCGCGCCATCCCGTCCTGCCGTCGGTGATAGCCACCCACACGCGTGTTGATCACGAGCTTGTCCCAACGGAACGAACGACTGAGTGCGGTTTGCAGGGTCCGCGACACGCCGCCACCGCGATCTGCACCGGGCCATGGGTCCTCCGGTCCATCTGCGACCCACGGGCGACGTTGTCCGAAAGACTGGCTCTCGCTGTATCCGGCGACTGCCTGCCACTTCCCCAGCGGCGTGGAGGCACTCGCATTGAGCACGTCGTAGCAGCCGAAATGAGTTCCGGCGGCAGCGGCCGCCGTGGCACTGCCACGACACGCCGCGTCGCGCATCTGATAGCGATACAGGCTGACCCCGACGCCATTGGAAAACGAGACGGATTGCATGTTGCCGCGCGCGCCGTCCGTGCCGCTCAGCAATGCCGCCGTTGTCGTCAGACGCCCTAACGCGAACTCGCGTTGCCACCCGATCTGGGTCTCGTTGTAGGCACTCGACTGCAACCACACGAGACCGCTCGTGACGGTAAAGCCCGGGCCGAAGCCGGTTCGAAGGCCGGTTTGAAACGTGAATCGCTGTCCGTGCCGTTGTTGTTCCGAATGACGCGTATGGCCCTGCCGATCGACGACTCGCCCCGCCTGCACAAACCATTGGGTACCCTTCGCCGACGCACCACCGCCCACCTTCGTGTAGGGCGCCGTTTCGGTACGAACCAGCGTATCGCCCTCAAAGATGCGCAGGGTGATCAGATAACTGCCCTGCGGGAAGTAGCGGGTATCGAACTGCTGCACGCCCGCCGGGAAATAGGCGCTGCCCAGCAACTCGTGACCGCGATAGGCGTCGACGCGCGCCTCGCGCGTCAGCAACACCGTCAGCGACGATCCCAGCGATTCGGCCGCCTCGTTCACGTAAGCCTGAGAGGTACCGATCCGTGCGCCATCGAAACGGCTCACAGGCAGTAGGGTGAAGCCGAAACTACCGCCTTGCGTGCTGGACAGATTGCGCTGATCCATACGCCCCGACTGCACGTAATGCCGGGGGCCGAGATCGTAGCGGTAATAGAGGCTGTCGAGCGTCGCTTGCGTGCCGCCCAACGACGATGCGCTCGTGGCAGGGACGGCGTTCGCATCGCCGTGACGCCGGACGTAGCTCGAATGCACGAGCGACCAGGAAAAACCGGCATAACTGGCGGGTGAGATGCCCAGCGCGCCATTGCCCATGACGGTGAGGTTGCGGTAACGATCGGTCGTCGCCGCGTTCACGATCTGGGCGTGAATCAGCGCGTTCTCGCTGCCGGGCGAATTGACGTGGAATTCGGGGCCGTAGGCGCGCTTCGCCGGAAGCCATGCCCTGGAGAGAAAGAGTTCCAGCGTTCCCTGACTTTCGTCGAGGATGACACCCGCCGAGTCGGTTTCCAGATAGCGGCATTCTGTGCCCGTACCCACGTCATCGCAGGCGAGATGACCATTTCGGGACATCGGTCGGGCAAGGGCTTCGATCAACGACGCTAACGACACCACCGCCGGGTCGCCACGCGTGATCTCCATTCGCTCGTCGATCGCCTGCGCGAGCGCTTCGGGTGTTTCAAGACGCACGTCGTCGGGACGAACGAAGACCGGGAACAGCCCGAGCGACTGCCCGAGCAGGCGGACTTCCAGATGCTCGACCTGACCAAGCGCAATGTCCTCGAACCCGGCAGGCACCGGCTGGCGAGGATTGGCATGGGCCGGATCGTGGGACACGGCGAACCACGACAAACAGGCGAGACAGGCACGACGAAGCGTTTGCATGATCGATGAGAGGGAACAGACACGCACGTCGGCGTGTCTGCGTCCGTCTACTTATCGGCCGTTGTCTTAGGTACCGGCGGCAGCCGACGCCAGGATCACCATATCAAGACGGCCGACGTACCGACCGGCGACGGGCGCATCCGTCCCCGGCGCGCGCCCCGCGACCGTCAGCGCCAGCGTGCGCGACTCGCCCCCCCCACTCCCCGACCAGACATCGCTGGCGTTGAACGTGGTCGCAGCGGTCGTGATCGTCCGACCATCCAGTTGCACCGTCAGCGGAATGGCTGCGACAGTGCTATTGGTCGCATGAACGAGCGACGAGGCGGTACCGAGTCGCACCTGGATATTCTGGGTCGCATCGTTGGTAAAGAGACGCGTCTGGATCGTCGGCGCCGCTATGTCACGCGTCGCCGCGTTGTAGCTGAGGTCGAGATTCTGCGGCATGGGGCTGCCATTCGCCTGAAGCACCGACAGCGTCGGATCGATGTTTGCGCTCAGGTCGATGACGACTTCCGCCGCGTGAGCGGCGGCCATCGGAACGACCAGCGTCATCACGGCAGCGAATTGCTTGAACGTCTTCATATTTGAAATTCCTTGATCTGCTTGATGCGGGGTGGATGTCCCCGGTTCGGCCCGATAGGCCGACCGGATGAAAATGAGGCTCTGCGGCCTCATCGAATCGGGCTACGGCGCTCGGGGCAAATCCATGACCTGTTCGCTCGTCACGCCATCGACGCGATATCGGATACGCACCTGCGCGTCGCGCAGTGCGTCGGGAATCGGGTGGGTCATGCCGGGATAGACACTGCGGCCGACGTCATGCCACTGACAGGTGTTCTCGGCCGCGCCAGTGCATCGGCCCATCGCCAGCACATGGGCGCGGACATTGCCGGTGTTCCTGAGGCCGGTGTTGTCTTCAGTCGCGGCAAGGCCGGGAACGCGTTTCGCCGGTTCGACGCGGACCAGCGCGCCCCACACGAAATTCACGTTCACGTCGTGCTCGAACTCGCCCGGCGCGGGTGTCGCCGGGGCGTCGTCCGGTGCTGTCGCGGGGCGGAAATAGACGCGGTAGGCAGCTTCCACCGAAGGTCGCCCCAGCGCAACCACACGCACCAGCCGGGTCGCGCCTGCGGCAAGGACAAATTTCGCCGGGGAAGCGACCAGCCCGTCGCCCTGCTCGATATTCACGGCGACTTCATGCTCGGTCAGTGTCGCGGGCTCGACAATGCGCCTGACCGACACATCGACGTATTGCGCTTGCGTCGATTGCGACGTAATCCGGATAACGCCGACCTGCTGCTGACCGCTGGCAATCACGCTCGCAATGGGCGAGACGGTGACGTTGGCGATCGCCGTCGTCGGCATCGTCGTCAGCATGGTGACGGCCGCTATTGCCGATAGCGCCGATAGCGGCGACACCAGCGCCGTGCCCGCTATTGTTCCTGTCGTTCGCCCGACTCGTCGAGTTCCCGCCATCCGGACCCGCTTCACGAAATCCGTCGCGCGGCGAATCGCGTCATCTATTTCCATTCCCTGCACTCGTGGTCATGTTGACGGCAACGCTACGCTGACTCACGTAGCCGCTCTTGCCGAACCGAAGACCCCATCTTAGAAACGAGCGCAGGCGAGCGAAATCTGACAAGTCAGATTTCGCTCAGTGGCGTTGAAATGGCTGAATCCGTAAAGACGTTCCAGGCACATCGAGGTATGCGCAATGACTGCCGATGGCAGTCACACGATCAGGCGGGCATTCAGTCGGCGAGCGCGACGTTGACGAGCGTGGGGGCAAGCACCCGCACGATCTCCGACGGGGACATCGAGACCAGGTAGCCGCGACGTCCACCGTTGATGTATATCTCGGGCAGTTCGAGAATCGACGCCTCCATGTAGATCGGCATGCGCTTGCGTGTGCCGAACGGGCTCGTCCCCCCGACCAGAAAGCCCGAATGACGGTTAGCGACTTCCGGTTTGCATGTCTCGATTCGCTTGCGTCCCGCCTGACGCGCCAGCGACTTGGTCGACACCTGACGGTCGCCATGCATCAGCACGATAAGCGGATTGGCGTCCTCGTCCTCCATCACCAACGTCTTGATCACGACATGCTCCGGCACTTGCAACGCCTGCGACGAGACACGCGTGCCGCCATGCGCTTCATAGTCGTAGAAGTGACTTTGGAACGCGACCTTGGCTTCGCGCAGCTGTTTGGTCGCCGGGGTCTCGGCGGTTGCCCTGGATTTCATATCTTGAGAATGCAGTCGGAAACGGTGGCCCTTCGAGGCCGTGCAGGGTGAATTTGGGTTCGCAATATACGGATTGTAAGCAATCGCTTCATCGGGCATTACAATGCCGCCATGCCTGCCTCACATTTATCGCCCCAGCTTCCGTTGCCGACCGACGCCGGCGCGGCGTCCCCGGCAGCGTCATTGAGCGCGTTCCTCGCCGACTTGCCCGCCCGCATCGATAGCCTGCCAGCGCGCATCGCCACGCAAACGCCGTCGCGCATCGCACTGATCGACGACTTCGGCCGAATGACGTACGGTGAACTGACGCATGCCGTGAGCATGTGTGCAACGCGCTTGCGCGAGCATGGCGTCAGAGGGGGCGACCGCGTGATGCTCGTCGGCGAGAACGGCATCGCGTATGTGGTGCTGCTGCTCGCCGTAGCGTCGCTCGACGCATGGCCGCTGCTCTGCAACGCCCGCCTCTCTGCCGCCGAGTTACGGGTAATTCGCGAGCACGCGCAACCACGCTGTGCCGTCTACGCCATAGACGCCTCTCCGGACGCTGCCGCACACGCGCGCACCGATGCCGCCAAGGTCGCCTGGACCGAACTGGCGCTGGGCGCGCTGGCGGTGTCCGACGTCGATCCCGCGAGCGTGGCCGAGCCGGTGCAAAGCGACCCGTCCGAACAGTGCGCGGCGCTGATTTACACGACGGGCACGACCGGCGCGCCCAAGGGCGTGCGGCTGTCGCATCGCAATCTGATGTTCATTGCGGCCGTGTCGAGCACGTTGCGACGGGTCGGTGCGGACGACATCGCCTATGGCGTGCTGCCGATCTCGCACGTCTACGGATTGACATCCGTGTGTCTCGGGACGTTGTACGCGGGCGGCACGTTGCGCCTCGCCGCGCGCTTCACCCCCGAGGCGGCGCTGGACTCACTCGCGCACGACGGACTGACGATTCTGCAAGGCGTGCCCGCCATGCATGCGCGCCTGATGGCGTATGTGACGTCGCAGGGCGCCCCGCCTGGTGCGACGCTCGTTGCCCCGCGTCTGCGCTTCGTCTACTCCGGCGGGTCACCGCTCGACGCTGCGCTCAAGGCGCGTGTCGAAGCGTTCTACGGCCTGCCCATCCACAACGGCTATGGACTGACCGAGAGCAGCCCGACCGTCTCCCAGACCTTGCTCGACGCACCCCGCGAAGACTGCTCCGTCGGCCACGTCATTCCGGGCGTCGCGGTGCGGATCGTGGGACTCGACGGCAAGGATGTGATCGAGGGCGAGGTCGGCGAATTGTGGGTGCGCGGACCGAACGTCATGCTCGGTTACTACCGCGCGCCGGAACTGACGGCCGCGACCGTCACCGAAGACGGCTGGCTGCGCACCGGCGATCTCGCCCGGCGTGCCGCGGACGGCGCATTGTTTCTCGCCGGACGCGCGAAGGAACTCATCATCCATTCGGGCTTTAACGTTTATCCGATCGAAGTCGAGCAAGCGCTGGCGAGTCATCCTGACGTGCTTCAGGTCGCGGTGCTCGGGCGACCCGCCGATGCACACGACGCGGACGAGGGTAACGAGCAGGTCGTGGCGTTCGTGGAGGCGCGTCCGGGCCATGAGATCGACGTCGAAACGTTGGCGCAATGGGCCGCACAGCGACTCGCGCCATACAAGCGTCCCGCGCAGATTCGGGTACTGGACGCCCTGCCCGCCGCATCGACCGGCAAGGTGCTCAAGCACAAGCTCAGGGCAATGCTCTGACCTTGCGCGACGCGCTCGCGGCCGTCACCCGCGTGGGTGATGCTGAGCGTGCAGCGACTTGAGGCGTTCGCGCGCCACGTGCGTGTAGATCTGCGTAGTCGAGATGTCCGCGTGGCCGAGCAACAACTGCACCACGCGCAGATCGGCGCCGTGGTTGATCAGATGCGTCGCGAACGCATGCCGCAGCGTGTGCGGTGAGAGCGGCGCGCGAATGTCGGCTTGCAGCGCGTACCGCTTGATCAGATACCAGAATGCCTGACGCGTCATCCCCTCGCCACGCTGCGTCACGAACAGGGTGTCGCAGGCGCGACCCGCGAGCAACAACCCTCGACTCTGCGCCAGATATCGCGTGAGCCAACCGTTCGCCTCTTCGCCGAACGGCACCAGTCGCTCCTTCGCGCCCTTGCCGAAGATCCGCAGCACGCCTTCGTTAAGGCCCACTTCGATGGTCTTGAGCGCGACCAGTTCTGACACGCGCAGGCCACTCGCATACATCAGTTCCAGCATGGCGCGGTCGCGCAAGCCGAGCGGTTGTGTGAGATCCGGCGCGGCGAGCAGCGCCTCGACCTGCGCCTCCGACAAGGTCGACGGCAGACGCTGCGCCCGTTTGGCCGACGCAATCCGCAAACACGGGTCCTGCTGTACGAGGTGCTCGCGCAGCGCCCACTGATAGAAACGCTTGAAGACGGACAGACGCCGGTTCACGCTGCTCGCCAGACTCTCGCGACGCCACGCGAGATAGGCCGAGAGCGCCGCCTCATCCACGATGTCGAGGGACATTGCGGGCAGGGTGTGGTGCGGGGTGTCGTGCGGGGTCTCGTGCAATTTATCCGCGCCATTTGCTGCGTCCGGTGCCTTCGCTTCGTCCGCCAGCCACTGCGCGAACAGACGCAGATCGCGACGATAGGCGTCGAGCGTGTTGCGCGACAGGCCGTCTTCGAGCCAGATCGTGTCGCAGAACTGGTCGATGAGCGACGTGCTGCGCGTGAGCATCGGCTCGGAAACTTGCGTGCGCTCAGACAGGCTCAAACCGGAACTCCTTCCTGGGCAAGCGCCCACTCGACGTGTTCGCGCACCAGCGCGGAGGGATGATCGCGACGCGCAAGCAACGCATCGCGCATGGGAAGGCGGGCATCGGCATCGGGCGTCTCGCGCAGCGCATTGCCCAGGCCGACGGCGAGATTGCGCAGCCATCGCTCGTGACCGATGCGACGAATCGGACTGCCCGCGAGCCGGTCCATGAATTCCGTTTCGGTCCACGCGAACAGTTCGACGAGCGACGCGCTGTCGAGCTTGTTGCGAGGGGCGAAATCGGGCAGCGGCGACGGCTGCGCAAACTTGTTCCACGGACAGTAAAGCTGGCAGTCGTCGCACCCGTAAATACGGTTGCCCATCCGGGCACGCAGCGGCTCGGGGATTGCGCCCTTGTGTTCGATGGTCAGATACGACACGCACAAACGTGCATCGACGCGAAACGCTTCGGTGATCGCGCCCGTCGGGCAGACGTCGAGGCAGCGACGGCACTGGCCGCAGTGCTCGCCGCGGTCCATGCCGGTATTCGGGTGGACGCCGTCATGGCCGCTGCCGTCTTCATGCCCGTCGTGCCTATCGTCACTATCGTCACCATCGACCGGCAGTGGCACATCGACGAAGATTTCGCCGAGGAAGAACAGCGAGCCCGCGTCGCGCGAGAGCAATAACGTGTGTTTGCCGCGCCAGCCGAGCCCCGCCTTCTGCGCGAGTTCGACCTCCAGCACCGGCGCGGAATCAGTGAACGCGCGATAGCCGAACGGCCCGATGGCCTGCGTGATGCGATCCGCCAGTTGTTGCAGACGATTGCGCACCACCTTGTGATAGTCGCGTCCGCGGGCATAGATCGACACGACGGCTTCGCCCGGCATGTCGGCGCGCGCCATTTCGCGCTTGCGCCACTGCGCGAGATCGGTGTCGCTGGGGAGATAGTTCATTCGGGCGCTGATCACACGCACCGTGCCGGGCACCAGTTCAGCGGGCCGTGCGCGCTTCATCCCATGAGCCGCCATGTAGTCCATGTCGCCATGACAGCCGTCGTCGAGCCACTGTTGCAGACCGGCTTCGGCATGCGAGAGGTCGATGTCCGTGATGCCCACGTGAGCGAAGCCAAGCTCGCGCGCCCACACGCGGATTTGCATCGCAAGCGAGGCCAGACCCTGCTGATCGAGGGTCGAAGCGGCGGCCGACGGCGTCGCAATGTCGCGCGAGGGCGACACTTCCTGCGAATTCGGAGGTGCCGATGGCTCGACTTGTGCGGCGGTAGCGGGGAAAATCACGGAAGCTTTCATCGACTCCATTTTACGCAATGCCCGCCATGCCCGACTCCTCTGCGCCGCCGCCACTGGGCGAACGCATCTTCGCGCTGCCGGACGAAGCCGCCACCGAGGCCTTCGGCGCGGCGTTCGCACGCGCTGTCGTTGAGCGCATGGCGCATACCGACGCCGCGCATGCGGGCCTGCACGTGCAACTCTCGGGTGACCTCGGCGCGGGCAAAACCACCTTCGTACGCGCGCTGTTGCGCGCGCTGGGCCACGCCGGACGCGTCAAAAGCCCCACCTACGCGTTGTGTGAACCATACAACATCGACACACCACAAGGCGTGTTGCCGGTCTATCATTTCGATCTGTACCGCTTTGCCGATCCGGCCGAATGGCACGACACGGGCTTTCGCGAGCATTTTGCAGGCGACGCCCTGTGCCTGGTCGAGTGGCCGGAAAAAGCCGAAGGACTCCTTGGCACCCCTGATTTGCGCCTTTGGCTGGAACCAGTTGGCGACGCCCGCCGTCTCACGACGAGCGCCTACACGCCGGCCGGTCTTGCTTGCCTGAACTCATGCTGATCAAACGCTTCGCCCGTACCGACGACGCCTCATCGCCCAACGCCGGCCGCCGCCGCGCTTTGCGCGCAGGCGCTTCGACCCTGATTCTCGCCCTCACCGGCCCCCGCTTCGCGTTCGCCAACGCCATCGTGGCCGTGCGCGTCTGGCCTGCGAGGGACTACACACGTGTCACGCTGGAGACCGACAACCCGGTCAAATTCCAGCAGCAACTGATGGAAAGTCCGAACCGCTTCGTCATCGATCTCGACGAAGTCGATCTGAGTCCGGCGCTGCGCGACCTCGTCGCCAAGATCCAGCCGAACGATCCGCAGATCGCCCAGGTACGCGTGGGGCAGTTCAAACCCGGTGTCATGCGCATGGTCTTCGATCTGAAGGCGGGTGTGAAGCCGCAGTCGTTCACGCTGCCGCCGGTGGCGGGCTACAAGTACCGCACCGTGTTCGATCTGTACCCGGCCGTCGAGCCCGATCCGCTCATGGAGCTGCTCGCGCAAACCGCCAACAAGGCGCAGGCGCTTGCGCAGAATTCGCATCCGCCGCAGACCTCGGGCAATGCCAGCACCCCAAGCACCGAAGAGAGCGAAGCGTTCTTCCAGCGGTATGCGCAGCAAGGTCAGATGCCGCGTCCGGCACGCCCCGGCCCCACGCCCGCTACGCCTGCCACCCCGGACAAGACACCGCCGCTCGCTCAGCGCAACGACGACGACACCGACGATCTGCCACCGCCACCGCGCGCTCAGAAGACGGCGCGGCTGCTCACCATCGCCCTCGATCCCGGCCATGGCGGGGAAGACCCCGGGGCGATCGGCAGCAGCGGCACGTATGAAAAGGTCGTGGTCTTGCAGATTGCCAAACGGTTGCGCGACAAGATCAACGCGCAACCGAACATGCGCGCCATGATGACGCGCGACGCCGACTTCTTCGTGCCGCTCGGCGTGCGCGTGCAGAAAGCACGTCGTGTGGATGCCGATCTCTTCATGTCGATTCACGCCGATGCCTTCACGTCGCCCTCCGCCAACGGGGCTTCCGTGTTCGCGCTGTCGGAACGGGGCGCGACGAGCGCGACCGCCCGGCTGCTCGAGAAGACGCAGAACGCCTCGGATCTGATCGGGGGCGTCAACATCAAGACCAACGACCGGACGGTGGCGCACGCGCTGCTCGATATGTCGACCACGGCGCAGATCCGCGACAGCAAGGTGTTCGGCACCGCGTTGCTCGCCGAGATCGGCACCGTGGCCGATCGTCTGCACAGCAAGAACGTCGAACAGGCGTCGTTTGCTGTGCTCAAGGCACCGGATATTCCGTCGGTGCTGGTCGAGACGGCCTTCATCAGCAACCCCAAGGAAGAGCAGTATCTGAACGATCCGGCCTATCAGGAACGGCTCGCAAACGCGCTGCTCAAGGGGATCCGGACCTACTTCTCGAAGAATCCGCCCATCGCGAAGAACCGCACGGCCTGAGCACGCGAAGCCTCTGCGCCCCAACAAAAAATGGCGCGTCCGAAACCGGACGCGCCATTTTTTTACTGACTCGGATTGCTTCGGGGAGTGACGAACGTCCGCCGCTTCCTGGCAAATCGACTGGCTTACTTGCTCTGCCCTTGCGCCGTATTGCTACGGCGACCGCGCGTGAACAACTTCCACACTGCGCCGAGCGCGATGGGCACAACCGCAGCCGAGATACCGACCAGCACGATCACGTTCAGGTACTGCTTGACCAGCGGCAGGTTGCCAAACAGGTAGCCGCCCCCCACGAGCAGCACCACCCAGATCGCTGCCCCCAGCACGTTATAAAGCTGGAAGCGCGTCCACGGCATGGCCGAGACGCCGGCCACGAACGGGGCGAACGTGCGCACGACCGGCACGAAACGCGCCATCACGATAGTCTTGCCGCCGTGGTGTTCGTAGAAGTCGTGCGTCTTGCGCAGCGCGTCGCGATCGAGAAAACGCCAGTTCTTCTCGTATACGCGCGGCCCGATCTTCGAACCGATCCAGTAGTTGAGCGTGTTGCCCGTCACCGCAGCGATGAACAGCAGCACGCCGAGCAGCCACGGATCCATGGCCCCGGTGGCTGCGAAAGCGCCACCGATGAACAGCAGGGAATCGCCCGGCAGGAACGGGAACAGCACCAGCCCCGTTTCCACGAATACGATCATGAACAGGAACAGGTACACCCAATTTCCGTACTGATCGATAAACACCCCAAGATGTTTATCGATATGGAGCACCATCTCCAGCAATTGCACCAAAGTATCCAAGTCGATTCCTCAAGATAAAGGACGCCGGCCCGTCCCTGCGGGCGCGCGACGAGTCGCATCATACCAGCATCCCACAGTCGAATTAGTTGCCAATTAAAGACGGAAAAATGACAAAAAACGCACCGATGGGGCGCCCAGGGAGGCATTAAATCACGTGTCACACGGCGAAACGGCGCCCGGCCTATGTCTTTGAGAGCAGCCTTTATAATGGTTCCCATGTCTGCCACCCCGACCCCCGCCCCTGAAGCGCAAGACCCTGCCGCCAACGCGCCCGGCAGCGCTTCCTCCGACACCCCGGAACGCCGTCCCGGCCCAATGCCAGCGGGCCTCGCGCCCGCGCGCGCCATCCGCGTGCTGCCCGATCAGCTCATCAGCCAGATCGCCGCGGGCGAGGTGGTCGAGCGTCCGGCGTCAGTGGTCAAGGAACTGCTGGAGAACGCCCTCGACGCGGGGGCCCGTGCGCTCCAGGTCAAACTCGAAGAAGGCGGCGTGCGCCGCATCGCCATTACCGACGACGGCGGCGGCATGTCCGCCGAGCAACTCCCGCTGGCGCTGACCCGCCACGCGACGAGCAAGATTCGCACGCTAGACGAACTAGAGTCGGTGCTCACGCTCGGATTCCGGGGAGAAGCGCTGGCCTCCATCGCCTCGGTGGCGCAGCTCACGCTCTCCAGCCGTCAGATCGACGCGCCGCACGCAACCGCCATCGACGGCAACACCGGGGCCCTCACCCCGGCGGCCGGTCCGGTCGGCACGACAGTTGACGTTCGCGACCTTTACTTCAACACGCCCGCGCGCCGCAAATTCCTGAAGACCGAACAAACCGAGTTCGGTCATTGCATGGACGTGATCCGCCGCAGCGCCCTTGCGCGCCCGGACGTCGGTTTCTCCATCCTGCACAACAACCGCGCCGTGGAGCACTGGAACGCGTCGGACGCCGCCACGCGGGTCTCGCGCGTGCTGGGCAACGACTTCGCCGACGCCCACCTCGCGCTGGATGAAGGCGCGGCGGAATTGCGTCTGTCGGGCTTCGTCGGCCTGCCCACCGCCAGCCGTGGCCGCGCCGACCAGCAATTTTTCTTTGTGAACGGCCGTTTCGTGCGCGACAAACTGCTCACGCACGCCGTGCGCGCCGCCTATGAAGACGTGTTGCACGGCGATCGCTATCCGGCGTACGTGCTGTACTTCGAACTGCCGCCGCAGTTGGTGGACGTCAACGTTCACCCGTCGAAGATCGAAGTCCGGTTTCGCGATGCCCGCAGTGTCCACCAGTTCGTGTTCCACGCGGTGCAACGTGCGCTCGCGCGGGCGGCGGGCAGCGGTGGCGCGACGCACTCGGCACATCTGACCGAAGGTGGCGGTCTCGCCGCCGGTCCGGGTGCGGCAGGGGGATTGAACGGTCTCGGTGGTGGCGTGGGCGGTGGGTTCGGCGCACGTCCGGCGGGCGGCTTCGGCACGCCGGGCGGCAGCAGCTGGAACGCGCGCGCGCAGCAAGGCTCGCTGCCAGTGCCTCAGCCGATGTCCGTCTACGACAATCTTTTCGGACGCACAGCGCCGCCCGCAGCACGTCCGTACGGTCAGCCGGGCGTGACGGATGCACCGTCACCGGCTTACGGTAGCGCAGGTGGTTTGGGGACGACGGACGGCGCAGCACTCACTGGCGGCCTTGCCGACGCACTGTCGGCCTCCGGCGGCAACACCGTCGCCGACGCCGCAGCCGCCATGCAGCTCGAACAGCCGCTCGGCTTCGCCCTGGGCCAGTTGCACGGCATCTACATCCTCGCGCAAAACGCTTACGGCCTCGTGCTGGTGGACATGCACGCCGCGCACGAGCGCATTCTGTACGAGCGCTTCAAGCAGGCGCTGGTCGAGCGCAGCGTCCCCGTGCAGCCGCTGCTCATTCCGGTGACGTTCTTCGCCGACCCGGTGGAAATCGGCACGACAGAGGAGCATCAGGAGACGCTCACAGCCCTTGGCTTCGACCTCGCCGCCATGTCCCCGACGACGCTCGCCGTGCGCGCCATCCCTGCGCTGCTCGACGGTGCTGACGCGCAGGCGCTGGCCCGCGCGGTGCTCGCCGATCTGCGTCAGTACGGCGGCTCGCGCGTGCTCACCGAGCGTCAGCACGAGTTGCTGGGCACGCTCGCCTGTCACACGGCGGTGCGCGCAAACCGGCGTCTCACGCACGAGGAAATGAACGCGTTGCTTCGTCAGATGGAAGCGACCGAGCGTGCCGACCAGTGCAATCACGGACGTCCCACCTGGTACCAGCTCACGCTCGGCGACCTCGACAAATTGTTCATGCGCGGACGTTGAGCGGTTCATGAAGGCAAACACTCCGATCGTCTGCTTGCTGGGCCCGACGGCTTCCGGCAAGACCGCTGCCGCGCTGGCGCTCGCGCAGGACACCCCGCTGGAGATCATCAGCGTCGATTCCGCACTCGTCTATCGCGAGATGGATATCGGCACGGCCAAGCCGAGCGCCGACGAACTCGCCGCCGTGCCGCATCACCTGATCGACATCATCGATCCGCGTGATGCCTACTCGGCCGCGCAGTTCCGCGAAGACACGCTGCGCCTCGTCGACGAAATCACCGCACGCGGGCGTCGCCCGCTGCTTGTGGGCGGCACGATGCTGTACTACAAAGCGCTCACGCAAGGCCTCTCGCCATTGCCCTCGGCCGACGCCGATGTGCGTGCGAAACTCGATGAAGACGCCGCGCGCGAGGGATGGCCAGCGATGCATGCACGGCTCGCGAGCGTCGATCCGGTGACGGCCGCACGCCTCGCGCCGAACGACGCGCAGCGCGTTCAGCGTGCGTTGGAAATCTTCGCGTTGTCGGGCAAACCGATGTCACAGTGGCTTGCCGAACAAACGCCGGACACCGCGTCGCCGCATGCGTTCGTGCCGGTGGCGCTGGAGCCGGGCGACCGCTCGGTGTTACACGCGCGCATCGCTGAGCGTTTCCGGTCGATGCTCGCGGCGGGCTTCGTCGAAGAAGTCGAACGCTTGCGCGCGCGCGGCGACCTCGATCCGGGGCTGCCGTCGATGCGCTGCGTCGGCTACCGTCAGGTGTGGGAGTACCTCGACGGCGAGACCGACTACGACACCATGCGCGACAAGGGTGTCTTCGCCACGCGGCAGTTGTGCAAACGTCAGCTCACATGGTTGCGCTCCATGCCCGAGCGTCACATCGTCGACTGCACCGCCGCCGACGCACCGCAACGCGCCCTCGCGACCGTGCGCACGCTCTGGGGCGACTGACCGCCTCGGCCCAGACGCTTCGCTGGCCGTCGTCGCGAAGCGTATCTCTGTCCTGCGCAATCCCCCGCGTTCATCGCCCCTCCGCATCCGTTGAAACCCTGACAGCTTACCGGTTTGCATGTCGATTTTGATATGCTAATTTGCATATCAACGTTTCGAGCAATGCAAATTTGCATCGAATCCACGATACCGGGAAGGGTGCCAATGACGCAGACTTCGATGGAGCCGAGTGGGGTGACGGGCGATGTGCCGAGACTGCCGAGCTTACCGAGCGTACCGACAGGCAGCCCGAGGCGCGTGCCGCTGACCCAATGGGCGGTGCGTGCGGGGATCGCGCTGATCTACCTGTTCATGCTGAGCCCGCTGATCTTCGTCGTCTGGCTGAGCTTCTTCAAAGACGCGATCATCACGTTCCCGCCGAGCGGCTATACCGTGTCGTGGTACGTCAGCGCGTGGCGCAATGCGGCGTTTGCCAACGGGTTCCTGCTCTCCCTGCAACTCGCCGCGTGCGCGGCCATCGGCGGCGTCATCCTTGGCGTGGCCGCATCGCTCGCGCTCGCCCGCTACCGCTTCCCCGGGCGTCGCACGCTGGGCAACGTTCTGCTCTTGCCGCTCGTCGTGCCGGGCATCGTCGCAGGCATTGCCACCTATCTGTTCTATCTGCGTGCGGAGAACGCGCTCGACATGGACATCGTCGGCACGTTCGGCGGTCTCGTGATCGCCCACATCTGCCTGACCATTCCCTGGACGATGCGGCTCGTAGGCGCAAGCCTCGCGCAGATCGACGGCACCATCGAAGAAGCCGCGCGCAACCTCGGCGCGGGCCCGTGGCGCACGCTCTGGCGCGTGACCTTGCCGATGCTGCGCCCCGCCATCGTCGCGGCCGTGCTGTTCAGCTTCATCGTGTCGTTCGAGAACCTCGAACTCACGCTGCCGCTCGTGGGGCCGGGAAAGACCACGCTGCCCATCGCGATCATGCAATACCTCGAATTCAACCTCGATCCGACGATTGCCGCCGTGTCTGCGGCGCAGATCGTGCTGCTCGGCATCGTCATGCTGATCACCGATCGCTTCGTCAAACTCAGCCAGGTGATCTGACATGGCCAACGTTTCGCTTCGCTCGCTGCGCAAGCAGTACGGCAACGCCGCTGCCGTCGCCGACTTCTCCCTCGACATTGCCGAAGGTGAACTCGTGGCCTTCCTCGGCCCCAGCGGCTGCGGCAAGACCACCACGCTGCGCATGGTCGCGGGCTTCGTCGAGCCGACGGCCGGTGAAATCTGGATCGGCGGGAAGGAGGTGTCGCGTCTGCCGCCGCACCGTCGCAACACCGGCATGGTGTTTCAGCGCTACGCGCTGTTCCCGCACATGACGGTCGCCGAAAACGTGGCGTTCGGGCTGGAGATGCGACGTGTGTCCGCCGCAGACCGCGCCACTCGCATTCGCGAAGCGCTCGACATGGTGCGGCTCACGTCGCTCGCCGAGCGCTATCCGCGTCAGCTCTCGGGCGGTCAGCAGCAGCGTGTGGCCATCGCCCGCGCGCTCGCCATTCGCCCCGACGTCTTCCTGCTCGACGAACCGCTCTCGAACCTCGACGCGAAGCTGCGCACCGAAGTGCGCGAAGAAATCCGCGCGCTGCAACGCCGTCTTGGCCTTACCACGATCTTCGTCACGCACGATCAGGAAGAAGCGCTTGCGATTGCCGACCGTCTGGCGGTGATGCATGACGGCTGCGTGCAGCAGATCGGCACGGCCGACGCGCTGTACGAACGTCCGGCGAATCCCTTCGTCGCCAACTTCCTCGGCAAGATGAATTTCCTCGCCGGGCAGATGGACGCGGGCCAGTTCGTCACCGCCAAGGGCGAGCGCCTTGCGCTGGCGGGCGCGACACCCGACGCGAAGACGCTGGGCATCCGCCCCGAACGCCTGCGCCTGACCGACGCACCGGCGCAACACGAAACCGCTCTGCCCGTGACCGTCGATCAGACGATCTATCTCGGCTCGACGCTGGAGCTTCGGCTCAAGAGCCCGCAAGGCGAAATGCTCGTGGCACACGTGCCGAATACGGCGCGCGACGACGCCCGTCTTTACACGCCCGGCAGCGCGCTCAAGGCGTGCTTCGCGAGCGCCGACTGTCTGTTTTTCAACGCCTGATTTGCAACCCAAGCCATCACCTACGCACATTCCACGCACGTTCCACGCACGCTTCGATCCATGCCAAGGCCCCTTGACGGCCGACGTTTAGAAGGATGACGACATGACGCACGCCCTGAACCGCCGCACGTTCCTGAAGACCGCTTCCGGTCTGGTAATCGCCCCCGCGCTCGGACTCGATGCTCTCTCGGCGTATGCCGCCGACGCGTGTCCGAACGTGGTGGTCGGCACCTGGGGCGGCGACTATCTGAACCTGCTCGAACAGAACATCGGCAAGCCGATCATCGAAGCCGCAGGCGGCAAGGTGACGTACGACTCCGCCGATCAGGTTGGACGCATGACGAAGCTGCGCGCCGAGAAGGCATCGCGTCGCGGCTCGCTCGACGTGGCGTGTCTCGCCGACCTCGACATGTACGACATCAACCGCTCGGGGATCCTCGAGACCGTCGACGCGAAGCTCGTACCGAATCTGGCCAACACGCTCGAAGCGCTGCGCCGTCCGTACTCGATCCCGCACATCTTCAGCGCGATGGTGATCGTCTACAACCCGGAAAAGCTCGGCACGAAGCCCGATTCGTTCACCGCCGCACTCGATCCCAAGCTCAAGGGCAAAGTCGGTTTCTCCGACATTCTTTACAACTTCAACGTGGTGAGCAGTTCGCTCGCGGCCGGTCACAAAGACGGTGATATGGCCGGTGGCGTGCAGTTCCTGCGCGAGTTGCGCAAGACGCAGCAGCCCAAGGTCTATCCGTCGAACGAAGCGGTGGCCTCGGCGCTTAAGAGCGGCGACATCTGGTTCACGTGCATGTGGAAGGCGCGCGCGCTTCAGTGGAAGAAGGCGGGCGTGCCCATCGACTACGTGGTGCCGAAAGAAGGCGCGGTGCCGGTGACGTTCGAAGCCGCCGTGCCGAAGAACTCCCAGTCCAAGCCGTGCGGCTTCAACTACCTGGACGCGATGCTCGACCCGCGTGCGCAGATCGGTTTTGCCGAGACGATGGGCTACGCGCCGACCGTGAAGAACGCGAACCTGCCGCCGTCGTTGCAACAAAGCGTGGGCTTCACGAGCGCCGAACTCGACCGCATGGTGAAGCTCGACTATGCGCGCTTCACCGCCGACAAGCCCGCGTTGCTCGACTTCTGGAACAAGGAATTCAAGGTGGGGCTGTGAACGTCGCCGATACACCAGATACGCCAGACACAGCCATGACGTCGCCCCGCCCGTCCACCGACGCCTCCCGGGCCGCCACCGCACGCGCGGTGCGCGGCGCATTCACCGGCGGCTCGCTCGCGGCACCCGCCACGCTCGTCGTGCTGCTGGTCATCGTGCTGCCGGGCCTGCAACTGGTGCGTTACAGCTTCAACCGGTTCGACCCCGTCGACATGATGCAGGCGGCCCTCACCGGCGCGAACTACATCAAGTTCTTCACCGATCCTTACTACCTGTCGGTGTTGTGGACGACGATCAAGGTCGCGTCGCTGTGCACGGTGCTCGCGCTCGTCTTCGGCTTCCCCGTCGCCTATGTGCTTGCACGCACGCAAAGCCGTTTCAAGAGCCTGCTCGTCATGCTGCTGGTGTTTCCGTTGCTGGTGGGCAACGTGGTGCGTGCGGCCGGTTGGATGGTGATGCTTGGCAACGCTGGCTTCGTCAACTCGCTGCTCGTGTCGCTGGGTATCGTGCCGCAGCCGATTCGTCTGCTGTACACGCCGTTCGCGGTCGTTATCGGCACCACGGCGGTCGTGTTGCCCTACATGATTCTGACGTTGCAGAGCGTGCTCGAAGGCATGGACTTCTCCGTCGAAGAAGCCGCGCGCAATCTCGGCGCGACCTTCCGGCAGACGCTCACGCGCGTGATTCTCCCGATGGCCGCACCGGGTATCGCCGCAGGCACGATGCTCGTTTTCATTCTGTGCATGAACGCGTATGCCACCCCCGTGCTGCTCGGCGGCACCGGCATCACGATGATGACGCCTTCGATCTACGACCAGATCGCCAAGGCGAACAACTGGCCGTTCGGCGCCGTCCTGTCCATCGTGTCGATGGTCGTGACGTTCGCACTCGCCATCGCCTCTCACTGGGTCATTCACCGCCGTTACGCGAAGACGATGATGACCTGACTTCGCTCATGCGCGCCAGGCCAGCGCCACCGTGCCCCGCCCTGCGCGCATGTCTCTGACACTTCGCCTCTCGATTGCAGACAAGGATTTCCCCATGCCGACTCTCTCCGATGCCACACGTCAGTACCGTCGCACGCTGATGAACGATCTGATGGACCGTACGCGTGTCGACCCGCTCGTGTTCACCGCCGCCGACTTCTTCCAGTGGGCCACCAACTTTCACGTCGACGTGCAGACGTGGGAGCGCCCCATCGCCGTTTGCGTGCCGCGCAACGGCGAGCCGTTCGCCGTGATGAACGAACTGTCGACGCATCATCTGATGATGGCGCGCGAGCGTCATCACCTGTGGCTCGATCTGGCGCGCGTCACGCTCTACGCCGAGCATCCGCGCGTCACGCAACGTCAGCCGCTGCTTGCCGAGGTGCCCGCGCTCATCGCGGACACGCTGCGCGCCGCTGGGCTGGCCGCATCGCGTATCGGGGTCGACGCCGCAGGCGGTCCGCTCGCGCGTGCAGGCGCCATGCTGCCCGACGTGAAGTTCGTGCCGATGCTCGCGGACATGCGCGGCCTGCGCTGGGTGAAGCACGACGAAGAGATTGCGATCATGCGAGCGGCCGCCGAGTTGGCGGACTGGGTGCAGGACCGATATCGCGAGAACATTCGTCCCGGGCGTCTGGTGCAGGAACTCGACTACTCGATGGCCGCGTTGATGGTCACGGAAGGCGCAAAGCGCTTTCCCGGCGAGAACCTCGAAGTGATGCGCTGCTGGACGCTCTCCGGCCCCGCCTCTGCCTCGCCGCATGGCGATGGCGCGTCGTGCGGCGCGCGCATCAGCGAGGGCGACGGCATGGTGAATATCGTGATCCCGCGCCTGAACGGTCTCGTCATCGAAAACGAACGCACGTGGTTCTGCGGCAAACCATCGAGCGAGCAAGCACGCTTTTACGAAGTCGCGCGCGCGGCGAACGAAGCCGCAGTCGGGGCCGCGATCACCGGCAAACCCGTGTCCGGCATCGACGCCGCCGCGCAGGCCGTCATCGAGAAGGCCGGTTGCGGCGAGTACATCCGCCATCGCACCGGTCACGGCATGGGCATCATCGGCCACGAGTATCCGGACGACATGGCGTTCAACCATCGCCCACTGCTCGCGAACGAAGTGTATTCGGCCGAGCCTGGCATCTATGTCTACGGGCTGGGCGGCTTCCGTCTGGACGACTCGGTCGTGACCGGCGACACCCCGGTGATGCTCACGAACACACCACGCACGCTCGCGCACGCGACCATCGATTGAGAACGCAACGCGCACGCCGCCCCACGAGCGTCTGCGCAAAACAACATCCCGGAGGAGAAGTCATGGAGTCGATTCTGCTGTCGAACTGCGCGCTGCTGGACCCCGTCAAGGGCGAGCTTCGCGAAGATCACGCTGTGCTGATCGAGAACGGACGCATCAAGGAAGTCTCGGACAAGCCGATTCGGGCGACATCCGCACGCGAGATCGACGCACACGGCCGCACCGTCATGCCGGGTCTGATCGATCTGCACGTGCACGTGCACGCCACGCAGCTCAATCTATCGGCGCAGGCGCATCTGCCGAACGTACTCGTCACCCTCAAATCGGTGCCGATTCTGCAGGGCATGCTCAGACGCGGCTTCACCACAGTTCGCGATGCGGGCGGCGCCGGTCACGCCATCAAGCATGCCGTCGAGAGCGGGCTGGCCGAAGGCCCGCGTCTGTTCGTGTCGGGCCGCGCGATCAGTCAGACTGGCGGACACGGTGACGGACGCCCGCGCACCGACTACATCGGCACCGACGGCCCGTGCCCATGCTGCGTGCGCGTGGGCGCACTCTCGCGTGTCGCCGACGGCGTGGACGAAGTGCGCCGCGCCGTACGCGAAGAACTGCAAATGGGCGCGGACCAGATCAAAATCATGGCCTCGGGCGGTGTGGCGTCACCGACCGATCCCGTCGGTGCATGGGGCTATTCGGAAGACGAAATCCGCGCCATCGTCGCCGAGGCGCGCGCACGGGGCACCTATGTGCTCGCGCACGCGTACACGGCGGCGGCCATCGAACGTGCAGTGCGGTGCGGTGTGCGCACCATCGAACACGGCAATCTTGTCGATGCCCCGACCGCCCGCTTCATGGCGGAGCAAGGCGCGTATGCCGTGCCCACGCTGGTCACTTATGACGCGCTCGCCAACGAAGGCAAGTCGCTCGGCCTGCCCGACGACAGCGTCGCGAAGATTGCCGACGTTCATGCGGCCGGTCTGCGCTCGCTGGAGATCTTCCGGGACGCCGGTGTGAAGATGGGATACGGCTCGGACCTGCTCGGCGAGTCGCAGCGTCTGCAAAGCGACGAATTCCGTTTGCGCGCCGAAGTGCTGACGCCCGCGGAAATCCTGCGCAGTGCGACGGTCGTCGGCGCCGAAGTGCTCGGACAGTCGGGGCAACTGGGTGAGATCGTGCCCGGCGCACATGCCGATGTGCTGATCGTCGACGGCAATCCGCTCACGTCGCTCGACTGCCTGCTCGGGCAAGGGGAGCGAATTCCGATGGTGATGAAGGGCGGTAAAATCCACGCTTTCGCGCTGTAAGGCTGCGGCTGCACCGGGTGGAAAGGGGACGCGCGTCGGTAGTTCGCGCGTCGTCGCTCACGCCTGAGTCGGCGGCCCGACACGTCTGCCCACACGCCAATCTTCCGTGGAGAACCGATGGATTTCCGGCACATCGACGCCTTTCGTGCGCTGATGCTCACGCGCACGACCACCAAAGCGGCACAGGTGCTCGGCACGTCGCAGTCTGCGGTGAGCCGTCTCGTCGCCGATCTCGAACGCTCGACACGCCTGACACTGTTCGACCGTGCACGGGGCCGTCTTGAACCGACGGCGGAAGCGTTCGCCCTGTTCGAGGAAGTCGAGCGCCGTTATGCGGGTCTCGACAACATCCGCGAATTCGCGCTGAATCTGCGCAACCCCGACCGGGCCGTGATTCGTGTCGGGTCGGTCGTGTCGTTCGGTCTCGGCTTCTTCGCGCGCGTGATGGCCGGGTATCGTGCGCTGCATCCCAGTGTGCAGCTCGCGTTGACGACGGGCGCGTCGGATCTGATCCGCGATCAGGTCGTCACGCATCAGTTGGCGCTGGGGTTGGTGACCGACACCATCGACGTGGCCGCGACGGACGCCGTCTCCTTTGCCAAACTCGATGCGATCTGCGCGTTACCGGCAGGTCACGCGCTCGCGCGCAAGAAGGTGATTCGACTGGCCGATCTCAAGGGGCAGCCGATTCTCTCGTACGAGCCGACGGACATGATTCGCTGGGGCATGGATCAGCTGTTCGCCGACGGGCATCTGCATGAGCAGGTCGTCGCCACGGCGCGCTACTCGATCAACATCGGCACGATGGTCAAGGAGAACGTGGGGATCGGATTGCTGCACCCGGTGTCGGCTTACGACTTTCTCGATTCGGATCTCGTATTGCGACGCTTCGAGCCGTCGATGCCCTTTCACACCCTGCGCATTACGCCGCGCGCCGCCGCCCCGAGCGCGCAACTCGACGATCTCGTGCGAGTGATGGAAACGACGCTGGACGATGTGATGGCGGCGGTGCAAGCGCGGATGAAGCGGTAATGCTTCGCTGCGCCCGGCAAAATCCGTCCCCAAATAACAAAAGCCCGCCGAATCTCCGGCGGGCTTTGTGCATTCCTGACGACGAATGTCTTACGACACGATCGTTTGCGCTTCGCCTTCCTTGCGCTCGCGGATCGCGCCCAGACGGTAGACCGTCTCGCCCGAGGCTTCGAGGTGCTTGACCGCAGCATCCGCGTCGGCAGCCGACACGATCACCGCCATGCCGATACCGCAGTTGAACACGCGGTGCATTTCGGCGTCGGCTACCTTGCCGTGCTCCTGCAGCCACTGGAACAGCGGCGGAAGCGTCCAGGCGTCCTGCTTGATGTCGGCCGTCAGATGATCCTGCAGCACGCGCGGGATGTTCTCGACAATGCCGCCACCCGTAATGTGGGCCATGCCCTTGACCGTCAGCGTTTCCATCAGTGCGAGCAGCGGCTTGACGTAGATTCGCGTCGGGGCCATCAGCACGTCGCGCAGCGGCTGGCCGTGGAAGTCGGCGTCCAGATCCGGCTTGGCGACTTCGATGATCTTGCGAACCAGCGAGTAACCGTTCGAATGCGCACCCGACGAGGCCAGACCCAGCACCACGTCGCCCGGGACGATCGACTTGCCGTCGATGATCTTGCTCTTCTCGACGGCACCGACCGCGAAACCGGCCAGATCGTACTCGCCGTCCGGGTACATGCTCGGCATTTCCGCCGTCTCGCCGCCGATCAGCGCGCAACCGGACAGCTCGCAACCCTGAGCGATGCCCTTGACGACCGTTGCGGCCGTGGCCACGTCCAGCTTGCCGCAGGCGAAGTAGTCGAGGAAGAACAGCGGCTCGGCGCCCTGCACCAGAATGTCGTTCACGCTCATGGCGACCAGATCCTGGCCGACCGTGTCGTGCTTGTTCAGCGTGAAGGCCAGCTTGAGCTTGGTGCCCACGCCGTCGGTCCCCGAAACGAGCACCGGCTCCTTGTAGCGCTTGGGCACTTCGAACAGTGCGCCAAAGCCGCCAATGCCGCCCAGCACGCCGTCGCGCAGGGTTTTCTTGGCAAACGGCTTGATCGCTTCGACCAATGCGTCGCCCGCTTCGATGTCGACGCCAGCGTCGCGATAGGAAAGGCCGGAAGTTTCGTTAGGGTGTGACATGACGGGAATGCATCAAGGTTCGGTAAAATGCGATTTTACCCGATGCGCGTGTCCTTTCGGCACGCAAAGCGGATATCGGACGCCAGGAATACCCGGCGTGCCCTGTAAACCGTACTCTGCCGGCCTTTAGCCGGCTTTCTTCGTTCGTGATTCAGCAACTGTATCTCGACCTCGGCACCCCGCCGCCCGCGACGTTCGACAATTTTATTGTCGGGCCCAACCGCGAGGCGGCGCAGACGCTTGCCGACCTTCCCGCCGAACTCTCGTCGGGCACGGCACGCGACCGCGGCATCTACCTCTGGGGAGCTGTCGGGTCCGGCCGCACCCATCTGATGGAGGCCCTGTGCCACGCCATGGGGCCGAGCGCGCGTTATTTGCGTCCCAACAGCCCGCTGGCCGCCTTCACGTTCGACGACGCCAGCACGGTCTACTGCGTGGACGACAGCGACAACCTCTCGCCCACCCAACAAATCGCCGCCTTCAATCTGTTCAACGAGACCCGCGCCCGTCCGCACTGCGCGTTCGTGGCCGCCGGCTCACAGCCGCCGGTCGACATGCCCTTGCGCGAAGATCTGCGTACCCGCCTCGGCTGGGGTCTCGTATTTCACATTGTGGGATTGGACGATGACGGCAAGAAGCAGGCGTTGCAAAACGCCGCACGCGAGCGTGGATTGCAACTGGCGGCGGACGTGCCGGCCTACCTGCTCACGCACTTCGAGCGCGATATGTCGAGCCTGATGGCCTTGCTCGACCGGCTCGACCGGTTTTCGATGGAGCAAAAGCGGGCGGTGACGCTGCCGTTGCTGCGCCAGATGCTCACCCACACCGACCCGGCCCCGCCGGACGGCAAACCCTGAGTGGTGGCCGATCGGACACATCATCACATGAGGTACCTCTCGGTAACGTTCGATACCCGTTCCGCGCAGGTGCCAGCCCTCTCAATCACCGAACGACATTAGACGGCCTTTCGCTTCAGGTAAAATTCGCGCAATGACCAATTTAGCTCTCTTCGATCTCGATCACACCCTGCTGCCGACCGACAGCGACAAGGAATGGGGCCGTTTCCTCGTGCGCCAGGGCGCGGTCGAGCGCGACTCGTACGCGCAGGCCAACGAGGCCTTCTATCAGGACTACCGTGCAGGCCGGCTCGATATGCCGGCCTATCTGCGTTTCTGCCTCGCCCCGCTCGCGCGCTATCCGCGTGACCAGCTCGACGCCTGGCATGCGCAGTACATGGAAGAGTCGATCCTGCCGCACGTGCGTCCGGAAGCGCTCGAACTGCTCGACATGCACCGCAAGGCGGGCGATCTGTGCGCCATCGTGACGGCGACGAACACGTTCGTCACCCGCCCCATCGCCAAGGCCTTCGGCGTCGACCATCTGATCGGTACCGAACCGGCAACCGTCGGCAACGATCCGAATGCGCGTTACACCGGCGAGTACGTGGGCACGCCGAGCTTCCGCGAAGGCAAGATCACCCGCACCGAAGCGTGGCTCGCCAGCCTCGGCAAGACCTGGGGCGACTTCAACCACGCCTTTTTCTACAGCGATTCCGCCAACGACGTCCCCCTGATGGAGAAGGTGAACCATCCGGTGGCAACGAACCCCGATGAGGCGCTGCGCGAAATCGCACTGGCGCGTCGCTGGCCCATTCTCGAGTTGTTCCAGTGATCCGCAAATTCATCAAAAAGCTGCTCGGCAAAGACGGCCAGACCGAAGGCAGCGCAGGTAGTCTGCCGCCCGGCACGCCGGTCGTCATCCCCGTATCCGTGCACGGCATCGATCCGACGCTACAGTCGAAGAACGCCGTGCGCGTGACCGACACGTTGCAGCAAGCCGGGTTCAAGGCCTTCGTCGTCGGCGGCGCGGTGCGCGATCTGCTGCTCGGCATCGCCCCCAAGGACTTCGACGTCGCCACGAGCGCCACGCCCGAACAGGTCCAGCGCCTGTTCCGCCGCGCCCGCATCATCGGCCGCCGCTTCCAGATCGTTCACGTGCAATTCGGACAGGAGATCATCGAGACCTCTACGTTCCGGGCGTTGGTCGAGGCGGTCGATAGCGAGCAAATCGGTGCGCGTCGTCCGAAAAAGGGTGAACTCGATCGCAAGACGCACGTCACCGACGAATCGGGCCGCGTGCTGCGCGACAACGTGTGGGGCGAGCAGGACGAAGACGCCGCCCGGCGCGATTTCACCGTCAACGCCATGTATTACGATCCGGCGACGCAGACGGTGCACGACTATCACCGCGGCTTCGAAGACATTCAGAAGCGCGTGCTGCGCATGATCGGCGATCCGGCCACGCGCTATCGCGAAGACCCGGTGCGCATGCTGCGCGTGGTGCGCTTCGCGGCCAAGCTCGGCTTCAAGATCGACGCAGCGACGGCCGAGCCGATTCCGCAACTCGCGCCGCTGATCGACAACGTGCCTGCGGCGCGTCTGTTCGACGAAATGCTCAAGCTGCTGCTCTCGGGTCACGCATGGGCTTGCGTGCAGCAACTGCGCTCGCAGGGCCTGCATCACGGTCTGCTGCCGTTGCTCGACGTGGTGCTCGAGCAGCCGCTCGGCGAGAAATTCGTCACGCTCGCGCTCGCCAATACCGACGCACGCATTCGTGCAGGCAAGCCGGTGTCGCCAGGCTTCCTGTTCGCGGCGCTGTTGTGGCATCTGGTGCTCGAGAAGTGGCAGGCGTATCAGAGTGCTGGCGAATATCCGATTCCGGCGCTGCATCTCGCCATGGACGACGTGCTCGACGCACAAACCGGCAAGCTGGCCATCCAGCGCCGTTTCGTCGCCGACATGAAGGAGATCTGGGGCTTGCAGGTGCGTCTGGACAAACGCGTGGGCCGCACGCCGCTGCGTCTGCTCGAACATCCGCGCCTGCGTGCCGGTTACGACTTCCTGTTACTGCGTTGCGAGTCGGGTGAAGTCCCGGCCGAAGCCGGACAATGGTGGACGGACTTCCTGGAAGGCGACTCGGTCAAGCGCGACGAACTGCTGTCGCAAGGTAGCGGATCGTCGGGGTCGACGCCTGCTGCGAAGCGTCGCCGTCGTCGTCGCAAGCCCTCGGGCGGACGGGGCGGTGAAGGTGGCGAAGGCGGTGGCAGTGGCAGCAGTAGCGAGGGCGGCGGTGGTGAGAACGCTACCAGCGAGAATCATGGCAAGCGGGTATCATCGCGACAGCATGGTTCCGAAGGTGCTTAATGACTGTTGCCTATATCGGGCTCGGCGCAAATCTCGGCGACGCCCGCCAAGCGATTAAGGACGCCATCGTCTGCCTGGCGCAGCAGATCGGCGTCACGATCATCGGCAAATCCGACCTGTATCGCACCGCCCCCATCGAGTCGAGCGGTGACGACTATCTCAACTGCGCTGTCGCCGTCGAGACGAGTCTGAGTGCCCGCCAGCTACTCACCCTGTGCCTGAAGATCGAGTTGCATTTCGGACGTGAGCGGCCTTACAAGAACGCGCCGCGCACGCTCGATCTCGATCTGCTGGTGTACGGCGACGAACGCATTGCCGAACCCGATCTGATCGTGCCGCATCCGCGTCTCGCGTTGCGTGCCTTTGTGCTGCATCCGCTCGCGGATATCGCCCCCGAACTCGACATTCCCGGCGTGGGACGCGTCAGCGCCCTCTTGCCCCACGTTGCCGATCAACGCATCGAACGTGTTGCTCAGGGCTGCTGCCCGACCAAACGGGTGTGCACCTCATGAGATCGCCGGTGCTCGGGCGATTTCGCTATCTCGCCGTCGAGGGTCCCATCGGCGTTGGCAAGACGTCGCTCGCGCAGCGGCTCGCCGATGCCGCGGGTGCCGACCTGATGCTCGAACAACCGGCGCTCAATCCCTTTCTCGAACGTTTCTATCGCGACAGCGCGCGTTATGCGTTGCCCGCGCAATTGTCGTTCTGCTTGCAGCGTGTGGATGAGGCGACGGAGATTGCGCGTCGCGAGATCGACGGCAAGCCGATCTTTACCGACTTCCTGCCCGAGAAGGACGGCCTGTTCGCGCGCCTCACACTGTCTGCCGACGAGTTGGAGTTGTATCGCAAGCTCGTGGCGCACATCGAGCGTCCGCACCGTGCGCCGGACCTGGTGATTCGACTGCAAGCGAGTCCCGAAACGCTGTTCTCTCGCATCCAGAAGCGTGCGATTCCGATGGAACAGCAGATTCCGGACACCTATCTGCGCGCGCTGTGCGACATCTACGGCGAATTCTTCTATCATTACGCCGCTGCGCCGGTGTTGACAGTCGACACAGAACAATTCGACCCGGCGCACGACGACAGCGACTTCGCCCTGCTGGTCGAACGCATCGATCAGATGCGCGGGCGCAAGGAAGTCTTCGTCAAGGGCGCTCGCCTCTGACCGCTGACCTCTCACGCTCCGCCTGCCGCTGCGCCCCTGGCGCATCCGTCGCATCTGTGCTGCCCGCGAACCCTCCTGAACCGAGGCTGACATGAGTTATCTGCAAGAATCCAACCGCAAGGCCGTGACCGTCCCCGGACTTGCCCAGATGCGCGCACGTGGCGAGAAGATCGCCATGCTCACCGCTTATGACGCAAGCTTCGCCGCGCTGCTGGACCGCGTGGGCGTCGACGCCATTTTGATCGGCGACTCGCTGGGCAACGTGATTCAGGGTCAGCGCACCACGCTGCCCGTCACGCTGCGCGACATCTGCTATCACACGGAATGTGTGGCGCGCAGCGTCGAGAAGGCGCTCGTGCTGGCCGATCTGCCCTTCGGCACGTTCGGTACGAAGGAGCAGGCGTATCAAAGCGCCGTAGCCGTCATGCAGGCGGGTGCGCAGATGGTCAAGATCGAAGGCGGCGCGTGGCTTGCGGAGACGGTGCGCTTTCTGGTCGAGCGCAGCATTCCGGTGTGCGCCCATCTGGGCCTGACGCCGCAATCGGTGCACGCGTTCGGTGGCTTCAAGGTGCAGGGTCGTGAAGACGCGGCGCAGGTGCAATTGCTTGAAGACGCACGCGCGTTGCAAGCGGCCGGTGCTCAACTCGTGGTGCTCGAAGCAATTCCCGCAGCGCTTGCCACGCGCGTGACGCCGGAACTGCCGACGATGCCGACCATCGGCATTGGCGCCGGTGTCGATTGCGACGGTCAGGTACTCGTGCTTCAGGACATGCTCGGCGTGTTCCCCGGCAAGTCGCCGAAGTTTTCGAAGAACTTCATGGACGGCCAGCCGAGCATCGCAGCGGCGATCGAAGCTTTCGTACAAGCCGTGAAGCACAGCACGTTCCCGACGTTGGAACATAGCTTCTGAGATCGGATGCAGGCAACGTCCTTCAGGACGAGAAAAAAGCGGCTCAGCGATGAGCCGTTTTTTTATGCCGCGACGGGCAACGTCAGAACGACGGCAAACCCCTCACCTTCGACATGCTCGAAGCTCATATGCCCGCCGTGGGCATGCACGACCTCCGCGACCATCGCCAGCCCCAGGCTTGCGCCTTCGCGTCCGTCCGCGCGCGATGAGAAGGGGGAACGCACGCGTTGCCACTCCTGCTCGGGGATGCCCGGTCCGTCGTCGAAAAATCGCAAGCGCCACTGATCGCCGACACGCATCACGTCCACGTGCAGACGATGCGGCGCGCCATAGGCGAGCGCGTTGACCAGCACGTTCTTGATCGCCTCACGCAAACTCAATTCGTCTCCGACGATCATGCACGGCTCGTCGGGCGCGTGGAGCGCGACGTCGATATCGCGCGTGGCGTACGACAGCGTCTCGCGCATCGCCGTTGGCAACAGCTCGTTCAGATCGACGGGGGTTGGCGCGACGCTCTCCGCCCGATGCTGCACCATCGCGTGATTGATCAACTGATGAATGAGTCCGCCCAGTCCGCGCGCCTGCTTCTGAATGCGAGCGATGTGCGTCTGACGCGCCGCCTCGTCCTGCGTCTGCGTCAGCATTTCCGCCTGCGCCGTGAGCGCAGTCACCGGCGTTCGCAGTTGGTGCGCAGCGTCGCCGATCACGCGACGCATCAACGCGCGCGACGTCGCCAGCCGCTGCATGAAGTCGTTGATCGCGCCGACAAGCGCCAGCGTTTCCGCAGGCACTGTCACCGCAAGCGGCGCCAGGTCGTTCGGATCGCGCGCGCGTATCGCCCCTTCGATTTGCTTGAGCGGCGCGAGCGCCTGACGCAACGTCCACAACGCGGCGAGCATCGTCAGCACACCGGTCGCAATCGTGATGAGCAACGTGTTGTCGGCCAGCCCGCGCGTGAAGCGTTCGCGCGCATTCTGCGTGTGTGCCAGCGCGACCACCGCCCACGGATGCGGTGACGTCACGGGCATGCGCCGTCCCACGATGGCAATGCGGATCGGCATCTCCTGATATGTGCCGTCGACCACGATGGGGCCGTCGGCGAGCTTGTCCCACGGAATCGGGGGACGAAATTCGGAATCGCCCGCCACGGAGCGGCCGTTCGGATCGAGCACGGTGTAGAAGATCTGATCGCCGGGGGCGAGCGCAGAAAAGGCCGCAAGCGGAACATCGACGTTCACTTCGCCGTTCTGGTACCAGGTGTTCTCCGCCACCTGCAAGGCACTGCCGAGCAACCAGCGGTCGTAGGCCCGGTCGACGGCGGAGCGCGTCGAGAACCAGATGCCCAGCAGCACCGCAACGACGGCGAACGCCAGCACCGCGCCCATGCGGATGACCAGACGCAGGTAAAGCGAGCGGCCGGGGACGATCATGACAGCACGAGTTGGTAGCCCAGCCCGCGCAGCGTGCGAATCTGGAATTGCGCGCTGGCCAGTTTCTTGCGCAGACGGGCGACGTATTGCTCGATAGCGTTCGCGTTCGGTGCGGGCTCGTCGCCGTACAGACGATCCATCAATTCGTCTTTGCCGAAGATGCGCCCCGGGCGTGCGGCGAGAATTTCGAGCAGCGTGACTTCACGGCGCGTTAGTTCGATAGGCTGGCCGTCCACTTCGACGCCGCGACTCTTGCGATCGAGCGTGAGATTGGCGCAGGTCAGACGATTGGTCGCGTCCTGCCCCGTGCGGCGCATCAACGCGCGCACACGCGCTTCCAGCTCGCGGAAATCGAAGGGCTTGGTGAGGTAATCGTCCGCGCCGAGATCGAGCGCACGCACGCGCTCTTCGATCTCGGCACACGCGGTGAGCATCAGCACGCGCGTGGACAGGCCGCGCTCGCGCACGCGCCTGAGCAACTCGAATCCGTCGACGTGCGGCAGCATGACGTCAAGGATCAGCAGGTCGTAATCGTCGCCGATGCGGCTGGCGGCAACCGCCCCGTCCGTCTCGCAATCGAGCGCGTGGCCAAGCCGACGCAATTGCGTGGCGATCGCTTCGGCGACATCGGCGGTGTCCTCCACCAGCATGATGCGCATGGTCTTCTCGTCTCCTGATCGTCCTGAAGCTTTCTTCTTCTGAGCGCGATTGTCTCGGAAATCCCGGTGGTCCACCTCAGTGTTTCCCCTGAATTCGGGCCGTGACGCGGCGCAATGTCAGGTTCGCTACAGCTTCGCTACTTAGTATCGAGCCGACTACAAAAAAGCACTATCGCATTCTTCAGGAGACACGCAATGCACAACGCCCCCCATGCGGGCGCTGCGGGGACGACTTCGCCCGCAGTGCCGCCATTGCTCGAAATCGACGCCGTCACGCTGCAATACAAGACCGACGATTATCTCGTCACCGCCGCCCAGCAGGTGAGCTTCAACGTCTACCCGGGCGACCGCTTTGTGCTGCTCGGCCCGTCCGGTTGCGGTAAATCGACGTTGCTCAAGGCCATCGGCGGTTATCTGCCACCGGTGAATGGCGAAATCCGCCTCAAAGGCCGCACGATCACCGAACCCGGCCCGGACCGCATGACGGTGTTCCAGGAGTTCGACCAACTCCTGCCGTGGAAAACCGTGCGACAGAACGTGGAGTTCGCGCTCACGGCCAGCGGCCGTCTCAAAGGACGTGAAGCCGCCGAGCGCGCCGCCCACTACATCGAGAAAGTCGGTCTGGCAAAGTTTATCGACAGCTATCCGCACACGCTCTCCGGCGGCATGAAGCAGCGCGTGTCCATTGCACGCGGCATGGCCATGGAGCCGGACGTCCTGCTCATGGACGAACCGTTCGCCGCGCTCGACGCCCTCACCCGTCGCAAGATGCAGGACGAATTGCTGCGTCTGTGGGACGACACGCGCTTCACGGTGCTGTTCGTCACGCACGGCATCGACGAAGCCATCCGCATCGGCACGCGCATTCTGCTGCTCTCGCCGCATCCGGGTCAGGTCAAGGCGGAGCTCAACAGCATTGCCCCCGAACACCTCGGCACGGCGCATCAGAGCGCGCTTGAGAGCCGCATCGATCAACTGCTGTTCGCGACCCACTGAGGATGACGGCCATGAATGCTATTCCTTCGCAATCCGCCACGTCGGCGTCTTCCGCGCCCATCGAACCCGTCTATCGCCCGGAGTTCGTGCTCGAACCGGTGCAGGCCGAACTGTCGTCGATCCAGCGCCCGCTCTCCACCTTCGAGACCCTTTATCGCCTGAGCTGGCTGCGCAAGACCGTGATCCTGTGCGTGCTCGCCATCATCTGGGAAATCTACGGACGCTGGCTCGACAACGCCCTGCTGTTCCCGAGCTTCACCGACACGGTCGCCGCGTTTGCGAGCGGTCTGACGAGCGGCGTGTTGCTGCTGCGCGCGGCGGTCTCGCTCAAGACGCTGCTCATCGGCTACGGCATCGGGATCGCGCTCGCTGCGGTGCTCACCACCGTCGCCATCAGTTCGAAGATCGGCAACGATCTGCTGGAAACGCTCACCGCGATGTTCAACCCGCTGCCCGCCATCGCCTTGCTGCCGCTGGCGCTGATCTGGTTCGGACTGGGCAACGGCAGCGTGATCTTCGTGCTCGTGCACTCGGTGCTGTGGGCCGTGGCGCTCAACACGCACAGCGGGTTCCGGGGCGTGTCGAAAACGCTGCGCATGGTGGGCCAGAACTACGGGCTGAAGCGCTTCGCGCTGGTGCAGCACGTACTGATCCCGGCGGCGTTCCCGAGCATTCTCACAGGCCTGAAGGTGGGTTGGGCGTTCGCATGGCGCACGCTGATCGCTGCCGAACTCGTGTTCGGCGTGTCGTCGGGCTCGGGCGGCCTCGGCTGGTACATCTTCGAAAACCGCAACTCGCTGGAGACGGCGAACGTCTTCGCCGGGCTGTTCTTCGTGATCCTGATCGGGCTGGCCGTCGAGAACCTGCTGTTCGCCCGCATCGAGAAACGTACGTTGCACCGCTGGGGTATGCAGCACTGACACTCGGAGCGGGCCGGATTTTCGGCCTGCTCCGATTGACGCCCTTTTTCATGGGCATGAATAATTCGAACAACACGGAGACAACATCATGAACCGACGCAATCTTGCCCGCTGGGCGAGCGCACTCACGCTCGCTGCGACGACCGCCCTGTCCACGCTCGGCAACGTGGCCCACGCCGAAGCGAGCACCGTGCGCCTGTCGCATGGCTACGGCATTCTGTATCTGCCGCTGATGGTCATGCGCGATCAGCACCTCGTGGAGAAACACGCGAAGGCGCTGGGGCTGGGCGACGTGAAGACGACCTGGACCATTCTCGACGGCGGCAACGTCATCAACGACGCGATGCTTGCGGGCAACCTTGATGTCGCAGGCACGGGCGCACCGGGTTTCGTCACGCTCTGGTCGAAAGCGCACGGCATTCCGCGCTCGGAGGTGATCGGCCTGTCGGCGCTGTCGACCGGTCCGCTCTGGCTCAATACGAACAATCCGAACGTCAAGTCGCTCAAGGACTTCACGTCGAAGGACAAGATCGCGATTCCGGGCATTAAGACGTCGCTCTCTGCCGTGCTGCTGCAAATGGCCGTGGCCAAGACGTTCGGCATCGAGAACTACGCGAAGCTCGACCCGCAGACGGTCAGCCTGAGCCATCCCGAAGCCGTGAGCGCGCTGCTCTCGGGCAAGACGGAAATCACGGCGCACTTCACTTCGCCGCCGTTCTCGTATCAGGAACTGAAGGATCCACGCATCAAGCGCGTGCTGAATTCGACGGACGTGCTGGGCAACATCACGATCGACGTGGTGTTCGCGCCGAAGTAGTTCACCGTCCAGAATCCGAAGCTGGTACAGGCCATTCTGGCGGCGCAGGAAGAGGCGGCGGCGTACATCGCCAAGGATCACGTGGGCGCGGCGCAGACGTTCCTTCGTGTATCCAGGATCAACCTGCCGCAAGCGGAGATCGAGCAGATGCTGGCCGACCCCGGTCTGCAATTCACGACGACGCCGAACGGACTGATGCAGTACGTCGAGTTCATGAGCCGCGCGGGCACGATCAAGACACGTCCGGCGAAGTGGAGCGATCTGTTCGTGCCGCAGATGGCAACGCGTCAGGGAAGCTGAGGGGGTTAGGGTTAGGGATAGCGGCGCGTCGATGGGGTTGGCGCAAGAATCGTCGCCGGTAGTGCACCGCGCAGCGCATTGCATACGACGATGGCCTGCGCACCGAGTAAGTCGTCGCGCGTAACGACCGCCTCGACGGCGGCCCACGACGGGTCGTCCAGCAGCACGCTGCGCATCACGCCGGGCAGCACGCCAGAGGACAACGGCGGCGTCATCCAGATGCCGTTACGTTTGACGAACACCGTGCTGCGCCCGCCTTCGGTCAATTCGCCGCGGTCGTTGAAGAACAGCACGTCGAACGCTCCTTGCGCTTCGGCTGCTTTCCAGGCGGCGTCGTAACGCGCGCGCACCGTGGTCTTGTGACGTAGAAACAGATCGTCTGCGCGGGTGGTTTGAGAGGCATCGGCCAACAGTACTTTCACCGCGTCGCCGTGCAACGGTGCAAGCACACCGTGCGTGATCGCCGCCGTGCCGTTATGAGACAACGCGAGGCGTACCCGATGGATGTCCTCTTCGCTCAGCGCTGCGACCACCGCGTCGAGCTGTTCGCGCAATGCCGCTTCGTCAAACGTGAAGCCGAAGTACTGCGCAGACTTGCGCAAACGCGACAGATGCCGTGCAAGATGGGCGACACCGCAGGCGCGCGTCGCCTGCATCGTCTCGAAGAGTTCGAAGCCCGGATCGAGCGCGCTCAGGAAGCGCGCCTTCAGTCGGCACTCGTCGCGCTCTTCGTCCGCCTTGCTATCCAGCACGATTCCCGCGCCGACACCCAGACGTCCGCGACGCATGCCGCTCGCGCCCGGCGCATCGAGTTCGAGCGTGCGGATCGCGACCGACATGCAGAAGTCGCCCAGCGCCTGCGGATCGTCACTGCGCGCGTCGAGCCAGCCGATGGCGCCGGTGTAAAGACCGCGTGGCGACGTTTCCAGCGCACCGATCAACTGCATCGTCCGATGTTTCGGCGCGCCCGTAATCGAACCGCAGGGGAACAAAGCGCGCAGCACTTCAGCCATCGAGGTCGTGTCCGGCAACGTTGCCGTGACCGTCGACGTCATTTGCAGGACACTGGCGAAGCGCGTCACTTCGAAAAGCTTCGGGACTTTAACCGAGCCGGAGGTCGCGAGACGCCCGAGATCGTTGCGCAGCAAGTCCACGATCATCAGATTCTCGGCGCGATTCTTCTCGTCGGCGGCGAGCGCGGCGCTACGTTGTGCGTCGATGGCGGCATCGCCGCACGCGGGCGCCGTTCCCTTCATCGGACGCGCCTCCACCTGCCCCCGCGAATGGCGCAGGAACAACTCGGGCGATAGCGAAAGGATCGCACGACCGGCAATGCCTCGCGCGCCGGGCAGCATCACGAGTGCGCCATACGGCACCGGCTGACGCGCGCGCAGGCGGCGATACAACGCGACCGGCGAGCCGAACGCGTCGAAATTCAGACGGTACGTGTAGTTGATCTGATAGCACTCGCCTTGTGCGAGCCATTCGTGGATGCGGGCGATGGCGTCGTCGAAGGCGGCGTCGCTCACGTCGCTCTGCAATGCGCCGATGCCCGCAACGCCAGGGTTGGCGGGCACATCGCTGTCACCGTTGTCCTGCCCGGCGTCGGCGTCGCCTCCGGCGTCCACCCACTCCTGACGCGCCAGCCACGCCTGCGTCTGCGCCGCGTCGAGCCGCTCCATCCCGGAGAACAACAGCGCGCGGAACTGGCCCGGCGCACGGCGCGTCGCGACCGTATGCACGCCACCGAGGCGCACGCCGAATTCGTAATCGACCAGCAGCACGGCGTGCAGCCCGCAACGCGTGGCGTCTTCCACTTCGCGGAGCGCGTCGGAAAGCACACCGGGCTCGTCGCAAGTTACCTCGCGCACGAGCCCGGTATACAGACGCGCCCCACTGGCCGGATCCGCACTGTCGTCCAACAGCGCGAATGCGGCCAGGGGCACTTCACTTTGCATGGAATTACTCGAAGAACTGCTTGACGCGGTCGAACCAGCCCTTCGACTGCGGGCTGTGGCGTGCACCGCCTTCCTTCAGCGAAGCGTCGAAGTCGCGTAGCATCTGCTTTTGCGCATCGCTGAGCTTGACCGGCGTTTCCACCTGAACGTGCACATACAGATCGCCCGGATAGCTCGCGCGCAGGCCCTTGATACCCTTGCCGCGCAGTCGGAACGTCTTGCCCGTCTGCGTGCCTTCGGGCACTTCGAAGGTCGCTTTGCCGTGCAGCGTCGGCGCGTCGATATCGCCGCCGAGCGCCGCCGTCGCGAACGAAATCGGCATCTGGCAGTGCAAATCGTCGCCGTCGCGCTCGAACACGTTGTGCGCCTTGATGTGGATTTCCACATACAGGTCGCCCGCCGGTCCGCCATTCACACCCGGTTCGCCGTTGCCGGACGAACGAATGCGCATGCCGTCTTCGATACCCGCCGGGATCTTGATCTCCAGCGTCTTGGTCTTCTTGATCTTGCCCGAGCCGTGGCAGTTTGTGCAGGGTTCAGGAATGTACGAGCCCGTGCCGTGGCACTTCGGGCAGGTCTGCTGAACGCTGAAGAAACCCTGCGACATGCGCACCGAACCCGCCCCGTTACAGGTCGGGCAGGTCTCGGGCTTCGTGCCCGGCTTCGCGCCGTTGCCGTGGCAGACCTCGCATTCTTCCCAGCTCGGCACGCGAATCTGCGTGTCGAAGCCGTTCGCGGCCTGCTCCAGCGTGATCTCCATGTTGTAGCGCAGATCCGCGCCGCGATACACCTGCGGACCACCTCGGCCGCCACGGCCACCGGGGCCGCCCTGACCGAAGATGTCGCCGAAGATGTCGCCGAACGCGTCGGCGAAGCCGCCGAAGCCCTGACCGCCCGCACCGCCGAAGCCGCCCATGCTCGGGTCGACACCCGCGTGACCGTACTGGTCGTACGCCGCACGCTTCTCCGGCTCGGAGAGCATCTCGTAGGCCTCTTTGACCTCTTTGAACGTGTCTTCGGCGTCCTTGCTGTCCGGATTACGGTCCGGGTGGTACTTCATCGCCAGCTTGCGATACGCCTTCTTGATCTCTTCGTCCGAGGCGTTCTTGGCGACGCCAAGAACTTCGTAGTAATCACGTTTGGCCATAACTCTTTCCAATGTTGGCGCATGTCGCCATCAGGCAAAAAGCCGGGTCGACATTCCCCTTGTGGAGAACCTCGATACCCGGCCCACACGCGGCGCACCTTCCGATGCGCCGCGCGCCACGCACGCTTTACTTCTTGTCGTTGACTTCCTTCACTTCGGCGTCGACGACGTTGTCGTCATGCGGCTTGCCCTGCTCGGCACCTGCGGCACCCGCAGCACCGGCTTGCGCCTGCATGTCGGCATACATCTTCTCGCCGAGCTTCTGGCTTGCCGTACCGAGCGCTTCGACCTTGGCATCGATGTCGGCCTTGTCCGAACCGCGCAGCGACTCTTCCAGTGCCGTGATCGCCGATTCGATGGCTTCCTTCTCCGAAGCTTCGATCTTGTCGCCGTACTCGGTCAGCGCCTTGCGGGTGCTGTGCACCAGCGCGTCGCCCTGGTTACGGGAGTCGGCCATCTCGCGGGCCTTCTTGTCTTCTTCGGCGTTGAGCTCGGCGTCCTTCACCATTTTCTCGATCTCAGCGTCCGACAGGCCCGAGTTTGCCTTGATGACGATCTTGTTTTCCTTGCCGGTGGCCTTGTCCTTCGCGCCGACGTGCAGAATGCCGTTGGCGTCGATGTCGAAGGTCACTTCGATCTGCGGCGTGCCGCGTGCTGCCGGCGGAATGCCTTCGAGGTTGAACTCGCCCAGCGACTTGTTGCCGGCGGCCATCTCGCGCTCACCTTGATACACCTTGATCGTCACGGCCGGCTGGTTGTCGTCCGCCGTCGAGAACACTTGCGAGTGCTTCGTCGGGATCGTGGTGTTCTTCGTGATCATCTTCGTCATCACGCCACCGAGCGTTTCAATACCGAGCGAGAGCGGGGTGACGTCGAGCAGCAGCACGTCCTTACGGTCGCCCGAGAGCACCGAGCCCTGAATCGAGGCACCTGCGGCCACGGCTTCGTCCGGGTTCACGTCCTTGCGCGGTTCCTTGCCGAAGAACTCCTTCACCTTTTCCTGCACCTTCGGCATACGCGTCATACCGCCAACCAGAATCACGTCGTCGATGTCGCTGACCTTGACGCCGGCATCCTTGATGGCCGTGCGGCACGGTTCGATCGTGCGGGTGATCAGCTCTTCGACCAGTGCTTCGAGCTTGGCGCGCGTGATCTTCAGGTTCAAGTGCTTCGGACCCGAGGCGTCGGCCGTGATGTACGGCAGGTTGATTTCGGTCTGCTGGCTCGACGACAGTTCGATCTTGGCCTTTTCAGCGGCTTCCTTCAGGCGTTGCAGCGCGAGCACGTCCTTCGACAGATCCACGCCTTGTTCCTTCTTGAACTCGGCAATGATGTAGTCGATGATGCGCTGGTCGAAGTCTTCACCGCCCAGGAACGTATCGCCGTTGGTCGACAGCACTTCGAACTGGTGTTCGCCGTCCACATCCGCGATTTCGATGATCGAGATGTCGAACGTGCCGCCACCCAGGTCATACACCGCGATCTTGCGGTCGCCGCCTTCCTTCTTGTCCAGACCGAAGGCCAGTGCGGCAGCGGTCGGCTCGTTGATGATGCGCTTGACTTCCAGACCGGCGATGCGGCCTGCGTCCTTCGTGGCCTGGCGCTGGCTGTCGTTGAAGTAAGCCGGCACCGTAATCACGGCTTCCGTGACCGGCTCGCCCAGGTAGTCCTCGGCGGTCTTCTTCATCTTGCGCAGCACTTCGGCGGAAATCTGCGGCGGGGCCAGCTTTTCGTTGCGCGCCTCAACCCAGGCGTCGCCGTTGTCGGCCTTGACGATCTTGTAGGGCATCAGCGCGATGTCCTTCTGCACTTCCTTTTCTTCGAAGCGGCGGCCGATCAGGCGCTTGACGGCGTACAGCGTGTTCTTCGGGTTGGTCACGGCCTGGCGCTTAGCCGGCGCACCGACCAGGATCTCGCCATCGTCCATGTAGGCGATGATCGACGGCGTGGTGCGAGCACCTTCCGCGTTTTCGATGATCTTGACCTGATTTCCTTCCATGACGGCCACGCACGAGTTCGTGGTGCCCAAGTCGATACCGATGATTTTGCCCATTTAAATTTCTCCTAGCGTCCTTTGCGTCTTTCCGTCGGGCGTGTCGCCCACTCAATTCATTGATCTGCACGGGATATGGGTGCAGCCGGGAACATTTCAAGACCCTTCTTGCAGCCCGGTCTTGCCCCCCGCCGCCGCGATTTTCTCGCGTGCGGCGGCCACCGCCAGCCGGAACTGGGGCAGGCCCTGCCAGCCGGTCGCCCGGCCCAGCTTCTTCCCTGCATGGAAGAAAAAAAACGTCGGCACCCCATGCAGCGCGAAACGGCGGCCCAGCGCCATATCGGCATACACATTGGCGTGAAACCAGCGTAGTCCGAGGGCTTCGATGGCCTCGCGCTGTGCGAGCATGGCCTTCTTGGCGACTTCACAGTTGAAGCAATCGACGCCCCAGAAGAACACCACGGCGAGGTCGTCCCCCGCCGTGCGCAGTGCTTCGTCGAACGTCGCGGCGCTCAGCGCGTGCATCGAGAACACCTCGAACGCCGTGCCATCCACCCCTTTCATGTCCGGAAGATCGCTTGCCATGATGGTAAGCCTCTGAATCGATGCCTTGGCTCAGACAGCGCCGCCAGACTCGGCGTCGTCGCCTGCGCCCGGTCAAACCGCCCGGCGCGACACCACAAACATTCCCATGATGGAAGCGTCGTGCCGCCCGCCGTGGCGGGATGACCTTGAATTACTTGCCTGCGGCGACCGTCACCAATGCCGGACGCAGCACGCGGTCGGCAATCAGGTAACCCTTTTGCAGCACGGCCACGACCGTGTTCGGCTCCTGTTCGGCCGGTACCATCGAGATAGCCTGATGCTGATGCGGATCGAACTTTGCGCCAGCCGGGTCGATGACCGACACCTTGCTGCGCTCCAGCGCCGAGACGAGTTGACGCAGCGTCAGGGCCACACCCTCTTGCAGCTTGGCCACGTCGCCGCTCTTGTCGGCGGCCGCCGCTTCGAGGCTGTCGATGACCGGCAGGAGGTTCTCGGCAAAGCTTTCGACGGCGAACTTACGCGCCTTCGACACTTCCTCTTCCGCACGGCGGCGGATGTTTTCCATCTCGGCGCGGGCGCGCAGCGCCTCGTCGCGAAGCGTTGCCGCTTCTGCCTGAGCCGCCTGAAGTTGCGCCTCGACCGAGGGCAGCGCGTCGTTCGCGCCCGCAGCGTCGGTCGGGGCCGCTTCGGCCTGGGACGGAATCGGCTGGTCGGGGGTGTTTTGCTGTTCAGTCATGAGTTGAGTCGTCAAAAGGTTCTTGCAGCGCACCACGACGATGCGCCGCCGGTTCAAATCCCTTTGGATAGTAGGGGCGTCCACACCGATTTCAAGAGCGGGCGGACATTCTGTGCGCCAGATCGGTGCGCGCGGCATACCGGAAAATATCCGGTTACACGCGTTACGAGTCCTCTATTGTATCGGCCGTTGCTGCGACCTAACATGAATTACGGTCCGGCGAATGGATGTACCTATCCGATTGACCATTCGACGGGCCCGGCCGCTCACCGGACATCCCCCGTCCGGTGAAGTGTTTTCAAGGAGCGCATCATGAAGCTGCCACTGGCTGTTGTCTTCATCCTTGCGTTGGTGACGACGGTAACGATCACGATCTGCCTGTCCGGCGCAGTCACCCGGCGCGATACCGAGTACGGTAGCGTGCGGGCGGTGCTGCATCACTATGTGGAAGTGCCGGGCCTGACGGGGCATTCGTCGACTTCGAATACCGGAATCCCAACACGCTGATCGCCCCGGGGTGCATGATCCTTTGCGGTTGTGCGCGATGCCGTTCCCCGGACGGTTCCGACTGAGTCGCCTGAATGGACTGAGACGGGACACCTGATTCACGCTCCATCCCCTTGCCCGCCGCTGCGCAATTCGCCAGCGGCGGTGTTCATTCAGGCATTGAAACGATGGAGGGACGGGGCGCGCGTGCCTTTACTCGCCAACGCCACCGAGACGGCGGCGGTCGCGCTTGGTCGGCCGTCCGTGCATCTGTGCCGCCGGCTCCTGGAACAGACGTCGGCGCTCACTCTCGTCGGCACGCGCCTGAACGCTCGCCTCGGTCTCTTCGTACAGCGACTGCGCGACCGGCGCAGAGCCGCGCACATCGGCAATCGCCTTGACTCTGACTTCCCAGCGCGTGCTGCCGTTGTCGACCGACACGACATCGCCGGGACGCACGTCGCGCGCCGGTTTCACGCGGGCTTCGTTGCAAAGCACGCGGCCACGGTCGACGGCCTGCGTGGCGAGCGAGCGCGTCTTGAAAAATCGCGCCGCCCACAACCATTTGTCGATCCGCGTAGCGGCGTGCGGAGAATCGTCCACCTTGACCGTCACGACCGCGCTCCCGCTTCTCCGTGCACGCCTTCGGACGGCAAGGGTGTTTGAACCCGGGTCTGGGTCTGGGTCTGCATCTGCGCCTGCGCCTGCGCGGCGGCAGCGGCGGCCGCACTGGCTTCCTCGAACGCGGCCACAGCCGCCACCTGACGCTGACGCGTCGACGCCACCGCCGCCGCCGAGGCATCGGCCTCGCCCTGCGGCGAGAGTACCGGCCAGCCTTGCAGATGACGCGCCGCGATCTCGCCCAGCGCCGTAATCCACGCGCTCGCGCCGTTCAGGCAGGGAATGAAGTGGAACGACTTGCCGCCCGCCGACAGGTAAGCGTGACGTCCTTCCATATTGATTTCTTCGAGCGTCTCGAGACAGTCGGACGTGAAACCCGGGCAGAACACGTCGACGCGCGGCGTGCCGCCACGGCCGAGTTCTTCGAGCGTCGGCGCCGTGTACGGCTGGAGCCATTCGGCCTTGCCGAAGCGCGACTGGAAAGTGAGACGGCACGTCGTCTCGTCCAGACCGAGGGCAGCCGCGAGCAGGCGCGCCGTTTTCACGCACTGGTCGTGATACGGATCGCCGAGGTCGAGCGTGCGGCGCGGCACACCGTGGAAGCTCAGCAGCAGACGTTCGCCGGCGGCAAAGTCCGGCCGACCGTTTTGCAGCCAATAGCCTTCGACCTGCTGACGCAACGCTTCAATGTAGGCGGGATGGTCGTGATAGTCGCGCACCGTACGCACGTCGGGCTGATTGCGCAGACGGCCGAGCACGCGGAACACCGCGTCGCTCGCGGTGGCGGTGGTGCTGCTCGAATACTGCGGATAGAGCGGCAGGACGAGAATCCGCTCGACGCCGTTCTGGCGCAACGCACGAATGCGCTCCGGAATCGACGGATTGCCGTAACGCATCGCGTAATCGACCACGACGTCATAGTCGTTCGCGTGCAGCAGCGCGCGCAGGGCGTTCGTCTGCTGCTCGGTATTGACCTTGAGCGGCGAGCCGTCACGAGTCCAGACCGTCGCATATTTTTGCGCCGACTGACGTGAGCGGAAGGGCAAAATCACCAGCCGCAGTAACGGTTGCCACACCAGCGACGGGATTTCCACGACGCGCGGGTCCGACAGGAACTCGCGCAGATATCGGCGTACGGCCGCAGGACGCGGCTCGTCGGGCGTACCGAGGTTGATCAGCAGTACGGCGGTCTTGCCGGACTGGCCATGCGAAATAGGTTCGGGATCGAAGCGCATGGAACGTACTTTACCGCAAACACGGGGCTCGTCCGGCGTCAGTCGTGACAGTCGATACTGCCGGAATGCGCCCTCCGTCGGTCAGTCCACGACCGGACGGAGGGGATGACGGTTATTTGCGCAGGCGGGCCCTCAGCCGTGCCGATGCTCGTCGTCGTGAGATGACCGATGGTCGGCCCTCGGATGTTCCTCATGCGCGGGGGCGCGCGCCCCTCCTTCCGGTTTGCCCTCACGCTGCGTGGGTTGCGGGTGCGGCTGCGCCTGAGGACGTTCCTGTTGAGGCTGCGGACGCGGCGCGGGCTGCGCATGCTCCACCGGCGGCTGCGGACGCGGCGCGGGCGTCGCTTGTGCGCCCCGCGCTTCCGGCTGTGCGGCGGGCGCTTGCGGTGATTGCGGCGGTTGCGGTGATTGGCGACGCATTTGCATCTCCCGCTGCGCGGCGTCATGCCCCGGCTGCGGGACGGCTTGCGGCGCTTCGCCGCGTGCCGACGGCTGTCCTTGCCCCGGAGCGGCCCCGTTCACACCGGGCGGATGCGGAACGCCGGAGGGCGCGGGCTGACGCTCGCCCGGTTGGGATTGCACCGCCGATGGACCCGGACGATTCTGATAAACGCCGCGTCCCGGATAGCCGGGATAGCCAGGCTCACCTGGAACCCCCGGCGTTCCCGGCACACCGGGCTGACCCGGTACGCCTGCATGGCCCGGTGCCCCCGGGACGCCCGGCTGTCCGGGCACCCCCGGCGCGCCATGCATCGGCGGCACAGCGCCGGTCGCGGGCAAGCCGCCATGGCCTGCCGTCGCACCGGTGGCACCGGTGGCACCGGTCGCACCCAGCGCGGGCTGCGCAGGCATCGCACCGTTCGCCCCAATCGGCGCACCGACCGGCCCATGCGTGCTGACGACCGTCACCCGGGGGGCGATGCGTGGCTGGCCATTCGGCCCATTCGGACCCTTCGTCCCATTCGGCCCGCCCGCGCCGAGATTGCGCACCTGCTGCCCGTTCTGACCGAACACCAGCGGCGCGCCGCCAGCGTTCGGCACCGGGTGCAGATTGCTCGTCAGCTCACGCGACGGCATGCCACGGGCGACCGGGGCACGCGTGGCCAGCACCTGCCGGTTGAACACACCTGCGGGCGGCGCACCTGCTGCCGGACGGCTGTTGCCGAACACGCTCTGCTGCACCGGGGCTACACCCGGCGTATTGCCGACGCGCCACGTCTGCGCGCCGCGCGGTGCAGCCAGCGCAGTCGGAGCGCCCACGGGGCGTCCCTGCACGAAAGCCTGCGCGGGCATCGTCGACACAGCGCCCCGCACATTGCGGTTCACATACACATTGTTGACGTTGATGTTGTTAGTGATATTGGTCGTCCGAACGATCGTCGAGCGATTGATGTTCGTGATGTACGACGAACTGGCGTGATACGCCGGACGGTACGGGTCATGGGGGCCAAGCGCGAACCACGCGAGCCCGACGCCCCCGGCGGCAAATGACACACCCCACTGATTTCCACCACTGCTGCCGCTGACCCAACCGACCAGCGCCGGGGCATACACCGGGCGCACCGCCACCGGCCCCGGCACCCAGCACCAGCGGGCATCCACGTAAGCCCAGCGCCCATAGTGATACGGCGCGAAGCCCCACGGCGCATCGTCCACCCACGTCCAGCCCCACGGATCGACCCAGGCCCAGTGGCCCGTGCGGTAAGGTGCCCAGCCCGACGGCACGTTGGACGGCACCCACACCGCACCATAGCTCGGCGTTTCCTGCCACGCGCCATAGTCGTCCAGACTCTCAAAGCCGGTCATGTCGCGCGGCACGTAGCGTGCGGAGACGGAAGCGTCTTCACGCGCGTCGCGATCGCGCATCCACCGATCGAAAGCGTCGGCCGTGAGCGGGCCGGTCTGCTGCTGCGTCAGGTTCTGACCGACGAACGCGACCCGTTGCCCTTGCTGAAGCGGGACCGACGCCCCTTGTCCATATGCCGTGCCAGCACCGCGCGAGACGCTCACCGTCGTGACGCCGTTCGGATCGACGTCCACACGATATTCACCGGCCTGTTGCGGCACGAACGCCAGATTCGGCGTATCGACTTCGTACGGCTGGTTCGGATCGACGCTGCGCAGGCTCACACCGACGGTGCCCTGCGTTACGTTCAGTTGCACATTCTGGTCGGTGACGGCGGACAGCGTCAGGCTTGTCGATGCGCCCATGCGCACGGCCGTGCCGCCCACGTGCATCTCTGCCCGGCTGTTGCGGTCGACCCAAATGGCATCGCCCGTCGTGAGCGGACGGTTGCGGTCCGCATAGCGCCAGTCGCTCGTGCCTGCCGGGGCGTAGGTGACGGTGCCGTCGAACTCGGACAGACGTGCCACGCGCCCCGGCGGATCGGCGCTCTGCGCCTGCGCCAGCCCCGGCGCACCTACAGCGCCCAGCAGACCCAGCGCCAGCCCGACGCCAAGGGAGCGGACCGTCGTCCGCCAGGAAATCAGAGATTTCATAAACACTCCGGGCCCTTTCGGTGGGCATGCCGTGCGCAGCTTGCAGGCGCTGGCGATCAGCCACCTTGTAGTTCTGTCCGAATCCTCCGGTGAGCCCGATGACGAACGCAAACGACCTCGCCGCAAGTGACGCTTGAAGCCTAACCCTGCCGCGTGTGACAGCGTGTAAAGGAATGCTACGGGGTTGTAACCGGGAATGGGCGAATCGGCGAATCGGCGGATCGGCCGATGCGCGAACGCGCCAGCGCGCCGCTCAGTGATGACTGAGCGCGTTGGAGAGGAGCTTGGCCGTGATGTCGACGATGGGGATGACGCGCTCGTACGCCATACGCGTCGGCCCGATGACCCCGAGCGTACCGACGACTTCGCCGTCGACTTCGTACGGTGCCGTGACGACGGTCATCTCCTCGATCGGCACGAGGCTCGACTCGCCGCCGATAAAAATCTGCACCCCTTGCGCGCGGCTCGACACGTCGAGCAGTTGCAGCAGGCCGGTCTTGGACTCGAACACGTCGAATAGCTTGCGCAGACGCTCCATGTTCGACGACAGGTCCTCCACACCCAGCAGGTTGCGCTCGCCCGAGATCAGCACGCTCTCGCGCGTGGTGTCGGCCATGGCGTCGCTGCCCGCCTGCACGGCGGCCTGCATCAGTGCGCTCATGTCCGAGCGCAGCGCATCGAGTTCGCCACGCAAGTAAGTGCGCACGTCGTCGAAGCTGTGACCGCCGAAGTTGGCGTTCAGGTAGTTCGCCGCCTCGACCAGTTGCGCCGGGGAGTAGTCCTTTTCCGTCAGGATGATGCGGTTCTGCACGTCGCCGTCGGGCGTGACGATGATAAGCAGCACGCGCTTGTCGGACAGGCGCAGGAATTCGATATGACGGAAGGTCTGGCTGCGGCGCGGGGTCAGCACCACACCCGCGAACTGCGACAGATGCGAGAGCACCTGTGCGGCGGAGGCGATCAGTTGTTGCGGGCCGGCCGGTTGCAGACTGGTCTGCACCTGCGTCGCCAACTGATGCACGGCCTCTTCGAGCGGGCGCACGGCGAGCATCGTGTCGACGAACAGACGGTACGCGCGCGGCGTCGGCACGCGTCCGGCCGACGTATGCGGGCTGGCCACGAAACCCATCGCCTCGAGATCGGACATCACGTTGCGGATCGTCGCGGGCGACAGGTCGAGACCCGAGAACCGCGAGAGCGTGCGCGAGCCGACCGGCTGGCCATCTGCGATGTACCGTTCGATCAGGGTTTTGAGAAGCGTTTGCGCACGTTGATCTAGCATGGCAAAAATTGTAACGCGAAACGTCGGTACGCGGCGTACGGCAAACCCCGACACGAGAACCGTTGCGGGCTCTGCGTTGGCGATGGTTGCTGTCATCGACTTATGGTGTAATGGCGGCATGAAAACTGGGAGCCCCTTCAAGACCGTGGCGCTCGTCGGGAAGTACCATGCCGACGGCGTCGCCGAACCATTGCTCACGCTCGCGGCATGCATCGCCCAGCGTGGGCATCATGTCGTCTTCGAGCGCGACACCGCGCATAACATCGGCGCAGGTGCCGATCCGTACCGCACCCTCGACATCCAGGAAATCGGCACACAGGCCGACGTGGCCGTCGTGGTCGGCGGCGACGGCACGATGCTCGGCGTCGGCCGTCAGCTCGCCGCCTCGAAGGTGCCGCTCATTGGCGTCAACCACGGCCGCGTCGGGTTCATCACCGACATTCCGCTCGACGAGATGCGTCAGGTCGTGCCGGCCATGCTAGAAGGACACTTCGAAGCCGAACAACGCACCCTGCTGGCCGCACGCATCGAACGCGACGGCCAGACGCTCTTCGAGACGCTGGCGTTCAACGACGTGGTCGTGAACCGCTCGGGGATCTCGGGGATGGTGGAGCTGCGCGTCGACGTCGACGGACGCTTCATGTACAAGCAGCGCTCCGACGGCCTGATCGTCGCTACACCCACCGGTTCGACGGCCTACGCCTTGTCGGCCAGCGGGCCGATCCTGCATCCGCGCCTCGGCGGTGTAGTGCTCGTGCCGATCGCACCGCACGCACTGTCGAACCGTCCGATCGTGCTGCCGGATTCGAGCGACATCGTCATCACGATTACCGGCGGTCGCGAAGTCGGCGCCAATTTCGATATGCAGTCGTTTGCCGAACTGCGTCAGGGTGACCAGATTCTGGTCGGCCGCTCCCAGCATCAGGTGACGTTTCTGCACCCGGTCGGCTACAACTACTACGCGACGCTGCGCCGCAAGCTGCACTGGAACGAGCATATCTCCGACGAAGATACGCCGCAGAACTGACTCCACGCCTCACCCGACATCCCATGCTACGCAGTCTCTCGATTCGCGATTTCGTGATCGTCGATCGTCTCGATCTGGAATTCTCCGCCGGCTTCACCGTGTTTTCGGGGGAGACCGGCGCGGGCAAATCGATTCTGATCGATGCGCTGGCGCTCGCGATGGGCGAGCGCGGCGATACCAGCATGGTGCGCAATGGGCAAACGCGCGCCGACATCACCGCTGAATTCGCCGCCGATGCCGAAGCGCGCCCCGATCTCGAAGCCTGGCTGCAAGCGCAAGCGCTCACGCTCGAAGAACATGGCGGCGTGTTGCTGCGGCGTGTGCTCGACGCCGGCGGTCGCTCACGCGCCTTCATCAACGGCACACCCGCCACGCTCACGCAAATGCGCGAACTCGGCGAAATGCTCGTCGACATTCACGGCCAGCACGCGCACCAGCAGTTGCTGCGCCCCGACGCGCAACGCCGCCTGCTCGACTCGCACGCGGGGGCGACCACCCTTGCCGCCGATACTGCCACCGCTCACAAGGAGTGGCGGCGTCTCGTTAAGCGCTGCGAGGAGGCGCGCGGGCGCGACCGCGAACTACAACTGGAGCGCGAACGTCTCGAATGGCAGACGTCCGAACTCGACAAGCTGGGACCGCAGGAAGGCGAATGGGACGACGTGAGCGCCGAGCATCGGCGGCTCTCTCACGCGGCGAGTCTCATCAACGGCGTGCAAGGCGCGCTCGACGCACTCGCCGAAGCCGACGGCGCGATCGTCCCGTCGCTCGGCCATGTCGTGCATCAGATCCGCGAACTTGCGGAGATCGACGCCGGGCTGGCCGACACGCTCGCCGCGCTGGAACCTGCCGAGATTCAGCTTCGCGAAGCGGTCCATTCGCTCACGCATTACGCGCAACGCGTCGATCTCGATCCGGAACGACTGGCGGTCGTCGAGCAACGACTCGACGCCCTGCATTCGGCCGCACGCAAGTTCCGTGTGACGCCCGAGCAATTGCCCGCCGAACTGGCGGCGCGTCGCGCGCAACTGGAAGAGTTGACGGCGTCTGCCGACACGGCCGCCATGCAGGCCGCAGCCGACGCCGCACAGGCCGAATTTCTCAAGCTGGCGAAGGACTTGTCGAAGGCGCGCGCCAAAGCAGCGGCCTCGCTCTCGCGCGAAGTCACCCGGGCGATGCAGGACCTCTCGATGCCCGGCGGACGCTTCGAAGTCGCACTCACGGCAACCCCCGAGCCGCAGTCGTTCGGGCTGGAGACGGTCGAATTTCTCGTCGCCGGACACCCGGGCGTGCCGACGCGTCCGCTTGCCAAAGTCGCATCAGGCGGCGAACTCGCGCGCATCAGCCTCGCGTTACAGGTGATCGCCAGCAGCGCGAGTCTTACGCCGACGCTGATCTTCGACGAAGTTGATTCCGGGATCGGTGGCGCGGTGGCCGAAGTGGTCGGTCGCCTGCTTCGTGAATTGGGTCAGGGACGTCAGGTGCTGTGCGTCACCCACCTGCCGCAAGTCGCCGCCCTCGGCCATCAGCATCTGCGAGTGAGCAAACGCAGCGACGGCGACACGACCATGAGCGAGATCGAGCCACTGGGACGCACCGAACGCGTCGAGGAAATCGCGCGGATGCTGGGCGGTGTGGAGATTACGGCGACGACGCGCAAGCACGCGCGGGAGATGTTGGCGCTCTGAGCGTCGTCGACAACAAAGACATGCCTCGATAAACAACGGGCGGCCTATCATCGGCCGCCCGTTGTTTTTCAAGCGTTTGTGTTCAAGCGCCGTCCACGCGCCAGACCGTCAAACCGGCCCCGCGTCTGCGAACACCGAATCCCACAGCGCGATTACGGCCTGCCGCTCCCCCTCGACGTCTGCGACCGGCACGCGGGCCGCTTCCACACCGTCCAGCCGCAACTTGTGCTGACGCTTGCGATACAACCGATACGCCGCCGCTGCGTCATCTGCGAGCCTGGTATCGATCAGCCCCAATTGCGCCGCCTCGCGCAGCAAGGCGATATTGCCCGCATTACGCAGCAGCGCGGGATGCGCGCCCGAGTGCAGCAGCACCAGGTACTGCACGGTGAATTCGATGTCCACCATGCCACCGCGATCGTGCTTCAGATCGAACAGTTTCGTTGCGTTCGGATGCCCTTCGAGCACCTTGCGACGCATCGCCACGATCTCCTGCGCCAGCGCCGACGCCTCACGCGGCGTGGCCAGCACCTGTGCGCGAATGTTCTCGAACGTCGCGCCGATGGTCTCGTCGCCCGCACAGAAACGCGCACGCGTGAGCGCCTGATGCTCCCAGACCCACGCCGTGTTGGCATTGCCTTCGCGGAACTGGTACTGACGGAAGCTCTCGATGTTCGTGACCAGCAAGCCCGACAAGCCGTTCGGGCGCAGTCGCAGATCGACATCGAACAGCATGCCAGCCCCCGTATGCGTGGTCAGCCACGTCACGAAACGACGGGCGAGCGCAGCGTAAGCGTCTGGCGCGCGGTCGTCGTCATCGTCGTAAAGGAAGATGAGATCGAGGTCCGACGCGTAGCCCAGTTCCTTGCCGCCGAGCTTGCCATAGGCAATGACCGAGAAGCGCGGCACCTCGCGATGACGCGTCGCCACGTGCGGCCAGACCGTCGAGATCGTCACGTCGACGATGATGTCCGCCAGTTCCGAGAGACGGTCGCCGATAGCCTCCACCGACAGCGTGCCCTGCAAATCGAGCAGCAGAATGCGGAAGACTTCGGCGTGGTGCGCGCGACGCAGAATGTCCATCTGCACTTCGACGTTGCCCGCAGCGCCCGCCGCGTTCAGGCTCAGCAGCAGTTGTGTCTTGAACGACGGCCAGTCGAACGGCGCGGCGAGCGCTTCGTCGTCAAGCAGTTCGTCGAGCAGTTGCGGATGGCTGATCAGATACCCTGCCGCCCAGCGGGACCCGGCGAGCACATTGACCACGCGCTCCAGCGCGCGCGGGTACTCCGTGAGCAGCGCGAGATACGAACTGCGACGGCTGATGGTCGAGAGCAGATCGAGCATGCGGCCGAGGACGGCGTCCGGCTCGCCCGTGCCCGCCGCGCCTTCCACGGCACGCTGCACGAGCTGGTCGAAGCGCCGCCGGCTGATCTCGCCCAGCGCCTTGTAGCGCGAGGACGTCCACACGGCGCGCAACCGGTCGAGCGCGCCTTCGGCGTCGCCGAAGCCCAGACGCGTGAGCTGATTGCCGAGGTCGCCCGTCTGCGCTTCGTCGGCCAGACATTCGCTCCACAGTTCCGGCGGACATTCGCACTCGCCCGTGCCCGACCCCGTGCCCTTCTGTGCGCCACTGTTAGCCTTGTCCGCGAAGATCTCGTCGAACTGACCGGCGACGAATTCGCGGTGCTCATCGAGCACTGTCATGAAGGTCGCTTCGTCCGGGAAGCCCATGGCGCGCGCCACCGCGAGGCGGTCTTCGCCGGGAGACGGCAGGATATGGGTCTGCGCGTCGTCCAGATACTGAATGCGGTGTTCGAGCTTGCGCAGGAAGACGTAGGCATTCGACAGTGCTTCCGCCACGTTCTGCGCCAGCCACCCGCGCCGCGCCGCCACGCCCAGCACCGCGAGCGTCGGCCGTACGCGCAGTTCCGGCTCCTGTCCGCCGCGAATCAACTGAAAGACCTGCGCCGAGAATTCCACTTCACGGATGCCGCCGCGTCCGAGCTTGATGTCGTTGATGCGCGCCGGTTTAGCCCGCGCGCGACGCTCCGCCTCATGGCGAATCTGCTCGTGCAACGCGCGAATCGCGCCGATCACGCCGTAATCGAGATAGCGACGGAACACGAACGGCTGCACCAGCGACGTCAGCAGCCGCTCGATCCGGCGACCGGGCTCGCTCGCGACTTCGGACACGAGGCGTCCCTTGATCCACGCATAACGCTCCCACTCCCGGCCCTGCACATAGAAATACTCTTCGAGCATCGGCAGACTGCACACCAGCGGACCCGAATCGCCATTGGGGCGCAGGCGCATGTCCACCCGGAACACGTAGCCGTCCGGTGTGAGTTCCGAGATGAGCCCGATCAGCTTGCGGCCGAGCTTCGTGAAGAACTCGTGATTGGACAACAGACGCAGGCGAGCGCCGGCGGCCGCATCGGCACCGTCAGGCGCGGTCGTGTCGCCGTCGTCTTCATAAAGGAAGATGAGGTCGATGTCGGACGAGACGTTCAGTTCGCGGCCGCCGAGCTTGCCCATGCCCACGACGCCGAGCGTCTGGCGCTCCCCTTCCGCATTACGCGGCACACCGTGAATGGCTTCGAGGTCGCGCGACAACACCGCAATGCCCGCCTGCACAGCGAACTCGGCGAGTGCCGACATGGCTTGCGTGACTTCGGACAACTCCGCACGACCGTCGAGATCGCGTTGCATGACGGCGCACAGCGCTTCGACCCGCAGGATGCGCAAGGCACGTGCCAGCGCCGCCTCGTCCACACCGACAACGCCGGACGGCTGGTCCGGCGGCGTCAGCAGCGTGCCGGTGATGGCTTCGAAGCGGCGGGCGAGCCAGCGCGCGTCGACGGGGTGCTCGGCGAGCGTCGGCAACGCCTTGGCCAGCGCAGGGCGCGACGCCAGCATGCGCGCGGCATATCGCGAGTAGGACTGAATATCGATCGGGATTTCGGATGAACTCACTGGCGGGGTTCCGGTCTGCAATGAGAATGAAGAGACTTTCGCATGCTTACCCGGGCGTGATGAAACGCCGGATCACACGCTACGGCCGGCCATCGGAGGGCCTTGGGCTTGTGTTACAGTCTTTGCCACAGAAACTACCACATTCCCTCGTAGACGCGCAGCATGACCGACCGTAAGCCGCCCGCCTCGCCCACCGCGACCCGGTCCTGGTTCTCGTCACTGCCGCGTGGCTTGCGACTGGGTCTGGAATGGCTGCTGGCGCTCGTCGTCATCGTCTATTTCGGTCTTGGCGCAGTCATCCTCGCGACCCGGTACGTCATCCTTCCCCGTGTGTCCGACTATCGCCCCCAAATCGAGGCGGCCGCCACGCGCGCCATCGGCTTGCCGGTCACGATCGGGCGCATCGACGCGGACTGGCGCGGCTGGCACCCCTACCTGACGCTGGAAGACGTGCGCATCACGCCCCCGGCGCAAGGCACCCCGCCCAAGGCGTCGACGATTGCCCGCGTGGTCGCACCGTTGCATTGGAACAGGACCGCCAGCGCTTCGGCAGCTTCGGCAGCTTCGGCGGCTTCAGCCGCATCTGCCAGTGCCGTGCCCGCTTCCGCTGCTTCCGCTGCTTCCGCCGCTCCCGCCGCTTCCACGGACAGTCCGCCGGTGAGCTACGCCCCGCCCGGCGCGCCGCCGCCCGTGGAACCGAGCCTCACGCTGCACCGGCTCGAGGCCGTGCTCTCCTGGAGCAGCCTGATCCACTTCGACTTGCGTTTGTCGAATCTCACGCTGCACGAGCCGGATGTCACCATCGAGCGCCGCGCCGACGGCGCCATCCTCGTCGCCGGGATGCCAGTGACGGGCAGCGGCAAGACGAGCGACACGCAGGGGGCAGACTGGATCATGCGTCAGGCGCGCGTCGTGGTCCGCAACGGCACCGTGCGCTGGCGCGACGCCACGCGCGACGTGCCCGAGGCGGTCGTCACGCAGGTCAACGCCATGCTGCGCAATCGCGGCTTCGAACACCGCTTCGGCATGCAGGCGAACCCGCCGCAAGGGATCGTCGCGCCGCTCGATATTCGCGCGCGCTTCACCAATCCGCTGTTTGCCCGCCCCGGCGAAATCAAACGCTGGCGCGGCCAGATCTACAGCGAAGTCGGCACACTCGACCTGTCCGAGCTGGCGCGTTACGTCGACCTGCCGGGCAAGGACTCGCGTGGCAATGTGGCGGCACGGGCCTGGGTCGACTTCGACAATGGCGTGATCACCGGCGCGACGCTACGCGCAGCGGGGACCAATACGTCGGCGCAACTGGCGGACAACCTCCCGCCGCTGACCTTCGACGCCACGCAAGGCCGTATCGACGTCACCCGTATCGGTGCGCAGCCCGACGCGGGCTGGAACCTGCGCGTACGGGAACTCACCTTGCAGGCGGCCGGACGACCGACGCTCGACGTCCCGGACCTGAGCGCCAAATACCTACCTGCCAGCGACGATCAGGGCTTGCAAGTCGCGATCACCGGTCAGCGCTTCGACATCGGTGCCGCGATGGCGCTCGTGCCGTCGCTGCCCATCGACGCCCCGACCCGCGACACGCTCGCCAGCTTCCGTCCGCGCGGACGACTCGCCCGCTTCGACGTCAGCTATCAGGCGCCCAAGCCCCACGGGCCGGGCAACTGGCGCGATCTGCCAGGCATCAAGCAACTCCCGCCCGAGCGCGACCGTTACCGTGTCGTCGCCGATTTCGAGAGCCTGGGCATCGACAGTGCGCCGAGCCAGCATCCGCCTGCGCGGCCGAACTCGCCGAATGCAGGACGTCCCGGCTTCGCGAACCTGAGCGGTCATATCGACGCGGATCAATCGCGCGGCAGCCTCACGCTCAATTCGAAGAACGCCACGCTGGACTTCCCCGGTCGCTTCGACCAGCCGCGCCTCGACCTCGATACGCTCACGGCACGCACGTCGTGGCGCGTGTCGCACCCGGCCGCGAAGCGCGACGCCCCGGCGAACGTGCAGGTGCGTGTCGATGCCGCGCATCTGCAAAACGCCGAATTGACGGGCGACGTGAGCGGTACGTGGCAGAACGGCGGCAAGGGCAACGGCATCGTCGATCTGAAGGGCAATATCGTGCGCGCGAACGCCAACGCCGTGCCGCGCTACCTGCCCACCGATATCGGCGCGGGCGTGCGCGACTATCTGCAACGTGCGCTGCTGGCCGGGACCGTGCAGAACGCGCCGTTCGCAGTGCAGGGCGATCTCGAAGACTTCCCGTACGGTCGCGGCGGCGGCAAGTTCCGTATCGACATCCCGCTCGTGGACGTGACGTTCAATCCGTCGCCGCTGCGCCCGGGTCATACCGAAGTCTGGCCCGCGTTCGAGAAGGTGCGCGGCAATCTTCGCTTTGACGCCGACAAGTTGCACATCGCCATCGATAGCGGCTCGGTGTACGGCGTGACGCTCACGCAGGTACAGGGCGACATCAACGACATCGGGCAGGACGACTCCACGCTCACGCTCAAGGGCGATGCGCGCGGACCGGCGGCGGACTTCGTCAAATATCTGAATACCAGCCCCGTGGGGCACTGGATCGGCGACTTCACCGACGAGACGCGCGCGAACGGCAACACGCAGCTCGCCATGCAATTGTCGATGCCGCTCGATCACACCGACCGCTCGAAAGTCACCGGGCGCGCGCGCTTCCTGCGCAACGACGTGACGCTCATCAACGGACTGCCGACGTTCGGCGCGGTCGATGGCGAACTGGCGTTCACCGAGCGCGGCATCTCGCTCGACAACTTGCGCGGCACGTTCCTGGGCGGCGACGTGCGCGCGTCGGGCGGCAGTCGCGACGACGGCACCATCGTCCTGAACGTCAACGGTCAGATGAGCGCGCAAGGCCTGCGCGAGAATCGCGAGAACGCCACGCTGGCGCAACTGGCCAAGCGCATGACGGGCAGCACGCCCTATACGGCGACGGTGACGGTGCGTCAGGGCATGACGGATCTGGCGGTGCAGTCCACGCTGGCCGGTCTCGCCGTGAACCTGCCCGCGCCGCTGGGCAAGAGCGCCGAGACGTCGCTGCCCGCGCGCTTCACCATGCGTCCGCAGATGAATCCGGGAGGACGCCGCACCGACACGCTCGACTTTGCCGTGGGCAGCGTGCAAGGCAACTACGTTCAGCAACGTAGCGGCACGAATGGCACGAATGGCGGACGTGTGGAAGTGCTGCGCGGCGGCATCGGCATCAACCAGCCCGTGCCCGCCCCGCGCGAAGGCGTGCAGGCAAGCGCCCAGTTCGATACGCTCGACGTGGATGCGTGGCGCAGCGTGATCGCGTCGCTCAGCAGCACCGCCACCACACCCGTCAAGCCCGGCACACAGGCTACGCCCCCCGCCCCTGCCACGACGGCTGCTGCCGCGCGCGACGAATTCGGTGCCATCACGCCGTATCTGCCAACGCGTCTCGCCCTGCATGCGAAGCAGGTTCGCCTGTTGTCGCGTCAGTGGCCCGAACTGGTGGTAGGCGCGCAGCGTAACGACCGCGACTGGCAGGTGAGCCTCGCGTCGGAACTCGTCTCCGGATTTGCCGAGTGGCACGCACCGGACGAGAAGAACCCGTCGGGCGCGATCCGTGCGCGTCTCGCTAAACTCGTGATTCCGCGCGAAGACCACGGCAGCGACGTCCTCACGCAAGTGCTCGATGAACCGAGCGACGAATTCCCCGCCATCGACGTCGTCGCCAACGATTTCGTGCTGCGCGACAAGCCGCTCGGCCGTCTGCAACTCAACGCGCACAACGACACCGAGGACGGTATGCCCGTCTGGCAACTCACCAAGCTGTCGCTGAGCAACAGCGCCGCCACGCTGGATGTGAAGGGCAACTGGCGCACGTCGCGCCGTCGCGCCGCCGCGGCAGCCGCAGCAGGCAAGGACGACGACGACGTGCCGCGCCGCACGGTGCTCGACTTCAATCTCGACGTGAAGGACGGCGGTGGTCTGCTCGACCGTCTGGGCCTGCCCAAGACGCTCAAGGACGGCTCCGGCACCGTCTCCGGTCGCTTCGGCTGGCGCGGCGGCCCCGACGCCATCGACTACCCGACGCTCGGCGGGCGCGTGGCCATCGAACTCAAGCGCGGGCAGATCCTGAAGGCCGATCCGGGGCTGGCGAAGCTGCTGGGCATTCTGTCGGTTCAGACGCTCGCCAAGATCCTGACCTTCGACTTCAACAGCGTGATCGGCAGCGGTCTGCCGTTCGACAGCATCAACGGCAACGTCGCGATGCAGGGCGGCGTGGCGAACACCAGCGATCTGACGATCAACGCCAACGCAGCGACCATCAAGATCGATGGCCACACCGACCTCGCGCGCGAGACACAGGATCTGAACGTGCTGGTGCTGCCGAAGATCAACGCGGCGTCGGCGTCGCTGGCGTGGGCGATCATCAACCCGGCGCTGGGCATCGGCTCGTTCTTCGCGCAACTGGCGCTGGGCGATCAGCTCTCGCGCACACTCTCGACGACGTATCACGTCACCGGCTCCTGGGACAATCCGGTCATCGGACAGGCCACCGGCAATAAGAGTAAGATCGATGCATCCCCGGAAACCCGGCCGGAAGCACGCAATAGCGCCTCGGGCATCGCGTCCCAAGCCGGTATGCGCGGCAACTGAGCCCCGCCGGAAGACCGACAGCCACCCTGCGACGACCCGGCGACAACCATTACCGCCCCCAACATCAGCGATCCATGACGAGCCCCGATACGAAGTCAACCGCCCAGCCCGCCCCGACCGGCGCGCCCGTTCGCGTGGCTGCCGCGCAAATGGTGAGCGCGCCCGACGTCGACCGGAACCTGCGTGAAGCCGCCCGTCTGGTGGCCGAAGCAGCGCACGCCGGGGCCGAACTGGTGTTGCTGCCGGAGTATTTCTGCTACATGGGCCAGCGCGACACCGACAAGCTGGCACTGCGCGAAACGCCGGGCAGTGGCCCGATTCAGGACTTTCTGGCGGAAACGGCACGCCGCTACGGTGTCTGGCTGATCGGCGGCACGCTGCCGCTGGCCGCGCCGGAGCCCGAACGCGTGCTCAACACGACGCTGGTCTTCGCACCGGACGGCGCCCCCGCCGCGCGGTACGACAAGATCCACCTGTTCAACTTCGTCAAAGGCGAGGAAGCCTACGACGAAGCGCGCACCATTCGTCCCGGCGACGCCGTCCGTACGTTTGAAGCGCCGTTCGGGCGCGTAGGCCTGTCGGTGTGCTACGACCTGCGTTTTCCCGAGTTGTACCGGGCGATGGGCGACTGTACGCTCATGGTCGTACCCGCCGCCTTTACCTACACCACTGGCCGCGCGCACTGGGAATTACTACTGCGCGCGCGGGCCGTCGAGAACCAATGCTACGTGCTGGCGTCCGCGCAGGGCGGGCACCACGAGAACGGGCGGCGCACGTGGGGGCATTCCATGCTGATCGACCCGTGGGGCGAAATCGTCGCCCAGCGCGAAGCCGAAGGCGCTGGCGTGGTCGTGGGCGAGGTCGATCCGGCCCGGCTGGCCGGCGTTCGCCAGAGTCTGCCCGCCTGGCGTCACCGCGTGCTGCAGGGCTGACCGATATGCCTCGCACCCGCGCGCCGCGTTGATTTCGCCATGTTGACTTCGACGAATTCGCCCTCATCTACCGTATACATTTCCTTGGCCTGACACCGCATGAAAATCATCGACACCGGCATCCAGAACCTGGCCACGGCCCGCGAGCTGCTGCTCACGCCTTACGGCCTCGACGAAAGCCATCTGCAACGCGCGCTCGGCGACATCTTCACGCACCGTGTGGATTACGCCGATCTGTACTTCCAGTACACCCGCAGCGAAGCGTGGAGCCTGGAGGAAGGCATCGTCAAATCGGGTTCGTTCTCGATCGATCAGGGCGTGGGCGTGCGCGCCATCGTGGGCGACCGCACCGCGTTCGCCTACTCGGACGACATCTCCGAGATCGCACTCAAGGACGCCGCAGCGGCCACGCGCAGCATCGCCACGGCCGGACGCGGTCGCGTGAAGGTCGGCAGCAAACTGGCCAGCGCGACCGGCCACGGACTGTATCTGCCCTCCGATCCGCTCGCCTCGCTCGACGCCAACGGCAAGGTCGCGCTGCTCGAACGCATCGAGAAGCTCGCCCGTGCGCGAGATCCGCGTGTGTCGCAGGTCATGGCCGGGCTGGCCGGTGAATACGACGTCGTGCTCGTGGCCCGCAGCGACGGCGTGATCGCCGCCGACGTGCGCCCGCTCGTGCGCGTGTCCGTCACTGTCATCGTCGAATCGAACGGCCGTCGCGAAATCGGCAACAGCGGCGGCGGTGCCCGTCTCGACTACGCCTACTTCACCGACGAATTGCTCGAAAAGTACGTCAAGGAAGCGGTGGACGGCGCTATCGTCAAGCTCGACGCCCGCCCGGCACCGGCCGGTGCGATGACCGTCGTGCTTGGCCCGGGCTGGCCTGGCGTGCTGCTGCACGAAGCCATCGGCCACGGGCTGGAAGGCGACTTCAACCGCAAGGGCTCGTCGGCGTTTTCAGGCCGTCTGGGCGAACGCGTAGCGGCCAAGGGCGTCACGGTGGTGGACGACGGCACGCTGTCGAACCGCCGTGGCTCGCTGAACATCGACGACGAGGGCAACCCGACGCAGTGCACCACGCTCATCGAAGACGGCATTCTGAAGGGCTACATGCAGGACAGCCTGAATGCCCGCCTGATGAAGATGCCGGTCACGGGCAACGGCCGTCGCGAGTCGTACGCCGCCCTGCCGATGCCGCGCATGACCAACACTTACATGCTCGGCGGTGACAAAGACCCCGAGGAAATCATCAAGTCGGTCAAGCACGGGCTGTACGCAGTGAACTTCGGCGGCGGTCAGGTCGACATCACCAACGGCAAGTTCGTGTTCTCGATGTCCGAGGCGTACATGATCGAGGACGGCAAGATCACGTACCCGGTCAAGGGCGCGACGCTCATCGGCAACGGCCCGGAATCGCTCAAGGACGTCACCATGATCGGCAACGACATGGCGCTGGACTCGGGCGTGGGCGTATGCGGCAAGGAAGGCCAGAGCGTGCCGGTGGGCGTGGGCCAGCCGACACTGCGCATCGAAAACATGACGGTCGGCGGTACGGCCTGATCGACACAGTTTGCGCACCGCAAAAAATGCGTAAAGCTTAGCAAAGCGCCCGGGTCAAACCGGGTGTTTTCGCATGTATTTCAAAAAACGTGATTTTTTGACGCAAAACAACGCGCAAAAATACGGTGATTCCGCGCGTTTTCCCACCGATTAGCGGCCCCACGCGGTTGCAGCGTCATTCGATTAGGCGTATAAAGTTGTTTCTGTGCACGGCAAACCGCCTGCAAAGCAATGTCCAAGACATCCTTCATGACCGCCAATAAGTTTTACTTTTACTTTTTTGCGTATCTCACACCGCTGGCGGATGGAGAGGGACAGTTGCAGCAGTAAGCACCGAACGAATCCTGAAAAACCGCCAGCGAGTCTGGCGGTTTTTTTTTGACCCGAATCCCGAGAAACGAACCGCAGTCAGAACTGCCCAGGAGAAAAACCATGCCTCCCCACAACACCGATGATGTCCGTATTCGCGAACTCAAGGAACTGACGCCCCCGGCGCACTTGATTCGCGAATACCCGTGCTCGGAAAAGAGCGCGGATCTCATCCATCGCTCGCGTGGCGCCATTCACCGCGTGCTGCACGGCATGGAAGACCGTCTGGTCGTCATCATCGGCCCGTGCTCGATTCACGACCCGAAGGCTGCGCTGGAATACGCGGCGCGTCTGGTCGAGCAACGCGAACGTCTGAAGGGCGAGCTGGAAATCGTGATGCGCGTGTACTTCGAGAAGCCGCGCACGACGGTGGGCTGGAAGGGTCTGATCAACGACCCCCACATGGACAACAGCTTCAAGATCAACGACGGCCTGCGTCTGGCGCGCGAACTGCTCGCCCAGATCAACGAGATGGGCTTGCCCGCCGGCACGGAATACCTCGACATGATCAGCCCGCAGTACATCGCCGATCTCGTGTCGTGGGGCGCCATCGGCGCACGCACCACGGAATCGCAGGTGCACCGCGAACTTGCGTCGGGCCTGTCGTGCCCGGTCGGCTTCAAGAACGGCACCGACGGTAACGTGAAGATCGCCGTGGACGCCATCAAAGCCGCATCGCAGCCGCACCATTTCCTGTCGGTGACGAAGGGCGGTCACTCGGCCATCGTGTCGACCGCAGGCAATGAAGACTGCCACCTGATTCTGCGCGGCGGCAAAGCACCGAACTACGACGCCGCCAGCGTGCAGACCGCCTGCGACGACATCGCCAGGCAGGGACTGGCCGCGCGCGTGATGATCGACGCATCGCACGCCAACAGCCAGAAGAAGCATGAGAACCAGATCCCGGTGTGCGACGACATCGCCCGCCAGATCGCCGGTGGCGACGACCGCATCATCGGCGTAATGGTCGAATCGCACCTCGTGGCCGGCCGTCAGGACCATGTGCCGGGCAAGGAACTGACCTACGGTCAGAGCATTACCGACGCCTGCATCAACTGGGAAGACAGCCTGAAGGTGCTCGACACGCTGGCCGACGCCGTGCGCGCCCGCCGCGTGGCACGTGGCGCTGGCAACTGATCGATATCAGTTAGCGACGACGCAAGCAAAGGGCGGCCGATGAACCATCGGTCGCCCTTTTTGCATCCTGCGATTGTCGTCAGCGGCGTGAGTGCCCGACGCGCTTACCCGGCTCCGCCAGACGTGCGCTCACGCTGCCAGAGCACGTCGCTCCCACCGCCTGCGCGGTTGAGCACACGGGCCAGCACGAACATCAGGTCGGACAAGCGATTGACGTATTGACGCGGGGCGGGCGCGACGGTCTCATCGGCCCCCAGCGCCACCATCGCCCGCTCGGCGCGGCGCGCCACCGTGCGCACCACGTGCGCGAGTGCTGCGGCGCGCGTGCCGCCCGGCAGAATGAATTCCTTCAGCGGCGGCAGCTCGGCGTTGTAGTGCGCCAGCCACTCGTCGAGCCTGGCCACCTGAGCGTCCGTCAGCAATGTGTGACGGGGCATGCTCAGTTCGCCGCCGAGATCGAACAGGTCGTGCTGAATATCGAGCAGCATGGCCCGCACGTCCTGCGGCAGGTCCTCGCACAGCAGCACGCCGATGTGCGAATTGGTCTCATCGATCTCGCCAATGGCGACGATGCGCAGGCTGAACTTGTCGATGCGTGCGCCGTCGCCCAGGCCGGTCTTGCCACCGTCACCGGTACGCGTGACGATCTTGCTCAAACGATTCCCCATCTTCTGGCACCTACCCCTTGCGGCACATCTTGCCCGCTGGCCCCTGTTCGGGCACCGGACGACCTGCCTTTTTGATTGAAATTGACCGCACTGCCATCGCCTGCCTGTTTTTCAGGCAATTCCGATGGCGCTGATACACGGCAAGTCCGTATGATATGACGCAAAGTGTGGGGAAAAACGCCGTCCCAGCGTAAAATCCCCGCTCATGAGGTGTCAGGGCGTGCACCGCGCGCCCGAGACCCCGCCCGATATGGTGTCCGCCTGCGCCCACCGGCGATGGCGGCCCGGAGACCCGAAGGAGAAAGCCGTGAATCATCCCCATCTGCCGTTCGCCGCCAAGCGTCCGTTCCCCGACGCCTTGCTCACCGAGTTGCAAGCCCTGCTGGGCGAGCGCGTGAGCACCAAGGAAGCGCTACGCGAACATCACGGCCGGGACGAGTCTCCGTTCGACCCGATGTTGCCCGACGCGGTCGCCTTCGCGCACAGCACGGAAGAGGTCTCGCAGATCGTCAAACTCTGTGCGAAATACAACGTCCCGATCATCCCCTACGGCGCGGGTTCGTCGCTCGAAGGTCATCTGCTCGCGGTCGAAGGCGGTTTGTCGCTCGATCTGTCGGAGATGAACCAGATCGTTTCGATCAACGCCGAGGACCTGACGGTCACCACTCAGCCCGGCATTTCGCGCAAGGCGCTGAACGAAGCGCTGCGCGACACGGGCCTCTTCTTCCCGATCGATCCGGGCGCGGACGCCAGCATTGGCGGCATGTGCGCCACGCGTGCCTCGGGCACCAATGCCGTGCGTTACGGCACGATGCGCGAGAACGTGCTGGCCCTGACCGTGGTGCTCGCCGACGGCCGCGTCATCCACACCGGCACGCGCGCACGCAAGTCGTCGGCCGGCTACGACCTCACGCGCCTGTTCGTGGGCAGCGAAGGCACGCTGGGCATCATCACCGAAGCGACGGTGCGACTCTATCCGCAGCCCGAAGCGGTCTCCGCGGCGATCTGCTCGTTCCCAAGCATGACGGACGCCGTGAACTGCACCATCCAAACGATCCAGTTGGGCGTGCCGGTTGCTCGCGTCGAATTCGTCGACGCGCTGGCCGTGCGGGCCATCAACAAGCACTCCAAGCTGGATCTGCCGGAAACGCAGACGTTGTTCTTCGAATTCCACGGCAGCGAAGCGGGCGTGCAGGAACAGGCGCAGACGGTCGAGGAACTGGCCAAGGACAATGGCGGCACCGGTTTCGAGTGGGCCACCCGCACCGAAGACCGCAACCGTTTGTGGAGTGCGCGCCACAGCGCCTACTTCGCGATGCTCCAGCTTCAGCCGGGCAGCCGCGCGGTGACGACGGACGTGTGCGTGCCGATCTCGCGTCTGGCCGAGTGTGTCGGCGAGACGGAAGAGGACCTGAAAGGCTCCTATCTGACGTGCCCGATCGTGGGCCACGTGGGCGATGGCAATTTCCACGTCGCGATTCTCATCGATCCGGACAAACCGACCGACATCGAAGAAGCCGAGCGCCTGAATCAGCGCATTGTCGAGCGTGCCATTCGCATGGGCGGCACCTGCACCGGCGAACATGGCGTCGGCCTGCACAAGATGGGCTTCCTCGCAACAGAACATGGCGAAGACGCCATCGACGTCATGCGCGCGATCAAGACATCGCTCGATCCGCACAATCTGCTCAATCCGGGCAAGATTTTCCGGTTGCGTGCTGCGGGCTGAGCGCCGCATGAACGCGCCCGTGACCCGGCAAGGCCAGCCCAACCCGTCCGGTGAAACGCCGACGGGCATCGCACCCATCGATGCCGAAGCGCTGGCGGCACGCCAGGGCCAGTTGCTCGACGCGCTCGCCAGAATCCTGCCGCCGCATTGCATCCTCCATCGCCGCGAGGACACCACGCCTTACGAGTGCGACGGCCTCGCCGCATATCGCCGCGTGCCGCTCGCGGTCGTGTTGCCAGAGTCCGAATCGCAGGTGCAGCGCATTTTGCAGGCGTGCCACCAGCTCGGCGTTCCGGTGGTGCCGCGCGGTGCGGGCACGAGTCTGTCCGGCGGTGCGATGCCGATCTCGGACGGTCTGGTGCTCTCGCTCGCGAAGTTCAAGAAAATCGTCGAGGTCGACCCCTATGCCCGCACGGCGACGGTGCAGCCGGGTGTTCGCAATCTCGCGATCTCGGAAGCCGCTGCGCCCTACGGGCTGTATTACGCGCCCGATCCGTCGTCGCAGATCGCCTGCACCATCGGCGGCAATATTGCGGAGAACTCCGGCGGCGTGCATTGCCTGAAGTACGGCCTGACCGTGCATAACGTGCTGCGAGTGCGTGCCATCACCATGTCGGGAGAAGCCATCGAATTCGGCTCGCTCGGCCCCGACGCGCCCGGACTCGATCTGCTGTCGGTCTTCATCGGCAGCGAGGGCATGTTCGGCGTCGTGACCGAAATCACCGTCAAGTTGATACCGAAAGCGCAGACGGCGCAGGTCATCATGGCGAGCTTCGACGACGTGGAGACCGGCGGCAACGCGGTCGCCGCGATCATCGCCGCAGGCATCATCCCTGCCGGGCTGGAGATGATGGACAAGCCCGCCACACAGGCCGTCGAGGAGTTCGTCCACGCGGGGTACGACCTGGATGCCGCCGCCATTCTGCTTTGCGAATCGGACGGCACGCCGGAAGAAGTCACCGAAGAGATCCTGCGCATCTCACACGTGCTGCGCACCTCGGGCGCGACGCGGTTGCAGATTTCGCGTAGCGAAGAAGAGCGCCTGCGCTTCTGGTCGGGGCGCAAGAACGCCTTTCCCGCCGCCGGGCGCATCTCGCCGGATTATTACTGCATGGACGGCACGATTCCACGCCGTGCGATTGGGACATTACTCAAACGCATCGAAGGTTTGGAACAACAATATGGGTTGCGCTGTATTAACGTCTTTCACGCCGGAGACGGCAATATGCATCCGCTCATTCTTTTCAACGGCAACGATCTGGACGAATGGCATCGCGCCGAGGCGTTCGGTTGCGACATTCTCGAGGCCTGCGTCGAACTCGGCGGCACGATCACGGGCGAACACGGCGTGGGCATCGAGAAGATCAACTCGATGTGCGTGCAGTTCTCGGCGCAGGAACGCGATGCGTTCTTCGGCGTGAAGCGCGCGTTCGATCCGGTCGGACTGCTCAATCCGGACAAAGGCATTCCCACGCGCGCGCGCTGTGCCGAATACGGCAAGCAGCACGTGCGCGGGGGACTGTTGCCGCACCCCGATCTGCCGAGGTTCTGACATGCGTGCGCTGTCGGAGTGGCTGCCGCACGATTGGCGGCAGCGTCTTTACATCATCATTTTCGAAGCCGACACGCGCGAAGGTCGGCTGTTCGACATCGCCCTGCTGATCGCCATCGTGCTGTCGGTGTTCACGGTGGTGGTGTCGAGCGTACCGGCGGTGCAGTCCACGATGCCGCTGCCGATGGCCATTCTCGAATGGTTCTTCACGCTGCTCTTCACGGCCGAGTACATTGCGCGACTGATCAGCGCGCATCGACCGATGCGCTACGCGCTGTCGTTCTACGGTCTCATCGATCTGCTCGCTATCCTGCCGACCTATCTGGCGATTCTCGTACCGGAGTTGCATGGGCTGATCGACGTGCGTCTGCTGCGACTGATGCGCGCCTTCCGGATTCTGAAGCTCACGGCCTACGTGAACGAGGCGGGTGTGCTGAGCATTGCGCTGTACAACGCGCGTCGCAAGATCCTCGTGTTTCTTGGGTTCATCTCGATCATCGTGGTGATCTTCGGCACGCTCATGCACATCATCGAAGGCCCCGAACACGGCTTTACCAGCATTCCGGTCGGCATCTACTGGGCCATTGTGACGCTGACGACGACCGGCTACGGCGACGTCGTGCCCGTCACCGGGCTGGGCAAGGCGATCACCGGGTTCGTGATGCTGCTGGGCTATAGCGTGATTGCAATTCCCACGGGCATCATGGGCGCGGAGATTCACTCGGCCATGCGTCGCACGACCGTGACCACGCGCACCTGCCCCCAGTGTCAGACCGAAGGACACGACCCCGACGCACGCTTCTGCAAGCATTGCGGCAGCGAACTCGGGCCTTACCAGACCGACTCCACACCGCCGCCCGAACCGAGCTGATGACCGACACGACCGACACCATCGAGCAATTCCGCGCCGTCATCGAACAAGCCACCGCGCGCCGCGCGCCGCTCCAGCTTCGCGGCGGCGGCACCAAAGCCTGGTACGGCCAGCAGCGTGTGGGGGAAGTCCTCGATACGCGTGCTTACAGCGGCATCGTTGCGTACGACCCGGCCGAGCTGGTCATCACCGCGCGTTGCGGTACTTCGCTGGCCGAGATTGAAGCCGCGCTTGCCGAGCGCAACCAGTTGTTACCGTTCGAGCCGCCCTACTTCGGCCCGGGCGCGACCGTTGGCGGGGCCGTCGCCGCCGGACTTGCAGGTCCGCGTCGCAGCGCGGTCGGATCGGTGCGCGATTTCGTGCTCGGCGCGAAGCTGATGGACGGCCGTGGACATGTGCTGAATTTCGGCGGACAGGTCATGAAGAACGTCGCCGGTTACGACGTCTCACGCATGCTCGCCGGCTCGCTCGGCACGCTGGGCCTGATTCTGGAAGTGTCGCTGAAGGTACTGCCGCAGCCGTTCGCGGAACTCACGCTGCAATTCGAGATGAACGCCATCGACGCGGTGCGCAAGCTCAACGAATGGGGCGGCCAGCCGCTGCCGATTACGGGCAGCGCGTGGCGCAGCGACCTGCTGGTGATTCGACTGGCGGGGGCGTCGGCGGCCATCAAGGCGGCGCGCGTAAAGATGGGCGGAGAACTGGTCGACGCCATTCACGCAGCCAAGTTCTGGCACGCCATTCGCGAGCAGACCGACAACTTCTTTGCCGATGCGGGGCCGGGACAGGCGTTGTGGCGTCTCGCGGTGCCGTCGACAGCGGAACCGCACCGTCTGCCGGGCAAGCAGCTCATCGAATGGGGCGGCGCGCAGCGCTGGTGGATTACAGACGCCGACGCGCAGATCGTGCGCTCGGCCGCGCGTCAGGATGGCGGACACGCCACGCTGTTCCGCTACGGCGAGCCGGGGGTGAGTGTCTTCACGCCGCTGCCTGCACCGGTCATGCGCATCCATCGGAATCTGAAAGCCGTGTTCGATCCCGCTGGCATCTTCAATCCGGGACGGATGTACCCCGAGTTCTGACAGGCGCGGTCGTTCGGTCGCGTCAGCCGGTGGCGTCCAGCAGTCGTACGACTTCGGATGCCAGCGTGCGTACGGCGCGGTCGACGTCGCGCGTGAACGGTTGTCCCCCGTTGATGCGCAGGAAGTTGTCGTAGCGCGACGAGTTGGAAAAGAGGCTGCCTGGCGCGACCCGGATGCCTTTCGCCAGCGCCGCGTCGAACAACTTTTCGGAACTCACGCTCCCCGGCATTTCCACCCACAGACTCAGGCCACCGGCGGGTTGCGTCAGACGTGTGCCCGCCGGGAAATACGTCGCGATCGCCTCTGCCATCGCCCCACGGTGTTCGCGTAACTGCACACGCAGACGTCGCAAATGACGGTCGAAACGCGGCGAATCCATGAACTCGCCCATCGCGATCTGCGCCAGCGCCTCGTTCGGACGCGTCTGTGCGTACTTCAGCATCTCCACCCGCCACTGCCATTTGCCACCGGCGATCCAGCCCAGACGCATGCCGGGCGCGAGCGTCTTGTGCAGCGACGCACAGTGAATCACGTTGCCCGTCGTGTCCCATGAGCGAATCGCGGCAGGAATGTTGCCGTCGTCGCCGAGCGCGGAGTAGGTATCGTCTTCGACGATGGCGATGCCGCGCGACTCCGCCCACTTCACCAGTTGCAGCTTGTGCGCGTCCGGCATGACGGAACCGAGCGGGTTCTGGAAATGCGGCACGACGATCACGGCCTTGATGTTGTCGTAGGTCTGGCTGGCCAGCTCCAGTGCATCGAGCGAAATCCCGGTTTGCGGACTCGTCGGAATTTCCAGCACGCGGATGCCCATGCTCTCCAGCGTTTGCAGCAGCGCGTAGTACGTGGGCGACTCGACTGCGACCACGTCACCGGCACTTGCCACGGCGCGCAGCGCGAGATTGATCGCCTCGATACATCCGTGCGTGACGACGATTTCGTCCGGATTGATGTTCATGCGCGCTTCGAGCGCACGACGGGCAATCGCCGAACGGAAACGCGCTTCGCCGCCGCCGGGGGGCGGGGTGCCGTAGAGCAGCGGGTGATCGCGCAGCGCGCGCATGGTCGCCTGCCGCAGTTCATTGACCGGATACAGAGACGGCGAGCCGTGCGCAACGGCGAGATTCACTTTGACGTCCGCCTGCAGCCCGCGCGCGAGGATCGACGACACGCGCTGATTGATCCCGACGTACTGCATCAGGTCGGGCACCCACGGACGCGGCTCGGCCACCGGCACGACACTCGCCCGTGCGGGCGTGCGCACGAAGTAGCCGGAACGCGGACGCGCTTCGAGCAGGCCCTGCGCTTCGAGATGACGACACGTCTGCAACGCCGTCGACAGACTGACCTGATGGCGTTCCATCAGCGCTCGCACGCTGGGCATGCGCGCACCCGGGGCGAGCGTGCCCGCTTCGATGGCGTGACGGTAGTGATCGCCCAGTTGGCGATAGAGCGGCGTGCGCTCTTCGGCGGCGGCAGACTGCGTCGTCGATTCATGTATCGACGCGGGCGCTAGGCCACGCGGCGCGGCGGCTGACGTCAAAGACATGGCGGGAGTCTCGTCGGAGACAGAGTGGTCGGGGAGGTTTGAGAGGGCGACGTCCATGCGCAGATGATCCGGCATCGAAAACCACCAGAACAGATACAGATTTGCCGATTCGGGATCGTAACAGATTGCGTCACGCCCATCTGTTACGGGCGAAACAGCGTGACTGTGTGCCTACCGGGGCTGCGCTGCGGCCGATACGCTGTAGTCGTCTGTTCACTGCACCGGAGTTCATCATGGCCAAGCCTTCTGTCACCCATCAGCCCACCCGGCCCGCCGACGTCTCGCTCGCGCCAGGCCAGTCGTTCCACGGGTACGTAAGCCAGGGCACGGTGCTTCACGTCGGGCAAGGGCGAGTCGTGCTCACGCCCGCGACGCGCTGGCTGGCCGACAGTGCCTGGCACACCGATGTCGCGCTGACAGCAGGTCACGTCTATGTCACGGAGACTGGCGGCTGGATCACGCTTGCGAGCGACGTCGGCGCGCGCATCGCGTGCCGGGAGGAAGTAGCGGCGTCACCGTCCGGCGTTGCGCCGCAACGCCCGGTGGCGGGACGTCTCGAACGCCTGTTCTGGCGATTCGGACTCCGCTTCCGGTAAATCTGCGGCAGGCGATACGTCCACATACGTCCGCAAAAATCATCCAAAACCAGCTAAAAGCTGCTGAACGACGGCTCAAGCGGGCAGCAGCTTCTCGATGTCGGCGCGAATCGCTTCGGGCTTGGCGGTCGGCGCATAGCGCGCGATCACATTGCCCGACGCGTCGACGAGAAACTTGGTGAAATTCCACTTGATCGCCTTCGTCCCGAGCACGCCGCGCTTTTCCCGCGTCAGAAAGTCGTAGAGCGGCGCGGCTTCGGGGCCTTTGACGTCGATCTTGGCGAACATCGGAAAACTTACGTGAAAGCGCAGATCGCAGAAGCTGCGAATCGCCTGCGCGTCGCCCGGTTCCTGTTTGCCGAACTGGTTGCACGGGAACGCCAGCACCTCGAAGCCGCGCGGGCCGAGTTGCTCATAGAGCGTCTGAAGACCGGCGTACTGCGGCGTAAAGCCGCATTCGCTGGCCGTATTCACGATCAGCAGGACCTTGCCGCGATATTGCGACAGGCTCACGGACTCGCCGGCGAGCGTCTGGACAGAAAAATCGTGCACGCGCTGCGGTTGGGCGCTCATCGGCGTCTCCCTTTGGATGTTGGCACCGCGCAGTCTGCCACAACGCCGGTCCGACGGGCGTACGGCCCGCCTCCCCCGCACTTTTGTCGGACGCCCGCCACGGGTAGCACCTAGTTATTTGCCGGGTAGCACCTCGGGTGCGTGCACGGCTATAATCGTTCGCTCAACCCCGATCCCGCCGATCCTGCCGAAGAATCTGCCGAACCCGCCGAATCTGTCTTATGTCGACCATCGCTGCACATCTCGACGACGTCCTCTCCCGGATTTCCCGCGCGACCGCCGATGCCGGACGACCGGCAGGCAGCGTGCGCCTGCTCGCTGTGTCCAAGACTTTCGGGTCGGACGCCGTGCGCGAAGCGGTCATCGTCGGTCAGCGAGCGTTCGGTGAGAACTACGTCCAGGAAGCGCTCGATAAGATCGTCGCGCTTGCCGACGTGCGCGTCGACGGCGAACCGCTGGAATGGCATTTCATCGGGCCGCTGCAGAGCAACAAGACGCGTCCGGTGGCAGAGCATTTCGACTGGGTCCATTCCGTCGACCGGCTTAAGATTGCAGAACGCCTGAGTGCGCAGCGCCCGGTGGATCTGCCGCCGTTGCAGGTCTGTCTTCAGGTCAACATCAGCGGCGAAGCGAGCAAGAGCGGCGTGACGCCGGAAGAGGTACCCGCTGTCGCGCGCGCCATCGCGGCGCTGCCGAATCTGACATTGCGCGGCCTGATGGCGATTCCGGAACCGGAAGACGATCCGTCGCGTCAGCGCGAGCCGTTCAGGGCGGTGCGCGAACTCTTCGACACCCTGCGCGCGGACGGTCTGGCGCTCGACACGCTCTCGATGGGCATGTCCGGCGACCTCGAAGCGGCGGTGGCCGAGGGTGCGACAATGGTGCGCATCGGCACCGCGATTTTCGGCGCACGCGATTACGGCTCACGGGCCTGATCGCGAGGCGCGAACACAGCAGCAACGTCATACACAACGCAACACGCAACGTAGTACGCAACGCAAAGGATGGTTATGAGAATTGCATTCATCGGCGGCGGCAACATGGCCAATGCCCTGATCGGCGGACTCGTCAAGCGCGGCACGGCACCGCGCGACATTCTCGCGATCGACGTCAACGAATCGACCCGTGAGGGTCTGGTCAAGCAACACGGCATCGACACCGCCAGCGCGCCGAATGATCGTCTGCGCGACTTCGACACGCTCGTGCTGGCCGTCAAACCGCAGGTGCTCAAGGATGTTGCACAAGCCCTTCAGCCGCATCTGAACGGCCAGTTGGTGATCAGCATCGCGGCGGGTATCCGCGCATCCGATCTGGCCCGCTGGCTCGGTGGCCACAACCAGATCGTGCGCTGCATGCCGAACACGCCCGCGCTGATCGGCAAGGGCATCACCGGTCTGATCGCGCTCTCCGGCGTGGATTCGGATCAGCGCAAACGCGCGGAAAGCGTGTTGAGCGCAGCCGGCGAGATCGTGTGGGTCGACAAGGAGAGCCAGCTCGACGCCGTCACTGCCATCTCCGGCAGCGGCCCGGCCTACGTGTTCTATTTCATCGAAGCACTGGAGCAGGCGGCGCACGAATTGGGCTTCACGCCCGAGCAGGGGCGTCAGCTCGCCATCGCAACGTTTACGGGCGCGTCGCAACTCGCGGCCGACTCCACCGAACCGGCCAGCGTACTGCGTGAGCGCGTGACGTCCAAGGGCGGCACCACCTTCGCCGCGCTCACCTCGTTCGAGAACGACGCGATCAAGGCCGCCATCGTGCGCGGTGTGAAGGCCGCCAACGCGCGCGCCAAGGAACTCGGCGACGAACTGGGCGATGCGTAAGATCGCCTGAGATCGCGCGCGACCGCCCGCACGGTCCAACGCCGACGCATTCCCGGCCCTGAACAGAGCCATCTGAGCATCACCCGACACGCCGATATCGCCTCGTGCGATATCGGCGTGAGCTTTTTTCGGAAGTCTCCGGCCGACGACGAGGGCTACGCTTGCCCAGCCCCTCACTACATGCCGGAAGCACGATGCCCCACGCCCGACACACCCCCGACGATGTGTCGACGACGCCGTCACGCCGCAAGTTTTTCACCCAGGTGACGGCGGTTTCTGCCGCACTGAGCGGCGCCCCACTTTCGCTTCACGCCAGTGCGCCCGCCGCAGACTCAGGTTCGTCTGCGCCCCGCCAATCATCCTATGACGTAAAGACCGACGCTTCGCCGAACCACGAATCTCGTATCCGTACGCTCGTCTTGCACTACACCGCACTGCCATTCGAGCGAGCGAAGGAAATACTCACCGCGCCCAACCGAAAGCCAGCCGTCAGTGCCCATTACCTTGTACCGGAGGCCGCTGGCGACAACGATCGCTTCACCATCTACGAACTCGTTCCCGAATCCCGTCTCGCGCATCACGCAGGGCGCAGTTGGTGGCTCGGAGAACGGCTGCTGAACGGAACGTCGATCGGCATCGAAATCGTCAATCTCGGATTCCCCGCCACCGACAACCGATTGCCGCTGGAGAATCGCCAGTGGTACGAATATCCGGCGGCTCAGGTCGCCGTCGTCGCTGAATTGATCGCGGACATCGCCGCTCGCCATCAGATCGCACCGAACCGGATCGTCGGACACGCCGACATCGCTCCGGGACGGAAAACCGACCCCGGTCCGAAGTTTCCGTGGGAAGCGCTGGCCACCCAGCACAACCTGGGCGCATGGCCGGATGCCGACACCGTGAAGTGGTACGAAAATCGTGCGCCCTATGCCGACGATGTCGGCGCGCTGCAGGCCAAATTGCTGGCCTACGGTTACGACACCCCGCAAACGGGCCAGATCGATCAGGCGACGAAGAACGTCATCGAGTCTTTCCAGATGCACTTCTGCGCCGGGCATCGATACGACGGGGTGCCGGATGCGCAGACCGTCGCCATACTCGACGCCCTGCTCGAGAAATACCTGGGCTGGCCACGACCGTCAGCGCCCGGCACAGGCGCCGCATAAGAGGGCGGGACGCGGGACATACGAAAACGGCGCTTCACGCGCCGTGTTCATCGATGTCTTAGGGACGCATTACGCCGTGAGCAGATAGTGTCCGGCGATCCCGGCAAAGACCGCCGCACCGAGCCAGTTGTTGTGGCGAAACGCGGCGAAGCAAGGCATGCGCTCGCGGCCACGGATGAGGAAGTAGTGATAGATGGCGAAGCTGACGGCAACCGCCATGCCCAGCCAGAACGGCCAGCCAAAGCCGAGGTACACGCCCACGCCCGCCTGAATGCCCAGCGCACCCACGTAGCAGAGCATGACGGCGACCACGTCGAAGCGTCCAAACGTGATGGCCGACGTCTTGATGCCGATCTTCAGGTCGTCGTCGCGATCGACCATCGCATATTCCGTGTCGTAGGCGAGCGACCAGAACACGTTCGAGAGCAGCAGCACCCACGCGAGCACCGGCACCTGATCCTGCACGGCCGCGAATGCCATCGGAATACCAAAGCCGAACGCGACGCCGAGATAGGCCTGCGGCAACGCGAAAAAGCGTTTGGTGTACGGATACGTGCCCGCCACGAACAATGCCGGAATCGACATCCACTTGGTCAGGGCGTTGAGCGGCAGGATCAACAGGAAGCTCACGAGGGCGAGCGTAGCGGCCACGGCCACCGCTTCCCATGCGCGAATGCGTCCCGACGTGATGGGACGCTCTTTCGTGCGTTTGACGAACTTGTCGAAGTCGCGGTCGGCGTAATCGTTGATGGCGCAACCCGCAGAGCGCATCAGAAAGGTGCCGAGCGTGAAGATCACGATCAGCAGCGGGTCGGGATGTCCGTTCGACGCGATCCACAGCGCACAGAGCGTCGGCCACAACAGCAGCACGGTGCCGATCGGCTTGTCGAGACGAACGAGTCGGAAATACAGCGGAAGACGTTGAGCGAGCAACATGGGCGGGCGTCACACAGAAAGACTTGTGGCGCTATTGTAGGCCACGGGCCGGAGGCTCGCCAATTGGCGTTCCGGCCCCTGCCATTCGCTCGGATTGCTCGGATTGTTCGGATTGTTCCGGTTGCGCCCGTCGCGCCGGATCGTTACCAGATCCAGAACATCAGCAGCCAGAGCCAGTTGACGAGCGCGAGCGCCGCCACGATACCGGCCATACCCGCCAGACGCCGCACCATCGACGTCGCGTGACGGCCTGTCACGCGCCAGCCCAGCCACAGGCTCCACAACGTGGTCACGGCGAGGATGGTGGCGCGCACGTCGTTCGCCCAGTAGATCGGCAGATGTTCCGCACGCAGCAGGCTGACCGTCGTCGCCGACAAGCCGATGAACACGCCCGCACCGGCAATCGGAATCAGCGACTGCACCAGATGATTGAAGCGCGACGTCTGCCACGCCCCCATTGCCCGGTTCGCAATCGCGAAGATGAGCGTGAACGCCAGCCCCAGCACGAGACCGTTGCCGAGAATGTAGGTCACGACCATGCCGCCGTCGAGCCAGCTGAAAACGTCGCTCTGTTCAGGGTAATTGGTAAAGACGAACCACGGCGCATTCGTCTCGAACGGCCACATGATGCCGCGGTCGATCAGCCACGTCGCCAGTTCCGTCTTCGTTGCGACGAACCACGGGTTCACCGTCCAGTGGAACGCGCCGATGGCCACACCGAGCAGACCGAAATTGACGAGCACGCTGTCCCAGACGCTGTTGTTCTCCGTCGCGCCGTACTTCACGATCTCTTCGCTGGGCGAGCGGCCCGTGAGTTCGATAGCGTCGCGATGCCCGGCGCAGCGGCCGCACATATGGCACTGCGCACCGCCCTTCATATTGCGCAGCGGCACGAGCGGCGCGCAATTGATCGGGATGATCTTGTGGCCCTTGGTGTTGTACGACTGACGCCAGGCGTCTTCATTGACCTTGAAGTGAAACGGTGCGAGACGCGCCAGCAGTGCGAACACGCCGTTGACGGGGCACAGGTACTTGCACCACACACGCTTGTCGCGTCCGTAGAAATAACCGATCACCATCGCGCCGATGGTCGAGCCGCCCAGCACCAGCAACACCGCCTTCGGATACTGGTAGACGCTCACCATCTGGCCATACAGCGTGGTCCCGGCGAAGGCGACGAACGGCCAGCCGCCCCAGCGCATCCAGCGCGGGATCGCGCGCCCCCGGCCATGTCGGCTTGCGAATTCGGAGAGCGTGCCTTCCGGGCAAAGGACACCGCACCACACGCGCCCCATCAGCACCATGCTCAGCAGCACGAACGGCCACCAGATGCCCCAGAAGGTGAACTGTGCGAAAACGGTGAGGTTGTTGAGGATGTGTGCCGTCTCGTCCGGCAACGGCATCAGGACAGGTACGCAGATCAGGAACGCATACACCAGCACGATGACCCACTGCACGCCACGTATCAACTTGCCGTGGCGTTGCATCAAGAGGCCCAGGCGGGCCAGTCGGTTCGGGACAGTGATGGCGATGCTCATGCGTAGCTCTTGCTCGGGTCTTGCGTCGGGGGATTACCTTGTGGAATGACGGATCTCATGTGCGGCGTGTCCGTGCAGTCCGGTGCTGCCTGAATGTGCGCTGATTGCGCACTAACGTGCGTCGCCGGGCGGGATCGCCACCCGGTGCGCACTACCCGCTTACGCGGGCTTCACCTGCTTGGCCGACGGCGCGCCTGCCCGCTTGAGCAGCACCCACATGAACAGCCAATACACGGCGTACACCAACAGATTCATGCCGGACGGATGCGCGCGGTAGCCGGTCAGTGTAGCCACGAGGCTACCGAAGGGGCTGGCGTCATCCAGAATCGCGGAAGTATCCCACAGTTGGTCGACCAACGTCGGTACAAGCTCCAGCGAGATCAGGCGGTCGAGCCCCGACTCCAGCAAACCGGCCGCGAGGAACAGCAGCATGATTTCGGTCACGCGGAAGAACAGACGCCACGAAAAGATCTTGCCGCCCAGTTGCAGTAGCCAGAACGTGACGAGCGCCAGCGCGAAGCCGATCGCGACGGCGAGCCACATCGACATCGGTACGCTGCCGCCCTGACCGAAGCCCAGACCGTACAGGAAGATGGCGGTTTCGCTGCCTTCGCGGGCAATGGCCAGCGCGACCAGCACCAGCACGCCCCACCATGTGCCCTGATCGTGATTTTTCTGTAGCGACGATTCCATGTCGCGCTTGAGCGTTCGCCCGTTGCGCTTCATCCAGAAAACCATCTGCACGATCAGCACGCAGGCCACGAGCACCATGGCCGTCTGGAAGTAATCCTGCGCGTCGCCCGAGAGCACTTCGGTGAAGCCGACGAGCGCGGCGCCCAGACCGACCGCTGCGGCGATGCCGAGCACAACACCCGCCCACAGATAAGGCAGGCCGCGCTTCGCACCGTGATCCGGGTTGGCCAGCCAGGCGTGCAGAATGCCGACCACCAACAATGCCTCGACGCTTTCGCGCCAGACGATGAACATGACCTGACCCATCGTGTGATTCCTTTTGTAATGCGTGTACTACCGTGTGACTGAAACGACAACGTTCGGCTTGCCGACTTACTTGGCGACGATCACGCCTTGCGCCTGCTGGTGGAAGTCATCGAAAAACTTGTACTCGCCCGGTTGCAACGGGGCGATCACAACGAACGACTGCGCGCCGGGTGCAAGCACCTTTTCCTTGCGCAGTTGCAGACTTTCAAACTCGACGGCATTCGTTCCGGTGTTGTGCACCTCGATCTTGATGCGCTTGCCGGCCGGCACTTCGATACGTGTCGGATTGAGTTTGCCGTTGTTCATTTCCAGCTTGAAGGTGGGCAGGTCGTCGGCACGCGCGGTCTGCGCTGCACCCAATCCGAACAAGGTCACCACCACGGCCGCCATCGTGGCCAACAGGCGCGCGATGCGCTGATTCATCCTTGTGCTCCAAATGAAAACAGCGCTGGTCGTCTGACCAACGCTGCATCAGGTTATCCCGGCTTAGTAGCCGCCCTTCTTGCCAATGCCCGAGAACGTGAAATCGACCGTCTTCGTGATCGGCTTGAACCACGGACCCACGCCGGTTTCCTTGTCGACGTGACGGCCGAAGCACCACGGGCCCATGCCGCCATGCGCGGCGTGCGCACCGGCTGCCGGGGTGCCGCCCATCTTGCAACCGAACTCTTGCAGCGTGCCCGGTGCATTCACGACCATCGTCAGTTGGTACTTGCCGATGCCCGTGAGCTTCACGTTGTCGCCATAGTGCGGACCGTCGCTTGCGACCATCGGCATCATCAGACCTTCGACTGCTGCGCCGTCCGGCGTCTTGCCGTCCGCCTTCATCTTCTGAAGCTTGTACGTGATTTCCAGACCCGGGATCCAGTCGCCTTCGGCGTAACCGTTCGGGTTGTTCTTGATCGCGTGAATATCGGCTTCGAGGTGGATGTCCGACTTCGCGGCGTCGCGCATCATGCCGGCCGGTTCCATCGTGATCGGCTGGAGGTACACGGTGTTAATTTCCATGCCCGCCGTATTGAGCGGTTTGCCGATCGGGAATTCGGCGGCCTGAGCCATGGTGGCCGCACCGGCAAGCAGCACCGCTGCCACGAGGGATTTCACGCGCATACACACTCCAATGTTTTGTCGAGAAGTTAATGCAAACAATTCTCAATAAGTTTAGCACTATCGCCACAGGCAGACAAACCGGCGACACCATGGAAACTTGGGGGGAAACGGGGAAAGTGCGGGAATGTTGAGGGTTGCACGAGCCCCGGCGGGCTTGCCCGGGATTCTTAGCATCCGGTTACGGAAAATTACCGAATGCCCGGTGACGCACCATGACCCCGTCGATCTGTCACGCGGCCGACACCATAACCGTCAATTGTTAGTAAAGAATTAGGGGCGAATTCGGGACGAATTAGGGGTACAAGCCGTTCAGGGCAGCACCCCGCCCCGGTCGATCTTGCGCGCGAGTACCACCGACGTGGTGGTCCGGGTCACACCGTCGATCTCGCCAATGATGTCGAGCAAGGCGTCGAGCTGATCGGCCGATGCGGCATGCAGCCACGCCACATAGTCGAACTCGCCGCTCACGGAGCACAACAGATGGATCTCGGGCATCTTGTTCAGACGTCGCAGCACATCGCGTCCCGAGCGCGGCTGGACGCTGATGCTCACGCAGGCTTGCAGCCCGCCGCCGATCGCGTCCTGCCCCAGCCGGACCGTGTAACCGGCGATGACGCCCGCCTGCTCCAGCCGCCCGAGCCGCGCGACCACGGTGGTGCGCGCCACGCCGAGACGTCGCGCCAGATTTGCCGTGCTCTCACGGGCATTCACCCGCAGCAGCGCGAGCAGATTGCGGTCGAGTTCGTCGAGGGCCGTCGCGGAAAGTGTCATCGAACTTCTCTGGAACGGGAGCCAGCGGGCGGCACGAGCGGTTGTCTCTCGGTCATGGTCGTGATTTCGGACGGGATGTGCGGGCAGCGATCTGTCAAACGACGATTGGCGAACGCGCGTCGATGGGCCATCAAGGACGATCGATCTGCGTTTGTGGCGATGCGAGATTATAAAGCGGTGCCGCTGCGCAATGCGGCGAGCCAGCCCTCATGCCCCGCAACGTCGCCCTTCATGCCCACCCAAGAGATACGATGACAAGGGTATCGGTGCGCCCGCCGTCAACCCGACGTTGAGGGCACTTCACGCAACCTGCGACGCCCCGCCACACCATCGCAAACCGCCCTTAACCCTTGTCCTATCAAGGCAATAGCCAAGGGTATCCCCCCAAGGGATGACTATTGACAACGCCGATGGGCGATGCGCAAAATCACATCACTTATATGACGACGTACAAGAAAGACCACCACGGCGACTGCGGATGTCATGACCGCAACGATTGCTGCCTGGCGCGTCGGCCCCGAACGTCACCGGAGACAGGCGTTTGCCATGCATTTTTCGTTGAATTTCGCCCCGCTGGCTCCTTACTGGCCGGTTTTCCTTGAAGGCGCATGGCTCACGCTGAAGATGACCGTCTTCTCGGTCGTGATCGGCACCGTGCTGGGCACACTGGTCGCTTTCGCCAAACGCAGTCCCAACCGTCTGCTCTCGCGTGTGTGCGGGATCTACATCGAGTCGGTCCGCAACACGCCGTTCCTCGTGCAGATCTTCCTGCTGTACTTCGGCCTCGCCAGCATCGGTGTTCATTTGCCGACATTCACGGCGTCGGTCCTTGCCATGGTGATCAATATCGGTGCCTATGCGGCCGAGATCATTCGCGCCGGTCTCGAATCGGTGCCGCGCGGTCAGATCGAAGCGGCCGAGTGTCTGGGGCTGTCGAAGTGGCGCATTGCGTGGCACGTGATGCTTCAGCCGTCCATCGAGAAGGTGTACCCGTCGCTCACGACCCAGTTCATTCTGATGATGCAGGCGTCGGCCATCGCGTCGCAGATCTCCGCCGAAGAACTCACTGCCGTGGCCAACACGGTGCAATCGGACACGTTCCGCTCGCTTGAGACGTACATCGTCGTGGCCGCACTTTATCTGGCGCTGTCGCTGCTCGTGAAGCTCGTGGCGTGGGCGGCGGGCGAGTACTTCTTCAAGCGCCGCCGCACCGTGCGACGCGCTGCCGCGCAAACTGCTCAGGCCGCACGTCGCCGCGCGGCCGCCTCGCGCGCAGCAGGGGCTGCCAACATAGCGCAGAACACCTCCGGCACCTCGGCTGGCAACACCGCGCAACGGAGCGCTTCATGATCGGCAATTTCTCGCTCACCTATCTCGGGTACATGGTGCAGTCCATCGGCTGGACGCTGGTGCTCTCTGCCCTGGCCTTCGTGCTCGGCATGGCCGGTGGCTTTCTGGTGATGCTCGGGCGCATTTCGCCGCGCCGCTGGCTGCGTTTGCCCACACAAGTGTTCATCGAAGCGATTCAGGGCATCCCCCTGCTGATTCTGCTGTTCATCGTCTACTTCGGTCTGTCGGTGTACGGCTTCGAGCTGCCCTCGATCGTGGCCGCCGCCCTCGCGCTGATGGTCTACACGAGCGCCTATCTGGGCGACATCTGGCGCGGTTGCGTCGAAGCGATGCCGCGTGCGCAATGGGAAGCGGCGGAGTGCCTGTCGTTCACCCGCTGGCAGACGCTGCGTCTCGTGATCATTCCGCAAGCAGTGCGTCTGTCGCTGCCGCCGACCATCGGTTTTCTGGTGCAGATCATCAAGATGACGTCGCTCGCCTCGGTCATAGGCTTCGTCGAACTGACCCGCGCAGGACAGATCATCAACAACTCGATTTTCCAGCCCTTCCTCGTGTTCTCGCTGGTGGGGGTGTTTTATTTCGTGCTGTGCTACCCACTCTCGCGCTGGAGCGCATCACTGGAGGACAGGCTCAATGTCGGCAATCGTTAAGGTCAATGAAATTCACAAGCGCTTCGGCGACAACCCGGTGCTCAAGGGCGTGTCGTTCGAAGTGGAGCGCGGTCAGATGGTCGCCATCATCGGCGCCAGCGGCTCGGGCAAAAGTACGGCCTTGCGTTGTATCGACCGTCTGGAAACCATCGACGAAGGCTCCATTGAAGTGTGCGGCATTCGCGTGGAGGATCCGTCCATCGACCTGCATCGGTTGCGTCGCGAAGTCGGCATCGTCTTCCAGAGCTACAACCTGTTTCCGCACCTGAGCGTGCGCGAGAACATCATGCTGGCGCTGCGTCACGTAAAGCGCATGGCGCGCAGCGAAGCCGAAGAAGTCGCCAAGCGTGTGCTCGCGCAGGTCGGTCTTTCGGACAAGGCCGACAGCTATCCCGAGCAACTCTCGGGCGGGCAGCAGCAACGCGTAGCGATTGCGCGCTCGCTCGCCATGTCGCCGAAGGTCATGCTGTTCGACGAAGTAACGTCCGCACTCGATCCGCAACTCACGGGCGAAGTGCTGCGCGTGATGGAAGACCTCGCGGCAGACGGCATGATGATGTTGCTCGTCACGCACGAAATGGCGTTTGCCAAGCGCGTGGCCGACCAGATCATCTACATGCATCAGGGCAAGGTCTGGGAAGTCGGCCCGGGCGAGATGCTCGACAACCCGAAGACCGCCGAACTGCGCGCGTTTCTCGCAAACGGTCTGTAAGCGACCGGCCGGTGCCCCGTCAGTCCACATTGCAAGACAACAATCACCCGAAGGAGACCATTGCATGAAACTCAAGACGTTCTTCACCCAGGTCTGCGCCGCCGTTGCGCTTGGCGCGGTGGCCCACGCAGCGCTTGCCGATCAGCTCGACGACATCAAGAAAGCGGGCAAGATTCGCGTGGCCATCGCCATGGGAACGCCGCTTTACTCGTACGCCGACGCCAACCTGAAGCCGGTCGGCTCGGACGTCGAGACGGCCGAACTGCTCGCGAAGGACCTGGGCGTGAAGCTCGATATCGTGTCCGTGACGAACGCCGCACGCGTGCCAACGCTGCAAGCGAACCGCGCCGACCTCGTGGTGGCCGACCTGTCGATCACGCCGGAACGTGCGCAAGTCGTGGACTTCTCGGCACCGTACGCCGTGATCTCGATCATCGTGGGTGGACCGAAGAGCATGAACATCAAGAGCTACGCCGATCTGGACGGCAAGCGCATCGGACTTACGCGTGCGACCGTCAACGACACGCTGACCACGGCGAACGCCAAGGGCGCGCAGATCGTGCGCTATGAAGACGACGCCACGCTGATCACGTCGATGGTGACGGGTCAGGTCGACATCTTCTCGAGCACGCCGTCGAATCTCGGCGAAATGCAGAAGCGCGCACCGGCGAAGAACCTCGAACTGAAGTTTGCGCAGAAAGAATTCGATCTGGGCATCGCGCTGAACAAGAACCAACCGGCGCTCAAGGACTGGGTCAACAACTGGGTCAAGACCAATCTGAAGAACGGCAAGCTCAACGAGATCTACAAGAAGTACCATGGCCGCGATCTGCCGGACAGCGTGACCAAGGGCGGCGCATAAAGACGACGTATAAGCACGCTCAGCGTGCAAGCGTAGAGAGTAAAGGCCGATAGCGTAGTGAAAGGCCGTCCCGGCATCGGCAGGGACGGCCTTTTGACGTCTGGCTCATTGAAGGCGGCCGAAGGGGCGACGGAGCGACGGGGGTCGCCGCGACCTCGCGACACGATGTCGCAGCGCCGCCCTTTTGAATCACTGGCAGTGGTTCACGGAAAGGGGTAAGTTAGCGGCTTGCTTTCGTCCTCGCTTTCGTCTTTTTTGCCCGACTCGATCCCATGACCGCGCACGCCTGTCGCCCCGCCCTATCGCTTTCGCTCACCGCACGCCTGCGCGGCAGTCTCTTCGCGCTGACGCTGGCCGCCGTCACGGCGCCCGCCATCGCGGCGGGAGATATCGAAGCAGGCAAGGCGCTGTTCGCTTCGCGTTGTGCGTCGTGTCATTCGGTCGGGCCGATGGCGGCCTCAGGCTTCGGCCCGCAACTCAACGGGCTGGCAACGCGTCGCGCAGGCAGTCTCGGGGACTTCGATTACTCGAAGGAGATGAAGCAATCAGGCCTCGTGTGGGACGACAAAACGCTCGCCACCTTCATCGCCAATCCCGGCAAAACCGTGCCGGGCACCAAGATGCGCTTCTGGGGCATCGGGAACGAACGCAAGGTCGCCGACCTGATCGCGTACCTCCACACGTTCAAATGACGCAGAAGCGGGGCGTCGCATCAGACCTCGGCGAGACGCACGCCTGCCCGCTCAAGCATGTGCTGATTACGTGAAGAAAGGTTGACGAAATGCAGGTTCTTGCCAGCCTTCCCATAGCGCTCGCGCAGCGTCTCGAATGCCACGATGGCCGAGTGGTCGGCCACGTGCAGATGGCGGCAATCGACCACGACGTCATGCACATCCGACAGCGGCCGGAACAGGTCCTGAAAGTTGGCCGTCGACGCGAAGAACAGCGTACCGTGCAGGACATACGTGCGTGCATCGACCGCTTTTCCGTCGGCACCTTTAGCAGCATCTACCACTTCGGCGCGAATTTCGCGTGCATGCTGCCAGGCGAAGTTCAGCGCCGCAATCACGATGCCGCACATCACCGCCACTGCCAGATCGGTGAAGACGGTGATGACCGTCACGGCGACGATCACCAAAGCGTCGTTGCGCGGCACCTTGCCCAGCACGCGCAGCGACCCCCACGCGAAGGTCTGCTGCGCGACGACGAACATCACGCCGACGAGCGCCGCAAGCGGGATGCGCTCGATAAGCGGCGACAGGAACAACACGAACAGCAGGATCATGATGCCCGCCGTCGCCCCCGAGACACGGCTGCGTCCGCCTGAGCTCAGGTTGATCATCGTCTGTCCGATCATCGCGCAGCCCCCCATGCCGCCGAACACTCCCGAGACGACATTCGACACGCCCAGCGCGAGGCATTCGCGATCGGGGCGGCCACGCGTTTGCGTGATCTCGTCGGTGAGGTTGAACGTCAGCAGCGTCTCCAGCAAGCCCACGATGGCCATCAGCAATGCGTACGGGAAGACGATGCGAAGCGTCTCCAGCGTGAGCGGCACTTGCGGCAGATGCAGCGTCGGAAATGCGCCCGCGATGTGGGCCATGTCGCCGAGCGTGCGCGTCGGCAGGTTCAGCAACTGGCTAAGCACCCCGACGCCGACGATGGCCACGAGCGCCGGCGGCACCGCCTTGGTAAGGCGCGGCAGCACGTAGACAATGAGCATAGTGAGCGCAACCAGCGCACACATGACCGCGAGCGGCATGCCGTGCAGCCACACGCTGCCCTGCGGCGTCGCCTGCTTGAAGTGTTCGAGCTGCGCCAAGGCGATGATGATCGCGAGTCCGTTCACGAAACCGATCATGACCGGATGCGGCACCATGCGAATCAGCTTGCCGAGCCGTAGCAGGCCGAACAGCATCATCAGCACACCACCGAGTACCACGGTTGCAAGCAGATACTGCACGCCATGCTCGACGACGAGCGCGACGATCACCACGGCCATCGAACCGGCCGCACCGGAGATCATGCCGGGACGTCCACCAAAGATGGCTGTGAGCGCACAGATGATGAAAGCACCGTAAAGGCCCATCAGCGGGTTGACTTGCGCCACCAGCGCGAAGGCGATGCACTCGGGCACCAGCGCAAAGGCGGTGGTAAGCCCGGCAAGCACGTTACCGGGGAGGTTCGGGAGCCACTGCTCCCGAAGCGTTTGAGACTTCATGAATGACGTTGAGGCGCAGATGCAGCGAATTTGCAGCGGAGGCGCATTTTACCAGCCGGAAGATTTTCGCCCCGATGGGCATGTCGGACGACGCCCATGAAGCGCGCTTGTATCAATGAGGAAAGCCCTGACACGTCAGGGCTCCCCTTATTTGCGACAGATGAATCGCGCAGGGTTGAAAACCGATATCAAATCCGCGCGTAGTTGGCCGACGCGAACGTCCAGTTAAGCTTCTTCGCAATCGTCTCCGCCAGATAGTCGGGACGGCGATTCTGGTAGTCGAGGTAGTACGCGTGCTCCCAGACGTCGACGGTCAGCAGCGGTAGCTGTCCGCTGCGCGTGAACGGCGTCTCGGCATTCCCCGTCTTCACGACCGCCAGTTCGCCCTTGTCGACGACGAGCCATCCCCAGCCGCTGCCGAACTGCGAGGCGCTGACCGACAGCAATTGCTTCGACAACGCCTCCAACGAACCGAACTTGCCGACGATGGCGCGGCTCAGGCGTTCGTCAGGCGAGGTTTGCACGGGGCTGAGCGACTTCCAGTAAAAGTTGTGATTCCAGGCTTGCGCGGCGTTGTTGAAGATGTCCTCCATCTCCTCGCGGCCGTGCGACTTCAGAATGAGTTGTTCGAGCGTTGCGGTGGCGAGCGGCGTGTCGGCGAGCAGCTTGTGCAGATTCGTGAAGTACGCCTGATGATGCTTGCCGTAGTGAATGCCGACGGTGCGTGCCGAGATCACGGGCTCCAGCGCGTCCTGCGCGTAGGGCAGGTTCGGCAGCGACTGCGGCGACGCGCCCAGATAGGCAAGCAGCGCCGCCTCATCACGCGTCTCGAGCGTCTTGCCTTGCGGCTTGGCGCTCGTCTGCGAAGACGTTGCAGCAAAACCGAGATTCGACATGACGAGTGCAGCGCCGCCGAGCGAACCGCTGGCGAGCATTTGACGGCGTGACAGGAGCGTGTTGGACATAGTCATTTCCAGTTCGTTTTGGGGAGGATAAAGCGCGCGGTTGCGAGCGCCGTCTCACTCACATAACGCCCGCGACCCTGGACTTATTCCATCCGTTGGAAAAAAAAACCCGTGGCAAGCGACTGTCGGCGCGGACTTCGCACAATCCGAATAAAGTGTGAGAACATCCGCGCCATCCGCATCATCCTCACCCGCAGCATCACTGGCATGACCCGCACCAAAAGCAGATCGATCCGATCAGTCCACGGGCGTCAGAAATGCGAAAATTGCGGACCTGGTCCCGAACGCAGGGCACTGGCCCATGGAAGAACAACCGGATGCCACGATGACGGCGATTACCGAATTTCTTCAGTAAGCGCCTTTGCACTGCATCATCGATGCTTGCATGACAGGCAACGCGCAACGCGCATGAGTTTTTGCATCGTCCGACGTCGAAATTCGGTTAAATCACTCGGATACGCGACACTTGCGAGGCGATAAATCAGGGGAGGAAATTAAAATTTCCTCTCCTTCGTCATTGCAACAGACTCCGATGTTCAACCACCGGAACGTGCCATTCGCCGCCGCATTCGCGGGCATGGTCTCCGTCCAGACCGGCGCGGCCTTCGCCAAAACGCTGTTTCCCCTCGTCGGCAGTGAAGGCGTTGCCGCGCTGCGCCTTGGCCTGTCGTCTCTCGTCCTTGTCGCCGCGCTTAAGCCCTCGCGATTGAATTTCCGCGACGCGGGCGTTTCGTGGCTCACGATGCTCACCTACGGCGTCACGCTGGCGCTGATGAATCTGCTCATCTATCGCGCGTTCGCGTATATCCCGGTCAGCGTCGCCATCTCCATCGAAGTCATGGGGCCGTTGAGCGCGGCCTTGCTGACGTCTCGACGCGCGTCCGATCTTGTCTGGATTGCGCTGGCCGCGCTCGGCATGGTGGGGCTCGCGATTGGCGACGTCAAAGGCGAAATCGATATTCGCGGCGTCGCGTTCTCGCTGGCAGCCGCTTTGTTCTGGGGGATCTACGTGCTCGTGGGGCGCAGAGCGTCGGCCGGTGGCGGGCAATCGGTGGCGGTCGGTATGACGATTGCTGCGATGATTGCCGTGCCCCTGGGGATCGCGCAGGCGGGCACGGCGCTGATGTCCATACACGTGCTGCTGGTTGGCTTCAGCGTGGCCGTGCTGTCCAGCATGCTGCCGTTTCTGCTGGATATCTACGCGATGCGCCGTTTGCCCGCGCGCGTGTTCGGCGTGCTGCTGAGCGGGTCGCCAGCCGTCAGCGCCATCGCCGGGTGGGTGGTTCTGAATGAGACGCTGACGCCGACGCAGTGCGCCGGGATCGCGTGCGTCGTCGCAGCATGCGCGGGGTGTGCATTGTTTTCGCGGCCGCGTGCCGACGCGTGACGTCCTGGTGCTGTCGTCAGATCAGCTCGAAGAGCGGGAGCTTCAGGCCGGTCTTCACCTGATCGAGCACGATGAGCGTCCGATAGGTGAGGATGTCCGGATTGTCGGCGAAGTGCTGACGGACGAGTTGCTCGAAATGCGGAATGTCGCGTGAAATCATGATGATGATGAACGAGACGCCGCCGTTGACGAAATAGCACTGTTGAATTTCGTCGACGCCCCGAAAATAGCGCTTCGCACGATCCATCACAACGCTTCGATCCTCGACCAGTCGCGATTCGATGACAGCCGTCACGGGATTGCCGACCATGGCGGGGTCGAGCACGGCGACGTTGTCCCGGATGACGCCCCGCGCCTCCAGCCGACTGATGCGCCGCTGCACCGACGCCGTGGAAAGCCCCACCTGCTCGGCAATGGCCGCGTGCGATTGCCGGTTGTTCGTCTGAAGCAGGTCGAGGATGTTCAGATCGAACCGGTCCAGATCGGCTTTGCTGGCGCTATTGTGGGCGCTTTTGTCGGCGCCTTTTTCCGTTTTATTTTTCATGGACCGGGAATGTGTTTCGAGGGGGTCGGCGCTCACGGGCGACCGGTTCGCCATTCTACGACGCGCATCGACCCGGATCGGGGACCGGGGAAACCGCCCGTCTTCGACGTCTGACGCGGTCCGCGATGGCCATGTTGTATCCCCCCGTACGTCGGCGTCGGCTTCGGTCATAGCCCGCTGGCCACGCCCGGCTGGTCGATGTCGTTCGACGCCGGTGTCGCCTACGGCGAGCCGACCGTCGAACTCGACGTGCCGCCCCTCATCACGGCTATCGTGGGACAGGTCACCGTCGACGATGAGCGTCAGCAGCTTCAGGACAAGGCTAACAAGCTGAAGTTCTACCCGATCGTGAATGTCGGGGTGACGACGCTCCGTCGCAATCCGTGCCGCTGTGACCGTCGGCACATTCCGCGTCTTCGATCTGAATCGTGGCGTGTTCGACGTTGAATCGTGTTGCGAGACGCTGCTGCACGGCAATCATGGCGTCACGCGCACTCACGCCGGGCGCGGGCACAGCGTGCAGTGTGATCATGTGGCGCCCGCCGGTGACGGACCACGCGTGGATGTGATGTACGCCCTGCACCTCCGTCACGGTCGTCTCCAGATCGGCTTTGATCTGCGTCGGACTGAGCGAATGCGGTGTGCCTTCGAGCAGGATATGCGCGGAGGACTTCACGCTACCCCACGCGCTTTTCAGGATGGTCAGCGCGACGAATATCGAAAGCAGCGGGTCGATGGGTGTCCATCCCGTGAAGAGAATCACGCCAGCCGCGACGATGGCCGCCGCCGACCCAAGCATGTCGCCCATCACGTGCAGCCACGCGCCGCGCATGTTGAGGTTTTCGCGATTGCCGCGGTGCAGGACCATGAAGGCGGCAATATTGGCGAGCAGTCCGGCGAACGCGACGACGAGCATCGTCATGCCGACGACCGGCACCGGCGCGGCGAACCGTCGAATCGCTTCGATCACGATCCATGCCGCGATGACGAAAAGCGCGCAGCCATTCACGAATGCGGCGACGACTTCGAGACGTTTGACGCGATCCCGATCCGCTTCTGATCGGTAACGCCACTGGTGTGGCTATGACCGGCATGACTGTGCCCTGCGTGACCGTGAGCATGCCCGTGGTGATGCCCGTGCTCATGAGCGTCGTTCGGTGAGTGCGACATGGCAGACCTCGCGTCGAGATGAGAGGATTCTAATCCTGAGGCGAAGACTTCGTCGTCAACGACCTTTCAAGATCACGCCCGTCATGTATTGGTGCAGATCGCGAAAATCCTGAACGCGCCACGCATACGGTGCAAGCTTCACCCCGTTTTCGCGCAACGTTTTTGGAATCAGGTCGCCGTTCGGGCGAAGAATGACGGATGAGACGATCACGCCGGGATAGTCGTTGAGCCGCTTCTTGAATGCGGACGTTGTCAGGTCCGGCGTGGGCGGGGTGCTCTTCGTGGCCAGCGGCCCGGATCCTTTGAGATCGACGCCGTGGCACATGGCACATCTCTGGGTGTACAGGTTCTTTCCGTTCGCAATATCGGCGAACGTCGGAGTCGTTTGCAGCAGCGTCGGAAGCGCAAACAGAGCGACAATGGTTTTTTTCATTTCTTGAAGAGAATTTAATCGCTTATAGCGCAGTGGATATCGGGGACATAGCGCGCCCGCCGAAATGCAGTCATTCGCGTGGCCAGCGCCACGTCGGTTCACTCAGATGTTCGGCAAAGTAGTCCGACAGTGCGCTTACTTTCGCTGGCCTTGCGCGAGCGGACGGGGTAACGAAGTACAGTCCCCCTTTCGTCAACGACCATCCGGTGAGAATCGCTTCGAGCCGCCCATCGCTCAGATATTCGGCGGCGATGAACTCCGGCAACTCGGCGATAGCGAGTCCTTCGAGCAGCATCGGCAGCAGCGCATCGGAATTGGTCACGCGAAGCGGCCCGGCTGGCGTCACCAGTTCCTCATCTCCGGCATCGTTGGTAAAGCGCCATACGTCGCTGCGCGCGCGATAGGCATATGACATGCAGGGCCGATCCACCAACTCGCGCGGATGCGCCGGTCGACCTTCGCGCTTCAGATACGTCGGTGATGCGACGACGAATTGCGTCACCGCGCACAAACGTCGCGCGACTAGCGACGAATCCGGCAGCGCGGCAATGTGCAGCGCCGCATCGAATCCATCCGCCACGAGATCGACGGTCGAATCGGCGAGATGCAGGTCGACCTGAACGTCCGGATACCGCCGGAAAAACTCCGGCATCAACGGCGCGACCCAACGCACCCCGAACGACATCGGCACGGCCAGTCGCACCAGCCCGCGAGGCTGCACGGACATCTCGCGGGCAGCGCCCTCCGCCGCCTCGGCTTGTCGGTAAATCTCGCCAGCCTTCTCACACAACGTGCGGCCGAACTCGGTCAGCGCAAGTTGACGCGACGTGCGATTGAGCAGCCGCGCGCCCAGCCGGTCCTCCAGACGAGCGACGCCGCGCGACACGGTGGCGACCGACACCCCCATCTCGCGCGCCGCCGCCGCAAAGGAGCCTTCCTCCGCGACTTTGGCAAACATCGCGAGTCCTTCGAAATCAGGCAGTTTCGACACGATTACCCATCATTTCAAATTTGCAACGTTGATTTGCAATTGATTCTATTTCGAAAACAAGGGCGCGTCGATATTCTTAACTCATCGCAACCGACAACGCGCTGCGACCGCCGGACACCGGCCCAACCAACACATCGAATTGAACGAAGGAGCAACACCATGGCACGCAAGCTCGACAACAAGATCGCACTCGTCACCGGCGCAACCAGCGGTATCGGCCTGGCTACGGCACAACGCTTTGCTGCCGAAGGCGCACACGTTTATCTGACGGGCCGCCGTCTGGCTGAACTCGATGCCGCCGTCGCATCGATCCGTGAGGTCGGCGGCACGGCTACCGGTCTCCGCGTCGACTCGACGAAGCCGGACGAACTCGATTCGCTGTATAAGCAAATCGGCGAAGCACACGGCCGTCTCGACGTGTTGTTTGCCAATGCTGGCGGCGGCTCGATGCTTGCCCTCGGCGACATCACCGAGGCGCATTACGACGAGACGTTCGACCGCAACGTGAAGGCCGTGCTGTTCACGGTGCAGAAGGCGTTGCCGCTGCTGGCAGACGGTGCCTCGGTGATCCTGAGGTAATGCCCCCGTTTTCCACGGTCAGCAGAAGTAGAAACTAAGCGACCATGGCAAGCCGCTGCTTCGGGGTAAAACCGCCCAATGCCATATTCGGGCGCTCGTGATTGTAAATCCACATCCAGTCGGCCGCCGCTTCGCGAACCTGCTCCAGGTCCTCCCACAGGTACTGCGACAGCCATTCGTATCGCGCAGTCCGGTTGAACCGTTCGATATACGCATTCTGCTGCGGCTTGCCCGGCTCGATGTATTCCAGCCGGATGCCTTGCTTCTGCGTCCATGTCACGATGGCCGCACTCAAATATTCCGGGCCGTTGTCGCACCGGATGACCTTCGGCTTGCCTCGCCATTCCATATGCTGCTTCAGCGTGCGAATCACCCGCTCGGATGGCAACGAGAAATCCACCTCGATGCCCAGCGCCTCGCGGTTGAAATCATCAATCACGTTCAGCGTCCGGATACTGCGCCCGTCAACCAGTTGGTCATGCATGAAGTCCATCGACCACACTTCATTGATGGCCTCCGGTACCGATAGCGGCTGCGGCGTTTCGCGCACCAGCCGCTTTTTCGGCTTGATGCGCAGGTTCAGCTCCAGCTCCCGGTAAATTCGGTAAATGCGCTTGTGGTTCCAGCCGAATCCCTTCACATTACGCAGGTAGAAGTAGCACAGCAGAAAACCCCAGTTGCGATGGCAGCCCGTAATACGCAGTAGCCAGTCGGCAATCTCTTCGTTCTCCGTGTTCAACTTCGCCGCGTACCGGTAGCACGACTCGCTGATGCCGAGCACCGCGCACGCCACACGAATTGACACGCGCCGCTGTTGCACAACTTGCTTTGCCATCTCGCGCCGACGAGATGGCTTCAGAACTTTTTTTGCAGGGCCTCCGAGGCAATCTCAGCCTTGAGCTTCTCCTCGATGTACATCTTGCGAAGCCGGGTATTCTCCGCCTCCAGCTCCTTCATGCGCGACATCATCGACGCGTCCATGCCGCCGTACTTCGAGCGCCACTTATAAAACGTTGCCGAACTGATGCCCAGTTCTCGGCACAGCTCCGGCACCGCCAGCCCAGCCTCCGCGCGCTTGAGCGCCTCCAGTATCTGGCTGTCCGTGAATCTCGACTTCTTCATCTGCAGAACTCCCTCTTAACGAGAAAATTCTACTTCTCCTAGCGGTGGATTTCAGGGGGCATTACCCTGACCGGTTCGACGGCTGGCAGCTCGGGGACTGCGGCGTTCAGTGTGTACTCGGCCTCGAAGGCGGCGGTGCGCGCGTTTGCCCGCAGTTGGATTCTTGACCTGAAGCCGCGCCGCATCCGCGTGAACACGATCAGCCCTGGGGCGACCCGCACCCCCGGCCTGCTCGATCTGGCGGGCGACGACGCCGCGCAACGTCAAGGGCTGGCCGACTACCTTGCAGCGCAAATCCCGCTGGCGCGCCTTGGCGAACCGGAGGAAATTGCCAGCGCCGCCCTGTTCCTCGCTTCGGACGATGCCAGCTTCGTGAACGGTGCGGAGTTGTTCGTCGATGGCGGTCAGCAGCAGATTTGAGCGTAACGACATAACGAAGCCCGGGTGGACGGCACACGTTGTGCGACGTCCGGGCTTCGAAGTCGGCGACGTCTTCCGGTCCGTTACAATTTATGGCTCTAAATCATCGTTACCTTCGCAGGTAACGCATGGGAAATCGGAAGGAAGCATGAACCAACTTGATCCAATGCAGTCGCCATGCGTTGTCGATACGGTGATTTTCGATCTCGGCAACGTTCTTATTCAATGGAACCCTCGTCATCTTTTCACGAAGATCTTCGGCGACGATGAAGCTGCGATGGAGCACTTCTTGTCCGAGGTCTGCAACGCCGAGTGGAACGAGCAACAGGATCGCGGTCGCCCATGGAAGGAAGCCATTGCTGACGCAGTTGCACGGCATCCCGCTCACGAATCCAATATCCGGGCCTATTTTGATCGCTGGGAAGAAATGATTCCTGGCGAGATCGAAGGTACAGTCAAGATTCTGGAGCAGTTGCGTGACCTGAATGTCCGACTTCTGGCGCTGACTAACTGGTCTGCTGAGACGTTCCACATTGCTGAAGCTCGGTTCCCGTTCCTGAAGTGGTTCGAGGGAATTGTCGTCTCCGGTCGTGAGCGTCTCATACAACCCGATCCGGCCATCTTCAATCTGATCATCGAGCGCTATCACCTGCGCCCGGAAGCAACGGCCTTCATCGATGACAGTGTCCGCAACGTCGAAGCTGCCGAGCGCGCAGAAATGCGCGGCGTACATTTCCGGGGTCCTGATGAATTGCGTGCCCAATTGCGGGCGATGGGTTTCTCGCTTCCGGAAGGGTCGTGATGTCGGAGATCTGATCGACAACATCCCGCCAGACCGTGCGTGTTTGGGTCGATACACCACTTGCAAGACCATTTCCGCCGCAAAAATGCAGGCGCATCAGTCGGTATCGCCGCGCCCAATCGATTTGCACGGGAATGGACTCCCCGACTGCAAATTTCGATGCACATCCGGTGCACGGAGACGCAAAAATAGCCTTCTTAAGCTACTTTTAACTACGCTGTTGCACAGTGGCTGGGACGAGACTCCGGAGGGAGAAAGCGTGATGGCCTAAACGTCGCTTGCAGCTTGAGATCCATTGCCAGCGGCTATGGCCAGTCCGAGGTCGTTCCGTGATTGACGGGCAACAAACCTTGCTGCCATGCAAATTGAAACGAGAGCCACCGCGAGGCCGCCGACGACGTCAGTCAAATAGTGCCCACCACGCGCCGGAGTAGACGCCAGCATTAACGCGTTCAAGGGTAAAAATAGAAGGAAAAGAAGCTTCAATCGACGCGCCGCGTACGGAATCAGGACAGCTAAAACCGCGTGAAAAGAGGGAAACGAGACGAGACCTTGCATCGTTCCAAATGACAGTTCACGCATCCTGCCGGAACGGAAGTCGCTGAAATCAGAGACGGAGGCCGTGGCCCCAACATCCGAGACATGGTAGTGAGTAAAGGCGCTCTCGGCAGGAAACGGCGTCGCTATGATCACAACGATCAAAGCCGCAATCATGAACTGAACAACGAACTCTGCGTAATGTTCGACCTTCCCCGCAATGATGAGCACGAATGGCAGCAAAACCATTTGAAGGAACAATGAATCGTAAGCCGCTCCGAGCGCCATTTCGAGCGCCCCGTTACTATGGATCGCCGAATAAATGAGCGGCCAATGAATTCCAAAGGTTTCATCGACTGAAATCAGTACATCTGAAATATCCGGAGCGCCCAGGGATACTGACAAATACTGAAGCACTGTCGCACCGCACGTGAACGCAGCCAGGCTCGTTATCCACAGGATACCTAACGCTGAGTCATGGTAGAAACGACCGCGCGCTGTACCGCTTAACTTTAAATTTACTGACACAAGGACTAAGCCCCAGGCAACCAGCAAGCCAAAGCAGCCGCGCGAGGCAACCCACCATATTTCGCTTAACCTGAGAGACAAGCCTATTTGTCTCCCCCAAGCAAAGTCCACCACAACCAGAACACAATTTAATATCCACGTTGCCTTGAAAACCGCCCAAGTTTTCCACGGCATCGACATCCCCCTTTTTTTGGAATACGCAGTAATTTTTCAAACACGAACCCGTGGACGAATATTAGTCGAGATCGATATAAGGGGTAATATCCAGATGACGACCGATACGGACGCTCGTCGAATATAGATTGCGGCGTCGCTATACCCGTCTGGTCAGAAATTCCAAATCGATGTGATTCGCTCCCTCCGAACGGGTTCAGGCTCTCGAAAGAATCTCACCGCGCGCGTCGGAGAAGGATTAGGCCTGCCAGGGATCAGAACCCTATAACCAATTAGATCAACAAAATAACGTCAATCGGCGCACGTTCGGTGCACCGCTGCGAGAGTTTTCACCGGGGGAAATTGGTCTTCTCGGGCGTCCGTTTCCGACCCGCTTAGCCGTTCAACGTCTAAGCGGGCACTTTCGGTGTGGGCCGGATTTGGCCGTCGTCTGTCCGCATACGTACCCGATCAAACTCAAGCATTCCCTGTGCAAAGAATAGAAATTACTTCTTATAGTAAAACGCTTGCAGACGAAGCACTCCTGAATAGAATGATGTCGACCGCTTGCTAAACGGCCCTGGGCTTCCTCACTCGGAGGGCGATGTCATGAAGGTTCGTCATACGATTCTTGCGTTCGCGATTTACTTAGTTTTGATCGCATCGGCCTCCGCACAAAGTCCAGCCGAAGGCAAGGCCAGACACCCTCAGGCAACTGCGCCTTCATTGACGCCAGCAATCGCGGACGAGCAGATCAGCAAGGCTTACATTTACCTGCTCGGGCGCCTGCTGGTCGCCCGCCAGGAACAGTTGGATTTCAAGAGCGGTTTTCGCTGGAATGAACTGCTGCATCGCGCGCCCGGCGCGGTCGACTGGCCGAATCCGAATCTCGACGTCGCCTATTCAGAAGCGTGGATTGCTGTCGATGACACCCACTGCGCTGTCATCTCGGTGCCGAAAATCGAGGGCCGATACTTTACCGTGCAGCTGCTGGACGGCTGGGGGGAAACGCTCGCCAATATCAACGAACGTTTGTATCCCAGCAAGTCTTCAGGGGAGTTTGCGTTCTGCCATGTCGACGCAGACGTCCGTCTTCCCGAGGGCGTCCGTCGAATTGACATTCCCGTAAAGCAAGCACGCATGCTCACACGTGTCGCGCTCGGCACTGACCGCGAAGGCGCGATTGCCCTCCAGCACAGATTCACCCTCTCCTCGACAGGGCCCGTACGGCCACCTGACATTCCGAAAACGCTCATCTTCGATGACACAACGTTTCCGGGTGTCGAAGCATTTGATTCTGCAAATGCGGCATTGGACAGCGAGGCTGACCGGAATCCCGGATTTCGCGAGATGCAGGCTCTCGTTCGCCGCATCGCCAGCGCGGCACAAATGCCGGAAGAGCGCACTCGAATTGATCGCGTGATTCGCACACAGGCGTTCAGGGAATTGGCCAGTGCTGGCGACATCATTGGACACGGCAGCATACGTAACAGTTGGGCGCGACCGTCTGTCGTCGGCGAATACAGCACCGATTACCTGACGCGCACATTGGTGAATCGTGGTGGCATCTGGGCAAATGTCAAACCGGAGGTGCTCTACTATCGGGCGGCGAAGGATGCCAATGGCATTGAATTGAGCGGCGAGAACGTATATACGCTGACCTTTCCGAAAGCGGCACTGCCCTCCCGATTCGCCACTTGGTTCTGGTCCGTGATCGCCGTGGACGCAGCCCGCTACCGTGTCTTGCCGAACGATAAGAAGAAGTATCTTCTCAATGAAGCGGCAGGTCTCACCTATGGCGCAGATGGATCCCTGACGCTCTATTTTGCAGCGGAAAAGCCGGCCGATGCCCCTGAAGGGAACTGGCTTCCTACACCACGCGGCACACGATACAGGCTGACGTTCAGATACTATGGCCCGATCGACGGGGTGGCGAATGGCACCTACTATCCGCCGCCGCTGGTAAGGGTGCGTTGAGTCTCCGTGAGCCCGGGGCCGAACTGCATACCGATCTTGGACGGCTGGAATTACATGGTGCGCCTCTATCGTCCTCGCGCAGAAATGCTCAATGGTAGTTGTTGGAAGTTTCCGGTAGCTGAGCCCGCCAAGTGAACGCTTGAAGCCCACATCCGGCGGCTCAGCGGACACCCGGTGCACCCACTGAAATGTCTGCTCTTGGCCGACTTCAGCCACTAGTACGTCCCGGCGACACGGTGGTTAACGACAAGAAAAAACTATTTCAGATCTGCGCTTAAAAATTCCAGAGCGAACATATAGACGCTCCGCGCGAAAGAAGCTCGCGGCAAACTCCGCGTGAACTTTTTGGTGCAGATTTCGATTTTTGGTGCAGATTTCGATGCAAATCTGGTGCAATGAGCTGCGAAAATAGCCTTCTTGGGCTACTTTTGACCACGCTATTGCACGGCTGCTGGGACGGGACATCCAATACAAGCCCCCGAAATTACAGGAATGCCTGTGTCTGGCGTGATGCGGCTCGAAGCCTTAGTGGTGCCGGGGACCGGACTTGAACCGGCAAGCCCGAAGGCGGCGGATTTTAAGTCCGCTATGTTTACCAATTTCATCACCCCGGCAAGGGCACGCATTCTAACATCCCCCACCGAGATACGTCAGTTGGGTATCATGGGGGTATGCACGCACTGTGCGCGTCAACGGAGATCGCCCCATGCTGGAGAATCTCGACCGCATCGCCCTGTCGCTCGACGCCATCGAAACCGCCGCCCGCGACGTCGCCATGCATTCCCCCCAGAACGCGCAAGCCCTATACACCGCGCTCATGGAAATCCGTAACGCCATCGCACTCGTCGCTCAGGAAGTCGTGCGCCTCGAACACGAACTCCACGGCCCCCTTCAAGGCCACCCCCACGCCTCCGGCAACGGACAATCGTGACATCCCACGTTTCCCCGCCGTCCGACGCCTCACACCCCGCGTCGTCAGTCCCCGACTCCACCTCTCCCAATCCCACCGAACACCCCTCCTGCTGGGACCTTGCGCTCGCCTTCGGCACCGTCGGTGCGACAGGCTTCGGCGGTGTCCTGCCCTGGGCGCGCCGGATGGTCGTCGACCAACGCCGCTGGCTCACCGACCGGGAATTCGCTGAACTGCTCCCGCTCGCGCAACTCCTGCCCGGTCCCAATGTCGCCAATATCGCCACCGTCCTCGGTCGTCGCTTCCGCGGTCCGCGAGGGGCCGCCGCTGCCGTCGCGGGTCTTTACTTCTGCCCCACCATCGTCATCATCCCGATCGGCTTCGCCTACGCCAAGTGGGGACAGACGCCGCTCGTCCAGCATCTGCTTTCCGGCCTGATGCCTGCGGCAACAGGCCTCGTCATCGCAACGTCGGTACGCCTTGTCGGCCTCACCGGCTGGTTGATGTAGGCATCCTCCGACACGGCGCTCAGGCTTGTGGCGCGCGGCGATGCAGGTAGACGACCGCGAGCGTCAACCGACGTTACGAACCGTCACATACTGGCCCCAAACTGGGGGTACATGACGCCCCGGCAACAGGTCTACAATAGGCAGCACGTTTCACAACACGGTGTGTCCCCGGATATTTCCTATGACCGTCCCCTGTTGTACGTCGCAAGCCGAGGCGCCCTCAGGCACCTCCTCCAACGTTTCCCCCTCGCGGACCGCTCGCGATGGGCCGTCCAACAATGCAGCGATGGCCTCGTCGATCACGTCGCCCGTCACGTCCCTGCATGCGCGATTCGACGCCGTGCGTGCCGCCTCCGTCGCTTTCGCACAGGGCCTCTCGGACGCCGACGCCACCGTGCAGTCGATGCCCGACGCGAGCCCCATCAAGTGGCATCTGGCCCACACCACCTGGTTTTTCGAGACGTTTTTGCTGAGCGAATCGAACGCCGCGTCCGGGCGATCTGGACCCCGTTACCGTCCTTACGATCCCCGCTTCGCCTACCTCTTCAACTCGTATTACGAAGCTGCCGGTCCGCGTCATCCGCGTCCGCAGCGCGGGCTGCTCACGCGCCCCACGCTCGACGAAGTGCTCGCCTATCGCCGCCACGTCGACGCTGCCATGCATGGACTCTTGCAACACCCGGATCTCGCGCCCGACACCGTCGCGCTCATCACGCTCGGCCTGCATCACGAAGAGCAGCATCAGGAGTTGATGCACACCGACCTGCTGCATCTCTTCGCACAGAATCCGTTGCGTCCCGCCCATCGTCCGCCGTCGGCAGCGCTTCACGCGAGTGCACCGCTGCAATGGATCGAGCACGGCGGCGGACGACATAGCATCGGGCATCCGGGTGACGAGAGCCGTTCGGGCGGCCACTTCGCCTTCGATTGCGAGACGCCCGCCCACGACGTGCTGGTCCGGCCCTTCGCCATCGCGTCGCGCGTGGTGACGAACGGCGAATGGCGCGACTTCATCGAAGACGGCGGCTACCGCATGGCCGGACTCTGGCTCTCCGATGGCTGGGCGACGGTGCAACGCGAAGGCTGGGGGCATCCGCTTTACTGGGAGCTGCACGACGGCGAATGGCAGTCGATGACGCTCGCGGGCATGCAGCCCGTCGACGACGACGCCCCGGTGCAACACGTGAGCTATTTCGAAGCGGACGCCTTCGCGCGCTGGGCGGGCAAGCGTCTGCCGACAGAACAAGAATGGGAGGTGGCGGCGCGCGGCGCAGGCAGCGCGTCGTCCCCTATGCAACCCACGATGGAGCAGCGCTTTGGCCCGGTATGGCAATGGACGGCCAGTCCATACGTCGCATACCCGGGATTCCGGACGGCCTCGGGCGCCGTCGGCGAGTACAACGGCAAGTTCATGTGCGGACAGTTCGTGCTGCGCGGCGGATCGCTCGCCACGCCGCCGGGACACGCACGCGCCACGTACCGTAACTTCTTCTACCCGCATCAGCGCTGGCAGTTCTGCGGCCTGAGGCTCGCGGAGGACCGCTGATGTTGCAAGCTACGCAATCCCAACAAGCCACGGCGTTCGTTTGCCCGTCACTGCCGGAAAACGCCTTTGCCACCGACGTGCTCGCCGGTCTCGGCCATACGCCGAAAACCCTGCCCAGCGCCTGGCTCTACGACCAGCGCGGCAGCGAACTCTTCGAAGAGATCACAGGCCTCGACGAGTATTACCAGACCCGCACCGAAACCGCTCTGCTCGGCGAGTGCGCCGCCGCGATTGCAGATGTTGTGGGACCGAACGCCGTCGTCGTTGAGTTCGGCAGCGGGTCGAGCCGCAAGACGCCCTTGCTGCTCGACGCCCTCGTGACCCCACGCGCGTATGTCCCCGTCGACATTGCCGACGACTTTCTGGACGACGCCGTCGCCACGCTCGCGCGCCGCTGCCCCGGCATTCCGATGCTGCCGGTGCGCGCCGACTTCACCCGCCCGTTCCGCCTGCCGCCGCAGTTGCACGACACGCAAGGCCGGCGCCTCGGCTTTTTCCCCGGCTCGACAATCGGCAACTTCGCCCCCGGACAGGCGGCGGCTTTCCTCGCGCATGTCGGCAAGATGCTCGGCGCGCACCGGCGCATGGTCGTCGGCGTGGACGCGTGCAAGGATCCTGCCGTGCTGTTGCCCGCGTACGACGATGCGCGCGGGGTGACGGCGCAGTTCGATCTGAACGTGCTCGTGCGCATCAACCGCGAACTCGACGGCGACCTGCCGCTGGACGCGTTCCGTCACGAAGCCCGCTTCAACGCGAAGGCCAGCCGCATCGAGATGCATCTGGTCGCACAGCGCGCGTTCTCAGCCACCGTTCTCGGCCATCGCTTCGATTTCTCGGCAGGCGAGTCCATCCATACTGAGAACTCCTACAAGTATGGGCAGACGGAGTTCCGCGCCCTCGCGAACTCCGCTGGCTGGGACATCGAGCGCGTCTGGCTCGACACCCGTTCGCGCTTCGCCGTCTATCTGCTGCGCCCCGCCAACGGCGAGTGACCCGGCGGCCGTCTCCACAAGGCGTTCAAAGAAAATGCGCCCCGAAGGCTAAAGTTTTTACGCCGTTGTGCCGTTGATGCATGCAGACTCATGCTGCCCGCCCCGGACGTGACGAACGTCCGGCGGGACAGCCCATCTCACAGCGCACGGCCATGACCGCAGCGCACCGTTGATACGTATCGCTGCACATGACTTCACGCGCAATGGGGATGCACGTGGCACGGGCTCCGGCGTCTGCGCCTGTGGCCCGCCTCACTTACACGGGCACTCGCACCGACATTCGACCGGCCAACGCGACTTCGCTCGCGTGGGACGCACACGCCATCGCCGCGCCCGGGAGTCGGTCACGATGAGTCGCATCGCCCTTACGCTCTCCGACAGCGCGCTGGCCGACCTGCAAAAGGATTTCGACGCCTTCGTGCGCATCTCCTCTGCCGTCGACCGCCATTTCACGCCGCCGCCCTTCGACGACTTCCTGCGCGCACGCCTGCTCGACAGCACCGTGCCGCTCACGGAAGCCGCCGTCGCCCAACTGCTCGCGGGCGGCCACTACGCGTGGGCCAAGCGCACATTCGACAAGCAGTTTCCGGACGTCGTCTCGATCATCCTCAATCAGGCGCGCCAGCACGGGTTCTATTTCGTCTCACGCCCGGAATGGTCGCGCGAAGACATGGCGCGTCAGGCTAGCCGCTGGGCCGAAGGCATCGTGAGGGAAGCAAAAGGCGAGGAGCGCATCGTGGAATCGCTCGCCGGTCAGATCGTGACGTCGGCGCAGGACCTGCGAACGCTGGAGGCCACGTTGCAAACGCCCGCATGGCGCACCGCGTCGGTGCTGCGCGAACGCGTGTTCGAAGCCAAGCGTGCAGTGGAGACCGCCCGCTCGCTGCAAGCCCGCGAAAAGCTTGGCGAGCTGCGAGCGCTGCTCGATCTCGCCGTCATTTACGGCTCGGTCGGCGCTCAGGAAGCGGATCAGATTCTGGAGTATCTGGGCGTGCTGCGCCCCGAATTGTTCAACGACGATCCGGGCGTCCTCGAGCGCATCGCCGCGTGGCTGCGACGCCTGCTCACGCCGAGCGTGCCGCGCCCCGCGCCCACGCAGGACGTTCAGGTGCCGACGCTTGGCACCGAAGCATCGCACCCGAGCGCCGACGCCCTGCAAACGCCCGTCCCACGCTAAGCCGTTTCAGGCGCGACGGGCGCACAATCCTCAACGTCAGCGGTTAAAGATCAGCGCCACCCCGGCGCTGGCGATCAGCGCGCCCCACCAGGCGCCCGCCGCCGGACGCTGCCGGGTGCGAATCCACAGCAACGGCAACACCATCACCGGCGTGGTCGCCGAGAGCGTCGCGATGACGCCCGTGTTGCCGTGCCCCATGCCATACAGCAGCAACGTCATGCCGACGGCCACGCCGACAAAACCGGAAGCCGCCGTGAGCGCCAGCGTGCCCGGCGTAAAGTCCGAGAAGATGCCTCGCCCGCGTCGTGCCGCAAGGATCGTCAGCCCGAGCGCCGACACGCCCACGCGCACCGCCGACGCGCCCACCGGGTCCATACCAGCCGCCATCACGGGCTTGGCGATGAGCGTGCCGATCGAGTGGCACAGCGCCGCCGTCAGCCCGATGGCGACCCCGACGCGCACGTCGCCGCGTACCGACTCCCAGTGGTGTGCATCCTCACGACGGCCGCCGAAGGCGATGGCGAGCGCCACGCCCGCCGTCACCAGCGCAACGCCCGCGACCGCCTGCCAGCCCAGCGCTTCGCCCAGCCAGAAGTAACCGAGTACGGCCGTCATCGGCGCATTGGTGGCGAAGACGATGGAGTTGCGGCGCGGCCCCAGGCGTCCGAGCGACGTGTAGAGAATCGTGTCGCCCACGAGAATGCCGATCAGCCCCGACGCGGTTAGCCGCAACCACTGCTCAAGCGACAGCGATGGCCAGCCGCGCAGCACCGCGAGTGCGAACAGCAGCATCGCGAAAACCAGCAGCATGCGGGCGTAGTTGAAGGGGAACGAACCGGCCTGACGGACAGGCGTGATGGCGATCATGCCGCTGCAAGCCCAGCAAAGGGCGGCACCGAGCGCGGCGAGGTAGGCGAGTTGGGTTGTCATGGTCAGGGGGCGGACGGCGCCGAGCCGCAACCGCCCCCGCCGTTGGGACGCCATTATACGAGTGACATGCCCCAATCGGGGGCATGCGTTGCTCGTCGACCTCAGGACTACACAACCCTTCGCTCGTCAGAGTTCTTCGTCGAGCCGATGCAACGCGTCGAACATCGCCCGATACGCCGCCGCAACACCGTACGCGCCGCGCAACATGCGCAACCGCGACGTCACGTCCGGCTCGCCCGCGTCTTCCACCCATTGCGCGAGCAACGCCGTGCCGCCGCACACGCTCGCGTCATGACGGGCATGTGCGCAGACGGCCGCGAAGCCGTCGGCCGCCGACGGATAGCGCTGCGCGAGCGCCTCGAACTGCGCTTCGATCTCGCTGGCTGCGCGCACCGTTGCGGGCGCCTGACACAGCGCACAACATCCGACGTAAGCGGGCATGTCGCCCGCCGCGCCGATGATGAAGTCGATCAACGCGTGCGTCGCGTCGAAGGCGCCGCTGTCCAGAAACGTGCGCGCCGCCGGACCGCATCGCAACAGCCCTGCGGCCAGCATCGTCGCCTGACCGCGCTGCTCCCGGTACTGACGCAGCAGCAGCGGCCGCAGCGCCGCGTCGGTGCAGCGCTCCACGGCAATGCGATTGTGGACGTCGGCACCTGCCGCGCGATGGTAGAGCTGTGCGATAAACGCCAGGACCTGAATGTCGCTCGACTCGCCCGCGAGGAAACGCGTCCAGAACGGGGCCGCGAAAATGCCGCGCACCCATGCGTCGCAGATCCGCCCGAACGCGGGCACGATGTCCTGACTGCCACGAGGTGTTGCAGGCAACACCTGCACCAGTGCTTCGTCGACAAGCGTTGCCAGCCAAGTCCCGGGCACCGGCGCGCGCGCCAGCAACACACCATGCCTCATGCGTTCGAGCCACGACGCCGTGTCGACGGGGGTCTCGTGCAGCGTGCACGACACTTCATAGGACGACACAGTCACGGCGTCCGGCGCGCATGTCCATTGCGCGTGCGGCGAAGCCATCACCCACACCGCTCCCCCCGCAGACACCGATGTCTCTCCGCCCGCATCGTCTGGCGCGTGTGACACAGGGTGAGTTGCAATGGCGCTCATCGGACGATGGCTCCGAGCAGCGTCAGACATTCGGGCGCGACGCTGCGCACCACCTCCACCCTCAGCGGGCAGCCGCCATCGCCGCCCATGCCCGGCGGCTGTGCGGCCTCGACCACCGCCGGGCGACGGCTCGTTCGCGGCTTATTGCGTACCGCGCTGGCACGGCTCGCAGGCTCCGACACCTCGGGCGACGCGGCTAAGCCGTGCGACGTTGACGCCTTGGGCGACTCCAGAACTACGGGAAGAAATGGGAAAGGCATGGGCAACGCATCAGACGTACGGGGTGGCATGTCGGCTCCTGTCGGCGGTGGATCGGGAATGGACCGGAATGGATCGGCAGAACGCCTACCTTAGGAAATCCGGACGGCCTTGGGAAAGAACCGAATCTCTAGGACGCTTCACATCGCAGGGGATGTGAACTGTCCGAAAACGCTGGGCTGCCGCTCAACGACAGCCTTTCCGTGCTACGAGACGTCTGGCAAAACGATGGAATTTTTCAGTGTTCGCCCGAGCGCTTTTGAGAGTTTTCCCAAGAACAATCGGCAATTTTGGAAAGACAACACCTGCCAGGGGGACGTCGAAAGCGGAGCCACATCGGCCAGATCTCCGCGTCGATGCGTCGCCATGCCGCATCGTCACGCGCCCGCCGCGTCCGCAATCGCCCTCGGGGCGCGAGTACAATCGGTTCGCATGCGATACGTCGCCACACAAGGAGTGACAGTCATGCACCTTTACCAGCGTCTGCCGATGTTTGTTTTCGAAATTGAAGCTTGCGAAAACCTCAAATACATCACGATGGCGATTCGCTTCAATCTGGATCGTAACGGCCAGCATCTGTCGCTGGCGGACTGGCAGCGCCTGCCTCAGGAAGCGCGCGAGACGCTCGCGTCGTGCGTGCCGGGTGACGAAGATTTTGGGGCGCGTCTGGACGAGATCGCGCGCGATCATCTCGGGCAGGCCGTCGCGCGCAGTGTCGACGCCGCCTCCACGGCCTGGCAGGACATGAACGCCCTGCCGCCGGGCTTGCTCAAGCAGTGCGAGATGGCCGACCTGCTTGCGCCGGACGTCGGCGACTGGGGCACGCTCACGCCGTTTCGCCGCTATGTCCTCGCGAAGCTGTCGCGGCGTGACACGCTCAACCACTGCTTCGTGCCCGCCATGCTTGAGTTCGGACTCGCGCAAACGCAAGCCGACCTCTGAGTCTCACGCCCGCGCACCGACACATCGACGCGCCGGTCTCAGGTCACCGGCGCGGGGTTGAACAACGTGAGCGCGTTATGCAGCCCCCATCGCTCGGCCCACGTTTTTTCACCGCTTGCGACGGCCAGCATCAGGTGGAACAACTGCCAGCCCACGTCTTCGATGGTGGCCTCGCCCGTGGCGATACGTCCGGCGTCCACATCCATCAGATCGTGCCAGCGACGCGCCAGATCCGAGCGCGTCGCCACCTTGATGACGGGCACTTCGGCGAGTCCGTAAGGCGTCCCGCGTCCGGTCGTGAACACATGCAAGTTGATGCCCGCGGCCAGTTGCAGCGTGCCGCAGATGAAATCGCTCGCGGGCGTCGCCGCGTAGATCAGCCCGCGCTGGCGTTCGCGGTCGAGCTTCGCGCCGGGTGAAATCACGCCGTGAATCGGCCCGCTGCCCGACTTCACAATCGACCCCATCGCCTTCTCGACGATATTGGACAACCCGCCGCGCTTGTTGCCCGGCGTGGTGTTGGCGCTTCGGTCGACGCGCCCACGCTCCAGATACGCGTCGTACCAGGCCATCTCGCGAATCATCGCCTCGGCCACTTCCGGCGTGGCCGCGCGTGAGGTCAGTTGGTCGATGCCGTCGCGCACTTCGGTGACTTCGGAGAACATGACCGTCGCGCCCGCGCGCACGAGCAGATCGGTGGCGAAGCCCACGGCCGGATTGGCCGTCACGCCGGAGAACGCGTCGCTGCCTCCGCACTGCACGCCGACGATCAGCTCCGAGGCGGGCACCGTCTCGCGCTGACGCGCATTGAGCCGCTCAAGATGCGTGCGCGCCATGGTCAGGATCGAGTCGATCATCGACAGAAAGCCGACGTGCGCATCGTCCTGAAGACAGACAGTGTCGGGTTTCCCGTCGGCATCGGCGCTCCCGATCGGAATGCTGCCCGCCGGGAGCAGACGCTCCGGCTGCAACTTCTCGCAGCCGAGACTCACGACCATCACTTCGCCGCCGAAGTTGGGATTGGTGGAGATGTTGCGCAGCGTGCGGATCGGGACGATGGCATCCGGTGCGTCGATGGCCACGCCGCAGCCATACGTATGCTCGAGCGCGACGACGTCGTCGACGTTCGGATACTGCGGCAGCAACGTCTCCTTGATGCGTTTGACGGCGAACTCCACCACGCCCGCCACGCACTGCACCGTGGTCGTGATGGCGAGGATGTTGCGCGTGCCGACCGAGCCGTCTGCGCTGCGATAGCCCCTGAACGTGAAGCCGTCGAGCGGCGGCAGTTCGGCAGGCACACGCGTGCTGATCGGCAGACGGTCTAGCGACGGCGCTTCGGGCATCGCGAGGTTCCGCTCGTTGACCCAGCTGCCTGCACTCAGATCGCGCGCCGCGTAGCCGATGACCACACCGTAACGCACCACCGCAGCCCCTGCGGCCAGATCGGTCAGCGCCACCTTGTGGCCCTGCGGCACGGCATCGAGCAGCGTGAGTCCGTCCGCGAACCGACTGCCGGCGGGCAGGCCGCCGTCGTTCACCACAATGGCGACGTTATCCTCCGCCTGCATCCGAATGTAGCGCGGCGCGTTTTTCCCGCCAGCCGTCTCCTGCGTTGCTGCCATGTCCTTCACCTCTTCCCTCTCATCCTGCCAGCCCCCGCGTTTCACGACGTTCGCCTTTTTCCCTGCCTGCGATCTGTCGCTTCCCCCGGGCCATGGCACAAAAACCACGGGCAGTCGTTGATGTTCGCTCAACCACCCGTCACTTATGCGTCATCATACATCTAGATATCGAGCAATGCGTGGCTTTACGGGCCTCTGCACGAATCGGGAAAAACCCTTCCCACGCCTTTTGCGGGTTTATCCCACTGCCATTCGACAGACCACCCTCTTGTTCGACTTCAACACATGTTATACGATGACATATAACTCAGCGCCGAGCGCTGGTTGAGCGCCTCCTTTATTCATCGAATCCGGCCCATCAGCCGACAGGAACTCTTGAAATGACTGCACCTCAAGAACTCAAGCAAATCGTCTCGGACGGCTTGTTGTCTTTCCCCGTGACCGACTTCGACGCAATCGGCGACTTCAATGCACGCGGCTACGCCGAGCGTCTGGAGTGGCTCGCGCCGTTCGGCGCGACGGCGCTCTTCGCGGCGGGCGGCACGGGCGAATTCTTCTCGCTCACGCCGCAGGATTACAGCGCCGTCATCAAGACGGCCGTCGACACGTGTGCTGGCAAGGTGCCAATTCTCGCGGGCGCAGGCGGGCCGACCCGTCTGGCCATCGAATACGCGAAGGAAGCCGAGCGTCTGGGCGCAAAGGGTGTGCTGCTCATGCCGCACTACCTGACGGAAGCCAGTCTCGACGGCATTGCCGCGCACGTCGAACAGGTCTGCAAGGCCGTGAACATCGGCGTGATCGTCTACAACCGAGCGAACTCGAAGCTCGGTGCGGACCAACTTGAGCGTCTGGCCGAAAACTGCCCGAACCTGATCGGTTTCAAGGACGGCGTGGGCGACATCGAGCGCATGGTGCAGATCCGTCGTCGCATGGGCGATCGCTTCTCCTATCTGGGCGGCCTGCCGACGGCCGAAGTCTATGCAGCGGCCTACCGCGCGCTGGGCGTGCCGGTGTATTCGTCGGCCGTGTTCAACTTCATTCCGAAGACGGCCATGAAGTTCTATCGCGCCGTGTGCAACAACGATCAGGAGACCATCGGCCACCTGCTCGACACGTTCTTCCTGCCGTATCTGGAGATTCGCAACCGTCGCGCGGGATACGCCGTGAGCATCGTCAAGGCGGGTGCCAGGCTGGTCGGCCGCGACGCCGGTCCGGTGCGCGCACCGCTGACCGACCTGCTGCCGGACGAACTCGCCGCGCTCGACGCGCTCATCAAGAAGGTCGAAGGCTAAGGGGCGCCGCATGCACATCACCGGTGAGATGTTGATCGGCCGCGCCGACGTGCGCGGCAGTGCGGGAACGCTCGAAGCGTTCGACCCGTCGCGTGGCGAACGCCTGACGCCGTCGTTCGGCGCGGGCACCGTGCAGGACGTCGAGCGGGCTTGCGAACTGGCGCGCGCAGCGTTCGATCCGTTTCGCGCGTTGCCGCTGGCGAAGCGCGCCGAATTTCTGGAAGCGGTCGCACAGGCCATCCTGGATCTGGGCGACGCCCTGATCGAACGCGCACACGCCGAGACCGGCCTGCCCGTCGCGCGTCTGCAAGGCGAGCGCGGACGCACCGTCGGTCAGTTACGGATGTTCGCCCGCGTGGTGCGCGACGGACATTTCCTCGACGCCACCATCGACCCCGCACAACCGGCTCGCGAACCGCTGCCGCGCAGCGACCTGCGTCTGGCGAAGATCGGCCTCGGTCCGGTGGCGGTGTTCGGCGCGAGCAACTTCCCGCTGGCGTTCTCCGTCGCGGGCGGCGATACGGCGTCGGCATTCGCGGCGGGCTGCCCGGTGATCGTAAAGGCGCACTCCGCACATTTGGGGACGTCGGAACTCGTGGCACGCGCCGTTCGCTCGGCCGTGCAGAAGCTCGATCTGCCGGAAGGCGTGTTCTCGCTGCTCGTTGGCGAACGTGCCGTGGGCGAGGCGCTGGTGGCGCATCCCGCGATCGCGGCCGTCGGCTTCACCGGTTCGCGTAATGGCGGTCTCGCACTGCAACGCATCGCACAGTCGCGCGCGGTGCCGATTCCCGTATACGCCGAGATGAGCAGCATCAACCCGGTGTACCTGTTGCCCGAAGCGCTGGCTGCACGCGGCGATGCCATCGCAAAGGGATTCGTCGATTCGCTGACGATGGGCGTCGGTCAGTTCTGCACGAACCCGGGGCTGGTACTGGGCCTCGCAGGCGACGCGCTCGAACGTTTCTGCCAGACCGCCTCCGATGCGCTGACGGCCAAGGCCGCAGGCACCATGCTCACGCCAGGCATTCATCAGGCCTACGACAAGGGTGTCGCGCGTCTGACCAACGAGCCGAACGTGACGCTCGTCGCACGCGGTCAGGCGGGCGGCGCATGTCAGGCGCAGGCGGCCCTGTTCCGTACGACGGCCGCCGAGTTTCTCGCCACGCCTGCACTGCACGACGAAATGTTCGGGCCTGCGTCGGTCGTGATCGCTTGCAACACCGTCGACGAAATGATCGCCATCACGGAACGTCTGGAAGGTCAGTTGACGGCCACGCTGCAACTCGACGCTGACGACACCACGAACGCGCGCCGCCTGCTGCCGAGTCTGGAGCGTCGCGCCGGACGCATTCTCGCCAACGGCTTCCCGACGGGCGTCGAAGTGTGTCACGCGATGGTGCACGGCGGCCCGTTCCCGGCAACGTCGAACGCGATGTTCACGTCCGTCGGCGCATCGGCGATCGATCGTTTCCTGCGTCCCGTCTGCTATCAGGATCTGCCGGACGCCCTGCTGCCCGAAGCGTTGCAGGAAGCGAATCCGCTCGGTTTGTGGCGACTTCGCGATGGCGCGCTCGCGCAAGCGTAATCGCAATCGCTGTCCCGCAATGGCAAACGCCCTCGGATCGAGGGCGTTTGCTTTGGTGCGACGTGCGAATAACACGACTGTCGTTATGAGGCCTTATGCGGCGACGGTACGTCCGGCAGCATCAACATGCCGTACAGCGGCGCGACGGGACCGTCGGCCAGTGCTTTCGCCACCGCCTCGAGATCGGTCGACCCCGGCGCACCGATGAGCGCGTAGCCGATCTGTCCCTTGCGCCACGTCACCACGCCCATCTTGTCGATCTGCTGTTCCGCCACGCTCTGATCGGGACGCGTATCGCGCACCACACACAGCGCCACGGGATCGCCCGTCGCCGGGAGATACACCATCTGCACCAGCGCACGGTCCTGCCAGCGCAGACGCTGCACGCGCTTGAACGTCAGGCCCTGCGAGCGCAGGTCGGGCACGCTGATGTCGAGCTTGTCGTTCTGACGAATCTCGCCGACGGTGCGCTCGGTGTCGCTGTCGTCGACGTGGATCGACGCCACCGTGTCACGCGCATACAACTGCTGATACTCCGCGGCGGCGCGCACCCACGTCCGGCCCTGTGCGGGCGCAGGGGCGACAGAGGCGGTCATGAAGCCCCCGGCTCCCGAGCGATTCAGCACGCCCGACATCAACGGCAGCGTAATCGCCGTCGCCGCGACACCCGCCGCAAAGGCCGCTGCGAGCCACCACGGACGCACGCGTCGTCCGGCAGGCGCATCGTTGGCAGCGGGCACGTTGTGCGAGGTGTCGACGCGCGCGGGCTGCAACGGCACCGGTGCCGTCGAATTAACGGCGTCGGGCGCGTGAGCGTCCGGTTGAACATCCTGAACGGGCGGCGAGACCTGACGTTGCGCGTGTTCGCGCAGGAGTGCGTCGAGACCCGCGCTCAGCCGCTGCGGCACCGGCGGAATCATTTGCGCTGCGAACGTCTCGCGATACGGCAGACGCGAGGCCCGCAACGACGCGACCGCGTCGGCCAGTTCGGGCGACGCGGCAATGGCCGCTTCCACTTCCGCGCGCTCTGTCGGAGGCAGCGCGTCGTCGACGTAAGCGAGCAGGCGGATATCGTCTTCGTTCATCACGCGTCCTCCTCACGTGCGCCAGCGGCCGCGCCACCACGAAGGGTGCGCTCTGCCGTGCGGGGTTGCCCCTCGGGGTTACGAAACTGGTCGCCGATCGTACGGCGCGCGCGTGACAGACGGCTCATGACCGTGCCGATGGGCACGTCGAGCACGTCGGCCGCCTCCTGATAACTCATACCCTCCACCGCCACGAGCAGCAGCACGAGACGCTGCGCTTCGGGCAGACGATCGACCGCACCGAAGACCTGATGACAACTGGCCAGTTCTTCGGGCGTAGACGCCTGAAAATCGGGAATCGCATCGACGTCGGCTTCATCCCACGCCAGACTGCCGCGCGAACGAACGCGCCGCGCGCGGATCTCGTTGATCCACGTCGTATGCACGATGCTGAACATCCAGCTCAACGCCGAGGATCCCGGCTGCCACTGGTGCACGCGCTCGAGCGCGTGCACGCAAGCGCGTTGCACAAGATCCTCGGCATCATGGCGATCGCCCGTAACGCGCAAGGCGAACGCCCAGAGGCGTGGCAGCAAGCCCGGAAGCAAGCTGGGCAAATCCTGACCGGTCATCGGCGAATTTCCTGGCGGAGGGTGCCTGTCGGCCACCCGGTCCGAAGCATCGCCAGCGAGTACCGCTGGCACCTGCCGCGAAATTATACTGAGCCGCCGCGACTTTGCATGCGCGTTCCCAGCCCGCCGATATGCCAACACGCCCGCTCCCCGTCGGAATGCCGCCAGAACGCCGTCAGCGCCCGCTCAGGGCTTGACAACGTGCCAGACGTCCTTGAAGCCGTCGCCCTTCTTGTCGCCTGCGGCCGCGTCCTTCGCGAACAGGTACAGCGGCTTGCCCTTGTAGGCCCACTGCTTCATACCGTCGTCGCGCGTGACGATGGAATAGTTGCCTTCGGCCTTGGCACCGCCATCGGCCATGACCGGCGGCCAGGCCGTCGCACATCCGCCGTTGCAAGCGCTCTTGCCGCTGCCTGCCACATCGTTGTCAAACGTATAGACGGTGCGGTTCTGCGCGTCGACGAGCACGCCGTCGGCCGTCTTGAGCGGGACTTCCGCGTGAGCCGCAGCAGCCGCAAACAGACCGGCGGCAGCCACGAGGCTGGTCAGAACAGCGGACATCGATTGACGTTGGTTCATGACTTTGGCTCCTGAGTGAAATGTCGTTGTCGACACTCTCTGAACGCTTTGCGCCGACCGCTTATTCCACACCTTTCTCAAGATATTTATTGCTGCGTCGCAGCACGCGAATAGTCGTCGCTGCGTCCGATCCGCCGCGAAGTCCGTGTGGCACAACGCATGCTCAAGCGCGTCGCCTCAACGTACCGTTGACCGCTATCGATCGCGGCCGAGCGGAATCATCGCCGTCTGCCAGGCGATTGCGCCGATGGATCGGGGGGAACGTCGCACAACGCGGCGCGGGGGGGGATGCTGGGGGAAGGATGCGGGCGCGCCCGCGCAGATATTGCAGCAACGGGCGCAGGCGCTCCCGCTGTCGGTCGACCGCTTCCGGCAGGAAGCGGCCTATGCCGACGGTAACAACGGAACCAACAAGGCAAACGCCGCGGTCACTCGCCTTTCGGCGCTTCCTTCACGCGGCTGACCAGTTGCGTGGGACTCACAAATTGCAGCGCGATGAGCACCCACAGCAGCGTGATGGCCATGTAGATCATCGCCATCGCGTCGATCGACTGCGGGGCTCGCACGCCGGTCGAGAACACCGCGTAGTAGAGCGCGACGACCAGCGTCTGCGTGTCCGGGCCAGCGGTGAAGAACGTCAGCTCGAACATGCCGATGGTGCGCACGAGCACGAGCAGCCCCGCCGCGAGAATGCCCGGCACCAGCAACGGCAACAACACGTGACGGAAGTACTTCAGCGTGTTCGCACCGAAGATACGCGCGGCGGCTTCGAGGTTCGGATCGATCTGCTCGATGAACGGCGTCATCACCAGAATCACGAACGGCAGCGACGGCACGAGATTCGCGAGAATCACGCCCGTGAGCGTGCCGCCCAGCCCGACCTTGTAAAGCACGGTCGCCATCGGAATGCCGTACGTCACCGGCGGCACCATCAGCGGCAGCAGAAACACCAGCATCGCGAGCTTCTTGCCGGGGAACTGCGCCCGGGCCAACGCATACGCTGCAGGCACCCCCAGCGCAATCGACAACAGCACGACCGCGCCCACGACTTCGACCGTCACCCACAGCACATCGGCGAGTTGAAAGTCGCGCCAGGCCTGCGCGTACCAGTGCAACGTGAAACCTTCGGGCAGCGGTGTGCCGAACCAGCGCGTGGCGAACGAGTTCATCGTGACGGTGGCGATCATCAGCGCCACGTTCACGAGGAAGAAGATCATCGTGCCCCAGACCAGCGCGCGCCACAGACGCGAACCGGGCCCTTCGCGGCGCATCTTGCGCCGGGTAATGGGTGCGGCTGCCGACTGACCGACGGGCGCCTGCGTTGTCATGAAATCTCCGTTCTGCGCGGCCAGCGTACCGGCCGGATTCTTGTCTGCGGCACTCATCCCTTGCCTCCCGTGGTCGGACCGCTATAGAACGCCCGGCGCACGCCGAGCATGCCCGCCACGATCACCAACTGCACGAACCCCATCACGATCGCCACGCACGATGCGAGCGAGTAGTCGTAGCTCTCGAACGCGGCTTCGTACGCGGCAATCGACACCACGCGCGTCGCCCCTGCGGGCACGCCGAGCAGCACCGCCGACGGGAACACCGAGAACGCCTGCACGAACGACAGGCACGCCGCCATCGTCAGCCCCGGCACCAGCAGCGGCAGATAGATCAGACGGAATTGCTGCCACGGCCCGGCACCCAGCGTACTGGCCGCGCGAGCGAGCGTCGGATCGATACCGGTCACGTACGAGAGAATCAGCAGAAACGCGAACGGGAAGCCCGAGATCACCAGCGAGATCAGCACGCCCCAGAAGTTGTGCGTGAGCCGCACTTCGTCGTGATACAGCCCCAATGCGTGCAGCGCCTGCGGAAACCAGCCGTTCGGCCCGTAGTAGGTCAGCATGCCATCCGCGATCAGCACGGTGCCAAGCGTCACGGGGACGACGAGCAGCATCGTCACGAACTTCGACGCCCGCGTGCTCTTGCGCAACGCGAACGCCGCCGGGATCGATGCCCCCACGTTGATCAGCGTGGCAGGCACGGCGAGCTTGAGCGTGATGAGCACCGTCGGCCACAGCGTCGGCTCGGTGAAGAACTTCAGATAGTTCGCGAATACGCCCCCGCCCTCCATCGGTTGAAACGAGAGGAACAAACCGTACGCGAACGGATACACGAACATCGCGATCAGGCACACGAGTGCAGGCGCGACGAGCCAGCCGCGCCCGTCGGCGCGCGCTGCCGGTGTCATCGATACGGAAGCGGCGGCACTCATGCGCGTTCCCCGGCGTAGACGAGTGTGCGCTCGGCCGGTACGCGCAGCGGCACGCGCTCGCCGACGGCGTAGTCGCCCGGCAAACGCGCGTACAGCTGACCGAACGGCGACGCCACGCGCAGCAGCGAATCGCGACCGCCGTACTCCACCGTCTCGACCACGACTTCGAAGGCGTTGTCGTTGGCGGCCGGTGCGCGTTCGAAATCGTCGGGACGAATCGCCACGGAAACCCGCCCCTCGACCTTGCCACCGCTGGCCGGCGGCTCCATGAGCACGCCGTCGAACGACGCCCCGCCGCACGACACGCGAGCATGCTCGCCCTGTGCCGACGTGATCGACACGTCGAGCACATTGCGATAGCCCATGAAGCGCGCCACGTGCAGATTGCGCGGGCGACCATATACGTCGCGCGGGGCACCGATCTGCTGCACCACGCCCTCTTTCATCACGACGATGCGGTCGGCCATCGAGAGCGCTTCGTCCTGATCGTGCGTGACGTAAATCGTCGCGCGGCCGAGCTTGCCGTGAATGCGGCGGATTTCGGCGCGCATCTCGATACGCAGCTTCGCATCGAGGTTCGACAGCGGTTCGTCCATGAGCACCACCGGCGGCTCGATCACGATGGCGCGCGCAATCGCAACACGTTGCTGCTGACCGCCCGACAACTGCCCTGGCAACTTGCGCTCATGCCCGACGAGTTGCACGAGCTGCAACGCCTCGCGGGCGCGCTTCTCGATCTCGGCGCGCGGCACGCCGCGCATCCGAAGTCCGAAGCCCACGTTATCGAGCACGCTCATGTGCGGGAACAGCGCGTAGTTCTGGAACACCATGCCGAAGCCACGCTTCTCGCTGGGCAGCACGTCGATGCGCTCGTCGTCCAGCCAGATCGCGCCGCCCGTGAGCGGCGTGAGTCCGGCAATGCAGTTGAGCGCCGTCGACTTGCCGCAGCCCGAAGGCCCCAGCAGCGCGATGAACTCCCCGCGCTCGATGGTCAGATCGAGGCCGTTCAACGCGGCCACCGACTGCCCCTCGGCGTTGGTGAAGCTGCGCGCCACGTGGTCGAGGCGCAATTGCTGAAAGTTGTGCTTCATGACGCAACCCTTATTTCGACTTCAGCGAACCGATTTCGGCATCCCACTTCTGGAATGCGGCCACCATCGCCGTCGCATCGAGCGGCACGGCGTGCGGGAAATCGGCGATGAGCTTCGCGTATTCCGGACGGCCGTACTTCGCGATCGTTTCCTGGCTCTTCGCCGGGGCGGCGGACAGCGGTACGTCCTTCACCGCCGGGCCCGGATAGAAGTAGCCGTCGTCATACGTGAGCGCCTGCTGGGCAGGTTCGAGCATGAAGTTGATCAGCTTGAGGATCACCTCCATCTTCTCTTTCGCCACGCCCTTGGGCACGACCATGTAATGCGCGTCGTTGACCCACGTGAACTTGTCGAACGACTGAATCCTGAACGTCGCGGGCACGATGCCCAGCGCGCGCGGATTGATGTCCCAGCCGGTGACGGTGAGCGTCATGTCGCGGCTGCCTTCGCCCAACTCCTTCATCACCGCCGACGTGCCGCCCGGGTAGTACGGAATGCACGAATCGAGTTCCTTCAGGAATGCCCACGTCTTGTCCCATCCCTTGATCGGGTCGTGCGGATCCTTGTCGCCGAGCAGATACGGCAGGCCCATCAGGAAGGTGCGGCCCGGGCCCGAGTTGGCCGGACGCGCGTAAATCAACTTGCCCGGATTTGCTTTGCACCAGGAGAGCAGTTCGGCAGGCGTCTTGGGCGGGTTCGTGACCTTGGCCGGGTTGTATTCGACGAGCGGCCCAGCCGGCATGAACGTGACGGTCAGGCCGTAGCCCTTTGACAGCTCCTGCATCGCGCGCACGTTCGGAGCGTACTTGTCGAGCACGCCCGGCAGCTTCGCGCTGTAGTCGGGCAGCAGACGTTGCCAGAGATTTTGCTGGATGCCAGCGGCGAGAGCGTCGGTCCCCGTCAGCACGATATCGATGTCCGAGCGACCGGCGGCCTGCATGGCCTTGATCTTGCCCGGCAGTTGCGGCGCGGGCGCATTCGTGAAGGTGATCCTGGAGACGAGATCCGGGTACTTGTCACGGAAAGCCTCGAAACCCTTTTGTGTGAGCGCGAGATTGCCGGCCACGTCGACGATGTTCAGCGCCACCGGTGCAGCGGCTGCCGTGCTTGCGATGCTTCCCAGAACGGCGGCACATGCCACCGCACCGAGCGTGCGTTGCCAGAATCCCCTGCGACTGAAGCTCATGCTGTCTCCTTTGGTTAAATTTCTCGTAAGTCATCATATGACTTGAATATCCAATTTGCAATTGGGAGACATGCCCAAATACCTCAGAGGTTTCCCTTATAAATCGAGAAACCCTTGTCCTCACAGGCTTTAAACGTCGATTTCATCAGGATGCCGAGCATTTCGTCAGGGGTTTCACCGATGGAGACACGGCCATTGCGTCACCTAAATTACGGCCAGTCATACGATGACGTAAAAGTTTCACAAACCGCGAGATAAGCGTCACCAAAGACACCCCGTTCCTCGTGGAGACCAAGGAAAAGTTGCCGTGAAAATCCAGCGCATCACGATCACCCCGATTGCCTTTCGCGACCCGCCGCTGCTCAACGCGGCGGTATTCACGAACCGTATGCCCTGCGCTCGATCATCGAAATCGAGACGGATAACGGGCATGTCGGACTGGGCGAAACCTATGGCGACGCACCGGTCCTCGCCTTGCTCGAAAATGCACGCCCGCTGCTGATCGGCATGGATCCGTTCGACACGAACGGGCTGCGCGAGCGAGTCGCGGCTGTGGTGCGTCAGGGCGTTCGTGGCGAGCGCGTGGAATACGAACTCGCACCGGGCACCGACCCGCGCAAGGACACTGAGAAGCTCTACTCCGCGTTCGAAGTCCCGTTTCTGGATTTGCAGGCGCGGCATCTGGGGATACCGCTCGTCGAACTGCTCGGCGGTGCGGTGCGTCAGGAAGTGCAGTACAGCGCGTACCTGTTCTTCAAGTACGCGCAACACATCGATTCGCCGTACGCGCCGGATAGCTGGGGCGAGACGTTGAACGCCGAGCAACTCGTCGCTCAAGCGCGCTTCATGATCGACACGTACGGGTTCGGCAGCATAAAGCTCAAGGCCGGGGTGCTGGAACCGGCCGAAGAAGTGAAATGCCTGAAGGCCCTCAAGCGCGCCTTCCCGGACAAGCCGCTGCGCATCGATCCGAACGGCAACTGGTCGCTCCCGACCGCCATTGCGATGGGACGCGAACTGGCGGGCGATCTCGAATACTACGAAGATCCCACGCCCACGCTCGAGGGCATGGCGGAACTGCATCGTGCGACGGGCATGCCGCTCGCCACGAACATGGTCGTCACCGACCTGCGGCAGTTCCGCGAGAACGTGCGCCTGAACGGCGCGCAGATCATCCTCTCCGATCACCACTACTGGGGCGGACTGCGCGACACGCAATTGCTCGCGCGCATGTGCGAGACGTTCGACATCGGTCTGTCGATGCACTCGAACTCGCACCTCGGCATCAGCCTCATGGCGATGACGCATCTGGCGGCGAGCGTGCCGCGTCTGTCCTACGCCTGCGATACGCACTACCCGTGGCAGGAAGCCGACGAGGAAGTCGTGCGCGGCGGCAAGATCGCGATTCGTAATGGTGCGGTCGCCGTCACGAAGGCTCCCGGACTCGGACTCGACATCGATCAGGACCAACTGGCGAAGCTCCACGAGCAATACCTGCGCTGCGGCCTGCGCACGCGCAACGACGCGGTGCAGATGCGCAAATACCGCCCCGACTGGAGCGGCAAGGCACCGCGTTTTTAAGCGTTTGTGCACGCCCACGTCCACCCGACAGAACACCACGGCAGCACCACAAAAGCAGCACCCGCAACACACAAAAACGAAGTACGCGAAGTCCAAGAAAACACATCACAAGAGGAGAAGTCGTGAGACATTCGAAACTGTTTGCCGGGCTCGTATTGGCCGGTCTCGCCGCCAGCGCAATCCCGGCGTTCGCACAGTCGAACGTGACGCTGTACGGGATCGTCGACGATGCACTGACCTACAGCAGCAACCAGAACGGCAAGTCGAACACCTATCTGCGCAACGGCAACCTCGCGGGTAGCCGCTGGGGCTTGCGCGGCACGGAAGATCTGGGCGGGGGCACCAGCGCACTCTTCCAGCTGGAAAACGGCTTTGACGTGAACAACGGCGCATTCAGTTCGTCGGGCGTGATGTTCAACCGTCAGGCCTTCGTCGGTGTGAAGAACGCGCAGGCCGGCACGCTCACCATCGGCCGTCAGTACTCACCGTACTACCTGATGGTCGGCACGATCGGTCCCGTCGCGTACGTCACGGGCGCGACCGGCGCGCACCCGGGCGATATCGACGGCCTCGACACGACCATCCGCATCAACAACTCGGTGACGTACACGTCGCCGGTTCTGTGGGGCGTGACGGCCAGCGTTCAGTACGGCTTCGGCGGTCAGGCCGGTGCGATGGGCAAGGGCAACACGTTCTCCGGTGCGTTGCGTTACGACGGCGGTCCGCTGTCGTTGGCGGCGGGCTACTTGCGTCTAAACAACATCGGCGGGGGCACGACGTGGAACGGCGCGTCCACCGGTGTGCCGGGCACGTCGGCCGTCAATCAGGGCTATGTCACCGCCGACTCGCTGCAACACATTGCAGTGGCGGGTATTTACACGCTCGGCAGCCTGACGCTGGGTGCGAGCTACAGTAACGTGCAGTACAAGCCGGGCGCAGCATCGCTCTTCCACGACAGCGCGATCTTCAACACGGCGGGCGTGCATGCGTCGTGGATCGTCGCACCGCAGTGGCGTCTGGCGGCGGCGTACAGCTACACCGCCGCGTCGAAGGCGAACGGCATCACCGACGCCGCGACCTACCATCAGGTGTCGCTCGCGCAGGTGTACTCGCTCTCGAAGCGCACGTCGCTGTATGCGCTCGAAGCGTGGCAACACGCCAACGGCAAGTCGATCTCGGCGAACGGCGTGAGCATCATCAACGCAGGTCCGGTCGTGGGCGACTCGCAGAACAGCACGCCGTCGGCGACGAGTTCGCAGTTCGTCGGCATGCTCGGCATCCGCGTCGATTTCTGATGCGCGTTCCTAAGGTGTAACGCCGTTCGGGCCGACGCTGTGCGCGTGCCGGTCCGGAGGGCAGCAAGTGCTGGAGAGTGGTCGCGAGAAGTCGCACAACGCAGTCTTTTCGGCCGTCAGTGCCCGGTAGCGTCTGGGCTGTGGCATTGGCGGTCGATTCTTATCGGTTGTCGTATGTATGCGACGGTCGATAAGGTAAACTGGGGGCGTTTTTGCCATTCATCGTCACCCACAATTCCAACCGACGCCATGTCCATGACCAGCCCGTTGCCCGCACGTCCTCGCCGCAAGTCTCGCAGCCTCACGGAGGAGGTGGTGAGTGCCTTGTCCGAGCAGATTCGCGCCGGTACGTTCCGTCCGGGCGACAAGCTGCCGACCGAGTCGGCGATCATGGAAAGTCTGGGGGTGAGCCGCACGGTGGTGCGCGAAGCGATTTCGCGGCTGCAGGCGGCACAACTGGTGGAGACGCGTCACGGCATCGGCACCTTCGTGCTCGAAGCCCCGCGTGAGAATGCGTTGCAGGTCGACACGAACAGCATTCTGACGATGCTCGACGTGATGGCGATTCTGGAGCTGCGCATCTCGCTCGAGACGGAAGCGGCAGGTCTGGCGGCGAACCGTCGCACGGACGCGCAACTCAAGGCCATGCGTCAGGCGCTGGACGACTTCGAGATGCACGTGCGCCAGCGCACCGGCAACGCCGTGACGGCCGACGTCGCCTTCCACCTGCAAGTGGCGAGCGCGACCGGCAACCGCTATTTCCACGACATCCTCGAACAACTCGGCAACACGATCATTCCGCGTACGCGCGTGAACTCGGCAGCGCTTGCCGACGACGATCAGGTGTCGTATCTCAATCGCGTGAATCGCGAACACGAGGACATCTACAACGCGATTTCGCGACGCGACCCGGAAGCCGCACGCGCCGCCATGCGCACGCACCTCACGAACAGCCGCGAGCGTCTGCGCCGCGCGCAAGAGTCGGCGGGCACGCAGAACTAAGCGCTATTGCGCAGGACCGGCACACCGGTCGTCAATAGAGGTCGCCGCGCACCGCGCGGTAGTACCCCGCATCGATCTCGCTGGCGCGGGCAGGGTCCATCCCGGTGAGCGCCGCCTTCATATCTCCCATCGACGGTACGACATCCTCAGCCGTTCGAATGAGTGTCGCTGTCACACGGCGCGAAGTACGATAGCGTCGGCTTGTCAGTCCACCTGGCGCATCCCACGTAACCGTCCTCACGATCGTCCCTCACATGACACGCTTCGCTGCATGCGCGCTCAAGCGCACCGGTTCGCTCTGCGCCACGGCGCTGACTGCTCTGCTCGTCTCGATGCCGACGTCGTTCGCGGCGATGGGCGACTCCCCCGCATCGCCTACGAGCGCCACTGCGTCGCAGACGGACGTCAAGCCCGAAATCGTGGGCATCGTCGTGCCCGGGGCGAGTACCTTCGGTGGCGACATCGCCATGCATACGGAAGTCTACAAACCGGCGGGCAACGGCCCGTTCCCCGTGCTGATCTTCGAGCACGGACGTTCGGGGGATCCGCTGGTTCGCGCGAAGCTCGATGCGCCGATTCTCAAGGGTCACGTGCGGTTCTGGCTGGCGCGGGGATTCGCCATCGTCGCACCGATTCGCGTCGGGTATGGTCTGACGGGCGGGCCGGATCGCGAGAACTCCGGTTCGTCGTTCAAGAACGGGCAATGCGTGCGACGTCCCGACTTCGGGAAGCTCGCGAAGGTCACGGCCGAAGCGAACCTCGCGGCGTTGAAGTGGGTGCAGGCGCAGCCCTGGGCGGACACGAATCGTGTGGTGCTGGAGGGCCGCTCGGTCGGCGGCTTCACGACCGTCTCCACGGCAGCGACGAATCCGCCGGGCGTCGTCGGTTACATCAACTTCTCCGGCGGCGCAGGCGGCTCACCGGAGTTGTCACCGCAACACAGCTGCGATCCCGAGCAGATGGAAACGGTCTACGGCGACTTCGGCAAGACGACGAAAATCCCGGGGCTCTGGCTGTACGCGCACAACGACCAGTACTGGGGACCGGACGCGCCGAAACAATGGTTCGACGCCTTCGCCGCGTCGGGCAGTCCGGCGAAGTTCGTCCACACGGAGGATGTCGTCGGGCACGACGGTCACATGCTGCTCACTTACGGCGGCAAGATGTGGTCGGAGCCGGTGAACGAATTCCTCAAACAGATCGGGTTCTGAGCTTCGCGCAGACGGGTTTTCGTTACGTCGTTGCCGGTGCGGCAAGCACGTGCGGCAGTTTCCCGTCGCCATAAGTGCGCAGCACTTGCGAGATGACGACCTGATAGCCGTTGAGCCAGTTCGCCTGCGCCGCCTTGGCTTCCAGATGCGCAGGATGCCGAATCAATTGATCGAGCGCTTCGAGCGACGCCCAGTAGTACACGTTCGAGACCTGCCCCGTGGTCGGGTTCTCCCACGCCTCCTCGCCGAGATAGCCCGGAATGCTGCGTGCTGCTTGCGCGATGGTCTGGTCGAGACGGTGAAACGCGTCGTCGAACGACTTCGCGGCGAAGATAAACGTGGAGGCGTAGGTCATAGCGTGCGGCGGTAAGAGGCGGTACCCGGCAGGCGGGGCGGCCGCAGTTGTTCAGGCGACGTGATTCTCAAGCATTCCCGGCGCAGTGTCCATAACGCACCGAGTCCCCCATGCGAAGGTGCACTCACATCAATCGCTGCGAAGCTCCTTCACGGTGCGACCGAGCTTGCGTCTGAGCAGGTTGCGCAGCGTGGAGGCATCCGCATAGCCGACCTCTGTCGCGACGGTGTCGAGATCGCAACCGTTCGACACCAGTTGTCTCGCTCGCTGAATGCGCAGATCCTGGAAGAACGCCAGCGGCGACTTGCCGAGCACCTGCTCCATACGACGTTGCAACGTTCGCACATGCACATGCAATGCCTGCGCGGCACTCTCCAGCGAGAAGCCCTGCGACATATGTTCGCGCGCCCATCGCTCGAAGCGTTCGACGAGTGGATCGGCGTGCGCGAGAAAGTCCGGGATGATGTACTGCGCCTGCGACGAGCGGTTGTCGATCAGCAGGAATCGCGCGACGTGCGACGCCAGCTCGGGGCTGGCCTGCCGTACGAACCAGAGCGCGAGGTCGAGGTGCCCCATCGCCGCACCGGCCGTCACCCGCCCGTTCGACTCCACGACCATTCGCGAATCGCTCAGCTTCACCGTCGGATATCGCTCGCGAAACAGCGGTGCGAGCGACCATGTCGTCGTCGCTTCCTCGCCGTCGAGCAAGCCGCTGTCGGCCACCACGAACGTGCCGATACAGGCTGCCGCGATGCCGATGCCCCGCTCGTGCCAAGTGCGCAGATAGGACTTGGCATCTTCCACGTCGCGCCTCGCTAGCGCCGGTACGAGGACGTCCGGCAGCTTGGCGTTCAGCGCCGGCACGACCACCCAGTCGGGCAATTGCGTCGAGTGCTCGACGTCGCGCGCCGGTTCGACGGCCATCGTCATCCCCTGTGCAGTCTTGATGCGCGACTTCGTGCCGACGACAGTCACGTCAAACGGCGCCACATCGGCCCCGCGCAGCATGGCGAGTTCGTTGGCCGTGCAGAGTGTGTCGAGGATGGCCGTGAGGCCGGTATCGAACGCACCATCCAGCGCAAAAACGCAAATCCTCATGTCGCAAATGACTTTAATATTGTCATTTGCGACTATATTCCTGTCGTCCCCGGATGTCTAGAATTGCCTCATATTCAATGACTTCCAATAAGGGGACACCGTGAAGCTCACAGCGGAACTGTATTACCTCACCCTCGTGGCATTGCTGACGGCGGCCATGTGGATTCCCTACATTCTGGCCGGGATCGTACTGCGCGAACCGATGCGCGCGATGGCCAATCCGGTGCCGGAAGTTGCCGGACAGACGTCCGAGGCAGCGCCGCCCGCATGGATGCAACGCGCCAAACGAGCGCACGCCAACGCAGTGGAAAACCTCGCTGTCTTTGCGCCGCTCGTATTAATTGCCGCACTGGCCGGAATTTCGACGCCCGCCACGGTTTTCGCCGCCAAGCTGTATCTGATCGCACGCATCGTGCATTACGTCGTTTATGTCGCCGGTATTCCGGTCGTGCGCACGCTCGCCTTTCTTGTTGGATTCGGTGCGACGGTATCGATCGCAACGGCGATTCTCGGGCACGCGGTTTAAATCAGCCTTACGGCATCGGCAAGGGAAACGCTCATGGAACATCCGAATCATCACCGTCTCGACAATCCGACGTGGAATGCACTGGTGACGAAGCAATCCCCTCTCGCGCAAGGGACTGAATTGGCACGGCGATACGAAGCCGACGTGGCGCCGTTTGCTGGCGTGGCGAATACGACCCAGGCGGCGTTTCATGCGCTGGCATCGCTCATTGCGCAAGGTGGCTTTGTGTTTCTGCCGTCGCTGGAAGCGTTGCCGCCGATGGACGGCATTCATCACGATCACGTGTTTTCCGTGATTCAGATGGTGGATGCAGGCAATGTCGACGCGCTTAACGAAGAAGGGGTCGTGCAACTCGGTGCGAGCGATGTCCCGGAGATGATCGCGCTCACGCAGCGCACGCGTCCCGGGCCGTTCGGCAAGCGCACGATCGAGATGGGCAACTACATTGGGATTCGTGCCGACGGCGAGTTGATTGCGATGGCGGGCGAGCGCATGCGTCTGGACGGCTACGTGGAAATCAGCGCGGTCTGTGTGGATGAGCGCCATCGCGGCCAATGGCTCGCGGGACGCCTGATGAACATCCTGCGCAAGCAAATCCGCGCGCGCGGCGATACCCCATTCCTTCACGTAAAAGACGACAACGAAACCGCTATCGCGCTTTACAAGCGTATGGGATTCGAAACGCGTCAGACGTTTATGATGAATCGGGTGGCGCTGGCCTGAGCGTCAGGCGTTCGGTGGCCGATTCGCTTATTCGCCCATTTGTCCGGCTTTTGAAATGCGTTCTCGCGTGGCGTCGTCGATTCGCTTGCGGACATCGCGAAGCGGCAATACGGCTCAGACAGCTCAGACGGCTCTTTCGGGTCAATTGCGCATTCTACGATTCCACGACTGGCGCGACCACGCAGAAATCGAACTGCGGTGCGCAGTGCGAACGTCGCGATGGTGTCCACTCACGCGGGGAGGTTCGCGCCCGCACATTCCGTCACCACGCGCTTGAGCTGCGCCAATGCGGGAGACGTGTCCCGATGGCCCGCGTGCAGGCAGAGGGCTACCGACGGCAGCGGCGGCAGTCCCTCTTTTGCCCCGAGTCGTCGTAACGACGGCGGCAGACCGGCCGCCGTTCTCAATGTGATGCCAAGTCCTGCGGCCACCCCCGACCAAAGACTCTGCAGACTCGCCGTCGTGTAGGCCAGCCGCCACGAAATGCCTGCGGCATCGAGCGCCTCGATGCCTGCGCGACGAAAGAAGCACGGCGGGTTGTACAGCGCGAGGTCCAACGCAATGCCTGGCGTCAGCACTACGTCGACACCGACAGGTCCGATCCACGTCATCGGCAACAGGGCGAGGGGCTCGGCATCGGACCGGCTTTCGTTTCCCATCACGAGGACGAGGTCTAACTCCCCCCGGTCCAACCCTTCGAGCAACACGCCGTTGCGTTCGACGCCAACTTCCACGCGCACGCCCGGATGCGTCTTCTTGAATTGCCCGAGCGCCGCCGGTAACCACGTTTCGGCGAAGTCGCCCGGCAGACCGAAGCGCACCACGCCTTCGACCGACGCCCCGCGAACCGCGCGAACGGCTTCGTCGTTGAGATCGAGGATGCGGTGCGCATAGGAGAGGATCAGTTCGCCCGCGTCGGTGAGCATCAGGCCTCGCCCTTGTCGCCGAAACAGCGGCTCTCCGACCTGCGCTTCGAGCTTGCGCATCTGTTGACTGACGGCCGATTGCGAACGTCCAACGCGATCTGCCGCACGGTTCAGACTGCCCAGTTGCCGGGTCGCGAGGAACGTCCGCAGGGCATCCATGTCGAGATTCGGGATCGTCATCGTCCAGTTTTTCTGAAGAATCAATGCCGAATTATCGCATTTACTGCATCGTTCATCTGGCTATCATCGACGACGGTACCGGGTCGGCCCGCGTGTCTCGCACGATCTGCGCGTGCCCTCCCCGGCCATCCCTCTCACCTCCTTCCGGCAACGGAGATATCACCTTATGAACGCTCAGACGATGCTTAAGCGCGGCATGCTCAGCGCGGCCTTCTCGTTGTGCACACTGTTGACGACGGGCTCACGCGCCGCGACGCCATCGGTTGCGCCGTCACTCGCTGGCACATGGACATTGGTCGCGGCCGATGTCCGGCATCCGGACGGCTCTCTCGCGCGCGACTATGGCGCAGCGCCCAAGGGCCTGCTGGTCATCGACGCGAAGGGAAACTACTCCCTGCAGATCTTCAAGGCGGAACGACCCAAATTCGCATCGGGCGACAAGAGCGCGGGGACGCCCGCAGAGTACAAGGCGGCGGTCATGGGCTCCAGTACGCACACGGGCACGATCAGCATCGATCCGGCCGACGCCACGCTGACGTTCCACATTCAGAACGCCTCTTTCCCCAACTGGGAGGGGGAACAGCAGAAGCGCAATTACGAACTCAAGGGTGGCGAGCTGAGCTACCGCGTAACGCCGCGTCCGAACGGCGATGTGCCGATCTCAGTCTGGCGGCGCGTGGACTAACGGACCGCCCCTCGGCGCATGCCGAGTGCTTCGCCCGACATTGCGCGGTCGACCGAAGAATCGCCCCTCCGGAGCGTGCGGGCGCCACAGATGTCGAAGGGGGCCGACACGTGCCCCCCGACGAACCGTCGCTTATCCGGCCTCTTCGGCGGGCGCGGACTCGAACGCATGGCAAGCATCGAGCAACGCAGCTCGCAAGACCTCGGGCATCGCCCGGGGTTGGATGGGCTGCCCGGCGGGTCCGCGTCCCGTCCAGACGTGACACGTCGATCCGACCGCGAGCTTGACTCGCACGTCGTTGCGTTCGAGTCGATAGTGCTCGAAACGAAGTTCGAAGCCCTCGGCGTGCAGGCACTGAAGCGCCATCACGACTTCGATCGAATCGAAGGGCATGGCCTCGCGAAGATGGTTCACGCAAGCCGAGAGACAATGCAGCCCTTCTCTTGCCGCAGAAGGATGCGGCAGATCGCGCGAGATACGTTGAATGTAGTGCTCCAGCGTCGCCTCCTGCCACTGGTAGTAGTTCGCGAAATAGACGTTGCCGACGAGATTGGCATTGCTCAACGAGGTCTCGAACGTCTTTCGCCAGAGTATCGACGTCATCCTGGGCGTCGCTGGCGCCGTAAAGAGCGCGGGTGACGTCAGTGGCGATGTTTCGTCTCCGGACTCGACGAACTCGCCCGCTGCCTTCGCACGATTAAACGCGTCGAGACGAGGTCTCAACCAATCGCCATAGAAGGCGGGCAACGGAGACGGGGCGATCACCCCATGACTCACGATGCGCGTCCATGTCGTTGCCATGCGCGCCCGCGCAATCAACTGATGGCGACCGGCAGCGTCGATCCTGTGCCATTCAAGCAACTGATCCATTGAGGAATCACCTCGGCCATATTGGCGAGTGAACCAGAATCGTCCCTCGATGAGATCCGTCGTATCCGGTCTCGCCAGCGATTCGATGCGGGCGTGATTGGTCGCCATGCCATAAATCCCCGTATCGAATTCGTCGAGCATCTGGCGGCCGAAATCTACGGTGTGCTCCTCTCTCAGCCGTCCCATCCACTGGGCAAGCGTGGCCGCCGTCAGCGTGAGCACCGGTGGGCTCGCGTCCTTGTACGCGACGCGAAATCGTGTCGTTGTGACGTACGGTGCTACCGGCATATGCAATCGTGACGGTTCGGGCGAGGAAGATCCGCCAGGGCCGCCCAGCGCGTCGGCAGACCCGGCGCTCACAGGCTTATCCCCGGTCCCCGCGCTCCCCGTGCTATCCGCCGTTCGCACGACCACCGCGAACATCTTTCTCGCATGCCGCGTCATGTCGCATGGCAGCGTCAGGACCGTCACCGCCCGACGGTTGCATTCCGCCCGCGCGACGATCAGCACAGCACCATCCGAACGCTGCGTCGGTGTCAGCTTGATGCTGCGCTCGCCGAGCGATTTGACGCCCGCCTCGAAAGCACACCACAAGCGCGTGCCCGCTTCGTCGAGCGTGTCGCCTTCGCGCATGAGATCAACGAGTCGGCTCGCCGATTCGTTCGACAACAAGCGACGCCACTCCGGCGCGTCCCGACTGACAATCGGCTCAACATCGCAGCCCTGATCCCCCGCGCCGCACACGTAAGTGCAGTGCGACCCGTCATGCGCCAGCGACACACCGATTCGCTCGCCAAGCCCTCCGGAAAGACGTGGCTTTCCGCTGTCCTCCCACACAATATCGATGTGTGTCTCGCCGAGTTTCGGCGCAAGGAATGCCACGGTAGATTCGACGAGCGCCACCAGTTGCGGCGTCTCGCGAGCGCGTCGAAGAGAACGCTCCATGTCCGACAGTTCGGGGGCATAGCGCAGCGAGACGTGCGGCGTCTCACAGGAAAGCGCTTCGCACGCCGACTGAAGGGTGCGCCTGAGGAGCGCTTCGTCTCGTTGACCGGGGTCCACCCAGTCCTCGGGGCCGGGGGCCTGATCATCGACCGATACGCGCTGAATTCGAAACCCGACAATCCGCTCGACGATACTTCGGTCGGCCGATATCGCTGTGATGTCCGATACGATGGCATCTTCCGTGCGCGATATCACCTGACTTCTGACCAGATGCGGCCCATGCTTGCCCGCGCTTGACGCGTAGCATTCGATGCGTTCGATGTTCGCGGGCAGAAACTCGCCCCGCGCGCTGAGCAGCGACGTTTGCAATAAACCATCCCTGAAATACGGATCTCCGGCAACAAAGGATCGCGGTTCGTCACTTTGATCCGACGCGTCGACAGTGGTCAGCGAGCCGGACGAATCGAGGGCATAGATCTCCCTGATTCTCTGGAACAGCGGGCCTTGAAACAAGCGTCGCCCGTAGAGATCGCCCGGGGCCAGATGCGCGATTGGACTTGCGGGCCAGGCCAGTGCTGTATGCACGTGCTCCTCGGCTTCGAAAACCACCGTACACGCGAAGTGGGGGGAACGATAGGCCGACTGTTCGGCACTGATCGAGGTATCGACCCGAACCGGTTCTGCGCTCGACTTTCTAGGGCGTACCAACGCACGCACTTCGATATTCGCGCCGTTGTTCGTCACGATCACCGGGCGGTCGAGGCGGACATTTTCGAACCGGAACCGAATCGGCAACGCTTTTCCCACCGCCGCTTGCGCACAGGCCGCCATCGCCTCGAGTCCGAAGACCGTCGGAAACAGCAGCACCCCGTGGTATTCGTGATCGGTCAGATACGGGTCGCGGCTTGGCAACAACTGCGTCCGGGACGCGATTTCGACGCCGGGCTGATACCGGACGACATTGTCCACGAAGCCGCTCGCCCGTGAAGGAGGCGCAATCATCGACTGCCACGTCTCAAGACCGTCGAGGCTAGCCGCAACGACAATTCGCTTCGATGGTGGCATCCCCAGCATAAGGCCGAGAAAATGCTCGATGCCCTCACGCGGCGAAATCGCGGCGATCCCAAGCGCCGACAATCGCGCGACGCTCCCCAAACGGACCCCCATACCGATATCGGACCAGACGCTGTACTTCAGCGTCAAAGTCGAAACATCGCGGCGTCTTGCTCCCAGCGTAGCCAACGCAACGTCCATCGCCTGATTCGCAAACGCATACCATGCGTTACCCGGCATTCCCGTGACGCCGATGATCGATCCCAAACCCACCACGAGTTTTAGCGGATGCGCCCCCAATGCCCGATCGAGTGCGAGCAGCGATTGCAGCTTCGGCGCAACTTCGTCGATGGCTTGCTCGACGCTGACTTGCTCGATGCGCCTCGGCACGTTGTGGCCTGCACCGTGAATGAGTCCCGAAACGGGGCCGAGTCGTTGGCCGATGTCCCTGATCAGTTCCGCCACGGCCCCGGGACGACACAAGTCGCAGGAAAAATACTCGGCGCGGAGGTTCTCTCGCGCATACCCGGCGAGCGTGGCGCGAACTTCGGGGGCGTCCGCGCTCGCCCTTCCGACGAGCGCCACACGGGCACGCGTGCGCTTCGCAAACGCCTGCGTCAGCGCCGCCGTAATCCCCTTTGCACCGCCCGTCGCCAGGATCACATCGGCGTCGGACCATTCGATCGGACGCGCGGGCAGCACATCGATGTCGACGACGCGGGGCACCAGCGAGTGCGGTTTGCCCACATCGTTATGAAAGCGCTGCAAGTATTTCGCAGGGTCCGACACGCTCTCCAGCAGCCGACGCGCCACGAGTTCGTCCGGGATGGACGAGGGAAAATCCAGAATCCGAACGCGCCAGTCGGGGCGCTCCATCCGCAAGCTCGCCGCAAATGCCTGCGCACAAGACGTCTCGGGAGAACTCGACGCAGAACGTGACGGTAGGCCAAATAGCTCGCCTAATCCGAACTGAACGAATGTGATGCTGGTGCAACCGAGTCGGGTGGCGACGGCGACCGCACTGTGCAACGGCTCGACGAGCGATGCGATGTACGCCCTCCCCGACGCTGGCGTGAGGCTCGGTCGCCGGGGCAACACCACAACGCAGTGCGCCGCATGATCGCCCTGCGCCCCTAAATCGACGCCGACGTCTGCGCCAGCCGACGAGAGGACTTCCGCGATTTCACGGTAAGTCGTATCCGTCTTCTCAACGGGCCAGATACGAAAGCGCTTGCCCGACACCTCATCCGAATTCGACTGCGGTGCCGTCGGCACGGCGACCAGCTCGAATGCCCGCACCCATGCTGCCGGGGTCGGCGTGGCGATCACGTTGGCGAGATCAGTCGGGTTGACATCGGCCCCAGCGACCAGATCGGACGCTGCTGCGCGAGGCACTTCCGTGCCCCCTCCCAACGCTTTGCCGATTGCATCGGCAATATCGCCAAGCGCGGCATAAGCCAGCGCGGTGGCCTCGAGCTTTCCCTCCGCTCCGGTCCTGCGCATGACTTCGCCGAGTACCGCGGCCGCCTTGATGGAATCCAGATTGAGGTCGTCCAGCAGGCGTAATGTCGGTGTCAGGTGCGCCTTGTCAAAACCGGTGACACGCGACACTTCGTCGAACAGCACTTCGGTGACGTCGGCTGTGACCTCGGGTGCGACGTCGGGTGGGATGTCACGTGTGACGTCGTGCACGGCTTCGGATCCGCCACCTGTGCCCGTCACGGCATCCATCGCTTGCGCAATGCCGCCCAACGTCATGACCGACAGCGCGGTCACGTCGAGCGTACCCGGTGCAATACCGAGCGCTTCACTCGCGCGCGCAATCATGTCGGCCGTTTTGATCGAGTCGAGATTGAGGTCGTCCAGCGGACGGGTGCCTGACTCAATGGCCGACGCCGAAAAGCCAGTGATCGTCGAAGACAAGCGTTTGAGCACGGACCATGCAGTCGTCGTCTGCGGCTCGTGCGCCGTCGCGAGCATCGGCACTGGCGCCGGATGTGGGCTTGCTCCGGTCGTTGTCATCGCCCGACCGAACGCATCCTCTTCCACTGCCGCATGAGTATCGACAACGGGCGAAAGCGTTGCGGGTTGCGAGGCCATTTCGCTGCGCGGGTGAGGCAGGTCTCGCGTGTGCGCGTCACCGATACGCGGTGCCAAGCGCTCACACGGGCTGACGATGAACGCCCTGTCGTTGACGCCGACAAACGGACGAACGAGACGTCTGGCGTGCAACTCGTGCCACTTGATACTTGTGCCTGACGCATGCAGGTTCGCCAGCGCCCAATTGATATCGGACCAGGTTTCGGCCTTGGACTCCACGGGCAGGCATCGCAACGCCTGAGTTGCCGCAGTGCCGCCCGCGAGATTCGTGAGCACATTGCCCGGCCCCACTTCGAGCATGACGTCGACGTGCCTCGCCATGGATTTGAGCGTCGTGACGAAATCGACCGGGCGGAGCACCTGATCGGCAAAGTGATCTCGCAGTCCAACCCCTTGCGGCACCTCCAGTCCGTCGGTGCTGGAAATCAGCACACAGTTGAGCACGCCGCACTCGTGCGCGACGGGCGAACGATCACGCAGTGCATCCGCTGCCGATGCCACAAGTCGAGAGTGAAAGGCGTTACTCACGGGCAAACGGGCCGTCGCAACGCCCGCCTGCGACGCCGCGCTTTGGACGGCGTCGATGGCATTCGCTTCCCCGGAGACCACGACCTGACTGTCGCTGTTGACGTTCGCAACAATCGCGTAGCCGCTGGATTGCGTCACTTCGGTGAAGCGCTTCGCCTGGGAATGCCCGCATGCGAGCCCCAGCATGGCACCGGGTCGATCTCGATGGGCTGACATCGCCTGCCCTCTCACCGCCGCCAGTTCCACCGCGGATTGCATGTCGTACGCCCCTGCCGCATGGAAGGCGACCAATTCGCCCAGACTATGTCCGGCGACACACGTCGGTCGAATGCCCAGACGCGAGAGCATCTGCAACCAAAGCAACGACGCGAAAACGATCGACGGCTGTGCCCACTCCGTCTTCTGCAACGTCTGAATGAGTTCGCCCCGATGGCGACGGTGAGGAAACCGGTCAAGCGCCGGGGAAACGACGCTCAGCAACTCATGGGGGCCGTGCTTCGCGACCCATCGTTGCGCCTGTTCCGAAAAATCGCGGGCCCACGGATAACGCTCGATCAGTGCGCGCGCCATCCCCAGTTGTTGAGCGCCCTGCCCGGGAAATAGCATGCCGACCTCGGGCGGCTCGGCAGGATTCCCGAACGCGTAACCTTGCGAACGGTCCACGAGGGTTTCGCCCGAACGCGTATTGGCCAGCGCCCGATCCAGCGAAGCGAGTCGCTCTGCGAGCTGCTCCGGAGAATCCGCCGTAATCGCCGCTCGCCACGACCTTGCGTTATCCAGATCGTGGGCGCACCGCGCTGCGAGATCCGAGAGCTCCGCGTGACTGATGCCGGTCACGTCGCGTCGCAGAAGCCCGACGACGCGTCTGAGTTCGTCCAACGAGCAAGCGCTCAGGGGGAATATCTCACTGTCCTGCCAACTCGCCATCGCGCTTCTGTCGTCGCGGTTGTTCTGTAGCGTGGCCTGCGGTGCGGTATCGGGGGAGGTCAGCGTGACGTGGACATTGATGCCGCCGAACCCCATGGCGGACACGCCGCATCTCAGCGTCTCGTCGGCGCTTCGTACCGCACCACGTATCAACGGGTACAAGCTGCGCGCTTCACCCGAAAATGCTTCGTGCGGTTGTTCACATCCTGCCGTAGGGGGCAGCACGCGCTGATTCACGGCAATCACGCTCTTGATGAAGGCCCCCATCCCCGAGGCGGCCTTGGTATGGCCGACGATTGACTTGAACGACGTGACGCCGCAACTGTGATCGCGCTCGGATTCCGACAGCGTCATACCCAGCGCGCGCAACTCGGCCCGATCACCGGCGACGGTTCCGGTACCGTGTCCCTCTACGAAGTCGAGGCGCTTTGGGGATACGCCCGCGCACCGGTAGGCCGCCATGTGCGAAAGGTGCTGTCCCTGTGCCTTGGGCGCGGTGATCCCCCCCGCACCATCGGACGACATGCCCCAGCCATCCAGAACGGCATAGATCTTGTCGTGATCCCGAAGCGCGTCGTCCATACGCTTCAGACCGACAAAGCCACATCCCTCGCCCGGGATGAAACCATCGCCACGCACGTCGTAGACGCGCATTTGTGTCGGCGTCAATGCGCCGACTTTGGCGAAACCAACCAGTTCGAAGGGATCGATACTGATATCGACCGCGCCCGCGATCACGAAATCGCATTGACGGGCGACAAGACTCGATGCGCCCGCGTGAATCGCCAGGAGGGACGAACTGCAAGCGCCGTCGATCGTAAAGCAGCCGCCGTTCAGGTCCAGATAATTGGCAATGCGTCCCGGGATCGTGTTCGACAGACCGCCGGCCAGCGAATCTTCGTTGGTCTGCGGGAAGGGGGCCTTGTAGAAGGACTCCATATGACGCTCAAGCGCCATCGTGGCATCGCCCGTCCATTGCGCCGACGCGGCGGCGGCACGCAGGCACGACCGTACGTAAGGCCAGCGCAGACGCAGGTCGTTCGCCCGCTTCATGTCACCGGTGAGCGTGTTTCCGACAATCACCCGCGTTGTTTGTCTCGGCAAACGCCGTTCGCCGATGTAGCCTGCATCGACAAGCATCTCGATGGCCATGTCGAGCGCCAGCCAGTGCGCGATGTCCGTCGCCTCGAATGCGCTTTTCGGGATTCGGCGCGCCTGCCAGTCGAACGCGTAACCATCGATGACGGCGGCTTGCCACGCATACGTCTGGTCCGGCACGGCGCGGTCTTCGTTGTAATAGTCCTCTCGCCGGGCACGACACTGCGGAATGGATCGGAATTGCTGGCGTTTGGCGAGTACGTTTTCCCACAGCTCATTGGGGCCGTTCGCCCCCGGATAGCGACACGAAATACCAATGACGGCGATCCGATCCCCCGATGATGAACGATTATCCGAATACTGATCCCTCTTCATAAACTGTACTCCTAAGCATTTATAAACTCCCTTCAGGTTGTCGGAACAAAATTCGGCATAGCGCTTATTTCGAAGTTACCTGATAGGCAATACTAGGCAAGATTTGATCGCGCAACGGCCACGCAATTGCCCAATCGATACGGCGGGAGGCTGTCTGTCGAAGAGGACGCGACACACCCACCCTGCCGAGGCACGAGGGTCGGAAATCAAAGGAAGAATCTCGGACGAGATAAGGAAAAGCCCTGACGGGTCAGGGCTTTGAATTTTGGGAAACCGGGGCTGACGCCCCCCGCTGTTATAACCGTAAATTCGTGACGTCGCGGGGGCACTCCGCCCATCAGACAGACACCTGCCGACGGCGGCGAAGTCCGATGAACGTCAGTTCGGCGAACACCAGCACCGTGACGATCTGAATACCGATGAAGGCCGCGCCCAGCCCGTTGGGCGCGATCCAGTCCGATGCCAGCAACAAGGCGCAATCGAGTGCCCAGATCACGTTGATGACGATGACCGTCCATGCGGCCCCCGTGGGTAGCGCAGTGCGCCGCACCAGCCAGACGAGTGCGGCCGCGTAGGCAAGCAGGATAAGGCCCGTGATGCGCAGTCCTGCGGCGGGCAGGTCCAGCAGCCCCGCCAGCGGTGCGGCGGCGAGTACCTGTAACACCCCGACGGCACCGCTCACCAGCGCGTCGGCGAGCAGGACGCGCACGAGCATCGAAGCGCGGGAGGACGAATGAAGCGAATGGTGGCTAGAAGCCTCAAGCGAGGACTGACCGGATGACATCATGATGACCTCCACTGGAGTGAGTCGGATCCCGACACCCCAGCGGTAGCTGTGATGCTCAGGAGGACGAGACATCGTGTCTCGCTGGCTATAATCTTCTCGATTGCGCGACGCACCGTCGATTACCTGCGAGGTAATGGCTGCCATTCTCCAACCGCCCCATACTCCGCTTCATGACGACACCTGCTATCGGAACCTTGTTGCGCGACTGGCGCCAGCGTCGACGCATGAGCCAGCTCGACCTCGCGCTGGAAGCCGAGATTTCCACCCGTCATCTGAGCTTCGTGGAGACGGGCCGCGCACAACCGAGCCGCGAGATGCTCCTGCATCTCGCGCAAGCGCTCGACATTCCATTGCGTGAGCGCAACGCGCTGCTAGTCGCGGCGGGCTTCGCGCCCCGCTTCGAGGCCCGTGCGTTCGACGCCCCCGACATGAGCGTCGCGCGTGAAGCCGTCCAGCGGGTACTGGATGGTCACGAGCCTTACCCGGCACTGGCCGTCGACCGGCACTGGACCCTGCTCGCGGCAAATCGCGCGGTGATGCCGCTGCTCGCGGGCGTCGACCCGTCGTTGCTGAGCGGCGCAGTGAATGTGTTGCGTCTGTCGCTACACCCGGACGGTCTCGCACCGCGCATCGCCAATCTAGTTGCGCACGAACGAGGGTCTGCTGTCGTTCTTCAGCACGACCACGGTATTCGGCACCCCGGTGGATGTAACGCTCGCCGAGATGGCGCTCGAAGCGTTCTACCCGGCCGACGAAGCGACCGGCCGGATCATGCGCGCGATGGTGTTGTGATGTCGGGCCGGGGGCCTGTGCTTGTATTGCGCCTGAGAGGATGTTCGGGGACGAGAAAACCGGTGCAGAAAAAGAAAAAGCCCTGACAAGTCAGGGCTTTTGAATTTTGGAGGCGGGAGACGGAATCGAACCGACGTAAACGGCTTTGCAGGCCGCTGCATAACCATTTTGCTATCCCGCCGTCGGGATACTCTGCCGCGTTGTAACCACTCGCTGTTGCCATCGAGGGCGCCCGTCGGATCGATCGCCGTGGGCTTTTCGGCAAATAAAAAGGGAAGCCAGGCCTCCCTCTGGATTTGGAGCGGGAGACGAGTCTCGAACTCGCGACCTCAACCTTGGCAAGGTTGCGCTCTACCAACTGAGCTACTCCCGCATGACACCGAACACCAAGGATTACTCACTTAATGTCCAGTGTGAAAACTGGAGCGGGAGACGAGTCTCGAACTCGCGACCTCAACCTTGGCAAGGTTGCGCTCTACCAACTGAGCTACTCCCGCATTGTCATGCGTACTACCAATCCATCAACTTCTAAAAACTTCGCTGCCGGACTAGCGCCGTAGCAGCGAGAAGGAGATTATGTCTAAACGTCGATTCAGTGTCAAGCACCTGCACTGAAAATTTGTGAAGTTTTTTCTCCTCCACCGCACAGATCCCGCGCACTTCCCGCATATTCAGAGACTTACGCTCACATCTGTGCGCCGCCACGCTCGCGAATCTGCGGCCACGCGCGGCGCAAATAATACAGCATCGACCACAACGTGAGAACCGCCGCCACGTAAATCAGCCACGTGCCCCAGAATCGCGAGTCGAAACGCAAACCGTTCCACGCCACCGTGCCGTTGAACAGCAACAGCGGAATCGCCACCATCTGCGCCGCCGTCTTGATCTTGCCCAACTGGTGCACCGCCACACTGCGCGACGCGCCAATCTGTGCCATCCACTCCCGCAGCGCCGAAATCGTAATTTCCCGCCCGATAATGATGAGCGCCACCAACGCGTTGATCCGTCCCATCTGCAACAGCATCAGCAGCGCCGCCGCTACCATCAGCTTGTCGGCCACCGGGTCCAGAAAGGCCCCGAACGCCGACGTCTGATTCCAGCGGCGCGCCAGAAACCCGTCAAACCAGTCGGTCAGCGCCGCCAGCACGAACACCGCGCACGCCACCCAGTTCATCTCGACGGACGACAACCACGTCGTCGGCAAATAGTAGACGCCGACCACCAGCGGGATCAGCACGATCCGAAGCCAGGTCAGGAATATGGGGACATTAAAAGGCATGGCAGCATGAGTTCGGCAAACGTCGACACACGGCGCACTCGGCAACCGTACCAGACCCGCATTGTGCCGTGTCTGCCCCCTAGCGACAAGGCCGCGGCACCGCACACCGGTTGACATGTGCGCCAGTGTGCCCCTATCTTGCTCGCAACATCCCGCCAATAGCGCCGATCTCGTGAAACTGCACTCGCCCCTGTCAACCCTGCGCAGTGCCCTGCACCGGCCGCCCCTCGGGTCACTCGTTCCCCGGCACGTGCTGATCGCAGGACTCGTCGGCATCGACGGCCTGCTGCTCGTCGCCTCCGTATTGCTGCGCGTGCCCGGCTCACTGCTCATCGACCTCTTCGTGCGCGGCGACCTCTCGGCCCTCGAACATATCGAAGCCACGCACCTGCCCCGGCTGCTGTTCGGACTGAACGCCATCGAGCGCATCGACTTCTCGCATCTGCCCCGCGCGCTCGTCGGCACGGCGCTCGTCGCACTGTCCTGCGGACTGGTGATTCGTGCGCGCACTGCGTGGGCATTCACGCTGGTCATGCTCGCCCTTGCCGCCGCCATCAACTTCCACCTCGACATCCGCTTCGACGTGACGTTCGTTCTCTCGCTCGTCTGCTTCGGACTGTTGCTCTGGTATTGGCCCGAATTCGACCGGGCCAGCTTCGCCGCCGCCACGCTCTACACGCTGGTGGCCGTGTTCGCCCTGGTGATCTACGCGACGTTCGGCACGATGTATCTGGGGCGCGAGTTCAAGCCGAGCGTCGGCGACCTCGCCACCGCGTTCTACTTCGCCATCGTCACGATGACGACGGTCGGCTACGGCGATATCGTGCCGGTATCGACCGACGCGCGCCTGTTCACCGCGTCGGTCATCATCTTCGGGATCAGCGTGTTCGCGACGTCGCTCTCCGTCGTCATCGGCCCGCTCGTCGGCGGCAACCTCAAGAAAATTCTCGCGGGGAGATTCACGCACGTGATACGGAAAAACCACTTCATCGTGGCCGGCGCATCGCCGCTGGCCGTCAACGTCCACCACGAACTCACCAAACGCGGCTGGCCGGTGACGGTCGTCATCGCCAGCGGCGCGGACAATCCCTATCCGGGAGAAGCGGACGTCATGCACGGCGACGCCAGCGACAACACCGTGCTGACCCACGCGGGCATCGGCCATGCCAAAGCCGTGCTCGCACTGCGGGCGGACGATTCCGAAAATGCGTTCATCGTGCTCGCCGCGAAAGAGATCGCACCGAGCGTGCGCACCATCGCCTCAGTGAACGACAGCAAGCACCTGAGCAAACTCAAGCGCGTGCAGCCGGACATGATTTTTGCGCCGCCGGTCGTCGGCGGTGAGTTGCTCGCCCGCACGCTGTCCGGGGAAACCGTCGATAACGACACCGTCATGCGTTTGCTGTTTCACGGCGATACGTGACGATGGATGATGAGGGGGGCGAGGGGAGCGAGGGGGGACGACAGCCTCCGGCGAAGGCAGCGGCCCGGCGTCCCCGGTGAACGGACTGAACTAGTGAAGCTGGCGATAGATCTGCTCGGCAAGCGTTGTCGAGATACCTTCGACGCTCGCCAGTTCGTCGACGCTGGCCGACACGACACCTTGCAAACCGCCGAAGCGCATCAGCAGACGCTGACGGCGCTTCGCACCGATGCCTTCGATCTCCTCGAGGCGCGACGTCTGACGCGCCTTCGCACGCTTGGCCCGCATGCCGGTGATCGCGAACCGGTGCGCCTCGTCCCGAATCTGCGCGATCAGCATCAGCACCGCGCTTTCGCGACCAAGTTCGAGCGGCGCGCGTCCGTCGGCGAAAATCAGCGTCTCGAGACCCACCTTGCGTCCCTCGCCCTTCGCCACGCCAACCAGGCGACCAATATCGATCCCCAGCTCGACGAACACCTGACGCGCCACCTCCACCTGCCCCTTGCCGCCGTCGATCAGCACCAGTTGCGGGAGATTGGCTTCGACGTCGGCGACATCGGGGGCGACCGATGCACTCGGTGCGGTCGATTCGGTCGCGTCACCTTCCGCCACGACGGAAGTGTCAGCCTCCGCACGAGCGACGTCGGCGGCCACGGACGACGGATCGGCGGCGTCGCTCACCGTCGCAGCAGCCGCCTCCATCAAACGGCCATACCGGCGCGTGAGCACCTGACGCATGGCGGCATAGTCGTCGCCCGGCGTAATACCCGTGATGTTGTAGCGCCGGTACTCGCTCGTCTGCATCTTGTGATGATGGAACACCACGCACGAGGCCTGTGTGGCTTCGCCCTGCGTATGGCTGATATCGAAGCACTCCACGCGCAGCAGCGCGGGATCGTCGATGTCGAGACCGATGGTTTGGATCAGCTCGCCGGTGCGCGCCTGCTGGCTGCCCTGCTCAGTCAGCAAACGCGTGAGCGCAAGCTGCGCCCCTTGCAACGCCATGTCGAGCCATGCGCGTCGCTGGCCCTGCGGTTGGCGCACCAACGCGATACGGCGGCCCGCCTGCTCCGAGAGCGCGGTGAGCAACTCGTCGTTCGGCAGCGCATGGCTCACCACCAGCACCGGCGGCACCGACTGGCCGAGATAGTGTTGAGCGACGAACGCTTCGAGCAGACGCGATTCGAGCGACGCGGACGGGGCTTGCGCGACTTGCGCGGACGGATCGTTGCCGCCCTCTTCCGGCTTTGCCACGGCAGCGGCCGAATCGCCCGAATCATCCTCGGACGGCAACTCGGCGAGCACTTCGTCTTCCTCGAATTCGTCCGCGATCCCGCCTTCGACACCCCGCTCGACGTGCGCCGGGAAATACGCCTTGTCGCCCAGGTGACGTCCGCCGCGCACCATCGCAAGGTTCACGCAAGCGCGACCGCCAGCGTAGGCTACGGCAAGAATGTCGGCGTCGACATCGCCCGCCGTTTCGACGGACTGCTGCTGCAACACGCCGGAGAGCGCCTGCATCTGATTGCGCACGACCGCCGCCTGCTCGAACTGGAGCGCTTCGGCGTAAGCCATCATCTTGTCTTCGAGTGCGCCGAGTACTTCCTTTTGACGTCCGGAGAGGAACGCGGCGGCGTTGTTCACGTCACGCGCGTAGTCCTCGTCCTGAATCGCGCCCACGCACGGCGCGCTGCACCGCTCGATCTGATTAAGCAGACACGGACGCGTGCGATTCGAAAAGACGGAGTCTTCGCAGGTGCGCAACTGGAAGACCTTTTGCAGAATCTGGATGCTCTCGCGCACGGCCCAAGCACTCGGGAACGGTCCGAAATACTGACCACGACGATCCACCGAGCCACGGTAATACGCCATGCGCGGGTACTTGTGCTGCGTGAGCTTGAGGAACGGGTAGGACTTGTCGTCCCGAAACAGGATGTTGTAGCGCGGATGCAGCGCCTTGATCAGATTGTTTTCAAGGAGCAGCGCTTCCGTCTCCGAGCGCGTGACCGTCGTTTCCAGCTTCGCAATGCGCGCGACCATCAACGCAATACGCGGCGACAACTGCGTCTTGTTGAAGTAACTCGATACGCGCTTCTTCAGATTGCGCGCCTTGCCCACGTAAAGAACGTTGCCCGCCGCATCGTAGTAGCGATAGACGCCCGGCAGATTCGGCAACTGCGCGAGCGCTTTGCGCGCATCGAACAACGGCGCGTCGTTGGCGTCGCTGGCGTCATCCGCTGGCATCTGCGGCCCGTCGTTACCGTTGCGGCGCTCGCGCTTCGGCTTTCCGGCGTCGGTGGCTTTGGATTTGCGGGACTTACGCGGTGGCGTGACGTCGTGGGCGTCTTCGGTCATGAACTCTGGCGATCTGAGCGTCCCTTGTGTGCCTCGACTGATACAAGGAGGGACTAAAATTAGAAGTTTAGACCAATCCGCGTTACGGCTTCTCAATGCCCCTGTCCACCGCATCCGCACCGGCGTCCCCACCGGCCCCCTCGCCCGCCACCACGAGCGCCAGCCACCTTCCGCCGGTGCCGCGCTGCGACCTTTTCTGCACCGTTGTCGACAATTTCGGCGACATCGGCGTGTGCTGGCGACTGGCCCGCCAACTCGTTCGGGAGCACGGATGGTCGGTGCGGCTCTGGGTCGACGATCTCGCGAGCTTCCGATATCTGCGCCCGGATATCGAGCCAACGCAGGCTCGGCAGCGCTGCGACGGCGTCGACGTGCGGCACTGGGACGCCGACTTCGGCCCGATCACGCATGACAACGCGCCGGGCGACATCGTGATCGAGGGGTTCGCCTGCCATCTCCCGGACACATACATCCAGGCCATGCACGAGCGTCAAGGGGCGGGCAACGCGCCGACCTGGGTCAATCTGGAATATCTGAGTGCAGAAAATTGGGTTGAAGACGTCCACCTGCAGAAGTCGATCCATCCGCAGTTGGGACTTCTCAAGACCTTTTTCCTGCCAGGGTTCACGCATCGCACCGGCGGACTGATTCGCGAACGGGAGCTGTTTTCCCGGCGCGACGCCTTCCTTGCGTCTTCCGAGCTGCGCGACGCCTGGTGGAAACGAACGCTAGGCTTGGCTGCGGCGCCGCAAGATGTGCTGATTGTGTCGCTGTTTGCGTATGAGAATGTCGCACTGCCGGCGTTACTTGCCCAATGGGCGGCAAGCGACACGCCCGTGGTCTGCCTCGTTCCCCAAGGTCGAATTGCCCCGGCTGTCGGCGAATGGCTCGGACGTGAGACGCTCGCGCCGCGCGAATCGGGGACACGCGGCGCGCTGACGGCTTACGGCCTGCCGTTCGTGCCGCAACACGAGTTCGATAACCTGCTCTGGGCATGCGATCTGAATTTCGTGCGAGGGGAAGACTCTTTCGTGCGCGCGCAATGGGCGGCGAAGCCGTTCGTCTGGCATATCTATGCGCAGGAGGATAATGCACATCACGAAAAGCTCGACGCGTTTCTCGACCTGTATCTGGACGATCTGCCCGCAGGCTCCCCAGCATTGGGACACACCGCGCGCGAGGCGCTGCGCACGTTCTGGCACCTCTGGAACGGATATGCGAGCACGCCGCCGGATTGGGCCGCTCTGGCGTTGGCATTGCCCAAGCTAAAGCCTCATGCGCAGGCCTGGGCCAGCGCGCAGGCAACACTCCCTGACCTTGCTCGGCAACTGGCAAGCTTCGCCGAAAATCAGGTAAAATAGCTGGTTTTTCAACGCTTTGCTGCTGAGCCTGCTGCCCAATTCTCTTCGAACGGACGCGGGAATCAAGCGGCGAATGAGCGCGTGGAAGCGCTCAACAAGCGGCAAATCGCTTATTTCGTCACAGGATCTCGTTTTTTTATGAAAACCGCTCAAGAACTCCGCGTCGGCAACGTCGTTATGATCGCCGGCGAGCCGAACGTTGTGTTGAAGGCCGAATACAGCAAGTCGGGCCGCAACGCCAGCGTCGTGAAGATGAAGCTCAAGAAGCTTTTGGGTACGGGCAACTCCGAAAACGTCTACAAGGCCGACGACAAGTTCGAAGACATCGTCCTTGATCGCAAGGAAGTGACGTACTCGTACTTTGCCGATCCGATGTACGTCTTCATGGACGCGGACTACAACCAGTACGAAGTCGAAGCCGAAAACATGGGCGACGCGATCAAGTACCTGGAAGACGGCATGCCCTGCGAAGTCGTTTTCTTCCAGGAAAAAGCGATCTCGGTGCAGTTGCCGACGACGCTCGTTCGCACCGTCGAATACGCTGAGCCGGCAGTCAAGGGCGACACTTCGTCTGGCCGTGTGCTGAAGAACGCCAAGATCAACGACCTGCTGGAAGTTCAGGTTCCGCTGTTCGTGAACACCGGCGACAAGATCGAAATCGACACGCGTACCGACGAATACAAGAGCCGCGCCTAAGCGCTGGCTTGCGACCGCAGCGCTCTGGGGCGGTGCGGTTCGTCGGGTAACAAAAAAGCGCTCGTCCCTTCGGGGTCGAGCGCTTTTTGTTTGGGGCGATGGTTTGCGCTGCGCGTCACCGATCGATCACCTCTGGGGTTGAAACAACCCACACACAGGACCCGAGGGTTGCGCCCAGTCCGTTCGTCTTAACCGCCGAACGTCTCCGCGATCAGACGCTTCGCCGCCTGATACTCCGGCTGCGCCAGCATCTTCTCCCAGCCGTGCACCTTGCCACGACCCGGCAAATGCTTGATGCGACGCTGCGAGACGGTGTCGGTCACCGGCTTCATTTCGCGCAGCAGTCGGTCCGCCTTTTCCGGACTGTTGCAGATGAGCACCATGTCGCAGCCAGCGTCCAGCGCCGCATGCGCGGCCGTCACAACGTCGCCCGCCGCGCTCGCGCCCTGCATCGACAGATCGTCGCTGAAGATCACGCCGTCGAAACGATACTTGCCGCGCAGAATCTCCTTGAGCCACTTGGCCGAGAAGCCTGCCGGGTTCGGGTCGACCTGCGGATAGATCACGTGCGCCGGCATGACCGCTGCGAGCGACATGCCAAGCCAGTCGTACGGTTGCGCATCGATCGACAGAATCTCGTCGAGCGAACGCTCGTCCACGGGAATCTCGTGATGCGAGTCCGCCGCCACAAAGCCATGCCCCGGGAAGTGCTTGCCGCAGTTCGCCATCCCTGCGAGCAACAGGCCGTGGTTGAGGCTCTTGGCGAGCATCGCCACCACGCGCGGGTCCGCGTCGAACGCACGGTCGCCGATCACGGCAGACGTTCCGTAGTCCAGATCCAGCACCGGCGTGAAGCTCAGGTCGATGTCGCAGGCACGTAGTTCCGACGCAAGCACATAGCCAACGGCCGTCGTGACGCGCGTTGCCTCGAATACGTCCTCATGCCAGAGCTTACCCAGCTTGCCCATCGCGGGCAGATGGGTGAACCCGTCGGTGCGAAAGCGTTGCACGCGCCCGCCTTCATGATCGACGGCGATCAGAATGTCGTCGCGCACGTCGCGAATCTGCTTCGTGAGCGAGCACAGTTGCGCGCGATCGTCGAAGTTGCGGGCGAACAGAATGACACCCCCGGTCAACGGGTGATCGATGCGACGGATATCGTCTTCGCTGAGGGTCAGCCCGACAACGTCCAGCATCACCGGGCCCGGCCTGCGCTTCGTCATTGCGTTTTCTCCGATGCAATATTGCCAATGTTGCCTAAATTACGTGACGCGATTGCAAAGGCAACCGCGTATTCCTTTTCGTCCGTGATCGAAATCTCGATCGACAATTGCCGCTCGGCAAGCCACTGCACCAACTCACCCGACGCGACCACCACCGGCTTGCCCGAGGGCGCGTTCAGCGTCTGCACGGCACGCCATGTCATCGGCCAGCGCATCCCGAGACCGATGGCCTTCGAGACAGCTTCTTTCGCGGCGAACCGCGTGCACAGATAAGCCAGCCCGCGCACCTCGGAGCGCTTCTGACGAGCGCAATAAACCTTGAGTTCCTCAGGCCCGAGCACGCGCTCCGCGAATCGGCCTTTCGTGCGTGTCATCACGCCCACGACGCGACTGATTTGCAGGATGTCGGTGCCCACGCCGTAGATCGTCGTCGGCCCCGGCGGCGCGACGCCGGAGGCTGCCGTCGGGTTATGCGCGGCGGACGGCGAGGACGGGAGATTCGGATCGCTCATGAGAAGAATCGTGTCACGGCTCGATGCGGCGATAAACGGACGGGACGCCGCCGCTCAGCCGCGCGCCGCGATGCGGCTGGCGACCATGATGGCTTTCATCTCGCGAACCGCATTCTCCCAGCCAGCGAAGAGGGCGTGAGCGACGATGGCGTGTCCGATGTTCAGCTCGGCAATACCCTCGATGGCTGCGATGGGCTGCACGTTCTCATAGTGCAGGCCGTGACCGGCGTTGACGCGCAGTCCCAGCGAGACCCCCAGCGCCACCGCACGTTCGATGCGGGCGAACTCGGCCTCGCGCGTCGCTTCGTCGTGTGCCTCGGCGTACCGCCCTGTGTGCAGCTCGACGACCGGTGCGCCCATGCGGGCGGCGGCGCGAATCGGCGCCTCATCCGGATCGATGAAGAGCGACACACGGCTACCGGCTTCGCCAAGCCGTTGCGTCGCGGCGGCGATACGGTCGTACAACCCGACGACGTCCAGCCCGCCTTCGGTCGTCAGCTCCTGACGGCTCTCCGGCACCAGGCAGACATCGTGCGGCTTCACGCGGCAGGCGATTGCCAGCATCTCTTCCGTCACCGCGCACTCGAGGTTCATGCGCGTGATCAGCTTGTCGCGCAGATTCGTCACGTCGTCGTCGCGAATATGGCGACGGTCCTCACGCAAGTGCAGCGTGATTACATCCGCGCCCGCCTCTTCGGCCAGCAAAGCGGCCCGGATCGGATCCGGATATTTCGTGCCGCGCGCGTTGCGCACCGTAGCGACGTGATCGATGTTGACACCGAGGTCGAGGGCGTTGCCTTGGAAGAAGAGGCTCATAGTTTTTGCAGGTCGAGCAGGATCTGCCGGGTATTGAGCGGCACGCCGCCCAAATGGTGGTTGAGAAGAAAGCGCATGAGCAACTTGCTTTGCTGCACGGTCTGCGCCCGCGAGTAATCGTCTTGTTCCATATCGAGCAGGGTCTGCCCGCCGACAACCGGCCAGTCCGACGGTTCGTCGCCGCGCGCCGGGCGCACGCCTCGGTCGGGGTGAAACACGTAGCGGCAATCCGGCACGACCTTGCCACGCGTTTGCGTGCAACGGTCGAACGCCACGGCATATCCCGTCTCGCGCAACAACACGCGCTCGAACGCGCGCAGGATCACGCCCGCAGGTTCGCCGTGCGCGAGATGATGCAGCGTCGTCAGATAGTGCTGGAACAGCTTGTCGTGCGGGTCGTCTCGCGCGCAGAACTTCACCAGCAATTCGTTCAGGTAAAAGCCCGAGAGCAACGCGTCGCCCTCCAGGGGACGCAAGCCGCCCACCCACTCAGCCTTCGTCAACGTGCGCAACTCGCCTTTGCCGAGCCACGCGAGCGAGAGTGGTTGAAATGTCTGAAGCACGCCGCGCAGTGCGGAATGCGGACGCTTCGCCCCCTTGGCGACGAGCGCAATTCGCCCGTGGTCGCGCGTGAGCACATCGATGATCAGACTGGTTTCGCGGTAGGGATAGCTGTGAAGCACGAAGCCGGGTTGTTCCGTCACCCGGCTTTGTTCGCGCTCGGCCACCCGGGCGGGGGACGGCGCGCGTCGCGTGCGCCTGGTTTCGCGCTTGACGGTATCGGCGTTGGCCTGGGCTTGCTGGAAGGCTTCCGAAGCATCGTCGTCGACGGCACGCGTGCGCGTGCTCATCGGACGCGCGGGCCGCGCCCCTACTGCCTCCGAGGCAGCTCGCGGGGATCGCGTAGCTTGCGACGTGCCACCCGCCGACGTTACGGCGTCCGGCGCGTCGACATCGTCACGCGACGTATCCAGCTCACTCGTAGCCATATGCCCGCAGGCTGGCTTCGTTGTCGGCCCAACCGCCCTTCACCTTGATCCACACTTCCAGATACACGGGACCGTCGAAGAGCTTCGCCATATCGAGGCGTGCATCGGTGGAGATCTGCTTGAGCTTCGCGCCCTTGTTGCCGATGATCATCGCCTTGTGATTATCGCGATCGACCAGAATCGTCGCAAAAATACGGCGTAGATTCCCTTCGACTTCGAACTTGTCGATGATGACCGTACTCGTGTACGGCAATTCGTCCCCCGTCCAGCGGAACACCTTTTCGCGCAGGATCTCCGCCGCCATGAAGCGCTCGCTGCGATCGGTCAGATCGTCCTCGCCGTAAATCGGGTCGCCTTCGAGCAGATACGGACGCAACACGCCGAGCAAACGCTTGATGTCGTCCTCGCGCTTGGCCGACATCGGCACGATTTCGCGGAAATCACGCACTTCGCCCAGCTTGCGCAGGAACGGCAGCATCTCGGCCTTATCGTTGATACGGTCCAGCTTGTTGACGATCAGCAGCACCGGTGTGTTTTCCGGCAGGAGCTTGAGTACCTTCTCGTCGTCCGGGCCGAAATTGCCCGCTTCGATCACGAACATCACAACATCGACGCTCGACAGCGTGGACGTCACCGCGCGATTGAGCGAGCGGTTGAGTGCGGTCGCATGACGTGTCTGAAAGCCCGGGGTGTCGACGAAGATGTACTGCGCGTCTTGGGTGGTGTTGATGCCGGTGATGCGATGTCGCGTGGTCTGCGCCTTGCGCGACGTAATGCTGATCTTCTGACCGACGAGGGCGTTGAGCAGCGTCGACTTGCCGACGTTCGGACGCCCGACGATCGCCACGGTACCGCAGCGAAAATCCGTCTTATCGTTCATGATTGGAAACTCTCTTGAAAGGGGGACAGCAGCGCTTGCTCTCTCCCTGAATGGAACTCAGGCAGCTGCCGGAGGTTGCTTGGCGGCGTCGGCCTTGTCGGTCGGCTTTTCGGCGGGCTTTTCAGCGGACTTATCGGCAGACTTCTCGGGCGATGCGGCCGCGTTGCGAGGCGCATTGTGGCTCGACGCGGTCATGGCCGGCGCCGTGGTCGCCCCGACCGCGCCATCACGCGCCTCCTTCGGCTCGCGGGACTCCTTCGCGTCTTTCGACTCGGCCTGCGACGCCACCGTCAGTTGCCCGGCCTGCCCCACCTGTCCGGCCTTCTTCGCCTCCGAGGCCGCCGCCTTGGCAGCACGCTTCTTCGCCGCCTTCGCACTCTTCTCGGCCTTCGGCTTCGCCAGCGCGGGCATCTTCTGCACCTCTTCCAGCGCGTTCTTGGCCGCTGCCTGCTCGGCCGCACGACGGCTGGCCCCCGAACCACCCACCTTGATGTCGAGCTTCGGCACGGTGCACTCGACCTCGAACTGCTGGTTGTGCGCCGCCCCGTGGGTGGCGATCACCGTGTACTGTGGCAGCGCGATCTTGTGGCCTTGCAGGTATTCCTGAAGCAGCGTCTTGGCGTCTTTGCCGAGCGTCTTCGGATCGACATGTTCGAGCACGGGCGTGTACAGCCGCTCGATCACCGCATAGGCCTTCTCGAAACCGCCGTCGAGGTACATCGCCCCGAACAACGCTTCGAGCGTGTCGGCCAGAATCGAGGGACGACGGAAACCACCGCTCTTGAGCTCGCCTTCGCCCAGGCGAAGAAAATCGGAAACGCCAAGCGTCTGCGCGATCTCGTACAACGATTGTTGCTTCACGAGATTGGCGCGCACACGTGAGAGGTCGCCTTCGTCGAGCTTGCCGTAGCGACGGAACAGAATCGCTGCCACCGAACAGTTCAGAATGGAATCGCCGAGAAACTCCAGCCGCTCATTGTTGGCGGCACTGTGGCTACGGTGCGTCAGTGCTTGGCAAAGCAATTCCGCATCGTGGAAACGATACTGGAGACGTTCTTCCAGTTGATTCAGTGATTGAGACATGGCGCAAGTATAGCGCGACGCTCCCGCCCCGGCGCGGGTCGTCGCCAAGAAACGACGGGCTTTACCGCCGTCTGACGGGCTTTTCGGACTGGCGTGAGATCGGTGGATCGGACAATTCCGAGGCCTGGACCGATCAGTTCCCCCGGCGGCCATCGTCCGTCACGCCTTTTATTTCTTATTTTTAAACAATAATGCGGAAATTGACGAAAAGACGTCAATTTCCGCATTAATTCAATCTTTGGCGGGGATGTGTTCGCCCCCGTGAAACGGCTGACTTACTGGAAGCCGCCCAGACGCTTCAGGTTCGAGAAGTTCATCCAGATGAAGAACGCCCGACCGACGATGTTCTGCTCGGGCACAAAGCCCCAGTAGCGGCTGTCCGCGCTGTTATCGCGGTTGTCGCCCATCATGAAGTAGGTGCCCGGCGGCACCTTGCAGATCACGCCCTGGCTGTTGTACTGGCAGTTCTGCTTGTTGGGGAAGTCGTCCGCGCCAATGATGTACGGCGGCACGTTCGGGTCGTTCAGAATCCGGTTCTTCACACCGCCGACCGTCTCCTCGAACTGCTTGAAGTACGCGATGTGCTCGTCGTCGAAGTAATCCGGCAGCGCGGTTTCCGGCACCGGTTCACCGTTGATCGTCAGCTTCTTGTTCTGATAGGCGACCACGTCGCCCGGCACGCCGATCACACGCTTGATGTAGTCCATCGACTCATCCTTCGGGTAACGGAACACCACGACGTCGCCACGCTTCGGCTCGCCCAACTCGATGATCTTCTTGTTGACCACCGGCAGACGAATGCCGTAATCGAACTTGTTCACGAGGATGAAATCGCCGACGAGCAGCGTCGGAATCATCGAGCCCGACGGAATCTTGAACGGCTCGACCACGAACGAGCGCAGGACGAACACCGCCAGAATCACCGGGAAGAAGCTGGCCGAGTACTCCAGCCACCACGGCTGACGCAGCTTGTCGTCACGCAACTTCGCGCGCGCACTCGCCAGCGCATTGCCTTCCTGCGAACCAGAGCCCTGAATACCGGATCCCTGCAACGCAAGTTGCTGCTGATCGAATTGCGCCACGGCATTCTGTGCAGCCCGGCGGCGCGCCGGTTGAAACACCAACTTGTCGGCCACCCAGGCCACCCCGGTCACCAGCACCAGGATCAAAAGAATCAGGGCGAAATTCATGCGGGACCTGTCGCTACGTTATTTGTCTTCGACTTGCAAAATGGCAAGGAACGCTTCCTGGGGAATTTCAACGCTCCCCACCTGCTTCATGCGCTTCTTACCTTCCTTCTGTTTCTCGAGCAGCTTCTTCTTACGCGAGATGTCGCCACCATAGCACTTCGCCAGCACGTTCTTACGCAGTGCCTTGATGTTTTCACGCGCGATGATGTTCGCACCGATGGCTGCCTGAATCGCCACATCGTACATCTGACGCGGAATGATTTCCCGCATCTTCGACGCGACTTGCGCACCGCGACGACGGCTCTCCGAGCGGTGGACGATGATCGACAACGCGTCGACCTTGTCGTTATTGATCAGCATGTCGACCTTGACCACGTCCGACGCGCGATATTCCTTGAACTCGTAATCCATCGACGCGTAACCGCGCGACACCGACTTCAGACGGTCGAAGAAGTCGAGCACGATTTCCGCCATCGGAATTTCGTAAATCAGACGCACCTGACGGCCGTGATACTGCATATCGATCTGCACGCCGCGCTTTTGCTGGCACAGCGTGACGACCGAACCGACGTACTCCTGCGGCATGTACAGATTCACGGTGACGATCGGCTCGCGAACCTCCTCGATGCGGCCCGGGTCCGGCATCTTTGCCGGGTTTTCCACCGAGACGATCGTGCCGTCGCGCTCCGTCACCTCATAAATCACGGTCGGGGCCGTGGTGATGAGGTCCATGTCGAATTCGCGTTCCAGACGCTCCTGCACGATTTCCATGTGCAGCAGGCCCAGGAAACCGCAGCGGAAACCGAAGCCCAGCGCCTGGGAAACTTCCGGTTCGTATTGCAGCGAGGCATCGTTGAGCTTGAGCTTTTCGAGCGAGTCGCGCAGGGCGTCGTACTGGTTGGCTTCGACCGGATAGAGACCGGCGAACACTTGCGGCTTCACTTCCTTGAAGCCCGGCAGTGGTGCGTCGGCCGGCTTGGTCGTGGTCGTCACGGCGTGGGTGACGGTATCGCCCACCTTCGCCGCGTTTAGTTCCTTGATGCCCGAAATGATGAAGCCCACCTGACCGGCAGACAGCGACGCGAGTTGCTTGGACTTCGGCGTGAACACGCCCACCTGTTCGACCAGATAGCTCGAGCCCGTGGCCATCAGGTGAATCTTTTCCTTCGGTTTGAGCGTGCCGTTGACCACGCGCACCAGCATCACCACACCGACGTAGCTATCGAACCACGAATCGATGATCAGCGCTTGCAGCGGCGCATTGGCGTCGCCCTTGGGCGGGGGCACTTTGGCGATCAGCGCTTCGAGAACGTCTTCCACACCCAGACCGGTCTTGGCCGAACAGCGCACGGCGTCGGTCGCTTCAATGCCGATAACGTCTTCGATTTCCTGGATCGCGTTTTCCGGCTCGGCCGACGGCAGGTCGATCTTATTGAGCACCGGCACGACTTCCACGCCCAGCTCGATGGCGGTGTAACAGTTCGCGACGGTCTGCGCTTCCACGCCCTGCGAGGCGTCGACGACGAGCAGCGCGCCTTCGCAAGCGGACAGCGAACGGCTCACTTCGTACGAGAAGTCGACGTGTCCCGGCGTATCGATCAGGTTGAGGTTGTAGACCTTGCCATCACGTGCCTTATATTGCAGCGCGGCGGTCTGGGCCTTGATGGTAATGCCCCGCTCACGCTCGAGATCCATCGAGTCGAGGACGCGAGACTCCATTTCACGATCGGACAAACCGCCGCTCAGCTGGATGATGCGATCGGCCAGGGTCGATTTCCCGTGGTCGATGTGGGCGATGATCGAAAAATTGCGAATATGGTCCATGAGGCGGGGCTATAGAAAAGTCGGTGCCATCGGATTCGGCTCGGCAGCGACTTTCGAGAGAATCGGCAAACACGACATTTTAGCCGAAAGCGCACCGATTCCGTCCGGAATCGAAGGCATCGCGGCCGTATCGCTGAAATAAGCGGGATTCAGTGGAAATGATGGGCAGGCGCCGGTTTCGTTCTGGGCATCCGGACTGGACGAAGCGTCAGCCCCGGGGAAAAACAGTGGCGACAGCGTCGACGTCGAAACGATACCGACACAACTCGCGCTCGCCCAGGGCAAGCACCGGCACGATCTCGTCGTACTTCGCTTCGAGCACCGGATCGCTGTCGACGTCGATCACAGTGACCGAGAAATTCCACGCCGGACGCATCGCTTCGAGCGCCGCAAGCATGTCATCGCACAGATGACACCACTTGCGGCCGTAGAGCGTGAGCGCCGGCGCGGTCATGGGCTGGCTTACTTGCTGCCCGCTGCACGCGGGCGCAGCGGTACGAACTGCGTCGCGTCGCCACGGCGCACCAGGATCGGCACCAGACGCTTCGGATCGAGCGCCTTCACCACCTCTTCAAACTGTTTGGCGTTGGCGATGTCGGCGTCGCCCACTCGCAGAATGATGTCACCCTGCTGGAGCCCCGCACGGCCCGCCGGGCCTTCAGCCAGTTCGACCTGCACGCCGCCGCGCAGCTTCAAGTCCTTCTTCTGCGCATCGGTCAGATCGGAGACGACCAGACCCAACGCGTTCGGATGCGGCGCTTCGGCGCTGCCGCCCTGGGCCTTCGACGCCTTCGGCGCATCGGTATCGGCCTCGGCAATCGCGATCTTCAGATCCTGATTCTTGCCCTTGCGCAGGACTTGCAGCGTTGCGCTCGAACCCGGCTTGGTCTCGCCGACCATGCGCGGCAGGTCCGTCGCGTGATCGACCGGACGGCCTTCGAACTTCATGATGATATCGCCCGGCTGCACACCTGCCTTCTCGGCAGGGCTGCCCGGCTCGATGCTGCGCACCAATGCGCCCTGAGCACGCGGCAGGCCCAACGAATCGGCCACGTCCTTGCTCACTTCGCTGATCGCCACGCCGATACGGCCGCGAACGACCTTGCCCGTCTTCTTGAGCTGATCGACCACGCGCATCACTTCGTCGATCGGAATCGCAAACGAAATGCCCATGAAACCGCCGGTCTGGCTATAGATCATCGAGTTGATGCCCACGACCTCGCCACGCATATTGATCAGCGGGCCGCCCGAGTTACCCGGGTTCACGGCTACGTCCGTCTGGATGAACGGCAGATAATCGCCCGTGTCTCGGCCCTTAGCCGACACGATACCCGACGTTACCGTATTTTCAAGACCGAACGGCGATCCGATCGCCACCACCCACTCGCCCACGCGCAGCCTGTTCGAGTCGCCGACAGGCACCGTCGGCAGGTCTTTGGCTTCCACCTTGACGACGGCGACGTCGGTACGCTTGTCCGCGCCAACCAGCTTCGCCTTGAACTCGCGCTTGTCGGTCAGGGTGACGTAGATGCTGTCCGCGCCATCGACCACGTGCGCGTTCGTCAGAATGTAGCCGTCGTTCGAGACGATGAAGCCCGAACCCACGCCACTGTTCTGCTCTTCGTCCGGCTGAGGTTGGCCACGTCTCGGCGTGCCGCCCTTCGGGCCCGGCTGCTGCGGCATGGGCACACCGAAGAAGCGGCGGAACAGCTCAGCCATGTCATCGTCCATACCGGGCGGCAACCCGCGCTGATTGCGGGCAACGCGCTCGGTCGTCCGAATGTTCACGACGGCCGGGCCGACGCGATCGACGAGCTGAGTGAAATCGGGAAGATTGCTGACAAGCGGTGCGTTCGACGTCGTCGAACCGCCGCTCGGTGCCGAGGCCGGCGCAGCAAAGGCAGCGGGAACTCCCGCCAATTGGGCGGCAATGGCGCCGCCGAGGATGACACGAAGCAGGAGAGTCTTCTTCATTGGAAGATCGTGGTGCGCGAAAGTCTCGGAATCCCTGAGGACAGTCTGGCATCCGACGCACCGTCGCGTCACGTCTGCCTCGCTGCCCGGACCGCACCGTTACCGGTTGCGGCCCACCCGACAGCCGGTCACTTCGCCGGCTGTTTGTACTCGATGCTGGATGCGAACTGTTGCAGCGTGGCCTGCGGCACTTCGCCGAGCAAGGTCAGCCAGAAGTCGCCATAGCGCTTGATGAGGATGTTCGTCGCTCCGGCGCTACCGTGGCCTTCCTTGCGCTCACGCGTGGCCGGTTCGATAAACACCGAAAGTCCGGCCATGCCGTCGGAATATACCACCTGCTGGACTTCCAGCGGTTTGCCGTCAGCCGTCGAACGCATCGTGCGACGCACTTCCCGAACGGCCTTGAAACCCGGCACCTTCTTGTCGACGTCGATGCTCCAGCCAGCGTCCGACAGACGCGTCGTCGCAATCTGCGGCTTCACGACATGCCAGCCGTGCGTGGCCTGAATCGCATGGACGATTCGCACCTTCTCGCTCGGAACGCCGATCGAGATTTGCGAGAACGCCGCCTGCTCCAGCAGATGGCCCTCCGCATCGAGCGTCTGCGCACGCAGCAACAAGCCGGTGTTGCGATCGGCCCATAAGCGGTAGCCAAACCGGTAATCGTCCTTCGGCGTGAGCTCGATCACCATGCAGTCGAAGCCCGCCATCCGTTCGTTCGGTAGCAGCTTCGGCGCGTAGTAGTCGAGCACGTCACGATTGGGCGTCGCGAGCAATGCGGGGAACGAATCCTTGCTCTCGCGCTTTTCCTGAAAAACGGTCTTCTGCTCGGGAATCAGCGTGTAGACGTCTTCGTTCTGACGAAGAATGCGGCGCTGACGGCCGTCGAGCGTCTCCAGTTCTTCGTACTCGTTACCCTTCTCGGCGAAGTGACTGATCTTCGACGAACGCATGGTCGAGCCACGCTGATACACGAAGGTGCCGATGTAGTTTTGCGTTTGCGCCGCACGGTGGATCTTGTTGAGCCACGCACCGACTTCGCGCTTCTCGACCAGCGGGTCGGTAGACGCGGAGGCCTGCGCCCACGCCTGCGTTTGCAGGGTGCTCGCCAGCAGGAATGCAAACAAGAAGAAAGTGCGCCCGAAGGGCGCACGCGGCAAGGATTCGATACTCAGGCGCTGCATTTATTCGTCCGCTTGCGCCGAGGCTCGCATGTAAGGGGAAACGCTCTGCCCGATCGGGGCCGGCGCATATTGCTGGTGAGCTGCAAGATACTGGTCGAGACGCGCATCGCGCAGCACGATCACATCGTTCGGCGCACCCGCACCGTTGGCGGCCACAGCGGCTTGCGGCTGCTGCGACAGCGCCACACGCGTGAGGCTCGAACCGCTGGCAGTCGGTGCTGCGGTCTGAGCGAACACCTGCGGTTGCGCGCCCCCTGCCGGATGATCCTGCAGACGCGGCACCACGACCCACGACAGCGCAGCGACTGCAGCGGCGGCAGCCGCCGTCGGCAGGACGCGGCGAACGCGTAGGAAAGGATTGATTCGCGCGACACGCGAGGCGGCGGCCTTGCCACCCGCAGCAGTCGCGGCCTGAGCGTCAGCCAGTGCGGCCGGCGCGAGCAGGTGCGGCTCGGCTTTGAGGCGTGCGGCGAAGGAGGCCATAAAGGCAGACTCCGAACGCGGCAGCGTCAGTTCATCGGAACGCAATGCGTCCCCGATCAGATGGTAGTCGTCCCACAGAGGCCGGCCCGAGGTGTCAGCCTCGTCCAGCAGGGCGGCCAGTTCGTCCGGATCGAATTCCCCGTCCATCAACGCGGAAATCCGCTCGGCTTGCAGCCCCCGCTGCGTTTGCACCGTCGCTGATCCCATGATATCCCCCAACGAAAATAACTTTCCCGGCGGCGCGCTCACCAGCGCTTACCGTCAGGCGTGTCCAGCAGCGGCCTGAGCCGGCTGGCAATCGCTTCACGCGCCCGGAAAATTCGCGAACGGACCGTTCCGATCGGGCACCCCATGGCTTCGGCGATCTCTTCGTAGCTCAACCCTTCGATTTCTCGCAGGGTAATTGCCGTTCGAAGTTCATCGGGCAAAGCCTCCATCGCTGTGTTGACCGTTTGAGCAATCTGCTTGCTCATCAGCATCGACTCAGGCGTGTTGATATCCCTTAGTTGATCGGCCTCGGCAAAAGTTTCAGCTTCTTCAGCGTTCGCTTCAGTCGAAGTCGGTGCACGACGTCCCTGGGTCGCCAGGTGGTTTTTCGCCGTGTTGACAGCAATACGATACAACCAGGTATAGAACGCCGACTCGCCGCGAAATTGCGGCAAGGCGCGGTAGGCCTTGATAAAGGCCTCCTGCGTCACATCCTCGACCTCGGCGGCGTCGCGCACGAGCCGCGATACGAGGCGGATGATCTTGCGGTGATATTTCGCGACCAACAGCTCGAAGGCGGCTTTGTCGCCTTTCTGCACGCGCTCGACGAGCGCCTGGTCGATTTCTCGTTCACTCACCTGATATGGATCCGTATTTTCTCTGGCTGCCGGGCCCGAACGGGCCCAATTGCACCGTGGCAGCACTGACCACCACAGCTGGAAGTGTCTTTGACGCCGCACGCCCGGGCACACTCACCGGAGCGTGGGTCAGCGGGACGGGACGCCTGCGGGGCGTCCCGCGAACTTAGACTCGCTGGAAGACCAGCGTGCCGTTAGTCCCGCCAAATCCGAAAGAGTTCTTCAACGCAACATCAATTTTCATGTCACGGGCCGTATTTGCGCAGTAGTCGAGGTCGCAAGCCGGATCCTGATTGAAGATGTTGATCGTCGGCGGCGACTTCTGATGGTGAACGGCCAGCACGGTAAACACCGACTCCAGGCCGCCCGCGCCGCCCAGCAAGTGGCCGGTCATCGACTTGGTCGAATTCACCACGACGTTCCTGGCCGCATCGCCCATCAGGCGCTTGACCGCCACCGTCTCGGCGATATCGCCCAGCGGCGTCGACGTGCCATGCGCATTCACATAGTTCACCGTGTCGGCGTTCAGACCGGCGTCGCGCAGCGCGTTCGTCATGGCACGCAGTGCGCCGTCGCCGTCTTCGCAGGGCGCGGTCATGTGGTACGCGTCGGCGCTCATGCCGAAGCCCGTGAGTTCGGCGTAGATCTTGGCGCCGCGCGCCTTGGCATGCTCATACTCTTCGACCATTATCACGCCGGCGCCTTCGCCCAGCACGAAGCCATCGCGATCCTTGTCCCACGGACGGCTGGCCGTCGCCGGGTCGTCGTTACGCGTGGACAGTGCGGTCATCGCAGCGAAACCGCCGATGCCCAGCGGAGACACCGTCGATTCGGCGCCGCCGGCGAGCACAGCATCTGCATCGCCATACTGAATCATGCGTGCAGCCTGACCGATACAGTGCAGACCGGTCGTGCAAGCCGTGACGATGGCAAGGTTCGGGCCCTTCAGGCCGTACTTGATCGAGAGATGGCCGGAGATCATGTTGATGATCGAGCCCGGCACGAAGAAGGGAGAAATCTTGCGCGGACCGCCCTTGATCAGATCGTCATGCGTATCCTCGATCATCGGCAGACCGCCAATCCCGGAGCCAACGAGGACACCGATGCGCTCTGCGTTCTCTGCGGTGATTTGCAGGCCGCTATCCTCAAACGCCTGAATGCCGGCCGCCAGACCGTAATGGATAAACGTATCCATACGGCGAGCGTCCTTGGTCGACAGATACTTCTCTGTCTCGAAGTTTTTGACTTCGCCTGCGAAGCGAACTTTGAACTCGCTCGCATCGAACTTCGTGATGTTGGCGATGCCCGAACGGCCCGCGACCAGATTTTCCCAACCTTCGGCAACAGTGTTGCCGACCGGCGAGATCAGGCCCAGACCGGTAATGACGACGCGACGACGACTCACGATACTCCCCTTCTTCTGCTGGGTCATACAAAACAAAAGCCACAGAGGCGACAAGGTCCGACCCTGCGCTCCCTGCGGCTGACAGGCATGCCCGACGCCAGGAGCCGGTCGGCATCCCGGCCAATCAGGCTAACCGTACGAATTACGCCTTCTTCTGCGACGAGGCGAAATCGATAGCTTGTTGCACGGTGGTGATCTTTTCTGCTTCTTCGTCCGGGATCTCGATCTCGAACTCTTCTTCCAGTGCCATCACCAGCTCAACCGTATCGAGCGAGTCAGCGCCGAGATCGTTCACGAAGCTGGATTCGTTCTTAATGTCGGCTTCCGCGACGCCAAGTTGTTCGGCGACGATCTTCTTGACGCGTTGCTCAATGTTATCCATTCAAACCCTCCGGGGTAGTTAGTTCAGACAAGTGCGCGCATTTTAACAGGTTTGCCAAGCAAAGTTAGCATGCGCCAAATAATGTTCAATGTCGCGCAAAATCGTGCATTTTCACCACAATCCGCGCACATCTTCCTTAATTCATGAACATGCCGCCGTTCACGTGAAGCGTAGTGCCGGTGATGTAACCAGCCTGCGGAGACGCGAGGAACGCCACCGCATTAGCGATATCTTCCGGCGCGCCCAGACGGCCCAGCGGAATGCGCGCCTTGAGCGCTTCGTGCTGTGCTTCGCCCAGCGCCTTGGTCATATCGGTGTCGATAAAACCGGGGGCCACGCAATTGACCGTGATGTTTCGGCTGCCGATCTCGGCGGCCAGCGAACGCGACATGCCCGACACGCCCGCCTTCGCGGCGGCGTAATTGGCTTGTCCCGGGTTGCCCGCGGAACCGACGACCGACGTCACATTGATGATCCGGCCGCTACGCGCCTTCATCATCGGCTTTATGACCGCGCGCGACAGACGGAAAATCGCCTTGAGGTTCGTGTCGATTACGTCATCCCACTCGTCGTCCTTCATACGCATCGCGAGGTTATCGCGAGTAATACCAGCGTTATTGACGAGGATGTCGAGCTTGCCATGCTGCTTGAGGATGTCGTCCAGCGCGGCGGCCACGCCCTCTGCGTCGGTCACATTCAGGACAATGCCCTTGCCCGCGACGCCGGCTTCCGCGAAATACGCATCGATGCCTTGCGCACCGGCTTCGCTGGTGGCGGTGCCCACGACTGTCGCCCCCTGGCGAGCCAGTTCGAGGGCGATGGCACGACCGATGCCGCGCGAGGCGCCGGTCACCAGCGCCACGAGGTTTTCGAGTTGCTTGCTCATGAAAGAATTACCCTTGCCTATGGCTTACGAGAGTTGGGCACGCACGTCGGCCAGTGAGGCCGGATCGGTGATTGCCAAACCCGTGAGATTGCCGTCGATGCGCTTGGTCAGGCCGGTCAGCACCTTGCCCGGACCGCACTCGACCACCTGCGTCACGCCTTGCGCCGCGAGCCACTTGACCGACTCAACCCAGCGCACCGGGGCGGCCGCCTGACGCACCAGCGCGTCCTTGATGCGAGCGACTTCGGTTTCGACGGCCACATCCACATTATTGACGAGCGAGACCTGCGGCGCGTTAAACGTCACGCTCGCCAGATACTCGCGCAGACGGTCCGACGCAGGCTTGAGCAGCGACGAATGGAACGGTGCGGACACCGGCAGCACGAGCGCGCGCTTGGCGCCTGCGGCCTTGGCCAGTTCGCAAGCTTTTTCAACACCCGCCTTGGCACCGGCAATCACGACTTGAGCCGGCGCATTGAAGTTGACGGCCTCGACCACGCCCGCCGCCGACGCCTCGGCGCAGACGGTACGAACGGTGTCGTCGTCCAGACCGAGAATCGCCGCCATACCGCCCTGACCGACCGGCACGGCTTCCTGCATCGCTTGCGCGCGAAAACGCACGAGCGGCACGGCATCTTTGAACGCAATGACGCCTGCAGCCACAAGCGCGGTGTATTCACCCAGGCTGTGGCCAGCGACGAAAGCCGGCTTTGCGCCGCTGTCGGCCAACCACGCGCGGTACATTGCGTAGGCGGCGGTGAGCATTACCGGTTGCGTGTTGGTCGTGAGGTTGAGTTCTTCGGCGGGGCCAGCGGCGATCAGCTTGGCGATGTCCTGGCCGAGGGCGTCCGAAGCTTCGGCAAGCGTTTCGCGCACGACGGCGTTGTCCGCGAATGCGTCGAGCATGCCCACCGATTGGGATCCTTGTCCCGGGAAAACGAAAGCGAATGTCATAGCGGCTGGTTTTACAGTCAGATTCAGAAACATGGCGGCGCATCCTGGCGCGCCGTAACGACGCGCACGAGAGCGTTCCCACGCGCTTCGCTTACACCGCACTTCACAACGCGGGGCAAGTTCGCGTGGCGCTCCGGCGCCGTGACGTCACATGCGGAAAAGCACCGCGCCCCACGTAAAGCCCCCCCCCACGCCTTCGATCATGACGTTCTGGCCGGCTTTGATACGACCGTCGCGAACGGCGACGTCGAGTGCGAGCGGAATCGATGCAGCGGAAGTATTGCCGTGCTGGTCGACGGTCACGACCATTTTCGCTTCGGCGCCCAGCTTGCGGGCCGTGCTCGTCATGATGCGCAGATTGGCCTGATGCGGAATCAGCCAGTCGATCGCCGACGCTTCCAGCCCAGCCTTCTCGAGGGCCTCGTGAGCCACTTTTTCGAGCACCTTGACGGCCAGCTTGAACACCGCCTGACCATCCATATAAAGGAACGCCTCGCCCTGCACCGCGCCACCGCTCACATTGCCCGGCACGCAGAGGATGTTCGAGTGACTGCCGTCTGCGTGCAGCGCGCTCGAGAGAATGCCCGGCTCGCTGGACGCTTGCAGCACGACCGCACCCGCGCCGTCGCCAAACAGCACGCACGTCGTACGGTCATTGAAATCGAGAATGCGCGAGAACGTTTCCGCACCGATCACAAGCACGTTGCGGTAGGCACCCGAGCGAATGAAGTTGTCGGCCGTCGCCATCGCATAAGCGAAGCCCGAGCAAACGGCCTGGATGTCGAACGCGGCGCAACCGTTGGTGATGCCGAGCTTGTTCTGCACGAGGCAAGCGGTACTCGGGAACACGAAATCGGGGGTGGACGTGGCCACCATGATCAGGTCGATCTGGTCGGCGCTCAGCCCTGCCATGTCGAGTGCACGCTTGGCGGCTTCCACCGCCATATCGCTGCTCGTCTGGTCGGGCGCGGCGAAATGGCGCGCCTGAATGCCGGTACGGGCGACGATCCACTCGTCGCTCGTCTCGATGCCTCGGGTGGCAAGCTCGTCTGCCAACTGCTGATTGGTCACGCGTCGTGCCGGCAGGTAGCTGCCGGTGCCGACGACACGAGAATAAATCGCGGACTGGGTCATCTTATAGTCGGTTAGCGCACCGGGGCGGGACCGGCTTCAGAGCGCCGGAATGGCGCTCACCGGTTTGTTGTCCTGGAGCTGGGTCTGATTCTCTTGCATGGCGTGCGACAGACGGTCGAGCACACCGTTGCGAACTGCATCATAGCCGCGTTTGATGGCCCATTCAAACGAGTAGGCATCGGCGGAACCGTGGCTCTTGATGACGAGCGCACGCAACCCGAGCAACGCAGCACCGTTGTAACGGCGATGGTCGACGCGGTTCTTGAAGCGAGTGAGAATCGGCAGTGCGATGACGGCAATCACCTTCGTCCACCAGGTACGGGTGAACTCTTCGCGGATCATGTCGCCGAGCATCTGTGCCAGGCCTTCGGAGGTCTTGAGCGCAACGTTGCCGACGAAACCATCGCAAACGACGATATCCGTCGTACCGCGATAAATGTCGTTGCCTTCCACGTTGCCGTAGAAATTCAGCGTGGAGCCGCGCAGCAGCTCGCCCGCCTGCTTGATGACGTCGTTGCCTTTGATGACTTCTTCGCCAATGTTGAGCAGGCCGATCGACGGACGTTCTTTCCCGTCGACCGCCGCGACGAGCGCGTGGCCCATCTCGGCGAATTGCAGCAGGTGAGTCGGTTCGCAGTCGACGTTGGCGCCCAGATCGAGCATCGTCGTGTAGCCACCCTTCTCGTTCGGCAGCACCGTGGCAATCGCCGGGCGCTCGATACCGGGCAGCGTCTTGAGGACGTAACGCGAGACGGCCATCAGCGCACCGGTATTCCCGGCGGACACGCAGGCCTGCGCGCGCGCTTCCTTGACCAGATTGAGCGCCACGCGCATCGAAGAGTCTTTCTTCTTGCGCAGCGCAGTCTCGACCGAGTCGTCCATGGCGACGACTTCACTCGCATTGACGACGGACAGGCGCGGGTGATCCGTCACACGCAGCTTCGCGAGCTGCGCGTTGATGATCTCCTGCTGCCCGACCAGCACAAGTTCGACATCGTCGGTGGATTGTACGAAGCGAACCGAGGCCGGCACCGTCACCGATGGGCCGTGGTCTCCGCCCATACAATCGATCGTCAGGGTGACTGTCATGTCGACGTGATTGGCTTGCGGTACAGGTAACAAAAAAAGCGGCAGGATAAGTGCCGCTTTTGCCACATCGGACGATCAAACAGCGCCATGATGGGCGCGTATCGCCTTGAGGGCCGAATTAGTCGTTCTTGGTCTTGATGACCTTGCGACCACGGTAGAAACCGTTCGGCGAGATGTGGTGACGCAGGTGCGTCTCACCCGACGTCGGTTCGACGGCGGTCGACGGTGCGGTCAGGAAATCGTGCGAACGGTGCATACCGCGCTTCGACGGCGACTTCTTGTTCTGTTGAACGGCCATGATAACTCCTCAAAATATCGCGAAATTTTAACACAGTTCGAGCGCCGCCCTACGGTGTCGGCCTGTCGGCCCGACCTGTGCGACTAACGCAAACATGTACTTTGGTGAGCCGGAAATCCGGCCGCACATTACTTTCCGTCCTTGTCCGGCGAGCGCTTGAGCGCTGCCAGCGCCGCGAACGGAGACGGCTTATCCTCTTCTTCGGGCTCCGGAGCCGGCGCTGCCAACCCGTCGCTTCCGGTGGCCAGACTATCGTGAACACTCGGACAAACCTCATGTTTCGGGACGATAGGCAGAGCCAACAGCAATTCTTCTTCGATCAGCTCGCGCAAATCGAAATGTTTGGAGCCGACCAGCGCTTCGAGTTCGTCTTCATCGAGAGGACGCGCCTCCGCAGCGGCTTCGTCAGGGACGATCTCGAACGTCGTCTCCGAGTCGAGCGACTCCTGGTAAGGCGTGAGGCAACGCTGGCATTCGAGCCACATCGGACCTTCGACCGTCAGCGTCAGAAACTGCTTGACGGTGGGCTTGCCGTCCGCACGCAGCACGGGCTTCTCCGCCCCTTCCGCACGCCAGTGAAACACGCCCTGAGCATGTCCCGAGGCCGAGACTTCGGCGGGCACTTCGGTTACCATGCGCGGCAATGCCGCAAGCTGCACGTCACCTTCCGCCACCCGGCCGGTACGCGCGAATTCGAACAGATCGACGATATATTCGTTCATCACGCTCATCCTTGCCTTGGCGCATCTGACCGCATTTCATGTCCCCTGCCACTCGCAGCGCCCTGATTCGACGCGCCTTTCAGGCACTTGAACCGGTGTCGCGCAGGCTGGCGAGACCGAGCGCCAGATTGCAAAAGCCGTGAATTCTAAATAGTTTTTCGTTTCTCGTCAAACACTTAAACCCGATGACCGCACAGCCCCTGCCATCGCTGATCCTGGCCTCCGGATCACGCTATCGCCGCGAACTGCTCGAGCGCCTGCGCTTGCCGTTCTCGGTCGACATCCCGGACATCGACGAGACGCCCGCCGCCGGTGAAACGCCGCACGACACCTCGCTGCGGCTGGCCCGCCAGAAGGCGCAGGCCGTCGCGGCCCGCCACCCCGGCGCCGTCATCATCGGCTCCGACCAGGTCGCCACCTTCGAAGGCCGCCAGGTCGGCAAACCCGGCAATTTCGAGAACGCCATGACGCAACTACGCGACATGCGCGGAAAGGTAGTCGAGTTCCACTCCGCCCTGTGCGTCTACGACGCCCGCAACGGCGAGAGCCAGGCCAAAGACGTCGTCACGCGGGTGAAGTTCCGCGATCTGCCCGATAACGTTTTGGCCGCTTATCTTCACGCAGAAACGCCCTATGCCTGCGCGGGCAGCGCCAAATCCGAAGGGCTCGGCATCATGCTGCTCGAAACGATTGAAAACGACGACCCGACGGCACTCATCGGCCTCCCGCTGGTCGCGCTCACGACCATGCTGATGCGTGCCGGTATCGCCCTGCCCGGGCCCGGCGTGGGACAACAAGGGAGCGCAGCATGAGCGGCGCGCTGTATCTGATTCCCAACACGCTCGGCACGAGCACCCGAGGCGGGCTACCGTCCGTGTTGCCCGAAGAAGTCCGCACAGTGACCGCCGGACTGAAATACTTCGTCGGCGAACAGGCCAAGAGCACGCGCGCCTTCCTGAAACTGGTGGGCGTCAGCACGCCGATTCAGGAAATCGACATCCGCGAGCTCAACGTCAATACGCCTGATGCGGCCATCGATGCCCTGCTCGCGCCGATTCTGGCAGGCGCGGATGGCGGCCTCGTGTCGGAGGCGGGTTGCCCGGCGGTCGCCGATCCGGGCGCGCTGCTGGTGCGTCGTGCCCATGAAAAAGGGGTGCGGGTGGTGCCGTTCGTCGGCCCCAGCTCGATTCTTCTCGCCCTGATGGCCAGCGGACTTAACGGTCAAAGCTTCGCTTTTCACGGTTATTTGCCGACGGATGCGGGTGAACGCATCAAGCGTCTGCGCGAGCTCGAACAACGCTCGCGCAAGGAAAAACAGACGCAGATCTTCATCGAGACGCCCTACCGCAACAAGGCGATGCTCGACGCGCTGCTGCAAAGCTGCGACGCCTCCACACTCCTTTGCGTGGCCGTCGATGTCACGCAGGATGCAGAGCAAATCGTGACGCACCGAGTCAAGGGATGGCCGCACACCCGCGTCGACCTGCATAAACGGCCTGCGATTTTTCTGTTTTTGGCGCAATAACCGGACGCAGATAAGAAAACCCCACGGGAGTCCGGCTTCCGTGGGGTTTTTCGGTTCTTACCATTGCGCCGTCTATCGACGGACGGTGCAGCGTAACGATTACTTCATCGTCAGCGCGGTGCCCATGAACATCGTCTTCATCGCCGCTGCACCCACTGCCGCGCCAAAGCGCCGCGCCATACGTTCGGGCAGGTTTTCCTTGACGGTGTAGTCGACCAGATCGGGAGCCTTCAGCACGTCGCGCGCCACGGAGTCGACCGTACCGAGACCGTCGGCCAGCCCCAGCTCGACGGAGCGCTGCCCCGTCCAGAACAGGCCGCTAAACAGGTCCGGATCGTCCTTCAGACGGTTACCACGGCCCTTTTTGACTGCCGTGATGAACTGCTGGTGAACCTGTTCGAGCATGTCCAACGCGTACGTTTTCTGTTGAGCGGTCTGCGGCGAGAACGGGTCGAGGAAGCCCTTGTTGCGGCCCGCAGTCAGCAGACGGCGCTCCACGCCCAGCTTGTCCATTAACCCGCTGAAGCCGAAGCCGTCCATCAGTACGCCGATGGAGCCGACGATGCTTGCTTTGTCGACGTAAATCTTATCGGCGGCGGCCGCCACGTAATAGCCGCCGGAAGCGCACATCTCCTCGACCACCACATAAATCGGCTTCTTCGGGTATTTCGCACGCAAACGAGCGATGTCGTCGTAGATCATGCCCGCCTGTACCGGACTGCCGCCCGGGCTGTTGATCCGCAGAATCACCCCGGCAGCCGATTTGTCTTCGAACGCCGATTCCAGTGCCGCGTTGATCTTCTGCGCGCTCGCCTGACCGTCCGCCGAAATTTCGCCATTCAGCGTGACAAGCGCAGTGTGCTTCCCCGCGCTCGATCCGACAGATGTCGTACTCCCGCCGTCGAAATCGAAGATCGACCACACCGCAAAGGCGATGATCGCCAGCATCAGCAGGCGGAAGAAGATCTTCCAGCGTCGCGCGGCGCGTTGCTCGCGAATGCCCGCCATCAAGACCTTTTCCAGCATTTCGCGTTCCCACGGCTTGACCTCATGGGGATCACGGCCCGCACCGGACGCCTGCGGCGAACGCCCGCCAGGTGGCGTGAAACCGGGTTCGGAGCGCGGCGAATCGGGCGGCAGGGAGTCGGCCATACGTTATCCAGAGACTTGGGTGAAAGACGAGACGGGCGAGACAGACATTGGACCGCTCAGCAACGTTTGAAGCAACTTAGCACCAGATGCGGATGTTTTGTCAGGACGTTGGCGTTTCAGGTGCGGCGATACCGGCCTCCGGCCACCAGACGACGGTCGTCGGCGCCCCGGATTCGCCCGATACGGCAGGCTTTTCCTCGACGCGTACGGGCTGCAAAGCCCCGCCACGGCAAGGCCCGCCAACGCAAAGCCCGGTATCGGGTTCGTACGTCGCACCATGCGTGGCGCATATCAAGTATAAGCCGCCCGTCTCGAAGAAGTGGCCCTCGGACCAGTCCAGTTCCATCGGCACGTGGGCGCATTGATTGAGGTAGCCGTAGACGCGCCCGTCGTAACGAATCACGAAAGCCGGTGTCGGCCGTCCACCGACGAGCACCTCGAAGCGAACCCCGAGTCCGCCATCTTCCAGGGCATCGCCCGGACAGATCGGCAGCGGAAGTGCAGCGTCGCTCACACACGCTCCAGCAACCAGTCGCGCAGCTCGGCTACGGTGCCGGCACAATATGCCGGTTCGAGCGCGACCAACTGATCGCGCGGATGCGCGCCGCCGTAGGCCACGCCCACGCCCGCCGCGCCAGCGCTACGCGCCATCTGCAAATCGTGGGTGGTGTCGCCGATCATGACAGTACGGCGCAGATCCTGACCGAGTTCGCGCGTCAGTTCTTGCAACATGGCCGGGTGCGGCTTGGAGAATGTCTCATCCGCGCAACGGGTCGCATCGAACATCCGCATCAGACCGGCGGATTCGAGCGCCCGGTTCAGTCCAACCCGCGATTTTCCTGTCGCCACCGCGAGGAAACGTCCACGCGAGCGCAACTCGTCGAGCAGTTCGCGAACGCCCGGGAACAGCACCGTCTCCTTATCGCCTATCAGATAGTGAAAGCGATAGCGCTCCGACAGGCGCGGATAATGCGAAGGATCGAGGGAGGGGACGGCCATTTGCAGCGCATCGCGCAACCCGAGTCCAATGACGTGGCTGGCCAGCTCGTCGGTCGGCACCGGCAGACCGAGGTCCCGGCACGCCGCCTGGATACAGCGAGTAATCGTGGGCGTCGAGTCCATCAACGTCCCGTCCCAGTCGAACACGACCAGGTCAAATTCAGGGCTTGGCATCAGCGGTGGTGGTTCGAAGTTGATTCAGGAATTGCTCACATTCTGGCGGCAACGCCGCTTCCAACGCAATCGGCGTATCCAGCACGGGGTGCGTGAACTTCAGCCGGTAGGCGTGCAGGAACATCCGCTTGATACCGGGACGAACGCCGGGCCGCGCCAGATTCTTGTTCAGCGTGAAGTCGCCATATTTGTCGTCGCCGACGATGGGCGTACCGCCATGCGCCAGGTGAACCCGGATCTGATGGGTCCGCCCCGTTTTCAGTTCCGCTTCCAGCAACGTATAAGGCGGGAACGATTCCACCATGCGAAATACGGTGTGCGATGCCTGCCCGTCTTCCTGCACCCGCACCCGACGTTCGCCCTCAGCGGTGACGTATTTATATAGCGGCGCCTTGACTGCGCGTTTCGGGTCGCGCCATTCGCCCGTGACGCAGGCGAGATAGCGCTTGTCCATCCGGTTGTGACGGATCTGCTCGTGCATGCCGACCAGCGCCGCTCGCTTTTTCGCGAGCAACAGAATGCCGGACGTCTCACGATCGAGTCGATGCACCAGTTCCAGGAACTTCAGTTGCGGCAGCGCCTGACGCAATTGCTCAATCACCCCGAAGGACACCCCGCTGCCACCGTGCACGGCCACACCGGCCGGCTTATCGATGGCCATGAGGTAGTCGTCTTCGAACAGGATGGGGAAAGTGGCGGCCGGGACATGGGCCTTGGCCTCGGGGTCGGGCGTCGCCATTCGGACCGGCGGAATGCGGACGCTATCGCCGATGACAAGTCGATAGGCTGCGTCTACTCGCCCTTTATTTACGCGGACTTCCCCGCTACGCAGAATGCGATAGACGTGGCTTTTCGGTACCCCTTTGCACTCACGCAACAGGAAATTATCGATACGCTGACCGGCCGAACCATCGTCAACCTCGACGAGACGGACCTGCGGTGCGGACGCCGGCGCAACCATTTTCTGCCGACTTTTGCCTAACTCATTCATTATGAATATAATTTGTCCGACAGAGGTGGTGGTAGCGGGAATCATGCCAAATCCCCACCTCTGTCGGTGCATACCCCAAAACGGTATTTTACTTGCACCCCGGGCAGGCTGCTCGTCCGGTGACCCTGGAGCAGCGAGCGCACGCACGTCACGCAGCGACGGCAGGAAGTGGGCCCATAGGCCGCTTCGGTCGAGCGCGTGTGACGCGGATAGAGTTGGTGGTTATAGAATTTTTTGGCGATCAGCCCGGACTCCATTGTCAGAGCTGATCGCTTTGTGAATATCGTTCGCGCAAAAAGTCGAAGTGAGGCGCCGTCACAAGAAGAATAAGTGTCGGCAGGCGCCCCGAGAAAACGCTGATGAAGTTTCTCGTCCAGTTTCTATTGGTATGGACTGCAAGCCCGAAGTGATCCGCGCCGAGCCGGTGTTTTCCGGTGGCCCGGCGGATCCGGGTGAGCGCGAAAACGTATTCCTGGCGCCATAGCGTCCGTCGGCCTCATCGCCCGGACCCCCCGGCAATTCTTCCACTCCCGGCTCGAACCTCGCGTGTTGGATAACTCGAGTGATACGTGCCCGACGCACTGCGCATTGGCAACTGCGGCGGGTGGGAGTCGTTTTCATGAAACGCATGTTGTTTAACGCCACGCAGCAGGAAGAACTGCGCGTGGCAATCGTCGATGGGCAAAAACTCATCGACATCGATATCGAGACGGCCGGCCGCGAACAGCGTAAAGGCAATATCTACAAGGGTGTCATCACCCGTATCGAACCCTCTCTTGAAGCCTGCTTCGTCAACTACGGCGAAGGCCGCCACGGCTTCCTGCCGTTCAAGGAGGTCGCCCGCGCGTACTTCCGAGAAGGTGCCGATGTGCGAAATGCGCGCATTCAGGACGCCCTCTCCGAAGGCCAGGAACTCATCGTTCAGGTCGAAAAGGAAGAACGCGGCAACAAGGGCGCAGCACTCACGACGTTCATTTCACTGGCTGGCCGCTATCTGGTGCTGATGCCGAACAACCCGCGTGGCGGTGGTGTTTCGCGTCGTATCGAAGGCGAAGACCGTCAGGAACTGCGCGAGACGATGGGCCAGCTCGAACTGCCGGAAGGCATGAGCATCATCGCCCGCACCGCAGGCATCGGCCGCTCGGCCGAAGAACTGCAGTGGGACCTGAACTACCTGCTGCAACTCTGGCACGCCATCGAAGGCGCCGCCCACAACATCGAATTGCCGCGCGATTCGGCCCTGATCTATCTCGAATCGAGCCTGGTCATCCGCGCCATCCGCGACTATTTCCAGCCGGATATCGGTGAAATCCTCATCGACACGGAAGAAATCTCCGAACAAGCACGCAACTTCATGCAGGTGGTCATGCCCGATCACCTCAACCGCGTGAAGCAGTACCGCGACGACGTGCCGCTGTTCTCCCGTTTCCAGATCGAACACCAGATCGAGACGGCTTACTCGCGTCAGGTGCCGCTGCCCTCCGGCGGCGCGATCGTGATCGATCACACCGAAGCGCTCGTCTCCATCGACGTGAACTCGGCACGCGCCACCAAGGGCGCCGACATCGAAGAAACCGCCCTGCGCACCAACCTGGAAGCTGCCGACGAAGTCGCGCGCCAGTTGCGTCTGCGCGACCTCGGCGGTCTGATCGTCATCGACTTCATCGACATGGAGTCGGCCAAGAGCCAACGTGAAGTCGAACAACGTGTGAAGGATGCGCTCAAGCACGACCGTGCACGCGTCCAGATGGGCAAGATCTCGCGTTTCGGCCTGATGGAGCTGTCGCGTCAGCGTCTGCGTCCGTCGCTGTCCGAAGGCACGCACGTGACGTGCCCGCGTTGCAACGGCACCGGCCACATCCGCGATGCGGAATCGTCGGCACTGCAAGTCCTGCGCATCATTCAGGAAGAGGCCATGAAGGAGCACACGGCAGCGATCCACTGCCAGGTGCCGGTCGAAGTCTCGGCGTTCCTGCTCAACGAAAAGCGTCAGGAAATCAACAAGATCGAAGCGCGCTTCAAGGTTGGCGTGCTGCTGATCCCGAACAAGCATCTCGAAACGCCGCATTACAAGCTGGAGCGCCTGCGCTTCGACGATCCGCGTCTGGATGCGCCGAAGGCTAGCTACGCGCTCGCCGAAGAGGCTGCACGTTCGCTGGAAGAAGATCCGGCCGGCTACAGCAAGAAGAAGGAAGATGCGCGTCCGCGTCAGGAAGCCGCCGTCAAGGGCATCACGCCCGAGCAGCCGGCACCGGCCGCGCAACCGCGTCCGGAACCTGTCGCCGCGACCGTGCCTGCCGCAGCAGCGCCGGCCACCGGTGGCTTCTTCGGTTTCATCAAGCGCCTGTTCGGTGTCGGCGCAGCCGCGCCTGCACCGACCAAGGCCGAAGAGCCGGCCAAGCCGACGGCACGTCCGCCGCGCGAGCGCCATGAGCGTCCGCATCAACAAAACCGCAATCGCCGCGGCAATGCCCGCGACGAGAACAAGTCGGGCAAGGACAACGCCGGCCAGCCAGCCCGTGAGGGTCGCGAGGGTCGTGAGGGCCGCGACGGTCGTGGCGCACGTCCGGAACGCGCAGAACGTGCGGACCGTGGTGAGCGCAATGAGCGTAACGACCGTGGCGATCGTAATGAACGCAACGAGCGTGGTGACCGCAACGAACGTCAGGACCGTCAGGAAGGCCGCGACAAGCGCGAGCGCGACGACGCACAGCGTCAACCGGCGCTAGACGTGCGTGCCGAGGAAGGTCGTGAACCGCGTGAAGGGCGCGAACGCGGCAGCCGCCGCGAACGTGGCGAGCGTCGTGACCGTCGTCAGGCCGAAGGGGCCGAGGGTCAGCAAGCCGTCACGCAACGCGCCGTCCCGGCCGCACCGCTGAATGCCGAGCAGGAAGAACTGGATCAGGATCGTCTGACGGCTCAGGTCGAAGGCGCGCCGCAAACCGGTGAAGAAGGCGAACAAGGCGGTGAAGAGCGTCGCCGCAGCCGTCGTCGTGGTCGTCGTGGTGGTCGTCGTGAGCGCGAAGCCGGTGAATCGCAACTGAACGCCGATGGCGAACAAGTCGAAGGCGATGCCCTGGAAGCCGTCGAAGGCACGCGTCGTGCCCCGACGCTGACGGACGAATCCGCCGAAATCGCTGCGACCGATGCGCTGGTCCACGCAACGACGCCGGCGATTCCGGCACCGGCAGCGGCCACACCGGTGGCTCACGCAGAACCGACGCCGGCACGTGCCGCGCCGGTCGAAGCCCCGGCACCTGTCGCCACGGTGACGGAAGCCGCCCCGGCCGCAACGCCGGAAGTGCCGGCGCAGTCGATTTCGGAGCCGATTTCGGAACCTGTCACGCAGGCACCGACGATCGCGCCGGTCGCACCGGTCAACGTCGCACCGCTGCCGACGGCTGCAGTCGCTGCCGCACCGGTCGTGCCGCCGGTCAGCGCCCCGCTGCCGGTCGCGACACCTGCCCCGGCTCAGCCGACGGTTCCGGCCGAAGCCCTGACGGAGATTGCCGCCACGGTCGCTGCGTCGAGCGCCCCGGCAGAAGCCGCACCGGCGCCGGTTGCCGAATCGGTTCAACCGACGACGCAATCGACGCCGTCGGCACCGGTCCAGACGGTTGAAACTGCCAAGCCGGTGGAAGTCGCACCAGCCCCGGTCGCACCGGCAGCCCCAGCCCCTGCGGCACCGGTCGTGATGGAAGCCGCCGCGGCGGTGACGGAAGTCGTGACGCAGAAGGCGACCCCGGTGGCGGTTGCCCCGACGCTGGAGCGCGGTGCACTGGAATCGACGCTGGAAAGCGTGGGCCTGGTCTGGGTCCATACGGACGCCGACAAGCACCGTGCCGCCAAGGAAGCCGCTGCGCAGGTTGCACCGGCACCGCACGTGCCGCGTGAACGCCGCCCGTCCACGCCGCTCAACAGCGGTCCGATGGAGCAGGTGGAAACGCGCTCGTGACGGGGCAGCGCAGGACGTCGGTCTCATGTAACGTCCGGGCGGCGGCACCTCTTGGTGCACTGCCCGCCCGACTGACCTGAAATCCGCGTGTTGCCAGAAAAAGGAGGCTTCGGCCTCCTTTTTTCATGGGGGTGCCCTTGGGACGCTCGCGCCCTTTGCAACCCCGCGTTGTCCCGACTTGTGCCCGTTTCGCCGTACCCGTATCTTCTTCCTTAGTACGGGTTTGACGTCTCACAACGAAGGCCTCGGTACCGATATCCGATGCCCCGATCGCTAAGGTCGGCTGAATTAGGCCGACTTCGGCGGCCATCAGGCCAATTCGTTAGAATGGAGACGCAAGTTAAGGCCCCACCATGACTGAAACGATCATCCGACTCACCGATCTGCGTAGCGACGCGCGTTATGCGACGCATGCACCGCAGGTTCCCGCACAAGTGCGCGCTGCCACCGGCCATCTCGAAGATGCGCTGGCACGGCCGCTGCACGACCTGCGGATTTCGGTGACGGACCGATGCAACTTCCGCTGCGTCTACTGCATGCCGAAGGACGTGTTCGACAAGGACTATGCCTTCCTGCCGCAATCCTCCCTGTTGTCTTTCGAAGAGATCGAGCGCGCTGCGCGCCTGTTCGTCGAACATGGCGTGGAGAAGCTGCGTCTGACGGGCGGCGAGCCACTGCTGCGCAAGCACATCGAGCGGCTGATCGAGATGCTGGCCCGCTTGCGCACGCCGTCGGGCAAACCGCTCGACATCACGCTCACGACCAATGGATCGTTGCTGGCACGTCGCGCGCAATCGCTCAAGGATGCCGGACTGACCCGTGTAACGGTCAGTCTCGACAGCCTCGACGACACGATTTTCCGGCAGATGAACGACGTCGACTTCCCGGTCGCCAATGTGCTCGAAGGCGTCGCGCAGGCGCAGCACGTCGGTCTCGGCCCGGTCAAAGTCAACATGGTCGTCAAACGGGGCACCAACGACTCCGAGATCGTGCCGATGGCGCGGTATTTCCACGGCAGCGGTGTCGTGCTGCGCTTCATCGAATACATGGACGTCGGCACGTCGAACGGCTGGCGCATGGATGAAGTCATGCCGTCCGCCGACGTCATCGCCCGGGTGAACGACGCCCTGCCGGTCGAACCGCTCGAAGCCAACTATGCGGGAGAGACCGCACAGCGCTGGCAATATCGCGACGGTGGCGGGGAAGTCGGTGTCATTTCCTCGGTCACCCGCGCATTTTGCGGCACTTGTTCGCGTGCCCGTCTGTCTACGGAAGGCAAGTTGTATCTGTGTCTGTTCGCCAGCTCGGGTTACGACTTGCGTACGCTGCTGCGTAACGGCGCGAGCGACGCGCAGATTTCGACCGTCATCGGCGACATCTGGCACAAGCGCACCGACCGCTACTCAGCCTTGCGCACGGCGGCCACTGGGCTGCCTGAAGACGCACCACCGAAAGTGGAGATGTCCTACATCGGCGGATAGTTGCTTGGGCTTGCTTGCCCGATTGCCTCTGCGCCGTGCGGGTCGTCTACACCGCTTTCGATTTACCGAATTCCTTCTCGACTCATGATTTCTGTTGCCCCGGACGCTAGTTGCGCCCGAGACTCCTCGCCTGCTCTTCCGAGTGTGGCTCGACGTGACGCTCTGCACATAGGCAGCACACGCATGCCCTTCCCGTCGCGCCTTATCGCCATCGGCCTGAGTGTCCTGACGATGCTCGTCACCTCCTTCGCGCCGAGTGTCGCCCATGCCGATTGCGACCCGTCCGATCGCAACATTGCCAACCGCGTCATGACGTACACCGGCCAACTCGGCGAACGCAATCCGCTGCGACTGGTGCTTCGTTCGACCTCCGGCGGCAAGCTCGACGGCCGGTACGCCAACGCGTCCTCGCAGGGCGACACGGCACTCACCGGCAAGCTGGAGAACAAGTCGCACCTGCACCTGACCGAATTCGACGCCGGCGGCATGCCGCGCGCCACCTTCGAAGGCGAATTTGCCGCAGCGGACGACGTCAATCGTCAACGCGGCGCATCGTCGTCGTGCGAAGTGATCTCCGGCCAGTGGAAAGACCTGCGCAGCGGCCGCACTGTGCCGTTCGATCTGTCGCTTGCCAGTATCCAGAGCGGAAAGATCGACCATTTGTACGGCGTGGCGGGCGTGAACGACGACGAGACCATCAATCGCGCGGCGACGCAGTTCCGCAAGGGCGTGCTCGACGACCGGCGCGATGTCGTCGCACAATCGATCCGTTACCCATTGCATGTGTCTTTGCGTGGCAAAACGATCATTCTTCGGAACCCGAAGTCATTGCTTTCACGCTATAACGAGATTTTCACCGATGGCTACGTACGGACCATCGGCGCCGCCGTGCCTCGCCTGATGTTCGCTCGCGATCAGGGGGTGATGCTCGGCGACGGCGCCGTCTGGTTCGATGCGACCGGGCGTGTCATCGCCCTGAACCGTTCCTGACACCAGACCCCATGACGACCCCGCCCATCCGCCGCAGCGACATCACTGGATTGATCCTCGCGGGCGGGCGCGGTCAGCGTATGGGCGGGCGTGACAAAGGCCTCCAGCCCTTTGCCGGACGGCCGCTGGTCGAGCATGCGGTAGCCCGTCTGCGCCCGCAGGTTGGCGCGTTGCTGATCAGTGCCAATCGGAATCGCGATGCCTATGCGGCCGCCCTCGGCAGCGATGGCGCGGACGGTGCGGACGGTGCGGACAGCGTAATAAGCGACGAAATTCAGGATTTCGCCGGACCGCTCGCGGGCATGCTGGCCGGACTGCGTGCGGCATGTGCGGACTATGTCCTCACCGTGCCGTGCGACGCCCCTTACCTTCCCGACGATCTGGCCGAGCGGCTATGCGCCGCGCTGAACGCGCTGCCGGAAGCCGATCCCGACGCGCCCGACAGCGCGCACCCACTGGCTGCCTATGCCGCAACGGCGCAAGGTCCGCATCCGGTATTCGCGCTTGTGCACCGTTTACTGGCCGACGATCTGGCGGCGACGCTGGCGGCCGGGGAACGCCGTGTGCGAGCGTGGCTCGCACGCCACAAGGCCGTACAAGTTCACTTCGGTGACGAGCGTCCGTTTTACAATGTCAACACGCTGGACGACCTCCTTACCGATTCGCCGCGCGCGCCCTGAAGTGCCGGGTGCCGACGCAGCCCGATCCGTCGCCACCGCTTTTACGGGATTCATACCGGATACGTGCCGGATGACGACGCCATACCGATGACAACACTTGACGAAGCCCTGGCCGACTTGCCGGACTACGACCCTAACCACATGACGGTCGAAGCGGCGCGCGCCATCATTGCGCGCACCGCGAGTCCCGTATCCGCCATCGAGCAGATCGCGGTACGCAGCGCACTGGGCCGCGTGCTCGGTCGCGACGTCGTATCGCCGCTCGACGTCCCCGCTTTCGAAAACGCCGCGATGGACGGCTATGCGTTTGCAGGCAGCGCGCTGGCCGCGGGCGGCGAAGTCCGTCTGCGTGTCGCGGGCCGCTCGTTCGCCGGTCACCCCTTCGACGGTGTGACGGCCAATGGCGAATGCGTGCGCATCATGACCGGCGCGCTTCTGCCTGTCGGCTGCGACACCGTCATCCCCCAGGAACAGGTTCGACGCGAAGGCGACACCGAAATCGTCACCTTCGATGCGGCGGCCGTCACGCCAGGGCGTCATGTGCGTCATGTCGGGGAAGACCTGGCCGCAGGCCATACCGCCCTGCATGCAGGCAAGCGACTGCGACCGGCAGCGCTCGGCTTGCTGGCGTCGCTGGGCATTGCGGAAGTCCCGGTGCGCCGACGCGTTCGCGTTGCCTTCTTCTCGACCGGCGACGAACTCCGCTCGGTCGGCGAACCCCTCGCCCCGGGCAATTTGTACGATAGCAATCGCTATACGCTCTTCGGCATGTTGCAACGACTGGGCGTCGAAGTGCTGGATCTGGGCGTCGTACGCGACGATCCTCAGGCCATCGAAGACACCCTGCGCACCGCGTGCCGCGAGGCGGACGCCGTCATTACCTCGGGCGGCGTATCGGTTGGCGAAGCGGATTTCACGCGAGAAATGATGACGCGTCTGGGTAACGTCGTGTTCTGGAAGATGGCGATGCGCCCGGGGCGCCCGTTTGCCTTCGGCGAGCTGGAAAGCGAGGGCAAGCGCGCCCTGCTGTTCGGCTTGCCTGGCAACCCGGCCGCAGTGATGGCGTCGTTCTACCATCTGGTGCGCGACGGCCTGTTCGTGCTCATGGGTGCAGAGCCGCAAGTCACGCCGTGCCTGCCCGTGCCGACCGCCACCGCCATCGCCAAGCGCCCGGGGCGTACCGAGTTTCTGCGCGGCGTTCTCGCGGTGGATGCTCAGGGCCGCTGGCAAGTCACGGTCGCGGACGCACAAAGCGCGGGCATTTTGCGCACGATGAGCGAAGCCAACTGCTTCGTGACGCTGGGCACCGAACGTGGCGACGTCGCCGCCGGAGAACTGGTCGACGTCATCGCATTCGACGGTCTGGTGTAACGACGATCCATGACGATGTGGAAGACGCCTGACGGTCAGCCCGGCATAACGCAATTAAAGCAAGATTAAAGCGGTTCAGCATCCCCCCAAAAAGCGAAGCAACGCAACAACGAAATATCGCGGGCGTCGGCGCTTCGACGATGCCCGCACCACACAAACCGAAAGCACACGGCAATGACAACGAAAAAACAGATCACGTATATCAGTCCCGGCCAGACGGCCAAAGCGCTGGTGCTGGTCTACCTCACCTTCAGCATTCCGCTGGTTCTGCTCGCCTTTCTGGCTGCGTTCATCCGCTACGGTGAACTGCCGGGTCTCGCGATCATTTCCGCGCTGGTGCTCAACGCCATCGTCGGCTTCGTGCTGCTCTGGATTGCATGCCACCTCTATAACTGGGTGGCGGTGAAGTTCGGCGGCATCGAGATCGCGCTGAGCGACGCCCCGGAAGAAGAGTACTAAGCGATGTCCCTGACCCTGCGCGCTGCGACTGCCGACGATGTCGGCGCTATCCACGGCCTGATGCGAGAACTGGCTGTCTTCGAAAAGTTGCTGGACATCTTCGAGGCAACGCCTGAGAGCGTGCACGAGGCGCTGTTCGGCGCGACGCCCGCCGCCGAATGCCTGATGGCCGAGTGGGATGGCGTGCCGGTCGGCTACGCAATCTACTTCCACAACTTCTCGACGTTCCTCGCCCGCCGGGGTCTGTATCTGGAAGACGTCTACGTGCAGCCGACGATGCGCGGCCGTGGCGTGGGACAAGCGGTGTTGCGTCAACTCGCACGCATCGCCATCGAGCGCAATTGCGGACGCTTCGAATGGACGGTGCTCGACTGGAATCAACCGGCCATCGACTTCTACGAGGCGCAGGGCGCAACGGTCCTGCCGGACTGGCGCGTGGTCCGCATGACGGGCGACGCCCTCACACAGTTTGCCGAAGGTGGGAAAGTGATTGGGGCCTGAAGCGTATTGAAGCGCCCTGAATAAAAAAGCGCCTGAACATCGAAAGACCCTCAAGCGTTGGATGCATGTCCAACCCGCGGGGGTCATTTCACGTTCAGGGCGCTTTGCATTTGACGAAGCCGCCCGGCGAGCCCAATGGCGGTACCGTCGGGCGCATCGACGCTCAGTTCTCTTCGTCCGGCTCCATCTCGACGCCCAACAGTTCGACGGCCTGCTCGCCGGGCAATGCTTCGACGGCCTTGAGCTGACGCGCCATCGCCCGGGTACGGACTTCCGCCTTGTCGATGGAGCGTGTCACCGTCTCCAACTGCGACTTTGTCCTGGCAAGCACGTCGCCGAACTTGGTGAACTCCGTCTTCACCGCACCCAGCACCTGCCAGACTTCGCTGGAACGCCGCTCGATGGCCAGCGTGCGGAATCCCATCTGAAGACTGTTGAGCAACGCCGTCAGCGTCGTCGGACCCGCCACCGTCACGCGATATTCGCGTTGCAGCAGATCCGACAATCCCGGACGCCGCAGCACTTCGGCGTACAACCCTTCCGTCGGCAGGAACAGCAGGGCGAAATCGGTGGTGTGCGGCGGTGCCAGATACTTGTCTGCAATCGTCTTCGCTTCCAGACGAATGCGCGCTTCCAACGCCTTGGAAGCCTCTTCGACCGCGACCGGGTCTGCCCGCTCCTGCGCGTCGAGCAAGCGCTCGTAATCCTCGCGCGGGAACTTGGCATCGATCGGCAGCCAGACCGGTTTGTTGCTGTCGCCGCTCTGCCCCGGCAAGGCAATCGCAAATTCCACGCGCTCGGTGCTGCCCGGACGCGTCGCCACGTTCTTCGCGTACTGCTCGGGCGTGAGCAATTGCTCGAGCAGCGCCTGCAACTGCACTTCGCCCCAGATGCCGCGCGTCTTCACGTTGGTCAGCACGCGCTTGAGATCGCCCACACCTGCGGCGAGTGTCTGCATTTCGCCGAGTCCGCGATGCACCTGCTCCAGACGATCCGACACCAGCTTGAACGATTCGCCGAGCCGCTGTTCGAGTGTGGCGTGCAGTTTTTCGTCGACCGTGCGACGCATTTCTTCCAGCTTTGCCGCGTTGTTGACTTCGATGTCCTTGAGCTTTTGCTCAAGCGTGGCACGCACTTCCGCCAGACGCCGCTCGTTGCCTTCGGACAGTTGCGTCAATTGCTGATGCTGCGCTTCGCCGAAGCGACGCAGCGTCGACGTCTGCTCTTCGCGCATCTGCTGGCCGTTGAGCACCAGACTCTGACGAACCGCTTCCAGCTGTGCCGCATTGGACTCGGTGAGCTTCGCGAGTTGCTGGGCAAAGCCGTCGATCTGATTGTTCTGCACTGTGGCGACGCTCGTCATCTGCGCCGCGAGCGTTTGCTGGAACTGGGCCATTTGCGCGTTCTGTTCGCCGCGACCGGCGCGCGCCGTTTCGGCGAACTCCTGACGCAACCCACGTTCGCTGCGATCCGCCGCGTGCAGCAGATCGTCACGCACCTTGGTGAGCGAGTCATTGAGCGTTGCGCGCAGCGACGCGTCGCCGCCGCGCTGCCAGACCTTCACCGCAATCGCGATCATCACCAGCAAATTCAGCGCCGCCAGCGCTAGCAACACCATCTCGACCATCGCGTTGCGACTCCCGTTGATTCGTTCTCTATACTGCCCACTTCGCTGCCAACGTCGCTTACGACTTGCGCGCCGCCGGATTGAGCAGGCAAGGCGGCTTGCCTGCGGCCGCCCCGAAGCCCAGCGCCGCGATCAGATTGTCGGCGGCCAGACTGGCCATACCCCGGCGTGTCGCCGCCGACGCGCTCGCGATGTGCGGCGTCAGCACGACGTTCGGCACCGTCAGCAAATCGGGATGCACCTTCGGCTCGCCTTCGAACACGTCGAGGCCGGCAGCCGCGATCTGTTTTTTCGCCAGCGCCGTTGCGAGCGCGGCATCGTCGACGATGCCGCCGCGCGCCAGATTCACCAGCGTGGCCGTCGGCTTCATCAGCGCCAACTCTGCGCCACCGATGGTGTGATGCGTTGCGCTCGAATACGGCAAAACGAGAATGACGTGATCGGCCGTGCGCAGCAGCGTGTCCTTGTCGACGTAGCTCGCCTTGCAGGCCGCTTCCGTCGCGGCATCGAGACGCGAGCGATTGTGATACACGACCCGCATGTTGAAGCCCATGGCGCGACGCGCGATCGCCTGACCGATGCGTCCCATGCCGACGATGCCCAGCGTGCTGCCGTGCACATCGGCCCCCAGGAACATGTCGTAAGCCCACTTGTCCCAGTGCCCCTCGCGCAACCAGCGCTCGGACTCGGTCACGCGACGCGCCGTCGCCATCAGCAACGCCCAGCCGAAATCGGCAGTCGTCTCGTTGAGCACGTCGGGGGTGTTCGTCGCCATGACGCCCGCAGCCGTCATCGCTTCGATATCGAAGTTGTTGTAGCCCACGGCCATGTTGGCCACCACACGCAAATTCGGCGCACCGGCGAGCACCGACGCATCGATGCGCTCGCTCGCCGTAGTGATCGCACCTGCCTTGTCGGCCAGACGCGCACGCAACTCGTCGCTCGAAAACACCGTGTCGGCGTCGTTACGCTCGACGTCGAAGTACTGCGCCAGACGCTCGATCACGTCGGGGAAAATGGCTCGGGCTACCAGGATCTTCGGTTTCACCAGTTGTCTCGTCAAGGTTGGCCGCGTGGCTGCTTGGGCTTATTGCGGCTCAGAAGAATATCAGGGTCATCACAACGAACAGCGGCAGCAGAATCGCGCCCGACCACAGCATATAGCCAAAGAAGCTCGGCATGCGAATGCCGCGTTGCTCCGCAATGGCCTTCACCATGAAATTCGGCGCATTACCGATGTAGGTATTCGCGCCCATGAACACAGCGCCCGCCGAGATCGCCGCCAGCGTGGCGGCGCCGCTCGTCATCAGCGACGCCGCGTTGCCGCCCGCCGTATTGAAGAACACCAGGTACGTTGGCGCATTATCCAGGAACGACGACAACAGTCCCGTCGCCCAGAAGTACATGACGTTATCCGGCGCACCGCCCGGCCCCGTCACGAGACGAATCACCCAGCCCAGCGCTCCCGCTTCGCCCGCACGCAGAATCGCCACCACGGGAATGATCGTCAGGAAGATGCCTGCGAACAGCTTGGCAACCTCTTTCATCGGTTCCCAATTGAAGCCGTTGCCTTCGCGCGCCGTACGCGGTGTGATCGCCAGCGAGATCAGCGTCACCACCACCAGACCGACGTCGCGCGCCAGATTCTGCAAGGCGACCGGCGTGCCGAATACGTCGAACGAGACGCCCGGCTTCCAGATACCGCTCATCAGCACCAGACCGACGGCGGCCGCAAGCAGGATGAAGTTACGCTTGCCTTCGAGTCGCAGCGGCGCGGCGTGTGGCGTCGGGTCCAGCTCGTCGATCTGACGTTCGTTTTTCTGACGGAAATGGTAAGCGTCGATGATGAAGAACAGCACCAGCAATACGCCACAGATGAACAGCGTCTCCGGCCAGATATGCGCCGTCGTCCAGAAGAAATCGACCCCTTGCAGGAAACCGAGGAACAGCGGCGGGTCGCCCAGCGGGGTCAGCGAACCACCGGCGTTGGCCACGAGGAAGATGAAGAAGACGACGACGTGCACGTTGTGTTTGCGGTTATCGTTCGCGCGAATCAGCGGACGAATCAGCAGCATGGCCGCGCCGGTCGTCCCCATGATGCTCGCCAGCACGGTACCCAGCGCCAGCAGCCCGGTGTTGAGCCACGGACCGCCGCGCAGGTTGCCATGCACGCAGATGCCACCGGCCGTCGTGAACAACGCCGTGAGCAGTACGACGAACGGAATGTACTCCCCGACGACCGCGTGAACGGCCCCGTACCACGCCGCCCCTGCACCGAAGACCAGCGCGAATGGCAGCAGGAACGCGGTGCTCCAGAACGCCGCGATCTTGCCAAAGTGGTGGTGCCAGAATGCGGGCGCCAGCAGCGGCCCGAACGCAATCGACAGCAACAGTCCGGCAAACGGCACACCCCACCAGGCGACGAGTTGTGCGCCGTCCGGTCCGGCAGCGAAGGCCGCCGGACTTGCCAATGCCAGCCCCGTCGCGGTCAGTGCTCCCCAAATCCCCTTATGCATTGTTTCTGGTTCCTAGTGATTGATGGTCGACTGCGTACGAGTCGCCGTCAGCGCCGGAGTGCCCCTAACGGCACGACCTTGGGATAAATCCCAAAACAATGATGTGTGTTCCCCGAAAGGACCGATGCCTTCGGTATTCGGTCGCTTTCCGCAAGTCTGCGCCCCCGCCGTTGCGAGTCTCCGCGGGCGAGTGGGAAAGTCGAAGTCGATGCGTCGCGCCCCGGATCGATCGTCCGCGCGACACGGCGCTACTTAAGCGCCGTCGACAATGATGAGGTGGACACGGTAGGGCCCATGCGCGCCCAGCACCAGCGTCTGTTCGATATCGGCAGTCCGCGACGGACCCGCAATGAAATTAGTCGCGCGCGAAAGCTGTCCTCGCTCGCTGCGCATCAGTGCAAAGCCGTCTTCGTGGCCGGCGACGATGCGCGACGCGGGCACCACGGCGATGTGCGTTTCGGGCAGCAGCGTTGCCGAAGCAAACGTCTCCGGCCCCGACATCATCATCAGCGCGCCGGTCTCGGCAATCGCGCAGAAGCAGCCGGTGATGCCGACGAGATCGTCGCCATGGGGTTTGCGAAATTCCACTTCGCAGCCTGCGCTCGCCCAATCGAGCGAGCGCAGCGTCGGCCATGCCACCGCGCGGGTGGTCAGGCCGTTCGCCTGCAGATATGTGCTGGCCGCCGCCGGCACGTCGCTCATGGCGGGAACGCGGTTGATCGTCGTCGAGAGAGCTTCGGCCTTGGCGATGAACGTCGCCATGATGTCGCCCGACATCGCCGGACGCGGCCCCTGCGGGTGCCGCGCCAGATAGTCCTCGGCCGCCGCCTGCTCGTTCGCGCGGGCCGCATCGGGACGATGCTGGGCGTTACGAATGCGGGCGAAGATGCGATTGCGGGCGTCGGAGGTATCCATGGGCTGTCCTGTGAAACCGACGCGCCGGTCTGCGGCCGACGTCGTCACTGTGTCGTCTCTCGAAGCCACCGGACCTGAGTCTGGCGGGCGATGCGCAATTATAACGGCTGGGTCTGTCGGCGCGATGGGCGTTCGCGCATTATCGGAATCGTCTGCCTGTGCGCTCGGACAGCGGCGCATCGGCTTCGCCCCGCCTTTGTCGCACCGTCACTTCACTTCGCCTTTTCCGGCAGCGGTGCGATCTCGAACACCTGACGCAGATACGCCAGATAAGCGTCGTCCTCGCACATATTCTTGCCCGGCGAATCCGACAGCTTGGCCACCGGCTGACCGTTGCAACGCACCATCTTGATGACGATTTGCAACGGCTGATAGCCGAGGTCGTTGGTCAGATTCGTCCCGACGCCGAAAGCCAGCTTGCAGCGGTCGCGAAAGCGCTCGAAAAGCTGCAGCACCTTCGGAATGTCCAGACCGTCCGAGAAGATCATGGTCTTGGTATGCGCGTCGACGCGATTCTGCGCGTAGTGCTCCAGCAGACGCTCGCCCCAAACGAACGGATCGCCCGAGTCGTGGCGCGCACCGTCGAAAAGCTTGCAGAAGTACATGTCGAAGTCACGCAGGAAGGCGGACATGCCGTAGACGTCGGAGAGCGCAATCCCGAGGTCGCCGCGATACTCCTTCGCCCACGTCTCGAAACCGAAAATCTGCGAATCGCGCAGACGCGGCCCCAGCGCCTGACACGCCTGAAGATACTCGTGCGCCATCGTGCCCAGCGGCGTGAGCCCGAGCTTCGAGGCGTAGTACACATTGCTCGTGCCCGCGAACTGCTCGCCGAGTTCGTCGCGCAACGTGTGAATCACTTCCTCGTGCCACTCTTTCGAGAAACGGCGGCGCGTCCCGTAATCGGCGATTTTGCAATCGCGGTAATCGGCCGGCTCCGCCAGCATGCAAATCTTGTCCTTGAGCCGCTGACGCCCTTCCTCGTACGCGGGCGTGCGCTGCGTATTGCGGAAATACACTTCGTTGACGATGGCAAGCACGGGAATCTCGAAGAGAATCGTGTGCAGCCAGGGCCCGCGAATTTCGATGTCGATTTCACCGTTGCCCTTGGGCGACGGCGTGACCGTGATGTACTTCTCGTTCAGATGGAACAGGTCGAGGAAGTCGATGAAGTCGCTCTTGATGAAGCGCATCGCGCCGAGATAGCGCAGCTCGGACTCCGTGAAGCGAAGCCCGCACAGCAGGCGGATTTCGTCGCGGATCTCATCGACGTAGGGCGTGAGGTCGACGCCTTCGGTACGGCACTTGAAGCGGTATTCGACCTGGGCCGCAGGAAAGTGATGCAGAACGACCTGCATCATCGTGAACTTGTAAAGATCGGTATCGAGCAGCGACGTGATGATCATGACGACAGGCTCCATGCGGAGCACTCACGAGAAAACATCGAACGCTGCCGAACCTTCACGCGTACTTTCATACGCTCGGAAAGCTCATTGACGGGCAGCGCACAGGAACACCTGGCATCGTACCGCAAAGCGATGTCACGCATCACATCGCCCCCACTGCAATAAAGGATCGGGACGGGGATTACAGCGGGGATCGCGGCGTGCCTTGCGATAGGGTCGAGGCGGTTTGCGAGGCTTGTCCGACGTCCGAGGGCAACGGCCGTTCGGCTCTCGCACCAGCAATGGCGGGCTGCGTTACAATATCCGCTTTAACGGCCGATCGAAGCCGTTTTGCGCCCTACTCTGGAGTTGGCATGACGCACGTTGTCACCGAAAGCTGCATCAAATGTAAATTCACCGACTGTGTGGACGTTTGCCCCGTGGATTGCTTCCGCGAAGGCCCTAACTTCCTGTCCATCGATCCGGACGAGTGCATTGATTGCGCGGTCTGCGTGGCCGAGTGCCCGGTGAATGCCATTTATGCCGAAGAGGACGTGCCGGGCGACCAGCAGGAATTCATCAAGCTCAACGCCGAGCTCTCGCCGGGCTGGCCGAGCATCACCAAGACGAAGCCGTCGCTCCCCGATGCGGACGACTGGAAAGACGTCAAGGAAAAGCTCCATCTGCTCGAGCGCTAAGCCGCGAGCGCGACTGGCGGAATTCGCATAACGGACGCATAAAAAATGCGTCCTGAGTGTTGACAGTGTGTAAAAACCGCCACTATAATCGCTTTCTCTTTTGATCCCCGATAGCTCAGTTGGTAGAGCGCCGGACTGTTAATCCGTAGGTCCCTGGTTCGAGCCCAGGTCGGGGAGCCAAGAATACCGAAGCGATGGCCTCGCTCCCGCGAGGCTTTTGTTTTAGTCGGCACATCGTTACAGCGTTGTGCGACTGCCAAGTTTGATCCTCGATAGCTCAGTCGGTAGAGCGCCGGACTGTTAATCCGTAGGTCCCTGGTTCGAGCCCAGGTCGAGGAGCCAGAACGCAAAAAGCCCGTCATCGACGGGCTTTTTTGTTTTCTGCGGCCGAATCGATCGACATCGATATCAGCAAACAACAGGCCCTCGAGCAATAAAAAACGGGGCACCGTTTCCGGCACCCCGTTTTCCCGTCATCAATACCGCAAAGACTCGATACGACGACCTGCTGCGACGTTACTCGCTTGCAGGCGCACCGATCGCCACCGACGGGCTCGTCGAGGTCTTCGCGCTGTTGCTGTTTTCGGATTCGATCCAGCGACGGCGCATCGGCGCGAGCAGGAACTTCGCCCCCACGGCCGCCACGATGCTGATGCTTGCCGCTGCGATGAACACACGATCCCAGTGACCGCCGACAGCCAGCACCGAAGCCAGCGGCACCAGCAACGCGGCCGTGCCCTTGGCGGTGTACAGCGTGCCCGCGTTCGATGCGGCGTTCTTGCTGCCGAACGTGTCCGCACATAGCGCCGGGAAGATCGAGAAGATTTCGCCCCAGCACAGGAAGGTCATCGCCGCGAAGAACACGAACATGTACGGGTTCTGACCGAAGTGCATCAGACCGAGCATCGCCACGCCTTCCCCAAGGAAGATGATGAACATGGCGTTCTCACGACCGATCTTGTCCGAGACGAAGCCGCACAGCGGACGCGTAAAGCCGTTGCACAGATTGTCGATCGACAGCGTCATCGTCAGCAGCGGCAGCGTTGCGCCGAACAGCGTCATCGGCATGGAAGCAATGCCATAGTCCTTCGCGATCGGACCGATCTGCGCCGTGGCCATCAGACCACCCGCCGCCACCGCAACGAAGCAGATGTAGATCACCCAGAACACCGGCGTGCGAATCATCTGGCCCGACGTGTAGTCCTGTTTCGTCGCCAGATTGCGGCGCGACACCGTCACACCCTTCGGTGCACGCGGCTTGACCAGCAGCAGCGCGAGGATGAAGATCGCCACGCCCTGCACAATGCCGAAGTTGAAGAACGCCGCCTCGTAGCCCGACGATTTGATCATGTTCGCGATCGGAATCACGGTGATGGCAGCGCCCGCACCGAAACCCGCCGCCGTCAGACCGGCCGCCAGACCGCGCTTGTCCGGGAACCACTTCAGGGCATTACCCACGCAGGTGCCATATACGCAACCTGCGCCGATACCGGCAATGACCGCCGCCGTATAGAGCACGGTCAGCGACTCGGCGTAGGAATACATGATCCACGACAGCCCGACACAAACCGCACCGCCGGCCACCACGGGACGCGGCCCGAAGCGATCCACCAGCCAGCCCTCGATCGGGACCAGCCACGTTTCCACCACGATGAATATCGAGAACGCCACCTGAATCGCCGCGACGCCCCAGTTGTGCTTCGCTTGCATCGGCTCGACGAACAACGTCCACGAATACTGCAAATTGGCCACAAGGCCCATACAGATGATGCCGATCACCAGTTGTGACCAGCGCCCTCCCAGAAAAGAGGTCTTCTCCTCCGGTTGCGCAGCTGCTTGCATGACTTGCCTCCTGTTCCTGTCAGACGATTGACGACGGCCCGCGTTTTCGTTGTGCGGTGCCCGCCGTCATCGCGTGCTGTCGCGCGCCCCCAAAGAGACTGGGGATGTCGCGCAAACGGCACGCCTCCTGGCGTTGCGTGCGGCTCATGCTGGCCGCTTGATCGTGGAGCACTGCCTGGCGGCAGGCTCGCAGGGCTTAGGCCCCGGCTGACTGACTCTCGGAAGTGCCAAAGGACCCTTCCGGTCCCCTCCTCGGCGCGGCGACGCAGACTTTTGAGGGTCCGCGCTGGCAAGTTGCCGGCTGCCGAAGGGTGACTGGTGAATAAATTCGAGTGCGGACTGGCCTGCGCTGTCGGCGTGTCGCGATGGACCGCACGGATCGCATCGCAGACCAAGTCCCCTCACTCAGGCGGGCGCGCCTCGCGGACGCGTGATCGCCAGATCGCCTGCCCGCAACGGGCGGCAGGCAGATGAGGGACACCCCAGGGCACGAATGTCTTGCGTGACCACTGGCGGCGGATAGGACTGGACAGCCGGTGCGGACTCAACGTCGCACGAAGACTGCCCGAAAGGAAATGTGTACTTACCCACTGATGTCTCCGATGACTACCGTGCCGCGCCGACGCCCACCCGGAAATTTCACAGGTCCTGTCGGGGCCGGTTCGACACTTTGAATCTGATATACAAGATTCAATATATCGAATTAAGTATTTTTTATGGTTCCAAAATTAGTCGATGGCCGAACCACTGTCAACCCGAAAGCGCCCGTATATCGGCGTCGGGCGTGCGGTGAAGGCGTTTAGCAGTGGCGGCAGACGTAAGCGCTCGATAACTCGGGAACCGAGGTAAACCGCGCCATTGCGGGGCGTGCGGTGTGCTGACATGGGCACAGCCGCCCCCGGGCGACGTACGTCGCCGCAGGAGAGGGTCAGGGAAAACGATGAGGTTTTCGCGGGTGGGGTTTGCCCTCGGACGAGGGCCCCGCCGATACGATAAATCGGGGTCAGACCGGCTCGACGTCGCCCGAATTGTTGCGGATGAAGGTGAGATGTTCGCGCAGCGAACGTTGTGCACTACCGGCATCGTGCGATGCCACTGCATTGAAGATGCGACGATGCTGATCGATCAGCTCTGCCAGATCGGCGCCGTGCCCGACGATGGCGCGGTAATTGTCGACGACCGAGCCGCGCAGCAGTTCGAAGATCGCATGCATCAGATGCACCAGCACGAGGTTATGCGTCGCCTCGGCCAGCGCCAAATGGAAATGTGCATCCAGCTCGGGCACGCGCGTGAGTAACGACTGGCCGCGTGCGTCGCCCTCCCCGTCCAGTCCGTCGCGGCCAGCGGCATAGGCGGCTTCCAGTGCTTCGAGCGCCTGCGCGAGACGAGCGATGTCTTCCGGCGTCGCGCGCTCGGCCGCCAGCTCCACGGCCTTGGCTTCGAGCACTTCGCGCATCTCCAGCACATCGTCGACGGTCTTGCTGTGTCGCGACATCAATTGCGACAACGGCTCGGCGAGCAGCGGCTGACTCGCGTTGGCCACGAGATAACCGCCGCCTGCCCGGCCGACGATCAGCCCGCGCGACTCCAGCCGCAACAGCGCTTCACGCAACGACGGGCGCGACACCCCCATCTGCTGCGCCAGATCCCGCTCGGACGGCAGCGCCGAGCCTGGCGCGAGCCGACCTTCGACGACCATCGTCTCCAGTTGCTCATAGACCATGTCGGACAGACGCAGGCGCGGCGGGGGCGTGACCGGCGCAAAGCTCGCAACCGTGCCCGAAGGCTCGCTGGCGGAAAAAGTGGACATAGGCAAGGACGACTCGTTGGACGACATGTCGGCTTCGGCTCTCGACGGAAAAATCACAGACGCCACGATACAGGATGCGGCTTCGCTCAGGGCGCACCGACCGCCCACCGCTCGGCCGCACTAGAGGATCGACGTTAAACCTAGGGTTAACCCGCTAGTCGGAATCAGATCATTCCCTTTACGATGACGTCATCCGACAACTGGTCGACCAGTCTACCAGTAGACCACGCCCCGTCAATGTCATTACACGTCAACGATCGTCCGAGAGCAAGCCAGATGGCATCGAATGCGTCGCCCCTTCCTTCTCCCGCGTCAGCGCCGCCGCAGACACCTGCAACGCCGACGTCGTCGGGTTCTGCGGTGGTGTCCGCCGCCTTCGATACCGCCCGCGCCAACGAGCCGGTCTTCGACACGCTGAACGACGCCACCCGCACGGCCCGGCTCGCCACATTGCGCGCCGCCGTGCCCGACGCCCAGTGGCTCACCGACCGCGAACAGATCACGCCGTACGAATGCGACGGTCTGGCCGCCTATCGCAAGCTGCCGCTGGCCGTGGTGTTGCCCGCCGACGAAGATCAGGTTTGCCGCATTCTTCGGGCATGCCACGCGAACAACGTCCCCGTCGTGCCACGCGGCGCGGGCACCGGCCTGTCCGGCGGCGCCATGCCGATCACAGACGGCATCGTGCTTTCGCTGGCGAAGTTCAAGCGCATTCTGGAAGTCGACGCCTACGCCCGCACTGCCACCGTGCAACCGGGCGTGCGCAACCTTGCCGTCTCGGAAGCCGCTGCGCCCTACGGGCTTTACTACGCGCCGGATCCGTCCTCGCAAATCGCCTGCACCATCGGTGGCAACGTCTCCGAGAATTCCGGCGGCGTGCACTGCCTGAAGTACGGCCTCACCGTGCACAACGTCCTGCGCGTGCGCGCGGTGACGATGGACGGCGAGATCGTCGAATTCGGCTCCCACGCGCTCGACTCGCCCGGCCTCGACCTGCTGTCGGTGTTCATCGGCAGCGAGGGGATGTTCTGCGTCGTGACGGAAATCACGGTCAAGCTCGTGCCCAAGCCGCAAGTCCAGCAAGTCATCATGGCGAGCTTCGACGACGTCGAAGCGGGCGGTAACGCGGTCGCCGCGATCATCGCTGCCGGCATCATCCCGGCGGGTCTGGAGATGATGGACAAACCGGCGACGCAGGCCGTCGAAGAGTTCGTGCACGCCGGTTACGATCTGAACGCTGCCGCCATCCTGCTGTGCGAATCCGACGGCACGCCCGAGGAAGTCGCTGAAGAAATCGCCCGCGTCTCGGCCGTTTTGCGCGCCTCGGGCGCGACCCGCATTCAGGTTTCGGCCTCCGAAGCGGAGCGTCTGCGCTTCTGGTCCGGCCGAAAGAACGCCTTCCCCGCCGCCGGGCGCATCTCGCCCGACTACTACTGTATGGACGGCACCATTCCGCGTCGCACGATCGGCACGCTACTCAAGCGCATCGAGGCGATGGAGGTGCAGTACGGTCTGCGCTGCATCAACGTCTTCCACGCGGGCGATGGCAATATGCACCCGCTGATCCTGTTCAACGGCAACGATCTGGACGAATGGCACCGCGCCGAAGCGTTCGGCAGCGACATTCTCGAAGCGTGCGTGGAACTGGGCGGGACGGTGACCGGCGAACACGGCGTGGGCATCGAGAAGATCAACTCGATGTGCGTGCAGTTTTCCGAAGAAGAGCGCGACGCGTTCTTCGCCGTGAAGCGCGCCTTCGATCCCGCGGGTCTGCTCAACGCCGACAAAGGCATTCCCACGCGCGCGCGCTGTGCCGAGTACGGCAAGATGCATGTGCGCGGCGGCCTGCTCCCCCATCCCGAATTGCCGAGGTTCTGATGTCCCAAGCCCTTCAGACGGCGTCGGTTGTGCCGCTTACGCCACCGTCTCCATGGTCATCCCCCGACAGCGAAGCGAGCTGCGCCGCACAAGCGCTCGCGACGATCCGCGAGCGTGTGCTCGCCGCGACCGCTAGCGGTGTGCCGCTCGACATTCAGGGTGGCGGCACCAAACGCTGGTACGGTGAGACGCCAGTGGGCGAGCCGCTCGACGTGCGCGCCTATCGCGGCATCGTCTCGTACGATCCGGCCGAACTGGTGATCACCGCGCGCGCGGGCACCCCGCTCGCGGAGATCGAAGCCGCGCTCGCCGAGCGTGGCCAGATGCTGCCGTTCGAGCCGCCCCACTTCGGCCCCGGCGCGACGCTGGGCGGATGCATCGCCGCCGGTCTCGCCGGGCCGCGCCGCCCGCATGTCGGTGCGCCGCGCGACTTCGTGCTCGGCGCTGTCGTGATGAACGGACACGGCCAGGTGTTGCATTTCGGCGGACAGGTGATGAAGAACGTGGCGGGCTACGACGTCTCGCGCGTGCTCGCCGGTGCGCTCGGCACACTGGGTATCCTGCTGGAACTCTCGATCAAGGTACTGCCCTGTCCGGTCGCAGAAGCGACGTTGCACTTCGAACTGCCGCAGGCGCAGGCCATCGACCAACTCAACCGCTGGGGCGGTCAGCCGCTGCCGCTCATGGGCTCGGCGTGGCACGACGGTGTGCTGAGGGTGCGCCTCGGCGGGGCTGCCGCCGCCATCGACGCCGCCCGCGCGACCATGGGCGGCCGTCACGTCGATGCCCTCGAAGCGCATACCTTCTGGACGTCGCTGCGCGAGCAAACGCACCCGTTCTTCGCCACCGCGCCGGTACAAGGCGACGGGCAGCCGCTGTGGCGTCTGTCGCTGCCGCCGACCACGCCGCCGCTGACGGGCGGCGACGAGCATCTCGTCGAATGGGGTGGCGCACAACGGTGGTGGATCACGCCGCGCCCGGCCGACGAAATTCGCGCAATCGCCGCAGCGGTCGGCGGGCATGCTACGCTGTTTCGCCACGGCAGCAAGTCGGCCGGCGTCGAGCGCGTGTTTACGCCTCAGAGCGCTGCGCTGCGAGCTATCGGCGAGCGTCTGCAACAAGCATTCGATCCGAGCCGCATCTTCAACCGTCATCGGTTGTACCGGTAATTCGCTAACTACAGAACGATGCAAACGAACCTCGCAGAATTCCTTCGTCAGACACCGGACGGCGACGAAGCCGAAGCCATTCTCCGCAAATGCGTGCATTGCGGATTCTGTACCGCAACCTGCCCGACCTATCAGTTGCTGGGCGACGAACTCGACGGTCCGCGCGGACGTATCTATCTGATCAAGCAGATGGTCGAAGGCCAGAGCGTGACGCGCGAAACGCAGCGTCACCTCGATCGCTGCCTGACCTGCCGCAGTTGCGAATCGACCTGCCCCTCGGGCGTGCAGTACGGGCGTCTGGCCGACATCGGCCGTCGTCATATCGACGCCAAGGTCGGCCGTCCTGCGGGCGAGCGCGCCGTGCGCTGGACCCTCGCCCACGTGTTACCCAACCGCACCCTGTTCTCCCCCGCCCTGCGCCTCGGCCAGCAGTTCCGCACGCTCCTGCCGCGTTCGCTGCGCGAGAAAGTCCCGCACCGTCAACGCTCCGGCAGTTGGCCCCAAGCGAAGCACGCGCGCCGCATGCTGATGCTCGAAGGCTGCGTGCAACCGGCCATGCTGCCGAACGTCAATAAGGCCACCGCCCGCGTGCTCGACGCCCTCGGTATCGAGATGGTGCGCCCTTCGTCCGCTGGCTGCTGCGGCGCGATCCGTCTGCACCTGAACTATCACGACGACGGTCTCGACGATGCCCGCCGCAACATCGACGCCTGGTGGCCGGAGATCGAAGCCGGTACGGAAGCCATCGTGATCAACGCGTCGGGGTGTGGTGCAACGATCAAGGAATACGGCCACCTGCTGCGTCACGATCCGAAGTACGCGGGCAAGGCACAGCGCGTGTCCGAACTTGCGCGCGATCTGTCCGAAGTGCTGCTCGACAATCTGGAAGCGCTGCAAAAACGCGTACCTAACCGTAAAGCGGGCAAGATCGCCTATCACCCGCCCTGCACGCTGCAACACGGCCAACAACTCAAGGGGGTGGTGGAGAAGGTACTCGCCGGTGTGGGTGTGAACGTCACGCTGCCGCAGGACAGTCACATCTGCTGCGGCTCGGCCGGGACCTATTCCGTCACACAACCGGACCTGTCGCATCAGTTGCGCGACGCCAAATGGAAGTCGCTCGACGCCCTCGAACCCGAACTGGTCGTGTCGGCCAACGTCGGTTGTATCTGTCATCTACAGGCGACCACCAAGGGCGAACACGCCCGCGACCACGCCCCGGTACAACACTGGGTCGAATTGCTCGACCGGATGATCGCAACGGCCTGAACGACCCGGGCAATCCTGCGCGACGCAAGCCATTCGGGGCGACCGGAGTGGCCTGCATCGCCACCACCACACGCTTATTATCCCTTTCGACGGGACAATCAATCCCTTCACCGCTCGTTTATCTGCACGATCCCGCTCCCTAGAATTGGGGTTAAGTCAGTCGTCGACGCCACGTCATCGTTCAATCCATCGTTCAATCGCCGTGGAAATCCGCCGATGGCCGAGCCGACCCTTAGCCCGTATTCCGATTCCCTCACCGGAGCTTGTCATGATCGATACCAAAACCGCCCCGTACGCTGCCCTGCTGCTGCGCGTCTCGCTGGGTATCCTGTTCCTTTCGCACCTGTCGCTCAAAGTGTTCGTCTTCACCGTGCCCGGCTTTGTCGGCTTCATGGGCTCGCTTGGCCTGCCGCCGGTCGTCGCTTATGTCACGATGGCACTGGAACTGATCGGCGGCCTTATGCTGATCAGCGGTTTCTACGCCCGCTGGGCCGCCTTGCCGCTCGCCGCACTGATGCTCGGCACGATTGTGTCGGTGCACGGCCACAACGGCTGGTTGTTCACCAACAAGGGCGGCGGCTGGGAATTCCCGGCGTTCTGGGTCGTGGGCCTGCTGGTGGTCGCGTTACTGGGCGATGGCGCCTTCGCGATTCGCCGCAATCGCGCCGCCTGACGCGCTAAGCCTGCCGAGTCGTGCGTCGCCCTATCCTGTCGTGATGTCGTTTAGCGTTTGTTTTGCCGGAGTGAATGCCATGCCTGCCCTTCCCACCCTCTTCGTCTCCCACGGCTCGCCGTTGCTCGCGGTCGAACCGGGCCGCACCGGCCCGTTGCTGACGGCGCTGGGGCGTGCGGTGCCGCGTCCCAAGGAGATCCTTGTGATCTCGCCGCACTGGTCGACGCCGACACCGCGCGTGGGCAACCTCGCGCAGCAACGCACGATCCACGACTTCGGCGGCTTCCCGCGCGAACTCTATGGGCTGAAGTATCCCGCACCGGGCGCACCGGCGCTCGCCGAGCGCACGGTGCAGATGCTCAAGGACGTCGGCCTGCCCGCCGTCACCGACGATCAGTGGGGTCTCGATCATGGCGCGTGGGTGCCGTTGCGCTATCTGTATCCCGATGCGGATGTGCCGGTCACGCAGTTGTCGCTGCAACGGCATATGCGTCCCGAACATCAGTACCAAGTCGGGCAGACGCTCGCGCCGCTCGCTCGCGAGGGCGTATTGATCGTGGCGTCGGGCAGCTTCACGCACAACCTGCACGAGGTGTTCCGCGCCCCGGGCGGCGCACGCGAAGCGGCCCCCGAAGCGCCATACGTGGCCGAGTTTTCGACGTGGTTCACCGAGCGTCTGGCGGCGATGGACCTCGACGCCCTGTTCGACTACCGGGCCCGCGCACCGCACGCCGAGCGCGCCCACCCGACGGACGAGCATCTGCTGCCGATCTACGTGGCCCTCGGCGCAGCCGACGATCCCCCCCGTCAGACGCACTTCGACACCGGCTCGACCTACGGTGCGCTGCGCATGGACGCCTTCGCATTCGGCAGCGCCGCCCCTTCGCTCGCGGAAGTCGGCGCGCTGGCACAATAACGCCATCGACACCCCTGGACCCGGCATGAACAAACTTCGCGAGATCGAATGCTTCATCGCCGTGGTCGAGTCGGGCAGTTTCGTCAAGGCGGCCGACGCGATGGGCATTTCCAAGACGGCGGTCTCGCGATACGTCGCGGACCTCGAAGCGCGGCTGGGCACCCGATTGATCCAGCGCACCACACGCCGCCTGTCGCTGACCGAACCCGGTCAGCGATACGTCGAGCGCTGCCGTCGGATCCTCGCTGAGCTGGACGAAGCCGACGCCATGGCCGGCGAGCAGGACGGCGAACCCGCAGGGCCCTTGCGGATCAACGCCCCGCACACGTTCGGGGTACTGCATCTCGCCCCGCTCTGGCCCGCATTTCTCGCCCAATTCCCGCAAGTCTCACTGGACATCACGCTGAGCGACCGGCTCGTCGACATCGTGGACGAAGGCTACGATCTGGCGATTCGCATCTCGCGGCTGCCCGATTCGTCGCTCGTGCACCGGCGGCTGGCGGGCACGCGTCTGGTGCTGTGTGCGTCGCCCGGCTATCTCGCACAACACGGCACCCCAAAGCACCCGAGCGAACTGACCCATCACGAGACGGTCGGTTACAGCTACTTTCTGCACCGTCGCGAATGGCATTTCGACGGGCCGGACGGCCCCGTCTCCGTGCAGACGCACGCCCGCCTCATTGCCGACAACGGCGACACGTGCATGGCGGCGGCGCTGGCCGGGGGCGGCATCATCCTGCAACCGGCGTTTCTCGTGCAGGACGCGCTACGCGACGGTCGCCTCGTCGAATTCCTGCCCGAGTACACGCAGGGCGAGCGCGGCATCTATGTCGTCTATCCGTCACGTAAATACCTGAGCGCCAAGGTCCGCGCCATGGTCGATTTCCTCGTAGACGCCTTTGCCATGCCGGGTTGGCGCCTGCTAAATCGTCCCTAAGTGTTTGTCACTTATACTGTCGGGCCTGTCGTCCCACTCCTTATATTTTGGAAAACTTCTTACTGATCGTCGCCGCGATCCTGCTGGTATTGCTCAACGGCTTCTTCGTGGCGGCGGAATTCGGCCTCGTCAAACTGCGCCAGACGCGCGTTCATGTCATTGCCCGCCAGCGAGGCTGGCGCGGCCGTATCCTGGCCAAGGTCCACAGCCAGCTCGATACCTACCTTTCTGCGTGCCAGCTCGGCATCACCCTCGCCTCGCTCGGGCTCGGCTGGATCGGCGAGCCCGCGTTTGCCCGCATTCTCACGCCGCTGTTCGAACTGGCCGGCGTCAGCTCTCCCGAGTTGATCCACGCGCTCGCTTTCTTCATCGCGTTCTTCACGATCTCGTATCTGCACATCGTCGTGGGCGAACTCGCGCCGAAGTCGATGGCGCTGCGCATGCCCGAAGCCGTGTCCGTGTGGACGGCCGCGCCGCTGTACGGCTTCTACTGGCTGATGTACCCGGCCATCTGGGTGCTCAACCACAGCGCCAACCGCCTGCTGCGCTGGACAGGCCTCGACCCCTCGCACGGCACCGACGCCCACTACTCGACCGACGAAATCAAGCTGATCCTGCGTCGTGGCGCGTCGAGCGAAAAGCTCTCGCGCGACGACTGGAACGTGGTCGCCTACGCCATCGACTTCAGCGATCTGACGGTGTCCGATCTGATGCGCCCGATGAGCGAAGTCGCGGCGTTCCGTCGTAACGCCACGTTCGTGCAGAACATGGACACGGCCTACCGCCATCGCTACAGCCGCTATCCGTTCTTCGACAACGACGGTGAAACCGTCCTTGGCGTGGTCCACCTGAAGGATCTGTTCCTGGCCGAGCATCATGGCCAGTCCATCGAAGATCTGGGCAGCATGGCGCGTCCGGTCGAGCGCGTGAAGCCCGATATGCCCGCGCGCGAGCTGTTCCGTCGCTTCCGTCGGGGCGCACCGCACTTTGCCATCGTGGGATGGCCGGACCAGAAGCCCATCGGCTTCCTCACGCTGGACAACTTGCTCTCGGCGCTGGTCGGCAAGATTCGCGACGAATTCCGTCAAACGGAAGACGACTGGACCCGCATGGAAGATGGCACGCTGATCGGGCGCGGCAGCTTGCCGATCCTGACGCTGGAGCGCGCGCTCGGCCTGGATATCCCGAGCGAGCACGCCGAATCGGTGGGCGGACTCATCATGAACGCGCTGGGTTATCTGCCCCGCGAGGGCCAGAAGATCGACTTCGAGGGCTTCTCGGTGGTCGTGAAGAAGATGCAGGGGCCGCGTATCGTGCTCGTGCGCATTTACCCGGACGGCGTACGCGAAGCCCGCGGGGAACCGCCCGATGTGGCGGTGCAACAACGCGAGCATTGACCCCGATTGATCCCCGTCAGGTCGCTTGCCAGAATACCCACTATGCGTAACATGCCCGTCAGAGGCAACAACAAGGGTTACGTAGGTTGGCGCAGGCATGGCAGGACACAAGTTCGTCAAAACAAAGCCAGGGGAGGCGATGATGGACGACACGGGGAAATTGTCGCTCGATGCGCTGATCGGCACTTGCTACGATGGGGTGCTCGACGAAGCGCGTTGGGATCAGGCATTACGCGAATTCAACCGGTGGGCCGGTGGCATCGGCTTTCATTCGGTCACGTGGGATCGCGCGCGTCACTGCGCGACGCGCGATTCCAACTCGCTTGACGCCTCCCCCGACCTCATCCGCGAGTTCGTCGAAAAGCTCGCACCGACCGATCCGCGCGTCGCGCTGATGCTGCAACAGCCCGTCGGTCGCGCCATGCGCTGCCACCATCACCTGAGCGATCGTTACGTGTCCCGTAGCGAGCTATACAACGACTTTCTGATTCCTCACGGCGTGCGTTACACGTACGGCATGCATCTCGACGGGGCCGACGGCACCAGCGAGTTGCTCGCGGTATTCCGCGCGCCCGATCATGCGCCGTTCGAAGACGCCGACGACACACCCGAGCTGGAGATTTTGACGAAGCACATCGCGCGGGCGGCACGTCTGCGGGCGGGCACCCGTCACTTGCAGGCGCAGGCGGCGATCGGCATGGCAGTGCTCGACCATCTGGACATGGCCATCGTCATTACGGACGAGACGGGACATGTGCACTATCTGAACGTGGCCGCGCATCAACGTCTCGGGGCGACGCGCAACGTGTGCATTCGCGGCGGGAAGTTCACTGCCGTACTGCCCAACGACGAGCAGGCCGTGCGGCGTCTCATTACCCATGCGACCGCCCCCATGCCGGTCGCTGGCAGCCATCGTCTACAAGGCGACAATCAGCAACACTGGGTCGTCACGGTGCTACCGTTGCGCGAGTCGCATACCTGCGCTGCGCCGTGGGAAAAGCCCATGGCGATGCTGACGATCGGTGAACTCGACCGGCGCGTCACGCTCGGTCCTTACACGCTCAAGGTGCTGTTCGGGCTCTCACCGGCGGAAGCGCGTCTTGCGCAGGCGCTGGCCGAGGGCTGCGAGCTCACGCAATACGCGCAGAACGCCAACGTCGCCATCAATACGGCGCGCACGCAGTTGCGGCATATCTTCGACAAAACGGGATGCCGTCGGCAGACGGATTTGCTGCGTGTGCTGCACGCCATCCCGGCGCTGCGGATTCACGCGCCGGGGTGATATCGGCACAATGGGCAACGTGCCGAGCGGGCGACGAGGAGACAAAAAGGGCGACCGAAAGGCCGCCCATTTTTGTCGGTTGTGTTGCTGCCTTCGCCGCAGACTCAGGCCCGGGCGAACGCCTTGCGATTGAGTTCGAGTTGGGTGATCAGCTTTTGCAGACGCGACTCGGCCGCGCGCGACAGCGCGATGAAGCGGCAGCCGATGTGATACTCGATGTCCTTGGCGAGCGGTACGGCGCGCACCGCGCACACTTCCAGATCGACCTGCACGGTCCCGTAGTCACGCAGTTCGATCTCGACGTGCATCAGCATCGATCCCTTGGGGATCTCGGCGGCGGCTTCGGCCTTCGTGCGCAGCCCCACGCCGCCCAGCGACAGATCGAACACCGCGAGGCGCATCGGCGTGTCGTCCGGGAATCTGACCGTACACGGATAGGGATCGAGGATCGGCGTCTTTACGCGGAAATAGTCGCGACGCTGCAAACGCACGAGGGTTTCCGGATACGACGAATAGAACGCGGGATAGCCTTCGTACTCGCGCTCCTCCACGTCGCCGATGGGGAAATGCACCTGAATGCCCTCGGGCACTCCGACGAACAAGGCGCGCTTGTTGGCGAGCAGTGCCCGGTTTTCGGTTTCGATGCCGCCCCAGTCGAAATAGAAACCGCGCGCTTGCGGTTCGACCTTGAGCAGTCGCGTGACGAGCTGACGCTGGCCGTTCGCGAAGTACACCGTCATGAAGTCGCCGCGGGTCGCCAGATGACGCAGCACGCCGCCGATCTCCAGCGGGTTGCTGATGCGATACGAGTCATGCAGTTGAGACTCTTCGTCCGTGGGCGCCGGTGTCACCTGCGGTTCTGTCGTTTCCATACCTGATCTTCTATTTGTCCCCGTGACGGCGCGCGCACAACCACGCCCACCGTACGTAATAAAGCCGTTGCGACGCGCCATGTCGAAGCGATCGGCTCCGGCACCGCGACGTGAGCGGGCACCCGTCGGTGCTCACTTGCCGTCTCATGCATCTGGTCATGAACGTTAACGGTCACTGGCTGGAAATATTGAGTGCCCCGGCGCACGAGCTTACCGCTCCCCGTGCCGTGCGCCACACTCGGGCCATTCCACGCCCTTTCCTTACCTTTCCCGCTTGACGCAGTCTGGCCGCCAGCCTTTCCGGCCTGGCCTCGCAACGTCCTCCGATCAGCGATGCACTGCGGCCATCAACGCGCCGAAGCCCATGAACACGCCACCGCTGATGCGGTTGAATGCCTTGAGCACACGTGCTTCACGCAGATACGGTGCAATGCGCAACCCACCCGTGGCGTAGACCATGTACCAACTCATCTCGATGACGGCGAACGTGCCGAGCAGGATCGAGAACTGCGGTAGCTTGGCGGCCGTCGGATCGATGAACTGCGGCAGGAATGCCGCCGCGAAAAGAATAGCTTTGGGGTTGCTGGCCGCGACGAGGAAGCCCGACTTGAACAGCTTGCCGAAGCCCGACTCGGCCACCAGCGCCGGCGTTGCGAGCTTGGCAGCTTCGTCCTGAGCGTTCACCGGCGAGCGCCAGCTCTTGTAACCGAGGTAGACGAGATAGGCCGCGCCCACATAGCGCAGCGTGTCGAACAGCATCGGCCAGGCCTTGAGGACAGCCCCCAGACCGGCGGCGGAAATCGACATCATCGCGATCAGCGCCGTCATGCAACCGGCCATCGTGCCGAGCGATGCACGCAGCCCGTGGCGCGCGCCATGCGTCATGACGAGCAACATGTTCGGGCCCGGCGTGGCGGAGACGAAAAAAACGGTGACAACAAATAGCCACCACGTTTGCAGGCTCATGATTGCCCCGGAAAAATGCTTACGCGAATTCGATCAGGCATTGTAGCGTCGAACCGGGACGGTGGCATCGTTCGCGTGCACGTCTCATGCGAATCTGCGGGATCTCGTCGAAACGCCCGACAGCGTGCCGAAAAACAAACAGGCCCGATGACTTTCGTCACCGGGCCTGTCGGTCGCGGGACGCAGCGCCGCCCGAAGGCTAGCGCGGCATCACGTGAAGCGAATCAGCCTTAAACCGGCTTGATGTTCGCAGCTTGCTTGCCCTTCGGGCCAGTCTTGACCTCGAACGACACTTTTTGGTTCTCTTGCAGCGACTTGAAGCCGTCCACCTTCACTTCGGAGAAGTGAGCGAACAGGTCTTCACCACCGTTGTCCGGGGTAATAAAGCCGAAGCCCTTTGCGTCGTTGAACCACTTAACGGTACCGGTTTCCATGTTTTTTCCTAATAAAACAATAGCCTGAGGTCGGAATTGACCTCGTGAAGCGCTGACAATCAAGGGAAAATGAAGGACTAGAAACCAGCGAGAAGCAGGAAAACTACGTCTGACAACAACTTCGCGGCTTGACAATCTGCAAGCTGTTTTATACGCGCTGGCCCGATGCTTGTCAACCGGGAAAATGCAGCAAAAAGAGTAACAATTTCCGCAAATAGCGGGGAATTTGGGCACTGTTTGAATGTCCGACCGGCAATCGCAGCCCGTACAATAGGCGTTTTGTCCCGCGCCCATGCCGTTGTCGCCCGTTTGGCCCGTGGTTTGTGCCGTGTGAAACCGTTTTCCGACGCTTTTCCCCTACTACGCACATTCCAGCGAAAGTTGGCCGGCCACCGCGTTTCGCGACCGTCAGCGGGCCTCCACCCTCAAGTTTTTTTCAATCTGCCCACGGATGGAGCCTATTCACCTCGCGCGATCCCTGCGATCGCAATCTGAAATTCGCATGTCCGGCCAGCCGCGCTGGCTTGCTCGCTGCCGTACCCACCTGATCGGCCTGGCCGTTTGCGCCACACTGGCCGCCTGCGCCGGAACGCCGAGCTACGGCCCCGTGCCGGCCGGCAGCTATCGGGTGCAGTCCGGCGACACGCTGTACGGCATCGCCCGCGCCAACAACACCAGCACCGCCAATCTGGTGAGCTGGAACAGTCTGGCCGACGCCGACAAGATCGAGGTCGGTCAGGTGTTGCGGGTCGTGCCACCGCCCGGATCGTCGAGTGCCCCGGCGGCTGTGGCGTCCTCCGGCGGCAGTGCGTCGTCGGGTGCGGCACGTCCTCGTGCCCAGACCAAGCCTGCACCGAAGCCCGCGCCTGCACCCGCCGCGCCACGTACGGCGACGAACAAGATTCCGATGACGTGGCCGGCGACCGGCAGAATCCTCGCCAACTACAACGGCAGCAGCAATAAGGGCATCGACATCGGCGGCCAGGCTGGCGATCCGATCTATGCCGCTGCGGCGGGCAAAGTCGTGTATGCGGGCAACGGACTGCGCGGCTACGGCAATCTCGTGATGGTTCAGCATGAAAACGGCTACCTCACTGCCTACGCCCACAACCGCGCGCTGCGGGTGAAGGAAGGGGCGTCGGTCGGCAAGGGCCAGCAGATTGCCGAGATGGGCGACACCGACTCGCATGGCGTCGTGAAGCTGCACTTCGAGGTGCGTCAGAAGGGCACGCCGTTCAATCCGAACGATTTCCTGCCGCCGCGCTGATCCGCCCCCCGGCATTCGCAGCACCCATGAAAAAAACGGCAAGGCGCGAGCCTTGCCGTTTTTTAATCTCACAGACCTGCTCGAAGCCCTCAGGCCGACGCGAGGAATCCCTGCGACAACCCGTTGGCACGTGCATCGCACCATTCGGGGTGCGCGCGTGGATCGGTCCACACCAGCAGATGAAGCGCCGCCAGTGCACGCGGATCGTTGAGCAACTCCCACTTCTGCGTGTTCGAAAGTTTGGTCGGACCGCGCAGCAGAGCCGTCTCGACACGGTCGGCGCGCAAAGCGTCGCGCTTCGCATCGTCGAGCGTCGGCTTGACGCTCGACGCCACCAGCGCGTTGGCCATCGGATCGACCACGGCGTCCACGAAGTCCACGTGCTTGCCCGCCTCACTCGTGTACTTCTCCGTCATGCGCAGCTCCTTGGGCGGCCACGACTCTTCCGGGATCAGGAACAGGCGCGCACGCTTGAGACCGCGCCCCAGCGACACGCGGCTGGAGAAGACCGACACCGGGATCGAAATCATCATCGAGCCGACAATCGGCATCAGCCACCAGATGAAGTCCGGGTTGAGCCAGTAGACGACACCGCCCCACGCCATGCCGATCACCGTTTGCAGTCCGTGGCGGCGAATCGCCTCGCCCCAATGCGTCTCGGCGTCTTCTCGCGGCGGCGACTTCCACTGAATGGCGATGCCCGTGAGCGCCGCGAGTACGAATTGCGTATGGAACAGCATGCGCACCGGTGCGAGCACCGCAGAGAACACCATCTCGATGAACATGCTGACGGTCACCGCGAAGGCACCGCCAAAGCGCTTCGCCCCTTTTACCCAGATCAGCAGCACCGCCAGAATCTTGGGCAGGAAGAGCAGCGTCGCCGTCGCGGAGAACAACGCCAGCGCGCGCTCCGGGTGCCATTCCGGCCACACGGGGAACAACTGACGCGGCGCCGTGAAGTACTCCGGCACCACCAGCGTGTGCTTGGCGAGCAGGCACGTCGAGAGAATCAGGAAGATGAACCACAGCGGTGCGGACACATAGGCCATCGCGCCCGTGACGAACACCGCACGGTGCACCGGATGCATGCCCTCCGCGAGGAACAACCGGAAGTTCATCAGGTTGCCCTGACACCAGCGGCGGTCGCGCTTGAGTTCGTCGAGCAGATTCGGCGGCATTTCCTCGTAGCTGCCCGGCAGATCGTAGGCAATCCACACGCCCCAACCCGCGCGTCGCATCAGCGCGGCTTCCACGAAGTCGTGCGAGAGAATCGCGCCGGACATCGCGCCCTTGCCCGGCAGCGGTGCAAGCGCGCAATGCTCCATGAACGGCTTGAGGCGGATGATCGCGTTGTGGCCCCAGTAATGCGACTCACCGAGTTGCCAGTAGTGAAGCCCGGCAGTGAAGAGCGGGCCATAGACGCGCCCCGCGAACTGTTGCAAACGCGCATAGAACGTTTCGCGGCCTGCGGCGAGCGGTGCGGTCTGGATCAGGCCCGCGCTCGGATGCGCCTCCATCATGCGCACGAGCTTGGTCAGGCATTCGCCGCTCATGACGCTGTCCGCGTCCAGCACGATCATGTAGCGATAGTCGCTGCCCCAACGACGGCAGAAGTCGTCGAGGTTGCCGCTCTTGCGCTTCACGCGACGCTGACGTCGGCGATAGAAGATGCGGCCGAAGCCACCGACCTCGCGGCACAGCGCCTGCCATGCGTCGACTTCGGCGGTGCAGTTGTCGGCCTCGTTGGAGTCCGACAGGATGAAGAAGTCGAAGCGTTCGAGCGAGTCGGTCTTGGCCAGCGACTCGTAGGTCGCGCGCAAACCGGCGAACACACGGCCGACGTCTTCGTTGCAGATCGGCATGACGATGGCCGTGCGCGCATCGGGCTCGATGGGCGCGTCGCCCGCCGCCATCTTCGAGATCATGTGCCGCTCGCCACCGACCAGCAGGACGAAGAAGCCGAAGATGGCCGTCCAGAAACCGGCCGAGACCCAGCCGAAGAGCAGCACGAACAGCACGAGCACCGAGAACTCCAGCGGATCGGCGCCGTGATACGGCAGCACCGAGGCCATGAAGTGCGTGGCAAGCGCCGTCTGCGCGATCATCAGCGCGAGCAGCATCCAGCGGCGGCGGCGTCCCGCCTGCGACCAGCGCCCCTTGGGATCGGGGGCGTCGCGCACGAGCGGATCGAGGTCTTTGCGGCCGATGAGCTTGCGCCACAGCCGTGCGAGCGGATTGAGCGACCACGGACGCGGAATAAGCGACGTGCGGCGCACCGGCGGCGAGACACGCAGCGTCTGCACACCCCGCACTTCATTCAAGCCCGCGGCGGCGGCCAGCGAGCCGCCTTCCGTGAGCGCGAGCCGCACGGGTTGCGACGCGAGCACCGCGTCGCTGTCGGACTCGATCTCGGCAAGATCGTGGCCGTGCCACGCCGCCGTCGCCACCGTTGTGGTGGCGCCGTCGCTCTGACCGGCAGGCTCAGCGGCCTCAGTCTCTTCGGAAGCCGTCGCAGACGCGTCGACCGTATCGATTGCCTCGCCTGCGACGTTCGACCCGCGCGCAGCGAGCAAGCGCTGCAAGCGGGTCAGAACGTCGAGCGAATCGCCACCGTCACGCTTCGCTTGTGCGAGCAGCGCACGACGTTTCTCGGCGGGCAGGGGCAACCGGTCGACGTAAAGTTCGTCGACCGGAATGTCGGAGCGGTCGCTCACTCGGGGGGTAACAGGTAGCTCCACGTTTCGGATAGGGTGTTACTGCCGTTGCGCAGGTAAGCGCGCATTTCGACGGGTTTCTCGGAATCGAGGCGACGCATGCGAAGCATGACGCGATAGCCTCCCGTGACGTCATTGCGCTGCGTCTGCACTTCGAGGATCTTGCCGTTGCCGTCGATCGACACATTGCCTTCGACCGTGGCATCGTCCGGCAGCTTCTTGAGCCCCGGGCCTTCGAAATCGAGTGCGAAGAGCAGACTGTCGTCTGGTTTTCCCCGGTAGCCGTGTCCCCGGCGGCTTTGCGTCACCCACGCCAGAGGCGGGCGCTTATCGTTATCCTTTTGCCACGAGAGCCGGTATTCGAGCGACAGCGGCTGCTTGGGCTTGGGCGGGGCATCGGGCACCCAATAGGCGACGATGTTGTCGTTGGTTTCGTCCGGCGTGGGAATCTGGACCAGCTCCACGCGGCCTTGCCCCCATTTGCCCTTCGGTTCGACCCAGGCGCTCGGACGTAATTCATAGTGGTCTTCCAGGTCCTGATAGTTGTTGAAGTCGCGGTCGCGTTGCACCAGCCCGAAACCGCCGGGATTGGACAGCGAGAACGACGACACCAGCAGGCGCTTGGGATTGACGAGCGGACGCCAGATCCATTCGCCGGTACCGGACTGGATGGACAGGCCGTCGGAGTCATGCACTTCGGGGCGATAGTCGGGCACGGGGGCCTGCTGGTTTTCGCCGAAGAAGAACATGCTGGTCAGCGGAGCAATGCCCAGCTTGGTGACGTTTTCGCGCAGGAACAGTTCGGATTTGACGTCGACGGTCGTGTCGACGCCGGGGCGCAGCGTGAAGCGGTACGCACCGGTCGCGCGCGGCGAGTCGAGCAACGCGTAGATGATCAGCTCTTTTGCACCGGGTGCGGGACGCTGAATCCAGAACTCGGTGAAGCGCGGAAACTCTTCGCCGGAGTTCAGCGCGGTATCGAGCGCGAGGCCGCGAGCAGACAAACCGTAGGTCTGGTTCTTGCCTAGTGCGCGGAAGTAACTCGCGCCGAGGAAGACCATGACTTCGTCTTTGTACTTGGGCGTGTTGACCGGGAAGTGAATACGGAACCCTGCGAAGCCGAGGCCGCGCAGTTGTTTGGGGTCGACCTTCAGTGCGCCGAAATCGAACATGTCGGGGCTGTAGCGCACTTCGCGCACGCTGTTGGCGCTCAGTTCATTGATTTTGACGGGCCGGTCGTAGTACGAACCCTCGTGGAAGAACATCAGCTCGAACGGCAGCTTCTGCGCACGCCACAGCGCCTTGTCAGGCTTGAAGTGAATGTTGCGATAGCGGTCGTAGGTCAGATTCTGAAGCTCTTTGGGGAGATTCGGATCCTTGGGCTTATAGCGGTTGTTCGCCAGCGTGCGCGCTTGTTTGGCGACGTCGTCGAACGAGAAAGCATGCGCCGCGCCCGAGACGAGTGCACAGACGCTGAGTACGCCGGCCATCGCCAGGCGCAGGGCACGGTGGGAAATCTTGCGGGGAACCGCGTTGAGCAGGAATTCCATCGGCAGTGGGGAATGGCATGTAACGCGCGTGCTGGCCACAGCCAGCGTGCGCCGAACGCGCAATTTTACCCGTTCATTCACCGATTGACTAAAGATGCATCGGCAAAACCTTCGAAGCGGGCACTCACATTACCCCAATCGTCTGCTGTGACGGTGCTTCCGGCGCGTCACAAATTTGTGACTTTTTGTGACCGGGCGGCGAAATGAAAGGATTTCGCTCCCTTTTCAGCCTGATTTCACCCTCATTTCTGCCAGTTTTCCGTCATTTTCTGGCCATTCCCGCGCCATTTTCATGGCATTCGGGGTGGAATCGCCCGGAAACCGCGTCCGTTGCCCGCCCGCGCTTCAGCGACTCGCCATTGCCAGCAATCCGCCCAACGTCATCAGTGCGCCACCGATGGTCCGTCTTACGAGGTGCTGTCGCCGCACCATCGCCTCGCGCATCCATCCCGCCGAGAACCCCAATGCCACAAGGCTGAACCATGCCCAATGCGCAAACGACATGAACGCCCCATAGGCCAGGCCGAGCGCCCAGCCCGTGCCCGGATGCACGACCTGCGTGAAGGTGCTCACCACGAACAAGGTGCACTTCGGATTCAATGCGTTGGTGAAAAAGCCGGTGCGAAATGCGAGCAACGCCTCGCGCCAGCGGGCGGGGTCTGCGCGGCCTGATTCAGGTGACGGTGACGAAGCTGAAGCGCCTTCCTCTTGCGTGACGTCTACGACCGGCGACCGGTCACGCAACGTCCGCCATCCGATGTACACCAGATACGCGGCACCGATCCATTTAATCACCGTGAACAACCATGGCACCTGCACGATCAGCAGCCCCACCCCGACCAACGTGTACGCCACGTGCACCTGCACACCCGCCGCGATGCCCAGTGCCGCCCATAACCCTGCGCGGCGCCCGTGACGCCAACTTTCCCGCGTCACCATTGCGAAATCCGCGCCCGGGCTGATCACGGCCAATACCGTGATCGTCATAACCGCTATCAGCTCTTGCATGACTTTCTTTCACTCATCTTGTGTGTACCCGGTCATCCCATCGACGGAAGCGGTGCGATGAGCGGGGGATCAGGGCCCTGTTCTGAACCGAGTTGGGTCTATGTCTGAGGGGCGGAATAGGGCCCTGGTCCCCCGCGGGGCCGGGTGCGGAACGGGCCTCAATGCCTGCTGCCCGCACTGTCGCTTCTCAGGCCGAATTCTCGCCATTTCCGTCTCTGCCGAAAAACGATCAATTGGCCCGCTCATCCGTGATAATTTCTCACGCATGACGCGATCTTCCCACCGCCCCCTTGCGCGCACCCTTCCCCTGAACGCCCTTCAGGTCTTCGACGTCGCCGCCACAGAACTCAGCTTCGCCCGCGCCGCCGACCGGCTCTTCGTCACTCACGGCGCCGTCAGCCGACAAATCCGCACCCTCGAACTCGCCCTAGGCCTCTCGCTCTTCGAACGTCGTAACCGCGCCGTCTTCCTGACCGTTGCCGGAGAAAAGCTCCACGCCACCACCCGGCAGATGTTCGAGCAACTCGCCACTACCGTCGCCACCCTTCATCCCTCGTCGCCCTCGGACACGCTCGTCGTCTCCTGCGAACCGACGCTCGCGATGCGGTGGCTGATCCCTCGCCTCGCGTTCTTCTCTCAAGCGCATCCGGGCATCTCGCTCCACCTTCACTCCGCTGGCGGCCCCGTCGACTTCGAAAGCGCCGGTGTCGACGTCGCCATTCGGCGCAACGACTTTTTCTGGGGACATTCGCTTATTGCCGAGCCGCTCGCCGACGAATGGATCGGCCCCGTCGGTCTTCCCACGGCCTTCGACGCGCTACCGATTTCGCATCTCCACACGCGCACGCGTGCGCACGCCTGGCAGGACTGGCAGCGCGCCATGCGCGCCGCGCCGTCGCCCGAACGCCTGGAACGCTGGAAACGCTTCGAGACGAGCGCCACCCCGGCAACGCCGCCGTTCGAACACTTCTATCTGAGTCTGCAAGCTGCTGGCGCGGGCCTGGGGGCGGCCATCGGATCGGTCTACATGGTGTGTGACGAACTGAACGCCGGACGCCTCGTCGCCCCCGTCGGCTTCATCCGCGATGGCTCAGGCTACGTCGCGCTCTCGCGCGAACCGTTCGCCGACAATCCAGCGAAGGCAGCACTGCTGAACTGGCTGCGCACGGCACTGGCGCAGTCCGCATCGCGCTGGATCGCGAATGTGCAGTGACAAGAGGGACGGTAAAACGTGGGCAGACGCGTCAGGCACGCGGGTCGTTCTGCGCGTCGGGAGTGGTAGGTGACGGTGCGGCCGTCGGCGACGTCAGCGCGGTCGGTGGAACGGGTACAGCGGCCGGGCCGGCAGCAGCGCCCGCCGCATCTTTGCTCTGCGCCACGGCTGGCGGCCCCTTGGGCAACATGCGTACGCCACGCCAATTGCCCCACTTGTAATACGTGAGCGCCATCACGAGCGAGACGGCGAACCCAAGCGGGAAGCTCCACCAGATGGCCTCCGCGCCCCACGTCTTCTGCATCTGCCACGCGAACGGCAGCCGAATCACCCACTGCGAAACGAACAGGATGACGAGCGGCGCCGTCACCGCGCCCGTCGCCCGCACCACGCCGAAGAGCACGATGGTCACGCCGAACAGCACGAACGACCATGCCACGACTGCATTGATGTGCTGCGCGACGGAAATGGCGTAGCCATCGTCCGGCAGGAACGCATTCATGAACTGACGGTTGAACAACAGGATCGCAATCACCAGCGTGCCGGTCATGGCGAAGTTCAGCCCGACGCCCACACGCCCGATCTTCGTCACACGATCCCACAAGCCCGCCCCGACGTTCTGCGCCGTCATGGACGACACCCCTGCACCGATCGCCAGCGCGGGCATCTGCACGTACGTCCACAACTGCGATGCGACGCCATAGGCCGCCGTGGTCTGCGATCCGTAGCCATTGACGAACCCCATCATGACCATCGCCGACGACGAGATCACCACCATCTGCAACCCCATCGGCAATCCCTTGACGACGATCAGCCGCAGCAACCCCATGTCGATCCACAGATACTTCCAATCCTTGCGCGTCAGCCACAGCGGGTCGCGCCGCTTGTACAAGGTGTACATGAGCGCGGCGAGGCTCACGGTCTGCGCGATGAGCGTCGCGCCCGCCGACCCCGCAATGCCGAACGGCGGAATCGGGCCCCAGCCAAAGATGAGCAACGGGTTGAGCGCCACGTCCAGCCCGGCGGACAACAGCATGAAACGGAACGGCGTGCGTGCGTCACCCGCCCCGCGCAACGCCATCATCACGAAGTTGTAGAAGTACATCACCGGCAACGCTACGAAGATGATGCGCAGATACGCGACCGCAAACTCGCGTGCATCGCTCGGCGTGCCCAGCGCGCGCAGCAACTCCGGCGTGAAGATGTAGCCGAACACGGCCACAGCCGTCGACATCAGGACGAAGAATGTCGCGCTCGTGCCGACGATGCGCTGGGTCAGCACGTGGTTCTTCGCGCCGATGGACTGACCGATGAGGATGGTGTTGGCCATGCTGATGCCGAACACGACACCCAGCAGGAAGAACAGCAGGATGTTGGCGTTGGACGCCGCAGTGAGCGCCGACTCGCCGAGGTAATGGCCGATCCACATCGCATTGATCGACGCATTGAGCGATTGCAGCACGTTGCTGCCCAGCACCGGCAGCGAGAACCAGAACAGGGTTTTGCCGATGGGCCCGCGTGTGAGGTCCTGTTCTGCCATCGCCGTCTTACTTCGTATCGAACTTCACGCCGGCCGCCGGCGCGGGCACGGCACACCGGTGGCCGCGCACATTATCGAGAAAGCGCTCGATCAGCGGCAGTATCTTCGCTTCGATGTCGCCATGCCCGTAACCGAAACCCGCGAAGTTGAAGTGCGTCGCGCCATCGACCACCGCGAGCCAGTGACACCCCGGGGGCATGTCGGCGAACGGCTCGGTGCGCGTCTGCCATTTGCCTTCGAGGGGATCGTCGCGCGTACCCGTCACGAGCAGAGCAGGCTTACGCACGTCATGCCACGCGCCCGCCGGAAAGATCGCGCCTTTGCCTTGCGGCGATAGCGCGATGTATGCGTCGAAACGGTCGTCGCTGTCGAGCCCGAGCTTGTTCTTCGCGCCCGCCTCGATCATGACGGTCACCGCCCCCATCGAATGTCCCGCCAGCACCGCAGGCCCTGCGTGGCACTGACCCCGCGCCCAGCGCAGCGCCGCCCCCGCATCTTCGAGACGGTCGTCATACGCTTCGGGGTCCGTAGTGAGGGCGAGCAATCCGTCGCGCAGACCGCCGTTGCGCACCCGGTCGCGCAGCGAGTCGCGTCCGCTTTCCTGATGCGCCATCGTCACCGTCAGCCAGCCGTATTGCGAGAGCGCTCGCCCGAGCCACGACATCGCGTCGCGGTCGTCGCCCGCGCCGGGGCTCACGACGACGACGCCTTGACAGGCCGCTTGAGGACGGAAGACGTGCAGGTTGGCATACGCGCCGTCGCTGCGCATCACGCGCTGATCGACGCCGGTCGCGGCCGAAGATGGGGACGATAGGGAACCGGCGGGCGTCGAAGCAGGTCTGGCCGCAGCAGCAGGGGCGGCTTTCGCTGGCGCGCCCCCCGGCAGAATGGTGTCGGCAGCGAAAACGTGAGACGGGAAAACGACAAGCGACGATGCGACGAACAGCGACGCGCCGACGCTGCAGGCACCGAGCGCGACGCGTAACGTCCCGAACGATCGTCCCACGGCCCTGCGCGACTTTCCGAGCATCCGTTCTCCCCTTGGTTTCCGGCAGCACGCAGCCAACCTGGCCCAAGGGGCGCTTGTCCCTGATCTTGCTAAGCTCGAACCACCGAGGGAACGGGTTAGGCCGGGAGCGACGGTCTCGCGACGAAGCTCCGCTGCGACATCACACGATGAGCCATCTTAGCGCGGATTGCGTGGGCGCTCGCATGATTTTTGCATCGCGCCGACCTGTCTCGCGTGCGCAACGCATGGGACGATGCCCGAACTCACCAATCGCTCATCAATCGCTCGTCGACGTCACCGCCAGAACGCTCCGGCACCGGGCGTCAGGCGCGTTGATGTCGCCCGGCATGGCCGTCGCGCGACAGGCCCAGCGCAGACGCGTAGCCCTGCGGATCGAAGCGCCACGTCAGTGCAATCAGCGCCACGTTGAGCACGATGAGACCGATCCAGGACGGCATGAAACTGCCGGTCATCGCCATCACCGCGCCAGACGCGAACGGTGCCACCGCGGCAATACAAAAGCCCACGCCCTGCATGAATGCCGCGAGCGCAGCCGCATGACGCGGGTGCGCATGGTGATCGAGGGCCAACACCAGTCCGAGCGAAAAGGTGCCGCCCAGTCCGAAACCGATGCCGCCGATCCACCACCACGGCGCAGCATCCGGTGCCACGACAAGACCGGCCAGACCGGCAAGCGTCGCGGCCAGCGCGAGCGTCAGCCACCGGCGGCGGTCGACATTGCGCCGCGCCAACCACGGCAACATCAGCGCCGCCACGACCTGACACGCCGTGAGTCCGGCGAGCAACGCGCCGCTTTGCGTCGCACTCATGCCGCGCTGCTGATAAAACGGCGGCAGCCACGCAACCATCGTCGTGTAAGTGCAGTTGATGAGACCGAAGTAGACGGCCAGCGTCCACGCACGATGCTTGCGCAACAGCTCGAGCATCGACGGCGGCTTGCCGGACCTTGCCGCCGTTGCCGCCGTTACCGCCATTACCGCCGCTGCCGACGCTGAAGCGTTTGAAGCCACCTGCTGCGATGCGGCGCGGCACGCCGCAAGCAGATCCTCGGCCGTGCCAGGCGTGCCGGTCATGCGCTCGGCCGGCGCGACAGGTCGGGCGACGGCATGCGTCTTCAGCGGCGCGCGCCACCACGCCAACGCCGCAACGCCGACGACTGCAAGCCACATGCCCAGCCCGACGCGCCAGTCGCCCGCCTCAGACGCCGCCCATGGACTTGCGGCCGCGCCAAGCCCGCCACCGCCCATGAGCGCAGCGGAGTACAGCCCCATCATCGACGTCATGCGCGCCGCGCTGTAGTTCGCCTTCACCACCCCCGGCAGCAACGCCTGAACGATGGCGATGCCGATGCCCGACGCCAGCGCCGTCGCAATCATCGTCACCGTATCGTCGGCGAAAAAACGCACGCCACAGGCCAGCGCAAGTGCCCCCAGCCCGAGCAACACACCGCGACGCTCACCGAAGCGACGCGTCAGCCCGCTTGCCGCGAATGCGCCCGCGCCCATCGCCAGCACCGGCAGCGACGTGAGCAGCGCCGCCACGGGATACGTCATCCCGGTTGCCTCGCGAATCTGCGGCAACAGGGGGCTGATGGAGGTGAGCGTGGGTCGCAGGGTCAGCCCGACGGCGACAATGGCCAGCCAAAGCGTCATACCGCCACGCCCTCGTTCACGACGACGTGGCCGTTCGCGACCACCCAGCGACGCGGTGCACGCGTCACGATGGCTTGCGCCGCGTTCAGGGCATCGACCAGCACGAGATCGGCGCGCGCGCCGACGTGCAGACCGTAGTCCTCGAACCAGCACGCGCGTGCGCCCTGATGCGTCACACAATCGAGCGCGATATCGAGTTCGTCGTCGCGACGCAGGTTGTAGCGCAGCCCGATCATCATGGCGCGCTCCAGCATGTCGGGCGAACCGTATGGCGTCCATGTGTCGCGAATGCCGTCGTTGCCCCCGGCCAGCGTCACCCCGGCACGGCGGCACGCCATGAGCGGCGGCACGATGCGCGACGGCGGCGCCGTCGTGACGAGCGCCACCCCGGCACCGGCCAGACGTGCGAGCAAGGCATCGGCGCGCGCAGCGTCGAGTTCGCCCAGACAGAAGGCGTGCGACACCACGACCTTGCCCTGCATGCCGAGCGCCGCAACGCGCTCAAGCATCAACTCGAACGAGAACACGCCCATCTCGCCCGGCTCGTGCAGGTGGATGTCCACAGGGCAGCCATGCTTGTCGGCGAGCGCGAACATGGCGTCGAGCGACGCCTTCGGGTCACGGTCGATGGCACACGGATCGAGCCAGCCGAGCACGTCGGCCCCGCGCGCAAGCGACGCATCGAGCAATTCAACCGTGCCCGCGCGATCGAGTACGCCCGATTGCGGGAACGCCACGATCTGCATGTCGAGCGTGTCCGCCAGCGTCTCGCGCGTGGCCAGCACGCCATCGAGATGACGCAGGCCCGCGTCGGTATCGATGTCGACGTGCGTGCGCAGCCGCGTGGTCCCTTGCGCGAGGAACGCGCGGCCGAGCGCCAGCGACGCCGCCCCCGCGTCGTGGCCGCTCGTGGCGCGCCACTGACGCTCGTTGTCGATGCGATCGATGAGGCGCGAGCCGCATTCGTTCACGTACCAGGGCATGCCCCATGTCGTCTTGTCGAGGTGCGTGTGCGCCTCGACCAGTCCGGGCATCAGCAAAGCGCCGCGCGCGTCGATCCTGCGGGGGGCGCCGTCAGCGCCGTCGGCCGATGCAGGCAGCGACGGCCCGATGGCCGCAATCTTGCCGCGCTCGACGCGCACATCCACCGATGTGCCGTCCAGCCCACGTGCGTTGCGAATTTCCAGTGTTGTCATACGTTCCTCAAAAGTCCTGCTTCGGCATCGCCATCGACATTGCGTGAGCGAGTCAGCATGCTCACCGTGACGAACGTCACCGCGTTCACCGCCAGCGCCACCAGCCCCATGTTGATCGACGCCACGGTATCCGACGCGCCGGGCAACATACGCAGCGTCACGTCGAACCCGACCGCCGCCAGCAACACGAGCGCGCCCGCGCCGATCCCTGCAAACGCGCCGTACTTGTTGCCGAACGGACGCGGCAGCAAGCTGGCCACGAACGACGGGAACAATTGGGTGAGCAGGCTCGATGCAAACAGCGCCAACGCCACGAACGTCGCGCCGCCACGCAACACGAAGAACACCGCCACCAAACCGAAGACCGGCAGCACGCGCTTGGCCAGCTTACCGACCACCGCTTCGCTCGCCTGCGGTGCGAAACCGTCGCGATAGATGTTCTTGGCAATCAGCGTCGACGCATTGAGCAGGATCATCGAACCGGGCACCAGCGCGGTCAACACCCCGACGCCGCCGATCACGCCGACGAACCACGGCGAGAACGTCTGTTTGACGATACGCAACAACGCCAGATCCGAGTCTGCACCGGTCAGCCCCGGCACTTGCAGAATCGCCGCGAAACCGACGAAGAACATGAACGCGATGACCATCTGATACAGCGGCATCAGGATCGTGTTCTTGCGCACGGCGCTCTCCGTCTTCGCCGCATACACCGACGTGAAGACGTACGGATACAGGTAGTAGCCGAGCGAAGTCAGCAGGATCGTCGAGTTATACCAGGACAGCGTCAGGCCGCTCGTGGGCATTTGCAGGAAGCCCGGACGCGCCGCCTCGATGCGGTCGAACATCTCGCCGAAACCGCCGAAGTAATGCAGCGGCAAATAGATGCCCAGGAAGATCGCAATCACGAGAATCAGGATGTCCTTGTAAATCGCGATGCTCGCCGAGCCGTGAATGCCCGACACGGTGATGTAGACCACCATCGCGATCGCGCCGCACCAGATCGCCACAGTCGGGGGGATCGTGCCGTACGACGCTTCGGACACGATGATGCCCAGGCCGCGCAGCTGAATGATGAGCAACGCGCTCATGCCCAACACGGCCACCAGCGACACCACAACGCCCAGCGCGCGCGACCGGTACGCCGTGGCGAAGAAGTCGGAGAACGACACGCACCTGTGCTTCGTCGCGTGACGCCACACCGCCGGCAACATCCAGTAGCCGAGCAGGTACGCGAGCGCCCCGTAGGCGAGGATGTAAAACGCGGGCGGTCCCTTGCTGTACGCCCACCCGCTTGCGCCCAGAAACGTGAACGTCGAAAACGCCTCGCCGGCCATCAGCAGGAACACGAGCAGCGTGCCGAAGCCACGACCGCCCACCGCCCATTGTTCGAGGCTCATCGTGCGCCCGCGACGTGCGCGTAGCCCCACGAAAAGCGCAAAGGCCAGAAACGCCGCGATGACGGCAAGCGCGGCGTTCATGATGCGGCTCCGTCGTGGTCGCGGCGTTCGCTCGCGACGTGCTGCGCCGTGCGTCGGGTCGCATCGCGCGAACCGTCGAAGCGGAACATCACGAGCATGACCACTGACGTGAGCAACAACCACACGATGTTCCACGTCATCAGAAAGGGCAGCCCGGCCAGCCGGGTACCCACGTGTTCGGCGAGCCAGCCGCCGCTGTAAAAGGCCGCGATGGGAAGCGCGGCCAGGCAATGGACGGGTTTCATAACGTCTCCAGACCCAAAGGGATTCATAAGGCGGCCGCTCGTTTGCAATCCCGGCGGCCTGATGCGTTCGGTGGCTTTGCCCATGTCGTCGACGTCGGGGGAGATGGGGAAGATGGCACGTCATGACGCTTTGCCATATCATCAACCAAACATCAACAAATAGTTAACCATTTTTGTTGACCATTATCGGTAACGATTTGCCGAAATGCAAGGTCGCGTCGCACGAAGGGGCCAAACCTAGGGTTTTCCGGAGAATGGGCATCGTGGGAAGGTGGATGTCGACGTGCGATGTCACGCCATATCGGACGCCCCGGGGCGGCAGGTACAATTCGCTCCACGCCCGCGCACTTTCATGCGAAGCACCAAATTTCAGGAGATCAGGCTTGAGCCGCACCGCAGCACCGCCCTCGTCCGCCGCGTCTGTCGACGTCCCTCGCGCTCAGGCCGCCCCTGTCACGGCCCCGGCAGCGGTCTACGTCGAGGAAGAAGGCGCGCCGGGCAGCGCAGGACAACAGATCGAGGCGCGCGTGTACGCGGCGATTTCGCAAGCATTGCTCTCGGGCAAACTCCGGCCGGGGATGCCGCTGCGCGAACGCAATCTGGCGCAGGCGCTCGATTGCACGCGCGGCGCAGTGCGCAAGGTGCTCGCGCGGCTCGGCTTCGAGGGCAAGCTGGTGCTCGAACCCAATCGCGGCGCATTCGTGCCGCAGCCCTCGCTCGACGACATCCGTCAGACCTACCGGGCGCGACGCGTGCTGGAAACCGGCGTGATCGCAAGCATCTGCGGGCGGTTGAGCGACGCCCAGCTCGCGGTGCTCGACGCCCACGTCGATACCGAAGCGCACTCGCACGCCGACGGCACGCATGAGCGCTCGATCCGCCTCGCGGGCGAGTTTCATCTGAAGTTGATCGGCATGGCCGACAGCGCGGAACTCGATGCCTTCGCGCAGCAGCTCGTCGCCAAGACGGAGTTGTACAAGGCGCTGTACGACCCGGCGGAATTCATGCATTGCGCGCCCACCGAACACGCGCAGCTCGTCGGCCAGTTGCGCGACGGCAAGACGCAGGCGGCCATTTCGCTCGCCACCGCGCACCTCGACGAACTCGAAGCGCGGGTGCTCACGCGGGCCGCTGCCGCCGAGACACCGGACTTCCGCGCGATCTTCGCCGAGGCGTTCGCGGGTGCGGCGTCCTGACCGGCATAAAACCAAGGCGTCCCCGACACCGACAACGTTCCCCGTCAAGGGACTCGGGACAGCGCGGCAATCCCACCACGCCTTTGGGGGTCGCGTGGCACACACGTGTGATTCAGGGGTATATTGCGCCTGATCCCGACGGGCCTGCGGCTCGTCTGCCAGTTTCGCCCCCCGCTCGAACGTACTAAGGCACCAAGCCCGAAGGAAGCCCATGTCCCATCTGGTAGTCCACGGCGGCCAGCCGCTACGCGGCCGCATCACGCCCTCCGCGAACAAGAATGCCGTTCTCCCGGTGCTGTGCGCCACGCTGCTGACCGATCAGCCCGTGCGCCTGATCGGGGTGCCCGAGATCACCGACGTTCGCAAGATTCTCGATATCTTTCGTCAGCTCGGCAGCGATGTGAGCGTCGATTTCGACGCCGGCATTCTCTACGTCCACCATCGGAATACGAAGTTCGATCCGCGCACCGACCATCTGCCCGAAGAGATGCGCTCGTCGATCATGCTGGTGCCGCCGCTGCTCGCGCGTTTCGGCGTCGCACGCATCGAGGACAACATCAAGGGCTGCACGCTCGGCGTGCGCGAGATCGATCCGCACATCGAAGTGCTGCGCCATTTTGGTGGACGCGTCGAGCGCACCGCCGGCTCGCTGCTGATTCATGCCGACGACGCCCGCCCCGCGATCCATCATTGGCTCGACTACGCTTCGGTGACGACCACCGAGAACTTCGTGCTGTGCGCCGCCACTGCGAAGGGTCGCTCGCAACTGAACAACGCAGCGTCCGAGCCGCACGTGCAGGAGTTCTGCCGCTTCATGCAGATGCTGGGCGTGCCCATCGAAGGCGTCGGTACGTCGCAGTTGGCGATTGAAGGCGTCGAGCGTTTCGGCGGCGGGGAATTCCGCTTCGCCGAGGACTTCCACGAAATCACCACGTTCCTCGCGCTCGGCGCGATTACCGGCGGTGAGATCACGGTCAAAAACACGGCGCCCGACCAGTTCCCGTTGATCGACCGCACGTTTGCGAAGTTCGGCATCAAGGTCGAGCACCGCGACGGCTGGTCGACGGCCACGGCGCAAGGCAAGCTCAAGGTGCAGACACCCTTCACGCAGAACATTCTGACGAAGGTAGAAGCGGCCCCGTGGCCGTACTTCCCGGTGGATCTGCTGCCGATCTTCATCGCCCTGGGCGTGAAGGCCGAAGGCAGCGCCATGTTCTGGAACAAGGTGTATGACGGCGCGATGGGCTGGTCGACGGAGCTGTCGAAGTTCGGCGCGCACGTGTTCCAGTCCGACCCGCACCGGCTGATCACGTTCGGCGGCGTGCCGCTGTCGCCCGCCATCGTGGAAAGCCCGTACATCATTCGCGTGGCGATTGCCTTGCTGATGGTGGCCGCGAGCATCGACGGTCAGTCGACCATCAAGAACGCACAGCCGATCCGCCGCGCTCACCCGCGCTTCGTAGAGAATCTGTGCTCGGTCGGCGCGAACGTGGTCTGGACGGCCCCGGAGTAAGCCTCCGAGACCTGCACCGGCCCCCCCCGGGGGGGCCGGGCTCGCCCTGCGACACACGCCGACGGCAGACGACCCCCCGATCACCTACACGCCGGTCGTCCGCCGCTGCGAACCCGACGGTTGACCTTACCTGAGCCGGTACGGCGCGCCATGACTTCACCTTTGCCCGACGGCATCTCTCGTTTGCCCGGCGGAAATTTATTTCCCGCGCGCCGATATTCGCCCCGTGTCCATGCGGCGCAACCAGACGAATGTGGAAGAATGGCGACCATCATGAGCGATCGTCACCTGCCCCCGCAGTCGTCTGCCACGCCAGCCACTTCCGCCACGCCGGCTGCTGTGGCGACGGCAGCGCCACGTCAGAGCGGCGCATGGCCTGCGTCGCCGCATGCCCGTCAGTTGTCGGGTGTGCGCGTGCTCGTCGTCGACGACAATCAGGAAGACCGCATGCTGCTGATGGACTTCCTCAGCCAGCAAGGCTGCCGGGTCTATATCGCACAAGACGGACGCGACGGGTACACCAAAGCCCGCACCGTGCAGCCCGACCTGATCCTCATGGACATCCGCATGCCCGTGTGCGACGGCCTCGGCGCGTGCCGCCTGCTCAAGGCCGACCCCGGCACCCGGCACATCCCGCTCATCTTTCTGACGGCCGCCGCCTTGCCCGGCGAGCGCGTCGCGGGCCTGTCGGCCGGCGCGGTCGATTACGTGACCAAACCGTACGATTTCGAAGAAGTCCGGCTGCGGCTGTCGATCCATCTGAAAACGACGCCGTCTGCGTCCGCCCATGGCGCAGCGCCGACGGCCACCGTCACCACTGCGACCGACACCGACAAGCACACGCCGCTGCCCGTGCAGGCCCACACGCTGGACGCGGTGCTGTTTCGCGCCACGCGTGCACTGCTGCTCGACGCGCTTGGCACGACGCCCGAACTGGCCGGTCTGGCGAGCGCGGTCGGCACCAACACACGCCGTCTCAATCTCGCGTTCCGCCGCTGTGTCGGCGTGACGGTGTTCGACTTCCTGCGTGAAGAACGCATGAAAGAGGCCCGACGTCTGCTCTCCGAGACGTCGCTCGACGTGCAGGACATTGCGAGCGCCGTGGGTTTCGCCAGCGCCGCCAACTTCGCCACCGCCTTTCGCGAGCGCTTCGGCATGCCGCCCAGCGGGTTCCGCGAACAGGGCGCCCAGACGTATCTCGCCCACGACGATCCGCAGTCGCCCACGAAATCATGAGCGCTGCGCCATCGGGTTTATCGGCGCATGACATGCGCCGGACCTTCACTGCATCGTCGACGCCCCCTGCACTCGCACTCGTTGCGCTCGTCGCCTTCCCAGCCTTCGCCGCATGCGTCGCATTCGTCGCGCTGGTCGCCATGCTGTGTCTGCCGCGCGTTGCGGTGGCGGCCACACCGACGGCCGCCGCACCCAATACAGCCCCGTCGTTCATCAATCTTTCCGAAGCCCCCTCGCCCCTCAAGCTCGACACGCAGTTACGCTTGCTCGAAGATCCCACGCACAGCCTCGACGCAACGCAGGCACTCGCCGCACCCGGCTGGCGTAACGTCGTGCCAAGCATGCTTAATGCGGGTTACAGCCGCTCAGCGTTCTGGCTGACGGGTAACGTCTCGAAGCCCAGCGGCGAACCCGTCACGCGCTGGCTGAGCGTGGGCATCGTGCGGCTGGAGGACGTTCGCTTCTACGCGATGCCGTTCGGTACGACCCAGCCCACCGATGCATGGCGCGCCGGCCACACCGTGCCACTCGACCAGCACCCTGTCGCGTCCGAAACGTCGGTCTTCCCCGTCACGCTCCTGCCGGGTGAACGACTCACGTTCCTCCTGCGCATCGAGACGCGCTCGTCGGTGAGCATCGTGCCGAAATTCTGGAAGCCGGACGACTTCCGTCAGTCCGAATCGCGCAATGCCATGATCGCCATGCTGCTTGCGGGCTCGATGCTCTCCATCGGGCTCTATGCCCTGGTGCTTGGCGTCGCCCGTCGCGACCCGGTATTTGTCCTGCTCGCGCTCACCACCGTCACTCAGGTGGCGCAAGACATGGCGTTCCAGGGCTTCCTGTATCGCTACTTCCTGCCGCAGGGGGGAGACTTCATCGTTCGCGCGCCGAGCTTCTTCTCGACGCTGACCGCAGGCGCGTTCACCGCAATGCTGATGATCTTCGCCTGCCTGGACCGTCTGACGCTGTGGCGCTGGTTATATCGCGCGATGATCGGCATCATGAGTGTCATGGCGCTGTGGGTGCTGTTCGGCGACCACCGAGTGGCAGCACTCACGCATTTGCGGCTAATCACCGTATTCAACGTCATCTGGGTCGTCTCGCTGGTCGATGGCTGGCGGCGCGGGTACAGCAACGCACGCCTGAGCCTGCTCTCGTTTTCGCCGGGCTGTTTCGTCCTGTTCTGGCGGCTGGCGATCATCTACGGCCTGCTGCCGGAGGATTGGCTCGCCGACACGGCGATGGCGTGGAGCACCAACATCTCCGCGCTGCTGATGCTGACCCTCATCGTAGCCGGACGCTCGCGCGAACTCGTGCGCGAGCAACGCGCCGCGCAGCGCGAGGTGCTGCAAACGCGCCGCGAAGAACAGGTGCGGCTGGCCAACGCCGTCGACACCCGCACGCGCGAGTTGCAAGCCGCGCTCATCGCTGCCGACGAAGCCAACAGCGCAAAGAGCGACTTCCTCGCGCGCATCAGCCACGATCTGCGCACGCCGCTCACGTCGATCATCGGGTTTGCCGATCTGGTGCAGTCGGGTGGACGCGAAGACGCCGACCGGGGCCGCATCATCCGTCGCAGCGCGCATCACATGCTCGCGATGGTCAACGACCTGATCGAATACGCGGGCGGCGGCGCGGCCGACGCCCTGCACGTCGCCCCCGTCTACACGCACGCGTTCGTCGACGGGATGGCGCACGAAGGCATGAGCCTCGCGCGCAAGCACGACAATGCCTTCCTGCTCGACGTGCGTGCGCCGCTGCCGCCGCTGCTCGCCTTCGACGCCAAGCGGGTGCGTCAGGTGCTCGGCAATCTGCTCGATAACGCGGCGAAGTACACCTCCGACGGCACGATCACGTTGTCGTTGTCCGCCGCCCCCGATGCAACCCGCGCGGACATCGTGCATGTGAGCTTCGGCGTGGAGGACTCCGGCTGCGGCATCGCAAGGGAGGACCTGCCGCGTGTGTTCGAACCGTTCGCCCGGCTCGACCGCGCGCGGCGCCTGCCCGGGGTGGGGCTGGGACTCGCCATCGTCAGGCAATGGGTCGAGCGCATGGACGGCACGATCGTGATCGACAGCCAGCCCGACGTCGGCACGAAGGTGACATTTACGCTACCGCTGCGCGTGGCGCGCGAAGCGGATCTCGTGCCGCAATCGTTCGCAGGGCCCACGCACGCCTTACCGCCGCTCGACGGCACGGGGTATCACATCTGGCTTGCCGAAGACTCCCCCGAAATCCGTCAATTCCTGCATGACGAACTGGCTAGCCTGGGCTTCACCGTGAGCACCTTCGGCGACGGCCTGGCGCTCATCGCCGCGCTGGGCAATGCCAAAGCGCCGCAACCGGACCTCGTGCTGACGGACCACATGATGCCCAATGCCGACGGGCTGGCGGTGGCACGCGCCACACGCCGCCACTGGCCCGATGTGCCGGTGCTGGCCGTCTGCGCGTCGCCGCAGGTGGTCGCGGGCGCTGGCAGCGAAGGGGAAGGCAGCGAGCGCGGCTACGACGCGTGTCTGCTCAAGCCCGTCGAACTGGCGGATCTGCGCAACACGCTGGCGCGTCTGCTCGACCTGCAGCGTGTCGAGGCACCCACCGGCGAAGTGGAACAGGCGCACGCCTTGGTGCGTCCGCCGCGCGAGCGGCTGGCGGAAGCCCGTCAGTTGATCGCACTGGGGGCGATTACCGATCTGATGGACTGGTCGCGCGATCTCGGCACACAGGCCCCGCAGTACGACGTCTTCGCCCGTCACGTCCATCAACTCGCACAGCGTGGCGATCTCGCCAGTCTCACCGAGTTGTGCGCGCCGACGCAGTGACGCAGTCACGCAGCGCGTTGCCGATAACGACGCCGCATGAAGACGCCCCAAACGACAACGGCACGCCCGAGAGCGTGCCGTCGTTTATCTACCGTCGTTTATCCGGCGCGGTTTATCTGACGTCGGTTACCTCAGTCACGTAGCGGCTTGTGAGCCGTCTCCTTCGCCGCGAACAACGCGATGGCCGTGATCGCGAGCGCCGCCGTCACGTACAGCGACACCGACAGCGTCGTGCCGTATTCCTTGTAGAGCGTCACGATGATCAGCGGCGCGAAGCCACCGCCCAGAATGCCCGCCAGCGTGTAGGCCAGCGACGACCCGGCATAGCGCACGCGCGTCGGGAACTGCTCTGTGACGAAGGCCGCCTGCGGGCCGTACATGATCGCGTGGATCACGAGACCGATGACCACGGACAGCACGATCGGCGCCGGGCTCGACGTGTCGAGCAACACGAAGAAGCCATAGGCCCAGATTACCGCGCACAGCACGCCAAAGCCATACACCGGGCGGCGGCCCAGCTTGTCGGAAAGCGCACCGAACAGCGGCACCGTCAACGCATTGAATGCGGTGCCGACGAGCACCGCCGTGAGCGCCAGCGGACGCGACAGGTGCAGCGTGCCGGTCACATACGTCAGCGTGAAGACGACCATCAGGGCGTAGAGTACGTCTGAGCCGATACGCGACCCACCCGCGACCAGCAGGTTGCGCCAGTGCTTGCGGAAGACGTCCGCAATCGGCATTTCCGCCTGACGGTCCGAATGCTGCATCTCTTCGAACATCGGTGTCTCTTCCACCCCGCGACGCACCCAAAGACCGAACGCCACGAGCACGAGGCTCAGCAGGAACGGCACGCGCCAGCCCCAGGCCAGGAACTCGTCCGGCGAGATCGACAGCGTGATGAGCGCGATCAGACCGGTCGCGAGCAACGTGCCGAACGACGGCCCGACCTGCGTCCACGACGCGTTCAGCCCACGCTTGCGCTGATCGCCATGCTCGACCGAGAGCAGCACCGCACCCGCCCATTCGCCGCCCAGCGCCACTCCCTGCACGAAACGCAATGCGACGAGCAGCACCGGGCTCCAGATGCCGATCGAGGCATAGGTCGGCAGCAAGCCCATCAGGCCCGTGGTCAGGCCCATCACGACGAGCGTGAGCACCAGCACGGCGCGTCGCCCGATCTTGTCGCCGAGGTTGCCGAACACGAAGCCCCCCAGCGGGCGCGAGACGTAGCCGACGGCGTACGTCGACAACGCGAGAATGGTGCCCGCGAGCGGGTCCATCGACGGGAAGAACAGATGGTTGAAAACGAGCGCGGCAAGCGTGTTGTAGACCGTGAAGTCGTACCACTCAAGCGTGGTGCCGACCATGCTGGCCGTGGCCAGCCGCCCCTTGTTCGCGCCCTGTTTAGCGGGCGCGGCGGCGGCCCCTGATGCGGTGCCGGTGTCCCGGGTGTTCCGGGTGTTGGAATACGTTGTCATGGATGTCTCCGGGGGGCGCAGGCTCAGCCGGGTAGGCCGACGCCATGAGAGGGGAGCAAAGAGAAGAGAACGAAGAAAACGAAGGGCGCGACGTCAGTCGTCGCTCGCACCGAGACGCCACAGCATGGCGAAGCAGGTCACGTCGGTTGCGGGCAGGCCATAACTCGCCGCCAGCGTTTCGGCGGCGATACGGACGGCGTCCGGATCGGTGCCTTCGATGAGCACGACGGCGTCGGCCGGCGGCTGCGCGGCGTCCTTCGCCGTGAGCGAAACGGAGAGCGTGGGCACGGTGACCTGGAGCGTGGCGCGCACGATGCCATCGCCCTGCGCGATTTCGGTCAGTTGGGCGTCGAGGCGCGGGCGCGCCTGCGTCACGGCCGCTTCCGTCAACACGAACGCAGCGAGCATGCCGCCCTGACCTTCACCCGCTTCCACATCGAGCGTGCCGACGCGGCGTTGCGTGCCCTGCATGCGCGCGAAGTTGCGCAGCGACCATTCCGTCTGATGATTGAAAGCCTGCGCATACGGCTCGCTGGTGAACACGGCTGCGTTCTGCGTGCAGTACAGCGCGAGGTACGGACGTGCGCTGTCATGCAGCGCCTTGAAGCGACGCGCGAACTGGAAGCCAGGAATCGCGACGCGCTCCTGCATGTGTTCGCGGTCGTACCAGCGATTGAAATCGGTTTCGAAGGCCGGATCGATATTCGTCCAGATACAGAGTTGGGCGCGCGGGGTATTCACAGTCATGAGGCATCCATCGGTGTCGACAATCGGGGGCCGGCCGGCGTGCGCCGCTAAGCATCAGCACGCATGAGGCCGACCGTCCATTTGAGTGTGCAAAACGATGGAGGGAGCGTCCAACAAGAAATCAAATTCGCGGCAACAGCAAATTCTTATGACCGACCCCAAACGCTTGCCAGGCGGGCCTTCGCGCGCCTTTGCGCCGCATTAGGCCGCGTTGTGCCCGGGTGGCTCAGGCGTCGGTCGCGCCCCATGTCGGGGCGGTCATGGCGGCGGCGGGGGGAATCGCGATATCCGGCCCCATGTTCAGGGCGAACTCGCTGGCCGTGCGCTGCGCCAGACGCGCGACGTTCTCGGCGAGCAGCGCGCCCGTGCGAAACGAGCCGACCAGCGGCAGATTGGGAAAATTGGCGTTCACGCGCAGCAGATGCAGGCTGTGCTCGCCTAGTTCGCGTTGAATGATGGCGGGCGGCAGCATCGCCACCCCGAACCCGTCGGCCACCAGCCGGATGATCGCCGCGACCGACGTCATGCAGTTCACCCGCACCGGCCGTTCGGCGGCGACCGAGAACATGCGCTCCAGCGTCTTGTGCGGCCCCGAATTGCGCGAGAAGCTCACCAACGGATACGCGGCCAGTTCGGCCACGTCGAGCGTTTCGCCCTCCAGATTGAGCTTGGGACTCGCGACCCAGCGCATCGGGAATTCGGCCAGCGGCAGGTTTTCCACGCCCGCACCGTGTTGCATGTCCGTCTGCAATACGAGATCGAGCGTGCCCGCCTCGAGCTGCTTGCACAGATTGATGGTCGTCTCGCTCGTGACCTCGATTTCGAGTTGCGGATATTCGCGGTGAATACGTGCCGCCAGATCCGGAAACCAGCTGTGCACGATGGATTCGACGACGCCGATTTTGAGCACGCCCGGCGGCATGTCCGGATCGGTCAGCTCCCGCTTCATCTCCTGCCCCAGCATGACGATGCGCTCGGCATACGCCAACGCTTTCTGACCTGCGGCAGTGAGCGTGACCTCGCGCGCGCTCCGGTCGAACAGACGCACGCCAAAGCTCTGCTCCAGCGACGCGATCCGGCTCGATACGCCCGCCTGCGTCGTGTGCAGACGTTCGGCCGTCAGCCGGAAATTGCGCAGCTTGGCGAGCCAGACGAAGGTTTCCAGAAAACGCAGATTCATGCGGCACAGGCACGTAGACGTAACGACTTGCCTACGCAAATATCGTGGGTAAATGCCCATTTTAGCGGGAACACAAACGACGTCGACCTACGTATTAAACGTATGAAACGCAACTCACGTTCGGCATCCCTCGTCCACTGCGGGCTGAGTCACGCTGGCCACTGTTACGGCAGCGCGTTCCTGGCGTGTTTCGTTTCCGTAACGTTTTTTGATATCGGCGTGTGACGCGCTCGCCTACACTCCTTACAAATCAAGCAGTTAATGGCATCAAGAGCATTGGCACGGGATTTGCTGAGTCTGTTGCAACGGCCCGTCGAGGCCGGAGGGCCAAATCTCTGGAGACTGTCATGTCAAGCGCCCACTTCCGCCGACCGCATCCGACAGTGGAACTCGCCCGGTGCGTGTTCCGGCAGCATTACATCCGCATCATGCAGGCCGAACATCCCGGCAGCTATGCGGTGCTGGTCGACATCTGGCCGATGGATGGCCGAACGTATTCGAGCATCGATCAGGCCAAGCACGCGGCCATGCTGTTTATCCGCAATATGGAAAACGACTGAGTCCACGTAGGTGATTCCGCGCCAGTGCTCCTGGCGCGGCCAACGAGACGAGACCATGAAACATCACCACACCCGTCACAGCGCCGCCGAGCGGCACGCCCTGGCTGCCATGCCGTCCTCGGCCCATTCGTCCTCGTCCGCACGTGCACGCGAGCCGGTCGTTCTCGATCCGGCCGACGACCCTTACGCCCGCGTTGCCGTCGAAGCGTACGCCGAGGCCTGCGCACAGGACCAGCCCTGGCTGGCCGAAGCGCTGCAACGGCAGTATCAACTGGCAGGCGGCACACCGTCGAGCGCCGCAGCGATCTGGCGCACCTTTCACGAGGCGCAACAACTGGCACGCGACGGTGAGAACTACGACGAAGCGGCCTGGACGCACGTGGCCTTGCATTTGTGCGGCGTTCTGGGCGCGATGAACCTGTAAATGTGCAATTTGAGCAGATCGATGTGTTGAACGTTGCGTGGCGTTGACGGAAACCGTGGCGCTGCGGGCATTTCTGGCATACTTCGTGCCTAGTAAATTCCCGCAGTCTGCCTGGTAACCAATGAGTAAGTCCGCCGCGCCGGCACCGATGACCCGTCGGCACCTTTTTGCCAATATTTTCGGCACGCTGATCATGCTGTTCCCAGCCGTATCCCTGGTCGTCCCCCGCGGCGGGAATACGGCGATGTTCCTGACGGTGGCCCTCGGCGCCATCGTCCTTTTCACTGGCCGTGAACGGGGTGAAATCTACAGGCTCGTCCGCGAACGGCCCCACGTCCGTCTGCTGCTTATTTCGCTGGTGCTGCCGTTTTTCGCGATTCTGCTCGTCGAAATTCTGCATGGCCGGATTGTCGCGAACACACTCGACTCCCCGCTGCGCTTCCTGCTGGCGACCTTCGTGTTCTTCGGGCTGCGCCGGATCGTCGACGTCATGCCGAAGTGGACCGATCTATCGTTCGCCACCGGCGCGTTCGCTGCAGCCTTCATGGCCTTGTATTCGACTGCGGATATTCTCGCCGCCCGCGCCGAAAGCTCCTTCCTGAATCCGATCCACTTCGGCGACATCGCCGTCCTGCTGGGTACGCTGTCCGTCGTGTCGATTCACTGGCTGTCACGCGATAGGGCATGGACCGTCGCGTTCAAGCTGCTAGGCGCTGCTGCCGGGTGCTACGCGTCGTGGGCCAGCCAGTCCCGCGGGGGCTGGATCGTGCTGCCCATTCTGCTGGTCGTCTGGCTGCTGTGGCGCAATCAGCAGCTGAGCGCCGCACGGCGCGGCGCGATCGGCGTCGTCGTCGCCGTGCTGCTGGCCGCCACGTTCAGCTCCCATGTCGTGCGCGAACGCTTCGAAATGATCCGGTCGGATCTGATCAATCTCTCCGCAGGCAACCCCAACACCTCGACCGGCATCCGAGTCGAATTGTGGAAGGTCGCAGGCAAACTCATCGGTAAGCACCCGTTGCTCGGCCTCGGCGCGCATGGATATCGCGATGCAATGCCCGCCATGGCGGCATCCGGTGAGTTGACGCCGCTGGCCGCCGACCTTGGCAAGGGCGAGGTGCACAATCAGATCCTCGCCTATTTCGTCGATTACGGATTGCTTGGCCTGCTGTGCATTCTCGGCGTCTATGTTGGCCCGGCCATCTTCTTCGTGCGCTCGGCGCAATTGGAACACAACCACATCAAGAATCGTGCGGCGTTGATGGGATTGATGACGGCTGTCGCCTTCGCCGTCTTCGGACTGACCGTGGAGACCTTCAACCTCAAGGTGACGGTCGCCTTTTATGCAACGATGCTGGCTCTGTTTGCCGCGTTCGCCTATCCTGTCGGCTCCTCAGACGACAAATCGCCCGTTGCAGAGCGATAGCGCTGTTCCCTCATGCTAAGCATCCTGATCCCCACCTGGAACAACCTGCCGTTCCTCAAGCTGTGTATCGATAGCGTTCGCCGACACTCCGGCGAGGCGCACGAGATTCTCGTGCACGTCAACGACGGCAGCGACGGCACGCTCGAATGGGTGCGTGCGCAGGGCTTGCGTCACACGCACAGCAGCGGCAACGTGGGCGTTTGCCTCGCGCTCAATCAGCTCGCGCCGCTCGCGTCGCACGATCAGTTGCTGTTCCTGAACGACGACATGTTCGTCACACCCGGCTGGGACACCGCGCTCATCGATGCCGCTCGCGCGCTCCAGGCACTCGGTACGCCGATCTATTACCTCTCGTCGGTCATGGTCGAGCCCAATGCCGGGGTCAGCAAGCAGGTTGTTTCGAAGGATTTCGGCACCACACCGGAGACGTTCGACGAAGCCGGGATGCTCGCGTTCGCCGCCTCGCTGGGACGCAGTGACGTGAATGGCGTGCCGACGCAGCCCACGCTCGTGAGCCGCGCGCTATGGCACCTGGTGGGTGGCTACAGCATCGAGTTCGGCCCCGGCATGAGCAGCGACGACGACTTCCTGATGAAGCTCTGGCTGGTGGGCTGCCGGACGTTCCGTATCGTCGGCAAGAGCGTGGTCTATCACTTCGGTTGCCGCTCGACCGGACGCGTGGTGAAGAATCGCGGCAGTCGCGAATTCCTGATGAAGTGGGGGATGACGCAGGCCGAGTTCAAGCGCGACTATCTCGATCTCGCGGGCACACCCGCAGGCGCGGCACTGCCGAACGTACCGACGCCCAGCGGCAAGAGCCGCATCAAACGCGCGCTGCACGGCGGCAAGCCCTACCCGCTCGAAGACCTCGCGCGCTGGGACGCCGATGTCCCGCAACATCTGAAGCTGGACTAAGGCGTCCGGCCTCGCGAAAGCACCGTTAAACCGTGAATCAGTGCCGAGGGTGACGGATGCGCGCCCACGCGTGCTCGAGACGCTTCACCGCTGGACTGTCCGGGTGACGTGTCCACCAGACACCCATCTCCCACACCATGCCCGCAAGCACGGCGATCACCACGAGTGCGCCGACGGTGTACCAGATCTCGCCGAATGAGCTTGACATAACGGCCTCCCGAAAATGCAATCACGGACGACCGGCGGCCGTCCGTGATTGCATTCTAGGCGACGAAACCCGGCTTGCCCGCCGGGTCTGCCCTAGGGTCGGGGCGTCATCCTTCCCTCGCCCTCAGAGTTGCCCCATCGTCAGTTGCACGACGAGGCTGCTCACCGACACCGCCACCCAGACACCCAGTCCGAGCAGGATCGGACGCGCGCCGGTCGAGGCCATGCGGCGCAGATTCGACGACAGGCCGATAGCGGTGAGCGCCACGACGATCAGGAATTCGGCAGCGTCGTGAATCCACGGTTGCAGCGCCGCAGGCACGAGGCCTGCCGTGCGGATGCCCGAGGCGATCAGAAAGCCGAGAATGAACCACGGGAAGATGCGGGCGAGGCTGAAGTTACCGGCACCGGCGCGCTTGGCGCGATAAGCCACGATAGCGGCCAGCGTCAGACAGATCGGGATGATCAGCGTGGCACGGGTCAGCTTGACGATCGTGGCGTAGTCGCCAGCCTCCTTGCTATAGCTGTAACCGGCCGCCACCACCGACGACGTGTCGTTGATCGCCGTGCCAGCCCACATGCCGAAGCCCAGATCCGAGAGATGCAGCGCGTGACCGAGCACCGGGAACAGCAGCACGGCGGCGATATTGAACAGGAAGATGGTCGAGATCGCGAACGCCGTTTCGTGATCGTCCGGCTTCACGATGGGTGTGACGGCGGCAATCGCCGAACCGCCGCAAATGGCCGTGCCCACGCCGATAAGCAGCTTGAGCTTGTCGGGCACGCCCAGCACTCGGCCCAGCCCCCAGGCCGACAGACCGGCTGCGGTGATCGTCACAGCAGTCACGGCGAGCGATTCGAGCCCCGTATGCGCCACCTGCGACAGGGAGAGACCGAAGCCGAGCGCGATGATCGACCACTGAAGCACGTACTTCGCTGCGAACTTGATGCCGGACTCGTAACGCGCGCCCGGGGCGAAGATATTGCGCACGAAAATGCCAAGCAGAATACCGAACACCGGACCGCCAACGAGCGGCATCTGACGCCCCAGCAACAACGCCACGAACGCAATCGCCGTGCAGAGAACGAGGCCCGCCCAGGGATTGTGCCGATCCGGCACCAGCGTGTCGTGACGGCTGGCCGAAGCGGACGTTGCAGCGTGGGTTTTTGTTGTCATGTCGGGCACTCCTTGCGAATGAGTGCCAGTCTAAAAACTCCGCCACAATAATGAAAATCGTTATATCGGATACAAAACATCCAAATTTCCGATGAATCTTCTGAGCGATGATAAGCCGCTGATTCCATGAGGGTTTTAGCGTCGTACGCGCGCTCCCGCTACACTGTCCGGAGCGTCAAGTCGGACGCACCGAGAAAAATTTCTACAGGAGACCGCACCCCATGTCGCAGACTGCCGACACCCCCGCCCCTCATGCGCCTCATGCCCCTCACGCCCCTCGCGCCCGTCACGCCCAGTGGTATTTCGACTTCGCTTCCCCGTTCGCGTACCTGCAATTCGAGCGCTTCGATACGCTGCCGCGCACGCTCGACATCGAACTCAAACCCATCGTGCTGGGCGCCATCCTCGTGCACTTACAGACGCAGGGACCGGCCGAAACGCCGCACAAGCGCATCTTTACCTATCGCATGGCGCAGTTTCGCGCCGAGCAGGACGGCATTGCGTACCGGATGCCGCCGGTGCACCCGTTCCATCCGGTTCGCGTGTTGCGTCTGGCAGTGGCGTTGGGGGCGACGCACGATGTCGTGCGCACGATCTTCCGCTTCATCTGGGCGCAGGGGCGCGACGTGACCGACCCGCAGGGCTGGGCCGATCTGAGCGAGCGTCTGGGCCTGTCGGCCGACGACGCGCTTGCGCGTGCGGAATCGCCCGAGGTCAAAGCGGCGCTTCGCGAGAACACCGAAGGGGCGATTGCCGCCGGGGTGTTCGGCGTGCCGACGTTTGCTTATGACGGATCGTTGTATTGGGGGGACGATGCGACGGCGATGTTCCGCCACTGCCTCGCGCATCCGGAATGGCTGCAGTCGCCGGACGTCAGCCGACTGCAACAGGTGAGGGTCGGTGTGAAACGCGAGCGTTGATCGCGACGGTAGTGCGCTGACAGACGTCAGCGCGCAGCGCCGGACGATTGCGTCTTCGCACCGCTACCAAGAATCAGCGGCAGCGACACGGCGTCCGCCATCGCGGCGTAACCGGCGTCGCTCGGATGCGTGCCGTCGCCGCTATCGAGACGCGGCAGCATACGTGTCGGTTGCGACGGATCGCGCAATGCCGCGTCGAAATCGATCACACCATCGAAAGCGCCGCTGGTACGTACCCATTGATTGACGGCCTCACGCACGGCTTCGCGCTCGGGCGGCAGTTTGCCCGGCGGTATCGTGGTGCCGAGGATGCGCACATTACGGGCGTGCGCCGCCGCAATCAGCGACTGATAGCCCGCGATCATCTCGGGCGCGCTCACGATCACATGCGGCACGTCGCAATCGAGCCCGCCGTGCGGCGGCATGTAACCGAAATTGATGTCGTTGATACCGATCTGCACGACGACCGTCGTCACGCCGGGTTGCTCCAGCGCATCGCGACGAAAGCGCGTCACCAGTCGCTCGCCGTAGCAGGCCGAGTCGTGCAGCAGACGATTGCCGCTGATGCCAAGATTGAGCACGGCGATATCGCGTCGCCCGGCGGCTTCCAGACGACGCGCCAACGCATCCGGCCAGCGACGATTGGCGTTCAGCGTGCTGCGCATGCCGTCCGTGATCGAATCGCCAATGGCGACGACGGCGTGCGACGGCGCATCCGGCACGACGCTCAATCCGGCCAACCACAACGTATTCGTGAACCGCGCGGGGAACGACGCCGCCTGCGCGTTATCGACGAAGTCCCCCGCGCCGCTCAGAAAGGCAGTTTGCTGCGCGATCTTGTGCCACGTGGTGGGTGTCCTGGATGCTGGTGTGAAGAGACTGATGGCCAGCGGCGTTCCGGCGCGCACGGTGAACGGCAACGGGTCGCTTTCGAGCGATGCGCCCGGCGCAATGCGCGCCGACGCTTGCCCGCCGAACGTCAGACCTCGCACCGTGCCCGCGTCGATGGCCGCACCGCGTGTGGACACGGCAAGGCTTGCGCGTTCGATGATCAGAGGTTGTGTGCCGTAGGCGTTCGAGAACCGCACGCGGACATCGTTGCCGGACAGCGTCGGATAAACGATCTGGCGAACGGTGCGCCCGCCTGCGGCCGGTGCCCGGTTGAACGAAGGCGCAGCCGGATGCTGCGCGACGGCTTGCGGCGCCGTCGCCCAAGCCCCGACGCGTGCGTTCGGCGCATTCGATGCACTCTGCGCAAATGCCGTCGCGCACACACCGGCGAGAGTGGTCGCGAACACGGTCAGCGCGACGCGTATGGCGCGTTGCATTCGGGGCGAGCCCTCGGCAGCGGGAAACCGGTCGTTCGTAAACGTAGACAACGTCGGGAGCATGAAAACAGCGTAGGCCAACATGGGGGATTCAGGCAGCAACCGCCATTGTGCCTGATTGCGGCCGTTGGCAAGTCAGCGCGTCGAGATCACGATGGCGACGCGCCGGTTCTGCGCACGTCCTGCCAGGGTGCTGTTATCGGCGACCGGATTACGCTTGCCCGCCCCGATCGTCTGGATGCCTGCGCGCCTGACGCCCGCCTCGGCCAGCACACCGGCCACGGCGTCGGCACGGCGCGCCGAAAGCTGCTCGTTGTATGTGTCGCTGCCGACCGAGTCGGTGTAACCGTAGACGCGAACGGCGTCGAGTCCGACCTTCACCAGCGTGTGCCCGATGCGTGTGACCGTCTCGCGCGCAGGGTCGCGCACCACGAACTTGTCGGTGTCGAAGAGCACCGTATCCGACAGCCCGAACTCCCAGCCTTCGTCCGTCTGCGTGAAGCCCTCCGACTTGAGCGCTGCGATCTGCTCAGGCGTCAGGCCGTGCACCGGCGTGGTCTGGCAACCGGCGAGCGCACCGAAGCCAAGCAGCACCAACAGCCCGAGCGCGCGACGCAGGCGCGTCCGGTATTGCGAGAAAGTGCGGTTCAGCGCGGCGGCGAAGTGGCCACCAAAGTCGCCACGACGGGCGGATGAATGTTGTGAGCTGCCCGTGCCGACGGCGTCGGCAGTATTAGCAGCGATAGCAGCGAAGTCCAAAGCCAATCCCCATTGCGGTGTGAAATCCGGTCGTCATTTATCTTTATGTTTTTACAGCTTAGGTCCTGCTTGCCGCCTTAACCCTTGGGGCTTTCCGCGACATGCCAGGTGCCGTCACCGGCACGCTTGGCCTGATACATCGCCGAATCCGCCGCGCGCAGCAGCGCGACCGCGTCATCGGCGTGTGTCGGGTACAACGCCACGCCGATACTCATCGACGTGACCAGTTCGCTGCCGTCAGGCAGTGCAATAGGCCGTTCCATCGAGGCGAGCAGATTCTGGGCGAGACGCACGGCGTTGGACGTCTGCCGCACGCCGGGCAGCATCACCGCGAACTCGTCGCCGCCCAGACGTGCCACCAGATCGCCCTCCCGCAGCGGCTGGCGCAGACGCTCGGCAATCGCGACGAGCACTGCGTCGCCGGCGTCGTGGCCGAGCTGATCGTTGATGTCTTTGAAGCGGTTGCTGTCGAGGTACAACAGCGCGACGTGTGTGCCCGACGCCCGCGCCTCGTCGAGCGCCTGCACCAGTCGCGACTCGAAATACGCGCGATTCGGCAAGCCGGTCAGCGGGTCGTGATTCGCCTGATGGGCGAGCGTCGCATTCTGCGCGCGCAAATGGTTCTGCCAGCCTTCGAACTCATCGAGCAGCGCGTTGAAGTCGTCGCCCAGCTCCTTGAGTTCGGCAATTGGCGTGGCAGCCACGCGCTGATGGAACGCCCGCTCGCGACGCACCGCATGCGCCACTTCCGCCAGCGCACGCAACGGTTTGACGATATCGCGATGCATCCGCTTGGCGAGCACGTTCGCAACGCCGAACGTGATGGCCAGACACGCGAGCACGCCACCGATCCCGCTCATGAGAAACACGAAGAACTGATTGCCCTGTCCCTGGACTTCGATCGTGCCGACGACCTTGTCTTCGTGACGGATCGGCAACGTGACCGGACCGGGCATGGCGATGTCGGCGACGGTTCGCTCGATACGCGCCAGCGTGCCGCCGTCGGGACGCCGCCACATCGCAAACTGCGCGCGGCGCGCATCGAGCACACGCACCTGAACCACGTCTTCGTCTTTGGCGATGAGCGCAATCGCTTCCTGCGCCGCGACCTTGTCGCCAAACACGACCGCCGCTTCGGCGGTATAGGCCAGCGAGCGCCCGATCAGCAGCAGATTATTCTCTGCGTAGGCGCGCAACGCGATCCACGCGACGCCAGAGAGCAAAAGCGCGGCGAGGACCACGGCGGAGACCGCGAGACGCAGATGCGTGCGTCGCAGCACGCGCTGCAAGGAAGGCCGTCGCGGGCGCACGGGTGACGTGGCGCGCGGCGTCGACGTTGCGGTGGCGGTACCCGGCGACGGCTCAGGCGTCGGCGTCGATTCATGCGCCGCTGCGCCGGTCGCCGCGTCCGTCGCGGCCTGCGGTGACAGCAGTCCGGCCACGGGTATCCCCGGTCCGGACGGCGGTGGATGGGCTGGGGGGAATTGGGTTGTCATGGCGTTGCCGGCTTTCGCGCCAGCTTCAGCACGTTCGGGTGGACACGCACGCCGCTGCGCGCGACGGTGTCGAGGTTGATATCGAAGGTCACCCGGTCGGCATCGACGTTCAGGCAGAACATCGTGCCGATGGTGCACGAATCGTTGCGTTCGCTGATCGTGAGCACGGGATGACCGGCGAGGTTGGCCAGCACCTGGCGACGCTCGGTGTCGCTCGTCGCGCCGAGGTACAACACGTCGCACAACGAACCGATGGCCGGCTCCAGAGGCGCGATGCGCTGCGCTTGCACCGGTGGCGCGCTGCCTGACGGCTGCGCCGCCAGCAGGTCGCGCGCGTAGTCGGTGTTGCCCGCCACGCACAGACGCACTTTCGCGGGCGGCGTCGGCCAGCGGGTGAAACTGATGATGCCGAGAACGACCTGGCGAACGTTGGCGTCGCGCACGCCGACGGAAGTGGCGCCGGCGTTGCCTGCCGTGCTTGCAGTGCTTGCGGCCGACGACTGCGCCGCTGCCTGCCCTGCCATTCCCACCAGCCCCACCAGTCCGGACACGAGAACGCTCAGGCACATCAGGCACCGCCGCAACGGACACAGCCACGAGCGCGCGCGCACAGACCGGCCTGCGCCGCATGCCTGCCGCAAGCCCCGTGTCACCCCGGTCGTCTTTGTCCGGACGCTATGCAACGTCGCCTTCCCTCAGTACCCAAATGTTCGCGGTCGTCCGCTTGCTCGTCGAAGTGCACTGTCGGCACCACCGCGAGATCGACGCCATTTCGGTGTCGTCCCGGCGCAAACAGGTCGCATGATACCGAACGGCTTCCCGCGAAGCCATACGGACCGGGTGCGGCAACGCACTTCTACAACGATGACGCCAGCCCACAGCATGCGCGCGCCGCGGCCTTTTCGGACCCCCTTCCGACCCCGCGTTTTCCCTTGCACGAGGACGCTTGCATCGTGGCAGAATGACGCTCATAACCAATTGAAAAACAAGAGGAATCGGGCGACCGGATCGCTCGATTTTCGAGATAAAAAATCGCGACGCCAGGGAGGTGTTGCATGACTTTCCTGAATCCCGGCCGGAACGCCTTTCCGGAGGTACGGACGTGAACGATCCTGTACCTCGTCCGGTGCCCGACGTCCAGGGCGAACTCAGCCGTGCCGCGCTCGACAGCGCGCCGTATGCGATGTTCGTCTGTACCGACGACGGCATGCTCGAACGCATGAACGCGGCGTTCACGCGCCTGACCGGCTATACGCCCGACGACCTGCTGGGCAAACGCAGCTTCCTCTCCCTGCTCGATCCCTCGGAACTGGCACGCCGCCGCCTGCCGGCGCTGGCCAGTCTGTCGGCGCATGAAGCCGTGCCGTATGACGACGAGTGGCACCTGCTCACGCACGTCCGTAGCTGGCTGCCGATCCGTCTCGCGCTCTCCTGCGTCGAACACGCACCGGGCGAGCGTCGCTGGGTCGGCATCGCGCTCGATCTGTCGCAGCAAGTGCAGGTGGCGTCGCGGCTCTGGTATGTCACACATCACGACCCGGTCACGAGCCTGCCCAATCAGACCCTGCTCGACGAACGTCTTGAACTGGCGATCCATCGCTGCGCGGTTCAGCAGGTCGGGCTTACGGTGATGCTGATCGAACTCGATCACCTGCGCAAACTGCGCAGCACCTTCGGTCCGCCCGCCGCCGAGCTGGCGCTGCGCATCGCGGCCGAGCGGCTGCGCGAGGCCAGCGGTCCGGAAGACGCCCTCGCCTGTCTGGGCGGCAGCCAGTTCGTGATCGTCACCAATGAAACCGGAGACGGCGCGCGCCTGCTCGCCGCACGTATTCAGGCGCGACTAGCACAGTGGGTGGACGTCGATCAGAACTCCGTCGCGCTCGATGCGAGCATCGGCGCGGTCAGCTATCCGGATCACGGCAATACCCCCGAGACACTGCTGCGGCGCGCCCACGTGGCGCTTGGCATCGCCAGCGCCGCCGGCGGCGGATTGCGCTTTTTCAGCAGCGAGATGGATTCGCAGGCGCGACGCCGCAACGAACTGGAAACGCTGCTGCGCGTGGCCGTGCACGAGGCGTCGCATTCGCAACTGCACCTCGTCTATCAACCACAGGTCACGCTTTCGACGGGCGAGATCCGCAGCGCGGAGACACTGCTGCGCTGGCGTCATCCGTCTCTCGGCGCGGTCGGCCCGGCGGAATTCGTGCCGATTGCCGAGACGTCCGGGCTGATTTTGCCGCTGGGCGAGTGGGTGATGCAGACCGCCTGCCGGGAGGCGAGCCGGTTGCTGCGACGCTGCGGCCAGTTGCCGCGCATCTCCGTGAACGTCTCCGCGCAGCAGTTCGCGCGGCAGGACGTCGTCGGCATGATCGAGCGGGCGCTCAACGCCCATGCGCTGGAGCCGCGCCATCTGGAAATAGAGATCACCGAGACGGTCTTGCTGGGCGACTCCAGCGCCGCCGTCGGCTGTCTGCGCTCGCTGCACGACATGGGCGTGGAGATTGCCGTGGACGACTTCGGCACGGGTTACGCGAGTCTTGCCTATCTCACGCGTTTTCCGGTGCATCGCCTGAAGATCGATCAGAGCTTCGTGCGCGACATGCTCACGCACGCACCGAGCCATGCCATCGTGAGCGCCGTCGTCGCCATGGCGCATTCGCTGGGCCTGCGTGTGACGGCCGAAGGCGTCGAGACACAGGGGCAGGCGCAGCGGCTCACCGAACTCGGCTGCGACGAGGCGCAAGGCTACTGGTTCGCTCGGCCAGTCGACGCACAGGGCTTCTATCACATGGTGGCACCGCTGGGCAGCGGTGCGCGGCGTTAAGCGTCGTTAGGCGTCGTTAGGCGTCGTTAGGCGTCGTTAGGCAGGGCTGAGCGGGGCGGAGCGGCGTTGAGCGAATCATGTATCCAGCAACGACTTTTTTGTCGACATGGCGTGTCAAGACTCGCGCGCGACTTTAGAACGCGGTATGGTACGTCGCGAAGGGATTCTCCCGAACGACGTAGCAACGAGGAATAACGCCATGAAAACCAAAGCCGCCATTGCCTGGGAAGCGGGCAAACCCCTGACGATCGAAGAAGTCGATCTGGAAGGACCGCGTGCTGGCGAGGTGCTGATCGAGGTCAAGGCCACCGGCATCTGCCATACGGACTACTACACGCTCTCCGGCGCAGACCCGGAAGGTATCTTCCCCGCCATCCTCGGCCATGAGGGCGCGGGCGTGGTCGTCGACGTCGGCCCCGGCGTGACCACGCTCAAGAAAGACGACCACGTCATTCCGCTGTACACGCCGGAATGCCGTCAGTGCAAATTCTGTCTGTCGCGCAAGACCAACCTGTGCCAGGCGATCCGCAGCACGCAGGGTCGCGGCCTGATGCCGGACGCCACGTCGCGCTTCTCGCTCGACGGCAAGCCCATCTTCCATTACATGGGCACGTCCACCTTCTCGAACTACATCGTCGTGCCGGAAATCGCCGTGGCGAAAGTCCGCTCCGACGCCCCCTTCGACAAGGTCTGCTACATCGGCTGCGGCGTGACGACCGGCGTCGGTGCCGTCGTCTATTCGGCCAAGGTCGAAGCGGGCGCGAACGTCGTCGTATTCGGTCTGGGCGGCATCGGCCTGAACGTGATCCAAGGCGCGAAGATGGTCGGCGCAGACAAGATCATCGGTGTCGACATCAACCCGGGCCGCGTGGAACTTGCCAGGAAGTTCGGCATGACGCACTTCATCAACCCGAAGGAAGTGGAGAACGTCGTCGACACCATCGTGCAACTGACCGATGGTGGCGCGGACTACTCGTTCGAGTGCATCGGCAACGTCACGACCATGCGTCAGGCGCTGGAATGCTGCCACAAGGGCTGGGGTCAATCGTTCATCATCGGCGTGGCCGCAGCGGGTCAGGAGATCAGCACGCGTCCGTTCCAACTGGTGACGGGGCGTGAGTGGAAAGGCTCGGCGTTCGGCGGCGCGCGTGGCCGCACCGACGTGCCGAAGATCGTCGACTGGTACATGGAAGGCAAGATCAACATCGACGATCTGATCACGCACACGTTGCGTCTCGACCAGATCAACGAAGGCTTCGATCTGATGAAGCGCGGCGAGTCCATCCGCTCTGTCGTGTTGTACTGACCTAGCACACACCCCTCATGCGCGGCGGCGTGCTCGACCCGCCCGGAAGCGCCGCCGACGATGTCGGCGGACCGCTCGCACGGGCGCGCCGCCGCCGTCATCGCATTCGTCTCGCGATCTTCCTCACGCTGCTTCTGGCAGGGCTGATCTTCACCACCGTCAGTCTCGTGCGCGACGTCGGCCGGGCAGGCGAGCACAGCATCGCGCTACTGCCGTTCCTGCTGCTCGTCGTCGCACTGCTCATCGCCCTCGGCTTCGAATTCGTCAACGGTTTTCACGACACGGCGAACGCGGTCGCCACCGTCATCTACACCAACTCCCTGCCACCGAGCATCGCCGTGATGTGGTCCGGGCTGTTCAACTTTCTCGGCGTGTTGCTCTCAAGCGGTGCGGTGGCCTTCAGTGTCGTGTCCCTGCTGCCGGTCGAACTGATCCTGCAAGTCGGGACGTCGGCGGGCTTTGCGATGGTCTTCGCACTGCTCATCGCCGCCATCGTCTGGAACGGGGCGACGTGGTGGCTGGGCCTACCCGCATCGTCCTCGCACACGCTGATCGGCTCGATTGTCGGCGTGGGCATTGCCAACGCGCTCATGCACGGGCGCGACGGCACGAGCGGCATCGACTGGTCGCAGGTGACGACCGTCGGCTATTCGCTGCTGCTCTCGCCCGTGATCGGGTTCGGACTGGCAGCGGCCCTGTTCGTCACCCTCAAATTCTGCGTGCGGAATCCGGCACTGTACGCTTCGCCCGAGCCGCGCAAGCCGCCGCCGTGGTGGATTCGCGGCATGCTCATCCTCACCTGTACCGGCGTGTCCTTCGCGCACGGCTCGAACGACGGACAGAAAGGCATGGGGCTCATCATGCTGATTCTGGTCGGCACCGTGCCCATCGCCTATGCCCTCAACCATGCCATGCCGGACGCGCAGGTCGCCCAGTTCGCCGCCAGCGCGCAGACCGCGCAACGCTCGCTCGCGGCGCACCCGCCGCTGGGTGCAGTACCTGACACCGATGAATCGAATGCCGCGCCGGGTACTCCCGCCCGCGACGTGCTGACCCGTTTCGTACGCACCGAGCGCTTCACGCCCGACGTCGTACCGGCGTTGTCCGAACTCACCGGGGATATCGGCCGAGAGGTGGCCGAGCATGGCTCGTTTGCGCGCATGCCTGCCACGTCGGTGGCCAACGTGCGCAACGATATGTACATCGCGTCCGAGACCATCCGGCTGCTGGAACGGCAACACGGCGTGCATCTTCAGGCGGACACCGCCCGTGACCTTCAGGCGTTTCGCGGGCAGTTGGACGAGGCGACCAAGTTCATCCCGTTCTGGGTGAAGGTGTCGGTCGCCGTCGCGCTCGGTCTCGGGACGATGGTCGGGTGGCGACGCATCGTCGTGACCGTCGGCGAGAAGATCGGCAAGAAGCACCTCACGTATGCGCAGGGCGCGTCGGCCGAAGTCGTCGCCATGCTGACCATCGGAGCGGCGGACATGTACGGCCTGCCGGTGTCGACCACGCACGTGCTGTCCTCCGGTGTCGCGGCCACCATGACCATCAACGGGTCGGGCCTCCGGTGGGACACCATTCGCAATCTGCTACTGGCGTGGGTGCTCACGCTGCCAGCCGCCATCGTGCTCGCGGGCGGCTTGTACTGGGGCTTTCGGCAACTCTTCTGAGCGCCGCGCGCGCATGGGACGGCAGCGGCTATCCCGCCCGTAACAGACGACAATATTCCGGCAACGTTTCGTTACGCATTACCGCAAACCATCTGACAAAACAGCAGGTCGAACCGGCATGGCGAGCACGGAAGGATTCCGAACATCGCCGTGCACCGCTGAATCAGGGAGACGAACATGAACAAACAAACCTTGCCACTGATCGTCGCGACCGCGACCGTGCTGACGACGCTTGCCGCCATACCCGGGGTGGCGTCGGCGCAATCCGGGCAGGCCGTCATCAACGCATCGGCCAATGTGCGGGCAGGCCCGGCGTCGGACTACCCGATCGTCGCTCAGGCGGGGCCTGGCATGCCGGTGACGGTGTACGGCTGTGTGGCGGGCTATTCGTGGTGCGACATCGGCTTGCCGGGTGCACGCGGATGGATCTACGGCGCATTGCTGAGCTACCCCTATCAGGGCAATCCGGTACCGGTGCTGAACTATGGGACGATGATCGGCTTGCCGATCATCACCTTCTCCATCGGTTCGTACTGGGGCAACTATTACCGTAATCGGCCCTGGTACAACGACCAGCGTTACTGGCATCGTCCGCCGCCGGGACCACGACCGCCGCACTGGGGGCCGGGGCCGGGTCCGCGACCGCCGGGCCATGGGGCAGGACCGGGGCCGAGACCACCGGGACATGGCGCAGGCCCGGGACCGAGGCCGCCGGGACATGGCGCAGGCCCGGGGCCGAGACCGCCGGGACACGGTGCGGGTCCGGGGCCGCGTCCGCCCGGACACGGGGGTGGCCAGGGTCCGCGTCCTCCGGGGGGCGGAAATGGCGGCGGGCATGGTGGAGGAAACGGTGGAGGACATGGTGGGGGACGTCCGCCGGGTGGGGGCCCGGGGGGCCCGAACCGATAGGGAAAGCGTATGTGGACCGAGGTTTTGAACTCGGGCAAGTGAGTGGCGGGGGTTGTCGGTGCCCTGACGGAGCGACTTTCAGGTGGAGCGCAGTCAGGGTACCGGCAAGCCCCGCGGCCCGGAGGGTGGCCGGGGCGAGGGGGTATTATCGGGATGTGGTGTTGAGGAGATCCGCCCCCACATCCGCCCCTAATTAAGCAGCGACTGCACGCACTTTGGGAAAAACGCTTAAAATGTGAGCAATTCCGGCCAGGCGGAGGTGCCGAACGGGCGCCGATGGCCGGACCGCAGGACAGCGAGCCCTTGCACACCGACGCCTTCCGGCGTCCCCGTGCATCAACATTGCAGACCCTTCAGCAGACCTATCTCCGGTGGCCCGCAGCGAAGCATCGCGGCGGTCACGGCAGTCCGACAGGATCCTCAGTAAGTCTCGATTGTGTTCGTCCGGCCCCGGCGTGCCCTCCCACCGAGCGGCGGCGTCGAGGCATGCCTATCGCCATGCCCCCATCGACGGCACGCGCTACCCGCGCCCGCCGGTGTCGGCCGTATTGCCCGTGCATTGTGTCCGGGCGGCGCTAGCGCAACGACGTGGTTCGTCAATCCCTGTGGCCTTCCGCCACGCATGGGAACGAGCGGCCACAAGCCCGGGTGCCCTTTGCAGCCAGGTTGCGGGACACGTCTCCCGCAGATTCCCCGGATGGCGCTCGCCACGCGAACGCCAGGGGCATACGTTGCAGGAACCTTTTGCAGGCAATGAGTCTTTTTCGAACCAAAAACATCGAGAACATGCTGGTCGCGGGTCGCACCGGCGATCTCAAGAAAGTGCTGGGCCCGGTCGACCTCGTCCTGATGGGCATCGGCGCCATCATCGGCACCGGCATCTTCGTTCTCACCGGCACCGGCGCGCTGACCGCCGGCCCGGCGCTCACCGTCTCGTTCATGATCGCCGCCATGGCCTGCGGCTTCGCCGCGCTGTGCTACGCCGAGTTCGCCTCCACCATCCCCGTCTCCGGCTCCATCTACACCTACAGCTACGCCACGCTTGGTGAAATCGTCGCGTGGATCATCGGCTGGGATCTGATGCTCGAATACGGACTGGCGTCCTCCGCCGTGTCCGTTGGCTGGTCCGGCTACTTTCAGTCGCTTGCCGCTGGCTTCGGCCTTCACCTGCCCGCAGCGATCACCGCAGCCCCCGGCAGCGTCCCCGGCGTCACCACGTTCATCAACCTGCCCGCCGTCGTGATCATGCTGCTCGTCACATGGGTGCTGTCGTACGGTGTGCGCGAGTCCGCACGCATCAACAACCTGATGGTCGCCATCAAGATCGGTGTCGTGCTGCTGTTCATCGCCGTGGGCGTGTGGCACGTCAAACCGGCCAACTGGACACCGTTCATGCCGTTCGGCACCAGCGGCATGTTCAACGCCGCCGCGCTCGTGTTCTTTGCCTTCATCGGTTTCGACGCCGTCACGTCGGCCGCCGAAGAAGTGCGGAACCCGGGACGCGACCTGCCCATCGGCATCATCGGCTCGCTGATCGTCTGCACACTGTTGTATGTCACCGTCGCCGCGATCATGACCGGCATCGTGCCGTTCGCGCAGTTCGCCGGGGTCGATCACCCGGTGTCGCTCGCGCTGCAATATGCCGGACAGAACTGGATCGCGGGTTTCGTCGATCTGGGGGCGATTCTCGGCATGACCACCGTCATTCTCGTGATGACCTACGGCCAGACGCGCATCACCTACGCCATGTCGCGCGACGGCCTGCTGCCGCCGCTGCTCTCGCGCATTCACCCCACGCACAAGACGCCGTTCGCGGGCACCTGGATCATCGGCGTGGTGTTCGCCGTCATCGCAGGCTTCGTGCCGCTGGGCGTGCTCGCCGAGCTGATCAACATCGGCACCTTGTCTGCGTTCGCGCTCGTGTCGGTCGCCGTGCTCGTGCTGCGTCGTACGCGCCCCGACCTGCCGCGCGTGTTCCGGGTACCGGGCGCGCCGGTCGTGCCGCTCATCTCCGTGGGTCTGTGCCTGTTCCTGATGGCGCACCTGCAAGCGACCACGTGGATCGCCTTCCTGGTGTGGCTCGCCATCGGCATGGTGATCTACTTCACCTACGCCCGCCGCAACGCGCTGCTGCACAAACACGGCTGATACCCGCAACACCGGCTTTCCCATCTCGCGCGCCGTCGCGAGTGGGCGTATAGTCCGGCACAGGGCCTCGCGGGACACATCGGTGTGCCGCCGAGGCCTTTCGTCTCTTTCGTCTCTCTCGCATTCGTCCGTGCTTGCCCCTTGCCGTCGTCACCCCACGTCTTAGCCAAGGAATCAAAACATGCGCCGTTATGTCCTGCTTGCCGCTGTGCCTGCCGCGTTCGCTGCGGGCTTGCTCTCTTCCCATCTGATGCCGAACGCCGTGGCGCAGGCCGCACCGCCCGCGCCCCTCACACCGCAAATCATCGACATCGGCGCGATGACCGACGAACAGATCGGCAAGCTCGTCCCCAATGTGGGCACGCTGCGCTCGCGCACGCTCGTCGCCACGCAAAACGGCACCGTCGCCGTGCAAAGCGGGAACGTGCCGCGTCACACCCATCAGGATGCCGATGAAATTCAATACGTGGTTTCGGGCAGCGGTACCTTCTGGCTGGGCGATCAGCAGCGCGAGGTCCATCCGGGCGATCTGATCGTGATTCCGCGCGGCACCGTGCACGCCGGTTCGCAGAACACCAGCGGCGAGTTCAAGGTGCTGGCGATCAAGCTGCCGCCGCAGGCCCCGACCGATATTCAGTGGGTGAAGTGACGCGATGACGGTTCGGCACGGAGATGCCTGACGGCCCCGTGCCCGTCACTAACGTGGCGTGGCGGCGTGGCGGCGTGGCGCCGACGCACCGCCGCACCAACAGGTCAGCCGAAGTAGCGATTGAGCCAGACGGCCCCGTAGCCCAGCGCGAACATCGTGAGCAGCAGGGGCACTGAGATGCGGATGATCTGAATGACGAGCGGACGCGGCGGCAATTCGTCGTCCTGCGGCATACGGCCCGCCTCATGCAGCGCGCCCGTGCAGAGCGCCGCCGCCACCGCACTCGCGAACACCCAGAACGTCTGGTTGTAGAGCAAGGCGACGAGCAGCAACGTGAGCGCCACGTTGCGTCCGTGATAGATCAGATTGACGGTATTGCGAAAGGCTTGCGGCGACATGTCGGAAAAGCACTGACGTGTGCATGACTGCACCGCCTGCGCGAAGTGTCTTGTTATTCGATTTTTCTCCGCGGCGCGCATCGAAACGCATCGCGGTCCTTTAATTCCTCACCTAACTCCTAACGGCGCCCGTTGCCGAGTCTTTAGCGGATCGTCGGCCGCTCATCGGCCAACCGTGGCGTGTGCGTCCTGCATCTTACCGCGCCAAATCCACACCTTCGCGTGATGCCGTGCGTCGTGCGAATGGAGTATCCTCCCCCGCATGACAGCCCCCGCCTCCTCCCGTCTCCAGCAAGCCGCACAGGACACCCGCGACGGTGCCTCGCAGCGTGCCGTCTACGTTATCGTGGCGCATCCGCGCTGGCGCGACTCGCGCGTCAACCGACGCCTGCTCGAAGCCGCACGCGGCATCGACGGTGTCGACGTCAACGACCTCTACTCGACGTATCCCGACTTCAGCATCGACGTGGCCGCCGAACAGGAACGTCTGGCGCGCGCCGACCTGATCGTGCTCGTGCATCCGATCTACTGGTACAGCATGCCGCCGTTGCAGAAACTCTGGTTCGACGACGTGCTGTCCTGGGGCTGGGCTTACGGTCAGGACGGCCACGCGCTCGCCAACAAAGACCTCTGGCTCGTGGCCAGCACCGGCGGGCCGCTCGAAAGCTACCGTCCCGAAGGGTACAACCAGCACGAATTTTCTGCCTTCCTGCCCGCTTACGAGCAGACGTCGCATCTGTGCGGCATGCGCTTTTTGCCACCGCACGTGCTCTATGGCGCGCGCCGCTGCGACGCCGCCGCACTCGACACCCACGTGAGCGAATTCGCCGGACGCCTCGCCACTTACCCGCACTGGCCCGAACTGATCTCGATGGCCGACGCCGCCGAATGTCAGGCGATCCCGTCGACCGACAGACCGCGCTGCGCGACGGGCGACAGCCCACAGAACACCACCGACACCGCTCCCGGGAGGGCCGCCTGATGGAACACGTGCCGTCCTGGTTGCTCGCCAGCCTCATCTATCTGGCGGCGGCCGTCATCGTCGTGCCGCTGTCCCGTGCACTCGGTCTCGGCGCGATCATCGGTTATCTCGCCGCCGGGATCGCCATCGGCCCGTGGGGCCTCGGCCTCGTCTCGCGTGTGGAAGACGTTCTGCACTTCGCGGAGTTCGGCGTGGTGCTGATGCTGTTCCTCGTCGGCCTCGAACTGGAACCGCGTCGCCTGTGGAGCTTGCGACGGCCGATCTTCGGCTGGGGCTCGGCCCAGGTCATCGGGTGCGCCGTGTTGCTGTTTGCAGCGGGCATCGCGATCGGCGCGCCGTGGCGCATCGCCCTCGTCGCGGCGCTCGGTCTCGCACTGTCGTCCACCGCCATTGCCTTGCAGGTGATGGCCGAGCGCAACATGCTCGCCACCGCCAGCGGTCAGGCAGGCTTCTCGATTCTGCTGTTCCAGGACGTCGCCGCGATCCCGATTCTCGCGTTGCTGCCGCTGCTCGCCGATTCGGTCGATAGCCATGCCCTCACGGGTACCGCGCGCGCGCTCGAAGCCCTGAAGATCGTCGGCGTGATTGCCGCCATCATTCTCGGCGGCCGTCTCGCATTGCGTCCGCTGCTGCGCTGGATTGCCAACAGCAAGACGCCCGAAATCTTCACGGCAGCGGCATTGTTGCTGGTCGTCGCCATCGCGACGCTGATGCAACTGGTCGGCCTGTCGATGGCGCTCGGCGCCTTCCTCGCAGGCGTGCTGCTCGCGGAAAGCGAATACCGTCGCGAACTCGAAACCGACATCGAGCCGTTCAAGGGACTGCTGCTGGGGTTGTTCTTCATCGCCGTGGGCATGAGCATCGACTTCGGTGTGCTGATGGCACAACCGCTGCGCATGCTCGCCGTGGTGATCGGCTTCATGGCGCTCAAGGGACTCGCGATCTACAGTTTGTCGCGCCTGATGCAATTGCCGTATCAGGAGCGTCCGATCTTCACGCTGCTCCTCGCGCAGGGCGGCGAATTCGCCTTCGTGGTGTTCCAGTCGGCCGGTCCGCAGGTGTTGCCACCGGCGGTGTCGTCGTTCCTGATCGGTGCGGTCGCGCTGTCGATGTTGCTCTCGCCGCTGCTGCTCGTGGCCATCGACAAGTGGTTGCTGCCACGTTACAGCGTGAAGGGGTCGCCGCGCATGGAGGAGATCTCGGAGCCGCAGTCGGCGAACGTGGTGATCTGCGGCTTCGGTCGGTACGGCCAGATCGTCGGCCGCACGCTGATTCCGCAGGGCGTGTCGGTCACCGTGCTGGATCACGATCCTGACACCATCGAGAGTCTGCGTCAGTTCGGTTTTCGCGTGTTCTACGGCGATGCGACGCGCCTCGATCTGCTCCGAATTGCAGGCGTAGCTGACGCGCGGGCGGTGGTCATTGCGGTGGACGATATCGATCAGTCGCTCGAAATCGCCGATCTGATGCGCGAGCATTTTCCCGACGTGCCCGTCGTCGCCAGAGCGCGCAACGTCGGACACTTGTTCCAGTTACGCGAGCGTGGCGTGAAGCACATCGAGCGCGAAGTCTTCGAGTCGTCGCTGCGCAGCGCGCGCTCGGTGCTCGAAACACTCGGGTGGCCGGCATCCGAAGCCCGTGAAGCGACGATGGCGTTCAGACGCGCGAATTTGCAGTTGACGGACGAAATGTATCCCTCCTACCAGGATCGCAACAAGATGATCGCCACCGCGAAGGAAGGGCGTCGCCAGTTCGAAGAGCAGATGGCGCGCGAACGGGCGACGCGTCGCGCGCAGCGACAGGTCACGTTTGGTTGGGACGGCGAGAGCGCCCCCGAGAAGACACCGGCGCCAGCCAGCGGCGACGCCGCAATGTCCGCGAACCGGACTGCGACATCGCGCTCAGGCGACGAATCTCGCACCTGAGCAGTCTGCACTAACGCACGCTATCGCCTCGATAGCGTGCGTCCCCATCCCGCCAATCAGACGAAAATCAGTCGAACGGCTTGAAGTGGCCGTCGGCAGGCACGCGGGCGTCGGCGCGCAGACGCGTTTCCGCCTCCACACCCGCGAGTCCACGGTAATAAAGATGCACGGCAATGGCCGCCGAGTAGCGGCGGATTTCCACGAGCGTGAGATGCGCGTGTTCGGCCGACGTGAACATCAGATACGGCGATTCTTCTTCGATCAGCCCGGCGACCTGATGCAGGCCGTGACGGTGCAGCACTTCCGTGAGTTCGTCGCGGCTGCGGTGCGTGTTCGCATCGGTGGTCGGGTACATCATGCGCAGCAGTGCGAGCGGATGGTCGGCAACGGCGAGCGACAACGCCTGTACGACAGCGTGACTATCGAGAGCCGTAGCCACGGCTTCACCTTCGGGACGATGCTGCGGAAAGAGTTGCTCAAGGGTCAGCGACATGATGAGTCCATTGCAAGGTAGCTGCGAAAACTGCGACAGCGGCTCTACAGTCTAGTCACGTCCGCGCACGCGATATAGCGCGTCGCGCGAATACCTGCGTTGCACGCGCCGCAACAATTACCAAATATTTCGCCCGCCACGCGCGGATGAATCTGTCCTGCCCCCTTCCGCCAGTGCAAGGCAGCGCTGTACGAGCGGCCATGAATGCGATCTGCACGGCGCAGGCATCGCGCTTGGTGATATGATTTTTGTCGACGCCGACAGACCTCATACCGAATGCGATATCCCGACCAGATGTCCGACACGTTAGCGGCCGCCGTAGCGCAGGCCGACCATGTCATGCGGCATTGGCAATACGATGTCGACGGCTCCGTGAAAATTGGTTCGGACTCCCACAAACGCATGTTCTGCCGCATGCTGCTGGAGTCTCACAATCCCTACAAGCCGTCCGTCATCGAGTGGCCGAAGCTGCCGCCCGACGCCCTCAAACGTCTGACTGCGCTGCCCATCTGGGACATCGCCGTGCAGACGGAAGGACGCGCATCGATTCGCGTCGCCACTTACGCGGCCACGATTCAGGACCCGCTGCTGCGTGAAGCCCTCGTCATGGACGGCGAGGAAGAAGCGCGTCGCAAGGTCGTGCTCTCCAAACTCGTCGAAGCCTACGGCATCGAACTCGCCGCCGAGCCGCCTTACCCGCCGCCGAAAGACGCCGAATGGGCATGGATGAAGACCGGCTTCAGCGAATGCATCGACAGCTTCGTGGCCTTCGGTCTGTTCCGTTCGGCGCAGCGCTCCGGTTATTTTCCCGAAGCACTGGTCGAGACGTTCGAACCGGTGATTCAGGAAGAAGCGCGCCACATCCTCTTTTTCGCAAACTGGGTCGCCTGGTACCGCCGCACGCTGCCGCTCTGGAAGCGTCCGTGGTTTTACGCCCGTGTCGCGTCCGTCTGGGTCACGCTGATCTGGGATCGCATGGCGATCGCGCGAGGCATCGACACCGACGGCGTCGCACGCGACGCCAACTTTCCGGCGACGGGCACGGCCGACATCGGCGAATCGCTCAAGCCGCGCGATCTGATCCTGCTGTGCCTTGAAGAGGACGCCCGGCGCATGGACGGTTACGACAAGCGCCTGTTGCGTCCGACGTTCGTGCCGAAGCTCGCTCGCATCGCGCTGCGCTTCATGAAAGCCTGACGAACGGCCTCTGCATCGACGAACACCGACGAACACAGACGAATTGCGACGGATCGCAAACACAAAAAAAGCCGTCCCGGGCATCACGCCCGGGACGGCTTTTTAACTTTCTACTGCTGCGGCACGATCAGCCGCACGGCGATCAGCTGCCTTGGAACTCGTTCAGTTGGCCAGCAGCGCGGGCACGGGCCAGCTCTTGCTTGACGTCGGCGCGCGACACGCTCGAGCCTTGGGCGACGACGGCGACCGGGTAGTCCTGATCGTTTTGTGCCATCAGACCTTCGGCGCGGGCTTGCGCCAGTTCCGTCTTCACTTCGGCGCGGGTCTTGCTCTCACCCGAAGCGACGTACACCGGGTAGTCGGCGTCGCCTTGCGGGATCAGGCCGTTGGCGCGAGCCTGAGCCAGATCGGCTTGCACGGCAGCACGCGTGAGCGGCTGACCTTGCGAAGCGATTTCGGGGTAGTTGTTGCCGTTTTCGGCAGCGTTGCTAGCCACGGCACCAAGGGAAGCCACAGCAGCGATAAGTGCGATTGCGATGTTCTTGCGGTTCATTTTCCTAACTCCTGTCATGTTGCGACGACTTTGTTTTGAATTGCGCCGTCGATGGAAGGAAGTCTAGAACTCGCTCTCACAATGAAAAACGCGATATTTGTCGAGGAACTATTGCGTCTTTTGATGGGAATAAATGCACCACTTCGGGGCATTCGGGAAATGGAAATGCCGCTGCGTCCGGTAAGACCCGGCGAGCAGCGGCATCGCACGCGGTGAGAAAGCTAGAGACGAAGGCTTAGTCCGTGAGCGACGCGCCGAGGGCGTCGAGCAGCAAATTGGTGCCGCGCTCACGGGATCCTGCGTCGTCGTAACCGTCCAGAAATGCGCCTTGCTCGGTCATGACGAGATGGGTACCGCCATCGCGCGCCTTGATGTCGATGGTCGCGAGCGAGACCGAAATCTTGCGCGTATCCAGATGCATTTCGTACACGTAGACCAGACGCGTGTCGGGGACCACGTCGTAGTAGAGCGCATCGAAAGTCGACACCATGCCGCTCGTCCACCGAGCCTTCGCCGTTTCACGGCCACCCGGACGAACATCCATCGATCGCTCGATCAGCGTCAGACCTTCGCTGCGCGCAAACCAGCGGTCCTTCGCCTCGCGCTCCGCCAGTGCGCGGAACACACGGGCAGGCGATGCCGGGTATTGGCGTTCGAGACGAAACGTCGAATGCACGACGCTACGCTGCGTCGGCGCTTCGGCTTCCTTCATGACTTCGCGTCCCAGCTTGTCGAGCGTTTGCGTCCACCCCTGCCCTGCGCCTTCCGGCATCCACGCGAATGCGGGATCGTGCACCGTATAGCGCTGCTCGACATCGAGCTGCGTGCCTTGCGCCACGTCGGTAAAGCTCGCCGTAGTGAGGGCGCTGAACAAGGCGTGTCCCTTCTCGTCGGTCACTTTCATGTCGATGACCAGACGCTTCGGTGCATCGACTTCGATGAAACGCCCACGAATCCAGTGCGATTCGCCTTCGGGCGACTGCATGCGCAGGTCGAAAGCGCCGCCCGCGTGAGCGTCGATCTGCGCTTCGGGCACCGTGTAACCGGTCGGACAGAACCAACGCTTGACGGCGTCGGTCGAGGTCCATGCGCGAAACACCACGTCACGCGCCACGGCGTACGTGCGGCCAACGGTGAGCGGACGCGCTTGCGCGCTCGCTTTTGCTTCACTTGCTGTCGTCATGAAGGTCTCCTTCGGGCGGCAGGCTGGCCAGATACTCGCCCAATCGGTCGAGATGGCCCTCCCACTCGTGACGGCGCTGGTTGATCCATCGCTCTGCAAGGCTCAGCGCCTGAGGTTCGATCCGGCACGTGCGCACACGTCCCGCCTTTTCCGTTCGCACCAGCCCCGCACTCTCCAGCACGGAAAGGTGCTGCATGACCGCCTGCAACGACATCGACAAGGGTTGCGCCAGCGCGCTCACCGACGCCGGCCCCTGCGCCAGCCGCACGAGCATCGCTCGGCGAGAGGCGTCGGCCAGTGCCTGAAAAGTCAGATCGAGGGTGTTGTCATGGTCAAGCATGTGCTTGAGTATAGCTGCGTTAAATACTAAAGCAAGGACTTTAGTATTAGATTTTTCGGAAAAGACGTCGGCGGCCGGGGCGCCGCCGAAGACTCAGACGGTTCAGGTGATGATGTGGTGGTCGCGCGCCCGCACTTGCGCCGTGTGCTGGCGATGCAGGATTTCCCGCAGCGATTGCTCGATGGTCTCGGACATGGCGTCGAGCGCCAGATCGTTCGCTTCCAGACCGAACGGCTCCTCGATCTCGGCGCTCACCGCTTCGAGCGCAAAGAACGTGTACGAGATGAAGGCGACGATGACCGGCGTCATCGGCCCGATCGAGTCGACCAGCCCGAACGGCAGCAGCAGGCTGTAGAGATACGTCACGCGGTGCAGGATCACGCCGTAGGTGAACGGAATCGGCGTGGTGGCAATGCGTTCGCAGCCGCCGATGGCTTCGCCGAGACGGTCCAGATGCATCTCCATCGCCTGTGCCAGCGGCGCTTCGATCTGCCCAAGCATGCGACGCTCGCGCAGCCACTCGCCCGCCATCAGCAAAAGGGTGATCGGCTTGAACTGCTTGCGTGTGAGGCACGCCACGTCTTCGTGATCGAGCAGACGCTCGAAGTCGGCGCGCGGGTCCGTGCCACGCAACTGGTGGCGCATACCGTGCACGAAGGCGATGAGATAAGCGACGAAGCGCGGCGAATCGGAGGTGTCCGAGACGAGCGTCATCGATTGGCGGGACAGCGCCCGCGTCTCGTTGAGCACACTGCCCCAGAGCACGCGGGCTTCCCAATAGCGCGCGTAGCTGGTGGTGTTACGAAAGCCGAGAAAGATCGCGAGCGTAATGCCGATCAGCGAGAACGGGATGAACGTGAGCGGGATCTTCCATTCGAAGATGCGCCCGTGCGCCAGCGTGACGACAATCGAAATGATCGTGGTGAAAATGAGCTGCGGGGCGATCTTGGGCAAGATCGAGCCGCGCACGACGAACAGCATGCGCAGCCAATGCAGATTGGGACGGACGATCATGATGAGGAATGGCGCTCGCAAGCACTGAGGAACCGGCTGTGGGGGTAGCCGTTGCGGCCGGATGATACGCCGATATTGGCGTCATTGAAATCTCCGAACCTCGTGCCGTGGGTCAGGCGCGTCAAATCGTCGCAATGGCGAACGCCCGTCAGCCGGAAGGCCGACGGGCGTTCGCTGTGCTTGCCATTCGCCTTGCACCGCTCGACACAGCGCGTTACTTCACCTCCAGCGCCTGCGCCAGCGTGACCGGGTCCTGGAAGATGCTCGAAAAATCGAGCCCGCCATGACCATTGGCGCGATGCACCTCGAAGATGCGGCGCGCGAGATCGCCCAGCGGCGTCGCCACGTCGCTCGACTCGGCCGCACCATGGGCGAGACGCAAATCCTTCGCCATCAGGTCGGTCGCGAAGCCGCCGGTGTACCCGCGCGAGGACGCCGCATTGTCCATCACGCCCGGGCAGGGGTTATAGACTTCCAGCGTCCAGTTGCGCCCGGAGCTTTGCTGCATCACCGCAGAGAGCACCTTCGGGTCGAGGCCGTTCGCAATGCCCAGGCGGAGCGCCTCGCTCGTGCCCGCCATCAAGATGCCCAGCAACATGTTGTTGCACAGCTTGAGCGTCTGCCCCGCGCCGAGCGGGCCGCCGTGGTGAATTGCGCGCCCCATGTTGCCCAGCAGCGGCCGCATGCGCTCGACGAGCGCCGCATCGCCGCCGACCATGAACGTCAGCGTGCCCCCCGCCGCACCTGCCGTGCCGCCCGAAACCGGGGCGTCGAGCAGCAACGTGCCGGGGCGCGCAAGCCTGGCCAGTTGACGGGGAATCTCCGGCGGCACCGTGCTGCTGTCGATCAGCACGGCGTCCGGTGCGGCATTCGCGAGCACGCCTTCGGGGCCGTCGTACGCCGCGAGCACGTGCTCGCCCGCAGGCAACATCGTGATGACGACCTGCGCGTCGCGCACCGCTTCGGCAATCGACGTCGCCGCGCTGCCGCCCGCGGCTGCGAGACGCTCCACCGCCGCGCCAGACAGGTCGAAGCCGCGCACCGCGTGTCCGGCCTTCACCAGATTCGCCGCCATCGGACCGCCCATATTGCCCAGGCCGATGAACGCCACGCGCAGCGTCCCTTGTTGAGTTTCCGTAGCCATCGTCTGTCTCCGAAATCCGTGGAAAAGGCGCGTTACTTCAGCGTGATCGTGGTGTTCACACCCGACGGGCCGGTGCCGCGCGCCTGCCAACGTGCGGTGACGGTCTTCGTCTGTGTCCAGAACAAAATGGCCTGCTTGCCGTTCGGGCCGAGATCGCCGAGCTTCGACGCACGCGAACCGGTAAAGCTGAACCATGCGACCGGCACCGGGATCGGCAGGTTGATGCCGACCTGCCCCACATCGATCTCATTCTGGAACTGACGCGCCGCGCCGCCGTCCTGCGTGAACAGCGCTACGCCGTTACCGTTCGGGTTCGCGTTGACGAAGGCAATGGCTTCGTCGAGCGTCTCGACCCCGGCCATGCACAGCACCGGCCCGAAGATTTCCTCGCGATAGATCGACATCTCGGCCGTCACACCGTCGAAGATGGTCGGACCGACGAAGTTGCCGTCCGGTGCTTCCTTGACCGAGTGACCGCGCCCGTCGAGCAGCAGCTTTGCCCCCTCTTCCGCGCCTGCGCCGATCAGCTTCTCCACGCGCGCGCGCGCCTGCTTCGAGACGAGCGGCCCAACGTCCGCCTTGCGATCCGTGCCCGGCCCGACCCTGAGCGCACGGGCGCGCTCGACCAGTTCCGGCACCCACTCGCGGGCTTCGCCCACAAGCACCGCGACCGACGTCGCCATGCAGCGCTGCCCTGCCGCGCCAAAGGCGGCGCCGAGCAGATGGTTGATGGCCTGCTCGCGATCCGCGTCCGGCAGGATCACGCAGTGATTCTTCGCCCCCATCATCGCCTGACAACGCTTGCCTGCTTCCGACGCGCGACGATAGATGTGCGTGCCGACATGCGTCGAGCCGATGAACGACACGGCCTTGATATCCGGGTGATCGCAGATCGCGTTCGCGATGTCCGGCCCCCCATGCACGACGTTGAGCACCCCCGGCGGCAGACCGGCTTCGAGTGCGAGTTCCGCGAGGCGCAGCGACGCGCTCGGGTCTTGCTCCGAAGGCTTCAGCACGAACGTATTCCCCGTGGCGACGGCCAGCGGGAACATGAAGCACGGCAGCATCACCGGGAAGTTGAACGCGGTAATGCCCGCGCACACACCCAGCGGTTCGATGAGCGTGTAGACGTCGACGCCACCGGCCGCGTTCTGCGCATACTCGCCGAGTTGCAGCGACGCAATCGAGCAAGCGTGCTCCACGACTTCGAGACCGCGTCCGACTTCGCCTTCGGCGTCGGGCAGCGTCTTGCCGTGTTCGCGCGTAATCAGTTCGGCGAGTTCGCTCGTGTGATCGCGCAGGAGTTGCTGGAAGCGCAGCATTACGCGCATGCGATTGGCCTGCGATGTGTTGCGCCAGCCCTTGTAGGCCGCCTTGGCGGAAGCCACGGCCGCATCGAGTTCTTCGGTCGTCGCGAACGGCACGCGCGCGACGACTTCCTGCGTGGCCGGGTTCACGACGTCGCGCCACTGGGACGTCTTCGATTCGACACGCTTGCCATCGATGAGCAGGGGAATGGTGGGTAGGGACATGACACGCTCTCCAGATCGAAACGAATGCAGGGATTCGGGTAAGGGTTGAAGGCCGTCGGGCGACGGCCCGATGTCGGTTACTTCGCTGCCGTGTTCGTCTTCACGAGCGAACAGGTCGATTTCGACAGCGGCTGGAAGGCTTCCGTCGCGGGGACGGTGGCCACTTTAGTGTAGTAATCCCACGGGCCTTTGGACTCGGCGGGCGACTTCACGCGGAACAGATACATGTCGTGAATCACGCGACCGTCCGGACGAATCGACGCGTTGTGCATGATCGGATCGCGGATCGGCAATTCACGCATCTTTTGCGCAACGACCTTCGCATCCACACTCTTTGCCGCCGCGACCGAGCGCAGGTAATGCAGCACGCTCGAATACACCCCGGCCTGCACCATCGTCGGCTTCAGATTCTTGTACTTCTTCTGGAAGCGGTCGGACCACGTGCGTGAAGCGTCGTCGAAGTCCCAATAGAAGCCATCGGTGAACAGCAGCCCTTGTGCCGTATTCAGGCCGAGGGCGTGCACGTCCGACAGAAACACCAGCAGTGCAGCGAGCTTTTGCCCCCGCTGCACGATGCCGAATTCGCGCGCCTGCTTGAGCACATTGACGGTGTCCTGCCCGCCGTTGGCGAGCGCCACGACCTGCGCCTTCGAGCTTTGCGCCTGTAACAGAAACGACGCGTAATCGGACGCATTGAGCGGGTGCCGCGACTGGCCCACGACTGTGCCGCCGAGCGTCTTCACGATATCGGCAGCGTCTTTTTCCAGCGAGTGCCCGAAGGCGTAGTCGACGGTGATGAAGTACCACGACTTACCGCCGTCGCCGACCACGGCGCGGGCGGTGGCGGCCGACTGCGAGTACGTATCGAACATCCAGTGAAAGCCCGTGGGCGAACAGTCTTCGTTGGTCAGGCGCGTGGTGGCAGGCCCGGAGAACAGCACGACACGCTGCTTGTCCATCGCGAGCTTTTGCACAGCGAGCGCCGCCGCCGAGTTCGTCAGATCGGCAATCGCGTCGACGTTGTCGCGATCGAACCATTCGCGCGCCTTGTTGGCGGCGACGTCCGCTTTGTTCTGGTTGTCGGCCGACACCAGTTCGACCTTCATCCCTTTACATTCGGCGGCCAGACAGTCGTCGATGGCCATTTGTGCAGCCACGACCGACCCCGCCCCGCCCATCGCCGAATACGTACCCGACATATCGGTGAGCACGCCCACCTTGACGGGGCGGTCCGGCAACTGCGCAAACGTTCCGGCTGACGACAATCCCAAGCCCGCACCGAGTCCCAGCGCGAGCAGCCACGGCTTGATCTTCATCGCTTTTGTCTCCTTCAGGTCTTTTATGCTTTCGTCGCCGACGTCTATGCGTGGCGCTCATAAATTGTATTTGTGCGAATTTGCTTTGCATAGCGAAAATCTGCATCTACTTTGTGCATAAATGCACATAGCGACTTCACATAGGAGCGGGGGTATGGCGCACAGCGGCGCGACGAGAGCGGCACGAACATCCGGCATAGCCGGGGCGTCGGGTGCGGAACCGCGTCCGGACTGGGACGACCTTCGGTACTTTCTGGAAGTGGCGCGCACGCAGCGCGTGGGCGCGGCGGCGCAACGGCTCGGCGTGGACCACACGACGGTGTCGCGACGGGTGCGTGCGCTGGAGCAGGCGCTCGGCACGCTGCTCTTCGACAAGTCGCGCAACGCCGGCTTTGCGCTCACGCCCGAGGGTCAGCAACTGCTCGTGCATGCCGAGCAAATGGAGACGGCGCTGCAATCGGCCTGCGAGCAGGTTGCGGGCCTGGGGCAAACGCTCTCGGGTCATGTGCGCATCGGGTCGACGGAAGCGTTCGGCACGTACTTCGTCACGCCCGTGCTCTCACGCTTTCAGCGCGAATATCCCGCCATCGACTTCGACGTCCTGCCGGTGCCGCGCTTCGTCAGCCTGTCCCAGCGCGAAGCCGATCTGGCGATCACTATCGAGCGTCCGCAACTGGGACCGTACGTGTGCAGCAAGCTGTGCGACTACCGATTGCAGTTGTACGCCACGCCCGGCTATCTCGCGCAGTACGGCGACGTATCGACGTTCGCCGACCTGACCGGGCGCCGCTTCATCAGCTATGTGGACGAACTCGCGTTCAGCAACGAATTGCGCTATCTGGAAGACATCGTGCCCGGGTGCAACGTCGTGCTGCGAAGTACCAGCGTCATCGCGCAGTATCAGGCGGCGTTGCAGGGCGAAGCGCTGGCGGTTTTGCCGTGCTTCATGGCGGCGCAAGATCCGCGACTCGTGCCGCTGCTGGTCGACGACGTGGTCGTCGCGCGCAGCTTCTGGATCTACTGCCACGAAGAACTGCGCACGCTCAAACGCATTACGGTGCTGTGGGATTACTTGCGCGACGCCGCCCAGCGCAACGACGCCCTGTTGCAAGGCAAGGCCGGACAACTACTGCTGACCTGACGCCGCGCGCTTAGCGAATCTTGCGCTGCTCTTCCTCGATCACGGTAGGAATCGCGATGCGCATCGCTTCGACGAAACGCCGCAGGCGCGCGGGGTAATACTTCGCGTACGGGTACAAGAGATACATCGGCAGCGGCGTCGAGCGCCATTTCGGCACGAGTTGGATCAAGCGGCCCTGCGCAATGTCTTCGGCCATCACCCAGGCCGACGCCACCCCCACCCCCAGACAGCGCAATGCGGCACTGCGCAACGCGAACAGGTTGTCCGTACTCATGCGCGGGTCGAATGTGATGCGCTCGCTCTCATGCGTCTCGCGGTGCGTGAGCGTGATGTCGGTCCGGTAGAACGTGGTGAGCGCGAGCCACGCAAACGCCGTCAGTTCCGACGGATGCTCGGGCATCGGACGTCCCCTGAGCAATTCGGGCGACGCCACGACGATGCGCGGCACGTCGGTGAGCAGAATGGCGACGTTCGACGGGTCTTGCAATTCGCCCACGTGGATCGCGCAATCGATGCCTTCCGCAATGAAGTCCGGCTCGCGATCCTGCAAGAACCAGTGCACCTTCATGCCGGTATAGCGATCCAGAAAGTCCGCCAGCGGCCCGATCATCATGTCCTGCCCGAATGCGTGCGGCACCAACACGCGCAGCGTCCCCTCCGGCTCGGCGCCGGTGCCGCGCAGGTCGGCCTCGAACGCCTCCCAACTGGTCACCAGTTCCTTGGCACGCGCGAAACAACGTTCGCCGTCTTCGGTGAGCTTCATGCGATGGGTCGAGCGCTGAAGCAGTCGCAGGCCCAGCGAGCGTTCGAGCATTTGCAACCGTCGGCTAACCGTCGGCTGCGTGGTGCCGAGCTGCGCCGCGGCCGCCGACAGACTGCCGGATTCGACGATGCGCACGAAGGTCTGCATCAGTTCGACGCGGTCTGCGCCGCCGGGACGCAGCGCCGACGGTGCAGTGGAAGACGAGGGATCGAGAGGCTCTGTCATACGTCACACGTATAAAGGTTGTACGGATTATAGGTCTACCGCTGCACCGCACCAAGCGAGACACTACGCCCCGTACCTTCCTACTGGAGCCTTACGTAATGAGTTCCGCTCAGATTTCGAATGCCCCCGACGCGAGTCGTGCCGCCCCCCGCCCACAGCCGGAATTGTCCGCACGACTGATTCTGTTGCTGGCAACGGGCACGGGCCTGACCGTCGCCTCGCTGTACTACGCGCAACCGATGCTCGGCATCATGACCGACGACATCCACGCGGCCAACACGACCGTGGGCTGGGTGCCGACGCTCACCCAACTCGGATATGCCCTTGGGATTCTGCTCCTCGTGCCGATGGGCGACATCATCGACCGCCGCCGCATCGTGCTCGTCAAAGGTGCGATTCTGACGCTGGCGTTATTGCTGGCGGCGTTTGCACCGGGTATCGGCACCTTGCTCGTCGCGAGCCTTGCCATCGGCCTGACGGCGACGATGGCGCAGGACATTGTGCCAGCGGCGGCCACCCTCGCCCCCGAATCGATCCGGGGACGCGTCGTCGGCACCGTCATGACCGGCCTGCTGCTCGGGATTTTGCTCTCACGCGTCGTGTCGGGCTTCGTCGCGCAGAATTTCGGATGGCGGGCGATGTATGTGGTTGCAGCGATCAGCGTGGCGGCCTTCGGGGTGGTGGCATGGCGCAGTCTGCCGTCGTTCCATCCGACGACGCAGATGTCCTATCGTCAACTGATCGGCTCGGTCGCGAGTCTGTGGCGTCGCCACCCGGCGCTGCGCCGGGCGGCCTTCGCACAGGCCTTGCTCTCGGTCGGCTTCAGCGCGTTCTGGTCGACGCTGGCCGTGATGTTGCACGAAGCGCCGTTCCATCTGGGTGCAGCCGCTGCCGGTGCATTCGGGCTGGCGGGTGCTGCCGGTGCGCTCGGTGCGCCGATTGCCGGTCGCATTGCCGACAAGAAGGGCCCGCAGATCGTGACGCGTCTGGGCGCAGGTCTGGTGGCCGTGTCCTTCGCGGCGATGCTGTTCGCGCCGCTGCTGAGCCCGCATGCCCAGTTGTGGCTGATCGGTCTCGGTGCGATCGGCTTCGACCTCGGCGTACAGGTCGCCCTGATCTCGCATCAGACCATCGTGTACGGGATCGAACCCGCTGCCCGCAGCCGTCTGAACGCCGTGCTGTTCGTCTGCGTGTTCATCGGCATGTCGCTCGGTTCGGTGCTTGGCTCGCAGGCACTGGCGCATTGGGGCTGGACGGGCGTCGCATCGCTCGCCACGCTGTCCGCGCTCGGCGCACTGGCCGTGCGGATGTGGCCGGGCACGACGTCGGCACATTGATGCGCGCCTTTTGAAGGAGGCATGAAAGAAGAGCCTTGCAGACGGACGGTTTGCAAGGCTCTTTTACTTTGGGCTTCCGTGGCTCAGCGCACAACCGCTTTGGCAGCACCCGCGAGCGCTCGCGCGAACAACTCGTCGGTATCGACGTCGGCCAGATTGAGGCCGAAGCGCCCGCCCAGCACGTCGACCAGATGCAAGGCCGAATCGATCTTCGTCTCGGCGATCACGTCGCCCTTCGGGCCGCGCTCGACAAGCTTGGTATCGAGCAACGCGAGACGCCCCTGCGGCAACACGCGGCACGCCATCAGGTGATTCGTAAAGATCGAGTCCGGTGCGCTCGAGGTGTACCAGTTCCCGAGCTTGTAATCGATCCACTCGGCGGGGCGCGGCGCGAAGCGATACGTCGGCAGCCATGTCTGCGCCGATTTCACGCTCAGACGATATTCGCCGACGGTGTGACCGTCGCCCGTCGGCACCGGCGTCAGACTGAAAATTTCGAGCGGCGTGGCCTGCTCGCCCGACGCGTTCAGACGCAACGGCGCCGTCAGCGTGACCGAGCCGAAGCCCACGTCCGCCAGCCACGATTCGCCGTCGAGTTCGATGCGCAGCAGCATATGCGTGAGCGGTGCTTCCGCTTCGAAGGTGCGGCCCCAGCAAACGCGTCCGATCAGCGGCGTGACGTCGAACCCGAGATACTTGAGCGCACTCGCAAACAGCGCATTCTGCTCGAAGCAGTAGCCACCGCGTTCGCCGTCGACCAGCTTGGCGACGACCGATGGCAGATCCACGTTCACCGCTTTGCCGCGCATCGGATCGATGTTCTCGAAGGGAATCGCGAGCGGATGCAGCGAATGCACCGTGCGCAACACGTCGAGCGTGGCTTCGCGGGGGCCGGTATAGCCGATGCGCCGGAAATAGCGCGCGGGATCGAAATCTTGGGTCATACCGGCCTTCCTTTGTCAGTCGTTCGATTCGCAGAAGCGAATGCGGTTATTGAACGGATCCGTCACCGTCATCTGCTTACCCCAGTCGAGTGCTTCGATACCGGGATTCATATTCGGATAGCGCTTGCCCGACAAGTCGCGCTGATAGGCTTCGACGCCGCGCATGAAGACGAACGTCGTCGCCCCCGGGCTGGCATCGCCGAAGTGGCCGGACAGGTGCAATGTCATGCCTGCGCGCGAGACCTGACAGTACAGCGGCAGTCCGTCGGCAAAGCGATGCTCCCAATCGATCTTGAAACCGAGGAAGTCGACGTAGAATTCGCGCGCTTTCGCTTCGTCGAAGATCCGGTGAATCGGGGCGACGGTGTCGAACACGATACCGTCGCCGACCGCTGCAGCGGCCACTTTGGCGGCAAGCACGTTCCAGTTAGCAAAGCCGAACTGTGCAGCGACGGATTCCAGTGCCTGTGCGTGGGAGATGTCGATGCCCTCGCGTGCGAGACGTTCGCGCAGGGACCTGGCCATGATTTTGGCGTCGAGAAAGGTTCGCATGTTAGCCATCCTTGATAGCGTTCAATGGCGACGCAGTCGATCAGTGCTCGCGTTGCTGATGCGCGTCGCCCGCAGAACGGGACGGACATGCGATGCCTGCGATGCTTTCACCGGCCCCGGATCGGGTGCGAGCGGCAGGCAGCATCGGCCGTGCGGCAATTCTAGCAGCAATCGCAGGCCGCAGAAGACCGCCGCCGCGATGCCGAAATGCGATGGCGGCGCACGAAATTCCGTATTGGCCTGCCATGCAGCGCGCCGGTATAGTGGCGCTCGTCGGCCGAGCGCATGATCCCCATGCATCGGCCTTTGCCTTCCGAAGTCCTGCGTCCATGATCGACGCCGCGCGTATCACGCAAGCGCTGGCCGAGCGCCACATCGCCCCCGACCGTCGTCAACGCGACGCCATCGCCCTGCTCGCAAGCCTCTCGCCCCCCGGCGCACCGCGTGGGACGACGACGCATGACGGCGTGTATTGCTACGGCCTGCCCGGACGCGGCAAAAGCCTGGTCGTGGATGCCGCCTTCGCGGTGGCCGAAGGCGAGAAGCGCCGGGTGCACTTTCACGAATTCCTGCGCGACATGCACCGTCGGCTCGTGCGCGAGCCAAAGTGCGACGACCGGCTCGCAGCGGTCGCCAACCGCTGGCTCGATGGCGTCGAACTGCTGTGTTTCGACGAATTCCACGTCCACGACATTGCCGACGCCTTCCTCATCGGACGCTTTCTCGACATCGCGCTCGCGCGCGGCGTGCGACTGGTGCTGACATCGAACTACGCACCCGCCCACTTGTTGCCCGACCCTGAATTTCACGAGCGTTTCGAGCCGACCATCGCCGTGATTCTTCAGCGCTTCGCCATCGTGCATTTCGACGGCGCGACCGACTACCGGATGGGGGGTGATGCGGCGTCGATGCCACGCTGGCTTGCGCCGCTGGCAGCCGCGCATGAGGTCCTGCCCGCGTGTTACGAAGTGCTGGAGGGCCGCCCGGCAAATGCCCCGTCGGACGTCACGGTGGCCGGTCGCGCCCTGGCGGTGCGCAGCGCAGGCGAGCGCGTGGTGTGGGCCGACTTCGAGGCGCTGTGCGTGGCCCATCGCTCGCATCTGGACTACCTCGGTCTGGCCGAGCAGTGGCAAGCGCTGATCGTCGACGAACTGCGCGTGGAGCAGTTGCGCCGCCCGGACACGCTGCAACGCTTTGTCTGGCTCGTCGACATTTGCTACGACCGTCAGCGAACGCTGCTGATCGCCTCCGACGCCCCGCTCATTCCCGCCCTCGATGCGCTAAGCGACTGGCGCGATCTGTCGCGCACGATCAGCCGTCTCGCGGAGATGGGATCGCGGGACTACGAGCGACGCACGCTGACGCCTGGTCGCTGAATCGTCACACCACGCTGGCAAGGGTTTCCCGCAGCCAGCGATGGGCCGGGTCGCGGTGCACGCGCTCATGCCAGTACATCGAAATCTCGAAGCCGGGCAGACCGAGCGGCGGGACCATGATTTGCAACGCAGGGTCGTCGCGCACGAGACGCTCCGGGGCCATCGCGACGAGATCGGTGCTCGCGAGTGCCGCGCGCAGGAACAGGAAATGCGGCACGGAGAAAACGACACGTCGCGACAGGCCCATTGCGGCAAGCGCGTCGTCGGTGGCGGCGTGAAAGCCGCCGCCGTCCTGCGAAACGATGCTGTGATCGAGGGCGCAGAACTGCTTGAGTGTCGGGCGACGCTTGAGCTTCGGATGCCCCCGCCGTCCCGCCAGCACGTAACGCTCGGTGAAGAGCGCCTTGCGGTGCAAGCCATCCGGCGCGTTCTCCGTCGTATGAAAGGCAACATCGATGTTGCCCTGCTCAGCCTGACGCGACAGCCGTGAAGGGACCAGATCGTAGACCGCCAGCCGCGTCTTCGGGGCTTGCGTGCGCAGGCGTTGCATGAGCGGCAGGACAATCGTCGATTCGGTGTAGTCGGTCGCGGCGATGCGCCACGTCACATCGGCATTCGCCGGTTCGAACGGTGCTGCCGGGGCAACAGCCCGCGTGAGCGATTCGAGCGCTTCGCGCAAAGGTTCGCGCAGCGCCTGCGCCCGCGCAGTCGGTCGCATGCCGCGCGGACCCGGCAGCAGCAACGGGTCTTCCAGCACCTCGCGCAGCTTCGCGAGATGCACGCTCACCGCTGGCTGGGAGATGTGCAACCGCTCGGCCGCACGTGTGACGTTCAGCTCGGCCAGCAGTACGTCGAGCGTGACGAGCAGATTCAGATCGAGACGTCGCAAATTAACCATCGTTATACCTGCCATATCAGGAATTCATTTCCAATATACCGCGTGCGTCTCTAAGCTGCATTCATCCCCATCCGAATGAAGCGATGGATCGAATACGCCGCAAGGCCACGGAGTCTGAAAATGAATGTCCTGATCGTCTACGCCCATCCCCAACCACGCTCGCTCAATGGTGCGCTGCGCGACTTCGCCGTGCAGCATCTGGAGGCTGCCGGTCATCACGTGCAGGTCTCGGATTTATACGCGATGCAGTGGAAGACGACCATCGACGTGCACGACGCGCCGCAACGCAATCCGGCTGAGCCGTTTCACGCGTCGCTCGACTCGAAGCAGGCATTCCTCGACGGCACGCAGCGCGCCGACATCGCCCACGAGCAGGAGAAGCTTCGCTGGGCCGATACGGTGATCTTCCAGTTCCCGCTGTGGTGGTTCTCGATGCCCGCGATCATGAAGGGCTGGTTCGACCGGGTGTATGCGTATGGCTTCGCCTATGGCGTGGGCGAGCATTCGAGTGCGCATTGGGGCGACCGCTACGGCGAAGGCTCGCTGTCGGGCAAACGCGCCATGCTCGTGGTGACGACCGGCGGCTGGGACTCGCATTACAGCGCGCGCGGTATCAACGGGCCCATCGACGATATCCTGTTCCCGATTCAGCACGGCGTGCTGTTCTATCCCGGCTTCGACGTGCTGCCGCCGTTCGTGACGTTCCGCTCGTCGCGGGTCGACGCCGAAGCGTTCGCCACGATCACGCGCGACTTCGGCAAGCGTCTGGACACGCTCGCGACGATTGCGCCGATCCCCTATCGTCGCCAGAACTTCGGCGATTACGAGATTCCTGCGCTGACGCTCAAGGACGAGATCGCCACCGGCGTGACGGGATACGCCGCACACGTCGCCTGACGGCCAAACGTTCAGGTGAAGCGCGACACGCCCCCGCACCGCGCTTCACCTTCGCGCTGCTTGCTTCTCTACTTCCCCATCAAACCGTTGCCGGGTCCAGCTTCTCCGGATCGATACCGTACTTGCGAATCGCCTCGGCGACACGCTCGCGCGGCACGCGCCCCTCGTCGGCCAGCGCACCGAGCGCCGCCAGCACGATGAAGTGACGGTCCACCTCGAAGTACGTGCGCAGCGATTCGCGTGTATCCGAACAGCCGAAGCCATCCGTGCCGAGCGTGACGAATCGACGCTCACGCACGAACGGACGAATCTGGTCGCCGACGATCTTCATGTAATCCGTCGCGACCACCACCGGCCCCGTGCGATCCGCCAGACATTGCTGGACGTACGGCACACGCGGCGTCTGGTCCGGATGCAGCAGATTCCAGCGCTCGACGGCCAGCCCCTCACGACGCACTTCCGTCAGGCTCGTCGCACTCCAGAGATCGCTCTGCACGCCGAAGTCGTCGCGCAGCAATTCGCTCGCCGCCATGACCTCACGAAGAATCGCACCACTGCCCATGAGTTGTACGCGCGGGGCATCGGCCTTTGCGTCGCTTTCGCGTAGCAAGTACAGCCCCTTGAGAATGCCCGCTTCCGCGCCTTCGGGCATGGCCGGGTGCGCGTAATTCTCGTTGAGCAGCGTGACGTAGCAGTAAACGTCCTGATCGTCGACGTACATCGGCTTCATGCCGTCGTGCAGAATCACGGCGAGTTCGTACTGGAACGTGGGGTCGTACGCGACGCAGTTCGGGATGACGGACGCGAGCACGTGGCTGTGACCGTCGTCGTGTTGCAGACCTTCGCCCATGAGCGTGGTGCGACCGGACGTCGCCCCGAGCATGAAGCCACGTGTACGTGCGTCGCCAGCGGCCCAGGCGAGGTCGCCCACGCGTTGCAGGCCGAACATCGAATAGAAGATATAGAACGGGATCGTGGCGAAGTCGTGCGTGCTGTACGACGTGCCCGCCGCGATCCACGACGCCATCGCCCCCGACTCGTTGATGCCTTCTTGCAGGATCTGACCGTCGAGCGCTTCCTTGTAGTAGCTGAGTTGCCCGGCGTCCTGCGGTGTGTAGCGCTGTCCCTGGAACGAGTGAATGCCGATCTGGCGGAATAGCGGCTCCATGCCGAACGTGCGCGATTCGTCGGGCACGATAGGAATCACGCGCTTGCCGATTTCCTTGTCCTTGAGCAACGTCGTGAGGATGCGCACGAACGCCATCGTCGTCGACATCTCGCGCTCGCCCGAATCCTTGAGTTGTGCGGCGAAGGTGCTAAGCGGCGGAATGGCAAGTGGCGCGCGCAAGCCGAAGCGCGCAGGCTGATGACCGCCCATCGCGGCGCGTCGCGCCGCGAAGTAACGACCTTCGGGACTTTCCGGATCGGGGCGCAGATACGGCATCTCAGCCAGTTGCTCGTCGCTCACCGGCAGATCGAAGCGGTCGCGGAAGGCGCGCACCGCGTCGGCGCTCATCTTCTTCAACTGGTGATTGACGTTCTGCCCCTCGCCGACTTCGCCCATACCGAAGCCTTTCACGGTCTTGGCGAGAATGACGGTCGGACGCCCCTCCGTCTTCATCGCCTGCGCGTAAGCGGCGTGGACCTTCAGCGCGTCGTGTCCGCCGCGTGCGAGTTGCCAGATCTCGTCGTCGCTCAGATGCGCGACCATCGCCAGCAACTCGGGCGACTTGCCGAAGAAGTGCTCGCGCACATAAGCCCCGTTCTGCGATTTGAACGTTTGATAGTCGCCGTCGACGCACGCCATCATCCGCTCGCGCAGCAGACCGTGGACGTCCTTTTCCAGCAACGCGTCCCAGCCGCTGCCCCACACCACCTTGATGACGTTCCAGCCCGCCGCCCGGAACGTGCCTTCCAGCTCCTGGATGACCTTGCCGTTGCCGCGCACGGGGCCATCGAGCCGTTGCAGGTTGCAGTTCACGACGAACACGAGATTGTCGAGACGCTCGCGTCCGCCCAGCGAGATCGCGGCGAGCGATTCAGGCTGATCCATCTCACCGTCGCCAAGGAACGCCCAGACTTTGCGGCCCTGATGCTGCTTCAGCCCACGGTATTCGAGATAGCGCATGAAGCGCGCCTGATACGCGGCGGTGATCGGGCCGAGACCCATCGACACCGTCGGGAATTGCCAGAAGTCGGGCATCAGACGCGGATGCGGGTACGACGAGATCCCACTGCGCCCCGCTTCACGACGGTAGTTATCGAGCTGCGCCTGTGTGATGCGGCCTTCGACATATGCGCGTGCATAGATGCCCGGTGCGGAATGCCCCTGCACGTAGATCATGTCGCCGTCGAACGTATCGGTGCGGCCACGGAAGAAGTGGTCGAAGCCAACGTCGTACAGCACGGCCGCCGACTGGTACGTCGCGATGTGGCCACCCACGTTCGAATGCTTGCCCGCGCGCAGCACCATCACCATCGCATTCCAGCGGATGAAGGCGTTCAGACGACGCTCGATGGCGAGGTCGCCCGGGTACGCGGGCTGGCGCGACGTGGGAATCGTGTTGACGTAGTCGGTCGTCGCACGGGTATGAAAGTCGCCGTGCTGCGCGAAGTCCCACGCGGCAAGACGGTCGATCAGGAAGTGGGCGCGCGAGCGACCTTCAACGGTGGTGACGCCTTCGAGCGCGTCGAGCCATTCGCGCGTTTCCTGGATATCGGTGTCGGCACCCGCCGCCACTGGCAATTGAGTCATGACATGTCTCCTTGAGATCACGAACCACAGTAGGGATCGCGACGGGGGTTCGCGATAGCGATTACGAGAGCAATAAGCGAGCAAAAAGTGCCGAATGGATTGCATTTGCAATCGTCGTGCCGGTCATTCTAGCCATGTACAATTGCATCTGCAACTCACATGCGACATCGACAAGGACATTCATGAGCACGCCTGACCCCGATCTTTGGTTCTCCTTCGTGCGCGCGCACCGCACAATGATTCGCGAGATCGAGCGCCGTCTGGCGCAGGCCGACCTGCCCGCCTACGCCTGGTACGACACGCTGTGGGGGCTGGAAAGCGGCCCGCAAGGCACGCGGCGCATGCACGAACTGGCCGACGTGCTTGCCATCGAGCGCTACAACCTCACGCGCCTGATCGACCGTCTGGAGCAGGAAGGGCTCGTGACCCGCATGCGCGATCCGGACGACGGACGCGCGGCCTACGCAACCATCACCGACAAGGGACGCACCCTTCGCAAGAAGATGTGGAAGGTCTATCAGTCCGCCGTGGCGGAGTTGTTCCTGAGTCAGTTTCGCGAGAAGGACGTCGCGCCCGTGGCCGAAGCGCTGGATCGGGCGAGTACGGCAGCGAAGGCGTTTCTGTCGGAGACCAAGGCGCGATAGGCCCAGTGGGGCCTTCCGTGCGCGATTTCAGACCACACCGTAGCGACGCGTGGCGTCTGCGATACGGGTACGCGGCAACGTGCCCTCGTCCACCAGCAGACGCAGCGCGTTGAGTACGATCCATCGCACGCCCGGTGCGTCCCCGGTGCCTAAACGCTCGCCGCTGTCGTCCGTCGCTGCCCCGATGTCGGTGTCGTCGCTGCCCAGTGCGGCAAAGCGAGCCGGTACGAACGCGCCGATCTGATTGGCGATGTGCCGGGCGTAACCGGTGACGGCCAGCACCGGCGCACTGGCGTCGCCAAGACATTGCACGAGATGGGGCACGTCCGCAGCGGCATCCGGGCCGTGCAACGCCATACGCTCGGCCTCGCACGCCTCGCGCGCCAGGCGCGTGTAGCTCGGGCAACTCCACACCTCGCACGCGACACCCCAATCGAGTTGCAGCCAGCGCGCGGCCTCCAGCACATTCGCCAACGCCCTGCCCGCCCCGCACAGTCGAACGACGTAGGGAGGATTTGTGTCGGGTAACGTACGCAGGCGGTACATCCCTTTGAAAGCATTGCGCGCATCGCTGCGCGTGAGTGCACGCGACGGCGCGAGGGGGACTTCATGCGCGCTCAGATAACAGAAGCCGGATTCACCGCGCACATACAGCGCGTCGAGTGCCGCGCATAGCAACGCCTTGAGCTCATGCGCCGACGCCGGATCGTACGGCAGCCATTCGGCCTGCGCCGCGAGCCACATCGGCAATTCCGGGCGAACGCGCTTGAACCGGTCCGGCGACCATACGGTGGCGTCGTTGAGGAAAATGCCGCGCCGCCCTGCCCCGGCGTTCTGAGCGTCTTTCAGTCCGGCCGCTTCGATACCCGCGCTCAACACACCGCGCAACGTCGGCGAATGCAGCAGGTATAGCAACGGACGTTCGCGTGCCGGCGCCGAGCGGAACCACGTGACGATGGCGCTCGCAAGCGCCACAGGTTGGCTGTTTCGCTTGCGCTTCGACGCCGGATCGCGGGGCGGGGGTGGTGCGATCTGCGCATCCGAATCGACGATCCAGACCTTGTCGGACGTCTCGCCTTCCGAAAGCGCCCGTGTCAACGACGCGAGCGCACCGGATGGCGACACCGGCGTCTGCCCCGCACTGCGCACGGCGCGCAGCTTGCCGATGCAGGCGAGCGCCGCCTGCCGCGTGGCCTCGTCTGGCGCGCTTCGTCCGTCCTTCGCGGCACGGCCCCGGCTCCCCCATTCCCTCATGGCATTCCTCACATCTTGTGATTCGTCGTGGAAACACATACGATTGCAATTGCGATCATTGTATTTGCAATCGCAAATCAAGACAACGTCCTGAGGAATGCCATGAACGTCAAGAATTCCATCCACCCGCCGCTCACCTTCTACACCGCCAACACGCCCAACGGCCTGAAGGTCAGTCTGTATCTGCACGAAGCCGGTCTGGACCATCGACAGGTGAACGTCGATCTCTCTGCGGGAGAACAGAAGCAACCCGCGTTTTTGTCGCTCAATCCGAACGGCAAGATCCCGGTGATCGTCGACCACGAGCGCGATCTGACGGTGTTCGAGTCGGGCGCGATCCTGACCTATCTCGCGACGAAGACCGGCGTGCTGCAACCGATGACGCAGGCGAAAGCGATAGCCGTGAACCAATGGTTGCACTTTCAGATCGGCGGCATCGGCCCGATGCTGGGTCAACTCTGATGGTTTCTGCACGGCGCCAGGACGCGCAACGCCGAGGCCATCGAGCGCTATCGCAAAGAGTCGCTGCGGCTGATCGGGGTGGTGGACATGAAGCTGGCCAGATCGGCCTATCTCGCAACGGACGAGTATTCGATTGCCGACATTGCCGCCTTCGCCTGGCTGCGTACGCACGACGAACTCGACCTCGACCTGACGCCTTTCCCCGATGTGCGGCAATGGCTCACGGACATCGAGGCGCGTCCCGCAGTGCAAAAGGCGATTGCGGCCAATCGCGGCGCGTCCGAAGCGTCCGAAGCGTCCGAAGCGGCCGAGGCGGCCGAAGCGAAGGAGGCATGACACGATGAATGCAATGGCCTGGATTTACCTGCTACTCGCGGCGGCACTTGAAATCGCCATGGGGCTCGCGCTCAAGCTGGGTCAGGGCTGGACGCGCGTGCTGCCGAGTGCGCTCGCCATTGCCGCCGCGCTCGCCAGCATCTACCTGCTGGCGCTGGCGTTGCGTGCGCTGCCCATCGGCACGGCCTATGCCATCTGGACCGGTATCGGGACGGTTGGACTGGTGGCCATCGGTGTCTTCTGGTTCGGGGAATCGCTGACGTGGAGCCGCGTCGGCTTTCTGACGCTGGCCATCGTGGGCATTGCCGGACTGCGGTTCTCGGGAGGGGATGCCGCCTGATGTGCGAATGTGTGCAATGACTGCCGCACGCGCGTCAATATCACCCTCTATACTGCCCGGTGTAACCGACACCGGAAGTGATGAGGCCATGACATGAATCACGATGTGAGCAGCGTCGAACAACTCGAAGCGATCTACGGCGAGCCGGGCGAACGCGCGGTCTGGAAGGAACTGACCTACCTCAACGAGGACTACCAGGCGTTCGTGAAAGCCTGTCCGTTCGTGGTGCTGGCGTCCGTCGGCGACGAAGGCACTGACTGCTCGCCCAAGGGCGATCCGGCCGGCTTCGTCCAGATTCTCGACGAACGCACGCTCGCCGTACCGGATCGTCCCGGCAACAATCGCATCGACAATCTGCGCAACATCATTGCCGATCCGCGCGTGTCGCTGCTGTTCCTCATTCCCGGCATCGGCGAGACGTTGCGCGTGAACGGCCGGGCGCGCATTTCGGTCGACCCCGACCTGCTTGCGCGCTTCGAAGTGAACGGCAAGCTGCCCAAAACGGTCATCGTCGTGTCGATCGATCGCGTGTATTTCCATTGCGCGAAAGCCATCGTCCGCTCTCATCTGTGGGATCAGGCGACGCAGATCGCGCGCGAATGTCTGCCGAGCACCGGTGCGATGCATCGACGTCTGAGCGGCGGTCATTTCGACGCAGAGACTTACGACCGGGACCTTCAGAAGAACACGGCTGCCGGTCTGTATTGACGGATGAAACGTCGGGCCACGTAAGCGCTTCGGCACCGCATTGTGTCAGCGGCGGTACCGTGGGCATCATCCGTTCGACGGTGAACCCGGCAGCACGAGCAGCAGCGACGGCATCGACGCACAGGCCAACAGCGGCCGGGTGCGACCTGCGTCCGCGGTGCGACGTTCGACAGCAGCCTCGCGAAGACGTGGTACGAACTCGGCGCAGGCGTCGAAGCGACGCTGGGCCGCACGTCCCCGCTGTACGCCGGTGTGAAGTACGCGCGCAACATGGGCGGCGACTACCGTCGTAACGTCTATGGACAGGTCGGGTATCGGTATCGCTGGTGATGCCCAATGCGACGTGCCGGACGGCACGTCGCGTCCGTGAACTACGTCACGCTTGGCGCTGCACGGAGCCGAGCGTGGCGATGTCGCCCGCGTTTTTCAGCGACTCGACTTGCCAGCAAGCGTCGATCAGGCGGCGCACTTGCGCATCGGGCAGGATACCGTTCACCAGATCGAGGAACTTGGTCTCCAGTTGCTTATCCGTCATCGGCACCTCCAGACTGCCGATGGCGTGCTCGATGAACTTGTGCAGCGTGCGTCCGTCCTTGAGCGTGATGGTCATGTCGACCTGCTCCGGTTTGATCGACGGCACGACCGTCGCCGTCACCCGGTCGCGCAGTGCGATGACCGCCGGATCCTGCACCGCCCGGTCGCTGTACTGACGCTCGCCCGCCGCGCCTTCGATGATCGCCACCGCGACCGAGTGGTAGACGCTGAACTTGCCTTCCAGTCCGATGCGCGGCGTCTTCTTGCCGGTCAGTTCGATGACGAGCGGGTTGACCTTCAGGTCGATGCTCGCGATCTGGTCTGCCGTCAGTTTGTATTCGTTGCGTAGCTGGATGGCGGCGTCGATGGCCGGGTGGATCACGATGCCGCATGCAAACGGCTTGTAGGTGTTGAGCGCCGCCTCGTAGCGCTGGCCGAGACCTTCCGTGATCTCCCGGTAGTCCTGCTTCGTGCTGATGGCGTTCGCCCAGCCGCGCTTGGCTTCGATCATGCCGTCCGAACTCGTGTAGTCCTTCGCGGCGAGCAACGCGGCGAAGAGTCCGTTGCTGGCGGCACGTCCCGGATTGAAGCTCTTGTTCATCGAGCCGAACGACTCGCGCAGCCCCACCGGCTACGACGCCGCCAGACCCAGCGCCCAGACCATCTGCTGCTCGGTCAGCCCCAGCACCTTGCCTGCGGCAGCGGCCGCGCCGAATACGCCAGCGGTGCCGGTGATGTGCCAGCCCACGTCGTAATGGTTCGGATAGACGGCGTTGCCGATGCGGCATTCCGTCTCCACACCCAGCACCAACGCGTTGAGGAACTCGCGGCCCGAGATCGGGTGATATTCGGACAACGCAAGCAAGGCCGACGTCACCGGACCGGCCGGGTGGATGATCGTCTTCAGATGCGTATCGTCGTAATCGAAAATGTGGCTCGCCACACCGTTCAGGAACGCCGCATTCATGATGTCGAAGCGTTCCTTTCGGCCAAGCAGATGCGCCTGCGCCGGACCGGAGAACGGCGTGAGCGCCGCGACGGCACGATCCACCGTCTCATGATGCGAGCCGCCCACAGCCACACCGATCCAGTTCAGCAGCGTGCGTGTGCCCTCCTTGCGCACGTTGGCGGGCAGGTCTTCGTAACGTGCGTTGACGATGTAACGTGCCAGCGTGCGGGTCACGCCTATGCCACTCTGTGCATTTTCGGTGGCGCTGGCGACGGATGCCGCGCCGGGGGCGGGCGCGGCGATGCTGCGCTGAACCAGTCCTTGCGCGGCGGCCAGCGAGGCGAAAGCGCCAGCCTTCAGGGCCGAGCGTCGGGTAAAAGTGCTCATATGTCTTTCCTCCGTGAAATCGTTGTGTGTACTTTGGTGAATGGCGACCGGTTGCCCTGCATTGGGGCAGCCCAAAATGATCGGCCATCTCGCGACGCATTAGAATCGCAAAAATCACAACCATTAGTGCACTGAACGCATGAATCTGGAATTGAGCGACCTGCGGGCCTTTGTGGCGATTGCGGAGCGCGGCAACTTTCGGGCGGCGGCGGAGGAAATTCATCTGTCGCAATCGGCGCTCTCGCGTCGCATCGCCAAGATGGAAAGCACGCTGGGCGTGCGGCTGCTCGATCGCACGACCCGTCGCGTCGACCTGACCGCGTTCGGCCGCGACTTCGCCCGCAAGGCGCGCGAGTTGCTGAACGATTTCGACGGAAGCCTGCGCGGTCTGGCGGACGGTGCGACGCGTCTGGGTGGGGAAGTCACGCTCGCGTGCGTGCCGTCGGCTGTGCGTCACTTCCTGCCGGAGGTACTGCGTCAGTTTCACGAGACGTACCCGCGCGTACTGATCCGCGTGATGGACACCGGGGCGAGCGACGTGCTCTCGAGTGTGGTGCGTGCCGAAGCGGATTTCGGACTGAACTATCTCGGTGCGCAGGAGGACACGATCGAGTTCGAGCCGATTCTGAAGGAACCGTTTGTGCTCGCTTGCCGACATGAGCATCCGTTGGCCAAACGCACGGAAGTGAAGTGGTGCGAGTTAAAGGAATACGACTTCATGACGGTGGCCAAGGCGAGCGGCAACCGGTTCGTGCTGGATCTGGCGCTGGCGGGCACGCCCGATTTGCCGCGCTCTTTCTGCGAAGTGCGGCATGTGATGAGCGTGGTAAGTCTGGTCGAAGCAGGCTTGGGGATTGCGGCGGTGCCGAGACTGGCGATGCCGCCGGGGGCGCATCCGCTTCTGACGAGCGTGCCGCTGGTGGAACCGGAAGTCACGCGAACCGTCGGTTTGATTCGTCGGCGGGGACTGGTGCTGTCCAGCGCGGCTCAGCAGCTTTACGACACGATTCTTGAGTTTGCGGGCGGAAAGCCGAGGTCAGGTCGTTAAACGCACGTTACGTATTCACGTGCTAGGATTAGTTTCCAGCAGTCGGAGTTCGCCACATGCCAACGCAGTTGCATAAACAGTATCGCCAGCGAACGTACATGATTCGCGTAGCACCAAACGGGGTCTCGGGATGGAGAGCGGTCGCATCGGTAGGTCATATGGAGAACGGCGTGTTCTTCACGGACTTCTCCAAAATTACCGGTCTATCGGGTCACTCGCCAGATGACGCCTGGGTGAGGGCCGAAGCGCAGGTGCTGGCGTTCATCGATAAGATCGATGGGTAGTGCGCGCTCCGGCCCCGTACGCATTTTCCATATGAATGACGCGGCGTACGCGCCTCGCACTATCGCTAACGTACGGCCCCCGTCTTCCTGATCGAACCATTCGGCACACCGTTCTTGCCGATCACGCCGCCGCAGGTGCCGCGTAGTGAGTTGCCGTCCCACGCAATGTTGTTTTGCGCGCGGATGTCGCTCGATGGACAGGCGATGAATTGGATCGGCAATGTGTTGTTCGGCGCTGCCTGCGCGTCGCTTCCACCGGGGGCAATCGGCGGCGTCGCGCTTGGATAGGCGGTCTTCGCGCCACAGAGCGCATCTTTGAGTGCCCCGCTGCTGGCGTCCACCTGGCTTGCGCCGGACAGACTGGTGAAGCAGTAACGGACCGCTATCGGGAAGTCGCACGTATTGGTGAAATTGACCGAGTATTTCGTGCGCGACGTACGAACGCACTGATTCACGGCAGGCACGGTTGGGTTCAGGTCGTTGTTCGAGTTCATCGCGCTGCTCGAGCCACTCTGCGCGCCTGTCGCCTGGGCGTTACCCTGCATGGCACCTCCCAGCGCCGCGAGCTGTGCGGCGTTTTTGCCTCCGCCCGCAGCAACACCCTGCATCATCGCGCCAACCACTGCCAGCGCTCCCCCTATCCCGGAAGAGGATTCGCTTTCGCTGGCGGTGTAGACCGTGCTGGCGTTTTTGCCGTCCGCATAGCTACGAACGCTGTAGTTATTCGTTTCGGCACCACTCAGCAGGTTGCCGCGTGAAAAACGTCCCGATCGGGTCGTCGGGCCGCCGTTGAACTTCTCGGCGTTCATCCACATTTCGCCCACGCCGTCGCGAAGACCGGCCTTCATCTCCCCGTCGTAGCGGAGCATTAACGTGGAGCCACCGTAGCCGAGCAGAGTGCCTTGACCGCTAGTCAAGCCGCCCTGGCACTCCCCGGACCATGTGTAACGTTCCCAGACGCCGTACACACCGCAGTCGGGACGCCCGTCCAGCGCAACGAGGGCACCGCCCTTATGCGTCGGACCCGGCAGACCGCAACCGGCCAAAATAAGCGCAGCGCTCGCTGTCGCCACAAGTCGAAGTGGTCGCAAACGACTGTTGCGCATATGTGCCCCCGGCGTCGAATTTTTATGTACGGAGATCTTAAAAGGGACGTGCGCGTGCAGACATCATTCATTTGAGTGATGGTCGTTCGCTTCGCGCGGAACACACAGATTGGGCGGCTGCCGGGATGGTAAGCACTTCTGCATCCGCGTCGCGCGCCGGACCTCTTCATACCGAGGTCCGACGAGCGTTGGGCTCAGTAGCCTGCCGCCAATCCGTCGCCGCGCGGATCCGCTGCGCCTTGCAGCACGCCCGAGGCCGAATCGATCAGAATTGCACCCGCGTGACCCATCGTATCGGTGAAGGGTTCGACGACCTTGACGGGGTGGCCTCGCTGCTTCAGTGCCTCCGAGACTGCCGCCGGTACACGCGATTCGATCTTGAGATCGTTCGACGACACGCCCCAGGTCCGGCCGTACAACCAGCGCGGCGCATTGATCGCAGCCTGTGGCGAGAGGCCGAAGTCGACGATGCGCGTGACGATCGCCGCCTGCGTCTGCGGCTGTCCCTCGCCCCCCATCGTTCCATAGACCAGATACGGCTTGCCGTCCTTCATCAGCATGGCGGGGTTGAGCGTATGGAAGGTACGCTTGTGGGGCGCGATGTGATTGATGTGGCTCGGGTCGAGCGAGAAGAACGAGCCGCGATTCTGCAGCAGAATGCCGGTTCCCTTCGGCACGATGCCGGAGCCGAAGTCGTAATAGATGCTCTGGATCAGCGAGACGGCGTTTCCGTCGCCATCGACGACACCGAACCAGACGGTATCGCCCTTCGGGTCCATCGGCTCGACCTCATTGTTGGCGCGGCGCATGTCGATGCGCGCGGCCTGCGCCGCACCGTGCTTGACGGAGAGCAGGGCGGCCAGCGGAATATCGACGAAGTCCGGATCGGCCAGATATTTGTCGCGGTCTGCGAAGGCCTGCTTGGTCGCCTCTACGAGGAGATGATAGTAGTCGGCCGAGCCTTCCCCCAACGCCTTCACGTCGAATCGATTCAGGATGTTCAGGATTTCCAGTGAGGCAAATCCTTGTGTATTCGGTGGAAAATTGTAGGCGTCGAAACCCCGGTACTTCACCGAGATCGGCTTCACCCAATCGGCGCGATGACGGGCGAAATCTTCACGCGTGAGCACTCCGCCGTTGGCCTGAAGGTCCTTGACGATCTTCTCGGCGATCTCGCCCTTATAGAACACCTGTGCACCCTGCTCGGCAATCTGCTTGAGCGTGTTCGCCAGTTCCGGCTGATTGAGGCGCTCTCCTGACTGGTAGGGCGTGCCGTCGGGTTTCAGGAAGATTTGCCGGAAGCCGTCGAACTGTTGAAGGTTGCGAAACACGTTATCGGTCGTATCGACGTTGATAGCCGACCACTTTGCGAGCGACGGCGTGACGATGAAACCCTCTTTGGCGTAATGGATGGCGTCTTGCAGCAGGTCGCGCCACGGGAGGCTTCGTCCCATGCTGGTGTGGGCGTATCGATATGCCTCGTCCCATCCGGAGACAACGCCGGGCACGGTATTGACCGACAGATAGCCGCGTGGCGGGATCAAAGTCAGACCCTTGTCCTTGTAGAACTGAAGGGTGGCGCGTTCGCCCGCTCGGCCGCTGGCGTTCAGTGCGCGAAGCTCATGGGTTCTCGCGTTGTAGATGAGCCAGAAGTTGTCGCCGCCGATGGTGTTCATCTGGGGGTAGACGACGGCGATCGTGGACGCGACGGCAATCGCCGCATCGACGGCGTTCCCGCCTTGCTGAAGCACCTTCAATCCGGCTTGCGTCGCCAGATAGTTCGACGATGTGACCATGCCGCCGGTGGCCATCGGATTCACGCATTGCGCGACGGTTTCGCAATACGGGCTATGCGAGCCTGTCGAATTCGCCGACATCGCCCCAAAGGACAGTGTCGCCAAACCGATTGCGGCCACCCAACGCGGGTAAAGAGGAATGCCATTCATCTACGTCTCCCTTTATCTATTTTGTTTAACTAACCATCTCCTTTTGAATTACGGGTTAGATATATCCGATAAAAAACATCGATGAATCCGCAATGCTACGTGCGATCGGTACGCAAAAATACTGATCGCGACCGCACATGAGGAAGGGGAATGATTTGGGGAATTGCCGTTTCGCGCCGGTGGTCGAGGAGATGTTATTCCGGGGCATCGTCCTTCGCGGATTCCTGACGCAGTACCCGTCGGGCACGGCTATCGCGCACTCAGCGGCGGTCTTCGGGCTGGCACACCTGAACATCTATCAGGTCGTGACCCTTCCCTTGATCGGGTTGATTCTGGGAAAGATGTACGAACGGACCCGCTCGATCCTCCCGGGCATTTTGTTGCACATGGCCTACAACACAGCGGTAGTGGTGAACAGCGTCTGCATTCCGGGCGGAATGGAAGACGCGTCGATCTTCGAGCTGCCCGCCACTTGGTCGCTGGTAGGCATCGCCTGCGGGGTCGCAGGCGCATCGATGATAAGTTGATCGGTGGCGGCCGTGTGGTGCCGGGGACGGCCTAGCGGTCCTGCGGTGCGATGCCGCGTATTTTCGATGCGAACACGCGGTGGCGCTCGATATCCACGGGTTTATGCGTGACAACCGACGTTGGCGGATGCCCCGACACGTTGTTCCCATTCCTCCAGTCGTGCGCAGCACTCACCGCACGATTGCCAAACGCCCCCAACCCCCCGTAAAATGGCGCTCTTCGCGGGCGTCGTATAATGGTAATACCCTAGCTTCCCAAGCTAGAGCCGTGGGTTCGATTCCCATCGCCCGCTCCAAAGAATTTTCGAGAAAGCCGTCCTTGTGACGGCTTTTTTGTTTTCCAACGTCGTTCGACGTCTCCCTCTCCCCAGCCATCCACCCAAATCCACAACCGACATCCGGTTATTTGAACGAATGGTAAAAAATCACCTATAGTCATGCCATCGGACAAGTGCCACGTGGCACCGGCTATTTCCATCCCTCCAGAATGACGAGGTCCATCATGAGCGGAAGACCCAGAGAATTCGATGACGCAGCTGTCATCGACGCCGCCATGGACGTCTTCTGGACGAACGGCTATGAAGGCACCTCCGCGCAGGCGCTGGTCGAATGCACCGGCCTCGGACGCGGTAGCCTCTACAATGCCTTCGGCAGCAAGCTCAATCTCTATCACGAAGCCCTTGAGCGCTATCAGACGCTCGGCCTTCAACAGCAAGTCGACATTCTCAACGGCAACGGCCCTGTCAAGGACCGCCTGCGCACGCTCATGCAATGGGGCATCGACGACGACCTCGATCCCGAGAAGCAACGCGGCTGTATGTCGCTGTTCGCGGCCTTCGAGCGCGGCGCCAAGGACGAACGCGTCCGCCAGATCAGCCAGGCCTACTTCATCCGCTTCGAACAGGTGCTCGTACATCTGATCGCCGTCGGACAACACAACGGCGAACTGTCCACCGAGCGCTCCCCGGTCATCGTTGCCCGCACGTTCCTGGCGAGCTACTACGGCCTGCGCGCGCTGGGACGCACCGTCTGCGACCGCGCGTTCCTCGAAGGCATCATGGAAGGCATACTGGCTCAGCTCTGACGGACGACCACGTCCAGTCCGCCCCTCCCCACTTTCTCGCGCAGCACGTCACCCACAACACCCAACAATTGACTCCCCCTCGCGGGTCGATATTCCGCCCGCGAATATGGAATGAACGTTAAATAATATGACGCAAAAATCCGCAATGCCACCCGTCGTCTACTTGTTAGGACTGACCGTCTTCGCCATGACGACAGCCGAATTCATGGTCGCCGGGATGATGCCCGCGCTGGCCGATGCGATGAACGTCGGCATCGGCAAGATCGGTAATCTGATCTCGCTCTATGCCGTTGGCATGACCATCGGCGGCCCGGTGCTCACCGCCGTGTTGCTCGCGTTGCGCACGCCGCATAAGCGCGCCCTCATCTGGCTGCTCTCGATCAACGTGGCCGGCGGCGTGCTGGCCGCCATGTCGACCCGCTATGAAATGATGGCCGTCGCGCGAATCATCATGGGCGTGGCCAGCTCTGCAACGTTCGGTGTCGCGCTCACGCTCTGTGCCGACCTCGTCGCACCGTCGGTGCGCGGCCGCGCCGCTTCCTTCGTGCTCGGCGGACTGATGTTCTCGCCGGTGGTCGGCGTGCCGCTCACCGCCTTCATCGAGCAACACTTCGGCTGGCGCGCCAGCTTCTGGCTCGTCGCTGCGCTCGCGGCCCTATGTACCGTCGCGATTGCGCTGTGGGCACCGGCCGACCATAAGCAGGACGGGGCCGATGCTGAAGTCGTCAGCCTGTCCGGTGAATTCCGTTCGTTGCTGAATCGTCCGCTGTGGGCCGCGTTTGCGACCAGCGGGTTGATCATCGGCGCGACGTTCGCCGCGTTCAGCTATTTCTCGCCGATCTTTTTGAATGTGGCCGGTGTGTCCGCCACCTCGATTCCGAATCTGCTCGCGATGTATGGCATTGCGAACATCATCGGCAACGCCGTCGTCGGTCGCTTCGCCGACCGTCACACGCTCACGGTGCTGGTCGCAGGTTTGTCAGTGCTCGCACTCGCCCTGATCAGCTTTGCGCTTTGGGCCGAACTGACGCCGGTCGGCATCGCTGCGTTTGCCGCTATCGGCCTGACAGGGGTCTCGCTCAATCCGGCGATGGTCGCGCGAGTGATGCGCGCCGCAGCGCCGGGGCCGCTCGTCAATACGATGCATACGTCGGTGATCACGGCAGGCCTCGCATTCGGGACGTGGGCCGGTGGGGCCGCGATCGATGCGGGCTACAGCATGCGCGCACCGTTGTGGATTGGCGCGGCGATGGCCGCCGCCGGTCTCGCCAGTTTGTTGCCTTACCTTCGGACGGGGCTTGCACAGCCCCCCGAAACGGCCTGCTCGACGACCTGATGCCACTCAGAAGAAGGTGGCTATCACATCGGCAATGAACCGCTTCAAGGGGGCGGCGCGACTCGCCCAGGCGCTCGCCCCCATTCCAGCTATAGATTGATTCCGTCGCGGTGATCGCGCATTACATGAAGATATTGACCGTGTCGGCGAGAAACTTTGCGACAGGTGCCGCAGCACGTGCCCAGCTTCCGATCATGACCAGTCCGTCGCAAATGAGTCCGATTGCGGGCATGTCACCCCTCCAGTTTTGATTCGTTGTTTTGCGTTAGTCGCGGGAAATTTCAGAACAGCGCCATCACGTCGTTGAAGAACTTGGCCACCGGCGCAGCCCGGCCAGCCCACGTGCCTACGGTTACCAGTGCGTCGCAGATCGGTCCGATTGCAGTCATTTCACACCTCCGGTTTCGTTTCGTTTGTTTCGCGTTTGTCGCGGGTTGAGTGAAAGATAAACCTCGGGTCGGTACCTGAAAACTGAGATAAATCACAGTCGGCGTCCGGCGGGGCTTGCGCAGGGGTTTCAGTGGGCACTCGGGCGCTTTGCTCGCGCGTCAATCCCCCGATAGGGCAGCCAGTGGCGGACGCGGGGCGCGCGCAGTGTAAACTGCTGGGTTTTCGACCCCCCCAGTGGAATGGTGCAAGTGTCCCGGCGTCCCGTTATCAGCGCCCCAACACTCATACGCTCGCTGGCCCGCCTGAGTTCGTTCGCGCCCCCGGAGGCCGCGCCGTCGCTCTCGGACCGTCTGAGCCAGTGGCTGGGCTGGACCGACGCCATCGCTTTGTCGTCGGCTCTCAAAGCCAACCCGTCGGCGGCAACGCCCGGCGCGCGTTCGGCTGCGCAAAGCCCGGCAGACGAACTCGCACGTGTGCGCGTCGACCTCGCCGCCGCCATCGCCCGCGATTGCGGGCTAGCGGCCGCGCCCGGCGGGCAGATTCGTGCGCTGAGCGCGGCCGAGCGTCAACGGGCCGCCTCGTTCGCGGAGTTTCCGGCGTATCGCCAGCGCTACGCGACGTCGCAGCAGACGATGGACACGGCGATCAGCGCCCTGCGCACCCGCCTTCGTGCTCAATTGGCCACGATGTCGCCGGACGCCGCGCGTCTCGCCAGCGTCGACGCCGTCATGGAACGCGTGATGGGCGCACGTGAGCGCACACTGCTCGCGAGCGTGCCGAATCTGCTCGAAGGGCATTTCGTGCGTCTGCGCGACACCGAGCAGGCCGCGATGGCGGCCCCGCGCGTGCCCGGTGCGCCGCCGCTCTCGCCCGCCGGCACCTGGCTAGACACCTTCCACCGGGATATGCAGAGCGTTTTGCTCGCAGAACTGGATATCCGCCTGGAACCGATTGAAGGGCTGATTGCTGCCCTCGCCTCGGTCGCTCCCGGCGAAAACGTTAGTGAACCCGGACAACATGACCCGTTTGCCACGCTACCTCGTTGATCTCATTGCCTTTGTCGCAGGTCTTGCCGTCGTCGGCTGGATCGCCATCGGCTATGCTGGCACCAATACCCTCGCGCTCGCGATCGCCCTGCTGATCGCTGCCGTCTATCTCTTCGGCGCGCTAGAACTCAAACGCTTTCACCAGTCGACGAACGCCCTTGCGAGTGCCGTCTCCGGTCTAGGCGCACCGCCCGCGTCCCTGCCCGCGTGGCTTGAGACGTTGCCCGTCGGTCTGCGCACCGCCGTGCGTCTGCGCGTGGAAGGCGAACGTGTTGGCCTGCCCGGCCCGGCGCTCACGCCGTACCTCGTCGGCCTGCTCGTGCTGCTCGGCATGCTCGGCACCTTCCTCGGCATGGCCGCCACGCTGCGCGGCACCGGCATCGCGCTCGAAGGCGCGACCGATCTGCAAGCGATTCGTGCCTCGCTCGCCTCGCCGGTCAAGGGACTCGGCTTCGCATTCGGGACGTCGGTCGCCGGTGTCGCGACGTCGGCCATGCTCGGCCTGCTCGCCGCACTCGCGCGCAAGGAACGCGCACAGGTCGTGCAATCGCTCGACGCACGCATCGTCACGACACTGCGCGGCTTCTCACAGCAGCATCAACGCGAAACCACGCTGCAACTGCTTCAGCAACAAGCGACGGTCATGCCCGCACTGGTCGACCGTCTGCAAGACATGATGGCCGCGATGGAGCGCCAGAGTCAGGCGCTCGGCGAGCGCCTCGTCGCCAATCAGGACGCGCTGCACGCCAAGACGGATGCGTCTTACGCGCAACTCACCAGCGCGATGCAGCAGTATCTGAAGGACAGCGTCGCCACCACGGCCAGCGCCGCCGGTGCAGCGATTCGTCCGGAAGTCGAAGCGACGATGGCGAGCCTCGCGCGCGAAACCGCCACGTGGCATCAGACCGTGTCGAGCGCCGTGCAAGACCGTATGGACGGCCTGTCCGATCGCTTCGAAGCCACGACGGCGCGCGTTGCCAGCGTCTGGAAAGATTCGCTCGACGCTCAATTGCGCACCAATGAAACGCTCGCCACCGATCTGCGCTCGGCACTCGGCGATTTCACGCAGACGTTCGAGACCCGCTCATCGCGACTGGTCGACGACGTGGCCGCACGACTCGAGGCCGTAACTGCACAGGTCAGCAGCGCACAGACCGGTGTCGCGCAAACGTGGGAAACGTCGCTCGCCGCGCAACAGCGCAGCAACGATGCGCTCTCCGAAAACCTCGGCACGGCACTCGCGCACTTCTCGCAGACCTTCGAGACGCGCTCGACCAGGCTGGTCGACGATGTCGCGGCTCGCCTGGAGGCCACCACGGGCCGCATCGACGCCGCCCACGCGAACGTCGCCCAGACCTGGGAGACGTCGCTCGCCACGCAGCAACGCACTCACGACGCGCTCACTGAAAACCTCGGCGCGGCGCTCACGCAATTCGCACAGACCTTCGAGACGCGCTCGACCAGGCTGGTCGACGATGTCGCGGCACGACTCGACACGACGACCGGACAGGTCAACGCCGCACACGCGGGCATCGCGCAGACATGGCAAACGTCGCTCGCCACGCAGCAGCAAACCAACGACGCGCTCGCCAGAGAACTCGGCGCAACGCTTGCGCAATTCACCGAGTCGTTCGAGGCGCGCTCCGCGAGCCTGCTCGGCGAGGTCATCACGCGCCTCGACAGCGCAACGGGCAGCATCGCCACGGCGCAGACCACCGTCGCCCAGGCGTGGGAGCAAGCGCTCGGCCAGCAACAGCAATCGCACGACACGCTGACACAGTCCCTCGGCGCGGCACTGGAGCGCTTCGCGCAGACGTTCGAAGCACGCTCAAGCGCCTTGCTGGCGGATGTCGCAGCCAAGCTCGACGCCGCGAGCGGCAATGTCAGCGGCGCACATGAGCGCGTCGCATCGGCATGGGAGCAATCGATCGGACTGCAAAAGCAGGCCAACGACGCACTGAACACCGAACTTGCTGCCGCCCTCGCCCGCTTCACGGAAACCTTCGAGCAACGCGCCGCCCATTTGATCGACGGCGTAAGCCAGCGCACGGAAGGGGCAATGCACAGCGTGTCGGCGACGGCTGCGGTCGTGTCGGGCGAATGGAAGCAGGCCCTCGCCGCGCAACAATCGGCGAACGATGCACTCGCCACCGATCTCGCCACCGCCCTCGCACGCTTCGCCGAAACGTTCGAATCGCGGGCCACGCAACTGCTGCAAAACGTCTCGACGCAACTGGACTCGACGTCCGCCAACGTCGCCCAGACCTGGCGCGACGCCATCGCCGAACACGCGCGGACGAGCGAGCGTCTGGCCGACGGCAATCAGCAACTCGTCGCGGCGACGACCAGCGCCTTCACCGAACACAGTGCGTCGCTGCTGCAAGCGCTCAGCGCCGCCAACACCGCGCATCACGACGCTACCGCCGAGCGCGAATCGCAGCGCCTGTCCGTCTGGACGGAAACGCTCGAAGGCACGCTGTCCACGCTGCGCTCGGAATGGCAGCAGGTCGGCGCACAAACGGCCAGCGAGCAACAGGCGATCTGCGACACGCTTGCCCGCACCGCGCTGGAGATGTCCGAGCAGACGCGCGCCAACGCCAGCGACACCATCGCGGAAATCTCGCGTCTGGTGCAGACAGCTTCGGAAGCCCCGAAGGCGGCCGCCGAAATCATCGGCGAACTGCGTCAAAAGCTCTCGGACAGCATGGTCCGCGACAACGCCATGCTCGAAGAGCGCTCGCGACTGCTCGACACGCTGGGCACGCTGCTCGACACCGTCAAGCACGCGGGCAACGAACAACGTGCCGCCGTCGACGAACTCGTCACGACCTCCGCGCAACTGCTCGAGCGCGCGAGCGCGAACCTCGGCGACGCCATCGCCGCACAAACGGAGAAGCTCACGGAAGCGTCCGCACAGGTCACCGGCAGCGTGGTGGAAATCGCCAGCCTCGGCGACGCCTTCGGTGCCGCCGTGCAGTCGTTCGGCGAATCGAACACGCAACTGCTGGAACATCTGCAACGCATCGAGGCCGCACTCGACAAGTCGATGGCGCGCAGCGACGAACAACTCGGGTACTACGTCGCACAGGCACGCGAAGTGGTCGAGCTGAGCGTGATGTCGCAAAAGCAGATCCTCGAGAACCTTCAGGATCTCGCGCAGACGCGCGGGCAAACGGGTATGCAACCGGGTAGCGTGGCAGCATGAGAGACGAATTCGACGCGGATATCACAGAGGCGGGCGACGTAGGCGCCGCTGCGCCGACGTGGGCCGTCTTCGGCGATCTGATGTCGGTGATGCTCGGCGCGTTCGTGCTTATCATGCTCGGCGTGATCGGCGTGCAGATCGAACTGTCCGCGAAGCTGGAGCGTGAAGTGAAGGAGCGCCAGGTCGAGACGCAGCGCCGCGAAACGCTCGAGAAAGCGCTCGCCGGACCGCTCGCGGGCGGGCGTGTGACGCTGGTGAACGGGCGCATCGGTATCAGCGGCAACGTGCTCTTCGCGCTGAACTCGGATCAGTTGCAGCCGCAGGGCCGCGAAGTGCTGCGCAGTCTGGCCGCGCCGCTGGCCGCCTATCTGCGCGCGAGCGACGAAATTCTCATGGTCAGCGGCTTCACCGACGACCAGCAAGTGCGCGAGACGAACCGCCGCTTTACCGACAACTGGGAGTTGTCTGCACAACGGGCGCTGACCGTCACGCGCGAGCTGATCGCCGCCGGGGTGCCGCCGTCCTCCGTGTTCTCGGCCGCGTTCGGTGCGGAACAGCCGGTGACGTCCAACGCCGACGAAGCCGGACGCGCAAAGAACCGCCGCGTAGAAATTGCACCGATGCCGCGCAGCAGCGCGGGTAACGCTGGCAAACCGAAAGCGTGACGGTACGGCGATGAGCATGCAAACGCCCTCTCCAACGAACGACGCCGCCGAAGACGACACGCTTGTCGTGTCGCATGCCGATCCGGTCGATCCGACCACTACGCAACTCGCCGCCTGGCGCGAAGCCGGTGCCGACAAGCGCGACCCGACTCGCTTTCATCGTATCGAAGCGCTTTGCACGCGCATGCTCACCTATCGAGGCGACGTGCGGCGCGTGCTTGAAGCGCGTCTGAAGGTGCTGGTGGACGACTTCGCTACGTCGCTTGCCAATGCCCGGACTACCGCAGGCGATCCCGGAGCATCACGTGCCGCGTCACCGCTTGTCACGCTGACGGCAGACATCGCGCGACAGATGGGCACCGGCGAACGGCCAACGTCGTCGGCATCGCCCGCGACATCGAGGCCGACGCGTAGCGTTCAGCCGACGGCACCGTCGTCCACGGCGAAGGCCTCTGACGCGCCCGCGCCCGCGAAGCGCCCCGTCACCCAACCGGCACCGATTCCCGTCGCCATCACGCCGACCGTCATCGCGACGGACGACGCCTTCGAAGACCTCGACGTCCTCGAATACTTCCGCGAAACGTGGTCGAAGCTGAGCACCGACGGCAATCTGCGCCAGTCGCTTGCGCAGGTGCCCGAAAACGCGGGTCCGCTCAATTCCAGCCATCTTGTGCATCGTGCGCTCTCGCTCATGCACGACGTGTCGCCCGACTATCTGCGTCACTTCCTGCGTCACGCCGACGCCCTCTCCTGGCTCGAAGACATGGAAACGACGGGCGTCTTTGGCAACAAGAGCGCGGCCCGCGTGGCAGCCAGCGCCAAACCGTCGCGCGCCAAGGCCCGCTGACGGTGGCGTGCCCTCGCGACGTCAGGCAGCATCAAGCCGGGACGCGAAGCGGGCGCCAACTTGCCAGTGAAGGGCGTTCCGGTGGATAATCGAGCCCGTTCCCGCCGCCAAGGCGCGGGAAAATCCTTTGAAAAATCATCGTGTTGGGCGCTGTCCGCACCGCCCGCCGCAGTTTCCTCGACAAGCCGTCGTTCCAGACGGCTTTTTGTTTCCCATGACGAACCACGGACAACCGCCAGCCGACGATTCGCTCCCGGCCCACGACGACGCTGAACTCGACGCGTCGCAAACGACCTCTTCGGAAGACGACGACACGTACGTCGGCCCGGATGGTGTAGCGCACCCGCGCCGCATCCGCAGTTTCGTGCGTCGCGCGGGACGTAGCTCGGAAGCGCAGAAACGCTACTTCGAAGAACTCGGCCCGAAGTTCGTACTGCCGTACGCGCCTGAAACGCTCGACTGGCCGACGGCCTTCGATCGCGCCGACGCACCGCGCATTCTGGAAATCGGCTTCGGCATGGGCGACGGCACCGCGCACATCGCGAAGGTGCGCCCGGCTGACGATTTCCTCGGCGTGGAAGTACACGAGCCGGGCGTGGGCGCGCTGCTCAAGCTCATCGGAACGACACCGCTCTCGAACGTGCGCATCATCCAGCACGACGCTGTGGAAGTCGTCCAGCACATGCTGCCGGAAGGGTCGCTCGACGGCGTCCACGTGTTCTTCCCCGATCCGTGGCACAAGAAGCGTCACCACAAGCGCCGTCTGCTGCAACCGCCGTTCGTGGCATTGCTGGCCTCGCGTCTGAAGCCGGGCGGCTACCTGCACTGCGCGACGGACTGGCAGGAATATGCCGAGCAGATGCTCGAAGTGCTCGGCGGCGAAGCGTCGCTCGAGAACACAGCGGCCGATTACGCGCCGCGTCCGGATTACCGTCCCGTGACGAAGTTCGAGAACCGCGGCCTGCGCCTCGGTCACGGCGTGTGGGATCTGGTCTTCCGCAAGCGCGGCTGAGCGGCATCGACGTCGTCGCGTCGGTACTGACGGATAGCAAAAGGGCACCTTTCGGTGCCCTTCTTGCATGCAACGTGCGGCGACGTGCAATCAGTCAGCCCAAACCACGAGTCCGCTGTACGCCGATGCCAGCACCACGATACCGAACACGATGCGGTACCAGGCGAACGCCGTGAAATCGTGCGACGCGATGTAGCGCAGCAGCCAGCGCACGCAGATGAACGCGCTGATGAACGCAAACACGAAGCCGATGCCGAACAGACCGAAGTCCGTGACTTCCAGCATGGAGCGCGACTTGTAGAGTTCGTAAATGGTGGCGCCAAACAGAATCGGGATCGCAAGGAAGAACGAGAACTCGGTCGCCACACGACGCTCCAGCCCGAACATCATGCCGCCGATGATCGTCGCCCCCGAGCGCGACGTGCCCGGCACCAGCGCGAGGCATTGCGCGAAGCCGACTTTCAGGGCGTCCAGCGTCGACAGCTCGTCGATGGAATTCACGCGCGGCAGCTTGCCCGCTTCGACATTGCTACGGTTATGGCGCTCGACCAGCAGAATGATCACGCCGCCAACGATGAACGCGGTGGCCACGACCAGCGGGTTGAACAGCACCGCCTTGATATGCTTGCCGAACAACAACCCCAGCACGATGGCGGGCACGCACGCGACGATCACGTTCACCGCAAAGCGACGCGCCTTCGCATCGCTACCCAGCCCGAACACGACCTGCGCAATCTTTGCGCGAAACTCCCAGCACACCGCCAGAATTGCGCCGAACTGAATCACGATGTCGAAGATCTTGCCCTTCTCGTCATTGAAGTCGAGCAGACTGCCGACCAGAATCAAGTGCCCGGTCGACGAGATCGGCAGAAATTCGGTCAGACCTTCAACCACACCGAGAATGACGGCTTTGAGCGCCAGCAACAAGTCCATGCAATGAGTTCCTGAGGAGTCGTGGATTAAGAGCGTTTTCGTAGGTTCAGGCGAGTGCGTTCGCGCGGAATCGGTGGGACGTCAGGGCGTGTCGAACTTGACGTTCACGCCGTGCGAGAGCACGGTGATCGCCCCCGGCTGACGCATCGCGCCGCCGATGTTGAGTTGCTCGGGCTTGAACGTGTAGATCGGTGCGCCTTGGAGCAACTGCGTCGCGATGAGTGCCCCGGCCGCGTTCAACTGACGCGACCAGCGCTCGGGCAGACCGTCGATGGTGAACGTCTCCACCTCGGGGTCGCGCAGCACGACCGACAGCGTGGCCGGATCGTACGCGAGCGCACTGTCGATGGCGAGCGTACCGGTGAGCGGCGCGCCACCCAGCGGGTGCGTCACGGTGGCATCGACGGACACGGCGAGACGGTTGCGATCAGGCAGCAGCGTCAGACGCGGATGCGTGAGATTCACGTCGAGCACGGCCAGCACACGACGGTCGAACGGAAACTTGCGTTCGAGCGCCCGCTGCAACTGGCTTTCTGAAAAAGTGTAATCGTTGCCGAACGGCAAGCCTGCGCATGCTGCGAGGCCTGCAGCCAGCGCAGCCGCACCGGTCATTGTCAGCCAGCGACGGCGCGAGACAGTGACCGACGCGCTCGCATCGCACTGCTGAGGAATGGGACGATCTGGATGAGTGCTACCCGGCATTTCGCGTTCCGCTTCAGGGCGCATTCGGCCCGACACGCGCGACTATAGCACTCGGATACGACAGGAATTGAGGTTTGTCCGGCGCTGCCACTACCCGATGGCGCCCTCAGGCGGTCATGGGCGCAGTCATCGCTTCGAGATGGGACAACCAGGCGATGGCCTGCGTGCGATCGTCGCCGCACATCTCCACCGAAGGCTGCAACGATCCGCACACGGCCGGACGCTGCGGGCTACCGAAGATGCGGCAGCGATCCGCCTCATCCAACTGCACGCAACGCGTGTTCGCCGGTTTGCCGTCGGGCATCCCGGGAATCGGCGTCGAAATGGAAGGCGCGATGCAACAGGCCGCGCAATGGGGTCGGCAATTCATGGGGGCGGATTTTACCCGACCTGCTTGCCCTCGGCATTGGCCACAGCCTTCACCACAGCATTCACCAGGGTAGCGTGCCCGACAGCGCGAAGAAACCACCGGTCACCGGGCCGCGTTCGCCCAGCGCGAGCATCACCACGCTGCGCGTGCCTTCGGCCAGCCCCTGACGCCCGCGCCTGCCGCTCGCGTCGACCGTGAGATCGCTTGGTGCGCCCGGGTCGACGGAGTTCACCGTGATCGATGTCTCGCGCAACGTGTGCGCGAGTTGCACCGTCAACATGTTCAGCGCGGCCTTCGATGCGTTGAACCCGATCTGCCGGAACGCCGCATGCTCCCACGCCGGATCGTTGTTCTGCGCAAGCGAGCCGAGGCCGCTCGACACGTTGACGATGCGCGCACCGTCCGAGCGCGACAGCCACGGCAGCATCGCCTGTGTGACGCGCAAGGTGCCGAAGAAGTTGGTCTGGAAGACCCGTTCGACCGCCTCGATGGACGCCTTCTCCGGCGTGTCGTCGCGCGGATCGGTCACGCCCGCATTGTTGACCAGCACGTCGAGCCGTCCGTGATAACGCCCGATCCGGTAGGCCGCCGCGTGCAACGTCTCCGGGCGCAGCAGATCGATCACCAGCGTTTCCGCCTGAAAACCCGCCTTGCGCAGCGGGGCGACGATTTCGTCCCCCTTTGCTTCATCGCGTGCGCCGACCAGCACCGTCATGCCCGCTTCGGCCAACTCACGCGCCACTTCCAATCCGATTCCCCGGGTCGCGCCAGTCACCAGCGCCACTCTTCCCAGATGGCGTTCGGCGTCCTCGCGTACCGTATGTTCGATAGCGTCCCGTTTCATCACTGCTCCCGTCGAATTCCCGTTGTTCTGCGCCCGGCCGCACGCAAATTTGTTAGCATCGAGTTTATGAAGAATCCTTCAGATTTTCTATTCGCATATGAAACCGGCCGGTCAACCACCCGCAACACCCCGTAAATCGCCGCAACAGGCGCGATCGCGGGTCACCATCGACGCCATTTTCGAAGCCGCGCTTCAGGTTTTGCTGCTCGATGGCGGGCGTCAGTTGACCACCACCCGGGTGGCCGAGCGCGCCGGGGTGTCCGTTGGGACCCTCTATCAGTACTTCCAGAACAAGCAGGTGCTGCTCTACGCGGTGCTGGAGCGTCACATCGACCGTATCGTCGATTCGGTCGAGCAGACGTGTCATGCGTCGCATGGCAAACCGCTGGAAACGATGGCGCAGGAATTGGCGAAGGCCTATGTCGGCGCGAAGATGCGCGATATCGAAGAGGCGCAGGCGCTGTACCGGCTCTCGGAGGATCTGGACGGGCGGGAGGTGTTCGCGGGGGCCTCGGCGCGCATGCACGCGGCCGTCGTCGGCATGCTGAAGACCGCACACAACGCGCGCTTCGAGGATCCGGAGACGGTGGCCTTCGTTTTCCTCAACTCCATGTCGGGGCCGATCAAGGCCATTCTGGAGAACCGCGCGCCCGTGGGCGCCTGCTCGGAGACGCTCTCCCGCCAGATCGCCGACCAGATGGCCACGATGTGCGGGGCGTATTTACAGTGCGTCGCCCAGCGTGGCACAGAGGTTCGGGCGGACTCGCCCGCGCTTTCAATACCGCCGGACAAAGCCGCCTGAGCCCCGGGCCGGTCATATCTGCCCGGCTTGCGTGCCGATTTGCGGCAAAAGTTCACACGTCATCATGGCTGCCGTCCGGAACTGGTAAAATGCCGGGTTGTGTTTGCCTACTACCCACGAGTAATCGAAATGAATTACGAACAGGCCCGCTTTAACATGATCGAGCAGCAAATTCGTCCCTGGGACGTGCTCGATCAGGACGTGCTCAAGCTGCTGGAAGTCGTCAAGCGCGAAGATTTCGTGCCGACGGCACTGCGCGACATCGCGTTCACCGACGTCGAACTGCCGCTCTCGGGTGCCGCTATCCCGAACAAGAGCCAGCACATGATGTTCCCGCGCGTCGAAGCGCGCATTCTGCAAGCGCTCGCGCCGAAGAAGAACGAGAACGTGCTCGAAATCGGCACGGGTTCGGGCTACATGGCCGCCCTGCTGGCTTACAACGCGCATCACGTGACGACCGTCGAGTTCGACGCGAACCTCGCGCAGTCGGCCCAGCAAACGCTGCGCGCCAATGGCGTGACCAACGTCGAGGTCGTCAACGCCGACGGTGCGCAGGGCTGGAGCGCCGCCGCACCGTACGACGTGATCTGCATCTCGGGCGCGCTGGCCGAACTGCCGCAAGCGTTCCAGAACCAGCTGAAGGTCGGCGGCCGTCTGGCTGCCTTCGTGGGCGGCAGCCCGGTCATGGAAGCCGTGCTCATCACGCGCATGTCCGAGACCGAGTTCCGTCGCGAAAACCTGTTCGAGACGCAGGTGGCCTATCTGGTCGCCCCGCAACCGTCGAGCTTCAAGTTCTAAAGCCCGGCTGCCGGGGACGCGCCCTTCGACAGCGAACGGCGCTCCCTGAAGCCGCGAGCGGACCGGTTCCATGCTTGTTCGTTTGGGGACGACCAGGCGGCTCGACGAGAGCCGGACGCCATCGATTCGACACACGTAGAACATCATGCAAAACATTACACCGGCGCAATTGGCCCAGTGGCTCGAGGACGGGGACCGCAGCCAACCCACGCTCCTCGACGTGCGTGAGGACTGGGAAGTGCAGACCTGCCACATCGCCCAGAGCAAGAACGTGCCGCTGGGCGACGTGCCGGCGCGTCAGGGCGAACTCGACGCCGATGCGCCCATCGTGTGCATTTGCCACCACGGCATGCGCAGCGCCCGCGCCGCCATGTTCCTGGAACAACAAGGTTTTACCCAGATGTTCAATCTGGACGGCGGAATCGATGCCTGGGCACGCCAGGTCGATCCGTCGATGCCGACTTACTGAGTCAGGGCCATGCGCCCCCCGAGGTTGGCCGCGCGGCTGCGCGCGGACAAGCGTGCGTCCGCACGCCCACCCCGTAACACCCGCAGCATCCTCAATGCCCGCTCTGCGAGCGTCCTCGCCATCGCGACGATGCTCGCTGCCCTCATTGGTCACTCAGCACCCGCGAGCGCGACCGACCTGCTCCAGCTCTACAGCGAAGCCCAGGGCCGCGACGCGCTCATCGCCAGCGCACGCTCGTCGTACCTCGCGAACATCGAAGCGCTGCCGCAAGCCCGCGCCGCGCTTTTGCCGCAGGTCACAGCGCGCTACGGGGCCGTCAACACGCACTACGGCTCCGGCAACATCTCGAACACGTTCGGCAGCAGCGGCTACAGCCTTGCACTGACGCAGCCCATCTTCCATTGGGATAGCTGGCAGTCCTACCAGCAGGGCAAGCTGACGGTTGCGAGCGCCGAGGCCGCATTCGCGCAGGCGCAGCAGGATCTGATCCTGCGCGTGGCGACGGCCTACTTCGATGTGCTCGCCGCACAGGACGATCTCGCCCTCGCAGGCACGCACAAGCAGGCCATCGCGGAACAGCTTGCGTCGGCCAAACGCAACTTCGAAGTCGGCAACGCCACCATCGTCGACTCGAACGAAGCACAAGCCAGCTTCGATCAGGCCACCGCTCAGGAAATCGCCGCACAGAACACGCTCGACGTGCGCCGTGCCGCGTTCGCGCGCATCGTCGGCCATCCCGTGGGCTCGCTCGCCACGCTGCGTGCCGGTTCGACACTGCCCTCGCCCGAACCGAACAACGTCGCCGACTGGGTCACGCAAGCCGAGCAAGCCAACTACGGCGTGCAATTGCAATCGCTCACGCTGGAAATCGCGCGACGCGAAACGTCGAAGGCGAAGTCGGGCTATATGCCGTCCGTCGATCTGGTGGCCGCCGGTGCGCATTCGAACGTCGGCAACGCTAACAGCTTGTTGTCGTCCGCGATGTCCAGTCCGTCGAGTCAGGGCACGGGGCCGAGTTCGGCGGGGCAGATCGGCATTCAGGTCAGCATCCCGATCTTCTCGGGCGGCTCGGTGCAGAGCAAGATGCGTCAGACGCTGGCGCTCGAAGACAAGGCGCAGAGCGATCTGGACGATGCACGACGTCTGGCCGTGCTGAGCGCGCGCACGTCGTACCTCGGCGTGTCGAGCGGACTGGCGCAGGTCAGGGCGCTCGAAGCGGCCGAACAATCGGCGCAGTCGTCGGTCGCATCGAACAAGCTCGGCTACCAGGTCGGCATTCGTATCAACGCCGACGTGCTCAACGCCGAAGACAAGCTCTTCACCACGCGGCGCGATCTCGCCAAGGCGCGCTACAGCACGCTGCTCTCCAGCCTCCAGTTGAAGGCCAGCGCCGCCACGCTCGTCGATACGGACTTGCAATTGCTCAACGCGTTGCTGACCGAGAATCCGGACGCCTCCGCCGCCATGGCCGGTGCCCGCGAAGCGACCCCGGCAAACGCAGGCACCGCTCTGCCAGCGCGCGGTGTGCGACCGGGTACGACAGCGCCGCTACGTCGCTGACATCGTCTGCATCAAAGCAAAAAGCCTCGCATGACCGTTCTGGCATGCGAGGCTTTTTGCTTTCCGACGTCGGCGTTGCAACGGCTTATCGATTCACTCCTGCGGTGCAACGAATCCGGTATCGAGCCAGCGTCCCAGTGCGGTGACGGTACGGGCGGTCGCCCCCTGATGCTGCTTCGCGAACAGCAACGCCGCCGTGCGCATCGCCAGCCGCTTGTCGTCGTTGATCAGCAGGTCGGCGAGCGTCGACGCCAGCTCACCGGCATCGCTCACACGCCGCGCTGCGCCAGCTGCCAACGCGTTTTCGCTGGCCTGCGTGAAGTTGAACATGTGAGGCCCGAACACCACGGGCGTGCCCGCCGCACATGCTTCGATCAGATTCTGGCCGCCCAGCGGCAGCAGACTCCCGCCGATAAACGCGACGTCGACGGCCGAGAAGTAAGCGGCCATCTCGCCCATCGAATCGCCCAGCACGACGTCGACGTCGGCTGGCAGCGGCGTGTCGTCGTCCGGCCATGCACTGCGGCGCACGTAATTCAGGCGGACCTTTTCGAGCATCGCCGCCACTTCGTCGAAACGTTGCGGGTGACGCGGCACCAGCACCAGCAGCGAGCGACGTCCCACGTCGGAGGCGGACGCGAGCATCGCACGCGCCTGAAGCACCTGCGCTTCCTCGCCGTCGCGCGTACTCGCCGCCAGCCACACCTTACGGTCGCCGAAGCGCTCGCGCCAGCGTGCGCCCAGCGCCAGCAGCGCAGGCGGCGGCGTCATGTCGAACTTGAGGTTGCCCATCACATCGACGTCGCTGGCCCCCAGCATGCGCAGACGCTCGGCATCGGCGTCGCTTTGTGCCAGCACGCGACTGAATCCGCCGTAGACGGGTTTAGTCGCGTCGCCGAAGCGCGCCGCGCGACGGAACGAGCGCGCCGACATGCGGGCATTGGTCAGCACCAGCGGCACACCGTCTTCGCGGCAAGTGAAGATCAGGTTCGGCCAGACTTCCGTCTCCATCACCATGCCGACGCTCGGCCGCCAGTGCTTCAGGAAGCGCCGGATCGGACCGACCATGTCGTACGGCAGATAGCACCGCACCACGCGATCGCCGAACAGGCTTTCGCCCGTGGCGCGTCCCGTCGGCGTCATGTGCGTGAGCAAGACGCCGTGCGACGGATAGCGCGCCAGCAACGCGTCGATAAGCGGCTGCGCGGCACGCGTCTCCCCGACAGAGACCGCATGCACCCAGATCAGCGGACGGCCGGTGTACGGCGGCGTACTGTAGAAGCCGAAACGCTCACCGATGTGGCGGCGATAGCCCGGCTCGAACCGGCCGCGCCACCACAGACGAACCACCGCCAGCGGAGCGACGATCCACCAGAGCGCGCGATAGACGAGACGCAGCAACATTCAGATCAGCGCGCGATGCGTAAGACGTTGCAATACCGCCAGCGGCGAGCACTCGGGGTGCACCATCGCGTCGGCGGGCAGGAAGAAGGTCTGTTCCATCATGAACTGGCCGGACATCACCGCATGCGACGTCTGATCCGAGAAGCAGATCCAGACGCTGCCCGGCGGGAACGGCATGGTCTGCTGGTCAGCGTCGCGCTGATACCCCATGTCGGCCTTCATGCCATCGTGCAGATGCAACATGATGTGGTCGTAGGCGCTGCGCGGGCGCTTGGTAATGCCCACGGCGTTTTGCAGCCACGCCGAGCCCGGCCACTGTGTCGGCACCTTCGGCAGGAAGCGTTTCGCGACGTCCTCGAACGGCTCGCCCACGCGCCACACACGCGGCTGACCGGCCGGGTTGATATCGGTGAACACGCGCAGAATGCGCTCGCCGTAGTTGGGACGCGAGGGGAAAGCGTCGACGTGCAGACGGCTGTCGTCCTTGCGCCACGAGGTTTGTCGCGTCTCGACCTGATGCAGTCGCAGGCTCGTCGGTGCGGCGCGCAGCTTGCCGCGATACTCCGGCATCAGCCCGTCGATCAGGCTGCACGCCTGCGTGTAGTAGCGCTTGACCAGTGCGTGAACGGCACGCTGCGTGGCGTCGTCGGCGGCAACGCCCACGAGCACGCCAGTCTTCGGGTCGAGGCTGATGTTCTTGCGCTTGGGATCGGCGATTTTCGGATCGAGCAACGTTTGCTCGGCGGCGTCGAGGGCGAAGGCCAGATGCGGGAAGTACAGCACCTTGCCGGCTTCGACGTCGGCCACCAGCGTTTCGCGCGCAACCGGCAACTGAGCGCCCTGCCAGTCGCCCGAGGCGACGGTGACGATCTGGCTGCGCTCGCCCGATTCGCTGGCGTCGTTAGCTTGGGTGTTTTGATTCATGCGATTCAGTCCTCCTCAGACGCGGCAGTGCCACTCGGCACCCCGGCAGGCGACGACATCGGCGGCGAGGTCAGCGCCGGTGCCAGCGCCTGCACGGCGTCGCGCACCTGCACGAGCGTCGGCTTGTGTTCGGCGTCGCCGAGATTGACGATGCGCGGCGACCAGAACCCGCCGGTGCGCCACGCGGTGCTGAAATTGTATAGCTCGATGGTCGGACGATTCAGCGCTGCGGCGATATGTACCAGCCCAGTGTCAACGCCAACGGTGATCGCCCCGCGATCGATCAGGCCGACGACCTGCGACAGGTTCATCTTCGGCGGCACCCAGGCGTGCTCGCCCAGCGCAGCGGCCAGACGCAACGACACCTCACGCTCGGCAGCGCTGCCCCACGGCAACACGATGAGCAATCCCTGCGAAGCGAGATCGCGACCCAGTGCGACCCAGTCGTCTTCCGGCCAGGTCTTGTCGTCTCGCGAAGTCGCATGGACGAACACCGCGTACGGTCGCTCCGGGCACTGACTGTGATCGGCCCGCTCGGTGGCGATGCCGAAGTCGATCTCGCCCGGCAGCTTGAAGCCCATCGCCTCGGCCACCAGCAGGCGCGAACGCGTCACCACGTGCGTGTGCGGCTCGATGCGCACCATGTGCCGATACAGATAGCGCACCGGCCATTCGTAGCTGGCCCCTTCCGTGCGGTTGCCCAGTCCCCAGACCGCACCACGTGCGGTGCGTGCGATCCAGCCGGTCTTGACCAGACCCTGCGTGTCGATGACGTAGTCGTAAGGGGTTTCACGCAACGCGCGACGAAACGCACCGATCTCCTGCCAGGTGCGTGCCGCGAACGGCTTCTTGCGCCAACGGCGCAAGGCAAACGGAATGACCCGGCGCACACCGCGCACGAGTTTGACGAGGTCGACGAATCCCTCTTCCACGACCCAGTCGATCTGGGCGTCGGGATACTGGCGCAGGATGTCCTGCACCACGGGCATGTTATGGACGACGTCGCCGAGCGACGAGACTTTGACGATCAGAACCTGCAACCGAACGCCCCGGCGGTTCGGCCGGGCCTCGTGAGCAAAACCGCGATTTTACCCCGTCCCGGCCCGCCAATCATGATTGACGCCCTCGCCCGGCCATGAACTACGCGACAACCGCCTTACAAGGCCATTCCGGGCCATCGTCCAACGACGGCCCGGTGACCCTCAGGTCAGGCTTAGGTGACCATTCAGGCGGCCGTGAAGCGCAGGCTCATGGCGGCCCTGCGGCTTCAGAACGGCAGCTTGGCGTCGGGCTTGACGGCCAGAATCGCGCGGCGGAAATCGTCCTGAATACGCTGGATGGCGGCGTCGCTGTCGGCTTCGAAGCGCAGCACCACGACCGGCGTGGTGTTCGACGAACGCGCAAGACCGAACCCGTCCGGGTACTCGACGCGCACGCCGTCGATCTTGACGATGTCCTGCGCACCGTCGAACCTGGCGGTCTCGCGCAGCTTGTCGATCAGCGCGAAGTTCTCGCCCTCGGCCAGCGGAATTTGCAGCTCCGGCGTCGAGATCGAGTTGGGCAACGCGTTGAGCACAGCGCTCGGGTCGGCCGACTTCGAGAGGATTTCGAGCAGACGCGCACCGGTGTACAGACCGTCGTCGAAACCGTACCAGCGGTCCTTGAAGAACACGTGGCCGCTCATTTCGCCAGCGAGCGGTGCACCCGTTTCCTTCAGCTTGGCCTTGACCAGCGAGTGGCCCGTCTTCCACATCAACGGCTCGCCGCCGTGCTTGCGCACCCAGCTCGCGAGATTACGCGTGCACTTCACGTCGTAAATGATCTTCTCGCCCGGATTACGGCTCAGCACTTCGGCGGCGAAGAGCATCAGTTGACGGTCCGGATAGATGATCTGGCCGTCCTTGGTCACCACGCCGAGACGGTCACCATCGCCGTCGAACGCCAGACCGATTTCGGCATCGGTCGTTTGCAGCGTGTGGATCAGGTCCTGAAGGTTTTCGGGATGCGCCGGGTCCGGGTGGTGGTTCGGGAACGTGCCGTCGACGTCGCAGAACAGTTCGACGACATCGCAGCCGAGCGCCTGGAACAGCGCCGGGGCGTGCGCGCCCGCCACACCGTTGCCGCAGTCCACGGCGATCTTCATCGGACGCGCCAGATGCACGTCGTTGACGATACGCGCGCGATACGACTCGCCGATTTCGTCGGCAGTGTAGGTGCCCTGCCCCGTTTCGAAGTCCTGCGCCTCGATCAGCTTGGCGAGACCCTGAATCGCGTCGCCGTAGATCGCGCGACCGCGCAGCACCATCTTGAAACCGTTGTAGTCGGGCGGGTTGTGGCTGCCTGTGACCATGATGCCGGAGTCGACGACGCGGCCGTGCAGCGTCACGTTCGTGGCGAAGTACACCATCGGGGTGACGACGACGCCGATATCGACCACATCGACGCCAGCGGCGCGCAGGCCGTCGGACAGTGCGCCGACCAGTTCGGGGCCGGACAGGCGGCCGTCACGGCCGACGACGACCGCGTTGCCACCTTCGCGACGCAGCGCCGTGCCGAAAGCGCGTCCGATCAGGTGCGCGACATTGGCATCCAGCGTCTTGCCGACGATGCCGCGAATGTCGTAAGCCTTGAAAATCGCAGGCGAAACTTGCGTGGTTTGCGTCATGGGAAAGAGTCTCTCGGAAACGAGGGGGAGAAAGCTGAGCAGTCGGCGAAAATCGCCGTCAAGCGCCCAAAAAGAGCTATCGGAGCCGCTAGCATCACAAACGCAAATCCCGGCGGGAAGCCCGGCCGGGAGCGGCTGCATTACGCTAAAATTATACGGGACTTCGCCGCACTGCGGCATTTCCCAAAACCCTTGTCAGCCAGCGCCTACTTTCGCCTTACCGACCGTAGCCCCGCCGGCAGGCGAGCGCCGACAGTCCCAGTTTCGGTTCACCGCACCGGCCTCACAAGGCCGGTTTTGCTTATCTCGATAACGAGTGAGACGCGCGAGCGCCCCATGCCCTACCGAACCTATCGGACCATCTTTCGCAACATCCTCTGGATGCTCACCGAGCGCGGTGCACAGATCGCCGGCGGCATTGCCGTCTCGGGCCTGCTCGCGCGCAGTCTCGGCGCGGCCCAGTTCGGCCTGTTTCAGTACGCGCAATCGCTCGTGTTTCTCGCCGCGTCGCTGACGCTGCTGTGCGGCAGCGAGGTCGTGGTGCCCCGACTGGTCGGCAAGCCGGAAGACGAACAGCGCACGGTCATTGCGCATGCCTTCGTGCTGCGGCTGGCGGCGGCCGCCGTCGCCTATACGATCCTCACGATCTATGTCGTCGGCTTTGCGGAATCGGATCTGGTCGTCGTGGCGCTCTGGCTCGGGGTGGCGTTGTGGTTCCGCGAGCCGTCGGGCATCGTGATCGCCTGGCTGCAAGCCCGCACCTTCAACCGGCCCAGTGTGACGGCCAACCTCTGCGCGTTGTTCGTGAAGCTTGCGCTGGTCGCGGTGCTGTTCGTCACCCATGCGAACGTGGCGGCTTTCGCTGTCGTCTACGCCGTCGAGGCGGTCGTGGCCGCCGCACTGCTCGTGCGCTACTACCTGCGGCATTCGCCGAAGACAGCAGTCGTCTGGCGCCGCCGCCTGCTGCTCGATCTGCTCGCAAGCGGATCGACGTTCTGGGGCGGGCTGATGCTGATGATCCTGTTCAAGCGCATCGACCAGCTCGTACTCAAGCCGATCATTCCGCTCTCGGAACTGGGCGCTTACGCAGCCGCCATGCAGGTCACGGAGAACTTTGTGCTCGTCGCACCGATCATTGCAAACTCCCTCGCACCGCAATTGATTTTTCAGACGATGGACAACCTGACGGCGCGACGCAACACGGTCCGCGCCGTCTGGCTCATGGTCGCCGCGGGTGCCAGTCTGGCGATACCGATCGCCGTGCTCGCGCCGTGGATCGTGCATCTGATATACGGCGCAGGGTTCGCGGAATCGGCGCAGATCCTGCGCGTCTCGGCGCTCATGGGGATTCTCGTGTTCGCCGACGCCGCCCTGAACCTCACGCTCGTGCGTCGCGGCGCTGGCCGCTGGGTGATCGCGAAATGGCTGTGCGCGGGCGTCGTGGCATTCGTCGTCGTGCGGAGTCTGGCACCGCAGCTCGGTGCACTGGCCGGGGCGCTGGGTTATGGCGCGGGCTACGCTGCCGCGCTGATGCTCGGCGTGTGGCTGCTTCGGCGGGATTGAGACGATGACGACTTCCGGCTCCAATGTCATGAATCCTTTGCTCTGCGCACGCACGATCTGCCTGTTCACGGGCACGCTCGCCGCCTTCGCCGGCGCCGAACGCGCCACAGCGACGCTGGCCAACGCCCTTGCCGCGCGCGGCCATCGCGTCCACGTGCTGTCGCTGTGGGGTCACACCCCCGTCTTCCCGCTCGCCCCCGGTGTCGCGCATCACGCGCTATTCGCTGCACGCCGGGCGTTCAAACGTCACTATGTGTCCATCGTTCGGCAGGTGCGGCGCTATGTTCGCGAGCATGGCATCGAGGTGATGATCGACGTCGACCCGATGCTCGCGCTCTTCACCGTGCCCGCAACGCTGGGCCTGCCGCTACGGCGCATCGCGTGGGAGCACAGCACGTATGCGAGCGACCTCGGCCGTCGCGCACGTCGATGGGCCCGTGCGCTGGCCGCGCGTCGCTACGACGCGGTCGTCGTGCTCACGGATGCGGACCGCAGCGCCTGGCAGACGCATCATCCCGACGCGCATGCGCAATTCGTCACGGTGGCCAATCCGCTCGGCATCACGATGCCCGGCACGCCGCCTGCACACGGCGACGAGCGGTGCATTCTTGCCGTGGGCCGTCTCATCGCCGATAAGGGCTTCGATCGACTGATCGATGCGTGGACGAGCATCGCCGCCGACGCGCCGGGCTGGCAGGTGCATATCGTCGGCGATGGCGAATTGCGTGAGGCGCTGCTCGCGAAGGCGCGCGACGCCGGCGTTGGCGACACCGTCCGGCTGCTGCCCGCCGTGTCCGACATCGCGCAACACTACGCACGCGCGTCGATCTACTGCCTGCCGTCGCGACGCGAGAGTTTCGGACTGGTGCTGCTCGAAGCCAAGGCGTATGCGCTACCGGTCGTCGCCTTCGCGGCCGACGCCGGACCGCGCGCCCTGCTGCACGACGGCGTCGACAGCCTCGTCGTGGACGACGGCGATATTCCGGCATTGGCCGATGCACTGCGTCGACTGATCGGCGACGCCGCGCTGCGCCGTCAATTCGGGTTGGCCGGCTACGCGCACGCGCAGGACTTCCGTGCGGATGCCATTGCCGAGCGCTGGGAAGCGCTATGGACGGACGATGTGCCGAACAATCTCCCCGCCACGGAGGCCACGCGATGAAGATCGTTTTGTTCGTCACGGGGCTGCAACTCGGCGGCGCGGAAACGCAGGTCGCCGATCTCGCGCGGGGGTTTCTCGCACGCGGCCACGACGTCACGCTCGTCTCGCTGACGGGCCCATGCGCCATTGCGCTACTGACGTCGCCGCAGTTCACGCTCGTCGAACTGAAAGCGGGCAAATCGCCGGGGTCGCTGATCGGGGCGCTGGCCCGGTTTGCGGCGTATCTGAGGACTTGGCGACCGGATGTCGTGCACGCCCACATGGTCCACGCCAACCTGATGGCACGTGTCGCACGATGGTTTGCGCCCGTGCCGGTGCTGGTGACGAGCGCCCACAGCCGCAACGAAGGCGGCCGCGCGCGCATGCTCGCGTATCAATTCACCGATCGATGGACGGATCTGACGACCAATGTGAGCGACGACGCTGTCGCCGCATTCGTCGCGCAACGGGCCGCGCCCGCCACGCGCATCGTCACCATGCCCAATGGTATCGACACCGGGCGCTACCATCCGGACGCGCAGGCACGCGCGGCCTGGCGCGATGCGTCCGACGTATTGCCGGACGCTGACGCCCTGGTCGTTTTCGCCGCCGGACGGATGGTCGAAGCGAAGGACTATCCAACGCTGATCGACGCCTTCGCGCACGTCGCAAACGCCCTGCCGCGAGCGCGACTGTTCGTCGCGGGCGAAGGCCCGTTGCGTGCGTCTGTGCAGGCGCACGTGGACGCCCTCGGCCTCGCGCACGCCGTGACGTTGCTCGGCCGTCGCAACGACATCGCACAGTGGATGCAAGCGGCCGACGTGTATGCCATGTCGTCCGCGTGGGAGGGGCTGCCGCTGGTGGTCGGCGAAGCGATGGCGAGCGGCCTGCCCATCGTGTCGACGGACTGCGGCGGGGTTCGCGAACTGCTGGGCGATGCCCAACACGATGGCGCACACAACATGCTGGTGCCCGTCGGCGATGCGCAGGCCCTCGGCGACGCCCTGCTTCGCCAACTGCGCGTCAGTCCCGAAACACGTCAGGCTATCGGCACGGCCAACCGCGAGCGCATCGTCACGCACTTCTCGCTCGACGCCATCGTGACGCGATGGCTCGACATTTACTCGCACCTGCGCGCCATGCCACGCGCGGGCAACTGATTTCGTCATGGCAACATCAATAGCATCTCCAGTCCTGCTCTGCTCCAACACCTTCTGGTCGATCTACAACTTCCGGCGTGGCCCCATCGCCGCTTTGCTAGCCGCGGGCCACCCGGTGCACGTCGCCGCGCCCAACGACGAATTCGCCGCTCGGCTCGCCGAAATGGGTTGCATCGTCCACTGCGTGCCGATGGCGGCCAAAGGTCAGAACCCGGTGCAAGACCTCGGGTTGATGTGGCGGCTCTATCGGCTGTACCGGGAGGTGCGGCCCGCCGTCGTCTTTCACTACACCATCAAGCCGAATATCTACGGTTCCATCGCCGCGCACTTCGCACGCATCCCTGCCGTGTCGATGACGACCGGCCTGGGCTATGTCTTCATTCGTGAATCGCTGACGACGCGACTGGCGCGGCAGCTCTACCGTGTGGCGTTCCGTCACACGGTAGAGAACTGGTTTCTCAACGTCGAAGACCATCGTGCCTTTGTAGATGGAGGACTCGTGGCCCTCGCCAAGACACGTCTGCTCCCGGGCGAAGGTGTCGACCTCACCCATTTCGCCCAAGCCCCGTGGCCCGCGTCGGACACCGCGAAGGACACGGCGCCGTCGCCGATGCGGTTCCTGCTCATCGCGCGACTGCTGCGCGACAAAGGCGTACTGGAGTACGTGGAAGCCGCGCGAACATTGCGTGCGCAAATGCCACATATCGCGTTTCAGATGTTGGGCGCCGCAGACGTCGAGAACCCCACGGCCATCACTCGCAGCGAAGTCGAGGCCTGGCAACGCGAAGGCGTCGTCGAGTACCTCGGCACGACCAGCGACGTGAGACCCTTCATCGCGAACGCCCACTGCGTGGTGCTGCCGTCGTACCGCGAAGGCCTCTCGCGCACGTTGCTCGAAGCTAGTGCGATGGGCCGGCCGCTCATCGCTAGCGACGTGCCGGGCTGCCGCGATGTGATCGATAACGGCGTCACCGGGCATCTCGTGCCTGCGCGCGACGCCGCCGCATTGACCGCCTGTCTGCGCACGGTGGCCGGGACATCCTCGGCCGCGCTCGCGCAAATGGGTGACGCCGGGCGTGCTAAAGTAGCGCGCGAATTCGACGAACATATCGTCATTGCAGAGTATTTTCGGATTCTCGGATCCCTTCCCGTATCATGCTGAGTCTTGCCATCGCCCTCGTCGTGTCGTTCGTCGCGACGCTGCTGATCGTTCGCTACGCGCACGTTCACTCCCGCTTCTCCGGCGATAGCGATGTCGCCGGCGTGCAGAAGTTTCACGTGCGTCCGGTGCCACGCATCGGCGGTGTCGGCATTCTCGCCGGCCTGCTCGTCGCGGCCACGGCGCTCGGCTTTTCCTACCCCAAAGTGTCGCGCGACATTCTGCTGCTCGTCGCCTGCGGCCTGCCTGCGTTCCTGTCCGGCTTCATCGAAGATCTGACCAAGAAGGTATCGCCGACGGTACGCCTCGTCTGCACGATGTTCGCGGCGCTGCTCGCGTGGCTCGTGCTCGACATTCACATCACCCGCGTCGACATCGGCGTGGTCGACCGCGCCCTGATCGTGGCCGCCGTGTCGGTGCCGCTCACCGTGCTGTGCGTGGCAGGCATGGCCAATGCCGTGAACATCATCGACGGCTTCAACGGACTCGCCGCCATGGTCGCAATGATCATGTTCGCGTCGCTCGGCTATGTCGGGTTTCAGGTGCAGGACCCCATCGTGCTTACCACGTCGATGATCATGGTGGGCGCCATCCTGGGTTTCTTCATCTTCAACTTCCCCGGCGGACTGATTTTTCTGGGGGATGGCGGGGCCTATTTCCTTGGCTTCATGCTGGCCGAGATTGCCGTGCTGCTGGTCATGCGCAACCCGCAGGTCTCGCCGTGGTATCCCGCGCTGATGGTGATCTACCCGGCCTTCGAAGTTTGCTTCTCGATCTATCGCAAGCGCTTCGTGCGCGGCATGTCGCCCGGCATCCCCGACGGCGTCCATCTGCACATGCTGGTCTACAAACGACTGATGCGCTGGGCGGCCGGGGCACGCACGGCGAGTGCGCTCACACAGCGCAATTCCTTGACCTCTCCGTACCTTTGGCTGCTATGCTTGCTGGCAGTGATCCCGGCGACGGTCTTCTGGCGGCATAGCGTGGTGCTCGCACTGTGCTGCGTCGCCTTCATGGTGACGTATGTGTGGCTGTACCTGAGCATCGTCCGCTTCAAAGTGCCGCGCTGGCTGATCTACAAGAAATGAATGACCACGGGGGGCGACGCACCTGACAAGGTGCGCGGCCGCGGCACACGGAAGCCCCCTGATCGGGACAACAAGACAAGACAGCGCCACCATTGCGATGCGTGACATCTATGCCATCGGCGACCTCCAAGGTTGCCAAACGTCGTTTGAACAACTACTCGAGCGCCTCCCGCAGGACGCGGATCTCTGGCTGGCCGGCGATCTGATCAATCGCGGCCCGCGCTCGCTCGATACCCTGCGTCAGGTCATTGCATTGGGCGATCGTGTCACCGCCATACTCGGCAATCACGATCTGCATTTGCTGGCCGTGGCCGCAGGCGTGCGTCAGGCGCATGGCAGCGACACCCTCGACGACATTCTCAACGCGCCCGACCGTGACGCGCTCATCGACTGGGTGCGCCGTCAGCCGCTGGCCCATCTCGCCCACGGGCATCTGATGGTGCACGCCGGTGTGCTGCCGCAGTGGGACGCCGAGCAGGTCGTCTCGCTCGCGCGCGATGTCGAGACGCAACTGCGCAGCGACGACTGGAAGACATTCCTCTCGCGCATGTTCGGCAATCAGCCCGACCAGTGGCAGCCGGACCTGAGCGACGAAGACCGCCGACGACTCACGATCAACGCGCTCACGCGGATGCGCTTTTGCTCAGCCGACGGACGGATCGACTTCAAGATCAAGGAAGGTGCCGACGCCTCGACCGAAACGCTCAAGCCGTGGTTCGACGCCCCGGGCCGTCGCACGGCAGACGTCACGATGGTCTTCGGGCATTGGTCGGCGCTCGGGCTGGTGATGCGCGACAACATCCTCGGTCTGGACACAGGCTGCGTCTGGGGCGGCAAGCTCACGGCGGTGAAACTCGCCGACGCGCCCGCCGGGCGCGAGCTGATTCAGATCGACTGCCCGCAGATTCGCGACCCGCTTGCCTTCGCAGACAAGAAGCGCAGCAAGATGAAGACGGCCGACAAGGCAGAGGACGCACTGAAGGCGGCGAAAGCCGAGAAGCTCGATAAGTTCGATAAGTTCAGTAAGGTCGAAAAGGCCGCGCGCAAACTGGAGAAGGCCGACAAGACAGACAAAGGGACCAAACGCAAAGGCGAGTGATCGACGCAGCGAACGTCCGACACGTCCCCCTCAGCATCAAACGAAAACGGCGCCCCGCAGGCGCCGTTTTTCATTCCGTTCGGCCAAATCAGGCCTGAACCGCCTGCACGGCATCGCTCTCGTCGTCACCCAGTCCCGACGCACGCGAACCGACCGAGCCGCTTTCCGGCAACACGGCTTCGGGCAGGAAGCCCTGCAATGCAGCGCCCACGGCCTGCTGCGCGCCCAACGTGAACTCGCGGCGATGCTCGCCATCTTGCGGATATTGCGGTGCGCCGATCGACAGTCGCACCGTCATCGGCGGCGCACGCAAAATCATGTCGATGGATTCGATCAGGCTCGTCTCGCCGATATAGGCCGGAGCCATCGTGTGGCGTCCGCTTGCCGCGTCCGTGTAGAACAGACACAGCGGCTGGACCGGCTTACCCGTCGTGACCGGTGCTTGCAACAAATTCGCATGGAACGGCAGCAGGCTGCGGCCGTCCGTCGTCGTGCCTTCAGGGAAGACGGTGATGACGTCGCCGTCGCGCAGACAATCGGCCAGGTAATGCATGATTCGGCGCGCATCGGCACGGCGCTCGCGTTGCAGGAAGATCGTACGCGTCTGCACGCACAACCAGCCGACGAGCGGCCAGTGACGAATCTCCGCCTTGGCGACGAAACGCACCGGTTGCCACGCATTGAGGGCAAAGATGTCGATCCACGACACGTGATTGCACAACAGCATCACGCCCCCTTCCGGCACCGGCGCGTGCTGCTCCACTTCCAGACGCATGCCGCACAATTTCAGCAGCTTCTGCGACCATGCACGGATGCGACGATCCTTCTGCGCCTGCGACAGAAACGGAAACAGCGTCGCCGCAGTCAACATGCCGCGCGCGAGATGCAGGCCAAGACGAAGTTTTTTGATCAACAGCACGGCAATCGCATCCTAGACGCAAGGGGCTTCGTACGCCACGTGGCCACCGACCAGCGTGAGCCGTACCTGGCCCGGGAGTTCGTATCCCAGAAACGGGGTGTTATGACCGGCGCTGCGCAACTGCGGCGCGGACACGGTCCAGTACGTCGACGGCGCAAACACGCAAACGTCCGCCGCGTGGCCCGGCGACAAACGGCCAGCCCCCGGCGCCACCGCCGCCAATCGCTGGCCGGGACCGTGCGTCACCCGGGCGAGCGCGTCGACGAGCGGCACGCGCGACTCGTCGGCCCACTTCAACACCAGCGACAGGAGCAGTTCGAGGCCCGTTGCCCCTGGCTCGGCTTCAGCGAACGGGACGAGTCGGGCGTCGGGCGCAAGCGGCGTATGGTCCGAGCAAACAGCGTCAATCGTACCGTCTCGGGTAGCTTCGCGCACGGCTTCGCGATCACGTTGCGAACGCAGCGGCGGATCGAGCCGGTATTGCGCGTCAAAGTACCCGATGTCCATGTCCGTGAGATGGAGATGGTGCGCGGCGACGTCGCACGTCACCGGCAATCCTTCGGCTTTCGCCGCGCGCACAAGCGCCAGGCCAGCCGCCGACGACAGGCGGCACAGGTGCACGCGCGTACCGGTCACGCGGACGAGTTCGAGAATGGTATGCAGCGCGATGGTCTCGGCCGCGACCGGAATGCCGACCAACCCGAGACGCGACGCCACCGCACCGCTCGCGGCCACGCCACCCGCCGCGAGTGCCGCATCCTGCGGCCGCAGCCAGACCGTCAGCCCGAACGTACCGGCGTATTGCAGCGCGCGCAGCAGCGTGCGGTTATCGGCCATTGCGGCGTTCGCTTGCGATAGCCCGATGCATCCGGCTTGCGTCAGTTGCGCCATTTCGGTGAGTTCGCGGCCCGCGAGGCCGACCGTCAGCGCGCCCAGCGGATGAACCTGCGCGAGATGCGTTGCGCGGGCGCGCAATTGCAGCATCTCCACGAGATCCGGCTCGTCGAGTACGGGATCGGTGTCGGGCGGGCACACCACGCGCGTCACGCCACCGGCAAGCGCCGCCGTCGCTTCGCTCGACGCCGTCATCCGCCGCGCGGACAGATCGACGAGGCCCGGCACGACGACCAGCCCTTTCGCGTCGACGGTGCGCTCGGCCGTGAAGTCGGCCGGCGATGCATCGAGCGTCAGCAGTTCGCCGTCGGCGATAAAGACGTCCTGCACGCGGTCGAGACGCGTTGCAGGATCGATCACGCGGCCACCCTTCAGATGCAGTTTCATGGCGCGCTTACCCGTTATTTCCGTTGTTCTGGGCGACGATACTCATCACCGCCATCCGCACGGCGATGCCGAACGAGACTTGTTCGAGGATGACCGACTGCGGGCCGTCTGCCACTGCGGAGTCGATCTCCACGCCTCGGTTCATCGGTCCGGGATGCATCACGATCGCATCGGGCTTCGCGAGCGCCAGACGCGCCGGCGTCAGTCCGTAATACTTGAAGTACTCGGACGCCGACGGCAACAACGCGCCGTTCATGCGTTCGTTCTGCAACCGCAACATGATGATGACGTCGACGTCTCGCAACCCTTCGTCCATGTCGTGAAACACGCGCACCCCGAGTTGCTCAAGGCCCGTCGGCAGCAGCGTGCGCGGGCCGATGGCGCGCACTTCGGGCACGCCGAGCGTCGTCAGTGCGTGAATGTCGGAGCGGGCGACGCGCGAGTGCAGAATGTCCCCCACGATCGCCACCGTCAGATTCTGGAATTCGCCCTTGTGATGGCGAATCGTGTACATATCGAGCAAGCCCTGCGTCGGGTGCGCGTGGCGTCCGTCACCTGCGTTGATCACGTGGACGTGCGGCGCGCAATGTTCGGCAATCAGATACGGCGCACCCGATTGCGCGTGACGCACGACGAACAGGTCCGCATGCATCGCCGACAGGTTGCCGATGGTGTCGAGCAGCGTCTCGCCCTTGCTCGTCGACGACGCATTGATATTCAGATTCAGCACATCTGCGGACAGGCGCGCTGCCGCGATTTCAAACGTCGTGCGCGTACGCGTCGAGTTCTCGAAGAACAGATTGAAGACGGATTTGCCGCTCAGCAGCGGCACCTTCTTGACGTCGGCATCGTTCACGCTCACGAACTGCGTCGCCGTGTCGAGAATGTGCATGAGCACAGCACGCGGCAACCCCTCGACCGTCAGCAGATGCTTCAGTTCGCCATTGCGGGTGAGTTGGGGATGGCCGCGACGACCGAGCATGCCGTTAGCCATGGGCGCGTTCCGTGACCGTGCCGTGAATGACCGACGCAGCCGCGGTGGTCTGCGTCGCGTGAGGCGTGGGGATGTCAGGCAGGCACATGCTCGTCGAAGTACTGCTGGAGGATGATGCGGGCGGCTTCGGCGTCGAGCGACGTCTTTTGCGAGACCTTGATGCCCGCTTGGGCCAGCGCCGCCGCAGCGGCCACGGACGAATAGCGCTCGTCGACCCAGACGACAGGCACGTCGAACCGCCCGTTGAGTTGATTGCCGAAGCGCTTGGCCTGCTGGGTCATCTCGTGCGGCGTGCCGTCCGGATGGCACGGCAGGCCTACGACGATCAGCTCGGGTTGCCACTCGGCGATGAGTTTGCCCATTTCGGCGAAGCGAACGTCGCGATTCAGATTGGCGACGACCGTGAGGGCGCGCGCCTCGCGCAGCATCAGATTACCGATCGCAACGCCGATACGGCGCTCGCCGTAATCGAAACCCAGCACCGTCGAACTGCCCGCCGTCTTGCCAGCGGTCATGCGTGACCCGCGTCGGCGGAAAGCATCGACGACGTGACGCCAAGCAGCGCCAGCGCAGCGTCGAAACGCTCGGCCGGCGGCACATCGAACACGATGCCCGGATCGGCCGCCACCGTCAGCCAGCCGTTACGGCTGATTTCGTCTTCCAGTTGCCCGGCACTCCAGCCCGAATGGCCCAGCGTGAGCAGAAAGCGGTTCGGTCCCTGGCCGTTGGCGACGGCTTCGAGCACGTCCTTGGAGGTGGTCATCTCCAGACCGCCCGGCACCGACAGCGACGAACTGTACGGCGTGCCCGTGGCGTCGTGCAGCACAAAGCCGCGCTCGGTCTGCACCGGGCCGCCGAAGAAGACCGGTTGATGCGCAAGGGGATCGATTTCCAGCTTGAGATCGAGCCGTTCGAAAAGCGACGCGAGATCGATGTCGGTCGGACGGTTGATCACCAGCCCGATCGCGCCCTTTTCACTGTGCTCGCACAGATAGACGACGGTTCCGGAAAACGTGGGATCGGCCATGCCCGGCATGGCGATGAGGAACTGATTCGTAAGGTTGATACGGTCGTTCGGCATAGGGCCAAAATTTATCGGAACCTGTTTGACGGACTGCCGCCCGGTACGGCGATTTCGCGATTTCGCGAATTTGCGGTTTCGCGCCCCGCAGCGCCGACGCTGACACCCCTAAGGGGCCCCGCGTCACTTGCCGCGGCCGGTCAGCGGACGAACTATTTCCGCATCGTGATACGGCCATCGGCCGCCAGCGGCAGCCTTTGGGCCGACTGTATCACGGAACGTCACGCCCGGTGACTAGCCGCTGCCCGAACACGCTGGCGTCAAGCGCACGCTCACGCCACAGGGCCATCTCGGCGATCAGGTCGGGACGCGACTCGGGATAGGTGTCCGCCGCGAATTGATGCAGCATGCCGCGCAGCGCCTTGACCGTCATGGCCAATGCCGCCGGTCCTCCCGGTTCCGCCGGGGGCGATGCGGCCAGCCGTTCGCCCGTAGCGGCCACTGCGGCCGCCAGCCGCGCCACCGGGGCAAGCCCGATGGCCGCAGAATACTGCGCCACTTGCGCGGCCACCGCAGGATCGTTCAGATTCGGAAGCGCCTCATCCGCCAGACTCAGGAACGTCTGACAGACGTCTTGCCTGACCGCCAGCGGTCCGATGCGCAGCCAGTCACGCGAACTCGCGCCCGCCCCCTGCTTCTGGCCGGCCTGCGCAGCGTCGGCCAATGGCTCGGGCAGATGGCCGGGACGGCGCAATACGCCGAAATCGGCCAGCAGCGTGCCGAGCCAGCTATCCGGTGCTTCGGCATGCCAGGTCGCCAGCGCTTCGAGCAAATCGTGCCCGGGGACGAATTCCGACGCCGCCTTGGCTCCGCTCGCAGCCGATGCCGGTGCCGGGGCTGCCGAGGTGTCGGCTGCACCGCCCTCGGCCGGTACGGCCGGACGCGTCAGTTGCTTGCGCAGCGCCATGTTCATGCGCCCGATCTGCCGCTTGTCGGCCAGCGACAGCGGCGCACGGGCAAAGCGCAGCCAGGCTGCCGCCAGACGCCAGTAGTCGAGCGGCGCGGTCGCTCCGGCGCGGTGCAGATCCGCCGCGAGATCGGCCAGTTGCCCCAGCGCCGCCGTGGTGTCGAGGGTGTCGGCGTCCGGGCGCAGCAGACGCAGGAGCACGCGCTCGACATCTGCGCGCAACGGAGCCGTGCCTGCGGGCAGTCCATGCAGACGCGGCTGAGCGATCGCCCATCCCGCCATACGAAGCTCGCCCGGCGTAGGTGCGCCAGGCCAACCGTCGGGACTCGGGGATGCAGAAGACGGAGAAGATGTCGGCGACGACGACGCCGCAGGTGGCGTCACAGCCCCCGCCTGCCAGATATCGCGCTCGAACTGCCGCAGCGCATTGCGTTGCGCGTCCTGACTGCCCGGCTCGCCATAGGCGGCTTCGGCGATCGCCTTCACAAGGCGCTCGCCATGCAACGCCCAGTCGGCGTGACCGCTCGTCTGAAGCAGCCGATTCGCGCGCCTTAGCGGGCCGAGCGCCGCCGCCGGGCCGTTGGACCAGGCATCGGACGCTTCAGTCAGCGCTTCTGCGACTTCCGGCAGGCGCCACAACGGCGCATCCCGTGCATCACGCGCGGCGTTCGCTGCAGCAGGGACGACGGAATCGGTTGACGATTGCGGCACTTCGGACGATCCGGACGATCCAGACGATCCGGACAATGCGGACGATTCAGACATCACCATGGGCCATCTCCTGGCCGTGCGGCCTCAGATCTGCACCATCTCGAAGTCTTCCTTACGGGCGCCGCACTCCGGGCAGGTCCAGTTGATCGGCACGTCTTCCCAGCGCGTACCGGGCGCAATGCCCTCGTCGGGCAATCCTGCCTCTTCGTCGTAAATCCAGCCGCAAATGAGGCACATCCAGCTCTTGTATTCCATTCTTTCTTCAGCGACGAGCGTTCCGTTACAATGGCTTGTCAACCGCTTCGGGGCCCGTCGGCAGAGATGCCGGACGGTCTTGTGGGAACCCTGCCGGTGCAATGTCCGGCGGGCGCTGCCCACGGCGCTTTCGAGCGCTCCGAAACGGGCATTTAAGGCGTGATGGTACCAACGAACCCAAAGCCTGACCAGATCGCCGTCTATCCTGCCTCCATGCACACTGAATCCCCACCCATTCTCCTGACCTTCGGGCTTTCCGACCCCACTTCGGCCACCGGCGTGCAGGCCGACCTGCTCACTTTCGCCAGCATGGGCGGCTACGGCGTGTCGGTGCTCACCGGCTACTCCTCACAGGACTCGCGTTCGTGCGACGACGTGCAACCCATCGATCCCGACTGGATCGGCGATCAGGCCCGCATGTTGCTCGAAGACATGCCGGTCGCCGCCTTCAAGGTCGGCAGCGCAGTCAACGCCGATAACGTCGCCGCCATCGCCGAGATCGTGGCGGACTATGACGAAACACCTCTCGTCGTTGCGCCGGACTTCGGGCTGGCGGGCGAACACCTGCTCTCGACCGACGAATTGCGAGAAGCCACCGCCAGCCTGCTCGTGCCCCAAGCAAGCGTGCTGGTCGTGAGTCCGCAGAGCGCTGTTGCGTTGGCTCAGACGATCACGGAGAACGAAAATCTGGCCCTCGACGAAGCCGTCTCGATCCTGCTGGAAAACGGCTGCGAGTTCGTGCTGATCAGCGACGGCAACGCCCCGCAGTTCACTCATACGCTCTACAGCGATGGCGGTGTCGTCCGCGAAGACGCCTGGGACCGTCCGGCCCACAACGTCGCCGGTGCGATCGACACGCTCGCCGCCGCCGTCACCGCCATGCTCGCCAACGGACTCGCCGTGCCCGAGGCCGTGCGCGAAGCGCAGGAGTATCTGCAACAGGTGCTCGAAAATGCGTTCCGCCCCGGCATGGGGCGTCACTTCCCCGACCGCTTCTTCTGGGCGCGCACCGAAGAAACCGAGCAGGACGATAGCGGCGTATAGGCTTAAGCCCCGCCGGTAGGCGACGGGGCGACGAAGGCTTAAGACGAACGGTTCGTCCCGTCGGTCGGCATCACCATCGCGTCCTGATCGGACTCGCCCTTCGGCCGTCCCCAGGCATCGATGACACGTTTGACGAACGGCTTCAGGTCGTCTCCCTGCGCGCGCAACATGCGCACCAGCGAGGCGTACTGTCCCTCGAAGATCAGTGTGTTGTAGTTCTTCAGACGCTGGATGTCCTGCAGCGCCTCGTCGTCGCGCCCGGCGAGCGCCAGCAACACGATGTAGCGTTTGATCATCGTCGGCCCGGCGCCCAGCGCCAGCGCTTCACGATGGGCGGCCAGTTTCTCGTCGAGCTGATCGCGACTGAGGTACAACGCGCCAGTCACGGCGTAATCCCCATAGGGGGCGAAGAACAGCGCCGGATCGGTGCGATACGTCTCGATCTTGCCTGCGCGATACGCCACCTCGACGCGCTGGTAGTCGTGATACAGCCACGGAATCGCCACGCACGCGAACAGCACGATCACACCATTGATGGCTCCGGTCGCCGTCGGCGACACGCTATCGATCGGCTTCGTCTCGCAGAAGCCGAGCAGGAACAACCCGGGCAGCAGGAAGAATGCATAGTGCTGCGGATACTCCAGCATCGCATGCATCGCGAGCATACCGAGCAAGATGAACGCAAACGCAATCGGTGCCGACTTCAGGCCACGCACCGCACGCGCAAACCAGAACGCGAGCGGCAACAACACCGCCAGCGTGCCGACGATGCCAGTCTTCGCCAGCAGGTCGAGCAAGACGTTATGCGCGTTGTCTGCCATTTCGACCGGTCCCAGCCTGTCGACCAGCGCGAACTGTGCATCGATGTAATTCGACCAGCCTGCTCCGAAGAACCAGTGCTCCCGGAAGATCGCCAGTCCGTACTGCCAAAGATTCAGTCGCCCGGCCACCTGCCCCGCCTGCTGCATGCGCGCAACGGCACTCCCGTCGAGTTGCAGCCCCCAATTCACATTCGCCCAGCCAACGACCATCGTCATCAGCCCCAGCACCGGCAGAATGGCGGCGGGTACAAACCAGCGCATCGAACGACGCATATTGCGCGTTTCGTCCACACGCTCCACCCACACGAGCCACAGCCCGAACGCACACAGCAACGCCAGTTGCAGCCAAGGCGCGCGCGAGCCCGTCAGACAGATGCCAATGTCGAAAATGGCCAGGATCAGCAGCAACGTCCAGGCGGGCAGCTTTCGCTGATACCAAAGATAGAACGCGGCTGCGCTCGCCATCGACAGATACGTCGCCAGATGATTCGGCTGATACATGTTGCCGAACAGACGGCGTGCCGCGGTGACCGTGTACTTCGCCACGAGCCACGGCACATTCGCTTCGAGATGAAACGCTTGCACGATCTGGGCGCCCACGGCGTACAACCCGCCAAGCGTGAGGGCCACCGCGCTCCAGCGCATGAGGGCACCGCGCCACCCCAACTGCGCCAGCCAGTACCCGGTGTTCACGGCGACGATCATCGCGACCCCATACAGCAACGCCGTCATCATCAGTTGCGGTAACTCGGTCGGCATCATGGCGCGCTGCACGAGGATGACGGCGATAAACGCCAGCGGCATCCACGTGACACGCGGCATGCGCAGCGCACGTCCGTCACGCTGCCAGACCGCCACCATCGACAATGCGCCTAGCAGTGCGAAAAGACAAAAGGTCAGCGCTTCCGAATAGAACGTCGAGATCGGATACGTGTGTTTGACAAGGTTGTAGGGCAGCGCCCAGATCAGGGCCAGCGTGAGCCCGATTATCGATAGAAGCAGAGGAGGAAACAAGATCGCCGCCGTGCAATGCACCGGTTGGAAGATGCGCAAGCATAACGAAAAAATGGCCACCCGAGGGCAGCCATTTCATGCCTGACGCGCGTCATGAAGCCGTCGTCGAATCTATCGTGGGCGCGTCGCCGGACGTCGTATTGCCTAATGCAACACCGCGTCATTCGGCGTGCACCACGCCGACTCAGCCCGACTCAGCCCGACTCAGCCCGACTTGGCCGCCGTTTCGCCACGGCACTCGGGCGGTGCCAGCTTGCCCGGTAGCGTCGCGCCGCCCGGCGCGCCTTCGCGGCCCTGCGCGTAGCACGTCCAGACGATCTGCCCCTCCGGCGCCTTGCCGACGGAGAGTGCAGCAGGGGTGCCCGATGCACCAGCGCTCGTCGGCACGAGAACGATCGCGCCGTCACCCGCGCGTTGCGTGTAAGCCACCGTGACGTTGCCGCTCACCGAATCGATACTCACGCCGCTCACGTTGTCCGTCGGGCTCGGCGCCTGCCAGCCGCTGTTGAACGGCGCGCCGTGCATGGCGTTCTCGCTCACGAGCGCCTTGGCGGACGCCGCAGCGCCCAATCCTTCGACGACACGTGCGCGCACGAGATAATTTTGCAGATACGGAACCCCTGCCGTAACCAGTACGCCGATGATCGCCAGCACGATCATCAGTTCGATCAGGGTGAAACCCCGGGATTTGGCGAGACCGGTAGTCCGGTGGCCGAAACGACGCATTGTGTAACTCCCTGCAAAAGCAATGAAAACAAAAGGGACATCGGGGGGAAGTGGGCGGAGTATGACATAGCCCCTTACGCGAATGCCCTGCCGCAGATCAAAATCGGCGCGTGCCTGATGGGTCCCCGGAATCGTCCGATGCTAAGCCGGAAGATTCACCCGTAGAGACCGCCCGGTCGTGCGTCGGTCGCTCACGCATCGGACACCGACCGGTCATTCATCGACCATGGGAAAGCCCCGGCCGAGCCCCTCAGTCCCGGCAATGGACCTGATTATTTCGAAGAGGTTGCACGCATCTGACGTGCCTCGCTGCGCCGCTTGAGCACCAGCCCCACGATCAGCACGAATAGCGCACCGATGGCCGACGCCACATAATGCGTGTATTTCGCCGCATCACCTGGCAGGTGCAGCAGATGACCGATGCCCGGGTCCGAGACGATCAGACCGCCGGCGATCCATCCGAGCAACGCCGCCCCGGCCATCACGATGACCGGGAACCGATCGAGCGCCTTGAGCACCAGTTGCGAGCCCCAGACGATGAGCGGAATGCTCACGAGCAGACCGAAGATGACCAGCGGCAATTGATGATGGTCCGCCGCGCCTTCCGCAGCCCCGGCAATGGCGATCACGTTATCGATGCTCATCACCAGATCGGCCACGATGATGGTCTTGACCGCCGTCCAGAGCTTGTCGGCGGGTTTGACGCTGTCGTGCGCATCATGGTCGGGCACCAGCAGCTTGGTACCGATCCAGAGCAGCAGCAACCCGCCAATGGCCTTCAGATAAGGCACGGCGAGTAGCGTCACGGCAAACGCAATCAGAATCACACGCAGGACGATTGCCCCGATCGTGCCCCAGACAATGCCTTGCAGGCGTTGCTTGGCCGGCAGATTGCGGCACGCGAGCGCGATCACCACAGCGTTGTCGCCACCCAGCAGGATGTCGATCATGATGATCTGCAGCACGGCGGCCCAGTTCAGCTCGGCAAAAAACGCAAGCATGCGCGGAAATCCTCGGGGAACGTTTGAAACCAGTCAGACGGATGATGCCAATCACGGCACAAAGACAAAAGAGGGAGCCCGATGTTCCGGGCTCCCTCTTTCAAGACCCGACGCGCCGCCGCCGGTTCCGGCGACGGCAACGACTGGGTCGTCCGGCGGGAATTACAGCGCTGCCTTGAGCAGACGGCCCATTTCCGACGGGTTGCGGGTCACCTTGATGCCGCAGGCATCCATGATGGCCAGCTTGGCTTCGGCCGTATCGGCACCGCCCGAGATCAGCGCGCCGGCGTGGCCCATGCGCTTGCCCGGGGGCGCCGTAACGCCTGCGATGAAGCCGACGACCGGCTTCTTCATGTTGCCCTTGATCCACTCAGCGGCAGCGGCTTCGTCCGGACCACCGATTTCACCGATCATGATCACGGCGTCCGTTTCCGGATCGTCGTTGAACATTTGCATGACGTCGATGTGCTTCAGACCGTTGATCGGGTCGCCACCGATACCGACGGCGCTCGACTGGCCCAGACCCAGAGCGGTCAGCTGGCCCACAGCTTCGTACGTCAGGGTGCCCGAGCGCGAGACCACGCCGATGCGACCCTTCTTGTGGATGTGACCCGGCATGATGCCGATCTTCAGTTCGTCCGGCGTGATCACGCCCGGGCAGTTCGGTCCGAGCAGCAGGGTCTTGCGACCTTCGCGACGCATACGGTCCTTCACTTCGATCATGTCACGCACCGGAATGCCTTCCGTGATACAGATCGCCAGATCCAGGTCGGCTTCGACGGCTTCCCAGATGGCGGCAGCAGCGCCTGCGGGCGGCACGTAGATCACCGACACGGTCGCGCCGGTCTGCTCCTTGGCGTCCTTGACCGAACCGTAGATCGGAATGCCTTCGAAGTCTTCGCCAGCCTTCTTCGGGTTCACGCCAGCGACGAACGCGTTCTTGCCGTTCGCGTATTCGCGGCACATACGGGTGTGGAACTGGCCGGTCTTGCCAGTAATACCTTGGGTGATGACCTTGGTATCTTTGTTGATCAGAATCGACATTGCTTGATTTCCTTCGTCCTGTTGCCTGACGGTGTGCGCTCAGCCTTTCGGGAGCGGCACGCCGCAATGGCTTCGACTGTTCTGGTTACTTGCCTGCGGCAGCCGCGACAACCTTCTGGGCAGCTTCTTCCATGCTGTCCGCAGAGATGATCGGCAGACCGGATTCGGCGAGCATCTTCTTGCCCAGGTCTTCGTTCGTGCCCTTCATGCGCACGACGAGCGGCACCTTGAGCGACACAGCCTTCGACGCCGTGATCACGCCTTCGGCGATCACGTCGCAGCGCATGATGCCACCGAAGATGTTGACCAGAATGGCCGTCAGGTTCGGGTTCTTCAGCATGATCTTGAACGCTTCGGTCACCTTCTCTGCCGTGGCGCCACCGCCCACGTCCAGGAAGTTGGCCGGCTCGCCGCCGAACAGCTTGATGGTGTCCATCGTGGCCATGGCCAGACCGGCGCCGTTCACCAGGCAGCCGATGTTGCCGTCGAGCGAGATGTAGGCCAGATCGAACTTCGAGGCTTCGACTTCAGCCGGATCTTCTTCGTCCAGATCGCGGTAAGCGACGATTTCCGGATGACGATACAGGGCGTTCGAGTCGAAGTTGAACTTGGCGTCCAGTGCCGTGACGGTGCCGTTCTTGCTCACGTTCAGCGGGTTGATTTCGGCCAGCGAAGCGTCCGTTTCCCAGAAGGCCTTGTACAGACCTTGCAGGATCGTGCGCGCTTGCGGCACCGAACCTTCCGGCACGCTGATCTTCTTGGCGAAGTCGTCGGCTTGCGCGTCCGTCAGGCCAACCGACGGATCGATCACAACGTGATGGATCAGTTCCGGGTGCTTTTCGGCGACTTCTTCGATGTCCATGCCGCCTTCGCTCGAACCCATCATCACGATCTTCTGCGTGACGCGGTCAACCACCAGGCTGACGTACAGTTCGTTGTTGATGTCGGCGCCTTCTTCGATCAGCAGGCGATTGACCTTCTGACCTTCCGGACCGGTCTGGTGCGTGACCAGTTGCATGCCGAGGATCTGGCTGGCGTATTCACGCACTTGCTCGATCGTCTTGGCAACCTTCACGCCGCCGCCCTTGCCGCGACCGCCTGCGTGAATCTGGGCCTTGACCACCCAAACCGGACCGCCGAGTTCTTCGGCTGCCTTCACGGCCTCGTCCACGGAAAACGCCGGAATGCCGCGGGGCACCGCGACTCCGAATTTCCGGAGGATTTCCTTGCCTTGATACTCATGAATCTTCATGCGTGATTCCCTTCTTGCTGAGTTGGAAGTTTGGGTTCGAGCTTGCGAGTCGAGGCCTCATCGCGCACCGCTTCTGATGTGACGGGCGTCGTGGGCTCGTTCGCTCGATCGTTTGCGCGGCCGTTGAACCAGCGCGGGTAAAACCGGCGCACCGCCTCGCCATCAAACCGCAGGGCGTGACAATGTCCGAGTTGGAAAGGAGGTGCCGAATTATCGACATCCGTGGCCGCTGCCGTGTCGGGGGTATCAATCACCACGCCGGCAAACGCCTGAATCGCTGCCGTCGGCAGGACACTGCAAAGTTCTGTGAGATGGGTACAGCCCGCCGCGCCGCCGAGGCGCTCGCGAACCCCGCGCCGGAAGCCGTGCCGCAGGTTAAGACCGATCAATTGACGATATTCGGGGCCGATCTGATCGCAAATACCGGGATAAGGCACCCAATCGGAGACGGCCTCGGCGTCATGCACTTCGAAATCCTCATCGATCGTCAACCGCAGCCATAGCTCGTGGATCGGCGTACCCTCCTTGCGAAGGCCCGTTGCCAATGCAAAATCCCGATCCTTGTGATCGGTGAGTCGGGCTTCGATGTCCCATAGGCCATCCTCGCGCGAAAACGCTTCAACAGCGATCGTGCGACGGTGACGCAAGGTACGAGGGGCAGGCGCGGAGAGCGGCATGCGGAAGTGTGCAATGCATGAACGCAGAAAGATCTTGATTCTAGCATAGGCGACAGCGCCGTCTGCCGCAGCGCAGCAGAAGCCCGTCGCATAAGGCGGAATTACCCGACCCATCGGTCGGATTATCAAAATTCCGAGTGACAGGCGCGCATGGTGCGACGCCATAACGCGATAAGCGAGACGCCATGCGTCACACGAGATTCATCGTCGTGTCACGCGAGCATTCACGCGGGTTGCGTGAAGTCTCACACGGCGACCGCTTCGCCGATGAATGCGCACGCATCCATAACGAAGTGATGGCATCGGTGTCAGACGTCGTCCAAAAACTCATCCGCACCTCGCACGATTTTGCTGATAACGGTACGCGAGAAACCACGTGCTGCCAGAAAACGCATCTGCTTGGCGCGCGCTTCGGGCGTTGCCGCGACTTCGCCGAACTTCTTTTGCCAGACGGCCCGCGCGCGGGCGAGTTCGGTCTCCCGCAATTGTTCGGAGATCGCGGCGACGGTTTCGGCGTCGACCTGATGCTGCTTGAGCTCACCGACGATACGCGTCGTGCCCATACGCGAGGCGCGCCGGTTCACCACGCTTTCCGCGAACCGCTCATTCGACAGCCATCGTTCCTGCTCAAGCGCGTCGAGCACACGATCAAGCGCTTCGGGATCCTCGGCGTCCGCGTAAGGCGTGAGCTTGCGACGCAGTTCCGCCCGGCTGTATTCGCGACGTGCCAGATAGGATAGCGCGCGCCCTTTCAGACTCAGCGTCGGCTTGCGAGACCGCTTGACCGCGACGGCCTCGTCGCCCGGTGGGGGCGGCGGTGCATTCGGATCACGGGGAGGACGTCGATTGATCATGAGTTCATCGTAGCGCTGCTTTGCGCAGCAAGAATGCAAAACGGCAGCGCGACACCATAGGGCTTCGCGCTGCCGCTCCAACAACTCAGACGCCAATCAAACGATCAGGCTTCGTCTTCTGCTTCGATCTCACCGGTTTCGTTGATCGCCGTCACGCCCAGCGATGCACGTACCTTGTTCTCGATCTCGTGGGCAATTTCCGGATTTTCGCGCAGGAATTCACGCGCGTTGTCCTTGCCCTGACCGATCTTCTCGCCGTTGTAGCTGTACCAGGCGCCGGCCTTCTCGACGATCTTCGCGTTGACACCCAGATCGATGATTTCGCCTTCGCGCGAGATACCCTGACCGTAGAGAATGTCGAAAATCGCTTCGCGGAACGGCGGCGACACCTTGTTCTTGACGACCTTGACGCGGGTTTCGTTACCGACCACCTCGTCGCCCTTCTTGATCGAGCCGATACGGCGGATGTCCAGACGCACCGACGAGTAGAACTTCAGTGCATTACCGCCCGTCGTCGTTTCCGGGTTACCGAACATGACGCCGATCTTCATCCGAATCTGGTTGATGAAGATCACCGTGCAGTTCGTGCGCTTGATCGTACCGGTCAGCTTACGCAGCGCCTGCGACATCAGACGTGCCTGAAGACCCGGCAGCGAATCGCCCATCTCGCCTTCGATTTCGGCCTTCGGCACCAGTGCCGCCACCGAGTCGATGATGATGAGGTCGATCGAGCCCGAGCGCACCAGCGCATCGGCGATTTCCAGGGCCTGTTCGCCCGTGTCCGGCTGCGAGATCAGCAGTTCCGGCACCGAGACGCCCAGCTTGTTGGCGTAACCGACGTCGAGGGCGTGTTCTGCGTCGATGAACGCGCAGGTGCCGCCGATCTTCTGCATTTCCGCCACGACTTGGAGCGTGAGCGTGGTCTTACCCGACGATTCCGGGCCGTAGATTTCGATCACACGGCCGCGCGGCAGACCACCGACGCCCAGCGCGATGTCCAGACCCAGCGAGCCCGTGGAGACGACCTGGATGTCCGCTTCGACCTCGCCGTCGCCAAGACGCATGATCGAGCCCTTGCCGAATTGCTTCTCGATCTGCGCGAGGGCGGCGGCGAGCGCCTTGCCTTTCTCGGCCGACAGATTGGCAGACCCTTTCTTGCTTTCTTCCATGAATCGTCCTTTGATATGATGAGCGAGACGGCTCGAGTGAGGCGTGACTGCCGGTACTGTATAAAAAACCAGTGCTCTTTGCAAGTGCCTGTTGTCCGAAAGCGCCGAAACGACAAAAAAAGCCGCGAACCACGCGCCGCAACATCACAGGAGACACACCCGTGCCGTCAGGCATTGGTGCCTACACAAGCCTATCACGCCCATGCGAATTCTCATCGCAGAGGATGACAGCATTCTGGCCGACGCCCTGACCCGCTCGCTGCGTCAGGGAGGCTACGCCGTCGATCACGTCAAAACGGGGCTCGAAGCCGATTCCGCGCTGTCCGCCCAGACGTTCGACCTGCTGATTCTCGACCTCGGTCTACCTCGTCTTCCCGGTCACGAAGTCCTGCGCCGTCTGCGCGCCCGCAATTCCCACCTGCCCGTTCTGATCCTGACCGCGTCCGACAGCGTCGACGCCCGCGTGAAGGGCCTCGATCTCGGTGCCGACGACTACATGGCCAAGCCGTTCGCCCTCGCCGAACTCGAAGCGCGCGTGCGGGCACTGACCCGCCGCGGCGCAGGTGGCGGCTCGACGGTGATCCGCCACGGACCGCTGAGCTTCGATCAGGTCGGTCGCACCGCCTATATCAACGAGCAGATGCTCGATCTGTCCGCGCGCGAACTCGAATTGCTCGAAGTGCTGCTGCTGCGCACCGGACGGCTCGTCTCCAAGGAACAGCTCGTCGACCATCTGTGCGGATGGGGCGAGGAGGTGAGCAACAACGCCATCGAGGTGTACATGCACCGGCTGCGCAAGAAGATCGAGCCGAGCGGTGTACGCATCGCCACGATCCGCGGGCTGGGATATTGTCTGGAGAAGCCGGCAGCGGCCCCCGCCAACGCAGCATGATCGGGCTCGTCCGATGCGCCTGAGCTTTCGTCACCCCCATCGCGCCGCGCCTGCGTCGTCGGACAACGCGTCCCACGCCGATCAGGACGACCCGCGCCACCTGTCCGCAGACGTCGCCGACCCCTTCGACCCTTACGCCGATCCCTTCGTACGTCCGGGCTTCGGCGCGCCCTTGGAGCGCGAGGCCGAGCCGCCGCCGCGCTCGCTCTTCGGCGAGATCCTCGACTGGATGCTCGCGCCGTTGCTGCTGCTCTGGCCGATGAGTATTGCGGTGACGTATCTCGTCGCGAAATCGATTGCCAACGGCCCGTTCGACCGCGCGCTGGAGACCAATACTTACGTTCTCGCCCAGCAGGTTCATTCGGATCGCGGCCAGGTCACGCTCGCGCTGCCCATGCCCGCGCGCGATCTGCTGCGCGCCGACGCGACCGACAACATCTACTATCAGGTGCTCGGCGCGAAGGGCGAACTCGTGGGCGGTACGGCAGAGTTGCCGCTGCCTCATGAAGACGACCGTCCGCAACCCGGAGTGGTCCAGTTTCGCGACGAAACCGTAGGCGGCAACGACATTCGCGTTGCGTTCACTTATGTCGATCTGCCGCGCATGCAGCCACCGGGCAGCATGGCGCTGGTACAGGTCGCGGAGACGCTCGACAAACGCAGCCAGTTGGCTAACGAAATCATCAAGGGCGTGATCCTGCCGCAGTTCGTGATTCTGCCGCTGGCCATCGTGCTCGTCTGGTTCGGACTGTCGCGCGGTCTTGCGCCACTGCATGCGTTGCAGGAGCACATTCGCGCGCGCCGTCCCGACGATCTTTCGCCACTTGAAGCGCGACAGGCACCGCCGGAAATCGCGCCGCTCGTCAATTCGCTGAACGATCTGCTCGGACGCCTTGAGCAGAACATGAAACTCCAGCAACGCTTCATTGCAGACGCTGCACATCAGCTCAAGACACCGCTCGCAGGCCTGCGCATGCAAGCTGAACTGGCGTTACGTCAGACATCTCCCGACGAACTGCGCCGCTCGCTCTCGCAAATCGCGATGAGCTCCGAACAGGCCGCGCGTCTCGTCAATCAGTTGCTCGCACTTGCGCGCGCCGAAAACAGTGCGAACGACGCTGCCGCCTTCACGCCGCTCAACCTCAGTCTGCTTGCGCGCAGCGCCATGCAGGACTGGTTTCAGGCAGCCTTCGCCAAACGCATCGACCTCGGCTTCGAGGAGCCGCCGTTTCCGGTGCATCTGTCCGGGCAGCCGGTAATGTTGCGCGAGTTGCTCAACAACCTGATCGACAATGCGATCCGCTACACGCCGGCCGGCGGCAAGGTGACGGTGCGGCTGCGTCACGAGGCGTCCGACGGCTTCGTGCACCTGGAAGTCGAAGACACAGGGCCAGGCATTCCTGCGGCGGAGCGACCGCGCGTGTTCGAGCGCTTCTATCGCATTCTCGGCAGCGACAGCGACGGCAGCGGACTGGGTCTCGCGATCGTGCGCGAAATCGTGCAGATTCATCGTGGCGATGTGAGCGTGCTCGATCATGTCGATGCACAGCACCCCGAAGCAACCGGCACACTCATTCGAGTGACGTTACCGCTCGCCGAGGTGCCTATCGAAAACCCTCATGCGTGACGTAAATCCGCTAAATACGGCCAATTTTCGACCAAAGTCGAGGGTAAGTCCCTAGCCACGTAAGGTTCGAGTCAGTTTGGCGTCAGACGGCGGTAAGGTTGTCCTCCAATAATCAGTTGCAACGGCCCGGGTGCGTCCCAGGGGCGTGCTTACATTACAGGAGACAACCGCATGGCTACTACAACGGCAGCCACCACCCATGCGCCGATGACCAAAGAAGAACGCAAGGTCATCTTCGCGTCGTCGCTGGGCACGGTGTTCGAGTGGTATGACTTTTATCTGGCCGGTTCGCTGGCCGCGTTCATCAGCCGTCACTTCTTCTCCGGGATCAACCCGACGGCGGCCTTCATCTTCACACTGCTGTCGTTTGCTGCGGGCTTCGCGGTGCGTCCTTTCGGCGCCATCGTGTTCGGTCGCATCGGCGACCTCGTCGGTCGTAAATACACGTTCCTCGTCACCATCACGCTGATGGGTCTGTCGACGCTGGTCGTCGGTCTGCTGCCGGGCTATGCGTCCTGGGGCATCGCCGCGCCGGTGATCTTCATCGCCATGCGTCTGCTGCAGGGCCTGGCTCTCGGCGGCGAATACGGCGGTGCTGCCACGTACGTTGCGGAGCACGCACCGCATGGCCGTCGCGGCTTCTACACGTCGTGGATTCAGACGACCGCGACGCTGGGTCTCTTCCTCTCGCTGCTCGTGATTCTCGGCACCCGTATGGCGATGGGTGAAGAGGCGTTCGGCGACTGGGGCTGGCGCATTCCGTTCATCCTGTCGATCGTGCTGCTGCTCGTGTCGCTGTGGATTCGCCTGCAACTGAGCGAATCGCCGGCCTTCCAGCGCATGAAGGCAGAAGGTAAGGGATCGAAGGCACCGCTGAAGGAATCGTTCGGTCAGTGGAAGAACCTGAAGATCGTGATTCTGGCGCTGGTCGGCTTGACTGCGGGTCAGGCCGTCGTGTGGTACACGGGCCAGTTCTACTCGCTGTTCTTCATGACCCAGGTGCTTAAGGTCGACGGCAACACCGCGAACATCATGGTCGCGCTGGGTCTGCTGATCGGTAGCCCGTTCTTCGTGTTCTTCGGCGCACTGTCGGACAAGATCGGTCGCAAGCCGATCATCATGGCGGGCTGCCTGCTGGCTGCGCTGCTGTACCTCCCGATCTTCAAGGCGCTCACGCACTACGCCAACCCGGCGCTTGAAGCCGCCACCGCCCGTTCGCCGATCACGGTCATCGCCGATCCGAACGAATGCTCGTTCCAGTTCAACCCGGTGGGCACGTCGAAGTTCACCAGCTCGTGCGATATCGCGAAGAGCTACCTGTCGCGCGCCGGTCTGAACTATCAGAACCAAGCCGCACCCGCAGGCACGCTGGCCACGGTAAAGATTGGCGACAAGGTGATCTCGTCGGTCGACGGCAAGGCAGCGGACGCGAAGGACAAGACCAAGGCGTTCGAGACGGAGATGTCGGCCACGCTCAAGGCTGACGGCTATCCGCCGAAGGCCGACCCGGCGCAGATGAACAAACCGATGGTCGTGATCCTGCTGGCGATTCTGGTGATCTTCGTGACGATGGTGTACGGCCCGATTGCGGCGATGCTGGTGGAAATGTTCCCGACACGCATTCGCTACACGTCGATGTCGTTGCCGTATCACATCGGTAACGGCTGGTTCGGGGGCTTCCTCCCGGCCACGGCCTTCGCCATCGTGGCCGCTAAGGGCGACATCTACTCCGGCCTCTGGTACCCGATCGTGATCGCGCTCATCACCTTCGTGATCGGCATGCTCTTCATCAAGGAGACGAAGGACGTCGACATCTACGCCAACGACTGATGGGGTAACCTGTCGGACAGGCGGAAGGTAGATCTGTCTTAACGACGCCGGGGCTTTCGAGTCCCGGCGTTGTCGTTTGTGGGATGGGGTCGGCCCCGGGTCATGCGCCGCCCACGAAAGCCGCCCGAACTATTTTCATAGCCTTCGCAAAATAGCTGTTGACAGGCTATAGCCTTCCCCATATACTATTTTTCCTACGGCGAATTAGCTCAGTCGGTTAGAGCGACGGAATCATAATCCGCAGGTCCGGGGTTCGAGTCCCTGATTCGCCACCAAATTTGAAAAGGCCATGAGAAATCATGGCCTTTTTTTTTGCCCGCGAAGCGCCACGCACCGCTCGATCAGCTTCGTACGGCTCCCCGAAAGGCCGCTCCAAGTTCGGCCAGCGCACCGCGCGCCCGGCCGTCCTTCACGCGGGTGTGCAGCACAATGGGCAGACGCGGCAACTCCGGTAGCGACAGTCTGGGCCCGACGTCCACCGCGCCAAACGGCACCATCCGCGGCGACAGCGCCGCCACCCCCAGCCCGGCCATCACCGCAGCAGCCACCGCCATCACACCTCCGCCAACGAATACCTCCGTCCAGGGAATACCCGCCTCGTCGAGCAGTTGCTCAGCGACTGCGCGTACGCCGCAAGGCTCAGCCATCGTGGCAAGCGGCAACGGCTCCCCCGTGCGGTGCTGCCAACCGGGTGTCGCGAACCAGCCGAACTTCTCTTCGGTGACGACCTCCCCGTCGGTCCGGCCAACATGCATGCGTACCAGCACCGTATCGAGTTCTCTGCGGTCGAAACGCTGAAGCAGATCCGCCGACGTTCCGATTCTGATCTCGATCAGAAGCTGAGGGTCCTGTGCGTTCATCCGGGCAATCAACGCAGGCAGTTCCGGCCCTGCGACATGGTCACTGATGCCGATGGTGAGACGTTGGCGCGCGCCCGCTACCGCAGCGACCGCACGGTCATGGGCATCGATGAGCTTGCGCGCGTAGTCGAGAAAGGTGGCGCCCTGCGCCGAAAGCTCGACATACCGGGGTGTGCGTTCAACAAGCCGGAAACCCAATCTGTCTTCAAGCCGTTTGAGCTTCAGGCTCACCGCCGCCTGCGTCGTGCGCAACGCCTCGGCAGCACGCGTGAAGCTGCCAAGCTCCACAATACGGATAAAGGCGCGAACCGCCTCCAGATCAAGCGAACGCTCAGTCATTTCAAATTGTTATCATTGAAATAAGAATGAATAGATTATCAGAATAGATACTATGGAGCGGGTCAACCACCGAGGAAACTCACGATGCCACTCGCTCACATTTCAATGCGTACGGGAAAGACCGAGGCTTACAGACAAGCCATATTCGATGGCGTTTATCGCGCGCTGCGGGAAACCTTCACGGTTCCCGAAGACGGCCAGTTCATGGCGTTGACCGAGCATGACGCAGCGAACTTCCGCTACGGGGCGACTTATCTCGACGTGGCGCGAAGCGACGACCTCGTGTTCATCCAGATCACTGCAAACAACACCCGCACGAAGGAACAAAAGAAGGCGCTGTTCCGGCGGATTGCCGAGCTGCTCAGCGAGAATCCCGGCATCCGCCCCGAGGACGTATTCGTGAATCTCGTCGAAGTCGAGAAAGAAAACTGGTCGCTGGGACTGGGCCTCTCGCAGTACGCGTGAGGCTGGCGGATCGGCGCACAACCCAATATGCCGTCGTCCACGTAGCGGAATGAAAGCCCGGCGGTCCGCTTCGGGCCGCCGGGTTCTTCTCTAAGATCAACTTCGCTTTCGAGCCGCCCCGCGCGTCGGTCAATCGAAGTCGAACATCTCGAACAACGACTTCTTCTTGCGCGAACGGTCGTAGTGGCGACGGCGGTCGTCGTGGCCATGATGGGTGTTGCGGTGTCTGTCGTCGTCATCGCGCATGTCATTATCGTCACGATATTCACGGGACGCCCGATGCTCACGTGCGTCGTACCCGCCGTGTCCAAATCCACCCCGCCCGCCGTGGCCGCCTTGCACGGCTTGCGCAGACGCCGCGGGGGTCCCGTCCGTGCGCTCGATCAGCTTGTCCAACTCGCCACGATCGAGCCACACGCCACGACACTTCGGGCAGTAATCGATCTCCACCCCCTGACGCTCGGTCATCAACATATCCGGGACACCGCATACAGGACACTTCATCGCTTCGCTCCGTTACGTAAAGGACAACGTCCTCAATGTATCGAGCGCATCGCAACGAAAAAACCTGTATTTCCATTCATTCAAGTTCGAAAAAACCGAACGCTCAACCCGTCCGCGTAAACAAAAAAGCGGTGCCGACTTTCACCGGCACCGCCTTTGTTCACCTCTCGGTGACGTATCGATTAGTGCAGCACGCGCGCTTTCTGCGCGTCACGTCGCGCCTTGGCACGACGCGTCATCATGTTCAGCCCTTCGACGAAGGCCGAGAACGCCATGGCCGCGTAGATATAACCCTTCGGGATGTGCGACCCGAAGCCCTCGGCGATCAGCGTCATGCCAATCACCAGCAGGAAGCCCAGCGCCAGCATGACCACCGTCGGATTCGCCGCGATGAAGCGCGAGAGCGGACCGGCCATGAACAGCATCGCCGTCACGGCTGCGATCACCGCGATGAACATGATCGGGATGTGCTCGGTCATGCCCACTGCCGTCACAATGCTGTCGATGGAGAACACCAGGTCCAGCACCAGAATCTGCATCACGGCCGCGCGTGCGGTGATCGTCGCCAGCGTGCCCGACGCGTCGCCGTTCGCTTCGTCTTCGGTTCCCGTCGCCACGTGGTGATGCATCTCCTTCGTCGCCTTCCACACTAGGAAGAGACCACCGGCGATCAGGATCAGATCACGCCACGAGAAGCCGTGGTCGAACAATTCGAAGAGCGGTGTCGTCAGTTTGGCGATCCAGGCCACCGTGCCGAGCAACGCCAACCGCATGACCAGCGCCAATCCGATACCCATGCGCTGCGTGCGTGCGCGCATCGCCAGCGGCAATTTGTTCGTCAGGATCGAGATGAAGATCAGGTTGTCGATGCCGAGCACGACCTCCATGACCACCAGCGTGACAAGCGCCGCCCACACCGCCGGGTCGACCGCCAAAGCAAGTAGATAGTCCATATGTGCGCCAGAGTTTCCGTATGGTTATCGGGACCACCGTCGCCATCCGGCACCGGTCATCCCCTTTCGTCTCCCGCACACAACGTAGGGTGCGGGCTCAGGACAGCATCATCGTCGAACTCACGCTTCGTAAAAACCAGCTATATACTTCAGTTGAGTTCGGTTTTTCCGAAGTTTTATCACTATGTTGAACTACCGCCATCTTTACTACTTCTGGGTGGTCGTCAAGGAAGGTGGCTTTGCCAGAGCCGCCGACCGCCTCGACATGGCCGTCCAGACCATCAGCGCGCAGGTCCGTGAGCTGGAAAGGTCGCTGGGTCACCAGTTACTCAAACCGGCCGGACGCGGCGTCGCCATGACCGAACCCGGACAGGCCGCTTTCCGACGCGCCGAGGAAATCTTCCGTCTCGGGCAGTCGATTCCCGACGAAGTCCGCGCAGCCGCAAGCGGCCGTGTGGCACGCCTCGCCGTCGGTCTCGCCGACGGCATCTCGAAACTCGCGGCCCACGCCATTCTCGCACCGGTGCTCGACACCCCATCGCTGCGACTCGTATGCCACGAAGGCGAGCACGAACAGTTGCTCGCCGAACTCGCCCTGCACGAGCTCGATCTGGTGCTTGCCAGCCAGCCCGCGCCGTACAACCCGACCTTGCGGCTTGCGAGCGAGCGTCTGGTGGAGTCGCCTGTCGACTGGTACGGACCGGCATCGCGCGTGCGCAACGTCTCGCGCGACACGTTCCCACAATGCCTTGCGTCCCTGCCCGTATTATTGCCGACGGGACACTCGGCCCTGCGCGCCCGCCTCGACCAGTGGTTCGAGACACAGGGCATTCGTCCGAACATTGTGGGCGAATTTGAAGACAGCGCGCTGATGGCGGTGTTCGCCACGCGCGGCATGGGTGTGTTCCCGCTGAGCGAAGCCGGGGCCGGCGACGTCTCGCTGCTGCGCGGTCTGCGCTGGCTGGGCCGTCCGGACGACGTCCACGAGGACATTCACGCGATCCGCTCGCGACGCGGCGAAGGCCACCCGCTCGTCACCCGCATCGTCGAGGGTATGCGAGTCACCACGAACGGGGTGCCGTCCGGTTCTGATATAAGAAGGACTGACGCGCCATCCGGGCCGTCGTCATCTGTAAGGAAACCTCATGTCGAGTCGTAGCGACCAGCGCAAGTTCTTCCACCTCATGCTGTTCGTCGTGACGATCGTGTTCGGGTGGATTCTGTTTCCGCTGTTCGGCGCAGTGTTCTGGGGGACGATTCTCGCCGTGCTGTTCCAGCCGGTGCAGCGCCGCATTCTGGTTCGTATGCGCGCACGCCCCAATCTCGCCGCCCTCACCACGCTCGCGCTGATTCTGCTCATCGTGATTCTGCCGCTCACGCTCGTCGTGGGCATGCTCACGCAGGAAATCAGCACGGCGCTCGTACGCTTTCGCACCGATCTGCCGCAACTGACGGTGTCCTTCCAGCAATTGCTCGATCGCCTGCCCGCCAGCGTTCACCGGATCATGGATCTGGCCGGTGTGCAGGACGTCAACGCCATTCAGCAAAAACTGGGCGACGGGGCCGCACAGATCGGGCGTCTGGTTGCGGTGTACCTCGTGAGCATTGGGCAGAACACCGCGCAGTTGCTGATGAGCTTCGGCGTGATGCTCTATTTGCTGTTCTTCCTGCTGCGCGACGGGACAGCGCTCGGCGCGATGATTCGACGCGCCCTGCCGCTCGACGAGCGTCACAAGGGGCAGTTGATCCGGCAATTCACCACCGTGGTCCGCGCGACGGTCAAAGGCAACATCGCGGTAGCGGTGGCGCAAGGCGCGCTCGGCGGCTTCATCTTCGCCGTGCTCGGCATTCAGGGCTACGTGCTGGCGGCCGTGGTGATGGCCTTTCTGTCGCTGCTTCCGGCCGTGGGCGCTGCCGTGGTGTGGGTGCCCGTGGGCATCTGGCTGCTGCTCGCCGGGCATATCTGGAAGGCGGTGATCCTGTTCGCGTTCTGCGGCACCATCGTCAGCCTGGTCGATAACGTGCTGCGCCCGATCCTCGTGGGCAAGGACACCAAGCTGCCCGACTGGGTCGTGCTGATCTCCACGCTCGGCGGCATGTCGCTCTTCGGCCTGACGGGTTTCGTGATCGGGCCGCTCATCGCCGCGCTTTTCATCGCGAGCTGGAACATCTACACGCGTCTGCGCGATGACGATGAGGCGGTCGATGCAGGCTGATGGGAATCAGCGCTGCATTACTGCTGCAGGATACCTTCGACGTCCGTCGCGACTTGTGCCATCAGGCCGTCCCAGTCCCCGCGCGACGGCTGCCGGTACAACGAAACCGACGGATACCAGTCGCTGTCGCGCCGTGTCAGTTGCCAGCGCCAGTCCGGCGTGTAGTTCAGCAGTACCCACACCGGTTTGCCCAGCGCACCGGCCAGATGCACCACCGCCGTGTCGGCGGCAATCACCAGATCCATTTGCGCGATGACGGCCGCCGTCTCCGCGAAGTCGCTGAGCTTCGCGCCGATGTCGTGCACGTTGCCGTGCGCGCTTCGGTAGCTCGCGAGTTCGGCGTGCTCCTCATCCGTGGCGTCGACCTGTAACGAATAGAATTGGGCGTTCGTGGCAAACAGCGGGGCCCAGTGCTTCAGTGCGATGTCCCGATGCGGCGGGAACGCACGCGTGCGCCACACAAATCCAACACGCACTGCCCCTTCCGGCTTTGCCCCGAGGGCGGAACGCCAGACCATCTCGCGTCCGGCGCTGGAGCGCAGATAGGGCGTATGCACCGCCACATCTCCCGCGACCTTGAGCAGATGCGGCAGGCTAAGCAGCGGCAATTGCCAGTCGAACGACGGCACGGGCATGTGCTCGCCGAGCACTGTCACGCCGCGCGCGAAGCCGCCCAGCAGCGTGACCAGCGGTGCCTGCACGGAGAGCACCACCGTCGCCCCCATCGCCACCAGACGCGGCACGAAGCGCACGAACTGCAACGTGTCGCCGAAGCCCTGCTCGCTGTAGACGAACACCGTCTTACCCGCGAGCGGCGCTTTGCCGTCCCACAAACGATCGTTGAAACGTCGCTTTTGGCCACCGTCCTGCCAGCGCCATTCGTAGTCGTGCCAGCCGTGCTCGAAGTCGCCCAGCAGCAAATTGGTTTGCGCCCGGTTGGTCCGCGCGCCCGCGTGATCCGGCGACAGCTTGACGGCATCGCGCAGGCATTGGAGCGCATCGGCGAAGGCATGCTGCTCGCGCAGCGCCACGCCCAGATTCACCAGCGGGTCCGGCTGCTGCGGCGCAATGGCATTGGCGAGCCGGTAGGCAGCGATCTCTTCGTCGAAGCGACCCAGCGCACCGAGCGCTCGACCGCGGTTGAAATGCGCCTGCCACAGTGCAGGCGCTTTGGCCGAGGTACGTTCGAACCAGACGAGCGCACGCGCGTTGTCGCCCGCCTGCGCCCACGTCAGACCGACCGTGTGCATCGTGCCGATGACGTCGGGCGATTGCTGTACCGTCGCTTCGAACAGCGCTTCGGCGCGCATCGGACGCCCGGCCTGCAGGCTGGCCATCGCAGCGTCAAACGTCGCTTGCGCCCCCGGACGCGGCACGAGCGCGAGCAGACGGTCGAAGGCATCGGCCGCGCCCTCGAAAGCGCCTGTGCGCAACGAGACATAGGCGAGCCCTTCGAGCGCGGGAAGAAATTCGGGGGATTGTTTCAGAACTTGTCGTAACTCGGCGATCGCCTCGTCGAGCCAGCCGGCGGCACTGAGTTGTCGTGCACGCTCGCAACGCGCGTCTAATGGCGTCGTCATGCGGCGCATCCTTGCTTGTCTTGGAATGGGAGGGAGAGGGGCCGGCAAGCCATACGAACGCCGCAAGCGGGGAAACCGCCCGCAGCGACTGGCGCCGTGGCCCGAGCAAGCGGTGCACACTACACGACCGCACGGCGCGAAGCAAGCCGCGCGGATTGGTCCGCACAACCTCTCATAAGTTCACAACTTAAACGTAACCAATTGTCGCGATCTGCCTTGTGCGACCGGGTTCGGGCAGCAGCATGCGCCGTCGAACAAAACGCCTTTGAAAGCGCATTTTTTAGAAGCGCAAAAGTGCCGCCTCCAATCGGTATCGACTGACGAAACCCAGACTTCCCGCAGTGCAGCATAAATACCACAGTCGCCTGTCGGCGACGACGTTTGCCAACGTATGACGCCCGCTTTAACATCTTTTTACGGGGCGATCTGGTAGCATCCGCTGCCGTCCCTGCACACGCGCAACGTCGCTGCCGTGCTGCACTACGACGCTTCAGCCCTGTTGTCCGTCCGAACCCTCCTCCGAACGAGGTCCTGATGACGCGCGTAGCCCGTCCGTTCATCCCCGCCACCGCGCGACGCCTGCTGCCCAACCGCTGGGATTTCATCGCTTTCCCGATCATCATCGGCTTTCTGATGGTCAGCTCGTCGGGCATCCGACAGACCTGGGCCCCGCTGGCCGATCTGCATACCGAAGTCATCTCGCTGGACCCGACCAATCTGCCCGAGTACGCACTACGCACCACCTTGCGTATGCTCGCGGCGATGATCGCTTCGCTGATCTTCACGCTGGTCTATGGCACGCTCGCGGCCAAGAGCCGCCGCGCGGAAAAGCTGCTGGTGCCGATGCTCGACATTCTTCAGTCGGTGCCGGTGCTGGGCTATATCTCATTTACCGTCACTTTCTTCCTCGCCCTGTTCCCGGGACGCGTGCTTGGCGCCGAATGCGCCGCCATCTTCGCGATCTTCACGAGTCAGGCGTGGAACATGACATTCTCGTTCTACCAGTCGATGCGTACCCAGCCGCGCGATCTGTCCGAAGTCGCAGTCAATCTGCGTCTTTCGCCGTGGCAGCGCTTCTGGAAGCTCGATGTCCCCTATTCCATGCCGGGCCTCATCTGGAACATGATGATGAGCATGTCGGGCGGATGGTTCTTCGTGGTGGCGTCCGAGGCGATCACCGTGGGCGACAAGACGGTCACGCTGCCGGGCATCGGGGCGTATCTCGCCACCGCCATCCTCCAGCGCGATCTGGGTGCAGTCGGCTGGGTGATTCTGGCGATGGTCGTGGTCATCGTCATTTACGACCAGTTCCTGTTCCGCCCGATGGTCGCCTGGTCGGACAAGTTCCGCCTGGAAGACACGGTCTCGCAGGCCGCGCCCGAATCGTGGGTGCTTAACGTCATTCAACGCACGCGCGCCATTCAGTTGCTGCTGCGTCCGCTGGGCAAGCTGCTGCGCACCATCGCCCGCATGCGTATGCCGATCTCGCTGCCCGCCGCGATCCACTCGGAGTCGAAGTCGTCGCTCTCGCGCGTGATCGACTGGCTGTGGGCCGCGCTGCTCGTGGTGCTCGGTGTGTTCGCCGCGTGGAAGATCGTCACGTTCGTGCTGAGCGAAGTCGGCGGCCCGGAGATTCTGCGCGTGTTCGGCCTCGGCCTGATCACACTGGTGCGCGTCGTCGTGCTCATCGCGATTGCGTCGGTGGTCTGGGTGCCGCTGGGGGTGCTGATCGGACTGCGTCCGAAGCTCGCCGAGCGCATTCAGCCGCTCGCCCAGTTCCTCGCGGCGTTCCCGGCCAACCTGCTGTTCCCGATCTTCGTGGTGCTGATCGTCCACTTCCATCTGAATGCGGACATCTGGCTCTCGCCGCTGATCGTGCTGGGCACGCAGTGGTACATCCTGTTCAACGTCATCGCCGGTGCGACCGCGTTCCCGAACGACTTCAAGGAAGCCGCCACCAACTTCCGCATTCGCGGCTGGCAGTGGTGGCGTCAGGTCATGCTGCCAGGCATCTTCCCCTATTACGTGACGGGGGCGATCACGGCGTCGGGCGGCGCGTGGAACGCGTCCATCGTGTCGGAATACGTGCAGTGGGGCGACGACAAGGTCGCCGCGCACGGTCTGGGCGCCTACATCGCACAAACGACGGCCGCCGGCGACTATCCGCGCATTCTGCTCGGTATCGCGGTCATGGCGCTGTTCGTCGTGCTGTTCAACCGTTTGCTGTGGCGTCCGATGTACGCCATCGCTGAAAACAAGCTTCGTCTGAATTGAAGGGACCGTGATGCCGAACGATACTCAAACGATGTCCGGAAAAGAGATCTTCTCGCTCGCCAACGTCAGTCGCGGCTTCCGCAAGGGCAGTGACGAGCGTCAGGTCCTCGACGGCGTGAACCTGCAACTGCATGAAGGCGAGATCGTCGGCCTGCTGGGCCGCTCCGGCTCGGGCAAATCGACGCTGCTGCGCATCATCGCGGGCCTGATTCAGCCCAGCTCGGGTGACATCCGCTACATGGGCGAACCGCTCGAGAGCCCGCCGGAAGGCGTGGCAATGGTGTTCCAGACCTTCGCGCTGTTCCCGTGGCTCACCGTGCTGCAAAACGTGGAAGCCGGACTGGAAGCGCTCGGCGTCGAGCCGAAGGAGCGCCGCAAGCGCGCGCTGGCCGCCATCGACCTGATCGGTCTGGACGGCTTCGAGAATGCCTATCCGCGCGAACTGTCCGGCGGCATGCGCCAGCGCGTGGGATTCGCCCGGGCACTGGTCGTCAACCCCACGCTCCTGCTCATGGACGAGCCGTTCTCCGCGCTCGACGTGCTCACGGCCGAAACGCTGCGCACCGACCTGCTCGATTTGTGGAGCCAGCGTCAGTTGCCGATCAAGTCGATCCTGATCGTCACGCACAACATCGAGGAAGCCGTGTTCATGTGCGACCGGATTCTGGTGCTGTCGTCGAATCCGGGCCGCGTGGTCGCCGAGATCAAGGTGCCGTTCCCGCATCGCCGCAACCGCCTCGATCCCGCCTTCCGCAAGATGGTGGACGACATCTACGCGCTGATGACCTCGCGTCGTAACGCGCACACCACGCAGAAGATGCCGCTGGAGCTCTCCAGCCCGCTGCACGAAGTGTCGACCAACCTGATGGCCGGTCTGCTCGAGGCGCTGGCGGTGCCGCCGTACAACGGACGTGCCGACTTGCCCGATATCGCGCAGACGCTGTTGTTGGAGGTCGACGATCTCTTCCCCGTCGCCGAAATTCTCGATCAGCTGGGCTTTGCCGAACTCAAGGAAGGCGACATTCTGCTCACGGCCGCAGGCAAGCGATTCGTGGACGTCAGCACGCAGGAGCGTAAGGTGCTGTTCGCCGAACACCTGCTGCGCCACGTGCCGCTCGCCGCAAAGATTCGTGCGGTGTTGCAGGAGCGTCGCGGACAGCGCGCGCCGCGCGTGCGTTTCGAGCAGGAGCTGGAAGACTCGATGTCGGACGATCTCGCGCAGGAAACGCTCGACACCGCGATCAACTGGGGCCGTTACGCCGAGATCTTCTCGTACAACGACCACACGGAAACGTTCAGTCTTGAGGACGTGGAAGGCGCGACCTGAGTACCGCCAGCCCTGAAAACACAACGCCGCGCGAGTCCCACTGACTGCGCGGCGTTGCTGTTTCCACGGTCGCTGTCGTGAGCGCTAGTTCGCCTCAGAATGCGTAGCCTGCGCCGATCATCCACGTCTGGTTGATCGTCTTCGAATCGGGCTCATAGGCATTCACGCCGGGGCTGACTTGCGTGACGCTGGAACGTCCGTACTGGAAGCGCGACCACTCGTAGCTCGCATTCACGTGGAAGTTGCGCGCCACCGCGTAATCCAGTCCGAAGCCCGCTACCACGACCGGCTTGTTGCCGAGATTGAAGGTGTTCTGCGAGCCAGCGAGTGTCATCGACGAGCCGACCATCGCACCGGCGCGAATATCTGCCGTCGCCACGAGCTTCGGCGTCAGTTCGAGTTGCCCCATGATGCCGCCCCCGACCACGTGATGACGATAGCGCTCGTAGAACCCGTAAGGATCGCGGCTACTGTCGCGAATCCAGTCTCGATAGCTGTAGCCGACGTACGGAATCACCTGCGCATTCCACGTCCCGAGATGGAACGGGACGGCCTTACCGGCTTTGAGCGTGACGTCCGTTGCCGTCGAGCGCGTGGTCATTCCGTAATTCGGCTGGATCACGCGACCGGCGACGTCCTGTAAGTAACCGCCATAGTTCACGTTGCCGTGCGCCACCCGCACCTGAGCGCCGAAGTACAGATTGGAGATGCCGAACAACTGCCGCTGGGTAGACGCCGTCAACGCAAAGGCTGCGGTCGTGCCGCTCTCGGAGTCGCTCTTGCCGGGGGCGATCGTTTCCCAGTAGTTCAGGCGCTGGGCACCGACACCGACCCAGACCTGATTGTTGGCGCGCAGCATGGCTTCCTGCGCATGGACGCTCACCGCGAAAAGACTGGCGAGGCCAGCAGCGGTAACGACGAATGCAGTGCGTCCGAAGACGCGACCGCCAAGGCCGCAAACGATGGTGCGGCGCGTGTTCGACGTCATGGCACGACCCTCCCCAGGCGTGATCGCAACGACGATTTGGAAGCGGCCATCGGCGTGGCCACCGTTTTCAGGCATTGTTTCAGCGCACCTCGTGGGGCGCAAGCGGGGAAATGTGGATTCTTTGCGTACCTCGATTTTCGAGAGATACGTTCGTCGAGCCAATGCCTCGGCACTGGCAGGCGGGACCCCGGCCAGCAGGCCGTGGCGATTGACGATCAAGGCGGGGAAAGGCACGAAACCGACGCGGGCGTCCGCTTTCGAGGTCTTCGTCGAAACGAATCGTCCGATGGGAGACCGTGTCAAAAAGGCCACACCTATCGGTATAGATACTGATTAGCGGTCGTTTTTGTGCGGTCGCATAATCGACTCAGAACCTGCGTGTCGTGTGCCGGGGGGCGCATGGACAAGGGCTGGAGCAGGTTCTCTTTGCGGCGAAGACCGTGTACCAGATACGAGAAGGTGCAATATGAGCTACTACCACTCCAAAGAAGAAGGCCGCGCACGCGCTATCAGCTTCACCCCCGCCTACCGCTGGCGCCGTCGCATGTTCGCCGTGACCTGTGCGGTGCTTGCCGCGCTCGCTTACTACGCGGTGCATCACCCGAAGTAAGCCGAAGTCAGTCGAAGTAAGCGTCACGGCATCGCAACGTCACGGCAGGGCGTAGCGCCGTTTCTCGCACGCCCCGTCCCGTCGGCTCCTCACTCGCTCAGGCCGCGTTTCCCAACGCGGGCGCGTGCCAGTCGAGCGGCACGTTGGCGAGCATGTCGTCCACCATGGCGTCCAGATCGAAGGCAGGCTTCCAGCCCCAGTCGTAGCGGGCATGCGTGTCGTCGAGCGTGTGCGGCCACGTCTCGGCGATCGCCTGACGGAAGTCCGGCGCGTACTTCACCGTGAACCCCGGCACGCGGCGCGCAATCGCAGCCGCAAGCGTCTTCGGGTCGAAACTCACCCCGGCCACGTTGTACGACGAACGCACGCGCAGGCGCGAGGCGTCGGCGTTCATCAACTCCAGTGTGGCGCGCACGGCATCCGGCATATGGATCATCGGCAGCGTAGCGTCTTCCTTCAGGAAGCACGTGTAGGCCTCGCCACGGCGGGCCGCCTGGAAAATGTCGATGGCGTAATCGGTCGTGCCGCCGCCGGGCGGCGTCTTGAAGCTGATCACGCCCGGATAGCGCAGACTGCGTACGTCCACCCCGAACTTCGTGAAGTAGTACTCGCACAGCCGCTCGCCCGCCTGCTTGCTGATGCCGTACATCGTGGTCGGGTCCATGATGGCGAGCTGCGGGGTTTCCACAGCCGGTGTGTGCGGCCCGAACGCCGCAATCGACGACGGCCAGAACACGCGCAGGCTCCTCCCGTTGCTCTGATGCTCACGTGCGAGTTCGAGCACGTTGAGCAGGCCGTTCATGTTGAGCGTCCAGGCTTGCAGCGGACGGGTTTCGCCCGTGGCCGAGAGCAGCGCCGCCAGATGGAAGATCTGAGTGATGCCGAAGCGCTCGACCAGCGCGGCCAGACGCGCCGCGTCGAGTACGTCGAGCGTTTCGTAATGCACCGGATGACGCGACGGCCCCGGGGCGATGTCGGTGGCAACGACATTCTCGTTGCCATACTGCGCGGCCAGCGCTTCGACGAGTTCGCTGCCGATCTGCCCGTTGGCGCCGATGATGAGAATTCGTTCCATGATCAACCTTGCTTGAGAATGCCGAGTTCGTTACCGGCCTGAGCGAACGCCGCCAGCGCACGGGTGAGGTGTTCGCGGGTATGCGCCGCCGAAAGCTGCACGCGCACACGCGCCTGACCTTGCGGCACCACCGGGTAGAAGAAGCCCGTGGCGATCACGCCCAGTTCGTACAGCCGCTGCGCGAAATGCTGGGCGAGCGTGGCGTCGAACAGCATCACGGGGACGATCGGATGCGTGCCCGGCTTGATCGTGAAGCCCAGCGCAGCGACTTCCTGACGGAAAAAGGCCGTGTTCGCATGGAGTTGTTCGCGGCGCGACGACGAGTGTTCGAGTTCGTCGAAGACCGCCAGCGACGTGCCGACGATGGCCGGTGCGAGGCTATTGGAAAACAGATACGGGCGCGAGCGCTGACGCAGCGTCTCGATCACTTCGCGACGCCCCGCCGTGAAGCCCCCCATCGCCCCACCGAGCGCCTTGCCCAGCGTGCCGGTGATGATGTCGATCTTGCCCAGCACGCCATGATGCTCGTGCGTGCCGCGTCCCGTCGGCCCCATGAAGCCGGACGCGTGACACTCGTCGATCATGATGAGCGCGCCGTACTGCTCGGCCAGCGCCACGATGCGGTCGAGTTGCGCAATCGTGCCGTCCATCGAAAACACACCGTCCGTGACGATGATGCGGTGACGCGCCCCGGCAGCCGCCTGCAACTGGCGCTCCAGGTCGTCCATGTCGTTGTGCGCGTAGCGCAGACGCTGCGCCTTGCAAAGCCGCACGCCGTCGATGATAGAGGCGTGGTTCAGGGCATCGGAGATGATGGCGTCCTGCTCGTCGAAGAGCGGCTCGAACACGCCGCCGTTGGCGTCGAACGCCGCAGCGTAGAGGATCGCGTCTTCCGTGCCGAGGAACGCGGCGATGCGGGCTTCGAGTTCCTTATGCGGGCCTTGCGTGCCGCAAATGAAGCGCACCGACGACAGTCCGAAGCCGAAGTCTTCCAGCGCTTTTTGCCCCGCCTTGACCAGCGATTCGCTGCCCGAGAGTCCCAGATAGTTGTTGGCGCACAGGTTGATGCGCGTCTGACCGTCGTCGCACATGACCTCCGGCCCCTGCCGCGACATGAGCACGCGTTCCTGCTTGAAAAGCCCCTGACGGCGCGTGTCTTCGAGTCGTTCGGTCAGTTGACGGTAGAAGCCCTCGCGGGCTTCCGGGGTTTGTGCGGTCATCGTGCGCATCTCCTATGCGTTCAGCGGTTTCAGCGGTGCAGGGCGAACGCGCTCTGCTACCATGCAGCCATCACGGCATCCAACTTATCGGAAACTATACTTTATATTGAACTAGTTTCAATATATTGAAACATTCTAATATCCCGGAATTCATATGGCAAGTACTCCCGCAGCCTCTGCGGCGCCTCCGATCGCCCCGCCGCCCGTGGGCGACATGATTCAGCAGTTGCGCAAGGAACGTGGCATGACGCTGGAGACGCTCTCGCGCGCGTCCGGCGTCTCCAAGTCGATGCTCTCCCAGATCGAGCGCGACAAGGCCAATCCGACCATCGCCGTGGCCTGGCGGCTCGCCAACGCGCTGGGTGTGCGTCTCGACCAGTTGCTGGGTGCGCCGTCCGGCGACCCGGAGCCGGTGCGCATCTTCGGCAAGCATGAGACGCCGACGCTCGCGGGCGCAGAGCAGGCCTATCAGCTGAAGATCCTCGGGCCGATGGAACTGGCGGGCAAATTCGAGTGGTACGAACTGACGCTGCAACCCGGCGCGGCGCTCGTCTCCGAGCCGCACGATCCGGGCACGCGCGAGCACTTCACCGTGTTCGACGGGCAGGTCGACATCGAGGTCGAACACGTCGCGCGCCGCGCCAAACCGGGCGAGACGGCCCGTTACCCCGCCGACCGCGCCCACGCGATTCGCAACGTCGGCAAATCGGTCGCGCGTGGCCTGATGGTCGTCATCCACGGCTGACACGGCTGACACCGCTCATCTCCGCTCTTCGCCGTTCGCTGCAAGGGTTGGCAAGCGTTCGCGTGCCCCCGCAAAGCTCAAGTCCTTCCCGGGACTGCCGTTAGCACACGTTCGGTCCGCACCTTCTTGCGAGGGTGCCGACAACCGGTCGACAATCGGACTGCACGGACGGGAAACCCCCGACACGTACAGCCACCGCATGTGCAACACCAAAGCGGAATCAGTGGGGATGACGAAGTAATGCAGCGATTAAGTCTGAAAGCGAAGTTGTGGTCTGCCGTCGCGTTGATGTGGGTCAGCTTGCTGGCGATGGCGATCTGGGGCGCATGGGCGCAGCGCGACACCATGCTGGCCGAGCGCCGGGCGGGACTGACCCACGTGGTCGATGCCGGGCTGAGTCTGGCCAAGCACTACGCCGCGCGCGCCGAGCGCGGCGAAATGAGCGTCGCGGACGCGCAAAAGGCCGCCCGCGAGCAAATCGGCGCGATCCGCTACGACGGCGAAAACTATTTCGGTATCTTGAACTCGCAGCGCGTGATCGTGCTGAACGCGGTCAATCCGAAGCTCGAAGGCAAAGATATGAGCCAGTTCCGAGATCCTTCGGGCAAGCTCATGTTTTCGGACATCGTCGCTGCCGCACGCACTAACGACCCGTTCGTCTCCTATCTCTGGCCCAAGCCCGGCTCGGACAAGCCCGTCGAAAAGATCAGCCGCGTGGGCGTGTACCAGCCCTGGGACTGGTATCTGACGACCGGCGTCTACGTCGACGACATCAATGCCGCCTTCGTCGGCGCGCTGCTGCGCTGGGGGGCTATGCTCGCCGTCATCGGTCTTGCGGTGTCGGGCGTCATGCTGCTCATCATCCGTAACGTTCAGCAAAGTCTTGGCGGCGAACCGGAGTACGCGGCCGATATCGCCACGCGCATTGCCGACGGCGATCTGCTCACGCAAGTCCGCCTGCGTCAGGGCGACAGTGCCAGCCTGCTCCATGCGATGCAGCGCATGCAGGGCAATCTTCAGCAGATGATCGGACGCATTCGCGGCGGCACCAGCGCCATCACGCTTGCCGCGCGCGAGATCGCCGAAGGCAACACGGACCTGTCGGCGCGTACGGAGCAGCAGGCGGCCGCGCTGGAGGAGACGGCGTCGTCGATGGAGCAACTGACGTCGACCGTGCGTCAGAACGCCGACAATGCGCGTCAGGCGAGTCAGCTTGCGGAGAACGCGTCCGCCATCGCGGTGCGCGGCGGACAGGTCGTGGATCGCGTGGTGGCTACGATGGAAGGCATCTCGCAAAGCTCGGGCAAGGTGGTCGACATCATCGGTGTGATCGACGGCATCGCCTTCCAGACGAACATTCTTGCGCTGAACGCAGCGGTGGAAGCCGCACGAGCTGGCGAGCAAGGACGTGGCTTCGCCGTCGTCGCTGGCGAGGTGCGCACGCTGGCCCAGCGCAGCGCCGCCGCCGCGAAGGAAATCAAGGAACTGATCGAGTCCTCGAATGGCCGCGTGCAGGACGGCTCGGTGCTCGTGGCGCAGGCAGGCCAGACGATGCACGACGTCGTGCAGGCGGTGCGACGCGTCACCGACATCATGGGCGAGATCTCGGCGGCGTCGGAAGAACAGAGTCACGGCATCGAGCAAGTCGGCCGTGCCGTGACGCAGATGGATGAAGTCACACAGCAGAACGCCGCACTCGTGGAACAGGCGGCCGCAGCGGCGGCGTCCATGGAAGATCAGGCGCGTGCGCTCGATCAGGCGGTTGCCGCTTTCCGCATGAGTGGGAGCACGAACGGTGCAGCGACGTCGGAAGGGATGAATGCGCCGATGACACGCGGCACCGCTGCAGTGGCGATGCAGCGCCTGGCGGCCTGAGGTCGGCGGCATTGTGACGACGGTCGTCGCGTGTCGGCGACCGCCGTCCGCTGCTCGCCGTCGTTTCCATTGACGTTGGCCACCGTGGTCAGGCGGCGCCAAGCGCGCCTGCCATGCCCGCGTCGATGATCTGACGCGCCACCGTCGGCAAGATACGTAGCGGTGCCGAGCCCGGCCCAAAGGTCTGACTGGCGGCATACGCGCCTTCGAGAATCAGCGACAGCGCATCGACCAGCGGTGCCGGTTCGGCGAGCCCGGCCGCCGTCACCAGCGCGGTGAAACGCTTCACCACTTCCGCCTTGTAATTCACGACCGAATGACGCGCCGCGTGGTCCGGATCGGGAAATTCCGCCGCCACATTGACGAACGGGCACCCGCGATAGCCGGGACGGCTCGCCCGCTGCGCCAGATCCACGAAAATCTGCAAAATCTGCGCACGCGGCTCGCCCGGGCGCTTCGCGATGCTCTCGTCGATGCGCGCAAGACTCGCCGTCTGCATATGGTCGAGATACGCCAGAATCAGATCGTCCTTCGACGCAAACTGGCGATACAGGCTCATCTTGTTGACGCCCGCGCGCTTGACGACGGCGTCAACGCCCACGGCGCGCACCCCCTCCGAATGGAACAACTCGACGGCCGCGTCGAGCAGATGCTGCTGCGCAATCGGCGCAGGCGTGACGTGCCGCCCCGGCTTGGCCGCACGAGACGCAGCACTGCGGCGGCGGGTCGCCGCCGGGGCCGCATTGGACGGCGCGCTTACGCGCTCGCCCGCCGCTTCGGCACCCGCTGTCACCGCGTCTGCCCCACCGGTCGGCGAGACAACGTCGACGGGTACGGAAGATGTTGACGATTTGGCCATGATCCGGCGCTCCCTGAACTATGGTTTGCCATTGACGCGAGCGTTGCAAAAGCCCTGCCGTCAAAAAGGAATACTTGACATGTTACCGATCGGTTCATAACATGGCAACCTCATGTTACCGCTCAGTCACAAGTCTATCGATGAACGTAGACCGTGCGGTTCCCGCAAACGTTCCCGGTTCGGTCTTTATAACCGTCTGATCCCCCTTGAAACGGACCAGACCGAATCACAGCAAGGATCTCCGTCATGAAGGCTGCACTTGCAAGGCGCATCGATGGACGCTTCCACTACGGGTGGATCGTCGTCGGCGTGATTTTCCTGGTCCTGCTCGCTTCGGCGGGCATTCGCGCGACGCCCAGCGTCATGATGGTGCCGCTCGAACACGACTTCGGCTGGAGCCGCGCCACGATTTCGCTGGCGATCTCCGTCAACCTGGCCTTGTACGGGCTGACCGGCCCGTTCGCGGCGGCCGCCATGCAACGGTTCGGCATCCGTCCCACGGTGATGGTCGCGCTACTGCTGCTCGCGTCGGGCACGGCGCTCTCGTCGCTGATGACCGCACCGTGGCAGATGGTGCTGATCTGGGGCGTGATGGTGGGCGGCGGCACCGGCGTCGCAGCCGTGACGCTCGCCGCCACGGTCTCGAACCGCTGGTTCCACACGCATCGTGGTCTGGCGATGGGCATTCTCACGGCAAGCTCGGCGACCGGACAGATGGTGTTTCTGCCGATCATGGCCGCGATCACGGAAAACTACGGCTGGCGTCCGGTGGTACTGATCGTGGCAGCGGTGGCCGCGATCGTTCTGCCGCTGGTCGCGATCCTTGTCCCGGAACGTCCGGGGTCGGTCGGCCTGCGTCCAGTCGGCGCACCGGAAGACGCCCCCGACGTGCAACTCGCGCACGGCAATCCGCTCACGGCGGCGCTCTCGGCACTGCGCATGGCCGCCGGCAAGCGCGACTTCTGGCTGCTGTTCTTCAGCTTCTTCATCTGCGGCGCGAGCACGAACGGCTACATCGGCACGCACTTCATCGCGATGTGCGGCGACTATGGCATCTCAGAAGTGAAGGGCGCGGGCATTCTGGCGGCGATGGGCATTCTCGATCTTATCGGCACCACGGCGTCGGGCTGGCTCTCCGACCGCTACAACAGCCGTGTGCTGCTGTTCTGGTACTACGGATTGCGTGGGCTGTCGCTGATTTATCTGCCTTATGCTTTCGGTTTCGACTTCTTCGGCATTCCGCTCTTCGCGCTGTTCTACGGTCTGGACTGGATCGCGACGGTGCCGCCTACGGTGCGTCTGACGACCGACGTGTTCGGCAAGACGATGGCCCCGATCGTGTTCGGCTGGATCGTGGCAGGCCATCAGCTTGGCGCTGCGACGGCAGCCCTGGTCGCCGGTTCGCTGCGTGCAACGCTCGGCAATTACACGATGGCGTCGATGCTCTCGGGCGGCGTGTGCATCATCGGCGCATTCATGGTGTTGCGAATCGCCCCGCATGCGCCGAAGCGTCCGGTGGGCGCGAAAGCCTGAATCGGTTGATTTCGGCACGTTTCGGTACGTTTAGGCCTGTTAGTCGCGAAATTTACGACGAATCGATCAAAAACCCGCCTGCATCGAAACACCACGACAACTCGCCGCGTCTCCCTGTTTTGGTGCAGGCAGACCGGCGAGTTTTTTCATGGCGGCACGTTGGCCGTTGCGACGATTGCGTCCTCAGCAAGGCCAGAAAAATTGACGTAACCTGTACGAGTTTTGTGCAGCACAGCAAACTCCCACTTTCACAGGACCTTCAGCAATGACGGACTCGCAACACACCCCACTCGCCGCGCTCGATACCGACCTGTTCTCGTCGTACAAGCTCGGACCGCTCGAACTGAGCAACCGCATCGTCATGGCCCCGCTTACGCGCAGCCGCGCCGGCCAGGGCGACGTGCCCGGCCCGATGGTCGCCGAGTACTACGCGCAGCGTGCATCGGCCGGGCTCATCATCAGTGAAGCCACCAACATCTCGCAGCAAGGCAAGGGCTACGCCTTTACGCCGGGCATTTACACCGACGAACAGGTTGCCGGCTGGAAGCAGGTCACGGACGCGCTGCACGCCAAGGGCGGCAAGATCTTCTGCCAGCTCTGGCACGTCGGCCGCATCTCGCACCCGTCGCTACAACCTGCGGGCGCGCTGCCAGTCGCTCCGTCGGCGATTCAACCGGCCGGTCAGGCGTTCACGGAGCATGGCTTCGAGCCGCATCCGGTCCCGCGCGCACTGGAGACGTCCGAGATCCCGGGCATCGTCGAACAGTATCGTCATGCGGCCGAGTGCGCGAAGCGCGCCGGTTTCGATGGCGTGGAAATTCATGCGGCGAACGGTTATCTGCTCGACCAGTTCATGCGCGACAAGACGAACCATCGCACGGACCAGTACGGCGGCAGCATCGAGAACCGCGTACGCATCGTGCTGGAAGTCACGCAGGCAGTTGTCGACGTCTGGGGTGCCGATCGCGTAGGCATTCGCCTCTCGCCGATCAGCCCGGCGAACGATTGCGGCGACAGCAACCCGGAGCCGGTCTTCACGTACGCCGTCGAGCAACTCAATCGTTTCGGCCTTGTGTATCTGCACGTCGTCGAAGGCGCGACGGGTGGCCCGCGCGAAGTGGAAGGCGGCTTCGATCTTCAGAAGCTGCACCGCCTCTTCACGGGCACGTTCATGGCGAACAACGGCTATGACCTCGCACTGGCGCTCAAGGCCCGCAAGGAAAACCTCGCCGATCTGATCGCCTTCGGCAAACCGTTCATCGCGAACCCGGATCTGGTCGAACGCCTCAAGCGCGGCGGCCCGTTTAACGCCCTGGATCGCGACACGCTTTATGGTGGCGATGCACGGGGTTATGTCGACTATCCGACGTTGGACGAGTCGGCGGTTTGAGGTGGAATTTAGGGTGTAGGAGAACAGCGGCGCTGTGCTGATGCACCCGTAATCAGATCGGAAGGGGCTCCCAGCGGAGCCCTTTTTTCATTTGCGCCAACTAGACTCGCATCGACAGGATCAATCTACCGCTTATGCATCGCCGACGGAGACAAGACAACGCATGGTCGCGTCTTCTTGATTTCTGCCCCGATCGCGGGATCGAAGGAGGCGACCCAGACCTCACCGCGCTTCACCACGTCCACGCCTCCTCGTCGTCATCAACGTCGTCGTGCACGCTGTCCCATAACGCCCTGTCCTCTTCGCTATCAAAATTCCAAAGCTGGATGTTCATCAGATCGCTAGGGATATCGGCAATCTGATAAACCGTTTCCTGCTTTTCCATCTCACACTCCGAATCATTACCCCGTCATCCCTCTTGCGTGAATTCCTGGATATCGTCGCAGCGCGACACATCGAAGTAAACAGATGCCAAAGCTTTCCGGAATTTTCCTGAAGCCCTGGGACGGCAATGCGATCAGGCGTCGCGCTGCCCCCAGCGCATCAAATCCGCACCGGCGGGGTTCTGGTACATGCGCAAGCCGAACTCGGGAAGGATAGCCAGCAGATGGTCGAAAACGTCGCCCTGCACGCGCTCGTACTCCGCCCACACGATCGTGTTCGTGAAGCAGTACAGCTCGATCGGGATGCCCGTTGCCGACGGCTCGAGCGAGCGCACCATGCACGTCATGCCGTCGTGAATGTGCGGATGTGCCTTCAAATAGGCCAGCGCATACGCTCGGAATGTGCCGATGTTCGTCAGACGCCGCGTGTTCGCCAGCACACCCGCCGCAACACCGAGCGCTGCATTGGCATCCGCTATCGAACGCTGTTTCTCCGACAGATAGTCGCCCAGCAAATGTAGCTTCGACAAACGCCCGATCTCGTCCGCATCCAGAAATCCGACACTGCCGGCATCGATGCACAGCGTACGTTTGATGCGTCGCCCGCCGGCCTGCTGCATGCCGCGCCAGTTACGGAAGCTCTCCGAAATCAGACGCCACGTCGGAATCGTCGTGATCGTTTTGTCCCAGTTCTGCACCTTCACCGTATGCAACGCGATATCCACCACGTCGCCATCGGCCCCGACCTGCGGCATCTCGATCCAGTCACCCACGCGCAGCATGTCGTTCGACGTGAGTTGCACGCTTGCGACGAACGACATGATCGTGTCCTTGAACACCAGCAACAGCACCGCCGACATCGCGCCCAGGCCGGAGAGCAGGAGCCACGGCGAACGGTCGACGATCGTCGCGACGATGCCAATCGACGCCACCACGTAAAGCGCGATCTTGCCGAGCTGGACATACCCCTTGATCGAGCGCGTGCGCGCGTGCTCCGACATCGCGTAGACGGTCTGCGCGGCGTCGAGAATGCCCGCGATCGCGAGCGTGGCGTAGAGCAGCGTCGTGGCGAGGGCCACATTGCCGATGACGATCACCGCCTTCGCCGGTAGATCCGGCACCCACCCGATGCCGAACTGAATCACGAGGTACGGCAAAATGCGCGCCGCCCGGTGGAAGACGCGATGCGCGAGCAACGCATCGTCCCAGCGATTCGCCGTTCTCTGCACCACGAGGCGTACGACGCGCACGATCACGAACTGCGCCACCCCCTGCACCAGCGCGGCCGCCGCAATCAGCATCGCCAACGATCCGGCCATGCGCGCCCACGGCGCATTGTCGAACCACGCTATCACTGCTTCCCACGTCATCCTGCAACTCCTTGTCTTGCTGTTTTCTTTGCTTGTTCGATGGTGCCGTTTGCCGATTTGTCGGCATCGCCCTCGCCTTGCGCGAAACACGCAACCGGCAAACGCAAAAATGACGGCCGCTTGGGCCGTCATCCTTGGATGCATCAGGCGGCGGTCGTTCCCGTGCGCCACCGAAACTCATGCGCTATCACCCTTATTCAGGAACATTCAGCGACATCGCACCGCGCGCAGCGCGCTACACCGACGCGCCGAACGGCACGCTTGCCACCACATTGGGCGCGCCCGGCAGCGACGGCGTAATGATCGTGCCGCCACCGTTGCCACGCGTCTTGCCCGAACTCAGATAGTCGGCGATGGAGTCCTGCGTGACCTCGCCGAGATACTGATTGTCGTCGCCCAGCACCGGCAGGGATGCCAGATTGTGTTCGTACATGCGCGAGAGCAGCACCCGCAGGTTGTCGCCGGCCACCGCCGACGCCTTGAAGTCCCGCACACGCTCGCCACACGTGCCCTGTGCGTGTCGCGTATCCCGACGCGCAATGTAACCCAATGCACGCGCGCTCTCGTCGACCACCACCAGCGAACGCGTATCGAGTTCGTCCATCATGCCGTAGGCTTCGGCGAGCGTCGTCTGCGGCTTGACGGTCGGTTGCGGCGTAGCGGCGTCTTCGGCGCGCACGAGCAACAGGCGCTTGAGAATTCGGTCATGTCCCACGAAGCTTGCGACGAATTCGTCGACCGGTCGCGCCAGCAGCGCATCCGGCTGCGCGTACTGCACGAGACGCCCCTGACGGAAGATCGCAATGCGGTCCGCCAGCTTGATCGCCTCGTCGATATCGTGGCTGACCATGATGACGGTCTTGCCCAACTGACGCTGCATTTGCAGAAACTCGTTCTGGATCGATTCGCGATTGATCGGATCGACCGCGCCGAACGGTTCGTCCATCAGCAGCACGGGCGGATCTGCCGCCAGCGCCCGGATCACACCGATACGTTGCTGCTGGCCACCCGAGAGTTCGCGCGGATAGCGCGACAGGTAGCGCTTCGGATCGAGCGCGACCATGGCCATCAGTTCGGTGGCCCGCTCGCGGCAGCGCTTCTTGTCCCATCCGAGCAGCCGCGGCACCACGGTAATGTTCTCCTCGATGGTCATGTTCGGGAACAGACCGATCTGCTGGATGACGTAGCCGATGTGGCGGCGCAGTTCGATTTCGTTGATCTTGCCGGTGTCTTCGCCGTTGAGCAGGATGTGCCCGGAGGTCGGCTTGATGAGCCGGTTGATCATCTTGAGCGTGGTCGTCTTGCCGCAGCCCGATGGGCCGAGGAAGACGCAGATTTCGCCCGGCGGCACTTCGAGGCTGACCGAGTTCACGGCGGTCACACGCGTACCGTCCTTCTGGACGAAGCTTTTGGTGAGGTTGTGGAGTTTGATCATACGGTTCGGATTCCTTTCGGTGTCAGCACGCGCTGCAGGCGGTGCAACAGGGTGTCGGCGACGATGGCAAGCAAACTCACCATGACCGCACCCACGACAAGCTGCCGGGTATCGCTCTGGCTGATGCCCTGGGTGATCAACACCCCGAGACCGCCGGCCCCGACGATGGCGCCAATGGCCATCACGCCAATATTCATCACGACGGCAGTGCGCACGCCACCCAGCACCACCGGCACGGCCAGCGGCAGTTCGACCAGGCGCAGACGCTGCCAGAACGTCATACCGATGCCGATCCCCGCTTCCCGAATGCTAGGATCGATCTGACGCAGCGCGAGGCTGGTGTTGCGCATGATCGGCAGCAGCGAATACAGGAAGACGGCGGCCACCGCCGGCGCAGGGCCGATCCCCATGCCGTAGACGGACAATGCGGGGATCATCACGCCGAACAGGGCAATCGACGGGATCGTGAGCACGACCGTCGCCAGACCCAGCACGGCGCCGGACAGCCAGCGAAATCGCGTGACCAGCACGCCGAGTGGCACGCCGACCACAATGGCTGCGCCCACCGAGGCGGCCACCAGCCACGCATGCTGACCGGTCAGGGTCAGAATGCGGTGCCAGTTGTGCGTCAAAAATTCAATCATGGGACTCCTTAATCGGTAACTATCGGGAGCAGCAACGCGCAATATGCGCTTACTGCACCAATCCTTCCTGCTTGAGGAAGTCGCTCGCCACACGCGACACCGCACGATGGTCGATATCGACCTTGGCGTTCATGTCGCGCATGTTTTCGTCGTTGATCTTCGCGCTGAGCACGTTGAGTTCATCGGCGAGCTTCGGGTTCGCATCGAGCACTTCCTTGCGCACTACGGGCGTGGCCGCGTAAGCCGGGAAGAAGCCCTTGTCGTCGGCCAGCACCTTCAGATCGAAACCCTTGTTGCGGCCATCGCTGGTGTAGACGAGACCGGCGTCGATCTGTTCGTTCTTCAACGCGGTGTAGACGAGGCCCGGGTCCATTTGCTTGATGTTGCGCCGTGCAAGATGGAAATCGTAGAGCTGCTCCATCGGTTCAAGCCCGTCCGAGCGACCGACGAACTCCATGTCGAACGCGAACTGCATGTCCGGATTCGCACGGAACTTTTCGATGAGCTGCGATACCGTCTCGATGCCTTCTTCACGCGCCATCTTGCCCGGCATGGCGAACGCATACGTGTTGTTCAGCGCGGCCGGATTCAGCCAGACGAGGCCGATCTTGCCGTCGAGTTCCCTGACCCGCTCGTAAGTCTGTTGCGGATCGAGCTTCTCGGTGACCTTGTTGTAGACGATGAGCGAGGTGCCGGTGTACTCCCAGACCACGTCGAGCTGATTGCTCTCCATGCCCTGACGCATCACGACACTGCCGAGCCCGTTCTTCAGTTCGACGTCATACCCTTTGCTGCGCAGGTACTGCGCCGTCATCTCCGAGAGAATCAGCTGTTCGGTGAAATTCTTGCCGCCGATGGTGAGGGTGGCGGCCTGCGCGGTAGCGGTCGTCGCCATGACGCCCAGCGTGACGGCAACAACGCTCAGAAGACGAAGCGCGCGCGCCGCGAGCGTACGAGAAAAAGAAACTTGCATACGTAGGGGTCTCCTATGTTTCAGCGCGCCGGCGTGCCGTGTCGCGCGAACCAGAGCCCGCTGGCGAAGGCGACGATGCCGTCGAGCACCAGCGCGAGCAGCGCAGTGCCGGCCGCGCCGAGCAGCAGCTTGGTCTGGTCGTTCAGATAAATGCCGGGGAAGATCAGTTGTCCCAGACTGTCCGCGCCGATCAGGAAAGCGAGGGGCGCAGTGCCGACGTTGATCGCGAGCGCGGTGCGAACGCCGCCGATGATGACCGGCATAGCGTTGGGCAGATCGACGCGAAACAGCACTTGCGCCGGCGTCATGCCCATGCCGCGCGCCGACTCCCGCAATGCGGGCGGCACCTGCCGAAGGCCTTCGTACGCGTTGCGCACGATGGGCAGCAGCGAAGCCAGCCACAGCGCCAGAATGGCCGGGCGGTCGCCGATGCCGAGTACCGCCATCGACAACGCCAGCACGGCGAGCGACGGCAGCGTGTTGCCGATATTGAAGATCTGCACCGCGCGCTCGGCATGTTTCGCGAACATCGGACGCGAGATCAGCACACCCGCAGGCACGCCGACCAGAATGGCCAACGTCATCGAGATCGCCACGAGCTTGAGGTGCTGCTGGGTGTAGTACACCAGGTCGCCCCGGTACTTGACGAGCGAATCCACGCCCAGCCAATACACCAGACCAGTGACTGCGGCGGCAACACCGAGCAGTCCGAAACCGGCCAGATAGAGAATGCGATACTGCTTCGCCACGTTCATGCTCCCTTTGAATGGGTTGGCAGCGCTGCACGCGCGGCAATAGCTATCGCCCCACGTGACAACGCGGTCAAACAAGCATGACAACTGTTAGCTGCCTTGCGAATTGTGGTGTGTTCGGTCCGAAGGTCTGTGAAAGACAACGGTGACGAACGAGGCGTCGCGAAATGCGACATGAGAGACGAGCTTTCGACGCCGTGGGCGCCTGGGCCTCTCGATACACGCTTATTGAAAGCGCGCGAAAGTTTTACTGCACAGACTCATTGCGTGATGTAACGGACGCCGGCGCAACGAGGAACACCGGCAACGCTTTTGTTTCTATGGGCCAACCGCAGCGATTGGCTTTTTTTATTCTAGTACAGATAGTGCGTCGATGCCAACTCATAGCACGTTTTGGGTCATGAATCCGGCGTATTTACATGCAATTACACGACACATTTCTCATATGAATCGTAGTCCAGACTAATTGCGTGCGCTCGAATCCACCGCCATCACTGGCGTTGCGGCGAATCGTAAAGTTGCAAAGGAAATGCAGTTTTACGGCGTCCCGAAATCTGCAATTCCGATGTTTCGCATAGCGGATCGATGTGTCGCAGCGATTTATTTTCCGGGACGCGAAACGAGCGAATTCAGGTGCTGTGAGCGACGTGCCGACCGTCCGTAATCCGCATGTTATCTGGCCTCAGAAGGGAAATTAGCGGGCCGCTCCGGAAACCAGTGCCAACCAGGAAAAACTCGTGTATTCTCCGAGGTTTATCTTAGTTTTCAATCATTTAGCGCAAAATCGGGGAAACGCAACGGGAACGCGAGGCAATGACCTTGGGACAGTTTGCGGGCGCGGTGATTGAACGGTAGGAAAGCGATCGTGCGCGGGCACGAGGTCGTTGAATGGCGAATAACAACTATGAAAAGTACCATCAGCCGTACCGAACAGGGCAATCGCGTCGCCGCGACCACCATTTTGGCCGCGTGCGCCGCACTCACGCTTGCCGGATTCCTCGCGCGCGCACTCGAAGGTGCAGTCAATCCTTTGCTGACCTTCTTTCTCGTCTCGGCAGGCGGCATTCTCAATCTGTCGACGGCGTGTCTGCTGGGCGTTCAATATCTCTACAACGGCAAGCGCTACTTTGCGCAGTTCGGATGCGCGTTTCTGCTGCGCGGACTGTTCATGTTTACCGAAGGCGTGTTGCTCGCGAATCAGCTTGCCGGCATCTCGGCACACGTCACTCGCGCGCCCTTCTGGCTCTGGCTCGTCGCCGAAGCGAGCTTCGCCGCGTACGTGATGCTCAGCGTGCGCAGTTTCTCGCGCACGCGCACGGATCCGCACACGCGCCCCGGCTACTCCGAAGCGGCGCGTTACGGCGCGACGGTCCTCATCATCTGGGTGACGGTTTCATTGTCGATCGTGGGCGCGGGACACACACTCGTCACGCCACATCTGACCGGCGGCGTCGACATCGAGACGATTGCGCTCGCCGCGCTCTTCGTCGCCTACATCGCCCTGTGGTGGCGTATCGCGGCCGTCACGCGCCTGTCGCATAAGCTGTTCCTGCTCGTGTGGGTTGTGGTCTCGATCTCGCTGTGCCAGTTGCTGCTCTCGCTCACGGCGCCGAGCGAAGCGTCGTACCAGTGGTATGCGGCGCGTCTGCTTGCACTAGCCTCGCCGGGTGTCGCGACGCTCGCCCTCGTGTGGGAAATCACACGGCAGTACCAATCGCTCGCGCTCACCAATACGGATCTGGTCGAGAAGGTTTTCATCGATCCGCTCACCCACATCTATAACCGCCGCTATTTCGACAACCGCATCCGGCTTGTCGCCGAACGCGTGCAACAGCGCGCGATTCCGCTGTCCGTGCTGCTGATCGACATCGATTTCTTCAAGCAGGTCAACGACCGCTACGGACACCCGTTCGGCGACGCCGTCCTGCAACGCATCGCCACGACCATCCAGCATTGCATCCGGCTGCCGAGCGACTTTGCGGTCCGTCTGGGAGGCGAGGAATTTGCGGTGGTCTTGCCCGAGATCGACCAGCACGCCGCGTTACGCGTGGCCGACCGGATTCGCGAATCCGTCAAGCGCGCGAGTACGGATCTGCTGCCGCAAGCGGCGCGCGACGACGGCGAGGCGATCACGATCAGCGTCGGCATTGCCTCATGGCAACCGGGCGAACCGCTCGTGATCAGCGCGATGCTCGATCAGGCGGACAAGGCGCTCTATCAGGCGAAACACAAGGGGCGGGATCAGAGCGTGATGGGGCAGATGGCAGCGTGATGCGGGTACGGGTGGCGAGACGTCGGGCGCTGCGCAAGACTGCCGGACGTCGCGAATGACGTCAGTGCCCGCCGACCGGTGGCGACGTCGCGGGTCCCTTGAGCTCCACGGTGTTGCCGTCCGGATCGCTGAGATAGCAGGACGGCCCTTCCCCATGCGCACCATAGCGTTGCATCACGTCGCCCAGGGTCACGCCGTGCGACGCCAGTCCTTTGCGAATGGCATCGACATCGAACGGTTCGACGCGCAGACAAAAGTGATCGAGATTGTGTCCTTCGGGACCGGGTGCGACACCGCCCTGCCGGCCGATCTTCCCAGCGACGTCGACCAGGTCGATCAACGCGTCGCCCGCACGCAGCTGTACGAGTCCGATGTCATCCTGCACCTTCTCCAGCGTGCAGCCCAGCACCTCGATGTAGAAGTGCTGCAAGCGTGCCACGTCGCTGGTCCGCAACACCACGTGATCGAGCGCGACGAACGGAATCTTCATCGCGCCCCCGTCAGGCGCTCAGCGCGTAGCGCCGTCGCTTCTCGACCTTCGTCTCGTGCGTCATTTCGCTGCGGCCGTCTTCGAACACCGTCTCCAGCCGCACGGTAAAGCCCCACAGACGCGCCACGTGCTTGAGCACCTCTTCGAAACTGTCGTCGAGCGGTTTGCGTTCGCTTTGCACGTGCCGCAACGTCAGCGACCGGTCGCCGTGCAGATCGACGTGCGCCACCTGAATATTCGGTTCGAGCTGACTGAGGTTGTACTGCTGCGCCAGCATCTCGCGAATCTCGCGATAGCCCGAATCGTTGTGGATAGCCGTCACGCGCAAGCGGCTGTCACGATCGTCGTCGAGCACGGAGAACAACTTCAGATCGCGAATCACCTTGGGCGAGAGGAACTGCTGGATGAAGCTCTCGTCCTTGAAGTTGCGCATGGCGAAGTCGAGCGTCGTCAGCCAGTCGGAGCCCGCGATATCCGGCGCCCACAGACGGTCCTCTTCGGTCGGCTCTTCGCACATGCGACGGATGTCCTGGAACATCGCGAAGCCCAGCGCATACGGATTCAGACCGCTGTAGTACGGGCTGTCGAACGAGGGCTGATAGACGACGTTCGTATGCGCGTGCAGGAACTCCATCATGAAGGCGTCGTTGACGAGCTTTTCCTTGTAGAGCTGCTGAAGGATCGTGTAATGCCAGAACGTCGCCCAGCCTTCGTTCATGACTTTCGTCTGACGCTGCGGATAGAAGTACTGCGCGAGCTTGCGCACGATGCGCACGATCTCCCGCTGCCAGGGCGCCAGTTTCGGCGCATTCTTCTCGAAGAAATACAGCAGGTTTTCCTGAGGTTCGCCGGGGAATGGCGGCTCGTCCGATTCGGTGGGATCGAGGCCGTCGTCTTCATCGTCGTCGTGCAGCGCGTGATTGGGCAGCGTGCGCCACAGATCGTTGATCTGCATTTGCAGATAGTTCTCGCGCTCCTTTTGCCGCGCCTGCTCCTGCGCGAGCGACAGACGTTTCGGTCGCTTGTACCGGTCCACGCCGTAGTTCATCAAGGCGTGGCACGAGTCGAGGAGCAACTCCACGGACTGTTCGCCGTAGCGCTGTTCGCACTCGGTGATGTAGTTGCGCGCGAACAGCAGGTAATCGACGATGGCGTCGGCGCTGGTCCACGTGCGAAAGAGGTAATTACCCTTGAAGAACGAATTATGACCGTAGCTGGCATGCGCGATGGTCAGCGCCTGCATGGTCATGCTGTTCTCCTCCATCAGATACGCGATGCAGGGATTCGAATTGATGACGATCTCGTACGCCAGTCCCATCTGTCCGCGTTTGTAGCCGCGCTCGGACGACAGGAAATGCTTGCCATACGACCAGTGGTGATAGCCGATGGGCAAGCCCACGGTCGCATAGGCATCGAGCATCTGCTCGGCGGTAATGATCTCGATCTGATTCGGGTACGTGTCGAGCTTGAAGCCTGCGGCGATACGCGCGATCTCGTGCTCGTATCGCTGAATCAGTTCGAATGTCCATTCCGACCCGGTGGATATATACGCCATAACGCGCCCTCGTTACGTTACCGGCTCGAACCGGTAGCGGTACCGCTAAGAGACGGCTTTCAGGCCGCCTTCTTCTTGAACAAGTCGTGCAGCACCGGATAGATTTCGGCCGCCTCCATGATGCGTTGCATCGCGAAGTTCGAGTGCTGCTGCTTGACCGACAGGTACTCGTTCCACAGGTTCTGCGGCTCGGCGCTCGCCACCTCCACGTAGGCGAAGTACTGCACGGCCGGCATGATCGACTGCATCAGGATGTCGCGGCAGATGGGCGAGTCGCCGTCCCAGTTATCGCCGTCGGAGACCTGTGCACCGTAGATGTTCCAGTCACTCGGCGAATACCGGTCCGCGATGACCTCGTTCATCAGCTTGAGTGCGCTGGACACCACCGTCCCGCCCGACTCGCGCGCGTAGAAGAAATCGTCCTCGTTCACTTCCTTCGCCGTGGTGTGGTGACGGATGAGCACGAGATCGATGCGCTCGTAGTTGTGCCGCAAGAAGAGATACAGCAGCATGAAGAAGCGCTTGGCGAGGTCCTTGCGGCTCTGGTCCATCGAGCCGGAGACGTCCATCAGACAGAACATGACGGCCTGCGCTTGCGGGCGCGGCTGCATGACCCGGTTCGAATACCGCAGATCGAGTTTTTCGATGTAAGGAATCGCCTCGACGCGCGTACGGAGATGCGTGATTTCGTGCGCGAGCGCCAGGGCCCGGGGCGACGTATCCCCCTCGCGCGAGACGATGTCCGCGTACTCGGCTTCGAGTTCACGCAGCTGCTTGCGATACGGCGCGGTGAGTGCGATGCGTCGGCCCAGCGAGCTGCGCATCGTGCGAATGACGTTGAGGTTCGACGGCGTACCGTCGATGGAATAGCCCGCACGCACCTTGCGAAACTCCGGAATCTGCGCAAGCCGACGTTTCGCGAGATCCGGCAGCGCCATGTCCTCGAAGAAGAATTTCAGGAACTCCTCTCGCGAGAGGTTGAAGACGAAATCGTCCTCCCCCTCTCCCGAGTCGCTGGCGCGGCTGCCGCCGCCCCCTGCGCCCGATGGCGGACGCTCGAAGTTGTCGCCCACCACGAACTCGCGGTTGCCGGGATGAATCATCTCCCGCCGCCCGCCGGGTCCGTGGTGAAACAACGGCTCCGAAATGTCCTTGACCGGGATCGAGACCTGTCCGCTGCCATCGATATCGGTGATCTTGCGCCCAGACACCGCTTTCGCAACCGCACGACGAATCTGATCGCGATAGCGTTTGATGAAACGCTGCTGATTGATGGCGCTTTTGTTCTTGCCGTTTTGCCGTCTGTCGATGATTGCTGACATAGTGGCCCCGATTGTTTGCTACGAGGATTTGCGCACGCGCAGATACCATTCCACAAGCAGGCGAACCTGCTTCGGGGTATAGCCCTTTTCCACCATCCGGTTGACGAAGTTGGCGTGCTTTTCCTGATCCTCCTTGGACGACTTCGCATTGAACGAGATCACCGGCAGCAGATCCTCGGTCGTCGAGAACATGCGTTTCTCGATCACCGCGCGCAGCTTTTCGTAACTCGTCCAGAGCGGATTCTTGCCTGCGTTGTTAGCGCGCGCCCGCAGTACGAAGTTGACGATCTCGTTGCGGAAGTCCTTCGGATTGGTAATTCCGGCCGGCTTTTCGACTTTCTCCAGTTCGTCGTTGAGCGCGGTGCGGTCGAGAATTTCGCCGGTGTTCGGATCGCGATACTCCTGATCCTGAATCCACAGGTCCGCAAAGTTCACGTAGCGATCGAAGATGTTCTGACCGTACTCCGAGTACGACTCCAGGTACGCGGTCTGAATCTCCTTGCCGATGAACTCGACGAACGGTGCCGTCAGATATTCCTTGATGTAGGCGAGATAGCGCTTCTCCACTTCGCCCGCATACTGCTCGCGCTCGATCTGTTGTTCGAGCACGTACAGCATGTGCACCGGGTTCGCAGCGACTTCCGTGTTGTCGAAATTGAAGACCTTCGAGAGCACCTTGAAGGCGAAACGCGTGGACATGCCCGTCATCCCTTCGTCCACCCCGGCGTAGTCGCGGTATTCCTGATACGACTTGGCCTTCGGGTCGATGTCCTTGAGGTTCTCACCGTCGTAGACACGAACCTTGGAGAAGATGTTGGAATTCTCGGGCTCTTTCAGACGCGTGAGCACCGCGAACTGGGCGAGCATCTTGAGCACGTTCGGCGCGCGCGGGGCGTTCGCAAGCGAGCTGTTCTTTACGAGCTTCTCGTAAATCTTCACCTCGTCGGTCACGCGCAGGCAGTACGGCACCTTCACGATATAGATACGGTCGAGGAAAGCTTCGTTGTTGCGGTTGCCCTTGAAGCTCTGCCACTCCGCTTCGTTCGAGTGAGCAAGCACGATCCCGTCGAACGGAATTGCACCGAACCCTTCCGTACCCTTGTAATTGCCCTCCTGCGTGGCAGTCAGCAGCGGGTGGAGCACCTTGATCGGCGCCTTGAACATTTCGACGAATTCGAGCAGGCCGCGGTTGGCCAGGCACAGACCGCCGGAGTATGAGTAAGCGTCCGGATCGTCCTGCGGAAATTCTTCGAGCTTACGGATGTCGACCTTACCGACCAGCGACGAGATGTCCTGGTTGTTTTCGTCGCCCGGCTCGGTCTTCGCAATCGCGATCTGCTGCAACACCGACGGCCGCACCTTCACGACACGGAACTTGGTGATGTCGCCGTTGAATTCGTTAAGACGCTTGGTGGCCCACGGCGACGGAATCGTATTGAGATACCGCACCGGAATGCCGAAGTCCTCTTCGAGAATTTTGCCGTCTTCCTCTGAGGAGAACAGGCCCAGAGGCGACTCGTGCACCGGCGATCCCTTCAGGCAGTAGATGGGGACATCCTCCATCAACACCTTCAGTTTCTCGGCCAGCGACGACTTGCCGCCGCCCGGAGGCCCGAGCAGATACAGAATCTGTTTGCGCTCTTCGAGGCCCTGCGCCGCGTGTTTGAAGAACGAGACGATTTGCTCGATCGTATCTTCCATGCCGTAGAAGTCACGGAAGGCCGGATAGATCTTGATGATCTTGTTGGAGAACAACCGCGAGAGTCGCGGGTCGTGATGCGTATCGATAAGCTCCGGCTCACCGATGGCGCGCAACATCCGCTCGGCTGCCGTCGCATACGCAGTCGAGTCCTTCTTACAAATCTCCAGATATTCCTGGATGCTGTACTCCTCTTCCCTGCGTGCTTCGAAACGTGTCGTGTAGTGGCTGAAAATATCCATATGCCTCACCCCGCCTCATCGGAATACACCGCGGAAAACACCGCGATACGATGCCCGCTCTGTTGCTTAAGACCCGGATGACTGCACGTTGGTTTCGACCTGGCTCACTGCATGCCGGAGCGACTGACGCGAAACCTTCCGCACTGTCCCCTCCCTCACATGAACGACTCAAAATCGGTTTAGGTTGACTTTAAACTTGTCAGTGAAAATTGCAACCGTTAACTCATCATATGCACAAACAAAAAAACTGTCGCTAGATATTTGCCGCAGCGCTAAGCATTCTCGATAACCTGCATGCCACAAGGGTTTCCGCGCGTTACGCACACACTCTACGCAATGCGCATGTCGTATGAGATAGGTCGAATTTCGAGCGACCTTTGGAGCCACCACCCACGCATTGCGCACTCGGGTTTGCCTGCATCGAAAAACGTTTGAGACGTTCGTTTATTTATTCAGTATTCCTATTTATTTTGTCGAATTACACACACCGACGAGATTCGTTTCGTGCAATGTTTTTGGGAAAAAAAGTGGGCGGCGCAGCGACGTCTACGACAGCGAAGACGTGGGCGCGAACGGGAGGCTTTCCTGTCGAAGCGTCGCGGCTGCGCGAAGTCGCGAAGGTCGTACGACGTGCCTGCCCTGGAGCACGCGTGTCGCAGATGGAAAGTCGACTACGGACGGATGTCTTGACGGACTCACCTCCTCCTTGCAAATTGGCGATCTCTGGAATGAAGCGAACAACGTGCCAGACGACCGCGCTTGAAAACCATGTTACGCCCGTTCGCCAAAATCTGCTGCGCGGATATGTAACGCGATGTGACCCCACCCCGGCGCATCGCGTTTGCGCCCGAGCGCAGGGCGTCACCGCGCCAGGAACGATTCGTGCAATAATGCAACTTTGTTGCATTTATTACACAGTTGCAAACTGTGTGCGGGCGTCGTCCCATCTGTCCATGATTCGTTTCTCCGTTTGGCTCTACCGTCTCGCAGGCTGGGAACGCACGGCGCTCACGCTGCTGGTGCTCGTCCCGCTTTGGGCGCTCGTTTGCTGGGCGCTGAAAGGGGTCGCCCCGTGATCGGTTGCCAGAATCTCTCGGTCCGGTTCGGACCGAACGTCGCGCTGGAAGACGTGAGCGCCGCCTTCGCGTCCGGCGTGCTGTCCGCAGTCGTCGGCCCCAACGGCGGCGGCAAAACCACTTTGCTGCGCGCGCTTGCCGGTCTGCAAAAGGCCACGACGGGCAAGATCGTCAGCGACGGCCCGGTGGCCTACCTGTCGCAACGCCCAGAGACCGATCATCGTTTTCCGATGTGCGTCGAAGAATACGTGCTGACCGGTACGTGGCGTCGCACGGGCGATGCCCGTCGTCTCGGCCGCGACGAGTTCGACCGCGCCCTCGACGCCCTCGCCCGCGTGGGGCTCGCCGACAAGCGCACACAAGCGCTGGAAGCCTTGTCCGGCGGACAATGGCAGCGCGCCCGCTTCGCGCGCCTGATCGTCGAAGACGCCCCGATTGTTTTATTGGACGAACCGCTGACCGGCATCGATGTGCCGTCGGCGGAACTGTTGCTGGCATTGCTGGATCAATGGCGCAACGAGGGACGCACCGTTGTGACCGTGCTACACGATTTGCCGTTGGTGCTCGAACGCTTCGCCCACGTGGCCGTGATGGCCGGACGTCTGGTGACGTCGGGCACGCCGGCGTCCTGCCTTCAGGGCGGGTTCCCGTCGACAGACGGCGCGGGCGGTGGCGTCCATCCGGGCCTGTCCGCAGCAGGCGGCTATACCGCGTTTGCCGCGACGCCGCCGTCGATCACGGCTGCGCCGGCCCCCTTCCCCGGAGGCCGTCGGTGAGCGCGCTGCTCGATCTCGTCATTGGCCCGTTCGCGGAATTCGACTTCATGCGCCACGCGCTGGTCGGCAGTCTGGCCCTGTCGCTGGGTTGCACGCCCGTGGGTGTATTTTTGCTGCTGCGCCGCATGAGCCTGATGGGCGATTCGCTGTCGCATGCGGTGCTGCCGGGCGCGGCGGTCGGCTATCTGATCGGTGGGTTGTCGCTGCCGTGGATGGCGGGCGGTGGCATGATCGCAGGTCTGCTCGTGGCATTGCTCGCCGGTCTGTCGAGCCGCCGTACACGGCTGGATGAAGGCGCGTCGTTCGCGGGCTTCTATTTGCTGGCGCTCGCGGGCGGTGTGGTCATCGTGTCGAAGTGGGGCAACAGCGTCGATCTGATGAATCTGCTGTTCGGCTCGGTGCTGGCGGTGGACGACCCGTCGCTGATACTCGTGGCGGCCATCACGACCGTCACGCTGCTGTGGTTTGGCTGGCACTATCGCGGTCTGGTGCTCGACAGCGCGGATCCGACTTTTCTCGGCCAGGGTCAGGGCAAGAGCGTGATGCGCTACCACCTGGGCTTTACCGTGCTGACGGTCATGAACCTCGTTTCCGGTTTCCAGGCGATGGGCACGCTCATGGCCGTGGGACTGATGATGCTGCCGGCGGCCACCGCCCGGCTCGTCTCGCGCACGCTCCCCGGCATGCTGCTCACCGCGTGGCTGGTCGCCAGCGCGTCGAGCGTGATCGGGTTGCTGCTTTCGTACTATCTGGCTTGCCCCTCCGGGCCGGCCATCGTTCTGACGGCAGGCGTCGCCTATCTCGGCGCGCTGCTAGTTTCGCCTGGCGGTGCCGGCACGGCCAGGGCGTCTGCGCTTTAAGAGAGGAAAACATGTTCGGATTGGGTCTTGGGGGCAGCAACGCGTCGCGCGGTAATTCGTGGCTCGGCGCGGGTCCCTTGGCGGTTTTCGCCGTGATTTTTGCGCTGGTCCTCGCCTTCGCCAGCCCGGCGCACGCGCAGGACACGCGCCTGCCCGTCAGTGCCAGCTTCAGCATTCTGTCCGACATCGTGAAGGCCGTCGGCGGCGACCGCGTCGACGTCATCACGCTCGTCGGTCCCGATCAGGACACGCACACCTATGAGCCGACCCCGGCGGACGTCGCCAAACTCTCAGGCACCAAGCTGTTCTTCGTGAACGGTCTGGGTTTCGAAGGCTGGTTGCCTCGTCTGATGAAGTCGAGCCACTACCCCGGTGAGCTGGTCACGGTCACGAAGGGCCTCAAGGCCCGCACGATGGTCGACGACGGCAAGACGGTGACCGATCCGCACATGTTTCAGGATCCCGAGCGCGTGAAGACGATGGCGGACAACATTGCCGCCGCCCTCTCGAAGGCCGACCCGGCAGGTGCGAACTACTATGCGGACCGCGCCAGAAACTATCGCGGCGCGCTCGACGACCTGATCGTCTGGGCCAACAAGCAACTCGCTCCGATTGCGCCGGCGCGCCGCGTGGTGCTGACCTCGCATGACGCCTTCGGCTATCTCGGCCAGCGATTCGGCATCAAGTTCCTCGCGCCGGAAGGCGTGTCGACGGAAAGCGAAGCCAGCGCCAAGGACGTCGCCAACCTGATCCGCGTGATCCGCCGCACGGGTATCAAGGCCGTCTTCATGGAGAACATCTCCAATCCGCGTCTGGTGCAACGCATTGCGCACGACGCGAAGGTCACCGTGGACGGCAAGCTGTACTCCGACGCCTTATCGAAGAACCCGGAAGCGACGACCTACCTGCAGTTGTTCCAGTACAACATCCGGGCGCTCGCCGCAGCGATGAAGGACAACCGGTAATCCCCCCGGCACCGCCACGCTCCCCCCCGGTGCACGCGGTATAATGCGTGCACCACACACCGGCCCCGCTACGGAGGTCCGGACAGGTCGGCCATGCCGGCTTTTGCGTTTGGGTCGTCACATTTCTCGCACGACCGAAGACTGGCCCTCTGAACCCCTGAAACATCCGGCAACGGACAAATACGGACGCCCCCAGGTTAATCACTGCGAACGGCGCACACTCAATGGCAAAGAAGATTTACATCAAGACGTTCGGCTGTCAGATGAACGAGTACGACTCCGACAAGATGGCGGACGTACTCGGCGCGGCCGAAGGTCTCGAGAAGACCGACACCCCCGAAGACGCCGACGTCATCCTCTTCAACACCTGCTCCGTGCGCGAAAAGGCACAGGAAAAAGTGTTCTCGGATCTGGGCCGCATGCGCGCCCTCAAGGAAATCAAGCCGGATCTGGTGATCGGTGTCGGCGGTTGCGTCGCCAGTCAGGAAGGCGCGGCCATCGTGCAACGCGCCCCGTACGTGGACGTGGTGTTCGGCCCGCAAACGCTGCACCGCCTGCCGCAGATGCTCGAAGCGCGCCGCTCGACCGGCCGTTCGCAAGTCGACATTTCCTTCCCCGAGATCGAAAAGTTCGACCACTTGCCGCCCGCCAAGGTCGAGGGTGCGACGGCGTTCGTCTCGATCATGGAAGGCTGCTCGAAGTACTGCAGCTACTGCGTGGTGCCGTACACGCGCGGCGACGAAGTCTCGCGTCCGTTTGAAGACGTGCTCACCGAAATCGCCGGACTGGCCGAACAAGGCGTGCGTGAAATCACGCTGCTGGGCCAGAACGTGAACGCCTATCGCGGTCTGATGGCCGACGGCGAGATCGCCGACTTCGCGCTGCTCATCGAGTATGTGGCCGAAGTGCCGGGCATCGAACGCATTCGTTACACCACGAGCCATCCGAAGGAATTCACGCAGCGTCTGATCGACACCTACGCCAAGGTGCCAAAGCTGGTGAGCCATCTGCACTTGCCGGTACAACACGGCGCCGACCGCGTGCTGTCGGCCATGAAGCGCGGCTACACGGTGCTGGAGTACAAGTCGATCATTCGTCGCCTGCGTCAGGTGCGCCCCGAGATGTCGATGTCGTCGGACTTCATCGTCGGCTTCCCCGGCGAGACGGAAGAAGACTTCGACAAGCTCATGGCGATGATTCACGAAATCGGCTACGACACCAGCTTCTCGTTCATCTACAGCCCGCGCCCCGGCACGCCAGCCGCGAACTTGCAGGACGACACGCCGCGCGAAGTGAAGCTGCGCCGTCTGCAACACTTGCAGGCCGTGATCGAAGAGAACGCCGCACGCATCAGCCAGCGCATGGTCGGCTCACGTCAGCGTATTCTTGTCGAAGGCGTGTCGCGCAAGGACCCGAACGAGCTGCAAGGCCGCACCGAGAACAACCGCGTGGTCAACTTCCCGGCCCCCGAAGCACAGCGCGCAGCGCTGATCGGGCAGATGACCGACGTTGTGATCACTTTCGCTTATCCGCACTCGTTGCGCGGCGAGCTGGTCACCACGCACTGAACGACGCAGCGAACAGGCACGACCTGGCGGGGGGCACAACGGATGACACCCCCGTCCCGCCGTTTCCTCGTTTCGCCGTCATGGGTAAGCCATCGAACATCGAACGACCTGAACAGGCAACCGACCGGATTATCTTGAAAGCACCCGTCCAAGAATTTACCGCCCCGCGCGACGACAATCGCCGTCTGGCCAATCTCTGCGGCCCGCTCGACGAGAACCTGCGTCAGATCGAGCAGGCGCTCGACGTCTCGATCAGCCGCCGAGGCCATCGCTTCTCGATTCGCGGCAAAAGCGCCGCCGTCGCCACGCAAGCCCTCGAGAGTTTCTACAACCGCGCCACCGAAGCGCTGTCCGTCGACGATATCCAGTTGGGTCTCGTGGAGACGCGTCAGGGCCTCGCGCCGACCGTGCGTCACCGCGACGACAATCCGTTTGCCGCGGGCGAGACGGAAGACGGCTCGCCGGTGCTGCACACGCGTCGCAGCGACCTGCACGGCCGCACGCCCGCGCAGCGCGACTATCTGAAGCAGATCCTCTCGCACGACGTGACGTTCGGCATCGGCCCGGCCGGTACCGGCAAGACGTATCTGGCGGTGGCGTGCGCCGTCGACGCGCTCGAGCGCGACGCCGTCAAGCGCATCGTGCTCACGCGTCCGGCGGTGGAAGCGGGCGAGCGTCTGGGCTTCCTGCCGGGCGATCTCGCGCAGAAGGTCGATCCGTATCTGCGTCCGCTGTACGACGCCCTCTACGATCTGCTTGGCTTCGACAAGACGCAGAAGTACTTCGAGAAGCAGATGATCGAGATCGCGCCGCTCGCCTACATGCGCGGCCGCACGCTCAACCATGCGTTCATCATTCTGGACGAGGCGCAGAACACCACGCCCGAGCAGATGAAGATGTTTCTCACGCGTATCGGCTTCGGCAGCAAGGCGGTTGTGACTGGCGACACCACGCAGGTCGACCTGCCGCGCGGCCAGAAGAGCGGTCTGATGGAAGCGCAGGTGATTCTGAAGAACGTGCGTGGTATTGCCATGACGCGCTTCACCAGCGTCGACGTCGTGCGTCACCCGCTGGTCGCGCGCATCGTCGAAGCGTACGACGAGCATGCGCAGCATCTGGAAGCCGGGCTGGACCTGCCTGCGTCGGAGCAAGGGCGTGAGCGCCCGTCCCGTGGTCCGCGTGCTGCCGGAGGCAAGGCATGAGCGAGCGGGCCGTGCGCCATGCGCTCATGCTGACGAGCCAGTTCGTCGCGGGTCCGGCGTTCGCGTCGCACAAGGCGCTGCTCACGCGCACCGCGGTGCGTCGCTGGGTGCAGGCCGCGCTGCTGGCCGACGCCGAGCTGACGCTGCGCTTCGTCGACGCCGACGAAGGCCAGACGCTCAATCGCGGCTATCGCGGCACGGATTACGCCACGAATGTGCTGACATTCGCCTACGCACAGGATGAAAGCGATCCGGTGAGCGGCGATATCGTGCTGTGCTGCCCGGTGGTCGAGCGCGAAGCGAACGAGCAAGGCATTGCACTCGAAGCGCATTACGCGCACCTGATCGTGCACGGCGTGCTCCACGCGCAGGGCTACGATCACGAGGAAGACGACGAAGCGCAGGAGATGGAAGGCCTGGAGACGGAGATTCTTGCCGGGCTGGGCTACGCCGATCCCTACGCATCCGAGAAGGCGCCGACGGCCGTCGCAGCGGCCAAACCCGTGATGGCGCCGAAAAGCCGTCAAGCCGCAGCGCCTGCCGATTCGGCTGCACCGACAAAGCGCGCAAAACCGGCCAACGCGGTCAAGACGTCCGCCGCGCGCCGCACCTGAACCGAGACCGACCGAACGTATGGAACGCATCCCCGAGCGATCGACCGACCCTGAAGCGCCTGAAGCTCTCCAGGCCAGTACGTCGAGCGGCCCCGGATGCAACCGGTACCCGCCGGATCTCGGCGTCTCCCGCCACCTGAGCCCGGAAGAAATGAGCGAATCGCTCGACGCCGCGCTCACCGGCTGGAACGGGCGCGAAGACCTCTGGATCTTCGCCTACGGCTCGCTCATCTGGAACCCCGGCATGCCCGTCGAAGAATGCCTGCGCGCCCGCGTGCACGGCTATCACCGGGGGCTGTATCTGTGGTCGCGCGTCAATCGCGGCACGCCGGAGCAGCCGGGACTTGTGCTGGCGCTCGATCGCGGCGGCTCGTGCGCCGGGGTGGCGATGCGTCTTGCCGCAAAGCACGTCCGCACGGAATTCGAAACGCTCTGGTATCGGGAAATGGCGATGGGCTCCTATCGTCCGATGTGGCTGAATTGCCAGTTGGCCGACGGCCGCACCAAGCCGGGCCTCGCCTTCGTCATGCGACGCGAAGCGGCAAGCTACGCCGGCCGTCTGCCCGACGCCATCGTCCGCCAGGTGTTCGATCGGGCGCAGGGACGCTACGGCACCACGCACGACTACGTTGTCCGTACCGTCAAGGCGCTGCGCGAAGCGGGCATGCCCGACCCGGCGCTCGAGGCGGTGCTGCGCCGCTGCGAGGCGAAGTAGGTGCACCGGAATGCAGCATCCAATGTGCTGGAATGTCCTGAAATATGCACGGCGTTGTGCGTGTCGCCCGAAGCGTTGCAATGCCACCCGCCTGACGCGGTAACGCCGCACATCTGGTGTATCCTTGAGCTTCCTGTAACAGCTCGGCGTCCGCCCAACTTGGACGCGCCGTCATGAACGACCCTTATCCCAGTCGACCCGGTCCAAAGAAAACCGACAAACCTCGCTCTCTGCTCGAACGCCTCACCGATCTGATTTCCCCGGAGCCGGAGTCGCGCGCGGAGTTGCTCGAAATTCTGCAAGACGCTCACGCCCGTAACCTGATGGACGCCGATTCTCTGGCGATGATCGAGGGCGTATTCCAGGTGGCCGATCTATGTGCGCGCGACATCATGGTGCCGCGCGCGCAGATGGACGCCATCAACATCGAACAGACTCCCGAAGAATTTGTCCCCTTCGTGCTGGAACAGGCGCACTCGCGCTATCCGGTCTACGAGGGCAATCGCGACAACATCATCGGCATTCTGCTCGCGAAGGATCTGCTGCGTTACTACGCCAATCACGACTTCGACGTGCGCGACATGCTGCGCCCGGCCGTGTTCATTCCGGAGTCGAAGCGTCTGAACGTGCTGCTGCACGACTTCCGCGTCAATCGCAATCACATCGCCATCGTCGTGGACGAATACGGCGGCGTGGCCGGCCTCATCACGATTGAAGACGTGCTCGAGCAGATCGTCGGCGACATCGAAGACGAGTACGACTTCGACGAGGAAGAGGACAACATCATCGCCGCGCCCGACGGCTCGTATCGCATTCGTGCGCTCACGGAAATCGAGCAATTCAACGAAGCCTTCGGCACACAGTTTCACGATGACGAGAACGACACGATCGGCGGTATGATCACGCACCAGTTCGGCCGTGTGCCGCGCCGTGGCGAACGTCTGCGCATCGGCAATCTCGTGTTCGAAGTGCTGCGCGCCGACGGCCGTCAGGTCCACATGCTGCTGTTGCGGCGCGTGGAGCCGGCACCCGTCGTTCAGCCCGAGTAACTCACTCATCGATCCATGCAGGAAATGACCGTCCACGCGCCCGAGCGGCGCTCGTGGCCGGCCTGGCGTGCCCGTGCGCTCGCCGGTCTGGCCGGTATCGCACAAACGCTGGCCTTCGCGCCACGCGACCTGTGGTGGCTGCAATTGCTCGCGATGGCGGGGCTGTTCGCGCTCGTCGAGCGCAGCGCCTCGCGACGCAACGCCCTCTGGCTGGGCGGCAGTTTCGGCCTCACCTCGTTCGTCTGCGGCATCTGGTGGCTCTACATCAGCATGCACACCTATGGCGGCATGCCCGCTGTGATGGCCGGGGCGGCAGTCGTCCTGTTCTCGATCTATCTGGCGATCTATCCGGCGCTGGCCGCGTTCGCCACGCGCGCCGTGCCGCCCACCGGCCCGTGGCGCGTGCTGGCCTTCGCCGGGGCCTGGACGCTCGCCGAATGGCTGCGCGGCATCGTCTTCACCGGGTTCCCCTGGCTCTCGCCCGGCTACGCCCATGTCGACGGCCCGCTCGCGGGCTTCGCCCCGCTGCTCGGCGTGTACGGCATCACCGGTCTCGCCGCGCTTGCCGCCGCCTGGCTCGCCCGCGCCGTGTTGCCCGTCGTTGCGACGACGGGTGCCGCACGACGGCTGGCCGCCGTAGTCGGTGTACTGGTGCTGCTGGGCGTGGGTATCGGTCTGTCCCGTCACGCCTGGACGACGCCCTCGGGGCAGCCGCTCACCGTACGGCTGCTGCAAGGCAATATCCCGCAGGACATGAAGTTCGAGCGCGCGGGCATCGACCGCGCCATGGCGCTCTATCGCGACATGATCGTGGCCGCGCCGGCCGATCTCATCGTGACGCCGGAGACAGCGTTCCCGGTGTTGCTGCAAGGCATTGCGCCTGACGTCGCTGTACCGATCCGCGAGTTTGCGGACCGCACCGGCTCGCACGTGGTGCTGGGCGCGGTCGGCGCGACGATCACGGATCGCGGCCCTACCGACCTCACCAACAGCCTTTTCGGCGTGACGCCGCGCGACCAGACGCTCTATCGCTACGACAAACACCATCTCGTGCCTTTCGGCGAGTTCGTGCCGTGGGGCTTTCGCTGGTTCGTCGACATGATGCACATCCCGTTGGGCGATTTCCTGCGCGGCAGCGCCACGCCGAGCGGCTTCCCGGTGCGCGACCAGCGTATCGCGATGAACATCTGCTACGAGGATCTGTTCGGCGAGGAAATCGCGCAGGCGTTGCGCAATATGCCGGAACCGGCCACGGTGCTCGTGAACTCGACCAACCTCGCGTGGTTTGGCGACACCATCGCGCTCGATCAGCACTTGCAGATCGCCCGCATGCGCACGCTTGAGACGGGACGCCCGATGCTGCGTGCGACGAACACGGGCGCGACGGCGATCATCGATGCGCACGGCCATGTGCAGGGGCGTCTGCCCGCCATGACGGTCGGCGCGCTCACAGGCAGCGTCCAGCCGTTCACCGGCCTCACGCCATACGTGCGCTTCGGTAATGCGCCTGCACTGGTGCTCGCACTCGTCGCGCTGGGCCTCGGTCTGGTCATGACGCGCCGCTCGCGCTAAGCGGCAAAACAGTCGGCGTCGCATCGTCAAAACGACACAGGGGGACGTGAAAATCCCCCTGTCGTGCCGCCCCGGGGCCATCGGCGCCCCGTTCGGGTCGAATTCCCGCTAAAATTCAACGTTTTAGTCTTTTGGCCGCGCTCGCGGCCGGGCCGAAAGACTGCGCAAAATCCGCATTTTTTCCTGTTCGTCCGCGCGAATTCATCATGCTTACCTTTCAACAAGTCATCCTGACGTTGCAGGATTACTGGGACAAGCAAGGCTGTGCATTGCTCCAGCCTTACGACATGGAGGTCGGCGCCGGTACCTCGCACACTGCCACGTTCCTGCGCGCGATCGGTCCGGAGCCGTGGCGCGCTGCCTATGTGCAGCCGTCGCGCCGTCCCAAGGATGGCCGTTACGGTGAGAACCCGAACCGCATGCAGCACTACTACCAGTATCAGGTGGTGCTTAAGCCCGCCCCGGAAAACATCCTCGACCTGTATCTGGGCTCGCTGCGCGCGCTCGGGCTCGATCTGACGAAAAACGACGTTCGCTTCGTCGAAGACGACTGGGAAAACCCCACGCTCGGCGCCTGGGGTCTGGGCTGGGAAGTGTGGTTGAACGGCATGGAAGTCACGCAGTTCACCTACTTCCAGCAAGTCGGCGGCCTCGACTGCAAGCCGGTGCTCGGCGAGATCACGTACGGCATCGAGCGTCTGGCGATGTATCTGCAACAGGTCGAGAACGTCTACGACCTCGTGTGGACCGAGTGGGAAGAGCAAACGGCCGACGGCCCGGTCAAGCGCCGTCTGACCTACGGCGATGTGTTCCATCAGAACGAAGTGGAACAGTCGACGTACAACTTCGAGCATTCGAACCAGCCGATGCTGTTCAGCTTCTTCGACAATTATGAGAGCGAAGCCAAGCGTCTGATCGAGGCCGAACTGGCGCTGCCCGCCTACGAGATGATTCTCAAGGCGGCACACACCTTCAACCTGCTCGACGCGCGCGGCGCCATCTCGGTGACCGAGCGCGCGGCGTATATTGGCCGTATCCGCGCGCTGTCGCGCCTGATCGCACAGGCCTACTACGCTTCGCGCGAAAAGCTCGGCTTCCCGATGCTGAACGCCCCCGCCGCTAAAATTCAAACGCAAGCCGCATGATGAGCACCGCACAACGCACCCTGCTGGTCGAACTGCTGACCGAAGAATTGCCGCCGAAGGCGCTGGCGCGTCTGGGCGACGCGTTTGCCGACGGCATCGCCAACGGCCTGCGCACGCGCGGGCTCACCACGCACGCCAGCGTCGTCACGCCGTTCGCCACGCCGCGCCGTCTGGCCGTCTCGATCACGAACGTGCTCGAACGCGCCCCGGATGCCACCATCCGCGCCAAGGTGCTGCCGGTGTCCGTCGCACTCGACGCCAACGGCAATCCCACCCCGCCGCTCGCGAAGAAACTTGCAGCGATGGGCTTCGCCGACCTGCCGGTCGCGAGCCTGGAGCGCGCAATGGATGGCAAGGCCGAAGCCTTCTTCCACACCTACACCGCTGCCGGTGCCCAATTGGCCGACGCGCTGCAAGCTTCGCTCGACGAAACGCTCGGCAAGCTGCCGATTCCGAAGGTCATGAGCTATCAGCGTCCGGACGGCGAGACGGTGCAGTTCGTGCGTCCGGTGCACGGCCTGATTGCACTGCACGGCGACACGCTTGTGCCCGCAACGGCCATCGGTCTCGCGTCGGGCAATAAGACGCAGGGACACCGCTTCCTGTCGAAGGGTGAGGTCACCGTCGCCAATGCCGACGCCTACGCCGCCACGCTCGAGGCCGAAGGCAAGGTCGTGGCGAGCTTCACTGGGCGTCGCGACGCCATCCGCACGCAATTGCTCGCCGCCGCCGGTAACGACCACGTGGTGATGCCGGACGCGCTGCTCGACGAAGTGACCGCACTCGTCGAATGGCCCGCGATCTACGCCTGCCATTTCGAGAAGGAATTCCTGGCGGTGCCGCAGGAATGTCTGATTCTCACGATGCAGACGAACCAGAAGTACTTCGCGCTCACCGACAAGCCGCTGGCCGACGGCGGCCGTCTGACGAACCGCTTCCTGATCGTCTCCAACATCGAGACGGGCAACCCCGGGCAGATCGTGACGGGTAACGAGCGCGTGGTGCGTCCGCGTCTGGCCGATGCGAAGTTCTTCTTCGAGCAGGACAAGAAGAAGCCGCTGGCCGATCGCGTGCCGCTGCTCGCGAACGTCGTGTATCACAACAAGCTGGGCTCGCAGTTCGAGCGCACACAGCGTCTGGTAAAGCTCGCCGGTGCGATCGCGCACATGATCGGTACGGATCAGGATGGCGTGAAACTCGCCGAGCGCGGCGCACTGCTGGCCAAAGCCGACCTGCTGACCGACATGGTCGGCGAGTTCCCCGAATTGCAAGGCACGATGGGCACGTACTACGCACGTCATGATGGCGAAGCTGCCGACGTCGCGCTGGCCTGCTCGGAACACTATCAGCCGCGTTTCGCCGGCGACGCCCTGCCCGCCAGCACCACCGGCACAGTGGTGGCACTGGCCGACAAGCTCGAAACGCTGGTCGGCATCTGGGGCATCGGCCTGCAACCGACGGGAGAGAAAGACCCGTTCGCGCTGCGCCGTCACGCGCTGGGCATCGTGCGCATGCTCATCGAGAAGCGTTTGCCGGTGATTCTGCCGGAACTGCTGAACGTCACGTACAAGCAGTTCACCACGGGCGTGGCCGATTCCGCTTACCTGAACGACGTCTACCAGTTCGTGCTCGACCGACTGCGCGGCTACCTGCGAGAGCAGGGATATGCCGCCAACGAAATCGAAGCGGTGCTGGCCGATCACCCGAAGTATCTCGGCGATCTGATCGAGCGTCTGGATGCCGTGCGCGCCTTCTCGGCGCTGCCGCAAGCCGAAGCGCTCGCCGCCGCGAACAAGCGTATCGGCAACATCCTGAAGAAGACGGCCCCGCCGGCCGACGGCACGATTTCGCCGGACCTGCTGCTGGAATCGGCCGAGAAAGCGCTTAACGCCGCGCTCGAAAAGGTGACGCCGGTGGTCGAGCGGCACTTCGAAGCACGCGAGTACGCGCAGGCGCTTTCCGCGCTGGCCGAGCTGCGCGATGCGGTCGACGCCTTCTTCAACGACGTGATGGTGATGGCCGAGGAGGATGCGTTGCGCCACAACCGTCTCGCGTTGCTCAAGAACCTGCACTTCCAGATGAACCGCGTGGCCGATCTCTCGAAGCTCGCCGCCTGATGTTCCAACGAGTCAACTGAGCCACTCATGGATTCGCGCAAAGATCGCACCCCCGGCCCCGCCGCCCGAAAACTCGTGATTCTCGACCGGGACGGCGTGATCAACGCCGACTCGGATCAATTCATCAAGTCGACGGACGAGTGGGTACCGCTGCCCGGCAGTCTCGAGGCCATCGGTCGGCTCAATCAGGCCGGGTACCGCGTGGTCGTCGCGACGAACCAGTCGGGCGTGGGGCGCGGTCTTTTCGACATGGCGACGCTCGGTGCGATGCACGCGAAGATGTCGAAGCTGGCGGCGGCCGCCGGCGGACGCATCGACGCCGTGTTCTTCTGTCCGCATACCTCGGTGGATGCCTGCGACTGCCGCAAGCCCAAGCCCGGTCTGTTCCAGGAAATCGCGCGACGCTACGAAGTCGACCTGACCGGTGTTCCGGCCGTGGGCGATTCGCTGCGCGATCTTCAGGCGGCTGCGGCCGTGGGTGCGCTGCCGCATCTGGTGCTCACCGGCAAGGGCAAGAAGACGCTCGCCGCAGGCAACCTGCCCGAAGGCACGCGCGTGCACGATAGTCTGGCGGCGTTCGTCAACGATCTGCTTGCCGACAAGGACGCGTAACCTCACGCTCGCCCCCGAACAACGACCGCCCAGCCTTCGCTGAACTGCCGCCCCGCCGCGCGTACTATGACGTGGTCACGCGCAAACATCGCGAAGACGATCGATCCCAGGCCCGAACCCCATGCTGCAACTTCGCTCGATTCTCTTCTTCATCTTCCAGATCGTCTGGACGATTCCGTACGCCATCGCGTGCATCCTGTCGTTCCCGTTCCTGTCGCGCGTGCAGCGCTACTGGTTCGCGGTGGGCTGGTGCAAGGTCGTGACGCGTGTCGGCGACAAGCTGTGCGGCATGCGCTATCGCGTGATCGGCTGGGAGAACCTGCCGCAGACACCGGCGATCATTCTGTCCAAGCACCAATCGGCGTGGGAGACGGTAGCGCTGCCCGCGCTGATGCCGCGCCCGCTGTGCTACGTGTTCAAACGCGAGTTGCTGTACGTGCCTTTCTTCGGCTGGGCGCTGGGCCTGCTGAGCATGATTCACATCGATCGCCGCAAGGGCACGGATGCCTTCGCATCGGTCGTGAAGCAAGGGCGCGAGCGTCTGTCGGAAGGGTCGTGGATCATCATGTTCCCGGAAGGCACGCGCACGAAAACCGGTTCGCGTAACAAATACAAGTCGGGCGGCGCGCGTCTGGCCACCGCAACCGGTGCGCCGGTCGTGCCGATTGCGCACAATGCCGGACGTGTCTGGCCGCGCAACTCGTTTATGAAATTTCCCGGGGAAGTAATCGTCTCGATCGGTCCGGTCATCGAGACGGCAGGCCGCACGGCCGAAGCCGTCAACGCCGATGTCGCCGAGTGGATCGAGCGCGAGATGATACGTATCGACCCCGCCGCCTACACGTCGAAACCGAGGGCGAGCGCGTCTGACACCTCCGACGCCACACCCCGGACCTGACTGCGCCCCACGCGAGACCGTCTCATGTCGAAAGCCCAACCCGCCACACGCGATAGCCGCTCCCGGCATGAGACCCCTGCACCCCAGATGGAACTCGATTTGTTCGGCAGCCCCGCTGCCGAGGCCAACGGTGTCGCCACCGACGCCCCTTTAGCTTCGAGTGCGCCTGCCACGACCGGCACGCCCATCCACACCGTTGCCTCTCCCGCCACCGCAAGCGATTCCGCGTCGCTCGCCCCGGGCGCCGGGCCGCGTCGCGCGCCGACGCCGGGCGAGCGCGTCATCATGCTCGACGGTCACGCGCTCTACTACCGTTTCAAGCGCTCCTCGCGCCGGACCATCGGCTTCATGATCGATGAATCGGGGCTGGCCGTGACCGCCCCGCGCTGGGTCACGATTGCGGACGTGGAAGCCGCCGTCGTCGAGAAGAAGCGCTGGATCTTCAGCAAGATCGCCGAATTCCGCGAACGCGCCGCGCGCCGGGTGATTCCCCGTGTGACGTGGATCGACGGCGCATCGCTGCCCTATCTGGGCCACACGCTGACGGTCCGCCTTGGCGGACGCTCGGGCGCCGCGCAGTACGACATCCACACGCACACGCTGTGGCTCGATCTGCCGCCGCAGGCCGCCTCCGAACAGATGCGCGACCGAGTGCAAGGTTGGTTGCAACAGGAAGCGCGCAAGCTCTTCACGTCGCGCCTCGACGTCTACGGCGAGCGCCTGGGCGTGCGTTACTCCGCGCTCGGGCTGTCGTCGGCGACGACCCGCTGGGGCAGTTGCAGTGCCGACGGACGCATTCGCCTGAACTGGCGGCTCATCCACTTCCCGCTGGGCGTGATCGACTACGTCGTGGCGCACGAACTGGCGCATTTGAAGGAGATGAACCACGGTCCACGCTTCTGGCAAGCCGTGGCGTCGATCTTCCCGGAATTCGAAGCCGCGCGCGATACGCTCAAGTCGCACGCGCCCGAGTGGTTGCCTGAGTTCTGAGCGAATGTCGCAATACGCTACGTCTCAAGGAAAAAATTTCTCAACGCAACATGAATGATGTTCATTTTCATGGTCGCGGGTACAATCGAGTTCTCGTTGTCCCCACACTGAAAACACCATGCGAATGCTCCATACCATGCTGCGCGTCGGCGACCTGCAGCGCTCGATCGATTTCTACACGCGCGTGCTCGGCATGCAACTGCTGCGTCAGAGCGAGAACCCCGAGTACAAGTACACGCTGGCGTTCGTCGGCTACGGTGCCGAGTCGGAAAACACCGTCCTCGAACTGACGTACAACTGGGGCGTGGAAAAGTACGAGATCGGCACCGCGTTTGGCCATCTGGCGATCGAAGTCGACGACGCCTACAAGGCGTGCGACACGATCCGCGCCGCAGGCGGCAAAGTCTCGCGCGAAGCGGGCCCGGTCAAGGGCGGCACCACGGTCATCGCCTTCGTGGAAGATCCGGACGGCTACAAGATCGAGCTGATCCAGAAGCATTCGAGCAAGGGCGATCTGTAAGCCAAACGCCTGCACGATTCGCAGGACTCGCTCGCTGCCTGATGTGACGACGGCCGCCCGAGGGCGGCCGTCGTTTTTTCGGCACATGCGACGCGTTAGCACTCCACCATCGCGAAGTCCTCCTTACCCACGTCGCACAGCGGGCAACGCCAGTCGTGCGGCACATCTTCCCAGCGCGTGCCCGGGGCAATGCCGTCCTCCGGATACCCCACCGCTTCGTCGTAAATCCATCCGCAAATCACACAGACCCACTGGCGCGACGCCGCGTCCGGGGCGCTTGTCGTCTCGTCCTGCGAAAACGTTGCCGCACCGTCGTCATTGAGCGTATCCGACGTATCGGACGTCTTCGTCGCGCCCGGATCCAGCAACGTAAAGATCATCGGGGATTCGGTGCCCGAGGCATCGGTCGCCGGACGGCTCAGATGCACTTGCAGTGCATCGAGCAGCGCCTGCGCTTCGTCGCGCGTGAGATCGACCCAGTAAGGATCGCCAGCGCCATCGTTGAGTCGTGACGGGGAAAACTGCAATTCGACGGCAGAACCTTTCTTGTACATACGTGCGTGCTAAATCTGAAGCGGAGTACGGTGAAATCGATGGCTGAGCGATGACTGCGGCGTTGTTCGACGAAGAACGAGAGCCGCCTCGCGGAGCATTGTATAGGTGCGACGGAGCGCAATAAACGGGCGAGAGGGGGACATATTGTCCCGCGTGATGCGACAATCACACCCGAACAGACGAACGAACGTCGATAAAGATGACCCGCGTTGGCGGCACCGATTTGATGCGTTGAGTATCAGGATCGGTGACAATGACCGCTTCTGCGCGTCGTGCCCACGATGCATCGTCATCCGAATTAATTCCATGAAAACCACACCGCGTCCGATCGATGCCACAGCGCTCGCCATCATGCTGGGGCTGTGTATGGTCTGGGGAGGCCAGCAGGTCGCCGTCAAACTGGCGGTGCCGGTCGTGCCCGCCGTCTTGCAGGCCGGACTGCGCTCCGTCGTGGCGACAGTGCTTGTCGGTGCGTGGATGCTGTGGCGGCGTCAGCGCCTGATCACCGGCGACGGCACGCTGCCCGCCGGCATTCTCGCCGGTGCGCTGTTTTCGCTCGAATTCCTCTGCATCTTCGTCGGCCTCACGCACACGAGCGCGTCGCGCATGGCCGTCTTTCTGTACTCGGCCCCTTGCTTCACCGCGATCGGACTGCACTGGACGGTGCCCAACGAACGGCTGCGACCCATGCAATGGCTCGGCATGGTCATCGCGTTTTGCGGTATCGCGGTGGCGTTCTCGGACGGCAGCGGCGCGGATCTGGCCAGCACGTGGCCCGGCGATCTGCTGGCCATTCTGGCCGGCGTCTTCTGGGGGATGACGACGGTCGTCGTGCGAGCCTCGCGTCTGGCGAGCGCCGCACCGTCGAAGACATTGCTGTACCAGTTGGCCGTCTCGGCGGTCCTGCTGTGTGCACTGGCGCTCGCAACGGGGAATGTGCACATCGGACCGATGACGTCGACCGTCTGGATCAGTCTCGTCTACCAATCCATCGGGGTGGCCTTCGCGAGCTATCTGATCTGGTTCTGGTTGCTCACACGGTACAGCGCCGCCCGGCTCGCGTCCTTTTCGTTCCTCAGCCCGCTGTTCGGGGTGACGTTCGGCGTGCTGATTCTCGGCGAATCGGTCGGCTGGCGCTTTGGCTGTGCCGTCGTCCTCGTCTTCGCCGGAATCAGCCTTGTGAACCGACGCCGCTGATCGCGCGCGACAGGTTGACGTATTCGTCGACCGGCACATCTTCGGCACGACGCGTGAGGTCGAAGCCGAGCGCGTCGAAATCGACACGATCGCGGTAGCTGTGCAACGTGTTGCGCAGCATCTTGCGTCGCTGCGAAAACGCCTGCGCCACCACCGCCTCGAACACGTCGAGATCGACCTGCGGCAGATCGGCCACGGCACGCGGGATCATCCGCACCACAGCGGAATCGACTTTCGGCGGCGGATTGAAAGCGTCAGGCGGCACGTGCAGTACCTTGTCCATCCAGTAGCGGTACTGAAGCATGACCGACAGGCGGCTGTAGTTGCTTGAACCGGCCGGGGCCACCATGCGCTCGACCACTTCGTCCTGCAGCATGAAGTGCTGGTCGCGCACGAGCGCGGCGTAACGCATCAGATGGAACAGCAGCGGGCTGGAGATGTTGTACGGCAGATTGCCGACAATGCGCAGCGGTGCTTCGTCGCGACGATCTTCCGGGACGAGCGCACCGAAATCGAAGTCGAGGGCGTCGCCAGCGTGCACGCTCACGCGCTCGCCGAACTTGCGCGTCAGACGCGCGACCAGGTCGCGGTCGAGTTCCACTACGTGCAGATGCGCCAGCCACTCGGTGAGCGGGGTCGTCAGCGCGCCAAGGCCCGGCCCGATTTCGACCATCAGGTCGTCGGTGCGCGGCGAAATGGCGCTGATGATCGAATCGATCACGCCCATGTCGACGAGAAAGTTCTGACCAAAACGTTTGCGCGCCACGTGGCCCTGTTGGACGCCCGTGCGCTTCGATGCGCTACTCATGTGAAATTCCTTAGGAACGCGGCGGCGTGGCGTGCGGATCGACGCCCGCGCCGGCGGTCAATTGTGCGGCTGTCGACGCATGTAACGCGGCGTTCGCCGCCATCGTCGCCGCGGTGCGCAGCGCTTCGAGCAGGCTGCCGCTCTCGGCTTGCCCCGTGCCCGCGAGGTCGAGCGCCGTGCCGTGATCGACCGACGTCCGGACGATCGGTAGTCCCAGCGTGATATTCACGCCCGCGCCGAAGCTCGCGTATTTGAGCACCGGCAAGCCCTGATCGTGGTACATCGCGAGCACCGCATCGGCACCTTCGAGATGACGCGGCTGAAACAGCGTGTCGGCGGGATAGGGACCGCGTGCATCGATACCGGCAGCGCGCGCGTCGTCGAGCGCGGGTGTAATGACGTCGATCTCCTCGCGCCCGAGATAGCCGGATTCACCGGCGTGCGGGTTGAGCCCCGTCACGAGAATACGCGGGCGTGTCACCCCGAAGTGACGCATCAGATCCTGATTGAGGATGACGAGCGTTTGCAGCAGATCGTCGCGACGAATTGCGTCGGGTACCTGCGCGAGCGGCAAATGCGTGGTCGCGAGGGCCACACGCAACCCGCCGCCGGCGAGCATCATCACGACACGCGGCGTGCCCGTGCGCTCGGCCAGATACTCGGTGTGTCCGGTGAAAGCCACGCCGCAGTCGTTGATCGTGCTCTTCTGCAACGGCGCGGTCACGATCGCGTCATACGTGCCGACCATGGCACCGTCGATGGCGTCGTCGAGCAGCGCCAGCACGTAGCGCCCGTTGGCGGCGTCGAGCTGACCCGGCGTCACGGCGGCAGCGAGCGGATGGTGCGACACGTGCACGCGCCCGCTATCGAGCAGTGCCTGCCAGGCGTCGCCGAGCCCGACGGCTTGCGCGCGTGCGGCGAGCAACGACGCGTCGCCGAGTACGGCAAAGCGGCAGTTGGCCAACGACGGATCGGGGGAAGAGGTCGCGAACGCGGTGGCGGAGGGCGCTACCGGTGCCGGTGCGGAGAAGCACTTCACCAGCGCCTGCACCGTCAACTCCGGCCCGACCCCCGCCGGTTCACCGGTGGTGATGGCGAGGAGGAAGGACCGGTTGGAACTCATGCTCACTGCTGCGCGTTGCTCAGGCGATAGTCGACGTAAGCGCTGTCGCGCAGTTGCTGCAGCCAGTCACGGTACTGCTGTTCGGCCTTGCGACCGCGCAATTCCTGCATGGCGAGATTACGTTCCTGATCGCCCGAGACCTGCGATTCGCGATGGCCCAGCACCTGAATCAGGTGATAGCCATACTCCGAACGCACCGGATCGCTGATCTGACCGTCCTTGAGTTCGGACATCGCGCGCTCGAATGCGGGGACCGTCTCGCCCGGCGAAATCCAGCCGAGATCGCCACCTTGCGAGGCGGAGCCGTCCACCGACACCTGACGCGCGAAGTCGGCAAAGTCGCCCTTGCCTGCTTCGATCTGCGCCTTGATGTCGAGCAGCTTCTGACGCGCCTGCGCTTCCGAGACACCGTCGCCCACGCGAATCAGGATGTGACGCGCGTGGATCTGCGGCACAGTCATGCCCTGATCGCCGCCCTGCTTGCGCGTCTCAACCAGTTTGATGACGTGAAAACCGTTGTTGCTGCGAAGCACTTGCGGCACAACGGTACCCGCTTGCAGCTTCTGTATCTGATTGAGATACAGATCGGGAATACGTTCGGGAATGCGGAAGCCCATGTCGCCACCGCTGGCGGCATCGGAAGCATCCGAATACTGCTTTGCCAACGCCGCGAAATCGCCACCGGCCTTCGCCTTGTCCAGCGCCTCGGTCGCCTTCTTCTGCGCTGCGTTGATCTGGTCCGGCGTCGCGCCGTCCGGCAGCTTCACGAGAATCTCGCTCAGGCGGTATTCCGTCTCCGCCGGTGCGGCATTGGCGCCACGCTGCGCGGCGAGGTAGGCGTTGATTTCCGAGTCGCTCACCTGCACCTGGCTGTCCACTTCGCGATCGCGCAGACGCGCCATGATGATCTGCTCGCGCACTTCCTTGCGGAAGGCGTCCCACGGCACACCGGCCTGGGCCAGACGCGCCTTGTACTGATCGACGCTCAGACGGTTGTCGGCGGCGATGCGCTGCAAGGCCTGTTCGACGTCGGCGTCCTTCACGACAATGCCGCTTTCCTTGGCGCGCTGAAGCTGCACCTGCGTGACGATCATCTGTTCGAGCACCTGACGCTGCAACAGATCGGCGTCCGGGATCGGGCGCTTGGCGAGCGTCAGTTGATGCTTGGCCTCCTCGATACGCGTGTCGAGCTCCTTGCGGGTGATCACGCTATCGTTGACCACGGCGACGATGGAATCGACGGCACGGGCGGACGACGCGGGTGCACCTGCGGCTTTGGCGCTGACCGGTGCCGGCTGCGCCGCCGCCACCCCGGCGGCAAGACACAGGCCCGCCAGCAGCGAGGCACGCTTCACAAACATGTCATTCATAGTTGCTGAATCGAGAAGGAATCTGGTTCGTCGGCGGCGGCTGGTAACCCGGCACCCCGACCTTGAAGGCTTCTGTGGCGCTGTTGCCCGACTTGGTCAAGCCCTTCAACTCCAACTGCGCGAAGACGCGCGAAGTTGTCGTGGTGGCGTTGGTCGCATAGCGCTGGAGCCCAATCCGGAAGGCCCAGCAGTCGGCATCATACTCGAAACCCGCCAGGGCATCGATGAACGTCTTGTCCGTAATGCTGTAGTTCAGACGGCCCACAATGCCGAATCGCGGTGTGATCGGCCACTGCCCCGAAAGTTCGATCTGGTTGATCGGCGTGACGGTCAATGCGGTCTGGCCCACGACCGGGGGCGGGTTGCGCAGGTAGCGGTAATACAGGTTGAACACCTTGCGCTCGCCCGGACGCCACGTCACACCGACGTCCGACCGGTTGAACTGCGACGTGCTCGGGCTGTACTGCACGGCGGTGCTGAATGTGATGTTCGAATACAGCAGGGCCGAGCCGCCCACCAGGAAGTCCGACACCCCGGCGTCTTCAGGCACACCGCCCGGCATCGTCACGCGCGACTGCTGAATGTTGTAGCGCTGCGCATACCAGACGCGCCCGCGCTCCACGCCGGTCTCGGCATCGATCAGGCGGGACGTCAGCGCGGCGGTGACACGGTTCGCATCCTGAATGCGGTCGACGCCGATGAACGAGTTTTCGCTGAAAATTTCCGCGAGGTTAAAGTCGGCGACCGCACTGTCGAAAATCGGGATCGAGCTTTGATTGCGATACGGCGTGTAGACGTAGAAGAAGCGCGGTTCCAACGTCTGCTTCATCGCCGTGCCGAACAGCGTCAGCGGACGCTCAAAAGTCAATCCTGTATCGAGACTGACCGTCGGCACCGTGCGCGTGATCGACGACTGCATCGTCGAGCCGTTCGGATAGTCGACGTTATACGCCGCGGCGTTGAAGATGACCTTCGGGACGATGAAGTAACCCGGCGTCAGAATCGGGTAGCTCAGCGTTGGCTGCGCGTAGATACGCTCGCCGTTCGGCTGGCCCGTCCACGACGCGATCTGAAAGCGGTTGTACCGGATCGGCATCGTGAAATCGAAGCCGTGGAAATCCAGCTTGTTATACGTCGCCGAGAGTTCCGGCACCGACTCGTACTGCGGCGCCGTGGGCGAGAGCACCTGATACTTCAGCACACGCGCGAGGAACGACCAGTCGCCGTAACTCCAGGTGAGGCCCGCTTCGCGGTTATACACGCGCTGCACACCGGTCTGGAAGTTCGTGCCGGAGCCGAAATCGTCCGGGTAGGTATCGTCCGAAACCTTCGTGAAGTTAACGTAGGCGTTCACACCATAGCCGAGCGCCTGGCTGTGCTGCCATGTGAACGTGTAGCGGGCGTCGCCCGTCACACGGTCTTTCGGCAGGTATTCGATGTGGAACAGACCGGAGTATGTCGGCTCCAGGTAGCGGAAGTCGCCTACGCCCATCACGCCGCGCTTGGTCATGATGCGCGGGGTGATCGTCAGATCGCGGTTTGGTGCGATATTGAAGTAGTACGGCGTGGCCAGTTCGAAGCCGGTTCGGCTTGACTGCGTGAACGTCGGCGCGAGGAAGCCGGAGCGGCGCTCGTTGGACGTCGGGAACGACAAATACGGGCTGGCGAGAATCGGCACGCCCTGAAAGAACAGAATGCCGTTATACACCGTGCCTTCCTGCTGTTCCTGATCGAACTCGAATTCGGACGCCTTGATGTACCACGCAGGCGTCTTGCCGTCTTCCGTACAGGTTGCGCAGCCCGAGTACGTGCCGCGTTGCAGCGTTACGACATTGTTGGCTTCGATGTCGGCGCGCTCCGACTTGCCGCCGCCGCCGGACATGAGGCGGTAGGTCGGCGTGAGCATATAGCCGTCACCCGCGCCCGTATACATATGCGCTTCGGGGCCGACAAACAGATTACCGCCCTGCGACAGACGCGCGTTGCCGTGCGCCACCACTTCGTCCGTGTCCTGATCGTAAGTCAGGCGATCGCCTTTCACGAACGAGCGGTACTTGCGCGCTTCGGCATCGCCGTCGACCGTGGCATCTACGTTGGTTCGGCCAGTGAGGGCCATGCCGCGCACATACATCGGCACATCGTCACCACCCGCGAGCGGGTTGTCGACGAGCGCTCGCACCGTGCGCAATACGAGACCGTCGCTCTTGGCGATATCGGGCGGGGGGGCTTCCTGAGCACCGGCGAGCGAACACCACACTCCCGGCAGGGAGAGCAGCAGCGCCAGTGGCTTGCGTCGCGTGCGCATCATGCGCCGCACCGACGAGACTTCATTCGTATGAACTTGTTTATCCGGCATGTACGCAAACAGCGAGACAATCGTGGCGCCGCTTGCGGGCAGCCAATCCCGCTTGTCCAGCCGGCTTCACCGGGACATTCGGGATGGTCGATCGAGGTCGAGAAACAGGGCGTCGGGAAAACATGATCGGGTATTATATGGCAAGACGTTTACGGCCCCCACCATGACCGCACAACCCAGCACCTCCGCGCGTGTTTCCAACGCTTCCAGCGAACTCTTGAACACCTCCGATCCCCGCCTGCAAGCCCTTCATCACTGGCTCTCCGGTCTGTCCTCCGAGTTTTCGCTCGACATGGCGAACTGGGCGCCGGCATCGGCCGACGCGAGCTTCCGACGCTACTTCCGCATTGGCAGCCACGCCCCCGCGCATCCGAGCCTGATCGTGATGGACGCGCCGCCCCCGCAAGAGGATTGCCGTCCTTTCGTGCACGTGGCGCAGTTGCTGGAGGAGGCCGGCCTGCAAGCGCCGAAGGTGCTGGCCGAGGATCTCGCGCAGGGTTTCCTGCTGCTCACCGATTTGGGGCGCGAAACGTATCTCGACGTCCTCACCGAAGACAACGCCCGCCCGTTGATGCGCGACGCGCTCGACGCGCTGATCGTCTGGCAAAAAAACTCGCGCACCGACGTGCTGCCCGCCTACGACACCGCCTTGCTCAAGCGCGAACTCGATCTGTTCCCCGACTGGTATATCGGCAAGCATCTGAAGGTCGAACTGAGCGAGTCGCAGCGCGCTACGCTCGATCGCATCAATCAGTTGCTCATCGACAGCGCGCTCGCACAGCCGAAAGTCTTCGTGCATCGCGACTACATGCCCCGCAATCTGATGCCGGGCCTGCCGGGCACCACCGGCCCGGGCATTCTCGATTTTCAGGATGCCGTCTACGGCCCGCTGACCTACGACGTCATCTCGCTCATGCGCGATGCGTTCCTTAGCTGGGACGAAGAACGTCAACTCGACTGGCTCGCCTATTACTGGGAACGGGCGCGCAAGGCCGGTCTGCCGGTCGACGCCGACTTCGGCGAGTTCTACCGTCAGGCCGAATGGATGGGACTGCAACGTCACCTCAAGGTGCTCGGCATCTTCGCGCGCATCAACTATCGCGACGGCAAGCCCCGCTACCTCGCCGACACGCCACGCTTTCTCGACTACGCGCGCAAGGTCGCCGACCGCTATGCGCCGCTGCGTCCGCTGGCGAAGCTGCTCGACGAGCTGACCGGCCAGCAGGTCGACGTCGGCTACACGTTCTGAGGCATCGCCCATGAAAGCGATGATTTTCGCGGCCGGACGCGGCGAGCGCATGCGTCCGCTCACCGACGCGACGCCCAAGCCGCTGCTCACCGTCGGCGGCAAGCCGATCATCGTGTGGCAGATCGAAGCGCTGGCCCGCGCCGGTGTCACGCAGATCGTGATCAATCATGCCTGGCTGGGCGCGCAGATCGAAGCGACCCTTGGCGACGGCAGCGCCTTCGGCGTGCATCTGGCGTACTCGGCCGAAGCCGAAGCGCTGGAGACGGCCGGCGGCATCGCCCACGCGCGTGCGCTGCTCGAAGGGGCCGGGAACGTGTTTCTGGCGGTCTCGGGCGACATCTTTACCGACTTCGATTACGCCACGCTTCGCGCGCAGGCCGAGCGTCTCGCCGCGCAACCCGCGCCGGGCATGCATCTGGTGATGGTGCCCAACCCGGCCTTTCATCCAACGGGCGACTTCGCGCTCGACACGGCAGGCCGTCTGTTCCTGCGCGACGCCGCGCCCGCGTCGGCCGAAGCGCTCACGTTCGGCAACATCGCACTGTACGACCTGCGTCTGTTCGACGGCATCGCCCCGGGCACGCGCATGGCGCTCACGCCGCTGTACCAGCGCACGATTGCCGCAGGAAACGCGAGCGGCGAGCGCTTCGACGGCGTTTGGGAAAACGTCGGCACCCCGGCGCAGCTCGATGCACTGGACGCCGAAGTGCGCGCCGGGCACGCCCGCTCGCCCGGCAGTAGAATCGCGTGAACGCAAGTGAATACGTCTGAACCCGAACCCATATCCCGAAATGGAGCCCGCGATGTCTGATTCCCCGTACCGTGCCCGCCGCGAGCGAGTCATCGAACAGATGCGCAAGGCCGGTGGCGGCGTCGCCATCCTGCCCACGGCGCCGGAAGTGCCGCGCAACCGCGACAGCGACTATCCGTATCGCCACGACAGCTACTTCTATTACCTGTCGGGTTTCATGGAGCCGGAAGCGGTCGTCGTCCTCGACAGCCGCACGGGGCATTCGATTCTCTTCTGCCGCGCGAAGAACGAAGAGCGGGAGATCTGGGACGGCTATCGCTTCGGCCCGGAGGCCGCGCGCGAGACCTTCGGCTTCGACGCCGCCTACCCCATCGACGAAATCGACACGCGCCTGCCGCAATTGCTGGCCGACGCCGCCGCCCTGTTCTACGCGCTGGGGGCATCGGCGCAGCAGGACCGTCAGGTGCGTCACTGGCTGAACGCCGTGCGTGCGCAGAGTCGCACCGGCGTGTCGGCACCGTCGGCCGCGCGCGACATTCGCGGGATTCTCGACGAGATGCGTCTGATCAAGGACAGCACCGAACTCGACATCATGGCCCGCGCCGGCAAGATTTCTGCCGACGCACACGTGCGCGCCATGAAGGCGTCGCGAGTCGGCCTGCGCGAATACCATCTCGAAGCCGAGCTGCTGTATGAATTCCGCCGCAACGGTTCGCAATTCCCGGCGTACGGCTCGATCGTCGCGACCGGCGCGAACGCCACCGTGCTGCACTATCGCGCGGGCGATGCCGAGCTACGCGACGGCGATCTCGTGCTGATCGACGCCGCCTGCGAACTCGACGGCTACGCCTCCGACATTACCCGCACGTTCCCTGCCAACGGCAAGTTCACATCGGCTCAGCGCGAGCTTTACGACATCGTGCTGGCCTCGCAGCAAGCCGCCATCGACGCCACACGCGCTGGCGCACGCTTCGATGCCCCGCACGAAGCCGCTGTTCGCGTGCTTGCGCAAGGCATGCTCGACACGGGCCTGCTCAAGCGCGACACCGCAGGCAGTCTGGACGACGTCATCGCCAACAAGGCCTACAGCCGCTTCTATATGCACCGCACCGGCCACTGGATCGGCATGGACGTGCACGACTGCGGCGAGTACCGGGAAGACGGGCCGAACGGCGAGCGTCCGTGGCGCACGCTGGCCGCCAACATGGTGACGACCATCGAGCCGGGCATCTACGTGCGCCCGGGACCGGACATCGACGAGCGTTACTGGAACATCGGCATTCGTATCGAAGACGACGCGGTCGTGACCGCCGACGGCTGCACGCTGCTCACGCGCGACGTGCCGGTCGATGCCGACGAAATCGAAGCGCTGATGCGCGGCTGACGCGTCACGGACTTACGGCTGATGACGAACGCACAGGCTTCCGGCATTTCCGGCACCTCCGGGATTTCCGACGTTTCCGAGAAGCGCGCAGCGACCGAACGGCCTGCCGCGCGTTTCGACGTCGCCATCGTGGGCGCCGGTCCGGTCGGCACGGCGCTCGCCCTGTTGCTCGCGCAGCGCGCACCGCATTTGCGCGTGGCGCTGGTGGACGCACGCGGCGCGCAAGCCAGCTACGACGACCCGCGCACGCTCGCGCTGTCACACGGCAGCCGCGAAATTCTCGCGCGCGCGGGCGCTTGGCCGCGCGATGCGAATGCGCGGAGCGCGCTGCCGAGCACGCCGATCCGGCACATTCACGTCTCGCAGGCGCAACGCTTCGGCAGCACCGAGATCGACTATCTCGATCACGGCGTGCCTGCCCTCGGCTACGTGGTGCGTTACGGTGCGCTCATGCGTGCGCTCGATACCGCGACGGCACAGCTACCGACGCGCGTCGAGCATGCGTCGCAGGCGTGCGCGCTCAGCGTGCTCGACAGCGACGCGCCGGGACTGCACCACTTCCGCCCGTATCGCGCCATCGCGCTACGTCAGGACACCCAGCAGGTCACGCTCACGCTAGAAGGCGCGGGCGACGATCACGCGTACACGCTGCATGCCACCCTCGCCGTCAACGCCGAAGGCGGATTATTCGAAGGGCAGATAGCGCGGCCGCGCACCCGCGACTACGGTCAGACGGCCCTGGTGGGCTTCGTGACGTGCGAGCGTCCGCGCGTCGGCTGGGCCTGGGAGCGTTTCACGTCCGACGGTCCGATAGCGCTCCTCCCGCAGGAAAACGGCTACGCGCTGGTGTGGTGCTGCTCGAACGCCGAGGCCAGTCGCCGCCGCGCATTGGACGACGCCCAGTTCCTCACCGAGCTGCACAAGGCATTCGGCGACCGCATGGGCCGCTTTACCTCGATTACCGGACGCGCGGGCTTCCCGCTCGGTCTGAACGCCCTGGGTCAGGTGGTCGACGGCCGCGTCGCGGCCATCGGCAATGCGGCCCAGACGCTTCACCCCGTCGCCGGTCAGGGCCTGAACCTCGGTTTGCGTGACGCCTTCGACCTTGCCGACAGCCTCGTTCGCCATGTCCGCGCCGGTGCGGCGCATCAAGGCGTAGCAGGTCCGGCCGCACTGGCCGCCTTCGCCCGCCGCCGACGCGCGGACCGCGGGCTTACGATCCGCATCACCGATCTGCTGCCTCGCCTCTTTGGCATCGATGCCGCACCGGTCGCCCTCGCGCGCGGCATGGCGCTGGCCAGCCTCGACCTCGTTCCTCCGCTCAAAACCGCTTTCGCTCGGCAGATGATGTTCGGCCAGCGCGGCTAATCCGGCGTTTTCGGAGTTTCCGGCGTTTCCGGCGTTTCCGGCGTTTCCGGCGTTTCCGGCGTTCTCAAGCCCTTCTCCCGGCGTCGCGCGAAGTCTTTCCGATACGGCCCCGGCAGGCCCGTCCGGCACTTTGCACATTTTTTAGGCGACGAGGGCCGGTTTTCGCAGTAAAATAGCGATCTTTTTTCCGGCTTTTCCCCTTCATCGTGCGTATCGGCCCCCACGAACTCCGCAATAACCTGTTCGTCGCCCCCATGGCGGGTGTGACGGATCGGCCGTTCCGCCAGTTGTGCAAACGGCTGGGGGCGGGCTATGCCGTGTCGGAAATGGTGGCGTCCAACGCGCAGTTGTGGAAGAGCGAGAAGACGATGCGTCGCGCGAATCACGCGGGTGAAGTGGCCCCGATTTCGGTGCAGATCGCCGGAGCCGACCCCGAGATGATGGCCGAAGCCGCACGCTACAACGTCGAGCGCGGTGCGCAGATCATCGACATCAACATGGGCTGCCCGGCCAAGAAAGTCTGTAACGTTGCCGCCGGATCGGCGCTGTTGCAGAACGAGCCGCTGGTCGCCCGCATCGTATCCGCGGTCGTGGGTGCCGTCGGCGACGTCGTACCCGTCACGCTGAAGATTCGCACGGGCTGGGACCGCGAACACAAGAACGCGCTCACGGTGGCGCGTATCGCCGAGGATTGCGGCATCAGCATGCTGACCGTGCACGGCCGCACGCGCGCCGACCTGTACCACGGCGATGCCGAGTACGAGACCATTGCCGCCGTGAAGGCCGCCGCCCGCATCCCGGTGGTGGCCAACGGCGACATCGCGTCGGCGCAGAAGGCGAAGCACGTGCTCGAAGTCACGGGCGCAGATGCCATCATGATCGGCCGCGCGGCGCAGGGGCGCCCGTGGCTCTTTCGCGACATCGAACTCTTTCTCACGACGGGCGAGATCGCCTTGCCGCCGCGCGTCGACGAGATCCAGCAGATCATGAACGAACACCTCGTGGACCATTACGAGTTCTACGGGGAGTACACCGGTGTACGGACCGCGCGGAAGCACATCGCGTGGTATTCGCGTGGCCTGCCGGGGGCAGCCACGTTCCGCCAGCGTATGAATACGCTCGACACCACGCAGGAACAGTTGGCTGCGGTCAACGCGTTTTTCGAAGAGCAGAAGGTGCACTCGGACCGCCTCTGCTATGAACAAGAATCTCCGAGGGAGCTATTAGCCGCATGAGCAAAGCAAACATAGAACAATCTGTGCGCGACAGTCTGGATATGTATTTCCGGGATCTGGACGGCGCACGGCCACATGATGTCTACGATATGGTCGTTTCCGTCGTCGAAAAACCCCTGCTCGAGTTCGTGCTCGGCAAGGCCGACGGCAACCAGTCGCTCGCCGCGGAATATCTGGGAATCAACCGCAACACGCTGCGCAAGAAGTTGCAGCAGCACGGCCTGCTGTAAGGGCTGCGGCTGCGGCAGCGCCATCCGCTGCCCTGGCCGCCCCGGCCCATCCGCGCTACCTGTTTAACCGCTCGTTTTTGCCGCTTCACTACCGTCCGTCATGATCAAGCAAGCTCTCATTTCCGTCTCCGACAAGACCGGCATCGTCGACTTCGCCAAGTCGCTCGCCGCCCAAGGCGTGTCGATTCTCTCCACCGGCGGCACCGCCAAATTGCTGGCTGGCGCCGGTCTGAAAGTGACCGAAGTGGCCGACTACACCGGGTTCCCGGAAATGCTCGACGGGCGCGTGAAGACGCTGCATCCGAAGGTTCACGGCGGCATTCTGGCGCGTCGCGATCTGCCCGAGCACATGGCGGCTCTCGACACGCACGGCATTCCGACGATCGACCTGCTCGTCGTGAATCTGTACCCGTTCGTTCAGACCGTTGCCAAGGACGACTGCTCGCTCGAAGACGCCATCGAGAACATCGATATCGGCGGCCCGACCATGCTGCGCTCGGCCGCGAAGAACCATCGCGACGTCACGGTCATCGTCGACCCGGCCGACTACGCCGTGGTGCTCGACGAAATGAAGGCGAACGGCAACACCGTCGGTTACACCACGAACTTCCGTCTGGCGACCAAGGTGTTCGCTCACACCGCCCAGTACGACGGCGCGATCACGAACTATCTGACGAGCCTCGGCGAGTCGCTGCGTCACGACGAGCGCTCGGCCTACCCGGCGACGCTGAACCTCGCGTACACCAAGGTGCAGGACATGCGCTACGGCGAGAACCCGCACCAGAGCGCCGCGTTCTACCGCGACATCGTCACGCCGCAAGGCGCGCTGGCGAACTATCGTCAGTTGCAGGGCAAGGAACTGTCGTACAACAACATCGCCGACGCCGACGCTGCGTGGGAATGCGTGAAGACGTTCGAAGCCCCGGCTTGCGTCATCATCAAGCACGCGAACCCGTGCGGCGTGGCCGTGGCCGCGTCGCCCGCCGAAGCCTATGCCAAGGCATTCCAGACGGATCCGACGTCGGCCTTCGGCGGCATCATCGCCTTCAACCGCGAGGTCGACGAAGCGGCTGCGCAAGCCGTCGCCAAGCAATTCGTGGAAGTGCTGCTCGCGCCGTCGTTCACCGACGCTGCCAAGCAAGTGTTTGCCGCCAAGCAGAACGTGCGTCTGCTGGAAGTCCCGATGGCGAATGATGGAAACGGCGTGAACCAGTACGACTTCAAGCGCGTGGGCGGTGGTCTGCTCGTCCAGTCGACCGACGCGAAGAACGTGGCACCGCATGAACTGCGCGTGGTCACGAAGCGTCACCCGACGCCGAAGGAAATGGAAGACCTGCTGTTCGCATGGCGCGTGGCGAAGTACGTCAAGTCGAACGCCATCGTGTTCTGCGCCGGCGGCATGACGTTGGGCGTGGGTGCCGGTCAGATGAGCCGTGTGGACTCGGCCCGCATCGCCAGCATCAAGGCGCAAAACGCCGGTCTGTCGCTGAACGGTTCGGCCGTGGCGTCGGACGCCTTCTTCCCGTTCCGTGACGGCCTCGACGTGGTGGTCGATGCAGGCGCGACCTGCGTGATCCACCCGGGCGGCTCGATGCGCGACGACGAAGTCATCGCCGCGGCCGACGAACGCAACGTTGCCATGCTGATGACGGGCACGCGCCACTTCCGTCACTAAGCACCGCTCGCGATGCCCTCACCGGGCATCCATCGATGAGATCGATGAAAAATAGGACACCCCCGGGTGTCCTATTTTTTTGCACCGCAGTCGCCGGATCAGAAGTAATGCGACAGCCCCACCGCCACGCCGAGCTGATTGCTGCCCGGCACGATGCTCATGCCGTAACCGGCCACGCCCAGATTCGAGCCGTTCTGGTTACGCGAGAAGCCGACTTCGGCAAATAGCTGCGTGCGTTTGGACAGCAGATAAGCGGCATTCGCCGCCAGCAGATACGGATGCTGATTCGTCGACGTAATGTTGTTGTAGAAGATCGCACCCGAAAGAATCACCTCCGTCACCGGACGGTACTGCAACCCGGCGAAGTACAACTCGTTACGTGCAGCCACCCCCGGCACATTGCTCAGATACCACTGATAACCGACGTAGGGCTTGAAGTTGCCGATTGCGTAACTCGCACCAGCGGCCACGCGCTGGGTCGTCTTTCCCTGCGTCGCGATGGCCGTGCCCTGCTGCTGGTCGTACACGAGCGAGGCATTCAGCGGCCCGTTGGCGTAACCCACCGACACGCTGTATTCCTTGCCCACGCGCCACTCGCCCGCCACCTGCCCGCCGTTGGCGATGGTGGCGTCATAGCCCGTCGAAAACAACCCCGCGACCTTGAAACCGTTGAAGTTGCCTGCGTACTTGATCGAGTTGTCCGCCTTGCCCGCGAACTGCGCGTCGAGTGCGGGCAACGCATAGCTGTAATAGCCGAGCGGGTCGAGTTCGAGGAACGCGTCGTAAATCAGATTCTTCTGACGGCCAACGGTCAGCGCGCCCCATTCGTTCTGCAACCCCACGTAGGCCTGACGACCGAACATCCGCCCGCCCTGCTGTAACACGCCGTTGTTCAGGTTGAAACCGGACTCCAGTTGCATGATGGCCTTGAGGCCACCGCCGAGGTCTTCCGACCCCTTGAAGCCGAAGCGGTTCTGCACCTGTGATCCATTGCTCGCGCGCACGACCGATTGCTTGCTGCCGTTCGCGCCGACACCGGCGTTGCTGAGATATTCGACGCTGTTGTCGAGAATCCCGTAGATCTGCAACCCGTCCGCCTTGACGCCGCCTGCTGCGAGCGTCAGTGCCATTGCCATCCAAACCTTGCGTTTCATGACATTCCCTTATTTATATTGGACTACGAACTACACTTCGGCCATCTACTGCGGGTACGGCACGCCCTTACACCGCCATGCCGCCATGCCGGGCAAGCGCGCTTCGGGTCAATGCCATATCGGGGAGGATTGCGATGTCAGGCGGCGTGCATGGTCGGTGTTCTCCGCCTCGATGCCGCAAGTCCGGACGACGATGACGACACGTCGACACCCGCCCGGAGACCATTACGTAACGCCGTCATCTGCGCCAGAATCGCCAGCGCAATCTCGGGCGGCGTGCGCGAGCCGAGCGGCAAGCCGACAGGCCCATGCAATCGTTCGATTTGCGCGGTGCTCAGATCGAACATCGCCAGCCGCTCGCGGCGCGAGGCCTGATTGCGATGCGAGCCGATCGCACCGACATAGAACGCCTCGGACTTCAGCGCTTCGAGCAGCGCCATGTCGTCGAGTTTGGGATCGTGCGTGAGGGCCACGATCGCCGTATTTCCATCGGGACGCAGGCGCACGATGAGATCGTCCGGCATCTCCTTCGTGCGCGTGACGTGAGGAGACGTCTCGTGCGCGGCGTCGCGATGATCGTGAATGTCGCGCGGGTCGCAGATCACGATCTGGTAGCCCAGCGGCAACGCCATGTGCACGAGATGCTGCGTGAGTTGTCCGTCGCCGATCACGATGATTCGCCAGCGCGGCCCGAACGGGACCGACAGCCGCGTCGGCGTATAGGCGAACGCCGCCGGTTGACCGACGCCGCGCACGCGCGCCTGTCCGGTGCGCAGATCGAGTTCGCGAACTCCGAGACGTCCGGCCGCGATGGCCGAGCGCATCGCGTCGAGTGCGCTACGCGGCGTGACGCATTCGATGACGAGTTCCAGCGTGCCACCGCACGGCAGACCGAACCGGTGCGCTTCGTCGGCACTGAGGCCGTACGTCTGCACATGGGGACGCAATCCCGGACGAAAGCCTCGTGCGACCTTCGCGAGCAGATCGTCCTCGATGCAGCCGCCCGAGACCGATCCGGCGACGCGTCCGCGCGCGGTGAGCGCCATCATCGCGCCGACCGGCCGCGGTGCGGAGCCCCACGTGCGGGCGACGGTCGCGAGCAACACGTCGTCGCCCTGCGACTGCCAGCGCGCGATGGCGTCCAGCACCTCGGCATCGATCCCGTCCATTACCCTCGCCCCTTGCCGATATCGTCAATCGCGGCCGCCTGACGTAGCGCGCGCGCTTCGGTCACCGTTTGCGGCAACGGCATCGAACGCGGCCGCACGCCCGTCGCGCGACGAATCGCCTGTGCGACCGCCGGTGCCATCGGCGGCAGCGACACTTCGCCACAGCCCTGCGGCGGACGATCGCTCGGCAGAATCACCGTTTCGACTTTGGGCATCTCCACGAGATACAGCAGCGGGTAGTCGCCGAAGTTGCTCTGTTCGACGCCGCCGTTCGCAAACGTGATCTGACTCTTGAACGTGTTCGTCAACGCGAAGCCGATGCCGCCTTCGATGTTCGCGCGGATAAGGCTCGGATTGATCGCGCGACCGCAGCCGACGCCGCACACCACACGTTCGATCTTGAAGCGATCGCCCACGACACGCAGTTCCACCGCGACGGCGACGTACGTGGAGAACGCTGCGCCGCGTCCCGTGTAGGTGCAGTAGCCGAAGCCACGATGTACGCCCGCTTTCGCCTTCGTCCGCCATCCGGCTGCCTTCTCCGTCTCTTCGACGACACGCGTGGCGAGCGGATCGTGCTTCAGCAAACGCTTGCGATACTCAATCGACTCGATGCCCGCGGCGTCCGCCATCTCGTCGATGAAGCTCTCGAGAAAGAACACACTCGACGTCGAACCGACCGAGCGCATGAAGCTCACGGGAATGTTCGGTTGCGGCACGTCGATGCCCTCGACGCGCAGATTCGGTACGGCGTAGACCAGGTCGTAGAGGCCGTCGAGCATGGTCTCGTCGTAACCGGCCTTCTCGTAGTGATCCTTCTTGATGACGTTGTACATGGACTGCCCCGCCACACGCAGGTGCATGGCTTTGGGCAGACCGTCGTCACCGAGCACGGCCTGGAAGCGTCCCGATGCGCAGGGCCGGTAGAAGCCGTGACGGATATCGTCCTCACGCGAGCGGATCACTTTGACGGGGCGACCCACGGCCGCCGACGCGACAGCCGCATGAATCACGAAGTCGGGGACGTACTTGCGGCCAAAGCTGCCGCCGAGGAACGTCGTATGCACCGTGACCTTTTCAGGCGGCAGCTTGAAGATGCCGCCCAGCGCCCAGCGCACTTTGTCCTGCCCCTGAATCGGGCCCCACACTTCGATTTCGCCTTTGTCGCGGCGCACGTGCACGGTGGCATTCACCGGCTCCATCGTCGCGTGCACGATGTAGGGCGTGTGATATTCGCCCGTCACCACCTTGCCGCCCGCGACGATCAGTGCGGGCGCGTCGCCGATGTTCGTGGCGACACCCCCCTTCGCTTTGATCAGTGCTTCACGACGCTGCGCCATGATCGTCGTGCTGTCGGCGGCGGGACCGGCTTTCCATTCGACGTCGAGCGCATCGCAGGCTTTCTTCGCACGCCAGTAATCGTCGGCCACGACGATGACAGCGTCCTTCGCCAGCACCACGTCGTGCACGCCTTTGCGCGCCTTGATCTCATCGCGATTGCGCACCGACAGCGGCGTGCCGCCCGACGTCGGGGCCATGAGAATGGCGCCGATGAGCATGTCCGGCACCTTCACGTCGATGCCGAAGACGGCCGAGCCGTCGACCTTCGACGGCGTATCGAGACGAGGGACCGCGCGGCCGATCAGCGAATGCGCGGCCTCGTTCTTCAGGCGCGGATGCGGATTGAGGGGCAGCTTCGCGGCTTCCGCCACCAGTTCGCCATAGCCGAGCGAGCGGCCCGACTGCGGATGCATCACGCGTCCGTCACGCGTCACACAGTTGGTCGTGCGAACGCCGAACCGGCGGGCCGCCACGACCACAAGCGCCTCGCGCGCCTGCGCTCCGGCAATCCGCAGTCGCTCGTAGAACAGCGTCGCCGACATCGAAGCACCGACGAACTGCTGCAACGCTTCGTTCGCGGCGGCGGTGCGGTAAGCGTCGCGCGCGGTCACGAACTCGACACGCACGCGTCGCCAGTCTGCATCCAGTTCGTCCGCCAACACCTGCGGCAAACCGGTGTATACGCCCTGCCCGACTTCGCACTGCGAGAGGCCGAGCACAGTCGTGCCGTCGGCATCGATGCGAATCCAGTCGTTGATCTCGACGAGATGACCGTCAGCCGCGTCGGCTGCGCGCGCCTCGGGGCTCGTCAACCACGACGCTGAAATCGGGATCAGCAGGCTACCTGCGGCGAGCGACACGCCCTTGAGCCACTGGCGGCGCGACGAGGAAGCGAGTGCAGTGCGGGACGTGTCGTTCATGGTGGACGCCTTGCGCTCAGCGTTTTGCTGCGTCATGAATCGCCTCCCGGATACGGTGATAGGTCGCGCAACGGCAGAGGTTGGTCATCGCCTCGTCGATCTGCGCGTCGGTCGGATGCGGATGCTTGTCGAGCAGCGCTGCGGCCGCCATCACCATGCCGGACTGACAATAGCCACACTGCGGCACGTCTTTGGCGATCCACGCCTGCTGAATCGGATGCGAGCGCGCGGGCGACAACGCTTCGACGGTCGTGATGCGCTTGCCTGCGACGGCCGAGACCGGCAGCACGCACGTGCGCGTGGCCACGCCTTCGATATGCACGGTGCACGCGCCGCACGCCCCGATGCCGCATCCGTACTTCGTTCCGGTCAGCCCCGCAGCATCGCGGATGACCCACAGCAAAGGCGTGTCGTCCTCGCCGTCGAAGACGAAGGGCCGCCCGTTGAGTTGGAATTCCATTGACTCTCCCGTTGTGACTGCCGTGTGCGGCGATAAGGCGCGCAGCACCGGCAGATGGCGGATGAATTCTCACAACGAGGAAATTGCCGGACAACGGCCGCCCGGCCCGAAAAGGATGCCGTTCGTCCAGAGACGGGAAAACCCTTGGGCAGCGGTCGGTCACGGGCGGCGATCAGCCGCATGTGGACGTCATGCAGACCGCACGCAGACAGCGTCCGCGACGGGGGACATCAAAGAGCGGAAGGAACGACTGTGAATTAATGACCCGGTTCGCAGCTGCGAAGGTACTCGCGCGGCGGCAGGCCGTAGCAACGGCGAAAGGCGCGTGTGAAGGCCTTTTCCGAGGCGTAGCCGACAGCTTCCGCAACATCGGAGATCCGCGCGCTTGCGCCCGACAGACGCTCCGCCGCCAGGTACATGCGGTGGGCGGTGAGGTAGTTCATCGGCGATTCGCCGACGAGATCGCGAAAGCGCAGACAGAACTTCGAGCGCGACATGCCCGCGATGGCGGCGAGTCGCTCGACCGTCCAGGGGCGCTGCGGCGCTTCGTGCATGCATGCGATGGCGCGTCCCAGTTGCGGATCGGTCATGCCGCGCAGCCAGTGGGTGCTGGCGCTGCCACAGGCTTCGAGATACGCGCGCAGGATCTGCACGAACAAGACGTCGGCCAGCCGCGCGACGACCACGCGCCACCCCGCACCGCGCTGCATCGACGCTTCGATAAACCCCGCGATGGTGTTCGTGAGCAACGCGGGCACGGCCGCATCGCCTGCGCGAATGTGGATCAGGGGCGGCAGCGACGCCAGCAGCGGGTTGCGCACCCGGTCGCGGAACATCACCACGCCGGTGTAGAGATCGCTGACGGGGCCGTCCCCGCCCGCACGGAATGCCAGCGGCGTGTCCAGACGCGGCTCGATGCCCTGCGCCGACATCATCGCCTCGAAGACCACCGGCGGTTCGTCTGGCGATGAACACATGACGTGCTCGTGCCCGTGCGGCAACAGCACACAGTCGCCCGGCTCTACACGCACCGGCGCCATGCCCGCCACGATCAGATAAAACGATGCCCCCATCGCGATGCGAAACGGCGCACCGTCGAGCGCCGGTTTGCGCAACGACCACGGCGCGCCGAACGTGAAGCGGCCAGTGACGACCGCGTCCGCACGCACGTCGCTCAGCACGTCGCTTAGCGGGTCCATCGCGCCCTGCCTCGCGCAGGATGAGCGTCTTTTCGTTTCATGGGTGGAACTTCGGTTTATATATGAATTACAGCGAAGTATGCCGTTTTAACGCGCGGAAAAATATCGGGTTTGACCTGAGGGCGGTCGAGATGGGGGGGCGTACGGGGAGCGGGAAGCCGAAGTGGCCTGTGCGCTAGACGTTTCGACGCACAGGCGGTTGACGGTCAGCGACGGTCAGCGACGGGTCAGCGTCGTCAGGAAAATATCGGTCAACGGTGTGTCAGCGTGCAGTTCGCAGACGTGAACCCCGTCGAATCCTTCGATGGCGTCCGCCTCGTCGATACGAAGGGCGTGGCCTGCGCTGACGGTCGCCGTCCGGCCGTCGTGGAACGTCACACGCACCCGACCTTGGGCGCAGTAGAGGAACCCGAGCGCATCGGCTGCGGTCGGCACCGCCCACGTCAGCGCGTCGCCTTCGAGACGATGTTGGGTCAACGCGTGCTGCCAGCCGTCGCGTCGCGTCATGACGTTGAAGTCGTCGATGGGCACGCCGTCCGTCTCAAGCGCTGGCGTGCTGCTCACCGCGAGTTCTCCGCCGAAAGCATAGGGTGCCGTGCGTGTCGTCAACGTGACGTCCGGACGTCCTTCCACATTGAGCGTCAGCGTGCCGCCACGAACAATGGCGAGCGAACGGTCGATGCCCGCGAACACCGAGAACGGTCCCGGTACGGCGACCGTTGCGGTGCTGATACGCCAGTCGAAGCCGTCTTCGCCGGCGCGACGTGCTACCGCCAGTTCCGTCGTCACGCCCTGACCGTTCTTCCACGGCATCTTCAGAAAATCGGCCGGGCCGAGTGCTTGCAGTTTCATGCGTCTATGCCTTCGTCGCCATCATTGACGCACTTCGCCGTGCCCGAACACGACGTACTTCAGACTCGTCAGCCCTTCGAGACCGACGGGACCGCGCGCGTGCAGCTTGTCGTTCGAGATGCCGATCTCCGCCCCCAGCCCGAATTCGAAACCGTCGGCAAAACGCGTGCTGGCGTTGATCATCACGCTCGCCGAATCGACCTCGCGCAGGAACTGCATGGCGTCGGTGTAGTTCTCCGTCACAATGGCGTCGGTGTGGTGCGAGCCGTAACGGTTGATGTGGGCGATGGCAGACGCCATGCCGTCGACGATCTTGATCGCCAGGACCGGCGCGAGATACTCCGTCGACCAGTCTTCCTCCGTCGCCGCAATCGCGCCGCTCACACCGGCTGCGCTCAGTGCGGCGAGCGTACGTTCGCAACCGCGCAGCTCGACCTGCTTGCCCTGGAACATGCGGGCGATGGCAGGCAATTGATCGATGGCCAGCTGATCGACGAGCAACGTCTCCATCGTGTTGCACGTGCCGTAGCGATGCGTCTTGGCGTTCTCGCAGATCGCGAGTGCCTTGACCGGATCGGCGCGGCCGTCGACATAGACGTGGCAGATGCCGTCGAGGTGCTTGATCATCGGTACGCGCGCGTCCTGCATCAGGCGCGCGATCAGGCTCTTGCCGCCACGCGGCACAATCACGTCGACATACTCGGTCATGGTGATGAGTTCGCCCACGGCAGCGCGGTCCGGCGTGCTCACGACCTGGACGGCGTCGCCGGGCAGGCCCGTGGAAGCGAGCGCCTGCGCAATGAGCGCCGCCAGCGCCGTGTTGCTTTCGATAGCTTCCGAGCCGCCGCGCAGAATGGTGGCGTTGCCCGACTTGAGGCACAGCGCTGCGGCGTCGATGGTGACGTTCGGTCGCGACTCGTAAATGATGCCGATTACGCCCAGCGGCACGCGCATCTGACCGACCTGAATGCCGCTCGGTTGCACGCGCACGTTGCTGATTTCGCCGATGGGGTCGGACAGCCCGGCAATCTGGCGCAGGCCCTCGATCATCGTACGCAGCGCCTTGTCCGACAGCGTGAGACGGTCGATGAAGGCGGCGTCCTGACCATTGGCGCGCGCGCGCTCGAGGTCGCGACGGTTCACGTCCTGCAATGTCGCACCGTCGCGCTCGATGGCGTCGGCGATGGCAAGCAAGGCGCGGTTCTTGGCGGCAGTGTCGGCACGCGCCATGGCGCGCGATGCTTCGCGGGCGCGCTGGCCCAGCGATTGCATGTAGGCTTTGATGTCCATATCTTGGTTCTGAGAATTCGGGATATCGAGATGTCGGGGTGCCGGGCGCGGTGAGCGGCATGGCCGCCGTGACCGCACGCGTTGAGCGATTTCAGGCGTGTGCTGGGCGCGCGGCGCGAGTGGCGCGCGCCATCGGCGGTCGCTCGCCAGCGAGCAGCAGGCCGAGTTGCAACATGCCGTCCCACGGATCGCTCGGCAGACCGTCAGCGCGCAGGCCCTTGACCTGACGATCCAGACGCGCGGCCAGTTGCAGCGCTTGCGCGAGCATCGGTGCGGTGACGCGCCCCACGGCCTGCTCCATCAGCCGTTCGCGTGGGCCCCAGACGCGGTATTCGCGCAGCAGCATGGCCAGCGGTTTTCCCGACGCCATGCCACGCGTGATCTTGGCGAGCGTGCGCACCTCTTCGGTGAGCGCCCACAGCACGAGCGGCGCAGCCTCGCCTTCTCCGCGCAGCCCGTCGAGCATGCGCACCAGCCGCGCAACGTCGCCCGAGAGCACCGCTTCGCTGAGCTTGAAGACGTCGTAGCGTGCCACGTTGAGCACGGCATCCTGCACCTGTTCGAACGCGAGCGCGCCTGCCGGGTACAGCAAACCGAGCTTCTGAATTTCCTGATGCGCCGCGAGCAGATTGCCTTCGACGCGATCGGCGATGAATTGCAGGACACGTCGTCCCGGCTCACCGGCTTCGACCTTTTGCCCCTGTGCAGAAAGACGCTGCGCAATCCAGTCAGGCAAACGTGCACGATCGACCGGATCGACCTTGACCGTCACACCGGCCCGGTCGAGCGACGTGAACCAATCGGACTTGCTTGCCGTGGCGTCGAGCCGGGGCAGCGTAATGATGGTCAGCACATCGCTGTTGGCCGCGTCGGCGTGCGCCTTGAGCGCCGCCCCCCCGTCCTTGCCCGGCTTACCGCCGGGGATGCGCATTTCGATGAGCTTTTTGTCACCGAACAGCGACATCGACTGTCCTGCGTTGGCGAGCGCGCCCCAATCGAAGCTACGCTCGACGCTGAGTACGTCGCGCTCGGTATAGCCCCCGGCACGCGCCGCCGCACGCACGCGGTCCACCGCCTCCTGCACGAGCAGGCTCTCGTCGCCGTGGATCGTGTAGATCGGCGAGAGTGTTTTGGCGAGGTGCGCGTCGAGCGCGTCGGGGCGCAATTGCATGGCGGCGTTGTGGCTTTCCTGAATGGGCCTGAGCGATCCGGCGGTCCGGGACTTACTCTTCCGGCTTCACGTCCGGCATGGACTTCACCGCTTCCATGCGGCGGATGATCTGATCGACGGCGTCTTTTTGCATGTCGCGATTGAGCAGCGCCGCCTCGCTGTCGCGTGCGGTCGTCTCGTTATCGCTGTACGGCAGATTGCGCACCAGGCGAATCGTGTTGAGCGGAATGATCGGGCGCCCGTCAGGCGTCACCAGTTGGAACGTGTAGGCGCTGCGCATTTCGTACTCACGCGCCTGACCGTTCGCATCCAGACTGACCGCCATACGCGAGTTCGTGACGTTCACGATTTCCAGTCGAGCGTCTGCATCCGCAGGATTGGTCACAACGACCGTGCCCTTGCTGCCGTAGCGGATATAGCGTGAAATATCGACGCCCATCGACCCGCCGCCCGAAATGTACAGACGATGGAATGCGTACTCGCTCGCGCCACGCAGCTGGAAGCCGCACGCCGACAACGTCAGTGCGCAACCCAACAACGCGATCCAGCCGAAAACCCTGCGCGTCACACCGACGCCTCGTTGCCCGGATGTCATTTGCACGTGATGTGCCCTCTTCTCACCAAACGTCATCAACCGACTGGGGGCGGCAACCGCCACCCCCGCATTCTCTGATCGCGCTCAGACCACCACGTTCACCAGACGACCCGGCACGACGATCACCTTCTTCACCGGCTTGCCTTCGCCGAACCTGGCGGTCATCTCATGCGCGAGCGCGGCCTGTTCGATGGCTTCGCGCGAAGCGTCCTTCGCGACGCGCACCGCGCCACGTACCTTGCCCGCCACTTGCAGCACGAGTTCGATTTCGTCTTGCACCAGTGCGGCCTCGTCGACTTCCGGCCACGACGCGTCGAGCAGGTCGCCCGATTGCGCGGCATAGCCCAGTTCGACCCACAGACCGTGCGTGGCGTGCGGCACCACCGGATAAAGCACGCGCAGCAGAATGCCGTAGCACTCGCGCACCGCGCCGGCACCCGCTGCGCCCTTGTCGCTCTCAATCGCGTTGAGCATCTTCATCGCCGCCGACACCACCGTGTTGTACTGCACGCGCTGGTAATCGTAGTTGGCCTGCTTGAGCACGCTGTGAATCTCGAGACGCAGCGCCTGAGCGGCCGGGTTGGCCGTCTCGATGGCAGCATCCGTCTGACGCAGCAACGCGGCTTGCGACTGACCGAAGCCCCACAGACGACGCAGAAAGCGGCTCGCGCCTTCCACACCCGCGCCCGACCATTCGAGTTGCTGCTCCGGCGGAGCCGCGAACATCACGAACAGACGCGCCGTATCGGCCCCGTACTGGTCGATGAGCGACTGCGGATCCACACCGTTGTTCTTCGACTTCGACATCTTCTCGATGCCGCCGAGCGTGACGTCTGCGCCATCGGCCTTCGACGTGGCCCCCGCCGGACGACCCTTGTCGTCGAACTGCACCTGAACGTCGAGCGGGTTAAACCACGTCTTCTTGCCCGACGTGTCTTCGCGGTAGAAAGTCTCGTTGAGCACCATGCCCTGCGTGAGCAGATTCTGCGCCGGTTCCTTGAAGCTCACGAGGCCCAGATCGCGCATGACCTTGGTCCAGAAGCGCGAGTAGAGCAAGTGCAGAATCGCGTGCTCGATACCGCCGATGTACTGATCCATCGGCATCCAGTAATTGGTGCGCTCGTCGACCATGGTCTCGGCGTCCGGGCAGGCGTAGCGCGAGAAGTACCACGACGAATCCACGAACGTGTCCATCGTGTCCGTCTCACGACGCGCCGGCTTGCCGCACTTCGGGCAATCGCACTTGAGGAACGCTTCGGATTTGGCGAGCGGGTTGCCGGTGCCGTCCGGCACGAGGTCTTCCGGCAGCACCACCGGCAGGTCCTTTTCCGGGACCGGTACAGCACCGCAGGTGTCGCAGTGGATGATCGGGATCGGCGTGCCCCAGTAGCGCTGACGCGAGATGCCCCAGTCGCGCAGGCGGAACGTCACTTGCTTGTCGCCGACGCCCTTCGCCTTGAGGTCGACTGCGATGGCGTCGACGGCAGCCGCGAAGCTCAGACCGTCGTACTTGCCGCTATTGATCAGCGTGCCTTCCTTCTCGCCGTACCAGGCTTGCCAGGCGTCGGTCGAATACGTGTCGCCTTGCACGGCGACGACCTGCTTGATCGGCAAGTCGTACTTGCGGGCGAATGCGAAGTCGCGCTCGTCATGCGCCGGCACTCCCATCACAGCGCCTTCGCCGTAACCCATCAGCACGTAGTTGCCGATCCAGACTTCGACCTTGTCCCCGGTGAGCGGATGCGTGACGAAGAAGCCCGTCGCCATGCCCTTCTTTTCCATCGTGGCGATGTCGGCCTCGGCCACGCCACCCTGCTTGCACTCGGCGATGAATGCTTGCAAGTCGGGGCGATCGGCGGCCAGACGCGTTGCCAGCGGGTGCTCGGCCGCGATGGCGGCGAAGGTCACGCCCATGATCGTGTCCGCGCGCGTGGTGAACACGCGCAGCAGCTTTTGCTCGCCGTCGAGTTCGTACGGGAAACCGAAGTTCACGCCGAAGCTCTTGCCGATCCAGTTCTGTTGCATCACCTTCACGCGCTCGGGCCAGCCGAGGTCGTCCAGGTCGCCGAGCAGTTCGTCCGCGTACTCGGTGATGCGCATGTAATACATCGGAATTTCGCGCTTCTCGACGAGCGCGCCCGAACGCCAGCCACGGCCGTCGATCACCTGCTCGTTGGCGAGCACGGTCTGATCGATCGGATCCCAGTTCACGGTGCCCGTCTTCAGATAGACGACGCCCTTCTCCAGCATCTTGAGGAACAACCACTGGTTCCAGCGGTAATACTCTGGCTTGCAGGTGGCGACTTCGCGCGACCAGTCGATCGCGAGACCCATCGCCTGCATCTGCTTCTTCATGTAGTCGATGTTGTCGTACGTCCACTTGGCCGGCGGCACGCCGTTGGCCATGGCCGCGTTTTCCGCCGGCATGCCGAACGCATCCCAACCCATCGGCATCAGCACGTTATAGCCGCGCATGCGCATCTGACGGTACATCACGTCGTTGATGGTGTAGTTGCGCACATGCCCCATATGCAGCTTGCCCGACGGATACGGCAGCATCGAGACGCAATAGAATTTCTGTTTGTCCGCGCGCTCGGTGGTCTTGTAGGCATCGATCGCTTGCCAGTGAGACTGGGCGGAGGCTTCGACGTCGGCGGGAACGTATTTTTCTTGCATGATGGGTCGGCGGATAGGATTCGGCTCGGTGTCGGCCCGGCTGGCACGCGTCATCGGGGATGCGCGGTACGCAGGAAATATGGGGCAGATCCGGGGAAAACGATGATTATAACGCCGCCGGAAGTGGATTCGGCGTGACGTTGGCGAGGGGATGTGACCTTTGCGTCACTTTCGCTTCCGATTCGGCGCGTCTGTCGTACGACCGTCGGTGGAGCGCGCCGCGATGGCGGCATCCGGGACCGGCCTGCGGCGCCTGAGTCTATCCGACCTGACGCCCTTGGAGCGCTCAGGCCAGCACCGCTGACCGCCCGGTGGAACCTATGATCAGCGTAGGCCCAGCACGTCTTGCATGTCGAACAGGCCGGTCTTGTACTGTGCGAGGAAACGCGCCGCACGCAGCGATCCCTGCGCATACGACAGGCGGCTCGACGACTTGTGCGTGATTTCGATACGCTCGCCGATCCCGGCGAACAGCACCGTGTGATCGCCGACGATATCGCCGCCGCGCACCGTCGCGAAACCGATCGTCGACGGATCGCGTTCGCCGGTCACTCCTTCACGGCCATAAATCGCACATTCCTTCAGATCGCGGCCCAGCGCTTCGGCCACCACTTCGCCCATGCGCAGCGCCGTACCCGACGGGGCATCGACCTTGTGACGGTGATGGGCCTCGATGATTTCGATGTCGTAGCCGGTATTCAGAATCTTCGCAGCGATTTCGAGCAGCTTGAACGTAGCATTCACGCCCACACTCATGTTCGGCGCGAACACGACGGCGACCTGTTCCGCGCCCTTAGCCAGGCGCGCCTTGTCCTCTTCCGAGAAACCGGTCGTGCCGACGATCATCTTCACGCCGTGCTTTTGTGCGGCCGCCAGATGCGTCAGCGTGCCTTCCGGGCGCGTAAAGTCGATGAGGTATTCGGCATCGGCCAGCGCGGCGTCGAGATCGGCAGTGATCTTCACGCCGGTGTCGCGGCCGAGGAACGCGCCGGCATCGATGCCGAGCGCCGGGCTGCCTTCACGGTCGAGTGCGCCGACCAGCTCGGCGTCGTCTGCCGCGAGCACGGTTTCGATCAGCATCCGGCCCATACGGCCGGAGGCCCCTGCAATCGCAATCTTCATCATGGTGAGTCTTTCGTCGTCTTTCTACTGACTTTCCGTCGCTTACTGCGGTGCCGAGAACAGGCCACCGCCCGAGGTCACGCGCGGCGAGGGCACGAGGCCGGTGCCCGTGGGCTTGGCCGATGCACCGGTGCCGGCGGCAGGCTGCGAGGTTTGCGGTGCCGGCTTGGCAGCGGCAGCCACGTTGGCGGCGGCAGCGTCCGTCGACACGGTCGCGACGTCGGTCGGGGCCGGTGCGGCGGTCGGTGCCACTGCAGCGGCGTCCGGCGACGGTGCGGCGGCTTCGGCGGCCGCTGCGCTCGCCGTCGACGGCGCCGGCGCTTCCGTCTTCACGGTCTTGCCCTTCTGGCCGTCGATTTCCTGCACCAGTTGATACTCGGTCGGCAGATTTTCGCCGCCTTCCCAACGTGCCAGCGTGTCGCCTTCGAAGTACACCTTCAGGTGACGTTCCTGAACGACCGACGCGTTGCCGCGCTTGAAGTAGAAAACGTAATCCCAGCGATTCGCATGAAAGATGTCGGTGAGCAGCGGCGTGCCGAGCAGCTGGCGCACCTGATCGCGCGTCATACCTGCCTTGAGCTGCTCGTAGGCTTCCTTCGAGACGAAGTTGCCCTGAACGATGTTGATTCGATATGGCGTGACCACGCCGATGACCTTGTCGGTCACGCTGTCATACGTCGAGCAGCCCGCCAGGGCAAGGAATGCCGCAGCTGCGCAGACGGAAAACGGAAGGGAGAGATAACGACGCAAATCTGACTCGCTTTCAAAAAGATCGAACTTGAATCCGGCACGCCGGGCGCGCCGCCACATCGCCCCCGTTGACGGCACAACCGTCCCGATTGCCCCGGTTTGCGCCCGGGCAAGGCAAAAAGGCATTATTATTGGGGCTGTATTGTACTCTAGGGACGTAGAGCGATGCCGAATCCCGCCGATTTGAAAAATATCGGACTGAAAGCCACGCTTCCGCGCCTCAAGATTCTGGAGATCTTCCAGAACAGTGAGGTGCGCCATTTGACCGCTGAAGACGTATATCGTCATCTGCTCGGCGAAAATCTCGATATCGGCCTGGCCACGGTTTACCGTGTCCTGACCCAGTTCGAGCAAGCCGGGCTATTGTCGCGCAGCAACTTTGAATCCGGCAAGGCCGTTTTCGAACTCAACGAAGGCCATCACCACGATCACCTCGTGTGCATGGATTGCGGACGCGTCGAAGAATTCTTCGATGCCGAGATCGAACGCCGTCAGAAGTTGATCGCCAAAGAGCGCGGCTTCGCACTTCAGGAGCACTCGCTCGCCATGTACGGTAGTTGCACAAAGGATCCGTGCCCCCACCGTCAAAAAAATTAAAAAAATAGCTGTCAGAATGCCTTCGGACGAAGGCATTCAGGGATTTCCCCATCTTTCGGCCGCCGGGTTTAATTCCTGCATCGGCGCGCATCGTCTACAATAAACCTCCCCGTAAGATACGTTGAGACGCAGATCGCGTCTTCGCGGGACCGCATTTAAGCCTGGCCCCTATGACTAACGAAGAAATCCCCAACGACATGGTACGGAACGACGTAGACGAGATTACGTTCGCAGATGTTCTTGGTTTCATTCGCGACAATCTGGCAGTCATTGCCGGCGTTGCCGTGGTCGGTGCTGCAATCGGTATTGGCAGCACTTTCGCCTTTCACAAGCAATGGGAAGGTAAGGTCACACTGCAAATCGGTCGCGCCGCCGGCTCGCCGGTCGCGGGTCCGGACGGCCCCCTTATCGAGTCGATTCAGCAAACTGTGGGCCGGGTGCAATTGAGCACGTTCCGCGACAAAGTGACATCCGAGGTCATGCCGCAATTGCAGGGCAATGTCGAGGAACTGCGTAAGACGGTGGCATGGAACGCGTTGAAGGCGCGCCCGATTCAGGGCACGGCGTACATGGAGATATCGGCGCGCGGGACTTCACCTGAGCAGGCAGAGCAAGTTCTCACGGTCGCGACGCACCGTATCGAAACGGAACACGCTGCGATTCTGGAGCGTGCCCGAGCCCTGCCGAAGCAGCAGTTGAGTGTCATCGATGCCGCCATCGAGTCAAACACCAAGGCCCAGGAAGAACTGAGCGCTGCGCTCGCGCATTCGAAGAATACAGATTCGGTGATCGCGCTGGGCGCTTTGCAGAACAGCCGCACGGAGCGTGCCACGCTTAACGATAGCCGCTACCGTGTCTCGCAATTGCTCGCGCCGGATCAGTCGTACAACACGCGCGTCGTGAGCGAGGTGCAGATCGGGCAGAACGCTGCGTTTCCGCGCAAGTTGTACTTCGGCGGTGCCGGCCTTGTACTCGGCGCAATCGTCGGTGTGCTGATCGGGCTGGCTCGCAAATCGCGCGTACAGAGCACCTGATCGGCGAAACGCGATCGCGCGATTCCGACGCATCGCCCGCATTAATGTAAAAAGCCGCTGTCTTTCGACAGCGGCTTTTTTGACTTCCGTGAGCGGCGATTACTTCGCAGCCATCAGCGCGACGGTCGTGTCGAGCATGCGGTTCGAGAAGCCCCACTCGTTGTCGTACCACGAGCTGACCTTCACCAGACGACCGGACACCTTCGTCAGCGTGCCGTCGAAGTTCGACGACGCCGGGTTGTGGTTGAAGTCGACCGACACCAGCGGCGCCGTGTTGTACGTAGCGACTGCCTTCAACGAACCTTCGGCAGCTTCCTTCAGGATTGCGTTGACTTCGTCCACCGTCGTGTCGCGCTTGGCGATGAACGACAGATCAACGATCGACACGTTGATCGTCGGGACGCGAATGGCGTAGCCGTCGAGCTTGCCGTTGAGTTCCGGCAGCACCAGACCGACGGCGGAAGCTGCACCCGTCTTCGTCGGGATCATGCTCATCGTGGCCGAACGGGCGCGACGCAGATCTTCGTGATAGACGTCCGTCAGCACCTGGTCGTTCGTGTAGGCGTGAACGGTCGTCATCAGGCCCGTTTCCAGACCGATCTTGTCGTGCAGCGGCTTGACCAGCGGTGCCAGGCAGTTCGTGGTGCACGAAGCGTTCGAGATGACCGTGTCGGTCGACTTGAGCACGCCTTCGTTCACGCCGAACACGACCGTCGCGTCCACATCCTTGCCACCCGGGGCCGAGATGATGACCTTCTTCGCGCCGCCTTTCAGGTGAGCGCTGGCCTTTTCCTTCGTGGTGAAGAAGCCGGTGCACTCGAGCACGACGTCCACGTTCAGCTCGCCCCACGGCAGTTCGGCCGGGTTGCGGTTGGCCAGTACGCGAATCTTGTCGCCGTTGACGACCATGAAGTCGCCGTCGACCGACACCGTGCCCGGGAACTTGCCGTGCGCGGTGTCGTATTGCGTCAGGTGAGCGTTCGTCTGTGCATTGCCGAGATCGTTGATGGCAACGATTTCGATGTCGTGCTTCTTGCCACCTTCGTAGTGGGCACGCAGTACGTTGCGGCCGATACGGCCGTAGCCGTTAATAGCGACGCGAATGGTCATGGGGGTATCTCCGTAAGGTCTAACGAAATCAGCCAAGCACGGACTTTGCCGTCGCCACCACGTGGTCGACGGTGAAGCCGAAGTGTTTGAACAGCACGCCGGCCGGAGCCGACTCGCCAAAGGTATCGATGCCGACCACGCCGCCTTCCAGGCCGACGTACTTATGCCAGAACGCCGTCACACCGGCTTCCACGGCCACACGCGGCACGCCGCGCGGCAGCACGCTCTCGCGGTAGGCCTTGTCCTGACGATCGAACACATTGGTCGACGGCATGGACACGACACGTGCAGCAATCCCTTCGGCTGCCAACGCTTCGGCGCCCTTGAGTGCCAGGTCCATTTCCGAGCCGGTCGCGATCAGGACGATCTGCGGATTGGCCACGTCGCGCAGCACGTAGCCGCCACGACGAATATCGGCGATCTGCGCATCGCTGCGCGACACGAACGGCAAGTTCTGACGGCTCAGCACCAGGCTTGACGGACCGTCGTGACGCTCCACCGCAGCCACCCACGCAGCCGCCGTTTCCGTCGTATCGCACGGACGCCACAGATCCATTTGCGGAATCAGTCGCAGGCTCGAGACATGCTCGATCGACTGGTGCGTCGGGCCGTCTTCGCCCAGACCGATCGAATCGTGCGTGAACACGAAGATCGAACGCAGCTTCATGAGCGCGGCCATGCGCAGCGCATTGCGGCTGTAGTCGGAGAACGTCAGGAACGTGCCGCCGAACGGGATGTACCCCCCGTGCAGCGCAATGCCGTTCATGATGGCGCTCATGCCGAACTCGCGCACACCGTAGTTGATGTGATTGCCGAACTGCACGCCGTCTGCATTGGCGCGCACCGCCTTGCTGGCCTTCCAGTTCGTGAGGTTCGAGCCGGTCAGGTCGGCCGAGCCGCCCAGGAATTCCGGCAGCACGGCGGCGAGCCCTTCGATGGCGAGTTGCGACGCCTTACGCGTTGCCACCGTCTCGGCCTTCTCGTTCGTCTTGGCGATGAGGGCGGCGGCGACCGCCTTGAAGTCACCGGGCAACTCGCCCTTCATGCGGCGCTCGAACTCGGCAGCTTCTGCGGGGAACTGGCCACGATAGGCGGCGAAACGTTCGTTCCACGCGGCTTCGGCCTGCTGACCGGCAGCCTTCGCGTCCCACGCGGCATAGACGTCGGCCGGCACTTCGAACGGCGGCAGATTCCAGCCGAGCGCTGCGCGCGTCGCGGCGATTTCATCGGCACCCAGCGGCGCGCCGTGCACGTCGTGACCGCCTTCCTTGTTCGGTGCGCCCTTGCCGATCAGCGTCTTGCAGCAGATCAGCGTCGGACGGTCGGACTTCTTGGCCTGAGCGATAGCAGCGTCGACCGCATCGGCGTCATGACCGTCGATACCGCGAATCACGTTCCAGCCATAGGCTTCGAAACGCTTCGGCGTATCGTCGGCAAACCAGTATTCAACGTCGCCATCGATCGAGATGCCGTTGTCGTCGTACAGCGCGATGAGCTTGTTAAGACGCAGCGTGCCCGCGAGCGAACAGGCTTCGTGCGAGATGCCTTCCATCAGGCAGCCGTCGCCGAGGAACGCGTACGTATAGTGATCGACGATGTCGTTGCCCGGACGGTTGAATTCCTTGGCGAGCAGCGCTTCGGCGAGTGCGAAACCGACAGCATTGGTGATGCCCTGACCCAGCGGGCCCGTGGTCGTCTCGACGCCCGGCGTAATGCCCACTTCCGGGTGCCCCGGCGTCTTGCTGTGCAGTTGGCGGAAGTGCTTGAGCTCTTCGATCGGCAGGTCGTAACCCGTCAGATGCAACAACGAGTAGATCAGCATCGAGCCGTGACCGTTCGACAACACGAAGCGATCGCGGTCGGCCCAATGCGGATTGGTGGGGTTGTGCTTGAGGTGGCGGCCCCACAGAGCGACCGCGATATCGGCCATGCCCATGGGCGCGCCAGGGTGACCGGAGTTGGCCTGTTGGACCGCATCCATGGAAAGGACGCGAATAGCAGAGGCCATCAGCGCAGCCGTAGCAGGAGAGGAGTTCGTCATGGTGACCAGCCGGAAGAGCGGGCGTGCCCCGTTGCCGCGAGCTGCCGCGCGAAATTCAAATGCGGGAAAAGACCAAGATTTTACCAGAATCGCCCCCTGCCCGGGTCGATCACGGCGAACTTCCTCAACCGGCGGGAACGTGGAATCATGCGAAGAAGTGATGCGATCGCCACAAATTAGAGGAAGTTGTCTTGCCAATGCCCGAAAAACACGACACCTCCGCCAGCCAATCCGGCACCCCGGCGGCCTCGCCCGCCAAACTGACAACGTCTTACGGCGCGCCGCTCGGGCCGTGGGCAGGCTACACGTTCGCCGCGATGCCGGTTTACGCCACGACGTCACCTCATCAGCACATCGAGATCGTGGATTTGCCAGCGTTCGGCGAACTCGGGCGCGCCTACCGGCTCGACGGCCGATTCATGGCGTCGCTGGCCGACGCCCACATCTGTCATGAGTGCATGGTGCATCCGCTGCTGCTCGCGCACGGCAACGCGCGACGCGTGCTGATCCTCGGCGGCGGGGACGGCGGCTCCGCGCGCGAAGCGCTGCGGCATGCCAGTGTGCTGGAAGTGGTCGTTGCCGAACTCGACGCGCAGGTGCCCGCCGCCATTCTTCAGTACATGCCAGCGCTGGCCGATGGCGCATTCGACGATCCCCGCACCACGCTCGCCATCGGCGACGCACGGGATCTTGTCGACGCGGCATTGGCATGCGGCGAGCACTTCGACGCCATCCTCTTCGATCTGACGGAAGCCGACGGCAATGCGGCTTCGCTGCACGATGCAGCATTCTTCGCGAAAGTCCGCGACTTGCTTGGCCCACGCGGCGGCATCGCCCTGCAACTGGGTGCGCCGTGGTACGAAGGCGCGCAAGTGCGTCGCATGCTCGACGCGCTGCGTTCGGTGTTCGCATGCGTCTTACCGATGACCGCCTACGTCCCGCTTTACGGCACGCAATGGGCCCTCGCGATTGCCAGTCATTCACTCAACGCGAGCGATGTCGCCGCACTGACGGAGAATTCGTCGTCAGTGGCGCTCCAAGGGGTGCGCCACTATTCGCCGACCCGTCACGCCGCGCTCTTCGATATCCCGCCGGAATTGAGCGCCATCCTCGGTCCCATCGGCTCGTAATGCCCGACGCCGTCAGTCGTTCGACGCTGGTCGGACATGATCGGCTGCGCCATTGTGCGCAGCGGATGAAGCGGATACGCGTTCCTTGTATATTGGGAACTTGCCAGGACCGCCGGCCTCCCATCGATTTCGCTCGCCGACGCCCCCAACGGAGCAGACCCATGTCCGATCCCCGCCCCTCTCACGTACCGTGGCTCACGCCGTATCTGACCGTTCGCGATGCGCGCGCGTCCGCCACGTTCTACGAGCAGGCCTTCGGCTTTTCCGTGCATGACATGGTGGACGACGACGGCGCGGTGATGCACGTCGAAATGTTCTATCAGGGACAGTTGATCCTGATGTTCGCCCCCGAAGGCGCGTTCGCGACGACCGCGCGCACGCCGCGCACCTCGGGCGTTGAGGCGCCGCAGAGCTTCTATGTCTACACTGAGGATGTCGACGCGCTTTACGCACGTGCGACCGCTGCCGGCGCCAAGGGACTGATGCCACCGAGCGATCAGTTCTGGGGCGATCGCTTCTGCCAACTGGAAGACCCGGACGGTTACCGGTGGGGCTTCGCCCGGCCCGTTGCACCTCGCAGTTGAAGCCATCTGCGCGCACGCCAACGTCAGGCGTCGGGACACATTGGGGTATGCTTCTGTCACCGACGCCACCATCGGCCGCCATCCTCACCCTCCTCCTCACCCACGCCCGCTCGCCCGAATGCCTCGCTTTTTCATCGATGCGCCGCTGCATGCCGGCGCCCTCCTCGACCTTCCGGACTCGGTCGTTCGCCACGCCCAGGTCCTGCGCCTGAAGACAGGCGATACGCTCACGCTATTCAATGGCACGGGCGGCGAATATCCCGCAGTACTGACGACGCTGGAAAAGCGTCACGCGACGGCGCAGCTGGGTGAGCACGACCGTCGCGAAGCCGAGCCCCCCTATCGCATTACGTTGGCGCAAGGCATCGCAGGCGGCGACAAAATGGACTGGCTCATCGAGAAAGCCATCGAGCTCGGCGTGACGGAAATTCAACCGCTCGCGACGGAACGTTCGGTCATTCGCCTAGAAGGGGAGCGCGCCGCCAAACGCGTCGCGCACTGGCAAGCGCTAGTGCAAGCCGCGTGCGAACAGTGCGGACGAAATCGAGTGCCGAAGGTGCTGCCGATCCGTCCGATTACGGCATGGCTCGGTGACAGGGATGTCATAAAGAGTGAGGGATGGCGTGTGCTATTGTCACCTCGAGCAGACAGCGGATTCGATTCGCTACCGCTGGACGTGCCGTCCGCGCCTGGCGTTCTGCTCTTCGGCCCCGAAGGTGGGCTGGCACCTCAGGAGGAAGCGCTCGCGCGGCAGGCCGGATTTTCGGCCATCCGTCTTGGCGAGCGCATTCTTCGGACCGAAACGGCGGGCATGGCAGTCCTCGCTGCATTGGCCGCTCGCTGGGGCGGATGGTAAGCATCGATGATTCGAGAAAACGGCCTCACAAGCCTTAAGGAGTAATCGTCATGGGTATCCTCGACAACATTCTCGGTAGTGGGTCCGGCAATCAGGCCGGTGGCGGCGGTTTCAGCACGAAGACTATGTTGCTGATGGGCTTGCTGGCGATGATTGCCAGCCGCTCGGGTGGCGCTCAGGGTCAGGGTGGTGAAGGCGGAGGTTTGCTCGGCGGCCTCGGTGGCGCCCTTGGCGGCATGCTCGGTGGCGGCGCGGCAGGCGGTGCCGGTGGTGCGGGCGGTCTGGGCGATTTACTTGGCAGACTACTCGGCGGCGCACAGTCGCCTGCGGCAGGTGCACCGGGGGCACCGGATGGCGGTCTGCTAGGACAACTCGGCGGGTTGGGCGGTCTGGCGCAAGTGCTGAACCAGGGAGGCTTGGGCGAAGCCGTTAACTCCTGGGTCGGCACGGGTGCCAATCAGGCGGTCAGGGCCGACCAGGTCGCGCAAGCGCTCGGCCCCGGCGGTCAGTTACAGCAATTGGCAAGCTCGGCGGGCGTCTCGGAAAGCGAAGCGGCACAGGAGTTGTCGGATCTGCTGCCCAAGGTCGTCAATCAGTTGACGCCGAACGGCTCGCTGCCGCAAGGCTCGCTGGATCTGGCTTCACTGGCTCAACAGTTCCTCGGCCGCAACCACACCGGCTGACTTGCAACGAACGGCCGGAAACGAAAAAGGTCCGCAGTGCGGACCTTTTTCTTGCGCTTCGCCTACAGAAACCGCGGGGAACCTGCCGTTATCCGCGACAAAGCGATGTTCGCGGACCTTTCACGGGCGTTTTGGGGACGTTTTCCGTCAGACGATACGTGAGTCTTAGGCAAACGAGTAGAAAACGCGGAAGCTCACGCGACGCTCGCTCCAGAACTCGGCGGTATCGCGAAACACTTCAAGCAGGGTCTCGCGGCCATCCTTGTCGAATTTGGTGACGACCGGCAAGCCTTCCAGCACGACGACAAACCCGGGTTGCGGCCCGCAGTGGGCGACCAGATCGGTCAGACAATCATGCAACGCGTCGTAATTCTTTCCGAAATGCTTCGGGAAGAGGAACGATGTGGCGATCGTCCCGAGCACTTCCGCCTTGCTTTGTGCATGCGAGCAATTGGCATAGAGGAAGTGCTGTCCGAGCCGCTCGGCTTCCGCCGCCAGTTCCGGCACGCGGAATGCACGGATCGACTGCACGATGTTCGGCCTCACGGCCTGGAAAAGACTCATATCTCCCTCTTCCGATAGGCTACGGCGATGGCCAGCCCGCGCGACAGCATGCAGGCCCAGCACCTGCTTGAACAAGTTGCCCTCGCCCGCACCGAATGGATCTGCCATAAGATCTTTCCCGCGTTCTTGTGCGAAAACCGGCTCACTCATACTGCTGTCATTCCCTTATTCGTCTAAAGCTGTTGTAGTGGTCTTGGGTGTAGTAACACGGCTCGACCGCACGTTGGTTACCGCCACAGATGATGCGCCTGGCACCTCTATTGCGGGCACCGGGAGTCGGCACCGTATATTCATGGTAATAGCCACGCGGCATTTTGGGCAGGCGCTTTTCGTAGTTCCCGAACGTGATGCCATCTTTGGCATAGGGAAACGGCCCGCCCTGGGCAATCAGCGTCAGCGTGCGCTGCGCTTCGCGAGGCAACTCGGCAACGGAGACCGTTGCTGTTTGATCCGTGACGTATGGCGCGGTTTCGCGCGCCACAGCGTTAGCCCCCAGAAAGACACTTCCCGCCGCAGCCAGTGCCACGATGCTCCGATGAAGCCAACGTGCCATTGTCATAGCTAGCTGTCGCCCGGCGCGGCGTTGCGCTACCGGCCCGTTCTGGTGGGTGAAGCCGTAAGATTATCGCTATTGGTCATCAGAATCAATGTCGGCTTACATTTTGCAACCAAACTACTCAACAAATTCACGAAAACACAAGGATTTTCACGACAGTAAGCACACACATCGAGATATACGATGCCAAAAAATGCATCGCCCTCATAACAAAACGCCGCGCCTGAAGGGGCGCGGCGTTTCTTTCTTATATCCGCTAACGGGGACCAAACCGCTGCGAACCACCGGGTGCTGACGTTAAATCAGTCGCCTCGGTCTGCGCTGCCGGTTCGGCCCGCTCGAACCAGTCGATCGAGCTTCGTCGGTTCACCGTCCCTGTTGTTGCGCGGCTGCGTCGGCCACGACCAGCGCCACCATATTGATAATGCGACGCACCGTCGCCGATTCGGTCAGAATGTGCACCGGCTTTGCCGCACCCAGCAGAATCGGCCCGATCGCCACGTTGTTACCGGCAGCGGTCTTGAGCAGGTTGTAGGCAATGTTGGCGGCGTCGATATTCGGCATTACCAGCAAGTTGGCCGCGCCGGTCAGGGTCGAATCCGGCATGATGCGCGCGCGCAACTCCGGGTCCAATGCACAATCACCGTGCATTTCGCCGTCAACCTCCAATTCTGGCGCACGCTCCTGCAGGATCTCCAGCGTTTCGCGCATCTTGCGGGCGCAAATCGCATCGCTCGTACCAAAGTTCGAATGCGACAGGAGCGCGACCTTCGGCTGGATACCGAAGCGACGAATCTCGTCCGCAGCCATCAGCGTGATTTCGGCTAGTTGCTCCGCCGTCGGGTCCTGATTGATGTGGGTGTCGACCAGGAAGAGCTGACGATTCGGCAGAACCAGCGCGTTCATTGCGCCATAGACGTTGCCGCCTTCACGCTTGCCGATGACACGGTCGATAAAGTGCAAATGACGTCCCGGCGTCGAGACCGTGCCGCAGATCATGCCATCCGCTTCGCCCTTGCTCACCAGCATGGCCGCGATCAGCGTCGTGCGGCGGCGCATTTCCACGCGCGCGTAGGACGCCGTGACGCCCTTGCGATTCGTCAGACGGTGATACGTTTCCCAGTAATCGCGATAGCGCTCGTCGTGTTCCGGGTTGACCACGGTGAAGTCGACGCCAGGCGTGAGGCGCAGACCATATTGCTGTATGCGATGCTCGATCACGGCCGGGCGACCCACGAGCACTGGCGTTGCGACGCGCTCGTCCACGAGCACTTGCACGGCGCGCAGCACACGTTCCTCTTCACCCTCGGCGAAGGCGATGCGCTTCTTATCGGCCGGCACGCTACGCGCCACCGAGAATAGCGGCTTCATCAGACCGCCACTGTGATACACGAACTGCTGAAGCGACTGCGAATAGGCGTCGATGTCCGCCAACGGGCGCGTTGCCACGCCGGCCGCCATCGCGGCTTCGGCCACGGCGGTGGCGACCTTCACCAACAGACGAGGATCGAAAGGCTTCGGAATCAGGTATTCCGGGCCGAACGACAGGTTCTTGATGCCGTACGCCGAAGCCACGATATCGCTCTGCTCCTGACGCGCCAACTCGGCGAGCGCGTTCACGGCCGCGATTTCCATCGAACGCGTGATCGTCGTCGCACCGACGTCGATCGCGCCACGGAAAATGAACGGGAAGCACAGCACATTGTTGACCTGGTTCGGATAGTCCGTGCGTCCCGTCGCCATCACGCAATCCGGACGCACTTCCTTCGCCAGTTCCGGCGTGATTTCCGGATTCGGGTTGGCCAGCGCGAAGATCAGCGGCTTATCCGCCATCGTCTTCACCATTTCCGGCTTCAGCACACCGGCGGCCGACAACCCAAGGAACACGTCGGCACCGCCGATCACGTCGGCCAGACCGCGGGCTTCCGTCTTCTGCGAGAAGCGAATCTTCTCGGGGTCCATCAGTTCGGTACGCCCCTCGTACACGACCCCGGCCAGATCCGTCACCCAGATATTCTCGATGGGCAGCCCCATGTCCACGAGCAGATCCAGACAGGCGAGTGCTGCCGCACCTGCGCCCGACGTCACGACCTTGACCGATGCCAGGTCCTTGTTAACGACCTTCAACCCGTTAATAAGCGCCGCCGCCACCACGATGGCCGTGCCGTGCTGATCGTCGTGGAAGACCGGAATCTTCATGCGCTCGCGCAACTTGCGTTCCACGATGAAGCATTCGGGGGCCTTGATGTCCTCGAGGTTGATCGCGCCAAACGTCGGTTCGAGCGCCGCGATGATGTCGACCAGCTTCTCCGGGTCCTTCTCCGCGATCTCGATGTCGAACACATCGATATTGGCGAACTTCTTGAACAGCACGCCCTTGCCTTCCATCACCGGCTTCGACGCCAGCGGCCCGATATCGCCAAGGCCGAGCACGGCGGTGCCGTTCGTAATCACGCCGACCAGATTGCCGCGCGCCGTGTAGCGCGAAGCATTGAGCGGATCTACGACGATTTCCTCACACGCCGCCGCGACGCCCGGCGAGTACGCCAGCGCCAGATCGCGCTGGTTCAACAACTGCTTGGTCGGCGCGATAGCGATTTTGCCGGGGGTGGGGAATTCGTGATACTCGAGCGCAGCTTCGCGCAGTTTCGGATCGATCGGCGTGGGCATGAGGGGAAGCTCTTGGCGAACAGGAGGGTCAAATTTTCAGTGCGAATTGTAGCCCTATTTATTCACGTCATTTATGCAAAAAACGGATAACGGCGACGCTCGCAGTGAAGCAATTCCAACCCGATAGTGGCGAATATCCGGCGCAAACTCAACGCTGCATTGCAGCATTGAGCGCGTTTTCGGACAACGGATGAAAAACCGGTAGGGTGTTGTCCGAGACCGGCATGAGAAGGCATCCGAAAACGGAGCCCAAGCCCGCTTACCCGCTTGGGAAACCCACCACGCCCTCTTAGAATAGGGGTTTGCGTCGTATCACTGCCTCGTTGCCCATGACCTCACATCCCACCTCGTCGTCGCTGTCCGAGTTTTCGCTGATCGACCGCTTCTTTGCGGGAGCAACGCACCAGGGCGAGCATGTGACGCTCGGTATCGGCGACGATTGCGCTCTGGTGCGTGCGCCGGCGGGTGAACAACTGGCGATCTCGACCGACATGCTCGTGGAAGGCCGCCATTTCTTTGCGGATGTCGATCCCCGTGCGCTCGGCCACAAGACGCTCGCCGTGAACCTTTCGGATCTGGCCGCGATGGGCGCACGACCGCTGGGGTTCACGCTGGCGCTTGCGTTGCCCGACAGCGATCCGGCGTGGCTCGGTCCGTTTGCGGAGGGCCTCGCCGAACTCGCGGACCGTTACGCTTGCCCGCTCGTCGGCGGCGACACGACACGCGGCCCGCGCAATCTCTGCGTGACGGTCTTTGGCAGCGTGCCCGGCGCACAGGCGCTACGTCGGGATGCGGCGCAACCGGGGGACGACATCTGGGTCTCCGGCACGCTTGGCGATGCGCGCCTCGCGCTCGGCGCGCTGCGCGGCGAATGGTCGTTGCAGGAGAGTGAACTCGCGCTCGTGCGCCGGGCGATGGATTGGCCGGAACCGCAAGTGAAGCTCGGGCTGGCATTGCGCGGTGTGGCGCGCGCTGCGCTGGATATCTCGGACGGCCTGATCGGCGACCTCGGGCATATTCTCGAACGATCCTCGATGCGCGCGAGCATCGATGTCGATGCGCTGCCACGCTCGGATTTGCTCGGCACGCAGTCCTCAGACATTCAGCGGCTTTGCACGCTCGCCGGAGGCGACGACTACCAGCTTTGTTTCTGCGCCGATGTCACACAACGCGGGCGAATCGACGTGATCGGCGACGAACTCGGGATACGTGTCACTCGTATCGGTACAATAGCGCTTCCCGACGCGCGCCGAACGATGCTGCATCTCCATGACAATACGGGCGCAAGCGTCGCTGCCGATTTCAAAAGTTTCGACCATTTCCAATGAGCACTGATCAACCGGCCGCCGTCAATCCGGGCAGCGGCCCGCGCCGGCCGAACTCGCGTTTCCTGCTGTCGCACCCCGTCCATCTGTTTTCGCTCGGCTTCGGCACGGGCTTGTCGTCGTTCGCACCAGGCACGGTGGGAACGCTTTTCGGCTGGGCCTCATATCTGGTGCTGAACCTGTATCTGACGGTGACGGGCTGGGCGGTGCTGATCGCCGCCGCCATCATCGGCGGCATCTGGATCTGCGGCTTTACCGCACGCAAGCTTGGCGTGCAGGACCCGAGCGCTGTCGTGTGGGACGAGATCGTCGCGTTCTGGATCGTGTTGCTGCTCATCACGCCCGCGAGCTTCGTCGGTCAATTAGTCGCGTTCGTGCTGTTCCGCTTCTTCGATGCGGTCAAACCGCCGCCGATCAGCTACTTCGACCGGACCGTCAAGGGCGGTCTCGGCATCATGCTGGACGATCTGGTCGCCGCATTCTGCACGTTGCTCGTCATTGCGCTCTGGCGCTCGATCTGAATTTTTGAAGGCGTCGCCCCGTGGTTTCCGAACAAAATCTTCTGGCCCAATTGTCGGTGAAAGTCGGCAACCGTCTGCGCGATGAGCGCCTGCTGCTGGCAACGGCCGAATCGTGCACCGGCGGCCTCGTCGCTGCGGCCATCACCGACATCTCCGGGAGCAGCAACTGGTTCGAGCGCGGCTTCGTGACGTACTCGAATCAGGCCAAGTCCGAGATGATCGGCGTGCCGCCCGAATTGATCGACAAACACGGCGCAGTGAGTGAACCGGTAGCCCGTGCCATGGCCGAAGGGGCGCTGCTCAACAGCCGAGCGCAAATCTCGCTGTCCATCACCGGCGTGGCTGGCCCCGGTGGCGGGACGGCCGACAAGCCGGTCGGCATGGTCTGCTTCGGCTGGAGCAATCGCGTCACCACTATCGTCGAGACGAAGCATTTCAAGGGCGACCGCACGCAGGTGCGCAGTCAGGCGGCGCAATACGCGCTGCGCGGCGTGATCGAGTTGCTCGATAAGGGTGAAGCGTAATCCAACGCAACCCGAAGCACCGCGACGCTTGCATTTGCCGCATCGGAGGCGTCGCAGCGGCCTAAGTCACGCCTGTGCCGCCTCCGAAGTTCCGACGTATGCGATCGGTTAGCAGGTACGTCCGACGCAGACAATAAAAAACAGCGCCCGCGAATTCGCGAGGCGCTGTTTCTTTGGGTGCTCACATCGATGCGTCGGGCACCGACCTCGCATGGGTCTGCGACGGTTCAGCGATAGGCGTTGATGCTGTCGCGCGTCTTCTGTGCCGCAGCGGCGGCGGCGGTGGCGAAGTGCTCGTCGCGGCCTGCGTAAATGATGGCACGCGACGAATTGATCATCATGCCTGCGCCATTGGCGGTGCGGCCGGCGGTCACCGTCGCCTCGACATCGCCGCCTTGCGCGCCAACGCCCGGAATCAGCAGCGGCATGTCGCCGACGAGGCTACGCACGGTGGCGATCTCCGTCGGGAACGTGGCGCCAACGACCAGGCCAATCTGACCGCTCGTATTCCACGGCCCTGCCGCCAGTCGCGCCACCGTCTGATACAGCGGCTTGCCGTCGACATCCAGGAATTGCAGATCGCTGCCGCCGGGGTTCGACGTCCGGCACAGGACGATCACGCCCTTATCGGCATGCGCGAGATACGGCTCAAGCGAATCGAAACCCATGTACGGGTTCACCGTAACGGCGTCCGCGCGATAACGTTCGAAAGCTTCGCGGGCGTATTGCTCGGCGGTGCTGCCGATATCGCCGCGCTTGGCGTCGAGAATCACCGGCAGACCCGGATGATCGGCATGAATGTGCGCGATCAGTTGTTCGAGCTGGTCTTCGGCGCGATGGGCAGCGAAATAAGCGATCTGCGGCTTGAACGCGCTGGCAAAGGGCGCGGTCGCGTCCACGATCTGACGGCAGAACTCGAAAATCGCGTCCGGTTTGCCTTGCAGATGCGCAGGAAAACGCGACGGTTCGGGGTCAAGGCCGACACACAGCAGCGAGTTGTTGCGCGTCCAGGCGGCGTTGAGAGCTTCGGTGAATGTCATGACGGGGTTCCGGCGGGGTTCCGGCGGTAGTAATCCGACGGAGAGTGATTCGAGTCTGGTTCGATCCTGCAAGGCCGCCATTTTACCTGCTCGGCGGGCCGCCCCTTGAGGACTTTCCGAAGGCCAGCGTTGCACCGGCCTTCGCAGGACTTCATGCAAGCATCAATCCAGCCAGCCGCGATACCGGAAATACAGGAACGGGGCGATGGCCGAAACGATCATCAGCCCCAGGGCGAACGGGTATCCGACCTCCCATCGCAGCTCCGGCATCATCTGGAAGTTCATGCCGTAAATACTGGCGATCAGCGTCGGCGGGAGGAAAGCAACGGCGGCCACCGAAAAGATCTTGATGATCTTGTTCTGGTTGATGTTGATGAAGCCGATGGTGGCGTCCATCAGGAAGTTGATTTTGTCGAACAGGTAGGCGGTGTGATTATCGAGCGACTCGATATCGCGCATGATCTGCTTACCTTCCTGATATTGCTCGTCCTTCAGCATACGGGCACGCATGAGAAACGACACCGCCCGTCGTGTATCCATGACGTTACGGCGAATGCGCCCGTTCAAGTCTTCCTGCGCGGCGACGCTTTCGAGCGCCTTGGCGGCATCCGCGTCGGTGAGGTTCTTGCCCAGCACCCGCTTGCTGACCTCTTCGAGTGCGGCGTACACCCCTTCGAGCGAATCGGCCGAATATTCGGCGTCGGTCGAGTAGAGGTCGAGCAGCACGTCCATGGCGTCGCGCACGGAACCGGGACGAATGCGCGCGCGCATACGCACCAGTCGAAATACCGGCAGATCTTCGTCGTGCACGGAAATCAGCAGATCCTTGACCACCACGAACGCAACAGGGACGTTGCGCGACTGCTCTTCGTCGTCGAGCAGAAAGTCGGTGCGGATATGCAACACGCCGTCATCGTCTTCGTAATATCGCGCCGAAGCTTCGATATCCGTTACTTCGTCACGTGAGGGCAGCTTGACCTTGTAGGCCTCTTCGACCCAGCGGCGTTCCTCGTCGGACTCGCTGTGGAGATCGACCCAGACCGGCGAAACGCTGGCCAGATCGCTGGGATGGTCACAAGTCACCTGCTGCAGGCGGCCATGATGGATGACGAAGGCATTGATCAAACGAGGTTCTCCCTGCTACAAGGCGACGCCAGTGTAGCAGCCGCGCCACAGTCACGCCAATGGCGGCACACCGGTCGTCACGGCACGCTCGCCGCACCCTGTCAGTCGGCACCCGAATCGTTCGTAGGAATACTCCTAAAGTCCGCGATTTCACACGATTCGACGGCGTTGGCTGGCAAGCTCGGCGAACCAATCTACGCACTTTGCGTCAACTTTGATATCGACGCATTTGTCGGCACGCTTTCGTCGGCGTCCAACTCGACGCTTTCATCGGCGCTTTCATCGACGTTTCCGGCTGTTTTCGCGGAAACGTCACCGGACAGGGAGAAATCAAAAATGGCGGAAGTGACTACCCCGCTCACGTCTTTCGACGCTGTGACAGGTTTTCTGGCGGCCAACGCCGTGCACTACGGCTTGTCGTTCCTGCAGGCAGTGCTGATTCTGCTGGTCGGCTTTTGGGTCGCGAAGCGATTGTCCCGCTTCGTCCACAAAACGCTCAGCCGCTCGCCGCACTTCGACGCCACGCTCAAACCGCTGATCGCGTCGGTGGTGCTATGGTCCGTGCGCATCATTACGATCATTGCGGTGCTGGCGCAGTTCGGCGTGCAGACGGCGAGCATCATTGCCGTTCTCGGCGCTGCGGGTCTGGCCATCGGTCTGGCACTGCAGGGCACGTTGCAGAACATTGCCGCAGGCACGATGCTGCTGGTGCTGCGTCCGTTTCGCAATGGCGACTATGTGACGGCCGGGTCCACCGTGGCGGGCACCGTCGAAGAGATCGGCCTATTCACGACGACACTCACGAATGCCGACGGTATTTACGTCTGCGTGCCGAACAACCAGATCTGGGGACAGCCGATCACGAACTACAGCCGCAATGCGACCCGTCGGATGGAAATTACGGTCGGCATTGCGCTGGACGACGACCTCGACGCCGCGATGAGCGCGTTGCGCCAGCACGTGTCGGACGATCAGCGTGTGCTCGACACGCCCGCACCCGAAATCATGGTCAAGCAGGTCAGCGACAGCGCCGTGATCGTGAACGTGCGCGTCTGGTCGTTGCTGGGCAACTACTGGGGGCTGTATTGGGACCTGCAACGTAGCGTGAAGGAGACAGTCGAGGGCGTCGGCTGCTCGCTGCCTTATCCGACGCGCACGGTCATGCAAGTGCCCACGCAAACCATCCCGGACGCGGCACAGCCGCGACATTGATCGCATCCGGCCGACCACGACGAGGCGGCAACCGCTGGCGAGCGCTGGCCATCGCTGAGAACCGCTATTGCGGCAACTCGGCCGCCCCCATCCGACGCGCAATTACCCCGGCGCGTTGCGCGAGATAGGGGGAATTGCGATGCGTATCGAAGTAGCGCGGACGCGGTAGCATGACCGCGAGCCGCGCAGCCTGCCACGGTGAGAGCTTCGATGCCGGAATTCCGTAGTAGTAGCGCGCCGCCGCCTCCGCCCCGAACACGCCCTCGCCCCACTCCACCGAGTTCAGATAGATCTCGAAGATGCGCTGCTTGTCCATCCAGAATTCAAGCATCCAGGTGATGGTGAATTCCTCCGCCTTGCGCAGGTAGCTCTTCTCGCTCGATAGAAACAGATTCTTCGCCAGTTGCTGCGAGATGGTCGATCCGCCCGCGACGATGCGTCCCTTCTTCTGATTCTTCTCCCACGCGCCGAGCATTGCGTCGATTTCGTAGCCGTCGTGATTGACGAAGTTAGCGTCTTCGCTGGCGATGATCGCGCGCTTCAGATTGCGCGAAATCTGGTCGTACGACACCCATTCGTGTCGCAGTGTCGCTTTCGGATCCGTCTCATGAAGCCGCGCTTCGGCGGCGCGCATGAACGCCGTCGACTGCGGATTGAAGCGCACCCACCAACCGATTTGCAGGAAGTAGTAAAGCTGCGTCGCCAGCACGCCCACGATCAGCAGCGTGATGAAGTAGCCCGCCCATTGCCACGGTCCCCAGACGCGTTTGCGACGGGTGCCGTTCGCGCGGGGAGTCCGTGATGTGCGTCGCTGGGCAGCCATCGGCACGGTCAGCTTTGGGCGTTGAGCCGGGCACCCAACGCTGCGCGCACCACGTCGGTCGTCGGCCGCATACCACGCCACACGGCAAACGCTTCGGCCGCCTGCTCGACGAGCATGCCCAGTCCGTCCGACGCCGTCGCCGCGCCGGAGGCCAACGCGTGCGTCATGAAGACCGTTGGCTGCGCCCCGTACATCATGTCGTAGGCGAGCGACCCCGTGGCATAGGCACCCGCAGGCAATGGCGGGACTTCGCCCTGGAGGCTGCCAGCCGTGGCGTTGATGACGACGTCGAATCCGGCGGGAACGGCCGCCCAACCGCCACCGCCCAACGCCACATCGTGATGTGCGGCCGCATCGGCAAACCGGGCGACGAGTTCATCGGCGCGCGCCGCTGTGCGATTCGCGACGAAGAGCGACGCCGGTTTTGCCTCGATCAGCGGCAGCATCGCGCCACGCGACGCGCCACCTGCGCCCAGCAGCAACACGCGGCGTCCGGCGAGCGTGACGCCGAGCGGGCCTTCGATGTCGCGCACCAGTCCGACGCCATCCGTGTTGTCGCCGGTGATGCCTTGCGCATCGAATACCAGCGTGTTGACAGCCCCCGCCGCTTGCGCGCGCTCGGTGAGCCGATCCGCCAATGCATGGGCTTCGAGCTTGAACGGCACGGTCACGTTGGCCCCACGCGCCCCCTGTTCGATGAACGTGCGCACCGTCGCGGCAAACGCGTCGAGCGGCGCGAGCAGACGCTCATAGACGAGTCGCTGCCCCGTCTCCCGCGCGAACTCGGCGTGAATGAAGGGCGACTGGCTATGTTCGACAGGATGACCGATCACCGCGTAGCGATCGGCGGGCAAATCCCCGGCAGGCGTTTGGTTTGTCATCGTTTTCAAAGACGCGGCGCCTGGCTTTCGCTCAGGCGCCGCTGATATTCATGCAGCAGGTCGTCGGCCAATATGGCGTTGAGCACTCACCAGAGAATCCATAGCAGAATGCCTCCGAACAACGCCCATTTCACCGCATAGTACACGGTACGGTTCCACGCCTTCAGCCGTTTGCCGACGACGCGAATCGAGTAAATATACTTGAACACCTTGTTCAGGCCACCGGTACGGTCGCCCGCGTCGTTCGGCGACGCTGCTGCCCCCACCAGATGACGGCCGAACCAACGATTGATGGCCTGCGTCCAGCGGTACTTCATCGGGCGCTCGACGTCGCAAAACAAAATGATACGGTTCTGACCGCTCTGGTTCTCGGCGTAGTGAATATACGTCTCATCGAACATCACGCCCTCACCATCGCGCCAGCTATACCGCTGGCCGTCGACATCGATGTAACAACGGTCGTCGTTCGGCGTGACCAGCCCGAGGTGATAGCGCAGCGAACCGGCGTACGGATCGCGGTGACGCACCAGTCGGCTGCCATGCGGCAATTCGGCAAACATCGCGGCTTTGATCGTCGGAATCTTGCGCACGAGTTCGGTCGTCACCGGGCATAGTGCGTTGGCGGACGGATGCGATTCGTCATACCACTTCAGGTAGAACCGCTTCCAACCGCTTTTGAAGAACGAATTGAAGCCGACATCGTTGTAGGTGTCGGACGCTGTGATACGACGGGTGTCGAGCAACGACATTGCTTCGGCACGAATCGCTTCCCAGTTCTGACGCAACGGCGCCAGTTCGGGGAAATCGTCGGATTTCAGATAGGGCGTCGTGGGTACACGCGAAAAGGTGTACATGAAGACGTTCAGCGGTGCCAGGAACGTCGAATGATCGGACAGTTGGCGGAAAAATTTATGGCGAACCTTACCGCGGAAATGCACGTACACAGCACAAGCAGCAATGATCGCCAGAACAATCCATTTCATGGCGGAGTTTTTCGAGATCGGGAAAACCCAGCAATTATAGAAATTATTGGAAAGTCCCACCGACCACGATCCCAACGGGATGACAGTCCGCTGCGGCCACTTCGGTGTGCTATTGCGGGTTGTCCTGCGCCGGTGCAGAGAGCGTTTGCGCCTGCACGCCCTGACGGGAAAATGTCATGCGCGTGACGATTTCGAGGATATCGTAACGCTGCTTCATCTCGGACGAGAAGTCGCCGAACGGCGCGCTGGCCTGCACGATCGCGACTGCGCGTCGATCCAGATCCCGGTTGCCGGAGCTGCGTGTGACTTCCACGCCGACGACGTTCCAGCCGTCCTTGTGATACCCCAACCCGCCCCGTTGATTCACATTGAGCGTGACGATCAGTTCGCCGTACAGCCGGTCGTTGCCGATTTGCGGAAAGTGCTCCGTACCGTAACGCTCGATACGATGCCGCAGACCATCGAAGTATCTGGCGTACGCGACTTCGCGCGTGTTCGCCGTCACCTGGCCTCGCTTGGGGCGTGTCTGGTAGGCGCGTAGTTGTTTGTCGATTTCCGCCTGCAAGCGCGCGATCTGCTGGTCGACCGTCTGGTCGTCGAGTCCATGGCCGCGCTGCGGCGTGTCGGCGCGATTGCGCTGCGCCTCGGGCGTGGTCGCGTACTGACTGCGTAGCTGCGCAAGCAGCTTCTCCTGCATCGCTTCCAGGTCGCTCACATTGCGCTGGACCTGCGCGACGGGGGCACCATCGCGCTCTATGGCCTGCGATGGCAATGGCGAGGTCGCGCGTTCGCCGTCATGCTCCCCGCCACCGACAAGGTTGGCCTGCGCGAGCGCCGTCGCCTTGTCCGGTGCGTGGGTCGACTTCGCATTGACGAGGACGACTTCGAGGGGCGTATCTGCGCTGTGCAACCGGAAACTGTCGGGCGCAACGAAATGGATGGCCAGCGCGAGCAAATGCACCACCGCCGAGAAAATCAGGCCGGTGGCGAGCGGATGCTCGCGCATTAGCGACCAGCCGCGACGTCGCGCCGCGGCCAGATCGCCGGAGGGCAAAGCCGGTTTCAGCACGCGGGGCTGGCCGAAGCGTCGTGCGCCCCTGCCGCCATGACCGCGGCGGCCATCGGCGCCCCGGCGTCGGCGTCGGACGCCGCAACCGAGTCATCGCCCCGAGCGGACACGGCGCCGCCATCGTCGGCGGCACCTTCGGCAGCACCCGCCGCACCGACATCGCCTTCGGACGAATCGGACGAATCGGAAGCATCGGAGCCTTCGCCACCGTCGGCACCGCCGCTCTCGCCGCCCTCGCCACCGTCACCGGCCCCGCCATCACCTTCGTCGTCGTCATCCGCGAGTTCGGTCTGGCTCGCGCCGAGCACCTGCGAGATGCGCACCGAAATACTGAGCGTGACGACGTCGAACGACAGCACGTCGAGCATGATCTGCGTGCCTCGCGCGTGCAGTCCGAGGCCCGGCACGATGAGCGTAAGCGGAATATCGTTCAGACGAACGGTATCGCCCTTGAGCACGCTCGCCTGGACCTGCGACTTGTTCTCCTGAATCAGCCAGCGCATGCACCAGTAGCGCTCCATGCGGCTCTGATGTTCGCCATAGGCCGCGTACGCCGCCTCGAAGCTCGACACCGTTGCATAGAGATCGGCATCTTTCGGCTTGAACGGCGCGGCCAGTTTGGCGGTCACGCCGTGACGCACGCAGGCGATCAGTTGCCACTGGTTCACAAGGTCGACATAGCGACGCAGCGGCGACGTGCTCCACGCATACTGCTCGACGCCCAGCCCTTCATGCGGGGCGGGCGACGTCTGCATGCGCGTACGATTCACGCCGTAAGCGCGTTGCGCGCGGTAGATTCCCGGCACGCCGCATTCGGCCAGCAGGCGCCCCCAGCGGCTGTTCGCGAGAATCGCCATTTCGGCGACGATCAGATCGAGCGGTGCGCCGCGCAGGCGCTGCTTGATCGTAACGTGCTCGCCGTCGACATAAAAATTGAAGTCGGTCTTGTTCTGCACCTCCGGGCGCAGACCGTAACCCACACGCGCGGCTTGACGCTTGTCGTACAGCGATTGCGCAAACGGCCACAGCAGACGCAGTTCTTCCTTGTGCGGATAGTCGCCGCTGCCATCGGCCAGCGTTTGCGCCGTGATGATGGCGTCGAGTTCGTTGTGACGCAGGTTGGCGGAGATCGGCACAAGCTCTGCGCGCGTCTCGGTCGTCACGATCTCATACGTGTCGGCTTTGACCACGACATACAGCGACAGGGCAGGACGCGCGCCGCCTTCGGCAAGCGTATAGGTCTCGACCACCGAATCGGGCAGCATCGTGATCTTCTCGCCGGGCGCGTAGACCGTCGACAGACGCACGCGGGCGATCTCGTCGATGGCGTCGCCACGCGTGATGCCCAGCGCCGGTGCCGCAATGTGGATGCCCACGCGCAGCAGACCGTCCGGCAGCAATTGCACCGAGAGGGCGTCGTCGATTTCGGTTGTCGTCGAATCGTCGATCGAGAACGCCTGCACATCGGCGAGCGGCAGATCGTCGGGCGGCAGCGGCGTCGGCCCCGGATCGGGGAAGCCGGTACCGCGCGGGAAGTGCTCGTAGAGGAACGCGGCCTCGTGATAGGCGCGCGGCGACGCAATACCGCCACACGCCAGCATCACCTCGGCATGCGTCTTGCCCAACGCGATAGCCGCCGCATCGAGCGCCTTCCATTCGAGCGCGTTCTTGTCGGGACGGAACAACAGTTGCAGTTCCTTGCCCTTGAGTGCGTCCGGCAGCGAACCCGCGATCATCTGATCGGCGTACGACTGCTGCAACTCTGCTTGCTGTTGCTTGCGCGCCAGTCCGGCCAGTGCGGCCTCGAGCTGCTCCTGTGCGGCGCGCTGATACTGACCGCGGCCTTTGCGACGGAAATAGATCGGCGACGCCTGCAAGGCCAACGCCAGCCCGGCCTGCTGCGCGACGCTCGCGCCCTCGCCGAAGTACTCGGACGCGAGGACGGGAAACGCGAATTCGTCAGCCGGCGCGCACTCCCACAGGAAACTCATATCGATATCCTGTGCAGCGGCCTGTGCCTGCGCGATCAGCTCGGCGGGCGTGGGCGACTCGAAACGTAGCAGAACGTCGCGTCCCTTGATCTTGCTGCGACGCCCGCCAGGCAACTCCACCTGATACGACTCGCCCTGCTGCGACAACACCGTGCCAGCCTTGAAGCCGCCGGATTCCTCAAAAAAAATGTTCATGAAACAGCCATCGATCGCAATAGGCGACATTGTAGCCCGCCAAACTACGGCGGTTTAGGACAGAACGGGGTAACGCGTCATTTGCCCGCGAACGGGCTTGCTGCGTCGGGGGAAGGCGCAACGTCGATGCCGGCGAAGCGCAGCACGTCGTCCATATAGTTGGCGAAATCGGAAATCCCGTGGTCGCTCCCCTCAATCAGCGTAAGCTTCGCACCGGGAAATTTCGCCACCATATCGCGATAATCCAGCGTCTGGTCGCCAGTCGCGGCCACCAGGTAATAGCGCTCGGGACGTGTGATCTGCGCCACGTCGATCATGCGGAGTTCGTCCAGATGGCGCGGTTCGACGACGATGGAACCACCGCCGTGCCACATCGGCTGCTCGCCGAGCCATTTACCGAGATCGTCATACGGACGCGTCGCCGGATTGAGCAGCACGGCGCGGCAACCCACCTTTTCTGCGAGATAGGTCGCGTAGTAGCCGCCCAGCGAGCTACCCACGATGGTCAACTCGTCGGCGCTCACGCCGGTCAGCAGGCGCTGCGCATCGACAACGGCGGCCAGCGGCGACGGCGGCAACTGCGGGCACGCCCAGTCGTGCCCCAGACCGAGCCGGTGCATGCGGGCAGCCATCAACTGCGCCTTGAACGAACGCGGCGACGAACGGAAGCCGTGCAAATAGAGAATCATGGGAGCCCCGATAAAACCAAGTCAGTGTGCGCGAGCCACGTAACACCCGCCTGGGGCGCGCTCAGGCGCGCGCCGCCAGCGCATCAAGCAATTTCTGATGAATGCCGCCAAAGCCGCCGTTACTCATCACCACGATCTGGTCGCCCGGCTGCGCGGCTGCGCTCACCGCACGCACCAGTCCGTCGATATCGCCGAATGCCTGAGCACGCGGGCCTAACGGCGCAAGCGCTTCAGTCAGATTCCAGCCGAGCGAATCCTTGCCGGACGGCGCACCATAGCCGAATACCAGATCGGCATCGGCAAGACTCGCGGGCAGTTGCGCCTTCATCACGCCGAGCTTCATCGTGTTCGAGCGGGGTTCGAGCACCGCCAGAATGCGGGCCTTGCCCGCGCGGCGGCGCAGGCCGGCCAACGTCGTCTGAATTGCGGTCGGATGATGGGCAAAGTCGTCGTAGACGGTCACGCCGCCAGCTTCCCCACGCACCTCCATACGGCGCTTCACGTTCTGAAACTTACCCAGCGACGCGGCACCCTGCTCCGGCGGCACGCCCACGTGACGTGCGGCGGCCAGTGCCGCTAGCGCATTCATCCGGTTGTGTTCGCCTTGAAGCGTCCACTTCACTTCCCCCGCAGCCTTCGGCCCCTGATGGACCCAGAACGCCTCTTGCCCGGCCGCCAGCGTCTCGTTGGCTTCGGCCACGTGCCAGCCGTCCGCCACGCCGAAGCGTTCGACTTCGCTCCAGCAGCCGCGCGTCAGTACCCGCTCCAGCGCCGGTTCGCGGCCGTTCACGATCAGACGGCCCTGCCCGGGGACGGTACGCACAAGATGATGGAATTGCGTCTCGATCGCCGTCAGATCCGGAAAGATGTCGGCGTGATCGAACTCCAGATTATTCAGGATGGCCGTGCGCGGGTGGTAATGGACGAACTTCGAGCGTTTGTCGAAGAACGCGGTGTCGTACTCGTCCGCCTCGATGACGAAGAAGTCGCTGTCGGTCAGCCGCGCCGAGATACCGAAGTTCATCGGCACGCCGCCGACGAGGAAGCCCGGGTTGTACCCGGCGTCTTCGAGTATCCACGTCAGCATCGACGTCGTGCTCGTCTTGCCGTGCGTACCGGCCACCGCCAGCACCCACTTCTTCGACAGCACGTGCTCGCCGAGCCATTGCGGGCCGGACGTGTACGGCAGATTCCGGTTCAGAATCTCTTCCATCAGCGGATTGCCGCGCGACACGACGTTGCCGATCACGAACAGGTCAGGTTCCAGCGAGACCTGATCGGCGTCGAACCCTTCGATCAGGCGAATGCCCTGCGCCTCGAGCTGAGTGCTCATCGGCGGATAGACATTAGCGTCGCAACCCGTGACGGTGTGTCCGGCCTGACGCGCGAGGACTGCCAGTCCGCCCATGAACGTGCCGCAGATGCCAAGAATATGAATATGCATGGATGGGGAGCGTGGTGAGGACGGGCCGAACCCGTGCGGGAAATGGGAGTGCAGAGAAGCCAGGGGCTCCATTGTACCTGTCACGTGAACCGCAATGCCTTTCGGGTATCATCGTTCGCATGACACGCAAATCCTGGACCGACGCCCAACGCCTGCGCGAAGAAATCGCCCTGGCGGCCGCTCGCCTCATCGCCGAAGAGGGGGCGGACTACGCCCTGGCGAAGCGCAAGGCGGCCAAGCAGGTAACGGGGGAATCGCGAATTGCGGGTGAATTACTACCCGATAACGACCAGATCGAAGCGGAAGTCCGCGAATACGTGCAAACGTTCCTCTCCGACACACAGCCCGCGGAGCTGGCGCATCTGCGTGAGGTCGCCTTGACGGTGATGACAGAGCTGGCGCGTTATCGCCCGTTCATCACCGGCGCCGTCTATAACGGTACGGCTACATCGCTATCTGATATCTACTTGCAGGCTTTTTGCGACAACCCCAAGGAAGTGGCCATCGACTTACTCAACCGTGGCATCGACTACGAAGTCTCCGAGAGCCGCCATTTCAATGGCCGGGGAACCGTCGAGACGTTGAGTTTTCTCTGGCGCGAGCGTGGCCAGCAGGGCGAACCGGCGGGCGTCCATCTGTCGCTCTATTCGATGGACGACATGCGCGGCGCACTTAAGGCGTCCGACGGCAATGGCCGGCCGGTCCGAGTCGACGCCGACGGGTTGCGAGCGCTGATCGCGCAGAGCGATGCCGCCAGCCATGCCCCGAGTCACTGAGCCGTCCTTGCGGGCTGACGCACACTCGCAGCAAAATCACGGGACAATAACAGCGCAATCGCGACGCAATCGCCACTAATTCTTCGCAATTACGGCTCGTCTTTCGTTTACTGTCTTATCCGGCACACAGCCTTCTACCCATCATGGCAAAACGCATCGTTCTTCTGGTGATTCTGGCCCTCATCGGGCTGGCGGGCGGATTCTGGCTCGGCCACCGCAACCCGCCGACACCGAGCGCCTCGGACGCCGCCGTCGCCCAACTGCTCGCCACCCGCCTCCCCGACCTGAAAGGCAGCGATCAGGCCATCTCGCAATGGAAAGGGAAGACGCTGGTGGTGAACTTCTGGGCGCCGTGGTGCGGGCCCTGCGTCGAGGAAATGCCCGATTTGCAAGCGCTCTCCACCGAGTTCGCAACGAAAAACGTGCAATTTGTCGGCATTGGCATCGATACGGCGCAGAACATGATCGCGTTCGAGCAAAAGGTGAAAGTGGACTACCCGCTGCTCGTGGCAGGTTATGCCGGCACGGACCTGGCCCGCGCGCTCGGCAACAAGGCGGGCGCATTGCCCTTTACTGTCGTCGTCGACCCTCAGGGCCGCCTGCATTATGAGAAGCTGGGCCGCATCACGTCGGACGAGGTCCGCGCCGCGCTCAAACCGCTCATCTGACCCTAACACGGTGGAAGGGGGATCCCGGGAAGCCCCGCCGGACGTGACCGGCAGACCCCGGCGGGGCAGTCCCTATTTCGCCCCACTAGACAAAATCTACCAACTGGCGTTTAATTGCGCCCAATTTCGTGAAATTTGATTCGCCGATGCCTCACCGCATTCTCGTGCTCCACGGCCCCAACCTGAACCTGCTCGGTACTCGCGAGCCGGAAGTGTACGGTCGCACGACGCTGGCCGACATCGACTCCGCCCTTGTGGCGCAGGCCCAGACGGCAGGTGTCGAGGTGGCGACATTCCAAAGCAATCACGAAGGCGCACTGGTTGACCGGATTCAGGCGGCGCGCGGTGAGTCGATCGACTTCATCGTCATCAACCCGGCGGCCTATACCCACACGAGCGCGGCAATTCGCGACGCGTTGGCCGGGGTAGGCATCCCGTTCGTCGAAGTTCACCTTTCGAACGTTCATGCGCGCGAAGCCTTCCGGCATCACTCGTACTTTTCCGATATTGCGCAAGGTGTGATCTGCGGCCTGGGCTGGCGCGGGTATACCTACGCACTCGATTTTGCCCTGCGGCGACTCGCCGGCGGGTAGTCCTCTCACACCCCATTTCCTCTCGCGGGACGTTGCGCCCGCGTCGATACAGAATCAAGGAGCTTCCTTCATGGATTTGCGCAAACTCAAGACGTTGATCGACCTCGTGGCCGAATCGGGTATTTCCGAACTCGAAGTCACCGAAGGCGAAGGCAAGGTCCGCATCGTCAAGGCGCCGCCGCAAGTGATCGCCGCCCCGATGCAGATGGCCATGCCGGCCGCCATGCCGCAAGTCGCTGCGCAAGCTCCCGCCGCATCGCCCGCCGCCGCGCCGGCCGCACCGGCACTGCCGCAAGGTCACATCGTGACGTCGCCGATGGTCGGTACGTTCTACCGCGCCCCGTCGCCGGGTGCCGATCCGTTCGCGCAAGTCGGCGACTCGGTCAAGGAAGGCCAGACGCTGTGCATCATCGAAGCGATGAAGCTGCTCAACGAGATCGAGTCGGACAAGGCCGGCGTGATCAAGGAAATCCTCGTCGAGAACGGTCAGGCCGTGGAATACGGTCAACCGCTGTTCGTGATCGGCTAATGCCGGTTGTCGGACGCTCCGCCCGCAGCCTTCGGCCGCGTGGCGATATGAAGCGTCCGGCCCCGCTCCTCTCCCCTTACGGGCAGGACTGCACATAATGTTTGAAAAAATTCTCATCGCCAACCGCGGCGAAATCGCTTTGCGCGTTCAGCGCGCGTGCCGCGAGATGGGCATCAAGACCGTCGTGGTCTATTCCGAAGCCGATAAGGAAGCGAAGTACGTCAAGCTCGCCGACGAAGCGGTCTGTATCGGCCCGGCCCCCTCGCCGCTGAGCTACCTGAACATGCCCGCGCTGATCAGCGCGGCAGAAGTGACGGACGCCCAGGCGATTCACCCGGGTTACGGCTTCCTCTCCGAAAATGCCGACTTCGCCGAGCGCGTCGAGCAATCGGGTTTCACGTTCATCGGCCCGCGCCCCGAAACCATTCGCCTGATGGGCGATAAGGTGTCGGCCAAGCAGACGATGATCAAGACCGGCGTGCCGTGCGTGCCGGGTTCGGAAGGCGCGTTGCCCGACGATCCGAAGGAAATCGTGCGCATTGCACGTCAGGTCGGCTATCCGGTGATCATCAAGGCAGCAGGTGGCGGCGGTGGTCGCGGCATGCGCGTGGTGCACACGGAAGCGGCGCTCGTGAACGCGGTCAACATGACGCGCGAAGAAGCCGGTCGCGCCTTCGGCAACCCGGAAGTCTATATGGAGAAGTTCCTCGAGAACCCGCGCCATATCGAAATCCAGGTGCTCGCCGACAAGCACAAACAAGCCATCTGGCTGGGTGAGCGCGACTGCTCCATGCAGCGTCGTCACCAGAAGGTGATCGAAGAAGCCACGGCACCGCTGATTCCGCGTCGTCTGATCGAGCGTATCGGCGATCGTTGCGCCGACGCGTGCAAGAAGATGGGCTACGTCGGTGCCGGCACGTTCGAGTTCCTGTACGAGAACGGCGAGTTCTACTTCATCGAAATGAATACGCGTGTGCAGGTTGAACACCCGGTCACGGAAATGATCACGGGCGTCGACATCGTGCAGGAACAGATTCGCATCGCGGCTGGCGAAAAGCTCGCCTACCGTCAGCGCGATATCGAGTTCCGAGGCCACGCCATCGAATGCCGCATCAACGCCGAAGATCCGTTCAAGTTCACGCCGTCGCCGGGCCGCATCACCGCCTGGCATATGCCGGGCGGGCCCGGCATCCGCGTCGACACGCATGCTTATAACGGCTACTTCGTGCCGCCTAACTACGACTCGATGATCGGCAAGCTGATCGCTTACGGCGCAACGCGCGAGCAGGCGATCCGTCGCATGCGTGTCGCCCTGTCGGAAATCGTGGTCGAAGGTATCCAGACGAACATCCCCTTGCACCGGGAACTGATGCTCGACGCCAAGTTCGTCGAAGGCGGCACGAGCATTCACTATCTGGAACACAAGCTGGCGCAGAAGTCTGCCGTCGGCGGCAATTAAGTCGTTAATTCGCAGGAATCACTCGCTATGTATCGCGAACTCGTCGTAGAAGTTGCCCGCGCACAGGCCGAGGCCCTGTCGGACGCCCTGCTCGATCTGGGCGTGCTGTCGGTCTCCGTGGAAGACGCGGATGCCGACACGCCCGACGAGCAACCGATGTTCGGCGAGCCGGGTCTGACCCCGCCGGACACTGCGTGGCAACGCTCGCGCGTGGTTGCGCTGGTGGGGGAAGATCAGGACGCCGCCGTGCTGCTCGCGGCGGCGGTCAATGAACTGGGACTCGCCGAGTCGCCCGCCTTCACATTACGTGACGTGGAGGAACAAGACTGGGTGCGTCTGACGCAATCGCAGTTCGAGCCGATGCAGATCGGCCAGCGGATCTGGGTCGTGCCGTCGTGGCACGACGCACCCGACACCGACGCCCTCATCCTCGAACTCGACCCGGGTCTGGCCTTCGGCACCGGCAGCCATCCGACGACGCGCCTTTGCATGGAGTGGCTCGAACAGCACGTGCAAACGGGTCAGTCGTTGCTCGACTACGGCTGCGGCTCGGGCATCCTGGCGATTCTCGCGCGCAAATGCGGTGCCGAGCCGGTCATCGGTATCGACATCGATCCGCAAGCCGTCGAATCCGCCCGCTACAATAGCGAACGCAATCACGCGCCGGTCGAATACGGCTTGCCCGATGACCTGCGTGACGGTCAGTTCAATATCGTGGTCGCCAATATTCTGTCGAATCCGCTCAAGCTGCTCGCATCGATGTTGACGTCGCGCGTGGCCCCGGGCGGACGGCTCGCACTGTCGGGCGTGCTGGAACGACAGGCCGACGAGGTGATCGCGGCCTACGCGCCTTATATGAAGATGTCGGTATGGCGCGCTCACGACGGCTGGGTCTGCCTGCATGGGCAGGCTGCCACTGGGTCCGTCGGTTAACCGCCCGCCCGCCGCGCTGCCGCACGCGATGCGCACGATGCGACGAGTCCAACGAGTCCAACGAGCCTCATGACCCAGTCCTCGCGCGTTCTCGCGACCCGCTGCCCGCACTGCCACACCGTTTTTCGCGTCGTCGCGGATCAGCTCAAGCTGCGCGACGGCCTCGTGCGCTGCGGCCATTGCCGTGAGGTGTTCGACGGACGCGCTTATCTCTGCGATCCGCCCGCCGACGACGCCCCGCCCACCTCTGCATCAGCCGGCGCGACGCCCGGCCAAAGCGGTGCCGTCGAGCGTACGGTTGCGACGCCAGGCGCGGCATCGACAGTCCCAACGGCACATGAAGGGGCATCGTCATCGTCCTCATCGTCCTCATCTTTCGCAGCTATCAGCGAAAAGCCGGTACCCGAGATGCTGACGCCCACGGCCATTGCTGCCCTGCTCGGCTCGCCCGACGAAAGCCGTGCGCAAATGCAGCACGGCCCGGGCCGCTATATGGACGACGACGACCCCACGGTGCTCACCGCGCCAACGGCCTCGCCTTCCTTGCGCGCGCAAACGCCGCCCCTTTCCACCGACGCGAACAAGCGTCCCGGCGCAGCACGTGTGATCTGGCGCGTGCTCATGACGCTGGCCGTCCTCGCACCCCTCTGCCAATGGGCATGGATCGAACGCGCGGCGCTCGTCGACCGGATACCGGCATTGCACGGCGTGTTCGCCGCGATCGGTCGTCCGCTGCAACTGACGGTCGGACTGCCGCGCCAGCCGGACAAGATCCAGATTTCGAGCGTGACGCTGGTGACCGACGCCGTCGGCGACACTAGTGACAATGGCAACGACGGCGACGTGGCGTCGGCAGCCACGGCGAGTCCGGTCACCGCAAGCGACGCTTCCGCCACCGCCTCCGACACCCCGACCGACGGCGTACCGATGACGCTCACCGTCTTCGTACGCAACGAAGCCGACCATGCACTGGCCTGGCCGTCGCTCGAACTGACGCTCTCGGACATCGACGGAAAGCCGGTCGTGCGTCGCGTTTTTTCAGCGAACGAGTACGTTACCGGGGCAACCCTGCGCGATGCCGGGCTGGCACCACGCAACGAACGCACGATTCGGTTACGATTGTCGGCGCAGGCAGCGCTAGCCAGTAATTACCGGGTGCTCGCGTTCTATCCCTGATAGCGCTGTTGCACTCAACCTAGGAGATATAGATGTCCCAAGTCACGCTCGGGGGCAACCCCATCGAAGTCGACGGCCAGTTCCCGCAGAAGGGTCAGACCGCGCCGGCGCTGAAGCTGGTCAACGCCAAACTGGCAGACGTCACGCTCGACGACTTCGCGGGCAAGCGCAAAGTCCTCAACATCGTGCCGAGCCTCGACACGCCGACCTGCGCCACGTCGACCCGCAAGTTCAACGAAGCCGCCGGCAAGCTCGACAACACCGTCGTGCTCGTGATCTCGGCTGACCTGCCGTTCGCGATGAGCCGCTTCTGCGCCACCGAAGGTCTGAACAACGTCGTCACGCTCTCGACCATGCGCGGTCGCGAGTTCCTCAAGGACTACGGTGTTGCCATCACGACCGGCCCGCTCGCCGGTGTGTCGGCGCGCGCCGTGGTCGTGCTCGACGCCGACAACCATGTCGTGCACGCGGAGCTGGTGCCGGAAATCAAGAACGAACCGAATTACGACGCTGCGCTCGCCGCACTGTCCTGATCCGATCGCTGAAAATCGACTCGCCTCAATCGAGGGTTCGGTGTTGGCTGGTGTAAATCTCGCCACATGAACCGTCTTTCACAGGCGAGTCGAGCCGCATTTGCGGCCCACGCCGTCTTGTCATACCCCTGCCGGTGCCGTCGATGCGGCGGCCCGTTTTTGTCCAGCGGACCAGGACAGTGCGACGGGTCATCACCGTCTGCCGTCTTCTGCTGACGCTCCCCCGCTTATTTTTCGCAAGGACTTTCCCGTGACTACCGTGATCTGCGGCTCGCTGGCCTACGACAACATCATGACGTTCGAAGGCCGCTTCGGCGAGCACATCCTGCCTGATCAGGCGCACATCCTGAACGTCAGCTTCCTCGTGCCGACGATGCGCCGCAACTTTGGCGGCTGCGCAGGCAACATCGGCTACAGCCTGCATCTGCTGGGTGGCTCGCCGGTCGTCATGGCGACCGTCGGTGAAGATGGCGCCGCATACCTTGAGCGTTTCCAGTCGCTCGGTATGTCGACCGAGTTCGTGCGCACGGTCACGGACAGCATGACGGCCAACGCGATGATCACCACCGATCTGGACAACAACCAGATCACCGCTTTCCACCCGGGTGCGATGATGTTCTCCTCGCGTAACCGTGTGGCCGACGTGAAGGGCGCCACGCTCGGCATCGTCGCGCCGGATGCCTCCGACGCCATGCTCGCGCACGCCGAAGGTTTCGCCGCTGCGGGCGTGCCGTTCATGTTCGATCCGGGTCAGGGCCTGCCGATTCTGTCGTCAGAGGCACTGCGTCGCATGGTTGAACTTGCCACGTATCTCGCGGTCAACGACTACGAAGCCAAGCTCCTCTGCACGAAGACCGGATGGTCGATGCAAGATCTCCAGTCGCGTGTCGAGGCACTTGTCGTCACGCGCGGAGAGCACGGGGCCCAGATCTTCGCCGGCGGCAAGCAACACGACATTCCTGCCGTGCCCGCCAAGCGTGTCGTCGACCCGACCGGATGCGGCGACGCGTTCCGTGGCGGTTTGCTGTATGGCATCGAAAAGGGCCTCGACTGGCCGACCACCGGCCGCCTGGCCAGCCTGATGGGTTCGCTCAAGATTGCCGAGCAGGGTCCGCAGACGTATGCACCGACGCGCTCGGAGATCGAAGCGCAATATGAAGAAGCGTTCGGCCACCGCTTCGAATGATTTGACGAAAGGCATAACGATGGCACGACTCACCACACCGCTAATCATCCTCGCCGCTGCGGCGTCGCTCACACTGTCCGCCTGCACGGCGTTCGGCCCGAGCAATTCGGCAAGCGTCTACAACAGCCGTCAGGCGCAACGCGAGCAGGTCGTGCGTATGGGCACGGTCGAATCGGTGCGTCCGGTCACGATCGATAGCAGCAACGGCGACCCGGGCATCCTGGGCATCGCCGGTGGCGGCGCGCTCGGCGCCATTGGCGGCAGCGCCATCGGTGGGGGTCGCGGTTCGATTGCGACGGGCATCGTCGGCGGTCTGCTGGGTGCTGTGGCAGGTCAGGCCATCGAAAGCCGCATGAGCAAGAAGGCCGGACTCGAGATCACCGTACGCCTGGACAACGGTGAGTTGCGCGCGATTACTCAGGATGCCGACGAGGCATTTCAGCCGGGTCAGCGCGTGCGCCTGCTCTCGAGCGGCGGCGTGACGCGTGTAACGCACTAAGGCGACACCTCGCACCGAAAACATGGGCGACTTCGGGTTGCCCATTTTTATTTCGCCATGAAAAAACCCGCTGTGACGACCGCTCATCACAGCGGGTTTCGGACCGGGTAGGCCTACCCGGTCAAAAGACACCTAAGTGCCTTGGTTCCTGCATCGGCACTCGGATTACGGACGGCTGCCGGTCGGGAACGGCCATGCCGCTGCCGGGTTCAGCGCCGTCTTCGGTGCAGCGGCGGGTGCTGCGGCCGGAGCAGCAGCAGCAGCAGGCTTAGCGGCAACCTTCTTGACGGCCGGCTTCTTCGCAGCAGGCTTCTTGGCGGCAGGCTTCGCAGCGGCCTTCTTCGCAGCAGGCTTAGCGGCAGCCTTCTTTGCAGCAGGCTTCTTGGCAGCAGCCTTCTTCGCAGCCGGCTTCTTGGCAGCCACTGCCTTCTTCGCGGCCGGCTTCTTGGCAGCAACCTTCTTCACTGCTGCTTTCTTGGCGGCCGGCTTCTTGGCGGCAACCTTCTTCACTGCTGCTTTCTTGGCCACCGGCTTCTTGGCGGCAACCTTCTTCACCGCTGCCTTCTTGGCGACCGGCTTCTTGGCAGCAACCTTCTTCACCGCTGCCTTCTTGGCGACCGGCTTCTTGGCGGCAACCTTCTTTGCTGCCGGCTTCTTAGCGGCAACAGCCTTCTTCGCTACCGGCTTCTTGGCGGCGACAGCCTTCTTTGCTACCGGCTTCTTGGCAGCAGCGGCCTTCTTTGCAACGGGCTTCTTGGCAGCAGCTTTCTTAGCCGCCGGCTTCTTGGCAACAGCCTTCTTAATCGTAGCCATCACATTACTCCTTAACGTGAGAGATCACTCAAACGAAACTACCTGAGAAGGAAACCCGACCACCGTGCGGGAACCGCCGGCGAGCGGGCTATTCATCGGCGTACGCATCGGACTACGACCGCTTACGCTAATGAATTCGGCGCTGCGCACATGACGCTGACCGTATGTGGTCACGCGCGCAAAAAAATTGCCGGCGACATTGCCGCCAGCAATTCGATTGTCTTGAGAAAGGGGGATCGCCAGATTCTTCGGGGGGTAGCTTGCCTGTCCCGTCATCGGGATGGAGGAGATTGCGATAGCGGATAAGCGATACAGCTTGCTATGCACCAAGGTTTTTACGCTCCGTAACTACCAGCTCTCTGTCGCGGGAGGAAAGCAGTGAGTGCTTTCGTGTGTTCATCGAGACTGCAATTTATTTGAGCGAATAATAATTCTTTTGTGATGCGATGTTAATACTTTGTGCGTAAAAAAGCGCACATCATTCGTAACGAAGAAGTCAATCTGTTGTATTTGATGCACATCACACTCGCATGTCGATGCGTGCGATGCGTGTGTTCGATGTCTTCGACGTGCTCTGCTGTGTCTTCAACATGCGCTTCATTGCGATCTCTGAAGCCAACTTCGAAGCGAGAACTTCAACGTGCGAGTGAGGATGATGTGGGTGACCGACGCCTCTTCTTCGTCTTCTCCTGCGTCAGTCATGCGCGCTGTGCACGCACACACCACCCTCTCGAAACCCGCATGGATGCTCGCGTTGCGCGATGCATCCATTTTTCACTCAATGCTTAGTCCCAGCTCAGTGCGCCACCGGTCTGGTACTCGATCACTCGCGTTTCGAAGAAGTTGCGCTCCTTCTTCAGGTCGATCATTTCGCTCATCCACGGGAACGGATTCTCTTCGTTCGGGTAGAGCGCTTCGAGACCGATCTGTGCGCAACGACGATTTGCGATGAAGCGCAGGTAGCTCTTGAACATGCCCGCGTTCAGACCGAGCACGCCGCGCGGCATCGTGTCTTCTGCGTAGCGATACTCAAGCTCGACCGCCTTCTTGAACAGCTCGCGAATCTCTTCGCGGAATTCCGGCGTCCACAGATTCGGGTTTTCCAGCTTCACCTGGTTGATCAGGTCGATGCCGAAGTTGCAGTGCATCGACTCGTCGCGCAGGATGTACTGATACTGCTCTGCAGCACCGGTCATCTTGTTCTGACGGCCCAGCGCCAGAATCTGCGTGAAGCCCACGTAGAAGAACAGGCCTTCCATGATGCAGGCGAACACGATCAGCGAACGCAGCAGCTTCTGGTCGGCTTCCTGCGTACCCGTCTTGAACGACGGATCGGCCACCACTTCAATGAACGGCAGCAGGAATTCGTCCTTGTCGCGAATCGACGCCACTTCGTGATACGCGTTGAAGATCTCGGCTTCGTCCAGACCCAGGCTTTCGACGATGTACTGATAGGCGTGCGTGTGGATCGCCTCTTCAAACGCCTGACGCAGCAGGAACTGACGGCACTCCGGCGCGGTGATGTGGCGATAGGTGCCCAGCACGATGTTGTTCGCGGCGAGCGAGTCCGCCGTCACGAAGAAGCCGAGGTTGCGCTTGATGATGCGGCGCTCGTCTTCGGTCAGACCGTTCGGGTCCTTCCACAAGGCGATGTCGCGCGACATGTTGATTTCCTGCGGCATCCAGTGATTCGCGCAACCGGCCAGGTACTTTTCCCAGGCCCACTTGTACTTGAACGGCACCAGTTGATTCACGTCCGTCGTGCCGTTGATCACGCGCTTGTCCGAGGCGCTCACGCGGCGCGTCGACTGCGAGGCGATCGTGTGCGGCGTGTTGTCGTCTTGCGTGCCCAGAATGTTGGGTGCAGGCGCAGCCGGTGCTGCGGCAGGTGCCGGTTTGGCGGTAGAGGTCTCTTCTTCCCAGTTCAGCATAGGGTCTCGGTCCGTTCAGGTTGATGCGAAACACGTTTGGCACGCGTCTCGCCGAAGTGACAGATCAGCCGTTCGCGCACGAAGGCCGACGAAAAAATTGCGATATTGCTGCCGTCAATCAGAGGACGACGACGAAAAATCCGCGAGTGGCAATGCTTGGTGTTGGGGGTAAAGCAGATTCGCTTTCGCGCTAATTTGAATGACAACGTCGACGATGACTCCGGTCCCGAGGCTGCAATCTTTGTCTTGCAACATCATGATCTCCCGACGTCGATCGAATGACTCCAATTTAGCACAATACCGTCACGCATTCCAGTCCGGCGACACCATATATTGTGTCGAGATATGCCGACACCACAATACCTAGTGTTTGCGAGCATACCGTCGTCACGTGACGCACGGCCTTGCGGGACCGGCATCTTGCCACGAAACGACGCCGCACGACAGCGTTTGCAGTGCATCAAAACGACGCGCGGCCGCATTGGCGTATCCTGTGCGGCAAGCGCCAAAGCGTCGCGGACCGGAACACAAGATTGCGGCGCACGCCACTGCCTCCACCTCCCCGGCGCCAACGAAGGAGATACTGACGATGACATCCTCACGCGCCGACGGCGCACAGGTCCCGGCCACCCCGCCCGCCGCCGGCGCTACCGCCAACCCACCGGGTCCGACACCGCTCACGCTCACCCCCGGCAAACCGATCCGCCTCGCCAGGGGTGCGCTCATCGCCGAAGTGCAGCCGGGTTGCGGCGCGCGCCTGTCGCGTCTGGCGCGTCGCGACACCCGCGGCGACCTGTTCGACTATCTCGTACCGCTCGGCAATGAGCCATTTTCCTCCGACGAATGGCCCAAGGCCGGTGCGTTCCCGATGCTGCCGTATACCAATATGTTGCGCGACGACACGCTGCACTGGCGCGGCAGCACCATCGCCGTTCACGAGACGCCCGCCACGTCGAGTTCGCTGCACGGCTGGGGACTGCGACGTGCGTGGGAGGTCGTCGACGAAAGCACGCACTGCTGCGTGCTGCAACTCGACAGCCCCGTGCAACCGGCATGGCCCTGGCACTATCAGGCGTACCTTTCGGTGACGCTCGACGACCAAGGCGTCGACATGCAGCTCTCGCTCACCAACCTCTCGGCGCAGGAGATGCCCGCGGGGCTCGGCCTGCACCCGTACTTCCGCTGGCCCGCAGGCGCGCGCGTGACGTTCGAGTCCGAGGCGCTCTGGCGCTCGCCATCTGAAGATATCCGCTGGCCGAGCGAGCAACGCGTGCACGTCGGGCCGATGGAAGTGGTGTCGGTCGGCGGCGGCCTCGACACGGGCGGACGTTCGACCTGGTTCGCCGAAGTCCCCACCGAGTCGGGCCGCTTCGAGGCCCGCATCGACTACGCGGGCGGGCTGCGCAGCGCCACCGTGCGCACCGACGATGCGACCTGGCTCGTGCTGCACTCGCCCGCCGGGCGTCCCTATCTCTGCCTGGAGCCGTCGACGCATCGCGTGGGCGAGTTCGACACCGATCACGTGGTACTCGCTCACGGCCAGACGCTCGATCTGGCGATGCGCATCGATCTGGCCTGATTCGAAAACAGGCGTTGGTCGCCGTCAAAGAAAAACCCCGTCGCCCTTTCGGATCGACGGGGTTTTCCCGAAGGCGCGGGCCGCATCTCACATGCGGCACCGCATCACAAACAACTTACTGGCAAGCCTCGCACTCTTCGAAGCCCGGGTCGCCCGGACGCATCGTGCAGACGGCGCCTTCGGCTTCCGGCATCGGCTGCGCCAACGGCGAGGTCGGTTCGGCCGAGAAGCCACCCGACACACCCCCAGAGCTCGGCACCGCGTTCAGTGCACCGTGGCTGACCGTCGACTTCTCGACGTGCGTTGCAGCCATCGTACGGAGGTAGTACGTGGTCTTGAGCGCGCGCGTCCAGGCCAGCTTGTACGTCTCGTCGAGCTTCTTGCCCGACGCGCCAGCCATATAGATGTTGAGCGACTGCGCCTGATCGATCCACTTCTGACGACGCGATGCCGCCTCGACCAGCCACTTCGGCTCGACTTCGAACGCCGTGGCATAGATCTCGCGCAGGTCGGCCGGCACGCGATCGATACGGGCAAGCGAACCGTCGAAGTACTTCAGGTCGGCGACCATCACTTCGTCCCACAGACCGCGGGCCTTCAGGTCACGCACCAGGTACTCGTTGACCACCGTGAATTCGCCGGACAGGTTCGACTTCACGTACAGGTTCTGGAACGTCGGTTCGATGCAGGCCGACACACCGATGATGTTCGAGATGGTGGCCGTCGGAGCGATGGCCACGCAGTTCGAGTTGCGCATGCCGTGCGCGGCAATGTGCTTGCGCAGGCTGTCCCACTCGAGCGTACTCGACAGGTCGACGTCGACGTAACCGCCACGCTCTTCGGCCAGCAGCTTGAGCGAGTCCTGCGGCAGAATGCCACGATCCCACAGCGAGCCCTTGTACGACGAGTACTGACCGCGTTCCTTGGCCAGTTCGGTCGACGCCCAGTAGGCGTAGTAGCAAACCGCTTCCATCGAACGGTCGGCGAACTCCACGGCGGCGTTCGACGCGTACGGCGTGCGCAGCAGGTGCAGGCAGTCCTGGAAGCCCATGATGCCCATGCCCACCGGACGGTGATGCAGGTTCGAATTGCGCGCCTTCGCCACCGCGTAGTAGTTGATGTCGATGACGTTGTCGAGCATGCGCATCGCCACGCGAATGGTGCGTTGCAGCTTCTCGTGATCCAGCTCGTAACCGTTGGCCGTCTGCTTCAGGTGAGCCACGAGGTTCACCGAGCCGAGGTTACACACGGCGATTTCCGTCTCGCTCGTGTTGAGCGTGATTTCCGTGCACAGGTTCGACGAGTGCACCACGCCCACGTGTTGCTGCGGCGAGCGGATGTTGCACGGATCCTTGAACGTAATCCACGGATGGCCGGTTTCGAACAGCATGCCCAGCATCTTGCGCCACAGCGCTTGCGCCGGCACCTTCTTGAACAGCTTGATCTCGCCGCGCGCGGCTTTCTCTTCGTAAGCCGTATAAGCCTGTTCGAACGCGCGGCCGTACTTGTCGTGCAGATCCGGGCAGGTCGACGGCGAGAACAGCGTCCACTCCGCGCCTTCCATCACGCGCTTCATGAACAGATCGGGAATCCAGTTCGCCGTGTTCATGTCGTGCGTACGGCGACGATCGTCACCCGTGTTCTTGCGCAGTTCCAGGAATTCTTCGATGTCCAGGTGCCACGTTTCCAGGTAGGCGCAAACGGCGCCCTTGCGCTTGCCGCCCTGGTTCACGGCCACCGCCGTGTCGTTGACCACCTTAAGGAACGGCACCACACCCTGGCTCTTGCCGTTCGTGCCCTTGATGTGCGAGCCGAGTGCGCGAACCTGCGTCCAGTCGTTGCCCAGACCACCGGCGAACTTCGACAGCAGTGCGTTTTCCTTGAGCGCTTCGTAGATACCTTCCAGATCGTCCGAGACGGTCGTCAGGTAGCACGACGAGAGCTGCGAGCGACGCGTGCCCGAGTTGAACAGCGTCGGCGTGGAGCTCATGAAGTCGAAGCTCGACAGGATCTGATAGAACTCGATCGCACGCGCTTCGCGCTCGACTTCGTTCAGCGCCAGACCCATGGCCACGCGCATGTAGAACGCCTGCGGCATTTCGATGCGATGGCTGTCGATATGCAGGAAGTAGCGGTCGTACAGCGTTTGCAGGCCGAGGTAGTTGAATTGCAGGTCGCGCGACGCATCGAGCGCAGCGGCCAGCTTGGCCAGATCGAACGAGAGCAGTTGCTCGTCGAGCAGTTCGGCCTCAACGCCTTGCTTGATGAAACGCGGGAAGTATTCGATGTAACGCGCAGCCATCTCGCCCTGCGGCACTTCTTCGCCGAGGATTTCGCGGCGGATCGTGTGCATCAGGATACGTGCGGTGACCTGGCTGTACGCCGGTTCCTTCTCGATGAGGGTACGCGAGGCGAGGATCGCCGAATCGTAGACCTGCGACAGCGGCACGCCGTCGTACAGGTTCTTGATGGTCTCGGCCAGAATCGGCTCGGCGGTGACTTCACTGCCGAGATTCTCGCAGGCTGCGCTCACCACGCCGCGCAGTGCCGCCATGTCGAGCGGGCGCGACACACCGTTGTCGGTGACATGCAGCACCGGGGTGTCGGGCGTTGCCGCCTCTTGCGTGGCCTCACCGGCGTGAGCGCGCTCTTGCGCACGCTTCTCGCGGTACAGCACATAGGCGCGGGCGACGTTGTGCTCGCCTTCGCGCATCAGCGCGAGTTCGACCTGATCCTGAATGTCTTCGATGTGGAAAGTACCGCCGTTCGGGCGGCTGCGCACCAATGCGCGCACGACGTTTTCCGTCAACTGTTCCACGAGCTCGCGTACGCGCGCCGAAGCCGCACCCTGACCGCCGTTCACTGCCAGGAACGCCTTGGTCACGGCGATAGCGATCTTCGACGGCTCGAAACCCACCACCGTGCCGTTGCGTCGGATCACTTTGAAGTCGGCGTTGGTCGCCGGCTCGAATGCGCCCGTCGTCTGGGGCGCCGACGCACCCGCGCCACTGCCGGCGTTCGCGGCGGGCGTCGGGTTCGGGCGGGTGAGGTTTTCGTTAGTCTGCATGTAAAAACTCCCGTTCCAATGAGATGGTGCTGTTAGCGCACTTCCACCAGCAATACTGAGTACTGAAGTCGGCAAAAATGCGCCCTGGGGGCGCCGATGGAGCGAAGTGCTGAACACCGCACGACCGACGGACGGCCAAGGGTTCGAGGTGTCCGCTGCACGGCTTTGCTGCTGTGCCGCCCCACAAAACGCCGCAGGACAAGCACGGTATTGATGGATCTTGCTTCCCGGTCACTGACCACTATATGTAGTGGTTGGAGGCCGGATTGGCACTAAGTATAGTGGAGATGACGCACTCCGCAAACTCAAAAATTTCATTCCCGGGAAGGCCCGTCCGGTCTTCGTGTCAAGCAAAACCTGCCCCCCAGTGAGGGTTAATCTGCCGCCTGGAAAGGCAGCGCCTGCGGTTCCAGTGCAGCCATCCGACGCAACCGTTGCCACTCGAAATGCGGCCCCGGGTCCGTCTTCCGGCCAGGTGCTATATCGGCATGTCCGGCCACGGCTTGAATCGGATAATGCTCACGCAAAACGCGCGTGAGCGCCGCCAATGTCGCGTACTGCGCCGCCGTGAACGGTACGTCGTCCGTCCCTTCCAATTCGACGCCGATCGAGAAATCGTTGCAGCGCGTGCGCCCCTCGAACGACGACGCCCCCGCATGCCACGCCCGCGCATCGCAGGAGACGAACTGTTGCAACGCACCATCACGACGCACCAGAAAATGCGACGACACGTGCACGCCGCGAATCTCGTCGAAGAACGGATGCGCGTCGTGGTCGAGCCGATTCTGGAAGAACGCCGGAATCTCGTCGCCACCGAATTGCCCCGGCGGCAGCGAGATGTTGTGGACCACGAGCAAGCCGATGGGCATGCCTTGCGGACGCACGTCGAAGTTCGGCGACGGCAGACGCTGCGCCTCTCGCACCCATCCTTCGGCGTCGAGCGTGAGCGTCGGCAGTTTGTCCGGTGCGTTCATGCGTCACCTCGCGAACCCGCCGCGGCGTCGACACCGCGGCACCGTCCGAATCGACTCGTCGACGGAGATGAGCGCGCACAGAGCAGCGGAGTCAGCAGGGCAAACGACCGGAGCGAAACGTCAGGGGACGCAGATGACTGGAGCATGACGGGCACAACGAACTCCCGTAGAGCGAGGGGTGGCATTGTAGCCCACTTGGCGTGACGTCGCCGGTGACCGGCCCGGTCCGAAAGTCCGCCGGGAGGCAAGTGAAGTCCCAGTGTCATGCGGGACTTCGTCCGAAACAAGTCGAAAAATAAAAAGGAAATTCCCAAAGAAGAAGCCCCTCGCCTGACTTGGCCGAGAGGCTTCCGTGGGCGTATCCACGCCCGGGGATGGCACCGCGCTTGTGTCATATACCACGGACACCATCCCGCGCCGCTCACAGGTGCGACGCTAATGGCCGTTGCCGGCCGGTAAAACGCGTTGGCACTCTCAATATCGTCACTGTCCCTGATCTTCGTCCGATCGATTTCAGGGGAACGCGGGAATCGCGGCTTCGATGCCCTCCATATGGGCTTCGGGATGATGCTCCTTGAGCATCTCGCGAATCTCCTCGACGCGGCGCTCGCGCACATCCACCATCAGCAGGATCATGCCGCGCTCCAGCGGTTCACGAAACGCCTTGAGTCGCGAGTTGGGCACCGAGACGCCGATCATGCTCGACACCCATGCGCCGAACAACGCGCCGAGCGGGGCCGTCACAATCATCAATTCCCATTGCGGATGTGTGCCCACGATGGGGAAAAACGCCGCGACTGCACCGACTGCCAGACCACAGAAGCCGCCGATCACGAGCCCGGCTTCGGCGCCGTGCACGATATCGGAAGTCTGTAGCAGGTTAGCCTCGTGCAGTCCCTCCAGGTCCATTTCGTCACGTGCCATAAAGTGGATGTGGCGCTCCTCGATCCGGGCGAGCAACAGATCGCTCATCGTGCGCTGGGCACTGGCCAGATCGGGAAGAAGGAAATACATCCGTCTGCGCATTAGCATATTGCGCCCTCCTGTCGTCGCCCCGCCCGCCTGTCCTATCGTTTCGACGCGATTCGACGAATGGGGTCGGTTACTGTGTTTTAGTGCATGCGACAGGCATGCGCAAGCCGACGCACGCCATGAGCGGCGATGCACGGCGTTCGCAGGAAAACAGGGCAACGGGCGGGATGAGCCGAGATGTGCAGGGATGCGCGATCGCTGCGCGGACGGGCCGCGCAGCGGACCTCAGACGCGGTGTTCGCGCGCGAGATAGGCGTCGCGATGCGCCGTGCTGCAAAAGTGTTTGCCACCGGCGCCCGACAACGATTCGCTCTCGGGAAGATAGGTATCGCACTCGCTGCAACGCACCATACGTTCGGCGGGCGGCAACGTTTGCTGGGCCGTGGTCCGGCCACCGTTGCCCTGCGGCGTGCGCATGCGCTCATTTCGTTGAGGGCCTTCGGAATTGCGCTTACGCTCGTTGTGGCGCATCCACCACGTCCCGGCGATAAGGAGCAACAGTAACAGCAGGATATTGCGCATCGCGCTTCAAGTCTCCGTCATGCGATGCAGCACCACCTCAAGCACGAAGCGAGAACCGACATACGCCAGCAACAGCGTCACGAACGACGCCAGAACCCAACGCAGCGCGACCTTGCCGCGCCACCCGTAAAAATGCCGCCCCAGCAGCACCGCGCCGAACATCAGCCACGACACCACCGCGAACACCGTCTTGTGATCGACGCGCACCGCGCGCCCGAAGAGCGCCTCGGAGAACATCACGCCGGAGATCAGCGTCAGCGTGAGCAGCACGAACCCCGCGCCGATCAGACGAAACAGCAGCTTCTCCATCGTGAGGAGCGGCGGCAGCGTCTCGAGCCAGCGCGAGAGCCAGCCCGTCGCCTCGTTGCTGCGCGACGGATGCAGTTGCCGCTCGGCATAGATCATCAGCAACGCGTGCAGCGCCGCGAGCGCGAACAGCCCGTAGGCCATGTTGGCGATGATGAAGTGCGCCTTGAACACCGGATTGGCGGCAAAGCCCAAAATGCGCACGTCCGGGAAGATCATCGGCAACAGACAAGCGACGGCCGCCACGGGTGTGACCATCAGTCGCAGGCTCTCGAGCGGGAAAAAGAAACTCTCGATCCAATAGATGCCGACCGAGAGCCACAACATGGCCGAGAGCATGTACGCGAAACCGAAGTGCATGCTCTCAGTGCGGAAGATCGTCTGATGCAGCAACACCCCGTGCAGCACGAGCACGGCGAACAGCGAAAGCTGCATCGGCCAGCGCGAGGGCGTGCCCGTGACAGGCGCAGGCGCGACTTGTCCGCCCGCGAGTGCGAGCGCGGCGTCGCGCCGGTATCCTTGCCACGAACAAACCGCCAACCCGGCGTAGAGGATGGCGGTCAGCGCATACAGTAAAATAGTCATGTTTGAAGTTTACACCAGCCCATGAGGGGCGCGCTGCCGTGCTTGCCACCGCCGTCTACGGCCCGGGGGGGGCGGGCAACCGAGGCCGCTGAAGGTCTTACAGGATACGTTTCATGCTCGACAATCTCACTACGCGCCTTGCCAAAGTCGTCAAAACCCTGCGCGGCGAAGCCCGACTGACCGAGGCCAACACGCAGGAAATGCTGCGCGAAGTGCGCCTCGCCCTGCTCGAGGCCGACGTCGCCCTGCCGGTGGTGCGCGATTTCATCGCCAAGGTGAAGGAAAAGGCCCTGGGTGAGGAAGTCATTTCCAGTCTGTCGCCCGGCCAGGCCCTCGTTGGCGTGGTGCAGCGCGAACTGACCGCGCTCATGGGCGGCGACTACGAAGGCCGTGCCGCCGAACTCAATCTCGCCACGACCCCGCCCGCCATCATCCTGATGGCCGGTTTGCAGGGTGCGGGTAAGACGACGACCGTCGGCAAGCTCGCCAAGCTGCTGCGCGCCCAGAAGAAGAAAGTCCTCACGGTGTCCACCGACGTCTACCGCCCTGCCGCTATCGCCCAGCTGGAGACGGTCACGAAGCAGGTCGACGCCGACTTCTTCCCGTCGCAACCCGACCAGAAGCCGATCGATATCGCCCGCGCGGCAGTCGACTGGGCGCGACGTCATCACCATGAAGTGCTGCTCGTCGATACGGCCGGCCGTCTTGGTATTGACGAAGCGATGATGCAGGAAATTAGTGCCCTGCACGCTGAGCTGAAACCGATCGAAACGCTGTTCGTCGTCGACGCCATGCTGGGGCAGGACGCCGTGAACACCGCCCGCGCCTTCAACGACGCGCTGCCGCTCACCGGCGTGGTGCTCACCAAGCTCGACGGCGACTCGCGCGGCGGTGCCGCGCTGTCGGTGCGTCACGTCACGGGCAAGCCGATCAAGTTCGTCGGTGTCGGTGAAAAGCTCGACGGCCTCGAAGTCTTTTACCCGGATCGCATGGCGAACCGGATTCTCGGCATGGGCGACATCCTTGCCCTCGTCGAGGAAGCGCAGCGCGGCGTCGACGTTCAGGCCGCGCAAAAGCTCGCCGACAAGGTCAAGAAGGGCGGCGACTTCGATCTGAACGACTTCAAGGCGCAGATCGGCCAGATGAAGAAGATGGGCGGCCTGTCGTCGCTCATGGACAAGCTGCCGGCCCAGTTCCAGGCCGCCGCCAGCCAGACCAACATGGATCAGGCCGAGAAGCAGGTGCGCCGCATGGAGGGCATCATCAACTCGATGACGCCCGCCGAGCGCGCCAAGCCGGAACTGATCAAGGCGAGCCGCAAGCGCCGTATCGCCGCCGGTGCGGGCGTTCAGGTGCAGGAAGTCAACCGCATGCTGAATCAGTACGATCAGATGCGCACGATGATGAAGAAACTCAAAGGCGGTGGCATGATGAAGATGATGCGCAGCATGAAGGGCATGATGCCCGGCATGCGCTGATTGAGACTCATCCGGTCGCGGTCCGGTCTGAACTACGGGCTTTCCGTATATACTCCGGGCCGCACATAGCGAAACCCCCGCAACACCGTTCCACAGGGTCGCCCCATATGAACCGCGAAGAAGCGCTCGAAGTATTCCGTAATTCCGAAGAAATCGTCTCCGCAGACGAGGTCAACCGGTCCGTCGACACCATGGCCAAGGCCATCAAGGCCGCCGTCGGCGACGACTTCCCGATGGTGCTGTCGGTCATGGGAGGTGCGGCCGTCTTCACCGGCATGCTGTTGCCGCGTCTCGACTTCCCGCTCGAGTTCGACTACATCCACCTCTCGCGCTACAACAACACCACTACGGGCGGTGCCATGCAGTGGCGCGTCGCGCCGCGCGACTCGGTGCGCGACCGCGTGGTGCTCGTGCTCGACGACATTCTCGACGAAGGTGCGACGATGGCCGCGATTCGCGACCGCATTCTCGAGATGGGCGCGTCGAAGTTCTACAGCGCCGTGCTGTGCGAGAAGATCCTGACGAAGGAAAAGCCGTCGCATCCGGATTTCTGCGGCTTCACCGTGCCGGATCGCTACGTCTTCGGTTGTGGCATGGACGCCAAGGGATACTGGCGCAACCTGCCCGCGATTCGCGCGCTGACGACGCCGCGCTGATAAGCACGCCACACCGTCGCCGGGTTCGTCCCGCGACAAATAGGAAAGGGACCTGTTCGCACAAGGTCCCTTTTCTTTTGCGTCTTTCGGCAGCGCCCGTCGCTTGAATCGGTATCAGAACTGGTGGACGAAAACTTTCACGCCCTTCAGGATCATCTCGACCGAGATCGCCACCAGAATCAGCCCCATCAGCCGCTCGAACGCCGCCACAACCCGCGAGCCCAACCAGCGTTCGATACGGTCGGCGAGCAACAGCACCACCGCGCACACGGCCATCGTGACGCTGAGCGCGGTAATCCATTCGAGCATGCGGCCCGGTTGTTGGGAGACCAGCAGCATGACGGTCGCGAGCGCCGACGGCCCGGCCAGCGCCGGAATCGCCAGCGGAACGATCAGCGGCTCACCGGCATCCGGCAGCGAGCCGTGGTCCGGACGCGGAAAGATCATCCGCAGCGCGATCAGGAACAGCACGATGCCGCCAGCGAGCTGCAACGACAAGTCGGTGAGACTCATCATGCGCAGGAACCGCTCGCCCACCAGCATGAACAGCAGCAGGATCGCGAACGCGATCAGCACCTCGCGAACGATCACGCGCGGCCGTCGGCTCGCTGGCACGTTCTTCAGTGCATTCACGAAAATGGGGATGTTGCCGAACGGATCGGTAATCAGCAGCAACAGCACGGTGGCCGACGCGAACGTGTATTCCTTACAGACGACGCCTTCAGATATGACAACGGCAGCCGCCGGGGCGACTGCCGTCAGGTAATGCGTTTGTGCCGATACGAAGCGTGTGAGACCTGAGCATCGTGCAGCGCGCCACCGGCGACCACCGGCAACGCGTCGGACGTCACTCGATCAGACCGCCTTGGCGGGGCGTACGCGGCCGATGACGACTTCCGCCACCGAGGCAGCGTCGAGCAACTGAGCCTGCGTGTCGCGACGGCCCTGATACTCGATCTTGCCTTCCTTCAGGCCACGGTCGCCGATCACCACGCGATGCGGCACGCCGATCAGTTCCCAGTCCGCGAACATCACGCCCGGACGCTCGCCACGATCGTCCAGAATCACGTCGATGCCCGCAGCCACCAGGTCTTCGTACAGCTTGTCGGCGGCCGCCCGCACGGCATCGCTGCGGTCGTAACCCATCGGGCACAGCACCACTTCGAACGGCGCAATCGATTCCGGCCAGATGATGCCGCGGTCGTCGAAATTCTGCTCGATGGCCGCACCGAGAATACGCGTGATGCCAATGCCGTAGCAGCCCATTTCCATCGGCGCCGGCTTGCCGTTCTCATCGAGGAACGTGGCATTCATCGCGTCCGAATACTTCGTCCCCAACTGGAACACGTGACCGACTTCGATGCCACGGCACAGTGCGATCTCGCCCTTGCCGTCCGGCGAGGCGTCGCCCGCCACGATGTTGCGCAGATCGGCGACGATTTCCGGTTCCGGCAGATCGCGGCCCCAGTTCACACCGGTAATGTGGAAGTCCTTCTCGTTCGCACCCACCACGAAGTCGCTCATGTGCGCCACGCTGCGATCGACCACGAGCTTGACCGGCTTCTTCGTGCCGATGGGACCCAGATAGCCCGGGGGCGTGCCGAACCATTCGACGATCTCGGCTTCGCTCGCGAAGCGCAGTTCGCCCAGACCCGGCACCTTGCTCGCCTTGATCTCGTTGAGCTCATGGTCGCCACGCAGCAACAGCAGCCACACCTGCGTGCCGGTGTCTTCGCTGTCGGTGGCCAGCACGATCGACTTGACGGTGCGCGTCAGCGGGATCGAGAGCAGCTCGGCCACGGCTTCGCACTTGGCCTTGCCCGGCGTCGCGGTCTTGGTCATGGCTTCGGCAGCGGCCGGGCGCTCGCCTTGCGGCGGCAGCGCTTCGGCCATCTCGACGTTGGCTGCATAGTCCGACGTCGGGCAGTAAGCGATGGCGTCTTCACCGGTCTCGGCGATCACGTGGAATTCGTGCGAGCCCGAGCCACCGATGGAGCCGTTATCGGCCACCACGGCGCGGAACTCCAGACCCAGGCGCGTGAAGATGCGCACGTAGGCGTCGAACATCTTCTGATACGACACTTGCAGGCCCGCGCGGTCCTTATCGAAGGAATAGGCGTCCTTCATGATGAATTCGCGACCACGCATCACGCCGAAACGCGGACGAATTTCGTCGCGGAACTTCGCCTGCACCTGATAGAAGTTCACCGGGAGTTGACGATAGCTCTTGATCTCGCGGCGAGCGATGTCCGTCACCACTTCCTCATGGGTCGGGCCGACGACGAAATCGCGGTCGTGACGATCTTTCAGACGGAGCAGTTCCGGGCCGTACTTCTCCCAGCGCCCCGACTCCTGCCAGAGTTCGGCCGGTTGCACGGCTGGCATGAGCAGTTCCAGCGCACCGGCGCGGTTCATTTCTTCACGGACGATGGCTTCGACCTTGCGGATCGAGCGCAGGCCGATCGGAAGGTAATCGTAGATGCCGCCGGCAACGCGACGAATCATGCCGGCGCGCATCATCAGCTTGTGGCTGACGATTTCGGCGTCGGCGGGAGCTTCCTTGAGGGTGCCGATGAAGAAACGAGAGGCTTTCATGCAGATTTCCGGGAAAAATAGGGTCAACGGCGCACGCGACGGTTCGGTCTGATGCAGGAAAGCAGGGCCGGGGGGATGCGGATCGACGACGGATTGACGCCGTGCGCCATCGTCGCATCCCCTGAGACACCCGCCGGCCGTACGCGCCGCCCCGGTTACCCGAGCCGCCGCCGGCCGCCGCGCCGGTGATTATCTGTTTATAATCGAAGCAATTTTAAAGGATTCAGGGGTGGTTGTATGCTGGACCGTGAAGGCTTTCGCCCGAACGTCGGCATCATCCTCTTAAACGCACGCAATGAAGTGTTCTGGGGCAAGCGGCTGGGCGAGCACTCCTGGCAGTTCCCGCAAGGCGGCATCAAGTACGGCGAAACGCCTGAACAGGCCATGTTCCGAGAATTGCACGAGGAAACCGGGCTAAAGCCAGAACACGTCAAAGTCATCGGTCGCACACGCGACTGGCTGCGTTACGAGGTGCCGGACAAGTTCATCAAACGCGAAGTGCGCGGACATTACCGGGGCCAGAAGCAGATCTGGTTCCTGCTGCGCATGGTCGGGCGCGACTGCGATATCTGCTTGCGCGCAACCGATCATCCCGAGTTCGACGCCTGGCGTTGGAACGAATACTGGGTGCCGCTCGACGCTGTGATCGAATTCAAGCGCGATGTGTATCAGCTCGCCCTGAACGAACTCTCGCGTTATCTGCGACGCTCGGCTGCGCGCGCCCAGCAGGACCGGCGTCGGTTTCCGCGCGCCGGGGCCCGGGTCGGCGAGATGCCGCCGGGGGCGACGGATGCGTCGCACGAGCAGGAGGACAGCTACGGCGGCGGCGGCGAGTGCGGTGACGGCAGCAACACCGCCGATCCTGCCGCCAACGCCGCCAACGCCGACAATGCCGACCTTCAGCACCGCCGGGAGCACTGAACCGGGCGGCCGACGTCCTGTCTCAACACCGACCGCGGGCACTGTTGCCCGCGTCGGCTTTTTTTGATCTCTCGACCACATTCCCATGCGTCCTTCGATTGCCCGCCGCGCCCCGCGCCTGGCCACGCTTGTCTCTCTGGCCGCTCTGGCGCTGATCGCCGCCTGCAGCAGCGTGTCCCAGCCCGTTCAGGACTTTGACGAATACATGGCGCAGCAGGAAGCCGCCAAGGGCAAGTGGAAGGAGGCGGAATACAAGATGCCGACCGCCGCGCCGCAAGACGCCGATCTGATCAGCTTCTCGACCCTGCCGAACGCCACGCTCGACTACGCCGTCGACGCGAAGTCCATCGAAGTCACCCGGGAAGACGGCGTGGTGCGTTACATCGCCGTGATCCGCAGCAAGAGCGGCGCGCGCAACGTGTCGTACGAGGGCATCCATTGCTCGACGTTCGAATCGCGTTTGTACGCGACTGGCCGTCCGGATGGCACGTGGGCAGCGGCGCGTAACAGCGAATGGCGTCCGATCAAGCCGTACGGTTCGACCGCATATCAAGGCATTCTGTACCGCGACTTCCTCTGTCAGGACAAGACGCCGTACGGCTCTGCGAAGGATATCGTCCAGAACCTGCGCTATCCGACGACGCCCGCCGCCTATCGCTAAGTCTGTGCCGTACCGACGCCGTCACATCGACGGCGTCACGACGCAAAAAAACGCCGGTCACGTATCACGTGCCGGCGTTTTTTGTGCCTGTCGCTCTGCGCGGATGCGGATCAGCGCAGGATCAGGTTGTCGCGGTGAATCAGTTCGGGTTCGTTCGCAAAGCCCAGCACCTGCTCGATGTCGCTGCTGGGGTGACGACGAATGAGGCGCGTCTCCGAAGCACTGTAGTTGGACAGGCCACGCGCGACCTCATGGCCCGCCTCGTCGACGCATGAGATGACTTCGCCACGCGCAAACGTCCCTTCCACGTCGATCACGCCGATCGGCAGCAGGCTCTTGCCCTCTTCCACCAGCTTCTTGCACGCGCCCGCATCGATCACCACACGACCACGCACCTGAAGGTGATCGGCCATCCATTGCTTGCGGGCCGTCAGGACTGCCGTGCGCGCCACCAGTTGCGTGCCGATGGCTTCACCACCCGCCAGACGCACCAGTACGTCCGCTTCGCGACCCGATGCGATCACGGTATGTGCCCCGCTCGTCGCTGCGCGTTTGGCCGCCAGAATCTTCGTGAGCATGCCGCCGCGACCGATGTTCGTGCCCGCACCGCCCGCCATCGCCTCCAGACGTTCGTCCCCTGCTTCCGCTTCGTGCACGAACTCGGCGTCGGGGTCCTTGCGGGGATCGGCTGTGTAGAGGCCCGACTGGTCGGTCAGGATGACGAGCGCATCGCCGTCGATCAGGTTCGTGACCAGCGCGCCGAGTGTGTCGTTGTCGCCGAACTTGATTTCGTCGGTCACGACCGTGTCGTTCTCGTTGATGATCGGCACCACGCCCAGACGCAGCAGCGTGAGCAGCGTCGTGCGCGCATTCAGATAGCGTTCACGGTCGGCCAGATCGGCGTGCGTGAGAAGAATCTGCGCCGTACGCACGCCATGCTCGGCGAAACGCGTCTCGTAGACTTGCGCGAGGCCCATCTGTCCGACGGCGGCGGCCGCCTGCAATTCGTCGATGGCTTTCGGGCGCTTGGCCCAGCCCAGACGCTGCATCCCTTCCGCAATCGCGCCCGAACTCACGAGCACGACCTGCTTTGGCGGACGCCCGTCGCCCCCGTGCCGCAACGCGGCGATCTGCTGCGCCCAACGCGCAATGGCGACATCATCCAGCCCGCGACCGTCGTTGGTCACGAGACTGGAGCCCACTTTCACCACGAGCCGCTTGGCATCGGCGATGACCGAACGCATGGACCTGGATTCTCCTGCGGATGTATTGGGAAGACGAGCCACCGTGCCCCGGGACGATGCCGCGCGTGCGGATCGTCTCTCATTGGGCCACAGCAGCCGGATCGCTGGCGTTGGCGCAAGGTTCGGGACCTGATGACGTTCGAAACCTTACAACGTCAGCGCCAGCGTTTGGGTGATGTGGAGTTTACGCCTTTGGCGTGTCGTCCGTTGGGATTTGTGGTGCGGCGTCGGCGGCCGGTGCGGCGCTACCGGTGCCACTGGTACGAAAGCGCGGATCGGCAGCAGCGTCTTCGATCGCTTCTTCGACCGCGCCACGCTGCTGGTACAGGTACTCCTGCACCGCGAGACACAGCTTCTCGCAACCTTCGCCCGTCAGCGCGGAGATCTCGAAGGTCGGGCCGTTCCAGCCGTAGCGCGCCTTGAAGTCGGCGACGCGTGCTTCACGCTCCGCCTCAGGCAGCATGTCGACCTTGTTGAGCACCAGCCAACGCGGCTTCTGGAACAACGCTTCGTCGTACTTCTGCAATTCGAGGACGATGGCTTTCGCGTCCGCCACCGGATCGACACCTTCGTCGAACGGTGCGATATCCACGATGTGCAGCAACAGGCCCGTTCGCTGCAAGTGACGCAGGAACTGGTGGCCAAGCCCTGCACCTTCGGCAGCGCCTTCGATCAGCCCCGGAATATCGGCGATCACGAAGCTACGACCCGGAGCCGTGCGCACGACACCCAGATTAGGGTGCAACGTCGTGAACGGATAGTCCGCGACCTTCGGACGCGCGTTCGACACCGACGAGATAAACGTCGACTTGCCCGCATTGGGCATGCCGAGCAGGCCGACGTCCGCGAGCACTTTCAGTTCAAGCTGGAGCATGCGGCGCTCACCGGGCTTGCCGGGCGTCGTCTGACGCGGGGCGCGGTTCGTGCTCGATTTGAAATGGATGTTACCCAGACCGCCCGCACCGCCCTGCGCGAGGACCACTTCCTGACCGTGCTCGGTCAGATCGGCGATGGTCTCGCCCGTGTCCATGTCAGTGATGATGGTGCCCACCGGCATACGCAGCGTAATATCGTCGCCGCCCTTGCCATAGCAGTCCGATCCGCGACCGCGCTCGCCGTCCTTCGCGAGATGCTTCTTCGAATAACGGTAGTCGATCAGGGTGTTGATGTTGCGATCCGCCACGGCGAGCACGCTGCCGCCACGACCGCCGTCGCCGCCGTCAGGTCCGCCGAACGGCACGAATTTCTCACGGCGCATCGATGCCGAGCCGTTGCCGCCGTCTCCGGCGATCACCTCGATTCGCGCTGCGTCAATGAATTTCATGTGGGTCCGTCCCGCTTAACGACCGTCCGCAGACGATCCAGAATACTGTTCGATGATCCACGCCGAACGCTGCATCACAGTGCGCGCGGGCGGGAGAAACAAAAAAGGCTCCGCATGGAAGCGGAGCCTTTTGGTGGCAAAAGGCTTAGCTTACGCTGCCGCTACCACGCTAACCACTTGCTTCTTCGCTGCGCCCTTGACGGCGAATTGCACGTGGCCGTCGGCCAGTGCAAACAGCGTGTGGTCCTTACCGATACCGACGTTTTCGCCGGCATGCATACGAGTACCGCGTTGGCGAACGATGATGCCGCCAGCCAGGATTGCCTGACCGCCGTACACCTTCACGCCGAGGCGCTTCGACTCGGAATCGCGGCCGTTACGGGACGATCCGCCTGCTTTTTTGTGTGCCATGACTTAACTCCTTACCTAGCTCGATCGATTAGCCGTTGATGCTGTCGATGCGCAGCTCGGTGTAGTTTTGGCGATGGCCTTGACGCTTTTGGTAGTGCTTGCGACGGCGCATCTTGAAAATCTTCACCTTGGGGTGACGACCCTGGGCGACAACGGTAGCCTTGACGGAAGCCCCAGTGACCAACGGCGCACCGAACTTAATCGATTCGCCCTCGCCAACGGCGAGAACCTGGTCAATGGTGATTTCAGCGCCAATGTCAGCCGGTATCTGTTCTACTTTGAGCTTTTCGCCAGCAGCAACCTTATATTGCTTACCGCCGGTTTTTATGACCGCGTACATTGTTGAACCTCACTCATAAACAAGAGAATTTCCGTGCAGACCGAGGGTCCCGAAAGGACTCCACTTACCGGTCGAAAGCCTCCGCTGCAGCCCGCCTTCCGAAGTATTTTCGGACGCGGCGCAATGAATGCGCGCACGAAAACGGGGGATTATACAGACTTTCTCCTTTTGCGTCAAAGACTTCCGTAACTCCAGTCATTCCGCGGCCCTGGTGCCCGAAAGTTGCCGCGCCCACTATATAATTTGGGGCGAATTTTTCCTCACCCGAGCCTTGTCTTGACTGCTTCGACTTCTGCCCAGAACGTACTGGCCGCCATCACCGACGACATGAAAGCCGTCGATACGCTTATCCGCCATCGGCTGGCCTCCGAGGTGGTCCTGATCAATCAGATCTCGGAATACATCATCAATTCGGGCGGCAAGCGGCTGCGCCCGGCATTGCTGCTGCTGGTCTCCGGCGCGCTGGGTGTAACATCGCCCGCTCGCTACGAGTTGGCTGCCGTCATCGAATTCATCCATACCTCGACGCTGCTGCACGACGACGTCGTCGACGAATCCGACCTGCGCCGTGGCAAGCAGACAGCTAATGCGCTGTTCGGCAATGCGGCGTCGGTGCTGGTCGGCGACTTCCTGTATTCGCGCTCGTTCGAGATGATGGTGAGCGTGGACAACATGCGCGTGATGCAGATCCTCGCGCGTGCGACCAACGTCATCGCCGAAGGGGAAGTGCTTCAGTTACTGAACATGCACGACCCCGATGTAGACGAAGCGCGCTATCTCCAGGTCATCAAGTACAAGACAGCCACGCTGTTCGAAGCGGCGACGCAACTGGCGGCCGTACTCGCCAACGCCGATGCGCAGACCGAAGCCGCAGTCTGCGAATACGGCGGCCGTCTGGGCACTGCCTTCCAATTGATGGACGACTGGCTCGACTACGCCGGCGACACCGATGCGATGGGCAAGAATGCCGGCGACGATCTGCGCGAAGGCAAACCGACGCTGCCGCTGATTCACGTTCTGCAACACGGCACGGAAGAAGAGCGCGCGCTCGTACGCGAAGCCATCGAGAACGGCGGCACCGACAAGTTCGAACCGATCCTCGCCGCAATCAGGCGCACGGGTGCGCTCGATTACACGCTCGCACGCGCGCAGGAAGAGGCCGATGCTGCCGCACGAATTATTTCTACGCTCCCCTCTTCCCATTATAAAAATAGCCTGCTAGAATTATGTTCTTACTCGATAGCGCGACGCACTTAGCGAAGTAGCAGTATCGAAGCGGGGTGTAGCTTAGCCTGGTAGAGCGCTACGTTCGGGACGTAGAGGCCGGAGGTTCGAATCCTCTCACCCCGACCAGGATTTACTTTGCTCTCAGCAAAGCAAAAAAACCGACGGACTTGTCCGTCGGTTTTTTTATTTCTACTGTCGGATACGTTTAGCTCGCTCGCCACATCGAAAAGTCGGCAGTCCGTCATATGCCGCCGATGAGACGCCCTCCGTCGGGTGCGCAGCAAACGCGCCAATCCCCTCTGATATAGTGGCGACTCATTGCCACCGCCCGCGCTTAGCCGCCCCCAAACGCTTGGACGCCTTGCCCTTATGGGCGCAGATCTGCGCCGTCGCCTTCCTGATCATCTGCTCGGGATTCTTTTCCATTTCCGAGACGAGCATGATGGCCCTGAACCGCCATCGACTGAAGCACCTGGTACGCATGAACGTACACGGCGCGCGCTCGACACAGGGATTGCTATCTCGCACGGAAGATCTGCTCTCGACCATTCTCGTCGGCAATAACGTCATCAACACGGTCGTGCCGGTGCTCACCACGTCCATCGCGGTGCGCTACTTCGGCAACGACGCCATCACGCTGTCGATCGCGACGGCGATGATCGCACTGCTCATCATCATCTTCGCCGAGATCGGACCGAAGATCGTCGGCGCGACATACCCCGACCGCATCGCCCTTTCCGTCAGCACGCCGCTCAAACCGATCGTGGCCGCGGCAACGCCGTTGGTGTGGGTCCTCAACACGTTCGTACGCGGCATGCTGCGCGTGCTGCGCATCGACACGCGCACTGCGGCGAGCGAGACCCGACTGACCACGGAAGAGCTGCGCACCATCGTGCTCGAAGCCGGCAACTACATGCCGACCAAGCCGCGCAGTGTGCTGCTCAATCTGCTCGATCTCGAGAACATCGCCGTCGACGACGTGATGGTGCCGCGCGCGCGCATCGAAGCGCTCGATATCTCGGCGCCGCTCGACACGATCCTCTCGCAACTCGAAACCTGTTATCACAACAAGCTGCCCGTCTATGACGGAGATATCGATCGCATCGTCGGCATTCTGCCGGTGCGTCGTACGCTCTCCGCGTTGCGTCACCCGGACGACATCACCGTCGATACCCTGCGCGCGTTGCTCGTCGAACCCTATTTCATCCCAAGCGATACCCCTGCCCTGCGACAGTTGCAGTACTTCCAGGAAAACCATCGACGCGTGGGGCTCGTGGTCAACGAATACGGCGAAGTCGAAGGGCTGGTCACGACCGAGGACATCATCGAAGAACTCATCGGCGAGTTCACGACGAGCGTGCCGGGCGCGGGCGGCAGCCGCTCGGGCTGGACGACGGACGACGATTGCCTGGTCGGCGGCGGCGTGGGCCTTCGCGATCTGAATCGGCGACTGGGACTGCATCTGCCGACCGACGGTCCGAAGACACTCAACGGCCTGATTCTCGAAGTGCTGCGTGAGATTCCCGAAGCCTCGGTCAGCCTGGAGATTGACGGCGTGCGTATGGAAATCGTGCAAATCGACAACCAGGCGATCAAAACGGTACGCCTGTTCAAACCGACGTCGCGGGCCACGCATCACGACTGAACTTGCGTGAACGACACGAAGCGATCACGTCGCATTCGGTCACTGCCCGTCACGTACGGTCAATTTTCAGGTTATTCCGATTGAGCCTGCGCAGGGATTTGACGAGACTGAAGCTTCACCCAGCTCTCGCCGAACCCTGTCATGCCGCGTCAAACCATCGTCTCCGACGGCGCTCTGCCGTCCACCGCGACCCGGGCGTCTGTTCCGAGCACCGGAATACCGCACACGTCGCCCGGGCCCATCACCCCGCTGCAACGCCTTGAGCGAATACTGAGCGAAGCGATTCGTGCGGGCGCTTCCGATATCCATTTCGAGCCGATGGCGCAGCGCTTTCGGGTCCGTCTGCGTATCGACGGTCGCTTGCAGGACCATGGCGACGTTCCGCTGACAGCGCGTGACATGTTGGTCTCGCGTCTGAAGGTGCTCGCCAATCTCGACATCGCACAAAAGCGCTTGCCTCAGGACGGACGCATGGTGTGGCGCGAAGCTGGCGAACCGGTCGAGTGTCGCGTGAGTGCGCTCCCCAGCCTGCACGGCGAGAAACTGGTGGTACGCCTGCTCGATGGCGCGAAAGTCCCGCTCTCGCTCGAAGGTCTCGGGTATTCGCCGAAGCAATACCTCGCCCTCACGCAAGCGATTGCCCGCCCGCACGGGCTGATCTTGCTGACGGGCCCGACCGGCAGCGGCAAGACCGTCTCGCTCTATAGTTGCCTGCGACGCCTGAACGACACGTCACGCAACATCGTCACTATCGAAGATCCGGTGGAAATTCGCCTGGCCGGTGTCACGCAGGTCAATCTCAACGAACGCGCCGGTCTCGACTTTGCCACTGCGTTGCGCGCGTTTCTCCGTCAGGATCCAGACGTTCTCGTCGTGGGCGAAATCCGCGATGCGCAGACCGCCGAGATCGCCATACAGGCAGCGCAGACCGGCCACCTTGTATTTGCCACCGTTCACGCCAACGACGCGCCAAGCACGCTCGCGCGGCTCTTCGATCTCGGCGTCGCCCCGTTCAATCTGTCGTCGACGCTGCTGCTGGTCAGCGCACAGCGCCTGCTCAGGCGACGATGTCCCGCCGGATGCGAGCCTTGCGGCACGACGACTGCAACGGACCGCGCGCACACCTGCATGCGCTGTCACGGCTCCGGTTTTGCCGGACGCATCGGCGCGTTTCAGGTGATGCCGATCAGCCCCACACAGGCCATCAACATTGCGCAGGCCCGCAGCCCGCACGATCTGGCGGCGCAGGCGCACAGCGAAGGCGTCATGACGCTGCGAGAAGCCGGGTTGTGGCACGTCGATACAGGCGCTGTCGATCAGGAGGATGTCGATGCGACGCTGCCCGCTTGATGCCGCTGAGATGCAAACATACGACACAGTGAAAATACCGTCGATGAACCGGGCAGAGGATGTTCAACGCGCCGGTGCAGACGTCGACGCAGGGCATGCGCGACCGACCCGACAATGGCGACCACGGATCACGTCGGTCGTAGGTGCCGCATGACGACGTCGACGCATTTACAGCGATGGCGATGGCAAGGTCGCGACGTCGGCGGACAGCGTCTTCAGGGAGACGTGATTGCTCAAGGCGAGGCAGCCGCCCGACTGGCGTTGCGACATCGGCATCCGCAGATCACCGTCACGCAACTGCGTCCGCAGCACCGCCACACATCTGCCGCACGCACACGCCCGGCAGATGCGACCGACCTCGTGCGGCGTCTTGCGACGTTGCTCGGCGCGGGCGTGCCGCTGAGCGCCGCCCTCGACGTGCTTGCCAAAGGCGCACACGCGCGCGGCCTGAAGCGGCTGGCCGCCACGGTCGCCGAGGATGTCGCCCTCGGGCATCCGCTCGCGCAGGCGATGGCGCATGCCAGCCGTCGCTTCAGTAGCGTCGATTGTCAGTTGATCGCGGCGGGAGAGCTGAGCGGCCAACTCGGCCCGACGCTGGCACGACTGAGCGCACAGTACGATCACGTGCAAAGCGTTCGCGACAAACTGCAACGCGCACTCTCCTATCCGCTGACCGTATTGGCGGTGGCCGTCGCAGTCGTCATCGCGCTCCTGCAATGGGTGATCCCGGAGTTCGAGCGGCTATTCGCGAGTGCTGCCGGCGGTGGCGTGCCGTTGCCGCCGTTGACTCGCTGGCTCATCGACGTCTCGCGCGCGTCGCTCGACAACGGTCACTGGGTGCTGGCGAGCATGGGTGCGGCCGGACTGGTCGTCGCTGCGGGTCTACGGCGAAGTCAGCCTCTGAGACGTCATCGCGACTGGCTACTGCTGCATCTGCCCCGCGTGGGCAAGATGCTTCGGATGATGAGCGCAGCACGATGGGCCAGAACCCTCGGAACGCTCCTCGACGCCGGTGTCGCGCTGCCCGACGCCATGGACGCCGCCGCCAGCGCGTGCGGCAATCTCGTGATGCAGCGATCGGCACACGACGTGCATCGCAAAGTGGCGCGGGGCGAGCGTCTGGCGACGGCTTTGGAAGGCGATGAGCACTGGCCGCTGGCCGTGGCGCAACTGGTCGTCATCGGAGAGGAATCGGGTACACTCGGGCGCATGCTCAATCAGGCCGCCGGCCTGCTCGACGAGGAAGCGTCGCATGCGCTGGTCAGTACCTGCGCAACGCTCGAACCCATGATGATTACGTTGCTCGGCCTGCTGATCGGCGGCATGGTCCTCGCCATGTACCTGCCGATGTTCCAACTCGGATACGGTGTCGCATGAACGCCATGAATGGCTACGCCGAGCTGCTTCTCGTCGACTGGCTCGCGCAACTCTCTCCCCACTGGCGCCTCGCGTTGTTTGCGGCTTTCGGCGTGATCGGCGGACTGCTCCTCGATGTCGTCGTGCGACGGGTGCCTGCCGCCATCGAGCGCGCGTGGCTCGAAGAATTGCAGGCTGCCGAAAGCTCGGACACCCACGCGCTGCCCGCCTCATCACCTCAGGTCTCGCCGCTGGCGCTCGCCTCGACCAGCGAGATGTCGGGCGTCGGCGCGGTCAACCTGCCCATCGCACTCTCAGACCCCGCACCGTCGCGTCGGTGGCGGCTCGCGCTGCTCAGCGGCGTGCTGAGTGTGGCCATCTCCTGGCGTTTCGGGCCGACATGGCAGAGCGTTGGTGCGCTCGGACTTGTCTGGACGCTGATCGCCCTTGCCTACATCGACCACGACACGCAACTACTGCCTGACATCCTCACGCTCCCGCTGCTTTGGGCTGGGTTGCTCTGTAACCTCGGTCATTGGTTTGCCAGCCTGCCGTCGGCCGTCATCGGCGCGGCGGCGGGCTACATGAGTCTCTGGGCAATGTATTGGGCGTACTGGTGGATACGGCGTCGCGAAGGGATGGGATTCGGCGACTTCAAACTTTTCGCGGCGCTCGGCGCATGGTTCGGCTGGACGGCGTTACCGCAAATTCTGCTCGTCGCCTGCGTGCTCGCCGTTGTCATTGCGGGCAGCGCGTGGCTGATGGGACGCTTGCGCGGCGATCAGATGTTTCCTTTCGGCGCGTTTCTTGCCGCCGCAGGTATTGTCACGCTCTTCGGTGGCGACAGCCTCATGCTTTGGATCGGAGGAACTCCATGACTTACGCCATCGGCCTGACCGGCGGCATCGGCAGCGGCAAAACGACCGTCGCCAATCTGTTTGCCGCGCATGGCATCGCCATCATCGATACCGACGCCATCGCGCACAGCATCACTGCCCCGGGCGGCGCGGCGATGCCCGCGATCCGCCGGGACTTCGGCGATGCCTTCGTCGCACCGGATGGCTCACTCGACCGGGCGCGCATGCGTGAAGCGGTGTTCTCGGACAACGCCGCAAAAGCGCGTTTGGAGGCAATCACCCATCCGCTGATACGCACGGAGTGCGAGCGTGTGGCGGCCGAAGCCGAAGGGCCTTATCTGATTTTCGTCGTACCGTTGTTAGTGGAGTCCGGCACATGGCGTGAGCGGGTGCAGCGCATCCTCGTTGTCGACTGCACCGAGGAGACGCAGATTGCTCGCGTCATGTCGCGCAATCGATTCACGCGCGAGCAGGTGCAGGCCATCATGGCACGTCAGGCGTCACGGGCGCAGCGGCTCGCGGTGGCGGACGACATCATCGACAACGACACGCAGCAGGCACCGCTCGCCGCGCAAGTCGACCGTTTGCACGCGGCCTATCTTCAGTTCGCCAGGCAGACCGGCGGCGAGTGATTTCTGGTCGCAGCACGTCGGAATACCGATGTCGGGAGGTATGTCGGGAGGCATTTCGCGCAGGTGTCTTGCGTTCGGTGCCCAATTGAGCGCCCACTCGCGTTGCAACCCGACAGATTCCCGCATTAGAATGTCGCCATTACGCTGAAAAGCGCCAACTTTTGGGCCAACGCGCTTGATCCTGTACGAATATCCGCTCAACGAACGCATTCGCACGCTGCTTCGGCTAGAAGAGCTGTTCGGGCGCTTTGCCTTTTTCGTCGGACAGGATCAGCCGCTCGATCATCATGCGGCCCTGATCACGATGTTCGAGATTGCCGACATCGCCGGTCGCACCGATCTGAAAAACGAGCTGGTCAAGGAACTCGACCGGCAACGTCAGACGCTGCAGACCTATCGCGGCAATCCCGATATCGCCTCCGACGCGCTCGAACAATTCATCGGCGAAGTCGAGCTGGCCATCGCGAACCTCAACCAGATTCCCGGTAAACCCGGTCAGCACCTGAACGACAACGAGTGGCTTGCCAGCATTCGCAGCCGTTCGGTCATTCCGGGCGGCACCTGCCGCTTCGATCTGCCGTCGTATTACGCCTGGCGTCACAACGATGCCGAGCAACGCCGTCACGACATCGATAAGTGGATCGGCCCGCTGTTCCCGATTCGCGACGCGATCAGCATCGTGCTGGGGCTGGCGCGCGAGTCCGGCCATGCCAGCAAGGCGATGGCGCAGCAGGGCAGCTATCAGCAGATGCTCACCGGCCGCGTCTATCAACTGATGCAGGTGCGTGTCGCCGCCGACCTTCGCGTCATTCCGGAAGCCAGCGCCAACAAGTACATGCTGTGGGTGCGCTTCACGACGCAGGACGGCGATCTGAAGCCGCGTCCGGTCGACAGCGACGTGCCGTTCCTGCTCACCCTCTGCAATTTGTAAGCCGATGACGAGCGTCGTGAACTGCCCGACCTGCGGCAAGAAAGTCGTCTGGGGTCCGCAAGCCAAATTCCGTCCGTTCTGCTCGGAACGCTGCAAGCAGATCGATATGGGTGCATGGGCGGCGGAGAAGTACACCATCCCGTCCCAATCGCCGGAAGATCCTTCGCAGGAATCGCCGCTCGACCCGACGCAACGCTAAGTGCCGACGGCCACACACCGAGCGCCATAAAAAAGCCGCTTCGACATCGATCGAAACGGCTTTTTTGTTTTTGCGGGCTCAATGGATCTGACTACATTCGCCTCGCCGCCCAGGAGGCGTCATGCGAGCGTCAGGAGCGCTGCGCCAGTTCCTCGGCGAGCCACGTCAGCGGCGGCAACGCAGCGGGTAGCAGCGGCGCCACGCTCACCGGCGGATGCTCCCACGCGAGGGCCTGTCCTTCCTTGCCATGCGGCTCGCCCTGCCATGCCGTCACCTTGCAGAAGTGCAGACGCACATACGCATGCGGGTAGTCGTGTTCGAGGACACGCCACGGCGCGCAACGCTCGACCGTGACCCCAAGTTCTTCGTGCAGCTCGCGCGCGAGCGCCGCCGCGACCGACTCGCCCGCTTCGAGCTTGCCGCCCGGGAACTCCCAGTAACCGGCGTATGGCTTGCCCTCGGGACGCTGCCCAAGCAGCACCGCGCCATCCGGGCGCACCATGACGCCAACAGCCACTTCCGTGATCGGACGCCCGTCGGGCGCCGTTCGTTTCGAATCTGTCATATCGCTACGCATTACTGAATTTCGGGATCGGGCAAAAAGGCGGTCCGGGTCATCCCCGGACGACGCCATCCACCCAATCGTTACGATGCCTGTGCCGCGCCACGCTGCTTGCCCGCCCAATCGCGTGCAAACTGGAACGCCACACGGCCCGAGCGAGAACCGCGCTCCAATGCCCAGATCAGCGCTTCCTGACGCGCGCTTTCCGTCTGGTCCGCCGGCACGCCGAAGTGTTGCAGCCAGTGGCCGACGATCGTCAGGTAGTCGTCCTGCTTGAACGGGTAGAAGCTCACCCACAGACCGAAGCGCTCGGACAGCGAGATCTTCTCTTCGATCACTTCGCCCGGATGAATCTCGCCGTCGTCGGTGTGACGATAACTCTCGTTGTCCTTCATGTACTCGGGCAACAGGTGACGGCGGTTGGACGTCGCGTAAATCAGCACGTTGTCCGACTGTGCGGCCACGGAGCCGTCCAGCGCCACTTTGAGCGCCTTGTAGCCCGATTCGCCATCTTCGAACGACAGGTCGTCGCAGAACACGACAAAGCGTTCCGGACGTTGCGAGATCAGGTCGACGATGTCACCCAGATCGGTCAGATCGTCCTTGTCGACTTCGATCAGACGCAGCCCTTCCGACGCGTACTGATTCAGACAGGCCTTGATCAGCGACGACTTGCCCGTGCCGCGTGCACCGGTCAGCAGCACGTTGTTGGCCGGCTCGCCACGCACAAACTGACGCGTGTTCTGCTCGATCAGCGCCTTCTGGCGTTCTATGTTCTGCAGGTCGCTTAGCGTAATGGAGGAGACGTGCGCGACGGGCTGCAGAAACCCGCGGCCCTGCTTCTTGCGCCAGCGAAACGCCGTTGCGACGCTCCAGTCGATCTCTGGGGTCGCCGGGGGCAGCATTGCCTCCAGACGAGCCAGCACGCCTTCCGCGCGCGTCAGGAACTGTTCCAGTTTGTCCATGCTTCGATATCCCCGCGCCGCTCATGGGCGCTCATGTCGATGCTTCGAGGTGTTGTCGTTTCCCTTCGCTGTGCGCCGCGGTGCTTTTGCCACCCGTCCGGCAGTCCAAACGTTGTTTCCGATGGACTTGCGCGCTTCGCTCATTTCGCTCATTCACTTCCACCGGCGCATGGCCGACGCCGGTCAGGCATCGGTGCCATGCGCCGACGGCCCTCGCCTCCTGTGGGAGGCCTAAATCTTCAGGGCCGTCGCGTCGGGTCTCAGGAGCGGTAATCCGCGTTGATGCTGACGTAGTCGTGCGAGAGATCGCACGTCCACAGCGTAGCGGCCGCGTCGCCGCGACCCAGCACTATGCGTACCGTAATTTCGCTTTGCTTCATCACGCGCTGACCGTCTTCTTCACGATAGTCGGCGTTACGGCCACCGGCGCGTGCGACCAGCACATCGTCGAGATACAGGTCGATCTTGCTGACGTCGAGGTCGTTCACGCCCGCATAGCCGATGGCAGCCAGAATACGGCCCAGATTCGGATCGGATGCGAAGAATGCGGTCTTCACCAGCGGCGAATGGCCGATGGCATACGCGATCTGGCGGCACTCGGCCACGTCGCGGCCGCCTTCCACCGTCACGGTGATGAACTTGGTCGCGCCTTCGCCATCGCGCACGATCAGTTGCGCCAGCTCTTGCGAGATCGACAGCAGTGCGTCGCGCAAGGCGGCGAACGCCGGGGTGTCCGCGCTGGCGATTTCCGGCAGTTCGGTCTGGCCCGTGGCGGCCACGATGAACGAATCGTTGGTGGACGTATCGCCGTCGATGGTAATGGCGTTGAACGAGCGGTCGGCCACGTACTTCACCAGCGCGTCGAGCACCGGTTGTGCCACGCGGGCGTTCGTACCCACGAAACCGAGCATGGTCGCCATGTTCGGCTTGATCATGCCCGCGCCCTTGCTCACGCCCGTCATTACGATCGTCTGGCCGTCGATCACGATCTGACGCGAGGCGGCCTTCGGCAGCGTGTCGGTCGTCATGATCGATTGCGCGGCTTCGAACCAGTGCGCCGGCGCCAGATTGGCGATGGCCTGCGGCAGACCGGCGACCAGACGGTCGACCGGCAGCGGCTCGAGAATCACGCCCGTCGAGAACGGCAGGATCTGGTTACTCGACACCGACAGCAGCTTGGCAAGCGCGTCGCAGGTCGCACGCGTGGCCAGCATGCCCGGCTCGCCGGTGCCCGCATTGGCGTTACCCGTATTGACGACGAGCGCGCGGATGCCCGCATGGGCGGCCAGATGTTCCTTGCACACCGTCACCGGCGCGGCGCAGAAGCGATTGGTCGTGAAAACGCCCGATACCGTGCTGCCGGCGGCCAGTCGCATGACCAGCACGTCCTTGCGGTTCGGTTTGCGGATATTGGCTTCGGCCCAGCCCAGTTCGACGCCCGGAACGGCGTGCAGATGGGAGGCTTCGATCGAGGGGAAATTGACGGCCATGGGGGTTCGCCCGCGAGAGGTAAGGGTTCAAGCACCCGCCCTGGCGATGTCGGCACGACAGCCCGCCGGGGCGGCGGTTGATCGGTGCGGCCAGTTTCGAAGCCTTGCGAACCTTCGAAAACCGGCGCTACAAACGACGCGGCGCCGATAAAGTGTCGGCGCCGCGTCGATCGTTCACATCTTAAGACAGTTTGCCGTGGCAGTGCTTGAATTTCTTGCCGCTGCCGCACGGGCACAGGTCGTTGCGACCGACCTTCGGCAGCATGTCGCCGCCAGCGGCCGCACCGGCAACGCCCGCAGCACCGGCGGCCTGAGCGAGCGCCGCGACCACCGGGCGACCGGCGTCTTCGTCCACTTCACCTTCGCCGCCCACGGTTTCGAGTTCGTCATGCTTGAACTCGATGTTCACCAGACCGCCTGCATTGTCGTCGAGCGACTCCGTGGCTTGCTCAAGCTCTTCCTGCGACTGGATGCGCACGTTCATGATGACGCGCGTGACTTCCAGCTTGATGGTCTCGAGCAATTGCGCGAACAGTTCGAACGCTTCGCGCTTGTATTCCTGCTTCGGATTCTTCTGCGCGTAACCGCGCAGATGGATACCCTGACGCAGATGATCCAGCGCCGCCAGATGCTCGCGCCAGTTCGAATCCACGCTTTGCAGCATGACCGAACGCTCGAAGCCCGAGAACGACTCGCGGCCCACGAGGTCGACCTTCGCGGCATACGACGCTTCGGCCGCCTCCATGACTTCCTTGAGGATGTCTTCGTCGTCGATCTCCTGCGCGCCTTCGATACGCGATTGCAGCGGCAGATCGAGCTGCCACTCTTCGCGCAACGTCGTCTCCAGCCCCTTCAGGTCCCACTGCTCTTCCACGGTGCCGCCCGGCACGTAGTTGCGCACCAGATCCTCGAACACGCTCTGACGCATGCCCGCGATCGTTTCAGACACATCCTGCGCTTCGAGCAGTTCGTTGCGCTGCTGATAGATCACCTTACGCTGATCGTTCGCAACGTCGTCATACTCCAGAAGCTGCTTACGCACGTCGAAGTTACGGGCTTCGACCTTGCGCTGTGCCGACTCGATCGAACGCGTGACGATGCCCGCTTCGATGGCCTCGCCTTCCGGCATCTTCAGACGATCCATGATCGCGCGCACGCGGTCGCCCGCGAAAATGCGCAGCAGCGGATCTTCCAGCGACAGATAGAAGCGCGACGAACCCGGATCGCCCTGACGGCCCGAACGGCCGCGCAACTGGTTGTCGATACGGCGCGATTCGTGACGCTCGGTGCCGATGATGTGCAGACCGCCTGCGGTCTTCACTTGCTCGTGCAGCCCTTGCCATTCGTCTTGCAACTGCTGGATACGGGCTGCCTTGTCGGCGTCCGACAGGCTTTCGTCCGCTTCGATGAAACCGGACTGCTTCTCGACGTTACCGCCCAACACGATGTCGGTACCGCGACCGGCCATGTTGGTCGCGATGGTGATCACGCCCGGACGGCCCGCCTGCGCCACGATCTCGGCTTCACGCTGGTGCTGCTTCGCGTTGAGCACCTGATGCGGCAGCTTTTCGCGCGTGAGCAGTTGCGAGAGGTATTCGGACGTTTCGATCGACGTCGTGCCCACCAGTACAGGCTGGCCACGTTCGACGCAATCGCGAATGTCCTTGATGACGGCGTCGTACTTTTCCTTCGACGTCTTGTAGATCTGATCCTGACGGTCGATCCGCTTCGGCTGACGGTTCGTCGGGATCACCACCGTCTCAAGCCGGTAGATTTCGTTGAATTCGAATGCTTCGGTATCCGCCGTACCCGTCATGCCCGAGAGCTTGGCGTACATGCGGAAGTAGTTCTGGAACGTGATCGAGGCGAGCGTCTGGTTCTCGTGCTGGATCTTGACGCGTTCCTTCGCTTCCACGGCCTGATGCAGGCCTTCGGACCAGCGACGGCCAGCCATCAGACGGCCCGTGAATTCGTCGACGATGACGATTTCGTCGTTCTGCACCACGTAGTGCTGATCCTTGTGGAACAGCGTGTGCGCGCGCAGTGCGGCGTACACGTGGTGCATGAGCGTGATGTTTTGCGGCGCGTACAGGCTGTCGCCCTCGGCGATCATGCCCCACTCGGCAAGCAGTTGCTCTGCCTTCTCGTGGCCACGCTCGGTCAGGAACACCTGACGGCCCTTCTCGTCGAGCGTGTAGTCGCCCGGCACTTCGACGCCCGTGCCGTCGGACTTCTCTTCGCCGATCTGACGTTCGAGCATCGCCGGCAGGCGATCCATCTTCACGTACAGTTCCGTGTGGTCTTCAGCCTGGCCGGAGATGATCAGCGGCGTACGCGCTTCGTCGATCAGGATCGAGTCCACTTCGTCGACGATCGCGTAGTTGAGCGTGCGCTGCACTCGCTGCTCGGTCTCGTAGACCATGTTGTCGCGCAGGTAGTCGAAGCCGAACTCGTTGTTCGTGCCGTACGTGATATCGGCCGCGTAGGCGCCCTGCTTCTGGTCGTGCGGCATCTGCGAGAGGTTGATACCCACCGACAGACCCAGGAAGTTGTACAGACGCGCCATCCACTCGGCGTCGCGCTGTGCCAGGTAGTCGTTGACGGTCACAACGTGCACGCCCTTGCCGGAGAGCGCATTCAGGTAGGCGGGCAGCGTGGCGACGAGCGTCTTGCCCTCACCCGTGCGCATTTCGGCGATCTTACCGTAGTGCAGCACCATGCCGCCGATCAACTGAACGTCGAAGTGACGCATCTTGAGGACGCGCTTGCCCGCCTCACGGCACACGGCAAAGGCTTCGACGAGCAACGAATCCACGCTCGCCCCCTGGGCGATACGTTGCTTGAATTCCTCAGTCTTGCCGCGCAGTTGCTCATCGCTCAGTTGGGCGATTTGCGGCTCGAGGGCGTTAATCGCCGTGACGGTTTTCTGGTACTGCTTGATGAGCCGCTGGTTGCGGCTGCCAAATACTTTTTTAAGAAGACCGGGAATCATCGGATCACTGGTTAGGGCGGCAAATGTCGTGCGCAATCGCGGAGTCTGTCGTCGGACGGAAAACCTTACCCCGGAGTTGTGCCCCATGAGTAACGATCCGCCCGAGCGTCTGCGCGCTGCGGGTCACCGGTATTTGGCACGTTAGCCGCACACCGGTTCGATACCTGTACTGAAAAATGGATTCTAGCATGCTGACGTGGCACGTCCCGACGGCACCCAACGTCAACAAACCGGGGCTTTCAGGGGGCGGGACGAGGCGACGCCCGATGGCGGGGTAAAATATGCGGCGACTTCTGTCTCACCATATGAAACGACCCAAAGCACCCCGCGTTGCCCGCCCTCTGACCGACCTGTTATCCGCATCCGACGGTGCCGGATCGCTGCTGGTCGCCGCCGAACAACTCGGCCGTCTGGAGCGCGACGTTCACGCGCTGTTGCCCGCCGCACTTAGCGGCAGCGTGAGGCTCGCGCCGCCGCGTGAGGGGGCGCTCGTCTTCCTGGTAAGCAATAACGCGCTGGCGGCGCGTCTGCGCCAGCAAACGCCGTCGCTGATCGACGGACTGGCAACGCGCGGGTGGCTCATCCGCTCGATCAAGATCCGTGTGAGCATCGCCACGCCGGAGCCGCAAAAGCCCCCCAAAGAGGCCCGGCTGTCGCGGCAGGGGCTCGTGAGCCTGCGCGATCTGCGCGACGCGCTGGAGCCGTCCCCGCTGCGCGACGCGCTCGCGCGGCTCGTCGCACGTCACTCTTACGGCGGGACGCGCAAGCCCTGAACGTCTCGCGCAATTGCCGACGCCGATTTTGCTCGCGCGTCAAATAAAAAAGCGCCGAATCGTCGGCGCTTTCTTTTTGTTACATCCCCGCCGTGCAGCACGACGGTTTGCGTGGCTTACGCGAACTGTGTCTGCGGTTCGAACTGGAAGCCGCGCGGGGCGTCTTCTGCGCGCTCGAAGGTGACGATTTCGTACGCTTCCTGTGCGAGAAGCTCGCGCAGCAACTGGTTGTTCAGACCGTGGCCCGACTTGTAAGCCGTGTACGACGCCAGCAGCGGGTGGCCGATCACGTACAGGTCGCCAATCGCGTCGAGCATCTTGTGCTTCACGAACTCGTCGTCGTAGCGCAGCCCGTCGTTATTCAGAATGCGGTACTCGTCGAGCACGATCGCGTTGTCCATGCTGCCGCCGCGCGCGAGACCCAGCTCACGCAACATTTCGACTTCATGCGCGAAACCGAACGTGCGCGCGCGCGCGATTTCCTTCGCGTAGGACGTATCGGCGAAATCGACTTCGAGCGCTTGGCCCGTGCGATCCACGGCCGGGTGACGGAAGTCGATGGTGAACTTGAGTTTGAAGCCGTCATAGGGATCGAGACGGGCAAGCTTGTCGCCTTCGCGAATCTCGACCGGCTTCGTCACGCGGATGAATTTCTTCGCAGCGGCCTGCTCTTCGATGCCCGCCGACTGGATCAGGAAGACGAACGTCGCAGCGCTGCCGTCCATGATCGGAATCTCTTCGGCGGTGACGTCGACATAAAGGTTGTCGATGCCCAGCCCTGCGCATGCCGACATCAGGTGTTCCACGGTGGACACCCGCGCACCATCCTTCTGCAACACCGACGCAAGACGCGTGTCGCCAATCGCCATCGCCGACGCCGGAATCTCTACAGGAGGATTCAGATCGGTACGGCAGAAGACAATGCCCGTATCGGGCGGCGCCGGACGCAGCGACAGCTCGACCTTGCGACCGGAGTGCAAGCCGATGCCGACTGTCTTGGCGATGGATTTGAGAGTGCGCTGCTTAAGCATGCTATTTATTAAAACTATCAGACGCTATGGATCATAGATCGAATTATATCAGATCGGCGCCTTCATCGCTGTGCCACAAACACAACGCTTCGTTACCAAACATTCCGGATGTTGCCCCATCGGATGTCCCTTGCCTATATCGCGACACGAAATGACGTATTGGCGAAAAACGGCTTTTTCCATCTTAGACGTCAGGCCATAGACCTGCGCGCCCATCAATTTTTCGGGGCACCCCGGCCACTGCGACGGAGGCAAGCCGCAGCGGTCGGGGGGACAGATCCGCGAGACCGGGTCAGGGATCACGAACGCTTACCCGTAACGTTCGTCATCTGTGACGCGTCGATACCTTTTGCGACTCTGGTCGTCGCAACCACAAGGCATCTGCGCACATCACAACCTTGCCGTATCGTCCTTCGGACCCGTACCCAGGCGCGCCTTCCCCACGCCACAGGGCATGGTAGTTGGAGCGACGGCGAATCCTCACGACGACCTGCGTAGGTCTCGCGATTCCCAAGGTGCGGCGGCGCCAGGCACTGGCACCTGGCCCGCGCGCAACCTTGTCAGTCGGCTTGCTTGCGCAGGAAGGCCGGGATGTCGTACGTGTCGACACCCTTTTCCTGCAACGCAGCGACGTGCGAAGCTGCGGTCTCGCGCGTGCTGCGCCACACGGCCGGCGTATCGAGCGCGCCGTAGTCCGTACCGGCAGCCTGACCGACGTTCGGCACGTGGCCGGTCGCGATCGGCATGTTGTCGGTACCGGTCTTGAGCAGCGTCATCGGCGCAGCGGCCTTCTTCGCAACAGCACGGCCCAGGCCGGTTGCCACGACGGTCACGCGCAGGGCATCGCCCATCTTGTCGTCGTAGACGGTACCGAAAATCACGGTCGCGTCTTCGGCGGCGTAGCTCTTGATGGTGTTCATCACTTCACGCGTTTCCGACAAACGCAGCGAACGCGATGCCGTGATGTTGACCAGGACGCCACGCGCACCCGACAGATCCACGCCTTCGAGCAGCGGGCTTGCCACGGCTTGCTCGGCAGCCAGACGCGCACGATCGACACCGGCAACCGTCGCCGTACCCATCATCGCCTTGCCTTGCTCGCCCATCACCGTCTTCACGTCTTCAAAGTCGACGTTCACCAGACCGTCGACGTTGATGATTTCGGCGATGCCGGCCACGGCGTTGTGCAGCACATCGTCGGCGCACTGGAAGCACTTGTCCATCTCGGCATCGTCGCCCATGACTTCGAACAGCTTGTCATTGAGCACGACGATCAGCGAGTCGACGTTGTCTTCCAGTTCCTGCGCGCCCGTCTCGGCCACGCGCATACGTTTGCCGCCTTCGAACTCGAACGGCTTGGACACCACGCCGACGGTCAGAATGCCCATTTCCTTGGCGATCTGCGCCACCACCGGCGCGGCACCCGTGCCCGTACCGCCCCCCATACCCGCGGTGATGAACACCATGTGCGCACCGCGCAGGGCGTCGGCCACGCGCTCGCGCGCTTCTTCAGCAGCGGAGCGGCCCATTTCCGGCTTCGCGCCTGCACCCAGACCGGTCTTGCCGAGCTGAATGTTCACGCTGGCCTGCGAGCGGCCCAGTGCCTGAGCGTCGGTGTTCATGGCGATGAATTCCACGCCTTGCACACCACGGTTGATCATGTGCTGGACGGCATTGCCGCCAGCGCCACCAACACCCACCACCTTGATGATGGTGCCGTTGGTTTCCGTTTCCAACATTTCGAAGTTCATAGCGCCTCCAGTGAATTAAAAGCAGATCCGGTACTGCGGGTCACGTGCCGCTCGGGTAAGCCGCACGTGTTTTCAACACCGAATCCACACCCCTCAAAAACTCTTTAAAAAGACAACTTAAAAATTGCTGAAGAACCAGTCGCGCATCCGCGTCCAGACCTGATTCGCCTGCCCCGACTGCACGGCGACCTTGCGCCCGCGCATGCGTTGGGAACGACCTTCGAGCAGCAGGCCCATCGCAGTGGCGTAGCGCGGGCTGCGCACCACGTCAGCGAGACCGCCTGCGTATTCCGGCACGCCGATGCGCACCGGCTTGAGGAAGATGTCCTCGCCCAGCTCGACCATGCCCGGCATCATTGCCGCGCCGCCGGTGAGCACGATGCCCGAGGACAGCAGTTCTTCGTAACCCGACTCGCGCACGACCTGCTGCACCAGCGAGAACAGCTCTTCGACACGCGGCTCGATCACCGCGGCCAGCGCCTGACGCGAGAGCGTGCGCGGACCGCGCTCGCCCAGCCCCGGCACTTCGATCATTTCGTCCGGATCGGCCAGCGATTGCTTGGCGATGCCGTGCTGAATCTTGATGTCTTCCGCATCCGGCGTCGGCGTGCGAACGGCCATCGCGATATCGCTCGTGATCTGATCGCCTGCAATCGGAATCACGGCCGTGTGACGGATCGCGCCTTCGCTGAAGATCGCGATGTCGGTCGTGCCGCCGCCGATGTCGATCAGCACCACGCCGAGTTCCTTCTCGTCTTCCGTGAGCACCGAGATGCTCGACGCCAGCGGTTGCAGAATCAGGTCGTTCACCTCGAGGCCGCAACGGCGCACGCACTTCACGATGTTCTGTGCCGCCGACACCGCGCCGGTCACGATATGCACCTTCACTTCGAGACGGATGCCGCTCATGCCGATCGGCTCGCGCACATCTTCCTGACCGTCGATGATGAATTCCTGCGTGAGGATATGCAGCACCTGCTGATCGGTCGGGATGTTGATCGCCTTGGCCGTTTCGATGACGCGCGCCACGTCGGCCTGCGTCACTTCCTTGTCCTTGATCGCCACCATGCCGCTCGAATTGAAGCTGCGGATGTGACTGCCGGCGATGCCGGTGAACACGTTGGTGATCTTGCAGTCGGCCATCAGCTCCGCTTCTTCGAGCGCACGCTGAATGGACTGCACGGTGGCCTCAATGTTCACCACCACGCCCTTTTTCAGGCCGCGCGATTCACTCTGGCCGAGGCCGATGACTTCATAGCGGCCTTCAGGGCGCAGTTCGGCCACCACCGCCACGACTTTCGACGTGCCGATATCGAGGGCGACCAACAGATCCTTGTAATCTTTGCTCATAGCGTGTGTAAGTCCTGAAGTCTCACTGGCTTCGCTTTACCGGCGCGGCAGGTTTCGCTGCCGGCTTCTGCGAATCCCGCTTTTGCACGGGTGTCGCGGCAAGCTTCTTGGCCTGTTCTTCGCTCAAGAAACGCATGCCCGCGGCACGTACGGCAAAACCGTTCGGGTACCGCAGATCGGCGTACTCGATCTGATTTCCCCAGCGTGCCGCTACCTGCGGATACGCCTGTACGAAACGTCGGCTGCGTGTGGCGAGGGTCTCGGGGGTCCGCTCCCGTCCCAGCGCCAGTTGCACGCCCCCTGCGAGCCGCACGCCCCAGGCGTAGCGATTCGACAGCGTGACGGCTTCGGGTTTCATGTTCAGCGGCGCAAACCACTTCACGAAGTCGTAGTACCGCGCCGTCACATCCTTCTCGCTGCCCGGCGGCCCCGCGAATTCCGGCAACTTGCCCTCGTCCTCGGCTTCCGCCAGGTTGGCCGCGAACAACTCGCCGTCCACACTCACCAGACGGCCGTCGTTCCACGTGGCCAGCGGTTTGTACTCCTCGATCGTCACCGCAAGCTGGTTCGGCCAGACACGCCGCACGCTCGCATGACGCACCCAGGGCACCGCTTCGAACGCTGCTCGCGTGGCGTCCAGATCGATCGTGAAGAAGTTGCCCTTCAGCCTCGGGACCGCATTCGCGCGCAAGGTCGGTCCATTGATGTGGGACACGTCCCCATCGATCTGAATCGCCTTGAGCGTGAAAACCGGCCGCTGAATCAGCCAATGACCGCCCGCCGCGAGCGCCGCCAGCACGACGAGCGCGACGAGCACACTCGCAATGGCGTTGAGCAGGCGTACGTTGTGCCACATGGCGATTTGCTTTCCGTATCAGGGCGTTCTTCAACGCGTTCAATGTCTTACTCGGGTTTCCACTGCGCGTTCGGATGCAGATCGAGCGTCGCAGTTGCCAGAATTTCAACCACCAGGTCTTCGTACGACAGGCCCGCCGCGCGCGCCGAAATCGGCACCAGCGAGTGACCGGTCATCCCCGGCGACGTATTGATCTCCAACAGGTACGGCTTGTTATCGCGCTTGCGCAGCATCACGTCGGCACGCGCCCAGCCACGGCAGCCGAGCACGAGGTAGGCGCGCAACACGAGGCGCTGCACTTCCTCTTGCAAGGACACCGACAACGGCGGCGGGCATTCGTAGCGCGTGTCGTCCTTGAAGTACTTGTTCTGGTAGTCGTAGTTCGCGTCCGGCGCGACGATGCGGATGACCGGCAGCGAACGGGCGGCGTTCGCGCCCTTCGTGCCCACGCCGAGCACCGGCACGGTCAGTTCGTCGCCGTCGATGAACTCTTCGGCAAGCACATCGGGGTCGAGCGCCACCGCCTTCTCGAACGCCGCCTTCAGTTGCGAGGCTTCCGTCACCTTCGTCAGGCCGATGGTCGAGCCTTCGCGCGACGGTTTGACGATGAGCGGCAACCCCAGATCGCGCGCGACAGCATCGAAGTCGGTATCCGCATTGAGCATCGTGAAGCGCGGCGTCGGCAGCCCTTCGTTGATCCAGATGCGCTTGGTCATCTCCTTGTCCATCGCCAGCGCGGAAGCCAACACGCCACTGCCCGTGTACGGCACGCCCAGATGTTCGAGCGCACCCTGGATCGTCCCGTCTTCGCCGTAACGTCCGTGCAACGCAATGAACACACGGTCGAACTTCTGCTCGGCGAGTGCGGCAAGATCGTGCATGCCGGTATCGAACGCATGCGCATCGACGCCGCGCGAGCGCAGCGCTTCGAGCACACCATTGCCCGAAATCAGCGAGATCTGACGCTCGGCCGAGCGCCCGCCCATCAGGACGCCAACCTTGCCGAAACGTTTCGGATCGAAAGCACTCACGTCAAACTCCTTGCTGAACTTGCAACTTGCCGGGCACCGCGCCGATGGAGCCGGCACCCATGGTGATCACGACGTCGCCCGCACGGGCGACTTGCAGAATGGCGTCGGGCAGTTGCGCGACGTCTTCCACGAAAACCGGTTCTACCTTGCCCGCGACACGCAACGCCCGCGCCAGCGCACGACCGTCGGCCGCCACGATGGGCGCCTCACCGGCCGAATAGACTTCGGCGAGCACCACGGCATCCGCATCCGAGAGGACTTTCACGAAGTCCTCGAAGCAATCGCGCGTGCGCGTGTATCGATGCGGCTGAAACGCCAGCACGATGCGACGGCCCGGGAACGCACCGCGCGCCGCGGCCAGCGTTGCCGCCATCTCGACCGGGTGATGGCCGTAATCGTCGATCAGCGTGAACGAACCGGTGCCACTGGACTTCGGCAACGCGATGTCGCCATAGCGCTGAAAACGTCGACCCACGCCGTTAAATTCCGCCAGCGCCTGTTGAATCGCGGCGTCCGGCACTTCGAGTTCGGTCGCGATTGCAATCGCAGCCAGCGCGTTGCGCACGTTGTGTTCGCCCGGCAGATTGAGCGTGATGTCGAGCGGTGCCGCGCCTGCGCCGAACTTGCGCAGCACGGTGAAACGCATCTGCCCGCCGTCTGCACGTACGTCGATAGCGCGTACCTGCGCGTCGTCCGACAGGCCATAACGCACGATCGGCTTCGAGACGAACGGCAGGATCTCGCGCACGTTCGGATCGTCGACGCACAGTACCGCGATGCCATAGAACGGCAGACGCTGCGTGAAGGCGACGAAGGATTGCTTCAGACGGGCGAAGTCGTGCCCGTACGTATCCATGTGATCGGCATCGATATTGGTGATGACTTCGATGACCGGATTCAGATTCAGGAACGAGGCGTCCGATTCGTCCGCTTCGACCACGATGAAATCGCCCGTACCGAGTTTCGCGTTCGCCCCGGCGCTGTTCAGACGGCCGCCGATCACGAACGTCGGATCGAGTCCGCCCTGCGCGAGCACGCTGGCCACGAGGCTCGTCGTGGTCGTCTTGCCGTGCGTGCCCGCAATGGCGACGCCCTGCTTCAGACGCATGAGTTCCGCGAGCATCAGCGCGCGCGGCACGATCGGAATCTGACGTGCACGGCCCGCCAGCACTTCCGGGTTGTCCGCCGTGATGGCGGTGGAGACGATGATGGCGTCGGCCCCTTCGATATGTTCTGCCGCATGGCCGCGTGCAATGCGCGCGCCAAGACCGGCGAGACGCTGCGTGACCGCGTTGTCGCCGAGATCGGAGCCGCTCACCTGATAGCCCAGGTTGAGCAGCACCTCGGCAATGCCGCTCATGCCCGAGCCGCCAATGCCGACGAAGTGAATATGTTTGACGATGTGTTTCATTTCAATCCTTGGCCAGAGCCGCGCACACGCGCGCCACTTGTTCGGTGGCGTCCGGCTTGGCGAGCGCCCTGGCTTTCTCTCCCATCGCGAGCAACGATTCGCGCGTCTGACGGCGCAGCCACTCGGCCAGGGTCTCGACCGACAGCTCGCGCTGGTCGATCAGCGTTGCCGCGCCCTTGTCGGCGAGGAAACGCGCATTCGTTGTCTGGTGGTCGTCGACCGCGTGCGGGAACGGCACGAACAGTGCCGCCACACCCGCCGCCGCCACTTCGGCCACCGTCATCGCTCCCGCGCGGCAGATCACCAGATCCGCCCCGGCATAGGCCGCGACCATGTTGTCGATGAACGGCAGTGCTTCGACCGTCACCCCCGCTGCGGCGTAATTCGCCTGCAACGTCTGAATATGTTTGACGCCCGCCTGGTGCGTGACTTGCGGACGATCTTCGCGCGGCAGCTTCGCCAGCGCCTTCGGCACGATTTCGTTGAGCACCGTCGCGCCCAGACTTCCCCCGACGACCAGAATGCGCAGCGGCCCGGTACGCGCGTTGTAGCGCTCGGCCGGTGCGGCCATCTCGTCGAAGTCGGCGCGAATCGGGTTGCCGACCCACTCGCCGCCCGGAATCGTATCCGGGAACGCGAGCAACACCTTGTCCGCCACGCGCGCGAGCACCTTGTTCGCCATGCCCGCCACCGAGTTCTGCTCGTGCAGCACCAGCGGACGCCCCAGCAACGACGCCATCATCCCCGCCGGGAACGTGATGTAACCGCCCATGCCGAGCACGACGTTCGGCTTCGCGCGACGAATCGCACCGATGCTTTGCCAGAACGCGCGCAGTAGATTGAGCGGCAGCAGGAACTTGGTCATCAAGCCTTTGCCGCGCAATCCGCCGAACTTCACGAACTCCATCGGAATGTCGTACTTCGGCACCAGCGTGGCTTCCATGCCGGTCGAGTTGCCGAGCCAGACGACGCGCCACCCCTGCACACGCAGGAAGTTGGCGACCGCGAGCCCCGGGAAGACGTGACCGCCCGTGCCGCCGGCCATGACCAGCAGCGTGCGTGTCTTCGTCTGCGGTGCCGGCATCGCGGTAGCGCGCTCGGTCATACCTTGCCTCCCCGCATCAGCACGCGGTTTTCGTAATCCACCCGCAGCAAGATCGCCACGGCCACGCAGTTGAGCAAGATGCCCGAGCCGCCGTAACTGACCAGCGGCAACGTCAGCCCCTTGGTCGGCAGCAGGCCCAGATTCACGCCCATGTTGATGAAGGTCTGCGCCCCCAGCCATACGCCTACGCCCTTGGCGAGCAGCCCGGCGAACGTGCGCTCCAGCGCCAGTGCCTGACGTCCGATTTCGAACGCGCGGCGCACCAGCCAGTAGAACAGCAGGATGACGACCAGCACACCGACGAACCCGAACTCCTCGCCGATCACCGCGAGAATGAAGTCGGTGTGCGCTTCGGGCAGGTAGTGCAGTTTTTCGATGCTGCCGCCCAGCCCCACGCCGGTCCACTCGCCGCGTCCGAACGCGATGAGCGAGTGCGTCAGCTGATAAGCCTTGCCGAGGGCGTAGTCTTCGCGCCACGGATCGAGGTACGCAAAGATCCGCTCGCGACGCCACGGCGACAGCCAGATCAGCATCGCGAACGTGCCGACCGCCGTGAGCGCCAGACCGCCGAACAAGCGGCCATTCACGCCGCCGAGGAACAGAATGCCCATGGCGATGGCCGCGACCACCATGAACGCGCCCATGTCCGGTTCGAGCAGCAGCAACATGCCGACGAACACGACCGCAATCCCCATCGGCAGAAAGCCCTTGCCGAAGCTCTGCATGAACTCCTGCTTACGCACCGTGTAGTTCGCGGCGTACAGCGTGACGGCGAGCTTCATGATTTCGGACGGCTGGAGGTTCAGCACGCCAAACGGAATCCAGCGCTTCGACCCGTTCACGCCCTTGCCCACGTGCGGGATCAGCACGATCACCAGCAACAGCAGCGCCAGCAGGAAGAGCTTCGGCGCGAGCTTGTCCATCGTCTTGACCGGAATCCGGAAGGTGATGACCGCCGCGACCAGCCCGATCGTGAGCGACACGATGTGACGACCGAGGAAGTGGAACGTCGAATAGCCGCTGTACTTCGGTGAGTCCGGCAACGCGACCGACGCCGAATAGACCATGATCAGTCCGAGCGACAGCAGCGAGATCACCACCCACACGAGCGCGTGATCGTATTCGAGCATGCGCGAGCGCGTCGGCTTGATGCTGCCGAGCGTGCGGTTCGCCGCCGTGGTCGCCGCGCCCGGCGCGTTGGCCGTGCCCGCGCCGGCGAAACCGGCCTGACGCTTCTTGCTGAAGAACGACTTGATACGGTTCATAGCATCACCCCCGCGTCGGCGGCCAGATCAACCACGGTGTCGCGAAACACGTTTGCGCGATGCTCGTAGTTGCGGAACATGTCGAAGCTCGCGCAGGCCGGCGAGAGCAGCACGGCATCGCCGGGCTGCGCCAGACGGGCGGCTTCGCGTGTGGCGTCTTCCAGCGTTGCGGCGTCGATCAGATCGACACCGGTATCGGTGAGCGCGTCGCGCAGCAGCGGTGCATCGCGACCGATCAGCAGTACCGCACGCGCGTGATGCGCGACCGGATTGGCCAGCGGCGAAAAATCCTGCCCCTTGCCGTCGCCGCCGAGGATCAGCAGCAGCTTCTTTTCGAGCCCCGTAATCGCCGCAACCGTCGCGCCGACGTTGGTGCCCTTGCTGTCGTCGTAGAACTCGACTTCGTTGATCGTGGCGATGAGCTGAACGCGATGCGGCTCGCCCGGATATTCGCGCAGGCCGTGCAGCAGCTTGGCCAGCGGCAGATCGATCGCGCGGGCGAGTGCGAGCGCCGCCAGGGCGTTCGCAGCGTTGTGCTGACCGCGGATGCGCAGCGCGTCGGCCGGCATCAGACGCTTGCCCAGCACTTCGACCGTGGCTTCCGGCGCGCCCGCCTTACGACGCTTGGGTGCGGGCGGTGCGTCGTCGCGCGTGAAGCCCTCGACCAGCCACCACATGCCGCCTTCCATCTCCAGACCGAAGTCGCCGACGGCGTCGGGCTTGCCGGTGCCGAACGTCACCACGTTGGCGTCGGGCGACGCGAAGGCGATCACGCGGGCGTCGTCGCGATTGAGCACACGCACGGTGTTCTCACCGAAGATGCGTGCTTTGGCCCTGGCGTAGGCGTCCATATCGCCGTGCCAGTCCAGATGGTCTTGCGTAATGTTGAGAATGGCCGCCGCATCGGGTGCGAGGGAATGGGTCGTTTCCAACTGGAAGCTGGAGAGTTCGAGCACCCAGACGTCGGGGAGCGTGGCGTCGGCAATGCACTCGCTCAGACGGTCGAGCGCCGTGGGACTGATGTTGCCCGCCACCGCCGTACGCTTGCCAGCCCGGCGGCACAGCAACCCGGTGAGACTCGTCGTCGTGGTCTTGCCGTTCGTGCCGGTAATCGCGAGCACCTTCGGCGCGTAACCGCTCGTCGACTGCATGTGACGCAAGGCCTGCGCGAAGAACTCGATCTCGCCCCACACCGGAACGCCGCGCCGGGCCGCCTCGGCCAGCAGCGCCGCCACGTCGTCGGCGAGCGGCGAGAGGCCCGGGCTGATGCCGATGAGTTCGATGTCGTCGAGCAGCGCGTCGATCTGATCGGCGAACGCGCCGCCCACGAATTCGGCTTGCGGCGCGTCGATGCGCAGGGTCGCAACGTTCGGCGGTGTCTCCGACGACGCAAAGCGCGTGTCGGCTGCACGCACTCGGCAGCCGTAACGCGCGCACCAACGCGCCATCGCCAGGCCGGACTCTCCCAGACCCAGGATCAGGACACGCGGTTGCCAGGATTCACCAAACTTCTCGCCGAACACGTCGCTCTTTCCTTTATCGATTCAAACAACCTACGAATGCATCGCTTCAATGACACCGATCTACTGCTATCGGCGCGAGCGGCCTTACCTTTAATTCCACCTGCACGAAAGCGACTTCACAAATTTGCGAAGTCGCTATCTTGTGACTTCCTGCCAGTCACGTCTCGTCTTGTTTCGTCTCGTTACGTCGAGACACAAAGTCAGCAGCGTCAGCGCAGCTTCAACGTCGACAAGCCGATCAGCACCAGCATCAGCGTGATGATCCAGAAACGGACCACCACCTGCGTTTCTTTCCATCCCGACAATTCGAAGTGGTGATGCAGCGGCGCCATCTTGAAGATGCGCCGCCCTTCGCCGAACCGCTTCTTGGTGTATTTGAACCAGGTGACCTGCAACATCACCGACAGCGTTTCCGCGACGAACACACCGCCCATCACGAACAGCACGACTTCCTGTCGCACAATCACGGCGACGGTACCGAGCGCGCCGCCGAGTGCCAGTGCACCCACGTCGCCCATGAACACCTGTGCCGGATGGGTGTTGAACCATAGAAACGCCAACCCGGCTCCCGACATCGCCGAACAGAACACGAGCAACTCGCCCGCGCCCGGTATGTGAGGGAACAGCAGGTACTTCGAGTAGACGACGTTGCCCATCACATAAGCGAACACGCCAAGCGCCGCGCCGACCAGCACGACCGGCATGATGACCAGCCCGTCGAGGCCGTCCGTGAGGTTAACGGCGTTGGACGAGCCGACGATGACAAAGTAGGTCAGCGCAATGAAGCCAAACACGCCCAGCGGGTAGCTCATCGTCTTGAAGAACGGCACGATGAAGTCCGCTTTCGGCGGCAAATCGAGCGGGAAGCCGTTGCGCACCCAACTGATGAACAGCTCGAAGACCTTGAGGTTGCTCGTCTCCGAGACGGAGAACGCCAGATAAATGGCGGCGAACAGACCGATGATCGATTGCCAGAAATACTTCTCGCGCGACGACATGCCGCGCGGGTCCTTGTAGACGACTTTCCGGTAATCGTCGATCCAGCCGATGATCCCGAAGCCCAGCGTGACCAGCAGCACGATCCAGATGAAACGGTTGCTCAGATCCGCCCAGAGCAGCGTGGCGACGGTAATGCCGATGAGAATCAGCACGCCGCCCATCGTGGGCGTACCCGACTTCACAAGGTGCGTCTGCGGGCCGTCGGTGCGCACGGCCTGACCCACCTTCATCTCGGCGAGCTTGCGAATGACCATCGGCCCGAACGAGAGCCCGATCACCAGCGCCGTGAGGCTTGCCATCACGGCCCGAAACGTCAGGTAGTTGAACACGCGCAAATAGCTCGCATCCGCTTGCAGCCATTGCGCCAACGTCAGCAACATTCCATCAATCCTTTATCACTTGGCCGGGGCGTTGCCGCCCCCGCTTTCACTCGTCGCGCGCAACTGTTCAAGCACGCGCTCCATCCGCATAAAGCGGCTTCCCTTCACCAGCACCGTTGCCGGCGCACTCAACGTGGCGTTCAGCGTCGCTACGAGCGGCGCCACGTCGTTCGCATCCGAAAAATGTTCACCGCCGTCGCCGAACGCGACAACGCTGGCCTGCGTCTGTTCACCCATCGCGAGCAGGCGATCGATACCGCGCTGTGCGGCGTATTCGCCCACTTCGCGGTGGAATGCGGGACCGTTGTCACCGACCTCGCCCATGTCGCCGAGCACCAGAACACGCGGTGCGGGCGTCTGCGCAAGTACGTCGATTGCGGCCAATACGGAATCGGGGTTCGCATTATAGGTGTCGTCGATCAGCGTGACACCCGCGAGCGGCCCCTTCGACAGCGTGGACACCTGAAGTCGGCCTTTGACGGCAGAGAACGCTTCGAGTGCCCGCACGATCGAACCAATGTCCACGTGCACACCCAGTGCGCAGGCGATCGCGGCCAGCGCGTTGCGTGCGTTGTGCTCGCCGAGCAGCGGCAGCGTGAGCGAAAACTCGCCGGCCGGCGAGGCCACGCGCAACACACGCGTCGCGACGTCGTACCGCCCCGACACTGCCGCACGGGCATCCAGCGCGAAGTCCAGCACGCGACGCTTGCCCGCTACCTCGCGCCACATCGGTGCGAATTCGCTCTCTGCCGGGAAGACGGCCACGCCGTCGCCAGGCAGCGCCGCCAGCACCGCCGAATGCTCCTCGGCCACGGCGGCCACGTTCACCATGAATTCCTGATGCTCGCGTTGCGCGTTGTTGATGACGGCCACCGTCGGCTGTGCGATCTTCGCCAGATACGCGGTCTCGCCCGGGTGATTCATGCCGAGTTCGAGCACCGCGAGCTTGTCGCCGTCTTTCAGACGGAACAGCGTCAGCGGCAGGCCGATGTCGTTGTTGAAGTTCCCGGCGGTCGCCAGACGCGCGTCCGCCCCCGCCGCCTCGGCGAAGATCGCCGAGATCATTTCCTTGACGGTCGTCTTCCCGTTGCTTCCCGTGACCGCGACCACCGGAATCGCGAAGCGGCGACGCCATGCGGCGGCCAGTTCACCCAGCGCGATGCGCGTGTCGGGCACGATCAGCGTCGGCGTCTCGAAACCGTCCGGCACGCGGGTCGCGACCACGGCGGCGGCGCCTGCGCGCGCCACGTCGGCCAGAAAATCGTGTGCGTCGAAACGCTCGCCCTTAAGCGCCACGAACAGGTCGCCCGGCTGCACTGAGCGGCTATCCGTCACGATGCGGGCGAACGCCGTCGACGGTACGCCGTTGACGCGCGAATCCGTCACAGCCGACTGTGCGTCGCTCAGTTGCCACATGATGGCGTGCTGCGTCGGCGTCATTCGCCACCTCCGCGCACCGTGGTCGCACGCGCAGCAAGTGCCAGACGCGCGTGTTCCTGATCGGAGAACGGCCGCTTCTTGCCCATGATTTCCTGTGTACTTTCGTGTCCTTTGCCCGCGATCAGCACGACGTCTGCGGCCTGCGCGCCGCGCACCGCCTGAAGAATTGCGCTTGCGCGGTCTTCGATGCGACGTGCAGCGTCCGGCTGCGCGAGACCGGCAGCGATCTGCGCCATGATCTCGGCGGGCACTTCGGTGCGCGGGTTGTCGCTCGTGAGCACGATGGCATCCGCCAGACGCTCGGCCACCGCCCCCATCTGCGGACGTTTGCCCGCATCGCGATCGCCGCCGCAACCGAACACGCAGACGAGCTTGCCGCCGCGTGCTTGCGTGACGGGCCGCAGGGCAGCCAGCGTTTTGTCGAGTGCGTCGGGCGTATGGGCGTAATCGATCACCACCAACGGCTGCCCCGGCTGTCCGATCTGCTCCATGCGGCCGGACACCGGCGCGAGCGTCGCGAGTCCGGCGATGGCGGCATCTTGCGCGACACCAGCGCCCAGTGCGGCACCTAGCACGGCAAGGGCGTTGCTGATGTTGAACTCACCGATCAGCGGCACCGTCACTTGCTGGCTGTGATCGTCGATGTGCAGCGTGAAGCGCGTGCCCGCAGTCGTTGCACGGATGTCTTCCGCACGCAGCACGCGGTTGCCGTGCGCCGACGTCGCGGCACCGTGAATGCCGTATTCGAAGACCGGTGTCTTGCCAGCCAGACGTGTCAGCAAACGCTGTCCCATCGCATCGTCGCGATTGACGACCGCCGCCTTCAGCCCCGGCCAGTCGAACAGGCGCGTCTTGGCCGCTTCGTACTCGGCCATCGTGCCGTGATAGTCGAGATGGTCCTGCGTCAGGTTGGTGAACACCGCCACGTCGAACGCCACGCCATTCACGCGTCCCTGATACAAACCGTGCGACGACACCTCCATCGCGACCGCTGCAGCGCCTTGCGCGCGCAGATCGTCGAGGCTGTGTTGCAACTGGACGGCGTCGGGCGTGGTGAAGCCCGTCACCGTGAGATGGCCGGGAAAGCCGCTGCCCAGCGTACCGATCACGGCACTGCGCACGTTCGTCTTCGAGAGCAATTGCGCCAGCCATTGGCTGCACGACGTCTTGCCGTTGGTCCCCGTCACGCCGAACATCGTCATGCCGACGCTAGGCTCGCCGTACCAGAGCGCCGCGAGCGGGCCCGCGAGCCAGTCGAGGCGCGCCACGCCAAACTGCGGCACATTGGCGAGAGACGTGAGCGATGCGGGCCAGGTGAAATCGTCGCTCTGCCAGAGCACCGCAGCGGCGCCGCGCTCGACGGCGTCGGCAATAAAGCCACGGCTGTCGGCACCCTTCACCGCGTAAGCGACGAATACGTCACCCGCCGTCACACGACGGCTATCCGCATGCAACGTGGCACCCGCCGCCACCGTGCGGCGCAGCCAGTCCCACGCCTGCGCGAGCGCGGCGCGATCGGTGGCGTCCGCGACCATGGCGAACGTGGCGGGATTTTGCGGCGTCGGGGTCACGGTGCCCATGGCTCGCTCTCCTCCACCTTGTCGCTCACGACGAGCTTCGTCACCGGCGAATCCGGCACCACGTTCAATGCCCGCAACGTACCGCCCACGATCGACGCGAACGCCGGACCCGCAGCCACGCCACCGTAGTGCGAACCGCGGCCCGGCTCGTCGAGCGTGACGGCCACGATGATGCGCGGCTCGGACATCGGCGCCATGCCGACGAACGATGCGCGGTACTTGCTTTTGTCGTATCCCTTGCCCGATTGCTTGTAAGCCGTGCCGGTCTTGCCGCCCACGCGATATCCGATCACCTGAGCGCGCGTGGCCGTGCCGCCGGGCGACGTCACCATCTCCAGCATCTTGCGTACTTCGCGTGCCGTGGCTGGCGAGATAACCGGCGTGCCCTTCACGACGCTTCCGTCCGTCTTATAGATAGAGATCGGCAGCAATTCGCCGTCGTGGGCGAAGACCGTGTACGCACGCGCCAGTTGAATCAACGAGGCCGACAGCCCGTAGCCGTAGCCCATCGTCGCCTGTTCAATCGGACGCCAGCTCTTGGCCGGACGCAGACGGCCCGCCACGGCCCCCGGGAAACCCAGCTTCGGCGCCTGACCGAGGCCGACGCTCGTGAACATGTCCCACATGTCCTGCGGCTTCATCATCAGCGCGATCTTCGCCGTGCCGATGTTGCTCGACTTCTGAATGACACCGGCCACCGTGAGCAGGCCGTAGTCGTGGGTATCGGTGATGTTCGCGCCGAAGAAGTTGGCGCGCCCCGTGGTCATGACCGTCGACGTCGGCTTCACATAGCCGTTATCCATCGCAGCGGCGATAGTGATCGGCTTCATGATGGAGCCGGGCTCGAACGTGTCGGTGATGACGCGGTTGCGAAGCTGTGCGCCCGTCAGGTTCGTGCGGTTGTTGGGGTTGTACGTCGGCAGGTTGGCCAGCGCGAGCACCTCGCCCGTGCGCACGTCGAGCACCACGGCGCTGGCGGCTTTCGCGCCGGTGCGCTCCATGGCGTCCTTGAGTTCGCTGTAGGCGAGGAACTGAATCTTGCTGTCGATCGAGAGCGTGATGTCGTGACCGTCGCGCGGCTGCGCGAGGATGTCGATATCCTCGACCACGCGGCCCAGACGGTCCTTGATCACCCGGCGGCTGCCCGGCGTTGCGGCCAGATCCTTCTGCATCGACAGTTCGACGCCTTCCTGACCGATATCCTCGACGTTCGTGAAGCCGACCACGTGCGCCGCGATCTCGCCTTCCGGATAGAAGCGCTTGTACTCCTTGCGCTGATACACGCCGGGGATGTCGAGGTCGGCGACTTGCTTGGCCACGTCCGGCAGGACCTGACGCTTCACATAGACGAAGCTCTTTTCCTGATTGAATTTGCGACGCAGATCCGACTCGCTCATCTCGAGCAGCTTCGAGAGCTGACGCACCTGCTGCGTCGAGACGTCGTCGGGCACGTCTTCCGGAATCGCCCAAATAGCCTTCACGGGCAGACTGGTGGCAAGCACCTGTCCGTTACGGTCGAACACTTTGCCGCGCGTGGCGGACATCTCCAGTGTGCGTTCGTAACGGCTCTCGCCCTGACGTTGATAGAAGGCGTTGCCCGGCCCCTGAATCCAGAAGGCACGTGCGACCAGCGACGCGAACGCGCCGAAGATCACGAAGACGAGCATCTTCGAGCGCCACATCGGCAGACGCACGGACAGGACCGGGCTGGCAGAGAACTGCACATCCTTGGTCTTGGCTTTGGCGTCTTTGCGGCGAATCATCGTTTGCCTCCGCTCGCAGGGGCGGACGCGGCGCTCGCGGTCGGCACCGGCACGTCCACCATCGCGCCCGTGCTGCCGGCCAGCGCGGACAGATATTGCGTGCGGCCAGGCGAGACGGCCTGCATCTTCAGGTCGCTACGGGCGACGCTCTCGATACGGGCGCTCTTGCTCTGTGCGCTCTGTTCATACTGGAGACGGTCCCAGTCCTGCAGCAATTGATGCTCGAGCGCCTGCTCGCGGTTCAGTTCGACGAACGTGCCGCGCGCACGATATTGCGCATTGATCAGGGAAAGGGCGCAGCCGATCAGCACGGCGAGCAGGAGGACATTGAGGCGGCTCATGTCGACACCCGCTCCATGACCCGCATGATCGCCGAGCGCGAACGAGCGTTCGCCTCCACTTCGGCGGCGGATGGCTTGATCTTGCGGCTGGCTTTGAACGGCGGCTCGGGAATTTCGTGGGCGCGCAAGGGCACGCGGCGATCCACCGCCGGCGCGCTTGAGCGAGCCTGCATGAAGCGCTTCACGATCCGGTCTTCCAGTGAATGAAAGCTGATCGCCACGAGTCTGCCTCCCGTTTCGAGGACATCGGCCGCCACATCCAGTGCTATCTGCAAGTCCGCAAGCTCTTGATTGACGTGAATCCGTAGAGCCTGAAAGGTACGTGTTGCCGGGTCCTTGCCCTTCTCACGGGTTTTGACGGCGCCCGCCACGATCGAGGCAAGCTCGCGTGTACTGACGAGAGGCCCGAGGCGGTCGGCGTCTGCCCGGCGAGCAACAAGCGCCTTTGCAATCTGAAAAGCAAACCGTTCTTCCCCATAGTCCTTGATGACCTCCGTCATTTCTTCCAGCGTTGCCCGGGCCAGCCAATCGGCAGCCGACTCGCCGCGCGTGGGATCCATGCGCATATCGAGCGGACCGTCGGCCCGAAAACTGAACCCGCGCGCCGGGTCGTCGATTTGCGGCGACGACACGCCCAGATCCAGCAAAACGCCCGACACCTTGTCGATACCGCGCCGGGCCAGCGCCTCGCGCAACGTCGCGAAGCTCTCGTGCTCAATCGAAAATCGCGGATCGGCAATCTTTGCCGCCTCCGCGATCGCTTGGGGATCCTTGTCGAATGCGATCAGTCTCCCCTGGGCACCCAGCCGCTCGAGCAGCCTGCGACTGTGCCCGCCGCGGCCGAACGTGCCGTCGACGTAGACGCCATCGTCGCGCCACAGCAAGGCATCCACGGCCTCCTCTAGCAGGACCGTGCGGTGCTGCATTACCGTTTCCACCGCGTGCGCCATGCTCGTCGGACCACCTGATCTGTCAAAAAGTGAAGTTCTTCAGTGCTTCCGGCATGCCCTGCGCCATCGCTGCCTGTTCCTTGGCGGCATACGTCGCGGCATCCCAGAGTTCGAAATGACTGCCCATGCCCAGCAGCATGACTTCCTTGTCCATGCCCGCGGCGGCGCGCAATTCGGGCGCCACCAGGACACGGCCCGCAGAATCCATCTCGACGTCGGCTGCGTTGCCCAGGAAGATGCGTCGCCACCAGTGCGCGTCCATCGGCAGTGCGGCGATCTTGCCGCGGAAGACCTCCCATTCGGGACGCGGGAACAGCAGCAGACATCCATCCGGGTGCTTGGTGATCGTCACCTTGCCTTCAGCGTCGCCTTGAAGCACGTCACGGTGCCGGGCCGGAATCGACATCCGTCCCTTTGCATCCAGTGAAAGTGCCGAGGCTCCCTGAAACACGTGCGCTCCCGTGAGATTTCTTCCGTCTGCCCGTCATGCCGAAAGAGAAAGATTTTGTGCTCTACACCACACAAAAATACACTTTCTCACACTATTTCCCACTTTAGAGGAGAGTGTATGGGCGGTCAAGCGTTTCACCCATTTTTCAGAGGGAATTTGGTAGTCAGAACAATGACTTAGCTCACTTTCCTAAAGTTGGAAAACGGAATTTTGTCAGGAAAATTAAAGACATAAGTGCGATAGTGAAAGTGGAACCTCATATTTCGAGCAGCACTTCGCGCGAGGCCCCGTCAGCACTGTCGATACGGCGTAGTGCGCGCTCACGCCGTGCCGACACCGTGGAAAACCGGTCGGCACGCGCTCACACGAGAGGGAATCGATGCAGGAGGCAGGGGTCTTTCGGGGGAGTTCTTGCGGACGCTCTATATATAGTAGGCGGTCGTCGTCATGACCTTTGCCGCAGCGCGCATGACGCGCTGGACCGGCGCAGGCAGCTCGATACCGCCCGCGTCACGCGCGGCCTGCCCGTGTTCGATCTCGTCCAGACGCATCTGATCGACGATGGCCCGCGAACGCAGGTCGTGCGCCGGCAAGTCATCTAGATGGCTGTCCAGATGATGCTCGACCTGACGCTCAGTCTCCGACATGAAGCCGAGACTCACCTTGTCGCCGCACTTTCCGGCGACGAAGCCGATGGCAAAAGCCCCCGCGTACCACAACGGATTGAGCAGACTGGGACGCGAACCGAGCTCCGAGAGACGGTGCGCCGTCCACGCGAGGTGGTCCTCCTCTTCCTTGCCCGCGTGCTCGAACGCCGTGCGCAACTCCGGGCGCTTCGTCGCCAGCTTCTGCGCCTGATACAACGCTTGCGCACACACCTCACCGACGTGATTCACGCGCATGAGCCCGGCCACGTGACGCCGCTCTTCGGCCGTCAGCGCGTCGTCGCCTGCGGGGGGGGCGCTATTTTCGGATTGGATCGCAGCGGGAGTCGGACGGGACGCTTGCGTGACGCCTGCGATGGCACGCAGACCTCGGTCGAGCTCGGAGATCAGACTGTCGGAGAACATCGTACTTTCGACTCACTCAAATCTTTCACAATACGGAATGCAGGACGATTCTTTCACGTCCGCGGCCAATGATACGCCCCTTTGTCCGGCGCGCCTTGCGCGGGCGCAAACGCGCGAAATGCCCGCCAGAGGCCGGTTTCCGCGATGTTGCGTAAACGAAACAAAACCCGCCGCGAACCCGCGTAAAACCGGCCTTTTCCTTTGCCGCCTAAAGTGAATTTGTTACATTACGTCCAACTTCTCGCGAAGTTGATTAGCAAGGACGTTATCACTAGTGACCTTGTTAAACAAATCTCACAATCCTTTGGAGATCACTCAATGAAAAAGTCGCTTCTCGCTCTGGGTGTGCTCGGCGCATTCGCTGGCGCTGCTCACGCTCAAAGCAGCGTGACCCTGTACGGTATCATCGACGCTGGCCTGCAGTACGTCAGCAAGACTGGTGGCAACCTGGCTGGCACGGGTAACACCTCGAAGAACTTCCAGTTCGCCAACGGTAACCTGCAAGGTTCGCGTTGGGGCCTGAAGGGTGCTGAGGACCTCGGTGGCGGCCTGAAGGCGATCTTCGTCTTGGAAAACGGCTTCAACCTGGGTTCGGGCACGCTGGGCCAGAACGGCCGTATGTTCGGTCGTCAAGCCTACGTTGGTCTGAGCAGCGCAACGGCTGGCACGTTCACCATCGGTCGTCAGTACGACTCCGTGGTTGACTTCGTTGGCCCGTACGCTTCGGGTAGCCAATGGTCGACGTTCGCGGGCGCTCACCCGTTCGATAACGACAACCTGAACAACTCGTTCCGCGTCAACAACTCGGTCAAGTACACGACGGTCAACTACAACGGCTTCAGCGCCGGCGGTATGTATGGCTTCTCGAACTCGGCTAACAACGGTTCGACGGGTTCGGGCTTCGCCAACAACCGTGCTTACTCGTTCGGTCTGGGCTACGCTAACGGCCCGGTGTCGTTCGGCGCAGGCTACTTGTACCTTGGTTCGCCGGCTAGCAACTCGACCGGTGTGATCAACAACGGTGGCGATGCTACGACCCCGATGACGCTCGGCGGCCTGGTTGCCAGCGACAAGGCATGGATCGCATCGGCAGGCGGTTCGTACGCCTTCGGTCCGGCCACGCTGGGTCTGGTCTACGCACACAGCGTGTACCAATACGTTGGTGGCGGCAGCTGGAAGTTCGACAACGCCGAACTGAACGCCAAGTACATGCTGACCCCGGCTCTGCAACTCGGCGCATCGTACACGTACACGTGGTCGACGATCGCTCTGGCAGGCAACAGCGGTTCGCCGAAGTACCACCAAGTCAACCTGGGCGTCGACTACTTCCTGTCGAAGCGCACGGACACGTACCTGGTTGGTCTGTGGCAACACGCCAACAACGACGCTCCTGGCGGCGCATCGTTGAACGGCCTGGGCTTCTCGAACAGCTCGAACCAATTCGCTGTTACGGCCGGTATCCGTCACAAGTTCTAAGCTGACAGTTTCTGTCACTTAGGCTTTGGCGAAAGGGCACCTTCGGGTGCCCTTTTTTTGTGCGTCAATCGCACAGCACAACCGCCCTTGATCCCATCACCCCGGCCCGGTAGCCGCCCTATCTTGACCCGGCGATTATTTCAAACCTAAAATTTCCATACTGTAAATTCTCCACCATCGACCATGAGCCTCGCCGACTCCGATTCTCTCGATCTCGAAACGCGAGCCCACGATCGCGAGCACGACGCACTGCGGCTCTGGTTGCGGCTGCTAACCTGCGCCAACCTGATCGAGACGGACATCCGCTCACGCCTGCGTCAGGAGTTTGACTGCACGCTTCCGCGCTTCGATTTGCTCGCGCAGCTTGATCGCCACCCGGAAGGACTGAAGATGGGTGAGCTCAGCAAACGGATGATGGTAACCGGCGGAAACGTGACCGGCATCACCGATCAGTTGGAGAAAGAAGGCTGGGTGACGCGCGAGACCGTCGTCAACGACCGGCGCGCGTTTCTGATCAAACTGACGGCGCGTGGAAAGAAGGCGTTTTCCAATATGGCCCGCGCTCATGAGCAATGGATTGAGCAACGTCTTGGCGCCTTGCCTGAAGATCAGCGGCAGCAACTTTATCTGCTGCTCGGGGATTTGAAGTCGGTCATTTCGTAGCGATAGCGAAGTCCCACGAACACACTTCACACGCAGATCACCGCACAGCCTGCATCGGGGCATCCAGTAGCGCTCGGGCAGCGGCAGCCGCTGGCGTACCGTCCAATGCTGCGAGCGTCGCATTTCGTTCTGCTTCCGGCCGTTTCGACATGGCTTTGACCGCTGCGTAGAACGTCGGCAGGTCGTCGTGCTCTTGCGCTAGCAGCGCCATAAACGCAGGCACCCACTGGTTATAGGTCGCGAACGATCCGATCTTGGCGTTGTTCAGGTCCGTGGCAAACCACAGATCGAAGCCCTTGTAACCGCCCCAGGACGTCTTCAGCGCGTCGTAATCCGCACGCATACGATCGAATAGCACGGTCTTGTTCGCTATCTTTTCCGCGTCCGCTTCCGAGCTGTCATACACGGCTGCGAGACGTTTGCGATACCCGTCGACCAATTTGCGGAACTGGCGGCGATGCGCATCGTAACGGTCGTACTCGATCGCCGCGTCGGGGTGCGCCGCAAGCCAGCGCCTAACCCCCACCGTCTCGACGGTCACGGCGAAGGACTCGTTAAACGCCGTATCTCCCCGAACGAACAGAATCTGATGCGCAAGTTCGTGGAAGATCATGCGCGCAACTTCCGCCCGCGGGAGATAGATAAAGGTGTTGAGCAGCGGATCGTCGAAATAGCCCAGCGTCGAATAGGCAGGGATTCCCGCGACGAAGGTCTCCCAGCCGTCCCTATGAAGTTCGGCCGCGTATGCCTCGGCGGACTCACGCGAGTAATAGCCACGGTACTCGACGCAACCCACAACCAATAGGCACGACTCATGGAGCTTCAGGGACAGGGCTGGTGCGGCGAACACGTTGTACACAACGAATGGCCGCTTGAGATCGGCATAGCTACGATAGCTGCCGTTATCCGGTTCGCCGAGTGCCGAGACGGCGTAGCTTCGAATTTGCTCTGCCTCGATCAGCCGTGAGCGCAAACGCGGATCGATAGACGGATCCGCCAGCAAATCACTGACCGGCTGCGCTTCATGTAAGACGGTGAAGTGGCCGTTGATCGACTGCGCATAGTAGCCGACCTGCGCGCAGCCCGGAAGCCCAATTGCGAAGGCCATCGTGAGAGCGAGTCCCGCGCCCCGGGAAGCCCGGCGCAGGAGCCTCGCAAGCAAAATCGGCATTGCTGGACTCCTGGGTATGGGTTCGGAAGGGACTCGGAACGAACTGGGAACCGGCTCGGAACGTCGCCGCCATCAGACCGGTGCGACGTCGACCAGGCAATCGTAAAACGTCGGCGCCCGGCCAAGATCGGTGAGTTGCTGGCTGGTGACTTCGTTGGCGTTTTTTCCATCCGGCGCGAGCTTCTTCCACCAGATCGAAAGCCCGACCACAACGCCCTCCCGCGCTTTCTCCGTAACCCGAGCCTTGGCACTGAGCGTGCCACGGTCGTTGAAAATACGAACGTTCGCACCATCCGAGATGCCGCGTGGTGCCGCGTCCTTCGGATGAATATCCAACGTGGGCTCTCCGATTGAAGCCCGAAGACTGTCGACGTTAACGAAGCTGGAATTCAGGAAATTGCGCGCCGGCGGCGAAATCATGGCCAGCGGATAGCGCTCAGCCAATTCCGGATTACTGGCGACCGATTCGTACGGCGGCACCCAATCCGGTAGCGGATCGAATCCTTCTTCACGCATACGCTCGGAGTAGAACTCGCATTTACCGGACGGCGTATAAAACTGGCCGTTCGCAAAGGGTGCCTCAGGCAGATCGTAGCGAATCCACCCGTCACGTTTGAGCGTCTCCCAGTCACTGCCAGCCATACGAGCATCGCTCCAGTGAATCGATTGCGCTGCCAGTTGGTCGTCGGTATCGGAAAAACACGGCTCCTGCCAGCCCATCCGCCGGGCCAGCAGACGGAAAATCTCCGAGTTCGGTTTCGACTCGCCGAGCGGCGCGATGGCCGGGTTATTCGCGAGCAGATACGTGTGACCGTAGGCCTTGTGAATGTCCAGATGCTCTAACTGCGTCGTCGCAGGCAGCACGAAGTCGGCATAGTCTGCCGTGTCCGTCTGGAAGTGCTCAAGTACGACAGTGAAGAGATCTTCACGCGCGAAGCCAGCCGCGACCTTGCTCGACTCAGGTGCAACGGCCACCGGGTTGCTGTTGTAAACCACCAGCGCCTCGATCTTCGGGCCGAAAACGTCGTCCCCCGGATGACACAACGCGTCCCCGATGGCGCTCATATTCACGGTGCGCGCCGGTTTGTCCTGACGCGCCCGCAGATCGGGGCGCGCCTGTGCCGCCACATCCACCGGCGCATAGCCGGACGTCGACATCAGCAGGCCACCTGCCGGGTCCCGCCATGCACCGATCAGCGCCGGGAGACAGGCCACCGCGCGGGTTGCCTGACCACCGCCCTTCGCGCGCTGCATGCCGTAGTTAAGACGAATGGCGGCAGGCTTCGCGCTGGCGTACTCGCGCGCCAGCGTCGTCACCGTTTCTTCGGGAATGCCGCAAATCTCGGCGACTCGCGCCGGCGTGTAGCGACGAACGCGACCCTTGAGCTCGCTGTAACCGACCGTGTGACGCGCGATGTACTCGTGATCGACCAGATCTTCTGCGATCAGCACATGCATCATGCCCAGCGCCAACGCCGCATCGGTGCCCGGCAGCAGTGCGATGTGCTGATGGCACTTCTCGGCAGTGAGGGATCGGTAGGGATCGATGGCAATCAGCTTGGCGCCCCGTCGCTTGGCTTCCTGGGCAATGGCCCAGAAGTGCACGCTCGACGTGATGGGATTGCTCCCCCAGATGAGGATCAGTTTGCTGTCGACGAAATGCTCGACATGCATGCCGACGCCAGCGCCATACGTATACCGAAGCCCTGCGGCCCCTGCGCTCGCACAGATGGTGCGGTCAAGATCGGACGCACCGAGTTTATTGAAGAATCGTGCGGCCATCGACTCGCCCTGCACGAAGCCCATCGTACCGGCGTAGCTGTACGGCAGGATCGCTTCGGGCTCTCGGGCCGCAATGGCGCCTAAGCGGGTCGCGATCTCATCGAGCGCTTCGTCCCAGCTCACCCGCACGAACTCGCCGCTGCCCTTCGGCCCAACGCGCTTCAGCGGGTGCAGCAGACGATCCGGGTGATACGTTCGTTCGGTGTAACGAGAGACTTTCGTACACAGGACACCCTTGGTCGTCGGATGGTCCGCATCTCCCTGGACCTTGATCGCGACGCCGTTCTCCACCGTCACATGCATGGCGCATGTATCGGGGCAGTCATGCGGGCATGCGGCCCGAACGACGTGGGTATTGGTCGTCATCAAACTACTCCTCTCTCTACCAAATTTGCGCGCTCGGGGACATTGGCGCGCTGGCGATATTGTATTACGTTCGCCCGTGGACTGCCCCGCCACACGGGCATTTCCGGCTTTTTTCGGGCGATTCCGACCGCCCGTTCGGACATTTCCGAGCGGAGTGCCAGACTTGCCCATTAGGGGTAAGATGAGCCATTGCGCTCCGCAGGAAACCCCGTCATGAAGCTCATTCCAGAAATCGACGCCGCTCGCGGCGAAATCCAGACCATCCGACGCGACATCCACGCGCACCCCGAGCTGTGCTTCGAAGAGAAACGCACCTCCGACGTCGTCGCCGACACGTTGACCCAATGGGGCATCCCGATTCATCGTGGCCTTGGCAAGACCGGCCTCGTCGGCATCATCAAGAATGGCAGCAGCGACCGCGCGATCGGTCTGCGCGCCGACATGGACGCACTCCCGATTCACGAAGCCAATACCTTCGAACATGCCTCGCGGCATGAAGGGAAGATGCACGCCTGCGGGCATGACGGACACACCGCCATGCTGCTTGCTGCGGCGCAATATCTGCAGAAACACCGGAATTTCGACGGCACGGTCTACCTGATTTTCCAACCAGCGGAGGAAGGCGGTGGCGGTGCCCGCGAGATGATCAAGGACGGGTTGTTCGAACGGTTTCCGATGCAGGCAGTGTTCGGCATGCACAATTGGCCAGGCGTACCGACGGGCACCTTCGCCGTCACGCCTGGGCCGATGATGGCTTCGAGCAACGAATTCAAGATTTCGATTCGCGGCAAGGGTACGCATGCCGGTATTCCGAACGCAGGGATCGATCCGGTGATTGCGGCCGTCCAGGTCGCTCAGGCGCTACAGAGCATCATTACTCGAAATAAGCGCCCGATTGACGCGGCAGTACTCTCGATCACGCAAATCCACGCTGGCGATACGACGAACGTTGTTCCTGATTTGGCATGGCTTGGCGGTACGATTCGCACGTTCTCGATCGAGGTCCTCGATCTGATCGAGACGCGACTTCGCGAGGTTTCCGAGTTTGTGGCCAAGGGGCTCGGTTGCACGGCCGAAATCGAGTTTCACCGCAACTACCCACCGACCATTAACGAGCCGGGCATGGCTGCGCTGTGTGCCGATGTGATGCGGCAAGTGGTGGGCGACGAGAACGTCAATGACAAGGTCGAGCCCACGATGGGCGCGGAAGATTTCTCGTTCATGCTGCTCGAGAAACCGGGTGCCTACGTTTTCATCGGGAATGGGGATGGGACGCACCGGGACAGCGGCCACGGCCTCGGTCCTTGCAACCTTCACAATGCCAGCTATGACTTCAACGATGATCTGCTGCCGCTCGGTGGCACCTATTGGGTCAAGCTGGTCGAGACGTATTTCGAGCGCAATAAATGAGTGAACGGCACTGACATCTCAGCGCTCAACAAAAAAGCCAGCAATATGAATTGCTGGCTTTTTCGCTTTTATTGGTGGCATCAGTAGCTATTTTGCTGCCGTCGTCGTGGGAATGCCGTCTGTGTCCAGGTGGATGTCGCCGTACCATGCGGTGAACTTGGACTGCGTATTATCGCCGTCACTCATGATGGCGATGCCGATTAGGCGGCCTGGCGGTTCACCAAACGCTTTTTCGTAATCCTTCGCGATATCCCGGGAATATGTCAGCCACTGGCCGAGGTTGCTCGTCCCCGTCTCGACGACGACGGAACGGATGCGGGCGGCGTAGGGATTAGGCGCCACGTCATTCACGGCGAGTTTTTCGTCACCCCACGTGTACATCAGCGTCGCGAACGGCAACTCCCGGCCGCTGACCATTCGGGCCAACTCACGGTGCATGTGATCTTGCATCGAGAGTTTGCCTGCGTCGCCGTCAAAGGCGAGCGCAATGCGCAGCGGTGCATCATCGTATCGCTTCGTACGGATGTCCGCGTCGACCGGCATGCCATCCGCGCGCCAACGCCACGTCAGCTTCCCACCGGGATATACGGGAATATCGAGCTTCTGTGCAATGCCGGACGCCGAACCGTCAACGGTTGCACGAATCACTGCGATGCCTTCGCTATCCGTAGTCTGCTCATAGTGCGTCAGGCGCTCGTTGCGAGTGACAAGATATGTTTCCCAATGCGGAGGAAGGCCTTCGGCATCAACAGCCGCGGAGAGCGGTGCGATTTCCTCATGATGAGGCAACGCCGTCGAAGCTGAAGCATGCGCGATCGACACGTCTTGCGACGCACATCCACCAATACCGCCGATCGCGATGGCAGCACTAAAGCTCACCAACCCGACCTGCAACCATGCGTAATGCCTATTTCTATTTCGTTCGACCACCCGTTTTACTCCCCGAACTCCCAACCGCGTGGTCGAATGCTAAGCGAGAAATGCACGACGATCTACCCGGAATTTCACTTCGTGCCGGCGTTACAACAACGCACATCGATTAGATGACTTGCAGAATCGCGCGACCCGAGACGCCGTGCATATTGCAACGCGGCTCTATCGACTGGGCGGCGACAATTATCTTGGCCGGTCGTTGACGATTGTTTTGGCCGGTGGTGAGGCGTTGGAGGCGGCGTAGCCGCCGGAGACGACGAGCCACCGGCGACGCCGGGTCGACGGGGCTTAGGATGAACTGACCGAAGCTTGAGGAAGCGGTCAGCTCATGTCTGGAACCCGCATTACCGACCAACAGGTTCGTCTCTACATGAACAAGCGCAAACACCACCCGCAGGAAGTCGCGGCCGCCAAGACCGGCATCAGCGTGCGTACGGCACGCCGTATCGAACGTGACGCCACTTTGCCATCCCAGAAGCCGCGGCATTCCTGGCGGACCCGTCCCGATCCGTTTGTCGACGTCTGGGACCGCGAAGTCGTGCCGCTGCTGCGTAACTCGCCCCACCTGATGGGCATCACGGTCTTACGCAAGCTGCAAGATGATCACCCGGATCGTTATCCCGATAGTATGCGGCGCACGCTGGAGCGGCGTATTCGCCAGTGGCGCGCTCTCGAGGGCCCCACTCAAGAGGTGTTCTTCCCGCAGGAGCATCAGCCCGGTGTGCGCGGACTGTCGGACTTCACTGATATGAGCAAGCTGTGCGTGACGATCGGTGGCGCCCCGTTCGGTCACCGGCTGTATCACTTCGTGCTGGCGTTCTCGCGCTGGGAGTACGCGAACGTGGTTGAGGGGGGCGAGAGTTTCGAAGCCCTCGCGGCCGGATTGCAGAACGCGCTATGGCAGGCGGGCGGCTGTCCCCGTGAACATCGATCTGACAGCCTGTCGGCCGCCTTCAAGAACCTGACGGAGCAGGAGGACTTCACGGCGCGTTACGCAGCGCTGCTCGACCATTACGGCATGAATGGCACGCGCAACAATCGCGGCCTGGGCCATGAGAACGGCAGCGTGGAATCCTCGCATCGGTATCTGAAGGAAGCGCTCGAGCAGGCATTGATGCTTCGCGGCCATCGTGACTTCGCTGACCGGCCTGCCTACGGGGATGCGGACAAAATCTTGGACTACTTTGAAGGTAGTCCATGTATTCATACCAAGAACGCGTTCGGGCGGTCGAGCTGTACCTGAAACTCGGGAAGCGCAGCAAAGCGACCATTCGCCAGTTGGGTTACCCGACGAAGAATTCTCTCAAGGCGTGGTGTAACGAATTCGAGAAGATTGGCGATCTGCAGAGGGGGTATGTTCGCGTAAAGCCGAAGTACTCAGAAGAACAGAAGAACGTAGCACTCGAGCATTACGTCAACCACGGGCGCTGCTTCGCCTTCACCCTCAGGACATTGGGCTATCCCTGTCGCCAGATACTAACGGAGTGGGTTCGCGAGCGCTATCCGGAAACCAGGAAATGCGTGGTTGGCAAGGCCGGTCGACCAACTGCTTCATTGGTGTCCAAGCAGGCTGCGGTGTACGAACTGTGCACACGGGAAGGAAGTGCAGAGGCGGTGGCCCGAAAGCTGGACGTCGACAGGGTGACGCTGTACAACTGGAAGAACCAGTTACTCGGCCGAGAGGCTCCTGCATCCATGAAACGCGACAAAGGCTCGCCCGCAGAGACAGATCGGGACGAACTGGAACGGCAGGTCGAAGCGCTCCAGCGCAAAATTCGCAATCTGCAGCTTGAACAGGACCTGTTGAAGAAGGCGAATGAACTCCTAAAAAAAGACCTGGGCGTCGACCTGCAACTCCTGAGCAACCGGGAGAAGACGACGCTGGTTGACGCCCTGAGAGAGCAGTACGTTTTGGCTGAGCTGCTTGAGCAGCTGGACTTGGCGCGCAGCTCCTATTTCTACCATCGGTCGCCCATGCGGGTTGCCGACAAATATGCCGAAGTTCGTCGTACCGTTGCGGAAATCTTCGAGGACAATCACCGATCCTACGGCTATCGTCGGGTGCAGGCAGCGCTCAGCAGACAACGCGTGTTTCTATCGGAGAAAGTCGTGCGTCGCCTCATGAAACAAGGCGGCCTCTACGCGGCGAGGCCCAAGCGGCGCCGATATCGTTCTTATGTCGGGGAAATTAGCCCTGCCCCAGATAACATCATCAATCGCGATTTCCACGCTACCGCCCCCAACGAAAAGTGGCTGACGGATATCTCCGAGTTCCAGATCCCGGCCGGGAAGGTATATCTATCGCCGATGATCGACTGCTTCGATGGCATGGTAGTCAGTTGGTCGATTGGCACAAGCCCCGACGCCGAGCTCGTGAATACCATGTTAGATGCGGCTATCGAGACCGTGACCGAGGACGATGAGAAGCCGATCGTACATTCCGATCGGGGTGGCCACTACCGTTGGCCTGGCTGGCTATCGCGAGTTGCAAAGGCTAATCTGATCCGATCCATGTCGCGTAAAGCCTGCTCACCAGACAATGCGGCCTGTGAGGGATTCTTCGGAAGGCTGAAGACCGAAATGTTCTATCCAGGGGACTGGCGTTCGACGACCATCGTGCAATTCGTAGAGGCACTGAACGCCTACATTCGCTGGTACAACGAAAAGCGGATCAAGGGCTCCCTTGGCTATCTCAGCCCCATCGAGTACCGTGAAAGCCTCGGGTTAACGACGTAAAACAGTCCAAGAAAATAGCCGCATCCCCGGTGGGTCAGTTTTACATCGGCGCTAACACCTACCGCCGGACCTGGGAGCGGCTGGAGGCGCAACTGACGCAACGGCAGGCCTGCAAGACCATGGTGGGTCTGCTTGAACTCGCGGGCCACCACGGCGTTGAGGCGTTATTGGCCGAACGGCTTGATGCGTTGCTCGCAGCAGGCGAGCTGCCCGATCTAAAGCAGTTGTGCAATGAATTCGCGCCGCGTCAGGCCCTATGTCCCGAGGTGGTGGTCGAGATGCCGCCCGTTGCGCTCTATGACGAGCTTCTCGACAAGGTGGCAGCATGAACGCCCCTGCCCACGACAACGGCCGTCTGGCCCTGATGTTGAACGAGTTACGCCTGCCGACGATCGGCAGGCTATGGCCCGAGTTCGTTGAGCGCTCTGACAAGGAAGGCTGGCCCGCTACGCGATTGCTTGGGGCGCTGCTTGAGCACGAACTGGCCGAACGCGCCAAACGACGCATTGAGCGGCACCGTACCGAGTCGCATCTGGACCCGACGAAGACGCTTGCTACCTTCGACTTCGGCATGGTGCCGATGGTCTCGAAGGCGCATGTTACGGCGCTGGCCACCGGAGAATCCTGGCTGGAGAAAGGCGCCACAATTCTCCTGTTCGGCCCGCCGGGCGGCGGCAAGAGTCATTTGGGCTCAGCCCTCGGTCATGCGTTGATCGACGCCGGTTATCGCGTGCTGTTCACGCGCACCGCTGAACTTGTCCAGAAGCTCCAGGCCGCGCGCCAAAGCCTGCAACTGCCGTCCGCGCTCGCGAAGCTCGATCGCTTCGATCTCATCATCCTGGATGACCTGTCATACGCTCGCAAGGACCAGGCCGAAACCAGCGTGCTGTTCGAGCTGATCGCCGAGAGATATGAGCGCAAAAGCCTGCTGATTACGGCCAACCAGCCCTTCTCTGGATGGAACGATGTCTTCCCTGATCCGGGCATGACGATCGCCGCTATCGACCGGCTCGTCCATCACTCGACGATCTTCGAGCTCAACGTCGAAAGCTATCGCCGTCGTAAGGCCAGCGACAAACAAAGCGCCCGCCGGCGTCAATTACCTAACGACAATTGCGAAGGAGGAACGACAACTATGGCCTCTTAACCAGCGACAACTACACCCGTTGACCGGCCAAGATAGTTGTCGCTGACCGGCCATGCTGCTTGACGCTTATATGAACGCCGCCCGGCTTGCAAGGTAATATCGTTGTGACATTGGACGAGAATTTGGTTGCAGGCTTATATCCGGCGTCTGCAGGCCAGCCTGCGCGCCCTGATGGAATTCGCCAAGAACGACCTCTACTGTCTAGCGCGCTCGAAGCGCACAGCGTCAATCAGGCTTACGTTCTTGCGGACCAACCTGTCTCGCCATCACATCGTTATCGACCTTCGCAACCTGTCTGCGTGACTCGTGCTCGATACCCCTGCTTTTCAGCTAGCCCTTTGTGCTGCGTAGTCTGTCTGGTAAGTTTTGTCGTGCGCGAGTAACGACCACGCTGTTCGCGCCATCTTGTTTGCCAGCGCGACGGCAACCACATTCGTAAGCACTCGATGTGTACCGTAGATCGGGTTGTTGACGCGCCGGTAAATGGCGGTTAGCGAATGGGCTCGATCTTGGCGGTGTCAGGCAGTTGCTGCGCCACATTCCATGGCAGCAACTCGTCGATCCGATTGGCCGGATGATCGGCAATGCGCTCGAGCACGTGGGCGAGGTAGGCTTCCGGGTTGATGCCGTTCAAGCGTGCCGTACCGATGAGGCTGTACATCGCCGCAGCACGCTCACCGCCCGAATCAGCGCCAGCAAACAGATAATTGCGGCGGCCAATCGCCACGCCGCGCAGCGCACGCTCGGCAATCAGATTGTCGATCTCCGCTTGCCCGTCCTCGCAGTAATAGGCGAGTGCAGGCCAGCGGTTCAGAGAATACTGAATCGCTTTGGTCGTGTCGGATTTGGCCGAGAGCATGGGCAATACCGACTCGTACCATTGTCGCAGTGCCTCGAGTCGCGGTACCGCCCGAGTTTGGCGCACCTGCCGTCGTTCATCAGGCGGCTTACCCCGGATTTCGGCTTCTATGCGATATAGCTCGCCGATGCGGTGCAGCGCTTCTTCTGTAATGGCGCTGGGGCGTACCGCATGCAGGTCGTAGATCTTGCGTCGCGCGTGCGCCATGCACGCCGCTTCGCGGATGCTGCCGTCCTCAAAGAGCGGCGCGTAACCGGCAAACGCATCGGCTTGCAGCACCCCGCTAAAGCTTGCCAGATGTCGCTGTGGGTGCTCACCACGCCGATCCGACGTGTAGGCAAACCACACCGCGGGCGCCTCATCCGAGCCGCACGGCCGGTCGTCACGCACGTACACCCAGAGCCGTCCGGTCTTTGTGCTGCCTCGCCCGGGCTCTAACACCGGTAATGGTGTGTCATCGCCGTGGACCTTGGTGCCGCCCAGCGCGTAGGCTCGCACGGCGTCTACCAGTGGATCGAGCAACCAGCAAACACGCCCCAGCCAATGCCCCATCTGCCCGGCCTCGAGTTCCACGCCGTCACGGGCATAGATTGCCTGCTGGCGGTACAGCGGTTGGTGGTCGAGGAATTTGCTGGTGATAATGTGTGCGAGCAGATTGGGGCCGGCCACGCCACGCTCAATCGGGCGACTCGGTGCCGGCTGCTGCACAATCGTGTCGCAGCACGCACAAGCGAGCTTGGGGCGGCGGTGGCGAATCACACGGAAGTGCGCTCGCACGTATTCGAGCTGCTCCGAGACGTCTTCGCCCAGCGGCTTGAGGTTACCACCGCAGGCCGGGCAATCGTCTGCCTCGGGTAGGTAGACGCGCACTTCGCGCTCGAGGTGCTCCGGCAGCGCCTGGCGCTCGACTCGGACTTTTGCCTGGGACTTGATCGGCGTGGCCGCCTCGGTGGCACCTTCGTCGGCCTGCAGATCTTCCAGGCGCAGCTCAAGCTGTTCGATCTGACGCGCCAGTTTCTCCGACTTTCGTCCAAACTGCATACGCTTGAGTTTGTCGATGAGCAGCTTCAAATGCGCAATCTCTTGCTCGCGCGATGTGAGGCGCGTCTGCAGCTCGGCGAGCTGTGTTTCGCGTTCGTGCAAAACCTGCTGGCTAGCCAACACCAACGCCTTGAGGGCATCGATGTCGTCAGGCAGATTGGCGCGGGAGAAGCTCATGACGTAAGCCTATCGCCCAGAGCACCCGTTGCCTATCGGATATCTCCCAAAAAATACGTTATCTCGCACTGCGTGGGCGAGCCGCGTCGATGGGCTCGCGCCAATCGAACCCTTCAAGCAAGAGTGAGAGCTGCGCAGTGGTGAGTGCCACGACACCACCATCGGCCCGTGGCCACGCGAATCGCCCCTTCTCCAGCCGCTTGGCCAGCAGGCACAGCCCGCCATCGCTCCAGTACAGGGCCTTGAGCAGATCACCGCGCCGGCCACGAAACAGAAAGATGTGCCCCGAGAACGGGTCCTTTTGCAGCACCAACTCGACCTTGGCTGCCAGGCTATTAAAGCCGCAGCGCATATCCGTGACGCCAGCGGCAATCCACACCCGCGTGTTCGAGGGCAACCCGATCATGTGCGTAGCTCCGAGATCAACTCGCGCAGTAACTCCAAACTCAGCGGACCATCGAAGCGCATTGTGCCGCCACGCATCACCAACTCGATCTTCCCCTCGTGCCGCAATGAACATCGTGAGGTCGGGACTGCTTGGTCTGCCGACGGCGTGGGGATACCAACGAGAGCCTTCGTGATCGTCACGGGAACAAACTCGGTCACCGAAGCCGCAGAACTCTGGCGAGTAACAAGCTCAGGCGTGACATCACCGTAAGCGCCAGCCAGATAATGCCGGCGCCATTTGAATAACAAGTTGGCGTTGATGCCTGCCTTGCGCGCCGTCAAAGCAACCGACGCACCTGGCCTTAACGTTGCCTCAACCGTTGCGCGCTTGAACTCCATTGAGAAATTCGCTCGTCGGTAAGGTACCGCTTCCACAGCCACACTCAAAACCTTGTCCACTTTTGCGCCCACCATTTCATTTGGTGGACGCAAAAGTACCCTGGAGTTGACCCTGTAAAACCGGACACACCATCACACTAAGGTTGCTGAATCCATCGAGCGCCGGAACTCGCGAGGCGAGCGGTATTTCAGCGCGCTATGGGGGTGCTTCTCGTTGTAATGCTCAAATGCAATGGCCAGATTGTGAGCAGCGGTTGCAGCATCCGGCTTCGGCATGAAGGCGACGTAGTCGCGCTTCATCGTTTTCACGAAGCTCTCGGCCATGCCGTTACTTTGCGGACTGCACACGGGCGTGGTCAATGGCTTTAGTCCGATGTTCATCGCAAACCGGCGCGTATCGTCAGCCGTATAGCCCGAACCATTGTCGCTCAGCCACTCGATTTCGGACGGCGTATGCACCTCGTTGCCGAACCGATTTTCCACTGCGGCCAGCATCACGTCGCGCACAATGTCGCCGCTGTGGCCTGCTGTCGTCGCCGCCCAGCTCATCGCTTCTCGGTCGCAGCAATCCAGCGCAAACGTCACACGCAGCGGCTCGCCGTTGTCGCAGCGGAACTCGAAGCCGTCCGAGCACCATCGCTGATTGCTGCGCGCGACGGCCACTTTGCCATCATGTCGACGGTGGGCTCGCGGCGCAATCGGTCGGCGCTGCGTCAGCAGCCCATGCGTTCGCATGATGCGATAAATGCGCTTGGCATTGAACGGCGCCAGTCCAACTGCAACGCGCTCGTTGCGCAACGTGCCCCAAACCCGCCGGTAGCCATAGCTGGGCAAATCGCCGACGACACGGCGGATTTCCTCGACTACAGTTTCGTCGTCGGTCGGCCTTGATTGCCGGCCATCGCGCCACGTCGCCGGACGCGACAGTCGTGCCGATACGTTCGAGCGCGACACGCCGAGAACTTCACAGACCAGTTTCACTGGCCGTCCTCCGGCAGCAAGGGCGAGTGCGCTATCCATTTTTTTGCTCGGCTGTATTCAACTGCTTCCCGGAGAATCTCGTTCTCCATTGTTTTTTTGCCGAGCATCCGTTGCAGCTCGCGAATCTGCTTGAGCGCATCAGCCAACTCCGATGCCGGAACCACTTCTTCGCCAGCCTTGACCGCTGACAGGCTACCGTCCTGGTACAGCTTGCGCCAGTGGAATAGCTGGTTCGGGTTCACGCCGTAATGGCGCGCGACCATTGAAACCGATTTTCCCGGTTCGAAACTCTCGCGAACCATCGACAGTTTCTGCTCCGCCGTCCAGCGACGCCGGCGCTCTGGGCCCGTCAACACTTCCATCACTTCCTGCTTGGTGTTAGTCAAAAACACAGTCTTATGCCTACCCGTTATTGTAAGTGGGTCGCTGTGTCCGGTGTTTCATGGGGCCGCTCCATACCCACAGACTCGCCTCCCATCAAGACGGTACTCCTCGAGCCTTTACCCACATTCGTAGGCCGACGCAGGGACAGTTGCTCGCTCCAGGCGCCCTTGCTCCTGCTCTTGAACATGACCGCTCGTGCACCGTGAATCAGTAGCATGCGTATATAGCTGTCGCCGCGCTTGCTTATGCCGCCCAACCGTACCTTGCCGCCTGTACCGCTTTGCCTGGGAACCAGGCCGAGGTACGCGGCAAGCTCACGTCCGGATTTGAATGCAGCAGGATCGCCGATCGTCGCGACCAGGGCTGTCGCCGTCAATGGTCCGATACCTGGAATCGTAGCGACCCGCTGACATGCCGCCTCCTGTCGTTGCCAGGCAACGATCTGTCTCTCGAGTTTCCTGATCTCGCCGTCGATCCGCTCGATGTGCTGAAGCTGGTCGCGCAGCGCATCGAACAACGTGCCCGGAACGACCTCTTCGATTTCATGTAGTCGCTCGCGGACCTCGGCAAGGCCGGCGACGCGACCCGCTTTGAGCGTCACGCCAAATTCGTACAGCAGGCCGCGCAACTGGTTGACTTGCATGGTACGTGACTTGACTAGCAGTGAACGCATGCGATGCAGGGCCAGCGTGGCCTGCTGATCCGCTGTCTTCGGTGCTACCGAACGCATGCCGGGTTGCTGTGCTGCCGTCCAGATCGCACGAGCGTCCGTCGCATCGGTCTTGTTATTCTGGACGAACGGGCGGATGAATCTCGCATGCAGCAATACGACTTCATGACCCAGCGCTACGATCTTGCGTGCCCACCAGTGCGCACTTCCGCAGGCTTCCAAAGCCACCCGTCCGGCCGGTCGCTGGCCAAGAAATTCTATAACCTGTTGCTTCGTGAACCGCCGGTTCACAATCTCTCCCGTTTCCGTTTCGACCCAATACATCTGGAAAGCCCGCTTTGCAATGTCGAGCCCGAACGTCGTAGTATTCATGATGGTCCCTCCGTTCCTCAAGTGGTCGCGACACCTCCACTTTGGCACATTGATGCCATTCGGTTCTGGAGGGACCCAACACTCCCAAAGTCACTTCCGTGTCCGGGGCCTGAATCCAGCGCGAAGGGAGGGCGGCGTTCATACCATCTGTCTAATCGACGCTATTTGAGATGATCGATTAACCGAGAGCCATAACCAAAGCGCTGACCAAGGCACAGCCTGTTAAGGCAACCGAGCCTGATTGGCCGGTCGCTGGGGGCATTCTGGAGACTGGATCGTGGTGTTAGCGGCCCCGTTACCTCGGACCTGCAGCCGAACAACGCTGTTGAAGTGCGAAGCGACACCCGGAACTGACGGTGCAGTGGATTCGTGTACAAATACGCCCCACAAAGCAAAAACCCCTTGCTACGTGAGTAGCAAGGGGTTTTTAAGGGGAGCCTGACGATTACCTACTTTCACACGGGTATCCGCACTATCATCGGCGTGGAGTCGTTTCACGGTCCTGTTCGGGATGGGAAGGGGTGGTTCCAACTCGCTATGGTCATCAGGCTTAACTTGTATGTTCTGCTGAGCGGGGTCAGCAAAACCAATTCGGAAGAAGCGTAGTACAACAATTCTTGTGGGTTGTGAGTGTATCGGCACAGCGATACTCACACCAGGAAAAACACACTGGTTATAGGATCAAGCCTTACGGGCAATTAGTATCAGTTAGCTTAACGCATTACTGCGCTTCCACACCTGACCTATCAACGTCCTGGTCTTGAACGACCCTTCAAAGGAATCGAGTTCCTAGGGAAGTCTCATCTTAAGGCGAGTTTCCCGCTTAGATGCTTTCAGCGGTTATCTCTTCCGAACATAGCTACCCGGCGATGCCACTGGCGTGACAACCGGTACACCAGAGGTTCGTCCACTCCGGTCCTCTCGTACTAGGAGCAGCCCCCTTCAAACTTCCAACGCCCACGGCAGATAGGGACCAAACTGTCTCACGACGTTTTAAACCCAGCTCACGTACCTCTTTAAATGGCGAACAGCCATACCCTTGGGACCGGCTACAGCCCCAGGATGAGATGAGCCGACATCGAGGTGCCAAACACCGCCGTCGATATGAACTCTTGGGCGGTATCAGCCTGTTATCCCCAGAGTACCTTTTATCCGTTGAGCGATGGCCCTTCCATACAGAACCACCGGATCACTATGACCTGCTTTCGCACCTGCTCGACTTGTCAGTCTCGCAGTTAAGCACGCTTTTGCCATTGCACTATCAGCACGATTTCCGACCGTACCTAGCGTACCTTCGTACTCCTCCGTTACACTTTGGGAGGAGACCGCCCCAGTCAAACTGCCTACCATGCACTGTCCCCGATCCGGATTACGGACCTAGGTTAGAACCTCAAACAAACCAGGGTGGTATTTCAAGGACGGCTCCACAGAAACTAGCGTTCCTGCTTCAAAGCCTCCCACCTATCCTACACAGACCGGTTCAAAGTCCAATGCAAAGCTACAGTAAAGGTTCATGGGGTCTTTCCGTCTAGCCGCGGGTAGATTGCATCATCACAAACACTTCAACTTCGCTGAGTCTCGGGAGGAGACAGTGTGGCCATCGTTACGCCATTCGTGCAGGTCGGAACTTACCCGACAAGGAATTTCGCTACCTTAGGACCGTTATAGTTACGGCCGCCGTTTACCGGGACTTCAATCAAGAGCTTGCACCCCATCATTTAATCTTCCGGCACCGGGCAGGCGTCACACCCTATACGTCCACTTTCGTGTTTGCAGAGTGCTGTGTTTTTATTAAACAGTCGCAGCCACCAGTTTATTGCAACCCCTTCACCCTCCTGGCGCAGGCCAGTTAAGCTACAAGGGCGTACCTTATCCCGAAGTTACGGTACCAATTTGCCGAGTTCCTTCTCCCGAGTTCTCTCAAGCGCCTTAGAATACTCATCTCGCCCACCTGTGTCGGTTTGCGGTACGGTCTCGTATGACTGAAGCTTAGAGGCTTTTCTTGGAACCACTTCCAATTGCTTCGCGAACAAGTTCGCTCGCCCCACAGCCTTGAATTACGCGCCCGGATTTGCCTAAGCGCCTTCTCCACTGCAGGGACCGGGACTTCCAACACCCGGACAACCTTCCGCGATCCGTCCCCCCATCGCATCATACGACGGTGCAGGAATATTAACCTGCTTCCCATCAGCTACGCATCTCTGCCTCGCCTTAGGGGCCGACTCACCCTACGCCGATGAACGTTGCGTAGGAAACCTTGGGCTTACGGCGAGGGGGCCTTTCACCCCCTTTATCGCTACTCATGTCAGCATTCGCACTTCTGATACCTCCAGCATCCTTTACAAGACACCTTCACAGGCTTACAGAACGCTCTCCTACCATGCGAGCAAGCTCGCATCCGCAGCTTCGGTATATTGCTTAGCCCCGTTACATCTTCCGCGCAGGACGACTCGATCAGTGAGCTATTACGCTTTCTTTAAAGGGTGGCTGCTTCTAAGCCAACCTCCTGACTGTTTTAGCCTTCCCACTTCGTTTCCCACTTAGCAATATTTAGGGACCTTAGCTGGCGGTCTGGGTTGTTTCCCTCTTGACACCGGACGTTAGCACCCGATGTCTGTCTCCCGTGATTGCACTCTTCGGTATTCGGAGTTTGCTATGGCGAGGTAATCCGCAATGGACCCCTCAACCATGACAGTGCTCTACCCCCGAAGGTGATACACGAGGCACTACCTAAATAGTTTTCGGAGAGAACCAGCTATTTCCAAGTTTGTTTAGCCTTTCACCCCTATCCACAGCTCATCCCCTAACTTTTCAACGTTAGTGGGTTCGGTCCTCCAGTACGTGTTACCGCACCTTCAACCTGGCCATGGATAGATCACTTGGTTTCGGGTCTACACCCAGCGACTGAACGCCCTATTCGGACTCGCTTTCGCTACGCCTTCCCTATTCGGTTAAGCTTGCCACTGAATGTAAGTCGCTGACCCATTATACAAAAGGTACGCCGTCACCCCTTACGAGGCTCCGACTGTTTGTATGCATGCGGTTTCAGGATCTATTTCACTCCCCTCCCGGGGTTCTTTTCGCCTTTCCCTCACGGTACTGGTTCACTATCGGTCGATTACGAGTATTTAGCCTTGGAGGATGGTCCCCCCATCTTCAGACAGGATTTCACGTGTCCCGCCCTACTTTTCTCAAGCTTAGTTCCACACCAGGGTTTTCTCATACGGGGCTATCACCCACTATGGCCGGACTTTCCATTCCGTTTTGATAACACCGGTGCTAAATCTTGAAGGCTGGTCCCATTTCGCTCGCCACTACTTTGGGAATCTCGGTTGATTTCTTTTCCTGCAGCTACTTAGATGTTTCAGTTCGCCGCGTTCGCTTCGCTAGACCTATGTATTCAGTCTAGGATGACCTAAAAGGCCGGGTTTCCCCATTCGGACATTTGTGGATCAATGCTTATTTGCCAGCTCCCCACAACTTTTCGCAGGCTATCGCGTCCTTCATCGCCTGTAATCGCCAAGGCATCCACCACATGCACTTATTCGCTTGACCCTATAACGAGTGTGTCTTGCCGAAGCCAGACATTCGCTACAGGTTGAGTATTAGCGTTGTGCCGTATTCCAAGTCATCTTTCGATCACTTAAATACTGGTTGATACAATCACAACCCGTACAATTTCCACGCGCCATCTCTAACGCGCTTCCGTTGTACTACTTCTTCTTCCAAATTGTTAAAGAACATAAACTGCATGACATTGTTGTCATTCAAAAGCATTCATTTTCAGGGATTTACTTCAGAAGTACCACTGAGATAACTTGCTTTTGACTGACATCGATGCGATCTAAGGTATTGGTGGAGGATGACGGGATCGAACCGACGACCCCCTGCTTGCAAAGCAGGTGCTCTCCCAGCTGAGCTAATCCCCCAATCAAGCCGACTTACCACCACTTGAGTCTGTCGCACAGTGGTTAAAAAGCTTGGTGGGTCTAGATGGACTCGAACCATCGACCCCCGCCTTATCAAGACGGTGCTCTAACCAACTGAGCTATAGACCCGACTTAGATCTACGCAGTCAACAACCGATAAGCGTGAACACTCAACTTCCAGTGCATGCTCTAGAAAGGAGGTGATCCAGCCGCAGGTTCCCCTACGGCTACCTTGTTACGACTTCACCCCAGTCATGAATCCTGCCGTGGTAAGCGCCCTCCTTACGGTTAGGCTACCTACTTCTGGCAAAACCCACTCCCATGGTGTGACGGGCGGTGTGTACAAGACCCGGGAACGTATTCACCGCGACATGCTGATCCGCGATTACTAGCGATTCCAGCTTCACGCAGTCGAGTTGCAGACTGCGATCCGGACTACGATCGGTTTTCTGGGGTTAGCTCCACCTCGCGGTTTGGCAGCCCTCTGTACCGACCATTGTATGACGTGTGAAGCCCTACCCATAAGGGCCATGAGGACTTGACGTCATCCCCACCTTCCTCCGGTTTGTCACCGGCAGTCTCCTTAGAGTGCTCTTGCGTAGCAACTAAGGACAAGGGTTGCGCTCGTTGCGGGACTTAACCCAACATCTCACGACACGAGCTGACGACAGCCATGCAGCACCTGTGTTACGGTTCTCTTTCGAGCACATCCACCTCTCAGCGGACTTCCGTACATGTCAAGGGTAGGTAAGGTTTTTCGCGTTGCATCGAATTAATCCACATCATCCACCGCTTGTGCGGGTCCCCGTCAATTCCTTTGAGTTTTAATCTTGCGACCGTACTCCCCAGGCGGTCAACTTCACGCGTTAGCTTCGTTACTAAGGAAATGAATCCCCAACAACTAGTTGACATCGTTTAGGGCGTGGACTACCAGGGTATCTAATCCTGTTTGCTCCCCACGCTTTCGTGCATGAGCGTCAGTATTGGCCCAGGGGGCTGCCTTCGCCATCGGTATTCCTCCACATCTCTACGCATTTCACTGCTACACGTGGAATTCTACCCCCCTCTGCCATACTCTAGCCTTGCAGTCACGAATGCAGTTCCCAGGTTAAGCCCGGGGATTTCACATCCGTCTTACAAAACCGCCTGCGCACGCTTTACGCCCAGTAATTCCGATTAACGCTTGCACCCTACGTATTACCGCGGCTGCTGGCACGTAGTTAGCCGGTGCTTATTCTTCCGGTACCGTCATCCCCCCGAGGTATTAACCCAGAGGATTTCTTTCCGGACAAAAGTGCTTTACAACCCGAAGGCCTTCTTCACACACGCGGCATTGCTGGATCAGGCTTTCGCCCATTGTCCAAAATTCCCCACTGCTGCCTCCCGTAGGAGTCTGGGCCGTGTCTCAGTCCCAGTGTGGCTGGTCGTCCTCTCAGACCAGCTACAGATCGTCGCCTTGGTAAGCTTTTACCCCACCAACTAGCTAATCTGATATCGGCCGCTCTTGTAGCGCGAGGCCCGAAGGTCCCCCGCTTTCCTCCTCAGAGCGTATGCGGTATTAATCCGGCTTTCGCCGAGCTATCCCCCACTACAAGGTACGTTCCGATATATTACTCACCCGTTCGCCACTCGCCACCAGGTGCAAGCACCCGTGCTGCCGTTCGACTTGCATGTGTAAGGCATGCCGCCAGCGTTCAATCTGAGCCAGGATCAAACTCTTCAGTTTAAACCTGTTACTGTTTTCGGTTTTTCGTGATAAATCACTCGAACCGGTCGCTCTCAAAGTATGCTGACAAGTTAATTACTTAACTTACCTATTACTATGTGAGCCTCAATAAATTTAAAGCTTATCTGCCGAAGCAGACGCACCATTCATCGAGTGCCCACACTTATCGGTTGTTTAATTTTTAAAGATCAATCGCATCTGACTTAACTTCGTCGCTTTGTTACCGCGCCGTCGCTTCGTTTTCTGCGTCGCTGCATCAGCAGCAGAGAAGTGAGATTATGTCGCAGCTTCTCGTCGTCGTCAACAGTTTTTTTCGCTTTCTTCGTTCGTCGCCGTAGCGACTCGCAAGCTCCAAAACCACTAACCACCGGGCTTTCCAGCCCGTCGCTTCAACTTCGTCGCTGCTTTCGCTGCGTCGCTGTCGTTGCGAGAGACGGAATATTAGTGAAAACCCCGAACCCTGGCAAGCACTTTGTGAAAATAATTTGAAAACCCATGAAAAAGCCCCGTCGCGACGGGGTTTTTTCATTTCATACAGCGTCGGCAGGCGCTGTATGCCAGGTGACTTCGGGACTACTTCTTACCGAAGTACCGCTCGTAGATGGCGTCATACGTGCCATCCGCCTTGATCGCATCGACACCCTTGTTGATCTTGGCCAGCAACTCGGCATCGCCCTTGCGCACCGCAATGCCGTAGTACTCCTTCGGGAAGCTGCTGTCAGCGACCGTGCGAAGCTTCGCATTCGGATTATTCGCAATGAAGTTCACCACGACACCGTTATCTGCGACCACTGCATCAACGCCCCCCGCTTCGAGTTCCTTCATTGCCAGCGGCGTGCCTTCGAAACGTTTGACCGACGGATTGTTCTTGCCCATCAGTTTCTGCACGACTTCGTCGCCCGTCGTCGCCGTCTGCACGCCGACCTTCATCGACTTCAAATCGTCGAACTTCTGCACGGTCGAGTTCGCGGGCACGGCGATCAACTGCGACGCCTCGAAGTAAGGCTTCGAAAAATCCATCTGTTTGCTGCGTTCGTCCGTAATCGTGATCGCGGAGATCAGGATGTCGCGGTCGCCCTGCACCAGCGAATTGAAGATGCCTTCGAACGGCGTATTGATAAAACGAATGGAGATGCCCGCCTTATCGGCGACGGCTTTCATCACATCGATATCGAAACCGGCGATCTGCCGGGTATCGGTTTCGAATTCGAACGGCGCATAGGCAGCGTCCGATCCGACGACGTACACAGGTTGCGAGCCGTCCGGCCCGACCGACCGGCCCGCAGCCGATTCTTCCTTCTTCCCGCAGGCACTCAACAGCAGCCCCGAGGCCACCACCAGGGCCAGCGCAAATGCACGTCGTTTCATCGACATTGTTTCGTCCCTTGCTGAAAAAACCGGCAGCCTATCATAGGACGACCTCCCCAACGGCGGCCGTCCCGGCTTTTCGCAATAGATCAGCGGTGCTTGAAAACCGGCTTGCGCTTTTCGACGAACGCCGCCATGCCTTCCTTCTGGTCTTCCAGTGCGAAGAGCGAATGGAACATCCGACGCTCGAATTGCACGCCCTCGTCGAGAGTCGATTCGAAAGCGCGGTTGACGGCTTCCTTCGCAGCCATGACGACCGGCAGCGAGTATTCACAAATGGTGTTGGCCGCGCCGATCGCCTCGTCGAGCAACTTGTCGAGCGGCACGATGCGCGAAACGAGGCCGGCGCGCTCGGCTTCGATGGCGTCCATGAAGCGCGCGGTCAGGCACATGTCCATGGCCTTGGCCTTCGACACGGCACGCGTGAGACGCTGTGTACCGCCCGCGCCCGGAATCACCCCAAGCTTGATCTCGGGCTGTCCGAACTTTGCGTTGTCCGCGGCGATGATGAAGTCACACATCATCGCCAGTTCGCACCCGCCGCCGAGTGCGAATCCCGACACTGCAGCGATGACCGGCTTGCGGATGCGGCGCACCGTCTCCCAGTTGCGCGTGATGTAGTCGCCCTTGAAGACGTCGGCGAACGTGTACTTGGACATCATGCCGATGTCGGCGCCGGCGGCGAACGCCTTCTCACTCCCGGTGATCACCATGCAACCGATGGCTTCGTCGGCGTCGAAGGCGGTGAGCGCAGCGCCCAGCTCGTCCACCAGCGCGTCATTCAGCGCGTTGAGCGCTTTCGGACGATTCAGCGTGATCAGACCGACGCGACCGCGCGTCTCCACCAGAATGTTCTCGTACGTCATCCTCTTACTCCTCCAGTCAAAGTCTCGTCTTGTGATTCGGGGGTCTGCGGTTACTCGGGCTCGATACCCGGGTAGCCGCCGGAAACAAATAAGGCGATGGGCGCGCCATCGGTTTGCGACGGCGCCGCGGCGCTCTCCACGGGCCTGGGTGTGCGGCTCGCGGCGCGTCGACTGCAGTGGTTAGGCATGATGCCATCGATCCCCCGGGCACGCACCTTTCGTTCCGCAGCGCAGATTGGAGGCCGCAAGCCATCCAATGTCGGGACAAAGTCCGAGAAATCGGGCGCGAGAGCCAGTTGCATCCGACGATGAATTCCCCGAACCGACCGCCCGCCCGGCATTCGCCACGCCCGCTTGCGCCGCACAGCGCGCCCGCCCGGATCCGTCGGGGAAAACCCGGCATCATCGTGCTCCACGCCCGGAAGATTTGGTGCTATATTAACAAACCAACCGGTCGGTCAATTAATGTTGACGACGAAGCGACGACAAGCATCGGTCCAAGCATGCGTCAGCCCCATTAGTCAGACGACCCGGTGCCGTCCCCTGCGTCTTGCCACGCGAGCCACGAACTTGCCCGCAAGATAGCGAATCCGCCAGCCGCATCCCGACACGGACAGATCCACAACCATGACTCATCCCCTCTTCGCCAAACACCAAGAGACTCTCGAGCGCGCCCTTCAGGCCATCGCCACGCGTGGTTACTGGAGCCCGTTTACGGAAATGCCGAGCCCGCGCGCTTATGGCGAGACGGCCGCCGCCGATGGCGAAGCCGCTTTTAAACAGTATCTGAACGCCGCCTTCCCGCTGGAGCAGCGCGGCAGCACGGGTAGCGTCGGCCAGGAAGCCTCGCCGTTCGGCTTTGCGCTCGGCACGACCTACCCCGGATTCGAAATCGACGCCCTGCTCGCCCGCGTGAAGGATGCCCACAAGTCGTGGCGCGCCGCGACGCCGGACGCCTGGGTCGGCGTCTCGCTCGAAATCCTCAAGCGCCTGAACGCACGTAGTTTCGAGATGGCCAACGCCGTGATGCACACGACGGGTCAGGCTTTCATGATGGCGTTTCAGGCCGGTGGCCCGCACGCACAAGATCGCGGTCTCGAAGCCGTGGCCTACGCATGGGACGAACTGCGCCGCATTCCGGCAGACGCCTACTGGGAAAAGCCGCAGGGCAAGAACCCGCCGCTGGCGATGGAAAAGCGCTACACCGTCGTGCCGCGTGGCGTGGCGTTGGTGCTTGGCTGCTGCACGTTCCCGACGTGGAACGGCTATCCCGGCCTGTTCGCCAGCCTCGCGACCGGCAATGCCGTCGTCGTCAAACCGCATCCGGGCGCGATCCTGCCGCTCGCCATCACCGTGAAGATCGCGCGTGAAGTGCTCAAGGAAGCCGGTTTCGATCCGGATGTCGTCACGCTCGCCGCGACCAACCCGAACGACGGCGCCATCGTCCAGCAACTCGCGAAGCGCGACGAAGTGCGCGTGATCGATTTCACCGGCAGCACCGCCAACGGCGACTGGCTGGAGATCAACGCGCGTCAGGCGCAGGTCTACACCGAGAAGGCCGGCGTGAACCAGATCGTGATCGACTCGACGGACGACCTCAAGGGCATGGCCCGCAACATCGGTTTCTCGCTCGCGCTGTACTCGGGCCAGATGTGCACCGCGCCGCAGAACATCTACATCCCGCGAGACGGAATTCAGACGCCGGACGGTAAGGTCTCGTTCGACGAAGTGGTGGCCGCCATTGCCGGTAGCGTTCAGAAGACGTGCAGCGATCCGGCCAAGGCCGTCGAACTGCTCGGCGCGATCCAGAACGAAGGCGTCCTCGCTCGCATCGACGAAGCCCGCAAGGTCGGCCGTGTGGTGCTCGACAGCCAGACGCTCGAACACCCGGCCTTCGCCGGTGCGCGCGTGCGCACGCCGCTGATCGTCGCGCTCGACGTCGCCGACGAAGCCACCTACACCCGAGAATGGTTCGGCCCGGTCACGTTCGTGATCGCGGTGGACAGCGGCGAGCAAGCCTTCGCGCTGGCCGGACGCACCGCTGCGCAGCACGGCGCCCTCACGCTGTCGGCCTACACGACGACGCCGGAAGGCGAAGCACTGGCACTCGACGCCGCCATCGAAGGCCGCGTCGCTCTGTCGCTCAATCTGACCGGCGGCGTGTTCGTCAATCAGTCGGCGGCCTACTCGGACTACCACGGCACGGGCGGCAACCCGGCTGCAAACGCCAGCCTGGCCGACGCAGCTTTCGTTGCCAATCGTTTCCGCGTCGTGCAAAGCCGCCACCACGTGCCGGCCAAGTCCGAAGCGGGCGCTGCCTGACTCACGTCCATCGAGTCACATCTATAGATAGAGAGGACGGGAAACCCCTCACGCAATTGCGACGGTAAGTCACCACCATAGTCACTCACCGTCGCATGGCCCCTGCGCTTCAGTGCTCAGGCCCCGCGACCGATCTTCCCGCCCCAAGCCAAGACAGGAACGAGACACCATGACCGAAGCCTTCATCTGCGACGCGATCCGCACTCCCATCGGCCGTTACGGCGGTGCGCTGAAGGACGTTCGCGCCGACAACCTCGGCGCGATCCCCCTCAAGGCGCTGATGGCGCGCAACCCGAACGTCGACTGGACGCTGATCGACGACGTTATTTACGGCTGCGCCAATCAGGCAGGTGAAGACAACCGCAACGTCGCTCGCATGGCGTCGCTGCTTGCCGAGTTGCCCACCGACGTGCCGGGCGCGACGCTCAACCGCCTGTGCGGCTCCGGCATGGACGCCATCGGCACCGCCGCACGCGCCATCAAGGCGGGCGAAGCCGGGTTGATGATCGCAGGCGGCGTCGAATCGATGACGCGCGCACCGTTCGTGATGGGCAAGGCCGACAGCGCGTTCTCGCGTCAGGCCGCGATTTTCGACACGACCATCGGCTGGCGCTTCATCAACCCGCTCATGAAGGCGCAGTACGGCGTCGACTCGATGCCGGAGACGGCAGAGAACGTGGCCGACGACTTCAAGATCAATCGCGAAGATCAGGACCGTTTTGCGCTGCGCAGCCAGGAGAAGGCCGCGCGCGCGCAAGCCGACGGCACGCTCGCACAGGAAATCACGCCGGTGTCCATCGCCCAGAAAAAGGGCGACGCCATCGTCGTAGAACATGACGAACATCCGCGCGCCACGAGCATGGAAGCGCTGGGCAAGCTCAAGGGCGTGGTTCGTGCCGACGGCACCGTCACCGCCGGCAACGCCTCCGGCGTGAACGACGGCTCGTGCGCTCTGCTGCTGGCCAGCGAAAGCGCCGCCAAACTGCATGGCCTCACGCCGCGTGCCCGCGTGCTCGGCATGGCGACCGCCGGTGTCGCACCGCGCATCATGGGCATCGGGCCGGCCCCGGCCACGGTCAAGTTGCTCAAGCAACTGAACATGACGCTCGACCAGTTCGACGTCATCGAGCTGAACGAAGCGTTCGCCAGCCAGGGCCTGGCGGTGATGCGTCAACTCGGCCTCGCCGATGACGACGCCCGCGTGAACCCGAATGGCGGCGCGATCGCGCTGGGCCATCCGCTGGGTGCGTCGGGCGCACGTCTGGTGACGACGGCGATGTATCAGCTTCACCGCACGGGCGGCCGCTTCGCGCTGTGCACGATGTGCATCGGCGTGGGTCAGGGCATCGCCATCGCCATCGAGCGCGTCTGAGCGATAACCCTTCTATATAGAGAGCCCCGGAGACAGCCCCCGATGACCGCCACGATTCAACTGACGCTGCAAGACAATGTCGCCACGATCACGCTCAACCGTCCCGAGAAGCTCAACAGCTTCACGCGGCAGATGCACGCGGAACTGCGCGACGCCCTCGACACCGCGCAGGCACAAGGCGCACGCGCCATTGTGATCACCGGTGCGGGCCGCGGCTTCTGCGCCGGGCAGGATCTGGCGGATCTGGACTTCACACCGGGCGCATCGACCGATCTCGGCGCGCTGATCGACGAGAACTTCAACCCGCTCGTGCGCAGGCTGCGCGCCATGCCGATGCCGGTGATTGCGGCAGTGAACGGCATCGCCGCAGGGGCGGGTGCAAATTTGGCGCTCGCGTGCGACATCGTTCTGGCGGGCGCTTGCGTCAACTTCGTGCAGGCCTTCGTGAAGATCGGCCTCGTGCCGGACACCGGCGGCACGTGGTTCCTGCCGCAACGCATCGGCATGGCCCGCGCGATGGGACTGGCGATGCTCGGCGACAAGCTCTCGGCCGAGCAGGCGGAACAGTGGGGCCTGATCTGGCGATGCGTCGACGACGACGCGTTGTTGCCCGAAGCCCAAAAGCTCGCCACGCAACTGGCCACGCAACCCACCAAGGCGCTCGCGACCATCAAGGAAGCGCTTTACGCCTCGGCGACCAACACGCTAGATCAGCAACTGGATCTGGAGCGCGACGGACAACGCTCGCTGGGCGCCTCCTACGACTATGCGGAAGGCGTGAACGCGTTCCTGCAAAAGCGCGCGCCGAAGTTCGAGGGCCGCTGATCGCCGACGAAGCACGGACAAGCACGGACGAAGCACCGAGCAAGCTGAAGGTACGCAGGACCGAGGAAAAACAAAACAGGCAGCGACGCACACCGAACGCCAAAACCACACGCGCCGCGCAAGAGACCACGACATAACAAGATTAGACGAGACACAAGAGGAACCCCCGATGAGCCAAACCTCCGCCGCCAAAGCCGTCAGTGACATGACGCCGGAAGAACTCGCCCACGCGACGGGCGAAGCGATGTACAGCACCGACCGAGCGAGCCAATGGCTGGGCATGGAGTTGCAGGAAGTGCGTCCGGGCTATGCCCGTATGTCGATGCGCATTCGTGACGAATTCCTCAACGGTCACGCCATCTGCCACGGCGGCCTGATGTTCACGCTGGCCGATTCGACGTTTGCGTTCGCCTGCAACAGCTACAACGTCGTGACGGTGGCGGCCGGTTGCAGCATCGAGTTCCTCAAGCCGGTCTCGGGCGGCGACACGCTCACCGCCGAAGCGCAGGAGCAGGTGCTCTCAGGGCGTCATGGCATTTACGACATTCGTTTGACGAACAGCGCCGGTGAGGTGGTGGCGATGTTCCGCGGCAAGTCCGCACAGATCAAGGGCAGCGTCGTCTGACGAAGTCCGGCAATACCCCGTAGTACTCGGTAGTACTCGGCAGTACTCGGTATTACGCACCTCCGGCATCGGGCGCGCGCGAGGTAATCAACGTATCAGCGTAAGAAGCAAGACCCCAAGGAGACAGTCATGACCACCGCCTTGCCGCTCGAGCCGATCGAGAAAGCGAGCCTCGACGAACTGCGCGCCCTTCAGCTCGACCGACTGAAGACGACGCTGCGGCATGCCTACGAGAATTCGCCGGTGTATCGCCGGAAGTTCGAAGAGGCCGGCGTCCACCCGGACGAACTGACCTCGCTGGCCGATCTGGCCAAGTTCCCGTTCACGACGAAGCAGGATCTGCGCGACAGCTATCCCTTCGGCATGTTCGCGGTGCCGATGGAGCAGGTCTCGCGCGTGCATGCGTCCTCGGGCACGACAGGCAAGCCGACGGTTGTGGGCTACACCGCTAACGACATCAGCACCTGGGCCGATCTGGTCGCACGTTCGATCCGCGCCTCGGGTGCGCGTCGCGGCGACAAGGTGCATATCAGCTATGGCTATGGCCTGTTCACGGGCGGTCTCGGTGCGCACTACGGTGCAGAGCGCGCCGGCCTGACGGTGATTCCGTTCGGCGGCGGTCAGACCGAGAAGCAAGTGCAACTGATTCAGGACTTCAAGCCGGACATCATCATGGTGACGCCGAGCTACATGCTCGCGATCGCCGACGAACTGGAACGTCAGGGCATCGTGGCAGCGGAATCGTCGCTGCGCATCGGCATCTTCGGCGCGGAGCCATGGACGAACGACATGCGCACGGCCATCGAAAAGCGCATGGGAATCGACGCGGTCGACATCTACGGCCTGTCGGAAGTGATGGGCCCGGGCGTGGCTTGCGAATGCGCCGAGACGAAGGACGGTCCGACCATCTGGGAAGACCACTTCTATCCCGAAATCATCGATCCGGAGACGGGTGAAGTGCTGCCCGACGGCGAGTTTGGCGAGTTGGTGTTCACGTCGCTCACGAAGGAAGCGCTGCCGATCATTCGTTACCGCACGCGCGATCTCACGCGCCTGCTGCCGGGCACGGCGCGCACGATGCGTCGGATGGAGAAGATCACCGGCCGTTCGGACGACATGATGATCATTCGCGGCGTGAACGTCTTCCCGTCGCAGATCGAGGAATTGCTGCTGCGTCAGCCGGTGCTGTCCCCGCACTATCAGATCATTCTGGACAAGGAAGGTCCGATGGACACAATGGCGGTGGACGTCGAAGCGGCCGTCGGATGCGACGACGCCGCTGCGTTGCAAGCGGCGGGCGGTGAACTCAAGCGCGACATCAAGACGCTCATCGGCGTGTCGTGTGCGGTACGCGTGAAGCCGGTCGGCGGCATCGAACGCTCCGTCGGCAAAGCACGCCGGGTCGTGGACAAGCGCCCGCGCTAAGACGCTCACGGCATCTCGTCAGCATGAAAAAAGCCCGCGTCGTTCTCGGGCTTTTTCATGGGCGTCGGCGTCGAAATTTGCCGAAAGCGCTCCGGCTCACTGGTTCGGCAGGAACACCCACATCTTGCCGCTCTGGCGCATGCGTCCGGCCAGATCACCGGCATCGTCGCCCAGCCCCCAGAAGAAGTCGGCACGAACGCCGCCCTTGATTGCACTGCCGGTGTCCTGCGCGAACATCAGCCGGTTGATCGGCGAATTGGCCTGCGGCCCGAACGGCGGACGCGTCGTCGACAGGAACACAGGGCTGCCCAGCGGGATCGACGCCGGATCGACGGCAATCGAGCGCTCTGCCGTCAAGGGCACGCCCAGCGCGCCGATGGGGCCTTCGATGCCGCCCACGCCGTGGTTCGGCATTTCGCGGAAGAAGACGAAGCGCGGATTCACGTCGAGCAGCGCATCGACGCGCGACGGGTTCGCGCGCGCCCAGGCACGAATGCCCTGCATCGTCGCCTGCGCCGCCGTGATCTCGCCGCGATCGATCAGCCAGCGGCCGATCGACTTGTACGGCTGATCGTTGTTGCCGCCGTAGCCCACGCGCATGATCGAGCCGTCGTCGAGCACGATCTGACCGGAGCCCTGGACTTGCAGGAAGAACGCCTCGATCGGATCGTCGACGTACACCAGCTCGTAGCCGCGCAACATGCCGCTGCGCATCAGTTCGGCACGGGCGGGAAGCGATCCGGCCTTGCGTCCGGCGGGCCATTTATACAGCGGCGTCTGGTAGACCCCGCTGCGCACGCGCGAGCCATGCAGCAGCGGTTCGTAGTAACCGGTGATCAGCCCCGTCTGCGTCCCATCGGAGTTCGCGATGCGAAACGGCGTAAAGTACTGCTCGAAGAACTGACGCACCGAGGCAGCGTCGAGATCGTCGAGTTGCTCGGAGGCCCGGCACGCCGGTTGCCACTTCGTCTGACGTCCCAGTTTCACGCAGGTTTGGGCGAGCGCGAGACGTGCGCCGATCAGGGAATCATCCTGCCAGCCATCGACGTCGGCCCATGTCACGGCCTGCATGCGTCCCGCACTGGCCGGAGGCGTTGCCACATTCGACGGCGGAACGCCTGGACGCGACGGGGTCGACGGAGGCACACTCGAACAACCATAGAGCAATGCGGCAAACGCGGCGAGCGCCAGGCCCCGGCCCGGGCGCCACCGCCCGAACACATTCAGGAAGGACGTCATGAGTAATCTGTTCGATGAATATCCGGCCTTGCTGGTATTGCCGGAGGTGTTGCTGGCGATCGTGATCGTCGCCGCTATCGTGATCTTGCGACGCAAGCCGTCGCCCGGACGCAGGGTTCGCCAGATGCGCGCCACCCGGCCGATGCCAAGCGATACGGTAGAAGGGGTGGACAGGGTGGACCCCGCGGATCCACGCGACGCGTCCGGCGACCCGCTCAAGAAGGAAGACTGGTCCGACGACCGTCGCTGACGCGCCAGTCCGCCAAACCACGCCAACGGTGCACGCATGCCCGGCTCAGTGGAGCGTGCGCGGCATGGTCAGCGCGAATTCCGCGATGGGCGCTTCGAAGCGTGTGCCGTCCTCCGCCACGCAGAAGTACTCGCCGCGCATGGTGCCCACCGGCGTCGCCACCATCGCCCAGCTCGTGTACTCGAACTGTTCGCCAGGCTGGAGGAACGGCTGATGGCCGACCACACCCAGCCCGTTCACTTCCTGCACCTTGTTGTCGCCGTCGGTAATCACCCAGTGACGTGAAATCAGCTGTGCCGGTACCTCGCCGCTATTGCGGATGGTGATCGTGTAGGCGAAGGCAAACTGCCGCCGATCCGGTTCCGATTGTTCCGGAAGGTACTGCGGACGCACGGTGACGGTAAATTCGTACTGGCTCATCGGGTGTTCCTGTAGCGCATGCGGGCTCTCTGATGTTGTTCTGGTCTGACTCTTATGGGACGGCGGCGGGTTCCAGCAGCGTGACAGGCGATAAACACAAATGCTGTCCCGTTTTGCAAGGCATTCTGCGGCAAGTCGTCGCGGGTCGCAACCAGCAAACGCCCGTCGAATGTCCCCCGGATGCTCGCCAAACGCGCTTCAAACGCCGCCGAGTCGAATCCAGCGCCGAATCCGGCGTTGTAACTCACGCAAAGGCTTTCGGGCCGGGGCCTGCGGCACACAACGGGCAAGCGTCATGTGAAAGCTTTAAAATGGCGCTTTTGACGCTTCCCCCCTGCCCTGCCATGACGCAATTCTGTATCGCCCCCAGCATCCTGTCCGCCGACTTTGCCCGGCTGGGCGAAGAAGTCCGTAACGTCGTGGCGGCGGGCGCCGACTGGATTCACTTCGACGTGATGGACAACCATTACGTTCCCAACCTGACGATCGGCCCGATGGTCTGCGAAGCCATTCGCCCGCACGTGGACGTGCCCATCGACGTGCACCTGATGGTGCGCCCGGTCGACCGCATCGTGCCCGACTTCGCCAAGGCTGGCGCCAATCTGATCACGTTCCACCCGGAAGCCTCGGAACACGTGGACCGCACGCTCAGCCTGATTCGCGACAACGGCTGCAAGGCCGGCCTCGTCTTCAATCCCGGCACCCCGCTGCATTACCTCGATCACGTGATGGACCGTCTGGATATGGTGCTCATCATGTCGGTCAACCCCGGTTTCGGTGGCCAGTCGTTCATTCCGGAAGCGCTCAACAAGCTGCGCGCCGTGCGTGCCCGTATCGACGCGTACACCGCCGAGACCGGCCGTGAGATCCGTCTCGAGATCGACGGCGGCGTGAAGGTCGACAACATCGCCGAAATCGCGGCCGCAGGCGCGGACACGTTCGTCGCCGGTTCGGCCATCTTCGGCAAACCCGACTACAAGACGGTCATCGATCAGATGCGTGCCCAACTCGCGAGCGTCGCATGATCCAGAATCCGCATCTCCAGCTGGACGGCATCCGCGCCGTGCTGATCGACCTCGACGGCACGCTTGTCGACACCGCAGGCGACTTCGGTGTCGCGTTGAATGCCATGCTCGCCGACCTCGGTGCCGAACCGGTGCCTGTCGAGCGTCTGATGACGTTCGTAGGCAAGGGCACGGCCAACCTCGTGCGCAAGACGCTTGCCGAACGCTTCCCCGAGTCGGACATCGACGCGCTGTTCGACCGTGCGCAAGACAAGTATGAAGCCGTCTACACGTCGATCAACGGCGAGAACACGGTGCTCTATCCGGAAGTGCGCGAAGGGCTGGCCGCGTTGCGCGAAGCCGGTCTGCCGGTCGCCTGCATCACGAACAAGCAGCATCGCTTCGCGGTCGACCTGCTCGCCCACTACGGCCTGAGCGATCAGTTCGACCTCGTGTACGGCGGCGACTCGTGGCCCAGGCGCAAGCCGGACCCGATGCCACTCGTCAAAGCGTGTGAAGCGTTCGGTGTGACGCCTGCGCAGACGGTGCTCGTCGGCGACTCCGGTAACGACGCGCAGGCCGCCCGCGCTGCGGGCTGCCGCTCGCTCACGGTGCCGTACGGCTACAACCATGGCGAATCTATACAAACGATCGACACGGATGGTATAGTCGCCTCAATTCTGGGCGCTGCCCGGGCGATTCTGCCCAAGGCGACGTCCGCACTGGCGAACTGAATTCGTCATCTTCCACACTGCATTCAAGCAATGTTCCTGAACAAGAAACGGAGTCTTAGCGTGATCGACCGGGGGGCCTGGCCCTGGCGACGCTGGTCCTGCTGAACCCTTCCCAAGGGGTGGCCGGGACCGTCGAAGTTCGTCTTCGGCAACCCGTTTCTTGCATCGTTGTTGTTCCCAAGAAGTTATCGATCGGCGCGCGGTCCCGTACGGCGTGCGGATTCGTCGAGACGCATCGTTTCCTCAGCTTTCGCCAAGCCATCGCGCTCGCCGCCGATGCGCGCGGATTCGCTGCGAACCGATGCGCCGCGACGTGGGTCAGCACACGCCACTCCGACACGACTCAGGTAGTTTCAACGCCAATCCACGCCGATATTGCGGGACCGCCCGCCGGCAAACTTGCAGGCAGAGTGCAACATGACCGAACTCGAATTCAAATCGCTGGCCAACCAGGGCTTCAACCGCATCCCGCTGATCGCAGAAGCCTTTGCCGACCTCGACACCCCGCTGTCGCTTTATCTCAAGCTGGCGTTGGGGGACCGTCGCGGTGCGAACACCTTCTTGCTGGAGTCCGTCGTCGGCGGCGAGCGCTTCGGGCGCTACTCCTTCATCGGCCTGTCCGCCCACACGCTGCTGCGCAGCTTCGGCCCGAAGACCGAAGTCGTGCGCGACGGCGCCGTCGTCGAGACGCATGAGGGCGACCCGCTCGAATTCATCACCCAGTTTCAGGCGCGCTTCAAAGTGGCGCTGCGCCCGGGCATGCCGCGTTTCTGCGGTGGCCTCGCCGGGTACTTCGGCTACGACGCCGTGCGCTACATCGAGAAGAAGCTCGCGCACACCGCGCCGCGCGACGACCTGAATCTGCCGGACATCCAGTTGCTGCTCACCGAAGAACTCGCCGTGATCGACAACCTGACCGGCAAGCTCTACCTCATCATCTACGCCGACCCCACGCAGCCGGAAGCCTATTCGAAGGCACGCCTGCGTCTGCGCGAGTTGCGCGCGCGCCTGAAAGCGCCGGTCGACGCTCCCGTCACGTCCGGCAGCGTGCGCACCGAGACCTTCCGCGAATTCGCCAAGCCGGACTATCTGGCCGCCGTCGCCAAGGCGAAGGAAGCCATTGCCGCCGGTGAACTGATGCAGGTGCAGGTCGGCCAGCGCCTCATCAAACCGTACCGCGACGCCCCGCTCTCGCTTTACCGCGCGCTGCGCTCGCTGAACCCGTCGCCGTACATGTACTTCTACAACTTCGGCGACTTCCAGGTCGTGGGCGCATCGCCGGAGATTCTGGTGCGTCAGGAACGTCGTCAGACGCCCGACGGCGAACACGAGATCGTGACGATTCGTCCGCTCGCAGGCACGCGTCCGCGCGGTGCGACGCCCGAGCGCGACGCCGAACTGGCGAAGGAATTGCTCGGCGACCCCAAGGAAATCGCCGAACACGTGATGCTGATCGATCTGGCACGCAACGACGTGGGCCGCATCGCGCAAACCGGCACCGTCGAAGTCACCGACAAGATGGTCATCGAGAAGTATTCGCACGTGCAGCACATCGTGAGTTCGGTGGAAGGCCGCCTGCAACCGGGCCTATCGAACATCGACGTATTGCGCGCCACCTTCCCGGCTGGCACGCTCACCGGCGCGCCGAAGGTGCGTGCGATGGAGCTGATCGACGAACTCGAACCGGTCAAGCGTGGCCTCTACGGCGGCGCAGTGGGCTATCTGTCGTTCGGCGGTGAAATGGACGTTGCCATCGCCATTCGCACCGGCGTGGTGAAGGACGGCAATCTCTACGTGCAAGCCGCCGCCGGTATCGTGGCCGACTCCGTGCCCGAATCGGAATGGCAAGAGACGGAGAACAAGGCGCGCGCCGTACTGCGTGCGGCCGAACAGGTGCAGGACGGTCTCGACGCAGAGTACTGATCCCCGCCTCCTCATACCGCTGCACCAAGGTGAAGCGCATTGCCGTTTAAAACGGCACAAGCATCCCTACATTGCATGCGGGTGACGCTTCACCCGGAAAGGCCCCGAATCGACGCTCTAATCGATTCGGGGCCTTTCTTGATTTAGCACAACCGTTCGCTTTTTTCGACCTCTTTGGCATACGCCGATTGACGTCACCCACGATATAGTTAGGTGTCCGTCGGGAGGTCGAAGCTTCTATGGCGAAACCATGCAATCCACGTATGCGTTCCGACATCGCGAATACCCAAGCGATGTCCCCAACGTCCGTCAGGCCCATTCGGCCCCATAGGTCCAATAGGCTTAATCGGCCTGACAGGCCTCGGTCCCTCATATCGATCACGGCCGCGCTTGCCGCTGCGGTGCTTAGCGGCTGTATCTCGATGGCGCCCAGTTACGAGCGCCCCGCCGCGCCGGTCGCCAATGTGTGGACGTCTGACGTCGGCACCTCCCCCGCCACGGCCACGGCGCAGCCCGCGTCCGCGCTCGACTGGCGTGAGTACTTCGCCGATCCGAAGCTACGCAGCCTCATCGACACTGCACTTGCGAACAATCGCGATCTGCGCGTCGCGTTAGCGCGTGTGGAACAGGCGCGCGCGGTGTACGGCATTCAACGCGCCGATCTGTTTCCGTCCGCAGGCATCGGTGCGAGCGGCACACGGCAGCGTCTGCCCGGCGACCTGAGTCTGACCGGCAATCCCTACATCAGCAGCCAGTATCAGGTCGGGCTCGGGCTGTCGACATGGGAGCTGGACTTCTGGGGCCGCATCCGCAATCTGAAAGACGCCGCGCTCGACGACTACCTCGCGTCCGACGCCTCGCGCCGCGCGCTGGAACTCAGTCTGATCTCGCAAGTTGCGCAGACGTGGTTGAGTCTGCGCGAATTCGACGAACGCATCGCGCTCGCGCAGCAAACGGTCGACAGCCGCGCCGAGTCGCTGCGCATCTTCACGCGACGCGAGCAAGTCGGTTCGACGTCGAAACTCGATCTCACCGAAGTCACTACGCTCTGGCAGCAAGCGCGGGCGCTCGTCACGCAACTCGAACAGCAACGCGCCGCGCAAGCGCACGCGTTGCAAGTGCTGGTCGGCGTGCCCATCGACACCTCACCGCAAGCGCTCGATCGCACGGTCGACGATGCCAGTCTGATGCGCGATCTCGATCCCGGCTTGCCGTCGTCGTTGCTGGAGGATCGTCCGGACATCATCGCCGCCGAGTATCAACTGCGCGCAGCGCACGCCAACATTGGCGCAGCGCGCGCGGCGTTCTTCCCGCAGATCACCCTGACAGGTTCGGTCGGCACGGCAAGCAGCGCACTCGACGGCCTGTTCAAAGCGGGCAGCGCCGCGTGGACCTTCACGCCGAGCATCAACATTCCGATCTTCCAGGGCGGACGTCTCGTCAACAATCTCGATCTGGCCGAAGCGCGCCGCGTGGAGTCGGTGGCGAATTACGAGAAGACGATTCAGGGCGCATTCCGCGACGTCGCCGATGCGTTGAGCGCACGCCGCTGGCTCGCCGAGCAGGTGACGATTCTGCAAGCGACGCAGGATGCGCAGGCGGAACGCGCGCGTCTCGCCAAGCTGCGCTACGACCACGGGGCCGCTGCGTTCCTCGAAGTCCTCGATGCCCAACGCGACCTCCTCGCCATCGAACAAACCACGGTGCAGACACGACGCGCGCTGCTTTCCGCTCGCGTGTCGCTCTACACGGCGCTCGGCGGCGGCAGCCGTCTCATGCCTGCGGCCGACACACCGTCGGGACCGTTCGGACAAACGCCCCGCGTCATCGAGCCATCGCCGGGCACGGCGACCACCGCGCCGACTGTCCAATAAATTAAAGAGGTCATAAAACATGACGCTTCCCAACGCCAAGAAACTCGTTCCGGCCCTGATCGTGCTCGTCGTGATCGGGCTGGGATGGTACGGATGGAAGACCTACAGCCACAGCGGCCCGGGCGACGGTTTCGCCAGTGGTAACGGACGCATCGAAGCCACCGAAGTCGATATCGCGACGAAGATGGCCGGACGCGTCGAAGCGATCTACGTGCGCGAAGGCGACTTCGTGAAGGCGGGGCAAGTCCTCGCCAAGATGCAGATCGACACGCTCAACGCCCAGCGCGACGAAGCGCGCGCGCAGTATCAGCAAGCCGTCACCAACGTCGCCGCGATTCAGGCACAGGCCGCTGCACGTCTGTCGGACAAGGCCACGGCCGAAGCCAACGTGGCCGCGCGCGAGGCCGAACTCGACGCCGCACAACGCCGCCTATCGCGCTCGGAAACGCTCTCGAAGGAAGGCGCATCGTCGGTGCAGGAGCTCGACGACGACCGCGCACGCGTACGCAGCACCCGCGCCGCCGTCACCGCCGCCAAGGCGCAGGTCGCCGCCGCGCAATCGGCCGTGGAAGCGGCCAACGCACAAGTCACCGGATCGAAATCGACGGTCGAAGCCGCACAGGCCACCATCACCCGAATCGAAGCCGATATCACGGACAGCGAACTCAAGGCACCGCGCGACGGGCGTGTGCAGTATCGCGTCGCGCAGCCGGGCGAAGTGCTCGCGGCGGGCGGCAAGGTCCTCAACCTCGTCGACCTGTCGGACGTCTACATGACGTTCTTCCTGCCCGAAGCCGTCGCGGGACGCCTCGCAATGGGCGCCGAAGCCCGCATCGTGCTCGACGCCGCGCCGCAGTTCGTCATTCCCGCCAGCATTTCGTTCGTCTCCAGCACGGCGCAATTCACGCCGAAGACGGTCGAGACCGAGAGCGAGCGTCAGAAGCTGATGTTCCGCGTGCGCGCGCAGATCGCGCCCGAACTGCTGCAACAGCATCTGAAGCTCGTGAAGACCGGCCTGCCCGGCGTGGCATGGGTGAAGACCGACAGCAAGGCAGAGTGGCCCGCCCAGTTGCAGATCCGGTTGCCGCAGTGAGCCGCGCGTCATGACGGACTCCTCCTCACCTGAGAACGGCAAACACACGCCCGGGTACGGCGCACCGCCGGTCGTCCATGTCGTTGACGTCACGCTGAAGTACGGCCGCAAGACGGTCGCGCTCGATAGCGTCTCCATCGACATCCCGGCGAACTGCATGGTCGGGCTGATCGGGCCGGACGGTGTCGGCAAATCGACGCTGCTCTCGCTGATCGCCGGCGCACGCGCCGTGCAGACGGGCACCGTCGAAGCGCTGGGTGGCGACATGGCAAGCAAAGCGCACCGCGACCTCGTCTGCCCACGCATCGCCTACATGCCGCAGGGGTTGGGCAAGAACCTGTATCCGACACTCTCCGTCGAGGAGAACCTGCAATTCTTTGCGCGCCTGTTCGGTCACGACGCCGCCGAGCGACGCCGCCGCATCGACGATCTCACGCGCAGCACCGGTCTGCGTCCGTTTCTGGATCGTCCGGCGGGCAAGCTCTCCGGCGGCATGAAGCAGAAGCTCGGTCTGTGCTGCGCGCTGATCCACGATCCCGATCTGCTGATTCTCGACGAGCCGACCACCGGCGTGGACCCGCTCGCCCGCGCGCAGTTCTGGGATCTGATCGCGCGGATCCGACGCGAACGCCCCGCGATGAGCGTGATCGTCGCGACCGCTTACATGGACGAAGCACAGCGTTTCGACTGGCTCGTCGCCATGGACGCAGGCAATGTCCTCGCGACCGGCACACCGACCGAACTGCTCGCCCGCACGCAGCGCGATAACCTCGAAGCCGCCTTCATCGATCTGCTGCCGGAAGAGAAGAAACGCGGCTATGAGCCGGTCGTGATCCCACCGCTGCATATCGACGAACACACCGAGATCGCCATCGAAGCCAAAGGGCTGACGATGCGCTTCGGCGATTTCGTCGCCGTCGATCATGTGGACTTCCGGATTCGTCGCGGGGAGATCTTCGGCTTCCTCGGCTCGAACGGCTGCGGCAAGTCGACCACGATGAAGATGCTCACGGGTCTGCTGCAAGCAAGCGAAGGACAGGCCTGGCTGTTCGGTCATCAAGTCGACCCGAAGGACATCGACACGCGCCGTCGCGTGGGCTACATGTCGCAGGCATTCTCGCTCTACACCGAACTGACGGTGCATCAGAACCTCGTGCTGCATGCACGACTGTTCCACGTGCCCGAGGCCGAAGTCGACGCACGTGTCGACGAAATGGTGCAGCGCTTCGGGCTGGCCGACGTGCTCGACGCGCTGCCCGACAGCATTCCGCTCGGCATGCGTCAGCGTCTGTCGCTGGCCGTGGCGATGGTGCACAAGCCCGAATTGCTGATCCTCGATGAACCCACGTCCGGCGTGGATCCGGTCGCACGCGACAACTTCTGGCGTCTGCTCGTGGCGTTGTCCCGCCGCGACCGCGTGACCATCTTCATCTCCACGCACTTCATGAATGAGGCCGACCGCTGCGACCGCATCTCGCTGATGCACGCGGGCAAGGTGCTCGTCTCCGATCCGCCCGCGAAGATCACGAAGGACAAAGGCGCGGACACGCTCGAACAGGCGTTCATCGAATATCTGGTGGAGGCCGGTGGCGGCACCCCGGAGGCCCCCGAGACGCCGAAGACGGAAGTGGCCACCGCTGCGACAGCGCCCCATACCAAGCTCAGGGGCTTCTCGCTCGGCCGCATGATCAGCTACCTGTGGCGCGAGACGCTGGAGTTGCAGCGCGATCCGGTGCGCGCCACGCTGGCGCTGGTCGGCTCGCTCGTGCTCATGCTGGTGATGGGGTACGGCATCAGCATGGACGTCGAAGATCTGCGCTACGCGGTGCTCGACCGCGACCAGACCACGATGAGCCAGAACTACGCGCTCAACATCGCGGGGTCGCGATACTTCATCGAACAGCCGCCCATTACCGATTACGACGACATGGACCGCCGCCTGCGCGACGGCGAACTGGCGCTGGCCATCGAGATTCCGCCGGGTTTCGCGCGCGACGTGTCGCGCGGCAAAGCCGTGCAGGTTGGCGCGTGGATCGACGGCGCGATGCCGATGCGTGCCGAAACCGTGCAGGGCTACGTGCAGGGCATGCATCAGAACTGGCTGGCCGATCAGTCCTTGCGACGGCTCGGCGTCAAACCGACGGCGTCGCTCGACATCGAGACGCGCTTTCGCTACAACCCCGACGTCAAAAGTCTTCCGGCGATGGTCCCCGCGGTGATTCCGCTGCTGTTGCTGATGCTCCCTGCGATGCTCACCGCGCTATCCGTAGTGCGCGAGAAGGAACTCGGCTCGATCCTGAATCTGTACGTGACGCCCGTCACGCGCACCGAATTCCTGATCGGCAAGCAGATTCCGTATGTGGCGCTCGCCATGCTGAACTTCCTGCTCATGGCGCTCATCGCCGTGACACTCTTCGGCGTGCCCATCAAAGGCAGCTTCCTGACGCTGATGACGGCGGTCTTCATTTTCAACGTGGTCGCCACGGGTATCGGCCTGCTCGCGTCCACCTTTACCCGCAGTCAGATCGCGGCCCTGTTCTTCACGATGATCGGCACGATGATTCCGGCGATTCAGTTCTCCGGCATGCTTACGCCGGTGCCATCGATGGAAGGCTCGGGCCGGTTCATCGGCGAAATCTATCCGGCGACCTACATGCTGATCATCAGTCGCGGCGTCTTCAACAAGGCGCTCGGCTTCGGTGAGCTTGGCAACGCCTTCTGGCCGATGCTCATCGCGGTGCCCGTGATTCTGGGCGCCACGGTCATGCTGCTCAAGAAACAGGACAAGTGATGGCTAGCCCGAACGCACCGCAAGCCTCTCCCTCCACCGCGCACGACACCAGCGCCACGCCGCCGCGTCGCAAGCATCGGTGGATGCGGCACATCGCAAACATCTACCGGCTCGGCGTGAAGGAGCTCTGGAGTCTCGTGCGCGACCCGATGATGCTGGTGCTCATCATCTACACGTTCACGGCGTCGGTCTATTCGTCGGCCACGGCGCAACCCGAGACGTTGCACATGGCCCCCATCGCCATCGTGGACGAAGACGCCTCGCCGCTTTCGCAGCGCATCGTCGCGGCGTTCTACCCACCGCAGTTCACCATGCCCCGGATGATTACGGCAGACGCCGTCGACCGGGGCATGGACGAGGGCGCGTACACGTTTGCGCTGAACATTCCGCCGAACTTCCAGCGCGACGTGCTGGCGGGGCGCGCCGCCGAAGTGCAGCTCAACGTCGACGCCACGCGCATGAGTCAGGCGTTCTCGGGGAGCGGCTACGTGCAGCAGATCGTGTCGGCGGAAGTGCGCGAGTTCCTCCAGCGATACCGATCTACGCCGGAACTGCCCGTCGACCTGGCGTTGCGCGTGCGCTTCAATCCGACGCTGGAGCGGGCGTGGTTCGGCGCGCTGATGCAGATCATCAACAACATCACGATGCTCTCGATCATTCTGACGGGTGCGGCGCTGATCCGGGAGCGCGAGCACGGCACCATCGAGCATTTGCTCGTCATGCCGGTGACACCGACCGAGATCATGCTGGCGAAAGTATGGTCGATGGGTCTGGTCGTGCTGATCGCGGCGGCCATGTCGCTGTGGCTGATCGTGAGCGGCGCGCTGCACGTGCCGATTGGCGGGTCGGTGGCGTTGTTCCTGCTGGGGGCGACACTGCACCTGTTCGCCACGACATCGATGGGTATCTTTCTCGCGACGCTCGCGCGCTCGATGCCGCAGTTCGGCATGTTGCTGATTCTGGTGCTGCTGCCGCTGCAAATGCTCTCGGGCGGGAACACGCCGCGCGAAAGCATGCCGAAGCTGGTGCAGGACGTGATGCTGGCCGCGCCCACGACGCACTTCGTCGAACTGGGTCAAGCCATTCTGTTCCGTGGCGCCGGGATCGGCGTCGTGTGGGTGCAGTTCGCAGCGCTCGCGGTCATCGGCGCGGTGTTCTTCGCCTTCTCGCTGCGACGTTTTCGTCGCACGCTCAGTTCGATGGCATAACGCGGACCGCGAGGGCCCGCCGCCGGTCTCGGACGCGGCGCTTCCCGAACCCCGTCATGCCGGATTTGTGAGGTCATTGCCATGCCCGCCAAGTCGTCTGCCGCACTGGAACGCCGCTCGTCTCAGCCCTCCCGACGGGCTCGCGCCACATCGTCTGCCGCTCCCGGCGACGCGCCGTGGCTGGCCGCCAATCCGTGGCTCGCCAATCTGCCGTGGATGTCGGCCGCCGCCGAGTACGCTGTCGACGCGTGGCAGCGCAGCGTGCTGTTTGCCGACGTCATGCGTCAGCGCGGCAATCAGTACCAGGAGCATCTGGCCGAATCGGCCCCCAACGTGCTCGACTTCGACGCCGAGGTGATCCTCGACGCCCACGCGCTGCCGCGTCCCTGCAACTATTGCCTGATGCGCATCGTGCCGCCGAAGGACACGCCCACGCTGCCCAATGCGCGCCCGTTCGTCGTCGTCGATCCGCGTGCGGGGCACGGCCCCGGTATCGGCGGCTTCAAGCCCGACAGCGAGATCGGTGCGGCGTTGCGCGCGGGGCATCCGTGCTATTTCGTCGGCTTCCTGCCCGACCCCGTTCCCGGACAAACGGTCGAGGACGTGATGCGCGCCGAAGCGGCGTTTCTCGAGAAGGTCATTTCGATGCATCCGGAAAGCGCGGGCAAGCCTGCGGTCATCGGCAACTGTCAGGCCGGATGGCAGATTCTGATGACCGCTGCGATGCGCCCCGAGCTGTTCGGGCCGATCATCGTGGCGGGCGCACCGGTGTCCTATTGGGCCGGGTGGCGCGGACGCAATCCGATGCGCTACTCCGGCGGTCTGCTCGGCGGCAGTTGGCTCACGGCACTCACGAGCGATCTCGGCGACGGCCGCTTCGACGGCGCGTGGCTGGTGCAGAACTTCGAAAATCTCGATCCGGCGAACACACTCTGGCGTAAGAAGTACCACCTGTACGCCAACGTCGATACCGAAGCACCGCGCTATCTTGGCTTCGAGAAGTACTGGGGCGGGCACGTTTTCCTGAACGCGCAGGAGATGCAATACATCGTCGACAACCTGTTCGTCGGCAACCGGCTCACGAGCGCGGAGCTGATCACGAGCGACGGCATTCGGCTCGACCTGCGCAACATCCGTTCGCCCATCGTGGTGTTCTGTTCGTACGGCGATAACATCACGCCGCCACCGCAGGCGCTCGGCTTCGTAACTGACATGTATCGCGACGACGCGGAGGTGCTCAGTCACGATCAGACCATCGTCTACGCCACGCACGACAGCATTGGCCATCTCGGCATCTTCGTGTCGGGCAGCACCGGGCGTAAGGAGCATCGCAAGTTCGTCAACAACATCGATCTGATCGACGTGTTGCCCGCGGGCATCTATCAGGCGCAGATCGCCGACAAGACCGACGACACGCTGCACGGCGAGCTTGCCGAAGGCGATTACGTGATGTCGATTCAGCGTCGCAGCGTGGAGGACGTGCGCGCCATCGTGCAACCGGATGCGCAAAGCGACCGGCGTTTCGCAGCGGTGGCGCATCTGTCCGACATTCATCTGGGGTTGTATCGCAGTCTCGTGCAGCCGTGGGTGCGCGCGATGGTGACGCCGACGTCGGCGTACTGGATGCGGCTGCTGCATCCCCTGCGTGTGAGCTACGAGCTGTGGTCAGATCGCAATCCCTTTGCGGCGCCGTTCGCCGAGAAGGCGGAACGCGTGCGGCAGACGCGTCAGACGGTGTCGCCCGACAATCCGTTCCTCGCGTTCGAAACAGCAGTGTCGACGGCCATTGAGGAGTCGCTGAACTTTTACCGCGACATGCGCGACGACGGTTACGAGAAGGCGTTCGAGACGATCTACGGCCAGCCGTGGGTGCAGGCGCTCGCCGGGCTGCATGGCAGCGACGGTTCGGCCGTGCGGGTGCATCCGGGCACGTCGCCCGAGCATGTGGCGTTCGTGCAGGAAGCGCTGGAACTGCGCCGCCACGAAGTGCGTGAGGGCGGTGTGCTGGAAGCGGGGATTCGCGCGTTGCTCTGGGTGCACCGTCTGCACGGCGAAGCGGACGAGCGGCAGTTCAATCTTGCGCGCTCGTTGCCGCGCGGCGACGCCGAGATTTCGATCGAGCGCTTTCGCGAGATCATTCGACGTCAGGCGGGTTTGCTGCGCATGGCCCCGAATGCCGCGATGGAGGCCATTCCGGGCATGCTCGCGCATGCTTCGCCAACGTCGATCCGGCTGCTGGCGAAGGCCGTGAAGGAACTGAGTTTCGCGGTGCCGCTGGAAGATGGCGAACAAAACGATCTGGAGCGCGTGCTCGCCGTCTTCGAACGGGCCGCGCAAAAGCGAGAGGCCGACGGGCGCGGGGCAGACAAGACGAGCGTAGCGGCCAAGCCCCGCGCGACGAGTCGGAAGGCGAACTCACCGGCAACCACGCCTCGCAAACGGACGACTGCCGCGAAGAAGGCCGCCACCAAGACCGCCACGACGGCGGCCGCCAAAACTACCCGGACGTCGCGAGCGAAGAAGACTGGCTGAGCGTCGGCATGGCGGTGACGCGAGACGCATCGCCGCCATGCATACCGTCGCCCGCAGGCACGAACAATCGCGCCACCAATCCCCCACCCTCGCGCGGCGCGAACTCAAGCGTTGCGTCGAAACGCCTCGCAATCGCCTGCACGATAGAAATGCCCAACCCGGCACCCTCACCGCGCTGCCGCCCCTGATCGCCGCGCCAGAATCGCTGGCCCAGTCGCGCCGCTTGCGCAGCAGCAAGGCCCGGGCCTCGGTCGCTGACCTCCACGCAATATCTCCGGTTCAGCGCATCCGCCATCACCGACAACGTGATTTCGCTGCCCTCCGGGGAGTAGCGCGTTGCGTTGTCCAGCAAGTTTCTTAACGCCGTTGCCAGCATCGAACGCGGCAACACCGATCCCGTGTCTGTCGCTGACATGCTAACGAAGATCCTGCCACTTCGACGACGGACCGGCGCCCCTTTCCCCTGCTCAGACATAGACCCAACTCGCATTGAAAAGGGGCCCCGATCCGTCTCTCCCATTGCAGTCAAGACCTCCTCGATCACCTCCGTCACCGACTCGCATATGTCGTGCTCGTGGATCGGCGCCTCCGTCCTCGCCAATGTCATCAACTGATCCAACGTGTGACCCAGTCGTTTTACGCCCGCGCTCGCCTGCTGCAACGCCCGCTTCGATGCACTCCCCTGCGTCAACGCCGCCACCTGCAAATGCGTGTCGATTGCCGTCAACGGCGTACGCAACTCGTGCGCCGCGCCATCCGTGAACGCCCTCTGACCCGCCAATGTCTGCGCCAATCTGTCCAGCCAGCCATTCAATGCCACTAACACTGGCTTCAGTTCCTTCGGTGCGCTTCCGATGTCCACCGGCATGGTGTCGTCAGTGCGCTTGGCGCGCAACGTTGCGCGTAACGTCTCCAGTGGCTTCAGCCCCCTTCCGATGCCGATCCACAACGCAATCAAGCCCCCGATGACCGCAATCAGGAACGGAATGCCCGCCGCGCGCAACATGCCATTCGTCAACACAGCCCGTCGCTGGACGAGATCCGCCGTCATCACCTGATATCCGCCCGCGTCCTGCAACACATAGATGCGCCACTTGCGGCCGTCGATCTCCCTCTTGCTGAAGCCCGTCGGCAACGTCATCGCCGACGTCCTGGGACTGCCGTCGGTCTGCGCCAGCACCGCCCCCTGCAACGAACGGATTTCGCAGGCGATCCCGTCGCTACCGCTCGCGCGAATGACCTCGCCCCAATCTCTCGGCTCGGGATGCGGCGAAAATGCCGCGCGCGCCATCAGGCCCGCCACCATGCTGGCCGACATCGCCAGACGCTCGTCGAGCGCTTCGTCAAGGCTCGCGCGTACACCGCGCATCATCCATCCCGCCGCCGCCATCCACAGGACGATCAGCGCCACGCCAGCAATCAGCACCGCCCTAAGTCGAAGGCTCATGACAAGGCCCATCCCAACCGATATCCCAGGCCGCGCGCAGTCTGGATGACGTCGCAACCCAGCTTGCGACGCACGTTATGTATGTGAACGTTCAACACATTGCTGTTGACGCGCTCCGTCATGCCGTAAAGCCGCACGTGCAGCATGTCGGGCGACAACCAGCGCCCCCGGCTGCTCGCCAGATACGCAAGCAAATCGACCTCGCGACGCGACAGTTCGACCGGTGCACCGTCGAGCCACGCCAGCCCGCTCGCCGGATCGAGCCGCAAGGGACCCGCCTCGATGATCTGCGCGGCGCGTCCATGCGTGCGTCGCACCAGCGCATGCAAGCGCGCCGCCAGTTCCCGCAGGTCGAAGGGCTTGCTCATGTAGTCGTCGGCCCCGGCATTCAACCCCGAGATCCGGTGTTCGACGCCGTCGCGCGCCGTGAGGATCAACACGGGAACGTCCGGTTCGACGGCGCGTACGCTGGCGATCAGGTTCAGACCGTCGCCGTCGGGCAGCCCGAGATCGAGCACCAGCGCGTCGAAGCGGTTCTCGGCATGCGCCGCCATGGCCGCCTCGCCGCACGCAGTCGCCTCGACGTGTATTCCCAAAGTCGAAAGCCCCGCAACGATGCCGCTCGCGATCAGCGGATCGTCCTCTACCAGCAGTACTCGCATTGATTTACGCCTCTCCCAAGCGTCTCCGACACCGCTTTCGCGCCTCGTGACATGTTACGTATATCGCGCATCGCGTTGACGCAAGGTGGACGGTGAGATGAGGTATTAACGCTCAGTTAATCGTCCTGCGCCACGCTCTGTCTCGCTTCGACCGACCCGAGGAGGACAGATTGCTTCGTCGACTAGTTTTCATCTTTGTGATTTTTCTCAGCGCGCTCGGCGCGCTTCGCGTCGCCCTCGTGACGCCCGCCGCCGCCGCGCTACCGTGGCAGTCCGGCGACCAGGTGCTCGACGTCTCCCAAGTGCTGCGTCTCGACACACCCCGTCGCGAAGGCGACGACATTGTCATCGGCAGCAGGATTGCTAAGGATCACTATGTTTATCGTCATTCGATTCGCGTGGAGAATGCCAACGGCAAACCGGTCTCGTTCTCGATTCCCGATGGCACCCGGCACGTCGACGAGTTCTTCGGAGAAAGCGAGATCTACTATGACGACGATCTGCAACCGAAGTTGCCTGCATCGACGTCGGACTTCGTCACGTTTCATTGGCAAGGCTGTGCAAAGGCTGGCATCTGCTACCCGCCACAGAAGATGAAAATTTCGCTGTCCGGTGATGTTCCGCGCGTGGCAGCGAAGGACGCATCGTCGATGCTGGCGGCCCTCACTGCCCCAGTCGAGACCTCGGCGTCGGCAAGTTCAGGGGGGACGGCGAACGCCATCGCCGCCGACTCAGCGCTCACGTCGGCTGCACCTGAAACGGCGGGCGACACCCCGCCGCTGGCCGCCGATCAGGCCGCGGCCGCCCAACTCGCAGCACTCGACCCCATCGCCGCAAAATTACTTTTCTTCGGCTTCGGCCTGCTACTGGCGTTCACGCCATGCGTGCTGCCGATGGTGCCTATCGTCTCCACGATGATCGTCGGGAACCGCCCGTCGCCGTGGCGCGCGTTGGCGCTCTCGTCGGCGTATGTCGTCGCGATGGCGCTCACTTACGCGAGCGTCGGTGTCGCGGCCGCATTGGCCGGTGCCAATCTCCAGGCGACGCTTCAATCGCCATGGCTCCTGAGCGCGTTCGCCGCGCTCTTTCTGGTACTGGCGGCGTCGTTGTTCGGACTGTTCGAACTGCGCCTGCCCGCCTTCGTCATGGATCGTCTGGACGCCGCCGGTCGCAACCGCACGGGCGGCAGTCTCGCGGGCGCGGCCGCACTCGGTTTCCTCTCCGCCCTGCTCGTCGGCCCTTGCATGACGGCACCACTGGCAGGGGCGCTTCTCTACATCAGCCAGACGGGCAACGCATGGATGGGTGGCGGCGCGCTGTTCGCGATGGGCCTCGGCATGGGCATGCCGTTGCTGGCGATTTCGCTGTTCGGTGCACGTGTGCTGCCGCGCCCGGGACCGTGGATGGTACGCGTGCGTATCGCCTTCGGCTATGTGATGGCCGGAATGGCCATCGAGATGCTGAGCCGCTTCCTGCCCGGCCATGTCACCCTCGCGCTATGGGGCGCGCTCGGCGTCGGTCTTGCCGTCGGCATCGCGGGCTGGGCGTGGGCGCTTCGCGGCAAACCGGCGTGCTGGACGCTCGTGTTCACCTCGACGCTCGCCGCCCTCTGGTCGATACTGCTGCTGGTCGGCGCGGCCTCAGGCGGTGAGTCGCTGTTGCGCCCGCTGGAACGACCGGCTAACGTGGCGCTCGCCGGAAACGACGGCACGGGCCAACGTATGGGAAAACCGGTGGATTACGTCAGCGTCAAATCCCAACAGGACGTAGACGCGCGCATCGCACAAGCCGCCGCCAACGGGCAATGGACGCTCATCGATTTCTACGCCGACTGGTGCGTGAGTTGCCACGTGATCGAGCGCAACGTTTTCGGGGATCCGGCAGTGGCCGCACGTCTGGCACGCATGCAGGTGCTGCGCCCCGACGTCACGAAGAACGACGATGTCGATCAGGCGCTGATGAAGCGCTGGGGCGTGATGGGACCGCCTACGCTCATCCTCGTCGATGCAACGGGCAAGGAGGTGCGTGCACATCGCATGGTCGGCGAAATGACCGCACAGACGTTCCTGCAACGGCTCGATGCGGCACAAGACACGGAGGCTTCATGATCGGACTCGGCCCGTTCTCCGCGAAGACGGCGGCCCTCGCGGCGGCAGCCATCCTCGCGTGGCTGGTCGCGCGCTATCTGCTGCGAAAGACGGATGCGCCATCGCGACGCGTCGCCGCCAGCGTGCTGCTCGACGCCCTCTTCGTCGGTCTGTTCGCCGCGCGCGCGGCCTACGTCATTCGCTGGTGGCCCGAATACGCCGCGCGGCCGTGGTCGTTCGTTGCGATTGGCGACGGCGGCTTCAACGTCTGGGCCGGTACCGTCGCCGCGCTGGCATGGGGTCTCTGGCGCACGCGCCGTCATCGAACGCAGCGACGGCCGATGCTCGCGGGCATGGCCGCGGGTCTGGCGCTCTGGGGCGTGATGCTCACCGGCCTGAGCGTCGCGCTACGCGATGCGCCGCCGCTGCCATCGCTCACGCTCTCCAGCCTCGACGGCCGTGCTATTGCACTGGACAGTCATCGCGGCCAGCCCATCGTGATGAATCTCTGGGCCACTTGGTGCCCGCCGTGCCGACGCGAAATGCCGGTGCTCGCGCAGGCGCAGACGGACTACCCCGACGTGCGCTTCCTGATGATCAATCAGGGCGAGTCGGCACAGACGGTGGCCGAGTTCGTGCAATCGCAGGGACTGACGTTCGACCACCTGCTGCTCGATCCCCAGTCGGAGGCCATGCGCGCGGCCGGGGCCCGCGCCCTACCCACCACGCTGTATTTCGATACGAACGGCCGCCTCGTCGAGGCCCATCTCGGCGAGCTCACAGCCGCGCGTTTGCGCGACACGCTGCATCGCCATCTTCGGCAAACCCCGGCGGCTCTTGCGTCCGGGAAGTGATTCAAGCCGGTTCGCAACGGTCTTTCGCGCGCGGACAAGGCGGCCGACGACCGTGGGTCGCCCGGGTCTGCGCCGCGGCCCGTGTCGCAGAATCGTCGAAAACGGGCCGCCATCAGACGCACATTCTTGCGGGAATCGGCCATAAGACGCCCGAATTTCGTCGAATGGCCGCTTTTTGCGACACCCGTTCACGGCTCGCCGGAGTTGCTGCTACAATCGGCATCACCATGAAGTCGCATCAGTCTTCCTCCCTCCTCTGGTCGCCCCTGACCGCCGCCCTGCGCTGGTGGCGGTAACCCGCCACGTCTATCTCATCCCCATAGCGCCCTCCCCCGCGGATCGCAAAGTCAATGTGGGGGCACGCTCAGGGGACACTCGCAAATTCCATGCGCTCGACAATCCTTTGTCACCAGACGAACAGGGACCATCATGCTGCTAATGATCGACAACTACGACTCGTTTACCTACAACATCGTCCAGTACTTCGGTGAACTGGGCGAAGACGTCCGAGTCTTCCGCAACGACCAAATCTCGCTCGACGCCATTGCCGCGCTTGCCCCCGACCGCATTTGCCTCTCGCCCGGCCCGAGTTGCCCGGCCAACGCAGGCATCACGCTCGACGTACTCAAGCGCTTCGCCGGTGAAATTCCGATCCTCGGCGTCTGCCTCGGCCATCAGGCCATTGGCGAAGCGTTCGGCGGCAAGGTCATTCGCGCGCAACAGATCATGCACGGCAAAGTGAGCGAGATCGAAACCACGCAACAAGGCGTCTTCGCGAATCTGCCCAAGCGCTTTACCGTCACCCGCTACCACTCGCTCGCCATCGAGCGCGCCTCGCTGCCGGAATGTCTCGAGATCACCGCATGGACGGACGATGGCGAGATCATGGGCGTGCGCCACAAGACGCTCGACGTCGAAGGCGTGCAATTCCACCCCGAATCGATTTTGTCGGAGCATGGCCACGCCGTGCTGCGCAACTTTGTGCAAGCTGCGCCGCGTGCGGCCATGGCCGCCTGAGATATCCCGAGGCGCGCCAGAGTCAGCCCACGCGCGCTGTGCCCCCGACAAAAACCGACACAGGAGAGGACAATCCATGATTACTCCACAAGAAGCGCTTCAGCGCACGATCGAACACCGCGAGATCTTCCACGACGAGATGCTGCATCTGATGCGTCTCATCATGAAGGGCGAGATCTCGCCGGTCATGTCGGCTGCGATCATCACCGGTCTGCGCGTGAAGAAGGAAACCATCGGCGAGATCGCCGCTGCCGCGCAGGTCATGCGCGAATTCGCCAATCACGTGGACGCCCCCGCCGATGAGCATTTCGTCGACATCGTGGGCACCGGTGGCGATGTATCGCATACGTTCAACATCTCGACGGCCTCGATGTTCGTCGCCGCCGGCGCGGGCGCGAAGGTCGCCAAGCACGGCAACCGTGGCGTCAGTTCGAAGTCGGGCAGCGCCGACGTGCTCGAAGCGCTCGGCGTGAACATCATGCTCTCGCCCGAGCAAGTGGCCGAGTGCCTGCGCGAGGTCGGCATCGGCTTCATGTTCGCCCCGAACCATCATCCTGCGATGAAGAACGTCGCCGCCATTCGCAAGGAAATGGGCGTGCGCACGATCTTCAACATTCTCGGCCCGCTCACGAATCCGGCCGGCGCACCGAATCAGCTGATGGGCGTGTTCCACCCGGATCTGGTCGGCATTCAGGTACGCGTGATGGAACGTCTGGGCGCGGAGCACGTGCTTGTCGTCTACGGCAAGGACGGTATGGACGAAGTCTCGCTCGGCGCCGCCACGCTCGTCGGCGAGTTGAAGGACGGCAAGGTCACCGAGTACGAAATTCACCCGGAAGACTTCGGTTTGCAGATGGTGAGCAATCGCAGCCTGAAGGTCGGCAGCGCCGAGGAATCGAAGACGATGCTGATCGAAGCGCTCAACAACGCCGAGGGCACTGCCCGCGAGATCGTGACGCTCAATGCCGGGACCGCACTTTATGCGGCCAATCGCGCGCCGGCGATTGCCGATGGCATCGAGATGGCGCGCGAGTCCATCGCCAGCGGCGCGGCCCGCGAAAAGCTCCACGAATTCGTCACATACACGCAACGCTTCAAGGCGTAACCTTCAGTAGCCGAAGAGTCATTTACTACCGATATGTCTACCGTTCTCGACAAGATCCTGGCCGTGAAGGCCGAAGAAGTCGCCGCCGCCAAGCGTGTGCGTGACCTCGCGAGCCTGCGCCGCGACGCAGAAGCGACCGTTGGCGACAGCGCGCTGCGCACCCGCGATTTCGTGGGCGCACTGCGCACGAAGATCGACGCCGGTCTGCCCGGTGTCATCGCCGAAATCAAGAAGGCCAGCCCGTCGAAGGGAGTGATTCGCGAGAATTTCGTGCCGCCGCAGATCGCCGAGTCGTATCAGCAGGGCGGCGCAGCGTGCCTGTCGGTACTCACCGACGCGCAATTCTTCCAGGGTGCGCCCGCGTACCTCAAGGCCGCGCGTGCCGCGTGCGATCTGCCGGTCCTGCGCAAGGACTTCATGATCGACGCGTATCAGGTATATGAGGCCCGCGACATGGGTGCCGACTGTATTCTGCTCATCGCTTCTGCGCTGGAACTCTCGCACATGCGCGATCTCGAAGCGCAGGCGAACGAGCTGGGCATGGCCGTGCTCGTCGAAGTGCATAACGCTCAGGAGCTGGACGCCGGACTGGAACTGCGCACCCCGCTGCTGGGCATCAACAACCGCAACCTCCATAACTTCGAAGTCTCGCTCGACATTACGCTCGGCCTGCTGAAACATATCCCGCAAGATCGTCTGGTCGTGACGGAGTCGGGTATCCTTTCGCGTGACGACGTAACGCGCATGCGCGCGGCCAACGTCAATGCCTTTCTCGTCGGCGAAGCCTTCATGCGCGCGCCCGAGCCGGGCGACGCACTCGCTACCCTGTTCGACATGCCCCGCTGACGCGCGTCTTCGCGAGTCACGCAAGCGGTCGATGGCGCGGTGTCCTGTGATGGGGCACCGCCCGACTTCCGGCAAGACGCGTCGCTCCGGCACGGTGTTGCGATGCCCGGCTCGCCCGCCATCCCGCACACAGGAGCGGCCCCGATGGCCATCGAACGCGAACTCAAACTGGCCCTCCCGGGCGACCTTCCCGCAGCACGCGCCGACGCGCTGATCGCCCATCTCGACCGGTTGCCCGGCAGCGATGCGCGCGGCGAACGTCACCTCGTCAATCGTTATTTCGATACGCCGTACCTCGCGCTCGCAGGCGCCAAGGCTGCGCTGCGACTGCGCTACGTCGCCCGAGACGGTCATGCCGGGCAATGGCTGCAAACGCTCAAGTCGGTGGGCGAAGCGCGTGACGGGCTGCATGTGCGTCACGAGTGGGAGCAGGCCGTGCACGGCGAGGCACTTGAACTCGCGCCGCTCATCGCCGCCTGCGATGTGCCTGCAACAGCCGCGCTGTTGCGAGACGAAGGTGCAAAGGTCGTGGCGCAGTTCGAGACGAACTTCGTGCGACGCCTGTCGCGCTATGTCGCGGGTGACGGCACCGTCGTGGAGATCGCGTTCGATCGTGGCGAAGTCGCCGTGCAGGCCGATGGTCAGCGTCACACGGAACCGCTCATTGAAGTGGAACTGGAATTGCTGGATGCGCCCGACGACGACCGCGACGCTCAGGGCGAACGCATTCTCCAGGCGCTCGCGCAAGACCTGCGCGCGGTCTTGCCGGAATTGCACAGCGACAACGTCAGCAAGGCGCAGCGCGGCTATCGTCTGCGTCAAAAGGTACTGGGCGGTTGAACACGCTTCGACCTCGCACTTCGACGAACCGTTAATTCAGCAGACATCACGCATGGCATCACGCTCACGAACCGCAACCGCCCCGAACACCGACAAGGCGCGACAAGGCGTTCTCTTCGACGGGTCGCACGGGACGAACGACACGGGTGACACCCGGAGCGTCGATCGTGCCGCCTCCGCTCATCCGAGCGACCGTACCGGGAGGGCCGACACTGTGGCGGGTCCGTTGAAGGGCCGCGTCGAAGATCAGTTCGCCGCGCTGCCGCCAGCGTGGAAAACACTGGTCGCGCCGTTCGTGCAGAGCGACGCATACACCCCGCTGTGCCAATACGTCGACGCCGAAGTCGCAGCGGGCAAGACCGTCTATCCGGCGGACATTTTCCATGCGCTGCGCATGACGTCGCCGAAGGACGTGAAAGTGGTCATCCTCGGACAGGACCCCTATCACGGCGACGACCACGGCATTGCCCAGGCGCACGGCATGGCGTTTTCGGTGCAGCGTGGCGTGCGCGTGCCGCCGTCGTTGCGCAATATCTACAAAGAGATCGAGCGGGATCTGGGCATCGCGCCACCGTCGCATGGCAACCTCGACGCGTGGGCGAAACAGGGCGTGCTGCTGCTGAACACCACGCTCACCGTCGAAGCTGGCAATGCCGCGAGCCACGCGAAGCCGTTCAAGAAGGGCGGATGGCAAGCGTGCACGGACACCTTGCTCTGCGGCCTCGCAGAACAGCAAGGCCCGCTGGTGTTCCTGCTGTGGGGCAGTCATGCACAGGCAAAAGCCCCTCTGCTCACTGGTCACGGCCACCTGCTGCTCGAAGCGCCGCACCCCTCCCCGCTATCGGCCCATCGCGGCTTTCTCGGCTGCGGTCACTTCAGCGCCGCCAACGCGTTTCTCGAAAAACACGGTAAGACGCCCGTCGATTGGCGGGTACCGGCGTAGTCACGCGCGCACGGCGAAGCGCTTCGCGGGGCCCACTGCGGAGCAGCCTTGCGCCCACTCACGGCGCATGACGTCGAGGAATTCGGGGTCGATGCGAGGTGCGTGTTCGTCGAGCGTCGCCCGCATCGCGGTCTCGATACGCTCGACAACCCGCTCAGGCTGAGCGACACCACATACGGTTCTGCCGAATGCCATCAGCGCCTTCCGGTCGGGGTACGTTCGCTGCTTGTTTAGCTTGAGCGCCAGGGTCCGATCCGTCAGTGTCCGTCCCGACTGAGGATCGAAGTGTGAATATGCCGACGTCGTCACGACGTCGAACAAAGGTGCCAGCGATGGCGCGCGTCCGCCGGGATGGTCGTAGATCAGGCCGAAGTTCTTGAGATGCGCATCGCCGTTATGCACCATCACGGACAACGTCACATAGTCGAAGAATCGCGCGAGACTCTCAGCGCGGTTCTCGGCGCATAAATAGCCAATCATCTCGGCAATCCTTTCGTAGGAGCCGAGGTACTTCTGTTCGGCTGAGCGCCCCAGCAACACCGCCATGTCCTCGAATCCGAGTTGTCGCCGCGCGTCGCCCTCGAGGTCAAAACGTCGCATGACGAACAACGATCCGTCGTCGGAGAGCCAGAAATCCGGCACGGTCATCCCGGCTTCACGGGCGGCGGCCATGCAAAGGAACTCGTTTTGCGCAAGATGCGCATAGTCTTCTCCGGCAGCCTTGACGATCAGGTCCGGCGTGACCGCCGTGCTTTTTTCTACGAGGGGTGTGATCGCATCGGCGTCCGGCATCATGACCTTGGGCTGGAATCCGGAAATGCCCGACGACAGGTAGAGGCCGACGAGATGGTCGAACAACTCGTCGCTTGCCCCAGAGGTCAGCAGCGTCGACAGTCCCACTTCTGCCCGCAACGACTCGCGCGGCGTCTCCGGCACGAAGTATCGCAGTCGACCAATTTGATTGGCCCCGGTGATCGCGAGCAGCCGCATGTCGTCAAGGCGCATGAATTTGCCGAAACGCTCCCGAAGCTTGTCGAGCAGATAGCCTTCGGGCCGATTCATGGCGAAGACACTGGGTAAGGCGGTGTCGGCGTAACTCTCGGCGCGATACGGCATGACGAGCGACACTTCGCGCGAACGTTCCGAAGTGGCGTAATTGAAGACGTAGCGCGATTCTTTCGTGAGAGAACCGGCATCGCCCTGCGGGGTACCGATGATCAGGGATGTGAGCTTGGCATCATCCATCGTCGTCGTCCATGCGACGTATGTCGTCGTAGTTCAGTCGCGCGGTATCGAGACGAAGTCCGAGATCCAGCGCACCCAGCGCCTTCATCACCGCATGAAGGCCGACATTCTCGCCCTTTTCCAGCTGAACGATCGTCATGCGACTCAGGCCAGCATGCTCGGCAACCCAGAGTTGCGAACGCTTGCGAGCCTTGCGGGCCCGCTGAAAACTGGCCCCGAACTGGCTTGGCAGCACATCGATGGAAAAGTCGGTCATGGCGATCACTTTCGGGAAATTCACTTCCCATGATAGCCAACGCCGACAAAAACGAAAACGAGTTATGTATGCCATAACGATCATTTTTGTAATTAACACATAAAAAGATCGCTATAACATACAAAAATGAATCACGCAGACTGCGCTGGATTGACTTAGCTCACCGTATACGATCCGACATACACTTGTAAGCATTTACATACAAAAGCGATGCCATTACACTCCCTTCCCGTAATGAGAATCTATATCAGTCTCATTAACAAAAACTACTAAACCGTGCGTTACCTGGCCTGCGAAGTGTCCGAAGGTGGCGCCGCAGCTGGAACACACGTATGTCTACCGCCTTTCAGACGCGCGAGCGTCTGCTCGCCGTCGCCTGCGCCCTGGTCGTCGCTGGCAGCTTCGCCGCCCAGTCCGCTCACGCTCAAACGCCCGCCAACCCCACGAACCCCGGCGACGCCGCGCCGCAAGCCGCTGGCTCGACCAACGCCCCGACCGTCGCGCTGCCCACGACGCAGGTCAACGACAGCGCCGTGCCGTCGGCCATGCAGACCAAGACACTGCCGTCGTACAAGTTCGTCGCCCCGCTGCGCGACACGCCGCGCTCGATCACGGTCATTCCCGAAGAGCTGATCAAGCAGACGAACGCCACGACCTTCGCCGACGCGCTCAAGACCGTGCCCGGCATCACGTTCCTCGGTGGCGACGCTGCGGCAAACCCGTCGGCCGACCGTCCTGTGATTCGCGGCTTCGAATCGCGTAACTCGATCTTTGTGGACGGCATGCGCGACTCGGGCGTGCAGAATCGCGAGACGTTCGACATCGAGAACATCAGCGTCATCAAGGGTCCGGACTCGGTCTACGCCGGACGTGGCGCCGTGGGTGGCAGCATCGATATCACCACGAAGACACCGCGACTGGAAGACTTCACCAACGCGAGCTTCGGTCTCGGGACCAACAGCTACAAGCGTCTGACGATGGACGTGAACCGTCAGGTGAACGACCAGACCGCCGTGCGCCTGAACGTGATGGGTCACGACGCCGATCAGGCCGGTCGCAACAACATCTACAGCAAGCGCTGGGGTATCGCACCGTCGGTAGCGTTCGGCCTGAACAGCCCAACGACCGTCACGATCAGCTACTACCACCTGAATTCGTACGACATGCCGGACTTCAGCGCGCCGTTCCGCTCGGCGGGCGGCACGCCGGACGGCGGCTTCCAGCGCAATCAGTTCTATGGTCTGAACAATCGCGATTACCGTCGTGGTCAGACGGACACAGGCGAAATCAAGGTCGAACATCGCATCAACGACACATGGAAGTTCAAGAACACCACGATGGTCGGGCGCTCGACGCTCGATTACGTCGCCACGAACCCGCAGTTCCAGTCGGCCACGTCGAACATCATCTCGCTGCAAGCCAAGAGCGGTAAGTACGCCACCAACAGCATCGCCAATCAGACGGAACTGACCGGCAAGGCCACGCTGTTCGGCTTCGAGCACACGCTCACGACGGGTCTGGAGTTCAGCAACGAGCAAAGCCGTTACGAGGGCTATCTCGTCGCGGACAGCGCGGGCAACAACATCCGCTCGGGCGGTCCGTGCTCGGTCGCCTACAACTGCACGACCATCGGCAACTGGAACCCGGACAATCCGTGGACCGGTAGTCTCACGCTCAATGGCGACAAGGGTTTCCCGGGCGCTGCCACCAACACGCGCACGAACACCGCATCGGCCTATCTGTTCGACAGCGTGAAGCTCTCGGAGCGCTGGCTGCTCAATGCCGGTGCGCGCTTCGACCGCTTCGACGTGAGCGCCGTGCAAGCGGGCGCACCGGACCTTAACAACACCTCGAATCTGTTCAGCTTCCAGTTGGGTGTGGTCTACAAGGTATTGCCGTCGTTGAGCCTGTATGCGTCATACGGCACGTCGGCCAACCCGCCGGGCGCGAACAGCGGTCTGGGCGGCGGTACCGATCAGATCACGGCGACCAACAACAACCTCTCGCCCGAGCGCAGCCGCAACATCGAAGTCGGCGCGAAGTGGGACGTGATCGACCAGCGCCTGTCGCTGACCGCCGCGCTGTTCCAGACGGACAAGACGAACGCTCGCGTCTCCGACGGTCTGGGCGGCACGATCAACGCCGGTAGTCAGCGCGTGCGCGGTGCAGAACTCGGCTGGGCGGGCAATCTGACGAACCACTGGCGCGTGTTCGGCGGCTACTCGTACCTGAACGCGATCACGACCGACGCCGGTCCTGCCGCTGCGCCGGGCTCGAACGGTCTGCCAATGGTGATGGTGCCCAAGCACAACCTGACGCTTTGGACCGACTACGAGGTGATGCCGAAGCTCACGCTGGGCGCAGGCATGACGCTCTCGAGCCTGACCTACGCATCGGTGTCGTCCACCGTTCGCAAGTGGACGCCGGGTTACGCCCGCTTCGACGCGGTCGCCACGTACCGTGTGTCGCGCTCGGTCGATCTGCAACTGAACGTGCAGAACATCTTCGACAAGAAGTACTACGCCAGCGCGTACCCGATCTACGCCACGTGGGCACCGGGCCGTACCGCCATGCTGACGCTGAACTTCCATCAGTAAGCGCGTCGTTGTCAGTCCGCTCAGGTTGCTGATCGGGCTGACGCCACCTCGATTCGTTGTTACAGCGAATCCTGATTTCAAACACCCGACTCACACCGCCCGTTTCATTGTGTGCCCCCGATCTGCGTGACATGATGACGCCGCGCCGCAGACGGGACGCCATTCGAGCGTCCCCGCAACGCGTGAAAACCATCAGAAGACGTTCTTCATAACGCAGTTTGCCTATTCGTACGGGGGTTCGAGATGGCAAATCGGGGTGTCGCTGTCACCGCGTGTGCCAATGCCGCGCGGTCGTTCGTCATCGTTGTCGCCATCGCCGCACTCGCGGGATGTTCGGCGATTCAGTTCCGAAAAACAGAAACCTTGCAAAGCGCTGCCGATGGATTCGATGGCGCAGTGAAGGCGTCCGCGAGCGCGCTCGAGACGGAGCGTCAGGCACGTCCGCGCGCACGGCGTGCGGAGGCCGTCGAGTACTACGTCCGGACATTCCGAACCGCACCGAACGCGGACATCAATACGAAAAATGAACTCGGGTTCGCCCGCTTCGTTTGCGCCGGGGCCGATGACTTCGTTCGGGAACGCGCAGCTATGAGGTTTTCGGCTACGTATTCGACCGGTCTCAAGACGGTGCTAGCCCCCGGCGATGCTTCGATCGGTGGCCAATGGAAGCGCTTCCAAGAGGCGCGCCAACCGATTGAGGTTGCCAGTCTGCCCGACACGGTCGCACCGGAAGACGCGGTGCGAAAGTGCGCGGAGGACCTTGCGGTGAAACTCGGCACCTGGAAAGGCCGTAAGACGACAGACGGCGACCAGGAGACGCCGTTTGTCGCCATTCCGCTGGCCGTCGAAGCCTACAAGGCCATCATCGCGCTTGTTGAGACGGGAATGACGGCTTACAACGACATGGCCGCCAAGGAGCGCTTCGCGGATTATGTTCACGCCTACCACAAGGAATTCGACAAGGTGATGAACAACGACTTTCGCGCGAAGTCTCTTGAGAACGCGTGGACCAATCGCCAGATGGTCGCGCTGCAACGCCCGTTGGCCACCTTCCGCAAAATATTCGTCACGCCCGACGGCATCTCGGCCGCCGCCGACGACATTCGCATTCGTGAACTGGGCTTGCTGGCGAACGAACAACTCGCCGAATACGACGCGCTCAGCGCCAGCCCGTCGCCGGTCATCGTGCGCCAAAAGCTCATCGATGCGGAGGCTCAGCTCGTCACGCTGGTCGACGATAAGCACGTCCCGATTTCAGATCTCGTCGCGCTTTTCAACGAACTGAAAGCGGACTTCGAGAAGGCCAAGACCCAATATGCCGCCGCAGATGCTGCCGTGCGCGCCGTTCCGCAAGCGTGGAAGCAATGAGCCGACTTACCCACCTGATCGCCGCTTGCGTGCTAATGCTTGGGATCGGCCCGCACGCGCTCGCTCAATCTCCCGTTGCCAACATTTCACCTGAGGCCAAGTCGCAAGTGCTCGATGAAGCCCGCGCATCGGGTATCAAGAAGATACTGAATCGGCAGGATCGATTGTTGAAGCAAGAACAAGCTTCGCTCTTCGGCAAGAAGTCCGCTGAAGCCAAATCTCGCCTGTATATCATTGTGCAGACGCGCGAAAACATCGCCTCTGCCAATCAGCTGATCGACGGCAAACCGCCGACGTCGCCCGACAAGATCGTCACAGGCCTGGAAACCATCCTGAAGACCATGCGCCCGACATATGGCATTTGTTCCGGCGCCCCGATTCTCAATGGTCAGTTCAAAGATCCGGATGCGTGGAAGAACGCGATCGATCAGGTATCGAGCCCGATCGCTGCAGTAGCGCGCAGCGTCGGCGTCATCTTCACGTACAAGAACGAACAGGCGGTCGTTGGTCAGCCGGGAGCGACCGTTTTCGTTGTCGGAAAATCGCATGTCATGACGAATCGCCACGTCATTCAGGAATACGCATATATCGACGGTGCTGGTAAATGGCACATGAAGAAGGATAAGCTGGTGCTCAGAGTGTCATTCCCGTGGGAATACTCGAAGTGCCTCTCTCGTACGACCCCGCGCAATGTGCGCATCGTCGCAATCGAAGATGTCGGCAATCTGGACGACAAATACGCCGACTTCGCAATTCTTCGCACCGAAGACAATGCGCTACCACCGCCTGCCCCACTGGCGGACACTTACGATCTGGGAGAACAGGATCGTGTCGCGGTGATAGGGTATCCCGCACCTCCTTTGATGTGCGGCACGGCCTCCGGCGGCAAGCTCTGCACGAGCCTGAATAGTGAACAGATCAAGGCCGTCTTCGGGCTTCCCGATCAGTCCGTACCGTTCTCCGTCGAGCGATTTGCACCGGGCTACGTCATTCCCGGACCGATGCTGGACGAATCACAGTTCGCCTATGACGCGTCGACGTGGGAAGGCAACTCCGGTTCGCCCGTCATACGCCTATCGGATGGCAAGGTCGTCGGCCTGCATTTCGGGGGAGACAGCGAAAGTAACGACGACGAATCGTCGATGATCGGGATCGCCAACTACGCCATCAAAGTCCAGCGGATTCGACAGGCGCTTCTGAAGGCCAACGTAACGCAGTAACTACTCCGCCTCGTTACATGCAGGCGTGAGCACGCCCATCGATCCTTGCTGATAGCGGCGCGTGAGGGCGACCAGATCGGCTTCGTCGCGTGCGGCGAAGTTGCCGCGATAGACCACTGGGGCGTCCAGCGGTTCGCCGCCGACAAGCATCAGTCGTGCGCCGCTGCGTCCCGCCAGTTGCCACGTGCCGGGCGGCAACAACAATGCCTGAACGCTGCCTTCGGCGCGCAACGGGTGTCCGGCGAGCGCCGCATCACCCTGTGCGATCAACGCGATCCAACGGCGGCCGTCGCACGGAATGTCGAGGGTCCGAACCGCGTCGGCATGCCAGTCGAGTTGCAGCAATGTCGTGCAACCGCCTTCGTTGCGCGCCACCGCATGCTCAGCCCAGCGTCCGCAGACCAATGTCAGTTCGACGTCACCCTCGCGCCAGCGCGGCATCGACCCGGCGCGCACGACCGTCTGTACCGGTGCGCCGTGCGGATGCTGTCCCGCACGACTGACGACCATGCGCACGCCGCGCACCGAGGCGCATGCGTTGTCCGGCACGTCTTCATGCACCGTGCCGCAATTCGTTTCCAGCCAGAGCAGATCGCCGGGATGCAGCGTGTCGTCGCCACCGTGGGCGTGACGGCTGCGCAGCGAAGTCGTCGATTCGGGAAAGAGATACGTCGCCACCACACATCCGGCATGCGGATGCGGCGGAATACACGCGCCATGACGACGGAAGAGGTCGACCGACAGGAACGGGTCCGTGTGCTCGACCTGATCGAAAACACCCGCCCCCGCCGCAGCCGCACATCGGCCGGGACGGGAGACGGGAAGCACGCGCGGGATGGCGTTCGCACCGGCATGGGCGGCCGGACGTTTGGTCAGACGCGGATGCTGGGGCGTCGGATGGGCCATGGGGGAACCTGCGCGTGCGGGAGAGGCAACGGCGATTCGGCGATTACAGCGCAGCGATGGCTTCGCGAGCACCGGCGAATGCAGCAGCCGCCGATTCCGGACCACGGGCGAGGCCTTCGGCGTAGATGAACGTCACGTCCGTCATGCCGAGGAAGCCGAGAATCGTCTTGATGTACGGGGTCTGGCTGTCGGCCGGCGTGTCCTTGTAGTTGCCGCCGCGTGCGAACGCCACGATCACCTTCTTGCCCTGAATCAGGCCTTCCACGGTGCCGTCTTCACGATAACGGAAGGTCACGCGGGCACGGGCGATCCAGTCGAAGTACGCCTTGAGCTGCGTCGGCACCTGGAAGTTGTACAGCGGCACGCCGAAAACGATGGTGTCGGCGGACTGGATCTCGGCGATCAGCGCGTCGCTGCGAGCGATGATGGCCTTTTGTTCGTCCGAACGCTGCTCTTCCGGCGTGAAGAATGCGCCGATCACGGCTTCGTCGAGGTGCGGCACGCCATCGGCCAGCAGGTCACGCACAACGACCTTCGCGCCGGGATTCTTGGCGACGAGTTGGGCCACGGCTTCGTTAGCGAGCGTGGTCGAGTTGGCGCCTTGCGAGCGGGCGGCGGAATTGATTTGCAGAATGGTGGTCATGTCACTGGCTCCAGAGCCGGGGGTGTTCCCGAAAGTTCGTCAATCCGTTCGCGCCAGGTGCCCGTTCTGGGGTCGCCTTGAATTGCGCGTCGGCTTGGGATGAATTCTAGTTACCCCCAAAAATGAAACAAGCCGCTAAAATCGAATTGTTTGTTCCCATTTTGGAACAATGACGAAGCGCCGCAGGATCGGAGGGCAGCACCGCCGATTTCGCTGCATCATGGCGCGACCTCATACCGAATGACCGCGTCACAGGGAGCGCGCGCGATGATTGACGATCTGAATGACATGCTGATCTTCGCGGAGGTCGTGCGCTCGGGCAGCATCACGCGGGCCGGCGAGCGGCTCGATCTGCCCAAGGCGACCGTGAGTCGGCGTCTGTCGCGACTCGAAACGCGCCTCGGCACGAAGCTGCTCCACAAGACCACGCGCCGACTCGAACTGACGGAAGTCGGCGAGGCATATTACGAGCGATGCCTGCCGATCCTCGAAGAAGTGGAAGAGACGCGGGACTTTGCGTCGCAAATGTCGAGCAAACCCCGCGGACGTTTGCGCATCACCGCGCCGGCCGACTTCGCCACGCAATGGCTCGCCGTGCCGCTCGCGACCTTCTGCGCGGCCTTTCCCGAAATCACCGTCGACGTGGACCTGAGTTCGCGCCACGTCGATCTGATCGCCGAACGTGTCGACGTCGCCATTCGCGCCGGTCAGCTTTCCGACTCCACCCTGGTCGCGCGTCCGCTCCTTAAACTCACCCGCAGCCTTTACGCGAGCCCGCTTTATCTCAGCGCAACGGGGCTGCCGGGTAGCCCGGACGAACTGGACGGCCATCGCTTCATCATCCTGCAAGGGGCACGGCGTCTGTTCAATTCCGACACGCTGCACAAGGGCCGCCAACGCGTCGACATCACCATGCACGGGGCGATTCAGGCCAACAGCATGGGGATGGTCAAGGAGATGGCGCTCGCAGGCAGCGGCATTGCCGCGCTCACGGACATTCTGGCCGAAGACGCCCTTAAGTCCGGACGCCTCGTGAAGGTACTGCCCGAATGGTCGTTGCCCGAGAGCTCCGTCCATCTGGTCACGCCGTCACGCCGCTTCCTGCCGCGCAAGACGCAAGCGTTCATCGAGCACATGCTCGCGGTGGCGCGGACGTGTCCGGAGGAGAATCGCGACCCGTCGGTGCCGGGGCCGTTGCAAAGCTGATGCAGCACTGAGTGCTGCGTTGAAATCCCGCGCTCAGAACGAGCGCGGGATGATCGCAAGGAAGGAACGGTGAAGTGCGAACCGACGGCCGCTCAGGCCGTCAGCCACTTCTCGCGTCGCTGCGCAGCGGCGCGATCGCGTGTTTCGGTAATGCGGTACTGCGACACCTCAGGCGCATCGAGCGTGAGCGACGTCTCACGCAGCTCGTCGCGGCGGAAGGCGTGCAGCGTCACCCGGTCGCCCGGACGATAGCGCTCGAGCAGCTTGTCGAGATTGCCCGAGGTCACACGCAAGCCGTCGATGGCGACCAGCGAGTCGCCCGCCGACAGACCGGCGGCTTGTGCCGCACCGCCGTCGAGCACCTGTGCCAGCGTGACTTCATCGCCGCGCTTGGCGGTCTTCACGCCCATGGCCGGACGACCGTTCTCCGGCGTCACCGGTTCGAGCGTCAGACCGACACGCTCGAGCAGCGTCGCCAGCGGCAAGTCGCGCGTGCCATTGATCGCCGTCGCGAAAAACGCCGACAGGTCGAGCCCCGAAACCGCTTCGAAGAATGGCTGAACGGCGTCTTCCGCAATCCCTTCGGGCGCGCCGCGATAGAAGTCGCGACCGTAGCGCTGCCACAGCGCGCGCATCACATCGTCGAGCGACTTCTGGCCGCGCGTCTGCGCACGAATCGTCAGATCCAGCGCGAGCGCCACGAGCGAGCCCTTCGTGTAATAGCTGACGATGGCGTTCGGCGCGTTCTCGTCCTGACGGTAGTACTTCGTCCACGCGTCGAACGAACTCTCGGCGACGGTCTGCTTAAGACGGCCGCTGCCGCGCAGCACGTTCGCTACCGTCTTCGCCACGAGTTCGTAATAGTCCTTCGGCGCAATCACGCCGCTGCGCACGAGCATCAGATCGTCGTAATACGACGTGAAGCCCTCGAACAGCCACAGCAGGCGCGTGTAATTCTCCTGATCCAGCGTATACGGCGCGAACGCCGCAGGCTTGATGCGCTTGACGTTCCACGTGTGGAAGTACTCGTGGCTCACCAGTCCGAGGAAGCCGCGATAGGCGTCGCTCATGCGCGCCTGTCCCTGCACCGGCAGGTCGTTACGGCTCGCAAGCAGTGCGGTCGATGCGCGATGCTCCAGACCGCCGTAGCCGTCGCCGACCGTCATGAGCAGGAAGACGTAGCGCGACATCGGCACGCGCGAGCGCGAACTGGCCCCCGGCTCGAACAAACGGATCTGCGCCTCGCAGATCTTCTTCATGTCGCGCAGCAGACGATCCAGATCAAGATTCGGCACCGGCCCGGTGATGGCGACTTCGTGCGTCACACCACAGGCCTTGAACGTGCCGTGCACGAACGTCCCCATCTCGACCGGCGAATCGATGAGTTCGTCGTAATCGACAGCCAGATAGCGCCCGAAATCGAGCGCCGCCGTGCCTTGCGCAGGTTCCAGCGCAGTAGCGACGCGCCACGCCTTGAACGCAGCGCCGCGCGGACGCAGCACGTCGATCTCGCACGGGGCGTGTTCCTGCCCCTGCACGCGCAGGAACACGCTGGTGCCGTTGAAGAAGCCGTGCGTGTCGTCCAGATGCGCGGCGCGCACCGACAGATCCCACGCGTACACGTCATACGTCACGATCAGCGTGCCCTTGCACGGCGCGGCCTGCCACGTGTGCTTGTCGAGCTTGTCGAGCGCGATCTTGCGACCCCGGCACGTCGCGCCGATGGTCACGATGTTGCGGGCGAACTCGCGCACCATGTAGCTGCCCGGAATCCACGCCGGCAGCGTGAAACGCTGGCCTTCGGGCGCAGGATTCGAGACCGTGACGGTCACTTCGAACAAATGGGCGGCGGGCGACTTCGGAACGATCGCGTACCGAACGGCGATGGGTGCAGACGTGGCTTTCATGAGAGGGCGGCTTCTTGTTCTCGGAGGGGGCGAGCGGACGGTAACTTACTTGACCGTCGCGAGCGCCTTTTCCAGTTCTTCGGCGGGCACGGCACCCGGCAGACGACGTCCATCGGACAGGATAATCGTCGGCGTTCCGGTGATGTTGAGCTGATGACCCAGCGCGAAGTTGTCCTTGACGGGCTTGTCGTCGCACTTGGCCGTCGGGGTCGGCGGGGCCTTCTTGTCGAGCATCCAGTCGTGCCATGCCTTGAGCTGATCGGGCGCGCACCAGATGGCCTTCGACTTGGCATCCGAATCCGGGCCGAGCACCGGGTACAGGAAGGTATAGACGGTGATGTTGTCGATCTTCGAGCTCTTGAGCGTTTCTTCGAAGCGCTTGCAGTACGGGCAGTTCGGATCGGAGAAGACCGCGATCTTGCGGCTACCGTTGCCCTTCACGTACTTGAACGCGCGATCGAACGGCAGCTTGGCGAAGTCGACCTTGTTGAGTTCCGATTGACGCGCTTCGGTCAGGTTCTGACGCGTTTTCGTGTCGACCAGATTGCCGCCGAGAATCACGTACTGTGCCTTCTCGTCCGCATAAAGGATCTCGCCGCCGACCGATACTTCGAAGAGGCCGGGAATCGGCGTGCGCGCCACTGCTTTGACTGGCGCATCGGCGCCGAGCGTCTTCTGCACGGCGGCCTTCACGCGGTCGAGGGTTGCGTCGGGCTTGTTTTGCGCGACGGCAGACGTCGTGAAGGTGGCTGCGCAGACTGCGGCGAGAACCCATCCGGCGGACGCCGCGGCGCGATAACGTTGCAACATCGAAAATCTCCAGAAATGTGACGAGCGGGAGGCGCGACCGGCTGACCTTGCCTGTAGCAGGGTTGCCGGCGCTTGCGCCGTAGGGGTCAGCCCAGGGCGCGGCCGATCAGGAATTTCTTGACGAAAGGCAGCATGTTCACGCCGTCGAGGCCCGCGTTGCGAACGAACTTCGCGAGCGGGCTGCTCGTCGAGAACAGCTTATGCAAGCCGTCCGTCGTGAACGCCATGCTGCCGATGTCTTCCTTGCGAGCGCGCTCGTAACGACGTAGCACCGCAGCGTCGCCACAGTCGCGGAACGATTCGCGCCCGGCGAGCGCATCGCCGAGCGACGCCACGTCGCGCAAACCGAGGTTCATGCCCTGTCCTGCGAGCGGATGCACCACATGCGCCGCGTCGCCGATCAGTGCCACGCGCTGCGCGATCAGACGCCTGGCTTGCGCCAGTACAAGCGGAAAACCCTGAGCGCGCGCTGAGACAGGCGTCAACTGACCAAGTTCACCGTTCGAGAACGTTCCGACGCGCTGTGCGAGTTCTTTGGGATCAAGCGCAAGCAGATGCTTCGCATGATCGTCGGCAGCGGACCAGACCAGCGAGACGCGCTGATCGGGCAGCGGCAGCAACGCGACGATTTCGCCGTCATGGAACCACTGGAATGCGGTATCGCGATGCGGACGTTCCGCGCGGAAGTTGCACACGACGCCCAGTTGCTCGTAGGGATGCACCGTGCCGTCGAGGCCTTCCGTGCTGCGCACCCACGAGTGCGCGCCATCGGCACCGACCACCAGCGAGGCCCGCAGCGTCTTGCCGTCCGACAGGCGCACCGATGCGGCGGCCGCGTCGACTTCGAGCGATTCGGCGCGAGCGTCCAGCCATTGCACTTGCGGGGAGAAACGCAGGGCCGCGTCCAGCGCGCGCTCCAGATTCGACGACTCGGCAATCCAGGCGAGTTGCGGCACCGCAGCCTGATAGGCGGAGAAATGCAGACTGCCGCGCTCGTCGCCGAACACTTCCATGTCATAGACGGGATTGACGCGTGCCGGATCGACGGCCTGCCAAACGCGCATGCGCTCGAAGAGCGCTTGCGAACTGGACGACAGCGAATAGATGCGGGCATCCCACATGTCACCGCCCGTCGGGGCGGGGGCTGCGGGTTGCGCGAGCAGCGCGACGGACAGGCGCGCCTGCGAAAGAAGCAAGGCGGCGGCCTTTCCGACCAGACCGCCACCGACGACGACGACATCGTGCGTCTGGCTGGAGGAATGCGTTTGAGACATGCGGCAAATGCAGCGCCAGCGCCTGAATCGCGCAAGACGGCTGGTTCCGAAATTGAGATGGCGTATTGTCGCACGCCCGCCGCAGGCGTGACGTCCTGCCTCGCCCACGCCGCTGGGACACAGCGTCGCACTCCGTTGGCGGGCGCTATACTTCCGCGCATAGCGGTAACGAGATTACATAGGGAGCTTCCGATGCGCCTCGACAACGAACAAGAAAGCCAGAACGTCGAAGACCGCCGAGGTGGCGGATTCGGTGGACGTACCACCATCGGCATCGGCACGATCGTGGTTGCGCTCGCCGCCTCATACTTCTTCGGGATCGACCCGCGCGTCATCATTCAGGGTTCGCAGATGATTCAGGGGCAGACGCAGTCTCAGCCCCAATCCGCGCCCACGCAGGCGCAGATCAACGACCCGAAGGCCGTTTTCACCCGCAAGGTGCTCGGCAACATCGAGCGCACCTGGACGACGGTCTTCCCGCAGCAGATTAACCGTCAGTACGTGCCGCCGAAGCTGGTGCTGTTCTCGGGCGCGACGCCTACGGCGTGCGGCACCGGCCAGACCGCGATGGGCCCGTTCTACTGCCCGGGCGACAGCAAGGTGTACATCGACTTGCAGTTCTACGACGAACTGCGGCAACGTTTCGGCGCTGGCGGCGATTTCGCGCAGGCGTACGTCATCGCGCACGAAGTCGGCCATCACATCCAGAATCTGCTCGGCATCTCCCAGAAGTTCGACGAGACGCGCCGCCGAGTCAGCGAGGCGCAAGCCAATGCGCTGTCGGTGCGGCTGGAATTGCAGGCGGACTGCTTCGCGGGCGTCTGGGCGGCCAATGCGGCCAGGGCGAACGACCAGTTGCTTGAGCCGGGCGACGTCGAGCAAGGCCTGAAAGCGGCGGCCGCCATTGGCGACGACCGTCTGCAACAGCAATCGCAGGGACGCGTGGTGCCCGAGTCGTTCACCCACGGCACGAGCGCTCAGCGGGTGTACTGGCTGCGTCAGGGCTGCAAACGGGCGACATGCGCAAGTGCGACACGTTTTCGGCCAAGCAACTGAGCTGAACCGGGCCGGCTGGCGCGACGTCGACGTCAGGTGCGAAGGCTTCTGCTGCGGCAAGCGTCCTGTTCAGGCGCTTTTGGCGGCAGAACGGGTACAATAGCGGACTTTCCGCGACGCAATCGCTGGCCGCATTGGCTAGTTGGCCACCATCCCCAGTGCATTCGACGGCGCGCACTTACCAAGCCAGACAGGATTTAGCATGAGCCTCAAATGCGGCATCGTCGGTTTGCCCAACGTCGGCAAGTCGACCCTTTTCAACGCGCTGACCAAAGCGGGCATTGCGGCCGAAAACTACCCGTTCTGCACCATCGAGCCGAACGTCGGCGTGGTGGAAGTGCCGGACCCGCGTCTGGGCAAGCTCGCCGAGATCGTGAAGCCCGAGCGCATCATGCCGGCGACGGTCGAATTCGTGGACATCGCCGGTCTGGTGGCCGGTGCCTCGAAGGGTGAAGGTCTGGGCAACCAGTTCCTCGCCAACATCCGCGAAACGGACGCCATCACGCACGTCGTGCGCTGCTTCGAAGACGAAAACGTCATTCACGTCGCAGGCAAGGTGAATCCGATTTCGGACATCGAAGTCATTAACACCGAACTGGCGCTGGCCGATCTGGGCACCGTCGAGAAGGCGCTGCAACGCTATACGAAGGCAGCCAAATCGGGCAATGACAAGGAAGCGGCAAAGCTGGTGGCCGTGCTGGAAAAGATCGTGCCGGTGCTGAACGAAGCACGTCCGGTGCGCTCGCTCAAGCTCTCCGACGACGAACTGGCGCTCATCAAGCCGTTCTGCCTGATCACGGCCAAGCCGACGATGTACGTCGCGAACGTGAAGGACGACGGCTTCGAGAACAACCCGCATCTGGAAGCGGTGCGCAAGTACGCCGAAGCCGAGAACGCGCCGGTCGTGGCGGTGTGCGCTGCCATCGAAGCGGAAATCGGGGACATGGACGATGCCGACAAGGCCGAGTTCCTGGCCGACATGGGCATGGACGAGCCGGGCCTCGACCGCGTGATTCGCGCGGGCTTCAAGCTGCTGGGCTTGCAAACGTACTTCACGGCAGGTGTGAAGGAAGTGCGCGCCTGGACGATCCACGTGGGCGACGCCGCGCCGCAAGCGGCCGGCGTGATCCACACCGACTTCGAGCGCGGCTTCATCCGCGCACAGACCATCGCCTTCGACGACTACATCCAGTACAAGGGCGAACAAGGCGCGAAGGAAGCGGGCAAGATGCGCGCCGAAGGCAAGGAATACGTCGTGCACGACGGCGACGTGATGAACTTCCTGTTCAACGTCTGACGCCAGCGTCTGCCAAACGACAAACACCCCAGCCGATGTGCTGGGGTGTTTTGTTTTGGGCGTTGGAATGGGTAGCCGCTAACGCGTTAAAAGCCGCGTTTCAAGAACGGTTTGCATATCGCGCCTGCCATCGGCAATCAGGTCGATGATGACCTGCTTCCCAAGGACCCGGTAGATAACGCGATACGGCTTGAACGCCACCTGTCGGTACTCCCGGATGCCTAGCGAACTGAGTTCTCTGGGGTAATTACCGCGCTCAGGCCATCGCTCCAGGCCTGACACAGCCTCCATCAACTGATCCAAAACGTAGTCGACGTTTTGCTGACAATCGAATTCTGCGATGTAGTCGTAAATCCCTTCAAGATCACCTTCGGCACCGTCGGTCAACAACACTTCGTACTTGACCACGATTTTCGTCACTCCCCAGCTTTTCGCTTCTTGCGAAGACGAGCGACGACATCCGCGACCGGTTTGACTTTGCCCGCCGCCACATCCTGTTTGCCGAGGGCCAGCAATTTCAGCAGAGCCAAAGCCTCCTGCGTTTCCTCGTACGAAGCCACGTCTTGCAACACAGCCTTGGCCTCACCGTTTTGCGTGATCACCAGCGGGGTGCGTTGCTCCGCGATCGTCGCCAATACCTCGGCGGCATTGGCTTTCAAGTAACTAATCGGCTTTACCTGTGTGGAGTAACGCATGTCCATATGTCCATTTTCCCAGTTAGGACCGAATATAGTCCTTTTATGGTCCCATCTCAATGCCGGGACACTTTAGCGAGAGGGAGTATGGGATGACAGGAACCAATAGCGTCAGATGGGTTTGCTCGGCATCTTCATAGCCGTCCTATAGCTCCTTGAATGTAGGCCTGTTTCTGCGAGAAGCCTCACCGCATGGTCGCAGAATTATCGGAAGTCGCTCGGCGTTGCCGGCGCAACGACAAGCTGGCGACCCGTCATCCATCCCACCCTTCGCGGATGATGCGCGCGATCTGTTCTCCCGTCGCGCGGTTGTGGGCCTGCACCAGCGCGACGGCGCCGGCATCGTCGCCCGCCTCGCACAGACGCAGCAACTCGCGGTGCTCGTCGTGCGAGCGCGTCGCGTTGTCCTGCTTCTGCCACGTCAGGAACAGATAGCGACCGAGATTGAGTCGTGCCGTCGCCACCGCTCGTTGGAAGTACGGACGCTCCGCTTTCGCGTACAGCATGCCGTGGAAGGCCGCGTTACGCGTGACGATGTCCGTCAGTTCGGTGGCGGCCTCCAAGGCGTCCAGCGCAGCCCGCGCCCGCGCCAGATCCGCGCGCGACAGATTCGGCATTGCCAGCGCCATCAGACGTCCTTCCAACAACGCACGAAAGTCGGCCAATTCAAGTGCGTCGTCTTCCGTGAGCGCCGACACGGTCGTGCCGCGATTCGTCCGGCTTGTGGCCAGCCCGTCCGACGCGAGCATCGTCAGCGCCTCGCGCACCGGCACGTGGCTCACCCCGAGCGCCGCCGCGAGATGGTCCTGACGCAACGCCTCGCCTGGCTTCAACTCGCCGCGTCCGATCTGTTCCCGCAACGCCTCGTAAGTCCGCTCGACCGCCGTTCCCGTGCCCGCTTCCTGGCGCATTAATTGGCTCCCTCGGTTAACTATATATAATTAAGACGAATTATATATTATCTGACGACAGGTAACGCCCATGACTTCTGCCACGCCCTCCCCAACACCCGACCCGCCCGACCTCGCGCCCCCGATAGCACCGCCCACCGGCCCCTCGAAGGCCGCAGCCTCGGCATCGGATGCCCTCCACCCCAGCCATCTCTGGCGACATGGACTGCTGGCGTCGATCAGTGCGTCCGCCGGGTTCGCGCTGTACATCGCCGGGCTGCGTGGCGACACACTCGCCGTAGCCGTCGTGGTTCTGCTCTGTCTGAGCTACTGGGCGACGGGCTGGTTGCCGGACTTCCTCGTCTCGCTTCTGTTGATGTTCCTGCTGGCCACATGCACCTCGCTCGGCGCGACGGTCGTCTTCTCGGGTTTCACGTCGAGCGCGTTCTGGCTGGTCTTCAGCGGTGCGGTCATCGGCATGGCGCTGAGCGTCACGGGGCTTGGCGAACGGGTCGCCTCCCGGCTTGCCGATCACTGCGGTCATGCGTACGGTCTCGCGCTCATGGGGTTCGCCGCCATCGCGTTCGCGCTCGGTATCGGCATGCCCTCGACGCTCGGGCGCATCGCCATTCTCACCCCCATCGTGCTGAGCTTTTGCGACCGCGTCGGCCTCGTGCAAGGCCGCCCGGGACGCACCGGTCTGATGCTCGCCACCGCGCTCGCCAGTTGCGAGTTGTCGACGGCGATCCTTCCGGCCAACCTGCCCAACCTCGTCATGGCGGGCACGGCCGAAACCGTGCTCGGTCTACGTCTCGGCTATGGCGAATACGCCGTGGCGTTGGTGCCTACGCTGGCCATCGTGCGAGGCGTCGTACTCGTGATCGTCGCGAGACGCCTCTTCCCGGACCGTCTGACAATGCGCGGTGGCGAGCGCGCGGACGCTTCAACCGCGATGAACACCGCGATGCGCCCCGACGAAAAGCGTCTGCTCGGCGCACTCGCGTTGATGCTCACGCTGTGGCTCACCGAACCGTGGCATCACATCGCTGCGGGCTGGGTGGGCCTTGGCGTGGCGCTGCTGTGCCTTGGACCGCTGCGACTGGTGAATCCGGACGCTTTTCTGGAACAGGTCAAACTCGCCCCGCTATGGTTCGTCGCGGCGATCATCGGACTGACGGCCGCGGTCGATCATGCCGGGCTGGCCAGCGCCTTGCGACCGGCGTTGGCGCGACTCGATCTGGCGCAGATGTCGACGATGCCCGCCTTTCTGATACTGGTTGCGCTATCGATTGCGCTGACCTTTCTTGTCACCTCGAACGCAGCACCGGCGCTCTACACCCCCCTCGTCCCGGCGCTCGCGCTGGGTGCACCGTTGAGCGTGAAGGCCGTGTTGCTCGCACAGACCGTCGGCATTTCAACCATCGCGCTGCCGTATCAAGCGCCGCCCCTTGTGTTGGCGATGGCGCTGGCGGGCGTCGGCATTCGAGATGCCACGCGCTATTGCCTGGCGAGCGCCGCCGTCGCGCTGCTCACCGTTGTGCCGCTCACCGCACTGTGGTGGCAGATCGCCGGATTGCTGCATCGCGCGGCACCCTGATGAGCCGAAGGCATTCGGCACGCCAAACGTTCCGAAGCTATATTTCAAACGCCAGTTTTTGACATCCCCGCCGAGATACCATCGGACGTACGCTGAATAAGGCGGCCGTCGTCGCTATTGCGGTTAGTGCGCATTGATTCTTTCGGAGAACGGCTCGTCTAATATGGAATCGTTCCTGCTGGCGCGCCGATATCGCTTGAAGTTCAAAACAATGTGCGCGCCACGTCACCGAACGACATCGCCGTCATGAAGAAGTAAAACGAGTACAAGCGCAACAGAGCAACGCCGTTTCATGCAGCCAGGGGGAGGACCTTGCATGACATCGAAGCCGTCCGCCGTCGCTAACGTCACACGCAGCGCCCCACGCACGCGCCGCCACTGGTCGGAAGACCCGGCGCGCATTCGTCTTTACAGCGTGGCGGCCATCGTGCTCGCGCTCGCCGTGCTCGGCATCTGGGGATACCGCTATGCATGGAGCGCGACCCCGACCATCAGCCCCATCGGGCTCGACTTCCTGCCGTTCTGGGGCGCGTCGCACTTCGTGTTGCAAGGGCATGCGCTCGATGCCTACAACGTCGATCTGATGACGCAGGTGCAGATTGCCGAGCAACCCTGGGCGGACAAGATCGGCGGCGTCCTGCCGTGGCTCTACCCGCCGGTCGTGATGGTGTTTCTCGCGCCCATTGCGCTGCTGCCGTTCACCTACGCTTACACGTTGTACGCCTGCGTCGGCCTCGGGCTCTACTACGCCGCATTGCGACGCACCGCCCCGTGGCCGGGCGCGCGCTTGCCCGTTCTCGGCTTCCCCGGCGTGCTGCTGGTGATCATCGCCGGACAGATCGCGCTTTACACCACCGCACTCGCAGGCGTCGCGCTGGTCATGATGCGCAAACGCCCGGTGTGGGCCGGTGTGTTCGCGGGCCTGCTCTTCGTCAAGCCGCATGTCGCCCTGCTCTTCCCGCTGGCGTTCCTCTGCGCCCGCGAGTGGCGCGCGCTCGGCGCATGCATTGCGACGGTGATCGGCACGACGGTGCTGGCTGCGGCGGTCTTCGGCATCGATGTCTACACGACCTTCCTGCACGCCTCGGCGTTCGCGCGGCAGAGCATCGTCAACGGAACGGCGCAGATCGCGCGCGTGCCGACGTTCTTCATCACGGCACGGATGCTCGGCGCGTCCGTCGAAGTGGCGACTATCGTGCACGGCGTCATGGCGTTGTGCGCGGTCGCGGTGCTGATCGACTTCTGGCGGCGTCCGGGCGTCTTTGCCCTGCGCGCGGCAACGCTCGTGTGCGCAACGACGCTCGTCAGTCCTTACCTCTACGACTACGACCTCACGCTGCTCGCGCTTGTCATCGCATGGTACGTGCGCGACGGCATTGCGCGCGGCTGGCTGCGTGGCGAGCGCGAGTGGCTCGTGCTGTTGTGGATCACGCCCGCGCTCGGCCTGCTCGGCTCGTTGCAGATCGGCTTCCAGTTCCTGCCGTTCATCACGCTCGGCACCCTCGCGATGCTGTGGCGACGCCGCCGTCGCCTCGCCCATGTGCCTGAGGTTCATCAGGCCGACGACGCGAAAACGTCGGGAGACGACCATCCCGCCACCGCCCGCGCGCTCCGCACGGACACGACACCAGCGTTCACGAGGTAATCGCCATGCCCCGCGCAGCCGCTCCCCGTAACGACATCTCCCATTCGCCGACCGCGCATCGCGGGCCATCGGGCACATCAGCCACCGCAGCCTCATCAGGCACGCCACTCATCTCGCTCGTCGTGCCGTGCCACAACGAAGCCCCTGCGCTCGACAAGTTCTACCGGGCCGTCTCCGCTGCCCTCGACAGCGTCCCCGACGCGCGCTTCGAGATCGTGTGCGTAAACGACGGCAGCACCGACGACACACTCAGTTGCCTGCTTGCCTTGCGACGCGCCGACGCACGCATCCGCATCATCGACTTCACGCGCAACTTCGGTAAGGAAGCGGCCTTGAGCGCAGGCATAGACGAAGCACAAGGCGATGCCGTCATCCCCATCGACGCCGACCTTCAGGACCCGCCCGCCCTCATCCCGGTGATGATCGAACGCTGGCGCGACGGTGCGGAGGTCGTCCTCGCCAAGCGGACCAATCGCGCTAGCGACACCGTCGCCAAACGCGTGGCGGCGGGGTTGTATTACCGCGTTCATAACCGGTTGTCGGAAGTGAAGTTGCCGGAGAACGTGGGCGATTTCCGGTTGATGGACCGGCGCGTCGTGACTGCCATCAAGCGACTGCCCGAGCGCCGCCGCTTCATGAAAGGGCTGTTCGCGTGGGTCGGTTTTCACACGGAAATCGTGGAGTACGTGCGCGAACCTCGCGCCGCTGGCGAGTCGAAGTTCTCCGGATGGCGGCTGTGGAATTTCGCGCTCGAAGGCATTACCAGCTTCAGCACGGTGCCGTTGCGATGCTGGACGTACATCGGCGTTTCGCTGGCGCTGATGTCGCTCGCGTACGGCAGCTATATCGTGATTCGCACGTTGTTGCACGGCATCGACGTGCCGGGCTACGCGTCGTTGCTCGTCGGCATCTTGTTTCTCGGCGGCATTCAGCTGGTCGGCATCGGCGTCATCGGCGAATACGTGGGACGTATCTACTACGAATCGAAGGGACGACCGCTCTATCTCGTGCGCCGACGCTATCAATCCAGCGTCAAGGTCAGTCACTTGCCTGCGCGCACGGGCGTGCGCCACATCTCCGGCAAGATCACGCGCCTCGATACGTCCAGTACCGGTGAAGCAGGAAAGTCGTCGGTGGCACAGTCAGCACCACGGCCGCGATTCCGATCCAGTGGTTCCCGCCAAGGTGCTCGACCGTTCGTGCGACGCATGTCGTAAGCAGCAGGCCGAAGAGCGACACCGGAAGAAAACGCGCGAGACTCGTGCGATGCACGCGTGCCGAAAAGCTCCATAACGTATTGAGCAGATAGGAGCACGGCGTCGCCACGCAAAATGCCACGGCGTTCGCGGGCACCGAACCTACGCCGAACGCTTCGATAAGCGTGATCGCCACGAACACGTGCACCGCCGTCGAAATCATCCCCGAGACACCGAAACGCATCAGCGGCACGAGCAGCGTGCGTATGAGGGGCGACGCACGCCAGCGCCGGGCGCGCGTGGTGGGCGCTTGCCTGTCGGAAGATGTCTGACGCAAATCCGGCATCGGGACTGACTCGCTGAGGAAGACGACGAAATCGGTTCGCCTGACAATACCGGCACACGCGCATCGGGTTGCGAAAAGCTTGCACTGCAACATCGGCGCAGGCGCCCGTCAGGGTTGGACGATTAAGAATTTATGCCATTTCTTCCGAATTTGGGTTGCGTGCCTGAACGAGACGTCTAGGATTGCGAGGTATTACGCAGTCGATGTCGCAACAACAAGAAGCCGTCCCATCACAGGAGGAAGACAATGCAACGCCCCAATGCCATTCACGCCGCCGGTGCGCTGGCCTTTGCCGTCACGACGTGGAGCGCGTCCCTGCATGCTGCCGATGCTACGGCATCATCCGCCTCACCTTCCTCGCAAACGCTGACCGTTACCGGACTGTCGCAACCCGCCGACATTCTGATCGATCGCAACGGCGTGCCGCACATCTTCGCTGCCAACGAGCGCGACGGCTTCTTCGTGCAAGGCTTCAATGCCGCGCGCGATCGTCTGTTCCAGATCGACCTCTGGCGACGCCGTGGGCTCGGCCAACTGTCCGAAGTGTTCGGCCGCGCCTACGTGGCGCAGGACGACGCGGCGAGACGTTTCGTCTACCGGGGCGATATGGCGACGGAGTGGCGTCGCTACGGACCCGACGCGAAACCGGCGGCGCAAGCGTTCGCTGCCGGGGTGAACGCCTACATCGACTGGCTCGCGCGGAACCCCGATCAGATACCGTACGAATTCCGAAAGGTCGGCTACTGGCCGGCCAAATGGTCGGCCGAGGACATCGTGCGCATTCGCAGCCACGGCCTCACGCGCAACCTCAAGAGCGAAGTGGCGCGCGCCAAGGTCGTGTGTCGCGCATCGCTCGATGCGGACAGCGTGCGCGTCGGCCTGCAACCCGCGTGGAAGACGCAGGTGCCCGACGGCCTCGATCCCTGCCTGCCGGATGATCTGCTCAAGGTCTTCGACCTCGCCACGCAGGGCGTGAAGATCACCAGGGATTCACTGCAACACGCCAACGCGGACATCGTCCAACTCGCCGAGAACGGTCCTTACGACGTCTCCACCGAATCGGCGGAAGGCAGCAACAACTGGGTGGTCTCGCCGCAGAAGTCGGCCACGGGACGCGCCATCATGGCCAACGATCCGCACCGCGCCTATGCTGCGCCGAGTCTGCGCTACATCGTGCAGGTCAGCACGCCCACACTCAACCTGATCGGCGCGGGTGAGCCTGCGATTCCCGGCGTCGCCATCGGTCACAACGGCACCATCGCCTTCGGCCTCACGATTTTCAACATCGATCAGGAAGATCTGTACGTCTACGAACTCAATCCGGCCAACCCAGATCAGTATCGTTACCAGGGCAAGTGGGTGCCGATGCGCACCGTGCACGAGACGATAGAAGTCCGCGACGGCGCGCCGGTCCAGACCGACCTCAAGTTCACGAAGCACGGCCCGGTGATTTATGTGGATGCCGCGAAGCACCGCGCTTATGCCGTGCGTACTGCATGGCTGGAACCGGGCATGTCGCCGTACTTCGACGCCATGCGCTATATGCGCGCGAAAACCTATGCTCAGTTCCAGACAGCGCTCGACACTTGGGGCGCACCGACCGTCAATCAGGTCTATGCAGATACCTCGGGCAACATCGGCTGGGTGCCGAGCGGCATGGCGCCGATTCGCCCGAACTGGGACGGCCTCATGCCCGTGCCCGGCGACGGACGCTATGAGTGGGCTGGCTTCTGGCGCCGCGATCAGTTGCCGTCCGCGTACAACCCGGCAAGCGGCTACTTCACAACGTCCAACGAAATGAACATGCCTGCGGGCTATCCCTACGCGCAGCGCAAGCTCGGCTTCGAGTGGACGAACGGCTCGCGACATGCGCGCATCGACGAAGTGCTGAAGGCAAAGGATAAGGTCTCGCTCGAAGATTCGGAGCAGTTGCAGAACGACATCGTGTCGATCCCGGCGCGGCGTCTGATGGCGCTGCTCGCACCGCTGTCGAGCAACGAACCGCGCACGGCTTCGGCCCTTAAGCTCCTGAAGGGATGGGACGCGCACATGGGTGCCGACTCGGCGCAGGCCGCACTGGAAGAGGTCTGGTTCAGCCGTCATCTGGGTCGCGCGTACAAGAACGCGGTACTGCCGAAGGCAGCCGCCGACACGTTCGATGCGCCCGACCCGGCATCGATGCTCGACGCGCTCGAACAACCGGCTGCCCGCTTCGGCGAGAACGCTGCGGCCAAACGCGATGCCGTGCTGCTCGCGAGCCTTGGCGATGCATGGGACGAGATGGTCAAACTGCAAGGGGTCGATCCGGGCGCCTGGCGGTGGGGCAAGCTCCAGACAAACCTGAACGCCCATCCACTCGCCGACGCCGTGGACGCCGACATGCGCGCCAAACTCAACGTCGGTCCGTTGCCCAAGGGGGGTAGTCCGTTCACGCCCAACCAGTCGACGTACCGCGTGAGCGATTTCCGTCAGACGAACGGACCGTCGTTCCGGATCGCGGTCGACGTAGGGAACTGGGACAACACGCGTGCAATGAACTTGCCGGGTGAATCGGGCAACCCCGACAGCCCGCACTATCGCGATCTGGCGCAGAAGTGGCTCGACGGCGAGTACTTCAAGCTGCCGTACTCCCGCGAGGCCGTAGAAGCGGCGACGGAGTCGCGCCTGCACCTCGTGCCGGAGACGTCTCGTTGATGAGGTAAGCCAGCCGTATTGCCGAAAATGAAACAGCCGGTGGGTACGCCCCGCCGGCTGTCTCGAGAACTGTCGTTACGGGGTTCAGCCGCTCGACTCAATGACCGCCGGGCACGAACTCCGGCTTGTCGCGCTTCGTGCCGCGCGTGCTGTCGACGGCGTTCGTCGGCACCAGCATGAACAGCAGCATCACGCCAATCGAGATCGCGAGGATCGACAGGAACGTCAGGTGCAGCGAGTGTTGCAGCACCGCGCGAATCGCCTGATCAGCCAGCGACGACACCCCGCGATCTTCCAGCACGTGACGCAGTTGGTCCGACGTCACCGGTGCCAGCCCGCTCGAATGCGTCAGGCCGAAGTTGAGCACAGCGCCGAAGAGCGTCGCGCCCAACGTGCTGCCGAGGTTACGCGAGAAGATGTTCGACGCCGTGGCGCTACCACGCTCCGAGGGACCGACCAGTTCCTGAATCAGCACCAGCGCGCTCACGCTGCCCGTGCCCATCGAGAAGCCCATGATCAGCGAGCCGACACCGGCGAGCACGGGCGAGCTGCTCGGGCCGAGCAATGCGAAGACAAGGCCGCCGACCGGCATGAGCAGGCTGCCGCCGACCAGCACGCGACGCAGGCCGAAGCGCGTGAACGTCTTGGCGGCAATCGTCGAGCCGATCGGCCAGCCGACCATGATCATCGTCAGCGCCATACCGGCGACGACCGGCGTCTGACGCAAGACGCCCTGCGCGTACATCGGCAGGAAGGTCGTCAGGCCCATCAACACCATGCCCGAAAGCAGCGTCGCCGCATTTGCCGCTGCAATTGGACGACGACTCCACAGTGCAAACGAGATCATCGGATCCTTCGCGCGACGCTCCTGCCAGACGAACAGCAGCGACGCCAGGACGCAAACCAGCACACCCCCCCAGACGTGTGTGTCGGTGAAGGCATTGGCGTCCGTCAACGCGATCATCAGGCCCGCGACGGCAATCGTGAAGAACACCGCGCCCATGTAATCGATGCTCGGACGCTGACGCGGTGCCTCTTCATGCAGATACGCGATGAAACCTGCCGCAGCCAGCAAACCGATCGGAATGTTGAGCCAGAAGATCCATGACCAGGACATATCGCGAATGATCAGACCGCCCAGCATCGGGCCGAGCACGGCAGAGATGGCCCACACGCTCGCCAGATAGCCCTGCACCTTGCCGCGCTCGCTGATCGGGTAGTAATCGGCAATGATCACCAGACTGACCGGCTGAATGCACGCCGCGCCCACGCCTTGCAACAGGCGGAACGCGATCATCGCAGGCATCGACCAGGCGAAACCGCCGCCCAGCGAGGCGACGAGAAACACGGCGATGCCTACGAGAATGACCGGTTTGCGTCCGTAAATGTCGGCGAGTTTGCCGAACACCACGGTCATGGCCGTCTGTGCGAGAAGGAAGGCGGAGAAAACCCAGCTATAGAGATTCAGGCCACCGAGTTGGGCCACGATTTGCGGCATAGCCGTCGAGATGATCGTGGCTTCGATGGCAACCATAGAGGTCGCCGCCATGACGGATGCCACAATCAATGGCCGCACGGAATTGCGTGTCGCAGACATGTGTTTTTATGAAGTGGGGGATACGGCGTAACAACTTGCGAGAAAGGCGCAACACCGTGTCAGGTGCAGCAGCCGCTGCCAGATGGCGGAAGACGGGGATCGAACGTGGCGGTCGTGCCGCACGCGTAGTCAAGACGACTTGGGCCTGGCGATGGCCACAAGCATAGCCGAATGCGACAAAACACGTGCGACGCGCATCGGCGCGGACAAGCGCTCGACGCACAACCTATGCTGGCCGCGGATTCACACGGTGCGCGAAGACAAGACCCTGATCGGATTCCGGTTTTGGAAGGTGCCGGGCGACGATCCGGGAAGCGAATCGCGAACGCTGCCGCTCGCCATTTCCCCCTCACGTCGGCACGTTTCGACTCGTTGCCGTGGAGCGACACGCGCCGTCCCGAAATCCGACGTGAACTTGCGGCCTATCGTCGCAGGGGTCGCAGGGGGCACCGGGGTCGCAGCGCGAAGCACCCCGAATTATCGCCAGGTGAGAATTTCCGCCCGATGGCGCGTCGGGCGCATCGGGCGGATGCCGTTCAGGCCGTGCCGCGATTGCGCTTGATCACACCATAGATCGCCAGCAGCACGATGGCGCCGATGATCGAAGCGATCCAGCCTGCGGACTGGCCTTCCGAATACAGGTGGAGAAACTGACCGACATACTTGGCGAGCAGTGCGCCCGCGATGCCGAGGATGATCGTCATGATGATGCCCATGCTGTCCCGCCCGGGATGCAGGGCGCGTGCAATGAGACCGACGACCAGACCGACCACGATAGTGCCGATGATGCCCATGACGAATCTCCAAGGATGGGAACCCGAACGCAGTATAGACCCGATTTCCGAAGACCCACACCCAATATGTGAACCGGACGTCGCCCGCCCGCCGACGGCTTGCGACATCTGATATATCAAGCGAATTCCGCCCGACCACCCTCCTGCGGCAGGCCTTCGCTATGCCGGGTATAAGGGATGACTATTTGTCAAAACCCGACGGCTGCGCGATGATGCGGCACGCTGCCCCAATGCGCGGGCACGCCGGGCCAATGAAACGGGCATCGCGTCGACGCGCTATAATCAGGAGCTATTGGATCCCCCACACCATGCAACTGCTCGCTCTCGGCCTGAACCACCATACGGCGCCCGTCTCGCTGCGCGAACGGGTGGCGTTTCCGTTCGAGCGGATCGAGCCGGCGCTGGCGGGCCTCAAGAGTCTGTGGACCGGCAGCGGCAAGTTGAGCGCGCCCGAGGCCGCCATCCTCTCGACGTGCAACCGCACCGAGATCTATTGCGTGACGGACGATGCCGCGGCGCGTGAGCGCGCGGTGCACTGGCTGTCCCAGTTCCACAACATTCCCGCCAGCGACCTCGCCCCCCATTTGTACGCCCTGCCCCAGTCCGACGCCGTGCGTCACGCCTTTCGCGTGGCCAGCGGTCTGGACTCGATGGTGCTGGGTGAAACGCAGATTCTCGGGCAGTTGAAGGACGCCGTGCGCACCGCCGCCGAGGCGGGTGCGCTGGGCACGTATCTGAACCAGCTTTTCCAGCGCACGTTCGCGGTAGCCAAGGAAGTCCGTGGCCAGACCGAGATCGGTGCGCATTCGGTGTCGATGGCCGCTGCGGCGGTGCGTCTTGCACAGCGTATTTTCGAGAGCATCAGCACGCAGAAGGTGCTGTTCATCGGCGCGGGCGAGATGATCGATCTGTGCGCGACACACTTCGCCGCGCAAAATCCGAAAGCCCTGTACATCGCCAACCGGACGGCCGAACGCGGCGAGAAGCTCGCCGAGCGTCTGGGCGGCACGGCGATCCGTCTGTCGGAGTTGCCGCAACGTCTGCACGAGTTCGACATCGTCGTGTCCTGCACGGCGAGTACGTTGCCGCTGATCGGGCTGGGCGCTGTCGAGCGGGCCATCAAGGCACGTAAGCACAAGCCGATGTTCATGGTCGATCTGGCCGTGCCGCGCGACATCGAACCGGAAGTCGGTCGTCTGACCGACGTTTTCCTGTACACCGTCGACGATCTCGGCGCGGTCGTGCGCGAAGGCAACGCGCTGCGTCAGGCAGCCGTTGCGCAAGCCGAAGCGATCATCGAGACGCGCGTGCAGAACTTCATGCAATGGCTCGACGCGCGCAGCGTCGTGCCGGTCATTCGCGATATCCACGGCACTGCCGAGGCCATGCGTGTGGCCGAACTCGAGCGTGCCCAGCGCATGCTCGCGCGTGGCGACGACCCTGCCGCCGTGCTCGAAGCCCTGTCCCAGTCCCTCACCAAGAAATTCCTGCACGGCCCGACGCACGCGCTCAATACGGCGCGCGGCGATTCGCGCGAGCAAATCATCCACCTCATTCCCGAACTGTTTCGCACCTCGGGATCCGCCGACAAATAGATGAAAGCGAGCATGCAAGCCAAGCTCGACCAATTGACGCAACGTCTGGTAGAGCTTGATGGCCTATTGAGCCAGGGCGACGTTACCCGCGACCTGGACAACTACCGCAAGCTCACGCGCGAACATGCCGAGCTCGCGCCTGTCGTCGCGCAATATCAGCAATATCGCCAGGCGCTGGGGGATGTCGCCGCCGCACAGGAAATGGCGTCGGATCCGGAGATGCGCGAGTTCGCCGAAGACGAAGCCGCGAACGCCCGCGCCCGCATGGAAGATCTGGAAGGCACGCTGCAACGCATGTTGCTGCCGCGCGATCCCAACGACGACCGCAACATCTATCTCGAAATCCGTGCGGGCACCGGCGGCGACGAGTCGGCGCTGTTCGCGGGCGATCTGCTGCGCATGTACTCGCGCTATGCGGAGCGTCAACGCTGGCAGGTCGAAATCATGTCGGCGAGCGAATCGGATCTGGGCGGGTACAAGGAAGTCATTGTCCGGCTCGTGGGTCAGGGCGCGTACTCGCGTCTGAAGTTCGAGTCGGGTGGCCATCGCGTGCAGCGTGTGCCCGCCACCGAAACGCAGGGTCGCATTCACACGTCCGCCTGCACCGTGGCCGTGATGCCGGAAGCGGACGATGTCGCCGACGTCGAAATCAATCCGGCCGACATTCGCATCGATACGTTCCGGGCGTCAGGCGCGGGCGGTCAGCACGTCAACAAGACGGATTCGGCCGTGCGCATCACGCACTTGCCCACGGGCATCGTCGTGGAGTGTCAGGACGACCGCTCGCAACACCGCAACAAGGACAAGGCGCTCAAGGTGCTCGCCGCGCGCATCAAAGATGCGCAACTGCGTGCGCAGCAGGCCAAGGAAGCCGCCACCCGCAAGAGCCTGATCGGCTCGGGCGACCGCTCCGAGCGCATTCGCACGTACAACTTCCCGCAGGGGCGGATGACGGATCACCGCATCAACCTCACGCTCTACAAGCTCGAATACATCATGGACGGCGATCTCGACGAGATGATTAACGCACTGGTGACCGAGCATCAGGCGGAATTGCTGGCGTCGCTGGGCGAGGCGGCCTGATGACGCCGGATGGGCAGAACGCGCAGGACGGCAGCGCAGCGCCCGTCGGGGTGGCCACCGTCGCGACGCTGTTGCGCGAGCCGGGCCTGCCGCCCCTGGAGTCGCGCATTCTGCTCTCGCACGTGCTCGGCTGGAGCCGTACGCAACTGATTACCCGCGACCGCGAGCCGCTCGCGCCCGAGACGGTCGCCGTCTACCGGACCTTGCATGCGCGTCGCGTGGCGGGCGAACCCATCGCCTATCTCACCGGTACGCGGGAATTCTTCGGACTGGTGCTCAACGTCAGCCCCTCGGTCCTCATCCCCCGGCCTGAAACGGAACTGCTCGTGGAGCTGGCGCTGGCGCGCATCGAAGGACGTCAGACGCCGCGCGTGCTCGATCTTGGCACCGGCAGCGGGGCGATTGCGCTGGCCATCGCCCATAGCCGCCCCGACGCGCGCGTCACGGCGCTCGACCGATCCGCCGACGCCCTCGACGTCGCCCGTGAAAACGCCCGTCAACTCGGGCTGGACGGCCGCGTCCGGTTCCTGGCGAGCGATTGGTATGACGCACTGCCCGCTGACGAGCCCCCCTTCGACCTCATCGTCTCCAATCCGCCCTACATCGTGTCGGGCGACGAACACCTCTCGCAGGGTGACCTGCGCTTCGAGCCGGTCGACGCCCTGACCGACCACGCCGACGGTCTCGCCGCCCTGCGCGTCATCGTAGCGGGCGCGCCGCAGCGTCTGCTGCCCGATCGCTGGCTGCTGTGCGAGCACGGCTACCATCAGGCCGCGGATGTCCGCTCGCTTTGCACGGCGGCGGGTTTCACGGACGTGGCCTCCGAGCGCGACCTCTCGGGCATCGAGCGCACGACCGGTGGACGCCGCCCCTGAGCGGACGCCGACGGGCGGCGCAGAAAACCGCTAAAATGCCGGATACGCCGACTTTCCGGCATCCCCACGGGCTTCCGAACATGACTACCCAGCAACGTATCCAGCAAATCGTCTCCGAGCACCCCGTCGTCCTTTTCATGAAGGGCAACGCGCAATTCCCGCAGTGCGGTTTTTCCGGCCGTGCCGTCCAGATTCTGAAGGCATGCGAAGTCAACGACCTGTTCACGGTCAACGTGCTGGAAGACAACGAAATCCGCGAGGGCGTGAAGGAATTCGCCAACTGGCCGACGATCCCGCAGCTCTACATCAAGGGCGAATTCATCGGCGGCTCGGACATCATGATGGAGATGTACAACAGCGGCGAACTCAAGCAGATCATCGCCGAACTGGCCTAAGTCGTCTGAGTCACCTGAGCGCCGGATCTCTCCGACCGATAAGTCGATGACCCTATCGACCTTATCGACGGGTGCCGCCCGAACGTCCGCACCTTCGCGTCTGATCGTTGCCATTACCGGCGCGACGGGCGCGGTGTACGGCGTGCGCCTGCTCGAACGCCTACGCGCAATGGGCGGCGTCGAAACGCATCTGATGGTCTCGAGTGCTGGCTGGCTTACGCTGCGCCACGAACTCGGGCTGGACCGCTCGGACGTGCAGGCGCTCGCCGATCAGTACCACAGCGTGCGGGAGATCGGCGCGAACATCGCCAGCGGTTCGTTTGCCACGGCTGGCATGGTCGTCGCGCCCTGCTCGATGAAGACGCTCGCAAGCGTCGCCCACGGGCTATCCGACAATCTGATCGCCCGTGCCGCCGACGTCACCCTGAAGGAGCGCCGCCGTCTGGTATTGATGGTGCGTGAGACGCCCTTCAACCTCGCGCATCTGCGCAACATGACGGCCGTCACCGAAATGGGCGGCATCGTGTACCCGCCGCTGCCTGCGTTCTACAACCGCCCGGCATCGCTCGACGCGATGGTCGACGACACCGTCGCCCGCGTGATCGATCTGTTCGGGATTGCACCGCCCGTCGCCTCAAGCTGGGACGGTCTGGGCAAGGACGTCGAAGGCTGAGCGCCGCGCGCGCCGACTCTGGCGCACACGGCCCCCCTCCCGCTCGTTTATCTCACGCCATCGACCCAGCGTTGCAGTGTGTCGAGCGCGCCCTGCGATTGTCCGGCGGCGGACTCCGGCGTCTGCATGCATAGTTCCAGCATGATCTCGTTCGGATCGAGCAGATAGAGATGTTCTCCGTCTCCATGACGCTCGGCGGCAAAAGGCACCTCGTGAGCCGTCAGACGCGCCTTCCAGCGCTCCAGCGCTTCAAGATCACGCACGCGCAGCGCGACGTGATGAATCTGAGTGGCGGGTGTGTCGGGGTGCGGTTCCGGCGCGAGGCCGTCGCAATTAAAAAACGCCAGTGCCTGGCCGGGTTCGATCTGGTAGCTGACGAGCAGATAGGGCTTGCCCCACAACCGGCTCATGCCGGTCTGCGCCCCTGCGAGTGTGAAACCCATCACATCGACGTAGAATCGGTGCGTGAGCGTCGCGTCGTAGCTTGGATACGCGACGTGATCGATGGCCACCGGCGCGAGCGCCGGTGCAGCGGGCGCAGCCCGCCCGTGGGCCGTGGCGTCGGCGGCAGAAGTGGGATCCAGCATCGCCTGGTTCATCTCGATCCCCCGGACGGCAAAGTCGTGATGGCATTCGGGAAACTGCGCCTGTAGTGTAGTCCTGCAACCTGCGTGGCATCAACCGAGTGTCAGCCGGACCCGCATGGACTATAGTGAAAACGCCACACTTTGCGTGCCGGACCGCATGGTTGCGTCTTTCCAGGGACTGTCGCATCAATGCGCCTGCCCCGGAAACCGCGCCCGCCACGCATCCCCCCAGTGGTGTGAGATGTACGCGACCGGAGTTTGTCATGGAGACCGCCCTCTCGCCTGTTGTCGTCTACGCCGTTGTGACGCTCGTATTCGTCATGCTGGTTCTCGTCGTGCCTGCTGGCGCACGTTGGCGCAACGTCGCCTGGCCCGCTTCCGTACCCCCGCTCTCCCCGCACCGTCCCGGCGATCTGCTCGGCACGCCCCGTACACCGTACTGGCGTTCGCCGAACGACACACGCGATTTGCGTCGTCCGTCCTACTTCGCGACCTCCGAACGACGCGGTCGGCGTCCGGCAAGCTTTCTCGCGCCGCGAGATCACGAACGCCGATAGGCCTGCTCGCCTTCATCACCTCGTCACCTCGTCACCTCGTCACCCTTACGCCTTGTTACATCTGTAGTGCCGCCGTAGCACCGGCGGCGGCCCCTCGTCCGTAGAATTTCGACTACGGATCGCGCGCCGGCACACACAGCGCAGCGCTTAATAAGGAGAACAGATGCAACGTCGTTTCTGGATGGCCACCGCCAGCCTCGTGGGACTCACGGCAGTCGTCGTGTCGGGCAGCGCCTTCGCGCGCACCGACGTGTCGGTCAACATCGGCATCCCCGGCCCGGCCATCATTGCCCCGGGGCCGGTCTACGCGCCGCCCCCGGTCTACGCCGCACCGGCACCGATGATGGTGGCCCCGCCTCCCGTTGTTTATGGCCCGCCCCCGCGCTACTGGCGAGGCCCGCCGCCGCGCCACTGGCACCACGATCGCGACTGGGATCGTCGTGGATGGGACCATCGCGACCGTCGCGATCATCGCCATCGCTAGGATTTCCCGCCTTCATGGCGAAACAATGTCGAAGAAAAGCCCCGCAGCTCGGCCGACCTGCGGGGCTTTAATTTTTCAGCACGCCCATCGTTGAAAACGTCATGGTGACGGACGTCGCTGCGGTCGCTGCGAACGGATTGTATCGACTCATGTAATGCGCGCATGAAGCCTCGACGACTTATCGACACTTCATGCGCCATCGCGCATTCAGGCATGAATCGGCATTCGAGTGATTTACGACCTCGCATTAAAACGACAAATGGTTTCGTAACTCATCGGACAACGCACTTTCGATGCCGCACGAAAAACGTCAGCCTTCTATATTTCAATAGCGATAGCAGCAACGGTGCCCGTAATAACCCCCTCCGTAATAGGGCCGTTCCGGAACAACAACGCATCCGGCAAGCGTGATAGCAAGCAATGCAGCGACGACTAACTTCATGATCTGGCTCCACAGATAAGAACGCGAATCCGTTCGCTTTCTTTATATCGCCGCCCCTGTAGGAAGCCCATCACGCGTCTGTAAGCCGTGTAAGCGAAGGTTGCCAAACCGGGAAAGTGTCGCACTTTGTTACGTAACGCACGCTGCGTGTGGCCGTAACATCGAACCGCCATCGATGTCGTGACTTTCCGAAAACCCAGCAACGACGCGGGTTTCACGAGGCCCCGTTGTCTGGCACGACGCTTGCATAGTGATAAGCGTCGCCCTTTCAATTGCCCCGAAGAGTGCGGCTTTGACTCAAACCCTCCTCCCGTTGCAGATATGGGAGGAGGCTTTTTTTCAGATCTTTCCGATCTTTGCGGAGCCCAATCTCCGACATACGATCGCGACATTTTCCTGCACCGCGCATGTGCGGGCACTTAGCTCTACTTATTTCATTTGTGCGTTTGAAATGTATCGACGCTATAACAGCGTCGACTTCCTTTTTGTTTCCTTTATCTTTAAAGCCTTAATGGACGCGGCTTTCGAAGCGATTCTCATCGATATCGGCATAGACCACATGCGGGTACGCACCGATCTAAAGTTGACTCCTTCGCTGTCGTAATCGCGTCTATAGAGGACTGCGTATTCAATTGGGGGAACGCAGCATCCCTTTCGTGACGGCCGCACGACACGCGCCGGGGCAAGCGTATCAGGGGGAAAGTCATGGAAATCGCCACGCCTGAATTCCAAATGGAACAACAGGAACTACAGGCCGTCACCGCCGCGCTCAACCGCGTGCAGGCCGTCATCGAGTTTGATTTGCAGGGGCGCGTTCTTCACGCCAACGAGAACTTCCTGCACACCCTCGGCTACCGTCTCGATGAGATTCAGGGCCAGCATCACCGCATGTTCTGCGAGCCGGAGTACACCGCCTCGAACGCATATCGCGAATTCTGGGCAAAGCTCGGTCGCGGTGACTTCGATTCCGGCGAGTACAAGCGTCTGGGCAAAGGCGGACGCGAAGTGTGGATCCGCGCGTCGTACAACCCGGTCTTCGACCCGAACGGCGTGCCGTACAAGGTGATCAAGTTCGCCACCGATGTCACAGCCGACCGCACGCGTCAGGCCGAATACGAAGGCAAGGTTCGCGCAATGGACATCGCGCAGGCCGTCATCGAGTTCAATCTCGACGGCACGGTCATCACGGCCAACGACAACTTCCTGAAAACGCTGGGCTACTCGCTCGACGACGTTCGCGGCAAACATCACCGCATGTTCTGTGAGGCCGATTACGTCGCCGGCAACGAGTATCGCGACTTCTGGGCCAAGCTCAATCGCGGCGAATTCGGTGCGGGGCGCTACAAGCGTCTCGGGCGTGGCGGGCGCGAAATCTGGATTCAGGCGACGTACAACCCGATCCTCGACGCGAATGGCCGCCCCTACAAGGTCGTGAAGTTCGCCACCGACATCACCCAGCAGGTCGAACTCGAAGCGAGCGTGAAGCGGCGGGCGGAAGACGATCAGCGCAAAGTCGCGCTGCTGCTCGACACCGTCAACCGCGCGGCTGCGGGCGACCTGACCGGCGCCATTGCGGTGAACGGCACCGATCCCATCGATCAGTTGGCCGACGGCATTCGCCACATGATGGACGACCTGCGTGGCGTGATCGGCAAGGTCGTCAACTCGGCAGGCGAGTTTTCCGGTGCATCGCGCGACATCGCAGACCGCGCGAATACGGTGGCCACCGGTGCGCAGGCGCTGGGCGCGACGGTCGAAGAGATGAATGCATCCATCGAGGAACTGACGGCGTCGATCAACTCGATTGCCGACAACACCAAGGGTGCCGACCAACTCGCCAAGTCGACGCAGCAGGAAGCCGAAACCGGCTCACGCGCCATTGCCCGTTCCATCGAAGCGATGGAACTGATCAACAAGTCGTCGGAAGACATCAGCGAGATCGTGAAAGTGATCGGCGAGATTGCCGGGCAGACGAACCTGCTCGCCTTCAATGCCGCGATCGAAGCGGCGCGCGCGGGCGAACACGGCCTCGGCTTCTCGGTCGTGGCAGACGAAGTCCGCAAGCTCGCCGAGCGCTCGTCGCAGGCCACCAAGGAAATCTCAAAGCTCATCAACGAGTCGACCAAGCGCGTGTCGCAGGGCAGCGACGTGTCGCGTCAGGCGGGTGAAGCGTTCGAGAAGATCGTGAGCGGTGTGTCGCGCACCACGCAGGCCATCTCCGAAATTTCGTGTGCCGCCGAAGAACAGCTCGTCGCCGCGCGCGAAGTGAGTCTCGCGATTCAGCACGTGGCGGAAGAGACGGAGAAATCGGCGGGCGCGTGCGAAACCATCGCCCAGGCGACGACCGGTCTCAATCAGGGCGCAGAGGAACTGGATCGCACCGTATCGAGGTTCAAGGTGTAGGTCTTACCCGGCGAGCCCACATGCTTCACACCTCGCGAACACGCTCGCCGGTATTTTTCCGGTGACGGCCGGTCGACTGGCCGCACCGGGACCCACTTCCGCCAAGAGGGCCCGATATGGAAATCGAAGCCGAAGCCGACGCCGTCACCCAGCAAGCACTCCTGCGTGCTGTTCACCGGCATACCGGCATCTCGATGAACGAGAAGAAGTGGACGATGTTGCAGGGCCGCTTGCGCCCGCGCCTGCGCACGCTCTCGCTGCGCTGCTACCGCGACTATCTGGCGCTGCTGGAAAACACCCCGGACGAGATTCGCAACTTCGTGAATCTCGTCACGACGAACGAAACCACCTTCTTCCGCACCCCGCGCGTGTGGGATTACTTCGCTCAGCATTACCTGCCGCGCTGGCACGCCGCCAATCCGGGACGCACCTTCCACATGTGGTCGGCCGCCGCGTCCTCCGGCGAGGAGTCGTATTCCGCCGCCATGATCTGCGAGGAATTTCGGGCGCGTCATACGGGTTTTCAGTACCAGATCCACGCGACCGACATTTCGAGTCAGGTGCTGGCCCTCGCCATGGCTGGCAATTACGGCGGTCGCAGCATCGACGGGCTGAAGCAACAGCGTCCGGCCATGCTCGCGAAGTACTTCCGTCCGAGCGCAGGCGGGTTCACGGTCGCCCCCGAGTTGCGTGCGCACATCACATTTGGCGAGCACAACCTTTACCAACGCCTGGCGCGTCGCGAGGCGTTCGACCTCGTCATGCTGCGCAATGTGCTGATCTACTTCGAGACGGGCGACCAGGAACGGGTGTTGGAGAACGTACGTCGCACGCTGACCCCCGAGGGCGTGCTGATCGTCGGCGAATCGGAGTCGCTCTCGCGACTGTCCACCGGCTATCAATTTGAGCAACCGCTCATTTACCGCAACCAGGGGGCGTCGAATGGGGCTGTCGCATGACATTCAGGTGTTGATGGGCGAGGTGCGCATCGGGCGCGGTGAAGACGTGCTGCGGGCTACCCTCGGTTCGTGCGTCGGCATCGGACTGATGTGGCGCTCGCGCGGGCTCTATGGCCTCGCACACTGTCTGCTTCCGGAAGCGCCGAATCCGACGCTGGCCATCGGTGCGAAGTACGTCACGCAGGCGGTGCCGTCGCTGCTCGCGCTAATGAAGGCGGACGGGGCGCGCCGCGGCGAGATCGAAGCGGTGATCGCGGGTGGCGGCAACATGATGCCTCACCAGCCACCGGCCAGGCATGGCCTGATCGGCGAAGCTAACGCCAAGATGGCACAGGCGCTGATCGCCGAGACGGGCATACCGATCATCCACGTCGAAGTCGGTGGCGAAGTCGGACGGCAACTGTTGATCGATTGCGCGCGTCACGCGTTTCACGTGCGCACCATTGGCTCGAACGGGGGTGCCGCCATGCCGCGTCGCCCCGCTCTCAGACTCGTGGGACGTGAATCATGAATGCACGGACACCGGGATTTGCGTTTCTCCAGCGCGACGCCGTCGCTGGCACGACCGTCCTGCCGCCGACGGTTTCGCCTTATCAGGGGTATCAAGGTCTTAAGGGTTACGGATGCGGCTACGGTTCGCTCCCGGGCGTGACGACTCGCGTGCGCGACGCGGTGCACTCGCCGTCACCAGAGGCGCATGCGTTGCCGGAAGCGTCAATTGACGACGTGCAGATGGACGTGGCGTCGCAATCGTCAACGTCTGTCGACGCAACGCTGACGACGTCGGCGACGCCAACGAAGGCGCGCAACGCCGCGCCCGACGATATCGAGGTGTTCGGCTCGTTTCATTTGGGAGAGGTCGAATTCGCATTGCCGATTGCGGCGTTGCAGGAGGTCGTGAATTTCCCCGAGCGCATTACGCCGGTGCCCCTCTCGCCTGCCTTTCTGCTGGGGTTGTTCAACCTGCGAGGCACGCTCATTCCCATCGTGGATCTGAAGCCGTTGCTGGCGATCGCTGACGCCGCGACCGTGGCGGGTGCCGGGTCCGGCAACGCTACGCCGGTGACGCAGAAGATCGCCATCGTCGATGTCGAAGGCATTCGCGTCGGGTTGCTGTTCGATAGTACGAGCGAGATTCTGCGAGTCCGGGCGTCGCAACGCACGGGCTTCGAATACGATCCTTCGCACGCTGCGCCGCAGGTGGTGTCCGGCGCCATCAAACTCGATGGCGGCGACCGCATTTTGCAGATCCTCGCGCCCGGGGCACTCGTCCACATCGAGAACATGCCGCAATTGTTGGCGCGTCAGGCGCTCAGCGCGCCGCAGCGCCGCCAGCAGCGGCAACGGCTGCAATGCGTGTCGTTTACCGTAGAACACTCGCGTCTGGCGCTGCCGATGAGCGCGATCCGCGAGATCATCCGCATCCCCGATCTGCAAAACTCGGCGCTGGCAAGCGTCTTCTGCGTCGGCATGCTGAACCTGCGCGGCACGGTCGTGCCCGTCATCGATTTCGCGCATTTTCTGGGGTTGCACGCGAGTCGTCCCGAGCCGGAGATCGCGGGAACGGCGTCCGACCCGCGGCGCATTCTGATCGTGAAGCAGGAAGACGTGCACTTCGGCTTGCTGGTCGATGCGGTAGACAGCATCGTCACCTATTACGCGGACGAGTTGCTGGCGATGCCGTCGTTCAGCGCATCGCACGCGCAGCTCTTCGCAGGATGCATCCCGCGCGAGCCGGTGGAAGCGGGAAGTACGGGGGGCGCGAGCGTCACGTCGAACGACATCGTACTGCTCAATGCCGACGAACTTTTCACACATTCGCAGGTGCTCAAACTTACGCGCGGGCATCGCGAGTTGTATCGCGAAACGGATCCGGCACAACGGGCGAAAGCGGGCGAGGCGGTGGGGCGCGGCGCGAAGTCATCGCGCGGGACGCGTCACGCTTACGTGTCGTTCCGATTGCAGCACATGCTCGCGGTGCGCCTCGACCAGTTACGCGAGATCATTCACGATTCGCCGGATGTAATACCTGCACCGGGTGCACCGTCGTTCGTGCGCGGCATGCTCAATTTACGTCGCGAACTGGTGACCATCGTCGATTTGCGTGCGCTTTACGGCATGCCGATACAGGACGACGCACAGGTGCGCAAGATTCTGGTCATCGAACACGGCAGGGACAAGTTCGGGCTGCTGGTGGACGCCATCGAGAACATCGTCACGCTGGACGAAGCGGACAAGCTTCCGGTCCCGGCCATGCTGCTCGGACGCGCGACCCACGAGATGCGCAACGACATGCGCGAAGCGGTGGAACTCCCCGCAGCGGATGGCACCGCCCGCACGGCGATGCTACTCGACCTTCAGCCGCTCAAGATGCGGCTTGAGACGGCGTTGGGGCAATGAATAGGGGCGACAAGGTGGTTCAAGGGTGAGGAAGCGGCAAGCGCGGGATGCAGTACTGAAGCAAAACCGGCGGATTCGCGAGCGCCGGTGCAGGGCCCTGCGGCGTGTCGGGGGGCACGCCGCAGGGGTGGTTTGCATCGCCTCAGATCACTTCATGACGATGAATATCGTGCGTGACGAAGCCTCGGGCATCATCCGGCATCGCTAGCCAGTCGGGATGCGCCAACGTACGGCGAACGTCGTCGAGGCCGCTGGCCCAGTGGTCGAGCATCGTGGACAGCCCGAACTGATAGTCCTTGTAGTGCCCCTCGTATTCCTTGTTGCGGTAAATCAGCTGCACGACGTTGTAACGCTTGCTGCACGCAATCTCTTGCGCAGCATGACACCACGGATCCCGTGCACGGACATCCGCAGGCACGCGATCCAGCACCTCGCGCAATACGCGTCGATAGTGTTGGGCACGCTGCAAGTTGTCCGTCACCAGACGGGTACGGCTCGAGAACTGGATATCCTTCTGCCGTCCCGCCGCGTCGTTCAGATTGTCCGGCAACGGCCCCCGCGCACTCCACAGATCGACCTGAAACGCGAGCGTGTCACGGCGTGGCGACGTACCCAATACCTCCGAGAGCGGTGTGTTCGACACGAGGCCACCGTCCCAGAAATACTGCCCATCGATCTCTACGGCCGGGAATCCCGGCGGCAACGCACCCGACGCCATGAAGTGCTCCGCACGCAACGTCTCGCGCGTATTGTCGAAATACACGAAGTTGCCGGTATGCACGTTCACCGCACCGACCGACACGCGAATCTCGCGCGCATTGATCCGGTCGAAATCGGCGAACCGCTCCAGCGTTGCGCGCAACGCAGACGTGTCGTAGTAACTCGCATGCGCCGGGTCGCCCATGGCCGTGGGCAGCGGCTGGGGCCAACGCGGCGTGAAAAAACCCTTCTGCCCCTCCGCCATCGCGCGCCACGCCTGCCAGGCGCTGTAGGCGATGCGTCCGGACTCCGGGCCGTTGAGGATGGCGGCTTCGAACGGTGCGGGGAGCGGCGGGAAGACCGCGGGCTCGCAAATCGTCCGCCAGAACGCTTCGAGTTGTTCGACGCGGCGCTCCGGCGCATTGCCCGCGATGATCGCCGTGTTCAGTGCGCCGATGGAGATGCCAGCGATCCAGTTCGGTTCGATACCCGACTCGTACAGACCGGCGTACACGCCCGCCTGATAGGCCCCAAGCGCACCGCCCCCCTGCAAGACGAGCGCCACCGTCTCGTACGGCGGCAGATCGATGGCGCGTTTGGGGACTTTGGGCGGATTGGCCGTCATGACCGTTCTCCTGAAGCGTACTGCGTGATGTTGATGCGAGGCGAGTCGCGTGAAGCGAAGCATCGAAGCGATGAAGCGCAAACATCGTCCCAGCGGGACTGCCCACCGGGACGGCGAAGCGCCACGTGCGCTTACTGCATGAACCAGCCGTGGCTCACGACGAACGACTGCCCGGTGAACGCCGCGCTCGGGAATGTCGCGAGGAACAGTGCCGTCTGGGCGACGTCGTCGACCGTGGTGAACACACCGTCGACGGTGCCGCCGAGCATCACCTTCTTGATGACTTCGTCTTCCGAAATGCCCAGCTCCTTGGCCTGCTCCGGAATCTGCTTGTCGACGAGCGGCGTGCGCACGAAGCCCGGGCAGATGACATGCGAGCGCACGTTATGCTGCGCGCCCTCCTTGGCCAGCACGCGGGCGAGGCCGAGCAACGCGTGCTTGGCCGCCACGTACGCCGACTTCAGCGGCGACGCCTCATGCGAGTGCACGGAACCCATGTAAATGACAATGCCACCGCGGTCGTCCTTGTACATGTGCTTGAGCGCCGCCTTGGTCGTCAGAAACGCGCCGTCGACGTGAATCGCCTGCATCTTCTTCCAATCGGAAAACGCGTAGTTCTCGATCGGATTGACGATCTGAATGCCCGCGTTCGAGATCAGGATGTCGACGGACCCGAACGTCTGCGCGACCTTGTCGATGCCGCTATTCACCGCCTCTTCGTTGGTGACGTCCATCGCCACTCCGATGGCCTGGCCACCGGCGGCCTTGATTTCTTCGGCGACGGCGTCTGCGCCCTGCTGATTCAGATCCGCAATCGCGACGGCCGCACCGGCACGCGCCAGCGTCAGCGCAATCTCTTTCCCGATGCCGCTGGCAGCCCCCGTCACCACCGCGACTTTCCCATTCAACTGATTCACCGACTGGCTCATTTGCACACTCCCGATTCGTCAAAATGGCGGACCATGCAACGCGGCACGATGTGACGCGTGAACATGGCTCGTCGAACACTGGCTGATGGCGGACATCCCCGCATCGATGGGCGGGTCCGGCCGCCGCACAAACAGAAAAGGCGCCTTGCGGCGCCTTTTCCTGCATTACCGCGCGATCGGCTTGTAGCGGATTCGCTTCGGTTTTGCTGCCTCCTCGCCGAGGCGCTTCTTCTTGTCGGCCTCGTACTCCTGATAGTTGCCGGGGAAGAACTCGACATGCGAGTCGCCTTCGAAGGCCAGAATATGCGTGGCGATACGGTCAAGGAACCAGCGATCGTGCGAGATGACCATCACACAACCGGCGAACTCGAGCAGCGCGTCCTCGAGTGCACGCAGCGTTTCGACGTCCAGATCGTTCGACGGTTCATCGAGCAGCAGCACATTGCCGCCGGAGATCAGCGTCTTGGCCATGTGCAGACGGCCGCGCTCACCGCCGGAGAGCGAACCGACCTGCTTCTGCTGGTCCGAGCCCTTGAAGTTGAAGCGGCCGATGTAGGCGCGCGACGGCGTTTCGTACTTGCCCACCGTCAGCACGTCGGCACCGCCCGAAATCTCTTCGAACACGGTCTTCGTGCCGTCCAGCGCATCGCGGCTCTGGTCGACGTAAGCCATCTTGACCGTCGGACCGACCTTGATCTCGCCGCTATCCGGCTGCTCGCGCCCGGTGAGCATCTTGAAGAAAGTCGACTTACCGGCGCCGTTCGGGCCGATGATGCCGACGATGGCGCCCGGCGGCACCTGGAAGCTCAGATCGTCGATCAGCAGACGGTCGCCGAAAGCCTTCGACACGTTCTTGAACTCGACGACTTCGTTACCCAGACGCTCACCCACCGGTATGAAGATTTCCTGGGTTTCGTTGCGCTTCTGGTATTCCTGGCTGTTCAGCTCGTCGAAACGGGCAAGACGCCCCTTCGACTTCGCCTGACGGCCCTTCGGGTTCTGACGCACCCACTCCAGCTCCTTCTTGAGCGCCTTCTGACGCGCCGATTCGCTCGACTCTTCCTGCTTCAGGCGTTGCTCTTTCTGATCGAGCCACGAGCTGTAGTTGCCCTTCCAGGGAATGCCGTGCCCCCGGTCGAGTTCGAGAATCCACTCGGCCGCGTTGTCGAGGAAGTAGCGATCGTGGGTGACGGCGACGACCGTGCCCGGGAAACGCGTGAGGAACTGTTCGAGCCAGTCGACGGATTCGGCGTCCAGGTGGTTGGTCGGTTCGTCGAGCAGGAGCATGTCCGGCTTCGAGAGCAGCAGACGCGCCAGCGCCACGCGACGCTTCTCACCGCCGGAGAGCACGCCGATCTTGGCGTCCCATGCCGGCAAACGCAGCGCATCCGCGGCGACTTCCAGCGTCTGCTCGATGTTGTTGCCGTCGCTCGCGGCGAGGATCGCTTCGTACTTGGCCTGCTCGGCGGCCAGCGCGTCGAAGTCGGCGTCCGGCTCGGCGTACGCGGCGTAGATTTCGTCGAGCTTCGTGCGGGCTTCCATGATCTCGCCCATGCCGCCTTCGACGGCTTCGCGCACGGTCTGCTCGGGGTCGAGTTGCGGCTCCTGCGGCAGATAACCGATGTTCAGGTTGGCCATCGGGATCGCTTCACCCTCGATCTCCTTGTCGACGCCGGCCATGATCTTGAGCAGCGTCGATTTGCCCGAACCGTTCAGGCCCAGCACGCCGATCTTGGCGCCCGGGAAGAACGACAGGGAGATGTCCTTGAGGATGTGACGCTTGGGCGGCACGATCTTGCCCACGCGGTTCATGCTGAATACGTACTGTGCCATTCGGCTTTCCTGATCCTGAAACGGTTATGACGGCTCACAGGCGAGCGCCAGATAGCGGCAAGTTTATCAAAGCGCGGCACGCACAGCATCGGGCGCGTCGATCACGAGGTCGGCGCACGCGTACGCGCAGCACGGCAGCAGCCAGCCCTGCATCCTCTCGTCGCGCGACAGACCGGGCCACTCGATCCGATAGGTCACCGGTGCATTCGTGCCCAGCGCATCGCCCGCCAAGCCGCTTCGCGCTTCGCACAGACACGCACGACACGTGCCGTTGCGACACAGGCTCGGCAGCTTGATGCCAGCGGCCTGCGCGGCGAGCAGAATCGGTGTGTCCGGCGGCGCGTCGAATTGCCAGCCCGAGGGCAGGAGCGTGACGCGCGGCGGCTTCGCGCTCTGTGCGTCTTCCGAAGCGACGGTGGGCACGGCTTCTGCCGAAGACGAGGATGTGACAGGTGTTGATGCGGCCAAGGGACGGGGGGATCGACTCGGAAGGGAGAAATCGAGAATCGGAGAAACGGAGAAACGGAACAAAAAAAAACGCTACGCGGCGCGTCTGGCGCCAACGCGCTACCATAACCCACTTCCGAGTTCCGAATCCCATGTCCACTGCTCCCAAGGATCTCCGCGCGTCAGGTAAGACCGACGCGAACGCCGCGCCCGCTACGCCTGCCGTTGCTCGTCTTATCGATACGGCCGGGCTGGAAGCCGAATTGCACGCGTTCGCCGCTGCCCGCGACTGGCATCGGTTCCATACGCCCAAGAACCTCGCGATGGCGTTGTCGGTCGAAGTGGCTGAGCTCGTAGAGATCTTCCAATGGCAGACCGAGGCGCAGGCCAATGCCATCATGCAGTCCGATGAGGCGCGTCATGTCGAGCAGGAACTGGCGGATATCGCGATGTACCTGGTGCGGCTGTCGACGGTGCTCGGCGTCGACCTGAACCGCGCGGTGACCGACAAACTCGTCATGAACGCGCAGAAGTATCCGGCGCCTGAAGCGTAATTCGTGAAGACTGGCGGGCTTGCACGAATACCGGCTGGCAGACGCAATTCGTTGCGATTCGTCGCGATTCAAGTTTCAAGCCAATGGCCGAGATTTCGCGCCCGCCTCTTGCAATCGGACGCTGCGCCCGCATAACGCCCAGGTCCGCCCCCGAATTTCGATCCGACCACGCTATGTCTCAATCCTCACAGGCTTCCCAGACGTCAGACGCGCCACCCGGCGCGAGTCACACGCACGGCAAGTCACCGAAACGCACACTCCCCGCACGCCCGCGCTGGTTGATGCTCGCCATCATCGCGTTGTTGCACGCCTACATCGGCTGGCGTCTGCTGACTCCGCTGCCCGTGGCCATAGGCTGGAAGGTGCTGGGCGGCTTGTGGCTCGCCGTCTCGACCGTGCTGATTCCGCTCGGCCTGATGAGCCGCGCCATCCAGAAAGAACCGCTCGCCACCCTGCTGACGTGGACCGGGATGACGGCCATCGGCATCTTCTCGTCGCTCTTCGTGCTGACGCTGCTGCGTGATGTGGTACTGGGTGTCGCGATGGCTTTCTCGGTACTCGACGCGCAGCTCGTCACCCGCTCGGCGGTCATCGTGCTGATATTGACGGCAGCGTCGACGGTGCTCGGCTTCTACAACGCACGACGCCTCGCCCGCGTGGTCGACGTCGACGTTCCGATCGCCAACCTGCCGTCCGAGCTCAAGGGCTTCACCATCGTCCAATTGAGCGACATTCACGTGAGTTCGACGATTCGACGCCGTTATATCGAAGCGATCGTCGAGGCGTCGAACGCGCTCAAGCCGGATCTCGTCGCGATCACCGGCGATCTGGTGGACGGCGGCGTGCCCGCGCTACGCGACCATATCGCGCCGCTCGGCCAGCTGACCTCGCGCCACGGCACCTACGTCTGCACGGGCAACCACGAGTACTACTCAGGCGCACCGGCGTGGGTCGCGGAATTGCGACGCATCGGTCTGACCGTCCTCGAAAACGAGCATGTGGTGCTCGAGCACGAAGGGGCGTCGCTGACGGTCGCCGGCGTGACGGACTTCACCGCCCATCAGTTCGATCCGGGAAAACGCAGCGATCCGCAGGCGGCCATCGCGGGCGCGCCCGAAGGCGTGCCGCGCGTGCTGCTTGCGCATCAACCGCGCAGCGCCCCCGCCGCTCAGGACGCCGGTTTCGATCTGCAACTCTCCGGACATACGCACGGCGGACAATTCTGGCCGTGGATGTACTTCGTGCCGCTGCAACAGCCGTTCGTGCATGGGCTGCATCGTCTCGGCCGCCTAGCCATCTATGTGAGCCGGGGAACGGGCTACTGGGGGCCGCCGAAGCGTTTCGGCGCGCCGTCGGAAATCACGCGCATCCGGCTCGTGCCGGGCAAGGTTTAACGGGATTTGATGCGATGAAATCTCTTTCGTCCGGCAGCGCTTCGCTGGAAACCGTGGCTGTGCGTCTGCGCGGCAAGATTCAAGGCGTGGGATACCGCCATGCGGCCGTGCGCGAAGGGCATCTGATCGGCGTTCGCGGATGGGTGCAGGCGCTGCCCGAGGGTGACATTCTCGCCGTCGTGCAAGGCACGCCCGATCAGGTCGACAAGATGCTCGAATGGATGCGGCGCGGACCGCCCGGCGCGCGCGTCATGGAATTCGAAAGCGAAGTGGAGTACACCGGCCGTCGTTTCGACCGGTTCGAACAGCTTTAATCCAAGATCGGCACGCAAGTGCTGGTCCGTTCCACCCTTGCCTCCGGTCCCGATGCCAGCACCTACGCCTACGCCCAGCACACGTCGCGCTATCGACGAAGGCGCACCCCACATCGTCGCGCTGCTCGCGCAGCTGGGCTACGAGACGCCGCTCGATATCGTCCGTCGCAATATCGCGCTATCGAATGCCGGGGGCGATGACGCAGCCTTCGTCGCCGTGGACGAAAACGCACAGATTGTGGGATGTATCGGATTACACGCGCTCACCATGTTCCATCTGGCGGGGCGTCTGGGGCGCATTACGGCGCTGGTGGTGGAGGAGAGTGCGAGAGGCTCGGGCGTCGGGCACGCGCTGATGGCGGCCGCTCACGCGTGGTTCGACAAGCGTGGATGCGAGAAATTCGAAGTGACGAGCAGCGACCATCGGGTCGCCGCACATCGCTTCTATGCGCGCCATGGCTATGCCCGCGATGGGCAGAGACTGGCGCGCAAAAGCCAGACGTCGTCGCTGACTTAATTCTTGTGACGGTAGTTGATGCGGCCCTTGCTCAGGTCATAGGGCGACATTTCCAGCGTCACGCGGTCACCCGCGAGAATACGGATGCGGTTCTTCTGCATGCGGCCGCTCGCATATGCCACCACTTCCACGCCGTTTTCGAGCGTGACGCGAAAGCGATTATCCGGCAGCACATCCGAAACGTGTCCGCTGAATTCGATCAGTTCTTCCTTGGCCAATATCGTGTCCTCTTGAGGGTGCCGCTCGCGAGGGGCGCAGCACCGGTGTTACTGTAAGTTCGTTCGCCAATACCGTCCCCGCACCCTGAAAACTAGCGGGGGTGCACATCGAACGCCAAAAGGAGCCTACCCGGTCGACCGGCCATGAAGGCAAACGGTGCACCGAAAGCGGCGGTGGTTCGAAGGAACAAGGCACATTGCGGCAGTGCCACAAAGACGAGCAGTGCGTGTCGGGAGGGCGAAGACCGGTTCGGTCTGCGTCATCGGCACAGCGCGTGATCCGGCTCGCAGGACATGGCTGTCAGCGGCGCCGATAAAGCATTACGCGATCGTCAGGCGATGATCGGCGAATTTTCGCCGATCCCGCAAGGATACGCCTTTCTCCGTCGCCCGTGTGGAAAAAATGGCCCACACGGGCCCATTTGAACGCTTTTGTCGCCTAATCGTGGCGCAATGCACCAATCAGGCTCGCCAGCGGCCGGATTTCCCTCGGGGTCAACGCGGATGTGACGCGCAGCGCGCACTCTACTATGCTGTAAGTACCCGCAGCCCGCAGGAGAATGACCATGAAAACAGTCGCTCAGATCCTGAAATCCAAATCGGTCGACACCGTATATAAAGTGCGGCCGTCCGATTCGGTCCTCGATGCCCTGACCCTGATGGCCGAAGCCCGCATCGGCGCGGTACTGGTCAGCGAGGACGACCGCACCATCGTCGGCATCTTCACCGAGCGCGACTACGCCCGCAAAGTCGCGCTGATGGGACGAACCTCCGTCAACACGCCGGTGCGCGACGTGATGACCGCCGCGGTACGCTACGTCAGCCCCGAACAGACCAACGAAGAGTGCATGACGCTCATGACGCAGCATCGCATCCGTCACCTGCCTGTCATGAAAGACGGCAAGTTGGTCGGCCTGCTGTCCATTGGCGACCTGGTCAAAGCCATCATTACCGAACAGCAGTTCACCATCGATCAGTTGGAGAACTACATCATGGGCGGTAGCGCGGCTCTGGTCGGCACCTCGCCATCGCGTCCAAGTTGAGGCACAGGCCGCATGCGCCCGCTCCCGCGCTTCGGACAAGATTCAGGCACGCTTCAGAATTAACGCCGACAGCGTAATCAGGGGCACGGCGCTTCACACGAAGCGCCGCTTTTTTGTCGACGACAAAGAAAAACGCCACGCTAGCCTGCGCTAGCGTGGCGTTCCGTTCGTCGCGCTAAACCGACCGCGCTCAGAAGTCTTCTGCGTCGACGTCGTAGTTCGACGGCTCCCAGCGAATCGCCAGCAACGCCAGCAAACCGATCGCCGGGGCAATGGCGATTACCCAGAACACCTTGGTGGCAAGTGCGGCCGCCAGCACCGGGAACAGGAACAGCGAGACGGTCGAGCTGGCGCGCATCAACGTCTGGTTGAAGCCCACACCCACGCCACGCAGCGACGTCGGGTAGCTCAGCGACGCGAACGTCATCGAATGCGCCCCCGGGCCGAAGCCCTGCCCCAGCAGGAACAGCGCGAGGAAACCGAGCGCCCATGCTACTTCACCGGCGCTGCCCGGCTTGCCGACGAGGGCCAGACCCACGAGCGCCGTCAACTGGAACGCATAGCCCACGACCGTCAGCTTCCACGCACCGACCTTCGGCACCAGACGCACGCCCAGCAGACCGCCCGTGAACGCGAACAACAAATTCAGCGCGAGCGACATCAGAATCGTGGTGAGCATCGACTGCGCGAGGAAGCTGGCGATGATCACCGGCAGCCCGAACGCCACTGCGTTATACGCGAACGACGAAGCTACCGCGATGATGGTCGCGAGCGTCGTACGGCGCAGGTATACGCCTTTGAGCAGCTTGCCGTAGTTGCTCCACGCGGCCGGGCGCTTCGGCGCGACACGCGCCGCGTCCTTCGCCACGACGGCATCGATGCCGTAAGAACGCTTGAGAATCTTCGCCGCGCCTTCGAGGTCACCCTGATTGGCGGCCCACACCGGCGATTCGCTCATGTACCGGCTACGCACGGCAATGATGGCCAGCGCAGGAATCGCACCGAAGCCGAGGATGATCCGCCACAGCAGTGCGCTATGCGACGCGGGCAACAAGGAGTAGCACAGCAGCACCAGCAAATACGATCCGCAAATCGCCGCATACCAGGTGGGACACCACATCGCCACCCGCGCCGCCTTGTTGCCCCGCCCCTTGAGTTTCGAGAACTCGGCCAGGAACGCCATGGCGACGGGCAAGTCGATGCCGACGCCCAGCCCCATCACGAAGCGCGCACCGGCGAGCACGTACTCGTTCGGCGCCAGCGCACAGGCGATGGCGGCGATGACGAAGCACAGCATGTCGGCCATGAACACACGGTAACGGCCGATCCGGTCGGTGAAGTAGCCGCCGAGGAACGCGCCGACGATGGCCCCGAACGTAATGGCCGACGCCACCATGCCCGTGCCCGCAGGCGTCAGTTGAAATTCGCGGGCCACGTCCTTCAACCCGAAGGCGAGCGCGCCGAGATCGTAGGCGTCGAGGAAGACACCGCCGAGGGCAATGGCCACGATCCAGCGTGCATTGGAGACGCGCGCGCCGCCCTCGTTGACGAGCTGTGCGACATCGGCTGCGGAGCGAATAACCGCCGGGGCACCGGCACGCGCGGCGGAAGACACCGCAGAACCCGCCTGCGCAGGCGCGGCGGAAGACAGGGAAACGTCGACTGACATGAGACTGGACCAGAGAAGGCGGAACACCAAAGGTCGCGATGCTACCGCTTGGTACCGAGGCGACCCAAGTGTTTTCTCGTTATATGCTTAGACGATTCCTGCGTCGCACATCAAAATTCGCTCATTTAGCGCCAAAAATACTCGCAAGCACCCCAAATTTCGAGTGCTTCCCGCTCACGAGTTAAGCGTTCGCAGAGCATGACACCACGTCTCGCCGGATGGGAATATGATCGAGGAACACTTCGAATCGTCGCGCACGGGTCACGAGTCGGTGGCAAACGCGTCCGCCACCCCCGCTTTCGCGGCGGATGCACAGTCTTTACAGTCGCTTACCTTTTCTTACAGCAAAAAGGTCTGCGGAACCCTACATTCCGCATCGTGGTCGGAACAGATGCGCACTACCGGGCACTAATGGGCACTAATGGGCACTAATGGGCGGTCACATGCCCCTACCAAGCATCAATACCTCACGCTCACGAGGACGAAAAATGAAGATCAAAGCACTTACGGGAATCAGCGCGGCACTGGCCGCCGTCATGCTCGCCGGTTGCGTGGCTCCGGGCCCGCAATATGGCTATCAGCAACAGGGCTACCAGCAGGGCTATCAGCAGGGGTACCAACAGGGATACCAGCAGCCTCCGCAACAACAGGGTGCGCTTTACGGCACGGTGCAGTCCATCGAGCAACTGAACGGTCCTAACAACAGCCCGAACATTCTCGGCACGGTCCTGGGCGCCGCAGCCGGCGGCCTGCTCGGCAACACGATGGGCGGCGGACGCGGACGTACCGCCACGACCACTGCCGGCGCAGCCATCGGCGGCATCGCGGGCAACCGCATCGAGAACAGCATGGGCGAGCCGAACGTGCTGTATCGCATCACCGTGCGTCTGGACGACGGTCGCGTCGCCACCGTCACGCAAACGCCGCCGCTGCGCGTGCAGCAAGGCCAGCGCGCCGCAGTGTCGAACGATACGGTGTACCCGTACTGAGCGGCATTCGCAGCAAGCCACAACGCCCGCCGGGTTTGCGCCCGGCGGGCGTTGTTGTTTTCAGGCCAGACATTTATGGCAACGGGGGACGCCCGGGGGACGGCGGCCTCCCATAATTCACGGTTAGCGCGCGTCATTTCATGGTCTTCGCACGTCACACGCAAAGCGAATATGACCTGCTAAGATACGCGCGCAATCGGTGCGACCATCGGAGGGCCCCCGCCGTTCCGGAACTTTGTCGAGTCCGTCAGTTACCGCAACTTCGAATTTCGTCATGTCGACTCAGACGACTTACCACCATCGGCTCTTCATGGCGATGGTCGGCGGCTTCAGCGCAGTGCTCAATGCAGGCGCTTTTTTCACCGTCCTGCGACTGAACGGACACGACCCCTATACCCCTTACGGACTCACGCTCGTGTGCACGTTGGGCGCAGCGGCGTTCATCGTCTTCGCCCGCTTTCATCTACTCGCCAGCGCCCGCAATCTCGGCTGGATGCTCGGACGCGGCGCCATGCGCTGGTGCCGCGTCCTGGTCACCGCCATCGTGTTGCTGTTCCTCACGTACGAGAGCACCGAAGACGTGCGCATGATGGTCGCGCAGTGGGTGCTGCTCGCGCTGCCGTTGCAAATGATCGGTCTCGCCGTGCTGCGCGGCATGGCGCACAGCATCAACAATGCACCCGGCAATCAGCGCCGCGCAGCGTTCTTCGGCCTCGGGGCCGAAGCACGCAAGCTGAATCTGCGTCTGCAACGCTCGCCGATCCTGGGCATTCAGGTCGCGGGCTACTACAACGACACCCCGGTCACGCCGGACGCAGGCGAAGTCCTACCGCCCTACCTCGGCCGCTACGCCGACGCCACCGCGCGCATTCAGGCCAACGAGTACGAGATCGTCTTTATCGCCATCGGCCAGCAGGACAACAAGGAACTCACCAGCGAGATCGTCAACCGTCTATACGATTCGACGGCGGCCATCTACCTGCTGCCGGAGTTCAGCTTCCCCGGCGATCTGCCGATGTCGAGCACCGACATCGCAGGCGTGCCGCTGCTGGCGCTGCACGACGTCACTGTGCAGGGGCTGCTGCGCATGATCAAACGCGGCATCGATCTGGTCGGCGCATCGCTGATCCTGTTGCTGCTCAGCCCGGTGATGGTCGCCGTCGCCATCGCGGTACGACTCGACTCACCCGGCCCGATCCTCTTCCGTCAGCGTCGCTACGGCGAACGTGGCGAGCCGATCGTCATTCACAAGTTCCGTTCGATGCGTGTGTTGCAGCCTGAAGATGCCGCAGCCGCAGCCACAGGCGGATTACGCCAGGCGCATGCAGGCGACAGTCGCATTACCGCGATCGGCAAGCATCTGCGTCGTACGTCGCTCGATGAATTGCCGCAGCTCTTCGACGTGCTCGCGGGTTCGATGAGTCTCGTGGGGCCGCGTCCGCACGCGGAAGAACACAACGAAATGTACCGGCGCGTGATTCCCGGCTACATGCTGCGTCACAGTGTCAAACCGGGGATCACGGGATGGGCGCAGATAAATGGTCTGCGCGGAGAAACGGACACACCGGACAAGATGCAGCGGCGCGTGGAATACGACCGTTACTACATCACGCACTGGTCGTTGTGGCTCGACATCAAGATTTTGCTCAAGACGATTCCCGTCATGGTGACGGGACGTAATGCTGTCTGAGGCTGTCTGAGGCGGTCTGAGTCGAACGGGCGTGTGGCCCGATTCAAGCTCACTCGCGTCCGAGTTCGCGCCATTGACGCCAGCAGATGCCGATGAATCGGCGGTCGTCGACGAGATAGCGACGCCACATACGGCCGGGGTTTTGCAAGATGCGATACATCCATTCCGAACCGGTGCGCTGCATCCATTTCGGCGCACGCTTTTGTATGCCAGCAGCGAATTCGATGGCGGCGCCGACACAGAGCATCAGCCCCCCGGGCATGGTGTCGGCGTACGCCATCGCCCAGCGTTCCTGCTTCGGCATACCGAGGCAGACGAAGATGAGATCGGGCGCGAGGGCACGAACGCGTTGTGCGACGTCCTGGCCTTCGGCACCGGTCGGATCGAACGTCATCGACGGAATCAGCAGCGTGAAGTCGAGTCCGGGAAAACGTCGCGACAAGCCTTCCGTCAGTTGGGCTTCCTGTCCGGGGCGTCCACCGACGAAGACCGCTTTACGGCCCGACGCACGTGCGTTGTCGCACAGCGCGGGCAGCAGGTCTGCACCGGTCACGCGACCTGGCAGCGGTTTGCCGAACAGGCGGCTCGCCCAGATGATGGGCATGCCGTCGGCAAAGAGAAAGTCGGCGGTGCGATATTCGCGTTTGAATTCCGGCTGCGTATCGAGCCGCACGATGTGGTCGACGTTCGGGGTGACGACGATGCGCGAGCGACCATCGCGAAGCACGGCGGTTTGCGTGAGCACCTCGACGGCGGTCTCGAACGGTACGGCGGCAATGTTCAGACCGAACAGTGCGACGTTAGGCTCGAAGACTTCGCGTACGGAAGATGCCGGTGCAGCTTGCAGATCGGTGTCGCGGCTCATGACGTTTCGTACCCCTGGTATGCCTGCTTTTTTTGACGTGCGACGTCCGCACGCATTCGAGAGCAGGCACGATAGTAGCAGCGCACTTCGCGCACGTCAGTGACACTTTTCACAACACGTCGCGTATTTTGAACACACGATGATCCTCGACGCCAACGACATTCCTGCCGGTACCGAACTGCAAGCCGACTTGTGCATCGCAGGCGCAGGCGCGGCTGGCATCACGCTCGCATTGGCGCTCGAAGCCAGCGGCCTCGACGTGATCCTGCTCGAGAGTGGCGGTGACGCCGCCGAGCCCGCCGTGCAGCAGCTGTACACGGGCACTGTCGCGCACGCGCGCCTGCATCCGCCCGCCGACAGCTATCGCGTGCGCCGCTTCGGCGGCTCGACCACGCTGTGGGGCGGACGCTGCATGCCGCTCGATGCCATCGACTTCGAAGCGCGCGACTACATGCCGCACAGCGGCTGGCCCATCGGGCTCGACGCGCTGATGCCGTGGTACGGACAAGCCAACGCGTTATGCGAAGCGGGCGAGTTCGCTTATACCGCCGAGCAGGCCTTTGCGCGCGCCGACCCTCCCTCGCGCCCGATGATCGGCAACTTCGAGAGCGACGTCTTCTCGACGAACACGCTGGAGAGGTTTAGTTGTCCGACAGACTTCGGCGCGCGTTACCGCAACCGTCTCGCCAAAGGTCGCGTGCGTGTCGTGCAGCACGCCAATCTCTGTCATCTGCCTCAGACGCATGGCGCAACGCGCCTCGTCGGCCCCGCGCAGGTGAAAACGCTCGACGCAAAGGCTTTCACGGTGGCGGCCCGCGCGTATGTGCTGGCGACGGGCGGGCTGGAGGTGCCGCGTCTGCTACTGAACAGTCCCGGTGTTAGCGGCAACGGATTGGGGAACGCGCACGACGTCGTCGGCCGTTACTACATGAGCCACATCGCCGGGACCATCGGCACGCTCGATCTGTCGGGGGCCAGTTCCGTGTGGCACGGCTACGACGTCTCCGACGAAGGCATTTATTGCCGTCGACGTCTCGCATTGCGCCCACAGGCGCAGCACGACCTTCACGCGGGCAACTTCATCGCCCGCCTGCATCACCCGCGCATTCCGGACGCGGGCCACGGCAACGGCATTCTGTCGGCGCTCTATCTCGCACGGCCCATCGTGCCGTACGAGTATGCGAAGCGTCTGTACGGGGACGCGCCGGGCGGCGTCGGCAACTGGCTGGCCCACGCGCGCAACGTCATCATGGATGCGCCCAACACCGTGCGCTTCCTCACGCACTGGCTGACGCATCGCACGCTCGCCACACGCAAGTTTCCGTCGGTGATCGTGCGCCCGGCCAACCTTCGCTTCAGTCTCGACTTCCACGCCGAGCAAGCACCCTGCGAGGACAGCCGCGTCACGCTCGGCGACGAGCGGGATGCACTGGGCATGCGGCGCATTCACATCGACTGGCGCTACACACGGCAGGACGTTGAAACCGTGACGCGCTCGCTGGCCGCGCTCGCGCAGGAGATCGAACGCACTGGTGTCGGCAGCTTCGCCTACGATCCCGCCGAAGTCGAAGCCGAGATGACGCGCTACGGCGCTTACGGCGGCCATCACATCGGCACCGCCCGCATGGGCGACGATCCGCGCTCGAGCGTGGTCGATGCCAACGGCCGTTTGCACGAGGCCGATAACGTGTTTATCGCGGGCGCAGCGGTCTTCCCGACGTCGGGTCAGGCCAACCCGACGCTGAGCATCGTGGCGCTCGCGCTGCGCCTTGCAGACCATTTGCAGCGGCAGGCGAATCTGAGCACCCTGCCCGTTCCCGTCACCTCGACGTCTTCCACCGCTCTCTGATCCCGTCCGCCCTATGAAAGCTCGCATTCTTGTCACCGGCGCGACCGGGTTCATCGGCCGTCACATCGTGGACGCACTCGCCGCCAGCGACTGGGCGGCGCCTGTCGCCGCGTCGCGCCGTCCGGGCGCGGGCATGCGCGTGGTCGACGCGTTGTCTGCCGCCTCGCTGGGCGAAGCCCTTGCCGACGTCGACGGTCTGGTGAACTGCGTTGCCGGGTCGCCGGAAACGATCGTGGCGAACGCCCGCGCGTTGCGGCAGGCACTGGACGCACGCGGCACGCCGCTGCCTGTCGTCTACTTCAGCTCGATGGCGGTGTACGGCGTCGCCGAGGGACACGTCGACGAGTCCACTGCACTCGCAGGCGCCAGTCCCTACGGCATCGCCAAGGTGGAAGCCGAGCAGGCGCTGGCGGGTCTGTCGACGGTGACGTTGCTGCGTCCGGGATGTGTGTATGGCGGCGGCAGCCCGCAATGGTCCACACGCATTGCCGAACTGCTGCGTGCCGGACGGCTGGGCGACCTGGGTGCCGCAGGGGATGGGCACAGCAACCTCGTGCATGTGGACGATGTCGTAAAGGTTGCGCTGAACGCACTGCGCAACCCGGCCTCTGGGGGGCACGCCTACAACCTCGCCATGAGCGACTCGCCGCGCTGGAACGAGTACTTCACCGCTTATGCGATGGCGCTGGGGGCAACGCCTGTGAAGCGCATCGGCGGACGTCGGCTGAAGATCGAAACGAAGCTCGTCGCCCTGGCGCTCAAGATCGCCGAGATCGCGGGACGAAAGATCGGTGTGAGGGGATTGCCTGCGCCGTTGCCACCGTCGCTCGCGCGTCTGTGGCAGCAGGACATTGTGCTGGACGGCAGCCGCGCGGAAAAGACATTCGATCTGTCCTGGACGCCCTGGCGCGACGCGGTTCGGGCGGAAGCCGCACGCGACCGGTAAGACGGTCGCTTCAACGCAACGGGCGCGCGGCGATGTGCGCCCTCAATGCCGCGCTCCACCGCTGCCCCAGTGACCCACCGACGACTTAAGGACGCGACAGTCGTCCCGCCGCCCACCGCCAGAGCGTCGCGAACGGCGACACGCCGAGCAACCGACGTGCGGCCCATGCGGCGGCGGCACCGTTCACGGCAATCGCGAGCGACGCCGCAACCGACGCGCCCACACTGCCGCCCATCGGCGTGAGCGCCGCCAGCCCCACGAGCAGCACCACGACCGACACCCCGTTGATGCGCATCAGCGCACGCGTGTGCGCCGTCATGCCGAGCAATTCGGGCATCGCGGTGAAGCACGCGGCAGCCATCTGTCCGAGCGCGAGCACGCGCAAAGCGCTCGCGCCAACGTCGAACCCGTGACCGAACAGCCCCAGCAGGAACTGCGGAATGACCAGCATGCCGAGCGTGACCGGCAGCGCGAGACACAATACCAGCCCGATGGCCTGCGCCGCACTGCGCTCCAGCCCCGGCAAATCCTGACGCGCGTAAAGGCTGGCGAATCGCGGCGCGGCCATGCCCGTCACGCCGCTGATCAGGATGTTGACGACCAGCGCCAGACGCCACGCCAGCGCGAACAAACCCGTCTCGCGCGACGACGCGACAATCCCCAGCACGATGGCCGGCGCCGACGTGATCAGCAGTTTGGTGAGTTCGAGAGAGAACAGTGACAGACCCGGCTTGAGCAAACCGGGAATCGCGCCATGCGGCTCACCCGCAGGCACGTCGCGCAGGAAGCGGCGAAGCAGCACCGCGCCCACCAACGCCGCCACCGCAAAGCTTGCGGCCGTGAGGATCAGCGTGTTGACGACCGTCAGCTTGCCCGTCGCCACCAGCGGAATCGCCGCCACACAGAACACCGCCGGCCACAGCCACGAGTAGATCATCTGACTGAAGCCCACGCGCTGCAATCCCGCGAGCGCACCGGCCAGCGCCGCGCCCATGTTCTGCGGGATGAACGACAACGCGCCCAGCATGAGCGGCGCGACAAGCTCCGGCTTCTTCAGGATATCGTTGGCAAAGAGCGCCGCCCCGCCAGCGAGCAGCACCGAGACGGCCGCCGATGCGATGAACACGTGCATAAGCGCGCGACGGATCGTCGGGCGCACGGCGGTGGACTCCCCCGATGCGATGTCCATCGCCAGTTGACGCGTGAGCGCCTGATCCATCCCGAGACGCCCGAAACCCGCGAGCGCGACCATCGTACTGAAGACGATGTAGAAGTTACCCGTCTCGACAACGCCCAGCGCCGCCGCAATCAGCAGGTGAAAGCCGTAGCGGCTCGGCAAATCCAGCAGTCGCACGCCGAGGCTGATCACACTGCCGCGCAGCATCGAAGCCCCGGATTTCGCGGACCGCGCGGACGTGTTCGGCGCGTCCGACATCTCAGTTCACCGCCTTGCGAAGCACGAACAGCAGAATGCTCTGCGGCGGCAGATCGGCGCGCAACGCGCTGCCGGAATAGGTGATGTCCGGCTGGCGCGTCAGCTTGTTATCCGCCAGTTGCCAGACTTCGCCGGTGCCCGAAGCAGCGAAATTGGCGAGCGAGACGTTGGCCTGCGCGGCACGGTCGAGTTGCTTGTTGATGACGACGACGGTCAGCGCGCCGTCCTTCGGACGCACTGCCGCAAAAGCCGACACCGTATCGGGATCGGGGACGGTGGCCGATACGCTGGTCGAGCCGAATTCGCCGCCGTGGCCGTCGTAATTGCGATACAGCTTGATGGCCTTGTAGACCGGCATCGACGGATCGAGCGTGCCCCAGCGCGTCGCCATGTCCAGCTTCTCACGTCCGAAGATACCGAGGATGTCGGCCTGCGCCGTCGCCCCGTTCATGCGCGTGTCCGCGCCCCAGTTGTACTCAGTCAGCGCGATGGGTGTGCCGGGGTGGTAATACGTGTCCACCCACTGACGCATCATCGGAATCAGCGCGACCACGCTGTTGATCCATGTCGGATCCTTGTAATTCGGATCCCACAGATTGCGCGTGGAGCGGTTGCGCATGAGCGCAATCTCGGTCGAGGTGCCGTTCGCCGGTTCCTCGTACTCTTTGCTCTGCGGATAAAAGTGCAGACTGAAGATGTCGACCGGACGACCAGCTTTCTTCCATTGCGTGAGCAGCCACGGAATGTACGGCATGCCGCCCGTCTCGTTGAGGCGGTCCGGCGCTTGCGCGTAGCCATGCGTGACCGAATGCTGCTGATCGAAGCCGCTGTACAGGTAGCCGTTCCAGCCCCACTCTTCCGGCGCGAGCACCTTGGCGCTCGGGTCCGCCGTCTTCACCGCGCGCGAATACGCGATCACCTTGGCGGCGATCTCGCTGGCGTGCGCGCCCGTCGGATGCGAGTTGTTGTGGATCAACTGCCACAGACTCGGCTCGTTATCCATCGCGTAGTACTTCACACCGCCCGCGCGCGCCGGGCCGAACTGCTGCACCAGTGCTGTCACACGGGCCTGCTGGCTCGCGGGATCGTCGGGCACGGTAGCGTCGTCCGGATCGTTCCTGACGAGCGTGCCATCGCGCAGAATGCCGTTGCCCGCGTCGGTCATGCCGTCCACGTCGTGGTTCTGCTGCGGGCCGTACTTGGCGATGGAGAAACTGGCCAGCCGGTCGCGCGAGCGCGAGAGCGTAGCCACGCGGCCAAGCATCGAGATCGTGATGATCGGCTGCGCACCGGCAGCCTGCGTGAGCGCCACGAAGCGGTCGCCGAACTGATCGTTGATGTCCGCCGGATTGACGGGCAGGCTCTCGTAGTACCAATCGCGACCGGCGTTACGCGCGTCGAGCCGCCAGTTGTACGCCGACGCACTGTTGCCGCCCGAGCGGTTCAGCGGCGCGCGCAGATCCTGCAACATCGCCGTCGTACCGAAGTTGATGCCGTAGATCAGCGGGTTGATCGGATGGCGGTTCGCCGCCGCGTCCACGGCGATCTCCGCCGAAAGCGGGCCACCGGGCGTCGCCTGGGTGCACGCGGCGCACGACAGCATCACGCCCGCGGCCGCGAGCTGAATCAGACGGGGCATGACGCGGCGAAACGGCGAAGGCTGGGAAGACGCACTACGGCGCGGCAACACGCGCATGGAGACTCCGGGGGACGGCACGACGGTCGAAGCCACCCACACGCCACACGTAGACGAAGATCGCCAGAATCACGGCGGTCTCGCCCGGGGCGAGCGTTGGTGGATAGAAGAAGGACACCAGCAGTACGAAGACCAGATAGTCGTACAGCGCGCCGAGGAAATCGTCCTCGACTTCCGCACGCAAGCGCCGATAGAAGAACAGTCCGCGCAACTGGAAACACAGAATGACGAACGCGCCGATCAGGCCGTACTCGAACACGATCCCGAGCCACGTAATGTCGGCCAGGAAGAAGAAGTGGTGGAAATAAGTCGTCAGCGTATCGCCGCTCGCCGGACTGATCGTGCCCACGCCGAAGAGCCAGCGCAGCGAATCGTTACCGAGAAAGCGGGTGGCCAGCGTCGCCGAGATTCGACGCGTATCGAAGCCGGTTTCCGCGTTGGCGCTGAAGATGGTCGCGAGATACCCCATCGAAAACACGCCCACCAGCACAATCGGGGCCACGAGCATCAACCCGATGCGCGCACGCGGGCGTGCCCACACAAACGTGTTGTGGACGAGCACGCCCATGATGCCAATGGCGAGCGCACGCGATTTCACGATCAGCAGCGCCACCGCCAGACCGATCAACACGCTGATCAGGTAGCCGACGTTGCGCTCGAAGAATGCGCGGCGATAGCAGAAAAACAACAGAATGAACGGGAAGTACATCGACATCCGGATACGATGCCCGCGACTGTCGTTCGTGAAGAACGGCGCTTGTCCGAAAACGTAGGTTTCCTTGTACCAGTCCGCGGGCACCAGCAGCCACATGAGAATCAATGCGCCGACGATGACCGCACCGAGAATCACGAAACTGCGTCCCAACTCATGCAGCGTGGGCTTGAGCATGAGCAGCAGCGCGAGAAAGGAAAAGAAATACAGAATCGGCAACAACTTCACTTGCGCCGTCACGCTGGTGAAAAAACTTTCGTGGAAGTAGATCACCGCCGCAAAGCTCGGCACCATCACGAGCCACGCGAAGCTCAGCAACACCTGCCGAGTGAACGGAAAACGCGGCTGACTGCCGAGTCGCAGCACGAGCGGCAGCGTCAGAATCGGGAAGGCTTTGGAGAGCGCCCACAGCGGATACAGCGCCGTGATGTAGTGGAACGTCTGACCGAACAGCGGGAGCAGCACCACGAGAATGCCGACGACGAACGTGCGCGGCAAGCCACCCGAGAAGACTTCCGGCACGTCATCGACCATGTCGATCGTGCGGGTCGTGTCGGACACTGCACCGGAGGTGGCGGGCTTCATTTCGAGAGAGGGCTGCGCGGCTATCACGAAGCGGTTGGAATCGGTAAGTAGACTTGACGGGTTTGCACTGCGAACTCGGGAACGTCAGCCGTCGCGAACATCGCGCGACGGCTGACGTCGGGCGATCAGAAGCTGCGAGCGCCGTTGATGTCGTAGTTGACGTTCTTGTTGAACGGCAGTGCCTTGTTGATGTACTGGTCGACCCACAGATCCACTTCGGCGATGGACGACTTCGGCACAAAGATGGTGTCGTTCGATTGCAGAACAATGTCCTGCGCCGGATCGCCCTGCTGCGTGAGCGTCTTGATGTCGACGGTGCGCAACATCGGACGGCCGTCCGGGCTGCGGCGAATCAGCACGACTTCGCCGGTACGTGCGGTATCGAGCAGGCCTTGCGCGGTGATGATCGCCTGCATCACGCTCATGCCCGGCGTGAGTGCGAGTTCGCCCGGCTTGCCGACTTCACCGCCGACGAACACGTGCGCAGCGGTTTGCGTGACGGCGACCATCGCCATCGCGTTGGCCGTCATGTGGTTGTTCGCAAGCGCTCGGTTGACCGTATCGCCGAACTGCGCGAGCGTCTGGCCCGCCGCAGGCAGATTGCCTGCGAATGGCATGGCGACGGTGCCATCGGGCGCCACACGGCCCTTGTAGTTGAGTTCGATGTTGAAGGGCAGCACGACGGAAATGTCGTCGCCGGGCAACAACTTGTACGGACTCGGCGTGGCATCGACCCACGTCGCGAAGCGTTCGGGTTGTTGGTATTTGGTGTCGACCCAGGTGTGGGAGCAGGCCGTCAGCGTCATCAGCGCCAGTACGCAGGCCGGGCGGAGCATATTCATGGGACAGATGGCACGAGGCCGAGGTGGTTTCACGGTTTGGACCGTACTCTAGTGCACTTCTGCCGTCTCGCCAAGCACGATAAATCAGCGTCCGATTTAGGATAATGGCGGTTTTAGGGGGACTTTACGGGGACTTTCTTGCGTAAGATATGCGCCTTGAAACCATCAACTATGGCCGGGCAACCTTTCCGCTTCTTGCATCTCTATGGCAATTACGACTAGAACAAGGCCTGACCGGCACGCCGCGGTCGTCGACGTGACGATCCGGGACTACCTCAACACACTTTTCTACTACCGCAAAATCGCCACGACGGTGTTCCTCGCCATCGTGGCGCTCGGTGTGCTCGTTGCGCTCTTCGTGCCGATTCCGTATCGCGCACAAGCCACGCTGCTCGTGCTCAATGCGGGGTATTACGACCAGACCAACAATCCGAACGGCGGCGTCTCGCTGCAACCGCCGCCGGGACAGCTCAATGGCGTGGAAGCGCAGATCCTGTCGAGTCCGGAATTGCATCGCGACGTCATTCTCTCGAAGCTCGGACCGGGTGCAACGGCCAGCGAGATCGATCGCGAATTGCAGAACTTCGAGAAGCGTCTGCACATCGAGCAGAACGATCTCGCCAACACGATCTCGCTGACGTATTCGGATACGGACCCGAAGGCCGCCGCCGATGCGCTGGCGCGCCTGCTCGACAAGTACTTCCGTCAGCGCGCGTCGATCTTCACGCAAGGCCGCGTCAATCTGCTGGTCAGCCAGCGTGACGACGTAGGCAAGCAACTCGACAAGGCCGATGCCGATCTGCTCGCATTCCAAAAGAAACACGGCATCGTCAAGATCGACGATCAGACGTCGCGCGCCGTGCAGCTCGAATCGCAACTGGTGCAGCGCAAGCTCGAAACCGATGCGAAGCTCGCGCAGGACCGCAGCGAACTGAAGTCGCTGCAATCGTCGACGAAGGATGTCCGCAACACGATTCCGATCTACACGGACGATTCCGAAACCAGCCGCGCGATCAACATTCTGCAGGGCTCGCTGAGTGAGCTCGAGAACAAGCGTGCGGACTTCGCGTCGCGCTACATGGCGACGTCGCCGTTCGTCGTGCAGCTCGACAAGCAGATCGCCGATATGCGCGCGAACATCGCGAAGCAGCGTCAGGAAATGATGACGGCGACGCGCATGGGGCATAACAACTACTTCGACGTCGTGCAGGAACGTCTGGCCGTGCTGAACGCCAGCATTGCCGGGGGCGTCGCACAACAGGCCGCGCTCGAAGCCCAGATCAAGGAAACGCGCGACAAACTCCAAGGCATGAGCGACGTGTCGAGCCAGTTGAGCCAGTTGCAGGCGCGCCGCGACATTCTCGCGGACAGCTTCAAGGAGCGCTCGCGTCAGGTCGAACTCGCGCGCGTGCAGCAAGGCCAGGTCAGCCAGATCAACGGCACCAACGTGCGCGTGATTCAGGCGCCGTTCCCGCCGTCGCAACGCAGTGTTTCGGCCAGTCTGCTCATCGCCGCCTCGATTGCCGCAGGCTTGCTGATCTCCGCGCTGACGGTGCTGATCCTGTCGAGTCTGCGCGAGACGTTCCTCAGCCCCGAACAAGTCGAGCGCGCCCTGCTGTTGCCGGTGGTGAACGCGCCGGTGTTGCTCGGTGGGGATCGTCGCGGCGCCGCCGCAGGTGCGGCAGCCAGTACCGGTGCAAACGTCGAACCGGCTTACGCGCGGCCAGCACATCTGGCTTACGGCCGCATGATTGCTGCGATCAATAGCAGTACGGACGGCGTCGCCAAGGTCGTCATGGCCCTGTCCACCGGCAAGAACGACGGTCTTTCGTCCGTCATTCAGGGCTTGACCAGCGAGCTCGAACATCGCTCCGGCAAGCCGATCCTGATTCTCGACATTGCCTCCACGCCGGATGCGCCGATGTATGGCAAGCCGAACGCGCAAGGCCTGCTGGCGTGGCCGTCGAATGGCGGCAGCGGCACGGCCAGCGTCGAAGCGGTCAAGCCGACCGGCACAGACGAATCGGGCGCGCTGTCCGATCTCACGTTCACCCGTGTCGATGGTCACAATATTGTCGTGGCACAGCCTCACAGTGGCGCGGTGCCGTCGTCGTGGCAACTGGTCACGCGTCTGTTCGACGCGCTGCGTGAGTCGCACGACTACATCGTGGTGCATGCACCGCCGTCGAGCCAGTCGTTCACCGGCATCGAAAACGCACCGCTGGCCGACGCTACCGTGCTGGTCGTGCGCGCCGAAGCCACGCGCAAGCCGGTCATCGCCGGGCTCAAGGCGCAGGTCGAAGATGCCGGCGGACGGTTGATCGGCGTGGCGCTCACGCATCGTCGCGGTTATATTCCGAGCTTCATCTACCGGTTCTTCTAGTCGTCGGTTCAGCCCAACATGCAACAAATCAGCGCGATTCTGCCGATCAAGACACGAGGACGACACTACGCCGACAACATCGGCCGGTGCGACATCCTGTTCTCGTCGCTGCGCCACTTCACGACGCCGTCGCTGTTCCATCGTTTCGTCATCATCGTGCCGCACGACGAAGTGGAGGAAGTGCGCGGCTACGCGAAAGCATGGTCCGACTTCCCCATCGAAGTGATCGACGAATCGCTGTACATGGGCGCGTTCAACGAGTTCTCGCAGCGTCACCAGATTCGCAACTGGCACCGTCAGCAGATCATCAAGATCAATGCGCCGGAGTGGATCGAGACGGAGTACTTTCTGATCTTCGATCCGGACTGCTTCGCCACGCACAGCTTCGACTACGACTCGCTGATCGTCGACGGGCGCGCGATTACGCACCTCAAGGGGCGCAGCGTCGAGCCGTACTACTGGGAAGCGTCGGCCAAGCTGCTCGACGTCGATCCGCATCTGGATCGCGAAGGTGTATGGTGGACGCCCGCGACGCTCTCGCGCTCGCTGTGCGTGTCGTTGCAGGAGCGGCTCGAAGCCGTGAACGGCACCGATTGGAAGCGCGTGCTGCTCGCGAACTACGCCATCGACTGGACGGAATACACGCTGTACTGGCTCAACGCCGAACGTGCCGGGCTGCTCGACAGGTACCACACGCAGGCCGTGCCGCCCCAGCGCACCCTGCACGCCGACGAGAGTGTGTGGTTCGCCGACAAGATGCAGGAGTGGGACGCCGCCCACTACTTCGCGCCCGAGAGCGACGGCCTGTTCGCCGTGGTTCAAAGCAACACGAAGATCCCGCTCGATCAGGTGGTGGCGAAGCTCTCGCCGTATTTCCCCATCACGATTCAGCCGTACGACCGTCACGTCGATCCGGTGCTCAAGGGCGCCGAGCTATACTCCGCCGTAGTGCGCAAAGGACTGAAAATGGTCCGGAAGCTGCTGGGCAACGGAACGGGTATCAAGTGACCGGGGTAGTTTGATGGGCAGTCGCAAGACGGGTAATGGCGTCGACGTTGCAGCGAACGCGGCAGCGAGCAGCACCAAAGGCCGGATGGTCGGCATCGAGATGCTGCGTTTTTTCAGCGCGTTCGCGGTACTGATCTGGCATTACCAGCATTTCTTCTTCCGCCCGGAAACGGCGTCCATCGACCTCGCGCGCAGCGCCCAGCCGCTCTACGCGCTGCTGCATCCGTTCTACGATTTCGGATGGCTCGGCGTCAACGTCTTCTGGGCGATCTCCGGCTTCATCTTCTTCAATCGCTATTTGTCGAAGATCGTCGCGCGCAAGGTCTCCGGCGGCCTGTTCTTCCTGAATCGCTTCTCGCGGCTGTATCCGCTGCATATCGCCATGCTCATCGCCGTGGCGCTATTGCAGGCGTATTACGTGCGCGAGAACGCCGCATTCTTCATTTATCCGTACAACACGCCGTACGACTTCTTCGTCAACGTAATCTTCGCGTCCGGATGGCTCACGCCGTACACCGACCCCTTCAACGGCCCGGTGTGGAGTGTCTCGACGGAAATCGTGATCTACGTGGCGTTCTTCCTGCTCGCGCGCTTCTGTCGCATCGGGCTGGTGTGGACGTTGCTGCTGATGTGCGCGTCGGCGGCTGCGGGCGGATGGCTGATCCATCTGCAGGTCAAGGGCAGCGCATCGAACATCGTCTTCTGCGCTTTCTATTTCTTCATTGGCGGCGCGGTGCATCTGATCTACGAGCGGTTGCGCGACGTGATCGAGCAACACCGTGGTGGGACGGTCGTGCTGTGCTGTCTGGCCTATGTGGCGCTGATCGCGTTCTGCGCGGTCTTCGGCGGCACGAAGTATCTGGCGGCGACGGTGATCGCACCGGTCTCCATCGTTTTGCTGCACGCGATCGAGCCGTGGATTCCCGAGCGGCTGGCGCAGCCCATCGCCAATCTGGGCAATACGACCTATGCCAGCTACCTCATCCACTTTCCCCTGCAACTGGCGACGGTGATCGTTCTGCAACGCCTGGGCATGTCGAGCGCGACGCTCGCCCTGAACCCGTGGTTCCTGGTGGCGTATCTGATCGTGGTGTTCTCGCTCGCGCGCACGGTGTTCCGCGTGTTCGAAGCACCGGCGCAGACCTTCCTTCGCCGGCGTCTGGCGTGGATCGGCGGACGCTCAGCGACGAACGCCGCCCGTTAGCCCGCCAACGCTCAATGATGGTGATGGTGGTGATGCGACCAGAGCGGATCCATCGAGTCGACGAACGAGGCGACAGCGTCCTTGTCGCCCGTGGCGTGGCGCATCAACTGGCCGCACTTGCACCAGCCCTGGTAGGGCGTGATATGCGAGCAAGCGGTCGTCTTCTGCAAGTACAGCGTGACGGGTTTGGCGCACTTGGTGCACTTGAACTTGAGCGTCAGGGCGGGTTTGCTCATGAGAGAGACTCCAAAATGTGCGCAAAAAGAAGGGTACGCAAAAAAGCCGGATGTCGTGAAGACACCCGGCTTTCTGTTTTGCATTACCGACGCCGTGCGAATCTGACGCCGGTCGACTTCGATGTGTCAATGTCACACCGTTGCCGCTGGATGGCGTCCCCTAGGGGATTCGAACCCCTGTACTCACCGTGAAAGGGTGATGTCCTAGGCCTCTAGACGAAGGGGACAAAAATCGTCATTCGTGTGGTGGAGGTAAGCGGGATCGAACCGCTGACCTCTTGCATGCCATGCAAGCGCTCTCCCAGCTGAGCTATACCCCCGCGCGAAGAGGCGTGACTATAGCGCATTTGGGAAAAACCCGCAACTCCTCTGCGTAACGGCCCCCGACGATCCACCTACATACCCCATACAAAACGCCCGACGAAATACCTATTACTTTAGATAGGATAACGATGCATTTGATTGACGGAAAATCGTTAGTCATCCAGTATTCCGCGATTCTCGCGTCCGTTAGTTGCCGTTGAGCAACGCGATGCCCGCGACGGCACCAACGTCGTCGTCAGCCAGGGCGGTCAGGCGCTGCGCGAAGGCGGCCGTTACGCGGTCGTGGCGATGGGCACCGAGTTCAAGGATCTGCAGACGGGGCAAAGCCTCGGCCGGTTCGACGACGAAGAAGAAATCCACGCCATCGGCTGGCGCTCAGGCAGCGCCTGCGCAGGACGATAAGTGGTAAGACGCCATCCCCGTCGCAGCCGTCCGATGTGATGGCCCGCGACGACGGCTAACGAGCGGTTCCCGTAAGGGCTGAAGCGGCGATGGCGGCCAGTCACGCGAGGCGAGTAAAATCCGCAACGCGCATGGCTGGCGATCGTCGCCGCTTCCGCAGTTTTGACGGGACACACGCTCATGAAGAAAGTAGTCGCGCTCGCGCCGATGCTCGCCGCGAGTTGGGCCCAGGCCGAGAAGATCGGCGATGTCAGCACCGCGTTCAAGTTCCTCGGGCCGGATCACAAGATCGTTGTCGACGCGTATGACGATCCCAAGGTAAAGGGCGTGACGTGCTATGTCTCGCGCGCCAAGACCGGCGGCCTCAAAGGCATGGTCGGGCTCGCCGAAGACAAGGCCGAAGCATCGATTGCGTGCCGTCCGGTCGGTCCGATCTCCTTCACCGGCCCGCTGCCCAAGGAAGAAGAAGTCTTCTCCGAAGGGCTCTCGCCCCTGTTCAAAAAGCTGCGCATCGTGCGCATGGTCGACAAGACGCGCAATACGCTCGTCTATCTCACCTACTCCGACAAACTCATCGACGGCTCGCCGCAAAACAGCGTCACCGCCGTGCCGGTGGATCGTGCAACGCAGATTCCGATGAAGTGATGCTCGCACGGGCGGACGTTGACGTCGACGCCGGACTGCGCGACGTCACCCGCGCAGCAACCCGAAGCGCCTGAGCTTGCGATACAGCGTGTTGCGGCTCACGCCGAGCCGTCGCGCTGCGGCGCTCACCTGCCCCTGACAGGCGTCGAGCGCCGCTCGCAGCGCCTGACGCTCCGCTGCTTCCAAAGGTGCCTCGGACAATCCGTCGGCCGGTGAATTGGACGATGACGCAGACGGTGAGGCGTCCGCCATCGCGATGTCCGCTTCGCGCAGTTCGCCCGGCAGATCGTCGACGGTGACGACGCCGTTCTCGCTGAGCGCCACCAGCGTGCGGATGACGCTGCGTAGCTGACGCACATTCCCCGGCCACGCGTGATGACACAACCGGTCGAGCGCAGCGGGCGTCACATGCACGGCAGGACAACGGCCCGACGACTCCGCCTGTGCGAACAGCCGCTGAATCACCTCGACCTTGTCCTCGCGCTCGCGCAACGGCGGCACGGTGACTTCGAGCCCACTCAGACGATAGAACAGATCCTCGCGAAACAGCCGTTCGCCGATACGTTCGGAGAGATCGCGATGCGTGGCGCTCAGCACGCGAATGCCCAGCGGCACCGGCTCGCCACCACCCAGCGGCGACACCATCCGGTCCTCCAGCACCCGCAGCAAGCGCGTTTGCATCGCGAACGGCATGTCGCCGATCTCGTCGAGAAACAACGTGCCGCCGTTCGCCTGCCACAGCTTGCCCGCCATCCCCTCTTTGCGCGCACCGGTGAAGCTGCCGCCCACATAGCCGAACAATTCGCTTTCGATCAACGACTCGGGAATTGCCGCGCAATTGAGTGCGACGAACGGCCCGCCCGAGCGCGCACTCGCTGCGTGCACCGCGCGCGCGAACACTTCTTTGCCGCTTCCCGTTTCACCCCGAATCAGCACGGGCACGTCGTGCGCGAAGACGCGGCATGCGCGTGCAAACGCGCGCGCCAGCGTGCGATCGGAGAACGGTTCCGTGACCACTTCCGGCACAGTGCGCGACACACCGGGCGCACGCCGGAGTGCGCGCGCGGGCGCGCGCAGCATCGCCAGCAGCGACTCGCCCGCGTTCGCACCGGTGTTGGCGTGCAACGGCCAGCACGTACTCGGCGACGGATGCGCCTGCGCGAGCAAGGTATCGAGCGTCTGCACGAACCATCGGTCGACGCGAGTGCCCACCAGCGCGTCGCGCGTCACCCCAAGACAATTCAGTGCGCTTTGATTGGCGGCGAGCACTCGCCCGGCATCGTCGAACGCGAGCAACGCCTGTGCGAACCCGCCAAGATGGTCGGCCTGCTCCTGCCATTGCAGCAGCCATTCGTCGCGATAGTGCTGAAAGAAATACTCGCTCTCGACGACCTTAGCCGACAGGTTGACCAGCGCCAGCGTATGAAACTGACTCTGACGCGTGAGATCCGTACTGGTGGACGACACATCGATCACCGCCAGCAAATCGCCCTGCGGCGCGAACACCGGACTCGCCGTGCAGGTGAGCGGCGTATGCAGTGCGCGAAAGTGGTCTTGCTGACAGATGATGACGGGCGCGCGTTCGACGGCGCACGTCCCGATACCGTTGGTCCCCTCGCACGATTCGCTCCAGTCCGCGCCCGGCCATAGCCCGGCGCGATGGAAGTCGTCGCGGGTGCCGTCATGCAGACGCGAATCGACGATTACGCCATCCGGGGCCGTGAGCAACACGGCCTGACGCGGGTTCATCAACTGACGTTGCAGACGTTCCAGCACCGGCATGGACACATTGCGCAGGCGCTCCATTGCGTTGCGACGCTCGCGCAATTGCGAGGATTCGAGCACGCGCGGCGCCATGCGCGCGCCCGGATCGAGCGCGTGCGTGTCGAGACAGCGCCGCCACGAACTGGCGATGTTCGGGTCGGTCGCCACCGAGCCCGATGGCAAATGGCCCTGCGCGACGTTCAGCACACGGCGTGCATGTGCGGCTTCCGTACTGGCTGGCATTGGTCGTCTCCCCCGTGCCGGATGATCTGATGATCTCGTATCGTTCCCGAAGCATCTCCCATGCGCGAAGCGATTGCAATGCGCTGTGTCAATCGGCAAGCGCAAGGCGATTGACGCAGGTTCTGACGCTGACGACACGCAGTGTCACAGTCCTGACACACCGTGTGCCACACGGCAGGACACAGGTGTCACAAAATCGGTACACACCGCGCCGTCCGGCAGGCCGCCAGGGCGCGCCGTTGTGCGAATTGGGACGTCTGGCCCGCGACTTGCTTAGTAGCGTCCTGCGCAGCCAACGTTCGCGCTACAACGATATCCGGAGACACAACATGAAATACGCCCCGCCCGGCACGCCCGGTGCCCTGCTGTCCCTGCAACCGCGTTACGAGAACTTCATCGGCGGTAAATTCGTGCCGCCGGTCGAAGGCCAGTACTTCACCAACACGTCGCCGGTCACCGGCGCGGTCATCGGCGAATTCCCCCGCTCGAACGGCGCCGACATCGAGCTGGCGCTCAACGCTGCGCATGCGGCGGCGGCCAGTTGGGGCAAGACGTCCGTACAGGCCCGCTCGCGCATTCTGTTGCAGATCGCCGACCGGCTGGAATCGCAACTGGAGCGCTTCGCCGTGGCGGAGACGTGGGACAACGGCAAACCCGTGCGCGAGACGCTCGCCGCCGATTTGCCGCTGGCCGTCGATCACTTCCGCTACTTCGCCGGTTGCATTCGCGCGCAGGAAGGCACCGCCGCCGAGATCGACGAGCACACCGCCGCGTATCACTTTCACGAGCCGCTCGGTGTGGTCGGGCAGATCATCCCGTGGAATTTCCCGTTGCTGATGGCCGCGTGGAAGCTTGCTCCCGCGCTCGCGGCAGGCAACTGCGTGGTGCTCAAGCCCGCCGAACAAACGCCGCTCACGATCACGTTGTTCGCCGAGTTGGTCGGCGATCTGTTGCCGCCCGGCGTCCTCAACGTCGTGCAGGGCTACGGCCGCGAAGCCGGTGAAGCGCTGGCGACGAGCAGGCGCATCGCCAAGATCGCCTTTACGGGCTCGACGCCCGTCGGCAATCACATCCTGACGCGCGCCGCTGCCAACCTGATCCCGAGCACGGTCGAGCTAGGCGGCAAATCGCCGAACATCTTCTTCGACGACATCATGCACGGCGAGCCGGAGTTCATCGAGAAGGCCGCAGAAGGCCTCGTGCTGGGCTTCCTGAATCAGGGTGAGGTCTGCACATGTCCGTCGCGGGCACTCGTCCAGGAGTCGATTTACGAGCCCTTCATGGAAGTCGTCATGAAGCGGGTCGAGCGCATCAAGCGGGGCGATCCGCTCGATACCGAGACGGCCGTGGGTGCGCAGGCGTCGCAACAGCAGTTCGACAAGATCCTCACCTACCTCGATCTGGCGCGCAAGGAAGGCGCACAAGTGCTGACGGGCGGCGGCATCGAGATGCTCGACGGTCCGCTGGCGTCGGGCTTCTACATCCAGCCTACGCTGCTCAAGGGCGAGAACCGCATGCGCGTGTTCCAGGAGGAAATCTTCGGGCCCGTGGTCGGTGTCACGACCTTCAAGAACGAAGCCGACGCCCTCGCCATCGCCAACGACACGGAGTTCGGTCTGGGCGCTGGCGTATGGACGCGCGACATCAATCGTGCCTATCGCATGGGCCGTGGCATTCAGGCGGGGCGTGTGTGGACGAACTGCTATCACCTCTACCCGGCTCACGCGGCATTCGGTGGATACAAGAAGTCTGGCATCGGCCGCGAGACGCACAAGATGATGCTCGGCCACTACCAGCAGACGAAGAATCTGCTGGTGAGTTACGACGTCAATCCGCTCGGCTTCTTCTGAGTAATCCCTCTAGTCGTATGTGACCTTGCATTGGATCAAAGACGCGTCGCGCAGCGAGTGCGATGCTGTCTTTGATGCATGCAAAAGATGATTCTGGACACCGCCGCGGCGCCATCTGCGCGCGGCGTGTGCCCCTCACAGAACAGATAAGGAGCATGACGATGAGCACGACTTTCTTCATTCCCGCCGTCAACATGATGGGCGTGGGCAGCCTCGACGAAGCGATTGCCGCCCTGCGCCAATACCATTTCCGCCGCGCCCTGATCGTGACCGATGCCGGTCTGGCGAAGGCGGGCGTGGCCGAGAAGGTGGCGAAGCTGCTGACGCAGCAGGACATTCAATCGGTCGTCTTCGACGGTGCGAAGCCGAACCCCACGGTGAGCAACGTTGAAGCGGGCCTGGCAATCCTCAAACAGAACCAGTGCGACTTCGTAATTTCGCTGGGTGGCGGCTCGCCGCACGACTGCGCGAAAGGGATTGCGCTGTGCGCGACCAACGGCGGTCACATCTCCGAATACGAAGGCGTCGATCAGTCGAAGAAGCCGCAATTGCCGCTCGTCGCGATCAACACGACGGCGGGCACCGCGAGCGAGATGACGCGCTTTTGCATCATCACGGACGAAAAGCGTCATGTGAAGATGGCCATCGTCGATCGCAACGTCACACCGCTGTTGTCCGTCAACGACCCGGCCCTGATGGCGGCGATGCCCAAGGGGTTGACGGCCGCGACCGGCATGGACGCGCTCACACACGCGACCGAAGCTTACGTGTCGACCGCTGCCACGCCGATCACCGACGCATGCGCGCTCAAGGCTGTCACGCTGATCTCGCAGAACCTGCGTCGTGCGGTGTCGCACGGCGACGACATGACGGCGCGCGAGAACATGGCGTATGCACAGTTCTTGGCGGGCATGGCGTTCAACAACGCGTCGCTGGGTTACGTGCACGCGATGGCGCACCAGTTGGGCGGGTTCTACGATCTGCCGCACGGTGTGTGCAACGCGGTGCTGCTGCCGCACGTGGAAGAATTCAACGCGAGCACCAGCGCGGCGCGTCTGAGAGACATCGCGCAGGCGATGGGCGAGAAGGTGGAAGGGTTGAGCGACGAAGAAGGTGCCAGGGTCGCCATCGCCGCGATTCGCCGGTTGTCGAAGGACATCGGCATTCCGTCCGGGCTGGCCGAACTCGGGGCGAAGAAGGAAGACGTCCCGACGCTCGCGGCCAACGCGATGCAGGACGCCTGCGGGTTCACCAACCCGCGTCGCGCTGAGCAAGCGGAAATCGAAGCGATTTTCTTGCGAGCGTTTTAAGCGTCAGTTGTTCATCCGGTCAGGTCGGACGAATAGGGCTACGTGAGTTCACGTAGCCCTTCGCCGTTCTACGCGTCGGATCAGGCGACGGCATGCACCCCCGGTACCCGCTCACGCCGTTTCATCCGCCACCAGATCAGGATGGCGACAAACGCTTCGAGTGCCGCGACGATCCAGAGACCGCCATTGAAGCTGCCCGTCGCGTCCTTCACCATGCCCAACAGGTACGGGGAGCCGAACCCGGCAAGGTTTGCCACCGAGTTGATGAACGCCACGCCCATCGCTGCTGCGCCGCCCGCGAGATAGGCATTCGGCAACTGCCAGAACACCGGGATCGCGCCCATCGTGCCGGACACGGCGATCACCAGACACAGGAACGCCGCCACGCCGTTGCTTCCCGCAAACACGCCGACGCCCGCCAGTCCACACGCGCCGATAAAGACGGGAATAGCACAATGCATGCGCGCTTCGCGCCGCGTGTCCGCGCTGTAGCCGATGGCGATCTGGAAGATCGCGCCGAAGACGTACATCACACCGACGAGCAATCCGATGTGCAACGGATTCGTCGGCCCCAACGCGCGCACGATGGTCGGCGCGAAGAACGAGAGCGTCGCGTTGGCCGCCACGATGCCGAAGTAGATGCCCGTGAGCAGCCACAGCTTCGGGCTGCGCACGGCGAGCATGAAGCTATGCTCGCGCTGTCCCGCGCCCTTGCGGTCGTGGTCCAGATCGGCTTGCAGCAGACGCTTCTCATGTGCCGACAACCAGCTGGCCTGTTCAGGCTTATCGACGAGGAACCACACGGCCAGCACGCCCGCGAGGACCGTCGGCACACCTTCGAGCAGGAACAGCCATTGCCACCCCGCCCAGCCGTTCACGCCATGCATGCCGTTCAGGATGGCGCCCGCGAGCGGCGCACCCACGACCGACGACACCGCCGACGCCGAAATAAACCATGCAAACGCCTTCGCGCGTCGGTGCGCCGGGAACCAGAACGTCAGATACAGCAGCACGCCCGGCTGGAACCCCGCTTCAAACGCGCCGAGCAGAAACCGCATGACATAGAAGTACGCGGGCGAGTGTGTGAACATCATCAGCGCGCAGATCGTTCCCCAGCCCAACGTGATGCGCGCGAGCGTGCGTCGCGCGCCGATGCGCAACAGCAACCAGTTGCTCGGAATTTCCAGGAAGAAGTACCCAAGGAAGAAGATACCCGCGCCGATGCCGTACACCGTCTCGCTGAAACCGAGATCCTGCTGCATCTGCAACTTCGCGAAGCCCACATTCACCCGATCGATCCACGCAAGCATCCACAGCACGAAGATGAACGGAATGATCCGCCACATGATCTTGCGGTAGATGGGATCGAGCATCCGGTCGTGCGGATTGGCGAACGCGTTTGTGCCGTCGCTCGTTTGCGACGTTGGCTGTTGGTTCATATCGGCTCCTGCTTTGTTTTGTATCGACCGTCGACGTTGGGACGAACGACGACTAGGGACGGCTTAATCACGCGGCTTCGTCCAGACGCATTGCCTGAAGCAGCGCGCGGCATGCCGCCGGTACCGGACCGATCACCGGCAGCGAGAAGCGCTCGCCGAGCGCCTGCGCCGCCTCGCCCAGCGGCCCGCCACCGATCACGACGGCTTGCGCCCCGTCGAGCCGAATGCACGCGTCGACGGCACCGGCAAGACTGCTTTCCAGTTGCGACGGCACATCCCCAAGCGCAAGTGGATCGCCAGTGGTGAAACGCGCGCCCGTGAAGCCCGCACCAAGGCCCAGCTTGCGGACGTTCGACGCAATCGAGTCGGCCAGTTGCGGTGTCGTGGTGGCGATGCCGAAACGACGTCCGCCCTCGCCCGCCTCACGCACCGATGCCGAGCCGATCCCGACCACCGGCACATCCAGACGCGCGCGCAGTGCCTCGATGCCCGGATCGCCGAACGCGCCGACGATCACGCCGTCCGCCTGCGCCGCGAGTGCAACGATTTGCGGATCGTTCACGGCGTCGGCGGCCACCGCGAGGTCCTGCTCGTCGACAATCATCGGCGCACCGCGCGTCACCGTCGCCCCACGACCGTCGGCGGCGACTTCATCACGCTGGCGAAATACGAGCGGGCGATATCGACCATCATTTGCGTCGTCGCCGTCGACGTGTTGGGATTAATGAGCAGGATGTGAGTCATGGCAATCTCGGCGAATCAGGTATTCAGGAAGCATGCGAAGCGGCTGCGGAAGATGCAGAAGCGGACGCACGGGCGGCCGCTTTCGGGTCGCTGTCGTCCGGCGCGTCCGGGCCGTCGATGGGCTTGCCGAACGTCTCCGGCGCAAAGGTCAGTGCGATAGCGAACACGGCGTACATCGCGGCCATCATCCCGAACATGCCACCGATGCCGTACTGATCGAACACGCGGCCTGCCACGAGTGGCATCGCGGCACCGGCCAGCGTGCCCAGTGCCAGAATGAACGCCGTGCCGAAGGCGCGCACTCGCGTGGGATAGAGCTCCGGCGCGTAGATCCAGATGGAGGTATCGAGCAGCAGCACGCAGAACTGGAAAGCGGCGCCGAACGCGAGAATCAGGGGCTGCGACTTCGACAAGAACCCGAAGCACAGACCGATCACGCACGCGGCGATAGCACCGAGCGTCAGCACGCGTTTGCGCGGGAAACGGAAGCCGAAGTACGACGCCGTGATCGCGCCAAGAAGACTGCCCGACTGCATCACGATGGTGAACACGAAGCTCTTGCTCAGCGTGTAGCCCTGCGCCATCAGAATCGTCGGCATCAGCGTGAGCACCGAAATCTGCGCGCCGTACGTCATGCACACGGCGATACCGACGGCCACCGTGCGACGCGCCAGCGGTCCGACGAACACTTCGCTCAGACGCACCTTTTCCGCACGGTGCGCGCCGTTCGACGCTTCGCTCAGGTAGCGCTTCGTGTCGCCACCGGCGGACTTGCCCAGCTTGCCGGAGGCGAGAATGTTGAGCACCCGGTTGGCCTCTTCCACGCGGCCTTTGGAGAGCAGAAAGCGCGGCGTCTCCGGGATAAAGCGGCGATAGAGCAGCACAAAGAAGGCCGGGAGGACGAGGCAGCCGAACAACCAGCGCCAGCTATCGGGGCCGGGGAAGAAGGCGAAGACCGCCAGCCCGAACGCCGGTGCGAGCATGTTGCCCAGTCCGCCGCCTGCGACGTTGATCGCACCCACGGCCACGCCACGGAAACGCGACGAGCAGAATTCCGCGAGCATGGTCACGGCAATCGAGATCTCGCCGCCGAGGCCGAAGCCGACGATGAAGCGTCCGGCGGCGAGCATCGTGTAGTTCGTCGCCAGTGCGCAGATCAGCGCGCCGAGCGTGAACAGCATCAGATTGATGCTCAGCATCGTGCGACGCCCGAAGCGGTCGGCGATGTAGCCCGAACCGAGGCGTCCGATGGCGGCGGCACCGAACGTCAACGTGTTGAGAAAGCCGATCTGGGCTGCGGAGATGCCCCAGTATTCGCGCAGCAACGGCCCGACGAGGCCGACGGCGTTCTGTTCGAAGACATCGAACAGAACCCCGAACAGAATCAGTGCGAGGATCTTCTTGTGTGACGGCGTCACGCCAATGTCGTCGAGCGCCCGTTCGAGCTGCTGCAACCTGGGTTCCGACGACGATACGACCACTTCTGCGCCCATCGTAATACTCCCTGCGCCGCGATTGGCGCCTATGCGACCGAATTGCCTCGCCCTCTGATGAACCTGTTCGGTTAATATTTTTTCAAATTATTTGTTTTTGAAAATTATTTTTCATATCAGGGTTTTACCGGACGACGCGGGCGAGCGATGGCCTTGGCGGAAGATGCCAATGATGGACAGGTGGGAGGCCGCGGGCCATCGGAGGACGGCGGGCGGTAGAGGGCCGGATGGGAGCGGCGCGCTTAACCGCTGCGCCGAAATGCGTCCAAATGCCTCAGATGCCTCAGATGCCTCAAATGCATCCAGGACGCGAGAGGGCGCCGGTCAGAATTCGTCGAGTGCGTCGTGGAACGCTTCCACGAGACCGAGATGACGGCGTCCCGGATTGCCCGCAAGCGTCATCACCTGCGTGACGATCAGGTGGCACAGACCCATCACCGCCGTGTGGTTATCGAGTACGCCAGGGCCCTGCACATCGCACTGCAACGACCACTTTGCGGGTGTCTTCGTGGCGGCATTGCGCTCGGTGATGTAGACGAGATTCGGGCAAGCTTTCGCAAGTTGCGCGACGACCGTCGGCATCTGGCGCACTCGACGGCGCAGCGCGAAGACGACCACGATGTCGTCTGCACCGATGCCTGCGAGATGTTCGCCAAGTGTCTCGCCTGCGCCGGGAATGACTTGCGCGGTGGGGACGGTTTGCAGCAACTGCCAGCGGAAATACATCGCGAGCGGCAGGCTGGAGCGAAAGCCCACGACCCAGACTTTGCGCGCCGACAGGATGGCAGCGGCGATCTGTTCGATTTCGTTGGACGAGAGACGGCGATACGTCGCGTCGATGTTGGCGAGGCTTTGCTGACGATGCGCACCGACGACGACGTCGGCTACCGCTTCGGTCGCATGCGTGCTTGCGGCCATCGCGAGCGGGGAACCCGCGCGTTGTTCGGAACGGACGTGTTTGCGTGCGTCGTCGAACGACTCATAGCCCAGACGCCGCACGAAGCGCGTGACGGTGGCATTCGACACCTGAGCCAGTGTGGCCAACTCGGATGCCGAATACCCCGCCAGATCGCCTGGCAGATCGAGTGCGAATTCGGCCAGACGCCGCTCCGACGGCGAGAGCTGATCGAGCTGATCGCGAATCCGACCGACGAAAGACTTCTTCACGTGAGGTGCCATGAGCGTTTGCTAGGTTGGGGCGGGCTATTGTCGCCCGATTTTGCCCTAACCGGTAGCGCCCTGACGACTCAACCCCGTCACCGCCTGCAAGATGGCCACGCGGGCCTGTCCGAGAATTTGGCCCTGCCATACGCCGTCGTCGAAGCAGAACGCCGCTTGCACCGACGCGCGAATGGCCGACGCTTGTGCCTGCGTCGCTTCAGGGTGCCGCCGCAACCACGAATCCGCCCGCAGCATGTGCAGCATGTCGATGAGCGGCACTGTGCCGTATTCGATGGCGATAGCGGTCGCCTGTGCGTGCTTCGCCGTGTTGCGCAGCGTGTCGAGCAGCGGACCACCGACGTTCGACGCCACGGTCATGCCGTCGATGGGGCTTGCCAGGTCGGCACCCCACCACGCGCGGGCACGTGCCAACTCCGCTGCGTCGAGACCACCTACGCAGATCTTCTCGCCATGTCCCGGCGGACCGAGGCCGGTGTGGAAGTCGATCCATCCGATGGCGTCGCAACGCTGGCCATGCGTTTCGATCAGCGTGCGCATCAGCCGCGTGCTCCACACGGGTTCGCGTCCCCCGTAGAACAGTCCGTCCGCGAACGCGTACTGTCCGATCGTGAGCGCGCGCTGATACGCCGCTTCGCCGTGCGTCGCGATGTAGTCAGCAATCGCTCGCACGTTATCGTCCGACGGCGGCCACTCGGGCGGCACGAGCAAATCGTGCAAATCGGCGTAAGCGGCGTTGACGGGCAGCGCCTGCGTGAAGTCGATGCTGTTGCGATTCAGATCGACGTTATCCTCGTTGGTGCGAGACAGCCACGAGAAGCCATACGGATTGATCGCGTGCACGACGAGAATGGCGACATCTGCCGCCGCGAGGCGCGCCTTCAGTCCTTCGTCGCCCAGCAGGGCGATCTGCGCCGCGCTGCCGCAGAATCCCTCTACGCCGTGCGTGCCGGAGGTGAGGATGAGCAGGCGTCGCGCCTCGGGTAAGCCGAGACGCACGACGTCCGTCGCGAGCGTCTCCCCCTCAAGACCGACGATGTCGGGAATGACGTGGCTCGTCACCTCCACACCGGCCTGCCGGGCCGCTGCCGCGAAGCGCTCGCGTGCCTGACGATAGCTGCCGGAAAACGGGCTCGTGGTCATCGCGTCTCACTCCGCCAGGAAAGCTTCGGTCAGGCGCACCCAATAGGTCGAGCCGAGTGTGAGGACATCGTCGTTGAAATCGTAGCTCGTGTTGTGCAGCATGCACGGACCGAGACCGTGACCATGCGCACGATGGTCGCCGGTGCCGTTGCCGATGTAGGCGTAGCAACCCGGACGCTCCAGCAGGAAGAACGAGAAGTCTTCGGCCCCCATGGTCGGATCAATGGGATCGACAACGTGATCGCGCCCCACGATCTCCTTCATGACACCCAGCGCAAACTGCGTCTCGGCAGCGGTGTTGACCGTCGGCGGGTAATTGCGGATAAACCAGAACTCGACCGTGCAACCGTACGCGGCAGCCGTCGATTCGCAGAACTCGCGCATGCGCGTCTCGACCAGATCGAGCACTTCGAGCGAGAAGGTGCGCACCGTGCCTGCGAGCGTCGCGGTGTTTGGAATGACGTTGATGGCCTCGCCTGCCTGCATCTGCGTGATGGAGAGGACGGCGGCGTCGATGGGACGCTTGTTGCGCGTCATGATGCTTTGCAGGCCGGTGCCGATCTGCATGGCTGTGAGGACGGGATCGATGCCGTCGTGCGGCATGGCGGCGTGTGCGCCCGTGCCTTTGACGACGATGCGGAATTCATTGCTCGACGCCTGCGTCGCGCCTACACGCGCGCCGAAGCTGCCCGCCGCGAGTCCGGGCCAGTTGTGCAGAGCGAACACCGCATCGACCGGAAACTTCTCGAACAGGCCGTCCTCGAGCATCGCCTTCGCGCCGCCGCCACCCTCTTCCGCCGGTTGGAAGATGAAGACGATGGTGCCGTCGAAATTGCGATGTGCGGCCAGGTGTTGCGCGGCACCGAGCAGCATGGCGGTGTGGCCGTCGTGACCGCAGGCGTGCATCTTGCCCGCGTATTGCGACGCATGCTCGAACGTGTTGAGTTCCTGAATCGGCAGCGCGTCCATGTCCGCGCGCAGGCCGATGACCTTCTTGCCCGTCCCGTTGCGCAGCACGCCGACGACGCCCGTCTTGCCTAGCCCGCGCGTGACTTCGATCCCCCACGATTCGAGCAGCTTCGCTACGATATCCGACGTGCGCGCCTCTTCATAGCGGAGTTCGGGGTGGGCGTGGATGTCACGTCGGATAGCTTGCAGTTCGGCCGATCGCTCGGCGATTTCCGGAATGATGGACATGAGATGGGTCTCTTGATGGTGCCCCGAAAGGCGCGACGCTCGCCGACGATGTCGACGGGTCGCGCGCAATGGACAGGGGCAGGTTTGGGGATTTGGGGAGGCAGTGCGGTGGTGCGCCAGCGCGCCATCGAAATGGCCGCGCCGGGCACCGTGATCGTTGGTGTCTTAGAGCAGGGGTTGCCGCGAGCGGTCCTTGAGCATCAGGATCGTGACGAGGCCGACGGCTGCGCCGAACAGGCCGTAGTAGACGACGGCAAGCTTGTCGCCCGTCCAGCCGATGAGCAGCGTTGCGATGGCACCGGCGAAGCCGCCGAAGATCATCACCGCGAAGTTGTAGCCGATGGCCATCGACGTGGCACGCACGCGCGACGGGAACAGTTCGCACACGAAGGCGCAATACGATCCCTGGAACAGCCCGAGCGAGAGCATCAGGCAGCACTGCACGAAGATCAGCATCGGGAGCGTCGGCACGTGGCTGACGGCGAGGAACAGCGGATACGCGATGATCAGGCTGATGAGTGCAGAGGCGGTCATCGGCTTTTTGCGGCCGATGGCGTCGGAGATGCGCCCCGAGGCGAACGTCCCCACGATGTAGGCGACGGCTGCGCACAACGACGCGATCACGCTGCTCTTGAACGGGATGCCCAGCGACTTCGTCGCGTAGCTCGGCATGTAGTAGTAGAAGATGTACGTGCCGATGGTGCCGTACACCGTGAGGCCGAAGCCCGCCAGCACCTGCCGCCAATGCTGCGTGACCGATTCGATGAACGGCGAGCGCTTTTCGACGTCTTGCTTGCGAGCGTCCTTGAAGACCGGCGACTCGTCCAGCCGCGAGCGCACGTAGAGACCGACCGGCACGTTCAGCAGACCGATGACGAATGGAATGCGCCAGCCGAACGCGTCGATCTGTTCCGGCGTGAGGGTTTGCGTGATGCCGACGGAGACGATGGCACCGAGCAGCATGCTGCAGGCCTGCGCGATCATCTGGAAGCTGCCGTACACGCCACGGCGCTCGACCGGTGCGTGCTCGACGAGGAATGCCGTTGCGCTGCCCACTTCGCCGCCTGCGGAGAAGCCTTGAAGGAAGCGGCCGATGAGCATGAGCACTGGTGCGGCCATGCCGATTTGTGCGTACGTCGGCGCGAAGGCGATGACGGCGACGCCCAGCGCCATGACGGTGATCGTCAGAAGTAGTGCTGCTTTTCGTCCGTGCTTATCGGCGTAAGCGCCGAGCACGATGCCACCGAGCGGACGTGTGAGGAAGCCAACGCCGAAGGTCGTCCATGCCGCGAGCAGTGCGGCGGTGGGGTTATCGCTGGGGAAGAACTGGCGCGCGATGTTCGCGGCGAAGAAGGTAAAGACGGTGAAGTCGAACCATTCGAGCGCATTCCCGACGGTGGACACCGCAATGACCTTGACGTCGATACGCTTGCCCGATCGCTCGGTTGGCGCGGTATTAGCGGTATTCGTGGCGCTGTCGCGCCCGACCGAAACTTCCATGGGGATACTCCTCTTCTATGAAGTGTGTTCGTGGCAAGCCGACCGCACTCGCTTCGCCCCATTCTGCTTGTGCCAAAAAACCAATAAAAGCTAGAATTTGTGATTCGTCATCGCAAGTTTTTTGATGAATCGGCGGTCGTTTTCATCGGTTCATCCCGAGGTTTTCTTCCGACAATTCATAGGTTTAGTGCGAGTCAGACATGAGCAATCTGCGATTTATGCGGACGTTTGCAGCGGTCGCGAGATACGGTTCGTTTGCTTCGGCAGCCGAACACCTCGCCATGACCCAATCGGCGGTGAGCATGCAAATGCGCGCGCTGGAGGAGGAGTTCGACCATCCGCTGTTCGACCGCGTGGGACGCTCCGTCGCCCTCAATGCGATGGGACGCCTTCTGCTGCCTCACGCGGAACAACTGCTCGCGCAGTATCAGACGATGCGCACGCTGGCCGCTGGCATCGAATCGACCGCCGGGCCGGTGACGATTGGCGCGGTGGAGTCAGCGGTGAGTGCGTTGGCGCGGGCGGTGTCGCAGATCAAGCACGCGCAGCCGCATCTGGAGATATTGATTCAGACGGCACGGTCGATTGAGTTGACCGCGAAGCTCGACGCCGGGGAGATCGATTGCGCGGTGCTGGTGGAGCCATCGGGGCGACGTCCGGCAGGGGTGCGGTGGACGCCGTTGTATCGGGAGCCGTTGGTGCTGCTGGCATCGTCGGCGTTGAAGTCTTCGTCGGTGGCGAAGCTGCTGGAGACCGAACGGTTTCTGCGGTTTGATCGGACGCAGCGCACAGGGGCGTTGATCGATCGTGCGGTGCGACGTCAGCACGTGAAGGTCAGCGACTTTCTGGAGTTGTCGTCCATCGAAGGGATCGTGGCGCTGGTGCGGCAACGGGTCGGTGTGGCAGTAGTGCCGATGCTGAGAAGCGCATCATGGGCGCATGAAGATGCGTTGCGCGTGATTCCTTTACCCGGGGTAACGGAACAACGAAGTATCGGACTGCTTGAGCGGACGCGACACGATAACGCTGGGATTACGACGGCGATTGCGCAGCAGGTGATGGCGCAGGGGTGAGGGGCGCCCCCCGGTGCCCAAGACCTCATAGGCCATCGGGCCGCTTCACCAGTCGAACGCCGCGTGGCTCAAAGTAGGTGCCGAAACGCACCAGCCCCGCCTTTCTGAGATGAACCGTCATCTCGAAACTCATGAGTATTCCGGGGTCGGCATCGGTCACGGGTGCGACTTCGACCCTGCCGATGCGCGGCTCATAAACCAGCAGCGTCTTTTCCAACTGCGCCTGAAGCTCGCTCGCGGATGCGGGTAAGGCGCGATAAATCATGCTCAGGTCCGGCAGTCCGTAGTCGGGCAGATGCTTGAGCGCGCCTGCGCGAGTGTTCAGAATGCGCTGCACGTTGCGCTGAACGCTCAGGATCTCGAGCGTCCTATCGTCGTGCAGATGGATGGATTCTCCGTCGATATGGCCTAGCAGGACGTCATAAAGGGACGGGCCAGCCGTCATTCGCTCACCTCGGACTGCGCCACTGGCGCATTGTGACCGCCGCAATTTCTCAGAAAGTCGATATCGAGCTGACCGTCGGTAGTCACCGAGAGCGCGACGCCTTCCGGCAAATTGTCCGATGCAAGACAGGCAAGCAACTCGTCCGAAATGGCAGGCAATATCTGCTGATCGATGAACGCGTCGATGCCGCGGGCACCCGATGCTCGGCTCAGGCATCCGTCTGCCAGCATCGTGACCAATGCATCGTCGACCGTGAGCGATACGTTATGTCGCACAGCAAGCCGGTCCGCGACGCGAGCCAGCTTCATGGCCACGATGGAACGCAACGCATCGGTGCCGAGGGGCCGGTACAACAAGGTCTCGAATCGTGCAAACAGCGCAGGTTGAAAATGCGCGACTAGTGCTGGACGAACGGTATCGAGCAATGCCGCTTGCGACATCTCCGGGTTCTCTTGCGTCAGCACGTCGATCTCGTCGCTGGCAAGGTTGGACGTCATCAAGATCACGCAATTGCGGAAGTCGATCTCCCTCCCTTCCCCGTCGCGCATGGCGCCTCGATCAAACACCTGATAGAACATGTCGAGAACGTCGCGGTGCGCCTTTTCCACTTCGTCGAGCAACACAATGCCGTAAGGACGTTGCCGTACGGCTTCCGTGAGCACGCCGCCACGGCCATACCCCACGTAACCCGGCGGAGCGCCTTTTAACTGAGAAACACTATGGGCTTCCTGATATTCCGACATATTGATGGTCGTCAGCGCCGCCGCGCCACCAAAGAGCGCGTCGGCCAGCGCGAGTGCGGTCTCGGTCTTGCCCACGCCCGACGGTCCTGCCAGCAGGAATACGCCCAGTGGCGCATGATCGGACGCCAGCCCCGCCTTCGCCATTCGAAGACGCCGCGTCAATGCGCGCACCGCGTCGTCCTGCCCGACTACGCGAGAGGTCAGTTTCGTTTCCAATGAAAGCAGGCTGCGCAGCTCATCGGACACCAGATTGCCTACGGGCACGCCAGTCCACTCCGACACGACACGTGCGACCGCCCCGGCGTCGACTTCGGCACTCACAAGCGGGACGGAACCTTGCGCGTCGCTCAATGCCGCCCATGCGCGCGACATCGCCGGGCCGTCGCACGTTTCACCCGCTGCCTGCCGAAGCGTCAGCACGGTCGTCGCGAGTGCTCGCTCATGTTCATAGCGTGTTCGTAGCGAAACGGCATGCGCGCGTGCGGTCATCACTTCGGACGCGATTTCCTCAAGTCGCGCCGCCGTCCCGGGGATCCCTTGCCGCGCGTCACCATCGAGCGTCTCACGCTCATTCTCCAGTGCAACGATGGCCGCGTCGGCTCTCTGCAGTTCGACCGGCGCGGCGTCCAGTCCCATGCGAACGCGCGCGCAAGCCGTGTCGATGAGATCGACGGCCTTGTCCGGTAACTGTCGCCCCGGAATATAACGCCGCGAGAGCTTCACGGCCGCCACCAGCGCCTCGTCCCGAATGTGCACGCGATGGAACGATGCATAGCGCTTCTGAAGACCGCGCAACATCAAACATGCAGCGGCATCGTCCGGTTCATCGACCTTGATCAGTTGAAAGCGCCGCTCAAGTGCGGCGTCACGTTCGAAGTACTCCTTGTACTCGGCCCACGTGGTTGCCGCAATCGTGCGCAACTCTCCGCGCGCCAGCGCGGGCTTGAGGAGATTGGCAGCGTCTGCACCGCCTGCCGCATTACCCGCGCCGATGAGCGTATGTGCTTCGTCGATGAACAACAGCACCGGAACGCTCGATGCCTGTACCTCTTGGATGACGGTCTTAAGCCGCTGTTCGAATTCGCCCTTCACCCCCGCACCTGCTTGCAACAGGCCGAGGTCGAGCGTCAGCACCCGCACATCGCGCACGGCTGCCGGCACGTCGCCGCTCACCACGCGCAACGCCAGCCCCTCGACCAGCGCCGTCTTGCCCACGCCCGGCTCGCCCACCAGGATCGGGTTGTTTTTTCGTCGGCGTGCCAGCACGTCGACCATTTGCTGGACCTCGCGGTCACGTCCGAAGACCGGGTCGATATCGCCGCGACGTGCCTTGTCCGTGAGGTCGATCGCGTAACGCGCCAGTGCGTCTTGCTGTGCGGGTCCGCCGTTGACCCGCGCAGCGGTGGGATGCTTCGATTCGGCGTGCGTCTTCGCTGCAGTCTCCGGACTCGCACCCGACATCGACGTTCCCGATCCCTCGCGAGCCGGTGCGTCGCCTGGCGACGATGCCGCTACGTCTCGCCAAACTTCCGGTAGGTCTTCCGTCTCGCACGACTGCGCGCCGAGTCTGGGAAGCAATCTCCCGATCTGCGCGCTGCTCAGACTCAGCAGCGGCCATGCGTCGCGAGTTCGCATAACGTGAGGTGCATCCACGATGGCCTGCAAGAGATTGGCCGAGCGAACGGGCTGACGGATACCGTCCTGACAGGCATGCCCCCACGCATCCGAGAGGACCGTGGCGAGTTGGAGCGACAGCGCGGGCTTGCCGCGCAGATGACGGGGCTGCCGGTCGATAACGGACATCAGGGCATCCCAGACAGCGTTGGCGTCGATACCGTAGTGACGCAGGATCGCAGGAATATCACCATCCCCGGCCTCCAGCAGCTTGAGCATCCAGTGTTCGACCGTGATCTCGTCGGACAGCCGGGATCCGCACAGGCTCGCTGCGGCTTCGAGGGCTACCGCGCAGTGGGAATTGAGATGTTGCAGAAGGAGAGTGGTGTCGCGAGAGGTCATGACGGGCAAGCAGGCAGTCCGGGGGACGGTGTCGGGAATGACAATCGGCACCGGCCGCTTCCGGGCGTCCGGTGCCGATTGCGGTAGAGAATCGCCGTGCGTCAGGCGGCCTTGCCGCCGCGTTCGTTCCACGAATCCATGTGCTGGATGTTGCCGTTGGCAAACTTCCACTGAATGGTTTCGTAGCGCAGCTCCACCTCTTCCAGGTGATTGTGCTTCTCGAATGCGGGGTCCTTGATGTCGAGCATCTTGGCCTTGATGCTCACGACCTTCACGTTCTCCATCACGGTCGTGAAATACTCCTCTTCCTTACCCGCGCCGTCGATCTCGTACTCGCGGATCGTCACGGTCTGAAGCGTCTTGCCCGAGGTCAGTGCCTTGTAGAGCTCCGGCGTGGAGCGGTCCTTGGCCTTGGTCAGACGATACGACCGGTGCACGCGCGTACCGGTCAGCTTGCCCGTGTTTCCGTCCGTCGGAATATAGACTTCGTGGTCGTAAGCCACGAGCTCTACGCTACCCTCGCGGCCCTTGACGGTCACCGAGCCGTCGATCTTCTTACCCGCGTCGTCAGACAGAAACATATAGCCGGGAATTGCCATGCATTGCTCCTAAATTGCTATTACACCAATGGCCCGCTAATGGCAGCGGGCGAGAAATCCCGAAGTGTCGGCTTCGGGGACATACCATTCAGGTCGGTGACGGAAAACCCGTGTCGGGCACGAGCGTGATTTCCACGCGGCGGTTTTTGGCGCGTCCTTCGGCATCGTCGTTCCCGGCAATCGGGCGAGTCTCCCCATACCCCTGAATTGCGAACTGCGTGCGCGGCAGACCCGACGCTTCGACGAGCCAGTCGCGCACCGCCTCGGCACGCGCTGTCGAGAGTTTCAGGTTGAAGGCGGGGCTGCCGACGTCGTCCGTGTAGCCTGCGATCAACACGCGCTTGCCGGCATGCGACTTGATCATCTCCACAGCCTCGACCATCACGCGCGTCGAACCCGGTTTGAGGGTGGCCTTGCCTGTTTCGAAGAGCGCCATGCTGTCGAGCGAGACGATGGACGGAAGGGGCGGAGGCGGAACGTACGAGGCAATCGCCCGATTCAACGTCGGCAACAGCAGTGCGCCACGGTGCAAGCCGAACGAGAGTTCAAGCGGCACGCCCAAACGCAAATGGCGCTCCAGCGTGTTTCTATCGTCGATCACGCGCTGAAGTGCATCTCGTTTGGCCGCGTCGCTCTCGGGCGCCACCGCAGCATATGCGGCCAGATGACGCTCCACTTGCGCAAGCAGCGCCGCATTGTTATGACCCGCGGCCCAGAAAGCCAGCGCGCAGGCGCACGCCATCGACGCCCCCCCATGCACCAACGCTCGCACGAGCGAAGACACGCCGCGACGGCGACGCAGACCACCGATCAACGGATGCCCAAACGGCCATGGCTGCGGCAACGCCGTCGCGCTCGCAGGATGCACGCCCGTGCGATGGGCAACCTCACGCTCCCACAGCCCGTGTGCGTCGCCCGCCGGTCCAGCGTCGACCCAGGCGAGACCCGTGACAACGACCGGCGCACTCGGCAGGCTAACGGTCGTGAATGCGTCGTCAATGAACCGGCGTGACCATGGCATCAGCGCGCTCAGCGTGGCCGCCCGTTCTGGACTGTGCGCATCCGCACCCGCCCTCCCCTGCTGCATGGCAGCGCGCATCACCGAAGAGAAGTGCTCGTCCCGAATGGGACCACCGTCCGAGACAACACCGAACCAATCCGGCACAGGACTCGCTTCGCCACGCGTGAGGCGCTGGTATATGGCGACGTATACGGGCAAGCGCAGACCCATCACGCGCGATGTGTCCGCCACCGACTGCCGAAGCGCGCCCAGCCGCGCTCTGAAGTCCTCAACGTCCTCGGCCATCGACGGCGCCACACTGACCAGAACCGCATCGGGTAACACCCCGCCTCGACACCGCTGCACCACGAGGGCCAGCACAGCAAGATCTCCCGTTCGGTCTACCCGCACCCAGATGGCACCGTGCGCCACATTCAGAAGTCGTCTCTCGTCGTAGCGGTCGAAGAGCGCAGGCAGTCCATCGCCGACGACCAGCACCAGCGGCAGCTTCTCGCTGTCATACGACGCCATCCTCCCGAGGGCTTCTCGAAGCGCACTCAGGTCGCCGTCGTCTGCCTCGTGCCGGACAGCGCCCCATCGCCCCGTCACGACGAAGATCGCGACGGCCACCGCGACGATCACCGTCGTGAGCAGCCACGACACCCCCGTCTCGAACGGACTCACAAGCCATAGCACGGCCAATGTCAACACTGCGGCGAACGCGAGCGTCGCACCGCGTAGATTCACCCGTCGGCGCGCGTAGCGAAGACCCGTCACTGATGCGACACCTTAACGGCGGGAGTGGAAACCGAGGTCCCGGACGCGGGTGGCGTCATCCCGCTCATCGCCTCGATACGTTGAAGCTCCAGCGTCAGTGCCCGATCCCACGCCCCCCATACGAGAACAGCAACGACGCAGGTCAGTCCGGCAATCGTCCATGGGGAGATGCGATGCCATATGTCGGAAAAGCGACGTGCGGATTGCTGGACGACGAACGACGGTTCGACCGTCGGGCCGAGCGCTTCGATGCGGGCGTCGAGTGACTTAATCAGGTCGCGGCGGCGCGCGTCTCCAAGCAACGCGTAGCGCCCAACGAATCCCAGTCGAAGCAATGCCTGATAGAACTCGAGAACACCAGCACTCGTGCCGTCGGCCTGCATATAGACGTCCAGCCGCTCGAAGACGCGCTCTCCTGCATCATGGATGCCGAAGCGGGTGACCTGAAGCGGCGCCAGCTCCCACGCCTCGCGATCATGCGCTTTGAGGTGATGCAGCACCGTCTCGTCGAGCAAGGCGCACTGGGCGACTCGCACGTCGTCGTAATGTTGCCCTTCGACGCCGTGCGTCGCGAGTTTTGCGTCGAGCGAATCCAGCAACGCCTCACATCGCTCGCGCAACACCGCTGCATTCGTCACGACGCCACCCGCCGATATCGTGGTGACAAGCAACGCGGTATCGCACAGCAGCGCGCGCAACGACACCGACGCCGCATCGTCGATACCGGCGTTCGACTTCGCGCGGCCACCGGCGACCGGATCGCGAGACTCTTTGAGCACTGCGTTCATGAGCGAAGCACCGCATAAAGTTCGACCGACGCCTCAGTGAGCGACGCCGGTAAGTAAATCTGGCACGCACGCGCGGCGAGCATGCGCGCGAGTGCAGGACTGGCACCGTCGAGGGCGAAGTATTGGTTACCCAGACGCACGGGAATCGCGGCTGGCACGCGTTGCACAGGCATCACAGGAATGCCCGAGAGCGCCGAGTTGACGATGCGTTCGACGTCGTCCGGCGCGCCGATCTTGCACAGGCGAGGAAACTGCTCCACCAAAGCCGTAGCCGGTACTGGCGCGCTCACGGACACATACCAATCCACCGCTTCGTCGATAAGGCGGTCGTCGAGAATCTGCCCTGTCCACGTGTTCGCCGACTTGCGAACGAGCCCGATGGGTACGACACGCGACGGAATAATGGCGTCGAGCAAGTTCCTGATCGACGTCTCAAGCGACGCAAACACTTCATCGGCACGTTCGTGGTCGTACTCGGGGATGTCGGTGAGATTCGTTTGTGTAGAGAACGTCGTCAGCGTGCACATGAGTTGCGCGAGCACGCCATATAGCGATTCGGTCGGACGATTCGGATAGGCAGCGAAATGTCGCAGTTGCGGCCAGGCTTGATGGATGCAGTGCAGCAGCCAGAAGAGCTGTACATCTGCCACGCCGTACTCGGTGACGTGGTCGACGCGCTCGCTGCGGCGTGCACCTAGCGCGAGGCTTTTGGCATGCAGGATATCGGCGATGCGAACCGCGCGTTCCACGTGACGCGGGTGTCCCGACAACGCCAGACAAGGCGGTACGAATTCGGGATCTGCGCGAAAGCGCCCTTGAGGGGTCCGCTTGAGTCGCGCGACGACGCATACGGTGTCGTCGGCGTGCGGCTCGAAATCGAACAGCAGACGCACCGCATGCCGTTCCGTCGCAATTTCCGTCGCCTCGGTGCCGTTCATGTCGACCGTCTTCACGTACTCACGAAACGTTCTGCGCGGTCGGGCACTGGCGGTCTCATCCATCCGGCAATTGGCGCCATTGGCGTCGGGCAGTGCCAGCGCGGCAAGCACGGTGAGCGACTGAGCCTCGGACGAAAGGCCCTGAGTGAGATCGCGTGCGGGGGGAAGTGCGTCTGCCAGCGTAGTGTCGATCGGCGTGCCATCCGCAAACCGAAGTTTGAGACGGCTGAGCTTCAGGCGCCCTGCGTCCAGTGCCTGCTCGTCGACTGCGACCTCCAGCGTTCCCCAAGGCGCTGCCACGACCCCGGATGCCATTTGCTGGAGCGAGAAGGCCGCCCAGCGGTCCTGCTGCTGGAAGTGCTGCGGTGAGAGGATCAGCCCTTCCTGCCACAGTGGCTTATCGATCCGCATTCGAGTGTCGCTCCATCCGGGAATTCAAAGGTCGTGAATTCTAGCGATGGAAATGGCGATGCCGAAAGAAAAATTCAGAGGCACAACGACCGCAAAAATATTTCAAAAAAAGGTTTTTCCCGAACCTATATCCTCGCAAATCCGCTATACGGACGATTTGGGAAAATTCCGATAAAACTTTTCTCAGATCATTGTTTTCATTCACACTTATTAATAATTAACATCAACAATAAACAATTCGATCACCACATCATTCAACGAGACAAATCCCAAAAATCAGCATTTAGAATTTTCCCTCTATCGGAAGTGGCTTTTGACTTCACAAAAAGCGCCGTGCTAAAAACCCACGCTTTCCGGCATTCGCGTCGCTTCGATCATGGCGACAACCCGGACTGTGTTATCTGATAGGGGTTTTAATGGACAGCTTTCAACGTGAAATTCCGAAGTCCAGAGTCAGCATTACCTTGGATCTTCATACGGGCGGGGCGCAAAAGAAGGTCGAGCTGCCGCTCAAGCTGCTGGTGGCTGGCGACTTCAGCGCCGGTCGCGAGCAAGCGCCTCTCGCCGAGCGCGCCAAAGTCAGCATCGAGAAAAATAACTTCGACGCCGTGCTCGCCGACTACGCGCCGGATCTGAAATTCGCCGCAACCAATACGCTCGCCGGTGACGGTTCGGACCTACCGGTGAACCTCTCCTTTCGTTCGATGAAGGACTTTGAACCCGAGCAGGTCGCGCGTCAGATCCCTGAACTGCAGGCGTTGCTCGCGACACGCAATCTGCTGCGCGATCTCAAATCGAACCTGCTCGACAACACCGGATTCCGTCGTGAGCTTGAGAAAGTACTCAAGGACAAACGCCTGTCCGACAAGTTGCGTGCCGAACTTGCCCAGATCGCGACGGCCGCGACGCATCCCGAAGGACACGCCTGAATTTGTATGACTCAGGCGAGATCAGGTCGCCCTTGTCATCCCACGAACACTGACGGAACCCGACATGAAGTCGAAAGAATCGCAACAAGGGTCTGCGAAGGCCATCGTGCTGGACGCACATGACGCGTCGCAAGCCACCCAGAACAGTGTCTACGCTTCACTGTGCAGCAAGATCAACCTTCAACCTGTGTCCGAGGCACGTCCGATCGAAGCGTTTCGCGACAACGACATGAACCGCCCCGGATTTTGTGGAGATACCGTCTTGCCCGTCAAGCGATTGCGACGTAGTTCGCCCGATAAGGCTGTCGTGTCTTCAGAACGCCGAAACACAGATGCACAAGCTTACGCATTGCAGCGCCGAGTATAGACATGGTGGATTTGCCACGCGCTGCCAAGCGTTCACACAATGCCTTGATGTGGGGGTTATAGCGTTTAGCGACGACGGCCGCCATGTAGAGAGTTGCCCGTACCTTGGGCGGCCCGGCCTTCGATAAACGTGAAGGGCCCTGGATCGACGATCCCGACTGCCTCTGCACCGGCACCAGGCCGAGATACGCCGCAAGTTGTTCTGCAGAATCGAAGTGGCGCGCGTGCATGATGGCAAGCAGCGTGCGGCCTACCTGAGGGCCAACTGCCGGGATACTTTGCAGCAGCATCAAGTTTGCTTTAAGGCCCGGATGGGCAGCAATGTGATCATCGATCTCGCGTTGCAGGCTGGCTAAATGGCGCTCCAAAAACTCGATCGTCTCGAGAATCGAATGCAGGACTAGCGCCGTTGGAGCCGTGATTTCCGCTTTCTCATGCCGGTTGCGCTCACGCTGAAGATCTTGTGCAAGCGCTTCACGGCGCGCCATCAGTGCTTGAAGTATGCGAGCCTCGGGCGCTGGAGGACTCCAGCGCATTGGCTGTGCGTGCATCGCAAAGCGCGCTAACACGTGGCTGTCTACCATGTCGTTCTTCGTGCGCACGCCCATTCCCGTCGCAAAAGCACGCACCTGCGCAGGATTAACGACAGACACGGAGAGCCCGGCATCGTGCAGGCCACACGCGGCCATCTCGTGATAGACGCCGGTACCTTCGAGCGCGACATGTACGTGGCTCGGCTCGGTGTGTCTCTTGCCCAACCAGCCCAACAGATCGGTTAGGCCGGCGCGGCTATTGGCAACAACCTTCGTACTATGCTTGCCGTTTGTCATGTCCAGCAGGCAGCAATCCAGCTTGGCTTTGGCAACATCAATACCGAGGTAGAACATCAATTTGATCCTTAATCGAGGAATCAATACCAACTCACCCACTTGCCTTGTACATACAGGGTCCACGCCCTTGGCTACCGTTCAGTGTCTGTGCTGGTGAGGGCGAGGCGAAGGGCATTATCTCCACAGCAAGGTCCAAGCCTTCAGGCTCCAAACATGCTCACTTCACCTCATGTGACGGTAGCTAACCATCACGAAGACGAAGATACAAGGCTCCAACTCTTGAGAGAATGGAGCCATGAACAAGAGATCGAGCAAGTTTTCCCCGGAAGTCCGGGAGCGCGCAGTGCGCCTGGTGCGCGAGCAGCGTAGCGAGCATCCGTCGCTGTGGGCGGCGGTCGAGTCGATTGCGCCGATGATCGGCTGCACGCCGCAAACGCTGAACGATTGGGTCAAGCGCGACGAGATCGATAACGGCGAACGTGCCGGCCTGAGCGCGAGCGAGCGTGATCGCCTGAAGGCGCTGGAGCGCGAGAACAAGGAATTGCGCAAGACCAACGAGATTCTCAAACTGGCCAGCGCGTTTTTCGCCCAGGCGGAGCTCGACCGCCGTATCAAGTCCTGAAAGCCTTCATCGATCAGCATCGCGACACCTTCGGGGTCGAGTCGATCTGCAAGGTTTTGCGGATTGCCCCGTCGGGTTACTGGCGCCATGCTGCCCAGCTTCGCGATCCATCCAAGCGCTGCGCCCGAGTCAAGCGTGACGACGTGCTGTGCCCGGAAATCCAGCGTGTCTGGCACGCCAACATGCGGGTCTACGGCGCAGACAAGGTCTGGAGGCAGATGAACCGGGAGCAAATTCGGGTGGCCCGCTGCACGGTCGAGCGACTGATGCAGCGGCTGGGATTGCAAGGCGCGGTGCGCGGCAAACGGGTTCGCACAACGATTCCCGATGTCTCGGCACCTCGCCCGCTGGACCGGGTCAATCGCCAATTCAAAGCCGACCGGCCGAATCAGCTCTGGGTTTCCGATTTCACCTACGTTTCGACGTGGCAGGGCTGGCTGTACGTGGCGTTCGTCATCGACGTGTTTGCACGACGCATCGTTGGCTGGCGGGTGAGTCGTACCATGCGCACCGACTTCGTACTCGATGCGCTTGAACAAGCGCTGTATGCCCGCCAACCGGGCGACGACGGGACGCTGATCCATCACTCCGACAGTAAGAATACGGGTATCAGATGTTTCCGGGCTTCTCGCGGCTTTCAATGAGGGCTGTCCGGCGACTTTTGGTGCCGTAAAGCGTTCCGGGCGACCTGACCCACATTCCGATCGACGTAGTGTCTTTCCCCTGACCTGTCGATCGTCCGGAACCGCCGAGCGGCGAGGTTTCGCCTCGTCGATACGTGTGACTCAAGAAGGGCCTGACGCTCTGTCGCTTTACTGTCTTGTCCAGGTACTCGATGCCGGTGAAATCGCCTCAATCTCATCGGCAACCGGAGCAAGGCTCATGAAAGAAGAACCGGCTATTTCTGGATATCGCAACGTTGTGGGCGGCGTGGATACCCATAAGGACGTGCATGTTGCAGCTGTCGTTGACGAACACGATCGTCTGCTCGGCAGTGAATGCTTCCCTACCACGCGGCATGGCTACAAACAGATGCTGCTCTGGATGCGCTCATTCGGAGAGCTTGCCCGGGTTGGCGTCGAATGCACCGGCTCCTACGGAGCGGGCTTGCTTCGCTACCTTCAACTGGCCCACGTAACGGTGCTTGAGGTCACGGCACCCGACAGGAGCGACCGGCGCAAACGCGGCAAGGACGACACGCTGGACGCTTGCAACGCGGCGCATGCTGCCTTTGCTGGTGTGCGTACAGTCACGCCCAAGACACGCGACGGCATGATTGAATCGCTGCGCGTTCTGAAAGTCTGCCGGAAGACCGCCATCTCCGCGAGGCGCGTTGCATTGCAACTAATTCACAGTACCATCATCAGCGCGCCTGACGAGTTACGCGAATCGCTGCGCAAGATGACACGGATGCAGCTTATTCGAACATTGGCCGCGTGGCGTCCCGATCTGTCTGACTATCGGAGCCTGATCTCTGCCAACCGGATTGCATTAAAATCACTGGGGCGTCGGTATCTCGAGTTGCACGACGAGATCGCCGACCTCGATGTCATGATCGCGGCTCTGGTCGATGAACTCGCCCCCGATCTGGTCTCCCGGTATTCAATTGGCTATGAGTCCGCTTCGCAACTGCTACTGACCGCTGGCGACAACAGCGACCGGCTTCAGTCAGAGGCCAGCTTCGCCGCCCTCTGTGGAGTGAGTCCCGTCCCGGCGTCTTCTGGCAAGGTGACACGACATCGACTGAATCGCGGTGGAGATCGCGCGGCCAACAGCGCCCTGCACATTATCGCCATCGGTCGATTGCGAACCGACGATCGCACAAAAGCCTATGTCGCCAAACGCGTCAGCGAGGGCCACTCAAAGCTTGAAGCGATTCGATGCCTCAAGCGCTATATCGCACGAGAGGTCTTCTACGCCATCCGGCAACGTTACCGCCAGATCGCGCAGACCCAATTTACCTCTTGACCTTTAGAAGGGCGTCAGGGGATCGCAATATGTTTCCATTCGGTACACCGAGCGACTTGCCCAAGCGGGCATTGAGCCATCGGTCGGCAGCCGCGGCGACAGCTATGACAACGCCCTGGCGGAAACGATCAACGGTCTATACAAAACGGAACTGATTCACCGGCGAGCGCCTTGGAAAACGAAGGAATCCGTCGAGCTCGCCACCCTGGAATGGGTAGCCTGGTACAACCATCATCGGCTGATGGAACCGCTGGGCTATATCCCGCCAGCCGAGGCTGAGGCAAACTACTACAGGCAACTCAGAAATACTGCTGAAGCGCCTGCGTTAACTTAAACCAACCGGCCTCCTCGAAAGCCGGGGCGATTCAAGGATCAACCCGGGGCTTTTGGCATCGCTATGCAAAAGCTCCCAGCGTCCGTGATCACTGAAATTAAGAGCGGTCATTTTGACCACGCGAAGGAAGGCGCGAAGCATGACTGAGAGGACGACTCATCTCCATCCCGAAGACCAGACACCGCTTGATGTATTAACTGCGTTAGGGGAGCAACTAGGCGCCTTCCCCAAGGATGCCTGCATCCCGTGCGGCGCCGTCATTCACATCGGGTTCTTCTTCGACGGGTTTGGCCGTCATCGCGATCAGGACGATCCTTCGACGTCTCGCTATTCGAACATCTGTCGCTTGTGGGAAGCCCATCGGGAAAATGCTGACAGGCGCAGGGAGAAGACTCCAAACCAATTCTGGTATCGATTCTACTATTCGGGCCTCGGCACAGCATTGAATGAGGACGCCAGCAGAGGTCTGGTGACATCCGCCCTGACCAAAGTCGCCCTGGCAGGCGCGAGCGCGGCGGGCGCAAAAGCAACACACATCGTCAAGAAGACAACGGGCACCGACCGCCTTTTCATTGACCCGAAGAGCACCCTGACCGATGGATTCAAAAACGGGCTCAAGGAGTTCTCATATCGTCCGGTCGTCCACGCCTACAACGATCTGTTGAGCGACATTAAGGCAGTGCCGAAAAACGTACGCAGGGTCTTGCGTATTGTGGAAGGTGAAGGGGATCGCGCATTGCGACGCGGAAAAGCTGCGGGCCGAGCAATCCTCTACGATCTCAAGAAAAATCCGGTCAAATCGGGTTATGACGTCGCCAAGCATCTGTTTGGCGACGTCGCCTTTGACTCGATACCCTGGCTCAGAGATAACCGCGCAGTAGCCATGCTTCTTGGCACCGGCGTTAACGACCGACTAGCTTCTGCTATGAGTCAGTTTGAGAAAGCCGTCGAAGACACAAAGTTGGCGATGTCCAAAATCCAACGGATACAGGTCTCCATCTTCGGTGCCGACCGCGGTGGCGTACTGGCACGAGCGCTTGCCAACGAACTGACAAAAAGGTATCGGCATTCGAGTCCGACTAAGCTCGCCTTTGTCGACACGCAGAATCCCAATCGGCCGGCTATCGAAATCCGGATCAAGTTTCTCGGTCTGCTCGACGCTGTGTCTTCGCTGGTTCAACAGAACGAGTTGCTGAACTTCGTGCCGGTGCTGAACATGGTCAAGCAGGACTACAGCGACGCACAACTTTCCGTTCCTGGGACGGTCGCGCGATGTGTGCATTTTGCCGCTGCGCATGAGCTGCGCTTTTACCAGCGCCTCGACAGTCTTGAGAAGACCAGGGGAGTTCAGTATCTCTACCCCGGCACGAGCGAGGACATTACCGGTGGTGCACCACCGGGCACACTTGGCGCCCGGACAGAGATGCAACGTGTAGTGCTTCGAGACATGCTCAACGAGGCCATAGCGGCCGGAGCGACGCTCGACACGATGGAGGATTTGCGTATCTACAAACAGCGGACCTTCGGGAAGTTCACCCTCGCCAACACCATCACCGACGGCCAGTCGACGTACCGCATGAGCGAACTGATGGAAGCTTATCGCGAGATTGTCCCCCGGGTATCGCGATTGAATTTCTCCGAGCACATGCAAGTCTTCCTGCGGTGGATGGCGGTGCGTTACCGCGCGCAGCCTTCTCACCCGCCTCTGCCCAATCAACTCGAAACGCTTATGGCGAATCAACCTGGGCTCCTTCAGGAGCGTCAGGACGCGGAAGCCGCCTACCACGCCCTTAGGCGACAGTCACCCGCGCCGGACGGCGCAACGCTCGGTAAAGCGCTCGCGCGATGGGAGAGCGCGAAGATCCAATTGTTGGAAGCAACACGCGACATCGCTCTCGAGAAAAATCGCCCAACGCAGTGCGTTTGGGACCGTATCGAGCAAGAAGCGAAAACGATGATCGACCGTGACGATGAGCTAGTGGGCCTTCAAGCCGCTGAAACCCGGTTAAAGAAAATGGAGCAACGCGGCGAGCTCGCAGGGGATCTGAACGTCGCGTTTCGCCACCGCACAATCAGGTCATTCATGCTCTCACCGGAGCAGCAGACGTTAGCCCCCGGCGTCATACTAGTTGTCGCCTCTGAACTTCCTTATTAAGTAGCGTCAGAGGTGTAAGTTGAAAGTGAAACAAACGTATTCTGTCGAGTTCAAGGAGCAAGCGCTGTCGAAGGTCCTGCGGCGTGGGAGCCGCACGGTTGGCGCGGTGGCCGACGAATTGAACGTGAACGTACTGACATTGAGGAAATGGATGAGAGGCGCCGCTGCCGCGAATCGGAGCTCGGGCTCTGCACACGCAAAACGACCGGAAGATTGGTCGCTGGAGGAACGGCTAATGGCCTTGCAGGAGAGCCATGGTCTGGTCGACGAAGCCTTGCATGGCTGGTGCCGGGAGCGCGGCTTGTTTGCGCATCATCTCGCGCAGTGGCGAGCGCAGTTCTGTGCCGCGGGCAGAAACGGTGATAGCCGGCGCGAAAGCGCCCAAGAGGTGCGGGTTCTGAAGCAGGCCAATGTTGAACTGCAGCGCGAGTTGAAGCGCAAGGAGAAGGCGCTGGCTGAGGCTGCGGCGCTACTGGTGCTGCAAAAAAAGTACCGTGCGCTGCTCGGGGACGAGGCCGAATGACGTCGTCTGAGCAGCGCAAAGTATTGATTGGTCTGATCACCGAGGCGACTCGGGCCGGGGCTCGCCAAGCACGCGCGTGCGTCATTCTGGGGCTCAGTGCCCGCACCGTTCAGCGCTGGCAGCGCGGCGAACCTGACGCAGTGGACCGGCGCACATTACGACACCACGAGCCGCGCCATAAGCTTAGCGCCGAGGAGCGCGCCGAGCTTCTGGCGGTGGCGAACTCGGCCGAATTGGGTCATCTGCCGCCCAGCCAGATCGTGCCGCGCTTGGCAGATCAGCAACGCTATATTGCCTCGGAATCGACTTTCTACCGGGTCCTGAAGGCCGAGAAGCAACTCGCCCACCGGCGCAGCGAACGGCCGGCCCAGGCCCATAGCAAGCCCCGTGCGGTGTGCGCGCGTGCGCCGAACCAGTTGTACAGCTGGGACATCACCTATCTGCCGAGCACGGTTCGCGGGCAGTATTTTTATCTGTACCTGTTTCTGGACGTGTTCAGCCGAAAGATCGTTGGTTGGCAGGTCTATGCGCAGGAAAGCAGCGCACTGGCCAGTGAAGTGCTCAAGGACCTGTGTGCGCGCGAAGCGATACCACCCGACCAGGTGATTCTGCATTCGGATAACGGCGGCCCGATGAAAGGTGCGACGATGCTCGCCACCCTCCAGACGCTGGGCGTCATGCACTCGCTCAGCCGCCCGGGCGTGAGCAACGACAACCCTTATTCTGAATCGTTGTTCAAGACCCTAAAGTACCGGCCGACTTACCCGCTGAGGGCATTTGACACCCTGCTCGCCGCACGCACCTGGGTGGGCGCGCTGGTGCGCTGGTATAACGAAGAGCACCGTCACAGCGCGATCCGGTTCGTGACGCCGGCGCAGCGCCATGCCAATCTCGACCAGACCATTTTGGATCGACGAGCAGCGCTTTATGAGGCCGCCCGGCAACGCCACCCGCTGCGCTGGAAAGGCCGCACGCGCAACTGGCAGCGCGTCGATGCTGTGCACCTGAACCCGGATCGCATCGACCACCAGGACGTCGCCGCACAGCGCCGTAGTCAGGAGAGAAAGGCCGCCTGAAATTTATTCGTGGAGGCGACAACTAGCTTGAAAATTTCCGTTAGTGCAGGCATGGAAACGAGGACTCAGCGGAAACGATCCTCTCCCTCCCAAAGTCATGGCCCTGTTCGACTTTCTGGTACGCGACACGATGCTCACCAGTTGGCACGACCATCTGCTCTCATCCAATCTCTACTTCCGCACGCGGGAGATCGACACCTTTGGCGCGAGCGACTTCGTCGCGGAGGACAAGGAAGTGGAGATCGCAGCGCGAACAGAGCAGCGCCTCCGGCAAATCGGCGAGCTAATGCAAACGGCGCGCCTATCAAGAGCCTTCGCTAATCTCCTTTCGATGGCGAGCGTCCTCCTTCAAGGCGTTGTCGAACGTCACCCCTCAGGAAAGTGAACATGACAGGCATTATTCGCGTGGGCGACCAGCACACCGGCGGCGGAACCGTCTTGGCCGGCTCACAAACACGATTCTTCTTAGGCACTGCAATTGCGAGACTTTTCGACCCCGTGTCATGCCCTAAACATGGCGACAACCGGATCGCTACCGCCACGTCCCGTGCTTTCGACGACGGCGTGCAAGTTGCTCAGCACGGTGACCTGTGCGACTGCGGTTGCCAGTTGATCTCCTCGCTGCCCAATAGTGGACGTCGCTAACCGATGGCGCTGGATTTCGACACGCTCCCCCCGGAAGTCCAGGTTCCCGATGCATCGCCATCACGCATTCTCTGGATAGGAATCTTCACGGTGCTTTTGCTCGTCGGCATTGTGGCCGTGCTGATGTTATGGCCTGCTGGAGAATCGACGCGGACCCCGTGGTTTTGGCTGTGCGTTGCGATCTATCCCGCGGGGATCGCTATGTTTTTCGTGTCTCGCGTATTCAGCGTCTCTGAAGGACGCCGTCTGGACGCGTTGGCGTGGAACGAGGCATGTAAGAAATTCACGCGCGATGCATTTTCGCGTGAAAGCGTACCGCTACGAATTCTTGGCGCAGCATTTCGTTCGACCGAGATTGACGCCGACAACGACGTTCAGCGCATCGCCAACCGAACTGTGACACTTGACGCAAAACCGTCCGCTCACGTCGAAGGTACGTCGGTGACTGCTCGATGGCTACAGCCGCTCGATGCGCATCTTGCCCTTGACGAAGCCGAGCGTCACAAGTTGGTTATCGAATGGCTCTATGACAAGCTACTGTCGGATCTATCCTCGTCACTGCGCGCGGTGCCGGAAAAGGCGCGACTGGAGGTCCTGCTGGATGTGTCGGGCTACATAGGCACGTCCGACATCGTCGGACTCTGGCAAGCCCGATGGCAACAACGTGGTTTCAGAGAAGTGGCCGTTAAGAATGCCGCAGGCAAGCTCGATCTGATGACGGTTGATTCGTGGCTCGACGGGCAAGCCGGTTCCCCGTCTTTCGATCACTCCGTTGTGCTTCTCGTGTCCGTTTCTCTGAGTAAGGTCGTCGAACAAGACCCACCCCATGGCACGGCGGAAAGTGGCGTTGCAATTCTCCTGACGTCCCCCGCGATGTCGGACCGGCATTCGATGTCTTCCGTCGCATCCATGCATCGTCCGTTGCGATCGGAAAGCCACGACCTCCGCCACGCGCTGACATACGCCCTGAAATGGGGAAACGCTTCCCCGACATCGCTCGGCGGCGTCTGGCTAACGGGGTTAAACGGCAAGTCCGTCGGACCCCTTCACGCCGCGCTTAGCGAAATCGGCGCAAGCGGCGGTGCAAACGACTCTCTCCCCGAATTCGACCTCGACAGCACCATCGGGCGTGCAGGCCGCTCTGCCGGATGGCTTGCTGCAACATGCGCCAGCCTCTGCGTGCAAACGTCCGGCGCACCTCACCTTATCGCTCAGCGTTGCGGCGATCAAACCTTCGTAGCGGTAGTGACGACTGGCGATCACGAATGAAACAACATAGAAATATCGGCATGAACAGGAAATTCGCACTCGACCTCTTTGGGGCCATTGTGTTTGTCGTTCTGCCAGGCCTGCTTGTCTGGCTACGGCCCGATGGAGTTGACCCTGTAAAACCGGACACACCATCACACTAAGGTTGCTGAATCCATCGAGCGCCGGAACTCGCGAGGCGAGCGGTATTTCAGCGCGCTATGGGGGTGCTTCTCGTTGTAATGCTCAAATGCAATGGCCAGATTGTGAGCAGCGGTTGCAGCATCCGGCTTCGGCATGAAGGCGACGTAGTCGCGCTTCATCGTTTTCACGAAGCTCTCGGCCATGCCGTTACTTTGCGGACTGCACACGGGCGTGGTCAATGGCTTTAGTCCGATGTTCATCGCAAACCGGCGCGTATCGTCAGCCGTATAGCCCGAACCATTGTCGCTCAGCCACTCGATTTCGGACGGCGTATGCACCTCGTTGCCGAACCGATTTTCCACTGCGGCCAGCATCACGTCGCGCACAATGTCGCCGCTGTGGCCTGCTGTCGTCGCCGCCCAGCTCATCGCTTCTCGGTCGCAGCAATCCAGCGCAAACGTCACACGCAGCGGCTCGCCGTTGTCGCAGCGGAACTCGAAGCCGTCCGAGCACCATCGCTGATTGCTGCGCGCGACGGCCACTTTGCCATCATGTCGACGGTGGGCTCGCGGCGCAATCGGTCGGCGCTGCGTCAGCAGCCCATGCGTTCGCATGATGCGATAAATGCGCTTGGCATTGAACGGCGCCAGTCCAACTGCAACGCGCTCGTTGCGCAACGTGCCCCAAACCCGCCGGTAGCCATAGCTGGGCAAATCGCCGACGACACGGCGGATTTCCTCGACTACAGTTTCGTCGTCGGTCGGCCTTGATTGCCGGCCATCGCGCCACGTCGCCGGACGCGACAGTCGTGCCGATACGTTCGAGCGCGACACGCCGAGAACTTCACAGACCAGTTTCACTGGCCGTCCTCCGGCAGCAAGGGCGAGTGCGCTATCCATTTTTTTGCTCGGCTGTATTCAACTGCTTCCCGGAGAATCTCGTTCTCCATTGTTTTTTTGCCGAGCATCCGTTGCAGCTCGCGAATCTGCTTGAGCGCATCAGCCAACTCCGATGCCGGAACCACTTCTTCGCCAGCCTTGACCGCTGACAGGCTACCGTCCTGGTACAGCTTGCGCCAGTGGAATAGCTGGTTCGGGTTCACGCCGTAATGGCGCGCGACCATTGAAACCGATTTTCCCGGTTCGAAACTCTCGCGAACCATCGACAGTTTCTGCTCCGCCGTCCAGCGACGCCGGCGCTCTGGGCCCGTCAACACTTCCATCACTTCCTGCTTGGTGTTAGTCAAAAACACAGTCTTATGCCTACCCGTTATTGTAAGTGGGTCGCTGTGTCCGGTGTTTCATGGGGCCGCTCCACCCGAGTCCATCGGGCTCTCCACGGAGGAGCGAGGTCCCGCGATTGCTTTCCTATGTGTCGCGTTTGTGGTGATTCTGCTCATCTTCAGCTTCGCTGACGGCTCGCGTATCTCGAACGCTTGGCGAGCAGTCAAGCAAGCCGCGCAAGATCGAGGGTTCGGCCGTCATTTGGCGTCAACGTCCGAAGACGTTAGCTCCGCCAGATTGCGTTCCAGCTCTCTCCAAAACGCGCTCCGCAACCGCCACGGCCGTCGCTGGCGATATCGCGAACGCTGGATCCTCGTCACTGGGGACGAGCAGCTCGTAAAGCGTCTCTCGCCCGCGTCGGTCTCGACGGGGTTCCTGCTAACGACCGATTCCGTCTTGCTCTATGTCCCAGACGAGCTTGCTGCCAACGATCGCGAATGGCTCACGCAGATTCGGCGTCTGCGACGTCGTCGCCCAATCGACGCCGTCGTCGCACTCACCGCCCATGCCGCTGACGGGTCAGCGCATACCCTGCTCCCGCCCGAGACCCTCGCATCCCACATCTCCCGGTTCGCGCGTGCGCTTCGCTGGGCGGCGCCCGTCTATCTGCTCGATGTCACCGATCAGGGCGATGACGAGCAGCACGCCGACGACGCCATCGGCCTGACCTGGACCGCCGAGCGCGTTCGGGCTGACGGCGCGAAGGGAATTGAAGCGTCGCTAACCGCGCTGTCCGGACGACTTGCCGACGCCGGCGTGGCTCGCCTGAGCACCGACGCTACCCGACGCACCGCGGCGGGCCTCGCTCAGCACATTGCGCGTATGCACAGTGCGTTGTCCGCGTTGGTCTCCCAAACTGCCGCATCGCGATTCTGGCGTCATTCCGTTCACGGCCTGTTGTTTGCGCCGCTCGGCCCCGCGAACGCCCACTTGGCAACCTCGATACCTGAAACGCAGGCGTCGCAACATCGCTCGACAACCTCGGCCGTTAATCATCGAAAGCTCTGGGACCTGATCGGTACGCATAGCCGCAAAGTGCGCGGACGACGCGTCGGTCTCTCACTCTCGAGCATCGTCGCGTGGACAGTCACAGCCGTATTGTTCGTCTGGATTCTGGGTGTCAACCTGTCCGGCCTGCACAACCGCGCCGCCAACAAGGCGACACAAGACGCCCTCGCCCTATGGCATCGCGCGTCGGACCAGACGCAGCAGATGCAGGCGTTAGACAACCTCGGCCGCCAGATGGATACGTTCGAAGTCCGTGAACGCGAGGGTGCCCCCTGGTCGACTCGTTTCGGATTGAATCAAGATAGCGCCCTGCTCAACGCCATGTGGCCGCAGTACGTCAGCGCCGCACGAACAGTGGTCCTGTTACCGGTCAAACGCGAGCTCGAAACTCGCCTGATGCGCCTGACGTCGCTGTCGGACGCCGAAATTGCGGACAGCGACAACGTGCAAGCCGACGCCGCGCACAACACGCTGGAAGCCTACTTGATGCTGGCCAACACCGCCCACGCCAACGCGGACCTCCTCAAGCCACTGTTGCTGGGAACGCAGGTACCGCTTCAACCGCATCTCCCCGGTATGTCCCCGGGAGCGTGGAGCGATCTACGTTCGCAAACGCTCGCCTTCATGGCGTCTCATCTCGGCACGACACGCAACGGCATTTCGCTCGCCACGCCCGTCGACCAGGGTCTCGTCGACGCCACGCGACAGACGATCATCAGCGTGCGCGGGATCCAGAATTCCGCCGACATGCTCTACGACAAGATCGTCGAAGACGCACAGGCGAAGTACCCGCCCGTCACGCTCGCCAGTTTGCTCGGCGACACCAGCAGCCGCGGGCTCTTCACAACTACGCATACCCTCCCCGGCGTATTCACCCGCGCAGCGTACGAAGAGCGTATTTCGCGAGCGATCGACGACGCCAGCAGGCGACAGGATGTCACCGGCGATTGGGTGCTGTCGGATGTCGAGCGCGATGTGCCGAATACGTCGGCGCTCGAGATCGCTCTGCGTCAACGTTACTTCGACGATTTCGCCCGCGCGTGGGCAGACTTTCTCAACAGCTTGCGCTGGCAACACGCGTCGTCGCTCACGGGCACCGTCGACCAATTGCTTCTGCTCGGCGATCCGCAGCGCTCGCCGATGGTTGCGCTCATGGAGGCGATCAACTATCAGGCAAACACCGGCGTCACCAAACAGTCGCTCGCAGACGGCCTGCTCGATAAAGCCCACCAGCTCGTGGGCCGCGATGTCGATCCGTCACTGCGCGAGCCCGCGTCGGTCGTTCCGCTCGCCAATGCGTTCGGCCCGATCCTGCGACTCACCGGGAGAGATTTAACGAGTGCGGGCAGCGCGCCGGGAACGTCGGCTTTGGCTGGCACGAGCGATCTCACCCTCGCTCGCTATCTCGAACGAACCACCGCAATGCGCTTGAGGTTGCAGCAGATGGCCTCGGCGCCGGATCCCGACGCCATGGCCCGCATCGCCGCGCAGGCGGTGTTGCAGGGCAAGACGTCGGAGATCGCGGACAGTCGCGACTACGCCACACGCGTGGCTGCAAGTCTCGGCGGGCAATGGGCGGGCTTCGGCGCGGTACTCCAAGCCCCGCTCGATCAGGCATGGCAAGTGGTAGTGCAACCCGCCGCTGCGAACCTGAACGAGATTTGGCGCAACGCCGTCGTGGCCGATTGGCAGGCGACCTTCGGCGGACGCTATCCGTTCGCCGACTCGGACAACGACGCTTCACTGCCGGAAATGGCGCGCTTCATGCGACCGGACGGCGGTGTCGTCGCGCAGTTCGTCGCGACACAACTGGCAGGCGTAATCGAGCGGCAAGGCGATCGCTGGGTCGCGACGCAGGGGCCGAATCAGGGTGGCCTGTCGCTGGACCCTCAGTATCTCGTCGCGCTGAACAGGCTTACGCGCGCGGCGACCGTCATGTTCCCCTCGGGCGACGGCCATGTGCGCTTCGAGTTGCGCGGCGTTCCCGCGCCGGGCATCACCGACGTGCGGTTCGTCCTCTCCGGCCGGAACCTCCACTACTTCAATCAGAAGGAAGCGTGGATGCCCTTCGAATGGCCCGGCCAGACGCTGGAGAACGTCACGCGCGTGGAGTGGCAAACCGCTCGAAGCGGGTTGCAGTCGTCGCTGGACGCGCAAGGCCGCTTCGGGCTCATCCGGCTACTTGAACGCGCTCGCGTCGACCAGCAGGACAGCGCGCGCTATCTACTCACCTGGACGCCGGACCAGACCTCGGGCGTCCCTTTGCGCGTGCAGATGCGAAGCGAAGCCGGTTCGGGTCCGCTTGAAGTCCTTCAACTGAGGCACTTCACCCTTCCGCCCCGTATTTTCGCGACGGGGTCGACGAGACCTTCCAATTCGCCGCGCAGGGTGAATGCGCGTACGTCCGGTGCGGGAGTCAATTGATGCTCGCAGGCCTCTTGAATCGACTGATTCCGTCCATCCGCCACGCAGAACAATTTGCGCGTGCGCGGCTGGATACCTGGAACGCATGGTTACGCCCCATCTCCGAGACTGCCCCCGCCGGGCGCGATCCTGGCTATGAGGATGCCTTCTTCATCATCAAGGACGAGTCGGGCAAGCTCGGCGGCATCGACGACACGGTGATCGTCGACCATTGCGAGCGCCTCGTCGTGGAGATCGGCAAGGATTTGCGCGTGGCGGGCTATTACGCACTCGCACGAATGCGGCGGGACGGCACCGGCGGGTTCACCGACGGGCTGGAACTGATCGCGGCACTCGTCGACCGGTTCGGTGAAACGGTGCTGCCCGCACGCGTGGAAGCCCGCAAAGGTGCGCTTGAGATGCTGGTGACACCGCGGACCTTCGAATGCCTGTCGACGTTTGACCGCTTCGCCGATGAGGACCGCGAGAGAGCGCTCGCCGCCCTCGATGTGCTTCTCGGGCACGTAGGAAAGTGGTCGGAGAACGTGCGCCCGAATTTGCAGCCGCTCGTGGCGTTGCTGGAAAGCAAAGATGTCGGCGATACGCCGCACGCCGCGAAACGCGCGGCACCGGCGACAACCGAAGCGGCGCCGATTTCATCCGCCATGCGCGCCGTCAAAGCCATCGCCTCGTCACACGATCTGCTCGATCAGGCGCGTGCCATGGCCAACTGGCTCCGCGATCGGGAGGGCGGCTATCTGAGCGCCGCACGGTTGGTGCGCAGCGTTCGTTGGGACACATTGCAGGAGCTTCCTCCTGCCGACAACAATGGCCGGACGCGTCTGCCGCCACCCCGCGCCGAACTCCGTCAGCATCTCAAACGTCTGGTGTTGCAGCGTCAATGGACGGAGATTCTCGAGCGCGTGGAGGACGCCTATGTGCAGGATGCCAACCACTTCTGGTTCGACCTCCAGTATTTCCAGCACCTCGCGCTTGAGCATGCAGGGCATCCCTATGGCGGATGGCGTGACATTTTGCGTACCGACGTCGCATTGCTTCTGGAGCGACTCCCGGATATCGAGCGCCTGACGTTCGATGACCGTACGCCGTTTGCCGACGACGCGACGCTCGACTGGCTCGCCACGCACGCCGTCGTTCGCAATCTCGCCGCTGGGGAAAGTCCTGCGCCGTTACCCGTCTCGTTGAGCAGCTCGGGGGAGAGTACCGGCGACTGGTCCGAGATCGAAGCTCAGGCGCACGAAAAAGCGAACGCCGAAGGCCTTGACGCAGCGATCGCCTGGCTCGACGCCTTGCCCGGCGTGACATCACAACGGCATCGTTTCTTGCAGCGGCTATTGATGGCGAGTGTGGCTGAGCAGGCTGGCCGCGCCGACGCCACCGTCGCATTGCTCACCGAACTGGATGCGAGCGCGCGTGCCGTCTCGGTAACGCAATGGGAGCCCTATCTCGCCTTTCATGTCAAGCAGCAACTGGTGCGCGGTCTCAAGACCGCGGCGGCGCGTAAAGATGCCGACCACATCGCACTGGCGCGCCGCATCGCCGAACTGCAGGCAGAAATGACCGTGCTCGATCCCGCTCGTGCACTGACTAACGCTTAACGCCCCTTCTCATGACGAAAGACGATCCCACCCTGCGTTACTACGAAGCGGAAATGCGCTACCTCCGCGAGGCAGGTAAGGAATTTTCCCGCGCCCATCCGGACCGCGCCCGTATGCTCAACATGGACCGCGTGGGTGCGCTGGACCCCTACGTCGAGCGACTCTATGAAGGCTTTGCCTTCCTGACCGGACGACTGCGTCAGAAGCTCGACGACGAACTCCCCGAACTCACGGAAGGACTGGTGAGCCTGCTATGGCCTCACTACTTGCGCATGATCCCGTCTCTGTCCGTCGTGGCGCTTCAGCCCTCGACAGGAAAGGTGCAGGGCACCGAAGTCATCGAGCCGGGTGTCGTGATTCGCTCATCGCCCATCGCGATACCGGGCGCGCAGGAGGGCGAAGTGCAGCGACGGATGCAATGCGAGTACCGGACGACACAACCCGTCGCGCTTCATCCGATCCAGATCAGCCATGCGAAGCCGGAGGTACGGTATGACGGCCGCTCGGTCATTCGCCTGGGTTTCGTCATCGACACTGCGGCGCGGCGCGACGAGACAGATCTGTCGCGATTGCGTTTGTTCCTCAGCGCCGACTCTCCCACGGCCTTCGCGACGCATCTTGCGCTCACGCGTCAGGTCGACACGGTGCTGTGCCGTGTCCCCGAAATTCGTCAAGGAGAAGCAGTGCCGATCGCTGGCATTGCAGTGAAGCTGGCAGGATTCTCTGCCGACGAGAGACTCTGGCCGAAGGCGGAGAATGCGTTCTCCGGATATCAGTTGCTCTTGGAGTACTTCTCATTTCGGGAGAAGTTCCTGTTCGTGGAGCTTTGCGGCTTCGATATCGCCAGCCTGCCCGCGGCGTCCGACCGTTTCGAGCTTGAGTTCGTGCTATCTGAGCCGTATCCCGCCGATCAGCCATTCGACGCCCAGAATGTGCGCCTGTTTTGCACACCGGCGATCAATCTGTTTTCGCTCGATGCCGAGCCCATCGACATCAATCACCACGACGCCGAATACCGTGTGCGACCGGCGGGGCAATTCGGCGCGCACACCGAAATCTACTCGGTGGATTCCGTCGAAGCGTTTGATCAGACATCTGCGATGCGGTACCGGCATGTCCCGTTCTCGACGTTCAGGCACCGCGGCGGCATGCTTCGCCACGAAGCGCCGGAGCGCTATTTCCATACGCGCGTGCGCGCCGGTGTCTCGGGCCATCAGGAAACCTGGCTTGTGCTGGGCGGACACGCGTGGGACACGATGGAGACCTTGCCGGAAGAGAGTTTGTCATTACAACTGACGGGGACCAACGGAATGGTCCCGCGCAAGTCGCTACGCTCGGCCAGTTTGTGCGAGTTGGTATCGAACACCCCGAACGTCGCAGGCGTGCAGAATCTCGTCGCCCCCACGGCACCGTTGTATCCCCCGACCAGCGACCGGTTTCAGTGGCGCGTGCTCTCGCATCTGGCACCGAACTTTCTTTCGCTCATGGACGCGGAAGTGCTGCGCGGCGCACTCGCGCTGTATGACTGGACGGACACGGAGCACAGCGCGTTGAACCGGCGACGGCTCGATGGCATTCGCCACGTTTCTCAATCGCTGGTCGAAGAAGTGTCGGGCGGGGCGGTCGAGCGGGGTGCGCATATCGAAGTGACGCTCGACGCTCACGCGTTTACCGGCGAAGGCGATCTGATGCTATTTGGCGAGCTGCTGCACCGCTTCTTCGAGATGTACGCCGAGATCAATCTGTTTACCCGACTCACGCTGATCAGTCTTCCGTCGCAAACACGCATCGACTGGCCACGCAGCAAGACGTATCGGAATCCACTGTGACGGCACGAGACATGCCCGCAAAAGACGCGTGGATGAAAGCGTTGTTACAGCGCGCGCCGCGCATGAACTTTATGCAACTGTGCCGTCTGCTGGAGCTTCGCGCACCATGGGCGCCGGGCATCGGCACGCAGAACTCGCCAGCCCATGAGGCCGCACGCTTCCTTCCGTGGCCGCGTATGGGGTTTCCCGCAGCGGAGGTCGTGAGCGTCGAGCAGGACGAGGACCTGCCCAATTCGCCGCCCGTGCTGCGCACGACGTTCATGGGGCTATATGGCGTGGATGCGTTCGTCCCATCGCACATGATCGATGACATCGCGCTGCGCGAGGAAGGGCATGAAGCCGCGGCCGCTTTCCTCGATCAGTTCAATCATCGTGCCGTCACCCTGCTCTACCGGGGGTGGAAGAAGTACCGCTACGCCGAGAGCTTTCGCGCCGGGGGCGACGATGAGCACTCGCGCAACCTGCTGTGTATGGCCGGGTTTCCGGACGGCGACAAGCCCCGACGAGCCGGGTTGCCCGGGGTGCGCATGCTCGCGATTCTCGGGCTGCTCATTCAGCGCTCACGCACGGCCGAAGGATTGGCCGGGGCAATGGCAGTCACTGTGCCGGGTATGGACGTCAAGGTCAGAGAGTTTTTCCCGAAGACCATCGGAGCGGGTAGACCAAAGCCGCTTACGTCGGCCCGTCCCGGCGACATCGCCGGATCGCGCGGCCTGGGCTCGGACTATGTGCTGGGGAGGCGTCTGACTTATCGCCATGGCGCGGTGGAGGCACTGATACACATAGGCGACGCGTCGCAGGTCGAACCGCTTTTACCTGGTTCGGTGTTACATGCCGAACTCATGGCAATGATCGCGCTTTACGTGGGGACAACGGATGACGTCTACGTACGTCTGGTCATGTCTTCCACGATGGTGCCCGCGCTGCGTCTCGGAGGTGAGGATGCGACGCACGCGCCACGTCTCGGATGGACATGCGTGCTGCCGAGTCATACATGCCGCGAGATCCGAATCACCTTGGGTGTGCATCGCGCCATTCCGGCCGCAAAACCCAATCCACTGCTCACTTACACCAACGCATGAATCATCGAAATTTGACGAAATTCGCACCGCTCGCCCGCAAGTCGATTGCGCTCCTGTTGCCCGTGCTTCTGCTATCGGCCTGCGGGCTCTGGCAAAGTGCTTCCAACGGGACGGTGAACGCGTTTAACGCCGTGTTTAACAAGCGCGTGGAGTCCGTCGACATCGACGTTCAGGCAAGAGATGCTTTAAATTTTGATGAGGCGGGCAGGCCCACGTCGGTGGTGGTTCGTGTCTATCAGTTAAAGGATGGGAAAGCGTTCGACGCGGCGTCGTATGACGAATTGCTCAGGCAGGATCGCGAAGTGCTTGGAAGAGAGCGTCTGGCGAGCACGGCGGGCGTGGTGGTGCCGGGCGGCGCCCTAAGTTTCTCCCGGCCGATTGAGGACGATACGAAGTACGTTGCCGTGGTGGCGTTCTTTCGCCAACCCGACACTGAAGGCAAATGGAAATTTATGATTACCGCCAAGAAGCTCGACGCCGACGCACCGCTCAAACTCCGGCTGGATGCTCGGCGCATTGAGTGGGTTGGGGGGAAGGATCGGGATTGATCTGCATCGAGGATTCTGCTTCAGTCGCCCAGCGAAGCCTACGGACAATTGCCACATTGAGACGCTTAACGAATCATTCCGTGATAGGTGTTTGAACTTGCATTGGTTCGAGACGCTGGACGAAGCGAAAGCGATCATCGAGGCATGGCACGGGGACTACAACGAGAGTCGGCGTCACACAGATCCCAAGGCCCGGGTGCCGGCCGAATTCGCCCAACAATTGGTGTCTGTTGATGTGCACCAAGAACTGACCCTTTGGGGATGCGGACAAAATCTTGGACTACTTTGAAGGTAGTCCATGTATTCATACCAAGAACGCGTTCGGGCGGTCGAGCTGTACCTGAAACTCGGGAAGCGCAGCAAAGCGACCATTCGCCAGTTGGGTTACCCGACGAAGAATTCTCTCAAGGCGTGGTGTAACGAATTCGAGAAGATTGGCGATCTGCAGAGGGGGTATGTTCGCGTAAAGCCGAAGTACTCAGAAGAACAGAAGAACGTAGCACTCGAGCATTACGTCAACCACGGGCGCTGCTTCGCCTTCACCCTCAGGACATTGGGCTATCCCTGTCGCCAGATACTAACGGAGTGGGTTCGCGAGCGCTATCCGGAAACCAGGAAATGCGTGGTTGGCAAGGCCGGTCGACCAACTGCTTCATTGGTGTCCAAGCAGGCTGCGGTGTACGAACTGTGCACACGGGAAGGAAGTGCAGAGGCGGTGGCCCGAAAGCTGGACGTCGACAGGGTGACGCTGTACAACTGGAAGAACCAGTTACTCGGCCGAGAGGCTCCTGCATCCATGAAACGCGACAAAGGCTCGCCCGCAGAGACAGATCGGGACGAACTGGAACGGCAGGTCGAAGCGCTCCAGCGCAAAATTCGCAATCTGCAGCTTGAACAGGACCTGTTGAAGAAGGCGAATGAACTCCTAAAAAAAGGGTTCATTGAGCATTACCGGGGAAGGCGGCGCGGATTTTGAGGAAGAAGTATTCCTGGTCTCGGTAGCCGTAGGCGCGCCGCTTAATGACCTTGATAGTGTTGTTAATGCCCTCAACGATGCTGGTGTTTAGACGATGTCGGCATCTGGCCAGGATGCCATGCAGATAGCCTTTCAGACGCTGAGCGAAGGTGTTCAAGGGGGCTATTCCGCTTTGCTCGGCCTGCTCGCACCAGTGGTGCCAGGCTTGTTTTGCCCAGGCAGGTCTTCGGTAGAACCAGAGCCGCTTGAGTTCGTCCCTCAGGACATAGACCGTCAGCAGCGGCTGGTTGGCTTGCAGCAATTCGTCGAGCCGGACGGCCTGCTGCCGGTCTAGCTTGTCGCGGTTGCGCAATAACAGCCAGCGGCTCGATTTGATGACCCGGCGCGCGGGACGGTCCTGGCGCAGTTGGTTGGCCTGATCCACGCGCACCCGATCAATGACCTCTCGTCCGTACTTGGCCACGACATGGAACAAGTCATAGACGATCTCCGCCCGTGGGCAGTGGGCCTGGATTTCTAACTCGTAGGCCGTAGTCATGTCGATGGCTACGGCCTTGATGCGTTGGGCGACCCCACGCGGCAATTGCTCGAAGAACGCCCGAGCCGTCTCGCGTGAGCGTCCTGGGCCGATCCACAGCACCTGCCTGCTGATCGGATCGACGACTACCGTCGCGTACCGATGCCCTTTATGCAGGGCGAACTCGTCCATCGCTAAATACTCGATCCTGGACCAATCCGGTTCGCGCACTGACGCTCGGAGCCGGGCCTTGTCCAGCGTCTTGACGGTATGCCAACCCAGCTCGAAGAACCTCGCCACCGCCTGCACGTTGCTCGATTGCAGCAATTGGCTGCAGGCCGCCGCAAGCCGATCCGTCACCCGCTGGTAGCGACCCAGCCAAGTAAGCCGCTCCAGGCGCGGGCCACCGCATTGCTCACACAACAAGCGCCGGCGTGGAACATGAAGAACAACCCGGTACTCAAATAACGGCAGATCTCGCACCCGGCGCACCGTGGTCTCATGGACCTGGCGACATCGTGCGCCGCACTGCTCGCACAGCATCACCTTGGCGGTTGGCTTCAAATAGATCGACAGCGTGCGCCCTGTGCCCTCGGGCCACTCCACGCGTTCGACGGCATAGCCCTGCCAGCCTCCCAGCGACTCCAGCAGCTTGCGATCCAGCATCTCCACGCACTCCTGATGGCAAATTCCTGCCATCAAGAGTACGAAAACTTGTCAAATCCCTCCACGCTATTGCGCGATGAACCTAAAAAAAGACCTGGGCGTCGACCTGCAACTCCTGAGCAACCGGGAGAAGACGACGCTGGTTGACGCCCTGAGAGAGCAGTACGTTTTGGCTGAGCTGCTTGAGCAGCTGGACTTGGCGCGCAGCTCCTATTTCTACCATCGGTCGCCCATGCGGGTTGCCGACAAATATGCCGAAGTTCGTCGTACCGTTGCGGAAATCTTCGAGGACAATCACCGATCCTACGGCTATCGTCGGGTGCAGGCAGCGCTCAGCAGACAACGCGTGTTTCTATCGGAGAAAGTCGTGCGTCGCCTCATGAAACAAGGCGGCCTCTACGCGGCGAGGCCCAAGCGGCGCCGATATCGTTCTTATGTCGGGGAAATTAGCCCTGCCCCAGATAACATCATCAATCGCGATTTCCACGCTACCGCCCCCAACGAAAAGTGGCTGACGGATATCTCCGAGTTCCAGATCCCGGCCGGGAAGGTATATCTATCGCCGATGATCGACTGCTTCGATGGCATGGTAGTCAGTTGGTCGATTGGCACAAGCCCCGACGCCGAGCTCGTGAATACCATGTTAGATGCGGCTATCGAGACCGTGACCGAGGACGATGAGAAGCCGATCGTACATTCCGATCGGGGTGGCCACTACCGTTGGCCTGGCTGGCTATCGCGAGTTGCAAAGGCTAATCTGATCCGATCCATGTCGCGTAAAGCCTGCTCACCAGACAATGCGGCCTGTGAGGGATTCTTCGGAAGGCTGAAGACCGAAATGTTCTATCCAGGGGACTGGCGTTCGACGACCATCGTGCAATTCGTAGAGGCACTGAACGCCTACATTCGCTGGTACAACGAAAAGCGGATCAAGGGCTCCCTTGGCTATCTCAGCCCCATCGAGTACCGTGAAAGCCTCGGGTTAACGACGTAAAACAGTCCAAGAAAATAGCCGCATCCCCCCCGGGTCAACATTTGCTGAAAATCAACAGATCCGTTGTCGACGATATTGTTGTAGTACTGCGTGGGGTTCTTACCCACTTCCCGCGTTTTGGTAGTCGACTGACATTGACCGTGGTCATCGCAAGGCCCCTGCCCCGCGGTCGTGAGGTCTTGGTACGACTCTTCGAGCGGCGTCGTCAAACTAAACGTCTGGGCGGTCGCGTTCAGGTTCGTCACTTGTGACTTCGGCACCTCGACGGTGATTGGCGCAGCAAGGTGTTGCAGCAGCGCCGATGAGATAGGCGCCGCGCCCGCCCCCCAGTTCCACTCTTTGAAAGTCAGGCTGGTGTGCGCTTGCGTTTCCGTTCCACCGATCAGCCCGGCGGTGTACAAGCTATAACTCTTCGTCGTGGTTTCCGGCGTTCCCGGCTGTGTCACGATGCTGGTGCGCGTGTTGTTCACCACACGCGCCGCAATATCGAGATTGCCGTCGGCGATGATGTTCGCCGAACGGTTGTTCAGCACCGCAATCTGATTGGCAAGCAGGCCTGCGCCGTCACGTGTGCCGTCACGCCCGATTTCGATATCGCCCATGCTGTACATCAGCGCGCCGTCGTAGTTCGACACGGCGTTCGTCCCATACAGCGCGAGCCGTTGCGCACCGCCCATAACGGCAGCCGCGCCGTTGTTCTCGATATCGTTGGCGGTAATCTGTACGTCGTTGCCCAACACAGCATTGGTGTTGACGAAGCTTCCCGCCTGAAGCCGAACGGTGTCACCGCCAATGCTGCCCGCGTTGGAGAAAAGGCCGTCTGCGCTCAGGCGTGTCGTCGCAGCATTGAAGCCGCCATTTGCTGCGTTGACGATCTCGGCAGCGTGAATGTCCAGTGTCCCGGGGGCGCTGAATGCCCCGGTGTTGGTCAACCGGCCCGTGGACGTCAGTTTCAGCACACCGTCAGCGCGTAGGAGGTTGGCCGAAGAGTTAACGTAGTCGCCAATCGCCGCCAACGTCAGATTGCGCCCTGCCGTCGTCTGGCCAGCGCCGTTCATCACACCGCCGAGCCCGACATCCTGATTGGAACGGATGACGCCGCCAGCATTATTCAACGAAGCGACCTGAAGGGCGACGTCCCCCGCACATGGTCACCAAGAAATTGGAGCAGAGCGCGGCCTACTGCCTCGATACGCACCGGCAGGTTCGAGCCTGGGTCAAGAACGACCATCTCGGCTTCGTCGTGCCATATCGGAAAGACGGAACCAAGCGGAACTACTTGCCGGATTTCATCGTCGAGCTGGTGTCGGGTGAAAAGCTCGTTGTCGAAATCAAGGGGCAAGTGATTGACGACGCTCTCGTAAAAGAAGCAGCAGCCAAGCGGTGGTGCGAGGCCGTGAACCGCGACAGCCGATACGGTCGCTGGAGCTATTACCTGATGAAGCACCCCGCCGACTTGATGCAGATGCTTGACCAGGCAAATTGACAGGTTTCCCGGTCTAGCTGGTCAGTCTGGTCAATTGGAGAAGCCACCGCTAACGCGGTGGCTTCAGCCCGCACTTAGCCCAGCATCGAGACGTGGACATCGGCCCACCAGCTTTTGGCAGCTTCGCGCGATTCGGCCTGCAACTCCTTCACGACATCCTTGTAGAGCCCGCCACGGAGGTCGGCGACCAGGTAGCCGATGCGGCGAGCACCCTTCGCCGTCACGACGAACGGTACGTTTCCGAGGCCCCAGACATTTTCATCCCTCGCATTGAGTGCTGTTTCAGCTCTTTTCGAAGCGAGCCGCAGGTATCCGCGCTGCACCAGGCCGAGAATGCCGACTTCGGTGAAGATTCCGCATTCCCGTGGGCTGAACGAGCGGTACTTAAAGCGAAGACGATTGGGAAAATGTTCGCTGTTGTACGTCCGCTCCAGGCACATCAACCCGAGCACCATTGTTTCCATCGGCGGGAGCGCTTCGACTTCTTTTCGACCGGAGTAAGGTGTGACCTCGTCAGTGAAAAAGAGGCTCATCATGGTTTGCATGAAGGATGCGCTCGGGTCGGTCAGTTTTTCTTGCGTCAGCATAATCATTTCCCCTGTGGTCGTTTGCTGAAATTGCCTTTGTGTTCCTGAGCATTTCGCCTTCGTGGCGCGCTCAGAACACAGCCATCTTCAGGTGGGGTGCCACTGGGGGCGCAAGACTGGGGTGGTGGGGTATTTGTGCCCGACTACCGAGAGAGAACCGCATGATGGTGCGCGACCGCCATGACCAGGCTGACCAAGCTTTCGCGGAAAAGCGTCGTAAGTGTGCTGCCGTCGTGGAGGGAAGCGACGACAAAAATCAAGCTGTCGCGCGCACGGTCGTCAAAGTGAACAGTCGCATACGCCTGACACTTATTGGGGCACCGACATTGGGGTATTAGAGATTTGGCTGGCCAGGTGGAACGGCGAGACCGCCGCAATTGAGAAAACACCCGGTCAAGCTGGTCAGCTCGGTCGATGCCCGCCCTGACGGCAGCCGTGAAGCGCGGCCAAGACGGCACGAATTGCCTACATGATGCCTACACGGCTTTGAAAATGAACAAGGGGTTACAAGATAAATCTTGTAACCCCTTGATTTTATTGGTGCCGGCTGCAGGACTCGAACCCGCCACCTGATGATTACAAATCAACTGCTCTACCAGATGAGCTAAGCCGGCGAAGTCGTGTATTGTAACCGATTCGTCGGTCACTGCGACTACCTGTCGGTGCGAAATCGCACGTTATTTCGCAGCGCGACGCGACACTCGAAAGTCTCGCGTCTCACCGCCGTGACGTATTACTTCACGACCTTCAGATGCGCACGTCCGGCATTGCTGCCAGCCGCGCCATTGCCACCGGGACGCGTAGGATCCGGGTCGTCGCCATCCGGCTCCTGCGCCGTCGGCACCGCTTCCAGCTCGGGGCTCTCGTCCGCAGACGCCTGCTTGTCGACCGGGAACGCCATGCCCTGACCGTTCTCGCGGGCATAAATCGCGAGCACGTTCGGCACCTGCACTTCCACCTTCTGCGAGATGCCGCCAAAGCGGGCGCTGAATTCAATCCAGTCGTTGCCCATCTGCAATCCGCTCGTGGCGTCGAAGCTGATGTTCAGCACGATCTCGCCATCTTTCACAAACTCGCGCGGAACACGCGTTCTGGCATCGACATGCACGGCCAGATACGGCGTGTACCCATTGTCGGTACACCACTCGTACAGCGCGCGCAGTAAATAAGGCTTGGTAGACGTTTCAGGCATATAACCAACTTATCCCGCCGCGAAACCCGTTCGCCATTCCCCGGCAAACCAGCCTCGCCAGCGGGCATATCGACACATTAGCGACGCATGACCTTTTCGGACGGCGTCAGTGCTTCAATGTACGCCGGACGGCTGAAAATCCGCTCGGCATACTTCATCAACGGCGCAGCATTCTTCGACAGTTCGATGCCGTAGTGATCCAGACGCCACAGCAGCGGCGCAATCGCCACGTCGAGCATCGAGAACTCCTCACCCAGCATGTACTTGTTCTTCACGAAAATCGGCGCAAGCTGCGTCAGACGATCACGAATCGACAAACGTGCCTTCTCGTGATTCTTCTCCGCTGCCTTGCCCTTCTCGTTCTCGAGCGCGCTCACATGCACGAACAGCTCTTTCTCGAAGTTGAACAGGAACAGACGCGCACGTGCACGCTGCACCGGATCGGCCGGCATTAGTTGCGGATGCGGGAAACGTTCGTCAATGTACTCATTGATGATGTTCGATTCGTACAGAATCAGGTCGCGCTCGACAAGAATCGGCACCTGACCGTACGGGTTCATCACCGCAATGTCTTCCGGCTTGTTGAACAGATCGACGTCACGGATTTCGAAATCCATGCCCTTTTCGAACAGAACCAGCCGGCAACGCTGGGAGAAGGGGCACGTCGTGCCCGAGTACAAAACCATCATAGCGCGTCTTCCTTAAAAACCAACGGGGCCGGGGCGGGAAACCGAGCTTCCCAAACCCTGGCCCCGTCGTACAGACGTTATTTTACTTCACGTCCTTCCAATAGGCCGAATTCAGGCGCCAGGCAAGTACCGTAAAGAGTCCCAGGAACAACAGAACCCAGACACCCAACTGCCGACGCGTTCGCTGCGCCGGTTCCGACATCCAATCCAGATAAGATACCAAATCCGCCATAGCAGAATCAAATTCCACCGGCTTCATCGTCCCTTGAGTGATTTGCACGAACTGCGCCGGACCATGCTCCGCCCCCTGCGCATGCTTGATTCCACGCTGGCCCTGCAACTGCCAGAACGGGTTCGGCATGCCCACATTCGGGAACGCGACGTTATTCCAACCGGTCGGACGCGAATCGTCCCGGTAGAACGTACGCAGGTAGGTGTACAGCCAGTCCGTTCCCCGGGCGCGGGCCTCGACCGACAGGTCTGGCGGGGCCGAGCCGAACCACTCCTTGGCATCCGCCGTGCGCATGGCGACGGTCATCGTCTCGCCGATCTTGTCGGTGGTGAAGAGCAGATTGTTCTTGATCTCCACCTCCGATAAGCCCAGATCCTTGAGCCGCGAATACCGCATCGACGCCGCCGAGTGGCAGTTCAGGCAGTAGTTCACAAACAACTTGGCGCCCCGCTGCAGCGACGCCAGATCGTCGATCCGGTTGGGCGCCGTGTCCAGCGCCCCACCCTCTTCAGCCAAAGCCGGCGCCGTGAAGCCACTCAGGAGCGCCAGGATAAGCAACAGTTTTCTCATCTTGATATCCCTAGTCGTCGTTTGAGTGCGCTCAATGCGCCGCGAAGGTCACGCGCTCCGGCACCGGCTTAAAGGTGCCGCGCTTGCTCCACAGCGGCATCAGCCAGAAGAATCCGAAGTAATACAGCGCGCCAATCTGCGAGATGGCAGTCTTCACGGGCGTCGGCTCCTGGATCCCCAGATACCCCAGCACCGCAAAAACAACGACGAGAATACCCAGCAACACCTTATGGAATCCCGGACGGTAACGAATCGACTTCACCGGGCTATGGTCGAGCCACGGCAGGAAGAACAGCGTCACCACCGCGCCGCCCATCACCACCACGCCCCAGAACTTCGCCTCGGTCAGGTACATCGCCAGCAGCAGCAACACCACACCGCCCGACGCCGCAACCTTGGTCGTGACGGCCGCGCGGCCCTTGATCCACCAGACCGCCGTGACCAGCACCGCAATGCCCATCAGCAGATGCTTGAAGTCATCGGTGGTGGCGCGCAGCATCGAATAGAACGGCGTGAAATACCACACCGGTGCGATGTGCGGCGGCGTCTTGAGAGGGTCCGACGGGATGAAGTTGTTCGCTTCCAGGAAGTAGCCACCCATCGTCGGCGCGAAGAACACGATCGCCGAGAAGACCATCAGAAACACGCCCACGCCCATGATGTCGTGAACCGTGTAGTACGGATGGAACGGAATCCCGTCGAGCGGACGGCCGTTGGCGTCCTTCTTGTCCTTGATCTCGACGCCGTCCGGGTTGTTCGACCCGACTTCGTGCAGCGCAATGATGTGCGCGACGATCAGCCCGATGAGCACCAGCGGGATCGCAATCACGTGGAACGCGAAGAAGCGGTTGAGCGTGGCGTCCGACACCACGTAGTCGCCGCGAATCCACAGCGACAGGTCCGGGCCGATGAACGGAATCGCCGAGAACAGGTTCACGATCACCTGCGCGCCCCAGTAGGACATCTGACCCCAAGGCAGCAGATAGCCCATGAACGCTTCGGCCATCAGGCACAGGAAGATCAGGCAACCGAACACCCACACCAGTTCGCGCGGCTTACGGTACGAGCCGTAGAGCAGCCCGCGGAACATGTGCAGATACACCACGACGAAGAACATCGAGGCGCCCGTCGAGTGCATGTAGCGGATGAGCCAGCCCCACGGCACCTCGCGCATGATGTACTCGACCGACGCGAACGCAAGGTTGGCGTCGGGCTTGTAGTTCATCACCAGAAAGATGCCGGTGAGAATCTGGATCACCAGCACCAGCATGGCCAGCGAGCCGAAGAAGTACCAGAAATTGAAGTTCTTGGGCGCGTAATACTCGGATGCGTGGTCTTTCCAGAGCTGCGTGAGCGGAAACCGGCGGTCGATCCAGCCCAGCAAGCCCGTCGTGTCGACTTGTTTGTCGGCGGCCATTTACGCTTCTCCTTTTTCGTCTTTACCGATCACGATCTTGGTGTCGCTCAGGAACATGAAACGAGGAACGTCGAGATTCTTTGGCGCCGGCTTGTTCTTGAAAACACGCCCCGACATATCGTAGGTCGAACCATGGCACGGGCACAGGAAGCCCGGATCCTGACCCAGGGCCGGGAGGCTGTTCGCCTGATAGGGACCGGAAGGGATGCAGCCGAGGTGTGTACAAACCCCGACGACCACGAGCAGATCCTTATGCTCGACACGCGTGCGGAATTCGTTCTTGGCGTAGTCGGGCATCGGAAAGGAAAACGTTTCCTTGGAGTCCGGATCGGCCAATGCGGCGGTCACTTTGGACAGCGAAGCCATTTCGTCCGGCGTGCGGCGTACGATCCACACGGGAAGGCCGCGCCAGGAGACCGTCATCTTCTCGCCAGGCCGTAGCCCGCCGATGTCGGCTTCAACGGGCGCTCCGCCAGCCTTGGCGCGCTCCGAAGGTTCGAGGGAACTGACGAAAGGAACCAGTGTTGCAACGCCGCCTACGCCTCCAGCTACGGACGTTGCAATCAAAAGGTTCCGGCGGTTGCTGTCGACGGCACGATTCTGATTGTTACTCATCACAAGCCCCACACGGTTGAATTTGTATTTCCGTCAACCTTAAATCATACGCGAGCGTAAATGCCTGCAACAACGGCAAAACGCCCCTGTCTCCTAGTGGTTTTCGCGTATTTTCAAAGGATTAACGTACCCTGCGGGTGGCTACCGCCCACCCGGGGTTTCGCTTTTGGGATGCTGCTCGAGAACCGCTATGATCGCCGCTTTCGTTGACGCGTGCACGACATTTAGTCATCATTTTCCTTGTCTCACCCCGGTGACGTCATGCGCGGCCTGTGGCAATCGCGTGACATCGATCGGCATCAATCGACCGACCGATCAACGTTATGCGTGCCGTCATCCCGAGACCCGCATGAGATTACCGGTCAATCAATGCCAATTCACGAGGGCTGGTACAGCGATGCTCCCCCAGGCCCCTCATTAAAAACAGCGGAGGAATGGCATGAGCTTCATGTCGGAATTCAAGGAATTTGCCGTCAAAGGCAATGTGATCGATCTGGCCGTCGGTGTGATCATCGGCGGGGCCTTTGGCAAGATCGTCGATTCGGTCGTCAAAGACCTGATCATGCCGATTGTCGGCGCCATCTTCGGCGGGCTTGACTTCTCGAGCAAATTCATCCTGCTCGGCGCCATCCCGCCGGACTTCAAAGGCAACCCCACGTCCTACGCCGACCTGACCAAGGCCGGTGTTGCCGTGTTCGGCTACGGCAACTTCATCACCGTCGCCCTGAACTTCCTGATTCTGGCGTTCATCATCTTCATGATGGTCAAGCAGATCAACCGCCTGAAGCGCCCGGAGCCGGAAGCCCCGGCCGCCCCGGCGCCCACCCCGGAAGACATTGTTTTGCTGCGCGAAATCCGCGACAGCCTCAAGAAGCAGAACGGCTGAGGCAGTCGCCAGCGCCGTTTGAAGCCGCCGCCCCTCGGGTGGCGGCTTTTATTACCCTGCCTTTATTGCTCTGCCCAACCTCAGGCCGGGTTCGGCATATCGAAGAATCGATGTTCGAGTCCGAAGCGTTCCGCGACATGCTCGCCGAGCGCCCGGGCACCGCCGCGCTCGGTCGCGTGATGCCCTGCCGCCAGATACCCCGCACCGCTTTCCATCGCGAGGTGCTGTGTCGGCTCGGACACCTCACCGCTGATGTACACGTCCGCCCCGGCGGCAATCGCCGCTTCGAAGAAGCCCTGCGCCCCGCCGGTACACCACGCCACCCGGTTCACCTGACGGCTGGGGTCACCCAGCACCAGAGGTTGGCGTCCCAGTTGCGCTTCGACGTGGGCTGCGAGGGCGGCGAGCGTCATCGGTTGCGCGGGTGCACCGAGCCATCCGAGCTGATCGGGGCCGAAACGGCCACCATCGTCGGCGAACCCCAACAGCTTGCCGAGTTGGGCGTTGTTGCCCAGTTCGGGATGTGCGTCGAGCGGCAGATGGTAGGCGAAGAGGTTGATATCGTTGCCGATCAGCAGCCCGAGACGCTTGCGCTTCATTCCGGTAATGCGGGCCTCTTCGTTCTTCCAGAAATAACCGTGATGGACGAGCACGGCATCCGCACCCCAGTCGCGGGCAGCCTCGAGAAACGCCAGGCTGGCGGTCACACCGCTGGCGATTTTCCTGATCTCGCTGCGTCCCTCGACTTGTAGGCCGTTCGGGCAGTAATCGCGAAATTGCGCGGTTTGCAGGGTATCGTTCAGATACAATTCGAGTTCAACACGATTCATATAAGGCCTCGCTTCTTCATGCTCAGACGCTTCTGGCTACTGTTCGCGCAAGCGGTCACCGTGCTGCTTGCGTTGCTCTTCATCATCGCCACTCTCAAGCCTCAGTGGCTGCAACGCCAGGGTTCGTTCGGCAAGCAACTCGCCAATCCGATCATCGCCTTGCAGGAAGTCGCGCCGAGTCTGTCCGACAAACCGGCAGCAGGCTCCTATGCGGATGGCGCACAAAAGGCCATGCCCGCGGTCGTCAGCATTTTTTCCAGCAAGGAACAAAAGCAGAATCGCGACCCGCGCCTCGATGATCCGCTGTTCCGCTATTTCTTCGGAGATGGCGGCGGCACGGTGCGTCAGGACCCGGTGTCGAGCCTCGGTTCTGGCGTGATCGTGAGCAGCGAAGGCTATATTCTCACGAATCATCACGTGGTGGACGGCGCCGACGAGATCGAAGTCGCCCTCGCCGACGGCCGCAAAGCCCGCGCCAAGCTGGTCGGCAGCGACCCGGAAACCGATCTGGCCGTGCTCAAGATCACGCTCGACAATCTGCCCGCCATCACCCTCGGGCGCATGGAACAGGTGCGCGTGGGCGACGTGGTACTCGCCATCGGCAACCCGTTCGGCGTCGGCCAGACGGTCACCATGGGCATCATCAGCGCGCTGGGCCGCAACCACCTCGACATCAGCACGTTCGAGAATTTCATCCAGACCGATGCCGCCATCAACCCCGGTAACTCGGGCGGCGCACTGGTCGACGTGAACGGCAATCTGCTGGGCATCAACACGGCAATTTACTCGCGCAGCGGCGGCAATATGGGCATCGGCTTCGCGATTCCCGTGTCGACGACGCGCTCGGTGCTCGAGAGCATCATCACGACCGGCGGCGTCACGCGCGGCTGGGTTGGTGTCGAACCGCAGGACATCACCTCGGACATCGCCGAGTCTTTCGGGCTGCAACAGGATTCCGGCGTCATCATCGCGGGCGTCGTGCAGGGTGGTCCGGCCGATAAGGCAGGCGTCCAGCCGGGCGACATCCTGACGAAGGTGAACGACGAGTCGATTCGCGACACGACCGAGTTGCTCAACGTCATCGCCCAGATCAAGCCGGGCACGCAGGCCAAGCTGCATGTCACGCGCAAGAAGAAGGAACTGGATCTGACGGCGACGATCGGCAAGCGTCCCCCGCCGCCCAAGCGCGCCGTGCAGGACGAAGACGACGGCAGCGACGAGAACAACGCCGACTGAAGTCCCGGCGCCCGCCCGATGGCGGGGATCAACGGGTGGAAACACCCCTGAGTAACAAGATAACGGCTGCGCTTCGGCGCGGCCGTTTTCGTTTGGGCATCCGAGCCGCGCAGGCATTCGATCGATACGTACGACCGACGGCAGTCGTCGACGCGCGATCACACGCAACCGACGCGCGCCGGGCTCAACCAACAAAAAAGCACGGGACGAAACCCGTGCTTCCTTGTGTAGACCCGGCAGGCGGCGATCAGGACGTCGCCTTGCCGTCCTCTTCGGTGTTCTCGCCGTCGGGGGCCTGCCCCTGTTTGACGAAGATCCGTGCGGCGATCAGGCCCAGCTCGTAGAGGATACAGAGCGGCACGGCCAGCAGCAGTTGCGAGAGGATGTCCGGCGGCGTGACGACAGCCGCCAGCACGAACGCTCCGACCACCACATACGGACGAATCTGCTTGAGCTTGGCGATGCTCACGACGCCCATGCGGGCAAGCACCACGACCACCACCGGCACCTCGAACGTCACGCCAAACGCCATGAACATCGTCAGCACGAAGCTCAGGTAATTGTCGATATCGGTGTTCATCTCCGCGCCAAGGGGCGCGTTATAGTGCGCGATGAAGTGGAACACCGTCGGGAAGACGAGGAAATACGCGAACGCCATACCGATCAGGAACAGCGAGTAGCTGCTCACGACCAGCGGCATGACCAACTTCTTCTCGTGCTGATACAGCCCTGGCGCGATAAACGCCCACACCTGATACAGCACGATGGGCAGCGCAATCACGAACGCGACCATCAACGTGACCTTCATCGGGACGAAGAACGAGCCGGTGATGTCGGTGACGATCAGCTTGCCGTCGGCGGGCAGCGATTGGGTGAGCGGGCGGGCGAGCAGCCGGAAGATGTCCGGGGCCCAGTAGACCAGCGACAGGAAGACCACGATCACGGACGTGCCCGCACGAATGATGCGGTTGCGCAGCTCGACCAGATGCGAGATGAAGGTCTCTTCGGTGCCCCCTTCGGGGATTTGTTTCTCGTCGCTCACGTCGACTTATCCAGGAATGAAGCCAGCACAGTGCCTGATGGCGGGAAGTTCGGCGCGATTATGCCTCGAAAGGCGTCAGAAGAACTTGATGGGCCGGCGCAGCTTGGCCGGCGTGTGACGCGCCACGCGCGCCGCACCCGACTGCACCTGCGTGCGCGTCGTGCTGGCCTGCTTGAACCACATGGGCGTTGCAGCCCGGCGCACACGCCAGTTGCGACGCTTGGGCTTCGCGCGCAGGCTCGACGTCACCACCGGCTCGGACAGGTAGCTATCGGAGTACCCGGTCGCAGCATCGGTACCGCCCCCGGCGATCTCGTTCGACGACGTGCCGGTGGCGCTCGCCCAGGCATCGTTGAGCGATGCCTCCTGCTCATGCAACTGCTTCTGAACGGTGTTCTGCGCGCTGCGGGCCGCGTCCTCGAACTGGCTGCGCATGTTGCGCAACTCGTCGAGTTCCATCTCGCGGCTCACTTCGGCCTTCACGTCGTTGATATAGCGTTGGGCGCGGCCAAACAGCGCGCCCGCCGTGCGCGCCACTTTGGGCAGGCGTTCGGGACCGATCACGACCAGCGCAACCACGCCGATCAACATCAGTTTGGAAAGGCCGAGATCGATCATGTCGACGCCGGCTTAGCCTTGCTTGTGATTGCTCGCGTCCTTGGCCTGCACGTCGATGGTGGTCGAATCGCGCAGTTCCTTGGCAGCCGCCGGATCTTCCTTGGACGGGGAGGCTTCGCCTTCCTTCATGCCGTCCTTGAAGCCCTTGACCGCACCACCCAGATCGCTACCCATGTTGCGCAGCTTCTTGGTGCCGAAAACCATCATCACGATCACCAGCACGATCAGCCAGTGCCAAATACTCAACGAACCCATGACCACTCTCCTTGCGTTTACCTACCTCTGCCGCGTCGCGACGAGGTTTTATCGAGCCCCACTGCGCAGGCCCTCCGGCCTTTGGCGTAGTGCGCTATGTTTGCCCCGTGTTACGCAACCATGTGCCCCATTGTGGCACATTGCGCGTCACGTCCAGCATCGTAACCGGGCGCGACGCCGGGTAGAAATAAATGTTTCGTGAAACCTTTCCCGACGCGCGAGTGCTGCACCGTTCCATCCGATAACGCGGCAAACCGTCGCGATATTCCCGGACTTCGCTGTCACGCCGACTCTACATGCGCTTCCACGGCCGCGGTCCGGCCAGAATGTGCATGTGAAGATGATAAACCTCCTGCCCGCCGCCCGGCCCGGTGTTCATCACCACGCGAAACCCGTTGCCGTCGATGTTCGTTGCGTCGCCATCGAAAGCGTAACCCTGCTCGCGGGCCAGTTTCGGCGCGAGCAGCATCATCTTGCCGAGCAGCGCCTGATCTTCGGGCTGGCAGTCCTGCAACGTGGCGATATGCTTGCGCGGGACCATGAGCAGGTGCAGGTCGGCGGCCGGATTGATGTCCTTGAACACCACGACGTCGTCGTCGCTATAGACCTGCGCGCTCGGGATCTGCCCGGCGACGATTTTGCAGAAGATACAGTTGTCGTGCGTCATGCTTGTGTCTTCCTCTCGAATGCTCTGATGAACCGAAGCGCCCCCCTGCGTCCGTCAGGCGCGCGCCGCGTACATGGGTTTGTTGTCGTTCAGATACAGCCAGCCCTTGACGATCCGGTACAGCGTCCAGATGCCCAGCACCCAGAGAATCGCGAACCCGACCACCACGACGGCAAGCGCCACGCCCAGTACCGCCCAGACCACCGACCACCAGAAGGTGCGGATTTGCCAGGTGAAATGCGACGCGTACAGCGTGCCGGCCGCGTCGTCGCGCTTGATGTAGTTGACGATGATGGCCACGATGGCGGTCACACCGCCAGTGAGCCAGAACAGCGCATACAGCGCGTAGAGCACGTGCGTGAGCTTGCGCATCGCGCGCTCCTGCTCCTCGCTTGGCGCGTTCGTGACCGTCGTCGTATTGACGGTATAGGGATGGCCCGGGCCGCCGGATTGTTGCGGATAGTTCATGAAGCGTCTCCTCTTGAGAGCCTGCGAGATGTCTCGGAATGTCTCGGGATGACTCGGCAGTGTCGGACAAATGGAGTGCAGGGAGCAAAGTGGGCTGGGGGTGCTGCCACAGAAACAGCAGCAGACGCCGATGTCAGTCCGCGTGTTCGCCGCGCGTGCCGCGCTGTGCCTTCTCGACAAGGCCCGACAGCCCTTCGCGACGCGCCAGCTCGGCGAGCACTTCGTTCGGGCTCAGGTCGTGGTGGGCCAGCAGCACCATGCAGTGAAACCACAGATCGGCCGTCTCGTTGACGAGCTTCTGACGCAGATCGTCCGCCCCGCCAATGCGAATGTCCTTGGCCGCGAGCACGACTTCGGTCGCTTCTTCGCCGATCTTCTTGCAAATGGCGTCGTCGCCCTTGTGAAACAGACGGGCAACGTACGACTTGTCGGGATCGCCGCCCTTACGCGACGCGATCACTTCGGCAACACGCTCGAGCGTATCGTTCATGGCAATCACTTGTAGATCTTGTTCGGGTCCTTGAGCACCGGCTCGACGGTGGTCCACTGACCTTCCGCGGCGTTGCCCTCGAACTTCTGGAAGAAGCAGGAATGACGGCCCGTGTGGCAGGCGATGCCATCGTTCTGCGTCACCTTGAGCAGCACGACGTCTTCGTCGCAATCGAGACGGATCTCATGCACCTTCTGCACGTGCCCCGACTCCTCGCCCTTATGCCATAGACGCTTGCGCGAACGCGAGTAATAGACGGCCTCGCCGATTTCCACGGTGCGCGCGAGCGCTTCGCGGTTCATCCAGGCGAACATCAGCACGTCGTTGCTGCCGACTTCCTGCGCGATCACGGGCACGAGGCCCTGCTCGTCCCAACTTACTTTGTCCAGCCAGTCTTGCGTCATGATGCGTCGAGTCCCGTTCAGAGGGCTTACAGACGTACGGAAATGCCCTTATCGGCCATGAAGCGCTTCGCTTCGCCGACGGTGTGCTCGCCGTAGTGGAAGATGCTCGCGGCCAGCACGGCATCCGCATGGCCTTCGGTCACGCCGTTGGCCAGATCGGCCAGCGAACCCACGCCGCCCGAGGCGATCACGGGAATGCTCACGGCGTCGGACACGGCACGCGTGAGCGCCAGATCGAAGCCGCTCTTGGTGCCGTCGCGGTCCATGCTCGTGAGCAGGATTTCACCCGCCCCCAGCGCCTCGATCTGTTTGGCCCAGGCCACCGCGTCGAGACCGGTGTTCTTACGACCGCCGTGCGTGAAGACTTCCCAGCGCGGCGCTTCGCCGTCGGCCGAGACACGCTTGGCATCGATGGCCACGACGATGCATTGCGAGCCGTACTTGGCCGCCGCGTCGGCGACCAGTTGCGGATTCGCGACTGCCGACGAGTTCATGCTGACCTTGTCCGCACCGGCATTGAGCAGACGGCGAACGTCTGCCACTTCGCGCACGCCGCCACCCACCGTGAGGGGGATGAAGACCTGCGCGGCCACCGCTTCGATGATCGGCAAAATGAGATCGCGCCCGTCGGAGGTCGCGGTGATGTCGAGGAACGTCAGTTCGTCCGCGCCCTGCTCGTCATAGCGGCGGGCGATCTCGACGGGGTCGCCCGCGTCGCGAAGTTCGACGAAGTTGACGCCCTTGACCACGCGGCCGGCCGTCACGTCCAGACACGGGATGATGCGTTTAGCGAGAGCCATGATGTTGGCACGCGAGACGGCCGCAGCCGTAGTCCCGCTTATGCCGCTCCTTCGGAAAGCTCGTCGGCACGCGTTTGCGCCGACGCGAAATTCAGATCGCCCGAGTAGATGGCACGACCGCAGATGACGCCTTCGACGCCCTCGCCTTCGACCTTGCACAGCGCATCGATATCGCCCAGATTCGACAGTCCGCCGCTGGCGATCACCGGCACGGTCACCGCCTGCGCGAGGCGCACCGTCGCTTCGATGTTGATGCCCTGGAGCATGCCGTCGCGACCGATGTCGGTGTAGATGATCGACTCGACGCCGTAGTCCTCGAACTTGCGCGCCAGATCCACGACTTCGTGGCCGGTGAGCTTGCTCCAGCCGTCGGTGGCCACTTTGCCATCCTTGGCGTCGAGGCCGACGATGATGTGGCCGCCGAACGCGCTGCAGGCATCGCGCAGGAAACCGGGGTTCTTCACGGCCGCCGTACCGATGATGACGTACGACAGACCGGCGTCGAGAAAGCGCTCGATGGTGCCCAGGTCGCGAATACCGCCGCCCAGTTGCACGGGGATGTCGGCGCCGACTTCCTCGATGATGGCGTGGATGGCCGCTTCGTTACGCGGCTTGCCAGCAAATGCACCGTTCAAGTCCACCAGATGGAGGCGGCGCGCACCTTGCTCGACCCAATGTCGAGCCATGGCGGCGGGGTCCTCCGAGAATACGGTGGCTTGATCCATGTCGCCTTGTTTAAGGCGAACACATTGACCGTCTTTAAGGTCGATGGCCGGGATGAGCAGCATAGGCAATCGTGAAACGTCGCTAGTGGGAAGTAAAAGGAATTCGCAAGTTACGCGGACAACATGAAACCGACCCCGGTCTTGCCGGACTTCGGCGCATCGGGATCGGTTTCGTCAACATGGCACAGTATAAGCCGTGATGGAGGGCACGCTCGGGAAGGAAACCGGATACCGGCGTGTCGCACGGGGCGTCATCAGGGCTTCCATTGTGCAAAATTGCGGTAAAGCGCAAGCCCCGCCTGGGCGCTCTTTTCCGGGTGAAACTGAGTGGCGAAGATATTGTCTTGGGCCACTGCACAGGTAAAGGGCACGCCGTAGACCGTCTCGCCGGCCGTCAGTTCGGGCTTCGCGGGCACAACGTAGTAGCTGTGCACGAAGTAAAAATAGCTGTCGTCGGGCACACCGGCCCAGATCGGGTGAGCGCCCTGCGTCTGACACACGCGGTTCCAGCCCATCTGCGGCACCTTGAAGCGCGACCCGTCGTCCTGCACCTGACCTTCGAGATCGAAGCGCACCACGCGGCCCGGCAGCAGGCCCAGCGCAGGGGTGTTGCCTTCGTCCGACATATCGAACAGCATCTGCTCGCCCACGCACACGCCGAACATCGGCTTGGTGGCGGCGGCTTCGACGACGGCCTCGCGCAGGCCCGACTCGTTCAGGCAGCCCATGCAGTCGCGCATCGCGCCCTGACCCGGCAGCACCACGCGGTCGGCGGCGCGAATCTCGGCGGCGTCGCTGCTGATGCTCACGTCGGCCTCCGGGGCTGCGGCACGCAGCGCCTGATAGACCGAGCGCAGGTTGCCCATTCCGTAGTCGACAATCGCAATCTTATTCATCTCAAACCCGGCAGCAGTATTTTCAAACCATCGATAATGAATTCCACGGCCAGCGCCGAGAGGATCAACCCCATCAGGCGCGTGCCGATGTTGATGCCGGTGCGCCCGAGCCAGCCTTCGATACGTCCGGCACTGCGCAACGCCACCCAGCACACTGCACCCACCCCCACGCCAATCGCCATGAGCGCCAGAATCTGCGCCCAGCCGTGCGCGCGGCCGGAGTAGATGATCACGGTACTGATCGTTCCCGGCCCGGTGAGCAGAGGAATCGCCAGCGGCACCACGGCGATGTTCGGCCGCTCCTCCGCTTCGTGACGCTCTTCCGCCGTCGCCCGCGTGTTCCCGGTCTGCGCGTTGATCATGTTCACCGCCATGAGCAGCATGATCACGCCGCCACCGACTTCCAGCGACGCAATCGAGATGCCGAAGAAGCGGATGATGGCCTCACCGAACAGTCCCGACCCCGCCACCACCAGTGCCACGGCAATCGCCGCAACGTTGATCGTGTGGCGCTTCTCTTCCCGCGTCTGCGTCGACGTCAGGCTGATGAACAGCGGAATCGCCCCGAGCGGATTGATCAGGGCCAGCAACGAAATGAAGAACTTGAAGGCGTCGAGCGTCATAAGGGGCACGCGGCGCCGGCGTTCGGCCGGTCGATGAATCTTCGCAGGGGCGCCGGACTCGCGTCCGGCGGGCTATCCGGCTGGCGACACTGGTCGAACCGGCGTCGCGAGCGCTACAGACCCGTCAATGTCAGAGGCTTCCCTTCGTGGACGGCACGACACCCGCAGCACGCGGATCGATCTCGACCGCCATGCGCAGGGCACGACCGAACGCCTTGAACACCGTCTCGCACTGGTGGTGGGCGTTGATGCCGCGCAGGTTGTCGATATGGAGCGTGACGCCCGCGTGATTCACGAAGCCACGGAAAAATTCGATGAGCAGGTCGACGTCGAAGTTGCCCACGCGAGCGCGCGTGAAAGGCACATGGAATTCGAGACCGGGACGACCCGAGAAGTCGATCACCACCCGCGAGAGGGCTTCGTCGAGCGGCACATAGCTGTGGCCGTAACGCACGATGCCCTTCTTGTCGCCGATGGCCTTGGCCACCGCCATACCCAGCGTGATGCCGACGTCTTCCACCGTATGGTGGTCGTCGATGTAGGTATCGCCCTTGGCTTCGACATCCATGTCGATGAGGCCGTGGCGCGCGATCTGGTCGAGCATGTGGTCCAGAAACGGCACGCCGGTATCGAGCGTCTTCCGGCCGGTGCCGTCCAGGTCAATCTTGACGCGTATTTGCGTTTCGCTGGTATCGCGAACGACTTCCGCAATGCGCATGATGGTGAGTTCTCGTCGTATAGCTTGTTAGAGTGATGCCGCCAGAGCCTTGGCCATTGCGGCATTCTCCGTGGGGGTGCCGACCGTCAATCTGAGGCAATTGGCCAGCAATACGTGCATTTTACCCACGTTTTTGATCAGCACCTTGTGCGCGAGCAGCCCAGCGTGGGTTTTGTCTGCATCCGGCACCCGAACGAGCAGGAAATTCGCGTCGCTGGCGAACACCGTCACCCCGGGAAGCGCCGCCACCGTGGCCGCCAGACGGGTGCGCTCCGCGCGCAACTCGGCCGCCTGCGCGTCGAGCACGTCGAGGTGATCGAGCATGAATTCGGCGCACGCCTGCGTCAGCACGTTCACGTTGTAGGGCGGGCGCACCTTGTCGAGCTGATCCAGCCACTCGGCGCCGCCCGCCACATAGCCCAGGCGAATACCCGCCAGTCCGAGCTTGGAGACGGTGCGCATCACCAGCAGATTGGGGAATTCGGGCAGACGCGGCATCCACGTCTTGCCCGCGAACGGTTGGTACGCCTCGTCGATCACCACCAGCCCGTTGCCTGCCGCGCGCACCAGCGTCTCGATGTCCGCGTCGGCGAACAGATTGCCGGTCGGGTTGTTCGGATACGCCAGATAGACCACCGCGCCGGGATGCGCCGCAATCGCGCCCAGCATCGCAGGCATATCGAGCGAGAAGTCGGCCGTGAGCGGCACGCCGACAAACTCGACACCCGCGAACCGCGACGACATCTCGTACATTACGAATCCCGGCATCGGCGCGATGACCGCCGCGCCCGGACGCGCCGTCGCCATCGCGATCATGCTGATGATTTCGTCCGAGCCATTGCCGAGGAGCAACTTCGCGCCTGCGGGCACGCCCATCGTGCGCGAGAGCTTCTCGAGCAGCGCCTGCGGGCGCGGCGCAGGATAGCGATTGAGCGCCACATCCGCCAGACGCTGCGCCAGCGCGGTGCGCAGCGCATCGGGCAGACCGTAGGGGTTCTCCATCGCGTCGAGCTTCAGAAAGCCGCTGGCATCGGGCACGGGATAGGTGCTCATAGCGAGCACATCGGGGCGAATCACTTGGTCGACGGACATGGCGAATCGAAGGCGAGGGGTATTGGGTTAGGGGCGCAGGGGCGGATGAACGGACTCAGTTGAACGCGAACGTCAGCAAGCCCGCGTCGGCGCCGTCGATCTTGACGGTGCAGCGGCGGCCGGTCTCCACGTTGCCAAGCGCGTCGGTGATGCGCTGCACGCGCACGCCCGTCTGCCACGACAACGCCTGCGCCACGGCCGGGCTCACCCGCGCGGGCGACTCCTCGGCCTCGCAGCGCATGGCGACGAGCCGGTTGCCAACGCGGCCGAACACGCCGTGCGCCACTTCGTCGTCGGTGCCGCGCAGCGCGGTCTTGCCGTCCAGACGCAGCACGTACACGTCGTTATCGAACGCCTGACGCCGCACGCACACCGTCATCTTCTCGACGGAGGCGCCCTCGAATCTGGCGTGCTGGCAATAGCTGCCCGCAGCGTGCGCCGCCGTGGCCGCCGTCAGCCCGAGACCGAACAGCAAGACCGTCCGTGCGACCGACCGTGCGACAGAGCGCAGCGCAGCCCGCGAGACGCGGGCTGGCAGCGAAACCAACAGGGGCAATGCGAGTGTGGCGTTTGCGCGGGTCCGACGCCGGGCAGTGGCCGGCGTCGAGGGACAATACGCGGGCCGCAGGGCGTCGTCGCGCATGTCAGGACTCGTGATGCAAACGGTATTCGGCGCTGCGCGCGTGCGCTTGCAGGCCTTCGCCGTATGCCAGTTCGGCCGCGATCTCGCCGAGCATGCGGGCACCGCCCTCGCTCACTTCGATGAGGCTCGAACGCTTGATGAAGTCGTACACGCCCAGCGGCGACGAGAAACGCGCGGTGCGCGAGGTCGGCAGCACGTGGTTCGGCCCGGCGCAGTAGTCGCCGAGGCTTTCGCTCGTGAACTTGCCGAGGAAGATCGCACCGGCGTGGCGGATCTTGTCGCCCCACTGCTGCGGCGTCTCGGCCGAGATTTCCAGGTGCTCGGGCGCGATCACGTTGGCGATGTCGCACGCTTCGGCCATATCGCGCACCTTGATCAGCGCGCCACGCCCTTGCAGCGACGCAGCGATCACCTCACGGCGCGGCATGTCGTCGATCTGACGCTCCAGCGACGCGTACACGCGCGCAATGTACTCGGCGTCCGGGCACAGCAGGATGGATTGGGCGAGTTCGTCATGCTCGGCCTGCGAGAACAGGTCCATCGCCACCCAGTCGGGATCGGTCGAACCGTCGCAGATCACGAGAATTTCCGACGGACCGGCGATCATGTCGATGCCCACAGTACCGAACACGCGACGCTTGGCTGCCGCCACGAAGGCATTGCCCGGACCGACGATCTTGTCGACAGCCGGCACCGTTTCGGTGCCATACGCCAGCGCGCCCACCGCCTGTGCGCCACCGATGGTGAACACGCGGTCCACCCCGGCGATGTGCGCCGCTGCCAGCACCAGCGGGTTCTGCACGCCATCCGGCGTGGGCACCACCATGACGATTTCCTTGACGCCTGCCACGCGTGCGGGAATCGCATTCATCAGCACCGACGACGGATACGCCGCCTTGCCGCCCGGCACGTAAATGCCGACGCGATCGAGCGGCGTGACCTTCTGGCCAAGCACCGTGCCGTCCGACTCGGTGTATTGCCAGCTGTGGCTGCCGCATTCGATGCGCTGCTTCTCGTGATAGGCACGCACACGCGCAGCCGCTGCTTCGAGGGCCGCGCGACGCTTCGGCTCAAGCCCTTCGAGGGCCGCCGCCAACACGTCGGCAGACAGCTCCAGCGCGCCCATGTCGGGGGCGCTGAGACGATCGAACTTGTTGGTGTATTCGATGACGGCAGCGTCGCCGCGCGCTTTCACGTCGGCGAGAATTTCGGCGGCCGCACGGTCGATGGCGGCGTCTTCGCTCGCTTCGAACGCCAGAACGTCGCGCAACTGCGCGGCGAATCCGTCAGCGGACGAATCGAGTTTGCGAATATCGAGTTTCATGCTGTTTGCCGGGACGCCTGCTCGAAGGCATCCAGAATAGGCTGCAAAGACTCACGCTTCAATTTGAGCGCAGCCTGGTTGATCACGAGGCGGGACGAGATCTCCATGATCTCCTCCACTTCCACCAGATTATTGGCCCGCAGCGTGCCGCCGGTGCTCACCAGATCGACAATCGCGTCGGCCAGACCCACGAGCGGGCCCAGCTCCATCGAGCCGTACAGCTTGATCAGGTCGACGTGCACGCCCTTGGCCGCGAAGTGTTCGCGCGCGGTTTGGACGTACTTGGTCGCCACACGCAGACGTGCGCCCTGACGTACGGCATTCGCGTAGTCGAAACCCTTCGGTACAGCCACAGACATGCGGCAACGCGCAATGTTCAAATCAATCGGCTGATAAAGGCCGCCACCGCCGTGTTCGATGAGTACGTCCTTACCGGCCACGCCGAAGTCGGCGGCCCCATATTGGACATACGTCGGCACGTCCGTCGCGCGCACGATGATCACGCGCAGATTCGGATCGGTCGTCGGCAGGATCAGCTTGCGCGAGGTTTCGGGATCTTCCGTCACCTCGATACCGGCCGCTGCGAGTAGCGGCAGCGTCTCCGTAAAGATACGCCCTTTCGAGAGCGCCAGCGTAAGCGGTTGGGCCAGCGGCTGGGCTGGCGTGGCCAGCTTCACGGTACTCATGCAATCTCTCCCTGGCATGCTTCGACACGCCGGATTCGCGCGCCCACGGCGCACAATTTGGCCTCGATACGATGATAGCCGCGATCGAGGTGATGAATGCGGTCGACGAGGGTACGGCCGTCGGCCGTCAGGCCCGCGACGATCAGACTGGCGGACGCGCGCAGATCGGTCGCCATCACGTGCGCACCCGACAGACGATCCACGCCGGAAATGCGCGCCGTATTGCCTTCGATGCCGATATTCGCGCCCAGACGCGTCAATTCCTGCACATGCATGAAGCGGTTCTCGAAGATCGTTTCCACGACGTGCGACGCGCCCTGTGCAATGCAGTTCAGCGCCATGAACTGCGCCTGCATGTCGGTCGGGAACGCCGGATATTCCGACGTCCGGAAACTCACGGCCTGCGCGCGACGATCCATCTGCACGCGCAGCCAATCCGCGCCGCCGGTCACATTCGCGCCGGTCTCGCGCAGTTTTTCGATGACGGCGTCGAGCGTGCCCGGCACCACGCGGCGCAACGTAATGTCGCCGCGCGTGGCCACCGCCGCACACAGGAACGTGCCTGCTTCGATACGGTCCGGCACGACATCGTGCGTTGCACCATGCAAGCGCGCGACACCCGTCACCACGAGACGATCGGTGCCAATGCCGTCGATCTTCGCGCCCATCTTCACGAGCAGATGGGCCAGATCGGTCACTTCCGGCTCGCGCGCGGCGTTGGCCAGCACGGTCACGCCGTCGGCCAGCGTGGCCGCCATGAGCAGGTTTTCGGTGCCCGTCACGGTGATCATGTCCGTCACCAGCGTTTCGCCGCGCAGACGTGACGCCCGCGCCACGATGTCGCCATGCGTCAACGTGATCTCGGCGCCCATCTTCTGCAGGCCCTTGATGTGCTGATCGACGGGTCGGGCGCCGATGGCGCAGCCGCCCGGCAACGACACACGCGCTTCGCCACAACGGGCGAGCAGCGGACCGAGTACCAGAATCGACGCGCGCATGGTCTTCACCAGCTCGTACGGTGCGGCAGGCTCGGTAATCTGCGACGCGTCCAGCGTCACCGACTCGCCGTTGCGTTCGACCTTCACGCCCATGCGCGCGAGCAGCGTCAGCATGGTGCGCACGTCGTGCAGATCCGGGACGTTGCCCAGCACGAGCGGCTCGGCCGTCAGCAGGCTGGCACACAGAATGGGCAGCGCCGCGTTCTTGGCGCCCGAGACGGTAATCTCGCCTTCCAGCCGCTCGCCACCTTCGATTTCCAGGTGGTCCGCGGCCACACGCTCGCCAGCGAGAACCTCGCCGTTGCCGGCAGCGCCAGCGCTTTCTTGCGTAATCCTCATTGCGCCTGATACTCCGCCGGCGTGAGCGTCTTCATCGAGAGCGCGTGGATTTCGGCCTTCATGCGGTCGCCCAGCGCGCCGTACACGAGTTGATGGCGCGCAATGAGGCGCTTGCCTTCGAACTGTGCGCTGACGATGGTCGCGAAGAAGTGCTGACCGTCACCTTCGACGGCCACGTGATCGCAAGCCAGACCGGCTTCGATGTACTGTTTGATTTGTTCGGGGGTAGGCAGCATGGCTGATCCTGGAGAAGTTCAGTGACGCAGTTTGTAGCCACGGCGCAGCAGATTCAGCGCCACGGTTGCGAGTATCAGGAAAGTCACGCCGACGACAGCGAGACTCGTCGTCGGGGCCACGTCGGACACGCCGAAGAAGCCGTAACGGAACCCGTCGATCATGTAGAAGAACGGGTTGAAGTGCGAGACGGCCTGCCACAGCGGCGGCAACGACTGAATCGAATAGAACACGCCCGCGAGGAACGTCGCCGGCATGATCAGGAAGTTCTGGAACGCAGCGAGCTGGTCGAACTTCTCGGCCCAGATGCCCGCGATCAATCCCAGCGTACCGAGAATCGCCGCGCCGAAGAAGGCGAAGCCCAAGATCCACAGCGGTGCGGCAAACGTCAGATGCGTGAACGCGACCGTCACGAGGAAAACGCCCAGTCCGACCGCCAGTCCGCGCACAACGGCCGCCAGCACGTACGCGCCATACATCTCCCAATGCGAGAGCGGCGGCAGCAGCACGAACACCAGGTTGCCCGTGATCTTCGACTGGATCAGCGACGACGAGCTATTGGCGAACGCGTTCTGCAACACGCTCATCATCACCAGTCCGGGTACGAGGAAGGACGTGTAATTGATCTGGTCGTAGACCTTCACGCGGTCTTCGAGCACGTGGCCGAAGATCATCAGATACAGCAGCGCGGTGAGTACCGGCGCAGCCACGGTCTGGAAACTCACCTTCCAGAAGCGCAGCACTTCCTTGTAGAACAACGTGCTGAAGCCGGTCATGCTGCCACCTCCTGCGCGCGCGAGCCCGACATGATCTGCACGAATACGTCCTCGAGGTCGGCCTTCTGAATGTCGATGTCTTCGACGATGCCGCCTGCCGCACGGCAGGTGGCGAGAATGGATTCCACTTCGTCGCAGCCCGACAGGCGCAGCGCAAACTGATGGCCGTTCGTGTCCTGCCCGTCGACCAGCAACGGACGCAATTCGGCCGGCAACGTGCCCTGCTTGAAGCGCAGCACGAGGCGCGTGCCCGCGAAGCGCTGCAACAGCGACGCTGTGCGCTCAAGCGCCACGACTTCGCCGCGCTTGAGCATGGCGATGCGATCGCACAGCGCTTCCGCTTCTTCGAGATAGTGAGTGGTCAGCACGATCGTGTGACCTTCGCGGTTCAGACGCGAGATGAACTTCCAGAGCGTCTGACGCAGTTCGACGTCGACCCCGGCGGTCGGCTCGTCGAGCACGATCACCGGCGGGCGATGCACCAGCGCCTGCGCCACCAGCACGCGTCGCTTCATGCCGCCCGAGAGCTGACGCATGTTCGCGTCCGCCTTGTCGGTCAGATCGAGGTTAGCCATCACTTCGTCGATCCAGTCGTCGTTGCGCTTGAGTCCGAAGTAGCCGGACTGGATACGCAGCGTCTCGCGCACGGAGAAAAACGGATCGAAGACGAGTTCCTGCGGCACCACGCCGAGCTTGCGGCGGGCGTCGCGGTAGTCGCGCACTACGTCGTGACCGAGCACGCTGATGTTGCCCGAGTCCGCGCGCGCGAGGCCCGCGAGAATGCTGATCAGCGTGGTCTTGCCCGCGCCGTTGGGGCCGAGCAGACCGAAGAATTCGCCTTCTTCGATCGAGAAGCTGACGCCCTTGAGCGCCTGCAACGCCTGATAGCGTTTTTTGACGTTACGGATTTCGATGGCGGCCATGACTGCACGCACCCGTCTTCGCGGGTACGCCATTATTGTTTTCCGGATCGGGGGGACTGCACCGAGGGTGGCAGTGTCGGAGCCCGGACGGGGGGTCACTGCCCAAAAGTCGGCAGAAAACCCCTGATTATAAAGGAAGCCGGTGGCGGCCGTGCTCGCACCCGCCTTAGCCCACCTTGGCCGTTATCCGCCCAACCATAAAAAAAGCGCCGTCACATGACGGCGCTTCTTCGAGACGGCGGCAGTCCGGCCAGACGAATCAGCTCGAAAGCAGATGGTCGACGCCGTACACCAGTGCAAGGCTGGCCAGCCCTGTCGGCAAGTTAGTGAACGCCAACATCGCACCGCGCCGACTCGCGTGACGGCGCAAGGCCAGCAGCACCGCGAGCGCCGACGAGTCGAAATGCGTGAGCCCGGCGCAGTCGATCTGGGTCTCGCCCGCGTCGATGCGATCGATGGCCTGCGCGAGGACGTCGCCGGCAGTGTCGTGAGTCAGGGCGGTGTGCAACGCGAGCATGGGCTTACTTGCCGCCTGCGAGTTGCTGGTTACGTTGGGTCAGGAACTGGATCAGGCCATCGACGCCCGATTGGTTGACCTTCTCGGCGAACTGATTGCGATACGTCTGAATCAGCCATGCGCCCAGCACATTCAGGTCATACAGCTTCCATTCGCCGCTGGCCGTCTTGTACAGACGGTAGTCGAGTTCGATCGGCTGACCGTTGTTGATGACGTCGGTGTACACCACGGCATCGGTATCGCTCGGCTGGCCGCGGAACGGCTTGTAATTGACCTGCTGGTCGCGAATCTGGGCAATGGCACCGGCGTACGTGCGCAGCAGCAGCGTCTTGAACTGTTCGGTCAGCTGCTTTTGCTGCTCCGGCGTGGCCTTGCGCCATGCCGCGCCGGTAGCCAGTTGCGTCGTCTTGGCGAAATCGGCGTGCGGCATGATCTTCTGCTCGACCAGACGCGTAATGCTGTTCAGATCGCCCTTCTGGATGTTGGGGTCGCTCTTGGCCGCAGCCATCACTTCGGTCACGGTTTGCTTCACGAGTGCATCCGGGGACTGCGCTTGCGCCATGGCAGAGCCAGCGGCGGTGTACGTCATGAAAGCCATGACGGGAATGAGCCAGAACTTCTTCATTGTGGACTTCCTCTTTCGAGTGACGAGTGTTGCGGGTTTTGATACCCGCGCGGCGTCTGGAGTTCTCGGATTGCCGGGAGTGTCGTGTAACAAACTGTTGCCCGGAGACGGCGCGCCTATCGCGTAGCGATCACGCGGCTACCACGCGATTAAAGCGCCGAACTCCGATGCAACGACAGTTATCGACGATCGGTAACGATTAACGACGGAAGGGCAAACCACCCGGCACCATTTTGCCCGGCACGGGCGAGCCTTGCGGCGCGTCCGGTTCGGCCTGCGCACCGGAGGCGGGCGCCGGGGCGCTCGCGCCCGAGGCGGGCTTGGCGGCGGGCATCGGCTGCGCACCGGCGCCACCCGCTGCGGCTGCACCGGCAGCACCGGCACCGTCCTCATCTTCGTAATTCGGCAGCGACGTATCGCTCGTCGCACCGCCGTTCACCAGATACTTGCGACGTGCGAGATAGGCGTCGCGCGTGAACGAGTACGGATCGAGCGCGGCGGCTTCGAGCAGGTTGGACGCGTCGAGCAGGTTGGCGCGCGTATTCACGAGACGCACACCGTACAGCGAATACCTGATCCAGTCCGGCTTGATATACGACGTCGGGTCGATGAACATGTTGCCAGCCATGCCGACGCTGTCGCGCACCGTGCTCGGGCCGAGCAGCGGCAGCACGAGGTACGGACCGTCAGGCAAGCCCCACTTGCCCAGCGTCACGCCGAAATCCTGGCTGTGCTTGGGCAGGCCGGCCGGCGTAGCGAAGTCGAACAGACCACCGACACCGAAGAAGGTGTTGATCGTCAGGCGCATCAGATCCTGCGCGGCGGCCGTGATCTGCAACTGAAGCAGGTTGTTGGCGAGGTTGTACACGTCGCCCACGTTCGAGAAGAAGTTCGTGACCATGTCGCGCGCCGGTTCCGGCACCGTGAAACGGTAGCCCTTTGCCACGGGCACGAGCACGGCCTTGTCGAGCGTGTCGTTGAACTTGTACATCGAACGGTTGAAACCTTCGATGGGGTCAGCGGGGTTCGGGTTCGTGACAGTCGCACAGCCTGCCAGCGCCAACGCGCCAGCGGCCAACACTGCCGAAGTACGGAAGCTGGTCATTTTCTTTTATTTTCCTTGGGTTACCGGTGCTGCCCCAGCCGCCGGCGCTGCCGCCGGTGCTGCCGATGCGTCGCCCGCCTGAGCGCCGCCGGCATCTGCTGCCTTGTTGTACAGGAACTGGCCGATCAGGTTTTCCAGCACGATGGCAGACTGCGTGAGCGTGATCGTATCACCGCCCTTGAGCATCTGATCGTCGCCGCCAGGCTCAAGTCCGATGTATTGCTCGCCGAGCAGACCCGACGTCAGAATCTTCGCCGACGAATCCTTCGGGAACTGGTACTGCGAATCCAGATTGAGCGTGACGTCGGCCAGATAGCGCTTGTCGTCGAACTTGATTGACGCCACGCGCCCCACCACCACGCCGGCGCTCTTGACGGCCGCACGCGGCTTGAGGCCGCCGATGTTGTCGAACCGCACCGTGATCGGATACGTCTTCGAGAACGACAGCGAACTCATGTTGCCCGCTTTGAGCGCGAGGAACAGGAGGGCGGCGAAGCCGAGGACCACGAACAGGCCGACCCAGAAGTCGAGAGGGTGTTTTTTCATTGTGTCAGTGTGCGCAAACTGTCTGTCTATGTCTTGGCAGGCGAGCCGGCCTCTTAGCTGAACATGAGTGCCGTAAGCAGGAAGTCGAGGCCGAGCACGGCCAGCGATGCCTGCACGACCGTACGCGTCGTAGCACGCGACACGCCTTCCGGCGTCGGCTGTGCTTCGAAGCCCTGATACAGCGCGATGAAGGTGACGGCAATGCCGAACACGATGCTCTTGATGACGCCGTTCGCGACGTCGGACCATACGTCCACGCCGCCTTGCATCTGCGACCAGAACGCGCCGGAATCCACGCCGATCATCTCGACGCCGACGAGGTAGCCACCGAAAATGCCGACCGCCGAGAAGATCGCGGCGAGGATCGGCATGGCGATCACGCCCGCCCAGAAACGCGGCGCGACCACGCGGGCGATCGGGTCGATCGCCATCATCTCCATGGCGGTCAGTTGCTCGCCCGCCTTCATCAGACCGATCTCGGCGGTGAGCGACGTGCCCGCGCGCCCGGCGAACAGCAGCGCCGTGACAACCGGCCCCAGCTCACGCACCAATGACAGCGCGACGAGCAGACCGAGCGCCTGCTCCGAGCCGTACTTGTTGAGCGTGTAATAGCCTTGCAGGCCGAGCACGAAACCGACGAACAAGCCCGAGACGGCGATGATGACGAACGAATAATTGCCGACGAAGTGAACCTGGTCCGTCACCAGACGCGGACGGCGCAGCAACGCGGCGCTCGATCCGAGCATGCGCAGAAACATGCGCGCACCGTAACCCAGGCGCTCGACATGGCCGCGGACAAAACTGCCGATGGTGGTAATCATGCACGCGCTCCGATACCGAAATCTTCCGCGAGCGGCGGCGCGGGATACTGGAATTTCACGGGGCCGTCCGGCTGGGCGTCGATGAACTGGCGCACCGTCGGGTCGTTCGAGGCGCGCAGCGCGTCGGGCGCGCCCTCGGCGGCGATACGGCCTTCGCTAATAAAGTAGATGTAGTCGGCAATGGCGAACGTCTCGGCGACATCGTGCGAGACGATGATCGACGTCGCGCCCAGCGCGTCGTTGAGCTTACGGATCAGGTTCGCCGTGATGCCCATCGAGATCGGGTCCAGCCCCGTGAACGGCTCGTCGTACATGACGAGGTCCGGATCGAGCGCAATCGTGCGGGCCAGCGCCACACGACGCGCCATCCCGCCCGAAATCTCGGCGGGCTTCATATCGCGTGCGCCACGCAGGCCCACGGCGTTGAGCTTCATCAGCACGAGATCGCGAATCAGATCTTCGTCGAGACGGGTGTGTTCGCGCAGCGGAAACGCCACATTGTCGAATACCGTCATGTCGGTAAACAGCGCGCCGAACTGGAACAGCATGCCCATGCGGCGACGCAAGCGATACCAGCCGTCGCGATCGAGCGTGGAAACGTCGGTCCCGTCGAAATCGACCTGCCCCCGACTGGCGTGCACGAGACCGCCGATCAGACGCAACACGGTCGTTTTGCCGCAGCCGGAGCCGCCCATGACCGCAATGACCTTGCCGCGGGGAAACCGCATATTCAGCCCGGAAAGCACCAAACGCTCGCCATAACCGAAGCTGACGTCGCGCAGTTCGAGCAGATTTTCCGGATTCGGGGTAGGCACGTTTCGGGTCTTATAGTGCGGCGCAAAACGCCAATTATAGGGGGGTTTGCCATTCGATGCCGCCCACGCCGGGTCGGCGAAAGCAAGGAACGACGCTGCCCCGCGGGATTCTACAGGCCCCGGACGTATTGCTGCGTTAACGTTCCAATAGGCGTAACGCCGCAAAAACCCAACGGCACCAAGGACTTATCGTTTTCTGCCCCCACGCCGGTGTTGCGCCGTTGCTACAATACGACGTTTCGCCCTCGTTATCGTTCTTCGGGATGTCCCGCGCTACCCCTCCCTCTTTTCGCCCCGTCGCGCCGCAGTCTACGGCGACACCGGACTTTCGGATTCGTCCGATGCAACCCGGCGACCTTCCCCAAGTGCTGACAGTCCAGGCACTGGCGTACGCCGACTTGATGCTGGAGTCGGAAGCTACCCTCGCCTCGCGTCTGGCCTTGTCGCCGCAGACTTGCTGGGTGGCGATGGATGCGGGAACGGCCGGACCGACGGAAGCGGCCATCGCGGGCTATCTGTTCACGCACCCGTGGCGTCTGGCCGCGCCGCCGCCACTGGACACCGTCCTCGACGCGCTGCCGGACACCCCCGACTGCTGGTACGTCCACGACATGGCGCTTGCACCGCGCACACGTGGCGCGGGCGTGGCCGGTCAGCTTTATGCCGCCGCGTTGTCGGCGGCGCAATCGCTCGGCCTGCGCGCCTCGGCGTTGGTGGCCGTGCAGCAATCGCAGGGGTTCTGGGCGCGCTTCGGATATCGGGCGACGGCAGACGTCTCGCCACAGATCGCCGCCAAACTGGCAGGCTATGGCGATGGCGCCGTCTTCATGACGCGCGAACTGTAATCACAGCGCAGGTGCACCGCAAACTCACACGCGTCGCGCGAATTCGTTCTGCATCGAACGGACCGCGGCCGCCACGTCGGCGGCTTCCGTCACGGCGCGCACGACGGCCGTGCATCCCACGCCGGTCTCGAGCACCTGCGGCAGGTTGGTCGCGTCGATGCCACCGATCGCCACCAGCGGGTAATGCGGCGCGATGAGCTTCACGTAACGCGCCAGCTTCGCCAGCCCTTGCGGTGCGGTGGCGATGACCTTGGTCGTCGTCGGGAACACCGCGCCGACGGCCAGATAGCTCGGACGAAAGTGATGCGCCGCGAGAATCTCGTAATAGCCGTGCGTGCTGATGCCCAGCCGCATGCCGCTCGCGTGCAGCGTCGCGACTTCGTCGGCGCGCAGCGCCGCCATGTCTTCCTGACCGAGATGCACTCCGTAGGCATCGGCCTGCGCCGCCTCGCGCCAGTGATCGTTGAAGAACCACGCGCTGTCGTGCGTCACGCGGCGGCCGGCCGCCACCGTGCGCGCGATCTCGCTACGCAGTCCCGGATGCGCCGGATCCTTGATGCGCAGCTGCACGGTGCCGACCTGAAGATCGGCCATGCGCTCGCACCAATCGGCGTCGGGCAGCACCGGGTAGAGACCCAGTCGCGCCGGGCACGCGGGAAAGTGGCCGGGCGACGGCACCTGCCCCAGCACGGCGGGGAACGTCTCGAGCACGGTCGGCCATGCGCCCAGCGTGTCGACGTCTTCCGCACGCGCATGACTGCCGTCCGTACGCCATGCGCGGCCGAGCACCAGTGCGTCGTGCGGTTCGAATCCGCAGTCCAGAAACGCTGCAAACGCAGGAAAGAATGCGGGATCGTCGACACCCGCCACACGATAGACGCCATCCGGCGTGTACAGCGTGTCTTCCACGTGTCCGTGCGCGAGCGTGTGCGAGCGAAGCACGACCGCACCCTGCGCACGCCATGCGTCCACCCTGACGGCCGCCGCCGTGCCCAATCCATGCTCGGGCACGAGCGGCAGCCAGACGACATCGCACCGCCCCGCGCTGACGGGCGTCTCGGCATGCAAACGCCATTGCGGCGACGTCGCCTCGTCCGGCCACGGTGCGAGGCGCGCGCGGATCGCGTCGCCGGCCTGCTGCCAGGCCACCGCGAGCGATGCGTCGGTGGGCAGGCATTGCACGTGCCGCATAGGTACAGACCCGGCGGCGTCAGCGTGCGTCGTCATGAAAAATCCTTGTTGATGCGGCCTCGCATCGCGCGGCCGTTAGTCATGAAAGCGGGAGAGGTCAGCTACCGGACTGATGCCAGAACGGCACACCCACGACCGGGGTGCTGGCTTCGGCGCTCTCGCGCTCGGCCATCGGACCCGCGAGCCATGCGGCGCGTCCCGCCTTGATCGCTCCCGCGAACGCACCGGCCATCTCCACCGGCTGCGCGGCGAGCGCAACGGCGGTGTTGAGCAGCACGCCGTCGTAGCCCCACTCCATCACCTGACAGGCGTGCGACGGCAAGCCGAGGCCCGCGTCGACGATCAGCGGCGTGTCCGGCAGACGGTCGCGCAGCAGGCGCAGACCGTACGGATTGATCACGCCCTTGCCGGTGCCGATCGGCGCGCCCCACGGCATCAGCGCCTGACAGCCGACGTCGAGCAGCCGACGGCACAGCACCAGATCTTCCGTGCAGTACGGCAGGACCTTGAAGCCCTCGCGAATCAGTTGCTCGGCAGCCGTCACCAGACCGAACGGGTCGGGCTGCAGCGTGTAGTCGTCGCCGATGAGTTCGAGCTTGATCCAGTCGGTCTCGAAGACTTCGCGCGCCATTTGCGCCGTCGTCACCGCTTCCTGCACCGAATGGCAGCCTGCCGTATTGGGCAGCACCGGCACCGCGAGGCGGCGCAGCGTCTCCCAGAAATGACCTTCCGATGCTTGCGCCCCGGTGCCCGAGAGTTGACGGCGCAATGCCACCGTCACCATGCCCGGACGCGCCGCATCGATGGAATCGTTCAGCGCTTGCAGCGACGGATAGCGTGCCGTGCCGAGCAGGAAGCGGCTGCCGAAGCGGGTGTCGTAGAGCGTGAGCGCATCGCGCGTACTGCTTGCCGCCACGTTGTTCGATTCGGTGAATGCGTTCATCTCAGCCTCCGGCCACCGGTTGCACGACATCGATCTTGTCGCCCTGCGCAAGCGTGCGCGCGGCGTACTGCGTCTTGGGCACGAATTGCCCGTTGATCGCCGCCGCAAAAGGCGGCTTGGCGCCGTAGGCGGCGAGCGCCTCGGCCAGCGTCGCCGTGTCGGCCACGCTCAGCATCTGTTGATTGATATGGATGTCCATTGCGTACCGCGTCCTCTCATGCCTGACGAAACAGTTCCGGCCACGGCCGGCTGGCTCGCCACGTCTCCCAGTCGAACGCGTCCGCCGATCCCGACGGCGCGCCCTTCGTTTGCATCAATGCCTGCGCCAACGCGCATGCTTCGCCGGTGACCGCCGGTGCGAGCAGATAGCCGTGACGGTACAGACCGTTCACACGCAGCAACCGTGCACCGTCCCACTGCACGCGCGGCAAATGGTCGGGCAGCGCCGGGCGGCAATTGACGTTCAATTCGACGATGCGCGCTTCGCCGAACGCGGGGTTCAGCGAGTGCGCCGCCGAGAGCAGTTCGAGCGCAGAGCGCACGGTCATCGGCGACATGTCTTCCGATTCGAGTTCGGTCGCCCCGATCACGTACAGATCGTTTTCCTTGGGCGCGATGTAGATCGGATAGCGCGGGTGCAGCAACCGCACCGGGCGACGCAGGCCGATCCCCGGCGCGTGAATGCGCACAACCTCGCCACGCACGCCGCGCAACTGTGTGAGCGCTTCGCGTGCGCCCAGTCCGCGGCAGTCGATGACCAGACCGGCGTCCGGATACTCGCCCTCGCCGATTTCGGTATGCCAGTGCAGGTTCGCGCCCGCCTTCGCCAGTCCTGCGGCCAGCGCACGCAACAACTGACGGTTATCCAGTTGCCCCTCGTTCGGCAGCAGCCAGCCTTCCTGGAAACGTCCGGCGAGCGCCGGCTCCACGTCCTTCAGTTGTGCGCCCGAAATCCGCTCGACGCCGCCACGCAGCAGCTCGGGCGGTGCATTCGCGCGCATCCGACGATCGAACATCACGGCCTCGGCGCGGTCGGGCTGATGCCACACGACCAGCGTGCCGTTGCGTTGGAAGAAGACGTGTTCGGGAAGGCCGTCGATCAGCGCGGGCCAGCGCTCAAGTCCGACCGCGCCCATCTCGACGATGCTCGGTTCTGCCACGGCGGCCTCGGCGAGCGGCGCGAGCATGGCGGCAGCGACCCAGCCAGCAGCGGACGAGCCATCGGCATCGCCCCGCTCGTACAGCGCCACGCGCGCGCCGACGCGAATCAGTTGCCACGCCAGCAGGCGGCCGGACAGCCCGCCGCCCAGCACGGCAATATCAGGACGTGACCCGGCGGGACGCGACGTGGAAATGGCAGCCGTCGCGCTCATACGCGCATTGCCGCGCAAGCCGTCAAGGCGAAGGCGCGCAGGCACTCAGGGGAAGACGACGAATGTTGTGGAAGGCAACGCATGGGGCCCTTTCCTCATGAAAGCAAAAGGACGAAACGGTGATGGCCACCTTACCCCAATGGAGGAGTCGGAAACTTCCCACGCCGGTATTACCCGGGTCGGGTGCAAAGGGTCTCTCTCAGCCCCGCGACTTCTTTGACGTGACTACGCCAATTACGGAGCACCCCTGTTTCGCCCGCAGCCATTACAACATAGATGCCGACGCCCGTGCAAGCTGGCTTCCCGGGCGATTGCACGCTCGTCGCGTCTCGTTTTTTGAGATCTCCTGCCCGTGATTCCGGTCGCTTGTAACGGTCCGTAAACTGAAAATCCCCGTCACACGCGGCTCGGGCCTCAAATCGTGCAACGCACCATCGGGAACTGCGGTCAAATGGGCCATATGTGCCAAACGTATAGATAACAACGTTGCCCCACTGCGGCTGCGCCGCCCGACGATCATGGCCAACACGCCGACCCACACGCCCTCCGCCCCGCAGCCCTCGGGCGACACCGCCACACCGCCGCCCAAACCACCCAGCCATCCCACCGCCTGGCAACTGATCCGTCCCTACTGGGTCTCGGAGAAGCGCTGGGAGGGCCGACGCCTGCTCGCGCTCGTGATCGCACTGAACCTGGCCGTTGTGTTCATCAACGTTCGGCTCAACGCGTGGAACGCAGGCTTTTACGACGCCCTAGACAAGCGCAACTGGCCGGTTTTCAAGTCGTCGCTCGTCGAATTTGCGGTGCTGGCATTCAGCTTCATCATCATCGCGACGTTTCGCACTTACTTCCGTCAGATGCTGGAGATCCGCTGGCGTCAGTGGGTGACGGACGCGAACCTCACAAAATGGTTCGCCCATCGCGCCTACTACCGTATCGAGCGCGACCACCTCGCCGACAACCCCGACCAGCGTATTTCCGAAGACATCCGCACGCTCGTCAATTCGTCGCTCGCGCTGTCGCTCGACCTGTTGACGACGCTCGTCTCGCTGTTCTCCTTCATCACGATTCTGTGGACGATCTCGGGTGCGGTGTCCTTCGCGCTGGCAGGAATGAACGTGACGATTCCGGGCTACATGGTGTGGGTAGCCGCGCTGTACGCCATCGTCGGTTCGTTTCTGATCTTCAAGGTCGGTCGCCCCCTTGTGGGTCTCAGCTATCGGCAACAACAGGTCGAAGCCGACTTTCGTTTTCTGCTGGTCCGGCTGCGTGAATCGGCCGAGCAGGTCGCGCTCTATCGGGGCGAAGGCGCGGAGTTGTCGCGTCTGAAGTCGGCGTTCGGTGCGGTGCGCGAGAACTGGTGGCAGATCATGGTTGTGACGAAACGCCTGATCTTCGCGAACTCGATCTACGCGCAGATCGCCATCGTCTTTCCGATCATGGCGGCAGCACCGCGTTACTTCGCAGGCGCGTTCACGCTGGGCGTGCTGATGCGAATCATCGACGCCTTCGGGCAAGTGAGCGACGGTTTTTCCTGGTTCGTGAACAGCTTCTCGACGCTGGCCGACTGGAAGGCGACGATCAACCGTCTGCGCGAATTCACACGCGTCATCGACGCCACGCCGCACCCCGAAGACGGCATCGCCGTGGTGACGGCAAGCGACGTCGCGGCCTACACCGCCGCCGACCTGCGGCTGTCGCTGCCGAACGGCGTGCCGCTCGCGGCTCCCGGTTCGTTCGCCTTCGCCCCCGGATCGCGCTGGCTGGTGCGTGGCCGCTCGGGTTGCGGCAAGAGCACGATGTTGCGCGCACTGGCCGGTCTGTGGCCGTTCGGCAGCGGACGCATCGAAGTCCCCGCCAACGCCCGCGTGTTGTTCCTCTCCCAGCAAAGCTATCTGCCCATCGACACGCTCAAGGCCGCGCTCGCGTTCCCTTCGCCGCCCGACACGTTTACCGACGCCGAGTGCCGCCAAGCCCTGAGCGCCGTGAACCTCGGGCAATACGGCGACGCGTTGCTGACCTCGGCGCATTGGGCACGGCGTTTCTCCGGCGGCGAGCAACAGCGACTGGCGGCCGCGCGCGCGCTGCTGCAAAAGCCCGACTTCCTGTTTCTGGACGAAGCGACGAGCGCGCTCGATGTCGAGACCGAAGAAGCCGTGTACGACGCACTGCACGCGCGGCTGCCGGACACGGCCATCGTCAGTGTGGCCCATCGCGACACGCTGGCCCGCTTCCATCAGCACACGATGACGTTGCACGCGGTGAACGAGATCGAACCGCCTCGGGTCGTCGGCGCAGTGTAGCGACGGCATAGCGACGGCATAGTGACGACTTGATGACGGCGCTGGGGGCGGACACTCTCACGCCGCCCCACGCCATTCCCACCAGGCGACTCATCCACTTTGTTCACTTCGTAAATAATATTGACGCGGCTGTTCCGGCACCGAGGCGGTTTGGCATAATCACGAGCACCCCAGCAGGCAAACATCAGGCAAACTCCGGGCTCATCGTGACTCCTCCAGCTTCCTCGTCCGGCCGGTCGCCGAATTCATCTCAGCGCGACGGATGCACCGTTGTCGTCACCGGCGCCGCTTCCGGCATCGGCGCGGCCATCGCCCGCCGTCTCGCTTCCCCTGACACCCGCTTGTTGTTGCACACACGCGGCGCGTCCGACGCCAGTCAGGCGCGGCTCGCCGAGGTGCGTCGTGCATGCGAAGACGTAGGCGCGCGGTGCGCCACGTGGTGTGGGGACCTGACGCACGCGCAGTCCGCCGCGCGACTCATCGACGCCGCGCATGACGCCTTCGGTCCCGTCGACCAGATCGTGAGCAATGCGGGCTTCGCCACGCGCCAGTCGCTGGCCGACATCGACGACGACGCCTTCGCGCGCACGCTCGCCGCCATGCCCGGTGCATTCGCCGCGTTGTTGCGTCACGCGCTGCCCGATCTCCAACGTTCGTCGCAAGGCAGCGTGGTCGCCGTCAGCTCGTTCGTGGCGCATCGCTTCGCGCCGAACCAACCCGGATTTCCGGCCACAGCCGCCGCCAAGGCGGCCATCGAAGCGTTAGCGAAAAGCGCCGCCGCCGAATACGCCCGCGCGGGGGTGACGATCAATTGCGTCGCGCCCGGCTACACACGCAAGGACAGCGGCCACTCGGCCATCGATCCGGCCGCATGGCAGCGCGCGGCCGACGCCACACCGACCGGACGCCTCTGCGAACCCGACGACATCGCCGCCCTCGCGACCTTCCTGCTCGGCCCGCACGCGCGACAAATCACCGGTCAGGTGATTCATGTCGATGGCGGCCTGACACTCTGATGTAGCCCTGACCACCCGCCGATCACCGGGTCAGACGTGGACCCGACCCTCGATGCCCGGCATCGATACACAACAACCACACGTCGCACACATAACGACAAGCACACGATCCACCGAGGAGTTTTCATGGCGTTTTTTTCCTGGTTCCAAGAACTCAACACGAAGGAGCGCAAGGCCCTGTATGCGGGCTTCAGCGGCTATGCCGTCGACGCGTTCGACTTCATGATCTATTCGTTCCTGATCCCCACGCTCATTGCCGCGTGGGGCATGACGAAGGGCGAGGCGGGCATGATCGCGACCAGCTCGCTCATTTCATCTGCGGTCGGCGGATGGCTCGCGGGCATTCTCGCGGATCGCTACGGCCGCGTGCGCGTGCTGCAATGGACGATTGCCACCTTCTGCCTGTTCACGTTCCTCTCCGGCTTCACGAACTCGTTCTGGCAGTTGCTCGTGACGCGCACGCTGCAAGGCATCGGCTTCGGCGGCGAGTGGACCGTCGTCACGATGATGATGGGCGAGATGATCCGCTCGCCGCAACATCGCGCGAAAGCGGTCGGCACGGTACAAAGCAGCTGGTCGGTCGGCTGGGCGGCCGCCGCGCTGCTGTACTGGTTCTTCTTCGCAGTGCTCGATGAAGGCTACGCATGGCGTGCGTGCTTCTGGATCGGGATTCTGCCTGCGGTGTGGATCGTCTACGTGCGCCGCAACGTGTCGGACCCGGAGATCTTCACGCAAACGCGCCGCAAGATCGCCGAGGGTCAGTTGCAGAGCAACTTCACGCAGATTTTCGCGCCCGAGCATCTGAAGACGACGATCCTCGGCAGTCTGCTGTGCACCGGCATGCTCGGTGGCTATTACGCGATCACGACGTGGCTGCCGACGTATCTGAAGACGGTGCGCGGTCTGTCGGTGTTTAACACGAGCGCCTACCTGATCGTGCTGATCGTCGGATCGTTCGTGGGCTACATCGTCGGAGCGATTCTCTCGGACAAGCTCGGACGCCGTGGCGCGTTCATCTTTTTCGCCGTCGCGTCGTTCGTACTCGGCATGGTGTACACGATGCTGCCGATCACCGACAGCGCGATGCTGCTGCTCGGCTTCCCGCTGGGCATCGTCGTGCAGGGCATTTTCGCGGGCATCGGTGCGTATCTCACGGAGCTGTATCCGAACCACATTCGCGGCTCGGGTCAGGGCTTCTGCTACAACCTCGGGCGCGGCATCGGCTCGTTCTTCCCCATCGCAGTGGGCACACTCGCGCAGACCGGCTCGCTCGTGAAGGCCATCGGGATGGTCGCGGGCGGCGGCTATCTGCTCGTCGTCGTGTGCGCGTTGCTGCTGCCCGAGACGCGCGGCAAGTCGCTCGTCTCGACTGACTTCGTGCATTAACCCACCGTCTGCATGGCAAAACGGGACGCCGGCGCGAACACCACGATCGCCCCGACGTCCCGCCGCCTCACCGGATGGCCGTTGTGTAAGCCAGCCAACCCGGACCCGCTTCAGTGCGCGCCGCTTGTGCACTACTGCGCGGCGTCGCCACCTTCGTACCCCCGCCTACACGCTTCTTACCGGCAGCGCGCCCGAATAGGGCACTTCCGGCAATCCTTGCACACCGCATCGCACGGCGAAGACATGGCCGTCGTGTTCGTTCGCATTCGCGCCGGGGCGAATCGACGTAACGAATAACGTGTCGAAGTCGCGCCCACCGAACGCGCACATCGACGGTTTCGATACCGGCAACACGATCTCGCGGTCCAGCACGCCCACCGGCGTGAAGCGCAGCAGACGGCTGCCATCGTTAGCGCACGTCCAGTAACACCCGTCGGCATCGACGGCCGCACCATCGGGACGCCCCGGATACTGGTTCATGTCGACGAACAGGCGACGGTTGCGGATCGTGCCGCTGTCCGCATCGAAATCGAACGCCCACACGCGACGCACCGTCGGGTGCGAATCGCTCAGATACATCGTTCGGCTGTCCGGCGAAAAGCCGAGGCCGTTCTGCGTGACGAGCCCGTCGACGAGCTGTGCGGACAGTCCGTCCTTTGCATCGAAGCGATAGAGCGAACCCGCGTCGCTTGCGAGCGACATATCCGCCACCATCGTGCCCGCCCAGAAGCGGCCCTGACGGTCGCAACGTCCATCGTTAAAGCGCATGCCCGAAGCAGGAAATTCGGGCGCGGCCAGACGCGTCCACGCCGACGCAGCCACATCGCCCGGCGCGCCCAACTGCACGGCGAACACGCCTGTTTCGCACGCGGCGAGCAACGTGCCCGCTGTGTCGAACGAGAAGCATGCGACCTGCTCGGGGAATGTCCACTGACGGTGTTCGCCATTGGCGGGCGTTACGCGATGCAGTTGCCTTACCGGGATGTCGACCCAGTAGAGCGCCTGTTCATCGGCACGCCATAGCGGGCTTTCGCCGACCGCGTGAGGTGTCTCGCGCGACGGCTCCAGGCGCTCGATGCAGACGCCGTCCCCCGTCATGCCTTGGGCTCCATCGGCCCCATCAGCACGAACGGGCCGCCCTGGAAGCGTTGCGTCCAGTCGTCCATTTGCGGATCGGGCGCTTTGGCCGGGAATAGACCGGCGAACTCGGCCGAGCTGTCCTGGGGACGGAAACCGAGGAACGCCGCCTTGGTGTTGTCGACCCACAGCGTCGGGTTGTCGGACACGCCGTAAACGATCGCGTGACCGACACGATTCGTGAACAGCGAGCAACGCACGAGTTCGATAAAGTCGCGGTAGCTCAGATACGTCACCATCATGCGCGGATTCTTCGGCTGTTCGAACGACGAGCCAATGCGCAGACACACGGTCTCGAGGCCGAAGCGGTCGAAGTAGTAACGCGAGAGGTCTTCACCGAAGCACTTCGAGATGCCGTACATGCCGTCGGGACGATGCGGGGCGTCGACGTCGAGCACTTCCGTCACGGGATGGAAACCGACGGCATGATTCGAACTGGCGTAGATGATGCGCTTCACGCCTTGCTTCTGCGCGGCGCTGTAGACGTTGTACAGACCGAGGATGTTCGCTTGCAGGATGTCGTCGAACGGTGCTTCGACGGACACGCCGCCGAGATGCACCAGCGCATCGACGCCTTCGAGCAGCGCGTGCACGGCCGCACGGTCGGCGAGGTCGACCTGCATCGACTCTTCGTGCGGCGCAGTGTCGGTGATCGGCACGATGTCGCTCACGCGCACGATGTCCGCCCACTCTGCGAGCTTGCCGCGCAGTTGTTTGCCAAGGTTGCCCGCAGCGCCAGTCAGCAGAAGACGGCGGAAGGGTTTGCCGGAAGTCTGGCTCATAGTGATCCTTTTTGCTCCTGATTCATCGGTACAACAAAACCGACCCCGCGCCGCACACCCAAGGGGGGAGTGTGCGGCGCGGCGTACGTTAAATCTTCAGTCGTCTCGCTGGCTAGGCATTCGCGGTCCGGTTCACGTCGACACCTGCACCGTTCCCGCCCTTACGCATCTGCGCCTGCACCGGCGACGGCGTGGCCGTGCCCGTGATATGCGGCTTGACCACCGTCCACAGAATCACCGCGCCGATCAGATCGCCCAGCCCCAGTGCCACGAAGAACGGCGCGTAGCCGACTGCCGTCACAAACGTGCCGATCACCAGCGTGAAGAGCAGGTTGCCGATCCCGGCGGACAGCCCCGCCAGACCGGTGACCGTCGCCACTTCGTTGCGCTGGAACAGGTCGGCCGACATCGAGATCACGGTGACGGAGAGCGTCTGGTGCGCGAAGCCGCCGAGGCACAGCAGGAAGATCGCCGTCATCGGGTCTTTCACGAAGCCCACGCCGCACATCGCCGTCATGATGATCGCGCCGATGGTAAACACGACGCGCTTGCCGTTGAAGATCGTAATCTTGAAGTGCTTGTTCAGCCACACCGACACCGTGCCGCCCATCAGGCACCCGATATCGGCCGCGACGAACGGCAACCACGCGGTCGCGGCAATCGTCTTCAGATCGAAACCGCGCGCCTGATTGAGGTACAGCGGCATCCAGAACACGATCGTGCCCCACACCGGATCGGCGAAGAAGCGCGGCAGCGCGATGCCCCAGAAGTTGCGCTGACGCAGGATCGAACCGAGGTTCGGCTTGCGGGCATCGGCGGCGGCATCGACCACGCGGCCTTCATTGATGTAGTCGGACTCGGCCTGCGAGAGCGCCGGGTGATCCGTCGGGTGACGATAGAACGCGAACCACAGCACGCCCCACACGAGACCGAGTGCACCGGCAATGACGAATGCCGTCTCCCAGTTGTAGCGCAGGATCGACCACGCGATCAGCGGCGGTGCGAGGATCGCGCCGATGGACGTGCCGATGTTGAAGATACCGGCGGCGAGCGCGCGCTCCTTCGACGGGAACCAGAACGCGGCGGCACGCATGCCCGCCGGGATGAACGACGCTTCGGCCAGACCCAGCAGACCGCGCAGCACGAACAGACCCACCCAGCCGTCGGCCAGACCATGCAGCATGCAAACCACCGACCACATCACGCCGCACAACAGGAAGCCCAGACGCAGACCGATACGGTCCATCAGATAACCGGTGATGGGGGCGCCGATCGGATACAGCACAAGGAACGCGCCCGTGATCCAGCCGTACTGCTGGGTCGTGATGTGGAGATCCTTCATCACCGTGGGGGCGGCGACGGCAAGCGAGCTACGTGCGAGGTAGTTCATGACGGTGCCGAGCGTCAGCAGTCCGATCATCCACCAGCGCAGGCCTTTGATCTTCAGTGCCATGATGGTTGTCTCTCTTTCGTGGATATTTTTATGGCAAGCATCGCGCTTGCTTGGAGAGGCATCCTACGTCAGAAGATGTACGATGACAATGAAAGATTACGCGGTTTACGGATAATCCCTAGTCTTTCAGCGGATTCACCATCGCGCCGCTAAAAGCCTTATCAATACTGAAGTTTGCACATGTTGGGAGAGTTATCTCACATGTGAATGCGACGAAATGACGTCTTGTTGTATGACGTCTTATATTTAGCGATCTACAGAATTTAGAGGATCCGCGGGGTGGCGACGCACGGCGGGCGACACGGGAGGAACAGGCAAGAAAAAACCGCCCGGACGTTTCCATCCGGACGGCTTCTTCACAGTGACGCAGATGCCTACCTCCGCGCCCCTCCTCTCAAATCACAACCACCCCGTATTTGTGGTTTTGGCAGGCACAAACCGTACGCACCCGAAGGTGCGCATGTCCAACTTAGCCAGACCTTAGCGCGGCAGTTCCGAATGGCCCATCAGGAACTCGTCCACGGCACGGGCGCATTGACGGCCTTCGCGAATCGCCCACACCACCAGCGACTGACCGCGACGCACGTCGCCGGCCGCGAACACCTTCGGCAGGTTCGTCGTGTAGGCACGCTCGCCTTCGGTCGAGGCACGCACGTTGCCGCGCGCATCCTTGTCCACGCCGAACGCGTCGAGCACCGTTTGCAGCGGCGAGACGAAGCCCATCGCGAGCAGCACGAGGTCGGCCTTCAGCTCGAACTCGGAACCCGGCACTTCCTGCATCTTGCCGTCCTTCCATTCGAGACGCACGGCGATCAGCTTTTCGACCTTGCCGTTCTTGCCTTCGAAGCGCTTCGTGGCCACCGACCAGTCGCGCTCGCAGCCCTCTTCGTGGCTCGACGACGTGCGCAGCTTGGTCGGCCAGTACGGCCACACCATCGGCTTGTTTTCCTGCTCCGGCGGCTGCGGCAGCAGTTCGAACTGCGTGACCGCCTTCGCGCCGTGACGGTTCGACGTGCCCACGCAATCGGATCCGGTGTCGCCACCGCCGATCACGATCACGTGCTTGCCCGTCGCCAGCATCTGGTTCGCCAGCTTGTCGCCCGCGTTGACCTTGTTTTGCTGCGGCAGGAATTCCATCGCGTAATGGATGCCTTCGAGCTCACGGCCCGGCACCGGCAAGTCGCGCGGCTGTTCCGCACCGCCTGCGATGACCACGGCGTCGAACTGCGCCTGCAACTGGTCCGGTGTGATCGTCTCTTTCGAGAAGTTGTTGATGTGCGCGTCGGGGGCATCTTTGCCCACGTAGACGCCGGTGCGGAACGTCACGCCTTCGGCTTCCATCTGGCGCATGCGGCGGTCGATCAGCCACTTCTCCAGCTTGAAGTCGGGAATGCCGTAACGCAGCAGGCCGCCCACGCAATCGTTCTTCTCGAACACGGTGACGTCGTGGCCGACGCGCGCGAGTTGCTGCGCGACCGCCATGCCGGCGGGACCGGAGCCGACGACGGCGACCGTCTTGCCGGTCTTGTGCTTGGCCGGTTGCGGCTCGACCCAGCCTTCGCTCCAGGCCTTGTCGATGATCGCGTGCTCGATCGACTTGATGCCCACGGCGTCGCTGTTGATGTTCAGCGTGCAGGCCGCTTCACACGGCGCGGGGCAGATACGTCCCGTGAATTCCGGGAAGTTGTTGGTCGAGTGCAGGACCGAGATGGCCGACTTCCAGTCCTGGCGATACACCAGATCGTTGAAGTCGGGAATGATGTTGTTGACCGGGCAACCGTTGTTGCAGAACGGAATGCCGCAGTCCATGCAGCGTGCGCCCTGCACCTTTGCCTGATCGTCGGAGAGCGCGAGTACGAACTCCTTGTAGTGCTTCACGCGTGCCAGCGGTGCTTCGTAAGACTCGCTCTGGCGCTCGAATTCGAGAAAACCTGTGACCTTGCCCATGTTTCTTCAGTCGGAAAGTTTTGTGGTTACCGTGCCTCACCCGCGCGCGGCACGCCTGCGGGGCCCTCACCCCGCGCGGCGTGACCGCGCCAGCGGGTTCAGGCCGCCAGTGCTTGTTTGTCGCCCGCCTTGGCCATTTCGCCCAACGCGCGTTTGTATTCGTTCGGGAACACCTTCACGAACTTGCGGCGTGCGCCGTCCCAGTCTTCGAGCAGCGCCTTCGCACGCGTAGAGCCCGTGTACTGGAAGTGACGCTCGATGAGCTCGCGCAGCTGTGCCTCGTCCGTCTGGCCGCGATGCCACAGACCCTGGCTCACCGTACGCTCCTGCTCGCCGTGCGGCAGCACCGGATCGAGCGCGACCATCGCCGTGTTGCACTTGGCGGCGAACGTGCCGTCAGCGTCGTACACGTAAGCCACACCACCCGACATACCTGCCGAGAAGTTACGGCCGGTCTCGCCCAGCACGACCACCGTGCCGCCCGTCATGTATTCGCAACCATGGTCGCCCGTGCCTTCCACGACCGCCGTTGCGCCCGAGTTACGCACGCAGAAACGCTCGCCGGCCACGCCGTTGAAGAACGCTTCGCCTTCGATGGCGCCGATCATCACGGTGTTGCCCACGATGATGTTGTCTTCGGCATTGCCACGGAAGTCGTTGGTCGGACGCACGATGATGCGACCGCCCGACAGACCCTTGCCGACGTAGTCGTTACCGTCGCCCACGAGGTCCAGCGTGATGCCGCGTGCGAGGAACGCGCCGAAGCTCTGCCCCGCCGTGCCCTTGAGCTGCACGTGGATCGTGTCTTGCGGCAGCCCTTCGTGACCGTAGCGCTTGGCCACTTCGCCCGAGAGCATCGCGCCGACCGTACGGTTACGGTTACGCACCGGCTGGATGAACGAGACGTGCTCGCCCTTCTCCAGCGCCGGCATTGCCTTCTCGATCAGTGCGTGATCGAGTGCACCGGCCAGACCGTGGTCCTGCGTCTCGACGTGCAGACGCGGAACGTCGGCTTCCATTTCCGGCAGGTGGAAGATGCGGCTGAAATCGAGACCCTTCGCCTTCCAGTGTTCGACACCCGACTTGGTGTTGAGCAGATCGGCGCGACCGATCAGGTCGTCGAACTTCGCGATGCCCAGTTGCGCCATGATCTCGCGCACTTCCTCGGCCACGAAGAAGAAGTAATTGACGACGTGCTCCGGCTTGCCCTGGAATTTCTTGCGCAGCACCGGATCTTGCGTCGCGACGCCGACCGGGCAGGTGTTCAGATGGCACTTGCGCATCATGATGCAGCCCTCGACGACGAGCGGTGCCGTCGCGAAGCCGAATTCGTCTGCGCCGAGCAGCGCACCGATCACCACGTCGCGACCGGTCTTCATCTGACCGTCGGCCTGCACGCGGATACGACCACGCAGGCGGTTGAGCACCAGCGTCTGTTGCGTCTCGGCCAGGCCCAGTTCCCATGGCGTGCCGGCGTACTTCACCGACGAGAGCGGCGATGCCCCCGTACCACCGTCGTGACCGGCGATCACCACGTGATCGGCCTTGGCCTTCGCGACACCGGCCGCCACCGTGCCCACGCCGACTTCCGACACGAGCTTCACCGAGATCGACGACGACGCGTTCACGTTCTTCAGATCGTGAATGAGCTGTGCCAGATCTTCGATCGAGTAGATGTCGTGGTGCGGCGGCGGCGAGATCAGACCCACGCCCGGCACCGAGTAGCGCAGCTTGCCGATGTACTCGGTCACCTTGTGACCCGGCAACTGACCGCCTTCGCCCGGCTTCGCGCCCTGCGCCATCTTGATCTGGATCTGATCGGCGGAGACCAGATAGTCCGCCGTCACGCCGAAGCGGCCCGAGGCGACTTGCTTGATCTTCGAGCGCAGCGAGTCGCCGTCTTGCAGTTCGATGTCCGTCTCGATGACGTCGTGACCCACGATCGAGGCGAGCGATTCGCCCTTCTTGATCGGAATGCCCTTGAGTTCGTTGCGATAGCGACGCGGGTCTTCGCCGCCTTCACCCGTGTTCGACTTGCCGCCGATACGGTTCATGGCGACGGCCAGCGTAGCGTGCGCTTCGGTCGAGATCGAACCGAGCGACATGGCGCCCGTAGCGAAACGCTTGACGATGTCCTTCGCCGATTCCACCTGGTCGAGCGGGATCGCGCGCTGCGGATCGACGCGGAACTCGAACAGACCGCGCAGCGTCATGTGGCGCTTGCTCTGGTCGTTGATGAGGTTCGCGTATTCCTTGTACGTCTGGTACGAGTTCGAGCGGGTCGAGTGCTGGAGCTTGGCGATGGCGTCCGGCGACCACATGTGGTCTTCGCCGCGAATGCGGAATGCGTATTCGCCGCCGGCGTCGAGCATGTTCGAGAGCACCGGGTTGTCGCCGAACGCATCGCGATGCAGACGCACCGCTTCCTCGGCCACTTCGAAGATGCCGATACCGCCGACGTTCGACGCCGTGCCCTGGAAGTACTTCTGAATCAGTTCCTGCGACAGACCGATCGCTTCGAAAATCTGAGCGCCCGTGTACGACATGTACGTCGAGATGCCCATCTTCGACATGACCTTGTGCAGGCCCTTGCCGACGGCCTTCACGAAGTGCTTGATGGCCTTCTCGGGCGTCAGGTCGCCGCCTTGCTTGCGAGCGATCTGTGCGAGCGTTTCCATCGCGAGGTACGGGTGAACGGCTTCTGCGCCGTAGCCTGCGAGCAGTGCGAAGTGGTGCACTTCACGCGCCGAACCCGTTTCGACCACGAGGCCCGTGCTCGTACGCAGACCCTGTGCCACCAGATGCTGGTGCACGGCCGACGTGGCGAGCAGCGCGGGAATGGCGACCTGTTCGCGGTTCGTCAGACGGTCCGAGACGATGAGGATGTTGTAGCCCGACTTCACGGCGTCGACCGCTTCCGCGCACAGCGAGGCGAGGCGCGCTTCGATACCTTCCTTGCCCCAGGCAACCGGGTAGCAGATGTTCAACTCGTACGAGCGGAATTTGCCGCCGGTGTACTTGTCGATGTGACGGATCTTCGAAATTTCCTTGAAGTCCAGCACCGGCTGCGACACTTCGAGACGCATCGGCGGGTTGATGTTGTTCGTGTCGAGCAGGTTCGGCTTCGGGCCGATGAACGACACCAGCGACATCACCATGTTTTCGCGGATCGGGTCGATCGGCGGGTTCGTCACCTGCGCGAACAGCTGACGGAAGTAGTGATAGAGCGTCTTGTTCTTGTTGCTCATGACCGCGAGCGGGCTGTCGTTGCCCATCGAGCCCACGGCTTCTTCGCCATTGATCGCCATCGGCGTCATCAGCAGCTTCACTTCTTCCTGCGTGTAACCGAACGCCTGTTGCAGATCGAGCAGCGGCGTAGCCGTGTCGTGATGCACGCCGGCTTCCTCGACCTTCGGCTCGATCTCGTCGAGCTTGATGCGCACGGCGTCGATCCAGCTTTTGTACGGCTTCGCGTTGGCGAGGTTGTCCTTGAGTTCCTTGTCATCGATGATGCGGCCCTGATCCATATCGATCAGGAACATCTTGCCCGGCTGCAGACGCCACTTCTTGACGATCTTCGATTCGGGGATCGGCAGCACGCCCGATTCCGAGGCCAGGATGACGACGTCGTCGTCCGTGATCACGAAACGCGCCGGACGCAGACCGTTACGGTCGAGCGTCGCGCCGATCTGACGACCGTCGGTGAACGCGATGGCGGCGGGGCCGTCCCACGGCTCCATCATCGCTGCGTGGTACTCGTAGAACGCGCGGCGGTTCTCGTCCATCAGCGTGTGCTGTTCCCAGGCTTCCGGGATCATCATCATCACGGCGTGGGCGAGCGGGTAGCCGGCCATCGTGAGCATTTCGAGGCAGTTGTCGAACGATGCCGTGTCCGACTGGCCCGGGTAGATCAGCGGCCACAGCTTTTGCAGATCGTTGCCGAGCACGGCGGACGAGATCGCACCCGTGCGGGCGTTGATCCAGTTGACGTTGCCCTTCACGGTGTTGATTTCACCGTTGTGCGCGACCATGCGGTACGGGTGCGCCAGTTCCCATGCGGGGAACGTATTCGTCGAGAAACGCTGGTGAACGAGGGCGAGTGCCGAGACGGTGCGCGGGTCGGACAGGTCGCGGTAGTAGCGGCCGACCTGATCGCACAGCAGCAAGCCCTTGTAGACGATCGTGCGCGCCGACATCGACGGCACGAAGTATTCCTTGCCGTGCTTGAGCTTGAGCGCCTGAATGCGGTGGCTGGCGGTCTTGCGGATGACGTACAGCTTACGCTCGAGGGCGTCCGTCACCATGATGTCCTGACCACGGCCGATGAAGATCTGGCGGATGATCGGCTCGGTGGCCTTCACGTTGGGCGACATCGGCATGTCGCGATCGATCGCGACATCGCGCCAGCCCAGCACGACCTGACCTTCCGCCTTCACGGTGCGCTCGAGTTCCTGTTCGCAGGCCAGGCGCGATGCATGTTCCTTCGGCAGGAAGATCATGCCGACGCCGTACTCGCCAGCCGGCGGCAACGTCACGCCTTGCTTGGCCATCTCTTCGCGATAGAACTGGTCGGGAATCTGGAGCAGGATGCCCGCGCCGTCGCCCATCAACGGGTCGGCGCCCACGGCACCCCGGTGATCCAGATTTTCGAGAATCTTCAGACCCTGTTCGACGATGGCGTGGCTCTTCACGCCCTTGATGTGTGCCACGAAGCCAACGCCGCAGGCATCGTGTTCGTTGGCCGGGTCGTACATGCCCTGTGCGTCCGGCGCCAAGTACGCCTCACCCGGCAGCGCTGCTGCCGTCGCAATCGGTTGCTGTTTCTTTTCCACGAGTTACACCGTCTCTTGGCGAGGCCGCCGCGCGCATGATCGTCGCGGTCGACCGGGTTAAGTGGGGTTGGCCGGGCGGGCCAGCACTGCGGATTCGCACGCGTCGAGGTCATCCTCGGGCGTCGCCACAGGGCGCCGACTCAGCGCGCACGGTTTTCCGCATCGCACCAATCGGCCGAAGTTGGAATATACGCCATGAAATTCACAATGACAAAAGAATTTAACGGGGTCAGATTCCAATTAAAAACCGCACCAAAAGAAGGCTTGATTTTATTGGGGTCAGATTAATTTCGTGCAACGAAGATTTGACAGAAAAATCCGTAATTTCAAACGCTTGTCGAGCTTATTGGGGAGAGCGACAAGCCGGAACCGGCCTGTCGGAGGCTTGCATCAGAGGGCGTTGGCTGCCGGTTTACGGGGACGCCCGCGCGTGAGCGGGCTCACCCGGCGATTCGCGGCGAGCGACATTCTCGCCTGATATTCGGGACCGCCGAGGAGCCATCCCTTCTGCGTCGCTGTACGCAGTGCGTCGACTTCGTGCGCCGGCAGCGGAATCGAGAACCCCTCCGCGTAAGCGCGCTGACGCTCGAACGGCGTGTTGCCCAACTCCCAATAGAGCGCGTGGTCCGTCACGAGACTGTCGACCGTCAGACCGACGTGATGGTTGTAACTCGACCACAGGTAATTACCCGGGGCGTCGACCAGACCGGCACGAACGGGATTGAGCTCGACATAGCGGCTGGCGAGTAACAGATAGTGCTCCGCCTCGATCACCGTGGCGCGATATCGGCCCTCCCACAACGTGCCCGTGCGCTGATGGCGCCGGTTGAAATAGAGCACGTAGTAGCGGCCGACCGCCTGCAACGTGGTGGGCAGGCTGCGCTCGTCGGCGGGTGTAGCGACCAGATGCAGATGGTTCGGCATCATGCACCAGGCGTGGATGGCCAGGCCGTTGGCACGTGCGGCGTCGCGCAGACGGTCGTGGAACACGCGCCGGTCCTCGTCGTCGACGAAGATCGGCTGCCGGTTATTGCCCCGCAGAATCACGTGCTGCGGCTGACGCGGAATGAAGAGTCTCGGTAATCGGGCCATGCTGATTCAAATGTAATGCTTTAAAGCTGGACATCACGATTTGCGAGAGACTTTCACCATGAAAAATCTCTTTAAATACTGATATCTAGCTAAACCCCGTTGATTCGTACAAAAGTTCTAGATCCGACGATTGCGCACCGAAATCCCAAGCGCATAATGCATCGAAAAATAAATAAATAATCTTGGGAGGAAAGACAAATGACAACTCGGACCTATCGGTCCGCGGCGTGCTTATGCGCGCTCGGACTCGGCATTTCCCTGGCGTCCACCAGCGCCAGTGCACAACAAGCAGGCGATAACGTCGTCAACCTCGGCTGGTTCCACATCGCCCCGCAGGACTCCAGCAAACCGATGACCACCAGCGTCACTCAGGAGGGCCTCACACCTACACTGGTGCCATCGAACTTTACTTCACCCGGCAGCGGCGCGAAGGTCAGCAACGCCGACACGCTCGGGCTCGTCATCACGCACTTCTTTTCCGACAACATCGCCCTGCAGACCGTGGCCGGCGTGCCGGCCAAGTTCAAGCTCACCGGACAAGGCGTGATTGCGCCACCGGGACTGGCCGGTGCGCTCACGAGTATCGACCTCGGCGCGGCACAAAACAACCCGATCGTGCAAAGTGTGCGCCAGTGGAGCCCAGCGCTCGTGCTGCAGTACTACTTTGGTCAAGCCAATTCGACGTGGCGCCCTTTTCTGGGTGTCGGCGTGAGTTATACATTCTTCACGAACGTCAATCTCAATCCGAATTTTGAAGCGGCGCTAAATCAGAATTTCGGCAGTGTGCTGGCTTTTACTTCCGGACATAACGGGCCGACGACGGTCGAAGCCAAATCGTCGGCGTCGTGGCAACCGGTTTTCAACGCCGGTGTTTCTTATGCATTCGACAAGCACTGGGTCGCCGGGGCGTCGGTCTCCTACCTGCCACTCAAAACCACTGCGAACATCAAAATCAAGGCGCAGGACGGAACGGTACTCTCGTCGTCCGACGCCGAAATCAAGCTCAACCCGATTGTGACCTTCGTATCGGTCGGCTACAAGTTCTAAACCCAGCAGGCGGGACGCTAATTGCGTTCCGACAGTTGCGGCCAGAATATCGGACTCCGCAGTTATTTCCGAAAGCGTGCCAGACGTATAAGGGCGCGCTTTTCTTTCGTCCAGCGCTTTTTCCTAGGGGCATTCCATAGGTCGATGCGTGGATACAACACCTTTAGAGCGACACCTCCAGAGTCGCGCTATCCGCGAATTTCCACGGTCGGCATAATGGCCCTGAATTTCATTTAACGAAATTCTCGACAATAAAGAATCTTGAGCAGGAGACGAAATCGATGAAGTTGAAGCATTTGACGATTGCTGCCGCGGCTATGCTGACGGCATCGGGGGCCGCCTTCGCACAGCAAGCCGGGGATACGATGGTCAGCGCAGGCTGGTTCCATCTCTCGCCCCAGGTTTCGAGTGATCCGCTGCACGTGACCGGATCGAACGTCCCGGGACTGGCCAATGTGGTGAACAGCCGTCTGGGCAACACGGGTGCCAATGTCGATGACGCCGACACGCTCGGCCTCACGCTGACCCACTTCTTCACCGACAACATCGCCGTCGAAGGCGTGTTCGGCGTGCCGCCCAAGTTCCGCCTGTATGGCACGGGCAGCCTGGCGCTGCCGGGCGGAGGCTCGCTGGCTTCGGCCAAGCAGTGGAGCCCGGCCATCTTGCTGAAGTACTACTTCGGTAAGGCGGGTGATACATGGCGTCCGTTCCTCGGTATCGGCGCGAGCTACTTCTGGTACTCGAACATCGAACTGACGCCGGGCTTCCAGCAACTGGCCAGCGCAAGCCTGACCGGCGGCGCGGGTGGCAACACCACCGCATCGCTCACCAACTCGTGGGCACCGGTGTTCAACGCAGGTCTGAACTGGAACGTCGACAAGCACTGGACGCTGGCATTCTCGGTGTCGTACATCCCGGTGAGCACGACGGCCAAGCTGACGACGACGCGCGGTCCGATCACGACGACCAGCGAAGCGAAGGTCAAGCTGAACCCGGTCGTGACGTTCCTGTCGCTCGGCTACCGCTTCTAAGTCGCCGCACGACGCAAGTTGCGTCAACTCGCATCAAGTTGTACCGAAAACGCCGCCCTGTGCGGCGTTTTCGCATTTCCGGGCGCGATAGCCACCATCTCGGCGCATGTCGGCGTATTCCGACATTATCTTCAGCCAACACGCCGCAACTTTCTTTTTTTCAAAACTGTCTGTCCAGGTGTACGCACGCAAGTGGGCGGGCCATAATGGCCGCTCGCCTCAGGGTTCCACCGACGTTCGTCCTCCCGGGCTTACCGGACGTCGCATTTCAATACCACCTCTTGGGAGTCTGAAAATGGGAATTGCCTCGAAAGCGGAAACGGCACTCAACAGCAGCCTGGAAGACGCACGCTTTGCCGGTCGTCGTACGGCGCGCGCTGCGCGGTTGGCAAGCGGCGATGTGTCGTCGCGAGTCCGCGATCTGCTCGACGATTTGGACCACGCGCTATCCAACGCCAAGTCGGCGTCGGATGTCGAAGCGCTTCGTGCGGAGATCGGCGACAAGCTGCGTCAGGCGCGCGACGACTTCGGCGATGCACGTGCGAATCTGCGCCGTCGCGCCAATGAAGTCTGGGAAGAGGCCGATGGCTACGTACACGAGCGCCCGTGGCAGACCGTTGGTACGGTGGCCGCAGCAGCTCTGGTGCTCGGCTTTATCCTCGGTCGCAGCTGATTCCGATGGTTGCGCGGTAGCGGCGCGGTACGAAAACAGCCGGCAAATGCCGGCTGTTTTTTTGTGCTTTGCTCCCGTCCCTCGGCGCCTCGCCACATCATCGCCTCGTCGCCCACCTCGTAACCGAAACCTTACGAACCTCCGACATCCGAGGCTCAAAGCGTCGGTTCGACGCTGAAAAGTCTGCGGTATTCCTTGATCGCGTAGCGGTCGGTCATACCGGCCACATAGTGGGCAATCCAGCGCGGCTGATCTTCCGGATTCTCCGGGCGGTAGTTCGGCGGCAACAGGCGCGGTTCGGAAATGAAGGCTTCGAACAACTCCTGCACGATGCGCTGCGCCTTCGCAGCCATTCGCATCACGAGATAGTGTCGGTAAAGGTTGTCGAACAGGAACCGCTTGAGACTTCCCGCCTGTTCGCGCATCTCGGCACTGAATGCGACGAGCGGCCCCGACGCACGCACGTCATCCATGGAGAACGGTGAGGCGTCGGCCACGCGTTGACGCGTTGTCGCAATCAGATCGACGATCAGCGCGTTGATGATGCGTCGCGTCGTTTCATGCACCAGACGGCGACCGGAGATGTCCGGCCAGGCGAGCTTGGCTTCCGTGCAGTAACGGTGCCAGAGCGGCACCTGATCGAGTTGTTCGAGCGTGAGCAGACCGGATCGCACACCGTCGTCGATGTCGTGGTTGTTATAGGCGATCTCGTCGGCCAGATTCGCGATCTGCGCTTCGATGCCAGGCTGAAGCCCCTTGAGAAAGCGCTCGCCCAGTTCGCCCAGCCCGCGCGCGTTGGCTCGCGAGCAGTGCTTCAGAATGCCTTCGCGCGTCTCGAAGCAGAGGTTCAATCCATTAAAGCCGCCGTAGTGCTCTTCGAGTTCATCGACAACGATGAGACTCTGCAAGTTGTGCTCGAACCCGCCGTAGTCCTGCATGCAGACATTCAACGCGTCCTGCCCCGCATGACCGAACGGTGTATGGCCGAGATCGTGCGCCAACGCGACCGCTTCGACAAGATCCTCGTTGACGCGCAGATTTCGCGCGATCGACCGTCCGATCTGCGCGACTTCGAGACTGTGCGTGAGACGAGTGCGGAACAGATCGCCTTCGTGATTCACGAAGACCTGTGTCTTGTATTCGAGACGCCGAAAGGCCGTCGAGTGGATGATGCGGTCCCGGTCGCGCTGGAACTCGGTGCGTGTCGTGGGGGCGCTTTCCGCGAAGCGACGGCCACGTGATGCGGTGGAGCGCGCCGCGTAGGGAGCAAGCGACGCTTCGTAATCGATCATCGCCAGCCTTCCTGTCTCAGACGTTAGCGCGCAGCGTGGCGCGGAGTTCGGCGTCGGGCACGCTCGTCATGAACGCCTGCCCCAACCGGTTGAGCAGCACAAAGCGGATATCGCCGCCTTCTGCCTTCTTGTCGACGCGCATCAGATCGATATACCGGTCCTCGCCGAGGTCCGGCCCCGTCACGGGCAGCTTGGCCGCTGCGACCAGTGCCTTGATTCGTTGCACCATCGTCTCGTCGATAAAGCCAAGACGGGCCGACAAATCCGCCCCCATCACCATGCCGCAGCCCACGGCCTCCCCGTGCAGCCATTCGCCGTAGCCCAGGCCGGATTCGATCGCGTGACCGAACGTGTGACCGAAGTTGAGTGTGGCGCGCAGCCCCTGCTCGCGTTCGTCGCTGGCCACGACCTGCGCCTTGATTTCGCAAGAGCGTTGCACGGCATACGTCAGCGCCGCCGTATCGCGACCGTTCAGGGCATCGATATTGGCTTCGATCCAGTCGAAGTACTTCTCGTCCGCAATCGCGCCGTGCTTGATCACTTCGGCCATACCCGCCGCCAGCTCACGATCCGGCAACGTCGACAGCGTGCCGATATCGGCCAGCACGGCGCTCGGCTGCCAGAAGGCACCGATCATGTTCTTACCGAGCGGGTGATTGATACCCGTCTTGCCGCCGACCGAAGAGTCAACCTGCGAAAGCAATGTAGTCGGCACCTGCACGAAGGGCACGCCGCGCATATAACACGCGGCGGCGAACCCGGTCATGTCACCGACCACGCCGCCGCCCAGTGCGATCAGCGTGGCCTTGCGGTCCGCTTGCGCGCCAAGCAGTTCGTCGAAGATCAGGTTGAGCGTCTGCCAGTTCTTGTAGGCCTCGCCATCGGGCAGCACCGCCTTTACTACGCGCTTCCCGAGACGTTGCAATGTCGCTGCGACCCGTTCCGCATAAAGCGGATCGACGGTCGTGTTCGTCACGATCACGGCATGCGTGCCGCGCACGTGCGGCGCAAACAGCGCGTCCTGCGTCAGCAGATCGGTGCCGATGTGAATAGGATAGGCGCGCTCGCCAAGGTCGAGTTTCAGAGTAATCATGCCGCTTGTTGGCTTGTTTTCATGTTCTGCGAAATCGGGCAGTGCGGTCCGTGCGGGCCACTATCAGCGAGGGAAGGTATCACGCTCAGGCGTCACAGGCGCTGTCGATATCGACTCGCCGGTGTCCACGGCATGCGTCGCGCCGACATCATCCGGACGCAGCTGTTCCGCTTCGGCATCGCCATGCGCGCTCTGCGAGCCGTCTGTCGCATTCGCTGCATCCGTCGCATCCGAAGCATCAGGCAATAGCGCTGCGTTGCTCGGCACGATGCCCGCCATTTCCAACTGCATCAGCACCATGTTGACGAGCGCATTGACGCTTGGCCGCCCGGTTTCGATGATGAACGTCGCGCATTCCCGGTAGAGCCCGTCACGCTCCTGATACAACTGTTCGAGTCGCGCACGCGGATCTGCCGTTTGCAGCAACGGACGATTCTTGTCGCGACGCGTGCGTAACCACAGATCGCGCGGATTGGCGCGTAGGTACACCACCGTGCCGCGCGATTTGATGTACTCGCGGTTTTCTGCGCGCAACACCGCGCCCCCGCCAGTGGCGAGAACGATTCCGCTGCGTTGAGTGAGTTCGTCGATGGTCTGGGTTTCGCGCTGACGAAAGCCGTCCTCGCCCTCGTGCTCGAAGATGACCGGAATGCGCACGCCCGTGCGCGCCTCGATCTCATGGTCGGAGTCATAGAACTGCCGTCCAAGCCGTCGTGCCACTGCGCGTCCAACCGTGGTCTTGCCCGCCCCCATCAGTCCGACAAGTATTACGTTTTCCAGCATAAATCGCTGATATTTGGGTTCCAATCCCTGATGATACCGGTATCTGCGTCGGGCGTGCGGAACGCGTCGCCTCGGGGAACACCCCGAGAAGCCGGGGATGGCCGGGTGGCAGGTCATCACGCAGGTCGTCCGACAAGGGTGGCGACGCCGCGCCGGCGCTCGCGCCAGGCACATCGGGCACCCCAAGCACATCCGACACCCCAGGCGCGTCAGGCATCTCGTCTGCGTTTGTCACGGCTTGCGCCGAGGTTGTCCGCTCCGGCGCTGCCGCGCTCCGCCCTGGCGTGCCGTCGTCCAACGCGACCGGAGCCCCGACCGCCGCGCCGTCCGGCACCACGCTGGGTGTCAGGAACACCAGCAACTCCGTGCGCCGGTCCTCATTGGCGCGGTTACGGAAAAGTGCGCCCAGCACCGGCACGTCTCCCAGCCAGGGAACGCTTGCGCGGCTGTCCCGCTTCACCTCCTGGTATATCCCGCCGATGGCGACCGTGCCGCCGCTTTCGACTTGCACCTGCGTCCGGACGTGCCGGGTATCGACGGCGAAGCCTTCGCCGACGGCCTGCCCCACGCTGTCCTTGCGCACATCCACATCCAATATCACTTGCCCGTCCGGCGTAATCAACGGCGTGACTTCCAGCCTCAGGGTCGCCTTGCGGAACTGTACGGATGCCCCATTGCGCCGACCGTTGCGCGTTTGGTAAGGCAATTCCGTGCCTTGCTCGATGAGCGCCTGCACCTTGTCCGCCGTGACCACCCGCGGGCGGGAGACCACCCTCCCTCGCCCGCTGGTCTCCAGTGCGGAGATACCGTCTTGCCCGTCAAGCGATTGCGACGTAGTTCGCCCGATAAGGCTGTCGTGTCTTCAGAACGCCGAAACACAGATGCACAAGCTTACGCATTGCAGCGCCGAGTATAGACATGGTGGATTTGCCACGCGCTGCCAAGCGTTCACACAATGCCTTGATGTGGGGGTTATAGCGTTTAGCGACGACGGCCGCCATGTAGAGAGTTGCCCGTACCTTGGGCGGCCCGGCCTTCGATAAACGTGAAGGGCCCTGGATCGACGATCCCGACTGCCTCTGCACCGGCACCAGGCCGAGATACGCCGCAAGTTGTTCTGCAGAATCGAAGTGGCGCGCGTGCATGATGGCAAGCAGCGTGCGGCCTACCTGAGGGCCAACTGCCGGGATACTTTGCAGCAGCATCAAGTTTGCTTTAAGGCCCGGATGGGCAGCAATGTGATCATCGATCTCGCGTTGCAGGCTGGCTAAATGGCGCTCCAAAAACTCGATCGTCTCGAGAATCGAATGCAGGACTAGCGCCGTTGGAGCCGTGATTTCCGCTTTCTCATGCCGGTTGCGCTCACGCTGAAGATCTTGTGCAAGCGCTTCACGGCGCGCCATCAGTGCTTGAAGTATGCGAGCCTCGGGCGCTGGAGGACTCCAGCGCATTGGCTGTGCGTGCATCGCAAAGCGCGCTAACACGTGGCTGTCTACCATGTCGTTCTTCGTGCGCACGCCCATTCCCGTCGCAAAAGCACGCACCTGCGCAGGATTAACGACAGACACGGAGAGCCCGGCATCGTGCAGGCCACACGCGGCCATCTCGTGATAGACGCCGGTACCTTCGAGCGCGACATGTACGTGGCTCGGCTCGGTGTGTCTCTTGCCCAACCAGCCCAACAGATCGGTTAGGCCGGCGCGGCTATTGGCAACAACCTTCGTACTACGCTTGCCGTTTGTCATGTCCAGCAGGCAGCAATCCAGCTTGGCTTTGGCAACATCAATACCGAGGTAGAACATCAATTTGATCCTTAATCGAGGAATCAATACCAACTCACCCACTTGCCTTGTACATACAGGGTCCACGCCCTTGGCTACCGTTCAGTGTCTGTGCTGGTGAGGGCGAGGCGAAGGGCATTATCTCCACAGCAAGGTCCAAGCCTTCAGGCTCCAAACATGCTCACTTCACCTCATGTGACGGTAGCTAACCATCACGAAGACGAAGATACAAGAGCTCCAATTGCAGGAAACGGCTTGCGGACCGGCCGAATAACGTGATCGCGAGACTCGGAGGCGCCACGCCCGCCAGCGCCGCCGCCGAAAGCCCGACATCCACCGCGCTGCCGGGAGCGCTCGTGTCGCCGTCCATTGCGCGTGCGCCACCGTTCGCGACGCGCCCGCCAGCCCCCACATCAAACGAACCCGCATCCGACTTCGGGCGCTTGTCGCCACCCCGCCCCGCATTCTCGGCACCGTGTTGTCCCGCCAGCCGGACGCCGAGCGACTCGCTGAACCGGTCATCGGCTTCGACGATACGGGCTTCGATTAGCACCTGCCGAACAGGCACATCGATGCGCGCAATGAACGACGCCAGTGCATCGAGCTTCTCAGGCAGGTCGGTCACGAATAGCTGATTTGTCCGGGGACCCGCAATGAGACCGCCGCGCGCGGACAAGAGTCGCTGCCCCTTGCTGTCCTTCTGTCCGAGAATGATCTCCCGCAACGCCTCGGCCCGCGGATAGTTCAGCCGGAACCGGCGCGCCGCCAGCGGCTGCAACGCCTCACGTTTCGCCGCAGCTTCCAGTTGCGTTCGCTCGTCGGCCAGCAAATCGGCACGCGGCGCAATCCAGTCGACGCCGTTCACGGATTGCACGCCCAGGCCCGCACTTCGGATCATGACGTCGAACGCCGTCGCCGCAGACACCCCCGTCACCTCCATGTCGAGTCGCCCCGCGACGCGCTCACCGATCGCCACACTCCGGCCGGTCAACCTCGCAAACACCCGTAGCGCGTCTGCCGCTTCAGCACCGTGCAACACCACGTCTACCGTCGAAGGGTCGGGATTCGACAGCACCTTGCCCGGCAATGCCCCGTCATCGCTCCAGGTGGCCGACAGCCCGGCGGCCGAGGTCCGGCGCAACACGACGCGGCGAGCACCCGCCCGCATTGTCCCTACAGGCTCAGCATTCTCGACGGGCCCCTGAGGCGTCGATTCGGTCATGATCACAGCATCTTGTGCGGACCGACGCGTCATGGGCGTGCGAAAGACGTCGACGGTGTCCGCCGGCATCTCCCATCGAGGTGGCGGTTCAGGCAGCGCAGGGAGCGCATGTGTCGTCAGAACGTCGGGCGACTCGGCGGGCTCGGCCGTGCGGCGCCAACGATATGCGGACACGGTGACGCTCAACGACGCTTCTGCGCCGTCGGAATGGGTTGCACTGCCGGTGGTGCCGACTGTGCCGATTGTGCCCGTTTGCACGGGAGGGCCCTCCAGCGAGAACTGCTCGACGGCCAGGTGTCGTGGCAGCCGGTCCACCTCAGCAAGCCAGCCGAGCAAATTTGCCACCGAGCCTCGAACACGCAACTCGGCGCGCTCGGTTTCCAGTTCGCCGGATACTGCCGCCGGTCCCGGACGCGAAAACGCCAACGTCAGCCCACTGCGAGAAACCAGCCGCTCAAGATCGGCACGCCATGCTGCAAGGGCCTCGTCGTCGGCCTCGGGAGCATCGCTCCCATGCTTTGACAAGGTCGACGAAGCTGACGACTCGCCGACGGACGCCCCTGCAACCTCCTCTGCCTCCGGCTCGACGACGGGCAGCATGCGTTGCCATGTTCGGGTTTCCGCCGCTTCGTTCTGAAGTCGGCGCATGAGCGCAGGTAAACGGTCGACAGCGTCAGTGGCACGCGTCAGCATCTGCCGCTCGACTTCGAGCCCCTGTTTCAGGGCCGCGCGCGCCGGGAGACTCATCAACCACTCAATCGACCAAGCAAGACAGAAACCCGTGAGCGCCGCGGCGATCGCGAGCCCCCACCGTACGCCCGGCGACCATTCGGTCGGTGGAATGGACAGCCATGTCACCCAGCGCGCACGCCAACGCGCCCTCACATCCTGAAACATGTCACGCACGTCGTCTGGAGGGTGGTTTTCACCGTACATGCGGCACCTCCTCCGTCGTTTGGCCGTCGAGATCCGAAACACCGGCCAAGACGACGGGCGTCGGCACGGGTTTCAACGCGATGCGCAACGTAAAGCGACGAACGTTCAGTGCCCCGGCCTGCGTCTGCGCGTCCGCCCATTGGCGTCGGACGCTCTCCGGCACCACACTCGATTCGACCTCGGTGACCTTGCGGACCCAGGGCAACGCACGCAGCCGCTTCTGCGTTTCACGCACCCGCGATTGCGTCGTCGCATAGCCTTCGATTCGCAGATGCGCGTTGGCCGTTTTCACCATCGACAGCCGCACCCCATCGGCGCAGGCCCGCATGATGTCGAGCAGACGCTCGGCCACAGCAGGCCGACGCTCAACCAGCGCAACGACGCTCCTGCGGTGAGCCCGCAGTTCGGCAAGCTGTCGCCGCGTCATGTCGAACGCCGCCACCTCAGCGGCCAGCCTCTCGTTCGTCGCGCGTAATGCCATTTGCTGCGCCTGCATTTCGCGGCGCTGATGGAGGTCCCATGCAATGGGCACCAGCGAAGCGGTGGCACCGCACACCGCAACGCATGCCCAGATTCGCCATTGGCGACGCATATCGCGGCGTCGCCACTGTGCCAGCGTGGGAAGGAAATCGAGCGGCGGAAATGCCTTCGTCACCCGCATGCGCCCCCCTGCATCGACATGGCTCGCAGCGCCAGCCCACAGGGCACAGCGAGCGCCGCACGCGGCAAAAACGTCTCCTGACGCTGTCCAGCGGGAGCGGAACCCTCGAATGTCGCGAACGGGTCGAACGGACGCACAGTCATGCCGCATGCCCGTGCGACGGCGTCACAGATTTCCGCCAGCTCCGCCGAGCTAGCCCCTTGCGTCGCGACATCGATAACGCGCGGCGAGACCGGCAAAGTTCGCGTCAGATCGCGAACCACGCTTGCCAACGCCTCCGGGTGCCCGCGAACGCCGTCAAAGCGCTCACGAACATCCCCGACGCAAACCTCACCCTCGAATACCGCCAGATCGAGTGTCTGCGCATCGAGCTGCAATAGCGCGCACGGCCCGCCCGTTCGATCCTTGCCGACAGGGGCCGCGTGCGCGAATGCCTCGCGGTCGTTCGGTGCGGACGTTCGCCCGGCTGCATGTTGCGCCCACAGGAACGCTCGCCGCCCCGCCTGATGCGCGGCATCGATGGCTTGCGCACGTAGCCCCGACATTTCAAGCACGGCCATCCTGTCGTCGACCACGGTCGCTTCACAGGCATACAGCCGGAGACGATGGCTGCCCGGTTCGGCCCACGCCACGCCAACACGGCTGCGCAAATCGAGGTCGCCGTCACCTGGCAGCAAAAGCGCAGCGCGACGCTGACACCACGCCCGCAGCGCGCGCGGCGGCAGGTCCGCCGGACAATCGATCACCTGCGTCTTCAGTCCGTGCGACGGAAGCGCCAGGACGATGGCGTCGTGCCGCAACGCCTCCGCCCGCGTGCCCAGACGCTCCAACAACTCCTCCAGGCGACGCGCCACGGCCTCCGGCTTGACGATCAGTGCGCCACGCAGCATGTCGTCCTCCAGCGCGGCAGCGCCATACGCGTCCAGACGCAATCCGTCGCTCCCCGGTGTTCGCGTGATCCGAACGAATTGCATGCCATTGGCGTCGAAGTGAATTCCGCAACCGCCACCGTTGCCCGGCCTTCTCGTCGCCCACTGCTTTCTTACGTGACGCATCCCGCGCAAAACCGCTGCGATCATGGCTCCTCCTGCCTTTCGTCGTATCGATGCGATCGATGCTATCGGTCATGGCAAAGGGGTCCAATCGGACGATTCCGAATACTGGCGAAGGAACGGCAAGCGAAAGGCGCTTTCGGAATTCATGCCGATTTTGGCTCGGACGATTCCTAGCCCCCATAGGCTCAAACTCCGATTTCGGGGGGCTGTCGAGGGGGGGTGCGGGGCGTTCGTTATAATCGGCCCATCGTTTTTTCCGGTTCTCCCATGGCAAGCACACCCCAAACCGAGACACCCCGCGACAAGCGTCCGCCCAAACCGCGCCGCTCCATCTGGCTGCGCATCGCACTATGGTTCGTAGGCCTGATCGCTGCGATGGCCGTCTGTGGCGCGTTGCTCGCGGGGTACATCCTGGTGGTGATGACGCCACAGTTGCCGTCGCTCGACACGATCGTCGACTACCGGCCGAAGATTCCGCTGCGCATCTATACGGCCGACGAAATCCAGATTGGTGAATTCGGCGAAGAGCGTCGCAATCTCGTGCGTTTCGCCGATATTCCCGACGTCATGAAGAAAGCCGTCCTCGCCATCGAGGACGACCGCTTCTATCAGCACGGCGGCGTCGACTTCATCGGCATTTTCCGTGCGGGCGTCGCGAACTTCACCCGTGGCGGCTCGTCGCAGGGCGCGAGCACGATCACCATGCAGGTGGCACGTAACTTCTTCCTTTCCAGCGAGAAGACGTACACGCGCAAGATTTACGAAGCGCTGCTCGCCTACAAGATCGAATCGCGCCTGACGAAGGATCAGATTCTCGAGCTGTACATGAATCAGATCTACCTCGGAGAGCGTGCCTACGGCTTCGCCAGCGCGGCGCGCGTCTATTTCGGCAAGGATCTGAAGGACATCACGCTCGCCGAGGCCGCCATGCTTGCCGGGCTGCCGAAAGCGCCCTCGGCCTATAACCCGATCGTCAACTACAAGCGTGCACGCGTGCGTCAGGAATACATCCTGAAACGCATGTACGACCTCGGATATGCATCCAAGGCCGAATACGATCAGGCGATCGCGCAGGAGTTGGTGGTGCGCGGGCTGGGCAGCGAATTCAGCGTACATGCCGGATACGTGGCGGAAATGGTGCGTCAACTGCTCTACGCGCAGTTCAAGGACGAGATCTACACGCGCGGCTTCAACGTCTACACCACCATCAATTCGGCGGATCAGGAAGCAGCGTACGAAGCGCTGCGCGCGGGCGTCATGGCGTACGAGCTGCGCCACGGTTACCGTGGCCCCGAAGCAAATATCGACCTGCCCGACGGCAAGGACGAGCGCGAGCAACTGATCGACGACACGCTGGTCGAGCATCCGGACAGTGGCGACATGGTCGCGGCCGTGGTGCTCGCCGCATCGCCGCAGCAAGTGAAAGCTGTGCTTCTGAACGGCGACGACGTCACCGTGACGGGCGACGGACTGCGATTCGCGGCCGCCGGGTTGAGCGCCAAAGCACAGCCGAAACAGCGGATTCGTCCGGGCTCGGTCATTCGCGTGACGAAGGATTCGAAGGACAATTGGCGCATCGTGCAGATGCCGGACATCGAAGCGGCCTTCGTGTCGCTCGACCCGCAGAACGGCGCCATCCGCTCGCTGGTCGGCGGGTTCGACTTCAACCGCAACAAGTTCAACCACGTGACGCAGGCATGGCGTCAGCCGGGATCGAGCTTCAAGCCGTTCATCTACTCGGCCGCGCTGGAAAAAGGTTTTGCGCCAGCAACCATCATCAACGACGGCCCGCTGTACTTCTCTGCAGCCCAGACCGGCGGACAGCCGTGGGAGCCCAAGAACTACGGCGGCGGCTTCGACGGGCCGGAGCCGATGCGCGTGGCGCTGATGCGGTCTCGCAACCTCGTGTCGATCCGCATTCTCCAGAGCATTACGCCGGCCTATGCCCAGAAGTTCATCGGGCGCTTCGGCTTCGAAGCAGACAAACATCCGGCCTATCTGCCGATGGCGCTGGGCGCGGGCATGGTGACGCCGCTGCAAATGGCGAGCGGGTTTGCCGTGTTCGCTAACGGCGGCTTCCGCGTCAATCCTTTCATCGTGGCCCGCATCACCGATTCGAAGGGCAACGTGATTATGGAAGAGAAGCCGGTCGCGGCAGGCGACGAGTCGATTCGTGCCATTCCGGCGCGTAACGCTTTCATCATGAACTCGATGCTGCACGACGTGGCGACGCGCGGCACCGCTGCCAAGACCAATGCGCTCAAGCGCAGCGATCTCGCGGGCAAGACGGGCACGACGAACGATTCGCACGATGCATGGTTCGCCGGGTATCAGTCACAGTTGGTGGGGGTTGCGTGGATCGGTTTCGATCAACCGCGCAATCTGGGCGATCGTGAAACCGGTGGCGGTCTGGCGTTGCCGATCTGGATCGACTACATGTCGAAGGCGCTGCGTGGGGTGCCGGAGTCCCCTCGCGCGATGCCGCCGGGTGTCATTCAGGCGAATGGCGATTACTACTACGACGACTATCCGCCGGGACGCGCCGTCAGCACCGTCGGCCTGAGTGCCGAGACGGCACCGGACGGCTCGGCGGCGCCGGGTCCGTCGACGGGGGCCCTGCCCGGTCAGATGCCGGCGCAACCCGGGGTGCCTGCACCCGCGCCCGCCCCGGTGGACCGCCAGGAGCGTCAGCGCATCCTGGATATGTTCAACAGCAAGCCCTGACGAACCACGGATGACGGGACTTTCGGTCACCGCAGCCCATCGAGCTGCGGTGATCTGAAGCGCGTCCGTGATCCGCAGGCGCTTGCAATTCAGTAGTGACAGCGAACGACCCGAAAAGCGATCAGGCCGACTCAAGCGTGACCGTCTCTCCGGCCTGTTGCGATGCAAAGCGCGACAGGGCTTCGAACAACTCGGAATCGTCGCGCGTGTCGCGCCACTTGTCGCCCTTCAGGCGGAAGTGGAAACCACCCGAGCGGGCGGCAATCCAGATCTCGCTCATCGGCGTCTGGACATTGACGATGATTTTGCTGCCATCGTCGAATTCGAGCGTCAGGACATTCCCCGTACGCTCGCAATCGATATCCACATCGCTGTCGTCGACCACCGCCTCGACCGCCGCCTCCACCTGCGTCAGCACTGCCTCGGCGAGCGCCAGGAATTCACTTTCCGTCATGCTAAACTCCACGGTTTGCGTCATCGTTAGCATGCCGCACCACGCGGCGATACCCCCATGACTGCACCTATTCGAACCTGCGCGATTGTAGCGTCGATTGCTCTGTTGAGCGCACTGGCTGGCTGCGGTCAGGCCGGCCCGCTCTACTTCCCCGCCAAACCGGTGAAACCGACGCCGCCGCCGGGTGCCCCACTGCCGCCGCCGCCGCTCGTGCCCACGCCTGAGCGCGGGCCGTCCGTCGATGTGCCGCCAGCCGCCTCGCGCCCCGCAGCAAAGCCGGAATAAGCGTAAATTAGCCAATGTTGGCCGAATTCCGGCGGATGTGCCCTCGACATTCGGGGCACATCGCCTTCGGCCTGTCTGGCGATCCCTTGTTTTTCCCGTTGATTACCGAGCACCTCCGATGTCCGACGCCATCTTCTCCTACCGCGACGACGTACTTCACGCCGAAGGCGTAGCGCTGCCCGCCCTCGCCGAGCGCTTCGGCACGCCGCTGTATGTCTACTCGAAGGCCGCTCTGACGAACGCCTATCAGGCTTATGCCAAGGCCTGCGAAGGTCGTAATGCCGCAGTTCACTATGCTGCCAAGGCCAATTCGAACCTTGCGGTCCTCGGCGTGTTCGCCAATTTGGGCGCGGGCTTCGACATTGTTTCGGCGGGTGAGCTGGCACGCGTCATCGCTGCAGGCGGAGATCCGAAGCGCGCTGTGTTTTCCGGCGTTGGCAAGCACGCGGACGAAATGCGTTTCGCCCTGGAAAAGGATGTGTTCTGCTTCAACGTGGAATCGCGTCCGGAACTGGATCGTCTGAACGCGGTGGCCGGGCAAGTCGGCAAGCGGGCGCGCGTGTCGTTGCGCGTGAACCCGAACGTCGACGCAAAGACGCACCCGTACATCTCCACGGGCCTGCGCGGCAACAAGTTCGGCGTAGCGTATGAAGAATCCTTCGACGCCTACCGCGCGGCGGCCGCCATGCCCAATCTCGAAGTCGTCGGCATCGACTGCCACATCGGCTCGCAAATCACCGAAATCTCGCCGTACCTCGATGCGACCGACAAGGTGCTCGATCTCGTCGAGAAGCTCGAAGCGGCGGGCATTTCGCTGCATCACATCGACGTGGGCGGCGGTCTGGGCATCACCTATACCGACGAGACGCCGCCGGACATCACGGCGTTCGCCACGACGCTGCTCGACCACATCGCCAAGCGTGGCCACGGCCACCGTCAGGTGCTGTTCGAACCGGGCCGCTCGTTGGTCGGCAACGCCGGCGTGCTGCTCACGCGCGTGGAATTCCTCAAGCATGGCGAGACGAAGAACTTCGCCATCGTCGATGCCGCGATGAACGATCTGGCCCGTCCGGCCATGTACGAGGCGTATCACGGAATCGATCCGGTGGTGCGTCGCGCCGGGGATACCGCGACATTCGACGTCGTCGGCCCGGTCTGCGAGAGTGGCGATTGGCTCGGCCGTGACCGCGCGCTGGCGATCGACGCCGGTGACCTGCTCGCCATTCGATCCGCCGGTGCCTATGGGTTCACCATGAGCTCAAACTACAACACGCGTCCGCGCGCCGCCGAAGTCATGGTCGACGGCAATGAAGCCCATCTCGTGCGCGAACGCGAGACGGTCGAATCGCTCTTTGCCGGCGAACGGCGCCTCCCGGCCTGATCCTCGCGATCCGCCGGATACACCACCTTCCCGCCTAAGACTGCCGCCGCAACGGCCTGCGCAGCGCCCAGATCACACGGGCGCCCAGCAGGCCCGTCACCACGATTGCGTAGATCAGCGGCTCGGCAAGATCGTTCTTGCCCGCCTTCATCCACCAGTAGTGCAGGATCGAAAGCACGGCTATCGCATAAATCGCGCGATGCAGGCGCTGCCAGCGCCGCCCGCCCAGACGACGCATCACCGCGTGCGGTGACGTTATCGCAAGCAACGCCATCAGGACAAACGCCACGAATCCCACCGTGATGAAGGGCCGTTTGCCCGTCACGTCGCGCAAGATGCTGGCCCAATCGAACCATTGGTCGAGCCAGAAATACGTTGCGAAATGCAGGGCGGCGTAAAAGCACGCGAATAGCCCGAGCATGCGGCGAAATCGCAGCAGCCACGACATGCCTGTCACGCGTCGCACCGGCGTGACGGCGAGTGTGATGCAGAGCATCACGAGTGTCCACGTTCCCGTCGAACGCGTGATGAATTCGACTGGATTCGCGCCAAGCTGGTCCGTCAGTCCGTAGACCACGAGCCGCAACAGCGGCGCGAGCGCGAGCAGGAAGACGACGACCTTGGCCCACGGCACCCACCGATTCGGACGGTTCGCTGAGCGACTGCCGTCGCGAGCATTGGACATCGAGGCGGCGTTGCCGGGTGTCGACGCAGGAGGCAACCGGGAAGGGGATGGCAGCACGGCGCGTCGACTCAGAAGAATTTACGTAGATCCATGCCCTGATACAGGCTGGCGACCTGATCGGCATACCCGTTGAACATCAGCGTCTTGCGCTTGGGCGTGAAGATGCCGCCGTCGCCGATGCGGCGCTCCGTCGCCTGACTCCAGCGCGGGTGATCGACCTCGGGATTCACGTTCGAATAGAAGCCGTATTCGTTCGACGCCGCCCGATTCCAGCTCGTCTGCGGCATCTTCTCGACGAAACGGATCTTCACGATGGACTTGGCACTCTTGAATCCGTACTTCCACGGCACCACCATGCGCACCGGCGCGCCGTTCTGATTCGGCAGCACTTCGCCGTACAGGCCGAACGTCAACAGTGAGAGCGGGTGCATGGCTTCGTCCATGCGCAGTCCCTCCACGTACGGCCAGCTCAGTACCGGATACGACAGTCCCGGCATTTGCTTCGGATCGGCCAGCGTCACGAACTCTACGTACCTCGCGTTGCCCGTCGGCTGCACCTGCTTGATGAGCGCTGAGAGCGAGTAACCGACCCACGGAATCACCATCGACCAGCCCTCGACGCAGCGCATGCGATAGATGCGCTCTTCGAGCGGTGCGAGTTTCAGCAACGCATCGAGATCGTAGATCTTCGGTTGCTTGACCTCGCCCTCGATGGCTACCTGCCAGGGCCGTGGCTTCAGCGTGCTGGCGCGACGTGCCGGATCGGACTTGTCAGTGCCGAATTCGTAGAAGTTGTTGTAGGTGGTGACGTCCTTGATATCGGTCGGCTTGTCGGTCACGACGTATTGCGCGTTGCGCGTCGCTGCCAGCTTGGCCAGCCCGGTGCCGGGACTTTCGGCCGCGAACGCCTCACCGGCCGGAAGCAAACCGAGTGCCGCACCGCCCATCCCCGTCAAGCCAATGCCGGACGCCTGCAAGAAACGCCGCCGACCTGTCGCCACTTCCCGCGGCGTAATGCTGCTCGCCGGGATATCTGCCCCGCGCAGACGCGCTTTGCTCGTACTCATGATGCCTGCCTCCCGAACGTATCCGAGTTGTCTACACCGACCGACGTGCCGCCCAGTTGCGGTCTACGCGCCGCCCCATTGTCACCTATAGGCGATGTGACCGACATCCAAAGAACGCCGCTCCCATCGCAGCGTTGTGAAAAATCACATATCCGGATGAAAAAAGCCGCCTGCACGTGAGTGCGGCGGCTTTTCAAACGCGATGACCTTGCAGCCCCCCTCTGTGACAGGGGCGTTGCGCCGTCAGAGCTGTCCGTAACTATGCAGTCCGGAGAGGAACATGTTCACGCCAAGGAATGCGAACGTCGTGATCAGCAGGCCCGTCAGCGACCACCACGCCGCCACCACGCCGCGCAGGCCCTTCATCAGACGCATGTGCAGCCAGGCCGCGTAGTTCAACCAGACGATCAGCGCCCAGGTCTCCTTCGGATCCCAGCTCCAGTAGCCGCCCCAGGCATCTGCCGCCCACAGCGCCCCGAGAATCGTAGCGATCGTGAAGAACGCGAAACCGACGGCAATCGCCTTGTACATCACGTCGTCGAGCAGTTCGAGCGACGGCAGGCGCGACGAGAAGAATCCACTGTCGAGCGGCTTGCCATTGGCAGCAAGACGCTTGTTCTCCCCTGACTTGAGCAGGTAAGCCACCGCCACCATCGCTGCGAGGGCGAATGTGCCGTAGCCGATGAAGTTCGCTGGCACGTGAATCTTCATCCACCAGCTTTGCAGCGCAGGCACCAGCGGCTGGATTTCATAAGCGCTGCGCGCCACGCTGTACCAGAGGTTGAAACCGACGGCGGCACTGATCACGAGCAGCACGAACGGGCCGAGCGAGCGCGTCTCGTAACGCTGCTCGTAGTACAGATAGAACAGCGATGTAATCAGGCAGAACAGCACGAAGACTTCGTACAGATTCGAGATCGGAATATGGCCGACGTCTGCGCCCACCAGATAGGACTCGTACCAGCGCACCATCATGCCGGTGAAGCCGAGCAGCACCGCCGCCCAGCACAGCGACGAACCGACGCTCGCCCCAAACGGCGAACGTGCCAGGAGGCCGCCCCAGTAGAAGAGTGTCGACAGGAAAAACAGCGCGCTCATCCACAAAATAGCGGATTGGCTCGACAGGAAGTACTTGAGGAAGAACGCCTGATCGGCCCGCGCCAGATCATGGTGATACATCCCGATGCCCGAGAGCGCGAGAATCGCGATCCCCGCCATCAGCCAGCGCACCGAACGCCAGTGCCAGCCGAGCAACGCGAACGTCGGGACGGAGAGCACCAGAATCGTGTGCTCGTAATAGTCCATGAAGTGGCCGTAGCGGTTGAGCGCGAAGCCCGCGCCCAGCGCCAGCGCCAGTGCGGACAACCAGTCGCCGATGCTGCGACGGCGCAGCCACGAGACCTCTGAATAGCCTTGGGATAACTCCATCTGCCTCACCTTCATCGTTTTGTGACGATCTCGTTCATCTCCGCCTTCGTGCGGGCGAATTCCTTTTCGAAATCCAGGGTGCGACGCGTCGTCGACACTGCCATCAATACCGAACTGCCACCTTCCGGCGTGTCCTTGACCCACAGCCACAGACGCCGCTCGCGCACGTAGAACATCGAGAAGATGCCCAGCACCAGCAGCAAGCTGCCAAGATACACGATCTTCTTGCCCGGCGAGCGCGTGAGCTGGAAGACGCTCGCCTGGATCTGCTCGAACGAATCGAGTTGCAGGAACACCGGGGCGTCGTACAGGAAATTGTCGGACAGCGCATTGGTGGCCGTGTGCACGAAACGCTCGGTCTCCGGCGACGGCACCACCGCCGGCTGCCCCGCCTGCTCACGCGCGACCTGCCACAGTTGCCAGATCGTACCGTCCAGAATGCGGCGGAACATGTCGGCCGCACTCGATTGCTGCTCTTGCGGCACCTTCTCGTTCACGAACTCGGCAATCGCCTGCAAACCACCTGTCGCGTGGCCATTCTTGCTCGCTGGCATCGCACCGGCGAAAAGGTCCAGTTCGCGCTTGGCGCTTTCCTGCAATTGTCCGCGCAACTCGGCGGACGTCTGCGACGGTAGCGATTGCATGGCAAACCGGCGCGCCGCTTCGGTCCGCGCGCCATCGTCCTGAAGCGCCGCACGCAGCAACATCCACTGCTTGACGGAGCCATCGGCATCCGCCGGAATGCGCAGGTACTGGAACGGACCGTCCGGGGTGTCGCGCACGCCCGTCATGAACACACGCTCGCCGTCCTCCACCAGAATCGGCAGCATGTAGTTGCGGTACTCCTTGGCCTGACCGCTGCGGTCGCGCACCTTGTATTGCACCGACGGACCGACGTTTCGCAGATCCTTGCCCACGTCGGTTCGTGCACCGGAACCCAGTTGCGCCCCCAGTTCGTCGCGCAACGATTTACGGGCGACGCCGCGCACGTCGCGCTCGCCACCACCATTGCTGATGTTCTCGACGTTGATGGCGCGGAAGTCGCTGAACTCGACGGTGTAGGCGTCCTTACCTGCAGCGCCACCGCGCAACTGGGTCGACCCGCCGATGTCGCCGGAGAACGCGAACGGACGATCGGTCGCGCCGCGCATCGGGTAGCCGGTCAGCTTCAGCTTGCTGCCGCCGTCCTCGAAGCTCGACTGGTAGATCGCCACGCCCTTGTAGATGAAAGGTTCGTTGACCTTGACCGTCGCATCCATCGACTTGCCGGTTTCGGGGTCCGTCACCACGATGTCGCTGGCAAACAGCTTGGGCATGCCCGTCGAGTAATAGTCGACGTGGAATTTCTTCAGTTCGATGGAGAACGGCAGGTCCTGCACAACCGAGCCGTCCTGAAAATTCAGAATTGCCGTGGTGGACTTACCGCCTTCCGGTACGAATGCGTAGCCGCGAAACGCGGGGTTGTTCGCCGACAGACGATGGTTCTCGGGGATCTGTGCGATGACAGCGTTACCTTGCAGCGGTGACTTGCCGAACAGCGCCATCTGGACGCGAATCAGCAGGTCGCTGTCGACCAGACCGCCCAGACAGATGATCACGATGGCGCTGTGCGCGAAGATGTAGCCGATCTTGTTGATGGCCCCGGCCTTGGCAGCCACCAGCGTCGCCCCTTCGCGCTCGCGCACGACGAAGCGGTAACCGCGATGTCCGAGATAGCCCGTTACACGCTTGAGCAGATCCGTGCGAGAGAGAGGACCGACGTACTCGGCCTTGTGACCGAACGCGCGCAAACTCCCTTCGCGCACGTGATCGCGCCAGCTGCGGATATCCGCGATCATCTTCGGTGCATTACGCACGATGCACAGCGTCGTGGACGCCATCAAGAAAAAGAGGATCAGCAGGAACCACCAGGAGCTGTACACCGTGTACAGGCCGAGCGAGCGGAAAACGTCCGCCCAGAACGGACCGAACTGGTTGACGTAATTGGGGTAAGGGTCGCCCTGTTTGAGCACGGTGCCAACGATGCTGGCAATCGCGAGCACGGTCAGCAGACTGATGGCGAAACGCATCGAACTGACAAGCTCGACGCCATCGCGCACCCAACGCTGCGCTCCCTTGATCTGCATTCCGGAGGTACTGATGCTCATTCTGTTTCCGACAACAAAAAAGGGCGGGGACGCGTATCTCACGCGCCCGCCACCCTGTGTATGCTAAACCAGTTACCCCCGGTCGCCCTGCGGCACCGTAGCGGGTTTCGTTATAAGTCAGCGAATATACCCTGACGTTCACACGATGTCAGGGCAGGGCTCCCGATCATCACGCTTAGCGCAGACCGGCCACGTAATCGGAGACGGCCTTGATTTCCTTATCCGACAGACGCCCGCCGATCGTATGCATCGGCGCGTTGTTGCCGCGCGTCTCGTTACGGAAGGCGATGAGTTGTGCCTCGGTGTATTCCGCCCATTGCCCGGACAGGCGCGGGTACTGCGACGGCATGCCCGCACCGGTCGGGCCGTGGCAAGACGCGCACGCCGGCACGCCCTTCTCCGCGATGCCGCCACGGTAGATCTTCTCGCCGAGCGGCACGGTGTCCTTGTTGCGGGCCACGCCCGGCTTCTCGGTCTGTGAGGCGAAGTAAGCGGACACGTTGCGCATGTCCTGCTCGTTCAATGCCGCGACCATGCCGGCCATGATGGGGTTGTTGCGCGCCGGTGTCTTGCCGGGCTGCGCCTTGAAGTCGACGAGCTGCTTGTAGAGATATTCGGCATGCTGGCCGGCCAGCTTCGGATAAGCGCCGCCAGGGCTATTGCCGTCTGCCGCGTGGCAGGCCGCACACACCTGCGTAGCGATGGCCTGTCCCCGGGCCAGGTCGGGTTTTGCGGGCGTCTGGGGCTCGGCGGCTTGTGCCGCACCGCTCAGAAGAAAGCATGCCAGCGCCAACGGTGTTGCAGCGAGAGACTTCCACACTCCTCGGTTCATTCGCACACCTTATATCTGTTTTGTCGGGAAATCGGTCGTTCGAACTCACCGTCCGACGCCGCGTTTCTCCTCCAACCTCACGGCGCGCGAGACGTTCGGGCAAGCCTTGGCAAGGCCAAGGTTAACTTTCATATTGTACAATAAAGACTTTCCCCGGCTTTAGGGGATTTCCATGTAGAAGGCCGCAGAACGGGGCTTCCCGGCCTGTCGCCGGTGAGTGCTCAACCCCACCGTCTTGCGTGCCTGCGCCCGCGTTGCGGCCCGATTCCAGTGGCTGCGGCGCTCCCCGGTTTCCGTCATGTCCCTACTTCATCAAGCCCGCTTCTTTACGACCGTCAATCATCTGCGCGACCTGCCGCCTACGGCCGTGCCCGAGGTCGCCTTCGCGGGTCGCTCGAACGCGGGCAAATCCAGCGCGCTCAACATCCTGTGCAATCAGAAGCGGCTGGCCTTCTCGAGCAAGACGCCGGGCCGCACGCAGCACATCAACTATTTCGAGATCGCCCACCTCGAACACCTTTACGGCTACCTTGTCGATTTGCCGGGGTACGGCTATGCCGAGGTCGGCGGCGGTGTGAAGGTGCACTGGCAACAACTGCTCGGCGACTACCTCGTCCAGCGTCCCCAATTGCGCGGCCTCGTGCTGGTGATGGACTCGCGCCGCCCGTTCACGGACCTCGATTGCGAACTGATCGACTGGTTCATGCCCACCGGACGTCCGATCCATGCCCTGTTGACGAAAGCCGACAAGCTGACGCGTCAGGAAGCCACGAACGTGTTGCGCGAGACGCAGAAACGCCTGTCCGCGCTGCCGCGCACCGATGGGCTGCCGTCCGACGACCCGACGATTGCGCCGCAATTCACGGCACAACTGTTCTCGTCGCTCAAGCGCACCGGCGTCGACGCCGCGCAGCGCACGCTCGAAGACTGGCTTGCCATTCCGGCGCGCGAGAAGGCCAAGAAGTAAGCACCGGTGCACGGGCCCCTCGCGGGTCCAGCTTCCAAAGGTAGACGTTCGGCACCCCGGTCGTGCGCGACAAATCGTCGCGGCGAAGCCAGGTGGGCGACCGACGTTTCGGGATCGTCTCAGGGAAATCGATGGGGCCGACGCGGCGAGCCACCGTATCGGCCGAACGGATGATGTCTGCGTGAACTCACCGGAAAGCGAGACGATCCGGGAGGTTGCAGTGCCGTTACGACACGATTCGAGCGCACATAAAAAAACCGCCGTGTAGGCACGGCGGGTTTAAATAAGCCTTATCGTAGAACGACAGGCGCCCGCTCAGGGAGGAGAAGCGGGGGACGTCACACGCAGTGCGAACATCCGGTTGGTATGATATACCATGCGTTCGAAAGTTTCCCGGCAAGCGCCCTTTTTTGCGCGCCTTCCCTCTTACGGAATCGTTGAGCCAGTCGCAACGACAGCACCGTTTTCGGGACACGTCAAAATGTCCGAGTCACGGGAATTTCCGACGCGCCATTCTTCGTCCAAAGGACCGATCGCATGAGTTCCTACCCCCTGCTTCGTCCGCGCCGCATGCGACGCGATGACTTCTCGCGCCGTCTGATGCGCGAAAACCGCCTGACCTGCGACGACCTCATCTACCCGGTGTTCGTGCTCGAAGGCGAGAAACGCCGCGAGGCTGTCGATTCGATGCCCGGCGTCGAACGTGTTTCCGTCGACGAATTGATGCGTGTGGCCGACACGTGCGTAACGCTCGGCGTACCCGTCATTGCGCTGTTCCCGAACATCGAAGCCTCGCTCAAGACGCCGGACGGCATCGAGGCGACCAACCCCGACGGTCTGATCCCCCGCGCGGTGCGCGAGCTCAAGCGCAACTTCCCCGATCTCGGCGTTCTGACCGATGTCGCGCTCGATCCGTACACCAGCCACGGACAGGATGGCGTACTCGATGAGAACGGTTACGTCATCAACGACGTGACGACGGATCTGCTGGTGAAGCAAGCGCTCACGCAGGCGGAAGCGGGCGTAGATATCGTTGCCCCCTCGGACATGATGGACGGCCGCATTGGCGCCGTGCGCGAGGCCCTGGAAGCCGGCGGTTATATCCATACGCGGATCATGGCGTACGCGGCCAAGTACGCATCGGCGTTCTATGGTCCGTTCCGCGACGCTGTCGGCTCGGCCGCGAACCTCGGCAAGAGCAACAAGATGACCTACCAGATGGACCCGGCCAACTCGGACGAAGCGATTCGTGAAGTGGCGCTCGACATCGAGGAAGGTGCCGACATGGTGATGGTCAAGCCCGGCATGCCGTACCTCGACATCGTGCGTCGCGTGAAGGACGAGTTCCGCTTCCCCACGTATGCCTATCAGGTCAGTGGCGAATACGCGATGCTCAAAGCCGCCGCACAGAACGGCTGGCTCGATCACGACAAGGTGATGATGGAATCGCTGCTGGCCTTCAAGCGAGCCGGTGCGGACGGTATTCTGACCTACTTCGCACTCGACGCCGCACGCTTGCTTCGCGCACAGGCGTAAGGCGGTTCGGATCGATTCAGGTCGATTCGGGTCGGTGCCTCAGGCAGCCGGCCCGAATGCTTTTTCGAGGCTTCGCAAGAACAGATCCGCCGACTGCGCGCCGATCACGCGCGTTCCGGTGACTTCCTTGCCGCTCCCATCAAAAAAGATGATGCCCGGCGGCCCGAACAAACCGAAGCGCTTAAGTAGCGCCTGATCGTCTGCATTGTTGGCCGTGACGTCAGCCTGCACGAGCAACACTTGATCGAGGCGGGCTTTTACACGCGGATCCGTGAAAACGAAACGCTCCATCTCCTTGCAGCTGATACACCAGTCCGCATAGAAATCGAACATCACCGGACGCCCGGCGCTCGCCACCACCTGATCCAGTTCCGCCACGCTACGAACGCGCTGGAATTTCACGCCCTCGACAGCAGGCGCGCCAGCATTGGCACTCCCCGACGCCACGGTCGACAAGCCAGCTAACGGCGCTAATGGATCGCGCGCGCCGGCGGCGGCACCGACGAGTGCTACGGCACCCAGCAGCGCCACGACAACACCGAGGCCTTTCAATAGACGTCGCGCGCCGCTAACCCCCTCGGGCAAATTGTCGAACACGCGCATAAACGTGGCCGCAACCAGCAGGAGAACGCCCGCGCCGAGCAGCAAGACCGGCGTCGACAGCAGGGGGCGAACGATCCACAGCGCAACGCCAAGCAGCAGGAAGCCAAAGAAACGCTTCACGCCGTCCATCCATGCGCCCGCGCGCGGCAACAACGTGCTCCCGCCACCGGCAAGGATCACAAGCGGCAGTCCCATCCCCAGCGATAGCGCAAAGAGCGTCGCACCGCCGAAAACGGCGTCCCCGGTTTTGGCGATGAATGCCAACGCTGCCGCCAGGGGTGCCGTCACGCAAGGACTGACGATCAACCCGGACAGGACACCCATCATTGCCGCGCCGACCCACTGTCCCGACTGCTGCTTGCGCGCGGCATTGTCGATCCGGTCACGCAGCGCGGCAGGCAGTTGGATCTCGTACATCCCAAACATCGAAAGGGACAGAACCACCATCAGCAGCGCAAACAGGGCGAGCACCCAAGGGGCCTGCAAGAAGGCAATCAAACCCTGCCCAAGCAGTCCGGCGGCCACGCCAATGACGGTGTTCACGATGGCCATGCCGAGAACGTACGCGACGGCCAGACGCACCGCTTTCCAACGACTGGCTTCCTGACCCGCAACGATCGACAGAAGGATTGGCACCATCGGCAAAACGCACGGGGTGAAGGCGAGCCCGAGACCTAACACGAAGAAAATCCCCAACGCCAACGCAAAGCTGCCGCCCGAGAAAATCCGCTCCGCTTCGTTGTAGTCGTCTCGCGCGGACAACCATCCGCCTGCTGAGCTCCCCGTGGGACCGACCACGGCGGGGGATGCGACCGAAGCGCTTCCAGCCCCCTGTGCACCGCCGCCCAGCAATGCCTGGGTCGCCGGGCCGACCGGGGAACCGGCGCTGGAAGTGCCACCGCTCGCGTTGCTAATCGCCGCAGCGGAAATCTTCAGCGGTTTGTCCATTGGCGGATAGCACAACCCCTTGTCTGCGCATCCCTGCAGCGAGACGTTCAGCGTAAAGGGCCCGCTCGCCTGATCGACCGGAACCCGGACATCGATCGGCTCGTGATACACCTCCATATCCTTGCCGAAGGTGTCGTCGTGCTTGACCTCGCCTTTCGGGAATACCGGCGCGCCGAGTTTGACAGCGGGATTATCCGCGGTGAAGGCGAACCGTTCACGATAGAGGTAGTGCCCCTTTGCGACGTCGAAATGCAGCACCACGACCCCGGGTTGTTCCGATTTCGACACCTTGAAAGCGACGTCGGGATCAAGGAAGTCGTCTGCCGCATGAGCGCGGCCCGCGCCCAACGTCAGCATGATCGCCAGCACGGTCAGTGCAAGCATCCAGAGTCGCTGGACACGATGTGGCATCGTCGCTCTCCGGGGGCTGCTGGCGACGACCAATCCCGGCCCGGCCAACGTCTTCACATCAAACATGCAGTTCCCCCCGCGTCTCATTCTCGACCCATCGCGCATAAGCCGGCAGCGCCGCAGTGGCGGGCCACGCCGCAATCTCCGGGACATCATATGTATGGTGTTCTTTGATGTACTGCTCCAACGCGCCATAACGCGCGGCAGTCGTCTTGATCATCAGCGGCACTTCTACGCTCGTTTCACGCTTGCCCTGCCAGCGATAACTCGACCGCACCGGCGCCATTTGCTGCACGCAGGCCGCCAGACGTCCGGCAAGCATGCCGTCAATGGCCGCTTCTGCGCTGGCCTCGTCGGGAAATGTCGTCATGACGATGAGAAGGGCGTCCATGGTGTGCTGTAGACCGTTCGGCGTGAGAGGTGTTCACTGTACACCGACACAGGCAAAGATGTACGCGTGGCAAGCGATTTCCAGACTGGCGCTGATGCCTGCTCGGACGATGCCCAGAAACAAAAAAAGCCAGGTCAATGACCTGGCTTTTTTCTACGGCTGACGGCCTTCGACAGACCGTTGCGCGAATCGCTTACTCAGCGACTTCCGGCGCTTCCGTGTCGACTTCCGGACGATCCAGCAGTTCGACGAAAGCCATCGGAGCGTTGTCACCCACGCGGAAACCCATCTTCAGGATACGCAGGTAGCCGCCCGGACGGTTGGCAAAACGCGGGCCGAGTTCGTTGAACAGCTTCGTGACCATTTCACGATCGCGCAGGCGGTTGAACGCCAGACGACGGTTAGCGACGGAGTCCTTCTTGCCCAGCGTGATAAGGGGCTCGACGACCTTACGCAGTTCCTTGGCCTTCGGCAGCGTGGTCTTGATGGCTTCGTGCTGGAGCAGCGAATTCGACATGTTACGCAGCATGGCCAGACGGTGGCTGCTGGTACGGTTCAGTTTACGCAAACCATGACGGTGACGCATTTTTACTTTCCTTTAAACAGAGTTTTCGACCAAGCTCTTCTATCGGTGACAACCACCGCGGGCCGGTACCTTCGCTATCGGCCGTATCGGACATGCCGACGTGCCGCACTTACGTAGCAACACGGCCGCCCGAAGGCGGCCATGTCGTTACATTACTTCTCGAGACCGGCCGGCGGCCAGTTTTCGAGCTTCATGCCGAGCGTGAGACCACGCGAGGCAAGCACTTCCTTGATCTCGTTGAGCGACTTGCGACCCAGATTCGGGGTCTTGAGCAATTCGTTCTCGGTACGCTGGATCAGGTCGCCGATGTAGTAGATGTTTTCGGCCTTCAGACAGTTGGCCGAACGCACCGTCAACTCGAGATCGTCCACCGGACGCAGCAGGATCGGATCGATCTGCGGCGCACGCGACGGCGCTTCGCTGGCGGCTTCCGTGCCTTCCAGCGCAGCGAACACCGACAGTTGGTCGACGAGGATGCGAGCCGATTGACGAATCGCTTCTTCCGGCGACACCACACCGTTGGTTTCGATGTTCATCACGAGCTTGTCCAGGTCCGTACGCTGTTCCACACGGGCCGACTCGACCGCGTAGCTCACACGCTTGACCGGCGAGAACGACGCGTCGAGGACGATACGACCAATAACCTTGGCCGATTCGTCGCCATAACGGCGCACGTTACCCGGGACATAACCGCGACCCTTTTCGATCTTGATCTGAACGTCGAGCTTGCCGCCCTTCGCCAGATGCGCGATCACGTGATCGGGGTTGATCAGTTCCACATCATGCGGCACCTCGATATCCGAAGCGCGCACCACACCTTCACCATCCTTGCGCAGCGTAACGGTGACTTCGTCACGGTTATGCAGCTTGAACACGACACCCTTGAGGTTCAGCAGGAAGTTGACGACATCTTCCTGGACACCATCGATGGTGGAGTATTCATGCACAACGCCAGCAATCGTCACTTCGGTCGGCGCGTAGCCCACCATCGATGACAACAGCACGCGGCGAAGCGCGTTGCCCAAGGTGTGGCCATAGCCACGTTCGAACGGCTCCATCACGACTTTGGCGTGATGCTCACCGACCGGCTCAACCGCAATAATCTTGGGCTTCAACAAACTGGTTTGCATAGGTTTCCTTTTCAATACCCTCGGCTCGTTACACCGATAAGGCTGATGGGTGACAACCTGCACGGAACGCAAAACGCGCCGTGAGGCGCGTCAAGCATCATACGGATTAACGCGAATACAATTCGACGATCAGGCTTTCGTTGATGTCGCCCGCGATATCGCTACGTTCCGGCAGTGCCTTGAAAGTGCCTTCCATCTTCTTGGCGTCAACCGAAACCCAGATCGGGAAACCGACTTGCTCAGCCAGCGTCAGCGCTTCTTGAATACGCACTTGCTTCTTGGCCTTTTCGCGAATGCTGATCACGTCGCCGGCCTTGACCTTGATCGACGGGATGTTCGAAACGACACCGTTCACCACGATGGCCTTGTGGCCAACGAGTTGGCGCGCTTCAGCGCGCGTCGAACCAAAGCCCATGCGGTACACGACGTTGTCCAGGCGCGACTCGAGCAGTTGCAGCAGGTTTTCACCCGTGTTGCCCTTGACGCGGTCGGCTTCCGCGAAATAACGACGGAACTGACGCTCAAGCACGCCGTAAATACGCTTGACCTTCTGCTTTTCGCGCAGCTGGTTGCCGTAGTCCGACGTACGAGCACCCGACGTGCGGCCATGCTGACCCGGCTTGCTATCCAGCTTGCACTTGTCGGCGAGCGAGCGACGTGCGCTCTTCAGGAAGAGGTCAGTACCTTCACGACGGGAGAGTTTGGCCTTCGGGCCGATATAACGTGCCACGGTTGTTCCTTTATCTCAAAATTTGACGCAGCGAACTTTGTCCACTACGCAAGTCCGGTACCAATGTACCGGACGGTGGTCTTAGAAATTACTACGCGCACGGCCGAGACCGTGCGCGAACCCGCGATTATAGCAGGATTTTCTGAAGCGTCTTAGATACGACGACGCTTCGGCGGGCGGCAGCCGTTGTGCGGGACCGGCGTCACGTCCGAAATGGCCGTGATCTTGATACCCAGCGCATTCAGCGCACGAACCGCGGATTCGCGACCCGGGCCCGGGCCCTTGATGCGAACTTCGAGGTTCTTCACGCCGTATTCCAGTGCCACGCGGCCAGCCGACTCAGCAGCAACCTGGGCAGCGAACGGGGTCGACTTACGCGAACCCTTGAAGCCCTGGCCACCCGACGTCGCCCATGCCAGCGCATTGCCCTGACGATCGGTGATCGTGATGATGGTGTTGTTGAACGAAGCGTGGACGTGCACGACGCCTTCTGCAACGCTCTTCTTGACCTTCTTGCGAACGCGCTGCGAAGCGGCGTTGTTCTGTTGCTTAGCCATGAGTTCCTATCCTCTGGTTACTTCTTCAGCGAGACGCCGGCCTTACGCGGGCCCTTACGGGTACGCGCATTGGTACGGGTACGCTGACCGCGAAGCGGCAAGCCCTTGCGGTGACGCATACCACGATAGCAGCCCAGGTCCATCAGGCGCTTGATGCTCATGGTCGTTTCACGGCGAAGGTCGCCCTCAACCGTCAGTTGACCAACTTGATCACGCAACTTTTCGAGATCAGCGTCGTCGAGGTCCTTGACCTTCTTCGAGTGAGCCACACCGGCGGCATCGCAAATCTGGCGAGCGCGCGTGCGACCGACACCGTAAATAGCCGTCAGGCCAATGACAGTGTGCTGGTGGTTCGGGATGTTAACCCCTGCGATACGAGCCATTCGTAATTCCCCAACTAAATAGCGTTAAAGGCCGATTAGCCCTGACGTTGCTTGTGGCGCTGATCGGAACTGCAGATCACGCGGAGCACGCCTTTGCGCTTCACAATCTTGCAATTGCGGCACATGCACTTAATAGATGCCAAAACTTTCATGACAATTCCCTCTCTCTAATCACTTCGCCCGGAAGACGATCCGCGCACGCGACAGATCGTAGGGCGTCAACTCTACCGTCACCTTATCTCCGGGGAGGATGCGAATGTAGTGCATCCGCATCTTGCCTGAGATATGACCAAGTACTACATGACCATTTTCCAGCTTTACCCGGAAGGTGGCATTGGGGAGGTTTTCAACGACCTCACCCTGCATTTGAATAACGTCGTCTTTCGACATGATCCTGGATGATCAGCGAAGCGTCATGTTATTGCCGCCCTTGAAATTCGCCTTGCGGAGCAGCGACTCATATTGTTGCGACATCACATACGACTGCACTTGCGCCATGAAGTCCATCGTCACCACCACGATAATCAGCAGTGAGGTTCCACCGAAGTAGAACGGGACATTCCAGCGCAACACCAGGAACTCAGGCAGCAAACACACCAAGGTGACGTAAGCTGCACCGGCCAGTGTCAATCGCGTCAGGATCTTATCGATATAACGCGCGGTCTGGTCGCCCGGACGGATGCCCGGAACAAACGCTCCGCTCTTCTTCAGGTTCTCGGCGGTCTCCTTGCTGTTGAACACCAGAGCGGTGTAGAAGAAGCAGAAGAACACGATCGCCAGTGCGTAGAGCATCACGTAGATCGGCTGCCCCGGCGACAACTTCGCCGCGATATCCTTGAGCCAGCGCGCGTTATCACCTGCGCCGAACCAATTCGCGATCGTTGCCGGGAACAGGATGATCGACGATGCAAAGATCGGCGGAATCACGCCTGCCATATTCAGCTTGAGCGGCAGGTGCGAAGCCTGACCACCGTACACCTTGTTGCCGACCTGACGCTTCGCGTAGTTCACCAGGATCTTGCGCTGACCACGTTCGACGAAAACGACGAAGAACGTCACGAGCACCACCAGGGCACAGATCACGATCGCCGAGAACGGACCGATCGAACCGGTACCGACCAACTCGAACAAACCACCCACAGCGTTCGGCAAACCTGCCGCAATACCGCCGAAGATGATGATCGAAATGCCGTTACCGAGACCGCGTTCGGTGATCTGCTCACCAAGCCACATCAGGAACATCGTGCCGGTCACGAGCGTGATCACCGTCGTCAGGCGGAACAACATGCCCGGATCGACGACGAGCCCCGGCTCGCTCTCCAACGTCACCGCGATTGCAGCTGCCTGGAAGAGCGCAAGCACCACCGTGAAATACCGGGTGTACTGCGTGATCTTGCGTTGTCCGGCCTGGCCTTCCTTACGCAATGCTTCCAGTTGAGGCGAAACCATCGCCAGCAACTGCATGATGATCGACGCCGAAATGTACGGCATGATCCCCAGCGCGAAGATCGTGAACCGCGACAACGCACCGCCAGAGAACATGTTGAACATGCCCAGGATCCCGCCCGACTGGCGCTGGAACAACTGCGCCAGCTGATCGGGGTCGATGCCCGGCACCGGGATATGCGCACCAATACGGTAGACGATCAACGCCAGCAGCAAGAAAACCAGCCGCCGGCGCAGATCCGCATACTTCGGGCCCTGCGTACCAGGCTTAGCGAGATTAGGAGACTTGGCCAATGATGGCTCCGGGGTGTCCTAACTTACTCTGCGACCGAACCGCCAGCCGCTTGAATGGCGGTGAGCGCACCCTTGGTGACGCCCAGACCCTTCACAACGACCTTGCGGGTGATCTCGCCAGCGGCGATGATCTTGGCCGAAAGCGACAGCTCGCTCACCAGACCGGCCTGCTTCAGAACCAACAGATCGATCTCGTCGACCGGCAGGTTGTTCAGGTCCGACAGGCGAACTTCGCCCACGAAACGACGCGTCAGCGACTTGAAACCACGCTTCGGCAGACGACGTTGCAGCGGCATTTGACCGCCTTCGAAGCCCACCTTGTGGAAGCCACCCGAACGCGACTTCTGACCCTTGTGACCACGGCCGGCGGTTTTACCCAGACCCGAACCGATGCCACGGCCGACGCGGCGCTTAGCGTGCTTGGCGCCTTCTGCCGGCTTAATCGAATTCAATTCCATTTTGCCCTCGCTCAGTCGACGATCTTCACAAGGTACGAGACCTTGTTGATCATGCCCCGCACAGCGGGCGTATCCTGCAACTCGCTGACCGAATTGAGGCGACGCAGGCCGAGGCCCTTCACGGTGGCGCGATGTTCTTCGCGCGTACCGATCAGGCTCTTGACCAGCTTAACTTTCACAGTTTGCTGCGACATATTGATCACCCTTAGCCGAGGATCTCTTCCACCGACTTGCCACGCTTAGCGGCGATGTCAGCAGGAGTCGATTGTTTCTTCAGGCCGTCGAGCGTGGCGCGGACCAGGTTGTACGGGTTCGTCGAGCCAAGGCTCTTCGTCACCACGTTGGTCACGCCCATCACCTCGAACACCGCGCGCATCGGGCCACCGGCGATCACGCCGGTACCGTCCTTCGCCGGCGACATCAGGACGCGCGAGGCGCCATGCTGGCCGAGAACGTTGTGTTGAAGGGTGCCGTTCTTCAGAGCAACCTTGAACATATTGCGGCGGGCTTGTTCCATTGCCTTTTGAACAGCAACCGGGACTTCCTTCGCCTTGCCCTTGCCCATGCCGATGCGGCCATCGCCGTCACCAACCACGGTCAACGCGGCAAAACCGAGAATACGGCCACCCTTCACAACCTTCGTGACACGGTTGACCGCGATCATCTTCTCGCGAAGGCCGTCGTCGCGTTCGTCAGCCTGAACTTTCGCTTGCATCTTTGCCATGACGGATCCTTACTTAGAACTTGAGGCCGGCTTCACGGGCTGCGTCGGCGAGAGCCTTGACGCGACCGTGATAGCGGAAGCCCGAGCGGTCGAAAGACACGCTTTCGATGCCGGCAGCCTTCGCCTTTTCGGCGATACGACGACCGATCAACGCAGCAGCGGCAGCGTTGCCACCCTTGCCTTCCTTGTCGCCCAGTTCCTTGCGCACTTCGGCTTCCAGCGTCGAAGCGCTGGCCAGCACTTGCGTGCCGTCTTCCGAGAAAACTTGCGCGTAGATGTGCACGTTGGTGCGATGCACGGAAAGGCGATGCACCTTCTGAGCTGCCAGCTTGATACGAGTCTGGCGAGCGCGGCGCACACGTGATTGTTTCTTGTCCATGTTTCGCACCCTTACTTCTTCTTGGTTTCCTTGAGGATCACCGTCTCGTCCGCATAGCGGACACCCTTACCCTTGTAGGGCTCGGGCGGACGGTAACCGCGAACTTCCGCAGCCACTTGTCCGACGCGTTGCTTATCAACGCCTTTGATGATGATCTCCGTCTGCGTCGGGGTCTCGACCTTCACGCCTTCCGGCATGGCATGCACAACATCGTGCGAGAAACCCAGCTCAAGCTTCAGTTTGTTATCTTCAGCCTTGGCACGGTAACCCACGCCAACGAGTTGCAGCTTCTTCTCGAAACCCTTGCTCACACCGGTCACCATATTGTTGACCAGTGCACGTTCCGTACCATACAGCGCATTCGCTTCACGGCTTTCGTCAGCCGGGGCGAAGGTGATGGTGCCGTCTTCAATCTTGACGTTCACAAGGGCGTTCACGCCACGGGTCAGCGAACCCAGGGCACCCTTGACCGTCAGCACATTGCCAGCCAGCGTTGTTTCAACGCCCTTCGGCAGTGCAATGGGACTCTTACCTACTCGAGACATTTCAACTCTCCTCGGTTAGGCCACGTAGCAGATGACTTCGCCGCCCACGCCAGTGGCGCGTGCCTTGCGATCCGTCATCACGCCCTTCGGGGTCGAGACGATTGCAACGCCCAGGCCATTCATGACCTGCGGGATATCGTTGCGGCTCTTGTACACACGCAGACCCGGGCGCGAAACGCGCTCGAGGCGCTCGATCACCGGACGGCCAGCGTAGTACTTCAGTGCGATGTTCAGCACCGGCTTGGTTTCTTCTGCTTCAACCGCGAAGCCTTCGATGTAGCCTTCGTCCTTCAGGACCTTGGCGATCGAGACCTTCAGCTTGGACGAGGGCATCTTCACCGATGCCTTCTCAACCATCTGAGCGTTGCGGATGCGAGTCAGCATATCGGCGATAGGATCGCTCATGCTCATGGTGCTTCTCCTATTACCAGCTTGCTTTGGTCACGCCCGGGATTTCGCCACGGAAGGCGATTTCACGGATCTTGTTACGGGCCAGGCCGAATTTGCGGAACGTGCCGCGCGGACGACCGGTCAGCTCGCAACGATTGCGTTGACGCGTCGGGTTGGCGTTACGCGGCAGCTGTTGCAGCGCCAGGCGTGCTTCATAACGCTCGTCTTCCGACTTGCTGGTGTCTTCGATGATCGCTTTGAGGTCAGCACGCTTGCCAGCGTACTTCGCCGCCAGACGGGCGCGCTTCTTTTCGCGTTCGATAAGTGCCAGTTTAGCCACGATTACCTCAGTTACGGAACGGGAATTTGAACGCCGACAGAAGAGCCTTGGCTTCTTCGTCAGTCTTCGCAGTCGTCGTGATGCTGATGTTCAGACCACGCAGTGCGTCGATTTTGTCGTATTCGATTTCGGGGAAAATGATCTGCTCTTTCACACCGATGTTGTAGTTGCCACGACCGTCGAACGCACGACCCGAAATACCACGGAAGTCACGCACGCGCGGCAGAGCCACGGTGATGAAACGATCCAGGAATTCGAACATACGTTCACCACGCAGCGTCACCATCGTACCGATCGGGTAACCTTCGCGGATCTTGAAACCGGCAATAGCCTTGCGAGCCTTCGTCACCACCGGCTTTTGACCGGCAATCTTCGTCAGGTCGCCAACGGCGTGCTCGATGATCTTCTTGTCAGCGACGGCTTGACCAAGGCCCATGTTCAGGGTGATCTTGGTGATGCGCGGCACTTCCATCACGGACTTGTAACCGAACTGCTTGGTGAGCTCGGCGACAATCTTGTCCTTATAGAATTCTTGCAAACGGGCCATTATCTATACTCCCTTAGGCACCGACGACCGCACCGGTCGTCTTGAGGAAGCGGACCTTCTTGCCGTCTTCGACCTTGATGCCCACGCGCGACGGCTTGCCATTGGCATCCACCAGCGCCACGTTCGAAACGTGGATCGGCATCGTCTTGTCGACCACGCCACCTTGCGTACCCTTCATCGGGTTCGGCTTGACGTGCTTCTTGGCGACGTTCACGCCTTCGACGACCAGCTTGTCACCATCAACGGCCAGAACCGTGCCACGCTTGGCCTTGTCCTTACCCGTCAGAACGATGACTTGGTCACCCTTACGAATCTTGTTCATGTGTCGGCTCCTTACAGCACTTCCGGGGCCAGCGACACGATCTTCATGAAGCGTTCGGTACGCAGTTCACGCGTAACCGGCCCGAAGATACGGGTGCCGATCGGCTCGAGCTTGGTGTTAAGCAGCACGGCGGCATTGCCGTCGAATTTGACCAGCGAGCCGTCCTGGCGACGCACGCCCTTGGCGGTGCGCACGACCACTGCGTTGTAGATTTCGCCCTTCTTGACGCGACCACGCGGGGCAGCATCTTTCACGCTGACCTTGATGATGTCGCCAATGCCGGCGTAGCGACGCTTGGAGCCGCCCAGCACCTTGATGCACATCACTTCGCGCGCACCGGTGTTGTCGGCTACTTCGAGCCGGGTTTCAGTTTGAATCATGGTGTTATCTTCCCAACTTAATCCGACACATAAGCGTCGGTCAGTCTTGGTCCCCGTCAGCACCAAAGGGTGCCGTTTGGGTTGAGTCGTTCAAAAGTGGACAACTTTGCTACCTCACCCGGACTCATAGAGGATACGAGTCGGCCTCGGAAGCCATCCACTCCCTTGCGAAACCAAAGACCGGTTTTAGCGAAAGAAGCGGAAAGTCCAGAATTATACAATGATAATTCTGGACTTGCAAGTCAAGCCTTCGCTTCAGCCTACCTTAGATGATGCGGGCAGCTTCCACGAGACGGGTAACCGTCCAGGCCTTGGTCTTCGACAGCGGGCGGGATTCTTGAATCTCGACCAGGTCGCCTTCCTTGTACTGGTTGGTTTCGTCGTGCGCGTGATACTTCTTCGACAGCACGATGTACTTGCCGTAGAGCGGGTGCTTCATTTGACGCTCGATCAGCACGGTAACCGTCTTATCCATCTTATCGCTGGTAACGCGACCCGTGAGGGTGCGCTTCAGCGAAGTCTTAGCGGTATCGTTCATTTCTGGCTCGCCTTCTCAGTCAACACGGTACGCACACGCGCGATGTACTTGCGCACCTTTTTCAGCTGGCTGGTATTGCTCAGCTGTTGGGTGCCTTGCTGCATGCGAAGACCGAATTGGGCCTTCAACAGATCCGACAGTTCCTTGTTCAGGCCGTCGGCATCCTTGGCACGAAGTTCGGATGCTTTCATTTCAAATTCTCCCTTCAGGCGCCAAGGCGACGTACAAAGAACGTCGTCTGAATCGGCAGCTTAGCGGCAGCCAGGCGGAACGCCTCGCGTGCCAGCGCTTCATCCACACCGTCCATTTCGTACAGCATCTTGCCCGGTTGAATCTCGGCGACGTAGTACTCCGGGTTACCCTTACCGTTACCCATACGCACTTCTGCCGGCTTTTGCGAGATCGGCTTATCCGGGAAAATACGAATCCAGATACGACCACCGCGCTTGATGTGGCGGGTCATGGCACGACGAGCAGCTTCGATTTGACGAGCCGTCAGACGACCACGACCGACCGCCTTCAGGCCGAATTCGCCGAACGACACTTCGTTGCCACGGGTGGCGACGCCAGTGTTACGGCCCTTCTGCTCTTTGCGATACTTTCTGCGTTTCGGTTGCAGCATGATTATTCTCCAGTCTTGGCGTCGCCTTCAGGCTTGCCAGCCGGACGGCGTGCACCACCGCGCTTCGCACCGGCCTTGTCGCCAGCATCGTCACGACGGGGGCGACGGTCGCCCGGACGCGCATTGCGGCGCGGACGCTTTTCTTCGGCCGGCTCTTCAGCCACCGGAGCGTCGTTGCGGCCCAGCGTGTCACCCTTGTACACCCACACCTTAATACCGATGATGCCGTACGTCGTCTTCGCTTCCGAGGTTGCGTAGTCGATGTCAGCGCGCAGGGTGTGCAGAGGCACACGGCCTTCGCGGTACCACTCGGTACGGGCGATTTCGATACCGTTCAGACGGCCAGCGCTCATGATCTTGATGCCCTGGGCACCCAGACGCATCGCGTTCTGCATCGCGCGCTTCATTGCGCGACGGAACATGATACGGCGCTCAAGCTGCTGAGCGATCGAATCGGCGATCAGCTGCGCATCGGTTTCCGGCTTGCGGATTTCTTCGATGTTCACGTGCACGGGCACGCCCATGCGCTTTTGCAGCTCAGCCTTGAGGATTTCGATGTCCTCGCCCTTCTTGCCGATCACAACGCCCGGACGCGAGCTGAAAATCGTGATGCGAGCATTCTTGGCCGGACGTTCGATGACCACGCGGCCAACCGAAGCGTTCTTCAGCTTCTTCTTCAGGTAATCGCGAACCCCGATATCTTCCTGCAGCATTTTCGCGAAATCCTGGTTGTTCGCGTACCAACGCGAAGCCCAGTTACGACTGACAGCCAGACGGAAGCCAGTCGGATGAATTTTCTGTCCCATCGTGACCCCTTAGTTGCCCAGCGTCACAGTGATGTGACAGGTTTGCTTCTCGATGCGGTTACCACGGCCCTTGGCGCGCGCGGTGAAACGCTTGAGCGAGGTCGCCTTGTCAACGAAGATGCCCTTAACGCGCAGTTCGTCAATGTCAGCACCTTCATTGTGCTCGGCGTTGGCAATTGCCGACTCCAGCACCTTCTTGATGATGACCGCGGCCTTCTTCGGCGAGAAGGTCAGTACATTCAGTGCACGTTCCAGCGGCAGGCCGCGGATCTGGTCAGCGACCAGACGCGTCTTCTGCGCCGAGATACGGGCACCGCGGTGAATTGCTTTCACTTCCATGATCGGCCCCTTATTTCTTCGCCTTCTTGTCGGCCGCATGGCCCTTGAAGGTACGGGTAAGTGCAAACTCACCCAGCTTGTGGCCGACCATGTTTTCCGTCACGTACACCGGCACGTGTTGACGGCCATTGTGTACGGCGATCGTCAGGCCGATGAAATCGGGCAGGACGGTCGAACGACGCGACCAGGTCTTGATCGGCTTCTTGTCACGCGATGCAGCTGCCGCTTCCACTTTCTTCAGCAGATGAGCGTCGCAAAACGGACCTTTTTTAACAGAACGAGTCATTTGCTAGCTCCAATTAGCGCTTCTTGCGACGCTGAACGATCATGCTGTCGGTGCGCTTGGTCGAACGGGTACGCTTACCCTTGGTATGCTGACCCCACGGGCTGACCGGATGACGACCAGCTGCCGTACGACCTTCACCACCACCGTGCGGGTGATCCACCGGGTTCATCGCCACACCGCGAACGGTCGGGCGAATACCGCGCCAACGCTTTGCACCGGCCTTGCCCAACTGGCGCAGGCTGTGCTCTTCGTTGCCGACTTCACCGATGGTGGCGCGGCACTCGATGTGCACGCGACGGACTTCGCCCGAACGCAGACGCACTTGAGCGTACGTGCCTTCACGAGCCAGCAGCATTGCCGACGTACCAGCGGCACGAGCGATTTGGGCGCCCTTGCCCGGCAGCAGTTCGATGCCGTGAATCGTGGTACCGACCGGAATGTTGCGGATCGGCAGTGCATTGCCAGCCTTGATCGGGGCTTCGGAGCCGCTCACCACTTGCTGGCCGACGGTCATGCCCTTCGGTGCAAGAATGTAACGACGCTCGCCGTCGGCGTAGCAAAGCAGTGCGATGTTCGCGCTGCGGTTCGGATCGTACTCAAGACGCTCAACCTTCGCCGTGATGCCGTCCTTGTTACGACGGAAATCGACGATACGGTAGTGCTGCTTGTGACCGCCACCCATGTGACGGGTGGTGATGTGACCGTTGTTGTTACGGCCAGCGGTCTTGCTCTTGGTATCGAGCAGCGGGGCGAACGGCTTGCCCTTATGCAGATCCTTGTTGACGACCTTGACCAGCGAACGGCGGCCCGGCGACGTCGGTTTCGTTTTGACGAGTGCCATGATTACTTGGCCTCCGCTTCAAAATTGATTTCCTGACCCGGCTTCAAGCTCACGTAAGCCTTCTTCTCGTGGTCGCGACGACCCATGAAGCGGCCAAAGCGCTTTTGCTTGCCCTTACGGTTCAGGATCTGCACCGACTCGACTTCAACCTTGAAGAGAAGCTCAACAGCAGCCTTCACTTCTTGCTTGTTCGCGTCGCGTGCAACTTGGAACACCACTTGTTCATTCTTGTCAGCCACCAGCGTCGCCTTTTCGGAGATCACCGGCGCGAGCAAGACCTGGTACAGACGATGGTCGTTTTTACGCACGTCGCTCATGACAGCATCTCCTCAATCTTGGCGATCGCGCCCTTCGTCAGCAGCACCTTCTTGAAGTAGATGAGCGACAGCGGGTCGGCGAAACGCGGCTCGGTGACGGCAACGTGAGCCAGATTGCGCGAGGCCAGGAACAGGTTCTCGTCCACGCTATCCGTGATCAGCAGCACCGACTCAAGACCCATGGCCTTGATCTTTTCAGCGAGCAGTTTGGTCTTCGGCGCATCCAGCTTGATGTCCTCGACCACCGACAGACGACCTTCACGGGCGAGCTGCGACAGAATCGAGCACACACCGGCGCGGTACATCTTCTTGTTGACCTTGTGGGTGAAGTTCTCTTCCGGCGAATTCGGGAAGATGCGGCCACCGCCGCGCCACAGCGGGCTCGACGACATACCGGCACGAGCGCGGCCCGTACCCTTCTGACGCCACGGCTTCTTCGTCGTGTGCTTGACCTGTTCACGGTCCTTCTGCGCACGATTGCCGCTGCGGGCGTTGGCTTGATAAGCCACCACAACCTGATGGATCAGCGCTTCGTTGTAGTCACGGCCGAACACGACGTCCGACGCGTTGACCGCAGCGCCTTCCTGACCTTGCTCATTCAGGAGCTTCAGTTCCATTGTTACGCTCCCTTCGCGAGTTTGGCCTTGACTGCCGAGGTCACGAAAACCTTGCCTTCGTTGGCGCCCGGAACGGCACCCTTCACGAAGATCAGGCCACGTTCAGCGTCAATGCGCGCGATTTCGAGATTCTGTACCGTCGTCGTGACGTCACCCAGGTGACCCGTCATGCGCTTACCCGGGAACACACGGCCCGGATCCTGCGCCATACCGATCGAACCCGGCACGTTGTGCGAACGCGAGTTACCGTGCGATGCGCGGCCCGAAGCGAAGTTGTAACGCTTGATGGTACCTGCGTAGCCCTTACCGATCGACACGCCTTGCACGTCGACCTTCTGGCCTACCTGGAACAGATCGACACCCACGGCTGCGCCCGGCTGCAGTTCAGCAGCTTTGGCAGCATCGATGCGGAATTCCTTGAGGATTTCACCGGCTTCAACACCAGCTTTCGCATAGTGACCGGCGGCGGCTTTGGTCACGCGCGAAGCGCGACGATTGCCGAAAGTGACTTGAACGGCGGTATAGCCGTCCGTTTCATCCGTCTTGATTTGCGTCACACGGTTGTTAGACACGTCGAGCACGGTGACGGGAATCGAATCGCCGTCGTCCGTGAAAATACGCGTCATGCCAACCTTGCGACCGACAAGGCCAAGGCTCATGATTTTCTCCATTCCCGACTGCGATTGGCCGGGCCTAAATGACAAAAGGATGGTCCACGGATGTGGGCCATCTTTTCAAAACTACACTTGAGCCCGCCATTATAGGCGGACTTTTATCGCTTGACAAGTGTTGCTAAATCACATAACAAAAGCCCCGCCGGTCCAGCATTGGCGGGGCTTTCAAGAGCGAAATCGCTCTCAAGCCTTACTGCAGCTTGATTTCGACGTCGACGCCAGCCGGCAGGTCGAGCTTCATCAGCGCGTCAACCGTCTTGTCCGTCGGATCGACGATGTCCATCAGGCGCTGGTGCGTGCGGATTTCGAGCTGGTCGCGCGACGTCTTGTTGACGTGCGGCGAACGCAGGATGTCGAAACGCTCGATGCGCGTCGGCAGGGGCACCGGGCCCTTGACGATTGCGCCGGTGCGCTTGGCGGTTTCAACGATTTCGGCAGCCGACTGGTCGATCAGGCGGTAGTCGAAAGCCTTCAGGCGGATACGGATCTTTTGGTTCTGCATGGAATTTCACCAAAGAGCATGGCAACCCTCGTTCGGGCGCCGGGTAAATCACAAAGAGCAAACAGAATCACGACGATGGAGGCCGAAACCCCGCATCGTCGTTCAATCCGCTATTAGGCGACGATCTTGGCAACGACGCCCGAGCCAACCGTACGGCCACCTTCGCGGATTGCGAAGCGCAGACCTTCGGTCATGGCGATCGGGGCGATCAGCTTGACGCTGATCGACACGTTGTCGCCCGGCATGACCATTTCCTTGTCGGCCGGCAGGCTGATCGAGCCCGTCACGTCCGTCGTACGGAAGTAGAACTGCGGACGGTAGTTGTTGAAGAACGGCGTGTGACGACCACCTTCGTCCTTCGACAGCACGTACACTTCGGCCGTGAATTCCATGTGCGGCTTGATCGAGCCCGGCTTGGCCAGAACCTGACCACGCTGAACGTCTTCACGCTTCGTGCCGCGCAGCAGCAGACCAACGTTGTCGCCTGCCTGACCTTGGTCGAGCAGCTTGCGGAACATTTCAACGCCCGTGCAGGTCGTCTTGTCGATGTGCGGCTTGTCGCCGTCCATCTTGATACCGACGATTTCGATTTCTTCGCCGACCTTGACCACGCCCGACTCGATACGACCCGTGACCACCGTGCCGCGACCCGAGATCGAGAACACGTCTTCCACCGGCATCAGGAACGGCTTGTCAACAGCGCGCTCCGGCGTCGGGATGTACGAATCCAGCGCGTCGGCCAGGTTCATGATCGCCACTTCGCCCAGTTCGCCCTTGTCGCCTTCCAGCGCCAGCTTGGCCGAACCCTTGATGATCGGCGTGTCGTCGCCCGGGAAGTCGTACTTCGAGAGAAGCTCGCGAACTTCCATTTCGACCAGCTCGAGCAGCTCGGCGTCGTCGACCATGTCGCACTTGTTCAGGAACACGATGATGTACGGCACACCGACCTGACGGGCGAGCAGGATGTGCTCACGCGTTTGCGGCATCGGGCCGTCAGCAGCCGAGCAAACCAGGATTGCGCCGTCCATCTGGGCAGCACCGGTAATCATGTTCTTGACGTAGTCGGCGTGGCCCGGGCAGTCAACGTGTGCGTAGTGGCGCGAAGCCGTTTCGTACTCGATGTGTGCCGTGTTGATCGTGATACCACGTGCCTTTTCTTCCGGCGCCGCGTCGATTTCGTCGTACTTCTTGGCTTCGCCGCCGAACTTGGCCGACAGAACCGTTGCGATAGCAGCCGTCAGGGTGGTCTTGCCGTGGTCAACGTGGCCAATCGTACCGACGTTCACGTGCGGCTTAGTCCGCTCGAATTTTTCCTTTGCCATTTCCGAATCCTCAGATACTGAATAGACGATTAAACAGTGTGTCGGGTGCCGCACCGGATGATGCGGACACCCTACAAATGAATTACTTGCTCTTGTTGCTGATGATGGCTTCGCTCACGTTCTTCGGAGCTTCAGCGTAGTGCTTGAACTCCATCGTGTACGTGGCGCGGCCTTGCGTGGCCGAACGCAGCGACGTCGAATAGCCGAACATTTCCGACAGCGGAACTTCAGCGCGCACGATCTTGCCGCCGCCGACCATGTCGTCCATGCCCTGGATAATGCCGCGACGGCTCGACAAGTCGCCCATCACGTTACCCATGTAGTCTTCCGGCGTTTCCACTTCCACGGCCATCATCGGCTCGAGGATGACCGGCTTGGCACGGCGCATGGCTTCCTTGAAAGCCATCGAACCAGCCATACGGAACGCGTTTTCGTTCGAGTCCACATCGTGGTACGAACCGAACGTCAGGTGAACCGTCACGTCAACGACCGGGAAGCCGGCGAGAACACCGCTCTTCAGGGTGTCTTGAATACCCTTATCAACGGCCGGGATGTATTCACGCGGAATCACACCACCCTTGATCTCGTCGAAGAACTTGTAACCAGCGCCTTGCTCGCTCGGCTCAAGCGTAATGACAGCGTGACCGAACTGGCCGCGACCGCCCGACTGCTTGACGAACTTACCTTCCACGTCGGCTGCCGTCGCGCGAATGGTTTCGCGGTAAGCAACCTGCGGAGCGCCGATGTTGGCTTCCACGCCGAATTCGCGCTTCATACGATCGACCAGAATTTCGAGGTGGAGCTCGCCCATACCCGAAATGATGGTCTGACCCGATTCTTCATCGGTCTGCACGCGGAACGACGGGTCTTCCTGCGCCAGGCGGTTCAGGGCGATGCCCATCTTTTCCTGGTCGACCTTGGTCTTCGGCTCGACAGCCTGCGAAATCACCGGCTCCGGGAACACCATGCGCTCGAGCACGATCGGTGCCGACGGATCGCACAGCGTGTCACCGGTCGTCACATCCTTCAGACCGACAGCAGCGGCGATGTCACCCGCACGCACTTCGTCGATTTCTTCACGCTGGTTCGCGTGCATCTGCAGAATACGGCCCAGGCGTTCCTTCTTTTCCTTGACCGAGTTCAGCACCGTGTCGCCCTTGTTCACAACGCCCGAATAGACGCGGAAGAACGCCAACTGACCAACGAACGGGTCCGTCATGATCTTGAACGCCAGCGACGAGAACTTCTCGTCGTCCGAAGCACGGCGCTCGACCGGCTGTTCCTTGTCATTCGTACCCGTGACCGGCGGAATGTCCACCGGCGACGGCAGGAAGTCGACCACGGCGTCCAGCATACGCTGCACACCCTTGTTCTTGAACGCGGTACCGCACAGCATCGGCTGGATTTCGCAAGCGATGGTACGCACACGAATGCCCTTGATGATGTCTGCCTCGGAGAGGTCGCCCTCTTCCAGGTACTTGTTCATCATCTCTTCGCTCGACTCGGCAGCGGCCTCGACCATGCCTTCGCGCCACTTCTGGGCTTCAGCTTGCAGCTCGGCGGGAATGTCGACGTAGTCGAACTTCATGCCTTGCGAAGCTTCGTCCCAAATGATCGCCTTCATCTTGATGAGGTCGACCACGCCCTTGAAGCTTTCTTCAGCGCCGATCGGCACCACCACCGGCACCGGGTTGGCCTTCAGGCGGTTCTTCAACTGGTCGTAGACCTTGAAGAAGTTCGCGCCGGTACGGTCCATCTTGTTGACGAACGCCAGACGCGGCACGCCGTACTTGTTGGCCTGACGCCACACGGTTTCCGACTGGGGCTGCACGCCACCCACAGCGCAATACACCATGCACGCGCCATCGAGAACACGCATCGAGCGCTCGACTTCAATCGTGAAGTCGACGTGCCCCGGGGTGTCGATGATGTTGATGCGGTGCTTTTGATAGTTGCTGGCCATGCCGGACCAGAAGCAGGTCGTGGCAGCCGACGTAATCGTGATGCCGCGCTCTTGTTCCTGCTCCATCCAGTCCATCGTCGCCGCGCCATCGTGCACTTCACCGATTTTGTGGTTCACACCGGTGTAGAACAAAATGCGCTCGGTCGTCGTGGTTTTACCTGCGTCGATGTGAGCGCTAATACCGATGTTGCGGTAGCGCTCGATAGGGGTTGTACGAGCCACTTTAAGCCTCTTTCAATGTAGCCGCCATTTTTGAGGGGGCTACTAACACAAACGGGCGAGGCGCAATTTCTCATGCGCACCCGCCCCGGTTTCTGCTCTAGGTACTGCTTGCCAGCGTCAGAAGCGGAAGTGCGAGAAGGCCTTGTTGGCTTCAGCCATGCGGTGAACTTCGTCACGCTTCTTCATGGCGCCGCCACGACCTTCCGAGGCTTCGATCAGCTCACCAGCCAGGCGCAGAGCCATCGACTTTTCGCTACGCTTTTTCGCGGCCTCACGCAACCAACGCATCGCCAATGCCATACGACGCGACGGACGCACTTCGACCGGAACTTGATAGTTTGCACCGCCAACACGGCGGCTCTTGACTTCAACCACCGGCTTCACGTTACCGAGAGCCGTGTTGAAGACTTCCAGCGGATCCTTGCCCGCCTTGGTTTGGATCTGCTCGAAAGCACCATAAACGATGCGCTCTGCCACCGACTTCTTGCCGGCAAGCATGAGCACGTTCATGAATTTAGCGACTTCAACGTTGCCGAACTTCGGATCGGGCAACACTTCGCGCTTGGGGACTTCGCGACGACGCGGCATGATTTCTTCCTTAATTGATTCAGTTGGAGCTGGGCTCCAGGCCACCTACTAGCCACTTTCGGGCCGAGTGACCACTTACTCAGTGACGATGTACCACCATCACCGAACGTATATCCGCTAAGCCGCTTAGGCCTTCGGACGCTTCGCGCCGTACTTCGAACGGGCTTGCTTACGGTCCTTGACGCCTTGCGTGTCGAGGCTACCGCGCACCATGTGGTAACGCACACCCGGCAAGTCCTTCACACGACCGCCGCGAATCAGCACGACCGAGTGTTCCTGCAGGTTGTGGCCTTCACCGCCGATGTACGAAATGACTTCGAAACCGTTCGTCAGGCGCACCTTGGCAACCTTACGAAGTGCGGAGTTCGGCTTCTTCGGCGTCGTGGTGTACACACGGGTGCACACGCCGCGACGCTGCGGGCAGTCCTGCAGGGCCGGGCTCTTGCTCTTGATTTGAGCAGAGGTGCGCGGCTTGCGGACCAATTGGTTAATCGTTGGCATTGTGATTTCCTAAACGTGTCAAAAGCATGAAAGCCAAGGCGGGCCGTCATGCGACTTTACTGCGTACTCCCCGGCTGCTCTTGCGGATAGTCCGCATCTAAACGCTTGATGCATAAGCACTTTGCATTGGACACGGGCATGCCGCCGGAAAAACCGGAGCCTGCGACTATACCCCCGCCTTTGGCAAGTGTCAACGCGCTCTCGCGCAAATTCTCGCCGTAAGTCGTTGATTGTTAACGGTCATGGTCGGTCATGGTCGGTCATGGTCGGTCATGGTCGGTCATGGTCGGTCATGGTCGTCGTCACCACGGATCGCACACTGCCGCAGGCACCCGGCTCAAGGTGCGTCCCTCCCTCCCAAATTCAAGACTTGCGACGCACATGTATGCAAACTACACTGCATACACAGCTGATTTACGTACGAATTTCCATACATAACACCGACATGGTTATGGACACTTCCCACGACACGCTTCGCGCCACCTTCTGGAAACCTGCGCTCACTGCGGGCAAAGGCCCCCGCTATCTGAGGCTGGCGAGCTTCATCGAGCAGTCGGTCGCGGACGGTCGCCTGCGCCCCGGCGACCGCCTGCCGGCGCAGCGCGAACTGGCGTCGTGGCTGGGCATCGACTTCACCACGGTTACACGCGCGTACAACCGGGCGCGCGACCGGAGCGCCATCGAAGGACGCGGCCCGCTAGGCACCTTCGTCAGCAAGCCGCGCGTGGCGCTCGATCAGGTGCTGGACCTGGGCATGAACATTCCGCCCGCGCCGTCCGGGCAGTTCCTTGGCGAGTTGCTGCAGAAGGGAATCGACGAAGTCCTGCGGCATACCGATGCCTCGATGCTCATGGCGTATCAATTGGGGGACGGGGGCGTTGCCGACCGTCAGGCCGGCACACTCTGGCTTGCGCCGATGCTCGGCGCCCTCGACCCGGCGGACGTGCTCGTCTGCCCCGGCGCACAAGCCACGCTGGCGGCATTGCTGCTCACCGAGACCCAGCGGGACGAAACGGTGTTGTGTGAGCCGATCGTCTACCCGGGGGTGCGCAGTGCGGCGCGCTCGCTCGGCCGTCGTCTGGAGGGTGTGGCCGCCGATGCCGACGGCATGCTGCCCGACGCGCTGGCCGCTGCCGCCCGCGAGCATCACGCACGCCTCGTCTATCTGAACCCCACACTCCAGAACCCGACCACGCGCACGATGCCCGAGCGCCGCCGCCGGGAACTGCTCGCCGTGGCGGACAAGCTCGACCTGATGCTCATCGAAGACGATCCCTACTGGCGTCTCCTGCCGGATGCCCCGCCGCCGCTCGCCCGCCTCTCGCCGCATCGTGTGCACTATGTATCCACGCTGTCAAAATGTCTGACGCCGGGCCTGCGCACCGCATATGTCCGTCTGGCGGACGACCGCAAGCGCGATGTCTTCCTCAGTACGTTGCATTCGTTCGCGTTGATGGCACCGCCCTTGATGGCGGGATTGGCCACGCAGTGGATCCATGACGGCACTGCCGACCGCCTCATGGAGGGTGTAAAGGAAGCCGCTGCGCAGCGTCAGGCCATCGCTGCCGACATTTTGGGTGACGCTAGCGACCCACCGATTCAGGGTATCCATCTCTGGCACGCGTTGCCCGCCCCGTGGACGGCCCGCGAACTGACCCTGGCCGCGCGCGCCGAGGGACTCGCCGTCACGCCCGCAGACGCCTTCTGCCTGTCGTCGGACGCGCCCAACGCGATCCGCATTTCACTGGGCGGCGTGCGTGATCCGGAGCGCCTGTCCAGTGCGCTCAAGCGTCTGCGGTCGCTGCTGCGCGAAGCGCCGCCGAGCTTACGCGCCGCGATCGTCTGAGACTTGCCGCCGGCAGCGGGGTACGGGAGGCATCGGGGCCCGCTTCCGTCCCGCTTTCGTCCCGCCTCCGTCCCGCTTTCGTCCCGATACCGACAGGCCCCGCGCGCACGGCAGAAGCCCCTGCCGGCGGGCTCACGCAAAGTCCGGTCGGGCGTGCCGTGTTGCGCGCGCCATCTACCGGAGCAAGCGCATGAACATCAGCCATATTGCGACGCAGGTGTTGGCGGCGGCGAGCGCCACCCCATGGTTCGCGAACTTCAGGGATCGCCCCGGCCAGACCTTTGAGCGCGCCCGCAACATCACGTCGGATTCGCCATGTCCCCATGTCACGCGCGAAGTCCCCAAACCCGTTTTACCGCCCATCGGTCTCGAACCGCAGTCCTATCACCATTTCCTGAAAACCCGATTGGCCGATTTGGTCGACGTGTGCGTCGTCGGCCATCACGACGACCGAAAGAACTGCTTGCTCGACCTGCCGCCCGGTGAGCCGAGCATGGTGCCGGTCAGCCGCTTGGTCGAGTCCGGATGCAGCCGATCGCTGCCACCGGCGATCGCGTGCGAACTGGCCAGTACGCAGCGCGAAGCCTGGCAACTCGCACGAGCGTATCGAAAGCAATACAGCCGCGACCTACGAGGCAAGTATTCGATAGCGTCGCTGGAGGCCCGGATCAGGACCGCGCTTCATGCCATGCCGGACGACGTCCAGCAGGCGTTCCGTCATAGCGAGACATCGATCGTGGTACCGCGTCACAGTTTTCGTCGCTTCTACTCCGGCGTCGATGAGGCCCGCCGCAATGGCGTGAAACCGAACGCTCCCGACGCCACCTCGCTCGTCATGGACGGACGCAGCTTCCTTCGCGACGCCATGCTGGGTGCGTATGTCGTGCCACCGAAGGACCACCCCGTGCAACCGTTCATCGTTTCGCTTGCGGGCTTTTACCTCATCGACGACATCCGGCCATCAGGGCCGCCCGCCAACAACGGCTACGAGGAATGGCTTGCGGAGTCGGGGCCGTATCCCGATTCCCAGGTCGAATTCCGGGCGCTGCACGAACACTTCTTTCGTCACTCCGGGCAGACGTTCGGTCGCCGTCCCAACTACCTGTCGGAATCCCCGGAGGCCACGACCTTCCGCAGCATTCCCCGCAAGGGCACCATCGAACAGACGCTCGCCAGATATCTGCACAACGGCGTGAAGCGCTACTACCGATTCGCCGCGGCCGGGCCGCGCGAGCGGGTCGCCCGGGACAGTCACCGCAACGCCCGTCAGGCGCTGTGCGACGCGGGCACGTTCGACGGCCTCAATCCCCGGCAACGGGCACAGGTCTTCGAGCGCCTGCATCGGTGGATGGACAAGGAACAAAACGCCTGACGGTCTCCGGCGGTCGCGCTCCCTGCCACCCGGTGAGGGGCGCGACCGGAGCGTCGAGGCTGACGTCGTGCATAGGCGGCGAAAGCGCCGATCCCCATCTGCAAATATCGGGGCCTCAACCCGACAATCCGATTTGCCTCAGCAGGAATACTCCGGTTCACGGAAATCCCCCGTGACCTCAACCGGAGTGACGATGATTCTCAACTCAATGTCCGAATGGCTGACGTCGGCCGCGAGTGCAGCCAAGGCGCTCCCCGCAATGCACGTACACGCCCATACGCTGCGCGTCGCAACCGACCTGACACGCGCCGCCTCCGCACCGATCTCGTCCACCATGATTGCGCCGGTCGTCCGGGACTGGCCCACCGTGCAAAACGCTGCGTCCTCCAATTGGTCGCACCCGCCGGTCACACGGGCCCACGTCTTCGCGCAGCGGCTGGCCGACGTGCGGCCAGTGTGCGTTGTCGGTGCGCGCGACGATGCACAGAACTGCCTTCTCGACTTGCCCCCCGACGCCCACATCGACATCGACGCAAGCCGTCTGCTGCTCGCGGGCTGCGAGGCGTCGCTGGGGCCGGAGATGCGCAAAGCGCTGTCGCGTGAGCGGCGTAACAGCGCAACCCTGGAGCGGGAGTTCGCCAACGCCCGTGCCGCGGAGTCGCGAGGCCAATATTCCGTTCGCTCCATCGAACAGCGACTGACCAAGCGGCTGAACCAGTTGTTGCCCGGCATGGGACGCCTGCTGAAGAACACCGGGGCCTATATCGAGATCCCGCAGTTGTCGGTAACGCGGTTGGTCACGAGCGTGCCGGAAGCCCGGCGGCATGGCATCGATATACCGTTTCAACAAGCCGATCTGCGTCTTCCCCTGGGGGCGCCTGAGATCCAACGCGCAACGCTAGGCGCCTATATCCGCATTCCTGCCCGTGACCGGCAGTTGCTCCTGTTCGTCTCGCTGGCCACGCCGGATACGGTCGAATGGGTCGATAAGGACATCAAAACCCACGCCGCCCGACACCAGCAGCAGTTGTTCGGCGACATTCCCGAGAACTTCGATGCGACGCCGTTACCGCTTCACGCCGAGCTACGACGCCCCAATCTCATCCGGACCCTCGCGAAGCATCTGCATGACGGGCATCGGCGCTATCACGACTTCGCCTACGGCGCGACCCGCGAGTCGCTCGCGCCGATATCGCACGCCGACATCAGACAACCGCTCTGCTCTCCCGAACCGGCACTCGCGACGTCCCTGACACCCACGGAAGCGGCAGAAACGACGGAAGCCATCGAACCTCCCCCGCAGCAACTTAGACGCCGTACGTCACGCAGCAATAGCGTGTCACTCGATGAAATGGCCAAAGCGGTCGCGGAGCTCGAACGGCTGGATCGGAAGTACCGCCAGCTTGGCCGCCCTCGCTTCGGAAAATGACGGGGCGACGTCAAGCTATCATTTCCCGTAGCTCGATCTGTCGCATCAGGCGTAGCCGCTGTCACTCGGCACGTTTTACTTACTCTGGCGAATTCGTACACTCCCTCATTTCGGCGGTGGCTCCCCCCACGCCGCCCTGACACGAGTCCACTACCCGCCATGCAGGCAAGTTTCGAGAAAGACAGCATTTTGGTCCTCGATGTCGACGGTACGCTGACCGACTCGGTGCGCATTCATCAACGCGCCTTGCTCGGCGCGATGGAATCGCTAGCGTTCGATGAATTGAACACCGACTGGGGAAGCTATCCGCATCACACCGACACCGGGATCCTGATTCACGCCCACGCCGAGAACGGTCGCGCCTTGCCGCAGCCGCACGATCTGGCCCGCTTCGAGCACGAGATCGACGAGCGCTTTACCGCCCTGCTCAATGCGCACGGGCTGGCCGAGATCCCCGGTGCGCGCGCCTTCGTCGAGGCCGCGCACCGCTCGCGCTGGGGGGTGGTGTTCGCCACGGGCGGCATCCGGCAGGTCAGTCACCGCAAACTGCGCTCCGTGGCCATCGATTACACGGACGCGATGCTCATCACCGCGTCCGAATACAGCTCGCGCGACCAGTTGGTGGCCGAGGCGATCAAACGGGCGCAGGCGGGTTACGGAATTACGCGCCCGCGGGCGGTGGTCTCGATCGGCGACGGGATGTGGGATCTGAAGGTCGCGCGCAAGCTCGGCATCGATTTCGTCGGCATCGGCTCGAAACGTCAGCGTTCGCCGCTGCTCGACGAAGGTGTCCCGGTCTATGACGACATGTGGGACGCGATGCACTGGCTCACTCCGGGCCGCGGGCGCGCGTCAGGTATTCGCTTGGCGTCACGCCCATAAAGCGGCGGAACATGGTGGAAAAGGCGCTCGGCGTGTCGTAACCGACTTCGAGCGCCACTTGCGTGATGGGCCGCCCGGCCCCCAGCAACGGCAAAGCCCCCAGCAGCCGCATCTGCTGACGCCACTCCCGGAACGGCAAACCGAATTCCGTCATGAAGCGACGCTCCAGCGTACGGCTCGACGCCCCCACCTCCACGGCCCAGTCCTGGAGACTGCGGGGGTCTGCGGGCGATGTCAGATACGTGTCGAAGATCTTGCGCAGACGCGCGTCGCGTGGCACTTGCAGGTGGAGCGGCGAATCGCTTTTCCACTCGACCTCTTCGAGCAGCAGCGCAATCACGAGCGCATCCTTACCCTGCAGCGACCAGTCGGGCGGTAACGTCATCGCGCGCAGAATCAACTCGCGCAGCAGCGCCGAGACTCGGATGACGACCGGCACATCGGAGGCTGCCATGCCGAGTCGTTCGACGTCGACATAAATCGTGCGCATCTCCACCTTGCCGCGCATGCGCACTTCATGCGTGACGTTGGCCGGAATCCACAACGCGCGCTGCGGCGGAATCACCCAGAACGATGTATCGGTGCGGACTTCCAGAATACCGGCGCTCGCATACATCAATTGCGCGCGTCGATGACTGTGAGGACGCACCACATGACCATCGGGGTAGTCTTTCGCCAACGCGCCGACGGGGCGGTCGTGAGCCTGAAACTCCAGGGGTATCGCACTGGTGATCGGCATTGGGACCAAGCCTCAAAAAAGGCGAAATTTGGGACGTATTTGGCGACGTCGTCAGCGTAACACCGCCCCCTCGCCCCTACCAAGCCCTACCAGGCCCCAACCAAGCCGAACGCGGCCCGAATTCCTTACCGCGTCATTGCAATCCGTGCACCGCTCAGAACGGTTTGACGATCACGAGCACGACGACGATGGTCATCGAAACGAGGGTAACGGGCAGCGCGCGTCCGAACACGGCGGGCGGCTGCGTACTTCCGTTGCGCTCCAGACGCCGCAACGTGGCCGATAACCGCCCGTGCAACGCGGACATCACAACCACGAACACAAGCTTGGCCATGAGCCAAGGTGCGTGCCACCCGTTAGCCATGATGGCGAGCGTCGGTCCTGTGATCCACACCACGATCAATGCGGGCGACGCCAGTGCATAGTCTGCCCGTCGCGCCACACGACGCCACTCCGGTTGCGCGAGACGCCCGCCCAGCGCCATCGTCACAAGCCCCGCAACGAAAGTGATGACCGCGATCAGATGCACCGCCTTGATCCAGAGATAGAGCATCGGATGTCTCCAAAAGGGTTCGGACGATTATTTCCATCTAAGCAACAGTTGCTTGTAATAAGTCGTCTTTATCGCGATGGACCGCATTAATACACTTCAACTGTCGACGATGAATTGAACATCGCCTCATCGGAGTCTGTTCCTGTCCCATTCGGGCTCGCGAACGTGTTCTGCCGGCTGGCTGGCAAGGCGCACGCGGCGCCGTTTGGTCGCCCAAATAAGCTGCGTGCAACGCCGCCAGACGGCCGGCAGGGCACGTTCCCTACGGGTTGCCCACCCAAAGGGGCGCTCGCCACGTCATGGCCCTCGCGAATATTCCCGATATTCGCTTCGGACCATTCCTCGCGACCGCCCCTTTGGCCAGGCAACGCGAGCCCGAATGGGACAGGAACAGACTCCACAAGACAGGAGAAATATCATGAAGCGCACCCTTATTACCTCGGCCCTCGTTTCCGCAATGCTGGCTGTTTCGGCCGGTTCGGCTTTCGCCAGCGACGCATTCGACGGCCCCTCGGAATTCTCGTGGGTTCCGCAAACCAGCGCCCTGAGCCGCGCACAGGTTCGTGAAGAACTCGTTCAGGCGCAACAGGCCGGTCTCGTGGTGCAACACGACGCCGTCTACCCGAAGGCAGCCCCGAGCGCACAACCGGCAACGGCCAGCGCCCCGATCACGATGGGTTCGGTGGGCGGCCAGCAACGTGCAGGCACGACCTACTTCGGTTCGTAATGTAACTCGCCGCGCCGCGGACCTCTTGCCCGACGAGAGGCCGCGGCGCGGCGCGCGTTCTGCGCATAACGACGCACCGGTTGCCGGTGCTCAGTGTGATCTCCGGTCTTTCCCGACCTAAGACTCCTGTCGCTGTGCGTAGCGGTTCGACGCACAGGACTTTGCCCGTCGCTTCGGCGACGGGCTTTTTTAGCCGGGACGCACGAAAACGAAGAAGCCCGCATCAGCGGGCTTCTTCGCGTTTACCGACTCGATGGCCACGCATGGCCACCGAGGAAAACAATGCCTTACTTCGCGAACGACTTCGCCAGGAATTCGAGCGCACGGCCGTGGGCCAGCGCGGCCGAGGGCTGATGGTACGACTCGCGCGACCAGCAGTTGAAGCCGTGATCCGCGTTCGGGTACACAAACACTTCGGTGCTCGGGCGCGACTTCACGGCCTCGCTCACCTGCGCGACGATGTCAGGCGTGATGTGACTGTCGAGCGCGCCATAGTGGAACTGCGTCGGCACGTTGAGGTGGGCCGCTTCGCTCAGATAGTTGTGAATGCCGCCGCCGTAGTACGGCACGGCGGCGTCGACCAAACCACGCGCCGCGCTCAGGTATGACAGCAGACCGCCGAAGCAATAGCCGATGGCGGCGACCTTGGCACCCGCGTCCAGCTTGCCCCGCAGCGCCTTCACCGTCGCTTCGATATCCTTCACGGCCTTCTCGACGTCGACCGCCTTGCGCAGTTCCATCGCGCGGCCCCAGTCGTCGCCCGAGTAGCCGAGTTCGATGCGCGGCGCCGAGCGCCAGAAGATGTCCGGCGCGAGCACGACATAACCGTCCATCGCGTACTGATCGGCCACGCCGCGAATATGCTCGTTCACGCCGAAGATTTCCTGCACCAGCACGACGCCCTGGGCGCTGGCCGTCTTACCATTCGGCGGCAATGCCAGATAGGCATCGAAGGCGCCATCCACGGTTTCAACACGAATCCATTGACTGTTCGACACGGAAGTTGCTCCATCAAAAAGGGGGAAATGCCTGCGCCCTGACATCGAACAACGCCCTGGGATCGGGCGCGGCCACTCGATACGTTCGAGTTGGCCAGACACAGTTAGGCCGGATCAGTATAGGGACTTTTGAGACGATTCACAGCGCGTCGGAAAGCCCGCCGGATAAGGCTCGACGCCACGTCACACAACGCGCCCTGCGACCGCCTGACGCATAAATCGCGCCTTGTCGCCGTAAAGCGCCGTCCATCGTTTCGACGTCCGAACCCGCCCGCGTTGCGTCCAGCGCGCCGTCCGGGACTCAGTCCGGCGCTTTCGCGAGCGCCGCTTCCAGCAGTTTCACCACACCGCCGAACGCCGCCACCTGCGCGGAGTCGATGCCGTACAACGCGCTCAGCGACGGTCCGGGATTCAGGAAATCCACACGCACGTCGTCGGCGCTCGCAGCCCACACCATCACTTTCAATGGCAGTTCCAGTCCTGCATGGGGGTTTGCGGCCATCACGGGCGTACCGCCCTTCGGATTACCGAACAGCACCAACCGGGTCGGACGTAGCGACGTGCCCGCCGAGGCCGCCGCCTTCGCCAGCCGATCTCATCGGCCCTCGCACCGTGCCCCGCCTTACATGTCGTTACCGCCCCGCTGTCGGCCATTCGAGGCGCGTTACGCTTGGCCCCGTCGTTCGACAATTCAGTGAACGTATTTGATACGGAGTCCATATGACCAAGATTTCGATGCGCCAAACCGTGAGCAGCCTTGCGCTGATGCTCGCGCTGACGGCCACCGGCGTCAGCCTGCCCGCTGCCGCCGCCACACTGGGCGAGATGCCGCCTCCGCCGCCGGGCATGGGCCCGCACTTCGGTGGCCCCGATCAGCGCGGGCCTATGGGCCCGGCCGGGCACGGCGGCCCGGGCTTTGCTGCAGTTCGTACCATCGAGGAAATCGCGCATCTCTATCGCATCGGCGGTCATCCTGAGAATGTCCTGCCGTTCTATCGCGAGACACTGACGCAAACGCGCGACCCGATGCTGCGTCACCACTTGCGCGAGGCCATCGCGCGTGAGGAACTGAAACCGACCGACACCACGGCGGCCATCGCCACGTTGCGCGCGCAACTGAGCGAAGACCTCGCGGCCCTCCCCACGCCCGAGACCAAGCGTCGCTAAGTTTCGACACGCACCGCACCCGGCGACACCGCGTCGACGGGTGCGCCGCCCGCGCATCAGAACGTGTATTTCGCGCCGACGTTTACCAGCACGCCGCGCATGCCCCCCCGTGCCGAAGCTCTTCTGATACGACACACGGCCATACAGCGAGAAGCTCGCGCCCTGCACGCTGTTCACTCCCAGCGAGAACATCATCGAATCGCCGTACTTGCCGGTCTGGAACATCGCGTCGCTGACCTGAACATTGGTGCCGCCGACGAACGCGTGGATGACGTCGAACCCGAAGTACGGCGTGATGCGCCCGGTGCTGACATCGAAAGGACGCGTGAGCCGCACGCCGAGGCGTCCGGTGAACTGGTTCTGTGAGCCGATGTTCACGGCCAGTCCGTCGGCATCGGTCACATTGTCGAAGCCGAGGTGCTGGCCGACGAACTGCAACTGCGGCTCCAGGTTCATGCCATACGCGAGCGCCAGCGGATAACCGGCTTCGATGGACGCCGCGTAGCTGTTGCCCCGCATCGGCGCGACATCGCCGCGCGCCTCGGTCGTCGTGCGCCCGTTGAACCACCCGACCGACGCGATGCCGTCCACGTACCAGCCCTGCTGGCTCTGATACGTCCCATAGCCATACAGACGATAGACGCTGGCGCGCGTGGTGCTCGGCCCGTCAATGGCAGTCGGCTCGTAATGCAGCCATCCCATCGAACCCGCTGCACCGAAGCGCCACGTGCCGTTATCGGTGAAGTGCTTGAACAGATTGCCACCGATCTGAATCGCGCCGTAGTCGGCGTTCATGTCGTAGCCGAACGCCTGAAAGCTCTGGTTGGAGCGGTACTTGAAGCTGCCGCCGTAGCCGCGCATGAACATCTCGCCCGGTCCACGGTCGCGGCCGAGAATCCGGTCGTCGCGCACTTCGCCCAGACGCCGGTGCAACGAATCGATGTCCGTCATCCCCGCTTGCAGGAAGGCGGCCGGTGCGCTCAGATAAGACGCCACCTGCGGCGCCACCTCACGCCGCGCATCCGGTGGGATCGGCTCATCGACGCCGCCCCCGGGGTTGCCCGGCTCCTCCGGATCCACCTCCCCTCCGGGCGACACAAAGGCGCTCTGCAACCGGTAGTCCCAATAGCCCGCGCCAGTGCCGACGAGGTTCTGCGTCGGGTCGGCCGTCCCATGGGCCGATCCTGGACCGTAGGCATAGAGCCGGTATTCGTACGGCGAATTCGGTGCCACCACATAACCGCCCGCCAGTCTGAACGCGTTGAATGTCGAGGCGCCTGCCACCTGCACCAGCGAAATCCCTTCGTTGTTGTTGATCACCCCGGTGAGCGACGTCAGCGCGCCCGGGCTGCCCGTCGTCGGGTTGACGCGCAGCGTCGTCGTGCCGCTCGCGCTGCCCTGAATCAGCAGACGGTCGGTGTACTGATTCGACAGCGCGCCGCCTGCGTTCAGATACGTGTTGAGCGCGACCGTGCCGCTGCCGCCGGTGTAACCGTTGCCGACCGTCACATTGCGATACGACCCCTGGCTGGTGGGTGCGGAGGTGAGCAACGCCGTCACCGGAAAATCGACCAGGCTGTTGGTATTGTTCAACTCGGTGACGTTGGACGAACCCGTCACATGCCAGGCGCTGTTGTTACTCAGGTTGACGACCGACGTGCTGCTGCTGTCCGTGTAAATACGCCCCGTGATGGTCGAGTTGCTGGCGTCGAGATTGAGCGTCGCACCAAGCCCCGACCGGGCCGAGGCATTGATCGCCCCGCCGCCGCCGCTCAGCGTCGAGTTCACCAGGTTGACGTTGGCGATGCCGCCGTAGATCCACAACGCGACACCGCTGTCCGACGTCACGGTCGTGTCCTGCAAGGTCATGTTGTAGCCGCCCGCGCGCAGCGGGGCCGCGATGCCTGCGCGCGACACGGCGCTCAGCGCGGGCGACGGCAGATCGCTGCCGAGATCCGTCGGCGCAGCGGGGATCGGCGTGTCGATGGCGAACGACGGGGCCGGGTCGGACGACGCAAGCAACGGCGTCGTCGCGGGCAAGGGCGGCAGGCCCGGCGTCGGGGCCGACGTCAGAAGACCGCTAAGCGTTGGCGGCGCGTCGAACACGATGGCCGCCGTGCCAGCGCCTGTGGCGCGTATCGTCGCGCCGGTCGCATTGACCATGCCGCCGTTCTGGATGCGCACGGCGTACGCGTTGGTCCCCGTCGTGGTGATCGACGTCCCCGCGCCGCTCGCGCTGCTGCGCAGCAGGTTGACGGTCCCCGCGTTGGCGTAGATACCATAGGTACTCGCCTTATCGGTCGTGATGGTGCCACCGGCGAAGTTGGTCGTGCTGCCCGTCCACCCATAAATGCCGTAGGCCTGCGTGCCGTGCGTGGCAATGGCGAAGTCGGAGAGATTCACCGTCGCCGCGCCGCTGCCGGAAAGCAAACCGTAGGCCGTCTGTCCCTGCGTGGTGATCGACCCGCCGTTCAGCGTGGCCGTAGTGCTGCCGGAAATCCACATGCCGTAGGCGGAGGTGCCTTGCGTGTTCACCGCGACCTGCGATCCGGTGACGGTCGACGTGCCGTTCACGAGCAAGCCGTAGGTCGCGTTCTGCGTGGTCGAGAGACTCAACCGATTGAGGTTGCCGTTCGCCGTACCGATACGCACCGCGTGACTGCCCGCGCCGGTCGTGCTGACGGTCACGGTGCCGGGTGTGTTGGGGTCGGTGTTCGTGTTGAGCGTGCCGCCGGACTCCGCGTTCAGTCCGAGATTACCGGCCACCGCTGTCGTGATGGTCGAGTTGCCGTTGATCGTGGCGATGGAGCCGTTGTACACCTGCACACCGCCCGCGCCAGCACCAGCCCCCGTGCCGACGGCCCCCTTCGACGTCACGGTCGAGTTGGTGAGCGTGATGTTGCTGCCGCCCCAGGAACGCACGCCCCAGCTGTCCTGACCGTTCACGGTGATCGACGTGTCGCTCAGATCGATGGTCGACGATGCGCCATAGGGACGCATGCCGTCGGCTTTCAGGCCGGTGGTCACAATGGTCACGTTGGCACCGGTCAGCACCGAGTTGCCTTGCGACGATTCGGGCATGTAGACGCCGTGCACCTGTTCGCCGACGCCGGTCAGCAACACGCCCGCCTGACTCGCGACGATATTGACGGTGCCGTTCGCGATGTAAAGCGCGTCGTTCGGCGCACCTAAGCGGTAGTCCGACGTCACCGACACGACCCCGGGGATACCGAGATTCGGATTGATCGTGACACTTGCGCCGCGAAACACCGAAATCCCGGCGCCGCCGAGATGGGTCGGATAAGGCGGGACGGGGTGAATCGTCACGCTCCCCTGAATCTCCCCGACCGGCACGACATTGCCGTCGTAAAACTGTTCGTACGTGAGCGTGGTGCCGGAGACGATTGTGGGTAGCGGATAGACCTGTGCGTGCGCGGCACCGGCGATCAGAAAAAGCAAAGACGCCGCCGTCGCAACGGGACGGCGGCGGGGCAAGCGTTCGTGCTCGGCGTGAGTCACTCTACCTCCCGGGAATGGAGTCAAGCAGACACATCAGTAGCAATACGAAGCGTTTTACGTCAGGCAATCCGGTGGATGCTGACGTAAACACTAAACCAATCGCTTCGAAAACTACAGCACGCGCGCATGCCGATACGCCTAAATTTCAATGCGCATTGAGAACTAACTATTTAAATCATCGAATCCGGTTTTCTTATCGTAATTTTAATTACCGAAATGTTGCTTTCTCGCGCATGTGATGGGCGCGACATCGTCATGCCCACGTCGTGAATCACGTCTTCGCGGTCTCCATGATCCGTGCGTTCCACTGCGGCAGCCACTCAAGTAGAAACTGCGCGAACCCTTCCGCCGCTGGCGAAGGCGCGCGCGACACTGGCCGGTAGACACACACCTGGCGAATCGTCTCGGGCGAGACGACACGACGCATCAGCAATCCGAACGGATGGGCGAGCGCCGCCACATAGCCGGGAGTCAGCGTCGCAGCCAAGCCCTGCGAGGCGACGCCGAGTGCCGTCGTCACGTTATCGACGACATCGATGGAAGCGATACGCGCGTCGGGCGGGGCAGACTGACGCATCTGCGCGACGCTGCGCTCGTGATCGCGCCCGGTGGCGACGAGCGGCGTGTCGCGCAGGTCGGTCCACCGCACGCGCTTGCGGCGCGCGAGCGGATGCTGCGGCGCGCACCACAACACCCACGGGCTATCGAACGCGGGCGTACCGGCCACATGCGCCCCTGTCGCGCGATTCGGACCGATGGCAATGTCGAGATCGCCGTTGGCGACATGATCGATGAGCGCATCGACGGGTGTGTCGACCACACGCACCACGACCTTCGGCCGCGAGGCAGCGTATTCGCGAATCGCCGCAGGCAACGCCATGCTGGCCAGCACCAGCGGTGCACCGACACGCACGATACCGGCCGCTCGGTTGCGCAAGTCGTCGGCCGTTTTCTCGGCCGCCTGCACATAACGCAGCACCGATTCGGCAGACGCCAGAAAGTCGCGCCCGGCGCTGGAGAGCGCGACGCGCCGCGTGGTGCGATCGAAGATGCGAAAGCCGAGCACCGACTCCAGCTCGGCGACCAACTGACTGATGGCGGACGACGTGAGTCCCAGGCGATTACCTGCCTCGGCAAAGCTATGCAATTCGGCAATGGCCACCAGTGCTTCGAACTGGCGCAGCGTGACACGGGTCAGGGGCATGGCGTTTCGATTATCAAGTTTCGCTTACGAATGGACCAGAATCGATTGATTGTTCCGTAAAGGGGCGTCGCCCACAATCGATTTTCAAAATTCCCCCGTGAACCGACGATCGAGACGGAGCGAGCCTGATGTTTTCCCATGTCGACGCCTACCCTGGCGACCCCATCCTCAGCCTGAACGAAGCCTTCGGTCAGGATCCCCGCCAGCACAAGGTCAACCTGTCCATCGGCATCTACTTCGACGACGACGGCCGTCTGCCGGTCATGCAGGCCGTGCGTGACGCCGAGTCCGCCGTTCTCGCCGACATCGGTCCGCGTCCCTATCTGCCGATGGCGGGCACCCCGACGTACCGAGACGCCGTACAGGCTCTCGTCTTCGGCGAGCAGAACGCCGCACGGCGCGAGCAGCGCATCGCCACCTTGCAGACGCTGGGCGGCGGCGGCGCATTGCGCGTCGGGGCCGATTTCCTGAAGCGCTACTTCCCCGAGAGCACCCTCTGGATCAGCGATCCGAGCTGGGACAACCATCGCGTGGTGTTCGAGAGCGCCGGATTCCCGGTGCAGTCGTACCCCTATTACGACGACGCCACCGGCGGACTGCGCTTCGACGCCATGATGGACAAGCTGTCCTCGCTGCCGCCCAAGAGCATCGTGCTGCTGCATGCGTGCTGTCACAACCCGACCGGCGTCGACCTCTCGCAATCGCATTGGGAAGTGCTCGTGCCGGTGTTGCGCGAGCGTGGGCTGATCGCGTTCGTCGACATGGCGTATCAGGGCTTCGGCGACGGGCTCGACGCCGACGCTTTCGCGGTTCGCGCACTCACCGACGCAGGCGTGCCGACGGTCGTCGCCAACTCCTTCTCGAAGAACTTCTCGCTGTATGGCGAGCGCTGCGGCGCGCTGTCGGTGGTCTGCGCCACGGCGGACGAAGCGTCGCGCGTGTTCGGTCAACTGATGGGCACCGTGCGTGCGAACTACAGCAATCCGCCGACGCACGGTGCGCGACTCGTTGCGCAGGTGCTGACGACGCCGTCGCTGCGCAGCGCGTGGCAGACCGAACTCGACGGCATGCGCACGCGCATTGCGTCGATGCGCGAACAGATTCACGCGCGTCTCGCGCCGCACGTGAGCGGCGAGAAGCTGTCGCGTTACATCGCGCAGCGCGGCATGTTCACGTACACGGGCCTGTCGGCCGCGCAGGCGGACGCGCTGCGCGAGACGCACGGTGTCTATGTGCTGCGCTCGGGACGCATGTGCGTCGCGGGCCTGAACACGCGCAACGTCGACACCGTTGCGCACGCCATTGCCCAGGTGCTCACGCAGCGCTGACCGGACATGGCACGGCGCGCATGCTCGCCGCAAAACGCTCAAAAGCATGCTCAACACATAAAACAACGAATGGAGACTTCATGAACACTGCAACGGCTGCCGGTGCCCATATTCGCGGGCACTCGACTTCACACACCTGGCGCGCGGTGATATCGGCGTCGATCGGTAACGCACTCGAATGGTTCGATCTGGTCGTTTACGGCTTTTTCGCCGTCACGATTTCGAAGCTGTTCTTCCCCACGCACGACGACACGACCTCGCTGCTACTCACGCTCGGCACGTTCGGCGTGTCGTTCTTCATGCGGCCGCTGGGCGCGATTGTGATCGGCGTCTATGCGGATCGACGGGGACGTCGTGAAGCGCTGACGCTCACGATCTTGCTGATGATGGCGGGCACGGCGATCATCGCGTTCATGCCGACGTACGAGACCATCGGCTTGCTCGCACCGGCGGGCATTGTGCTGGCACGCATGATTCAGGGCTTCTCGGCGGGCGGCGAGTTCGGCAGCGCCACGGCGTTCCTCGCCGAGCACGCACCGCAACGGCGCGGCTTCTTCGCGAGCTTTCAGGTCGCGAGTCAGGGGCTGACGACACTGCTTGCGGCCGGTTTCGGTGCGGTGCTCACGAGTACGTTGTCGCCGGATCAGATGCAGAGCTGGGGCTGGCGCGTGCCGTTCCTGTTCGGCCTGCTGATCGGCCCGGTGGCGTATTACATTCGCCGTCACGTGAGCGAGACGCCGGAGTTTCTGGAAGCCGAGCCGACGCAAACGCCGCTGCGCGACACGCTGAGTCATCAGAAGATGCGCCTGTTGCTCGCGGTCGGTGCCGTGGTCGTTGCCACCGTCTCGACGTATCTGGTGCTGTACATGCCGACGTATGCGATCAAGCAGTTGGGGTTGCCGGCGTCGGTCGCGTTCGCGGCGACGGTCGCAACGGGGATCGTGCAGATGTTCCTCTCGCCGATTGTCGGGGCGTGGTCGGACCGTGTGGGACGCGCCAGGCCGATGATGATCGCCGCCGCGCTTCTTCTGGTGACGATCTGGCCGATGTTCTGGCTGCTGTCGACGCATCCGAGCTTCGGCGTGATGCTGGCCTTGCAGACGGTCTTGGGCGTATTGATGACGATGTACTTCGCACCGCTCCCGGCGCTGGCCTCGGAGATCTTCCCGGTGAAGACGCGCACGACGGGCCTGTCGCTGTCGTACAACCTGTCGGTGACGTTCTTCGGCGGCTTCGCCCCGTTCATTCTGACCTGGCTGATCACCGCGACGGGCAGCAAACTCGCGCCGAGCTTCTACATGATGGCCGCTGCCGCCGTGGGGCTGATAGCGCTGAGTCAGGTGTATCGCCACACGGGCGTGCGCTGAGCTTGAATGACGGATGAGATAGGAAAAGCTGAAGCACCTCAGAAGGCGCTCAAAGCGCTTTGAGGTGCTTCAGTAGATCGGGTAGGGCAATCTGAATGGTGTCCCAAACGACATCGAGGTTGATGTCGAAATACCCGTGAGCAATGCGATTACGCATACCACGCATGGCACGCCACGGAATATCGGGATGCGACTGCGCGAAGTCACCGTGCTGGTCCATCACCTTGGTCGCGGCTTCGCCGATGATAATCAGACTCATCACAACCGCCTGCTGCGTGCGCTTGTCGCCAACGAAATCCTCTTTTGACAGACCATCGACAAAATCACATGCGTCGGTCGCCGCCTGACGCATGTGATCGAGATAGTCCGGCAACCTCGTCTGAATCATACCGGGCGGGCCTCAGCCAAGACCGACTCCCTGAATTGGGCCGGTAGATCCAGCGGCGTCAGCACATCCACATGAATGCCCAGCATCGACTCCAGTTCGTCCTGCAAACCGCCGAGATCGAACAGTGTGGTGCCTGGCAAGGCATCGACGAGAATATCGAGATCGCTGCCGTCACGATCCGTGCCGTGCAGCACGGACCCGAACACCCGCGGATTCGACGTGCGATGACGCCGCGCAGCTTCACGAACAGCGGTGCAATGACGTTTCAACAGAATGGACGGTCGCATGGCTCACCTCGCTTACCTACGATATCCGTCAATATAACCCATGCACCCGACCGAACAATCGCGTCAGGCCCAGCAGCGCATCGATGTTCGGGGTCGGAACGCTCACGCGTTGACCGATCTCGCGCACCACGCCGACCAGCGCGTCGAGCTCGATGGGGCGATTGGCTTCCACGTCCTGCAACATCGACGTCTTGAACGCCCCCAGCTTTGCCGTCACCTGATGCCGGTCTTCCGGCGACTGGTCGATGGCGCATCCGATCTTCGCACCGATGGCCGCCGCCTCACGCATCGCGGCCGAGCAGAAATCGCGCACCAGCGGGTCGTCGAGCAACCGGTCGATGGTGGCGCCCGTGATCGCCGACACCGGGTTCATCGCCAGATTGCCCCAGAGCTTGTACCAGATATCCAGACGCACGTTCTCCGATGCTTTCGCCTCGAAGCCTGCACGCTCGAGCAACGCCGCCAGACGCTGCACGCGCTCGCTCGCACCGCCCCCCGGCTCGCCGATGATCAGCCCACGCCCCATCTTGTGATCGACCAGCCCCGGTTCCGGCGTCGAAGCACTCGCGTGCACCACGCAACCGATGACGTTCGCCAGCGGAATGGCCGCACCGATCGCACCCATCGGATCGATGCTCGTCAGCGTTGCCGCGCCCCCGTCGAACCCCGGCACGCCCTGACAGAACCACCACGGCACGCCGTTCATGGCCGGTAATACCAGCGTTTGCGGACCCGGCAATGGCACCACCGACGCCGCCACCTGCGCCAGCGCCGGCCCCTTCACCGCGATCACGACCAGATCCTGCTCGCCAAGCTTCGCAGCGTCTTCCAACGGATGCGCCGCCGCCACCGGACCGGTCGCCAGCGTCTCCCCCTGCTTGACCCGCCAGCCCCGCTCGCGCAGTGCGGCCAGCGTCGCGCCACGCGCCAGCGCGCTGACCTGCGCTTCGCCTGTCGCCGCAAGTCGTTGCCCGATCAGTCCACCGATGGCGCCCGCGCCAATGATCGTCACCTTCATCCGTTCACTCCGGTTGATGTGCCGCGAGACGATAGTTCTCCTTGAATCGCTCCGGCACACGTTCGTCAAAACCCAGCGCCACACGGCGCACTTCCGGACTGTCGCCCGGCGGATGGCCCACACCGAGCGCCGCCGCGCGCGGCGCATCGATCTGCACCACCCGACCGCAGAGCCGTCCCAATCCCGTAATCTCGCACTCCACCAAATCGCCCGCGTCCACCGAACGCGAGTGGCACGGCGTGCCCATCAGAATGACGTCGCCCGGCATCAGCGTGATGTGACGCGCAATGTCCGCGATCACGTAATGCGGGCCCCAGATCGTTTCGTCACCGATATGGGCTTCCTGCACCACACGTCCGTTGCGATAGGTGCGCAACGTCTGCTCGAACAGGTTCACGCCTCGCACGATACCCGGTCCGATGGGCAGCAGCGTGTCCGCGCCCTTCACCCGCAGCATCGATCCCTGATCGGTGTCGCGAAAGTCCTGCAAGCCCATGTCCAGCGCCGGGCAGAAGCCTTCGACGTAATCCCATGCTTCGTCCGGCAGCACGTTGCGACACGTGCGCCCGATCACCACCGCATACTCGCTTTCGTAGTTCAGATACCGGCAATCCGCCGGCTTCAGAATCTGGCCGTCATGCCCGTTGAGCGACGTCGTCGGCTTCATGAAGTACGTTGGCGTGTCGGTGGGCTTGGGCTTGTTGCGCGTCTCCATGCTACGCGAGCGATAGGAGATGTGCACGGCGATGATCTTCGACGGGTTCACCGGCGGCAGATGCGTCACCGTTTGCGGATCGACAAGACGTCCGTCGTCGAGCCGCAGCATGCCTTGCGCCTGCCCGGCCTCCTCGACTATCGTGCCCCAGTACGCGCTGCCGCCCAGCAGAACATGGCGACGCTCGACACGGGGCCCACGCATCACTGCAGGCAATTCACGCAGCGGAAATTCGAAATCCATGATGTCGCCCCGTCAGATCGTATCGAACCAGATGTGCACGTTGCCCGTGCCGCGCGCGTTCTCGTAGTCGGACAGCACCGTGCCCGCGCTGCGGCACTCCGCCCCGCCGAGCGCACCGACCATCTGCAGATAGTGCGCCCCGTGCGCTTCCCACGGCCGCTTGCGGTAGTCCGTATCCCAGTCCGCCAGTATCCGGTCGTGACGTCCCTCGCGAAACGCTTCGATGGCGCGCTTGTCGCTCTCGATGTTCTCCGGACGCGACACGTTGCTCTCGTGAAAGATGCGCGGATGATTCGGCTTCCAGTCAAGGCCGTTGAACTTGTGACTCAGCGCGCCGGACGCAAGCATCACCACCCGCAGATCGCTGCGGCGAATCGCCTCGCCGATCACTTCGCCCGATTGCAGGAAGTGCTGCGTCTCGCAGTTCTGGCACGAGCTCACGGTGACGATCGGCCATGCGTCGAGACGCATCTGTTTGATGACGTTGATCGTCGGGTAATGCCGCGCGAGATCCGGATGTTGCACGGCGCGCGCACGCACGCCACGCTCACGCGCTACGCCGTCGATGGCGAGCGCCAGTTCTGGGTGTCCGCGATAGTCGTATGGCACACCGTGCAGATACCAAGGCATCTCGTCCGACGTGTACATGCCCGAGTAGCGCGCGCCGCCGTCGACCAGGTGATAGCCAGTCGTGAACCAGTGCGAATCGAAAATCATGACGACGTCCGGACGCACCGCTTCAATGCGCTCGCGCACTCGCGCGTACCCGGGAATCAGGTCCGAATCCGCCCCCGCGCCCTGCAACACGCGAAACTCCTCACACTGCATCAGGCCGGGGTGATGCGACACCAGCGCCGCGCCAACGATCTGTCCCATGCTGCTCTCCTGTTGTCCTGTAATCTTGTTTTCTTGTTGTCTTGCCGATTGTTTTGACGATGTGACAGCGCGCCCTCAGCGATGGCTGAAGCTCGCCTTGAACGGTTGTTTCGGTACGACGACATCCTTCACGTCGCAGAAGAATTCGAAGCTCCAGTCGCCGCCTTCGCGTCCGACGCCGGAGCGTTTGATGCCACCGAACGGCGCGGCGAGATCGCGAATGCCGAAGCTGTTGATCCAGATGAAGCCCGTGCGCACACGCTCGGCAATCGCGATGGCGTGCGCTTCGTCGCCATAGCAAACGCCGCCCAGCCCGTAGTCGGTGCCGTTGGCCATGGCGACGACTTCGTCGTCGCTCGCGAACGTTTGCAGCGTGAGCACCGGGCCGAAGACTTCCTGCTGCACGATCTCGTCGTGCACGCGCAGATCGGTAAGCAGCGTCGGCGCGAAATACTGCGCACCGAAGTCATGCCGCGTGCCGCCCCACAGCAGGCGGGCGCCGCCCGCGACCGCGCGTTCGACGAACCCCTGCACACGCTCCAGCTGACGCATGTGGATGATCGGTCCGACTTCGGTCGCGGCGTCGCGCGGATCGCCCACGACGAGACGCCCGACCACCTCGCGCAGCTTTTCGACGAACACGGGGGCCACGTCCGCGTGCACGAGCAGACGCGTGCCCGCAAGGCACACCTGCCCGGCGTTGCGGTACATCAGCGCAGCGGTGGCGGCGGCCGCATCGAGATCGGCATCGGCCAGCACGATGAATGCCGACTTGCCGCCGAGTTCGAGGCTGCACGGCACCAGGTTGTCGGCAGCCGTCTTCGCAATCCATTTGGCCGTGGCAACCGAGCCGGTGAACGAGATACGCGCGAGCCTTGCATCGCTGACGAGCGCCGCCCCGGTCTGTGCGCCCGAGCCCTGCAACAGGTTGAAAACCCCCGGCGGCAATCCCGCCTCGTGCGCACAATCCGCGAGCAACGACGACGTGAGCGGTGCCCACTCGGGCGCTTTGAGCACCACCGTGTTACCGGACGCCAACGCCGGGCCGATCTTCCACGTCGCCAGCATCAACGGCGAATTCCACGGCGTGATGATGGCCACGACACCGGCCGGATCGTGACGCACGAGGTGGCGTGCCTGCGGTGTCTCGATCACACGGTCCTGCAGCGTCAGCGCATGCTCGGCAAACCACGTGATGTTTTGCATGGCACGCGGCACGACACCGTGCGCCATACGAGAGCGCAGCACGCCGGCGTCTGCGCTCTCCAGGGTGGCGAACGCGTCGGCGCGTCGACCGATGGCGTCGGCGAAGCGCTGAAGATACGGCTGACGTTGCGCCGCGCTCAGCGCCGCCCATGCGGGAAACGCCAGCGAGGCCGACGTCACCGCCGCATCGACGTGCCCGAGGTTGCCGCTGGCGATGTCGCCCAGTGGCGTCTGATCGATGGGCGAGACGCACTCGAACGTTTCGGCGGACGCCACCCGGCGGCCATCGATGTAGTGGTCCGGCGACACCGACACACCGGCGACGTCAAAACGGGTATCACTCATGCCTTGTCTCCAAACTTCGCGGCGAGCGCGCGGCTCGCGTTGGCCAGCAACGTGGTGTCGATCCCGACCGCGATGAACGTCACCCCGAGGTCGAGGTAGTGTTTCGCCAGCGTCTCGTCGACACTCAGAATGCCCGCCGCTTTGCCCGCGCGACGAATGCGCGCGATGCCGTCTTCGATGGCGCGGCGCACGTCGGGGTGGGTGGCCTGTCCGAGATAGCCCATCGACGCCGCGAGGTCGGCCGGGCCGATGAACACGCCGTGCACGCCATCGACCGCTGCGATCTCGTCGACTTGCGCGAGGGCATCGGCCGTCTCCACCTGAACGAGCAGGCATGTCGTGTCGTTCGCGGCGTGCAGATAGTCCGCATAGCGATTCCAGCGCGACGAGCGCGCCAGTCCGCTGCCGACACCCCGCGTGCCCTGCGGCGGATAGCGCGTGGCGCTCGCAAGATCGCGCGCCATCGCGGCAGACTCGACCATCGGCACGAGCACCGTCGTTGCGCCGATTTCCAGCACTTGCTTGATGAGGGCCGCATCGCCGTGTGGCAGACGTACGACGGGGTGCACCGGATAGGGCGCGACAGCCTGCAACGTCGCCAGCATCGTGCGCAGGTCGTTGGGCGCATGCTCGCCGTCGATCACGAGCCAGTCGAACCCGCTGCCTGCGCACAGTTCGGCAGCGTACGGCGTCGCGAGTCCCATCCACAGGCCGATCTGACGCTCGCCATTGGCAAGCGCCTGACGGAAGGTGTTCGGAGGTGTTTTCATGACAAGGGGCTTCCTGATGTGAGGGGCGCCCCGGAGGCGGCCCATGACCGCATCCGGGTGCGGATGAAGCGTCAGACGAAGCGCACGCCGATGGCGCCGAGCGGGCCGTAGTCGGCATGGAAGACGTCGCCCGCAGCACAGGCCACTGGCCGTGTGAACGAGCCCGCCAGCACGATCTCGCCCGCCTGCAGCCCTTCGTCGAAGGCGCCCAGCTTGTTGGCGAGCCATGCAATGCCATTGCCCGGATGGTTCAGCACGGCCGCGCTCAATCCGGACTCCTCGATTACGCCGTTGCGATACAACAGCGCGCCTGCCCAGCGCAGGTCGATGGCGTCCGGTTTGACAGGGCGTCCGCCGAGAATCACGGCGGCATTCGCCGCGTTGTCGGCAATCGTGTCGAAGACTTTGCGCGGCGCTTTGGTGTCGCGGTCGAACAGCTCGATGCGGCCATCGATCAGTTCCAGCGCGGGCGTCACCCAGGCAGTGGCATCGAGCACGTCGAACAGCGTCACGCCCGGCCCCTTGAGCGGCTTGGCCAGAATGAACGCCAGCTCCACTTCGAGACGCGGCACGATGAAGCGCGACGCCTCCAGCGTTGCGCCGTCGGCGACCAGCATGTCGTCGAGCAGCGTGCCGTGATCGGGTTCGGTGATCTGGGCGGCGACCTGCATGGCACGCGACGTCAGCCCAATCTTGTGCCCGATCACGCGACGACCCTCGGCGAACTTCAACGCAAGCCACGCCTGCGAAATCGCATAGCTGTCGGCAATCGTCATCTCGGGATAACGGCGGGAGAACTGCATCACCGGCGTGCGGCTTCGCTCAGCGTCGTGCAGTTCGCGGGCAAGGGCCTGATGGGTCGAGGCGTCGAGCTTCGGCATCGCGGGGGGTCTCCGTTACCGGCATCGTCACCGGCGGCGGGCGATGCAGGCTTGTCGTGGGTTTGACGTTGAATAAGCCCCTATTCTTGCGGTCCCGCGCGCCACGAACAATCAATCGATTTTGGGCGATTGATAAGTAAAACTGGATAATCCGATGCCGCCTGAAACCCCGTCGGTCGTACGGTTGTGGTACCGGAGCCACAGTCTCAACCGTCCATTGAAGCAAAGACGACGGCACCCATCAAAAATGAGAGTGATTTGCATTTATAATTCGCGTCGCTTTATTACAACGTCTTACTTATAACCATCCGCACGCCGCAGATGTGCCTTGCCGTCACGCGCACATCCCTCAGCGGCCTCGCTCGCTACCGCCAGAAGTTACGAAGGTCTGCCAAGATGAAGATGTCCGCAAGTCGCCACGCCGCTGTTCCTGCCGCCGCCGTTCCCTCCCATCGTCTGCAACGCCTGCCCCGCGCGACCGCCTGCGCCGCCGCCTTGCTGATGGCCACGCTCGGTGCCGCGCACGCGCAACAAGCCACGTCGGGGGCCGAAGCCCGCGCCGACGTCGAACTCGGCGCGGTGAACGTTTCCGGCGACTGGCTGGGCACCGGCCTCGACAACAGCGCGAAGACTTTCCCGGGCGCGCGCACGGTGGTGAAAAAGGAGCAGATCGACGCTTCGGGCGCCGCGAGCATCGGCGACGTTCTGCGCCGCATTCCCGGTGTTCAGGCCACGGACAACTCCAGCTCGGCAGGCAGCGCCATCTCGCTGAACATCGGCGTGCGCGGTCTCGCGGGCCGTTTCAGCCCGCGCTCGACCGTGCTGCTCGACGGCATTCCGCTCGCTGTCGCGCCGTACGGCCAACCGCAGTTGTCGTTCGCGCCTGTCAGCCTGTTCAACATCGAGAGCATCGACGTCGTGCGTAGCGGGGGTGCCGTGCGCTACGGTCCGCAGAACGTCGGTGGCGTGATCAACTTCAAGACACGTTCGATCCCAAGCACGCCGGGTCTCACGGCCGACGCCACGGTGCGTGAAAACATGTACACCACCGGAGGCGGAGCCAACACGCAGTACGGCCTCTTCCTCGGCACCCAGATGGACAATGGTCTGGGTCTCGCGCTGCTGTACTCGGGCATGGTCGGCCGCGACTGGCGCAAGGGCAGCGACGAGCACGTGAACGATCTCGCGCTGAAGTGGCGCTACGACATCACGCCGAGCCAGCAGGTGTACGGCAAGATCTCGTACTTCGACGCGAAGTCGATGACCCCGGGCGGGCTGACGGCCGCACAGTACAACGCCGATCCGTTCCAGAACACGCGCCCGACCGACTACTGGAGCGGCAATCGCACCGGCCTCGACTTCGGCTACCTGAACACGATCTCGGACACGCAGGAATTCGAGATCCGCACGTTCTACAACGAGAGCTATCGTCAAAGCACGCTGACGAACCTCTCGGTCCTGCCGCTGGTGCAGATTCACCAGCCGCGCAACTATCAGACCTTCGGCATCGAACCGCGCTTCACCCAGCGTCTGTTCTTCGGTCCCACGGCGCATGACGTCACCGTCGGCTACCGTTTCATCCGCGAGCGTGGCGACGACAACAACTTCCAGACGACGCTGTCCAATGGCAAGACGTCCGCCACGACCACGTTCTACAACTACACCAGCGCCAACGCGTTCTACATCGACGACCGTATGGCGTGGGGCAACTGGCGCTTCACGCCGGGCCTGCGCTACGAAATGATCGCGTCGCAGCGCGTGGACAAAGCCTCGGGCAGCACCTTCCGCACGGACAACAACAAGCCGCTGCCGTCGGTGAACCTGTCGTATCTGGTGAACAGTGCGTGGACGATCTTCGCGGACTACAGCACGTCGTTCGGCCCGGTGCAGAACACGCAGTTGAATTCGATGTCGGCGTCGAACCCGCTGGAGCCGGAACTGGCCCGCACGTATGAAATCGGCACGCGCTGGACGGACAGTCGCTGGAAGGCAGAATTGACGGCCTTCCGAATGAAGTTCGACAACCAGATTCTGCAAGTGCCTGGCGTGAGTCCCGCGACGTTCCAGAACATCGGCGCGACGAATCACGACGGTGTCGAAACCGCCATCGATTACACGTTCGATCGCGACAGCGCGCTGCGCGGCTTGAATCTGTACGCGAACTTTACGTATGTGCGTGCGATCCAGAAGTCGGGCACGACGGCCGGTCTCGACGTGCCGTTCTACTCGCGCTTCACCGACACGCTCGGCGCGCGCTACACGATCGGTCAGTGGACGTTCAACGTCTCCACCACGCACCAAAGCTCGCAGTACTCGGATCTCGCGAACACCGATGCGCCGTCGGCCGACGGCCTGAACGGCAAGGTGCCGGGCTACCGTGTGTGGAACCTGCAAGCGCTGTATAAGCTGCCGTTCTACAAGAACGCGGATATCACCGTGGGTCTGAACAATGTGTTCGACAAGCGCTTCTACACGCGTAACACCGACCAGAACGGCGGCATCATGGTCGGCGCACCGCGCATGGTCTACGTGCAAGGGCACTTCGGGTTCTGATCGACGTTCCCTGACGCTGACATGAAGCCCCACCCTCGATTCGACGGCGGGGCTTTTTCATTACAGCACCCTCGGCTTCTTCCGCTTTCTTTGCTCGTCGCCGGGCAGGTAATCGGGATCGTCTTCGTCGTCCTCGATATCCGACACGTTATCCCGGTCCGACGCCTCTTCGTCCGACGCGCCCTGCTCTTCGATCTCGTCGAAGCGTCGCTTCCGGTTAAGACTGGTCTGAATCCTATTCGATATCGCAATCGTCACGCGATGCTGAAGTGCCACCGCGTCGGCATAGCGCTTGGGCTTTGTCGACGGCGTCGCGCGCACCCGCTTCTTCTTGTTCTTCTTGCCCTTCTTCTCTGGCGCCTCTTCCTCCTTCCTGCGCTTCCTGTCGGACGCGACGAAGGCGTCCATCTCCAGGCCCAGATCGGGCGGCAGCCATGACGGTCGGTGCGACGCAAACGCCAACATCTCCTGCTCGACCCACAAGTCGTCGTCTTCCACGTCCTGCCGAGCGCTGAGCGTCTTTTCCTCCTTCTCGACTTCCGATAGGCGTTGCGGCATGGTGCCGCCCGCCAACGTGCCGATGAAGCTGCGAGCACCGCCCATGTCCGTCACGGGCGTGGGACTCGGCAACCAGTCGTCTTCCTCCTCTTCTTCCGGCTGATAGCTGGCGAACTGGTTTTCCCAATCCGCGCGCGACGTGGTCTGGTCCTTGTCCTGATCGAACAACCGAAGCGGCCTGTCGCCATATCCCGCACGACGAAGAATCAGATATGCATACGCGCGACTCACGCGCCCGTTGGTATCGTGCAGCGGATGCAGCACACTGATCTGCTGCTGAACACGCGCTGCCAGCCGGGCGATGTCGTTTTCCTTTTCCTTCGCCGGATCGATCCGGCGAGGTCCTTTGGGTTTGGGTTTAGGTTTCGAAGCAAGAATGTCGTCGAACTCGCGCTTGCTCCGCGCAAGCAGCTCGCCGAGTGCCGATGCCTTGTCTTCTTGCTGGTAACTCACATTGAACAGGCCTTTGTTGCCTCTACCCTTTACGCTCGTCACCGAGAGACCGTGTCCGGCCAGCGTCTTCTTCTCCGGCGACGTCAGTCTCACCGGTGCGCCCCAGAATGACGGCTCGTCGTCCTGCGTGATGAACTCGACTTCGCTGCGGGTCTCGCCTGCCAGGCGCGCGGCCACCGTACGGAATCCGTCGATCGACCAGATATCGATGCCATTGTCGGTAATGACGTCGTGCCATGCCTGCGCAGTCTTCTTCCCGTACGGGAACGCAAAGCTGGCGTCGCGCTGCCCCTCCACGGAGCCGCCCGTGCTGTTGGAGATGAACCACGACTGCGTGCGCTGATCGAGGTCCACGTCACCGAGCCGTGTCAGCCACCGGTCGTTGCTGTTGAGCAGCGCTTCCTGACTTTGCTTGACGGCATCGATCTGCGATGTCGACTCGCCTTGCTCGACCATCGTCACGAGCCGCGTGACGCCCGCGCCGTAGTTGCCCTCCTCAACGGTGAGCACCTTGAACGTCGCACTCGCCCGGAAGACGACCTCCCGTTGCCCGTGCCCGATATCCGGTGCGACGGGGCTGATCGGAATGCCGTTCATGCCCTTGGCGTAAATACGATAGCGATCCATCCGGTCGCCTTTCTTCTTCATGCCGCCCTTCGAGAACGCGACCGTGCCGCCAGCGGATTCGCTTGCGCTCAGCGGCGTTCCCTGACTGAACAGCCTGCCCGGCTGGAGCGAATCGTTTCTCGGATAGGCGGCGTAAAGGGTGCCTTCGATGGGCGCAATCCGTGCGAGCGTCGAATCCAGCAACGCGATGTCGTCGCCTGCGTGTCCCGAGTCGTGGCTCTTAGCCGAGAGACCGATGTCCATGCCCACATTGTTCTTCTGCACCCCGGTAGCTGGCGACGCCCACTTGGTGAGAACGTCCAGCGCATTCCTGTCGCGCCGCGCATCCAGATGCCTGTAAAGCTGGTCGCTTCGCTGACGCAGGAACGGGTGGTCCTCGACCAACTCGCGCCTTTCGGTCCAGTCGATGGACGACACCTGACTGAATTTCGGCGGTTTGTACGGGTCGGCATCGAGTGCCTTCCCGCTTCGGATGTCGACGATCGTCTGAAGGTATTCACCGTTATCGGGCAGCCCTGCCTCCGTGCCCACGGCACGGGCGTCCCCCCGCAACGCGGCGAGATGACTGTAAAGCGCGATGAGGTAGTCGTTCGTGGCGTCCGATGTGTGGGCGACGAGTTTCTTCAGCTCGCGCATCAGCAATTTCGGATTGTTCCGGTTGAGCAGTAGCACGCCCTTCTGTTCCGGCTCCAGGTTGTCCCACGTCGTGAAGTCGACAGTGGACAAATGCTCCTCGAATTCACCGGGTTCCTCAGGGTTCCAGGGCTGCTGCGCCTGGGCCGACTCCTCTTTCGCGGGTGGAAAAATCGTCTGATAGTGGCTGCTGATGGCAGCTTGATGTTTGCCGACGTCAAAGCGCGACGTCATCGGAATGGCGCGGGCCGCCTCATCGAGCAGACCGACGTCGTTCTCAGGGTATTGCGGCAGAACGGGCGCTTTGGCCCCCCGGCGTCTCGGTGGCTTGGGCTGGAACGGCGCCAGCATGGCCCAGGCCAGTTCGATGTTGTCCGGCAATGTGACGTGCTCTGCGGATTTTTCCGCCGCGATCCACGTCCGCCGAATCTGGTCGAACGACAGGTGGCTGACGTGCATGAGCTTCGTCAGATACGCGTCCTTGGTGTACTGCCGCTCGACGTCGGCCGAGAAGTCGATGACACGCTGGATGGGGGCCGATGACGACGGCGTTGCGGTGGGTGGCGGCGGTGACGCCAGCGCTTGCTGCTGGGCCACCGCGCGGGTGCGCGGACTGGCGTCGATGGTGGTGCGCAACTGCGCGTGGGCACGGCTGGTCGGGCGATTATCGACGAGCGCGGGCGTGGAGGCGGATACAGCGGATATAGCGGATATGGCGGATATGGCGGATGCATCACCGACGACCCGCACGCCCTCCTGGCGCGCACTCACCGCTTGCCTTCGTGCCTTCGCCCCCTCGCTCATCGCTGCCCCGTGTCATTCGTGCATTTATCGAACAACGTCTTCTGTGCTGCGCGTGCCTTCGTCATGCGGCTCGCCCTTTTAACGGGGCGAGCGGGACTGCTCGGTGCTTGCTGCGTGCCTATTTCCTACTTACTTCGTGCGGCCGTAGTCGTCCTGGAATCGGACGATATCGTCTTCGCCCAGATACGCGCCGGACTGCACTTCGATCAGTTCGAGCGGCACGCGGCCGGGGTTTTCCAGACGGTGTGTCGTGCCCAGCGGAATGTACGTCGACTGGTTTTCGGTCAACAGCGTCGTCGTGTCGCCGTTCACCACACGCGCCGTGCCCTTCACCACGATCCAGTGCTCGGAGCGGTGGAAGTGCATCTGCAGGCTCAGCGAAGCGCCCGGCTTCACGACGATCTTCTTCACCTGGAAGCGGTCGCCCACGCAAATGCCTTCGTAGTCGCCCCACGGCCGAAACACGCGCTGATGGAATACCGACTCCGAGCGGCCTTCGGCGATCAGTGTCTCGACCACGCGCTTGACGTCCTGCACGTGATCCTTCGACGTGACCAGCACGACATCCGGCGTTTCCACGATCACAAGATTCTCGACACCGATGGCCGCGACCATGCGGCTCTCGCCACGCACATAGCTGTTCTTCACACCATGCGTCACGACATCGCCGATCAGGCTGTTGCCGTTCTCGTCACGCTCGGCAATCTCCGCGACCGCCGACCACGAACCGATGTCGTTCCATCCCAGACCGTCGGCATCGACCACGGCGGCGCGCCGGGCCTTCTCCATGACGGCGTAGTCGATGGAATCCGACGGGCAGGCTTCGAGGCTCGCCTTGTCCAGACGGAAGAAGTCGATATCCACCGCGCCCTGCTCCACTGCCGCCCTCACCTGCTTGAGCATCGCCGGGGCGAGGCGTTCGAGTTCGTCGAGATAGGCCGACGCCTTGAACATGAACATGCCACTGTTCCAGTAGCAGTCACCAGCGGCGATGAGTGCCGCGGCCTTGTCGGCGTCCGGCTTCTCGACGAACTGGTCGATGTTGAACCCGCTCGCGCACACTTGCGTGGCTGCGCCGCGGCGAATGTAACCGTAGCCGGTATGGGCGGACGTCGGCGGAATGCCGAAGGTGACGAGATAGCCGTCGTCGGCCAGCGTTCTGGCCGCGCGCACCGCTTCGAGGAACCTGGCCTCGTTGGCGATGGCGTGATCGGAAGGCAGCACGAGCAGCGTGGCGTCGGCGTCCTGGCGCAGGGCAACCAGCGCCGCCGCCGCGACCGCAGGTGCGGTGTTGCGTGCCACGGGTTCGAGCACGATAGCGCCGGCCGTCGTGTCGATCGCGCGCAACTGCTCGGCCACGAGGAATCGCTGTTCGTTGTTGGAGATGATCAGCGGTGCGGCCACGCCGTCGAGCGCACCGACCCGCTTGACCGTCTGCTGGAGCAATGTGTCCGAACCGGCGAGCGCGAGATATTGCTTTGGATAGCTGGCTCGCGACAAAGGCCACAAACGTGTACCACTACCGCCGCACAGAATTACAGGAGTTATCGCCATATTCCGGTTCGTAGAAAGTTACGCCACATCGCTTGGGGAAGCGAAAATTATATCGTCATTTCAAACACTTAAAACGACATTGCGATGACGGAAGTTTGCCTCGGATCGACGTCGGGGGCACGTTTTACCGTCGCGCAAAAGAAAAGCGGCACCCCGCAAAGGGTGCCGCTTTCATACAGCGATACAGAGCGATACAGCGCAGTGCCAGATCGGCGGTGCCGGCTTGCGCCAGCGCCGCCCGCGTCCGGCTTACTCTGCCGTCGGCTCTTCCACCGAAGTGGGGATCGGGGCAAACGCCTCTTCCAGAGCGATCTGGTCGTGACGCTCGCGATCCGACGATTCGCGGGCCTTGCGGGCCTTGTGATACGCCAGACCCGTACCTGCCGGGATCAGACGGCCAACGATGACGTTTTCCTTCAAGCCACGCAGGTCGTCCTTCTTGCCCATGATGGCGGCTTCGGTCAGCACGCGCGTCGTTTCCTGGAACGATGCAGCCGAGATGAACGAATCCGTCGACAGCGACGCCTTCGTAATACCCAGCAGCACATTCTCGTACTGCGCCGGACGCTTGTCCGCGGCGTTCATGGCGTCGTTCTCGTAGAGCATGTCCGAACGCTCGACCTGTTCGCCGATGATGAAGCGCGTATCGCCGTTGTCGGTGATCTGCACACGACGCAGCATCTGGCGAACGATCACCTCGATGTGCTTGTCGTTAATCTTCACACCCTGCAAGCGGTACACGTCCTGCACTTCATCGACGATGTAGCGCGACAGCGCTTCGATACCCTGCAGACGCAGGATGTCGTGCGGGTCGGCCGGGCCGTCCACGATCATTTCGCCCTTGTTCACCACCTGACCGTCGTGCACCAGCACCTGCTTTTCCTTCGGAATCAGGAATTCGTGCTGGTTGCCGTCCAGATCGGTAATGACCAGACGCTGCTTGCCCTTCGTGTCCTTACCGAACGACGTCGTACCCGTGACTTCGGCCAGAATGCCGGCGTCCTTCGGTGCACGTGCTTCGAACAGTTCGGCCACGCGCGGCAGACCCCCGGTAATGTCGCGCGTCTTCTGCGCTTCAGTCGGGATACGTGCGAGCACTTCGCCCACCGGCACTTGCTGACCATCCTTGATGGTGATCAGTGCGCCGACCTGGAAGCCGATCGTCACCGGGTGATCCGTACCCGGGATCTTCACTTCCACGCCGTTCTCGTCGAGCAGCTTGACCTGCGGACGCACGTTCTTCGACGCCGGACCACGACGCTTCGGATCGATCACGACCAGCGTGGACAGACCCGTCACATCGTCGATCTGCTTGGCAACCGTGACACCTTCCTCGACGTTCTCGAACTTGGCGAAACCGCCGTGCTCGGTAATGATCGGGCGCGTCAGCGGATCCCACGTCGCCAGTTGGGCACCGGCCTTGACCTGTGCGCCATCCAGTTGCAGCAGCGTGGCGCCGTACGGCACCTTGTGACGCTCGCGCTCACGACCGTGATCGTCCGTGATCAGGACTTCACCCGAACGCGAGATCGCGATCTGCTCGCCGCGGCCGTTCGTCACGTAACGCATGGTCGCCGTGAAGCGGACCGTACCGTTCGACTTGGCTTCGATCGACGAGGCCACTGCTGCACGCGACGCCGCACCACCGATGTGGAACGTACGCATCGTCAGCTGCGTGCCCGGTTCACCGATCGACTGTGCTGCGATCACGCCGACGGCTTCGCCGACGTTCACACGCGTACCACGGCCCAGATCGCGGCCATAGCAAGCTGCGCACAGACCGAAACGCGTATCGCAGGTCAGCGGCGTGCGCACGCGCACTTCGTCGACACCCAGCGACTCGATCATTTCGACAACGTCTTCGTCGAGCAGCGTGCCGGCTTCGAACACCGTTTCTTGCGTTTCCGGATTCACGACGTCGGCCACAGCCACACGACCCAGGATACGGTCACGCAGGGCTTCGACCACTTCACCGCCCTCGACCAGCGCCTTCATCGCCACGCCGTTGCTCGTGCCGCAATCGTCTTCGACCACGACCAGATCCTGCGTCACGTCGACCAGACGACGCGTCAGGTAACCCGAGTTTGCCGTCTTCAGTGCCGTATCGGCCAGACCCTTACGTGCACCGTGGGTCGAGATGAAGTACTGCAACACGTTCAGGCCTTCGCGGAAGTTCGCGGTAATCGGCGTCTCGATAATCGAGCCGTCCGGCTTGGCCATCAGGCCACGCATACCGGCGAGCTGGCGAATCTGGGCGCTCGAACCGCGAGCACCGGAGTCGGCCATCATGTAGATCGAGTTGAACGACTCCTGATCCACGACGTTGCCATCGCGGTCGGTGGTCTTTTCCTTCGAGAGCTGCTCCATCATCGCCTTACCCACGGCGTCACCGGTAGCACCCCAAATGTCCACGACGTTGTTGTAACGCTCTTGCGCCGTGACCAGACCCGACATGTACTGACGGTCGTATTCCTTGACCTTCTTCGACGCTTCGCCGATCAGCTCTTCCTTCTTCGTCGGCACGAGCATGTCGTCGACGCAGATCGAGATACCGGCACGCGTAGCGAGCTTGAAGCCCGACTGCATCAGCTTGTCGACGAAGATCACCGTCTCGCGCAGACCGCAACGGCGGAATGCCGTGTTGATCAGCTTCGAGATTTCCTTCTTCTTGAGCGACTTGTTCAGCACCGAGAACGGCAGGCCCGGCGGCAGAATTTCCGACAGGATCGCGCGGCCGACGGTCGTCGGGTACAGCGTGATCTTCGGCGTCTTCTCGCCCGTTTCCGCGTCGACCGTGTACTCCGTGATACGCACGTTCACGCGCGAAGCCAATTCGACTTCCTTGTTGTCGTACGCACGCAGCACTTCGGACACGTCGATGAACGACAGGCCTTCGCCCTTTCCATTGATCTTGTCGCGCGTCGCGTAGTACAGACCCAGCACGATATCCTGCGACGGCACGATCGACGGATCGCCGTTAGCCGGGAACAACACGTTGTTCGAGGCCAGCATCAGGGTACGCGCTTCCATCTGCGCTTCGAGCGACAGCGGCACGTGAACAGCCATCTGGTCACCGTCGAAGTCGGCGTTGAACGCCGCGCAAACCAGCGGGTGAAGCTGAATTGCCTTGCCTTCGATCAGCACCGGCTCGAACGCCTGAATACCCAGGCGGTGCAGCGTCGGTGCGCGGTTCAGCATGATCGGATGTTCGCGGATCACCTCTTCGAGGATGTCCCACACCACCGCCGTCTGGTTCTCGACTTCCTTCTTCGCGGCCTTGATGGTCGTGGCCACGCCCATCACTTCCAGCTTGTGGAAGATGAACGGCTTGAAGAGTTCGAGCGCCATCAGCTTCGGCAGACCGCACTGATGCAGCTTGAGCGTCGGGCCCACGGTAATCACCGAACGGCCCGAGTAGTCGACGCGCTTACCCAGCAGGTTCTGACGGAAACGACCGCTCTTGCCCTTGATCATGTCGGCCAGCGACTTGAGCGGGCGCTTGTTCGCACCGGTCATCGCCTTACCGCGACGACCGTTGTCGAGCAGCGAGTCCACGGACTCTTGCAGCATGCGCTTTTCGTTGCGCACGATGATGTCCGGGGCCTTGAGCTCGAGCAGACGCTTCAGACGGTTGTTACGGTTGATGACGCGGCGATACAGATCGTTCAGGTCCGAGGTCGCGAAGCGGCCACCGTCGAGCGGCACCAGCGGGCGCAGTTCGGGCGGGAGCACCGGCAGGACTTCGAGCACCATCCACTCGGGCTTGATGCCCGAGCGCTGGAATGCCTCGAGAACCTTCAGGCGCTTGGCGTACTTCTTGATCTTGGCTTCCGAGCCCGTGGCTTGCAGCTCGGCGCGCAGATGCTCGACCTGTGCGTCGATGTCGATCGAGCGCAGCAGTTCGCGCACGCCTTCCGCACCCATCTCGGCACGGAATTCGTCGCCGTATTCCTCGACCTTGTTGTAGTAATCCTCCTCGGTCATGATCTGGCAACGCTTGAGCGGCGTCATGCCCGGTTCGAGCACCACGTACGCTTCGAAGTACAGCACGCGTTCGATGTCGCGCAGCGTCATGTCGAGCACCATGCCCAGACGCGACGGGAGCGACTTCAGGAACCAGATGTGTGCGACCGGCGAAGCCAGTTCGATGTGGCCCATGCGCTCACGGCGCACCTTGGCCAGCGTCACTTCAACGCCGCACTTCTCGCAGATCACGCCACGGTGCTTCAGGCGCTTGTACTTGCCGCAAAGGCACTCGTAGTCCTTGATCGGACCGAAGATCTTGGCGCAGAACAGACCGTCGCGCTCGGGCTTGAAGGTCCGGTAGTTGATCGTCTCCGGCTTCTTCACTTCACCGAACGACCACGAGCGGATCTTGTCCGGCGAAGCCAGACCGATCTTGATCGCGTCGAACTGTTCGTCCTGCTGGACTTGCTTGAATAGATCGAGCAAAGCTTTCATTGCTTTCTCCTGTTGCCTGAACGCGATTAACCGCGCTCCAGGTCGATATCGATACCGAGCGAACGGATTTCCTTGACCAGCACGTTGAACGACTCCGGCATGCCGGCATCGATCACGTGATCGCCCTTGACGAGGTTCTCGTACACCTTCGTACGACCCGTCACGTCATCCGACTTCACCGTCAGCATTTCCTGCAGCACATACGATGCGCCGTAAGCTTCCAGTGCCCACACTTCCATTTCACCGAAGCGCTGACCACCGAACTGAGCCTTACCGCCCAACGGCTGTTGCGTCACCAGCGAGTACGGACCGGTCGAACGTGCGTGCATCTTGTCGTCGACCAAGTGGTGCAGCTTGAGCATGTGCATGAAGCCGCAAGTGACCGTACGCTCGAAGGCTTCGCCAGTGCGACCGTCGAACAGCGTGACCTGGTTCTTCGACGGGGTCATGCCGAGTTCCTTCGCGATGTGATCCGGGAAAGCCAGATCCAGCATGCGACGGATTTCCTCTTCATGCGCGCCATCGAACACCGGCGTCGCGAACGGAACACCGTTCTGCAGGTTGCGAGCGAGCGACATGATTTCGTCGTCCGACAGGCTGTCGATATCTTCTTGCTGACCGCTCTCGTTGTAGATCTTCGTCAGGAACTTGCGAAGCTCCTGGACCTTCGTGTGCGCTTGCAGCATTTCGCCGATACGCCAGCCCAGACCCTTCGCCGCCCAGCCGAGGTGCGATTCGAGAATCTGACCCACGTTCATCCGCGACGGCACGCCGAGCGGGTTGAGCACGATGTCTGCCGGACGGCCATCGGCCATGTACGGCATATCCTCGATCGGCACGATCTTCGAGACCACACCCTTGTTACCGTGACGACCGGCCATCTTGTCGCCAGGCTGCAGACGACGCTTGACCGCCAGGTACACCTTGACCATCTTCAGCACGCCCGGCGGCAGTTCGTCGCCTTGCGTGAGCTTCTTGCGCTTCTCTTCGAAAGCCAGGTCGAACGAGTGACGCTTCTGCTCGATCGATTCCTTGATCTGTTCGAGCTGTTGCGCACCTTCGTCTTCCGCCAGACGGATGTCGAACCAGTGGTAGCGGTCCAGATCGGCCAGGTATTCCTTGGTGATCTTGGTGCCCTTGGCGAGCTTCTTCGGGCCGCCATTGGCCGTCTTGCCCACCAGGAAACGCTCCAGACGCTGGAATGCGTCGCCTTCCACGATACGCAGCTGGTCGTTCAGGTCGAGGCGGTAGCCCTTCAGTTCATCGTCGATGATCTGCTGAGCGCGCTTGTCGCGCTGAATGCCTTCACGCGTGAACACCTGCACGTCGATGACGGTGCCGCTCATGCCCGACGGCACGCGCAGCGAGGTGTCCTTCACGTCCGAAGCCTTCTCGCCGAAGATCGCGCGCAGCAGCTTTTCTTCCGGCGTGAGCTGGGTTTCGCCCTTCGGCGTGACCTTGCCCACCAGCACGTCGCCGGCTTCGACTTCCGCACCGATGTACACGATGCCCGACTCGTCCAGACGGCTCAGTTGCACTTCCGCCAGGTTCGAGATGTCGCGCGTGATTTCTTCCGGTCCGAGCTTCGTGTCGCGAGCGACAACGTTCAGTTCTTCGATGTGGATCGACGTGTAACGGTCTTCCGCAACGACACGTTCCGAGATCAGGATCGAGTCTTCGAAGTTGTAGCCGTTCCACGGCATGAACGCGATCAGCATGTTCTGACCCAGCGCCAGCTCACCCAGGTCGGTCGACGCGCCGTCGGCGATCACATCGCCGCGCGCAACCTTATCGCCCACTTCCACGATCGGGCGCTGGTTGATGTTGGTGTTCTGGTTCGAACGCGTGTACTTGATCAGGTTGTAGATGTCCACGCCGACTTCACCGGCAACGGCTTCGTCGTCGTTCACGCGAATCACCACACGGCCTGCATCGACGTAGTCGACCACACCGCCACGGAACGCCTGCACGGTCGTACCCGAGTCAACCGCCACCGTACGTTCGATACCCGTCCCGACAACCGCCTTTTCCGGACGCAGGCAAGGCACGGCCTGGCGCTGCATGTTCGAACCCATCAATGCGCGGTTCGCGTCATCGTGTTCGAGGAACGGAATCAGCGAGGCTGCGACCGAGACGATCTGCGACGGGGCCACGTCCATGTACTGGATGCGGTCCGGCGTGACCATCAGCGTTTCACCGGCTTCACGCGACGACACGAGTTCGTCGGTGAGTTCGCCGTTGGCGCCGATCGACGCGTTCGCCTGAGCGATCACGTAACGACCTTCTTCAATGGCCGACAGATAGTCGATCTGGTCGGTGACCTTGCCGTCTTCCACCTTGCGGTACGGCGTCTCGAGGAAGCCGTATTCGTTCAGGCGGGCGTACAGTGCCAGCGAGTTGATCAGACCGATGTTCGGACCTTCCGGCGTTTCGATCGGGCACACGCGGCCATAGTGGGTCGGGTGCACGTCGCGGACTTCAAAGCCTGCACGCTCGCGCGTCAGACCGCCCGGGCCCAGTGCGGAAACACGACGCTTGTGCGTGATTTCCGACAGCGGGTTGGTCTGGTCCATGAACTGCGACAGCTGCGACGAACCGAAGAACTCGCGAATGGCCGACGAAATCGGCTTGCTGTTGATCAGGTCGTGCGGCATCAGGTTTTCCGACTCGGCCTGACCCAGACGTTCCTTCACAGCACGCTCGACACGCACCAGACCGGCGCGGAACTGGTTCTCCGCCAGTTCGCCGACGCAACGCACACGACGGTTACCCAGGTGGTCGATGTCGTCGACTTCGCCGCGGCCGTTACGCAGATCCACGAGGATCTTGATGGTCGCGAGAATGTCGTCGTCTTCCAGCGTCATCGGTCCGAGCACTTCGTCACGGCCAACACGACGGTTGAACTTCATACGACCCACCTTCGACAGGTCGTAAGCTTCTTCGCTGTAGAACAGGCGGTTGAACAGGGCCTCGACTGCATCTTCGGTCGGCGGCTCGCCCGGGCGCATCATGCGGTAAATCGCGATACGCGCGGCCGTCTGGTCGGCGGTTTCGTCGATACGCAGCGTGGCCGAGATGTACGAACCCTGATCCAGATCGTTCGTGTACAGCGTCTGGATGTCCGACACGCCCGACTCGCGCAGCTTGAGCAGCACGCTTTCGGTGATTTCGTCGTTGGCGTTGGCGATCACTTCGCCGGTGTCGCCATCGATCACGTTCTTCGCGAGCACACGGCCGAGGAGATAGTCTTCCGGCACCGAGATGAACTTGGTGTTGGCGTTCTCGAGGTCGCGGATGTGCTTGGCGTTGACGCGCTTATCCTTCTGGACAATGACCTTGCCTTCGCGATCCGTGATGTCGAAGCGAGCCACTTCACCACGCAGACGCTCCGGCACGAACTCCATCTGCGCGCCTTCCGGCATCAGCTTGAAGTTGTCGAACACGAAGAAGTTCGCGAGGATCTGTTCCGGCGTCAGGCCGATGGCCTTGAGCAGGATCGTGACCGGCATCTTGCGACGGCGGTCAACGCGGAAGTACAGAATGTCCTTCGGATCGAATTCGAAGTCGAGCCACGAGCCGCGGTAGGGGATGATACGCGCGGAGAACAGCAGTTTGCCCGAGCTGTGCGTCTTGCCCTTGTCGTGTTCGAAGAACACGCCCGGCGAACGGTGCAGCTGCGAGACGATGACACGTTCCGTGCCATTGATGACGAAGGAACCCGTCGAGGTCATGAGCGGAATTTCGCCCATGTACACTTCCTGTTCCTTTACTTCCTTGACTACCGGCTTGTTCGGCGATTCCTTATCGAGAATCACCAGACGAACCTTGGCGCGCAGGGCCGAGCAGAAGGTCAGGCCGCGCTGTTGACATTCCTTGACATCGAACGCAGGCGTGCCAAGCAAATAGCTGACAAATTCCAGGCGTGCGAACCCGTTGTGAGAAACGATCGGGAAAATGGAGGAGAAGGCTGCTTGCAGACCCTCCGGCTTCCGCTCCGATGCAAGCGCATCGGCTTGCAAGAACGATGTGTACGAGGCGAGCTGGGTGGCCAGCAAAAACGGCACCTTGTGCACGGTCGGACGCTTCGCAAAACTCTTGCGAATGCGTTTCTTCTCGGTGAAGGAATAGTGCATTACGATCTCCGAATCACTACGCTGACGACGACGGCAGGCATCGCCAACGGGTGTTCATCGACTGAGACCAGACGTCCCCCACGGCGGGCTTGCCGCGGAGCAACGAGCTTGGTGGTTGGCCGCTACCAACCGCTGGCTGACGGCGACGGATGCCTGTGTTGCCCGTCGCCCGACCAAACTTGCCTTCTGCAGTCGCTTCAGAAGACAAAGAGAAAACCGTCACGGGCCGATGCCTGACGCATCGAATACGCTTCCCGTCGCGATTTTTTCTTTGGCCTCTCGCTCACTTCCCCAACGCGGCACGTCGGCCGCTATCGCATGTCTCTGAACTCGTCTCGCCGGGTAAACACCCGTTTGAAACCGTACGAGTCACACGTGGCACAGCGAAATCACTTCATTTTCAAACACTTGGCTCGACTTCAAGCCCGCTTTCGAATTTGGAATCCCGGTTTTGGGATTTGCATCTCCTGAAAGCACAAAAAGGCTGACGACATTTCGTCGCCAGCCTTCCCTACGCGCAGAGTCGAATTACTTAACTTCGACCTTGGCGCCGGCTTCTTCCAGCTTCTTCTTGGCTTCGTCAGCAGCAGCCTTGTCGACGCCTTCCTTGACAGCCTTCGGAGCGCCATCAACCAGATCCTTGGCTTCCTTCAGGCCCAGGCCGGTGATTTCGCGGACGGCCTTAATGACGCCGACCTTGTTTGCACCGACTTCTGCCAGGATGACGTTGAATTCGGTTTGCTCTTCAGCAGCTGCAGCAGCACCGCCGCCAGCAGCACCGCCAGCGACCATCATCGCGGCAGCCGACACGCCAAACTTCTCTTCGAACGCCTTGACCAGGTCGTTCAGTTCCATAACCGACATCGCGCCTACGGCTTCGATGATTTCGTCTTTCGTGATTGCCATTTGTAAAACTCCTAGATTGTGTTCGGACCGAAGTCAGCGATCGTGTAACCGGGGAGAGAATTAAGCAGCTTCCGCTTGCTTCTTCTCTGCCACGGCAGCCAGGACGCGAGCAAAGCCGGAAACCGGCGCTTGCATGACACCCAGCAACTTCGCGAGCAGTTCGTCGCGGCTCGGGATCGAGGCCAGCGCTTGCACGCCTGCCTTGTCCATCACCTTGCCGTCGTACGAGCCGGCCTTCAAGATCAACTTGTCGTTGCCCTTCGAAAAGTCGTTCAAGACTTTCGCAGCGGCTACGGGATCCGTCGAGATACCGTAGATCAGAGGACCGGTCATCTGCTCAGCCAGGTCAGCAAATGCAGTGTTTTCCACTGCACGGCGTGCCAGCGTGTTCTTCAGAACGCGCAGGTAGACGCCTTGCTGACGCGCATTGGCGCGAAGCTTCGTCAGATCGCCAACCGTGATTCCGCGATATTCAGCCACAACGATGGTCGAAGCGCCGGCGACTTGCGCCGATACTTCTGCCACGACGGCTTTCTTATCATCAAGATTAAGTGCCACGGTTAACCTCCAAAATTGACATCACCTCATGGTGATGCCGTTCCACTAACGGCTTACCGACATGTCTGGAGTTTCAACCCTCGCGCCCGGTTGCCCGCGTGCGACGGTGTGACTGCATAACTTGTTCGGGTTCGCCATCTGCGTTGGCTGGCGTATTAAGGGAGCGTCAGTGAATGCCCATTCCCGCCAACGGTCTTTGATAACCGGAAGCGTCTTCCGAAGAATCCGCTTCCGCCCAAAGTCTTTTGCTACAGGCTGTCGATCTCAAGGATCTCAGCCATCGCAGGGGACGCCATCACCCTGCGATTGCGATATTTATCGCTTAGGCCGACAGGCTGGCCTGGTCCACACGCACGCCAACGCCCATCGTGCTCGACAGGGCGATCTTGCGCAGGTAGACACCCTTGCTCGAAGCCGGCTTCGACTTCGTCAGGGCTTCCAGCAGAGCCGAAAGGTTCTGCTGCAGAGCAGCGGCTTCGAACGAAGCGCGACCGATCGTGGCGTGGATGATACCGGCCTTGTCGACACGGTATTGCACCTGACCTGCCTTGGCGTTCTTCACTGCCGTAGCAACGTCCGGGGTGACCGTGCCAACCTTCGGGTTCGGCATCAGGCCGCGCGGGCCGAGGATCTGACCCAGCGTACCGACGATACGCATCGTGTCCGGCGAAGCGATCACGATGTCGAAGTCCATGTTGCCGGCCTTGATCTGCTCGGCCAGGTCTTCCATACCGACGATTTCAGCGCCGGCAGCCTTGGCTTGCTCGGCCTTTTCGCCTTGGGCGAAAACAGCCACGCGAACCGACTTGCCGGTACCGGCCGGCAGAACGACCGAACCGCGAACCACTTGGTCCGACTTCTTCGCATCCACGCCCAGTTGTACGGCGACGTCGATCGACTCGTCGAACTTGGCGCTTGCGCATTCCTTGACCAGGGCCAGAGCGTCGCCGACCGGGTACAGCTTGTTGCGGTCGACCTTTGCGGCCAGTGCTTGTTGACGCTTCGAGATCTTAGCCATTACAGACCCTCCACCGTGATGCCCATCGAACGTGCGCTGCCAGCGATGGTGCGAACCGCGGCGTCCAGATCGGAGGCGGTAAGGTCAGGCATCTTGGTCTTCGCGATTTCTTCCGCTTGTGCGCGGGTGATCTTGCCCACCTTGTCGGTGTGCGGCTTGGCCGAACCCTTTTGCAGGTTGGCAGCCTTCTTGATCAGCACCGTTGCCGGCGGGGTCTTCAGGACGAACGTGAAGCTCTTGTCCGCGAAAGCGGTGATCACCACCGGAATCGGCAGACCCGGTTCGAGGCTCTGCGTTTGCGCGTTGAACGCCTTGCAGAACTCCATGATGTTCAGGCCACGCTGACCCAGGGCCGGGCCCACGGGGGGCGACGGATTGGCTTTACCTGCAGGAATCTGCAGCTTGATAAAGCCGATGATTTTCTTTGCCATGGTTTACTCCGGAACGAATATGTGGCGCATATTCGGGGTTGAGTCATAGCGCGCGTTCACCAAAAACGGGCTACTGACGCTCCTCGGCGACGGGTGTCACCAACGCAAAAACGCGCCGGACGTCGCGCCGGCGCATTTTATTCTTAGATCTTTTCGACTTGTCCGAACTCCAGCTCTACCGGAGTTGCCCGTCCGAAAATGGTGACGGAGACACGGAGGCGGGACTTTTCGTAGTTCACTTCTTCCACCGAGCCGTTGAAGTCCGTAAAAGGACCATCCTTGACTCGAACCAGCTCGCCCACTTCGAACAACGTCTTGGGACGCGGCTTTTCAACCCCATCCTTGATTTGCGACATGATTCGGTCGACTTCTTTTTGCATCATCGGTGCCGGACGGGTGCCCGTTCCGCCGATAAAGCCCGTGACCTTGGGGGTGTTCTTCACCAAGTGCCACGATTCATCCGTCATTTCCATCTCACACAGCACATAGCCGGGGAAGAAACGACGTTCGGTGACCTTCTTATGGCCAGCCGTGGTTTCAACAACTTCTTCGGTCGGGACAAGAATCTGACCGAAGTAATCCTGCATGCCTTCGCGCGTAATGCGCTCTTGCAGTTGCTTGGCTACGCTTTTTTCCATGCCGGAGTAGGCATGAATGACGTACCAGCGCTTCTTGCTCGGTGCAGCTCCGGTATCAGACATATCACTTCCAGCCAAGAATCAAAGAGAACACTGCCCATTCGATCGTCTTGTCGCTGATCCACAGATACAGCGCCATGATGATGACGAACGCGAAGACAATCGCGGTCGTTTGGGCAGCCTCTTTACGGGTCGGCCAAACGACCTTACCCACTTCCCGATACGCATCCTTGGCAAAAGCCAGGAAGCCTTTGCCAGTTTGCGATGCCAATGCAACACCTGCTGCGATGGCCAGAACGACGACGATGGCAGCAACGCGCACATACAGTGCTTGTTGCTCCAAAGCGTAGAACGCCACGACGCCAGCAATCACCAGCAGCCCGGCCAGAGCCAGCAGCAGCTTGTCGCCAGTCGTACGTACAGTTTCTACGGGAGAATTCGCCATTTCCAGCTTGCAGACAGTTGTTTGGCAGGGGCAGAGGGAATCGAACCCCCAACCTTCGGTTTTGGAGACCGACGCTCTGCCAGTTGAGCTATACCCCTAAAACAGCAGAGAGGTCAGCTGCCAAAAGCTGACCCCGTAAGCGCGGACCGTTAAGGTACCGGCTTAAGCTACGATCTTAGCAACGACGCCCGAGCCAACCGTACGGCCACCTTCGCGGATTGCGAAGCGCAGACCTTCGGTCATGGCGATCGGGGCGATCAGCTTGACGCTGATCGACACGTTGTCGCCCGGCATGACCATTTCCTTGTCGGCCGGCAGGCTGATCGAGCCCGTCACGTCCGTCGTACGGAAGTAGAACTGCGGACGGTAGTTGTTGAAGAACGGCGTGTGACGACCACCTTCGTCCTTCGACAGCACGTACACTTCGGCCGTGAATTCCATGTGCGGCTTGATCGAGCCCGGCTTGGCCAGAACCTGACCACGCTGAACGTCTTCACGCTTCGTGCCGCGCAGCAGCAGACCAACGTTGTCGCCTGCCTGACCTTGGTCGAGCAGCTTGCGGAACATTTCAACGCCCGTGCAGGTCGTCTTGTCGATGTGCGGCTTGTCGCCGTCCATCTTGATACCGACGATTTCGATTTCTTCGCCGACCTTGACCACGCCCGACTCGATACGACCCGTGACCACCGTGCCGCGACCCGAGATCGAGAACACGTCTTCCACCGGCATCAGGAACGGCTTGTCAACAGCGCGCTCCGGCGTCGGGATGTACGAATCCAGCGCGTCGGCCAGGTTCATGATCGCCACTTCGCCCAGTTCGCCCTTGTCGCCTTCCAGCGCCAGCTTGGCCGAACCCTTGATGATCGGCGTGTCGTCGCCCGGGAAGTCGTACTTCGAGAGAAGCTCGCGAACTTCCATTTCGACCAGCTCGAGCAGCTCGGCGTCGTCGACCATGTCGCACTTGTTCAGGAACACGATGATGTACGGCACACCGACCTGACGGGCGAGCAGGATGTGCTCACGCGTTTGCGGCATCGGGCCGTCAGCAGCCGAGCAAACCAGGATTGCGCCGTCCATCTGGGCAGCACCGGTAATCATGTTCTTGACGTAGTCGGCGTGGCCCGGGCAGTCAACGTGTGCGTAGTGGCGCGTAGCCGTTTCGTACTCGATGTGTGCCGTGTTGATCGTGATACCACGTGCCTTTTCTTCCGGCGCCGCGTCGATTTCGTCGTACTTCTTGGCTTCGCCGCCGAACTTGGCCGACAGAACCGTTGCGATAGCAGCCGTCAGGGTGGTCTTGCCGTGGTCAACGTGGCCAATCGTACCGACGTTCACGTGCGGCTTAGTCCGCTCGAATTTTTCCTTTGCCATTTCCGACTCCTAACGGGTTATCTATTGCCGAGGTTGCTCGGCATGTTGATTGCCGCGCTTCACACTATCTTTTGGTGCCCATGGGCAGGATCGAACTGCCGACCTCTCCCTTACCAAGGGAGTGCTCTACCACTGAGCCACATGGGCGAATCCTGTACTACTGTTTCTGCGCGTCACCTGGAGCGGGTGAAGGGAATCGAACCCTCGTCATAAGCTTGGAAGGCTTCTGCTCTACCATTGAGCTACACCCGCTTGGATTTCGACTCTCGCCACTTGGTAACAAGCGCCGGAGAACTTATGTTTCCGGCGCTCATCACTTCCGCATTCTGGTGGAGGAGGTTGGATTCGAACCAACGTAGGCGTAAGCCAACAGATTTACAGTCTGCCCCCTTTAGCCACTCGGGCACCCCTCCGCAGAGAATTTGCAATTATGGAGATGTCCCCTTGCCTTGTCAACACCTTCCACGCATTAAATATGCAGTTTCTATGCCTGCGGCCCGAAAAAAATCACGAGAACGCGGCAACTCTTTGATTTGTCGGACTATCTTGAATTTCGGCAAATCGACGAAGCATGGTCAGCGAGCGCCCGCTAACAGTCGTCTGCGCATAACGTGCAGGTGGCTGCTCAGGCAGTCTCTTGCCATGTAAAACTCTCGCCGCAGCTTTTGTGTGAGACTCCGCTCCGCCTTTCGGCGGCCAGTGATCGTCGTACCGAGATCATTTCCCACATCCACAACGATGTCCGGCGACATCGAGATCATCCGGACGCCGTGTTCCCAAGTGCGGTTCAGCATGTCGTCGACCGGATGGATCATCCGTTTGGCGTAGTCCAGCAGGGCCAACGCAGCGTCGCGACGAATGAGGTAGCCCTGCGTGCCACCAGGCTGCTTGCGGTGGTCATGGAGGATGCTGCCATCTGGGAGGTCGCCCACCTTCCAGCGCCCGGAATCTCCGCCACTCTTTAGTCTCATGATCCCCCAGTGGATCGAGACGTCCAGCGCCGCGGCAAGGCGGCCGGAGAAGTCGGGCGTCAGCTCGACGTCGTCTTCCAGGACACACCAGATATCGTCATTTGACCGCGCCAGCGCTTCCCAGATGCGATAGTGGCTGTCATAGCAGCCCACTTCTCCGAGCGTCAGGTGGTTGGAATACATTTTGAGGCGAGTCGCCTCGTCGTACGTCACCGGATATCGGTCAATGCGCTGAGCATCGAAGAATCTGAATGGGACGCTCGCCTGGGTCAGTTGCGCAGTGATGTGAGCACGACGCTCATGGCTGCCCACTAACGACACGACGATAACGGGAGGAAGACGCAACCCCGGGACACATACCTGGTTCATTTTTGTACGCTGCGTAAGCACCACATCGAGAATGCGGCATGCTCATATTGCTGTTCGAAACAGCTGTCAGCATAAATGTTAGCGCCGATGTAAAACTGACCCACCGGGGATGCGGCTATTTTCTTGGACTGTTTTACGTCGTTAACCCGAGGCTTTCACGGTACTCGATGGGGCTGAGATAGCCAAGGGAGCCCTTGATCCGCTTTTCGTTGTACCAGCGAATGTAGGCGTTCAGTGCCTCTACGAATTGCACGATGGTCGTCGAACGCCAGTCCCCTGGATAGAACATTTCGGTCTTCAGCCTTCCGAAGAATCCCTCACAGGCCGCATTGTCTGGTGAGCAGGCTTTACGCGACATGGATCGGATCAGATTAGCCTTTGCAACTCGCGATAGCCAGCCAGGCCAACGGTAGTGGCCACCCCGGACGCCCTTCTAAAGGTCAAGAGGTAAATTGGGTCTGCGCGATCTGGCGGTAACGTTGCCGGATGGCGTAGAAGACCTCTCGTGCGATATAGCGCTTGAGGCATCGAATCGCTTCAAGCTTTGAGTGGCCCTCGCTGACGCGTTTGGCGACATAGGCTTTTGTGCGATCGTCGGTTCGCAATCGACCGATGGCGATAATGTGCAGGGCGCTGTTGGCCGCGCGATCTCCACCGCGATTCAGTCGATGTCGTGTCACCTTGCCAGAAGACGCCGGGACGGGACTCACTCCACAGAGGGCGGCGAAGCTGGCCTCTGACTGAAGCCGGTCGCTGTTGTCGCCAGCGGTCAGTAGCAGTTGCGAAGCGGACTCATAGCCAATTGAATACCGGGAGACCAGATCGGGGGCGAGTTCATCGACCAGAGCCGCGATCATGACATCGAGGTCGGCGATCTCGTCGTGCAACTCGAGATACCGACGCCCCAGTGATTTTAATGCAATCCGGTTGGCAGAGATCAGGCTCCGATAGTCAGACAGATCGGGACGCCACGCGGCCAATGTTCGAATAAGCTGCATCCGTGTCATCTTGCGCAGCGATTCGCGTAACTCGTCAGGCGCGCTGATGATGGTACTGTGAATTAGTTGCAATGCAACGCGCCTCGCGGAGATGGCGGTCTTCCGGCAGACTTTCAGAACGCGCAGCGATTCAATCATGCCGTCGCGTGTCTTGGGCGTGACTGTACGCACACCAGCAAAGGCAGCATGCGCCGCGTTGCAAGCGTCCAGCGTGTCGTCCTTGCCGCGTTTGCGCCGGTCGCTCCTGTCGGGTGCCGTGACCTCAAGCACCGTTACGTGGGCCAGTTGAAGGTAGCGAAGCAAGCCCGCTCCGTAGGAGCCGGTGCATTCGACGCCAACCCGGGCAAGCTCTCCGAATGAGCGCATCCAGAGCAGCATCTGTTTGTAGCCATGCCGCGTGGTAGGGAAGCATTCACTGCCGAGCAGACGATCGTGTTCGTCAACGACAGCTGCAACATGCACGTCCTTATGGGTATCCACGCCGCCCACAACGTTGCGATATCCAGAAATAGCCGGTTCTTCTTTCATGAGCCTTGCTCCGGTTGCCGATGAGATTGAGGCGATTTCACCGGCATCGAGTACCTGGACAAGACAGTAAAGCGACAGAGCGTCAGGCCCTTCTTGAGTCACACGTATCGACGAGGCGAAACCTCGCCGCTCGGCGGTTCCGGACGATCGACAGGTCAGGGGAAAGACACTACGTCGATCGGAATGTGGGTCAGGTCGCCCGGAACGCTTTACGGCACCAAAAGTCGCCGGACAGCCCTCATTGAAAGCCGCGAGAAGCCCGGAAACATCTGATACCCGTATTCTTACTATCGGAATGTACGATCGGCTTCTCATCGTCCTCGGTCACGGTCTCGATAGCCGCATCTAACATGGTATTCACGAGCTCGGCGTCGGGGCTTGTGCCAATCGACCAACTGACTACCATGCCATCGAAGCAGTCGATCATCGGCGATAGATATACCTTCCCGGCCGGGATCTGGAACTCGGAGATATCCGTCAGCCACTTTTCGTTGGGGGCGGTAGCGTGGAAATCGCGATTGATGATGTTATCTGGGGCAGGGCTAATTTCCCCGACATAAGAACGATATCGGCGCCGCTTGGGCCTCGCCGCGTAGAGGCCGCCTTGTTTCATGAGGCGACGCACGACTTTCTCCGATAGAAACACGCGTTGTCTGCTGAGCGCTGCCTGCACCCGACGATAGCCGTAGGATCGGTGATTGTCCTCGAAGATTTCCGCAACGGTACGACGAACTTCGGCATATTTGTCGGCAACCCGCATGGGCGACCGATGGTAGAAATAGGAGCTGCGCGCCAAGTCCAGCTGCTCAAGCAGCTCAGCCAAAACGTACTGCTCTCTCAGGGCGTCAACCAGCGTCGTCTTCTCCCGGTTGCTCAGGAGTTGCAGGTCGACGCCCAGGTCTTTTTTTAGGAGTTCATTCGCCTTCTTCAACAGGTCCTGTTCAAGCTGCAGATTGCGAATTTTGCGCTGGAGCGCTTCGACCTGCCGTTCCAGTTCGTCCCGATCTGTCTCTGCGGGCGAGCCTTTGTCGCGTTTCATGGATGCAGGAGCCTCTCGGCCGAGTAACTGGTTCTTCCAGTTGTACAGCGTCACCCTGTCGACGTCCAGCTTTCGGGCCACCGCCTCTGCACTTCCTTCCCGTGTGCACAGTTCGTACACCGCAGCCTGCTTGGACACCAATGAAGCAGTTGGTCGACCGGCCTTGCCAACCACGCATTTCCTGGTTTCCGGATAGCGCTCGCGAACCCACTCCGTTAGTATCTGGCGACAGGGATAGCCCAATGTCCTGAGGGTGAAGGCGAAGCAGCGCCCGTGGTTGACGTAATGCTCGAGTGCTACGTTCTTCTGTTCTTCTGAGTACTTCGGCTTTACGCGAACATACCCCCTCTGCAGATCGCCAATCTTCTCGAATTCGTTACACCACGCCTTGAGAGAATTCTTCGTCGGGTAACCCAACTTGGGCGGCGACAATTATCTTGGCCGGTCGTTGACGATTGTTTTGGCCGGTGGTGAGGCGTTGGAGGCGGCGTAGCCGCCGGAGACGACGAGCCACCGGCGACGCCGGGTCGACGGGGCTTAGGATGAACTGACCGAAGCTTGAGGAAGCGGTCAGCTCATGTCTGGAACCCGCATTACCGACCAACAGGTTCGTCTCTACATGAACAAGCGCAAACACCACCCGCAGGAAGTCGCGGCCGCCAAGACCGGCATCAGCGTGCGTACGGCACGCCGTATCGAACGTGACGCCACTTTGCCATCCCAGAAGCCGCGGCATTCCTGGCGGACCCGTCCCGATCCGTTTGTCGACGTCTGGGACCGCGAAGTCGTGCCGCTGCTGCGTAACTCGCCCCACCTGATGGGCATCACGGTCTTACGCAAGCTGCAAGATGATCACCCGGATCGTTATCCCGATAGTATGCGGCGCACGCTGGAGCGGCGTATTCGCCAGTGGCGCGCTCTCGAGGGCCCCACTCAAGAGGTGTTCTTCCCGCAGGAGCATCAGCCCGGTGTGCGCGGACTGTCGGACTTCACTGATATGAGCAAGCTGTGCGTGACGATCGGTGGCGCCCCGTTCGGTCACCGGCTGTATCACTTCGTGCTGGCGTTCTCGCGCTGGGAGTACGCGAACGTGGTTGAGGGGGGCGAGAGTTTCGAAGCCCTCGCGGCCGGATTGCAGAACGCGCTATGGCAGGCGGGCGGCTGTCCCCGTGAACATCGATCTGACAGCCTGTCGGCCGCCTTCAAGAACCTGACGGAGCAGGAGGACTTCACGGCGCGTTACGCAGCGCTGCTCGACCATTACGGCATGAATGGCACGCGCAACAATCGCGGCCTGGGCCATGAGAACGGCAGCGTGGAATCCTCGCATCGGTATCTGAAGGAAGCGCTCGAGCAGGCATTGATGCTTCGCGGCCATCGTGACTTCGCTGACCGGCCTGCCTACGATGAGTTCGTACGCGAGGTGGTGATGCGTCGAAACCGGCGCAACGCCGCAGCGTTTCGCATCGAGCGCGCACAGCTGCAGGATCTGCCTGAACGTCGTACCACTGACTTCGTCGAGGAAGAGGCACGCGTGACCCGCTGCAGCACGTTCACCGTGCGCGGGATCCTCTACAGTGCGCCGTCGCGCCTGATCGGCCACCGCTTGAAGGTGCGGGTCTACGGTGACCGGCTCGACTGCTACCTGTCCGGCGCACTGGTGCATAGCACCCCGCGAGGCTCCCGTGCCGCCGACAACCGCCACGCGCTTGATTACCGACACTTCATCGACTCGCTGCGACGCAAGCCACAAGCGTTCAAAGGGCTCGCGTTTCGTGACGCACTGTTTCCTCGCGAGGCCTACCGCCGGACCTGGGAGCGGCTGGAGGCGCAACTGACGCAACGGCAGGCCTGCAAGACCATGGTGGGTCTGCTTGAACTCGCGGGCCACCACGGCGTTGAGGCGTTATTGGCCGAACGGCTTGATGCGTTGCTCGCAGCAGGCGAGCTGCCCGATCTAAAGCAGTTGTGCAATGAATTCGCGCCGCGTCAGGCCCTATGTCCCGAGGTGGTGGTCGAGATGCCGCCCGTTGCGCTCTATGACGAGCTTCTCGACAAGGTGGCAGCATGAACGCCCCTGCCCACGACAACGGCCGTCTGGCCCTGATGTTGAACGAGTTACGCCTGCCGACGATCGGCAGGCTATGGCCCGAGTTCGTTGAGCGCTCTGACAAGGAAGGCTGGCCCGCTACGCGATTGCTTGGGGCGCTGCTTGAGCACGAACTGGCCGAACGCGCCAAACGACGCATTGAGCGGCACCGTACCGAGTCGCATCTGGACCCGACGAAGACGCTTGCTACCTTCGACTTCGGCATGGTGCCGATGGTCTCGAAGGCGCATGTTACGGCGCTGGCCACCGGAGAATCCTGGCTGGAGAAAGGCGCCACAATTCTCCTGTTCGGCCCGCCGGGCGGCGGCAAGAGTCATTTGGGCTCAGCCCTCGGTCATGCGTTGATCGACGCCGGTTATCGCGTGCTGTTCACGCGCACCGCTGAACTTGTCCAGAAGCTCCAGGCCGCGCGCCAAAGCCTGCAACTGCCGTCCGCGCTCGCGAAGCTCGATCGCTTCGATCTCATCATCCTGGATGACCTGTCATACGCTCGCAAGGACCAGGCCGAAACCAGCGTGCTGTTCGAGCTGATCGCCGAGAGATATGAGCGCAAAAGCCTGCTGATTACGGCCAACCAGCCCTTCTCTGGATGGAACGATGTCTTCCCTGATCCGGGCATGACGATCGCCGCTATCGACCGGCTCGTCCATCACTCGACGATCTTCGAGCTCAACGTCGAAAGCTATCGCCGTCGTAAGGCCAGCGACAAACAAAGCGCCCGCCGGCGTCAATTACCTAACGACAATTGCGAAGGAGGAACGACAACTATGGCCTCTTAACCAGCGACAACTACACCCGTTGACCGGCCAAGATAGTTGTCGCTGACCGGCCATGCTGCTTGACGCTTATATGAACGCCGCCCGGCTTGCAAGGTAATATCGTTGTGACATTGGACGAGAATTTGGTTGCAGGCTTATATCCGGCGTCTGCAGGCCAGCCTGCGCGCCCTGATGGAATTCGCCAAGAACGACCTCTACTGTCTAGCGCGCTCGAAGCGCACAGCGTCAATCAGGCTTACGTTCTTGCGGACCAACCTGTCTCGCCATCACATCGTTATCGACCTTCGCAACCTGTCTGCGTGACTCGTGCTCGATACCCCTGCTTTTCAGCTAGCCCTTTGTGCTGCGTAGTCTGTCTGGTAAGTTTTGTCGTGCGCGAGTAACGACCACGCTGTTCGCGCCATCTTGTTTGCCAGCGCGACGGCAACCACATTCGTAGGCCGACGCAGGGACAGTTGCTCGCTCCAGGCGCCCTTGCTCCTGCTCTTGAACATGACCGCTCGTGCACCGTGAATCAGTAGCATGCGTATATAGCTGTCGCCGCGCTTGCTTATGCCGCCCAACCGTACCTTGCCGCCTGTACCGCTTTGCCTGGGAACCAGGCCGAGGTACGCGGCAAGCTCACGTCCGGATTTGAATGCAGCAGGATCGCCGATCGTCGCGACCAGGGCTGTCGCCGTCAATGGTCCGATACCTGGAATCGTAGCGACCCGCTGACATGCCGCCTCCTGTCGTTGCCAGGCAACGATCTGTCTCTCGAGTTTCCTGATCTCGCCGTCGATCCGCTCGATGTGCTGAAGCTGGTCGCGCAGCGCATCGAACAACGTGCCCGGAACGACCTCTTCGATTTCATGTAGTCGCTCGCGGACCTCGGCAAGGCCGGCGACGCGACCCGCTTTGAGCGTCACGCCAAATTCGTACAGCAGGCCGCGCAACTGGTTGACTTGCATGGTACGTGACTTGACTAGCAGTGAACGCATGCGATGCAGGGCCAGCGTGGCCTGCTGATCCGCTGTCTTCGGTGCTACCGAACGCATGCCGGGTTGCTGTGCTGCCGTCCAGATCGCACGAGCGTCCGTCGCATCGGTCTTGTTATTCTGGACGAACGGGCGGATGAATCTCGCATGCAGCAATACGACTTCATGACCCAGCGCTACGATCTTGCGTGCCCACCAGTGCGCACTTCCGCAGGCTTCCAAAGCCACCCGTCCGGCCGGTCGCTGGCCAAGAAATTCTATAACCTGTTGCTTCGTGAACCGCCGGTTCACAATCTCTCCCGTTTCCGTTTCGACCCAATACATCTGGAAAGCCCGCTTTGCAATGTCGAGCCCGAACGTCGTAGTATTCATGATGGTCCCTCCGTTCCTCAAGTGGTCGCGACACCTCCACTTTGGCACATTGATGCCATTCGGTTCTGGAGGGACCCAACACTCCCAAAGTCACTTCCGTGTCCGGGGCCTGAATCCAGCGCGAAGGGAGGGCGGCGTTCATACCATCTGTCTAGGGTTTTGCCCTTGCCCGGTGCCAACATCTGCACCGGCGTCTCGTCGGCATGCAATACCGCTTGGGCAAGCAGGGCCTCACGCAACGCGTCGACCAGCGGTTGCAACTGCACCCCACACGCGCCTACCCAGGCACCCAGGGTCGATTGCGGGATCGCCAGGCCCGCGCGGACAAAAATACGTTCCTGCCGGTACAGCGGTAGGTGATCGCCAAACTTCGCGACCAGCACCTGCGCGAGCAGGCCCGTCGTCGGAATCCCCTTATCGATCACGTGCGCCGGCACGGGTGCCTGAATCAGCGTCTCGCAAGCCTTGCAGGCCCACTTGCCTCGGATGTGGCGCTCCACCGTAAAGACGCCGGGCGTGTAGTCGAGTTTCTCGCTGATGTCCTCGCCCACGCGTACCCGCTCACATCCGCAGGTGCAAACGATACTCTCCGGCTCGTGGTGAATCTCTGTTCGTGGCAAGCGCTCCGGCAATGGCAAGCGTTTGGGTTTCCGGCGCGTGTCGTGCGTAAGCGTGACTTGAAGGCCGCATGGACAAAGGTTCCTGCGGTGTCCAAAGTGATGTCCGTTACTTCAAGTGGTGGGGACTACTTTGGACACACGGAATGTAAAGCCTTCGAACCGTAAAGGCAGACCGAATTACACACCAGAGTACCGACGGCAAGTTGCCGTCGCGGCATGCGAGCCGGGTATTTCGGTGGCCAAGCTCGCGCAGGTGCACGGGCTGAATTCGAATATGGTGTTCAAGTGGCGTCGGCAACTGCGAGCGGGACTTTTTGAAGGGACGGGGCACAGCACAGCGGTGTTGCTGCCCGTAGCGCTACCTGATGCACCGAGCGGCGAGAGAGCAGAACCGGTGTCGCCCGCTCTACAGGAGTTAAAGTCAAATCTGGTGTACGGGGCGTGAGCAAGATTAGGCGGCCAGGGGCTGCTGAGCCGGTGTGCTGTCGGTCACCGGCTCTCCATCCTTGAACGTCATCCCGTCAAGCATCGTCGCGATCTTTTCGGGGGCGCGGATGCGCCGCCACGAGTCTTCGGCCGACTCGATCAGCTTGAATGCCAGGCCGAGGAACGTCGCGCGCGAGACGCAGTTGCGCGTGCGCTTGGTGCGGTGACGCACCGTCGCGAAGGTCGATTCAATCGGATTCGTCGTGCGCAGATGCTGCCAGTGTTCGGCCGGGAAATCGTAAAATGCCAGCAGCTCGTCGCGATCTTGCGTCAGCTTTTCGACCACCTTCGGATACTTTGCCGAGTGGGTATCAACGAAGTGATCGAAGGCAACCAGCGCTTCGGCACGCGTGGCGGCCATCCAAATGTCCTGCATCGCCTTTTTGGCGCGGGCCTGCTGCGATTTCGGCAGCGCGTTGAGCACGTTGCCCATCTTGTGGAACCAGCAGCGCTGATGCTCGGTCTGCGGGAACACTTCTTCCATCGCTGCCCAGAATCCCATCGCACCATCTCCGCAAGCCAGCAGCGGCCCTGACTGCAGACCGCGCTTTTTCAGATCGAGCAGCAGTTCGGCCCACGACGCCTTCGATTCCCGATACCCGTCACTGATCGCCACACGCTCTTTCGTTCCGTCCGGTTTGACACCAATGATCACCAACAGGCACTGGCCGTCGGAATCGTCGCTGCGCACGCCGGTGTGAATGCCGTCAGCCCACCAGTACACCCAGCGCGCCAACGACAACTCACGCTGATTCCACTGAGCATGCTCATCGGCCCATTGCGCCTTCAGACGACTCACCACATTTGGCGACAGGCCGCTGACCTGGCCGCCCAGCATGATGCCCATGGCTTCGCTCATGTCGCCCGTCGAGATGCCTCGCAGGTACAGCCACGGTAGTGCGGCCGACACGCGTGCGGATTTGCGAACGTACGGCGGCACGACCGCCGAATTGAAGCGGATGCCCGAACCCGAGCGATCACGCACCTTCGGTACCCGAACCGGCACCGGACCGATGGCCGTGACGACTTCGCGCTCTGGTAGGTAGCCGTTGCGCACCACGGCACGCCGACCGTCGATCGACCTCACGTTGCTGTACTGTTCAAGCATGCTCGCCAGTTCCGCTTCGACTGCCTGCTCGATGATCTGCCGCGCGCCTTGCTGGATCAGTTCATCGAGCGCGCTCTTCGTTTGTGCTTTACTGCCGTTCGTTTCTTTCGTAATCTTCTTCATGGTGGTCGGGGCCGGCTCGCGCCGGCTTTGCTCGGTGTGCCTTCGACAAGCAACATTCTCAGCTAAACCGCCACCGCCTTCTCATATTTCCCAAAGCACCCCGTACACCAGATTCGACAATAGCTCCTCTACAGTCTGTCGAGCCACATCGCGAGAGCGTGCCGGCAGCATCGGGCATCGAAATTGAACTAAACGGTGCCCGTGTACGTGTCACGGGCATGGTCGACCCCGTGCAGTTGCGCCTCGTGCTGCGCTGCCTGATGCCAGCATGATTGCGCCGCCAAGCGGTACCCGCGTTTGGCTGGCAGCGGGCATTACCGATATGCGCCGTGGCATGGATGGGCTTGCCGCACTGGTGCAGTCAGCACTCGGACGTGACCCCTTCTCGGGGCACATCTTCCTGTTTCGCGGGCGTCGCGGTGACCTCATCAAGATTTTATGGTGGAGCGGCGACGGCATGAACCTGTACGCGAAACGACTCGAGCGCGGACGCTTCGTGTGGCCACAAGCGGATTCAGGAACGGTCCATCTATCTGCCGCCCAACTGTCGATGCTGCTCGAGGGGATTGATTGGCGGCATCCCGAGCGGACGTGGCAGCCGACGCACGCGGCGTAAAGGGGGAAGCGAGGGTCCACAAACCCGTGGGCTTCATTTACACTGGCACGCATGCCAGCTAGCCATCTGCCCGATGACATCCCCGCACTCAAGCGAATCGTTGCTTCGCGCGACGAGACCATCGCACAGTTGCTGGCCGAGATCTCGCGACTCAAGCGTTGGCAGTATGGGCGGTCATCGGAGCGCATGACCGAACTGATGGACCAGTTGCAGCTCGCGCTCGGTGAACTGCCCGCTGCTGAATCGGCCATGACCGCGACGTCGAAGGTGCCCGATGCTGATACGGCTGCTGATACATCAGCCACAACGAACGTTGTCCCGCTGCGCCGCAAGTCGCGGCACTTCCCTGCCCATCTTCCTCGCGAAACGGTTGTGCATGCGCCGTCAAACTGCGGATGCCCGGAGTGCGGCAAACAGATGCGAGCACTCGGCGAGGACGTCTCGGAGGTGCTCGACTATGTGCCCGGCTACTTCAAGGTACTGCGTCACGTCCGTCCGAAGCTGAGCTGCCCGCGCTGTGCCGCAGTCGTGCAGGAGCCGGCACCTTCGCGGCCGATAGCACGCTCGATGGCGGGTGCGGGGCTGCTCGCACAGGTCGTCGTCGCGAAGTACGCTGACCATACGCCGCTCTACCGGCAGGCCGGCATCTATCGACGCGCGGGCATCGAACTGGATCGGGCAACACTGGCTTCGTGGGTGCGTGAAGCAGCTGCGCTGCTGCAACCGCTGTCCGATGCACTTGGTCGTTACGTGCGCGATGCAGACAAGATCCATACCGACGACACGCCCATGCCTGTGCTGGAGCCGGGGCGTGGCAAGACACGCACGGCGCGCCTGTGGACCTATGTGCGCGATGACCGCCCGGCAGGAAGCCGTGCGCCACCAGCAGTCTGGTACAGGTACTCACCCGACCGCAAAGGGGAGCGACCTCGGGAACATCTGGCGGGCTACACGGGAATCCTGCAGGCAGATGCCTTCAGCGGGTATGACGCCCTGTATCGTGACGGCACGGTCATCGAGGCCGGATGCTGGGCGCATGCGCGGCGCAAGTTCTACGACCTGTACAAGCTGGACAGCTCACCGATTGCCGAAGAAGCACTGCGCCGCATCGGGGCGCTATATGTTGTTGAACGCGAGGTTCGCGGCCAGACGCCGGACGTGCGCCTGTCTGCGCGTCAGCAACGCTCGGCACCGTTGCTCACCGAGCTGAAGGCTTGGCTCGAACACTCGCTCTCACAGGTCTCGACGAAGTCGGGGTTGGCCAAGGCGATCAGATACTCGCTGGGGCACTGGCACGCACTCACACACTATTGCGAAGACGGGCGCGTCGAGGTGGACAACAATACGGCGGAGCGTGCGATCAGGCCGCTGGTCCTCGGCAGGCGCAATTATCTGTTCGCAGGCTCAGACGGCGGCGGCGAAAGCGCGGCGGTGATCTACAGCCTGATCGGTACTGCACGCCTGAACGGCTTCGATCCGTTTGCGTACCTGCGCACGGTGTTTGAGCGCATCGCCGATCATCCCATCAACCGCATCGACGAGTTGCTGCCGTGGAGCCTGATGTCAGCCGAACACGTCGAGCAGCACGCCGCCTGAGAATCAATCCGATGGTCCACCCCCTCAGACCTGCTGTGCGCCGAGTCAAGGCGCCAGTGCCCGATTACGTACTGCGCGTTGAGCTGAAGTACATCAAGCCTGCGATTTGGCGCCGAATCATCGTTCCCGGTTCGATCCGGCTGGGCAAGCTGCATGTCGTGCTACTGCTGGCCATGGGCTGGGAGGGCGGGCACCTGCACGAATTCGTCTTCGGCGAAACCAACTATGGTGAACCGGATGACTTCGGGTTCGAGAGCGATCCGCCAATGCTCAATGAAGCACGGGTCACGCTGGCGAAGGCGCTGGGCGGGTTGAAGTCATTCACCTACGTCTACGATTACGGGGACAACTGGCAGCATCGGATCAAGGTCGAGAAGGCGCTGACGCCTGATCCAGACATGCGCCGGCCGCTGTGCCTGGACGGGCAGAATGCGTGTCCACCGGAAGACGTCGGTGGAGTTCCAGGATATGCCGACTTCCTCGAAGCGATCACCGATCCGACGCACGAGGAACACGACCACTTCCTCGAGAGGTGTGGCGGCAGCTTCGATCCCGCCGCTTTCGATCTCGTGCTGACGAATCAGCGGCTCTCAGAGGTCAAGCTCTGATCGTCAAGACGGCCTTAGAGTGACGCTTACACTTGAAGTAACGGACATCACTTTGGACACCGCAGGAACCTTTGTCCATGCGGCCTTCAAGTCACGCTTACCCAGCCAGATGGCATCGACGCGGATCATCGCAGCCAATCTCGCAACCAGGACGCACAGGCCGGCGCGGCGTCGAGCGGCCATCGCACCGAGACGGTGGTGTCACCTCGGACGACTTCGATGTCGATCGCCTGGCGTGGGACGATGTCTGCGACGGCTGGCGCGGGAGTGGCCACTGCCACAAAGGGTGGCATGGGGACGGGGAGCGCAGCCGCCTGCGCCCGGCGCCGCCATTTGTGCACGACATTAGTATTCAAGCCATGCTCGAGCGCGATGCCGGCGACTGACTTGCCACCAGCCAAGCATTGGGCAATGACCTCGCTCTTAAACTGCCTGGAGTACGAGCGCCGCACGCGCTTAACCGCTACATTTTTGTCCACGATAGGTGTCCACTTATTTTTAAGTGGACACTATCGCGTGCTCGCGCTCACCACGGAAGATGAGTTCGCCGGTTGCTGGAGCGTGGAGCGGCCCCATGAAACACCGGACACAGCGACCCACTTACAATAACGGGTAGGCATAAGACTGTGTTTTTGACTAACACCAAGCAGGAAGTGATGGAAGTGTTGACGGGCCCAGAGCGCCGGCGTCGCTGGACGGCGGAGCAGAAACTGTCGATGGTTCGCGAGAGTTTCGAACCGGGAAAATCGGTTTCAATGGTCGCGCGCCATTACGGCGTGAACCCGAACCAGCTATTCCACTGGCGCAAGCTGTACCAGGACGGTAGCCTGTCAGCGGTCAAGGCTGGCGAAGAAGTGGTTCCGGCATCGGAGTTGGCTGATGCGCTCAAGCAGATTCGCGAGCTGCAACGGATGCTCGGCAAAAAAACAATGGAGAACGAGATTCTCCGGGAAGCAGTTGAATACAGCCGAGCAAAAAAATGGATAGCGCACTCGCCCTTGCTGCCGGAGGACGGCCAGTGAAACTGGTCTGTGAAGTTCTCGGCGTGTCGCGCTCGAACGTATCGGCACGACTGTCGCGTCCGGCGACGTGGCGCGATGGCCGGCAATCAAGGCCGACCGACGACGAAACTGTAGTCGAGGAAATCCGCCGTGTCGTCGGCGATTTGCCCAGCTATGGCTACCGGCGGGTTTGGGGCACGTTGCGCAACGAGCGCGTTGCAGTTGGACTGGCGCCGTTCAATGCCAAGCGCATTTATCGCATCATGCGAACGCATGGGCTGCTGACGCAGCGCCGACCGATTGCGCCGCGAGCCCACCGTCGACATGATGGCAAAGTGGCCGTCGCGCGCAGCAATCAGCGATGGTGCTCGGACGGCTTCGAGTTCCGCTGCGACAACGGCGAGCCGCTGCGTGTGACGTTTGCGCTGGATTGCTGCGACCGAGAAGCGATGAGCTGGGCGGCGACGACAGCAGGCCACAGCGGCGACATTGTGCGCGACGTGATGCTGGCCGCAGTGGAAAATCGGTTCGGCAACGAGGTGCATACGCCGTCCGAAATCGAGTGGCTGAGCGACAATGGTTCGGGCTATACGGCTGACGATACGCGCCGGTTTGCGATGAACATCGGACTAAAGCCATTGACCACGCCCGTGTGCAGTCCGCAAAGTAACGGCATGGCCGAGAGCTTCGTGAAAACGATGAAGCGCGACTACGTCGCCTTCATGCCGAAGCCGGATGCTGCAACCGCTGCTCACAATCTGGCCATTGCATTTGAGCATTACAACGAGAAGCACCCCCATAGCGCGCTGAAATACCGCTCGCCTCGCGAGTTCCGGCGCTCGATGGATTCAGCAACCTTAGTGTGATGGTGTGTCCGGTTTTACAGGGTCAACTCCACTCTCAAGAGTTGGAGCCTTGTATCTTCGTCTTCGTGATGGTTAGCTACCGTCACATGAGGTGAAGTGAGCATGTTTGGAGCCTGAAGGCTTGGACCTTGCTGTGGAGATAATGCCCTTCGCCTCGCCCTCACCAGCACAGACACTGAACGGTAGCCAAGGGCGTGGACCCTGTATGTACAAGGCAAGTGGGTGAGTTGGTATTGATTCCTCGATTAAGGATCAAATTGATGTTCTACCTCGGTATTGATGTTGCCAAAGCCAAGCTGGATTGCTGCCTGCTGGACATGACAAACGGCAAGCATAGTACGAAGGTTGTTGCCAATAGCCGCGCCGGCCTAACCGATCTGTTGGGCTGGTTGGGCAAGAGACACACCGAGCCGAGCCACGTACATGTCGCGCTCGAAGGTACCGGCGTCTATCACGAGATGGCCGCGTGTGGCCTGCACGATGCCGGGCTCTCCGTGTCTGTCGTTAATCCTGCGCAGGTGCGTGCTTTTGCGACGGGAATGGGCGTGCGCACGAAGAACGACATGGTAGACAGCCACGTGTTAGCGCGCTTTGCGATGCACGCACAGCCAATGCGCTGGAGTCCTCCAGCGCCCGAGGCTCGCATACTTCAAGCACTGATGGCGCGCCGTGAAGCGCTTGCACAAGATCTTCAGCGTGAGCGCAACCGGCATGAGAAAGCGGAAATCACGGCTCCAACGGCGCTAGTCCTGCATTCGATTCTCGAGACGATCGAGTTTTTGGAGCGCCATTTAGCCAGCCTGCAACGCGAGATCGATGATCACATTGCTGCCCATCCGGGCCTTAAAGCAAACTTGATGCTGCTGCAAAGTATCCCGGCAGTTGGCCCTCAGGTAGGCCGCACGCTGCTTGCCATCATGCACGCGCGCCACTTCGATTCTGCAGAACAACTTGCGGCGTATCTCGGCCTGGTGCCGGTGCAGAGGCAGTCGGGATCGTCGATCCAGGGCCCTTCACGTTTATCGAAGGCCGGGCCGCCCAAGGTACGGGCAACTCTCTACATGGCGGCCGTCGTCGCTAAACGCTATAACCCCCACATCAAGGCATTGTGTGAACGCTTGGCAGCGCGTGGCAAATCCACCATGTCTATACTCGGCGCTGCAATGCGTAAGCTTGTGCATCTGTGTTTCGGCGTTCTGAAGACACGACAGCCTTATCGGGCGAACTACGTCGCAATCGCTTGACGGGCAAGACGGTATCTCCACAAAATCCGGGGCGGTTCAAACCAGATCCGCCCATGGGCAACGGGACGCGGCAATTGGTTGTTTGCTGGCTCATTGCGTGCGGGTAAGCGCGGTGCGGCGATCATGAGCTTGATCCGCTCGGCACAACTCAATGGGCACGATCCGTACGTCTATCTGAAGGACGTGCTGACTCGATTGCCGACGCACAAAGCCAGAGACATCGCGCAACTGCTACCGCATCATTGGAAGCCGGCAAACACCTGATTGCCCGGACTCTCCATTGGGGATGGGTTTACCGGAGGCTTACCTTTCAGAGTCGTCTTATACGAACTAAGCGTTTTCGCACTTTCACGTGTCACAAAGCAAAAACCCCTTGCTACTGAGGTAGCAAGGGGTTTTTAAGGGGAGCCTGACGATTACCTACTTTCACACGGGTATCCGCACTATCATCGGCGTGGAGTCGTTTCACGGTCCTGTTCGGGATGGGAAGGGGTGGTTCCAACTCGCTATGGTCATCAGGCTTAACTTGTATGTTCTGCTGAGCGGGGTCAGCAAAACCAATTCGGAAGAAGCGTAGTACAACAATTCTTGTGGGTTATGAGTTGTATCGGCACAGCGATACTCACACCAGGAAAAACACACTGGTTATAGGATCAAGCCTTACGGGCAATTAGTATCAGTTAGCTTAACGCATTACTGCGCTTCCACACCTGACCTATCAACGTCCTGGTCTTGAACGACCCTTCAAAGGAATCGAGTTCCTAGGGAAGTCTCATCTTAAGGCGAGTTTCCCGCTTAGATGCTTTCAGCGGTTATCTCTTCCGAACATAGCTACCCGGCGATGCCACTGGCGTGACAACCGGTACACCAGAGGTTCGTCCACTCCGGTCCTCTCGTACTAGGAGCAGCCCCCTTCAAACTTCCAACGCCCACGGCAGATAGGGACCAAACTGTCTCACGACGTTTTAAACCCAGCTCACGTACCTCTTTAAATGGCGAACAGCCATACCCTTGGGACCGGCTACAGCCCCAGGATGAGATGAGCCGACATCGAGGTGCCAAACACCGCCGTCGATATGAACTCTTGGGCGGTATCAGCCTGTTATCCCCAGAGTACCTTTTATCCGTTGAGCGATGGCCCTTCCATACAGAACCACCGGATCACTATGACCTGCTTTCGCACCTGCTCGACTTGTCAGTCTCGCAGTTAAGCACGCTTTTGCCATTGCACTATCAGCACGATTTCCGACCGTACCTAGCGTACCTTCGTACTCCTCCGTTACACTTTGGGAGGAGACCGCCCCAGTCAAACTGCCTACCATGCACTGTCCCCGATCCGGATTACGGACCTAGGTTAGAACCTCAAACAAACCAGGGTGGTATTTCAAGGACGGCTCCACAGAAACTAGCGTTCCTGCTTCAAAGCCTCCCACCTATCCTACACAGACCGGTTCAAAGTCCAATGCAAAGCTACAGTAAAGGTTCATGGGGTCTTTCCGTCTAGCCGCGGGTAGATTGCATCATCACAAACACTTCAACTTCGCTGAGTCTCGGGAGGAGACAGTGTGGCCATCGTTACGCCATTCGTGCAGGTCGGAACTTACCCGACAAGGAATTTCGCTACCTTAGGACCGTTATAGTTACGGCCGCCGTTTACCGGGACTTCAATCAAGAGCTTGCACCCCATCATTTAATCTTCCGGCACCGGGCAGGCGTCACACCCTATACGTCCACTTTCGTGTTTGCAGAGTGCTGTGTTTTTATTAAACAGTCGCAGCCACCAGTTTATTGCAACCCCTTCACCCTCCTGGCGCAGGCCAGTTAAGCTACAAGGGCGTACCTTATCCCGAAGTTACGGTACCAATTTGCCGAGTTCCTTCTCCCGAGTTCTCTCAAGCGCCTTAGAATACTCATCTCGCCCACCTGTGTCGGTTTGCGGTACGGTCTCGTATGACTGAAGCTTAGAGGCTTTTCTTGGAACCACTTCCAATTGCTTCGCGAACAAGTTCGCTCGCCCCACAGCCTTGAATTACGCGCCCGGATTTGCCTAAGCGCCTTCTCCACTGCAGGGACCGGGACTTCCAACACCCGGACAACCTTCCGCGATCCGTCCCCCCATCGCATCATACGACGGTGCAGGAATATTAACCTGCTTCCCATCAGCTACGCATCTCTGCCTCGCCTTAGGGGCCGACTCACCCTACGCCGATGAACGTTGCGTAGGAAACCTTGGGCTTACGGCGAGGGGGCCTTTCACCCCCTTTATCGCTACTCATGTCAGCATTCGCACTTCTGATACCTCCAGCATCCTTTACAAGACACCTTCACAGGCTTACAGAACGCTCTCCTACCATGCGAGCAAGCTCGCATCCGCAGCTTCGGTATATTGCTTAGCCCCGTTACATCTTCCGCGCAGGACGACTCGATCAGTGAGCTATTACGCTTTCTTTAAAGGGTGGCTGCTTCTAAGCCAACCTCCTGACTGTTTTAGCCTTCCCACTTCGTTTCCCACTTAGCAATATTTAGGGACCTTAGCTGGCGGTCTGGGTTGTTTCCCTCTTGACACCGGACGTTAGCACCCGATGTCTGTCTCCCGTGATTGCACTCTTCGGTATTCGGAGTTTGCTATGGCGAGGTAATCCGCAATGGACCCCTCAACCATGACAGTGCTCTACCCCCGAAGGTGATACACGAGGCACTACCTAAATAGTTTTCGGAGAGAACCAGCTATTTCCAAGTTTGTTTAGCCTTTCACCCCTATCCACAGCTCATCCCCTAACTTTTCAACGTTAGTGGGTTCGGTCCTCCAGTACGTGTTACCGCACCTTCAACCTGGCCATGGATAGATCACTTGGTTTCGGGTCTACACCCAGCGACTGAACGCCCTATTCGGACTCGCTTTCGCTACGCCTTCCCTATTCGGTTAAGCTTGCCACTGAATGTAAGTCGCTGACCCATTATACAAAAGGTACGCCGTCACCCCTTACGAGGCTCCGACTGTTTGTATGCATGCGGTTTCAGGATCTATTTCACTCCCCTCCCGGGGTTCTTTTCGCCTTTCCCTCACGGTACTGGTTCACTATCGGTCGATTACGAGTATTTAGCCTTGGAGGATGGTCCCCCCATCTTCAGACAGGATTTCACGTGTCCCGCCCTACTTTTCTCAAGCTTAGTTCCACACCAGGGTTTTCTCATACGGGGCTATCACCCACTATGGCCGGACTTTCCATTCCGTTTTGATAACACCGGTGCTAAATCTTGAAGGCTGGTCCCATTTCGCTCGCCACTACTTTGGGAATCTCGGTTGATTTCTTTTCCTGCAGCTACTTAGATGTTTCAGTTCGCCGCGTTCGCTTCGCTAGACCTATGTATTCAGTCTAGGATGACCTAAAAGGCCGGGTTTCCCCATTCGGACATTTGTGGATCAATGCTTATTTGCCAGCTCCCCACAACTTTTCGCAGGCTATCGCGTCCTTCATCGCCTGTAATCGCCAAGGCATCCACCACATGCACTTATTCGCTTGACCCTATAACGAGTGTGTCTTGCCGAAGCCAGACATTCGCTACAGGTTGAGTATTAGCGTTGTGCCGTATTCCAAGTCATCTTTCGATCACTTAAATACTGGTTGATACAATCACAACCCGTACAATTTCCACGCGCCATCTCTAACGCGCTTCCGTTGTACTACTTCTTCTTCCAAATTGTTAAAGAACATAAACTGCATGACATTGCTGTCATTCAAAAGCATTCATTTTCAGGGATTTACTTCAGAAGTACCACTGAGATAACTTGCTTTTGACTGACATCGATGCGATCTAAGGTATTGGTGGAGGATGACGGGATCGAACCGACGACCCCCTGCTTGCAAAGCAGGTGCTCTCCCAGCTGAGCTAATCCCCCAATCAAGCCGACTTACCACCACTTGAGTCTGTCGCACAGTGGTTAAAAAGCTTGGTGGGTCTAGATGGACTCGAACCATCGACCCCCGCCTTATCAAGACGGTGCTCTAACCAACTGAGCTATAGACCCGACTTAGATCTACGCAGTCAACAACCGATAAGCGTGAACACTCAACTTCCAGTGCATGCTCTAGAAAGGAGGTGATCCAGCCGCAGGTTCCCCTACGGCTACCTTGTTACGACTTCACCCCAGTCATGAATCCTGCCGTGGTAAGCGCCCTCCTTACGGTTAGGCTACCTACTTCTGGCAAAACCCACTCCCATGGTGTGACGGGCGGTGTGTACAAGACCCGGGAACGTATTCACCGCGACATGCTGATCCGCGATTACTAGCGATTCCAGCTTCACGCAGTCGAGTTGCAGACTGCGATCCGGACTACGATCGGTTTTCTGGGGTTAGCTCCACCTCGCGGTTTGGCAGCCCTCTGTACCGACCATTGTATGACGTGTGAAGCCCTACCCATAAGGGCCATGAGGACTTGACGTCATCCCCACCTTCCTCCGGTTTGTCACCGGCAGTCTCCTTAGAGTGCTCTTGCGTAGCAACTAAGGACAAGGGTTGCGCTCGTTGCGGGACTTAACCCAACATCTCACGACACGAGCTGACGACAGCCATGCAGCACCTGTGTTACGGTTCTCTTTCGAGCACATCCACCTCTCAGCGGACTTCCGTACATGTCAAGGGTAGGTAAGGTTTTTCGCGTTGCATCGAATTAATCCACATCATCCACCGCTTGTGCGGGTCCCCGTCAATTCCTTTGAGTTTTAATCTTGCGACCGTACTCCCCAGGCGGTCAACTTCACGCGTTAGCTTCGTTACTAAGGAAATGAATCCCCAACAACTAGTTGACATCGTTTAGGGCGTGGACTACCAGGGTATCTAATCCTGTTTGCTCCCCACGCTTTCGTGCATGAGCGTCAGTATTGGCCCAGGGGGCTGCCTTCGCCATCGGTATTCCTCCACATCTCTACGCATTTCACTGCTACACGTGGAATTCTACCCCCCTCTGCCATACTCTAGCCTTGCAGTCACGAATGCAGTTCCCAGGTTAAGCCCGGGGATTTCACATCCGTCTTACAAAACCGCCTGCGCACGCTTTACGCCCAGTAATTCCGATTAACGCTTGCACCCTACGTATTACCGCGGCTGCTGGCACGTAGTTAGCCGGTGCTTATTCTTCCGGTACCGTCATCCCCCCGAGGTATTAACCCAGAGGATTTCTTTCCGGACAAAAGTGCTTTACAACCCGAAGGCCTTCTTCACACACGCGGCATTGCTGGATCAGGCTTTCGCCCATTGTCCAAAATTCCCCACTGCTGCCTCCCGTAGGAGTCTGGGCCGTGTCTCAGTCCCAGTGTGGCTGGTCGTCCTCTCAGACCAGCTACAGATCGTCGCCTTGGTAAGCTTTTACCCCACCAACTAGCTAATCTGATATCGGCCGCTCTTGTAGCGCGAGGCCCGAAGGTCCCCCGCTTTCCTCCTCAGAGCGTATGCGGTATTAATCCGGCTTTCGCCGAGCTATCCCCCACTACAAGGTACGTTCCGATATATTACTCACCCGTTCGCCACTCGCCACCAGGTGCAAGCACCCGTGCTGCCGTTCGACTTGCATGTGTAAGGCATGCCGCCAGCGTTCAATCTGAGCCAGGATCAAACTCTTCAGTTTAAACCTGTTACTGTTTTCGGTTTTTCGTGATAAATCACTCGAACCGGTCGCTCTCAAAGTATGCTGACAAGTTAATTACTTAACTTACCTATTACTATGTGAGCCTCAATAAATTTAAAGCTTATCTGCCGAAGCAGACGCACCATTCATCGAGTGCCCACACTTATCGGTTGTTTAATTTTTAAAGATCAATCGCATCTGACTTAACTTCGTCGCTCAACTACCGCGCCGTCGCTTCGTTTTCTGCGTCGCTGCATCAGCAGCAGAGAAGTGAGATTATGTCGCAGCTTCTCGTCGTCGTCAACAGTTTTTTTCGCTTTCTTCGTTCGTCGCCGTAGCGACTCGCAAGCTCCAAAACCACTAACCACCGGGCTTTCCAGCCCGTCGCTTCAACTTCGTCGCCGCTTTCGCTGCGTCGCTGTCGTTGCGAGAGACGGAATATTAGTGAAAACCCCGAACCCTGGCAAGCACTTTGTGAAAATAATTTGAAAAGGGCAAAAAAGGCCCGCGTCGTGAGCGGGCCAAGATCCATGGGACAGGACACATGGAGGAGACGGGTCCACTGTATCCGGCCCGCCCCCGGCGACGCAACGAATGAAATCGCATATGCTTCCTGAAAGCTTCCCTATATGGAAAGGCGAGGCCTGCGTCGATGTCTCCCCCTACCTCTCTATATAAGAGCGTTTGAGATGCTCCTAGCGCGCGCCCTCCTGTCTTGCGTCGTCCAGCCGTTTCGCCGTTGGCGCATCGCGGTGCTCATTCCGATCGCCCTGCTGGCCGGGGCCTGCACGTCGGTGCGCCCGCCACCGGAGCCGTCGCCATGGACGTCTCACACACCGGCCGGTACGCCCGGCGAACTGGCCACCGCCCTCGCCCCGGCCATTCGCACGCATCCGGGCCAATCCGGCTTCCAGTTGCTCGCGACGGGGTCTGCCGCTTTCACCACCCGTCTCGCGCTCGTTCAGTCCGCCCAACATAGTCTCGACGTGCAGTACTACAGCGCGGGCGAGGACGTCACCGGCCGTCTGCTGCTCCAGTCGCTGATCTACGCTGCCGACCGGGGCGTGCGTGTGCGCATGCTGGTCGACGACATCAACCGTCGCCATACCGACCCCGCCTTCGCCGCGCTCGACCAACACGCCAACATCGAAATCCGCGTCTTCAATCCGTTCGGCACGCGCGACACCACGCTACTGGAGCGTGCTGGCAACCTCCTGACGCGCTTCGACCAGCTGAACCGCCGCATGCATAACAAGGCGCTCGTCGCCGACAATCAACTGGCCATCGTGGGCGGCCGCAATCTGGGGGACGAATACTTCGATGCCAACCCCGACCTCTCCTTCCGCGACTTCGATCTGCTCTGTGCAGGGCCGGTCGTCGACGCCATCTCCCGCAGCTTCGACCACTTCTGGACGAGCCCGCAGTCCTATCCGCTGAAGCAGGTGCAATCAAAGATCGACAACGAGACGCTGGACGCCACGCGCGACGCCCTCGCCAAGCACTGGCGCGACGCCGACGGCGTCCCCGCGGGGCACGAGGCCCTGCACCAGCCCCCACTCGCCGCCGGTCTGCGCGACGGTACGGTCCCGCTCTTCTGGGCTCCCGCCGAACTCGCCGCCGACACCCCTGACAAACTCGACGCCCCCGCCACCGAAACCCAGAGCGCCCCGGCCGACAAACTCCGTCAACTCGCTGCGAAGGCGCAAAGCGAAGTGCTGATCATTTCGCCGTATTTCGTGCCACTGGATGGCGGCGTCAGGTTTCTGTCGACGCTGACGCAACGCGGCGTCAAAGTCCGCGTACTGACCAATTCGCTGGCAGCGACCGACGTCGTCCCCGTCCACGCCGGCTACGCGCGCTACCGTCCGGCCCTGCTGCAAGCCGGCATCGAACTGTACGAATTCAAGCCGATCCGTACCGATGACGGCGAGCGCCCCACGCGCCGCGTCACGTTCGGCGGGTCATCGAAGGCGAGCCTGCACGGCAAGGCGTACGTCATCGACCGGCGCGACGTCGTCCTCGGCTCGTTCAACCTCGACCCTCGCTCGGTACGTCTGAACACCGAACTGGCGATCGTCATCCACAGCCCCGAGTTCGCCGAACGCATGGCGCGGATCTTCGACCGGGCGACGTCACCGCGCAGCAGCTTCCGGGTCGAGCTGGCACCGCCGGGCACTGCGCCGCCCACGCCGACGCCGCCGACGATGCCCGCGCTTCGCTGGGTCGGCGAGGAGAACGGCAACCCGCGCGTGTTCGACGTGGAACCCTACGCAACCTTCAGCCGCAACGCCGTCGCAGGTGCTTTCACGCTGCTTCCAAGCGACGACCTGCTCTGATCTATCAGAACTCGAACGTTGCCGACAACGTCGCGGAGCGCGCGTCGCCGATGGCCACGACCGTCTGGCTGACGCTCGACGGGTAGTACGTCTTGTTGAACACGTTCTTCACGTTGAGCTGATAGTGAACGGGATGCCGTCCGATCTTCGTGTCGTACGTCGCGAAAACATCGGCAACGAAGTACGCCGGCAGCGTAAAACTGTTCGCCGAGTCGCCCGGACGCGCCCCAATGTACCGCCCCACCGCTCCGAGACGCAGATTGCCGCTCCCGTCCCCCAGCACCGGCCCCCAGTCATACACCCCTGCCAGCGACGCCGTATGGCGTGCCGCATTGACGAGCGTGTTGCCGGTGTACATCGGATCATCGGTGATCTTCGCGTCGATGAATGCGTAGCTCGCGATGACGTTCCAGCGCTGACCGATGCGCCCCGACACATCCAGTTCGACACCCCGCGAGCGTGCCGCCCCGGACGTGCGCCAGTCCAGCGTGCTGCTCCCGGGCACCGCCTGCGACACCAGCACGTTGCGCTTGTCGATGTTGAACACCGCGAGGTCGCCACTCAGCCCGTTCGGCATGTCGAGCTTCGCCCCGACCTCGTACGACTTCGCGTGTTCGGGCGCGACGTTCGAGTCGATGACCACCCCCGTCGACAACGGCGCAATGGTGGACGTCGGCTTGAGCGACTCGGAATAGCTACCGTAGAACGACAGATACTCCCGCGCCTTATAAACGACACCCGCGCGCGGCAGCCACTTCGAGTCGCTGATGTTCGTATTTTCCTTGAACGGCCGCCCCTTGCCCGCGATCTGGCTATACGTCAGCAACCGCACACCGCCGACCACGATCCAGCGATCGGTCAGATGGAGGGCGTCCTGGAAGAACAGCGACGCGTCGTGCAGCGTGTCGGTCTGATCGCTATCGGCAGCGGACACCGTACTCGGAATCACCTCGCAGCCGTACACCGGATTCAGATAAGAGAACGTGCACTTTGCAGCCTGACGCAGCAGATCGCGCCGATAGATGCGTCGATACTCCCAGTCACCGCCGAATTGCAGGTCGTGACGCATGCCAGCGAGCATCACCTTGCCGTCGAGATACGCCGTACCGAAGCTGTCGGTGCTGTCCGAGCCGCGCGTACCGTCGTTACTGCGCGAGACGATCCCGGTCGTGGAATTCACGCCGGTAATGCGCAACTGCCCCGCGTCGTACGTCTCGGTGTTGTAGCTGTAGCCAAAATGCGCCTTCCAGTCCGGATTGAACTGATGGTCGACGGTGATCTGCGCCAGATGCGACTGCCCGGCCATTTCGTTGTGGACATCGTCCAGACGCTCCCGCGCGGAAATTGCCAGCGGCCGGTTCGTCTTCGGGTCCAGCGCGGTGCCCCGGTCGAACGGCGTCAGAAAGTTACGGTACTCGTAGGAGGCAACCACCTGCGTATCGCGTCCGTAATAGGCAAGCGTCGGGGCGACGAGGGTCTCGCGCTGCGAACCGAAGACGCGCCAGTACTGCTGATTGTTCTGATCGACGACCAGCCGGTAAGCCAGTCCCGAATCGCCGATCGGGCCGGTCGTATCGAGCGTCTCCTCGACGCCGTTCTTACCATGTCCATACGTCGTGCCCGCCACGCTCACTGCGGTGTACGGCTTGAGCAGGGGACGCTTGCTCACCACGTTGATCACGCCGCCGGGGTCCATGATCCCGGAGAGCAGCGACGTCGGCCCCTTGAGCACTTCGACCGAATCCGCGTTCGCATTCAGCCCGCGTCCCTGCACGAGCGGCATGCCGTTGTGCATGATCGAGCCGTCGCGGTTGCCGCCGAAACCGCGCTTGAGCAGCGTGTCCTGCGTACTCGCCAGCGTATTGCCCTGCACGATCCCGCTGACATTGAGCAACGCATCGTCAAGCGTGCGGGCGCGCTGGTCGGCGAGCACCTGACGCGGTACCACGTTGATGGCCTGAGGGATGTCGAGGATCGGGGTGTCCGAGCGGGTGACGTTCGCGTCCACGGGCAGACGGTAGGCATCGGACCACACCTGCCCCCGCACCTGCGTCGTCGGCAGCGCGACGTCGCCCGAGCCGCCACCGGCCGCCAGCGTTGCAGCCGCCGGGGCCGTCTGCGGCACGAGCGTGTAACCGGCCCCCTGTGGCGACGCCGTCAGTCCGGTGCCTGCAAGCATCTGACCGAACGCGCCCGGCACGTCGAAGCGGCCTTGCACACCCGGGCTCTGGCGCCCCGCCGTCAAGGCAGGCGTATACGTCAGCAAGATGCCCGCTTCGCGTCCGAAGCGCGTGAGTACGGCATCGAGCCCGCCTGCCGGGATGTCATACACGCGTGCAGCGGCGGCGGCTTTGGCTGTCGCGGGTACCTGTTCGGACGTCTGCGCATGGGCGACGCCCGCGCCAAACGTCGAAGCGAACGACGCAAACGTCAGCGCGACGGCGGCGCAGACGCGGCGGCGACGCAACCCGGTAGCGGCGCGCGGCTGGGCGCGCGGTAGTTCGGGGAGAGCGGGTGAAGCAACGGCCATGATGTGAGATCTCGTTCAGGCAATGGAGAGAAGGTTTCACTTCCCTTGTCACGCGAGACCGGCAAATCAGCTCACTGACCGTGAAGGTCCGATCGTCACCCAGTACCGCGTGACGGAAGACACGGATACGGGCAATGCATGCGGCAGTACGCCGAGAATGGCATCGATGTCGGCCAGCGGATACGTGCCGGAGACGCGAAGCGACGCCACCGCCGGATCGCACCGCAGATAGCCACGCCGGTAACGCGACAGTTCGGCAAGGAAGGTGTCGAGTCGCATGTCGACGGTGACGAGCATGCCGTCGGCCCACGCGCCGTCGCCCTCGGCCAGTGGCAGCGCCGCCTCGACGCCGCGTGCGCTGAACGACGCCTGTTCTCCCGCGCGGACGATCCGCACGCTCGCCCTGTCATCTGAGGGTGCGCCTTGCGGCACCACGCGCACGGCACCTTCGAAAACTTGCACGCAAGCGTCGCGGCCGCCATCGATCCGACGCGCGACGAAACGTGTTCCCAGCGGTTCAAGCGTGCCGTGCGTCGTGGCGACGATCAACGCACGGGGCGGCACGTGCGCCGCGTCCTTGCCGGTCGTCACCATGATTTCGCCTTCGACGAGACCGATGCGTCGCACGTCGCCGTCCATCGACAAGCGGACGGCGCTGCGGGTATTGAGGACGAGCGTTGTGCCGTCGGCCAGACGCAGCGTGCGACGCTCGCCCGGCCCGGTGCGTGCATCGGCGCGCAGCCATTGCACCGCCATCGGATCATTGGCGACCCACACGCCGGTGCCGACAAACAGCGCGCCGACGATGGCCTTCACCGCCATGCGGCGTCCGCGCGAGCGGGGCGCGCGCAGCGCCGCCTGCGCAACGGCCGCCCCCAACGTGCCCGACACGTGACGCATACGCCGGTCGGCGTTCTCGATGTGAAGCCACGCTCGCTCATGCTCCGGATTCACCGCCCGCCAGCGCGCGCATGCGGCGCGCAGCGTCTCGGTGGCGTCGCCGCTTTGCAGCGTCACCCACCACTCGACGGCTTGCCGGGCAATCGCCGCGTCGAAAGTCGCAGACCGGGTCATGCCATCCCCATCGCGAAGAAGCACTGCGTGCCCGCACGCACGAGGTGACGTTTCACCGTCGCCAGTGAAATGCCGAGTTCGGCGGCGATTTCGGGATGCGTGAGGCCGTCCAGTTGCGCCAGCAGGAAGGCACGTTTGACGAGCGGTGGCAGACCGTCGAGACAGCGGTCGATTTCGAGCAGCGTCTCCAGCACGATGGCGCGCGCTTCGGGAGACGGGGCAAGCGCTTCGGGTTGTTGCGCCAGGGCGTCGAGATAGGCGCGCTCGATCTGCTCGCGTCGCCAGTAGTTATAGAGGACGCGCTGCGCGACGGTCGTGAGGAACGCGCGCGGCGACGCCAGCAAGCGGGGCGGATCGCGCTCCAGCAGACGGACGAAAGTGTCATGCGCAAGATCGGCCGCGCGATGCGAGCAGCCGGTCTTGCGATGCAGCCAGCCGTGAAGCCAGCCGTGATGGTCGTTGTAGAGTCCCTGCAGCGTATTGAGCGTACCCAGCGAAGTGTCGCGCTGCAGCGTGTCGTCGGCGGGCATACGCCCCTCCTGTCCCCGGGCCAGGTGAGGCCGCGAGGCTCAGGCACCGTTTTTCAAATGAGAATCGTTCGCAGTATAGCAAACAAGTTTCAGGGGCATGGGACGGACGATGCGCCATCGTGGCTACGCGTGGCGCGTATGCGACAGCGGCATCCGGCAACGTGATGGACAGGTGGCAGACGCAGGGGCGCCTGCACATCCGTCAGTGCATTCAGTAATAGGCGTCCTCAAGCAACATGTCTTCGAAGAACGCACCGAAACGCTGTTGCGGATCGCGCAGGTGAATCTCCAGAATCCATCGCATGGCGGACGGCGTTGTCTCGAAGTCCGCCAGCGAGCCGGTGTGGATCGCAGCGTGCGGGAAGTCCGAGACACGGTGGCCGGGCAGCTCGAAGTTCAGCGTCCAGCCCATGCGGCGTGCGACGTCGTCGGCGTAGGCATAGAGCGCCTGTCCGGTCGACCCTTCGCGCTGCCACTTCTGACGAACGTCGTGAAACAGCGTCTCGGCGTCGCGGGCGCAGCGCTCAAATTCGTCATGCTTGCCGACGACGAAGCTCGCGCCGCCGTCACCTTCCCACGCTTCGAAGCGCGGCGCGATGTCGATGAAGAAGAGATCGTTCTCGCCGAGCACGACACCCGGTGCGGACGGCTGGCGCATCGGCTTGAGCGTGTTTTTGCCGAAGCGAACACGTGTCGGGTGCCAGCTCAGTTCGAGACCGGCGGACACCAGCACGCCCTTGGCCATGACGACGGCATCTTCCTCGACCATGCCGGGACGCACGTTCGCCGCAATATCGCGAATCGCAGCACGAGTCTTGTTGCGGGCGGCGAGCATGCCGTCGACGGAGAACGCGGGGCCGACACGCTCGGCCAGCGAGGCTTCGTCGGGATAACGCACGGCGGGGGAAGTCACTTGATTCGACATCGAATACCTCTGGGTGAATGGGTGAATGCGGTGGATCGGGGGGACGGGCGACAGGGGATGTCGTCGCTCAGAGGATTGTCGAATCGCCGCCGCACCTCGCCGGGCAACGCGAGCGGGTCGATCGGGCCAACCAGCGGCATCTTCGCGCCAGCGTGAGCTATTGTCGAATCTGGTGTACGGGGTGCTTTGGGAAATATGAGAAGGCGGTGGCGGTTTAGCTGAGAATGTTGCTTGTCGAAGGCACACCGAGCAAAGCCGGCGCGAGCCGGCCCCGACCACCATGAAGAAGATTACGAAAGAAACGAACGGCAGTAAAGCACAAACGAAGAGCGCGCTCGATGAACTGATCCAGCAAGGCGCGCGGCAGATCATCGAGCAGGCAGTCGAAGCGGAACTGGCGAGCATGCTTGAACAGTACAGCAACGTGAGGTCGATCGACGGTCGGCGTGCCGTGGTGCGCAACGGCTACCTACCAGAGCGCGAAGTCGTCACGGCCATCGGTCCGGTGCCGGTTCGGGTACCGAAGGTGCGTGATCGCTCGGGTTCGGGCATCCGCTTCAATTCGGCGGTCGTGCCGCCGTACGTTCGCAAATCCGCACGCGTGTCGGCCGCACTACCGTGGCTGTACCTGCGAGGCATCTCGACGGGCGACATGAGCGAAGCCATGGGCATCATGCTGGGCGGCCAGGTCAGCGGCCTGTCGCCAAATGTGGTGAGTCGTCTGAAGGCGCAATGGGCCGATGAGCATGCTCAGTGGAATCAGCGTGAGTTGTCGTTGGCGCGCTGGGTGTACTGGTGGGCTGACGGCATTCACACCGGCGTGCGCAGCGACGATTCCGACGGCCAGTGCCTGTTGGTGATCATTGGTGTCAAACCGGACGGAACGAAAGAGCGTGTGGCGATCAGTGACGGGTATCGGGAATCGAAGGCGTCGTGGGCCGAACTGCTGCTCGATCTGAAAAAGCGCGGTCTGCAGTCAGGGCCGCTGCTGGCTTGCGGAGATGGTGCGATGGGATTCTGGGCAGCGATGGAAGAAGTGTTCCCGCAGACCGAGCATCAGCGCTGCTGGTTCCACAAGATGGGCAACGTGCTCAACGCGCTGCCGAAATCGCAGCAGGCCCGCGCCAAAAAGGCGATGCAGGACATTTGGATGGCCGCCACGCGTGCCGAAGCGCTGGTTGCCTTCGATCACTTCGTTGATACCCACTCGGCAAAGTATCCGAAGGTGGTCGAAAAGCTGACGCAAGATCGCGACGAGCTGCTGGCATTTTACGATTTCCCGGCCGAACACTGGCAGCATCTGCGCACGACGAATCCGATTGAATCGACCTTCGCGACGGTGCGTCACCGCACCAAGCGCACGCGCAACTGCGTCTCGCGCGCGACGTTCCTCGGCCTGGCATTCAAGCTGATCGAGTCGGCCGAAGACTCGTGGCGGCGCATCCGCGCCCCCGAAAAGATCGCGACGATGCTTGACGGGATGACGTTCAAGGATGGAGAGCCGGTGACCGACAGCACACCGGCTCAGCAGCCCCTGGCCGCCTAATCTTGCTCACGCCCCGTACACCAGATTTGACTTTAACTCCGCCAGCGTCCGGCCGATCGCTTGTCGATGCGCCGCTTTCTGCCAAAATGGGTCGCGTCACTGCCAGTGTTTCCCGATCCGTTTGCCTGCGTTGCCACCCACCTGACCTGAACCGTCTTCCACCGAATTGCCATGATCCGTAACGTCGCCCTGCTGGTGTTCCCCGGCGTGCAATCGCTCGATGTGAGCGGGCCGCTGGACGTCTTCGCCGAAGCGAATCGCTTCCTGCTGCCCGGCGATCAGTACCAGACGGAGGTCATCGGCACGCAGCACGGGGCCATTGCCTGTTCGAACGGCATGGCGTTGCTGCCTCGGCGTCACTATCAGGACGTCGGCGGACACGTCGATCTGCTGCTGGTGGCGGGCGGTCCGTCGCTACTGACGGACGATCTCGGGCCGAACGTTTATCGCTGGCTGACCGACATGGTCCCGCGTGCACGACGCTACGGCTCGATCTGCAACGGCGCGTTGATCCTCGCGGCGGCGGGCCTGCTCGACGGCAAGCGTGTGACGACGCACTGGAACGATGTCGACGTACTCGCCGAGCGCGCGCCCGGTGCGAGTATCGAAGTCGACCGGCTGTTCATTCAGGATGGGAGTCTCTACACGTCGGCGGGGGTGACGGCAGGGATCGACCTGTCGTTGCATCTGCTGGCGCAGGATCACGGGCAGGAGGTGGCGCTGAACGTGGCGAAGCGTCTGGTCGTCTTCACACAGCGCGCGGGCGGTCAGTCGCAGTTCAGTCCGTATCTGACGCCCTACGCCGAGCCGAATTCACCGGTCGCGCAAGTCCAGCATTACGTGTTGGAGCATCTGGCGGAGCCGTTGTCGGTCGGCGATCTCGCAGCCGTGGCGAAGATGAGCGTGCGTAACTTCTCCCGCGTATTCGCACGCGATGCGGGCGTGACGCCAGCAGACTTCGTGAGCGCCGCCCGCGTCGACGCCGCACGCGTGATGCTGGAGAACGGCAATGCGCCGCTCAAGACCGTGGCATGGGAATGCGGCTTTGGCGACCCGCACAACATGCGCAAGGTCTTCCAGCGCCGCTTCGGTGTGTCGCCCCAGCAATATCGCGAGAATTTCGGTCAGCCGCAGGGCTTGAACGCGACCGTCACCAGTTAACGCGAACCCCCAGTGTCCCGGCGGTCGTCGTCCTGCGATCGTGAACGCTGCCGACCGACCACCGATAACTGGCCTGACCGTAAAAGCTCAGATACTGGTTCACCCGAGCCGTGATACCGCCACCGATCTCCAGCGCCGTGTCACCGATGCGGGTCTCGATGCCGGGCGACGACGGCCCGAAGAATGCGGTGTCGCTCACAGGGAAGACATGCCAGAGATTGACCCGCGCGTAGGGCTGCCACAGACGCCCCCGTTCGTCCTGTTCGGTGTATTGCAGCCGCGCCCCCAGCCTTGCCGTCCACGCCTTACCGGCATTCCAGTCCACATCCGAATATTGATCCCCCGAACGCCGGACCGACACGCCCTGGTAGACAATCTGCGCCTGAGGCTCAATCAGCCAGCGATCGTCCTTTCCGAATCGGAACGGGTAGCCTGATTCGAGCGACGCCGTGTATCCCGTCGCTTTGGTCGACATGCCCGAGCCATACAGGCACGTGGCCTTTGCGTCATACCAACTCGCCTGCACTACAGCGTCGAGGTAGCCGCCGCCCGGAGCGAAATGCGTCCAATACGCGCCAGCCGACGGCCCGTTCAGCACCAGTTTGCCCACCGTCAGGTCTTGCGTGCCCAGCGCGAAGCCGCGCACTGAAGGCGAATCGAAGTCCGAGTAGGCGAAATACACGCCAGCGTGGTCTCGGTGGCCTTCATCCGTCGTCCGCCGAAAAATATCGAGGCCCGTCTGAAAGCCGACCAGATTGCCGGACGCGCTCGAATTCACCGTCCCGTCCCATCGGTTGTTCACTCGCCCCCCGAACACACGGCCCCACACGCCGTTCGCATAGGGTCGCGGTCCCGGCAAACCACGCAAATTCTCCTCCTCGCCAACGCGTTCATGCAGCGTTCCCAGCGTCGCAAGGCCCATCTGCCGGGCGATGGCAGGGATCGGGGAGTAAAGCGCGACTTCGGGGCGGTACAACGCAATGCCAGCATCGACCGGCGTCGCAGGGTCCGCCGGTTTATCGCTGAGATACGACCGCAGGAACCAGTCGTCCGGACTAGTACTGCCGCCACGGAAGAGCTGGTACTCGTAGGCCCCGGCAGCAACGCGTCTGGCCAGCGTAAAAGCGCCGGTCGTGGTGGTGCCGCCATCGCTGACCTGCACGAGACGAATACCATCTGCCACGGTTTGTGCCCCCGGACCGCCGGTGTTGTCGACGACCACGGCTGTTGTGCCACTGGCCTGACCACCCTTGATAACCAGCAGATTGGTCGGCGAGTTGTCGGCACCAAGGTAGGTGTTGAAGCCGATGCGACTCCCGGCGCTGCCGGTGTAGCTGCCCACCGTCAGCGTGCTGTAGCTTCCCGACCGGGGGACGAACTGGATCAGACCCGCATTGGCCACCGTGCCGGTGGCATTCGAGTCTCCAGTGACATTCCAGACACTGCTGGCGTCGATCGCAACCTTCGTTGCGTTCCTCGCCAGACCGGTCCAGAGACTGCCCTGAGTCAGCGTCACGTCAGCCGTGTTGCCCGCGTCGGCCAGCAGATCGCCCGTCCATTGCGATGCGCTCAGGTTGGCATTCGCCGTATTGGCCTGACCCAGCAGTACGAGATTGCCCGTCCAATTGCTGCTAACGAGGTTGTAGGTGAGCGTCGAGGGATCAACGACGATGTCACCGGCGAGCGACGGGATTCGCGCAATGTTCAGCGTCAGATTGCTCGGCGTGCCCGACGCATTTTCAGTCACCTGCGCCAGCAGGCGCCGCCCGTTGACCATGGCCGCAGCGATCGCTGTGCCGTCACTGATCGAAACGATGCCCGTCCCGCCCTCGGCGTACACAATCGCGCCGCTGGTGGCGCTCAAACTGCCGCCCGTGAACGAGATGGCGCTGGGGGTAACACCGGCAAGGTGAATCGCAGCCGATCCGGCGCCGCTCACCGCGACTGTCGTATCGACGGCGGAAAGCGTGCCGCCACCGATCGCCGCGATACCGTGCGCACCGCTGCCAGCGGTCGTTATTGCAGTACGGGTCAGAACGATATCGCTGCCGACGTTCTCTGCAACGGCACCCGGAGCACTCTGCCCACGCGTGGTGATGCTGCCGCCGGTGATCGATGCCCTGGCACCCTGGCTGACCTTGACGCCTATTGCGCCATCACCATTTGCGGTGATCCTGGTCCTGTCGGCCAGCAGTTGACTCCCGGCCCCCGTCACATCCGCGCCGTTGGCCTGCGAGCCGATCGATGTGTCGGGAAACTGGAGGACCGGCGGGCTGCTCCCGGTGGGCCTGTACCCGCTCGTCACCTCGGTCCCGGTCACGGTCACCGTGCCGGCATCGGTCACGGACAACCCCGCGCTGGAAGGCCCCGACGTGCGGACGATCGTGTCGGTCAGCGCGATCGAACTGTCTGCGCCGCTCGCGAGCGCGCCCGGGGAATTGGGTTGGTACGTGAAAATGCCAAAGCCGGAAAAGTTGACCTTCCCTCCGGCGTCGGCCCATACGCCGGGGCTATTCGCGCCATAAGTTGCGGACGTTGCGCCGTTGCTGACCTGGATGTTGCTTCCGCCGCCCCTGGCGAGCATGCCGGGAGCGTTGGCGATGACGGTGACGCCGTAGTAATCGCCGCTCGCAATGGCGCCGCCGACCATGGAAATTCCCCCTCCGCCCGTTGCAGACAATCCGGTGCTGCCGTTACCGAGGATATTCACGAACGTGTTATTCAGCGTGAGGCGACTGCCTGCGCCCGTGGCGACGGCACCCGCTGCGTTATCGCCGAAACTGAAGGTATTCAGATTGTTGAGCGTGATCGCGCCCCCGGCATCGGCAAAGATGGCGGAGGCACCCATCCCGTAGGTCGTCACGTCGGTGCGAGTCAGGGTGATCGCCCCACCACTGGCCGCATAGGCACCATGGGCGTTGTCAGCCACCGTGCTTAGCGCGCTATCCGTGAGCGAAACCCGGCTGCCTGCCCCAACCGCTCCGACGCCGTATGCCCCGGCGTCGTTCGTGTCGACGGCCACGTAACTACCGGCAATCACGCCACCCCCAACAGCATAGAGGCCATGGCCGCCGGTGCCGAAGGTGCTGATCGTGTTGCCGGTTGTCGATGAACCCAAGAGTGTGATCGTCCCGCCGCCGGTCGCAAGCATGCCGTAGCCGCTGCCCGTTGCGCTCAGGTTGACGGAGTTGCCACTGTAGCTCCCGGTGCCGGAGACTTCGACCACAGGCGCTGCGCCGGTGCTCTCGCGTGCAGTCGAGGCGGGATCCGAACAACTGCCGGACGAAATGCTGAGCGTCGCTGGCGCAGGGCTGCATTGTGCGAACGCCCGCGCGGAGGGCACGAGCGCTGCGATAGCGGCGGCCAGAATCGCGTGATGGCGCCCAAGAGGACTCAATAGCACCTTCTTTCGCGAATGACCGTTGCGCGAATCCGACGTGAGATCGGCGGTCGGCGACGTTACTTCATCGGCGTGGGATCCACGGACACTGCTTTCGCGAATAAATCCAATATGCAAGTGCTTCCGGGAAGATAGATTGGCATTTTTTTTGAAAATCTTATGGCGAATCATCAGCGGCGTGCCCCCTGGGAGTAGCACCAAATACCCTCGAATCTGCGTTCGGGATTTATGTGGCACCACTTATCGAATGATTTTCTATCTGCGTAAATTCTGCCACAGAGTAAAGAGCCACTATTTAAAAAATTCTTCCCCCTTTAAATGAAGGCACCCGGCATTCGCACGCTCCACCGTTAAATGCTCTGCCAATATCCCGCAGATCTCCCTTAACCGGGCGCCTTTCTTCAGATGCGTCGGACAGACGCGCGTCGGCGTCCTGGCAATCGTCTCCCCGCCCTAATGGAAAACATTTATTGACCGACCGGCCGGTCGGTTTATAATGCGTTCCATATCCCCACATGCCGCGGAGGCCTCCCTCTATGTATACGCAAGCCATCGATCTGGCCGGCAACAGCCCCAAGGGCGTGCAAGCCCTGAGCGAGGCCGAGCAGACGCAGCAAGCTCGCTTCGACGCACGTGTCGCCGCCGACCAGAAGATCGAGCCGCAGGACTACATGCCTGCCGAGTATCGCAAGACGCTCGTTCGCCAGATCTCGCAGCACGCGCACTCGGAAGTCGTGGGCATGCTGCCGGAAGGCAACTGGATCTCGCGCGCGCCCAGCCTCAAGCGCAAGGCCATCCTGCTCGCCAAGGTGCAGGACGAAGCTGGTCACGGTCTCTATCTCTATTCCGCCGCCGAAACGCTCGGCACCTCGCGCGACCAGATGATCGACGCCCTGCACTCCGGCAAGGCCAAATACTCCAGCATCTTCAATTACCCGCCCCTCACGTGGGCCGACGTCGGCGTGATCGGCTGGCTCGTCGACGGCGCCGCCATCATGAACCAGGTGCCCCTGTGCCGCTGCTCGTACGGTCCGTACGCGCGCGCCATGATCCGAGTCTGTAAGGAAGAGTCGTTCCATCAGCGTCAGGGCTTCGACGCCCTGCTCGCGATGATGAGCGGCACGCAAAGCCAGCGCGACATGGTGCAGGAAGCGGTGAACCGCTGGTGGTGGCCGGTGCTGATGATGTTCGGCCCGAGCGACAAGGAATCCATCCACAGCACCCAGACCATGAAGTGGGGCATCAAGCGCATCTCGAACGACGACCTGCGTCAGAAGTTCGTCGATGCTGCCGTCGAACAGGCCAAAGTGCTCGGCGTGACCTTCCCCGATCCGGATCTGAAGTGGAACGAAGCCCGCAAGGCCCACGATTACGGCGAGATCGACTGGAGCGAATTCTGGCGCGTGGTCGGCGGTGACGGCCCGTGCAACAAGGAACGTGTCGGCACCCGCGTGGCCGCCCACGAGAAAGGCGCCTGGGTGCGCGAGGCCGCCCTCGCCCACGCCGCGAAACAGCGCCAGCGCGCCGAGAAGCAGGCTGCATAAGCAAGCTGCATAAGCGGCTGCAAGAGCGCGCCGCCCTCACAAGACATCAGGAACGATCATGACGCAAGCAAGCAACAAGGAATGGCCCCTCTGGGAAGTGTTCGTGCGCAGCAAGATGGGCCTCGAACACAAACACAGCGGCAGCCTGCACGCCGCCGACGCCGAGATGGCGCTGCGCATGGCGCGCGACGTCTACACGCGCCGTCAGGAAGGCGTGAGCATCTGGGTCGTGCCGTCGGTCGCCATCACGGCCTCGGCGCCGGAAGACAAGGCCGAGCTGTTCGATCCGGCCGCCGACAAGATCTACCGTCACCCGACCTTCTACCAACTGCCGGAAGAAGTGAATCACATGTAAGCGGCTGCGCGCCGACGTGACGAAGCGCACGTCAATGGCGCGCCCCAAGCGAGACCCCAGAACATGAAACCGACGCAGGAACATCTGTCCTATCTGCTGCGCCTCGCCGACAACGCGCTGATCCTCGGTCAGCGCAACGCGGAATGGTGTGGTCACGGCCCCGTGCTGGAAGAAGACATCGCGCTCACCAACCTGAGCCTCGATCTCATCGGACAGGCACGCATGCTGTATCAGCACGCCGCCCAGCTCGAAACCGAACTCACCGGCTTTGCCAAGCAAGAAGACGACTACGCCTTCTGGCGCGACGAATTCGCCTTCCGTAACTGGACACTCGTCGAGCTGCCCCACTACGGCCCGACCGCCGGCACCACGGCCGCCGAGCGCGATTACGCCGTCACCATCGTGCGCAATTTCCTCTACTCGGCGCTGATGGTCGAAGTGTGGCAAGCGCTTGCGCAATCGGCCGACGAAACGCTCGCCGCCATCGCCGCCAAGTCGGTCAAGGAAGCGCACTATCACCTGCACCACGCACGCGACTGGCTCGTGCGCTTCGGCGACGGTACGGAAGAATCGCATCGCCGCGCACAGGCCGCGCTCGACTATCTCGTGCCGTACATGAACGAGATCTTCAAGCGCGACACGCTCGAAGACACGGTGGCCGCCGCCGGTACCGGTGTGACGATGGCCGATCTGAAGGACGCATGGCAAGCCACCGTCAGCGACGCCCTTGCAGAAGCCACGCTCACCGCGCCGGTCGGCGGTGCGTTCGAGAGCACCGGCAAGTTCGGTCATCACTCCGAGCACATGAGCTATCTGCTCGGCGAGATGCAGGGGCTGGCCCGTCAGCATCCCGGCGCCACCTGGTAAGCCACGCGCGCACATCATGCCTACGACGAACCTGTTTGCCCACGCGATGACGAATCTGCCGCTCACCCCTCCCGTTGCGCCCGACGTGCTCACGCCGGCCTCGGAGGCGTCGCTGCCGCTCGCCTGGCAAACCCTCGAAGCGGTACCCGACCCGGAAATTCCTGTCGTGTCGATTCGGGAGCTCGGCATTCTGCGCGATGTGCGCGTCGTGACGAACGGCGAAGGCCGCGCGGCGTTCGAAATCGTGATTACGCCCACGTACTCGGGCTGCCCGGCGATGCAGCAGATCGCCGAGGACATCGCGGCGGCCATGACCCACGCCGGGCTCGGCCCGTGGCACGTCAAGACCGTACTCGCTCCCGCGTGGACGACGGACTGGATCAGCCCGGAAGCCCGCGAAAAACTGCGCGGCTACGGCATTGCGCCGCCCACAGGGGCGCAAGCCGTGTCGGCCGACGCGCCACGCAAGATCACGTTCTACGGCCGTCCGAAAGACGGCGTGCCGTGCCCGCATTGCGGCTCGACGCATACCGAAGTCGTCTCCGCCTTCGGCTCGACCGCCTGCAAGGCACATTACGTTTGCCGCACGTGCCAAGAGCCGTTCGACTACTTCAAGCCCTATTGATTGACCCGATTGAACCCGGGTTTGACCCCGCGTTTGACCTGATTGGGAAGCTTACGATGACGACCCCGCAATTCCATTCGCTGACGATTCGCGAAATCCGGCCCGAGACCGCCGACGCCATCTCCATCGCCTTCACGGTGCCGGACACGCTGCGCGACGCCTATCGCTTCACACAAGGCCAGTTCCTCACGCTCAAGACCGAGATCGACGGTGAAGAAGCCCGTCGCTCCTACTCGATCTGCGTAGGCGTTCCCGAATACGAAGCGACGGGCGAACTGCGCGTGGGCATCAAGCGCGTGCCCGGCGGCAAGTTCTCGAACTTCGCGAACGATCAGCTCAAGCCGGGGCAGCAACTCGACGTCATGACCCCCGACGGCCGTTTCTTCACGCGCCTGTCGGCCAACAACGCCAAGCATTACGTCGGCTTCGCCGGTGGCTCGGGCATCACGCCGATGCTGGCGCTCATCAAGACCACGCTCGCCACGGAGCCGGACAGCCAGTTCACGCTCGTCTACGGCAACCGTTCGGTGCCCGCGATCATGTTCGCGGAAGCGCTCGAAGACCTGAAGAACACGTATCTGGGACGTTTGCGTCTGTATCACGTGCTGTCCGACGAAGCACAGGAAGTCGAGCTGTTCAACGGCCTGCTCAATCAGGACAAGTGCAGCGCGTTCCTGGAGACGCTGATTCCGGCAGCGAGCATCGACGAAGCCTTCATCTGCGGCCCCGGCCCGATGATGGACGCCGCCGAAGCCGCGCTCGCCGCCGCAGGTGTTGCCAAGGAAAAGATCCACGTCGAGCGTTTCGGTGTGCCGTCGCCGCAAGCGGGCGTGAAGCCGGTCGTCATTACCGACGACACGCCGATGGCCGAGCTGGTCGTCGTGATGGATGGCAAGGAGCGTCGGCTGCGTCAGCCGTATGAAGGCCAGAGCATTCTGGATACGGGTCTGGCGGCCGGGCTGTCGCTGCCGTACGCCTGCAAGGGCGGCGTGTGCTGCACCTGCCGCGCCAAGGTGCTCGAAGGCGAGGTCGCCATGGAAAAGAACTACACGTTGGAAGACTACGAAGTCGAACAGGGCTTCGTGCTGACGTGCCAGGCGCGTCCGCTCACGGAGCGCGTCGTGGTCAGCTACGACGAGCGTTGATCGAACGCCTGTTTGCCGCCGCGTGCGAACGCGACGGCAACGCGAGCGAAACGCGCATGAAATCCCGCCAATGCGCCGATTATTCCGGACATTACGGGAGCGTCAACCCGAGGTAGCGGGAATACCGTAAACTACCGGGCATGAATACCATCCATGACGTCTGTGGCGATATCGCCGCGCAGCAATTGCGTGCGGCGATGGCGCAAGCGCAACGCGCCGACCCTGTACTGGTTCTGCGCGACGATCTGGCCATCGGCCCGTTGCGCGAGATCGACGAGAACGAACGCCAGCGTGCCGCTTTCTGGCAGCGCGTCATGCCATCGGCCCGCCGCGACTACGCCGGCGAACTGCGCGAAGAACTGGCGTCGCTGCATCGCCTCGTCGAAGGCGACAACGCGGTGGTGTGCTGGCACGGCGACAGCGCGTCCGATCAGTTGACGCTGCGTCGCGTGGCCTTCATGCTGCGCGGCACGCCCGCCCGCCTGAACGAGATCTTGCTGCGAGGCAGCGACCTGACCGGTGCGGTGAACGGGAGCGACGCGAACCGCCGCACCAGCGTCGGCATGTACGCCCCGGAGGTGCTGGCCGAGCGCTTCGGTCGCATCGCCCCGATTTCGCTGCTGCGCATTGGCCGTCTGTCGCTGGAATGGCGAGCGCTCAAGCAAGTGAATACGCAAGTCCGGCGCTGGGTGCACAACACGTTCGAAGGCGCGACGTTCGCCGAGATCGACGATCAGATTCTGACTCGCGCCCCGGTGGCCTGGACACCGATGGCGGCATTTCTCGGCGAAATGATGCCGCGCGTCGAAGGTTTTTTCGCCACCGACAGTTTTCTTTTGTGGCGCTGCCGCGAACTCGGTGCGGCAGGCCGACTCGCGTTGCGCGGTGACACTACGGCCGCCGCCGCGTGCGATTTACGACTGGAGTAACCCCCGTTTATGGCACGTACCAAAGCGCCCGATCACGAATCGCAGCGCGAACAGATTCTCGACGTCGCCGCCGACGCCTTTGCCCGCGCGAGCTATCCGAGCACGTCGATGTCCGAACTGGCCGCCGCCTGCGGCACATCCAAGGCCCGGCTGTATCACTACTACGCCAGCAAGGACGCCATCCTTTTCGATCTGCTTGAGCGCTACACCAAGCGCCTGATGCTGATCGTCACCGAGGTCGAGGCGCTCGGCCAGCGTCGCGGACTGTCGGAGCGTGACACCTTCCACGAACTGATCCGTGCGTTCCTCGACGAGTACGAGACGTCGCAGACGCGTCACATCGCCTTGCTCAACGACGTCAAGTTCCTGAACGACGAGCAACGCGAGATCGTGCTCAACCGCCAGCGCGACGTGGTCGCCGCGTTTGCACGCCAGCTCACGCGCGCCTTCCCCGACCGGGTCGCAAAGCACAATCAGACCGCGCTGACGATGATGCTGTTCGGCATGATCAACTGGACCTTCACGTGGCTCAAACCGGGCGGCCGCATGCGTTATCGCGACTTCGCCAACGAAGTCATTGCGGTGCTCGAACATGGCCTCGCAGCGCCGTTGCCCGAGGGCATCGAAGCCGCAATCCCGGCCCCGGCGACGCCCGAAAAATCATAATCGGAGTTAGCGGTCGGAGTTAGCGGTCGGAGTTAGCGGTCGGAGTTAGTGATCACTTACAAATAAAGGGCGAATTGTCGCCCTTTTTTGTTGCCTCGCAGCAACTCTTATAGAAGAACCGTCAAATGAGAAATCCAGAAAAGACGCCATTCTTCAGAGACTTAGACACTTCCCTCCAGGGTCGGGACTAAATTCACTGGGGTTTTTACCTAGCCCTTCGGGTATAATTCTTTTGCGTCGCACAATCAGGTGGACGCGCTAAAGATTACCCAAGGATTACGCCATGACTGCCCCGAACCACACGCCCGACGTCGCACGCGCGACGGTTGCCGCCAACGAGCGGTCGAGCGTGCTGATTCGTGAGCTGACGTCCGGCGACATCCACCGACTCCAGCGCCACTTCCTGGCGCTCGGCGAAGAAGACCGCCTGCTGCGCTTCGGTCAGGCCGTCTCAGACGACATCATCACGCGCTACGTCGCCAGCCTCGATTTCTCCCGTGACAGCGTCTTTGGCGTCTATGACGACAATCTCGCGCTCGTCGCCGTGGCTCACGTCGCCCAACTGCCGGACGGCAAGAAGGGCCGTGTCGCGGAGTTCGGCGTCTCGGTGCTCGAATCGGCCCGCGGCCTGGGCATCGGCTCGCGTCTGTTCGAGCGCGCTGCGATCCATTGCCGCAACAAGCGCGTCGATACGTTGTACATGCACTGTCTCTCGCGCAACGCCCGCATGATGCGCATTGCGAAGAAGGCCGGTATGGAGATCAACTTTGCCTACGGCGAGGCAGACGGTTACCTGAGCTTGCCCCCGGCCGACACGCAGTCGATGCTCTCGGAAATGATGCAGGATCAGATCGCCGCGTTCGACTACGCGCTCAAGCGTCAATTGCGCAACGCGCGTCGCCTGGTCGGTGCACTGCTGCCGAATCAGCGGGCCGCCTGAATCCCGGCCCAACGCTTCGGCGTCGCCCATGAAAAAACCCGGCCGAGGCCGGGTTTTTCGCATTCTGGCTTTCGTTCGGCGAACGCAGCTCAGGGCAATGGCAATGCCGTCGTTTCCTTCAACTGATCGAGTACGAAGCTGGTTTTGACGTCCACCACGCTCGGGTGCACGAGCAGTTGCGTCTGCATGAAGCGTGAGAAATGCGCCATGTCGCGCACATGCACGCGCAGCAAGTAGTCCATATCGCCCGCCATCGCGTAGCAGCCGACGACTTCCGGCCACGAATCGACGACGCTGCGGAAATGTTCGATCACCGAACCGCCCTCCCCGTCGCCCGGGTGACGCTTGTCGAGTCGCACGTTCACATAGGCCAGCAGTCCGAGCCCAAGCCGTGTAGGCTCCAGCAAGGCGACATAGCCGCGAATCACGCCAGCCTCTTCAAGGCGACGAATGCGACGCAGTCACGGGCTCGGCGAGAGCCGCACCTGTTCGGCGATTTCGAGATTGGAAAGACGCCCGTTGTTTTGCAGCAAGGCGAGAATCCGCCGGTCGATCTTGTCCAGTTCCAGCTTTGACATACCCCCTCCCTGTTATTGGTATTTATGCGCAATATTATTGCGCATAAACCCACTTATCAGGAAGTTGGTGTCAAAAATGGTCAGTTACGAGAGATTACAGCGGATGAGAACCGAGAAAGAGGGCAAGAAAAAGGCGCTCGCCGCTTCCGGCTGCGCCCTATGTCCTTCAAACAACTGAGGGTTCTGAATGGATCGCCGACGTAGCCGTTCGGCGGTCGATTCGAGTGGATCGGGCCGATGGGATTATCGGCGCTGGAATTCTCGCGGATCGATCGTGCGCTGGTCGAGCGGGCCTTGGTAACGCTGCGGCGTTTGAGTGGTGCGCTGCTGCGTGATGGGGGTCGGTACGGCCGTCTTGTCGCGCGCCAGTTCATCGGCACGGGCGACGCTCACTTCCAGGGTCAGGAACGAAGCGGAAACCAGCAGGAATTTGGCGATGTTTCGTTGATTCACAGTGACTCCTTCTTACGTATCGCTTTGTTGTTGCTGCGTGCTTTCACAGCACGCTATGAATGTGCCTGAGCGGACGATAACGGCTTTGTCACGCAACGGGTAACGCATTAGTGCACATTCTGCCTGCTGCGTTCCCGTTCGCCCCGCACCGTTACACGTTGTTACCCCCGTGTCAGAAGGCACCGACAAGCGTACGGTTGCCGACATAATCGCGACACAATGCCGTCATTTTGAGGAGGATTCCTAAAGCGAGGAAGCGGCTCAATGCCGCACCTGTCGCTTATATTGGGGGGTGTCCGATCGGAAGACCAGACAGGGTTTACGCCAAACGTCTTACGTTTACGTAAACGTCATAATCCTCGCTATACTGCCGTCGATCGGCAACCCATGGAACGTCACCGCCACCGTCATCCGTCGTCAGGCAATGGCATGACACCGGTGCTACCATGAGTCCGACTGGCATCAGCATCACGAAAAAAGGCCCCGCCCGACGAGTGACATCACGAATGTGAGCCCTCGGAAGCGCAAAATCAAAAGGCCGGCATTCACGCTGCCGTCCTGCTTCACGAGAGCGGGAGGGGCAGGAAGTTTTGGCGATCCCAAAATCAGTGAGAGTGAGGAGCACACCCCATGAACGCCCCCGTCAATCCGAGCTTGCTGGCCGCACTAGAATCGGTCACGCTCGACGACAAATACACGCTCGAGCGCGGTCGCGCTTACATGAGCGGCATCCAGGCCCTGGTTCGACTACCGATGTTGCAGCAGGCGCGCGACGCCGCTGCCGGGCTCAGCACCGCAGGTTTCATCTCGGGCTATCGCGGCTCGCCGCTGGGCGGTCTCGACCTCTCGCTATGGAAAGCGAAGCAGCACCTCGCCGGTCATAACATCGTCTTCCAGCCGGGTCTGAACGAAGACCTCGCGGCCACGGCCGTGTGGGGTTCGCAGCAGGTCAATCTGTACCCCGCGAAGTTCGATGGCGTGTTCTCCATGTGGTACGGCAAGGGACCGGGCGTCGACCGTTCGATGGACGTGCTCAAGCACGGCAACTCGGCTGGCTCGTCGAAGCACGGCGGCGTGCTGGTGCTCGCAGGCGACGATCACGCCGCCAAATCCTCCACGCTCGCACACCAGTCCGAACACGTCTTCAAGGCCGCGGGCATTCCGGTGCTGTTCCCGTCGAACGTGCAGGAGTACCTCGACTACGGTCTGCACGGCTGGGCGATGAGCCGCTATTCCGGTCTGTGGGTCGCGATGAAATGCGTGACGGACGTGGTCGAATCGTCGGCCTCCGTGATGATCGATCCGCACAACGTCGACATTCGTGTGCCGAACGATTTCATCATGCCGCCCGACGGCCTGAACATCCGCTGGCCCGATCCGCCGCTGGTGCAGGAAGCGCGGATGATCGACTACAAGTGGTACGCCGCCCTCGCCTACATCCGCGCCAACAAGCTCGACCGCGTGACGGTCGACTCGCCCAACGCGCGCTTCGGCATCATGACCGGCGGCAAGGCTTATCTCGACGTTTGTCAGGCGCTCGCCGACCTCGGTCTCGATGACGCCACGTGCCAGCGCATCGGCATCCGTCTGTACAAGGTTGGCTGTGTGTGGCCGCTTGAAGCGCAGGGAGCGCGCGCGTTCGCACAAGGGCTTCAGGAAATTCTGGTGGTCGAGGAAAAACGTCAGATCCTCGAATACCAAATCAAGGAAGAGCTGTACAACTGGCGCGACGACGTGCGTCCGCGCGTGTACGGCAAGTTCGACGAAAAGGACGGTGCCGGTGGCGAATGGTCGGTGCCCATGGCCAACTGGCTGCTGCCCGCCCATTACGAACTCTCGCCCGCGCTTATCGCGAAGGCCATTGCCACGCGTCTGGAAAAGTTCGAGTTGCCGAGCGACGTGCGCGAGCGCATTGCTGCGCGTCTGCGCGTGATCGAAGCGAAGGAACAGGCGCTGTCCAAGCCGCGCATCGCCGTGGAGCGCAAACCGTGGTTCTGCTCCGGCTGCCCGCACAACACGTCGACCAACGTGCCCGAAGGGTCGCGCGCCATCGCAGGCATCGGCTGCCACTACATGACCGTGTGGATGGACCGCAAGACGGACACCTTCTCACAGATGGGCGGCGAAGGCGTGCCCTGGATCGGTCAGGCGCCGTTCTCGTGCGACGAACACATCTTCGCGAACCTCGGCGACGGCACCTACTTCCACTCGGGTCTGCTCGCGATTCGCGCAGCGATCTCGTCGAAGGTCAACATCACTTACAAGATTCTGTACAACGATGCGGTCGCGATGACCGGAGGCCAGCCGGTCGACGGCACCCTCACCGTGCCGCAGATCGTGGCGCAGGTCGATGCCGAAGGTGCGGCGAAGATCGTCATCGTGACGGACGAACCCGAGAAGTACGACGGCGTGAAGCTCGTCGGCGACATTCCCATTTATCACCGCAGCGAACTCGACCGCGTACAGCGTGAACTGCGTCTGGTGAAGGGCACGTCGATCCTGATTTACGACCAGACGTGCGCCACGGAGAAGCGCCGCCGCCGCAAACGCGGTGCGTATCCCGATCCGGCCAAGCGTGTGGTCATCAACGAGTCGGTCTGCGAAGGCTGTGGCGACTGTTCGGTGAAGTCGAACTGTCTGTCGGTGGAGCCGCTGGAGACGGAATTCGGCACGAAGCGTCAGATCAATCAGTCCACGTGCAACAAGGACTTCTCGTGCCTGAACGGCTTCTGCCCGAGCTTCGTGACGGTGGAAGGCGGTCAGCTCCGTAAGCCGAAGACGGCACAGGTCGACAGCAGCGGTCTGCCGCCGTTGCCGGAACCGGCACTGCCGACGATTGCGCGTCCGTACGGCATTCTCGTGACGGGCGTGGGCGGCACGGGCGTGGTGACGATCGGCGGCCTGCTCGGTATGGCGGCGCACCTGGAGAACAAGGGCGTTACGACGCTCGACGTGACCGGTCTCGCCCAGAAGGGCGGCGCGGTGACGAGCCACGTGCAGATCGCGCAGCAGCCCGAAGACATTCACGCCACGCGTATTGCCATGGGCGACGCGCGCGTGGTGATCGGCTGCGACGCCATCACGACCGCCAGCGACGACACGCTCTCGCGCGTCCAGCACGGCGTGACGAACATCGTCGTGAACAGCGCACACACGCCGACGGCCGAGTTCATCCGCAACCCGAACTGGCGTTTCCCCGGCGCAAGCACGGAGAACGATATTCGTGCAGCGGCGGGCGAGAACGTCGACTTCGTCGATGCGAACCATCTCTCGCTGCGCCTGCTCGGCGACACGATCTACACGAATCCGTTCGTGCTCGGCTACGCGTGGCAGAAGGGCTGGGTGCCGCTCTCGTACGCAGCGCTCACGCGCGCCATCGAACTGAACGGCGTGGCCATCGAGAAGAACAAGCAGGCGTTCGAGTGGGGGCGTCGCGCCGCACACGACCTCGCCACGGTGCGTAAGCTCGCGCAGCAGGGTGAAGCGCCCGAGTCGTCGGCCACCGGCGGCAAGCTGATCACGCTGCATTCGCCGCGCGCGCTCGACTTGCTGATCCAGCGTCGCTACGACCAGCTCGTCGCGTATCAGGATCGTGCTTACGCAGAGCGCTTCAAGCAGACGGTGGACCGTGTGCGTGCGGCCGAGTCGGCCCTGCCGAACGAGAACGCGCAAATGCCGCTGACCGAAGCCGTGGCCCGTGCGCTGCACAAGCTCATGGCCTACAAGGACGAGTACGAAGTCGCACGTCTGTACACCGATCCGGCGTTCATGAAGAAGCTCCACGAGCAGTTCGAAGGCGACTTCTCGCTGCGCTTCCATCTCGCCCCGCCGTCGCTCGCCAAGCACGACGACAAGGGTCATCTCGTAAAGAAGGCCTACGGTCCGTGGATGATGAAGGCGTTCGGCGTGCTGGCGAAGTTCAAGGGGCTGCGTGGCGGTGCGTTCGATATCTTCGGCAGGACGCAGGAGCGTCGCACGGAACGTGCGCTGATCGGCGAGTACGAGACGCTGGTGAACGAACTGCTGTCGCGTCTGAACGAGCACAACGTCTCGCTGGCCGTGCAACTCGCGGAGCTACCTCAGGAAATTCGCGGCTACGGCCACGTGAAGGAGCAGAACCTCGCCGCCACGCGCATCAAGTGGGCGAAGTTACTCGCACAGTTCCGTGACGGCGATTCGCATCGCGTCGCCGCTTGATTCATCAATACCGACGAAACGGCTGTCCCATGAAAAATCCCGCCAGCGCGTAAGCGACTGGCGGGATTTTTTTATGCGCGTCCGAGGGTGACGCTCACCGGCCATTCAACGACTATCGACCGGTGGACGTCCCCATCAACCGAGCATCAACGCGTGACGTTCGCCGCAGCGACGGCCGTCATGTTGATGATGCGGCGCACGGTCGCGGCCGGCGTCAGGATGTGAACCGGCTTGGCGCAGCCCAGCAGGAACGGGCCCACCGTCACGCCTTCGCCGCCCGTCATCTTGAGCAGGTTGTACGTGATGTTGGCCGCTTCCACGTTCGGCATGACGAGCAGGTTCGCTTCGCCCGACAGACGCGATGCCGGGTAGGCGGCACGGCGGATCGTCTCCGACAACGCGGCGTCGCCGTGCATTTCGCCGTCCACTTCCAGCGACGGCGCACGCGCAGCCAGCAGTTCGGCGGCACGGGCCATGCGCTGAGCGGATGCCGACTTCACGCTGCCGAAGTTCGAGTTCGAGAGCAGCGCCACCTTCGGGGCGATGCCGAAGCGCTCGATTTCCTTCGCGGCCAGCACCGTCATTTCGGCGAGCTGTTCCGACGTCGGCACTTCGTTCACGTACGTGTCGCTGATGAACAGGTTGCGGTTCTCCAGCATCAGCAGGTTCATCGCCGCGTAGTTCTCGACGCCCGCCGCACGACCCAGCACCTGATCGACCACATCCAGATGGCGGTGGTACGTATCGATCATGCCGCAGACCATGCCGTCGGCTTCGCCCAGATGGACGAGGATGGCACCGATCAGGGTGTTGTCCTTGCGCATGGCGGCCTTGGCGACTTCCGGCGTCACACCGTGGCGTGCGCCGAGGTTGTGATACGCCTGCCAGCAGCGCTGATAGCGCGCGTCGTCTTCCGGATTCACGATCTCGAAGTCGACACCCGGCTTGAGCTTCGAGCCGATCTTCTGCAGACGCATTTCCACCACGGCCGGACGACCGATGATGATCGGCTTGGCGATACGCTCGGCCAGCACGAACTGGGCGGCGCGCAGCACGCGCTCGTCTTCGCCCTCGGCGAACACGATGCGGGCAGCGTCGTTACCGAAGCGCGCACGCGCGGCGGCGAACACCGGACGCATGATGAAGCCGGTGCGATATACGGTCGTGCCGAGTTGTTCGCGGTAGGCGTCCATGTCCTTGATCGGACGCGTAGCCACACCCGAATCCATCGCGGCTTGCGCCACGGCCGGGGCGATCTTGATGATCAGACGCGGATCGAACGGCTTCGGAATGATGTATTCCGGACCGAATTCGAGCGACTGGCCTTCATAGGCGCGCGCGACTTCTTCGCTCTGCTCTTCTTCCTGCGCCAGTTCGGCGATGGCACGCACGGTGGCGAGCTTCATCTCTTCCGTAATGGTGGTGGCACCCACGTCGAGCGCGCCACGGAAGATGAACGGGAAGCACAGCACGTTGTTGACCTGGTTCGGGTAGTCCGAACGACCGGTCGCGATGATGCAGTCCGGACGCGCAGCCTTCGCGATCTCCGGGCGGATTTCCGGCTCCGGGTTGGCGAGCGCGAGAATCAGCGGCTTCGTGCCCATCGTCTTGACCATGTCCGCGCTCAGCACGCCCGCAGTCGAGCAGCCGAGGAACACGTCTGCGCCGTTGCTGGCATCGGCCAGCGTACGCGCTTCGGTGGTCACGGCGTAACGCGCCTTGCTCTCGTCGAGCTTGTCGCGGCCGGTGTGGATCACGCCTTTCGAGTCGAGAACGAGAATGTTCTCCTTCTTGAGGCCGAGGTTCACCAGCAGATCCAGACAGGCGATGGCGGCAGCGCCTGCGCCCGAGCAAACCAGCTTGACCTTCGCGATGTCCTTGCCAACGACCTTCAGGCCGTTGAGGATAGCGGCCGAAGCGATGATGGCGGTGCCGTGCTGATCGTCGTGGAAGACCGGAATCTTCATGCGCTCACGCAGCTTCTTCTCGATGTAGAAGCACTCGGGCGCCTTGATGTCTTCGAGGTTGATGCCGCCCAGCGTCGGCTCCAGCATGGCGATGGCTTCGACCAGCTTGTCCGGGTCGTGCTCGGCGAGTTCGATGTCGAACACGTCGATGCCGGCGAACTTCTTGAACAGGCAGCCCTTGCCTTCCATCACCGGCTTGGCGGCGAGCGGGCCGATGTTGCCCAGACCCAGCACGGCCGTACCGTTGGTAATCACACCCACGAGGTTGCTGCGCGACGTGTAGCGATTGGCGGCGAGGGGGTCTTCCGCAATGGCTTCACAGGCGTAGGCCACGCCGGGGGAGTAAGCCAGCGACAGATCGATCTGGTTCGACAGCGGCTTGGTCGGCGTCACCGAGATTTTGCCCGGACGCGGGTTCTCGTGGTACGCCAGGGCGCTTTGTTTCAGTTGTTCATCCATATCTCGATACCTAAGAACTGGGCGACGGCCGGGCCTGTGCCGCATGCGGGCAGCGTCTGGACTCGGCCGTCTTTTGACGGATCACGGCGGGGGGAAGAGCCAACCGGAGGGATTCGGCGATTGTGTCGTCGACGGGGGTCTTCGCAGCGCAATGGCGTGATGACCATCGCTTCCCCGATCCTGAATACCGCGCTCGCGCGCGTCGGACCGTGGGACTTGCGGTGGCCGGTGCTCACCGCAGGACGCAAAGTGTACACCTTGCGCCAGAAGCGTGACGCCGCACGCGCAGCAAGGCTGGCGTGCGGCTGGGAATGCGGTAACGCCTGCCGCAGCGCCTTATAGTTGCGACTTACAGCAATGCTTCGCCGCGACGTTCCGGAATCAGGAACAGCGTCGCGAGAATGTCGAGTACATAGATGCCAGCCAGGAACACGAGCGCCATCTTGAACGAGTACGCCGCCGCCAACGCCCCCACCGTCAGCGGGCCGAAGCCGCCGACCGCACGGCCGATGTTGAACAACACGTTCTGCGCCGTGGCGCGTGCCGCCGTCGGATACAGCTCCGAAATCAGCGCGCCGTAGCCGCCGATCATGCCGTTCACGAACATGCCCATCACCGCACCGCCGATCAGCAGCGCGAACTGCGACTGAAGCTGCGCATAGACGAACACCATCAGGACCGCGCCGATCTGATAGCCGATGAACGTGGGACGACGCCCGAAACGATCGGCCAGACGACCGAACAGCCAGATGCCGAACGCCATGCCCAGCACGGTCACGGCCGTCCACATCGCCGACTTGGTGAGCGAATAGCCGAACGTCTTCGACAGATAAGAGGGCATCCAGATCATCAGACCGTAGTAGCCGAAGTTCTGTACCGAGCACAGAATGGCCACGCCGAGACTCGCGCGCGTGGTCGCGCAATCTTTCACCAGCAGCTTGAGCGGCGCATGTTCGCGCGGCTGTTGCTGTTGGGCGAGGAACATCTCCGGCTCGCCCAGCGTACGACGCATGACGAACGACACGACCGCAGGCAGCAGGCCGACCGCGAACATGCCGCGCCAGCCGATGACCGGCAGCAGCAGCGGCGTGAGCAATGCGGCAGCCAGCACCCCGGCCTGCCAGCCAAGCCCCACGAACGACGACGCGCGCGCACGGCGTTCCGGCGCGCAGGCTTCCGCGGCCAGCGCCATGCCGATGCCGAACTCGCCGCCCAGCCCGATACCGGCGATGGTCCGGTACGCCAGCAGATCCCAGTAGCCCTGCGCCAGCGAGCACAGACCGGTAAATACCGCGAACAGCAGAATCGTCCACGAGAGCACGCGCACCCGGCCGTAGCGATCCGAGAGCATGCCGAAGACGATGCCGCCGACGACCGCACCGATGAGCGTCCACGTCACGAGCGCGCCGGACTGCGCGCTGGAGAGCGCCAGGTCGGCCGCAATGGCCGGCAGGATGAAGCCGAGGATCAGCAGATCGAAGCCGTCCATGGCATAGCCGATGGCTGACGCCCACAGGGCGCGGTTCGCGTAAGCGGTGTCTTGCTTTGCGATGGCGGAGGCCGGTGCGGCAAGGGAAGGCGAGGAATCGTTGGGCATGGGAGTGGTCTGGACCGGTCTGAATTTCGGCGAGAGTGTATGCCTGTCATAAAGGCTCGGCAACTGTCTCTTTTTTTGGACACATCTGTCGGAGATGCCTTTTCATATGCGCCGTGCGCGCACACCGTGCGTATTGGTGCGTCGACGAATGTACGCTCAGTGCATAATTGACGTCGCTTTTGCTGAAACTTGTGGCATAATTCGCGTTTAAGCGCTGGCCATTCGTCGCAAGACGTGCCGCCCGCTGCCTCAGAGGGTGTCCCGTCGCAGTCAGCTGTTCATCTGCGTAGCGTGTTTAGCGCGGTATCGGGCGCGGCACACCGCTGACTCATCAACGACTCCTGGCTGCACGCCGCACGGCGGGCAGCTACGCTAAGGAACCGCATCATGATTGGCATCGACCGCCAGGCGATTTCCGACATCACCGCCAAGATCCTGCTCGAAGTGGGCGCGGTGCATTTCAACGCCGAGAAGCCGTACATCTTCACCTCGGGCTGGGCCAGCCCGGTCTACACCGACTGCCGCAAGCTGATCTCGTACCCGCGCGTGCGTCGTACGCTGATGGACTTCGCAGAGGCCGTCATCATTCAGGACGTGGGCTGCGAGCAGTTCGACACGGTCGCCGGCGGTGAAACCGCAGGGATTCCGTTCGCTGCCTGGATTGCCGACAAGCTGATGCTGCCGATGCAGTACGTCCGCAAAAAGCCGAAGGGTTTCGGCCGCAATGCACAGATCGAAGGCGACCTGCCGGAAGGCTCGCGCGTGCTGCTCGTCGAAGATCTGACGACCGACGGCCGCAGCAAGATCAACTTCTGCAAGGCGCTGCGCGAAGCCGGTGCGAAGGTGAACCACGTGTTCGTGGTGTTCCACTACGACATCTTCCCGGAAAGCCGTCAGGTGCTGAAGGACATCGACGTGGAGCTGCACTCGCTCGCCACGTGGTGGGACGTGCTGCGTGTCGCGAAGCAGCAGAATCACTTCGACACGAAGACGCTCGATGAAGTCGAGAAATTCCTGCACGCACCGGCCGAGTGGTCGGGCGCGCACGGCGGCGCCACGTCGTTCCCGAAGGACTAAATCCTTTGGCCATGTCAGTGGCAACGCACGTAGTATTCGCTTGAGAGGCGAGGACGGTCAGCTCGAAACGGCTGGCCGTTTTTTTATCCGTTGGATGGGCAGGAGGAATCATTCATGTTGGCTTCGGTCGTCGCCATCAGCGTTGGGGCTGCGCTCGGCGCGCTGCTGCGCTGGGTACTCAGCGTGCAACTCAACGCCATCCTGCCGACGCTTCCCCTCGGCACCCTTGCCGCCAATCTCGGCGGTGGGTATCTCATCGGCATCGCCGTTGCCGTGTTCAGCTACATCCCGTCGATCCCCGTCGAGTGGCGGCTGTTCATCGTCACCGGGTTTCTTGGCGGCCTCACCACTTTCTCCACGTTTTCGGCAGAAGTCACCACACTGCTGCGTGAAGGTCAGATCGGCCCCGCGACGCTCATCGTCGTCGTGCACGTGGGCGGCTCGCTCATCATGACGCTGCTCGGCATAGCCACCGCCACGCTGCTCGTGCAGTGGTTGCGTCCGGCGGGTTAATCAACGGATTAGCAGCGCGCCGACGCAGTCCGTCGACGTCACAGCTCACGCCAGCAACATCACCAGCTTGACGTCGTCGTGCCCCGACAGCCGGAACGTCACCTGCGCGAAATCGATGTCGCCGCGCTCGGGGTGATGGAAACCGCGCCGTCCGCCTTCGCGCTCCACTACATCCTGCTGCGACCAGAGCGCCGCGAACACCGGGCTCTCGCGTTGCAACGCATCGGTCAGCGCACGCACCGGCGTGTCGTCCAGATACGCACTGCATTCGGCGCGAAACTCGGCCACGACGCGCCGCGCACGGCTTTCCCAGTCCTGAATCAACGTACGCGCGCCCGCGTCGAGGAAGATATAGCGCAGCAGGTTCTTCGTGCCCGCGCCTCCCGACACGCCCGGCGCATCGAGCCATCCCCGAAAGATGTCGGCCGCCGCCGCGTTCCAGGCGAGCACGTCCCAGCAGCGGTCCAGCGCGTAGGCAGGCGCGGCGACCGCCGCCACCGCCGCTTGCACCTGTGCCGTCGCGTGATGCGGCAGCGGCGCTGCGCCACGCTCGGGATCGCGCTTGCCCGCGAGGTCGAACAAATACGCCCGCTCGGCGCGCGAGAGCCGCAAGGCACCCGCCACAGCCGCCAGTGCCCCGGCCGAGATCGACACCTCCCTCGCCTGCTCGATCCACGTGTACCAGGTCGACGATAAACCACATAACTGCGCGACCTCTTCGCGACGCAGCCCCGGCGTGCGACGACGTCCCATCGGCGGGAGACCGACGGCGGCGGGCGTCAGCCGTTCGCGATGAGCGCGCAGGAAGTCCCCCAGCGCCCGACGCTGACGGGCGTCGTCGCTGTGGGGAGAAGTCGGCGTATGCTCGGCCGAAGACGAGGCACGTGTGGGCATGGGGGTAGTTTTCATACCAGGATAAACAGGCAACTTGTACCGGTATCGATGAGCCATTATCGTGAGACCCATCGATGTCGCGCAAGCCCCTCCCTCCCCCGTACCTACGGAATACACCGGGCAAGACGCGACAGATTGCGCCCCGCCCCACAAACGAAGGAGACTCCCCGTGAGCCACACGAGCGACACCCACCGGTCCAAAGCCAATGCCTCGCATGAGGCGCACAACGCTGTCGTCACCGGCCAGTTCGGCCCGCAAGCATCGGCCTATCTGACGAGCGCCAACCATGCGCAGGGTGCGGACCTGGAGCAACTCGCCGCGATTGCCCGCGCGCACCCGAATGCGCAGGTTCTCGATCTCGGGTGCGGCGCTGGTCACGTGAGTTTCTTCACCGCGCCGCACGTCGCCCGTGTGGTAGCGTACGACCTCTCGGCCGACATGCTCGGCGTGGTGGCGGGCGAAGCAGCCAAACGCGGGCTGGCGAACGTCGACACGCAACTCGGCGCAGCGGAATCGCTGCCCTTCGCCGACGCGTCGTTCGACCTCGTCTTCAGCCGCTACAGCGCGCACCATTGGGCGGACGTCGGCGCGGCACTGCGCGAGATGCGTCGCGTGCTCAAGCCGGGCGGCCGCGTCGTGATCTGCGACGTCGCATCCAGCGGACAGCCGTTGTTCGACACCTATCTGCAAGCGGTGGAAGTGCTGCGCGACACCTCGCATGTGCGCGACTACACGTCCGGCGAATGGCTGACGATGGCGGCAGGCGCAGGCTTCTCGGTGGCATCGCTCACCCCGCGTACGCTCGACCTCGACTTCAAGACGTGGACGACACGCATGCGCACCCCGGAGCCGATGCAGGTCGCCATTCGCGCGCTGCAAAAGGCGATGGCAGACGGCGTGCGACAACACTTCAAGATTCAGGACGACGGCTCATTCACGATCGACACGGTCACGCTCGAACTGATCGTCGGCTGACGACGACGGTCGTCAAAAAAGGGCGCGGCCCGAGCTGCTTCGTTCGTGAAGCCAGCTCGGGCAGCGCCCTTTTGCATTGCGCGTGAAGGCGTGCCGATTACTGCACGCGTGTGGGTCCTTCGTACTCGTCGTTCGCACCGCTGATCTCGGCGGCGTCTGCAAGCAACGCCACGTAGTGACGCAGCGCACGTGCGCGCGCCTGCTCGTACAACTGCGCGGCAATGCGCTCAGCCACGCGCTCGAACGGCGGCATGCGGCCCTTCACGCGACGTTCGATACGCAAGACATGAAAACCGTAACGCGTATTGACGAGCCTCGGCAACACACCGAGCCGGTCGCCGCAGAACAGCACCAGTTCGAACTCCGGCGCGCCGCTGCCCCGCGCGAGCATGCCGAGACTGCCGCCACTGCGTCCCGACGGACAATCGGACATGGCCTGCGCGACGGTTTCGAACGACGTCGGCTCGGCGAGCACGGCATCGAGCGCGGACTGCGCGCGCTCCAGCGTGCTGGACAGCGGCACGCCTGCCGACAAGGCAAACAGGATGTGACTCGCCTGCACTTTGTCGCCCACGCGGAACTGCCCCGCGTGATCGTGAAAATAGGTCCGGCACTCGGCTTGCGTGGGACGACGAACCTGCACGTCGCGCGAGAAGAGCGCGTCGACGACCGCGTCGTCGCTCGCCCCGGCATCCTCGGCCAGCAGGCGCAGATCGCGCGCCCGCTGCCGCAGCAGCTCGCGACTCACGAGTGCGCGTTGCGCCGCCGCTTCCGGATCGGCCGCGTCCCGATGCTGATCGATCTCATCGGCGACGCGGCGTGCGTCGATGACAATACCGTTGACACGCAAAGACATGACGGACTCCAACAAAACGTTCACGGCCTCCGCGCACTCGCCAGCAGCATGCTGGCGAGCCGCTATCTATCGTCAAAGCTCAGTCAGAACTCGTTCTGAATCCGGCGATAGGCGCGCGCGAGCTGCACGTTCGTGCGGCTCACCGATTCGGAGAACTCGCGCGCGTCGACGGTGACCTTCGGGATGGTCGCGAGATCGGTCTCGCGGCTGATATGTGTGGTCGAGGGAATGTAGAAGTTCTCGGGAATATCGCGCCCGTCGATCACGCTGTTGTGCCGCACCACCACGCCGTCGTGCACGACGCAGTTGAACAGCACCGAGTTGAAACCGATAAAGACGTTGTTACCGATCACGCAAGGTCCATGCACGATGGAGCGATGGGCGATGGATGTGTTCTCGCCGATAGTCACACGCGCGCCGTCTTTCGAATGGATCACGACCCCGTCCTGAATATTGGAATTGGCGCCGATCACGACCGGCTCCATCTTGCCGTCTTCGTCGACCTCGTCGGCGCGAAGCACCGCATAAGGTCCGATAAAGACGTTCTCGCCCACGATGATCTGGCCGCACAAAATGGCCGTGGGATCGACGAACGACGTTTCGTGCACCACGAGGTAATCCCCGCGCGGATTCTTTCGCAACATGCTTGAGTCACTCCAGACCACTCGCTCGTACGCCGGACCACGACAGCACATCGCGCAACAAAGCCATACGCGCAACGCGGACTGTCGACGCTGGTCACGCCGGAATACGCCCTGTGGGCGAGCGGGGGAAGGGAAACACGGACGGGCGCCGTGATACAGACTCTCTCACCGCCGCGAACGGTATATCGAAGTTGTAGGCGATGAGAGACGGAAAGGCAAATGTCCGCGATGACGGTGCGGACTCCCGTTGCGCGCCGCACACACCGGTGTGCGGCACGCAGAAAGCTCACTGCAAAACTCAGTGCGTCGGACGCGTTGCCGTCGCCTGGCTGTCGTTGGCTGTGCCGGTCGGGCGACCGCGCCAGTAACCCGCGAGCAGCGAGCCCGAGAGGTTGTGCCAAACGGAGAACAGTGCCCCCGGCAATGCTGCCAGCGGCGTGAAGTAGACCTTGCCGAGTGTGGCGGCCAGACCCGAGTTCTGCATGCCGACTTCGATGGCCAGCGTGCGGCAGATCGATTCGTCGAAGCCCAGCAGACGACCGCCCCAGTAACCGCCGAGCAGCCCCAGTCCGTTGTGCAGAATCACGCCCACCATGACCAGCGGACCCACCGTGGCAATGTTGCCCTGATTCGCCCCGACGACGGCGCCGATGATGAGCACGATCGCCACCATCGAGACCAGCGGGAGAAACCCTTCGATGGCACGCACCACGCGGCCGAAGAAGTGATTGATGAGCAGACCCGCGCCAATCGGCAGCGCCACGATCTGAAGAATCGACAACAACATACCCTCGACGTCCACAGCAATCGAGGCATCGACGTACAAGCGCGTGAGCAGCGGCGTCGCGAACACGCCGACGAGGGTCGACATGGCACTGATGGTGACCGACAGTGCAACGTCGCCGCGGGCGAGATAGATCATGACGTTCGATGCCGTGCCGCTCGCTACGCTGCCAACAAGCACCATGCCCGCCGTCAGATCGGGGGGCATGTGAAGCGCGCGTGCAATGATCCAGGCGGCCAGCGGCATCACCAGATAGTGAAGCACCACACCCGCAACGATGGGGGCGGGACGGGTGAACACACGCTTGAAGTCGTCGAACGTCAGCGTGACGCCCATCGCAAACATCACCACGGTGAGCAGTGCCGTGACATGCGGCGTAATGCCGGTGAAACTGCCCGGCGAGAAGAAAGCGAAGACGGACAGCAGCAAGGCCCACAAGGGGAACAACCGGGTGACACGGGCGATCATGAGATTCTCGGGCGCAAAAAGTTAATATTTTACTTATTTTGCGCAGCGCACTCGCCGGGGCCGACCTGGGGACGCCTGACGGCACCAGCGAAGGCGCAGCTTTGCACTCATTCGCATGCGCACCGGAGCGGGCCTCGCGAAGCCGCCGGGCGGCATCTCTCAAATCCATGCCGCAGCTCAAATTCACCGGAATGTTGAGCTGCGTGCACATCGTCGATGCCTATGGCGAAGCGCTTAATCGCGCTTCGGCTTGCCCATCAGCAGTGCGCCACCGGCACCGTCGCGGCGCGCCGGACGCGCACCGCGCTGGCCGAAGTCACCGCGCTCGCCGCCACCGCTGCCGTTCTGCGGGCGCGGTGCGCTCTGTCCCTGACGCGCATTGCCTGCACCCTGCCCGGCGCGCGCGGGGGCGCGCTGAGCGTCAGCCGGGTTGCCCGCACGCTTCGGCGCCTGCTCACGGCGTCCGGCGGACTGCGCGACGCTGATGCTGTTGCCAGCATTACCACCGTTCCCGCCATTACCACTGTTGGCACCATTGCCGCCCTGGCGTCCGCTGCGCTCGCCTTCGCGACGCGGCTTCGCTTCGCCGCCCTGGCGCGCGCCACGGCCACCGTCACGAGACTCACGCGGCTCACGAGATTCGCGCGGCGCACGTGCGCTTTGACGCGCGTCGTCGCCACCGCCGCTGCGACCACCACGACCACCGCCACCACCACCTGCGCCACGACCGTTACCCTGCTGATTCTGGCGAATCGGCTGCGCCACGGCGTGCGGATCCGGCTCGAACCCCGGAATGACTTCGCGGTCGATGGTTCGCTTGATGAGACGCTCGATTTGCTGGAGCAGTTGATGCTCGTCCACGCACACGAGGGAGACGGCCTCACCGTTCGCGCCCGCACGCCCCGTACGGCCGATGCGGTGCACGTAGTCTTCCGCCACTTCCGGCAGATCGAAGTTCACGACGTGCGGCAGTTGGTCGATGTCGATACCGCGCGCGGCGATATCGGTCGCGACCAGCACTTGCAGCGTGCCGCTCTTGAACTCGGCGAGCGCGCGCGTGCGTGCGCCCTGACTCTTGTTGCCGTGAATGGCGAGTGCGGGAATGCCGCCCTTCGTCAGTTGCTCGGCCAGACGGTTCGCGCCGTGCTTGGTGCGCGTGAAAACCAGCACCTGAAACCAGTTGTGCTCGCGCACGAGATGTTCGAGCAGTTCGCGCTTGCGGTCGCGATCGACCGGGTGAATCTTCTGCGCGACGGTCTCGGCCGTCGTGTTGCGGCGTGCGACTTCGATCAGCGCGGGCGACTTGAGCAGTCCGTCCGCCAGTTGCTTGATTTCGTCGGAGAAGGTGGCCGAGAACAGCAGATTCTGACGCTTCGTCGGCAGCACCGCCAACACACGGCGGATGTCGCGAATGAAGCCCATGTCGAGCATGCGGTCGGCTTCGTCGAGCACGAGAATTTCGATGCCGGACAGATCGACCGTCTTCTGCTGCATGTGGTCGAGCAGACGGCCCGGCGTGGCCACGAGAATGTCGACGCCGCGCGAGAGTTGCTTGACCTGCGGCACCATCGACACACCGCCGAACACGGTCATCGAGGTTAGATGCAGGTACTTGCCGTATTGCGTGACGCTCTCTTCGACCTGAGCGGCCAGCTCACGCGTGGGGGTCAGCACGAGGGCACGGATCGGACGCTTGCCGTTCGCGGCCTGCGCACGCTGGCGCGAGGAGAGCATTTGCAGGATAGGCAGCGTAAAGCCTGCCGTCTTGCCGGTTCCGGTCTGTGCGCCGGCGAGAAGATCGCCGCCTTGCAGAACGGCCGGAATCGCTTGCAGCTGAATCGGGGTCGGCTGCGTGTAACCGAGATCGGCTACCGCGCGCAAGATGTCGGCCGACAGGCCGAGCTTTACAAAAGACATATAAAGACCAATGCGCGGACTCCACGATGTGTGTCCCCGCGCGTATCGATGTTGTTTGTTCTGGATGGAATGCCCGCGTGGGCGTGCGACACGCATCGCGCTCATTGGGGCGACGCGTCTGAAGACGCCTGCAAGACGACCCGCCGGCGAATGAAACTCTGCGGCTTGGCGGGGGAGACCGTCGCGGGTACGGCCGTGTCTTGAAAGCGCGTAGTTTACCATGCGCCCTTGCCCAAGTCAGTCGACATCGCGCCCGGACGAACCGGTACACTGACGGCACCCCGTGACGGCACCCTGTTCCTCACCCGTGCCCAGCGCCCGTCCATCCCGTGCCCATCTCATGCGATTCGACCTGACCGATCTGCGTCTTTGCCTGCTGGTGGCCGAAGCTGGCAGCATCACCGGCGGCGCCGAGCGCGCGCATCTCACACTGGCCTCTGCCAGCGCCCGAATTCGCGGCCTTGAGGAGACGCTGGGCGTAGCCCTCTTCATGCGCCATCCTCAGGGCGTCGTGCCCACCCCCGCCGGACGCGCGCTGCTTGCGCACGCGCGTCGTGTGCTGCTCCAGATCGAGCAGATGCGCGGCGAACTCGGCGAGTACGCCGCTGGCCTCAAGGGCAATGTGCGCGTCGCGTCCAACACGGTCGCCATGTCCGAATTCCTGCCCGATCTGCTGGGCGCGTTCCTCACCGAGCATCCCAATGTGGAAATCGCACTGCGCGAGCAGACGAGCCCCGCCGTCGTGCAGGCCGTGCTCGAAGGCGCGGCAGACATCGGTGTGGTATCCGACTGGATTGAGTTGACAGGGCTGGAGACGGTACCGTTCCGGCAGGACCGTCTGGTCATCGTGACGCCGCCGGCACACGCCCTGGCGGCGCGCGATGGCGCGGCGTTTGCCGACGTGCTCGACGCGGAGTTCATCGGTCTGCCCGCACAAAGCGCGCTGGCCGAACACATCGACGGTCATGCGAGACGTGCGGGACGCGCCCTGCACTACCGGCTGCGCCTGCGCGACTTCGACAGCCTGTGCCGCGCGGTGGCGACGGGCGCTGCACTGGGCATCGTTCCGTTGAGCGCCGCCCATCGCTCGGCCGCTACGCTCGACATCGGCATCGTGCCGCTGGTCGACCCGTGGGCGCTGCGTACGCTGGTGTTGTGCGTGCGCGAACGCGACGCCCTGCCGGTCTATGCACGCCAGTTGCTCGAACACCTGCAAGCGCCGCCCGTCGACATCACCCGCGCCAACGAAAACGGCACGACGTAATGGTCGTGCCGTTCGTTTTTGCCTGACGCCCCTTTGCTACCGAGCGTCCCTGGCAACGTTACATCGCCGCCGGGCGCGATGCGCCGCGTCCGCGCAGCAATGCGTACAGAATGATCGCGCCGAACGTCGCGCAACCGATACCGCCCAGCGAGAAGCTGCCGAACTTCAGCGTGAAGTCGCCTGCGCCCAGCACCAGCGTCACGGCCGCGACGATCAGGTTGCGGTTGTCCGAGAAGTCGACCTTGTTCTGCACCCAGATGCGCGCACCGGCCACCGTAATCAGACCGAACACCACAATCGATACGCCACCCAGCACCGGCCCCGGAATCGTCTGGATCACGGCGCCGAACTTCGGCGAGAAGCCCAGCACCAGCGCCAGCACGGCCGCGACCGCGAACACCAGCGTCGAGTAGATCTTCGTCACGGCCATCACGCCGATGTTCTCGGCATACGTCGTCACCCCCGTGCCGCCAACGCTGCCCGACACGATGGTCGCCAGCCCGTCACCGAGGAACGCGCGCCCCATGTAACGGTCGAGGTTCTGCCCCGTCATGGCGCTCACGGCCTTGATGTGTCCCAGATTCTCAGCCACCAGAATGATGGCGATGGGCGCGAGCAGCACCATCGCTTCCGGCTTGAACACCGGCGCGGCAAAGTGCGGCAGACCGAACCACGCGGCGTTGGCCACGACTGCGAAGTCGATCGGCTTGCCCATGCCCATGCCGTTCGTCAGCACGGCGTAGAGCACGTAGGCGAGCAGCAGGCCGACCAGAATCAGCAACCGCTGCACCATGCCGCGTGCGAACACGGCCACAAGGCCCACGCACAGCACCGTCGCCAGCGCCATCCACGTGTCGAACGGGGTCGCCGAGACGCCCTTGACCGCGACCGGCGCCAGGTTCAGGCCGATCACCGCAACGACCGCGCCCGTCACGACCGGCGGCATGAGCGCTTCGATCCAGCGCGTGCCGACGACCATCACGATCAGGCCGATGATCGCGTAAAGCACCCCGCACGCAATGATCCCGCCGAGCGCCACGGGAATGTTCAGGTTCGGACCGCTGCCCGCATAGCCCGTCACCGAAATGACCAGTCCGATGAACGCGAAGCTGGAGCCGAGATAGCTGGGAACGCGGCCGCCGACGAGCACGAAGAACAGCAACGTGCCGATGCCCGACATGAAGATCGCGAGATTCGGATCGAAGCCCATGAGCAACGGGGCCAGCACGGTCGAGCCGAACATGGCGACCACGTGCTGCACGCCCATCGCGATGGTCTGCGGCCACGGCAACCGCTCGTCGGGGGCGATCACGCGCCCGGCGGCGGTGTCCTGCGGTTGCCACTTCGGAAAGTAACCCTCGGCCATATCGATCTTCTCCTGTCTGTCGTGCCGTATCGTGTGGTCCCTATCGTATTCGTCGCACGCTAACGCACTTAGCACGCTAAGTGCGTGAGGCGATAGGGAAAAACTGGCCGCAGTGTACGGAGCGCCCGCCGGGAAGGCAAGGCGAGAAAGCGCGGATACCCCGTGCTTGCCCGATGCGTTGGAACGGCACGACAGACGGCGGGCCCGCGCGTCCGGCCGGACGAGCGTCAACGTCGTCAGCGCTTCGCGAGTCCCTGCAAGATGACGTCTGCCAGCGCGGTGTAGTTGCCGTCGAAATGGTGCCCGCCGGGCATCTTCACGATCTGCACCCGTTTGGGGTCCAGTCCCGGACAGTTGCTGTCGTCCTCGTCCGCCCCGTAGATGCACATGGCCATGCCGTCGGGCAGACGCTCCACCTCGGGCCGGATCGGCAGCCCGTTCTGGCTCGACATCACCCAATTGGTCATGCGGAACTCGAAATCGGCCTTCTGACCGAGGCCCATGAGCACCAGCAGGCCCACGCGCTCACGCGCCAGCGGCGGCATCCGGTTGACCATGAACGGCAGCACGTCGGCGCCCTGCGAGTAGCCGATCAGGATCGCGCGCTTCTTGTTCCAGCGGGTCTGATAGAAGCGCATGAGACGGTCGATGTCGAGGGCACCGGACGCCGGCGTGCGCGCCGACCAGAAGTACCGCAGCGAATCGACGCCCACGACGGGAATGCCATGCGCGGAAAGCGCCCCGGCGACATCGCGATCGAGTCCGGCCCAGCCGCCGTCGCCCGACATCAGAATGGCGAAGGTATCCGCCAGATTCGCGGCAGGCTTGCCCGTCGCCGGCACCTCGATCACGGGCAAATCGGCGACGGCCGCAGGCGGTCGCGCCGTGCCTGCCACGTGATGCGCATTCAGACGCCGGAACGCATTCTTGTACTGCGTCACCCAATCCGCCAGCACCGGTGTGGACGACGCGCCGGTCGCCGAGGCGGACGTCGTACCGCTCGTATCCATCGCCCCGAGACTGCCCGCCAGCCCGCCCACGAGCCAGTTGGAATTCGGCGTACGCGCGGCGAACTCCTGCGCGACGTGGTTCGAGCAGCGCGGTGCGCGCGCCGGACCGGCAGGACCGCCCGAGGGGCCGCCCATCGCCAGCCACGGGGCGCTCATCACCGGCGCAGGCAGCAAGCGCATCGGTGCGCCGCCCGGCGTATGGGTGATGCCGCGTCCGAAATGCACGCCTTCGCCCTGACACAGCGGACGGGACATCGGCAGCACCGGACAGAAGTCGACGGACAACGCGCCGGAGAACGTATCGCTACCGGCCTGCGCCAACATGGCGTACGCGAACGTGCCGCCCACCCCGTCGCCCACGAGAATCGGCGGGGTGTAGCCCGGCAGTTTGACGGCGGCCTCGACCCATCGGCCGAAGTTGTCGAGATCGCCCGCCGCGTAGACGCACGCGATATCGTCCTTGGTGTAGTTCGCCATCAATCGCGCGGTGTCGATGCCCGCGACCAGCGCGCCGGTGTCGGCCAGCGCGCGGGCCATGCGCTCGGCGCGCGGCGTCCAGCCGTCGTCGTCGGAGAAAAACAGCACCGTCGCGTTGGGTTCGCCTTCCGGCCGGAAGATGGGAACGCTCTCGAAGCGGCCGTGCGTCATGATCTCCGGGGCAGCGCCGCCCGTGCCTGCACTGCGGAAGGCGGCAGCGCCGGCCGCCGCAGCCGCCGCCTGTGGCATGACCGGTGCGGCGACGCTCGACGCCGCGGCGGGCGATTGCGCCACCGGTCCGGCCTTCGGCGCGGGCTTGAGAACGTTCAACGGATTACCACGTTGCTCTGCGGTCTTCGACGTCTGCGCTATCGCGGAGAAAGCGCACAGGGTCAACGTCAGCGCCAGCGCCGCTGCATAGCAAGCGGCACGCATGGGCTGCCCTTGCTTCACGCTGTGGATCACCGATTCCGCACGCCTGCCGTCGCTCTTGCCATCCATCGCCATCGCGCTCCCTGTCATTTCGTAATCATCCCTTTCCAGCCACCGCCCACGAGCGCGGCAACGTCGGCCAACGTCAGCATGGGGGCAATGCCGCCCGGTGTCATCAGATAGCGCGCCTCCCATTGCGGATCGAACTTGTCCTTGAAGCTGCGCAGTCCCCGGAAGTTGTAGAAGCGCGCACCGTGCGCGAACATCATCCGCCCGAAGCGGTGCCAGCGCGGCGCAAGCTGATGCGTCTCCATGCCCGACATCGGCGCCATACCCAGACCGAAGCGTTGATAGCCCTGCGCCTTGAAATGCAGCATCAGCTTCGCGAAGAGGAAGTCCATCGTGCCCGGCGGCGAATCGGGCACCTGACGCATCAGATCGATGCTCGCTTCGATGCGCTGCACGTCGGGACACATCAGCGTGGCGAACGCGACGAGCCGGTCTTCGCGACGCACGAGCGCCACCGGCTGGCGCGCGACGTACGCATCGTCGAACGCCCCCAGCGAAAAGCCCTTCTCGCGCGTGTGCTGACGCGCAAGCCACGCGTTCGACACAAGCCGCATCTCCGCCAGATGGGACGCAACGTCTTCCGGCGGCACGATCTCCAACGTCAGTCCCTCACGCTCGCCGCGTGTCACGCCATGACGCAGATTCGCGCGACGCGCGCCCTGCAGGCCGAACTCCGGCAGCGAGACGAACGCCTCCTCACCCAGCTTGTAGGCGCGCAGTCCTGCGTCGATGTAGAGCGGCAACGCTTGCGGACGCGTCTTGTAGAACGCCGCGCGACCGCCGTGCGCATCGGCCAGTTCGATGAACCGCCAGATCAGCTCCGGCCACTCCTTCTGATCGCCCACCGGGTCGGAGAGCGACACCCACGAGCGGCGATGCTTCGCGTACATGATGAACGCGTTGCCCGACGGCGAGAACAGAAAGCTCTTGTCACCCATGAGCGCGAGACACGCGTCGGCGGCGGGTTGTTTGCGGATGATGGCCTTCGCGCGCGCCAGTTCGTCTTCCGTCGCGGGCACCATCGCGCCCGGCGATTGGCGCAGCAGTTGCCACAGCGACAACCCCAGTCCGATCACGGCGACGACCATCAGCGCGCGCATCGAGCGTGGCGCGTCGCCGTCGAACGTGAATTGCCACCAGAGTTGATTCGCGTAGCCAACGCGCCGGTACGACATGAACATCAGCCACGTACACGCGCCGAGCACCGACAGCACGGCGATGATCCAGCCCGGTTCGAACGATTGCGTGAACAGCGACGAGCGCCGGTCGAACTGCTTGCGCGAGACGAGCAGCAGGGTCGCGAGCACGGCCAGCACGAAGAATTCCGACAACGCGATGCCCTTCGGAATCGCCAGCACGGCAGCGATGACGGTCAGGCCCAGCGAGCCCCACCACGCCGCGTCGAGCCGGTGCAGCAGACCGCGTGCAAGGAACAGCATCGACAGCCCCGCCACACTGCCCAGCAGGTGCGACACCTCCACGAGGAACAGCGGCACATGGCGTCGCAGGAAGTCTTCGGCATCGCGCGTTGCAGGCGTCACCCCCGAGATCAGCAGCATCACACCGGCCACGAGCGTGAGTGCCGCGAGCAAGCCGGGGAAGAGACGTACGGCGGCGCGTCCGATCGGGGCGGCCGGCCCCTGCCGCAATTCGAACGCCGCGAGCAGGCACGCCGCGAAGATCAGCGGCAGCAGATAGTAGATGCCGCGATACAGCACCAGTGCCCCTGCGACCTGACTGATCGGTGCGTGGCCGTTCGTCGCCAGCAGAATCACCGCTTCGAACACCCCGACGCCGCCCGGCACGTGGCTAAGCACGCCCAGCGCCATGGCGATGGCATAGAAGACGACGAACGTCGGCAGATCCACCACACCGGCGGGCAGCAGGCACCAGAGTGCGGCGGCGGCCATGCTGAGGTCGGCGGCGGAAATCACCAACTGACGCAACGCAAGGCGCAGCGGCGGCAACGGCATCGACCAGCGCCCGAAGATCGCGACCGAGCGTTTGCGCGCGCACAGCACGAGGAACGCGGCGGCGCCCGCCAGTAGCAGCACGGCGAACGCTTGCAACATCCACGCAGGAATCGGCACCAGCGCCGACACGCGCGACGCGCCCCACAACATCCCCAGCGAGCCGAACACCGTCATCCCGAGCCCGAACGCCCCGGCGTTGAAGGCGACGGCCTGTGCGACCTTCGATGCATCGACGCCCGCCGCCGCGTACATCCGCATGCGCACCGTGCCGCCCGTCAGCACACCGAGACCGACGGAGTTGCCCAGCGCATAGGCGATGAACGACGTCAGCACGACGGTCGAGCGCTTCACCTTCGCCCCGGCGAACGCCAGGCCCGAGACATCGTAGCCGGTGAGCGCGGCGTAACTCGCCAACGTTGCCAACATGGCAAGCACGAGGCGCGTCACCGGCGTGGCGTGAATGGCGGCGATCACGTTGTCGTAATGCACGTGTCGCAACATGTGATGCAGCGCGTCGAAGACGAACAGGCCGAGCAGCAACACCCCCGCGACGATCAGCCACGGGCGGGCAGCGCTCCACGGAAACCGTCTGATCAGGCGGATCGGCGCGGGCAAGGCCTGCCAAGCGGCCTCGACGGGCGAAGCAGAGGAGGAACTGGGGGATTCTGGCGGGTCGCCGTCACGCCCGCCAGCGGCAGAGGCCGCAGCGCTGGGTCCGGCAGTGGCCGGGGAAAGCGCCACAGGAGAAGCTGGATCGGCGGGCCGGCTCGGGCGCGCACGGGACGGTTCAGTCATGTTTCGGTCGTTCCTTCGGCCGGCACGACGTCATCGGGACGCCGCCCTCACGGCCTGTGGGCGAGTCGGAGCCTGTCAGTCTTAAGAGATAGCTTACACCGCGATACGTAACAGGTCTTGTCGGTGCCGCACTGACAAAGCACGCATTTACCGTGCCGAAATGCCCACGATGCACCGTCAGACGGGCGTCTGCCGCCGATGCTTTGCGTTATGAGGGAGTTTTGGCAGCGCAATATCGGTGACGTTCGCTGTGCAGCGCCCGTCGCGCGGGGCTGCACCCGGCCGATTGCATTCCTCTATCGCAAGAAATGCGCGATATCTGCAACTTAATGTAAAATGCGCAGGTTTTGCTGGGTATTTACCCGAAGTTTTTCCTACACTTCGATTTCGAACATCGCCGCAAAGCGGCACGTGCGCACTCCGAACCATTCCGACTCCGAAGAGAGTCGATTCGCGGTTCGAAGTTTTGTGCGCGGGGGGAGTTAAGTAATGAACGTCGAACGGCATAGCCGTCCGGCAGGGGCACGCAATACCGCGCAATCGGTCATGCCGGGCGACTGGCATGCCGTGGCGCACGCCATGGGGCGCACCGGCGCATCTGCACGCCGGGTTGTCCTGACCATCCTGCTGGGCACTGCCACGTTGATGACGGCGGGCCATACGCTCGCCCAAACACCGTCGAATGCGCCATCGAATGCGGCGGCCTCATCGGCCACCGCAATCACCAACACCACCGGCGCGGTCGTCGCCTTGCCGTCATCGGGCGCGGTCACGCCGATCAAGCCCGCCGTGCCGATCGGTCAGACGACCATCGCGCAGGGTATCGCGCAGCTCAAAGAGCGCTACAACCTCTCGCACGTCTGGCTGCGCACCGAGTCGGACGGTGGCGTCGCGCTCGAAGCCGCCACGCCGGGCGACGAAGTCCAGCAGTTGCTGCCCGTCGCGAGCCTGTCGAAGTCGGTGACGGCGATCGGCATCGCCTTGCTGGTGCAGCAAGGCAAGTTGTCGCTCGACGCCAGACTCAGCGACCTGCTCACCGAATACGCCAAGGCCCACGGCAAGCCGCTCGACCCGTCATTGCGCGAGCTGACGGTACGACGCCTGCTCGCCCATCGCGCAGGCCTGGCGACGAACGGCTTCAACGATCCGGTCAATGGCCTGTTCAGCGGGCTGGCGATTCGTCGTGTGGGCGGCAGCGCCGACTTCTTCAACTATCTGGATGCGGGTGAAGCCAGCCATTCGACGGGCCGCTCCGACTTCGTCTATTCGAACGTCTCGTACCTGTTGCTCGGGATGGTGATCGAGGCGGTGTCCGGCGAGGATTACAAGGACTTCTGCGAGAAGCACATCTTCGCGCCGCTGGGCGTAGCGGATGCGAAGCTGCCCGAAAGCTGGCGCCTGCTTGCGCCGTTCGCGGGCTGGCAGATGTCGACGGGCGCGTTGCTCAAGGTGTGGCGCGTGTTCGACGTGCGCCACCCGAGTCTGCTCACGGAGAAGACGCTGCGCGCTTTGTTGCTTGATAAGCAGTCGGGGCCGGTGAACTCGGATCGCGATGTCTATTACACGCTTGGTGTGTTCCTGCTGCCGGGGGCCGGGGATCGAAGCTATCGCGTCAGTCACGACGGTATTGCCGACTTCTTCCGCACGCAGTCGACCTATTACACCGTGGTGGAGAAGACCGTGCCGGGCGACAGTTGGGCGCTGGTGGTCTCGCCGATTCCGCCGCGCGGCCAGTTCGGCGCGCTGCAGCGCGACGCGCGGCGCATCATTCGACAGGCGCGTCTGGTGCCTTGAGGGAGGGCTCGGCGACGGCGGCGTGGCCGAGATCCGCGCGATCTGCAATATCTGCGCGCGTGGCGAGATCGGAGAAGTCGCACGCATACGTCCCCGCAATCAGGCCGCGTTTCTGCGATGCGCTCAGTTGCTTGATGCGGTACTCGGCACGCGAGGCCGTCGACCGGTCGGAAAACGACAGTGAGAGCAACACACGCGACGGCGGATAGGCCCGCGTGAAGCGCGCCCCCTTGCCTGCCACATGCGCCGCGTAACGCGCCTCCACGTCGACCGTGATCCCCGTGTAAATGCGTCCACCGGCACACTCCAGCAAATAGAGATACCAGGGCTTCGGTGCGGCGACGGTCATGACTTCGTTTGATTCCAACGTCTGAGTTTGCTTCTGAAGGATGCGCGTATTGTAGTCGCACCATTCCAAAGACCGAACCATGTAAGATCGCTGTTCTGGCCCATCATCAAAACGACAAGCGCCATGAACGAAACGGTTTCGTCGGAGACATTGCACGCCTCGAATCTCTTGCGTCGCGAACGATTGCGCGCCCGGTTGCGGGCGCTCGGCGGTTACGCCGCCTTCGTGCTTCTCGCGCTGGCGCTATGGGCTGCAAGTCATGGAAGCACCACGCTCGGGCTATCGCCCACGGCAGCGCAAGCGGCAGTCCTCGTGCTCTTTACCATCGGCGCGTGGGCGTTCGGTCTGTTCCCCGAACCCGTCACTACGCTGACCTTCTTCCTGCTCGCAACGCTCCTACATGTCGCGAAGCCGGAAGTCATCTTTGCCGGTTTCCACTCCGCCGCATGGTGGCTCGTCTTCGGCGGCGCAGTCACCGGGCTTGCCGTGCGCACGACCGGGCTCGGTTCACGGCTCGCGTCCACGGTGTTCGCGCTCAAGCGTCCGACATACCCGCGCTATGTCGCGTCCGTCATGGTGGCCGCCGTCGGTCTCGCTTTCGTGATGCCCTCGACCACCGGGCGCATTCTGCTGCTCATCCCCATCGTGCTCGCGCTCGCGGATCGCATCGGTCTCACTGAAGGACGACGCGGACGCACCGGTCTCGTGATGATGGTCGCCGCCGCGAGCTACATGCCGCCGACCACGATCCTCCCTGCGAACATTCCGAACAGCGTGCTGATGGGCGCAGCCGACTCCTTCTATGGCGTGAAGCTGCACTACGCGCCGTACCTGCTGCTCCACTTCCCCGTGCTCGGCGCCCTCAAGGCAGTCATTCTCGTATGGGTCGTCTGTCGTCTGTTCCCGGACGACGGTCCGCTGACGAACACGTCCACCACCACCGCGCCACCACTCACCGCCGACGCGCGCCATCTGTCCATTCTGCTGGCACTCGCGCTGGCAGGCTTTGCGACGGACGCATGGCACAGCATCTCGCCCGCGTGGATCTCCGTGGCCGCCGCGATCATTTGTCTGTTGCCCGCGATTCATATCGTGACGCCGAAGACCTTCACCGACCAGATGCAGATCACGCCGCTCATCTACGTCGCGGGGTTCCTCGGCGTGGGCGCCGTCGTTGCGGATAGCGGACTGGGAGAGAAAGTTGCGCGATTGTGTCTGGATGCCGTGGGCATGGTGCCCGGCACGCCAGTCACCAATGCGGCGTGGCTCATCGCCATCGGCGCGGCCATCGGGCTTGTGGCGACCCTGCCCGGCCTGCCCGCCGTACTCACACCGCTCGCGGGCCAGCTCTCCACGGCGAGCGGGCTGCCGCTCTACACCGTCCTGATGCTTCAGGTGCCGGTGTTCTCCACCGTGTTGTTGCCGTATCAAAGCCCGCCGATGATGATCGCGATGCACCTCGGCGGCGTGGGCATGCGAGACGGCACACGGCTGACCGTCGTGATGACAGTCATCTCACTGGTGCTGCTCTTCCCGTTGGATTACGTGTGGTGGCGTGTGCTCGGCATGTTGCCGTAAGCCGCCGGAGACGAGGAGGAAGAAGAAGAGGACGCGTTGCGAGCCGCCATGTGACGCGTCGGAAGCCCCTGATGATCGCGGCAGAACACCAGCCAGCGATCGCCGTCTTCGTCGCGCCAGAACGCGCCCTCCCGCTCCAGAATCACACCCAGCCGAAGCCGCATGTCGCGCAGATGCGCGTCGCTCACGCCGGGCAGAATCATTCCGCGCACGTAGCTCAGATGCGGCACCGTTCGCAACAACGTGCGGATCAACTGACAGAATCGCCTCACCGCCTGATCGCTCGAGCGCGCGTCGGCATCGAGCCGGAAATCGACGATGGTCAGCACGTAGCCCGCAGCGACTTTGTCCAGACGATGACAAAGCGACAACTCGCCGTTCTCGACGCGTTGCCCCAGGGTGATGTGCATGCGTTCGCAGACTTCCGCGCGCGCCGTGAAACGGTGAGTTCTGAAAAATGCCGCAACGGCGCGCTCGCAGACTGTCATGGATGGGTCACTGGATGCGTTAGCGGATGGCTTCGTAAAGTTTGGTGAGATGTTGCCCCGCCAGGCCGTACAACTGACGCGTGACGTCGCGCAATTCAGCGCTCGCCGCATCGATACGCTGACGCAAACGATCGTTGCTCTTGCGCGTCTCGTCGGTCAGGCCGGTCGCGAATTCGCCGACCACCTCGTTGTCACGCCCCCGGTTCGACAGATCGGCGGCCGCGAACTCGAACGCCGGTTTGCCGAACTGCCCGACGCCGCTCACCACACCCCCGAACATCTGACCGATCTCCATCTTGTCGCGCATGCCGTAGCGTGCGCCGATCACACTGCCGCCGAGCGACATGACGCCCGTGAAGAGCGATCCGCCGGCGGAGGTCATCGCCGCGTCGTAGTGCTTCTTGTTGGCCCGGTATTTCTCGTCGCGCGCCGCCACACCCCTTGCGAACAGCATCACGTCGTGCCGCGTGCGGTACGACTGATCGGTGTTGCGCTCGCCCACGCGAATTTCCATCATCAGCTTTACCAGTTGCATGAGCGTCACCAGTCCGTCGACGGCACGTCCGCCGCGATCCGGCATCTGCCTATCCGACACCCACGCCCCGCGCTCACTCTGCGCCGTGGTTTGCCACGGCTTCGTCGTTGCAATGCCCGTCATTTGCGTTTCCCTTTGCATGTCCATTTTCGGAAGACGCGGCCAAAGCCGCGTCGAATATCGATAACGCGCACGCCGCTCACGCCATCGAGGCGGCGATGCGAATGCGCACAGCGCCCGTCTTCGTCACGGCGTCGCTGGCAGACGCGGCGATCTCGCCCTGCTGCGCCGACAACGTCTCCATGCGCTTGGCGACACGCTTCTTGTCGTCGCCGTTGAGTTCCATCAGAAACTGCAACCACATCATTTCCGTGCCCATATCGCGCGCCTGGCGCTGAAGCTTCGCGCGCTGGATGCCGATCGCGCCCGCCGTGATCTCCCGCGCACCGACCACGCCACCGCGTATCACGCCCGAGAGCGACCACATGCCGCGCACAATGGCACGACGTCCCTGGGCCCCGATCTGCCGACTAAACGACTTCGTGACATCGGCCGCCGTCACGCGTGCGCCCTTGGCGACTTGCTTGCCCGTCGACTTCACCACGCTGTCGAACGACCGGGACACCATGCGCTCGACCATCTGCTGCGTGAATTGCTCGGCCATGCGGTTGAAGCCGCGTTTGGCGAGATTGCGCGCGGTGCGCGTGCCGTTCTGCGCGAGCGACTTGCCGACGCGTTTGCCGACTTCCGTACCGACCTGATACGAGACCTCCGAGACCACGCGCTGTTTGATCGCGCCGATCGCAGCGTCGTCACCGGCCTTCACGGCCTTCGTGAGCGCTTCGCCCGCCCCGCCCTTCATCACGCGCGTAGCGGCCTTCGTCACCGAGCGCGAAACCATGAATCCGCGCACCGACGTACCGAAGCCGACAACCATCCCAAGCGCCTGAAACGCCATCTGCGCGTAGCCCCACTTCGTGGCTTCCGCCTCGTACTTCTCGGCATTCTTCGGATCGACGAGCGCCATCGTCTTGTAGACCGCAGCACCGATGCCGGCGACGCCCGCGCCAACGTCCGCGATGCCACCCGCAATCATCAGCGGGTTCATCGTCAGCACACCGGTCACGACCTTGACGGCGCCGACAACGACATCGACGGCCGCCACGATCCAGTCGAAGATCACCCCGAAGATGCCTCCCTTGCGCGCCTTGTCGGCGTCTTTCGTAGCGGCGTCCATCTGCTCGCGGAATTTTTGCAGGTCTTCCTGCCGCAGCTTGTCCTGACGCTCAGCGAGCAGTTCCAATGCCTTCTGCGTCGACTTCGCCGTGTCGCCCATCGCCTGCATCGAGATCATCGACGCGACCATCACGAGCGTGGACGGATCGAGTTTTTCGAGACTCGCAAGATCGGTCACGCCGAACGACGACGGGGGATTCATACCGTCCGCCGCCATCGCACCGCCCAGCGAATACAGGCGCTGCAGCAAGCGGGCGAACGCACTTTCCGCCTCTTGCCACGCCCCTGTGTCGACGTCGTCGGGAAGAAAGTCTTCCGACGCGAGCCAATCGTCCGACCGCTTGTCGTTTCGCACGGTCTGCGGTGCGCACGAGTGCAGCCGCTGCCTCGTGGGTTCATGAACATCACCCAGGGATGACGGACGGTATGCCGCGCCGATTGCGCCAATCACAGTCATAGGTTTCCTTTCCATGAAGAAGTTGACAGGGCGTCGCACCGGGCGCGCGCCGAATGTGCGAGCTTGCGATGTTGCGTGCTCTCGCCGCAGAGCCGTAGCGTCGCGCGGTACGCCTTCGTTGCAAAAGGCGCATTACCCACGCTCTCGTAACTCATGCCCGCCAGATACGAGGGGCGAGGGTCCGCCGCGCGAATCACACCGGCCTTGGCGAAGCACGGCAGCGCGTCGTCATGCTGACCGAGCCGCTGGTAGCACAGCCCAAGACCGAACCAGTCGTCGAACGACCATGGGTCGAGCGTGGCGAGCATGAAGTAGACGCGCTGCGCGGCCGCGATCTCGCCCTCCTTGAAGCGTTGGAGCGCATACGCACGAACGCATGCCAGATCGCTTTCGTCGAGATCCGCCAGCATGCGCAGCGCGCCACCTCGCTCGAAGAAGCGCGAGAAGATCGCCGCCGTGTCGGCGGCTGACGCGTCGTGCGCCTCACTCGCCAGCGACGAGGATGTCGATGAAGATGAATTCACGAGCGCATCGAACCGTTGATCTGATTGAGCTGCTGCCCGCGCGAACTGATGATCGTGTTGGCGAGCGTCGAGACGCCGTTGTATTCCTGAAGGAACTTGTTGATTTCGATGTTCTCGATGGTGCGGCTGTCGGTCGCCTCTTCACCCCGGCTGTCGGCCGCCGCCTTGAGCGCACGCAGATGGTCCGCGCGGTAGTCGCCCAACGACCCCGACGGTCCCGCATAACCGTCCTCGCCGACCTTCTTGCTGCGCGACTCCCAGTCCTTCAGCGTCTTCTTCGCGCCGCTGTCGTCGATGGTGATCCTGAGGTCGTGCTTGTCGAAGAATTCGCGGATACCGTCGCCGACTTTGGTCGTCGCCGTCGTGCTGGTGCCGAGCTTGTTGATGAGCGTTTCGATCTGGTTCGCCACATCGCGCGCTTCGCGGCCGTGCGCCTGACGCGCACGCATCGAGTCGATCTTTCGCTTGGCGTCGCCGCCGCTGGCTTGCATGAGCATGGCGGCGTGCGCAAGCAGGAGCGAATGAATGTCGACGGTGCGCGCGGACGTCAGCGTGACGTCCGGCGAGACCTGCTGCGAGGCCGACGCGGCGTAGCGATAGGCGTTCGATTGGATGGAAGTCATGGGGTCGTTCCTGAATTCGATATGAAGGGGGCAGAGATGAGACGTCAAGTGAAAGACGGTCGTCAGAGGCTGGCGGTGATCTTGCTCATGATGTCGCGCAACTTGGCGGTGACCGCGTTGCTCAACGTCAGCGCGTTCTCGTAGCGCGACAGAAACTGCTTGAGTTCGATCTGCTCGACGGTGGCCGACTCGCTCGCGCCCGACGCCATCGACTGCACACCGGCGCTGAGGCTGTCCAGGGCAGCGGCGCCGAGCGCGCCCGACGCCTGCGATGTCGACATCAGCGAGTGGCGCACCGCGAAGTCGCGCAATCCGTCCGGCAGCGACACCGTGGTCTCACTGGCGCGCAAGCGCCGCTGCATCTCGTCAATCGACGTCAGCCAGCCGCGCGCATCGCGAGCGTTCGCCGAACGGGCGCGCGCATTGCCTAGCCATTCGTCGACGCTCGCCCGCAAGCCGTCCATCTGCTCGCTTGCGCGTTGCATCGCGCTCAACAACGGGTTGTCGCCTGCGCGGCTTTGCGACGCGGAACGCGCACCCTGCACAAACACGCCGCCCAATCGCGGCGCGTCGTTAGTTTCGAGGGTTCGGTAGATCATGTCGCCCCCGTCACGCGCAGGTCCGATGCATCGCGCGACCACGCGCCGGGGCTCGCGCTGCTTCGTCATCCGTCGCAGGCACCTCGGCATTCAGCCGTTCGATCACACCGGCCAGAGCGACAGCCATGCGTTCGATCTCGCGCGCTTCCCGCTGAAACGCTTCGCTGTCGAGCAGGGCGTCGAGCCGGGCGAGCTTGTCCGCCGCCTGCGGTGTACCTGCCTTTTCCATCCGCTCGATCTCGTCGAGTACCGTCTGATAGTCGAGCGTCTGACGCGCCAGCTTGCGACCGGCCATCTGGATCTCGCCACACGCCCGCTCGTACTGTGCGAGCAGCGCGTCAGGGTCATGCGTGCCGGGGGGTGGGGAAGAGGACGCTGCCTCGGTGGCGTTCTGAGCGTTCGGCTCTTGGGGTGTTGCGGACATCTGGGACATTTCAGGGCACCTCCGTACGTTTCGTAGCCGTTGTCATTTACGACATCGGCATCGTACGGAGAGCCTCATGGTGCGCCTTTGCAAAGCCCGCCATCTCTTCCGGGAACCGGTCTCACTTCAGTCATTTCCCAGTGACGAAGCGGTTACGCGCATCGCGTTGCACGATGCGCGGCCCCTTATCCGGCGGGGCATTCCGGCCATACGACATTAGATCGAGCCTTCGGCTTCACATCTTCCCGAAGCCGCCGCCTCCCGGCGTCTCCACGACAAAGATGTCGCCCGGCTGCATCTGCGTGCGTCCGATGTGTGCCAATTCCTCGCGCGATCCGTCTACGCGCTCAACGTAGTTGGCACCCAACGCGCCGGTCCCGCCGCCTTGCGCCCCGAACGGTGCGTGCACACGATTGTTGGACAGAATCGACGCGGTCATCGGTGTGAGGAAGCGAATGCGTCGCACCGCGCCGTTACCGCCTTGCCAGCGTCCGCTGCCGCCCGACCCCACGCGAATGCGATGGCTCTCAAGACGCACCGGATAGCGCCACTCCAGCACTTCCGGATCGGTCAGACGGGAGTTCGTCATGTGCGTCTGCACAGCATCCGAACCGTTGAAGCCATTGCCCGCCCCGCTGCCGCCCGAGATGGTTTCGTAGTACTGGTAGGTCTCGTTGCCGAAGGTGAAGTTGTTCATCGTGCCCTGACTTGAGGCCACGCTGCCGAGTGCGCCGTAAAGCGCGTTGGTGATCGCCGACGACGTCTCCACGTTGCCCGACACCACCGCCGCCGGATACACGGGGTTGAGCATCGACCCCTGCGGCACGATCACCGTAAGCGGTTTCAGACAGCCCGCGTTGAGCGGGATGTCGTCGTCCACAAGCGTGCGGAAGACATACAGCACCGCCGCCATGCACACCGCACGCGGCGCGTTGAAGTTGTTCGGCAACTGCGCCGACGTGCCGGTGAAATCGATGGTGGCGCTTCGCGACGCCCGATCGACACGAATCGTCACGTCGATGACCGCACCGTTGTCGAGCGGATAACGGTAGTGCCCGTCGCCCAGCGCCCCGATCACGCGACGCACCGCCGCTTCGGCGTTGTCCTGCACGTGCCCCATGTACGCGAGCACGACGTCGCGCCCGAAGTCGTTCACCATGCGACGCAGTTCGTCCACGCCCTTCTGGTTCGCCGCGACCTGCGCGCGCAGATCGGCCATGTTCTGGTCGACGTTGCGCGCCGAGTAGCGAGCCCCGCCGAGCAGCTCGCGTGTCTCACGGTCGCGCAGTTCGCCTGCGGCCACGAGCTGCCAGTTGTCGATCAGGACCCCCTCCTCTTCGACGTGCGTCGAATCCGGCGGCATCGAACCCGGCGTGATCCCGCCGATATCCGCGTGATGGCCGCGCGAGCCGACGTAGAACAGCGGCTCCGCCGCACGCGCACCGGATGCACCGTCGTCATCTTTCACGAACACCGGCGTGATCACCGTGACGTCCGGCAGATGCGTACCTCCGTGATACGGGTCGTTGAGCATGAAGACGTCGCCCTCGCGCATCCGTCCGCGATTGCGCTCGATCACCGTCTTGATGCTCTCGCCCATCGATCCCAGATGCACCGGCATGTGCGGTGCGTTGGCGATGAGGTTGCCGTCACGGTCGAACAGCGCGCAGGAGAAGTCCAGACGCTCCTTGATGTTGACCGAGTACGCAGTGTTTTGCAGACGCAGCCCCATCTGCTCGGCAATCGACATGAAGAGGTTGTTGAAGATTTCGAGGCGCACGGGATCCGCTTGCGTGCCCAGCCCGCGCTGCGTCTCGCGGGGCACCACGCGCGTGAGCACGAGATTGCCCTGCCCCGTCATCTGGGCCTGCCAGCCCGGCTCGACGACCGTCGTGCCGCTCTTCTCCGCAACGATGGCGGGACCGTCGAGGGTGTCGCCCGCGAGCAAGGTGTCGCGCTCGAACAGCGCCGCATCGTGCCACGTACCGGCGGCGTACAGCTTCACCCGATCGATGGCTTGCGGCGCGCCGGACGTGCGTGCTTCGAGCGGTGCGATGTCGACCGGCGCGTCCGACAGTCCGATGGCCTCGACCGAGGCCACTTCGACGATCAGCGCCGCCCCGTCCATCAGGAACGAGTAGCGCTGACGGTACGCGGCTTCGAACGCGTCGCGCATTTGCGCCACGCTGCCGAACGGCACGGCGATGGCCGAGTCCGTGCCCGCATAACGCACGTGCACGCGACGCACCGTCTCGATACGCGATGGCGGTACGCCCTGCGACAGGAGTGCGTTCACGGCGTCGTCGGCCAGCGCACCGAGGGCGTCTTCGAGGGCCACAAGACCGTCGTCGGCCAGCGGCGCTTCGATCATGCGTTCGCGCATCGCCGTCTGATCGGCCAGACCCATGCCGTAGGCCGACAGCACGCCCGCGAGCGGATGGGCGAAGACCTTGGTCATACCGAGCGCATCGGCCACGCCGCACGCATGCTGACCGCCCGCGCCGCCGAACGTCGTCAGCACATAGCGACTCACGTCGTGGCCGCGCTGCACGGAGATTTTCTTGATGGCGTTGGCCATCGCGCCGATGGCGATGTCGAGGAAACCCTCGGCGAGCGCTTCGGGGGTCTGACGGCGTCCCGTCGCCTTCTCGATCTCGTCGGCCAGTGCCGTGAACTTCGCGACCACGACGTCGCGATCGAGCGGTTCGTTGGCGTGCGGACCGAAGACCTTCGGGAAGTGCGCGGGCTGGATCTTGCCGAGCATGACGTTGCAGTCCGTGACCGCGAGCGGGCCACCGCGACGATATGCGGCCGGACCGGGGTTCGCACCCGCCGACTCCGGGCCTACGCGCAGACGCGTGCCGTCGAACGACAACACCGAGCCGCCCCCCGCCGCCACCGTGTGAATGCTCATCATCGGTGCGCGCATGCGCACCCCGGCGACCTGCGTCTCGAACACGCGCTCGAACTCGCCGTTGTAGTGGGAGACGTCCGTCGACGTGCCGCCCATGTCGAAACCGATCACCCGCTCAAAGCCCGCAGCGCTCGACGCACGCACCATGCCGACGATGCCGCCAGCCGGACCGGAGAGAATCGCGTCCTTGCCCTGGAAGTTGTCGGCGCGCGTGAGGCCACCGCTGCTCTGCATGAATTGCAGATTCACACCCGGCATTTCCTTCGCCACCTGCTCGACGTAACGCCGCAGGATCGGCGACAGATACGCGTCCACCACGGTGGTATCGCCGCGCGAGACCAGCTTCATCAGCGGCGAAACTTCATGTGAGACGGACACTTGTGTGAAGCCGATGTCGCGCGCCATCGCGGCGAGCGTCTTCTCGTGTGTCTGATAGCGATAGCCATGCATCAGCACGATGGCGATTGCGCGAATGCCCTTCGCGTACAGCGCTTCGAGCGCGCTACGCGCAGCGACGACATCCAGCTCGCGAACGACATCGCCGTGCGCACCGACACGCTCGTCGATTTCCACGACGTCGGCGTACAGCGCTTCAGGCAGCGCGATGTCGAGATCGAACAGTCGCGGACGATTCTGATACGCGATGCGCAGCGCGTCGCGAAAGCCGTGCGTGGTCACGAGCGCCAGCGGTTCGCCCTTGCGTTCGAGCAAGGCGTTGGTTGCCACTGTCGTGCCCATCTTCACCATATCCACGAGATCGGGCGTGATCGGCTCGCCAGCGCTCAGCCCCAGCAGGTGACGGATGCCCGCGACGGCGGCGTCGCGGTACTGCTCGGGGTTCTCCGAGAGCAACTTGCGTGTGACGAGCGTGCCGTCCGGGCGACGCGCCACGATGTCGGTAAAGGTGCCGCCACGGTCGATCCAGAACTGCCAGCGCGATGCGGTCTGATGCGCAGGCGCGCGGTTTTGGGCAGAAGGCGTGAGAGCGTTCGTCATGATGTCATTCGCAAAACAGAGGGGTGTCAATCGGGGGAGAGCCAGCGAGAGGCAAGCGCGTGGCGAGGGCGGGCGGCGCAGCGTGCACCACCCGCCCTCCGTCAGTCGATTAGTGCGAGGTGGTTTCGAGCGATTCGAGTTCGCGACCGCGTGTCTCAGGCAGCGTGAGGGCTGCGATGATCAGCACGCCGTAGGCCACACCGGCGAAGATGCCGATGGTCGTGCCCAGACCGTATTCCTTCGAGAGCATGCCGATCAGGAACGGGAACAGTGCGCCGACGGCACGGCCGACGTTGTAGCAGAAGCCTTGTCCGGAGCCGCGAACCCGCGTGGGGAACAACTCGGTCAGGAACGCGCCCATGCCGCTGAAGATGCCCGACGCGAAGAAACCGAGCGGGAAGCCGAGCCAGAACATCGCGCTGTCGGTCAGCGGCAGCGAGGTGTACGAGAACGCGATCACCATCGAGCCCACAGCGAACAGAATGAAGTTCGGCTTACGGCCCAGACGATCCGTCAGATACGAGCTCGCGAGATAGCCGACCCACGAACCGAAGATGATCATCGCGAGATAGCCGCCGGTGCCCATCACGGTGAGGTGGCGCTCCGTCTTCAGGAACGTCGGCAGCCAGGTCGTGATGGCGTAGTAGCCGCCTTGTGCGCCGGTCGTCAGCAATGCGGCGCGGATCGTCGTGGAGAGCAGCGCCGGGCTGAAGATGGCGGTCAGACCGGGCGCGTCTTCCGACTTTTCCTGCTTGGCCTTCTCCTTCTCGTACACCTCCGGCTCCTGCACATAGCGACGGATGAACAGCACGAGCAGTGCAGGCAGCAGCCCGATCAGGAACAGCGCACGCCACGCCAGCTCGCCCGGCATCAACGAGAAGAGCACCGAGTAGAGGATAGCCGTCAGTCCCCAGCCAATGGCCCAGCCCGATTGCACGAGGCCAACGGCTTTGCCGCGATCGCGGGCGCGGATGACTTCACCGATGAGCACGGCGCCCGCCGTCCATTCGCCACCGAAGCCGAAGCCCATGAGCGCACGCGCGGCGAGCAGTTGATGGTAGTTCTGCGCGAGTCCGCACAGCCCGGTGAACACGGCGAACCACAGCACGGTGAGTTGTAGCGTGCGTACGCGGCCGATGCGATCCGAGAGAACGCCTGCGACCCAGCCGCCAAGGGCCGAGGCGAGCAGCGTGAGCGTGCCGATGAAGCCCGCGTCGGCGAGGCTGATGCCCCACGTGGCGATCAGCGTCGGGATGACGAAGCTCAGCATCTGGGTGTCCATGCCGTCGAGCATGTAGCCGACCTTGCAGCTCCAGAACGCGCGCTTTTCGCGCGGTGTGGCGTCGCCGTACCAGCCGAACAGGCTTCCGCCGGCTTCGGTGGAGGAATCTGTCCCGACGGGGGGCGCGAGAGGGGTTTTGCTTTCCATGAGAAAAAGGCTCCGGTGATGTCCTGACTTGCCGTGTGATGCACTCGGGCCGCGCTCATCCGACAGGCGTAAGTCGTCACCGGCGGGCAATACCTCTCCCGCCGCAGCCCTTTATGGCGCGGTTCTTCTGCTGATTCGGTGGTGCTGGGTGGTGCGAGTGGTGCGGGTAATGCGGGTCTTGCAGGTCCTGAACGAGATCAGAAGACGGCCAGCGACGCGTTCGTGATGTCCGTCATCAGCATGTAGCCCGGGCGATGCCCGATGGCCAGCGGCAGCTTCGCGCCCATGAGCGCGGTCTGCGGCGTGACGCCACAGGCCCAGTACACGGGCAGCTCACCGTCGCGAATGGTCACGGCGTCGCCGAAATCCGGTTTCGACAAGTCGGCAATGCCCAGCGCCGACGGATCGCCGATATGGATCGGTGCGCCGTGCACGCCGGGAAAACGGCTCGTGATCTGCACGGCGCGAATGGCGTCGGCGCCCTTCATCGGCCGCATCGACACGACCAGTTCGCCACCGAACTTACCGGCGCGCTGATTCGCGATGTTGGTGCGGTACATCGGCACATTGCGTCCCTCTTCCACGTGGCGCAGCGCAATGCCTGCCTTGGCCAGCATGTCCTCGAACGAGAACGAGCAACCGATGGCGAACACCACGAAGTCGCTCTGCCAGAACTCCGCGAGGTTATCGACCTGGGCGTCGAGCTTGCCGTCGCGGTAGACGTTGTAGCCCGGCACATCGGTGCGGATATCCACTTCGCGCCCAAGCGAGGGCACGTGCCACTGCCCCGGCTCGCCAACGCCCAGCAGGGGGCATGCCTTCGGATTGCTCTGGCAGAAGCGCAGGAAGTCGTGCGCATGCGCTACCGGCACGATAGCGAGATTCGCCTGCGCGTAGTCGCCGCAGTATCCGGCGGTCGGCCCACGGAACTGTGCCGAACGCACGGCCTGACGAAATTCGTAAGGCGTGATGGTGTCGCGTTGCGAAGTGAAGTCGTGCGGGGTGGCTCGGTGGTTCATGGCAGATCCGGCTTGAGTGGGAGACGCCAATGCGGCATCGGATGGCAGAAGCATAGGAAGAAAAAAAAGTTGCCGCTAACGAGTTTTTGTTCGCCTCCATGTATAGAATTTCTTAACAACCTCAGGGGTTTTCCCGAGGTTCGTTGCATTTATTTTCACTGCACCGTTCACCACAGCGCACACCATGCGTCGCAGACTTTGGGCGACTTCCCTGCCCCACGACGCTCACTGAGCCTCATGAACACGCGCTTTCTCGAAACTTTCGTCACGCTCGCCAAGCTGCGCAACTTTCGCGCGACGGCCACCGCGCTGCATGCGACGCCGGCGGCCATCTCGCAGCGACTCAAAGTGCTGGAAGAGGAACTGAAGACCGAGCTTGTCGACCGTGACAGCCGCGAGTTTCGACTCACGCCGAACGGGGAATACCTGCTTGGCTATGCGAAGGCGGTGGTGGAGGCGGCGCGTCGTCTGCAAGCGGCCGCATCGGGAGAAAGCACGTTGCGCGGACGGCTGCGTCTGGGGGTCATCGAGACGGTCGTGCACAGCTGGCTGCCGAACTATCTGCGACGGCTCGCCGCCGACTATCCGACGCTCGAAGTCGAGCTGACGGTCGACGTCTCCGTGCAGCTGCAACGGCGTCTCATGGCCGACGAACTCGACCTCATCATTCGCGTGGAAGGCAGCGACGACAGCAGCGTAGTGTGCAACGCGCTCGCCAACTATCCGGTGCACTGGATTGCGCGCAAGGGCATGTTTCCGAACACGCGCAGCGGGCTTGCGAAGCAGGTGCTGCAGCACCCGATCCTGACCTACGGACGCGGGACTGCGCCGCACCGCGCGCTTGAAGACATCGTGGCCAAGCTGGCCGGTGCGCACGGCGTGCCGCTCTCCGAGACGCGCATTACCGGCTCGCCGTCGATTGCCGTGATCGTGCAGTTGGTACGTGACGGATTCGGCGTCGCCGCGATTCCGCGCCTGTTCGTCGACGCGTTGATCGCCAACGGCGAAGTCGTCGAGTTGCCCTTGCAGCCAGCGCCGCCGTCCATCGTGGTGTCGATGTCGCGCCGTGCCGATGCACCGCTGTTCGTGCATGGCGCGGGAACTGCCGCGCGCGCCGCGTGTGCGGAGTACTGTCAGAAGAGCGACCGGCGGCTGGTGGAATTGCTGTGAGGCGCTGATCTTGCTGACTTTGCCGACGTTGTTTAGGAATCGCCCAGCAACTCAGTGAAAGTGCGCCAGCCGCGTGACGAACGTAAAGTCCGCTTCCGACGCCATCAGGGACATCAGCACGAGTAGCGCCAACGGTGGAATCAGAATGGCGTAGACGAGCGCGAGCCGCTCCCATCGCATGTGCATGAACACTGCGACGATGAGGCCCGCTTTGGCGATCATCAGCGCGAGAATCAGCCCCCATCGCAGATAGCCTTGCAGATTCGCGTAGTCGACGAGATACGAGAACGTCGAGAGCACGAACAGCAGCCCCCACACTTTCAGGTAGAGGCCGACCGCGTGTTGTTGTCCGGTGTGACCGGCACTGTGCGTCGCTGTCGCAGAGGATTCCATCGTGCCTCCTACCAGAGATAGAACAGCGCAAAGATGAACACCCACACGAGATCGACGAAGTGCCAGTACAGGCCCGCGATCTCCACCAGTTCGTAATTACCGCGTCGCTCCAGCGTGCCGTTGAGCACCTTGCGCATGACGATCAGCAAATAGATCACTCCCGCGCTGACATGCAGCCCGTGAAACCCGGTGATCATGAAGAAGCAGGCGCCGAACTGCGCCGCCCCCATCGAATTGCCCCACGGTCGAATGCCTTCGTGCACGATCAGGTTCGTCCATTCGAACGCTTGCATGCCGACGAACGCGATGCCGAAATACGCCGTCGCGAGAATGCACGCCGCGGTCTTGTCACGGTCGCGCCGGTACGCGTAATTCACCGCCATCGCCATCGTGCCGCTACTCGTGATGAGCACGAACGTCATGATCGCAATGAGCAGCAGCGGCACCGGGTGACCGCCCACATTGAGCGCGAAGATCTCCGCCGGATTCGGCCACGTCGCCGTCGTCGACATGCGCACCGTCATGTAGCCGATCAGGAAGCTGCTGAACACGAACGTGTCCGAGAGCAGGAAGATCCACATCATCGCCTTGCCCCACGGCACGCGGAATGTCGCGCGGTCGCCGGACCAGTCGGTGACGACACCGCGCCAGCCGTCAGGCGGCGTGATCGCGGGCACAGCGGAGGATGGGGTGGGCGATGGCGTATTCACGAGGCGTCTCCTGGCCGGGCCGAAGCATGGGCTTACGGCGCAACGCCGGTGCCGCACAGGCGCTGCGCGATCTCCGGCGTGAGATTGACGATGGCCGCGAACAGCACCACCCACAATACGAACAGGAAGTGCCAGTACTGCGCGGTGAGCGAGAGACGTCTGGCCCGCGTGGCGTGCGTCACGCGACGTGGAATCAGCAGCGCCCACGCCACCACGCCGCCGAGCAGATGCAGCGCGTGCAGGCCTGTGAGCAGGAAGAAGAAGCTGTTGGCCGGGTTGCCCGAGACGCCGTAGCGACGCAGCGCGAGATCGCGCCAGACCCAGAGTTGTCCGGCAATGAACGCCAGTGCCAGCGCACCTGCGAGTGTCCAGTCGCGTCGCGAGCGTCGTAGTTCACCTCGCTTTGCCTGCGACGCGGCCGACTGCATCACGATGCACGCCGCCGCCAGCATGCCCGTGTTGACCCACAGCGCATTGACGGGCGGCAACGCGCGCCAGTCGCCGAGGCTCATGCGCATGACGTACGCCACGAGCATCAGCGCGAACAACATGCCGATCACGCCCATGAGCCACCAGAGCGCCACCTGAGACGCCGTACGTCGACGCGGCAGCATCACGGGAACGCCGCCAGGAATGCCATCGGGTGGCATCGGCGGCCACGACGGAACGGGCCTCATGGTGTCGCTCCTTTCGGGGAATCGGGCGAAGGCGGTGCTTTGCTACCGCCGCCATGCAGCGCCGCCGAGTCACCATCCACCAGCGTGGCGGGACGTCGCGGATCGGGGGCGAGATTCTGCGGCACGAAGTCGTCGATGTCGCCCGGCACGCTGTACTCATAGGGCCAGCGATACGTCGTCGGCAACACCGCGCCCCAGTTGCCATGCCCGGGCGGTGCGTGCGGTGTCTGCCATTCGAGCGACGCCGCACGCCACGGATTCAGACCGGCCGGTTTGCCGTGTCGCACACTCCACGCGAGGTTGAAGAGGAACAGCAACTGCCCGAGCGCCACGACGAACGCGGCCACCGAGATGTAGGTGTTCATCGTGTGCGCGGACTCGGGGATGAAGCTGTAGTTCTGAAACTCGTAGTAGCGTCGCGGCATGCCGAGAATGCCGAGGTAATGCATTGGGAAGAAGATCGCGTAGGTGCCGAGGAACGTGATCCAGAAGTGCCACTGACCGAGGCGGTCGTCCAGCCGTCTGCCGGTGACCAGCGGATACCAGTGGTAGATGCCGCCGAAGACCACCAGCAGCGGTGCCACGCCCATCACCATATGAAAGTGCGCGACGACGAAATAGGTGTTCGACAGCGGCATGTCCACGCTCACATTGCCGAGGAAAAGCCCCGTCAGTCCGCCGATCACGAACGTGCTGATGAAGCCGATGGCGAACAGCATCGGCACCGTCAGATGGATGTCGCCACGCCAGAGGGTGAGCACCCAGTTGTAGACCTTGATCGCGGTCGGAATCGCGATGATGAGCGTGGTCGTCGCAAACAGAAATCCGAAGTACGGATTCATGCCGCTGATGAACATGTGGTGCGCCCACACGACGAACGACAGCACGCCGATGGCGAGAATTGCCCAGACCATCATGCGATAGCCGAAGATGTTCTTGCGCGCGTGAACGCTGATGAGATCGGACACGATGCCGAACGCAGGCAATGCGACGATGTAGACCTCGGGGTGCCCGAAGAACCAGAAGAGATGCTGAAACAGCAGCGGGCTGCCGCCGCGATAGTCGAGCGGCTGTCCCATCGACACCACGGCAGGCATGAAGAAGCTCGTGTGCAGCGTTTTGTCGAGCAGCATCATCACGCCGGAGACGAACAGCGCCGGGAAGGCGAGCAGCGCCAGCACCGTCGCCATCACGATGCCCCACACGGTAAGCGGCATGCGCAGCAACGTCATGCCTTCGGTGCGCGCCTGTAATGCGGTAGTGACGTAGTTCAGGCCGCCCATCGTCGCCGCCACGATGAAGATCAGCAGCGAGACGAGCATGAGCACGATGCCCCACTCGGTGCCTGGTGTGCCGGGCAGGATCGCCTGTGGCGGATAGAGCGTCCAGCCCGCACCGGTCGGGCCACCGGGCACGAAGAAGCTCACCATCAACACGATAACGGCCAGCAGATATACCCAGTAACTGAGCATGTTCAGGAACGGGAAGACCATGTCGCGCGCGCCGACCATCAGCGGAATCAGGTAGTTGCCGAAGCCGCCGAGAAAGAGCGCAGTGAGCAGATAGATCACCATGATCATGCCGTGCATGGTGACGTACTCGTAGTAGTGACTGGCGTCGATGAAGGAGAACTTGCCGGGGAAGCCCAGTTGCAGGCGCATGAGATTGGACAGCACCAGCCCGACCAGTCCGACGGCAATGGCCGTGCACGCGTACTGCACCGCGATCACCTTGTGGTCCTGACTCCAGACGTACTTCGTCCAGAAACTCTGCGGGCCGCCGTCATGCCCACCGTATCCACGATGGGCGCCGGCATGGGCAGAACCGTCGGCATTCTCGGCATTGCCAGTCATGACGTTGTCTCCCTGTGTTGCCGGTGCGGTCCGCGCGCGTCTGTGTGCGACGCGCGTCGGGCTACGGCGCCGGTCTGATCATCGGCACACTCGGTTGCGCCGGTCCCGGCGGTTGCGGACCGGTGGATTGTCGCGGCGGGATTGCCAGCGGCGGGGCGTACGTGTTCGGATCGTTCTGTAACGGCAGGCCCGGCGTGCCCCCCTGGCGGCGCGCAGGCTGGGACGGCGGCTGTGTTCCCTGATTCGCCTGATTGCCCGGCGCGGATGGCGTCAGTGGTCCGTATTGCACCGGCGGGCGCGGCGACTGAAGCGTGTTCTGCGCGAGTTGCATCGCGGGCGCTTCAGTCTGGGGCGACGACTGTGCAGGGGCGGCGGTGGCCGCCAGGGTCACGGCAGTGAGCGCAATGGCGAGATGTCGGACAGGTTTGAGCATGGCGGACGAATGAGGTGTGTCGGATGAAGCGGACTGAGCGGACGGTGGTGTCGGCGCGGGCGCCCCGGGCTGCGCTGCCGGTTTGGCGCCCAGCGTGCGGATGTAGGCGATGAGCGCCTTCAGATCGTCGTCGCTGAGTTCCAGTTTAGGCATGATCGGGGCGAAGCCCTTGGGCACGCGCGCCGTCGGGTTGCGGATGAATTCGGTGAGGTAGGCGTCGTCGACGTGTGCGGAACTGCCATCCTGAAACGTCTCGGTCTTTCCGTAAAGCCCGTGCCAGGTCGGCCCGACGCCTGCCGAACCATCCACCGAATGGCAACCGGCGCATCCTTTGGCCTGCGCCAGCAACTTGCCCTTCGCGGCGAGCGGATCGAGCGCGCCCGCCCCGGCGTGTTGCGTTTGCAGTGCAGCAAAGGTGGGGAGTTTGGCCACCCAGGCGTCATAGGCGGGCTTGTCGTCCACGACGACCACGCCGCGCATGTTGGCGTGCCCCACCCCGCATAGCTGGGCGCAGAGGATGTCGAAGCGGCCGGTGCGGGTCGGTGTGAGCCACATCTGCGTCACCATGCCCGGCACCATGTTCATGCGCGTGCGAAACGGTGGGACGTAGAAGTCGTGAAGCACGTCTTTGGCGCGCAGCAGCAATTTCACGGGCTGGCCGACGAGCAGGTGCAGTTCGGGGGCGTCGACGATGCGATTGTCCTGATTCGCCGGATCCTTGGGGTTCAGGCCCAGCGGATTGTCGGCGGTGACGTAGCTTGCGTCCGACGTGCCGAGCCGTCCGTCCGGTCCCGGCAGACGGAAGCGCCACTGCCATTGCTGGCCGACGACTTCGACGACATGGGCGTCCTTGGGCGCGTCGATCAGCTTCGCGTAGACGAACAGTCCCGGCGCGAGCATGGCGACGATGCCGACCGTCGTAATGGCGATCAGCCAGAATTCGAGACGCCGGTGATGAGGTTGATACGCCGCACGGTGCCCGTCGCGATGACGGTAGCGAAAAATCGCCCAGGCAACGAAAAGATTGATGACGACGAAGGCTACGCCGGTGATCACCAGCGTAAGGGTGAGCGTGTCGTCCATCTGGTGCCAGTTCGACGCCAGCGGGGTCTGCCACCACGGACTCCAGAAATGAAAGGCGAGCGCGGCAGCGACTACGACGATCAGGAGGATGGGCAGGGCCATGGTCTCGTTGACAGGTCTGCCTAGAAGACTAGCTCGCGTGGCGACCGTGTCAAGGTTTCCAAGCTGATCCGCACCGTCAGGGCATTAAGCAGTCGTTTATAATAGCGGCAAAATATCCAGCGTTTTGGGCAGCCGGAATCTTCATGACCAAAGGCTGTCACATTCTGTATTGACATCGAACAAGGACTGTTTCGTTTTTCCGCTTGTTCGATCCTCGCTTGAGGTCGGTACGAGCGAATCCGGAAACATTCATGCACAATGCATCGTTTAGTGGCATTGGCCAATCGACGTGCAATTTTGTCGCTATGTATGCAATTTTTTGCGGCATACTGCGCAGCGTCCAAAAACCGGTGCCGCAGTCTTTCGAACCGTATTCTGAGCATTTTGGCCGCTTTTCGGCCGTTTTTAGTTTACGCAAATTTGCAGCTAAGGCGGATATCAACGTCCGACTGACCACGAAGAGATGACGAAAGCTAAAGTTGCCGCCATTGCCACCCATTTCCCTGCCGATATCGTAAGTAACGAGGATTTGGCGGCGGTGTTTCCCGAGTGGACGGCTGACAAGATCCTCGCAAAAACTGGCATTGCCGAACGCCGCATTTCTGCACCGGGAGAGACGGCCTCGGACCTCGCAGCCCTGGCGGCCGAAAAGCTCTTCGAATCGCATCATATCGATCGGGAGTCGATCGACTTTTTGCTGCTCTGCACGCAATCGCCAGATTTCATATTGCCGACAACCGCGTGTGTACTTCAGGAGCGTCTCGGGTTGCGGCAGGATGTCGGTGCACTGGACTTCAATTTGGGATGCTCAGGCTTCGTCTACGGACTGTCGCTGGCAAAAGGTTTGATTGAGACGGGCAGCGCGCGACGGGTTCTGTTGCTGACTGCCGATACGTACACTAAGCTCATCCATCCAAAAGATAAAAGCGTCCGTACGATTTTCGGCGATGGCGCGGCAGCAACGCTTGTCGAAGCCGACCGTGGCGACGCCAGCGCTATTGGCCCTTTCATTTTCGGCACTAACGGCAAAGGCGCAAAGGATCTCATCGTCAAGACCGGCGGCGCGCGCTCGGAACGCACCGAGGCAAGTGCCACGGAGTACAGCGACGAATCGGGCAATACGCGCACCGACGACAATCTCTTTATGGATGGCGGGGCCGTTATGGCCTTTACGCTGCGTGCCGTACCGGACGCCGTACGCCGATTGCTCGAAAAGGCCGAGTTGACGATTGACGACATCGATCATGTCGTTTTTCATCAGGCGAACACCTTCATCCTGGAGACTCTGCGCAAGAAGTGCCAGATTCCGGAAGACAAATTTGTCGTGCACATGAGCCATTGCGGCAATACCGTATCATCGACGATCCCGATTGCACTGACCTCGCTGCCGCAGCCCGCGGATCGCCCGCGCCGGGTCATGGTCGTCGGTTTCGGCGTAGGGCTCTCTTGGGCCGGCACGATTATTGATTATTGATTTACAGGGAGAGCAACAAGTGGAAAATTTTTACGCCGAACTCGCAGAAGTACTGGAAATCGACCCGGCAACCGTCGGCCCGGACATGGCGCTGGCAGAGCACAACTGGGACTCGCTTGCAATCGTCTCGACCATTGCCATCGTCGATGAAATCTTCAACGTGACCCTCGATGGCTCGGCCCTCGGCAAGTGCGAAAAGGTTTCGGACATCGAGGCTTTGATCGAGAAGGCCAAAGCATGAACAGTCGCTTGACGTTCGGTCGCGCAAGTCGCATCGACAACATCGCCATTCGCGGTGTCGTGTCTGTGCTGCCGCGCAATGAAATCGACAACAAGGGGTTCGAAGCGCGCTTCGGCGCCGACGCTGTGCGCGATGTCGTCAAGATGATTGGGGTCCAGCGCCGCTACTGGGTTGATGACAAGACCACCGCGGCGGACCTCTGTTTGTACGCGGCACGTCGATTGCTGTCGAGCCTGGCATGGGAGCTCGACACGATCGACGCCCTGGTTTTCGTTTCCCAGACACCTGATTACCGTCTTCCCGCTACGGCCTGCGCGCTTCACGGCCAACTGGGACTCGACAAGGCTTGTGCAGCGTTCGACGTCAATCTGGGCTGTTCTGGCTACACCTACGGGCTGTGGCTGGCATCGACGATGATTGCCGGCGGTGCGCGCCGTGTCCTCTTGCTCGCAGGCGACACGATCACCCGAACGGTGTCGCCCGACGATCGGGCCACCGCAATGCTTTTCGGCGACGCAGGCACTGCGACGGCCATCGAGTTCGATGAACAGGCGCCGACCAGCACGTTCGTGATTGGCACCGACGGTGCCGGTGCAAAGAACCTGATTATTCCGCAAGGCGGATTCCGCACGACACTGCCGGAAGACCCCCGCCTGGAAGGCCGCGATCCCGCGTGCCTTTATATGGACGGCGGCGAGATTTTCAACTTCACGCTCAAGTCCGTACCGGGGCTGGTTGCCGACACGCTCCAATATGCTGGCCAAATGACTGACGATGTCGATGGATTCCTTTATCACCAGGCCAATGAGTTCATGCTCAAGCATCTGGCGAGAAAGTCGAAGATTCCAGCGGAAAAATTTCCGATCAATATCGGCGAGTATGGCAATACCAGTTGTGCGTCGATCCCACTATTGCTCAGCACGCGCTTACGCGACGCACTGCGTGAACCCAAGCAACTCCTGATGGCCGGCTTCGGCGTCGGATATTCGTGGGGCTCCGCCCTCATGCGTGTGGGCCCTCTGGCATGTAACGAAACGGTGTTCCATGATCTTTGATTCCAAGGCGCTGTCTGGTCAAACCTTCCTAGTCACCGGAGCGTCGTCGGGCATTGGGCGTGCGACGGCACAGCTGTTAGCGGCTTGCGGCGCAAGAATCCTCGCGATGGGGCGCGACGAAGCTCGCACCTCGGAGAGCGTGGGTTCGCTCGGCACGAACGCCGACCACGTCGCGATCATCACAGCATTCGAGGATGCAGATTCGGCTGCACAGCAGGTGAAAGAAGCCGCCGTCACCGCAGGTGGCGTTGACGGCATTTTTCATGCCGCTGGCCTAGAGCTGATCCTGCCGGTCAAAATGACCAAGCAATCGAGTCTGGACAAGTTGTTTGCCGCGAGCGTGAACACGGCGTTCGGTATCGCTCGCGCAATGGCGATGAAGGACGTGATTCGTGATGGTGGCTCGCTGGTCCTGATGTCGTCGGCGGCCGGTTTGCGCGGCCAGGCCGGCATGACAGCCTATTCGGCGTCGAAAGCGGCAATCGATGGTCTCTCGCGCTCGCTGGCTGTCGAACTCGCTCCCCGCAAAATTCGCGTGAACAGCGTCGCCAGTGGCGCGGTTGAAACTGCCATGCACGGACGTCTGGCGTCGAGCCTCCCGCCCGCTGCCATGCAAGCCTACGAGGAAAAGCATCTGCTCGGTTTCGGCAGGACGGAAGATATCGCTAACGCAGTGACCTTCCTTCTCTCCCCCGCTTCACGTTGGATCACCGGCACGACGATGGTTGTGGACGGTGGCTTTACGGTGCGCTGATGAAGCAATACGTCATCGTGGGCGGCGGTGGTTTTTGCCGTGAACTGATTTCCTGGATCCGGCAGATCAACGCCGGCGCGACGAAGGGAGAAGTCGTCGGAGTGCTTGACGACAATCCCGACTGCCTCAACGGTTATGACTACGGCGTAGCCTACCTGGGCAAGCCAGCCGATTACCTGGCGCCAGCGGACGTCGAACTCGTCATGGCAATCGGCTCCCCGAAGGTGCGCGAACGGCTGGTTGGCATGCTCCGCGAACGCAACCCGGAAACCCGTTTTGGCACGATCGTCCACCCCAGCGCGGTCATTGCCGAATCGGCCCGCCTGGGCGAAGGCCTGATCGTCTGCCCACAATCTTTGATTTCTGCAGATGCGCAAGTCGGCCACTTCGTGACGGTCAACGCTTGTTCGTCAATCGGACACGATGCGAGCGTTGGCGACTTCTGCACGCTGAGCGCGCACGTCGACCTCATGGGGTTTTCGACGCTTGGCACCCGAACTTTCGTTGGCTCGGGTGCGCGGGTCATGCCCAGCGTCACCATCGGTGCGGATTGCACGCTCGGTGCCGGCACCACTGCGATGCGCCGACTGGCCGACGGCATGACGCTGTACGCGCCGCCGTCCAAAAAGATGTGACCCACAAAATTTTCGCGGAGCCATTCGTGTTAGAGCAACGCTTGTCTCGCCGGTATTGGCATCTGATCGGTCACCGTACCGAACTGCTGGCCGACAATGACTTCCTTCGGCTGAACTGGGCTGATGGAGAGATTGTCCTGTTCAACGACCACGGCAATATCGTGGCGTTTGACAATCTCTGCCCGCACCGAGGGACCCGCTTTTTCGTCGATGCACATGGCAATCACCCTGCGCATTGCGCCTATCATGGCTGGCGCTTCGAACACGGCACGGTCCATATACCCCAACCGCAGCGATTCGCCCCGTGCGATCTCGCAAAGGCGAAACTCAACGAGTTTCGCGTTGAATGGTGCGCGGACTTCATGTTCATCGGCGTTGAACCGATCATGAGTCTCAGCGAACAACTGGGCGAAACGGAACAAGTGCTTGAGGAAATTTCGTTCAATATCGCGGGACGACACGATTTCAATCAATACGAATTCGAATGCAACTGGCGCATCGCATTGGAGAATGCGCTGGAGCCATATCACATCGACATGGTGCATCCGAATTCACTCGGCACGTTACGCCTTGAAGACGGCGAGAATGAATTTCATGGCGTCAATTCGATTTGGCGAGCGCCGGTGGGGAATAGTCGCGTTGACAAGCAATTACGGGCCATGAACCGCTTGTTCAACATCGATTATCGCTACGAAGGGTATCAGAGCCTGTACATCTTTCCGTTCGCGATGCTCTCGTCGACGTACGGCTATTCGTACTCGCTGCAAAACTTCTTCCCGTCGACCAATCCCGAGCGAACGCATTTCACCAGTCGCTTGTTGACGGCACCGGTCATACCCGAGCGGCTGGCGACTGCGCAATCGTTTTTTGATTCCACAGCGCAGGTCAATCGGAAGGTATTCGACGAAGATCACCAGATTTGCAAACGCATTCCGACACGCGCGCTCGAGACGCATCTCACCCTCGCCGATAACGAAGCGAAAGTGCGACATTTCAGAGAGAGTTTGGCCGCGATCTCGGGCCGATAAGAAGATTGGCGCTGTACGAGGTCTTCATGACCTCGTACCCAATTTCACCGGCAGCCCTTCGTTGACAAACAAGCTGCTGGCGAGTTTGCGCTTAAGACACGGAGTGCACCGCACGTTGGTTGACCGTGTACAGATGGTCGCGAATTTCCGACTCCGGACGGAAACCCGACACGCAATTACGTAGCGTGTTGATGATGACGTCGTGTTTGTTGTTCCGGCACGCGTCGGCAAGAATCTCCAGCACTCCTTCCAGCTCTTTACGGCCAATGAAGTGTTCGTTGGCCATCATGATCTTTGCGTGCGGCGTCCCGGTCACGTCATCGCCGATCAGCAATTCCTCGTAAAGCTTCTCACCAGGACGCAACCCGCTGAATTCGATGGCGATATCACCGTTATTGCGCCCCTCTTCCGCAACGGAAAATCCAGAAAGGTGGATCATGCGACGCGCCAGATCTACGATTCGCACGGGCTCCCCCATATCAAGCACGAAGACTTCCCCTGATGCCCCCATCGCACCGGCCTGAATCACCAACTGCGCAGCTTCAGGGATTGTCATGAAATACCGGTTGATTTCAGGATGCGTGACCGTCACGGGCCCGCCCGCGAGAATCTGCTTACGGAAAAGCGGCACCACAGAACCCGACGATCCCAGGACGTTGCCGAACCTCACCATACAGAACCGGGTCTTGACGCTCGGATCGTTGGCAAACGCCTGAAGCACCAGTTCGGCGAAGCGTTTTGTAGCGCCCATGACGTTGGTTGGGCGCACGGCCTTGTCCGTGGATATGAGCACAAACGTGTCCACTCCCGCCGCGATCGCCGCTTCTGCGGCGGCTTTCGTGCCAAATGTGTTATTGAGCACGCCTTCAGTCATGTTGAACTCAACTAAAGGCACGTGCTTGTAGGCTGCGGCGTGATACACGGTCTGCACGCCATAGCGACGCATGATGTCCGTGACACGATCGCGATTCTGTACCGAACCAAGTACCGGCACGATCTCGATGTCGCTGAATTCACGCTGACCGACGACCAGTTCCAATTCCTGCGCGATGGAATACAGCGCGTACTCCGAAAGCTCATACAGAACCAAGCGGCGAGGACGCAGCAATACGATCTGTCGGCAAAGTTCCGAGCCGATCGATCCGCCAGCACCGGTGACCAAAACGTTCTTGTTTCGAACATTGGCCTCCAGTAGTCTCTGATCGGGCGGTACCGTTTCTCGTCCTAACAGGTCGTCGATCTCGATTTCTCGCACATCGGTCGCTCGTACCGTCCCGCCGACCAGATCGGCCATCCCCGGAATCGCCCGCACTTCCACCCGCAACGCTTCGAGCTTATTGATGATTTCAATGCGGCGGCTACGTCCGGCCGACGGAATTGCCAGCAGAATCTGCTCAACCTGGAAGCGGTTGACCAACTTCGGCAAATCCTTGGGATCGCGCACGCGCAGGCCCATGATTTCCAGACTGTGCAGCGCGGGATTGTCATCCACAAACATGATCGGCTGATATTCCTTGCCTGCACGTAACGCCACGGCCAACTGACAGCCAGCACTCCCCGATCCGTAAATGATGACAGCGCGACCACGCTCGGAAGGGCGCCAGTTCAACAGCGCCGCGCGTGCAAGAAGGCGGCTTCCCACGATGTAGACGACGGAAATCACCCAGTAAATGAGCAACGCGCCTCGTGGAACCGGCGGCAGAATCAGCAACGTCAACGTGCCCGCGAACGCCCACACGGAAAGCGTCACGGCAAGCACAATCATGAGCATCGCGCGCGTACCCATAAACCGCACGACTGCGCGATACAAGCCAAGGCACATGAATATCGGGATCGCCAGTGCGGATGTCAGAACGTACACCCACCAGGCGTGGATTTGCGGGAACTGCCAAAGTTCGAGACGCAGTCCGATGGCGGTCCACAATGATAACGGCAGCAGAATGGCATCCGCTGCGGCCATCACGGTGATCTTTGCACTACGCGGCAGATTCACGATCATACTGAGCATATTGTTTAGCGCGCGGCCGCCGTCAATACCTCTTCCAGTTCGCGGCAGACAAACGCCATCTCGTCGTCGGTCAACGTGGGATGCACCAGGAACATCAGGCTCGTGTCGCCCAATTCTCGTGCAACTGGCAGACGCTCTTCAGGCCGCCAGCCAGTGTTGTCGAACGCTTTCTCCAGATAAACCTCCGAACACGATCCCTGATAAGCAGGCACGCCCCTCGACGTCAGCGCCTCGATGATCTTGTCCCGGGTCCAACCGTCGCGCAAACGCTCAGGGCGAACAAAGACATAGTGCTTGTATTCGGCATGCTCAATATCAGCCGGAATGGCAGGCACACGAACCACATCGTGTTTGCGCAGTACCTCGTCTAGCCGTGCCGCGAGCGCCTGGCGCCGCGCCTTCCACGTATCGAGTCGGCGCAATTGAATGCGGCCAATCGCCGACTGCATTTCGGTGATTCGCCAATTGGTGCCGAACGATTCGTGCAGCCAGCGGAACCCCGGCGGGTGTTGCTTCTCGTAGACTGCGTCGTACGACTTGCCGTGGTCTTTGAATGCCCAGGCAGCCTTCCACCAATCGGTGTTGTCCATCGTGAGCATGCCGCCCTCACCACCAGTCGTCATGATCTTGTCCTGACAAAACGACCATGCACCCATGTGCCCGATAGTGCCGACGTGGCGCCCCTTGTACTTGGCGCCATGCGCCTGCGCACAATCCTCGATCACATACAGATTATGCGCTTCGGCGAGCGCCATGATCGGGTCCATGTCGCAGGGCCAGCCGGCCAGGTGAACACAGAGAATTGCCTTGGTCCGCGACGTGATAGCGGGCGCAATGGTTTGCGCCGTAATGTTCTGCGAGTCCCGATCGACATCGACAAAGACGGGAATCGCTCCCGCATTGATCACCGAGCTGGCGGAGGCAAGGAAAGTACGCGACGTCACGATGACCTCGTCACCCGCGCCGATGCCCAGAACATGGAGCGCAAGATCTAGCGCAAGTGTGCCATTCGCCAACGCGATGGCGTGCCGAGACCCAATGTATGCGGCGAATTCCTTTTCGAATTCGCGGCTTTCCGAGCCCGTCCAGTAATTAACCTTATTCGAGCGGAGGACAGCGGCAACGGCCTCTACTTCGTCTTCCGAATAGCTGGGCCAGGGAGAGAGTCGAGTATTGAGCATCTGACGGTTCTGGGAGAGTCTGTCGATTAATGTAATGTTCTTGTCGCGATCGGCGTCAGGGCCGCTTCGTCTCGGCCTGACTGCCTTTGAACGCGGGCATTGTGGCCTCACCGGCAGCGGAGATGCCATCACGGGCAAACACTTTCTTAACGGTGAGCAACAGGATCTTGATATCCAGCGCGAATGACTGGTTGTCTACGTACCAGACATCCAGACGGAACTTGTCGTCCCACGAAATCGCGTTACGACCATTGACTTGCGCCCATCCTGTAATGCCCGGACGTACTTCGTGACGCCGCGCTTGCTCGGGACTGTAGAGCGGCAGGTAGGCCGTGAGGAGCGGACGTGGCCCGACAAGGCTCATGTCACCTTTGAGCACATTCCAAAGCCCAGGCAATTCATCCAGACTGCTGCTGCGCAAGAACTTGCCAAAACGCGTCAAGCGCTCGCTATCCGGCAGGAGGTTACCGTCCTTGTCTCGCGCATCCGACATACTACGGAACTTGCACATCCGAAACGGTTGGCCATCCTTGCCCGGACGGACTTGCCGGAACAATACGGGGCGACCCAATGCAATCGCGACCCAGACCGAAACAACCAACAGTATCGGACTCAGTGCAATCAACGCGCACAGGGCGACAAGAAAATCAAAAGTCCGCTTCATGCCTGCCTCCGCTCCGCGACGACCCGCTCAAAGACTTCACCAAACTTTGACACGTTGACAGCAACCGATAGGTGGTCCCGATAAAATGCCGCGCCTCGTGAGCCCATGGCGACGAGCTCTTCACGCGACAACGCGGCGAAACGACAAGCGGCCTCCGCTATTGCTACAGGATCTTGCGGCGTCGCAACAAATCCTGCGCCCGCTTGTTCGACGAGTGCCGCGGCATCGCCACGCACCGCCATCAGGATGGGCTTTCCGACCGCCATATAGGCCTGCGTCTTGGACGGAATCGTGATCGCGAACAACGGATCGTCCTTTAAATGGACGAGCAAAACATCTGCCGCATTGAGTAGCGCACCAACTTCCGACATCGGCATGCGAGGTATAAAGCGGACGTTCTCCAATTGCTGCGACGCAGCGGACGCCTTGAGTCGTTCGACTTCGATACCACCGCCAACAAATACGAACTGAATCTCCGGGCGCTTCGGTGCCACAAGCTTCGCGGCGTCGAGCACAGCGTCGAGCGCCTGTGCCTTACCCATGGTTCCCGCAAAGACAATATTGAACTTGCCGGCGAAGCCGTAGGGATCGCCCTCGGCCGGACGCGCGGCCGCTTGCGTCAAACCGGTCTCATCGCACCAATTATAGATAACGTCGAGCTTCCCGGCCGGGACACCGCGTTCTTGCAACAGGCGTTGGAAGCCCGGCGAAAGCACCACTACCCTTGCCGCACGACGATAGACCCAATCGCAGAATTTGCTCACGACGTTCAGCGCGCGCTCGCTATTAAGCATGCCCGTCGCGCGCAACGTGTCAGGCCACATGTCCTGAATGTCACACACCACCGGCGTACGACGGAACATCCCGATAAGCGAAGCGGCCATACCAACGGTAAGTGGCGGATGATATGCGTAGATCACATCCGCACGACCTGCGCCAAAAATGCCGTACAGCGTCGCTGATGCGGCATAACTCGCATAGTTCGCGACTCGGCGCATCGCCGAACCGTCATGGCTCGGATACAACGGAACACGCGTGATGCGCACGCCGTCCATGACTTCTCGCTGAAGCAAACGCACCTTGTAGCCGTCGTAGACCTTGCCGCCGGGGTAGTTCGGAAACCCGGTTATGACATCCACCTCATGCCCAGCCGCGACTAGCGCCTTGGCAAACATTAGTCCCTTGAATGTCGGCTCCGGATCGAACCATTGCGAAACGATAAGTACTTTCACTTCATTGCCATCCTGTAACCGGCCGTGCTGCTCAGGTTATGCTTTGCTTGTTGACGACACGGCTCAGACAGTCTGGCGCCAAACAGTGCGCCGGACATAGTCGGTGTAGCTGAGGATAATGCGCAGAACTTTGTCGGAAACGTTGGGCATGCTGTAATCGGCCACTTGTCGGAGCAGACGATTCTCGCCGCGCGGCTGGTCCGCAAGGATCGCCAGCGCCTGCAACACTCGGTCAGCATCAACGCCCGTCATCATGACGGAGGCCTCTTCCATGCCTTCCGGGCGCTCGTGCGCTTCGCGGATATTGACGGCCGGGAAGTTCAGAATCGACGATTCTTCCGTAATCGTCCCGCTGTCCGAAAGCACCGCTCTTGCGTCGCGCTGAAGCCGGATGTAATCCAGGAAACCTAGAGGCTTGAGTAACCGGACGTTGGGCGCAAATGTCAGCCCGGCCGCTTCGATGCGCTTCTTCGTACGCGGGTGCGTCGACACGATCACTGGTTCGCCATAGGCATTCGCAACCGCGTTGAGCGTTTCGCCAAGCTTGGCGAGATTCACGGGCGAATCGACGTTTTCCTCGCGGTGCGCACTGACCACGAAATACTTGCCGGCCTCGAGACCCAGCTCGCCCAGTACGTTGGAGCTGTCGACCTTCGGCGCGTAATGCGTCAGCACCTCAAACATCGGGCTCCCGGTCTTGATAACGCGATCCGGTGGCAATCCTTCGCGCAGCAAATACTCCCGCGCGATATCGCTGTACGTCAGGTTGATGTCCGAGGTATGGTCAACGATACGACGGTTGGTTTCTTCCGGCACGCGCTGGTCGAAGCAACGATTCCCCGCTTCCATGTGGAAAATCGGGATTTTGCGGCGCTTTGCGGGGATGGCGGCGAGGCAACTGTTCGTATCGCCCAGCACCAGCACGGCATCCGGGCAAACCGATTCCATCACCCGATCCGCCGCAATGATGACTTTACCAATCGTTTCCGCGGCATTCGCACCCGCAGCGTTCAGGAAATGGTCCGGCCGACGCGCCTCGAGATCGCGAAAGAAGATTTCGTTGAGTTCGTAATCGTAATTCTGGCCCGTATGAACAATGACATGATCGCAATACTGGTCCAGACGCGCCATCACACGCGAGAGTCGAATGATCTCAGGACGTGTCCCGAGAACGGTCATCACTTTCATTTTGCGCATGACTTACACCTTGTGCGCTACCGTATCGGGTCGCGAACGATCAAAAATTTCATTTGCCCACAGCATCACGACCATTTCATCTTCACCGATGTTGGTGATGTCATGCGCCCAACCCGGCACCGTTTCCACGATTTGAGCCTTCTCGCCACTCACTTCAATTTCGAGGCGCTGACCTGACACGATGTGGCGAAACCCGAAGCGGGCGCGCCCCTTGATGACGAGGAATTTTTCGGTTTTGGAATGGTGATAGTGACCACCGCGCGTCACCCCGGGATGGGCTGTGAAATACGAAAACTGCCCTGCATCGGGTGTCTTGAGCATTTCCACGAAAACGCCACGTGCATCGCCGTACATCGGAACATCGTAAGCGAAATCATCGTCCGGCAAAAAGCTCACGTAAGTCGAATACAGCGCACGCACGAGGCCTGTACCGACACGTTCGCTCACCAGCGAATCTCGGCTCTGTCGGAATGCGCGAATCTGATCCGCGAGTTCACCGACCGTCGTCTCGTAAACCGGGCTGACATCGACGAATCCGGGCGCGGGCGCATTGTCGGCGAGCAGCGCCAAAAATGCCGCACAAACGTCATCGACATAGACCATACGCACCTTGGCGTCCGGCGCGTGAATCTCGATCGGCAAGCCGCGTGCAATGTTGTGACAAAAAGTGGCGACCGCCGAGTTGTAGTTCGGGCGACTCCATTTACCGAAAATATTCGGCAACCGGTACAGATACACTGCGGCGCCGGTGCGCTGCGCGTACGCCTGCAAGGCCAGTTCAGCGCCGACCTTGCTTTGCCCGTAAGGATTCTCCGCTGTGGCCTGAGTCGACGAGGTGTAGGCAACGGGCACCTTGCGGCCAGTCGCTACCAACTTCTCAACTAACGTTTGCGTGAAATCGACGTTGCCCGAGACAAATTCGTCGGGTGACTTCGGACGATTGACGCCCGCAAGATGGAACACGAAGTCCGCATCGCGCAGGCCAGCGTCGAGCGCTTCGTCCGACGTGTCGCGACCAACACGCACCAATTCATGCCCGCCCATCTCCTCGAGATGGACCAACAAATTCCTGCCGACAAAACCGTTCGCACCGGTCACAACGATCTTCATCGGATCACTCCTCCGGCTGAGCGTCTTGCCCTGCTTGCAAAGCACGCATAAATGCGAGCTTCTGCAACAGCACCTTCATGCCAGCGATGTCCAGGCGCTCGGTGTTGTGGGAGTTGTAGTCCTCTGCAGTCGAAATACTCGTCTCGCCTTGTTCGACATACTTGCCGTAGTTGAGATCACGCAGGTCAGGCGGAACACGATAGTAGTCGCCACGATCTTCCGCGGCCGCAAGCTCTTCTCTGCTAAGCAACGTTTCATACAACTTTTCGCCGTGACGCGTACCGATCACGTTGATCGGATGCTCGGGCTTGCCAAGCATTTCTCGAAGCGCGCGCGCGAGCGTCTCTACCGTCGCCGCCGGCGCCTTCTGAACAAAGATGTCGCCGTTACGACCATGCTGGAAAGCGTAAAGCACCAGTTCCACCGCGTCATCGAGCGTCATCATGAAACGGGTCATCAGCAGATCAGTCACCGTGATCGGCTTACCGTCGCGCATCTGCTGCACGAACAACGGGATTACCGAACCACGCGATGCCATGACGTTGCCGTAGCGCGTGCCGCAAATCACCGTCTTGTTGTCGTCCGCCGAGCGCGACTTCGCGACCATGACCTTTTCCATCATGGCTTTCGAAATGCCCATCGCGTTAATGGGATAGACAGCCTTATCGGTACTCAGGCAGACAACGCGCGACACGCCGCTTTGGATCGCCGCTTCGAGCACATTTTCCGTACCCATCACGTTGGTCTTAACCGCTTCCATCGGATGAAACTCACACGACGGAACCTGCTTCAGTGCAGCCGCATGAAACACGAAGTCCACGCCGCGAATCGCATTGATCACCGAAGCCGGATCGCGGACGTCGCCAATGTAGAACTTGAGCTTGTCGCTGTTATAGCGCTTGCGCATGTCGTCCTGCTTCTTTTCATCGCGACTGAAAATACGGATTTCACCGATATCAGTATCGAGAAAGCGGCGCAGTACCGCATTGCCAAACGAACCCGTGCCGCCGGTAATCAACAGCACTTTGTTTTTGAACGAACTGATACTCATTGTAAATGGGCCTCAAATCTTCGGTAATACTCAAGCGTTCTGCCGAGCCCGTCCCCAATATCTCCCGTGAATTTGTATTCGAGATATGAGTAGTACGGTATGTAAGGCTCGATCAGAGGGTTTACTAGTTGATAAACAAGCGCCGAGACAACAAATGCCAACGACGTCGACGCTACAACCGTTCGCACAACGATCGGCTGCATCGAAACAGCCTGATATAGCAGAATCGCCTGCGGAAGCACTGCGAGATACTGCGCGCGGTTCCAGAAAATCGGAAAATCGAACAAGAGACCTTGAAATGCGATCTGAAGAATTATCGCACCGAAAAGTAGCTCCTGAAACCGACTGCGCTCCGGGAGCCGTTTATTGACCCACAGGAAGATCCCACAGTTTACCAGCAGGTAGGCGATGGCCCCGGGAGAGCGTTCGAACGCCCCCGTCGACGCGTAGATGGCGGCCTTCTCCGAGATGAACGACAAACTTAGCTTGGACAACGCCTCGAGTGCGAGGGATGCGACACCAATGCCGAGTGCGTAAAACAGAAGTACGACGCCGACGAACAAAACGGGACGCCTCATCACGAAGCGAACGCCCTTACGCCAATATACGAAAAAATAGATAACGCTGGAATATTGAAATCCAACGCCTATAACACTACAGAACATCGCCATATTGTTGCGGCCACGGGACGCATACATCATTCCGATCATGAACATTGAAACGGCCAATGACTGACGGAACACGCCCATTTGCAACGGCAGATACACAAGGCAAAAATAAAAAGCGCAACAGAAAACGAGATCGGCTCGGGCGAGCTTTACAAATCGATACAAAACCCAAATATTGAACGTGGCGATCACAACCAAAAGGACCTGAAAACTCCCAGTCATCTTTGCCACAACAATATTCAGCAACACATACAGTGGCTCCATCGGCACCATTCCGGAACCGTCACCTATGTAATCCGGAGCGTACTGATCAAAGAATGCTTGATAGACGAGCCAATCGTAGCCCGTGCGGTATCGCAACGCGGCCAGCGCCCATAGCGCGAGAACAGCAAGCGCCCCGAGCGAGAGGATTCGCTTTCGCCATACAACCTGCACCAGCGCAGCAATGCTGAGGACGAATGCGATAACGAGATAAAAACTCATAGACGCTCGGACTCAGTGAATCTGAGCGACGATTTGTGGGGCCGTCATTTTCGCTTGAAAATACTTGCGCCCATTCTCGCCCAACTCCCGACGGTGACTTTCCGACGCACACAATTTGGCAAGGTTTTCCTGAATACGCTCGAATTGTGTCGTGACCGAAGAATACCCCCCATGGATATCGTTTTCGAGAATTTCAGAGTAGTCAGTTGCAGCCTCCACTGCACCGAGAATAGGAAGCCCCGCGCGGAAGTAGTCAATTGACTTTGAAGGAAAGGTCGGCACGCTGACGGTTCCGGAGTTGAAAACAACGCCGATGTCGCACGCCGTTAAGAACGTGAGATATTCGTCGCGCGGAATTTTTCCCAGATACCGCACATTCGATAGTGCAGGTTCAGTCAAACGCGCCTTAAGATAGCCCTCCAGCGGCCCGCTTCCAGCGATCGCGAAGATCACTCCCGGGCAGCTTTCGGAAGATGCTTCCGCCAGCCTGAGTAAAAGTTCGATGCCCCGACCGGGAATCAGCTGACCGCCAAAAATCGCGACAACGGCGTCCTGAGGCAAGCCATAACGCCCGCGAATTTCCTTTCGATCACCCTCGCTAGCCAGTGCCTGCGGCCCCCACAGAGGAAGCACCTCCACCTGTCCTGCAAACGTGGGAGTCTCTTTCCAAAAGTAGGGAATGTTGGCCGGCGACATCACGCCGACCGTGTCGAACTGCTTGATCGCAAGCGTTTCCATGCACTTGGCGATCCTGAAGATTGGTCCAGCAGGAATGAGGCCGAGTTCATGGTGATACCTGGGAAAGAAATCCCACAGGACCATGTACTTCCGTTTCGGCTTGAGGCGTTTGAGCAAATGGCGTTGAACCCAGAATGCCGTTGACGCAGGAGAAAACCCCACAAAAAGATCGTAAGGCTCCACAGCCAGATGCTGATCGACATACGGAATCGCCGCGCGCGATGCCCAAAACCACTTATACATCTTCTGCAAACTCGCCGGCAATCTGCGCACCGCCGACAAGTCAATGGGAGTGTTAATCACGCGCACGTTTCCGTACATCGCAAGTACTTGCGAATGCGATTGCCCAGACCAGTCAACGCATACCACCGTAACATCGTGTTTGGCGCTCGCATAAGCTGCCGCCAAATCGTTGGTCAGCCACCCGTCTGACTCAACGGTGGAAAACTTGGTGCAGAGAATCAATACTCTCATCCGTTCCCTCAATCTTTCGCCAACCGGGAAAATCGGCGATTACATATATCGTTCGACTTGAAAACACATTGCCCCGGTGTCAACCGATAGAGCTGGCCTGCACATCTTCACCTATCACCGCCATCTTTAGCCTGAGACGGCTATACGTCCAGAGCATCAACACCAGCGTTAGCGTGGCGCTCACGCAATAGGCATAAATTGGCGCCATGATTCCGACGCGACCGACAAGTAGCCAGGTACCGACAAGCAGAACAATTGCCTGCAACAATTCCGAAGCGATCGCAATACGTCGCCAACCGCGCGCAAGGAATATGTAGGCAATGATTGAACCACATATCCGGATGAAGTCCCCCAAAACCTGCGGTAGGAACAGATCCGTCATTGGAAAAAACGATCGGCTGAAGAGCAGCTCGATGATGATATTGCGCAGCAGGTAAACGGAGATCAACATGACGACCGCTAGAGGGAGCAACGTCGAGAAAATCGAGCGAAGGATGCCATCGATCTGCTTGATCGATCGCGCAGCAGCGAACTTCGGCAGAATGAAACTCGTCAACACAACGCCCACGAACTGAAAGTACACATCGGATATCTTCAGCACGCCCTGCCAGTAGCCCACTTGGTCCCAGCCGAGTCTTTCCCCCAGCATATTTCGCATCGCCAACTGCGCCATAGGTACCGCCGCTGCCGACACAAGCATCACGCCTCCGTATGCGAGAAGCTCGCGCGCGCTTTCCCAATTCGGATTCCACTGAAGCTTGAGCCAGGGCACCGGCAGACGAATCCGTGCAAACAGCAGCGCCGACAGCCCGTTGATCGCCGGCATGGCAACCAATCCAAACGCTGCGCCGATAAAGCCGAACCCATAGAGCAGTGTCAGGAACACGGCTGCGCCGGCCAAGGCCCCCACGATATTCAGGGCGACCAAGGAGCGCACGTCCTGCCTGCTGCTAAATATCGATTGAACGACACTATAGATGCCAACAAGCCAATAACCGACAGCTAAAGCCCATATGACGACCATACTGCCAGCGTCGTCGAGCAAACTTCTGGCAAACGCGCGACTGCCGAACACGAGCACTATCGTCACGATGGACGAAACGGCCACGTAAATAACCATCGCGGATCCGAGCCGCTGCAGTTTAATGGCTTCGCTAACTGGTTCAGAGAGTTGTTTAGTGAGACCCAGCGCGGTGCCGCCACCAGCGAACATGCTGGCGATGGCGACCACTGTCATCATTTGCCCGAGCATGCCGAACGCTTGCGGGCCGAGATGCCACGCCATGCTTTTGACGATCAGCAACCCGACCAATATCCGCACCGCCGTGGAAATGGCAAAACCGGCACTTGATCTAAGAAGGGACAATTCGTGGCTCTATGGTCTGAAAATGCAAGAATGACATCGGACTTGCTGATTCCTTGGCGGCCCCCGATGCGAATATGTCCGCACTCGTCATTGTTTTTGAATGGCAGACCAGGAACGGCATGGGAGATGTCAGGTGAACTGAGCGACCTCGGCTCGCCTTCTCATTTGTGGGTTCAAATTTCTCATGTCATATCTTCGACACAACCGAGGAATCGCCATGCCTCAGCGCCGTGCAAAGAGAGTCGAATTATATTCGAACGGCCACGACGAATCGCGACCCGTGTGTAACAAATTGGAAGAGTGAAGCAAGCACCGCCTCGGTGACACGCCGATCAGAACGTGCCAACCGTCCCGGGCATCACGGACAACCGCCAACACTAAGCGGTGACGCACGAAGTTCAGCGAGCGTTAATCTCGGCAGACGGTCAGGTACGGGGTTTGAGTGATGAAACGCGCACGGTGGGCATGCGCCACCTCAATTCAGTTCAGCACTATCGACGGCCAGAAAGGAGATCCCATCCTCGCCGAAAAGATGTTTTGGTGGAGCGGAGGAGGATCGAACTCCCGACCTTCGCATTGCGAACGCGACGCTCTCCCAGCTGAGCTACCGCCCCACACGAAGCTCCGATTATAGCGATTTTTCTCAGCGCGGCGAGCAGCCGACAAAATTGCTCGGGATTGCTCGTCTGACGAGCAATCCCTGTGATTTCAAGGCGCTTCAGGCCGCGCCCAGATTGCCCTTCATCCCCTTGATGACGGGGTCTTTCGGAGATTTCGCAACAATCGTCTTCTGCGCCTTGAGATGACGGGCCACGACATCCCAGACCGGTTCCCCCTGCGCGCCTTCCGCGACCGGCGCCCAGCTGGCCACCTTGTAGGTCTTGCCCGCCTCGATGAGCTTGCCGTTCAGTCGCATTTCCGAAATCCGCTGCCCCATCGGTGCCATCGGATCGATGGTGTAGTCCATACCGCCCACGCGCACCATATCGCCGCCCTGCTGGTAATACGGGTCCGGATTGAACAGATTGTCCGCCACGTCTTCGAGCACCGTCTTGATCGTCTCGCCGGTCATGGGCGTAACGGTCGTGTACGGATAGGTAATCGCCGTCTGGTCGAGCAGTTGCTCCATGGTGATCGCCTGGCCCGGCAGCAGAGACGTCCCCCAGCGAAAGCCCGGCGAAAAGCCGATCTCGGCGTCCTTCTCGGCCATCACGGCGTCGAGCAGCAACTGGTCGAAGGTGCCGTTGAAGTTGCCCCGGCGGTACAGCGTGCCTTCGGTGATCGCCAGCGGCTCGGCCAGCTTCGCCGCGAACGGCGCGCGCACGCGCTCGATGAGCGCCTGCATCTGCGCGTCCGCCGGCAGCAGGTTCGCGAACACCGGCAGGAGCTTGTAACGGAAATCCACCGGCTTGCCGCCCTTCACGTCGAAGTCCAGCACCGCAAGGAATTTGCCGTTCGAGCCCGCATTGGTAACGAGTGTCTTGCCCCCGGCGTTGGCCACCACCACCGGCTTGGGCATGCCGTCATGCGTGTGGCCGCCGAGAATCGCGTCGATACCGCGCACGCGCGACGCCAGCTTCAGATCGACGTCCATGCCGTTGTGCGAGAGCACCACGACCACCTGCGCGCCCTTGCCGCGCACTTCGTCGACCATCGCCTGCAGACGCTCTTCCTGAATACCGAACGTCCAGTCCGGTACGAAGTAGCGCGGATTCGCGATCGGGGTGTACGGGAACGCCTGACCGATGATCGCCACCGGCACGCCGTTCATCGTCTTGATGGTGTACGGCGCGAACACCGGATCGCCGAAATCGTTCGTCTGCACATTCTGCGCGACAAAGTCGATCTTGCCCTTGAGCTGTTCTTCGACGACGGACTTCACGCGCTCCGCGCCGTAGGTGAATTCCCAATGCGCCGTCATGACGTCGACGCCGAGGGCCAGCGTGGCGTCGACCATGTCCTGGCCCTTCGTCCACATGGCGGTGCCCGAGCCTTGCCACGTATCGCCGCCGTCGAGCAGCAGGGCGCCGGGGCGCGACGCCTTCATGCGCTTGACCAGCGTCGCCAGATGCGCAAAGCCCCCGACCTTGCCGTACGTGCGCGCAGCGGCTGCGAAGTCCAGATAGGTGAAGGCGTAGGCGTCCTGCGTGCCGGGACGCAATCCGTAGGCCTTCAGGAAAGCGTCGCCCACGAGGTGCGGTGCCTTGTTGGCCTGCTCGCCAAGGCCCAGATTGACGCTCGGCTCACGGAAGTAAATCGGCAGCAACTGCGCGTGGCAGTCGGTGAAGTGCAGCAGATGCACGTTGCCGAACTTCGGCAGATCGTAGAACGCTGCGGCCGCCTTGGCGGCAGCGGTCTCGTGATGCGACAGCGCCATCCCGCCTGCGGCCGCCACTGCCAGTACTTGCATGAACTCGCGTCGATTCATCTCGTCTCCGTTGCATCTGCGGGGCGCGCGCGTCTCACCATGCGTCGCCGCCGTTGTTATTTCTGCGCGTTGTTTTTTGCGTTGGTCTTTTGTTGGTTGTGGCGTCGAATCGTTCGTCGGATCAGTTCACTTGCCAGCGTAATCCGCGAGCGCCGCCACGTCCTCGCCGAACATCTCGCCGACTTCCTTGCGCAAAACCTTGCCGTTGCGTCCGATCACATACAACTCCGGCAACCCCCGACGCTTGCCCAGCGCCGCCTGCCAGGCGGGCGTCTCCATCCCGGCGGGGAAGGTGTAGCCGTGCGCTTTGAGGTAGTCGACGGCATCTGCGGGCTTCTTGTCGATGGACAGCGTGACAATCTGAATCGGCTTGCCGCGCGTCGCCTCGTAGAGCTTCTGTAGGTGCGGATTCTGCTGCGCACAGAACGGACACCACGACGCCCAGTACTCGACGATGACCGTACGGTCCTTGAAGGCGCTGGCGGGCAGTGTCTTGCCGTCGAGCAACGTGAGCGACGGCAGCGTTACCGTGTCGCCGACTTCGACCGCTTGCGCAGGCGCACTTGCGAGCATCGCCACCATACTCAACACGATGGCCATTCCATTAGCGGCGCGTGCCACGCGTGCGCGCGCACGACCAGGCCTTTCAGACCGGGCGAAAGCGTCAGATTGGGAAGTCATGCGGCACTCCGGAAGCCGTCGGCGGAGGTTACCCCTCCGCCCGAACGGCAAAGGACAATCGCCTTATTGATTGACCGGCGAGGCCGGGTCGAGCAGCAGTGCCATCACATCCTTCAACTGCTTTTCCGTCAGGATGCCTGCCGCCCCGAAGCGCGGCATATTGGAGCAGGCCATGTAGCTGTGCGAGTCGTAGACCTTCGCCCACGTGTACTTGACCACTTCGGGCGAATCGCCGCGCAGCTTGCCGTAGTTGTAGAGCGACGGACCGATGTTGCCGAACGAGATCTCGCTCTTGGTCAGTTGATGGCAGGCGTAACAGTTGCCGCCATTGACGGTGTCGGCCTTGTCGGTGAACTGCATGCCGCGTCCGTTCTGGGCGACCTTCTCGCCTTCCTTCCAGTCGCCGAGGTACTTACCGTCCGCCGGCGCCTTGACGCTCGCCAGTTCGGCCTTTTGCAGACGTTCGGCGATCTTCGCGGGCATCGGCTTGGTCGCGTACAGCGTGCACAGCTTCTGCAATTCGCTCTGATCGATGCGATCGAGCTGCGCGATACCCGAGCCACGGAACGAGTCACGCAGTTCCTGTACGACGGCCGCGTCGGTGGTGCCCGTGACGCGCTTCACGCCCTCGTCCTGAGCGAAGGCCGCGCCGACGACGAGAGCCCCGGCCGCTGCCAGCGCGACACACGTCGCGCGCAATGCGAATGATTTCATGGGTGTGCCTCGCAATCGGTCAGCGCTTCAGGCCGGGGGCGTCCATCTTGCCGCCGTTGGCCATCACACCGAGGAAAGTAATCAGATCGATCGACGCCTGCGAACCGTAGTTCAGCTCGGGCATGCGCTGCTGTCGGAAGCAGTCGTACATGCGCCACTGAATCGTGCGCAGCGCGCCCTGCGAGACACGGTAACCCGGCCACGTCGCGAAGGCCTGACGTGCGGCCGCCGGTTTGGTCAGGTTCGGCAGATCCTGCAACCGGATGCGCTTGTCGTCTGCCCCGTGGCACGACGCGCACGAGAAGTCGTACGGACCGGCACGGTAATAGAAAATCTTCTGGCCGCGCGCGTAGGCTTCCTTCTCTTCCTTGTGCGACTGCGGCACGCGAATGAGTGCACCACGCGACTGTCCCGCCACGTAAGCGGTCAGCGCTTCGAGATCGGTCGGGTCCTGGCCTTCTTTGGAGAACGGTTGCTTGATGACGTCCGCACGCTTGAAACCTTGCAGATTCACCATGCATTCGACGATGCGCGACTCGCCGTCGAGTACGCGTTTCGCATCCGGGAAGTAGCGCGGCAGTTGCGCATAGGCGTCCTTCAGGACACCCGGGCCGAGCCCGAGGTCGCACTGTGCGAGCGACACGTTGTTCGGGCCGCGCGGCGTCTTCCAGAGTTCTTCCCCGCGCATTTCGATGAGTTCCGCCGGATTGCCGTCGGCGAGCATTTCGCGATATTGCGCGATGGCGTCGGCCGTCGAGTTGTCGGCGGCGAATACCGTGGCAACGGGCGCGCCGACGCCCGCGATGGCGAGCATGCCCCCCAGGACGGCACGGCGCAGCCATGCCGCCGATGTTGCGTCGCGTGGGGTGCTCACCCGTGCGCTATGTTGCGCCTCTAGCATCTGACTCTCCTCTTGTTGTGGGTTGTTCGGCGCACCACGGGCAGACACGAACCGCCTTCCCGCGAGCGCCACCGCACAGCTTCCCGGCATCGCCGCTCAGGCGACGGTCGCCTCGTCGGTACGCGAGTCGCCCTTGTTGTCGGTCCACGTCACCGCGACCTTGTCGCCCTTCTTGCCGCCCTTGAACTTGAACGACATGAACGGATCCTTCGACACGGCCGGACCCCATTCGGCCGTCAGCACCGTCTTGCCGTTGCAGGTGACCGTGACCGTCTGGATGAAGTGTGCGGGGACGATGTTACCGGAAGCGTCCTTGCGCTGGCCGGTTTCCATGATGTGGCTCATCAGCGCCTTCACTTCGACGACACCGCCGGCCTCGGTTGCGCGAATGCGCATCGGATTACCCATGTTGTGCTCCTCTAGCCTTATACGATGCGTCGCTCAACCGCCGCAGCCACCCAGCGTGACCTTGATTTCCTTCTCGGCCACGAGGTACTTGTTGTCTGCTTTGACCAGCGCGTAGACCTTCGACGTCTGGCCCATCTTCACGCGCGTAGTCACCGACGGCTCGGTGCCGTCGGGAATATCGAACGACGCGGCGAGCGTGTTCGGATTCTTCTCGATCAGGATGGCGATCGATTGCGTATTCGGGGCCTTGCTCGTGACTGCCACCGGCACGACGGCGCCGTTTTCGGCGATGTCGGGAGCCGTCAGCACGACAAGGTCGCTGGGGCTCGCGCTCGTGCCGCCGAGCGCCTTGACCGTATCGGCCACGCTCTTGGTGGCAAACGCCGCCTTGTTCCATTCCACCTGTGCCGCGCGGGCCTCCTCGGGCTTGATCAGCCCGGCGGCCACCGCCAGTCCCATTACCGCGGAAAACCGCAGCATGTCGCGTCGCTGTTGGTTCATCTCTGTGTGTTTCCTCTTTGAAGGCCGCCGGCGCACGTCTGAACGCTTCCTACGTGACGCCGGCCGCCGTTCGCTCGTCCGATGTTCCGGCGAGCCCCCTGCCCCTGACTTACTTCGCCGGGGCGCCGGCCAGAACCCAATCCACCAGGATCTTGGCGTCAGCATCCGACATGTTCGGGTGGGCCGGCATCGGGATCGGACCCCAGACACCCGAACCACCACTCTTCACCTTCTTGACCAGCTTGGCCACCGCATCCTTGTCGCCCTTGTACTTGGCAGCGACTTCCTGATACGACGGGCCCACGAGCTTCTTGTCGACCGCGTGGCAACCCATACAGGCGTTGGCTTGCGCGAGCTTGGTCGCAGCGGCGACGTCGACGCCTGCGTGAGCCAGCGTGGTACCGGCGAGCATGGCCGCAGCGATGAGCATCTTCTTCATTCTTACTCCTTCGGTTTGTGTTGGGGACGGGGTCCTGCGGCGACCTGAAGCTGCGAGGAGCGTCGGCGCATCCGTCGGACACCCTGCCCGCTCAATGTGCACCACGAAGAATCCAGTCGACCATCGTACGGATATCGGTCTCTGCAACCTGTGATTGCGGCGGCATAGGCATGCTGCCCCAATTACCGGCACCTCCGGCACGTATCTTCGCCACCAGTACTTCAGTCGCATTCGACTGCCCATGGTACTTGGCGACGACCTCCGAGAAGGCGGGCCCGATCTTCTTGTCGGTAACGCCGTGACAGGCCAGACAACCGTTCTTATCCGCAAGCGTTGCTGCCGGTGACGTCGCAGCGGCGGTTTGGGCCGGCGCGTCCGGACTCGCCATGCCGAGCGTGGCGAGAGCCGCGGTCCTGCGCACCGACGCATTTTGCGCGGCGGTGCCCGACAGCGGCGGCAGCTTCGTATCGACACCACGCACCGGGCCGATGACCCGGTTCTGCGCGGCCAGATCTCCATGTGCGTCGCGGGCGTACGCAGGGAGTGCGGACGTCACGATACCAGCCTCAGGGCAATCCTGCATACACGCCTTGTTATGGGTATCCGGTTTGTCGCCCACGCGCCACATGCCGTGCGCACGCGTCATGCCGAGGCGGTTGGGCATCAGTTTCTGCACGTCGCCGATGTTCTTGTCCGACAGCACGAAGTCCGTCGGCACGATCTCGCCGAGGTTCAGGATGTAGGCCGTCACCGCGTACACCTCGTCGGGCGTGAGCGAGCGCGGCGCGTTCCACGGCATGGCGCGACGGATGTAATCCCAAAGGGTGGAGACGGTATCGACCTTCATCAGCGTGGTGCGCACCGGCTGATTGTTCGCACGCAGCGAGGCGACGTGGCCTGTCCTGATGTCGTCGGCGGTCGTGCCGCCCACCAGTGGATTGAAGACCTCGTTGCTCTCACCGAACGTGCCGTGGCACGACGCGCAGCGCGCATCGAACAGCTTTTGCCCGTCGGCGACCGAACCTTGCCCCTTGGGGAGTCCCTTGAAATCGGGACGCACGTCGATGTCCCACGCACCGAGTTCGGCGGGTGTGGCGTCACGTCCGATGCCGCCCGGGGCCTTGGTAGGGGTTGTGGGGGAGGCGGGCGTTGCAGACGCCGACTGCGACACCTGCGTTGCCTTCGCGGCTTGCGCGGGCGTTGCGAACCACGTGGCAACGGTCAATCCCGCGACGGCCAGCGCACCGGCCCAGAGCGCGGCCACTGCGGTGGATTGCGCGCGACGGCGTAGCGCTCTCATGGACGCGCGCTTCGGCATGCGCTCAGTCGACGTGAACATTGGTCACCTCCCCGTTCGCTGCCACTTGCCACGTCTGGATCGCATTGTTGTGATAGATCGATTTGGTGCCGCGCACTTCGCGCAGTTGTCGGTAGCGCGGCTGCACGAAGCCGGTCTCGTCGACGGCACGGCTTTGGAGCAAGGCGGGCGAGCCGTCCCACTGCCAGTCGAAGTTAAAACGTGTGAGGCATTTCGGAAGCACCGGCGATTCGAGCCGCGCGGCGCGCCAGGACTTGCCGCCATCGGTGGAGACGTCCACGCGCTTGATCCGTCCTCTGCCCGACCATGCGAGGCCCGTCACATTGAAGTAGCCCCGGTCGAGCAGCGCCTGTCCGCCCGAGGGCGACGTGATGACGGATTTGCACTCCTGAATCGACGTGTATTGACGGTGCTGGCCGTCCGGCATCAGATCGACGTAGTGGCTCGTTTCATCCTTGGTATTCCACGGCGCGTCGCCGACCTTGATGCGACGCAGCCATTTCACCCACGACACGCCCTGCACGCCCGGTACCACCAGACGCAGCGGATAGCCGTTCTCCGGGCGCAGCATCTCGCCGTTCATCCCCCAGGCGACGAGCACATCCGAGAGCGCCGCCTCCATGGAGATCGTACGGGTCATACCGGAGCCGTCGCCGCCTTCGGCGAGCACAAACTGCCCCTTCTTCGTGTCGGCACCCACGTCGTCGAGCAATACGGACAGCGGCACGCCGGTGAACTCGCAGCACGACAGCATGCCGTGCGTGTACTGGACGGTCGGCACGGCGGCATTGCCCCACTCCATGCCGGTGTTCGCCCCGCATTCGATGAAGTGCATGCGCGAGACGGACGGCAGACGCATGATGTCGTCCATCGTGTACACCTTCGCTTCGCGCACGAGGCCGTGCACCATCAGCCGGTGCTGCGTCGGATCGATCTCCTGCCAGCCCTGGTGATGACGCTCGAAATGCAGGCCGCTGGGGGTGATGATGCCGAACAGGCCCTGAAGCGGCGTGAAGGCGACCGAAGCCTGTGCCGTCTGCGTGAGCCCCGGCGACTGACGCCGTTGCAAGTTCGCCTCGAACTTCGACGGCATGCCATAGGGACGTGCCGCGACTGCCTGGCCGAGCGACGTGGCCCATGGGCGCGGTTCGAGAATCATCGGATCACCGGCCCCCGGCACGCCGTTGGCCGCGTCGGCGGCAAACGCTGCGCCGCCCGCGAGTGCCGCGCCTGCGGCGAGGAAACTGCGTTGCAGAAAGCCGCGTCGCGAGGGGTTCAACCCGTCGCGCGTGACGTCGGCAGCGAACGTGCCGTCGATGAAATTCTCCGGAGCCCGGCGCAAACGGCCGGCTCGCGATTTGTCATCGCTTGTTTTGCTCACCCCTGTCTCCTCGCGTTTTGTGGCGTCCGCCAGCATCGCGAGGACACTGACGGGTTACAGCTTATGTATTAGTTCGCGCGTGGCATGAAACCATCGACGGCACGCTCCGGCAGCGCTTCCTCCTCGATTCGGCCGGCCACCTGCACGCACACGGCGCGACAGATCTCGACCACCCCGGTATCCGCAATCGTGTAGTACACCTGGTTCCCGTCGCGACGCCGCGAGAGCACCCCCGCCTGATACATCGCACCGAGATGCCGGGACACGTTGGTCTGCGACGACCCCACTTCCGTCACCACCTCGTTTACCGAGCGCTCGCCTCCGCACAGCGCGTGCAGAATCTTCAGCCGCGTCGGCTCGGACAGCAGGCTGAAGTAGTGCGACACCTTTTCGAATACGCGATCGAGTTCTTCCATGACGGTCAGTCTTCAAGTTCGTGCGAAGGCACATAGAATTTCGTATATGCCTACATACGCATATACGGATAATCAAAATAACGGGCAAAGGAAGCAAGCTGCACTGCAACATGTCGCACGCCGATCTATTGGCGGTGCGACGATCGGCGGCGTCCGAAAATGCGAAGTTTCCGTGTATACCGCTGGATATAGCGCACGGCGCTGCAATCGACTGCGAGACGCACGTCGTCAGCGGCGTCGGTAGACGCGTCGGAACACACGGAGTCGAAGGGAGCGTCGGCATCAGGGAAAAACCTGATAAGAAAATGAATGAGGGACGGCACAAACAACCGGGGCGACGCACATGCAGCTATCGCACGAGCGTCGCCCCGCAGCATGCTACCGGACCCGGCGGTCCCCCGCTTACTCGAACTGATACGACCAGTTGGCGTTGAAGCGCAGCGGACGGTTCGGTGAGTTGGTCGGCGCGTCCGCCATCGGCTTGGCGACCGACAGGTCGAGCGTGTAGTACTTGCTGTCGGAAACACGCACGCCGAGGCCCACGGACGCCAGTTGGTTGTGGAACAGCTGACCGGCGTTCAGATAGACGCGGGCGGTGTCGAGCAACAGATACGGCTGAATCGTCTTCAGATACCGGAAATCGGTGCGGAACATGCGGTTCAGCTCGATCGATGCGCCCCAGCCCTTGTCCGCCGCGATTTCGCCCGCCGGATAGCCCAGACCGTAGCGCTGACCGCCGAAGGTGGCCTGCTCGGACGTCGGCAGCGTGTTGCTGCTGTACTGCGCGCCTGCCGAGACGACCACGCCGAACTCCCACGGCAACACCACCCCTTGCTTGGCGTCGAGGTTGAAACGCCAGAAGGCGAGATCGTACGGCCCGAGAATCTGCTGGATGCCTGCGGGCTGTGTCGTGTACGACTGGCTCGCGCCCATCCCATTGAAGCCCTTGAACACGCCCAGCGTGGCGCTGCGCGTTTGCTTCTCGGTCACTTCGTTGTACGCCAGTTGCACCTGACCGGCGCGAACGTTCGTCTGCGAGTTGATGTTGTTCGGCGAGTTCGGCACTTCGTAACGGTCGCGCGAGTTCACGCCGTACATGCCTCCGCTGACCGTCAGGCTGCGCTGGTTATTGAGCAGGATCGGGTACGACAGGCTCACCGCAACGCGCTTGGTGTCGAGGTGCCGTGTGAGACCGGCGAGCGCCTGATCGTCCGGCTGGCCGCGATAGTGCGACGCGTCGAGGCGCGCCTGAAGCCCGTTCGAGCCCAGCGGCTGCACGTACGACGCCGCGTAAAACTCTTCGTCGTTGTGTCCCTTCGGGGCGATGGCCGTCAACTGGATCTGTTCGCCCAGCGGCGTGAGCGCGTTGCTCGTGACGGTGAAAACGCCGCGAATGCCCGGGTTGTTATACGAGAGCGATGTGCCCAGCGCGACGGGCTGACGCTGCACGTCCAGCGACAGCTCGGTCGCGCCATCGGTCTGCGTGGGCGGCTGCACGTCGGCCTTGATCTTCATGCCGGGCACGAGTGTGAGCAGATTCAGGTACCGCTCGAACGTCGCGCGCTTGAGCGGGCGCTCCGCCTCGATGTGCGCGGCGATGTCGCGCAGCCGCTGCTCCGACGGCCCCGGCGTGCCGCTGATCTTCGTGCTGGAGATATACCCTTCGACGATGGTCACGCGCACGAATCCGTCGTTGAAATCCTGCGCGGGGACGAAGGCGAACGACAGCAGGTAGCCCGCGTCCTGATACATCTTCGTGACCTGATTGGCCTTTTCGACGAGATCGCCGATGGTGACTTCCTTCCCGGCCATCGGTGAAAACAACGCCGCGATCTGGTCGAACGGCAACGACTTCACGCCTTCGATACCGAAACGCTGAGGGGTGATCTTGCGCGCGAGCAACGACTTGAGCGCGTCTTCCTGCGACGGTGGCTGAATGTGGATCGTCGCCGGGGCCGCCTTGGGCGCTTCGATCTTCGGCAGACTCTGCATCGGATCGCCGCGCACCGGACTGGCGTCGGCCCAGGCGTATTGAGTGCCGAGCAGACTCAGGACGCAAAGCGATAGGGCGACGAACTGGGCAATGCGTGCGGCACTTCGGTGTGCGGAATTGCGGTGTACGACATGACGATTGCGAACAGACGTGACCGAGCCCCCACGCGCGACGCGTGACGCAAGACGGGACTCTCCCTGGCGATACGCCATCCCTATGCGCCCCAAAACGCTTATTTTTTCGTGGAGCCAGTGTAACCGCGAGGGGTAAGGCCCCGTCAACGAGGGAAACCGGGGGATTGCAGCGCGCCGACAACACGTGCGTCGGGCGAGTCGTAGGGACGTAGGTTGCGCCGCTTAGAGACTCTCCTCCAAACGCGATACGACGGCGTCGAACGGCACCCAAACCCGCATGAACGCGGCGTCAGGCCAGCATGTCCGCCCAGATGCCCTGCGCCCATGCGAGTCCCAGCGCGAATTCCTCTCGCGTGGCCCGTGGCGACGCCCCGCCCGTGCCCTGCACCGGCATCATGGTGTGCTGCACCGCGTCATAGCGATGCACGCTGGCGACGTGCATCGCTTCGGTGGACGAAACGAACGTATAGCAGGTGTTGCTGTAGAGCGGTTCGGGATTGACCGCACGGCCGGACAGCGTCGCAACGATGGCCGCCGCGCAGACCTTGCCGTGCTGGTTGGCCATGTGACCCGACTTGGGCATTTGCGGCGCAATCTGGATGGCGTCGCCGAGGATATGGATGTCGGGCTGCGCAGTGGAAGCAAAGGTCAGAAAGTCGACGTCGCACCAGCGGCCGTTGGCCGTCGCCAGTCCGCTTTGCACAGCGATGTCGCCCGCGCGCATCGGGGGAATGACGTTCAGCACGTCGGCGCGGATTTCCTCGCCCAATTCGAAGCGCGCGAGCGGCGTCTTGCCGTCGGCGACGACCTCCGTGCAGTTGAACTGCGGGTGATACTCGACCATGCCTGCGAATTGCGTGCGCCAGACGTCGTGAAACTGCTCCGCCTCGGCCAGCACCGCGTCGTTGGCGTCGAAGATCAGGACTTTGGCGCGCGGATTGTGCTGCCTCAGCCACGCCGCCGCCTGGCACGCGCGTTCGTACGGGGCGGGCGGGCAGCGGAACGGCGCTTCGGGAATCGTGATCGCGAACGTGCCGCCCTCGGGCATGGCGTTGAGCCGCGCGTGCAGCGTGGCGCTCTCGCGGGCGTCCGTCCAGCCGACGGGAAGCGCCTCGCGCATCGCGGCGTCGTTCAGACCGGCGATGGCGTCGCGACGCAGCGACACGCCGGGCGCGACGATCAGCTTGTCGTAGGCGAGGCTCGCGCCGTCGTCCAGCTTGACCTGCTTGCGCGCTGCGTCGATGGCGGTGGCGCGCGTGCGTCGCCAGGTCACGCCGTGCCGCGATACGAGCCGGTCGTACGGCACCGTGAGGTCACTCACGCGCAGGTTGCCACCGACGACGAGATTCGATAGCGGCGACGAAACGAAGGCGGGATTCGGTTCCACCAGCGTGACGTCGATCGTGTTGCCGGAAAGCACGCGCAGCGCCTTGGCCGCCGTAGCACCGCCAAACCCGCCGCCGACGACGACCACGCGGGCACGGCCTTTGACAGGCGTCGGCCAAAGTGGCGCAGCGAATGCGGGGGAAGGCATGGACATGCCGACCGTCCCGGCGAACGCGGCCGTCGAACTCAGGCCGAGAAGGAATTGGCGGCGATGCATGCGCGGGCGGCCTATCGAGATGATGGGGACGAGGGAGAAGGTTTGGGCTGCGCAGCGAAGTACGCAGCGATGCGCTGCAATTCGTCCTCGCGATAGCCCTTGAGCAGTTGCGGCATCAGCGTCGCGAGACGCTTTCCGTCACGCATCGATCGGAGCGAGTCCATCAACGCTGCCGCCGGACGTCCCTCCAGCACGGACAGCGTCGCCTTCCCTGCGCTGACCGGGGCCGACGCATTGTGGCAAGTCATACAAGCCATCGCCCAATCGCGCGCTTGCCAATCGGGCGAGGCGTTGCCCGACGCGGCAAACCCGAGGCTTGCCGTCAAAACGAACGCCGCCGCCATCGTCCGACTCGCCTTGCGGCAAAGGGGACGAGGGCGGCGGCGTGTGTCCGGGCAATGCCCGGTAAGCATGCGCAAGGAGAAGCTCCGCAGCGCTGCGTCGATCAGTTGCCGGTCTTGGTCGACGGCCCCGGCTTGACGGGTCCTTCGCTGATCGGCGCGGGCGACGAGAGCGGCTTGGCCGTCACGGTGTCGTTGCCGATGGGCGTGGTCGTGACCGTCGCCGCATTGGGGTCCTCGGCCTGCGCCGGGGCCGGGTTCTTCTCGGCTTCGGTCGACAGGCGCTGCGCCTCTTCCGGCTTCACGTACTCATACAGCTTGACGACCTTCTGCACGCCGTCGATGCGGCTCGCCACGTTCGCGCCGATGGCGCCCTCTTGCTGCGACACCAGCCCCATCAGATAGACGTCGCCACGCTCCGTCACGACCTTGAAGACATTCGCCGAGATTTCCTTCGTGTTGATCAGGTTCGCCTTGACCTTGCTGGTGATCCACGCGTCGTTCGAGCGCGAGCCGAACGAACTCTTCGGCCCGATGGCCAGTTCGTCGACGATGCCGCGCACGTTGCTGATCTGCTTGACGATGTTCACGGCAGCTTGCTTGGTCGCGTCGTTGGGCACTTCGCCGGTGAGCAGCACGCGACGGTTGAAGACGGTCACGTTCACATGCACGGCGTCGTCGGTCAGCGTATTGGCGATGTTGGCTTCGGCCTTGACCTGAATCTCGCGGTCTTCCGTCTGCGCGCCGACCGAGCGACGGTCGGTGGCAACGAGTGCACCTGTCGCGGCGCCGCCGAGGATGATGGGGGCGCAACCGGCCAGGGTTGCCGTAATCAGGGCTGCCGCAATCAGCGGCTTGATCAAACTTTGAACGCTTTGGACGCGTCGGAAACTCATCGGGCTTTCTCCTTCCAGGATGTTCGGACGGGACGGCCCCCGCCGCGCCCGGTCGGCACCGCTCGCCCCCGCGACCCGGTGCCCGTCACATGATCTTGACGCCTTAAGATGACAATAGGTTCACTCGTCGCCAAGCAGCATCGAGTCGATCAGGTCGCACAGGCAGTGAATCGTGAGCAGGTGTACTTCCTGAATACGGGCCGTGCGCTGAGCCGGCACGCAGATGTGCACGTCCAGTTCCCCCAGCACGTCGTTGGTCTTGCCGCCGCCCTTGCCCGTGAGCGCGATCACGTGCATGCCGCGCTCGTGCGCGGCCTCGATCGCCTTGAGCACGTTGCCGGAGTTGCCCGACGTGGTGATGGCCAGCAGTACGTCGCCTTCCTGGCCGAGCGCGCGGACCTGCTTGGAGAAGATGACGTCGAAGTTGTAGTCGTTGCCGACGGCCGTCAGGATCGACGAGTCCGTGGTCAGGGCGATAGCCGGCAATTCGGGGCGTTCGCGCTCGAAACGGCCGACGAGTTCGGCGGCGAAGTGCTGGCAATCGGCAGCCGAGCCACCGTTACCGCACGCGAGAATCTTGTTGCCGTTGGCGAGGGCCTCGACCATGACGTCCGCAGCGGCGGCGATATGGTGGGCCAGTTCGTCGCGCGCGGCCAGCTTGGTCTCGACGCTATCCGTGAAGTGTTGCTGAATTCGTTCGATCGACATGGTCGTTTGCCAGGGTGTCGCAAAAGCTGCCAGCCTTGCGTGGGCTGGCGTGCAGATGCCGTCAGTATTGAAGAGCGGCAATTTCGCAAGTGTAACAGGGCCAGCGGGCAAGGGTTCGGGCACGGCGTTGCTCAGAGATCGTCCGTGCGGAAGGCGTCGGGCAGCCAGTGCACCACGGGCGGACGCCCGTCGAACGTCACCACATCGAACCGGCATCGCGCCGCCGGACGCCGCAACAGGTAGTGCCGGGCGGCCAGTGTCAGACGGCGCCGTTTCGCGCGCGTGATGCTTTGCGCCGCGCCCCCGAAGTCGCCTCGCGCACGGGCGCGCACCTCGACGAATACCAGCACGCCGGTTTGATCCCGCATAATGAGGTCGATTTCGCCGCCCCGACACTGATAATTACGGGCGACGAGCCGCCAGCCGCGCCGCTCCAACAGCGCCTGCGCGTGCCCCTCGAACGAAACTCCTAGCTGATTCGACATGGTTGTTCCGATGTTTTCCGTGACCGGCCAAGCCGGCACTGTCCGAATTCCGATGCACGTCATGCCCCGCATGCCGGTGCCCACGCGTAGCGGAGACCGATGCGATGGATGAGCGTCTGATGTCGCTGGCCGAAGGTCAGCACTACCCCGCAGGCACCCTGTATGTCGTGGCCACCCCATTGGGCAACACGGCCGACATCACGGTGCGGGCGCTGCACATCCTCGGCATGGTCGACGCGATCGCCTGTGAAGATACGCGCAACAGCGCGTTGTTGTTGCAGCGTTACGGTATCGATAAGCCGCTGATTGCGGCCCATCAACACAACGAAAACGAAGCGGCGACGCGACTCGTGGAACGCTTGCGCGGCGGCGAGCGGATTGCCTACATTTCGGACGCAGGCACACCGGGCATCTCCGATCCAGGGGCACGTCTGGTCGATGCTGTGCGCGCGGCGGGCCTCGGCGTGGTGCCGGTGCCGGGCGCGAGCGCGGTGATCACGCTGCTGTCGGCCGCGGGTGCGTGGGTGGAGACGTTCACGTTCGTGGGCTTCCTGCCGTCGAAGTCGCAGCAACGCGCTCAGGCGATTGCCGCCCTCTCCGGGTCGACGGCGGCGCAGGTGTTTTACGAAGCACCGCACCGGATCGTGGAGACCGTCGCGGCGCTGGCCGAGGGGCTGGGCGGCGAGCGTCGCCTGCTGATCGGACGCGAATTGACCAAGCGCTTCGAGGACATTCACGAGTGCGCGCTGAGCGAAGGTGTGGCGTGGCTGAAGGCGGACGCGAACCGTCAGCGCGGCGAATTCGTGCTGGCGGTCTCAGGTGCGGCGGCCAGCGAGAGCGACGATGGGGTGGATGCCGAGGCGCAGCGCGTCCTCGCGTTGCTGGTCGCGGAATTGCCGACAAAGAGCGCCGCCAAGCTCGCAGCCGCGATTACGGGCGCACCGAAGAACGCGCTGTACGAGCGGGCGCTGGCGCTGAAAAACGGCTGATCGCGTGGTGTCCGGTCGCCGCATTCATGTGCGCGAAAAATCGGAAATCTCTGGTGGGATTCTCGGCCATCTCCCAAAGCCGAGCATCGACAAACGACCTATGATGGGCTCGTTCTCAGGGTCTCGGCCAATTCGCGCAAGCGGATAGGCCGCCTCCCCCCGGGCCTGATGAGACATGACATGAAAATCATCCTTGCCAGCGCATCGATCGGAATCAGCGAATTGAAATCAAACCCCAGCGCCGCCATCAACCGGGCCACCGGCCCCGTCGCCATCCTGAATCGCAACACGCCAGTGGCGTATCTCATTCCCGCCGCGGATTGGGAAACGATTTGCGAACGCCTGGACGAAGCCGACCTCGCCGACATCATCCGTTCACGCGCCGGCGAAACGCCGGTGAGTACGAAGCTTGACGACTTATGACCTGCAATTTCTCCCCTCTGCCCTCAACCTTAAGGTCTACCGCAGCGCCAGTGAGCGATTGACATAGGTATGCAAACGCCCTCAGCCGAAGCGAGGGCGTTTGCATGCGCGGCTAGCCCTTGAGCAGATCTCTGACGAGCGGGCCGTAGAACTCATGCGTCAACGCCCGCAGGACAACCGGGCCAGCTTCGCGAATCGCATCGGCGTCGTCTTCCATGCCGGTGTGCTTCAGGTGCATCTTCACCCGCTGCTCGAATGCCTCTGCATCGGCCGTGATGTCGGTCAACGCGTCCTCTGCGTTGGCGAATGCTTCCGGATACTTGTTTTTGATGGCCTGCTGCATCGGTCCCGAGTTCGACAGGTAGGCGTCGAACTGCGTCTTCTCTTCGCTCAGCACACGCGCCTTCGCGGCCACCAGATCCGCCTCCGTCACGCCCGAGATCGCGAAATAACGCATGTCGGTCGCATCGGTCGGCAACGACAGCGGACCGCGCAATTTCACCTGATACGCCAGATATACGTCGATTTCATCGCCGCCGCCCATCGCCCTGAACTTCTCTCGCGCAACCTGTTCGAGCACCTCAAGGTCGAAAAGGCCGCGCATGGTCTCGCGCAGCAACTTCGGATCGTCGTTGTACACGCCGTTTGCGACATCGGAAGTCAACAACACCTGCTTCATCTGGCCATAGGCGTGCGTGACGCGATCTTCACACGATGCGGTCGCGCATAAGCTGACAGGGAACGTATCGTCGCGCAGCGCTTTGTCGGCCTCCAACCGCTCCAGCCATTTCCGCACCCGCGCACGGAACGCCGGTTCGTTGAAATTCACCGTGCGGCGCAACCGATCGAGAAATGCGGAAAAGTCCTTTGCGTTCGTCTCCTGCGCGAAAGCCTCCCAAACCTTCCGATGTGCGTCCTGCGTCAGCGCAGGGAACCAGTCGAACACGGCATCGGCAAGCGGGCGCGCCGCCAGATCCGCAAGCGGATTTCCCATCGAGAAGTAGATGCGCGCGTCGTTATTGATTTGCACACGCGCGGCCCACTGCGTAATACGCTCCTCGGGAATCGGATTCTCTTCCAGGTAAACGTTGAGCCGCCGCGCGAAGAGGTTTTCCGCCGGGTTTTCGCCACGCCAGCCTGCCACCGACGCGGGGATGCTGGTGAACTGGTTTCGGTCCAGATTCAGCGTCTGCAAATTCGGCGCGTGCGGCAAACCGCTGAGCGTGGCGATGCGGTTGTTGCGCACATTGAGCGTTCGCAGCGTGTTCATGCGATGTTCGGACGTCACCGGAAATCGCGTCAGATCGTTGCCCGCAAGGTTCAGGTTCACGAGGTGGGGCAATTCAAGCGGCAGCTCGATCTCCTGAAGTCGTGGGTTGTTCAGGATTTCGATCACCTGGACATTCGCCAGCGTACTGACGGCGCCCGGTGGCGCGGACTCCACGACCACGGAGCGCAGCGCGGAATTGCCATCCATGCCCAGATGGCGAATCCCGTGGCAGCCATAGGGTATGCGGATGGTGTGCGCATCCGTCGCATCGATGACGACGGTGGTCGCGCGCCTGCCGACCGGCACGCTGAAGTCACGCGGCACACGAGCGCCTTTGACGATGAACGACTGGAGCTTCGGCAGTTCCACAGGCAGCGTGAGATCGATGGGACCGGTGATGCGCAGCGTTCTCAGGTGTGGCATCACTGCTGGCAGTTCCAGACGGCCCGCTTCCGAGGCATGGACGGACAGACTGCCGATATTGCGCGGTATGCGATTCGGTCCGAACAGCGCCAACACATCTTCCGGCTGTACCAGATCAAACGACCACGCGGGTGGCACGCCCTCGAGAATGCGCGCCAGTGCGATCTGCTTGACCTGATCGGTCGTCAACTTCCGCCTGAGCGGGTCGTACGTTGTGAACTTCGCCAGATATTCGCGAGCCATCCGTTGGGTCGGGAAGATCCCGGCATCGACCAGCATCTTCGATGCCGGATTGCGGGTATCGACAGGCGTTCGCAGAAACTGACCAAGCTCGATGGGCGTAGCGCCGGACAGCAACCGCCGTTGCGCAACCCACTCGCGTGCGTCCCCGTCGATTTGCATCGTCGAGAAGTCGAACCGACTCAGGTAATCGCGGACCGCAAGGTCGTGCGCAAATGCGCCGCATGCAACGAGCATCTGCTCCGCCGTCATCCCTTCGCTCCTGAGCACGGATATCGCCTCCGTATCCCGGAGGTACGGATAAGCCCACTCCGGTGTACGTGTGAGCGCCATACGGTCGTTGGCCAAACGCGCGCGCTGAGACGCGTCGAGCGCCTCGAAAGAGGACAGATATCGGTCCGCCGCCTCGGGACTGTCGAAGACCCCCTTGGCTGCGAGCACTTCCTCGGGAACAAACATGCCGTCGACGGTCCTCGCATACTTCGCGGCCCACATCGGGCGCTCTCGCCTGGACAATGCCAGATCGAACCAGTCCCACATGGCGGCATTCGGAAATTCGAACTGATCCCGATTCAGCCGCAATGACGGATCGACGACGCCGACCGATTTCCCCCATACCTCGACCGGCGTCTGCCCCATGATGCCGAAGACTTGCCCACGCTCGGACGCACGAACATAGCGGCGCGCCCAGCCCGGAACTTGCAGGCCGCCATGCATTTCCTGCACGAGCGCGAGGCGTCGCGAACCCTCCACCCCCGGCGGGAAGACGAAGGCGTTCAGAAAAACGCGTGCATCGCGGGCGGACATCCCGAGGTCGAGCAGATAATTGATGGGGTCGACAATCCGGGGACGTTTGGCCGACGTCGGCGCGCCACCGAGCAGTCCGCCGTCGTCCCACCGCCAGCGGCCGTTGCCAAACACGACCGGCACGCCCGACGCCTTCCCGCGCTGCGGGTCACGCACACGCACGGTCGACCATGCATTGTCGGAGAACACTTCGAAAACGCGACCGCGATCCTCGATGTAGTGGCGTCCCTCGTGCTCGTAACGCACGCCGCCACTCACGCTACCGGCACGGATCGGCGTCGGTCGGGCGGCCCCGATATCGATACCGTGACGCGCCAACGTATCGCGCAGATGCCCCGCACGATCGAACGCCGCACGCTGGCCTTTGACCTGACCCAGCACCTCGCTCACTTCCTCAGCGTTGGCGAAGTGTGTCTTCCCCGCCCACTTGAGCAGACGCCCCGGATTCGCGATGCGTAGCGCCGGACCGATATCGAGCGCATCCGCCCACAAAAACGCCACGTCGAGTAGCGCAGTGTTCAGGTCGCCCCGGCGCGTGTTCGACATTGCGCTCTCGATATCGATACCGGCGAGCACCGCCGTATCGAGTCCGCACAGCAGAAGGCCAGCACCGCCCGTCGTCGCGACGCATAGCGGCATCGCCGCATATCGAAGCCCCTTAACCACCTCGCCCCAGATCACTTCCGCATGGCTTGTGGTGCTTTCCTGCGCGTTGGAGATGCGATCCAGCAGGCGTCGGTCACTCAAGCTTGCGAAATCGGTCAGCGCCTGCGTCTTCACGCGCGAAGCATCGACGCCCTGGCCGTGTTTTAACGCGGCGTCGATCACGGCGCGATCCTTGCGGAGCGCACGCTCGCGTAAGTCGTCGTCGTACGGCGACTGATGCATGACCTCGCGATACTCGTCCAGCGGGAGCCATTCGGTGCCGTATGGACCCTGCGGCAAGCACACGAAATCGCGGCGCAGCGCTTCGCCTGCCGTATCGCCCGACGAACGCTTGCGCAGCGTGAACACCAGCAGCCCCGGGATGCGGCGATCGTCGATAGACAATTCGCTGATGAACGTATCCCCGCTCGCGACTTGCTGAGGCAAACCATCGACAAGCGCAGTCATCCACGAGGCATCCTGCTGCCCGATACGACCGTTCGCGATCTCCTGGGAGAGGGTCACCTGCAATTGCGTACGAATCGCAGCTTGCGTCAGTCGACGAAACGTCTGCGACTCGGCGTCGGTCGATGCCAACCAGTCTCGCAGATGCTTGATGAACGCGTCGCCCGCATAGGTGGCGCGCAGGTTGCTCTCGAGACTCTGCTTATACGCTGGTGTGCTCAAGCGCGCGGCGACCTCCGCATCCCCTGCCGAAATCTGCGCGTCGCGCTGGAAGTTGTTTGTGCTCGCAAGCACCTCGTCGCCGTGCGCGCGATAGCCTTCGAGCACCCAATCCGTCACCGTCATGTTGCGCCCGTTGAAGTCGATGAAAACCCGGTCCGCGTCGATTTCACCGAGATCGGACGGCCCTTCAGCGCACAGCCCACGCGTGAGCTTGGCGCTCTCCATGCGACGCGTAAATTCGCGCAGCGGCGGGAGATATTCATCCTCGTAGGCCTTGAAGTGACGCTCAAGCGCAGCGGCATCAACCAGTTGCGACGTCAGCCCCGGCGCTTTCGCCAGCGGCTCGAGCTGTTGGGTATGCAGTTCCAGTTGTCGTTGCGCCCACGCTTGCATGCGCACCGTCAGACGCTCTCCCTCGTACGCCTCGAACCGGAGGTACTCGGGCTTCCAGTTCGCCGGATTTTCGGCTTGTGTTCTGAAAAACTTGCGCAACGCGGTGCGATCGCGCGGCGCGGCCGATTCGAGCGCGACCTGCGGCAGCAAGCGCAGCGCGTCGTCACCGCCGGTCGTGACCGTCGCCGGGTTCATCTCACCGGCCAGCGCGTGGCGCATGCGCGCCACGTCGAGGTACTGAAACAGCTCCTGCCGACTGTTGAATACCGACCACGTCTTTTCAATGGGACGGTACAACACGACACAGCTATTCGGATCGGAGTCCGGACCCTGCTTGTCGGTGAAGACCAGCCATGGGACCAGTGCAATCTCCGTCATGCCCGGGGGTGCGAGACGCAATTCCCCGACGCTGACGTCCGGCGCATCGCTCATCGCCTTTTGCATCAGATCCAGCGCGCGAATCCACGCGTCTCTGCCTCCCGTAAGATGCCCTTTGAGCTTGGCTTCCAGAATATCGCGATGAAGTTCGCTTTCCAGGAACGCAGCGAGGGGGATCTTCAGCGCCGGAATGTTCGACGTCATCGATATCAGGCGCGCTTGCGGCGACGTGCGGCACTCACTGGCACCGAGCAATTCGCGCATGCGTCTGGTCTGGTCCGCTGACGCGGGCACACCGTCGATGAAGCCTTCGAACTTCTGCGGATCGCGTAGCGCATCCCCCGCAAGACACGCTTCGATGAGGGTTTGGCGCGCGGTGACAGGCGTCGGAATACCGGGGATGGTGACGGGATACGTGACCGACCATGCGGCGGGTAAGGCGTCGAGCCCCAGGTTCGCGAACGCGGCGTATATGCCATCGAGCGGTTGCGCGTCGTTGATGGCTTTCGAGAAGCTGTCGAAGCGATCGTTAGCCTTTTGCACCGCGTGCACCCAGAGCTTCTGCTCCGACTCGGGTGCCCTTGATAGCCAGTCCAGCGCCGGATCGGTGCGCCAATGGGCAGGCAGTGCGCCGAAAAGCAGTTTCTCGTCGTTTGCCGACGCCGATTGCTGGTGCTGAGCGACGGCGTCGACGATCTCGACGACGCGCGCCTTTGTCGCCCGATCTTCCGCTTCCTCGCTGCGCTGTTGTTCCAGCTTCTGCGCGGCACTGCTCGCATCGACGTCGCGACGCAATCGCCGGTGCGGCAGACCCTCGGCGTCGACATCGTCCGGTACATCGAATTCAGCGAAATCGTTGGCGTCACCGAGACCGTCGACACCATCGATGAAGTTCGGCCGGTCGAAGTCGTTCGCGTACACCGAAGCGACATCGTTGAAATCCTGACGCAGCACGACCGTCACACTCGCGATCACTTGCGCCGCGTGAGGGTCGGGCTCACCGCGCAGGATGGCTGCGATGGCGTCGAGCGTCGAACCCCACGTCCCGTTCTCGTTCGCGTGAACGCTGCTGGCAAGCGTGTCGACCAGCGCGCGCTGCAGCGACGTGGGCGAAAGCGTAGCCCGACCGGCCTGCGACGCCGGTGACGGTTGCGCGACCGATAGGCCGCGACTGCGCAACCATTCGAAGCCTGCGTAGCCGGTATAGAGAGAGGCGCTTCCCAACGTCGTCTTCAATGCCCCTGCGATCCACGCCCGGACGGGGCTCTGCGGCCCCTCTATGACCCTCACTGCACCTTCGATGTCGGCGCTCGCGTGGATCGGTCTTCCATCGCGGAACTCCGTGAGCGGCGTGCCTTGTTCCACATCGGCGGATCGGGAGTCGGGTGAATCCGGCGCGAATATCGACGCGACGAACGCGCCGATCGGGCGACCGATATGACCTAACGCGCGCGAAATCGACTGCAATGCACCGCCATGGCGAGGGGCCGAAGACGTGGCCATCACGAGTGGCTCGACACCCACGAGTATCCCGCTACCGATTTCGTTGCACCCCCGTGGGTCACTCACTGAGACAAAGCGGTGCGGCTCCGGAAGGGTTGGGGGCTCGAACGGCGCTAGCCCGACGTGTTGTCTGTGTTGCGCGGTGCGCTCGCTTTTCGTCAGATGCCAGACGTCGATGGCTTGCTTTAACTCGCGCAATTCGCGGCGCAGCACATCGCGTTTCGCCGGGTTGTGCTCGCTCAGCAACGCTTGCCGAAGCGTGATCGCTTGTGCCTGACGCGCCAATTGGCGGCTTTGTGTGCCAGCTTTGATGTTGTCCTGCTGTTGGCGCAGCGCGTCGCGTTTGCCTCGCAGTACGTCCTGCGCAGCGTTTGCCTGCCACTCGCGCAGCGCGACTTCGGCGCGTCCGGCGTCCATGCCTCGGGTGTCGTTGTTCTCGATCCATGCGCGCGCATCCCGTTGTTCGACTGCCCCGCGCTCAGCCCGGGCCGCACTCACCGGCAGCGGATCGACCGGCGTCGGGCGAAAACCGCCGTAGAGCTGTGTCAACAATTCTCGCGTCGCGGTCGCCAGCGGCTTTTCCACACCGATTTTGCCCGGATCGAATTGCCTGGCGTTCTCCGCTTCCTGCGAGCCGACCCAGTAGCCCACGGGCAGCATTCGCAGGACTTCGTCGGGGTTGCGCTGCGGCGCCAGATTCAGCGCCTGTCGCAGATGGAAAACCACTTTGCCGAAGTCGAGTAACCGGTGCGCATCGAGTCGCTCGACGTCTTTAAGCCACGAAGCGAGTGCCGGTGACGACAATTCGGGAAAGATGGCGTGCAGGAGTGCGGCCTGCGATCGGTTGTCACGACACACGCCTGAGAGTTTTTCGATGTCGGCGTCTGCGACCCCCGCCTCGCGCATCTCCGTGACGACTTCCTGAAAGGCCGCCTCCCGCGCAACTAGGTTTGTCGGCCCCCATTTGAGCAACGCCGAGAACGCACCACCCAGCGCCAACCCGACACCAAGAATCGGTGCACCGCCGGTCGCAAGACCGGCTGCCGCACCCAGGACCGCGAAGCATGACAGCACGTCGCGCTTCATAGTGGGCCAGGGGTCGTGACCGCCGATCGCAAGTGAATACGCCCCGTCGTCGGAAGGTGTCGCAACGACCGGCGAAGGCGCATCGAGGCACGAAGGCTGCAACGCTGTCGACGTACTGGAAACACTATTTGAAGCGTTAAGCATAGGACGCTAAAAATCCAAATTCGAAAGCCAGGATTTTTTTGTGAATGCGCTAGCGCGTCTTCCAGTAACTGTCTGCCGCGTGGAAACTGCCCGATTTGAATGAGGATTTGGCGCAAATATGAAATTGCGCGAGCATAAAAAAACCCCCGGCTCTACCGGGGGTTTTCTCTCGTCTCAGAAGCCGTTCAACTCAGCAACAGCGCATCGTCGTCGAGTTGTTCGCCGCGCGTGCGTTCGAACATTTGCAGCAGATCCGGCACATCCAGTCCCTTACGTGCTTCACCCGCGACATCAAGAACGACCTTGCCCTGGTGCAGCATCACGGTCCGCTCGCCGTAGTCGAGGGCCTGACGCATGCTGTGCGTGACCATCATCGCCGTGAGCTTGCTCTCCTGCACGATGCGCGCCGTCAGTTCCAGCACGAACGCCGCAGTCTTCGGATCGAGTGCGGCCGTGTGCTCATCGAGCAGCAAAATGCGCGACGGTTGCAACGAGGCCATCAACAGACTCACGGCCTGACGCTGGCCACCCGAGAGTAGCCCGATACGGTCCGACAAGCGATTCTCCAGCCCGAGATTCAGCAGGCTGAGCTTCTCGCGAAAACGCTCGCGCAACTCCTTGTTCAGGGCGATGCGAAAGCCGCGACGCTCGCCGCGCTTGACCGCCAGCGCCATGTTTTCCTCGATGGTCAACGCTTCGCACGTGCCTGCCATCGGGTCCTGGAACACACGCGCCACCTGATTCGCACGCTGAAACGCCGTCTTCTTCGTGACGTCGTTGCCATCGATGGAAATGGTGCCCGAATCCACCGACAGGTCGCCGCTGATCGCGTTCAGAAAAGTCGACTTGCCTGCACCGTTCGAACCGATCACGGTGACGAACTGGCCCGTCGGAATATCGAGCGACATGCCGCGCAACGCGCGATTTTCGATGGGCGTGCCCGGGTTGAAAGTGATCTTGAGGTCTTTTGCGCTCAGCATGATCAGGCTCCTCCGTTCTTGCGCGGGAACAGCTTACGACGCGTCGCAGGCAGCACGAGTGCCACCGCCACGAGCAAGGCCGTCACCAGGTTGAGGTCCTGCGCCTTCAGACCGATGAAATCGCTATTGAGTGCGAGTGCGATGAAGAAGCGGTACAGCACAGCCCCGACGACCACGGCCAGCGTGGTGAGGATGAGGCGTCGCGCGGGCAGAATCGTCTCGCCGATGATCACGGCCGCCAGACCGATCACGATAGTACCGATCCCCATCGAAATGTCGGCGCCGCCCTGCGACTGCGCGAACAACGCGCCCGCGAGCGCCACGAGGGAGTTCGACAGCGCCATACCGGCCAGAATTTCGCGCCCGGTGTTCACACCCTGCGCACGCGCCATGCGCGGGTTCGCGCCGGTCGAACGCATCGCGAGACCCTGTTGCGACGAGAAAAAGTAATCCAGACCGAGCTTCACCACGACCACGACCACCAGCAGCAGCGACGGACGCAGCACATAGTCCGGCAGCCAGTCCGGGGCGTTCTCCGGCAGCAGCATCGTGAAGACCGTCGGCGACGTGATCAGCGGCACGTTCGGTGCGCCCATCACACGCAGGTTGACCGAGTACAGCGCGATCATCATCAGAATACTGGCGAGCAGATCCATGATCTTCAGGCGCACGTTCAGCCAGCCGGTGATGAAGCCCGCGCAAGCACCGGCCACCATGGCGACGAGCGTTGCGACAAACGGATTGGCCCCGCCGGCGATCAGAATGGCGGCCGTTGCGCCGCCAAGCGCAAAGCTGCCGTCTACCGTCAGGTCGGGGAAATTGAGGATGCGGAAGGAGATCAGCACCCCGAGCGCCACGAGGCTGAAGATCAGACCGATCTCCAGAGCGCCCATCATCGAGAAAAAGGACATGTTCGTAATTCCACTGCGCAAGACGGCCCATGCCGGGTCTCGGCATCGGCGCCCGCGCGGCCGAGCGGCCAGTTCAGGTCATAGCCGGTCGTTGTGCGACCGCGTTTCGGGGGGAGCCATCTCGCCCGTTCGATAGGAAAAGAGCGGCGGGGACAGATCGTGTCCGGACGCCGCCCTGTCGCTCGCCGGTGCGGCGGGCGTTAGCCCGCAGCCCCGGTGTCACGCCTACACCACCACAGCGGGATAACCGTCGTGGTGCGCGTGAGTCGCGGGTGAGTCGCTTACTGCTTGATGACCGTCTTGGCTTCCTTCACCAGATCGTCCGACAGCTTCACGCCTTGCTTCTCGGCGGCCGCCGTGTTGACGAACAGTTCCAGATTCGAGCTGGTCTGCGAGGCAATCGCGCCCGGCTTTTCGCCCTTCAGGATACGGCCCACGACCTTGCCCGTCTGACGGCCGAGGTCATAGTAGTTGATGCCCAGTGCCGCAATGGCGCCACGCTTCACGCTGTCCGTGTCGGAAGCCACCAGCGGGATCTTGCGGTCGTTGGCCACCTTCACCAGCGACTCGTAGGCCGACACGACGTTGTTGTCCGTGTTGGTATAGATCACGTCGACCTTGCCGACCAGGCTGTTCGCGGCCGAGCTGATGTCGACAGTGCGCGGTGCCGCCGCTTCGACCAGCGTCAGACCGGCGGCCGGCAGCAGCTTCTTCAGTTCGCTGACGACCACGACCGAGTTGGCTTCGCCCGGGTTGTATACCATGCCGACCTTCTTCGCGTTCGGCACGACGCGCTTGATGAGCGCGACCTGCTTGTCCAGCGGCAGCTTGTCCGACACGCCGGTCACGTTGGTGCCCGAAGCGTCCCAGCTCTTGACCAGTTGTGCGGCGACCGGATCGGTCACGCCCGAGTAGACGAGCGGCACGGACTTGGTGGCAGCCGCCACGGCCTGAGCCGTCGGCGTTGCAATGCCGATGATCGCGTCCGGCTTGTCGCCCACGAACTTGCGGGCGATCTGTGCGGCCGTACCCGTGTTGCCCTGTGCGCTCTGGTATTCCCACTTGAGGTTCTTGCCAACCTCGTAACCTTCGGCCTTGAGTTCGTCGCGCGCGCCATCGCGGATGGCGTCGAGTGCGGGGTGCTCCACGATCGCCACGACGGCCACCGACTTCGTCTCCGCCGCGAATGCCGCGCCGGTCGTCCCCAACAACGTTGCGGCCACCGCGCACAGCACGGTGCGCTTGGCGTATTTGCCCATCGTCGACATCAAAACTCCTCCAGGAATGCTTCTTGATAGGTGCGCCGTGCCCGGGTCTCGGCGGGCCTCTTTCGGATGCACACAAAGCGTGCACCTGCGCGTGGGGCACAGTCTACCCACATCCCCGGCAGCGAACAACGGTTGCCAACGCAACTTCCCGGGACGCCCGTGGAACATCGGATTGCGCCCAAACGCCGGCATTTTTATGCGGCAATCGGAAAAAAATTAGCCGATTCGGTCGCACACCCTTCGATGCACGCACGTTCATGCGAGGCGTTCAACCCATGGGATTCACCGAAAATCGAAAGAATGTGGTGCATTTCACCCGCAATATGCGTTGTTTGCACAACAAACGCACGGCAGGCGTCCCACTTTTTAAGACACATCCGAGAGGCTTTCGGAACGACGTTTGGGATTGGGGACGGCGGGTACAATGACCTGCGGCGGGGCGTGCCGCGACCCCGCGTGGTGCGCGACACATCGAAGCACGCCTGACGATGCGGGCTCCGCCTCGCTGTGGAGGCCAACGAACTTATTGGGTTTTGTTCTGTGCGCTGTTGGCGTCGTCGAGGCCGAGGGCGGCAACTTCGCTGCGCGAGAGGCGGCGAATTTCAACCTTGGCGTGTCCGGCGCGAACGAAGTCCAGCTGCTTCGCCGCGCCGAACGACAGATCGATGATGCGATTGCGGGTGTACGGCCCCCGGTCGTTGATCTTCACGACGACCGTCTTGTTATTGGCGACGTTGCGCACCAGCGCGAAGCTGCCCAGCGGCAATGTCGGATGTGCGGCGGTCGGTTCGTTCATGTCGAACGCTTCGCCGGTCGCGGTGCGGCGGCCATGAAACTTCTTGCCGTACCACGACGCCATGCCCGACTGAAAGAAGGTGCCTGCGTCGGCACGCAGGCGGGCTTCGCCGTCGCGCTCGGGGGCATCGGGATCGCCGGGGTTGAGCCCCTCGTTGCGATACGACCGGCCCGGCCATTGCAAATCGAAACTGGACCCGACAGGTGCATTGGCTTCGCGCGCACGGGCGCGCGCGCCTGTCGCCGAAGTGGCGGCAGCCGTCTGGCTGGGAGGTTCGAGCGGCGTTGTGCAGGCTGTCAACGTCAGGGCGAGGGCGCAGCAGACCGCGAACCGTGTGAGCATGTCGCGTGTTCGCATAGCCCGCAAGTCTAACACGCCACAAAAATCAACCTAACAGCGAGCGTTCACTTACGCGTCGAGACTCGTTTACAAAGCATTACCTCGAATTGGGCGCAGCTAACGGGACAGGGCTGCAGGCGACGACACGCGTGGCCGAATACAATAGACAAAAATTGCGTCTCCCGAATTGCGTCCCCGATAGCCCAATGAACGTCACCCTGATACCTGTCACGCCCTTCCAGCAAAACTGCACCCTGCTCGTCTGCGACGCCACGAAGCGCGCTGCCGTGGTCGATCCCGGCGGCGACATCGACCGGATCGTGGGTGAGATCGAACGTCAGGGTGTGACGCTCGAAAAGATTCTCCTGCCGCACGGCCACCTCGATCACTGTGGCGGCTCGGGCGCACTGGCCGCCAAATACGACGTGCCCATCGAAGGTCCGCATCCGGACGACGCTTTCTGGATCGACCAGCTTGAGGCGCAAAGCGCGCGCTTCGGGTTTCCGGCGCCGGAACCCTTCACGCCCGACCGCTGGCTGGGCGACGGCGACACCGTCACCTTCGGCGACGTGACGCTCGACGTCTTCCATTGTCCGGGCCACACGCCGGGCCACGTGGTGTTCTTCTCGAAGGACGAACGACTGGCCAGCGTGGGCGACGTGCTGTTTGCCGGCTCCATCGGCCGCACCGACTTTCCGCGCGGCAACCACGCCGATCTGATCGCCTCGATTCGCGACAAGCTCTGGCCGCTGGGCGACGACGTCACCTTCATTCCGGGTCACGGCCCGGTGTCGACGTTTGGTCAGGAACGTCAGACGAATCCGTACGTCGCCGATGCCGTGCTCGCCCGGAGCGCCTCATGAGCGAGGCGATGTCTCGGACTCCGTCGCGCGTCATTCCTGTGGACGAGGAGATTTTCGTCAGTACCGACGTCGAGGCCGATGGCCCGATCCCGGGTCCGCATTCGATGCTGAGCTTTGCGTCGGCTGCGTACACCGCCGATAAGGAACTGATCGGCACGTTCAGCGCCAATCTGGAATGTCTGCCCGACGCCAAGGGGCACCCGCTCACGATGAAGTGGTGGAAGACCGAGCCCGAAGCGTGGGCGGCCTGCCGCGTGGATCCGGAGGACCCGGCCAAGGCGCTCAAGGCTTACGTGAAGTGGGTGGAGAAGTTGCCCGGCAAGCCGGTATTCGTAGCCTATCCGGCGGGCTTCGATTTCACGTTCATGTTCTGGTACATGATGCGATTCGTCGGTCGTTGCCCGTTCTCGTGGTCGGCGCTGGACATCAAAACGCTCGCATTTGCGATGACGGGCATGCCGTACCGCAAGTGCATCAAGCCGCGCCTGCCGCAGGTCTGGCTCGACCCGCTGCCGCACACGCACGTGGCGCTGGACGACGCACTGGAGCAAGGGGCGCTCTTTTGCAACATGCTCGCGGAACTGCGCGAGCAGCAGAAGACGCTCGCCGAGCTACCCGGCTGGCGGGGCGCAGGTCTGACCGCCAATGCCGACGCGCCGGTGTTCAGCTCGGCCGCAGCGAAGGCGGCGGCGCAAGCCGAGTCAGCCGAGTCAGCCGAGTCAGCCGAGTCAGCCGAGTCAGCCGAATCCGTTGAATCAGCTGAAGCAGGGCAATCCGCCGACGACGCCGAATCCCCGGCCACCGGTCCCGGCAAGGATAGCCCGGCGCACCGCTAATCTTGCGCACGCAGGGTGGGCATCAATTCCCTGTCCTGCTTGCCCTGCCGTTCCTCCGCTCGTCTACAGCACGCCGCCGACCAGCTCCGGCGGCCGTGCGATCACCGCCTTGTCGCCGTTCACGACGATAGGGCGCTGCAACAGCTTCGGATGCTTGGCCACCGCGGCCAGCAGCTTGTCGTCGCTCAGCGCCGTGTCGGCCAGTCCCAGTTCCGCGAATTCGGTCTCGTTGCTGCGAATCATCTCGCGCACGGGCACGCCCAGCAGTTGATGCAGACGCTTGAGATCGGCAAGCGTCGGCGGCGTCTTCAGATACTCGACGATTTGCAGGTCGTGGCCCGCCGGGGAGCCTTCGACGAGGGCCAGCGCTTCGCGCGACTTCGAGCAGCGTGGGTTGTGGTAGACGGTAATCATGGTCACTCCAATGCGTTCGGAAAGCGTCCGGCATGACGCTGCAACGGGCAATGCACCGCAGCAGGTCACGCCTGGAACGTGCGCTCCGAGTATGCATGGTATCGTCGGAAGCCGCTACTCACGGACTTTGGACCGCGCAGCCCCGATCCGAATCCGTGGCCTGATTCCCTCACAGAATTCCCAGGACTTACAGGAGAAGACGACATGGCAGGACGCTTCATCAGCATCAAGTCACGCGACGGCAAGACCTTTCAGGCCTATCTGGCAACGCCCGACAACAAGGGTGCCAGCGCAGGCAAAGGTCCGGGACTGGTGTTGTGTCAGGAAATCTTCGGGGTGAACGCCTACATCCGCGAACTCGCCGATCGTTATGCCGAAGAGGGTTATGTCGTGCTGGCCCCCGACCTGTTCTGGCGCATCGAGCCGGGCATCGAACTTGGGTACACGCCCGGCGACTGGCAGCGCGCGTTCGCGTTGTTCCAGAGCTTCGACGTCGATCTCGGAATGGAAGACGTAGGCGCCACCGTCGACACATTGCGGTCGCTGCCCGAATGCGTCGGTGGCGTGGGCGTGCTCGGGTACTGCCTCGGTGGGAAGCTCGCCGCGCTGTCCGTCACGCGAACGAGTGCGGACGTCGCGATCGGGTACTACGGCGTGGGGCTGGAGCAGCATGTCGAAGAACTCGCGGGCGAGCATCCGCCCCTCGTGTTGCACATCGCCGAACTCGACAAATACGCGCCCGCCGAAGTGCGCGACACGCTGACCGAATGTCTCGGCAAGCATCCCGACGTCACCCTCTACAGCTATCCGGACGCCGATCACGCGTTCGCGCGTCCCGGCGACCACTTCAACCGTGCGGCCACGCAACTTGCGCACCAACGCACCCTCGCCGCGATTCGCAACGTTATCGGACCGCACTTCGACTTTGCGTCGCTCTGGGAAACGCATTGTGCGTACGAGTTCGCCATTCGTGAGATCGACCCGCTCATGAAGACGATGGTGTCGGAGCCTTACGTCAATCACATTCCGACGATGACCGGCGGTGTGGGCCACCAGCAACTGGCGCACTTTTACCGGAATCACTTCGTCAACAGCAATCCGCCCGATACCAAACTGATCCCGATTTCGCGGACCATCGGCGCGACGCAACTGGTCGACGAACTGCTGTTTTGCTTCACGCATACGACGCCGGTCGACTGGATGCTGCCGGGGGTAGCGCCGACAGGACGCCGGGTCGAGATTCCGCTGGTCGCCATCGTGCGATTCCGGGGCGACAAACTGGAGCACGAACACATATATTGGGATCAGGCGAGCGTGCTGGTGCAGATCGGTCTGCTCGACCCGAAGGGGTTGCCGGTCGCGGGCGTGGAGACCGCGCGCAAGTTGCAGGACGAGAATCTGGCGTCCAACGCGCTGATGCCGAACTGGTCGTTCGGTACACGCGCCGGGTGACCTCAGTAGTGCTGGGCGGCGTCCGGCCCGCGCCATGTGCCGGGCGCGGATGCCGTTCTTGCAGTAGAAGTCGTCAAAACAACAAAAAGTGTCGCGATCGTTGCGGGAGACAAGTCATGAATGCGCAACTTTCCCGGTACGGGCATTGGCCGCGTGCCGCTCGCATCGCCCGCGCCGGTCGCGCCGCCGTGTTCGGCGGGTCCTTTGCCTTTGCCTGCGCGCTGCTGGTGACAGGCTGTGCCAACCCGGACTTCGAACCCAAGAAACCGCTCATCCTGAACTTCCCGTCGGGTCAGGCCCCGCTCACGGGTCTCGATCAATACAAGATCGCGGCGGCCAAGCGCATCGCCGAAGTCAACGCGCGCGAAATCACACCGGGCCATCCACAGCCGATGTTGCGCTCGGTGGTGTCGCTCGAATACTGGGTGGATCGCAGCGGCAACGTGACCGGCGTGGCGCTCTATCGCAGTAATGACGATCACGAGGCCGAGCGCATTGCCATCGCGAGCCTGCGACGGGCGAGTCCGCTCCCCGCACCCAGTCGGGCGCTGGTCGACAGCAGCGGGCGTGTGCGAGCCGTCGAGACGTGGCTCTTCAATAACGACGGACGCTTCCAGTTGCGCAGCGTGGCGGCGCCCCAGATCGACGGGCAGTGATATCGTGGGGGCATCCGCCCACCCTGCCCGCCCGTAGTTGGCGACGGAGACTCCCATGCCGCGATTTGCTGCGAACCTTACCCTGCTTTACCAGGAAGTCCCGTTTCTCGACCGTTTCCGCGAAGCGGCGAGCGACGGCTTCCGGGGCGTCGAATTTCTGTTTCCATACGAGCATCCGGCGCAGGAGATCCGGACCCGTCTGAACGATACCGACCTCACGCAGGTGTTGTTCAATGCGCCAGCGGGCGACTGGGCCAGTGGCGAGCGCGGCCTCGCAGCGCTGCCCGGACGCGAAGCGCAGTTTCGCGACGGCATCGAACTCGCCCTCGACTATGCCGATGCGCTCGGCTGCCGTCAGTTGCACGTCATGGCAGGCTGCCCCGATACCGGCGAGTCGCCCGAGCGTTGCCGCGCCACGTTTGTCGAAAACCTTGCGTATGCGACAAGTCAGGCGGCGGCGCATGGCGTCACCGTCATGATCGAACCGATCAATCCGCGCGACTTTCCGCGCTATTTCCTGACGCGTCAGGATCAGGCGCACGCCATTCGATCAGAAGTTGGCGCAGGCAATCTCAAGGTCCAGTTCGACGCTTACCACTGCCAGATCGTCGAAGGCGACCTGGCGATGAAGCTGCGCCAGTACATCGGCAACATCGGCCATGTGCAGGTCGCCGGCGTGCCTGCACGGCACGAACCCGACACCGGCGAGGTGAATTACCCGTTCCTGTTCCGGTTGCTGGATGAGTTGGGATACGCGGGATGGGTGGGGTGCGAGTACCGTCCGCAGGGCGAGACCCGTGCGGGACTGGGCTGGCTCAAGCCATGGCTCAGAGCGACAGCGTCACGTTGACGTCCGTCAGGGCGTAGCCGTCATCAATCCCGACAGCGGATTGGGATTGATCGCTCGGATCGCTCGGAAGGTCATAACTTCACGCGACGATGTTTTACGCAGGCGTAAATCGACTTTCGAAAAATACATCGGAGGTCGAAACAATCGCAGAGAGAACGCGAGAAACGTCGGAGAAAGTCTTAGGAAAGATGTAGGACGAAGCAGGCAAAAAAAATGGCGGGACACACGGGCCCGCCAAAACCACACGCTACGGGGTTAGCGCGAGGAGACCAGATTCGGAGCACTGCATCGAACCACTTGCAATTCGCGCCGGGGGACGCCTCTTGCCGATACAGTCGCGCTGCTGTGTTACCGGGGGATAAGCACTTCCGCGTTGAGATGCATTGTGGTGGAAAGGTTTGGCCGGAGGGGTAACAAAGTGTTTCAGGTTGTAACACCCAGAGCGTTACCTCGTCGCATCGACACCCCCCAAAGCCTTGTCCGGCAAGGGCTTCAGAAACGACATAAATGGCCCATGTTGGTTCGTCATCCTGAATAACTCGCCGGATAAAGCATTTCCTCGGCACCCTCGTCGCTTCCTCTGAGCGCATTCGCATCCAAGCCCGACAACCCTCTGCTATTGCGCTGCTTATTTCAGATGGACGATGGCGTTTTGCCAACCGCCGCCTTCGCGAAAATGGCGTGCGGTATGGGTGGACTTAGGGGTGGACTTACGGATGGGCTCACCACCATTGGCGACTGAGTCCGATGACCTGCCGTCGCGGGACGCCACACCGGGCTTACCTCCGCGCGCTATCGCGTCTCGCACGCCGTCGGTTGCAATGTGCTACTTTCAAACTTTGTGCGTGGCAACAAAGTGAGCAATGGAAACCATTGAACGACTGGGGCAGATTCTTGCGCGGGATCGGGTGATCGCCGTCGTGGGATTGTCGCCGCGGCCGGACCGGCCGAGTTTCACCACATCGCGCTATATGCAGCAGCACGGCTACCGGATCGTGCCGGTCAATCCGCAGGCGGCGGATTCGGGCGAAACGATATTGGGCGAAACCGTCTACGCGAGCTTGAGCGAGGCAGCGGACGCCTTGCGGGCTGAGGGCGTACGCATCCAGATGGTCGACTGTTTTCGGCGCAGTGCGGACATTCCGCCCATCGCGCAGGAGGCCGTGGACATCGGTGCGACAAGCCTGTGGATGCAGTTGGGCATCGAGAACGACGAAGCTGCGGCCGTCGCGCTGGCGGCGGGGCTGGATGTCGTGATGGACCGCTGCGTGAAGATCGAACATCAACGTTGGCTGATGCAGGGCGGTGGTTAGCCGAGTCAGCCAAAGCCGGTCGGCGACCGACGAAATGTCGCATTGTCGCGTCCCGAAAAACAAGAAATTCCGACGTCCTCCGCTCCTTCCATAACGCCAATCTTTTGCTGCCATGACTATCGATGCCGATTTGCTCGCCTACTACGACCTGATGGCGCGTAAGTACCCCACTCCTGAAAACGCGCCTGCACCGACGCCGCAGGAAGTCCGGGCCCAATTCGCGACCGTCGCAGTCGAGGCCTTGCGTCCGTTACCGGCGGGTTTGCGTAGCGAGACGTTCGACATTCCTTTGCCGGGCCGCAACCTGCGTGCGCGCTTGTATCGCCCTGTGGGTCGCACCGTCCCACTGGTCGTGTACTTCCATGGGGGTGGTTGGGTCGTTGGCGACATCGACACGCATGGCACCGTGGCGGCCTTGCTCGCGCAGGATGCGGACGTGGCGGTGTTGAGCGTCGACTACCGGCTGGCGCCGGAGCATCCGTTCCCGACGCCGGTCGACGATGCGCGAGAAGCGCTTGCCTGGGCGGCGGAGCAGCGAGCGCGACTGGGCGTGAGTCTTGATCGTCTGGCTGTGGCAGGCGATAGCGCGGGGGGTCATCTGGCGGCGCAGGCGGCAGCGTGGTTCAACGACAAGCATCCCGGCATGGTGGGCGCCCAGTTGCTGATTTACCCGGTGGTCCAGAATCGGTTCGACACGCCGAGTTACGAGCGGTTGGCGGACGGTGTGGGCTTAACGCGTGACGAGATGCGTTGGTACTGGAAGGAATTTCTGGGTGACGCAGAACCGGCGGAGGACGATGTCCGGGTGAATTTGATGGCGCAAGCGCCGCGTCATCCGTTGCCGAACAGTCTGGTGATTGCGGCGGAGTACGACCCGTTGCATGACGAGGCGGTGGCGTACGCGCAGTTCGCCGCACGCACGGGCGCAAGGGCGGAGATCATTGAAGCGGCGGGCCTCACGCACAGTTTTGCGAGATTGCAGCCATTTGTGCCGCAGGCAAGGATGGTGATGCACGACGCCGCACAGCGACTAAGAGAGTGGTTGGGATAAAAAAAGAAAAGCGACAGGGCCAGAAGACCGAGGGGTTTTCTGGCCTTGGGCAAGGCAGGCCGGAACAAGGGGGGGCGCTCACCGCAGTGACTTAAAGGTAGTGGAACGGAGGGGAGCGCCCCCCTTGTTTCGGTGTCGCTGCGGTGTGGGGAGGGTGAAGCGTTGGCTTTACGCCCTCACTTCAGCCATTTATCGACAACGGCCCGATACTCGCCGGTTTTCTGAGCGAGGTTGAGCCACTGATCGACGTAATGTTTAAAGACGTCGTCGCCGCGCGGCAGCAGGTAGGCTTTCTCGCCGAACTGAAGCGGCTTATCGGGATTGACCGGGCACAAGGCGGGATTGAGCTTGTGCTGGAGCAACGTCTCGGAGGAGTCCGTCACCATGACATCGGCTTTCCCGTCGGCGATTTGTTGGAAGATCGTGACGTTATCCGGGTAGATGGTGAGGGTGGCGTTGGGGAGGTGCTGACGGGCGAAGCGTTCGTTGGTGCCACCGGGGTTGGCGATGGCCCGCGTGCTGGGTTTATTCAGATCGGCGAGCGTCTGGTACTTGGCCACGTCGGCACAGCGAACGATCGGCGACTTCCCGTCGATCATCACCACCTTGCTGTAATAAGCGCGTGCGGCGCGATCGAGCGTTACCGAGATGCCACCGACGGCGATATCGCACTTACCGGCGGAGAAATCCTCCATCAGCGCCTTCCACGTCGTAGGAACGATCGCCGGCTTCACGCCGAGCGACTTCGCCAGCGAGGCGACCAGATCCACGTCGATGCCTTCGAACTGACCGTCCGGACGGCGGAACGAATAGGGCTTGTAGTCGCCCGTCGCGCACGCACGCAGGGTGCCCGACTTCACGATGTCGTCGAGTCGGGAATGGACGGTGGAAGGCTGGGGCGTGGCGGACTGCGCCTGAGCGAGGGTGGCTGTCGTGATACCGGTGGCGAAGGTGACGGCAAGCGCCGTCCCTGCCATGAGGGCCGCGCGGGCGGCCATCTTCGTGACTGTCATGCTTGTCTCCGTATTGTTTTACTGGCGTTGTGACGCACACGTTTCCCGCGCCGTCTGTGACGGCGCGTGGACCTCTCATACTACGGGTTCGGGCGCGGCGCCGCCAACCCACGCAAAAAAATCGACGCCACAGCGCGCGTCCCTCCCGAGCGCTTATGTGCGGCATAACGGCCCGGCGCGCGTCCAGCCCCCGGATACCCGAGTAAAATGGCCGCTTGCCCAAAACCCTCTGACCACCACTGCGACGTGTCCCAAGCTCTGCAAAACGATACTTTCCTGCGCGCCCTGCTGCGCCAGCCGACCGAGTACACGCCGATCTGGCTGATGCGTCAGGCGGGCCGGTACCTGCCCGAATACAACGCGACCCGTGCCAAGGCAGGCAGCTTCCTGGCGCTGGCCAAGAACCCTGCCTACGCCACCGAAGTCACGCTTCAACCGCTTGAACGCTTCCCGCTCGACGCCGCGATCCTGTTCTCGGACATTCTCACCATCCCCGACGCCATGGGCCTCGGCCTGTCGTTCGAAGCGGGCGAAGGCCCGCGCTTCGCGCATCCGCTGCGCACCGAAGATGACGTGCGCCGCCTTCAGGCCCCGGATCTGGACAGCCTGCGCTACGTGTTCGACGCGGTCAGTGAAATCCGCCGCGCCCTGAACGGCCGCGTCCCGCTCATCGGCTTCTCGGGCAGCCCGTGGACCCTCGCGTGCTACATGGTCGAAGGGCAAGGCTCGGCCGACTTCCGTACCGTCAAGACGATGATGTACGAGCGTCCCGATCTGATGACGCATATCCTCGAGACCAACGCGCGCGCCGTCGCCGCCTATCTCAACGCCCAGATCGAAGCGGGCGCGCAAGCCATCATGGTGTTCGACACCTGGGGCGGCGCACTGGCCGACGGCCTGTATCAGCGCTTCTCGCTGGCCTATATGAAGAAGGCGCTCGAAGGCGTGCATCGCGAATGGAACGGCGCCCGCATTCCGCACATCGTCTTCACCAAGGGCGGTGGTCAGTGGCTCGAAGCCATTGCGGACACCGGCCCGGATGCCATCGGGCTGGACTGGACCGTCGATCTGGCGGCGGCCCGTCGTCGCGTGGGCGAGCGTTGTGCACTGCAAGGCAATTTCGACCCCACCGCCCTGTTTGCCGCGCCCGACGCCATCCGCACCGAGGTGCGCCGACTACTCGACGCGTACGGCAATGCACCAGGGCACGTCTTCAACCTTGGACACGGCATCTCGCAATTCAGCAATCCCGAGCACGTCGCGGCGCTCGTGGACGAGGTGCACAGCTATAGCCGAGAGGTGCGTCGGATTGCGTGATCAAAAACACGCGCAAGCGAGGATGCGGGTTCGCGGGGCATTTCGCCCTGCAAACCCAACCGGCGTTTCAAGTGGGGAATGTCAAGGGAAAAGCAGTCGAATAACCCCTCCAATTTACGGAGTTGTCCCGAAGACTTATGCACAAATTCTCGCTGCGCCGCCGCAAGTGAGAGACGTCGATAAGGCACCGTCGACGTCATTCATAAGCTATTGATCAAAAAGCAATTTTGATTCAAGCAAAGTCGAGGTGCCAGGCGATGCGAGGGCCGTGCAGCGAGGCTGACGAACCGTAATCCCCACAGTTCTCAACATAGTTATCCACAAGCGTTTCGAAGCTGCCGGAAAGCCGACTCAAATCCGGGGTTTACCGAGACTTCTCAGGATTCACTTTAAGTTTGACCCGCGCCGACGACCTTTCCGAACCGAGCGTCGCATCGCACGACGATGCACTTGCTCCGGCGGCCCCGCCCCGTGCGGGTACGCCCGCCATCGCTCGCGTTGCGCTCGATACGCCGCTGATCACGCTGTTCGACTACCGTCTGGATCGGGCGGCAAGCCCGGGTCAACTGGTGCAGGTTCCCTTCGGACGACGACAGGTTGTCGGCGTTGTCTGGCAATTGACGCAGCGCAGCGAAGTTGCGCCTGCGAAGCTGCGCGAAGTGACCTCTGTCTGGCACGAATTGCCGCCGCTTGGCGACGATTGGCGCGACCTGATGCAGTTCGCGTCGCGTTACTACCAGCGCGGGATCGGGGAAGTTGCGCTGCCCGCGATCCCCGGCCATCTGCGCACACCGATGCGCTGGCCGCGCCTGCTCGCGCAACGCGGCGTGCAACGTTTCCGCATCGCCGACGGCGCACTGCCCACGCTGATGGAGAACGTTCCTGCGCGACTGCGCGCTCAGCGACGCCTCGCCGAAGGGCTTGCGCAGGCGGGCGCGCTCGATGCCGACGAAGCCAGGGCGTTGTGTTCGAAGGCTGCGGACGTACTCAAACAATGGGCGGGCGCCGGATGGGTCGTCGTCGAGACCGTGCCGTTTCATGAAACGGTGCGCGACGTCGAGGATGAAGCGGACGCAGGAGATGCAGAGGACGCCGAACCTACCGACACCGGTGACGAGTCGACCGCCGGACTCGCCGAGCTGCTGGACGATCACACCGACAGCGCCAGCCCGCTCGGCACCAAGACGCTCACCGTCGGACAAGCGGAGGCAGTCGGTGCTATTCACGACGCCCTGATCGCCGCTGGCGCGCAGCGTCTGGATAAGACGCCGACCACCGACGACACCCCCGCGTGCCCACCCTTTCTGCTCTACGGCGTCACCGGCAGCGGCAAGACCGAAGTCTATTTGCGCGCGGTTGCCGAAGCGTTGCATACGCGGGACGTGCGCGATGCTCAGGTGCTCGTGCTCGTCCCGGAAATCAACCTGACGCCGCAGCTCGAAGGCGTGTTCCGCGCGCGCTTCCCCGACGAGACGCTCGTCACCCTGCACAGCGCACTGGCCGAGGGCGAGCGCGCCCGGCACTGGCTCGCCGCCCATCGTGGCGAAGCACGCATCGTGCTGGGCACACGTCTGGCGGTGATGGCCTCGTTGCCCCACCTGCGGCTGATCGTCGTCGACGAAGAACACGATCCGTCTTACAAGCAACAGGAAGGCCTCAGGTACTCCGCGCGCGACCTCGCCATCTGGCGGGCAAACCGCCTGCGCATTCCTGTGGTGCTCGGCTCGGCCACACCGTCGCTCGACAGCTGGAACCGTGCGGAGCAAGGCCGCTACGTGCGTCTGGCCATGCCCCAGCGTGCCACCCCCGACGCTGTGCTGCCGCGCGTGTCGCTCATCGACATGGAGATCGAGCGCAAGCGTCAGCGTGTCGTCCATGAAGGGCTGTCTCAGCCGTTGCTCGCGGCCATCCGTGCGCGACTGGAAGCGGGCGAGCAAAGCCTGCTGTTCCTCAATCGGCGCGGTTATGCGCCCGTGCTCAACTGCGACGCGTGCGGATGGATCAGCGACTGCCGCCGATGCAGCGCACACATGGTGCTGCACAAACCCGAGCGTCGCCTGCGTTGCCACCATTGCGGGGCCGAATCGCGCATTCCCCACGCCTGCCCCGACTGCGGCAATCTCGATCTGGCGCCGCTCGGACGCGGCACGCAACGGATCGAAGAAGCGCTCGCCGAACACTTCCCCGACGCCCGGCTCGCGCGGATCGACGCCGACAGTACGCGTCGCAAAGGCAGCGCACAAGCCCTGTTTGCGCAGGTGCATGCGGGCGAGGTCGACATTCTGATCGGCACGCAGATGGTGGCCAAAGGACACGATTTCCGTAACGTCACGCTGGTGGGTGTGGTCAACGCCGACAGCGCGCTCTTCTCGCACGACTTCCGGGCAGCCGAACGGCTCTTCGCCCAGCTCATGCAGGTCGCGGGCCGTGCCGGACGCGCCGCGCGGGCAGACGGCCCCGGCGACGTGCTGATTCAGACACGCTACGCGTCGCACCCGCTCTTCGCGTCGCTCATGCGCCACGACTACGCGGGCTTTGCCGCGCAGCAGCTCGAAGAGCGCCGCGTCGCACTGTTGCCGCCATACACCCATCAGGCACTCCTGCGCGCCGAAGCCCGCAAGCTCGACGACGCCATGGCGTTCCTGAAGCAAGCCCGCGAAATCGCCGGCACCCCGGCGCTGAACGATCCGCGCATCTCCTTGTGGGACCCCGTCCCCATGACGATGGTCCGCATCGCAGGGACCGACCGGGCGCAACTAGTGGTCGAGAGCCCCCACCGGGGCGCGCTTCAACGCTTCCTCACCCACTGGATGAGCGAGTTACGCGCGTTGAAAGCGCCCGTTCGCTGGCATCTCGAAGTGGATCCCCTCGAAATATAAAACGGTATGTAGCGTTCCGAAAATTTTACAATATCGGAAGAAACTCCGACGATGCGGCCATAGAACGCTGCACGTCGAATGGTTCACGTCATCCGCACATAAGAAGTCCCCACAGGAGACATTCGTCACCAGCCACACCGACGGCCAGCAAGTGACCGCAGGCAAACCGATGCGCGTGCGCGGCATTGCGTTCGACGGCGGCGAGGGCATTCGCGACGTCCAGTTCTCGACCGACGGCGGCCAGACATGGCAAGCCGCAAAACTCGGCACCGAGTTGCCGCAAGAAACGTCGCAGCTCAAGGCGTCGACGCGCGCGGGCCATCAGGCGGCCAGCGCGTGGTGCGTGATGTGCCACTCCGTCGACTACATCAACTCGCAGCCGCCCATGCCGTCCGCGTTCTGGCACGCCGAAGTGACCAAGATGGTGAAAGTCTACGGCGCGCCGATTCCCGAGGATCAGGTCAAGCTGATCTCCGAGTATCTGGGCACGACTTACGGCACCGACCAGAAGTAACTCGGCGTTGGTTACCCCATGAGCAGCACCGGGGTGCAACCCTAATTTTGACTCTGGTTGCACCTCTTTCGAAACCCGGTTACGATGCCGCCATTCACCCGCTATGGGTGTCACGCATTTTTGCGTTTTCGCGTCATCAGGGTCCCTTCTCATGGCTAATACCACTCTCGGCGTCAAGGTCGACGATATCCTGCGCACCCGTCTCAAGACGGCCGCCCAGCAAATCGAGCGCACCCCTCACTGGCTCATCAAACAGGCGATCTTCGCTTATCTGGAGCGCATCGAAAGCGGCGCGCTGCCGCCTGAGCTAAGCGGTGCAACCCAGTCGGGCACCGAGGTGATCGACGGCCATGCCGGCGACGACACCGTGCCGCACCCGTTCCTGGAGTTCGCGCAGAACGTGCAACCGCAATCGGTGCTGCGTGCGGCCATCACGGCCGCGTACCGTCGTCCGGAACCCGAGTGCGTGCCCGTGCTCGTCGGTCAGGCCAAGCTCGCACCGGCCACGGCAACGCTGGCCTCCGACCTCGCCCGCAAGCTCGTCGTCGCCTTGCGCGGCAAGAGCACCGGCGGGGGCGTGGAAGGTCTGATTCACGAATTCTCGCTGTCGAGCCAGGAAGGCGTGGCGCTGATGTGTCTGGCCGAAGCGCTGCTGCGCATTCCCGACAAGGCTACGCGTGACGCGCTGATCCGCGACAAGATCAGCAAGGGCGACTGGCACGCCCACATGGGCAACTCGCCGTCGATGTTCGTCAACGCCGCGACCTGGGGCCTGATGATCACGGGCAAGCTCGTCACCACGACGAGCGAGGCGGGTCTGACCAAAGCCCTCACGCGCCTGATCGGCCGCGGCGGCGAACCGCTCATCCGCAAGGGCGTGGACATCGCCATGCGCCTGATGGGCGAGCAGTTCGTCACCGGCGAGACCATCTCCGAAGCCCTCGCCAACAGCCGCAAGTACGAGGCGCAAGGCTTCCGCTACTCGTACGACATGCTAGGCGAAGCCGCGACGACGGAAGAAGACGCACAGCGTTACTACGCCAGCTACGAGCAGGCGATTCACGCCATCGGCAAAGCGTCGGCCGGACGCGGCATCTACGAGGGCCCGGGCATCTCGATCAAGCTCTCGGCACTGCATCCGCGCTATTCGCGCAGCCAGCATGAGCGCACGGTCAGTGAGTTGCTGCCGCGCGTGCAGGCGCTGGCCAAGCTGGCCCGCACTTACGACATCGGCCTGAACATCGACGCCGAAGAAGCCGACCGCCTCGAAATCTCCCTCGATCTGCTCGAAGCCCTGTGCTTCGATCCGGAACTGGCTGGCTGGAACGGCATCGGCTTCGTGGTGCAGGCGTATCAGAAGCGCTGCCCGTTCGTGATCGACTTCATCATCGATCTGGCCCGCCGCAGCCGTCACCGCATCATGGTGCGTCTGGTCAAGGGCGCTTACTGGGACACCGAAATCAAGCGCGCGCAGGTCGACGGCCTCGAAGGCTACCCGGTCTACACCCGCAAGATCTATACGGACGTGTCGTACCTCGCCTGCGCGAAGAAGCTGCTCGCGGTGCCGGACGCCATTTATCCGCAATTCGCCACGCACAACGCTTACACGCTGTCGGCGATCTATCACCTCGCGGGCAATAACTACTACCCCGGTCAGTACGAGTTCCAGTGCCTTCACGGCATGGGCGAGCCGCTGTACGAGGAAGTGGTCGGCGCCATCGCAGCGGGCAAGCTGGCGCGACCGTGTCGCGTGTATGCGCCGGTCGGCACGCACGAAACGCTGCTCGCGTACCTCGTGCGCCGTCTGCTGGAAAACGGCGCGAACACGTCGTTCGTCAACCGTATTGCCGACGAGACCGTCAGCGTCGACGAACTGATCGCCGACCCGATCACCGAAGCCGAGAAGGTGCAACCGCTCGGCGCACCGCACGCCAAGATTCCGCTGCCGCGCGATCTGTACGGCACGTCGCGCGCCAACTCGTCGGGCTTCGATCTCTCGAACGAACACCGTCTGGCTTCGTTGTCGTCGGCGCTGCTCGCGAGTGCGGGCACGCCGTGGCGCGCCGCCCCGATGCTGGGTGACGGCGAACGCACGGCAGGCACGCCGCGCGCTGTGCGCAACCCGGCCGATCTGCGCGACATCGTGGGTCAGGTGATCGAAGCGACGTCCGCCGACGTGGAAGCCGCACTGACGCACGCCGTGGCTGCGGCCCCGATCTGGCAAGCCACGCCGGTCGAAGAGCGTGCCGACTGCCTGATGCGCTCGGCCGACCTGCTCGAAGCACACATGCCCACGCTCATGGGTCTGTGCGTGCGTGAAGCGGGCAAGTCGCTGCCAAACGCCGTTGCCGAAGTCCGCGAAGCCGTCGACTTCCTGCGTTACTATGCCGCACAGATCCGTCAGGGCTTCTCGAACGACACGCACCGTCCGCTGGGCCCGGTCCTGTGTATCAGCCCGTGGAACTTCCCGCTCGCCATCTTCGTCGGTCAGGTCGCTGCGGCGCTGGCGGCCGGTAACCCGGTCATCGCCAAGCCAGCCGAGCAAACCCCGCTCATCGCCGCCGAAGCCGTGCGTCTGATGCAAGCGGCCGGTGTGCCGTCCGGCGCGCTGCAACTGTTGCCCGGCACCGGCGAGACCGTCGGTGCTGCGCTCGTTGCCGACGCTCGCACCAAGGCCGTGATGTTCACCGGTTCGACCGAAGTCGCCCGCATCATCGCGCGCACGCTGGCCGATCGTCTGGACGCAAACGGCCGCCCGATCCCGCTGATCGCGGAGACCGGCGGTCAGAACGCCATGATCGTCGACTCGTCGGCACTGCCCGAACAGGTCGTGTACGACGTACTTGCCTCGGCCTTCGACTCGGCCGGTCAGCGCTGCTCCGCCCTGCGCGTGCTGTGCTTGCAGGACGACATCGCCGACAAAACGCTGCACATGCTCAAGGGCGCGATGCAGGAGCTTGCGATCGGCAACCCGGATCGCCTGTCCATCGACGTCGGCCCGGTGATCGACGCCGAAGCGCAGAACGGCATCACCCGTCACATCGAACAGATGCGCGCCAAGGGCTTCCCTGTCGAGCAACTGACGCTGCCGGACGCCGCCCGCCATGGCACCTTCGTGCCGCCGACGCTCATCGAACTGACCGACCTGAAGGCGTTGCAACGCGAAGTCTTCGGCCCGGTGCTGCACGTGATTCGCTTCAAGCGCGCGCAACTCGACAAGCTGCTCGACCAGATCAACGGCACGGGCTACGGCCTGACGTTCGGTGTGCATACGCGTATCGACGAAACCATCGCTTACGTGACCGAGCGTGCGCATGTCGGCAACGTCTATGTGAACCGTAACGTGATCGGCGCCCTGGTCGGCGTGCAGCCGTTCGGCGGCGAAGGATTGTCTGGGACCGGTCCGAAAGCGGGTGGTCCGATGTATCTGCCGCGACTGCTGGCGACGCGTCCCGCCGCCCTCGCACCGGAGCTCAACCGCAACGAAGCCGCACTCTCGCCGCTGGTGAACTACCGTGACTGGCTGCGTCAGCAAGCGGACAGCGCCGCTGCCGTCGATCGCGTCGACCGTTATCTGGCGACGTCCGCACTCGACGCTACCGCCGTGCTGCCGGGTCCGACCGGCGAGCGCAACACGTACGGTCTGGAGCCGCGCGGCCCGGTACTGTGCGTCGCGGCGACGACGCTCGGTGCACGCACGCAACTCGCGGCCGTACTGGCCACGGGTAACAACGCTGTGTTCACCGATAGCGCCGCCGCCCGCGAACTCGTGGGTGCGTTGCCCGCGACGCTCAAGGGACGTGCATCGGTGCTGGCGGCCGGTGCGGATGCCGCGAGCGAAGCGGCACTGGCTGCAGTGCTGTTCGAAGGCGACAGCGACGAGCTGCGCGCGCTGAACCGCCGCATCGCCACGCGCAACGGTCCGATTCTGTCGATGCAGGGCCTCGCCCCCGAGGCGCTGGCGGCGGGCGACGACTACGCGCTGGAACGTCTGTTGTGCGAGCGCTCGGTGTCGGTCAACACGGCCGCCGCCGGCGGTAACGCCAACCTCATGACCATCGGCTGATCGTTCGACGCTTCGATGGCATCCCGCCGGATTTGGCGACGTTTCCTCCCGGATTCGTCCTAAATCTGGCGGTGCCCTTTGTTGCGCTTCGGTGCCCTTTTCCGCAGTCACCCCGTCATTTCCCCGCTGACGCGCCGGTCTCACCCCCGAATCCGGGATGCGTCGTCACAGCCACGCCCGCCCCAAACGTCTCGCACGAGACCGTTTCCCACGCCCCGCCGCAGTCTCCGCAAACCGCTTCCGCAATCCCCGCGCATTACCGTTAGCTCACCTGCGATGCCGTCGCGCCGCTAGCTGCGTACATGCGCAGTTTTGAGCGAATTCGAGGTATCGTCGCGCCCGCCCCCGACATATAACGCGTCTCACCGCCTTCGAGCGGTTAACCCGTGCCGACGACACGTATCGTCGGCCATTGCGGTCTTCAGCACGCGTTTGCCCCTTTCGTCATGCCGGAAGTCAGGCACGGCGCGCTCCTGAGCCGTACAAGGAGGCAACATGTCCCTTTGGAATCCCACGGCGGTCTCGTTCACCGTCTATTTGCTGTTGATGCTGGTGATCGGCTGGCTCGGTTACCGATCGACCAACAACCTCTCGGACTACATTCTGGGCGGACGCCGTCTCGGCAGCTTCGTCACCGCACTGTCCGCAGGTGCCTCCGACATGAGCGGCTGGCTGTTGCTCGGCTTGCCCGGCGCGATCTACGTCGGCGGCCTGTCCGGTGTCTGGATCGCGATCGGCCTGGCCATCGGCGCCTGGGCTAACTGGCGTCTCGTGGCGGCACGGCTGCGGGTGCACACGGAAGTCTGCGGCAACGCGCTGACGCTCCCCGAATACCTGACGCAACGCTTCGGCGACCGCAGTCACGTGCTGCGCATCGTTACGGCGCTCGTGATTCTCACGTTCTTCACGATCTATTGCGCCTCGGGCGTGGTGGCCGGTGCACGTCTGTTCGAGACGATGTTCGGCCTCGACTATCACACTGCCCTGTGGATCGGCGCCGTCGCGACGATCGCTTACGTCTTCATCGGCGGCTTCCTTGCCGTGAGCTGGACGGACACGGTGCAGGCCTCGCTGATGTTCGCAGCCCTCGTCGTCACGCCGATTGCCGTCATCACGATCGACGGCGGGCCCGTCGCGGCGGTCACCGCCGTCACCGCCGTGCATCCCGCACACACCGACTGGTTCGGCGATCTTGCCCCCATCGGCGTGATCTCGATGCTCGCGTGGGGCCTCGGCTATTTCGGCCAGCCGCACATTCTGGTGCGCTTCATGGCCGCGCGCTCGGCGGCGGCGATTCCGCAGGCGCGTCGCATCTGCATGACGTGGATGGTGCTGTGCCTGGCGGGCGCGGTGGCCGTGGGCTTCTTCGGACTGGCGTTTTATAGCGCGCGTCCCGAGTTGGGCACGGGTGTGCAGGCGAACGCCGAAACCATCTTCATGGCGCTCACGACGCAACTCTTCACGCCATGGCTTGCAGGCGTGCTGCTGGCGGCGATTCTCGCCGCCGTCATGAGCACACTGTCGTGCCAGTTGCTGGTGTGCTCCAGCGCGCTCACGGAAGACCTCTACAAGACCTTTGCGCGCGGACCGGTGAGCCAGAAGCATCTCGTGTGGATCGGCCGCGCCATGGTGCTGGCCGTGGCCGTCGTGGCCGTGCTGCTCGCGATGGATCCGGAGAGTCGCGTCCTTGGCATGGTCAGCTACGCCTGGGCAGGTTTCGGAGCGGCCTTCGGTCCGCTGGTGCTGGCCACCTTGCTGTGGCCGCGTGTCACCCGTAACGGGGCACTGGCGGGCATCGTGGTCGGGGCTGCTACGGTCCTGATCTGGAAGCAGTTCGGCTGGTTCGACCTGTACGAGATCGTGCCGGGCTTCGCGCTGGGCGGTCTGGCGCTGTACGTCGTCAGCAGACTGGATCGTGCGCCGAGCGCCGAGGTACTGGCGCGTTACGCCGCCGCCGAAACGATGCTGAAAGACATCCGCGAGGGCAAATCGACCGGCGAAGTCATCGGCGGTGGCACCGAGGCGCCGGCGGCGCAACCTTCGCCATAAGGCGGTAGCACCTTCTATCGGAATTTCTCCCTCTTGACCGGCGCGAGCAGCCATCCAATACTGCCGCGTCGGACGCATTTTGCGTTTGATCGCGACTGATGCCGCCACGGGTCAACCGGCCCGTTGTCGACGACGTTTTCAAGAAAGGCGTGCCGCGGCGATCCCGCAGACACGCCAGTCAACGACAAACACATGCAAGGAGAGGGTTGATGCAATCGAAGCTTACGGCTAGCGCCGTCGCAGTCGCGGGGCTGCTCGCATTTGGCGCGGCCAACGCGCAACAGGCACAGGAAGTGAAGCTGGGTTTTGCCGCACCGCTCACGGGCGCTCAGGCCCACTACGGCAAGGACATGCAGAACGGCATTCAACTGGCCGTCGACGAGTACAACGCGACCAAGCCGACCATCGAAGGCAAGCCGGTGAAGTTCGTGCTGCACGCCGAAGACGATCAGGCCGACCCGCGTCAGGGCTCGCTCGTTGCACAGAAGCTGGTCGATAACGGCATCAAGGGCATGCTCGGCCACTTCAACTCCGGCACGACCATTCCCGCGTCGCGCATCTACGCGCAGGCCGGTATTCCGGAAATCGCCATGGCCACGGCCCCGGAATACACCAAGCAGGGCTTCAAGACCACGTTCCGCATGATGACGTCCGACATCCAGCAGGGTTCGGTCGTCGGCACGTTTGCCGTCAAAAAACTGGGCTTCAAGAACATCGCCATCGTCGATGACCGTACCGCTTACGGTCAGGGTCTGGCAGACGAGTTCGAGAAAGCCGCCAAGGCTGCCGGCGGCAAGATCGTGCGTCGCGAATTCGCCAACGACAAGGCCGTGGACTTCCGGGCCATTCTCACGAACCTGAAGCGCTCCAACCCGGACGTGGTGTTCTACGGTGGTGCCGACGCACAGGCCGGCCCGCTCGCCAAGCAAATGCGCGAACTCGGCATCAAGGCCACGCTGATGGCGGGCGAAATGGTCAAGTCGGACGCCTTCCTGAAGATCGCCGGCGACGCCGCCAACGGCTCAGTCGTCTCGCTCGCCGGTCTGCCGCTCGACAAGATGCCCGGTGGCGCCGCTTACGAGTCGCGTTACAAGGCCAAGTTCGGTGCAGGCCCGGAAACCTACTCGCCCTACGCTTATGACGGCGCAATGGCCATGATGTCGGCCATGAAGAAGGCCAACTCGACGGACCCGGCCAAGTACCTGCCGGTGCTGGCGAAGACGAGCATGCCCGGCGTGACCACGCGTGAGCTGGCCTACGACAACGTGGGCGACCTGAAGTACGGCTCGATCACGCTGTACAAGGTCGTGGACGGCAAGTGGACCGTGCTGGAAACCGTCGGCGGCAAGTAAGCCACGACGTGCCTGAGCGTCGACACTTGGCGCGCAAGGCGCCGCAGTAAAAAGACGAGGGCCGGTGAGGATGACTCACCGGCCCTTGTGCTTTTTGACGCGTCCTGGACGATGGTACGCTCCAGAGCGCACCGTTTGATCAGACAGCGTTTGGCGTTATTGCGTCTTCGACATCTTCGCCGCGCCGACCGGCCGCCTTATCGCCAGTGGTCGTCAATTCGCGCGTCGCGGGCCAGACGTCCGCTGGCAACGTCTCGCGCAACGCGGGCGGCAATGCGTCGCGCGCGAACACCGGTTCGGCAACCCCCGCCTTGCGCTGCGCCTGATAGTCACACCACGCGGCCTGTGCGTAACGCATCAACAGGCCAATCGCGACGAGGTTAATGAACGCCATCAACGCCGTGCCCACGTCGGCAAAGCTCCACACCAGCGGCAAGCTCGCGACGGAGCCCAGCATGACCGCGAGCAACACGAACGCACGGAAGATGTTGAGGAGCCAGGGGCGTTGCGTCAGGAAGTCCATATTCACTTCGGCGAACGCGTAGTTGCCGAGCACGCTGGAATAGGCGAGAAAAAATACGGTGATGCCGGTGAAGATCACGGCCCAGTCACCGAAGTGCACGCCCAGCGCACGTTGCGTCAGCACGGCGCCTTCCGGGCCCGAGCCGGGGATGAACTGCCCCGACAGCAAAATCATGAATGCCGTGGCCGAACACACGACGATGGTGTCGAAGAACACGCCGAGCATCTGCATCAGTCCTTGCTGCACCGGGTGCTTCGCCGTCGCCACCGCCGCTGCATTGGGCGCACTACCCATGCCCGCCTCGTTCGAGAAGAGGCCACGCTTCACGCCCATCAGCACGGCCTGGCCGACGGCGTATCCCACAATACCGCCCGCAGCAGGCTCCAGCCCGAACGCATGGCGCCAGATCATGGCGATCATCCCGGGGATCTGATCGATGTTCACGATGCAGACATAGGCGGCCAGCCCCAGATACGACATGGCCATGACCGGCACGATCCATTGCGCGAATCGGGCCACCCGACGCACCCCGCCATAGACGATCGGTGCTGTGAGCAGAACCAGCGAGATGCCGATCCACTGCCGCTCCCAGCCGAACGCGGCTTCAAGTGCGTTCGCGATGGAATTGGACTGCACGGAGTTCAGCGCAAAGCCGAACGTGTAGAGCAACACGACGGCGAAGACGACGGCGAACTTGCGCGACCCGAGTCCGAGCCGGATGTAATATGCCGGCCCGCCGCGAAATGTGCCGTCACGGTGAGGAACCTTGAAGATCTGGGCGAGTGTGGACTCGACAAAGGCCGACGCCATGCCCAACAACGCCGTCATCCACATCCAGAAAATGGCGCCCGGTCCGCCAATGGTCAGCGCGACCGCGACACCCGCGATGTTGCCGGTGCCGACGCGGCTGGCAAGTCCGGTTGCAAAGGCCTGAAACGGCGAAATGCCAGACGTACCACCCGAAGTGCGCAGCAAGCTGACGCTATGCGCAAACGCGCGAATCTGAATGCCGCCGAACCGCACGCTGAAATACAAGCCCGCGCCAAGCAGGGTAATGACCAGCGGGTAGCCGGACAGCGCCCCGCCAATCGCGTCGACCGCCGAATTGAGCCAACTTTCCATCGATTGCGTCTCCTTTCGTAAACACCTGTCGTCCCCCGGGAAACAGGGGGTGAGGCCGGAGAATCGCAAGAATTCACTCAGTTCGGGACTTTGTCGCCGAACTTTACGCCTATTCCTAATCACCGACGCCTTTGAGGTCGCCATCCTCCGCGCAGCGTCAATAAAAAAGCCGCTCGGCGTTCGCCGGGCGGCTCAAAGACAAGGCAAGGAGACATCGGTGAGTAGATTAGCGGGGGAATGTGGCATTCATGTGACGGACACATGGGCGTTCAGGTCACCATTTGGCTGCACAGTTGTTGCCGTCGTAACCGCACACGGAGAATCCTGCCGCCAGTGCGTGGGCCTTCGTTGGAAAAGCGCAGGTCACTTCGCCATACGTATTGCCGAAGTCGACGATGGGCGTTCCGTCGGTATCGATATCGACTGAGGCTCGTCTGGAACCTCCGGACGTCGAATAGCACCAGTCTCGCTCCATCACGGTGCAGGCCAGCGCACCTTTCATTCGGCCCCGATAGCTACCTCTGCAATTGCTCCACGCATATTTCCAGATGCCCATCACGACGTGCTCTTGTTGGCGACGCGTAAATATGGCGGTGGCCCTGTCCTGGAACTCGAAGGAATCGCTTGCGAACTGTTCACGCGGTGCAACGTCGAGGTAAGTCCAGGTATTGGCACTGTTTATCGAGTACACCTTCCCTTTTACCTGTTGCGATCGCGATAAACACGCAACGGTGGCCCCAAGCGCGCTCCGGTAAAACGATATCGAGCCGTCGGGCTGCAACGTAATCTCGGGACTGCCCACATCGGCACCGGCCGAAATGAATGCCGGAGTCGTCACGCCGGTGCGCGGCACGTCGACCATTGCACAGGCCAACGCGCCACGGACACTGCTCATCCCCTGATGCTGGTCCGGCGTGAAAATGGAGAGCCACATCGCTTCATTTTTTCGGATGACCTGAATGATGGGATCCGGCACTTCAGTCACGGTTTTCGGCGCACTCGCCAATTGCCAGGACCCGCCCTGACATGAGAGCACGCGCCCGCGCGCATCGAGTGCAATGCCGTTGGACGCAGAGCGCTCGATGCCACCCACGCCACCGCAAGCGCCGCCAACGCGGTACTCCTTCTCCAGCACGACGACACCTGATCCCGACTTCAAGGCCTTCTTCGTTGTGACCGTATCGGCGGAAATCCAGTCGGATGTCATCGTCCTGGCCTCCGCACTGCTTGCGCGCAAGTCACCACCAACCCGCACGCTGCTCGCGCTCAGCGGGCCATCGACCTTCGCGCTCGCGACTTCAAGACTCCCCATGGTCAGCTTTCCGTCTCCCCTGATGTCTCGCGCCCCGACAATGTCGCTTCGCGCCTTGGTCTTCGGATCGGTCAGATTCAGCCCCCCCTTTATCGTGGCGCTGCCCAGATCCAGTGTGCCGGTCACGGACGCACTCGCCACACTTAGCTCGCCTCCCGTAATCTTCCCCGCGCCCACGATATCGTGCTTATCCATCTTCAGATCGCCAGTCATTGCGCGCGAACCATCGCGACGGAGAAAGACGTCCGCCGCACTGGTCGAGTACCCACCGCGCATTGCCACGAGTCCCGGGATCTGATGTGGATTCGGCACATCCGCCCTGCTGCCGCCTGTGCCGAGAAAGCGGAACGGGGCGCCGGTGTCCCGCGTTGAAATCCCGCCGAGTGCGCCGATCTTGCGGGCCGCAGTGGCCGCAGCGTCCATATCCGGATCGGACGAATAGGATTTCGGAATCGGTTTCTCGATATATGTCAGCGTTTCGACGTTGCAGTTTGTGTTCTTGTCGTCGCATCCGAGATAAACCCGAATGACGTAATTCCCGACGTTCCCCGGCGGACGCTCACCGATACCCGTCGCGTGCGTCGCTTCAATCAGCTTGGCGGCCGTGAGATCGCCGATGTAATCGATGCCGCGCGAATCCGTCGCGCGATGGAATGTCACGTCACCCGCGTTAAGCGTCGTTGCGGTGCCGCGTAACAACGCATCGATCTCATGATGATGTTCGACGACGAAGCTCTGCACTCTGTCGCCGACGACCTTGAGCGCCTCGCCGATACGTTCGGCCCGTTCGATTCGCATCTGACGCGCGTAATTCACGCCCCAGAACGAAATCAGTACGCCAAGGATCGCGACCGCAATCGCAGCCGAAATCAGGAATGCGCCTGTTTGCTTCTTTCGCATTGTCCGTGCCCTCTCTGAGTCACGTCACTGCCGCGCAACGCCATATCGTGCGTGGCAGTAAAGACGTCAAGCCCGCTATTCTCTAGGCAAGCGTCCGAAAGAGGTCTGGGAAATGCCCGAACTTCGCGAACCGCGCTCGCGAAACCGACAATACGGGCCTCAAAAAGAAAAAAGCCGCACGGCGAAAACCGTGCGGCTTTGAAATTTCTACGCAGAACGCGTCAGCACTCGACGATATTCACCGCCAGTCCACCGCGCGCCGTTTCCTTGTACTTCGTCTTCATATCGGCACCGGTTTCACGCATCGTCTTGATGACGGAGTCGAGCGACACGTAGTGCGCACCGTCGCCGCGCAGCGCCATGCGTGCGGCATTCACCGCCTTCACGGACGCCATTGCGTTGCGCTCGATGCACGGAATCTGCACGAGGCCGCCGACCGGGTCGCACGTCAGGCCCAGGTTGTGCTCCATGCCGATCTCGGCGGCGTTCTCGACTTGCTCGACCGTCCCGCCCAGTACCGCTGCCAACGCACCGGCCGCCATCGAGCACGCCACACCGACTTCGCCCTGACAGCCCACTTCCGCGCCGGAAATCGACGCGTTCAGCTTGTACAGAATGCCGATCGCGCCGGCGGTGAGCAGGAAGTCGATCACGCCCTGCTCGTTCGCGCCGTGCACGAAGCGGTCGTAGTAGTGCAGCACCGACGGAATGATGCCCGCAGCGCCATTGGTCGGCGCCGTCACGACACGACCGCCCGCCGCGTTCTCTTCATTGACGGCAATCGCGTAGAGGTTCACCCAGTCCATCACCGACAGCGGATCCGACAGCGTACGCTCCGCGCGTTGCGTCAACTGACGATACAGCTCCGGTGCGCGACGTCGCACGTGCAGCGGCCCCGGCAGTTCGCCGTCGGCTTCGTCGTTACCGATACCGCATCCGCGCGTCACGCACGACTGCATCACATTCCAGATGTTGAGCAAGCCGCGACGAATGTCCTCCTCCGCGTTCTCGCCGTGATGCCAGACCTTTTCGTTCTCCCACATCAGCTGGGCGATGGACTTGCCGCTCGTGCGGCACATCTCCAGCAATTCCTTGCCCGTGCGGAACGGATACGGCAACTGATCGTGCGCGGAGAGTACCTGCGCATTCGACGCGCCTGCCGTCACCACGAAACCGCCGCCGACCGACAGATAACGCCCTTCGCGCAGTCTGTTGCCCGAGCCGTCGAACGCATGGAATTTCATACCGTTCGGATGCTCCGCCATCGCCTCGCGACGGTAGAACACCATGTGCTCCTTCTCGACGAACGGCACTTCGTGCCTGCCGAGAATCGACAGCACCTTCTCGCGGCGCAGGGTGGCGAGACGCTCGGCAATCGTCGACGGATCGACTGTATCGGGCGCTTCGCCCATGAAGCCGAGCAACACGCCCTTGTCGGTGCCATGACCCTTACCGGTCGCGCCGAGCGAGCCGTACAACTCGGCACGCACCGATGCCACTTGCGGCAGCAGGCCGTCGCGCTCAAGGCCCTGCACAAACATCAGCGCCGCGCGCATTGGCCCGACGGTATGCGAACTCGACGGTCCGATACCGATCTTGAACAAATCGAAAACTGAAACGGCCATGAGGCTTTCCTGAAGTTCTGAAACGTATTGGTGACTCGACGGATACCGCCGGTCTGGCGCATCCGCGTTACACCTATAGAGACAAAAAGGGGCCAGCAATGTTTCTGCCGGCCCCCGTTTGTCGAATTATCGCGACGTTTTACTCGTAGTCGCTCATCGGCACACAGGCGCAGAACAGGTTCCGGTCGCCGTAGACGTTATCGGCGCGTCCGACCGGCGGCCAGTACTTGCGCTCGCGCAGGGCCTTCACCGGGTAGGCCGCCTGGCTGCGCGCGTAGGCGTGCGTCCATTCGTCGGCGGTCACGACATCGGCCGTGTGCGGTGCGTGCTTGAGCGGGTTGTCTTCGCGATCGGCACGGCCTTCTTCCACCGCGCGAATTTCCTCGCGAATCGTCACCATCGCCTCGATGAAGCGGTCCAGTTCGTGCTTCGATTCCGACTCGGTCGGCTCGACCATCAGCGTGCCCGGCACCGGGAAGCTCATCGTCGGGGCGTGGAAACCGAAGTCCATCAGGCGTTTGGCCACGTCGTCGACGGTAATGCCGCTGGTGTCCTTGAGGGGACGCAGATCCAGAATGCACTCGTGCGCCACCAGACCGCCCGGACCCGTGTACAGCACCGGATAGTGCGGCGCGAGCTTCTTGGCGAGGTAGTTGGCGTTGAGGATGGCCGTTTCGGTCGCGGCCGTCAGGCCCTGTGCGCCCATCATGGCAACGTACATCCACGAGATCGGCAAAATCGATGCCGAACCGTAGGGCGCCGCCGACACCGCACCGATGCCGTCGGCATCGCGCGAGTAGCCCGTCGAGCGCTGGTTCGGCAGGAACTGCGCCAGATGCGCGCCCACCGCCACCGGGCCGACGCCCGGGCCGCCACCGCCGTGCGGAATGCAGAACGTCTTGTGCAGATTCAGGTGCGAGACGTCGCCGCCGAATTCGCCCGGTGCGCACAGGCCGACCATCGCGTTCATGTTCGCGCCGTCGACATACACCTGACCACCGTTGGCATGCACGATTTCACAGATCTGACGCGCACCCGCTTCGAACACGCCGTGCGTGGACGGGTACGTCATCATGATCGCAGCCAGACGGTCGCGATGCTGCTCCGCCTTCGCTTGCAGGTCGGCCAGATCGACGTTGCCGTTCGCGTCGCACGCGACGACCACGACCTGCATACCGGCCATCTGCGCCGAGGCCGGGTTCGTGCCGTGGGCAGACGCCGGAATCAGGCAGATGTCGCGATGCGCTTCGCCGCGCGACGCGTGATAAGCCTGAATGATCAGCAGGCCGGCGTACTCGCCTTGCGAGCCGGCGTTCGGTTGCAGCGAGACGGCAGCGTAACCGGTCGCGGCGACGAGCATCTGCTCCAGCTGGTCGATCATCGTGCGATAGCCGACGGTCTGCTCGGTCGGTGCGAACGGGTGGATCTGACCGAACTCCGGCCACGTCACCGGCAGCATTTCCGACGTCGCATTGAGCTTCATCGTGCACGAGCCGAGCGGGATCATCGTGCGATCGAGCGCGAGATCCTTGTCCGACAGGCTGCGCAGGTAACGCAGCATTTCGTGTTCGGAGTGATAGCGGTTGAACACCGGATGCGTGAGGTACGCACTCTGACGCGAGAGCGACGCCGGGAAACCGTTGGCAACGGTGGCTTCGATGACGTCGAAGTCCAGCGACACGGCGCTCTTGCCCAGACCTTCCGCAACGACTTCCCACAGCGCGATCACATCCGCGCGCGTGCTGGTCTCGTCGAGCGAGATGCCCACGGTGTCGGCATCTTCGCGACGCAGGTTGAAGCGGCGGGCCGCAGCGACGGTGTGAACGGTGTCCGCACGACCGGCGACGGGCACCGTCAGCGTGTCGAAGAACGTCGCGTTACGGGGCGCTGCGCCCAGCGTGGCGAGACCGGCGGCCAACGTGGCCGTCAGACGGTGCACGCGCTCGGCGATCACGCGCAGGCCCTGCGGGCCGTGATACGCGGCATACATGCTGGCCATGATGGCGAGCAGCGCCTGCGCGGTACAGATGTTCGACGTCGCCTTCTCGCGACGGATGTGCTGCTCGCGCGTCTGCAGCGCCAGACGCAGGGCAGGTTTGCCTTGGGAATCGACAGACACGCCGACCAGACGGCCCGGCATCGAGCGCTTGAGTTCGTCGCGCGTGGCCAGATAGGCGGCGTGCGGGCCGCCGAAACCCATCGGCACGCCGAAACGCTGGCTGTTACCGACAGCGACGTCAGCGCCCCACTCGCCCGGCGGCGTGAGCAGGGTGAGCGAGAGCAGGTCGGCTGCTGCGATGAGCATGCCGCCCTTGGCGTGGATCGCGTCGGCCAGCGCACGGTAGTCGCGCACGTCGCCGCCCACACCGGGGTATTGCACCAGCACGCCGAACGCATCGATCTGCGTGGCGGCGGCCACCGGGCCGACCTGCACTTCGATGCCCAGGGGCCTGGCGCGCGTCTGCACGACTTCGATGGTTTGCGGCAGCACGTCGTCGGCCACGAAGAACGTGTTCGACTTCGACTTGCCCGTACGCTTGACCAGCGTCATCGCCTCGGCGGCGGCGGTCGCCTCGTCGAGCATCGACGCGTTGGCAATCGCCAGACCCGTCATGTCGATGATCATCTGCTGGTAGTTGAGCAGCGCTTCGAGGCGGCCCTGCGAGATTTCCGGCTGGTACGGCGTGTAGGCCGTGTACCAGGCAGGGTTCTCGAGCACATTGCGCAGAATCACGCCCGGCGTGAGCGTGTTGAAGTAGCCCTGACCGATGAACGACTTGAAGACCTGATTCTGGTCGGCCAGCGCGCGCAGTTGCGCCAGTGCCTGCGCTTCGGTCTGCGGGGCGGCGAACTGACCGAGCGACGTGGCGAAGCGCGCGCTGTCGCGGCGGATCGAATCGGGCACGACGGCGTCGATCAGGGCGGCGCGCGAGGCGTAGCCAAGCTCGGAGAGCATGGCCTGTTGTTCGGGAGTATCCGGGCCGATGTGGCGCGCGGAGAAGTTGTCGCGCTGCTCAAGCTCGGCAAGCGAGCGGCGCGCGGCCTGCAGGTCGGTCAAAGCATTCATGGGTCAAATCTCTCGTTCGATCACGGCAAGTGACGGCGTAGGCGGTGTTGCTTGATTCGGTTCGACGAAGTCAGTTCGACGAAGTCCTGTCGTGTGAACAGCGCCGCGCGAGCCGAAGCCACGCAGCGCCGTCCGCTGACCGGACTCGGTCGTCGGACCGGTCGCGGCTTAAGCGCCGATCTTCTTCGCGTAAGCGCCCGCGTCGAGCAGCTTGTCCAGCTCGGCCACGTTCGACGGCTTCACGCGGAACAGCCAGTTGCCGTAGGCGTCGCCGTTGATCAGGTCGGGCGAACCCGGCACTTCTTCGTTCACTTCGAGGATCTCGCCGCTGACCGGCGAGTGGACGTCCGCCGCCGCCTTGACCGATTCGATCACGGTCGAGGCTTCGTCAGCGGCCACCGTGCGGCCGACATCCGGCAGCTCGACGAACACGATGTCGCCCAGGGATTCCTGTGCGAAGTCGGTAATGCCGACCGTCACGGTGCCGTCGGCTTCGAGACGCGCCCATTCGTCGGATTCGGTGTACTTCAGGTTATCGGGGATGTTCGCCATGTTGACGCTCCGGGATTCAGTGTTTGGGGTATTCGGTTTTCGGTACTTCGTGTCGCCGTGCCGTAGTGGGGTCCTGCTCAGGCCACCACGGCCTTGCCGTGACGCACGAACGGTAATTTGACCACACGTGCGGGCAATTGCTTGTCACGAATTTGGACATGGACGATCGCGCCGTCCGGCACGCCCTTCGGCAGACGGGCAAAAGCGATCGATTGCTGGAGGCTCGGGCTGAACGTGCCGCTGGTGATTTCACCGTCGCCCGCGTCCGTCACCACGACCTGATGGGCGCGCAGCACGCCGCCCTTGCCGTCGAGCACGAGACCGGCGAAGCGCCACGTCTGGCCGCGCGAGATCAGCGAATCCTTGCCGACGAACGTACGGTCGCTTTCCTTCTCGACGGTCCAGCCCAGACCGGCGTCGAGCGGCGACACGTCGTCGTCCATGTCCTGGCCGTAGAGGTTCATGCCCGCTTCGAGACGCAGCGTGTCGCGTGCACCCAGACCTGCCGGACGCACGCCGACGGCGACCAGCGCCGTCCACAGCGCCGCCACGTGCTCCGAGTTCACAACGACTTCGAAACCGTCTTCACCGGTGTAACCGGTGCGCGCGATCATCAGTTCGCCGAAGGCGGTGTCCTTGGCGAAGGCAGCATTGAACGGCTTGAGGGTTTCGCTGACCGCCTGGCTGCCAGGCACAGCCTGCCATACCTTGGCGCGGGCGTTCGGGCCCTGCACGGCCACAATCGACAAATCGCGGCGCGGGGTGATCGTCAGGCTGTAATCGCCGTGGGCGTTGAGCTGACCGATCCACGCGAGGTCCTTGTCGGCGGTGCCCGCGTTCACGACGATGCGGAACCAGTCTTCGGCGATGTAATAGATGATGAGGTCGTCGATCACGCCGCCGCTCGGGTTGAGCATGCAGGTGTAAAGCGCCTTGCCCGGGGATTGGAGTTTGTCGACGTTGTTGGCGACGGCGAAGCGCAGGAATTCGCGGCAGCTCGGGCCGTGCAGGTCGACCACGCACATATGCGAGACGTCGAACATGCCTGCGTCGGTGCGCACGGCGTTGTGCTCTTCGATCTGGGAGCCGTAGTTCACCGGCATGTCCCAGCCGCCAAAATCGACCATGCGGGCACCGGCTGCGCGGTGCGTCTCGTTGAGCGGAGTACGTTTGAGTTCGGTCATCGGGGCGTCTGTCCGTAAGGCTCCAGGGTTCATGAATTCCGGACGACGTCTGGCGCGTGTGCGATGCGCGAACTTCACCGTCCGAAAATGCAAAAAGGGGTCATCTCGACGACCGGCACTTGTCGCGCGGGGCGCGTGCCTGTGCACTAGCCCGGCGCAATGCCAGTTGGCGAGATGACCCCTCTGTCCTTGGTACCTGAGAGATTGCCCGGTTCACGATGCACTTGATGACCGGCCCCTTCGGTGGGTTGCCCGCGTGCCGTGCACGCCGCAACCGCTCTCCAGAGATCGAAGGCGATGCCTTCGGCGCGGCCGGTCCTTGATGCCTGAGAGTTTGTGGGTATTACCCCTTCGGCGGCGCCGGCATGTGCTTCCCGGCGCGCTCTCCCGACCACGCTCGCGCACTTTACGGGGAAAGCCGGGGGCTGTCAATTTGGGCCAAAAACGGCGCGATACCCTTGTGCGCTCCCGTGCGCTCCCGTGCGCTTTCCGTGCGCATTCGATGCGATTTCACTGCAATTTCAGCGCCGATTCGATCCGATTCAATGTCGATTCAGCGCGTTTCGCCCGGATTCGTGCCCGCCGGACACCCGTCTCGTCCCCATCGTCCGTTGCACACCGCCCAGATGCAACGCTGCTTCGGAATCACTTCGAACCACCGATAGCGGTCGCATTGCGCGAGCGCTGCGGCAATCGTCGCTGCGGCTGTTTGCGCCGTGGGTGCAGACGCCCCCGCAGCGTAAGCCGCCTCGGACGGCCCTTGCGCCTGCTGCGCGGCAGCAACCGCGCCGATATCGTCGTTGTCGTAATGGGCGGGCAGATCGGCGTTGGCCGCCGTCCGGGGCGGCGCATTGGTTCCCGCCCCCGCTTCGCTTCGGCTAAGCAATTGCATCATGGGGTCCGGGGCATTGCTCGGGGACACCGCTGACGGCGATGTCGCAGCCGCCGTCAGCGCCGCTGTGCCCGCCGACGCGGTCATTGGCGCACCGCCACCGGTCGTGCTCGCCGCAACCTCGGCGGCCGCACCGGACGCTGCCGCATCCACCGCAGCCAGTGCCTGCGCACGCGCAAGGGCGGCAGATGCTTCGCTCGCCGCGCCAGCCACGGGGCTCGACGCCAGCGGCGCGTCATTGCCGGAATTGAAGGGAGTGACGGCAAGGCCGCCAGGTGGTTTCGGCACCGGATCGACATAGGGCGCGCGCAGGTTCCACCAGATGCCAAGCAAAGCGATGGCGGCGAAAACCGCCGTACCGATAACGAGCGCGCTGTTGAGCCAGCCGGGCTCTTCGCCACGCGCACGGCGCTCACGACGCGTGGGTTTTCGAGAGGGAGGAACGTGGGACGGAGCAGCGTCGTGTTCTGCCGACACCGCAGGCGAGCGCATCTCAGGCATCGCACCGACGGCACCCGCCGCAGCGCCAGCCATGCCGGCGGCGGCCACACTCAGCCCGTCGTCCGGGAGGAATCCGGGTTCGGCATCCGCGAGTGTTGCACCGCACTTCACACAGTGCAGTGCACGCGTCGCATTGTTCGTCCCACAGGTTGGACATTGCACGGCGACCTCACCACGATGGCAACGTTTTTCATTATAGGCACCCGGTCGGCGTCGACGCCAGCGCGACACCTTCTGCCTGCGGCCGCGCGTCGCATCGACCCCACAGTCGGCCCTGTGCGGGCTCTAGCGCGCGTGTCGTCAGGCACAACCCCGCGGTGTCACGGCGGCGTGCATCCTGCGTGATAGACTTGCCCACCACCCGGCGCATGTCCATATCAGCCGTTTCAGCCGTTTCGACCGTTCCGACCGAATCGCGAAACCGCCATCGGGCATGCCGCACGCGGCCAGCGCTTTCTATCTTCGTCCCCATCGCTTCACACCATGTCGTCCTTCCCGCTCAATCCTGCCCAGAACGAAGCCACGCACTATTTCGACGGCCCATGCCTCGTGCTGGCCGGCGCAGGCAGCGGCAAGACACGCGTCATCACGCAGAAGATCGCCTGGCTCATCGAAGCCAAGGGGTTCGAGCCCAAGCACATCGCTGCCGTGACCTTCACCAACAAGGCGGCCGCCGAAATGCGAGAGCGGGTGGCGAAGCAGCTCGAAGGCAAGACCCTCACCACGCCGGGCAAGGTCGGGCGCAAGGTGCCCGTCAATCAGCTCACCATCTGTACGTTTCACTCGCTGGGCGTGCAGATTCTGCGACGCGAAGCGGAAAACGTCGGCCTCAAACCGCAGTTCTCGATTCTCGACGCCGACGACTGCTTCGGCCTGATTCAGGAACAGCTCGGCACGACCGACAAGGCGATGATTCGCGGCGTGCAAACCGCCATCTCGCTGTGGAAGAACGGCCTCGTCACACCCGAAGTCGCGCTCGCCGCCGCCGAGACGGCCGACGAACATCAGGCGGCCGTCGTCTATCGCAATTACATGGCGACGTTGCAGGCTTATCAGGCGGTCGACTTCGACGATCTGATCCGCTTGCCCGCCGAACTCTTCGAGCGCGACGAGGAAGTGCGTGAGCGCTGGCAGAACAAGCTGCGCTATCTGCTCATCGACGAGTATCAGGACACCAACACCTGTCAGTACCTGCTGCTCAAGCTGCTCGCCGGGCCGCGCGCGGCGTTCACGGCCGTGGGCGACGACGATCAGGCGATCTACGGCTGGCGCGGCGCGACGCTGGAGAACCTCAAGCAATTACAGGTCGACTTCCCGACGCTCAAGGTCATCAAGCTCGAACAGAATTACCGCTCGACGTCGCGCATCCTGACGGCAGCGAACAACGTCATAGCGAAGAATCCGAAAATCTTCGAGAAGAAGCTCTGGAGCGAGCACGGTCTGGGCGATCCCATCACCGTCACCGCGATGAACGACGAGGAGCACGAAGCCGAGTCGGTCGTCTTCCGCCTGTCCGCGCACAAGTTCGAGCGACGCGCGGAATTTCGCGACTACGCCATTCTTTATCGCGGCAACCATCAGGCGCGCATCTTCGAACAGGTCCTGCGCCGGGAACGCATTCCATACGTGCTCTCGGGCGGTCAGTCGTTTTTCGATAAAGCGGAAATCAAGGACCTCTGCGCGTATCTGCGACTGCTCGCGAATCCCGACGACGATCCCGCGTTCATCCGCGCCGTGACGACACCGCGCCGGGGCGTGGGCAGCACCACGCTCGAAGTGCTGGGCAGCTTTGCGGGTCAGGCGAAGGTGTCGCTGTTCGAAGCGGTTTATATGGGCGCGGTCGAAGCGCGCCTGCAACCGCGTCAGCTCGATCCATTGCGCGCATTCTGCGATTTCATTCAGCGCATCGCCGCGCGGGCCGCCCGCGATCCGGCCAACGAGGTCATCGACGACCTCATGGAAGGCATTCACTACGAGGCGTACCTCTACGACACGTTCGACGAGCGTCAGGCGCAATCGCGCTGGACCACCGTGCTCGAATTCCTCGAATGGATGAAGCGTAAGGGCACGCGCAGCGAGACGTCGGCAACCGCCGAAGGTCTCGATTCGCTCGAAGACCAGGACGACGACGCCAAGAGCCTCATGGAACTCACGCAGACCATCGCGCTGATGTCGATGCTCGAAGGTCGCGATGGCGACGACCCGGACGCCGTGCGCCTGTCGACGCTGCACGCCTCGAAGGGACTGGAGTATCCGCACGTGTTTCTCGTCGGCGTGGAGGAAGGCATCCTGCCGCACATTCGCGAAGACGAGGAAGTGACCGCGGAGAAGATCGAAGAGGAGCGCCGGTTGATGTACGTCGGCATCACCCGCGCGCAGCGCACGTTGCAACTGTCGTGGTGCAAGAAGCGCAAGCGCGCGCGTGAGACGTACACCTGCGAGGTCTCGCGTTTTGTGCCGGAGATGCAACTGGACGAAGCGCCGCCCCCGCCGCCCGAAGACGCCCCCATGTCGCCCAAAGACCGACTCGCCAGCCTCAAGGCGATGCTCGCTGGCGGCGCGGGCAAGACACCGTCTGCGTCAGGGGCTTAAGGGTCACGCGATCCCCGACACGCCGGGCGTCCTCCACAAACGAATAGCCCCCGCGAGCGGGGGCTGGTCCAGGACACGGCCAAACTTCAGGCCGAATGGCGAAATACGGCGACACACGGCGACGTCCTTACCGGGGCTGTCGGCGGCGGCAGGCACGCCGTATACACAAAATAAGCACAACGTAGGCAATGCTTACCGCTACTTGCCACTACCCGAAGACGTTTGGTCACACGCGGCAGCCGGGCTCGTTGCCACGACCACGCCCGCCAGACCGGTCAAACAAAGCAGGACTGCAACCATCAGTTTTCGCATAGGCTCGCCTCCTCTCGTCAGGTGGAGTTTCACTATAGGAGCCCATCCTTTCGAAGACAAAGACATCTTGACCATCGACGCGCGCCGGGTGATAGTCGGTAAAAAACGGACGAAACGATACGCAAGTTGCGTCGATTTCGATCCAATGCCCACACCCTCCGCATCTTCGTCAGGCGCTTTGTCACGCATGCCATACATTTGGCCGGTTTGACGGGCCCCGCGGGCGCGCGTGTGCGGCGCCGATCCCAGTTTTTGTGGAGCGTGGTGCGTGAGACTGCATATTTTGTCCGACCTGCATTTGTCCGTGGCGCCGTTGGCCATTCCCGACGTCGAGGCCGACGTCACGATCCTGGCGGGCGACATCGGCCGCCCGGCGCAAGCCATCGAATGGGCGGCGCAACTGCCGCGCCCCGTCATCTACGTTCCCGGTAATCACGAGTTCTACGGCGCGACGCTCGCCGGCACGCTAGCCGAATTGCGACGTTTGACGGTTGGCACCAACGTACATCTGCTCGAACGCGGTGCGGTCGTCATCGGAGGCGTGCGCTTCGTCGGCACAACGTTGTGGACGGACTTCGCGCTTTACGACGCCGAGGGCAAGCACGACGCGGCGGTTGAAGAGTCGCAGAAGTTCGTGCGCGACTTCACGCGCATTCGCGTCGGTGATCCCGCCGCGCCGTGGTCCGATCTGCCGTTCTTTTCGCCGGACGACTGTGCAGCGCTGTGTCGCGAGAACGTCGCCTGGCTCGCGCGTACCTTCGCCGCGCCCCACGACGGCCCGACGGTGGCCGTCACCCATCATGCGCCGACGCCGCAGAGCATTCACCCGCGCTTCGCGGGCTCCCTCGTCAATCCGGCGTTCATTTCGGATCTGACCTCGCTCATCGAGCAATCCGACGCCGCGCTGTGGATCCACGGCCATACGCACGATTCGTTCGACTATCGCGTCGGGCATACGCGGGTGTTGTGCAATCCGCGCGGCTACTGCTTTGAGGGACGTGTCGAAAACCCGGCCTTCGATCCGCAGATGATTGTGCGTGTGTGACGCGACGGCGTCCGACACGCCCGTCCCACGCGAGCGCAGAAACAAAAATCCCCGCCGAAGCGGGGATTTTTTGTTGCGGCTTGGTTGCGGCTTAATTGCGACTTAAGCAAACGCGATGCGCTTACTTCGCTGCGCTCACCATATAGTCGACGGCGGCCTTGACGTCGTCGTCCGACGCGTTGGCTGCCCCGCCCTTCGGCGGCATCGCGTTCAGGCCTTTGAGCGCGGCATTGTGCAGTGTCTCGATGCCGGTTGCGATACGCGGCGCCCATGCGGCCTTGTCGCCGAACTTCGGCGCGCCTGCCACGCCAGCCGCGTGGCAAGCCATACACACGGTGTCGTAGAGCTTCTTGCCTGCGTCGACGCTGCCCCCTGCGCTGGCGGCGGCCGGGGCCGCTGTCTTGAGCGACGCCATCGCGGCTGCAGCCGCTGCGGCCGAACCTGCGTCGGCGCCCGAAGCGGCGGCGGGTGCCGCAGCGCCCGATGCGGCCGCGGCGCCTGATGCGGGCTTCGCCGGTTCGGCAGGCTCCTGCAACTTGCCGCCCGACGCGTTCGCCATATAGACGATGGCGCGGCCGATTTCGTAATCCGTCACGTCGTCGGGGTTGGTGCCCCCGCGCGCGGGCATGCCGCCTTTACCGGCCAACGCGATCTTAAGCATGTCGTCGTAACCGGGCTTGATGCGCGGGGCCCAGTCCTCGGAGGAACCGACTTTCGGCGCGCCAGCGACACCGGACGCGTGGCAAGCGGCGCACACAGCCTTATAGAGTTGTTCGCCGGTTTGATAGACGCGCGGTGCGTTGGCGTCCTTGACCTCGACGTGTGCCACGGGCGCGATGCGCTCGGCAATGGCTTTTTCGGTCATGGCGGAACTGCCAGCGCCGGTCAGGGCGTTGTTGCCCACGTAATTGACCAGCAAAACGATGATGACGATCGGGACGAGAAAACCGGCAATAACTGCGGCGATGAGCTGCTTGGGTGTTTTAATCAGGGACTCGTGCTCGTTATGTGCTTCACTCATGCGGGATCTCTCAATAGTTTTTGTGGAAACCGAGTGCATCACACCGGATAGCTCGCATCGGCCGCGGGCAGTATCCAGTCAAAATAACGAACCATTGTAGCAACAAACCCTCGGCCGATGACGCGCCAAGGCAGTGCGCAGACGCCGCAAAAGTCCCGTATTTTCCCTAACTTACGCGAAAGCAAAAGCGGTGTTCCGCGTAGTTCGTGCGCAAAGGGCGTGCGCGTTGCATACACGTCAAATCCGCGCGGGATGGGCGTCCGACAGAGAATCGCCGCATTGTGAGGCGAGAGAATGCACGGGGCATGGACGTCACGCGGCAAAACCGCTATGCTTCTACCTCTTTGCCTGCCGGTACGCGCGTTCGCGCCTTCTCCCCCGGTGGTCAGCACAGCGCCCGTAGCTCAGGGGATAGAGTATCGGCCTCCGAAGCCGAGGGTCACTGGTTCGATTCCAGTCGGGCGCACCAATCTGCCGTTTGCCTCTCCCGTTGGATATCCTCGTTCTGCCCTTCTGCCCTCTTTGGCGCCCTCTCCCCGCTCGACTCAAAACACCACCAGCCGGTCCACCAGTTGCGCCATCCGGGAATTCGACGCCGACCACGATTCCACCGTCGCCGACCGTCCGTCGAAGTACACCGTATTGATGACCGAGCCGTCCTGACTCAGGGTCAGCGTCGCATACGCGAGGTACTCGCTCGGGGAGCTACCCCACAAGGAATTGCGCCACGCGCGGCGCACCGTGTAGTTCAGCACGACACAGCCCGTCGGCCAGGTGCCCGGGCTGTAGATCGTGCTAACGATCCCGTAGGCCCGCAAACGCCCCTGAATCGCAGGCAGCAAATCGGAAATGCCGTCCGGGGCCAGCTCGATGCACATGTTGCGCGAAAGCAGTTCGGGGGCCGCCGGTTGCGTGGGCGGCGAGACGGACGGCAACTGGTCCGAGAGCACCACCCCCGTCGATACGACGCTCGCCGCGACCTGCGCCGCGAGGATCGGCGCAGGCGTGGAGAAAAGACAACCGTTAAGCGTCGCGCTGGCCGTCGCCGCCAGCGCCAGCACCATCGCGAGGCGCTTCATCAGAACGGTGACACGCCAAGAAGAATCGTCTGCAACCAGCCGCCATTGCTGCCGTCGGCGACCTGGCCGTCGTCCACGCGCGCCGCCTTGGCCTGCCCTACCTTGCTCGACGCCACCACGTTGGCGGGCGAGATATCGAACTTGTTGACCACGCCGGTGAAGCGGAACGTCTCCATGTTGCGTCCCTGCATGACCTGCTTTTCCCCGCCGACCACGTAAGCGCCATTGGGCAGCACTTCCACGATCGCCACGGCAATCGTCCCGGTCATCGCGGAACTCGACGTATTCGTGCCATTGCCCTTGAAGCTGCTCGCCTGCTGACCGATGTTGAACCAGCGCTCCAGCACCGAATCGGCCCCGTCCGCCCTGGCGCTCTTGGCCGTCATGCTCGCGTTGCGCGACGTGTCGCTCTGCGATTTGCTGGTGCCCGTGGAGTTTTCCGAGACGGCAATCGTCAGCAAGTCGCCGATGCGATGCGCCACCGGCGTTTCGAACCAGTTCGTCGCCGTAGTGGACTGATAGATGGAACCGCCGGTCTGGACGTTGGCCACGCGGGGCATCGGCATGACCGCCATCGGCGTTGCCGTGACCTGCGGGCTCGAACAACCGCCGAGCGCGACACTCGCGCTCGCGAGCACCGCCAGCCACGCCAGCGTACGGGTCAGAACGCGCGTTGCCGCGCTCGGTAGCATCGACAGTTTCGACATGGTGAGGCGCCCCCGCGCCGGTCCCGGATGCCGTATCCGGATGTCTTTCGAAAGTGGTGGACGGTTGGCAGGCGGCACGGTCTCCGCCAGACGAAGGCAGCACGGCGGCCAGCTTCGTGATGGATAGTAAGAACCGCGCGTGCAGCCACTGCGCACAAATAGAGGAAAATTTGTGGAGGCACGACGCGCGGCGCCCCGAAGCTGAGAGAATGGCGCGCCGACCATGGGAGGGCCGCACCCGCTCGCCCGGTCGTCAACGGCGCAGCACTCAACTTCAGCCGCTAACCTCGTCAGAACACCGAAGCGCATGAATTCAGGCATCACCCGCAAGCTGTTCCTCGCGATCTTCGCGACGGGTCTGGTCACCATGGCGGCCACGACGGCCGTCGTGCGTGCCGCCGTGGGCGGACACAGCTGGTTGCGCGGCGACAACCTGATGTATCTGGCGATCCTCGGCGTCGCCCTGCTCGGGGCCGTCGCGCTGCGGCTCGCCCAGCGTCTGCTCGTGCCCGTCACGCCGCTGCTCGAAGCCACGCACCGCATGGCGATGGGCGACTACAGCGTGCGTGCGCCCACCGCCGGGGCGGACGAACTCGCGCGACTCGCCGTCGACCTGAACCGTCTGGCCGACACGCTGGCGCAGAACGACCGCCTGCGCCGCAACCTGCTCGCCGACATCTCCCACGAACTGCGCACGCCGCTGTCGATCCTGCGCGGCGAAATCGAAGCGATGGAAGACGGGGTGCGCCCGCTCACGCAGGACGCGCTCGCCTCACTGCGGGTCGAGATCTCGCTGCTCTCCAAGCTGATCGACGACCTCTACGAGCTGTCGCTCTCCGACGTGGGCGCGCTGACCTACGAGTTCGCGCCGGTGGATATGACCGAGCGCGTCGCCACGTCGGTCGCCGCCTTCGGCGACTGGTTCGAAGCCAAGGACATTGCGCTGAACGTGCACCTCCCGGACGACACGCTCACCGTCGACGGCGATCTGCACCGTCTCACGCAGCTCATCGGCAATCTGTTTGTGAATTCGTTGCGCTATACCGACGGCGGCGGTGCGGTGCATGTCTATCTGTCGGCGACCGAGACACAATTGCGTCTGGAGATCGAAGACTCCGCGCCCGGCGTGCCCGACGACGCCCTGCCCCGCCTGTTCGAGCGCCTGTTCCGGGTGGAAGCGTCGCGTAGCCGACGCAGCGGCGGTGCGGGCCTCGGACTCGCGCTTTGCAAGCATATTGTCGAAGCGCACGGCGGTCAGATCGCCGCGCGACACTCGCCGCTGGGCGGTCTGGCGCTGGCAATCACCCTGCCGCGTCAGAGCCCGGACGCCCCCGGCGCTGCGGCATCGACATCGACGGCCTGCGCACTGAGCGCGGTCGCCAGTTGTTTCGGCACCCAAGCCCTGACGACCCTGAGTTGAGCCTGCCCTTTATGCACACGCACTCGTCGACATCTCTGCAAAGCCCTTCCGGCGTGTCCTCGCTCACGCCCGCGCCGCCAGCGCATTCGGCAATCGTCTCGACGCCCGCTGCCATGGCGCTCCCGGACGCCGCGCCGATTCTGATCGTCGAAGACGAACCGAAACTCGCCGCGCTGCTCGCCGAGTATCTGCGCGTGGCGGGCATGCCGTGTCGCATCCTGACGGACGGGCGCGACGTGCTGCCCGCGGTGCGCGCGACGCAGCCGCGTCTGGTGCTGCTCGACCTGATGCTGCCGGGCATGGATGGCCTCGAAGTCTGCCGCGCCGTGCGCGAGATCTCCGAAGTGCCTATCGTGATGCTGACCGCGCGGGCGGCGGAAACCGACCGCCTACTCGGACTCGAACTCGGTGCCGACGACTACATCTGCAAGCCCTTCAGTCCGCGTGAAGTGGTCGCGCGCGTCAAGGCGATCCTGCGCCGCGTGCGCGGCGGTGCGATGGCCAGCGCCGGCACCGCAATGCCCACGCCCGCCGCACCGCCCGCGCCAGCGCTCGTGATTGATGCAGTGCGTCATCACGCGAAGCTCGACGGACACGAACTGCCGCTCACGCCGGTCGAGCTGCGACTGCTCGCCACGCTCGCCAGCCATCCCGACAAGACGTTCCCACGCGCGCATCTGCTCGACCGGATGTACGACGATCACCGCGTGGTCGCCGACCGCACGGTGGACAGCCATATCAAGAATCTGCGTCGCAAGTTACAGGCAATCCGGCCGGACGAGGAGATCGTGCGCTCGATCTACGGCGTGGGTTACCGGCTGGAGTTGCGCACGGACATCCCCGCCACGCCCCTCGCGTCAACCGTGCCGACGGTGCGACCCGGCGTCGCGGCTATCGACAACTCGGCCGGGGCGGTGCCAGAATAGGCGCACCCGCTGCCCAAGCGGGATTCATTGAGGAGAAATGTCGATGCCACGCCGCACCGCCACGCTGTCCCCGATGTACCTGAGCGCCGCTTCCCCTGCCACACCCCCTGCATCGACAATCGTTGGCACTGCCGAGTTTGACGACGCACTGCCGTGCGTGGGATCGATCCACCGCCTGCTGAAGATCGCGGCCGCGTCCCTGTTGCTCGGCGCGAGCGGCTTTGTCTTCGCGCAAACGCCGGTGTGCTTCGATAGCGTCGGCCGTGCGTTACCGCCGGAGCAGTGCTCGCAAGCCGCCCGCAATCAGGCGGCCGCGCAAGAGGCTTCTTCCGCCTCCGCCGCGCCGTCCAAACGCGACTACTGCAAGGCACTCGCCGACAAGATCGCCAACACCCCGGACAAGCCGGTGTACACCCGCGATCAACGCGTCGATTCGCCTGCAGGCAACCGCGTCGACATTCCTACACGCACAAAGCCGCGCAAAGCACTCAAAGAGCAATATATGCGCGAGTGCACGTAGGCGTACGCCTACAAATTAGCGAAAGTTAGCAACACGTTAGCGGAACTTATCGCGCTATTTTCTTGACAATACCGACAGAGACCGCATAATCGACGTCACGCCGATGCATGGATTTCCGCTCTCGCACACCGCGAAACGGACGTCCCGCTACGCTGTCTGGCCGGTCAACCGTCGCCATCGGCATCCGTCGGATGCCAAACGACCGTCCTCATCACCCGCTTCAATGCTGCGGGGATTTGTGCCGAAAGGCGCGTCCCCATCGGCCTGACGTTTAATCCATATCCACGCCGCTATGCTTTGCGCACGGCACACGCTTTCCGGAGGGAGAAAATGCAAAAACGCGAATTCCTGATGAAAACTTCCGTCGCTGTCGCCGCTGCCGCCTTTGCGCTCGCAGGCTGTACGACAACCCCCCCGTCGCAATCCGACAAGAGCGACAACTCGCCCAGCGCGAACACCAGCAAGCGCCAGACGATCGATGCCTCGGTGACCGGCGCGCTCGACAAAATGTACGCCTCGGTGAAGGGCTCGCGCGAACTGGTCAACAAGGCGCACGGCGTACTCGTGTTCCCGTCGGTACTGCAAGCGGGCTTCGTGGTCGGCGGCGAATACGGCGAAGGTGCGCTGCGCGTGGGCGGCAAGACGCAGGGTTACTACAACACGGTGACGGCGTCGTTCGGTCTTCAGATCGGCGCACAATCGAAGGCCGTCATCTTCCTGTTCATGACGCAGGACGCCCTCGACAAATTCCAGCGTACGGACGGCTGGACGGCCGGTGCCGACGCCTCGGTCGCCGTCGTGAAGATCGGTGCGAACGGTGCGGTCGACATCAACACCGCGACCTCGCCGGTGGAAGTGATCGTGATGACCAACGCCGGTCTCATGGCCAACCTGAACATCGAAGGGACGAAGGTCACCAAGCTGAAGATCTGACGCCCTGCGGTCGTTGGCGTCTCCAAAGGAAAAACGGCGTCACTTCATGCAGAAGTGACGCCGCTTTGTTTTTTGCCCGACGCGACGATTACTCGTTGGAGAACGCCGCCGGACGCCACTTCAGCAGCCGCTTCTCCAGCGACGTCAGCAACCAGTCCGCGCCCAGCGCGACCACGGCCAGCACGATCATCGCCGCGAACACGCCGCTGGCGTTGAATGCGCCCTGCGCGGTCGAGATCAGCAGCCCGATGCCCTGCTTCGATCCGAGGAATTCGCCGACGACGGCGCCCACGAGCGCGAAGCCGAAGCTCACGTGCAAGCTCGCGAGAATCCACGACAGCGCCGACGGAATCACCACCGACATCGTCACCTGACGGCGCGACGCACCGAGAATCTGCGCATTTGCAATCATGTAGCGGTCGGCCTCACGTACGCCCTGGAACGCATTCGCAAACACCACGAAGAACACCATCACCACAGCGAGCGCCACCTTCGACGCCATCCCCAAACCAAACGCGATCACGAAGATCGAGCCGAGCACCACACGCGGAATCGAGTTGGCGATCTGGATGTAGAGACTGAAGACATCCGAGAGCAGCTTGTTGCGACCGAGCACGATGCCGCAAATCACACCCGCCACACCGCCGATCAGAAAGCCCAGCACGGTCTCTTCGAGCGTGACGAGCACCTGCGTCCACAGCGGTCCTTGGGACGTGCCTTCCACGCACCAGTCGTAAATCTGCTGAACGATCAGCGTCGGCTGCGAGAAGAAGAACGGATCGATCCAGCCGATACGCGCCGCCACTTCCCAGCCGCCCAGCCCGACCACCAGAATCGCCACGCGCAGAAACACCACCAGCGCGCGACGTTGTTTGATACGGCGTTGCGCGATGGCTTCTTCTCGAGCCAGATCCGCGTCGCCGAGTCCGGCGGGCATCGCCGCCTGCATAGCTTGTTCACTCATGTTCATATCCTCCGTGCGTTCCGTGCCACTCAGCCGATCTTCACTTCTTCACGCAGGTCCGCCCAGATCTCGCGGGAGATGTCGATGAAGCGCTGTTCGTAGCGAATCTCGGACATCACGCGCGGACGCGGCAGATCGATCGCGTACGTGTTCTTCGATGTCGCCGGGCGCGCCGTGAGCACGAACACCCGGTCGGCCAGCGCAATCGCTTCTTCGAGATCGTGCGTGACGAACACCACCGAGCCCGACGTCGACGACCACAGTTGCAGCAACTCGTCCTGCATGAGCGTGCGCGTTTGCATGTCGAGCGCGGAGAACGGTTCGTCCATCAACAGGATTTCGGGGTTGTTGATGAAGGTCTGCGCCAGGGCCACGCGCTTGCGCATGCCGCCCGAGAGCTGGTGCGGATAGTGGCCGCCGAACTTGTCGAGCCCGACGCGCTTGATCCATTCGTCGGCCAGCGCATAAGCGGCATCTTTCGACTGACCGCGAAACAGCGGCCCGGCGGCCACGTTCTCGCGCACGCTGCGCCACGGGAAAACCGCGTCGTTCTGGAAGACGAAGCCGATGCGCGGGTCGATGCCGTTGACCGGCTGGCCCATTACGCGCACGCTGCCTGCGGTCGGACGCAGCAGGCCGGTAATCATCGACAGCGTGGTCGACTTGCCGCAGCCGGTCGGGCCGACGATGGCGACGAATTCACCGCGCGCCACCGACATGCTGAAGTTGCGCAGCGCGATGGTGGCGCGGCCGTCCGGCGAGATGAAGCGGCACGACACATTGTCGAACTCGATGGCGGGCGTATCGCGTGACACGGCGCTTGGCGCGCGCGCCGGTGCGGTGGGGGTAATGGTCTGGGTCATGCCCGGCTCCTGAATGACGTCGGAACGGTGTTAAGCACTGTTATTGCGTTTGCCAGGGCTGAGCCGGTCCGCACACCGGACATGGGTCGGGTGCGGGGCGGCCTGGCGTTCTACGGGTAAGGGCTGCGCGTCGTGGGGACCGCGCGCCGGTACTACAGGGTCAACCGATGCAAGTCGTTGCGAACAGACTTACTTCGCCTGTTCGACGAACTCGTTGGTGTACGTCTTCGACAGATCGATGTGCTTGCCCTTGACGTTCGGGTTGAACGCGGAGAGCACCTTCAGCACGGTCTCCGGACCGTCCTTCGGCATGCGGCCGTCCGGCGAGTACATCGGCAGCGAATTCTGCAGGGCCTGCACGTACAGCGCCTTGTTGTTGCCGTAGTAGTCCTTCGGCATCTTCTCGGTGATCTCGGCCGCCGAGTGCGTGTTGATGAACTTGAGCGTCTTCACGAAGGCACGTGCGAGCTTCTGCGCTTCCGGTTTGTGCTTGTCGAGCCACGCGCGCTGCACATACAGGCTCGATGCCGGGTAGGCGCCGCCCAGCGCGGCAACGGTGCCTTCCATCGTGCGCATATCGACGAGCACGGCAGCGTCGCCGGTCTTGAGCAGTTGGGAGGCGGTCGGCTCCGTGGTCATGCCAGCGTCGATACGGTTTTGCTTGATGGCGGCGATGAACGTGTTGTCCGCACCCACCGGCAGCACCGAGTACTGCGCCGAGGTCAGGCCGTGCTTGGCGGCCAGATACTGCGTGAGGAAGTTCGTCGACGAGCCCAGACCGGTCACGCCAAGGGTCTTGCCCTTCACGTCGGCCATGCTCTTGATGGTGTCTTTGCTCTTGGCGTTCACCAGTTCCACTTCGCCCGGCACCTGACCGAACACGACGATGGCCTGAATCTCCTTGCCCTTGCTCTGCAAATCGATCGAGTGATCGTAGAAGCCGACCACGGCCTGCACGGCACCGGCGAGCAATTCGTTTTCGGCGTCGACACCGGCTGGCTGCGACAGCAGTTCGACGTTCAGGCCCTCTTCCTTGAAGTAGCCGAGCTGCTCGGCAAGCTTGGCAGGCAGGTAGACCATCTTGGTGATGCCGCCGACCATGATCGTGATCTTGCCGCTATCGGCAGCGAAAACCGGTGCGGCGGCCAACGCCAGCGACACGCCGAAGACGGCGGCCAGAACGGGTTTCACGAAGGCTTTCGGCGCACGCACGCCAAGGCTTGCTCGCATTGTGGTGTCTCCATCGATTTTTAGGAATAATGGCCCGAACCGATTGCGGCGCCGGCCGGCCCGTCGTGATATCTGTGTCACCGGGCCCGGGCAGCGGTCCTCTGATGCGTATCCTCTGCCCTGGCGCAAATTGTAGAAAACCGAAGCTTTCATCAAGCTTTCGCCCCCTGCAGGTTTTCGCCCAATGCTCATGGGTGTTTACCCGCTGTTGGCGCGCCCACGTTCCGCGCGCACACTCGCCGTCGCATTCTGCATTCCCCGTCATGAAACTGCTGCTGATCGAAGACAACGAGACTCTGGCCCACTGGCTCGCCCGCATGCTGCGCGACGACAACTTCACTGTCGACGCCGCGCGCGATGGCGACGCCGCCGACCGTCTGCTGCAAACGGAAACTTACGACGTGGTGCTGCTCGATCTGATGCTGCCCAAGCTCGGCGGCAAGCATGTCTTGCGGCGGCTGCGCGAGCGGCGCAACAACGTGCCCGTCATCATCCTGACGGCCAGCGGTTCGGTCGACGAAAAGGTCGATTGTCTGGGGGCCGGGGCCGACGACTATCTCGTCAAACCCTTCGAAGTGCGCGAACTGATCGCCCGTGTGAAGGCGCTGGCGCGTCGCCACGCACCGGAGCAAAGCGCCGATCTCGTATGCGCCGATCTGAGCTACCACGCGGGCACACGGCAATTCACGATTGCCGGTGCGCCGCTTGCGTTGCCGTCGCGCGAACACGCCGTGCTTGAGATCCTTATGCGCAAGCAGGGCAAGACCGTGGCGAAGAGCGCGCTGGTCGACGGCGTGTTCGGACTGGACGACGAACCCAGCGCCGACGCCATCGAGATCTATATCCACCGGCTTCGCAAGAAACTCGAAACGAGCCGCGCGGCCATCATGACCCTGCGCGGTCTCGGTTATCTGCTGCGCGAGAAAGATGCTTAGTCTGCGCGTCCGGCTGCTGATGTGGCTGATGCTGCCGCTCTCGCTGTATATCGTGGCGACCGGCTGGCAGGCCTATCGCAGCGCACACGACACCGCCGAACTCGTGCAGGACCGCGCGTTACTCACCTCGGCGCAGGTCATTGCGGGCGAACTCACGTGGGCGGAAGGCGCGCTGCGCGCGAGCGTGCCGCCGTCGGCACTGGAATTGTTCGCGTCGCCCGCGCGCGACCGGGTGTTCTATCAGGTGATCACCGAAGACGGCAAGCTGCTCGCCGGGCCGCCCGACTTTCCGCATCCGCCGCTGTTTCCGCAGACGGTACCCACTTATTCGAACGTCACAGTGAACGGCGAGCCGCTGCGCGCGATCAGTTTCGTGCGTACGATGTACGACTCCGGCCAGCCGCATCGCGTGGCGGTGGTCGTCGCCGAGACGATGCATGCGCGTGACGAGATGCTCGCGCAGTTGTGGAAGCCCTCGCTGCATCGGCAGATCGCCATGGCCGCGTTAGCCGCCGTGCTGGTGCTCATCGGGTTGACGGTCGAGTTGCATCCGCTCATCCGGCTCAAGGACGAAGTGGCCGGACGCGCGCCGCAAGAACTGGTGCCGATCCGCGCCGGGCAACTGCAAACGGAACTGCGCCCCATCGTCGACGCCATCAACCTGTGTATTCAGCGGCTCTCGGCACAGGCGCAACAGCAACGGCGCTTTGTCGCCGACGCCGCCCACCAGTTGCGCACGCCGCTCACGCTGCTCGACACGCAGTTGCAGTTCGCCGCGCAGCTCGACGACCGCGCCGCGCTGGCCGATGTGCTGGCGGCCATGCAGACGAGCAGCCGCGGCCTGGCCGATCTGACGAACAAGCTGTTGCTGCTCTCGCAGGCCGAGGCGGCGGACACGCCCGCGTTCTCGCGTACGCGCGTGGATCTGGTGACGGTCGCGGCCGGGGTGCTGGAAGAACTGGTCGCGCTGGCGCAACGACGCAATATCGATCTGGGGCTGGAGACGACCGAGGCGCAGGTGTGGGTCTCGGGAAATGGCGAGCTGTTTCATGCGATGGTCATGAATCTTGTCGACAATGCGATCCGCTATATCCACGAGGGTGGACGCGTGACCGTTGCGATCGACTGTCCGGACAACACCGCCCGCCTGCGCGTCATCGACGATGGCCCCGGCATTCAGGCCGAGGCACGGCAGCGCGTATTCGAACGTTTCTACCGCAACGCGCTGCCGGGTCAGCCCGGCATGGGTCTGGGGCTGGCCATCGTGAAGGAAATCGTGGCGGCAAGCCATGGCACCGTGACACTGTCGTCCGGCGCGCACGGTATTGGACTGATCGCCGGTGTGACGCTCCCCTTAGATTCGGAGACCGAAAGCAACGTCTCTTAGGGAACGCGACGCGAGGCGGCTTACCGATGGCGCGCGTGGTATACCCGTGCTGTTGTCTGAAAGAAAATAACAATCGTATGAAATAACTTCGTCGATTCAGGCATTACGACCGTTTTGGACCGAGAATGTCGTTTGAAACATACGCTCGACTGGATGCGCTAGGACAAACCCTGATATATTCGGGGTCTTCGCAGAAATCCCCTCAAGCAAGCGAAAACTTCTTGATCCAAATCAATTAGTTACGCATCGCTAACAAGCACGCGGGCGCCCGCCGCGTGTAATTGTGACTAAATGTAAAGTTTGTTAAATTGATTGTGGGTCTCGCCGCGTGGGTTGCGGCACGGGACTTTTTCTCTCAGGGATTTGCCTCCATGCCGTTTCTCGTCGATCCTGCCGCACAGGCTGCGAGACGTCGCGTGTCGATTGACGACGCGTTGCACACGCGCGCCACGACGCCGCAGACGGTGACGAATCCGCCAGCACAGCCGACATGTGACAGCGCACAGCCGGTGGAGTCCGCCTCGCGCGCAGCGCGGGCCGCCTCGAAGGCATCGGCCCGGCCGCTCGCGCAATCGGTCGCACGCAAGATCGACGCAGCACGCGAAGCCGAGCGCACGCGACTCGCGCGGGAGATGCACGACGGGCTCGGCGCTCACCTCACGGCATTACAACTGGTCGTCGCCCGTCTTGCGACGCGCGCGCCCGCCGACACCGCCGAGTGGCAATCCTTCTGCACCCAGATTCAGAACGTCGCGAACGCTGCACAAGACGCAGTCGACGAACTCGTCGGCCGCAACCGCCCGCCCGCCCTCGACGCGGGCCTCGTCACTTCGCTGCGCGTCTGGCTGCGCGACGTCGGTGAGCAAAGCGGTCTCACGTGCATCTGGCGCTGCGACGACGCGACGCGCGAGCGCGTTGCGAACCTCAAGCCCGACGCGGTGCTGGCGTTGTATCGCATCGCTCAGGAAGCGCTGACCAACGTTAGCCGTCACGCCCGCGCCACGCGCGTGGTCGTGGCGCTCGACGGCAGCCATCGTTCACTCAAACTCACGATTTCCGACGACGGTTGCGGGCTGGCCCGCGGCTCGCGTCGCAAGCAGGGACATTTCGGATTGGTTGGCATGCGCGAGCGCTGCACGGCGCTCGGCGGCACGCTACGTATCGGCAGTGTTCAAGGATCGGGGACGCTCGTCAGCGCACGGCTCCCCTGGCATCAGATCCTGCCTGCCCCGACCGGCCAGCACGGCCCGGAATCGCTTGCTCTTCACGGATACGCATCATGACGCTTAGAGTGCTCATCGTCGACGACCACGCCATCGTGCGCCAGGGCGTGCGGCAATTGCTCACCGATAGCGGGAGCATCGCCGTCATCGGCGAAGCCGACTGCGGCGCAGAAGCGCTGGAGATGACCGACGCAGCCCAGTGGGACATTGTCCTGCTGGATATCTCGCTGCCCGACACCAACGGTCTCGAAATTCTCAAGACCCTGCGACGCAAACACCCGCGTCTGCCGATCATGATCTTCAGCATGTACGGCGAAGGTCAGTTCGCGCTGCGCGCGCTCAAGGCGGGCGCAGCCGGTTACTTGAGCAAACGCTCGAACGCCCAGCAACTGGTCTCGGCCGTGCGGCAAGTGGCCGCGGGCCGCAAGTATGTGAGTCCGATGGTCGCGGAAACGCTCGCCGACTATCTCGGACCGGACGCCGACCAGCCGCCGCACGAGCGTCTGTCGGACCGCGAATACCAGACGCTGTGCATGATCGGCTCGGGCAAGCGCCTCACCGACATCGCCAACGCGCTGTCGCTCTCGGTCAAGACCGTGAGCGTGTACCGCACGCGCTTGCTGGAAAAGATGCGCCTGAATAACAACGCCGAGTTGACCTATTACGTGATGCAGCACGGTCTGGTCAGCGCGGAGATGGGGCCGGTCTGCGCCTGATCACGGCGAGGGGCGCGACAGCGTCACCACATTTCCTGCCAGATTTCGCCGGGAATCCTAAGAACTAAGTACTCACTTCGTGGCCCGCCATCGCGGGCCACGTGCATTTCCGGGGCTGCATTCGAGGGCCGACAGGCGCCCTTCGGAGGAATTTTCACGGCGACGAGAAAATTTTTTTCGTCCACCGGCCGGAGTTGGCGCCGGTCGAGAATTACCAGCCGCGCCATCGGCAATCGCCGACGGTCGTCCGCGCCTCGCGACCTCTCCGAGCCTTACAGGGCATGAATAGGCGGCACATTGCCCCTTTCCTTGACGGATCAATCGTGGAGGAATTTTGTAGACTGGCTTACTAGCGTTTTTCCGACATCGGCCTGGCAAGTCGATGGGGGCTGGCAAAGCATTTTGCAAAACCACCCTAAATTTTCCCAATGGCCGTCCGATATCCCCTACAACGGCGGCTTTCGGCGATTGGCTGGTGAGCCAAAGTTACGGCGCTTAAGCCGGAGCCAAAAAATTTTGGGAAAGGAGTGGCTAAATGTCATCTGTCATCAATACCAACATCTTCTCGACGATCGCCCAGCGTAACCTGAGCACGTCGCAATCCAGCCTGCAAACGTCGATCACGCGTCTGTCGTCGGGTCTGCGCATCAACAGCGCCGCTGACGATGCCGCCGGTCTGGCCATTACCGACCGTATGACGTCGCAGATCAACGGTCTGACGCAAGCGCAGCGCAATGCCAACGACGGCATCTCGCTGGTGCAGACCGCTGCTGGCGGCCTGTCGTCGATCTCGGACAACCTGCAACGTATCCGTACGCTGGCAGTGCAAGCGACCAACGCCACGAACTCGACGTCGGACCGCGCCGCCATCGACCAGGAAGTGCAGCAACGTCTGTCGGAAATCACCCGTACGGCACAACAAACCCAGTTCAACGGTCTGTCGGTGCTCAACGGCTCGATGGGCGCGGCGAACTTCCAGGTTGGCGCCAACGCCGGCCAGTCGATCTCGGTCAGCCTGAGCCAGAACATGGCTTCAAGCTCGATCGGTGGCGTTGCTCTGGCAACGGCCTCGACGGCTGCCAAGTTCGGTTCGATCACGCTCGACGCGTCCAACTCGATCACGGTCGGTGGCACGGCAGTCGCAAACGGCACGTACAACACGGCTGCCGACCTGGCCGCCGCGATCAACACCACCGCTGGCACGAACCTCGCCTCGGTCAACGGAACGACGGGTGAAATCGATTTCTCCAACGCGACCGCTACGGCAGTCACGCTGGCGCAAACTGGCTTGACCGGCATCACGATCCCGACGACCGTGGCCGCCGCTGCGGGCGGTCCGCCGGCGGTTCCGGGTACGGCTACGACTGCGGGCGTGAAGACGGCTCTGTCGCCGCTGACCCTGACGGGCAACGATCTGACGCTGCAAGCTGCTGGTTCCACCACGGCTACGTCGATCACCGGCACGTTCAAGACCGTGGGCGAACTGGCTGACGCCATCAGCGCCAGCGGCAGCGGCGTGACGGCATTCGTCGACTCGACCGGCAAGCTGAACCTCGTCTCGAGCCAGAACTTCACGGTGGGCGGCACGGCAGCCCAATTGACCAAGATCGGCGTCGCAGCAGGCACTTCGGCAGTCAGCGGCAGCCTCGCAACGGCTAACGCACTGACGGTCGACTCGGCAACCAAGCTGGTTGCACAGATCGACGCCGCCATCGGCACGGCTGACTCGTTCAACGCAACGCTGGGCGCAATTCAAAACCGCTTCCAGTCGGCTGTGAGCAACCTGTCGGCAACGACGCAAAACCTGACCTCGGCACGTTCGGGCGTTCAGGACACGGACTACGCAGCGGAAACGGCGCAAATGACCCGCTCGCAGATCCTGCAACAGGCGGGTATCTCGATGCTGGCGCAATCGAACCAGCTGCCGCAGCAAGTGCTCAAGCTCCTCCAGTAATACCGGAGTAGTGCTTGACACACCCGGTGAGCGAAAGCTCGCCGGGTCGACGGCGGCGTCACTGCGAAACGGTGCCGCCGCCGCCTGTTTTACGGGCCATCGTGTTTTGGGGCGGTCCGGGTAGCAACGATTAATTCAACGGAGTGAGAGCACATCATGGCAACTTCAAACGGACCGGGCACAATTTCCTCACCAGGGATCGGGTCAGGCCTGGACGTCAATGCACTCGTGAAGAGTCTGATGACGCCTGCCACGAACAAGCTCACTCTGCTGCAAAACCAGGAAGCGGCGTACAACACGAAGCTCTCCGCCATCGGACAATTGCAATCGGCGTTGTCTGCGTTCCAGACCTCACTCAACACGCTCTCAAGCGCCTCGCAGTTTCTGCAAGTTGCGGCGGCAGTCGGCGACAGCACGATCCTGTCGGCAACCGCCGATTCGACGGCCAACGTCAGCCAGTACAGCATCGCCATCTCACAGCTCGCCCAGGCGCAAAGCCTCACCACATCGGGCTTTTCCAGCCAGACGAGCACAATCGGCACGGGCACGTCGACCAAGGTGACGATTACCCTCGGCACGATCTCGGGCGGCACGCTCACCGATGGCAAGTACTCGGGTGCGAGCTTCGCGGCGAACGCCAGCTCCACGCCGATCAACCTTACGATCGACAGCAGCAACAACTCGCTGACCGGTATTCGTGACGCCATCAACGCCCAGAACGGCGACGCTGTAGCGACCATCGTCAACGACGGTAGCGGCACGCCCTATCGTCTCGTGCTGACCTCGAAGACGACCGGCGAGAACATGAGCATGAAGATCGATGTGGCCGCCGGCGGCGACCCCACGGTCACGAACCTGCTGGCCAACGATCCGACCGGCACCCAGAACCTGACGCAGACGAGCGCCGCGCAAAACGCTAACCTGACCGTGAACGGTCTGGCGGTCACCAGCGCCACGAACACCGTGACCAAGTCGGTCACGGGCGTCACGCTGAATTTGACGAAGGTCGGCTCGACCACCGTCACGACTAGTCGCAACTCTTCGGCCGTCACCCAAGCCGTGCAGTCGTTCGCCACCGCTTACAACACGCTGCAATCGACGATCAGCAAGCTCACCGCGTTCGATAAGACCGGCAACGGCGCGAACAACGGTCCGCTGATCGGCGACTCGACGGTTCAGCTCGTGCAGAACCGTCTGACCCAAATTCTTAACGGCAAGCTGCCGGGCGTCGGTTCGACCGGCCTCGCATCGCTCGCGCAGGTCGGCGTCGGTTTTAATAAGGACGGCACGCTGTCCGTCGACACCACCGCCCTGAGCAAGGCGATGAACACGACGAACGGCTTCAACGCGCTCGCCTCGCTGTTCGCGACCAACGGTCAGACGACCGACAGTCTGGTGAGCTTCACCAGCTCGACGAACGCGACGCAGCCGGGCCAGTACGGCATCAACATTTCGCAGGCCGCCACGCAAGGCACCACCACCGGCGCGATCACGCTGGGTGCGACGACCACGATTGCGGCTGGCAGCAACGAACTCCAGATCTCGCTCGACGGCAACATCGCCAGCGTGCTGATTCCGCCGGGCACCTACACCCGGGACAAGTTGGCCTCGGCCATTCAGGCGGCGATCAACGGCAACAGCAAGTTCACCACGGCACAGTCGGGCGTGTCGGTGGCGTCGAACAACGGCATTCTGACGATCACATCGAACCGTTACGGCTCGGCGTCGAAAGTGATCGTCACGGGTGGCTCGGCTTACAACCAGTTGTTCAACGGCAACAACACGACGACCGGACTGGACGTCGTCGGCACCATCGGCGGTTTCACCGCGGTCGGCAGCGGTCAGACGCTCACCGGCGCCGCAGGCACCCCGATCGACGGCCTCAAGATCACGGTGTCGGGCACGGCCACGGGCAATCGCGGCAACATCGGCTTCTCGCAGGGCTTCGCGTCGCTGCTGAACACGCAGGTCGGCGACTTCCTGAGCGCCAAGGGCGCGGTCACGAGCGCAACGAACAACCTGAACACGTCGATCAAGCAGATTCAGCAGCAGGAATCCGACTGGCAAAACCAGATGACGCAGATGCAGAACCGTTATCTGGCGCAATTCACGGCACTGGACGCCACGATGGCCAAGCTGCAGAACACCAGCGACTATCTCAAGCAAGTGCTGGGCGGCTCGTCGTCGTCGTCCTCGAAGTAAGCGGCGGAGACAGTCATGTACGGTCAGAACGCCGCCAATGCCTATCGCAAGGTCGGGCTCGAAACCGGCGTCATCGCCGCGAGCCCGCACCAGCTCATCGTGATGCTGTTCGACGGTGCCAAGGCTGCGCTCACCAAAGCGCGCATTCACTTCGAAGCCGGCCATATCGCCGAGCGCGGACAAGCCGTCTCGAAAGCCATCGAGATCATCGGCGGTCTGCGCGATGGTTTGAATATGGAAGTTGGTGGGGAACTGTCGCGCAACTTGCGTGATCTCTACGACTACATGGGGCGACGTCTTCTCGAAGCCAACCTCGAGAACGATGTGGCCAAGATTCAAGAAGTCGACACCCTGCTCGAGACAATTGCATCGGCCTGGCGAGCGATCGCCCCGACTGCCGGCACGGGTGCCCCCGCCGCTCAGGCGGGCACCGGAGTGCGCTATGAATGAAGCCACGACCTTGCTGAACTGCTACGAAAGTATTGCCGGTCTCACTGAGCGCATGCTCGGTGTGGCGCGCGATGGCGACTGGGATGCCCTCATCGATCTCGAGACGCAGTATCGTGCACAGGTCGACTCGATCAAGCAGCTCGACGCCGATTTGCCGCTGTCCGACGACGAGCGCACGCGCAAGCACGCCATCATCCGCCGCATTCTGGCCGACGATGCCGCCATTCGCGATCTCGCGGTGCCCCATCTGGCGCACCTGGACGCCATGATCAACAGCACGCGCCGTCAACGTGCCCTGCACGAAGTCTACGGCCTGAACCTGGGTACCTGACGCGCGCCGCGCGTCACGTCGCCCGCATCTCGGAGTAAGGCATGGCCGGTCTCGACTCGGTTCTGGCCACGACACTCGCACGGCGGCTCGACTCGCTGCTCGGCGTGGCGCAAGGGGCGTCTTCGACGACCGCGCCCAACGCCATCGCCGGCTCACAGCCGACGGGCGACGCTACTTCCGCACTCGGCGACCTCGCCACCAAGACCTCCCCCACGGCCGTCGCGCTGGGCAACGCAACGTCGCAGACGGCCGCGCGTGTCCCCACGCCGGTTCAGCAGGCCACGCTGTCCGCCGCCGCGCGCACCATCGACACCATTCTGCGTCTTGCCCCCGACTCGCCCGGCCCCGTGCAGGCGAGCGCGCCGGTGTGGCCTGCGGCGCCCGGCACGGGCGCTCCGGCGCTGGCGCCGCTGGTCGCTGCCGCGCTGAAGGAAGCGTTGTCGGCGAGCGGGCTTTTCTACGAATCGCATCTGTCGCAATGGGCCTCGGGCAGCCGCTCGTTCGAGCAGTTGCAGGCCGAGCCGCAGTTGCGCTGGCCGGCGTCCGCGAATCTTGCGGCGCAGTTGCGCGCTGCCGGTGCGGATGCCACGCTGCCCGGCCCCGGGCCGCTGACGCGCTTGCTCGGCCCGGCGGGCGGCGAGGCTGCACTGGCGACCGGCTGGCCGACCTTGAGTCCGTCGACCTTGGCATCGACCCAGCCGTCGGCCACACCGAATCCCACGTCGGCACAGTCCGGCACCGGCACACCACCAGCGCAGGGCGATGGCGGGGACGGCGGACTGCGCGCCAGTGCGAATCTTCCGAACACCGCGACCGCACTTACGCATGCCGCGAGCGTGGCGCATACGACGAGCAGCGTGCTGCCCACCGGAAACGATGGCGGCGACGCTGCGCAGGCGGTCGGCGGCACGTCGGCGAACGCGCAACAGCACGGTGCGGCGGGCGCGATTGCGGCCGTCGCGAATACACCGGCCGAGAGCGTGACGCTGGTCCGTCAGCAGCTCGACATGCTGGTCAATCCTCAGTTTCAGTGGAATGGCATGGCATGGCCCGGCGCGCCGATGGAGTGGCGCGTCGAAGAGCGTCCCGGGCAGCAAGCACCGGGCGAGGCCGCTGCGCCGTCGACGTGGCATACGCATTTGCGTCTGACACTGCCCTCGCTGGGGACCATCGACGTCACGCTGGGGTTGTCGGGTCAGCAGTTACAGGCACGCTTGCTGACCGACTCGACAGCGGCAACGGATGTGCTCTCGAACGAGGGCGAAGACCTGCGCCACCGGCTGGCAGCCGTCGGCCTGATCGCGAGTCAGTTGTCGTTCGGTGCGCTCGACGATGCGGGTGAGGTGGCGGCGCAGGGGGATTCCGCTGTGTCCGGTCTACCACCCAACGATGTTGAAGTCGCGGAACTGCCCATTCCCGTGACGGATACTCCGCCGCAAACCGGAGGTGACGCATGACGTCGCCACCGGAACGCCGCACTGCGGTCGCCCTGGCTTACGGCGCGAAGGATTCGGCCCCGCGTGTCGTTGCAAAGGGTTACGGGCTGCTGGCCGAGACCATCGTGCGTACGGCGCGCGAGCATGGCCTGTACGTGCATGAGTCGCCGGAGCTGGTGAGTCTGCTGATGCAGGTCGACCTCGACCAGCGCATTCCCGCACAGCTTTATCAGGCCGTCGCCGAACTGCTGGCATGGCTCTACAAGCTGGAAGCCGGACGCGGCGGCAAACCGCCCCCGCTCCCCCCGGGCATTCAGCCCCCGGAAGTCCCGGCCGACGCATCGGCAGAAAACCCGCCACCGCTCCCCGCCTCACCCCCGTCTGCCTGACACCGCAGCCGCTAGGTCGCGCCATGCACGTTTGACGCGTGTGTGGCGTGAAGTGTCCGAATTCACCATTTCGCCGGGGCGACCCACAGTCGGCTCGAATGCCCGTCAGTCAAGGTATTCGCGGAGCAATCCGCGCGCCTTCACGCTGCAACATCCGCATTAGTCAGGGGTTCTCAATAGCATGGAGTCCACATGCCACGGATCAACCGACCGGGCATGACGCCTTGTTAACTCTTTGGACCCAATCAACATGGACGGCATCTTAAGCCCCTTTAATCCCGGCGCTGGCGCGCCCCCGCCCGCCTTGACCGGTCGCGATGACATCCGCGAGGAAGTCCGCATTTGTATCGAACGTGTTCGTAGTGGACGGCACTCGAACTGCCAGTTGTTGGTCGGCTTACGAGGCGTCGGCAAGACCGTGCTCCTCGAACGCCTGCTTTTCGACGCTGAACAGCGAGATGTCATCACGGTGCACCTCGAAGCGCCTGAAGTGAAATCGCTGCCCGGGTCCATTGCACCAGCGCTTCGTGTCGCGCTGCTCCGCATGAGCCGGACCCAAACGGCAAGAGATGCAGCTATTCGAGGACTAAAAGCGCTCGCAGGTTTCGTCACTGGATTGAAAGTGAGATATGGCGATATCGAGGTCGGTCTGGACTATCCCCCCGAACCGGGCCTCGCGGATAGCGGTGACCTCGAACTGGATCTTTGTGCGCTGGTCGTGGAGGCTGGACGCGCGGCAAAATCCGCAGGCACTGCACTCGTAATGTTCATTGACGAGCTTCAAGGCATGCCTCAAGAGCAGTTGTCCTCGCTGCTCTATGCACTTCATCGATGCAACCAGTACCAGTTGCCCGTCATGTTCGTCGGCGCGGGACTTCCGCCCGTCATCAAGAAGATAGGTGACGCAAAGTCCTACGCCGAGCGAATGTTCGAAATTCACGATCTGGGTGCACTTTCAAACGACGCGGCTCGTAATGCCATCTCCATCCCGGCAGAGGAGGCCGGCGTAGTCATCGCTGTCGAGGCGCTAGATGAGATCGTTGCGCAAACCGGCGCTTACCCGTATTTCCTTCAGCAATGGGGAAAACTGGCTTGGCGAGCCTCGAGGGAAAGTCCTATCACGGCGGAGGACGTTCGACAGGTGTCCGGTCCCGCAGTCGATGCGCTGGATCGAAACTTCTACCGACTTCGCTTTCAGCGGCTGACATTTTTGGAGCGGCGCTATCTGCGAACGATGGCCGAACTTGGCGAGGGCCCTCATGACGCGCAAGTTATCGCGGCGAACTATGGGAGACCCCATGAAGAACTCGAGCCCGTTCGCGAACAACTGGTCGCCAACGGCATGCTCCACGAATCGTTGATTGGTGAAACGGCGTTCAGCGTGCCGCGTTTTCACGAATTCCTGAAGCGAATCATGCCGACACCGATGCGAGTTGAGGCGGCATAAGGCGAGCAAAAACAAAAAAGCCCCGTCACAGACGGGGCTCTCTCAGCGGCCATTCCGTCAGCCATCAAACCTGCATATTCATCACGGTTGTGTAGGCCGAAACGAGCTTGTTGCGCACTTGCAGACTCATCTGGAAGCCGATGTTGGCCTTTTGCAGGTCGACCATCACGTCGTTCAGCGCTACGCCCGGCTCGCCCATTTCGAAGGCCTTGGCCTGCGCTTCGGCGCCGTTCTGCGATGCGGATATACGCTTGAGCGATGCTTCAAGCTCGGACGCAAAACCGCCCGTCTTCGACGCGGCACCCGTGCCGGCACTGGACGTGCCCATGATCGAGCCCGCCGCCTGCGACGCAACGCCGCCCAGCTTCTGCAGTACCGATTCGATCCCCGGAATGTCCATTGTGCTTGTCCTTGCTTATGTCGATGCGTCGATACAACAACCCCGGCACCCCGCGAAACACCCGCGGCCCACACCGGATTGCCTTTTATCAGTCACGTCGGAGCTTACCACCCCTTGGCAAGCCCTCAATAGCCTAATTAACGGGGAAAGACCCGCCTAATCCTCAGAACGATTCCACATTCGCCAACGAATAATCAGGACCATCGGCATCGTGCGCACCTGTACCAAGTTTCTTTCCAATCCTTAGCCGCTTGAGGATGTGCGCCCGATGCCACGCGTACCCGGAGAATTCTGTCGCATGTTAGTGAGCACTTCCACCGCGATGACCGTCATCACAACGCCTCTGGCGTGGAGCCGCGCATGAACGCCGCCACCCAGGTGGCTGACGTCGCCGCTAAGCCGCCTCTGCTCGCGCAGCTGCGCTCGCGTGAGCGCCTGCCGTTGCTCATCGGCGGCGCGGCCATCGTCGCGTTGCTGATCGCCGTCTTCCTGTGGAGCCGCGCCCCCGATTACAAGGTGCTGTACAGCAACCTGAGCGATCGCGACGGCGGCGCCATCATCACGTCGCTTCAGCAGATGAACGTGCCGTACAAGTTCGCCGAGGGCGGCGGGGCCATTCTGGTGCCGTCCGAACAGGTGCACGACGTCCGTCTGCGTCTAGCCTCGCAGGGTCTGCCCAAGGGCGGTCTGGTCGGCTTCGAACTGATGGACAACCAAAAGTTCGGTATCAGCCAGTTCGCCGAACAGGTCAATTACCAGCGCGCCCTCGAAGGCGAACTGGCGCGCTCGGTCGAATCCCTCTCCGCCGTATCGGCTGCCCGCGTGCACCTCGCAATCCCGAAACCGTCGGTGTTCGTGCGCGAACAGCAAAAGCCGAGCGCCTCGGTGCTGGTCACGCTCCATCCGGGCCGCGTGCTCGACGATGCACAAGTGAGCGCCATCGTGCACATGGTGGCGTCGAGCGTGCCGGAACTGCCCGTCAAGAACGTGACGGTGCTCGACCAGAACGGCAATCTGCTCTCCGCCCAAAGCGGTAATGCGCTGGGTCTGGACGCCAGCCAGCTCAAGTACGTCCGCGAACTCGAACAGTCCTACGCACGCCGCATCGAGGCGATCCTGAACCCGATCGTCGGGCCGGGCAACGTGCATGCGCAGGTGACGGCAGACGTCGACTTCAATCAGGTCGAGCAGACGTCCGAAAACTACAAGCCGAATGCGGGCGAACAAGCCGTTCGCAGCCAGCAAAGCAGCGAAGCCACTCAGATCGGTGCGAACGCCGCCGGTGGAGTGCCGGGCGCGCTGTCTAACCAGCCGCCGGGCCAGGCCACCGCGCCGATCACGCAGCAGCAGCAACAACAGCAGTTCGCCCAGCAAGGCGCCAACCCGGCCAGCGCCGCCAGCGCCCCGCAAGGCCCGCGCAGCGACCGCAAGGACGCCACGGTCAACTACGAAGTCGACCGCACGATTCGTCACGTGCAGCAGGCGACCGGCGGGCTCAAGCGTCTGTCGGCCGCGATTGTCGTGAACTACCGTCCGGGCACGGATGCCAAGGGCAAGCCCGCGATGGTGGCGCTCACGCAAGCCCAGCTCGACCAGATCCAGAATCTGTCGAAGGAAGCCATCGGCTTCTCCGGCCAGCGCGGCGACACGATCAACATCGTCAACAGCGCATTCACGGTCGAAGAAGATCCGGAAGCGAACCTGCCGTGGTGGCGTCAGCGTCAGAACATCGAACTGGCCAAGCAAGTGGGCAAGTGGGCGCTGATCGGTCTGATCGGCCTCTATCTGTGGTTCGGCGTGATTCGTCCGGCGATCCGTAAGCACCTGACCCCACCGCCGCCGGCCGAGCCGACGATGGCAGGCGCAGCCGGTGCGGGCGGCGCACCAGGCGCCGAGGGCGGTGAAGGCGAAGGCGCAGACGGCGAGGCCGGCAAGCGTGGCGAACTCAGCGCTTACGAACGTAATTTGCAGTACGCGCGTCAGGTGGCGCGACAGGATCCGAAGATCGTGGCAACGGTAGTCAAAGCATGGGTGGGTGGTGGCGATGAGCGCGGCTGAGGGACTCCAACGCAGCGCCATCCTCCTGATGTCGCTGGGCGAAGATGAAGCGGCGGAGGTCTTCAAGTACCTCGCGCCACGTGAAGTGCAGAAGCTCGGCGCAGCGATGGCTCAGCTTCGACAGGTCACGCGCGATCAGATCGCCGACGTGCTGCAGGACTTCGTGCTCGAAGCGGAACAGCACTCGGCGCTGTCGCTCGACTCGTCAGAATACATTCGCTCGGTGCTCAACAAGGCGCTGGGTAACGACAAGGCCGCCGGCCTGATCGAATGTATTCTGCAGGGCGGCGACACCAGCGGTATCGAAGGGCTGAAGTGGATGGACTCGACGGCCGTGGCCGAACTGATCCGCCACGAGCACCCGCAGATCATTGCGACGATTCTGGTGCACCTCGACCGCGATCAGGCGTCGGAAGTCCTCGCGCTCTTCACGGAACGTCTGCGTAACGACGTGGTGCTGCGTATCGCCACGCTCGACGGCATTCAGCCCGCCGCACTGCGCGAGCTGAACGACGTGCTGACCAAACTGCTCTCGGGCAGCGAGAACATCAAGCGCAGCCCGATGGGCGGCGTGCGTACCGCTGCGGAAATCCTCAACTATCTGGGCGGCGTGCACGAAGAATCGGTCATCGAAGCCGTGCGCAACTACGACTCGGACCTCGCGGCGAAGATCGTCGAAGAGATGTTCGTGTTCGAGAACCTGCTCGACGTGGAAGACCGCAGCATTCAGGTGCTGCTCAAGGAAATCGAGTCCGAGTCGCTCATCATCGCGCTCAAGGGCGCGCCGGCCGAGCTGCGCGAGAAGTTCTTCAAGAACATGTCGGCCCGTGCGGCCGAACTGTTGCGCGAAGACCTGGAATCGCGCGGACCGGTCCGTGTCTCGGAAGTCGAAGCCGAACAGAAGAAGGTGCTGCAAGTCGTGCGGCGCCTGGCCGATCAGGGCGCCATCATGATCGGCGGCCGCGGCGACGACGCGTACGTGTAACGAAACGGGGCCCGCGCGCATGTCGACCATCATCCCGAAGGAACGCCTCTCCGCCTGGCAACGCTGGGAGATGGCGTCGTTCGACCCGCCGCCGCCCCCGGCCCCGCCGCCGCCCAAACCGCCCAACCCGCTGGACGATCCGGCGCTCGTCGAACAAATCGCCGCGTGGCGCGAAGAAGCGCGCGCCGCCGGACACGCCGAAGGGTATGCCGCCGGTCACGCGCAAGGTTATGCCGCCGGTCAGGCAGACGGAAAGCACGAAGTCGACACGCGCGCCGCACAACTCGCGGATATCGCGCATGGCTTCGGCAACGCCGTGAACGCCATCGACCGTGAAGTCGCTGAACCGTTGCTTGGCCTGGCGCTCGACATCGCGCGTCAGGCATTGCACCAGACGCTGGCCGTACGGCCAGAAACGCTGCTGCCGATCGTGCGCGATCTGCTGGCCAACGATCCGCTCACAGGCTCGCCGCGTCTGCTGCTCAACCCGGAAGACGTCGAACTCGTCGAGTCGCACGTCGGTGCAGAACTGCGCGCCGCCGGCTGGACCGTGCGCCCCGATCCCGCCATCGAACGCGGCGGCTGCAAGGCCGAAGCCGCGAGCGGTGAAGTCGACGCCACCATCGCGACCCGCTGGCAACGCGTCATGGCCGCACTGGGCAAGGATCTGCCGTGGTGAACGCCGAACTCACCCCACTCTCCGCGCATGCGCCGGTGCTGCCCAGCACCGGGAACCTGCATGACGAAGCCACGCCGCCCACGCCCGCCCCGGCGAACGACGGCACCACGCCTTCCGTGCGGTTGTGGGATGAGATCGACACGCACACGGTGCAAGCCGGTGCGTTGCAGCCCGACGATCACGATCACGACGAAGAGGCCGACGCCGAATCTGCCTTGCAAGCCAGCGACGACGCTTCCACCGACGGACCTCACACGACCGACGCCAACACGTCGGCCGTCGCAACGCCGCAACCGCACAATGCACTGAACGCTCGCGAACTCGCGCGCGATGCGCACCTGCGGCGGTGGCAGAACACTCTGCGCGAGCGCATCGCGCACGTACACGCCGTCGAGCCGACACGCCGCTGCGGCCGTCTCACGCGCGCCGCCGGTCTGGTGCTCGAAGCCGTCGGCCTGCGGTTGCCGGTCGGCGCGGGCTGTCTGATCGAGTTGCCGGTGCACGACGCTTCGCGCGAACCGGCCACGGCCGAAGCCGAAGTCGTCGGGTTCGGTGGCGACCGTCTGTTCCTCATGCCGCAGACGGAAGTTGCGGGCCTGCTGCCCGGTGCGCGCGTGTTCCCGATGGAACCCGCCGCCGACGGCCCGCTCCCGTCGCAACGTCACAACGGCAAGCGACTGCCCGTGGGCGAAGCCCTGCTCGGCCGTGTGGTCGACGCCGCCGGTCGCCCCCTGGACGACTTCGGCCCGCTCGGCATGACCGACAGCGCCTCGCTCGCGTCGGTGCCGATCAACCCGCTGGGCCGCGCGCCCATCGAGTCGGTGCTGGATGTCGGCGTGCGCGCCATCAATTCGCTGCTCACCGTGGGACGCGGTCAGCGCATGGGTCTCTTCGCAGGGTCGGGCGTCGGCAAGAGCGTGCTGCTCGGCATGATGGCCCGCTTCACGCAAGCCGAAGTGATCGTCGTCGGTCTGATCGGCGAACGCGGACGCGAAGTGAAAGACTTCATCGAGAACATTCTCGGGCCGGACGGTCTGGCGCGCTCGGTCGTCGTGGCCGCACCCGCCGACGTCTCGCCGCTGCTGCGCCTGCAAGGCGCGGCCTACGCTACGACGCTGGCCGAGTACTTCCGCGATCAGGGCAAAGACGTGCTGCTGATCATGGATTCGCTCACCCGTTACGCAATGGCGCAGCGCGAGATCGCACTGGCCATCGGCGAGCCGCCTGCGACAAAGGGCTACCCGCCCTCGGTGTTCGCCAAGCTGCCTGCGCTGGTCGAACGTGCCGGTAACGGTCCGGACGGCGGTGGTTCCATCACGGCGTTCTACACCGTACTGACCGAAGGCGACGATCAGCAGGACCCCATCGCCGATTCGGCTCGCGCCATTCTCGACGGGCACATCGTGCTCTCGCGTCAGCTCGCGGAATCGGGTCACTACCCCGCCATCGACATCGAACAGTCGATCAGCCGGGCGATGGCCGCCCTCATCGACGACGCGCAGTTCGATACGGTGCGCCGCTTCAAGCAGATGCTTTCGCGCTACCAGCGCAACCGCGACCTCATCAACGTGGGCGCGTACGCGCCGGGCACCGACCCGATGCTCGATCAGGCAATCGAGCTGTATCCCCGTCTCGAAGGCTTCCTGCAACAGGGGATGCGCGAGCGGGCCAGTTATCCGGACGCCGTGCAGCAGTTGCGCGGACTGTTCCACTAATCGGAGGCGGCCATGAATTCCACCCTGCCCCTCAAGTTGCTCATCGAACTCGCCCAGAAGGACGTGGACGAAGCTGCGCGCCTGCTTGGCGAGCGTCAGACGCAACGTGCCGAAGTCGAGCGTCAGCTCGAAGCGCTGCGTCAGTATCGTCACGAGTACCGCACGCGCATGCAGACGGCAACGATTCAGGGCATGGCGGGATGCGACTGGCGCAACTTCCAGCAATTCATCGATACGCTCGACACCGCCATCGGACAGCAGGCCATGCTGCTCCAGCAAGCGGAAGAGCGTCTCACCGTCGCGCGCCGGGAATGGCAGGCACAGCAACGCCGCCTGAATTCCTTCGGCACGCTCGCCTCGCGCGAAGAAGCCCGCACCGCTGTGCGCGTGGCCCGTCGCGAGCAGAAGGAAAACGACGAGTACGCCGCGCGCAGCCTGCGCCGTCGTGCCGAATCCCCGATTTGAAGGAATAGAGGAGCCCACTATGTCGATTCTGAGCTTCCTGACCGATGCCGCCGGCGCTGCCCGCCAAGCCGTGAACCGCGCCGGTTCGTCGAACAGCGACGACGCTGGCGTGCTGCCGTTCGCCACGGTGCTCTCGCAGCAAACGCGTCAGAGCGTCCAGCCCTCGGCTAGCAGCGCGAGCAACAACGCCGGGCAGACCCAGCAGACGAATGCGTCGTCCAGCAATTCGTCGAACAGCTCCAAGTCGACGGACAACACGTCCTCGGGACAAACGGGTCAGACGGCACAGTCGGGACGATCGGAACAATCGGGACAGACCGGGCAAACGAACGCTTCGAACAAGCCCTCGAAATCATCGAACGCGTCGAATGCCGACGACGGCAAGGACGAAGAAGACGACACACAAACGGCCGCCGCGGCCCCGGGCGATCCGGCTGCCGCACTGGCTGTCGCGCTCGCCGCGATGAACAACGCGCCGCTGCAAACCGCCGCACCTGTCCCGGCATCGCCGACGGGCGACGCAGTCGCCACGGCCACCGACGGCAAGCCGGGCACGGGCGCCGCCATCACGGCCGCCGTCGCCGGCGCGATGCAAGCCGCAGGTGCCGCGCAACTGACGGGCCAACCGCCCGCAGGCACCGATGCCGACGCCAAACCTGTGACGACCGCCGCCAATACCGCAGCGCCGGTCAAGGGCACCGTCACGCCAGCCGCATCGACGACAAGCCCGACGGGCGGCATCTCGCTCGACACGCTGGCGAAGAACGCCACTGCCGCGCATACCGCAACGACCGCCCAGGCCGCTGCGACGGACGCGAGGGCCGCCACGCCGGTCGCCGGTACCGATGCACAGGCACAACAACGCGTGGCCGACGCACTGGCACAGGCGCAGGGCACCCGCGACGTCGCCTCGCAGGCGGCCACCGCCGCGACGCAAGCCGCCGTGCAGGCCGCCCAAAGCGCCACCCCGGCCGTCGAGGCCCAGCCGCAATTGCAGGCGCAGGCCAACTTGCCCGCCGCGCTCGCGTTGAACGCACGCGTCGGCACGCAGGACTGGAACAACCAGCTCTCGCAGCAGGTGGTGTGGCTCTCCAGCGCCCATGCGCAGACGGCCCAACTGAGTCTGAACCCGCCCGACCTCGGCCCGCTGCACGTGGTCCTGAACGTGGCGAACGACTCGGCGCAGGCCATGTTCGTCTCGCAACACGCCGCCGTGCGCGACGCCGTTCAGGCCGCGCTCCCGCAGTTGCGCGACAGCCTTGCCAACAATGGCATCGCGCTCGGCAATGCGACCGTGAGCAGCGACAGCTCGCAGCAGCAGGCCTTCGCGCAACAAGGGGCGAACGGCAATGGTGGCGGTAACGGTAGCGGCAATGGCAACGGACGCGGTACGCCAGGCTTCGGCCAGACGGCGGACGACGCCCCCATCGCCACGACCGTGAACGTCCCCGTGCGCGCGAGCAACGGCTTTGTGGACACCTTCGCGTAAGTTTTCCTGAGACTGCCGCCGGTGGCATAACCGGGGCTGAAGTCGGCGCAAATCGCCATGCTATGGGGGCTGCCAGCCGTCGCCACGAGCGCGACGAAGTGAAGCGGCGCCGCAGCGTGGCGGCAAAGTACCCTAAAGCAAGCGGGTTTTTCTGCCGTTAAGACAAAGACGCGAGTTAGACGCGATTGTCCCTTCTTTTCGGCCGATCACCCCCAGGCGGGTTGGCCGACAATCACTACCCAATAGCAGGCGAATACATGGCAAATCCCGCACCGACGCAAGCCGCGGCTCCCTCCGGAGGGGGCATGCGCAAATGGATTCTGTTGATCGTGGCGGTCGCGCTCATGGCAGCGGCCGGCGCAGCAACCGCCGTGTATTTGCTGACCGGACGTAGCGAAGTGGCCAAAGCACCGCCGCCCCCGCCGCCGCCCGTGTTTGTCGGCATGGATCCGTTCACGGTGAACCTCTCGGGCGAAGACGGCGAGCGTTACCTGCACATCGGCCTTTCGCTCAAAGTGGCAGATGCCGAAACGCAGGCCCGCATCACGCAACATATGCCCGAAGTACGTAGCCGAGTGTTGTTGTTGCTGTCGTCGAAGCAGCCGCAGGATCTCGCATCGATCGACGGCAAACGCCGTCTGGCAAGCGAAATCCGTGCGTTGGTCGCACAGCCGTTCGCAGCCAATATGCCGCAGCAAGCCGTGGGCGACGTCCTGTTCACCGCGTTTGTAATTCAGTGAGTGATTCATGGCGCATGAGGAGTTCCTGTCGCAGGAAGAAGTCGATGCCCTTCTGAAGGGTGTCACCGGCGAACAGGATGAACGGTCGGAGTCGGAAGATCATTCCGGCATTCGGCCATACAACATCGCGACGCAAGAGCGCATCGTGCGCGGGCGCATGCCCACGCTCGAAATCATCAACGACCGCTTCTCGCGACTGTTCCGCATTGCGCTGTTCAACTTCATGCGCCGCAGCGCCGAAATATCGGTCAGCCCGGTGCGCGTGCAGAAGTACAGCGAGTTCATTCGCAACCTGCCTGTCCCGACCAACCTCAACCTGGTCCACATCAAGCCGCTGCGCGGCACGGCGTTGTTCGTGTTCGATCCGAACCTCGTGTTCCTCGTGGTGGACAACCTGTTCGGCGGCGACGGTCGGTTCCATACGCGTGTCGAAGGTCGCGATTTCACGCAGACCGAGCAACGCATCATCGCGCGCCTGCTCGATCTCGTCTTCGAGAACTACGGGGCGTCGTGGAAGCCGGTGTACCCGGTCGAGTTCGAATACGTGCGCGCCGAAATGCACACGCAGTTCGCCAACGTCGCCACGCCGAACGAAGTCGTCGTCACGACCACGTTCGACATCGAGTTCGGCTCGGTGGGCGGCGAATTCCACATCTGCATGCCGTACTCGATGATCGAGCCGATGCGCGACCAGCTCTCGAGCCCGCTGCAAGGCGAGACGCTCGAAGTCGACAAGCGCTGGGTGCGTCTGCTCTCGCAGCAGGTGCAGGCCGCCGATGTGGAAATCGTGACGAACCTCGCCCAATTCGACATGACGCTCTCGCAGCTGCTCAATATGCGCGTGGGCGACGTGATTCCGCTCGACGTACCCGAGGTGCTCGAAGCCAAGGTCGACGGCGTGCCCGTGATGCACTGCAATTACGGCGTCTTCAATGGTCAATACGCGCTGCGCGTGAACCAGATGATCAACCATTCGCACAGCGATTACAGTAAGGACAACGAGTGATGAGCGATACCCCTCAAACGCCCGGTGAAGACGCCCAGGCCATGGCGGACGAGTGGGCCAGTGCCATGGCCGAGCAGACCGCTTCGGAGCCAGCGCCTGCCGCTGCACCCCAGCCTGCGCCGGCCCCCGTGTTCCAGCCGCTCGCCGCGACCGCAGGTAATCCGGCCGGCGCCGCGCACAACGACATCGATCTGATCCTCGACATCCCGGTCCAGATGACCGTGGAGCTGGGCCGCACCAAAATCGCCATCAAGAACCTGCTGCACCTCGCACAGGGCTCCGTGGTGGAACTCGACGGCATGGCCGGCGAGCCGATGGACGTGCTGGTCAACGGTTGCCTCATCGCTCAGGGCGAAGTGGTGGTCGTGAACGACAAGTTCGGCATTCGCCTGACTGATATCATCACGCCATCCGAACGCATCCGTAAGCTCAACCGATGATTGCAATGAAAGTCCGCGGCACGCCCGTGCGGCGCGCTGCGGCAAGCGCCGCCGGGCCGACGTCCATGCATCGTGTGATGCGCGCCCGTCAGAAGTCGGCGCGTCCGCTCTCCCTTCAGACCGGTCTGGCCGCTCTCGCCGGTCTTGCCCTCCTTCCCGTCTCGATGGCCCACGCGCAAGGCACCGCTTCGCAAGCGGCGGCCGTGCCGAGCCTCGGCGGTGCTGGCATCGTGCAAACAGGCTTCGGCCTCGTGCTCGTGCTGGCGTTGCTCTTCGGGCTGGCGTGGCTCGCGAAGCGCTTCGGGCTGCAACGCCCGCTCGGTGGCGGCAACGTGCGCATCGTGGGCAGTGCTGCGGTCGGACAACGCGAACGTGTGGTCGTCGTGGAAGTGGCTGGCGACTGGGTCGTGCTCGGCGTTGCGCCGGGTCAGGTCCGCAGCCTTCATGTGATCGACGCCGATCGCGTTGCCGATCATGTCGCCGATTCACCGGCCCCCGCCGCCGCCCATCCGGGCACGCAAGCCAACCGCGCCGCGCAAGCCTTTGCGCAAAAGCTGCGCGAAACGATGAAAAAGGACACCTGATGTCACGCGGCGTGTTGCTGGCCGGACAAGCACCGGGCCCGGCGCGTATTTTCCGTCCGACGGCCAGTCCGAAGCCGGGTCTCGCACTCGCGCTGCTTGCATGTCTGCTTTGCCTGACAGGCCTGACGATACCCGTCAGCGCTTTCGCGCAGGCCACCCTGCCCGCCTTCACCACGACGCCCGCACCGGGCGGCGGACAGACCTACTCGCTGTCCGTGCAGACGATGCTGCTGCTCACGTCGCTGGGCTTTCTGCCCGCGATGTTGCTGATGATGACCGCCTTCACGCGCATCATCATCGTGCTCTCGCTGCTGCGTCACGCCATCGGCGTGACGACCTCGCCGCCGAACCAGATCCTGATCGGTCTCGCGCTGTTCCTGACCTTCTTCGTCATGTCGCCCGTGTTCGATCAGGTCTACACGAACGCCTACCAGCCGTTCGCGGCGAACAAGATCAGCTTCGAGCAGGCCATCGACACCGGCGCGAAGCCGTTCCACTCGTTCATGCTCAAGCAGACGCGTGAAGCGGACCTCGCCCTGTTCGCCAAGCTCGCCAAGACACCCCCGATGAACGGCCCGGAAGATGTGCCGATGCGCATTCTCGTGCCCGCCTTCGCCACCAGCGAACTGAAGACGGCTTTCCAGATCGGCTTCACGATCTTCATTCCGTTCCTGATCATCGACCTCGTGGTGGCCAGCGTGCTGATGGCCATGGGGATGATGATGGTCTCGCCGTCCACCGTTTCGCTGCCGTTCAAGCTGATGCTGTTCGTGGTGGTCGACGGCTGGCAACTGCTGCTGGGCTCGCTGGCCCAGAGCTTCACGACGTAGCGGGGAGGCCTGCGAAATGACTCCGGAAACCGTGATGGCGCTGGCCCATCAGGCCATGCAGATCTGCCTGCTGCTCGCCGCACCGCTGCTGATCGTCGCCCTCGTCTCCGGTCTGCTCGTGAGCCTGTTTCAGGCGGCCACGCAGATCAACGAAATGACGCTGTCGTTCATCCCCAAGCTGCTCGCCGTGTTCATCACGCTCGTGGTCGCCGGTCCGTGGATGCTCAACCTGATGGTCGACTACATGCGCCAGTTGCTCACCGGCATTCCCGGCCTCGTCGGGTAAGCCGGGGCATCGGGCATCGGCCAGCCTTGATCAGCTTCACTTACGACCAGCTCTCGGGCGTCATTGCGACGTTCCTGTTCCCGTTCGTCCGCCTGCTCTCGCTGTCCATGACTGCGCCGATCTTCGGCGACTCGCGCGTGCCCGGCACTGTGAAGATCGGCCTGGCGGGTATCGTTGCGCTCACGCTCGCTCCGGTCATCGGTCCGGCACCGTCGGCCTCACCGTTCTCGTGGGAAGGTCTGTGGATTCTCGCGCAGCAGATGATGATTGGTGCTGCGCTCGGCTGGTGCATGCAGCTCGTGTTTTCCGCCGTCAGCATGGCGGGCGACTTCGTCGGCCTGCAAATGGGCCTGTCCTTTGCCACGCTGCTCAATCCCAATGCCGACGGCAGCACCGCCGTGCTCGGCATGCTGCTCAACGTCGTGATCATGCTGGTCTTTCTCGCGACGAACGGGCATCTGGTGATGTACGCCACGCTGGTGCAAAGCTTCATGGTGCTGCCGGTCTCCGGCACGCCGATCTCGGTGATGGGCTGGCATTACCTCGCCATGCTCGGCGGGCAGTTGTTCACGCTGGCACTGATGTTGTCGCTGCCGCTCGTCGCCGCGCTGCTGATCTGTAACCTTGCGCTGGGCATTCTGAACCGCGCCGCGCCGCAACTGAACATCTTCGCCGTGGGCTTTCCGCTCACGCTCGGCGTCGGTCTCGTGGTGCTCGAACTGATGATGCCGCGCCTCGCACCGGTGATGGACCACTTCGTGTCCATCGGCATCGACATGATGATGCGCGCTACGGCCGCGTTCGTGCCGAAGGCGTAAGGTCCGAACGCCCGAACGCCCGGCGCCTGCGACGCCGGCCAATCTCCGCCACCCAAAACAAAACAGGCCACCCGAAGGTGGCCTGCATCTTCTTCTCCCGGCCGCGCTCAGAGCAGGCTGAACAGCGACAGCTTTTGCGTCTGGATGAAGGTCTGCTGCGAGGCTTGCAGCGCGGCCTGTTGCTGCGCGAACTGGCTCGTCGCCGAGATGATGTCCACGTCCAGCAGATCCTGCATTTGCGACGTGTAAGCGAGATCGTTGGCGCTGCCGATGTCGTTGAGCGTCGTGATCTCGTTCAGGCGCGAGCCGACCGTCGTACGAACGGTCGTCACGTTATCGTAGGTGTTGCTGAACATCTGGTTGAACGTGGTCAGCGCGTTGCTCAGATTGGCCGAACCGGCCTGACCTTGCGCCGAGATCGGCGTCTTGAGCGTGTTGATCAGCGCTTGCAGGTTGTCGAACACGTTCGTGCTGGACTTGGTTGCCGGATTGACGTTATAGGTGTCGCCCGTGGCCGGATCGCCCGTGAACGTCACCGACTTGCCTGCGAACGTGATCGGCTGGCCCGACGTGTATGCGCCCGTCACATCCGCTGCGGTCGTGTCCGTCAGATCCTTGACCGTGTAGTTCGTCGTCGGCGGCGTGGTCGTGTTGTCGATGGCGAAACTGATCGAGAACTGGTGATTGGCCGCCGCGTTGCTGGCGTCGGTCGTCGAGACCGGCGTGAACGTGGCCGTGCCGGTGTTCGACAGACTGCCGCTGATCACCGTGCTGGCGGTGGCTGGCTGAATCGCCTGGAAAATGTTCGAGCCGATGTCGTTGATCGGAATCTGACGTCCGCTGCTCACTTGCACGTAACGAAGCCCCGTGTCGCCCGCGTAAGTGGCACCCGTCGGCGTGGCGACGTAGGCGGCCGAGCTACCCATGAAGCCGGAGAACAGGTACTGGCCGTTCGCATCGGTCGTATTGGCCAGCGAGAGCAACTGCTGGTAGCTCGATTGCAGATCGGTCGCGATGGCCGAGCGGTCGTTGTCGTTGAGCGACGGGCTGCCCGCAGCGATCACTTGCGACATGACGTGTTGCAGCGTGTTGACGATGCTGCCGAAGGTCTGGTCTTCGAGTTGAAGCGCCGTCGTCGCCGAACCGCGATTCGTCGCGTACTGCTTGTTCATGTCCTGGGCTTGCGACACGGCCACGGCCTGTGCCGACGCGAGCGGATCGTCGCTCGGCGTGGTCACGCGCTTGCCCGACGAGAGCTGTGCTTGCGTGTTGAGCAGATCCGAGACGTTACGGCTCATGGCCGACGACCCCTGATCGAAAATCATGCTGGTGCTGATACGCATTTTTCCGTCTCCTCAGCCTTAGTTGACCATCTGCAGAATCGTGTCGAACAGCTGCGACGCGGTCTGGATGACCTTTGAGTTGGCCTGATAGAGCTGCTGGAACTTGATCAGGTTGGCGGCCTCTTCGTCGAGGCTGACGCCGGAATTGGACTGCTGGGCGCTCTTCGCCTGCGTGAGCAGCGTTTGCTGCGCGGCGCTCGTCGCCTTGTAGGTGTTCGTGGTCGAGCCGACGTACGAGACCAGATTGGCGTAGGCGGACGCATAGCTATCCTTGCCGCCGACCTTGGTCTTGTCGTTCTGCAATGCGGAGAGTGCAAGGCCGTTACGGTTGTCCGTCGTCGCGCCCGCAGCGTTCGGGGAGATCGTCAGCTTGTCGCCGTCAGCCGGGGTGCCGCTCACGTTCACGGTCATGCCGTTCATCGTGATCTTCGCGCCGTTGGTGGCGTCGTACGGCACGGTGTCGCCAGCCGCGTACGTGGTCGTCGTGCCGTTGACCGTCACGGTCATCGGCGCCGGGGCGACCAGCGTGATCGCGCCGGTCGTGGCGTTCTTGCTGAACGTGAACGAGACCGGCGTGGTCAGGACGTTCGACAGGTAGTTGACGTCGACGGACCCCTGGTCAGTTTTGAGCGAACCGGTATTGGTCGTTGGCGTGGAGGCGAGGATCGGCGCGGCCAGGGCGATCTTGCCCGGGTCGGTGATCGCCACACCGATGTTGCCTGCGGCGTTGCGCGTCGGCTCGATCGTGAAGCTGTCGCCCGCAACGTTGTTGCCGACAGTGACGTTGAAGCCGTCGTCGAACGCTTTGCCGCTGCTGTCCGTGAACGCCAGCGGTGCGCCAGCGGTGGCGGGCACCGGGGCCGTCCACTTCGCGCCGTCCGACGAACGGGTCATCGTGTAGTTCGTGCCGTCGAACGTGACGTTGTAGTCGCTGGCCGTGATCTTCGAAGCGTCGGTAATCGTCGAATTGAGCACCGCGCTGTTCGAATTCTTCGTGTTGGCGACGATGGTCGGGTTCGGCACCGTGAACAGGTTGCCGCCGAGTTGGCCGTAAAGGTCCAGACCGAGCTGGTTCTGCGCGTTCATCGTGCCCGCGAGCGACACGGCGATCTGACCGAGCGAATTCTGGGCTTGCGTCAGCGCGCCGCTGCGGAACGACAGCAGACCGGCGAGCGAGCCACCGGTGATCGACGATTCCGGCACCGGCACCTTGGTGCCGTTGGGCGTCACGTAGGCAATCGTCAGTTCCGACGGGTCATTGGTCGACGCCACGGTCGTCAGCTGATACGCCGAGTTGCCCGTCACGAGCGACTGGCCATTACCGACGTAGACGTTGTAGGTGCCGTCCTGCGCCTTGACCACGTTGGTCTGGATGATGGCGTTCAGGCTGGCGACCGCCTGATCGCGCTGGTCGAGCAGGTCGTTCGGCGTCGCGCCGCCGCCATTGGCCTGCGCCTGCACGATGGCGTCGTTCAGTTGCGCGATCTGCTTGGCGTAAACGTTGATCTGGTCGGTCGACTGGGCAATGCTGGCGTTGGTGCTCGAGCGCAGCGTGGACAGCGTGCCGGAGAGCGACTGGAACATGCTCGCGAGCGTTTGTGCCGACGACACGACGGTCGCACGCGTGGCCGAGTTCGCCGGGGCGGACACGATGTTCTGCAGGTTCGTGAAGAACTGCGACATGGTGGCCGACAGGCCGGTCGTCGAGCTGCCCAGCGCGTTGTTGATCTGCGAGATCTGCTGATAGTACGTGTTGAGCTGGCTGTACTGAGTCTGCGCCTGGTTCGTCTGGTTCGACAGGAACTGGCTGTAGACGCGCGAGACGTCGTTCACCAGCACGCCCGACCCCAGATAGCCGACACCGGCGTACTGGCTCGCGGCCTGCGAATAATCGACGATCTGACGGTTGTAACCGGCCGTGCCCGCATTGGCGACGTTGTTGCCGGTGGTGCTGAGGGCGAACTGGGCGGCGTTCAGCCCGCTCATGCCAATATTGATTAGGCTCATGATCTCGCGGCTTGAGTTAGAGGCACGCCCCGCGGTGAAAAGCCCGCTCGCGCACCGTTACCGATGTGTTTACGGCAGTCCGGCGACAAAATTGAGGCCGAACGCATCTGATCCGGGTGAATCCGCTCCGATCAGGTGAAGTGCTTCATGACCTTCATGAGCTTGCTGGCGTACTGCGGGTCGGTTGCGTAACCGGCGCGTTGCAGATTGTTGGCAAAGCTCGCGGCGTCGTTGGCGCTTGCCACCACCGACGAATAGCGCGGATTGTTCGAAATCAGCTTGGCGTAATCGGCGAACGCCTCGTCGTACGACCCGTAGGCACGGAATTTGGCCATCACCTTGCGCGGCTGGCCGTTCACGTACTCGGTCGTCGCCACTTCCACGGTCGGGCCATTCCAGTTCTTGCCCGCCTTGATGCCGAAAACGTTGTGGCTCGTGCTGCCGTCCGCCCGGCGGATCTCGCGCTTGCCCCAGCCCGACTCCAGCGCCGCCTGACTCAGCATGAAGCGCGCCGGAATGCCGCTGTTGGCGCTGGCGTTCTGGGCGGCCGTGGCCATCCGGTCGACGAATTCGCCGGCAACCGCCGGTGCGTTGTCGGCCACGCCGATGGCGTCTGCCGAGTTATACGCACGCCCGGCCAGCGGTTGCTGACGGCCCATGGCCGCCGGCGGCAGCGTGGTGCCGGTCTTGGCCAGTTGCTTGAGCATGAGGTCCGCCAGCCCGATGCCTTTGTTCGATGCCAGTTGCTGGGCGAGCTGGTCGTCCAGCATGCCGTTGAACATCTTTTCCTGATCGCTGCCGAGCAAACCGCCGGACATGGTGGCGTCGCGCATGCTCTTGACCATCATCTGCGTGAAGACGGCTTCGAACTGCTTGGCCGCCTGCTGCGTGGCCTGCGGCGTTTGCTGATGGGCGGCGGCGCGCAGCGCGGTGAGGCCCTGCATGTCGTAGGACGCTCGCTGCGTCAGGTCGGGCAGATGGGCGCCTGCAGCCCCCGTGAGACGATTGCCGTCGGCCATATCAGATGATCTCCAGGTCGGCGCGCAGGGCGCCCGAGGCCTTCATGGCCTGCAGAATCGACATCAGGTCTGCCGGACTCGCACCGAGCGAGTTCAGCGCCTTGACGACGTCGGCGAGGTTGGCGCCCGCTTTCACCATCTTGAGCGCGTTGTTCTCCTGTTGAACGGAGATTTGCGAATTCGGGGCCACGACCGTCTGACCGCCCGAGAACGGTGCCGGCTGGCTCACATTGTTTTGCGTGTCGATGACGACCGACAGGTTGCCGTGAGCGACCGCGCATTGCTGGATCGTCACGTTCTGGTTCATCACCACCGACCCCGTGCGAGCGTTGATGATGACGCGTGCGGCCGTGTTGTCCGGGCGCACTTCGAGGCTTTCGAGCTGCGCGAGGAATTGCACGCGCGAGGACGGGTCGGTCGGCGTGCGCAGCAGGATCACGCGGCCGTCGAGCGCCTGTGCGGTGCCGTAGCCGAAGCGTCGGTTCACGGCGTCGACCACGCGCTGCGCGGTCGAGAAGTCGGTGGCGTTGAGCTCCATCTGCACGGTGCCCGGCTGACCGCCCATGGCGGTCGGCACGGCGCGCTCGACGATGGCGCCGCTCGGAATCCGGCCTGAGGCCAGTTGGTTGATCGTCACGCTCGACCCGTTGGCGGCCGCGCCCGCGCCGCCGACCAGCAGGTTGCCCTGCGCCAGCGCGTAGACCTGACCGTCCGGCCCCTTGAGCGGGGTCATCAGCAGCGTGCCGCCGCGCAGACTCTTGGCGTTACCCATCGACGAGACCACCACGTCGATGGCCTGTCCGGGACGCGTGAACGCTGGCAGCGTGGCCGTCACCATCACGGCGGCCACGTTCTTCAACTGCATGTTGGTGCCCGGCGCGACCGTGATGCCCAGCTGCGAGAGCATGTTGGTCATGCTCTGCACGGTGAACGGCGTCTGGGTCGTCTGGTCGCCCGAGTTGTCGAGACCGGCGACGAGGCCGTAGCCGATCAGCTGGTTGTCGCGCACGCCCTGAATCGACGCCAGTTCCTTGAGCCGCTCGGCGTGGGCCTCGCCCGGCGCAAGCAGCACAGCGCCGCCCGCGACGCTCACCGCCACTGCCACGGCCAGCGTGGAGGCGGTGCGGCGGAGTTGGCGGAGTTGGCGGACGGGGCCGAGGGAGCCGGTTGAGCCGGTTGAGCCGGTTGAGCCGGTTGAGCCGGTGTTAGGCGCGCGGCGCGACAGGAACGACATGATCGACATCAGAAGGGCGAGACGTTAAGGAAGAAGCGCTGCAGCCAGCCCATGGTTTCGGCTTCGTTGATGTAGCCTTTGCCACGGTATTCGATGCGCGCATCGGCCACCTGCGTCGAAGGCACGGTGTTCGCGCCCGAAATGGTCTGCGGGCTGACGATGCCCGAGAACTTGATGTACTCCGTGCCCTGGTTGATCGCGATCTGCTTCTCCCCGGCGACCGCGAGGTTACCGTTGGAGAGCACGTCCATCACGGTCACGGTGATCTGCCCCGAGAACACGTTGTTGGCGTTGGCCGCGCCCTTGGCATCGAACTTGTTCGCACCGCTCGCGTCGAGGGCCTGATTATTCAGCACGCCGCCGATCACACCGGGCGTCTGCGTCAGTGTCAGATTGCCGCTGCCGGAGCGCGTGGTGTTCGCGCCGGAGTTCTTGCTCGCCGCCGTGTTTTCGTTGATGACGATCGTGAGAATGTCGCCAACGTTGCGCGGACGGCGATCTTCGAACAGCGGACGGTTCGAGTACAGCGGACGGTAGATCGAACCTTCCGGATCGGCAGACACGGGCGGGGGCGGCGGACGCGTGGTCGTCGGTCCGTTGACGACCGGCTCCTGCGGCACGTAGGCGCAGCCCGCCAGACCGGTCAACGCCACGGCAGCCGCGAGCGCGAGGAACCGAGCGAGGCCCGCGCTGCGTGGCTTGCGTTGAGATGCGGTCGTGCTTGCGGACATATCGACGTTCATTTCCTAAGTGCTGAGTACGTTCGGCGGCGGTGCCGCCGATTACATCTGCGTCAGACGTTGCAGCATCTGATCCGACGCCGTCACCGCCTTCGAGTTGATTTCATAGGCGCGCTGGGCCGAAATCATGTTCACGAGTTCTTCCACCACGTTCACGTTCGACGTTTCGACGTAGTTCTGGTTGAGCACGCCCGCGCCGTTGGTGCCCGGCTGCGCGACGTTCGGTGCGCCCGAAGCGGCCGTCTCCGCGTACAGGTTCTCGCCCATGCTTTGCAGGCCGGCGTTGTTGATGAACGTGGCGAGCTGGAACGTACCGATCTGCACGTTGGCCGTGTTGCCCGGCTGCGTGACCGAGACCGTGCCGTCGCGCGCGATGGTCAGCGACAGCGCGTTGGCCGGGATCGTGATCGCCGGTTGGATCGGGTAGCCCGAGGCCGTCACGAGCTGGCCGTTGTTATCGACCTGGAACGAGCCGTCGCGCGTGTAGGCGGTCGTGCCGTCCGGCATGAGCACCTGGAAGAAGCCGTCGCCGTTGATGGCCACGTCCTTCGCGTTTGCCGTCGACGTCAGGTTGCCCTGCGTGAAGATGCGCTCGGTCGCGGCCGGACGCACGCCCGTGCCCAGTTGCAGGCCCGAGGGCAGCAGGGTTTGCTGCGACGACTGAGCACCCGGCTGGCGGATCGTCTGATACAGCAGATCCTCGAACACCGCGCGGCCTTTCTTGAAGCCGTTCGTGCTGGTGTTGGCCAGGTTGTTCGAAATCACGTCCATGTTCGTCTGCTGGGCGTTCATGCCGGTGGCAGCGATGTAGAGCGAACGGATCATTTGATGTTTCTCCCCGTGTACGGTGGCGGCTGGCTGTCGTCTGGCGACTCGCCGTCCGTTAGCTGAAGTTCAGCAACTGGTTGGCGGATTGTTCGTTGGTGTCGGCCGTCTGCAGCATCTTCATCTGCATTTCGAAGGCCCGCGACTGCGAAATCATGTTCACCAGACCGCTGACCGGATTGACGTTGCTGGTCTCGATCGAGCCCGCGACCACCACGACATTCGGATCGACCTGCGCCGGTGCGTTATTGCCCATGCGGAACAGGCCGTCGTCCCCCCGCACGAGGTTGCCCTCGGGCGGGTTGACCAGCTTTAGCTGGCCCATCACGGCGATGGAATTGGGCGGATCGCCCTGCCCCAGCGCCGAGATCGTGCCGTCGGTGCCCACGGTCACGGCAGCCCCCGGCGGCACGGCAGCCGGACCGGCGTCGGTCATGACCGGCAGGCCATGCAACGTGATCTGGCCGTCGGCCGTCATTTCGAGGTTGCCGCCACGGGTATAGGCTTCGCGGCCCTGCGCGTCGCGCACCGCCAGCCAGCCCTGTCCCTGAATGGCTACGTCGAGCGCACGGCCCGTTTGCTGCATGGCGCCGGGCGTGAAGTCGGTGCCCGGCGTGGACGTCGTCACGAACGTGCGCGTGCCGGTCGATCCGTCGGCCCCGCGCACCGGCGCCTGACGGAACGCCGAGAGCTGGGCGCGAAAGCCCGGCGTCGAGACGTTCGCCAGATTGTTGGCGGTGGTCGACTGTTGCTCCATCGCCTGCTTTGCGCCGGTCATGGCGATATAGATCAGACGATCCATCGACGCCCCTCCTGCAAGTTACGCATACGCGCCGCTCCGTGTCTTACAGGTTGACCATCGTCTGCATCAACTGGTCTTCCGTCTTGATCGTCTGCGCGTTCGCCTGATAGTTGCGTTGCGCGGTGATCATGTGGACCAGTTCGGCCGTCAGGTCGACGTTCGACGCTTCGACAGCGCCGGCCTGCAGCTTGCCGAGGTTCGTGCCGCCCGGCACGCCCACGATGGGGATGCCCGACGCGGCCGATTCCGACCAGAGGTTGTTGCCCAGCGGGATCAGGCCGTTCACGTTGTTGAAGTTCGCGAGTGCGACCTGGCCGAGCACCATCGACTGCGTGTTCGAGTAAGTGCCGACGATGGTGCCGTCGGCGTTGAACGTGAAGCCGGTCAGGCGACCCGACGAGTAACCGTCCTGCGTCAGCGTGTTCGGCGTGTAGCTGTTACCGAACTGTGTGGTGCCGGTCAGGTTCAGCGTGAGGTTGCCAGCGGCAGCGCCGTTGCCGTAGGCAATCGTCGGCAGCGTGATCGGGCCGGTCACGGCCGCGCCGGTCGAATCCGTTTGCGAGACGAGGCTGCCCGACGAGTTGAACGTCAGCGTGCCGATCGGGCCGGTGCCGACTTGCGTCGTGCCGTCGACCGAGGCGTACACGGTCCACGTGGCGTTGTTGGTCGTGGTGTCGACGCTCGTCTTCTTGAAGTACAGGTTGACGTCGTGCGAATTGCCCAGCGAGTCGTAGACCTTGAGCGAGGTGGCGTTGGTGTACGAGTTCGGGTCGGTGATCGAGAACGGCGTGGTGTTCACGGCGCTGCGCGAGTCGAGGTTGAACTGACCCGTGATCTTCTTGGTAGCCGTCGGGGCCAGATCGCCCGTCGGGATCTGCAGATCGACCGGCGAGACGCTGTTGATGATGCCGTTCGGGCCCGCCAGATAGCCGGTCAGGTGATCGCCGTTCGAGTTGACGATGTAACCGTTCTTGTCGAGCGAGAACTGGCCGTTACGCGAGTAGGCGATGGTGCCGTTGTTCGACACGCGGAAGAAGCCGTTGCCGGAGATCGCCAGATCGAGCTGACGGTTCGTGACCGTGATGTCGCCCTGCGTGAACTGCTGCGCGATGGCGGCCACACGCGTACCGATACCGACGGTGTTGTTGCCTGCGCCGAACAGCGAGTTGGCGTAGATGTCGGCGAACTGCGCCTGACCCTGCTTGAAGCCGACGGTGGCCGCGTTGGCAACGTTGTTGCCGATGACGTCCAGGTCCTTGGAGGCGGCGTTCAGGCCGCTCAGTCCGGTCGAAAAGGCCATGGTGTTACTCCTGAAATTCGGTTGTCGACGACGGGTATCGCGACAAATACGGTTCGAAAAGAGTTAAGCGCTTACGAATCAGAGCTACGGATCAGAGAATTTCGCGAACGTCGGAGAGCTTGATGTTCGAGCCCGTGCCCACGTTGAGCAGCGGAGAGCCGGTCGTGCTGGCGACCACGCTTTGCACTTGCGCGTACGAGAGCAGCGTCGGCGTCACGGCCTTGCCGTTGGCCGTAGCGGTCACGCTCAGGGTGTACTTGCCGTCGGCCACGTCGGTGCCCGCATCGTCCTTGGCGTCCCACGTCAGGGCTTGCACGCCGGCATCGAGCGCGCCCGCGTTGACGGTACGGATCGTCTTGCCGGTGCTGTCCTTGATCTCGATCTTGACGGTGTCGGCGTCGCTCGGCAGTTCGAAGCCGAACGGGGTGGCCGTCTTCTTGACCGTGCCGTCGTCGGCCTTGGTGCTGCCCACGCCGATGCTGGTGCCCGGGATCAGCACACCCTTGCCGACCAGCGCGGCGGCTTGCAGGCTCTGGGTCGAATTCAGTTGCGACGTCACCGACGAGAGCGTGGTGTTCAGCTGCGTGATACCCGAGACCGTGCTGATCTGCGCGAGCTGCGACGTGACCTGCGAGTTGTCCATCGGGTTGAGCGGATCCTGGTTGTTCATCTGTGCGACGAGCAACTTCAGGAAGCTGTTTTGCAGATCGTCCGCGCTACCGGCCGACGACTTCGAACTCGAACTGTTGCTGGCAGTGCCGTTGATCGAGTCGAGGAAGTTCTGCGAAAAGTTCGCGGCGTTCGACGTATTGATGCTGGCCATTTCTTCTGGTCTCCGCGCGGCCCCTTACTGGCCGACCGTGAGGGTTTTGAGCATGAGTGTCTTGGCGGTGTTGAGCGCTTCGACGTTGGCTTGGTACGAGCGGGAAGCGGAGATCATGTTGACCATCTCTTCCACCGGATTCACGTTGGGCATGGTGACGTAGCCCTGTGCGTTCGCGGCCGGGTTCTTCGGGTCGTACACGGTCTTGAGCGGCGACGGGTCTTCCACCACGCCGGCGACCTTCACGCCGCCGACATCGGTGCCCGTGACCGGATTGACCTGAAACACGACCTGCTTGGCGCGATACGGCTGGCCATCCGGGCCGGTCACCGATTCGGCGTTGGCCAGGTTGCTGGCCGTCACGTTCATGCGCTGCGACTGCGCAGTCATGGCCGAGCCGGCAACGTCGAAGATGCTCATGAGTGGCATGGCGCTTACCCTTGACTGGTGATGGCGGCCAGCATCGTCTTGATCTGGCTGCTCAGGACTGTGAGGCCCGTCTGATAATGCACGGCGTTGTCGGCGAAGTTCACACGCTCGGCATCGAGTTCGACGGTGTTGCCGTCGACGCTTTGCTGATATGGCACGCGGTAGAGCAGCTCCGGGCCGCCCATCGGCGGTGCCGTCGTCACACCGCGCCCGGCGATGTGGCGCGAGGACGTGCGCGAGAGCGACACGCTCGACTCGGTGGCGAGTTGCTGCTGCGCACCGCGCTCCACAGCCTGATTCAACGCGTTATTGAAATCGACGTCGCGCGACTTGTATCCCGGCGTGTCCGCATTGGCGATATTCGACGAGATCACCTCCTGGCGGTAGGCGCGCATCGACAGCGCCTGCTGGGAGAATCGCAATGCCGCGTCCAGTTTGTCCATGATCTCGTCTCGCCCGATGCTTGCCTTGATGCTGGGTACTTGGTGATGCTCAAGAAACTTGCCCGTGCTGCGTCCGGGGCCTGCTCAGTCGTTTGCTGCGCCGACTTGCGGCCATCGCGCGGTGCGCAGACGGGGTGTCCTGCCCGGCCCGGAAAAAATAGGGACCTTTTGGCATGCTTCGCATCGTATGCGTCCCCCCCGGGATTCAATCGGAGGAATAGGAAGGAGATTGACCGCCATTTCGAGCCATGCCCCGTGACGCGACATCTCTAGAATGGCTTCCTGACGGCATCGGGCGGGGTTCGCCCCCCAGGCACAGGGACACTGCCCGGTGTCGTCGGCTTCGCAACGCGAAAGCCGTTCAAGCAAGGAGAGTAAGCATGGCAGGCAAATTCGGCGACTCATTCGCCAATGCCCCGCGCACGTACGACGTGCAGCGGACCGGCCAGCGCTCGTCCGCAAAAATGTCCCCGAACTTTCAAATACTTACGAGTGCGCGACGCGGCCTGATGGCTGCGATGCTCGCGACGCTCGGCGTGGCCGGACTCGTGACATCGGTGCAGGCTGCAACGGGTACGAATCCCGGCATCGCCACCGATCCCGCTGCCCAGAACCTCGGCAACACGCTTGGGCCCAGCGCCATCGTCATCCCCGGCAACAATGCCGCCGCAGGCGGTGTCGCGTCGAACGTGCCGACGATGGTGCGTCCCGCGACCGCCACGGGGAATGCGCCCGTTCAGACGCAGCAGGCACCGGTCGCCACGGCTGCGCCCGTGCAACCCCAGCCGCAACCCCAGGCGTCCCAATTCCAGAACACCCAGGTGATCCGGCAGACTGCCGAGCGCTTCCTGCGTGAGCAGACCACCGGCTTGCCGGGGCAGGTCAACATCACCGTGGGCGAATCGGTCTCGGACCGCATGCCTGCGTGCTCGGCGCTTGAGCCGTTCCTGCCGCCGGGTGCGCGCCTTTGGGGCGCGACCAGCGTCGGCGTGCGGTGTGCGGGAGAGCGTCCGTGGACGCTGTATCTGCAAGCGCGCGTGAGCATCAACGCCACGTATTTCGTCGCGGCACGCCAGATCAATCCGGGCGAAACCATCGGGCCGACGGATCTGTCGCCGCGTCAGGGCGATCTCACGCTGTTGCCGCGCACGGTCGCGACCGATGCCGGTCAGATCGTCGGCACGGTGGCCGTGAACCGGATTACCTCGGGGCTGCCGATCCGCTCCGACCTGCTGCGCAGCGCGATTGCCGTCCAGCAGGGACAAACCGTGCGAGTCGTCTCGCGTGGGTCGGGTTTTGAAGTGAGCACGGAAGGTCAGGTGCTCACACGTGCCAGCGCGGGCGATCCCGTACAGGTGCGCACGCGTGCCGGGCAGGTCGTCAGCGGCACCGTGAAGTCAGGAAAGAATGGCAACGTCGAAGTCGAAGTTGCGCTGTAAGAAGTGAAAAGATAGCGACGGAAGTAATTGCTTACTTTCGTTAAGTATTCGCTGAAATCACCCGGGCACTTGAACTGGTAACAGGATGTTACTTGCCTAAAGTTATGGCGGATAATGCCGTTACACAGGCAGGTTTCTGGGGAAAGCACATGAAAATCGAACCACCCGCCAAGCCGCTGAATGGTGTCGGCGCGAGCAAGGCGACGACGGATCGGACGACGGCTGGCGCTGTGAACACCGACGCTGGCGCGGCACCTGCTGTGAGCGCTGGCGGCGCGAGCGTGAGCACGAGCGCCTTGTCGTCGGAGATGCGTGCCTTGCAGGAAGCGCTGGCTGCGACCGGCACGGCCGACATCGACGTGGCGAAGGTTGCGGCGATCAAGACGGCGATCGCTAACGGCCAACTGGCTATTGATACCTCCAAGATTGCGGACGGTCTGATCTCGACCGCACGCGATTTGCTCTCTGCGCAATCGAAGTCATGACCACCGATGCCCTGCTGAACGCCCTGACTGCTGAGACTGCCGCAATCGGCACGTTTTCGACGTTGCTCGGGGAAGAACAGCAGGCATTGGTCAACGGCACGCTCGACGCGTTGCCGGACCTGACGGAACGCAAGGCGCGCGCGGTCGCGGAGTTGTCCGCCCTTGGCCGCGAACGCGATGCACAGTTGAATGCGTTGGGCTACTCGCCTGACGAAGCAGGCGCGACGGCAGCGGCCGCCGCCGATGCCAAGGTCGACACGGCGTGGAAGGCCCTGCTCGCCGCCGCCGCCGAGGCCAAGCGCGCCAACGACACGAACGGCCTGCTCATCAACACCCGCCTCACGTACACCCAGCAAGCCCTGAACGTCCTCTACGGCCCGGGCAACAACACTCCGCTCTACGGCCCCGACGGCCGCACCACCCCGCGTTCGAGCGGGGGGAGTGTTACGGCTTAACGCCGCCGCGCTTCCGGGACCGCTTCACCGTTCGTCCGCATATCGTCTACGACTTCGCAGACCGTCTTCCGAATACCCTCCAGCGCCTCGTCCGGGGTTGCACTCAGCCAGGATAAGGCGGGGAATTCTGCGCATTGACCGACATGCTCGCCATCTTCCGACGACCAAGTCAGGTAGTAAGTGTAGTGATTCGTGTCCATGCCGAAATGGTGGCAAGATCGGCACCGTCTGTTCAAGCAGCCATTGTCCGAAAAATCTGTGGACGAATCCTCGGGCAACAAAAAAAATCCTTCGAAGCGAAACGCTTTCGAGGAATTCTTTTGAGTCTTTCAGTTCAATTCGCCGAAGTCCAAGCCTTCTCGCACAGCGTCGTGCGCAAGCGCGAAATCGCCTGGCTGCCCAACTGACAGACACGTGACTCGCTGACTTCAAGCAAGGCACCGATTTCACGCAGGTTCAAACCCCGCTCATAGCACAAGCTCATCAGCAACTTCTCCCGCTCGAGGAGACGGTCGATGGCGGGCACTCCCGCTCTACGTCAGCAAGCGCGCCGAAGTCGTCCTCCGTGTAGCGTCAAGCAAAGGCGTTGGACCGCGCTCGCTAAAGTGCCCGGGTTGGAAACACGTTCTCCTGCTGCGCCTTCGGGCTCATATGCAGGTGGACAGCGCTGCCGATCGACCTCCTCGAGCGCCGAATTGATTTGCGTCGTTTCCCATTGAAAGACTTGCCCGCACTCCAGTACCGTTCAGTCCCGTCAACGCAATTCGATGTACGTTTCCTACGTGAGGTGACATGACGCTCTATTACGCAGTGGTCGATGGCGATCCACTAACAAGTCATTCCAACAGTCGCGTTTTCGCTAGCGACAGGCGCTGCACGATTGAGGACGCCAGCGGTGCGCGCCGAGGAATTGTATTCATTGGCGATGCCGCGTGGTGTGCTGCGTGCAAGGGTAAGGGCGTTGTGATCGGCGGTGCCGGCATTAGCGATAGCAGGCGCATGAAGGACATGACGTCTGGAATGCGTCGGCAAGCGGTGAGCGGCGATTTAGTTCACTGCGGCTGCGAGCAGCAACCACATATCATTGCTGTTCACGGGCGTAAATTCACCATATTCGATGAAGAGAGCGTGCGTGACTCAACATCGGCAAAGCCGGTGGCTGAGGAGTCGACGCCTTTACCTTCACTCGCCGCGCCAACCGAACAGGAATGCTATGACGAAAAATTCGTCCTTCGCAACGTCGTTGGAGAACCGATGGCAGGGGCCCAATACGCGGTTCAGCGATCAAGCGGTGAAGTAGAGTACGGCGAGACCAACGAACGTGGGCAAACACACCTGCTCTCATCAGTTGCCGATGCGGAGTCAGTCACCTTTTACTTCGCGGGGTGAGTATGCCGGGCGAACAATTTCACTGGAGCGGCCCCATGAAACACCGGACACAGCGACCCACTTACAATAACGGGTAGGCATAAGACTGTGTTTTTGACTAACACCAAGCAGGAAGTGATGGAAGTGTTGACGGGCCCAGAGCGCCGGCGTCGCTGGACGGCGGAGCAGAAACTGTCGATGGTTCGCGAGAGTTTCGAACCGGGAAAATCGGTTTCAATGGTCGCGCGCCATTACGGCGTGAACCCGAACCAGCTATTCCACTGGCGCAAGCTGTACCAGGACGGTAGCCTGTCAGCGGTCAAGGCTGGCGAAGAAGTGGTTCCGGCATCGGAGTTGGCTGATGCGCTCAAGCAGATTCGCGAGCTGCAACGGATGCTCGGCAAAAAAACAATGGAGAACGAGATTCTCCGGGAAGCAGTTGAATACAGCCGAGCAAAAAAATGGATAGCGCACTCGCCCTTGCTGCCGGAGGACGGCCAGTGAAACTGGTCTGTGAAGTTCTCGGCGTGTCGCGCTCGAACGTATCGGCACGACTGTCGCGTCCGGCGACGTGGCGCGATGGCCGGCAATCAAGGCCGACCGACGACGAAACTGTAGTCGAGGAAATCCGCCGTGTCGTCGGCGATTTGCCCAGCTATGGCTACCGGCGGGTTTGGGGCACGTTGCGCAACGAGCGCGTTGCAGTTGGACTGGCGCCGTTCAATGCCAAGCGCATTTATCGCATCATGCGAACGCATGGGCTGCTGACGCAGCGCCGACCGATTGCGCCGCGAGCCCACCGTCGACATGATGGCAAAGTGGCCGTCGCGCGCAGCAATCAGCGATGGTGCTCGGACGGCTTCGAGTTCCGCTGCGACAACGGCGAGCCGCTGCGTGTGACGTTTGCGCTGGATTGCTGCGACCGAGAAGCGATGAGCTGGGCGGCGACGACAGCAGGCCACAGCGGCGACATTGTGCGCGACGTGATGCTGGCCGCAGTGGAAAATCGGTTCGGCAACGAGGTGCATACGCCGTCCGAAATCGAGTGGCTGAGCGACAATGGTTCGGGCTATACGGCTGACGATACGCGCCGGTTTGCGATGAACATCGGACTAAAGCCATTGACCACGCCCGTGTGCAGTCCGCAAAGTAACGGCATGGCCGAGAGCTTCGTGAAAACGATGAAGCGCGACTACGTCGCCTTCATGCCGAAGCCGGATGCTGCAACCGCTGCTCACAATCTGGCCATTGCATTTGAGCATTACAACGAGAAGCACCCCCATAGCGCGCTGAAATACCGCTCGCCTCGCGAGTTCCGGCGCTCGATGGATTCAGCAACCTTAGTGTGATGGTGTGTCCGGTTTTACAGGGTCAACTCCATTCACGTAGGTCCGGACGGCACTCGATATCGGAAGGTTGCTACACGAACTACGACACCGAAGTCTGATTCCCGCGTCAAAGAGATAATCATCGACACCCAATATATTGAGGTCCTGATTTTTGACGGACGTCTAAAGAGCTATGGGTCGCAGTGGGGGCATGTGGCGATTGATATCAATGGCGATACATACTCTCGATCTCAAAACACGTACGCAATTGAGCCGCGAGAGCGGTACCTTGCGTCAAATCGCACCTATCGCGATGTCGTTGGATTAACGTTGCGGCTATCCCCGGGAGAGATGGCGATTGTCAAAGCGGAGTTGGACCATCGAGTCGATGCGACTCGACCATACAACTTGTTTACGGACAGTTGTTCGACCAATGTGGCCGATGTGCTGGAAATGGTTGGCATACTTGCACATGATCCCCGATTCTTCACTTTCGACTCGACCGCGACTGTAAGTCCCAAAGAGGTCTTGCTCGCAGTATCGCGCTCCAAGCGAGTGCACAAGCGGACCGAATATCCAAAATTCATTCCCATCCAATGACCATGTTGTATCGGCTCATGCTGGTCACCACTTGCGTAACAATAATCATCATGGCCTGGAAACTGAATCAGCCGACTCTCTGGGACGGAGCGTTTCCCACGCGGCGAGCGCTCATAACCACCGACATCCATTCTGGAGCCATGGTCAGGGAGTCCTTGCCAGGGCGTGTTCTTTTCCGGCTGACAAAAGGCGACGACTGCCTATTCTTGTCTGGGTCTGACTGGGAGCGCCATGACGCAAAGGATCCATATATGGTTTTTGTGCCGGTTTTTTGCGTTGGAAAGGGGGCGGGATGGACATTAATACACGATTTGTTGGAAAACGAAGTTCCTCTGAAGTCCGGAAATTCGGCTGGAGCAGATAGAGAATAGCGAGAGCTGAGGTTGGCGCAGAGTGGTGGAACAACTCCAATCAGCGATTCGCGACTGCCTTCCGTCACGTCTGGCTTCGGTGACACGGCTATCGCGCTTGATGGGACAACATACTCGCAGGGTCCCACCGCACACGACTCAAGTAGAACGCACGCCTGGTACATCTACCGATAACAACGACTTCGAAAGTCGTTGGGTTACGCGTTGCGCGTGTCGCCGGAAGAAGGAACGATTAGCGTGCGCGAATATCCAGCGTTCGATGCCCCTAGACCATGAAAATTCTGTTTTCCACTTCAATTCTGGCCATTGTGGGGTTGTGCCTACACGCCTTTTCTCGGCCGCCGCAGGTGCGATGGACAGCGCAAAGGAAAATGCACGCGTACGCGGACCGTGAAGCCATGTTCCAACGTCCGAACACACCGACGTTCATAATCGCTCCGGGCGACGCTTGTCTTCCTATCGCGGACTACACGAAGGACTACCTGTACACCGAAGCGATATGCAACGGCATGCGAGGATGGTTTGAAGGGGGCGCGAGTGACTTCGTCGTGGAGCGAATCTAAGCGGAGCCGGATGACTAGTCACCCTCGTACGCTCGTCTACACCATTTCCACTTCATGCCGCCGTCAGAGTCCATGGCGTCAAAAGCCCGTACCAAGCGTAACCCTCGGTCGAAACGGCAAGCCGTCTCCGACGCTGGACCAACCAACTAGCTGCCCCGCCCTCGAACGAGAAGAATCCCCATTGAAGCATCGGAATGTTCTGAATCTCAGCGGGTGACCTAGAATGCGACTCCAAATGCGTGGTGCCCTCGGAGTTAGATCGGTAATCTGGTTCCCGTCGCGCCCCAAACGCGACCGGGTTTGACGACCCGAACGATGTTTTCGGGCACACAGCCGCGACGTTTGCGGCTTTCGTGTGCGCCGTGCCACGCCTTTGCTTCAATGGGCGGGCCTGGATTGGGACACCTTCGGGTGTGCCGCCTAATCCGAATCATCAGCGGTTCGTCAACCTAGTCCAGTGCCCGCCCACCCCTTGCGCAATGCAACGGGTGGCGGGAATCTCAGATTGGCTAGTTAGAGGTGCCCCGCATGACGCTTCATCTTCCCGCAGCTTCCTTAGTCCACGCTTCCGTCGACAAACTCAACACACTTTCAGAGCGCATCTTGGCTCTTACTACCTGCACGACCACCGATGCTGGCAAGGAAATACCCCACCGCTTCCTGCTCACTATTTTCGAAGAGCTTGGTGAAATGACCGTGGAACTCGTCTGCGAGTGCCACAAGTTGAAGGCTGATTGCCTCGACGCGTAGTCGTCTCTCGGCAGTTCATCCAACTCTGCCAATGGCATGGCCCCCCGCATGTTCCGGCTGTCTTGTCAGCGCCCCGTCACATCGCCATAGGTAGCTTCCGTTTGTGTGGGTTCTCTCTGCCTTTGCGTTCCAGAGACCCTTAGCAAGGTTGTCTTTCGGTTCAATTCGCCGAAGTCCAGGCCTTCTCACGCAGCGTCGCGCGCAAGCGCGAGATCGCCTGGCTGTGCAACTGACAAACGCGTGACTCGCTGACTTCGAGCACAGCGCCGATTTCGCGCAGGTTCAGGCCCTGCTCGTAATACAGGCTCATCAGCAACTTCTCGCGATCCGGCAGACGGTCGATGGCATCCACCACGCCGCCGCGCAAACCCTCGTCGAGCAGCATCGTCAACGGATCCGCGCCCGGGTCCGCGCAAATGCGGTCGATGAACGGCTCTTCGTCCGCCGACTCGAAATCTTCGTAATAGATTAGCTGGCAGCCGTGCACATCCTGCAGCATCTGCTGATACTCGGTCAGCCCGATCGACATCTCGCCCGCAATCTCGCTCTCCGACGGACCCCGTCCCAGCCGCTGCTCCAGTCGCTGCACCGCTTTCTCGATCTCGCGCGCCGTCTTGCGAATGCCGCGCGACGCCCAGTCCAGCTCGCGCAACTCGTCGAGCATCGCCCCGCGAATGCGCTGGCTCGCGTACGTTTCGAACTGGGCGCCCTGCGTCTCCTGATACCGGTTCGCCGCATCGAGCAGCCCCAGCATGCCAGCCTGAATCAGATCCTCCAATTCCACGCTCGCCGGCAGCTTCGCCATCAATTGCAGCGCCAGGCGGCGCACCAACGGCGCGTATTGGGTCAGCGTGTCGTTCGTGTCGACCTTCCCGCGCGCGGTATACATGTTTCCCTCCGCTTCCTCTCGACGCGTGCCGTGACGCTCAGGCCGTGTGCGCGCTCACCGCGCCCACGCCATGCGTCATCTCGACACCGCGATCGCCGCCGCAATCGCCCACCTGACCGATCCCGGCACCCAACGCCGCCGGTCCCGTGTCCCGAATGGCCAACGGCCAATGCATCACCTGCGCCGCCAACTGACGATAAGCCACCGCCGCCGGCGCCATCGGAAAGGCATCGACCACGGTACGCGTCAGATGCCGCGCCCGCACGACCTGACGGTCCGACGGCACATGCCCGGCCAGCTCCAGCGACACCGCCAGATAACGACTCGCCGTCGTGGCCAGGTTGCGGCACACGACGCGTGCCTCCATATCCTCCGCCCGGTTCACCAACACCCGGAACTGCGCCAGTGCATATTCGTAATGCGCCTGCTTGATCCACGAGTACGCGCCCGTGATCGACGCCGGTTCACAACCGAGCACCACCAGTACGTCGTGCGCATGCGCCGCCAACGGGCTCAGCACGCCACCGGCGTGCGTGCAGTCGACGATCACGACGTCCGGCTCGCCAACGGTCAGCACCGGCAATGCACGCTGCGGATCGATGCGCTCGGGATGACGATGTGCCACCGGCACCAGCACCACGTTGTCGCGCGTCTGAACACGCACCGCTTCGGACGAAATGCGCCCCGCCAGCACATCGTGGATGTCGCCACGCAACGGCAGACCGAGCGCCGGTGCTGCATGGCCGCTCTCGTCGGCCAGTACGACATCCTGACCGTGATGAGCCAGTGCACTGGCCAGATTCAGGGCAACGCTCGTCTGACCGGCTTCAGGCGCACTTCCTACCACCGCGACGATGCGCGTGGTATGGCGCGCCACCAGTCGGCGCAGCCCCTCAGCTTGATCGAGTACGAGTTTAACCAAAGCAGGCCTCGCCTGAAGGTTGTGCGGGCGCGAACAGCCCGCTGTAGTTGGGATCGACCCCGCGCACCACGGCCGGCAAATCTTCCTCGGACGGCACGAACGGCGAACCCGTCACCGGCGCAGTCAATGCCGTGTCGATCAGGAACTGTCGGTCCGCCACGTGCAGGTTCTCCGGTACGCGCTGCCCCGTCGAGACGTAATGCACCGGCAGACGGTGACGAATCACCGTATCGAGCACCGAACCCAGGTTGGTCGTCTCGTCGAGTTTCGTCAGAATACACCCGGCCAGGTCGCCACCGCCCTCGGCGCTTGCGCTGCGATAAGCGTGCACCACCTCGTTGAGCGTGTCGCCGTGGCTCGTGGCGTTGAGCAACAGCAGACGCTGCACCGGCGTCTCCGCCCCGCACAGCATCGCCACCTGCTCAGGCACCGTGCGGTCGCGCTGGCTCATGCCGACCGTGTCGATCAGCACCATATGCTTGTTGCGCAGTTCGGTCAGGGCCAGACGCAGATCCGTCGCGTCCTTCACCGCATGCACCGTCACGCCCAGAATCTTGCCGTAGATGCGCAACTGCTCATGGCCGCCGATACGATAGCTGTCGGTCGTGAGCAGTGCGAGCTTCTCCGCACCGTGACGCATTACGCAACGCGCCGCGAGCTTGGCCGTGGTCGTGGTCTTGCCCACCCCGGTCGGCCCCATGAGTGCATACACGCCACCGCGGTCCATCAATTCGTCTTCGTTCGGCATGATGGGCAGATTGCGCTTGAGCGCGTTCTTCACCCAGTCCAGAGCGCTCTCGCGGTCGCTGCCTTCCGGCAGATGCTCCAGCAGCGCCCGGCCGAGCTGCGCCGAAAAGCCCGCCGCAAGCAACGTGCGCAAAATCTCGCCCTGTGCCGGCGAACGACGTTGCTTGTCGTTCCACACAAGACCCGCGACCTGCTCTTCGAGCAACCCGCGCATGCTTTGCAACTCGCCCATCATCGACTGCGCGAAAGCGCTGGTCGCGGCGATGTCGTTCGCGGCGGCGGCGGGACTCGCCACGGGCGCCGGGGCCGGCGCAGCAGGACGGGGACGCGGACGATGCGTCGGCATGTCGCCCCCGGCGAGCGCGTCCAGATCCTCTTCCGCCAACGCCACGATCTCGACGCCGTTGGCGACCGAGCGATTGGACAATACGACCGCGTCGGGTCCGATTTCCTCGCGAATCTGGCGCAGTGCGTCGCGGCACGTGCCCGCAAAGAATTTCCGAATCTTCACGCTTGACCTCCGATGAGTGCCGTCATTTTCACGTTACGGGTGTCTGGCACTTCCGCATACGACAAAACCTTGAGCTGCGGCAGGCTGCGGCGCAGGAAGCGCGAGAGCAGCGAACGCAGCGGATGTTGAACCAGCAATACCGACGGCAGGCCCTGACGCTCCTGACGCGTCACGGCTGCCTGGGTTTCACGCAACAACGTATCGGCAAGGCCCGGCTCCAGACCGGTGCCGCCGCCGGCCGACAACGCCTGCGTGAGAATTCGTTCGAGATTGGCGTCGAGCCCCACGACTTCGAGATCGCCACTGCCCGGGAACACGCTCTGCGTGATCGCGCGGCCCAGCGACAGTCGCACCAGCGCCGTGAGGTCGTACGGATCCTGCACGCGTGCGCCATGCTCGGCGATGGTGTCGATGATGGTGCGCATGTCGCGAATCGGCACCTGCTCTTCGAGCAGATTCTGCAGCACCTTCTGCAGCGTGGTGAGCGCGACGGTCTTGGGCACCAGGTCTTCGATGAGCTTCGGCGCGTCCTTGCCGATGCGCTCGATGAGCTGCTGCACTTCCTGACGTCCCAGCAATTCGTGGGCATGCGCGTTGATCAGGTGATTCAGGTGAGTCGCCACCACCGTACCGGCATCGACCACGGTGTAGCCGTACGCCTGCGCCTGATCGCGCTGGCCGACATCGATCCACGTAGCGGGCAGACCGAAGGCCGGATCGCGCGTCGGCGTGCCTTGCAGCGGCGCACTGACCTGCCCCGGGTCGATGGCAAGCAGTTGGCCCGGGTACGCTTCGCCTTCGCCGATGATCACGCCCTTGAGCGTGATGCGGTACTGGTTCGGACGCAGTTCCAGGTTGTCCCGGATGTGCACCACCGGCGCGAGGAAGCCGATCTCCTGCGCGAACTTCTTGCGGATGCCCTTGATGCGCTTGAGCAGTTCGCCATCCTGATTACGGTCGACGAGCGGGATCAGGCGATAGCCGACTTCCAGCCCCAGCGGGTCGACCAGCGCCACGTCGTCCCACGACGCTTCGGCCACTTCGGGCGCTGCGGTCGCCGCGACCGGCGTCGGGCGCGTTGCCTGCACCTTGGCGGCAGCCGCCTTGCGGAACTGCCAGCGGGCCAGTGCGCCCAGACCGAGCGCGAGCAGCAGGAAGGCAAAGTGCGGCATGCCCGGGATCAGGCCCATCAAGCCGAGAATCGCAGCCGTGATGCCCAGCACCTGCGGGTTGTTGAAGAGTTGCGAGACAACCTGCTGGCCGACATCTTCGTCGGTCGCCACACGCGACACCACCACACCGGCCGCCGTCGAGATCACCAGCGCCGGGATCTGCGCAACGAGACCGTCACCGATGGTCAGCAGCGTGTAATTCTTGGCGGCGGTCGCGAGATCCAGATTGTGCTGGACCACGCCGACGATCAGCCCGCCGATGATGTTGATCAGCATGATCAACAGACCGGCGACCGCGTCGCCGCGCACGAACTTGGACGCACCGTCCATCGAGCCGTAGAAGTCGGCTTCCTGCGCAATCACCTTACGACGGTTGCGCGCTTCCTCTTCCCCGATCAGACCGGCGTTCAGGTCGGCGTCGATGGCCATCTGCTTGCCGGGCATGGCGTCGAGGGTAAAACGTGCGCCCACTTCGGCGATACGCCCCGCGCCCTTCGTGATCACCATGAAGTTGATGACCACGAGGATGACGAACACCACGATACCGACGGCGTAGTTGCCGCCCACCAGGAAGTGACCGAACGCCTCGATCACCTTACCGGCGGCGTCCGGGCCGGTGTGGCCTTCGAGCAGCACCACGCGCGTGGACGCCACGTTCAGCGACAGACGCAGCAGTGTGGAGAACAGCAGCACGCTCGGGAACGCCGCGAAGTCGAGCGGTTTCTGCGTGTACATGGACACCAGCAGCACCATCACCGCGAGGGCGATGTTGAACGTGAACAACAGATCCAGGATGAACGGCGGCAGCGGGAGGATCATCATGCCCAGAATCATGATGATCAGCACCGGCGCGGCGAGCGACTTCAAGTTGCCGCCGAGGAGCAGTTGCGACGCACGCAATAGCTGGTTCGCGCGAGGGTTGAGGTTCATTCGTTACACTCGTTTCGACCCGAGGCGCCGGGGCGCGTCGAGCTCGGTCGGCACGGGCAGATCCGACGGGGTCAGCGGCTCGATGCCCCCCTCGGTGCGCCAGCGGCGAAGCTGGAAGACCCACGCCAGCACTTCGGCCACGGCCGTGTACAGCGTGGCCGGGATTTCGTGACCGATTTCCACGTGACGATGCAACGCACGGGCCAGCGGCGGGGCTTCGAGGATCGGGATGCGGTGCTCCGCCCCGATCTCACGGATACGCTGCGCGACCAGATCGGTGCCCTTGGCGAGCACACGCGGCGCACGCATGTTGTCCTTGTATTCGAGGGCGACGGCAAAGTGCGTCGGGTTCGTCACGATCACGTCGGCCTTGGGCACGTCCTGCATCATGCGCCGGCGCGCGGCCTGACGCTGCAACTGACGGATTTGCGCCTTGACGTGCGGATCGCCCTCGGTTTCCTTGTTTTCCTGACGCACTTCCTCTTTGGTCATGCGCGGCTTCTTGTAGTGCTGCCACAGCTGGAACGGGATATCGATGGCCGCCACCAGCAGCAGCGACGCCACGATAAACGCGCAGCACACCACGATCATCTCGCCTACGTGCGGCAGCGCCACGCGCGGCGACTGCGTCATCAGACCCATCACGGCGTCTTTGTCGCGGGCGATGGCCCAGTAAGCCACACCGCCCACGAGCACGGTCTTGGCCACGGCCTTGATCAGTTCGACCAGCCCTTGCGTCGAGAACATGCGGCCCAATCCCTTGAGCGGGTTCAGGCGGCCGAAGTTGGGGGCGAGCGATTTGGTGGTGAAGAGCCAGCCGCCCAGCGCCATCGGTGCGACGATCGCGGCGATCACGAGGGCGACGAAGAGCGGCGCGATGACCATGAGTGCGTCCGCGCCCGAGTGCGCAGCGTACGAGAGCATGCGGCGCGTGTCCATCGCCGTGCCCGGCTCGAATTGCATGCCGTGGCGCATCAACTGGGCGAATCCCTGCGAAATGCGGTCGGCCGTCATCCACATCCCCGCGACACCGGCGGCCAGCAGGGCGAACGTCGAAAGCTCGCGCGAACGCGCGACCTGCCCTTCCTCGCGCGCCTTCTCCAGACGCCGGGGAGTGGGTGATTCCGACTTTTCGAGATCGCTTTCCTCAGCCATGCCCTATCCACTGCGGGCGGACGAACCCACCCTATCGCGACCGATTATGGCCGTAACCGTCAAGTCACAAAGGGGGGAATAGAGGCGGGATTGGGCGGTATTTCGCGCAAGCGCGATTCCGCCAGCCGGGGTCCGGCTGGCGGCGGGCTCAGAAACCGAGGCTGGCGAGCAGGTCGTCGACCTGTCCCTGATCGGCCACGATGTCGGTGCGGCCTTCCTTGTTGATCTGCGGCCCGTTGAGTAGCGAGTCTTCGGCTTCCTTGCGCTTCTCGGGCGGCATGTTCTCGAGCAGCGTCTGGACCAGATGCTTCTCGATCTCCTGCACCACTTCCATGATCTTCTTGATGACCTGCCCGGTCAGATCCTGGAAGTCCTGCGCCATCATGATTTCCATCAGATGGTTGTTGGTCGCGCGGGTGTCGTCCGGCACGCGACGCAGATAGGTGCGGGTCTCGGTGACCAGTTGACGCGCGTCGTCGAGTTCCAGCGGCTGGTCGAACCACTTGGCCCAGCGCGCGTCGAGCGCGTTGGCGTCCGCTTCGAGACGGTCCTGAATGGGCTTGGCCAGTTCGATGGCCGTCAGCGCACGCACGGCCGCCTGTTCCGTCATGGTCGCGACGTAGTTCAAGCGATCGCGGGCATCCGGAATCGCCTCGGCTGCCTGCTCCAGCTGCTTGTCCAGCCCGAGTTCGCGCAGATTGTCGCGCAGCATGCGCGTCAACTGCCCGACGCGCATCAGCATGCGCTCCGCCGGATCTGCCTCGCCGGTCACGTAAGCGCCGCCCGGCTCACCCGGCCATTCAGTGCTCGACTCGTGGGTCACGGTCAGGCCCCCGTTTTTTCCATTTTTTCGAAGATCTTGCCCAGCTTCTCATCGAGGGTCGCGGCCGTGAACGGCTTGACCACATACCCGCTCGCACCGGCCTGGGCGGCGGCGATGATGTTTTCCTTCTTGGCTTCGGCCGTGACCATCAGCACCGGCAGCTTGGCCAGGTTCGGGTCGGCACGGATCGTCTGGAGCATCGTCAGGCCGTCCATGTTCGGCATGTTCCAGTCGGACACCACGAATTCGAAGCTACCGCCGCGCAGCTTGGCCAGCGCCGCCACACCGTCTTCCGCTTCGTCGACATTGGAGAAACCCAGCTCCTTGAGCAGGTTTCGCACAATGCGGCGCATCGTCGGAAAATCGTCGACGACCAGGAATTTCATGTTCTTGTCTACCATCATCACTCCAATTCTGCCGGTCCCCCTTCGGGGGGCCGACAATATTCAGGGGCAAGTTCCGCCATCACTCAGTGCCCTGAGTGTGAACGCAAATCGTTGCGGACCATACGGCGAAAACAAGCCAAAAACAACGCCAAAAGCCGAACTATACCCGTTGCGTGCGTTCGCCGAATTTCGCGACCTGATGAAGCACTTTTCGGGCCATCTCGTGCAACGGCACCACTTCCTCCGCGCCGCCCATGGCAATGGCTTCGCGCGGCATGCCGAACACGATGCAGCTCGCTTCGTCCTGCGCGAACGTATACGCGCCGGCGCGGCGCATCTCGACCAGACCGGCCGCACCGTCGCGGCCCATGCCCGTGAGAATCACGCCGATGGCGTTACGTCCGGCATGCACGGCCGCGGAGCGAAACAATACATCGACCGACGGACGATGTCGATTCACCGGCGGCGCCGGATCGAGCACGGCCACGTAGTTCGCGCCGCTGCGCGAGAGTTGCAGGTGGGTGTCGCCCCCAGGTGCAATGTAGGCGTGGCCCGGCAACACACGCTCGCCGTGTTCGGCTTCCTTCACCGTAATGCGGCACAGCCCGTTCAGGCGTTGCGCAAACGACTTGGTGAAGCCCGCCGGCATGTGCTGCGTGATGAGAATCGCCGGGGCGTCCGGCGGCATCGGCACGAGCACTTCGCGAATCGCTTCCGTGCCGCCCGTCGACGCGCCGATGATGATCAGCCTTTCCGTCGACACGAGCGGATTGCGCAGCATCGGCGCGGCTTCCACCGCCACCGGGGCCGCGCTCTTGGGCGGAGCGCTGCGCACGCGGGCGCGGGCGGCCGCACGAATCTTGTCGGCGATCATCTCGCCGTATTCGAGCATGCCGTCACGAATACCCAGACGCGGCTTCGTCACGAAATCGACCGCGCCGAGTTCGAGCGCACGCATCGTGACTTCCGAGCCGCGCTCGGTCAGCGACGACACCATGAGCACCGGCATCGGGCGCAGGCGCATGAGCTTCTCGAGGAAGTCCAGCCCGTCCATGCGCGGCATTTCGACGTCGAGCGTGAGCACGTCCGGGTTGTGCTGCTTGATCAGATCGCGCGCCACGAGCGGGTCGGGTGCGGTCGCCACTACGGTCATGTCCGGATGCGCATTGATGATCTCCGTCATCAGGCTGCGCACGAGTGCGGAATCGTCCACGCACAGGACTTTGATTGGTTCGCTCAAGCCTCCTCCATTTTTCGGTTGTCAGGCCCCGGCCGAGGCTTGGCATTTCTGGCCGGTGGCGCAAAGAGTTCTACGGAGCCCCGTACTTCGCGTGCACGCAAACGCTGCGCGTACGCCTGTTCCCGCTGGACGATGGCCGGATCGCCCCGGTCGCCCAGCTTCTTGACCATCACCCGCCCGGTGCGCGGCAAGAAGCACACCTTGCGCGGATGCGGTCCGAGCAGATCCTGCGCAGTCACGCGAATCTGCTCCATCTCGAGATAGCGCAACACGAAGTTCGCGTTGCGATCGCCGATATTGAGCGTGGTCATGCCCGCGAGCACCGCGCCGCCGCCGAAGACCTTCGCCTCCAGACGCTCGCGCCGTGCGCCGAGCTTGATCAGCTCGTTGATGAGCATTTCCATCGCGTATGCGCCGTAACGCATGGACGCAGAGAGTAGCCGATCGCGCTCACTCTCGCCATCGTCCGGCAGCATGAAGTGGTTCATGCCACCGATTCCGGTGACGCTGTCGCGCACGCAAGCGGCCACGCACGAACCGAGCACCGTCACGAGCATGATGTCTTCGGTCGTGACGAAATACTCCGACGGCAGCAGCTTCACCGCCTGCGTATTGAACGCATTGTCGAAGTAGTGATTGGTCGCGAGTGCTTCGGCCAATGGCTGTGCTGCCATGTCAGGCTCCCCGTGCTCCGGCGCCGGCCAGTTCGTACACCGTCTGCCCACGCAGACGGAACGCCCGGCTCACATAAGTGAAGTTCTCCGAATGCCCCGCGAACAGCAGGCCGTCCGGTTTGAGCAAAGGGACGAAGCGCTCGAGAATGCGCGCCTGCGTGGCCTTGTCGAAATAGATCATCACGTTGCGGCAGAAGATCACGTCGAACGGCCCGCCGATCTGCCACGACGGGGCGAGCAGGTTGAGCGGCTCGAACGTCACCAGTTGCTGCAATTCGGGACGCACCTTGATCTTCCCCGAGTTCGCGCCCGTACCCCGCAGAAAATGCTTGCGCAGCTGCTCCTGCGAGAGCTTGCCGGTCTGTTCACCGTTGTAGACGGCGGCCGAAGCGCGGGCCAGGACCTGCGTATCGACGTCCGTGGCCAGTACCGTCGCGTTGGGACGCGAGCCGAGCGTGTCGACCAGCGTCATCGCAATCGAATACGGCTCTTCGCCGGTCGACGCTGCACAGCACCACACCGAAATCGGCTTGGCGCGATTGCGCACGAAGTCGGCGAGCAGCGGGAAATGGTGCGACTCGCGGAAGAACGACGTGAGGTTCGTCGTCAGCGCGTTGGTGAACGACTCCCACTCGCTGTCGCCGGTGTCGGCTTCGAGCATGTCGAGATATTCGGTGAAGCTTGTCATGCCCAGCGCACGCAGACGTCGCGCGATGCGGCTGTAGACCATTTCGCGCTTGTGCTCTGCCAGCGCAATCCCGGCGCGCTGGTAGATCAGATTGCGAATGCGGCTGAAGTCCGCCAGCGAGAACGCAAAGTCGCGCTCGCCCGACAGGGCGGCGCCACTGGCGCGCGCGAAATCCGCGCTGCGCGAGAGCGCGTCGCCATCGGGGCCGGAGCCGCCGCGACGCGTCAGATGCGAGGTGTTGCGCGAATCGGTCATGATGTCTCGGTTGCGTCGAATTAGGTCACACGGCGTTCATGCGGCATACGTCGTGTCTTATGCCGCACGGGCCAGCGGCTGTGCCGCCGACTCGCGCCGGGACGCGCCAATCGCATGCACGCTCCCCGTACCCGCCACCCCGCCCGTCTGGAAGACGGACACGGCCGCACGCAATTCCTGCGCCTGCGACTCCATCGCGCCGGCGGCCGCGGCCGCCTCTTCCACGAGCGCCGCGTTCTGCTGCGTCACCTCGTCCATCTGCGTCACTGCACGATTGACCTGTTCGATGCCGCTCGACTGTTCGGCCGACGCCGCCGAGATCTCGCCCATGATGTCCGTTACGCGTTTGACCGCCTGCACGATCTCTTCCATGGTCTGACGCTGACGCGTCACGAGCGCCGTGCCGTCCTGCACGCGGCGCGACGAGTCTTCGATCAGCGCCTTGATTTCCTTGGCGGCCGCCGCACTGCGCTGGGCCAGCGTGCGCACTTCGCCTGCAACCACCGCGAAACCGCGACCCTGTTCGCCCGCACGCGCCGCTTCCACCGCAGCGTTCAGCGCGAGGATGTTCGTCTGGAAAGCGATGCCATCGATCACGCCGATGATGTCGACGATCTTGTTCGAGCTGGTGGAGATGCCGTCCATCGTCGCACCGACCTGCTCGGACACTTCGCCGCCGCGCGTGGCGATTTCCGATGCATTGACCGCCAGTTGGCTGGCCTGACGCGCGTTATCGGCGTTCTGGCGCACGGTCGCCGTGAGCTGTTCCATCGACGACGCGGTTTCTTCCAGCGACGCCGCCTGCTGTTCGGTACGCGCCGACAGGTCGGTGTTGCCCGCCGCGATCTCATGCGCGGCAGTGGTGATCGACTCGGTGCCCTGACGGATCTGCGAGATGGTTTCGGCCAGCGTGTGCTGCATGCGTTGCATGGCGTAGAGCAGGCTGTGCGTGTCGCCCGGGGCCACATCCACGTGGCTGTGCAGATCGCCGCTCGCGATGCGGTGCGCAATGCCCGCCGCGTACTCCGGCTCACCGCCGAGGCTACGCTGCACGTTGCGGATGATCACGACCATCGCAGCCGTCACGATGCCGCCGATCAGCAGGAGTGCAATGCCGAAGCGAATGAGCGTGGCGTAAAACGCCTCGTCGACGTCCTGCACATACACGCCGCTCATCAGGCCCCAGTCCCACGCCGCGAAGTACTTCACGAACGAGAGCTTGGCCATGCGCTGATCGCTGCCCGCGACGCGACCGTAGTAGTCGACGAAGCCTGCCCCCTTGTCCTTGGCCACGCGGGCCATTTCGACGTAGAGCAGCTTGCCGTTCGTATCCTTGTAGGTGGAGACGTCCTTGCCCACCAGATCGGCGAGCGTCGGATGCATGAGGACGGTCGGCTTGGTGTCGAAAATCACCACGTAGCCGTTGCCGCCTTCGCCGTAGCGCATGACTTTCAGTCGCGCCATGGCCTGTTGTTTCGCCTCTTCGACGGTGATCTTGCCCGCCGCTGCCTGCGCTGCGTAGTCGCGCAGAATACCGTCGGCGCTCGTGACGATGTTTTCCACTGCCGCGCGCCGCTCCGACATCATCGTGCTGCGCTCGTGCAGGGCAGCCCAGCCACCGAGAATCAAAAGCCCCAGCCACATGAGCGCAAGCGCCGACCAGAGTTTTGCTTTGAGACTCAACTGCATCATGATGTGACCTCCACTACCCGCCTGCCATGGCGCTGCATGAGATGCTGCGCGCACGACGGCTTTTGTCTTACCGATTGTTGCCACTTGCCGACACGCCCCTCGGGGTGCCCGGCGGTACTGAGTCGCCGGGCGAGGTGCGTGCACCGTTCCTATAGTTACTGCTTTGTTGCCGCGTGCAGCGCTGCACGGCGGCAACCATTACGTCATACGATCAGAAGGTTTCCCAGTCGCCGTTTGCATCGTCCGTGCCCGTGCGGGAAGCCGCCGGTGCGGCAGCCGGTGCGGGCTTGCGCAGCGGCGCCGGTGCGGGTGTCGCCTTCGGTGCAGCGGCCGATGCCGGTGCTGCCGGGGCGGCGGGCGCTGCGGCCTTCTTCTTCGCGGGCGTCGGGCGTGCGGCAGGCGCAGCCGACGGGAGCGCGGCCAACGCCGGGGCTGCCGGGGCAGCGGGAGTGGCGTGAGCGGCATAACCGGTCGCAACCTGGCTGGCGTCCACACGGAACACCGAGACCGTCGTCTTCAGACGATTGGCCTGCTCTTCCAGCGAACCGGCAGCCGCTGCCGCTTCTTCCACCAGCGCTGCGTTCTGCTGCGTCACTTCGTCCATCTGCGTGATCGCGCGGTTGACCTGCTCGATACCGCTCGACTGCTCGGCAGACGCCGCCGAGATCTCGCCCATGATGTCCGTCACGCGCTTCACCGCCTGCACGATCTCGTTCATCGTGTGGCCTTGCTGCGCGACGAGCGCCGTGCCGTCCTGCACGCGGCGCGACGAATCTTCGATCAGCGCCTTGATTTCCTTCGCGGCGGCCGCGCTGCGCTGGGCCAGCGTGCGCACTTCGCCTGCGACCACGGCGAAACCGCGACCCTGTTCGCCTGCACGTGCCGCTTCCACGGCGGCGTTCAGCGCGAGAATGTTCGTCTGGAACGCGATGCCGTCGATCACGCTGATGATGTCGACGATCTTGTTCGAGCTGGTCGAAATGCCGTCCATCGTCTCGCCGACCTGGCCGGAGACCTGCCCGCCGCGCGTGGCGATTTCCGAGGCGTTCACCGCCAGTTGGCTGGCCTGACGCGCGTTATCGGCGTTCTGGCGCACGGTCGCCGTGAGCTGTTCCATCGACGACGCGGTTTCTTCCAGCGAGGCTGCCTGCTGTTCGGTACGCGCCGACAGATCGGTGTTGCCTGCGGCAATCTGCTGTGCCGCCGACGTAATCGACTCGGTGCCCGAGCGAACCTCCGCCACGGTGCGCACGAGGCTGTCCTGCATGTGCTTCACGCCCTTGAACAGGCGTCCCGTCTCGGTCTCGTTCCACACGTCGATGCGTTGCGTAAGGTCGCCGCCAGCGATCTTCTCGAAGTGACGAATCGCGTCGTCGATCGGGCCAACGATGGCGCGCGTGAGCGTGATCTGCGTAATGATGCCGACGATCAGGCCCAGACCCAGACCGATGCCGACCATCCACATCACCATCGTGTAACGGGCCTGTGCAGCCACATAACGGTCTTCGGCGTTCTTGACCTGCAAGTCGGCCAGCGCGGTCATCGCCTTCGTGTAGTCGGCGAACAGGCGCGGCACGTCCATCACGGTCTTCGCATGGAAGTCGGGGATATCGCCCGATTCGATGGCCTTGAGCGCGGGGAGAATGCCGTCGTTGTTGACCTTGCCGCGTGCTGCGATGACGGCGTCGGCAAGCGCCTTCTCACCGTCGTTCATCGGCAGCGCGGCGTAGCTCGCCCACGAGTCGTCGGCCTTCTTGAGGTTGTTGCGCACGCTGTCGATCGCCGACTTGATCTCGGTCGGATCGGCGATGAACTCGATGCGCGAGAGCGTCACGCGTGCGCCCAACGTCGAAATCGTGGTCTGTGCCAGCGATCGCGCCGATGCCATGTCGTTCGTGTAGATCTCTTGCAGCGACGCATTGCTCTGTCGCAGCGAGACGAGACCCACCGCAGCGCCCACGACCAGCAGCACCATGAAGAGTCCCAGCGCCAGCGTGAGCCGCGCCCGGATGGTGACATTCTTAAACATAACGACCTCTACCCCGTGAAGACCGGCCCGTGGCCGGTTGATCCATCACAACAATCTCGTCTCTTTGCACCAACAAACCGTCAAAACTCTTCCCAGTCGCCCGGGTCGCTCGCCGCATTGCTCGACTTCGTATTCGTAGACGACCCCGTCGCGCCGTCGGGCTGTGCCCTGCCCCGGCGCGCCGCCAGTTGCAGCACCTGCGCATCTTCTTGTGCGTTGTCTGCCGGTGCGCTGGCTTGCGGACGGCGCGTAGCCGTTCGCGTGGCAGCGCCGCCAGCGCTTGCGCGAGCAGGCGCAGCAGCGGCGCCGTTCTGTGCGGCTGCCGGTGCGGCGGCGGCCATCGGCTTCGCGGCCGCCTGGCGCACTGCGGCAGTGGCCTGCGTTTGCTGCACTTGCTGCCCCACACCGTTCGCCACGCGGCGCACGCTTGGCGAACCGGCGGCCTGGAACGCGTCGCCCACACGGAAGACGGACACGGCGTCGCGCAAGCGATGCGCCTGATCTTCCAGCGAGCCCGCCGCTGCCGCGGCCTCTTCCACGAGCGCCGCGTTCTGCTGCGTGACTTCGTCCATCTGCGTCACGGCGCGGTTGACCTGTTCGATGCCGCTCGACTGTTCGGCCGACGCCGCCGAGATCTCGCCCATGATGTCCGTCACGCGCTGCACGGCCTGCACGATCTCGTCCATCGTATGACCGGCCTGAGCGACCAGCGCCGAGCCGTTTTCCACGCGTCCCACCGAGTCTTCGATCAGTACCTTGATTTCCTTCGCGGCGGCCGCGCTGCGCTGTGCCAGCGTGCGCACTTCGCCTGCCACGACCGCGAAGCCGCGTCCCTGCTCACCCGCGCGCGCCGCTTCCACCGCAGCGTTCAGCGCAAGGATGTTGGTCTGGAACGCAATGCCTTCGATCACGCTGATGATGTCGACGATCTTGTGCGAACTCGTCGAAATGCCCTGCATCGTGTCGACGACGTTACCCACCACCTGACCGCCACGTGCGGCGATCTCCGAGGCGTTCACGGCCATCGCGCTCGCCTGACGGGCGTTGTCGGCGTTCTGTTTGACGGTGGCCGTCAGCTGTTCCATCGACGACGCCGTCTGCTCCAGCGACGCCGCCTGTTGCTCGGTACGTGCCGACAGATCCGTGTTGCCTGCGGCGATTTCACGCGAGGCGATGTTGATCGATTCGATGCCTTCGCGCACATCGGAGACGATGGACAGCAGGCTGTTCTTCATGACCGACAGGCCGAACAGCAACTGGCCGATTTCGTCGCGGCCCACGCCCTCCGCCTTGCCGGTAAGATCGCCCGCCGCGATCTGCTTCGACATGCCGAGTGCCACGCGCAGCGGATGATTGATCGCGCGACGCAGGATGCTGCCCAGCAGGAACAGCACGACGATGCCGCCCAGCACTGCGACGACCGTCGCCGTACGCACAAGCGTGTGTTCTTTCTGCGACTGCTGATACAGATCGGTCGCCTGCGTGAGTTCGAGACGCGTGAGCGCATTGAGCTCGTCGCGCATCGGCCCGTAAGCGGGCTTCACTTTTTCGAGGTACGTCTGTTGTGCGCCTTCGGCAGAGCCCACGCGCAACATTTCTACCGTCTGCAACAGGCCGTCGGACGTAAAGCGCTGACGGATCACGTCGAAGCGCTCGGCCTGCGCACGCGTGCTGTCGTCGACCGTCTTCATGTACTCCGCCCACTGGCGGTTGATTTCGTCGAGGCTGCCCGCGATTTCGTCACCGGCGCGCTTCATCGCGTCGAGATTCGGGCTGCCGACGGCTTCGGCCACCAGCAGCACGTCGCGGTCGAGCTTCTGGCCGATGACGCCGAGCGTGCTCACCGGCACCATGCCGTTGCGGTACACCTTCAACAGTTTGTCGTTGCTGCTCGATACGCCCCACAGCCCCAGGCCACCGACGATGGCGAGCAGGATCGCGCCGAGCACGATGATGCCGGTCAGGCGTGCGCGCAGCGTGTCGAGACGCACACGGCGCGCGAGCGCCGCAATGCCACCGCGCTCGACCTGGCCGCCGCGAATGCGCAGATTGCCCGCCTGTCCGTTACGGAAGCGGGCATAGATGGCTTCGGCCTGCGCTGTCGCGCCTGCAGCCGGACGCACCCGCACCGACGTGTAGCCGACGACGGCGTTGTTTTCGAGCGTCGGCGTGACGGTAGCCAGCACCCAGTAGAAATCGCCGTTCTTGCGGCGGTTCTTGACCAGCCCTGTCCACGTCTCGCCGCGCTTGATCGTCTCCCACAGATCGCCGAATGCCTCGGAGGGCATGTCGGGATGGCGAACGATGTTGTGCGGCGCCCCCAGCAGTTCATCACGCGAATAGCCGCTCACCTCCACGAAGGCGGGATTGGCATACGTGATCCGCCCCTTGAGATCCGTCCGAGAGATCAGATACTGATGCTCGCCGATGACGAATTCGTTCTGGGTAACGGGCTGGTTATCGCGCACGTGCTCGGTCTCCGTGGACTGGGTGAGTGGGTTATGTCTGTAAGGGCGACGCGGCGGGTGTCTCGGCACCGCCTGCGGTGAATGGATGGATGGGCGGCCGACACGGGTGGCGTCGGCAATGCCGCAGCCGAATTTAGCCGGACTTAGCTCCCCAGACGCTCGATGAGCGCCATGTCGTCGCTGGTCATCAACTTTTCGATGTCCATCAGGATCAGCATGCGGCCTTCGACCGTGCCCAGACCCGTGATGTACTCGGTCGCCAGTTGTGCGCCGAACTCCGGTGCGGGCTTGATCTCGCCGCGTGCGAGCGTGAGCACGTCGGACACGCCGTCGACCACCATGCCGACCACGCGGCCCGCCACGTTCAGAATGATCACGACCGTCTGCGTGTCGTACTCGACGCGGCCCAGACGGAACTTGATACGCATGTCCACGATCGGCACGATGATGCCGCGCAGGTTGATCACGCCCTTGATGAACTCGGGCGCGTTCGCGATGCGGGTCACGGCGTCGTAGCCGCGAATTTCCTGCACCTTCAGGATGTCGATGCCGTACTCTTCTTCACCCAGCGTGAAGACGAGAAATTCCTGGCCATCGCCATCGGTCTGCATGGCGCCTGCGTGGCGCGACACGGCCTGCTCTTGCGAAAGGTTGTCCATCTAACGCGTCTCCGACTTCAGTTGAAGATGGTGGCAGCAGCCGAGCGCTGACCGCGCTGGAGCGCCGCCACATCGACGATCAATGCCACACTGCCGTCACCCATGATGGTGGCGGCGGAAATACCGTGAATACGGCGGTAATTGGTTTCGAGGTTCTTCACCACGACTTGCTGCTGACCGACCAGTTCGTCGACGAGCAGCGCGAAGCGGCGACCCTCGGCCTGAAGGATCACGACAATGCCCTGCGTCGGATCGAGGCGCGCTTCGGGCACTTCGAACGTGCGGTACAGTTCGACGAGCGGCAGATACTCGCCGCGCACCAGCACGACCTGACCTTCGCCCGTCACCGCGCGGATGTCGTCGCGACGCGGTTGCAGCGACTCCATGACGAAGTTCAGCGGCAGAATGAAGATCTCCGGACCGACCTTGACGGACATGCCGTCGAGAATCGCGAGCGTGAGCGGCAGCACAATGCGGATCGTGGTGCCCTTGCCGCGCGTGGACAGAATCTCCACGTGGCCGCCCATCTGCTGGATGTTTCGCTTCACGACGTCCATGCCCACGCCACGGCCCGACACGTCGGTCACGGCTTCGGCGGTCGAGAAGCCCGGCGCGAAGATCAACTGCCACACTTCCTCGTCCGCCATCGACTCGGACACGTTCATGCCTTGCTGCAGCGCCTTGGCGAGAATCTTCTCGCGACGCAGGCCCGCGCCGTCGTCACTCACTTCGATGACGATGTTGCCGCCCTGATGCGCGGCGGACAGCACCAGTTGACCGACCGGATCCTTACCCGAGGCCAGACGCTGTTCCGTCGTTTCGATGCCGTGATCGAGACTGTTACGCACCAGGTGCGTGAGCGGATCGATGATGCGCTCGATCAGGCTCTTGTCGAGTTCGGTCGCCTGACCGAACGTCACGAGTTCGATCTGTTTGCCGAGCTTGGTCGCGAGATCGCGCACCAGACGCGGGAAGCGCGAGAACACGTAGTCCATCGGCATCATGCGGATGGACATCACCGCTTCTTGCAGATCGCGCGCGTTGCGCTCCAGCTGACCCATGCCGTTGAACAGGCGGTCGTGGAGCATCGGGTCGAGGCTGCTTGCGGTCTGCGCGAGCATGGCCTGCGTAATCACCAGTTCGCCCACGAGGTTGATCAGTTGATCGACCTTCTCCACACCCACACGAATCGAGCTGTTCTCGTGACCGGCTGCGCCGCCTGCGGCGGGTGCTGCGGCGCGCTTCTCCGGCGGATGCTGCGCGCCACCGCCGCCCGAGGCGGCTTGCGGGGCGGCAGGCGGAACGACGATCGGCTCTGCGGCGGTCGGCGGCACGACGGCTTGCGGCGCTGCCGGTGCGGCGGCGGCCGGGATTTCGATCGGGGCCGACGGAGCGGGTGCCTGAGCGGGTACCGGCGCGGGTGCCGTTTCAAAGATTTCGACCGCTTGCGCCGGCGCAGCCGGTGCTGCGGCAGGAGCAGCGGGTGCAGCGGGTGCAGCTACGGCGGATGCATCCTGCACGTCGATCTGCGACGGTTCGATCACGAAGCAGCACACGGCGAGGATGTCGTCCGCGTCGCACGTGGTGTCGAGCCACAGGTGCAGCGCGTCGCCCACGGTATGGCGACCGGCGACGGCGCCGAGGTTGCCCAGCTCTTCGGCGAGCAATGCCTGATCTTTTTCGCCCACACCGGAGAGCGTGACTTTCAGACGCTTCTGACCCGGCGGGATGTCGCTGGTGGGCGCGCCGCTGGCGTCGGCGGCCGGAGCAGCCTGCGCTGCCGGCGCCGCAGGTGCAGGCGCAGCAGCCGCAGGAGGCGGTGCGAAGGGCGACGTCGGCGCGGCAGACACCGGCTCACCGTCGCCTTCGGCGGCAAGTTGCTGGAGCACGGCGCAGATGCGCTTCATGGCCTCGGCATCGGGTTCACTGGAGGCGCGGTAGGCATTCAACTGTTGATGCAACACGTCTTTGGTTTCCAGGAAGGTGTCGACCATCTCGGTGCGCAACTGCAATTCGCCGCGACGGGCGCGGTCGAGCAGGTTTTCCAGCAGGTGCGTGGTCTCGGTGAGCGCGGTGAAGCCGAACGTCGCGGCGCCGCCCTTGATCGAATGTGCGGCCCGGAAGATCGCGTTGAGTTGCTCGTTATCGGGCGCGCTTACGTCGAGCGCAAGCAGGAGGTGCTCCATCTCTGCGAGCAACTCTTCCGCTTCATCGAAAAAGGTCTGGTAGAACTGGGTGATATCCACCGGTTTCCTCGTCCTAACTTGGTTGTGCCATCGACGCCATCGACTTCATCGTCATGCGTCTTCGCCGACGAGCGATGCGACCACGTCGACCAGTGCTTCGGGATCGACCGGCTTGATCAGCCAGCCGCTGGCGCCCGCTTCACGGGCTGCCGTCTTGTAAGCGCCGTCGACTTCGGTCGTCAGCACCAGAATGGGGGTCTCGGCAAACGCGTCGAGTTCGCGCAGGGCGCGAATGAGCGACAGACCGTCCATGCCAGGCATGTGCTGATCGGTCAGCACCAGATCGAAGGCCGCGTTCGTGGCCAGCGCCAGGGCTTCCTGCCCGTCGCGGGCGGTCGTCACGGCGTAGCCGGCTTCATCGAGCGTAGCCGCCAGGATCTGACGCATCGACGCGGAATCGTCGACGGCGAGAATCGTGTTGCGAAGGGCCTGCATGCGTCTCCTCTTGTCGGTTATCGCGACGCGCCGGGCGCCGTCGGGGCCGCCGGAGGCGCTGGCGGTGCGGGCAATCCCGGCATGGCCGGCCCGCCGGACATCTCGCCGCTCATGGCGGCACTCACCGCGTTGCTACCCGCGCCGCGTGCGTTCGCGGCGTCGATCGTCGGCTGATCCCCTTCGTGCTTGACCGACTGCTCGGCCCGCTTGTTGAGCACGATGATGCTGATGCGGCGGTTGATCGGGTTGTAAGCGTCGTCGCGGTCGAGCGGCACCGTGGTGGCCAGACCGACCACGCGCAGCACCTTCTCGCCATCGAGCCCGCCTGCGATCAGTTCGCGGCGCGACGCGTTCGCGCGGTCCGCCGACAGTTCCCAGTTGCTGTAGCTCTTGTCGCCTTGCGCGTACGCCGTGGCGTCGGTGTGACCGGACAAGCTGATGCTGTTGGGCACGCCATTGAGCGACTTGCCGATTTCACGCAGGATGTCGCGCATGTACGGCTGCACCTGCGCACTCGCATTGGCGAACATCGGCCGGTTCTGATCGTCCACGATCTGGATGCGCAACCCCTCGGTCGTCACGTCGATCAGCAATTGCTTGCGGAACTGCTTGAGCGTGGGGTTACTTTCGATCGCTTTCTCGATGCGCGCTTTGAGATCGCGCAAACGTTGTGCATCGGCACGCTCGGCCATCTCGGCGGTGGTCGCCTGACGCGAGCGCGTCTGGTCGCCGCGCGACTTCTGACCATCGGTGCGGGTGGTGTCGGTGCCGCCGCCGGGAATCACGCCGCTGTTGTCGGCGGCGTTACGTCCGCCCGTGAGCGCCACCTTGAGCGGCGTGCGGAAGTATTCCGCAATCCCCGTCAGTTCCTTGCTGCTCACCGAACTCAGCAACCACATCAGCAGGAAGAACGCCATCATGGCCGTCATGAAGTCGGCGTAGGCAATCTTCCACGCACCGCCGTGATGGCCGTGCCCGCCGGCTTTGCGGCGCTTGACGATAATGGGCCGCTCGTCTTTCTCGCTCATTTCTCGCGTCCGTCAACGGGCCTTGACCTGTCGCACGTGCTCTTCGAGCTCGGCAAACGACGGACGTACGGTGGAGTAAAGCACCTTGCGGCCGAACTCGACCGACAGGGCCGGTGCGTAACCGTTCAGGCTCGCGAGCAGCGTGACCTTGATGCACTCGTAGAGCTTCACCGATTCGTTGATGCGATGTTCGATGAGCTGCGCCAGCGGCGAGATAAAGCCGTAAGCGAGCAGAATGCCGAGGAAGGTGCCCACGAGGGCCTGTGCGATGAGGGCACCGAGCACGGCTGGCGGCTGGTCGGCCGAGGCCATCGTGTGCACCACGCCCATCACGGCCGCCACGATACCGAAGGCCGGCATGGCGTCACCCGTCTTTTGCAGACAGTGCGCGGGCACCTCGCCCTCGTGACGGTACGTTTCGATTTCGTGATCCATCAGGTTCTCGATCTCGAACGCGTTCATGTTGCCGCTGACCATCAGTCGCAGATAGTCGGTGAGGAATTCCATGATGCGCGGCTCGCCGAGAATGCGCGGGTACTGCGAGAACACCGGGCTCGATGCCGGATCTTCGACGTCTCCCTCGATGGCGAGCATGCCGTCCTTACGCGCTTTGGCGAGCAGCACGTACAGGAGCGCCATCAGCTCCATGTACAGCTCTTTGGTGTATTTCGAGCCCTTGAACAGCATCGGCAGCGCTTTCATCGTCGCCTTGATCGCCTTGCTGTTGTTGCCCACCACGAACGAGCCGACGCCCGCGCCACCGATGATCAGCAGCTCGGTCGGCTGAAACAGCGCGCCCAAGTGGCCCCCGCCAATGACGAAGCCGCCAAAGACCGATGCCAGAACGATGATGTAACCAATGACGACAAGCACTGCCGGATACCTCTCGCAAAAATACGTCTACGGAAAATTGTCCTTCCTGTTCAGAGGGCTTAACGGCAGACACGCAGGGAAACTGTAGGGGCGGGATTACCTCGATACGACGTGTGACACGGGCCCGATCAGGCGGCCAGCGGAGAAATCGCGGCGTCCGGCTCACCCGACACCACGGCGGGCGCGAGATCGGCGGCATGCGCGTGCTTCGCTTTCCGAGTCTTTCCGGCGCGCGACGGCGGTGCGCACAGGCCGCAAACGTACTGGCCATGCGGCTCGTGCGCGTGCGTGACGAAATGGCCACCGCAGCGCGTGCACGGCGTCATCTGCAGCATCTTGCTGTCGAAGAAGCGAACGAGCGTCCACGCGCGCGTAAATCCGAGCACCGCTTCCCATCCGTGCAACTCCACATGCTCCAGGTACAGGCGGTAAGCCTTGACGATGGCTTCGATGCCCTGGCATCCCCCGTACTGCACGAGGTGCCGGTAGATGTTGTGGAAAAGCGACGAGTGGATGTTCGGCAGCCACGTCACGAACCAGTCGGTCGAGAACGGCAGCATGCCCTTGGGCGGCGAAGCGCCTTTGAGCTCTTTGTAGAGTTTGATGAGTCGATCGCGACTCAGGCTCGTCTCCGCTTCCAGCAACTGGAGGCGGGCACCGAGTTCGATCAGTTCGATGGCCAGCTGGATTTCACGGGCTTCGAGGACGACGCTTTTGGTACGCATATACAGGCTTCCTGGCAAATCACGCCAGCGCGGCCCCGATGACATCGGGCTGCGCGTGGCGTGCGTCGCGTATGTCGTACGTTCAGCCAATCTGCTCGACGGGCTGGCCCGCGAGCAGAATCGAAGCATGCGACTGCTGCATACCCACGTCTTTCGCACCGTGCGTGAGGCTCGAGAGAATCACGTGGTCGTCGAATCGAAATCGGCACAGAAGCTGGTTCGACCCCGCGAACTTGACGAGTTGAGCCAGTGTGAGACTGCCGAGCACGTCGGCAAGCTGGTCGCTGATGCCCAGGCGGAACATTGCCGCCGCGCGATCCTCACGGATCAGGCGCTGAGCCAGGACTAGGTAGGAGAGATTCAACTCACGAATCTCGTTCAGTGTTTCGCTGTTTCGCATGCGGCCCCCCGGCGCAATGGATGAATCTTGCGGTACTACTGTCTATTCCCTTGCATTGTGGACAAGGGCGAAAGATAAAGAAATCGGAGAAAAACTACAGAAAGGAGCGAGAAAAGCGGAAGATTATTGTAGGAATTTTTCCTACATGAGCGGCGCGCAGGGACCCTACGACGCGCTCGGGGGGGAACGTTCGATGACAGAGCGTGACGCCTTCATGAAAGTGTCACGAAGCTGCGCTCTACTACTTGACTGTATTTCGGCGGACTTATGCCGAACTTTAGGCATCCTTGCAAAAAATTTCAGGGGGCTTCTGCAAGGGATGTCTGGATCGTACTTTGCCTATCGAGCGGGCACTGGAACAGAGCAATTACAAAGTGTTACAGATGTAGTGCCGCTCACCGAATCCGAGGTTTGGAAGCATTGTTCCGATGCCAGTTCCCGCCGTTTCGCTGAAATCGCGGCGCAACACCTTACAAATCCTTCCTATCGGTACCGTCTCGTGATTATCGTTTCGCCAGGCAATCTCTAAGAGAGGCCAGAATCCAGGCATCGTTCCCCATGCCCCGGCTTGACGTTACGTTGAGCAAAACTTCGGGATTGGGTGGGCCGGGTTTGGTGGGCTACGTTTGGCGGACTTACGCCGCGCCTGCTGCGGGCGGCAGCGCGGGCCTCGCGCGACGGATGAGCAGCGTGTGGAAGGCCCAGGACAGCACGCCGCACACGGCCATGACCGCCGCCATCGGCACCGCCGAGCGGGCGTGCAGCAAGCCAACCGCCGCACCGGCGCTGGCCGCCGCAAGGAATTGCAGCGCCCCCAGCAGGGCCGACGCCGCCCCGGCACGCTGGTGTTGCCGGTTGAGCGCCTCGGCAATGGCGTTCGGCTGCGAAAAGCCGAGGCTCGTGACGAAGGCGAACAACGGCACCATCAACCCGATCAGCCCGCCAAGCCCGAGCGCCGCCACGGCGAGCATCAGCAAACCGAGAATCGCGACCAGATTGTTGGTACGGCGCAACACGTCGGCCGGACGCCGCGTGCGCAGCAAATACGCGTTGATCTGCGAGCCGCCGATGATCCCGCAGGCGTTCAGGCCGAACAGCCAGCCGTAATGGGCCGGATCGACGCCGTACAGATTGATGAAGACGAAAGGCGAGCCGGTGATGTACGCGAACATGCCCGCCTGCGACACGCCGCCCGCCAGCGCATTGCCCATGAACTCGCGGTCGCGCAGCAATGCGCCGTAGTTGTGCCACGCCGTCGTCAGCCAGTTACGTGCCTGCTTCGCGGCCTGACGCGTCTCGGGCAGCCAGTAGACAGCCATGCCAAAGCACATCGCGCCGAAGACCGTCAGTCCCCAGAAGATCCAGCGCCAGCCCACGAACATCAGCACCTGCCCGCCGATCAGCGGGGCGAGGATGGGCGCTGCGCCCATGATGAGCGTCATGCGAGAGAGCACGCGCGCCACCGTCGCCGTATCGAACAGGTCGCGCGCCATGGCGCGGGCAATGACGAAGCAGGCGCATCCACCGACCGCCTGAATGAAGCGGCTGACGATCAGCGTTTCGATGTTGGAAGCGAGCGCGCATCCGGCGGATGCGAGCGTGTAGAGCGCCAGTCCGGCATAGAGCGGACGCTTGCGTCCGTACCGGTCGGCGAGCGGGCCGTGCAGCAACTGGCCGAGACCCAGCCCGATGAAGAACGATGCCAGGGAGAATTGCGCCGCGGCATCCGTCGTGTTCAGTTCACGCGCGATGCTCGGCAGCGCAGGCAGATACATGTCGATCGACAACGAGCCGATGGCCGACAGAATGCCGAGGACGAAAACGGTACGGAAGGTTTGGGAGGGCGCGGACACCGTGGCAGCGGACATTGGGCGAGGCCTAGGGTAATCCCGAATGATACGGCATTCGCCCCGAGTTCGCTTAAAAATTGGGCAGAGGGATCGTCCGATCGATCCCCTGCCCCGACGTACTTATCCGGCAACGACCGCGTCAGGCCGTCTTCTCTTCGTGCAACCCCAGCGATTCGACCATCTTCTCGCGCATGATGAACTTCTGCACCTTGCCCGTCACCGTCATCGGCATTTCGTCCACAAAGCGGATGTAACGCGGGATCTTGTAGTGCGCGATCTGATCTTTGCAGAAGGCGCGGATGTCGTCCTCCGTCGCGCTCTGTCCCGGTTTGAGGACGATCCAGGCGCAAACTTCCTCACCGTACTTCGCGTCGGGAACACCGAACACCTGCACGGCCTGCACCTTCGGGTGCCGGAACAGGAACTCCTCGATCTCGCGCGGGTAAATGTTTTCGCCGCCACGAATGAGCATGTCCTTCACACGGCCGACGATATTGCAGTAGCCATCCTCGTCGAGCGTCGCGAGATCGCCCGTGTGCATCCAGCCGTCGCGAATCGCCTCGCGCGTGCGTGGCTCGTCGTCCCAGTAGCCCAGCATGACCGAGTAGCCCTTCGTGCACAGTTCGCCCTTCTCGCCGACGGGCACGATTTCGCCTGCGGCATCGACCAGCTTCACTTCGAGGTGCGGCTGCACGCGCCCGACGGTCGTCACGCGCTTGTCCAGCGGGTCGGTCGTGGTGGTCTGGAACGACACCGGGCTCGTCTCGGTCATGCCGTAGGCGATCGTCACTTCGCTCATGTGCATCTGGTCGATCACGCGCTTCATCGTCTCGATGGGGCATGGCGAGCCCGCCATGATGCCGGTACGCAGCGTGTCGAAGTGATAGTTGCCGAAGTCCGGATGATCGAGCTGCGCGATGAACATCGTCGGCACGCCGTGCAACGCGGTGCAGCTTTCCTCCGAGACGGCCGCCATCGTCCCCTTCGGATCGAACGCCTCGCCGGGGAAGACCATGGTCGCGCCCGTCGACACACAGGCCAGCACCGCCAGCACCATGCCGAAGCAGTGGTAGAACGGCACCGGAATACACAGGCTGTCGTGCTCGGAGAAGCGCATCGCCATGGCGATGTAGCGGCCGTTGTTGACGATGTTGTGATGCGTGAGCGTCGCGCCCTTCGGGTTGCCGGTCGTGCCGCTCGTGAACTGGATGTTGATGGGGTCGAAGCAATCGAGCGCGTCGGAGATCTTGCTCAGTGTGGCGAGGTCGGCGTCTGCGCCGAGCGTCACCACATCGCTGAAGTTGATCATGCCGGGCGTGTGCTCCATGCCCATGCGGATGATGGTGCGCAGCGTCGGGAGTTTCTCCGACTGCAACTGACCGGGGGCACACGTGGCCAGCTCCGGCGCCAGCACGTTGAGCATGTCGAGATAGCGCGACGTCTTGAACGATTCGGCCGCGACCAGCACCTTGCAGCCGACCTTGTTGAGCGCGTACTCCAGCTCGGCCAGCCGATAGGCCGGATTGATGTTCACGAGAATCAGGCCCGCACGTGCGGTGGCGAACTGCGTGACCAGCCATTCGACCCGATTCGGCGACCAGATGCCTACCCGATCGCCCTTCTTCAGCCCAAGCGCAATGAGTCCGGCGGCAAAGGTGTCGACATGCGCGATGAACTCTCGCCACGTCCAGTCCACGCCCTGCTCGCGGAACACGACCGCCTGTCGCTCGGGAAACTTCGCCGCCGTCTCGGCAAGCAGTCCGAATACCGTCAACGTCGAAAGCGGTACGGTGGTCTCACCCTTCACATACGACAGTCCATTACGAGGTACAACGCCCGCACCTTCCCGGCTTTCCATGCTTTTTGTCTCCTGAAGCAATGCTGAAGTGGTGAATGCTGTCGCGCGACGACGGGTGGCTTCATATAACAATAGCGCGTCGCGTCGGGTTGACGTTTACGTTAACGTAATTCGAGTAACGGATCGAGTGGGGATGGCCCTGAGAAGGAGACGGTAAAACAAAAGCCCCACACATTCGCATGTATGGGGCTTTCGCAGACATTGCGCGGCGCGGGGCCAGCGCAACGCCGGTGTTACTTCGTGCGACGCAGCTTCTGGATCGCAGCGAGTTGGGCAATGGCTTCGGCCAGTTCGGCCTGAGCGGTTGCGTACTCGATGTTCGAATCCTTGTTCGACATTGCTTCTTCTGCACGACGCTTGGCTTCGTTAGCCTTCGCTTCGTCCAGATCCTTGCCGCGAATCGCGGTGTCGGCGAGCACAGTCACCGTGCCCGGCTGCACTTCGAGAATACCGCCCGCGACGAAGACGAAGTCCTCGTTGCCTGCTTCGTCCTCGATGCGAACCGCACCCGGCTTGATGCGCGTGATCAGCGGCGTGTGGCCCGGCAGAATGCCGAGCTCGCCGGCTTCGCCGGGCAGCGCGACAAACTTCGCCTTACCCGAGAAGATCTGCTCTTCCGCGCTGACGACGTCTACGTGAATGGTTGCCATAATCGCTCCCGTTGAGTGTGATGAAGCGGCAGGCGCGCCAGTCCGGACGTTGCCGTCCTCGCTTCGCTACCCCGCCCCGCAACAGTCACCTGCCGAGCTTCGGTGGCGCCTCTTGCGAGACACCGCCGTCGCCCGACACTCAACCGTTTACTGCATCTTCTTGGCTTTTTCGAACGCTTCGTCGATCGTGCCAACCATGTAGAACGCTTGTTCCGGCAGGTGGTCACATTCGCCGTCGACGATCATCTTGAAGCCGCGGATCGTTTCCTTGAGCGGAACGTACTTGCCCGGCGAACCCGTGAACACTTCTGCCACGTGGAACGGCTGCGACAGGAAACGCTGGATCTTACGAGCGCGGGCCACGGCCAGCTTGTCGTCCGGCGACAGTTCGTCCATACCCAGAATCGCGATAATGTCGCGCAGTTCCTTGTAACGCTGCAGCGTCGATTGCACACCGCGGGTCACCGCGTAGTGCTCTTCGCCAATCACGTTCGGGTCGATCTGACGCGAGGTCGAGTCGAGCGGGTCGACTGCCGGGTAGATACCCAGCGAGGCGATGTCACGCGACAGAACGACGGTGGCGTCCAAGTGACCGAAGGTGGTTGCCGGCGACGGGTCGGTCAAGTCATCGGCAGGCACGTACACGGCTTGCACCGACGTGATCGAGCCAGTCTTGGTCGACGTAATACGCTCTTGCAGCTTACCCATTTCTTCAGCCAGCGTCGGCTGATAGCCCACGGCCGACGGCATACGGCCGAGCAGTGCCGACACTTCGGTACCGGCCAGCGTGAAACGGTAGATGTTGTCCACGAAGAACAGCACGTCGCGACCTTCGTCACGGAAGTGCTCGGCCATCGTCAGACCGGTCAGTGCGACGCGCAGACGGTTGCCCGGCGGCTCGTTCATCTGGCCGTAGACCAGTGCGACCTTGTCCAGAACGTTCGAGTCCTTCATTTCGTGGTAGAAGTCGTTCCCTTCACGGGTACGCTCGCCCACGCCGGCAAACACCGAATAACCGCCGTGTTCCTTGGCGATGTTATTGATGAGTTCCATCATGTTCACGGTCTTGCCCACACCGGCGCCACCGAACAGACCCACCTTACCGCCCTTGGCGAACGGGCAGATCAAATCGATAACCTTGATACCGGTTTCGAGCAGTTCCGTCGACGGCGACAGCTCGTCGAATGCCGGAGCCTTCTGGTGAATCGAACGGGTGTGTTCCTTGGCGATCGGACCGGCTTCGTCGATCGGACGACCCAGCACGTCCATAATGCGGCCCAGCGTCGGCTTACCGACCGGCACCGTGATCGGGAGACCCGAGTTTTGCACCGTCATACCGCGGCGCAGGCCTTCGGAGGAACCCAGACAAATGGTGCGAACCACACCGTCGCCCAGCTGTTGCTGGACTTCGAGCGTCAGTTCCGAACCTTCCATGGTGAGCGCGTCGTAGATCTTCGGCATGCTTTCGCGCGGGAATTCCACGTCGATAACGGCGCCGATGCACTGTACGATTTTGCCTTCAATCAAAGCAGTACTCATCGCTTTTCCTTTAGATACTCAAATTCATTTCGCCTTGCGGCGCATCGGCCCGTGCCACCGCTTAAACTGCGGCGGCGCCACCCACGATTTCGGACAGTTCCTTCGTAATCGCTGCTTGACGGCCCTTGTTGTAGACCATCTGCAATTCACCGATCACGGTCTTTGCATTGTCCGATGCGGCCTTCATGGCCACCATGCGGGCGGACTGTTCCGACGCCATGTTCTCCGCGACTGCCTGATACACGACAGCTTCGACGTAACGCACCAGCAGGGGATCGACGACCGTCTTCGCATCCGGTTCGTAGATGTAGTCCCACGAATGCTGCGCCGGCACGGCGCTCGGGTCGTCCGACTCGCCTTCGAACTTCTCCGGCAGCGGCAGCAGCTGTTCGACCACGGCTTCCTGCTTCATCGTGTTGACGAAGCGGTTATAAGCCAGATAAACGGCGTCGAGCTTGCCTTCGGCATACGCGTCGAGCTGCAGCTTCACAGCACCGATCAGCTTGTCCAGATGCGGGGTGTCGCCCAGTTGCACAACGTGCGATACCACCTTCGCGCCGATACGGTTCAGGAAACCGAAGCCCTTGCCGCCGATAGCGGTGGCCTCGATCTTCAGGCCCTGTGCTTCGATATCCTTCATCTTGGCCACCACGGCACGCAGCACGTTGGTGTTCAAGCCGCCGCACAGGCCCTTGTCCGTCGTCACCACGATGATGCCGGCCGCTTTCGCGTCCGCATGCTTCACCATGAACGGGTGGTGGTATTCCGGATTCGCCTGGCCCATATGCGCGGCGATCTGGCGCACCTTGTCAGCGTACGGCCGGGCATGACGCATGCGTTCCTGCGCCTTGCGCATCTTCGACGCGGCCACCATTTCCATGGCCTTGGTGATCTTGCGCGTGTTTTGCACGCTCTTGATCTTGCCGCGAATTTCCTTCATTCCAGCCATTGCTTACTCCTTGTCTCGGCGCGACGTTCGTTGTTGCCTGAACATCGCGCCTTCCCGGGTCCGTTGAATAGTTGCCGATTCAACCGGATTAGTAAGCGCCGGTCTTCTTGAAGTCCTTGATCGCAGCGTGCAGAGCAGCGTCGTCGTCCTTCGAGAGATCTTTGGTCTCTTCGATGCGGCCGATGAGCGCGCCGTGGCTCGTCTTCAGAACTTCGCGCAGACCCTTTTCGAACGGCAGAACCTGAGCGATTTCGAGATCGTCCAGATAGCCGTTGTTGGCGGCGAACAGCGACACAGCCAGTTCCCACACTTGCAGCGGCGCGTATTGCGGCTGCTTGAGCAGTTCCGTCACGCGGCGGCCGCGCTCGAGCTGCTTGCGGGTGGCTTCGTCCAGGTCCGAAGCGAACTGCGCGAACGCAGCCAGCTCACGGTACTGTGCGAGGTCGGTACGGATACCGCCCGACAGCTTCTTGATGACCTTCGTCTGCGCTGCACCACCCACACGCGACACCGAGATACCGGCGTTGATTGCGGGGCGGATACCGGCGTTGAACAGGTCGGTTTCCAGGAAGATCTGGCCGTCGGTAATCGAGATCACGTTCGTCGGAACGAATGCGGTCACGTCACCGGCTTGCGTTTCAATGATCGGCAGTGCCGTCAGCGAGCCGCTCTGGCCCTTGACTGCGCCGTTCGTGAACTTCTCGACGTACTCTTCCGAGACGCGGGCAGCACGCTCAAGCAGACGCGAGTGGAGATAGAACACGTCACCCGGGTAAGCTTCGCGGCCCGGCGGGCGGCGCAGCAGCAGCGAGATCTGACGATAGGCCCAGGCTTGCTTGGTCAAGTCGTCATAAATGATCAGCGCGTCTTCGCCACGATCGCGGAAGTATTCGCCCATCGTGCAACCGGCGTACGGTGCGATGAACTGCATGGCGGCCGAGTCCGAAGCGGTGGCGGTCACGATGATCGTGTATTCCATCGCGCCGTGCTCTTCGAGCTTGCGCACCACGTTCATGATCGACGAAGCCTTCTGGCCGATCGCGACGTAGACGCAGGTCACGCCCTTGCCCTTCTGCGAAATGATCGTGTCGATGGCGACAGCGGTCTTACCCGTCTGACGGTCACCAATGATCAGCTCACGCTGGCCGCGGCCGATCGGCACCATGGCGTCGATAGCCTTCGTACCGGTTTGCAGCGGCTGCGAGACCGACTTACGCCAGATCACGCCCGGGGCAATCTTTTCGATTGCGTCGGTTTCCTTCGCGTTGATCGGACCCTTGCCGTCGATCGGCAGGCCCAGTGCGTCAACGACGCGGCCCTTCAGTTCCGGGCCGACCGGCACTTCCAGAATGCGGCCCGTGCACTTGACGGTGTCGCCTTCCGAGATGTGCTCGTATTCGCCCAGAATCACGGCGCCGACGGAGTCGCGCTCGAGGTTCAGTGCCAGACCGAACGTATTGCCCGGGAATTCCAGCATTTCGCCCTGCATCACGTTCGACAGGCCGTGGATGCGGCAGATGCCGTCAGTCACCGAGATCACGGTGCCTTCGTTACGGACTTCGGCGCCGCTATCGAGACCTTGAATCCGGCTCTTGATCAGTTCGCTGATTTCAGAGGGATTGAGTTGCATATGTGCTCCTGATATTCAATTCTTCGCAGGCGTTTCGCGCCGGCCTCAGGCCGTCAGCGACGTCCGCATAGCCGCCAGGCGGGCGCGCACCGAAGTGTCCAGCACCTCGTCGCGAACCACCACACGCACGCCGCCGATGAGCGACGGGTCTACCGTCACGCTCGGGTTGAGCTTGCAGCCGAACTTGTGCTCGAGGCTCTTGACCAGCGAGGTCAATTGCTCACCTTCGAGCGGGAAGGCGCTTTCGATCGTGGCGTCTGCCGAACCGGCAGCAGCGTTCTTCAACGCTTCGAACTGTTCGGCGATTTCCGGCATGGCAACCAGACGACCGTTTTCGACCACAGCGGCGACGAAGTTGCGCACTTCGGCGTCGGTCGATTTCACGGCAGCGGTCAGCACGTCGACAACTTGCGACGGCGTCACTTTCGGATCGTCGGCCAGGTTGGCCACTTCGGGCAGCGCTGCCACTTGCGACAGTTCACGCACGAGCTGCGCCCAGCGATTCAGATCGCCGGACTTGGCCACGCGGAACAACGCTTCGGCATACGGACGAGCGATGGTTGCGAGTTCGGCCATGATCAGAGCTCTGCCTTGAGTTGGTTCAGCAGGTCGGCATGTGCCTTGGCGTCGACTTCACGCTTCAGGATCTGCTCGGCGCCCTTCACTGCCAGACCAGCCACGTCTTCGCGCAGCGATTCACGGACCTTGACGGCCTGATTCTCGGCTTCTGCTTTGGCGTTGGCGATGATACGAGCCGCTTCGGCTTGCGCCTGCGACTTGATCTCTTCGGCCACGGCCTGAGCGCGCTTCTCGGCGTCGGCAATACGCTTCGCGCCTTCGTCGCGGGCTTCCGCGAGGGCTTGCGTGGAGCGCTTGTTGGCGGCTTCCAGTTCAGCCTTGCCCTTATCGGCAGCGGCCAGACCGTCAGCGATTTTCTTCGCGCGTTCGTCGATAGCCTTGATCAGCGGCGGCCACACGAACTTCATCGTGAACCACGCCAGGATCAGAAACACGACGGTTTGCGCGAACAGAGTTGCGTTAATGTTCACGGTGTTTCCTTTCGGTGATGCGAATCGATTGGCAAAACAGCGCGCCCCATTATGCCTGCTGGCTTGGGCGCGCCGTTCATGTCCAGTTGGCCGCGCGGGTCATGGCGCGACCGGCCGAAAGTAACTTAAGCGAGCTTCGACAGCAGCGGGTTCGCGAAGGCGAACAGCATGGCAACGCCCACGCCGATCAGGAATGCAGCGTCGATCAGGCCGGCCAGCAGGAACATCTTCGTTTGCAGCGGGTTCATCAGTTCAGGCTGACGTGCGCATGCTTCGATGTACTTGCCGCCCATCAGTGCGATACCCAGGCAGGCACCGATAGCACCCAGACCGATGATGATACCGATACCGATAGCGGTCAGACCCTGGATGTTGGCGATGAAAGCTTGCATGATTACTCCTTATGGATAGAGACTTAAAACTTGAAAATTTGAAAAACTAAACTTGGAAAACCCGTAACTACCGCATCAACCGATCAGTGATGGTCGTGCGCCTGGCCGATATACACCAACGTCAACATCATCATGATGAACGCCTGGAGCAACACGATCAGGATGTGGAAAATCGCCCATGCGGTGCCGGCAATGATGTGACCGACAAAACCCAGCACCGACGCATCTGCGCCAAAGCTCCAGATACCGCCCAGCAGAGCGATCAGCAGGAACACCAGTTCGCCAGCGTACATATTGCCGAACAGTCGCATACCGAGCGACACGGTCTTGGCACAGAATTCGATGATGTTGAGCAGCAGGTTCGGGATCCACAGGAGGAAGTGGTTACCGAACGGTGCGGTGAACAGCTCATGCATGAAGCCGCCAGCGCCCTTGATCTTGAAGCTGTAGAACAGCATCAGAATGAGCACGCCGACCGAGATACCGAGCGTGCCGTTAAGGTCGGCCGTCGGAACGATACGATGATGCGTGATGATGGAACCCAGACCGACCCAGCCGATCACCTTCGACGGCAGATCGACCGGCAGCAAGTCCAGCGAGTTCATGAGCGCGACCCAGACGAACACGGTCAGCGCGAGCGGCGCGATGAAGGCACGATTGCCGTGCACGATGCTCTTCGACTGGTCTTCGACCATTTCGACGAGCATTTCGACCGCAGCCTGGAAACGGCCCGGCACGCCCGAGGTTGCCTTGCGGGCGGCCAACCACAGAATGAAGCAGCCCAGAGCGCCCATCGCGATCGACCAGAACATGGTGTCCCAGTTGATGATCGAGAAATCGACGATGCTAGTCTGAGTCGAGCTCGCAAGGTTCTGCAGGTGGTGCGAAATGTACTCCGACGGGTTCGGAGCGTGGCCGGCTTCTACTGACATAGCGATCAAACACCCAATTATGAAAATCCGCACACGGTAGCGTGTCGACGCGTGAGCGGTTTTTCACCGCTACTTCAGTGCCATCGCAAGCCAATAGGCCTTGAGCGTCAGCACAAAGGTGACCAGGAACGCTACCCAATGCACATCGGGGTAACCGAACGCTACTGCCACCAACAACGCGATCGTCGTTGCTACCTTGACCGCTTCTCCCATCACTAACGAACCGACGGAGAGGCGATCACCTGACATTCTTAACCGCAGCGCAAACAATGCGCCCGGTATCCATCCAATCATTCCACCCAGCCATGCGGACACCGCCGCGTCTCGTGGCGATGCCGAGAGTAACCACCAGGCCAGTGTCGCTATCAGCGACAACAGCGCCTGGGCTCCCACCACCCTGAATGGAGTCACACGGGATGCGCGCCCCACATCGGGACCGAACAGGCGCTCGGCCTGCGCACGCGTGAGCGGAACGATAGTTTCTTGCTCCTGCTCGTCGTCCCAAGCCTCTGTTGCATGCGCCGGCGCTTGCGGTTTCGGTTCCAAGTTCGACCGGTTTTGATCGGTCATCTCGTAGCCTCCCCGCCCGACTCGTGCAAACGAATGGGCTCTTCAAGCAGTTTAAACCCGCGAGATTTTACGGGAAATTACGAAGGCCAGTCAATCTAAACGCGCAACAAATTCGCCGAAACTGCACAGTGCATGCTTCGATTTGGCGGCAACTCTCACGGAGCGCGATTTTTCTCATGGTGCAGCGCGGCATTACGCGCAAACGCCGCACATTCCCCGCAACTGGGCTACGTTCCGTGCGCGTTCAAACCGATTTCAGAGCAACAAAGCCAATCAGTAGTGCTACCAGATAAAACGGTATCGAGAGGTAATGAAAATGCCACCAGATCTTCTGCGATTTCGCCATGCGCAATGCAATCAGGTTCGCGAGCGACCCCACTGCGAGTCCAAAACCGCCGACCGCCACACCGTGGGCCAGCGCGGGCCAGTTTTGCGTGTATTCGGCGAGCAGAATCGCTGCGGGCACGTTACTGATGAATTGTGACAACACCGCAGCACCGCCGTAGGCCATCGCATTGCCGGTGAAATCGAAATGGCCGAGTGCCGTACGCACGTCCGGCAAACCGGCCACACCGCGCAACACGACGAACATCAGCACGAAAATCGCAAGCAGCAGCCAGTCGATGCCCAGCACGGCGTTGCGACGCGCGATCAGCAGCACCGCCGCAACCCCCGCGCATGCCCAGCCCGCGAATCCATGATCGGCCATCGCCACAAAGGCGACGAACAACCCGAGCGCGATCCACAGCAATCGCCAGCGCACATCGTGTGCGGGACCGCGTTGCTGAAAATGCAGCGGGCGCGAATCGAAGGCGAAGGCACAAACGACGAGCAACACGGCCATGAGCCCGAGCGTCACGGGCGTCATCATGACGACGTAAGCGCCGAAGCCCATACCGCTGTGTTGCCAGAGGAAGAGGTTCTGCGGATTGCCGAGCGGCGTGAGACTCGAACCGGCATTGACGGCCAGTGCGAGGAAGATGATTAGCCGCTCGATGCGCACGGGGGCGATCCGTGCGAGCGACTGCGCGAGCGGCACCACGGCAAAGAGCGCGACGTCGTTGGTCAGCAGCGTCGACAATGCCGCAGCAAACGTGACCATTAACAGCGCAAGGCGACGTTCGGTGCGAAACGCGCGCAGCAATCGTTGTGCGAGCCAATCGAGAAACCCGCTCTGATCGATGGCTCGCGTGAGCATCAGCAAACCGGCGAGCGTCAGAATCGTATGTTGGTCGATGCGCGCGAACAGCTCACCCACGCTGACCGGCTTCGCGATCTGAAGCACGACGAAGGCGATTAGCAAGATAAGCAGTACGCGATCGCTGCGCACGCGCTCAAAAGTTGCGCGCAAAACATGCCTGATCCGCATAACGCCCGATGCGGCGCGCGGATGCGAGGCCACCTTCGACGCCCCCTCCGACGTCGCTAACGAATCATCGGATGGATCGCTCACGAGATAATAGCTAGGACGCCGAAATTACTCGGCGCGAATGCGCGCGAGGATACCGTCGAGTGCATCGAGACTGCCGAACTCGATCGTCAACTGACCGGCGCCTTTACGGCCGACCTTGATCTTGACGTTCGACGCGAGCAGATCCGAGAGTTCCTCTTCGAGGCGCGTCACATCGCGACCGCCCTCTTCTGCCGAGCGGCGACGAATGCCATCGCCCTGCGGCTTGAGCGATGCGTTCACGATGCGTTCCGTGTCACGCACCGACAGGCGCTTGTTCACCACCTGGTTGGCGAGCGTGATTTGCGTGGCCGCATCGACGGCGAGTAGCGCGCGCGCATGACCCATGTCGAGATCGCCTGCGAGCAGCATCGTCTGCACGGGATTCGCGAGGTTCAGCAGGCGCAGCAGGTTCGACACTGCGCTGCGCGAACGTCCGAGCGATTCGGCGGCTTGCTCGTGCGTGTAATTGAATTCGCCGAGCAGACGTTGAATGCCTTGCGCTTCTTCGAGCGGATTCAGATCTTCGCGCTGGATGTTTTCGATGAGCGCCATCGCAGCGGCGGCTTCATCGGGGACGTCGCGCACGAGCACTGGCACTTCGGCGAGGCCAGCGAGACGTGCAGCGCGAAAACGTCGCTCGCCCGCAATAATTTCGTACTTCTCACCATCGACACGACGCACCAGAATCGGCTGCATCAGACCTTGCGCGCGAATGCTCGCGGCGAGTTCCTGCAGCGCGCCTTCGTCCATGCGTGTACGCGGTTGATACTTGCCCGCCTGAAGGCGATCGAGCGCCATCACCGACGGCGCGCCTTCGGCACTCGCCTCGGTCGCGCCGTTGTGGTTATCGGCGTGAGCGCCCAGCAGCGCTTCAAGGCCGCGGCCCAGGCCCTTTTTTTTCAGTGCGTTGGTCTTGGTCGCCATGACAATGCGTTCCTGCGCGAATGCGCCTTACATAGTTTGAATGCGCGCGATCATTTCCGCGCCGAATTGCAGATACGCCTTCGCGCCACGCGAAGCGGGATCGAAGACGACGCCCGGCATGCCGTAACTCGGCGCTTCGGCGAGTCGCACATTGCGCGGGATGATCGCGTTGAAAACCTTGTCGCCGAAGTGCTCCTTGAGCTGCTCCGAGACTTGTTGCTGAAGCGTGATGCGCGGATCGAACATGACGCGCAAAAGGCCGATCACCTTCAGGTCGCGGTTCAGATTCGCGTGCACCTGCTTGATCGTGTTGACGAGATCGGACAGCCCTTCGAGCGCGAAATATTCGCACTGCATCGGAATAATCACGCCGTGCGCGGCGCACAGGCCGTTCAACGTAAGCAGAGAGAGCGTCGGCGGGCAGTCGATGAGGACGAAGTCGTATGCGTCGTCGACCTTTGCAAGCGCCTGCTTCAGGCGCGTATCGCGATTCTCGAGCGAGACCAGCTCCACGTCGGCGCCAGCCAGTTCGCGGTTCGCCGGCACCACATCGTAGTTGCCGGACTCAGAACGCTGGCAGCTCGTGCTCACGTCGATGCCGTCGACCAGTACTTCATAGATACTCGTCTCAAGCGCGGCCTTGTCGATTCCGCTGCCCATCGTCGCGTTGCCCTGAGGGTCAAGATCGACCAACAAGACACGCTGCCCGTGCGACGCCAGTCCGGCAGCGAGGTTCACCGTGGTGGTCGTCTTGCCGACGCCGCCCTTCTGATTGGCCACGCAGAAAATTTTCGCCATGCCGATGTAGTCCTCCGATTGCTGCCGTGTTGATGCGATTGATGCAGATGGTGCCGAAATGCGAGTCCGGGCCCGAACGCTTCATGCTGCCCGTCGCGGATGCATCCCGCTGATTCGATTATCTGAGCAAAGCTCAGTTATTGCCTGATGCTGCGGATTTACCGCCAGTCGGCGGGTGCCAGAGAGGCCAGCCCCTCTTGCCCCAGGTGCTCAGGGAGCGCTGGCCTTTTGCGGCGTCAACACCAGTTTGTCGGTGTCGTAGCCCTGCTTTCGCAACTGGGCACGCATCTGATTCAGCGTGTCGTCGTCGATTTTCGGCGAGCGCGAGAGGATCCAGAGATACTCACGGCTCGGCTCTCCGACAGCGGCATACTGATAGTCACCGTCGAGCACGATAACCCAGTAGTTGGCCCAAAGCCAGGGAATCCAGCGCAACCAGTCCGGCGCGAACGTCACTTTGAACCGCGCGGTGCCGGTGCCCTGCCCGTCGGTGCGTGCCAGACCGGTAGCGCTCGCCCACGTGCCATCTTCCTTACGACACTTGTTGGTGACCTCGATCTTGCCGTCGGGACGCGCCACGTATTCTGCGGTCACGTCCGACACACATTTTCGCTCGAAGAAATTCGGATAGCGTGCTATTTCGTACCAGGTGCCGACATAACGCGCCTTATCGAGCTTTTGCACGGGACGCACGCGTGTGGTGAGCGATTCCTGCCCGGATTGCGCCCAGGCCACGGCAGCCACCACCGACAATCCGACCATGACTGCACCGGCCCAACGTGTCACGCGGGTCATGCCGTCACCTTCACGCGGAGCAGATGACGCTCGGCGTCGAGAAACGGTACGTTCAGCGCCAGCCGTTCGACCAGTTCGTAGCGGTCGGGCAACGCGAGTTCGCTTTCGGCCGCCACGCCCTTCATCGCCCAGAAGCTGCCACCAGGGGCCAGCAAGTTACGGCCGAGCATAACGAAGTCGTTCAATTCGGCGAAGGCGCGCGAGACGATGGCGTCGAAAGGTGCAGGCACTTCTTTGCCGACGACGAGCGACTCCACCCGCCCGGTCACGACCGTCAGATTGGCCAGCTTGAAGGTGGCACGGGCTTGTGTCAGAAAGGCGGTCTTCTTGTGGACAATGTCGTTCACGGTCACCTGCCAGTTCGGACGCACAATCGCCAGCACCACACCGGGCAAGCCACCACCCGAACCGACGTCCAGCACACGTGAAATCGGCTCGCGATCCAGTCGCGGCAGAATCGAGAGCGAATCGAGCAGATGCTTGACGACCATCTGTCGCGGGTCGCGGATCGAGGTCATTTGCAGCGAAGCGTTCCACTTCGCCAGCAGCATCTGATAGTCGAGCAGGCGTGCCTGTTGCTCGGCACCGATCGTCAGACCGAGTTGTCCGATGCCGTCGGCCAGCAATGCAGCGAGTTCGTTGCCGCCTTGTGCGGCATTACGCGAAGCAGTCATGTGGTCTCCGCGTCAGGCAGCGTGCTGCCCGCCGGCGTCGCCATCGGCGGCAACATTGGCGTCTGCAGTCGCGTCCCCCGCCTCCCCTGAAGCACGACGGCGTCCAAGCCCCTTCTTCAGGTGAATCATCAACAAAGAGATCGCAGCGGGCGTCACCCCGGAGATGCGCGAGGCCTGCCCCAGCGTTTCCGGTCGTTGAGCATTCAGCTTCTGACGCACCTCGATCGACAACCCGCGAACGTCGTTGTAATCGATGCTTGCGGGCAGCACCGTGTTCTCGTTCGCTTCCTTGCGCACGATCTCGTCGGCCTGACGGTCGATGTAACCCTGATACTTGACCGCGATCTCGATCTGCTCGCGAATCTGATTCGCCTGCAGCACGTCATCCGACAGCGCAGCCTCAGGCGCAAGGCGACCGCCCTGCACTGCCATCAGCGCGTCGTATCCGACTTCCGGGCGACGCAACAGATCGGCCAGCGAATACTCATGGTCGATGGCTTTACCGAGCAACGGCATCGCATCTTCCGCCGGGAACGTCTTCGGATTCACCCACGTCGATTTGAGACGTTCTGTTTCACGTGAAACAGCGTCGCGCTTGCGGCAGAACGCTTCCCAACGAATATCGTCGACCACACCCAGTTCCCGGCCGACTTCCGTCAGACGCATATCCGCGTTGTCTTCACGCAATGACAGACGATATTCCGCGCGGCTGGTGAACATACGATACGGCTCGGACACACCGCGAGTGATCAGATCGTCGACCAGCACCCCGAGGTAAGCCTGATCGCGACGCGGGCACCAGGCTTCACGGCCCTGTACTTGCAGTGCGGCGTTGATACCGGCGAGCAGCCCCTGTGCGGCGGCCTCTTCGTAACCAGTCGTGCCATTGATCTGCCCGGCGAAGAACAGTCCCGAAATCACGCGCGTTTCCAGCGAACTGCGCAGACCGCGCGGATCGAAGTAGTCGTATTCGATGGCGTAGCCGGGACGCAGAATATAGGCGTTCTCCATCCCTTTCATCGAGCGGACGAGTTCCAGCTGCACATCGAAAGGCAGGCTGGTGGAAATACCGTTCGGGTAGTACTCGTTGGTCGTCAGCCCTTCCGGTTCGAGATAGATCTGATGAGATGTCTTATCGGCGAAGCGATGGATCTTATCTTCGATGGACGGGCAATAGCGCGGCCCCACGCCTTCGATGACGCCCGTGTACATCGGCGAGCGATCAAGGCCGCCACGGATAATGTCATGCGTGCGTTCGTTGGTATGCGTGACCCAGCACGGCACTTGGCGCGGGTGCTGCTCGGGGCGTCCGAGGAACGAGAAAACCGGCACCGGATCCAGATCACCCGGTTGTTCGTCGAGGACGGAGAAATCGATGGAACGCCCGTCGATACGCGGCGGCGTACCCGTCTTCAACCGACCTTGCGGCAACTTCAACTCTTTCAGACGTGCGGAAAGGCTGATGGCAGCGGGGTCGCCAGCACGGCCACCGACATAGTTGTTCAGCCCGACGTGGATCTTGCCGTCGAGGAAAGTCCCGGCGGTGAGCACCACGGCGCGGGCGCGGAAGCGGAGTCCGACCTGCGTGATCGCCCCGACAACGCGATCGCCTTCGACAATAAGATCTTCCACGGCTTGTTGGAAGAGCCATAAATTCGGCTGATTCTCGAGGCGATGACGGATGGCTTGCTTGTAAAGAAGCCGATCGGCCTGAGCACGGGTCGCACGAACCGCAGGACCTTTGGACGAATTCAGAATACGAAACTGAATCCCGCCCTCGTCGGTCGCGGCAGCCATGGCGCCGCCGAGCGCATCTACCTCTTTGACGAGGTGGCCTTTGCCGATCCCACCGATGGAGGGATTGCAGCTCATCTGGCCGAGCGTCTCGATATTGTGGGTGAGCAGAAGTGTCTTACAGCCCATGCGGGCCGAGGCGAGTGCAGCCTCGGTACCGGCATGGCCGCCACCCACCACGATCACGTCAAACTCGGTCGGATAAAGCATCGCAATATTGCCGCTGACGGCAAACTCTCTGGATTCGGTAATTGCGGAATTATAGCGGTATTGCGATGCATCATTTGTAACTGCACTCGTGTTTCACGTGGAACCTTAGAGGAAAGCGTGGTTTTGTCGGATGTTTCACGTGGAACATTGATGTCTTTTTGAGTTCGGACGGCGCTTCGGCCGTGTCGCCGAGAGTCCCGAACTATGTCCGTATCCGCTTGTTCGTCGGGTCAATTGGACGTTCGCTCTTGGAGGGTGTGCGTGAAGGAATTCGATCCTTCCAAAATCGTGGTTGTGCGCCTATCGGCACACTCAGAAAAACCCTTCAGTACTAGTGCCTCGTCGCCCCAACCAGCATCCGGGCAGTGGGGATCGGAGGCACTCGGCTGTGCTCCACCTGAAAGTCGCTTCGCCTGAGTGCCCCCGATCCCCACCACTCAGTTGCCCGGGGCAGACCGAACGTGAAACTGGCTATGTCGGCTTCCCGTGAAACGATAGGGTGCGGGACGTCAGCGTGTCTCAGGTCTACTCCCCCTGGCGCAAGAATCGCCAATCATCGAGCGAGTCCCCTCCCCGTCGCATTCTTGAGATGCCGTTTGCACCTAGCCCTTCGAGCATCGGCGATCACCGCCGGGACCGGCTGTGGGATAAGTTCGCGAGGATGTTTCACGTGAAACGTCGGGACTGGAATCGCATAACCTGCGGCTAGACCTTTCCTCCCCGGAGGCCTCACTCAGGTCTTCGGATAACTCCGGCCTATTTCATGTTTTGAACGGACACGCCGAATGCGTGGATCTTCCCCATCTGCGCTCGACGAGCGCCCTGCACCGTTACCGCCCTGATAATCGGGCATATGAGTGGTGAGGATCGGGGGCACTCTGGCGAAGCGACTTTCATTGGAGCACAGCCGAGTGCCTCCGATCCCCACTGCCCGGATGCTCGCGAGGGCGACACGGCCATAGCACCGGGTGGTTCGTCTAACGGAGGCGTGCAGGACATCAAGGTTCAACTCAGAGCCATGCATTCCGCTTGTGCGGAATCAACTCCTCGTCTCACCCCACTTCGCCACATTTAGCCGAACGAGGTCGAATCGCGAACTAGGTTTCGGAAAAATGAGGGGTGGGGATCGAGGGAGAACGACACCGTGATGACGGGATGTGGCGTTAAGAAAAGGCAACCCAAAACCCGCCCCAGTTCCACGTGAAACCAAAACCCGAAAACAGCGAGGGAAAACCTGAAAGCAGCCACCGTCGCCATCTCGGCAGCGCGCATCCACTTACGTTATCCACATCCGTAAGCAGAACATAAATATCCGCCGAGTGAATTTGCTTTTCTGTGGATAACCTCAACAACGAATTCCACAAGAATTTCGAGAAAATCTCGCAACCCCTTATTGCGGCGGTGCGCCATAGATTTGAGTTACCCACACATATCCACAAGCAACTGTGAATAAGTGAGCTAGCATACTTTCACGCGAAGCCTCGGCGTCGGCCCAAAGAATTAGGGACGGATAGTTCTATCGAACGATCGTTCGGATTGCATGAGTGGCTAAAGCGAGCGCCCCACCGCCTGCATCCGAAACGAAAAAGGCCCGCCAAAACCGGCGGGCCTTCTCAACCTACGTCTCGAACTACATACCGACAGCCGGAGGCCGTCAGGCAGCCTTCTTAGCCAGCCCCAGATACGTCTCAATGACCTTGGGATTGGTGGCCAGCTCCTGCGCCGGTCCTTCGAGCGCCAGCTCGCCCGTCTCGATCACGTAGGCATAATCGGCCACCTGCAACGCCGCGCGGGCGTTCTGCTCGATCAGAAGCGTGGCAACGCCTGTCTTACGCAAGTCGTTGATGATGTGGAAGATTTCCTTCACGATCAGCGGTGCCAAACCCAGGCTGGGCTCATCCAGCATCAGCAGCTGCGGCTTCGCCATCAACGCACGGCCCACCGCAAGCATCTGACGCTCCCCGCCCGAGAGCGTCCCCGCCTGCTGCACACGACGCTCCTTCAGGCGCGGGAAAAGCTCATAGACGACTTCCATCTGATCGAGGAAGTTCTTCTCCCCTGCCTTCTTGCGACGATAAGCGCCGAGCAGCAAATTGTCCTCAACGGTCATCGTCGAGAACAGCTCACGCTTCTCCGGGACCAGACACATGCCGCGCGACACACGAGCCTCGATCGTCAGCGCCGACATCTCCTGACCGAGATAAGCGACGCTCCCCTTGCTCGACCCGTTGTGCGGCAGCGCGCCCATGATCGCGTTGAGCATCGACGACTTGCCCGCACCGTTCGGACCGATCACAGTGACGATCTGCCCCGCTCCGACCCGCAGATGCGCACCATGCACCGCTTCGACTTTGCCGTATGCGACGGCGAGGTCCTTGACCTCCAGAATTGCGTCGGCCATCACTCCACTCCTCCAAGGTACGCTTCGAGCACCGCCGGGTTCTTCTGCACGTCTTCCGGCAGGCCCTCAGCGATCTTGGTGCCGAACTCCATCACCACCAGGTGATCCGTCAGATTCATCACGAAGTCCATGTCGTGCTCGACCAGCAACACGCTCATGCCCTCGTCCTTGAGCTTCTTGAGCAAATCGCCCAGTGCCTGCTTTTCCTTGTAACGCAGACCTGCAGCCGGTTCGTCGAGCAACAGCAGCGTCGGGTCGCACGCCAATGCACGCGCGATTTCCAGAATACGTTGCTGACCCAGCGCCAGACTGCCCGCTTCGTCATACATGTGCGCCCCAAGACCCACACGCTCGATCTGCTGCTTGGCTTCGTTCAGCAGCATCGCCTCTTCGTGACGATCCAGACGCAACACGCTCGACCACACGCCCCCCTGCGGACGACGGCGCAGACCGTTCTTGTCGCGCAGATACGCGCCGATAGCGACGTTCTCAAGCACACTCATATGCGGCATCAGACGCACGTGCTGGAAAGTCCGGCCGATCCCGCGCTTGACGATCTCACGCGACGGCAGACGGTCGATGCGCTCGCCGAGGAACGAAATCTCGCCACGCGTCGCCTGCAACACGCCAGTCACCAGGTTGAACGTCGTCGACTTGCCCGCACCGTTCGGACCGATCAGGCCGACGATCTCGCCCGCCTTCACTTCGAACGACACGTCGTTCACTGCCACCAGTCCGCCGAACTCCTTGCGCGCCTTTTCAAGCTTGAGCACCACCTCGCCCACCGCGGGCTTGGGACGATGGCCCAATGGCTCAGCCTGCTCAGGTGCCTTCGCGGCACGTCGCGCCGGGAAGATCTTGCCGAAGAACGGCCACACGCCATCGCGCGCATATTGCAGCAGCAGCACCAGCAAGATGCCGAAGACGATCGTCTCGAAGTTGCCGTTCGCGCCCAGCAGCACCGGCAGAATGTTCTGCAGGTAGTCCTTGAGCACCGTCAGGATCGCCGCACCCAGCACCGCCCCCCACACGTGGGACACGCCGCCGACCACCGCCATGAACAGATACTCGATGCCGTGGTTCAGGTTGAACGGCGTCGGGTTCACGGCACGCTGCAAGTGCGCGTACAGCCAGCCCGAAATCGCCGCGAGCACCGCTGCGTAGACGAACACGACCACCTTCATCCACGCGGTGTTCACGCCCATCGCTTCGGCCATCACGCCGCCGCCCTTGAGCGCGCGAATCGCACGACCCGGACGCGAATCCAGCAGGTTCTTGATCGACACCACCGCCAGCACCACCACGATCCAGATCAGGTAGTACATCTGACGCCCGCTCGCCAGCTCCAGGCCGAACAGGTTGATCGTCGGAATGTCGTTCAAGCCGTCGTATTTGCCCAGGAACTCCAGGTTGCCGAACAGGTAATACAGCGCCAGACCCCACGCGATCGTGCCCAGCGGCAGGAAGTGGCCCGACAGACGCATCGTGATCGCGCCGATGATCAGGGCCGCACCCGCCGTAATCGCCACGCCGACGATCAGACCGAGCCACGGCGAAGCGCCGTAAGCCGTCGTCAGATACGCCGTCGCATAGGCGCCCAGACCGACGAACGCCGCCTGTCCGAACGAGGTCATGCCCGCCACGCCCGTGAGCAACTCGAGACCGATGGCGACAATGCTGTACAAGCCGATGTAGTTAAGCAGCGTCACCCAGTATTCAGGCAAACGCACCGGCGCTGGCAGTACCGGCAACACCGCCAGCAGCACCAGGAAAATCAGGAAGTATTTGTTTTTCATTCTGTGGTCCGCCCCGGCTTATTCCTCGTCTTCTTCCACGTGCTTGCTCGTGAGCGACAGCCACAGCAGCACCGGAAGGATCAGCGTGAAGACGATGACCTCCTTGTACGCACTCGCCCAGAACGACGAATACGACTCCAGCAGGCCTACGAGAATGGCGCCGAGCGCCGCGACCGGGTAACTCACCAGACCGCCGATGATCGCGCCCACGAAGCCCTTCAGGCCGATCAGGAAGCCCGATTCGTAATAGATGGTCGTGATCGGCGCGATCAGAATGCCGCACAGCACGCCCAGCACCGCCGCCAGCGTGAACGCCAGACGCCCGGCCTGCACCGTGCCGATGCCCACGAGACGCGCGCCCAGCCGGTTCACGGCCGTCGCACGCAACGCCTTGCCCGAGAGCGAACGGTCGAAGTAGAAGTACAGCGCCAGAATCATCACGACCGACACGCCCACCACCCACAGACTCTGTCCGGACACCATCACCGAGCCAATGTTGAAGCTCGCGTCCGAGAATGGCTGCGTGCGCGAACCCTCCGCGCCGAACATCACCAGTCCCAGGCCCGTGAGCGCAAAGTGCACGCCGACCGAGACGATCAACAGCAACAGCGTGCTCGCCTCCGCCAGCGGCTGATAGGCCAGGCGATAGAGCATCGGCCCCATCGGCACGACCAGCAACAGCGTGACGGCGATCTGCACGAGCATCGGCAAGGTCATCGGCGAGATCGCCTTGACCACGAAGAACACGGCAATCGGAAACACGAGATATTTACCCGCGAACACCGGCACCAGACGGCCCGCCAGCTTGCGCCGCTCACTGTGACGCAAGACACTTGCCGTCTCCACGATGAACGTGCAAATGCCCATCGCCACGAGCAGCCAGCTCGTCAGCGGAAACTTCTGGGTCTGGAGTGCCGCCAGCGTGAGCGCGCCATACGACACGAACTCGCCCTGCGGAATGAAGATGACGCGGGTGACGGAGAACACCAACACGAGCGCCAATGCCAGCAAGGCATAAATCGCACCCGTGGTGATGCCGTCCTGCGCCAGGATGGCTGCAATCGAAAGATCCATGCTCCTCTCACTTCGTTTGAGTACTTCTTGAACCGGCTGGCGAGACAGCCGGTGTGATGCACGGCGCAGCGCGCTGCCACCCCGTTCCCCTTCAACTTCGGCGCACCCCGCACGATCCCCGTGTCGCAGCGCAGCGAATTATGAATTGTATAAACCGTTATGCATTGGTAAAACCCGGGTGACTACTGAGATGACGACATCTCAACCCGTTTTTCGACGACGACGGGGCTTGGTCGGCAACGACGGCGCGTCGGCCAGCACCTCCGGCGGCAGCGCTTCGCGCACCACATCCATCAGCCGGTAGATCTCGGCGAGCGTGTCGCGCCCCACTTTGTCTTCCAGATAGCGGTAGCGCTCCTCGACCAGCGGGCCGAGCTTCTTGCACAGCGCCCGGCTCGACGGCGTCAGCGACACCATCACGCGACGCTGGTCCGCCGCCACGCGCCGACGCATGATCAGACCCGACGCCTCCATGCGTTCGAGCATGCCCGACAGGCTCGGGCTGAGAATGCAGCACTCGCGCGCCACCTGGCCGATCTCCATCTCCCCGGATTCGCTATCGTTGACGGCGCGTATGACACGCCATTGTTGTTCCGTAATGTCGTAGCAATTGAGTAACGGCCGGAACAGGCCCATCACCGCTTCACGCGATTGCAGCAACAACAGGGATAGGTTGCGGTGTTCGAATTCACCCGTCATGGATTTACGCTCGAAAGGATCGGCCGTTCAGCCCCCCGGCTGCGGCGATCAGGTTGAGACAATGCGGCCTCTCATGTGCCGCTCGCAAATGCATGTCCTGCCGTCTCTTTGCGATGCGCGAAACTACCACGCTCAAAAAAAACGGGCGCGAACGCCCGTTCCTTAGGCCCGGCTGGTCGAACCGGACGTCTTTACCGCAGATGTTTCCGATGAAACAGCGGGGCATGCCTGCATGCTATAGGCAGCCCCGACGCGCATCAGTTCGCCAATTTCCACTTGCCGTCGACGATTTGCACCATCACGCGCGAGCGCTGATCGAGACCGTTGTGGTCGTTCTTGCTCATGTTGAAGATACCTGCCGTACCCGGCATGTCCTTCACGTTCTCCAGCGCCTCGCGCAGCGCGGCGCGGAACTCCGGCGTGCCCGGCTTGGCCTTCTTCAGCGCCACCGGAATCGTGGTTTGCAGCAGCAGGCCGCCGTCCCAGGCGTGACCGCCGAAGGTCGAGATCGAACCGGCGCCATAGGCCTTTTCATAAGCGGCCTTGTACGCGGCCGCCGACTTCTTCACCGGGTTGTCGTTCGGCAGTTGCTCAACGACGAGCAGCGGGCCGGCGGGCAGATACGTGCCTTCGCAGTCCTTACCGCAAACGCGCAGGAAGTCGTTGTTCGCCACGCCGTGCGTCTGATACAGCTTGCCCTTGTAGCCGCGCTCCTTGAGCGTGCGCTGCGGCAGTGCTGCGGGCGTGCCCGAACCGGCGATCAGCACGGCATCCGGGTTCGCGCCCATGACCTTGAGGGCCTGACCGGTCACCGACGTGTCGGCACGGTTGAAGCGCTCGTTCGCCACAACCTTGATCTTGTTCAGATCGGCAGCCTTCTGGAATTCCTTGTACCAACCTTCGCCGTAAGCATCGGCAAAGCCGATGAACGCCGCGGTCTTCACACCGTTGTCGGCCATGTGCTTGGCGATAGCGGTGGCCATCAGAATGTCGTTCTGCGGCGTCTTGAAGGCCCACGTGCGCTTGGCATCGACCGGCTCGACGATGGCAGCGCCTGCGGCCATCGAGATCACCGGGGTCTGCGTTTCGGCAGCGACGTCGACCATGGCCAGCGAGTTCGGCGTGACGGTCGAGCCGAGCACGGCGTCGACGTGATCTTCGCTGATCAGCTTGCGCATGTTCTTGACGGCGGTCGTGGTGTCGGTCGCATCGTCGAGCACGATGTACTGCACCGTCTGGCCAGCAATCGTCTTGGGCATCAGGGCGATCGTGTTCTTCTCCGGAATGCCCAGCGAAGCGGCCGGACCGGTCGCCGACAGCGACACGCCAATCTTCACCTGAGCGTTCGCCACGCCCGCCACGAGCATCATGGCCGATGCCATGCACAGCAACTTCAGTTTCATTTGGGTCTCCTCACAAAAATTTCGAATTCGATTTTTGACGCATTTTTTTGACATTAACCGACCGCGCAGTCGGTAAATTGTCGCCCATCTTACGGGCACGGATGCCAGTTCGTAAAGTGCGGTTTCCCCACCTGTGGCATCTGCCGCAGCGGTTTTGCCACTAGCCACGCAAAAACGCGTCGTAGCCCGTTTTCACGATCAGCACCGCAAGCACGCCCAGAAACATACGCCGCACGAAACCCACGCCGTGCTTGAGCGCGAGACGGCTGCCCACCAGACTGCCCACCACGTTCATGATCGCCATGCCCGCGCCGACCAGCCACAGTACATGCCCGCTCATGCCGAACAGCAGCAGCGCGGCTAGATTCGTCGCGACGTTCACGATCTTCGAGGACGCCGACGCGTTCACGAAGTCCTGCCCGAACAGCCGCACAAACAGAAACACCAGAAAGCTGCCCGTACCGGGGCCGAAGAAACCGTCGTAGAAGCCGATGGCGCGGCCCACGGCGACCGCCATGAGCGTCACCCCCGCCCCACCCTTCACGGGGGCGTGGACCGTCCCGAAATCCTTCTTGCGCAGCGTGTAGACAGCCACCGCGACCAGCACGAACGGCAGCAACTTGCGCAGGAGGTCGCCCGGAACATGGGTGACGGCGTAAGCACCGCAGAATGAGAAGACGAACGCCGCGACGGTGGCGGGCAGCACGAGGGCCCAGCGCAACTGAATACCGCGCGAGTAACGCATTGCCGCCGAGGCCGTGCCCCAGATGCCGGCCATCTTGTTGGTGCCGAATAGCAGGGGCGGTGCGGCATTGGGGAAGACCGCGAAGAGCGTCGGCACGGCGATCAGGCCACCGCCACCGACCACGGCGTCGACCAGCCCGGCGAGAAACGCCCCGCCGGCGAGCATCAGCAAATCGGTCAGCGCCCAACTCGTCAACATACCTTCCCCATACACAACATCTCAGTCGCTCCGTGCAACGATGCCAGCCAGACGAAAACGCCGAGCATAGCGTCTTTATTCCGCATTGCGCGTACTTATTGCGGCAAAAACCGGTGCAATTCTCGCAATGTGGCGTAAAGACGTCCCGATTTGCGAATGGAATGCGGAGATATTGATAAAAGAAAGAATACGATGCGCGAGTGCCGCACGAGAAAGCGTCATGACCGCTGAATATGGCATGGCTGACGAAGGCCTGGCACAGCGCAATGCAGCGCTGTGCGGAAGGTGAAGCACAATATAAAAAGCGCTGTCGGAGTCTTCTCCGACAGCGCTTTCTTTTTTGGCGGTGCGCGTTATCGCGCTTGTTGTCTCCTCGTTCCTCGCCCCTATATCCTGCTGTGACGCGAACTGAGGGAGAGAATAAAGGAGCACCCAATGCACCACAAGTCAGCATTTACCCCTACGAATTAGGTTTTTTCTGACATTCGTGCGCCAGAGTGACGAGCGGACGCGCCACACAGGTGCATCCGTCGACATCCGGGCGTCCATGAATCGCCCACCGATTGCTCACCGATTGCTCACTTACGACGCCTGCGACATCGATCGGAAGAACCGGCTGCGCGCAATGAACTCGCCCACGAGACCGCGTCGGAACGCCAGCACGCAGATGATGAAGATCGCACCGATCACGATGGTCACGGATTCGCCGAGCGTCTGGAACCACGTCACGCCGGTCGCCGTCGCGAGCCAGTTGCCGATATCGCCCAGCTTGTTTTCGAGCACGATGATGACCACCGCGCCCACCACCGGCCCGAGCATCGTGCCGAGGCCGCCCACGAGCGTCATCAGAATTACCATGCCCGACATCGTCCAGTGAACGTCGGTGAGCGTCTCGAAGCCCAGCACCACCGTCTTGGTCGAACCGGCGAGCGCAGCGAGCGTGGCCGACAGCACGAACGCCAGCAGCTTGAAGCGGTCGACGTCGTACCCCAGCGAGATCGCGCGCGGCTCGTTCTCCTTGATCGCCTTGAGCACCTGGCCGAACGGCGAGTGCACGATGCGCATGATCAGCAGGAAGCCCAGCGCGCAGATCGCAAGCACGACGTAGTACAGCGTGAGATCCGAGTCGAGCGGCAGAAGCCCCAGGAGCGAACCGCGCGGCACGCCTTGCAGGCCGTCTTCCCCGCCGGTGAACGGCGCTTGCACACAGAAGAAGTACAGCATCTGCGCGAGCGCCAGCGTGATCATCGCGAAGTAGATGCCCTGACGCCGGATCGCCAGCAAGCCGATGACCAGTCCGAGCACCGCCCCCGCAATCACGCCCGCGAGAATGCCGACCTCCGGCGTAAAGCCGAGATTACGGATCGCATAGCCCGCCACATAGCCGGCGCTACCGAAGAACGCGGCGTGACCGAACGACAGCAGGCCCGTGAAGCCGAGCAGCAGATTGAAGGCAGCGGCAAACAGTGCGAAACACAGCACCTTCATGACGAAGACCGGATACGCGCCGACAAACGGCGCGACGATCAGCGCCAACAGCAGCAGGGAATACAGCACGCGTTGTTGCATCTGTTGTTGCATGGTTTCGTCCCTTACTTTTGTTTGCCGAACAGCCCGGCAGGGCGCAGCAGCAACACGATCACCATGATGAAGAACACCACGGTCGCCGAGGCTTCCGGGTAGAACACCTTGGTGAAGCCTTCGATCACGCCGAGCATCAGCCCGGTGACGATCGAGCCCATGATGGAGCCCATGCCGCCGATCACGACCACCGCGAACACGGTGATGATCATCGACTGCCCCATGAGCGGCGAGATCTGAATCACGGGCGCAGCGAGCACACCGGCGAATGCCGCCAGCGCCACGCCGAAGCCGTACGTCAGCGTGATCATGAGCGGCACGTTCACGCCGAACGCTTCCACGAGCTTCGGGTTCTCCGTGCCAGCCCGCAGATACGCGCCGATCTTCGTCTTCTCGATGACGAACCACGTCGCGAAGCAGACGACGAGCGACGCCACCACCACCCACGCGCGATAGTTCGGCATGAACATGAAGCCGAGGTTGGTCGCACCTGACAGCGCGTCGGGCGCGTCGAACGGCTGACCGGACACGCCGTAGATCGAGCGGAACACGCCTTCGAGAACAAGCGTGATGCCGAATGTCAGCAGCAGTCCGTAGAGGTGATCGAGCTTGTAGATCCAGCGCAGCATGGTGCGCTCGATCACGATGCCGATGATGCCCACCACGACGGGGGCGAGGATCAGCATGACCCAGTAATTGAGGCCGAGATAGTTGCCGCCCATCCAGGCGAGCATGGCACCCAGCATGAACAACGCGCCGTGCGCGAAGTTGATCACGTTGAGCAGACCGAAAATCACTGCCAGGCCGAGGCTCAGCATGGCGTAGAACGAGCCGTTCACCAGTCCCAGCAGCAGTTGGCTCAACAGCGCCGGCAGGGGGATGCCTAGAAATTCCATCGAAATCGATTCTCTGGGAGAAACCTTGGAGAAAGGTCGCGACGGGACACGCGTCCCGTCGCTATCCGTGCATCGCTTACTAAAGAAGTGCTGCGCTTACTTCAGCTTGCAGGTCGATTCGGCTTCGGTCGTGAAGGCCTTCTCGCCGGGGATCGTTGCGACCACCTTGTAGTAGTCCCACGGCTCTTTCGATTCCTTCTTCGACTTCACCTGCATCAGGTACATGTCGTGGACCATCGTGCCGTCGCGACGGATGTAGCCCTTGCTGAACATGTCGTCGATCTTGATCTTGTGCAGCTGCTCCATGACCTTGTCGGCATCCGTCGTACCGGCGGCCTGCACGGCCTTGAGGTACGTCATCGTGGCCGAGTAGTCGCCCGCTTGCAGGCTCGACGGCATCTTCTTCATCTTGCCGAAGTAGCGCTTGGCGAATTCGCGCGACTTGGCATCCCTGTCCCAGTACCAGCTGTCGGTCAGGTACATGCCCTCGGTGTTATCCAGACCGAGCGAGTGAATGTCGTTGATGAACACGAGCAGACCGGCGATCTGCATCTTGCCCTTGATACCGAATTCCTTCGCTGCCTTGATCGCGTTGATCGTGTCGCCACCGGCGTTCGCCAGGCCCAGCACCTGCGCCTTGGACGACTGTGCTTGCAGCAGGTACGACGAGAAGTCCGAAGCGGACAGCGGATGACGCACCTGCCCCACCACCGTGCCGCCGTTGGCCTTGACCACGTCGGACGTGGACTTTTCCAGCGCATGGCCGAACGCATAGTCGGCAGTCAGGAAGAACCACGACTTGCCGCCCGCCTTCACCACAGCCGAGCCCGTGCCGCGTGCGAGCGCGACGGTGTCGTACGCGTAGTGCACGCCGTACGGCTGGCACTGGTCGTTGGTCAGTGCATCGGAGCCTGCGCCCACGTTGATGTAGACCTTCTTCTTCTCGGCGGAGACCTTGTTCATCGCCAGGCCAGTGCCCGAGTTGGTCCCGCCGATGAGCATGTCGACGCCACCACGGTCAAACCATTCGCGCGCCTTCGACGCCGCGACGTCCGCCTTGTTCTGGTGGTCGGCCGTCACCAGTTCGACCGGCTTGCCGAGGACCTTGCCGCCGAAGTCGGCGATGGCCATCTTGATGGCTTCTGCGCCGCCCTGTCCGTCGATGTCGGTGTACAGACCCGACATATCGGTAATGAAGCCGATCTTCACCGTGTTGCCATCGGCGTGGGCCTGCGAGGCCATTGCCGCAAAACCAAACGCAGCCGCAACGGCCAACGCCTTCATCCGCATCGTCATCTTCGTCTCCTTCGTGGATTTGATCGCCTGGGTCCATCGCCCGGCACGCGTGCACGCCGGGTAGCTCACCTCATACGCCCAACAACTCGTGCAGCACCGGCATCTTCGTCTCCAGCTCCGGAGCGCCGAAGCGCTCCACGATCTTGCCGTGCTCCATGACATAGAAGCGATCGGCCAGCGGAGCCGCAAAACGGAAATTCTGTTCCACCATCACGATGGTGTAGCCACGCGCTTTGAGCGTGGTGATCATGCGGGCAAGCGTCTGCACGATCACCGGCGCGAGGCCTTCGGAAATCTCGTCGAGCAACAACAGATTCGCGCCCGTGCGCAGAATGCGCGCCACCGCGAGCATCTGTTGTTCGCCACCCGACAGGCGCGTGCCCTGACTGTGACGGCGCTCTTTCAGGTTCGGGAACATGTCGTAGATCTCGTCGAGCGACATGCCACGCCCACCATCTTCGCGACGGTTGCCGCTCATGCCGATATACGGCGGCAGCAGCAGGTTTTCCTCGCACGACAAGCTCGCAAAAATGCCGCGCTCTTCAGGGCAATACCCCACGCCGTGATGCGCGACCTTATACGTCGGCAGATGAATCGTTTCCTCACCGGCAATGCGAATCGATCCCTGACGCTGACCGGTCAGCCCCATGATCGCGCGCAGCGTCGTGGTGCGCCCGGCCCCGTTGCGGCCGAGCAGCGTGACGACTTCGCCACGCCCGACCGTCAGGTCCACGCCGTGCAGGATGTGCGACTCGCCGTACCACGCCTGAAGCCCTTCGACTTCCAGTGCGGGCACGTTGCCGCCGTTCTTGCCACCCTGGTTGTTGCCGCCGTTACCGTACATAGCCGTCCTCACCCGTGGGCTCCCTGCATTTCGCCGTCCGCCGTGCCCATGTAGGCTTCCATCACTTGCGGATTCTTCGAGACTTCGTGATACGGCCCCTCGGCGAGCACCTCGCCGCGCTGAAGCACGGTGATGGTGTCGGAGATGCCCGCAATCACGTTCATGTTGTGCTCGACCATCAGAATCGTGCGTCCTGCCGACACTTTCTTGATGAGGGCCGTCACGCGATCGACGTCTTCGTGACCCATGCCTTGCGTGGGCTCGTCGAGCAACATTAGTTCGGGTTCCATAGCAAGTGTGGTGGCGATTTCGAGCGCGCGTTTGCGGCCGTACGGCAACTCCACGGTGAGCGTATGGGCGAATTCGGTGAGGCCGACTTCCGCGAGCAACTCCATGGCGCGCGCGTCGAGCTGACGCAGCGTGCGACTGCTGCTCCAGAAGTGGAACGCCGTGCCGAGATTGCGTTGCAGACCGATGCGCACGTTCTCGAGCACGGTGAGGTGCGGGAACACGGCAGAGATCTGGAACGAGCGGATGATGCCGCGTCGTGCGATTTGCGCAGGCGCTTCACGGGTGATGTCTTCGCCGTTGAAGGTGATGGAGCCTGCACTGGGCACGAGGAATTTCGTGAGCAGGTTGAAGCAGGTGGTCTTGCCTGCACCGTTCGGCCCGATCAGCGCATGAATGGTGCCGCGCGCGACGCGCAGGTCGACCCCGTTCACGGCGGTGAAGCCACGGAACTCTTTGGTGAGCCCGCGGGTTTCGAGAATGTAATCGTTGTTCGCCATGTCTCCTGCCACATTCCTGGTTGGCGGTGCGAAGCGTCGTGCGCGCCTCAGGCACCATCGTCTGTGACAACCGCAAGGCAGGCGGATGACGCTATGGTTGGCGCCGCCCGCAAAGTGCCCCGCGTCCCGAACGAAGCGCCGAATTCTTGGTTCGATCGCTCATAGGGAAACGTTATTGTGGGTGCTTTGCTGCAACGCGATCATTGGGATTTGCACTAAGCTTCGCACCCCTCGAAACGCGCATGCTCACACGCGTTGCAGAACGTTCGGCCGCATAGGCCGACCCTTTGCCAAGTCCTTGTGCGACAAGGCTTTTGCGGCAGACGCAAACGCGCGGACGATAGCCAATACCGATCGTCTCTCGTCGCGCGCGCAATTCACATTAGGTATTACTACGTAAGATTTCGGGGAAACGTCGGGGACGCGAAGCCAGAACTCGACGAAAGCGCGGCATGTTTTTCTGTTTTTTGTTGCTGCACTTTCGGCCGGAAGCTCACTGTGGCCTCAAGACCGACAAGAATTAGGAATATCTCCAAACCCACGCCCTACTCTTCATGTAACGATCGACGAGCACTACCGATGCGAATCCCCGGACACGCTCTGAAGAACGGGGCTGCGGGCGCGCTATCGACCAAATGTCGAAGGAGGAGAAAACAATGAGCCAAGAGTACGTGTATCAGTTCGATATCAACGGCTTTGTAATCATTCCCGCCGCGATATCACGGCCGCACTTGCAACGACTTCAGCATTTCTGGTCTGACAAGCTGATTACCCGCCCTCTCCACGATGTGAACTTCGACTGGGGTGACGACTGGCGCGCACTTATCGATATTGAATCGGTCTATTCGTTTCTCGATGTTGTCTATCGATCGAGATTCCGGCTGGATCACATGTTCTGCGCTGACGAGCGCTTCGTAAGTAGCGGTGGCCAGTTACACCACCAGGCAGATATGTTCGACGAAGGCATCTTTTACTGGGTCCGTAACCAACGAATACATAGCGGCCTCGTTGCTGTTCAATACGCGATATCGGACATCCCGGAAACTGCGAACCACTTTTGCTGTATACCGGGTTCGCATCGCGCTAACTTCCCCGTTCCTGACACGTATCAAAGCCTCGCAAACAATGCGTTGCTGCGGCATGTCACACTGAACGCGGGGGATGCTGTCATCTTCTCGGAGGCGTTAGTTCACGGCACGTATAAGGTACCGAACTCGGAACCGAGGCGCAGCGTATTTGCACGGTACATGAACAACCACTCGTATTTCAGACGACCCGCCGCCCAACGCGAAATTGTCTCGCTTCCTCCCACACCCAATCATTCCGTATCCTCGAGCGCTCAAGTCTTTTCAACAAGCGGGCTCACGAATCGTCAGAAACAGCTGGTCGTCGAGCCCGCCTATGCTCGGGGGCACGCCCCCGTCGGGAGGTGAAAACGCATGGAACCCATTAGCGTCAAAGCCATCGCTCGCGGACCAAGTGGCGTCCTCTTTCTGACCAACCCTCGTGGCGAGCTAGAGTTACCCGGCGGACGCCCCGAAGTCGGCGAATCGCTTGAGGCAGCATTGATCCGGGAAGTCCGGGAAGAATGCGGACTCGTTGTCACGTCGGCAACCTACGTGGGAAGCCAATCCTGTGAAGTTGTTCCAGGCAAACGTGTATTGCTCGTCTTCTACTCGTGCTCCATTACGTCGGACAACCCAATACTCGGTGACGAGCACACGGCTTTTGAATGGATAGATACGAATGCCGCGAAGCCGATCAATATGCCAAGCTTCTATTGGAACGCATGTGCCCAGGAGGAACATGCCCCCCCCTCGCCGAACTATGCCCCGATGGAAGCGACCGATTACCCATTGCTCACCGGGAACAAGGACCGACAGCGGCTTACACTGACTTCCGAGATATATAACCCAGCAACAACCGAATTCCTTCGTAGTTTCACTCCTTCACATGGGCGCATCCTCGATGTCGGGTGTGGGCATGGGCAAATCGCCCAATGGCCCGCTGCACATAGCCCAGAGACCGCGGTGACAGGCCTTGATAACAGCCCGGAGCAACTACTGGCGGCGGAGTCATCCGCCCTCGCAGCCGGCCTCGGAAACATCGAGTTCCGACAGGGTGACCTCACTGACCTCGCCAAGATATTCCGTTCAGCGCCCACATTCGAGCTCATTACCTGCCGCTTCACGCTCCTGCACATCGTTCGACGCGACTCTGCGATAAGGGCGCTACTCGACCTCCTGACGCCATCGGGCACACTAGTTATTGAAGAGCCGTCTTTGGATAGTCTTTTCTGCGTGCCCCGCTTGACGGCTTTCGAGCAGGCGAACGCCGCAATCAAGGCGTACGGAAAAACCCACGGCATCGATTACGACTGCATCGGTGATGTTTGGTCGTTCGTTACAAGGGAAGACGTCAACATTCGAGCCGCGCGATTTAGTCAACCGACGATCTGGCAAAAGCAGCATAAGGCGCTTGTTGGCCTCTCGTTCCGTCAGTTTTCCCCACGTCTTGTCTCTACAGGGATACTTGAAATAGAACAAGCATGCAGACTTCAACGAACGCTCGACGGTGATTACATGAGCGACCTCTTCATTTCGGGTGGATTGCGGACCTTGCAGATCGCGATATCGGCTGACGGAGCATCGTCATGACCCCGCACATCGAATGTATTTCCCAAGGCATTTACAAGGACATCCCCTGCGAGGACGTCGTGGGATACCACAGAGCAGGGCAGTCCATTCTTGCGTGGGCAATAGACGGTGCATCGACGCTCTCGGAGGCGGCGTTTACGACGTTCTGCGACGTTTCCGACGCCGGTTGGTTTGCGCGGAAGGTGGCGGAATCGCTGCCGGAATTATCAGCACCCTCGTTCGCGTCGTCGAACCTCCATGAAAAACTACACGCGATACGGCACGAATACTTCGATGCTTGTGCCGGAGCCAACCCGATGCACGAGTGGCCCGTAGCGGCGGCAACGATTGTGGAGATCAATGCCGTCTCGCCCAAGAGACTTGCCGTCTCGATTCACCGTTACGCCGACTGCTTTGAACTCTTCGAGCACGCCCCGCTTCCATCGAGGGCGCCAGACAACCCGACCCAGCCTGTTCCGCAAACCTACGACAAATGGAAACCACACTCGGGGTTTGCCGATGAATCACTTGCTCTATTGCGGTCACGGAGATGCCAGCAACAACGTAACCAATTCAGTTCCGCACTGACGCTAAACCCCGTGAGTGCCTTCAATGCCAAGACATCCCATCTAACGCTCGATAGTCCCGCACATATCCTGATCGGCACGGACGGCCTATCACGTGCGTGGGACACCTATGGGCTGATGACTGCTGAAGAAGCATTAAGACTCGTAACACAATGCGGGCTCAACGCTTTGCTTGGGAAACTCAGGGCCCACGAAGCGACGCTTGCCTGCAGCCCGGCCGATAGCAAGCGGAGAGATGACGCGAGCGGCGTCTTCCTCTCATTTTCGTGAGATTCGCTTCGCATAAAGCGCATCGTCATTCTCTTTGTCGAAATGCTCACCGAACCCCAGCCTTACGCGCCGCGCGAATCATGTCGCTGGCACGCTCCGCGATCATGATCGTCGGCGAGTTGGTGTTGCCCGACGTGATCGTCGGCATGACGGACGCATCCACCACACGCAACCCCTGCACGCCGCGCACGCGCAACTGCGGATCGACGACGGCATCGGGGTCATCCCCGCGCCCCATGCGACATGTGCCGACCGGATGGAAGATCGTCGTGCCGATGTCGCCCGCCGCGCGCTTGAGGTCATCGTCGCTCTGATACGACGGTCCCGGCAGATACTCGCGCGGTTCGTAACGGGCGAACGCCGGTGCGCCCACGATGCGGCGCGTAAGTTTGATGGCGTCGGCCGCCACGCGCAGGTCCTCTTCCGTCGAGAGATAGTGCGGCGCGATGTTCGGTGCGACGCGCGCGTCCGGCGACGTGAGATGCACATGGCCGCGCGACGTCGGTCGCAGATTGCACACCGACGCCGTGAACGCGTTGAACTTGTGCAACGGCTCGCCGAACTTCTCCAGCGACAGCGGCTGCACGTGATACTCCAGATCGGGTCGCGCCATGTCTTCGCGACTGCGCGCAAACGCCCCGAGCTGCGACGGCGCCATGCTCATCGGCCCGCGCTGCGTGAACGCGTATTGCATGCCGATCGACAGCTTGCCGAGCAGACTGTTCGCGCTGAGGTTGAGCGTCTTCGCACCGCGCAGTTTGTACACCGTGCGCAATTGCAGATGGTCCTGCAAGTTCTCGCCGACAGCGGGCACATGCGACACGACATCGATGCCGAGATTGCGCAACCGTTCGCCGTCGCCAATGCCGGACACTTCGAGCAGATGCGGCGAATTGACCGCACCTGCCGCGAGAATCGTCTCGACGTTCGCGAGCGCCACGAAGTCCTCGTTGCCCCCGCGATACGCGACCCCCGTGCAGCGCGTGCCGTCGAAAGTCAGACGGCTCACGCTCGCGCCCGTGATCACCGTCAGATTCGGACGTTGCGACGCCGGTCGCAAGAACCCCTTCGCCGCACTCCAGCGCACACCGCGCCGCTGATTCACTTCGAAGTAGCCGATGCCGAAGTTATCGCCGCGATTGAAGTCGTCGGTTTTGGGGATGCCGATCTGCTCGGCGGCGTCTGCAAACGAATCGAGCACGCGCCACGACAGCCGCTGTTTCTCGACGCGCCATTCGCCACCGCTACCGTGAAACTCGGAGCTTCCGTTGTAGTGGTCTTCGCTGCGCTTGAAGAGCGGCAGCACGTTGTCCCAGCGCCAGCCGTCGTCGCCGGTCGCGTCGGCCCACACGTCGTAATCCTCACGCTGACCGCGCATGTAGATCATGCCGTTGATCGACGAACTGCCGCCCAGCACTCGCCCGCGAGGATAGGCGAGCGAGCGACCGTTGAGCCCGGCTTCCGCCTGCGTGCGATACAGCCAGTCCGTGCGCGGGTTGCCGATGCAATAGAGATAGCCGACGGGGATGTGAATCCAGTGATAGTCGTCCTTGCCGCCCGCTTCGAGCAGCAGCACGGTGACGTCGGGGTCTTGCGTGAGACGGTTCGCCAGCACACAGCCCGCCGACCCGGCCCCGACGATGATGTAATCGAAGCGCTCCTGCTTGTCGCTATGCTTGTCCGTCTGCTTGCTCATTCCCGCATGTCTCCGTCGTTGGCGCGGCACTCGCCATAGTGCGGTGCCGACGCTGGTGCGGCACCCGAGTGAGGTGGACTGTCGCCACCCTCACCGGGTTCATTTTTGTCGTTGTGTGGCTTGCCGCGTCGCGCTTTACTTCGCCACCGGCATGGTGAACTCGGCCCCCTTGCCGATGCTGTCCGGCCAGCGCTGCATCACGCTCTTGAAGCGCGTGTAGAAGCGAATGCCCTCTTCGCCATAAGCGTGGTGATCGCCGAACAACGAACGCTTCCATCCGCCGAACGACTGCCACGCCATCGGCACCGGAATCGGCACGTTGATGCCCACCATGCCGATCTTCACCTGACGCGAGAACGCGCGCGCCACGCCGCCGTCGCTCGTGAAACACGACACACCGTTGCCGAACTCGTGCGCGTTGATCAGGTCGATGGCCGACGCAAGATCGGGCACGCGCACGACGGCCAGCACCGGTCCGAAAATTTCGTCGCGATAGATCGTCATCTCGCTCGTCACGTGATCGAACAGCGTGCCGCCGAGGAAGAAGCCCTGCTCGTGCCCCGGGACTTGCAGGCCGCGACCGTCGACGAGCAGCGTCGCTCCGGCACTCACTCCTTGCGCAATATAGCCCTCGATCTTCGCCTTGTGGGCCGCCGTGACCACCGGCCCCATCTCCGACGCGTCGTCCACACCCGGCCCGACGCGCAGCGCCTTCACACGCGGCACCAGCGCTTCGACCAGACGATCCGCCACCTGCCCCACCGCAACGGCCACCGAGATCGCCATGCAACGCTCGCCCGCCGAGCCGTAGGCCGCGCCGATCAGAGCATCGACGGCCTGATCGAGATTCGCATCGGGCATCACCACGAGATGATTCTTCGCACCGCCGAGCGCCTGCACGCGCTTGCCGCGTCGCGTACCTTCCGTGTAGATGTACTCGGCAATCGGTGTCGAGCCGACGAACGACAGCGCTTCGACGTCCGGGTGATCGAGCAGGGCATCCACGGCGACCTTGTCGCCCTGCACGACATTGAACACGCCGTCGGGCAACCCGGCTTCACGCAGCAGATCGGCGATCAGCAGACTCGCCGACGGATCGCGCTCGGACGGCTTGAGCACGAACGTATTGCCGCAGGCGAGCGCGATCGGGAACATCCACATCGGCACCATCACCGGGAAGTTGAACGGCGTGATCCCCGCGCAGACGCCGACCGGCTGACGCAGATGCCAGTTGTCGATGCCGCCGCCGATGTTGTCGCTGTGCTTGCCCATCAGCAGATTCGGCGCACCACACGCGTACTCGACGATCTCGATGCCGCGCGTGACTTCGCCGCGCGCGTCGGAGAACACCTTGCCGTGTTCGCGGGTGATGATGCGGGCGAGTTCGTCCTGATGCTCGTCGAGCAGCGCCTTGAACTTGAACAGCACGCGGGCGCGCTTGAGCGGGGCCGTCTCCGACCATGACGGCAGCGCCGCTTTCGCCGCCGCCACCGCTGCATTCACGTCCTTCACGCTGGCCAGCGCCACGCGAGCGCTCACGGCCCCCTCGGCCGGATTGAAGACGTCGGCGAAGCGCTCACCCTCACCGGCCACACGTTGGCCACCGATGAAGTGCTGGACGGTCGGAATATCAGCGTTGCTCATGTTCGTTTCCTGGGAATTTCAAGGCATCGGCACCGGCATTGTCGCGCTCGGCGCCACGAGTAGCCCCAAGCGTACTGCTGCGACCGGCCGCAATCCAATGAGAAAAAATCAAAAGCAATATAAGATCCGCTTATATTGCCCCGCTGAATTGCCTGCTTTCGCCCGTCGCCCATGGAACTCGCTCATCTTCGCGCCTTCGTCGCCATCGCCCGTGAGGGCAATCTCACGCGTGCCGCCCAACGTCTGCATCTGACACAGCCCGCGGTGAGCCTTCAGGTGAAGGCGTTGCAGGAGACGCTGCGACTCACCCTCTTCACGCGCACCGCACAAGGGCTGGCGCTCACGCGGGACGGTCAGGCACTGCTGCCACTCGCCGAGCGCATGCTGGCGGCGTTGACCGACCTGCAGCAGGCCGCCGGTGCGCTGCGCGATACCGTGCGCGGACGCCTGCGCATCGGCACCATCCTCGACCCGGAATTCACGCGTCTGGGGGCGTTTCTCAAACGTCTGGTGGAGTCGTATCCGCAGATCGAGACGGCCCTGCGTCACAGCATGTCGGGCGACGTGTTGCAACGGCTTGCGCGCAGCGAGCTGGACGTCGGCTTCTATATTGGCAGTCCCGACCCGGCGCGCTTTCACGCCATTACCCTCACACCCTTTTCCTATCAGGTGCTGGCGCCCGCTGGCTGGCGCGAGCGTGTGTCCCGGCGCGGCTGGCGCGAACTCGCCGCCCTGCCGTGGATTTGGACACCGCCCGAATCGGCGCACAACCGTCTGCTGTCGGCGGTTTTCGGCGAAGCCGGAGCGTCGCCCGTCAAAGTCGCGGAAGTGGATCAGGAGCCTTCGATGCTCGATCTCGTGAAGTCGGGTATCGGTCTGTCGCTGGTGCGCGACTCGATCGCGCTGCGCGAGGCGCGTGCGCACGGCCTGGTGATCGTCGACAGCGTGGCGGTGCCCACGGAACTCACGTTCGTCACCCTCGCCTCGCGGCGCGAGGAGCCCGCCATTGCCGCCGCACTGCAACTGGTCACCGCCGTGTGGGCATGAGCCGACTTTCGGGGCAGGACACGCGCGTTTCAGCCCCTCTCGTGCCCCCCTTGCGCGCCCCTCGCAGCGCAATTCCGGCGCATAATCCATGCCTGCTCAGGCCTTCACGCTCAAGACATTCGAAAAGGCCCATCTCCCCGCAATTCATTCCCACGATATGGCACGTCCCCGAATGGCTGCCATGCCGGATCCTTTCTAAAGCTCTAGAATTTAATTCTCTCTTCGAGGAGTCGATCATGTCTGATGTGCGAATGGAACGCGATACCTTCGGCGAAATTGCTGTGCCTGCCGACCGTCTGTGGGGTGCGCAAACCCAGCGCTCGCTGCAAAACTTCAAGATTTCCACCGAGAAAATGCCGCGCGAACTCGTGCGCGCGCTCGCTCGCGTGAAGCGTGCAGCGGCCGAGGTCAACAAGGATCTGGGCGTGCTGGACGCCAAGAAGGCCGACGCGATCATCAAGGCTGCCGACGAAGTCGTCGACGGCAAGCACGACGACGAATTCCCGCTCGCCGTGTGGCAGACCGGCTCGGGCACGCAGTCGAACATGAACATGAACGAAGTGCTCGCGAACCGCGCCAGCGAACTGCTCGGCGGCGTGCGTGGCGAAGAGCGCCTGGTGCATCCGAACGACGACGTGAACAAGGGCCAGTCGTCGAACGACGTCTTCCCGACCGCCATGAGCGTGGCCGCCCTCGACGCCCTCGTGAACCACCTCAAGCCCAGTGTCGGTCAGCTGCGCGACACGCTGCATGCGAAGGCGCGCGCCTATGACGACATCGTCAAGATCGGCCGCACGCACTTGCAGGACGCCACGCCGCTCACGCTCGGTCAGGAAATCTCCGGCTGGGTGGCGCAGATCGACCACGGCCTGAAGCACGTCGACAACGCGCTGCCCCACGTCGCCGAACTCGCCCTCGGCGGTACTGCCGTCGGCACCGGCCTGAACGCACACCCCGAATTTGCGAAGAAGGTCGCCGACGCGCTCGCCCGCGACACCGGCCTGCCGTTCGTCACCGCACCGAACAAGTTCGAAGCGCTCGCGGCCAACGACGCCATCGTCAACGCCCACGGCACGCTCAAGACGCTGGCTGCCAGCTTCATGAAGATCGCCAACGACGTGCGCTGGCTCGCCAGCGGCCCGCGTTGCGGCATCGGCGAGTTGCAGATTCCGGAAAACGAACCGGGCAGCTCGATCATGCCGGGCAAGGTCAACCCGACGCAATGCGAAGCCATGACGATGCTGTGCGCTCAGGTGCTGGGCAACGACGTCGCGATCAACATCGGCGGTTCGATGGGCAACTTCGAACTGAACGTGTTCAAGCCGATGCTCATCCACAACTTCCTGCAAAGCGTGCGCGTGCTCGCCGACGGCGCGGTCAGCTTCAACGACAACTGCGCAATCGGGATCGAGCCGAACCGCGAACGCATCGGCACGCTGCTCGAAGAGTCGCTCATGCTCGTGACCGCGCTCAACCCGCACATCGGTTACGACAAGGCCGCGCAGATCGCGAAGAAGGCACACAAGGAGGGCACGACGCTCAAGGCATCCGCCCTCGCGCTGGGCCACGTCACGGCCGAGCAGTTCGACGCCTGGGTTCGCCCGGAGCAAATGGTCGGCAAGCGCTAAGCGCCTGACTCGCACTCCGTACTCACCGTCACCGCGCATGCCGATTTCGCCCCTGCCGCCGCTGCACTGCCTGATTGCGTTCGATGCCGCCGTGCGGCACGCGAACTTCACCCGGGCGGCCGCGGAACTCAACCTCACGCAAAGCGCCGTGAGTCGGCAGATCGCGCAGCTCGAAGAGTTTCTCGGGCGCGCGCTGTTCACACGCGAGCATCGCACGCTGCGGCTGACGGTGGCCGGACAACGCTACGCCGAGCAGATTCAGCGTCTGCTCGGCGAATGCGCCGAAGCCACGGCCGACCTCATGAAACGACGCGGCGATCTGGAACTCACGGTCGCGTGCTCGTCCGGCGTGGCCGTGCTCTGGATGACGCCGCAACTCATGCGCTTTCGCGCAGCACACCCCGACATCAAGATTCGCGTGATCGTGAAGGACGGCATCACGTCGCTCTCCGCGTCCGAATTCGATCTCGGCGTGTATTACGTGCGCAACGACCTGCCGCCCGATTTCGCCGGACGCCGTCTCTTCGACGAGGAAGTCTTCCCCGTCTGCTCCCCCAGCTATCTCGACGGACGTCAGCTCACTCCCGCCGATCTCGTGAGCGAAACGCTGCTCTTCATCGAAGACGGTCAGCGCAAGTGGATGTCGTGGCCCGACTGGTTCGAGCTGCAAGGCGTGAACGCGCCGAAATTCCCGCGCATGGTGAGCGCCAATTACTACCCGCTGCTCGTGCAGATGGCCATCGAAGGCGGCGGACTGGGCTGGCGTCACATGATCGACCCGTGTCTCGACGCCGGTCTGCTCGTGCCCGCGTGCGACGCATCGGCCAGTCTGGGCGGCGGCTACTACCTCGTATGGCCTGCCGAGCGCCATGAGCATGCCGCAGCACGAATTTTCCGCAACTGGATTTACTCGGAAACTCGTTTCCCATCATAGGGGTTACGCACGTTTCCAAAAGTTGCCATGCGCTGCACGCATGGCAACATGCGGAATTATCGTTTTGCCTGTCATTTTGTCTGAACTACTTTCTGTCTTATCCGCGCACGTCCGGTAGCGGCTTTGGATTCCCATTGCCTGCGAACGAACGTGATCCGACAAAAAAGCAGGCGTATTACCGGCATGACGTGACAGCAAGACACGCAACGGACGCCACCCATCCTCCGGGAGACCCAGATGCAGGCGACCTACGCAGTGCCTCAAGACAACATGGCCCGCCAGCGCCGTCACGCGATCGTGGCGACGGTGATCGGCAACGGGCTTGAATGGTTCGACTTCACCGTCTATAGCTTCTTCGCCGCGATCATCGCGAAGCAGTTCTTTCCCACGGGCGACGACCTCTCGTCGTTCCTGCTGGCCGTGGCCACCTTCGGCGTGGGCTTCTTCATGCGCCCGGTCGGTGGCATCGTGCTCGGCATCTACTCCGACCGCGTGGGCCGCAAGGCCGCCCTCTCGCTCACCATCCTGTTGATGGCGGCGGGTACGGCCATGATCGGTCTGGCCCCGACGTACGATCAGATCGGACTCGCCGCACCGCTCATCATCGTGCTGGCCCGCTTGCTGCAAGGCTTCTCTGCCGGCGGTGACATGGGGGGCGCGACGGCATTCCTGACGGAATACGCACCGGCCAATCAACGCGCTTACTACTCCGCATGGATTCAATCGAGCATCGGCTTTGCCGTGCTGCTCGGTGCGGCCGTGGGCACGTTCGTGACGACCGAACTCGACAAGGCGTCGCTCGAATCGTGGGGCTGGCGTGTGCCGTTCATCGTCGGCATGCTGATCGGCCCGGTCGGTTTCTACATCCGTAACAAGATCGACGAAACGCCGACGTTCCAGAACGCAGAGAAGTCCGACACGCCGCTGCGCGACGTCTTCTCGCAATACCCCAAGGAAACGCTCGCGAGCTTCTCCATGGTCGTGCTGTGGACGATCTGCACCTACGTGCTGCTGTTCTACATGCCGACGTATGCCCAGCGCGTACTGCATCTGCCCGCATCGAACGGCTTCACCGCAGGCATGGTCGGCGGCGCGATGATCCTCGTGTTCGCCCCGGTCGTGGGACGTCTGGCGGACCGCCTCGGTCGTCGCCCGTTCCTGACGGGTTCGGCACTGCTGATTCTGGTGCTTGCGTGGCCGATGTTCACGTACCTGAACGTGTCGCCGGGCCTTCAATCGCTGCTCACGTTCCAGATCGTGTTTGGCCTGCTGATCGCCTGCTACACCGGCCCGATTCTCGCCGCGTTCTCCGAGTTGTTCCCGGCGAAGGTGCTCTCGACCGGCCTGTCGGTGGCGTACAACTTCGCGGTCACGATCTTCGGCGGCTTCGCTGCACTGATCATCACGTGGCTGATTGCGCGCACGGGCAGCAACATGGCCCCGGCGATCTACGTGATCGTTGCGGCGGCCATCAGTCTGGTCGGCACCTGCTTCGTCAAGCCGCTGCCAAAGACCGCCAAGGTCTGAGTTTCCCCTAAACAAGGCGCGCCCTGATCCGGCGCGCCTTGTGCTTTTTTCCAAGGAATTCCCCCATGTCCTCCACGACCGCCCCTACGACCGCTACTTTGCTTCGCGGCGGCAATGTGCTCGACGCGGCCACCGGTCGCCTGCTCGAACGTCACGATGTGGCCATCGTCGGCAATCGCATCACGGCGGTGAGCGCCACGCCGCTCGACATCGCCGATGCAACGGTGATCGACGTCACCGGCAAGACCGTCATGCCCGGCATGATCGACTGCCACGTGCACGTGCTCGCCTCGCATCCGAACCTCGGCACCAACGCCAGTCAGCCGAACGTGCTGACCGTGCTCAAGTCGCTGCCGATCATGCAGGGCATGCTCAATCGCGGCTTCACCACCGTGCGCGACGCAGGCGGTGCCGACTGGGCGCTGCAACAGGCGATCGAACAAGGCGTGATCCCGGGCCCGCGCATTTTCCCGTCGGGCAAGGCGCTGTCGCAAACCGGCGGCCACGGCGATTTCCGTCCGCGCAGCGACGTGCTTGAGCCGTGCTCGTGCGCGTTCCGTGCGGGTGCCATCGGCCGCGTGGTCGACGGCGTCGATCCGATTCGTCTCGCCGTGCGCGAAGAGATTCAGAAGGGCGCGACGCAGATCAAACTGATGGCATCGGGGGGCGTGGCCTCGCCGGTCGATCCCATCGCCAACACGCAGTATTCGGAAGACGAAATCCGCGCAGCCGTGGCGGAAGCGGAAGCGGCACAGACTTACGTGATGGCGCACGCGTACACACCGAAGGCCATCGCGCGCGCTGTGCGTTGCGGCGTGCGCACCATCGAGCACGGCAATCTGTGCGACGCCGAGACGGCGAAGCTCATGGCCGAGAAAGGCGCTTACGTGGTGCCAACGCTCGTTACCTACGACGCCCTCGCCAAGGACGGCGAATCGCTGGTCTGCCGCCGGAATCCGTCGCCAAGGTGGAGAGCGTGCAACGCGCCGGTCGCGAATCGCTCGCGATCTACCGTGATGCTGGCGTGAAGATGGGCTTCGGCTCGGACCTGCTCGGCGACATGCACAAGTATCAGTCCGACGAGCTGACGATTCGCGCCGACGTGCTGGGCGCAGCCGACACGCTGCGTTCCGCGACGGTGATCGGCGCGGAGATTCTGAATCGCGTGGGTGAGCTGGGCGTGATCGCGCCGGGCGCGCTCGCCGACGTGCTCGTCGTCGATGGGAATCCGCTCGAATCGATCGACGTGCTGACGGGTCAGGGCGAGGCCATTCGCTGGGTCTTCAAGGACGGCAAGGTCGCAAAGCAACCGTAATCGCTTTACCGCTTCGTAAGCACGAGAAAACGCCGCGACGGGCATGACGTCGCGGCGTTTTTTTCTTTCGGCGCGCGCGCTCGCCAGTCCCGGCACTCGGGCAAAAAGTAAAAGCGGCACGCAAGTTGGGGGACTAGTCTCATCTCACAAACGTAGAGAACAAGGTCCCCCATGACAATCGTTCTGACGCCCCTGCCACCGTCCGTCATGCGCCAACTTTCGACGTCCAGCGCGAGAGGCGACGCCTCGCGGTCACGCGTCGGTGACTGGATCGTCAGCGTCACGCAGCAGGACGTCATGTCGCTGGAGGAGGCCTGTGAAGTGCATTCGCTCGAAACGCTCCGAACGTCCATCTCCGACGGGCTACGTGCGATAAGCAACGCGTGGAACGACATCGAGAAGATGGTGAAGGTCGACGCCGACGCCGTACCGCTGTCGAAGGAGTTTGCGCCGATCGACGCGCTCGTCGAGCGCGTGAGCGCGGCCTCACGCCATTACGGCGACGGTCTCGTCGCCATCGGACCTTTGATCGGAAGTCTGGAAAAAGCGATCGCGCGCATCTACCGTTCGCGTCAGGCGCCATGGGGTTCATGGCGGTCGGTCGGCTCACAAAAGACCCGTCCGGCGTGCGACGGACTCACCCTCAATGCCACCGCTGCCTTCACGGTCTTCTATCACCTCGAACATGCCGTGAATGACATCCTGGCGACATTGCTCGCCGTCCAGTGTCTGGAGGCGCAAAGCGTCTGCGTTGCGTTCGAGCCACCGCAGAACAGCCACGACCCGGCAACCGGCGATCTGCCAAAAGACGAGGATGTGATCAAAGCGCAACAGCTCGCCGTGGCCACCCGAAGGGCGGGACGCGCGTTGGACAGGATGCGACCGATCATCGACAACGCGCTATTTCAGGCATCGGCTGCCATGCCTGCGGAACGACGTCGATGGAAGATAAGAATCGCCATTCTTGTCGTTCTTTTCATGCTGTCGGCCACGCTCATTGCCGCGACGATATTGCTGCCGCAGATGTTTCCGACGCTCGTGATCATCGGTGTCGCACTGAAGATTGCGTCGGGGCTTCTCAGCGGCCTCAGTCTGGTCAACAGCGTGTTCACCCTTGTCGCTTACCCGCGCAATCGCGGATGGGACGGTATGTCGGCGTGCATCGAGAAAGTGCGGAATCTCTACGGATCGATGAACTTGCGAATCAGGGAACAACAGGAGGCCGTGTGCGAGCGCGAAGAGGACGTTCTGCGTCGAGGGTTAAGCGATTGCGGCACCCAGATTCGGCTGGCTGCGGGCAAGCACAAGGACATCATGCACAAGCTCGATCGCCTCAACGACGCGATGCACGCATCGCTTTGATCGCGAGGCTGTCGTCCGTTTCACTTAACGTTTTACCTTTTGGATAAGCGACGTCATGCCAGAGATTTCCAATCAGAACCCACCTCCTCATCAATACCCATCGTGTTCGCTGCCAGGCACAGTTTGCGCTGCGGCGGATGCGCTCACCCGACGTGGGATGCTGTCTTCCCGCAATAGCCAATTACGGATGCAAATGGCTTGCCTCAGGCAACTGCGTGCGAGTCAGGACGATGCTTTGCAGTTACTTGACCAACTTGAAGCACGGGCTGAGCAACTGATGAATCAAGGCGCCTCGTCACACACGGAGGGCCCGCGTCTGACAATTCGCGCGACCTTTCGGGCAGAAATCAAGCGCTGCCAGAAAGCGTTAGGGATAGATCCTGGGTCCCAGTGGTAAGCGGCCCCCCGGGCACTGGAGAGATTTCCAGTCCTCGGGGGGCCGATGCGCCATGCGTCGGTCATCGACGCGCAACGCGTGACTTACTTCTTCCAGCCCGGCGTGACGAATACCGAGCGGACGTCGTCGAGCGTGTGCGAGACCGTCTCGCGGGCGCGTTCGGTACCGGCGCGCAGCATGTCCCACACGTAGTCGGGGTTCTTCGCGTACTCCTCGCGACGCTCGCGCATCGGACGCAGCATTTCCTGAAGGCGCTCTTCCAGGCGCGCCTTCACCTTCGAGTCGGCCAGACCGCCGCGCACGTAGTGGTCCTTGAGCGCTTGCAGGCCTTCCTTGTCTTCGTCGAAGGCATCGAGGTAGGCGAAGGCGACGTTACCTTCCAGATGCCCCGGGTCTTCGACCTTCAGGTGCAGCGGGTCGGTGTAGCACTTCTTCACGGCCGCGCGGATTTCGTCCGGGGAGGAGGAAATGTTGATGACGTTGCCGAGCGACTTGCTCATCTTCGCCTTGCCGTCGATGCCCGGCAGACGCCCGATGGGCGGCACGAGCGCCTTTGCTTCGGTGAGGATCTCCCGACCGGCCATGCGATTGAGGCGACGCGCAATTTCGTTCGTCTGCTCGATCATCGGCAACTGGTCTTCGCCCACGGGGACGAGCGTGGCGCGAAACGCGGTGATGTCCGCCGCCTGGCTCACGGGATACGTGAGGAAGCCGGCCGGAATATCGCGCTCGAAGTTGCGCAGGGAGATTTCCTGCTTCACGGTCGGGTTGCGCTCCAGACGCGCCACCGTGACCAGATTCAGGTAGTAGAACGTGAGTTCGGTCAGTTCGGGCAGCCAGGTCTGCACGCAGATGGTCGTGACGTCCGGGTCAATGCCGACGGCCAGATAGTCGAGCGCCACCTCGGAGACGTTGCGATGGACCTTGTCGCGGCCTTTGCCTTCGTCGTCGGTGTTATCGGTCAGCGCCTGAGCGTCGGCGACCAGAATGAACTGCTTGTACTCGTGCTGATATGCAACACGGTTCTTGAGACTACCGACGTAGTGGCCCAGATGCAGCGGGCCCGTCGGACGGTCACCCGTGAGGATCACCTTGCGATCCGCAGGCGCCTTCGAAACACTCATTTTCCTCTCCGTAATCAAGCGTCGTTTCCGAATGGTAGCGCGTCGGCCCGATGACGGTACAGAAACCCCTCCCGCAACACGTTGACGGCGCGGCCGTCTGAGCAACGCCCACACCATAAAAACCGGGGGCCGACGCCCGAAAACGAACCCAAAATTAGTCTCTTCCAACGACAGCTGGGCTTAACCAGGCACGTTCGTGAGTACCGAAAGGAGGCGTTCAAATTGAATAGCGGCGTCCGGCGACGGATATCAGAATTCGGCCTCCCGAGTGTCATTTGCACCGGGAAAACTCACTTAATGGAGAAAACCAGATGCAACTCATTCAGATCGAACCGACGTTGTCCAACCAGTCCAATGATGCCTACAACACGCCGCACACTGCACCGGCCAAGAACAGCTAAGGACTAGACCTTGCAACGGACGCTGGGCCCGGCGTCCGGTCTCAGGCTTAGGCATACCAATGACACCCACATTGTTCTTGAAAATTCTAGACGGGCGACTCGTTCTCTGGGACTACCAAAATCACAAGCAGTATCAGGTTGACACTGCACATGTGACGAGACTTCTCGAATTGGCTACAGGCTCCGAACGCCGCGACGACGCAATCGATACCGAGATAACCGAGGCAGGCGTGCTATCCAAATCCGACCCTGAGGCATGGGGATGGGACTGCTTGTCTAGGATGTTCCACGTGGGTACACAGGTACCCAGGAGCGAACAAGTTCCGGGGGCAATTCCATACTTGGGATACATCGAGCACTGCACCTCTGTAGCCGACAAGATTCCCGACAACGAAGTACTTCGCGGCGGACCGATTACGGCGCTCCCAGCCCCGCGCAACATCACCGGCGCGGATTTGGGTTCAACGTTGAAGGCACGATACACCTGCCGCGCTTTTCTTAGGTTCATTGAGCATTACCGGGGAAGGCGGCGCGGATTTTGAGGAAGAAGTATTCCTGGTCTCGGTAGCCGTAGGCGCGCCGCTTAATGACCTTGATAGTGTTGTTAATGCCCTCAACGATGCTGGTGTTTAGACGATGTCGGCATCTGGCCAGGATGCCATGCAGATAGCCTTTCAGACGCTGAGCGAAGGTGTTCAAGGGGGCTATTCCGCTTTGCTCGGCCTGCTCGCACCAGTGGTGCCAGGCTTGTTTTGCCCAGGCAGGTCTTCGGTAGAACCAGAGCCGCTTGAGTTCGTCCCTCAGGACATAGACCGTCAGCAGCGGCTGGTTGGCTTGCAGCAATTCGTCGAGCCGGACGGCCTGCTGCCGGTCTAGCTTGTCGCGGTTGCGCAATAACAGCCAGCGGCTCGATTTGATGACCCGGCGCGCGGGACGGTCCTGGCGCAGTTGGTTGGCCTGATCCACGCGCACCCGATCAATGACCTCTCGTCCGTACTTGGCCACGACATGGAACAAGTCATAGACGATCTCCGCCCGTGGGCAGTGGGCCTGGATTTCTAACTCGTAGGCCGTAGTCATGTCGATGGCTACGGCCTTGATGCGTTGGGCGACCCCACGCGGCAATTGCTCGAAGAACGCCCGAGCCGTCTCGCGTGAGCGTCCTGGGCCGATCCACAGCACCTGCCTGCTGATCGGATCGACGACTACCGTCGCGTACCGATGCCCTTTATGCAGGGCGAACTCGTCCATCGCTAAATACTCGATCCTGGACCAATCCGGTTCGCGCACTGACGCTCGGAGCCGGGCCTTGTCCAGCGTCTTGACGGTATGCCAACCCAGCTCGAAGAACCTCGCCACCGCCTGCACGTTGCTCGATTGCAGCAATTGGCTGCAGGCCGCCGCAAGCCGATCCGTCACCCGCTGGTAGCGACCCAGCCAAGTAAGCCGCTCCAGGCGCGGGCCACCGCATTGCTCACACAACAAGCGCCGGCGTGGAACATGAAGAACAACCCGGTACTCAAATAACGGCAGATCTCGCACCCGGCGCACCGTGGTCTCATGGACCTGGCGACATCGTGCGCCGCACTGCTCGCACAGCATCACCTTGGCGGTTGGCTTCAAATAGATCGACAGCGTGCGCCCTGTGCCCTCGGGCCACTCCACGCGTTCGACGGCATAGCCCTGCCAGCCTCCCAGCGACTCCAGCAGCTTGCGATCCAGCATCTCCACGCACTCCTGATGGCAAATTCCTGCCATCAAGAGTACGAAAACTTGTCAAATCCCTCCACGCTATTGCGCGATGAACCTTTTCTTAACCGTCCCGTATCTCTTCAAGATGTGGCAGATACGCTGTGGACGACATTCGGCGCGGTCCATGGAAGCTCACGCACGGACCTGTCCCAGTTAGGAATGCGCTCCGTCGGCTATCGGCGCACCTCGCCTTCGGGCGGATCCATGCAGCCCAGCGAACCATTTCTCGTCGCGCTCAACGTTTCCGGGCTTTCACCTGGCGTATACCACTATCGATCAATTCGCCACGAACTCTCCTACGTCGGAGATGCGCCGAGTGACGATACGGTTTGCCGATTGCTCTGCGGTCAAACGGTTGCAAAAGAGCTAGCGTATGGGGTGTTCGTGACCTCTCGCTTTGACAAGCTATGGTGGAAATATCCCCACTCACGCGCTTACCGTGTCGCCCTAATGGACGTGGGGTGCCTAGCGCAAACTTTTCAATTGGTGTCGACGGCACTGGGCATCCAATCATGGGCCACCGGCTACTTTATCGATACTGACGTGGTAATGCCCCCTGAAATCCACCGCTAGGAGAAGTAGAATTTTCTCGTTAAGAGGGAGTTCTGCAGATGAAGAAGTCGAGATTCACGGACAGCCAGATACTGGAGGCGCTCAAGCGCGCGGAGGCTGGGCTGGCGGTGCCGGAGCTGTGCCGAGAACTGGGCATCAGTTCGGCAACGTTTTATAAGTGGCGCTCGAAGTACGGCGGCATGGACGCGTCGATGATGTCGCGCATGAAGGAGCTGGAGGCGGAGAATACCCGGCTTCGCAAGATGTACATCGAGGAGAAGCTCAAGGCTGAGATTGCCTCGGAGGCCCTGCAAAAAAAGTTCTGAAGCCATCTCGTCGGCGCGAGATGGCAAAGCAAGTTGTGCAACAGCGGCGCGTGTCAATTCGTGTGGCGTGCGCGGTGCTCGGCATCAGCGAGTCGTGCTACCGGTACGCGGCGAAGTTGAACACGGAGAACGAAGAGATTGCCGACTGGCTACTGCGTATTACGGGCTGCCATCGCAACTGGGGTTTTCTGCTGTGCTACTTCTACCTGCGTAATGTGAAGGGATTCGGCTGGAACCACAAGCGCATTTACCGGATTTACCGGGAGCTGGAGCTGAACCTGCGCATCAAGCCGAAAAAGCGGCTGGTGCGCGAAACGCCGCAGCCGCTATCGGTACCGGAGGCCATCAATGAAGTGTGGTCGATGGACTTCATGCATGACCAACTGGTTGACGGGCGCAGTATCCGGACGCTGAACGTGATTGATGATTTCAACCGCGAGGCGCTGGGCATCGAGGTGGATTTCTCGTTGCCATCCGAGCGGGTGATTCGCACGCTGAAGCAGCATATGGAATGGCGAGGCAAGCCGAAGGTCATCCGGTGCGACAACGGCCCGGAATATTTGAGTGCGGCCATCGTGACATGGACGCAGAAGCAAGGCATCCGGCTGGAATACATCGAGCCGGGCAAGCCGCAGCAGAATGCGTATATCGAACGGTTCAACCGGACTGCGCGATACGAATGGCTGTCGCAGTACCTGTGGGAGGACCTGGAGCAGGTTCGCGAAGCGGCGGCCGACTGGATGTGGATTTACAATCACGAGCGCCCGAATATGGCATTGGGCGGTTTTACCCCGAAGCAGCGGCTTGCCATGGTCGCTTAGTTTCTACTTCTGCTGACCGTGGAAAACGGGGGCATTACCGCACATTATGTGCGCATACGCCCTTTCACCTTTTCCTCAAGGAACCGCGTGTTATGCGTTGGTGTGGGAGGGTCATATCGGTCGGTTCTATCACATGGATGAAGCACTGAATATTCAGCTGCTACGCGATGTCATGTGGGGGCCAGGAATTCGATACGCGTTCGCTTACGGCCTCATGGACCCGTCCTTCAAACTACAGCCCGGCGCGGTGAGACTGTCCGACGCAGGAAAACTAATGGCACTGGCGGCCTACTGCGATCACATCAACCCGACCCCGGAAGAGCAGCAGTTGGTCGATATGTTGCTATCGCACCCAAATGAGATCCCCAAGTTTGGAAAAACCGATTTTCAGGAATTCTCGCAGCACAATTGCGGAGTGACGTCGAATGCAGGAAAGCGATTGGCGCGCCTTATTTCCGATGCAATCTACAAGCACTTCGAATCTGCAATACGCGACTGTGTAATACAACGCGCACCTTTGCTGATTTCTGGCGGATGCGGCCTGAACTGCGAATGGAATTCCGCCTTAGAAGATACCGGAATGTTCTCGGACGTCTTTGCTCCTCCGTGTGCGAACGATAGCGGTTCCGCCATCGGCACTGCTGCAGACGCACAGTTTCATTTGACTGGTTCAGCCAAGCTAAAGTGGTCTGTATATTCTGGTCCCGCCTTCGTTCTGGACGAACTAGAACATGCGGACTTCCATCTGACTCCCGCTACCTCATGTGAGATAGCCAAACAGCTTCATGCCGGCGCGATCCTCGGCTGGGCAAACGGAAACGCGGAGATCGGACCACGCGCACTGGGAAATCGCTCAATTCTCGCTAGCCCATTGAATCGGGGCACGCTCGAGAGAATTAATCGACTGAAGCGACGTGAAGGATTCCGGCCAATTGCTCCCATTTGCCGAGAGGAAGAGGTCTCCGAGCACTTCCTTCCTGCTACCCCTAGTCCTTATATGCTCCACTTCCGGCGCGTATTGAGTACTCACCTGCCCGCAGTCACCCACGTCGATGGCTCAGCCCGGGTTCAAACGCTATCTAAAGAACAAAATCCTGCGCTTCACGAGGTTCTTTCCAAATTTCGCAAACTGTCGGGGTTCGGTGTCCTTTGCAATACGTCGCTGAATTTCAACGGAACAGGATTCATTAACAGAGCGTCGGATCTAGCTCGCTTTGCTTTGGACGTCGGGTTTGTCACGGATCGGCGTAATGACGCCGGGGATGATCGCCGTAATGGCGCCAGTTTGAAGTGAGGTAAAACGCGGATTCGAACGGACTCAAGAATGCGGTTTTTTTGTTGATTTCGCAAGCCGCGTCTGATCGAGGTCAGGCATTGGCCTAGGCGTTCGAAAGCTGTCACCATCGAGCACGATACGATAGGCGCCGTGTCGCAGGCGATCGAGTGTGGCGGCGCCGAGGATGCGGTTGCCGGCAAACGCATCGCCCCATTCGCTGAAGTCGAGGTTACTGGTCAGGATCGTCGCAGCAGTCTCGTACCTTTCCGCGATCAGGTCGTGGAAGTCTTCATCTTGCGGCGAGCGCAGCGGCTTGAGCGCGAAGTCGTCGACGATGAGAACTGGTACGCTGACAAGCTGTTTCAGTTTGCGCTCATAGGTACCGGTCGCGCGCGCTGCCTGCAGACTGTTCAATAGCCTGGTCTGCGTGGCGAACACGACATCGCGTCCTTGCCGGGCGGCGCAATTGCCCAGTGCCTGGGCCAGGTGTGACTTGCCAGTACCTGTTGGCCCGGCAATGAGAATCGCGACCTTCTCATCGATATAACGGCCGGTAGCAAGGTCGTGAATATGGGTCCGATTCAGGTTTGGCAGCCGGTCGAAGTCGAACGTTTCAAGGGTCTTGCCCATTGCGAAGCCAGCGCGGGCCAAGCGGGTGCGCAGCTTCTTCTGGTCGCGCCGGGCGACTTCGTCATGCAGCAGCATGGCGAGGAACTCCGTATACGCGAGCTGGCCGTCAATGGCCTGCCGGTTGCGCTGCTCAAGAGAATCGAGCACGCCGGACAGGCGCAACTGCTTGAGGGCTGTGTTCAGTTCAGGACTGGGGTTCATGGGTGTTTAGTGGATCAGCAGGGATTGGAGATTGCGACCGAAGCGGCCGCCGTTGACGTAGGTATCGGTGAGCGTTTGCGGGGACGCTGCGATGGGCTCGCTTTCCAGACCTTTGTCCAGAATCGTCTTGACCGTTCGCCATCTGGGACTAGCATGGGCCAACGCCCGTTCGCATGCGGCATCCAGCCGCGCGTCACCCACCTTGCCACGAAGTCGGACAATCCCCTGCGCACCGCGCAGGTTGACAAGCACCTCATCGTTGAAGAGCGTCAGAATCAGCGCGTGGCAGGCAGGACCGATTTCTTTGGCCCGCGCCAGACACCATTGCGGATCGTGTTCGAGCCACGCCTGCGCTGCCGGGGGCTGATGATCGCGGACGGTAGAGCGTGCGCCTGGCTTGCGCAGCCGGGGATGGGTGGCCACGAGTTCGTGCTGATGGAACAGCTGCACGACCGTGTCTGTCGCCTTCACCCACAGCGTCTTGCCGACCAGGGCGAACGGCACCGAGTAAAGCGCCTTGTGATGCTGGATGTGAGCGTCACGATGAACGGTCACCGTGGACCATGCGGCGAGCACGGGCGGTACATCGGGCAGCGCCGTCAATAGCGGCTTCTCGATGGCGAAGCGCGCCAGCGGCTGTTCGCGTGTCGTGCCGTGCTCACGAACGCTGGCTTCCTGCATGATCCATTTGCGCAGTTGCCGATTGGCATCCGGCAGATCACGAAACGCGCGCAGCGGCATGAAGGACTTCTTGACGTATTTGACTCCCGATTCAACGACGCCCTTCTTCTGCGGGTCGTGCGGGGGACAGGCATCGATCCTGAAGCCATATCCTTCAGCGAGGCCCGCGTAGGAACGCTGGACCTCGGGGTCGTACGTGCATGCCCTGATGATCGCGCACTTCGCGTTGTCGATAATGATTCGCCCGGGACAGCCGCCGAACCACTCGAAGGCGCGCCGGTGACAGGCCAGCCACGTCTCGACGGTCTGATCGAACACGAGTTCGACATACTGATGACGCGACCAGCATAGCGTCATGACGAAGAACCACGTCTTGAGCGTGCGACCTGATTCGTGGATGAGCGCGGGACCGGCGCCGAAATCAACCTGCGCGGCATCGGCCGGCGGGAAGTCCAGAATCGTCGTCGCGGTGACACTGCGTTCGGCCTCCAGATGCTTGAGGAAGCGACGCACAGCCGAGTAGCTGCCGGTGTAGCCATGGTTACGTTTGAGTGCACTGTGAATCGTCGTGCCCTGCACGTCAGCTCCGAACCAGTTGCTGATCTGCTCGCGAAAGGGCTCGAGCGTCGACACGCAGGTGCTGGGCAGGTGTGGCGTGCGGCCGAACTGGCCGGCGATCACGCTGTCTTGCGGCAGCGGCCGCGACGGATCGAGCCAGCCGAGCTCTTGCGCGGTGCGCCTTACGGCGGTGAGCTTCTTGCGGCCCATAAGCCCGGCGCGCGCTATGTCGCGGTCGGAATCGCCTTGCCGCATGCGGACAAGGACTTGGCGGTACTCAAACAATTCGAACCTCCGGTTGGCCATGGGCGCTCCGCTCAGAAAAGAGCGAAGCGTACCCAGTTGGGAAAGTTCGAACCGCGTTTCACTGCACGACGCAGGTGGCGCCAATACGCCGATCATTACGTGGCACCATTACGGCGATCCTCGACTGGCGCCTTTACGCCGATCCTGCGCTGGCGCCTATGCGCCGATCATCAATTGGCTCCTATACGGCGATCCGTGACAGGGTTAGACGGCTTCGTCATCGGAGGAAGCCTTTACATGCGTAAGCAGGGTGCAACATTGACACCTCGAGATCAGCCTTGAAACATACCTTTCGCGCACAAAGCTATTCGCGTCTGCTGGCGTCCCGCGCGGTTGGAGCTTCGATCCTATGGATAGACTTCACATTGATTTTCGAGAGTCTCGCATTTCGCTGGGATGCCGACGCTGTAGTCATTGGACTAGCCATGACGTTTTACGGAGTTCCTGGCGTTCTCGCTGGCCCATGGATCGGTGCCTTCGTTGACCGTCGTTGTCCCTGGGTCATGCTTCGTTGGAGCTACGTCATTCGCGCGGTCGCCGCGATAGCCCTTTTGCTCGCACCTACACTTCAGCTATTCCTGATTTGTGTGGCAATGAAAGGACTGGCCAATTTGATTCCTGGCCCAGCCGAGCAGCAATTGTTTCGCCGCCTGCTTTCCAATGACGCGCTTGCCGGAAACACAAGCAAAGTTACCTTGATCGACCAGATGGCCAAGCTCGTCGCGCCACTCATCGCCGCGATGCTAGCGGCATGGCATTTGCCAGGATTCGCAGTGTCTGCCGCACTTGGACTTGCGGGTGTCGTTCTACTTCCTGGACGCGAAGTGTCCACGAAGCACGTCAGAGCCAACGTCCACAGACGTCCTGTATGGGCAGTGTTCCATGCCGTACTGCGGGACCACCCCCTACTACGACGTGTATTCACCGTGAACCGCCCCGGATTTTGTGGAGATACCGTCTTGCCCGTCAAGCGATTGCGACGTAGTTCGCCCGATAAGGCTGTCGTGTCTTCAGAACGCCGAAACACAGATGCACAAGCTTACGCATTGCAGCGCCGAGTATAGACATGGTGGATTTGCCACGCGCTGCCAAGCGTTCACACAATGCCTTGATGTGGGGGTTATAGCGTTTAGCGACGACGGCCGCCATGTAGAGAGTTGCCCGTACCTTGGGCGGCCCGGCCTTCGATAAACGTGAAGGGCCCTGGATCGACGATCCCGACTGCCTCTGCACCGGCACCAGGCCGAGATACGCCGCAAGTTGTTCTGCAGAATCGAAGTGGCGCGCGTGCATGATGGCAAGCAGCGTGCGGCCTACCTGAGGGCCAACTGCCGGGATACTTTGCAGCAGCATCAAGTTTGCTTTAAGGCCCGGATGGGCAGCAATGTGATCATCGATCTCGCGTTGCAGGCTGGCTAAATGGCGCTCCAAAAACTCGATCGTCTCGAGAATCGAATGCAGGACTAGCGCCGTTGGAGCCGTGATTTCCGCTTTCTCATGCCGGTTGCGCTCACGCTGAAGATCTTGTGCAAGCGCTTCACGGCGCGCCATCAGTGCTTGAAGTATGCGAGCCTCGGGCGCTGGAGGACTCCAGCGCATTGGCTGTGCGTGCATCGCAAAGCGCGCTAACACGTGGCTGTCTACCATGTCGTTCTTCGTGCGCACGCCCATTCCCGTCGCAAAAGCACGCACCTGCGCAGGATTAACGACAGACACGGAGAGCCCGGCATCGTGCAGGCCACACGCGGCCATCTCGTGATAGACGCCGGTACCTTCGAGCGCGACATGTACGTGGCTCGGCTCGGTGTGTCTCTTGCCCAACCAGCCCAACAGATCGGTTAGGCCGGCGCGGCTATTGGCAACAACCTTCGTACTATGCTTGCCGTTTGTCATGTCCAGCAGGCAGCAATCCAGCTTGGCTTTGGCAACATCAATACCGAGGTAGAACATCAATTTGATCCTTAATCGAGGAATCAATACCAACTCACCCACTTGCCTTGTACATACAGGGTCCACGCCCTTGGCTACCGTTCAGTGTCTGTGCTGGTGAGGGCGAGGCGAAGGGCATTATCTCCACAGCAAGGTCCAAGCCTTCAGGCTCCAAACATGCTCACTTCACCTCATGTGACGGTAGCTAACCATCACGAAGACGAAGATACAAGGCTCCAACTCTTGAGAGAATGGAGCCATGAACAAGAGATCGAGCAAGTTTTCCCCGGAAGTCCGGGAGCGCGCAGTGCGCCTGGTGCGCGAGCAGCGTAGCGAGCATCCGTCGCTGTGGGCGGCGGTCGAGTCGATTGCGCCGATGATCGGCTGCACGCCGCAAACGCTGAACGATTGGGTCAAGCGCGACGAGATCGATAACGGCGAACGTGCCGGCCTGAGCGCGAGCGAGCGTGATCGCCTGAAGGCGCTGGAGCGCGAGAACAAGGAATTGCGCAAGACCAACGAGATTCTCAAACTGGCCAGCGCGTTTTTCGCCCAGGCGGAGCTCGACCGCCGTATCAAGTCCTGAAAGCCTTCATCGATCAGCATCGCGACACCTTCGGGGTCGAGTCGATCTGCAAGGTTTTGCGGATTGCCCCGTCGGGTTACTGGCGCCATGCTGCCCAGCTTCGCGATCCATCCAAGCGCTGCGCCCGAGTCAAGCGTGACGACGTGCTGTGCCCGGAAATCCAGCGTGTCTGGCACGCCAACATGCGGGTCTACGGCGCAGACAAGGTCTGGAGGCAGATGAACCGGGAGCAAATTCGGGTGGCCCGCTGCACGGTCGAGCGACTGATGCAGCGGCTGGGATTGCAAGGCGCGGTGCGCGGCAAACGGGTTCGCACAACGATTCCCGATGTCTCGGCACCTCGCCCGCTGGACCGGGTCAATCGCCAATTCAAAGCCGACCGGCCGAATCAGCTCTGGGTTTCCGATTTCACCTACGTTTCGACGTGGCAGGGCTGGCTGTACGTGGCGTTCGTCATCGACGTGTTTGCACGACGCATCGTTGGCTGGCGGGTGAGTCGTACCATGCGCACCGACTTCGTACTCGATGCGCTTGAACAAGCGCTGTATGCCCGCCAACCGGGCGACGACGGGACGCTGATCCATCACTCCGACAGTAAGAATACGGGTATCAGATGTTTCCGGGCTTCTCGCGGCTTTCAATGAGGGCTGTCCGGCGACTTTTGGTGCCGTAAAGCGTTCCGGGCGACCTGACCCACATTCCGATCGACGTAGTGTCTTTCCCCTGACCTGTCGATCGTCCGGAACCGCCGAGCGGCGAGGTTTCGCCTCGTCGATACGTGTGACTCAAGAAGGGCCTGACGCTCTGTCGCTTTACTGTCTTGTCCAGGTACTCGATGCCGGTGAAATCGCCTCAATCTCATCGGCAACCGGAGCAAGGCTCATGAAAGAAGAACCGGCTATTTCTGGATATCGCAACGTTGTGGGCGGCGTGGATACCCATAAGGACGTGCATGTTGCAGCTGTCGTTGACGAACACGATCGTCTGCTCGGCAGTGAATGCTTCCCTACCACGCGGCATGGCTACAAACAGATGCTGCTCTGGATGCGCTCATTCGGAGAGCTTGCCCGGGTTGGCGTCGAATGCACCGGCTCCTACGGAGCGGGCTTGCTTCGCTACCTTCAACTGGCCCACGTAACGGTGCTTGAGGTCACGGCACCCGACAGGAGCGACCGGCGCAAACGCGGCAAGGACGACACGCTGGACGCTTGCAACGCGGCGCATGCTGCCTTTGCTGGTGTGCGTACAGTCACGCCCAAGACACGCGACGGCATGATTGAATCGCTGCGCGTTCTGAAAGTCTGCCGGAAGACCGCCATCTCCGCGAGGCGCGTTGCATTGCAACTAATTCACAGTACCATCATCAGCGCGCCTGACGAGTTACGCGAATCGCTGCGCAAGATGACACGGATGCAGCTTATTCGAACATTGGCCGCGTGGCGTCCCGATCTGTCTGACTATCGGAGCCTGATCTCTGCCAACCGGATTGCATTAAAATCACTGGGGCGTCGGTATCTCGAGTTGCACGACGAGATCGCCGACCTCGATGTCATGATCGCGGCTCTGGTCGATGAACTCGCCCCCGATCTGGTCTCCCGGTATTCAATTGGCTATGAGTCCGCTTCGCAACTGCTACTGACCGCTGGCGACAACAGCGACCGGCTTCAGTCAGAGGCCAGCTTCGCCGCCCTCTGTGGAGTGAGTCCCGTCCCGGCGTCTTCTGGCAAGGTGACACGACATCGACTGAATCGCGGTGGAGATCGCGCGGCCAACAGCGCCCTGCACATTATCGCCATCGGTCGATTGCGAACCGACGATCGCACAAAAGCCTATGTCGCCAAACGCGTCAGCGAGGGCCACTCAAAGCTTGAAGCGATTCGATGCCTCAAGCGCTATATCGCACGAGAGGTCTTCTACGCCATCCGGCAACGTTACCGCCAGATCGCGCAGACCCAATTTACCTCTTGACCTTTAGAAGGGCGTCAGGGGATCGCAATATGTTTCCATTCGGTACACCGAGCGACTTGCCCAAGCGGGCATTGAGCCATCGGTCGGCAGCCGCGGCGACAGCTATGACAACGCCCTGGCGGAAACGATCAACGGTCTATACAAAACGGAACTGATTCACCGGCGAGCGCCTTGGAAAACGAAGGAATCCGTCGAGCTCGCCACCCTGGAATGGGTAGCCTGGTACAACCATCATCGGCTGATGGAACCGCTGGGCTATATCCCGCCAGCCGAGGCTGAGGCAAACTACTACAGGCAACTCAGAAATACTGCTGAAGCGCCTGCGTTAACTTAAACCAACCGGCCTCCTCGAAAGCCGGGGCGATTCACCGTTACGCTTTGCCAAGCATTCGTTTTGGGCTTTTACGACGCATTGTTAGCCCTGTTTCTCAAGGCAAGAGGCTATCCCGACGGCACTTTTGGCAGCATCGTTGGATGTACCGCAGCGGGTGCCATCATTGGCTCGTTAGCCTTCAAAAGCGCAATCAAAAGATGTTCTCCGACCACTCTGCTAACTGTGTCATCGATACTCTTCGGCTTAACTGTATTGACGCCCGCAGCAATGGTGTTCGCACAAACCGAAGTGCCCGTCTTCGCAATGCTCTCATTGTGGATAGGCAACGGATTCGGGTACGGACTGGGGGTCATGTTGGTGATGCTCATGTTCCAACAATATTGTCCGCGCGAAGTATTAGGAACAGTCACGTCCACGGGCAGAAGCCTCCAATTGCTTCTGATGATCATCGCGCCTCTGCTCGGGGGCGCTCTATCAAACGTGACCAGCATTGAGTTTGTTTTCTTGTGCTCAGGCATGACCGCCATCGGTCTTGGGATATTTACCCGAATGGTCCCGATCTCACGCACTCCATCGGCCCACTAAGCCCTCGTCCATACAGCCGTCGGGTGTCACTGGAGTAAGCGGCGCGACCAACAAAAAACGACGGTGGGACAGCGACTCGTATCGCTTGCTCCACCGCCGTTTTTCTCTCGAAGCAAATCATTCCTGCTGCGAACAGCGAAAATGATTCCGGTACTTACCGCGACGTCACCACCGGAATGCCCTTGAGCGACTTGCCGCTGCTGCGGGCGTGCGCGAGGGCCTGCTCGACAGCGTCGCCGGTGGCAGGCGTCACGCCCAGACGACCGGCAATCGTCGCTTCCACACGCTTGGCCATCGCCAGATTCCCCAGCTTTACGTGTCCGTAGCCACGAATCTTCGCCGGGGCTTCGGCCAGCGCAATCGCGTCGGCCAGCGTGTCCGCCGAGAGAACGGCCAGCACGCGCTCAATCGTCGTGCGGTAGTCGGCGATCAGCTGGCGCTCCATGCGACGCTCCAGCGTGTAACCGAAGACGTCGAGCGCACCGCCACGCAGACCGCGCAGCTTCGCCATCCCGCGCAACACCGGCCACAGCCACGGTCCGATCGTCACCTTCTTCGGCACACCGCCGTCCTTGCCACGAGCGATGAGCGGCGGCGCCATGTGGAATTCCAGACGGAAGTCGCTGCCCGGCTTGCCTTCGAACGTCTCACCCAACGCATCGGTGAATGTCGTGGCAGCGTACAGACGCGCCACTTCGTACTCGTCCTTGTAAGCCATCAGACGCGAGAGCTGCTGAGCCACCGCACGCGAGAGACGTCCCGGCGCACCGGTCACACGCGTTTCCGCATCGGCCACCTGCTTCACGAACGCCGTGAATTGCGAGGCGTAGGCCGCGCTCTGATACTGCGTCAGCAAGTCCACACGATGCGCGACGAGCGCGTCGAACGTCATGTCGTCGGCGACTGGCGCATGCATCGGTGCGTGCGTCGCCTTGGCGGTCGTTTCCGTCAGCGCAGCCGGGTCGCCCGCCGCCAGACGGCCGATTGCCAGCGCCAGATGGTTCATCGGCACGGCCACGTTGTTCAGTTCGATGGCGCGTTGCAGTGCCTGCAGCGAGACCGGCACCAGACCCAGTTGCCACGCATAGCCGAGCATGATGATGTTCGAGCCCATCGTGTCGCCGAGGAAGCGCTGCGCGAGCGCTTGCGCGTCGCAGGCGTCGAGCTTGTCGTTGCCCGCCGCGTGACGCATCTTCTCCAGCAGCGCCCCCGCGTGCAGTTTCGCATCCGGGTTCTGCACGAAGGTCGCATTCGGAATCGCATGCGTGTTGACCACCACACGCGTGCGGTCGCGGCGCACCGTCTGCAACGCGTCGGCACTCGCCCCCACCACCATGTCGCACGCGAGCAGCACGTCGGCCTGCTGCGTGTCGATACGCACCTGATTGAGCGCTTGCGGCGTGTTCGCGAATCGCACGAACGACAGCACGGCACCGCCCTTCTGCGCAAAGCCCATGAAGTCGAGCACCGACGCGCTCTTGCCTTCCAGATGCGCGGCCATCGTGATCAGCGCACCGATCGTCACCACGCCCGTGCCACCCACGCCCGTGACCATGATGTCGAACGGCGCATCGCCTGCGAGCGCCACCGGCTGCGGCAACGCGTTCAGACGTCCCTCGAACGCGGCCTGATCGAATGCGGCAGCCAGCGCCTTCTTCAACTGCGCGCCCTTGACCGACACGAAGCTCGGGCAGAAGCCGTTCACGCAGGAGAAGTCTTTGTTGCACGACGACTGGTCGATGCGACGCTTGCGTCCCATCGCCGTTTCCACCGGTTCGACCGACAGACAGTTCGACGCCACACCGCAATCGCCGCAGCCTTCGCAAACCGCTTCGTTGATGAACAGACGTCGATCCGGATTCGGGAACTCGTTTTTCTTGCGACGGCGACGCTTTTCGGCGGCACACGTCTGGTCGTAGATCAACACGGTCGCGCCGGGAATCTCGCGCAATTCGCGCTGCACGGCGTCGAGTTCGCTGCGGTGATGGAACGTCGTGCCCTTCGGGAATTGCCCTTCGTGACCGATGTACTTCTCCGGCTCGTCGCTCACCACGACCAGCTTGGCGATGCCCTCGGCTTCCACCTGACGCGCGATCTGCGGCACGGAAATGGAGCCGTCGACAGGCTGTCCGCCCGTCATCGCCACCGCATCGTTGTAGAGGATCTTGTAGGTGATGTTCGCCTTCGACGCGACCGCCTGACGAATCGCCAGCAGCCCCGAGTGGAAGTACGTGCCGTCGCCCAGATTCTGGAAGACATGCGCGCGCTTCGTGAAGTGCGAATGCGCCGCCCAGTCCACGCCCTCGCCGCCCATCTGGATCAGCCCGGTCGTGTCGCGATCCATCCACGACGCCATGAAGTGACAACCGATGCCCGCCTGCGCGATGGACCCCTCGGGGACCTTCGTCGACGTGTTGTGCGGGCAGCCCGAACAGAAATACGGTACGCGGCGCACGCCGTCGGCCGCATTCGACAGAATGTCGTGCGCGACGAGATCGACCACGCGCTCACGACGGTCCAGCGTCGGACGATGCTTCGCCAGCCATTCGGCAAACACCGGCAGCACGCGCGACGGACGCAACTCGCCCAGCGCGGAGAGCAACGTACGGCCTTCGGCATCGGTCTTGCCAAGCACGACGGGACGCGTGCCCGTGGTGCGGTTGTACAGGTACTGCTTGATCTGCTGCTCGACGACCGGGCCCTTCTCCTCGATGACGAGGATTTCCTTCAGCCCGGCGACGAAGGTGTCCAGACGCGACATGTCCAGCGGGAACGACAGCCCCACCTTGTAGATGCGCACACCGGCGGCCGCGAGGTCGTCGACGGTGATGTCCAGACGGCGCAGCGTCTCCATCAGGTCCAGATGCGCCTTGCCGCACGTCACGATGCCGATGTCGGCGTCGGGTGCCGGGGCAATCCACTTGTCGATGCTGTTCACGCGCGAGAAGGCGCGCACGGCGTCGAGCTTGTCCGCCAGACGCGCTTCGAGCGCCAGACTCGGCAGATCGGGCCAGCGATTGTGCAGACCGCCCGCCGGTGCCACGTAGTCGAGCGGCTCGGCCCAGTCGGTGCGGATCTTGTCGAGATCGACGGTGCCGCGCGACTCGACCGTCTCGGAGATGGCCTTGAGGCCTGCCCACGCACCGGAGAAACGCGACAGCGCGTAGCCATACAGACCGAACTCGACCAGTTCGCCGATATCGGCCGGATTGAGCACCGGCATGCTCCACGACATCATCGTGAAGTCGCTCTGGTGCGGCATCGACGACGACACGCAACCGTGATCGTCACCCGCCACCACGAGCACGCCGCCATGGCGCGATGCGCCGTATGCGTTGCCGTGCTTGAGCGCATCGCCCGCGCGGTCCACGCCGGGGCCCTTGCCGTACCACATGCCGAACACGCCTTCGACGGTGCGCTCGGGGTCCGCTTCCACGCGCTGCGTGCCCATCACGGCCGTGCCGCCCAGTTCCTCGTTGATCGCCGGCAGGAACTTGACGCTCGCCGCGTCGAGCAACTTCTTCGCCTTCCACAGTTGCTGGTCGACGCCGCCCAGGGGCGAGCCACGATAGCCGCTGATGAAGCCCGCCGTGTTCAGGCCGCGTGCCGCATCCAACTGGTGTTGCATCAGCAGGATGCGCACCAGCGCCTGCGTACCGGTCAGGAAAATCTGACCGCTACGCGCGGTGAGCGCATCGGAGAGCTGGTAATCGGGATGGGCCAGGGGGTTGGCGGTGGGCGACGCAAGGGCGGCGCGCATGGGGGCATTCATCGGGTATCTCCTGATCCCCGCGTCCGGCGGGCAACGTCATCGGTGTATCGACGTGCCAGCGGTGCTTCGGGGGCATTTGTTCTGTTCGTTTCGACGGCGTTGCGCATGGCGCGTGAACGCGTCGGTTATGGAAGCAGTGTATGGGGAGGCCCGAGAAAGATTTTTACTATTTCACTCCTTTCGGCGCACAATAAGAAACGTTCATTTCGCAAAAGGCGATTTCGAGAAATGGAATTACTCGACAACTTTGCGCGGCAGATCCTGCGTCTGCTGCAGATCGACTCGCGCCGTTCGGCGCAGGAACTGTCTGAAAACGTCGGCCTGTCGGCCACGCCGTGCTGGCGCCGCATCAAGGACATGGAGCAAAGCGGCGTGATCCAGCGCTACACGGTGCTACTCGACCGGGAAAAGCTCGGCCTGCATGTGTGCGCCCTCGCCCACGTGCAACTCACGCGTCACACGGAAGGCGGCACGGAGCAGTTCGAACGCGAGATCCGCACCTGTCCAGAAGTCACCGAGTGCTACAGCACCACCGGTGAGGCGGATTACATCCTCAAGATCGTGGCGCCGGACATCAAGGCGTACGACGCCTTCCTGCACGAACACATCTTCCGTCTTCCTGCGGTTTCCAACGTTAAGACCAGCGTTGTACTGCGTGAAATCAAGTTCGATACGAGTTTGCCCATCTGACGTCGGGTGATTTTCGCGGCTTCTGTGAGACTTCCCATACGCTGACATTGCGCAACATTCCCTCTTGACGGACCGGAGGATCTTCGCTAAAAATGCAAATGATTCTCATTTAAGTCTTTTCAAGTCCTTATCCAAGCTCTTCGTCTCAAGGCCGAACATTGCGGCCGGGTGGCGTGAGATTTTTTCGCCAGCCGCGCCTGCCAGCGTGTAGTGAAGCGTCGAGAGACGCCGCTCACACGCCGATTGCCACGAGCGCTCGCCAGCCAGCAACGGGGTTTTTTGCACTGGGAGCCAGCAGTGAAGCAGTCGTCGAGCGGCGGGGGCCGCGCCTTTGTCATGTCCATGCGCCGGGAATACGGCGCCAACGGTTCGACCAGCGCCCTGCGTGGCGCACGAGCCGAAGCCTCGCGACGCCCACCGGCGTCCGAGTCACGCCGGCGTCTGCATCCGCTCGCAGGCGCGGTGCTTGCCGCGTTCTGGCTGCCTGCCGCTTTCGCGCAAAAGGCTCCGGCCGACGGTTCGGCGCAGCCCGCCAACCCCGTCCAGTCCACCCAGACGATTCAGCTCGCGCAGGCATCGCCGTCGCGTAACGCACCGATTCAGCTTGCCGAAGCCAATCTGCGAGAGGTGAACGTAACGGCAACGCGCACACCCACGGCCAGCGAACGTACGCCAGCCTCGATCTCGGTCATCACCGATCAGGACATCGAGGAACAGCAGGCGCAGGACATTAAGGAAGCGCTGCGCTACGAGCCCGGTGTTACCGTGCGTCGCGCACCGTACCGTCCGGCCTCTGCTGCTGCCGGTGGCGGTCGCGATGGGAACTCCAGCATCAACATCCGCGGTCTCGAAGGCAATCGCGTTGCGCTGTTCGAAGACGGTATCCGCATGCCTTCCTCGTACTCGTTCGGTCCGCTCGAAGCCGGCCGTGGCGACTACATGGGCATGGACCTGCTGCGTCGCATCGAAATCCTGCGCGGTCCGGCCTCATCGCTGTATGGCAGCGACGGCCTGACCGGTGTCGTCAACTTCCTCACCAAGGATCCGCAAGACCTGCTCGACGTGTTCGGCAAGTCCACCTACTTCTCGCTGCGTCCGTACTACAACTCGATGGACCGTAGCTTCGGCACGACCGCGCAGGCCGCGTGGGGTGGCGAGCAGTGGCAAGGCATGTTGATCGTGGACGGCAACAAGGGCCACGAACTCGACGGCAAGGGCACTAACAACTCCGCGAGTACCGCGCGCACGACGGCGAACCCGCAGGACACCAACGGCGACTCGATCCTCGGCAAGCTCGTCTTCAAGGCCACGCCTTTCTCGACGTTCAAGCTCACCGCCGAGAACGTGCGCCGTCGCACCGATTCGGACGTGCTGTCCGCCGTCAACCCGCCCACGACGCTCGGCCTGCACACGAGCGACCGTCTGGAGCGCAACCGCGTCAGCCTCGATTACGACTTCAACGACGCCTCACAGGCCTACATCCAGAACGCACACGCGCTGCTGTACTTCCAGGACGCGAAGAACAGCCAGTACTCGTACGAAAAACGCACGGCCGGCGACCGTACGCGCGACAACACGTACAAGGAACGCACCGTGGGCGGCTCGTTGCAAGCCGAGAGCAACTTCACCACCGGTGCGCTCGCGCACAAGCTGGTGTACGGCACCGACGCGAGCCTGGCCTACATCACCAGCTACCGTAACGGCACCGTGCCGGGCGTGGGGGAGTCGTTCCCGAACAAGGCCTTCCCGGACACGAACTACACGCTCTTCGGCGCGTTCCTTCAGGACGAAATCCGTTACGGCGCGCTGACCGTCACGCCGGGTATCCGTTACGACGCTTACTGGCTGTCGCCCAAGCAGAACGACCCGCTGTACGTCTCGCAAACGGCATCGGGCGCACGCGTGCAGCCCACGTCGTCGAACGACTCCGCCTTCTCGCCGCGCATCGCGGTGATGTACGAGATCGCGCCGTCGCTGATTCCGTACGTGCAATACGCGCGCGGCTTCCGCACGCCGACGCCCGATCAGGTCAACAACGGCTTCTCGAATCCGATCTTCGGCTACATGTCGATCGCGAATCCGAACCTCAAGCCTGAGACGAGCGACACCATCGAGCTGGGTCTGCGCGGCCGTCTGGCCACCACACTCGGGCCCGTGACGTACAGCACCGCCGTGTTCGCGGGCAAGTACCGCAACTTCATCTCGCAGCAGAACATCAGCGGCTCGGGCCGCCCGAACGATCCGCTCATCTACCAGTACGTCAACTTCAGCCGCGCCAACATTCAGGGCTGGGAAGGCCGCGCGACGTGGGCGCTCAAGGGCGGCATTACGTTGCGCACCGCCATGGCGTACACGCACGGCACGACGGAAGACAACGGCGCCGCGAGCCAGCCGCTCAACACCATCAACCCGTTCTCGATGGTTCTGGGTGTGCGCTACGAGCCGAACAGCACGTGGTTCGCGCAGGCCGACCTGATGTTCCAGGCCGCCAAGTCGCAAAGCCTGATCGCGAAGACCTGCACGGCCGGCACGCAGCAGAACCAGAACTGCTGGGCACCGCCGACCTCCATCGTGTTCGACTTGTCCGGTGGCTATCACATCAACAAGCACGCAACGGTGTACGCCGGGATCTACAACGTGTTCGACCGCAAGTACTGGAACTGGTCGGACGTTCGCAACCTCGCCGGCAACTCCAACGTCAAGGACGCCTATTCGGCACCGGGCCGCAGCGTGGCTGTGAGCCTGAAGCTTCAGTACTGATCCTGCGAAGACAGGTCGCCAGAACCGCGTCGGCGCGAGCAGCTCAACGTCTGAGCTTCGCCGCGCCGGCGCATGCCAGCCATCCGCTATCGCCAGCAAACACGCTATTCAAGGAACTGCCATGATGAACGCTCAAAACGCCCCTTCCACCGCCCGCCCGGCATTCCCCGCGCTCGCCGACGTCACCCGTCTGCGCAGCGAATTCCAACGAGTGAAGACGGAACAGAACCTGCGTGATCGCGACGCTGCCGCCGCGCTCGGTGTGTCCGAAGGGGAGACGGTCGCGGCATTCGTCGGCGAGCACGTCGTGCGCCTGCGTCCGGAATTCGTCGAGATCGTTGAAGCGCTGCCTGCGCTCGGACGCGTCATGGCGCTCACGCGCAATAACGCCGCCGTCCACGAGAAAGACGGTCAGTACGAAAAGCTCTCGCATCAGGGCACCATCGGTCTGGGGCTGGGCAAGGACCTCGATCTGCGCATTTTCTATCACCAGTGGGCCTACGGTTACGCCGTCGAAACACCGACGGAAAACGGCCCGCGCCGCTCGCTGCAATTCTTCGACAAGACCGGCACCGCCGTGCACAAGATGTTCCTGCGCGATCACAGCGACGTCGCCGCCTTTGAAGCGCTCGTCGCCCGTTTCCGCGCCGACGATCAAACGCCGGGGCAGCACGTGGTCGCTGCCGACGCCCCGGAGGCCGAGACCCCCGACGCCGACATCGACGTCGACGCCTTCCAGCGCGACTGGCTTGCGATGACCGACACGCATCAGTTCTTCGACATGCTCAAGCGTCACGGTGTGTCGCGCGCGCAGGCCTTGCGTCTCGCGCCCGCCGGTCACGCACAGCGCGTGTCGGCCACCGCCGTCCGTACGCTGCTCGAAGACGCCGCCGGTACCGATTTGCCGATCATGGTGTTCGTCGGCAATGGGGGCATGATCCAGATCCACACCGGTCCGGTGAAGAACATTCGCATGATGGGTCCGTGGGTCAACATCCTCGATCCGGGCTTCAATCTGCATCTGCGCGAAGACCTCGTCGACACCGCGTGGATCGTGCGCAAGCCGACGGCGGACGGCATCGTCTCGTCGCTCGAACTGCTCGACGCCTCGGGCATGGTGATCGCCATGTTCTTCGGCGAGCGCAAGCCGGGTCAGGCCGAACGCGAAGACTGGCGCGCGACGCTGGTGCGCGTGGAGGGTTCGCAAGGGGTTGTGGAGATACCGTCTTGCCCGTCAAGCGATTGCGACGTAGTTCGCCCGATAAGGCTGTCGTGTCTTCAGAACGCCGAAACACAGATGCACAAGCTTACGCATTGCAGCGCCGAGTATAGACATGGTGGATTTGCCACGCGCTGCCAAGCGTTCACACAATGCCTTGATGTGGGGGTTATAGCGTTTAGCGACGACGGCCGCCATGTAGAGAGTTGCCCGTACCTTGGGCGGCCCGGCCTTCGATAAACGTGAAGGGCCCTGGATCGACGATCCCGACTGCCTCTGCACCGGCACCAGGCCGAGATACGCCGCAAGTTGTTCTGCAGAATCGAAGTGGCGCGCGTGCATGATGGCAAGCAGCGTGCGGCCTACCTGAGGGCCAACTGCCGGGATACTTTGCAGCAGCATCAAGTTTGCTTTAAGGCCCGGATGGGCAGCAATGTGATCATCGATCTCGCGTTGCAGGCTGGCTAAATGGCGCTCCAAAAACTCGATCGTCTCGAGAATCGAATGCAGGACTAGCGCCGTTGGAGCCGTGATTTCCGCTTTCTCATGCCGGTTGCGCTCACGCTGAAGATCTTGTGCAAGCGCTTCACGGCGCGCCATCAGTGCTTGAAGTATGCGAGCCTCGGGCGCTGGAGGACTCCAGCGCATTGGCTGTGCGTGCATCGCAAAGCGCGCTAACACGTGGCTGTCTACCATGTCGTTCTTCGTGCGCACGCCCATTCCCGTCGCAAAAGCACGCACCTGCGCAGGATTAACGACAGACACGGAGAGCCCGGCATCGTGCAGGCCACACGCGGCCATCTCGTGATAGACGCCGGTACCTTCGAGCGCGACATGTACGTGGCTCGGCTCGGTGTGTCTCTTGCCCAACCAGCCCAACAGATCGGTTAGGCCGGCGCGGCTATTGGCAACAACCTTCGTACTACGCTTGCCGTTTGTCATGTCCAGCAGGCAGCAATCCAGCTTGGCTTTGGCAACATCAATACCGAGGTAGAACATCAATTTGATCCTTAATCGAGGAATCAATACCAACTCACCCACTTGCCTTGTACATACAGGGTCCACGCCCTTGGCTACCGTTCAGTGTCTGTGCTGGTGAGGGCGAGGCGAAGGGCATTATCTCCACAGCAAGGTCCAAGCCTTCAGGCTCCAAACATGCTCACTTCACCTCATGTGACGGTAGCTAACCATCACGAAGACGAAGATACAAGGCTTCAGCGTGAACAAGCCCGACGAGAACAATCCGGTAGACGCACCCCGGGCACACGAGGCACACGGGGCGTCCCGCATCACGCGTCGCGCCCTGCTCGGCGGTGGCGCGACGCTCGCCGCTGGCGCATGGCTAGGCGCGCTGCTCCCGCATGCGCTCGTAGGCGCGGCGCATGCGGCAACGGATGCGCCCGTCGCCAAGGACGGACCGAAGCGCGTGATCGTCGCCGGTGGCGCGCTGACGGAAATCGTCTACGCACTCGGTGCGCAGAACCGCGTGATCGCCAACGACCTGACGAGCCTGTATCCGGAAGCGGCGACCCGGCTGCCCAAGATCGGCTACCTGCGCTCGCTCTCGGCCGAGGGTGTGCTCTCGCTGCACCCCGATCTGTTGCTTGCGGGCGCGGAAGCCGGGCCGCCCAACGTGCTGTCGCAGATTGCGGCCGCCGGCGTGACCGTGCAGCACTTCAAGCACGGTTATACGGCCGAGCTGGTACGCGACAACATTCGCGGCGTCGCGAACGCGATGAAGCTGAACGACGAAGGCGTGCGCGTGGCAGGCCGCTTCATGTCCGACTGGATTCAGGCGCGTGGCAAGGTCGAAGAGATGTACGGCATTCAAAAGCGTCCGCGCGTGCTGTTCATCCTCGGCCATACGGGCAATCAGGTCATGGTCGCGGGGCAAGACACCGCCGCCGATGCGATGCTGGCTTATGCCGGTGCCGAGAACGCGCTGCGCGGGTTCAATGGCTACCGTCCGCTGACTGCGGAAGCGGCCGTCGCAGCGCAACCCGACGTGCTACTTACGACCACGACGGGCCCCTCGCCCGCCGACCCGGCCACCACATTGCTCGCGCAGCCGGGACTCGCCAACACACCGGCGGGTCGCGCCAGACGCGTCGTCAGTTTCGACGCGCTTTATCTGCTCGGCTTCGGCCCGCGCCTGCCACAGGCGGTCGCCGAGCTTGCCAGACGCGTGCATACCACCTGAGGGCCTTTACGTGAGCGTGGCGTGACGTTGCGACCGACTTCGTGCCGTCACCCCAATGCCCCTCCTCCGGCCCCAACCCCCGTCATTCGCCAGCCACTCGCCAGTCATCGTTGCCATGTCAGCTGCTCCTCCGATTCCGAAGCCCATTTCGTCGAGTTCGTCGAGTTCGTCGAGTTCGTCCAGCACGCCCAGCCGCAGCGGGACCGCGACGTCCGATGCCTCGACCGCCCGTCACGATGTGCCACGCCACACCGGTGCTGCACGTCGGCGTCCGCCGCGCTGGATCGTCATGACGGTACTCGTCGGCCTGCTCGCCGCAGCCGTGCTGGCCGCGTTGTGTGGCGGCGCCTATCGCATCGCGCCCGTCGACGCTATCACCGCCCTGTTCCGTGGGGCGACGGGCGACTTTGCGCAGGATCAGGCGTGCAACGTGATGCTGCAGATCCGTTTGCCGCGCATCGTGCTGGGGGTGCTGGTCGGCGCAGGGTTCGGTGCGGCCGGTGCCGCGTTGCAAGCGCTCTTTCGCAATCCGCTGGCCGATCCGGGGCTGATCGGTGTGGCAAGCGGTGCGGCGCTCGGCGCGGCCAGCGTGATCGTGCTCGGTACGGTATTGCTACCTGCCGCGCTCGCGGCGTCGCTCGGCTTGTGGATGCTGCCGCTCGCGGCGTTCGTGGGTGCGCTGGGGGTCACGGCGCTCGTCTATCGTCTGGCCGCCGGACGCGGCCGCCTCGCCCTGCCGTTGCTCCTGCTCGCGGGTATCGCGATCAATGCCGTCTCGGGGGCCGCCATCGGCTTGCTGACGTATCTCGCTAACGACACGCAATTGCGCACGCTCACCTTCTGGACGCTGGGCAGTCTGGGCGGCGCGCAATGGTCGATGCTCGCCGTGATCGTGTGGCCGGTCGCGCTGGGCATCGTCGCCCTCGCCTCGCAGTGCCGCTCGCTCAATGCGTTGCTGCTCGGGGAAGCGGAGGCGCTGCACCTCGGCGTGGCGGTGCAATCGGTCAAGCGACGCGTGATGGTGGCGTGTGCGTTGTGCGTGGGCGCGTTGGTGGCGTCGAGCGGCATGATCGGTTTCATCGGACTGATCGCGCCGCATATCGTGCGCCTGGTCGTCGGCCCCGACCCGCGCGCCGTGCTGCCTGCGGCAGCCCTCTTCGGCGCGATTCTGACGCTGCTTGCCGACCTCGTGGCCCGCACGTGGGTTGCGCCTGCGGAACTGCCGCTGGGCATTCTGACGGCGCTGCTCGGCGCCCCCTTCTTCCTCATGCTGCTGTGGCGACGCCGCGGGCAGTTCGGTCTGTGACGGGCGCTTGCGCCCACCAGACGACCACCGCCGCGACCACGACCTCTGCCGACCGACAACACCGGCCAACATCAGGACATCGCCATGCTCAGTGCCTACGACCTCACCATTGCCCACTCGGATTCGCCCGTGCTCGACGGCCTTTCGCTCGAGATCCGTCCCGGCGAGTTGCTTGTGTTGCTTGGCCGGAACGGCGCGGGCAAAAGCACGCTGCTCAAAGCGCTGGCGGGGGAGCCGTTGCCGCCGCGCACGCATATGAGCGGCGCGATCACGCTCAACGGTGCGCCGCTCTCGCAATACTCGACGGCGGCGCTGGCGCGTCTGCGCGCCGTGCTACCGCAAACGGCGCAGTTGTCCTTTCCGTTCAGTGCGCTGGAGATCGTGACGATGGGACGCCTGCCGTTTCCGAAGGCGAGCCGTAGCGACACGGAGATTGCCGCACTCGCCCTCGATCAGGCGGGTGCGCTGTCGCTGATTCATCGCGACGTAATGACGCTCTCAGGCGGGGAATGGGCACGCGTGCAGTTCGCGCGGGTGCTCGCGCAGTTGTGGCCGGACGGGCCGGGTGAGAGCGCGTCCGCCGCGTCGGTGCCGCGCTACCTGTTGCTCGACGAGCCGACGGCGGCGCTCGACCTCGCCCATCAGCATCATCTGCTGTCGCTCACGCGCACGCTGGGGAAGTCGTGGGGATTCGGTGCGATGGCCATCGTGCACGACGTGAACCTCGCGGCGCGTCACGCCGACCGTATGGCGTTGCTGGCGGACGGGCGCATTCTCGCCACCGGCACGCCACACGAAGTCATGCGAGCCGATCTGATCGAAACGACGCTGGGCCTGCCGGTACATGTGATTACGCCGGAGGCGGCAGCGCGATACCCGTTGCCGACGGGGGCATCCGCAGGTGTGCCGTTTGCGTTGCCCGCTTAGTGGCGCGCTTAATAGCCTGCTTGATAGCCTGCTAATGGCCTGCTTGATCGCCCGCTTTATGGCCCGCCGATTTGCTTAAGCGGCGGGCACACCATCCTTCGCAAGATTCGCGCGTGCGCACAGCACCGCAGCGAGATCCCACAGCGCGTAACCCACGCTCTTGAAGAGTACCGGCCCGCTTGATCGGAAACGGTCGGGCGTGATGATGGCGTCCATCAGGGGCGCGGCGCGTCCCCAGTCGATGGCGGCGTGCAGCAGATCGCCCGCCTCGTGCTTCACTTCCCACGTATCGACCACCAGCGTGCCGCGCACGGCGGCGTCGCGGCATAGCTGCGGCGGCAACTCGCGCATGTCCGGGCGGAATGCGCCCACGCCCGCCACGAAAATGTCGTCGCGCCAGCGCGTCACGTCGCTGTCGGGCAACACCGGTTCGTTGCTGGTCGTCGCCGTGATCACGATGCTCACGGTATTGAGTACAGGCTCGATCGCATCCACCACGGTCGCTTCCACACCCAGTGTTGCGGCGTGATCGGCCAGCGCGTGGGCGCGCTCCGGACTGCGCGAGAAGATCATGAAATGACGCGTGCCCATGCCCGCCGCGAAGGCCTCCAGATGCGCCTTCGCCTGCACACCCGCACCGACGATCAGCACCGGCCCCTTCGGACGCGGTGCAAACTTTCTCGCGGCAAAGAGCGTGACGGCAGCGGTCCGCCGCCCGGTGACGGTCGGTCCGTCGAGCAGCATCTGACGCTCGCCCGTGTGCGGGTCGAACACCATCACCTCGCCGATAATCGACGGTTTGCCCGCACGGCAATTCTCGGGATGCACGGTGATGTGCTTGGTCATCGCGACCTCCCGATTGACGGCTGGCATCACGAGCAGCACGCCGGTGCGGCGGCCGCGTTCGGGTTCGGTCAGGGGAAAGTGCAGACGCTCCGGGGCGCGGGCGGTGCCCGAGCGCATCTCCATGAGCATGGCCTCGATGCCATCGGCCAATTGAGGATAAGGCAACAACTGCGCGGTTTGATGCGCATCCAGCGTGATCATCGATTGTCTCCGCTTCGGGGCGTACGCCATCGGGCGGCGGAGTTTGCACTCGTCGTCCTCACATCGCGTCACGCTTTGCCAAGTCTGATTTCAGTGTAGCGCGCATCGCGTGAACGCGTCTGCCTCATCAAAATTTAATCGTGACATTTCGTGTCGACGCAACGCGTCGGACCGTCGCGATGGCGAAGCTTCATCGCGCACATGCGCTCAGCGGCTCGCATTGCGCATGCGTTTGCCGTCGTTGACGGTCGCACCGCGTACCTCGAAGCGAACGCTGTCGCGCACCGTTCCGCTTGCATCGACCAGCTCAAGCGTGTGACGCCCCGGCCACGGCAGCCACCCCACGCGCGAGGTGCCCGAAAGCGGCTTTCCGTCGAGTCGCCACGCCGCGCCTTTAGGCCACGCAGCAGGCACCTGAAACCACAGTCGCTGGTTGGCGGGCGGGATATCGGGGTCGAGTGCGACGATGGTGCCGTCCGTCGGTCCGGCAATGCGCCAGAGCGGGCCGCTCGGGGCCTTCGTGGCGAGTGCCGACAAGGCCATCGTGCTTTGCGACGTGCCGGGCAAAAACCACTCCTCGCGTGCGGGTTCGACGTGCTCCGCATACTGCACTGCGACATGCTCCAAGCCGGGTGGCGGCACAGGCGGCAGGCTTGCGGTTCGACGATGCAGATAGTCCATCACGCGATGCCAGATCGGGGCGGCGCCGGAGACACCGGAGACGTCCCACATCGGCGCGCCGTCCGCATTGCCGACCCAGACACCCACGGTATAGCGACGCGAATACCCGACCGCCCAGTTGTCGCGCATGTCCTTGCTGGTGCCCGTCTTCACGGCGGTCCAGTAGCGTGTCGAGAGCGGACTGTCGAGACCGAACGTGCGCGTTCTCGCCTGTCGATCCGCGATCATGTCGGACGCAATGAAGCTCACTTGCGGCGAGAAGACCGCGGTGCCTTGCGCCGTATGCGTGCGGTTGTCGTCACGAACCTTCTTGCCCGCCGGTTTATCGTCCGTTCGTACTCGCGACGTCGATGCGACACGCTCCGGCATGCGCTCGCGAATGTCACTCGCCGTACCGCCGTTCGCCAGCGCGCGATACGCGTTCGTGAGCGAGAGCAACGTCACGTCGGCGCTGCCGAGCGCCAGGCTGAAGCCGTAGTAATCACCACTTTGCGTGAGCGGCAAACCCAGCGAGACGAGCGTCTGCGCAAACCGGCGCGGTGTGACCATCACGAGCGTGCGAACGGCGGGCACGTTGAGCGACGAGCCGAGCGCGGTGCGCGCACTGACCCATCCCTTGAAGTGACGATCGTAGTTCTGCGGAATGTACAGACCGCCGCCCGTGGGCAGATCGATGGGCGAATCGTCGAGCAGCGACGCCGCCGTCAGGCGCTGCTCGGCAATCGCCTGCGCGTAGAGAAACGGCTTGAGCGTGGAGCCTGCCTGACGCAGCGACGTCACGCCATCCACCTGCGCCGCCGACGACAGCGGGCCTGACGATCCGACCCAGGCAAGGATGTCGCCGCTCGCGTTGTCGATCACGACAATCGCGCCGTCCTGCACGTTGCGCGCACGTCCCGGCGTGCTCAACTCACGCAGCGTCTGCCCTAGCGTATTCACCGCCATGCGCTGCAGATTCGCGTCCAGCGTGCTGGTGATGCGCGTGCCCGCTGGCGGACGGCTTTCGCTGAACACGCGACGCGCGAAATGCGGTGCAAGACTCACGGCGTCGCGCGTCGTCATCACGCTCGCGGGACGCGAAAACACTAGCTGCGTATAACCGTCCAACCCGCTGCAATCGGCCCCTTGTCCCATGTCCTTCAGAATGCCGCAGGCGCGCTGGGAGACGCGCGCGGCAGGCGCATTGGGGGCACGCAGCAACGCGACGGCGATCGCCGCCTCACGCGCGTCGAGGCCGATCGGAAGCTTGCCGAACAGCGTTTGCGAGACGGCCGAGATGCCAACGAGTTCGCCGCGAAAGGGCACGAGATTCAGATACGCTTCGAGAATCTGATCCTTGCGCCAGCGCTGCTCCAGCCAGAGCGCCGTCGCTGCCTGCCCGATCTTCTGCGTCACCGAGCGATTGCGCGCATTGGGGCGCAGATCGTCGTCGAGCAAGCCCGCCAGCTGCATCGTGAGTGTGGATGCGCCACGCGTACGCGAATGCCAGAGATTGCCCCACGCGGCGGCGGCAACGCCCCGCCAGTCGACCCCGCTGTGCTCGTAGAAGCGCTTGTCTTCCGAGACGATCAGCGCCTCACGGAATGCAGGCGACACATCAGCCAGCGTCACCCAGTCGCCGCGTTGCGCCTGCATGTCGGCGCGCAGGCGCTGCAACGGCTCGCCGCGACGATCCAGCAGAATCCAGTCGGACGCACGCCAATCCTGACGCACCTCGTCGAACGAAGGCACCGCGTGTGCGACGACCGGCGCCTGAAGCAACCCGAGCGCCAATGCGAGACTCAGCACGACGCGACGCCCAACGCCTCCACGACGGACACCATGACGGCCGCCACGACGGCCATCAGGCACTGCGCACATTGGTTTCATCCTTTCTCATTCGACGGCGACGGCGCCTGCCCGGGCGTGCGGATCGCCATGATGCCCGCCACGAGCAGCAACTGCGCGAGCGCATACAGAATCCAGATCGCGTACTCCTGCACGGGCACCGAGCCGACAAAGCGGGTGGTACCGATAAGCGCATCCGATACGGTGAAGAGCAGCGCACCGACCGGCGCCCATTCGCCCCGGACGTCGGCCAGCAGCGCCGCCGAGGCCATCATGGCGAGCACGACGACGTAGCACGCGACCGGCGCCTTTAACGCCCCCATGCCCGGCCAGTAGAGGGCGTACAGAAGCGCCTCCGCAAGCCACACCAGAACGATGGCGACGCGATGCCAGCGCGGCACCTGTGCCCACGGACGACGCACGCGCCAGAACAGCATGAAGTACGCGAGGTGGGCCACCAGAAACGCCCCCAGTCCGAACACGAAGCCCTGAGCGAGCGTCGGGAGCGCGAGCAGCACGTCGCCCGCCCCGGAGAAGATGAGCGCCGCACAGAGCCAGACCCGCTCGCCCGGCGCCCGGTGATACAGCGCGGCAAACAACAGCAGCGCACACAGGAACACCTTGGCGATGGCCTGATCCGCATACGGCGCGCCCCGCAACGAGACGGCATAAGCGACCCCAGCCACAACCGCGAGCCACCAGAAGCGGCGGGCCTCGCGCGGCAGCGCCGACGCAGGCGCAAAGCTGTTCGACGTCATTGCAATCGGTCTCCCGTGCGTTATTGCTTGGCCGGCACGACTTGCACCGGGGCGTTCGGCGTCTCGCCATACATCGCGGGCTCGTACATCGCTTCGACGCGCGTGGGCGGCGTGGCGAACTTGCCGACGTTGTTCAGACGCACGGTGTACTCGATGCGATGCTGCCCCTTCGGCAGATAGTCGTAGTACGCGCGATAGGCGTCCTGCGCGCGCTCTTCGAACGCAGGCATCGCGCCTTCGCTCTTCTCGCCTTGCGTCGCAATGACCGAGTCGCGTCCAAGCCCGCCACCCAGCACAGTCGCGCCGCCCGGCAGCGGATCGCTCACGACCACCCAACGCATGTCGGCCTGCGCATCGATATCGAGTCGTACGCGCAACACGGCACCCCGCACGAAGCTGTCGCCGGATTTGTCCGCCGCATCCTGAACCTGAACGCTGCGCGTGACGCGATAGCCTGCCGCAAACGGCGCTTTGAGCGGGACTGCCGCGACGCTCTGAATCGTCGCCCACGGCTTGCCCGCACCGGATTGGTCAAGTCGCAACACATCGCGCGCGTTGTCGGTACCGGCGGCCGCATTGCTCAGCCACGGCAGCGACACGGTCGGCGGCAACGTGCCTGCCTTGAGCTTGTCCCAGTCGACGCTCTGCACGCCGCCGCTCGTCTGGTTGTCGCGCTGCCACTGGAGCGTGGTCTGTCCGGTCGGCGTATCGCGTTCGAAGCGCGCCGAGAAACGGTCCACCGCCAGTCCGCCCCAGACGTTGGCCGTCGTCGTCGACCATGCACCGCGCGACTGGAGGCCCAGCAACCCGATCACGAGACGCGGCATGTCGTCCTTCCATGCCGGGTTCGCGTTCATCAGCAACGCCAGCCGCGCCGCGTTGGTCTCCGGACCGACCATGAGCCACCAAAGGCCGTCGGTGCCTTGCGTCGAGAAGCCCACCCGCGTGCCCTGATACGACAGGCGCGAGCGCAGAATCTGCTCGGCCTGCGCCATGCGCTCGGCCCGTTGCGGCGCATCGGGCAGACGTTGCAGGATCGCGTACCAGTCGATCACGGCCGACGTCGGCCAGTCGTTGGGCGCAATCGTCAACGAACCGAGCATGCGGGCGTTGGCGCGACCGTAGCGCGAGAGCGCTTCGATCGCACTGAGCTTGCGCAGCGTCAGATCGTCGCGCGGGGCCCAGAAACGTCGCGTGAGGCGGCCTTCCACGAACGCCGTCAGTCCGTCCTCCATGCGCGCAAGCGCGTCGTCAGGCAAACCGTAAGCGGGGTCCAGCGCTTTCGCCTCGTTGCTCATGGCGAGCAGATAGGCCGTCAGCGTATCGCTGCCCTGATTGGCGAAGCCCTCCTGCGGCGGGAAGTAGCTCGCGAGGCCATCTTCGTCGAGGTACGACGGCAATGTGCCCATCACGCGCTTCCACTGCGCAACGTCGCGCAAGCCGAGCGCCTTAGACGCCTGCTGCTCCAGACACGCATACGGATACAGCTCGAACCAGCGCTTGACACCCGGCAGCCCCTGCGACAGACGTGGCTGCATGTTGACGCGCACCCCGCCCCGCAGCTTGCCCGTGCTGTCCCCCACCGCCCCTGCGGGCGGCGCCATCGGCAACGTGAGGCTGCCTTCGACCTGCGTAAGCACCGACTGCTGCACCGTCGCTGGCAAAGACGGCTGAATGTCCTGCCCGACCTTGATGGCGTCGCTGGCGGCCGGTGCACCGCCTGCTGCCGGCGCCTGCGCGCTGACCTCCCACAGCACCCGCTGCGCACGCGTGTCGGCCAGCCCCGTCGGCGCAGTGACCTCCCACGTCACCTCGCGCGATTCCCCGGCCGGCACGTCGATGCGTTGCGGTGCGAGCGTGAGTTGCGTGGCACGCGCGCTCAGTTGCACCTGCATGGCGTGCTGCGTCGTATTACGCACGGTGAACTGCGCACGGTAGTTGTCGCCTTCGCGAACCAGCGCCGGCAATCCCGAAATCAGTTGCAGGTCCTGTGTCGAGCGGATCGTCGCCGAGCCGGTGCCGAACCAGCCAAGTGCCTGCGCGCCGGGCTTACCGTCATCCGCCACCGCCACGATCCGGAAACTCGACAGCGAGTCGTTGAGCGGCACGTCCACCGTCGCCTCGCCCTTGTCGTCGAGCACCACGCGCGGCTGCCACAGCAACAGCGTGTCAAACAGCTCGCGGGTCGGGCTTTTGCCCCCGCCGCCGCCCGCAGGCACCGCCTTGCGCCCGTAGTGACGACGCCCAATGATCTCCATTTGCGCCGTCGCCGTCGTGACGGTATAGCTGCGGCGCTGCCACATGGCGTCGAGCAGATTCCAGCTCGTGTTGGGCGCGAGTTCGAGCAGGGCTTCGTCCACCGCAGCGACCGCGACCTCCGACCCTGCTGCGACCGGCTTCCCGTCCGGCTGCGTGACCTTGATGCGGACCTTCGCGTGACCGCGCACGGGATAGGTCGCAGCATCCGGCTTCACTTCCACGGCAAGGCGCTGGCCCGCCGTCCCCACACGCAGCTCGGTCAGACCGAACCGGTATGCGGGCTTGCCCAGATCGACCAGACCGGTCGGCGCCTGATATTCGCGCCCCTCGTACCAGAACGCGCGGAACCACTCCAGAGGCTGTTTCCACCCCCACTGGAAGAAGGAGTACCAGGGCACTTCGTGGATGCGACCGCGTACCGCGAGCACCGAGACATAGACGTTCGGCCCCCATGTCGGGTCGACCTTCAGAGAGATGTTCGGGTCCTTGCCCGAAATCTCCACCGTGCGCGTCTCCATCACACCTTCGCGTTCGATGGCCACCAGCGCCGTTGCCGAGCGGAACGGCATGCGCACCTGCAACTTGGCCGTCTCGCCGGGCTCGTAAGCGCGACGCTCCGGCAGCACGTCCATACGGTCCGTGTTGTCGCCGCCGAACCAGACTTCGCCCCTGCCAGTGACCCACACGCCGGTCGTCGAGGTGCTCAGGTTGCCCTTGTCGTCCTTCGCCTGCGCAACCAGCGTGATTTCGCCCGGCTGGGCGAGCGACACGTCGCACGCCAACTCGCCACGCTCATCCGTCTTGCCGCTGCACACCTTGCCGAGATCCTTGACCTCGGTGCGGTTGTCGTAGGCATAGAAGCCCCCCACCATCCGCTTACGGCTGCTCGTGGTGATACGTGCCTCCGCGCGCACCTCCATCGCCACGCCGGACTTCGGCTTGCCCTGCAAATCCAGCGCCAGCGCCCTGACCGGCAGCTTGTTGGTCACCGACACCCAGCTTTCGCTGCGCACGCCGGTGATCAGATTGGCCGGCCACAAGGTGGCATTGCCACGAAGCGTCTGAATCTCGCCGTTCGGATCGGCAAAGCTCGCTTCGAGCACCAGATTGCTCGGCCGGTCGACCTTCGGCAGGTCCTTGAGCGTCAGCGTGCCCGCCCCGTTGCGGTCGAGCACGAGCCGTTGCTTGTCGGCCACCAGCTTCTGGTCGCTCGATCCCGAACTTTCGTCGTTGCCCTGATCGTCATCGTCACCGCCCGATTGGGCAGCCGGCGGACGATAGGGCGTGAAGCTGTAGTCGTCGTATCCGTCGAACGTGAGATCGCGCACGCGCATCAATGCCGACACGCGCACCGGCAAATTGCCCGCCGGTCCCCCCGCGACGTAGTTCACCTGCACATTCACCGGCGCTTCGGTCTTGTTGATCAGCGGCGACTTCGCTGCGTCGCGTACGCCAATCGATCCTGCCAGCACCGGCAGGCGGAAGGCCTCCACGCGGAAGTGCCCGGCGTCGAGCGACTGCGGATAGGTCTTCGGCCGCGAATCGTTGTCCGTGTAGTTCAGCGTGACCGCGTATTCGCCCAGCTTCGCGCCCTGCGGAATCTGGAAAGTGTTCTCGGCCAGGCGTCCGTTACGCCAGGTAAGGGGCTGCGTGTATGTCTGTCCGGAACCCTCGTGCGTGATCGTCATTTGCGAGGGCAGGCTCGCCGGTAATCCCAGCCCCTGCATCGTCTCCTGACGGATGAAGTGCTTCATCGACACTGTCTCGCCCACACGGAACAGCATGCGATCGAACACCGTCTGCGCGCGCACGGTCGGGCTGTTGCCGCCGTCGGTCGGCACGTGAAAACGCCACGGTTCGATGCCACGATCCCAATCGGACGACACGAACGCCATATCGGGATCGTTGCCCTGCGTGCGTGCCACCACGAAGTAGCCCGAGCGACCGGTCTTCTGGCAGTACTTGTAACGTTCGAGCGCCTTGTCGATCTTCGCCACGCCCGTCTTGTCGGTGACGGCCGTCGCGACTTCGCTGCCGTCACAGTCGAGCACGCGCACTTTCGCGTTGGCCACCGGCTGCCCCTTGTCGAGCGTGGTGACCCATGCGACGGCATTCTCGCGGCCCATCTTGAAGTGCACGCCCAGATTGGTCACCAGCACCGTGGTGCGCACGTACATCGGCAACGACTTGCCCAACAGCGCCGCCCCGAGCGAGGGGGACGCCAGTTCCACGACATAGAAACCGGGCTTCTGGAACGGAATACCGACCACTTCGAACGGCCTGGGGTCCTTCTCCTTCGGCACGGGCAGCGTCAGCGCCTGAACCCCTTGCAGCCCCGAGAGCAGGGACAGACTGCGAGTGTCGTATCGCGTGACCTTCTCTTCGACGGTGGCCGCCGCGTTGGGTCCGAACGCTTCCTTCGCCGCCGGCGCCGTCAGGATCGACGGCATTTCCTGGGCGATCTGCTTGCGCGTCATCGTCGTCTCGTCGAAGCGACGCACGCGCGACGTCCAGGTCAGCACCTCGGCGTCATCGTCGACACGCAATTGCAACGTCCGCCCCGCTTCACCGGCGCCTCCTGCCTTCGCCGCTTCGCCCGCTACGCCCGCCACGCCGAGACCGTTGATTTGCAGCGCCGGTTCGACCTTGCGCAACGTGACCGGCAACATCGGCGGCATGCCCGGCTCGGCGAACCGCTCCACGATGCCGAAAGGTGCCGCAGCAAACTTGGCCAGCGGCGGCATCGTTGCCGTCTTCGTCTTCAACGGGAATTCGCTGGCGTTATCGAGCGCACGACCGCTGTCGTCCGTAAAGCCTTTTGGCAGAGTGATGGTCAGGTCGGCCTTCTCCGGGAACGGCGCATCGAAGGTGACGTCCGTCACGCTCGACGAGCGGTCCGAATCGCTGGCCTTCGGCGAGCGCTCGGCCCCCGCCCCCTGCACGCGAATCTTCGCGGCCATGTCTCGCGCTACGGGGGAGTTGAACGTCAGACGCAGCGGACGCAGCGGCGTGCACGGCGCATTGGCATTCTCGCGCTCGCAACTGAAGCTCGCCGTGAACGGCTCACGCACGTCGTATTCGAAACGGCGCGCCTGTTTGGTCGGCACCCCGGACGGCGTGGCGATCCCCGCCCCCCAGACCAGATGCATCTTCGTACCGGCCGCAAGCGTGCGATTGCACTGCAACATGACGACACGCGCCGCCTGCTTGTCGAGATTGAAACGCTTGAGCAACGCCGTGCGCGTGTCGCCCTCGATCCATTTCACGCCGATACGCTCGCCCACGCCTTCGGTTTCGCACCAGGCGTTCTGGCGCACGCTGGCAGGCGTTGCCGCTCCGTTGAGCGTAAGAATGAAAATCTGGTTTTCGTCGACAGGACCGTACGACGGACGGATGGACGAGACGGCCGGACCGCCCGTGTTGAATGCGTATTTCGTGGTGCCGGAGAGCGCCGTGCCGGAGACGGCGGACAGGCCGCTGCGCATCTCGACGGAACACTTCGCGCCCGGCGGCAAGTCGCTCTTGAAGTCAAAGACCCAGATCTTGGGTTCGAGCCAGTGACCGTCACCGGTCAGCGACGCATCCGTACACCGCACGGCAGCGGGCGCCGTCGCCCGAGGATCGCCTGCGGGCACCATCGCTTCGTCGAACTTCACGACGACCTGATTCACGCTCGCGACCTCGCCCTGTGGGCTGACGCTTACGACGCGAGCGGCCTGTACTGGCGACGCCATGATCATTGCAAGACTCAGCGCCGCCCACGCCAACGGCGCGGTCGGCCAGACGCGTTGCGTTCGGCTATGCATGCCGGACTCCTCCCGGGTTCTGGTGAGGCGATTCTAACCCGCAGTCTTTGGCATATCGAACCGTTTCCCAACAGAACTTGGACGGAAAACGATATTTGGGATGGGATCCACGGACGGGTCGGAATCGTCCGGGCAGTCGCTCGGAATGCGCTTCGAAAATCTTGTGAATGTCTTGCGAATGGGCAAACAGGAAAGCGGCCTATGTCACACTGGCGCTTCCCGCATTCATCGCTCGCACCGCCAATGTCCATCGCCTTTCTGCACCCGAAGAAGAACGCGCTGGTCTATCTCGTCAAGATTCTTACCGGGTCGCTGATCGTCTGGTTCGGTCTGCGCGCCGCAGGATTTCCCGAACCGTACTGGGCGATGATCTCGCTCATCATCGTGACCGAGCCCGATCCGTTGCAAGCCCGCAGCAACTTCAAGGCGCGCTCGATCAACACGATCACCGGGGCGGTCGTGGCATGTATCGTGCTGCTGGTGATGGGACCGGGTCTGGCGGCGATGCTCGTGGGCATTACGATTGCGACGCTCGCGGCCATGCTGGTGCAGAACTATCCGGCGAACTGGCGTCTGGGACCGGCCACGGTCGTGATTCTGATGTCGGCGGCGCTTAGCGGACAGGGGCAAGGGCTGCACGAAGAGCTCAGCCTCGCCATGCTGCGCGTGATCGAAGTGTTGATCGGCTCCACCGTCGCGCTTATCCAGTCGTTGATCTACGGACGCTACGTGAAGCCGTGGCTGATGCCGGAGGATTGAACCCCGTCCCGGGGCAACGCGGCGGCCGGTGCCGCGCAGCGTCGCCATCGTCACGACATCGATCAGCGATCAGCGATCAGCGATCAGCGATCAGCGTGACGCCGGACGGTTGTTCGACAGATAGCTCAGTGGCAACGCGTTGCTGCGCTTGAACGCGCTCAGCACGATGTTCGAGCGCACGTTCTCCACGCCCGGCACCTGCATCAGCCGCTTCATCACGAACGCCGACAAGGCGTTCAGATCCGGCACCACGATCCTCAGCAGGTAATCGGCCTCGCCCACCACGGCGTGGCACTCCAGCACTTCGGGCAGCAAATCGATCTCCGCCTGAAACCGTTCGATGACCTGATCGCCGTGATGTTGCAGGCGCAGGGTCGTGAACGCGGTCACCGCCAGGCCTAACGCCTCGGGGCGCAATACCACGCGATACCCCTCGATCACGCCCGCGGCTTCGAGCCGTTGCAGGCGTCGACCGATCTGCGACGCCGACAACGCCACATGCTCTGCCAACTGGTGATGGGTGGCCCGGCCTTCCTTCTGCAAGGCGTCCAAAAGGGCCAAATCGAAGCTATCCAGATCAAGCATGACGATTCTCCGCAATAAATCACATTTTTATGCGAAATTTATGCAAACGACTTTCACCACAGGCGCATTATGCGCCCATTTCGCATGCCATGCGCAATACACTTTCAATCATTGTCACCGCTTAATTGAGTCGTTCGCATCATGTCCCTTACTGCCATGCTCCAGGAGCAATTCGACGCAGGTCTCACGACCCGCTCCGACTTCACCATCGATCAACCCGTCGAGCAATACGGCGCGGTCGATCACGCGGTGTGGCAGCAGTTGTACGAACGTCAGACGGCGATGTTGCCCGGTCGAGTCTGCGATGCCTTCATGGAGGGCATTCGTGCTCTCGACATGGACGCACGTCGCGTGCCGGAGTTCGAACGTCTGAACGAAAAGCTGATGGCAGCCACCGGCTGGCAGGTCGTGGCGGTGCCCGGACTCGTGCCGGACGAAGTCTTCTTCGACCATCTCGCCAATCGCCGCTTCCCGGCAACCTGGTGGATGCGCCGTCCGGACCAGCTCGACTACCTTCAGGAACCCGATTGCTTTCACGACGTGTTCGGTCACGTGCCGCTGCTCGCCAATCCCGTGTTCGCCGACTTCATGCAGGCCTACGGGAAAGCGGGCACGGTCGCGCAATCGCTCGGCGCGCTGCCGCTGCTGGCACGTCTGTACTGGTACACGGTTGAATTCGGTTTGATGCGTGACGGCGACGGTCTGCGGATCTACGGCGCAGGCATCGTATCGAGCCGTGGTGAAACGGATTTCTCGCTGACCTCGCGCGAGCCGAATCGTATCGGCTTTTCGCTTGAGCGCGTCCTGCGCACGCAATACCGCATCGATACGTTTCAACAGACGTACTTCGTCATCGACGACTTCGCCCAGTTGTTCGACGCCATGCGCGCCGACCTCCCGGCGCTGTTCAAGGCGTTTGCCGAACAGCCGTCGTTCGAAGCCAACGCACGCCGCCCGGAAGACACACAGATTCTGCTGCCGGCATGATGGCACGTCCCGGGGCGACCCGGGCGCTTTCGTCCCAAGCCCCCTTCAAGCGCTATCAGACGCAAGCGCAATCAGACAGCGCTTACACACGTGCGCCGCCCGCCTGTGAAACAATAGGCCGAATGAACCGGCGAACCGGCCGTTCATGGTTGCAAGAAACGTTTTGAAAGGAATGCCATGACAACACGACTCTCATCCGAGGCACGCGCCAGCCTGGCCGAAGTACTGCCCGAGTGGCACCAGGTGGTCGGACGCGACGCCATCCAGCGCAGCTTCACGTTTCACGACTTCAACGAAGCCTTCGGCTTCATGACGCAAGTCGCGCTCAAGGCGGAAAAGATGGACCATCACCCGGAGTGGTTCAACGTCTACAACCGTGTGGACATCACCCTCTCGACGCACGACGCCGATGGTCTGACGCAACGCGACGTCGACCTGGCCCTGGCCATCGACCAGTTCGCCGGCGACCGCGCATCGCGCTAACCTTCCCCGTCTTTCATGCGCTCAGCGCTTCGGCGCGAGCAGCGTGCCGCGACAGGCCTTGCTGCCGCAGTGGCAAGCGTATTCGCGTTTGAGTTTCTTGGTATAGCGGGCGTCGATCACAAGACCGTAATCGTAGAAAAGCTCTTCGCCCGCATCGATATCGCGCATCGCATAAATATAGACGTGCTCCCCTTCCTCGCGCGCTTCGCAGTTCGGCGAGCACGCGTGGTTGATCCAGCGAGCATTGTTCCCGTCGACCTTGCCGTCGATGCAGCGACCGTCTTCCAGGCTGAAGTAGAACGTATGGGTCGGATGATCCGGATCGTGCGGATGGCGACGCAACGCCTCGCGCCACGAAATGATCTCGCCCTTGTACTCGATCACGCGATCCCCTTTCTTGAGGCGCTTGACCGCATACACCCCCTTACCGTGGACGCCCGACTTCCTGACTTCGATTCTGCGCTTGGCTGCCATCTCTATGCGATGAGGTTTCGTGGATGCAAAAAAGCGCAGTGTACAGGCACGCGGCGCTCATGTGCGTGACAACGTCCGACGAAAAAAAACGTCACCCGGTCGCGGATGACGTTCTCCCCCTTGATTCGCCCTGCTCGGGCATCTCGCCCGAGCGCAGCGAATGCCGGTCCGGCGTTCAGCTCTTGCTGTAAAGCTTCCAGACCTTGTTGCGCGTCGCCAGGTCGGCTTCCTGGTGCGCATTGCAGTCGATCGCAAGACGCGAATCATCGTACGTCGTATTGAAATAGTTGCAGTGGTACATGCCCTTGCCGCGCGGTGCGGCTTCGAAGTGCTCGCACGTCAGGCACATGCGTTGCTGCGGCATGTCTCCGCGGCTCTCCATTGTGGACATGAGCTTGACGAGCATGCGGTACAGCTGTGCCCGGTCCTTCTCGCTCAGCACGTCGGCAGCCGTTGTCACGAAGCTCGCCCATTGCGAAGCCCGTTTGGCAGACGTTCGGCCCTTGGCCGTCAGGCGCAAAGCCAGCGCGCGACCGTCGTTGGCGTCGCGACGCTTCTCGACGAGGCCCTTGCTCTCAAGCGTACTCACGGCCTCGCTGACCGTGGCCGATGTGAGCGCGGCATCCTCCGCAATTTCGCCCAGTCGCATCGGCACGCCGCGCATGAGCAGGAGCGTGAGAATCTCACCCTGCGTCGGCGTCAATCCAGACAGTGCCGCGCCTTCCCAGGCGTGGCTCCGTAACGCAGTTCCCATGCGCAGCAAACTTGCCGTGACGCGCTTGGAAAGCGGTTCATCAAGTGGGGTCGGGGTAGCCATGATTTTCGTTAGGATTTCTAAAAACTATACGTCGATAAAACAGCTTGTCAAATGAACTCACGGGCGGTGCATCACACGTCTCTGCCTATTGCTTCGTATATTTCGGCGCCCCGCCCGGGGGAAACCCTAAGCCACTTCCGTGTCGATACTCGACGGCGAGTCGCTGTTGAACCCGCCGCCCCACCACGATTCCATTGTGTGTTCTGAGTTTAATTTTGGCGTATCAGTTCTTGTACTGATCTCCCAAATCCTACTCTCGATGTTTACAAAATATTGGTGTCCTGCGCACTTGTGGAGCGAAGCGTCGCGTCGGAAAAAACGTTTCGCATCCCATGCGAATTACATCGCTCGCTGAATTGATGTAACGCGCGGCGGCGTGTCGAAGCACGTCGTACCCCAGACCAATTCGCACCTCGCTCGCAAAGCCTCTCCGGACGTGGCTCGTAGACCGTAACGACGCGCGGCGCGTGCGCAGCGTCCCTGTTACGTCCCCTCCCAAAATCACTAGATATTCGAGACAACGCCGCCTTGCTCGTGTCAGGACGCGCGCGCGCAGCCCTCCCTTGCGTTTAGGACAGAACGCAAATGATTTGAAACACGACCGTCGATCGTCAGTGGCCGAGGGTCGTGCTGCGCGAAAAAAAAGGGAAAGAACTGATCGGCGTGTCGGCAAGCGAGTGCTGCGGAACACGCGAAATGAGAAATTTGGCCGAAAGGGGGCTGTCGCTCGTTACGGCTATCAAAACCAACATCATTCACTTCTTACACCACGTACGGCAGGTCCGGGATTCGGCGTGGCGAGATTGTAGCCGCGAACCGGTCGGCCAATGCGAGAACGTCAAAATTATCCACAAAACCGTGTTTTTCGAGGTGCTTTGCACAAAATTTTAGCGCCTGTGGATAACTTTATGGATAAGTTATCGGACTAGTTGTGCATGGGTTCGGGATAAGTCGCGAATCTTTCCACAGGGGTCGAAAACTGTTCCGGGTTGTTCTCTGGATACCCGCTGTTTGTCCATCCAGTTCTCATTCCGGCAAGGTCCTGTTTACTCGACGTTTACTGTGGTTATCCACAGAAGTGGGTCGCCTTTGTTAACTACTACTATGTATACATACAGTAAACCTATTAAAACCTTAAAACCTTGCTATGAGCCTCGCGAAAACGGCGAAAAAGCCTGTCGGTCCACACAGTGGAAAAAGTGGGGAGCGCAGCGCCCGCGATGCGTGATTCCTTGGACGTGAGCCCCTGCAAAGCGTGTTCGCACACAGGTTTGCCTCTAAACAAGACTCAAACCCCCACGGCAAACCGTCGGGCAAGAAAAAACCCCGCCGAGGCGGGGTTTCGTCAAACCGGTCGTCAGACAACCGACAGGACTTGCAACAAGTGTTTCAGGTCATGCGGCCCAGCGAAGGCATTGCTGACGAACCATCTCGTTAAGCGACTTGGCGTCTGCATGGATCTCACGCAACCAGACCGCATCGTTCTTTCCTGAGGACACGAGCTGACGGATGTCCTCGCAGGCCGCTTCGGCTTCTAGGGCCGCAGCGTGAGGTTTGATGAGTTCCAGGGTCTTTGCAATGTGATCGCCCAGCATCGAGCGTTCACCCGTCTGCGGATCCACGTAAGCGCCTTCCAGACCGAAACGGCACGCCTCGAAGCGATTGAACGTGTAGACCAGGTAATCGTCCTCGCTGAGCTCGAACGGACGCTCATTGAGCAAATAATGGGCCAGAGACTGAATGTAACAGGCGATAGCGGCCGCCCGGTCTACCGACAAGGGGGTATCCATCACCCGGACCTCGATCGTCCCAAAACCCGGTTTGGGACGGATATCCCAGTAGAAGTCCTTCATGCTCTCGACCACGCCCGTCTTCACCATCTTGTCGAAGTAGGTCTCGAAGTCGGACCACTTCAGGACAAACGGCGCACGGCCCGACAATGGGAACGCGAAAACCGAGTTCAGACGGGCCGAATGGAAACCGGTGTCCACCCCCTGCACGTAGGGCGACGAGGCCGACAGCGCGATGAAATGGGGGATGTAACGCGACATGGCGTGCAGGAGGTACAACGCGCTGTCCGGATCCGGGCAACCGATGTGGACGTGCTGACCAAAAACGGTGAACTGCTTGGCCAGATAACCATAGAGTTCGGACAGGAAGTGAAAGCGCGGCGAGTCGTAGATCGTGCGCTCGCTCCAGCGCTGGAAGGCATGTGTGCCGCCGCCACACAGGCCGACGTTGAGCTGGTCGCTGGCGGCCACCAGCACGTCGCGCACACGACGCAACTGCGCGACGGCATCGCTGTGGTGGTGGCAGATGTCGGTCGACAACTCGATCATGCTTTCCGTCATCTCCGGCTTGATCTCGCCCGGATGCGTCTCCTTGGCGACGAGCCGCAGCACGTCGGACGCGGCCTTGGTCAGATCGTAATCGTGACGATTGACGATCTGCATCTCCAGCTCCACACCGAAGGTGCAAGGCTTCGAGGGAATGAATTCTTCTAATGACATGGCTTAATCCTTCCGTTCACCGACAAGGGCCAACGCCCAATAGACCACCAGCGGGCCAGCCAGTTGCAGCAATGCGATGGTGCACATCACCACGGCCTTGAGCATCGGGTCGAACTGCGGGTAGATGTCGTATGTGTCGGCGACGAGTACGAACGCGAGACTGGCCATCGGGCACAACGACATCCCGAGCGCGACGGCCTGCTTGTAACTGATCCCGGCCTGATGGGCGACGGCCACCGTCCCGACCACCTTGGCGGCGCCGCGAACGATGATGATTGCCAGCGCCGCGAGTCCGCCAAGCACGAGGTATTCCCACTGGAATGCCAGCGACGTCAGCACGAACAACACCACGGCAAGCAGCCACCCGGCGGTGCCGAAATAGGCTGGCCACAGCTGTGGACGCTCGTCCAGATTCCGGAAAATGATCCCGGCGAGCAACAGCGTGAGCGAGTTCGGCAGCTTGAGCATGTGCACCAGCGCGACCATCAGCATGATCAGACCGATCAGCATGACGAAAGCGTGATGGTCCTGGCTGCCAAACTTGCGGAAGACCAGATTGCAGGCCTTGGCCAGCACGAACGCCAGCACGATCGAGCCGATCAGCAGATACAGCGGATGGAACAGCACCACCCAGAAGCTGGAGTGGTAGGCCTGGTGCATCCACCCGTAGACGAGCTTGACCGCTACGACCGCATAGACGCTGTTCAGGGCGGCCAGCGCCAGCAGACGCTCCGTGACCTGCCCCTCGGCCCGCAACTCGTTCTTGAGCTGGATGACCAGCGCTGGCGATGTGGCCATGCTGATGGACGCGATCAGGACCGCCGTGAGTGGCGAGACACTGAACACGCGCAACACTACGTAGACCGCGATGAACGTAAGCAAAGCTTCGAGCGCGCTGGTGACGATGATCCAGGGATTGGCCCGCATCCATTTCAGGTTGAGGCGGCTACCCAGTTCGAACAGCAGCAGGCCCAGCGCCAGGTCGATCAGCAACCGGATGGCCGCGCTGGTCTGCGCGTCCAGCATCGAGGAAAGACCCAGGGTGCCACCGACCAGCCCGACCACGGCGTAACCGGTGATGCGCGGCAGGCGCAGTCTCCGGAAACAGATTTCCCCTGCGAGACCGGCAAAGACCAATGCCAGCCCTGCGAAGAAAACGGGATCGGGCGCCGGCGGCCAGCCCGGGAAAAGGGACAGTTCCGACGTCATTAATGCTCGCTTTGCGCCGCTTGACGGCGCATCAAATGGTGAAAAGGAAAGAAAGTCGCGCGCGGGGTTGCAGATGAAAAGACAAATGCGCGACGGACCCGAAGGGTTGGGGTCATTTTGCCACAGACGGTTTCAGAGGCTTTCAAACGGTCGTCTAGACGGCCACCGCCCCGCTGCTCGGGCGTGTCCGGGCACTTCACCGCCAGTCGCCGGATTTCTGCAAGGCATTCAGGGACGCGGACCGCACTTTGGACGCTTCAGATCGGTGCCGGGGCAGGAAAGTACGGGGGCAAGCGCCGGCGGCGCGTCGCCCCCGCATGGGGCGGACGTTGAACCCCTATAGGGTCAGATTCGATTTATTGAGGGTGTCGGCATTTTCAGAGAACCGGCCCATGACGTGGCAGATCCGAGAGTGACGAAGGGCGCGAATAACGGCTAGCGTTGGGTTTTGCCGTTTCGCCCATCACGCTTTGCGCAGTGCGTGTATCAGATAGCGCGCCGGATCGATAGCGTCTGCGAGATCGCTGCCGATGGGCCACGGCTCGCCCTCGATCTGGCTGGCGACCAGCTCCGCGCACAACGACGCGAATACCAGCCCCCGCGACCCAAAAGCGAAGCTCGCGTATAGGCCGTGCAGACGTGGCAGATCCCGCAGATGCCCGCCGGTCAGACGCCGCCGTAGCGGCTCGATGGCGCTCAGATCCGGCAACTGCCCCGCCATCGGAAGACGATCGGGGACCATCGCGCGAAACGCAGTGCGCCCGCCCAGCTCGGCGGCGGCGCTTGCATTGGCAAGGCCCTCGTCCCCGAACAACTCGGCATGGGCCGGGAGCAGCGCAGCGAGGCGTCGCAGGTTCGCCTGATGGTCGGCCAGACGCACGTCCTCGACCGGATCGTCGAATCCGTAGGTCGCACCCGTGATGGGCCCGGCACCGCCCAAGGGGGACGGCGCGACATAACCGTCTCCACACACCGGCACGCGCAGGCCAGGCAAGACGTCGGGCGGCAAAAAGGTCAGTTGCCCGCGCACCCGCCGTACCGGGAGGTACTCGGGCCCGAGATAAGGCGAGAGCAGCTCCTGGGAGACGTCGGCCGCCGTCACGATGACGACATCCGCTTCGGCCAGCGCGCGGCCCGCGTCGTCCAGTGCCGTCCAGCGGCCGTCCTCACGGCGCTCGAGCCGCTCGACGCTCACCCCGTAACGCGCATCGAGCGACGGCCCCGCAGCGACCAGCTCGGCGCGGCAGAGCATCGATGGCGCAAGCCATCCGCCCTCCGGATACCAGACGCCGCCATATGCGAGCGTCTGCCCGGCGAGCGCCGAAGCCTGTCCAACGTCGACCCACTTCGCGTACGACTCTGGATACGCCTGCGCATCCATGAGGTGCTGCAAGGCTTTTGCTTCCGTGTCGGACGTGGCGACCTGAAGCAAACCGTCAGCGTGTCCGGGCAGTCCGCCGGGCAGCGTTCGCCATTGGGAGAGTGCGTAGAGAAAGCCGGCGCGCGTCAGTCGCGAGAGCACGTTGTCGTCGGCCGACAATTGCGGATGGAAGACGCCGGCCGGGTTGCCCGAGGCGGCGGTGCCCGGGGCCTGCGCCCGTTCGAAAAGACGCACCCGCCACCCGCGCGCGACGAGCCGACGCGCCATCGCCGCGCCCGCCATGCCTGCGCCGACGACGATGGCCTCGCGCGCGCGAGGCGAAGGTACCGGCGGCGGATCGTAGCGTCGCATGCGGTACGGCGGTGTGTAGGGCCCCGCGAGCATCGAGCGCTTCGGCCCGTCGCCGTCATGCCGTACGACCTGAAACCCGGTGGCGACGAGGTCATGTCGGACCTGCGCCTCAGCGGTGTACGTCGCAAGCGTTGCGCCATCGCGCGCGAGACGCCCGAGCGCCTTGAAGACTGCCACCGTCCACATATCGGGGTTCTTCGTCGGGGAGAACCCGTCGAGGTAAAACGCGTCCGCCCCGACGCGCAGCGTCGGCAGCAGATCGACGACGTCGCCGAAGCCCACGCTCAGCACGACCCCGGGGGCCAGTTCCAACCGGTGCCAACCCGCCACGGGGGCTGGCCACACGTCGCATAGCCGCTGCACCAGCGGCGCCAGTTCGGTCATGCCCGGCTGCACGAGCATCGGTTCGAGCAGGCGGCGCAAATCCAGCGGGCGGAAGGGAAACTTCTCGATGGAGACGAAGTGCAGCCGCGCAGGACGTTGCAGGTCTTCGCGCCACGCCGCCCACGTCGCGAGAAAGTTAAGGCCCAGACCGAAGCCTGTCTCGACGACGACGAACTGATCGCGGCCGCGCCAGCGCCCGGGCAGGCCGTTGCCTACCAGAAACACATGGCGCGGCTGAACCAACGCGCCGCCGGCGCGGTGATAGACGTCATCGAACAATTCCGAGTATGGCGTGCCGTTTTCGGTCGTCGACGGCTGCGCGGGAACGAGCGGACCAGTGCCCGGGCGGCGATTCATTCCGTACCCCGCTCTTCGGTCACGATTTCAATCAGCCCGGGCAGCGAGACCACGCCCAGCCACTTCCCGTCGACACCCGTCACCGGCACCCAGTCGGCGTGCATCTTGCCGACCGAGCGAAGCGCGCTGACCAGCGCCATATCGCCGTCGAGCGCCTTGCATGGCGTAACGGTTTGCGTCCACAGTTCCGGTTTGCCCGTCGCCTGGCGACGCCACCAGCTTGCGGCGTCGAGCGTGCCGATCAGGCGACCGTCATCCGCGCGCACGACGAGGTTGCGGTACCCGGTCTCGACGAAGCGCTCGCCGATGGTCTCCGAACTGTCGGCGGCGCTCACCACCGCGTCGTTATCCACCGCCAGCGACGACAGGCGCATCTCGCTGCCCTCGCCCGTCATCGAGAGCCAGCGGCCTGCCACCAGATTGCGCCGCAGCGACTTGGCGTACACCGACTCGGCGCGCAGCGTGTGCGCCGTCAGATAGGCCGTGACGCAGGCGAGCATGAGTGGCAGAACGACCTGATAGCTCAGCGTCATCTCGAAGATCATCAGAATCGACATCAGCGGCGCGTATGTCGTAGCTGCCAGAAACGCCCCCATGCCGACCACAGCGTAGCTGCTCGCGACCGATGCTGTCGACGGGGCCAGTGCGTTCATCGCCAGCCCGTACAGGCTGCCGAGCGCAGCACCCACGAAGAGCGTCGGCGTGAAGACCCCGCCCACCGCGCCCGAACCGGCGGACGAAGCCGTCGCGAGCACCTTGAAGACCAGCACCATCGCGAGCGCCTGCCACGCCCAGTGCGTGTGCAGGATCGAGTTCACGACGCTGTAACCATTCCCCCAGACCTGCGGCACTCGCAACGACAGCACGCCCACGATCAGCCCGCCAATCGCAAGACGCAGGAACAGCGGGACGGGCAAGGCGCTAAAGCGTTGCTTCGCGGTGTCGAGCAGGCGCAGGAACAGCGGCGCGAGCACTCCGGCCAGTACGCCGAGCCCGACATAGAAAAAGACCTCCCAGCCGGAGACGAAGTCGAAGCGCGGCATCTGATAGACGGCGTCGTAGCCGAGGAACTGGCGGATCACGATATTGGCGATGACCGATGCCACGACCAGCGGCCCGAGTGTGGCCGTCGAGATCGAGCCGTAGACGATTTCCGAGATGAACAGTGCGCCCGCGATGGGGGCGTTGTAAGCGGACGTGATACCGGCCGTAGCACCGCACGCGACCAGCAGGCGCAGCCGCTCGGGCGGGAACGCGAGAATGCGGCCGACCAGCGACGCGAACATCGCGGCGAGTTGCACCATCGGCCCTTCCCGGCCAATCGACGCGCCTGAGGCCACCGAGCATAGCGAGGACAGACTTTTGACGAGCGTCTGACGCAGACTCAGGACGCCCGTGCCGATGGCAATGGCTTCCATGTAGTCATCGGCGCCCTTCTTGGGCACCCAGAGCGTGGCGTACTGGAGGATGAGTCCCGCGATCAGGCCGCCTGCGGTGGGCAGTAGCAGGCGCTGCCACCAGTCGAAGTTCAGGGCCAGCTCGACCATGCCGCTGCGATGACCGGCCAGGAGAAATTGCAAACCGGAGAGCGCTTCACGAAACGCCACGGTCGCCAGCGCCCCCAGCAGCCCGACGATGCCGGCGAGCAGCAACGTGATTTGCAGGGTGTTCGGTGCGAACTGACGCCGCACCCACACAACGACAGGCGATTTGGCCCAGGCGGACACTGCTGGCACGGATAGAAGACAGTTGTTGTCGTAGTTGGGCCTCATGGTATCGATCGACGCCTTTTTTTGAAAGCGCACGGCCCGAGGTGGATCTTCGTCGCGAAAACTGAGGGTTGCTCAGATAACGTAATTTTTGGAGGGCGTTTTGTCGAGAATGCGTTACAGCGAGGCTCGCTGGGGCGAAGCGGATTTTTCCGAATCGAAATTCGCCGCTTCTTTCTCCTCGGAGCGATTTTGGGCGTGCGGTTTGCCGTCCCCGCCTCTGGCACGGCGTTGATGTAGAGGGATGCCGGGGAGGTCGATTTTCCGGAAGGCCTTCTACCGGTTAAATAAAAACTGAGGATTGATCAGGTAAGGCATTTTTCCGTGCCTCGTTTTCAACCGAGTCGAGGAAATCCGCAGCGCAGCGCAACGCGACGCCGTCGATTTCCCCCTTCCCTGCGCTTCGGCTTCGGTGAATTCCGATTTCCGGGGGTGGTCCACGGCCAGACGCCAGGCAGACGGATGCCGCGATGGCTTCGGTCCCGGCGCTTTTCCCTGCCCTGTCGACCGGGAGCAGGACCGCGCCGTCGTCGCCGCTCTCCATTAGCGGGCACGACAGGCGCGATACTCCGGCGTCGATGTTTCGACCGTGCCAAACACGCCGTCGTGCTCATCGCCATACCGCGCTTCGCGCTGGTCACATTCCACGCGGTGAAATAGAATGGCGCGCAATCGAATTGGAACCGAAGCGTCATACCCGAATGGCAGTGAGCAAAAAGGCCGCACAAAAAACGCCCGTGCGTCTGGAAGATCAATTGGGCTTCGCGTTGTACTCCGCATCGCTGGCGATGACCAAAGCACACAAACCGATGCTCGACAGACTCGGTCTGACCTACTCGCAATACCTCGCGATGGTCGTGCTTTGGGAGCAGGACGACATCGCCGTCAATCAGTTGGGTGCACGTCTGGGACTCGACTCCGGAACGCTGACACCTTTGCTGAAAAGACTGGAAACCATGGGGCTTTTGACGCGTCGTCGCGGCGAAGTCGACGAACGTCAGGTGTTCATCGATCTCACGCCGCGTGGCGCGAATCTGCGTCGCGAGGCACGTCAGGTGCCCGCGCAAGTGCAGACAGCGACAGGGCAGTCGGACACCGCGCAAAAGACGCTGCGTAACCTGCTTCTGCAATTGCGCGACGCCCTCAAAGACGCGTAGTCGAAACAAAACGCGCGCTTCCTTGCGGAAAAGCGCGCGTCATTCAGTTGTGCGCAATCGAATGCGCGAGCGTCAGATATCAGTGCGCAGGCACGAGCATTTCCATGCCGTCGATTTTCTCGACCGTGTAGCCGGCGTCACGCCATGCATCGAGTCCGCCGAGCAGCGGACGCACCTCCGAAAATCCCTGTCGGCGCAGGTCTTGCGCCAGCTTCGCTGCCGTCACTTCGTTGGGACATGCGCAGAACACCACGATCCGGCGATCGCGCGGGACGTCTTTCAGTTTGGCCGCGATCTCGTCCGGCTCGATAGCCAGTGCGCCCGGAATCGTGAACGGGTCCACGGCGCGGCGCGCGGCCGAGCGCACGTCGATCACGACCGGTGTGATGTCGTCCTTCATCCACGATTCGAGCGTCTGCACGCCGATACGCGCCATGCGCAGCGAGCGCAACAGCCGGTAACGGTTGAGCCAACGGTTGAGCAGGTACAGCGCGAAAATCAGCACCACCAGCCAGAGCACGCCGCGGCCAAGGGTATCGAAGGCGTCGAGCACCGCGACGATGTGCGAGGCAAAGCCGACGCCGAGCGCCACCGCAAGCCCCGACCAGAGCACGGCACCGATGGCGTCGTACATCAGAAACGTGCGCCACGAGACCCCGAGCGCGCAAGCCATCGGCACCGACAACGCCGAGAGGCCCGGCACAAAGCGCGCGAACATCAGTACCCGCACACCGTGACGTCCGATGGCCCCTTCGGTGCGGCTCACGCACGTGTCGGGCGAAATCGACAGACGACACATCAGGCGCAGGATGTGGTGGCCGTAGCGGCGTCCGGCGAGGAACCAGAGCGCGTCGCCCAGTAGTGCAGCAACGACCGCCAGTGCGACGATCGACATCGGCGGGAACAGCGATGTCGAGGCCGTCACGATAAGCGTGGGATAAGCGCGCAACGGCAGCCCCAGCGCCTGTCCGAAGATATTCAGAAAGACGAGCCAGAGTCCGAAGCGGGCGATGAGATCGAACAACATGCCGGGTACCTGTTGGCAGAGAAACGTTGCGGGGGAACCAAAACGCAAATACGCCCAACCGGGCGCAATACCGCATGTTAGCGCTGTGCAGTGACGCCCAGAAGCCGCGAAGTCGAAAAGTATTGTTGCGGATCTGGAACGATGACCGTGATGTACAGGGAACACGCGCCCCTATCGCGCCGATAGTGCCCCCGCGCGATAGGGAGGGCCGGGGATCAGGGATCAGTGCCCCATCGCCGCCGATGTTCCCTTCTTCGGTTTGGTCAGCCAAACCAGCGCCGCCATCGCGAGAAAGACGTATCCCGAGAGATGGAAGATGTCGTTCGTCGCCAGCATGAAGGATTGCCGCGTGACGAGATCGTTGAGCACCCCGAGATCCGCGCCGTTCGTGAGACCGAGCCCCTGACGGAGCTGGTCGAGGTAGCTTGTCGTGGCGTCGGAGTACGGCGTGACGTGCTCGACGAGCCGCGCGTGATGATAGATCGCGCGGTCCTCCCACATCGTCGTACTGACCGCCGTGCCGATGGCGCCCGAGAGCGTCCGGAAGAAGTTCGACAAGCCCGAAGCCGCCGCCAGACGTTCGTCCGAGATACTGGAAAGCGTGATGGTCGTGACCGGGACGAAGAAGCACGCGATGCCGATGCCCTGCACGAGTCGTGGCTCGATGACCTTCGCGAACGACAGATTCAGCGCGAAATTTGAGTTCCAGAACGACACCCCCGCGAACACGAAAAACGCGAACGAGGCGACGGCGCGCAGATTCAGCCGGTTCATGTTCTGTCCGATGATGGGCGAGAGAACGAGCGCCAGCAGGCCCACCGGCGCTGTCGCAAGCCCTGCCTTGCCCGCCGTGTAGTCCATCACCGTTTGCAACCACAGCGGGAAGATCACGACCGACGCGAAGAACGTCATGAAGCCGAACGAAATCACCACGACGCCCAGCGCAAAGTTTCGATCCTTGAACAGGGTGAGATCGACGATCGGTTTGTCGGACGTCAGCTCCCACAGGATCAGGAACGACAGACAGATCGCGGCAGTGAGCGCGAGAGTGACGATCAGGCTGTTGTTGAACCAGTCGCGATCCTTGCCTAGGTCGAGCATCATCTGCAACGAGCCGACGCCGATGGCCAGCAGCGCGAGACCGATCAGATCGATGGGCAGTTTCTGTGTCTTTGTTTCATGCCCACGCAGCAGGATCAGGCACGATACGGCCGAGAAGATGCCGACCGGTACGTTGATGTAGAAGATCCACGGCCAGGTGTAGTTGTCGGTGATCCAGCCGCCGACGACGGGGCCGAAGATCGGCGCGACGATGACGGTCATGGCCCACAGGCCGAGCGCAAGGCCACGTTTTTTCTCGGGGAAGCTGCGCAGCAGAATCGTTTGCGAGAGCGGCACCATCGGGCCGGAGACCAGTCCTTGCAGCAGACGGAAGAAGACCAGCGACTCCATGTTCGGTGCGAGGCCGCACAGCATCGATGCGATGGTGAACGCCGCCACGGACATGACGAAGAGCCTCGCTTCGCCCACGCGCCGCGCGAGCCATCCCGTCAGCGGCACAGCGATGGCGGCGGCCACCGCGTACGAACTGATCACCCACGTGCCCTGGCTGTTCGACACGCCGACGCTCCCGGCAATGGTCGGCACGGCAACGTTGGCGATGGACGTGTCGAGCACCTCCATGAACGTGCCCAGTGCGAGACCCACGGTGAGGATCGCCAGTCGTGCGCCGGTGAGCGGCGCGCCTTGCGGCGGGGCGGCGGAGGATGCCGTGGCGGCGTCTGCCATGTAAAACGTCTCCCTGTATTGGTCGCCGGACGATGTCGACCCCGGTAGCGTCCGGCATCCGTGACATCGCGGCCAAAAGTCTTCCCCGGATGGTGCCGTACATCCCGCGCGCTGTGCGACGCAGGTTTGGAAGCGAGTCTCTAAATTGTCAGCTTACGCTCGTAACCCTCTCGCAATTTAGCTCATCTCGCGTGAATCACGCGCCCTGCAAGGGTTTGCGACCCGCCCTCATCGGGGCGTTCGAGGCTGGCACGGCGATTCATCGGCGGCGCCCGAACGTCAGACGTTTTTGCCTCTTGACGGCGTTCGGGCGGCGGGATTGAATCGCCGGAAGCGCCCGACGTTAGCGATGCAACGTCGCAGTCCCGGCGCGCTATCGTCGCTTGATCGATGTCGTGCAGGCTCAAATAAGAAAACGCTCGTCCACCGCCTACCGGCGTCCCGGCGACAGCAAAATCACAGGGTAAGCCCATGCAGCCAGGTAGCGTCGTTCCTCTTTATTACAGCGAATTCCGTGTCCTGCTTTCCTTTGTGATATCGGCGCTGGGGGCTTATGTCGCGCTGGTCGCGGCGTCGCGCATTCGTGACGAAGACGGACGCATCAGCCTTGGCTATCTCTCGGTGTCTGCGCTGGCGCTCGGTGGCATCGGCATCTGGGGCATGCATTTCATCGGGATGGCGGCGCAGCGCATGCCGTTCCCCGTCTCCTATTCCCTCTGGCCGACCCTTGGCAGTCTGGTGCTTGCAGTGGTCGTCTCCGGGGCGGCGCTCTGGTTCGTGGCGCGTGCGCCGTATCGCAACATCCTGCAATGCACGATTGCGGGCGTGGGCGCAGGGCTGGGCGTCGCCGGCATGCACTATCTCGGCATGAGCGCGGTGCGCACGCAGGCGTATTTCGAATGGGACACCACGATCATTGCGCTGTCCGTGCTGATCGCGATTGTGGCGGCGAGCGTGGCGCTGTGGCTGGCGTTCCATCTGGAAACGAGTCTGCAACGCGCGCTGGCGGCGCTGGTGATGGCGGTCGCGGTTTGCGGCATGCATTACACGGGTATGCGTGCGGGAACGATCATCTGCACCGCCGAGACGCGCGCGCAAGTCAGCTTGCGACTCGGGGGCGATACGCTGCCTTACGGTGTGTTCGCCATTGCCTGCGTGGTGCTGCTGGGCATGGCGTTTCTGCTATATCGCACGTCGCGCAGACGGCGTGAGCGCATGGCCGCCCGGCTCGACGCGCTCATGCGCCAGCGTGCGGGGCATGTTTGACGCGCACCTTTCGGACGTCGCGCCGAATCCATTGCATCCATGAAAAACGCCGACCTGTCTTTCGACGGACCGGCGTTTCTCATGTGTCGCCTAGCAAGCGCCTCGCGGCGCAGCACGACCTTCAATGCAGGATGGGGCTTCCCCCAATGGGCATGACATCGCCTGTTTCTATCAGGTCGACGATGTCGAACGGTTCGGTACTGAGTTCGCGCGACGCACCAGGTTGGCCGTCATACCACTTAACCATCGCCATATGACCCAGCACACGGGTCACGATGCCAAGGGCACCACGCGGCACTGCAAAGTGATTGGATTTGACGATCGATCCGACTTGCACATGAACCTCCTGCGAATGACGAGAAACCGATACGCCGACCGGACGGCCGGCACATCGTCATCCGACTATACCGTATTGCGTTGCGGGCATTGCCGATTTCTCGGCGGACGTCTCGAATAAGCCGTCGGTTTGCCCGCCGGACGGTCCGCCATGGTGCTCGGCCAGCAAGCGATAGTGTGGCCCGCGCGGTGTGCGCACCGAGTGTACGAGGACGTAGCCGTCGCAATGCCAGATCAGCGCAGGCGGATAGAGATCCGACGGCGCTCGCCGCGCATGACGCAGCAGCGACACGTGGGGACGGAAGGACTGCGTTACGACCCGCGCACCGGTAGCGCGCCATTGAGCGAGCAGCGTGTCGCGGGCGGCGATGAGAGGGGCAGGCACGCTCGGCGCACCCGCCCAGACGATCTTCCTGTCCGACCAATAGCCCAGATGATCGAAGCTCAGCGTGAACGGTTCGAGCGGCGTGCGTTGCATGAGCGCGAGCAACACGGGTAGGCGCGCAGGATCGACCTCGTCGAGGAAGGCGAGCGTGAGATGCAACGTCTGGGCGCGGAGCACGCGTCCGCCGCATTCCGAATGCGCCGACAAGGCCCACTCGTGAAGCTGCGCACGCACGCTCGGCCCCGGCCAAAGCGCAAGGAAGAGTCGCATGGGAACACCAGGGAATGGATCCGACTGATGATTCTCATAGTAGGCGGGCGTTCCGGCGAATGCCAGGGGGACGGCGCGTCGCCGCCGTCCGATCTCAGTTCGTGGAGATGCCTGGCGTGATGCCCCGGCGATTGCGGCGCGGCGTCTCAGGTGGCTTCTCCTCGGCCTTGGGCGCGGGCGGACGCGTGATGCTGTTCCAGTTGTTCTGGATCGCGGTGTCGGCGGTGTCGCGGGAGACGGCGCGCGAGATATCGGCGCTCGGATTGAACACGGAAGAACCGCCTGCGGGGGCTGCGCCATTGGCCGGGGCAGGCGTGTTTTGCGCGTGCGCGTGCGGGGTGACGAACAATGCGGCGGCGATGGCCGCAGGCAGCGTCAGCCATAGCGCTTTATGGAGCGACTTATGCGGCGGCTTTTGGAACACAGATGCGCTCGGTATGCGGGAGGTGAAGCGGGACGTCGAGTCGTGGGCCATCGGATGTCTCGTGCGAGAACACGTACGACGGACAATGTCTGTGCCCGGGCGGGCTGACGTCGGCTGACGGCTGTCTTCTCGCTATTGTCGATAGGGGTCAGTAGCTGCCGGGCGGCGGCTTCCAGCCCGGGGGCGGAGGCGGCGGCGGTGCATAGCGCTGAATCGGTTGCGACGATACCATGTCGCCGCGCACGGGAACGCGATTGCCTGAGGCGTACATGCACTGAACGTAGGCCTGATCATAACGGCTTTGCGTCAGGTATGCAGACGACTGGGCGTTGCCCGCGCCGACGGCGCCGCCTGCGAGCAGACCGGCCCCGGCCCCGATGGCAGCCCCCGATCCGCCGCCGATGGCGGCACCCGCTGCCGCGCCCAGCGCGGTGCCGAGTACGGCGCTACCGATGGCGCTGGAATTGGCGGCCGTGGTGGCATCCGCGCCACCGTTTTGTCCGGATGCGTATTGGCGGCAGGAGAAGTCGTCCTGCCGGAACTGATCGAACGACTTCCCGGTGCCGGGCAGCGCCATCAGGCTCGGGCCGCTAGGGAGCACGACGCAACCCGCAAGCATTGCTGCGGCAATGACTGCAGCGGCCGGGGCGGCGAGACGTTTCAGACGCGGCGTGTGCGACCTTGCGGCGTCGACGGTAGACATCGACTCAAGGTCGAGTTTGCGGCGTTGATCCGACGACGGGTACTGCGAGTCGAATGACATCACGTGTTTCTCGATCAATTCGATGCCGGTTGCGCGGGCACTTCGCGCCATCCGGCAGGACACGTTTTCACGTAGGGATAGTAGGCGCCCGCCTTGTCGCAGTAGTACCAGGTGTCGCTGTTCGCGCCGGGCTGATCGTATTGCGCACCGGCTTGCGGCTGCTCGACGTACTGCTGCGGTTGGCTGGGAACGACGACGAGGGGCGGCGCGTAATACGGCGACGGCGCGGCGTACGGATAGGCGTAGGGGTATGGGTAATAGCCGGGACCGACCCAGACGCCCACGCGGCCATGCCAGGCGAAGGCGCTGCTGCTGGCCATAGCAGCGGCCACGGCGACGAAGCCGAGGACAACAGGAAGACGTTTCACGACGCGGACCTCGAAGAACCCTGGAACTGACGTCTCCGAGTCTAGGCCCGACGGCCCCTGCGAGCAATTACGTTGCCCGTCAGAAGTGTTTCAAAGCATTACCTTTCGGGCGCGGGCGACGGTGCGGGAGAAGGCGTGGCTGGTGTATCGAGACGTGTACCGCAAGCGCTCGGCTACATGTGGTTACACGTGCGGTGATCTCGGGGTGAGCGTCTTAAGATCCGCTTAAACTTGGCTTCGCATACTGGGTTCGTCACTCACACACCACTCGCATCGCAAGTGCCGCTCACAGAGACCCATCATGAACCCGCAAGAAATGCAGACCCTTCAGAGCTTTTTGACGCAACTCACGCAAGCGCAGGCAGGCGTCAAGGACGAGCAAGCCGAGGCGTTGATTGCCGACACCGTGCGCCGTCAGCCCGATGCCGCGTACCTGCTGGTGCAGCGCGCATTGCTGCTCGACCATGCGCTGGTCTCGGCGCGCGCGCAGATTGCGACGCTGCAATCGCAGTTGCAAGCCGCGCAGGCGTCGCAAGGTGTTCAGGGCGCTCAGGGCGGCGCTCACGATTCGTTCCTTGGCGGAGGGAATGCGTGGGGCAATGGCGGGAGTGCGGCGGGCGCAACTGGCGCGCCGGGTTCGGCTGGCGTGGGGGGCTACAGCGGCCCTGCGGCTGCGCAGGCGTCGTATCCGGCGCAGGTGCCCGCCCCGGCTCAGGCGTCACCCCAACCGGCTGCACCGGCCCAGCGTTCGGGCTGGCTGAGCGACGGCGCACGCGGCACGCTCGGCAGCATCGCGACGACTGCCGCAGGCGTGGCGGGCGGCGCTTTCCTCTTCCAGGGCATCGAGAGCTTGTTCCACCGAAACGGTGGCGGGGGTTTCTTCGGTCAACCGGCGATGGGCGGATTGGGCAGCAGCATGATGCCCTCGGAGACGATCATCAACAACACGATCTACGAGAACGGAAACGGTAATGGCAGCAGTGGTGTGAGTGGCGGCGGAAGCGACAACTTCCTCGACACGTCGAACTCGGATTTCTCGAACATCGACGACGGCCTGATGGACACCGACGACTACGACGACGATTCGAATTTTATTTGAGTCTGACGGCGTGCCTCCACCTCCGAGTCATCAAACTTCTCCGACGCCCATGTGGGACTGATCGTCCGTTCCCAATGTCTTGACTATCTTGTCAAAATCACTTTCGAACAGGCGATCCTGGACGATGCGGTATTTTTCGAATTCACTCTCCGCATGCATTTGGGCAATTTTTGCGGACACCTTGCCGCTGTCCCGAAGTACGTCACGATCGTCAAATGCCAGAAAGGCATCGAGGCGTTTAGACCAGTCTTCCATGGACATGGGGATCTTGCGTCGGGCACGTTCTTCTGCGAGTTCCAGATACGCGTTGACGATACGGCCTAGAGAATCCAACTCGTCTTTTAGTAGATAATTTTTTGCGACTGTTACGTCGGTCTTCAATATCTTGCCGTCCGGCGCGCCAGCCCACGACATGAGCCCCATATGGGGCTTATTGCTATCGGCACGACTGCGGATGAGTTCTGCCGCTGTCTGTCCGTGAATGGCGTAATGCAGCTTGTTCTGCACCTTGGCAAAGAAAGCCTTACTTGTCGGTGCGTTCTTGTTGTAGTCCACGCTGGTCGCGTAGATATCGGTAATTTTTTGATAAAACCGTCGCTCGCTGAGGCGAATTTCGCGGATTTCAGCGAGCAATCGGTCGAAGTAGTCTTCGCCAAGAAAACTACCGTTTTCCATGCGCTGACGGTCCAGCACAAAGCCCTTGATGGCGAACTCGCGCAGGACGCCGGTCGCCCATTGACGAAATTGAGTGGCTCGAATGGAGTTGACGCGATAGCCAACGGAAATGATGGCATCGAGGTTATAGAAATCTACGGATCGCGACACCTCGCGCGAGCCTTCCTGCTGAACTATCCGGAATTTCCGGATAGTTGCCTCAGCAGTAAGCTCATCGCTGGCGAAGATGTTCTTCAAATGTTCGCTGACGGTACGCACGTCGACGCCGAACAACTCCGCCATCAATTTCTGAGAAAGCCACAAGGTTTCATCCTCATAGCGTGCCTCGATGCTTTGCTCCCCGGCCTGACCGGTGAAAATCAGGAACTCTGCTGTGCTATTACGTATCAGCTTTGTACGGCTCATTGCCTAAGTCTCCCTCATTTCCCAATACAAAACCGACTGAAAATCACCCCCAGCAAATCATCCGAAGTGAACTCGCCGGTGATCGCACTGAGTTGTTCCTGGGCGAGACGCAGTTCCTCGGCGAAGAGATCGAGGGCACCGGCGTTCTGACGCGCGTGGGCGTCCGCCATCTCGATGTGATCGCGCGCCGCGCGCAGCGCCGACAGGTGACGCTCACGCGCCAGGAAAACACCTTCGTTGCCCGCCTGCCATCCCGCGATCTTCAGTAATTCCGCACGCAGGAAATCGATCCCCTGCCCACCCTTCGCCGACAAGCGAACGCCCAGTGGCGCCGTACCTTCCTTCGGCAGTACCGTCGCCGGTTCGCCCGCCAGATCCGTCTTGTTGTACACCCGCACGATGGGCACGTGCTTCGGCAATTGCGTCGCGATGACTTCGTCTTCCGGGGTCATCCCCGTGCGCGTGTCGAGCAGATGCAGCACGGCATCCGCCTTCGCGATTTCGCTCCAGCTGCGCTCGATGCCGATGCGCTCGACCTCGTCCTCTGTCTCCCGCAATCCCGCCGTGTCGATGATGTGCAGCGGAATGCCGTCGATCTGAATCGTCTGCTGCACCTTGTCGCGCGTGGTCCCGGCAATCGGCGTGACGATGGCCAGCTCGGCGCCGGCCAGCGCATTGAGCAACGACGACTTGCCCACGTTCGGCTGACCCGCCAGTACGACGTTGATCCCCTCGCGCAGCAACGCACCCTGCCTGGCCTGCGACAGCACCTGCGCCAACTGCGCGCGGATGCGTTCGAGTTGTCCGAAGGCGTCGGCCGCTTCCAGAAAATCGATCTCTTCCTCCGGGAAGTCGAGCGTCGCTTCCACCAGCATGCGCAGGTGAATGACCAGATCCACCAGCGAATGAATTTCGCGCGAGAACGCACCGTCCAGCGACCGGCTCGCCGAGCGTGCCGCCGCCTCGGTGCTCGCCTCGATCAGGTCGGCCACCGCCTCGGCTTGCGCCAGATCGAGTTTGTCGTTCAGAAATGCGCGATGGGTGAATTCCCCCGGTTCCGCAAGACGCACGCCAAGCGCTGCCCCTTCGTCGATACAACGCTGCAACAGCAATTGCAGCACGATGGGCCCGCCGTGGCCTTGCAATTCCAGCACGTCTTCGCCGGTATACGAATTCGGGCCGGGGAAGTACAGCGCGATACCGCGATCGAGCGCGTCGCCTGCACCGTCCAGAAACGGCAGATACGACGCGTGACGCGGTTTGAGCGGCTGACCGACCAGACGCGCAATGACTCGTTGCACCGCCTCGCCGCGATGCTTGCCGAAGGAGACGCGCACCACGCCGATACCACCGCGTCCGGGGGCAGTGGCAATGGCGGCAATCGGAACGGTGGAAACGGTAGCGCTCATGGAACGGTTCGTTGAAAAACAGTGGCTTATTTTGACATGCACCAAACAAAACCGCCCGCGAGAGACTCGCGGGCGGCTATGTCGGTCAGACGGTCGAACCTGATTCGTCAGGCCGCCTTTTCCTTCTTTTTGGTACCGAGCATTCGGTTAATAGACCATTGCTGCGCGATCGACAACGTGTTGTTGACCACGTAGTACAGCACCAGACCCGACGGCAGGAAGAGGAACATGACCGAGAAAATCAGCGGCATGAACATCATCATCTTGGCCTGCATCGGATCCGGCGGCGTCGGGTTCAGCTTCGTCTGAATGAACATCGACACGGCCATCAGCACCGGCAGGATGTAATACGGATCCTGCGTCGAGAGGTCGTGAATCCAGCCCAGCCACGGCGCGCCGCGCATTTCCACCGACGAGAGCAGCACCCAGTACAGCGCAATGAACACCGGAATCTGAATCACGATCGGGATACAGCCGCCGAACGGATTGACCTTCTCGGTCTTGTACAACTCCATGAGCGCCGCGTTCATCTTCTGCGGGTCGCTCTTGTAGCGCTCGCGCAGCGCTTGCATGCGCGGCGTGATTTCCTTCATGCGCGCCATCGACTTGTAGCTTGCGGCCGACAGCGGGAAGAACACCAGCTTGATGATCACGGTCACGGCAATGATCGCCCAACCCCAGTTGCCGATCAGCGCATGCAGCTTCGAGAGCAGCCAGAACAGCGGCTTGGCAAGGATCGTGAAGTAACCGTAGTCCTTCGTCAGTTCCAGGCCCGGCGCGATCTGCTCGAGCATGTGCTCTTCCTGCGGACCTGCGAACAGACGCGCATCGACCGTCTCGGTGCCATTCGCCGGAATGCTCGCGAGTTGCTCCTTCACGCCAACGCGGTACAGGCCGTTGTCGATCTTGCCGATGTAGTTGTCGCGCGTTTCGCCTTCCTTCGGAATCCAGGCCGTGGCGAAGTAATGCTGCACCATGCCGATCCAGCCATCGCTCGACTGCTTGACGTACTTCGCCTTGTCCTTGTCGATGTCGCTGAACGTGACCTTCTGGAATTTCTCGTCGCTGCTGTAGACCGTCGGGCCCGTGAACGTGTGCGAGAACTTCGCGCCGCTGATTTCACGGCCGTCACGCACCAGTTCCATGTACAGCGTCGGCTTGATGGCGGCGTCAGTCTTGTTGACGATCGTGTTCGACACGTCGATCACATAGCTGCCGCGATGGAACGTGTAAGCACGCACCAACTGCAGGCCGCCCTTGACCGGCGATTCGAACTTCACGGTCAGTGTGTCGCCCGTCATCGTGGTCGGGCCCGGCACTTGCGTGAAGATGTCGTTGTGGTTCGGGAAGTCGCCGCCGATCAGACCCGTGCGAGCGTAGTACTGATGGCTCGGGGTGTTGTCGAACAGCACCACGTGCTTGTCGGCCTCGTCGGCGTCCGGCCACTTCGTGAGCGCGAGGAACGACAGCGCGCCGCCCTGCGTGCTGATGTCGGCTTCATAGACGTCGGTCGTGATGCGGACCTTTTGCGCAGTGGCCGCAGCGGGTGCATTACCCGGTGCGGCGCCTGCGGCGGCACCGGCGTTGGCCGATTGCGGCAGGTCGTTCGCCGGTGTCTGGTTGTTACCCGTGGCGGCCGGGGCAGAAGCTTCCGGCGTCGGGAAGAACAACGACGAATGGCCATTGGCGCGTTGCCAGTTGTCGAAAAGCATCACGACAGACAGCGCGAAAATGACCCAGAGTACGGTGCGTTTGATGTCCATGCGGTAACTCGTGGTGGACGAAACTCAGGAATGGCCCGGCGCGCGGCGCGTAACTGCCGATGCGGCCGCGGGCCCGGACGAGACCGACTGCCCAGCTCGCGACGTGTCGCTTCCGGCGGCCTTGTCGGCGCCATCGGCGGGGGTGTCGGGAACGTTACAGACGTGTCGAGCCGGCGGTACGGGATCGAAACCGCCGGGATGAAACGGATGACAGCGACATAGACGCCGGGCCGCGAGATAAGTGCCGTAACCGGCACCGTGCTCGACGATGGCCTCGCGTGCGTAGTCGGAGCAGCTCGGATGAAAGCGGCAACGGTTCCCCAGCCAGGGACTGATCACCAGCTTGTAACCGCGCAGGAGCAACAACAGCACGCTTCGCATCTCGATTCCGCCTGTCAGTCCGGCCACAGGGTGGCCGGGTGGGCGGCGCATGCCCGGGGTCGGGCGCTACCGTGTGGGACTAACTACCTTCCATCTTGTCGTCGAACGCGCGGCGCTTGCGGGCAGCTTTCTCGGCTGCGTCGAAGAGCTGCGCGAACTCGGTCTGGCACAGTGTGTTCAACACTGGCGCAGCGGCCGCCGTATACGTCCCCTTGTCGAATCGCCGGGTCAGTCGCAGTACGAAGTCCCAGCCGGCCAGCGCCTCACGACGCTGACGAAACATCTCGCGAGCCTGACGTTTGATCAGATTGCGAGTGACCGCGCGCGGTGCATGCTTCTTACCGACGACAATGCCGATGCGGCCTTCATGAGGCGTGGCATCGGCAGGGGTGTCCGGCGCTTCTTCGCGCCAGCGCATATACAACACGAAGTGCGCGCTGCGACGCAGAGGGCGCAAACTAAAAACGGATGAAAACTCATCCGTTTTGAGAAGTCGCGCGGCTTTGGGAAACCCCAGTGCCGGGACTTCGCGCCTTGCGGATTTAACGCGCAAACCGCGGTACGACCGAGAACCGCGATTAGACGGCCAGGCGCTTACGGCCCTTGGCGCGACGAGCGGCGATGACCTTGCGGCCGCCACGGGTCTTCATGCGAACCAGGAAGCCATGGGTGCGCTTACGGCGCGTCACGGAAGGCTGAAAAGTACGTTTCATGATGCACTCATTGTGTGAAAAAATTCCCGCGCAGCAGCATCGTAAAACGCCACAAGGACACCGTGAAAACCTGCAAATTCAAGGACTTTCACGCGCGGCCCAGCCGTCGGGAGTTGGATAGGAATCCGGTTATCTTTCTAACGAACCCGCTATTTAATCGGCTTTTCCGTTGTGTGTCAATAGGTTAGCCATCGCCCCGACGGCATCCGCGCACGATCGGTACCGCCGTTGTCGCGGAACCGCCAGCCCGTGGGGCTGTGGCTGTGGGGTAATGGCGGAAATTGCCCGGCGCTTCACTTTTTGCCGGTGGATAAATGGGAAATCGTGAAGATGTTCTGGCGGTCGCGGCAAATCGTCGCAATTGCCGGTCATTTGCGCAGCCATCGTGCGAAGTCAGGCGGGTTAACGCGGTACGCCCGCCCGCAGATGCGCGTGCTGTGGGCATTCCTGTGGATAACTCGCTTTGCGGACGCTTTGGCGTTAAAATCCCCCATCAATTTTTTTCCCAGCAGAGTACCGGTGACGCCGCCATGTGGATAGCGCGCCGGGTTTTGTCGTCTGCGCGCGCCGGAGCGACCGGCCGTACGCGCGAGACCAAGCCCGAGCGCCGCGCCGTGGTTCGTCGAATGCCGGACGTCTGCAATGCGCCGCTGGTCCGACTCGATCCCGGCCGGCCACTTGTCCCCCATGCGTTGGCGGACGGATTGCCGGCTTGGTTTGGCGCGTTCTGCCCCCATATCTGATGTAACGGATAGTGGACGGCAAGAGCGCCAGACGAAGCAGTCGGATGGGCCCCGCGCCACCTGGATACACGCTGC